>NZ_CM142710.1:0-2627500 GCF_054897945.1 Pseudomonas sp. LB3P31
CAATGGCGTGCGCACGCTGATTCGTCCCCACGAGGTCATCGACCGGCCTGGTGCGACTGCTCTGCAGGTCAGGCGCGGCGATATCGAGTTTCGTGACGTCGGCTTCAATTACGGTTCCGACCAGCCGATTTTCCAGCGCCTCAACATCGTCATCCCGGCAGGGCAGAAGGTCGGGCTGGTGGGTTCTTCGGGTTCTGGAAAATCCACTCTGCTCAATCTGTTGTTGCGCCTGTACGACGTGCAGCAGGGCGCGGTGCTGATCGACGGAGTCGACGTGCGCGACGCCACGCAGCATTCCCTGCACCAGCAAATCGGCCTGATTCCCCAGGAGCCCGGGCTGTTCCATCGCAGCATTCGCGAAAACATTCATTACGGGCGCCTGGATGCCTCGATGGATGAGGTGGCCGAGGCGATTCATCGTGCTGGCGCCAGTGAGTTCATCGATAGCATGGAGGACGGTTATGAGTCGCTGGTGGGCGAGCGCGGCGTCAAGTTGTCCGGTGGTCAGCGCCAGCGCATCGCGATTGCCCGGGTGCTGCTGAAAAACGCGCCGATCCTGGTAATGGACGAAGCGACGTCGAGCCTCGATTCGATCACCGAGCGCTTCATCCAGGACAAGCTCGACGAGATCATGGAGGACAAGACGGTGCTGGTGGTCGCGCATCGGCTATCGACCGTGGCGCACCTGGATCGCATCCTGGTGTTCGACAAGGGTCGGGTGATCGAGGACGGCAGCCACGAGGAACTGCTGCGTCAGGGCGGGCAGTATTTCCGCCTGTGGAGCCGGCAATTCAGCACCACTTCTGATGAGGCGCTGGCCTGACTGTTCGGCGCGCAACAGTGCTTGGTCAATGTGTCTCGATAGATAGGGTTCAAGACGCGTATTTGCCGATTTTTACTGGCATTTAGCCTGGCACGAAGTCTGCAAAGATCAGGTGCGAGCGCGACTATACGAATAGATGCTCCAAACCATTATCAGGCTAAGGGTATCTATCAATGCAGCAACAACTTGAAGCGCGCGCTCGGCGGCTGGACTCATTAACGGCGGCGTCCAGCCTGGGTCTGGTTTGCATGTTGTTCCAGGGGGTTGGCGTTGCCGCGGCCAGCGACCCGACACTGGCCACCGTAGTGGTCAACGGCGCCCAGGCCACCGAGGTGCAGAAGGCCGAAAAGGAGCTGAAAAAAGTAGCCGGGCAAACGGCTGTGATCGACAATCGCGAGATCGAACGCGGCCGGGCAGCCAACGCCGAGGACGTGCTGGCGCTGCAGCCCGGCGTCTTTGCCCAGGCCACCAGCGGCTCCGGCGCCAACAAGATTTCAATCCGCGGCTCGGGCCTCAATACTTTCTATCAAGGCTACGTGCTGGGGATCAAATTCCTCTTTGACGGCTTGCCACTGACCGGGCCAGGCGGCACCCAGGAAGACATGCTCGACATGGCCTCAGTGGATCACACCGAGGTACTGTACGGTGCCAACGCGTTCAACTATTCCGCCCTGTCCCTGGGCGGCGCGATCAACTTTGTCAGCAAGACCGGTCGCACCGACCCGGGCAATTACGCGCGCTTCGAAGTCGGCAGCTTCGGCTATCGCAAACAGCAGCTAAGCACCGGCGGGGTGGTCGATAACAGCGATTACTACGTGAGTGTGCTGCACAACGAGCGCGACGGATATCAGGACAACACGCCCAACGAAGGGCAGGGTCTCGTGGCCAACTTCAATCATGTGTTCAACCCCAAGCTGGAGACTCGATTTTTCCTGCGCTATCGCGAAGAGACGCTTACCCAAGGCAATACCCTGACCAAGTACCAGCTTAAGCACGACCCCAAAAGCAACAACGTGCCAACTGGTCGACGCAAGGACGGCTCGACCCTGCTGGGCAACAAGACCACCTACACCTTCGACGATAATGCCAAGCTGGAAGTCGGGGTGGGCTACAACGACTATCCGTTGTACAACGGCTGGCGCTACTCCGCCACACCCCAGGACTGGCGCTCCAAGGACATCAGCCTTACCCTGCGCTACCTGCGTACCGGCGATACCTTCCTCGGCTTGCCCAGTGACAGCACCGTGACCTTCAGCAATACCCGCGCGTACCTGGCAGACGTGAAATCCCATGCCAAGGGCACCGGCACCAAGCTGCAGGAAACCAATTACACTGGTTCGCGCGACACCGTGTTTTCCCTGGGCAACGAACTGCAATTCGGCGAGCGCACCTGGCTCTCCACCGGCCTGTCGTTTATCGATATCAAGCGCAAGGCGCAAATCGAGTACACCACCGGCACCAACACCAGTGCCTTTCCCAATGGCGTCGAATACAACGAACACGACATCGCACCGCGCATCGGCCTGCGCTATCAGTTGACCCCGGAATTCGAACTTTTCGGCAACGTCAGCCGCTCGATCGATCCGCCCGTCACCTGGCAGTTGGGCAGCACCGGTACCCCGTACATCCGCGACGTGCGACCGCAGAAGGGCAACACCGCTGAGTTCGGCATCCGCGGCGGCCATGGCATCTTCGACGGCAGCCTGACGGTTTATCGCTCCTGGATTCAGAAAGAGCTGCTGTCAGTGGTCGTGCGCCAGGCAACGGCCACCCAGGATCAACTGGTCGCGACCTCCAATGGCAGCAAAACCATTCACCAGGGAATCGAAGCGGGCCTCAACGCGCTGCTATGGGAAGGGCGCAATGGCGACTCGGTCACCCTGCGCCAGGCCTACACCTTCAACGACTTCCACTACCGCGACGACCCAACCTTCGGCGACAACCAGCTGCCGAGCCTGCCGCGCCAGGTCTATCAGGCCGAACTGCAATATCGGCAGGACAGTGGTTTCTATGCACAACTCAACGCCCGGGCTGCTTCCAGTTATTACGTCGATTTCGCCAATACCCTGAGCGCTCCGTCGTACACGGTGTGGGGGGCGAAGGTGGGGTACGAAGCGCCGAGCAAGAAGTGGGAGGTGTTCCTCGATGCGCGCAACCTGACTAACGAACGTTATGCTACGGCGGCGAACACCGCCTATGACGCGAAGGGCAATGACTCGGCGAATTTTTACCCGGGGGATGCGTTTAACGTGACGACGGGGGTGGCGTTCAGGTTTTAGTGCTGAGGCACATCGCTCCTACAACAGGCTTGGCATGACCAACGTTTGGGTGGGACAGACGGTAATATCCCAAACACTCACTATTTGTCGACACCCGCCGATAACCTCTTATCCGGCGGGTTTGCCTCAACGAATAGCGTGAATATATGCCGAACGAACTACCTGATGTCACCTGCGTTTCGACCAATCGCTCAAGCGTGGCGCTGGCTCGTGGCTCGCTGTTCAAGTTTGTCGGCCTGCTGGCCGGGGTGTTTTTCCTGGCCAGCGGCTCGCTTATTTACCTTGCGCATGACCTGGATCGCACCGAAGGCGCCGAGAGTGCCTTTTACACCCGCAAGGCGGTGCAATCGCTGGAAAAGTCACTGCGCACCACCGTGAAGGACTACGCGTTCTGGGGTGATGCCTACAGGCACCTGCATGCCGAGGTGGATCCTGACTGGGCCTTCGTGCGCCAGAACGTCGGGTCCACACTGTATTCGGATTTTGGGTTCCAGGGGTTGTTTGTCGTCGACGCCGCCGATCACACTGTTTATTCGGTGATCAAGGGTGAACTGCAATCGGTCGCAGCCGGCGAGTGGCTGCAGCAGTCCCTGGAGGGGATCGTGGCGGCGGCCCGGGCAGGCGCGGAAACCGAAACCGCTGCTACAACTTTTATCAGTATTGGCGGAGTACCGGCCCTGGTTGCGGCTGCAGCGATCACACCGGGGACTGATCCGACCGTGGTGCCTGATGACAAGCAACCGTCTGTGTTGATCTTCGTCGATGTGTTTACCGATGCCAAACTGGCAAAGATGGGCGAAGAATTCGGCATCGATCAGCTGCGCGTCGCCACCCCGGATAAAGTCCCCTCAGCGGCGGTCCTTGCGTTAGGCGACGACGGTTCGGCGGGCCGCCTGATTTGGCGTCCGGCCACCCCAGGCGTGCGTTTGCTGGGAGTGGGATTGCCATTGATCGGTCTCGCGGCGCTGCTGGTGTGCCTGATGACCTGGGCGATCCTGCGGCGCACTACCGCCGGCGCAAGGGTACTTGATGCAAGTTTTGCGACGCTCAAAAGCAGCCAGGATGCCCTAGCCACGAGCGAAGCGCGCTTTCGCGACGTTGTCGAGGCGAGCTCCGACTGGGTGTGGGAAATAGACACCGGCTGGCGGTTCACCTATTTGTCCGACCGATTTGAGGCAGTCACCGGTCTTTCCAGAAGTGCCTGGATCGGCGAACCGATGAATGCTCTGCTCAGTACTGAATTGGGTACGTTGAGCCAGTGGCTCAGCATCCCGAATCGCCGTCCGGAAATCAGCATCCTGTGCTATTTCGTGGATAACAAGGGGCGCCAGCGCATCACGCGCCTGTCCGCTCGCGATATGATGGGCCAGGGGTTTCGCGGTACCGCAACGGATGTCACCGAGGAAGTTGAAGCCCGACGACGCATCGAGTTTCTCTCGCAGCATGATGCGTTGACCGGATTACCCAACAGGACGCGCTTGCAGGAGTTCCTGGACGGCAAGCTCAAGGCCGTGCCGACGGTTGCGCAACCGCTGGTGATGCTCAGCCTGGACCTGGATCGCTTCAAGCCGGTCAATGACTTGCTCGGGCACGCGGCAGGCGACTTTGTACTCAATGAAGTGTCGAGCCGCCTGGCCGACTGCATACGCAACGGCGATCTGGTGGCTCGGGTGGGCGGTGACGAGTTCGTGCTGATCCTGAGCGATGTCTGCTCTCAGGACGAAGTGGAAACCCTCTGTCAGCGACTTATCGAATCCATCGAAGGGCCGATCCTGGTGGAAGAGCAGGAAGTGTTTGTCAGCGCCAGTATCGGCATCGCCATGGCGCCCAACGATGCCTGCGAGGCGGCCGAACTGCTGCGCTATGCGGATATTGCACTGTATGAGGCCAAGGCCGCAGGCCGCAATACCTGGCGCTTCTACGCAGGTGACATGAACGCCCGGATCATCGAACGTCGACGCCTTGAGAATGACCTGCGATTTGCAATCAAGCACGGCGAGCTGAGATTGCATTTTCAACCACGCTACCGGATCGCCGACGGGACAATGGTCGGTGCGGAAGCGTTAGTGCGCTGGCTGCATCCGGAGCGTGGGCTGGTGCCCCCGGATATCTTCATTCCCATCGCCGAAGAGTCCGGGCTGATCCTGTCCCTGAGCAACTGGGTGCTTGCCACCGCGTGCAACTGCGCCGTGCAGTGGCCGGAGCATTTGTTCGTATCGGTCAACCTGTCGTCTACCGAGTTCAAGCGCGGCAATCTGGTCGAGCGCATTCAACACGCCCTGAATGATTCCGGCATAGACCCCGCTCGGGTCGAGCTGGAGATCACCGAAAGCGTGATGCTCGAAGATGCCCCTGGCGCTCTTGAAGTGATGCGCACGCTCAAGCGCCTTGGCGTGCGAATCTCCATGGACGACTTCGGTACCGGGTATTCCTCGCTGAGTTACCTGCGCGCATTCCCATTCGACGGCCTGAAGATCGACCGCAGCTTCTTGAACCGGCTGGATGAAAGTGAGGATGACAAGGCGATCATCCGCGCCATCGTTGGCTTGGGCCGCGCATTGTCGCTGACGGTGACTGCGGAGGGCATTGAAACCGCCGAGCACCTGAAATTGCTCAAGGACGTGGCATGTGATGAGGGGCAGGGTTATTACCTGAGCCGACCGCTGGATTTTGATGCATTCAATGATTTGGTGTGTGTCAGCGTGGATTCGGTGTGACGGGCAGATGTCGGTCGGCATCCCGTGTTCAGCGGGTCCAGACCTTGACGTAGTCGATACGGAACGTGGAGGGCAGATCTGCGTCATTCACCACACCGAACCAGTCCCACATCGCCTCGCTGTCAAACACGACCTGCATCGGGAAGAACCAGTGAGTGTTTTTCGCTTCCCGGACCAACACCCCATCGACGTACCAGCGCAGGGTGTCGGCTCGCCAGTCGAAGCCGTAGACATGAAAGGTGTTGGCCAGTCGCCAAGGCGCAGTCCAGGTACTGCCTTCGCTCAGGTGTTCGTTGCTCTGTGGCGTGGCCCAGACATGCGCGTTCATGTTGTACATGACGTCGAATTTGCCATTGAGGGTCTTGCCGCCGATTTCGAAGATATCGATTTCGGTGGCGTTGTCCGGCAGTCCGGTCCAGGCCAGCCAGAAAGCGCTGGAGCCCGCGGAGCTCATGGGTTTGGCGCGGGCTTCGTAGTAGCCATAAAACCCGCGTTCGATGGTGCGCACCATCGCCGAGCTGTAGTCCTTGTAGCCCAGGCGCACGTACTTCTCGGGCAACGACTGCTTGCGAAAAGTGATGTTCAGGTTGCCATTGGCGACCTTGGCGTTCTCCGGGAGAAACAGCGCCGGTTTGCGTCCGAGCGAGTCAGTGCCGGTGGCGTCGTTGACGTGCCAACGGTTGGCGTCGATGACGTTGCCGTTGAACTCGTCGGACAGACGGGCATCCAGCACCCATTTGCCCGCGTTCGCCTGGTCGGATAACGGCAGGTTGACGTTGCTTCGCGCGGGCGTCGGGCCTAGCGGGCCGGTGCGGGTCCAGGCGGTGGAAGAAGGCGGCAGCGTCACCGCCCACTTTTCGCTGAGGTAATCCGCTACCTGCTGACGTTCTGCCTGAGAGGCGAGCAGCCGATCGTAGACCAGCACTTCAGCAATGTCGCCGCGCAGGATTTCCGAGCTGCCCACCACGTTACGCGCCACGGCGAACGGGCCGATGGGCACGTTGGTGGTTTCCAGGAACGCTACGGTCGGCGCATAGGCCCCGGTCGCCTGGACGCTGAGACCGAAGTTGGGCGCCACGTTGTCGTTGTCGGCCAGTTGCGGGCGGGAGCTGAACAAGCGTTGCCAGGCCTTGCCACCCGCCTGTTCCGGCAAGCGACGGGAGACCACAAACACCGTCACCGGTCCTTTCGCGGTGCGGATTGCCTTGCCGGTGAACGCCGATGCACCGTTGAACCGCAGCACAGAGCGACCATTGATGGCGTTCTCGACGCGCAAGGGCAGGGCAGCGGCAGTCGGATCATCAAGGCTCACATCATGGCTGTGCCCGGATTTGTCCTGCCAGCGCGATACCCGATTCTGTGGATCCAGGCTCATGTGCGTCGGATCGGCGCCATCCAGCCACAGCACCAGTCCGCCGGTGACAGGCAGGTCGGAAGACGCCTGCACATTCGCACTCCATATGAGCCATAAAACCGTCAGTAGCCATTGCCTGAACATGCGCAAGTCCTTCCCCGAATCAGACAGCGTTATTTGACGGCATAGGCCAGCGTCGGCGCGGCGTGAGGCTGATAGCCGTCCGGGTTGTTCGATTGCCAGCGCCAGCTGTCCGTGAGCATTTGCCCCAGACTGCGTTGCGCGCTCCAACCCAATTCGCGGCTGGCCTTGCTCGCATCGGCCCAGCACTGCGCCACATCACCGGCACGCCTGGGCGCGAAGCGCAAAGGAATGCTGATCCCGGTGACGTCTTCGAAGCCGCGGATCAGTTGCAGCACGCTGTAGCCGATGCCGGTGCCCAGGTTCCAGATGTGGATGCCGTGGTCGCCATGCAGGCGCTCGAGGGCCTTGAGGTGACCTTCGGCCAGGTCGACCACATGGATGTAATCGCGCACACAGGTGCCGTCGATGGTCGGGTAATCGTTGCCGTACACCATCAGTTCAGCGGTCCGCCCGGTTGCCACCTGAGTCAGGCAAGGCAACAGGTTATTCGGCAAACCGTTGGGCGCCTCGCCGATCAATCCGCTCTCGTGTGCACCGATGGGGTTGAAGTAACGCAGCAGGGCAATGTTCCAGCGTGGATCGGACTGCGTAAGGTCGGTCAGCAACTCTTCGGTGACTAATTTCGAGCGGCCATAGGGACTGGCCGGTTTGCCGGTGCCCAGGTCTTCGCCAATGGGCGTGCACGCTGGCTCACCATAGACCGTCGCCGAAGAACTGAACACCAGGTTGAACACCTGCGCACGCGCCATCGCCTGGCACAGCGTGAGGGTGCCGACGACGTTGTTGGCGTAATAGTCCATGGGTTTACGCACGCTTTGCGCCACCGCCTTGAGTCCGGCGAAATGCACCACGGCGTCGATGTCGTAGTCGCTGAAAATCGTGTCGAGCAGTCGCCAATCGAGGATGTCGCCTTCGATGAATTCGATCCGCTTGCCGCTGAGTGACTCCAGGCGGGTGATCGATTCAACACTGCTGTTGCTCAGGTTATCCAGCACCAGCACCCGGTGGCCTGCCTCCACCAGTTGCAACACGGTATGGGAACCGATGTAGCCGGCCCCCCCGGTGATCAGCGTAGTTTTGCCCATGACGATGTGCTCCAGAGAGACAACGGCGATCACCGAGTGGTGAACACCAACTTGAATTCATGCGGCCAGCGCGGGTGCAACACGCTGTAGGCAAAGGCATAGGTCAGCCCGCCGGCGACGATATCGGCGGCCAGGTGCAGGTAGCCCGACAAGCCCGAATGGCGCGACACCCAAGACACGACGGCGACCATCACTAGCGTGGCGATCACGCTGCGATAGGCGGATTGGAAGAACGTGCGCCAGCCATAACCGATCGCCGTGTTCAGCCCGATCACCTGCAACGGGGTGATCGCGATCATTCGGATCAGCAGCGCAACCGCCGCCGCCATGCCGCCATAGACGGGTCCGAGGGCATACACCAGCGCCAGCGCCAGGACGGTGGTGAGTACTTCGGCCTTGAGCGTCAGGACCGTGCGATTCACCGCCACCAGCGCCGTGGTTGCATACAGGGCCAGATTGCCCAGCGCGGCGGTGCAGGCCAGCACTTGCAGGAGCCCGATGGCGTCGACCCATTTGGCGCCGAAGATCAACAGGATGATGTCCTCGGCGGTCAGCGCGATGCCGACAAACAACGGCGTCAGCACAAAGCCGCTGAGGGCCGTGGTGTCACCGATCAGCCCGACCAGCCGTGACGGTTCGGCGCTGCGCCGCGCAAAAGCCGGCAGCGCATAGCTCATCAGGCCGTTGTAGATGGCGGAGCGCGGCAGGTCGATGATGCGCATCGCCAGGTTGAACATGCCGACGGCGTGGGCGCCGGCGGTGATGCCCAGCACCACGTTCACCCCGCGTTGCAGGGTTTGCGAGCTCATGACGTTGATCGCCACCGGCGTACCGGTACGCAGCAGATCGAGCAACAGCGGCCGGTCGATGGCGAACGGAATGCGCCGCCGATCTGCGAGCATCAACACCACCAGCGACACCAGGTCCATGATCAGCGCTTGGGCAATCACCGCCCACGGGCCGAACCCCAGCAGCGCTACGGCAATACCGGCGCTGCCCCCGGCGACTTTGCCCAGCAGCGTGCGGGAGGCGAGCTGCTTGAAGTTGCCGCTGCGGCGCATCTGCGCGACGTAGACCCGCGCCATCATGGTGAACAGAATCTTCACCGACGCGATGGCCGTCATCCATTGCAGCGCTGGCGAGGGTGTGTAAAGCATCGCGCCCAGCGTGATCACCAGGATCGACGCCAGGCTGATCAGCACCGAAAACCAGAACGCGGTGCTGATGTGTCTGTCCTCCAGGCGTTCGAGCCTGACCAGCGGGTCCTCCAGCACCGACGAGTAGAGAATGCCGACCACTTCGACGATGGCGATGATGATCGTGCCGATGCCCAATTCGGTCGGCGTGAGCAGATGGGCATACACGACAAAGGTAATCATCGACAGGAAAATCAGGCCGAATTTCTCGGTAAAGATCCAGATCAAGGTGGTCAGTCGCCGGTTAGCCATGGGAGGCCCCCTGATTCATGCGGTCCTGCGCAGCGTCTTCGCCAAGGCGTAGACGTAGCGCAGGGTTGGTTTGCCGCGGGAGAAAATCAGCGTCTGCCACGAGTGGTCCAGCATGTTGCGGAACACATTGATCACATGCGTGTGGTCACCGCGCCGGGAAAACGCGCTGAGAAAGTCGGCGTGGTTCGCCAGCACGAAATCAATGCGCTGCTGCTTGCTCATGTGCGCGCCGTAGCGGGCGAGATACAGCTCGATGAAGTGGACTTTGTGCGGGTAGTACTTGCGCGGCTGGGCGGTGATGTTGCCGCTGTTGACGCCGCGCCGGTGCAAGAGCTCGGGAACTGTGTGGATTTCCCACTGCTCGGCGATTCGCGTCCACAGCAACCGGTCCTCGGCATAACGCAGGGTCTGATCGAACCCGCCCAGCGCGACGATCGCTTCGCGCAACACCAGCACGCCGGACGTGCCGTTGATCACGTTTTCGTGCATGAAATCAGCAAAATGATCGCCGCCCTTGCACCGCTCCTCCAGCTGTCGGGTTCCGTCGCTGTACTCACTCACCTGGTAGCAATCGATCAGCCCGACCTGGCGTCCTGCACGCGTGAGCTGCTCGTACAGAGCGAGTTGTTTTTCCAGTTTTTCCGGGTGCCATTGGTCATCGGCATCGAGGAACGCAATAAACGTCTCGGTGGCGCTGAATACGCCCTGATTGCGGGCGGCGGCGGGGCCCTGATTGGCCTGTTGCAGGAGGACCAGCGCAAAAGGCGCGGCGAAATCCCTGACGATCTGCGGGCCCTGGTCGCTGGAGCCATCGTCGATGACGATCACCTTCTCCGGACGTCGAGTTTGCTTGCTCAGAGATTCGAGTGCCGGGCCGATGCTGGCAGCAGCGTTGTACATCGGGATGACGACGCACACCGATCCTGACGTTGGAAGAGAGCCGTTCAACATGATGTGTACTCCTTGGGCATTGCACGCTTGCGCGAAGCGGCATGAGCATTCGAGCGCGCGAGCGGCGCCGGGCATTTGATGCTGTGCTGGCGGAACGAGAGCGTGAGGACGCAGAACACCAGGAACTCCGCCGAGCGATAGTTGGGGATCACGTAGGCCACGTAGTTGGTGACCGCAAACAACCCGATGATCACCAGGGCGCAGGCGTGATAACGCGCGGACCGGTCGGCAGTGATCGCCCGGTATTGCTTGGTCAGCGCTTCGGCGAACAGCAGGATCAGGGCGATCAGCTGAATCAGTCCGCCATTGAGCAACGTCTCGACATAACCGCTGTGGGCGTTGCCGATGTAGCCCCAGCGGTTGATGAACCCGGTCGCATCAGGACTGCTCCAGAACGTGCCGAAGCCGTAGCCGTTGAGGAATCGATCATCGATCAGCGGTCCGAGCAGCTCCCAGATCAGGGTGCGGTCGGTGAGTGACGGGTCACGGCCGACGAGATCCAGCAACAGTGTGTAGTTGCCGTACAGAAACAGGCAGATCAGGCCATACACCACGGTTGCGGCAAAGAATGCCGTCAGTGAACGGTTGATGCGCAAGCGGATCAGCGTGAGGAAATACCAGTAGCTCGCGGTGCCGGCCACGATCAGCGCGATCCCGGTGGCGGACTGCGCCAGCCCGATAGCGATCAGACAAAACGCGGCGTACACGATGGCTACCGGGTTGCGTTGGCGGATCATCGGCAGCAATAACAGAACGGCGATGGCGTTAATTCGGGCGCCACCGTTCTTTTCTGGAAAAATACCCTTGAACGCGCCGTCACGAATGCCGCCGCTGATAAAGGCGATGTCGGGCCGGATCACTGCGAAGATCAGGCCCACGAGCGCCGCGGCGCCAATCACGCTGCCGAGGATGAAGGCGATTTTTTCCAGACTGTAGTTGTAAGCGATGAAGCCTGCAAAAAACACCACGCTGATCATCGCGACGAAGCGTTTCAAGCTCAGGGACGGGTCGTCGGACGTACCGATTGAGGCCGCCACACAGACCAGGAATGCCAGCAGAAAAACGTTTTGGCGGTAGAAACTTTTGCTCAGGAACACCTTGTTGCGGATAAAGAAGAACAGCGGCACCAACAGCGTGATCAAACCGCAGACCTGGTTGGCGACGTTACCTTCGAGGTCTTTCTGCGCATCGTCCAGACTCGCTGCGCTGCCCATCCCGAGAAAAAACGCGATGATCTGGAAGTAGAACAGCACGCCGAACAGGGCGAAGGCGTCTCGCAACGTGGCATAGCGCACCAGCAGTTTGCTCATAACGATGGACTCCCCAGCAACGCCGTCAGGTAGGTTTTAACCGCGCGCCCACTGACAAAGCGCGCAGCGGCATCGATGCGCCGCTGACGGTTCAGGTCCCGGGGCAGCGCCAGCTCCAGGCTGATGGCCTGGGCGAGGGCTGAGGGATCATCGACATTGACCAGAGGCGCGACGCTGCCCTCGGCGAGAATCTCTTGTGGCCCGTAAGGGCAGCGCGTCGAGACCACTGGCGTGCCGGTGGAGAGTGCCTCGACCAGCGCGTTCGGGCTGCCCTCGAAGCGCGACGACAGGACAAAACAATCCGCCGAGCCGATCTGCGCCAACGCATCGCTGGCATACCCTGGCAAGTCGAAACGCTCGGCGATCCCGAGGGTGTTGGCTTGCGCCAGCAGTTCGGCCCGCAATGAGCCTTCGCCGAAAATGATCAGCCGGCTGTTGTGGTCTGGCAGTCGGGCGAAGGCATCCAGCAAGGTATCAAAGCCTTTTTGCCGGGCCAGCCGGCCGACTGCGACGATCACCGGACTGGATTTGTCCAGCAGCCAGGGATGGGTTGCGGGCCCCGGTGGCCGGTCGCGAAAGTCATTGTCGAGCACCGGGTTGTCGGCGGTGGTCACGTCCCGCGTACGGGCCAGGGTGGTATCGACCAGATCCTGGGCCACACCGCGCGACACGCAGATCACCGGGTTGGGAATCAACCGGTACAACAGCGGGGCAAACAGGTAGGCCAGCCGCACCTGCAGCGCCGGGTTGACGTGTTTGTCCCGGGAAAACGCATTGCGCTCGCTGACGTGCAGTCGCGCCAGAGTGCCCGAGAGCACGCCGGCGGCAATCGCAATCACGTTGACGTGGGTGAGGGCGGCCAGTTGCGCATCGAAGCGATTGCGCCGCAGGAATCGAGTCAGCGCCGGGATGGCGGCGACGCTGCGTGGGCTGTGCAGCGACACCTGTTTGACCCGCGGATCGAGTCCCGCCAGGTTCACGCCCCCGCCGGTGAGCATCAGCAAGGTCACGTCATTGCCGGCCTCGACCAGCGCCCCCGCCAGCCTCGCCATCATTTTCTCGGCGCCGCCCGCGCTGAGATCCTGAAGAATGATCAGCAGTTTTTTCATTGATTCCACACCTGGTAGTAAGCCTGCGCGGCGTGGTGGCTGGTGTAGGGACGCACCGCGTCCGCGACCGCTTCACCGGCGGTGGATTTGTCGGACTTCAGGCTTTGCAGCATTGCCTGTGCCAGCGCGGGCACATCGTTGACCCGCACCAGTTGCCCGACGCGACCGTGATCGAGCAGCTCCCGCGGACCGCTCGGGCAATCGGTAGCCAGCACCGGCGTGCCGAGGGCAAGGGCTTCGACCAGCACGGTCGGCATGCCTTCATGCAACGAACTCAGAATCAGCAGGCGCGCCTGGCGGATCAGCGGGTAAGGATTGCTCAAGTGGCCGGTGAAATGGACCTGGCGCTCGATGCCCAGCCGTCGCGCCTGATCTTCCAGTTCGCCACGCAACGGACCATCCCCGGCGATGACCAGATACGGCACTGCGGCCTGGCGTGCCGTCAGCGCATAAGCCTCCAGCAGCAAATGGAAGCCTTTCAATTCCACCAGCCGACCGACGCCCAGCCAGAATCGCGCCGGTACATCAGCGGGCAGTGGCGCTTGCGCTGCGCTGAGCAACTGCTCGGTGACCACCGCATTCGGGCAATAACGAATCCTTCGCCGCCCCCAGGGCATCAGGCCGGTCAGCGCCTGGCGCAGACCGAGCGAAACCGCCACCACTTTGCCGCTGCCGCACAGGTACAGCGCGTACAACAGGCGCAGGCTGCGGACCCCGGTCTGTTGTTCGGTACAATCGAGTGCGGTGTGCCGGGTGTAGATGACCTTGCACGGCGTGCCCAAGGTGGCCAGCCAGGTGCAGAGATTGGCTTGCTCCTTGGCGCCGATCAGGTGCGTCACGTTTTCGCGCACGATCAACCGGCGCAGCAGCACCACTGAGCGCAGCAGGCCGGTGATACCACTGCCACCGCCGGCAGTCGTCGGCACTACGTCGTTGTCTGGTCGTTCGCCGTTCATCACGAAGAAACTGACCCGGCGGCCGTCCTTGATAAATTGTCCGGCGAGCCGCTGCTGCACGCACTCGACGCCACCACCGGTCTTGAAATCCTTGAGCGTAAAGAGGATATGCATGGTCACTCCCGGCGCTCAGGGCGCAGTGATATCGATCGCGACTTTGTGCCGAACGAGCATGTCGGCCAGCTGCAGGAAGTTACTGGGGTAATCGAGCAAGTAGCGCTTGATGGTGTGCGGCTCGCGGTACATGCGATAGAACGCGCGCAGGTGCAGGCGGTTGATGGCGGGGGGGTAGTAGCTGCCGGTGGCGGTGGCTTCCTGGCGGATGAAACCGCCACAGGTGAAGGCCACGCCGTCGAAGCCTGCATTCATCGCATCGAGCATGAAGCGTTCCTGCAGGCCGGCGCCGAGTCCCACCAGCAGCAGATTCGCCCCGCTGGTGCGGATGTCCGCGTGAATGTCCGAGGCTTGCGCCTGGTTGAAATAGCCGTTGTGGGCGCCGGCAATAATCAACTGCGGGTAACGCACGCGCAGCTTGGCGATGAACGCGTCCAGCTCTGCTTGCGTGGCGCCGACGATGTACAGCCGCAAGTGCCGCTGTTCGGCATCGCGCAACACCGGGTCGGCGATCGAGGTGAAATCGAAACTGACCCGCTCCACGGGTTTGCCGGTCACCCGCGACATGAATCCCGACATCAGCATGCCATCGCAGAAGTAGGTGACGGAGGGCGGCGGCTGGCGGATGAAACTGCCGAGTGAGGCAAAATTCATGAAGGAAAATGCGCGGTTGCCCAGCAGCAGATTCGGCTCGTAATGGTCCATCAGGGCGAGCCGGATCATGATGCGTCTCCCGCTTCCAGCGCCGGCTGGGTCTGCCGGCCCACCGAGACATAGGTGAAGCCGCGCTTGCTCAAGCGCTGCGGTTCGAACAGGTTGCGCCCGTCGAAAATCAGCGGCTGCTTGAGTTGGCGCTTGATCAGGTCGAAGTCCGGGGCGCGAAACAATGTCCACTCGGTGACGATGACCAGCGCGTCGGCATTTCTCAGGGCCGCTTCCTTGGTGCCGGCGAGGGTAAAGTCATCGCGGGCACCGTATAGGCGCTGGGCTTCCTCCATGGCCTTGGGGTCATAGGCCTGGACGGTGGCGCCTGAGCGCCACAGGGCTTCCATCAGCACGCGGCTCGGCGCCTCGCGGATGTCATCGGTGTCGGGTTTGAAGCTCAGGCCCCACAGCGCGAAGGTCTTGCCCTGCAGCGCGCCGTTGAAGTGATCGAAGATCTTGCGAAACAGCGTGGTTTTTTGTTCGTTGTTGCGCGAGTCGACCGCTTTCAACAGCCGCGCGTCGATGTCGACCCCTTCGGCGGTGTGGATCAGCGCCTTCACGTCCTTGGGGAAACACGAGCCGCCGTAGCCGATGCCGGGGTAGATGAACTGATACCCGATGCGCGGATCGGAGCCGATGCCGTGGCGAACCATTTCGATGTCGGCCCCGAGTTTCTCGGCTAGATTGGCCATCTCGTTCATGAAGCTGATCTTGGTCGCGAGCATGCAGTTGGCGGCGTACTTGGTCAGCTCGGCGCTGCGCACGTCCATGACGATGATCTTTTCGCGATTCCGGTTGAACGGCTCGTACAACTCGCGCATCACCTCTTCGGCACGCGGGCTGTCGGTGCCGATGATGATCCGGTCGGGGCGCATGCAGTCGTCGACCGCGCAGCCTTCCTTGAGAAATTCGGGATTGGACACCACATCGAACGTCAGATCGTTGCGCTCGTTTTCGTGCAGAGCCTGGGCAATGCACTCGCGCACCAGGTCTGCGGTACCAACCGGCACGGTGGACTTGTCGACGACGATCACGTGACGCTGCAGGTTCAGGCCGATGGTGCGCGCCACGCTCAGCACGTGTCGCAGGTCCGCCGAGCCGTCTTCGTCGGGCGGCGTGCCCACGGCGATCAGCAGCACGTCGCCATGGCGCACCGCGTCACCCAGGTCGGTGCCGAATCGCAGGCGACCGCTCTGGTGGTTGTCCCGCACCAGCGTCTCAAGCCCCGGCTCATAGATCGGCAGCGTACCGCCTTCGAGCGCTTGCACCTTGGCGGCGTCAACATCCACGCACAGCACATCGTGCCCCACCTGCGCCAACGCGGCGCCTTGAACCAGTCCCACATAGCCGATGCCGAATACGCTCACATTCATGGGTAAACCTCGCCAGGTAGTGCTGTCGGCCCGGGAACCGGGCACGCGCTCAGTAGATGTTTTTGGAGAACAGGGAGAGGGGGGTCTTGAGCAGGATCTTGATGTCGAGCCACAGCGACCATTGGTTGATGTAGTTCAGGTCCTGGGCGACCCGCAGCTGCATTTTTTCCACGGTTTCGGTTTCGCCGCGGTGCCCGGTGACCTGCGCCAGCCCGGTAATTCCGGGCTTGAGGCGATGGCGGGCCATGTAGGCGCGGACCTTGCCGGTGTAATAGATGTTGTGAGTGACGGCATGCGGGCGGGGACCGACCAGTGCCATCTGCCCGAACAACACGTTGAACAGTTGCGGCAGTTCATCGATGGAGCTGCGGCGCAGGAAGCGCCCCAGTGGCGTGACGCGATCATCTTCGCGGGTGGCCTGGCGCACCTGTTGATCGTCGTGGACGCGCATCGAGCGAAACTTCCAGACCTTGATCACTTCGCCGTCGCAGCCGTGGCGGTTCTGCTTGAACAACACCGGTCCCGGCGACGAACATTTCACGGCAATCGCCACGCCTATCAGCAGCGGACTGAGCACCATCAGCGCCATGGCCGCGAGGCTGCGTTCGAACAAGTCCTTGCAGAACAGGCTGCCGGGATGGGAGGTGATCAGGCTTTCGTTGAGGTAGATCGCCGGCATCCGCTCGATTTCCGAGATCGAATGGTTGAGCAGCACCATGCTGCCGAAATCAGGAATCCAGACCACGTCGACGTTCATGTCGAGCAAATCGATGTACAGCGCTTCGATGGTGGCGGCGTCGGCCATCGGCAAGACGATGTAGACCCGACGCGCTTCGAGGCGAGTGATGATCTCGCGGATGTCGTCGACGTGCCCCAGCAGCGGCAGGATGCTGGGCGCCGGGCGGGCCATGGGCGTGGCGCTGATGAAACCCAGCAACAACGTGCGGTCGGGCTGGATGAGTTTTTTCGCCAGCTCATGCGCCGTCGAACAGGTGCCGATGATCACCGAGCGGCGGTCGTTGCGGCTCAGGCGGGTGTGCAGTCGCACGGCAAAATGCAGCGGCAGGAAGCTGCACATCTGCACCACAAATCCCGCGATCGCCCAGACCAGCATCACCTGCCGCGAAAACACCGCACTGGTTTGCGTGACAAAGCCGACAGTGCTCAGCGCCGCCAGCAAAATCAGCCACCCGGCGAGCAGCCGACTCAGCCCCACCAACAGGCCGTGGCGCTTGTGGAAGACCTGCATCAGGCTGTAAGTCGGCACCGATCCCAGAATGGTCAGGATCATCAGCACCCGGTACTCACTGGGCAGGCTGCCGACCCGCCATTGCACCAGCAGGAGCAGCAACAGGTTGACCAGGGTCATTGCGCACAGCCATTGCCCCCAGAATGTCAGGCCCCGGCGGTGGGTCATCTGCACGGTATTTAGCGGCGTCATCGACTCGACCTCACAAAAAAAGAACGAACGACCCCCGGTGGCGAGCGCGCGAGCGCTGTCGCCATCAAGGCTGTTTCAGGCAGGTAAGTGCTAGCGAGGGGCGAAGTCGTAGTCGTAGAAGGAGCGCGAATGGCTGTAGCCGTATTTTCGCGCCTTGCGCAGATCGACCTGGTTGAGCACTACGCCGAACACCGGGGCCTGGCTTTGCTGGAGTACCGCGAGGCCTTTCTGCACCTGCGCGACAGGGGTGCTTTCGGCCTTCACCACGTAGATGACCGAGTCCGCATGTTTGGCCAGCAGCAGGGCGTCGCTGACCATTTCCGCCGGTGGCGAGTCGATGATGATGTGCTGGTAGCGACCCTTGAGCGCCTGCAACATGCGCCCCAGACGCGGCGAACTCAGCAGGTCCTGCGCCGGTGGCCGGTGCGCCGAGCCGTAGGGTTCCTGGGCCGAAGGCAGGCGAGGGGCGTCGAACGGATCAAGCGGGGAGAGCGCCAGGCTGCCGGCCGGCAACATGTCCAGATTGCCCACCGTGCGGATGCAGTCTTCGAGTCGAGCGGTGCCCGCGATCACGTTCGCCAGGCCCGGGTTTTCCGGCGGGAAATCGAAGTTCAACGACAGTGTTGGTTGACGCATGTCAGCATCGATCAACAGCACCCGCTCCAGTGAAGTGAGTGAGCAGGCGAGGTTGTTGGCGATGGTGCTTTTACCTTCACCGGCCACCGATGAAGTGACCAACACCACCTGCGTGGGCGCCTCGGTGTTTTGCAGCATGAGCCAGGTGCGCAGGTTGCGGATGGTTTCGCTGAATCGCGGGTTGTCGTTGTCTTCGAACAAGCGGGCCAGTTGCCGACGGCTTTTCTTCATCACCAACGGCACGACGCTGAGCAGCGGCACGCCGAGGGTGCTTTCGATGGTTTCATCGCTTTTGAACGTGTTGCTCAGGGTTTCCAGCAAAAAGGCCAGCGCAATCCCGATGACGGCGGCCACCAGCGCCACAATCGCGATGATCAGGGTTTTGCGCGGTTTGCTCGCTTCCGTCGGCGCAATCGCGGTGTCGACGATCCGCGCCTTGGCCGAATCCATGTCGGAGGTGGCGGCGGTTTCCTTCAACCGTGTGACGAAGGTTTCGTAAAGCGCACGGGTGCTGTCGACTTCCCGTTGATATTCGCGCAGCTGGAATTCCTTGCGCGAGATGTCCTGGATCTGTGCCTTGTTGGTGTTGAAGGATTGGCGCAACGCGCTTTCGCTGGCGACCGCGAGCTGGTATTGGCGCTCGATGCCGGCGACCACTTGCTGCACTTGCAGGCGCAAGCTGCTGGCGGCGGTACGCAATTCGGTCTGGGCAGACACCAGTGCCGGGTGTTTGGCCCCATAACGCCCGGACAGCTCTTCGACCTTGGCTTGCGCTTTGGCCAGGTCGGCCTGGAATTGCTGGATCAACGGGTTGCTCAGCACCGCTGGCACACTGGACAGTCGGCTGAGATCGCCATTGCTCAGGGACTGCGCCTGGCGGAACTGACTTTCGGCTTCGGCACGGTTGCGCCGCGCATCGATCATCCGGTTGCCGGTCATCTGCAACTCGTTGGCGCTGATGGTGGCGACTCCATCGACGTCCACCAGGCCCTGTTCCTCGCGATAGCCCTGCAGTTTGTTTTCCGCGGTGCGCAGGTTATTGCGCAGTTCGACCAGGCGGGTGTTCATCCAGCTGGTGTTGTTTTGCGAGGACTTGAGGCTGGTGTCCTGCTGGCTGTCGATAAAGCCCTGGGCCAGTGCATTGGCGGTGGCGGCTGCGAGCGCAGGGTCGGGCAGCTCGACTTCAATTTCGATCAACTGGCTCTTGCCGACAAACTTGACGCTGGTGTGCAGCATCAGGTTCTGGGTGACCTCGTTGAAGACGTCCTCTTCGGTCGGCGCGGGCTTGGGCGGTGGCAGGAAATCCATTCGTGGCAGCCACTGACCGCGATTGAAGTCGGCCAGCCATTGGCGTGGCGTGAACCATGATAGTGGTTGCTGACGCGGGTCGGTGATCGGGTTGGTGGTCAGGCCAAGCTTATTCACCGCGCGCTCGGCGAGGTCCCGCGATTGCAGCAATGCCTGTTGCGTCTGCAAGTAATCGGTGGTGGTCGAGCCACCGGAGTCGGCGTTCTGCTGGAAACTCATGACCGGTGGCGTCTTGTCCTTGATCAGCAGGGTCGTGCTGCCGACGTACTGGGGCGTGATGAAGGACAGGGCGGCCGCTGCCAGCGCGCAACTGAGCAACACCAGAAAGGCGATGTTCCACTTTGCGGCCCAGACGGTTCGCCAGAGCTGAAGCAGGTCCAGGGTGTCCGACTCTTCGTTATGCGACGCACGCAAATGCGCCTGGAGCGGACGTTCGACGTAGGTGCTGGGGCTGTTGTCCATTAGAAAAAGCCTTGTGCAATGGAAATGGTGTCACCCGGGCTGATGACCGTAGTACGGCTGATGTCTTCGATGACCGGCGGACCACCCACTCCGCGCAGAATCGTCACGCGTTTCATCGAGGCGCGTTCGGTCAGTCCACCGCCCAGGGCAATGGCTTTCTCAAGCGTGAGTCCGGGCTGAAACGGATAGCTGCCGGGCTTCTGCACTTCGCCATTGATGTAGAACGGTCGGTATTCGATCTGGCTGAGGCTGACCTTGGGGTCGACCAGGTATCCTTGCTTGAGGCCCTCGACGATCTTCTGCTCGACCTGATTGGGGGTCAGTCCGCGGGCGACGACTTCCCCCAGAAACGGATAGGAGAAAGTGCCGGCATCGTTTAGGCGGATCTTCTTGAAACTCAGTTCCGGCTCGCCGAACACGGTGATGCGCAAAACATCGCCCGCCGCGAGCTTGTAATCGGTGGTGGAATCAACGGCGTGGGCTGCGGGAATCAGCCACACCAGCAATAGCAGGAGAACGATGCGCGCTTTCATGGGCCTGGCCTCTTAGAGACTGACGTCGAAACTGATCTGGAAGACGTTGCGGGTGAAGCTTTCGTTGTCGGCGTCCGAGTCGTTGTCACGGAAGCGGTAACCGAGTTCGATGTCCAGCCAGCGGCGCATCTTGTAGATCACCGCCAGGTTGTAGTCCTGCAGGTTGTCGCTGCGCGACTGCCCCTCGTAGTCGTAGCGACCCATGCCAGCCTGGGCAACGGTGGTGATGCGTTCCGTCCAGCCATGGCGCCAGCCGACCTGGGTGAAGGTCGATTTCACCGCATCTGCGCCGTCGTCGCCTTCGGCCATGGCCTGGCGGGCAACGAAGGTGAAGGTCGAGTACGTGCGTGGCTTCCATTGCAGGTCCACCTGCCAGGTGGGATTGCTCAAGTCGCTGGAGCCACTCTCGTCAAAATTCTTGCGCTCATAACCGACCTTCAGTTTGCCGGTGGTACGCGCGCTCATGTCCCATTCGGCGCCACCCAGCAACGCATTGGATTTGCTGCTGCGGGTGCTGCCCGATTGCAAGTAGTCGAACCGGGTATGGTCGTATTCCAGCAGGCCCCGCGTGTTGCTGCCGAGGCGGTGATACCAGGTGGTGGTAAAGCCGCTGGTGTTGCGCTCTTTGTCGTCGTTGATGCCGTCGGCGTTGTCGTAACGCAGTTGCGCATAACTGGCGCCGAGGTCGATCTGATTGGCGGCCGTCCTGGCACCGAAGGTGTACACCCCGTTGACTTGCCGGCTTTCGATTTTGTCGTTGATGCCGTCGACGGCGGTCGAAGTGGTGCGCTCGTACTTGCGCGCTTCCGCTTCCAGTTTCAGTCGATGGCTGTCAGTGAACTCCATGATGCTGTCGGCGCGCAGACGCTGTGCGGTATTGGAGGCATCGTCATCCTGGTGATAGATGTAACGCGTGGGCTCCCAGATCACTCGCGTTGCGCTGTTGCGGTCCTCCGCCTTGAGCTCGAAAGACGGTGCCAGGCGAGTGACCATCGTCGATTGGACATCGTGTTCAAGTTCACGAAAGTTATCGTCGTAACTTTCCGACAGTGCGAACTTCGGCGTGAAGTCGAAGCCGTAGACATTGATGGCTTGCGGCTCAAGGCACCAGGCCACTTCGGGGTATAAAAAGGTCAAGAGCAAGGCAGCGGGGCAGCGAGAGTTCAGGGCCATAGTTCTTGGTCCGCAAAGTGGGTATCGGCAAATGACGACAGAGTGTTACGGGTGTTATTGCCGGTGTCGCTCGAGCAGGCTCAGCGGTACGCGCACGGGCTGCTGCCGGTTGAGAAACTGCAACAGCATCATGACGCGCTCAGGACCCAGCGTTGACAGGTAGACCCCTTCAAACGGTGCCAGTGAACCTTGAACGATGTGCAAGGTTTCTCCGGGCAGGAGCGTGTTGGCCGGAGGGGATTGAAGTGGTGTGGCACTGCGCTCACGCAGGTGTTCGATCACCTGATCGTCGACGATGGCGGGCACATGATTGAATTCGACGATGCGGCTGACACCACGGGTTGAACGGATTGGCCCCCAGTTGTCATCGCCGCTCAGCTGGATGAACAGGTAACCCGGAAACAGCGATTCAACGACCTTCTGCCGTTTGCCACGCACCCTGCGGTCACTGATCAATTGAGGCCGAAACGTGGCGTAATTCTGCTCAAGCAAATTGAGTTCAGCGCGCTCGTCCTGATGCGGCTTGCACTGCAATAAATACCAGTTAGAACCGTTGCGGCGACCCGTTAGCATGCTGGAATACTCCATACATAGCGAAGTTGTAAGCACGCCGATCTCACACACGTGATTGCGTTCATGCTTGCTGGTGGCTAGTAGGCTGATCAAGGCCAGAAAGGCGAAGCTGGATGGGGCGAAGTTCTTATTGGCAGGGTAAGTGTTTCAAAAGTGAATCACTTAGTGTCGTGCTTTGTTATAGTTTTGGTTGTTTTTGGTATAAAGAGACGATGACTTTCTTTTGGCTAAAGCTGCCGCACGGTTTGCTCGTGCAAGCCTTTGGATATGTTTGTTAGATAACTGACTGGCAACTGTCGACAGTGGTCTGTAAGGTTCCGGCGCTAGGGTGTCAGTCAGGCAGTAGTTATCTGCCACTCCTGATCCTCTGTCAAATACTTGGAGTCAAAAATATTGCCGTTTATCAATTTGTTCTTTTGATCTTATGTAAGTAGCTGTTTTTGTTCATGTTTCTATATTGTTTAAATTGCGTAAAACTTTTTTGCTTGTTCGTGGTCGGGCTCGATTTGTGGGGCTATAGGTCATGTCGGGTTAGTTGCAAGTGTGGACTTCCCCATTAGTGGGTGACATAACCAAGAGATGCTTCCTTTGTTCGGTGTGCATGAGATTTTGGATCCGCTATTGCCAGTCTGCTATATCTCACTACTTCCACAGTTGTGACTTGCTATACGACGCGCATGGGAGAGTGGTGCCAATGGAATGACACCACCGTGCCGAAGCTCACTCGCTCATGGACCATATTGTAAGGGGAGGTATTGCTATGACTATTCTCGTGACCGGAGCTGCAGGGTTTATTGGCTATCACACCGCTAAGCGCTTGATTGAGGACGGGTTTGTAGTCGTCGGGCTCGATAATCTCAATGGGTACTACGACGTCACGCTCAAACAGGCACGACTCGCCGCATTACAGTCATTACCAAATTTTGAATTTCACAAAATAGACATCGTCGATAAACCGGCGCTAATGGCGCTGTTTGAACAGCACCGGTTTGAATACGTCGGTCATTTGGCGGCACAGGCCGGAGTCAGGTACTCGCTGGAGCAACCGGACGTCTACGGGCAATCGAATCTGGTGGGTTTCCTGAATGTGCTTGAAGCCTGTCGGCAGTTTCCTCCCGAGCATTTGATCTACGCGTCGAGCAGCTCGGTGTACGGGGCCAACAGCAAAATGCCGTTCCAGGAAGACGACCCGGTCGAACAGCCGGTTTCGCTCTACGCCGCAACCAAGCGCGCCAATGAATTGCTTGCGTACAGCTACTGCCATCTCTATGGACTGCGCGCCACCGGGCTGCGTTTTTTTACCGTGTATGGGCCTTGGGGCGGCCTGACATGGCGCTGTTCAAGTTTACCCGGGCGATGATCGAGGGGCGGGCCATCGACCTCTACAACGAAGGGCAAATGGCGCGGGATTTCACCTACATCGACGACATCGTCGAGTCCCTCCACCGCTTGCTGAGCAAGCCACCGGAGGGCGCGGAGGGGCGCGGCGCCAATCGAATATTCAATATCGGACGCGGCAGCCCGGTGGCGCTTCTCGCGTTTGTCGAGTGCCTGGAGCAGGCACTGGGCATCAAGGCCCAGCGCAATTATCTGCCGCTCCAAGAAGGGGATGTGGTCAAGACCTGGGCGGATGTGTCGGCGCTTTGCGCGTGCATCGACTTCAGTCCACAGACGTCGGTTGAGGAGGGCGTGGAGGCGTTTGTTCGTTGGTATCGGGGGTATTATGGGGTTTGAGGGGCGCGACTGAAGGGGCGAAAGCCAGAAACGACAAAGCCCTGAATAATCAGGGCTTTGTCGGTACAAATATGGCGGAGGCGATGGGATTCGAACTCATGGACCTGTTACAGTCGACGGTTTTCAAGACCGTTGCCTTAAACCACTCGGCCACACCTCCGTTTGCGTTGCGGGCGCCATAATACCTGAATGAAACACACTGTCAAACTCTCTGAGTAGCTAGTTACAAAGCGTCTGTTATGATCTTTGCGACTGAACGTTTCAAACCAACAGGAGTGTCGCCATGCGCGAACAGGATTACGCAGTTAATAACAGCGTGCAGGCTGAGCAGCTAGAGGTTAGCCGCGTCCTGCGCAACACTTACGGCCTACTCGCTCTCACCCTCGCATTCAGCGGCGTGATGGCGTACGTCGCCCAGCAGATGCGTGTTGGCTACCCGAATATTTTCGTGGTGCTGATCGGTTTCTACGGCCTTTTCTTCCTGACCAACAAGCTGCGTGATTCCGCGTGGGGCCTGGTGTCGGCGTTTGCCCTGACCGGTTTCATGGGTTTCCTGCTCGGCCCGATCCTCAACCGTTACCTGGGCATGCAGGGCGGGGCGGAAGTGGTCAGCTCGGCGTTTGCCATGACCGCGCTGGTGTTCGGCGGCCTGTCGGCCTACGTGCTGATCTCGCGCAAGGACATGAGTTTCCTCGGTGGTTTCATCACTGCAGGTTTCTTCGTGTTGCTGGGTGCGGTGGTTGCCAGCTTCTTCTTCCAGATCAGCGGCCTGCAGTTGGCGATCAGCGCCGGTTTTGTGCTGTTCTCCTCGGTCTGCATTCTGTTCCAGACCAGCGCCATCATTCATGGCGGCGAGCGTAACTACATCATGGCCACGATCAGCCTGTATGTATCGATCTACAACCTGTTCGTCAGCTTGTTGCAGCTGTTCGGCATCATGAGCCGCGATGATTGATCTCCGGCCCTAAATAAAAAACCCGCTGCGGCGGGTTTTTTATTGGCTGAAATTTCTGGATTACTCGGTGACGATGATGCTGCCGTCGGCCTGTTGCCGGTAGATGGTGTAGGGCAGCACCAGGGTGTCCAGCACGCCGGAAAGCACCACGTCGACCAGTACGATGGCGGGTGCAGTGGTATGCACCTCGGCTTCACGGCCTCTTTCGAGCGGGGCATTCAGGTAGCAGAAATCGAAGGTCACGCCACTGTAGATGCGCGGCACTGCGCCGCAGTAACTCTGTTGCTCCTTGAGGATTTTCGCCGCCACTTCATCGCCGCGCACTACCGTCTGGACCGTACCGCAACCGGCGAGCATCAGCGCTGCCAATGCCATGAGTTGAATTTTCATGCTGCCATCCCTAGCTGGAAAACACTCAATCTACGTGTTTCGAAATAAAATATCACTCATTCCATTGGTGGCAGGCGGCGTTTGACCGGGGTTTTCTTGACGATAGCGGTGTTGGTCTCGGCATGGGAATTGAGGCGGTCGAGCAGGGTATCGAGCTGTTCCATCGAGCGCACATGCAGGCGGGCGATGAAACAGTCGTCTCCGGTGACCTTGTCGCACTCGGTAAATTCCGGAATCGCCTGGATCTGCCGCTCCACTTCCTGCAACTGCCCGGGCAGCGGGCGAATGCGCACGATGGCCTGCAGCTGATAGCCAAAACACTTGGGATCAATCTCGACGGTATAGCCTTTAAGTACTCCACGTTCTTCGAGGCGGCGCAAGCGCTCGGCCACGCTGGGCGAAGACAGGCGGCTGATGCCTGCCAGGGCTTTCAGTGAGCGCCGGGAGTCTTCCATCAAAGCCTTGATGAGCACCTGGTCGATGTCATCGGTCATGGCAAATCCTCAGTTAGGCAATTAATCGAATTCGCCTTGATAAAAAAGGCAGATTCGAATTCTAGCCTGCTTTTTGCTCTGGAGGCGCCGGGCTGCTGATCGGCATAATTTAGCCTCAATCAAAGGAGTCTGATGATGGACAAGACAATCCGCCGCGGGTCATTCGAGATGACCGCCGCCATGCTGATTTCCGGAACCATTGGCTGGTTCGTTCTGGTGTCCGGTCAACCAGTGCTCGACGTGGTGTTCTGGCGTTGTGTGTTCGGAGCCGGGACCTTGCTGCTGATCTGCGCGGCGTTTGGCTTCCTGCGCCCGGGCATCCTGACCCGCACCACGTTCCTGCTGGCAGTGCTCAGCGGCGTGGCCATAGTGGGTAACTGGGTGCTGTTGTTCGCTTCGTACTCCCGGGCCTCGATTGCGATCGGCACGGCGGTCTACAACGTCCAGCCGTTCATGCTGGTGGGATTGGCTGCGCTGTTTCTCAACGAGAAAATCACCCTGCAGAAACTGGTCTGGCTGGGTGTTTCGTTTCTGGGGATGCTGGCGATTGTCAGTGCTCACGGGACGCAAGGCGAGAGTGGCAGCGATTACCTGGTGGGAATCGGCCTGGCGCTGGGGGCTGCGTTTCTTTATGCGATTGCCGCGTTGATCATCAAGCGTTTGACCGGTACCCCGCCGCATCTGATTGCGTTGATCCAGGTGTGCACGGGGGTGCTGTTGCTCGCGCCGTTCGCGCATTTTTCCGCGCTGCCGCAAGCGCCGAGTGCCTGGGCCAGCATGGTCACGCTGGGCATCGTGCACACCGGGGTGATGTATGTGTTGCTGTACGGGGCGATTCAAAAATTGCCGACTGCGTTGACGGGGGCGTTGTCGTTTATCTACCCGATCGCGGCGATTTTTGTTGATTGGTTTGCCTTTGGCCATCGGTTGGAGGTGCTGCAGTGGGTAGGTGTCGGGGCGATTTTGTTGGCGGCGGCGGGTATGCAGCAGGGGTGGAGCCTGAGGGCTCGGCGGGTGGCTGTTTAACGGACAAAAACTGCCATCCTGCCCCCTGTAGGAGCAAGCTTGCTCTACAGGGGGCAGGATGATGCCCGTTGTCTCAGAAGATGTAGTCGGTGGTCAGGAAGCTCGAACTGCGCCCGCTGATGATCTCGCTGATCAGCTCCTTGTTGGTGTCCTGGAACTTGGTCGCCACCAGCGTGCGGATCGAAAAAACCCGCAGGGCGTCATGTACGGACAACGTGCCTTCAGCAGAATTCTTGCGGCCGTTGAACGGGTAAGTGTCCGGACCGCGCTGGCACTGCGCGTTGAGGTTGATCCGCCCGACCTGGTTGGCAAAGGTGTCGACCAGTCGGCCCACGGCCACCGGGTTGGTGCCGAAGATGCTCAACTGCTGGCCGAAGTCCGATTCCAGGACGTAATCGATCACGGTGTCCAGATGACGGTACGGCACGATCGGCACCACCGGCCCGAACTGTTCCTCCTGATAGACCCGCATCTGCGGCGTCACCGGGTACAACACCGCCGGGTAGAAGAACGAGGCACGGGTTTCGCCGCCGTTGGGGTTGACCACTTTGGCGCCTTTGCTTTCGGCGTCGGCCACCAGGGAGTGCAGGTACTCGACCTTGCTCGCCTCCGGCAAGGGCGTCAGGGACACGCCGCTTTCCCACGGCATGCCGGGCTTGAGGGTGGCGAGCTTGGCGTTGAATTTTTCGATGAACGAGTCGACCACGTCCTCGTGGACGAACAGGATCTTCAGCGCGGTGCAGCGTTGACCGTTGAACGACAGCGAGCCGGTGACGGCTTCGTTGACCGCATTATCCAGGTCGACTTCAGGCAGCACGATACCGGGGTTCTTCGCATCCAGGCCCAGCGCCGCGCGCAGGCGGTGCGGTTTTGGGTGGAGTTTTTTCAGGTCACTGGCGGCCTTGTTGGTGCCGATAAACGCAAAGATATCGATCTTGCCACTGGCCATTAATGCGCTCACGGTCTCGCGGCCGCTGCCGTAGATCACGTTGATCACACCGGCCGGGAAGCTGTCGCGGAACGCTTCCAGCAGTGGGCGGATCAATAGCACGCCGAGCTTGGCCGGCTTGAACACCACGGTGTTGCCCATGATCAGTGCCGGAATCAGCGTGGTGAAGGTTTCGTTCAGCGGATAGTTGTAGGGGCCCATGCACAACGCCACGCCAAGCGGCACCCGGCGGATCTGCCCGAGCGTGTCCTGTTCCAGCTCAAAACGGCTGGAGCGGCGATCGAGTTCCTTGAGCGCGTTAATGGTGTCGACGATGTAATCGCAGGTGCGGTCGAACTCTTTTTCCGAGTCCTTGAGGTTTTTGCCGATTTCCCACATCAGCAACTTGACCACCGCCTCGCGCTGTTCGCGCATGTGCCCCAGAAAGGTCTCGACGTGCTGGATGCGCTCGGCCACGCGCATGGTCGGCCACAAACCCTGGCCGCGGTCATAGGCGCGCACGGCGGCGTCGAGGGCGGTCAAGGCAGTCTCGGCGTCGAGCAGTGGCGTGCTGCCGAGGATCACTTGTTGATCACCTTGTCCACCGCTCAGGTACACCGGGCTTCGCACTTGGGCGAGGGGGCCGGACCAGGTTCTCAGTTCGCCATCGACCAGGTACTCGCGTTGTTCGGTCTGGCCGTTGAGGCGGTATTTCTCCGGGATGCTCCCGGCTTCCGGGAACAGGTGATCAAGGATATGTGCTGTGGTCATGTCGCTACCCCGTCTGGATTACTGATACGCAGATGAATCGTTTTAGCAGACCTGCGCGGCGCTTGTCATGGATTGATGTGCGCGAATTTGCCGTCGGCCCGCCAAAGTCGCGGACCCGCGAACCGCTCAAAAAATAAAATCAGTTCCGATATTAATGGCCAGTGGCTATGCGTTTTTCAGACGTACGGTTATGCTCCACGCGGTTTCCATTTGCCAACGATTGCTAACAAAAGTGACGTTATGAGCCCATCAGAAACGCGTGCGACAGCCCTGGCGCTGTATCCGGAAGATTCCCGCGAGGCTGCGGCGCTGCTCAAGCAGGCTGTGCCCCTGATGGTTCGTCATAATATCCCGCCCAATCCGGTGCATTACGCCCTGTGGTACACCTACAGCAAGGGCCAGGTACCGGAGCTTAATCGGCAGCTGGATAAAGTGGTCGAGGATTTTGCCCAGTTCCCGCCGGAGTCGGCTGCCAAGCTGTTTCGCGACTACATCATCCGTGACGAGTTGGAAGTGGCCAGGGCCGGGCAGCAGCAGGCGATCAACCTGGTCGATGACATGGCGCGCAATGTATCGCGCAGTGTAGAGGGTAATCGCAGCTTCCAAACCAGTCTCGATCACTGCCTGGACATGCTCGAAGCGCCTGCCGACCAACGTCTGCCGAATATTCTCAGCGAACTGCAACAAAGTACCCGGCTGATGCAGAGCCAGCAGCAACACTTTCTCTCGCAGTTGCACAGCGCCCAGGACGAGATCAAGAGCCTGCGCGACAAACTCGAGCGCGCGCAGCTGGCCGCCACCATCGATGGCCTGACCGGATTGCTCAACCGCTCGGCCCTTACGCATGTGTTGGAGCAGGCGCTGGCAAAGGCGCCGCAACGGGTTGCGCTGGTGATTCTGGATATTGATCACTTCAAGCAATTCAACGACCAGTACGGCCATCCTTTGGGCGACCGGGTGCTGCAGCATGTCGCGCAGACCCTGCGCAATGCCCTGCCATCGCAGGCCCATGCCGCACGTTATGGCGGTGAAGAGTTCTGCGTGGTGCTGGAGCGGTGTTCGGACCTTGACAGTGCTCGGGCGTTTGCCGAGCAATTGCGCCTGAAGATTCAGTCCCTGCGCATCAAGACCCGGGGCGACGGCAAGTTGCTGGACACCATCACGGCCTCGTTCGGTACGGCCTTCGCCCAACCCGGCGACACCCTCGACAGCCTGCTGACGCGGGCGGATGACGCGCTGTATCGGGCCAAGCGTAATGGGCGAAATCAGGTGATGTGATTTGATGTTGGATGTGCCGGCCTCATCGCGGGCGAGCCTTGCTCGCTGTAGGAGTGAGCCTGCTCGCGATGACGGTTTGTCAGGTGACATTGCTGTTGGGTTTGCCGGCCTCATCGCGAGCAGGCTCACTCCTACAGGGGGCGTGTACAGCCAGGTAGGACACGTCTGTAGCTCCGTTCTGAAAATTCGGTTTTGCGCTTTTTTTGGTTGTGGCAGCTCACCTCGTATCGTTACGTTGACCCTTGGGGACGACTGTCGATAGAGGATCACCTAGTGCACGCACCGAAGAAATTCCTGGCCAATGCCGCCGTTCATCAAGCCTTGGCACTGGTCGACCTGACCGAAAAAAGTACCCCGGCTCACGCCGTACGCCTGCTGGTCGACGCGATCCTCGAGGGACTCGCCGCCAGAGGCTGGCCCCAGGCGCAGTTGCTGACCGGTCCGCGGATCGTCTCTGCAGAAGAAAACTACGGTCTGCTGGGTTATGACGCGGCAGAAGTAACGCTCGGCAGTGAGCACACCCGCTGGGTCGACGAGTGTTCGCTGCTGCGCACGCAAACCACCAGCCAGATCCCCGCTGCGCTTCAGCATGCAGCAGCTTTGCGTCAACCCGGGGAGACGATTGTGCTGGCCGCGCCGGGGATCACTTTCCGCCGCGACAGCCGTGATCGCTGGCATTGCGCGGAGCCGCATCAGATGGACATCTGGGTGCTGGGCGACTCGCAGCTATCGACCCACGAACATTTGCTGCGCCTGGTCGACGATATTATGCAATCTGCGGTCCCGGGAAAGTCCTGGATTTACACCGACAGTCGGCATCACTACACCGAAGGTGGCATCGAAGTAAATGTGCTGAACGAGCGCATTCCGATCGAGGTGCTGGAGTGCGGGCGCATCGCGAAATCGTTGTTGAAGCGATTGGGAATAGATCCTTTGCGCCACGGCGGATTGGCTCTCGGCATGGGCCTGGATCGCCTGACCATGCTGCGCAAAGGGATCCCGGATATTCGCCTGCTGCGCGACTCGAACGAGCGAGTGCAGGCGCAGATGCACGACCTCGATCCCTGGACTGCCGTTTCACGCTTGCCGTCGATTTCCCGGGATATCTCGCTGGCGGTGACGCCGGGGTTGAGTGAGGAAGTGTTGACCGAGCGCATGTTGCTGGCGGCCGGCGATTGCGCTGGCCGGATTGAGGAAGTACGGGTCAAGGATCGTTGGGAGTACTGCGAATTACCGCCCCACGCGGTTGAGCGGCTTGGAATACTGCCAGGGCAGGAGAACGTGCTGCTGCGGGTGGTGCTGCGCGATAGCTCGAGTTCGATTACCGCAGCGCAGGCGAACAAACTGTATTCGACTATCCAGTCAGCGTTGCACGAAGGTGCACTGGGGACTGGATACAGGTTGGTCCGCAGCAAAGTGTGAATCCGTTCATGACGAGCGCGTTAACCAGAACTTGCCTTGATGTTTTTTTAGTTATTTGTTTATGTTTTAAATGAACATTGAACTTTTGCAATGGGCTGCTGTACAGCCGTCTGGGAGCCCTGTAGTTGCGCGAAAGTGTTTCATGAAACTTACACTAGGAAACGTGCGAGCAGCAGTAGCGAGTATTTTCTGCGGCGATATTTTGGCATTCCAAGTGTCAAAAAATAACTTTCAAAAAACTTGGGCGTTTTTCTGGCGCGATGCTAGTGTTGGGCAACTTCAGGAATAAAAATTTAAACATCCACATCGGGTAATTCGTTATGCCTGTTAAACGTATTCTAGTCACGGGAGGCGCCGGATATGTGGGGTCGCATCTCGCTCGAACATTACTTGATTATGGTTACAGCGTGAGAGTGCTGGATGATCTTTGCGCGGGTAATTTATCCAACTTGCCAATGGACCGAAGCCAGCTGAGCCTGGTGGTCGGCGATGTGACGGATGCAGCGGCAGTGACGCGGGCGATGAAGGATTGTGATGCGGTGATTCACCTGGCGGCGCTGGAGGTGGGACCGACTTTTGTCGATGACCCGGTGACCCTCGATCAGAATCGTTTTGTCGGAACCCTGAACATCTGCGAAACCATGCGCCAGTTCGGGGTGAAACGGGTGGTGTTCGCCTCGATGGCAACTGACCCCGGTGCCGGTCGCGATGAGCTTGCATCAAATCCCGGGAATTCGGATGCCTTGGCAGATGAACTACTGGCCACCGAACACTTCATCGAATTCTATCGGCTGCAGCATGGTCTTGAGCCGGTGATGTTGCAGTTGTCCAACTTGGGCGAATCGGCCGTAGCATCGACACAAGCCGTGAATGGGTTCGCGGCCGCAAGGAAACCCGGGATGACCGTTGCGATGTTTGATGAAGGACGCAGAAACCGCGAGCTTGCTGAAATGGGCACGGCGATCAAGTCGCTGATGAAAGCAGTCGGGGCACTTGCGCCGCACGCCGAGCCGATCAACGATCGGTCCGGCCAGGCCCTCAAGTATCAGCGAAATGAACGCTGAGCATGGCGCGAAGGCTGGGTAGCCAATTTCTCGGCGAGCAGGTGTTCGGCCAGCACATCATTGAGGAAGCGGAACTGGTCATTCAAGCCGACTACTTCATTGCTGAAGTGGTTGGCAGCCGCTGGCATCAGCAGGTCTGCAAACTGTTTGTTGAACACCAGCGCCTGCACTTTGCGTGATACCACTTGCTGGGAATAATAGTTAGCGCCGAAGACCGGAAAACTCACGGAAAGCGTGATGGGGCGGATCATGACGGGTGCTCCTCGGTCAGAACGAAAAAGCTGAAGGCGCTGAGGGTGACGGCCGTCAGGGCCAGGCAAGTCAGGAGATGAATCAGCATGGTGGGCCCCTCCGGTGTCGCGTTCAGTGAGTTGATGAGGTTGATCCTACGCTGACGGATTTTTTGCGGAAGGCATTCGCGGCAATGGTGGTTATCGATGGGAATGATGGTCTGATTTTTCCTATACTCAAACCAGAACCCTGCAAGCGCCGATCATCCTGTTCGGCGTGAGTTTTTCAGGAAGCCCTGACCTTGAACCTGCGTTCGCTGATCGTCGCCGTGCTGTTGGTCGTGGCAGGTTGCGCCACGCCTGAGCGTGCGCCGGTCCGGGCGCCGCCGGTCATCGTGCCCCAGGCCACCTGGCTGCAGGTAGATCGCGACATAGTCGCTGCCTCGCGTTCCGCCACCGACCAGGCGAAAGTCTTCGCGCGCGGCTCCATGGAACACTGGCGCACGCGGATCTATCAGCAGACCGAAGAGAACTTCATCCCCTGGTTCAGCAGCTACTGGACCCAGGAATGGATGTCGATGAAGGTCAGCTGGTACACCATCAGCGCCAAGGGTGAGCAGGACGCCTCGGCCAAGCGCCTGGCCGAGTATCTGCTGGAGGAATACCAGGAGCGGGTGCTGGCACCGGTGGCCGTGGAGATCGATCCGGACGCCATCCTGCATCAGGCCACCGAGTTCTACGTGCAGCTCATGGGTCAGCAGCTGCAGGTCATCTCCCAGCGCCATCGCGTGCCGATCGACCAGCTCAACGCCCGTGTCAACAAGGTCCCGGCCATCGCGCTCGGGCCACCTGCCGCCCGGGACGCCTCGCTGTACCAGGTGATCCACACCGACTTGATCACGCTGCCGGCGTACTCCGCGTTGATCGAAAAAATTCACGTGGCTGGTGGCGACAAGGGCGTTGGCTCCACCGACACGGCCATGGCGCCTGTAGCCAAACGCGCCAGTCAGCGCATGGAGGCAGAAATGGCTCCGCGGGGCGCGGCGAGTGCAGTAGCAGCGGCGGCGGGGAAATTGGCAGGCGGCCTGATCACGGTGGGCGTGGCGGGTATTCGCGCAATCATCCGGGCCAACGATCGGCCCGACAGTGAAGCGCTGATTCGCAGCAGCCTGGGCAATACGTTCGACAAGGCCTGGCAGAAGCTGGTGCAGAACCGGACCACCGGCGTGATGGCCGGCACGCTGTACATGGCAGGGCAGGTGGAAGGCAATCTGGCGACGAGGGTCGAGGCGCCGTCGGTCGGTTCGAGCGGTGCTGATGTCGAGTGGCGCCCGACGGAACCGACTAACCAGCAGATCGACCCTCTACCCCCAGCAGGAGAATGACCATGTCTTACGTTGATGGCTTGATCGCTGCAGTCCCCACCGCCAATAAAGAAAAATTCAAGAAACACGCCGAGTCGGCCGCCGTCATTTTCAAGGAAAACGGAGCCTTGAGCGTGGTCGAATGTTGGGGCGATGATGTGCCCGACGGCAAGGTCACGTCGTTCCCCATGGCGGTAAAACTCAAGGAGGATGAAACCGTGGTGTTTTCCTGGATTGTCTGGCCCGACAAGGCCACCCGCGATGCCGGAATGAACAAGCTGATGTCCGACCCGCGCATGCAGCCGGACGTCAATCCGATGCCGTTCGATGGCCAGCGCATGGTCTTCGGCGGCTTCAACATGATCGTGCAGGCCTGAGGGCTAGGCGCGGGGTCACTCCGCTGACGGGGTGATCCTGCAGCTCTTGCGATTGCGGATCTCGATCTCCGTCGGTCGCTCCTTGATAAACTCGAAACGCGGTTCACCTTCGCTATAGTGAACCAGCCATCCCCAGTCCAGCTCGGACTCGTCCTGACCCGGTCGCGGGGGCATTGCCCACCAGGGCTCTTTGCTGATGACCTCACGCATGACCACCTCCGGTATATTCGGTTGGATGAACTATAACGTGCCCACGAGGAGCTGCCAGGTATGAGCGACGAAGACCACGAGCCGAGCAAGCGGCTGTTTTTCGCCTTGGACTGTGCTCCAGCCCAACGCCGGGCAATTGCCCAATGGCGCGGTGCGCTGCAACTGCGCAACGGGCGCCCGGTGCCAGTGGAAAACTTTCACCTGACGCTGCTGTTTCTCGGCTCGGTTGGCGTGGCGCAGATCGCCGAGGTCTGCACTGCCGCCAGCAAGGTTCGCGTGCCTGCCGGACCGTTACGGATCGAGCTTGATCGCCTGGATGTGTGGCGCAAGGCCGGGGCGCTAGTACTGGCATCGGAGCAGGCTGATCCAGGGTTGCTGCGGCTGGTGTACGGGCTGGAGCAGGCGATGTTGCCGTTCCGGATGGAGGATGCACCGAAGGAGTTTCGCCCGCACCTGACATTGATGCGCGACTACCGGGCACCGGTAACTGAGTCGGCGACTGCGCCGGAGTTTTTTTTGCGCGCGGATCGGTTCGTTTTGTTTGAATCGCATAAGGGCCGCTATCGGGCGCTGGCCGAATGGCCGTTCGACCCCGCATAAAAAAAGCGCCCGAGGAGGGCGCCAAATTCACCTGAGCCGAGGGAGCCAGGTGAGGCCGTTCTTCATTAGAGAAATGCAGCGGTGGTAAGGCGCTGCGGGAACGGAAAAATGTTGGGTTGCGGAGTGTCTGTGCCGGCCTCATCGCGGGCAAGCCTTGCTCCCACAGGGTTTGGGGTAATCCTGTGAGAGCAAGGCCTACCCCATACCCTGTGGGAGCAAGGCTTGCCCGCGATGGCGGCAGCCGACCCCATACCTGTGGGAGCAAGGCTTGCCCGCGATGGCGGCAGCCGACCCAGCAATTATCTGGAGCGGATCACTTCCCTAGCTTCACCCGGGTCCAGCCCCGGGTCATCACCCGCTGAACCCCAATCGGCATATCCGGAATCGCATACAAGGTCGCCATTACCGCCTGCGACGGATACGAGCCCGGATCATCGCGAATCGCTTCATCCACCAACGGCGTCGCCGCCGAGTTGGCGTTGCTGTAGCCGATGTTGTTGGTGATCTCGGCGATGATGTCCGGGCGCATCAGGAAGTTCATGAACAGGTAGGCGTTGTCGACGTTCGCCGCATCCCGAGGGATCGCCACCATGTCGTAGAAACTGCCGGCGCCTTCTTTCGGAATGCTGTAGTCGATCTGCACCTTGTTGCCAGCCTCTTGGGCGCGTGCCTTGGCCTGCAGCACGTCACCGGAGTAACCTACTGCCACGCAGATGTTGCCGTTGGCCAGGTCAGAGATGTACTTCGAGGAATGGAAGTACGCCACCGACGGCCGGATCTTCATGAACAGCGCCTCGGCTTCGGCGATCTGCGCCTTGTCCTGGGAGTTCACCGGGTAGCCCAGGTAGTGCAGGGCGGCGGGGAGCATTTCCGTCGGCGAATCGAGAAAGCTGATGCCGCAGGCTTTGAGTTTTTCCGCATTTTCCGGTTTGAATAGCAGGTCCCAGGAGTTGGTCGGGGCATTGGCGCCGAGGACTTCCTTGACCTTAGCCGGGTTGAAGCCGATGCCGATCGATCCCCACATGTAGGGGAAGGCGTGGGCGTTATCCGGGTCGCTGGCGGAGGCGTTTTTCAGCAGCACCGGATTGAGGTTTTGCCAGTTCGGCAGCTTCGACTTGTCCAGTTCCTGATAGACGCCGGCCTTGATCTGCTTGGCCAGGAAACTGTTGGACGGCACGACGAGGTCGTAGCCGGATTTGCCCGCGAGCAGCCGCGCTTCAAGGGTTTCATTGCTGTCGAATACATCGTAGGTCACGCGAATACCGGTCTCGTCCTCGAACTTCTTGACGGTGTCCGGGGCGATGTAATCCGACCAGTTATACACTCGCAGTACCTTGTCATTGGCCTGGGCGCCGGTGGCGATCGCGCCTATCAAGGACAGTGTCAGCAAAGTCCTGCCAAACATTTTCATCGGTACAACTCCATTCTTTTTATTCAAAATCGCACGGCAAACATTTCTGACTGCAGATCCCGCATCACTGTGGGAGCGAGCCTGCTCGCGAAAAACTCAAGGACGCCGCGTTAATTCAGACAGCGCGCGTAATCGTTGACGTCCATCGTCGGAACGCCGCCCGGAGCAGGCTCGCTCCTACAGGGGGTAGCTGGCCGCAGGTTTCAAGCCGTCGCTTCCCGCATTTGCTTTTTCGGTTGTTGCCACGACTCGCTGGCCGTCTGGTCCATTGCTTCCTGGATCGCCCGTTTACGACTGGCTTCGGCGCGGCGGCTGAAATACCAGACCATGAAGGTCACGATCGACACCGCCAACAGGATCAGGCTGGCCACGGCGTTGATCTCGGGTTTGACCCCCAGGCGCACCGCCGAAAACACTTCCATCGGCAGAGTCGTCGACCCCGGCCCGGATACGAAGCTCGCCAGCACCAGGTCATCCAGCGACAGGGCAAACGACATCATGCCGCCGGCTGCCAGGGACGGTGCGATCATCGGAATGGTGATCAGGAAAAATACCTTGAACGGCTTCGCCCCGAGGTCCATGGCCGCTTCTTCGATGGACAGGTCCAGCTCACGCAAGCGGGCGGAGACTACCACTGCGACATAGGCCGCACAAAAGGTAGTGTGGGCGATCCAGATAGTGACGATGCCACGCTCCATCGGCCAGCCGATCAACTGCGCCATGGCCACGAACAGCAGCAACAGCGACAGTCCGGTGATCACTTCAGGCATCACCAAAGGCGCGGTGACCAAACCGCCAAACAGCGTGCGGCCCTTGAAGCGCGTGACGCGAGTCAGCACGAATGCCGCCAGGGTCCCCAGCGCCACGGCAGCAACCGCGGTGTAGCAGGCGATTTCCAGCGAGCGCAGCACCGAGCCCATCAGTTGCGAGTTGTCGAGCAGACCGGCGTACCACTTGAACGACCAGCCACCCCACACCGTCACCAGCTTCGAGGCGTTGAACGAGTAGATCACCAGGATCAGCATCGGCAGGTAGATAAACGACAGGCCGAAAATCAGCATGAACTTTGAAAATCCGAAGCGTTTCATCCCCGACCCTCCATCTCTTTGGCCTGGCTACGGTTGAACAACAGGATCGGCACAATCAGGATCAACAGCATCACCACTGCCAGGGCGGACGCCACCGGCCAATCGCGGTTGTTGAAGAACTCCTGCCACAGCACGCGACCGATCATCAGGGTCTCAGGACCGCCCAACAGTTCTGGAATCACGAACTCGCCCACCACCGGAATGAACACCAGCATGCAGCCGGCGATGATGCCGTTCTTGGCCAGCGGTACGGTGATTTTCCAGAAGTTGTTAAAGTTGCTCGAACCCAGGTCCGACGCGGCTTCCAGCAGGCTGTTGTCGTGCTTGACCAGGTTGGCGTACAGCGGCAGCACCATGAACGGCAGGTACGCGTAGACAACCCCGATATAGACGGCGGTGTTGGTGTTGAGGATCTCGATCGGGTGATCGGTGAGCCCGGTCCACATCAAAAAACCATTGAGCAAGCCGTTGTTGCTGAGGATGCCCATCCACGCGTAGACGCGGATCAGGATCGCGGTCCAGGTCGGCATCATGATCAGCAGCAGCAGGACGTTCTGAGTTTCCTTGCTCGCCTTGGTGATCGCATAGGCCATCGGGAAACCAAGCACCAGGCACATCAGGGTGCTCAGAAACGCGACCTTCAACGACCCGAAGTACGCCGAGATGTACAGCTCATCCTGGGTCAGCAGCGAGTAGTTGCCAAGGTTCAGCAGCAGCTGGAATTTCTGCTCGGCGAAAGTGTAGATCTCCGAGTACGGCGGAATGGCCAGGGCCGCTTCCGAGAAGCTGATCTTCATCACCAGGAAGAACGGCAACAGAAAGAACAGGCACAGCCACAGGAATGGAATGCCGATGACCAGTTTGCGCCCGCTGGGCACCAGTCTTAGAAATTGCTGGTTGAAGGTTCTCATGAGCGCAGTACCACGCCGCTGTCATCTTCCCACCACACGTAGACCTGATCGTCCCAGGTCGGGCGCGCGCCACGGCGTTCGGCGTTGGCCATGAACGACTGCACGATCTTGCCGCCCGGCAGTTCAACGTAGAACACCGAGTGACCGCCGAGGTAGGCGATGTCATGCACCTTGCCCCGGGACCAGTTGTAGCGGAATTCCGGCTGGGTGGTGCTGACCAGCATTTTTTCCGGGCGGATCGCGTAGGTGATCGACTTGTCCTGCACCGAAGTGCTGACGCCGTGGCCGACGTAGATCTTCTGTTCCAGGTCCTTGCTGTGGATGATCGCGTGACCTTCCAGGTCCTCGACCACGGTGCCTTCGAAGGCGTTCACGTTGCCAATGAACTCGCAAACCATGCGGCTGACCGGCGCTTCATAAATGTCGACCGGGCTGCCGATCTGGGCGATCCAGCCCAGGTGCATGATGGCGATGCGCTGGGCCATGGTCATGGCTTCTTCCTGGTCGTGAGTCACCATCACGCAGGTCACGCCGACCCGTTCGATGATCTCCACCAGCTCCAATTGCATCTGCGAGCGCAGCTTCTTGTCCAGTGCGCCCATCGGTTCGTCGAGCAGCAACAGCTTCGGCCGCTTGGCCAGGGAGCGGGCCAGGGCCACACGCTGACGCTGGCCGCCGGACAACTGATGAGGTTTGCGCTTGGCGTACTGGGTCATGTGCACCAGGCGCAGCATCTCTTCGACCCGGGCATCGATTTCGCTGGCCGACAAGCGATCCTGCTTGAGGCCGAAGGCGATGTTCTGCGCCACGGTCATGTGTGGGAACAAGGCGTACGACTGGAACATCATGTTGATCGGCCGTTCGTACGGCGGCATGTCCGTGATGTCCACGCCATCGAGCAGGATACGGCCTTCGGTCGGGCGCTCGAAGCCTGCGAGCATGCGCAGCAGGGTCGATTTGCCAGAACCGGAACCGCCGAGCAGGGCGAAGATCTCGCCTTGATGAATCTCGAGCGAGACATCGTCTACTGCGCAGGTTTCGTCGAATTTCTTGGTAACGCGGTCGACTTTCACCAACACCTTTTTCGGTGCCTGGTGACCTTCAAGAGCCTTCCTGTAAATGCTGGAGGCGTTTGCCATGTGAAACTCCCAACAGGTTTCAGTCGTCGGGCCAACGCGGCCTAACTTAATAGTGAATTGCAAGCCTGGGCTGTCAGTGGATGGCGATCCCTGTAGGAGCTGCCGAAGGCTGCGATCTGTTGAATTTGCTCTTTAAAATCAAGATCAAAAGATCGCAGCCTTCGGCAGCTCCTACAGGGGATACTCCATCGGCCTGGGCTTATTCGGCGCCGCCGTCCTGGCTGCCTGGGTCGTACTTGTTGTTATTGCAGTGTGTTGTTTCGCCAGTCACGGATGCGCGAAGGCGCACCCGCAGACTCGCGGGGGCAGTAAATAGGTGTGTTAAGTCAGCGGGTGTTGCGCAGGGCCGCCCGTTGCCGGCACGCGTCGCCAAACGCCTGGAAAATACTCAAGTAAGGAGGGTTCGCCAGCACCTGCCACTCCGGATGCCACTGCACGCCAAGCGCGAACGCCTCGCTGTGCTGCACCGAAATCGCTTCGATCAAACCGTCCGGTGCCAGCGCTTCAGCACGCAGGCCCGGGGCCAGTCGATCGATGCCCTGGCTGTGAATCGAATTGACCATGAACTCGGCGGGCAACTCCAGCGCTTCGAATACACCACCTGGCTGAACAGTCACCGCATGGGCCGGAGCGTACTGCACCGCCAACTCAGGACTGTCCGCTTCGCGGTGATCGAGCATGCCCGGCAGTTCGTGCACCTTCTGATGCAGGCTGCCGCCGAACGCCACGTTCATTTCCTGGAAACCACGGCAAATGCCCAGCACCGGAACGCCGGCTGCAATGGCTGCACGCAACAAGGGCAGGGTGGTAGCGTCCCGTGCCGGATCGTGATCCGTGCCGGGGGCGCTGGCCGGGCCTTGATAGTGGAAGGGCTCTACGTTGGACGGCGAACCGGTCAGCAACAGACCGTCGAGCTGCGCAAGCAGGTCCTCGATCTCGGTCAGTTCACCCAGGGAAGGAATGACCACGGGCAGCCCCAGCGCCGCGACGCTGACAGCGCGCAGGTACTTGTCGCCACTGATGTGGTAGGGGTGCAGGCCAATCTGTTTGACGCAGGCTGTAACGCCGATCAATGGCTTGAGTGCCATTTTTATCACCTCGAAGTTTCACACTTGAACGAGCTTTTCCGGAGCTTAGCCTTGTTGATTTTAATTAACAACTCTCATGTAAAAAATTCTAAACGCCTTACGTCCGATCCTCAGGAATTACGCGGTGTCCAAGACTGAATTGGCACTCTCGTCCCCATAAAAGGCCAGAAAATAAAGCTTCACAAGCCAGGTGTTCGCTATTGACTTCACTTTGCCTTTCGGATTGACTGAGCTCGCAACAAGGTAGTGAACATAATAATTAACAGCTAATAGGTGCATCATGTCGGTCCCACTGCGTACCGTTCAACTCAACGAAGCAAACGCATTCCTTAAGAAATATCCTGAGGTTTTGTACGTCGACCTTCTGATTGCGGATATGAACGGTGTGGTGCGCGGCAAGCGCATCGAGCGCACCAGTCTTCATAAGGTTTACGAAAAAGGCATCAACCTCCCGGCCTCTCTCTTTGCTCTGGACATTAATGGTTCTACGGTGGAAAGCACCGGCCTGGGTCTGGACATCGGCGACTCTGACCGGATCTGCTTTCCCATCCCTGGCACCCTGAGTATTGAGCCGTGGCAGAAGCGCCCAACCGCGCAACTGTTAATGACCATGCACGAACTCGAAGGCCAGCCGTTTTTCGCTGACCCGCGAGAAGTGCTGGCTAACGTGGTGCGCAAGTTCGACGAAATGGGCCTGACCATCTGCGCCGCGTTCGAACTCGAGTTCTACCTGATTGACCAGGACAACGTGAACGGTCGTCCGCAGTCGCCGCGTTCGCCGGTCTCGGGCAAGCGTCCGGTGTCGACCCAGGTGTACCTGATCGACGACCTCGACGAATACGTCGACTGCCTGCAGGACATCCTCGAAGGTGCGAAAGAGCAGGGCATCCCTGCCGACGCCATCGTCAAGGAAAGCGCCCCGGCGCAATTCGAAGTGAACCTGCATCACGTCTCCGACCCGATAAAGGCCTGCGACTACGCGGTGTTGCTCAAGCGTCTGGTGAAGAACATCGCCTACGACCACGAGATGGACACCACCTTCATGGCCAAGCCGTATCCGGGCCAGGCAGGCAATGGTCTGCACGTGCACATTTCGATTCTGGACAAGGAAGGCAACAACATCTTCGCCAGCGAGGATCCCGAGCAGAACGCCGCGCTGCGACACGCGATCGGCGGTGTGCTCGAGACCCTGCCGGCGCAGATGGCCTTCCTCTGCCCGAACGTCAACTCGTACCGCCGCTTCGGCGCGCAGTTCTACGTACCGAACTCGCCAAGTTGGGGCATCGACAACCGTACCGTTGCGGTGCGCGTACCGACTGGCTCGGCGGATTCGGTGCGCATCGAGCACCGTGTAGCGGGCGCCGATGCCAACCCGTACCTGCTGATGGCGTCGGTCCTGGCGGGTATCCATCACGGCCTGACCAATAAAATCGAGCCGGGCGCTCCGGTGGAAGGCAACAGTTACGAGCAGAACGAGCAGAGCCTGCCGAACAACCTGCGCGATGCCCTGCGCGAGCTGGACGATAGCGAAGTCATGGCCAAGTACATCGACCCGCTGTACATCGACGTGTTCGTGGCGTGCAAGGAAAGCGAGCTGGCCGAGTTCGAGAATTCCATCTCGGACCTTGAGTACAACTGGTATCTGCACACCGTTTAACGGCGAGCGATTTACCCTGTAGGAGCTGCCGAAGGCTGCGATCTGTTGATTTTGCTGTTTAAGATCCAGATCAAAAGATCGCAGCCTTCGGCAGCTCCTACCGGGGATCTATGTCGTTCACAAACGCAGTGAACAACACCGATCAACTGTGGGAGCGGGCTTGCCCGCGAAGGCGGTGTGTCAGGCGACATTGATGTTGGCTGTGCCGCCTTCGCGAGCAAGCCCGCTCCCACGCTGGATCTGCATTGCACGTTTTAACTGACGATCACTTATTCCCCTGCGTCGAGTCACAACAATGACAAACACTCGCAGCGACTGGGAGCAACGCTTCCAGTCCCTCACCATCGAAAGCCGCGCCTTCATCGACGGCCAGTACCGCGCTGCCCTAAGCGGTGACACTTTCGAATGCATCAGCCCGGTCGACGGCCGTTTCCTGGCCAACGTCGCCAGCACCGACGAAGCCGACGCCAACGAAGCCGTCGCCGTCGCGCGCCGCACGTTCGAATCCGGCATCTGGGCGCGTTTGGCGCCCGCAGAACGCAAGCGCATTCTGATCCGCTTCGCCGACCTGATCCTGGCCAACCAGGAAGAACTCGCCCTGCTCGAAACCCTCGACATGGGCAAGCCGATCAACGACTCGATGAACATCGACATCCCGGCGACCGCCAACGCGATCCGCTGGAGCGCCGAAGCCATCGACAAGATCTACGACGAAGTGGCGGCCACGCCCCATGATCAACTCGGCCTGATCACTCGCGAACCAGCGGGCGTGGTCGCCGCCATCGTGCCGTGGAATTTCCCGCTGATCATGGCCAGCTGGAAATTCGCCCCGGCTCTCGCAGCCGGCAACTCGTTCATCCTCAAGCCTTCGGAAAAGTCGCCACTGACTGCCATCCGCATCGCGCAACTCGCGCTCGATGCCGGCATCCCCAAAGGCGTGTTCAACGTCCTGCCAGGCTTCGGTCACACCGTCGGCAAGGCGCTGGCGTTGCATATGGACGTCGACGTGCTGGCGTTCACTGGCTCCACCGCGATCGCCAAGCAGCTGCTGATCTACGCCGGGCAAAGCAATATGAAACGCGTCTGGCTTGAAGCCGGGGGCAAGAGCCCGAACGTGGTGTTCGCCGATGCGCCAGATCTGCGCGCGGCAGCACAAGCGGCCGCCAGCGGCATTGCCTTCAACCAGGGCGAAGTCTGCACCGCCGGTTCGCGCCTACTGGTCGAGCGCTCGATTCGCGAGCAGTTCATTCCGCTGCTGGTGGAAGCACTGCAAGCGTGGAAGCCGGGGCATGCGCTCGATCCACAAACCACTGTCGGCGCCGTGGTCGATCAGCGTCAACTGGATAACGTCCTGCGCTATATCCAGATCGGCAAGGATCAGGGCGCGCAACTGATCGCAGGCGGCAGCCGCACTCTTGAAAGCACTGGTGGCCTGTACGTGGAGCCGGCGATTTTCGACGGAGTGACCAACGCCATGACCATCGCCCGGGAAGAAATTTTCGGCCCGGTGCTGTCGCTGATCACCTTCGACACCGTCGATGAAGCCCTGGCCATTGCCAACGACAGCATCTTCGGCCTGGCCGCCGGCGTCTGGACCAGCAACCTGAGCAAGGCCCACACCTTTGCTCGCGGCCTGCGCGCCGGCAGCGTCTGGGTCAACCAGTACGACGGTGGCGACATGACCGCACCGTTCGGCGGGTTCAAGCAGTCGGGTAACGGACGGGACAAATCGCTGCACGCGTTCGACAAGTACACCGAACTCAAAGCGACCTGGATCAAGCTCTGACACCTCTACAACGGCGGCCGCCGACACGTTTCGGCGGCAATCGGAGAAACTTATGAAACAAACGCATGTAAACAGTTACTACGCCGCCACCCGTAACTTCACTGGCGATTTCCCGGTTCTCGAACACGCCGTGGACTGCGACGTCTGCGTGATCGGCGCCGGCTACACCGGCCTGTCCTCGGCGCTGTTCCTCGCCGAAGCGGGCTACAGCGTCACCGTGCTCGAAGCCGCCAAGGTCGGTTTTGGCGCCAGTGGGCGCAACGGTGGTCAACTGGTCAACTCCTACAGCCGCGACGTCGATGTCATCGAATCCCGCTACGGCGAAAAGACCGCCGAAGTCCTCGGGAGCATGATCTTCGAAGGCGCCGACATCATCCGCCAGCGCATCCAGCACTACGACATCCAGTGCGACTACAAGCCGGGCGGCATCTTCGCGGCGCTGAACAAGAAGCAGCTCAAAGGCCTGGCCGAGCAGAAAAGCAGCTGGGAGCGCTACGGCAACCAGAACTTGAAAATGCTCGATGCGTCCGAGATCAAGCGTGAGGTCGGATGCGACAACTACGTCGGCGGCCTGCTCGACATGCAGGGCGGGCACATCCATCCGCTGAACCTGGCTCTCGGCGAAGCCTCGGCCATCATCGGTTTGGGCGGCAAGATCTACGAACAGTCGGCGGCGGTGGAAATCACCTACGGCGAATCGATCACCGTGCGCACCGCTAAAGGCGTAGTGCGCGCCAAGTATCTGCTGATCGCCGGCAACGCCTACCTGCCGCAAGGCCTGGACAATCGCGTGACGAGTAAAAGCATGCCATGCGGCTCGCAAATCGTCGTCACCGAGCCGTTGTCCGAGCAGGTTGCGCGCAGCCTGATCAAGAACAACTACTGCGTGGAAGACTGCAACTACCTGCTCGACTACTACCGCCTGACCGCCGATAACCGCCTGCTGTACGGTGGTGGCGTGGTCTACGGTGCGCGCGAACCGGACGACATCGAGCAGTTGATCAAGCCGAAGATCCTCAAGACGTTCCCGCAACTCAAGGACGTGAAGATCGACTATCGCTGGACCGGCAACTTCCTGCTGACCATGTCGCGCATGCCGCAATTCGGCCGCATCGAGAAAAACGCCTACTACATGCAAGGCTACAGCGGCCACGGCGTGACCTGCTCGCACCTGGCCGGAAAACTGATCTCGGAAATGATCCGCGGCGACGCCGAGCGCTTCGATGCGTTCGCCTCGCTCCCGCACATGCCGATGCTCGGCGGCCGCACCTTCCAGGCCCCGCTCACCGCCATGGGCGCCGCGTACTACGCGCTGCGCGACCGATTCGGTATCTAAGCTGGCCTCGACCCCTGCAGGCGTAACCTGTGGGACCACACTGTGGGAGCAAAGCTTGCTCGCGATGAGGCCATGCCAGTCACCATCAAAGTGCCTGATGCACCGCCTTCGCGTTCAAGCCCGCTCCTACAGCAACACCCCCAAACGTGATTTAATACCCGACTTTCAAATCTCCGGGACAGGGAAGCGGTACCTTCGCGGCCACACGTCGCCCGCCATCCACCCCCATAACCCTTAAGTTTTCCTCGCATAAGGCTGTCATGGACACGGGCTCACGACTCAAACTAGTACGCGAAAGCTACAAACTCTCCCAGCGCGAGCTGGCCCGGCGTAGCGGCGTCACCAATGCCACCATCTCCCTGATCGAACAGAATCGCGTCAGTCCATCCGTCAGTTCCCTGAAAAAACTGCTCGAAGGCATCCCCATGTCGCTGGCGGACTTCTTCACCTTCGACCAGCCACCACGCGAGCATCAATATGTCTTCCGCGCCAACGAACAGCCGGACCTCGGCCGTCACGGGCTGCGGCTGCTGTTGATCGGCGCATCGGTACCCAGCCGGCAGATGCGCCTGTTGCGCGAGCAATACGCGCCTGGTGCGAGCTCGGGGGAAGAGCCGATCGTGCACTCGGAAGGCGAAGAGTGTGGGCTGGTGACTCGCGGCACTGTCGAACTCACCGTCGATGGCCAGATCAGCGTGCTCAACGCCGGCGATGGCTACTATTTTCCGACCACGCTGCCGCACCGGTTCCGTAATATCGGCCAGGACGAAGCTGAAATCATCAGCGCCAATACCCCTGCCAACTTCTGATAACACACCGGACGCCAGCCTTTAGCAGCTGCCTAAGGCTGCGTCCGGGAACAACTGCGATCTCACTGGAATCTCGGACGTCAAGATCAAAAGATCGCAGCCTTCGGCAGCTCCTACAGGGGAATTTTGTGTGTCAGTTGGAAATAACAAAGCCCCGATTTGTCGGGGCTTTGTTTTTGAACATTTATTGATGAGTGCCGTCAGGTTTCACTTCCCTGCCTGCGGTGAATGCGGATTTCGCGCAGTGTGCTTCGGCCCAGCCACTGCCCATGCCAGCAATCCGAACAGCGGCACAAACACAATCACCACAATCCACACCAGCTTGTTACTCGACTTGCCCTCGGCTTTACGCACCCGATTAATCGCCCACAACTCGACCAGCACAAGTACTGCCGCGAGTACGATCCAGATCGTTTCGATTTGCATAAGCCACCTCCTGATAGTCCTTCAGTTAGGTGGGTGCAGGCGCGCAGGGTTCATTTTATTGGCGTGCAGAGTTCCACCAGCGTCCCGTCCGGACAGCGCACATAGGACACGGTCTGGCCCCAGGGCTTGACGAGTGGAGCGGCGATTTCCTTTGCGCCTGCGCTTACGGCCTTGGCGTGAGCGGCGGGGACATCGTCAGTCACCAGAGCGACTTCCATGCCCAGAGGCTTGGCGGAGCTGTGGGCGGCGATGTGGCCGCTGCTGAAATTCATCTCGGCGAGTTCGTCTGCGGCAAACGCCAGGGCAGTTTCGCCGGTTTCGAGCTCGCCGTAGGTGTTGGATTCGTGCAGGAAGCGGGTGGTGAGGCCGAAGGCGCTGTTGAAGAACTTCAATGACGAAGGCACATCCGGGACGTAGATGATCAGGTAGCCGAATTTCATGAGCGAACATTCCTTGTTGGGAAATTGGGGGGGGTAATGTAGCAGATTGCCTCGAAAGTCAGATTGTTAGGAAATGTCTGACAGTCCAGCTCTGGAACAGTGTGGGAACGGTCTGAATCTCCGTTTCTGCAGCTCATTCAACAGCTCACCGCCCATCTAAACCGCCGTACATTCACTCCTGAAAATAAAAACTAATTCCATCATCAAGGAGAGAAAGCATGGCGTTCGACGCATTTGTAAAAATCGAAGGCATCCCCGGCGAAGCCCTGGACGAACAATACCGCGACTGGATCGAGGTCAACGGTTACAGCTTCGGCACTCATCAAAGCACTTCAGCAACCGCCAGTTCCAACGGCGGCGCAAGTTCCGGCCGCACGACAATGAGCAACTTCACCTTCTCCAAGATGCTGGACAAATCCAGCTGCAAGTTGATGGAAGCCAGTTGTGCCGGGGAGCACCTCAAGGAGGTCAGTCTGGTGCTAAGCCGCGCGGGCGGCGACAAGGTCAAATACTTCGAGATCATCCTCGAAGAGGTGATCATTTCCGACTACACGCAGAATGCCTCCGCCGGTATTCCGGTAGAAATCGTGCAACTGAATTACGGCCGCATTAAAACCATCTACACCCAGCAAAAACGCAGCGATGGTGCCGGTGGCGGCAATATCGCGGGCGGGTGGGATCGCATCAGCAACAAAAAATATTCGTGAGGCTGATATGGCAGAGCCTCTAGCGTTTATCAACTCCCAGACACAGACATACGAAGCGCTAAAGACCCAATTGCGTCTGACGGGGGCGGCGAAAAGCAAGTTTGATGTGCTGAATGGGCATATCGCCAACACTGTGGTGCTGGCTGGCGAGCTGGTAATTATCGGCGACTCTTCCACTGCATCTTGTACGAGCCAGGAGGCGTACTTGATGGCCAGGGCGCGGGATGTCCATATTGGGTTGTTGATTAATCAGGTCGATGCTGATGACTTCTTTCTGGATAATTTTGAGCTGCTGAAGGAGGTGCTCTCTTACGGGTCTATTGGTGCTGGTGTCGTGAGTGACGGCTGGAGCAAGCACATGGAGGCGATCGGTAAAACCCTTGAGGAAATCGAGGCGCTGCACAAGGAGTTTTTGCGCACTGAATCACCCGCTGCTAGGAAGAAGTTTATAGCCGAGCGGGCTTTTGTGTTTGGCAAGCTGGATCAGCAGCTTGCTAAAGCAGCTTCCTATGGTTCGGGTCTGCGTCACCAAGGGTCGATAAAAAGAATGCTTGGAATTTCTACCAAGAGCTTTCTGCATACCGGAGAGATTGTGGGGTACGCGGAGAAGGTGAATGGTGTAGCCAAGGCCGCGAGACTGATAAAGAGCGGAACATACATTGGTATGGCGCTGACTGTTACTGCCTCCGGACTGGCGATAAGGAATGCTTGTGCCCTTGGGCGCGAGGACGAGTGCACAAGGGCGCAGTACGTAGAGGGCTCTTCTTTGGCTTTAGGACTGGCAGGTGGGGGTATGGGAGGATTCATAGGTGGCTACACCGCTACACTCGGATGCGTATTTGTTCTGGGTATTGCGACTGGGGGGCCTGGGGCACTTTTGTGTGGGGTTGTCGGAGGTGCAATAGGTGGCGTTATAGGTGGTCACCTGGGGAACGTTGGCGGGGAAGTTTTCGGTGAGCAACTATATGGAGAAATAAAGTGACGCACCAGTTCCCACTGGGTCTCATAGGACTCTGTATAGGTAGTGGCCTGATCATAACGGAAATATGGTTGATTTACATGGTCCACGCTTACACAGAGAAGGCTGAAGCGTTGTTGCCGAGAAGTAGTTTTGTTGCGGCTAATATAGCAGCATATTCACAAGCAGGATTTATAGGCAAAGGAATGAGAAATGGTTTTCTCACGCTGGTTCTGGCTCTCCCCGGGCCCTGCGCCAAGAGAGGAATTATAGATCCCTGCGATGCGATGAATTTTCCGAGAAAACTTAAGCGGATGTTGTTCGCATCTTGGGGAGCTGGTTTTGTGTTTTTTGTTGCCTTAATGCTATTCGGAATTTACATAAAATATGTGGAAAAATTCGTGGCTCAACATTGACGTTTGCGCAAGTCTAAGTGCAAACCGATCCCGTCAATCGGTGGGCGGGCGAAAGCGGGTGGGGCGTGGTAGACATCTCAGCTAATCCATTTGCGGAATATCGGTGCGATGAATCATGAATTTAGCAGCCATGAGTAAGGTGCAGCTAGCGGGGATCGAATTGGGTGGACACGATGGAACCGGGAATTATTGCCTTTTTTATCCTTGGGCCACTGCTAATAGTGGATTGTTGGGTGATTTATATGGCCTGTGTTTGCACTGACAGGTTGGAGTCCCATCTTCCGAATAGTGTCTTTATAAGTGCAAATAGGAATACGTTTTCGAGTGCGGGCTTTGTCGGGAATATAGTTCGAAACGGGGTTCTAGTTCTCGTTTTGGTCTTTCCGGTTGTTTTTGCTAGAAAAGGTTTCTGTGATTTTGCGGAAATTAAGGCCTTCCCTGCAAAAGAAAAACTGCATTTATTAGCAGCTTGGGGGGCCATGCTCTTCCTGATTTTGGCCTTGGTGATTTTCCATCTCTGGATGAATTACTGAGATGTAAAAGATTGCGAATGCATCCGGCTCTTTTTGAGGCGGTTGAGAGTGGGGTACGAATCAAGAAGGCTTTATCTGCGTTACACCGGTCGGGTGGGTAGCGATTGAGAGGCGCGGTCGCTTGCGGGGGCGTGACAGTCAACATTGTTGTTGACTGTCACGGACTCATCGCGAGCAGGCTCGCTCCTACAGGGGGAGGGGTGCTGGTTAGATTGAGCTGGCCAGTTTGCCGGTGGAGAGGCGGCGTTTGTAGGCGGTGTCGCGGTTGGCCAGCCAGTAGTAGAGCGGTGAGGTGATCAGCAGGCCTACGACCCAGGATAAATCTGCGCCGTTGATGTGCTCGGAAATTGGCCCGACGTACAGTGGCGTGTTCATGAATGGAATCTGCACCACGATGCCGATCCCGTAGGCCAGCAGGGCCTGCGGGTTGTAGCGGCCGTAGATTCCGCCGTCCACTTTAAAGATCGAGTTGATGTCGTACTGGCCTTTGTGGATCGCGTAAAAGTCGATCAGGTTGATCGCGGTCCACGGGACCAGCACCACGAGCAGCACCAGCACCATGTCGACGAAGTGGCCGATGAAATCTGCCGAGGCGCCGACGGCGGCGAAGCAGCAGCCGGCGAGGACGATGATCGAGATGACGGCGCGGCTTTTTGCGGTGGGGATCCAGCGGTAGGCGAAGGTTTGTACCAGAGTGATCAGCGACAGCACGGCGCCGTAGAGGTTGAGGGCGTTGTGGCTGATCACGCTGAGCAGGAACAGCACCAGCATCAGCGGGCCGATGGAGCCGGTGGCGAGTTTGACTGCGTCCATGGTGTCCATCCCCACGGGTGTTGCGAGCACTGCCACGGCGCCGAAAATGAACGACAGGCTGGAGCCAAGCACGGTGCCCAGGTAGGTAGTCCAGAACGTCGAGGCCACGGGGACGTCGGCTGGCAGGTAGCGCGAGTAGTCGGAGACATAGGGGGCGAACGCGATCTGCCAGAGCGCGGCGAGCGATACGGTGGCCAGCCAGCCGGAAATGTTGAAGCTGCCGCGGGTGAGGAAATCGGCGGTCTGCACGTGGGTGAAGATGTAGCCGAAGCCCAGCACGATGCCGGCGCCGAGCACCCAGGTGCCGATGCGGTTGAGCACGTGGATGAAGCGGTAGCCGATGATGCCGATGATGCCCGAACCCAGGGCGCCAATGACGATGCCCACCGGTACCGGCACGCTATCGACCACGCCGTGCAGGGATTTGCCGGCCAGGACGATATTGGAGGCGAAGAAGCCGATGTACATCACGCCGGCAATCAGCACCACCAGTAGCGCACCGAGGGAGCCGAACTGCGCGCGGCTCTGGATCATCTGCGGAATGCCCATCTGCGGGCCTTGCGCCGAGTGCAGCGCCATCAGCACTCCGCCGACCAGGTGGCCGACGAGGATGGCGACGATCCCCCACACCAGGTTCAGGTGGAACATCTGCACACCGAGTGCGCCGGTGACGATGGGCAACGGGGCGATGTTGCCGCCAAACCAAAGGGTGAACAGGTCCCTGGTCTTGCCATGGCGATCTTCGGGGGGCACGTAGCCTATCGTGTGTTTTTCGATGAGCGGGGCGGACGTTGTTGCAGAGGTGACCATGATGAACTCCAAGGCATGTGAGTACGTGGACGTACTTCGGTGAGCGCCGGGTGAGCGACGCTTTTCTTGTTGGAGTTGATGATGTGCGGTGGGGTGGGATAGATAAATTAGTAAGTTTGTTGGTATAGACGTTAAAAAAAATGGGTCGGTGGGGAGCCGCAAAACCTGTAGGAGTGAGCCTGCTCGCGATGGCCGATTAACAGGCAACATCGATGTTGAATGTCAGGCCGTCATCGCGAGCAGGCTCACTCCCACAGTGGATCTGCCGGTGAATAAGCTATGTGGCAGCCTTGGTTTATTGGGCTGATTTGCGGATAGACGACAGCATTCTTTGCAGCATTTCATCGCACGCAGCGAGCTGTTCGAGGCTGACGAATTCGTCGGGTTTGTGGCCTTGATCCATGCTGCCGGGTCCGCAGATCACGCTGGGAATTCCTGCGGCGTCGAACAGGCCGCCCTCGGTGCCGAAGGCTACGGTGCCAAACTCCCGGGAGCCGCAGAAGGCGGTGATCAGTTCGGCGGCTTCGCTGTGCGCATCTGTCGCCAAGCCTGGATAGGCCGACAGCTCGCTGAAGCGGATTTCGCTTTGTTGACTGACTGCGCGCATGCGCGGCACAACCTGTTGCTCGGCGTAGGTTTTTAACTCTCGTGCGACTTCACCCGGATCGTGAGCCGGCAGCGCGCGGATCTCAAAGTCGAAACGGCAATCGGCTGGCACGATGTTCAGCGCCTTGCCGCCGGATATCACCCCAGTCTGCACGGTGCTGAAAGGCGGGTCGAAGCGCGCGTCGTGAAACTCGGGGGCCTTGAGTCGGTTGCCGATGCGGCCGAGTTCACCGATCAACTCGGCGGCGTATTCAATCGCATTGACACCCTGCGGAGCGTATGCCGAATGGCAGGCTTCGCCGTGGATATCGCAGCGCATCGCCAGTTTGCCTTTGTGACCTAACACCGGTTTCAGCTCGGTCGGCTCGCCGATGATGCACAGCTTGGGTTTGACCGGCCACTGCTCCAGCGCCTTGAGCAACGAGCGAACACCCAGGCATCCGACTTCTTCATCGTAGGACAGGGCGATGTGCACCGGCATGTGCAGGTCAGCCTGCACCAACGACGGCACCAGGGCGAGCACGCAGGCGATGTAGCCTTTCATGTCGGCGGTGCCGCGCCCGTACAGCTTGCCATCGCGCTCGGTCAGCTCGAACGGCGGCACGGTCCAAGGCTGGCCGTCGACTGGCACCACGTCTGTGTGGCCGGACAGGACGATGCCAGGCACATCCGCCGGACCGATGGTGGCGAACAGATTGGCTTTGCTGCGCTGCTCGTTGTAGACCAGCTCGCAGGGCACATCAAAATCCGCCAGATAATCGCGCACGAATTCGATCAGCTGCAGGTTGGATTCGCGGCTGGTGGTGTCGAACGCTACCAGCGTTCTCAGCAGTTCAACGCTGTTGCTCATCGATCATCCCCGGCTACGCCATAGCCCGGAGATTTGTCGGGGGCAAGGGCGCGATCGATGTAGTCCTGAACCTGTGGGCGGTAGGCGTTCCAGAGTTTTTCCAGCTGATCGAGCGGATTTTCATCCGCCCAATCGACCCGCAGGTTGATGATCGGCCAGGTCAGTTCACCCACCACCACCAGCGCTGCCGAGTGCACCGGCCCGGCTTCACCGCCGGCGGCGATGGCCGCGTGCATCGCGGCGAGCAGGCGGTCGGCGAGTTGGCCTTCACCCTGTTCGAACGCGCTGACCATGGCCTCGATCACCGAACGGTTCGCGAGCATGTTGCCGGCTGCCACGCATTGTTCACCGGAGACTGCATTGTGCTTGCCCAGGGTTTCGCTGCCGCTGAAGTGCGCGGTGCGGCCGAGGTGGTCGATGGCGGTGATCTGGCGGTACTGGCTGTAGCCATTGCGGGTCAGGACTTTGTCCAGTGCGTCGGCGGGCGCCAGGCCCTGTTCCATCAGCTCCAGGGTTTCCGGGCCGAGGGAGGGCAGGGTGATGTTCTGCGTCGAGACCGCACCGACACCGGGTAGCAGCCACGGGCAGCGGGCGCCGACGGCGATGCTGGAGGAGCTGATGGCGATGCCGAATTGACCGGTTTCGGGGCAGCGGGCGGCGATGGAAAAAGTCATGGGGGTTGCTCCTTGGTTGGCCTTTTTTGAGGAGGTGTCCTGGCTGGCCTCATCGCGAGCAAGCTTTGCTCCCACAGGGGAACTTCAGACTGGTCTCCTGTGGGAGCAAAGCTTGCTCGCGATGGCCGCGCCGCGGTCTTACTCCGGAATCACCGCAATCACATCAATCTCCATCAACCACTGCGGCTGCCCCAGCGCCGACACCACCAACCCGGTGGAGATCGGGAACACCCCCTTAAGCCACTTCCCCACCTCCTGATACACCGGTTCGCGGTAACGCGGGTCGATCAGGTAAGTGGTGGTCTTGACGATGTGGCTCAGGTCGCTACCAGCCTCTTCCAGCAACTGCTTGACGTTACGCATTGCCTGTTCGGCCTGGGCCCGCGGGTCTCCAAGACCGATCAGTTGACCCTCGAAATCGGTGCCAACCTGGCCGCGGACATACACCGTGTTGCCGGCGCGCACGGCTTGGCACAGGTCGTTGTCGAGGCTCTGGTTCGGGTAGGTTTCCTTGGTGTTGAACATGCGAATACGGGTATGGGTTGGCGTGGACATGTGAAGCTCCTGAACGGGGAATTAAGCACTGACCGAAGATTTGCTCGCGACCGCAACGGTCTCGGCCTGGCGCTGAGCCGCTTCGTGGTAGTCGAGGTATGAGCGCTGAATGGCGATGTGATCCGCCACGTACTTGGCGTCGTGCCATACCCCCCAGATAAAGGAAGAGCCGCGACGGGATTGCCACGGCAGGCCGAGGAAATACACCCCAGGCTCATTGGACACGCCGCGCTGATGCTTGGGCTTGCCAAGTTCATCGAAGGCGTCGACCTTCAGCCAGCTGTAATCGGTGGCAAATCCGGTGGCCCAGATGATCGAAGTGATGCCAGCCTTGGCCAGGTCTAACTCGAGAATCGGGTTGGTCACGCAGTCCGGATCGGCGAACGTGCGGCGGGCTTCGGGTTCTTGCGGTAAGTCGAGGCCATTGCGCTCGATGTAGGCATCGGCGGCGTTGAGCAGCGCCAGGTAGTTCTCGTCGCCACGAGCCAGGTTCTCCGCCAGGTTTGGCTGGAAGGTCGCCACCGCGCCGTTGAAGGACTGGGTCAAACCCACCAGGGTCATCCCGCGGTGCGCCAGGCCACGGAAATCCACCGTGCGTCCGCCATGGGCACCGCTGACGGCAATGGTCACGTGCTCCCGGCCAGGCTTCATTGCAGCCTGGTCCCACTCGCCGAGCACCCCCAGCCACCAGCAGAAATCGCGGTTGCGGTAGGCGCGAGGAGGGCGGTCGTGAGCACCCACAGACAGGTAGACCTTTTTGCCGGCTCGCTGCAATTCATCGGCAATCTGCACCCCGGACGAGCCAGCACCCACCACCAGCACCGCGCCTTCGGGCAGCTGCGCGGGATTGCGGTAATCGGCGGAGTGGATCTGCAGGAACGGCGAGTCTTGCGGCGCGATCGGCGGAATCACCGGACGCTGAAACGGCCCGGTGGCCGCGACGACCCGGTTGGCCTCGATCACGCCTTCGGAGGTTTCAACGGTGAAGCCGGGACGACCGACGTTACGCTCGACCTTGAACACCTCCACGCCAGTGCGCACCGGCGCATTGAATTTTTTGGCGTAGGCTTCGAAGTAGTCGGCCACCCGCTCTTTAGGGGCAAAGCCGTCGGGGCTGAGATCAGCGAACTCCAGGCCGGGAAACCGATCGTGCCAGGCCGGACCGTTGGCCACCAACGAATCCCAGCGCCCGGTGCGCCAGCGCTCGGCGATACGGTTGCGTTCCAGCACCAGGTGCGGCACTCCGAGTTTGCTCAGGTGCTCGCTCATCGCCACGCCAGCCTGACCGGCGCCCACAATCAGCGTATCTGTTGTAGTTTTTTCAATGGTCATCTCTCTACCCTTCGAAGTGGGATTCAGGCGCTCATGGCCTGCCATCTCTTGGGCTCAAGACTAGGGATGACCCTGGTATCGGTAAAATATTATTAAGCTGGCATTTGAGTATAAATAACTGAGGCAAAGGCCGATTTGTAGGAAAAGTAGTCCGATGCCTATCAGGCATTTCCAAACCAGCGTAGGAGCCTTCTGAATTTCCCGCTGGGGGTGGAATCAGCCCTGTCAGATGGTTCATCTTGTGTCCCGCAAGCCTACATTTTCGTGATGGTAACAGCCATCGCACCTCTGTTTGGGGAGATCAGGATGACGTCAAATAGTTTCCAGAATGAAGTGCCCAAGGCCCGGGTCAACATCAAACTCGACCTGCACACTGGCGGCGCCCAGAAGAAAGTCGAGTTGCCGCTGAAGTTGATGGTCATGGGCGATTACAGCAATGGCCGTGAACAGCGTCCGTTATCCGAGAGAAAAAAAGTCGATATCAACAAGAACAACTTCGATAGCGTACTGGCCGATTATTCGCCAGCGTTGAAAATGACCGTGGATAACACGTTGCTCGACGAAGTTGCCGACACCTCGGTCGAATTGAGCTTCCAGAGCCTCAAGGATTTCGAGCCCGAGCAGGTGGCCCGGCAGATCCCGCAGCTGCGTGCGCTGCTGGCCATGCGTAACCTGTTGCGCGATCTCAAGTCCAACCTGTTGGACAACGCCACCTTTCGTCACGAACTTGAACGTATTCTCAAGGACGATGCATTGAGTGATGAGCTACGCGCCGAATTGGCTGCCCTGGCTCTGCAAGAAGTTCATTAATTCAATTCGGTTGGTCTAAAAGGAAGTTTCTTCAATGTCCACAGAAAGTTCTAACGTGCAATCGCGCGGCGCTACAGTGTTGTCCGAAGAAGGTACCAGCGTGTATGGCGCGTTGTTCGGCAAGATCAATCTGAGCCCGGTGGCAAAACTGGTTGATATCGACAGTTTTCAGAACGCCGAGTCGATGGCCGAGGCCACTCCCGATGAGCGAGTCACCGCCGCCGTCAGCGTATTTCTCAATCTGCTCAAGCAGTCCTCGCAGAAGTTCGAGCGCCTGGATCGCACCTTGCTCGATGGCCATATCGCAGCGCTGGATGCACAGCTCAGTCGGCAACTGGACGCGGTGATGCACCACCCGGATTTCCAGCGCACCGAGTCGACCTGGCGCGGCGTGAAATCGCTCATCGACCAGACCGATTTCCGCCAAAACGTGCGCATCGAACTGCTGGATATCAGCAAGGATCACCTGGTCCAAGATTTCGAGGATGCGCCGGAGATCGCGCAAAGCGGCCTGTATGGACACACCTATACCCAGGAATACGACACGCCGGGTGGCGAGCCTATTGCAGCAGCCATCTCCAATTACGAATTCGATCGCAGCCCACAGGACATCGCCCTGCTGCGCAATATCTCCAAGGTTTCGGCAGCCGCGCACATGCCCTTCATCGGGGCGGTGGGACCGGCGTTCTTTGGCAAGGAGTCGATGGAAGAAGTCGCCGCCATCAAGGATATCGGCAACTACTTTGACCGAGCGGAATACATAAAGTGGAAAGCCTTCCGCGACAGTGACGATGCCCGTTACATAGGTTTGGTCATGCCCCGGGTGCTGGGGCGCCTGCCATACGGTCCTGACACCATCCCGGTGCGCAGCTTCAACTACATAGAAAACACCAAGGGCCCAGATCACCACAAGTACCTGTGGACCAACGCCTCGTTCGCCTTTGCCGCGAACATGGTCAAGAGCTTTATCGCCAACGGCTGGTGCGTGCAGATTCGCGGCCCGCAGTCGGGTGGTGCGGTGACTGAGCTGCCGATCCATCTGTACGACCTCGGCACTGGCAACCAGGTGAAGATTCCTTCCGAAGTGATGATCCCCGAGACCCGCGAATTCGAATTCGCCAACCTCGGTTTCATCCCGCTCTCGTACTACAAGAACCGCGACTACGCGTGTTTCTTTTCGGCCAACTCGGCGCAGAAACCAGCGCTGTACGACACCGCCGACGCCACTGCCAATAGCCGGATCAATGCGCGCCTGCCCTATATTTTCCTGCTATCGCGCATCGCGCATTATCTCAAGTTGATCCAGCGCGAGAACATCGGCACGACCAAGGATCGCCGGGTGCTCGAGCAGGAACTGAACAGGTGGATCAGTGGACTGGTCACCAAAATGACCGATCCAGGCGATGACCTGCAGGCGTCTCATCCGCTGCGTGATGGCAAGGTCACCGTTGAGGACATCGAGGACAACCCGGGCTTCTTCCGCATCAAGTTGTACGCCGTGCCGCACTTCCAGGTGGAAGGCATGGACGTCAATTTGTCGCTGGTTTCGCAGATGCCCAAGGCCAAGTCCTAAGTCACTTCGCAGGAGAAACAGGCATGAAGATCGACCGCCCCCTGTGGGCCGCGGGAGCACTGCTGTGCCCGCAGCAATTCCAGCAACAGGCGCGCTGGGAAGCCTGGGTCAATGAGCGACTGGCGCATCTATCCCTGGTAAATCCCTGGGGAGTGCTGGCGGTGGCGTTCGATCCTGATGCCCTGCGAATGGGCAAGCTCAAGGCCAGCCAGCTGTTGCTGCGCATGCCAGACGGCACCTTGATTGACTCTGATCATGTGGATCGGCTCCCGCCCGGGCTGGAGCTGGACCGACAACTGCCCGACGATATTCGCCACGCCACGGTTTTAGTAGCGTTGCCACTGGAACAGGCCAATGGCGACAACTGTCTGCTCGAAGTGTCTGCCACCGATCGACCTACACGTTATCGTCGGGACTGGCGCAAGGTGCAGGATAGCTACTCCAACGAGGAGCAAACCATCGGCGTGCTCGAGCATATGCTGAGCCTGCGTTTTGACCATAACGAAAATGGCGATTACCTCACCTGCCCGATTGCACGCCTGGTGCGAGACGGGCAGGGCGCCTGGTCCATTGATTCCGCTTACGTGCCGCCGCTACTCAGCTTCGCGGCACACCCAGAGCTGAGGTCTCAGCTCGACAACCTGATGACCCAGCTGTCCGCCAAGCGCCAGCGCCTGATGGGCATGCGGCGCGAGAGCAATCAGCGCATGGCCGATTTTGCCGTGGCAGACGTTTCGCTGTTCTGGTTGCTCAACGCTCTCAACACCTACCAGCCAGTATTGGCTGACCTGCAGGCCTGGCCTGCGCGACATCCGGAACAGGTCTATCTGGAGCTGGCCAAGCTGGCCGGCAGCCTGCTGACCTTTTCCCTGGAACACGATCTCGACCAGATTCCGGCCTATCAGCATCAACAGCTGGAGAACGTATTTCCACCCCTCCTGCGCATGATCTCAACCTTGCTTGAGGCCAGCCTGCCGTCGCGGGTCATTGCCCTGACGCTGGAAGAAACCGGCGCCAACCGCTGGCAGGTGAAACTCAACGATGCGCGCTTGCTGGAGCGTGACGGTGCCGACTTCTATCTGTCGGTGCGCTGCCGCATGCCTGCTGCCGAGTTGCAGGGCCTGTTCCCGCGCCTGTGCAAAGTCGGTGCTCCGGATGACGTGGTGCACCTGATCAACGCCGCGCTCGACGGAGTGCCGTTGCAGGCGCTCAGCCATGTGCCTGCGGCGATTCCGCTGCGCCTGGAAAACCAATATTTCGCCCTCGATCTAGGCCATCCCAAGGGTCTGGCAATGCTGGCCGCCGGGGTCTGCGCCTTCTATGTCCCGAGCACGCTCGTGGACGTGAAACTTGAACTGTTTGCGGTATTACGCACATGAACCTGACTGCATCGAAACAACCCGACTCGGTGGTGCCTGATCTCGACTCGCTGTTGCAGGACAGCTACTTGCTGGTGGTACAGCTGCGCCATGGCGCGTCGGCACACAATGGTGAAGAGCTGATGAGTCTGTGCGTGGAGCAGGTCGAATATGTTCGCCGGCAACTCGAGCGCGGTGGCCTGAGCAAGCGCAGCATCGAGTTGATCAGCCACGCCCAATGCGCCCTGCTCGATGAAACCATGCTCGGCTGTGCTACGGACGTGGCCCATTCCAAATGGGCCAGCGAGTCCTTGCAGGCGAAGTTTTTCAATCGGCATCAAGCCGGTGAATTCCTCTACGAGGAAATGCGCGAGGTGTTGCGCGAACCGGCGCCGGACCTGTCGGTACTGACCGCCTTTCAGCGGGTGCTGACCCTGGGGTTTCGAGGTCGGTATCGCGAGGCGGATGACCCTGAACGGGCGCAGTTGCTGGCGCAGCTTAATGCCCGAGTAGCTCCCCTGCAGCCGGCGCATGCGCTGCCAACTCAAGTGCAGGCCAGTCGGGGCCTGCTGGCACGTTTGCGCTTGCGTACTCCGCTGTCCCACGTTCTGGCGGTTGGCCTGTTGTTGATCGTCGTCTGGTGGGCGATGGATCAGCAGTTGAGGAGCGTGATCGCTGCGCTTCTGCCTGGCCAGGCGTGACACGGCCATGACCCTCAAACTCAAGCAAGGCCTGTGGTTGTGGGCGGGCGCATTGGGCTTGGTGCTGCTGGCCTTGCTTGCGCTGACAACCTGGATTCGCGTAACGGGCGCGTTGATGGTGATCGGCTGTGTGGCGCTGGCCTGGACTCGGGCTGCACGACTGGCTGCACGCCAGCGCGAAGTTCTGGAGCAGGTCGACAATCTGTCCTTGCCACCGGCAGCCTATCGTCAGCCGGTGATCCTGGTTTGCGGCAGCGGTCTGGACGGTCTGTTTGGGGAATCCTGCGCAGTGCGGGCGACCGAGCGTGGCTGCTATCTACGCGTACCCACATTGGATCAGCTGCCAGTTTTGACTGACAGCATCATGGCCATGCGACCAGACTGGGGCGATCAGCTGTGCGTGATGTTTTGCGTCAACCCGGGTGAACACTGTGATGACGCAGTGCTCGGCGGAGAATTGCGCACCTTCAACTATCAGCTCGCGCAGATTCGTAAACGCGGTTTCGCCCTGCCAGTACTACTCGTCAGCTACCTGCAAGCCTTGCGCAGCGAAGGCCCTTGGTTCAGCTGGGAAGCGGGCCAGGCCAGCCCCAGCCTTCGCGATGCAGGAGCGTGCCTGGGCCTGGCCGAATGGCAACGTCATGCAGCCGGCAGCGAGACCCACACGGATCGGTTGTGCACGAGCATTCAGCTCGACAGTGCCGCAGCCTGGCTGGATGAAAAGGTGCTGCCTGCCTTCAGGCATCGGCAAGCGCGCCATGCCGTAAGCCTGCCGGTGGTGTGCGCGATCACGTTCGTCACATCGCTGCCGGGTAACAAGCCCGGCAACTTGTGGCAGCAATGGTTGCGTGAACGGGTGGCGCTGCTGGACGCCGGATCGGCGCTGTCTATGACCAATGCAACACTGCCATTCCCTGATGCGCTGTTGCATCTGCTGCCGATCCGCGCGCTGCGGTTGCCGAGGCGCCGTGCGCAGGTGATCGCGCTGTGGCTATTCGCTGTGGCCGCCGTAGTGGCTCTGGCCAACTCGGCCTGGCAGAACACCTTGCTACTACGCCAGGTCAGCGACGACCTGCGTCGCTACACGTCCATCCCCTTGACCGCACAACGCGCCAGTCCAGAGTTCGCCCAGCGCGAGGCGGCACTGGATGTTTTGCGCGTGGACGCTGATCGCCTCGATGGCTACTACCGATTAGGCGAACCGCTTGCATTGGGCTGGGGGCTGTATCGCGGTGAACGTCTGCGTGAGCGTGTGCTGGCAACGATTGCCGGTCACCGGTACCCGGAGTTGGCGCCAACTCCAGCAGGCAATCCCCGACCCGTTCGGCTGGACAGCCTCTCCTTGTTCAGCACCGGCAGTGCCCAGCTCAGACCTGAGTCAACCAAGGTGTTGATCGACGCCCTGGTCGGCATCAAGGCCCAACCGGGCTGGCTGATCATCATCGCCGGGCATACCGATGCAGTGGGCAGCGATGAGCAGAACCTCAAGCTGTCCCGTGCCCGCGCGGCGGCGGTGCATGAGTGGATGCAACGCATGGGCGGCATTCCCGACAGCTGCTTTGCGGTGCAGGGCTTTGGCAAAAGCCAGCCGATCGCGAGCAACGACACCGAGGCCGGTCGCTCGGCCAATCGGCGAGTTGAAATTCGTCTGGTTCCGGAGCGGGGGGCTTGTGAGTTCCCCAAATTGGGGCCGGATCTGCAACCCCCTGTCGCACAACGCGACGCCAATGTTCTGAAATAAGGAGCTTCACATGGCAACTCCCATTCACCTCTGGCTGCGAATAGATGAGCAAACCAAAATCGACGGCTCAGTGGATGTGAAAGACCGCGAGGGCAGCATTGAAGTGCTCGCCCACGACCATAAAATATCGATCGCCACGGATGACAATACCGGCAAGCTGAAAGGGACACGGGTGCACGGTCCCATCGTGTTTACCAAGGAAATAGACGCATCCAGTCCGCTCATCTACAAGGCAGTTACTACTGGGCAGACCATCAAGTTTGCCGAGTTCAAGTGGTATCGCACTAACGACGACGGCGTCGAAACCGAGTACTACCGGGTTGAGTTGGAAGGCGTAAAGATCGTCAAAGTCGCTGGAAAAATGTACGACGTAAAAGACCCTTCCAAAGAGAAGCACAACCACCTGGAAGAGATCGAGTTCCGCTACGAAAAGATCACTTGGACTTACGTCGAAGGCACCCTTAAACACTCCGATTCGTGGAAAGAGCGCGAGACCGCTTAATGCATGAGAGCCAGCGGACACTCGTCCGCTGGTTTGGAGTGTGGGGGCACTGACCGTTCGCGGTCGAGCTTTCCTGCACACCTCGCTGCTAGTTATGTCTTGCTCCACCGACGAAACACCAAAAATTCCGAACAGGATGCCTCCGCATGCCTCAAAACTCCGCGCGCCTGCTGCGCCGCCTCAACCCTTACTGCGCCCAGGCTCTAAGTGCGGCGGCCACACTGTGTCAAAGCCGTGCCCACGCACACATCAGCATTGAACACTGGCTGCTCAAGTTGCTGGAGCAAGGCGAGGGCGACCTGACCCTGATTGCCCGGCGCTACGAGTGGGACATGGACGCCCTCTGGCGCGGCCTGCTCGACTACCTCGACAGCCTTCCATGCAGCGTGCGGACCAAGCCGCAATTGTGCGCCAGGCTGCAGCAACTGATCAGTAACGCTTGGCTGCGTGCATCCCTGGACAGCCAGGAAACCCTGCGTTCGGCGCATCTGCTCGGCGCACTGCTGGAGACACCCGGCCTGTTGGCATGCGATGCCACCTGGCCGTTACTCAGCCTCAGCGAAACCCAGCTGCAGCAGCTGTCTGGGATTCTTGATCAACATTCACAGGAGCGTTCGCAGGTGCAGCAAGAAGCTGCGCTGGACCAAAGCTTCGATACCGCAACTCCCGGCGCAGTGACCAATGACGCCTTGCTCGCCGTGCTCGACAAGTTCACCCAGGACATCACCGCCAAGGCCAGGGCAGGGCAGATCGATCCGGTCTTCGGGCGCGATGACGAAATCCGCCAGGTCATCGACATTCTCAGCCGCCGCCGCAAGAACAACCCGATCCTGGTCGGCGAGCCCGGAGTGGGCAAGACCGCCCTGGTCGAAGGACTGGCACTGCGCATCGCCGACGGCAACGTTCCCGACAGCCTCAAACCTGTCAGCGTACGCACTCTCGACCTGGGTCTATTGCAGGCCGGTGCGGGCGTTAAAGGCGAGTTCGAACAGCGCCTGAAAAACGTGATCGACGCCGTGCAGCAGTCCGCCCACCCGGTGCTGCTGTTCATCGACGAGGCCCACACCCTGATCGGTGCCGGCAACCAGGCCGGCGGCGCCGATGCCGCCAACTTGCTTAAACCGGCCCTCGCTCGTGGCGAGCTACGCACCATCGCCGCCACCACCTGGAGCGAGTACAAGCAGTACTTCGAGCGCGATGCTGCGCTGGAGCGGCGCTTCCAGATGGTCAAGGTCGACGAGCCGGATGATGACAGCGCGTGCCTGATGCTGCGCGGCCTCAAGGCGCGCTACGCCAGTCACCACGGCGTGCATATCCAGGACGCGGCAGTGCAGGCGGCAGTCAACCTGTCACGGCGCTACATGACCGGGCGGCAGCTGCCGGACAAGGCCGTCGACCTGCTCGACACCGCCAGCGCCCGAGTGCGCATGAGCCTCGACTGCGAACCGCAGGCGCTGGTGCGGATCAAGGCCCAGCAAGCGGCGCTCGATCTGGAGCAACAGGCGCTGGAAGAAGATGCGCGGCTCAGCGGCTTTGCATCAAGCGACCGCCTGAAGATCATCGCCGCACAGCACGCCGAGTTCGCTCGCCAGCGACTCGACATCGAGCAGCAATACCAGCAAGAACTCGAGCTGACCCGGCAACTGCTAGACGCGCGCCAGGCCGGATCGCCGGACATGACGCTGTGCGCAGAAGTGCAGCAACGACTGAGCGACATCCAGGGCAACCACCCCTTGCTGTCCCTGGACGTCAGTGCACGCAATGTCGCCGAAGTCATCGCCGACTGGACCGGCGTGCCCCTGGGCAGCCTGCTCAAAGACGAACAGGCCAGTCTGCTGGCACTGGAACAACACCTGAGCGCGCGAGTCATCGGCCAGGATCACGCCCTCGGCGCGCTCGCCCAACGACTGCGCGCAGCCAAGACCGGCCTGACCGCAGACCAAGCTCCACTGGGCGTCTTCCTGCTGGTAGGCACCAGCGGCGTCGGCAAGACCGAAACCGCCCTGGCCCTGGCCGATTGCCTGTTCGGCGGCGAAAAATCCCTGATCACCCTGAACCTCTCCGAGTACCAGGAAGCCCACACCGTCAGCCAGCTCAAGGGCTCACCGCCAGGCTACGTCGGCTACGGCCAGGGTGGCGTGCTCACCGAAGCCGTGCGCCAGCGGCCCTACAGTGTGGTGCTGCTGGATGAGGTGGAAAAGGCTCACCGCGACGTACTCAACCTGTTCTATCAAGTCTTCGACCGCGGTTTCATGCGAGACGGCGAAGGGCGGGAAATTGACTTCCGCAACACCGTCATTCTGATGACCTCAAACTTGGGCAGCGATGAACTGCAAAACGGCCTGCAGGAACAGCCCGACGCATCCGACAGCACCCTGCACGAATGGCTACGCCCGACCCTGCGCGAGCACTTCCAGCCAGCCTTGCTCGCCCGTTTCCAGACCCTGATCTACCGCCCGCTGCAAACCGATGCACTCAAGCGCATCGTCGCCATGAAACTCGCCCAGGTCGGCAAACGGCTGCAGCGCCATTACGGCCTGAGCTGCCAGGTAGACGACGTGCTCACCGACGCCCTGGTCGCCGCCTGCCTGCTGCCGGACACGGGCGCTCGCAACATCGACAGCCTGCTCAACCAGCAGATTTTGCCGGTGCTCAGTCAGCAGTTGCTGCAGCGCCAGGCAGCGCAGCAAAAAACACGGGGTGTGGTACTTGGTTATAGCGACGATGAAGGCATCACGTTGCAGTTTGTCGACGCGATTGAGGGGGCCTGACCATGTCCACCAAATTCACCAATGAACATGATGTCTACACCTACGACCACAACCTCTACATCCTTGAAGTCAGCGGCGTGGACACCCACCTCGACGTCCTGTGCTTCCACGGCGAAGAGCAACTCAGCCAGCCTTTCACCTATTGCATCGAATTCACCGCCAGCGACCTCGACCTCGCGGCTGAAACAATCCTCAACCGCATAGCCAGCTTCAGCCTCTATCCTTCCGGAAAACCGAAGATCCCCCGCGGATTCATCGTCCCCGACTTCAACCCGCTACGCACCGTGCACGGCGTGATCACTGCCTTCAAGCGCCTGTCCGCGTCGATTGACGAAGCCCGCTACGAAGTAACCCTGCAGCCCCGTTTGGCACTGCTCGGCCGTGGCCAGCAGTTCCGCATCTACCAAAATCAGTCGGTAGACCAGATCGTCAAAAACATCCTGCGTGATCGCCACAGCTTCGAGAACAACGAGTTCCGCTTTGAGCTGACCCGCGAATACCCCAGGCGCGAACAGGTCATGCAATACGCAGAATCGGACCTGACCTTCCTCAACCGCCTGCTGGCCGATGTCGGCATCTGGTACCGCTTCGACAGCGAAGAAAAATACAACGTGGGCGTCGTGTATTTCCATGACGACTACGGCCACTACAAACAACCGCGGATCGAACTGCCCACCTACACACCCTCTGGCCTCAACAGCGACGGTCAGGACGCGGTGTGGGACCTGCAGACCAGCCATCAGGTGGTGGAAAAGCACGTCAATATCCGCAGCTATAACCCTCAGGACATCCACGCCTATCTGGACGGCGAAATCGACCAGACCCGCGGTGTCCGCACCACCTACGGCGAGGCCTACCACTATGCCGAACCCTATACCGAGCTCAGCAATCGCTACGACTTTTACGAAAAGCTGCCCACCGAAAGCGGCTACTTCTACGCCCGCCTGCGCCACGAACGCTACCTCAACAACCAGGCGCGCCTCAGCGGCGTCAGCAGCAGCGCCATGCTCACGCCAGGCCAGATCCTCGACATCCAAGGCGACCCGCTGCAGAGCTTCAAACTCGGCTCGGTGCTCACCCACCTGAGCACTCGCGGCGCCCGCGACCGCACCTTTACCGTCAACTTCAAGTCCATCCCCTGGTCGCCCGACGTGTGCTTTCGCCCACCTGTGCCGCCCAAGCCAAAAATGGCTGGCACCATTCCGGCCCGGTTGACCAGCCCGACGGTTAATTACCCGTACTCCGAGATCGACCTAAAAGGGCGTTATCGGGTGAGCTTCATGTTCGACCGCGATACGTGGGAGAAAGGCGGGGAGAGCATGTGGCTGCGCTTGGCTCGGCCCTATGCCGGGGATACCTATGGGCTGCATTTTCCGTTAATCCCGGGTACCGAAGTGGCGGTGGCTTTCGAGCAGGGCGACCCGGACCGGCCGTATATCGCGCATGCGCTGCACGACAACGAACATCCCGATCATGTGACGCTGGCGAAGAGTAACTACCGGCGCAACGTGCTGCGCACGCCGGCGAATAACAAGCTGCGCATGGAAGATGACCGGGGGGTGGAACACATCAAGCTCAGTACTGAGCACAGCGGCAAGAGCCAGCTCAATCTTGGCCATCTGGTTAATGCAGGCAAACAAAAGCGCGGTGAAGGGTTTGAGCTGCGCACCGATGGCAAAGGAGCGATCAGGGCAGGGAAGGGGCTCTTCATCAGCGCCGATGAACAGACCAAGGCTGAAGGTGGCCAGCTCGACATGGAGGCGGCTATCTCCCAGCTCGAAGATGCGTTGTCGCTGGCTCGCTCACTCGCCCAAGCCGCACGCAGCGCAGCGTCGACCGCTGGCGATACCGATAGCCAGCAGCGTCTAGCCCAGGCACTCATGGGTTTGGCCCAACCTGGCGTGCTGGTGCATGCGCCTGCGGGCATCGGCATAGTCAGCCCGAAAGCCGTCTGCCTGTCCTCCGGAGCTGAAAGCGTCGTGATCGTTGCCGCACAAAATACTGACATCAGCGCCGGGAAGCACATCACGGCAGTTGCTGAGGAAGGCGTCAGCGTTTTCGCCACAAGCGCAGACCTAAAACTGAAAGCAGGCAAAGGCAAAGTCGATTTGCATGCGCTGGGCGGCAGCCTGCACGCGCTGGCGAAGACCGACGTCAAGATCGAAAGCGTGGCCGGGCGCGTAGAAATTACCGCCCCGCAAGAACTCGTCCTTAATTGCGGCGGGGCCTACATTCGCTTGAAAGGCGGCGAAATAGAACTGGGTGCCCCCGGCAACATTTACCTCAAAGCCGCCCATGTACAACAAACGGGTGCTGCCAGCCTCACTACTGTCGCTTCACCGCTACCCGGCGGCTACTCCGCCGGGTACGACTTGAAAGATGAAGCTCAGATGCCGCAACCGTTTACCCGCTATCGAATTACCACCCAGCAAGGGGAGGTGTTTAGTGGGGTAACGGATAAAAATGGCCAGACTATGAGCGTTCATACGTTGGTGCCTGGAAATCTCACAATTGCAGCTCCGGATGATCTATCAAAATCCGGCCCGGGGTGCTGGGTGACAATTGATCATAATTACCATGGCTTAAAAAATACGGCTTCGATGTTACTTAACCGTTTAATGTCGATGGGAGATGAGGGACGACTATTCGGGTCAGATGGCAAGGATTATGCCAATACCAGACGCGACAAAGTTCAGGAGTGGCAGCGCTTTCTCGAAGATGCCGATGAACCTATCGTAGCGCAATCCGCCCACCATCTTTATGGCAGTAGACGATATATAGCTCAAACATTTCTGGAAGGCGATGACGCGTGGGTCAAAGGTGGCAAGTCGTGGTACTGGCAACCTGCGATAGCGGACACCGTCAATGAGCTGAAGGGGATCAGTTAATGAAAGCCCGATATGTATATATGTTTTGGGGTGGGGCGGATTTTTTGTACATCGCGTGGGTGTGCTTCCTGAATTTCTCAGAGGGGAAGGTTCCGTTGTTTAGCGATATACAGTCCTACGTTCAGTTGAGTGCGGAGCATGGATGGGTGTCTGGTGTACTTTTGACACTCTCGCTTTTCCTGAATATTTCTATCGTGATTTCGATGGTCATGTTCTTTCGCTGTACTAATTATGTCCGTTATCTGGTGTGCTTGCAGACGCCGATGAGACTCTTGCTGGCTGTACCTTCGCTGGCATTTATACCGGTGCTTGTGAAATACGGGGAAGTAACCTCGGTGATGGTTTTGCTTGGTCTTCTAGTGATCTCAGAAGTCGCGAAGCTTTTGTCGACGTTTTGGGCGTGCAAATCACAGCGGGGCTGACACTCCCAAGTTTCAGGCGATGCCTGAGCATTCGAATTATTCGTGCTTGTCGTTTGTTCATTTTGGAATAACCGACTGCGCCGCAGTTGTTAAATCAATCAATATCAAGGGGCAGGCATGAACGACGCATCACATCGGACAGATACACTTAATCCACGCAAAAATTTTCAGACAGGTGCTTCTAGAAAATATTGGATTGAATTCCAGCTGTTGGATGAGCAGGGCGATCCGCTTGCGAACATGCCATACCGGGCAACCAATGAGGCTACTCGCGAAGCTATGGTGCCTGAGTACACTGGACAAAGTGATGGTCAAGGTCTGATCCGGATTGAAGGTCTGCACCCGCTAGCCATCACCCTGCTGCTGGAAGCAGATCCACTGGCGGAGCAACTGCAGAGTCGTCGATTACGTGCGACCCGGCCGGAGCCGCGCCGCCCTGGTTTGGGTGATGCTACGCCGCTGTATGGCCCTCAACGTGTGGGATTCTCACCGATCGAATTACAGGCGCGGGCTGCGGGTAAGGGGTATCACTATCTGCGTATTGGGCAGCTGTGCGATCGGGAACCAGGTTTCACTCCTTCACTAGATGATGCAAGTCAAGAGTACCTGTTCCATTTTCCTGATCAGAATTTTCAAGGCTTCACTGTGAGCGACGAACAATTGAATCGGCAGCATGTTCTTGAAGTTTGTCCGTTTCGGGCTTGGTCGATGGTGCTACATCACCAATCCGAGTACAGCCTTGTTAATGCTTACAACTTGGGGCTGGTGAGTATATTGGCATACAGCAGTCGGCCTGCACTGGAGTTAGGAGGGGTCGAAGAATTTTTTGATCAACAATGTCTGGACTTGTCGCGTACACCGCGTGTTTGGGATAACGGCCAAGCATGGCCCTGTGTAGTCACGGATGTTCCATTTAACGATCGGTACTCTATCGCCAGATCATTAGACACAGCGAAGGCCGATGAGCCAGAGGGACGTACCCAATTTTGTTACGCAATTAGTGCATCGCACATTTTGGTAGCCTGGCGGGGTACTGAAATGGATGGTTTTGCTGATTTGCGTACTGATGTGACATTTCGGCCAGTCGAACCTAAGATTTCAGAAAGTTGCGAAACAAAAGTCTCGTGTGGTGATCTAGCGTCCAAAGGTAGCGTCCACTTAGGCTTTCGCGATGCGTTTAAAATAGCTAGACGAATATATGCTAAGCATTTTGAAGAAATGATCTATGGGAACGTCGATGGCAAGAACTTGTTTGTTTGTGGGCATAGCCTTGGCGGGGCTTTAGGCCTCATCTATGCCGTCTCGATCAAAGAAAAGAAACCTTTGCTCTACACCTACGGAATGCCTCGAACCTTCACTCTAAATGCTCTGGAGTCTTTCGAACAACTAATGCACTTCCGACATGTCAACGACACTGACCTGATCCCCAGCGTTCCTCCAGAAGCTGCTCTGGATAACTATTTGTATGACCTATATGGTCCTTTGGGTACGACTTTGGGTTTTGCATGGTCGATGCTGCAACTGACGACTAATGCCCTGATTAAGCGTGGCGATCCATTTTGTCATCATGGCGAAATCGCCATGTTTTTCAAGACCGAGCAACACCTGCAGACTCGCGGTTCGGATTATCCAGCTTATCGCAACAAAGACGGTCTGGGCGCTCCATATCACAACACGATTGCCCGTCGCCTACCCGAGAAGGCCAAGTTGTACCTCGTGCCCAGTCTTGGCCCAGATGATGACCAGCAGGCTGAACAGGCACAAGGGCGCTTGATTGGTTCGCTGGACAGTGCCAATCGAGCCAAATATTTCCCTCCTCTGGGTAATGCTAAATCCGGCCGTTTATTGGGCCTCGGAAACCACTTCATGTCGGAGTATCAGCCCTACATCCACAACCAACTGCTTGAGTCGATCAATCCTGAACGCGAGCCTTTGCTGGAACGACAGTCGCAACGTCAGAAGTTCGAGCAGCAGATGAGAGAGCATGCCGCAAACATTCCCGAGGATGAGCATTCTCGTAATCGTATGTTTCTTCACTTGCAGACTTTGATGGGGCAGGCCTTGCGCTCAACACAGCAGTTGGACGGTGGTGCAGAGGCGCTACTGCGTTTCGACGGCGTGGCTGACCCATTAGCCTATTACGAGAAAACCTGGGGTTAAGCCATAGCAGCGGAGGAAACATCTATGACTTTAAAAATTAAAATTACGTTTATTTGTATGTTTTTCAGCTTGATCGGGTGTGCCAGCCCGAGGGACAGAAGCCTTTCGCCCCCTCCAGATAGCGAGAAAATCAATATCACTGTGAAGGTGCCTAAGGATTTAGAGGTAGAAACTCTTGAAGTGATGTATCGCTCAGCTACTTGCAAGCGCATAACTCATGGGGCTAGCGGGCAGCGAGTTGAATTAGATGGGTATCATGGCATCGATTTGCGACTGCAACGTCAAGGAAACACTGACCTATATGTGGCCGACGTGCCTAAGGATGGCGGTGGAGCCTGTAAATGGCATTTGGCAAATGTGACATTTGGTGTCGCGTATGCCACCCCGACAAGCTTTGGTGAGTCTGTAAAATATGGGGCGGGTGGGGGTGTTGTAGTGATGTTCGACCACAACAATTCTCCACAAGGAGGCGCGGACTTCAAGGTTGATGGTGATGTTGTAATCAAAAGGGATTATTTCCCTTGGGTTCACGAGAGCTTCCTGGGTGGATACAGGAAGCGCGTTAGCCTTGCCGGCAGAGGGCACATCTATTTAATGTATCGAGCATTGAACGCGAGAAAAATCTATTTTAAACCCGTGTTGCATTCTGAATATTTAGTCACCTCTCAAGCACCGAAAGTACACAAGGTTGGAGATTTTATAAAGTTTACATACCCCGATGGCAGTGTAGTGGCCGAGAGTCAAGCGCGGCCTGATTACTATAAGCTACAAACTATCCGAACGGGCCGCGATTCGTATTGTTTTTCACCGAGGTACTACTCTCGCTGTCCGGACCGCCGTCCGCAGTTGCTTCCCGAACTTCTGCCTGAAAAGGAGATGCCCGGATATGGGCGCTATGCAGTGGCAGATGAGTGGGGGAATGAATTGACTTCCTTCGCTTATCGACTTTTCGGCAAGAACGGCGAGAAGTTTGAAGGGAAGAGCGGGCTTAAAGGACTTACACGTCCGATACCAGACAGTGCCCTCCCTTTAACAAAGGTCGAGTTTCCCGAGCGTTTGTGGTGAAGCATTTCGAAACTAACTAAATATTAAACAAATGCACATCTTCGGTGCGGAGATGATGGAGTCCGATATTTATGTTCAAGGCAATTGATTTATTAGTCGATAAAATTTCCCGTGCCTGGCCGGTGCTATCTGGCTCGTCCACCACTTACCCTTACAGGGTGGGCTAAGCCATGGCATGGGATCGGCTTACTGCCGAAGAGGTGCAAGCTCCCGCGCCCCTTTTCATAGCTCGTTGGGCATTAGCGGCGGGCGTGGCAATTGCGGTCGGCGCACTACTGTTTTTTGTTTATGCCTCCAACCGGGCGCCGCAAATGCAGGTATTCAATATCTGGATTTTGGCTGCTGCGCCTTTGCTTGCCTGGGTGTTGATCTTCAGTGCTCGTGCCTACGCCTATGGCAACGCGCTTGAGCGTCACGAGTTCCTCAACGAAGAGGCGCGAAACGTGCAGCAGTCCTGGCAAGACTGGGCGCAACGCCATCTGGCCGTACACGCCAGCTGTGTGGTTTTACCGGACCAGGTGTCCGCCAGCACGCTGATTCAGACTGCTCTTATTTTGCCGCCGCGTGACGGACAGGCTCGACGAATTGCGGCATTACCGGCGCAGGGCGATCGCGCACAGGCCGGGCTGCAGTTGTTAGTGCAGGCAATGGCGGCCGTGCTGGTGACCTTGCCTAAAGAGCAGACGTTGCGGGTCACTCTGCTCAGTGATGTTGCTACGGATAAACCCGAGCAATTGCGTGATGCCTGGCAAACGCTCTGGACCACTGCAACGGGTCAACCGCCATGCGCCACTGTCAACGTGACCTCTGAATTGCCCTGTCAGTGGGTCGACGAAAAACTGAAGACAGCCAGCGCCGAGTTCGAGTTGATCCTCGTCGTGCAAGTGAGCGGCGAGAGTGCCTATTCCGACGGGCTGGCGGCGTTACTTCTGTGCCCGGATAAATTGGCCGATGCGTGGGGGCTGCCGGTTCACGGAAAACTGCTGCGACCGATGCCGTTGGATATCACCGCGCTCGAGACCGAGCTGCCGCTGTTCCTGCAATCCCAAACCTGCGCCCGTGAGGCGACAGCCGTGCTGGCAGACAGTGCGGACTGGCGACCCGCGCTGGGCCAGATCGCTATCGTCGGTAGCGCTCGTGGCACTTCCCTGCCAATTGAAAAACAGTGGGTTCAAGAGAGCTTCAGTGGCGTGTCAGGACCCTTCAGTCACTGGCTGGTGGCTGCGCTTGGCGTAGACATAGCGCGGCACCAACAGCGGCCATTGCTGATGTTGGCACACGATCAATCGCAGCACTGGATCAGCACCATCACCAGCAGGGAATTGGCATGAAACCTTCAAATAACATGTGGCGCCGAGGTGGGGCGGCGGCGTGGATCGTCGCTTTGTCAGCTGCACTGGGATGGGCAATGAGCACCTATGGCGATCGTATAGGGCTGGTCGAAGACCATCAGCAGGTGCTGGCTTCGTTGCTGGTGATCTCCATCGCGGCAATGCTTGCTTTCGGGCCTCGCTTGCTGACTTATTTGCGGCAACTGAGTCATCGTGAGCAGGAGAAGGCGAACAGGGTTTACCCGGATCAGGACAAGGCGTTATCGCCGCCTGCCAAGCCTGAATTTAATCTCGCCGCACTTCGTACAGAACTGCGAAACCGCCATGGTGATTTCTGGCGCTACAAAATCCGTCTTTTGCTTGTTGTCGGCGAACCTGAGCAGGTCCAGGCCATCGCCCCCGGCCTTGCCGCCAACCATTGGTTGGAAGGCGAGGACACCGTTCTGATTTGGGGCGGCAGCATCTCGGTCAAACCAGTCGAAGCCCAGCTCAAACAATACCGCTGCCTGAGCCGGTGGCGCGCGCTCGATGGTGTGATCTGGGCCCTCAGCAAAGAGCAAACCAGCGACAGTGCCGCCATGGGCACCGGCGCACGCCATCTGCAAAAGCTGGCCCGCCTATTGAAATGGCAACTGCCCCTGTACCTCTGGCAAGTCTGCGACAGCCAGTGGCCCCAGCCTCAACGTCCATCGCAACCGGTCGGCTGCCTGTTGCCTGCTAACGCCACCGCGTTGGAACTGGAAACCAGCCTTGAGCAACTGATCAAACCCCTGCACGACAGCGGCTGGGTGCAGTTGCAAACGGATATGAAACACGACTTCATGCTGCGCCTGTCCCGCGACCTGCAAGTCGAGGGCATTGCCCGCTGGCGGCAGGCGCTGCTGCCGTTGTTTGGCGAGTTCGGACGGGGAGTGCCGTTACGCGGGTTGTGGTTCAGCCTGCCGTTGCCAGTGCACAAAGATTACGACAATCACCTTTGGCCCGTTGACCCGGCTTGGCAGGGCGTGCTCGACGACAGGGCCTTTTACAATCGTCGCTTGAGTCGGCACCCGATCCAGATGGGTGCCAAAATCGCCGTGTGCGTGGCGCTGGTGTGGATTGCCGGTTTGGGGCTGTCCTACCTCAGCAACCGCACCCAGATCGCCCAGGTGCAAACCTCCCTGGCAGCGTTAAGTCAATCCGCTGAAGGCGACGCCCAACTGCAGGCCCTCGATCAACTGGTGCGTGAATTATCGCGCCTGGATTACCGCGCCGAACACGGTTCGCCATGGCACCAACGCTTCGGCCTCAACCAGAATCAAAACCTCTCCGACGTAGTCTGGCCCATCTACGTCGAGGCCAACAACCGCCTGCTACGAGACCCTGCCGCAGCCAACCTTCAAGCCAAACTCAACGCCCTGATCAAGCTGCCCCCCGACAGCCCCGAGCGTGGCAAACGGGCCGGTGAGGCCTACGACCAACTCAAGGCCTACCTGATGATGGCGCGCCCAGACAAAGCCGACGCGGCCTTCCTGAGCAAGACCCTGATCAACGCCCAACCCGAGCGCGAAGGCATGTCCCCGGGGTTGTGGTTTGCATTGTCACCCACCTTATGGAAGTTCTACGCCGAGCAATTACCCACGCATCCCGACTGGCGCATCGAAGCCGATCAAACCCTGGTCGCCCAGGCCCGCCGCGTATTGCTCGGACAGATGGGCCAGCGCAATGCGGAGACCACCCAGTACCAAAAAGTCCTTGACGGCGTGGCCAACCATTACCCCGACCTGACGTTGAACCAGATGGTCAACGACACCGATGCCCAAACCTTGTTCAGCACTCGGAAAAGCGTCCCCGGCGTGTTCACCCGCCAGGCCTGGGAAGGCCAGGTACGCCAAGCCATCGACGCCATTGCCGAGGCCCGTCGCGAGGAGATCGACTGGGTCCTCAGCGACCACCCCAAAGACCTCGCCGCCGAGCTGACCCCGGACGTGCTCAAACAACGCCTGACCGAGCGTTACTTCCAGGACTACGCCCGCGCCTGGCTGGATTTCCTCAACAGCCTGCGCTGGCAGAACGTCGACAGTCTGGGTGCGGTGATCGATCAGCTGACGTTGATGAGTGATGTACGCCAGTCGCCGCTGATTGCCTTGATGAATACGCTGTCCTATCAAGGCCAGGCGGGTATGCGAGGACCGGCCTTGGCCGAATCGCTGGTGAAGTCCGCGCAGAAGTTGATGAATCAGGATCAGATCCCGGTGATCGATCAACAGGCTCCATTTAGCACCAGCCCCCTCGACGCGACTTTCGGCCCGCTGCTCGCTCTGCTTGGAAAGGAAGAAAACCAGGGTGACCGCCTGAACCTGCATGCCTTCCTCAACCGCGTGACCCGCGTGCGCCTGAAGCTGCAGCAAGTCAGCACCGCCCCCGACCCGCAGGCCATGACCCAAGCCCTGGCGCAAACCGTGTTTCAGGGCCAGAACGTCGACCTCACCGACACCCAATCCTACGGCAGCCTGGTCGCCGCCAGCCTCGGGGCGGAATGGGGCAGGGTAGGTGAGACGCTGTTTGTGCAACCGCTGGAGCAAGCCTGGCAACGGGTGCTGCAACCGTCGGCGGCGAGCCTCAACCAGCAGTGGCAACGCGCGATCGTCACTGACTGGCATGCCGCTTTCGCCGGCCGTTATCCCTTCGCCGCCACTGCCAGCGATTCGTCTCTGCCGATGCTCGGCCAGATGATCCGCGCTGACTCGGGGCGCATCGAACAGTTCCTGCAACAACAGCTGGGCGGCGTGCTGCGCAAAGAGGGCAGCCGCTGGGTCGCCGATCCACGGCACAGCCAGGGTCTGCGTTTCAACCCACAATTTCTCGCCTCGATCAATCAGCTCAGCCACCTGGCCGACGTTCTCTACACCGATGGCGGCATGGGCATCAGCTTCGAACTACGGGGTAAACCCGTGCGCGATGTGGTGCAGACCATCTTCGTGCTCAACGGCGAAAAACACGATTACTTCAACCAGAAAGAAAGCTGGCAGCGCTTCAGTTGGCCGGGGTTCACCAGCCATCCGGGGACACGGTTGAGCTGGGTCAGCGTGGTGGCCAACCAACGCCTGTTCGGGGATTACGAAGGCACCTGGGGGCTGATCCGCTTGCTGGAGCAGGCGCGGGTTACGCCGCTCAACGACAGCGACAGTTTGCACAGGCTGCAGCTCAGGGCCCCGGATGGCCTGGATTTGACCTGGAACCTGCGCACTGAGCTGGGGATGGGACCGTTGGCGTTGCTCAAGCTGCGGGATTTCAAACTACCGACGCAGATTTTTCTGAGTGAAAACGATCACCCGCAACCAGCTGTGCAAAAGAGGAAAAGCCTATGAGTCTGCGAGCCTTGATCGCCCGCTGCCTGGGAGAACGTGATGCCGTCGCCCTCGGCAACCTGCAGGCTGAGCGTTGGAAAGCCTGGTTGCAACCTGTCACAGCGGACTCGCCCGTCGGCGAAGACCCAGGCTACGACGATGACTTCCAGCGCATGCGTGAAGAGGTCAACAAACTCTCTGGCGCAGATGTCGAGCAGGTCGCGCAACTGGGGGAAAAGCTGATCACGCTGCGCTGCAAGGACCTGCGAATCGCCACCTATTACCTGTGGGCTCGCTTGCATAAGGACGGTGAACGTGGACTGGCTGACGGCCTCGGTCTGCTCGCCGCGCTGGTGGAACGTTTCGCCGGCGACATCCTCCCCGCGCGGCCCATCAGCCGAAAGCTGGCGCTGGAGTGGCTGACCAGCGCCAAGGTACTGGATTGCCTTTCCCAGTACCCGGAAGTGGTGAAGGAGGAGTCGGAGCGCACGGTGGCAGCGCTGGCCTGGCTGGAGCGCGGGCTTGATACCTGGCCGCAGGACCAGCGTCCAGACCTTGGCGCGCTGTATAGCACGTTGTCTGCACGTTTGGCGCAGTCCGGCGGGGTGGATGCGGTGGTTCCACAAAACAGCACGCGCCACGACGTCCATGCACCGATGGCCGCGCCGACTGCCCAGGCGATCAAATCCGGGCGCGACCTTCTCGACAGTGGTCGGATCCTGGCCGGATACCTGCGTGAGCAGCCGCTTGGACGGCTGGCGGCCCAGCGTCTGATCCGCAGTCTGCGCTGGGACACCCTGCATCAGACTCCGCCTCAGGACGCCGCTGGAGTGACTCGCCTGTCACCCCCTAGGGCTGAGTATCGCGCCCAGCTAAAGCGCCTGCATCTGCAACAGGACTGGAGCGAGTTGCTCATTCAGGCGGAGCAAATGTATACCGAGGGCGTCAACCATTTCTGGCTGGATCTGCAGTGGTACGCCTGCCAGGCGCTGAGCAAGCTGCCTGCGCCCCATGACGACTGGGCTGATATCACCAAGCGCGATTTGGGCATGTTCCTCGAGCGCCTGCCGGGTCTGGAAGTACTGTGCTGGAACGACGGAACGCCCTTCGCCGATGAGACCACCCGGGAATGGATCATCCAGCATGTCAGCGGTAATCGCTCGCAGCAGTGGTTACCTGCTCCTGCCGCCATCGCAACGGGCACAGACAACGACATCCTGTCTTTTGAGGTCGAGGCGCTGGCGCAGGCTGACAGTAATGGGGTGGACCAGGCCCTGGCCTGGCTGGCCGCACGCCCCGACATTAAAACCGCGCGCCAGCGCTGGCTGCTACGGCTGCTGATGGCCCGAGTGGCCGAGCAATACAGCAAGAGCGAGCTCGCGGTGCATCTGCTGGGTGAGCTGGATGCCGCTGCGCAACACCACGGTCTGGACACCTGGGAGCCAGAGCTGAATTTCGAGGTCAAGGCCCGCCTGCTCAAGCTGCTGCGCCTGAAAGCTCAACGCAACGACGCCGACAAAATCACCCTTGGCCGACGCATGGAGTCGCTGCTGGCGGCGCTGGTTGCCCTGGATCCGGTACGCGCCGCAGTGCTCTGCGGCTGAATTCAATTCTCAGGACTTTAATTATGAGCAAGGACAACCTGACACTGCATTACTACGATGCCGAGATGCGCTACCTGCGTGAGGCCGGCAAGGAGTTTGCAGAAGCCTTTCCCGAGCGTGCCGCGCAGTTGAACCTGGACAAACCCGGGGCGACCGATCCTTACGTGGAGCGCCTGTTCGAAGGCTTCGCCTTTCTGATGGGCCGCTTGCGCGAGAAGCTCGACGATGATCTACCGGAACTCACTGAAGGCCTGGTCAGCCTGTTGTGGCCGCATTACCTGCGAACCATTCCATCGCTGTCGATAGTCGAGCTGGTCCCGGATCTCACGCAGCACAAAGAACAGAAGTTGATTGCCGCAGGCTTCGAAGTGCTGTCGCAGCCTATTGGCCCCCAAGGCACGCGTTGCCGCTATAGCACCACTCAGGACCTGACTTTGCGGCCCCTCGCATTGGAGTCTGTGCGTCTTGCCTATGAACCGGACGGCCGCTCGTTATTGCGACTGCGGTTCGCCCGCGGTGAACTGAGCCCATGGAGCGACATGGACTTAAGCCGGATACCGCTGTACCTGAGCGCTGATGCGCCATTGGCCAGCGCCCTGCATCAAGCCTTTACGTTGAACGCTCAGTCCATGTACATACGCCAGGCAGGCGAGGAGCGCCGGCAATTCGAAGGCTATTTTTCACCCAAGGGTTTCGGCGACGAGGACCGGCTTTGGCCCAAAGGTGAAAGCGCCTTCAGTGGTTATCAGTTGCTGCTGGAGTACTTCAGCTTCCGCGAGAAATTCATGTTCGTGAACCTGTGCGGTCTGGAACAAGTCAGCTTTACGCCGACAGCGACCTGGTTCGAACTGGAAGTGGTGCTGCGCGAGTCGTGGCCACGGACGTTTAATCTTACCGTCGAGCACATCCGGCTGCATGCGGTACCGGTCATCAATCTGTACACGCTGGAAGCCGATCCGCTGGTCCTGTCGCCGTTGCAGACTGAATACCTGTTGCGCCCGATGCGGTTGCAGGACGGTCATACGGAAATCTATTCGGTGGATGAGGTCAGCGCTTCCAATGATGGCGGAAAGCTGGAATACGTACCCTTCAGCAGCTTCCGCCACAAGGGCGGCATGCTCCGAGACGACGCCCCCGAGCGCTACTTCCACGCGCGGCTCAAGCGTGCAGCCAACGGCCTGCATGACACCTGGCTGATCCTCGGTGGCGAAGGCTTCGACAAGGATGCGTTGAGCAAAAACAACAGCCTGTCCCTGAAACTGACCGGCACCCACGGCCAACTCCCGCGCAAAGCCCTGCAAAGCACATTACTGGACACCCTGGCCAACGCCTCCACTACAGGCCTGCGCGTACGCAACCTGTGCGCCCCGACCCTGCCGTGCTATCCGCCCAACCGCGACCGTTTCCACTGGCGGGTCCTCAGCCATCTCGGCTCGAACTTCCTGCCAATGCTCGACAACGCCGAAGTCCTGCGCGGCACCCTGGCGCTGTACGACTGGACCGGCAGCGAACTCAACCGCAGGCGCCTGGCGGCCATCGTCGAGGTAAAACACCACCTGATCCAGCGCTTCGAAAAAGGCTTCCTGCTGCGCGGCGTAGACATCGAAGTGACCCTGGACGCCAACGGCTTCAGCGGTGAGGGCGATATCTGCCTGTTCGGCGAAATGCTCCAGCGCTTCTTTGGTTTGTACGCCGATATCCACCTGTTCAACCAGCTCACGCTGATCCTTCAACCTACCGGGAAATGCCTGCGATGGAACGAAACACACAGTCAGCGTATTCCAGGCTGAAAGCCAGTGGATTGCTGGACGCGCTGCAGGGGCGGGTGGCCGAGGCCAATCTGTATCGCTTCTGCCAGCTGCTGGAACAGGCGTTGCCGGATCACCCGCCACTGGGCAGCACCACCCACCCGGCGGATGACCCGGTGCGCTTTCGGCCTGACCCCGGTATGGGCTTTCCTGCCGGCGAGCTGAAGTCGATCGAGACTGACGCAGACCATCCGCTGCGCCCGGCCACGGTGCGCACGCGCCTGCTGGGCCTGTACGGTGTGGACTCGCCGATGCCGGCGGCATTCCTCGATGACATTGCCCAGCGTCGCGAGGGACATGAGGCGCTGGAGGGGTTTCTCGACATCTTCAACCACCGGATCTTCACCCAGTTTTACCGGATCTGGCGCAAGTATTCCTACCCGGCCACGTTCGAGGCCGGCGGCACCGACGCGACCTCGCAATGCCTGCTGGGCTTGATCGGCCTGGGGATTGAAGGCACCGCCAAGCAGATCGCCACGCCAGTCTCGCGCTTTCTTGCGTTGTTGAGTGTGATGCGCCTGCCCACTCGTAATGCCGAAGGCGTGAGTGCGCTGGTGAAGTTGTTGGCGCCGCATACCAGTAGCCGGATAACCCCGCACTGGCCGCAGAAAGTTGCCCTGGCGCAGCCGGCAAGCCTGTCCGTTGCGCGTCCGGTGCGCCTGTCCCAGGGCGCACCGCTGGGCAGCGTCGGGCACGACGCCAACAGCCAGTTGCACCTGGCTCTCTTCACTGAAGACCCGGACGAGGCGCGTGGCTGGTTGCCCGGTGGTCAGTTGTACAACGATTTGCGGGTGCTGTTGCGGGTGTACCTGGGCTGGCGTTGCACGGCAAAACTGCAGTTGTCGTTGCCGGTACGCAGTTTGCCGCAGCCGGTGCTGGGAAGTGATCCGGTCTTACTCGGCATGACCGCAGCGCTGGGGCTGGAACAGTACGCTGTGAACGAGAGCATCACCATTAACCTGGGCCGCTACCAGGGCCTGGCCGAAAATCCTCAGGACAGAGAAATTCAGCATGTCGCCTACCGTTTTTAATGCATTGCGGGTGGTCGCATTCGGCGCACTGCTCACCGGCTGTGGCATCACCCAGTCCGTCTCGGACAGCACCTCGGCCACTGCGCGGTCGATCTTCTACAAGCAAGTGAAAACCCTGCACCTGGATTTGAGTGCCCGTACCGCGATGAATACCGACGGCGCCGACATGAACGCCCTGTCGGTACCGACGCTGGTGCGGGTGTACCAACTGCGCGACAGCAAGGCGCTGGACAAGGCCGCCTATGACGAATTGCTCAGCCAGGACGACAGGCTGCTGGGCAGCGCGCTGCTGGAGCAGAAAGCCCTGGTGGTAAAACCGGGGGAGGGTGCGTTGCTGGGCATGCCGCTGGACCAGGATGCGCAGGTCGTTGCAGTGGTCGCCTTGCTGCGCGAGCCGGACAACCAGCTCAAGACCTGGCGTCTGATCCTCAAGCGCGATGAGCTGGATCCGGACCGCGCACGGGTCATTCATCTGGGCGACAACCGCTTGACCTTGCAGCCATTGGCCGAGGATTGACCGATGCCTGATCTCAATCCGTCGCTGTATGAAATGCTGCTGCAGAATTTCGACGGCGACCTGGAGTTGCATCAGGTCGCCGAGGAGGATCAATACACCCTGTCGGTGCTGGACAACGTGCAGCGCATCCTCAACAGCCGCGCCGGCACGCTCGCCCACCTGGCAGATTACGGGCTGCCGGACATGGGCACGGTTCTCCAGGGGTTGCCTGCCTCGTCCCATAAATTGATGAAGACCATGGCGGCCACCCTGAGAAAATATGAACCGCGACTTAAGTCGCTAAGTATCGAACTACTGCCGCAGACGCTGCCCGGCCATCTGGAATACGGCCTCGACCTGCAACTCGCAAGTGGTCAGCGGGTGAGCTTCGGCACGACCCTGGCACCGGAGGGCAATGTCCTGGTGCGCCATCTGAAGCGCCAGAGCTGGTTGGCGAAATCGTCGTACTCATAACGGAAGGGAAGCGCGATGACAGCGTTGTTTGAAATGCGCGTGCGGGTCGGTGGTGATCCCCGCGGCTTTGGTGAGTTTGTCGCGATTCGCGATGAGTTGGCCAAACTCTCTCACCCGGCTTGCCCGGATGTGGACTGGGCGCGGGTGGAGCAGCTGTGCCTGACCCTGTTCCAGCAGAACGGGGCGGACCTGCAGACGGCAGTTGCCTTCACCCTGGCTCGGGGTCAGCGCTACGGCCTGGACGGTATCGCCCATGGCATCGAATTGCTCGAAGGGCTGATTTGCGAATGGCCGACCTTGTGGCCGCCGGTGTCGTCGGCACGCGTGGACATCCTGGGGTGGCTGTTTACGCAGCTGCAGTGGTTGCTGCGCGGCCAGGAACTGGAGGGGCGCAATCTGCCGGCGCTGGCTTACCTTGGCCATGAGTTGGAGCGTTTACATCAGCGCCTGAGCCTTCAGGTTCACACCCCCCTGATCACCCTGCAGGCGTTGCGTCAGCAGATCGAAAATATGATGCCGCGGTTGCAGGGCGACGCGTTTACAGGCGCGATGCTGCCGCTGGAAACGCGGCGAGTGCGGCCTGCACTGGCGATGCCGGTGGTGATTTTGCCGGTCAGTCCCATGCCCGAAGTAAAGTCATCGAAACGCAGGGTGGCTTTCGGTCTGTGCGCCGTGACCGCGCTAATCGGCCTGATCGGTACGATCTGGTGGCGCAACACCAGCGATACCAGTGACGCCTTCACCCAGCTATTCGAGCCCCAGCAGACCATTCCCGCACCCGTGCGCCTGGACAGCATGTCGCTGTTCGATGCCGGCAGCTCGGCGCTCAAGCCCGATTCGACCAAGCTCCTGATCAACACTCTGACTAACATCAAGGCACAGCCCGGCTGGCTGATCGTGATTGCCGGGCACACCGATGCCAGCGGCAACCCCGAGCACAACCTGCAGCTGTCCCATGCCCGTGCCACTGCGGTGCGCGGCTGGATGCAACAGATGGGCGATATCCACGACAGCTGCTTTGCCGTGCAGGGTCTGGCCTCCAGCCAACCGATCGCCAGCAACGATACCGAGAGCGGCCGTGCGGCCAATCGCCGGGTCGATATCAGCCTGGTGCCGCAAATGGGCGCCTGTGGCTAGCCGCGTGAGGTAAATCGCCCTGTCGGCTGGCTAACTGGGAGAAGCTGATTATGCTTAGGAAACCTTGCAGCGATGCGAGGCCGTCAGCCTGTTCGCATGCGTTACGCAGTCTGTAATCCGATGACATCAGCCCCAGGGCCTGGGTGCGGCGAAGGTAGTGAGGTACTCCGGCCTACAACAAGAGAAGCACGGAGAACACTCATGGCCGCAATCGACGACACCACCACGGGCAGCTCGCCCAAACAGGGCATCACCAGGGAGGAACGCAAGGTCATCTTTGCGTCCTCCCTGGGCACGGTATTCGAGTGGTACGACTTTTACCTGTACGGCTCACTCGCGGCGATTATCGCCAAGCACTTTTTCGCCGGGGTAAACGAGACCACCGCCTTCATCTTCGCGCTGCTCGCGTTTGCTGCGGGGTTTGCCGTACGGCCCTTTGGTGCCATCGTGTTCGGGCGGTTGGGCGACATGATCGGGCGCAAGCACACCTTTCTCATCACCATTGTGATCATGGGTATTTCCACCGCCGTGGTGGGTTTCCTGCCGGGATACGCGACCATCGGGGTAGCGGCACCGATCATCCTGATCACCCTGCGCCTGCTGCAAGGCCTGGCGCTCGGTGGCGAGTACGGCGGCGCTGCGACCTACGTGGCTGAGCATGCACCGAAAGGCCGGCGCGGCTTCTTCACCTCGTGGATTCAAACCACGGCGACCCTCGGGTTGTTCCTGTCGCTGCTGGTGATCCTCGCCTGTCGCACCATTCTTGGCACCGAAGACTTCGAGGCCTGGGGCTGGCGGATTCCGTTCCTGCTGTCGCTGCTGTTGCTGGTGATCTCGGTATACATCCGCTTGCAACTCAGCGAGTCGCCGGCGTTCCTGAAAATGAAGGCTGAAGGCAAGACTTCCAAGGCGCCGCTGACCGAGTCCTTCGCTCGTTGGGACAACCTCAAGATTGTCATCATGGCGTTGCTGGGCGGCACAGCGGGGCAGGCGGTGGTCTGGTACACCGGGCAGTTCTACGCGCTGTTTTTCCTGCTGCAGACCCTGAAGATCGATCCGCAGACGGCCAACCTGCTGATCGCCGGTTCACTGCTGATCGGTACGCCGTTCTTCGTGATCTTCGGCAGCCTGTCCGACCGCATCGGCCGCAAGGGCATTATCATGGCCGGCTGCATTCTTGCGGCGCTGACCTACTTTCCGATCTTCCATGCGCTGACCCAGTACGGTAACCCCGACGTGTTCACCGCTCAGGCAAAGAACCCGGTGACGGTGGTAGCCGACCCTGAGCAATGCTCGTTCCAGTTCGACCCGGTGGGCAAGGCCAAATTCACCAGTTCCTGTGACCTGGCGAAAACCCTTCTGGCGAAGCGCGCTATCCCCTACAAGAACGAGAAGGCCGCGCCCGGCACGGTGGCGCAGGTGCGCATCGGCGAGAAGGTGATCACCAGCTTCGAAGGCACCGGCATGCCGGCGGCCGACTTCAAGACCCGCAACGACGCGTTCACCGCGACCCTAAGTGCTTCGCTCAAGGAGGCCGGTTACCCCGAAAAGGCTGACCCGGCGAAGACCAACTACCCGATGGTGCTGCTGCTCCTGACCATCCTGGTGATCTACGTGACCATGGTCTACGGCCCGATCGCCGCGTGGCTGGTGGAGCTGTTCCCGACGCGCATCCGCTACACCTCGATGTCGCTGCCATACCACATCGGCAACGGCTGGTTCGGTGGTTTCCTGCCGACGGTGGCGTTTGCCATGGTCGCGGCTACGGGTGATATCTACTACGGCCTGTGGTACCCGATCGTCATCGCGGTGATGACGGCCGTGCTGGGCACTTTCTTCCTGCCGGAAACCAAGGATCGCGACATCCTCAACGACTGACCTTAACAGGCCCTCTCTTGCAAGAGAGAGGGCCAGACCGCCGACCAAAAGATGCGAACTCAGCTGCTACAAGGGGGTGGCGTTGTTAATCGGCAGGTCGCCAGCCACTGAGCGGCGACCTGGGCATCCACCGTCAGTTCTTGATCACGTACCCATAAGCGCGAATGCGTCCCTCAACCTCCTTCAAGTAAACCCCCTGAAGCTCCGGGGTAAAGCCCGGAAGGGAATTGATGCCTTCTTCCAGCGCGAGGAAATACTTGAGCACCGCACCGCCCCAGATTTCCCCGGGCACCACGCACAGCACGCCAGGCGGGTAGGGCAGCGCACCTTCGGCGGCGATCCGGCCATCGGCGTCGGCCAGGGCCACCAGTTCGGTGTTGCCACGGATGAACTCAAACTGCGCCGCTTGCGGGTTCATGGCTTTTTTCGGGAAGTGCTCCTTGCGGAACATCGCCTTCTGCAAGTGCTGCACGTTGTGGCTGCGGTACAGGTCGTGCATTTCCTGGCACAGCTGGCGGATCGTGTAGTTGCGATAACGCGCCTCGTACCGCGCATAAATGGCCGGTAGGACCCGGCTCATCGGTGCGTCGTCGTTGACGAAGCGTTCGAAGCGCGCGATCTGTGCCGCGAGGTGCGTCATCTTCGCCCAGTCTTCAGCCGGGGTCAGCAGGAACAGAATCGAGTTCAGGTCGCACTTTTCCGGAACGATGCCATTTTCACGCAGGAAGTTGGCGAGGATGCCGGCATGGATCCCGAAGTCGGTGTAGCTGCCATCCACCGGGTCGATGCCCGGGGTGGTGAACAACAATTTGCACGGGTCGATGAAGTACTGCTTCTCGCCGTAGCCCTGGAAAGCATGCCAGCGGTCCTTGGGATGAAACTCGAAAAACCGCAGGTCGTTGGCGATTTCTTCAGTGGGGTAGTCCTCCCACGCACGCCCCTCGATGGTCGCGGGCACGAACGGACGGACCATGGTGCAGGCTTCCAGAATCAACTTGCGCGCGTCGATGCCGAATTTCACGCAGTCATCCCACAGCTTCAGGCCACTGCGGCCGGCGTGGATGCGTGCATTCACATCCAGCGAGGCGAACAGCGGGTAGAACGGGCTGGTCGAGGCCTGGGCCATAAAGGCATTGTTCAGCTGCGCATGGTTGCAGTAGCGCGCCTGGCCCTTGATGTGGCGATCTTTCTTGTGCACCTGCGAGGCCTGGGAGAAACCGGCCTGTTGCTTGTGTACCGACTGGGTGACGAAAATGCCCGGGTCATCCTCGTGCAGGTCGAGCAGCAGCGGCGAGCAGTCTTTCATCATCGGGATGAACTGCTCGTAGCCGACCCAGGCCGAGTCGAACAGGATGTAATCACACAACTTGCCGATGCGATCCACCACCTGACGCGCGTTGTAGACAGTGCCGTCATAGGTGCCCAGCTGGATGATCGCCAGGCGGAACGGCCGCGGCTGCTGCGCCTTGTCCGGTGCCACTTCGGCGATCAACTCACGCAGGTAACTCTCTTCGAAGCAGTGGGCGTCGATGCCGCCGATAAAGCCGTAGGGGTTGCGTGCCGTTTCCAGGTACACCGGCGTGGCGCCTGCCTGGATCAGCGCACCCTGGTGGTTGGACTTGTGGTTGTTGCGGTCGAACAGCACCAGGTCGCCCGGGGTTAGCAAAGCGTTGGTCACCACCTTGTTCGAGGCGGAGGTGCCGTTGAGTACGAAGTAGGTTTTGTCGGCGTTGAACACCTTGGCCGCGTGTTTTTGCGCCAGCAGCGCCGGGCCTTCGTGGATCAGCAGATCGCCCAGTTTGACGTCGGCGTTGCACATGTCGGCGCGAAACAGGGTCTCGCCAAAGAAGTCGAAAAACTGCCGACCGGCCGGATGCTTGCGAAAGAACTGCCCGCCCTGGTGGCCCGGGCACGCGAATGTGACGTTGGCCGATTCGGTGTAGCGTTTGAGCGAGTCGAAAAACGGTGGCAGCAGGCTTTCTTCATAGGCCTTGGCCGCTGTCTCAAGCTGGTGCCCATGGTATTCGGCGTTGTTTCGCGAACGGTCAAAGATGCCGTTGACCTGCAGCAGCACGTCTTCCAGATGCTTGTAGACATCGCGCGCGCGGTTGCCGGTACCTGGGGAAGTGGCGAGGAAAATCGGGATATCAAAGCCGGTGCGCTGGAGCGATTCCAGGGCGCCGGCCATCACGTCCTCCACCGAGAACACCGCGACGGCAATGTCGGTGTAGTCGGTTTGACTGATCGACACCACTTGCCGGTAAGTCTGGAAGCAATCAATCGCCGAATCACTGGCCGCTATTTTCAAGATTTTCATACGGGGAAATCTCCTGGCGGACACTCACTTGTCCACCGTTTGCAAGAGATCAATGTATCGGGGGACCCGTCCGGGTTCCCTGACCCAAATCATGCGAACACTGGTTATAGACGTGTTTCACCGGATTGGTAGTGTTTGCGTGCGCAGGGGATCCCATTGCCCCTCGCAATGTCATCAGGTTTTATCGGGGTGATGTGCAGGTGTCAGGCGCTTAAGTCCTAAACCCACTGCTCGCTCAACAGACGGACGGCTTCGGCCTCCACGGCGCCTTCGTCGGCGCCATCGGAAAATACCGCGCAGGTGGTGATTTGGGCTGCACACACACTGCGATAAACCGCCACCACACTGCCCGGGCCGCCGCCGGTATGCCCACTGAGGATGCGTCCGCCTTCGACCGGACCGTGCATCAGGCCGAGCCCATAAGCTGGCGCGATCCATGGACGTCCAGGGATCGGACCGCCAAGCGTGCGCACTGACTGCATTTCAGTGAGCAAGGAGTGCGCCAGCAGGTCGCCGGCGAACAGGCGGTCCAGGCACAAGGCTGCTTCCACCAGCGGACCGACCAGCAAGCCGTGGTAGACCCAGCCCGGGCCATAACTGCTGGCAGCACCCATGTTGACGCCGTGCAGATCGGCCTTGCAGTTGGCAAGGCGCACCCGCGACAGGCCCAGTGGGGCAAACACTTGTTGTGCCAGTGCCTGATCCAGGCCCAGGCCCGTCACTCGCTCGATCAGCCGCGCCACCTGCAGATAACCCACATTCGAGTACCGCCAGCCTTCACCTGGTGCATAACGCAGGCGGCTTGCATCAAGACGCTGCAGCATTTCATCCGCCGGCCAAGGCGTGTCTCCGCGAGCAACCGCCTCATGGTAATCGGCGAGTTCGCTGTAATCCGCCAGGCCGGCCTCGTGACGCAACAGCTGGCGCAGGGTATAGGGGCCTTCGGGCAGCGGCTGATCCAGCGCGATCAGGCCGTCACGTACCAGCGACAGGGCGGCAGCCGCCAGCACGGTCTTGGTAAAACTCCACCAGGGGATCGTCGCATCAGGTCGATCCGGGGTCAGGGGTGTACCGTTCGAAACAAGGGAAAAAAGCATTGCTGGCTGCTCTGAAAGGGGGCGCGGCGAGAGTTTGCCAGAATGCTGCGACAACTTGTTGACTTAGCCATGGCCCAGCGCGATCGCGAAGGACACGACGATCATGCAGGCAAACGCAAAATTGAGGTTCATGAAGGCTTCTTCCTTAAATTGTGAAAAGTGCAGCCATCTTGAACAGCTCGTACACAAATAAAAAATTCGTCTTCATGATGTGAAAGATCGAAGCAATTGATACCTGCCGGGATTACTGGGTGCCGAACATCGCCGTCCAGTAGATTCCCGCGTCGCTTTTCGGGTCTACCGCATAGGCCGCGCCCAGTTCCTTGTAGTCGGGGTTCATCAGGTTGGCGCAGTGGCCGGGGCTGGCGATCCAGCCGTCGACGACCTTGCCCACGGTGTCTTGCCCGGCCGCAATGTTTTCGCCGATCTGCTGGCCTATGTAGCCGGCCAGTTCTGCCCGGTCACCCGGCATGCGGCCATCGCGGTCTTTGTGGTCGAAGAAATTGTTATAGGCCATGGCCCGCGAGTGAGTCTCGGCGGCACTCGCCAGGCTGGCGTTCCAGGCCAGCGGCGTAGTGGCCGCGAAGGACTGCGTACCGCATTGGCGGGCCTGGCTGCGGGCATTGTTGAGCAAGGTCAGGACCTTCTGGCCTTCGGCCTGCGAGTCGCCCAGGCGTGCGGCCATCAGCGGGCGCGCCAGCACGATGCGCCAGTCGCGCTCGTCGCGGCTGACGCCAATGTCGACGAACTGCGGGTCGAGCACCACGTGGCAAAAGCTTTCCCGAATGGCTTGCATGGCCGATTGCGCATCGCGTGGGCCGGACAGGGTAATCGCCTGCACATTGACCATCGGGTAACCCGCGCTGGACATCGCCTGCTGCAGATTGCGCACGTTGGTGGCGGACAACGCCAGGCGTGGATCACCAGCGAGTGGCGGCAGTTCCGGCGAAACCTGATCAGCGCAACGCTGGGGTTGGGTGCGGTAGAGGTTGATCGAATCGATCAGTTGTTTCTCATCTGCCGCCAGCGCCTGGGCGGCAAATGACAGGCCCAGCGACAACGCGGCGAGGCGAATAACGGATGGAATGAAGCGCATGGAAATCCCCTTGGGCAGATTGCGCCCATGATGCGCGATTTCACCCCCGCTTGCGCAATGCCTTTTTGCGCCTGGAAACAGTTTTATTGGCCGCCGGATGAAATGAATTCTGCCTACTACAATCAAGCCAGGCCGCCGATACAACGCCCAACAGCGTCGATCATGTGCTGCCGAATCCGGTTCTTTTCAGAAGGGTCGATCATGCGCTTGATGTGGACTGCAACCTGGTTGGCAATATCCCTGATTGGCGGCCAGGTCGTGGCCACGGAACTTGAACAGCAGAAAGCCGAGGACAAGGCTGAGGTCCTGGAACATAAAGCGGCGGAGAAAGGTGCCGACGCCCCGGTGCCCAAGGCCGAAGCGATTACCACCTCGGAGGTGCAGGCGGTTGATCCTGCCGGCTCGGCGCCGCTGGATGATGCGATCACCTGCCTTGCGCGCTCCATCTATTGGGAGGCCAAGGGGCGCGAGACCAGGGAAATGGAAGCCGTCGCCAGCGTGGTGATGAATCGCCTGGGGCACGAAGGTTTTCCGGACACGGTATGCGCGGTGGTCAAGCAGGGCTCCGAAGCCCGCAACTGCCAGTTTTCCTGGTGGTGCGACGGGCGCCCGGATCAGGTCAAGGAGGATACCGAGTATGCGATCGCCAAGGAGATCTCGCGCAAGGCGTTGAACGGGACGCTCAAAGACCGGACGGCGGGTGCAATGTACTTCCATGACAAGACCGTGCGGCCGGTTTGGGCAGGCAAATACCTCAAGACGGCAGATATCGGCAGGTTCAGGTTTTACAAGCCGCGTGGTGGGGATGCGAAGTGATTTTTTGCTCATTTGGAGTACAGAATTGCTGTCCACGCGTCCATTCTGGTGCCATTCACGCTTTCGACATTTGCCAGCGTTGCTGCCCTTTAGCAACGCTAAACTCACAAAAATCAGAAAGATAGCAATCCATGGCAGCGCCGTGGCTGACGTGGCACACACATTGCTATCCCCATCTGGCACTCCTTGCGGTGTGCACATTCCGGGACGACCCGGAGGCCCCAGGGGCTTCGCGATATCTGGACGACCAGGTGACATTTTGACTAATCATCAGGAGGTTACTTATGGCGCCCACGCCTCGAATCACCCCGCACTCAGCGTTCAGGACCTTGCCCCTCGTGGATATTCGCGGGCTTTTTTCCGCCAGCGCAAGCGCGCGTATCGAGGCTGCCAACGCGTTGGGAGCGGCGGCTTCACAGGCGGGTTTTCTCTACGTCACCGGACATGGCGTCGATCCGCAGGTCATCCACCGTTTGAAGCATCGCACGGTTCAGTACTTCGCCCAGCCGCTCGAGCGCAAGATGCAGGATTACATTGGCCTGTCGAGCAATCACAGCGGCTATGTCCCTGAAGGCGAGGAGCAGTTTGTCGAGGGTAGTATCGACCACAAGGAAGCGTTCGACGTCGGCTTCGACTACCTGTCGCCGCAAGGCCGCCGACCCATGCTCGGAGCGAATCGCTGGCCGGGATTGCCAGATTTCAAGGAGGATATCAAAGCCTATTACGAGGCCGTGTTCAGCCTCAGTCTCACGCTGTTTCGCGGCTTCGCACTGGCGCTGGGCCTGCCGGAAAACGCCATCAGCCAGCGTGTCACCAGCCCGCCCAGCCAATTGCGCTTGATCCACTATCCGTACTCGCCCGATGCGCCGGTGGATCGTCCGGGGATCGGCGCACACACCGACTATGAGTGTTTCACCATCCTGTTGCCGACGGCGCCTGGGCTTGAGGTGTTGAACGGGGCAGGGCAGTGGATTGATGTGCCGCTGGTGGACGATGCGTTTGTCATCAACATCGGCGACATGATGGAAGTGCTGAGCAACGGCACCTACGTCGCCACCGCGCATCGGGTGCGCAAGGTGGCCCAGGAACGTTATTCGTTCCCGATGTTTTGCGCCTGCGACTACGACACCGTCATCGAACCCATCCCGCAGCTGGTCGATCCTGCAGTTCCGAGTCGTTACGGGCCGGTTTCCTGTGGCGACCACCTTTATGCGCAAACCCTGCAAACCTTTCGCTACCTCAAGCAGCGCGTGGCGGCCGGCGAACTGCAATTGCCCGTAGACGCCAGGGGCCTGTCGTCCTTCGGACGTGCTGCCATGGTCGGGGAGGTCTGATATGCACCTGTGCGAATTGCTCTCTGACTACCCACAACAGCCGGCGCAGGGTGTCCCAGACTGGATGCTCGGGTTCTTCAAGCGTCGGGCGATCAGCTTCGCCGATGGTCAGACTGATGTGCAAACCGAGGTGTGCTGGTTCCAGAGTCGGAACTTCACCATCGATTTGCGTCTGCCCCAGGCGGTGCATCAGGTGCCTGCCAAGCCGCTGTCGGCGTGCAGCCGCGAAGAGCTGCAGGTGCTTGCCAACTACGAAGGCTGGGAAGCTTTGTGTGCCTGGGAGGGCGAGGTCTTGAGCTGGCACTCGGATACTTCCTTGCAGTTGCACAACCGTTGGCCGGAACCCGCCATTTTGAAGCGCGTCGGCAATTGCATGATTGAGTTCGCACCCAGTGGCGCTTACGTCGAGGACTGGCGGCTGCAGTCGTCACGGCCTGGAGCACTGATCGGCCTGCGTTTGCTGGAGGAAAAGGATTTGCACAGCGGCGAAGTGCATCACCGCGGCGGTGGTTTGATCGTCTGCGGTGAACACGCTGCGTTGGTGCTGGGCCGCGCTCATGCGCTGGAAGGCAATACGCCGTTGCGCGACCAGCTGACGCAACACGTTGATGACCCCCACTGGTTGAGCCGGGCGTTCAACTTTGAAACCTCGGTGGCGCAAGGTTCTTTGCAGGACGGCTTCTGCGTGACCCTCTCGACCCGTGCCGCACGGCTCGGCCAGGCGCTGATTGCGCTGGACGGGTTTGAGTGTGCGGGCGACGGCAAACATCTGATCCAGACGCTGTGGGTCGATGGCACGCCCCACGAGCGTCGGTTCGTGATCGACACCCTGGAACCGCAGGTGAGTTTTGCCCAGGCCACTGGATTCACTGATGACGCAGTGCAGTGGTACGAGCGCGAAGCACCGACCTTGAGTCGTTACGCCCAATCGCTGGTTTGACATCGACGCATTCCCCATTCATCACCCGTGAGGTTTTCATGAAGGCATTCTCGTGCGTGTTCAGTCGTTTTGCAGTCCTGTTGCTGTCGTTGTCCTGCCTGACTTTCGGTGCGTCTGCCGGCGAGAAAAAACAGCACTTCAAGGTCGCCTGGTCGATCTATTCCGGCTGGATGCCCTGGGGTTATGCCAGTGAGCACGGGATCATCGACAAGTGGGCGAATAAATACGGGATCAAGATCGAACTGGTGCAGCTCAACGACTACATCGAGTCCATCAACCAGTACGCGGCCGGTGCGTTCGACGCCTGCGGCATGACCAACATGGACGCACTGACCATACCGAGCGCCAACGGCGTCGACACCACCGGCCTGATCCTCGGCGATTACTCCAATGGCAACGATGCGATCGTCCTGAAAAACGGCAAAACCTTCGCCGACATCAAGGGTCAGCAGGTCAATCTGGTAGAGCTGTCGGTCTCCGACTACCTGATGTCCCGCGCATTGGATATCCATGGCCTGTCCCAGCGCGACATCAAGATCATGAACACCTCCGATGCCGACGCAGTGGCGTCTTTCGGCACCTCGGGTGTCACCGCAGCGGCGTTGTGGAATCCGCAACTGAGCATGGTGATGAAGCAATCGCCGACGGCGGTGCAGGTGTTCACTTCCAGAGAGATCCCTGGCGAGATCATCGACATGATGGCGGTCAACACCGAGACGCTGGCGGCTAATCCGGAACTGGGCAAGGCGCTGGTGGGGGCGTGGTTCGAAACGCTGCAGATGATGTCTGGCGAAAACGCCCAGGCCGTTGCGGCGCGCACTTCGATGGCCGAGCGATCGGGCACCGACCTCAAGGGTTACGAAGAACAACTGACCCAGACCATGCTGTTCTACACACCCGTCAGTGCATTTGACTTTGCCAGTTCGGCTGCCATTCGCCACACCATGGACAAGGTCCGTACCTTCTCCTTTGCCAAGGGCCTGCTCGGACAGGCCGCCACCAGTGCCGACGCGGTGGGCATGCAGTTTGCCGACGGCACCACCCTGGGCGACCCGCACAATATCAAGCTGCGCTTTGATAGCCGGTTCGTGAAAATGGCCGTGGAAAACCAGTTGTAGGGCTGCCTGCCGGCCAGGACGCTGGCCACAAAAAAGGCACCTCCTCAGGTGCCTTTTTCGTTTGTGGCTGTCTTACAGTTCCTGACCCAGGAAGATCAGGGTATTGCCATGGGCCTCAGCCGCCGCGCGCTGGTTGTAGCTGGCGCGATGCGAGCAGTTGAAACCATGTTCGGCCTGCGGATAGACGACAATTTCCACAAACTCGTTGTTCTCGAACCGCTCGGCGATTTTCTCCACGGCTTCCAGTGGAATGTGGCTGTCCTCTTCGCCGAAGTGCAGCAACAGCGGCACGCCGATGTCATCCGCGCGGTCCAGCTGATTCTGGATGCCGCCACCGTAGTAGGCGATCGCCACATCCACCAGGCCGTCGGCTGCAATCAGGTACGAAAGCAGGCCGCCGAAGCAGTAACCGATCGAGGCCACGCCGCCATCCAGGCCAGGCTGGTCCTTGAGCGCGGCAATGGCCAGCTTGATGTCGTCCTGGGCCTTGTCGATGTCCGTGGCATTCATCAGTTCAACGGCGCGTTTCCAGCCGGCTTCGTCGTAAGTCAGCTCGATGCGCGGGCCGCTGCGCCAGAACAGGTCCGGGACGATCACCAGGTAGCCGTCGGCAGCATATTGTTCGGCGACCGAGCGAATGTGCTCGTTGACGCCGAAGATCTCCTGGATCAGCACGATCCCCGGGCCTTTTTGCGTGTGGGGAATCGCCAGGTACGCACCGAATTTACCGTCGGCGCTATCGATCTCGATCCATTGGGTGGTTACGCTCATGGTGGCTCCTGTCTACGCGAGTGAGGGGTGTGAAGCTTGCCACGGTAACATTTCAATGCGTGTTGCGGCGCCAAAAAATGCCCGCCAACAGCGTGTCGAGGCTGAGTCTGCCTGCGCCGGGAATGACGCTTTGCGGATTTTCCGGTACCTTTTGCGCCCGCCCATTGCATGGTGAAACCATTTCATGTCTCTTGCGCTCGATCGTCTAGTCGCTGGCACGCCCATTCCTTTTGCCGGGAATCGTGTCACTGTCGTCAGCCCTGAACTGGCCGAGCGTTTTCGGCCCGGTGACCACCTTCTGGTGGCGCAGGTCAGTGGTGAGTTGCTGTTGATTCCGGTGGCTGACCAGCAAGCGGCAGGTGTCGCGATCGAGCGTGCGCAAGCGGCGTTCAAGGCGATGTCGGCTGTGCCGGATCAGGCGATCAGCGAGTTCTTTGATCGCTTTGCGCAACGCCTGGAAAGCCAGGAGACCTGGGCGCTGATTGAGGCGGCAAACCTCGCGGATATCGAGCGGGCCAAGGCGCGGGGACGTTCCACTACGCGACTGCTGGCCAACGAACCCATGCGTCGCGACATGATTTCCGGGCTCAAGGCCTGGCGCGATGCGTCGGCAAGCCGTGGCAAAGTCATCAGCTGCGTCGAGCATGACGGCTGGAAAGTCGAGCAAGTCGTCTCGCCCCTGGGCATCGTCGCCTTCGTGTTCGAGGGCCGGCCGAATGTGTTCGCCGACGCCGCTGGCGTTCTGCGCACCGGTAACACTGCAGTGCTGCGCATCGGCAGTGATGCCTTGGGCACCGCCCAGGCCATCGTCACCCATGCGTTGAACCCTGCGCTCGCCGATGCCGGTTTGCCTGCAGGCGCCGTGTCACTGGTGGAAAGTGTCAATCACGCCGCCGGTTGGGCGATGTTCGCTGACCGGCGCCTGTCCCTGGCCGTGGCCCGGGGTTCGGGGCGCGCGGTCAGTCAACTGGGCAGTATCGCCCAGCAGGCCGGCACCGCCGTCAGTCTGCACGGTACCGGAGGCGCCTGGCTGGTCGCGCACCAGGACGCAGACGCCGGGCGCTTCGCCGCCGTGGTGCGCAACTCCCTCGACCGTAAAGTCTGCAACACCCTGAACGTGTGCCTGATTCACCGCAACCGGGCGACTGAATTGGTGCCGGCGTTTCTCGACGCCCTGCAACAAGCCGGTACCGCCCGGGGCCAGGGCTGCAAATTGCACATCGTCGAAGGCAGCGAACAGTACTTGCCGGCGGATTGGCAAACGGCGAGTGTCGAGGTGTATCGCGCCGACGGCTATCGCACCGAAGCGCTGGCCGAGCCTTTGCCCGAGGATCAACTTGGGCGCGAATGGGAGTGGGAAGAAACCCCGGAAGTCAGCCTGAAAATCGTTGATGACCTGGATCAGGCGATCACCTTGTTCAATAGCTACAGCCCGCAATTTACCGTGTCGTTGATCAGTGAGGATGCCGACACCCAGGAGCGCTTTTACAACGCAGTGAACGCGCCATTCGTGGGTAACGGGATCACGCGTTGGGTCGACGGCCAGTACGCACTGAACAAGCCGGAACTGGGGCTTTCGAACTGGGAGAGTGGCCGTCTGTTCGCCCGCAGTGCAATTCTCTCAGGAGACGGGGTTTTCACCATACGTAGCCGCATGACCCAGATTGATCTGGGCGTTAAACGCTAAGGCAATTCAAGCTACAAAAAAAGGGCCTGCTCTTCAGTGAGAGCGGGCCCTTTTCAGTTCAAATGTTTGAAGTATCAGTAGAAACGGTCAATCACCCGAACTTCATTGTGGTTCTGCATCGATGCCCACGCCTGTTTCAGCGTTTGCAGAACACTACCGATGAAATCCTTGTCGGCGGCAGCCTTCTTGCCAACATAGCCCTGGCCGCGACGGTACATCTTCAGTCGGGCAAGCAGGTTCTGGTTCTGCTTGTCGAATTCCGCTTCATCGGCGTTGGTTGCCAGGCAGTCGATATGAACCTGGCCCGACTTGCTGATCCACAGGATATGACTGTCATGGCTGTCTTTTTGCGCAGCGAACATGCGAGCCAGTTCTTCGATAGTAGGTTGATTGTTCAGATTCATGATATGCCCCTTGACCATTTGGTGATCTTTCAAAGTTGGTTCGCTAATACAGGTAGCCCATCGGTTAGTTGATCCCTGGCACCGAAACCAGGACGTCAGCGTTCATCCGCCGAATGTGGCGAGGTCTCGCGTCTGTTGCATGTAGTCGTGTTGAATAACTGCTACGCAATAGCGTCACAACGAAGAGAAGCAGCGAAAGCCTGGAGGCCACTGCCGACTTTTGAGGGTCGGCCACAAGCTTCATGAGGATTGATCGCCAGCGCTTCTCGTCCTTGTACTGGACGTTCGGGCCAGGTCAGCTTCTTCAATCTGCCTTGTGGGCAGCGTGTATCCGGGAATAACAGCTCGGCGGTCAGACGAGCTTGCTCAAACATGTTGCCGTACTCCCGATCGGGGAGATGTCTGCATCATGCAGAGGCAAATCGGAGGCGTCAATGGTTATGTAGTGATTATTTTCAGTCACTACATATTGTCCGACAAAGCAGTTTGGAATTAGCGATTCGAAGCGCAGAGCCCCACTCAGGCTGACGCTGGCCGGTATTCGAAGCGGTAAAAGGTGCAGGGATAGCCGTCAACTGGCCGTTGATGCACGCTGCACTTGCTGCCAGTGAGAACTGGCATGAGGCCCGCCCAGAACCTCTGTGCAGGCTGGTTGGCATCGATATGGAAAATTTGCCATTGACCCGGGTTACGGCTCAAGAGGGCAGAGACGACAAACTTAGCGACGCCTTGGCCACGAAAGCGTCGGCTGACGAACAGATAAGCCAGGTTGAATTGCGCGCCCTCGAGATGGGTTTCATTGTCGACGGTCGCAAAGCCGGCCAGTTCGCCGTCGACTGTGATCAGAAAAGCCTGGGTGGCCGGCCTTCTCCAGTAGTCCAGTTTCGGCTCGATACTGAAGAAGCCGTGCCCTGCTAACTTCAGTGGCAGCCATTCACTGAAGTCGTACATGTAGAACTGCATCAGGTTTTCGATGGTTTGCAGGTCATCGCGCTGGGCGGCGTGCAGTTCTACCGAGGGCATCCCAAGTGACTCCTGGTTGGGTCAATCAGTGTGGGGCGAAATCGTACTGCCCACCGGTCTTGAGTGCCGCAGCGTAGGCAGGGCGCTTCTGGAAGCGCTCGACCCAGGCTGCGATGTGCGGATATCCAGCGAGTTTGCCCTGGGCCCTGGCGATCTCGCCGATAAAGCTCATCTGGATATCCGCAGCGCTGAATTCACTGCCCAGCAGATAATCGGATTTGCTCAGCGCTGTGTCGAGGTAGCCCAGGTAATTGGCAACTTCCGAGTTGATCCGTGGCAGCAATGGCGCGCCGGCTTCTCCCAGGCGACCCACGTACAGATTGAGCATCAGCGGCAGCATCGCCGAGCCTTCGGCGAAGTGCAGCCATTGCACGTATTGATCATAGGCCGCAGTTGCCGGATCAGGTTGCAGGCGACCTTCGCCATGCCGGCGGATCAGGTAGTCGATGATCGCTGCGGACTCGATCAACTTCTGCGAGCCATCCTCGATGACCGGGGATTTGCCCAAGGCGTTCACCGCTTTCAACTCCGGCGGTGCCAGGTTGGTTTTCGGGTCACGCTGGTAGCGTTTCAGTTCGTAGGGAATCGCCAGCTCTTCCAGCAGCCAGAGAATCCGCTGGGAGCGGGAGTTGTTCAGGTGATGGACGATGATCATGTTCGAGGCCTTTTCAGAAAAGAGGGCTGACGCCGGGCTTGAGCAACACTAGACCATTAGCATGGCTGCGAAGTGCCCTCAGGTTTTGCTCGCGGGTTTTGCCGCGCGCCGGGTGTTGGTCGCGGGTTTGCGCTTGGCAGGTTTGCGTTTGTTCTTCCATGGTGTTGCCCCGCTTCCGGCGGGGCTGGCAGGACCGCTGATGGTCAGGCTGAGCCCTGAGCAGCGGGCCACCTGTTTGCTCATCCAGGCCGCCTGTTTGGTGACGAATTCCTCCAGGCTCATCTCGCCGCTTTGCACCATGTCCAGCGCCTGCTCCCAGATCGCCGTGGTGCCGGGGTCGGCGATGGCCCGCGGCACCGCGTCGATCAGGCTGAACGCCGCCGGAGTGGCAGCCAGCGCCTTGCCGTTCTTGACCAGGTAACCCCGGTCGAGCAGGCCTTGAATGATCGAGGCGCGGGTGGCTTCGGTGCCGATGCCGGTGGTGTCCTTGAGTTTCTGTTTGAGCAGCGGATCTTCCACCAGCTTGGCGACGTTTTTCATCGCCTTGATCAGGTCGCCTTCGGTGAAGGGCTTGGGCGGTTGGGTCCAGAGGTCCTTGAGCTTGACGTCGGCCACCTGGCAGTCACGCCCCTCGGCGAGTGCCGGGAGGGTTTGCGGCGCCGGTGCCTCGCGGCCCTTGGCCGGAGCCAGGGCTTCTGGCAGGGCGCGTTTCCAGCCAGGTTCGATGATCTGCTTGCCGACTGCGCGCAACGCTTCGCCGGCGCAATCAAAGTCGGCCTGGGTGCGGTCGTACTCGTGGTTGGGCAGGAACTGCGCCAGGTAACGTGCGCGAATCAGGGTGTAAACCGCTCGCTGCTTGCCGGCCAGCCGCTCGAGATTCTTCGCCGCCGCCGTGGGAATGATCCCGTGGTGGGCACTGACCTTGGCATCGTTCCAGGCGCGGGACTTTCGGTGCGGTTCCAGGTGATCGTTCAAGGCGTTCAGGCCGGGGTCGGCCTGTTTCAGCGCGGCCAGGATTCCGGGCGCTTCACTGTGCTGGCTCACGGGCAGGTAACCACAGTCGCTGCGAGGGTAGGTGATGACCTTGTGGGTTTCGTAGAGTGCCTGGGCAATATCGAGGGTTTCCTGGGCGCCCAGGCCGAGTTTTTTCGAGCAGACTTCCTGCAGGGTGCCCAGGTCGAAGGGCAGGGGAGCCACTTCACGCAGGCGCTCGGTGCGCAGCTTGACCACCCGGGCGCTGGCTGCGTGGGCGATGGCTGTTGCCGCCTGCCGGGCCAGTTGCGGGTTCAGGCAGCGGTCCTGATCGTCGCAAACCTCGGACGCCGCCCGCCACTGCGCGGTGAAGGTGGTGCCGTCGTGCAGCAGTTGCACGTCAATGGCCCAGTAGGCGACCGGGACAAAATCGGCGATGCTGCGATCGCGATCCACCACCAGGCGCAGGGTCGGCGTTTGCACCCGACCAACCGGCAACACCCCTTGATAGCCGGACTGGCGACCCAGAAGCGTGAACAATCGGCTCATGTTCATGCCGATCAGCCAGTCGGCCCTTGAGCGGCCCAGGGCCGAGTGATACAGGCTGAAGGTCTCGGCTCCCGGCTTGAGCGCAGCCAGGGCCTTGCGAATCGACGCGTCGTCCAGCGCCGATAACCACAGCCGGCGGATCGGCCCGCGATAACGGCAGTGTTCGACCAGCTCCCGGGCGATCATTTCACCCTCGCGGTCGGCGTCCGTGGCAATCACCAGCTCATCCGCCTCACCGAGCAGGCGCTTGACTGTCTTGTATTGGCCGGCGGTACGCGGCTTGACGGTCATTTTCCATTTGTCCGGAATGATCGGCAGGTCCGCCAGCACCCAGCGCTTGTAGCGTGCGTCGTAGGCATCCGGCGGCGCGGTTTCCAGCAGGTGTCCGATGCACCAGGTCACAGTGACGTCCGTTCCCAGCCAGCAGCCATCGCCCCGACGTCGGGCACCGAGCACGGCCGCAATATCCTTGGCCTGGGAAGGTTTTTCACAGAGGTACAGCCGCATGACCACCATCATTGTTCAGTGTGCGAGAGGTGCAGAGAATGGCGGTTGCCGCGCGAGGGATCAACCTTTATCTGTATGGATGTACAGGTTTGGAGTGTCCGGTTGTTGCCGGGCTTGTGCGCTCCGTTCGGCTGTGAAGCGCTCGCGCAGGCTTAACTTGGGTTATACCTGATAGCTGTTGATACAGGTTTTGGCGCAGCTTTGGCTGCCCGGGCTTATGCACCGATTGAGTCAAGTCTTCCAAGAGGAAACCACTCCATGTCAACGTCAACTCCCCCTGCTGTCATTACCATCGCAGAGCAACCGGGCTGTCTGCTGGTGAAATTTCACGGAATCCAGGTGGCGGCGTCCGCGCGGGCGTTGATCCTGATGGAGGCCAATTACCCGCCGGTGTACTACGTCCCGCGCGAAGACATCGACGAGAAGTACTACGCTCGCACCGATCACACCAGTTACTGCCCGTACAAGGGCGATGCGACGTATTTCAGCCTGCAGATTCCGGGACATGAAGGCGCCAATGCGGTATGGAGTTATGAGAACCCCAAGATATCAGTCGACCAGATCAAGGGTTATGTGGCGTTCTACCCCGATCAGGTGAAATTCGAACTGCTTGAAGCCGAGGTTTGATCCAATGCTTGGCTATTGCCATCATCTGTAACAAATATGACAATGCGAGTCATTATCAGTCGCGAATTATTCCATTGTCATGTCCACCCACGAATTGTCCCTGCGCAGTGCCGTCAATGAGCTGTACTGCGACCATCATGGCTGGCTGAACGGCTGGCTGCGCAAGCGCCTGGGCAATACGTTCGATGCGGCGGACCTGGCGCAGGACACCTTCGTCCGGGTAATCAAGGCGCGCAACGCGCTGGAGATCCGCGAACCTCGACCTTACTTGTCGATGATCGCCAAAGGCCTTTTGGTGGACCTGTTCCGGCGTCGCTCGCTGGAACAGGCCTATCTGGAAACGCTGGCAGCGATGCCGGAATCCCAGCATCCGTCGCTGGAAGAGCAGGCGATCCTGTTGCAGGCGTTGATGGAAATCGATCGGCTGCTGCAGGGCCTCGGGGGTAAGGTCAAACAAGTCTTTATTTTGTCCCAGTTCGACGGCCTGACCTACCCACAGATCGCCGAGCGCCTGGGCATCAGCGTGCGGACGGTGAACAACCACATGGCCAAGGCCATGGAGCATTGCTGCCTGATGCAGATTCAGTTGCAGCTGGCATGAGTCTGTCATCAGACGAGTTGAAGGCGATCAGCCTGGCAGCCCGCTGGTACGCCAGGCTGCAATCCGGGTTTGCCAGCGACGTGGATCGAGCGGCGTGGAGTGAATGGGTAAACGCTGATCCTGCCCATCACCTGGCCTGGCAGCGGATAACGGCCGTGGGTGAGCAGATGGCCAGCGTTCCGGGAAGCCTGGCGTCACCGGCCCTGCGTGGCGCGGACAGATCTCGCCGCCAGGTTCTGCGCAGTGTGCTGGTGTTGGCATCCGCCGGGTCTTTAGGATGGCTGGGCTGGCGCAGTGAAACCACTGCAGCCCTGGTCGCCGACGTCAGCACTGCGGTAGGCGAGCGCCGCGAGTTTCGGCTGGCGGACGGCAGTTCATTACTGCTCAACACTGATACTGCGGTCAACATCCGCTTCGATGGCCAGCAGCGAGTGCTGGAGCTGGTGCGTGGGGAGATTCTGGTGACAACAGGCACAGATCCCGCGCGGCGCCCATTCAAGGTATTCACCGCGCAGGCGGAGATCCTGGCGTTGGGAACACGTTTTATCGTCCGCTCCCAGGCCGAGGGTGGAGAGGTGGCGGTGCTGGAGAAAGCTGTTGAGGTCAGTGCAGGCGCCTCGAAGGTGCGCCTGGAGGCTGGCCAGCGCATGGATTTCAATGCCCTGACGCTGGGCTCGGTGCGGCGCAACGATGCGTCGGTGGGGGCGTGGCAACAGGGCAGCATCATCGCCATCGACCGCCCGCTGTCTGACTTGCTCGCAGACCTTTCACGGTATCGGTCGGGGGTGCTGAGATGTGACCCTCGTATTGCTGATTTGCGGGTGTCAGGGGCGTTTCCGATTGATAACACGGACATGGCGCTGGCAGCGTTGGAGAGTGGGTTTTCGTTGCGTGTTACCAGGCATAGCCGGTATTGGGTGACGGTTTCTCAGTAGCAGGGAATTGCGTCAGCCAGAAAGGATGTGCGCGAACGAACCAGCGTAGCGCGCCAGCTTGATGCCTTGGTCGGCCCGAAGGCCGCCACGGCCCGGTTCTTGATCGCGGACGCCCCGTTAACCACGCTGGCCGAACGCAGGTATTGCGTAGCGGGTAAACCGGCAAGGATGCCGGTTTAGCCGCGCTGGGCCAGGGAGGGCCCATCGCGGCGGGCCCGCGGAGCAATGCCGGAGTGAGGGCACACCGAGCCTAGGCAAGGTGCCGAGTGGTGGGGCAGAAAGCGCTTGGTTACTTGGCGCTGTTCCAAGTGACCCGCTGTAAAAGCGGAACCAATGGAAGCCGTTACCGCAGAAACGGATATGTACGCAAAGCAGGATCAAAAGATCGCAGCCTCGTTGCACTCGACAGCTCCTACGCAGGGAAAGCAATGGCCCTGAATGCAAATAATCTCCAACCACTTTGCACTTTTTATCACCACCGTTCGGCTCATCCCTCAGTGAGTTTTTATTGATGGGTTCTGGGGGAGAGTAAGCATGTCTCGGGTATACACGCCAGGTCGTCTGGCGATCGCAGTAAAGTTCGGATTGCTCGCAGCAACCACCATTGGCCCATGGCCAGCCGTAGCGAATGCCGCGCCCACGCAACAGCAAAATCCAGTGCAAACCTTCGACATCGGCGCCGGCAGCCTGACCGAAGTGCTCAGCCATTACGCCAGTGCCGCAGGTGCCGCCATCTCGTTCGATGCGCGACAGACCCAAGGCCTCAACTCCCCGGGAATCAGAGGCGCATTCGGCACCAGTGAAGGCTTCGCCCGGATCCTCCAAGGCAGCGGTCTGCAGGCCGAGCCACAAGCCAATGGCACCTATGTGTTGCGTCCTGCTCCCACGATCGGCTCAGCGCTCGAGCTCGGCGCCACCAACATCAACGGCCAACTGCTCGGCGCCACCACCGAAGACAGCGGCTCGTACACCACGGGCGCCGTCACCATCGGCAAGGGCGAACACTCACTGCGGGAAACACCGCAGTCGGTCACCGTCATCACTCGCAAGATGCTCGACGACCAGAACCTCAACACCATCGACCAGGTCATGGAAAAGACCCCGGGCATTACCGTGTACGACTCGACCATGGGTGGCAAATATTTCTATTCCCGGGGCTTTCGCATGTCCGGCCAGTATCAGTACGACGGGGTGCCGCTGGACATGGGCAACCTCTACGTCCAGGCCGACAGCTTCAGCGGTGACATGGCCTATTACGACCGGGTCGAAGTGCTGCGCGGCGCTGCAGGCATGATGAAAGGCTCGGGCGGTACGGCCGGCGGAGTCAACTTCGTTCGCAAGCGCGGGACCAGCACGCCGCATACCGACATCACCCTGTCCGGCGGTAGCTGGGACAACTACCGTGGTCAGGTTGATACCAGTGGCCCGCTGAACGAGTCGGGTACGTTGCGCGGCCGAGCAGTCGTGGCCGAGCAGAGCCGGCACTACTTCGTCGACGACGCGAGTCGCAAGGACCAGGTCTACTACGGCGCGCTCGATTTCGACCTGAGCCCCGACACGACCCTGGGCCTGGGCGTTGCCTATGAAGACGTCGATGCCAACCCATGTTGGGGCGGGCTGCCGCGCTACAGGGACGGCAGCGACCTGAAACTCAGTCGATCCACCTGCCTGGATCCGTCCTGGAACACCTGGCGCAGCCAGCGCACCACGGTGTTTGGCGACGTTACGCACCAGCTAAACGAGGACTGGGCGCTGAAGGTCGCCAGCGTCTACACAAAAAACACCCAGGACATCAAGTACGCCTTCGCTTCCGGCGCAGTCACTCCTGGCGTTGGTACCACCGGCATGCTTGGCAGCCTGTACGACTATGATCAAGTCGATTACGGACTCGATGCCTACGTGGATGGCAAGTTCGCCGCGTTTGGCCAGCAACACGAGCTGGTGGTCGGTTTCAACGCCAGTCGCTCGAAGAAGGACGACTTCTATTCGGTGGCGTTCCTGCCCCAACGGCAGAATGTGTTCAACCCCGATAAACATATCCCCGAGCCCGATGACAGTTACTTCATCGACAATTCTTCTCGCGGTGGCCCGGTCAATTCCGTCACCAAACAGAAGGGCCTGTACTCGACCTTGCGTCTGAAGCTGGCGGATCCCCTGACCCTGGTCGTGGGTGGGCGGGTGAGCTGGTACAACTCCGACACCGACTCCGTGTTCATCAATTCTGCAACCTCCGAGCACTCCAGCACCACCGAGACCGGCCAGGTTACGCCGTTCGCCGGTGTGCTGCTGGACCTCAACGACAACCTCACCGCCTACGCCAGCTACTCGGATATCTTTACCCCGCAAGGTAACTACCGCTCCGAAGACGGTGCAGCGCTCAAGCCGCTGGTGGGCCAGAGCTACGAACTGGGGATCAAGGGCGCCTGGTTCGACGGTCGCCTGAACAGCTCGTTCAACCTGTTCCGCACTATCCAGAAGGACCAGGCGCAGACCGACTACAACTCCTCCTGCCCGTCGTCGGACGGCTACTGCTACGTCAACGCCGGCAAGGTGCGAGCCCAGGGTTTCGAGGCGGAGATCAGCGGTGAAGTGATCGAGCGCCTACAGTTGCTCGCCGGCTACACCTACACCCAGACCAGGACGCTCGACGATATCGACAGCAGCCTGAATGGCGCAGCGTTCAACAGCTACGTGCCACGCCATGTGCTGCGCATGTGGGGTGACTATGCGCTCGCTGGAGCACTGGAAAAGTTCACCATCGGTGCAGGAGTGAACGCCCAGAGTGATAACTTCCGGGTCTCACCGTCGTCGGGGGAAAAGCTCAGCCAGTCCGGTTATGCCATCTGGAACGGGCGCATCGGTTACCGCATCGACGACACCTGGTCGGTGGCGCTCAATGGCAACAATCTGTTCGACAAGCGCTACTACGCGACCATCGGCACCGAGACATTCGGCAATTACTATGGCGACCCGCGTAATTTCATGATGTCGGTGAAGGCGAGTTTTTGATTACAGGTTCCGGGCCTGCACCAACGTGGTTTCGTCGATCTGATCGATCGACGTCACCCCGGTCAAGGTCATCGCCACGCGCATTTCCCGGGCGAAGATATCCAGCATGTTTTCTACTCCGCGTTGACCATCGGCGGCCAGCGCGTAGGCCATCGAGCGTCCCAGCAGCACACCCTTGGCACCCAGCGCGAGCATGCGCACCACGTCCAGCCCCGAGCGAATGCCCGAGTCGACCAGCACGGTCAGGTCGCTGCCTACAGCCTGGACGATGGGCGGCAAGGCCCGGGTGGTCGAGAGCACGCCGTCCAGCTGACGGCCGCCGTGGTTGGACACGACGATGCCATCGGCACCAAAGCTGACCGCATCCCTGGCATCCTGCGGGTCGAGGATGCCCTTGATGATCATCGGTCCTTGCCAGTATTCGCGAATCCACTCCAGGTCGCTCCAGCTGATCGACGGGTCGAAGTTGTTGGCCAGCCAGCCCATGTAGTCTTCCAGCGTCACCGCTTTGCCCAAATACCTGGAGATATTGCCCAGGTCATGCGGGCGCCCCATCAGGCCGACGTTGAACGCCCAGTCGGGGCGGGTCACGGCCTGGAGCATGCGCCGGGTCGAAGCATAGGGTCCGGACATGCCCGAATGCGCGTCCCGATACCGCGCCCCAGGTGTCGGCATATCAACGGTGAACACCAGGTTTTTCACCCCGGCGGCCTTGGCCCGTTCGAGCGCGTTTTTCATGAAGCCGCGGTCCTTGAGCACATACAGCTGAAACCAGATCGGCTGCTGACTCTGCGCCACGACTTCCTCAATCGAACACACTGACACCGTCGAAAGGCACAGGGGAATCCCCTTGTTTTGCGCGGCCCTGACCGCCTGGACTTCGCCGCGACGGGCGAACATGCCGGTCAGGCCGACCGGTGCCAGCACCATTGGCATGGCCAGTTTCTGCTCGAAGAGGCTGGTTTCCAGGCTGAGAGTCTCGACGTTCTTCAAGATGCGCTGGCGCAGGCTGATGCCGGTCAGATCGGCGCTGTTGGCCCGCAACGTATGCTCTGCATAAGCCCCGCCGTCGATGTAATCGAACAAAAAGCGCGGGAGTTTGCGGCGAGCCGCCTCGCGATAGTCGGATGCAGAAGAAATGATCATGAAGACAGATGCCTCGGTCTGGTGATTGCAGTGACCCAATGTACTCAGGTTAACCAAAACGCCCCGCATGTGCGGGGCGTTTTTTCGTCTGCCGTCAGTTGGTGTCCAGATCGACGTTTTTCGTCTCACGCAAACAGATCAACCCCACCACCAGGCTCACCCCGGTGATCAACACCGGGTACCAGAGCCCGTAGAAAATATCTCCGGTGTACACCACCAGCGCGAACGACACGGTCGGCAGGAACCCACCGAACCAGCCGTTACCAATGTGATAGGGCAGGGACATCGAGGTATAGCGGATGCGCGTCGGGAACAGTTCGACCATCAGCGCTGCCAGTGGGCCGTAGCACATGGCGGAGATGATGATCAGCACCACCATCAGCGTCACGATCATGGTCTTGTTGACCTGTTGCGTATCGGCTTGCGACGGATACCCCGCCAGGGTCACCGCACCGCGCAAGGCCGCTTCGTCGAAGCCATCCAGTTTCACGTCACCGACACTGACCTGCACGGCGCTACCAGCGGGGGCCGCTTCGCTGCTGTAGGGCAGACCCTGCTTGACCAGGAAGGTCTTGACCTTGTCGCACGGGCTGTCAAATTTCGCCTTGCCCACCGGGTCGAACTGGAAGGTGCAGGTGGCCGGGTCGGCCAGCACGGTGATCGGTGACTGGCGGCTGGCCTGATCGATGGCCGGGTTGGCGTAATGGGCGATGGATTTGAAGATTGGGAAGTACAGCGCGGTCGCGAGCAGCAAGCCGAGCATCAGCACCGGTTTGCGCCCGACCTTGTCCGAGAGCCAGCCGAAGAAGATGAAGAACGGCGCGCCAATAATCACGCTGACAATCAGCAAGCTGTTGGCCAGGGCCGGGTCCATCTTGAGGAACTGGGTAAGGAAGAACAGCACGTAGAACTGCGCTGCATAGAAGGTCACGGCTTGTCCGGCGTTGATACTGAACAGGGCGATCAGCACCACCTTGAGGTTTTCCCATTTGCCGAAGGAGTCGCGAATCGGCGCCTTGGAGAGCTTGCCTTCCTCTTTCATTTTCACGAATGCGGGCGATTCGTGCAGGCTCAGGCGGATCCAGGTAGAGATGCCCAGCAGCACGATGGAAAACAGGAACGGAATCCGCCAGCCCCAGACTTCGAACTGGTCGCCAGTGAAGTAGCGGCAACCCAGCACCACCAGCAGCGACAGCAGCAGGCCGAGGGTCGCGGTGGACTGAATCCAGCTGGTGTGAAAGCCTCGCTTGCCCATCGGCGCGTGTTCCGCCACATAGGTCGCGGCGCCGCCATACTCACCGCCCAGGGCCAGGCCCTGAAGCATGCGCAGTACTACCAGGATGATAGGCGCGGCAATGCCGATACTGGCGTAGGTCGGCAGCAGGCCGACGCAGAACGTCGCCACACCCATCAGGATGATGGTGGCGAGGAAGGTGTACTTGCGCCCGATCATATCGCCCAGGCGCCCGAAAACCAGCGCGCCGAACGGCCGCACGATGAAGCCTGCAGCGAAGGCCATCAGGGCAAAGATGAACGCCGTGGTGTCGTTGACCCCGGCGAAAAACTGCTTGCTGATGACCGCCGCGAGGGCGCCGTAGAGGAAAAAGTCGTACCACTCGAAGACCGTCCCGAGTGACGAGGCGAAGATAACCTTGCGGGTGTCGCGGCCGATCTCTGCATGGCCCACGGACTCCAGCGGCTGAACATGTTCTGACATATCGGTATCCCTCACAGTGATTGTTTTTGTTGTTCCACTGTCGCCGTCGGCCTTGTGGGCTGGTGGCGCTACTTCGATGTATGCATTCCCCTGTAGGAGCTGCCGAAGGCTGCGATCTTTTGATCTTAAAAATGCAACATCAAAAGATCGTCCGATCGCGGCCCGAGCCTGCGGCAGCTCCTACAGGGTGGTGTTGAATCTCAAAGGTTGGTGGCCAGTTCCTTTGGCGTGTTGATAGTCCTTGTGGCTGGATTAAGGATCAGTTCAGCGGCCTTTTCCGCAATCATCAGCGTAGGCGAACAGGTGTTGCCCGAGATGATTCTAGGCATGATCGAGGCGTCGGCAATGCGCAAGCCAGGAATACCGTGCACCCTGAGCTGCGCATCGACCACGGCGTTCGGGTCACTGCCCATGCGGCAGGTGCCGACCGGGTGGAAAATCGTCGTGCCAATCCGCGCAGCTGCTTCGTGCAGTTCTTCTTCGCTCTGCAAGCTGTCCCCGGGCAAATATTCCACCGGCTTGAAGCGGCCAAGCGCCGGCGCGGCGACGATGCGGCGGGTCAGGCGAATGGCGTCCGCGGCCACGCGCAAATCTTCCGGGTGGCTCAGGTAATTGGGCTGGATCAGCGGTGCGTCCTGCGCGTTGGCGCTGCGGATCTCCACGCGTCCGCGGCTTTTCGGCCGCAGGTCGCAGACCGACGCGGTGAAGGCAGGGAAAGCGTGCAACGGCTCGCCGAAGCGCTCCAGCGAGAGTGGCTGCACGTGATATTCGAGGTTGGCCGAAGTCTGCTCCGGCCCCGAGCGGGCAAACGCGCCCAACTGACTGGGCGCCATCGACAGTGGTCCGCTGCGGTTGTAAAGGTAGCGCAGGCCCATGCCCATCTTGCCCCACACGCTGCCGGCAATCTGGTTCAGGGTGCGGGCGTTTTCCAGCTTGTAGATCAGCCGCAGTTGCAGGTGGTCCTGCAGGTTGCCGCCGACTCCTGGCAGCTCATGGGCAACGCCGATGCCGAGCTTTTCCAACAGGGGGCGAGGGCCGATGCCGGAGCGCTGCAGGATGCTTGGCGATCCCACCGAGCCAGCGCACAGGACAATTTCCTGGCGAGCCCTGAAGGTTCTCAGTTGTCCCTGGTAACGAGTGATTACCGCCGATGCGCGGCCGTTTTCCAGCTGCACGCGGTCGACTTCGACGTCGGTGAGTACGGTGAGATTGGGCCGGTGGCGGATCGGTTTGAGAAACGCCTTGGCCGCGTTCCAGCGGACCCCGGCCTTCTGATTGACCTGAAAGTAGCCGCAGCCTTCATTATCGCCTTGATTGAAGTCGTCGATGCTGGCGATGCCGCTTTGTTCGGCTGCGCTGCGAAACGCATCAAGAATCGGCCAGGATAGACGCTGGCGCTCGATTCGCCATTCTCCGCCTGCGCCATGAAATTGTGAGTCGCCGGCAAAATGATCTTCGCTTTTTCTGAACAGCGGCAGCACGTCGTTCCAGCTCCAGCCAGCATTGCCGTCAGCCGCCCAGCTGTCGTAATCGCCAGCCTGGCCGCGCATGTAGATCATGCCGTTGATTGAAGAGCAACCGCCGAGCACTTTGCCTCGTGGATAACTGAGGGCACGACCTTGCAGGCCGGGTTGCGCCTCGGTCTTGAAGCACCAGTCGGTGCGCGGGTTGCCGATGCAGAACAGATAACCCACCGGAATATGAATCCACGCGTAGTTATCGCGGCCGCCGGCTTCCAATAGTAGCACCCGGTGTTGCGGGTTGGCCGAGAGCCGATTGGCCAGCAAACAACCGGCCGGACCGGCCCCGACTACGATGTAGTCGAATTCATCAAGGGAAGTCTGCATCCCTGACCTCGTATTGTTGTTCTTGTTGTCGGTCATCCTAGTTGTTAGCTTTCGTTTAAAGAATGTTAGTTTTTGCGCAGCCGCTGTGCGTTTTTAAACAGCTTAGCCCTAAGGACGATTCATGTTCGATTGGAATGACCTGCGGTTTTTTCTCGAGTTGCAGCGCAGCGGGCGCTTGCTCACCGCCGCGCGGCGGTTGAACACCACCCATGCCACCGTCGCCCGGCATATCGACGCCATTGAAAAAAGCTTGGGCACGGCGTTGTTTGTGCAGCACGCGCAGGGTTATCAAATGACGCCTGCGGGCGAAGCGCTGCTCAAACATGCCGAGGCGATGGAAAATGTCGCGCTGCTGGCCCAGGAAGAAATCACCCAGTCGACCGCGCCCTTGGGCAAGATCCGGGTCGGGGTGACCGAAGGGCTGGGCATCATGTTCCTCGCCAGCCGCATGAATGGCCTGTTCGAGCGCTATCCAGGACTGGAAGTGGAACTGGTGGCGGTGCCACGTTTTGTCAGCATCCTCAACCGCGAAGCCGAGATCAGCATCCATCTGGAGCGGCCGGCAGCCGACATGTTGGTCACCCGCAAGCTCGCGGACTATCGCCTGGCGCTTTATGCCAGCCAGGACTACCTCGATCGCGCACCGCCGCTGCGCAGCCGCGAGGACCTCGGCCGGCACGCCTGGATCGGCTATGTCGACGACCTGCTGTTTAGCCAGGAACTGATGTTCCTCAACAATTTTTGTCGCAACCCCCAGGTGGTCTTTCACAGCACCAGCGTTATCGCCCAGCAGCAGGCGGCGCGCTCGGGACTGGGGATTGCGGTGCTACCGTGCTACATGGCCAGTGCCGATCCGGGGTTGGTGCCGTTGCTGCCGGACGAAAACATCCTGCGCAGCTACTGGATCAGCACCCGCCGCGAGCTGCACAAATCGGTGCGGTTGCGGGTGTTGTGGGATTACGTGGTGGCGTTGTGTGAGAGTGAGCAGGGGTTGCTGCTGGGCGAGGATTAACCTGCAAACAACGTTCCCCCGCGTAGGAGCTGCCGAAGGCTGCGATCTTTTGATCTTGTTTTGTAAAATCAAAAGATCGCAGCCTTCGGCAGCTCCTACGGGGAGTACGCCAAAGAACCCGTGTATCAGGGCAGGATCTCGAACGCCGTCGTGGCCAGGCGCTCGCCGTTTACCAGGATATGCACCGCATGCCTGCCCGCGTAATGCCTGCGGGTGGTGAGTTCCTTGATCTGCTGGCCACGGGCGACCCGCTCGCAGGCCTGGCCCGGGAGGGTCAGCGCCTTGAGCTTGAACACCTTCGCCGAGGTGCTGCCGTTGCCCTTGACGTAGTCGATCGCGTAATCGATAACCAGCCGCTGACTGTGCTCGACCGTCGATTGCACTTTAAACGACAGGGTGATTTTTTCGCCGAGCCTGATCACTGCCGGTTCGACTTGCACTTGGGTGATCTCGACCTCGGCCTTGCCGCCCGCGCCGATTATTGCAAGCGCCCTTCGATTACCCTGTTTGATCAGGCTGCGCAGCGCGTGCCTGGCGATCCACGCCGTGTGGCGATTGTCCAGCGACCAGCCCTCGATCAGGTCCAGCACCCAGTCGGGATGGTCCTTGGTGATGTCGTTCAGATGGTTGGCCACGGACTTGCGCACATAAAGGCTGTCATCTGCCTTGAGGTTATCGAGAATCCCCGCTGCAAGCAGCGGATCTGCCTGAATCCGCTCCAGCCGGAACGACCAGGGCAAACGCGGCCGGCTGCCTTCGCTGGCCAGGCGCCGCACGTGCTCGTTTTCATCCAGCGACCATTGTTGCATCACCGCCAGGGTTCGCTCGAAGTCGCTGCGCAGGAAATGCCGGATCGCGAACTCGGATGAGCCGAAGGCGGTGAAGTACCTGAGGGCGTCCATGGATGCTTCGAAGGCGTGGCCGCCGTAGGTCGCCACGTAATGCGGCAAGGAAAGGCTGACGAAGCTGCTGTTCAACCGAGGGGCCAGGGCGCGCAGGATGACCAGGGATTCTTCGTAGCCTAAGGACAGCACTGCATGCAGACATTCGCTGACCCGGGCCATGCGCTGCATGATCGACAATCCGTCGAGGCCTTCGTTGGCCATTTTCAGGAAAGCGCGGGCTTTGAACTCGGGGTACACCGCGGTCATCTCGGCGGCGATATGCTTGAGGCGCTCGGCGTTGAAGATTTCCTTGAGAGCAGGGGCGGGTTGGTCAGTGGCCATTGTGGATTCCTTTGAGTTTGTCGTTTATCCAGATGTACCGCGTTGTGGGAGTGAGCCTGCTCGCGATAGCGGTCCTCCATTCACTAAAAACCTCAACCCTTACCCAACTTCTCCTCCTCCAGCTGATCCGACTCAAACAACTTCGCCAGCTCCGCCCGGGCTTCCTGCGCGGTTTGCAGCACCTTGGCCGCATCGTCATAAATCGCATGCTGCGCTTCCAGCACCTGCTCGTCATGGTGCTTGAACCGCTTGATTCGCGCATCCGCCTGGGCCTGGGTCAGGCCCAGCCCAACCAGGGTGCGCCGGCTCATTTCCAGGCTGGAATAGTAGGTCTCACGAATCGCCTCTGCACCCAGGTCCACCAAGCGGTGCACATGCTGGCGGTTGCGGGCCCGGGCGATGATCTTGATATGGGGGTAGAGCTTGTGAACCACCTCGGCAGTCTTGATGTTGGTGTCCGGATCGTCGGTAGCAATCACAAAGTATTCCGCCTGCTCGACCTTGGCGGCGCTGAGGATTTCCGGGCGCATCGGATCGCCGTAGAACACCGGCACTCCGCCGAAGCTGCGGGACAGTTCGATGGTTTCCACCGACGTGTCGAGGGCGACGAACTTGATGTTCTGCGCCCGCAGGATCCGCGCAACGATCTGCCCCATGCGGCCCATGCCGGCGATCACCACGCGGGGGGTATCGGTGTCGATTTCGCGAAATTTCTCCGGCACCACCACCGGCTGCACCTTCGGGCTCACCAGGCGTGCGCAAAGCAGTAACAGCAGCGGCGTCACGGCCATCGACAAAGTGATGGTCAATACCAGCAGATCATAAAGGCGCGGTTCAAACAGACCCTGGTCGCGACCAATCTTGAACACCACAAAGGCAAACTCGCCGCCAGCCGCCAGCACGATACCCAGGCGAATCGCGCTGACCTTGCCCAAACCACCGGCCAGGCGCCCGACGACAAACAGCAGGGGCAGCTTGATCGCGATCAACAACAGGGTCAGGCCGAGCACCGTGATCGGGGCGCTCAGCAGCAGGCTCAGGTTGGCGCCCATGCCCACACTGATGAAAAACAGCCCCAACAGCAATCCCTTGAAAGGTTCGATCTGCGCTTCCAGTTCGTGGCGATACTCCGAGTCCGCCAGCAACAATCCGGCAAGGAATGCGCCCAGGGCCATGGATACCCCGACCAGGTCCATCAACCACGCCGTACCGATCACCACCAGCAACGCGGTGGCGGTGGAGACCTCAGGCAAGCCGGTCCTGGCCACCACACGAAACACCGGCCGCAGCAGGTAGCGTCCACCGATCACTACCACGGCGATACTGCCCAGCACCCGCAGCCCGTGATTCACATCCTCGGCGACGGTGGAGGTGTGATCGCCTCCCGCCAGCAGCGGCACCATGGCAATCAACGGGATCGCCGCGATGTCCTGGAATAACAGGATGGCAAACGCCAGGCGGCCGTGGGGGCTGGTCAGTTCCTTGCGCTCGGCGAGGCTCTGCAAGCCGAAGGCGGTGGAGGAGAGGGCGAGCCCGAGACCCAACACGATGGCGCTGTTGAGCGACTGGCCGAACATGAACAGCGCGGTCAGACCAATCACCGAACCGGTCAGCAACACCTGCGCCAGGCCCACCCCGAACACTGCTTTACGCATCACCCACAACCGTCGAGGCGACAGTTCCAGGCCAATGATGAACAGCAGCAACACCACCCCAAGCTCGGAGATATGGCTGACGCTCTGTGGATTGCCGATCAGGCCCAGCACCGCTGGACCGATAATCATCCCGGCAAACAGATAGCCGAGTACCGCGCCCAGTTGCAGGCGCTTTGCCAGGGGCACGGTCAGCACCGCCGCGAACAGAAAGACGACAGCGGCTTGCAACAGGTTGCCTTCGTGGGGCATGACTGACTCCAGGACTCGGTACGGCGGGGGCCACAAGGATAAAGCCTGCCGCAGCAGGCGTCTGCCACGAGCCGGCAATGATTGTATGAATGGTGCATGTTTGCCGGTGCCAGGGAATGTTTGCGCCCTGAATGAATGATTTTCGACCCGCGTAGTCGGAGTTCAGGTACTACAACATTTCTGGAGAATCCACCATGAACAGCAAAACCCTCATCGCCGCCCTGGTCATTGCCGCTGGCGTTGCCGGTATCAGTCCCATTGTTCAAGCGGCTGACTCACCTGAAAAAACCGTTCAGCCCAGCGCCACCAATACCCGTGAACTGAACGTCAACGACCGCGCGCCGGACATCTACCAGCGCCCTGAAAAAGCCCTGAAGAACTGGAAGGCCAAGGGTCTGAAAGCCCCGGTAGAGCAAGCGCAGTGGGTGCAGGTGCATGACAAGTACATGATGGTGATGATCACCAACGGGACGATTGTGGATATTACGCCGGTGGAGAAATAGGTCCGCCTGCTTGCGCGATGAGCTGGTTACTGTGGGGGCAAGTTTGCTCCTGCAGTGCCGGTAATATCGGACTCACAACACTTCGCCCTTGTCCCACAAGTGCACCAGATTACCCGGGGCCTTTTCTTCAGGCACCTTCAACACCATCCGGTCATCCTGCTCGCCACTGCGGTAGTGCACTTCGATTTCAAAGAAGCGTTGATCGCCCCGGCCCGAAGCCGGTTCGGCGAATGCCAGGCAGCCTTCAAGTACGGTGCAGATACGCAAGCGCTGTTCGATGTCGCATTGCGCAAACTCGATGCTGCGCGGGCGGGTGAGGGCGTGAATGGCGGCGACGCCACCCTGGCGCGAGAGATGGATCACTGCGTCGTCCCCCAGCATTGGCAAGGTTTTCATGATGGCTCCTGATTGGTTTCGACACCTACATCAGACCAGGCCTGCGCCACTGCCAGGCGTTCTTCCGCACCAAAGCGCCTGGACGCATGCTCGATGGTCAGATTTGCGAATTCGCTGAAGGACGCTTCGCTGCTCAGGCGCTGGTCGCACAGCGCGTCATACCAGACATGGCCTGCGCCCTGCCAGGCGAATCCACCCAGCGCCTTGGCCGCCAGATAAAACGCCCGGTTGGGAATGCCGGAATTGAGGTGCACGCCGCCATTGTCCTGCTCGGTGACGACGAATTCGCGCATGTGGTCGGGTTGCGGGTCTTTGCCGAGCAGAGGATCGTCGTAGGCGGTCCCGGGATGAGCCATCGAACGCAGGCCGTCGCCCTTGATCTGCGGCGCCAGCAGGTCGGCGCCGATCAGCCAGTCTGCCTCTTCGGTGGTCTGATTCAGTACTCGCTGCTTGATCAACACGCCGAACACGTCCGCGATCGACTCATTCAGGGCCCCAGACTGATTGGCGTAGACCAGGCCGGCCTCACTTTCGATGACGCCGTGGGTCAGTTCGTGGCCAATCACATCCAGGGAGCGGGTGAAACGCTCGAAGATTTCGCCATCGCCGTCGCCAAACACCATCTGCGCCCCGTTCCAGAACGCATTCTCGTAGTCCTGGCCGTAATGCACGCTGCCAATCAGCGCGAAACCCCGATTGTCGATGGAGTCGCGACCGTGCACGTTCCAGAAGAAATCATGGCTGGCGCCCAGGGCGTCATAGGCCTCATCGACCGCCGGATCACCCGTCGCCGACTGGCCTTCGACTCGCACAGGCATGCCCGGCAGGAGCATTTTCCCCTGGGCATCATGGATGCTGCGCTCGACTACGCCGGGTTTGGTGGAGGGTGGTAGCAAGGTCGTGGCAGGCGGTCGCGCCGGGGGAAGGGGCGTATGGCGCAGGGTGCGCACGTGCGTCAGCGTCTTCTGCGCACTGGAACGCTGGCGCTCGGAGCCGTTGGCAATGATGCGGTTGAGGATGTAGGGCGGAATGAAACTGCGCGGTGAGTCGGTCATCGGAGCGTCCTTTCCTGAGTACAGAGTCGATACTCATGTGAACCGGAGGGCGACTTTCGGTTCCATGCATTGCCATTCCCGGCGGATTCTGCGAAAACGCCCTGATTAACCGGGCGACTGAGCGAATTTCATGAACGACGAATTACAGATCATCGACCTGCTGCCGGGCGACGGCAAGGCAGCGGTCAAGGGCGCACTGATCACCACTCAATACCGCGGCTGGCTGGAAGACGGCACCGAGTTCGATTCCTCCTACAGCCGGGGCAAACCGTTCCAGTGTGTGATTGGCACTGGTCGAGTGATCAAGGGTTGGGATCAGGGGATCATGGGCATGCAGGTTGGCGGTAAACGTAAATTGCTGGTGCCGGCGCATCTGGCTTACGGTGAGCGGACCATGGGCGCGATTACCCCGAATTCGAATCTGATTTTCGAGATTGAATTGCTGGAAGTGCTGACCAGGGACGATTGAGTAAATTACTCGCGCCACCCGGACCCTGTAGGAGCTGCCGAGTGCAACGAGGCTGCGATCTTTTGATCTTGACCTACGCGGTCCGTCTGCCAAAAACTGCAACCCGCCCATTCAAAGAACGCCCATACACCCACTCCAATCCCCCCAACTCAATCCCTGCGGCCAGCACCGCCCGCACGGTCGCTGCGCTAATATCCAACGCCAGCCGCTGCCCAGGACACTGATGCCTCCCCGCACCAAAGCTGAAACTTCGACGGTTCGGACGATCTAGCATGAACATTTCAGGTTCGTTATTTAATAGCGGATCCCGATTAGCCGAAGCCACCACCACCAAAACCACATCCCCAGCCTCAAGCCGCACGCCCTCAATCTCACAGGCCGTAGCGACAAAGCGCCGAGTGTTCTGCACTGGCGGATCGAAGCGCTGGGTCTCAGCAATCAAATCATCGACCCGCGCGGCATCTCGGAGCAACGCCGGATCTTGAATCAGCGCAATCAACGCATTACCAATCAAACCCGCAGTTGCCTCATGGGTTTGTGACAACAACCCGATCAGATTGGCGATCACCGCCGAGTGGGGCAGCGCCGTCGCAGCGAAGCGCCTGCGGATGCCTGCGAGCAAAGCGCTTCGGTTGTCCGGATCATCCAGTAGCTCAACGAAATATCCGCTGAGCTGCTCCGCTGCAAAATGCGCCGCGTGTAACTGAACGTGATCACTCAAAGGTGACAGGCACGCCACAAAGTCGGCCGTCAACTCGCTGATAATCCGCCCTTGGGCGGGAGAAAATCCCAATAGTGCTGCGACCACGCAGACCGGTCCACGGAACATCGCGTTGTGCAGGCCTTCAACGTCAGGCGTGATGAGCCGCGCAGCCACCAGCGCCGTTACTGCGCCTGTATCGAGCATCACCAGTTCCGGCTCGATCGCGGATCTGGGGCAGCGTTGGCGTTCGCCTTCATTCATCCGCATCAGTTGCCCGAAGACGGTGCCCGCCATCCCCCCGACGATTTCCAGCGGCACCGGCTCGTGGGGTGGTCGGACATGACAGTCGGAGTGTTCCAGGACTGCCGCGACAGCGCGGGCGCTGCTGGCGATCCACATATTGAGTTCCTGATGGAACGCCAGTCCGCCCTCGGAGCGCAGCTGTGCGTAGTAGGAATATGGGTCAACGTGAGTCGCAGCGATGATCGGGTCCATGGGTCGCAGCCTTGTTCGATAGGGTAGAAGTGTTGCTACTATCTTCAGTTCGAAACGGCCTTGATTCGTCCGGGAGCGAAATATGCACGCACAACAGCACGATATCGGTGTCTCTCAAGTAGCGGCGGCGATCGCAGAGCCTGCTCGGACGAAAATGCTCTGCTCGTTGATGGATGGCCATGCGCGAACCAGCACCGAGCTGGCGGCGATTGCCGAGGTCAGCGCGTCCACCGCCAGTGCGCACCTGGCCAAATTGAAGGACCTGGCGCTGGTGCGCTTGCACGTCCAGGGTCGCCATCGCTATTACAGTCTTGCGGATCCGCGGGTGGCCCAGGCATTGGAGGCGTTGATGGTGATTGGCCAGAGTGCGCCATCTACCTTCAGCTCGCGAACGCCGGATCGCCTGCAGTTCGCCCGCACCTGTTATGACCACATGGCCGGCACGCTGGCGGTCCTGATGCATGACCGCATGCTCGCGGCGGGGTGGTTGCTGTTAACCGATGATCAGGGCTATCAGCTGAGCGGGCGCGGTGCGGAGGCTTTCGAAGGCTTGGGGATCGAGGTCGAAGAGTTAGCGCGCCTGCGCCGACGGTTTGCTTGTCCCTGCCTGGACTGGAGCATGCGTCGGCCACATTTGGGAGGGGCATTGGGTGCAGCGTTGTTGAAAGTGGCGATCTCGCGCCGGTGGGTGACCCAGGATCTGGACAGTCGGGCGTTGGCGCTGACGGCATTGGGGCGCAAGGAAATTAGTCGACGGTTCGATATTGAGCTGCCCCGTGCAGCCGAGACACCTGTGCAGGCCAATCGCCCGTCGACAATCGGACCAAGGGCTGTCTGACAGCTTGATCCCTGACTACCGACACTATACTGTATATCCAAACAGCTAGTGGCGTACCCCATGGAACTCATCGACAAGCTCAGCATCCTCGCCGACGCCGCCAAATACGACGCGTCGTGCGCCAGCAGCGGTGCGCCCAAGCGCAGCTCGGAGGGTAAGAGCGGCCTGGGTGCGAGCAATGGCATGGGTATCTGCCACAGTTATACGCCGGACGGGCGCTGTGTTTCGCTACTGAAGATCCTGCTGACCAACTTCTGTCTGTACGACTGCCAGTACTGCGTCAACCGCCGCTCCAGCGACGTGCCCAGGGCGCGGTTCACGCCGGAGGAAGTGGTTACGCTGACCATGGATTTCTACCGCCGCAACTGTGTCAGCGGGTTGTTTCTCAGCTCCGGGATCATCCGCTCGGCGGACTACACCATGGAGCAGCTGATTCGCGTGGCCCGGCTATTGCGCGAGGAGCACGAGTTTCGCGGGTACATCCACCTCAAGACCATCCCCGAGGCCGACCCGGCGCTGATCGAGGAAGCGGGGCGCTATGCTGATCGGCTGAGCGTCAACATCGAATTGCCCACAGATGCGAGCCTTCAGACCCTGGCCCCGGAAAAGCACCTGGGCTCGATCAAAAGCGCCATGCAGACCATCTATACCGGCGTGCAGACGGTGCTCAACGAACCTCGAGCGCCGAAGTTTGCGCCAGCCGGGCAGAGCACGCAGATGATTGTCGGTGCCGATGACACCGATGACAGCACCATTCTGCACAGTGCCCAGGCGCTGTACGGCAACTTCAAATTGCGCCGGGTCTACTATTCGGCGTTCAGCCCGATACCCGACAGCCCGAAAAGCGTACCGCTCGCGGCGCCGCCGCTGATGCGTGAACACCGGTTGTATCAGGCTGATTTCCTGCTGCGCAGCTATGGTTATACCGCTGGCGAGCTATTCAAAGGGCCGGGCGACCTCGCTCTGGATATTGACCCGAAACTAGCTTGGGCCTTGGAAAATCGCGACATCTTTCCGCTGGATCTCAACCGCGCCGAGGCGTCGCTGATCTCGCGCATTCCCGGAATCGGCTTGCGCACGACCGAGCGGCTGATTCAATTGCGCAGCCAACGCCGCATTCGTTACGAAGACTTGGCGCGCATGCGTTGCGTACTGGCCAAGGCCAAGCCGTTCTTCATCACCAGCGATTATCACCCGCAGCAGGCGGAGGTCACCAGTCATATGCTCTATCAACAACTGCGCGACCGCCCACAACCGCAGCAAATGGGGTTGTGGGGATGATCAATCTGGATTGCGACGACCTGTTCGAAACCTGGCGACAGCAAGCGCGCTGGTTGCTTAGTCATGAGATGGATCCGAGCCTGGTCGGATGGGCCAGTGAGGGCGTTCAGGATCTGTTTGCCAGCGATCACACGTTGCCTGAAACACAGGGCCCCTTTCAGGCTCGCATTCCGCGAACGTTGCTCGACACCCTCGAGCAAGCGGCCCGATATCGCGGCGACCAGCGCTGGAGTTTGTTGTACGAGGTGCTGTGGCGGGTCAGCCATGGGGACCGCACGGCAATGATGGCTGGCGACAAGCTTGGCACCGAATTACAGAGAAGAATCAAGCAGATACGCCGTGAATCTCATCATTTACATGCATTTGTGCGGTTCGTTGAACTGCCTGGCTGCGAGGGGCCGGAATATGTGGCCTGGCATGAGCCGGCCCACGACATCCTGCACAGCGCCAGTGAGCATTTCATTGGGCGCATGGGTCGGCACCGCTGGTTGATCGCGACGCCCAGGGATGGCGTTTATTACGATGGCGAGCAGTTGATCTATCAGCGCCAATGTCCGGTGGAATGGCAGCAAATGGCGCAGAACATTGACGACCCTCACGGTGACATGTGGTTGACCTATTACAGCCACATCTTTAATCCGGCGCGGTTGAATCCTAAGGTAATGGAGGGGCATTTGCCGACGCGGTTCTGGAAAAATCTGCCCGAGGGAGCACTGATTCCTGGTTTGATTACCCAGGCACGCACGGGTAAGCAGCAGGATGGCCAGGCGAGTGGGATCAAGGGGCGGCAGGGTAAGCGGATTGGATTGGCCCTGGGCGGCCCTGGAAGAACCCCGTAGGAGCTGCCGAGAGAAACGAGGCTGCGATCTTTTGATCTTGTTTTTTCAAAAGCCAGGTCAAAAGATCGCAGCCTCGTTTCTCTCGACAGCTCCTACGGCTTCTGCAGGTTTCATCGAAACCTCAGGCAAAAAAAGCCCCCCATTGCCAAAGCAATGGAGGGCTCGGATGTCGCAAGCGTCAGGTCAAACCTTGACGATCCAGCCAGCTGGCGCTTCGATATCGCCTGTTTGTACCCCGGTCAGCTCCTTATAAAGCTTCTGGGTAACCGGACCCACCTCGGTTTCGCTGTGGAACACATGCAGGTGGTCGTTGTAGTTGATACCACCAATCGGCGTGATCACTGCCGCAGTACCGCAAGCACCGGCTTCCTTGAAGTCCGCCAGCTTGTCGATGAACACGTCACCTTCAATCACTTCCAGGCCCAGGCGCGATTGGGCCAGTTCGATCAGCGACAGACGGGTAATACCCGGCAGCACCGAAGGCGACTTCGGCGTGACGAACTTGTTGTCGTGCGTGATACCGAAGAAGTTGGCGGAACCGACTTCCTCGATTTTCGAATGGGTCATCGGATCCAGGTAGATGCAGTCGGCGAAGTTGGCTTTCTTCGCCTGGGAACCTGGCATCAGGCTGGCGGCGTAGTTGCCACCGACCTTGGCTGCGCCGGTGCCTTGAGGGGCCGCGCGGTCGAAGCTGGAGATCAGGAAGTTGTGCGGGGTCAGGCCGCCTTTGAAATAGGCACCAACCGGGATGCAGAAAATCGAGAAGATGAACTCGGGGGCGGTGCGCACGCCGATGTTGTCACCCACGCCGATCACGAACGGGCGCAGGTACAGAGCGCCGCCGGTGCCGTAAGGCGGGATGAAGCGCTCGTTGGCGCGGACGACTTCCTTGCAGGCTTCGATGAACTGCTCAGTCTCGACGAACGGCATCAGCAGGCGCGCGCAGCTGCGTTGCATGCGCAGGGCGTTCTGGTCCGGGCGGAACAGGTTGATCGAGCCGTCCTTGCAACGATAGGCTTTCATGCCTTCGAAGCATTGCTGGCCATAGTGAAGGGCAGTAGAGCCTTCGCTGATGTGCAGCACGTTGTCTTCGGTCAGGGTGCCCTTGTCCCACTCGCCATTACGCCAGTACGAGAGGAAGCGCTTGTCTGTCTTGATGTAATCAAAACCCAGCTTGTCCCAATTGATGCTTTCGTTACCCATGACACCCTCTATCACTGAACAACCGCCAAAGCGGTTCAAGGCTTCTGACGTTTTTTTGGATGGGGACAACAATACTTCATTCTGCGGCTATTTCGCAGTCCGGACTATCGGATGACAGACAGATAAATCGAGCTGACCTCAAGAAATCGCCAGCAGGCTGGCTCCCACAGGAGAACGCATTCCAAGTGTGGGAGCTAGCCTGCTAGCGATGGGGCCATCTATGCCGCCATCCATTGTTCTGAATCACAGGTGCAGCGCATGCCCCAACGCACGCAAAGCGGCTTCTTGCACCGCCTCGCCGAGCGTCGGATGCGCATGGATGGTGCCGGCGATGTCTTCCAGCCGAGCGCCCATTTCCAGGCTTTGGCCGAACGCCGTCGACAACTCCGAAACGCCCACGCCCACCGCTTGCCAGCCGACAATCACATGATTGTCACGCCGTGCCACGACGCGCACGAAGCCGCTTTTGGATTCCAGGGTCATCGCCCGGCCATTGGCCGCGAACGGGAAGCTGGAAACGATGCAGTCCAGGCCCGCCGCCTTGACGTCGTCCGGGGTCTTGCCGACCACCACCAGCTCCGGGTCGGTAAAGCACACGGCAGCGATGGCCGTGGGGTTGAACTCGCGGGATTTGCCACTGATCAGCTCCGCGACCATCTCGCCCTGGGCCATGGCGCGGTGAGCCAGCATGGGTTCGCCGCTCAGGTCGCCGATCGCATACACATTGCGCATGCTGGTCTGGCAACGGTTGTCGATCTTGATCGCCGAGCCGTGCATGTCGAGGTTCAAGGCTTCCAGGTTAAACCCCTGGGTATTCGGCTTGCGCCCGACCGCGACCAATACCTGATCGGTCTCCAGATTCAAGGTATCGCCCTCAGGATCTCGTACCTGCAGCGTATTACTTTTAGAATCAAAAGCTTCGACGCTATGCTTCAAGTAAAGCTTCACGCCAAGTCTTTTCAGTTCTTCGTGAACCGGCTGGGTCAGTTCGGCGTCGTAGGCGGGCAGGATGCGATCCTGGGCCTCGACCACGCTGACCTCGGCGCCCAGCTTGCGGTAGGCAATCCCGAGCTCCAGGCCGATGTAACCACCGCCCACCACGATCAGGCGCTTGGGCACCGAGGTTGGTGCCAGGGCTTCAGTGGAAGAGATGATCGGACCGCCGATCGGCAGCATCGGCAGCATCGGCAGGTTGACGCTTTTCGAGCCGGTGGCCAGCACCAGGTGCTCGCACTGGATCCGCGTGTCGCCGACCTCGACGGATTTGCCGTCGATGATCTTCGCCCAGCCCTGTATGACCTGGATTTTGTTCTTTTTCAGCAGCGCAGCAACGCCGGTGGTCAGGCGATCAACGATGCCGTCCTTCCATTCAACGCTCTTGCCGACGTCCAGGGTAGGCGTCGCAACGCTGATCCCCAGGGCCGAGTGCTGACTGTGGTTGCGAGTCTGGTGAAACTGCTCGGCGACGTGAATCAGCGCCTTGGACGGAATGCAGCCGATGTTCAGGCAGGTGCCGCCCAGGGATTGACCTTCCACCAGGATGGTCGGGATGCCCAGCTGGCCGGCGCGGATCGCGGTGACATAACCGCCGGGGCCGCCGCCAATGATCAGCAGTGTGGTGTTCAGAGTTTGCATGCCTTGCTCCACAGAGACTTAGTCCACAAACAGCGTGGCGGGTTGTTCGAGCAAGCCGCGCACCGCCTGGATGAATTGCGCCGCGTCCATGCCATCGACCACGCGGTGATCGAAGGAGCTGGAGAGGTTCATCATCTTGCGAATCACGATCTGGCCTTTGACCACCATCGGCCGTTCGACAATTTTGTTCACGCCGACAATCGCCACTTCCGGCAGGTTCAGCACCGGAGTGCTGACGATCCCGCCCAGAGCTCCGAGGCTGGTCAAGGTGATGCTCGAGCCCGAGAGCTCGTCGCGGCTGGCCTTGCCATTGCGTGCGGCGGAGGCAAGACGCGAGATTTCGGCAGCGTTGTCCCACAGGCTGCGAGCTTCGGCGTGTCGCACCACTGGCACCATCAGGCCGATGTCGGCCTGGGTGGCAATACCCACATGTACCGCGCCAAGACGGGTGATGACCTGGGCTTCGTCGTCATAGCGGGCGTTGATCTGCGGGAAATCACGCAGGGCAACCACCAGGGCGCGGACCAGAAACGGCAACAGTGTCAGCTTGCCGCGGCTGGCGCCGTGTTTTTCATTCAGATGCGCGCGCAGTTCTTCCACGGCAGTCACATCGATTTCCTCGACATAACTGAAATGGGCGGCGCGCTGAGTGGCGTCCTGCATGCGCTGGGCAATCTTGCGACGCATGCCAATGACAGCAATCTGCTCTTCGTCGTGGCGCTGGGCATAACCGGCAGCAGCGGTTGACGCGCTCGATGGATTCGACTGACCCTGTGCCAGGTAGGCATCGAGGTCTTCGTGCAGTACCCGGCCCGCAGGACCGGTGCCACGCACCAGGCGCAACTGAATGCCGAGGTCCAGGGCATGCTTGCGCACGGCCGGAGAGGCCAGCGGACGCTCATCGGCTTCGCGGGCAACCATCGGACCTTGAGCGACCGCAGCGCGCGGGGCAGCAGCTGCGACAGGCGCAACCGCTTCCACTTGAGGTGCCGCAACCGCTGCTTCCTTAACCACAACTGCAGCCGCCGGCTGGGCCGACTCCTTAACGTTGCCGGCGCCTTCCACTTCAATGCTGATCAGGATGCTGCCAACCGCCATGACCTCGCCGGGCACGCCGCCCAGGGCAATTACCTTGCCGTGGACGGGCGATGGAATATCGACCATCGCCTTGTCGGTCATCACATCGGCCAGTACCTGATCTTCGACGACCAGGTCGCCTACCTTGACGTGCCACACCGACAATTCAACTTCTGCAATGCCTTCGCCAATGTCCGGCATCTTGATAACGTGCGTGCCCATTCAGACCTCCATAACCCGATGCAAAGCCGCGCCCACTCGGGTCGGGCCAGGGAAATACGCCCACTCTTGCGCGTGCGGGTAGGGGGTGTCCCAACCGGTGACGCGTTCGATCGGCGCTTCGAGGTAATGGAAGCAGTGTTCTTGCACCAGGGCGGCGAGTTCGGCGCCGAAACCGCAGGTGCGGGTCGCTTCGTGAACGATCACGCATCGACCGGTCTTCTTCACCGACTTGACGATGGTTTCCAGGTCCAGCGGCCACAGGCTGCGCAGGTCGATGACTTCCGCGTCGATCCCGGTCTCTTCTGCAGCCACTAGCGACACGTACACGGTGGTGCCGTAGGTGAGGATGGTCACGTCTTTGCCCGGACGCGCAATCGCGGCAACGTCCAGCGGCACGGTGTAGTAACCGTCCGGCACTTGCGCCGACGGGTGCTTCGACCATGGGGTTACGGGGCGGTCGTGATGGCCGTCGAACGGGCCGTTGTACAGGCGTTTTGGCTCGAGGAAGATCACCGGGTCATCGTTTTCGATGGAAGCGATCAGCAGGCCCTTGGCGTCATAGGGGTTGGACGGCATCACCGTGCGCAATCCGCAGACCTGGGTGAACATCGCCTCGATGCTCTGGCTGTGGGTCTGGCCACCGTAGATGCCACCGCCGCAAGGCATGCGCAGGGTCATCGGCGCGGTGAACTCGCCTGCGGAGCGATAGCGCAGGCGGGCGGCTTCGGAAATGATCTGGTCGGATGCCGGGTAGACGTAATCGGCAAACTGGATCTCGGCCACCGGACGCAGACCGTAGGCACCCATGCCCACGGCCACACCGACGATGCCGCTTTCGGAAATCGGTGCGTCGAACACCCGGGAGGTGCCGTACTTGGTCTGCAAGCCTTCGGTGCAACGGAACACGCCACCGAAGTAGCCCACGTCCTGGCCGAAGACCACGACGTTGTCATCACGTTCAAGCATCACATCCATGGCCGAGCGCAGGGCCTGGATCATGGTCATGGTGGTTGTGGTCATGGCGGTTTCCAGCTCGATTTTATTGTTGTGATCGTTCATGTCAGATCCCCAACTCCTGACGCTGGCGCTTCAAGTGCTCCGGCATCTCTTTGTAAACGTCCTCGAACATGGTCGCGGCGCTCGGAATCTGGCCACCGGCGAGTGTGCCGTACTTCTCGGCTTCTTTCTGCGCGGCTATCACTTCAGCTTCCAGCTCGGCGCTGACGGCGACGTGTTCCTCTTCGGACCACTGGCCGATCTTGATCAGATGCTGCTTGAGGCGCGCAATCGGGTCGCCCAGCGGGAAGCAGCTCCAGTCGTCGGCAGGACGGTATTTGGACGGATCATCGGATGTCGAGTGCGGACCGGCGCGGTAGGTGACCCATTCGATCATGGTCGGGCCAAGGTTGCGGCGGGCGCGTTCGGCGGCCCAGGCAGAGGCGGCGTAGACCGCGACGAAATCGTTGCCATCGACCCGCAGGGAGGCAATGCCGCAACCCACGCCGCGACCGGCGAACGTCGTGGCTTCACCACCGGCAATCGCCTGGAAGGTAGAGATTGCCCACTGGTTGTTGACCACGTTGAGGATCACTGGTGCACGGTAAACGTGGGCGAAGGTGAGGGCGGTGTGGAAGTCGGACTCAGCGGTAGCGCCGTCGCCGATCCAGGCCGAAGCGATTTTGGTGTCGCCCTTGATCGCCGAGGCCATGCCCCAACCCACACCCTGGACGAACTGGGTGGCGAGGTTGCCGGAAATGGTGAAGAAGCCGAAGTCCTTGACCGAGTACATGATCGGCAACTGACGGCCCTTGAGCGGATCGCGCTCGTTGGACAGCAGCTGGCAGATCAGATCCACCAGCGGCACGTCTCGTGCCATCAGAATGCTTTGCTGGCGGTAGGTCGGGAAGCACATGTCATCGACGTTCAGCGCCAGGGCCTGGCCGCTGCCGATGGCTTCTTCGCCAAGGCTCTGCATGTAGAACGACATTTTCTTCTGACGCTGGGCGACCACCATGCGGTTGTCGTAAATCCGCGTCTTGAGCATGGCGCGCATGCCTTTGCGCAGGATCTCGCCAGGTACGCCTTCGCCCCATGGACCGAGCGCATTACCCTGATCGTCGAGCACGCGAATCAGGCCCTTGGCCAGGTCAGCGGTGTCGGCGGGTTCGACGTCGATTGGGGGTTTGCGCACCGTGCCGGCATCGGTTAGACGCAGGTAGGAGAAGTCGGTTTTGCAGCCTGGGCGGCCCGAGGGTTCGGGAACGTGCAGGCGCAGCGGTTCGTACGCTTGATTCATGGCTTCTACGCTCGATCTTGTGAATTTCTTGTAGTGAGCTGACAGTCATTCTTCTGTGGAAGAAATCTTGTCCTACAACAATCATAGGCCGGCTGAAGAAGAATATTTATCTCTGTTTCGTTGCGCTCAGGATCATTTGAGGATAAAAAACCTGCATAAACACAAAAAACAGGTGATTTTGTCTCATGCGTAAACTGGACCGTACCGACATCGGCATTCTCAACAGCCTCCAGGAGAATGCGCGCATCACTAACGCCGACCTCGCGCGCTCGGTGAACCTGTCGCCGACTCCGTGTTTCAACCGGGTCAAGGCAATGGAGGAACTGGGGTTGATTCGCGAGCAGGTCACGCTGCTGGACGCCGATCTGCTGGGGTTGCACGTCAATGTGTTCATCCACGTCAGCCTGGAAAAGCAGGTGGAGGAGGCGTTGCAGCAGTTCGAGGAGGCGATTTCCGATCGTCCGGAGGTGATGGAGTGCTACTTGATGGCGGGTGATCCGGACTACCTGATCCGGGTGCTGGTGCCGACCATCCAGTCGCTGGAGCGCTTCATGATGGATTTTCTGACCAAGGTGCCCGGTGTGGCAAATATCCGCTCGAGTTTTGCGCTCAAGCAGGTGCGGTACAAGACGGCGTTGCCGTTGCCAGCGAATGGCATCACCTTGGTCGGCTAAACTCTATCTGCCGTCAGAGGTAGTCATATCGGTATTCGAGGCCCTCGGTAATGAGCGTTTGCGCGACCGTGTAGTTATGCTCCCACGGAGCGGGCTCATTGGCTGGATTGAAGATTAGCGTTGACTCCATCACCCCATTGGGAGAGTTGTCCCGGGACATGAAGCCAGGCGTGGTGGGATGCTGTCGTTTCCAGCATTCCCACAAGCGATCAAGGTTGCAGTGATGGAGGAAAAATATCGGGTCGTTGGCAGAAGATGCTTCAGCCATGTTGCCTCCTATCCAGGCATGCACCGGATTGTGCAACTCGAATTCTGAAAAATTTTCCCAGCCAATCTGGACCTGCTGTACTGGTGTTTCTGGTTGCACCGGTTGTTCTGGTTGTTCAGACCAATAGGGAATACCGTTCAACGCCGAAACAATGGCTTCGGCCGAAGGCAGGGTGCTTTCTGCCCCAAAGTTTCGACGCAGGCCTGTGTCCCCGGTGGCAGAATCCCATACCCGTACATCGAATTGGCTGGTGTTACGCGAAAAAGGTCCACTGGTGACCACCTGGTTCTGCATGTTGTCACCGTTGCCACCCATGAAGTCTGAGGTGAAGGGGTTGTCTGCTCCGATGATTTGCCAGTTCCAGTAGGGCAGGGCCATGCTTTCGTCATTCGCCGCCCTCTGAAGCGCTAATTCGAATTGGCGAATCAATATTCGGTGCCAGGGGTAGAACAGCGGGCTTCGATGAGGGTTGGGAATGATCGGGTTTCCGCGACCCATTGAGTTTTTGTGGATTTGCACAAAATCATCGTAGCGGTTTTGCTGCCCTGGCCGCAGCACACTGGGGATCTCATTCTTCAGGCGCAGGATTGCTTCGACGAACGCGTATTTCTGTTGTTGTGTCATGTCACGATGGTTACGACGAATGTCCATATTGCTGTAGCTCCATTGGTTGTCTGTCCAATGAAGTATTGTTCGCTCAAGCAGGTTACTCAAGTCCGTCTTGTCGCTACAAACTGTCAGTAAAAATAGAAAATTTAAGGGCGTGAGTGAATTTTCCTACAAGCGATTAATTGGAATCTTCAGGTAAGCGACGCCATTGTCCTCCGCCGGCGGCAAATTCCCCGCCCGCACATTCACCTGAATCGCCGGCAGCAACAGGTTCGGCATGCCCAACCCGGCGTCGCGCTGAGTGCGCATCGCCACGAACCCGTCCTCATCCATCCCGTCGCGCACATGAATATTGCTTTTTCGCTGCGCGCCAACCGTAGTCGCACAGCAAGGCTCGCGACCCTCGGGCGGGTAATCGTGGCAGACATAAAGATTCACGCTGGCCGGGAACGCCAGCAGCTTCTGAATCGAAGCAAACATCTGCCTGGCATCGCCACCGGGGAAGTCACAACGGGCAGTGCCCACGTCCGGCATGAATAGGGTATCTCCCACCAAAATCAGGTTGCTGTCGATCAGGTAGGCCATGTCTGCCGGGGTATGACCGGGTACATGCAAGGCCGTGGCCTTCAGATTGCCGATCATGAACGACTCGTCCGGCGCGAACAGGTGGTCGAACTGCGAGCCGTCCACGGCAAACCCGGGTTCCAGGTTGAACAGGTTCTTGAACACGTCCTGAACCTTGCTGATCGACTGGCCGATCGCGATCTTGCCGCCCAGTTCCCGGCGCAGGTAAGGCGCGGCCGACAGGTGATCAGCATGGGCGTGGGTCTCCAGCAACCACTGCACCTGTAGTTGATGCGTACGCACGAACGCACTGATTCGATCCGCCTGGACAGTGCCGGTACGACCGGCCGCCGCGTCGTAATCAAGCACCGGATCAACGATGGCGCAGGCACTGCCATCGCCCTCGTAAATCACGTAGCTCCAGGTCGATGAGGCGGGGTCAAGAAAAGCTTCAATCAGGGCAGGCATGTTGGCCGGTTCTTCGTGGGACAAGCGCTGAGCGTAGAGTCATTTGCCCCGCATTGGCCAGCCCCGATCAATTCTTGCAAGGAAAAAAGCCCCGCAACCTCTATCCTGTAACTCATCGATACCGGGCGTTCCCGGCTTATTCATGGATCTTGAGTGTTTATGTTGCTGGCAGTTTTTTTTGGCGTGGTGATGGGCCTGGTCCTCGGATTGACCGGGGCCGGCGGCGGCATCCTGGCGGTGCCGGCGCTGGTGCTGGGACTCGGCTGGAGCATGACCCAAGCGGCCCCGGTTGCGTTGTTTGCGGTTGGCAGTGCGGCGGCCGTCGGCGCGATCGATGGCTTGCGCCACGGCCTGGTTCGCTACCGCGCCGCGCTGTTGATTGCCTTGCTGGGGGCGATTTTTTCGCCGGTCGGAATCTTTTTCGCCCATCAGTTGCCGGAGAAAGTCCTGATGATCCTGTTCAGCCTGCTGATGATCATGGTCGCCTGGCGCATGTTGCGTCGCGAGCGACATGAAGAGGGGCCCAGCGATCACGGCCACGCCAACTGGGGCCAGAAAAATTGCATGCTCGATCAGCAGACCGGGCGCTTTTCCTGGACCGCCAAGTGCACCGCGACCCTGGCGGCGCTGGGCGCAGTGACTGGGGTGGTGTCCGGCTTGCTCGGGGTGGGCGGCGGGTTTCTGATCGTCCCGGCATTCAAGCAACTGACCGACGTGCAGATGCGCGGCATCGTCGCCACCTCGCTGATGGTGATCAGCCTGATCTCAGCCATCGGGGTGATCGGCGCGTTCCATGCCGGTGTGCGGATCGACGACCTGGGCGTGACCTTCATTGTCGCCAGTATCGTCGGCATGCTTATCGGCCGGCGCTTCTGCGCGCAGGTGCCGGCCCGCGCCCTGCAAGTCGGATTTGCCAGCCTGTGTGTAGTCATTGCGACCTATATGCTTCTGCGCGCCAGCAGCTGACGGTCCAGCGCCCCCTGTAGGAGCAGGCTTGCCCGCGATGCTTTTGGCGGACTTGAGGCCCTCATCGCGGGCAAGCCTTGCTCCCACAGGGATGATCAGTTCCCACAGTTGTGGTCAGTTCCCACAGGAATGTGTGTTGTCGCTGGTTACAACACCAAATGCGGCAACCAAAGCGACAGTGCCGGAACGTAAGTCACCAACATCAACACCAAAAACAGCACGCCATAAAACGGCAACAACGCCTTCACGGTTTTTTCGATGCTGACCTTGCCCACCGCAGACCCCACAAACAGTACCGCGCCCACCGGCGGTGTGATCAATCCGATCCCCAGGTTCACCAGCATGATCATGCCGAACTGCACCGGGTCCACACCAATGCCCAGGATCACCGGCATCAGGATCGGCGTCAGGATCAGGATCAGCGGCGCCATGTCCATCACCGTGCCCAGCAGCAACAGCATGACGTTGATGCACATCAGGATCACATAACGATTGTCCGACAGGGTCAGGAACATCGTGGTGATTTTTGCCGGGATCTGCATCAGGGTCATGATGTAGCCGAAACTGGCGGCGAAGCCGATCAGGATCATCACGATCGAAATGGTTCGCACCGTGCGGTGCATCAGCTTGGGCAGCTCGCTCCATTTGTAGTCGCGGTAGATGAACATGGTCACGAAGAACGACCACAGCACCGCGATTGCCGCCGATTCGGTGGCGGTAAAAATGCCCGACAGAATCCCGCCGAGAATGATCACCATGGCCATCAGGCCCCACATCGCCTCGCCGCAGATCTTCAGCGCCTGGCGCAGCGGAATCACTTCGCCTTTGGGATAATTACGCTTCCTGGCGAAGATCAGGCACAGCACCATCAGGCACGCGCTCATCAGCAGGCCAGGCACCACGCCGGCCATGAACAGCGAGGCAATCGACACCGTGCCGCCGGCCGCCAGGGAGTAGAGTACCGAGTTGTGGCTGGGCGGTGTCAACAGTGCCTGCACCGAACCACTCACGGTGACTGCCGTGGCAAATTCCCGCGGGTAACCCCGGCGTTCCATTTCCGGAATCAGCACCGAGCCGACCGATGCCGTGTCCGCCACCGAAGAGCCGGAGATCGCGCCGAAGAAGGTCGAGGCCATGATGTTGACCAGCGACAGGCCGCCGCGCACGAACCCCACCAGCACCCCGGCAAACGCCACCAGCCGCCGGGACATGCCGCCCTCGGCCATGATCGCGCCGGCAAGGACGAAGAACGGAATCGCCAGCAGGGAAAATTTGTTCACCCCGCCGGCCACCTGAATCATCAGGGCCTGGAACGGAATGTCGATCCACCACGCCCCGATCAGGGCCGAAAGGCCCAGGGCATAGGCGACCGGCATGCCGATCAGGATCAATGCGATAAAGCTGCCAAGCAGAATCAGAGCGTCCATTTATGCGGCACCTTCATTTTCTTCAACCAGGTCGAAACGCACGACCCGACGGTTGCTCTGGTCACCCAGCAAGAGTTTTTCCAGGACAAAGATCAGCGTCAGCACACCGCCCACAGGGATCGGCATGTAGGTGATGCCGACGCGCAGGGTGGGCAGGGCGCTCATGAACTGATTCCAGGTCGAGATGCACAGCTTGGTGCCCCAGATCGCCATGAACAGGCAGATCGTCGCCATCAGCAGCTGGGAGAAAATGCTCATGGCCCTGCGCAACTCAGGCGCCATGCGATCGGTGAGCATCGCCACCGCCATGTGTGCGCCGGCGCGGTAGCTGGCGGCGGCGCCGATGAAGGTAAAGACCATCATCAGCAGGATTGCCGTAGGCTCCGGCCAGCTGGAGCCGGTGCCGAGGACGTAGCGGGCGAATACGCCCCAGGGAATGATCAGCGAGATGGCCAGGACTGACAGTCCGGCGACCCAGATGCAGGTCATGTAGAGCTTGTCGTTGACGCGCAGCAGTAGATTCTTCATCGGGTTCCACCGTAACCGGGCGCGCGCGGACGTAAACAGACGTCAGTGGCGCCGGCCTTTCATGAGTGCCAGGGGGAGGTTATTGGACCGCTTCGATACGCTTGATCAGGTCGGCGTAAGGCGCGCCGTATTTCTCGCGGATCGAGGCGGTGGCCTCATAGAAAGGTTTCTTGTCGACGGTGATGAACTCGACGCCGGCAGCCTTGAGTTTTTCTTCGCTGCTGGCGGACTTCGCATCCCACAGGGTGCGTTCCTGGGCCTGGGCGGCCTTGGCGGTTTTCTTCACCAGCACTTGCTGCTCAGGGGTCAGTTTGTCCCAGGTGATTTTCGACATCACGATCGGTTCTGGCAGGATCAGGTGGCCGGTGAGGCTATAGAACTTGGCATTCTGGTAGTGGTTGTGTTCAAGCAATGTCGGCGGGTTGTTTTCCGCGCCATCGATTACCCCGGTCTGCAGGGCGCTGAAGATTTCACCGGTATCCATCGCAATGCCGTTGCCGCCCATGGCATTGATGGTCTCGATGAACATCGGGTTGCCTTGTACACGGATCTTCATGCCCTTGAGGTCTTCAAGGCTGCGCACCGGCTTTTTGGTGTAGATGTTGCGCGTGCCGCCGTCCATCCAGGCCAGGGCGACCAGGCCGAATTCGGAGTCGGTGATCCTGGCGAGGATTTCATCGCCCACTTCACCGTCGATGACCTTGCGCATATGCGCCTGGTCACGGAACACGAACGGCATGTTGAACACGTTTACGTCCGGTACCACGGGCCCGACGATGCCGAGGCTGACCCGGGCCATCTGGATGGCACCGACCTGGGCCTGTTCGACCACTTCCTTTTCCGAGCCGAGCACGCCGCCGGCGAACATCTTGAAGGTCAGCTTGCCGTCGCTGTCGGCCACCAGGGTTTTACCCAGCTGTTCTTCCGCTACGACCGTGGGGTAACCGGTGGGATGGATGTCGGCGAATTTGATTTCCAGGGCCTGGGCGGCACCGCTCAGGGTGAAAGCCAGAGGGAGTGCAGCGGCGAGCAACGTGCGTTTGAAGTCCATGGGGCGACCTCCAGTCTTGTTGTTGTTTTTATTCAAGGCACAGCAAGGGCGGTTTATAGCGAGTGATTGAATTGCGGTTCCGGCAAACCCTGGACACCCGGGGTGAATGCAAACACTCCCCCGGCCAGGGACTGAGGGTCGTGGTCGTCACCGCGGCGGATCGAGGTCACGAACAGCGTGTCCAGGCGACTGCCACCGAAGGCGCACATGGTGGGTTTTTTCACCGGCACGGCGAGGGAACGGTCCAGGCGGCCATCGGGGGTAAAACGATGAATCAACCCGGCGTCATTGGCGCAGATCCAGTAGCAGCCCTCGGCATCCACTGCGGCGCCGTCAGGGCGTCCCTCGTACTGGTTCATGTCGACGAACAGCCTGCGGTTGGAAGGCGTGCCGCTGTCGATGTCGTAGTCGAAAGCCCAGATCTGCTGGACCAGCGGGTGTGAATCGGACAGGTACAGGGTGCGGCCATCCGGGCTGAAACCCAGGCCGTTGGGTACGATAAAGCCGCCTAGCCTGGCTTCGATCGGGCCGGTCTGCCCGGCGCTGTAGCGGTAAAGGCTGCCGTTCGCGGCATTGGCGCCCATGTTCAGCACCATGCTCCCGGCCCAGAAGCGGCCCTGGCGATCGCAGCGCCCGTCATTCAGGCGCATGTCCGCACGCGCATGCTCAACGTGGGCCAGCAACTCGCTGTCCAGGCTGCCATCGCTGTGCGGGCGCAGTTGGTAGAAGCCGTCTTCCATTCCAGCAACCCAGCTGCCGTCGGCTTGACGCGCGATGCAAGCGAGCATCTGCGGGGTTTTCCAGGCGTGCACGTGGCCGCTATCGGCGCTCCAGCGTTGCAGGCCGCCGCTGGGGATATCCACCCAGTACAGGGCGTTTTCCCGGGCGACCCACACCGGGCTTTCGCCGACCGCGTTGCGGGCATCGACAATCAGTTCTGCTTGCATGGCCACTCATTCCCTTGGTTTTTGTTGCGGGGACTGTTGCAGGGCTCAGTTGCCGAACGGTCCAGCGGCGCAGAACGCACCACCCTGGTAGACCCGCGCCGGATCATCGGCAGCCGGTAGAGGTTGTTCTTCGACCTGGGCGCGGAACACTTCCGAACTGTCCTGGGCCACATAACCAAGCCCCGAGGCCAGTCTGTTATCCCACCAGACTTCCTTGTTATCGGACATGCCGTACACCACGGTATGGCCGACATTGGGTGCATACAGCGCGCGTTCGAGCAGTTGCGTCAGGTCGCCGAAGCTCAGCCACGTGCTCATCATCCGGCGGTTTTGCGGAACCGGGAACGAGGAGCCAATGCGGATGCTGACGGTTTCGATGCCGTAGCGATCGAAGTAGAAGGTCGCCATGTCCTCGCCATAGGATTTGGACAGGCCGTAGTAGCTGTCGGGACGGCGAGGGGAGTGGGCGTCGAGGATCTCACCCTGCTGATAGAAGCCAATCACGTGGTTGGAACTGGCGAAAATCACTCGCTTGACCCCGTGCTTGCGCGCGGCTTCGTAGATGTGAAACACGCCGCAGATGTTCGCCCCGAGGATCTCTTCGAACGGACGCTCAACCGATACACCGCCGAAATGCAGGATGGCGTCCACGCCTTCGACCAGATGATCCACGGCCTGCTTGTCCGAGAGGTCACAGGTGACCACTTCTTCGCGATCATCCACGGCCGGGGTGATGTCGGCGATATCCGAAAGGCGAATGACATTGGCATAGGGCCGCATGCTTTCGCGTAGCACTTTACCGAGCCCGCCTGCAGCGCCGGTGAGTAGCAGGCGATTGAATGGGGCTGTAGGAGTAGTAGTCATGGGAATCCTGGACCAGCAGTTATTATTGGATTTGTTGTAGGTTGTCGTACGACATTGTCGAAGTATCGTTAGAGTTTCCGGGTTTTGTCAACGCGACATTGGCCTACAACAACGAAATCGGATAACTCACAAAAATGCGGTTTTCATCAAATTCGTTGGTGCTGAAATCCTTGCGGATCGACGCATTGCGCCATTTCACGTTGAGGTTTTTCAGCGCACCACTCTGCACGGTGTAGGCCAGTTCCGATTCGCGTCCCCATTCCTTGCCGTCGGTGATGGCGCCGGTGTGCACGTTATCGCCGCTGATGTAGCGGTTCATCAGGGTCAGGCCGGGAATGCCCAGGGCGACGAAGTTGTAGTCGTGGCGCAGCTGCCAGGATTTTTCCTTGGCGTTGTCATAGCTGGAGTTGTAGCTGTCGTTGGCCAGGGTGCCGCCGCTGGTGCCGTTGACGCGCATCCACGCACTGTCGCCCGTCAGTTTCTGCAGGCCCACGTAAAAGGTGTTGCCACCATATTTGGCGGAGAGCATGGCAAAGGTGGTCTTGTTTTCCATGTCGCCCGCCAGGGCGCTGCCGTCTTCCTTGCCATTGAAGAAACCGAGGTTGGCGCCCAGGGTCCAGTCACCCAGCGGTTGGCTGTGGCTCAGGTTGAAATACTGCTGCTGATAGATGTCGCTGAGTTCCGAGTACCACACGCCGACCAGGGTGCGCTTGTCGTTGAAGGTGTATTCACCGCCGCCGAAGTTAAAGCGGTCCGAGGTGAACGCCGCCTTGCCGTTCATGGACATGTCTTCCATGCTCGCATCGTTGCGTGGGCTGTTCTGACGGAACTGGCCGCCGTAGAGCGTCAGGCCGCTGATCTCGGTGGAGGTGACCTGGCCGCCGTGGAACGTCTGCGGCAGCGAGCGTCCGTCATCCGAACGCAGCACCGGCAGCACCGGCATCCATTCGCCGACCTTCACCTCGGTCTTGGAGATCTTGCCTTTGACCGCCACGCCCATCCGCCCGAAATTGTCCGCCGGGCGACCGTCGTCGTGGATCGGCAGCAACTGCGTGCCGCCGGTGCCTTTACCGCCGTCGAGCTTTTGCGAATACATGCCGAGCACGTCCACACCGAAGCCGACGAAGCCCTGGGTGAAGCCGGATTTTGCATCGAGGATGAAGCTCTGCGTCCACTCTTCAGCCTTGCCTTGGGGATAGGCCGGGTTGGTGTAGTTGCGGTTGAAGTAGGCGTTGCGCAGATTCAGCGTCGCCTTGCTGTCATCGATAAAACCTTCGGCCTGACTGGCCAGGGGCAGGGCCAGGACGATGCCACCGAGGCTGATAAGACTGAGGGTTTGGCGGCGTGCAAAAGTCGGGCGAGGGGTGTTGGCGAAGGAATTGCGGACGAGATGGCTCACAGTGACGCTCCCTTGGTGTTTTTGTTTTTATTATTGTTATACGTCGTCGTACAACGTGGGTTTGATTATTTGCGAGGTTTTAGGGGGTTGTCAATCACAACTTATACGATGACCGGACGAGATTTTGGGAATTGGCCTGTGGGAGCAAAGCTTGCTCGCGACAGCGGCCTGTAAGTTGCGCTGTTGTGTCAGGCACACCGCAATCGCGAGCAAGCTTTGCTCCCACAGGGGGGCAGAGTCCGAGGTATAGGGGGGTAGACGTTATGGGTGTTGGCTCAGGAGGTTTTCCGGCAAACTGGCACCACCTCTGACACAAGGCCACTGAATGGATCACTACGCCCCGCGCGACTGGCAGCCCCACGAGCGGCCCAGCCTGCCCGGTTCTCCTTCGACGCCGGAGCACTCCACGGCCAAGCGCCTGGCCTATGCGCTGGTTGGGTTGCTGGTGGCATTGACTGGCGGGTTGGGCAACTCGCTGGTCATCGCCAACCTGCCGTACCTGCAAGGTGCGCTGGGTGCGACCACCGCCGAAATGGCCTGGTTACCGGCGGCGTACGTGATGACCAACGTCTCGATGAACCTGCTGCTGGTGAAGTTTCGCCAACAGTTCGGCCTGCGCGCGTTCACCGAAGTGTTCCTGGTGCTGTACGCGCTGGTGACCTTCGGCCACCTGTTCGTCAACGACCTCAACTCCGCGATCGCCGTGCGCGCGGCCCACGGTATGGTCGGGGCGGCGCTGAGCTCCCTGGGCCTTTATTACATGATCCAGGCCTTCCCGGCGAAGTGGCGGATGAAGGCGCTGGTGCTTGGGTTGGGCAGCTCGCAACTGGCCTTGCCCCTGGCCCGGCTGTTTTCCGAAGACCTGCTGCAAATCGCCGAGTGGCGCGGGCTCTATCTGTTTGAACTGGGCATGGCGTTGTTGTCCCTGGGCTGCGTATTTCTGCTCAAGCTGCCGCCCGGTGATCGCTTCAAGACCTTCGAAAAACTCGACTTCCTGACCTTCGCCATTCTCGCCAGCGGTGTCGCGCTGCTCTGTGCGGTGCTGTCGCTCGGGCGCATCGACTGGTGGCTGGAAGCTCCGTGGATTGGCGTCGCGTCGGCCGGCTCCATCGTGTTGATCTGCGCCGGCCTGGCCATCGAACACAACCGCAGCAACCCGATGTTGATGACGCGCTGGCTGGGCAGCGGAGTGATGATTCGCCTGGCCCTGGCGGTGGTGCTCATTCGCATGGTGACTTCGGAGCAGTCCACTGGCGCCGTCGGTTTCATGCAAACCCTGAACATGAGCAGCCAGCAACTGCACAGCCTGTATGTGGTGATGATGATCGGCAGCATCGCCGGGCTGCTGACCAGTGCGCTGACCATCAGCCCCAAACACCTGTTCAGCCCGTTGATCGTGTCGTTGGCACTGATGGCCGTCGGCTCAGTGATCGATAGTCAATCGAACAATTTGACGCGCCCGGAGAACATGTACTTCAGCCAGTTTTTGCTGGCGTTCGGCAGCACGTTTTTTCTCGGCCCGACCATGGTGCTGGGCACGCGCAACGTGTTGACCAACCCGCGCAACCTGGTGAGCTTTTCGGTGCTTTTCGGCATCTGCCAGAACCTCGGCGGGCTTATCGGTGCGGCGTTGCTCGGCACTTTTCAGATCGTTCGGGAGAAATTTCACTCCAGTAACATTGTCGAACACCTGGTGTTGACCGATCCGCGAGTGGCCGCCAGGGTCCAGAGTGGCGGCAATGCCCTCGCTTCGGTGATTGCTGACCCTGGCCTGCGCAATCTGCAGGGCATTCGCAGCCTGGCGACGGCCGCCACCCGCGAGGCCAACGTGCTGGCCTATAACGATGTGTTCATGCTGATCGCGGTGATTGCTGTGCTGACCATGATCTGGATTTCCCTACGTGCCCTGTGGCTGATGAGCACTAGCAAAAACGTCACCCCAACGCCTCCCGACTCCACCCGCGGTGCCACTTCTTCATGACCGAACCGACCACGACCACCACCAACGCCATTGCCGCCACCCCCGAGGGCGTCGCGCCACCGTCCACGCCCGCCACCGAACCCCGTTCGCTGCGGGTTCGGGTTGTTTCGTCCATGAGCTTTGCCGCCATCGCTCTGGTGGGCGTGCTGATCGTACTGTATGCGTGGCAGCTGCCACCGTTCAGCAGTGCCATCGAGACCACCGAAAATGCTTTGGTGCGCGGCCAGGTGACGATCATCGGACCGCAGCTCAGTGGCTACGTGTTTGAAGTACCGGTGTCGGACTTCCAGTTCGTCAAGACCGGCGACTTGCTGGTGCGCCTGGATGATCGGATCTACCAGCAGCGCCTCGATCAGGCCCTTGCGCAACTGGCGGTGCAAAAAGCTGGCCTGGCCAACGTGGTGCAGCAGCGCAACAGTGCCGAGGCGACCATCAAGCTGCGCCAGGCAGCGGTCGCCGACAGTCAGGCCCAGGCCCGTAAAAGCGCAGCGGACCTGCGCCGCAACAACGAACTGGTCCGTGATGGTTCGGTGTCCAAACGCGAGCTGGACGTGACCCTGGCGGCCAATGCGCAGACCATTGCCGCAGTCGCCCAGGCCCAGGCCAACCTGGAAATTGCCCGGCAGGATCTGCAGTCGGTAATCGTCAACCGTGGCTCGCTGGAAGCGGCAGTCGCCAGCGCCGACGCTGCGGTGCAACTGGCGCGTATCGACCTGTCGAACACGCGCATCGTTGCGCCTCGCGATGGCCAGCTCGGCCAGATCGGCGTGCGCCTGGGCGCTTATGTGAACTCCGGCGCGCAGCTGATGGCGCTGGTGCCGCATCAGTTGTGGGTGATTGCCAACATGAAGGAGACCCAGATGAACAACGTGCGGATCGGGCAGCCGGTAACGTTTACCGTAGATGCGCTGGATCACCGCAAGTTTCAGGGGCGGGTGCAGCGCATCTCACCAGGTACCGGTGCGGAATTTGCGCTGCTGCAGGCGGACAACGCCACCGGCAACTTCGTCAAGATCGCCCAGCGGGTGCCGGTGCGCATTACCGTGGATGACGGCCAGGCGCAGAGTGAACGCTTGCGGCCGGGGATGTCGGTGGTGGTGAGTATCGATACGGCGGCGGAGGGAAGCTAGCTGGTCAAGATCAAAAGATCGCAGCCTTCGGCAGCTCCTACATTGGGAATTTGCGTTTCTCTGTAGGAGCTGCCGAAGGCTGCGATCTTTTGACTCTAGGCAGCCACCATCGGCGGCATGGTCCCCAATAACGACACCGCCGCCACCGCGCCAATCCCTAACAGCCACTCCATGATCACACTGGCTTTCAACGCCTCCATCCGCTGCTCGCAGTCCTTGATGCGCAACCGGTTGAACAACGCCAGGCCAAGCATCACCACCACCAGCGTGACCTTGATCAGCAGAATCAAGGCAAACCCCGACCACAACGGCGTCGGCCACAACTGCCCTGTCAGCACTCGCACGTTGATCAAGCCGGTCACCACCAAGCCGGCCACCAGCGCATAACCCACTCCGCTGAAACGCTCAAGAATCGCACCGATCGGCTGCCCTCGCGGCTGGCGCAATATCATCACCAGCAACATCAGCCCACCGAGCCAGATACCGACACACATCAGGTGCACGATCTGGTTGAGGATCAGCAGCTGGCCACTCAACCCATCGAGCATGGCGCCATGGCCGACCGGGGCCAGAGCTGCCAACAACAGGCCTCCCAGCACCAGTCGCGGCGCCCGGCGTGCATGCCAGGGTGTCAGCAGTAACGCCAGCAACAAACCATTAAGCAGCAGATGCCAACGCCACACCTGGCCGAAAAACGTATTGCGCAACACCAGCTGCAAGGTCGGCAAGTCGAATGCCGCTTGCCAATCCCCAGCCATACTCGCCGTGATCAACAGCAACCAGCAGACGCCGCTGACTAACGCCACCGCCGCCAGCCACCGACTCAGTCGCGTCAATGGCTGATCCAGCGTCGTGGCGTCGCGTCCCAACAGCAGGGGCCTGAACACCCAGGCCCCGACCAGCATCAGCACCACGGTGAAATGCAGAAAGCGGCACAGTACCATCGCGCTCGTCATGAATTACTGGCCAACCTTGAAGCTGTAGGCGCCTTCGCTTTTATGGGTGTCGACCGACACCGCGTGCCATTCGACCTTGTACGCGCCGGCAGTCAAGGGCGCGGCCGGGGTGACCACCAGGGTTTTCTTGTCACTGCCTTCGGTGGCCAGGCTTTTCAGCGGCACAGTGACGCCGTCCTTGCTCAGGGTCACTTTGGTGAAGGTCGCTTCAACGCCTTCGGAAAACACCAGGCGCAACTCAGCGGGAGCGCTGACCGTACTGTCGGCAGCCGGGGTCTGGCTTTTCAGGTGGGCGTGGGCAAACACCGACGAAGCGGCGAACAGCGCGCCGAGCAGGGCGGCGGTGGTCAGGGTTTTCTTCAGCGTCATCAGGGAATACCTCTGGTGCAGGTTCGAAAGGCTGTCAGTTTACCTTCCATAAGTCGCCTGTATGAAGTTTCGTTTTCCCCTGTCGCCGCGAGGTAGAGCGGATGCTAGTCTTGAGCAACGCTGTCGCCAGGGAGCCCTCATGGGCAATCACAAGATCGAGATTCGTCGCAGTAACGTCGAGAAAATTCTGCTGGGGGCCGAAAAGGTCTTCGCCGAAAAAGGTTTCGGCGGCACCGCCATGGCCGACATTGCCGCCGAAGTGCAACTGCCGCGCTCCAACCTGCATTACTACTTCAGCACCAAGAGCGAACTCTACAGCGCCGTGCTGTTCGACCTGCTGGAAGTGTGGAAACAGGACGCCCTGTGCTTCGAAATGTTCGACGACCCCCGCGTGGTCCTCAGCAGCTACATCCGCGCCAAGATGCAGCACTCGCGCAGCCGGCCTTATGGCTCGAAAGTCTGGGCCAATGAAATCATCCACGGTGCCCCGACCCTCGGTGAAGCCTTGGACGCCAGCCTGTATGACTGGGCCAAAATGAAAGAAGCGAAAATCCGCCAGTGGGTGGAGGACAAACGCATATTGCCGGTGGAGCCTTCCAGCTTGCTGTACATGATCTGGGCTTCGACCCAGCATTATGCGGATTTTGATCATCAGGTGAATATTTTGAATGATCATCAGCCGTTGTCGGATATGCAGTTCGAGCGGGCGGTGCAGACGGTGACGAGTGTGATTTTAAGGGGGATTGGGTTGGAGCCGTAGGTGTCGCATACGACGGTTGACGCGCTAGCGTCGAAGCGGGCTAAGAAGCCACGTTTGCCCGCTCCGAGTCGCGCATGGCCTCTGACCGGTCTTGGCACATGCGCACTGTGTACAACGAACTATCCAGTTTCGCTCGGACCAGCAAATCGCATCATGCGGATGATGGTGAAAGCCGAATAAGCGGAAGGCTCTGTCAGCGAAGTAATGATCCGTAATCCTCCAGGTTGGATTCAATTCCGGCGAAGTTTTTTGCTAGTTTCTGTAATATGGTTTTCCAGGCTGGATCCCTTGATTCGAATAAGTGCTTGTTTGAATTTTATACGGTTGACCCTTATGCTGAAAAAGCGTCGCGGATCTTGTTCCTGGGCCATGAAATATTGGGCAGCCTGGATATCTTCAGGGTTGGATAATTGCTGAATGTTCGGGTGTTGAGCCTTGGTACTGTCGAACATCTCCCCGTTTTTAATCAAGTTCACGTCATCTCTTCGAGTTCGTGGCAGCGCAGGCTGATTGTTTGCCAAAACCTTCGTGGAGGGGATTTTAGTTTCGAAGGGGACAAGTGAGGGCGAGTTGCGACTCATTACCCTCGAGGACTCATCGGGTGCTTGATTGGTCATGTTGATCGGACGGAACGTTGTTCGGCGGCGTTGACTGCTCATCGTGTTTCCCGTGAAGCCATCGACTACACCTAGCCTATTTTGCGGATTCTGAATGATTCCGGATGCGTTTCTATTGATTCTCCGTGGCAAAATCTTGAAGCGCATATTTCCACTAGGGTCATTGTAGTTAACGGGGTCGCCCTGGCAGTAGGCATAACAATTAATTCCGCCTGCACCGAATGGACTTAATTCGTCTGGGCTGTTGAAACGCATCAATACCGGATTGAATGCCCTTGTCCCCTGTCCTAGTAGATAGTGTCCCGTAATCGGCTCAGGGTGCTCAGACGTGAATCCAATCATCTGGCTCAAACCTTCGGCCAAGTGATAACCGTAGGCAGTGTAAGCCAGATGCTCTGCTTTGGATTGCGTGAAACTGTGCAGCAAAGAATGGGCTTGTTCGGTTGCCAGCAGTGCAGTTTCATTTAAGCCAGTAGCGGCTTCATGTTGAGCCAGTGGCTGAGAATCATGGCGAAAGATCGTCCGCTGCGAATGCTCTCCCAGTTCTGTCACCAGGTGGTTGCCTTGGTAGAAACGCTGGGCGCTTGCGTGAGCTGGAAGGTCAGTGGCTATCAGATGATCTACAGCGTCGTAGTGATACCGCTGGAGGATTTTCAAGGAGGAGGTCATGAGGAAGTCCCTGGAGATGACGTGCTCTCAGGATCGGATTTTGATTGGTCCTTGTCTACTAGCAGAACTGATAGTCCTTGGTGTAGAGACAGACTTGAAAGATCGCAGCCTCGTTGCACTCGACAGCGCCTACAGGGGGGCTGTGGAGCCCCGAGATCCGCGTAGGAGCTGTCGAGTGCAACGAGGCTGCGATCTTTTGATCTTAAAAATCAAACGGCAACATGGTACGGATTACGCGGATCGTGGTTCCAGTCCAGGAACGGCTTGCCACTGTCCATCGGTACCATCTCGATGCAGTCCTGCACCGGGCAGGTGATCTGGCACAGGTTGCAGCCCACGCATTCGTCGTCGATTACTTGATACTTGTGGGTGCCGTCGGCTTGCTTGAGGCTGGCCACTGCCTGGTGCGAGGTGTCTTCGCAGGCGATGTGGCAGCGACCGCAACCGATGCAGGCGTCCTGGTCGATTTTGGCGATGACCTGGTAGTTGATGTCGAGGTACTTCCAATCCGTGGTATTGCCCACCGCGCGCCCGGAGAAGTCGGCGATGCTGGCGTAGCCCTGGCTGTCCATCCAGCGCGACAGGCCATCCTTCATTTCCTCGACGATGCGAAAGCCATGCAGCATCGCCGCCGTGCACACTTGCACCGAGCCGCTGCCCAGGGCAATGAACTCTGCCGCGTCGCGCCATGAGCCGATGCCGCCGATGCCGGAGATGGGCAGGCGTTGAGTCTGTGGGTCGCGGGCGATTTCGGCGACCATGTTCAAGGCGATGGGCTTGACCGCTGAACCGCAGTAACCGCCGTGGGTGCTCTGGCTGCCGACCACCGGGTTGGCGACCATGCGTTCCAAGTTGACGCTGGTGATGGAGTTGATGGTGTTGATCAGCGACACCGCATCGGCGCCGCCGCGATGGGCCGCGCGGGCGGCGACGCGGATGTCGGTGATGTTGGGGGTGAGCTTGACGATCACCGGCAGCGAGCAATAGGTCTTGCACCAGCGCGTGACCTGTTCCACGTATTCCGGTACTTGGCCGACCGCGGCACCCATGCCGCGCTCGGGCATGCCGTGGGGGCAGCCGAAGTTGAGTTCGATGCCATCGGCACCGGTGGCTTCGACCAGCGGCAGGATGAACTTCCACGACTCTTCGACGCAGGGCACCATCAGCGAAACGATCAGGGCGCGGTCCGGCCAGTCCTTTTTGACCTGGGTGATTTCCCGCAGGTTGATTTCCAGGGAGCGGTCCGTGATCAGCTCGATGTTGTTGAAGCCCATGACTTCGCGGTTGGCCCCGAAGTGCGCCGAGTAGCGCGACGACACGTTGACCGCCGCGGGGTCTTCACCCAGGGTTTTCCAGACCACGCCACCCCAGCCGGCCTCGAATGCGCGCACTACGTTGTAGGCTTTGTCGGTGGGCGGGGCGGAGGCCAGCCAGAATGGATTGGGGGCTTTGATACCGGCGAAGTTGATTGAGAGATCGGCCATTTACGCAGCCTCCACATTGAGCATGAGTTGGGCGTGGATGGCCTCGGCGGCCAGCTTGCCGTGTTGCACGGCTTGTACAGTGAGGTCCTGGTCGAGGCTGGTGCAATCGCCCCCTGCGTACACGCCGGGGATGCTGGTGCGCAGCTGCTCATCGACCTGAATGCGCTCGCCCTGGCGTTTCAATTCCCGGGCCATGGGGTCGGCGAGGGCGCTGGAATCGAAAGCCTGGCCGATGGCTTTGAAAATGGCGTCGGCGGCGAGCTCGAAGGTTTCGCCGGTGGTTTGCAGGCGTCCTTCGACCAGTGAGGTGCGGGCGAAACGCATGCCGCGGACATTGCCGTGGTCATCCAGTAGCACTTCCTCCGGTTGCGCCCAGGTCAGCAGGCGCACCTGATTGGCCTTGGCGATGTCCTGCTCGTGACCGGTGGCGCCCATTTCCTCGACGCCGCGGCGGTACACCAGGTTGACATCGCGGGCGCCAAGGCGGGCCATCTGCACGGCCATGTCGATGGCGGTATTGCCGGCGCCGAGGACGATGCAGCGATCCGCCAGCGGTAATTGGGTCAGGTCGTCGGACTGGCGCAGTTCGCGGATGTAGTCGGTGGCGGCGAGCAGTCCCGGCGCGTCTTCGTGGGCCAGACCGAGGCGCTTGCTGGCGTTGAGACCGATGCCAAGGAACACCGAGTCGAATTGCTGGTGCAGTTCGCTGAGGGTCAGGTTCTCGCCGAGTTTTTGTCCATGACGGATTTCGATGCCGCCAATTTGCAGGAGGAAATCCAGCTCCTTCTGCGCGTAGTCATCCACCAGCTTGTACTTGGCGATGCCGTACTCGTTGAGACCGCCGGCTTTGTCGCGGGCTTCGAAGATCACCACGTCATGGCCGTGCATGGCGCTGCGGTGGGCGCAGGACAAGCCAGCAGGACCGGCGCCAACTACCGCTATACGTTTGCCGGTGGCCGCCGCGCGAGGGAATGGATGTTCGGTGAAATGCGCGTTGTCCACCGCGTAGCGCTGCAGCAGGCCGATCAGCACTGGTGCACACTCATGATCGTTATTGCGCACGCAGGCTTGCTGGCAAAGAATTTCCGTGGGGCAGACCCGTGCGCAACTGCCACCGAGGATGTTGGCCGAGAGGATTTTATGCGCTGCGCCCTGGACATTTTCCGCATGGATGTTGCGGATGAACGAGGGGATGTCGATTTCGCTGGGACATGCGTTTACGCAGGGCGCGTCGTAGCAATACAGGCAGCGCGAGGCTTCCAGGTGCGCCTGACGGTCATTGAGCGCAGGCGCCAGGTCGGTGAAATGACCGGCGAGAGCGGCTGCGTTCTCGTGGGGATGCGGGAGGTGGTTCAGGCTCTTGATCACGGTTTTTGCCTCATGGTTTTTGAGGTGCTGCCTCTGGTGGGCAGTGGGATTTGTGTTGTCCGGGCCGGCCTCATCGCGGGCAAGCCTTGCTCCCACAGGTACATCGGGCGTTCACAACACCTGTGGGAGCCGGGCTTGCCCGCGATAGGCCGAAGTAAACTTGTGGGAGCAAGGCTTGCCCGCGATGGCCGAAGGCCTCGATCTCAGCGTTTCACAGCAACCGGCTGATTCAACTCCGCCCGCTTGCTCAACAAATCAAACACCGCCGGATACGCCGGCCGTTCGACATACCGCCCGGCACCGCGCTCGGCTCGCAGGTCGCCATCGGCCCAGACCACGCGGCCCTGGCTGATGGTATGGCTGGGCACGCCGCGCACAGTCTTGCCTTCGAAGATGTTGAAGTCCACCTGCTGGTGATGGGTCGCCGCAGAGATGGTTCGCGTACCTTGTGGATCCCACAGCACCAGGTCGGCATCGGCACCCACGCGGATCGCACCTTTACGCGGGTAGAGGTTGAAGATCTTCGCGGTGTTGGTGGAGGTCAACGCCACGAACTGCTGCATGGAAAAACGCCCGGTATTGACCCCTTCGTCCCAGAGCAGCGCCATGCGATCTTCGATGCCGGCGGTGCCGTTGGGGATCTTGCTGAAATCGTCTCGGCCGGCGGCTTTCTGCTCGGAACAGAAGCAGCAGTGGTCGGTGGCGGTGGTGTGCAGGTTTCCCGATTGCAGGCCGTGCCACAGCGCTTCCTGATGGCCGCGCGGGCGGAACGGGGGGCTCATCACGTAGCCGGCGGCGGTCTGCCAGTCCGGATGCTGATACACGCTGTCATCGAGCAGCAGGTGCCCGGCCAACACTTCGCCGTAGACTTGCTGGCCCTTGCTGCGGGCATAGGTGATTTCGTCGAGGGCTTCCTTGGTCGACACGTGTACCAGGTACAGCGGCGTACCCAGGGTTTCGGCAATCCGGATCGCCCGGCTGGCGGCTTCGCCTTCCACTTGGGAAGGCCGCGACAATGGATGCGCTTCGGGCCCGGTGATGCCCTGGGCCATCAGCTTGCGTTGCAGGTGATACACCAGCTCGCCGTTTTCCGCATGCACGGTCGGCACGGCGCCCAGTTCCAGACAGCGCTCGAAGCTCGCCACCAGCGTGTCGTCAGCCGCCATGATCGCGTTCTTGTACGCCATGAAATGCTTGAAGCTATTGACCCCGTGCTGGCTGACCAGCTCGGCCATTTCTTCGCGAACCTGCTCGCTCCACCAGGTGATGGCGACGTGGAAGCCGTAATCCGACGCTGATTTTTCTGCCCAGCCGCGCCACTGATGGAAAGCCTCCATCAGCGATTGCTGGGGGTTGGGGATCACAAAATCGATGATCGAGGTGGTGCCACCGGCAAGTCCTGCCGCCGTGCCGCTGAAAAAATCCTCGCTGGCCACGGTGCCCATGAAGGGCAGTTGCATGTGAGTGTGTGGATCGATGCCGCCGGGCATCAGGTACTGGCCACTGCCGTCGAGTAGTTCGGCACCCGCCGGAACATCCAGCTTTTCACCGATGGCCTTGATCACGCCGTCGGCGCAATAGACGTCGGCGCGATAACTTTCATCATGGGTAACAACGGTGGCGCCACGGATCAACAGAGACATTCCGAGTTCCTCGCAGGCAATGACCGACTGGTGCCGGTTCTAAATGTTTTATATGAACCAGGCGCAAACAGGTGTATTCCTGTCAGCGCTGTCAGGAATAGAAACTAGACTGAGTTCAGGGAATGAGCAAGAATATTTTTTATAAGCTTATATCGTTATTAAGCTATTGATTAATAACGTTTATAATTAGTTTTCACCAGTTTGGTACAGTCTCTCCCCATTTTGACGCACTTGACAGGTTGCCAAAATAGACGAGATTTCTTATGTGAAATCAGCTGCTTGAGAAGCGTCTATGGTTAACGCGCCAAGCGGGAAAAAAGTTTAATGCACCAGATTGAGTCCTGACGGTTTGGACAACTTGCCTGGTATTCGGCCTGAGTGCCTTGCAGGACGCCGGGGACTTATTGTCGATATAAATAAAATTGATCAGTTTCAGAGTGTTAAAGCGTTTTGATGGATCTGCCCGATGCGCAAGCGGGGCACCCGGCATGTTTATTGATGTCGCCAGCCCCTGATGAGCAAATAATCAAAAATAACAGTGGAGCGGCCATGCAACAGATCAGATCGCAAGTGACCGAGCGCAACGGCTTGTATGAGCTGGAAGCCGGCACCGACGTCCTCGACAGTCCCCGGTACAACCACGACATGGCACCGACCAAGGTGCGCGAACGAACCTGGAACAAGTGGCACATCACGGCATTGTGGGTCGGCATGTCGATCTGCGTGCCGACCTACACCCTCGGTGGCGTACTCACCGCGTATTTCGGCTTGAGCGTTGGCGAAGCACTGCTGGCGATTCTGTTTGCCAATATCATCGTGCTGATTCCACTCACACTGAATGCCTTTCCCGGTACCAAGTACGGCATCCCGTTTCCGGTGTTGCTGCGTTCCTCGTTCGGCATCCTCGGATCCAATATTCCCTGTCTGATTCGCGCCCTGGTCGCCTGTGGCTGGTTCGGCATCCAGACGATGTTCGGTGGGTTGGCGATCCACCTGTTCCTCGGCTCAGTATTCGAGGGCTGGAAGTCCCTGGGTGGTACCGGTGAGGTCATTGGATTCATGGTGTTCTGGGCGCTGAACCTGTGGGTGGTGATCCGCGGCGCTGAATCCATCAAGTGGCTGGAAACCCTGTCGGCGCCATTGCTGGTTCTCGTCGGTGTCGGACTGCTGGTCTGGGCCATGCCGAACGTGTCGATGACCGAACTGATGGCGATCCCGGCCAAGCGTCCAGAAGGTGCGAGCGTGGTCAGCTACTTCGCCGCCGGGCTCACTGCGATGGTCGGTTTCTGGGCAACCTTGTCCCTGAATATTCCGGACTTCAGTCGTTATGCCAAGAGCCAGAAGGACCAGATAGTCGGGCAGATTATCGGCCTGCCGCTGACCATGTTTCTGTTTGCGGCACTCGGTGTGGTGATGACTGCCGCCTCGGTGAAACTGGTAGGTGTCACCGTCTCAGATCCGGTGACGCTGATCGGCCATATCCAGAGCCCGGTGTGGGTTGCCGTGGCCATGGCACTGATCATTATCGCGACGCTGTCGACCAACACGGCGGCGAATATCGTGTCGCCGACCAACGACTTCCAGAACATCGCGCCCAAGGTGATCAACCGCACCAAGGCGGTGTTACTGACCGGTGTGGTCGGGCTGGTGCTGATGGCCCACGAGTTGCTGAAAAAGCTTGGGTTGATTGTTTCCGACGTGAGCCTGGAGACGGTGTATTCCAACTGGTTGCTGGGCTATTCCAGCCTGTTGGGGCCGATCGCCGGGATCATGGTGGTGGACTATTTCCTGATCAGGAAACAGCAGCTGGACCTGGCCGGGCTGTACCGCGATGACGTGTATCCGGCGTGGAACTGGTTTGGTTTTATCGCGTTCGGCGTGCCGGTGGTGTTGACCCTGCTGTCGCTGGGCAGCGATGCGTTCAGCTGGTTTTACAGTTATGGCTGGTTTACCGGATCGGCGTTGGGTGGGGTGATTTATTACGGGTTGTGCGTGATGCGGCCCAGTCAGTCTGCCGTGAAATCTGCGGTGTGAGGGATGGCCCCATCGCGGGCAAGCCCGGCTCCCACAGGGTTTGTGTCAGCCCCAGATATTGGGGACACCGCATAACCTGTGGGAGCCGGGCTTGCCCGCAATGGCGGCCTCGAACTCACCATTTAATTATCTGAAGACCTATAAAACTGCCTGAGGAGATCATCATGAACGCTGCTGTAGACGTTCTGCAGTCCACCCATCAGCACATCAATCGCGACCGCCTGTGGCAGTCGCTCATGGAACTGGCCAAGCTTGGCGCCACGGTCAAGGGTGGCGTCTGCCGCCTGGCGCTGACCGATCTTGATCGCCAGGCCCGGGACATCTTCGTCAAGTGGTGCGAGGACGCCGGCTGCACCGTCAGCATCGACGGCATAGGTAATATCTTTGCCCGCCGTCCGGGACGTAATCCGGACCTGCCACCTGTAATGACCGGCAGCCACATCGACACCCAACCCACCGGTGGCAAGTTCGACGGCTGTTTTGGTGTGCTCGCCGGTGTCGAAGTCCTGCGCACCCTCAACGACCTCGGCGTGGAAACCGAGGCGCCATTGGAAGTGGTGGTCTGGACCAACGAAGAAGGCTCGCGCTTCCCTCCCTGCATGATGGGCTCCGGGGTGTTCGCGGAGAAATTCACCCTGGAAGAAACCCTGGCCAAGGTCGATGCCGAAGGCGTCACCGTGGGCGAAGCATTGAATGCCATCGGTTATGCCGGCCCACGCAAGGTCAGTGGTCATGCGGTCGGCGCCTATTTCGAAGCGCACATCGAGCAGGGCCCTATCCTTGAGGACGAGCACAAGACCATCGGCGTGGTCATGGGCGCCCTCGGGCAGAAGTGGTTTGACCTGAAGCTGCGCGGTGTTGAAGCCCACGCCGGCCCGACGCCGATGCACCTGCGCAAGGACGCCCTGGTCGGTGCGTCGATCATTGTTGGCGCCGTCAACAGTGCGGCTCTCGGTCATCAACCGCATGCCTGCGGCACGGTGGGTTGCCTGCAGGCTTACCCCGGCTCGCGCAATGTGATTCCCGGAGAAGTGCGCATGACCCTGGACTTCCGGCATCTGGAACCGGCTCGTCTGGATTCGATGATTGCTGAGGTTCGGCAGGTGATTGAAACCACCTGCGAGAAGCATGGCCTGAGCTACGAGCTGACGCCCACGGCGGATTTTCCGCCACTGTACTTCGATCAGGGCTGTGTCAACGCGGTGCGCAATGCAGCGCACGGCTTGGGGCTGTCGCATATGGATATCGTCAGTGGCGCGGGGCACGACGCGATTTTCCTCGCTGAACTGGGTCCGGCGGGGATGATTTTTGTGCCGTGCGAAGGAGGAATCAGCCACAACGAAATCGAAAACGCTGCGCCGGATGATCTGGCGGCGGGGTGTGCGGTGTTGTTGCGGGCGATGTTGGCGGCTTCGGCAGCGATTGCCAGCGGACAATTGGCTGCTTGAGGGAGGTCATGCCTGCACCTGTCTGGTGCGAAACACCTGTGGCATAAGACACAACCTGTGGGAGCAAAGCTTGCTCGCGATTGCATACTCTGATTCAACATCAATGTTGAATGATCCGCCGCTATCGCGAGCAAGCTATGCTCCCACAGGTTGGCCTTGTCCCACAGGTTGCTCCTGCCCACGGGTGGGGGGATTAATCGTCGACGTGCATCAATTGCTGCACACCTTCCCACGCTTCGGCGCGCATGCGCTCCAGGTCCAGGCCGGGTATCACTCCGTCATCCACCACCACTCGGCCACCGACCAGGCTGTAGCGTACGGTGATCGGTTCGCCGGCCACCACTGGCGCTACCGCCAGGTCGTGGAAGCCGAAGAAGCGTGGGTGGTCCAGGCCGTAGATCACCAGGTCCGCCGCCTGGCCGATCTCCAGGGTGCCCACTGCACCGAGCCCCAATACCTGCGCGCCGCCGGCCGTACCCCAATGAATCACGTCCTCGGCGGTAGTCGCCGAGGCGCCTTGTTCCGCTCGGTGAATCAGCCACGCGGTGTTCGCTTCACCGACCATGCTCCCGGACTCGTTCGACGCCACGCCATCGACGCCCAGGGATATCGGCACGCCGGCCTCGGCCATCTGCGGCACTGGTGCAATACCGCTGCCCAAGCGGGCGTTGCTTACCGGGCAGTGGGAAATGCCGGTGCCGGTCTGCGCGAGCATGCGGATTTCGCCAGGCTGCAGGTGCACCGCATGGGCAAACCACACATCCGGGCCAAGCCATTCGTGTTCTGCGACGAATTCAACGGGCAGGCAGTTGTACTTCTCGCGACAGAAGTTCACATAGTTCTGCGTCTCTGACAGGTGCGTGTGCAGACGCAGGCCCAGGCCGCGAGCCGTGTGCGCGAGTTCACGCAACAAAGTCGGGGGCAGGGAAAACGTCGGCGTGGTCGGCGCCACCACGACCCGGCGCATGGCATCTGGAATGTCCTGGTGATAACGCGACTTCAGGCGCTCGATATCCCCCACCATCTGGTCCAGCGATTCCGGTTGCAGCGCGGTTTTCGAGAACCCGGGATGCGCGCTGGCCGATTCCAGGGCGCCACCCCGGCACAACACGAAGCGCAGGCCAAATTCGTCGGCCATGTCGAACAGCAGGTCGCCGGTCTCGGTGGTGCCATGGGCGTGATACAGGTAGTGGTGGTCGGCGCAGGTCGTCACCCCCGACAGCAGCAACTCGGCCATGCCCAGCCGCGCGGCGATGCGTGACAGCTGCGGAGTGAAACGGTTGAGACGCGGGTAGGGCACGCTCGCCAGCCAGCCTTGCAGGTCCTGGTTCAAACCCTCGGGCACGGCCTTGAGCAGGTTCTGGAACAGGTGATGATGGGTGTTGATCCAGCCTGGGTACACCAGGCAATTGCGCGCATCGATCACCCGTTCGCCGGGTTGCGCCACCAGGCCGGCCGCCATTTCGGCAATGCGCCCGTTGACCACGCGGATGTCGACGCTGCCAGCCCGGGCGCGGGCGCCGCGCAGGCCGGTCATCACCGCCAGCGGATTTTTGATCAGGATATTTTGAAGTTGAGTCATGGACTTCTCCGGTCAGAGGCTGTGGGATGCAGGTTTGGTGGCGGCGCTGTCAGGCGCGCTGACGCCGTTGAGCGTGGCGTTGAGCAGCACCGACACCAGGCAGGCGATCACCACGCTGCTGTGCAGGAACGGCTGGCTCCACTCGGGTAATTGCTTGAACAGCGCCGGGGCCAGCACCGGCACCAGGGCGGCAGCGATGGTGAAACCGACGATCAGCACGTTGTAGCGATTGCGTTCGTAGTCGACCTTGGCCAACGTCTGAATGCCGGCCGCCGCGACCACGCCGAACATGGCGATCCCGGCACCGCCAAGGGCTGCGGTCGGCATCGAGGCAATGATCGCCCCGGCCTTCGGCACTAGCGCGACGCTGCACATCAGCAGCCCGCTGATTGCCACTACCCAACGACTGCGCACGCCGGTGAGGATCACCAGGCCGACGTTTTCCATGAAGGCAATGAACGGGAAAGCGGCGAACATGCCGGCGATGGTGCTCGCCAGGCCGTTGGCGCGCAGGCCGTTGATCACCTGCTTTTCTTCCACGGGTTTGTCGACGATGTCGCCGATCGCGACAAACAGTCCCATGGACTCGACCATCTGCACGATCATCACCACCACCATGGTCGCGATCGGAATCAGGCTGAAGGTCGGCAGACCGAAGTAGAACGGGTAGGGCACGGTGAGCCAGGGCGAATCACCGACACTGCTGAAGCTGCCCATGCCCAGGCCGTAGGCCAGTCCCGCACCCACCAGCATGCCCACCAGGACCGCCATGTTGCGCAGCATCGGGCTGCCATAACGGTTGACCAGCAGGATGGTCAGCAGCACCACGGCGGCCACGGCCAGGTAGGCCGGCGCGCCGAAATCGGCGGCATGGCGCCCACCACCAACCCATTCGTAGGCAATCGGGAACAATTGCAGGCCAATCACGGTGACAATGCACCCGGTGACCACCGGTGGGAAAAACCGCCGCAATCGACCGACGAAGGGGGCGACCAGCATGGTAAATATTCCCGCGCCGATCACCGCTCCGCAGACGCCGGCGAACCCCACCTCCGGGTTGCTGCCGATGGCGATTACCGGGCCGACGCTACTGAACGCCACGCCCTGCAGGATCGGCAGGCGCACGCCGAATTTCCAGAAGCCCACGGTTTGCAGCAGCGTGGCGATGCCCGAGCAAAACAGGGTGGTACTGATTAACACGACTGTATCGGCCTGGGACATTTTCAAGGCGCTGGCGACAATCAACGGCACGGCGATGGCGCCGATGTACGAGACGGCCATGTGTTGCAGGCCGAGGGTGAGCATCTGTCGGACCGGCAGAACCTGGTCGACCGGGTGGATGGGTGAGTGCGGAGTGGCTGACGACATGGGAAACACCTCTTGCTGTTGTTGTGCTGTAGAGAGGGGTATTCGTGCTGATGCCAGGTGCCGACAGACCAAACACTGAGGTCTACTGTGGGAGCGGGCTTGCTCGCGAAGGCGGTGGGTCAGTCGACAAAATTACCGCCTGATTAACCGCCTTCGCGAGCAAGCCCGCTCCCACAGGGGGTGTGTCCGGTTTGGGTGGCATCTGTATGCCCGGAGCCGCCATCCACCGGCTCCGATGCCGTTGTTTCAGCCTGCCAGGCAGGCGGCGAAGCCTTGATTCAACGCCGCGCGGTCCAGGTCGCGGCCGATGAACACGATCTTGCTGGAGCGCGGTTCCGTGCCCCACAAGGTTGAAGCGCGAAACTCCACCAGGCTGTGTACGCCCTGCAGCACGTAGCGTTGATCCTGGTCCTGGACCGCCAATACGCCCTTCATGCGGTACAGGTTGTCCGCCTGGGCGGTGCGCAATTCGCTGATCCAGCGGTGGAACGCACCCAGGTTCACCGCGCCGTCCACGGCGATGCCTACCGAGGAAACGCTGGGATCGTGGTCGTGGTCCAGGTCGTGGTGATGGTCATCGGCGTGGTGGTCGTGTTCCGCGCCGATTTCCATGAGTTTTTGCGTGGACTCGAAGGCGCCGATGCCGAGGATTTTTGTCAGGTCGATCTCGGCATAGCTGGAAGTTACCAGGTCTGCAGTCGCGTTCAGGCCGCGGATTTTTTCGCTCAGGGCGGTCACTTCGGCGCTGCTCACCAGATCGACCTTGTTGATCACGATACGGTCGGCGCAGACGATCTGGTCCACTGCCTGGTTGTCGACTCCGTCGAGTCGCAGGTCTTCCAGGTGCTGGGCGATGTGCTTGGCATCGACCATGGTCACGATCGCATCCAGTTCCACTTCATCGGCGATCGGATCGTTGATGAAGAAGCTCTGCGCCACCGGATACGGGTCGGCCAGGCCGCTGGTTTCGATCAGGATGTGGTCGAGCCGCACCGGACGTGCCACCAGTTCGCGCACGATGCGCACAAGGTCCTCGCGGACCTCGGCAGTGCAGCACACGCAACCATTGACCATCTCGTAGATTTCCTCGGTTTCGGAACTCAATACCAGGTCGCCGTCGATGCCGACTTCGCCGAATTCGTTTTCAATCACGGCAATTTTTCGCCCGTGGTTTTCCTTGAGGATGTAGTTGAGCAGGGTGGTTTTGCCGGCGCCGAGGAAGCCGGTGAGGATGGTTACCGGGATTTTGGTGTTGGGGGTTGGGGCGTTGAATGGGTTGTTCATGTGATGCTCCTGTATAACCAATGGGTCGGTGTACTCTCCCCTGTAGGAGTGAGCCTGCTCGCGATGAGGGAGTGTCAGCAGACATTTGTGTCGACTGATACACCGCTATCGCGAGCAGGCTCACTCCTACAGGTTGTGTGTTTGAGTGACGGTTCACCCCAGCGCAGTGCTGTTCCGGCGTCGAGGCCGAACAGGTCGAGGACCCGGCCGAGGCTGTGATCGACCATTTGCGCAAGGTTTTGCGGGCGCGCGTAAAAGGCCGGGACGGGTGGGGAGATGATCCCGCCCATCTCGGTGACGGCCGTCATGTTGCGCAGGTGCGCCAGGGTCAACGGGGTTTCCCGGGCCATCAGCACCAGGGTCCGACGCTCCTTCAAGGTCACATCGGCAGCGCGGCCGATCAGGCCGGCCGAGGTGCCGGTGGCGATTTCCGCCAGGGTGCGCATGGAGCAGGGCGCGACCACCATGCCCAGGCATCGGAACGAGCCGCTGGCGATGCCTGCCGCGACGTCGTCGGCGCGGTGGTAGTGACTGGCCAGGGCGATGACGTCCGCCAGTTTGTAGTCGGTTTCATGGGCCATGGTCAGCAGCGCGGCGCGGCTGATGATCAGGTGGCTCTCAATGTCGAGTTCTGCCAGCAACTCCAGCAGGCGCACGCCGTAGACGAACCCGGACGCACCGCTGATACCGACGACCAGGCGCTGGCGGTTCATGACAGGTAGCCTTGCAGCAGGCGGCGGGCACGCTCGAGCACGGTCTGGTCGAGCTGCGCCTTGATCCCGTCGAATCCGGCGCCGCGGGTGGCGTCCAGGCCCATGCGCGAGGTGGTGCCATTGACCGAGGACGATGGGTCCAGCGGGCTGCCGGGCAAGCCGTCAATGACGAAGATGTCCTGGTGCGGCTGGAAGTGGGTGGCCAATGCCCAGAGCACCTGGCTGTCGTCAGTGATGTCGATGTCGCTGTCCACCGCGATCACTGATTTCAGGTAGGGGTCCCACCCCAACAGTGCGAGCATGATCTGCCGCGCCTCACCGTCGCGGCTCTGATCCAGGGCTACGTAGCAATGAAAATGCGTGCCGGAATTGGGGTAGTGCACGGCGGTGACCGCAGGAAAGCGTGCCTTGAGTTTTTCGCTCATCTCCGCTTCACGGGGCAGCCGCGCCAGCGTCAGGTGTTCGGCATAACGCCCGCCGACCACGTCCACCAGCCAGGCATCCTTGCGCCGCATCAGGGTGTCGACGCGCAGGACGTTGTTGGTCGAACGGTCCGAGGAGTAACCGCTGAATTCACCGAACGGGCCTTCTTCCGCATAGGCCGCCGGGTCGATCGCGCCTTCGAGTACGAACTCGGCGAAAGCCGGCACGCCGATGCCGTAGCGGGGGGTTTTGACCAGCTCCAGCGCTGCGCCGAACAAGCCACCGGCGACGGCTCGCTCATCACTGCCAAAAGGTAACCGCGCGGCGGCGGCAAGCATGAACAGCGGGTGTGCGCCGACTACCATGGCCACGCGCAATTCCTCCCCACGTTCCCTGGCGGTTTGCAGCATGCGCCACAGGTGACCCCGGGAATGCAGGCTGGTGGCGAGGGTCTGGCGGGCATGGCGCATGGAGCGGTGATAGCTCATGTTGGCAATGCCGGTCACCGGGTCCTCGGCGATGATGATCGCGTTGGTGATGTAGGGCCCGCGGTCGCTGTCGAAGTGCTTGAGCATCGGCAGCAGCGCCAGGTCCACGGCTTCGCCTTCGAAAATCTCGTCCAGTACCGGGCCGGTTTCGACGTAAATCGGCGCGATTGGCTGGTTGGCGCGGGCCTGGAAGGTCTCGTGCAGTTGCGCCGGGGTGACGCCGAAGATCCGCGCAATGCGGGTGCGGGAGGCGAACAGGTTGGTGGCTACCGGCACGCCGAGAGTGCCGACGTTTTCGCAGATCAGCAGCGGATCGCGGCCCTGGGCGGCGAGGGCGTCGACCAGGGCGGTGATGTCCTGGTCGGCGCTCAAGGCGTCGTGAATGGTCAGCACATCGTCCGGATATTGCCGGCGATAGGCGTCGATGAATACGTGGAAGTCCTGGGTATCGCCAAGCGTCGAAACGGTCATGGTTTCACCTCGTAAAAAGCAGGCGCGCAGTGTTGAAGACGGCGGGTGATCGATGGACTGTTGGCCTGCCGATCGATCAAGTGCCGGGTCATCTTCGCGCCTGTAAAGTCGCTGTGTTGCGTCTTGACACTGACCCCTGTGGGAGCGGGCTTGCTCGCGAAGGCAGTGTGTCAGTCGCTATCGATGTTGAATGACACACCGCCTTCGCGAGCAAGCCCGCTCCCACAGGGGTTCTGTGTGATGCCCTACAGGTAAGTGGTAGTCAGGCGAATGTCCGCCTCGATCAGGTCCCTGGGCGGCGGGGTTGGCTCGATGCCGCACAGCCGTGCAATGTTGTTGCCCAGGTAATCCTCCAGGTGATCCTCATCGATCCCCAGGCCTTGCGGCGCCGGCGAGCACAGCACCTCCAGCTCGCGCAACCACATGCCCGGCTCGTTGGGCGGCGAGTCGGTACCGAACACGATCTTGTTGCGCGGCAGCTCCTTGGCGAACTCGACGATCCGCGACTGGAAGCACCAGCCGGATTCGCAGTACACGTTCGGCGTATCCATCGCCATCCAGAATGCTTCGAACGAGTAGTTGCCGCCGGTCTGGATGCCGAAGTGGCCGATGATGAAGTTGACCATCGGGAACTCGCGGATGATCGGGTAGAACATCGTCGGGATGGTGTACGGGCCGTCGCCGGTGTGGATCAGCACCACGATGTTGTACTTGGCGCAGACCTTCATCGCCGGGCGCAACCAGTCCAGCGCGCGGTCCGGTCGGTATCCGTGCATGTTGGCGTGCAGCTTGAGCATCTTGAAGCCGTATTCCTTGATGTGGAATTCCAGCTCCGCCGCGCCGTTTTCCGGTCCCCAGCGCGGGTTGAAGTTGAAGTTGCCGATGAAGCGGTCCGGGTACTTCATGCACAGTTCGGCGATGTACGACATGTAGTCGCGCACGCCTTCGCGGCCCCGACGGTTACCGTCGCGGTAGCCGGTGTTGCCCGGTGGTGGCTGGATGAAACCCATGTCGATCCGGCGTGGTTTGCCGTTGATCATGTACGGGCCATCCATCAGCTTGAGCATGCGCTCGCCGGTGAAGGGTTCGCCGGTGTGGCGCCAGGCCTCGTCGACCAGGTTGGTGGGGTGCAGATGGGTGTCGATGATCATCGATTCAGCTCCTGGCCAGTTGGGTGGTGACAGGGCGCTTGAGTTGCGCCTCGGCTTCGGACACGGAACGCGGCGGGGCTGTCGGCTCCAGGCCGATCATCCGTGCGGTGTTGTTGCCCAGGTAGTCTTCGAGGGTGTCCTCGTCGAGGTTCAGGCCCTGCGGCGGCTCGTGGCACAGCACTTCCAGCAGGCGCAGCCACATGCCAGGTTCGTTGGGCGGGGTATCGGTGCCGAACAGGATCTTGTGGGTCGGCAGGACCTTGGCGAACTCGACGATCCGCGATTGCAGGCACCAGCCGGATTCGCAGTAGACGTTGGGCAGCTCCATCGCCCATTGCATCGGCTCGAACACGTAGACGCCGCCGGTCTGCACGCCGAAGTGGGCCATGATGAAATCGACGTTGGGGAATTCCTTGATCATCGGCACCCATTCCGACGGGATGCTGTACGGCCCGTCACCGGTGTGCAGCTTGACCGGGATGCCCAGCTCGGCGCATTTCTCAAAGCACGGGCGCACCCAGTCAAGCGCACGGTCTGGACGATAGGCATGCATGTTGGCCTGCATCTGCACCATCTTGAAACCGTGCTCGGTGACGTAGCGCTCGATCGCCTCGACGCCGTTTTCCACGCCACAGCGCGGGTTGTAGACGAAGCAGCCGATGAATCGGTCCGGGTAGGTCTGGACCATCTTCAGGGTGTAGGCCATGTAGGCGTCGATGGACTCGCGGCCGGTGAGGTCGCCGTCGGTCCAGGTGTAGATGGTGTTGCCCTGGGGTGGCTGGATGAAGGCTTTGTCGATGCGGCGAGGTTTGCCGTTGACCATGTACGGGCCATCCATCATCTCCAGCAGACGCTCGCCGGTGAACGGGTCACCGTCATGCCTCCAGGCGAGGTCCACCAGGTCGGTGGGATAGCAACTGATATCGATGATCATTGAAGTCGATCTCCTGATAGCGGAAAGGGAACCTTGCGGTTCGCTAGCAGCCACGTCCGGGCAATCGGCCATTTCTATGCGCAGGTGATTGCGCATTCCCTCGCCTGGTCGCATCCGGCTCGGGACGCTGGCTGCTTGGGGATGAGTATTGGAAGGGGGGGATGGGTTCGTACAATATTAATTGGGCGGGGTGATGATATGCGTTCGATATGGGCCGATTGCTGCAGTGGATGTGCTGGCCCCATCGCGAGCAGGCTCGCTCCCACAGGGGATTTTCGTCGTACACAAAACCAATGTGGGAGCGAGCCTGCTCGCGATGGCGTCAGATGAGTGTTTGCTGAGCCAACTGCCTCACCGCTTCAACCACCGGCGCCACGCGCTCGCCGTGGCCCGGTGGCCACACCGCATACAGATTGTAATGCGCCGGTATCTGGGCCGTGTTCAGTTCAACCAGCCGCCCTGTGCGCAACCCATCCGCCGCCAGCAGCCCGCGCACCAACCCCGCACCGACCCCCGCTTCAGCCGCCGCAATCAGGTTCGCCGCATTGTCGAAAATCACCCGCGCGGGCGGCTCGGTAGGCGCCATGCCAGCGGCATCCAACCAAGGAATCCACGACCGTCGCGTATACCCCAGCAACGGCAATTCCAACACCTGCGCCGGGGTAATCGGCACCTGCAGACCATGGCGTTCCAGCAGCGCAGGCGAAGCCACCGCCATCACCCGATCCCCGCAGATCTGCGTCATCTCGCAGTCTTCCCAATCGCCGTAACCGTAGCGCAACGCCAGGTCGACCCGCTCGAATGAGCTGCGGTCCGAACGTGGCATCGACAGCAGCACCACCTCATGCCCAGGCAGCAGATCCAGCAGCTCGGGCAAGCGTGGATTGAGCCAGCTCTGGGCCAGTTCGCTGTCCACGTCAATCGTCAGCCTCTGCGCCACGCTGCGGTTTTTCACCGAAGACAGCGCGCGGTCGATCTGCGCCAGGCCGTCGGATAGCACGCTGGCGAACAACTGCCCGGCGTCGGTCAGGTTGCTGCCGCCCCCTTCGCGCACGAACAGCGGCTGGCCGATGAAGTCTTCCAGGGAGCGGATCTGCTGGCTGATGGCGCTGTGGGTCAGGTCGAGTTTGCGCGCGGCGCTGGAGAAACTGCCGCTGCGTGCGGCCTGGATAAATGCGCTCATGGACTGCACCGACGGGTATCGCTTGTACATGCTGTTAGTCCTACTTACACAGGGTGGCAGAAATCGTCGCTGGCCCGATTGGCCAAGGCTTCCCACTATTCGAGCACCAGGCCTGCACAAAGACGGGCCGCTCTCTTGGAGCCTGACAATGATCGAATTCACAGTAAACGGCGAACGACACGAGCTGGTAGAGACTTCGCCCTCCATGCCCTTGTTATGGGTACTGCGTGACCACTTGAAACTCACTGGCACCAAGTTCGGCTGCGGCATGGGCCTGTGCGGCGCCTGCACCGTGCATCTGGACGGGGTCGCCGTGCGTTCCTGCCAGCTGCCGGTCGCCGCCGTGGCGGGGCACGACATCACCACCATCGAGGGCTTGTCGCCGACCGGACAGCATCCTTTGCAGCTGGCCTGGGTTGCCGAAGATGTCCCGCAATGCGGCTACTGTCAATCCGGCCAGATCATGTCCGCAGCGGCACTGCTCAACACCGGGGCGGCAGTCACCGATGAGTCGATCCGCAATGCCATGACCGGCAACCTGTGTCGCTGCGGCACGTACGGTCGCATCAACAAGGCGATCAAGCGCGCCGCCACTGCATCCAAGGAGGCGTGATGACCGGCCATCGAATCGAGCTGCCACGCCGGCAGTTTCTCAAGCATTCCGCCACCGTCGCTGCCGGTTTGGCCGTGGCGTTCTATCTGCCTGCTGGCGTGAGCGCCAGCGACCCGAAGGCGCCGGCGCCTGCCATGGCTTTCGAGCCCAATGCCTGGGTGCGCGTGTTGCCCGATGGCACGGTAAAGCTGGTGGTGCACAAACACGATTCCGGGACCGGCACCCAGACCGCACTGGCGGCCTGCGTGGCGGAGGAGCTGGACGTCAATCCGATGACCGTGCAGGTGATCACCCCGGAAAATCCGTTCTTCGAGACTTACATTCACCCGGTGTGGAAAGTGTTTTCCACCGGCGGCAGTACCAGCGTGTCCCTGGAATATGATCGCCTGCGCATGGCCGGGGCCACCGCCCGCGCGCTGTTGATCGCGGCGGCGGCCAGGCAGTGGAAGGTCGGCGTCGACAGCTGTGCCACCGAGGAGGGGCGTGTGCTGCACAGCGCCAGCGGGCGCAGCCTGGGTTACGGCGAACTGGTCAGCGTCGCCGCGCACCTGCCGGCCCCTGCCGACGTCAAATTGAAGGACCCGTCGCAGTTCAAGTACATCGGCAAACTGCGCCATAAACGCGATGCGGCGGCGAAAGTCTGCGGGCGCTTCAAGTACAGCATCGATGTGGAATTACCCGATATGCTCGTGGCAGTAATCCTGCGCACGCCGGTGGTCGGGGCAAAAGTCTTGCAGGTCGATTCCGCGGCTGCGTTGCAGGTACCGGGCGTGCGCAAGGTGATCGCGATCCCCGGTCGCCCGGACGTGCTCGGCGGCAATCAGGCAGGCGTCGCGGTGCTGGCGGACACTTACTGGGCCGCGCAGCAGGGTCGGGCGCTGCTGGTGGTGACCTGGAGTGATTCACCCCTCGCCGGATTCGACAGCGAGCAATTGCCGGCAGCGCAGGCGGCGGCCATCGCCGACAAAACCGCGCAGCGGGTGACGGCGATGCAGGCCGGCGACGTAAATGCGCAGTGGGCGGGTGCGGCGCAGTTGCTGGAAGCCGATTACCACATGCCCTACAAAGTGCAGAACCCTTTGGAACCGGTGTGTATCACCGCCCAGGTCAAGGACAAGGCGATCACTTACTGGGGTGGGGTGCAAGTGCCATCATCGGCCCTGGAAGCGGCGCAAACCGTATGCCGCATCGCCAAGGAAAAAGTCACCATCAATGAAATGGTTTCTGGCGGCAGCTTTGGCGCTCGGGAGGCCAAGTACTGGTTGTTCGAAGTCGCCTACCTGGCGCAGCAGGCCAAGGTTCCGGTGAAGCTGATGAACAGCCGCGAAGATGAAATGCGCTCGCTGTTCATGCACCCGGCCACGCTGCACCGGGCTAAAGGCGCACTGGACGCCGAGGGCCGGCTGACTGCCCTGAGGCTCGAAGCGGTGTCACCGGCCTCGCCGGAGCAGTGGGAGCCGGGGTATTTCGAACGCCCCGATCACATGGACTACAGCACCACCGAAGCGATTACCGCATGGGACTTTGCTTATCGCCCGGCGCACCTGGACCTGGTCTGGGTCAAGCATGAAAGCCAGGTGCCAAGCGGCTGGTATCGGTCGGTGAGTTTCATCCCGAATGTGTTTGCCGTGGAAAGCTTCATGGATGAGCTCGCGCTGGGTGCCGGACAGGATCCGCTGGCCTTCAGGCTGGCCCATATGCATGAGCGTCCGCGCCACGTCGAGGTGCTGAAAAAGGCCGCCGAACGCGCGGGATGGGGGCAGCCGCTGCCCGAGGGCACGGCGCTGGGGATCGCCACCAACCAGGGCTACACCAGCTTTATCGCGGTGGTGGCGCGGGTGACCAGAAAGGATGGAGTGGCTCATGTGGAAAAGCTGACGTGTGTGGTCGATTGCGGCCTGGCGGTATCCCCGGGCGGCGTCGAAGAGCAAATCTACGGCGGCCTGATGTGGGGCCTCGGCCACGCGCTGTTCGATCGCATGGACATCAAGCAGGGCAGGGTGGTGCAGAGCAACTTCCATGATTACCGGGTGCCGCGCATGTCCGACATGCCAGCCACGGACATCCTGGTGCTGGAAGGTGAGCCAGGCAAACCTGGCGGCGTCGGTGAGCTGGGCAGTCCGTCGGTGGCCCCGGCCATTGCCAACGCGCTGTTCAGCCTAACTGGCGTGCGCCAGCGCTCAACCCCGCTGACACTCGGGTAAGCCGCCGTGGACCTGCGTTTGCTGCGTTACTTCATGGTTCTGGCCGAAGAGCTGCATTTCGGCCGGGCCGCCACCCGATTGCACATCTGCCAGCCGCCCCTGAGCCAGCAGATTCGCTTGCTTGAGGAAGAGCTGGGTACGCCGTTGTTCGAGCGCAGTCACCATCGGGTCGAATTGACCGCAGCGGGGCAGATGCTCAAGGAACAGGCGCCGCTTGTGTTCGAGCAACTCAACCGCGCACTGGACCTGACGCGCCAGACCGGTCGCGGGCAGTTGGGCGAACTGGAAATCGGCATGATCAGCTCGGTGATGGTCGGTGTGCTGCCCCGGGCCCTGCACCTGTTTCGTGAGCGCTATCCGCAGGTCAACTGGCGTTTGCACGAGATGACCCCGGCGGCGCAGGTCAAGGCCTTGAAGGAAAAGCGCATTGATGCCTGTGTGTTCCGGGTCGGCTATGACGATCCGCAGTTGCGTAACGAACTGCTGATCTATGAACCGATACGGGTGGTCATGCCGGTCGATCATCCCTTGGCGCAGCGCGAAGTATTGGCGCCCGGTGATCTCGCCGCAGAGCCGTTCGTGGCGCTGGAGCTGAAGCAGTCGCGGTTTGCCGATTTTCTCTATCAGTGTTGTATCAAGGCCGGGTTCACTCCGCAGATCCGCCAGCAGGTGATCGAGGTACAAACGCTGCTCAGCCTGGTGCGCGCCGGGTTTGGTGTGGCTTTGCTGCCGGCCTCGATCGAACAACTGGCACCTGCCGGCCTGGTGTTCCGCCGCTTGAGCCCGGCCCTGCCGGAGGTTCCGTTGTACGCCACTTACCGCGCCGACGACGAGTCGCCGGTGCTCAAACTGTTCCTGGATACGCTGCGCGAACTGGTCGCCGAAGGTGCGACCTTGTAGGAGCTGCCGCAGGCTGCGATCTTTTGATCTTCGGCACCATGATTGCCAAAGGTCAAAAGATCGCAGCCTGCGGCAGCTTCTACATTGGTTGCGTGAGCAGGCTGCACGATCATGAGCGCGTGTGGTCGTAGACTTCACAGGGTCACCATACTTGTGGAGATGCAATGAGCCAGGACGTCCTGACTACCGAAACCAATCGCCGCCATCTGCAGCAGATCATCGCTGGCCTGTCCGACGGGGTGATTTTGCTGGAACTTGACCAGACCATTCTCTGGGCGAACGAAGCCGCCTTGGCCATGCACGGCGTTGAGCAATTGAGTGAGCTGGGCGGCAATGGCAAGGAGTACGCCGAGCGGTTCGCCCTGCGCTACCGCAATAACCATCCGGTGCCGTTCGACAACTATCCGATCAACCGCGTGGCCCGTGGCGAAACCTTCAGTGATGTGCTGGTCGAGGTCACTGCGGCCGGCGACGAGGAACGTACCCGGGTGCACAACGTGCGCAGCAGAATTCTGACCGACCGCAGTGGCGATGCCGAGTCGCTGGTGCTGATCATGGACGACGTCACCGACTGGGCCAGCGCCGAGCAACGATTTGAAAAGACCTTCAACGCCAACCCGGCACCGGCGGTGATCTGTCGCCTCAGCGACCTGCGCTACATCAAGGTCAATGCCGGCTTCCTGGAGATGACCGGCTATACCCGCGATCAGGTGATCGGCGCGTCGACCTACGAGCTGGACATTCTTGAAGGCGCCGAGCGCAAGGACCTGGCGATCGAGCGCCTGCGCGAGCACGCGACCATCCCGCAGATGCAGGCCGAACTGAAGCTGCCCGAGGGTGGCAGCAAGCAGGTGATCGTCGCCGGCCAGCCCCTGGATTTCAACGAAGAAGATTGCATGTTGTTTTCCTTCGTCGACATTGAGCCGCGGCACAAGGCTGAAGCTGCGTTGCGCCAGAGCGAAGAACGGTTTGCCAAGGCATTTCGCCTTTCGCCGGTGCCGATTGTCGTGTGTGGCGCCGTCGATCAGGTGGTGATGGATGTCAACGAAGCCTTCCTGGCTACGTTCGGCTACCCCAGCGAAGAAGTACTGGGCAAGAGCATCGCCGAGATTGGCTTCATCGATGACAAGGGCGCGCAGTCACGTCTGTTCGCTGCCCTGGAGAAATCCGCCAGCCTCGACCGCATTGACGTTGGCATGCGCAAAAAGAATGCCGAATTGCTGGACTGCGCCGTATCGGCCGACACCGTGAATATCCAGGACCATCCGTCCTACCTGTTGGTGATGATGGACATCACCGAGCGCAAGCGCACCGAGCTGGAACTGGTGGCGGCGATCGAGGAAGTGATGAAGGACGCGTCATGGTTCAGCCGCACCCTGATCGAAAAGCTTGCCAACGTGAAGAGCGTCAACTCGCCGAAACTGCCCAGCGTGTCCTTCGCCGACCTGACCGCCCGCGAGCGCGATGTATTGGGGCTGATCTGCGAAGGCCTGGCCGACAAGGAAGTCGCCGCACGCCTGAAACTGGCGCCGAACACGGTGCGCAATCACGTCTCGACCATCTACTCGAAACTGGACGTGCACAGTCGCAGCGAAGCCATCGTCTGGGCGCGGGAGCGTGGTTTGTTCTCGGGGGAATGGCGCACTAAATGGCAGCGCTAGGGGTGCAAATGCACTAGGTGCGGGGGTGCAAATTGATGTGTTTTAGGGGTGGCTGGGATTCGTATTCTGGAAGGGTGCGACACAGGTCTTGAAATCACCTGTGGTGTCCTGACATTCAGCCCAAGGAACTGCAACATTGACCATGAATACCTCGACATATCGATCCATTTTGCGCCACTGCCAAGGTGAATCCTTATGATTTCTCTTGCGCATTTACGTGTTCAGCTGGAGCAGAGCTTCTCCCCTCTGGCCTGCGAATGCAGCCTGACCGGCGACAGCTCGTTGACGGTTAAGCTGTATCACCCGACATCGGGACAGGTTGACCTTGTGGTGAGCGGCTTGAGTGTGGTCAACCTTCGTACCCCCGATGCAGTGGCTGCCCTGGTCGAAGAGCTGCGCTATGAACTTGAGAGCAACAATCTGCGGCAATTGGGTCCTTTGTAGTCGTTAAGTGGCGATTTACTGGCGTTGACCGCAGGCTGAGCTATAAGGAAGGCGAAGGTATAATTTTCTGTGACCAGTCCGCGGCTTCGCGGTGTCGTCGTGGGGTTGCGGAAAGTGTCGATTACTTACCGCAGGTCAGCCTATGAACAGTCCTGTAAAACGTATTTTTTCGCCGCTGTCGCTTGCCCTATGCGCACTGATCCTGGTCGGTTGCGCCAGTCCGCCACCGCCGCCACCCCCTCCAGCGCCGCCGCCCCTTGAACGAACTTGCGAGACGATCGAGAGCACTGATGTGCAGGGAGATGCGCGCGGGGAGAATGGGCAGGTCACGCGAGTGACCGAGCTGACTCGGTGTATCACTCAATAGTGGCTTGAAACACTGTGGGAGCAAGGCTTGCCCGCGATGCACGCGCTGCGGTCCATCTGGATGATGGCGGCGCCTGAATCGCGGGCAAGCCTTGCTCCCACAGCGATCGCCAGCAAGCCGGCTCCTACAGTTTGCTTCAAGTGATGAAGTCAATCAGGACAGAAAACCGCCGTCCACATTCAGCGACACACCCGTGGTGTAGCTGGACGCGTCACTTGCCAGGTAGAGCACGGCCCCCGCCATTTCACTCGGATCCGCTACCCGCTTCAGCGGAATCTGTTGCAGCGCGGTCTTGAGAATCGCATCGTTCTTTACCAGTGCCGAAGCAAACTTGGTGTCCGTCAGGCCCGGCAGCAGGGCGTTGCAGCGGATACCGAACTGCGCACATTCCTTGGCAAACACTTTGGTCATGTTGATCACAGCAGCTTTGGTCACCGAGTAGATCCCCTGGAAAATGCCCGGGGAAATACCGTTGATCGAGGCCACGTTGATGATGCTGCCACCGCCGTTCTCACGCATCAATTTGCCGGCTTCCACTGACATGAAGAAGTAGCCGCGAATATTCACGTCAACAGTTTTTTGGAAGGCCCCCAGGTCAGTGTCCAGTACGTTGCAGAATTGCGGGTTGGTCGCGGCGTTGTTAACCAGGATATCCAGACGACCGAACTGTTCCTTGATGCCGGCGAAGACCTGGCTGATCTGGTCCATCTCGCCAATGTGGCAGGCGATCGCAGTGGCCTTGCCGCCGTCGGCGATGATGGCGTCGGCAACGTGCTGGCAGCCCTCGAGCTTGCGGCTTGAGACGATGACGTGGGCACCTTGCTGGGCCAGCAACTTGGCGATGGCTTCACCAATGCCGCGGCTGGCGCCGGAGACGAAAGCGATCTTGCCGTCGAGGTCGAACAACTGGGTCTTGGACATGGTGTTCCCTTATATATAAGTGTTGTTATTGGGCCAGAGGCGAACTCAGAGGCTGGATTTGGCGATGACCTGCAAGCTCATCTGTTCCAGCAGTTTGTTCATGTGAATGAACTGCGCGAAGCGCTTGTCCTGGGTCTGGCCGTGGAAGAAGCGGTAGTAGATCTGTTGCACAATGCCGGCCAGGCGGAACAGGCCATAGGTGTAGTAGAAGTCGAAGTTGTCGATCTTCAGGCCGGCGCGTTCGGCGTAATAGTCGACGAATTCACGGCGGGTCAGCATGCCTGGGGCATGGCTCGGCTGGCGGCGCATCAGTTGCACCGGCGGTGGATCGCCAGCTTCGATCCAGTAGGCGAGGGTGTTGCCCAGGTCCATCAGCGGATCGCCGAGGGTGGTGAGCTCCCAGTCGAGCACACCGATGATCTGCATCGGGTTGTGCGGGTCGAGGATCACGTTGTCGAAGCGGTAGTCGTTATGCACGATGCTTGAGGTCGGGTGATCAGCCGGCATCTTGTCGTTGAGCCAGGCTTTCACCTCTGCCCATTGCAGAGCGTCCGGGGTCAGGGCTTTCTCGTAGCGATCGCTCCAGCCGCGAATCTGCCGAGCCACATAACCTTCAGGCTTGCCCAGGTCGCCCAGGCCGCAGGCCTGGTAATCAACCTGGTGCAGCTCGACGAACTTGTCGATAAAGCTCTTGCACAAGGCTTCGGTTTTCGCCGAATCCAGCCCCAGTTCTGCGGGCAGTTCGGAGCGCAGGATAATGCCCTTGACCCGCTCCATCACGTAGAACTCGGCGCCCATCACCGATTCGTCGGTGCAATGCACGTAGGCCTTGGGGCAATACGGGAAGCCGTCACGTAGTTGATTGAGGATGCGAAACTCGCGCCCCATGTCGTGGGCGGACTTGGCCTTGTGGCCGAACGGCGGCCGACGCAGGACAAATTCCTGCTCAGGGTACTCCAGCAGGTAAGTCAGGTTGGACGCGCCACCGGGGAACTGGCTGATGATGGGCAGGCCGCTGAGACCGGGAATGTGCGCCTTGAGGTAAGGATCGATCAGGCTGGCATCGAGTTCTTCGCCGCTGCGAATGCGTGTGGATTGGTCAGTAAGCGCCATGCTTATCCCTTCTGCTTATTCTGGAGGCCCGAAACTATTGGCTAATCTAATGCGCACTCCCGGCACCCACAACCACGGACGGCCCTTATAGGTGAGCGTGTTGCCGGGCAATCATTGTTTTTGATACACCTGTTTGAATTGCCTCAGAGTACAGCACTGCTCAGGGCATGGGGCAGGCTGATGGGTGTCAACACTCGTTCGCCGCTGAAGAATGCCACGAGGTTGCGCCCGACCAGTTCCACGGTGCCCTGAGTCGCTTCGGGGGACAGCCCGGCGACATGCGGCGTAAGGATCACGTTGGCCAGGGACTTGAGCGCTTCGGGCACATGGGGTTCGGCGTCGAATACGTCCAGGGCCGCACCGGCAATTCGACGTTGCTCCAGGGCGCTAATCAAATCTGCGGTGGCGACCACACTGGCCCGGGCAATGTTGACGATAAAGCCGGTGGGCCCCAGCGCATCGAGCACTTGGCGTGTGATCAGGTGCTTGGTGCCAAGCCCGCCAGGCGTCGCGACGATGAGGAAGTCAGAGGCGCGGGCCAGTTCGGTGGGCGTCGAGCAGAAGTGATAGGGCACTTCCTTGCGGTTTTGCCGATTGTGGTAGCTCACCGTCATGTCAAAGCCATAGGCCGCGCGTTTGGCGATGGCCATGCCAACAGCGCCGAGGCCAAGGATGCCCAGGCGTTTACCGGCAAGGGAGGGGCGCATGATCTTCGGCCATTCGCCACGGCGCACGGCGGCATCGCAGCGAGGAATGTCGCGCACCAGTGCCAGTAGCATCGCCATGGCGTGGTCAGCCACCGAAGAGGCATTCACACCTGCACCATTGGTCACGGTGATGCCCCGGTCGGCGGCAGCCTGCAAGTCGACGTGTTCGTAGCCCGCACCGATCACGCAGATGATCTTGAGGGCGGGCAGGGCGCTGATCTCATCGGCATACAAACCCAGCGGGCCGCGCGTCAGCACGGCATCGATCTGCGCGCCGTGGCGGCTGATGGCCGCCGCGCGTTCGGCGGGGGTCGGCGCCAGGATCAGGTGAAAGCCCTGTTGTTCGAGAATCGGCAAGTAGTCATTGATGGTTTCAACCAGTACCAGAACGGTTGCGGGCATGCTTGGCTCCTGTGGGCATCATGAAGTCGGGGACTCGAACGTCGCTTGAGACTGCGGGCCGCGGGCCACTTTGGCAATGACCGAAGGTCGCCGTGCTCCAATGATCATAGCGGAGCGTTACTGGATGGCTATGGCGTTGTGAGAAAGGATGTTGCCGCGCATGTTGTTGGGTCTGGCTTGACCTTTGACGGCGCCTTTCTGAAGGCCTGTCGGTAAGTCATCGGATTCGTCCCGACAATATGCAGGAAGTGTTCTCTCAGAGAGGTTGAAGAACTAAAGCCTACGTCTGCTGCAACGTGTTCGATGGGTACGTCAGTCGTTTCGAGCAGACACTGAGGACATTTGGATTCACGTCTTTTTTGGGAATTGCCTCCCCAGCTTCTCGGCGACCTTAGTGTGCTTCGATGATGAAAAAAAGGGCCCCGTAGGGCCCGAAAGAGTAAACCGTTACGCGATTAGGCCGACAGATACTCGTCCACAGATTTAACGCTGGCGTAGCCGAATTCAAACGCAGCCATCAATGTCGAATTATCCAGTGGTGTAGTGGTGAAGGCTGGGGCGGGGTAGAGAACCTGCCTTTACCCCGACGCAAGAGGGTTATAGTCAGAACTCCAGCGAAGCGCCGTCTTCCGGAATATCTACGCGACTCTCAATACCCTGCTTCTTGACGTAGGTGCGCAGCTCTTCACGGGTCAGGGACATGTGATTGATTGCGTCCATGTGCACGGCGACAATTTTCGCGTCTTTAGCGGCTTTTGACGCGTGCAGGACGTCTTCCTCACCCATGATGATCGAGCCCTCAAACCCGTTCACTTTTGCTTTCCCGGCGTTGAGTACGATGACTTCAGGGTGATATTTCTCAATGGTCTGGTCGACCTCTTTACGCCAGACGGTGTCACCGGCCAAGTAAAGAGTTTTGTAGCCTGGCGCCTGGAACACAACGCCCATCGCCTCGCCCAGCAATTTTGCGAGGGGCGGCGCGGCATACATCGCGTCCGTGCCGTGCTGACCACCGGCCTTGGTGATTTTGACTCCGCCGAATTCAGCTTCGTCAGTCAGTACGCGCACATTCTTGAAACCTTGGGATCGAATCAGCTTTGCATCGTCCTCATGCTGTGTGAACAGCGGGATGTCTTTTGGCAGTGCTTTTTGCGCGGCATCGTCCCAGTGGTCAAGATGCGTATGAGTGACGATGACGGCATCCACACCAGCAATGACGTCAGCGGGCGATTCGGTTAGATCAACCATCGGGTTACGGAGGTTGCTCCGGTAGGTATTTTCAAAGCCGGGGTAGGTTCCCTTTTTTGCAAGCATAGGGTCTATCAGGAAGGTAGTGTCGCCGTAGGCGATTTTTACCGTTGCGTTACGAACTTGCTGCAGGTCCACTTTGTGGGCTGCTTGAGGGGCGCTTGTGCCCGCGAATGCAGGGGTGGTAGCTGCAGCGCAAGCGATGCTGAGGGCAAGCGGGAGAGTTCTGAGATTCATGAGATTAATCCTGTTGATGCATCGAGTACCCTATTTTTGCTGAATGCTCTGAAGCTTGATAGTGGCCTGAAAGACATGTTGCGATATAATCGGGCCAATTCGAGGCTGCCATATGAAACCCATACGTGTTGCTGTTCTAGCTTTTAACGGCGTAAGCCTGTTCCATCTTTCTGTGCCGGGAGTGGTGCTGGGGACGGCGCACTCGGCACCTGGTGAACCTCAATACGAGGTGAGCTACTGCGCGGAGACGCCGGGAATGGTCAGTAGCGACCAGGGCATCGGCTTGGCGGTCACTCACGGCCTGGAGCTGATGGAGGCATCTGATGTAATCGTCATTCCCGCGTGGGGAGATCAATCGGCCGGTGCATCTTCACAGCTGGTAAAAGCGCTTCAGCTCGCCAATGCCCAGGGCAAGCTCATCGTCGGATTATGTTTAGGCGCATTCGTGCTCGGAGATGCAGGGCTGCTTGATGGGAAGGAAGCAACTACTCACTGGGCAGTCCGAGACGAGTTTGCGCGACGTTTCCCTGAGGTTCGTTTCAGGCCCCAGGTGCTGTATGTCAGTGATGGCAATATCATGACTTCTGCGGGAACCGTGGCGGCAATCGATTGTTGCCTGCATCTGATACGCCAGCGCCTCGGTGCCGACGTAGCGAATCGCACCGCGAAGATGCTGGTGACGCCGCCGCACAGACAGGGAGGCCAGGCTCAATACGTAGAACATCCGGTGCCGCAACTATCCAGCGAGACTCATTTGTCTGACGTATTGGCGTGGGCCCGAATAAACCTGGCCAGCGATCTTTCGCTCGACGTCCTGGCAGACATGGCCAAAATGAGCAGGCGCACGTTTACCCGGCGATTCAAGGACGCCACTGGCAGTACCGTTTCAAAATGGCTGAACGCTGAGCGCGTTGTCAGGGCGCAAGAACTCTTGGAAACCACTGACTTGCCTATCGAATGTATTGCGGGGGAGGCAGGTTTTGGAACGCCCTTATCATTGCGGCAGCAATTCAGTGTTCATCTTGGTACTTCGCCTTCTGAATATCGTCGAACGTTTTCTCGCGAAATCAACCCGGGTCGGAAGGCGAGCAGCAGTGAGCATTCCGCTGAGCCGCCTACTCGGTCCAAGGCTGACATTCGACGATGCCCTACAACTTAGGCAGCAGCATTCCTGGCGACAGCGAGCAGCGCTTGCAGCGGATGTAAGACGGCTACACCATCCTGTCGTTTCACCTGGCTTCGGCAAGAATATCCGTCGGCCAATAACCGGCCACAAGTATTGAATTTCTTCACAAGCGGCGCCCAGGACTGTTTGTAGATCACCACAGAAGTGCCAAAGATAGGCCCGCGGCGGACCTTTACAGCCGGAAAATCAAGTTCCAACTTGTCGTATGCTGACCAGTGCGTCGTTACGTTCCGCCCATTTAATTTTCCGGCGGTTGCCAATGCAAATATCCCTGTACAGACGGAAACCAGGCGCTTGGCTTTTTGCAGGCCATCCAGGGACCGACGCGTTTCAACGAACTCATAAATGAAATCGCCGCAAGGGGGCGGCTGTTTAGCCCGCATTAACTAACGATGTAAATTTCCCAGGGTGCGCTATTTCGCCACGGGTCCGCCGGTTTGCTGCGGCCAGACGACTGTACCAGCTGGTAAGCTGTCCCCCTCAACACGCTGGATGAATGGCTATGTCACTACGCGCACTTAGAACACTTCTTGCCATCGCCCAATACGGTTCTTTCGTCAGAGCTGCGGACGCCGTGCATCTCACCCAGTCAGCGGTGAGTCTGCATGTTCGCGCGCTAGAGGAGGATTTTAATGCACTCCTGTTTGACCGTTCACGACGGTTGCCAGTGCTCACGGATGCCGGCCATATCGCAGTGGAGCGCGCGCGAGAAATTCTGGGCCTGTACGACGGCATCTCATCCGAGATTGGCGGCGACAGTGAGTTGCGCGGCAGGCTTAGAATCGGCGCGATCCAGACAGCGCTGGCGGGCCCCTTGCCACTCGCGCTGTCGGCATTGGGCGCAGATCATCCCCATCTGCGTATTACGGTTGCATCAGGAATGTCCGCTGAGTTGGCCACGCGAGTAGAGGCGGGCGAGCTTGACGTTGCGATCACCACGGAGCCGGTCAAACCACACCCTTACGGTCTGGTAAGCACGGTGCTGTATGAGGAGGGATTCTGGATCATCGCGCCAGTGTCCCACGCGAATCAGGACTTGCACCGTCTACTGAAAAGTCAGCCTTTCATCCGCTTTGATCGTCGCGCTTGGGCAGGTCGGACAATTGAGCGAGAACTTCGCAATAGGCGACTGCGGGTGCAAACCAGTATGGAGCTGGATAGTCAGGATGCGATTATCCAGATGGTATCAAGCGGGCTCGGCGTATCAATCATTCCGCTCGCCCGGCATCAAGTTGAAAGCCTGACGACAATCGTCTTCGAGCCATTCGGCACGCCGCAGAAAACCAGGCGTGTGGTATTGCTGGAGCGAGAAGACCGTCCTCTTGGTCGATTGGCTAAAGCTTTGGTGCACGCCGTGATAGCGCATTCCCCGCACACCGATCAATGAGAAATACTTGTTGATAGCTGAATATTAAATCGTTTTTACTTTAGGTATCGACTCCTTATCGTAGTGCCCATACAAACGCATTCCGAGAAGGGCACCATGCACAGCAACGAATCCCTAACCAGCGCTTTCCAATCGCCTATTCTGCTCATGGCCAAACGTGCCGCCGCCCTGCGCGCTGAAGGGCGGGACATAATTGACCTGACACTCGGCGAACCTGATTTCAATGCCCCCGAGCACGTGCTGGACGCTGCGCACCTGGCGCTAGGTAGCCGCCTGACGTATTCGCCGTCAAACGGTATTGAGCCGCTTCGCAGCGCTATTCGTAAGCGAGCACGGGACGACCGGGGATTAAATTTCGATGATGATCAAATCACGGTGGGATGCGGCGCGAAACAGATCATCTTTAACGCCTTCCAAGCTACCCTCAAGACGGGTGATGACGTTATTGTCCCGGCCCCTTACTGGGCCAGCTATCCCGCGATGATCAAGATGTGCGGCGCCCAACCGATCATTCTGCCGACCACCGCCTCGCAAGGATTCAGATTGACAGCGGAGCACTTGGCAGCAGGCCTGCGCCTGGCAAAATCGCCCAAATGGGTCATTCTCAATGCCCCTGGTAATCCTTCCGGTTCACTGTACTGCGAGACCGATTTGCAAGCGTTGGCTGACGTTCTGCGTCAGTACCCGGACGTGATGGTAATGTCCGACGATATCTACGCAGAAATCCGATTCACCCAAGATCCTTATCGGACATTGGCTTCGGTAGCACCAGACCTGGCAGAACGTATCCTCATCGTCGACGGTGTATCCAAAGCCTACGCGATGACAGGTTGGCGTGTAGGGTGGGGTTGTGGGTCGAGATCGCTGATTTCGGCAATCACCACAGTGCAATCTCAAAACTGTACGCAGACCAGTACCTTGAGCCAGCTAGCTGCGGTTGCGGCGCTTGAGGGGCCCCGAAATTTTCTTGCTGAGCGCAACGCGATCTATCGTCAGCGCCGAGATGCTGCACTTCATGTCCTCCAGGCGAGCGATAAACTGGAGGTATCGTGCCCGGAGGGTGCGTTCTATCTACTTCCTCGGATCAAAACGAGCATTGACGATCAATCGCTCGCACTGGATCTGCTCGAAGTCGGCGTTGCAACGGTTCCCGGAAGTGCTTTTGGCCTGCCTGGGCATTTGCGCCTTTCCTTCGCCACCGACAAAGCTACCTTGGTTGAAGGATGTAAGCGGTTGGTTCGTGCGCTAGAGGCGTACTCGTGACTGCGGAACTTTTGATTGCGCTCGCGCCTATTGCCCTGCTTATTGTCATGGGCGCCTGGCTCAAGCGCATTCGGTTTATGGAAGACAGCTTCTGGGCACAGGCGGAGCGCCTAGGCTATTACGTTCTCCTGCCCGCGCTGTTTTTACATGGCCTGGCGACCGCCAAATTGGACAACGTGCCAGTCCAAGGGATGATCATGGCGCTGGTGCTCTCGACGGTCATGGTCGCAGTGTTGATGGTCGGCGCCCGCAGGATTATTAAAAGTAATGACGCGGCGTTCACTTCCGTCTTCCAGGGAGGGGTGCGCTTTAACAATTACGTCGGCGTCTCAGTGGTGGCCGGCTTGTTTGGTGCCCAGGGGATCGCTCTGGCTGCCGTAGCTAATGCGGCCATAGTGCCGACAGTGAACATTTTGTGTGTCCTGGTATTCGCGCGCTACGGCACAGGTGGCAAGATGCCTGTGGGCAAGGTTGCCAAGCAGTTGGCACTTAACCCGCTGGTACTCGCTTGCTTCGGGGGAATCTTGCTTCAGGCTCTAGGATTAGGCTTGCCTGCGGGCATCGAGCCGGTTATCAAGGCCCTGGGGCAAGCGTCCTTACCACTGGGCCTGCTTTGCGTAGGGGCAGCCCTTGAGCTGGGCTCAGTGCGCAGTTGGATTCGACCCGTTGCGTATTCATCGGTGGTCAAATTCATGATCATGCCGTTGGCCACGCTGTGCGCATGTCATTTATTTGGATTGGAAGGAAAAGCAGCAATCGCGACATTGCTTTTCCAGGCGCTGCCCACGGCGTCATCCTCTTACATCATGGCGAGGCAGCTAGGGGGAGATGCGCCCCTCATGGCCGGGATAATCGCATGCCAGACCCTGCTGGCAGCAGTTGCACTTCCGGCGGTTATTCTATCGATGACCCCGTGGGTTTGAGTGCCCTGTTTCACCCAATCTAATAGAGCTGGGGCACGATGAGTTCTGGTGGTGTCGGACTGCGGGAGTAATCCTCCTGCCTGACACGTTGCGGTAGTTCGATAACCGGCAACTCCACTTCTTCATAGGGCATCTGCCCCAGCAGGTGATGAATGCAGTTGAGTCTGGCTTTCTTCTTGTCATCGGCCTGCACTACCCACCATGGCGCCTCGTCAATATGAGTGCGCTCAAGCATGATCTCCTTGGCCTTGGTATAGGCTTCCCAGCGTCGGCGGGACTCCAGATCCATAGGGCTGAGTTTCCACTGCTTGAGTGGGTCGTGGATGCGACTGAGGAAGCGCAGGTGCTGTTCCTGGTCGGAGATGGAGAACCAGTATTTAATCAATTGGATGCCGGAGCGTGCGAGCATTCGTTCGAATTCGGGCACAGTGCGGAAAAACTCCTCGTACTGGTCGGCGTTGCAAAACCCCATCACCTGTTCGACCCCCGCACGGTTGTACCAGCTACGGTCGAACAGCACTATTTCACCGGCTGCCGGCAGGTGCGAGACGTAGCGCTGGAAGTACCATTGAGTGCGTTCGCGGTCATTGGGTGCTGGCAGCGCGGCGACCCGGCAGACTCGAGGATTGAGTCGCTGAGTAATACGCTTGATGACACCACCTTTGCCGGCGGCATCTCGGCCTTCGAACAGAATCACTACCTTGTGGCCAGTCTTGACCACCCAGCTTTGCAGTTTCACCAATTCGCCTTGCAGGCGGAATAGCTCGCTGAAATACATCCTTCGAGCTTCCTTCTGACTTCCTTCCTCAAGCTGCTCATCGAATAGAGCATTCAAGTCAGTACCGTCTTCGGATAAGTCCAGTTCCAGCTCTTCGTCACTGTGATCAAGAAGCTCACGGTGGATGCGCTGTATCAGGGAGTCTTCGGTGGAGAGCATGGGAGAAACTCGCGTCGGGGAGGGCCTCCTGAGTGTCAGTCGTAACCTGTTACTAAATAATTACATGATGTTTTTATCGGAAACAGGCCTGTCGCGGGTTTGGCTCGGGTTCCAGGTAGGCCGTAGCTGACAGATAAATCAGACCGGCGAAAGCTTGCGTCGGTCGGTTTTCATAAAAGCGTAACAATAATGTTGCAGAGTGACGCGGCCCGCTATCACAAGGAGTCCTTTCGATGAAAAGTTTGATGAAGTCTGTTGCGCTCGCCTTTACAGTTTCTCTTTGTGCCACCTCGGTTTCTTTTGCTGCGGAAAGCGTCCGCCTTACAGGGTCCGGCGCCAGTTTTCCGGCTCCGATCTACCTCACCTGGTTCAAGGATTTCAGCAAAAAAACCGCTGGCGTAACCGTGGATTACCAATCCAAAGGCAGCGGTGCGGGTGTACAGGACTTTCTGAACAAGACCGTTGATTTCGCGGCCAGCGACTCCGCCATGAAAGACGAGGACATCGCCAAGGTTGCCGAAGGCGCACAATTGCTGCCGATGACTGCGGGCGAAATCGTACTTGCCTATAACCTGCCAGGCAGTCCTAAAGGGCTGAAACTGCCGCGCGATGTTTACTCCAATATCTTCCTGGGCAAAATCACTCGCTGGAACGATGCGCAAATCGTTTCCGCGAATCCCGAGATGAAACTGCCGGACATGCCAATCACTGTTGTTGTACGCGCAGACTCCAGCGGTACGACTGCCGTGTTCACCAAGCACATGGCGGCAATCAACCCAGAGTTTAATAAGACCTTGGGTGAAGGCAACACGGTCAATTGGCCGGCCAGCGACAAATTCATCAAATCGCCCAAAAACGATGGCGTGACCGCCACCGTACGCCAGACCCCAGGTGCCATTGGTTACATTGAATACGGTTTCGCCAAACTGGCCAAAGTCGACTTTGCCCAGTTGCAGAACAAGGCCGGTCAGTACGTTGTGCCGAACGCCGAGAGCGGCGCTGAGGCATTGGCGGCGGTGAAGATGCCGGAAAGCCTGGTGGCCTGGTTGCCGGATCCGGACGGTGCCAAGTCCTACCCGATCACTTCCTACACCTGGATGATCTTCCGCAAGCAAAACGAGAACCCGGCCAAAGCCAAGGCCATGCGTGAGATGGTCGAATACAGTCTGACTGAGGGTCAGAAAATTGCCGATTCGATGGGTTACATCCCTCTGCCGCAGTCGGTCGTTGATCAAGTTCGCAAAGCTTCCGCCAACATCCAGTGACGCTCGCGAGGCCTCTTTTGGCGAGTGCTTTTAGCCTCGCCAGAGAGTTTTCCCCTACGCCCCGGAATAACCCATGAACAAGCCATTTGTCGTACCGGTTAACCCGGATTCTGCCTGTCGCCCTCCGTCAGCAAAGGACTTCCTGGTTGATCGCACTTTCCGCGCACTTGCGCGCATAGGTGTAGTTCTCATTCTGGCGGTGGTCTTTGCCCTGGTGTTCGAGGTAGGACGCAAGGCCCTTCCAGGCATGGAAAAACACGGTCTGGACGTGCTGTTAGGTACCGTATGGGACGTGAACCAAGGCAAGTACGGAATTCTGCCGGCTATTTGGGGCACGCTCTACAGCGCCCTGATAGCGTTGGTGATTGCTGGTTTTTTTGGCGTCAGCATGGCGATTTTTCTGACCCAGGATTTCCTGCCAGGGAAACTTGCGGCCGTCTTCCGCACTATCGTCGAATTGCTCGCGGCCATTCCCAGCGTCGTTTATGGCCTGTGGGGAATCTACGTGGTGATCCCGGCTATTCGGCCCCTCACGGATTGGCTAAACAGTGAACTTGGCTGGATACCTTTTTTCGGTACGACATTGAGCGGGCCGGGACTTTTACCCGCCGCGCTGGTGCTGGCCATCATGATTCTGCCGACCATTGCTGCCGTTTCCCAGGATGCCCTCGCGGGCGTTCCAATGAAAACCAAGCAGGCGGCCTACGGCATGGGCACCACCCATTGGGAGGCGATTCTCAAGGTAATGGTGCCATCCGCGGCCACCGGTATTTTTGGCTCATTGGTGCTGGGTCTGGGACGTGCCTTGGGTGAAACGATGGCCCTGGCCATGTTGGTAGGCAACTCGAACAATATTTCTCTTTCTCTGTTCGCACCAGCCAATACGCTGGCGGCATTGTTGGCGCTGAATTTCCCCGAAGCGGGGCCGACCGAGATAGAGGTTTTGATGTATGCCGCATTGGTGCTGATGATGATCACCCTGATAGTGAACATCATCGGATCGATGATAATGGTCTATGCCCAGCGTGGTACTAAATGATGAGTGATCTCACTTCTCCTGCGACCGCGTTGCCCAGCCTGCAGCGCAAGTTCGAAGGCCGCGCCCTGCGAAGCCTGGTCTTGACCACACTGGTCTGGGCTGGCGCTGTTGTGGCCAGCGTGCCGCTGATTTCTGTGCTCTACATGCTCATCACGCGCGGCGGTGCACGCCTTAGCCTGGAGGTGTTCACCGAATTGCCTCCGACCGGATTCGAGACTGGCGGCGGCTTTGGTAACGCGATGGCAGGTACCTTTGTCATGGTTGGTATCGCAGCCGCAATTGCGGTGCCAATCGGTATCATGGCTGCCATTTTCCTTGCTGAGCTGGGCCCCGATAGCAAGCTCGCCAACGCCTCGCGATTTGCCGCCAAGATGCTCACGGGGCTGCCCTCCATTTTGGCCGGGGTTTTTGCCTACGCCCTCGTGGTGATGACCACCGGTACCTACTCGGCACCGGCAGGCGGCGTGGCTCTGGCTGTACTGATGCTGCCCATCGTTGTGCTAACAGCTGAAGAGTCGATGAGGATGGTGCCCAAGATAATGAAGGATGCCGCTTACGGGATGGGCTGCACCCGATCGCAGGTGATCTGGAAAATCATATTGCCGACCGGCATGCCGGCGATCTTGACCGGCGTGATGCTGGCCGTGGCGCGCGCTGCCGGCGAAACCGCACCGCTGTTGTTTACCGCTCTATTCAGCAACTACTGGATCTACCACGAGGGCAGCCTGGATGTGATGAATCCAACCGCATCGCTCGCCGTGTTGATTTACAATTTCTCCGGTATGCCGTTCGACAATCAGCTTGAGCTCGCATGGGCCGCTTCGCTGGTGCTGGTGATGATCGTACTGGTGGTGAATGTTGTCAGCCGTATTTTTGGCAAGCCTAAGTTTTGAGAATGGGAGCAACTGAACTGTGAATGTATTAAGCGTGCAAAAAACCGCCCCGTTTGAAATCCAGGCACCAGTAGTCATGGACTGCAAGCTGGACAAGATTTTCTATGGCAACTTCCTGGCGGTACGCGACAGCCATGTGCCAATCGAAAAGAACAAGATTACCGGATTCATCGGTCCTTCCGGCTGTGGCAAGAGTACTGTGCTGCGCAGTCTGAATCGGATGAACGATCTGGTAAAAGGCTTTCGTTTCGAGGGCCATGTACATTTTCTCGGGCAGGACGTCTACGGCAAAGGTGTGGATCCGGTGGTCGTGCGCCGTTATATCGGGATGGTGTTTCAACAACCCAACCCGTTCTCGATGAGCATTTTTGATAACGTCGCTTTTGGTCTGCGCCTTAATCGTTATCAAGGTGATTTGGGTGACCGCGTCAAGCACGCCCTGCAGGGCGCGGCACTGTGGGATGAGGTCAAGGACAAGCTCAAGGTCAGTGGCCTGTCTCTCTCGGGAGGTCAACAGCAACGACTCTGTATCGCCCGCGCCATCGCGACCGAGCCTGAAGTGCTGTTGCTGGATGAGCCGTGTTCTGCACTTGACCCGATCGCCACCCGCCGGGTCGAGGAACTGATGGTCGAACTGAAGAAGGATTACACCATCGCTCTGGTAACCCACAATATGCAGCAGGCGATTCGTGTCGCTGACACGACGGCTTTTTTCTCGGTGGATATTTCCCAGGGCACGCGCACCGGCTATCTGGTGGAGATGGGCCCGACCAACCAGATCTTCGATAGCCCACGCGAACAAATGACTAGCGATTACATCAGCGGCAAATTTAGCTAGCCAACAACTGTTCGGCTGCGGTCGAAGGCAAATATCGGTCATACGGCATTTGCCTGCATTCTTTCTTTTTTAGCTCTCACACCTCTCGTCAGGATTGCCAATGTCTGGAAAGCGTCGTCTTGATCTGCCAGCGATTGAACGTGCGCTACGTGAGGTGCAGGGTCGCTTCGCCGAGCTCAGCATGCACTTTACCGAGCCGCGCGATCCGTTGACTGACGAAGTGCTGGTCAACATGCTTGATGGCTACGCGCTGATTGACGACTACGTCGCACGTGGCGTCGACCTGTTTGATCTGCAGCAACTGAATCTGATGCTGGAGATCAATGCCACCGTACTCTGCGGCCAGGATCCGGTACGCCGACAGGAATACGCTCAGCACCTGGCCGCTACCGAGCAGCACTTCTTCAACAATGCTGAGGGTGGGATAAAGGACTTGTTCAATTGGTACTGCGCGCACCGCAGCGAATCAGCATGGAAGCGTGCGGCCGGTGTCTACGTACGAATTCTCAGCAAACCGCAATTATTCATCGAGGGCAACAACCGCACTGGATCCCTCATCGTCAGCTATTTGCTCATGCGCGCTGGACTGCCCCCATTCGTGTTGACGTTAGAGAATGCAGAAGGTTATTTCAATCCTTCATCGGTGATACGCAACTCCGCCAAGCATGGGGTCAGGGCATTGTACGAATTGCCCAAGATCAAGAAAAAATATGCGGCCTTCCTGGAAGAACAAGCCCCTGATCCAATGCAATTTTTTTTGAGCGACAAGCACCTGCCCGTTTATCAGGGGGAGCATTGATGAGACTTTACCCGACACTTGCCAGCTGCCGAATTTCCAGCAGCCGAGTCTGGCAAGCAATCAAGGGTTGGATTCCGATAAACGTGCTCGGGCGTCAGCGCATTCGTATTTCGTTTGATATCGATGACACGTTAGCCTGTCAGCTCCATCACAGCGCAGTCGAGCAGAGCAGGTTGCCGGCATTTGTCCATCGTTGGATGGGCGAGCCACTGCGTATTGGAACAGTATCCCTGACCCGGGAATTACGTCGCCAGGGGTGCAGTATCTGGGTCTATACATCGTCCGGTCGAACGCCTTCCTACATCAGGCGTTGGCTAATGTTGTACGGTATTCGCGTGGACGGTGTGGTCAACAGTGTTCGGCATAATCATGCCCTCACGGCGCACGGGCTCTCGAACTCGCCCTCGAAATTTCCCCCGGCATTCGATATCGACTTGCATGTCGATGATTCCGAGGGTGTGCGGATAGAAGGCTGTGATCACGGATTTCGCGTCGTTGTAGTACGACCGGATGATGAAAATTGGGCGCAGCGAGTCTTAAGTGCAGCAGCTGAAGTCCAGGCGCAGCTAGCTTGGCAGCAATCGAGCAGACAAGTGGAACCTGCGTAACAGCGCTTGGACGCGGCCAGATTTTTACCGACGGCCCCGGCTTAATGCCGATCCAGCCACACCGTCTGCACGTTGCAGAAGCTTGAACGAGGTCATCTGGTCGGTGACATTAGCAAAAACCGTTGGCTCGTAGAAGTTACCCGGGCCGTCGGCTCTCTTGCCACCCAGTAACAACGTAGCACCTTCCTCCAGAGTATCGCGTACCTGTTGATCCAGCTCATCGCGCAGATCAAAGCGAGCCATCGGGCCAAATGCCGGACTGCACCACGGTGAGTGTGTGGCCGTTGTCGGAGTCCTTTCGCTATTTGCGAACCTGGCTGGTGTGGCGCCGGGGGACGGTGTCGCAAAGCCTGAGCATGTTCGTACGTTTGCTCCAAGAGCGATGCGCAGCGTCGGGCTGACAGGATTTAGAAAAACCGGTCAAGCATCTGATCCGCATAACCATTCCTCAGCTAAGTCTTTGCTTCTGCTCATTAATCCCGGACAATCGCGCCCCTGTTTCGGCCAGGACGCTGCCTGTCGGGTATTCCGACTCGTCCTGACCGGGTAGCAACTGACCGGAATGCGGAGATCCCACCGGATGAATGATCAGGCCAATAGCGTCGACGAACGCTATGTAGCGGCGAAACCCACCAGCCTTGAAGGCTGGAATCGCCATGACACCACCTGGATGCTCGGCCTGTTTGGCACGGCAATCGGGGCCGGCACGCTGTTTTTGCCGATCAACGCAGGGCTGGGCGGCTTCTGGCCGCTGCTGGTGCTTGCGGTGTTGGCATTCCCCATGACCTTCTACGCGCACCGTGGCCTGACCCGCTTTGTGTTGTCCGGGCGTGAAGGCGCCGACATCACCGAGGTGGTTGAAGAGCACTTCGGGATCAAGGCCGGCGCGCTGATCACCTTGCTGTACTTCTTTGCGATCTTCCCGATCCTGTTGATCTACAGCGTGGCCCTGACCAACACCGTGGGCAGTTTCCTCGAGCATCAACTGCACATCATGCCGCCACCGCGTGCGGTGCTGTCGCTGGTGCTGATTCTCGGCCTGCTGGCGGTGGTGCGCTGCGGTGAACAGGTGATCGTCAAGGCGATGAGCCTGATGGTGTATCCGTTCATCGTCGCGCTGCTGTTCCTGGCGGTGTTCCTGATTCCGCACTGGAATGGCGGCATTCTTGCCACCGCCACGACCTTGCCTGAGCCTTCGGCGTTGCTGCATACGCTATGGCTGGCGATCCCGGTGATGGTGTTCTCGTTCAACCACTCGCCGATCATCTCGGCTTTTGCTGTCGATCAGAAGCGCCGATACGGCGAACATGCCGAGGAGCGCAGCTCGCAGATCCTGTCCCGCGCCCACGGGTTGATGGTGGTGATGGTGCTGTTCTTCGTGTTCAGCTGCGTGCTGACGTTATCGCCGGCACAGCTGGCAGAAGCCAAGGCGCAGAACCTGTCGATCCTGTCCTATCTGGCCAACCATTTCAGCAATCCGACCATCGCCTTTGCTGCGCCGTTGATTGCGTTCGTGGCTATTTCCAAGTCGTTTCTGGGGCACTACATCGGCGCCAGTGAAGGGCTCAAGGGGTTGATCGTCAAGAGCGGCAAGCGTCCTGCGCCGAAGACTCTGGATCGGATGACAGCGGCATTTATGCTGGTGGTGTGCTGGATTGTCGCGACGTTGAACCCGAGCATTCTGGGGATGATCGAAACCCTGGGCGGGCCGATCATTGCGGCAATTCTGTTCCTGATGCCGATGTATGCGATTCGCAAGGTGCCGGCGATGGCGCGGTATCGTGGGCAGGCTTCGAATGTGTTTGTGACGGCGGTGGGGTTGGTGGCGATTTCGGCGTTGATCTATTCGCTGAGTGCCTGACCAGCAGGATCAAAAGATCGCAGCCTCGTTGCTCTCGACAGCTCCTACAGAGATTTGCGCAGACCCGTAGGAGCTGCCGAAGGCTGCGATCTTTTGATTTCACGTCATAAAAAAACGCCGCTCATCTCACGATGGGCGGCGTTTTTTATTGCGTTGTAGCGTTAGGCTTGAACGACCGGGATGTTGGCGTTCGCTGCAGCTTCACGGAACTCGGCGATCTGGTCGAAGGACAGGTAGCGGTAGACATCAGCCGCCATGCTGTCGATCTTGCCAGCGTATTCCATGTATTCCTCGACGGTCGGCAGGCGACCCAGGATGGAAGCCACCGACGCCAACTCGGCCGAAGCCAGGTAAACGTTGGCGCCGTCACCCAGACGGTTCGGGAAGTTACGGGTCGAAGTCGACACAACAGTCGAGTTCGGCTCTACACGTGCCTGGTTACCCATGCACAGCGAGCAGCCCGGCATTTCCATGCGCGCGCCAGCCTTGCCGTAGATGCCGTAGTAGCCTTCTTCGGTGAGCTGGTGAGCGTCCATCTTGGTCGGCGGCGACAGCCACAGACGGGTTGGCAGCTGACCCTTGACCTGTTCCAGCAACTTGCCCGCAGCGCGGAAGTGGCCGATGTTGGTCATGCACGAACCGATGAACACTTCGTCGATCTTCTCGCCAGCAACGCTGGACAGCAGACGGGCGTCGTCCGGATCGTTTGGCGCACAGAGCACAGGCTCCTTGATGTCGGCCAGGTCGATCTCGATGATCTCAGCGTATTCGGCGTCAGCATCGGCAACCATCAACTCAGGGTTGGCAATCCAGGCTTCCATCGCTTGAGCGCGACGTTCCAGGGTGCGCACATCGCCGTAACCTTCGCCGATCATCCAGCGCAGCAGGGTGATGTTCGATTGCAGGTACTCGGTGATCGACTCTTTCGACAGCTTGATGGTGCAACCGGCAGCCGAACGTTCAGCCGAGGCATCGGACAGCTCGAAAGCCTGTTCGATGCTGAGGTTGTCCAGGCCTTCGATTTCCAGGATGCGGCCGGAGAACGCGTTTTTCTTGCCTTTCTTCTCAACGGTCAGCAGGCCAGCCTGGATCGCGAAGTAAGGAATGGCGTGAACCAGGTCACGCAGGGTGACGCCCGGTTGCATCTTGCCTTTGAAGCGCACCAGGATCGATTCCGGCATATCCAGCGGCATCACGCCGGTGGCAGCAGCGAACGCAACCAGACCGGAACCGGCCGGGAACGAGATGCCCATCGGGAAACGGGTGTGCGAGTCGCCACCGGTGCCGACGGTGTCCGGCAGCAGCATGCGGTTCAGCCAGCTGTGGATGATGCCGTCGCCCGGACGCAGGGAAACGCCGCCGCGGGTCATGATGAAGTCAGGCAGGGTGTGGTGGGTGGTCACGTCGATCGGCTTTGGATAAGCCGCGGTGTGGCAGAACGACTGCATCACCAGATCAGCGGAGAAGCCCAGGCACGCCAGGTCTTTGAGTTCATCACGGGTCATTGGACCGGTGGTGTCCTGGGAACCCACGGTGGTCATTTTCGGTTCGCAGTAGGTGCCTGGGCGAACGCCAGCCACGCCGCAAGCCTTGCCGACCATTTTCTGCGCCAGGGTGAAACCCTTGGTGCTTTCGATCGGGGCATCCGGTTTCTTGAACAGGTCGAACGCTGGCAGACCCAGTTCGGCGCGAGCCTTCTCGGTCAGGCCACGGCCGATGATCAGCGGAATACGACCGCCGGCACGGACTTCGTCCAACAGCACAGGGGTCTTCATTTCGAAGGTGGTGATGACTTCGTCAGTACCGTGCTTGCAGACTTTGCCGGCGTGCGGGTACAGGTCGATCACGTCGCCCATGTTGATGTTGGTCACATCAAATTCGATTGGCAGGGCGCCAGCATCTTCCATGGTGTTGTAGAAGATCGGAGCGATCTTGCTGCCGAAGCAGAAGCCGCCGGCACGCTTGTTCGGCACGTTAGGAACGTCGTCGCCGAAGAACCACAGTACCGAGTTGGTTGCCGATTTACGCGACGAACCGGTACCGACCACGTCACCGACGTAGGCGATCGGGAAGCCGTCGTTGCGCATCTGCTCGATCTGCTTCATCGGGCCGATGGAGCCCTGGACGTCCGGCACGATGCCGTCGCGAGCCATTTTCAGCATGGCGAGGGCGTGCAGCGGGATGTCCGGACGGGACCAGGCGTCTGGAGCAGGGGACAGGTCGTCGGTGTTGGTTTCGCCGGTGACCTTGAATACGCGCAGGCTGATCTTGTCGGCCAGGACCGGGCGGTTCTTGAACCACTCGCCATCAGCCCAGGATTGCAGCACGCCTTGAGCGTGAGCGTTGCCGTTCTTGGCTTTTTCGGCCACGTCGTGGAACGCATCGAACATCAGCAGGGTGTGCTTGAGTTGCGCGGCAGCGACTGGCGCCAGCTCGGCGTCGTCCAGCAGGTCAACCAGAGTCACGATGTTGTAGCCGCCCTGCATGGTGCCGAGCAGTTCAACAGCGCGCTTCTTGTCCAGCAGAGGGGAGGACACTTCGCCCTTGGCCAGAGCAGACAGGAAGCCAGCCTTGACGTAGGCCGCTTCGTCCACGCCTGGTGGAATGCGATTGGTGATCAGGTCAACGAGGAAAGCTTCTTCGCCAGCCGGGGGATTCTTCAGCAGCTCGACCAGGCCGGCTGTTTGTTCGGCGTTGAGCGGCTGGGGAACGATACCCAGTGCTGCACGCTCTTCGATATGTTTGCGGTAGGCTTCAAGCACAGTTATTACCCTCATCAGTGGTCCCAAATGGGTGTCCGGGACGCTCATCCCGAAATTGCCGTACTCATGCGCTGCGTGGCGTTGTGGGCCACTTAGCCAGAATTACCGACAATTCCTTACAGAAGCTGCTTTCAAAGTTTTACGCCTGCAGAACGGGGAGCTGATGAGGGTTGGCGTTGGGCTTTTCCCCGCTGGAAAAACCCTACGCCAACACCGCTCTGAAGGAACGACTGTGCTCGTGACGCTTTGAAAACAGCTTCTAACGGACATTGGCGCCTTAAAAGGCTGGCTGATTCTACGGCAAAAAAAATTTAAAGGTAAGTTGGCTGGGGAACTTTGAGGGGTGATCAATCTTAGACAAAGGGCTAACATGCCGACCTGTTCTGCTTTCCCGTGTTGTTCTTACCTATGCCCAATCAGACCATCAAGACCCCCTGCGTCGGCCTCTGCTCCACTGTTTACGGTGATCTGGTGTGCCGTGGCTGCAAGCGTTTCCACCACGAAGTGATCAATTGGAATGGTTACAACGAGGAGGAGAAACGTGCGGTGTGGCTGCGTCTGGAGCAGCTGTTGTCCCAGGTGATGGCCAGCAAACTGGAGATTTTCGACCCCCAGCGCCTGCGGCTGCAGCTGGAACAGCGCAAGATTCGCTTCGTGCCGCATCAGTCGGAATATTGCTGGGCCTATCAGTTGATTGCCCGGGGCGCGCGGGTGATCAACAACCTGGAAGCCTACGGGATGGTGCTGATGCCGGAGTTTCGCGACTGGAACTTGCCGCAATTGCGCGACGCGATTGATCGGGAGTTCTTTCTGCTGTCAGAGGCGCATTACCAGCGCTACATCGCACCGGGGTTTCTCAAGGACGCCTTCGGCGCCTGAAAGCATCGCGGGCAAGCCTTGCTCCCACAGTAATCTTCAGTGAACGCACTGTGGGAGCAAGAGCCCAAATTCATCTTCAGCGGACATCCTGTGGGAGCAAGGCTTGCCCGCGATGGCAATTCTCCAGACGCTGAAAATCCTTAATGATGCGCCACCAGCTCCTCCAGGTGATCCTCAATCTCCTGCGGCTTGAGCACCAGCACATCACTCTCCAGCGCATCCAGCACCACTTCCGCCGTATTGCCAATCAAAGCCCCGGACAATCCCGAGCGCGCCACGGTGCCAATCACCGTCACCGCCGCATGCAGCTTGTGTGCCATGAACGGGATCAATACATCCGCCGGTCCTTCCTCGATATGCAGGCGATCATCGTCGATATCGAACTCTGCCTGGAAGGCCCGGCATTGCTCGCGATAGCGCGCCTCGATGGTTTCGCTGAGCTGGAAGGTCGGGTCCGCCGACGACAGCATGGGTGATGGATGAGCGGCGATCACGTGCAGGCGGGCCTTGGCCAGGCTGGCGATGTCGTAGCCATGGTCGATGATGGTGTCATGCAGGTGACGATGTTCAGGGTCGGTATTGCCGACATCAACCGCTGCCAGGACCACGCCGTCTTTCCACGGGTTGGCGGTTTTCACCAGTAGCACCGGGGTAGGGCAGTGGCGCAACAGCTTCCAGTCCGCCGGCGTCAGCAGGGCCTTTTTTAGCGGGCTGTCGGGGAAATGCTGCTTGACCACCAGGCCGCAACCTTCCGCCTGCTGCACTTCGATGATGGTTTCATGCAGGCTTTCATTCCAGGCCTGCTCGGTGGTGACGCTGTAGCCGTCCTCCAGCAGTGCCGCCTTGAGCACGCCGAGCATGCCGGCGTGATCGTGCTTGCGATCGCACACCAGCAGGTGCAGATGCGCTTGGGTCACGCCGGCAATCAGTTTGGCGCGCTTGAGCGCGAGGCTTTCCGAATGCTCGGGCTCGATGACCACCAGGATGCTGCGAATGGCTTGCATGATCGGGATCTCCGGGGAATGAAAAATACTGCGTTGGACAACTATAGTTGCTCGCCGCGTATCCGGGACTTGATGCATATCAATGGCAAGCGACTGGTGGTCTGGCGGCAGGCCGGTATAATCGGCGCCCTTCGTTTTGTACCTTCTATCCGTGAGTCCCATGATCCTTCCCGACATTCACCAGTTCCTCGGCTGCCGCACCCCTGACGGCTGGGTTCAAGCCGCGCTGGCCGATCAGGAAACCCTGCTGATCGACCACAAGAACTGCGAATTCAAGGCGGCCAGCACGGCGCTGAGCCTGATCGCCAAATATCATTCGCATGTCGACCTGATCAACCTGATGTCGCGTCTGGCCCGGGAAGAGCTGGTGCATCATGAGCAGGTCATGCGGCTGATGAAAAAGCGCAAGATCGAGCTGCGCCAGCTGTCAGCCGGACGCTATGCGTCGGGTTTGCGCAAGGTGGTGCGTAGCCATGAGCCGGTGAAACTGGTGGACACGCTGGTCGTCGGGGCTTTTATCGAAGCGCGCAGCTGCGAGCGTTTTGAAGCCCTGGTGCCGCATCTGGACGATGAACTGGGCAAGTTCTATTTTGGCCTGCTGAAAAGCGAGGCGCGGCATTTTCAGGGTTATTTGAAGCTGGCGTACCAGTATGGGGATGCCAAGGATGTTGCCCAGGTGATTGACCGGGTGCGGGTAGCGGAGCAGGAGTTGATTGAATCGCCGGATGTGGAGTTTCGGTTTCATAGTGGTGTGCCGGCGGCTGCTTGATCTGTGGCGTACGGCTTGCTGGTGATGGCGTTAGAAAAATGGCCATCGCGAGCAGGCTCACTCCTACAGGGGGCTATGCTGCGTATGGGATTTGTGCCCGACGCGGAGTCCTGTAAGAGTGAGCCTGCTCGCGATGAGGCCAGCAGCAACACCGAATATCTCAGTCAGCGCGCTTCGACGGGCACCAATATCGCATCACCCGTGGCCACCAACTTCAGTTGATCACCCACCTGCGCAAACAATTCAGCCCGTGCAAACACCTGCTTCTTCCCCGCCTTGACCACCCGACCCCGGGCAATAAAGACCTCGCCCACCGCAGGCGCCAAGCAGTTCACAGAGAAATGCGAGGCCAGCACATTCCCCGCCACCGTCCCCGCCGCAAAACCACAAGCCGTGTCCAGCAACGCACCGATCAGCCCTGCGTGGAGGAAACCCGCGTATTGCGCCATATCTTCCTTGCGAAACGCCATGGTCAATTCGGCCTCACCGCTCTCGGCGCGGGTAACTTCGAAGCCGGCCCAGCGACTAAACGCTGAGGTTGAATTGATCTGTTTAAGTGTGTTGAGCATGTCGAATCCCTCCGGTTGAGGCACCAACATGCGCCGGCTTCGGGGCAATGTCAGTGACGATAAGAGAGGGTGATAGGAGACTGGATCTGCGGTGAATGGCCGTAGCGCTATGGCGATACAGATATATAACCTGTGGGAGCTGGCGTGCCTGGGAAGAACGATAACGCGGACTACCTGGCCGGCACCCTCCACAAATACCAGGCCGCGACCGTCCTGTAAGGGCTCCACGCCAGGCCAATCTCGATCATCTGCTTTCGAGTCGGCTGCACCTCAAGCCGCTTCAGCCGCCGATACCCCTCGCGCACGCCAAAGTCATCGGCGGGCAAAATATCCGATTTTTCCAGGCCATAGATCAGCAGCATCTCCACCGTCCAGCGCCCGACCCCACGCAAGGTGATCAAGCGCTCGATCAACTCCTCATTGTCCAGCGCCAGTGCGGAGGGGTAATCGGGCACCAGGCCACTCAACGCCGCTTTGGCAATGCCCTGAATGGTCGCGATCTTGCTGGCGGAAAAGCCGCAACTTCGCAACTGATTGAAGTCGGTAGCGATGATCTGCTCCGGCCGCGGAAAAGCGCCTGTAGGAAACAGCGCCAATAACCGCCCGATGATCGCGTCACCGGCCCTGGCATGCAGCTGCTGATAGGCGATCGAGCGCACCAGTGACTCGTACGGATCACGCGCCGGATGCGGCTGATGCAGGCAGGGGCCGACGGCTGCGATGTGTTGGCGCCAGTCTTCGTCGACTCCGGCTAGAAACTCGCTGGCAGCGGACCAGGTGTCGGGCATCAGGCGTCCTCCAAGCTCATTCCCGACAGGCTCAGCTGAGTGAGCTGCAGCGCAGCATTTTCCAGGCGCAGCAGGAACGCCTTGCGCGGTTGGCCGCCGCCGTAGCCGGTCAACGAGCCATCGGCGCCGATGACCCGATGGCAAGGCACGACGATCGACACCCGGTTATGCCCGTTGGCCAGGCCGACCGCACGACTGGCGCCGGGTTTGCCCAAGGTAGCGGCGATGCTGCCGTAGGTGCTGGTGTGGCCGTACGGGATTTTCACCAGCTCGGCCCACACCAGCCTGGAGAACTCGCTGCCTGGCAGGTGCAGCGGGACGTTGAACACGGTGAGCTTGCCGGCGAAATACTGCGCCAGTTCGTCTTCGATCTGACGCAAGTGCGCGTTGTGTCCCGGGGCTATCGCATAGCCGTAACGGGTTTGCAGCGCCTCGACTTCGCGGGTCAGGGCCGGACGGTCGAGAAATTCCAGCAGCACCAGCCCACGCCGTTCGGCCATGGCGATCATCGGCCCCAGGGGCGTGGTAAGCCGGGTGAAAAGCAGTGGCTCGCTGCTGGCGGCGCGGCCCGGGGTCATGTGGAACGACTTCTGAAACGCGTCGCGAAAACCGCTCAGGGATTCATACCCCGAATCAAAAGCCGCATTGTCGATGGAGGCACCTTGCTTGATGCCGCCCAGCGCCATGCCCAGACGACGGGTGCGCAGCCAGGCATGGAAGGTCATGCCGAAATGCTGCTTGAACCAGCGCCGAAGCTTCAGCGGCTCGATACCTTCGGCCAGCAACTGCGCATCCGACCATTGTCGATCCGGAGTCGTGTCCACGGCAGTCAGGAGCTTTTGTACCCAGTCGGGGGCGATGGCTGCGGCGTCCAGCGGCTTGCAGCGCAGGCAAGCGCGGTAGCCTGCCGACAGGCATTCATCGGCATGGGCGAAGAACTCGACATTTTCAGGCTTGGGCTTGCGCGCCGTGCAGCTGGGCCTGCAGAAGATGCCGGTGGTCTTGACCGCCGTGAAGAACACGCCTTCGTAGGCAGTGTCCCGTTCGAGCATGGCGCGGACCATTTCGTTGTGGGGTGGTAGCGATGTGTTTTGTAGGTTCATGGAGGGAGCATAGGGTGCCGCGGGCGGTTGCTCCACCGCAAAATCGACAGTGAATTCCACGTTATCGTCCTGGACCTCGATGGCCGACGCACGTCGCGCTGCCGGTGAGGGGTGTTTTGTTCAATACCCGTATGCGGCTGCTCCTTACCCTGAGGTCTGGTTTAACAGAGTGATGAGGTATGTGATGAGTCTGATTGTCTCCATGGCGGCGTTTGCGCTGGTGGCTTCGATAACCCCGGGGCCGGTGAATATCGTGGCCTTGAGCTCCGGTGCGCAGTTTGGCTTTCGAGCCAGTCAACGGCATGTAGCCGGGGCGACGCTGGGGTTTGTGTTGTTGCTGGTATTGATGGGCCTGGGGCTGCATGAGGTATTGCAGCGCTGGCCGACTCTGACGCGGATGGTGCAGTTGGCGGGGGTGGCATTTCTGCTGTTCATGGCCTGGAAACTGGCGACTGACGATGGTCGGTTGGATACCAGTGACTCCGCCCGTGCACCGTCGATGCTTTACGGTGCGGTGATGCAGTGGCTCAACCCGAAAGCCTGGCTGGCCTGTGTGGCGGGCATGGGTGCGTTTGTCGCAGACGGCGAGGCGCGGCTGGTCTGGCAATTTGCGGCGGTGTATCTGGTGATTTGTTATCTGTCAGTTGGGTGTTGGGCGTATGCCGGGACCTTTTTGCGCGGGTATCTGAATAATCCGCAGGGGATGCGCTGGTTCAACCGGGGGATGGCGGCAATGTTGGCAGTGAGTGCAGGGTATCTGTTGCTGCCTTGAGCTGGTCTCATCTGGCCTGGCCTGGCCTGGCCTGATGTGATCTGATCTGTGGGAGCAAAGCTTGCTCGCGATGAGGGACTGAAACTCACCATTGATGTTGCCTGTGGCACTGCCGTCGCGAGCAAGCTTTGCTCCCACAGGGCCTTGCTCCACTGGGCTGTACTCCAATAGGTCGGGGGCTAGCCGCGATATTGGCCGGGCGTTGCGGCCAGGTGCTGTTTGAATGCCCTTTGAAAATGCGCCTGGTCGGCAAACCCGGCTTCTAGCGCCACATCGGCAATCAACTGGCCGCTGCGCAGGCGGTCCTGGGCGAACTGGATTCGGCGGTTGACCAGGAAGGCGTGGGGCGTCATGCCGTAATGCTGCTTGAACGCGCGGATCAGGTAGGAGGGCGAGAGCTGGGCGGCCGCGCAAATGTCTTCGAGCTTGAGCAGATGTGTGCAGTTGTCGCGGATGAAGTCGGCTGCGCGTTCCAGCTTAAAATTGGGTTCGCGCAGTGTTTGTTCGGCCGGGTTGAGCTGCAGCTGCATTTCGCTGAAAAATTCGACCAGTGCACTGTGTTTTTGCAGGTTGTCCTGTCGGGTGTCGATCAATGCGTCGTACAAATTTATCAGGCCGGTAAACAGGTTTTGGTCGCGCACATGAGTCAGGGAAAACCGCCGAAATTCAAGGTCGAGGCTGAATCCCAGCTGGTGTTGCAAATCGGTTAGCCACGCGGTGTCGACGTAGAACATCAGGTATGACCAGGGCTGGTCATCGATCGGATTGCAGGCATGCACATCGCCGGGGTTCATCAGCACCACGGTGCCGACACTGACTTCAAACTGCGCCTGTTCGTGGATGTAGGTACTGCACCCGGCGGTGATTGCGCCGATCGAAAAGTGTAGGTGGGAATGACGCGAGTAGCACACCTCTCGGCCGTCGGCGATGGAGCGTGCTTCGATAAAGGGCAGGGCGTCATCACGCCAGAATATGGGGGCCTTGTCGGAGTTCTTGGCAACCGCGTGTTTCATATTCTCGTCCACTGCAGGTCATTGCGGGAGTACAAGGAATTGTGGGGGACCTTGTAGGACCTGTCGAGAGAAACGAGGCTGGGATCTTTACATCTTCATCCCCAGCCAGGACACCATCGCGGGCAAGCCTTGCTTCCACAGTTTTCCACTGCATTCTGAGAGATTGCCATCAGGTCATATTGACCATAATTCGAGTCATAATGACTCAATATCCGCTAGGTCATTATGACTCGCCACCCCCGCACTACGTTGATTTATTTAGAAATAAAACCTGGCACGACCCTTGATATACCACCAGTACCCAGAACAACTTCAGGAGTACCGGAAAATGTTCACCTGCTTCAGCAACCCACAAAACGTCCTGCACCTGTCCAGCCGTATCCTCGGTGCCGGTCTGGCCCTGTCGCTGGCCGGGATCTATGGCGCCTATCTGTACCAGGGAAACTTGCCGATCCCGGTCCTCGTCTCCCTGCACGCCATGACGATCATCGGGCCAACCCTGTTGAAAATCGGCTATGTCATGCGCCTGTTGTCCCAGCATCGCCTGGGGCAGCGCCTGGTAGCGGTAACTGTCTGATGCGCCCACTGGCCTCTGCGCCGCTGTTCAGTCTCGGGTTTCGGCCGTTTTTTCTCGCTGGCGCCGGCTTCGCAACCATTGCCATAGCGATTTGGGCCTTATGGCTGCACGGTCAACTACCCGGCGCCCAGCCTATCGGCGGGATGCTGGCCTGGCATCGGCATGAAATGCCATTCGGTTTTGCCTCGGCAATCATCGCCGGGTTCCTGCTTACCGCTGTGCCAAACTGGACCGGCCGCCCAGGCCTGCACGGTTGGCCGCTGATCGGTCTGATACTGGTGTGGCTGCTGGCGCGACTGGCGTGGTTGATGCCGCTGCCGGCCGCAGTGCTGATCGCTACGCAGATCCCTTTCCTGCCGTTGGTGGCATGGTTCATCGGACGGGATCTGGTGAAGGCGGGCAAGCGTGATAATTATCCTATCCTGCTGGTGATCGCGCTTCTGGCAGGTTGCCAGTTCATGACGTTGGCGGGTATGTCGACGGACAACGTCGACCTGCAGCGGCGCGGCGCGTTGGCTGCGCTGTGGCTGGTCGGGGCGCTGATGAGTGTGATTGGCGGACGGGTCATTCCATTCTTCATCCAGCGCGGTTTGAATCGTGCGCCAGTGCCGGTGACCAGCTCTTGGCCCTCTCGGGTCTTGCTGGTTGGTGGACTGCTGGCAGCCCTGTCATTTGCATTCGGCCTGGACGACCTGCCCAGCCTTTGGCTGTCGGCCCTTTTCCTGCTGATCGCTGGCTTGCATCTGCTGCGCCTCTGGCATTGGCATGACCGGGGGATCTGGAGTGTGCCGTTGCTCTGGTCGTTGTACCTCGCTTATGCCTGGCTGGTGGTTGCCGCGCTGGCCATGATGCTGTGGCACGCCGGCTTGCTGGCGCAGCAGAGCCTTGCCAGCCATTCCCTTGCAGTCGGGGGGATCGGCGGGTTGATCCTGGCGATGATTGCGCGGGTCAGCCTGGGCCACACAGGTCGAGCGCTCAAACCTTCAAAAACGATGGTTCTGGGGTTTTCCCTGCTGATGGTCGCGGGCGTCTGCCGGGTGCTGCTCGTGCCGTTTTCCGCCACTGGTCTCGGCTTGTCGGCGCTGTGCTGGTGTGCTGCTTTTACTCTGTTTCTGATGCGCTATAGCGGCATTCTGCTGCAGCCCAGGTTGTAGCGACACCCTGCTGGAAGGGGCGATGGTCAAGGACGGCGTCGACAAGACTTCGGTCGAGGGCGTAGCCGACAGTCCTTACCTGCAGGGCATGGCCAACCACCAGGTCGAGTTGCACTCGCCGAAGACCGGGATTCAAGTTCTGTGGCTGCGATCGGTCGGGCATAGCCACACCGGGTTCGTCATGGAATCCTTGATAGATGAACTGGCCGAGGCCGCAGGCAAGGATCCGGTCGAGTACCGACGCACCCTGCTCAAGCAGCATCCGCGGCATCTCGGGGTGCTGAACCTGGCGGTGGAGAAGGCCAACTGGAAGGCAGCGCTGCCGGACGGGCACGCGTTGGGCGTGGCGGTGCATGAGTCGTTCGGCAGTTATGTGGCCCAGGTGGCGGAGGTGCCAATCCACCGGCCAGTTACGGCCCGAACGCGCCACCCGGTGCGCCGCACTGGAGCCTGCCGCCGGCAGCCCACAAAATGGCCTGGATCGGCCTGCCAGCGGACAAGCTGTGCGCGATGATCAAGGATCGTTCATCCAATGGAGATCGCGATTTCGCCGCCCTGATCAAGCATGTCAGCGACGACAAGCTGGTGCTCTGGGGCTGGAATCCAGGTATTGGCAGGGCGCCAGTGCCCGTGCCGCACGACTTTTTTGTCAGCCAGTTCAAGCTGTGGGCGGAGGCGGGAGGACCTTGTCCGGTCGAGGGCATCTGACCAACGGTCGTCAATTAGCCAGTCAAGTCGGCTGTGGGGGTCTCTAATGTATGAACCCCTCAACGGAGTGGCTGATGGTTGTTTCAGGCAAGCCGGGTAAAACCGGGCCAAGCGTAGAGATTGCGCGTGGGCACAAGGTCCTCGATTTTGCCGTACAGGACCGAGAACGGATGCGCGAGCTGGCACGCGAGTTCGAGCAACAACTCACGGCGGTACAAATGGCTAGCATGGATGAGTTGACGTTGTTGACTAACCTGCATGGCTTTCTGGCCTTGGCGCAGCTATGGTTGGACGCTTGTCAGCAGCTGGACAAGCCTGTGAGCCTGTTGTTGTTCGATCTGCAGTACTTCAGACATATCAACCAGACATACGGCAGGGTCGAAGGCGACAAGGCTTTGAAGGCTTTCGCCGACGTGCTGCGCATTGCTTTTCGCGAGAGCGATGTGGTGGGGCGGGTAGGCGGTGACGAGTTTGCCGTGTTGCTGACTGGTTCGGGCGCGGTAGAAGAGGCCGCCATTCGCGCCCGGCTGCAGGAAATGCTCGATGAGCGTATGCCCTCTGTTCATCGCGGCTACGATATTTGCTTCAGTATTGAACAGGTGGAGTTCGATCCTGACGTGCACAGGACGGTGGATGGATTGATGGCTGCGGTTGATTTCGCGCGCCATCAGGGGGCGGTGCGATTTTAGGCATCCTGTAGGAGTGAGCCTGCTCGCGATGGCTTTCTCACTGTGTGTACATATCCATTTCTGCGGTAACGGCTTCCATTGGTTTCGCTTTTACAGCGAGTCACTTTGAAAAGCGCAAAGTGACCAAACGCTCTTGCCCCTCCACTCGGCACCTCGCCTAGGCTCGGTGTGCCCTCACTCCGGCATTGCTCCGCAGGCCGCTGCGACGGGCCATCCATGGCCCAGCGCAGCTAAACCGACATCCTTGCCGGTTTACCCGCTACGCAATACCTGCGTTCGGCCAGCGTGGTTAACGGGGCGCCTGCCATCAAAAGCCAGGCCGTGGCGGCCTCCGGGCCGACCAAGGCATCAAGCCGGCGCGCTTCGCTTGTGTGGTTGTGCGCATACTTCTGATTCACCCGACCCCCTTGTGGGAGCGGGCTTGCTCGCGAAGGCGTGCTGTCAGGCAATACAATGGTGATTGACACTACGCCATCGCGAGCAGGCTCACTCCTACCGGGAATCTGCGCTGAGCTCGAAATAGGGGCATAAAAAAACCCGCCATTACCGGCGGGTTTTTTATTAGCTAACCGAAGATCACTCTTCCAGGCTACCCATCGCAGTAGTATTAAAACCACCGTCTACATACATGATTTCGCCGCTGATGCCGGACGCCAGGTCCGAGCACAGGAAGGCGCCGGCGTTGCCGACTTCGTCGATGGTGACGTTGCGACGCAGCGGGGTCTGCGCTTCGTTGGCGGCCAGCATCTTGCGGAAGTTCTTGATGCCGGAAGCGGCGAGGGTGCGGATCGGGCCGGCCGATACGCAGTTCACGCGGGTGCCGTCCGGGCCCAGGGAGCCGGCCAGGTAGCGTACGCCAGCTTCCAGGGAAGCCTTGGCCATGCCCATCACGTTGTAGTTTGGCATGGTGCGCTCGGCGCCCAGGTACGACAGGGTCAGCAGGCTGCCGTTGCGGCCTTTCATCATTTCGCGACCGGCTTTGGCCAGGGCCACGAAGCTGTAGGCGCTGATGTCGTGGGCGATGCGGAAACCTTCACGGGTGGTGGCTTCGGTGAAGTCGCCGTCCAGTTGGTCGCCCGGAGCGAAGCCTACCGAGTGAACGATGCAGTCCAGGCCGTCCCACTTCTTGCCCAGCTCGACGAACACCTTGGCGATTTCTTCATCGCTGGCCACGTCGCACGGGAAGCACAGGTCCGGGTTGGAACCCCAGCTCTGTGCGAACTCTTCGACACGACCTTTGAGCTTGTCGTTCTGATAAGTGAAGGCAAGCTCAGCGCCCTCGCGATGCATGGCGGCAGCGATGCCGGATGCGATGGACAGCTTGCTGGCGACACCGACGATCAGTACGCGCTTACCGGCGAGAAAACCCATGTGTAGCTCCTCTTTCAGGTTATTGCGCAGTGGCCGGAGCCAGGAAAGCGGCTTCCAGCAACTGCTGTGTATACGGATGTTGGGGGGCGGCAAAAATGCTTTGCGCGTCCCCCTGTTCGACCACTTGGCCATGCTTGACCACCATCAACTGGTGGCTCAACGCTTTGACGACAGCCAGGTCATGGCTGATAAACAGATACGTCAGGTTGTACTTGGTTTGCAGTGAACGCAAAAGCTCCACCACCTGGCGCTGCACGGTGCGGTCGAGGGCCGAAGTCGGCTCGTCCAGCAAAATCAACGCCGGTTTTAGCACTAAAGCCCGGGCAATGGCGATTCTCTGCCGCTGCCCGCCGGAAAATTCATGGGGGTAGCGGTTCCGGGTTTCCGGGTCCAGGCCTACCTCCTTCAATGCCGCAATTATCGCCTGTTCCTGCTCCGCTTCGGTGCCCATCTTGTGGATCCGCAGGCCTTCGCCAACGATCTGGCTCACGCACATCCGTGGGCTCAGGCTGCCAAACGGGTCCTGGAACACCACCTGCATTTCCCGTCGCAACGGCCGAACCTGTTGCTGCGTCAGGCAGTCTAGCTGGTTGCCTTCAAAACGAATGCCGCCTTTGCTACCGATCAGCCGCAAAATGGCCAGGCCCAGGGTCGACTTCCCGGATCCACTTTCTCCCACAATCCCCAGGGTCTGGCCCTGGGGCAGGCTGAAATTGATGCCGTCGACCGCCTTGATGTGATCGACGGTCTTTTTTAGCAAGCCTTTCTTGATCGGGAACCACACTTTCAGGTCCTCGACCTGCAGCAGCGGCGGGCCAATCACGTTAGTTGCCGGTTTGCCGCTGGGCTCCGCTGCCAGCAGTTCCCGAGTGTACGGATGCTGCGGCGCGCGGAACAATTCTTCGCACGATGCCTGTTCGACGATGCAACCGCGCTGCATGACACATACGCGATGCGCAATTCTTCGCACCAGGTTCAAATCGTGACTGATGAGTAACAGCGACATGCCCAGCCGGGCCTGTAATTCCTTGAGCAATTCGAGGATTTTCAGCTGCACCGTCACGTCCAGCGCGGTGGTCGGTTCGTCGGCGATCAGCAGTTCCGGCTCGTTGGCCAGGGCCATCGCGATCATCACCCGCTGGCGTTGGCCTCCCGACAGTTCGTGGGGCAGGGCCTTGAGGCGCTTGTGCGGCTCGGGGATGCCGACCATCTCCAACAATTCGAGGGTGCGTTTGGTGGCAGTCTTGCCGACCAGGCCCTTGTGAATGCCCAGCACTTCGTTGATCTGTTTTTCGATTGAGTGCAGCGGGTTGAGCGAGGTCATCGGCTCCTGGAAGATCATCGCAATCCGGTTGCCGCGGATATGCCGGATGGTTTTCTCTTTCAGGCTCAGCAGGTCCTGGCCCGCGTATTCGATGGTCCCGGAAGGATGCCGGGCGAGCGGGTATGGCAGCAGCCGCAGGATCGAGTGGGCAGTCACCGATTTGCCCGAGCCGCTTTCGCCCACCAGTGCCAGGGTCTCGCCACGCTTGATGTCGAAACTCACGCCTTCCACCACGCGCTGACACTGTTCACCGACCACAAACTCGACGGCCAGGTCGCGCACTTCGATCAGATTGTCCTGATTCATTTCACTTCCTCGGGTCGAAGGCATCGCGAGCGGACTCGCCGATGAACACCAGCAGACTCAACATCAATGCCAGCACCGCAAATGCACTCATGCCCAGCCACGGCGCCTGCAGGTTGGATTTGCCTTGGGCCACCAGTTCACCCAGGGACGGCGCGCCCGGCGGCAGTCCGAAGCCCAGGAAATCGAGAGCAGTCAGGGTGCCGATGGCGCCCGTCAGGATGAACGGCATGAAGGTCATGGTCGAGACCATGGCGTTGGGCAGGATGTGGCGGAACATGATCGCACCGTTCTGCATCCCCAGCGCCCGGGCCGCGCGCACGTATTCCAGGTTGCGCCCGCGCAGGAACTCGGCGCGCACCACGTCGACCAGGCTCATCCAGGAGAACAGCAGCATGATCCCCAGCAGCCACCAGAAGTTCGGCTGGACGAAGCTGGCCAGGATGATCAGCAGGTACAGCACCGGCAGCCCGGACCAGATCTCCAGGAAACGCTGCCCGGCCAGGTCCACCCAGCCTCCGTAGAACCCCTGCAAGGCCCCGGCAATCACGCCGATGATTGAGCTGAGGATGGTCAGCGTCAGGGCAAACAACACCGAGATGCGGAAACCGTAGATCACCCGGCTCAACACGTCGCGGCCCTGGTCGTCGGTGCCCAGCAGGTTGTCCGGCGAGGGTGGCGCTGGCGCCGGTACCTTCAGGTCATAGTTGATACTTTGATAGCTGTAAGGAATCGGCGCCCACAAGACCCAGGCGTCCTTGGCCTTGAGCAGCTCGCGGATGTACGGACTCTTGTAGTTGGCCTCCAGCGGAAATTCGCCGCCGAAGGTGGTTTCCGGGTAGCGTTTGAGCGCCGGGAAATACCAGCCATCGTCGTAATGCACCACCAGCGGTTTGTCGTTGGCGATCAGTTCGGCACCCAGGCTAAGGCCGAACAACACCAGGAACAGCCACAGCGACCACCAGCCACGCTTGTTGGCCTTGAACAGTTCGAATCGACGGCGATTGAGCGGGGACAGATTCATCTCAATGCTCCCGGCTTTCGAAGTCGATACGCGGATCGACAAAGGTGTAGGTGAGGTCACCGATCAGCTTCACCACCAAACCCAGCAGAGTGAAGATGAACAGCGTGCCAAACACCACCGGGTAATCACGGTTGATCGCCGCCTCGAAGCTCATCAGGCCCAGGCCGTCGAGGGAGAAGATCACCTCCACCAGCAGCGAACCGGTGAAGAAAATCCCGATAAACGCCGATGGGAAGCCGGCGATCACCAGTAGCATGGCGTTGCGGAACACGTGGCCATAGAGCACGCGGTGGTTGGTCAGGCCCTTGGCCTTGGCGGTTACCACATACTGTTTGTTGATTTCGTCGAGGAAGCTGTTCTTGGTCAACAGGGTCATGGTCGCGAAGTTGCCGATCACCAGCGCTGTCACCGGCAGTGCCAGGTGCCAGAAGTAGTCGAGGATTTTGCCGCCGGTGGTCAGTTCATCGAAATTGTTTGAAGTCAGTCCCCTTAGCGGAAACCAGTCGAAATAACTGCCGCCGGCAAACACCACGATCAGCAAGATGGCGAACAGGAAGGCCGGGATCGCATAGCCGACGATGATCAGCGAACTGGTCCACACGTCGAAGTGACTGCCGTGCCGGGTGGCCTTGGCGATCCCCAGCGGGATCGACACCAGGTACATGATCAGGGTGCTCCACAACCCAAGGGAGATCGACACCGGCATCTTTTCCTTGATCAGGTCGATGACCTTGGCGTCACGGAAGAAGCTGTCGCCGAAATCCAGCGTGGCGTAGTTCTTGATCATGATCCACAGGCGTTCCGGCGCCGATTTGTCGAAGCCGTACATGTGCTCGATCTCCTTCACCAGCGCCGGGTCCAGGCCCTGGGCGCCGCGATAGGCCGAGCCGGCCACCGAGACCTCGGCGCCGCCGCCGGCAATGCGGCTGGTAGCGCCTTCGAAGCCTTCCAGCTTGGCGATCATCTGCTCCACCGGCCCGCCAGGAGCGGCCTGGATGATCACGAAGTTGATCAGCAAGATGCCAAGCAAAGTCGGGATGATCAGCAGCAGTCGCCGAAAAATATACGCCACCATCTAATTACTCCGTGCCCGCAGGGTCGGTTTGCAGTTCGGTTTCGATCTCTATGGCCGGTTTTGCGTTCGGCTTGATCCACCAGGTATTGATGCCGACATCGTAAGTAGGTGAGATTTTCGGATGACCGATATGGTTCCAGTAAGCCACGCGCCAGGTCTTGATGTGCCAGTTGGGGATCACGTAATAACCCCATTGCAGCACGCGGTCCAGCGCCCGGGCGTGAGCCACCAGGCTTTTGCGCGAGTCGGCGTTGATCAATTGCTCGACCAACAGGTCGACCACCGGGTCCTTGAGGCCCATGGAATTGCGGCTGCCGGGTTTGTCGGCCGCAGCCGACATCCAGAACTCCCGTTGTTCGTTGCCGGGCGAGTTGGACTGCGGGAAGCTGCCGACGATCATGTCGAAGTCCCGTGAGCGCACGCGGTTGATGTATTGCGAGACGTCGACCCGGCGGATCACCAGGTCGATGCCCAGGTCGCTGAGGTTGCGCTTGAACGGCAACAGCACCCGTTCGAATTCGGTCTGGGCCAGCAGAAACTCGATCGACACCGGCTTGCCATTGGCGTCGACCATCTTGTCGTCGACGATCCGCCATCCGGCTTCCTGCAGCAGCTGATAGGCCTGGCGTTGCTGGGCGCGGATCATGCCGCTGGCATCGGTGAGCGGATTCTGGAACGCCTCGCTGAAAACTTTTTCGGGAACCTTGCCGCGAAAGGGATCAAGGATTGCCAACTGATCGGCATCCGGCAGTCCAGTGGCGGCCATTTCCGAGTTTTCGAAGAAGCTGCGGGTGCGCACATAAGCGCCGTTGAACAGTTGTTTGTTGGTCCATTCGAAGTCCAGCAACAGGCTCAGGGCCTGGCGCACGCGCACATCCTGGAACACCGGGCGCCGCAGGTTGAACACAAAACCCTGCATGCCAGTCGGGTTGCCGTTGGGAATCTGTTCCTTGATCAGCCGCCCTTCGGTGACCGCCGGGATGTTGTAGGCATTGGCCCAGTTCTTCGCAGCCATCTCCAGCCAGTAATCGAACTGGCCAGCTTTGAGGGCTTCGAGGGCCACGGTGTTGTCGCGGTAATAATCAGTGGTCATCACGTCGAAATTGTAGAAGCCGCGGTTCACCGGCAGGTCCTTGCCCCAGTAATCCTTGACCCGCTCGTAACGCACCGAGCGCCCGGCCTTCACTTCGGCGACCCGGTAGGGACCGCTGCCGAGGGGGATTTCCAGGTTGCCCTTGTTGAAATCGCGGTCGGCCCACCAGTGTTTGGGCAGTACCGGCAGTTGGCCGAGGATCAGCGGCAGCTCGCGGTTGTTGCTGTGCTTGAACTTGAACAGCACGGTGAGCGGGTCTTCGGCGACGACTTCGGCGACGTCGCTGTAGTAGGCGCGATAGAGCGGGGCGCCTTCCTTGGTCAGCTTGTCGAAACTGAAGATCACGTCCTCGGCATGGATCGGGTGGCCGTCGTGAAATCTTGCTTCGGGGCGCAGGTAGAAGCGCACCCAGCTATTGTCGGGGGCTTTTTCGATCTTGCCAGCGACCAGGCCATACTCGGTGAACGCCTCGTCCAGGCCGTGTTTGGTCAGGGTGTCGTAGATCATGCCGACGTCTTCGGCCGGTACGCCTTTGCTGATAAACGGGTTGAGGCTGTCAAAGCCGCCAAATCCGGCCTGGCGGAAGGTTCCACCCTTGGGCGCATCCGGGTTCACGTAATCGAAATGCTTGAAGTCGGCAGGGTATTTCGGCGGTTCGTTGTACAGGGTCAGGGCGTGTTGCGGAGCGGCGCAGGCCAGCCCGGCGAACATCAAGCCGCTGACCTGCAAGAGCAGGGCACGTACGGGAGTCATCGATCCTTCTCCGAAGATTTCAGCCACCATGCGCTCAAGCCCAGGGTATAGGGCGGCGTAGTGACAAAGGCGAACCGGTTGCGGTAAGCCAGGCGGTGATAATTGAGGTACCAGTTGGGAATGATGTAGTGCTGCCACAGCAGCACTCGGTCCAGAGCCTTGCCGGCGGCCACCTGTTCATCGCGGGTCTGGGCGCCCAGCAACTGATCCAGCAGGTGATCGACCACCGGGTTGGCGATTCCCGCGTAATTCTTGCTGCCCTTGACGCCCACCTGGCTGGAGTGGAAGTACTGCCACTGCTCAAGACCTGGGCTGAGGGTCTGGTTGAGGGTCATCAGGATCATGTCGAAGTCGAACTGATCGAGGCGTTGCTTGTACTGGGCGCGGTCGACGGTGCGCAGCCTGGCCTCGACGCCGATGCTCGCAAGGTTCTCTACGTAGGGCTGGAGGATGCGCTCCAGGTTGGGGTTGACCAGCAGTATCTCCAGGCGCAATGGCTGGCCTGCGGGATTTTGCAGGCGCTGGCCATTGAGTTTCCAGCCGGCTTCGGCGAGCAGACCGAGGGCGCTGCGCAGAGTCTCCCGGGGAATGCCGCGCCCGTCGGTCTGCGGCAGGCTGAAAGGCTCGGTGAAGAGCTTGGCTGGCAACTGCTCGCGATAGGGCTTGAGCATCAGCCATTCGTGGCCGACCGGCAGCCCCGTGGCGGAAAACTCGCTGTTGGGGTAGTAACTCATGGCCCGTTTGTAGGCGCCGCTGAACAGCGTGCGGTTGGTCCACTCGAAATCGAACATTAGCCCGAGCGCTTCGCGAACCTTGGCATCGGCAAAGGTGGCGCGGCGGCTGTTCATGAACAGGCCCTGGCTCTGGGTCGGAATCTGGTGTGGGATCTGTGCCTTGATCACGTCGCCGCGCCGGACGGCCGGGAAACGGTAACCGTTGTCCCAGTTTTTTGCCTGGTGTTCGATGTAGATGTCAAATTCGCCGGCCTTGAAGGCTTCAAAAGCGACGTCGCTGTCGCGGTAAAACTCGACCTCCATGCGATCGACGTTGTATTTGCCGCGATTGACCGCCAGGTCCTTGCCCCAGTAATCCTTGACCCGCTCGAAGATAATCTGCCGCCCCGGCGTGACCGAGGTGATGCGGTAAGGCCCGCTGCCGAGGGGCGGTTCGAAGGTGGTGGCCTTGAAGTCGCGATCTTTCCAGTAATGCTGGGGCAACACCGGCAATTCGCCCAGGCGCAGGATCAACAGCGGATTGCCCGCGCGCTTGAAGACGAAGCGGATGCGATGAGCGTTGAGGATGTCGACCCGCAACACTTCCTGGAGATTGGTGCGGTACTGCGGATGACCTTCCTTGAGCAGCAGGCGGTAGGAAAACGCGACGTCGTAGGCGGTGATCGGTGCGCCATCGTGGAAGCGCGCCTCCGGCCGCAGGTTGAATACCACCCAGCTGCGGTCCTCGCTGTATTCCACCGATTGGGCGATCAGCCCGTAGCTGGAAGTCGGTTCATCGCCGGATGGTGCGTATTGGCCGGTGCCGACCATCAGCGGTTCGTTGAGCTCGTTGATGCCGTACTGCAGGAAGTTGGGGGTGGAAACCGGGCTCGAACCCTTGAATGTGTAGGGATTGAGCGTATCGAAGGTGCCGAATGCCATTACCCGCAACGTACCGCCCTTGGGCGCTTGCGGGTTGACCCAGTCGAAGTGGGTAAATCGGGCCGGGTACTTGAGCGTGCCGAACTGCGCATAACCGTGGCTTTCGCTGATCGTCGCGCTTGCGGAAGAGCTCAAGGCCAGGCTGATCAGGAGCAGGAGGAGGGGACGCTTCAAGTCAGAGATCCGATCCAGGCGGCTTGGGCTTTATGCGCCGTACAGTAACAGCTTGTCTGGGCAGGAAAAAGATGGATATTTGCGGTAGACAGCGCGAGCAAGCTTGTCTGGGAGCAAGGCTTGGTTGGGCGCTGGGTTTCTGTGGGAGCAAGGCTTGGTTAGGTGCTGGGTTTGTTGTGGGAGCAAGGCTTGCCCGCGATGAACGATAACGCGGTTGGACTGAAACACCGCAGTGCCTGAATCGCGGGCAAGCCTTGCTCCCACAGACCTTGTTCCCACAGGCCTTGCTCCATCAAGTCTTATCCTCTACAGGTCTAGCGCCTGCAGATTAGTGTGGCGAGTAAACCGTCAGCATCTGGCCGGGCTTCAGGGCCTGTCCCAGGCGCGGGTTCCAGCGCTTGAGGTGCTGCATCTCGACATTGAAGCGCTTGGCGACCATGTACAGCGAGTCCCCTTGCTTGACCTTGTACTGGGTCTGCTGCTTCTTGCTGTTGGAGGCAACCACCGTGTTGACGCGACCGGTACTGCGCTTGGTGTTGTCCTGCATGACCAGCGTCTGACCGACCTTGAGATTCTTGCCGGTCAGCTTGTTCCAGTGCTGCAGGTCCTTGACGTCGACGTTATTGGCCTTGGCGATGGTGCCGAGGTTGTCGCCACGCTTGACCCGATAGGAGCGCTTGGCGCCGGCAATGGCCGGGCTGTTGGCGTTTTCGAACACTGGCTTGAGCGGTCGCTTGCTGATCAGCTCTTCAGGACGCATGGTCGACAGGCTGGTGGTCAGCAGTTGCGCCTTGGAGGTTGGCACCAGCAAATGCTGAGGGCCGTCGAGGGTGGTGGTGCGCTGTTTGAACGCCGGATTGAGCTGGAACAGTTCGTCTTCGTCGATGTTGGCTACTGCAGCGACCTTGGACAGGTCCATGCGCTGGTTGATTTCGACAACCTGGAAGTACGGTTCGTTGGCGATCGGGTTGAGGTTGACCCCGTAGGCTTGCGGCGACAGCACCACTTGCGACAGGGCGAGCAGCTTGGGCACGTACGCCTGGGTTTCCGCCGGCAGTGACAAGTTCCAGTAATCGGTGGGCAAGCCGAGCTTTTCGTTACGCTCGATTGCCCGGCTGACCGTGCCTTCGCCCGCGTTGTAAGCTGCCAGGGCCAGCAGCCAGTCGCCGTTGAACATGTCGTGCAGGCGGGACAAGTAGTCCATCGCGGCAGTGGTCGAGGCGGTGATGTCGCGGCGCCCATCGTAAGCCTGGGTCTGGCGCAGGTTGAAGTAACGCCCGGTGGAGGGAATGAATTGCCAAAGACCCACCGCATTGGCCCGAGAGTAGGCCATCGGATTGTAGGAACTTTCAATCACTGGCAGCAGCGCCAACTCCAGCGGCATGTTGCGTTCTTCAAGGCGTTCGACGATGTAATGGATGTACAGGCTGCCGCGTTCACCGGCGCTTTCGAGGTAAGTCGGATTACTGGCGAACCACAGGCGTTGTTGCTCGATGCGCGGGTTGACGCCCAGGCTGTCCTGTAGCTGGAAGCCTTGGCGCATGCGCTCCCAGACGTCCTGCGGGATTTGCGGAACAGGCTTTTCGCTGAGCCATACAGGTTTCTGCTTGGCTCGAGCGGCGATGTTGGGTGTGTGTGTCGCTTCGGTCTGCGGCACATGGCTTGAACAGCCCGCCAGAGTGGCGGACACAGCCACCGCAATGGCTTGAGCCAAGCGGGTCAATGCGTCTGAATTGATGGATTTACGAATAGATGACGACATTGGCTGGAAGTAAGTTCCGGGCAAAAATGTCGGGCGATTCTAGAAAGCGCACCCCCCGAGGTCAACCATTCAGAATTTCTGTACCGTCCAGTAGCCTCCCTAGAACTTGTCTTTCCAGGCACGTAAGGCAGCAAAGACCGCACTCGGAGCGGTGTTATTGGTACCGTTCCGTTCGTCCACTTTTTGTTTAATAGATGTTTCGCCAACACGCAGGAAGGGATTGGTGAGCTTTTCCAGGGCCAGCGTCGAGGGCAGGGTCATGATCCCGGCTTCGCGCATTTGCGTGACTTTTTCCAGGCGTTCGACGGTGTCGGGATTGTCGGGTTCGACCGCGATCGCGAAACGCAGATTGCTCAAGGTGTATTCATGCGTGCAATACACCAGCGTATCCTCAGGCAAGGCTGCAAGGCGCGTCAGGGAGGTATGCATCTGCTCCGGCGTGCCCTCGAACAGACGCCCGCAACCAGCGGCAAACAGGGTGTCGCCGCAGAACAGCAAGCCATGGTGGTAGAAGGCGATGTGCCCCAGGGTATGGCCCGGAACGGCGAAGACTTTGAATTCCCAGCCCAGCACGCTGACCTTGTCGTTATCCTTGAGCGCCACGTCGCGCGCCGGGATACGCTCGCTGGCGGGGCCGTAGACGGTCGCGCCCGTCACGCTCTTGAGCTGTTCGACGCCGCCGACGTGATCGTGGTGGTGATGGGTGATCAGGATATCGCTCAACACCCAGCCCGGATGGGCCGCGAGCCAGGCCTGGACCGGCGCGGCATCGCCGGGATCGACCACGGCGCAACGTTGAGTGCTGTGGTCTTGTAACAACCAGATGTAGTTGTCAGTAAAGGCAGGCAGGGCACTGATCTGTATCATCGTCGGATTCGCCAAGCGGAAAACATTGGCGCATCTTAGAACTTCCTGGCGCGTTGGAGAATGCAATGACCGATAAAGCGTTCGCTCAGGCGGATCCTGACTGGCTGGATTTGATCAGTGCAGCCCGTGAATGGCTGTCCGGCCCGATCGGACAATTTCTCCTGGATGAAGAACGGCGCATGCTCGAAGACGAGCTGGGGCGCTTTTTTGGTGGCTACCTGGTGCACTACGGCCCTTCGGCTGAAACCCCGCCGTCGGCACCGCAAGTGCAGCGCAATGTGCGCCTGGGAGCGCCGCTGCCAGGGGTTGAGATCGTCTGCGAAGAACAGGCCTGGCCGCTGAGTGAACATGCAGCCGACGTGGTGGTGCTGCAGCACGGGCTGGATTTCTGCCTGTCGCCCCACGGATTGTTGCGCGAGGCTGCCAGTAGCGTGCGGCCCGGCGGCCATTTGCTGATCATCGGCATCAACCCCTGGAGTACTTGGGGGTTACGTCACGTGTTCGCCCATGACGGCTTGCGCAAGGCGCGTTGCATCTCGCCGTCGCGGGTGGGCGACTGGCTCAACCTGTTGGGCTTCGCGCTGGAGAAACGCCGCTTCGGGTGCTATCGTCCGCCGCTTGCGTCCCCGGCATGGCAGACCCGTCTGGCCGGCTGGGAGCGCAAGGCCGGTGACTGGCAATTGTCCGGTGGCGGCTTCTATTTAATCGTGGCGCGCAAGATCGTGGTCGGGTTGCGACCCCTGCGCCAGGAACGCCGCGAGCCGATGGGCAAGCTGATTCCGTTGCCGATGGCCAAGGTCAATCGACGTCGTATCGAACCGTAATACATTCTTTTTTCCCGGCCGGGCGAGTCCCGGCCTCGGGCAGCGTCGATCACGGATCGGCGGGCCACGGCATTTTTCTGGATAGGTTGGCATGAGCGATAGCGTAGAACTTTTCACCGACGGCGCCTGCAAGGGCAACCCCGGCCCTGGCGGCTGGGGCGCATTGCTGGTGTGCAAGGGCGTTGAAAAAGAACTCTGGGGCGGCGAGGCCAACACCACCAACAACCGCATGGAATTGATGGGCGCAATTCGCGGCCTCGAAGAACTGAAGCGTTCCTGTGACGTGCTGCTGGTGACTGACTCGCAGTACGTGATGAAAGGCATCAACGAGTGGATGGACAACTGGAAGAAACGCGGCTGGAAGACGGCGGCGAAAGAACCGGTGAAAAATGCCGACCTGTGGAAGCTGCTGGATGAGCAGGTCAATCGCCACAACGTCACCTGGAAATGGGTGCGCGGGCACATCGGTCATCATGGCAACGAACGGGCGGACCAGTTGGCCAACCGCGGGGTCGACGAAGTGCGTGGCTACAAACAAGCCTGAAGCCGCTACAAATTCCCTGTAGGAGCTGCCGCAGGCTGCGATCTTTTGATCTTGTTTTTTAAGAGCGCAGATCAAAAGATCGCAGCCTGCGGCAGCTCCTACGGTGGCCGTGCTCTCGACGATAACCACCTGCGTGTTAACATTCGCGCTTTTGCAAGATTGACCCGCTGAGAGCTGAGCACTGATGGCCACCAGATCCGTTGTACTCGATACCGAAACCACCGGCATGCCGGTGACCGATGGCCACCGGATTATCGAGATCGGTTGTGTCGAGTTGCTCGGTCGGCGCCTGACCGGCCGGCATTTTCACGTCTACCTGCAACCTGATCGAGAGAGTGACGAGGGCGCCATTGGCGTCCACGGCATCACCAACGAATTCCTGGTGGGCAAGCCGCGCTTCAACGAAGTGGCCGATGAGTTTTTCGAATTCATCAAGGGTGCGCAGCTGATCATCCATAACGCGGCGTTCGACGTTGGCTTCATCAACAACGAATTCGCGCTGATGGGCCAGCACGATCGCGCAGACATCACGCAACACTGCACCATCCTCGACACCCTGATGATGGCTCGGGGACGTCACCCTGGGCAGCGCAACAGCCTGGACGCCCTGTGCAAACGGTATGGCGTCGACAACTCGGGCCGTGAGCTGCACGGCGCGTTGCTCGATTCGGAGATCCTGGCCGACGTTTACCTTACCATGACCGGTGGCCAGACCAGCCTGTCCCTGGCCGGTAATGCTTCCGATGGCAATGGTTCGGGGGAGGGTGCGGATAATTCGGCCACCGAGATCCGCCGCCTGCCGCTGGATCGCCAACCGACGCGGATCATCCGCGCCAGCGAGGACGACCTGGTACAGCATGTTACGCGGCTGGAAGCCATTGCCAAGGCAGCGGGAGCTCCTTCGTTGTGGCAGCAGATGGTCGAGGCTGAGGCTTCGGCGTAGCTTCGGGGAAAGATCGCAGCCTCGTTTCACTCGACAGCTCCTACAGGGGTAGGGGTAGGGGTAGGAGCCCGTAGGAGCTGTCGAGTGAAACGAGGCTGCGATCTTTTGATCTTCCCGGCGCACGCGATCCCTCCCTGCCCGATGACCCATTTCAGGGCATCCCCCTCGCCACATCCGCTACAACCCTCTACCCTGAGGAGATTGGCACCCCCAGGGCTGCCGCCTCAGGACACTGAGCTCCATGTATAAAGACTTGAAATTCCCGGTGTTGATCGTCCATCGCGACATCAAGGCCGACACGGTCGCCGGAGACCGCGTACGCGGCATCGCCCGGGAGCTGGAGCAGGAAGGCTTCAGCATTGTCTCCGCGATGGACTATACGGAGGGGCGCCTGGTCGCCTCGACGCACCATGGTCTTTCCTGCATGTTGATTGCCAGTGAAGATGCCAGCGCTAACTCACATTTGTTACAGAACATGGCAGAACTGATCGGGCTCGCCCGGGTTCGTGCACCGGACCTGCCGATCTTCGCCCTCGGCGAACAGGTCACCCTGGAGAATGCCCCGGCCGACGCCATGGCCGAGCTCAACCAGCTGCGCGGCATCCTCTATCTGTTCGAAGACACTGTGCCATTCCTGGCCCGTCAGGTCGCCCGCGCCGCACGCAAGTACCTTGATGGCTTGCTGCCGCCGTTCTTCAAGGCTCTCGTACAGCACACGGCCGACTCCAATTATTCCTGGCACACCCCCGGCCATGGCGGCGGCGTGGCGTATCACAAAAGCCCGGTAGGGCAGGCGTTTCATCAGTTTTTCGGGGAAAACACCCTGCGCTCGGACCTGTCGGTCTCAGTGCCCGAGTTGGGTTCATTGCTCGATCACACCGGGCCGCTGGCTGAAGCAGAGGCACGTGCGGCGCGCAATTTCGGCGCCGATCACACGTTCTTCGTGATCAATGGCACGTCCACCGCCAACAAGATTGTCTGGCATTCGATGGTGGCGCGAGATGACCTGGTGCTGGTGGACCGCAACTGCCACAAGTCGGTGCTGCACTCGATCATCATGACCGGCGCCATCCCGCTGTACCTGTGTCCGGAACGCAACGAGCTGGGAATTATCGGCCCGATCCCCCTGAGCGAATTCAGCCGCGAGGCGATCCAGGCCAAGATCGACGCCAGCCCGTTGACCCAAGGCCGTACGCCCAAGGTCAAGCTGGCGGTGGTGACCAATTCGACCTACGACGGCCTGTGCTACAACGCCGAACTGATCAAGCAGAACCTGGGCAACAGCGTCGAAGTACTGCACTTCGACGAGGCCTGGTACGCCTATGCTGCATTTCATGAATTCTTCGCCGGGCGCTACGGCATGGGCACTTCGCGCAGCGAGGACAGCCCGCTGGTGTTCACCACCCATTCCACCCACAAGCTGCTGGCGGCCTTCAGCCAGGCGTCGATGATTCACGTGCAGGATGGCGGTGCGCGGCAGCTCGACCGTGATCGTTTCAACGAAGCGTTCATGATGCATATCTCCACTTCTCCCCAGTACAGCATCATCGCTTCACTGGATGTCGCATCGGCCATGATGGAAGGCCCGTCGGGTCGCTCGTTGCTCCAGGAAATGTTTGACGAGGCCCTGAGCTTCCGCCGCGCCCTGGCCAACTTGCGTCAGCACATAGCCGCAGATGACTGGTGGTTTTCAATCTGGCAGCCACCTTCGGTGGAAGGGATCAACCAGGTGGTCACCGAAGACTGGCTGCTGCAGCCCGACTCCGAATGGCACGGCTTTGCCGGTGTCACCGACGATTACGTGCTGCTCGACCCGATCAAGGTCACCCTGGTCATGCCCGGCCTCACCGCAGGCGGTGCCCTGAGCGAGCGTGGTATTCCGGCAGCAGTAGTCAGCAAGTTCCTCTGGGAACGCGGACTGGTGGTGGAGAAGACGGGGCTGTATTCATTCCTGGTGCTGTTCTCCATGGGTATTACCAAAGGGAAGTGGAGCACCTTGCTCACGGAACTTCTGGAATTCAAACGCAGCTACGATGCCAACATCAGTCTGGAAAGCTGCCTGTCGTGCGTGGCGCAACAGGATGCCGGCCGCTATCGGGGCATGGGTTTGCGCGACCTGTGTGATCAATTGCACGCCTGCTACCGCAGCAATGCCACAGCCAAACACCTCAAGCGCATGTACACGGTGCTGCCGCAAATCGCGATGAAGCCATCGGACGCTTATGATCAATTGGTACGCGGCGATGTTGAAGCGGTGTCGATCGATGCCCTGGATGGGCGGATCGCTGCCGTGATGCTGGTACCCTATCCGCCAGGCATTCCGTTGATCATGCCCGGAGAGCGTTTCACCGACGCGACCCGTTCGATCATCGATTACCTGGCATTTGCCCGCACATTCGACAGCAGCTTTCCGGGATTTGTCGCGGATGTGCATGGCTTGCAACACGAAGACGAGGGCAATGGGCGGTACTACACCGTCGATTGCATCAAGGAATGAGGACCTTTCCCAGTATGCAACCGGTTATGAATCCGAAGTACCCAGGGCTGTCGGTGCGAGTCGCCGACGATGGATTTGCCCCCTACGTATGGGGCAGCGATTTCAGTTTCGAGGTCGCGGCTTACGTCGCGGCGCAAGTGGGCAAACCGGTGGAGCAGTGGTCGGTCACGCCGATCACGCCCTATCGCAAGTGCTACGGCATCGATCCAGAAGAGTTCGGCAGTTTTCGCGATGCGCCGGACAGCGCTGTGTTCATGGCTTATCTGGACGATGAGCCGGTGGGCCATCTGGTGGTCAGTACCAACTGGAACGGCTTTGCGCACATCGACGAGCTGGCGGTGCACGCGCCGGCGCGTCGGCACGGAGTGGCCAAGGCGTTGCTGGATGTCGCGCAGTTCTGGACGCGCAAGAAGAAACTGCCGGGCATCATGCTCGAGACCCAGAACAACAACCTTGGCGCCTGCAGGCTTTACGAACGTTGCGGCTACGTGGTCGGCGGCATCGATTACCTGCGTTATCGCGGCATCGACCCCAACACCGCCGAAGTGGCGCTGTTCTGGTATCGCCTGTTCGATGATCCGCTGGTGCTGCCGCTCAGTTCGCCAACATCGCCACGGCTTGTTCCGTGACGATGTCCAGCAGTGCCTGAGCGGCCGGCGAGGGCTCGGCGTGCTTCAGGCGCAGGGCATACAGGCTGATGAGCACCGCCGGCGCCAATGGGCATGCATCGAGTTCGGCGGCCCTGGCGCCCAGGGCGGTGAACGGGTCGACCAGCGCCAGACCTTCCCCGGCTTCGACCATGCTGCGCATCATCTGGTGCGTCTGCACCCGGGTGTGAATCACCGGGGCAGGGCGCAGGGCGTGCAGTTTGCTCTCGAGGGCCGGGCTCAGCGGATCATGCCCCTCTAGACCGACCATTGACTGGCCAGCGAGGTCTTGCAGCGAGATGTATTTCTGTTTGGGTTGCAGCCAGCCATGGGGGGCCAGCAGCTGGATTTTGCCTTGGGCGATGACCTGGCAATCGATGTCGGCGTCGTCCGGGTCGTGCAGGCTCAGGCCCAGGTCAGCTTCGCGCAGAAGCAGGCTTCTGACGATGTCGCGGGTCGGTTGGCTCAGGAGGGTGCAGGGTGCATCGGGAAGGCGTCGGCGCAGGGCGGCAATACTCTGCGGCAACAACGTGTGCGCCAGTGGCGCGGTGCAGATGATTCGCAGCGGCGGGGCCTGGTACTGCTTGAGACTGCTGGCCAGGCGCTGGACTGGCTCCAGCGCCGCATACACGTGGGCGATTTCACCCTGCAGCTCGCGCGCTTCACGCGTAGCCTGCAAGCGTCCACGCACGCTGGAAAACAGCATGAAGCCCAACTGATCCTCGGCGTCGCGCAGGGTGCGTTCCACCTCGGCCACCGGCAACTGCAACCATTCGGCGGCGGTGCCCAGGTGACCGGTCTGCAACAGCGCCTGGATGACTTCGATATGACGTAAACGCATGCGTGAAGTCCATGTTCGGCAGATGAAGGATTCAGTGGCTGAATCCTAACCCATGTCCGTGCATATGACTTCTGCTCATAGCGGCAGGTTATGAGGCGACGTTCGTTTCCGGCAGGCTGCCGACGTAGGTGTCAGGCTCGCGAACGATGGTCACATCCGACTGCACCAGCAGAAACTGGTTGTCATCGAGCTTGCGGACCCGATCACCAATGGCCAGCTTGTAGGTGGTGACAGGCACGGAGCCGGTGAGACCGTCTGCCGACGGGGTGGATTCCTGAAATTCATGCACTGAATAGACGCGGCCTTCCGCATCTCTTGCATGGAACTGACCGACAAGTACTGCTGCCATCTGCTTAGAACCTCTGGAGATAAATCACTCAATTTGCGGTATTCAGACCGTGGTTGGGCGAAGTAAGTTTTCTTGCAAGAAAAAAATAGTCACGGACGGAATTTTCTGTCGCCCGTTGGATGAATCGTCATCTATAACTACAAGTTCTTTCCGTTGAACAGTCGAGAATCTTCCATGAGCAATGTCTATACGGTCGCCGTAGTGGTCGGCAGCTTGAGAAAGGAATCGATCAATCGCAAAGTTGCACTGGCCCTGGCTGATCTGGCTCCGGCGAATCTCAAGCTGGAAATCGTCGAAATCGGCGACCTGGCGCTTTACAACGAAGACATTGATGGTGAATCACCGCCGGCAGCCTACAGCACTTTCCGACAACACGTGAGCTCATCCGACGCGGTGCTGTTTGTAACCCCGGAATACAACCGCTCCGTTCCGGCCCCATTGAAGAACGCCATCGACGTGGGTTCGCGTCCCTACGGCAAGAGCGCCTGGAGCGGCAAGCCGGGGGCGGTGATCAGCGTGTCACCGGGCGCTATTGGCGGTTTTGGTGCCAACCATCACCTGCGCCAGTCCATGGTGTTTCTGGATGTGCCGCTGATGCAGCAACCGGAAGCTTACTTGAGCGGGGCTGGTTCGGCGTTTGATGAGGCCGGCAAGTTATCCGATTCGGTGAGGCCGTTCCTGCAGAAATTCATCGACGCTTACGGGCAGTGGGTGGAGCAGCACAAGAAAGTTTGATCATCCGCATATGGCGGGATAGGAGCAGTCTTCGGGATCCTGTATGTTGCATCGATTTTTGAAGGCTGTTCCTCCATGCTCACCGCCGCGCTGATTTTCCTGCTGACCATTACCCTGGTGATCTGGCAACCCAAAGGCCTGGGTGTCGGCTGGAGCGCGGTGTTCGGGGCGGTGCTGGCGCTGATTTTTGGCGCGGTGCACTGGAGCGATATTCCCCTGGTGTGGCAGATCATCTGGAACGCCACCGGAACCTTCATTGCGCTGATTATCATCAGCCTGTTGCTCGACGAAGCCGGATTCTTCGCCTGGGCCGCACTGCATGTGGCCCGCTGGGGGCGCGGCAGCGGGCGCAAGTTGTTTGCCTTCATGGTGCTGCTCGGCGCACTGGTCTCGGCGTTGTTTGCCAATGACGGGGCCGCGCTGATTCTTACGCCTATCGTGATTTCCATGCTGTTGGCGCTGCGTTTTTCTCCCGCTGCCACCCTGGCGTTCGTGATGGGCGCCGGTTTTATTGCCGACACGGCCAGCCTGCCGCTGGTGGTGTCGAACCTGGTCAACATCGTCTCCGCCGACTTCTTCGATATCGGGTTCAGCCGCTACGCGGCGGTCATGATCCCGGTCAACCTGGTCAGCGTCGCGGCCACCCTGGCGGTGCTGCTGTGGTACTTTCGCCGCGACATTCCCAAGAATTACGACCCCGAGCAGCTGGAAGATCCGGCCAGTGCTATCCACGACAAGCCAACGTTCTATGCGGGATGGGCTGTGCTGGTGATCTTGCTGGTGGGTTGTTTTGCGCTGGAACCGCTGGGCATTCCGATCAGCGCGATTTCTGCGGTGTGTGCGGCATTGCTCTGGGTGATTGCGGCTCAAGGACACAAGATCTCCACGCGCAAAGTGCTCAAGGAAGCGCCCTGGCATATCGTGGTCTTTTCCCTGGGCATGTACCTGGTCGTTTATGGGCTGCGCAATGCCGGGCTGACAGGCTATCTGGCCGGCTGGCTGGACGGCTTCGCCGAGTATGGCGTCTGGGGCGCGGCCATGGGCACCGGCGTGCTGACGGCGCTGCTGTCGTCGATCATGAACAACATGCCGACGGTGTTGATTGGCCTGTTGTCGATTGATGCCAGCCAGGCCACTGGCGTGGTGAAGGAGGCGATGATCTACGCCAACGTGATCGGCAGTGACCTGGGGCCGAAGATCACGCCGATCGGCAGCCTGGCCACGTTGTTGTGGCTGCATGTGCTGGAGCGCAAGGGGATCCGCATTGGCTGGGGGTATTATTTCAGGGTCGGGATTGTGTTGACGGTGCCGGTGTTGCTGGTGACCTTGGCGGCTTTGGCGGTGCGGTTGTCCATCTAAACTGTGGGGACCCTATCGCGAGCAGGCTCACTCCTACAGGGGAATGCCTCTGTAGGAGTGAGCCTGCTCGCGATCAAGCCAGTCCTGCCAGCACAAAACTCAACCACCCCCCGGCACATTCGGCCACAGATCCGCCACCAGAAATAACCGCTCCGCTTCCTCCCAATCCCCCTCGGCATTCTCCACCAGCCGCACCAGCAACTGCGCCGGCGCCAAGGGTTCCAGCTCACCCAGCCAGGCATCCAGCTGCGCCACTTCCCAGGTCTGCTCGGCAGGATAGTGCGCCGGCGCCAGCCAGGCATGCCGGGGTAGGGGCTGCCAGCGGCCGCTCGGGCGCTGCACGACAAATGTCGCCCAGTCCTTTTGATGCAACCAGCTGCCGCGCAAATGCCGGGGATGAGCGCCGCTGGGCGACTCGGCCAGGCCCGGCCACGGATAAAGCAGGTAGCCGCCGAGCCACAGGTGCGCGCTGAACTCCACGATATCCAGTGCCGCCAGCACCTCGCGACTCTCCGGCCGCGCCGAAATGGGCAACTGGTGCTGGCTCAGGTGCGCCAGTTTGCGGTCCAGCCGATCGTGACAGCCCGGCCCCAGCCATTGCCCGGCGTCCCGGCCATCACCCTGTTGCGGCCCGAGGTACAGCTTGATGGCCAGTTCAAGGTGATGCACGCCGTCGCGATCGCGCAACAGCATATCCAGTTCACCCAGCGTGTGGCCTTCACGGCGGATTGGCAGATTTGCCGCGATCAGCTCGATCCCCGGCGCGTGCCGCACGGCGTACTGCCACAATCGTTCGTAGTACAAACCCAGGCGCCGGGTGCGGGCCTGGGCCAGCCAGTGCAACAAGTCATAACTGTCGCGATCGAGCTGGCGCAACCAGCCTTCCAGGCGTTCCGGCGCTTGCACCCAGTCACTGCCGGCCAGTGGATGGCGCTGCGGCCACGGCGTGTCGCTGAGCATCGGCGGCGCGAGGATGACCCACGCCAGATCACGCACTTCGGGATGGCGTAGCTGGTGGGGCAACTGCAGCAAATCTGGAAATAGGATCATCTTGCGAGCATAGCCTGAAACACGAGTACCCCTTTGTGGCTGAAAGGATTTTGTCTGCGCGCAGGTTTCGCCCATAATCGTGTTTTTCGCCGTCACAGACCCAGGGGCCCCATGGAGCAATTTCGTAATATCGGCATCATCGGTCGCCTCGGCAGTTCGCAGGTGCTGGATACCGTGCGCCGACTGAAACGGTTTCTGCTCGATCGTCACCTGCATGTGATCCTCGAGGACACCATTGCCGAAGTGCTGCCAGGGCACGGCCTGCAGACCTCGTCGCGCAAGATGCTCGGTGAAGTGTGCGACATGGTGATCGTGGTCGGCGGTGATGGCAGCCTGCTTGGCGCCGCACGCGCGCTGGCCCGACACAATATTCCGGTACTGGGGATCAACCGTGGCAGCCTGGGTTTCCTTACCGACATTCGCCCCGACGAGCTGGAAGTCAAAGTCGCCGAAGTGCTCGACGGTCACTACCTGGTGGAAAACCGCTTCCTGCTGCAGGCCGAAGTCCGTCGCCACGCCGAGGCCATCGGCCAGGGCGATGCGCTGAATGACGTGGTGCTGCACCCGGGCAAATCGACGCGAATGATCGAATTCGAGCTGTACATAGACGGCCAGTTCGTCTGCAGCCAGAAGGCCGACGGCCTGATCGTCGCGACGCCGACCGGCTCGACCGCTTATGCGCTGTCAGCGGGCGGCCCGATCATGCATCCCAAGCTGGACGCTATTGTGATTGTGCCGATGTACCCCCATACCTTGTCAGGCCGGCCAATTGTGGTCGATGGCAACAGTGAGCTGAAAATCGTCGTGTCCAAGGATATGCAGATCTACCCGCAAGTCTCCTGTGATGGGCAGAACCACTTCACCTGCGCGCCGGGTGACACCATCACCGTCAGCAAGAAAGCCCAGAAACTGCGGCTGATCCACCCACTCGACCACAACTACTATGAAGTCTGCCGGACCAAGCTCGGCTGGGGCAGCCGGCTGGGTGGTGGAGGCGACTGATGCTCGATCCCGCGCGTAGCTACGACCTGATCGGTGACGTGCACGGTTGCGCTCTGACCCTTGAGCACTTGCTCGACCGGCTCGGTTATCACAAGCAAGGCGGTGTCTGGCGGCACCCGTCGCGGATGGCGGTGTTCGTCGGTGACATCATCGACCGTGGCCCGCGCATTCGCGAGGCCCTGCACATCGTTCACGACATGGTCGAAGCCGGCCAGGCCCTGTGCATCATGGGCAATCACGAATTCAACGCCCTGGGCTGGAGCACTCCGGCATCGCCAGGCAGCGGCCAGCAGTTCGTGCGCGAACATACCCCGCGCCATGCGCGCCTGCTGCATGAAACCCTGACCCAGTTTGAGGACCATCCGGCGGACTGGCATGATTTCCTGCAGTGGTTCTACGAGATGCCGCTGTTCGTCGATGCCGAGCGCTTCCGCGTGGTGCATGCCTGCTGGGATGCCGGCCTGATCCAGCCGCTGCGGGCACTGTTCCCCAACGGCTGCGTCGATGAACATTTTCTCCAGTCCTCGGCCGAGCCCGGCAGTTTCGCCTGTACCGTATTCGATCGCCTGTTGCGCGGCACCGACATGCGCCTGCCCCATGGCTTGACCATGACCAGCGGCGATGGCCTGACGCGTTCGTTTTTCCGCACCAAGTTCTGGGAAGACGACCCGCAAACCTACGGAGACATTGTGTTCCAGCCTGACGCCTTGCCTGACCCGGTGGCCCGCACGCCGCTGTCTTCTTCTGAAAAAACCACCTTGCTGCGCTACGGTGCTGACGAGCCTCTGTTGTTCGTCGGTCACTACTGGCGCAGCGGCAAACCGGCACCGATCCGGCCGAACCTGGCGTGCCTGGACTACAGCGCGGTGCTCTACGGCAAGCTCGTCGCCTATCGCCTGGACCAGGAAACCCGCCTCGATCCCAACAAGTTCGTCTGGGTCGATGTCGAGCGCCCGGAGGTGTTGCAATGAGCAAGGTTGCCGTATTGCGCCTGCCGTTGGCGGTGGATCTGAGCGGTTTTGTCCAGCTGCTACAACGCATGCAGGTGCCGCATCGGGTCAGCGAGGAGTCGGGCGAGCAGGTGCTGTGGGTGCCGGCCAATATCAGCGACGACGTGCGCTCGCTGTACGAGCGCTTTCCCGCCGGTGACCCGGATCAGCAACTGGACATCCCGGTGGCGCAAACCAGCCATCGCCCAGGCTTTGTCGAGCAATTGCGTTATGCCAAGGCCACGGCGCTGGTGCTGTTGTTGAGCATCATCGTTGGCGCAGTGACCTTGCTCGGCGAAAACCTCGAGACCATGCGCTGGCTGACTTTCCTGGATTTTCGCGTGGTCGGCGAGTACATCCACTTCGTGCCATTGGCTGACAGCCTGGCGGCGGGGCAGTGGTGGCGCCTGGTCACGCCGATGCTGATCCACTTCGGGATCCTGCACCTGGCCATGAACGGCATGTGGTACTGGGAGCTGGGGCGGCGGATCGAGTCGCGCCAGGGCAGCATCAACCTGATCGGCCTGACGCTGTTGTTCAGCCTGGTGTCCAACTACGCCCAATACCTGTTCAGCGGCCCGACCCTGTTTGGTGGGTTGTCTGGCGTGTTGTACGGCCTGCTCGGGCATTGCTGGATATTCCAGATGGTCGCGCCCAACCCGGCTTATCGCCTGCCGCGCGGCGTGCTGGTGATGATGCTGGTCTGGCTAGTGTTGTGCCTGTCCGGGCTGGTGTCGATGATCGGCTTCGGCGAAATTGCCAATGCCGCCCACGTCGGCGGGTTACTCATCGGATGCTTCACCGGCTTGTTGGGCGGTTTGTACAACCGCCGTAAACTGGCCGCCTAAAATTTTTGCGGTAAATAAAGAGCGCGGAGACCCAATGTCCTCTTTTAACGAAATGATCAACAACATCACTCCTGATATCTACGAGAGCCTGAAACTGGCGGTGGAAATCGGTAAATGGTCCGACGGTGGCAAACTTAGCGCCGAGCAACGCGAACTGTCGCTGCAGGCAATGATCGCCTGGGAAATCCAGAACCTGCCCGAAGACCAGCGCACCGGTTACATGGGCCCCCAAGAGTGCAGCTCCAAGTCGATTGAAGTGCCCAATATCCTGTTCAAGTCGGATGCCATCCATTGATCGAGATTGGCCGCGGTGCAATCAGCAAGATGTCGGCGCGCCTGGACGGGCCGAATGTGCAGTACGCGTTTCGCCTGGGTGAAGTCGAGGTACCGGTCAACCCGTTGATCGGCACCACGGTGCGCCTGGAATACCTGGGGGCGATCCATTGCTCCCATTGCGGGCGCAAGACCAAGACCAGTTTCAGCCAAGGCTACTGCTACCCGTGCATGACCAAGCTGGCCCAGTGTGACCTGTGCATCATGAGTCCTGAACGCTGCCACTTCGACGCCGGCACCTGCCGTGATCCGGAGTGGGGCCAGACGTTCTGCATGACCGACCACATCGTCTACCTGTCCAACTCGTCGGGCGTCAAAGTCGGGATCACCCGTGCGACCCAGCTGCCGACCCGCTGGATCGACCAGGGCGCCCGCCAGGCATTGCCGATCATGCGCACCTCGACCCGCCAGCAGTCGGGTTTCGTCGAAGATTTGTTTCGCAGCCAGGTGGCGGACAAGACCAACTGGCGTGCTTTACTCAAGGGCGAAGCGGTTTCGGTGAACCTGGCAGAAGTTCGCGACCAGTTGTTCGACAGCTCCGCCGAGGGCCTGCAAGGTTTGCAGGAACGATTTGGCTTGCAGGCGATCCAGACCATTGCCGACGTCGAGCCCATCGAAATCCGTTACCCGGTCGAGCAGTATCCGGCCAAGATCGTCAGCTTCAACCTGGACAAGAACCCGATTGCCGAAGGCACCCTGCTGGGGATCAAGGGCCAGTACCTGATCTTCGACACCGGTGTCATCAATATTCGCAAATACACGGCTTACCAGCTCGCCGTGCATCAGTAAGGACTCCAGCATGCGCACCGAACAACCGAAGATGATCTACCTGAAGGACTATCAGGCGCCTGAGTACCTGATCGACGAGACGCACCTGACCTTCGAGTTGTTCGAGGACCACAGCCTGGTCCATGCGCAACTGGTGATGCGCCGCAATCCCCAACGTGGCCCGGGCCTGCCGCCGCTGGTGCTGGATGGTCAGCAGCTGGAACTGCTGTCGGTAACCCTGGCCGACAGCGAGCTGGGCGAGGCGGATTACCAGTTAACCGAAAACCACCTGACCCTGCACCCGACCAGCACCACCTTCACGGTCGACACCAGCGTGCGGATTCACCCGGAAACCAACACTGCCCTGGAAGGTCTGTACAAATCCAGCGGCATGTTCTGCACCCAGTGCGAGGCCGAAGGTTTTCGCAAGATCACCTACTACCTCGACCGCCCGGACGTGATGAGCAAGTTCACCACCACCGTGGTGGCCGAGCAGCACAGCTATCCGGTGCTGCTGTCCAATGGCAACCCGATTGCCTCGGGCCCTGGCGAAGACGGCCGGCACTGGGCGACCTGGGAAGACCCGTTCATGAAGCCGGCGTACCTGTTTGCGCTGGTGGCCGGTGACCTGTGGTGCGTGGAAGATACCTTCACCACCATGACCGGGCGCTCGGTGGCGCTGCGCATCTACGTCGAACCGGAAAACATCGACAAGTGCCAGCACGCGATGAACAGCCTGAAGAAGTCCATGCGTTGGGATGAAGAAGTCTATGGTCGCGAGTACGACCTGGACATCTTCATGATCGTCGCCGTGAACGACTTCAACATGGGCGCCATGGAGAACAAGGGCCTCAACATCTTCAACTCCAGCGCCGTGCTCGCGCGCGCCGAAACCGCCACCGACGCCGCTCACCAGCGCGTCGAAGCGATCGTCGCCCACGAATACTTCCACAACTGGTCGGGCAACCGCGTGACCTGCCGCGACTGGTTCCAGCTGTCGCTCAAGGAAGGCTTCACGGTGTTCCGTGATTCCGGTTTCTCCGCCGACATGAACTCGGCGACGGTCAAGCGCATCCAGGACGTCGCCTACCTGCGCACCCACCAGTTCGCCGAAGACGCCGGCCCCATGGCCCACGCCGTGCGCCCGGACAGCTTCATCGAGATCTCCAACTTCTACACCCTGACCGTGTACGAGAAGGGTTCGGAAGTGGTCGGCATGATCCACACCCTGCTTGGTGCCGAAGGTTTCCGTAAAGGCAGCGACCTGTACTTCGAACGCCATGACGGCCAGGCCGTGACCTGCGACGATTTCATCAAGGCCATGGAAGATGCCAATGGCGTCGACCTGACCCAATTCAAGCGCTGGTACAGCCAGGCGGGCACCCCACGCCTGGCCGTGAGCGAGTCCTACGATGCTGCGGCGAAAACCTACAGCCTGACCTTCCGGCAGAGCTGCCCGGCCACCCCGGACAAAGTCGAGAAGCTGCCGTTCGTGATTCCGGTCGAACTGGGCCTGTTGGATAGCCAGGGTGGCGAACTCGCTTTGCGCCTGCAAGGTGAAGCCAGCGCCCAGGGCACTTCGCGGGTTATCTCGGTGACCGAAGCCGAGCAGACCTTCACCTTCGTCGACATCGCCGAACAGCCGCTGCCGTCGTTGCTGCGCGGGTTCTCGGCACCGGTGAAGCTGAGCTTCCCCTACAGCCGCGACCAGCTGATGTTCCTCATGCAGCATGACACCGACGGCTTCAACCGTTGGGAGGCCGGCCAGCAATTGTCGGTGCAGGTCCTGCAGGAACTGATCGCCGATTACCAGAAGGGCGAAGCGCTGGTGCTCGACCAGCGCCTGATCACCGCCTTGCACAGCGTGCTGACCGACGAAACGCTGGACCAGGCGATGGTCGCCGAAATGCTCTCGCTGCCAGGCGAAGCCTACCTGACGGAAATCAGTGAAGTGGCTGACGTCGACGCCATCCACGCCGCCCGCGAGTTCGCCCGCGAGCACCTGGCCGACAACCTGTTCGAGCCGCTGTGGCTGCGTTACCAGGCCAATCGCGACTTGTCGAAAAAGACCCCTTACGTCGCCGAAGCCGAACACTTCGCCCGTCGCGCTTTGCAGAACATTGCGCTGTCGTACCTGATGCTCAGCGAAAAAGCCGAAGTACTGGCCGCGACCCTGGAGCAGTTCGAGAGCAGCGACAACATGACCGAGCGCTTGACCGCGCTGGCGGTGCTGGTCAATTCACCGTTCGAAGATCAGAAAGCCCAGGCATTGGCGAGCTTTGCCGAGCACTTCAAGGACAACCCGCTGGTCATGGACCAGTGGTTCAGCGTCCAGGCCGGCAGCCCGCTGCCGGGTGGTCTGGAGAGGGTCAAGGCGTTGATGCAGCATCCGGCGTTCAACATCAAGAATCCGAACAAGGTGCGCGCACTGATCGGCGCATTCGCCGGGCAGAACCTGATCAACTTCCACGCGGCAGACGGTTCCGGCTATCGCTTCCTGGCGGATCTGGTCATCGAACTGAACGCCTTCAACCCGCAAATCGCCTCGCGGCAATTGGCCCCGCTGACCCGCTGGCGCAAGTACGACGATGCTCGTCAGGCGTTGATGAAGGGTGAGCTTGAGCGCATTCGTGGTTCGGGGCAGCTGTCGAGCGATGTATTCGAGGTGGTCAGCAAGAGCCTGGCGTAACGCGCAAGGATGCCCGTATGCCCGTATGCCCGTATGCCCCGTAGGAGCTGTCGAGTGAAACGAGGCTGCGATCTCTTGATCTTGATTGAAAAAAAGCCAGATCAAAAGATCGCAGCCTCGTTTCACTCGGCAGCTCCTACAGGGGACCGAGCCAGGGATCCCCCCGCGTGATACCCCGTCATTCAGATGAACCCCATCCGCCCCAGGTTAACAAAAGATAACGTGGCGTCGATTGTCAGACCTTTCCAAACCCCGATAGGATAAGCCAGCTTCCGAAGGGGCTCTAGATTGCGCATTTCAGGACTATGCTCCAGAACAGGCAATCAGCATGAGCACCCTTACGGCGCCCTGAAGGGTTGAACGACCTAACAATAATAATGGGGAAAGGTTTATGAGTGAGCCTGTCATGGGTGTGGGTACCTGCCGCCCGCCGGCATTGCGCAAAATCGCCTTGCTGGCTACAGCGCTCTCGCTGTTGGGCTGTGCCGTGATGTCGGCGCCTGTGCTGGCCGCTGCTACGCCGGCAGCCGACGTTGTTTATTCCGTTGAATCGGCCAAGGCCAGCAAAAGCCTGATGCTCGACGTCGTGCACGCCGGCAAGCGCCTGGTGGCGGTGGGCGATCGTGGGCACATCCTCTATTCCGATGACCAGGGCGTCACCTGGACCCAGGCCAAGGTGCCGACGCGGCAGCTGCTGACCTCGGTATTCTTCGCCGACGACAAGCACGGCTGGGCCGTCGGGCATGACGCGCAGATCCTCGCCAGCGAGGACGGTGGCGTCACCTGGAGCAAACAATACGAAGACCTCAAACGCGAAGCGCCGCTGCTCGACGTCTGGTTTCAGGACGCCAGCAACGGCTTTGCCGTGGGCGCTTATGGCGCGCTGGTCGCCACCACCGACGGCGGCAAGCACTGGGAAGATGTCAGCGATCGCCTCGACAACGAAGACCAGTTTCACCTCAACGGCATTGCCGCCGTCAAGGATGCCGGGCTGTTTATCGTCGGCGAGCAGGGCAGCATGTTCCGTTCTGCCGACTGGGGCCAGACCTGGGAAAAGCTTGAAGGCCCATACCAAGGTTCGCTGTTTGGCGCGATCGGCACAGCCCAGGCCAACACCCTGTTGGCCTATGGTCTGCGCGGCAACCTGTTCCGCTCTACCGATTTCGGCAGCACCTGGGAGCCGGTCGAGCTGAAGGCCACTCGCGGAGCGCTGGAGTTCGGCCTGTCTGGCGCGACCTTGCTCGACGACGGCTCCATCGTCATCGTCGGCAACGGCGGCAGTGTGGTGCGCAGCACCGACAACGGCGAAACCTTCAGCGTGTTCAATCGCCCGGACCGCATTTCCGTTTCGGCGGTGACAGCAGCGGGCAACGGCAATCTGATTCTGGCAGGACAGGGCGGCGTTCGCGCTACTTCGCTATCCGGCGCCGAGCTGGGCAAATAATAAGAAGGGCGGAGCTATGACATCCATGACAAGTCATCACCAGGACAAGGCGACGTTTCTCGAACGCCTGATTTTCAATAACCGCCCGGCAGTGATCACCATCTGCCTGCTGGTCAGTATCTTCCTGTTTTGGCAGGCAACGCTGATCCGGCCGTCCACCAGTTTCGAAAAGATGATCCCGCTGGAGCATCCTTTCATCCAGAAGATGATGGAGCATCGCAACGACCTGGCTAACCTGGGCAACACCGTGCGGATCTCGGTGGAAGCCACCGACGGCGACATCTTCTCCAAGGAATACATGGAGACCCTGCGCCAGATCAACGACGAAGTGTTCTACATTTCCGGCGTCGACCGTTCCGGCCTCAAGTCGCTGTGGAGCCCGAGCGTCCGCTGGACCGAAGTGACGGAGGAAGGCTTCGCCGGTGGTGAAGTGATCCCGCAGAGCTACAACGGGTCCCAGCAAAGCCTCGACCTGCTGCGCAACAACGTGCTCAAGTCCGGGCAAGTCGGACGCCTGGTAGCCAACGACTTCAAGTCGAGCATCGTCGATATCCCGCTGCTGGAGTCCTACCCGGATCCGCAGGACCAGGGCAAGCTGCTGGCCCTTGACTATCGCAAGTTCTCCCACGAGCTGGAAGACAAGATCCGCGACAAGTTCGAGAAACAGAATCCCAACGTCCAGATCCACATTGTCGGTTTCGCCAAGAAAGTCGGCGACCTGATCGATGGCCTGGTGATGGTGGTGATGTTCTTCGGTATCGCCTTCGTCATTACCCTGATCCTGCTGCTGTGGTTCACCAACTGCCTGCGCAGTACGGTCGCTGTGTTGAGCACCACGCTGGTGGCGGTGGTCTGGCAACTCGGCCTGATGCACTTCTTTGGCTTCGGGCTGGATCCGTATTCCATGCTGGTACCGTTCCTGATCTTCGCCATCGGTATTTCCCACGGCGTGCAGAAGATCAACGGTATTGCCTTGCAATCCAGTGAGGCTGACAACGCCTTGACTGCAGCGCGTCGTACCTTCCGCCAACTGTTCCTGCCGGGGATGATCGCGATCCTGGCGGATGCGGTGGGTTTCATCACCCTGCTGATCATCGATATCGGCGTGATTCGCGAGCTGGCAATTGGCGCGTCGATCGGCGTCGCCGTGATCGTGTTCACCAACCTGATCCTGCTGCCGGTGGCGATTTCCTATGTCGGCATCAGCAAGCGCGCGATCGAAAAGAGCAAGAAGGACGCGCATCGCGAACATCCGTTCTGGCGCTTGCTGTCGAACTTCGCCAACCCGAAAGTCGCGAAGATTTCCGTGGTGCTGGCGCTGATCGCCTTCGGTGGTGGCCTCTGGTACAGCCAGAACCTGAAGATCGGCGACCTCGACCAGGGTGCTCCGGAACTGCGTCCGGACTCACGCTACAACAAGGACAACAACTTCATTATCAGTAATTACTCCACCAGTTCCGATGTGCTGGTGGTGATGGTCAAGACCAAGTCCGAAGGCTGCTCGCGCTACGAAGCCATGGCTCCGATCGACGAGCTGATGTGGAAGATGCAGAACACCGAGGGCGTGCAGTCGGCGATCTCGCTGGTGACCGTGTCCAAGCAGATGATCAAGGGCATGAACGAGGGCAACCTGAAATGGGAAACCCTGTCGCGTAACCCGGATGTCCTGAACAACTCCATCGCCCGCGCTGACGGCCTGTACAACAACAGTTGCTCCCTGGCGCCGGTGCTGGTGTTCCTCAACGATCACAAGGCGGCGACGCTGGATCGTGCGGTGCATGCGGTGCAGGACTTCGCCAAGGAAAACAACAAGGACGGCCTGGAATTCATCCTTGCAGCGGGTAACGCCGGGATTGAGGCGGCGACCAACGAGGTGATCAAGGAGTCCGAGCTGACCATCCTGATCCTCGTGTATATCTGCGTGGCGACCATGTGCATGATCACCTTCCGCTCCTGGGCGGCGACCTTGTGCATCGTGCTGCCGCTGGTGCTGACGTCGGTACTGGGCAACGCCCTTATGGCCTTCATGGGCATCGGCGTGAAAGTCGCGACCCTGCCGGTGGTGGCGCTTGGAGTGGGGATTGGTGTGGACTACGGTATCTACATCTATAGTCGCCTGGAGAGTTTCCTGCGTGCCGGCTTGCCGTTGCAGGAGGCGTATTACCAGACACTGAAGTCCACCGGTAAAGCGGTGCTGTTCACCGGCCTGTGCCTGGCGATCGGCGTGTGCACCTGGATTTTCTCGGCCATCAAGTTCCAGGCCGACATGGGCCTGATGCTGACCTTCATGCTGCTGTGGAACATGTTCGGTGCGCTGTGGCTGCTGCCGGCACTGGCGCGGTTCCTGATCAAGCCGGAGAAACTGGCGGGGCAGAAGGGCAATTCGTTGTTTGCTCACTGATCAATAGCTGAGGAAAAAAAGCCGCAACCCAGGTTGCGGCTTTTTTTATGGCGATTGAAAACTCAGCGTGGGATCAATGGTAAAAATACGTTGCTCGCCAGTTCCTTGCTGATGATTCCATGATGGATATCGATTTTTTGTTTCGGGTCCCTGGCCTTGGCCATCGCCGATTCATAGGTCTCGAAGCGTTGCTCCCTGGTCTTCAGATGGGCCTGGGTGTAGTCAGCCTTGGCGTCCTCTGCAGTGGCGTAGTGAAAATGCGCGTACCACCAGGGTTGGTTTTCTTCTTTGAGCAATACGTACTCTTGCATGAAGTCCCGTCGTCCAGTCTTCAGCTGAACCCGGTTGCCGGTGATCCGGGCAAAGATTGCATTGCTGCGCAGCAGGTACTCCACGCCCTCGCTGGTCGGCGGTCGGGCGAGAGTCATGCGGGTGCGCAGTTCGGTGGCCTTGGCGTGGAGGATGCGCGCCTTGTCCCGCAGGCCGCTGATCAGCGCCATATCGGGATCCCGGTTGGCCGGAGGGCTGTCGTGCTGTTCCAGATTATCGGCGTAGCCGGCCAGCTTCTGTGCCTCGCGTTGCAATTGCTCCTCGATTTCCTTTGGAGAGCTGGCGCGTTGCGCGTAACCGTCGATCTTCTGCACGTTCCTATCAACTTCGGCCAACGCTTTGCGCGCATCGCCCTTCACCTGCTGATAGGGACGCGGAGCCCTGGCTGGAATGGGCCTCACCTCGACAACTTCGACCCAGACATTGGGTTCGTGTTCGTGGAACGAAGCCAGTGGCTTCTCTTCGAAAGGGCCATTGATGTCGACGATGTCCCCTCCCAGTTCGGTGGCTCGTGGGCGCAGGTCGCCGATGAAGGTGCCTTTGGCGGTTTTGATTACCCGCTTGCGACTGTGTGACGAGTTTGGCTGTGGTACCGATGGCCTGGCCCCGGATGCAGAAGCCGGTGGCTCATCCGGTTCTGGTTCGAGTTGCAGCGCCTGGGCTAGACGCTGCTCGGCATCGATACGCAACTGATCTATAAGCTCGCGCAGGCGATTGAACGGGTGCGTCTGCAGTTCATCTGTGCTGAAAATATTGATGGTTTCCAGACCGTCCTGTGCCTTGTTGTAATGCTCGACCAGATTTTCGAGGACGGCGATCCGGTCGGTGTTGGAGTAGAAATGTTGCGTTTGCAGTTCGGAATGCGATCGGGACAGTAACAGCAGGGGACTGAGGGTGCTTTCGAGGACACTCATGGTGCTGCTTCCCATGGCCTTGAGACTGAGCAGGCGTAACACTCCCAGCTGGTAGCTTTTGACCCGCAGTGCCGTCATCTCATTTTCCGGCCTGCCGCTGGTGAGTCGCTTCCAGTACTCAATGCCCAGCCGGGGGACCTGCTTGAGCTCCTGCAGTCGACTGTCTACCTGGTCAATGTACTTGATCAGCTTTTCATTGATTTCAGAGGTCTTGCCCATGAACTCAAAGTAGCGATCCAGCACAACGTCCCCTTCACCGATTATTGCTTCATGCAAATGCCTGATACCACTTCTCAATTCTTCATATTTTTGCTCGACCGCTTCGCGTTCCCAGTCAGCGATGACGACCTGTTTGCGATTATTGTTGATCAGGTTTTGCAGCACGCTACACAGCCGCACAGGATCCGCATCGGATTTGGTCAGTTCGCTCAACTCCCTGATCTCGGCCAGCAGTGTGACGTAGCTTTGCGTCTGCTTTTCCAGTTCATCAGCGAAGCGTTGCCTGGAAGTCGCGCGATCGACTTCGCTGCTGGCGGGATCGTTGGTTTTGAGCTGCATCAGGTTCTCGGCGATGTCGACGCGCTTCTGCAGGCGAGCCTGTTGTTCCACGAACTCCTGTTGATTCAGCTCCAGCAGGCTGATGCGCTGTCGGGTCGCTTCGCGCTGGGCGTTGATTCGTGAGCTGCGCCCGCCACCCTGCAATTTCAGCCCTTGATCCAGACTCCAGTGGCCGTTTCCATTGCTCTTGAGCTTTACTCCGGGATGATCCGGATGTTCCGGGTGAACCAGATAGACCTCGCCGAACCCGGGCACGACGCTGGCGCGAAACAGCAGGCCGGCAACGCTGGCGTGCCAAATCCTGCCGATCAGGTACAAACCTTTCAAGGGGCCGGCTGCGATGGGGGCTGGCAGCGGAGTTGGCCATGGCACCCGAATCTCCTGAAGCGTGTTAAACAGCCGGGCTGCTGCCGAATCGCGAGCGTTCGACAGGTTGAAGTCCAGCAGGGTAGTGCCACTGCCCGGCGGCTCGGACGGCAGGCCGGGAGCGTCCTGGGAGATGCTTGACTCTTTGGCCCATGCGTACGTCAGCGAAGGACGGCGCAAGGGGGCAAGGGCATCGGGAACTAGCGCGGCGGCGTTGTCGGACAGTGCCGGAGCGCCTTCTTCTCGAGCGGTATGCAGTACCAACAGACCAATGTTCAACAGCACGTCGATCCATGCCTGGTTGCGCGCAGTCGGGTCATCACTGTCCAGCGCTGGCAGATCATTGATCAGGCTGTGGGCAATTTGCAGCATCCAGCCCACCACCATGGCAGGGCCGCGCAACAGCGGCAGAATCAGGTTGTTGAACACCAGCCAGCCACCCTCAAGGATGATCGCCCAGCGGCTCTCGGCGTTCGACACCGCTTGCCGGTCAGCCAGATCAATCAGTGCGCGTGCGTTGCTGACGAACAGGCAGTCCAGCAATCGACCTTCCTCCAGTGCGACAAGCCATTCACCAGCCCCTTCATCGCCTGCGAGGATCGCCGGTTTGGGTTTTTGCGGTGGAGTGAATTCGTCGCCGGCATGGAAGTGCACGATGTGCGGCTCGCTGAATCCGTTGTGGTCGTAGATCGGTCGTGCGCGATCCGGCAACCAGGTCAGCACACTGCTTTGCAACGGGCCGGCTTGCACAATGGCATTGAGCAAATCCTGCCGGCTGGAATACTGCTCCAGGGGCGCTGGGTACAGCGGCCGGTAGAGGATATGCGGGCCTTGCGCAGTCAGGTCCTTGGGCTCGATGATGAACATGTTGCTGGTCACATCGCACGCGGCCCCTGCCTTGCGTTGAAACGCCAAAGGCCTGACAACGATCGCCTGCTCGTCAACGATTCGCTCGGCCGCCATGGGGTGGAGCACTGCATCGACATATCTGTAGCCCAGGAAGGAGAACCCATGCTCACCCTTGATCGAGTGTTCGAGCGCACGCAGCGGTAACTGAATGCTCGACTCAAGGGCGAAGACTCGTCGACGTTCCGTGGCCTGAGGACTCTCTCCCAGCAGCTGCGTTTCGAGGTATTCGGGGTAATGTTTTCCGACATCGACCCGACTCACCAGATCTAGCAAGTAGGCCTCGGTGGTCCAGTCTTCAATCAACTGGTTCCCGGTGTGGCGAATGGTCATCCGCCCCCCGGGTTTGCCTGCCAGATTCTTGATGGCCAGGTCGGTCAGGGACATTTTGACGGGTTCGAGGTAACTGCTTCCCAGGTCGCCGACGGGCACATGGAAGGTCAACTCAAGCTCGTAGGAGTTGTAGCCGGGTGCCAGTGGCTGGTCTTTGAGCATTTGCTCATGCAGCGCATTGCTGGCAAACGTACGAAGGTCAACGACGTTGTCGCGCATCGAACGCCCCTGAGACTGTTGCTGGGCGCCGGCCATGGCCAATGTGTGTTTGCGCCACGCCATGCGTTGAGTGGCGCCCGCATTCTGCAACCATTCGGGAATGGTTGCCAGCAGGGGCTGAAGATGCGTCGGGTGACTGTCGTGGCCGATAAACCGCGCGGAGACATCGGTGCAAGCGTCAAAACGTTTTTCAAGCTCACTGAGGCTTTGTCGTGCAGGCAGTTTGAGCGACTTGAGGTCTTGCAGTTGCTGGCTCAGCAGCAGGGCTGCCTGGGTATCAAAAATATTGTCGTCCGGTGCAAAACGTTTCCAGGTAATGGAATCGGCGCTGTATTGCTGCTCGTACCGGGCACCCCAGGCTGCCCCGAAGGCTTGCAGGGATGGGAAAGACTCGATGCTGCCGGTCACGCTGCACAAGAGGTAAGTATCAGCGCAAATCACCAGGATATCCGGGGTCTGCAGCGTCAAAGACTCTTCGCCCGTGCTCAGGGTGATTTGCAGCACGCAGGCCTCGATCGGACTTTTCGCCCAAGGTCGTTGCAGGCGCTGGCGTCTGTCGGGCTGGCGGGTCAACTCCATGAGAATCTCGGCCTGGGACGCATTGTCCGCCGCGAGTCGTGTTGCAGAGGTTTTCAATACACCGGTGAGCAGATCTCCCAGCCATTGCCAGCGGCTGAGACCTGACGGGTCTTTCTCGTTCCAGCAGGCGGTCAATGCTTCCTGAGCGCCGATATGGAGAATCTGGGGCAATTCGCGGATGACTGCCGCGATGACCTGCAGGTCAGGCAGCTGCGACGGCGGGTTGTTGATTGCGAGGCGTGCAGGGGCGCGGTTTGTCAGAAAGCAGGGGCGGCCCAATTGCTCGCTGAAATCGGGAAGTGTACCGCTGGCAAGATACTCGAGGGCGAGGTCAATAAGCGGGGTGAGACGCCAGGCTCCATCGGGGATCGGTTGGGCAAGCCTGGTCAGGCCGGGGTCGAATGCCAGTTGCGGGTACTTTTCGAGAATGCCCGCCTTGAGCAGGCTGGCGGTTAGCGCGCGTAGGGTTGGACGGTTACTGAATCGACTGTTGACCGCGCGCGCAATGAGGTCGGTGTAAAGGGGTGGTGAGGCTGATGTGGGCATGATGTAGTCCTTGTATAGAGGGCCTCAACGTAATTTCAAATGACTGAAAAGGTGCGGTACCCGGCTACCGCACATCGCGAGCAAGCCGCTGCCACAGGTTTTTGTGGCGTGCGCTATCATTGCGTCTTTCCTTGCAAAAGATTGACTGCCATGACTGCCGCAACCGACACCTTGCTCAACGCCCTCGAAAACTGCGACATGCTGGAAATCGACGGGCTGCATGCCTTTGATTTTTCCCTTGATGAAGAGGACAACCTGCACATCGAATGCATGGACGGTCGTGCGCTCAAGCGTTGGGAATTCAGCATGGCGCAAATCGAAGCGGCGACGTTTGATCAGGCCCTGAAGAGCTGGATCATCACCGGCAATTCCGGTGAACACCGCCTGGTGCCGATGGAGGCAATCGGCGGTGACAACGACGAGGAACAAGCGAATGAGGATGCGTAATCTCTGGCCGCTGCTGATGGCTGGCAGCGTCGGCGCCATGGGCGTCCAGGCCGCTGCGAGCGATGACCACCAGCTGGTGGTGGGCAGCTACACCGCAGGGCAGAGCCAGGGCATCTATCGCCTGAATTTCGACAGCGCCACCGGCCAGATCGACGCCAAGCCGCTACAGGTGGTCAAGAGCGAAAACCCGTCCTGGCTGACCTTGTCCGGGGACCAGCGTCAGCTGTTTGTGGTCAACGAAAACGGCCCGGGACAAAAGGACCCGGTAGGGCGCGTGAGCAGCTATGCGATCGATCCCAAGACCCATGCGCTGAGCCTGATCAATCAGGTGCAGAGCCTGGGCAACGAGCCGACGCATTCAAGCCTCAGCGGCGATGCCAGTCACTTGTTCGTCAGCAATTATTCCGTGGTGGAGGATCCGGGCGGCACCCTTGCGGTGTTGCCGGTGGGAGCCGACGGCAAGCTCAAGAGCGTGGTGCAGATGAGCAGTCATCCTTCCAGTCGGGTCAACCCGGAAAGGCAGATGTCGGCGCACGTGCATTCGACGGTGTCCTCGCCAGACGGCAATTACGTGTTTTCCAATGACCTGGGCGCCGACAAGGTTTTTGTCTATCGCTTCGATCCCAAGGCCAACCCGGACCTGCCGCTGGTGCCCGCTAACCCTGCGTCGGTGCAACTTCCGCCGGGCAGCGGTCCTCGGCACCTGCTGTTCAGCGCCGATGGCAAGCACGCTTGGCTGACCATGGAAATGAGCGCGCAAGTGGCCGTGTTCGACTATCAGGACGGCAAGCTTGAGCAGACGCAGATGGTCGATCTGGCTGCCGGCCAACCGGCGTCGGACAAGGCGGGCGCCGCCCTGCATGCCTCGGCTGATGGCAAGTTTCTTTATGTAAGCAACCGCGGCACGGCCAACCAGCTGCTGGTGTTTGCGATCGATCCAGCAACCGGCCAGCTCAAGGAACTGCAGCGCCGCTCGGTGGAAGGCGACCACCCGCGCGAATTCAGCCTCGACCCCACAGGCAAGTTCCTGCTGATCGCCAATCAGAAGAGCAACGAAATTGTCGTGGTCGAACGCGACGTTAAAACCGGCTTGCTCGGTAAAACCGTGCAAAAGCTGGCAATGGATGCCCCCAGCGATCTCAAGTTTCTGCTGCGTCAATAGGCCGCAGGCCCCGGTTGATGGGGCCTACATCCCTCTATCAATGAGACTGATATCTGGAAGTGCTACAAAAGCATTTCAAGGCGACGACCCTCCGAGGTTAAGTTTGCTTCACGGCCCCACCGGGCAAGCAAGCCAACTGACTCCGAGGAATACCGCCATGAACTTCAATCTCTTCTCCGTAATCGCCGCGTCCGCCATTTCCGCCACCGTCGCCTTGCCAACCAGTGCCAGTGTCGAGATCAGCAGCAAAAAATCCCACACCCAGAGCTACACCCAAAAATATCTGCAACAGAGCGCCAACTTCTACGCCGCCCTGGATCACAAAACCCAAGCCTGAAAGCATTCGCCTGACGCTGGCTACCACCGTAGGAGCTGCCGAAGGCTGCGATCTTTGATCTTGACGCCAGATTGAAAGATCAAAAGATCGCAGCCTTCGGCAGCTCCTACCGGGCCATCACTGCGGTGAACAGTTCGGATTGCAAAAACCTTTGCAGCCACGCCTGCAACCGCACATAAGGCGTTTGCCCGAACCACTCGCGATCAACATGCGCGAACTGCCGCACGAACGGCATCAGCGCGACATCCGCCAGGCACAAATGCTCCGCCAACAGAAAATCCCTCTCCTGTAGGAGTGAGCCTGCTGGCGATGGACTGTCAGTTGATGCAGCATTGCCTGACACTCCATCGCCAGCAGGCTGGCTCCTACAGTCTACTGACAGATACTGCCCTGCAAGCAACCCTTCCAACTTGCGTAAGAAGGACTCACCCTCGGCGCGATAAAACGCCATCGGTTGCTCGGGATACCGCTCGGCATACTTGTAGCGATTCAGGTGCACCTTGAACACCTGGTCGTTCTCCTCGATCAGCGCGCAGATCTGCGCCTGTCCGGCAGGGTCATTCTTGAGCAACCAGTCTTGCGGATCGTTCTGTGCCAGCGCCCAGCGCATGATCGACAGGCTTTCATCGATCACCGCGCCGTCGACGCTGAGCACCGGCACCGTGCCCTTGGGGGATAGCGCGAGCATCTCGGCAGGCTTGGCCTTGAGGCTGACTTCAACGATGCTCACCGACACCCCGGAGTAACGCAGGGCCATGCGCGCCCGCATGGCGTAGGGGCAGCGGCGGAATGAATAGAGTGTGTTCATTTCACCTCCAGGGTACTCAGGCCGTTGCCCTGACGGTGAACCTGGATCTGCACCGGAATCCGCTCATGCATTTCCTGCACGTGGGAAATCACTGCCACTTTACGGCCTTGGGCCTGCAGGCCGTCGAGGGCGTCCATGGCCAGTTGCAGGGATTCCGGATCGAGGCTGCCGAAGCCTTCGTCGATGAACAGCGACTCGATCTTCAGCGTGCTCGACGCCATGGAGGCCAGGCCCAACGCCAGGGCCAGAGACACCAGGAACGTCTCGCCACCGGACAGCGAATGCACCGAGCGCAGTTCGTCGCCCATCTCGGTGTCCATCACCAGCAAGCCGAGCATGCTGCCGCCGCGTTTCAGGCGGTAGCGTCGCACCAACTGGCGCAATTGCACGTTGGCGTGGTGCACCAGCAGATCGAGGTTGTAGGCCTGGGCAATCTTGCGGAACGTGTCGCCGGTGGCCGAGCCGATCAGTGCGCTGAGTCGCGCCCAGCGCTGGTACTCGGCATAGGCGTCGGCAATACGTTGCGCCAGTGCCTGGTTGGCGTTCTGCCGGCGCTGGTCTTCGGCCTGTTCGGCGCGCAATTCGGCACACAGGTGTTCGCTGGCAGTGAACTGGTTTTGCAGCTGCGCCAATGCCGTAGTCAGTTGTTCGGCTTCGAGATGGCCGTTGTGCTGCGCCTGATGGCTGGCCAGACGCTTTTCGCGTTCCTGCAGCAGCACTTTGGCTTGCTCGATGGCTTTCTCGTTGAGCTGCAAGCGTTGGCGCAATTGGCCGAGCTGCTGGTCGTCGACGCCGAGCAGCTGTTCGAGACCACCGTCGTCCAGCTCCGGGTGCAAGGCACGCCAGTCGACGATCTTCGCACTCAGTGCGCGCTGTTCGGTTTCCAGGGCAAGCAGACTGTCCTGCTGCGCATTGAGCTCGGCGGCCAGTTGCACCAGCCCCGTTCGGACCGACTGCAGCTCCTGATTTGCCGCCGCTTCGGCATTGCGCGCGTGCTCAACCGCCTGATCCAGTTGCTGCTGCCAGTGCTCGGCGCTGCTGTGGGTACCGAGCAATTGCGCAAGTTGTTGTTGGCAAACTTGCTGCTGCTCGGCCAGGGCGTTGAACTGTTGCGCAGCAGCTTCGAGTTGCTGGGCGCGAGTCAGTTGCCGGTCCTGTTCCTTCTCCAGTGTCTGCTGGCGCTGTTGCTGCTCGCTGAGTTCGTCGCGTTGCTGGTCGAGTTGCTCCAGGCGCTGGGCGATCTGCCGGTCCAGCTGCATGAAGGTCGCAGCCGGTTCATTACGCAACGCTTCCAGCGTCTCGGCCGGCAGCAAAGTGCTGAACGCGCTCAGCTCTTCCTCCAGGCGCTGGCGATCAGTGCTCAGTTCGCGTTGCTGGTTGGCCAGATGCTGCGCCGCCTGCTGACTGGCGGTTTCCGCATTGCGCAGTAGCTGGTGCAGACGCGCAGCGTCCTGTTGCAGGGTGAGCAGGGCGGTCTGCCGTTGTTCATCCTGGCTGATGCTCTGGTTCAACTGGCTGTTTTGCTGAGCCAGCCAGGCATCGCGCTTGATGGCGTCCTGAGTGAACAGCTGCGCCGACAGCGGGTGCGCTTCCAGGCTCGGTGCCAGGCTGTGTTGCTGGGCAAGCAGTTGCTCCTGCTGCTGGAGCAGTTCCTTTTGCTGGGCAATCACTGCGCCGACTTCGGTGCGCAGGTCGGTGAGTTTTTCCTTGAGCGCATCCGCCGCCTGCTGCGCGGTTGCCAGTTCGCTTTCATCATGACGGCCGAGGCTTTGCAACAGCGCTTCGGGCTGATGATAGGGATGGTCAGGGCTGCCGCACACCGGGCAGGGCTGATCGTCCTGCAATTGCTCGCGCAGTTCTTCTACGCTGGCGCTGCGGGCCAGGCGCTGACGTTCGAGCAGTTCACGGGTGACGGTCAGGGTCTGCTCGGCAACGGTCAATTCGTTCCTGGTTTTGACCCCGTCCTGGGTCAGCCGGTCGCGTTCCTGTTGGGCAGTGGATTGGCGTAGTTGCAGTTCGTCAATGCGCTTGCTCAGCTCCTGCTGGCTGGCCCAGAGTCGCGCCAGTTCTTCGAACGAGCGCAGTTGCTTGCGGTTGTCCTGCAACAGATTACCGAGCAACTGGATCTGTTCCGCCACCGCCTCTGGCTCGGCGCCGGCCTCTTTGTAAAGCACTTCAAGATGCTGTTTCTGCGCGGCCCATTCTTCGCTGGTCCTACTGGCGCTCTGCTCCAGGGTTGCCAGTTCGGCTTGACCCTTGTTCAGGCGATTGCCGACCAGCATCAATTGCTGCAAGCGGTCGCGGTAGGCATTCCAGGCATCGCTCAGCGGTGCCAGGTGCGTGCTCTGCTCAAGCTCGGTGCTGATCCGCTGCAGGCGTTCGGCTACTCGTTGCTGCTGATCCAGCAGGCCTTGAAGGGTGTTCTGACCTGCGCTGCAAGCCTGTTCGGCGTGCTGTTTGCGCTCGGCGCTGAGCCCGGTGTCCTTGATCAGGCGGGTGAGGCTGCTTTGCGCTTCGAAGGCCTGGCGCAGTAGCGGCGCGCTTGCTGTGTGCTGGGCGAGTGCTTCGACCAGCGCGGTTTGCGCGCTGCCCAGGCTCTGATCGAGTTGCGCCTGACGCGCCTGCAGGTTCTGTTGTTGAACAGTGTGCTGCGAAATCTGCGCGGCCAACGGCGTGAGCCGGGCCGTGAGTTCACTCTGGCGGGCGAACTGGTGCCGTTGTGGCGCCAGTTGCTCGAGGCGAGTCAGCTTCAGGCGCTCGCCGCTCAGCTGCTGCCAATCCTGCTGGGCGCTGGTCAGTTGTTCAGTCGCACTTTGCTGCTCTTCCTGCAACTGACGCAGATCTTTAAGCCAGGTGTGCTGCAACTCAAGCTGCTTGAGTTGCGCCTGCTGGTTCTTCAGTTGCAGTTGGGCCTGGTTGAAGCGCTCGTCAAGATCAGCCCGGGCTTCGGGTGCAAGCGGGGTGACGCCGGTCGCCTGGTCCTGCAGCAGCTTGTGCGCCTCACGGGCGTCCTTGGTCTTGTCGAACGCGCGACGGCCGAGGCGGGTGTACAGCGCGGTGTCGGTGAGTTTCTCCAGCAGTTCGCTGCGCTCGTTGTCGTTGGCCTTGAGAAAGGCGCTGAACTCACTTTGGGCGAGCAACACGGCGCGGGTGAACTGCTCGAAGTTAAGGCCCAGTACTGCTTCGAGCTGGACCTTGAATTCAACTTTCTGGCTGGCCAGCAGTTGATCCTGATCGAGGTCGCGCAGGCTCTGGCGGCTGGCCTGCAGCTTGCCGCCGGCTTTCTCGCGGGCGCGATTGGCCTCCCAGCGAGCGCGGTAGCGACGGCCGTCGATGCCGACGAAGTCCACCTCGGCGTAACCTTCGCCGGTGCCACGACGCAGCAGGGTACGCGGGTCACCAGTGCTGATTTCACCGTCGGCATCCGGCGCCTTGGCGGACACCTGGGCATTGCTCAGCCGCGGCACAGCGCCGAACAGCGCCAGGCACAGGGCATCGAGCAGGGTACTTTTGCCGGCGCCGGTCGGCCCGGTAATGGCGAACAGGCCGGCACTGGCCAGGGGTTCGGCAGTGAAGTCGATTTCAAACGGCCCAGCCAGCGAGGCAAGGTTTTTCAGGCGGATCGCGAGGATCTTCATGGCTGTTCGCACTCCATCTGCAAGTCCTGCAGTAACTCGGCAAAATCCTTCAGGGTTTGCTCGTCGACTTCGCTGCCGTAGTTGTCCTGCCAGGCTCGGCTGAACAGCTCCTGTGGCGTGAGCTGATCAAGCTCGATTAACGCCGAGCCGTCATCGGCACCGTCGCGACCGCCACTGCCGGCATATTCTGCAGCGATGCGCACCAGGCGTACGGCCTTGCCCTGCAGCGCGGCTTCCACCTGATGGCGTAGATCGGGTTGCGGTTCGTCCAGACGCACGCGCACTTCCAGCCACGGCTGGCGCTGGATATCGGCCAGCAGGTCGATGTTCGGCAAGTCGGCCAGTTGCAGGAGGATTTCCGCCAGCGGCGCCGGGCCAATGCGCTGCAGGTTGACCGCGCGGGGGATCAGCTTCGGTTCGACGCTGACCAGGGTTTCGCCATCGAGGGAGATGTCGAGAATCTGGTGCTGATAGCCGATTTCCGAAAACGACAGCGGGATCGGCGAGCCGCTGTAGCGGATGCGTTCCTCACCGTTGACCTTCTGTGGCTTGTGCAAATGCCCGAGTGCAACGTAGCTGATGGTCGGCCCGAACAGGCTGGCGGGCAGCGCTTCGGCATTGCCGATGATCAGGCTGCGTTCGGAGTCTTCAGACACCGAGCCGCCGGCCATGTGCGCGTGACTGATCGCGATCAGTGCCTGGCCGGGCTTGCGCTTGGCGTTGGCTGCGGCGATCAGCCACTCGTGCACCTGGCCTATCCCGCGCAGGTAATTGTCACCCAGTTGTGCGCCGGTGACTTCGGCGGGGCGCAGGAATGGCAGGGCCAGGCACCAGCCAACCACTTTGCCTTTGGCATTTGGCAGCGGCAGCAACAGGCGCTCGGCATCGAGCTGGCCGTCATCCAGCCACAGCACCCGACCCAGTGCATGAGTGCGCAAGCGGCGCATCAGGGGTGCAGGCAGTTCGATGCGCGAGCCGGAATCATGGTTGCCGGCGATCATCACGATGGTCAGCTTCGGCTGTTGCTCATGGGCGCTGACGATGAAGTCGTAAAGACGCTCCTGGGCCTTGACCGGCGGGTTGACGGTGTCAAACACGTCGCCGGCGATCAGCAGCACATCCGGCTGATCCAGTTTGAGCTGGCGCAATAGCCATTCAAGAAAGCAGCCGTGTTCGAAATCGCGTTCCTGACCGTGCAGGTTTTGCCCAAGGTGCCAGTCGGAGGTGTGAAACAGACGCAAGGCGAGCTCCGTAGGAAATAAGGTAATGGCCGCGTGAACAATGGAAGCGGCGAAAGGGGAGAGAGTTTACTGGCAAACGATAGTGGTTGCTGAATGGCCGCAAAAGATCGCAGCCTTCGGCAGCTCCCACGAGTTCAACCTGGACGGACCCGTAGGAGCTGCCGAAGGCTGCGATCTTTTGATCTTATTTCGGATAAAGCGGCGGCAAGCCGCTGTCACCCACCGGGTCCTGTACCCGTTCGGCCATCGGGATCGCCTTGATCGCACGCCACAGATCCTCACCCTGCCAATACTGACCAGACTCGCTGTACAGCGCGCCGTTCAACCCGTCCAGGGCATCGGACAGCGGGACGAAACGCGCAGCCATATCGGCGAGGGTTTCCGGTTGCTGGCGGGCCCAGGCGTCCAGAGCCTGGCGGGTGGCGTGGGAGTCGTTGGCCTGGCAGGCGCGCTTGAGGTCGTCGAGTACGGTGCGCGGGCTCGGACCGGTTTGCGCGGCGCGCAGGATTGCTGGTTGCCAGCGGGCGCGCCACCACAGGCCGAAGCCGAGGAGTGTGGTGCAGGCAAGCATCAGCGTGCTGAGTTTCCACCACCACAAAGATTCACTGTCAGCGGCGCTCATGCCTGAAGGAGTGCTCGCGGGCGTGTCCACCACCAGGCTTGGGTTGTTCACCACCTGCAGGTTTTGCGCGGGCAGGCTGGTGTGCTCCAGATGGTCTTCGAACGTGTTCCACCAGACCACTTCGATCGCCGGTAATTCGACCGCACCACTGCGGGTCGGCACCAGCGCTTCGCGGTCTTCCCGACTGCCGACCAAGCCGCGGTCACTATTCAGGTTGGCCAGCACCGGCTGATCCGGATAACGCCGCAGGCCGCTGACCTCGGTGGCTGGCAGCGGCGGCAGTTGCGAACTGGCCAGGCCTTCAACTTTCAGGGTCAGGCTGCGGGTCAATGAATCGCCTACTTGTGCCTGGTCCGCCGGAGGGTTCCAGCTTTCGCTCAGGCTGACGCTGCGGGCTGGCAACCAGGGCGCGTCGGCCGGCCAGGTCGCGGGCCTGGCCTTGACGTCAAGGCGGATTTCAGTAGAGCCGACGCGCATCAGCTTGCCGGTTTTCGCATCCTTGGGCTCACCTTCCTGGATCGGTTGCGCATCCACCAGAGTGGCACTGAACACTTGGGCTGGAATCGTCAACTCACCGCTGTGCTGCGGGTAGATGGCGTAGCGCATTTCGATCACGCCGTGGCGCAGGCCATTGATGTCTTTCTCGTAGGTGCGCGATTCGCCCAATTGCTCGATGCGCGCGTCCGGAATTTGCAGGGGCGTCAGGCTGCTGTCGTCGTACAGCGACACCGAGTGGTAGATCCGCAAGGTCAGGATCGCCTGGGCCTGTACGTACACACTGGTTTGATCCAGGCTGGCTTCGAGGAACACCGGTTGCAGCTTCTTCGGGCTGTCCTGGGTTTCGCTCTCCAGCACCTGCACGGTGAGGGGTTCGCTCTGGGTATCGCCGAGCTGCAACGGCGGGATCACCACGCTGCCGTTCTCGCGCGGCAGCAGGGTGATGATCCAGCGAGTGGTCGCCTGGTTGTCGCCGTTGAGAGTGGTCAACTGGTTGACCTGGCGGGTGCCGCGCACTTCGAAGAACGGTTCCAGCGGCGCCAGGTCGGGCTTGCCGAACTGGGTCACGTCGGCGGATTCCAGGGTCAGCTCCACGGTTTCGCCGGAGTTCAGGCGGCTGCGGTCGACACTGGCGACCAGTCCTGCAGCCTGGGCCTGAATGGTCCAGCAACACAGAGCGAGCAAGAAGGCGGTGAAGCGGGTCATCGAATGGTTCCCTGATCCTGATGTTGTTGCTGTTCGTACCAGAATTTACGTCTAAGCAACTCTCCCGGGTCATCCGGGATCTTGCGCAGCCATTGCTCCAGCGCCTGGCGCTGTTCACCGTCAATCGCCTCGGAGGTCGGGCGCAACGGCGGCGTTGTGTGCTGTTCATCGCCCAACTCGCTGCCTGGAACTTCATTGGCTCCGGGCTTTGGCGGCGTCGTCGGCTCTTGCTCTGAGGAGTCCGGGCTGCCCTGGGCTGCATCGTTTTGCGACTCACCTTCGCTGGCCGGCTGAGTGGCTGCACCGGGCGCAGGTTCCGGTTCGGGAGCCGGTGGCTGCTCGTCCGGAGTCTGCTCAGGCTCAACCGGCGGCGGAGTGTTTTTCTGCTTCAGCAGACTTTCCACCAGCGCCTTGTTGGTCAGGGCCGGGCGCAAATCCGGCTGGCGCTCCAGCGCCTGGTCGTAGGCGTCCAGTGCGGCTTCGAGCTCACCGCTCTTAGCCAGGGCATTGCCACGATTGTAGTGGGCGTGGGCGTCGTTGCCCTGGGCAAACCGCTGGGCGGCGCCGGCGAAGTCGCCCGCTTCGTATAGCGCCACACCTTGCCACTGTGGGTCCTCGAAATGCTGCGCGGCATCAGCGGGGCGCTTCTGCTTGAGCAGATGCAAACCTTGCTGGTCGGGGCGCAACCACAGGTCCTGGAAGTCGAAGGCGTAGCTGGACTGGGGCATTAGAAACAGCAGCGGCAGGCAGAACAGCCAGCCGCGACGGCCGGCGCAGGCTGCCAGCAACAGCAGCGGCAACAACAGCCAGTAGCCCTGATCGGCCCAAGTGTCGAGGCGCTGGGTCTGGCCGTCATTGCGCAGCGCGCGTGGGCCGTCAAACAGCCCCAACGCCCGCAGGTCGGTATCCTCCAGGCGCGCGTGGCGATAATGCCCGTCCAGCCCATTGGTGAACGCTTTCAGGCTGGGTTCGTCCAGGCGTGGCACCAGGATTGCACCCTGATCATCCTTGAGAAAACTGCCATCTTCCTGGGTGATCGGCGCTCCTTCGGCGGTGCCGATGCCGAGCATCAGGAACTGGGCGGACTTGCCGCTCAACGCCTGGCGAATACCTTGGCGTTCCTGCTCGGTCAGGGTCGAGCCGATCAGCAGGATCCGCCCATCGCCGAGCGCCGCCTGATCCAGCAGCGCGAGTGCCTTGACCACCGCAAGGTCCGCGCGATGGCCGGCTTGGGGCATCAGCGAGGGCTTGAGGGCGTCCAGCAGGTTGCGACTGGTCGCCAGGTCGTCAGACAGCGGCACTAGGGTGTGGGCACTGCCGGCATAGACGACGATAGCCGTCTGTGCATCGCTGCGGTGCTGCAGCAGATCGAACAGCTTGCGCCGCGCCTGCTCCAGGCGGTTTGGCGGCACATCGGTGGCGAGCATTTCCGGGGTCAGCTCCAGCAGCACCACCAGTGGGTCGGCAGGTTTCTGGCTGGTTTGCTCGACACGCTCCCAGCTCGGACCCAGCAGCGCCAGGACCGTTAGCGTCCACGCCAACCCCAGCGCAATCCAGGGTAGCTTGCTGTCGCGCCCACTGCCGCCACTCAGTAGCGCCGCGTGAAAGGCCGGAGGCAGGATCATCTGCCAGCGCCCGGCACGTTTCTGCCGATGCCACAGCTGCCACAGCAACCAGCCCAGCAGCGGAACGACTATCAGCCAGGCAGGACGGAACCAGAAGGGCCAGAGCATGCTCATCGACGTCTCCGCAGGCGCAGACGCTTGAGGCGCTGGCGCCAGTCGGGCAATTGCGTTTGCAAGAACAGATCCTTGGTCAACAGGCGTTGCAGCAGGTTATTCGGCCAGCGCTCGCGGGCTACCAGCAAAATGCTCAGGAGCAAGGCCAATGCCAGGGGCCAGTGATACAGCGACTGCGCCGGGCGCGCCTGGGTTGGCTGTTGAGTTACCGGCTCGAGTTGGTCGAGGGTGGCCTTGATCGCCTCCAGCTCCTTGCCGTCCCGTGCGCGGAAATAGCGGCCACCGGTGGCCTGGGCGATTGCCTTGAGGGATGGCTCGTCCAGGTCCAGGCTCGGGTTGATGCCAAGAAAGCTCGAGGTGCCGCTTTCCTCGGGATCGGCGCCAATGCCGATCGGATAAATCTTCACGCCCTCGTTGGCGGCCAAACGCGCTGCGGTCAGCGGATCGATTTCGCCGCCGTTGTTGGCGCCGTCCGTCACCAGGATCAGCACGCGGCTGTGGGCCGGGCGCAGGCGCAGGCGTTTCAGGGCCAGGCCGATGGCATCGCCGATGGCGGTGTTCTTGCCGGCGATGCCGATGCGCGCTTCATCCAGCCACACGCGCACCGTGCGCCGATCGAAGGTCAGCGGGGCTTGCAGATAGGCCTGGCTGCCGAACAGGATCAGCCCGACCCGGTCGCCCTCGCGCCCTTCGAGGAAATCCCCGAGCAGATGCTGGACCAGGGCCAGGCGGCTGACGTCTTCGTCCTGCCAGCGCATGTCCGGGAAGTCCATGGAGCCGGAGACGTCCACCGCTACCAGCAGATCGCGACCGCTGGCGGCAATCGGCAGCGGTTCGCCGAGCCACTGCGGGCGCGCCGCAGCGATCAGCAACAACAGCCACAGCAGAATGAACGGTGCCTGTTGGCGCCAAGCCGGCAGATTGGCCCGGGCACGACGTCGCGCCAGGCCTTCGAGGTCACTGAGAAAGCTGACCTTCAACGCGGGCTCGCCGCTGTCGGCAACCGGCAGCACCACTCGCATCAGCCGGGGCAGCGGCAGCAGGACAAACATCCACGGCCAGGCGAACTCAAACATGTTTGCGAATCCAGGTGTCTATCGCCTGGGTCAGGCCGGCGATAGCCTTGTCGTCGAGTTTGCATTCGGGCTTGTACGCGCCTTCGACCAGTACCATCCACCGCGTCAGCCCTGCAGCTGGGCAACGGTTGTCGAGAAACGCCAGCCATTTGCGCCCGTTGAGGGTGTGGCTCTGACTGTAAGGATAATGGTTGCGGCACAGGCGCTTGAGCAGCCCGTTGAGTTGCTGCAGCCACGCACCGGCGGGGGCGCCGTCGTAGGGCTTGGGCATCAGCGCGAGCTCGGCCAGGGCGGCGATGCGCACCGGGTCCAGCGGTTGGTCGGCGCGCACGATCGGGCGCTTGTGCGGAATCAGGCGGCGCAGTTGCCACAGGCCGAAGCCAAGCAGCGGCAGCAACAATAGCAACAGCCACCAGCCAGGCGCGGGAGGCCAGAAGCCAATCGGCGGCGGGGTAATGAGTGGCTGCAATTGATCGAGGCTGCTCATCGACCTTTCCCCGGCTTCTGCGGGTTGAGGTACTCGCGCAGTTGCTCGACCATTTCGCTCTGGGTGCTCAGCGGCATCAGCAACACTCGCAGCTTCTGCGCCAGCAGTTCCCAGCGGGCGATGCGCGCTTCGGCCTGGGCACGGTAAGCCTGGCGCAGGTCAAAATTCAGCGTATCGAGCTCCAGTTGCGCACCGCGCTCGGCGAAGCGCAGCAAGCCTGCGGCGGGCAACGCATGATCAAGAGGGTCGGACAGCGGCAGCAGCAACAGGTCGCAGTGTCGGGACAACAGGCTCAGCTGTTGTTCGGAGCCTTCGGTCAGCGCGCGCTCGTCGCAGATGACGATTACCAGGCTGCCCGGGCGCAGCACTTCGCGGGCGCGGCGCAGGGCCAGGTTCAGGGCGTCGCGGTTGGTCTCACCCTCAGTGTGCAGTGACTGGTTGACCCGTACCAGGCGGTTGAGCAATTGCAGCAGGCTCTGCTTACTGCGGCGCGGCTTGATCTCGTAGTGCTCGTTGTCGCCGAACACCAGCCCGCCGACCCGGTCATTGTGACCCAGCGCGGCCCAGCCAATCAGGCTGGCAGCCTGGGCCGCGAGTACCGACTTGAACATCAGCCCGGAGCCGAAAAACAGCCGGCGGCTCTGTTCGACCACGATGAAAATCGGCCGCTCGCGTTCTTCATGGAACAGCTTGGTGTGCGGCTCCTGAGTGCGCGCGGTCACGCGCCAGTCGATGGTGCGAACATCGTCGCCCGCCTGGTAGACCCGCACCTGATCGAAATCCACGCCACGCCCGCGCAGCTTGGAGTGGTGCAGGCCAATCAATGGGCTGCGCTGGCTAGGCGTGGAAAACAGCTGCACCTCGCGCACGCGGTGACGCATCTCGATCAACTCGGCGAGGCTGACACGGATGCCCGGCTCGGGCGGCAGGATGGCGTTCATCGAGGTCAAGCGACGGCTACGACGTCGAGAATCCGCTGGACCACCCGGTCCTGATCAATGCCTGCGGCTTCGGCCTCGAAGGACAGGATGATGCGGTGGCGCAACACGTCGAACAGCACCGCCTGGATGTCTTCCGGGCTGACGAAGTCGCGACCTGCCAGCCAGGCGTGGGCCCGGGCACAGCGGTCAAGGGCGATCGAGCCCCGCGGGCTGGCGCCGTAGGCAATCCATTCGGCCATTTCCGGGTCGAATTTGCCCGGGGTGCGGGTGGCCATGACCAGTTGCACCAGGTATTCCTCCACGGCATCGGCCATGTACAAACCGAGGATCTCCTTGCGCGCAGCGAAAATCGCCTGCTGACTGACCCGGCGCTCAGGCTTGGTCTCGCCGTTCAGCGCTTCTCCACGGGCCTGCTGGAGGATCCGGCGCTCGACGGCGGCATCAGGGAAACCGATCTTCACGTGCATGAGGAAACGGTCGAGCTGGGCTTCGGGCAGGGGGTAAGTGCCTTCCTGCTCGATCGGGTTTTGCGTAGCCATCACCAAAAACAGCGGCGATAAGTCGTAAGTACTGCGCCCAACGCTGACCTGGCGCTCGGCCATGGCTTCCAGCAACGCCGACTGCACCTTGGCCGGGGCGCGGTTGATTTCGTCCGCCAGCACCAGGTTATGGAAGATCGGCCCCTGCTGGAACACAAAGCTGCCGGTTTCCGGGCGATAGATTTCGGTGCCGGTGATATCGGCAGGCAACAGGTCGGGGGTGAACTGGATGCGATGGAACTGTGCTTCGATGCCTTCGGCGAGTTCCTTGATGGCCTTGGTCTTGGCCAGGCCAGGGGCGCCCTCGACCAGCATATGGCCGTCGGCGAGCAGGGCGATGAGCAAGCGCTCGATGAGTTTTTCCTGGCCGAGAATCTGCGTGGAGAGAAAGGTTCGCAGCGCCAGCAGCGCTTCACGATGTTCCATCGATGACTGTTCCTGGAAAGGGCGACCGCAGGCGTTCCGATAACGCCGAGGGCTGGGGGCGTTACTTTAATGCATGGTGGGGGGTGGCGACTAACGGCTTTTTGCTTGGGTGGGGGAAATGCTGGGTGAAATTGTTGGAGTTTTGTGAGGTTCCAGGGCTGGAGGTGTTCTTTCGGCCCTCATCGCGAGCAGGCTCGCTCCCACAGTGGACGGCATGTATCTGAAAGAGCGCGGTCAACTGTGGGAGCGAGCCTGCTCGCGATGAGGCCGGTCAAGGCACCCTCAAAGCTCGCTGATATAGGTGCCGGTCCCCTTAAGGATGTTCTGCAACGTTTCTTCTACTTCAGCCAGATCGCCCGCATCCGTGCTGTGAATAATCTCCAGCGAATCATCCCCATTCAACGCATCCGCATCCGCCGCCGCAATCTCGATCAGCAAACGGGTAGGGCTCAAGGTAACTTTCACCCCATCCAGCGTCGAAGGCTCACCGTCAAGGGTGATTTCCAGCTCGTCTTCGTCCGGGTAGCGGGTCATCAGGAACATCTCGCCCTGGTCGCTATGGCAGGCGAGCATGGCCATGTTGTCTTCTTCGTCGTCGCAGGGGTTGACGATCAAGAGAGAGGTGGTCATTTGCATGGGTACATCCTGATGTTGAGGGCCGCGCTGGGGCAAAGGCATATTTTGCCAGTGTTGGGCGGGCTTTGCCGAGTCACTTTGTGAGAGAGCCTATCAGTTTTGCTAGTGGTTATAGTTGTCATAGTGTTCGATAGTCCAATCCTCACTGAGGACCTCAACATGATCACCCCGCGTAGAATGCTGTTTCTCAGATATCAGTATGACGCCATCGATAGATTAATTAGCCACCGGCAGTTCAATTGCCAGGCGATGGCACCACACCAGGAAATGGTGGGTGTATCCAGAATAAATTTGTTAGCCACCGACAAGCAAAATTCTGTCCTGTGGATCCTGCAAGCTGATGAGCGATGCTCTACCGCCTACACACCTTACGGTTATCGCACCAGCGGATCCGGATTCAGCAGTTTTGCAGGCTTTAACGGCGTGCGCCCGGAGCCCATTACGGGGCATTATCTCCTAGGCAACGGATACCGGGCCTATAATCCGATTCTGATGCGGTTCAACAGCCCGGATAACTTGAGCCCGTTTGATGTGGGGGGGATTAATCCATACGCGTATTGCCAGGGAGATCCGGTTAATAAAAGTGATCCTACCGGGCATGTCACGCGTGGGGTGACTGATATTTTTTATGCTGTAAAAGCCAAGTACAAGTCGATCACATCCGGCGCCCACTATAAGCCGATCAAAAACTTTACGAAGATTGCAGATAAAGCGGCCATTTTTGAAGATCACGTCGATGGCCGCAGGCTTACGATTTTTGGCCATGGGGACAGAGCAGGACAGTTTCGTTGGCGGAAAGGGGAGCTAATTGGTCCTGAAGTGCTCTATGAGAATCTGAAGGCTGCGGGAGTACAATTTAAGTCCTACGACAGCGTTCGCCTGCTTTATTGTAACTCTGGTGCCAGATTCAAAACCGTTAAAAATCCTGCTGGAATCCCATTCGGCCAGTCGTTCTCCAACTTGGTCGGCCTTGATGTAAAGGCCTATGAGCACGCGATCAAAGCCAGATCGCTATTTGCCGATATTAAAAAACTACAAATCGGCGAAACCTCGAATTTTACCCGTTATTCCAAAATTGAAAAAAAAGACAGGTCGCCTCTACTTCCCTGGTATCGAGTTTACAGTCCGGTCACCTTTCTACCCGAGTCGAGTCAGGCTATCCGCAGGCAGTGAAACCTGTAGACGAGGAAATCGCCTGTGACTGCAAGGGTAGTCGCAGTCATTAACGAGACGTTTGGGAGCGGATCTGCTACTCAATTCCTCAATTTCTCCCCATGCCTGCTAGTGTTGTTCGATGTACAGCCTACAACCTGCGTGCGGATGACCGAATATGTCGCAGCACCGCAAGCAGGCACATTGTCGCACTCGTTAAGCTGCGCATCGAATGGATACCCGTAAAGACAGTGCGCAATCCATCGCGCAGTGGTTTTTGCAGATGCCCATTCATGGAAGGTGAATGTGACCCGAGTGTCTCGTCCAGCTTCACCCACCTGTCACCCTGTTTCCTCTGCCCGAGAATCAGGAACAGGGTGACGCAGCGCCCCGAGAGGGGTTTTGCACGCGACGCTTCCATCAATAACAAGCCCAAGCGGAGTACCACAGATGGCGTTCTTCACCGCAGCCAGCAAAGCCGACTTCCAGCACCAACTGCAAGCGGCACTGGCGCAGCACCTCAGTGAACAGGCACTGCCACAAGTGGCGCTGTTCGCTGAACAATTCTTCGGCATCATTTCCCTGGACGAGTTGACCCAGCGTCGGCTGTCCGACCTCGCTGGCTGTACCCTTTCGGCGTGGCGCCTGCTTGAGCGCTTCGATCACGCGCAGCCGCAAGTGCGCGTCTACAACCCTGATTACGAACGCCACGGCTGGCAGTCGACGCACACTGCGGTCGAAGTGCTGCACCACGACCTGCCGTTCCTGGTGGACTCGGTGCGTACCGAGCTGAACCGTCGCGGCTACAGCATTCACACCCTGCAAACCACTGTGCTGAGCGTGCGTCGCGGCAGCAAGGGCGAGCTGCTGGAAATCCTGCCCAAGGGCACCCAGGGCGAAGGGATCCTGCAAGAATCCCTGATGTACCTGGAAATCGACCGCTGCGCCAACGCGGCCGAGCTGAATGTGTTGAGCAAAGAGCTGGAACAGGTGCTTGGTGAGGTCCGCGTCGCGGTCGCCGATTTTGAGCCGATGAAGGCCAAGGTCCAGGAAATCCTGGCCGGCCTCGACAACAGCCAGTTCACGGTCAACGCTGAAGAAAAAAGCGAAATCAAGAGCTTCCTGGAATGGCTGGTGGGCAACCACTTCACCTTCCTTGGCTACGAAGAGTTCACGGTCACCGATGAGGCCGATGGCGGCCACATCCAGTACGACCAGAACTCGTTCCTCGGCCTGACCAAACTGCTGCGCACCGGCCTGACCTACGATGACCTGCGCATCGAAGACTACGCCGTGAATTACCTGCGCGAACCGACCCTGCTGTCGTTCGCCAAAGCCGCGCACCCGAGCCGTGTACACCGTCCGGCTTACCCTGACTACGTGTCGATCCGCGAAATCGATGCCGACGGCAAAGTCATCAAGGAATGCCGTTTCATGGGCCTGTACACCTCCTCGGTGTATGGCGAGAGCGTGCGGGTCATCCCGTACATCCGCCGCAAGGTCGAGGAAATCGAACGCCGTTCCGGCTTCCAGGCCAAGGCTCACTTGGGCAAGGAACTGGCCCAGGTGGTTGAAGTGCTGCCGCGCGACGACCTGTTCCAGACCCCGGTCGACGAACTGTTCGCCACTGTGATGTCGATTGTGCAGATCCAGGAACGCAACAAGATTCGCGTGTTCCTGCGCAAGGACCCGTACGGCCGTTTCTGCTACTGCCTGGCCTACGTGCCGCGCGACATCTACTCCACCGAAGTACGGCAGAAGATCCAGCAAGTGCTGATGGATCGCCTCAAGGCATCGGACTGCGAGTTCTGGACTTTCTTCTCCGAGTCCGTGCTGGCACGTGTGCAGCTGATTCTGCGGGTAGATCCCAAGAACCGCCTGGACATCGATCCGGTGCTGCTGGAAAAAGAAGTGGTACAGGCCTGCCGCAGCTGGCAGGACGACTACGCCAGCCTGACTGTCGAAAGCTTCGGCGAAGCCAGCGGCACCAACGTGCTGGCCGATTTCCCGAAAGGCTTCCCGGCCGGTTATCGCGAGCGTTTCGCCGCGCATTCGGCGGTGGTCGACATGCAGCACCTGCTGAGCCTGACCGAGAAAAACCCGCTGGTGATGAGCTTCTACCAGCCATTGGGCCAGGTCTCCGGCAAGCGCGAGCTGCACTGCAAGCTGTATCACGCCGATACCCCGCTGGCGCTGTCCGACGTATTGCCGATCCTGGAAAACCTCGGCCTGCGCGTGCTGGGTGAATTCCCGTACCGCCTGCGTCACAACAACGGCCGCGAGTTCTGGATTCACGACTTCGCGTTTACCGCTGCCGAAGGCCTGGACCTCGACATCCAGCAACTCAACGACACCTTGCAGGACGCCTTCGTCCACATCGTGCGTGGTGATGCCGAGAACGATGCGTTCAACCGCCTGGTGCTGACCGCCGGCCTACCATGGCGCGACGTGGCGCTGCTGCGTGCCTACGCCCGCTACATGAAGCAGATCCGTCTGGGCTTCGACCTGGGCTACATCGCCAGCACCCTGAATAACCACACCGACATCGCTCGCGAGCTGACCCGGTTGTTCAAGACCCGTTTCTACCTGGCGCGCAAGCTCACCGGCGACGATCTGGAAGACAAGCAGCAACGTCTGGAACAAGCGATCGTTACCGCACTGGACGACGTTCAGGTGTTGAACGAAGACCGCATCCTGCGGCGCTACCTGGACCTGATCAAAGCCACCCTGCGGACCAACTTCTACCAGACCGACGCCAACGGCCAGAACAAGTCGTACTTCAGCTTCAAGTTCAACCCGCACCAGATTCCCGAGCTGCCAAAGCCGGTGCCGAAGTTCGAAATCTTCGTCTACTCGCCACGGGTTGAAGGCGTGCACTTGCGCTTCGGCAACGTTGCTCGCGGTGGTCTGCGCTGGTCCGATCGTGAAGAAGACTTCCGTACCGAAGTGCTGGGTCTGGTAAAAGCCCAGCAAGTGAAGAACTCGGTCATCGTGCCAGTGGGCGCGAAGGGCGGCTTCCTGCCGCGCCGCCTGCCACTGGGCGGCAGCCGTGACGAGATCGCGGCCGAGGGCATCGCCTGCTACCGCATCTTCATCTCCGGCCTGCTGGACATCACCGACAACCTGAAAGATGGCGCGCTGGTGCCGCCGGTCAACGTCGTGCGCCATGACGACGATGACCCGTACCTGGTGGTGGCTGCGGACAAAGGCACTGCGACCTTCTCCGACATCGCTAACGGCATCGCCATCGACTACGGCTTCTGGCTGGGTGACGCGTTCGCCTCCGGTGGTTCTGCCGGTTACGACCACAAGAAAATGGGCATCACCGCCAAGGGCGCGTGGGTGGGCGTACAACGTCACTTCCGCGAACGCGGCATCAACGTCCAGGAAGACAGCATCACTGTGGTGGGCGTCGGCGACATGGCCGGTGACGTGTTCGGTAACGGCTTGCTGATGTCCGACAAGCTGCAACTGGTCGCAGCGTTCAACCACTTGCACATCTTCATCGATCCTAATCCACAGCCGGCGAACAGCTTCGCCGAGCGTCAGCGCCTGTTCGACCTGCCGCGTTCGGCCTGGTCGGATTACGACACCAGCATCATGTCCGAAGGCGGTGGGATCTTCTCCCGTAGTGCGAAAAGCATCGCGATTTCCCCGCAGATGAAAGAGCGCTTCGACATCCAGGCCGACAAGCTGACCCCGACCGAACTGCTGAACGCCTTGCTCAAGGCGCCGGTAGACCTGTTGTGGAACGGCGGTATCGGCACCTACGTCAAGGCCAGCAGCGAAAGCCACGCCGATGTCGGCGACAAGGCCAACGATGCACTGCGGGTGAACGGCAACGAACTGCGCTGCAAGGTCGTGGGCGAGGGCGGTAACCTCGGCATGACCCAGCTCGGTCGTGTGGAATTCGGCCTCAATGGCGGCGGTTCCAACACCGACTTCATCGACAACGCCGGTGGTGTGGACTGCTCCGACCACGAAGTGAACATCAAGATCCTGCTGAACGAAGTGGTTCAGGCCGGCGACATGACCGACAAGCAACGCAACCTGTTGCTGGCGAGCATGACCGACGAAGTGGGCAACCTGGTACTCGGCAACAACTACAAGCAGACCCAGGCCCTGTCCCTGGCAGCCCGTCGCGCCTTGCCGCGGATTGCCGAATACAAGCGCCTGATGAACGACCTGGAAAGCCGCGGCAAACTGGATCGTGCCATCGAGTTCCTGCCGGCTGAAGAATCGATCAACGAACGCATTGCCGAAGGCCACGGCCTGACGCGTGCAGAGCTGTCGGTGCTGATCTCCTACAGTAAGATCGACCTCAAGGAGCAGCTGCTGGGCTCCCTGGTGCCGGATGACGACTACCTGACACGTGACATGGAAACCGCCTTCCCGCCAAGCCTGGTGAGCAAGTTCTCGGCCGCCATGCGCCGTCACCGTCTGAAGCGTGAAATCGTCAGCACCCAGATCGCCAACGACCTGGTCAACCACATGGGTATCACTTTCGTTCAGCGACTCAAAGAGTCGACCGGCATGAGCCCGGCGAACGTGGCTGGCGCTTATGTGATCGTGCGTGACATCTTCCACCTCCCGCACTGGTTCCGTCAGATCGAAGCCCTGGACTACCAGGTTTCGGCAGACGTGCAGCTGGAGCTGATGGACGAGCTGATGCGCCTGGGGCGCCGTGCTACTCGCTGGTTCCTGCGTGCCCGTCGCAACGAGCAGAATGCTGCCCGTGACGTCGCGCATTTCGGTCCGCACCTTAAGGAGCTGGGTCTGAAACTCGACGAACTGTTGAGCGGCGAGATCCATGAAAACTGGCAAGCACGCTACGAAGCGTACGTCGAAGCTGGCGTGCCGGAGTTGCTGGCGCGCATGGTGGCTGGGACTTCGCACCTGTACACGCTGCTGCCGATCATCGAGGCTTCCGACGTGACCGGGCAGAACCCTGCGGACGTGGCCAAGGCGTACTTCGCCGTGGGCAGCGCGCTGGACATCACCTGGTACCTGTCGCAGATCAGTGCCTTACCGGTTGAAAACAACTGGCAGGCCCTGGCCCGTGAAGCGTTCCGTGACGACGTCGACTGGCAACAACGTGCGATCACCATCTCGGTCCTGCAACAGGGCGACGGTTCCCAGGACGTGGAAACGCGCCTGGCACTGTGGATGGCCGAGCACGTGAGCATGATCGATCGCTGGCGCGCGATGCTGGTGGAAATCCGTGCTGCAAGCGGCACGGACTACGCCATGTATGCGGTGGCCAACCGCGAGTTGCTGGACCTGGCGTTGAGTGGGCAAGCGGTGGTGCCTGCGACTGCGGCGGTCAGCGAGGAGCTGGAGCCGGCGGCCTGATCAGGCGCTGAATGAAAAACCCCGCATTGAGAGATGCGGGGTTTTTTGTCTGAAAGCTTTGTGTCATCCGGGAGGGCCCCTTCGCGAGCAAGCCCGCTCCCACAGGGTTCGGTGGGGTGTGGAAATCATGTGTCCAACACAAAACCCTGTGGGAGCGGGCTTGCTCGCGAAGAGGCCGTCAGCCTCAATACAACTTATTGCCTGTATTATCATTCATCGACACATTACTTGTCGGCCCAGTCAATAAATTACTGAGCGACTGGTCAAACTTCTGCAACGCCCGAACCTGCACATTCTGCTGTTCATTAATATCAGCAACTATCTCTTCACTGCGTTTGTAATCCGCCCACAACGGACTCAACGATTTGGCATCATGCCCCCGGGCGGTGCCGATGTAATTGAGGTTGCGGTCATAGAAGTCCGCACTCACATTCGCTTCCACGTCCGAACTACGCGAAGTAATCAATTGACTGCGCGCATCCACGATGGCCACCACATCCGGGTTGGCCGCCCGCAGGCTTTGCATATCCGGATAGACCGTCACTGAACCAAACTGACGCTGCAACGAAGCCTTGACCCAGTCCACCGCCATGTCCGGCGCGGAGGTGGCCACGTAGGCATCATGGATCGACTGCACCAGCAGGCTCTGGCCGAATCCCGTTCCGGCGTTGCTGCGGTAGTCATTGAGGTAGGCGCGATTGGTTTGGGTATTTCGACTGTAGACAACCCCAAGGGACTTATCGGGGCCGCTGACCACCTGGGTGGCGGAACTGCGGCCTACCGGTTGGGAGAAAATCCCGTCAAGCGAAGAAACCGCTTCGGGTGCCGTGGGAACGGAGCAGCCCGTTAAACAAACTGTCATCGTCAACGTACTGATCAATACAAGTTTCATGGTGTTACTCCAGTGAAACAGCCTGATTCATGAAGTTTGTTGCTGGTCTAAAACCAGCAGTAAGTTCAAGACTAAACCTGTGGGCGTTTAATTAAATAGGCTCGGCGATGACGACTGTGCAACCGTTAGTTTTGTTTGGTGTAAGCAGGCTTAACTAATCGCGGGAAGAAATAAAACGGCCCTGACTGTATTTGTCGGGCCGTTTATTTATGCATCCCCCCGCAGCTATCAGTTTTTCAATGGGATCAACACTTTCTCGTCCGGCGACAACACCATGAACACTAACAGCTTGGCGGGCTGGCTGGCGCTGGCGTTTTTCGATACCAGATGCTCCGATCCGGCTGCCTCATACCAGTACTCGCCGGCCTTGTAGGTGATCGCTTTTTCACCTTTGACTTGCGAGGTGATTTCACCGGAAAGCACATAAGCCATGGCAGTGCCCTGGTGTTTATGGGCAATGGACGCCTGGCCCGGCTCGTAGTCGACTTCGATCATCAGGGCTTTTTTGCCGGGCACATTTTTCAGCATCTGGTCCTGCAGCACCGTGACCTTTTCTGAGGGTTCGCCTTCGTGGGCCAGTGCACCAAAAGAAACGGTGAGTGCCAGGGCCGCAAGGGGAGCAGCAAGGAAATGCAAAGCTTTCATGGTAAGTCACCTGAGTAGTGGGTTGGCAGAACCCACATTAGTCCGCAGGTGAGGTCGAGCAAACAGCCAATTCTCGGGAAGGTCAGGGGACCAATCCTAACGAATTGGAAAACTGTTGAAATCGACGGCATTGGCCAATTGGTTGTCGATCAGGCCGATAAACCCCTGGACTTCGGGGCAGTTGAAATGCGAGTGCATGGCGTCTTCCGATTGCCAGCGCGCGCTGACGTTCCAGCGGTTGCTGTCTTCGGGGCAGCGGTCGACCATATAGGATTCACAGCCCGGTTGTTGGCGCAGGGTTTCGACAATCTTTTGCAGTTGCTTGCCCAGCTCTTCCGAGCGGCCGGCGGCGGCCTGCACCTGTACGGTATTAATCACTTCTTTGGACATTGCTCACACTCCTGAATCAGGCCGGACGAATCCTGCTCACTGAGGGAAAAACGCCTTAGCAGGATAGGCCTGCTCGCCGGGACCGCCAATAACCAATCGCCGGATAAACCCCCACGCCAATCGTCATGCTACCTGCTGCAAAATGTCGCGCAGACGGTCCAGGGCGAGGTCGATATCCAGGGTTTCAATGGCGCCAAAGCCCATCAACAGTCCATCTTTTGGCGCTTGCTGATAGTAGAACCCTTCAATCGGATAGAGCCCGACTTCAACCTTTTTCGCCAGTTCGACCAGCAATGGCATATCGATCGGCACTTTGAACATCAGCACCATGTGAAAGCCTGCGGTAGACGGCACCGCCTCAAGCCACGCCGCGAGGTCTGCGGCCGCGCGCTCGAGAATGCGCTCACGGCGCCCGGCGTAGATCGTATGGCAGCGCCTGATGTGCTTGAGCAGGCAGCCTTCGGCGATGAACTTGGCCAGTGCCCATTGCGGCAGTGTGGAAGTGTGCAGGTCGGTGAGCTGCTTGGCGCGAATCACTGCTTCGAGGATTGCCGGCGGCAGGATCGCATAGCCCAGGCGCAGCTCCGGCAGCAGGGTTTTCGAGAAGGTGCCAACGTAGGCGACGATGCCACGCTCGTCCATGCTCTGCAGTGAGTCCGTCGGGCGGCCTTCGTAGCGGAATTCGCTGTCGTAATCGTCCTCGATGATGATCGCCCCAAGCTCATACGCACGCTCCAGCAGGGCAATCCGGCGTTCCGTGCTCATGGGGATGCCGAGGGGAAACTGGTGGGAGGGCGTGACGTAGATCAGCCGCGTGCCCATGGGGATCTTGTCCACCTGAATGCCTTGAGCATCCACGGGGACGCCGATCACCGTCGCGCCATGGCTGCCAAACAGCAAGCGTGCCGGGGGATAGCCAGGGTCCTCCATCGCCACAATGCTGCCGGGGCGAGTCATCACCCGGGAGATCAGGTCGAGTGCCTGTTGCGCGCCATTGCACACCACCACGTCCTCGTCCTGGCAATTGACTCCGCGGGAAAACGCGATGTGCCGTGCTATCGCATTGCGCAGTGCTGGCAGGCCTTCGGGCTGGCTGTAGAAACCCTTGGAACCGGACATCTGGCGCAGCGCGTGGGACGTGCAGCGTCGCCAATCGTCCTGCGGAAACTGGCCCTTGCTGGTGGCGCCGCCGATAAAGTCAAAGCGCAGCGATCCTTCAAGGGTAGGGTGGCGTAAAAACACCGGCAGGTTGCGCCAGGATTCGATGACCTCGGCACTGGCCAGTTCCGAGTGGCTCTGTTTACGGCTGATTTTCGCCGGCCTGGCGTTGACGTAGGTGCCCTTGCCGATGATCCCGGTCAGGAGGTTTTCGTAGGTGAGCTGGGCATAAGTGTCGGAAATGGTCTTGCGCGAGATCCCCAGCTGCTCTGCCAGCAACCGACTGGGCGGCAGCTGCGTGCCGGCTGCCAGGCGGCCGGATTCGATGGCGCTGCGCAGTTGGTTGTATAACTGGCCAGCCAGGTCCTTGCGGCCGTTGATGACGACATGAAGTTCCATACCGGCGAGGCTCCGAGGCGATTCAAGTGCGGGGGCGATCGCGCAAGATTACCCGCATGAGCGGGCGTGCAGTAGTTGCGCGGGCGAAAAAGCGCAGATTGGCCTGGTGCCCGGGTGGTCCACGGTAAATTCGCCGAATTGGACCTGTTACGCTCGCCCGTTCACGCCTACCGTAGGGTGTATCTACAGCTCCATGAGGCACGCCATGAATTCCCGCCTGGATTACTACAGCGCATCGCCCAAGGCGATGAAAGCCATGATTGCCATGGAGGCGCTGACCAGCAACCTCAGCATCGAGCAGGAGCTGTTGCACCTGATCAAGATCCGCGCTTCGCAACTCAATGGCTGTGCGTTCTGCACTGACATGCACTCGGTGGACGCGCGGCGCCTCGGCGAGACTGATCGGCGCCTGTATTCGATCGTGGTGTGGCGTGACAGCGGCTTTTTCAATCCCCGTGAGCGCGCCGCGCTGGCCTGGACCGAGGCAGTGACGTTGCTGTCCGAAAGCCATGTGCCGGACGACGTCTACGCTCAGGCCCGCGAGCAGTTCGATGAAGGCGAGATGGTCGACCTGACCATTGCCGTCACCACCATCAACAGCTGGAATCGCCTGGCCGTGAGTTTTCGCCAAACCCCCAGTTGTTGAAGGGCGGGTGCGCCGCAGCCACGCTGGCAGTTTCGGCATGGGCGTCGCGGTGGCGTGGCAGGGCAAGGGCGTCGGCTCAAAGTTGATCAGCGCCGCTTTGGACATCGCCGACAACTGGATGAACCTGCAGCGGGTCGAGCTTTCGGTGTATGCGGATAACGACGCGGCGATCGCCCTGTACCGCAAATTCGGCTTCGAGACCGAAGGCCTGTTTCGTGATTATGCTGTGAGTGACGGGGTCCTGGTCGACACCCTGAGCATGGCGCGGCTGCGTCGTACGCTCAACGCCCGCTGATTCAACCAAGCCTCGAGAATACCGCTGGCGCGTTTAGTCGTACGCCAGCGGCGCGCATCTGCCATGCTCAAAGTCCGCAGCACTGCTTCAACCATAGGAACACCGCAATGGACGACGTACAGCAATTGGGTGAGATGCTTCGCAACTACGCAGAAAGCGAAGCGCACAAGAAGCAACTGTTTGAGGCGCAATCGGCTGTCTGGGCAACGCGCATTGGTGAGCTGTTCGACCAGATTCAGCTGTGGCTGGAGCCGGTCAAGGCGCCCAATCTGCTGGAAGTCAGCCGTGAGGCCTACGTCGCCTTCGGGCCGAGTGTTCCGGTGGAAACCTCGATCTTCAAGACCGAGAAACTGGGGATAGTGATCGCCGGTAAACCGGTGGAATTTGTTCCCGATGTGATGGGCACTGGCGGGCAGATTTCCCTGGCAGTCATGGGGCTGACGGCTGCGCGTTATGGCAGCGTTTCGCTGGTGTGCCTGCCGCCGTCCAGTAACTGGCAGTGGCGCAAGACCAACGGCCTGAAGGACCCGGATACCTTCGCCTTCGACGCGAATTTCCTGGCGCAGCAGCTGCAGAGCCTGATCCCCCGGGAGCGCGGCTGAGTTTCCAGGATTGCACAATTAAACCTCTGTGGGAGCAAGGCTTGCCCGCGATGGCGGTGGCGCATTCAACCTCCATCTAGCAGACAGAGCGCCATCGCGAGCAGGCTCACTCCTACAGTTTGGGGTCAATCACATAGGGAGGTTACCCCAACCCGGTTTCGCCACTTCCGGCGCAACTGCCTTCACAGTTTTCCCCGTCGCCAGCTCCACCCGCCGTGCCACCTCCGGGTCATCGGCAAAGGGTATCAGGCTCGCATCCTCGAGACTCTCGGCGGTATGCCATTTAAGGCAATATTCCACCGCCAGCCACAGACTCGCCACACCCAGTGCATTGATCAGCATCTCGATCATTTCCAACTCCCGCCTCAGGCAATCTGCGCTTCACGCGCGGCCAGCGTCGCATCGGCAACCCGCACCGTGCGCCACACGTTGTAGGCCATAAGCAACATGCCGCTGAGGAAAAACACCCCGCCGGCAAAGCGCACGATGAATCCCGGATGACTGGCCTGCAAGGCCTCCACGAAGGAGTAGGTGAGGGTGCCGTCATCATTGATCGCCCGCCACATCAGGCCCTGGGTGATACCGTTGACCCACATCGACGCGATGTACAGCACCGTGCCGATGGTGGCCAGCCAGAAGTGCAGGTTGATCAGTGGCGTACTGTGCATCTGTTCGCGACCGAAGACTTTCGGAACCATGTGATAGACCGCGCCGAACGTGATCATGGCGACCCAACCCAAAGCACCTGCGTGCACGTGGCCGATGGTCCAGTCGGTGTAGTGAGAGAGGGCGTTGACGGTCTTGATCGCCATCATCGGCCCCTCGAACGTCGACATGCCGTAGAAGGCCAGGGACAGCACCAGAAAGCGCAGGATCGGGTCGGTGCGCAACTTATGCCAGGCGCCCGACAGCGTCATCATGCCGTTGATCATCCCGCCCCAGCTCGGCGCCAGCAGGATCAGCGACATCGCCATGCCCAGCGATTGCGCCCAGTCTGGCAGCGCGGTGTAGTGCAGGTGATGCGGGCCGGCCCAGATGTACAGGGTGATCAACGCCCAGAAATGCACAATCGACAGGCGATAGGAATACACCGGCCGGTTCACCTGTTTGGGTACGAAGTAATACATCATGCCGAGGAAGCCGGTGGTCAGGAAAAACCCCACCGCGTTGTGGCCGTACCACCACTGCACCATGGCATCGGTGGCGCCGGAATAAACTGGATAGGATTTGAACCAGTCCACCGGGATCGACAGGTGATTGACCACGTGCAGCATGGCGATCACCACGATAAACGCGCCGAAAAACCAGTTGCCGACGTAGATATGTTTGGTTTTGCGCTGCACCACAGTGGTGAAGAACACGATGGCGTACGCGACCCAGACCACCGTCATCCACACGGCGCCGGTGAACTCGATCTCGGCGTATTCCTTGGTGGTGGTGTAGCCCAGGGGCAGGGTGACCAGCATCACCACGATCACCGATTGCCAACCCCAGAAGGTGAACGCCGCTAGCTTGTCCGAGTACAGCCGCACCTGGCAGGTGCGCTGCACCGCGTAGTAGCTGGCGGCGAACTGTGCGCTACCGGCAAATCCGAAAATCACCAGGCTGGTGTGCAGCGGACGCAAGCGCCCGAAGGTGGTCCATGGCAGGTCCAGATTCATATCGGGCCATACCAGTTGCGAGGCGATCCACACCCCCATCGCCATGCCGACGACACCCCAGACGATGGTCGCCACGATGAATTGGCGGACGACCTTATAGTTATAGGCCGCTCCGATTGCTGCTGTGCTCATGGTCAATGCTTCCACGGTTGCAAAGCAGCTACTGTAGGAATCCAGGGCAAAACAAAACAGACTCAGGAAAAGCGAGTTTATGCGGATCAGATGGATTGCCCGCGTGCGGCGATTGGCCGCGCGCTGATCCGGTTTTTTGTTATCCTGAGGAATCTGTTGCGCAGATCCGTGAGAGTGGCGCCTCGGGACCTGTCACAGTTGATCAATCCGGGTCACTTCAACGCCGGATCTCCCATGTTCATTTTCTTCCAGCCCTGTAGCAGTACCTGCGCCTTGGGCTCCTGGCCGTTTTCCAGGTAGTACTGGATCAACGACAGGCGCGCATTGCGATTGGCCGGCTGCTCCTTGAGCAGTCTTTCCAGCTCCAGGCAGGCCTCGTCGACCTTGCCACTGTCGTGCAGCGCAACGGCCAGCACGTAGCCATACTGCGCATTTTGCGGCTCCAGTTGGGCGGCCTTGCGCAGGGCGGGCATGGCCTGGGCGGTTTTGCCGCCGCGAATCAGGGACAGGCCCTGGGTATGCTGCAGCAGCGCCGCATCCGGATGATCCTTCAGCCCTTGATCCAGCAGCGCCCGCGCCTCCTGACCGCGACCCGCGGCTTCCAGCCATTGCACCAGGGTGACCAGCGCCGGAAAGAAGTCCGGGTCGCGTTTGAGGGCGCTGCGCAACAAACCTTCGACTTCACCGCTACGCCCACTGGCCTGGTACAGCATGGCCAGGTTGAGGTTGGCTTCGGCGCGTTCGGCGAGGCTTTTCTGCACGGCTTCGTACTCGCCGATCGCCGCGTCCCAATTGGCCTGGGAGCTGCCCAAACCCGTGCGGGCCGCGCCAAGCAAATCCCGGGCAGCGGCGATTCGTACCGCCTTCACCGGATCACTCAGCAACGGCGTCAGCAGGGGCGCGCGCTCGGCGGGCGGGAGAAAGGCACTGATCGCCCGAACGGCGCTTTCACGCACCTGCGGTGCCGGGTTGTGCAAGTCGGTGCTGGCCAGCTTCAACGCTTGTTCACTGGGGTACAGCGCCAGTTCGGCGAGCAGCGTCGCACGCTGGATGGCCGGCAGGTTGCTGCGTTGCAGTTGTTCATACAGGGCTTGCGCGGCACCGGGCTGGCCGTTGCGAATCAGCCGCAGGCTTTCGTCGTAGCGCGGCGCTTGCGCGGCAGTAGCCGTGCTCCACAGCTTGAACTGCTCGGTGACCTTGTCACCGGCCTTGCCCTGATGGCAGGTCAGGCAGGCGTCTGGCGTACCGAGCTTTTTTGCCCGTTGCGGGTTGGGAATGCTGAAGCTGTGGTCATGCCGGAAGTCGTTACCCATGTAGAACTTGCCCGGCATGTGGCAATCGACACATTGCGAACCGGGCTGCCCCATCGTGTGCCGGGTGTGTTCGATGGAGTCGTAGTTCTTCGCTTGCAGCCCCTTGCCGTCGACGCCCTCGACCGCACTTTTGCCCGCCGTGTTGTGACATTGCAGGCACACGCCATTGCCGGGTGCCTTCAGTTCGTTGCTGTGGGGGTTGTGGCAGTTGCTGCAGCGCACGCCCTTTTCAGCCATTTTGCTCTGGGCGAAGGAACCGTGCTCGAACACTTCATCCTTGATCTTGCCGTCCAGCGCGTACAACTCGCGAGTGAGCGGGCTGGGCAGGTAATCATCCATCAGACGCTTGCCCACGGTGAAACCATCCCCCAGTGGCGCTCGGCGCGAATGGCAGCGAGCACAGGTTTCGAGCTCGACGGTGGCGTCCTTGTCCTTGAGATCGACGGCAAAACCCTTGTGCACCAGGTCGCCTTTTTTCGCCGCCCATTCCAGATGGTTGGAGGCCGGGCCATGGCATGCCTGGCAGCCGACGCCAAGGCTGTTCCACTGGCTGTCGAAGGTATTTTTGGCAGCATCGAAATTGCGCTTGAAGCCGGTGGTGTGGCACTCCACGCACATGAAGTTGGCGTTCTGGCTGGGCTTGCTCCAGTGCAGCGGGTTCTTGAAGTTGACGCCCTGGCCCGGATACAAATGAAACCAACGGTGTTTCTCACTATCCCAGGCCACGCCGAGCGCCTGCAGCCGGCCTTCGCCGACCTCGATCAGGTATTGCTGCAGGGGCGCGATGCCGAAGGTGTAGGCCACTTTGAAATCGGCGTTCTTGCCGTCGATGCCTGGGGTGTTGACCCAGAAACTGCCGTCTTTGCGCGAGAACCGCGTGGTCTCGTTTTCTGCCTTGAAGGTGACGTTGTTAAAGTCGCCCAGCACTGTGTCGACGTTGGTTTCCTGCATCGCCAGCTGATGATGTGAGCCTTGCCAATCCTTGACCTGCGGGCTGTGGCAAGCCTGGCATTGTGCTTCGTCAACCATGGTCGCCGGCGCCATCGCCACCGGTTGCACCTTGGCCGGTTGGGCAACCGGTGCACTGACCTGAGCGTAGGGAGCGGGGGTCGGCTGGCTGCTCAGCAGAAACCAGCCTATGCCCGCAACGGCCAACAGCAGGGCGCCGATGGTGACGGGGAACAGGTAGCGATGGGTCAGGTTCGATGGCGAATCAGGGTTTGAATCAGCAACTATATTTTTATGCTTCGGCATTCCGACTTCCGTAGTCCAGGTGCGTTTGCCTTCAGGCGCGCGTGCAAGCTCGGTGCAGCTTTGCCGGATGCCCGGCTGGTGTCAAATGCCCAATGTGATCAGGCCCACAGCCTGGATGAACATTGTGATATTTCAACGCATTATCTCAAGTATTGGCTATACCTGTAACACCCTTTCGCATAATGTTGTTGGCCGACTTACAGGAGTTTTTCCATGAAGCTAGCGTTAATGATGAGCACGCTGTGCATTGCCTCGATTGGCATGGTGGGTTGTGCCAGTAAAGTGGTTGATCCTGCCCAGTATTCGGGCTTCCTCAAGGACTACAGCAAGCTCAAGGAAGCGACGTCCCCGTCGGGTGCCACGGTGATGCGCTGGGTCGATCCCAAGTTGGATGTCAGCAAGTACAACAGTGTCTATGTCGAGCCGACCCAGCTCTACCCAAAACCACAACCGACGGTGAAAATCCCCCAGGCAACGCTTAACGGCATTACCGGTTACTACGACCAGGCGCTCAAGCGCGAGATCGGCAAATCCTTGCCGTTGGCAGCCGGTCCTGGCCCGGGTGTGATTGTGGTGCGTGCGGCGATCACTGCGGTGAGCAGCAAGACCGAAGGACTCAAGCCGTATGAAGTGATTCCGATTGCCCTGGTGGCTGCAGCGGTGAGCACGGCGAGTGGGATTCGTGATCAGGAGACTGATCTGGCCACCGAGGCGGTGTTCCTCGACGGCGGCGACAACCATGTGCTGGCGCAGGTGGTGCGCAAGGGCACTGGCAAACCGCTGGAAAACGATAGCCAGGTGATGAAGGCTGATGACGTCAAGGGCGTGATCGATGGCTGGGCTGCGGATTTGCATCAGTCGTATTTGAAGCTCAAGTCCAAATAATGCGGTGGGCGCCGCGGGAACTGCAGGAACTGTAGGAGCTGTCGAGTGAAACGAGGCTGCGATCTTTTGATCTTGGCTTCGTGTACATATCCGTTTTTTGCAGTCATGGCTTCTATTGGTTCCGCTTTTACAGCGGGTCACTTGGAACAGCGCCAAGTAACCAAGCGCTTCTTGCCCCACCACTCGGCACCTCGCCTAGGCTCGGTGTGCCCGCACTCCGGCATTGCTCCGCGGGCCGCCGCGATGGGCCCTCCCTGGCCCAGCGCGGCTAAACCGGCATCCTTGCCGGTTTACCCGCTACACAATGCCTGCGTTCGGCCATCGTGGTTAACGGGGCGTCCACGATCAACAACCGGGCCGTGGCGGCCTTAGGGCCGACCAAGGCATCAAGCCCGCTTCCACAGGGTTTGCGACATGGCTGTAGTAGCAACAGCTTGCTCGCGATTGCGGCTCCATCACTGCCCCATAAACCACCGGTAATACGGATTCCCGCCATCCCCGCGCATCACGTCCCGAGCATCCCTCGCCCAGGCGTCCCGGTCGCCGTCATAGGCATGCAGGCTGGCCCGATAGAACTGCATCAGGCGTTGCTGATGGTTGTTCATGCGTTCGATAAATCCGGCATCGGCATTCACCAGCGGCGGCGCCACGCGCAGGTCCAGCAAGGCCGGCAATACCCGTGTTATCTCCTTGGCCCGCACCCACGGCGCGTATTCGATGCGGGGCTGATCGTCGGTGACGGGTGGGGCATCAGCGGCGAAGCGCTCCAGGCCGGCCCGGTCGGTGACCCAGGTGGCGAGCAGCGCCGCGGCTGAGCCGATACCTACATCCTGCAGCGTGCTGCGCACCGGTTCCTGCTGAAAACGCTCAGAGATTTTTGTTGCATCCAATTCAATCGGCTGCATCGAACCCACCAGCAGCATCTCGTGGAATTCGCTGGTCCACAGCGTGGCGTAGGGGAATACCTCGAGAAAGCTGCGCACCAATGAGCGCGAATCGTCAATGTTCTGGGTCGGCAGCGGCAGCCATTGGGCAACCAGGCCCTGGTGTTGCAGACGGCTGGCCGCCAATTGGTAGAAGTCCCGGGAATACAGGTTGACCACTCCGGCAGCGGACGGCGGTGGCGGCTCCAGAGTGATCAGGTCGTAGCGTTGCGGATTACGCAGCAGCTCCTGGCGTCCATCGCGCAGGCGCACGTCGACACTGGGGTCTGCTGCTGCATTGAAGTTGCCCTTGAACAGCGGCGCGGCCTGCACCACGGCCGGCAGCAGTTCGGCTACCACCCTGTGTTCCAGCCCCGGGTAGCGGGTGAGGGCGCCTGCGGTGATCCCGGTGCCAAACCCGATCACCAGTGCCGAGCGCGGCTCGCCGGCATGAATCAGCAGCGGCAGCAGCGCCTGAACGCGCATGTAACGCAGCGACGGCATTGCATCGCCAGTGTTGGAGACGCCCTGGATGTACAGGCGCTGGAAGGCTTTCGCGCCCTTGCCCTGGGTGACCACCGCCACCGTTCCGCCGCGACCTTCCTGGTAAAAAGCCAGGGTGCCGTTGCGGGCGCCGGGGAGCAGGCTGGCCAGCTTGTCGACCGGTGTCAGCAGCGCCACGGCCAGCGATAGCAGGCCGAGGGCAACTACCGCCTGGCGTCGGCCTTTCTTCACGCCATGACCTTTGCGTACCGCGAGGTAACCAATGCCGGCGGCGATGATGGCCAGCAGTCCCAGGGTGCGCACCAGGCCGAGCAGCGGGATCAGGACAAAACCACACAGCATCACCCCGATGATGCCGCCAAGGGTGTTGAACGCGACAACCGCGCCGACGTCGCGACCCACCCGCTCGCCACCCACGCTCAAGCGCAGGGCCAAAGGAAAGGCTGCGCCAAGCAGTAAGGTCGGGACAAACACGATGGTCAGGGCCGCCACAGCAAACCGTGCGCTCATGCCCAGCAGTTCACCGGCGCCGAGGGCCAGCACCCAATTCTCGGCCACGCTCTGGGCGAGCACCAGCCAGCGCCCGAGCAGGGCGATTTCCAACAGCGCGATCAGTCCGGCCCCGGCGATCAGCAAACCGAACACGCCCCAGGGATCACGGATGCGATCAACCCGGCGCGCCAGCAGCAGGCTGCCCAGGAACAATCCGGTCAAGTAGGTCGCCAGCACCACGGCGAACGCATAAGTGCGGGTACTCATGAACTGCACGATGGACTGCGACCACACCACCTCGTAACCCAGCGCCACACCGCCGGCAATCGAGTACAGCCACAGAGCCAGTCGGTCCGGGGTCTTTGCCGTGCCGTGACGTGCCGCGGCCTCTATCGGCATGGCGCGTTGGCGTTGAAACCACAAGGCGCCGGCGGCCGCCAGCAGGTTGAGCATCGCCGCCGCGAGGGCACTACCGCGCACTCCAAGGGTGGCGATCAAGACAAAACCGGCGAGCAGGGTGCCGGCAATCGCCCCGGCCGTGTTCGCGGCATACAGCTGGCCGCCAGCCTGGCCCAGATGCTGCGGATCGGTCGCCAGAGACCGCACCAGCACCGGCAGCGTGCCGCCCATAAGCAGCGCCGGGACCCCCACCAATGCGAAGGGCAACACCCAGGCCGCGACACCGATGTGTTGTTCCAGCCAAGCGAACGGACTCGCGGCCAGGCTCATGGCAAAAGTCGCGCCGACCCCGAGCACGGCCACCAGCACTTCCAGCCCCGCGTACAGCAACACCGGCTGCTGCATGCGGTCCGCCCAACGCCCGAACAGCAAACCACCCAACGCCAGCCCGGCAAAAAACGCGCTGATGCCGGTGGTGATGGCGTACACCTCGACGCCCACCACCAGGGACAGCTGCTTGATCCACAGCACCTGATACACCAGTGCCGCAGCACCGGAGACGAACAGCAGCAGGGCGGGGATCAGCAACGCAGGGGATGCCACGGGATGCGGGGCAGGTATGGCCGACGACTTGCTGGCGACACGTGAGGACATGGGCTTGTTGCCTTGTACAAAATTCGAAAGACACCCTTGTAGGAGCTGCCGAAGGCTGCGATCTTTTGATCTTTATCAGGGCTGAAAACCTAAAGATCAAAAGATCGCAGCCTTCGGCAGCTCCTACGGTGAGCGTGTTCGTAATTTGGAATTTGGGCCGCTCGCCATTACAGGCGAGCGGCGGTCTTGCGTTTATTGTGCCGGTTGATTCTTCATTTTTTCAGCGATCTTCGCATCTACCGCAGCGCGGATCTGGTCAATGCTGAAGCTGGCCGGTTTCTGGCTAGGTGGATACTCGATAAAGGTCTGCAGGAATACTGCAGATTTCTGCACCGCCTGGGCCGCCAGGTAAACGTTTTTGGTCTGCCAATCGTAATACTGGTCGGAGACGATGTCGGCACGTTCGTACGGGTCCATCCTCAGGTTGAGGATTTTCGGTACACGCAGGCACACGAACGGTTCGCTCCAGACTTTGAAACCTCCAGGTTCACGTTGTTCGCAGAACACTACTTTCCAGTTGTCGAAGCGCATCGACACCAGCACGCCGTCATCGTTGAAGTAGTAGAACTCCTTGCGCTCGCCCTTAGGCTGCTGACCGGTCAGGTAAGGTAGCTGGTTGAAACCGTCCAGATGCACCTTGAAGTTGTTGCTGCCGGAAGTCGGCGCCCAGCCTTTGAGCAGCTTGCCTTTTACATCGGTTTCGCCCGCTGCAGCCAGCAAGGTAGGGAACCAGTCCATGCCTGAGAACATTTCGTTGGAAACTTCACCCGCCTTGACCTTGCCCGGCCAGCGAATGATCGCCGGAACCCGATAAGCGCCTTCCCAGTTGGAGTTTTTCTCGTTGCGGAACGGCGTGGTTGCCGCATCCGGCCACGAAAACTGGTTGGGGCCGTTGTCGGTGGTGTAGACAACGATGGTGTTGTCGGCGATTTTCAGGTCATCGAGGGTTTTCAGCAATTTGCCGACGTCACCGTCGTGCTCGATCATGCCGTCCGCGTACTCGTTGCCGGGCATGCCGCTCTGGCCCTTCATCGAGTCACGCACGTGGGTGAATACGTGCATGCGCGTAGTGTTCATCCAGACAAAAAATGGCTTGTCGGCCTTGGCCTGTTTCTCGATGAACGCCTGTGCGGCGGCCGTGGTTTCGTCGTCGATGGTTTCCATGCGCTTGGTGGTCAAGGCGCCGGTGTCTTCGATCTTGCCGTCGGCAAAACTATGGATCACACCGCGGGGGGTGTTGGCCTTGACGAATTCGGCGTCGTCCTTGGGCCAGTAAGGCCGTTCCGGTTCTTCCTCGGCGTTGAGGTGGTACAGGTTGCCGAAAAATTCATCGAAACCGTGGTTGGTCGGCAGGTATTCATCCTTGTCGCCCAGGTGGTTCTTGCCGAACTGGCCAGTGGCGTAACCCTGTGACTTGAGCGCCTGGGCGATGGTGATGTCACGTTTCTGCAGGCCGACCGGGGCCCCGGGAATACCGACTTTCGACAGACCGGTACGCAGCGGCGTCTGACCGGTGATGAACGATGAGCGTCCGGCAGTGCAGCTGTTCTCCGCGTAATAGTCGGTGAACATCATGCCTTCCTTGGCAATACGGTCGATGTTCGGCGTCTTGTACCCGACCACACCCATGGAGTAGGCGCTGATGTTGGTCTGGCCGATGTCATCGCCAAAGATCACCAGAATGTTGGGTTTTTCAGCGGCCCCGGCAGTCGCCGAAATCGCCATCACCGAGGCTGCCACCAGGGCGAGTTTCGGTAGCCACTTGTGTATGCGAGTCATCTGACTAGCTCCTTTGCTCACTAACGTCGCCTGAAGGCGACAAACGTTTGTTGCGGTCCTGCGTTACGCTTTTTTTTTACTTCACTTGCTCTGCTGCGGGGGCGTCGAAGGGATAGACCCGGCGCCATTCGGCCGCCATGTCCACGACGGTCCATCCGCGTTTGTTTGCTTCGTCCAGGGCCTTGTCCAGACGGCCGATTTGCGACTGGCGGTCATAGGCCCATTCGCGCTTGGCGTCGGTGTGATGCACCAGGCCCATAAAGCGCTTGCCGCCACCGTCGGCCGTCCACTGCAGCATCTGCAGGTCACCGTCGGAGTTGCCGAATGCAAGAATTGGCCGGCGCCCGATCACGGCGTCGATGCTCTCGGGTTTGCCCGGGCCGTCATCGTTGTGCGCCAGTTTCGGGGTACGCAGGATCGATGCCTTGCCGTCCTTGTACTGGAAGGCTGTGACAAAAGTGGTACCGATCACCTGCTCCGGGGGAATGCCGTAGACCTGTTGTGCGAAGGCCCGCATGAAGGCGGTGTCGCCCCCGGAAACGATGTAGGTCTTGAAGTCCTGGCTGCGCAGGTAGTCGAGCATTTCCAGCATCGGCTGGAAGATCATTTCGGTGTAGGGCTTGCCGGTCTTGGGGTGTTTAGCCTGGCTCAACCAGGTCTTGGCGTAGTCATCGAAGGCTTCGGTGGTCATGCCGGTGTGGGTAGCCCCGAAGATTTTCAGAATGCCGTCCATGCCAGCGGCCGCGAGGGCCTGGTGATCGTTCTCGATCACGGCCTTGAACGGCTGGGTGGTTTTCCATTCCGGGTGCTGTGGCGCGGTGCGCTTGACCTCTTCCAGGGCGAACAACAGCTCGAAGTACATCGGCTGTTCACTCCACAGGGTGCCGTCGTTGTCGAATGCGGCGATGCGGTCCTCGGGTTTGACGAAATCCTTGCCGCCCTGGTCGGTGACAGCCTGGACGAACTCGATGATGCTCTTCTTCGATGGGCCATCGTTCCATGAAGGCAAGGGCTCCGCGGCAAGCGCCATCAGGGGTAGGCTCAGGGCCAGGGCGAAGAAAAACTTCAGGCTGTTGCGGTGGACAGGGACGGGGATCGTCATGGGAAATCCTTCTCGTGGACGGGGTTGAGTGGTCGTAAAGCCTGGGCGGGTGCAGCCTTGTGACGTTCAGCCTGACTATGCAGCGTAGCCAAGGATTGCCTGAGTTGATGCAGCGCCTGATCTTCGGTCGGTTGCGGGCCGTAACAGGCGCGCAGCAGCGTTTGCAGGCGCGGGCCCAGGGCTGTCAGTTTCAGGCCAAGGCGACTGCGTCGAAGCCACAGGTACAGGGCACTCAACTGGGCTGGCCGGCCCTCAATCTGCCCTGGAATCTGCGCCCAGGCATAGTCGGCAGATGCCAGCCAGGCGGCGTGGCGAGCCTGGCGTCGGGCCTGCCAGCGCTGGTACGCGCGCACGAATATCGGTCGGGTAAACCAGGCCAGCAGTGCCGCGCCCAGCAGTAGTGTGGCGATAAGCAGCCAGTGTCCTGACAGGTGCAGGCGACCCTGCTGACCGAGTCGCTTCAGGTCTTCGGTGATAGAAAACACCGGGCGATAACCACTGTTGGCCAGCGCCTCGAACGTCACGGCAGGCACGACGGCGGTGCGGCTCTGCCGGGTGCTGGCGTCCCACCATTTGACGCTGATGGCCGGCAGGCTGTGCTGGCCTTCGGTGTCGATACGGTAGGTCACGGAGTCGATGCGCTGGCCGCCGTTGAAGTTGCCACGGCCGTCGTCCAGATCGCTGATCTGTGGGGCCTTCGAGTAGCGGCTGAGGCCATTGATGTCGGCCAGTGGCGGGGTTGGCAGCGACATGGCCAGCGCGCCATCCGCCTGCAGTTTAAGCGCGCGGGTAATGCTGTCGCCGACCTTCAGCGCAGTCGCCGGTTGTTGGATCGTTTGCGAGAAGCGCAGGCCTTGGGCGACCAGTACCGTTTCTCCTGGCTGGAAACCAGGCGGCTGGATGGCTGTGAATTGCAGCGGTTGGCTCTGGGCGCTCAACTCGGTGCTGGCCTGTCCCGGTGTGGCGTGCACGGTCAGCGCCGGTACGGTGAAATCCCGGGCCAGGTTCGGGGTGATCCGGTAGCTGTAGCGCATGCCGTTGTATGACTTGCCGTCGAGGGTCTGGTTGATGTGCTCGGCGTGGCCGTCCGGCGGCATCACCAGCGCGCCGGGCAGCTTGAGGTCGGGCAGGGTGGGGGCGTTGGTGAACCAGCTGTCGGTGAGGACGTCGAGTTGCAATTCGACCAGGCCGCCGACCATGGGGGAGTCGGCGGGTTGCAGGCGGGTCTGGATGCGCAGGTCTGGTTCGCTGGCCTGGGCGAGTGCGGGGGGCAGGCACAGGAGCATGGCGAGGAGAGCTTGGGTGAATGGACGACCGCTATCGCGAGCGGGCTCACTCCTACAGTAGAGCGGTGAGCGCCGCAGCTCCCCTGTAGGAGTGAGCCTGCTCGCGATGGCCGCGACTCGGTTCAGCAGGCTGTTCAAGGCTTACCCCCCGCCTGATCCTGCAAGCTGAACTTCTGCTTCAAAAACTTTGCAGGAGAGGTCGTCAGGTTTTCCAGCCACTGCGCATCCGATGCCGCCTGTTCGGTCTCGACCGCTTTGCTCTGACCTTTGCCCGGTGCCTTGTCCATCTTGATCTCGTCGGGTTTGACCTCGGGGGTATTCTGCTCGGCGCTTTCGGTGTCTTTCAGCAGGGCCTGCGCCAAGGCCAGATTGGCTGTGGCCTCGGGGAATTGCGCCTGCAACTTCAGGGCCTGGGTGTAGGCGGCAATAGCCTGGTCGAACTTGAACCGACGAACGTAGATATTGCCCAGATAGAAATACGCCTGGGGCGTTTCCAGGCGGGCAAAGCTTGCCAGCGCAAGGTCGAAGTCCGCTGCGTTATAGGCGGCGATGCCTTTCCAGTAAGGGTCGACAAAATGCGCCGCTGCTTGCGGAAAATGCCCATGTTCAAACGCCCAGCGCCCTTGCTGGTCGGGGGTGAAAAACGCGTCGGTCAAGGCATTGGCTTCGGCTGGCGCCGGCTGCAGGCCCAGACCCAGCGCCAGCGCCACACCCGCCATCCAGTTAACGCTCCAGCCCTTGCGCACGCTGAAGAACGCCAGCAGCAACAGCGGCCAGCACAGCCAGTAACCCGCGTCCTTCCAGTGCAATTCGCGCTGTTCTTCGCTGGTGCTCTGGAAGTGCTGCTGGGCATGCAGTTCAACCCAGTCCAGATCGTCCTGGTTGAGGGTCAGGCTGCCCAGCGGTGCATCCACCGCTGATGCCAGTTGCTTCAGTGCCGCCTGGTCAAAACTGCCGACTGCGGGACGACCGTTGCTGTCGGTGCGCGGCTGGCCATTGGCGTCGCGGATAACGCCGCCGTCTTCGCTGCCGACCGCCAGAACCAGGACTTGCAGCCCGCTGTTGTCGAGTTGTTTAGCCAGCCCGGCGAGTTGCGAGGTGTCGGCACCGTCGGTGATCAGCAACAAGGTGCCTGGGGTTTTTTCTGCGGCCAGTAGCCGTTTGGCCTGCTCGATGACCGCACCGACGTTTTTCCCGGGTTTACTGATCAGGTCAGTGCCCAAGGCCTGGATAAAGGTGTCCAGCAACGCCGGATCGTCGGTGGCCGGCAGCACCAGATGAGCGCTGCCGGCATAGGCGATCAGCGCGTTGCGGGCGCCGGCGCGGCGCTGGATCAGGTCGTGGAGCTTGTGTTTCGCCGCTTCCAGGCGCGTCGGCTGGATGTCGTTGGCATCCATCGACGGTGACAGATCAATGGCGATGATCAGCGGCGCTCGATTCTCCAGGAAGTCCGGGCGATCCTGCTCCCAGGTCGGTCCGGCGGCAGCGATGGCGCCAAGCATCAGCAGCGCGCAGGTCAGGTGCACCGGCCGCAGGCGTTGCTGATCCTGCGGAGTGATGAGCAAATGGGGCAGCAAGTGCGCGGCAATATTGCTGCGCAGTCGCCGCTGCAAGTCCCGGCCGCGGCGCCATATGAGCGGCAGCAGGGCGGCAAATGGCAGCAGCAACAGCCACAGCGGGCGCAGGAAATGGAAATCGCCGAGGTTGATGTCCATCACGCCTCCTGCCGTTGACGCGCGAGGGTCAGGCGTGGAATCAGCAGGGCTGCGGCGTGATACAGAGCGAGCAGCAGAATGGCCGCCCCGAGCGGCCACCAGAACAGGTCCTTTTTCGGCTGGTGACTGAGGGTTTTCACCTGATGCGGCGTCAGTTTGTCGAGGGTGCTGTAGACCTGATCGAGTGCCGTACGGTCTTCGGCGCGGAAAAACTTGCCGCCGGTAGTGTCAGCGATCTGTTGCAGGCCTTGCAGATTGACCTTGGCTTCACCTTCGGCACTCGGGTCGCCGATGCCGATGGTATGGATCACTACGCCCTTGGCGGCAGCCATGGCAGCCGCGTGGTCGGGGGTGATCGCGCTGCTGGTGTCGTTGCCGTCGGTGAGCAGGATCAGCACTTTTTCCTGTTCGTGGGCCTGATCAAGCAGCTTCAGGCTCAGGCCGATGGCGTCACCAATCGCGGTATTGGGGCCCGCCATGCCGATGCCGGTGTCGTCCAGCAGCAGCGACAGGCTGGCGTGGTCCAGGGTCAGCGGGGCTTGCGGGTAGGCACCGCTGCCGAAGACGATCAGGCCCAGCCGGTCGTCTTTTCGCTTGTCGATAAAACCATGCACCACTTCCTTCACCGCTGCCAGCCGGTTGATTTTCTGGCCGTTGGCATTCGTGAAATCGGTGGTTTCCATGGACTGGGAGATGTCGATGGCCAGCATCAGGTCGCGCACCGGTTGTTGACGCTCGATGGGTTTTTCCACCAGCACCGGGCGAGCGGCGGCAATCAGCACAAGTGCCCAGACCAGCAGGTTCAGCAGCAACTGCCAGCGGTTGTGGCGAGTGCCGCTCTGGCTCGGAGCCTGTCCGACGGCACGACTCATCGCGCCGAAAAACGGTACGCGCACGGCGCTGCGGGCCTCCCGGTAGTCCGGCAGGAAACGGTAGCCCAGCCACGGCAGCGGCAGCAGGAGCAACAGCCAGGGATAATCAAGCTGCCACATGATGACGCTCCACCCAGAGTTGGCAGGTGTCGAACAGGTGTTGGCGTTGTTCGGTGGGTATGGCTTGCAGGGTGGCGTCCGGGGCATAGGCCAGTGTTGCCAGTTGCTGGCTGAAATCTGCAGGCAACGGTTGTGAGATGTGCCGCTCAAGAAACGCCTGCCATTCCTTCCCGCCCAGCGCGGTCACCCCTTGTGGGGGCATAGACAGGGCCACGCGCTTGAGCAACTCCGGCAATTCCCGCAGTGCACTCAAGTCGTTGCTCCGGCTGCGCAACTGGGCCAGTCGCAGCAGCGCTTCGCGGCGATAACGATCGCGCCGCCACTGCCAGTAGCGCCGCGCGCTCAGCAACAGCACTGCCGCGATTACCAGTACCAGCAACACCCACCAACCCCAGGTCTGCGGCACATAACTCACCGGCGCGGGCAGGGCGATTTCCTGGAGTTGTTCGATGCTCGGGATCTGCGGATTCATCGCCGGCCCCCGGCACGCTTGCCCAGCTCGGCGCGCAGTTGTTCCTGCGCGTCAGTGGCAGTGCTGAACATCATCAGCGGCACCTGACTGCGCCGCAGCAACGTGGCGACATCCTTGAGTCGACCGCTGAGAAAGTCACCCAGGGGCTGGTGAATCCTGCGCTGCTCTACGGCCAACTCGACCTGCAGCTGCCCCTGGGTGATCAATATCCGGCCGTTTTTCGGCAGGTTCAGCGCCAGCGGATCGTAGACCTGCATGGCGATCACATCGTTGTGCGCCGACAACTGCCGCATCAGCTGCAAGGTGCGTTCACCGGCGCCGGCAAAATCGCTGACGATGCAGATCAGGTGATCATGGCCAGCCAAGGCCAGGCAATGCTGCAGCACCTTGTCCAGCTGGTCTTCACCTTCGGCGTCCGGATTGGCAGCGTTCAGTTGTTGATTCTGTTCGGCGATACGGCTGCACAGCGCTTCGATGCGCTTGCGGCTGCGCAGGGGGGCGATGCTGTCGATGCGCTGGTCGTTGAACACCAGGCCACCGACCCGGTCGCCGGCGTTGAACACCATCCACGCCGCCAGTGCACCGAGTTCGGCGGCGGTGGCGGACTTGAAGCTGCGTTGCGAACCGAAAAACATCGACATGCGCTGGTCCACCAGGATCAACGCCGGACGGTCACGCTCTTCGGTAAAGGTACGCACCACCGGTTTGCCAGTGCGCATTGACGCGCGCCAGTCCAGGTGACGCAGGTCATCGCCGGGCTGGTAGCGGCGCAGCTCGTCGAAGTTCAGCCCGCGGCCGCGCAGGCGTGAAGCGTGGTTGCCGGCGAGAATGCTGCCTTGCGGGTGGCGTGCGAGAAAACTCAGGTCGTGTGCCTTGAACTCCAGCGCCATCAATTGCGCCAGAGAGACATAGACCAGGCCATCGGCTGTCATGCAGGAATTGCCACCTTGTCGAGCAACCGATCGAGCACCTGGTCCGCAGTGACGCCATCGGCCACCGCGTCGTAACTCAGGTGCAGGCGATGCCGCAGTACCGGGTGCACCACCGCGCGCACATTGTCCGGCGAAACGAAATCCTGCCCCTGCAACCAGGCATCAGCCCGGGCGCAACGGTCCAGGCCGATGCCCCCACGAGGACTGGCGCCGATGGCGATCCAGCGCGCCAGATCGGCGTCGTAGTCTGCGGGGTGCCGGGTGGCGTTGATCAGGTCGATCAGATAACGGTCGATAGCCGGCGAGACATGAATCGCGCTGACTTCGCGCCGGGCGCTGAAGATCACCTCCTGGGACAGCGCAAAGCCCTGGGTCGCGGCCGTCCTGGCGCCCAGTGCCTGTTCCTCTTCGCGGAGCAGGCGCAGCACCTGGCTTTCGTTTTCCGCGCTCGGGTAGTCCAGCAGCACCTTCATCAGGAACCGGTCCATTTGCGCTTCCGGCAGTGGGTAGGTGCCTTCCTGCTCGATCGGGTTCTGGGTCGCCACCACGATGAACAGTTCCGGCAGTATGTGACTGTTGCCGGCCACGGTAATCTGCCGCTCCTCCATGGCTTCGAGCAGCGCTGCCTGGACCTTGGCCGGGGCCCGGTTGATTTCGTCAGCCAGGATCAGGTTGCCGAACAGCGGCCCCGGCTGGAACACGATTTCGTTCTTGCCATCGACCTGGTGCAGCACTTCGGCGCCGGTAATGTCCGAGGGCAGCAGGTCCGGGGTGAACTGGATGCGACTCATCTTCGCGTCCAGGTGCTTGGCCAGGGCCTTGACCGTGCGCGTCTTGGCCAGGCCCGGAAGGCTTTCCAGGAGCAGGTGACCGTTGGCCAGCAGGCCGAGGATGATTTGCCGAATCACTTCATCCTGGCCCAGTACGGCTTCGGCGATGCTCGCTTGCAGAGCCTTGAGGTCATTTATGGCAGACATTGCAGCGCCCTCGTCAAAGCATGAAAGTTGGAATAACCGGGATAAACGACAAGCGAAAATTCCAGCGGCTGCTGATCAGGTCGTCCGGGTGGATGGCCGAGTACTGGATCTCGCCGGAGATGCGCACCGGCAGCTTGCCGAAGTTGAAGATTCGCCCGGCGCCCAGGCCGATCGGAAAGGTCACCTTGTTGCCGCCGTCAGCTTTCCAGTTGACCGTGAAGTTGGGGGTCATGCCGACCCGCCATTGCTCTGGCCCAGGAATGCTGCGCTGGATGAAGTACTGCACGTTGGTCAGGCTGACGTCTTTGCGGTTACTGTCGCCGCCCACTGACCACCAGTGCTGCGGGAACACGCCCAGGGTCCAGTCCGGGCCCAGGTAGGCGGCGACGAATGCCGGTCCCAGGGAGTATTTGCCGGTGCCCAGCACGTCCTCTTCGGCAGTGGGGAACATTGCGGTCGGGCCGAAACCCCAGACCATCTTGCCGCCGCCGGCAAAGCGTATTGGCTCCTTGGGTGAGAACACGCCGACGTAGGCCAGGTCGCCGAAACCGCTGGTGCGATCGAACGGGTCCTGGATCACCGAGGCGAAATCGCCACGGTCGCTGAGGATGTCGCTGGGGCCCATGCCGATCAGGTTGCCGGCCCGGTGGTTGACCGGGGCACTGACGTAGCTGATCGGCAGGCGGTTGATCAGGTTCCAGTCTTCGCCGAGGGAGATCGGGAAAGTCGGCATGAAGCTGTACTTGCCGAGCATGCGCGTGCCGTTGCTGTTCGGGCCCTTGAGCGCGGTGTAGTCATACTGGTTGAACAGCAGCACCAGGTTGCCCACCGGGTTGTCCATCAGCTTGGCGATCTGTTCCGTGGAGGGTTGGCAGCCGGCGGCCACGACCTTCTTCAGGTCGATGTCGAAGTCCTGCTGCAGGCGCTGGCAGGTTTCAGGGTCACCTTTGCCGGCAGGCGCCGCCTGGCTGCCCCCCAGTTCCGGCAGATTGCCAGCTGCACAAGCGATGCCGCTGAACATCACGCTGCAAAGTGTCAGGTTTGTTCGCATCCATGCGTTGGTCATTGTTCGACGCTCCCTTACCAGGCGTACTGCAGGCGCAGTGTCCAGGTGTTGACGTCGGGAGAGCCGGTGCGCTCCGAGACGGTATCGGAATAAGCGATCAGGCCGCCGAACTGCGGCGACAGCATGAAGCCGACGCTCGCACCGAGCAGGGCGTTCTCCTGCTTGTTGTCCTGCCACTCGCCGTCGATGCGGGTCTCGCCGCCCCGGTTGTAGGTCGCATCGAGCGAAGCCCACAGGGCGCGATTGATGGTGTAGCTGTAGTGACCTTCAATGGCGTACAGGGCCTTCTGTTCGAGGGTGCTGTCGCCTTGGTAATCCTCATTGTCGCCATACAACGATACGTAGGTATTGAGTTCGAGCCAGGTCGGACCGATCGGTGTGCCGAAGGCGATCTCCGGTTTGAACGCCCAGCGGTTGGAACCGATATTGATGATCCGGTCCTTGTCGTAGTCCCCGGTGGGCGCGGTGATCCAGAGTGCGCCGGTGACGAAGGTCTCGGGTGTCCAGTTGGCGAACTCTTCCTTGGTCAGGGCCGGGCCGCCAAACAGGTTGTGCACCAGTACGAACTGGGTGTCGGCCATGCCGCCGTTGTGTTTGGTGCCGTTGAAGAACTGCGCGTTGTCGAACGAAGCGGAGATGTCGGCGTATGGCTGCAGGATCTGAATCGCACTGTTGCGGCCGTCGATGGCGAACGAGCGGGCGAAGCGGGCGATGTACAGGTCAGCGTTCAGCGACAGTCCATCAATCGGTAACGAGGTGTCGATCGGCGTGTTGGTGTCGATTTTGTTGTAATAACCGAACACCATGTTCAGGTCCGTTGGCAGGTTCTGCCAGTCCCGGGCGTTGTCGGCCTGGCTCATCAAAGGCGCAAGGCTCAGGGCGAGTGCAGTGAAAGCGGCTGTTTTCGAGGTGTTCCTGCCCATGGCGGTGCTCCAGCAAGTAGTGAGATCGCGGTTCAAGGTTTAGCGGCCACGGGCGTCAGCAGCGGCATCTGCCATTGGCCATTGGTCACTTCCGGCTTTGGCAGGTACAGGCGTAGGATCCCGTAGAACGGCCCGTTCGGAGCCGGCAGCCAGTTACTTTCCAATGCCTTGGCCGGCGCCTTGTTCTGCACGTAGAGCGTCAGGCCTCCGTCGGCATCAAGCTTGAGATCCGGCAGCATCCGCGAGTTGATCAGGTAGCGGTTGAGAGGATTGGCCACCAGTAGCTTGTTTTTCGCGTTGTACATCGTCAGGGACCAGAACGCGTCGGCCGGAGGCAGGGCGCCCTTGTCGAAGTGCAGGGTGTAGTCGTGTTTCGAGGCATCGACCGGCTGGCCGTCCTTGTCGACGAAGTAACCGATATAATTCGCCTCCTCGGCGGAGTTGCCGAAGATCCCCATGTTCGCGCCGGCATAGCGGTACAGGTAATTGCCCTGGAGATGATCGCGGGTACCGAACAGGTCGCCGCTGCTGAGCTGGTGAGTATCGACCTTGTCCTTCTTGAACTGGGCAAACTCGGCCTTGGCGTCCTTGATGCCGTCTTCGAGCGCCTGGCGTTGCTCAGTAGACAAATCGGTCAACTTGAACGGCTTGCCGGCTTCAACGCCGATTTTCGCGAACCGTGCCAGCAGGTCTTTCTCCGCATCCTGGGCCGGAGCAAACGACAGCATGAAGTTGAGGTAGCGGAACAGGTCCGGAGTGTCGCTCATGGTCGGCGTCGGTTTGGGCCAGTCGATCTTCGCAGCGGCTGCCGGGGCTTTGTGCTTGACGTAATGGCTCAGGGTTTCGACCTTGTAGCCATGCTGGATCTGCTTGACCTCGGCCAGGTCCTTTTCATCAAACAACTGCGTGCGGTACAGCGCATAGGCAATTCGCGTTTCGCTGCGCAGCAGACGATCGATGTCTACCGGTTGCTGCCCTTGCCAGTCGGGACCGGCAATCATGAAATGTCCGCCGTTGTTACCGGTGCTGCGAGTGCCCAGATACGCGAAATTCTGCGTGTAGGCGTCGATCAGTTGCACCGAGTAATAGCGATTTTCTTCGATTTTCGGCAGGGTCAGCACTACCGGCTCGGCCCGCAGGTCCATCCACACGAAGGAGTAGGGCGTGTCGGCATTCGGGGTGACGAAGGCGGTGTCTGTCGCGGTGAACGCTTTGGCGGTGTTGCCGATCTGGTTGAATGGCGCCTTGAAGTTCGGGCTCTGCTTGTCGACGGCCTGGGTGTAGAGGGTCTTGTACATCTCAACCACCGGGAAACCATACAGATAGGCTTCCTTGGCAATGCCGCGAGCCTCCTCGGGACTCGCAGTGAAACCGGCCCAGGCGCTGGAACTCAGTGCCAGAGAGAGTGCGGTGAACAGCAGGCGATTACTCATGTAACTTCCTTATCAAACACATGGGCGTCATTCCACGACGGTGATGTCGTCGAGTTTCCAGCTTTTGTCGAAATAGGCTTCGGTCGGGGCGTACAGGCGGAAATAACTGAACCAATGTTTGCCCGGCACGGTTTGCACCCAGTTGCTCTCGAAGCCCGGCAACTCATCCTCCATGGCGATTTTTCCGATGCGGGTATCGAGGTCGGCGGCACCCACGCCGCAGCTAACAAACATGGTCATCAGACTGAAACCGGCTGCGCGAATGGCACTATGCATGGAGGAGCCTCATTTACCGAAGGTGACGTTGATGCCGGCGAACAACACGAATTGCGGCAGGCCATCGCCTTTGCGCTCCACGGTCCACTGCGGCTCGATGAAGGCATTGAGAATATTGCTTCCGGATTTCCAGACCTTGCCGCCACCCAGGCCGATGGGGATGTAATGGGTGTCGTTCTTCAGGTCAAAGGTCCAGGTGCCGGTCGAGCGCAAATACCAGCCTTTGGGCAGGTTATGCATCAGGAAGGGCTGCAGCGTGGCAGTTTCGACATGCACTCGGTCGTCATCGCCAGCGAACGAGCTTTGGTACTGCACCAGTGCCCCCAGCAGGCCGCGGGGCGAGGCGTCGATGGCGACTGCCGCGAGACCGGCCTGCCACTTGCCGGTGCCCAGCTCGTCCTTGGCAGCGGTCGGTGCGGTGATCTGCGGTCCGATGCCTAATTGCACGCCTTGGGTCTTGAGCAGGAAAATATCGAACAGGTTCAGGTCGCCGATACCGGTGCTATAGCCGCCATGCGGATCGGGGCGGGTACTGATCGGCATGGTGGCGCGCAACAATTGCGGAACGCCGATGAAGTCGTTCGGGGCGACGGGCTGGGTGCCGCGCAGCAGCGCATCGTTGGTATGCACGTTGCTGTCATACAGGCGGGGCGTGTAGTAATCCTGAAGGTTGGCGCCAGGGGCCAGGTTCAGCGGGTTGTTGCTTTTGTTCGCGGTGTCGGCGTTATCTGCATAGGTACAAACGGCAGGCGCCAAAGCGGCCGCCAGCAACAAGGCGTGTGCACCCTTTTTCTTGCTCATGATTCCCCGGTTCCTTCGTGGCGCATTGGACAACTCGGCACTTGACGGCCGTTAATGCGTAATCCCTTTCCTAAAATTCTGTAGGACACGTCTGATTAAGCTAGCAGCTTATTGCATGTTAGCCAGTCGAAAGGATTAATTCATTCGTTTTGTGTACGGCATCTCATTATTTTTCTGTACTAAAAAGTTAATGCGAATCAGCGGGTTGTCGCGTTCAACTGAAGTGCAGTGCGCGCGCAGCCCGCTGTCCGTAAGTGGGATTGCGCGCAATACAGGTGTTCAGACCTTCTTCGCCTGGGCCCGCACCCTTTCTTCCTGTTCGCGCAGTTCGGGGGTGAATTCGGTGCCGAAATCGTCTGCGGCGAATATCGGGCGAATCTCGATTACGGCATCGGTGCCTGGCATGGGGTTGGGGCAGCGCTTGACCCAGTCGATGGCTTCCTGCTTCGATTTGACCTCCCAGATCCAGTAGCCGGCGATCAGCTCTTTGGTCTCGATGAAGGGGCCGTCAATGACGGTGCGCTGCTCTCCCGAAAAGCGCACGCGGGCGCCTTTACTACTGGGTTGCAGGCCGTCGCAGTCTACGAGGATGCCGGCCTTGGACAGTTCTTCGTTGTAGTTGCCCATCGCGGTCAGCAGTTCTTCACTGGGCATGACCCCGGCTTCGGAATCGGCGCTGGCTTTGACAATGATCATGAATCGCATGGTCGGTACTCCGCTGCAGTTGATTTGGCTCGTTGAGTAGTCGAATTGCGGCGGCGGGAATCGACAGGGTGCGAGAAGAAAATTTTTGCCACTTGTCCCGTAGGAGCTGTGTAGGAGCTGTCGAGAGAAACGAGGCTGCGATCTTTTGATCTTGCTTTGTGTACATATCCATTCCTGCGGTCACGGCTTCCATTGGTTCCGCTTTTACAGCGGGTCACTTGGAACAGCGCCAAGTAACCAAGCGCTTTTTGCCCCACCACTCGGCCCCTCGCTTAGGCTCGGTGTGCCCGAACGCAGGCATTGCTCCGCGGGCCGCCGCGCTGGCCCATCCATGGGCCAGCGCGGCTAAACCGGTATCCTTGCCGGTTTACCCGCTGCGCAATACCTGCGTTCGGCCAGCGTGGTTTTATGGGGCGTCCGCGATCAAAAACCAGGCCGAGGCGGCCTGAAAGCCGACCTGACCGGGAGTTCGGCTGTGCAGCAGCGGCGAATGGCACATATTCGAATAGAGCACCCTGTGGGAGCAAAGCTTGCTCGCGATGACGGATTATCATTCAACAGTGATGGTGACTGGTGTATCGCCATCGCGAGCAAGCTTTGCTCCCACAGGTATCAGCCTCCACAGGCTCTCATTTCAAATTCAGAGGTGGCGCGCACGACCAAAAAAGCGCAGCGCGCCGGCTTGATGCCTTGGTCGGCCCGGAGGCCGCCACGGCGACGGTTTAGCTGCGCTGGGCCAAGGATGGCCCATCGCAGCGACCCGCGGAGCAATGCCTGTGTTCGGGCACACCGAGCCTAGGCGAGGTGCCGAGTGGTGGGGCAAAAAGCGTTTGGTTACTTTGCGCTTTTTCAAAGTGACCCGCTGTAAAAGCGGAACCAATGGAAGCCGTGACCGCAGGAACGGATATGTACACAAGACAAGCAGGATCAAAAGATCGCAGCCTCGTTTCTCTCGACAGCTCCTACGCAACTCCTACGCAGCCTCCACGACAACGATTACGTCCCCGCCTGATAGATCACAATTTGTGTCCGCCCATAGGTCGCCAGCCCGTTTCGTGGTTAACTTCGGCCTCTTAAAAATTCTCCACACCAACGTTCAGAAGGACTCAGTTCATGGCTCAAGTCACTCTTAAAGGCTCCCCGGTTCAAGTCAACGGCCAACTGCCACAAGCCGGTTCCAAGGCGCCAGCCTTTTCCCTGGTTGCCGGCAATCTGTCCGACGTGACCCTGGCAAGCTTCGCCGGCAAGCGCAAAGTGCTAAACATCTTCCCAAGCGTCGACACCCCGACCTGCGCCACCTCCGTGCGCAAGTTCAACGCCCAAGCCAACGACGTGGCCAACACCGTGGTGCTGTGCATCTCGGCTGACCTGCCGTTCGCCCAGGCGCGTTTCTGCGGTGCCGAAGGCCTGGAAAACGTCCAGAACCTGTCGACCCTGCGCGGTGCCGAGTTCATCGAGAACTACGGCGTTGCCATTGCCGATGGTCCGCTCAAAGGTCTGACCGCCCGTGCGGTAGTGGTTCTGGACGAAAACGACAACGTCCTGCACAGCGAACTGGTCAAGGAAATCGCTGAAGAGCCAAACTACGAAGCGGCCCTTGCTGTATTGAAATAAGTTCGCGCTTACAATTGTTAACGGCCTGGCCCTGTCCAGGCCGTTTTCATTTGTGTATCTGTATCAGTATCTTGGACAAACATCCTGTTACGTAAGCCGAAAGTAAATTGCCGGTAAAGCCGCTTTGCTTAATACCCGCCAGTGCTTATCGTTCAGCCTCCCGTAGAAGAAGCCCACGCGCCCAATGGTTGATCATTCAATGCAATCCTCCTCCCGTAGTCCCCGTCGCTGGCTGTTCGGCCTGCTTGTTCTGTTGGTCGTCGCTGGCGTGTGCTGGAAATTCTGGCCCGCAGGCGACCAAAAAGAGCCCGCAGGGCAGAAGGCTGCCGCCGGGCATACCGGCAAGTCCGGGGGAATGCGTCCGGGGTTTGGTGGTGCGACCGGGCCGATTCCGGTGCGCGTGGCGCCGGCGGTAAAGGGCGATTTCCCGCTGTATTACAAGGCGCTCGGCACGGTGACCGCGCTGAACACCATCAATGTACGCAGCCGGGTCGGCGGTGAACTGGTGAAGATCGCCTTCGAGGAAGGACAGATGGTCAAGGCCGGCGACCTGCTGGCGGAGATTGACCCGCGTCCGTACCAAAACGCCTTGCTTCAGGCTGAAGGCACGCTGCTGCAGAATCAGGCGCAATTGAAAAATGCCCAGGTGGATGTCGAACGTTACCGCGGCCTTTATCGCGAAGACAGCATCGCCAAACAGACCCTGGACACCGCCGAAGCGCTGGTGGGTCAGTATCAGGGCACGGTCAAGACCAATCAGGCGGCGGTCAACGACGCCAAGCTCAATCTCGAATTCACTAAAATTCGTGCACCGATCGCCGGTCGTGTAGGCCTGCGTCAGCTGGACGTCGGCAACCTGGTCGCTGCCAATGACACTACGGCATTGGCCATCATCACCCAGACCCAACCGATCAGCGTCGCCTTCACCTTGCCGGAGAACAACCTGAGCGTGGTACTGGAGCGTTATCGTTCGGGGGCCAAACTACCTGCCGAGGCCTGGGATCGCGGTGACACCAAGCTGCAGGCGACCGGCGTGTTGCAGAGTCTCGACAACCAGATTGACGTGACCACCGGCACTCTGAAATTCAAGGCCCGCTACGATAACCGCGATCAGTCGCTGTTTCCCAACCAGTTCGTCAACATCCATCTGCTGGCCGACACCCTTAAAGACGTGGTGCTCGCGCCTTCGGCCGCGATTCAGTTCGGCACCAACGGCACTTTTGTTTACGCCCTTGATGGCGACAAGAAGGTCAAGATCCGCCAGTTGAAAGTCGGTGCCAGTGACGGTGATAACACCGTGATCACCGAAGGCCTGGCCGCCGGCGATCGCGTGGTGCTGGAAGGCACCGACCGCCTCAAGGAAGGCAGTGAAGTGGAAGTGGTCAATGACAGCAAGGACGTGCCGACCACGCCAACCGAACACCTGCAGGGCAAGTCGGCCGCCACCACGCCTGAAGCGACAGCCACCGACAAGGCGAAAAAGGGCGGCGCATGAACATCTCGCGGCTGTTTATCCTTCGCCCGGTAGCCACCACGCTGAGCATGCTGGCCATTATCCTGGCCGGCATCATTGCCTACCGTTTGCTGCCGGTGTCGGCGCTGCCGCAGGTCGATTACCCGACCATCCGCGTGATGACGCTGTACCCCGGCGCCAGCCCGGACGTCATGACCAGTGCCGTCACCGCGCCGCTTGAACGCCAGTTCGGGCAGATGCCCGGCCTGACCCAGATGGCCTCGACCAGCTCCGGCGGCGCCTCGGTGCTGACCCTGCGTTTCAGCCTCGATATCAACATGGACGTCGCCGAGCAACAGGTCCAGGCCGCGATCAACGCCGCCACCAACCTGCTGCCCAACGACCTGCCAGCACCACCGGTGTACAACAAGGTCAACCCCGCGGACACCCCGGTCCTGACCCTGGCCATCACCTCCAAGACCATGCTGCTGCCCAAGCTCAATGACCTGGTCGATACACGCATGGCGCAGAAGATCGCCCAGATCAGCGGAGTCGGCATGGTCAGCATCGCCGGCGGCCAGCGCCAGGCCGTGCGGATCAAGGTCAATCCGGAGGCCCTCGCGGCCAATGGCCTGAACCTGGCCGATGTGCGCAGCCTGATCAGCGCGTCCAACGTCAACCAGCCCAAAGGCAATTTCGACGGCCCGACCCGGGTGTCGATGCTCGATGCCAACGACCAGCTGACCTCGCCCAAGGACTACGCCAACCTGATCCTCGCGTACGCCAACGGCGCGCCGCTGCGACTGAAAGACGTGGCAGAGATCGTCGACGGTGCCGAGAACGAGCGCCTGGCCGCGTGGGCCAATGAAAACCAGGCGGTGCTGCTGAACATTCAGCGCCAGCCCGGGGCCAACGTCATCGAAGTGGTCGACCGGATCAAGGCGCTGCTGCCCAGCATCACCGATAACCTGCCGGCCGGCCTCGACGTCACGGTCCTGACCGATCGCACCCAGACCATCCGTGCCTCGGTAACGGACGTGCAGCATGAACTGCTGATCGCCATCGCCCTGGTGGTCATGGTGACCTTCCTGTTCCTGCGTCGGGCCAGCGCCACGATCATCCCCTCGGTAGCAGTGCCGCTGTCGCTGATCGGCACCTTCGGCGTGATGTATCTCGCCGGGTTCTCGGTGAACAACCTGACCCTGATGGCCCTGACCATCGCCACCGGCTTTGTGGTGGACGACGCGATCGTCATGCTGGAGAACATTTCCCGCTATATCGAAGAAGGCGAGACCCCGCTGAATGCGGCACTCAAGGGCGCCAAGCAGATCGGTTTCACCCTGATTTCCCTCACGCTGTCGCTGATTGCCGTACTGATTCCATTGCTGTTCATGGCCGATGTAGTAGGGCGCCTGTTCCGCGAATTCGCTATCACCCTGGCGGTGGCCATCCTGATTTCCCTGGTGGTGTCCCTGACTCTGACCCCGATGATGTGCGCGCGGTTGCTCAAGCGTGAGCCCAAGGAAGAGGAACAGGGCCGCTTCTACCGCGCCAGTGGCGCCGCCATCGACTGGATGATCGCCGCCTACGGGCGCAAATTGCAGTGGGTACTCAAGCATCAGCCGCTGACGTTGCTGGTAGCGGTCGGCACCCTGGCGCTGACCGTGGTGCTGTACATGGTGGTGCCCAAGGGATTTTTCCCGGTGCAGGACACTGGGGTGATCCAGGGCATTTCCGAAGCGCCGCAATCGATCTCCTTTGCGGCAATGAGTGAGCGTCAGCAGGACCTGGCCAAAATCATCCTCGCTGACCCGGCGGTGGAAAGCCTGTCGTCCTACATCGGCGTCGATGGCGACAACTCGACACTCAACAGCGGTCGCCTGCTGATCAACCTCAAGCCCCACAGCGCGCGGGACCTGAGCGCGACTGAAATCATCGCGCGCCTGCAGCCAGAAGTGGACAAGTTGATCGGCATTCGGCTGTTCATGCAACCGGTGCAGGACCTGACCATCGAGGATCGGGTCAGCCGCACGCAGTACCAGTTCAGCATGTCCTCGCCGGACTCGCAATTGCTCAGCCTGTGGAGCGGCCGTCTGGTTGAGGCACTGGCCCAGAAAGCGGAACTCACCGACGTCGCCAGCGACCTGCAGGACAAGGGCCTGCAGGTCTACCTGGTGATCGATCGCGACGCGGCCTCCCGGGTCGGTGTCTCGGTGGCGAACATCACCGACGCCCTGTATGACGCGTTCGGCCAGCGGCAGATTTCCACCATCTATACCCAGGCCAGCCAGTACCGGGTGGTCCTGCAGGCGCAGGCCGGCGAGAAAATCGGCCCGGACGCGCTGAACCAGATTCACGTCAAGACCACCGATGGCGGCCAGGTCCGCCTGTCCAGCCTGGCTCACATCGAGCAACGCCAGGCGCAATTGGCGATCACTCACATCGGCCAGTTCCCGGCGGTGATGATGTCATTTAACCTGGCCCCCGGCGTCGCCCTGGGTCATGCGGTGGACATCATCGAGCAGGTGCAGAAGGACATCGGCATGCCGCTTGGCGTGCAGACCCAGTTCCAGGGTGCGGCCGAAGCCTTCCAGGCGTCGTTGTCGAGCACTTTGCTGCTGATCCTGGCGGCGGTAGTGACCATGTACATCGTGCTGGGCGTGCTCTACGAGAGTTACATCCACCCGATCACCATCCTCTCGACCTTGCCCTCGGCGGCGGTCGGCGCCCTGCTGGCGTTGCTGCTCAGTGGCAATGACCTGGGGATGATCGCGATCATCGGCATCATCCTGCTGATTGGTATCGTCAAGAAGAACGCGATCATGATGATCGACTTCGCCCTCGACGCCGAACGCAATCAGGGCCTGGACCCGGAGACGGCGATTTACCAGGCGGCGCTCCTGCGTTTCCGGCCGATCCTGATGACCACTCTGGCGGCATTGTTCGGCGCCGTACCCTTGATGCTGGCCACCGGCTCCGGTGCGGAACTGCGCCAACCCCTGGGCCTGGTGATGGTGGGCGGACTGTTGGTGAGTCAGGTGCTGACCTTGTTCACCACGCCGGTCATCTACCTCTACTTCGACCGCCTCGGTCGTCGTTGGGGCCATAAATCCGAGCCTGTGGAAGTGGTAGAGCAGCCATGAACCTGTCCGGACCTTTCATCAAGCGGCCGGTCGCTACCATGCTGCTGAGCCTGGCGATCATGTTGCTGGGCGGCGTGAGCTTCGGTTTGCTCCCGGTGTCGCCGCTGCCGCAAATGGACTTCCCGGTGATCGTGGTCCAGGCCAGCTTGCCCGGTGCCAGCCCCGAGGTTATGGCCTCCACCGTGGCCACGCCGCTGGAGCGCTCGTTCGGGGCGATTGCCGGCGTCAACACCATGAGCAGTCGCTCCAGCCAGGGCTCGACCCGGGTGATCCTGCAATTTGACCTCGACCGCGATATCAACGGTGCGGCGCGGGAAGTGCAGGCAGCGATCAACGCCTCGCGCAACCTGCTGCCGAGCGGTATGCGCAGCATGCCGACTTACAAGAAGGTCAACCCGTCGCAGGCGCCCATTATGGTGCTGTCGCTGACCTCCGATGTGCTGGAGAAAGGCCAGTTGTACGACCTGGCCTCGACCATCCTGTCCCAGAGCCTGTCGCAGGTGCAGGGCGTCGGCGAAGTGCAGATCGGCGGCAGCTCCCTGCCGGCGGTGCGCATCGAGCTCGAACCACAGGCGCTGAACCAGTACGGCATCGCCCTCGACGATGTGCGGACGGCAATCGCCAATGCCAACGTGCGCCGGCCCAAGGGCTCGGTCGAAGACGGCGAGCGGCTGTGGCAGGTGCAGGCTAACGACCAGCTGGAAAAGGCCAAGGACTACGAGTCGCTGATCATTCACTACGCCGACGGCGCCGCGTTGCGCCTCAAGGACGTGGCCAAGGTCAGCGACGGCGTCGAAGACCGCTACAACAGCGGCTTCTTCAATGATGACGCGGCGGTACTGCTGGTGATCAACCGCCAGGCGGGTGCCAACATCATCGAGACGGTCAACGAGATCAAGGCCCAGTTGCCGGCGTTACAGGCCGTGCTGCCGGCCAGCGTCAAGCTGAACCTGGCGATGGACCGCTCGCCGGTGATCAAGGCCACGCTGCATGAAGCGGAAATGACTCTGCTGATCGCCGTGGCCCTGGTGATCCTCGTGGTGTTCCTGTTCCTCGGCAACTTCCGCGCCTCGCTCATTCCAACCCTGGCGGTGCCGGTGTCGCTGGTCGGCACGTTCGCGGTGATGTACCTCTACGGCTTCTCTTTGAACAACCTGTCGCTGATGGCGTTGATCCTGGCCACCGGGCTGGTGGTGGACGACGCCATCGTGGTGCTGGAGAACATTTCCCGGCACATCGACGAAGGCGTGCCGCCGATGAAGGCCGCCTACCTGGGGGCGCAAGAGGTCGGTTTCACCTTGCTGTCGATGAACGTGTCGTTGGTGGCGGTGTTCCTGTCTATCCTATTCATGGGCGGGATCATCGAGAGCCTGTTTCGCGAGTTTTCCATCACCCTAGCGGCGTCCATCGTCGTGTCGCTCGTGGTTTCGCTGACCCTCACGCCCATGCTCTGTGCGCGCTGGCTGAAGCCGCACACGCCGGGCCAGGAAAATCGCCTGCAACGGGTCAGCCGGCGCACCAACGAGTGGATGGTCGGCAAATATGCGACCAGCCTTGACTGGGTGCTGCGCCATCGTCGCCTGACACTGCTCAGTCTATTCGTGACAATAGGCGTTAACGTTGCACTATATGTCGTTGTTCCTAAAACGTTTATGCCGCAACAGGACACCGGTCAGTTGATCGGTTTTGTACGTGGTGATGACGGGCTATCGTTTACCGTGATGCAGCCGAAGATGGAAACCTTCCGCCGCGCAGTGTTGAAAGACGAAGCCGTAGAGAGCGTTGCGGGATTCATCGGCGGCAGCAACGGCACCAATAATGCGTTCATGCTGGTGCGCCTGAAACCGATCAAGGAGCGCAATATCTCGGCGCAGAAAGTCATCGAACGCCTGCGCAAGGAAATGCCCAAGGTTGCCGGTGCGCAATTGATGTTGATGGCGGATCAGGACCTGCAGTTCGGCGGTGGCCGTGAGCAGACCACCTCGCAATATTCCTACATCCTGCAGAGCGCTGACCTCGGCACGTTGCGCGAGTGGTACCCGAAAGTCGTGACCGCGCTGAAGGCGTTGCCGGAACTGACGGCCATCGACGCCCGGGAGGGTCGCGGCGCCCAGCAAGTCACGCTGATTGTCGACCGCGATCAGGCCAAGCGCCTGGGCGTCGACATGAACATGGTCACCTCGGTGCTCAACAACGCCTACAGCCAGCGGCAGATCTCGACCATCTACGACAGCCTGAATCAGTATCAGGTGGTGATGGAGGTCAATCCGAAATATGCCCAGGACCCGATCACCCTCAAGCAGGTGCAGGTGATCACCGCCGACGGCGCGCGGATTCCGCTGTCGACTATTGCCCATTACGAAAACAGCCTGGAAGACGATCGGGTCAGCCACGAAGGCCAGTTCGCCTCCGAGAGCATCTCGTTCGACATGGCCGAAGGGGTCACGGTGGAGCAGGGGACGGCCGCCATCGAGCGGGCGATTGCACGGCTCGGCATGCCGGAGGACGTGATCGTCAAGGTGGCGGGTACCGCTGACGCATTTGCTGCCACGCAGAAGAGCCAGCCGTGGATGATCCTCGGCGCGCTGGTCGCCGTGTACCTGGTGCTGGGCGTGCTGTATGAGAGCTACATCCATCCGCTGACGATTCTCTCGACCCTGCCGTCGGCCGGCGTCGGTGCGTTGCTGTCGATCTACGCCCTGGGCGGCGAGTTCAGCCTGATTTCCCTGTTGGGGCTGTTCCTGCTGATCGGCGTGGTGAAGAAAAACGCGATCCTGATGATCGACCTGGCCTTGCAACTCGAACGGCATCAGGGCATGGCGCCGCTGGAATCGATTCGCAGTGCCTGCCTGCAGCGCCTGCGGCCGATCCTGATGACCACCCTGGCGGCCATTCTCGGCGCCTTGCCGTTGCTGCTCAGCCGCGCCGAAGGGGCAGAAATGCGCCAGCCGCTGGGCCTGACGATTATCGGCGGGCTGATCTTCAGCCAGGTGCTGACGCTTTACACCACCCCGGTGGTCTACCTCTATCTCGACAAACTGCGCCATCGCTTCAACCACTGGCGTGGGGTGCGTACCGATGCTGCTCTGGAAACTCCGCTATGACTGACCGTTCGCTTTTCAACCTGGCCGCTCCCTTGGCTCGAGGCTCGCGTCTGTTGAGCCTGGCCCTGTGCGTGTCCTTGCTCAGTGCCTGCGCCATCGGACCGGATTACCAGCGCCCACAAGCGGCTGCACCGGTGCAGTACAAGGAAGCGGCCGGCTGGCGTCAGGCCAACCCCAGCGATTCCCTGGCGCGCGGGGCCTGGTGGGAGTTGTATGGCGACCAGCAGCTCAATCGCCTGATCGACAAACTCAACAGCGCCAACCAGACCGTGGCCCAGTCCGAAGCCCAGTACCGCCAGGCCCAGGCCTTGGTGCGCAGCGCCCGGGGGGCATTCTTTCCTACGGTGGACCTGACCGTGGGCAAGAACCGCTCCAGCCAGGGTACCGGCAGTAGCAGCTCGAGCCTGAGCAGTTCTTCCAGCGGTATCCGCGACACCTACACGGCCCAGGCCGGTGTGAGCTGGGAGGCCGACATCTGGGGCAAACTGCGCCGCGGCCTGGAAGCCGATACGGCGAATGCCCAGGCGAGTTATGCCGACCTGGCGGCCATGCGCCTGAGCCAGCAATCGGAACTGGTGCAGAATTACCTGCAATTGCGCGTCATTGACGAGCAGAAACGCCTGCTGGAAGCGACGGTCCAGGCCTATGAGCGCTCGCTGAAGATGACCGAAAACCAGTACCGCGCCGGTGTTTCCGGCAAGGACGCGGTGGCCCAGGCGCAGACCCAGCTCAAGAGCACCCAGGCCGACATGATCGACCTGATCTGGCAGCGCGCGCAGTTTGAGAACGCCATCGCGGTGCTGATCGGCCTGCCGCCGGCGGAGTTCACGCTGGCGGAATCCAGGGATATCCCGGCCTTGCCCGAGGTGCCGCTGAACCTGCCGTCGCAACTGCTGGAACGCCGGCCCGACATCGCCTCGGCAGAGCGCTCGGTGATGGCCGCCAATGCCAACATCGGCGTGGCCAAGGCGGCGTATTACCCGGACCTGACCCTGAGCCTGAATGGTGGTTACAGCAGCAGCACGTCTTCGAACTGGATCAGCGTGCCCAATCGCTTCTGGTCCGTGGGGCCGCAAATGGCCATGACCCTGTTCGACGGCGGCCAGCGCTCGGCGGAAGTGGATCGCAGCGAAGCGGCCTATGACGAAACCGTGGCCAAGTATCGCCAGACCGTGCTGGACGGGTTCCGTGAAGTGGAGAACTACCTGGTCCAGCTCAAGGTGCTGGAAGACGAATCCGCAGTACGCCAGCAGGCATTGGATGCGGCTCGTGAATCCCTGCGCCTGATCCAGAATCAGTACAAGGCGGGGCTGATTGCCTATCTCGACGTGGTAGTGGTTCAGGCCACGGCGCTAAACAATGAACGCAGCATGCTCACTCTGTTGCAGAGCCGGTTGATTGCCAGTGTGCAGCTGATTGCGGCGCTGGGTGGCGGGTGGGATGGGCAGTTGGAGCAGAGTGCTGCTCGATAATCATCTTCACTTGCGACTGCGGTCGGCTCCTGTAGGAGTGAGCCTGCTCGCGATGGCCGTTAACGAAGACGCGTATTTCTTGGATTAACGCGGTGTTCTGACGTCCATCGCGAGCAGGCTCGCTCCTACAGGGGCACGGTGTTTTCATTTGTTCACCGTTCAAACAAGCGTTTCATCGCCTTGATGGCCTTTTGCTAATTTTCTCAGTGCGTTCTGGTTGAGAATCAGTACAATCGCCAAATTCACGCCACCGAGAAGGGAAGCAGTACGGGGGTTATTTCGAGAAGTCCCATGCTTACTGGTAGCTATTCCCCCACGCTGGTTATCATTTCCCTGTTCGTCGCGATTCTCGCTTCCTACACTGCGCTCAACCTCACCGAACGGATTGCCACGGCCAAAGGCCGGGCGGTTTCGTTGTGGACGGCGGGTGGCGCTTTTGCCATGGGTGTCGGCGTATGGTCGATGCATTTCATCGGCATGCTCGCGTTCACCTTGCCGATCGATCTGGGCTACGACGTCACCCTGACGTTGCTGTCGCTGCTGATTGCAGTGCTGTCCTGTGGTTTTGCCCTGTGGCTGGTCAGCCAGCCGCTACTGCCGGCCTGGCAGTTGCTGTTTGGTGCGCTGACCATGGGCAGTGGGATCAGCGCCATGCACTACACCGGGATGGCGGCCATGAACATGCAGCCGGGGATCGATTACGACCCTACGTTGTTTGCGGCATCCCTGGTGATTGCGGTCGGCGCATCGGGCGCGGCGTTGTGGATCGCCTTCCGGCTGCGTAAACAGACCCCCCATGTCGCGCTGATCCGAGTGGGCGCGGCCGTGATCATGGGCGTCGCGATTGTCGGCATGCACTACACCGGCATGGCCGCAGCCCGTTTTCCCGACGGTAGTTTCTGTGGTTCGGCGTCCAGCGGCCTGAGCGGCAACGGCCTGGACAACCTGGTGCTGATCACCACGTTGGCGGTGCTGAGCATTGCCTTGCTGACCTCGATTCTCGACGCGCGAATGGAAGCGCGCACTGCGGGTCTGGCCCTGTCTCTGACCGCGGCCAATCGCGAACTGACCCAACTGGCCCTGCATGACCCGCTGACCGGTTTGCCAAACCGTGTGCTACTGGCCGACCGCATCGACCAGGCGATGCTGGTGGTGCGCGAGCAGGGCGGCTGCTTTGCACTGATGTTCATCGACCTGGACGGCTTCAAACCGGTCAACGATGCGTTCGGTCACCACATGGGCGACCAGTTGCTGCGCGAAGTCGGCCAGCGCCTGCGAGTGGATCTGCGCAGCCAGGATACCCTCGCGCGAATCGGCGGCGACGAGTTTGTATTGCTGGTGCAACTGGCGGAACAGGATGATGCGCTGAATCTGGCGGCGCGCCAGGTCTCGCTGATCGGGCGCTCGTTCCGCGTTGCCGAACATGACCTGCAGATATCCGCCAGCGTAGGCATTGCAGTGTTTCCGGGTAACGGCGAAACCGCGCAGGAATTGCTGATGAACGCCGATGCGGCGATGTATCACGCCAAAGGCAGTGGCAAGAACGGCTACAGCTTCTTTGATGCGTCGATGAACACCAACGCGCGTAAGCAACTGCAGCTGTTGCAGGACTTGCGCGCGGCGGTGGAGCAGCAGCAATTCTGTCTGTATTACCAACCCAAGTTCGATGCCGCCAATGGCCGTCCGGTGGGTGCCGAGGCGCTGTTGCGCTGGATCCATCCGACCCAGGGCATGTTGCTGCCAGACAAGTTTATCGAGCTGGCGGAGAAGACCGGGCTGATCATTCCGATCGGTGAATGGGTACTCAACGAGGCTTGCCGGCAGATGCGCGAGTGGTACGTGCTCGGGTATACCGATTGGCGCATCGCAGTGAATCTCTCGGCGTTGCAGTTCTGCCACGTCGGCCTGGTGCAGAGTGTGGCCAAGGCCTTGGCGACTCACCATTTGCCGGCCAACAGCCTGACCCTGGAGATCACCGAAACCACCGCCATGAGTGATGCAGATGCGAGCATGACTGTGCTGCAGGCGCTGTCGGACATGGGCGTGGACTTGTCCATCGATGACTTCGGCACCGGGTATTCAAGCCTGATGTACCTCAAGCGCCTGCCTGCCAACGAGTTGAAGATCGACCGCGGGTTTGTCCGTGACCTGGAGCGCGACAGTGATGACGCTGCGATTGTCTCGGCGATCGTCGCCTTGGGCCAGGCGCTGGGCTTGCGGATAGTTGCCGAAGGGGTGGAGACCGATGTGCAGCAGGACTTTCTGACGCAACTGGGGTGTGATTCGCTGCAGGGTTATCTGCTTGGTCATCCACTGCCGGCGCAGCGCTTCATGCTGGATATTGTGCGTGGGGAGCAGATGGCGGCGGTTTGACCGACCGCGTCATCGTTCATCGCGGGCAAGCCTTGCTCCCACAGGTCATGCAAGCCTTGCTCCCACATTCGTCAGCTGTGGGAGCAAGGCTTACCCGCGATAGCGTCGGTAAAGACGCTCCAGATCAAGCAAAAACCACCGATGACGGTTATTCTTGCCCCTGACTGCTTACGCAAGAAATGGGGAAGGTCAGCATGGACAAAGTCATCGTCATCACCGGTGGGAGCCGAGGCATCGGCGCCGCGACAGCGCTTCTGGCCGCCGAACGGGGCTATCGGATCTGCATCAATTATCAGGCTGACGAAGAAGCCGCACATGGCGTGCTCGAACAAGTGCGCGCGCTGGGTGCCCAGGCGATCGCGGTCCGCGCCGACGTCAGCATCGAGGATGAAGTGGTCGCCTTGTTCAATCGGGTCGACGCCGAGCTGGGCCGGGTCACTGCCCTGGTGAACAACGCCGGCACCGTCGGGCATAAGTCCCGGGTGGATGAAATGTCCGAATTTCGAATTCTCAAGATCCTCAAGACCAATGTCCTTGCACCGATCCTCTGCGCCAAGCACGCGATCCTGCGCATGTCGCCCAAGCATGGCGGCCAGGGTGGCAGTATCGTCAACGTGTCGTCCGTGGCCTCGCGCCTGGGATCGCCCAACGAGTACGTCGACTACGCCGCCTCTAAAGGAGCGCTCGACAGCTTCACCATTGGCCTGTCCAAGGAAGTGGCGGGCGAGGGGATTCGGGTGAATGCGGTGCGCCCTGGGTATATCTATACCGACTTCCATGCGCTGAGCGGCGACCCGGATCGGGTCAGCAAGCTGGAGTCGGCGATCCCGATGGCCCGCGGTGGACGGCCGGATGAAGTGGCTGAGGCGATAGTCTGGTTGCTGTCGGACAAGGCGTCGTATGCGACGGGGACGTTTGTTGATTTGGGTGGTGGACGTTAGGGGCTGAAGAGCAAAGATCAAAAGATCGCAGCCTTCGGCAGCTCCTACGGGTGTACGCGAACCCTGTAGGAGCTGCCGCAGGCTCGGGCCGCGTTCGGACGATCTTTTGACGTTAAAACGACCGTACGATCCGCCCCAACGTCTCCATCGCCTTCTGCGCCACCTCATCCCAAGGGCTGCCATAATTCAGCCGGATACAATTCCTGAATCGCTGGGTCGGTGAAAAAATCGGCCCTGGCGCAATGCTGATGCCTTGGGCCAGCGCCATCTGGAACAGCTTCAACGAGTCCATCTGCGCCGGCAGCTCAAGCCACAGGAAGTACCCGCCAGCTGGCTGGCTGACGCGAGTCTGCGCCGGAAAATAGCGGGCAATCGCCGCCAGCATCGCACTTTGCTGTTCCTCCAGCGCGTAACGCAGTTTACGCAGGTGGCGGTCATAACCGCCGTGTTGCAGGTAGTCGGCAATCGCCGCCTGGGCCGGCATCGACGCACACAGCGAAGTCATGAGTTTCAAGCGCTCGATCTTCTGCGCAAAACGTCCGGCAGCCACCCAGCCGATGCGGTAACCGGGCGCCAGGCTCTTGGCGAACGAGCCGCAGTGCATCACCAAACCCTCGGTATCAAACGCCTTCGCCGGTTTAGGTGCCTGCTGGCCGTAATACAGCTCGGCGTAGACATCGTCCTCGATCAAAGGCACCTGGTGGCTGCGCAACAACTCCACCAGCCCCTGTTTCTTCGCCTCGGGCATGGTCGCGCCCATGGGGTTCTGAAAACTGGTCATGCACCACACGGCCTTGATCGGATGCCGCTCCAGGGTCTGCGCCAGTACGCCCAGGTCGATTCCCTCGCGCGGGTGCACGGGGATTTCCACGGCCTTGAGTTTGAGTCGCTCGAGAATTTGCAGGCAGGCATAAAAAGCCGGGGCTTCGATGGCCACCAGGTCGCCCGGTTCAGTAACGGCCTGCAGGCACAGGTTCAGTGCTTCCAGGGCGCCGTTGGTGATCAGCAGTTCCTCCATCGGCAACATCAGCCCGGCCACCATGTAGCGCAGGGCTATCTGTCGGCGCAGTTGCGGGTTACCCGGCGACATGTCGGTGACCACCATGCGCGGGTCCATGTCGCGGGTCGCACTGGCCAGGGAGCGTGACAGTCGTTGCAGGGGAAACAGTGCGGGGCTGGGGAACGCCGAGCCGAAGGGCACGGTGTTCGGGTCCTTGATCGAGTCGAGGACCGAGAACACCAGTTCGCTGACGTCGACTTCGGTTGATTCATTCACCTGGCTGCTGATCACCGGCTCGGAAAACGGGCTCGGGGCGTGGGTGTTGACGAAGTAGCCGGAGCGCGGCCTGGCGCGGATCAGGCCGCGGCGTTCCAGCAGGTAATAAGCCTGGAACACGGTGGACGGGCTGACGCCGTAGGTCTGGCTGGCGTAGCGCACAGAAGGGACCCGTTGCCCAGGGCCGAGGACGCCAGAGCGGATCAGTTCAGCGATGTCATCGGCGAATTTTTCGTAGCGTTTCATTAAATGCCCGGTCGGTGGTTCAGTGAATTCGCGGTGACTTCATCGCGAGCAGGCTCACTCCCACAGGTTTTGCCGGGCTCATGTGGGAATGTACAGGCTCCCTGTAGGAGTGAGCCTGCTCGCGATGGCAGCACCGCAGTCTAAGGGATCAACGATTCATCGGCGCAACAAACCGGCTCTTCGCCTCGCTGTAAACCTCTGGCTCATCCGTATCGACGATCTTGAATACGATGGTTTGCGAACTGCTGCTCGGCCGTTCCGTGGTCAGCGCCACAGACACCGGCACGTCAATGATTTCCCCAGGCGCCAGGCTCAACTCGGTCTTGCCTTGCAGCTGGAAGCCGTCCCCGTCGACCAGCGTGAGGCGGTAGTCCTGACGCTCCTGGGTCTTGTTGATGACCTTCATGCTGTAAATATTTTCGATCTGCCCCAGGCTGTTCTCGCGGAACAGTCCACGGTCCTTGCTGACATCCAGCGAAACCATGGGCCGCTCCACCAGCGCGAGGGCGAGGGCGCCGATCATCACCAGCAGCACCAGGGTGTAACCAATCAGCCGTGGCCGCAGCAGATGGGTCTTGCCACCTTGCAGTTCGTGTTCGGAGGTATAGCTGATCAAGCCTCGGGCGTAGCCCATCTTGTCCATGATCGAATCACAGGCGTCGATACAGGCCGCGCAGCCGATGCATTCCATCTGCAGGCCGTCACGAATGTCGATGCCGGTCGGGCAGACCTGTACGCACACCTGGCAATCGATGCAATCCCCCAGACCGACCGTGGCGGGCGCCACATCACGCTTGCGCGGGCCACGGTTTTCCCCACGAGCGAAGTCGTAGGAAATGGTCAGGGTGTCCTTGTCGAACATCACGCTCTGGAAGCGCGCATAGGGGCACATGTGCATGCACACCGCTTCACGCAGCCAGCCGGCATTGATGTAGGTAGCGCCGGTAAAGAACAGCACCCAGAACAGGCTGACGCCAGCCATCTGCAAGGTCAGCAGTTCTTCGGCCAGCGGCCGGATCGGCGTGAAATAACCGACGAAGGTCAGGCCCGTCAGCAAGCTGATCGCCAGCCACAGCGTGTGCTTGGCGGAACGACGCAGCAGCTTGTTCAGGTTCCAGGGAGCGGCTTGCAGTTTGATCCGCTGGTTGCGTTCGCCCTCGGTGATCTTCTCGCACCACATGAAGATCCACGTCCAGGAACTCTGCGGGCAGGTGTAGCCGCACCAGACCCGGCCGGCGAACACGGTGATCGCGAACAGGCCAAACGCGGCGATGATCAGCAGCGCCGAAAGCAGGATGAAATCCTGCGGCCAGAAGGTCGCGCCAAAGATGTGGAACTTGCTTTCGGACAGGTCCCACAGCACGGCCTGGCGCCCACCCCAGTTCAGCCATACCGTGCCGAAAAACAGCAGGAACAGGAACCCCGCACCGCTCAGGCGCAATGTGCGGAACAGGCCGGTAAAACTGCGGGTGTGAATCAGATTGTCGCTGGACTTGGTCTTCGTCTTCGTACGCGAAGGCTCAAAAGTCTGGACGGACAGGTCATTTTCCAGGGTTCGGACGGGAATTCTTTCGCTCATGGTCATTCGCTCATCAGCCTCCATCAGGCCGGAGCACTATGAGCGTCGATCTGTTTGCATAACAGACTCAGGTATTGCAATAAAAAGCGGATCAGATGAGCTTTGATCCGCCGTCTGCGACAACTTGAAGCACCTGCGCTGCCAGTGCCAGGGCGCCTATAACAGGCACCCAAAGCCCTTATTGATGCGCGTCAGTCAAATCACCGAATCACTGTCGGTAGCTTTCAAATGCCTGCGACCATCCACGGCGCCTGCTACGGTCAATGCATCGGCTTCTGCTTCGGTGATGTAGACGCGCTGGCCATCGAGCTCCACCGCTGACATGGCTTTGTCCGAATCGGTAATCACGGTGACATCGGTGCACAAGCGAATCTCTTCGCCGTTTTCGGTAGTGAAGAAGCAAGTCTGGTTTTCGATGCGAACGGTCATGGCGGTGTCCTTATTTCTGCGGGGTTCTGCAGCTTTAGGCGCATGGCAGTCGTCATCGTTCGGTGCAACCGATTAATGGTTGCCGTGGTCCATGTGTCATTCCAATTACAAGGACAGCAGCATGAAAGCCTGGTGGCATGAAGTATGGGAAACCCTGCAAGCGGAATTTGCTGATATTGGCGATGCAGCACAATTGACACGTATAACCGTGAGACTGGTGATTGCCGCTGTGTTGGGCGGCATTCTCGGGTTCGAGCGTGAACACAAAGGCAAGGCCGCTGGGGTGCGCACGCACATGCTGGTGGCCTTGGGCGCGGCGTTGTTTGTGCTGGTGCCGCAGATGTCAGGGTCTCAGGCCGATGCCATGAGCCGGGTGGTTCAGGGCGTGATTGCCGGGATCGGCTTTCTTGGCGCCGGGACCATTCTGAAAAACAGTGAAGGCGACGCAGGACACGTGAAGGGGTTGACCACGGCAGCGGGGTTGTGGATGACGGCGGCAATCGGAGTGGCAGCGGGGTTGGGGCGCGAGTCGACGGCGGTGTTGAGTACGTTGCTGGCGCTGGCGATCTTCAGCGTGATGCCGAGGATAGTGAAGATGCTGGATAAAGATCCGGGGGATGCGCCGTAAAAACTGTTGGAACGGTCGGTGGCTTACGTAGGAGCTGCCGAAGGCTGCGATCTTTTGATCTTGGTTTTAAGAGTCAAGATCAAAAGATCGTCCGATCGCGGCCCGAGCCTTCGGCAGCTCCTGAAGGGGGATGTGCGTTAAACAACCACTGGCGGCATCGTCTGCGGGGGTTCTTCCCGCGGCGGCGGCACGGTTCCCGGCGGTTCCTGCTCCGGCACAGGCTGCGGATCCGTCGGTGGGATGACTGGCGTATCAATATTCGGATCAGGCGTTTCAGTAGGGTTGGGAATCGTCATCGCTGCATCTCCAAGGGCACATGGCTTGAGTCGTGCTTAAGTGTGTTGACCATGGCTCCATCGAATTGATTCCCGCAACTGAACCGGCAAATGAGCGTGAACTTTTACCGGCCAGGGTCGCTCGGAACCTTAGTGAGTTCATTCCGGGGCCGACCGCTTTGCGAATGTCGACCCAGTACAAGAGCGTCCATGGGGCGTAAAGGAGAGATGCTCGATGACGACCGAAAATCCTGCAGATTTGAGCTACAACCCTCATATACCCTTGTCGCAGGCGCTACTGCTGCCGCGAATCGCAATTGAAGACACCATGCCGATCCTCGATGGCGGGCAGTTCGCTGTCAAAGCCGTGGTGGGTCAGGACGTCGTGGTCACCAGCAAGGTGTTTGCCGACGGCCACGACAAGCTGGCCGTGCGCGTGCGCTGGCGCTCCGAGGCCGATCAGACCTGGCACAGCGCGGTCATGGGCGAGCTGGGCAACAACGGCTATCAAGGACAATTTTCCGTCGAGCGTCAGGGTCGGTATGTGTTCTGCGTCGAAGCCTGGATCGATCAGTTCGCCAGCTTCTGTTACGAACTGGAGAAAAAGCACTCCGCGCGGGTGCCGGTCAGCCTGGAGCTGCAGGAAGGCCGCACTCACGTGCAGCACGCCGCCGAACGTGCCGATGGGCCGCTGAGCGAAGCGCTGGCCGCCTTGCACCATGAACTGTCCGGACTGCTCGAAACCGAGCAGGTCGCGCTGTTCCTGCACCAACGTAGCGCCGAGCTAATGGCGCAAGCCGATCACCGCGCCTTCATCAGCTTCAGCCCGGAGTATCCGGTGGATGTCGAGCGCGAGCTGGCGCAATTTGCCAGTTGGTACGAACTGTTCCCGCGCTCGATTACTGACGATCCGGCGCGCCATGGCACTTTTAATGACGTGCACTCGCGCTTGCCGATGATTCAGGACATGGGTTTCGACGTCCTGTATTTTCCGCCGATCCATCCGATTGGTCGCAGCCATCGCAAGGGCCCGAACAATTCCCTGACCGCCGGCCCGGATGACCCAGGCAGCCCGTATGCCATTGGCAGCGCCGAAGGTGGGCATGAGGCGATTCACTCGCAACTGGGCACCCGCGAAGACTTCCGTCGCCTGGTAGCGGCAGCCGCCGACCACGGCCTGGAGATCGCCCTGGATTTCGCCATCCAGTGCTCCCAGGACCACCCGTGGCTGGAACAGCACCCGGGTTGGTTCAACTGGCGCCCGGACGGCACGATCAAATACGCCGAGAATCCGCCAAAAAAGTACCAGGACATCGTCAACGTCGACTTTTATGCAGTCGATGCGATCCCGAGCCTCTGGGTGGAACTGCGCGACATCGTGGTGGGCTGGGTCGAGGAGGGCGTGAAGATCTTTCGGGTCGACAATCCCCACACCAAACCGCTGCCGTTCTGGCAATGGCTGATCGCCGATGTGCGGGCGCTGTATCCGGAAGTGATCTTCCTCGCCGAAGCGTTCACCACGCCAGCGATGATGGCGCGCCTGGGCAAGGTCGGTTACTCGCAGAGTTATACCTACTTTACCTGGCGCAATACCAAGTACGAGCTTTCAACCTATTTGGCGGAGCTGAACGAGTCGCCATGGCGCGAATGTTATCGCCCGAACTTCTTCGTCAATACACCCGACATCAACCCAGCGTTCCTGCATGAGTCCGGACGCGCAGGTTTCCTCATTCGTGCTGCGCTGGCGACCATGGGCTCCGGGCTTTGGGGCATGTACTCGGGCTTCGAACTGTGCGAAGCCGCGCCGGTGCCGGGCAAAGAGGAATATCTCAATTCCGAGAAGTACGAGATCCGCCCACGGGACTTCAATGCGCCGGGCAACATCATTGCGGAAATCGCCCAGCTCAACCGCATCCGCCGACAGAACCCCGCGCTGCATACGCACCTGGGGTTGAAGATCTACAACGCCTGGAACGACAACATCCTGTATTTCGGCAAGCGCAGCGCTGATGGCAGCAACTTCATCCTGGTGGCGGTCAACCTCGACCCGTACAACGCGCAGGAAGCCAACTTCGAGCTGCCGCTGTGGGAAATGGGGTTGCCGGACGATGCGCACATCCAGGGCGAAGACTTGATGAACGGGCACCGCTGGACCTGGTATGGCAAGTACCAGTTCATGCGCCTGGACCCGGCTCAGCAACCGTTCGGGATCTGGCGGATTTCAGTTTCTTGAACAAGCGGATGACAGGCTGACTGTGGTCCCGTAGGAGCTGCCGAAGGCTGCGATCTTTTGATCTTGAATTTTTGCTGACGCAGATGCCCTAAGAATCAAGATCAAAAGATCGCAGCCTTCGGCAGCTCCTACAGGGGTATCCGGTTTTGCCAGATGCATCGCAAGATCGAATTTATCAGGAGTTTCAAATGGCGAAGAAACCCAAGGCAGCCACCTTTATCAAAGACCCGCTCTGGTACAAGGACGCGGTGATCTACCAGGTACACGTAAAATCCTTTTTCGACTCCAACAACGACGGCATCGGTGACTTTCCCGGCCTGATCGCCAAACTTGATTATATTGCCGACCTCGGCGTCAACACCATCTGGCTGTTGCCGTTCTACCCATCCCCGCGTCGCGACGACGGTTACGACATTGCCGAATACCGCGGCGTGCATCCCGACTACGGCACCATGGCCGATGCCAAGCGGTTCATTTCCGAGGCCCATGATCGCGGCCTGCGGGTGATCACCGAGCTGGTCATCAACCACACCTCCGACCAGCACGCCTGGTTCCAGCGCGCACGCAAGGCCAAGAAAGGCTCGGCCGCCCGGGACTTTTATGTGTGGTCGGACGACGACCAGAAATACGACGGCACCCGGATCATCTTCCTCGACACCGAGAAGTCCAACTGGACCTGGGATCCCGTGGCAGGTCAGTACTTCTGGCACCGATTCTATTCGCATCAGCCGGACCTGAATTTCGACAACCCGCAAGTCATGAAAGCCGTGCTGTCGGTAATGCGCTACTGGCTCGACATGGGCATCGACGGCCTGCGCCTGGACGCCATTCCGTACCTGATCGAACGCGACGGCACCAACAACGAGAACCTGCCGGAGACTCACGACGTCCTCAAGCAGATCCGCGCCGAAATCGACGCCAATTACCCTGACCGGATGCTGCTGGCCGAGGCCAATCAGTGGCCCGAAGACACTCAACTGTACTTCGGCGACACCGATGCCCAAGGCCTCAACGGCGACGAGTGCCACATGGCGTTCCACTTCCCGTTGATGCCGCGGATGTACATGGCGCTGGCCCAGGAAGACCGTTTTCCGATCACCGACATCCTGCGCCAGACCCCGGAAATCCCGGCCAACTGTCAGTGGGCGATTTTCCTGCGCAACCACGACGAATTGACCCTGGAGATGGTCACCGACAAGGAGCGCGATTACCTGTGGAACTACTACGCTGCTGACCGTCGCGCGCGGATCAACCTGGGGATTCGCCGCCGTCTCGCGCCGCTGATGGAGCGTGACCGCCGCCGCGTCGAGCTGCTCAATAGCCTGCTGTTGTCGATGCCGGGCACGCCGACTCTGTACTACGGCGACGAAATTGGCATGGGCGACAACATTTATCTGGGCGACCGTGACGGCGTGCGCACGCCGATGCAGTGGTCGATCGACCGCAACGGTGGTTTCTCCCGCGCCGATCCGGCCAGCCTGGTGCTGCCGCCGATCATGGACCCGCAATACGGTTACCTGTCGGTCAACGTCGAAACCCAGGCCGGCGACCCGCATTCGCTGCTTAACTGGACACGGCGCATGCTCGCCGTGCGCAAGCAATCCAAGGCTTTCGGGCGCGGCACCTTGAAAATGCTCTCGCCGAGCAACCGCCGCATCCTGGCCTACACCCGCGAGTTCACTGGCGACGATGGCAAGCACGAGATCATCCTTTGCGTGGCCAACGTGTCGCGCAGTGCCCAAGCGGCGGAGCTGGACCTGTCGGCGTTCGTCGGCATGGTGCCGGTAGAAATGCTCGGCGGTAATGCGTTCCCGCCAATCGGCCAACTGAATTTCCTGCTGACCTTGGCGCCCTATGGTTTCTACTGGTTCGCCCTGGCGGCGGAAAACCAGATGCCGAGCTGGCACGTGGAGCCGGCGCAGAGCCTGCCGGACTTCACCACCCTGGTGCTCAAGCACCGGATGGAGGAGCTGCTCGAAGCGCCATCGCGCACCACGCTGGAACAGGGCATCTTGCCGAACTGGCTACAGAACCGTCGCTGGTTCGCCGGCAAGGACGCGACCATCGAAAACGTCAAGCTGGCCTACGGCGTGCGCTTCGGCGACGCACAGCACCCAGTGCTTTTAAGCGAAATCGACGTCACCAGCAATGGCCAGACCAGTCGCTATCAACTGCCGTTCGGCTTTATCGCCGAAGACCAGGTTGGCCCGGCATTGCCCCAGCAACTCGCGCTGTCGAGGGTGCGTCGGGGTCGTCAGGTCGGCATCATCACTGATGCATTTGCCCTGGAAAACTTCATCCGCGCGGTGCTGCAAGGCATGCAGAGCAACACCGTGCTGGCATCGGACGCAGGCGAGATTCGCTTCGAACCGACTGCCGCACTCGCCGAGTTGGGCCTGACCGGTGAATCGGAGGTGCGCTATCTGTCCGCCGAGCAGTCCAACAGCTCGGTAGTAGTCGGCAAAAGCCTGGTACTGAAACTGATCCGCAAAATCGCCTCCGGCGTGCACCCGGAACTGGAGATGAGCGCCTACCTGACCAACGCCGGTTTCGCCAATATTTCCCCGCTGCTCGGTTCGGTGATTCGCCGTAGCGCAGAAGGCGAGGACACGCTGCTGATGATCGCCCAAGGTTTCCTCAGCAATCAGGGCGATGCCTGGGAATGGACGCAGAACAACCTCGAGCGGGCATTGCGCGACGAACTCGCTGAAGCGATTTCCGAGCAGGAGCAACATTACAACGCCCTGGGCGAGCTGAAGGATTTCGCCGGCATGCTCGGCCAGCGCCTGGGTGAAATGCACCAGGTGCTGGCGGCGTCGACCGATGACCCGGACTTCGCGCCGCAAGTCACCACGCAAAAAGAAGCCCTGGCGTCGGCCAAGGACGTCGCCGCGCAGCTGGAACACGCGCTGAAGCTGTTAAAGCAGCATCAAGGCGAACTGGAACCGGCGGACCAGGCGTTGGTCAGTCGTTTGCTGGACAACAAAAAGGCGATCCTGAGTCACATTGAGGAACTGGGTAAACAGGCTACCGGTGGCCTGCGGATTCGCGTCCACGGCGACTTGCACCTCGGCCAGGTGCTGGTGATCAAGGGCGATGCCTACCTGATCGACTTTGAAGGTGAGCCGGCCCGACCGTTGCACGAACGCCGGGGCAAGCACAGCCCCTACAAAGACGTCAGTGGCGTGCTGCGTTCGTTCGACTACGCGGCGGCCATGACCATCAACGTGCACAACGTGGATATAAACGAGGATGCGCAGGCGGCGCGGGTCAGGGTTGCCGATCGCTATTTAAATGAAGCACGACAGGCATTTGTCGACGCTTATCGGCTGGCGGCAGCTAGTCTTGCTCATGCGTGGCAAGATCCGGGAGGCGAGGACGCTGCGCTGGCATTGTTCGGTCTGGAAAAGGCCGCGTACGAGATAGCCTACGAGGCGGAAAATCGCCCGACCTGGCTGCCCGTGCCGTTACACGGTTTGTATGGATTATTGAGTGGGCTTAAACCCTTTTCCGATCTTGGTGGAGAGTAGTCATGAGTTTCCAGAACAAGGAACTGGGTCACGCTAAAGAAGCGCTGCTGCCCAGATCGCAGGACATCGACGCGCTGGTGCGCGCCGAACATCCCGACCCTTTCGCCATACTCGGCCCCCATGGCGACGATAATGGCGGCCAATTCATTCGGGCCTATCTGCCGGACGCCCTGAGCGTGCAGGTGATCGCCAAGGACTCCGGGGAAGAGCTCGGCAACCTCGAAGCCACCCAGACCCCGGGACTTTTTGTCGGCCACTTCCACCGCGCCCAGCCTTATCTGCTGCGCACCCGCTGGGCCGGCGGCGAACAGGTTGCCGAAGATCCCTACAGCTTTGGCCCGTTGCTCGGCGAAATGGACCTGTACCTGTTTGCCGAGGGCAATCACCGGGACTTGAGCAGTTGCCTTGGCGCTCAGCTGAAGACCATCGACGGCGTCGATGGCGTGCGCTTCGCCGTGTGGGCACCGAATGCCAAACGCGTATCGGTGGTCGGCGATTTCAACAACTGGGACGGACGCCGGCATCCCATGCGCCTGCGTCACCCGACCGGTGTGTGGGAGCTGTTCATCCCGCGCATGCAGGCGGGCGAAACCTACAAGTACGAGATTCTCGGCTCCCACGGCATCTTGCCACTCAAGGCCGACCCAATGGCGCTGGCAACCACGCTGCCGCCCGACACCGCGTCGAAAGTTGCCTCGCCGCTGAGCATCGAATGGCAGGACCAGGCGTGGATGCAATCGCGGATCGAGCGCCAGCATCCGAGTGCGCCACTGTCGATCTATGAACTGCACGCCGGTTCCTGGCAATGTGAACTGGACGATCTGGGTGAAGTGGCACGCCAGTACACCTGGCACGAGCTGGGCGAACGGCTGATTCCTTATGTGAAGGAACTGGGCTTCACCCACATCGAACTGATGCCGATCATGGAACACCCGTTCGGCGGTTCATGGGGTTATCAGTTGCTGTCGCAATTCGCCCCAAGCGCGCGCTACGGCTCGCCAGATGATTTCGCCGCCTTCGTCAATGCCTGCCACCTGGCGGACATCGGCGTCATCCTTGATTGGGTGCCGGCGCATTTCCCCACCGACACCCACGGGCTGGCTCAATTCGACGGTACTGCGCTGTACGAATACGGCAACCCGCAGGAAGGTTTTCACCAGGATTGGGACACGCTGATCTACAACCTCGGCCGCACGGAAGTGCACGGCTACATGCTGGCGTCGGGGTTGCACTGGCTCAAGCATTTCCACGTCGACGGCCTGCGCGTCGATGCCGTGGCGTCGATGCTGTACCGCGACTATTCGCGCAAGGCCGGCGAGTGGGTACCGAACCGCCATGGCGGTCGGGAGAACCTGGAAGCGATCGACTTCCTGCGCCACCTCAACGACGTGGTCAACATTGAAGCGCCTGGCGCGCTGGTGATTGCCGAAGAGTCCACCGCGTGGCCCGGCGTCAGCCAGAGCACGCAACAGGGCGGCCTGGGTTTCGACTACAAGTGGAACATGGGCTGGATGCACGACTCGCTGCACTATATCCAGCAGGATCCGGTGTATCGCGGGCATCACCATAACGAGCTGAGTTTCGGCCTGGTGTATGCCTGGTCCGAGCGCTTCATTTTGCCGATTTCCCACGATGAAGTGGTGCATGGAAAACATTCGCTGATCGACAAGATGCCCGGCGACCGCTGGCAGAAATTTGCCAACTTGCGGGCTTACCTGTGTTTCATGTGGGCGCACCCGGGCAAGAAGCTGCTGTTCATGGGTTGCGAGTTCGGCCAGTGGCGCGAGTGGAACCATGACCAGCAGCTGGATTGGTACCTGCTGCAGTATTCCGAACACAAGGGGGTGCAGAAGCTGGTGGGCGACCTCAACCGGTTGTACCGCGACGTACCAGCGATGCACGACCAGGACGACGCACCGCAGGGCTTCCAGTGGTTGATCGGCGACGATGCGATCAATAGCGTCTACGCCTTCATGCGCTGGAGCAAGGATGGCAGCCCGGTGCTGGTGGTGGCCAACTTCACGCCGGTGCCGCGCCAGGGCTACCGTGTTGGCGTGCCGTTCGCTGGGCGCTGGACCGAGGTGATCAACAGCGATGCGGCGCTGTATGCCGGGTCCAATTATGGCAACGGTGGCGGGGCGTTTACCGAGGAAGAGCCGAGCCATGGCCAGCCGCTTTCGTTGTCGTTGAATTTGCCGCCGTTGGCGGTGTTGATTTTGCGGCCTGAGGTCTGATCAAAAGCTAGATCAAAAGATCGCAGCCTTCGGCAGCTCCTACAGGATCGGGTTAACACACGGTCGATGTAGGAGCTGCCGCAGGCTGCGATCTTTGCTTCTAACAAATCTCACCAACGCATCCGCACACCCAGGCTCCCAATCAACCCGTTCAGATCATTGTCATCCACATCACTGCTGTAATCGGCACTGACATACAGGCTCACCGCTGGTGTCACCTTCGCCACCAAACCCAATCCCACATCCACCGTCGACGACTTGCGGCTGCTGCTGATCTTGTCGACCTGATCCAGCGACACGGTATTGCCGGTATAAACCGTGTGCCACAAGTTGGTCCGCACGTAGGGCTCGACGCCCAGGCCGTTGATATCGTAACTACCTTTCAACCGTGCACCGACACGGCCGCTCCAGGAGTTGAGGTCGCTTGATGACGCATTACCCGAACCTGCATAGGGGGTATCGAGGGTAATGCGCTGATTGATCAACTGCGCCTGGGGTTCGACCACCCAGTTCTCGCTCAGCCCGATCGGAAATCCGCCTTCCACCGACAGCGTCACCGCGCTGCCCTCGGTCACCTGCCGGGCGCCTTGTTCGTTACGGCTGAAACCGTTGACCCGACCACCACTGGCCGTCAGATCGACGTGCCAGCCTTGTGGGCCGGTCAGGCTCCAATAGGCGCCGAGGCTCTGGCCTTGCAGGTTGAGGGTGTCGGTGCCGGGGTCGGCCTGGGCGCGACTGGTCAGCAGACCGTTGCCGTTGCTCTGGAACTGGCTCACGCCCCCAACCAGGCCGACTCGCTGGGTATGCCCGGTGGCACTTTGCAGGGTCAGGATCGCCGGCCCTCTGAATTCACTCCCCGCGAAATCCTGTGCCTGGACATCGTCCTGGGCCCGGCGCGAAGGCTGGCCATAGAGTTGGTCCCAGGTCGAGGGCGCGGCGTCTTCAATGGTCAGGCGTGAACTGCGGGCATCGGAGGCGCCACTGACATGGCCGGGGTAGGGCGCAGTGATACTGATGGCGGGTAGCGACATGACCGGTACGTCCTGGCGATACCAGGGCAAGGTCTCATCCTCGGCGGGCGCTGCCTGTACTCCCACCGATGAGCACAACAGCAGCGAACTCGAGACGGTGTAAAAACTGACTTTGATCTCTTGAGGGGTGAGTGATGTTTTCATGGTGGTCTACCTTGCAATCGCATGCGCTATCTCGCTTTGGCGTCTCTCCTACCCCGAATGAGGGGCGACCGAATTGAGTAGGACAAACCTGCTCCTGCCCGAATTCGGGCGGTCTGCTGGTCTGTTCCTGATAGTACTTCCGGGGGTAGTACGGTGTAGCTAAGAAGATGCTTGACATTGCGTCAAGAAAATGGCCGATAAATGGTATGGCTAATTTTGCGCTAATAAGTGATTGTTTTCCGGCGCGCTTGCAAGTGGTTGTTTGTACGAAATATCGTCAAAAAACCGCGCGCCAGAGCCTATACATGATGGTTACCAGCTAATCCTGAGGCCCACATTGCCGGACACACCGCGCAGTTGCTGGCTGTCAATATTGGTGCTGTAGTCGGTGCTGGCGTAAATACTGACGTCTTTTGCGAGGCTCAAGTTCAAGCCCACGCCAATATCGGCGGATGAGGATTTCTGTTCGGTGGTGACCGTGTCGACATTGTCGAAGGTCACCGTGTCGGTGCCGGACAACGTTCGCCACAGGTTCACCCGCACGTAGGGTTCCAGCGGGCGGCCGCTGACCTGGTAGCTGCCTTTGAGCCTGGCGCCGACGCGGCCGGTCCAGGCTCCGTCGGAATCGAAGTCGACCTGGGAGACACCATCGTTCTGGCTGTCCAGGGAAACCTTCTGGTGGATGATCTGCACCTGGGGCTCCATCACCCATTTTTCAGACACGGCAAATGGATAACCTGCTTCGCTGGACAGGGTCAGCCCATGACCACGGGTGTCGAGTTTGAGCCCGCGTTCGGAGCGGTTATCGCCATCAAAGCGGGTCGCCATGACCACGTTATCGAAGTACCAGCCGCCTGCTCCCACAAGCGTCCAGTACAGGCCGACATGATCGCCCCGCAGGTCGATCTTGCCGGCGCGTTTATCTTCAAACCCTTCGTTGAAGCCGTCGACATTGCCTTTCATGCTGCTGTGGCCGACGAAAAAACCGGTGCGCTGGGTTAGCCCGTCCCGGAATTCTGAGGCGTAGATGTCATTGCCGACCTGATAGCCCTTGATCGAACCATCAAACTTCGGCTTTACCGTACCGGCCCAGGTCTGGTCGAGGTCCTTGCCATAAGCTCGGCCCCAGCCCGCGCCGAACGCGCCGGTTTCGCTGAGCAGGCGTTGGTCGCCCTGGCGACCATGGAAGGTGCCCAGGGCCAGCAGCGTTAACTGTGCAGCTGCGGGGGGTAACACTGACCAGTTGGGAACTTCGGGACGGTACAGCGCGATCGGCGCGGCACCTGGTACAGCCTCGGGTAGCGGTGGCAGTGCTGCCGGGACTGGCAGCGGCGGACTGCCGGGTTCAGGCGCCTGCGCTGGCGGGGCGAGTGCGGCAACAGGCACGGGAACGACCGGTACGGTGATCGGCGGCAACGTCGGGTCCGGGTTGGGAATGGTCATGACTGCCGGGGCAACGACTGCCGAACGCAGGTACCAGCTGTTTGCCGTGCCGGCGGTGACACCGCCTTTGAACAGGCGATAATCGAATGCACCGGCGGAAATCAGGCCGCCGTTGAGGGCAAACGCCCCGTTACTGCTGACGGCCGAGCCTTGCGCCTCGACCAACTGGATGCCGTTCTGTTGGGTCAACCCGCCAATTCCGCCGAGGTTCTGCACGGTGATCACGGTATTGCCGGTCAAGGTACCGTTACTCACGACCAATTTGTCGCTGGCTGAGCTGTCATCGCCGAGCACGCTTTGCAGCAGCAACTTGGCTCCGTTGCCGGCGTAGTTGCCCTGCACCGTCAGCGTGTCGTTGGTGCGCGAGTTGCCGCTGGTGAGGTCGATGGTGCCGGCATTGTTCAAGGTCGCGAGCTGGCCTGCAGTGAAAGGCGCGATGCTGCCTTGTGCCGAGGTGAGCGTACTGCTGGCGTCGACGTTGATCGCTCCGGTGCCGCTGGTGCTGTCACCTAGTACCAGTGAGCTGCTTGCCAGGTCCAGGCGCGCATTGTTGCTCAGATTCACTGCCTCCCAGTTGATGTAGCGGGAAGCGCCGCCGGGGGTGGCCTGATTGAAGTTCAAGGTGTCGGAGCCCGGGCCGCCGTCGACGCTCGGGGTCAGCGCCAGCGTGCTCTCGGTCAGGTTGGTGAGGGTTGCGCGGTCGTTGCCTTCAGCCATCAAAATCGCCGAACGAATGATCCCGCCGCTCCAATTGAAAATGTCATCGCCGAGACTGGCGCGGATCTCTCCAACGATCTCACCGCCAGTGACGGTGATGCTGTCGTTGCCGCCGCTGACGCTGATGTTGCCGCCGATTTTGCCGCCGGAGACAATGAGGGTGTCGGTGCCGAAACCGGTCACCAGGTTGCCGAGGATCTCGCCTGCGGACATGTCGAAGAGGTTGTTGTCGAGTTTCATATCGACTCGGCCGATGGTGCCGCCGGTCATCTTCGCTACGTCGCCATCTTCAAAGGCGCCGACTATAGTGCCGCCGGTCATCAGGAACGTATCGCGACTATCGCCCTGGGCGAGAGACTGAATGCGCCCGCCCGTCATGACAAAGTTATCGACCTGATTACCCTGGTTTACGGCGCCGGTGATGACGCCGTTGCTGATGCGAACGGTGTCGGCACCATCCCCCTGGTTGACAGTACCGGTCAGGGTGCCGGAATCCATCAGCAGTGCATCGGCACCGGCGCCAAAGTTGACATTGCCGATGAGTTGGCCGGTGCCGCCGGTGGGGAACGTCAGGGTGTTGTTGCCGAGCAGGTCGGTCAGGGGGCCCCCGGTGTTGCTGTCGCAAACATGCGTATCGTTGCCGGCGGTGGGCGTGAAAGTGCAGCTTGCCTGGGAAAACTGCGGCCATCCGAGGCCAAGGCAGATGGAAACGGCACAGGCGCTAAATCGGTATTCTTTAATACGATACTTAGTCACTGCTGTCGCAATTTCCATACTCGTCTCCGCGTGTTGAATGGCATCCAGTGCGTTACACAACAACCTACCAAGAGAAGTGCAGGGAAACTACTGTCACAAATGACAGGTGGTGCACCCATTATGGCGGTTACAGGTGTACTTCCACGGCTAAGGGTAGATGATCCGACAAGTGCGTCCAGGGCTTGTTGGCGAGGATTCGCGGGTCGTGACTGCTGGCGTTGCGCAGGTAAATCCGGTCCAGGCGCAGCAATGGGAACCGCGCCGGATAGGTCTTGGCGGGGCGTCCGTGATGGCGTTCAAAGGCTTCGTGCAGGTAGTCACGCCGGGCGAGGGCGGCATTGCCTTGCAATTGCCAGTCGTTGAAATCCCCGGCGATGATGACCGGCGCTTCATCGGGCAGGGATTCGAGCAGTTGGCACAGCAGTTGGAGCTGCAGCTGGCGATGACTTTCCAGTAGGCTCAGGTGCACGCAGATCGCGTGGACCTCGGCGTGGCCCGGCACATCCAGCACGCAATGCAGCAGACCCCGGCGCTCGGGACCGGTGATCGAGACATCGAGGTTGCGGTATTCGCGGATCGGGTATTTGGACAGCAGGGCGTTGCCGTGGTGGCCATCGGGATAGACCGCGTTGCGCCCGTAGGCGAAATCACTCCACATGCTGTCGGCGAGAAATTCGTATTGCGAGACTTGCGGCCAGTTGTTAAGGCGTGAGGAGTGGCGCTCGTGTTCGCCGACGACTTCCTGGAGAAACACCAGGTCCGCCGAAGTACTGCGCACCGCCTCGCGCAATTCGGGAAGGATGAAACGCCGGTTGAGCGCGGTGAAACCCTTATGGGTGTTGACCGTCAGCACTCTGAGGCGATGGATGGCCGGTGGCGTATTCAGCGGCACGTCTTCAAGTGCCTGCCGCGTTGGATCACTGGTCACGTTTACTCCTGGTGGGCGGTTCCTTATGTATGCGACTGATGGGAGCGCGCGCAGTTCAGACGAAGACGATTTCGTAAGGCAGGCGCATCCGTTCCAGCAACACCTTTGGCAGCAATGGCGCGAGGCCCAGGGCGGGTTCGCCGTCGAGCTGGCTGGCGTAGGCATGGGTGGCGTGGCTTTTGCGGGCGACGGTCCAGGTGTCGAGTCGCACCTTGCGGGCGCGGTGCCAGGGAATTTGTTCGCGGTCGCGGATCGGCCGGTGCCAGGCGCGGATCGGCACTTCGTTGAAGGCCGCGCCTACCTGTTTCGCCGCCTTGGCAGCCGCACGGCCGACGGCGTCGTGGTCGAGGTGACGGTCCTCGCTCCAGGTGCTGAACACCACATCGCCGGGGCGCAGGTAGCGGGCGATGAACTGGGTCAACTGGGCTTCGTGCTCGGTCAGGGCGTTGTCACTGAAACCGCCACGAATCCATTTGAGGCTGTGCATCGGCATGCCGAGCCGGCGCAAGGCCTCGACGCTTTCCTGGGAGCGGAACACGCTCAGGCGTTTCTCCGACCACTGCTGCGAACCCGGATAACTGGCGCTGCCATCGGTCATCGAGATAAGTTGCAGGGGGTGGCCCAGGGCACTGAGCAGTTGCAGCAAGCCGCCGCACATCATCACTTCATCGCCGGGGTGAGGCGAGATTACCACCGCGCGAGCGCCCGGAGGTACGAGACTCTCGGTGTTGATCACAGGGATGTTGTCCAGTTGCGCCGCGCTGTTCCAGATCTGCGCGGGCAGGCTGCTTTCGCTGAGGGAGACGAATTTCATCGGGGCACGTCCTTGTTCCGGGTGTATGAGCAGGGGGGCGGGCGCTCCAAACCATGGATTGCCGCGCAAGGAGTATTGCTTATGTATTGCGATTCGTCGCGTGGATGTTCTATCTGGTACGTTTTTTTTGCTTTATCGCAGGCCCTCCAGCGCCGCGACCGAGCGCGGTTCGCGGCTCCAGAGTTCAAGGAGGAAATCGGCTTCCTGATGCAGCACCAGGCGTGGCAGGTGCAGGTGCTCGTGCAGCAGGTCATGGACCTGGCGAGCGTTGAGCGGACAGCCGTCGATGGGCGGGCGCCAGTGGCACGCGAGCAATTGGCCGTCGGCTGTCAGGGAGGCCAGGGCGTGTGCGATAAGGCGCTTGAGGTCTTCGGCGTCGAGGTAGTAGCCGACCTCGCTGAGCACGATCAGATCAAATTTCTCGCAAGGCCATTGCTCGGGCAACCGCGCCTGGTGGACTTCAGCGTGGTTAAACATGCTTAAACGCGTTCGCGCCAAGGCGACGGCGGCGCTGGCGGTATCGCAGCACAGCAGGCGATCGCAGCGGGTGGCCAGATCGGCGCTCAGTTCGCCATTGGCGCATCCCGGTTCGAAAATCGCCCGGTAGCGCGGACGGGGCAGCGCAGCCAGGGTAATGGCGCGCTTGCGTTGCTCGTACCAGCGCTGGCGGAATGCCCAGGGGTCGTCACTGTTGGCAAACAGACCGTCAAAGTATCGGTCCTCGACACTCATAGGAACACCACTTCAAAGGGTTGCAGTAGACGCTCCAGCACGTAGGGCGCCAGCACCGGTGGCAAGCCGATCTGCGGGTCGCCCTCCAGTTGGCTGGCGAAGGCATGAATCGCGTGTCGCTTGCGCGCGATCAGTGCCGGCGCCAACAGTATCTTGCGCGCCCGGTGCCAAGGCACGCTGCTATCCTCAGGCGTTGCCCAGTGCCAGGTCCACACCGGCAGCTCATGCAGGGTGGCTCCAACACGCAGGGCTGCCTCGGCACTGGCACGCCCCACGGCTTCGTGATCGCAGTGACCATCTTCACGCCAGGTAGTGAACACCACATCGCTGGCACGCAGATGGCGCTGGATAAAGGCGCTTAACTCGGTTTCCCGGGCCGCTACCCGGCTGTCGGCAAAACCACCGCGCAACCATCTGAGGCTGTGCAACGGCAAACCCAGGCGTCGCAAGGCCTCTACCGATTCCTGCGGGCGAACTGTACTCAGGCGCTCGACCGGCCAAGTTTGGGAGCCCGGATGACTGGCGCTGCCATCGGTGACCGAGATCAGTTGCAGGTCACGGCCAGCATCAGCCAGCAGCTGCAGGATACCGCCACAGCCGAGAATTTCATCGTCCGGGTGCGGCGCAATGATCACCGCCCGGGAGCCTTCAGGCACCAGTTGCAGAATATCGATCACCGGCAATTGCGCCAGATGACTGGACGCCTGCCAAGAGCGTAACGGCGTGCCCTGGCCAACGATGGGGTTGGTTTTCATAACGTCCATGTGCCTGTGCGGATTTTTTGCCCCAGGCCCGCGAGATCGCGCTCGGCGTGACTCTGGCGCAGGAACACCGGCAGGTCGGCGCTCAGTTGCGCGAACTGTCGATCCTTGCAATAAGGGCCGGCGCCCAAGGCGCGGCCAACATGATGAATGGTTTGCTCGGCCGCGTTCTCGACTACAGCGCGAGCTCGCCGGGCCAGTAGTTCAGCGTCGTCCATAGGGTTTGAATCGATAGCCAGCGCACTGGCACGCAGTACCGCGCCAGCGCCGTGCAAGGCACTGTCGACGGCGCCCAGGTGGGCGAGGGCGTGCGGTTCTTCGCGGTGAGAGCAGTGTTCGCGCAGGCGTTCAGCGATGCTGCAGGCCGCGCCGTACCAGCACGCGGCGATACCGATTCCGCCTTGCCAGAAGCCAGGGCGTTGCAGGTAATCGCCAGGGTTGCCAATGGCCAGCGCCTGGGCATTGTCGAACAACACCTCGACACTGCCGGTCGCGCCCATTCCGACCGCCTGCCAACCCTGATCCGTCACGGTCACACCGGGCTGTGCCAACGCTACCGCCACCAGTTGCTGGCGGTCCTGGTCGTCCCAGGCGGTCAGCAGGGCGTGGCTTAACACCGCCGCTCCCGAACACCAGGCCTTGCGCCCATTCAGCGCGACGCCCTGGGGCCCGGAAGTGATTCGGACCCTGGCATTGGGCGGCTCTGCGGCCCACATGCCCCAAGTGCTGCCGAATTGCGCAGTGGCAGCACCCAGTTGCTGCAAGATCGCCAGCGCATCAGTGTGCCCCTCGTACAATTTGCACAACCGCAAATCATGCCCGCCAACCGCCGTCAGGCGCTGGAACCGTTCCAGCGTCTGGCCTGCACCCGGCAGTGGCAGTCGATCAAGACCGGCCTCTACCAGTTGCTCCAGGCACTTTCCCAGTGCCTGGGTGCTGTCGTAATCCGTCGACTGGCGATCAAGAAACGCCTTGAGCTCCATTTCACTCGTCTTCTTCACGCTGCAGTTCGAACAGCAGCAACGAACGGCCGGTGACCGAATACTCGTGGCCGAACTCGAAGCGTTCCTGACCGCGGATCGATGGCTGATTGGTGTCCACCATGCACGTCCAGAACACGCCTTCGGGTACTTCCGGCAAGGTGAAGTTGACGATGTCGTGGTGTGCATTGACCACCAGCAACAGGGTGGCGTCGGCGCCCTTGCGACGAATACCGGTTTCCTGGGCGCGACCGTCCAGCAGCATGCCAAGGCAGCGACCATGGGCATCTTCCCATTGCTCGATGGACATCTCGCTGCCATCCGGGGCCAGCCAGGTGACGTCCTTGACGCCGATATCTTCGTTGTAATTACCCACCAGGAAGCGCCCACGACGCAGGATCGGATAGGCCAGGCGCAGCTTGATCAGGCGTTTGACGAACTTCAGCAGAGCCTTGCCGTCTTCGCTCAGGTCCCAGTTGACCCAGCCGATCTCGCTGTCCTGGCAATAGGCGTTGTTGTTGCCGTCCTGGGTGCGCGCGAATTCATCACCGGCCACCAGCATCGGCGTGCCCTGGGACAGCAGCAAGGTGGCAAAGAAGTTGCGCATTTGCCGCTGGCGCAGCTCGTTGATTTCCGGATCGTCGGTGGGGCCTTCGACGCCATGGTTCCACGACAGGTTATTGTTGCTGCCGTCCTGGTTGTTTTCGTCGTTGGCCTCGTTGTGCTTGTCGTTGTACGACACCAGGTCATTGAGGGTGAAACCGTCGTGGGCGGTGATGAAATTCACCGACGCATAGGGACGTCTGCCACGCTGGTTGAACATCTCGCCGGACGCGGTCATGCGGCTGGCGAAGTCCGCCAGTTGGCCGTCGTCGCCTTTCCAGAACGCGCGCACGGTGTCGCGGAACTTGTCGTTCCATTCGACCCAGCCCGGTGGGAAGCCGCCGACCTGATAACCACCGGGGCCGCAGTCCCAGGGCTCGGCGATCATTTTCACCTGACGCAACACCGGGTCCTGGCGGCAGGCCACGAGGAAGCTGTGGCGCTCGTCAAAACCGTCGTGGTAGCGGCCAAGAATGGTTGCCAGGTCGAAGCGGAAGCCGTCCACGTGCATTTCCGTGGCCCAGTAGCGCAGGGAGTCAGTCACCATCTGCAGCACGCACGGGTGGCTCAGGTCCAGGGTGTTGCCGGTGCCCGAGTCGTTGATGTAGAAGCGCTTGTCGTCGGGCATCAGACGGTAGTACGACGCGTTGTCGATACCGCGCATGGACAGCGTCGGGCCTTGCTCGTTGCCTTCTGCGGTGTGGTTATAAACGACGTCGAGAATCACTTCGAGATTGGCTTCGTGCAGGTGCGCAACCATCTCCTTGAACTCGGCGATCTTGCCACTGGCCAGGTAACGGGGGTCTGGGGCGAAAAACGCAATACTGTTATAGCCCCAGTAATTGGTCATGCCCTTGTGCAACAGATGCTGGTCATTGACGAAGGCGTGAATCGGCAGCAACTCCACACTGGAAACCCCCAGTTTGCGAATGTGCTCCAGTACGTCATCGACCATCAGCCCGGCAAAGGTGCCGCGCACATTTTCCGGAACCGACGGGTGACGCATGCTGATGCCGCGTACGTGGGTTTCGTAAATGATGGTCTTGTCCCACGGCACGCTGACGCGGTGGTCGTGACCCCAGGTATGCGCCGGGTCGATGACCTTGCACTTGGGCACGAAGGGCGCGCTGTCGCGTTCATCGAAGCTGAGGTCGGCGTCAGGGTGACCGATGGTGTAGCCGAACAGGGCTTCGGACCACTTCAGTTCGCCAACCAGTTGCTTGGCATAGGGGTCGATCAGCAGCTTGTTGTGGTTGAAGCGGTGACCGTTGGCCGGGTCATACGCACCGTAGACTCGATAGCCGTAAATCAGCCCCGGGTGGGCGTCTGGCAGGTAGCCGTGGTAGATCTCGTCGGTGTATTCAGGCAGTTCGATACGTTCGAGCTCGACCTCGCCGGCGTCATCGAAGATACACAGTTCAACCTTGGTGGCGTTGGCGGAAAACAGCGCAAAGTTGACCCCCAGGCCATCCCAGGTGGCACCGAGCGGGAAGGGCAGGCCTTCACGAATGCGCGAGGCCTCGGCGTGAGGTTCGGTCGCGGGTTTTTTTGGACTGCTCATAAGTGCTCCTGCAAATGGGGGACGTGTATGTCGTGAGGTACGACCCTGTGGGAGCGGGCTTGCTCGCGAAGAGGCCAGAACATTTAACTCCAGCGTTGAATGTTCTGCCGCCTTCGCGAGCAAGCCCGCTCCCACAGGATCCAAGCGTTCTTCAGTTTTTCGAAAGCAAACGAACCCTCGATGGCGAGCAAGCTCGCCACAGGCTTCTTCAGATCAAATAGTCGAGCGTCAGACCGCGGGTTTTTTTGGCGCTCGCGGTTTTTTCTCGGAGGCTTTTTCACCCGGCGGAATCACCGAGGCAGCAGCGGCCGGCTTGGCTTTTGCCGCAGCCTTTGGCTTGGCGCCAGGCTTGTCATCGACCTTGCCCTCCGGCTTCGCCGTCTTGCTCGCGGCACCTTTGCTGCCGGCAGCCTTCGGCGACTTGCTGGGGGCCAGTGCTTCGGCTTCCGCCAGCTTGCGCGCCATCTCCCAATGCCGGGCTTCATGCCCTTCGGGTTTCCCTTCCGATTCCCAGATCTGATAGGCAAATTCGCGAACGCGTTTATCGTCGGTACTCATCGCTATGCTCCTGAACTGAACTCAAGCTTGGGTAGAAAACTGGATTAAAAGATTGACCGGGAAATCGCCCAGCGCGGTGCTGATGTTCAGCTCCCTGTGGTTTGTGACTGTGGCGCTGGAAAAAAGTCCCTTTAGATTTTCTGCGGATGCATCAAACGGCAATTTGACCCGGGTGTCGCCCCACTGCAGCGCATCGATCAGCGGTTCGGCACCGTTTTTCAGCAGTTGCGCGCAACGTATCGGCACGATCACCACGGCCCGAACGCCTGCGTGTTCGCGCAAGAACGCGAGCACCCGATGCGCCTGTTCTCCAACCACCTCCAGCGCCTGATAGGTGCCGCGGGCGAACAGCTCGGCATGCTCGGCGCGCAGGTTGAGCGTGCGCCGGATCAGTGCCTGTTTGATGCGCCCGTCGCGCCAGTTCGTCAGCAATTCTGGCAGTGCCAGCGCCTGCTGCATGGCCTGCTGGCGGCTGGGGTAATCCACCGGCCGGCGGTTATCCGGATCGACCAGCGAGAAGTCCCAGTATTCGTTGCCCTGATACAGGTCCGGCACCCCAGGTACGGTCATGCGCAGCAAGGTTTGCGCCAGACTGTTGAGGGCGCCGGGTGCAGCCAGAGTCTGGGCGGCGTTGCCCAGGGCGGAACGCAGCAGTTCACCGTCAGGGCTCAGCAGTAAACGCTCGATAAACACCTGGGTGGCGCGCTCATAGGTGTCGTTCGGGGCGCTCCAGCTGCTTTGCAATTTGGCTTCGCGCAATGCCTTCTGCTGCCACTGCCAAATGCGCTTGGCATAGTCCTCAAGCGCCGGCTGATCGTCACTGCGCAGGTCCAGCGGCCAGCTGCCAAGGATGGCTTGATAGAGAATCAACTCGTCGCCGGTGGACGGCATCTGGTCGTCATCGCGCAGCGGCCGGGCCAGGGTTTGCCAGAGTGGCACCTGTTCGGCATACCAGGCACTGCGCTCGCTCAATACTGCGAGGCGCGCCCGGGTGTCTTCACCCCGTTTATGGTCGTGAGTCGCGGTGGCCAGCAAGTTGTCCGGGAACGCCTCGAAGCGCTGCAGGCAAACCTCGTGGAAATCGCCAACCGGTGCGCTGAACTGTTCGGTGCTGAAGCCCACGTCATTGCGCGACAGCAACACTGCCGAGCGATAGAACGCGGTGTCTTCGACAGCCTTTGCCGCCGCCGGTGAAGTCAGTTGCTGGAAACGTACGCAGGCGTGCTTGAGGATCTTGCGCGAGCGGCCGATCGGGCGGGCACGCGATGGTTTGCCACCGAGCCATCCGGCCAGGCAATCAAGCACCGGCCAGTCGGCTTCGCCAAGGGTTTGCCGTGCTCCGTCCATGGCCTGCTGGAAAAATACATCGTCTTCGCTGGAGCGTCCGCGAGGGCTGATATAGGTGCGGTACACCGGGAAGTGCACGATCAGTTCCTGCAGCGCGCGCCGAATGGCGCCCAGGGTCAGGTCGCGGGTCATCAGGTCATCCCGGGCCACTTGCAACAAGGCATTGGCGACGCTTTCGAAGTCGCCGGCCAGTGATCCATTGAGGATCTGCTGGCGGGCCAGTTGGGCTTCCTGGCGGAAGTCGGCAGGGCGCTCGCTGTACTTGTTCCACAGTTCGCCCAAAGGCTGGGCGCCCTCGGGATCGTGCTGCAACAGCGACAACTGGTTCATGAACTCGTAGCCGGTGGTGCCATCCACCGACCAATCGCGGTGCAGCGTTTCGCCTTCGCCGAGGATCTTCTCGACATAGATCGGCAGGTGCCGGTCCGGCGACAGCGCGTCCACCCGACGGCGCAGCTTGCGGCAATAACCCCGGGGGTCGGCCAGGCCGTCGATGTGATCGATGCGCAAGCCGTCGATCAGTCCTTCAGCCACCAGCTCGAAAGTCTTCGCATGGGTGGCTTCGAAGACGGCAGGGCGCTCAACGCGCAGGCCACCGAGTTCGTTGACGTCGAAAAAGCGCCGCCAGTTGATGTCGTCACCCGCAGTGCGCCAGCTGGCGAGGCGATAACTCTGGCGCTCGAGCAGCTGGTGGAGGCGCTCGAAACCGTCTCGGGTCAGCGAGTCGAAGCCTTGTAGATTCTGCTCAATGCGCTGCAGGATCGCTGGATCCCGGGCCAGTTCACGCAACTCTTCCTTGAGAGGAACGGCCAGGCTGTGCGCGTCGGTCTGATAGCTCAGGGCGCTGAAACGATCGGAGAGAAATTTCAGCCGCTCGTCATCGCTCTTGAGCAATTCGCCGTAGCTGTTCGGGCAGATCGGAAAGTGATGGTCGTAATGCTCGACGTGGAACGAACCGCGCTGCGGATCGAAGCGCAGTGACAGGGTGCCTTCCTGCAACGCGACGCCGTAGTCAGTACCGAGAAACGGCAGCAGCAACTGGCCTTCCATCAGCGGGTCGGGGGAATGCCACTGGATGTCGAAAAACTCGCCGTGGGGGCTCAGTCGGCCCCACTCCAGCAAGTCCAGCCACCACGGGTTGTCACTGCCGCCGACGGCCATATGGTTGGAGACGATGTCGAGGATTAGCCCCATGTTCTGTTTGCGCAACGCCGCCACCAGGCGACGCAAGGCGGGTTCACCTCCCAGCTCCGGATTGACCTGGGTCGGGTCGACCACGTCATAGCCATGCATGGAGCCTGCCCGAGCGGCGAGCAAGGGCGAGGCGTAGACGTGGCTGATGCCCAGGCTGGCGAAGTACGGCACCAGCGGCACCGCCTGATCGAGGGTGAAATCTTTATGAAATTGCAAGCGCAGGGTCGCGCGCAGCGGTTGAATGGCTGGCTGGATCATTGGTCACGCTCACCGGCTTGAAGTCGCGCGCAGGCGAGCAGTTCCAGGCGCCGGGCGGCGTCGGGGTCATCGAGCAGGGCTTCACTGTAGCCCGGCAAACGCCGGCTCCAGTTGGGGTGGGTATTGATGGTGCCCGGCAAGTTGGCCTGCTGCTCGATGCCCAGGGCATCTTCCAGCGGTAACAGCACCAGCGGCGCGCGGGTGTGGCCCAGGAAACGCGCGCTGGCGTCGAGCACCTGGTCGGTTTCGTGGGACTCTTCGCGAAAGTTCTGCGGGTCCTCGCCCAATACCCGGCGCAGGCCTTCTCGCTCGCGTTCGCGGTGCTGGCGCCATTCGATTTCACCGGCGCCGTCGGTCATGCCCAGGCGCGAGTTCCAGTCGATATCGCGGCCATGCCACCAGCCGTTGAGCGTGGGCAAGTCATGGGTACTGGTCGTTGCCAGGGCGTTATCCGGCCAGTCGAGGATCGACTTGAAGTGCCCGTTGTCCTGTTCGAACAGCAACACGCGCATGCCAAGGATCGAACGTGCAATGAGTTTTTCCTGCAGGCCTTCCGGCACCGTGCCGAGGTCTTCGCCGAGGACAATTGCCTGGTATCGATGGGATTCCAGGGTCAGCAGGCGCAGCAGGTCATCCACCGGGTAGTAAAGATAGGCGCCATCGGCAGGGGAGGCGCCGTTGGGGATCACCCACAACCGTTGAAGGCCCATGACATGGTCGATGCGCAGGCCACCGGCGTGGGCGAAGTTGGCCCGCAGCATCTCGATGAAGGCGCGAAAGCCGTTGCGCACCAGGCCTTCCGGCGAGAACGCGGAAATGCCCCAGCCTTGGCCCGTACGGTTGAGAATGTCCGGTGGTGCGCCAACGGTAAGGGAGGCGAGCAGTTCGTCCTGGCGACTCCAGGCCTGACTGCCGCCGCCATCGGCGCCCACGGCGAGGTCAGCGATCAGGCCGATGCGCATGCCGCTGCCGCGGGCGACGGTTTGCGCGCGCTCCAGGCAGCGGGTGATCAGCCATTGGCAGAAAGCGAAAAAGCCAATGCGTCCGGCGTTTTCTTCAGCAAACTCGGCCAGCGCAGTACTGCGCGGGTCCTGCCATTGTTCGGGCCACTCACGCCAGTCGAGGGATTCACCCTTGGCGGCGCGAGCCTCTTGAATGGCTTCGAAACGGCAATGATTTTCCAGGGCCTCGCCACCGGCGTGACGGAAGGTGCTGAAGTCGACATGCAGCGGGTGCTCACCCTGGACGAAGCCTTCATACAGCGCCTGCAGCAGACGATGCTTGGCCTCGGCGGCAACAGGCCAGTCGATCAGCGGCAGTTCTTCAAGGTGCTTGAATTGCGCGGCCAAACCGGTGGCGTCAATGGCGGCGCGCACCGCGCGTTCGCCGAGAATGGCCCCCGGGGCGGCGTACAGGCTGTTGAGAAACAGGCGGCTGGAAGGTGAATACGGGCTGTAACGTTGGCTGTCGCTGCTGAACATGGCGTGCATCGGGCTGATCGCCAGCGCTTCGCTGCCTCGTTCACCGGCCACCCGGGCCAGATCTTCCAGGGCTAGGGTATCGCCGAATCCGCCATCGCCCGGACGACGCAGGGAATACAGCTGTACGCTCAGGCCCCAGGCGCGGGGGATTGGGCTGTCCACCGCATCCCCGACGCTGTAACAGCGAGCGGGTGCCACGGCCAGGGTGAATTGCTGGCCGTCGATGCTGACGTGTTGATATCCGACCGGCACCAGCCCTGGCAACACCGAATTGCTATCCAGCTTGAGACTGAGGCGCGAGCCGTCTTCAAGGTGGATTTCACAAGGCGTTTCAGGTTCGAAGTAATGGGCCAGGTCGACCCCGACGCCTACGTCTGCGGTGAGCAGGGGCGGCAGGTGGCGAGTCTGTTGTACTTCTTGCAGCTGCAACAGGCTGGCGTCGATTTCCTGAGCGGTGCCGGCCGGGTGGCCAAGGCCGCTCAGGACATTGCGTAAGACTGCGGCGGCTACTTTTCGCGGGCGGCCGTTGGCGTCGATCCAGTCGACGGCCAGGCCGGCGCGGCTGGCGAGAATTTCCAGTTGCGCATCACTCATTGGCGCTCTCCATCCGGGGTTGGCAAAGGGGGTGCGGCCTTGAGGCTGACTAGCGCGCTATACGGGGCTAGATGCCCCTCATCCAACAGGCTGGCTGTCCGTGCGGGGTGTTCGAACAACACCTTGGCACCGGCCTGTGAAGTGTGGACCACGGGCGCGTCGCCGAGGTTCAGGTCAATGCGCAGCTCACTGCCATCGCCCAGGCGCCAGCGCGCCGCCACCGCACCCTGGCCCAGCACGTCGGCACCCAGGGAACAAGCGCCGGGCAGGCGGGGAATGATGTATTGGTGGCGCAGGCTCAGCAGGCGGCGATACAGCGCATGGATGGCCGGGGGTTCGGCAGGCGCCAGATTGGGTATGGATGCTTCGAAGGTCTGCGGCGAGTTGGGGTCGGGAATCCGCTCGCGTTTTTCCGGATCGGCAAAGGCACTGAATGCCGCAAACTCATTGCGTCGGCCTTCGCGCACCAGTTCCGCCAGTTCGCCGTGGTGATCGGTGAAAAACAGGAACGGTTCTTCAGCACCGAACTCATCGCCCATGAACATCAGCGGAATCATCGGCGACAACAACAGCAACGCGGTGGCCGCATGCAACGCATCGGGGTGCGCCAGTTGATGCAGGCGTTCGCCAAAGGCACGATTGCCGATCTGATCATGGTTCTGCAGGAACAGCACAAACGCCGTGGGCTCCAGGTGCCCGCTCGGTTCACCTCGGGTCTCGCCATGGCGATTGATGTGGCCCTGGAACACAAAACCCTCGCTCAGGCATCGGGCCAATTGCTGGGTCGGCTGCTCGGCGTAGTCGGCGTAATAGGCCTCGGTCTCACCGGTGATCAGCACGTGCAGCGCGTTGTGGCCGTCATCGTTCCACTGCGCATCGAAGCCCTCTTCCAGCAGGCTGGCCTGATTGTGTTCGTTTTCCAGCATCAGCCAAACGTGGCGCGACGGGGCGGTTTGCTCGCGGATTCGTTGGGCGAGTTCGTGAAGGAAATCCGGACTCTTGATGGCGTGCACTGCATCCAGGCGCAAGCCGTCGAAGCGATATTCCATTAGCCACATCAGCGCATTATCGATGAAGAAGTCGCGCACCTGGCGGCGGCGGAAATCGATCGCCGCGCCCCAGGGGGTGTGCTTGTCCTGGTTGAAAAAGCCCTTGGCGTAGCAATGCAGGTAATTGCCATCGGGGCCGAAGTGGTTGTAAACCACGTCGAGAATCACCGCCAGGCCAAGGCCGTGGGCGGTGTCGATTAAATGCTTGAGTTGTTCGGGGGTGCCGTAGGACGACTGGGGTGCATAGGGCAGGACGCCGTCATAGCCCCAATTACGCTTGCCGGGAAACTGCGCCAGGGGCATCAGTTCAATCGCGGTGATGCCCATGTCGACCAGGCGCTGCAGGTGCTCCTCAACGGCCACGAAGCCACCGAGTGCACCGACGTGCAGCTCGTAGATCACTGCCTCGGTCCACGGCCGACCTTGCCAGCGGGTGTGTTGCCATTGATAGGCGCTGGGGTCGACCACCACGCTGTGCAAGTGCACGCCACTGGCCTGAGCCCGGGAGGCCGGGTCCGGGACTTGCAACCTGCCATCGATGTTGTAGCGGTATCGCGTGCCGGCCGGGCAGCGCGTCTCTATCACGAACCAGCCATCAGCCTGGGGCAGCAGTGGTAAGGATTTTCCATCTTCCAGTTCGACGCTGACGTCAAACGCATCTGGCGCCCACAAGGCAAAACGCGTGTGCTCTGCGTCCAGCATAATTGCGCCGTGGGGCCAGGTTTCAAGGGTCCGTAACGGCATCTCTAAAGCATCCTCTTACTGTCGGTGCGATTTTCCCAGCGCCTTGGCGACCAGTTGTTCGTAAAGTTCGGCGTAGGGTTCCACGGCCTTGCACCAATTGAAGGGTGCAGCCATGGCCCGGCAACGCATGGCGTTGAGCAGTTGCGGATAGGCAAATACCTTGAACGCGCGGCTCAGGGCTTCCTGATAACTTTCGGCGCTGGATTCGTTGAAGAGGAAGCCGGTCACGCCGTTTTCAATGGTGTCGGCCAGGCCGCCGGTATTGCGTGCCACCGGCAACGAGCCGAAACGCTGGGCGTACATCTGGCTCAGGCCGCAAGGTTCGTAGCGCGAAGGCATCAGCAGGAAATCACTGCCGGCAAACATGCGTCGGGCGTCGGTTTCGTTGAACCCGATGCGCACGCCGATCTTGCCGGGGAAACGCAGGGCCAGTTCACGCATGGCTTGTTCTTCTTCCGGCTCGCCACGACCGATGATTGCGATCTGGCCGCCTGACTGCACGATGTATTCGGAGACTGCTTCGGTCAGGTCCAGGCCCTTCTGATAGACCAGGCGCGAAACCACCGCAAACAGCGGACCTTCGGAGTCATCCAGGCCGAACAGCTCGCGTACGTGCGCAGCGTTGACCGCCTTGCCGTCCCAGTCGCCAATGCTGAAGGGGCAGAACAGGTGTGGATCGGTCGCCGCGTCCCAGCTTTCGTCGATGCCGTTGGGAATACCGCTCAGCAGGCCTTGCTGGGTCTTGGCGGCGAGAAAACCGTCGAGGCCACAACCGAAGTCCGGCGTGGTGATTTCCTGGGCGTACGTCGCGCTGACTGTGGTGATGTGACTGGCGTAGGCCATACCGGCCTTGAGGAACGACATCTTGCCGTAGAACTCCATGCCTTCCTGTTGCAGGGCATGGGTCGGGATGCCCAACTCCGGGCAAGAACCCAGGCTGGTCACGCCCTGATAGGCCAGGTTGTGAATGGTGAACAGCGTCGGGGTGCGCTGGCCGCGCCAGTGCATGTAGGCAGGCGCCAGGCCGGCTGGCCAGTCATGGGCGTGCACCAGGTCCGGGCACCAGTGGATCTGCGCCAGGTTGGCAGCAATATCGGCAGCGGCCAAGCCCAGGCGGGCGAAGCGAATATGATTGTCGGGCCAGTCCCGGCCATTGTTGGCGCCGTAGGGTGAACCTTCGCGCTCGTAGAGTTCGGGGCAGATCAGGACGTAGATGACCAGGCCATCAGGCATGTCCATGCGCCCGATCTTGCAAGGTGGCAGTGCTGCATGACCACCGAGCTCACCAATGATATGGATCGGATTCTCGCTGTTGAGCACCTGCGGATAACCGGGAATCAGCACTCGCACGTCGTGCAGGTGCGCCATCGCTCGCGGCAGCGCGGCGGACACGTCACCCAGGCCGCCGGTCTTGACCAGGTCGGCAATTTCGGAGGTAACGAACAACACGCGTTTCTTGTTCGGATTCTGACTGGCTACCGGTGTCAGCGTACGTGCACTGGGCACGATGACTGGTGAAGCTGCTTGCGCATTGACGGTGCTCGACTCGCCGACCTGCTGATGAGCACGTTCTCCCTGAATATCTAAAGCCGCACTGATCATTTGGATCTCCCGTGTTATTGATCTAATTCCAGGACTGCCACCAACGGTGTCTTTAGGCCTATCCCTGTGGCCGGGCGCAAACGCGCCGCGTCGGTGAGCAAAGGCTGCCAACGCGTTGAAGCACAATGGCTGGAGAGGGCTATTGCAAGGATCGAACCATCCGCAACTCACCCACCTTTAAGCTGACCTGCCGCCAGCGGCAAAAGTTTCTTCTATTTTCCCGACCTGTGACCGACCGGTTTTACCCACCAGAAATGAGTCTAGGCCAGAACCTAGAGCGGGCCAGTCCAGATGGACAAATTGTTCGACAATCCGTTTCAAAGGGTAACGGCCTGAGCGCTTCGATAGGTGTACGCACCGACGAAGGGCAGTTTTTTTTGCATGGCGCCTCACAATATGACCGGCGGGTCACAATAATGGGCGGACTGTGACAACTTCGTTGCACTGCTGTGGTGCGTGCAGGCCAGTCCCGCATTTGGCCGAACCACTGCCTTACTGGGGGACAGGTAGCCTTGTTATAGTTCGGGCCTTATTTTTCCCAGGTCAAGGATCACTGCCATGTCTCAGTACACTGCGTTCACCGTCGAACTGGCGGATAAAGTCGCCCATGTGCAGATCAACCGCCCGGAAAAGATCAACTCGATGAACGCGGCGTTCTGGAGCGAGATCATCGAGATCTTTCAGTGGATCGACGACACCGACGAAGTGCGGGCGGTGGTGATCAGTGGTGCAGGCAAGCATTTCTCCTCGGGCATCGACCTGATGATGCTGGCCGGCGTCGCCAATGAAATGGGCAAGGATGTCGGGCGCAATGCCCGCCTGTTACGGCGCAAGATCCTTGCCCTGCAGGCGTCGTTCACCGCTGTCGACCACTGCCGCAAGCCGGTGCTCGCGGCTATTCAGGGTTACTGCCTGGGCGGTGCGATCGATCTGATTGCCGCGTGCGACATGCGCTACGCAGCTGAGGACGCGCAGTTTTCAATCAAGGAAATCGATATCGGCATGGCGGCTGACGTCGGTACCCTGCAACGCTTGCCGCGCATCATCGGTGACGGCATGCTGCGCGAACTGGCTTACACTGGTCGCTCATTTGGCGCCGAGGAGGCGCGCGACATGGGCCTGGTCAATCGCCTCTACAGCGACAAGGACAGCCTGCTCGACGGCGTGCTGGGCATTGCCCGTGAGATCGCCAGCAAGTCACCGATCGCCATCACTGGCACCAAGGAAATGATCAGCTACATGCGCGACCATCGCATCGATGATGGCCTTGAGTATGTCGCCACCTGGAATGCCGCGATGCTGCAATCCACCGACTTGCGCGTGGCCATGGCCGCCCATATGAGTAAACAGAAACCCGAATTTCTGGATTGAATAAACATGACTTCACGCTGGACCACTGCAGTACTGGACACTGATCATCCCGGCGGCTGGGCCGTGGCCCGCAGCCCCGAAGGCTTTCTGTACGACGACAACGGCGCGCTGTTCCCCCGGGAATGGCTCAAACGCCAGGATCTGTCGGTACTGGCGGAGCATGGCATCGGCCATCTGGACGGTGAGCCGGTGTACCTGCTGGAGCTGCGCAGTAGCAGCGAAGTACCGGGCTGCAACTGGAAAGGCCTGCGCGCGTTCATGCTCGAAGGCGATCACACGCTCTACAAGGTGCTGGGGTATGCCGCGCAAATCGGCACCTGGGCTCGCGAGCACCGCTTCTGCGGCAATTGCGGCCAGCCGATGCAGCAGGTGCCACGGGAACGGGCAATGTACTGCGCACCTTGCGACTTGCGCAGCTACCCGCGGATCTCCCCGAGCATGATCGTGCTGATCACCCGTGGTGATGAAATCCTGCTGGCGCGCTCACCGCGTTTTGTCTCCGGGGTCTACAGCACGCTGGCCGGATTTGCCGAGCCAGGAGAGTCGGCCGAGGAGTGCCTGGTGCGCGAGGTGCGCGAGGAAGTACAGATTGAAGTGCAGAACATCCAGTACCTGGGCAGCCAGTGCTGGCCGTTCCCGCACTCGATGATGCTGGGCTTTCACGCCGAGTATGCCGGGGGCGAAATTGTCTGCCAGGAAGACGAGATCGAAGACGCCCAGTGGTTCAACGTGCACGAGCTGCCGCCATTGCCGGCGTCGCGCTCGATTGCCCGTTACCTGATCGACGTCTACGTGGCCCGCCGCTTAGGCCACGCTGAACCAGTGCTGCCAGGCTAACCGCACGGTCAGGCCCAGCACCACGGTGATGAACACCGGGCGAATGAACTTCGCGCCGCCGCTGATGGCGGTGCGAGCCCCGAAAAATGCCCCGACCATCACCGACAGGCCCATGCTCAGGCCGATGATCCAGTCCACCTGCCCGGAAAACACGAACACCGACAGCGCCGCAATGTTGCTGACGAAGTTCATGCTGCGCGCCACGCCGCTGGCCTTCACCAGGTCGATGGGGTACATGAGCATGCTGCTGACGGTCCAGAATGCACCGGTACCGGGGCCGGCCACTCCGTCATAGAAGCCCAGGGTGAAGCCCTGGGTCGACTGCCACTTCTTGCGGATCGGCGCATCGCTGTCCAGCGGCGCCTTGGGCGTGCCGCCAAACAACAGGTACAGGCCGCAGGCAAACACGATCACCGGCAGCATCTTGTTCAGCCACTCGGCGGGCAGGTAGTGCGCGACCACGGCGCCGGTTAGCGCACCGATCAGCGTACCAACGATGGCGTGCACCCACTGGCGCGGGTGGAACAGCTTGCGCCGGTAGAAGGTGAAGCTGGCCGTGGCCGAGCCGAAGGTCGAGCTGAGCTTGTTGGTGCCCAGTACCAGGTGCGGCGGCAACCCGGCGGTAAGCAACGCCGGAGTGGTCAACAGCCCGCCACCGCCAGCGATGGCATCGATGAAACCGGCAATAAAAGCCACTACGGCGAGAATGGCCAGGGTGGTGAGGTCAACGCTGAGTTCGAAAGGCATGGAATCGGCTTATTCGGCGGGTGCAGAACGGGGCTGCGGGGGAAGGGGCGACATCTTACCCAGTGGTCGGGGTGAAATACAGTTTTCGCATGCGCAATTGCCCCCTGTGGGAGCAAGGCTTGCCCGCGATGGCGCCAATGCATTCAGCATCGCATTCGCGGGCAAGCCTTGCTCCCACCAAGATCAGGAATTCAGGGCGCGTTCCATACGGGCGATCCCTTCTTCCAGCAACGACCGCGGGCAACCGAAGTTGAGGCGCACGAATTGCTGATGCTGGTCGCCAAAATCCAGGCCCGCACTCAAACCGACCTTGGCCTGTTCGAGGAAAAATTGCTGCGGATTGGCCAGGCCCAATGCCGAGCAATCGAGCCAGGCCAGGTAGGTACTCTGCGGCACATTCATGCTCACCCCCGGCAAGCGGCTGTGCACGGCCTGCACCAGCCAGTCGCGGTTGGCTTGCAGGTAGGTTTTCAGTTCAGCCAGCCACGGCCCGGCTTCGCTATAGGCGACTCGGGTAGCTTCCAGCCCCAGGGGGTTGACGCTGTCGACCATGCCACAGCGAGCGTGGTTGACCTGCGCGCGCACCGCCGGATCTTCGATAATCATGAAAGAAGTCTTGAGGCCGGCAATGTTGTAGGCCTTGCTCGCAGACATCAAGGTGATGGTGCGCCGGGCAATGTCTGCGCCAAGCGACGCCGTGGGAATGTGCACACGACCGTCAAAGCACAGCTCGGCGTGGATCTCGTCAGAGATGATCCAGGCGTCCTGCTCGACGCAGATATCAGCCACCGCTTGCAGCTCTTCCCGGCCAAACGCCTTGCCCAGTGGATTGTGCGGATTGCTCAGCAGCAAGGCGCCGCCACCTTTCAGTGCCTGGCGCAGGGTATCGAGTGGAGTGCTGTAGCTGCCATCCGCCTGGGCATCGAAACCCAGCTCGACCTTGTTCAGCCCCCAATGCCCGGGTGCATGGCGCAGCGGCGGGTAATTGGGCACCTGCACCACGACGTTCTGTTGCACTTGGACCAGCGCCTTCAACGCCATGTTGAATCCCGATTCAACACCCGGCAGGAAGATCAGTGCCTGGGGATCGACGCGCCAGGCGTACTTGTGCCACAGATCGGCAACGATCGCTTCACGCAGATTGTCCTGGCACACGCTGTAGCCCAGCAACGGATGCTCCAGGCGTTTTTGCAGCGCCTGGATGATCACTGGTGGTGCGGCGAAGTCCATGTCGGCGACCCACATCGGCAGCACATCGTTCGGGTAACGACTCCATTTGGTGCTGCCGGTGTCGTGGCGGTCGTAGACCTGATCAAAATCGAAAGTCATGCAGGTGCTCATTAGAGGCAGGGGTGGAATGGCGCCCATGATAAACGCCCAACCCCTGTCTGAGCCACGTATTCACTGCATGACATAACGCCCCGGTGCCGGTTCCAGTGCCGGGTACTGCGCATTGCCCATCTGCTGCACCGATGGCTGGCGCTCACCGGCGTGTTCGGCGAGCCAGGCAAACCAGTCATTCCACCAGCTTCCCGGGTGCTGCCGGGCATTTTCGAACCAGGCATCCGGATCCAGGGTGATCTGATCATGGGTCCAGTAATGGCGTTTTTCCCGGGCCGGCGGATTGATCACGCCAGCGATATGCCCAGACGCTCCCAGCACGAAACGTGTGGGGCCGCCGAGCAGTTCAGTGCTGGCATAGGCACTGCGCCACGGCACGATGTGGTCGTCGTGGGTAGCCAGGATGTAGGCGGGCGTCTCGATGATGCGAAGGTCCAGTTTGACCCCGCAACACTGCAGCTCGCCCGATTTCAGGTCGTTCTGCAGGTAGGTATGCCGCAGGTACCAGCAGTACAACGGGCCTGGCAGGTTGGTGCTGTCGTTGTTCCAGAACAGCAGGTCGAGGGCATTGGGTTTCTGGCCCTTGAGGTATTTGTCGACGTTGTAGTTCCACCACAGGTCATTGGGGCGCAGCAGTGAAAAAGTGTTGCCCATGTCCTCGCCCTTGAACAGGCCAATCGGGCCGTCGATGCCGCCAATGGTGCGCTCGCGGTGAGCCACCAGCTGTTCGTCGACGAAGATGTCGATGGGGCCGGTGTCGCGGTAATCGAGGAAGGTGGTCAGCAGGCTCAGGCTGGCGATCTCGCGATCACCACGGGCTGCCAACACGGCCAGTGCCGTGCTCAACAGCGTGCCGCCGATGCAAAACCCTACGCAGTGGGGCCGCGGCTCGCCGCTGATTTCGCGAGTGACTTGCAGCGCCTGGATGATGCCGGTTTCGATCAGATCGTCCCAGGTGGTGCCGGCGTGTGCCTGATCAAAGTTGCGCCACGACATCAGGAACACCGGATGTCCCTGTTGCAGCAAGTGGCCGACCATCGAGTTGTCCGGGCGCAAATCGAGGATGTAGAACTTGTTGATCGACGGTGGCACGATGAACACCGGGCGCCGATAGCTGGTTGGTGCTTGCGGGCAGTACTGAATCAGCTGGAACAGCGAATTCTCGAATACGACTTGCCCGGGCGTGTTGGCCAGGTCGACGCCGACCTTGAAAGCATCGCGGTCGCACTGGCGCATCTTGCCTTCCTGCAGATCGCTGGCCAGATGCAACAAGCCCGTGAGCAAACTGCTGCCCTGGGTGTCGACCAACCGTTGCAATGCGTCGGGATTACTCGCCAGGCAATTACTCGGTGCAGCTGCCGCGATCGCTTGCTCCACCAGATACAGCAGGCGCAGGCGCGGTTTTTTCGCCTCGATCGGCAACTGATCGAGCAGCTTTAGCAGAAAGCCGGCGTTGAGCAGGTAAAACGCCGCGAGAGAGCCGTACAGCGGCTGGCTCCAGTTGCCGCTGGCAAATCGTCGGTCTTCAAAACTGAAGGGCTGGCCGCTTAGCACCCGTTGGCCCAGCTCGGCCCATTGCTGCTGATACTCGGCTTGCAGGCGATCGAGGGTTGCGCGCGGCAGCTCGAACCAGGCGTCGTAGTCCTGCCCGGTAAACCAGGCATTACTGCTGACCCACTGTCGTAATTGTTGCACTGCAAAGGAGGCAATGAACGGGACCTGGCCTGACCAGTAGCTAGTGAACGCTTGCGCTTTGTTGTCCATCAAATCCCACCCCTATTTGCCGAGAACAACGCAATACGACCAAGCGACTTCATACAGTCCGTGGCTTTTATTGTTTTGCGCTGCAAGATGGGTGAGTGTTGGCGATCGCCGGGTCGTGCGGAAGTGTTGCAGGGTGACTGTCTGGTGTCCAACGGCGCCAAGCCGCCAGGAGGTTGTAGCAGCTGCCGAGCCACGCGAGGCTGCGTTCGAGGACAAAGTCCTCGCATATCCGACACAGATCAACACCCCGAAGCAGGCCGGCGCCTATCATCAGCTGCACGCGTGTCCAGCACCCACGTCATCGAGGACACCATGTACAGAATGAGTTCAGGCTACGCCAATGTGCTGGTCAACACGCTCTCGGCCGAAGGGCTGGATGTTGCCAGCTTGTGCCACGATGCCGGACTGGACATGACGCTCGCCAGCATCCCGGGGGCGCTGTGTGAGCGCAGGGTGATCTATCGCCTGTGGCAACTGGCCGCCCAGGCCAGTGCGGACCCGGACATCGGCCTCAAAGCCTATGGGCATTTCCATCCCCGCAGTTTCCAGATCGTCGGCTACACCATGATGTCCAGCCTCAATCTGAAACGCGCCCTCGAACGACTGGTGCGATTCAGCCCGTTGATCGGCACCGGCTTCAGTCTGTTTTTCGTGCCGGAGCAGGGCCACTACCGCCTGGCGTCACTCGACCACCAGCAGTCCGGCTCGATCAAGCCCCGACAATATGCCGATGCCGGCCTGGCCTCGCTGCTGGGTATCTGTCGCTGGCTGGGTGACGGCAAGTTGCCGCAACCCATCAGTGTTGAGTTCAGCTATCCCGAGCCGCCAGATACTTCAGAACATCAGCGCCTGTTCGGCTGCGAGCTGCATTTCGGCTCGGCCTACGACAGCATCCTGTTCGATGGGCAGGAACTGCTGCGGCCTTTGAGCATGGCCAACGAAGCGTTGGCACTGGTACACGACAGTTTTGCCGAGGCGCAACTGGACCTGTTGTTCGGTTTTACCATGCTCGGCAGGATTCGCGCGCTGATTACCGAGCGCCTCAGCCAGGGCCAGGGCCTATGCGACATGGAGTCCATCGCGGCGGCGCTGAACATCAGCAAGCGTACGCTGCAACGGGCGCTGGAAAAGGATGGTGCGCAGTTCAAGGATGTGCAAAATGCGGTGCGCCGCCAGCTGGCGGATTTCTACCTGCGCCATTCGCACTTCAACATGAAGCATGTGGCGTACCTGCTCGGTTTCCATGATCACAGCAGCTTCAACAAGGCCTGCAGCCGCTGGTTTGGCATGACGCCGGGGCAGTATCGCGCTGATGAGTCGTTCGAGATCGAGGAAGCCGCGCCAGTGTGACGCGGCGTTGAGCCCTTCATCGATCGCCGATGAGACCGTCCAGCGCGCCATACACCCCGTAGAAACTCATTTCCTGAGCGGCATCTCGCACATCGCGGTAGCCGTTGAAGGCATCCTGCAACTGATCGGAATACAGGTCCTGCCAGGCGAGCAATGGGTTGTCCGCGCTGGCGCACTGGCGATTTCCCCGGGCCTCGGCCGCGCCTGCCGCCAGCCACCACAGTGCCGGGTTGAGGCTGCTCCACAGCAATTGCTGCTGATGGAACGGATGCGTCCGGCGCAGCAGCTCGGCCGCCGGTTCATTGATCACCTGCCGCATCAATGGGCGGACCCAGGCATCGTAAACGCAGTTGTTGAAGGAAGAGGCGCGTTCGACTAATGCGAACTCGCGCTCGTTATTGCGAGGTGCCTGCGTATCGCCATGGATGTCAGCGATGCAGCGCGGTTCGAAGCGCACCGAATAGGGCGTCGGCGCGTGTTCCGGCAAATCCTCGATCAGCATTTCATACAGCCCCGGCGGCAATGCATTGATCGTGTCAACCGCGCCCAGCAGCTCACGGTGCTCGCGGCGGGCCACTTCGCCGGAGACGAAGATTCCCAGGTGCCCGATGCTGGCATGGCGCAGGTAGACGATGGTGCGGCCGGCAGCGCTCAGTGCGGCATCGCTTGGGTAGAGATCAGTGATCCAGTCCAGCGCCTGTTGCGGCGAAGTAATGTTGTCGCCAGCGGAGCAAAACACTACCACCGGCACTTCGATGCGCTTGAGGTCCAGGCCGTTGCTCTTGCGCCCGACGCCACCGGACAGTTGGTTGCCGATGAACAATTGGTCGACGATCATCTCGATCTCTTCGCCATTGAGCAGGGTCGGGCTGCCCCACCAGCGCTCGAAGTCGAGAAAACGTTCGGCCTCGCTGTCGACCTCGCGGTACAGGTGATAGTACTTGCCCCACCAGGCATTCGCCGGGTCGAGACTTTCGAAATTGCTCACCAGCCAGGTGCCGTCGAACCGCGCATTACCCAGGTCGCTGCCCAGCCGCGCCATCCAGCCGCCGCCCAGCAGGCCGCCGGTGTAACGCATCGGGTTGCGCCCATGGGTGCCGGCCCAATAGGACAGCGGCGCGCCGTTGACGATGATCAGGCCTGGCAGCTCCGGCCTCAGGGCCGCCAGGCTCATCAGTGCCCAACCGGCCTGGCAGTTGCCGATGACCACCGGCTTGGCGCAGTCAGGGTGGCGGGCGCTGATCATTGCGATGAATTGCGCCTGTGCCTGCACGATGTCGTACAGGGTCTGCCCTGGGCTGGGCGCGTGGCTGAATGCGATGAAGTAGGTGGGATGCCCGGCCCGCAAGCTTTCGCCGATCAGCGAGTCCTGTTTGAAACCGCCGATACCTGAGCCATGACCGCCCCGCGGATCGATGATGATCACCGGCGGCTGGCCGGGGTCGATGGGTTGGCCCGGGCGATCAAAGATTTTCAGCAGCGAGTAATTGACCGGGCGCGGCAGGTCCTCGCCGGCGAGCAGCAGTTCATGGTCGAACTTGAGCAGCAGCGGATACCCGGCGCGTTCATGCGCCAGGGTGTTGTCGCCGCGCTGGCGCAGGGTGTCCCAGAACAGCAGGCTGCGTTGGCCGAGATCGGTCAGGTATTGCTGCCAGTCGGCGACGGTGGGTTGCCTGAGTTGTTCCAGCCTTGATGGCGCAAAGGTGCTGGCCTGGCGCTCATGCACTGCGCTCAGCACGTTGCGCAGGTTGAGCTGCTGCAGCTGGTTCAGGTGTGCGAGCAAGTCGGGCGGCGTGTTTGGCGTGTTATCGTGCGCTGCAATATTTTCTGCCTGGTCCATGGTGTTCTCCTGACGCCCTGCATGGGAGCTGCCCCTTGGCGCTAACAAAATCCAACGGGATGCCCGATGAACAGGAGTCTAGCGCCAATAGCAGCGAGGCGAACACGATTAATTGTGCGCCGCACAAAATACCCGTTGCCAAACGCTTTTGTGCACTGCAATATCAACACTAACGCGATGACTGCAGGATCGCCGTCGCGTCCTTGGCCCTTCGGGCCTTCCAGTACCAGGAGATTCCAGCATGTCTTTTTTCAATTCGGAAAAACTGCAGACCGCCCAGAAAGCCAACCTCGATCTTTTGCAGCAAATCAGCGGCAAAGTCTTCGCCAGCGTTGAACAACTGAGCCAGTTGCAGTTCAAGGCACTGCGCGACTCCACCGAGGAACACTTCGCTGGTGTGCGCAAGTTGCTGGCCGTGCGTGATCCACAGGGTTTCGCCGACCTGCAGGCTTCGTTCACCCAGCCGAGCGCGCAGGGCGAACGCCTGGCCGAGTTCAACCGCCAGGTTCAAGCGCTGATCGTTGACACCCAGGCGGATATCGCCAAGCTGAGTTCGAGCCAGGTCGAGAGCGGGACCCAGCAGGTTCAAGAGTTTGTCGAGACCTTGAGCAAAAATGCGCCAGCCGGTTCAGAGCCAGTAGTCGCCGCCTTCAAGTCGGGCCTGGCCAATGCCGGCACCGTGTTTGAAAGCGCACAGAAAGCCGCGAAGCAGGCCGCGGATGTGGCTCAGAGTGGTTTCACCGCAGCGACCGCAGCAGCCGTCGCACCGGCAAAGGCCGCACCAGAAGCCAGCGGTAAGGCTACCAGCGGTAACAAGTAAGTCAGATCAGGCCAGCGGCACCGATGGCGATGGGTTATTCCCCGTCGCCATTTTTTTTCGGTCCGTTTTCGGTATCCGGCTTTGCGCCGAACATGCCAAACAGGTTCTGGGTGTTGAGGTAAAGCGCCTTGGACTGATCGACGTACTGGCGCATCAGGTCCTGCATCACCGGCGCCTGCTGGTGCATGAAGGTGCTCCAGGCTTCGGAAGATTGCGCGCCGGTCTGCGACTGGATATCGATCACGGTCTGGATGCTCTTGTCCAGATAACTGCCGAGCACACCTTGATAGGGACCGTAGAACTGGATAATGCCCATCAGCATCTCGCTGGTGAAAATCGGCTCGCCACCGCTTTCTGCTTCCAGGATGACCTGTAGCAGGATGCTGCGCGTCAGGTCCTCGCCAGTCTTGGCGTCAACGACCTGAAACACCACCTTGTCGACCACCAATTGACGAATATCCGCCAGCGTCAGGTGACTGCTGGTGTGGGTGTCATAGAGGCGGCGGTTGGGGTATTTCTTGATCAGGCGGGGAGTGATATCGGTCATGCGGGGCGTCTCGCGGCGGGCCTGGTTGGCAGGCATCTTATCCTACTCTCATCGCCAGTGCCGTTGCGCGCGCCTTCGCCAATCGTCCCCACAGGGCGTGGGGACGAACTCGTGCTCACCAGATCGGCAGGGTATAGCTGACAATCAAGCGGTTCTCATCCAGGTCGCTGCCAAAGTGGCTCGAGCGCACGGTCGCGTTGCGCCATTTCACCCCGACATTCTTAAGCGGCCCGCTTTGCACCACGTAGCCGATGTCGGTGTCGCGCTCCCATTCCTTGCCTTCGGGGCGATTATTGCCCAGGTCGATGTCGGACCCGGTGATATAGCGAGTCATGAAGGTCAAGCCAGGGATACCCATGGCCGCGAAGTTGTAGTCGTACCGCGCCTGCCAGGATTTTTCGTCCTTGCTGGCGAAGTCACCGATCTGCACGAAGTTCACCAGGAACGCATCGGTGCCATTGACATAGGCATAACCGGTGTCGCCGCTCATGCCCTGGTAGCCCAAGCCGAAGGCATGTCCGCCCAGGCTGTAGGTGAACATCGCGCCCAGCGCATTGTTGTCGACATTGCTGCCGCCATCGTCGGTGGAGCGGGCGAAGCGCAGGTCGGTTTTCAACGACTGGCCGACCGTAACGGGCAGGACGTAGGTCAGGTTAACCAGATGCTGGCTGTAGAAATTGTCCAGGTGGCCGTAGCTGTAGCCGGTGGCCAGGTCCGGTGTCCACTTGTAGTTCAAGCTGGCGAAATCAAAGCTGTCGCTGGTCAGGTTGCGGGTGGTGATGCCTTTCGCCCCCGTACGTGTGATGCCCATGTCCTCGTAATCGGAAGAGTCCCGCTGGTTGACCTGGGTCAGGCGCCCGGCATCCACGGCCAGGCCCTGGATGTCCAGGGAGCTCAACTGGCCGCCCTGGAAAGTCTGTGGCAATAGGCGCGAATCGTTGGCCAGCAGCGTCGGCAGCTTGGGCATCAGTGTGCCCAGTTTCAGCACACTTTTAGCTGCGCGCAGTTTTGCGGTCAGGCCAACTTCCGCGTACTCGTCCTGTGCGCCCTGGCTGATATCGCCATGTCGTTTTAGCAAGCCGGAGCCGGCGCGATCAGGGCTGGAATCGAGTTTGACCCCGAGCAACCCGATGGCGTCGAAGCCGACGCCGATGGTGCCTGCGGTGAAGCCCGATTCGAAGCGAAGGAGAAAACCCTGGGCCCATTCCTCCTGTTTCGATTGCGCGGCGTTGTCCTGGCGAAAGTCGCGGTTGAAGTAGAAGTTGCGCAGTTCGACGCTGGCTTTGCTGTCCTTGATAAAGTCCGCAGAGGCGGGAGCCGCGAGGCTGATGACGCCCCCGGCCAGCAGCAGTCGGGTCGCGAGAGTGCGGGTGTGACGATCCATGGTAAAGCCCCTTTGTTCTTATTATGAGAAAACGGATCTGGCGACCCCCGCCGGGCGGCGAGGGCTGTTCGAAGAAAAAACGCGACGCCCAAAGAGAGGAGCAAGACGCCGCGCGCGGTTCAATCGTTAAAACTGTTCAGCCGTCAGGCCGTACAGCGAGGCGCTGCCGGCGCGAATCGATTGCTCCAGGCTCAGGATGCGCGGGAGCAGGCGGTGGATGTAGAAGTCGGCGGTGGCAATCTTCGCGCCGTAAAAACTGTCGTCGGTGCTGCGTTTTTTTCCGGCGACGTGGGCCATGCGTGCCCAGAGCCAGGCATAGGCGACGTAGCCGAACAGATGCAGATACTCCACCGACGCCGCGCCGATTTCGTTGCGGTTGGTCTCGGCCTGGTCCTGCACCCAGTCACTGAGGTTTTCCAGGCGTCGTACGGCATCGAGCAGCTGCGTCACGTAAGGTGCATCGGGCTGGTCGGTGAACCGGCGGATCTCGTCAGTGAACTGGCGCAGCACTACGCCGTGATTGGCCACCACCTTGCGCCCGAGCAGGTCCAGCGCCTGGATGCCGTTGGTGCCTTCGTAGATCTGCGCAATCCGTACGTCGCGCACCAGTTGTTCCTGGCCCCACTCGCGGATGTAGCCATGACCACCGAACACCTGCTGGCCATGGATGCAGCTTTCCAGGCCACTGTCGGTAAAAAACGCCTTGGCCACCGGGGTCAGCAACGCCACCAGGTTCTGTGCGCTGTCACGTTCTTCTGCATCATCGGCAAACTTCGCCAGGTCCAGTTGCTGGCCGACGTAGCTGGCAAACGCCCGACCGCCTTCGGTCATGGCTTTCATGCTCAGCAGCATGCGGCGCACATCCGGGTGAACGATGATCGGGTCGGCCACCTGGTCGGGAGCGATGGCGCCAGTCGGCGCGCGGCTTTGCACCCGTTCACGGGCGTACGTCAGCGCGCTCTGGTAGGACGCTTCAGCGCAGCCGATGCCCTGGATGCCAATGGACAGGCGCTCGTAGTTCATCATCGTGAACATCGCTGCCAGGCCCTTGTTGGCCTCACCGACCAGCCAGCCGCTGGCGCCGTCGAAGTTCATCACGCAGGTGGCCGAGGCCTTGATGCCCATCTTGTGTTCGATCGAACCGCAACTCACGGCGTTGGCGGCACCGAGGGAACCGTCGGCGTTCACCCGTACCTTGGGCACCACAAACAGTGAGATACCCTTTGGCCCGGCCGGTGCATCCGGCAGTTTGGCCAGCACCAGATGGATGATGTTCTCGGTCAGGTCCTGATCACCACCGGTGATGAAGATCTTGCTGCCGGTGATATGGAAACTGCCGTCAGCCTGAGGTTCGGCGCGAGTGCGGATCAAGCCCAGGTCGGTGCCGGCGTGGGCTTCGGTCAGGCACATGGAGCCGGCCCAGCGACCTTCATACATCGGCGGCAGGTAAAGGCGTTTCAGGGTTTCGCTGGCGTGGGCATCCAGTGCCAGGCAGGCGCCGGAGCTTAGTGCCGAGTACAGGGCGAAGCTCGAGTTGGCGCCGTAGAGCATTTCTTCGAATTGCACGGCGAGCATCTTCGGCATGCCCATGCCGCCAAAATCGGTGTTGCCCGACAGGCCGACCCAGCCGCCTTCGATGTAGGTGCTGTAGGCCTGTTTAAAACCGATCGGCGTACTGACCTGGCCGTCCTGCCATTGAGCGCCTTCTTCGTCGCCGCTGCGGTTGAGCGGCGCGATCAGGTGCGACGTGACCTTGGCCGCTTCCTCGAGAATCGCATCGGCGGTGGCGGCGTCGACGTTGTCGGCCAGGGCCGGCAGGCGCGCCCACAGGGCCGGGGCGTCGAACACTTCGTGCAGGACAAAGCGCATGTCGCGCAGCGGGGCGTTGAATTCGGGCATAACGTGAACCTCACAGTTGGACGATGGGCGCGGCGGCCTGTTCAAGCAGCCGCGCCCGGTCAATCAATGACTTGAAGCGCTGGCGGCGCCAAGGCCGGTTTGGGCGCGGACAAACTGGTCGGCGTAGGCATCACGCTCCTTGTCGGCCCGCACGCTGCGATCGAGTTTCGACACCACGACGATCACCAGGAACGCCAGCGGCATGGAAAACAGGGCAGGGTGGTCGTAAGGGAAGATCGCGTGGGCATGGCCGAGCACGGTGACCCAGACGGCAGGCGAAAGGATCACCAGCACCAGCGCGCAGATCAACCCGGCAAAGCCGCCGATGATCGCGCCTTTGGTGGTCAGGCCCTTCCAGTACATGGCCATGATCAGCACCGGGAAGTTGGTCGACGCGGCGATGCCGAAAGTCAGGCCTACCAGGAACGCGACATTCATCTTCTCGAACAGGATGCCCAGCAGAATTGCGATGATGCCCAGGCCCACAGTGGCCATGCGGGTCACGCGCATTTCCTGCTTCTCGGTGGCCTTGCCTTTCTTGAAGACCGTGGCGTACAGGTCATGGGAAATTGCCGAAGCACCGGCCAGTGCCAGCCCCGACACCACCGCCAGGATGGTGGCGAAGGCCACGGCCGAGAGGAAACCGAAGAACAGGTTGCCGCCCACTGCCTTGGCCAGGTGCATGGCGACCATGTTGCCGCCACCCACCAGGGTGCCGCCGACTTCGCCGTTGACGTAGTACTGCGGGTCCGTCCCGATGATCACCATCGCAGCGAAGCCGAGGGTGCAGACCACCAGGAAGAAGAAACCGATGAAACCGGTGGCGTAGAACACCGATTTACGCGCTTCCTTGGCATTGGGCACAGTGAAGAAACGCATCAGGATGTGCGGCAATCCGGCAATGCCGAATACCAACCCCAGGGACATCGAGGCGGTGTTGATCGGGTCGGCCAGCATTGAACCCGGCCCCATGATGTTCCAGCCGCTGGCATGCGCCTCGACTGCCCGGGTGGCCAGGGCCTCGTAGCTGAAACCGAACTGCGACATGGCCATCACCGCCAGGGTGGTGCCGCCAGCGAGTAGCAACACGGCCTTGATGATCTGCACCCAGGTGGTGGCGATCATGCCGCCGAAAATCACGTACACCAGCATCAGTGCGCCGACGATCACCACGGCCACCGGGTAGTCGAGGCCGAACAGCAGCTTGATCAACTGGCCGGCACCGACCATCTGCACGATCAGGTAGCAGCACACCACGGTCAGCGAACCGAAGGCGGCGAAGATCCGTACTTTGTTCTGGTCCAGGCGATAGGAAACGATATCGGCGAAGGTGTAGCGCCCCAGATTACGCAGCCGCTCGGCCATCAGGAAGGTGATGATCGGCCAGCCGACAAAAAAGCCGATGGTGTAGATAAAACCGTCGTAGCCCTTGGCGAACACCAGGCTCGACAGCCCCAGCAGTGTGGCGGCGGACATATAGTCGCCGGCAATGGCCAGGCCGTTCTGGAAGCCGGTAATGCCACCGCCGGCGGTGTAGAAATCGGCGGTGGATTTGGTCTGGCGTGCGGCCCACCAGGTAATGGCCAGAGTGCCAAGGACGAACACGAAAAACATGCCGATCGCGTGCAGGTTCATTGGTTGTTTTTCAGCTACGCCGGTCAGTGGTGCGGCCCATACCAGGGTCGCGGGCAGCAGGCCGGTGGCAGCTGCCAGTAGTTTGCGCAGGATACTCATCACTTGCTCTCCTCGAGAATGGCCGCGCCCAGCGCATCGAAGCGGGTGTTGGCGCGGTACACGTACCAGCCCGTCAGTAACCAGGAAAACACGATGATCGCCGCGCCCACCGGCATGCCGAGGGTCAGCATGCGATGCTCGGCGAGTGGTGCATGCAGCCATTGCGGGAAGAACGCCACCACCAGCATGAACAGGTAATAGGTGCCCAGCACCGCAGCACTGAGTGACCAGGCCAGGCGCGAACGGCTGCTGACCAGTTGCAGGAATTTCGGGTTGGCCCGAATCCTTTCGCAGCGTTGGGTATCGGTTGAATGGATGTCTTTCATGGGTAGCTCCACCTTGTGTTGTTGTTATCGGTGTGAGGCGCGAGGCCAAATTCGCCCCGCACGAACCCGAAGCGGCAGGAATGCACCTGCCGCCTGAGGAGTTGACGCGTTGTTCGGGTTAGAGCGCCTTGGCCCTGTCGCGCAGGACGTACTTCTGCACTTTTCCGGTCGAGGTCTTCGGCAGCAGGGTGAAGATCACTGTGCGCGGGACTTTGAAGCCGGCCAGGTGTTCACGGCAGAAACTGATGATGTCGGCCTCGCGAACGTCCTGGTGATCGGCCTTGAGCGAGATGAACGCGCAGGGAGTTTCCCCCCATTTTTCATCGGGCCGGGCGACGACTGCCGCTTCCATCACACCGGGATGTCGATACAGCACACCTTCGAGTTCAATGGTGGAGATGTTCTCGCCACCGGAAATGATGATGTCCTTGAGCCGGTCCTTGATCTCGACATAGCCGTCGGGGTGACACACCGCCAGGTCGCCGGTATGAAACCAGCCGCCTTCGAAGGCCTCGGCGGTGGCGGTGGGATTTTTCAGGTAGCCCTTCATCACGGTATTGCCGCGCATGAACACCTCGCCGATGGTCTGTCCATCGCGCGGGGTCGGTTCGAGGGTCTTCGAATCGCCAACCATCACCCCTTCGAGTGTCGGGTAGCGTACGCCCTGGCGGGACTTGATCTGCGCGCGGTCTTCCAGCGGCAATTCATCCCATTCGCTGTGCCAGGCGCAGAGCGTTACCGGGCCATAGGTTTCGGTCAGGCCATACACGTGGGTGACCTTGATGCCCATCTGCTCCACGGCGCCAATCACCTTGGCCGGCGGCGCAGCGCCGGCGACCATGGCGTTGACCGGGTGATCGATGGCGGCCTTGGCCGATTCCGGCATGTTTACCAGCGCGTTGAGCACAATCGGCGCGCCGCACAGGTGAGTGACCTGGTGTTCGCGGATCAGGGTGAGAATTTTCTGCGGATCGACCCGGCGCAGGAACACATGCACACCCGCCAGCGCGGTAATGGTCCAGGGGTAGCACCAGCCGTTGCAATGAAACATCGGCAGGGTCCAGAGGTACACCGGATGGTTGCCCATGGCCCAGGTCATCTGGTTGCCGAGGGCATTCAAATAGGCGCCTCGATGGTGGTAGACCACACCCTTCGGGTTGCCGGTGGTGCCGGAGGTGTAGTTCAGCGAGATGGCCTGCCATTCATTCACCGGCCATTTCCAGTCGAACGCCGGATCGCCTTCGGCCAGCAATGCCTCGTAGTCCAGTTTGCTGACGGCTTGACCTTCGCCATATTCCGGGTCATTGACGTCGATCACCAGCGGCGGATGGTCGAGCATGCCGATCGCCGCGTGAATAACGTCATGGAATTCGCGGTCGGTGATCAGCACCTTGGCTTCGCCATGCTGGAGCATGAACGCAATGGCTTCGGCGTCCAGGCGCACGTTGAGCGGGTTGAGCACGGCGCCGATCATTGGCACGCCGAAGTGCACTTCGAGCATTTCCGGAATATTCGGCAGCATCACCGCCACCGTGTCGTTCTTGCCGATGCCGCGACCCGCCAGTGCCGAAGCCAGGCGGCGGCAGCGGGTGTAGGTTTGCGCCCAGGTGCGGCGGATCGAACCGTGGATCACGGCAGGGTAGTGCGGATAAACGCTGGCAGTGCGCTCGATGAAGCTCAGTGGCGATAGAGCGATGTGGTTGACAGCCGAAGGGCCTAGCCCTTGTTCATAGATCGACATGTGCGGGTACTCGGTGGCTGATTGTTAGCTCTACAGATGGCCCGTCAGCGTCGCCGCTGCGTGCATCTTTTATGTCCGGTGTGCTTTATATAACATTCAGCCATGGATATGGAAGTACAACCTATAGCGTATAGTATATATACTATATGTTATTCTTGCTCTTCCAAATCTATGCCGCCGAGCCTCCATTGCCGGTATATCCTTGTCCTCCACCTCAAAGCGGACCTGCGATGACCTTGACTCCCGTTCGACTGCACAGCTGGTTGCGCCTGCAACGCGAGGGTGTGCCAATGGCCGCCCGCGCCGATGCGTTGTGCCGGGCCTTGCAGGACTGTCCCGAGGTGCGGCGTGCGGTGTACCTGAGCTGGCAGCCCCAGGCCGGCATCTACAGTCATGAGGGCGCAGCTCAGCATTTTCCGCCGGGCCAGGGCGATCCGGCGCTGGCCAGCGACCAGTTGCTGTTCGAGGCCCTGGTCGACGCCGGGCGCCTGGACCTGGCGCAAGTGCGGCAATTGGATTGCTGGCTGGCCGGGCGCCTGCGTCGAGCGGCCATCAGCCATGGTCAGGTGTTCGATCTGGCGTTGCAGCCTGGCCAGGCGGGTCTGTTGCTGGTGGAAGTCTGCGAGGGGGTGAGCTTCGACTGGCTGGGCTGGGTGCGCGATTTGCTGACGACCTTGCTCAGCAGCGTCAACGGCATGTTGCGCGGTTCGCCGCTGTTGGGCCACGACCCGCAACCGGGGCTGTTGCTGGATGCTCAGGGCCGGCCGCAAGAATTCAACGCGGCGCTGCTGGCGATGCTGGCGGAAAAGCCGCTGAGCGACGTGCTGGGCTTTCTGCCGGTCAATCATCGGGTGCTGGTGCGCGCCTGCCTTGACCAGCAGCGCGCCATCGAAGGCGTCGAGGCGCAGTTCGAGTCCCAGGTGCTGATCTGGACGTTTATCCCCGACCCCCAGGACAACCGCGTACTCGCCCGCTGTCGCGATGCTACGGCACAGGTGCTGGCCGAGCGTGAAGCCGCCACGGCGCGCCGGCTGTATCGGCTGATCATCGAAAATACCACCGACCTGATTTCCCGGCACACCCCCGACGGGCGTTTCCTCGATGCCTCGCCGGCGTCCTGGACCTTGCTCGGCTACTGGCCGGAAGAGCTGCGCGGGCTACTCGCCCAGGGCCTGTTCCATGGCCAGGACCTGGCCGGCCTGGTGCAACGGGCGCGCGATGCGCTCGAGCAAGATGGTTATCACACCATGACCTATCGCATTCGCCATCGCGACGGCCACTACCTGTGGTTCGAAACCGCCAGCCGCGCTATTCGAGAAACCTACACCGGCACCGTGGTGGAAGTGGTCAGCGTGTCGCGGGACATCACCGCCCGGGTCCAGGCCGAAGAGAACAAACGGCGCCTGGCCGAAGTGGTCGAGGCCAACACCGACCCGGTGCTGTTTATCGACCCCGACGGCCACGTCACCTACCTCAACCCGGCGGCGCGCCGCATCCTTGGCATTGAAGAGGCGCATCCGATGCCGCGCCTCGAAGAGCTGTTCGCCAGCGCCGACCTGGTGCGCCTGCAGCGCCAGGGTTGGGACGCCGCCGAACGCGATGGCGTGTGGAGCACCGATGCCCGGCTGCTGCCGCGCGGCGGCGGCACTGGCGTACCGGTTTCGCTGGTGCTGCTGGCTCACCGCGCTGCCGGCGGAGAGCGCTATTACTCACTGGTCGCGCGGGACATGACCGAACGCGAACTGCGCGAAACCCAGCAGCGCCGCCACCAGGACGAACTGGCGCACACCGCGCGGCTGGTGACCCTGGGGGAACTGGCCTCGGGCATTGCCCATGAAATCAACCAGCCACTCGCCGCAGTGGTCAATTACGCCAGCGCCAGCCAGCGTTATCTGCAGTCGCTGGATTCCAATCCCCAGGCCGCTGAACGGGTTGCACAGGGCCTGGAGCGCATCAACCATCACGCTACCCATGCCTCCGAAGTGATCCGCCGCCTGCGCGCTTTTTTACGCAAGGGCCAGCGCCGCATGCAGGCCCTGGACATCGCCGACGTGGCCCGCGAAGCGGTACGCCTGTGCGCCTGGGAGGCGAGCAATTGCCAAGTGACAATCGAGGACCGACTGCCGGATAATCTGCCGCCGGTTTACGCCGACCGCGTCTTGCTGGAGCAGGTGCTGCTCAACGTCCTGCGCAATGCCATCGATGCCAATCGCGAACAACATCCCGGCCAGCCTTCGTTGATCGTCATGGCTGCGCAGCTTGGCGGCAGTGCAGCCGTGGAAATCAATGTGCAGGATCAGGGGCCAGGTGTCAGCGAAGCCGAACTGGAACAGATCTTCACTCCGTTCTACACCAGCAAGGCCGATGGCCTGGGCCTGGGCCTGTCCATGAGTCGCAGCATCATCGAAGGTTTCGGTGGTGCGCTGCAGGCCAGGCGCCAGCCGCGTGGGCTGATAATGATGTGCCGTCTGCCGCTTGCCGGCTCGACCCGACAACAACAGGAATAATGCAATGGCAGCTCTGATGGAGCACGTGGTCTACGTGGTCGACGATGACCAGGGGATGCTTGATTCAACGGTGTGGTTACTCGAGTCCGTCGGTCTCAAGGCCCTGGCATTCACCAGCGGCGTCGAGTTTCTCGACGCCTGTGATGCCAGCCTCGACGCCTGCGTCCTGCTCGATGTGCGCATGCCGGGCATGGGCGGCCTCAACGTGCAGGAAGAAATGCGCACTCGCGGGCTCAACCTGCCGATCATCTTCGTCAGCGGCCACGCTGATGTGCCGATCGTAGTTCGGGCTTTCAAGGCCGGGGCCCACGATTTCATCGAGAAGCCCTACAACGAGCAGCTGCTGCTGGACAGCGTGCAACAGGCGCTCAGCAACAGCGCGGTCAACCGCTCCGGCAACCAGGGCCACGACGCCTTGCGGGCGCGGTTGCTGACCCTGACTCCCCGCGAGCGCGATGTACTGGTGCCACTGGTGCAGGGCTACACCACCCGGGAAATTGCCGAGCAACTGGGGGTCAGTGCCAAGACCGTCGACCTCTATCGCTCCCGCGTGATGAAGCGCATGCAGGCCACCACCTTGCCCGACCTGGTCGGCATGGCCATTGCGGCGGGGCTGGTCGATCCGCTGAAGCTGCGCTGAGCCCACGTACAGTTCATCGAGCGTCTATGCTGAGCGAACACTTACGAGACCCCCCAATGGAGCCATCAATGGTACCCACTCTGATAAACGAGAAGGCGCTAACCCGCACCCTTCTCGACGTCCTGATTCGAGCAGGGCTGATTACCGTTCTGGTGCTGTTCTGCTTCGAGATCTTCAGCCCGTTTCGCGACCTGATGCTGTGGTCGCTGATTCTCGCGATCACTCTGTACCCGCTGCAAACCCGGCTGATGAGGCGGGGCGGGCACAAGCCCGGGCATGTGGCGACCCTGATCGTTCTGATCGCGATCGTGATCCTGATGGTACCGGTCTATCTGCTCGGTACTTCGATTGCCGATTCGGTTGAGCATGCAATGGTGCTGGTCAAGGAAGGAGGCGTTCACGTCCCGCCGCCAATTCCCTCAGTGGCCGACTGGCCTGTAATCGGCAAGCCGCTTTCCGACCTCTGGCTACAGGCCTCCACCGACCTGCCAGATTTGACCGCCAAATACATCCCGCAGATCAAGCATTACAGCCTGGGCCTGTTGAGCAAGTTGGCGGGGGTTGGCATGGGCTTCCTCATGTTCATCTTCGCCCTGATCATCGCCGGGATCTTCATGGCCCACGGCGAAGGCGGCGCGCGCAGTGCGGTGCAGATTTTTTCGCGGCTCAGCGGCCCGGCCAGGGGGCCGAAAATTGCCGAATTGTGTACAGCGACCATTCGCGCGGTTGCGCTCGGAGTCGTCGGCATCGCCTTTATCCAGATGCTGCTGGTGGGCCTCGGTTTTGTCTTCAAGGGCGTGCCTGGTGCGGGCCTGCTGGCGCTGGCAGTGTTGCTGCTGGGCATCATGCAGCTGCCGGTGACCCTGATCACCCTGCCGGTGATTGCCTTCGTGTTCGCCACTGAAGGCGCGACCACCGGGACCATCATCTTTGCCATCTACGTGTTCGTCGCCGGGCTGGTGGACAACGTGCTCAAGCCGATGCTGCTGGGCCGCGGGGTGGATGTGCCGATGCCGGTGATCCTGATCGGCGCCCTGGGCGGCATGGTGTCCAACGGCATCATCGGGCTGTTTATCGGGCCGGTGGTGCTGGCTGTCGGGTACCAGCTGTTCTGGCAGTGGGTGCAGGATCGGCCGGAGCCAGAGCCGCTGCCTTGAAACCGTACCGTACATTCTTTAAACCTTCTGATGACGCGAAGTGTCGATAACTGGGAACCCATACTTCGCGCATCCGAGGGGCCGCCAATGATCGGTGTTGTCATACCCGCTCACAACGAAGAACAGCACATCAGCGCGTGCCTGGCGTCGATCCTGATTGCCGCGCAACACCCTGGCCTGCAAGGTCGCGAGGTGCGCGTGCTGGTGGTGCTGGATGACTGTTCGGATGACACCGTCGAACGGGTCGGCGCGATGCAAGTGCCGACGCTCAAGGTCTGCTTCAGGAATGTCGGCAAGGCCCGGGCGGCTGGCGCCGAACAATTGCTGGAGGCGGGGGCGCAATGGCTGGCGTTTACCGATGCCGACACCGTGGTGCCGGCCGACTGGATTGCCCGACAACTCGACTGCATGGCTGACGCCGTGTGCGGCACGGTTGAAGTGGACAGTTGGGGGGAACATGGGGAGGGCGTTCGCTCCCGGTACCTGGAACGCTACCAATTCATCGAGAATCATCGGCACATCCACGGCGCCAACCTCGGCCTGAGTGCCGATGCGTATAAAAACGCCGGGGGTTTCCAGCACCTGGCGGCCCATGAAGACGTGCACCTGGTGGCGGACCTCGAGCGAATCAGCGCGCGCATCGTCTGGACCGCATCCAACCCGGTGGTGACCAGTGCGCGCAAGGATTACAAGTGCAAGGGTGGTTTTGGCGAGTACCTGGCGTCGCTGGGAATGGCCCTGGCCCTGCATGCACCGCAGAGCGTTGACCTGGGTTAGCGACAAGCGTCGCTCACGGCCTTTGCAGTGCGGCGCAGTTCCTGTTTGACGTCGACCGGGATACGCTGCTTCACCAGGCGTTGTTCGAGGAATGTCTGATCGCCTCCGGTACCCACCTGCGCATCAATCGCTGCACCCTTGGCCTCCAGCACCGCGGCGTGGGCGTCGATCACCGCATTGACTTCGGCATCGTCGCGCGCGGCATCGAGTGCCTCTATCAGCGCCGCCACCTCATCGGCTTCAGCCTTGGCATACGCCTCGACAGTCAGTCCGGAGGCCAGCGCCCGGGCGCGGATCTCCAGGTTTTGCATGGTCTGCTTGGCATCAACGCACAGCGCAGCTTTTTTCTGGCTGTCGGCGACTTTCCATTGAATCAGCTGATAGGAGAGGACGCCGACCGCAGCAACGACCAGGCCAACGATAAAAAGTACGATCTTGGATTTTTGCTGTGCCGTCATGGCTCGTCCATGGGTTGGATCTTTTAGCGGGCGCTGCAAATAGATTAGAGGGGCGATTGAAAGTTTGCATTTAGTTGTGCACGTACCGACGGCCGGCAGCAAATCCGCGATAGTTTGCCGCCGGTCGCGAGCCGCCGATCTTTATCAAATTATCCCGGTGGTGATTGCTTCAGATAACTGTAGGCGGCGCATCCGGTCTATCACCGGGTGAGTAGCGGCGCCTTGAAGGCCTGAGGAGAAATCACCATGTTTCTACACAACAAAAGACTTCAATATACCGTGCGCGTCGCCCAACCCAATCCAGGGTTGGCCAACCTGCTGCTCGAGCAATTTGGCGGGGCCCAGGGTGAGTTGGCGGCGGCGTCCAGATACTTTACCCAGGCGTTGGCCGAGGAGGATCCGGGCAGGAAGGATCTGCTGATGGACATCGCCACCGAAGAGCTCAGTCACCTGGAGATCGTCGGCTCGATCATCGTGATGCTCAACAAGGGCGCCAAAGGCCGTCTGGCGGAAGGTGTCGAGGAGGAGGGCGAGCTGTACCGTGCCATCAATGGTGCCGGCAACGACTCGCACATCACCGCTTTGTTGTATGGCGCCGGTGCGCCACTGACCAACTCGGCGGGCGTGCCGTGGTCGGCGGCGTATGTCGACACCATTGGCGAACCCACGGCGGATATGCGCTCCAACATCGCTGCTGAAGCACGTGCCAAGATCGTCTACGAGCGTTTGATGAACGTGACCGATGATCCGGGCGTCAAAGAGGCTCTGGGATTTCTCATGACCCGGGAGATCGCTCACCAGTTGTCGTTTGAAAAAGCCCTGCATTCGATCCAGCCCAATTTCCCCCAAGGCAAGTTGCCAGGCATGCCGGAGTTCACCAACGTGTACTTCAACATGTCCCAGGGCGCCGAAAGTACTCGCGGGCCGTGGAACCAGGGTGACGATTGGGACTACGTGGAAGAGCCTATGCCGGCCGTGGATGGCGGTGATGGTACTGCCAGTGTCGAGCTGAGCGCCGATGACGAAGCGCTGTTGATGGACCTGAAGGCACGGACCATGTCGGACCCGGACAGCAATCCGATTACCGGTGCTGACCTCGGTGCAGGCGTGCAGTTGGCGTCGGATGTGTGACGGTGTCGCCGCACGTCATCATGGCGTGCGGCGCTTTTTCATGGGCACGGCTTTTTTCGTAAAGGTGAATGTAATGATTGCCAAATCCCGGCGCATGGCGTTCGATTCCCTTGGGAATCTGACTGAGTTGTTCGACGCAACCGCACGATCATTCGAGCGCGATGCCCAACGTATCTCAAAACACTTTCTGCCAAGCGCTTCCAGGGCGCCCAGTAAGCGAGCCAATCCAAGATAGGAGTTTCCATGTCCGATCCCGTCTCGTCGAGCACTGGCGCTTCGCGTTCCTGGCTTGAGCTGGCCCGCAACAGCGGTTGGTCTGGCGTACTGTTCTGGTTGACGCTGATCGTCGTAACCTGCCTGCTGCTATTCAGCGGCTATAGCGCACTGACCGAGGCCGACTCGGACGTTTTGCACTACGCGATGCTCGGCGGCACCGCCGGATTCGCGGCTACCGCATTCGGCGCTTTGCTTGCGCTGGTCCTGCGAGACGTGGCAGTGCGCACCCAGGACATCATGCTCGGTTTCGCCGCAGGCATGATGCTGGCCGCCAGCTCCTTTTCCCTGATTTTGCCCGGCATTGCCGCCGCCGAAGCGATCAGTGGCAGCAAGCTGGTGTCTGCAGCAGTTGTGGTGTTGGGCATGGCCCTGGGCGTTGCGCTTATGGTCGGCCTGGATCGGTTCGTGCCCCACGAACATCAGACAAGCGGCAGGCGCGGCCCTGACGTTGAACGACTCAACCGGGTGTGGCTGTTTGTCCTGGCGATCACCCTGCATAACCTGCCGGAGGGCATGGCCATCGGGGTCAGTTTCGCCGACGGTGACATGAAGGTGGGGTTGCCACTGACTACTGCGATTGCTATCCAGGATATTCCGGAGGGGCTGGCCATTGCGTTGGCGCTGCGGGTGACGGGGATCTCGGCGTTGAAGTCGGCGTTGGTAGCGATCGGTTCCGGATTGATGGAGCCGTTGGGAGCGATCATTGGCCTGGGTGTTTCATCGGCATTTGCCCTGGGTTACCCCGTGGCACTGGGGTTGGCGGCGGGGGCAATGATTTTTGTGGTGTCCCACGAGGTCATCCCCGAAACGCACCGCAACGGGCATGAGACGCCTGCCACCCTTGGCTTGATGATGGGGTTTGGAGTGATGATGTTTCTTGATACAGCGCTGGGGTGACCCCCGCTCTGGATTAACGCCAACCCCTGTAGGAGCTGTCGAGTGAAACGAGGCTGCGATCTTTTGATCTTGCTGTGTACATATCCATTCTTGCGGTAACGGCTGCTATTGGTTCCGCTTTTACAGCGGGTCACTTGGAACAGCCCCAAGTAACCAAGGGCTCTTTGCCCCACCACTCGGCACCTCGCCTAGGCTCGGTGTGCCCGAACGCAGGCATTGCTCCGCAGGCCCGCCGCGATGGCCCATCCATGGGCCAGCGCGGCTAAACCGGCATCCTTGCCGGTTTACCCGCTACGCAATACCTGCGTTCGGCCATCGTGGTTAACGGGGCGTCCGCGATCAAGAACCAGGCCGAGGCGGCCTGAGAGCCGACCTGGCCGGTAGTTCGGCGAGACATTGGCGGCGTTAAGTGAACGTAAATGTCATGCCCAACACATATTCCCTGTGGGAGCGGGCTTGCTCGCGATGACGGTCTGGCATTCAACATTGATGTCGACTGACCCGGCCCCTTCGCGAGCAAGCCCGCTCCCACAGGGGATCACATTGAGGCTGGAGGATGTGCACGACCAAACAAGCGCAGCGTGCCGGCTTGACGCCTTGGTCGGCCCGAAGGCCGCCACGGCTCGGTTTGTGATCGCGGACGCCCCGTAAACCACGATGGCCGAACGCAGGTATTGCGCAGCGGGTAAACCGGCAAGGATGCCGGTTTAGCCGCGCTGGCCCATGGACGGGCCATCGCGGCGGCCCGCGGAGCAATGCCGGAGTGAGGGCACACCGAGCCTAGGCGAGGTGCCGAGTGGAGGGGCAAAGGGCGTTTGGTTACTTTGCGCTTTTCAAAGTGACCCGCTGTAAAAGCGGAACCAATGGAAGCCGTTACCACAGGAATGGATATGTACACAGTAAGATCAAAAGATCGCAGCCTCGTTTCACTCGACAGCTCCTACAGGGTTTGGGGTTTGCGGTTTGGGGTTCGCGGTTCGCGGTTCGGGTTTAACCACCGCTGACCTTCCAATGCTTGATATCCTCGGCAAAGATCACCTGGCGCATCTCATGCGCAATCCCATACGCCAACGACTCATGTGCGGCGATCACTTTCTCCTCCGCCGAAAGGCAATGAAAAATATCCAGCTTGGTCGCCGCATCAGCCGTCTCCAGCGCATAAATCTGCACATACCTCGCCAGATCATTGTCCAGACTGGACAGATACTCGCGCAGACGCTGGTGATCCACCGAGTTCTGGCTGAAATACCAATTCATCGGGTGAATCAAAAATCGTGAATGTGGCGAGGTAATCCGCCGGTCAGCCGCGAGGAACATGATGATGCCCATCGATTCGATGTTGCCAGCATTGACCGCGCAAAGTGGCACCGGCAGCGACTTGAGGAACGTATAAAGCGTAAAACCAAAGTTGGTACTGCCGCCGCTGGTAGACAAATTCAACAGCAGGGAAGTAGCCCCCTGTTCAATGGCTTCCAGGCAGCAATCACGAAAGCGCTCGGTAGTCGATTGATCGATCTGGCAGTGAAAATGAATGATGTGTTCGGTCATCGGATTACCTCCGGTCGCAAGACCGATGTGCCCTCGTTGGTTCACCCGGATTTAGAAACTATAGGCTCGGTTCCGTTCGTCGTGAAGCCAGCAAATTTATTCAAACTTTCGAATTTCCCTGTCCTCGGAACTATACGAGCCCTGGCGCTCGTAACCCACAATAAGAGGAATGCAGAAATGGCTAACAGCGGAAGTGATAAACCCGGCAACTTCGCAAATGACCGGGATAAAGCCTCGCAAGCCGGCAAGAAAGGCGGCCAGGCTTCGGGCGGACAAAAGTCCGATCAAGCGGGTAAGTCGACCGGCGGCGGGCAGGGCAGTGGTCGCGGTGGAAACTTTGCCGATGATCCTCAAAAAGCCTCTGAAGCAGGCAAGAAAGGAGGAGAACACGGCGGCGACGGGCGCAAATCCTGATGCCGTTTGATTCAGATCAAGCCCTGCTGCCCAGTGGGGCTTGATTCATTCCAGAGCGAGCACATCACGAAACCCGTTGTTCCTCTTCATAGCCGCTGGGGCTCTGGCACTGCCAGCGCCAGGCATCCCTGAGCATATCGCCCAGTTCCCGAGTCGCACTCCAGTCCAGTTCGCGCTTGTGTTGGGTTACGCCGACGCGCAAGGCCAGCGCGCGCCGTTTCACCCGCTGAGTGTGGCCATGCAACAACTGTGCTGATGGTTGCTCAAAGCACTGGCTCATCAGCACAGCACCAACGATTACGCCCGTGCTGTTTGGCTAGATAGAGCTGTGCGTCCGCCGCTTTCAATAACGAGGCGGGGGTCACTTCTTCGAGGCTTGGCTGGCTGGTAGTGATGCCGGCACTGGCGGTGACCCGGCCCAGCGGATGCTCGGCGTGCTCGATGTCCATTGTGCGAATGGCCTCAAGGATAGCCTCTGCTACCTGTTTTGCGCCGGCGCTTTCAGTGTTGGGCAACAGCACGGTGAACTCTTCTCCGCCATAGCGGGCCGCCAGGTCCCCAGGCCGCTTGACCGCCTGCTGGATCGCCGCGCCGACTGCGCTCAGGCAGTCATCGCCGCCAGCGTGACCATACCGATCGTTGTAGCGCTTGAAGTAATCGACGTCGATCATGATCAATGACAACGAAGACCCCTGGCGTCGGGCCAGACGAATTTCGTCGATCAACGCGGTGTCCAGGCGGCGACGGTTGCCCAATCCGGTCAGGCTGTCCTTCAGTGCCATGTCGCGCATGGCCTGGTGGGCGTGACGCAGCTCTCGCTCCATGACCATTCTCTGGCGCAACTGGCTGAGGACGATCATCCCGAAAGTCCCCAACACGCCGATCAGGCAGACCAGCACCCAGCCGGTTTTCAGCAAATCCCGGCGCCACGCGACCGTGATGGAATCACGCGACAGGCCGGCCTCCACCACCAGTGGGTAGGTGGTCAATGCGCGGTAAGCGTAGAGTCGCTCGGTGTCGTCGACGACGGCTTTGACTTCGGCGATGCCTTCGTTGGAGTTGGGCAGGTAGCCCTTGAAAATCTCGCTGTTGGCCAGGCTCTTGCCGACCACCGAGGCAATGAACGGGCGGCGCACCAGGATGGTCCCGCTGCGCATGGCCAGGACCAGCGCGCCCTTGTCGTCAATCTTGAAATCGCCGTAGTAGTCGACGAAATAGCTGACCTTGATAGTGCCCAGCAGCACGCCGGCGAAGGAACCGTCCGGATTATTCAACCGGCGGGAAATGGGAATGATCAGGTCGTCGGTGGAGCGGCTTCTGACCACTTCACCGATGCGCACGCCGCGATCGGCGTGGGTGCGGTGATATTCGAAATAGTCGCGGTCGGCGTTGTTCGCGGTGTCGGGAGTGACTTCCTTGTCCGTGACGATCCACTGGCCGTCGGCGCCGTAGATAAACAGCCCGTGCAGTTGCGGCATGATCTTCGATTGCTGGATCAGCAGCTTGTGGATGCGCGGGACGTTGATGTTCTGTATGCCGTCGCCCTCCACACGCTCGCCGAGCGCAGCGGTGAGGATGTCGACCTGGCGAATGGCATCTTCAGCGTGCTGGGCCGTCGCGCGGGCCAGATTGGTCACCGAGTCGCGCGCGGCTGCAAACGCTGCGCGATAGTCCCGCCAGGTGCGCCAGCCTTCGACCAAGAGAAACGCCAGGACCACCACCAGCATGAAGCTGACGATCAGCCGAAATGTAGCGCCCGCCCGGCGTGGCTTCGCCGCGGGAGTTTGAATGGAGCCATCGACCGTGGACTTTGGCTTTTCGCGTCCGAGCATGCATTTTCCTTATACGTCTATCGACAGCTGCAGTGTACCGTACTCAATTTGGTGCATGAATGCGCGTTCGATGAGTGAGACCTGAATGGCTGAGTTTAGTGCCTCAATGGCCGGATGTGGATGGGCAGGACGCTTAGCTGTAACTCTCGCGTACTAACACGACTAGTTAAGGTGGCCCCGGTACGTCCAGGGGATTCAAATTTTTCACTAAATGACAACTAAGACACCTACAACTAATTCAAACTCGGTTTTTTAGTGTAATGTTAGGGTACACATCACGTAGAGATCTCCCATGTCCAAACTCGCAGAATTTCGCCAACTGGAAAAACACCTGGCCGAACAACTCCAGGCGCTGGAAGCATTGAAAGGTGATGCTGGTCTCAAGCAGGAAATTGAATTCGAAACCAAACTGCGCGCTTTGCTGGCCAAGTACGGTTATAGCTTGAAAGACATCGTCAACCTGCTCGACCCACAAGCCGGCCGTCGCGCACCAGCCGCCGAAGCCAAGACCGGCACGCGCAAGCCGCGTCAGGTCAAAGTCTACAAAAACCCGGAATCGGGCGAAGTTGTGGAAACCAAAGGCGGCAACCACAAAACCCTGAAAGAATGGAAAGCCAAGCACGGCTCCGACGTGGTCGAATCGTGGCTGGCCAAGTAATTCCGGTTTACGCCTGATTCAGTGCTGATAGCGCTGGAACTTGTCGAGATACATAAAGGGCCCGCGAAAGCGGGCTTTTTGTTATCTTTCTCAACCGTTGCCCGATACGCCCTTCGGTTTACGTCTGTCGAGCGCCGGTCCGTCCTCGGCGCTAGCGTTCAAAGGCAAGGAGACCACAAACCTGGTACCGGACTTGCTGTCCGACGAGACTTCGATGCGGCCGTCATGGGCGCCTACTATCTGGTCAGCTATAAACAAACCCAGCCCAAGGCTGGAGTAGGGGCCGTGGTCAATTGATGCCTGGGGTGAGTAGCGGCCCATCGGATTGAAAATAAACGGCAATACCTCTTCCGGTATGGCGCTGCCGCTGTTGTGAACACTGAACAGTAATTTTCCCGCTGCAGTTTCCAGGGTAACGGTCACCGGATCACGACCATCACCGTGCTGCACTGCGTTATTGATCAAGTTGGAAAATACCTGCTCCAGGCGATCTCCGTCGAAATCACCGACGGCGTGCCCTACCGAGTTCAAATGAATATCGGTATCGGGATACACGGTGCGGGATTCATCGACAATCCGTTCGCACACAGGGCCTATATCGAGTTTAACTTTGCTCACCGGAATTCCCGGGCCAACTTGAGAACGGGTAAAGTCCAGCAGGTCGCCAACAATCTGGCTGGCGCGCTTGACGCTTGAATAGATCCGCGAGGCAATTTTGGTCGGCCGAGCGCTCAGGTCATCCATGCGCAGTAATACATCCGCGCCGAGCAGTATCGCGCTTAATGGCGTGCGCAAATCATGCCCCAGAATGCCCAGGAAAACATTGCGCGAGGCCTGTACGGCCTCCGTGTAGCTATTGATTGACTCGGCGAGGGCCTGATCGATGGCTTCGTTGAAGCGAATCATGTCTTCTACTTGAAACTCGGTTCCGGACCTTACCTGTTTCATCCAGTGGCTGATCACACTGGCCCGCAAGGCGCGGAACTCCGAGACCAGTTGATCGATGGTGAATCCCGACATCAACCGGGTGATTGCATGGGTCTTGGCTGCGGTTTCTTCCTGGGAAGTGCCATGACCCTGGGACTTGTCTACTTGCTCCTGCGCAGATTGCTCGGTCCGCAAGTCAGCGGCAATCGTGCGCAACATCAATTCTGCGTGATCGCGCAGGGCCTCGGTGTTCAAAGGCTTGCCCGGCGTGTCCATGGTTCGGGCAAAGTTTTCCCATTCCTGAACAATGGGCTCGATATTTTCGAGGATAAACGCTGATAAACGCATAGCGGTTCAGACCATAAAGTTGAACCGGGCAGGGCGCGGGCTCGAGAAGCCAGTAGAGCATCAATCAGGTATGGTCGGGCGAATATATGGGCATCGCCACTGACGAAAGGCGGTCATGCAATGGCGCCATTCGGTCGCCCACGGGTGCCGGTCACGCAATTGGCCGCTACAATGCGTGCCTCGACCGTGACCAAACCTAAAAAAAACTCATGTCCCTACCTAAACATCAGCTGGAACTGCTCAGCCCCGCCCGTGACGTGAGCATCGCTCGCGAGGCCATCCTGCATGGCGCCGATGCCATTTACATCGGTGGCCCGAGCTTTGGCGCCCGCCATAACGCCTGCAACGAAGTGAGCGAGATCGCCCAACTGGTGGAGTTCGCCCGTCGTTACCACGCCCGGGTTTTCACCACGATCAACACGATTCTGCATGACAACGAGCTGGAGCCGGCCCGCAAGCTGATCCACCAGTTGTACGATGCCGGGGTCGACGCATTGATCGTCCAGGACCTGGGTGTGATGGAGCTGGATATCCCGCCCATCGAGCTGCACGCCAGCACCCAAACCGATATCCGCACCCTGGCGCGGGCAAAATTTCTCGACCAGGCGGGCTTCTCGCAACTGGTACTTGCCCGCGAGCTGAACCTGCAGGAAATTCGCGAAATCGCCGACGAAACAGACGCGGCGATTGAGTTCTTCATCCACGGCGCGCTGTGCGTAGCGTTCTCCGGCCAGTGCAATATCTCCCACGCCCAGAACGGTCGCAGTGCCAATCGTGGCGACTGCTCCCAGGCCTGTCGCTTGCCGTATACGCTCAAAGACGACCAGGGACGGGTGGTCGCCTACGAAAAACACCTGCTGTCGATGAAGGACAACAACCAGAGCGCGAACATTCGCGCCCTGGTGGAAGCTGGCGTGCGTTCGTTCAAGATCGAAGGGCGCTACAAGGACATGGGCTATGTGAAGAACATCACTGCCTACTACCGCCAGCGCCTGGACGACGTACTGGAAGATCGCCCGGACCTGGCGCGGGCCTCCAGTGGCCGTACCGCGCATTTCTTCGTGCCCGACCCGGACAAGACCTTCCATCGTGGCAGCACCGACTACTTTGTCACCGACCGCAAGATCGACATCGGCGCCTTCGACTCGCCAACCTTCACCGGCCTGCCGGTGGGCGTGGTGGAAAAAGTCGGCAAGCGCGACCTGCAGGTAGTGACCACTGACCCGTTGTCCAATGGCGACGGCCTCAACGTGCAAATCAAACGCGAAGTAGTGGGCTTTCGCGCCAACATCGCCGAGCCCAAGGGTGAGTTTCTCGAAGACGGCCAGAAGCGCTATCGCTACCGGGTTGAGCCCAATGAGATGCCGCAGGACATGCACAAGCTGCGCCCCAACCATCCTCTCAGTCGCAACCTCGACCATGACTGGCAGCAAGCCTTGCAGAAGACTTCCGCCGAGCGGCGCATCGGTCTGGCCTGGGTCGCCCGCCTGGATGAGCAGCGCCTGCAACTGACCGCGACCAGCGAGGAGGGCATCACCGCAAGCCTGTCCCTGGACGGCCCGTTCGGTCTGGCCAACAAGCCGGAGCAGGCTCTGGAGCAATTGCGTGACCTGCTGGGCCAGCTGGGTACCACCGACTATCACGCGACCGCCATCGAGCTGGATGCCCCCCAGGCATTCTTCATCCCCAATTCACAGCTTAAAACCTTGCGCCGCGGCGTGATTGAAGCTTTGACTGCGGCCCGCCTGCGAGCCCATCCACGGGGCAGCCGCAAGGCCGAAACCAGCCCGCCGCCGGTGTATCCGGAGTCGCACCTGTCGTTCCTGGCCAACGTCTACAACCAGAAGGCCCGCGACTTCTACCACCGTCACGGCGTCAAGCTGATCGACGCAGCCTTCGAGGCTCATGAAGAAACCGGCGAAGTGCCGGTGATGATCACCAAACACTGCCTGCGTTTCTCCTTCAACCTGTGCCCCAAACAGGCCAAGGGCGTCACCGGCGTGCGCACCAAAGTCGCGCCGATGCAGCTGGTGCACGGCGACGAAGTCCTGACCCTGAAGTTCGATTGCAAGCCTTGCGAAATGCACGTCATCGGCAAGATCAAGGGCCACATCCTCGACCTGCCATTGCCCGGCAGTGCTGCGGAACCGGTGGTGGGTTACATCAGCCCTGAAGATTTGCTGAAGACGATCCCTCGGGCGCCGCATTGATACAGACGTGGCGCAGTCGGTTCGGGCTGTACCGTGTTCCTGGAGTTCGCAGATTTCGGAATTTTCCTACAGAGTTCCAGGATTTACCTTCTATCTGACTGAGGGTTCTAGAGAGATAGTGGTCGGCAGCTCAAGGATGCGGTTTGGGCAGTGATCGAGGTGCGTTGAACAACGTTTGTCACTGCCTGGAAACCGAGCTCTGGACTCCCGCAGAAAGAGGCAAGGATGGCTTATGCTGCAAAACGACCGTGACAATCTGGAGCTTGATAAACTACAAGAGGAAACCCGGAAACTCGGGGCCGAGTCCCGCAAATTCAGGGCGGAAGAGGGTAAGCTGAAGTTGGAAGCCTTCTGGTACCCGTTTGCAGTAGGGGGCGGTTTGGTGACTGCGCTCGTTGCTGCTGTGGGTGTACTGTCCAGGCTCTAGCGCGCGGGTTATGCGCTAGCGCCGGCATTGGTTGACGAGCGCCATGCCCCCGAATTGACCTGAGCAACGAAAAGAAGGAAAGCAAGATGGCCCGAAAATCCACAAACCAAGCCAGTATTGACCAGTTGCGTCAGGAAATGGCCGCCGTGGCCGAAGAAATGAGCAGGCCCACCCCGACGGCGGGGCGTGCGTTTTTATTTCCGTTCAGCATGGGCGCGGTATTTGCCTTGACGACTTTCGTCGTTGCCGCTCTGGTAACCAAGCTGTTTTGATCTCTCGCCTTGCGCTACGCAACAAGCTCCGTCGCGCTCTTATGGAGATACCTGATAGCCACGTTGTTGCATGCAACTGGTGTAGGCAGATGACGCATTCGCAGTGTTTTGCTCGGTAGTGCGGCGATCCTGACGACGATCTTGTCTCTGCCGGGACCCACCCACTACTGCACCCGCCACAGCAGCATCCTTGGCCTTGTTCTGACGATATTGTTGTTTAACGTCGTCGTCTACCCGATCGGAAATTTCATCGTGCTGACGAACTCGGGCACCGGCGACAGCGGCGCCCGCAACGGCGCCGGAAGCAGCACCCTTAACTCGACCACCGGCTTGAGGAGTTGTGTTGGAACTTGTGGTGCTACCGGCCTGAGACTGGCAAGCGCCAATGTCCTGCTGGATGATGTCCTGCGTTTGTCCTTTTAGTGGCGTTAGGGTCTGAGCGCTGGCGCTCAGGCAGGTCACGGACAGGACCAGGGTAATGCAGGGGACGAAGACGATTTTCATGGTGAACCCCACTGCTGTTAGTGTGCTTTGGAGTTGCGGTTAATGAAGGAACGAGGTCCTGATCGCGAAGCGCCGGGCCCGGACCCTTAAAGATTAGTTCACCTGTGCGGCTCGGTCCCCACCTCTCATCAGGGTACTTCCGAGTTCGGGGAGGACTATTAAAGTAGTCGCGGCCCGGCAAGGCCGCGACTTTGCTAATCATATATCGACATATGCCTCAAGGAACCCCAGCAGATGCAAGTTGAACTCATCCGCTGCCTCCTCCATCACAAAGTGGCCACACTCCTGGATAATCGCGCCGCGCAGGTCACTGGCGTGATGATGAAGTATACGAAGCCGCCTACCGGCGAGTCTGATTTGAACCCCGCTTCGGCGGGGTTTTTCATTAATCAGGCGGCAGGGAGCAGACCTTTCTTTTTAGCGACATGAGACGCCAGTGCGTCCATCAAGTCCGGGGACAGGCAGTCGTAGGGCTCCAGGCCGATTCCTGCTGAAGAATGCCAACAGCAATCTCAAGTATTTCAAACTGCCATTGAACCGGGTGATTGAATTGGGAACGCAGGTAGAGATGTAGGAGAGGCTATCTCCTGCGGGCAGTACAGCATTGGCTAACCTCTGGTCCGGCATTTCCACGCTTGCTTGATTACCTGCTGAACTCTACCCAATTACTGACAGGGAAGGGATCTCTATGGCCGTCATGAAAGCAGCAGTCTTTGTCGAAAAAAACCGAATCGTACTGGACGACAAACCGGTGCCGGAGGTCGGGCCACTTGATGCGCTTGTGCGTATCACCACCACCACGATCTGTGGCACCGATGTGCACATCCTACGGGGTGAATACCCGGTCGCCAAAGGGTTGACCGTGGGGCATGAACCGGTCGGTGTCATCGAGCGACTGGGTTCACAGGTGCGTGGTTTCGTCGAGGGGCAACGGGTGATCGCCGGTGCCATTACCCCCAGCGGGCAGTCTTATGCCTGCCTGTGTGGATGCGGTTCCCAGGACGGTCCGGATACTCGACATGGTTTTCGGGCAACCGGTGGCTGGAAATTTGGCAATACCATTGATGGCTGCCAGGCCGAATATGTGCTGGTCCCGGATGCGCTGGCTAACCTGAGTCCGATACCTGACAGCCTGTCTGACGAGCAGGTGCTGATGTGCCCGGACATCATGTCTACCGGCTTCTCCGGTGCTGAACGAGGCGGGGTCGAAATCGGTGATACCGTCGCCGTGTTTGCGCTTGGGCCCATTGGCCTGTGTGCGGTTGCCGGTGCGCGTCTTAAAGGCGCAACCACGATTATTGGCGTGGATGCTGTCGCCGAGCGCATGACCGTAGCCAAGCAGTTGGGAGCCACCCATGTCGTCAATTTCAAGGACGGCGACGTGGTCGACCAGATCATGGCGTTGACCGACGGTCGTGGAGTCGATGTATCCATTGAAGCACTAGGCACACAGGGCACCTTCGAGTCAGCGCTGCGGGTTCTTCGGCCCGGGGGCAAGCTGTCGAGTCTGGGCGTGTATTCCAGCGACCTGCGGATTCCTCTCGATGCCTTCGCAGCGGGGCTCGGGGATTACAGCATTGTCACCACGTTATGCCCGGGCGGTAAGGAACGGATGCGGCGCTTGATGTCCGTCGTGGAAAGTGGCGCAGTGGACTTGTCGCCATTGGTCACTCACCGCTTCAAACTGGATGATATCGAAGCGGCTTATGATCTGTTTGCACATCAGAGGGATGGGGTGATGAAAGTGGCGATAACGCCGTGATCTGAAGAATTTATTTTGAAACCAGGCAGGGTCACCCCGACTGAAAAACCGCCCAGAGTGGGCGGTTTTTTTGCTCGCTCGAGTAATCCGTCAAAGCGCTCCATCTGTGTGTTGCCCATCAACCAGGCGCTGGATACCCAGTGGATTGGCATCCTGCAAGGCCGGCGGCAGCAGCGCGTCCGGATAATTCTGGAAGCACACCGGGCGCAGGAAACGATCAATCGCCAATGTGCCCACCGACGTCCCTCGTGCATCCGACGTCGCCGGGTACGGCCCGCCATGCACCATGGTGTCAGTTACTTCTACCCCAGTCGGATAGCCATTCAACAGAATTCGCCCGACCTTCTCCTGCAATAGCTCGGTCAACCAGCTGTATTCCAGGAGCTCGTCGGCCTCGCCGAGCACGGTGGCCGTCAGCTGCCCGCGCAGGCCATTGAGCGCGGCGATCAGTTGCGCCTGGTCGGCCACTTCAATCACGATGGTGGCCGGCCCGAACACTTCTTCCTGAAGCAGCTCGTCACCGCTGAGCAGCAGGCTGACGTCGGCTTTGAACAACTGCGGCTGCGCCTGTTTACCTTGTTGCGGGCTGCCCGCGAGGTGTTGCACGCCCGGATGAGCGAGCAGGTGCTGCAGACCCTTGCCATAGCTGGCCAGGGCGCCGACGTTGAGCATGGTCTGCGCCGGTTGATCGTTCATCTGCGCAGTGAAGCGCTGCAAGAACGCGGTGAAGTCTGCCGACTGCATGCCGATGATCAGCCCGGGATTGGTGCAGAACTGCCCGCAACCCAGGGTCACCGAGCCGGCCAGCTCGTTGGCGATGGTGTCGCCAAGCACCTTGAGGGCCTGGGGAAGAATGATCACCGGGTTGATGCTCGACATCTCGGCGAACACCGGAATCGGCTGGGGACGTTCTGCCGCCATCTTGCACAGGGCGTTGCCACCTTTGAGCGAGCCGGTGAAGCCCACCGCTTGAATCGCCGGATGCTTGACCAACCACTCACCGACGCCTGCGCCGTAGATCATGTTGAACACGCCTGCGGGCATGCCGGTGCGCTCGGCTGCACGGATGATCGTATCGGCAACCCATTCGGCCGTGGCCATGTGGCCGCTGTGGGCCTTGAACACGACCGGGCAGCCGGCTGCCAGGGCCGAGGCGGTGTCGCCGCCGGCGGTGGAAAATGCCAGCGGGAAGTTGCTCGCGCCGAACACGGCGACCGGGCCCACGGCGATGCGAAACTGGCGCAAGTCAGGGCGGGGCAGGGGTTTGCGCTCTGGCAGGGCGCGATCAATGCGTGCACCGTAGAAGTCGCCACGACGCAGCACTTTGGCGAACAGGCGCATCTGCCCGCTGGTACGGCCACGCTCGCCCTGGATCCGCCCAGCAGGCAACGCGGTTTCACGGCAGACGGTGCTGACGAAATCGTCGCCCAAGGCATCCAGCTCGTCGGCGATCGCCTCCAGGAATTCAGCGCGGCGGGTGGCGGGCAAGTTGCGGAAAATCGGGAAGGCTGCGCTGGCGGCCTTGGCTGCTGCGTCCACCTCATCCTGCGTGGCCTGGATAAACAGGCCGGGCAGTGCTTCGCCGGTTGTCGCATCGAAACTTTGCAGCTGCACGTCGCCGGCGCCGAGGCGCTGACCACCGATGTAGTTATGACCGAAAATCTGAGTCATGTCAGGGTTCCTGATTGAATGATGAAAGTTCGACACCCTTGATCCGCGGTCTCAAGTAATCGCACCGATCTGCCACGGCACGAACTCGTTCTGGCCGTAGCCATGCTGTTCACTTTTGCTTTTATCGCCCGAGGCGATTCGCAGCATCATGCGGAAGATGTACTCGCCGCGCTCCTCGATGGTCATGGTGCCGTCGGCAATTCCACCGCAATTGACGTCCATGTCCTCTTCCTGGGTTTCCCACAGGCGGCTGTTGGTGGCGAGCTTGATGGAGGGCGAGGGCGCACAGCCATAAGCCGAACCGCGTCCAGTGGTGAAAGCGATCAGGTTAGCGCCGCCGGCAACCTGGCCGGTGGCAGAGATCGGGTCGTAGCCCGGGGTGTCCATGAACACCAGGCCGTGGGCCCGGACGGTTTGCGCGTATTCGTAGACATCCACCAGGTCGGTGGAGCCTGCCTTGGCCACGGCACCCAGGGATTTTTCGAGGATGGTGGTCAGGCCGCCGGCCTTGTTGCCTGCCGATGGGTTGTTGTTCAGCTCGGCATCCATACGCTTGCAGTAGGCTTCCCACCAATGAATGCGCGCGATGAGTTTTTCACCGACTTGCTGGCTGACGGCGCGGCGGGTCAGCAGGTGTTCGGCACCGTAGACCTCCGGGGTTTCCGAAAGAATCGCGGTGCCGCCGGCGGCGACCAGGCGGTCTACCGCATTGCCCAGCGCCGGGTTGGCGGTGATGCCGGAGTAGCCGTCCGAGCCGCCGCATTGCAGGCCGATGATCAGGTGTTTGGCGCTGACGGGTTCGCGTTTGACGTTATTGGCTTCTGCCAGCAACGACTTCACTTGGGCGATGCCACTGGCGATGGTTTTCGAGGTGCCGCCGGTGCCCTGGATGGTAAAGGTGCGCAGCGAATCGCTGCTGGTCAGGCCCTGGGCCGCCAGCAGATCGGGAATCTGATTGGTCTCGCAGCCCAGGCCGATCAACAGTACCGAGGCAAAGTTGGGGTGCACGGCATAACCGCCCAGGGTCCGGCGCAGCATGGCCAGTGCTTCGCCGCCCGGGTCGACGGCGCAGCCGACGCCGTGGGTCAGCGCCACCACGCCGTCGACGTTGGGGTGTTCGATCAGTGCTTCAGGGTGAATGTCACGGCGGAAGTAGTCGGCGATGGCTCGCGCCACGGTGGCCGAGCAATTCACCGAAGTCAGGATGCCAATGTAGTTGCGCGTAGCCACACGGCCATCGGCACGCACGATGCCCATGAAGGTTTCTGCGGTCGGTGCCGGACTGCCTTTGGCATCGACGCCGAACGCGTAATCCCGGGAAAAATCGCCCATCGCCACGTTGTGCACGTGCACATGTTGCCCGGCTTCGATCGGCTGGCTGGCGAAGCCGATGATCTGGCCGTAGCGGCGTACCGGCTGGCCCACATCGATGTGACGCGCAGCGACCTTGTGACCGGAGGGCACGGATTCCAGTACGCGGATGCCTTCGGCCTTGAGTTCCAGGCCTTGGGTGAGCGCTTGCCGTGCGATCAGCACATCGTCCAGCGGGTTGAGTCTGATCACGGCATTGGCAGCGGTCTCACTGCCTGTTGTAGTTATAAGTTGCATGACGGTTCCCTCGTTTTTTCAGTAGCGCAACGGAACTGGCCCGGTCAGGCCAATCCACGCTCGCGATAATCAATCATGCTGGAGAACAGCATCAGGCCGGACGCCATGACAACGAAGAAGATCAGCGCCAGGAAGTACGACCCGGTGAACTGCACGATCAGGCCGATGAGGATCGGCACGATCACTCCGACCATATTGCCGCAGAAGTTCATGCTGCCACCGAGCACTCCGGCCTTGGACTGGCCGCCGAGAATCGCCGGCAGGCACCAGTACATGCCGCACCAGCGGATGAAGAACAGCGCAACACACAGCAGCGAGATCACCACCGCGGCGTCGCCGCTGTAAGCCACGGCCAGAATGCAGATCGCGGCGATGGCAGCGGAGCCGGCGAACATGCTGCGCATCACGGTGTTGGGTTGGCCGCCGGCGGCTTTCCATTTGTCCGACAGCCAGCCGCCGAACAGTTCGCCGATAAAGCCGCACATGAAGATCAGGAACGTGGCGCCGCCCATGGCCTTGATGTCCAGGTTGTGCGCTTTGTGCAGATAGCTCGGCATCCAGGTCAGCAGGCCGTAGAACACACTGTTGTAGCAGGCGTAGCCGGCAAACATGGCCAGTACCGATGGGCTCTTGAGCAACTCCTTGAGGACCGCCTTGCGCCCACCGGTGGCTTTTCTTGCAGCTTCATTGGCATCGGTGATGTAGGCCAGTTCGGCGGCGTTGACCTTCGGATGTTCGCTCGGATGGTTGCGGATGTACCACCAGGCCCACACGCCGACGACCATGGTGCCGACACCGGCGATGACGAAGGCGATCCGCCAGGAGTCAAACCAGGTAATCAGGCCGGCGATAAGGATCGCACCGAGTGCGGTACCCAGCGGCGCACCGCCGTCGACCAGGGTCGCGCCGCGCCCACGTTCATTGGGGGTGAGCCAGGCGCCGTTGAGCTTGGCGCCGGCCGGCATGATTGGCGATTCTGCGACGCCCAGGCCGATCCGGGTGATCAGCAGGGTGATCCAGTTGTGCGCGCCGCCGGCCAAGGCCTGGAACAGACCCCAGCCAATGGTGGCGATGCCGACAATGTTGCGGGTCTGGAAGCGGTCGAGCAGCATGCCGCCAGGAATCTGCATCAGCGCGTAGGACCAGAAGAATGCGCTGAGCATCAGGCCTTCCAGCGCCGGGGTCATGTTGAAGTCAGCAGAGATCAACGGCAGTGCAACCGACAGCGAGGCCCGGTCGATGTAGTTGATGGCCGAGAGCAGCAGCAGGAGCAGGAAAATCCGCCAGCGCACCGTGGTCGGACGGGCGTTGGTGGCGGGACTCGCTGCAGCGGCTGCAGGGGGGGTGACGACCTGTACGTTGCCAGTGGTCATGTTCATCTCACTCTTATGTTTATTATGAAATGCATCCTTTGCCAGCGGCCCGGTCAAGGGCCTCATCGGTCACAGCGCTTTGATCTCCCCGACATTGAACGCAGCTGTGGCGATTTCGATGGTGTTGCACAACGGTTCACCGAACTCGCTCATGCTGACTTCGAAACGATCGCCTGGCTGGGTCTTGACGTTGTCCGCCACCGACAGGGTGGCCGTGCCGAAGAAGTGCACGTGCACATCGCCCGGGCGCAGGAACTGGCTGTACTTGAAGTGGTGGTACTCAAGGTTCTCCAGGCTGTGGCACATGTTGTCCTCGCCACTGAGGAACTCCTTCTCCCAGAGTACCTGGCCATCGCGCCAGATCCGGCTGGTGCCCGCCAGGTGCCGGGGCAGTTCACCGACGCGCAGCTCCGGGCCATAAGAGCAGTTGCGCAGCTTGGAATGCGCCAGGTACAGGTAATTGCGCCGTTCCATCACATGGTCGGAGAATTCGTTGCCCAGGGCAAAGCCCAGGCGGTAAGGCTTGCCGTCTTCGCCAATCACGTAGAGGCCGGTCAGCTCGGGTTCTTCACCAGCATCTTCAGCGAAGCCCGGCGACTGGAGCGCCTGGTTCGGACGCACCACAATCGAACCGTCGCCTTTGTAAAACCATTCCGGCTGAGCGCCCACGGTACCCGCGGCAGGACGGCCACCCTCGATGCCCCACTGGAACATCCGGGCGGTATCGGTGAGCGCAGCCTGATCGTCGACTTTCTGCTGGTGCATCTTGTCGCGAGTCGAGGCGCTGCCCAGGTGAGTCAGGCCGGTGCCGCTGATCAGGCAATGGGCCGGGTCTTCATGATCCAGCGGCGGCAGTACCCGGTGGGTCTCCAGCAGTTGGGTATAACCCTCGGCACCAAGGGTGGTGCCCAGCGCCTGGACTTCCTGCTGCAGGCTGCGACCGTTGGCAATGGCTGCAAGGGCCAGGGTGCGAGTGCTGGCTGCAGAATTGACCACCTGAATCGAGTCGCCCTCGACGACGCCGATGCGGCGTTGGCCTGTGTGGTCTTCAAACTGGATTAATCGCATGGGAGGGTCTCGGCTTGTTGTTATCGTTGGGCCCACTTTAAATTTCCGGGCTGTTGCTGCCTAATGAGAGTTACGACCCAAGCGATAACCTTAAGGTATACCCCATGCTGCCGTCCTTCTCCTCCATCGTGGCGCGCCTGCGGCTCAAGCAACTGCGCCTGTTGATCGCCCTCGACGAGCACGGTTCGGTGCGCAAGGCCTCGGAGATGATGGCGCTGTCGCAGCCGGGCGCGACCAAGGCGCTGCAGGAAATCGAAGCGATCTTTGGCTCCAGCCTGTTCGAGCGCACGAGCAAGGGCCTGGAGTCCAACGACCTGGGCCGCTGCGTGATTCGCTATGCGCGCTTGATTCACACCGACCTGGAGCACCTGCGCGAAGAGATGGTCGGGATCCTCAAGGGCCACGGCGGGCGCCTGACGGTGGGCACGATCATGGGCGCCGTGCCGGCGCTGGTGGACAGCCTGGCGCGCCTGCGCGAGAAGCAGCCGGAGCTGTCGATTGCCATCGTCGAGGACACCAGTTCGCGGTTGTTGAGCTTGCTGGATCAGGGGCGACTGGATGTGGCGATCTGCCGAACCAGCGTCAGCCCGCGGCCCACTGCTTATCAAACACGCTTTCGCGCGCAGGAACCGCTGGTGGTGGTGGCCAACCCGGCACATCGTCTGGCACGGGCGAAAAAGCTGCAGCTTGACGATCTGATGGACAGTCGTTGGGTGGTGTTTCCGGTCAACATGCCCATGCGCTTGACCCTGGAGCGAGAGTTTCGGCAGTTGGGCTTGAGTTTTCCGCTGTACGCGATCGAAACTTCTTCGACCTTTACCACGTTGTCCTTGCTGCTGAAGGACCCGAACCTGGTGGCCGTGATGCCCAACGACGTCGCGCAGATGGCGTTGGACCACGGCATGCTGGTGAAATTGGCGCTGACGATCCAGTCGACCAGTGAGCCGTATGAAATCGTCACCCGGGCTGATGTGGAATATACGGCGCCGATGGTTTTGTTGATTGATGAGCTGACGGGGGTGGGCTCGAATTCACCTGATGCCGGCGATTCGTAATTTCCGAATCGCGCGGCACTTCCACGTCGTCTTACCGATAACGCTCAAGCCAATGAGCGTAAGGCGCAGGGAGCGTCCAGGAGGCCTTTTCGACGCCCAGCTCCTTGGCTGCAAAATACGCCCAGTGTGGATCAGCCAGGTGCGCACGCCCCACCGACACCAGGTCCAGTTGACCCGAGTCAATGGCGGTTTGCGCCAGTTGCGGAGTACCAAAGCCCCAAGCGGAAGTTACTGGCAGACCCGCTTCCAGGCGCACGCGCTCGGCGATCGGACCGAGGAAGGCCGGGCCCCACGGAATGTTGGTCTCAGGAATGGTAAAGCCGACGCTGACGCTCAGCAGGTCGAGGCCACCGTCCTTGAAACGCCGCGCGAGTTCGATCGACTCGGCCAGGGTTTGCTCATCGCGACCATCGTATTCGATGACACCGAAGCGGGCGGTCAGTGGCAGATGCTCCGGCCACACTTCACGCACGGCTGCCAATGTCTCAAGCAGGAACCGGCTGCGGTTGTCGAAGCTGCCACCGTAAGCATCGGTACGCTGGTTGGAGTGCTCGGAAAAGAAGCTCTGGCCCAGGTAACCGTGGGCAAAGTGCAGTTCGATCCATTCAAAGCCAGCTTCCCGGGCACGGCGCGCCGCATCGACGAAATCCTGCCGAACGCGGGCAATGTCTTCCACGGTCATCTCCTGCGGCACTTTCGGCAGGTTCGCGCCAAATGCGATCGGGGAGGGCGCAATCGTCTTCCAGCCTGCCGGATCGTTGTCCGCGATGTGATCATCACCTTCCCATGGGCGATTGGCACTGGCCTTGCGACCCGCATGAGCAATTTGAATCCCCGGCACCGCGCCGCCGGCCTTGATTGCTTTGACTATCGGGACGAACGCCTGGGCATGGGCATCGCTCCAGATACCGGTGCAGCCGGGGGTAATGCGCCCCTCAGGGGAAACGGCAGTCGCCTCGACCACCACCAGACCTGCGCCGCCTCGCGCCAGACCCGCCAGGTGGACGTGGTGCCAGTCATTGACCATGCCGTTGTCTGCCATGTATTGGCACATCGGCGGAATGGCGATGCGGTTTTTCAGGGTGACGTCTTTCAGGGTGAACGGTTCGAATAGAGCTGACATGCGCTGATACCTCATGGATAGTTTCGCTTGTTCGATAGTATTCGAAATATGGCGTTGAATGGAACCCTTGGTTATCATGGCCACATGCGCGCCTTCAAACATCCCCTCCCAGCAGATTTCGTCCTAGAGCGTTTGCTTTACGCTTTGAGCGATCCCGTGCGCATGGAAATCGTCCGGTACCTGGCTGGCGTCCGGGAAGCATCGTGCGGTGAGCTCGATGGTGGTCGCCCCAAGTCCAGCATGTCCCATCACTTCCGGGTATTGCGTGATTCCGGGCTCGTGCATACGCGAAATGTCGGAACCACGCACATGAACTCGCTGCGGTCGCAGGAGCTCAATGCACGATTCCCAGGTTTGCTGGATTGCATTCTGCTCCAGGCAGCGCCGCCCTCTGCCTCGGCACTGTCCGACGCCGAGAACAACGACGTGGGTAAATCCGCCGTAGCCAGTTAAGAAAAAATCAGGACAATCGCATAAAGTTAAGATTTTCCTGGCACGCTGAAGAAAAAGTGCGCAGCAACGGTACAGAATTAAGGATTTATGGCCATGAACTCAGCTGGAGCGGTTCAGGATGAGTTTCAACGCTTTTTGATGAGTCGGCTGTCGAGCCTGAACGGCTCGGCAGCGATTGTCGCCTTGGCCGAATCGATGTGCATCGGATTGAACAGGTAGTTGAGGGAGTGGGGCATTATCGCGCTAGGTACAGGCAACAACAGCGCGCTGCATCCGGTCAGAAAAGGGTCGCCCAGGGCCTTGGTATAGCGTGGGTCTTCGGCCCACTGTTTCTTTAGTGTGGGGCAGGGCGCAATGCTGACATCGTCAGGCAACTCAACCTTGAGCAATTGAAATGTCTCGGGCAGGTCTTCCTGGTCAATCTCCAGATGCACCAGGATTTCCAGCATGGCACCGGCCGGGGTTCCCGCCAGATAGACTACCGGGCGTCCGGCAGTGTGCCAGCGGCCACCTGCGAGCACTCCGCCGCGCCCTGTCAGATCGGCATAGCTGCTGATTCTCCAGAGGATCAAAAAGAAAAACCTTCTGCCATCTGGATCAGCGCTTCTTCAACCTGACGCGTTCCCTGGACCGTCGACAACATGGCCATCGGACTCGAGCCGGAAAACCGCTCTTTGGGTTTCGATAACCACCGCTTGGCCTTTTCATCGTTGCCGAACACCGCGTCCGCCATTGCGGTAATGTGGGCTGCGCGAAAAAGACGGTCGCTCTCGTCGACAGTCAGGTTCTGGTTTTTTGCCACCCGGGTCTTGAGCGTCCTGAGAGGAATGATCTGATCACGCTCAATGGTGCTCACGTCTCCATCTTCGAAGAGCTTCATCAAACGTGTGGCTGCAAACCCGACCTCAATAAGCGCGTGGATTTCCAACTCGGAAGCTTCTTCCGGAATCTGTAGAAGAGTGTTCAACCTTAGACGGTAGAGGCCGTAGGCTGGTTCACGCAGAATTTCAGCTAGCATGGTCAGCTCCTGATCAATGCGGCATTTACCGTATAATAGGCGGCATTCGCCTGATTGAGAAGCGCTGAGTGACACTGGAGCCCAATGGAAGCACGTGAAAAGGAGAAATATAAACAATGAATCGTCCGCTGTTTGTTTCTCTGGATGGCCCCAAGGGCGCCGGTAAAACCACACTTCTGGAAGCCATCACCAAAGTACTGAGGGCAGACAACAGGAAGGTGATCCGGCTGTGTGAGAAAAAGAGCGATCCTTACAGGGGTGAAACAATGGCCCTGGTTAACCAACTCGTCAGAACGCCCGACCGGGATCTGGAGTGGCAGGTTTGTCAGCGCTTTGCGGATAGCCGTGCCTGGATTTCCAGGCACGTGCTGCCTGAGCAACCTCTCGGCAGCATCATCCTGATCGATCGCTGGTACCCCTCTGATGCCGCGTTTCGCCGGACCGTCCCGTTTGCAGAGATACTTCAGCTGAACCTTGATCGGAACGTGCAAGTTCCAGACCTGCATGTCGGGGTGGTCACCGCCCCGGAGATTTCATGGGCGAGGGCAGCGGCACGTGGGCGTGGGCTGAGCAGTACTGTAATCCATAGGCTGGAAGAACATGTCGCTTGTACCGAGGCGTTCGAGCGGGCGGTTGCAGAGCACGGCTGGGTTTTGTGCCGTAATGAAGGAACCATCAAAGACGCAACGATGCAGGTAGTTTCCGATATTTATAGGGTCGCCGAAATGCGGCATTAACGAGCTGGCGACGCTTGCCGACCGAAAACGTTTTGCAGCGCCTGGGCGATAGCCAGTAGCCGATCATCACTATCGGGCAGTCCGTCGATTTCCAGGCCGACGGGCAGGGCGGGGTTTCCAGCGATTCCTATGGGAAGGCTGATGCCGGGGAGTCCGGCGTTTGCGCCAGGGTCAGTGTTACGAATCATCCGCGCGAACGCCGCAAAGCTGGTCGCTTCAGGTGAGCTGGGGAGGGCGAGATCCGGAGTTGTCGGAAAAATCAGCGCATCCAACTGCGTGACCAGCGGCAGAACCGCGGCTCTGGCTTCTGGCTGGCCGCGATGTTCACACAGGTGCCAGACGATTTCTGCGATGGAGTCGACTTCCATACGGCGCAGCGTTGTAGTCATGAAGGTTTGCCTCTTTCTTGTATTTATATTTTGTAATCATCTAGGTCCGCAGCGGCCTGAAGAACTCGCGGATCTCCTCAGCCAGAATTTCCGGCTGCTCCAGTGCTGCGAAATGACCTCCACGTGGCATGTACTCCCAACGCTGGATAGCGAACACACGTTCAACCCAACTGCGGGGTGGCATCGGTAGTTCTTTGGGAAAGATTGCCACTCCCAGTGGCGTTTCCACTCGCTCGCCGGCTTTGAAAATCAGCGGATTTTGTCGGTTTTCCTTGTACAGCCTCAAGGCCGCTGGAATATTTCCGCTGAACCAGTACAGGGCAATGTCGCTGAGGAGGGTTTCCATCGGCACCACGCGCTCCAGATCATTGGGATGATCCACCCAAGCGTGAAATTTCTCGACGATCCACGCAGCGAGCCCGGCGGGTGAATCCGCCAGTGCAAAAGCCAGGGTTTGGGGTTTGGTACTGTGCAAAGCAGCATACGCACCTTCGGTTGCTGCGAACTGCGCGCTTCGATTCAGGAATTCCTGCTCTTCCTCGCTCAAGGCGTCATGGTCTCCCTCCAGTGGAGGCCTGAAGCTACCAGGGATGTAGTTGAGATGGGCACCGATCACATTGGCGCCGTAGTTGCGAGCGAGCCACATCGACACACCGGCGCCAATATCCCCTCCTTGAGCGCCAAATCGGTTGTAGCCCAACTTCCCCATCAGCGATGCCCACAGATCGGCAATCTGCTTCGAGCTGATACCGGTTCTAGTCGGGGCAGGGGAGCAGCCGTAGCCGGGTAACGATGGCACCACTACGTCAAAGGCATCTTCGGCGTCACCCCCGTATTTCGCCGGATCTGTGAGAAGAGGAAGCAGCCGCTCCATCTCCAGAAAAGAGCCCGGCCAGCCGTGGGTGATGATCAAAGGCATAGGCCGGGGCCCGATGCCGCGCTGATGCACGAAGTGAATGGTCTGGCCGTCAATTTCTGTCAGGAATTGCGGCATTCGATTGATTCGCCGCTCCTGGCTGCGCCAATCAAAGTGATTGCTCCAATAATCCAGTAATCGCTGAAGGAAAATGGTATCGGTGCCGTCATCCCAGCTTCCGGGTGCCAGAGTGTTCGGCAGGATTGAAGAACGCACGCGGCGATGAAGATCGTCCAGCTGCTCGGTGGAGATATCCAGCTTAAACGGGCGGATGGACATGACGGCTTCCTGTGCGATTGGAGGGTAAATCCATTATGTTGTGGTTATCGGCTACTTTACGTCGATAAGACACAGTATTAAGGAATTACGGATCTTGAACCAACGACGGGCGAGAGATGGCTGTGGCCTTTGAGCGTGCCGTCTTCAATGTTGCGTTCAACAACAGAGACGATCATCAGGAACCTGGGAAGCTCAGTGATTTATCGGTACCCGGGGAGGTGTACAGCTATCAGGCCAACCTCGCTCGACGCATGCTGGCCTGAACAGCATGGCGTTCGAGTAACCTACACTGTTCATTGGCTTTCTTCTGAGCCCTGGCGGCGGAAGAACAAAGTCACCTGACCGACTTCCACGCCGAGCTTGGACATGCTGGTGCGGTTGATCAACGTGTCCTCGTCCATCAGGTACATCCAGTCGTCCATGCTCATTTCGTACGTTGAGCCGTCGACCGGCAGGTTCAGACGATAACGCCAGTGCAACGCATTGCCGGCGACTTGGCCCTGGGCGACACCCACCACATCATCCGCGCGACCGCTCCAGCGGCCCTGACCCTCGGGCGTCAGGGTCCAGACGCGACGTTGGCGCGTGCCGTCGCTGTACAGGCAGCGCTCATCGAGAATCAGGTTTTTACCCTCCCGACGGCTGACGATATCAACCTCGAAGCGCTTGGCGACTTCACCGGAGCGCTTCTGAAACATCCCCCAGGCTTTCACCGGTTTGCTGAAAAAACGCTCCAGGTTCAAGGTCGGCTGCTGATCTGCATAGCGGGTGACATCCACGCTGCCACAGCTTGCGATGCTGAGTACCAGAGCCAGTAAAACCAATAGTCGTGTCATTGCCTTTCTCCATGCGCTGCACAGGTGATGACCCAACCTCGGCTGGGTGCCTTTGACTCAGCCAGTGTGATGACTTTCGGCAAGGCCGTATACGGAGGTGTCGATGCCTTTGAAGCGCGCTTTAAACTGCAGCGCCAGATACCGCGAGTAGTGCCGTGACTGGCTGGTGCTCCAATCGCGAAATGACCGGACATTCCTAAGTGTATGATTTTGTTGATTAAACATATTTGTTGTGATCAATCAGCGGACTTTTTCCGGGAATTACCGCTGAAGAAAGCAAATGTTACGGGAATGTCCGTAGATTAATTTTCGTGTTTTCGGGAATGTCCGCTGATTAATTCAGAGGGTTCATTGGCTAAGCTAAGGGCCAATAAACCCTTTACCGCAGGATGGATAAGCGCTCCACCCTCGGCCAACTGGCTAGATCGCGAGGATAGCCAGATGATCCTGGCGGTGAACATTAAGGCCCTCGGCATGGTGGTAACTACTGCCTGTACCTCGCGGCAATGTACCGAGCGCTAATGAAAGAAAGAGCCGCACTACAGTACAGCTGGCAGACATGATTCAACCTGGCAGGATCGGCTGGTGAGCGGCTGAAGGCCTGCACGAAAGGCTAATACGCGATCCGACGGGCAAACCAGTCCGGATCGATATTCTCGTGATGGTAAATACCCAAGACGACCCGGTGCATCCTCCCGGTGGGGTCGAAGCAATCCATCAGTCCCTTTGGTGAGGTCATCCACCCTCATCGCAAAAAAACGAAGGCGGGCTTCCTTGAAACGAGGGAGCAACGACAGCCTAACTCGTCCTACTGGATTCATGCAGAGTGAGTTGAACGTGCAGCCGTACTGAGCGAAGAGTGGGCTAGGAAACATCGTCTTTTCGGCGGCAAAGCCGTCGCCTGCTCTTTGACTCCAAATCAAGCTTTCAGCAGGTAAACAGCCTCAGTTCGGTGGCAAGCCAGAGAGGGTGTCTGAGATGAGGATGGATAACTTCATCAGATGCGCATCAATATAACTATAATTCGACTAATTATAACCATTGCAACCATCAATATATATTATCCAAGCATCTTGCTCGGCAAGTTCGATTTCAAAATGAAATTTCAAGTTTTTTGATCGAAAATATTGATTGTTTCAAGTCAAGTTTGCATGGAATGCTTCGATTGGACAAATCGGAAGTTGCAATCGTAAGCGATTAAGCCAAAAATTGAAGCGTGAATAAAATTAAAAATATAGTGTTCTCGAATTTCTAGAGGCCGCGATCTAGACGGCTTTCCATTTAAAATTAATCTAATTTCAAATCAAATTTACTATTTATTTCTCCGACTCTTAGTGCTCTTGGTCGGCCAGTTGCGAACTTCGTTCAGATGAGATTAACTGATTTTGCTTCGACGCAATCGAAGCCTGTAACTACCGCTCTTTAAAAAACTAATGCAATAGATCGAAGGCCATCATCGCGGCGTCAGTGTGCGCAATAAACGCACTGCGCCAGAAGGACTTCATTCTGTATGGGCAATGATCAATGAAAAAAGTAACCAAGGAATGCATCTCACGAGCCAAGACTGCATTGAGCTCAAAGAGTACCGCTAGCGAAGTAGGGCGACACAAGTTGGCCGCAACACGGTATGCCATTTTAAGGGACTACAAAGATGGTCATCTGAAAGCCGACAAAGCAATGAGCATGCTTGGTTTACAGAAAACAGTGTTTTACGAGCTGGTTAAACGCATGGAAGGCGCTACCAGCTACCGGACAATCGTAACGGATAGCCCGGGACGCAAAGACGGTCTTATGGTGACAAATTCAGAGGTGCTAAAGCTCATCGAAGAGATGTTTCTTGAGCACTATCCGGATTCGAAGAAGATCTCAGTCGTTTGGAAAGCTTGTCAGGCACAAGCAGACAACAGAAGGATGCTGCGACCCAGCTATCACACGGTCAAACGTTGGATTAATTCCAAAGGCGAGCGGTTGCTTCACGCCATGACACACTCCAGTGACCAGACCAAGCAAAAGTATGAGGCAAGGGCAGGGTACAAGGTCACTACAAGGCCTCTGGAATGGGTGCAGTTCGACCATACCGTCGTTGATCTACTCGTCGTGGATGAAAACGATCGTAACGTCATCATCGGGCGACCTTGGATCAGCCTCGCTGTGGATCTACACACCCGTGTGGTTCTGGGGTTTTACCTGTCGTTCCTGCCGCCAAGTGCCGTCTCGGTGGCCATGCTGATGGAAAGCTGCGTTTTGCCCAAGGACCCGTTTCTCGCGAAACTTGGACTCCCTGGGCATTTGCTGCCGATGCATGGCTTACCCGAGGTGATTCACACCGACAACGCAAAGGAGTTCATCTCCGATGTCTTTGTGCTGAACGCCAAGGATTTTGGTATCGATGTACAGCACAGGGACATCCCTCAAAAGCACCAAGGGGGTCACATTGAAAGTCTGATTGGCAAGTTGATGCTCAACACGGTTCACGGGCTACCTGGCAGTACGGGATCGAACACTGTCCAGCGCAAGCATCTGAGAAGCGCGAAGCGTGCAGGCATTACGTTGACAGGCCTGCGGGAAATCCTTTGCTATCACTTCCATGCCTATCACGACTCCAAGCATTCTGCCCTGGGCAAATCACCCGAGGAGGCATGGAACGAGCATTACGCGAAATACTCGGGACCTAAGATGCTCGATGCGGCGCAGCACGAAGACTTCAAGTACCGGTTTTATCCCGAGATCCATGATAAGCAGATCGTTCCTGAGGGCATTGAACTGTTTCGCAGGTTTTACTTCGATTCAGCGATCAAGAATAGAGTCCGAGAAAAAGTGCTGGTTAAGTACGATCCGTACGATCTCAGTTTTATTTTTGTAAACCTGGATGGTACTTGGACGAAAATTCCGTGTAAGAGGAACAACTTTAATAAAAGCGCTGATTTTGAAACGTACCGTTGGCAACGCCAACAAAAAGGGGCTCGAGACGGCACGATGGGCAAGGCAGGGGCGCAGTCATTCAGTGAAGCGCACAAGGTTAAAAAGGCCGAGGTGAAATTAACCACTCAGGAGAAACGCAAAAGGAAAGCGGAAAAGGGTAAGGAGGACTACAAAGAACAAGCGTCTACTCATAAAAAAGCTCCCATTCACAAAGACCTCAATACGTCCTTGAAACCAGGAGCGACCACAACGACAAAATCAAACCCGAAAGGCCAGAAAAAAGAGGCGTCCAACGTGTACAACATTAGTAAATTGTTTCAATCCGAAACCATTGTTGATTTCGATGATGCTCCAGTGGTCATCTATGACAGTAACACCCGTTAGTCGCATTATTCGCCTTTCATCCATCAAGCGATGGGGCGGCATCCTCTCATTCGATCTGTTGCATGAATCTAATCAGTATTCGATACACGCGGTGCATCACGCATTTGTATATATGTTTGCATGGATTGCAAACCCTGTTCATCTGAACAGATTCTTAACGTTAAAACATGAGGCATTTTTATGTCAAAGTACCCGCACGTCCATATTTCGGCATTACAACACTTCGACAAGTCTGATGAAGATAGGCTTTTGGCGTGTGCCAATGATTTTTGGGTCCATCATCCGAATGCACAAAAGATCCTCTTGAGGGTGCAGATGGCAATGAAAACAAGGAACAAGATTAATGCGCCAAGTATGTTGATCATTGCGCCTCCAGGAGGAGGCAAATCGGCGCTGATCGATAAAATGAAAATGGATAATCAAACTTCCGAAAACAAGATGATATTCGTCACCATGCACCAAAGCCCAAATGGGTACTCGCTTCGCGATCTCATCCTGAGTGAGATGGGGCTTGGCGTCGGGCGAAGGGCCCGACAAGGCGACAACATCACCCCTGAGATGCAGTACAAAATTCGTACTGAGAACATCAGAGGTATTGTGATCGACGAAGTCCATGATGCGCTGACACTGACTGAAGTCCAGCAGCGAATCAACTTGTCGCTTCTGAAAAATCTTTCGGGCTCGACCTACGGCTTATCAGTTTTTGCCTTTGGGATTCCGGATGCTGCAAAGGTGCTTCGCCGCGATCTTCAATTGGAGCGGCGTTATCCGGTGGTGTCGCTGTCCGGCTGGGACAACGGCCCCGAGTTTCGCAGTTTTGTGGCGACTTATATCCATCATTTGCCGTTGAAGAAACCGACGAATTTCAAAGATCAAGTGCTGTTTTTGAAGATCATGGAAAAGGGTGATGGCCTCATGGACAATGTCGTCAAGATTATCCAGGCCTCCGCTATGGCCAGCATCCTGGATGGCTCGGAACACATCAATCATCGCCATCTCGACAACATCGAAGAGATCATGGCCAATTTCAACTACGCGCTTTCGATCTCTGATCCTGAAGCCGCAGACGAGGCTGGCGCAGCGTGAATCTGGATGCACGTCGCGATATCGCTCGCAGCGTACTGGAAGGCCGTCATGGCTTCCAGTTTCGCTGGGACTCATGGAACCAAGCGCATGACGCGCTTGATTCCATCTCTAAATCAACAGCAAGCGCTGTCGTCATGGTGCGAGGACCGGCCGGCGCAGGCATCACCAGCTTGTTGGACGCGTTTGTCGCCAATCATTCAACGACGGTGATTGTTGTTCGGCACGACATATTCTTAAGCCGTGTGAGTCTGGTAGATCGAGTTCAACAGATGGTTTTCCCTACCAGCGAGTTTGGATGGCTTAAACAGGTTCCGAAGAGTCTGGTTGAATTCGTAAAACTGACCAACCGCAGGACAATTGTGATTGATGACGCAGAAATCATCATTAACGAAAGGGATTCAGTGGGAAATATAATTGACGACATGCTCAAATTCGCTATGGGTGCCGCAGGGATGCAGGTGATATTTTCAACACGCCGCGTTCCATTACAAAACGAATTCTGCAAAATCAAAACGGTTCAAACATCAGATATTTCACTAAGTGGCGCGCTGACGGGTCAAAACTGGTCTGATCTGAAGGCTCAGTTTTGTCACTGGTCCAACTCTCGATACGGTTTGAATATTCGAGTGCAGGACCGGGATCAATTTGCGACAACGGCGGACGAGCTTGAAATTGACCGAGCTATGTCATTGCTCGAAGTGCTCTATTGCACAGAGCTTCTTCACGATCAACTGCCAACTGCGATGTCAGGGGCGAGGGCAACGGAAGATCTGAAATGGGAGGTGCAGCGTGTCTTGTTCGGGTGAATCGATGCAAGATGGTGAAGCAGCGATCCTGCTCCAAGGTTTGCGACGTCTGGAACAGTTGGGGATCAGCAAGCCCGTTGTTGGAGAATGCCTGTCGTCCTGGAGTTATCGGATTAATCTACAAATCAATGGGCCCATTTTCGATCATCCAAAGTATGTTTCGGATGCTCGCGGAATTGTACAAAGTGACGCCCCTGATTCATCCGGGATCAGATTCGTTGACCCCGACGGGGTGGCATCCAACGATTGGGTAGACAACTGCGTCCAAACCCTAGACATTCCTCGCCAATGGTTCGAATGTCAGTTTCCTTTTTTTGAGCGTCCCTACACGCCTTTGCGGTATCGACGAGCCTTCTGTTACCAATGCCTTGCGCAGAGCATGCAAGCGACGGGATTGCCTGCATGGAAGTCAGACTGGCGGCATCTTGCGCAACCCATGTGTAGCGTGCATGCCGTTCCTCTTCTGGACGCTCCTGTTTCGTTTGCCTTGACACTTGATCACCCAGCGCGTGCATTTACTTGGTACTGGGATTCGTTGCATGCCAAAGAGCACCATGAGCGTATTTGTAACGCTTGGCCGCTTCGAAACGCATTCGCTTTCGATGTGCAACGTCGCATTGATGCTCTTCGTGAAAAGGCAACAGATCATGTGGAGCGAGCTCAGATTGAAGGATTCATACTGTCTCTAATGCGAGCGGTCATGATGCCTTGCTTGCACTATGCTTTTCCTAAAGTTGTGTTTTCAGATTGGGGCGGACCTAACGTCTATCGCCGTGATGCTTTCTATCTCAATTTTTACCAAGAGATTTATCGCGCATCGTCTATTGCAAGAGTAAGCGCGCTTTATCTGTGTGGACTGCTTTTGGGGTGGATCACAGAAGAAGAGGGGAACTCGACCAACTCAGAAGGTTATTTTACGCCAGCTCGAGCATGGGTTATCTGGGAACTAATGGAGGAGCATTTTAACCTGTTGACGTTGCTCGGCGACGAGCTTCGTCATTACGAAAGTATAAGTCTTAACATTTCACTGCTTGCCGACATTCCTCGCTGCTGGAGGCCAACATAATGAAGTATGTGTTTGCGTGGTACTGGCGCCCGGCATTTCGTGTCCATTTACCCGGTGAATATGCGAGCTATGCCATGATCGTGTGTTTGCAAGTGAACGGAGTCACCGGTGAAATATTGTCCTACTCGATTACCTTCGGAGATCAGATCACAAATGTCCATCGGATACCGTTCGTGAAACATGACAGTGGCGAGCTATTCGCCAAGACCAATGCGTTACGGATGGACTACAAGAAACATCTTTTGAAGCTTGAAACTGACTCCCTCAGAAATTCGTTAGGCCCTGTTCGTTTCAGCAGGACGGATTTTAATGGGGATTTTGAAAGGAGATGGTTGCGAATGTTCTATGATTGGCAGCGACATGAACTGGAGCAGGTGGCTGATCCCTATAACATCATGCTGGGTACGCTGAAGCAGATGTTGGAATGCGCTATTCGTCGAATAAATAGTGAGACGCTAGCCCAGGCCCTTTAGGGCTTTTCATCAATGCCAAATGAGCATTGAACATTCCTGCTGCATGGTGAAGAACAACCACCGCTAAGTGTGTTTTCGGCTAACGGAATCAACCGAAAGTCGGGCGACTCTGGCGGCTCACTTTGTATCAGCGCCATCAACGACCTTGAGCCAGGCGATTGGCTGCTTCAATGTCTTTAAAATTGGTTTCAAGGATCCTGCACAACTGAACATCCCAGCAGGATCCCAGCGTGGAATCCGCTATTGGCCTCAAGCGCTGTCGACGGTCAAAAAAAACAGCCCCTTGAATCAAAGGGCTGCTAGAGATTGCTGATTGGCGGTTGATGAAAGTCATCCATAAGGGCCCCTAGCGTGCGCTAAAGCCTGCGAAGCGTTTGTTGAAGCCAGCAATTCGCCCCTCGTTGGTCGCTTTGCGTTGCTGATGCGTATACACGGGATGCGAAGCACTCGACACATCCAACGCGACATAGGGGTAGGTGTTGCCATCGCTGTGCTTTTGCGTGCTGCTGGTGTGTGCGGTAGAGCTGATGAGAAAAAATGCATCCGCAGCGGTGTCGTGGAACAGCACTGTACGATAGTTCGGATGGGTAGCTGCTTTCATGGTGTTCTCCGTTCTCAAGTGACAATGACAGTTTGACGAAGATATCGGCACTGCCCTGGAGAGCGTTCGCCGACTGCTTGATAGCAATCATCGTGCAATTTGGACCGCAAGTAGAATCGTTTTAGATGATAATGCCAATCTTAGCGGCCGATGTTGTTTTCCTTCACATCGCTCGCCAGCATGCGATGCTAACGCGCGTTGCGTTATGAGATTTCAAGGCGTCGCCTGTACGGGTATGCATCCTATAGTGCAAAGCTTTTTTCCCATTCCTGGGATCAACCATGACGAACTCAAGGAGCAAGCTATGTCAATCGGCGATGGCCAAAACCTGCAACCTGATGGACTGGAAGAATTCTCTGACGAGATGATACTGCTGGGCCTGGCGATGCTGGGCGCACAAAAGTTTGAATTCGCTTTGTATGGCATGGCATCACATCTGAAGGCGCACGATCGTAGATTCAAAGACCTGACAGCTGAAGAGTTTCTACGGGGCGATGGCACAAAAACTAAACAGACTTTGGGGGCTATTGCTCAGACCTACGGGGCTCAGTTTCAGTTTGATGGTGATGAATTGATGCGATTCGTGATTGATCGGAACCTGATTGCTCACGATTACTGGCGGCTGACTCGAGCTAAGATCAACGGTGGCAGAACACTACCTAATCCCAAGGAATTTCTTCTCAACTTTATTAAACGCTGCGACACGTGGACTCGCCTGTGCCAAGGCTGGATTACCCTAGCCAAGACCGCTGCAGCAGAGCTTTCAGGTCGACTCGACGAAATCAATGAGACTCCCGAGTCAATACAGAAGATGTTGGAGTACCTCATTCATGTTCTGGAGCGTCCAGCCGCTGAAAAGCCAGCAGAGGAAAGCTGACTCTCGCACCGCCCAGGAGATGTATCGACAGCTTAAGCGTTAACCTAGGTACTGAGCTCCGAGATGGCCGCGTCTTTCTTATGCGCCGGGGGCCCAAGCCCGCGGCGACACCTGCCTTCACTTCCTCAATCCTGCGGGCCAATTCGATGCAAAAAAAGCCGCGAATGGTCATGACGGCGACATGTCACAAATCATCCTCGGTGTCCATATTGCTGGCTTGCGGTTGCTCAGAAGTGGCTTTGCAGCGTTCGTAGTTAACCGTGACTGAGATACGACGCATGGATGCGATGCGATGCGTTGCGTTGCGTTGCTTCAAATAACTGGGGCAATGAGGAAATCAGGTTAGAACTCGATCGAGATTTTGACCTGGCTAGTTTCAACTCCATACGTCCATGCCAACCGAGTAGCAGCGTCCTTGGCCGTCAATGACTCGAATGGCTTCTCTACGTTTGACGTAAGGAGATTTCCAACCTGGAACAGCGCCTCAACGTCCAGCAGTTCAATCTTAGCGTGCTGAAGCCATTTGTCTCGAATGATTTTCGAGACCTCAAGCCAGCCTTCCGATAGAGAAGCGATACGACCTAACGAGGCAGTTATGGTCTTTGGATAATCGCCAGATGTGATGACGAAACGGCTGATTTGTGCGACCCAGTGAGGAATCCCACGGTCATTTACGATCAATACGTATTCGCCAAGCATCAGGTCTTCAATAGACGATTCACCCTCCACAATAGTCAAACTGATTTCTCGTTTCGACCGTAGCTCGATGGATCGTGCGTGGGTGTAATTAACCGTTATTATTTTTTTCATTTTGCCCCCTGAATTAATAAAGCCGCTAGGAGTATCTGCTGTGCTTGTGCAGTGCGGCATTCACAAAGCCCCAGCATAAACGCTCCGGCGATTCGTGATGGCACATTCTCATCACCGGCGCTGTTCAAACAGGAAAACGCGAATTAACATGATGCCTTGTAACTAATCCGCCTCGCAGGGACAGCACAATGATCAAGAATATTGTTCTGCGCAACGTTTCAAGCTACGACCCCAACGTAGACACGTCCATTGGCCCGCTGACTCGAGTCAACATCTTCTACGGACAGAATGGAACGGGCAAAACCACCATCAGCAATTTTCTGCAAAATCCGAGCTCATCGGATCACACGTCGTGCCGTATCGACCCTGTCGACGCCGAACGGGAAATACTGGTCTACAACCACACATTCATGGAGCAAAACTTTCACGCTAGTGTCCAGCCGGGGGTTTTCACCTTGAATGAAGGCAACATTGAGGCGGAAGCTGCGTTGAAGGCAGCAGAGGACGCGATCAAAGTCCTTAGCGAGGAGCAGCAGACGGAAATTGCTGACGGGAAGGAATTGAAAACGGCGCAGGAAGCGCTTTCCGCTGCGCTTAAAGACCAGATGTGGCTGCAAAAAAAGCCGTATGACAGTGGCCCGCTGAGCTACTGCCTTGGCGGAATCAATACCAAGGATCGGTTACACGATAAACTCGTGCCGCTGAAGTTCAAGTCGACGGCCGATACTGCTGAATCATTGGCAGCAGAAGCCTCTGAGCTGCAGTCCGCCAGTGATACGGAGCTTGAGGGCATTGCTTCTTTCGCATTCCCTGCAGGCGACATAGAAACGAAGCCTATTTTCCAAGAGACCATTGCGGGCTCTGGCGACTCTTATCTGTCGGCTCTGATTCAGGAATTGGGCAACTCGGACTGGATCAAGCAATCCTTCAAGTTTGTCGACAAAAATGACGAGCATTGCCCATTCTGCCAGCAAGCACTGCCGAATGACTTCTACGCGCAGCTTGAAAAGGTATTCGATAAGACGTACGAGCTTCGCATCGCGGAGCTGGCAGCGCTGGAAACCCGCTATAAAAGCGGTGTTGATCAGCTGCTTCTTCAGCTTGATAAACCTCAATACCAGGGCAAGTCGTTTATCGCGCACGTGGTCACTTTGAAATCTGCACTGCTGCAGAATATTCAGCGTATTGAAGCCAAAATGGCTAGCCCTTCGGCCCCCGTCAGCCTCACGGTGACCGTCACATTGATCGCCGATCTAAACGCTGCCGTCCAGGTCGAGCAGGACAAAATCGATGCCATAAACCTGAAGATCAGGGACAAGAAAACTCACCTTGAGCAGATCAAGGAGCGTTTTTGGAATGTTTTGCGTGGCGGCTGCGATGCCATGATCATTAAAGCTACCAAGGAGCATCGTGAATACGATGACAAATTGGCCGCGAAGCGAGATGCAGTAAGGCTGATACTGGGCAAAATCAAAACGCATCAGGAAACGATCGTCGAAAGCCGCGCCAAAATCACGAATATCGACCAGGCAATTGGGAGTATCAACCGATGGCTCGGCGTGCTGGGTCTGAAGGGCTTTGAGCTACTGAGGGAGGAGGGTGAGGTTCCACAGTATCGACTACACCGACCTGACCAAAAAGATGACGTGTTCAAGACACTGAGCGAAGGTGAGAAAACGCTGATTTCGTTTTTGTATTTTTTGGAGGTTTGCAACGGCGACCTGGATGACAAAACCAGCAAGCTCAAAAGCAATCGGATTATCGTGATCGATGACCCAATCTCCAGCCTGTCCCACAACTACATCTACGACATTGCCTCGCTGATCAGACGACAGGTCTTGACCCCCAAAACGAGATTCAAACAAGTCATCATTCTCACGCATAACCTGTTTTTCTTTCACGAAATGATCAAGCTGATGCCGGCAGCCAAGAATGAGGAACCGCCTTTCGCATTGTTCAGGATCACCAAGTCGCAGTTCAGCTCGGTCACCACCATGCTGGAGAAGGAAGTGCAGAACGACTATCAATCGTTCTGGCAGGCCATCAAGGACGCTTTGGCCGGGCGCACATCCACCAACGTGATCCCGAACATGATGAGAAATATCCTGGAGTATTATTTCTCGTTTGTGCACCGTCAGGATTCACTTGGAGCGGCACTCGCAGACCTGGCCGATGAGAATCCGGAGTTCCGAGCGCTGTACCGGTATATCAGTCGCCAATCCCATTCGGATGCTGTCAACCTGACCGATTTCGGTGAAATTGATCCCGCACAATACGTTGCGCGCTTCAGGGACGTGTTTGTGAAAACGAATTTCGAGTCGCATTTCGACAAAATGATGAGTTGACTGGCAACCTACGAAGCCCGGAAGCGCATGCTCTCCGGGCTTTTTTTCGTGTTCGGATTTCTTGATTCAAGGCGGTTTTTCAATTCTTTTTTGGGTCGCAACCGGCGGTGAAGGATAACCCTGGAAAAGCTCGACAACCCTTGGTAGCATTGCCGCCGCAGCTACCACCGAAGCACTCTCCCTCTCGCCCGCGCTCATTGGCTCGCTTTGCTCATGAAGTGCAAAGGCTGTCAGCGGCCCGCTGAGATCAGATGGAGAAAATGCCATGAAAGATGGAAAAGTTGTTCTGGTTCGCCAGTATGACCGTTTCCGGCTTGGGCAATGGGAGACCGTGTGCCAGCACACGCGCTCCCTACCGCGCCGGTAAATGATGTGCCGATGTGGTAGCTGCACTTTCACCTATCTTCGTTTCAAATGCCGCCGCATTGTTTGGCGAGCCCCCCCTCCGAATCTCGTCAAAAGACGTTATCAACGTTTCCAGCTCACGAACAATTATCCCTAGAAGCAAAGTCCCGATTTGCAGGACAGGTACCGTTTACTCCGGGTAACGACGCGTCTTCAGCGCGCAAGAATCGTGGTTCAGAGCGCAGATAATGCCGAGCTGTCATGATCGCCTTGTGAGGCCAACACGGTGTGTCGTATCACCGTTGCTTTTCACTGACGTAGTGGCGAGCGGGAATACCATAAGCGCTCTGGAATGCTTCTTGACGAGAGTTACTTGTCATTTTTGCTTGAGCTTCGGAAAAAGTGAAGACTTACCCTCATTGAATAGAGGCAGTTTGGAAAACGACTCCCGCATTGTCTCTGATTGACACCCACTCGATAGCGGACTTCACAGCCACGATGTTGTTTCAACGACTGCTCTAATCTAAATGATTTGGCACACTGTGGAACATATGAGTCACAATATTGCTTGCGCTCAGGGTGATAACGAGGGTGTGTCGCTAGCTTAGCACTTAAATTACATCAATGACTGTAACAATGATTTTAGGTCATTATTGTTTAGGTACACGATCTTTTATACGTCAAAACAGAACAGCGTCAATCGCAAATAGTTTGCATTGCTTGGATGGCGAGTATTATATTGATATAACAATTACAATAAAAAGAGACGCCTATGAACACCTTTACTATGGATGCCATTGTTACGTCCACGCCTAATGGAACGAAGCTTGAAGTTTCACACTCACCACACAAAAAAGAGTCGGCGGACGTTTCAGCATTTCAAGTCATCGGCTTGTTATACCGCATGTCGGACGCGCTTGTTGAGCAGCAACCACAACTCGCTCAGGTCGTCACTGATTACTTCACGTCTCGTCTGCGCCTTTTCGGCTTTCTAGAAGAAACTGTCCAAATACTGCTGAACGCGGACACCTGGAATCTCAGGATACGTTGTGCATGGTACATCTTGGACAACGCTCACAAGACCAAAGCCCAAGAGCTTGACTACGAAATTTACCAGAATTATTGGCCTACCGATAAATTCTGTAATCCCGAGTGGCAAGAGAAAGTTGAAAGGTGGATTCTCGGCGATGACATCGATGAAGATTTTCAATCTTACCCAGCATTGACCTGCTGAAAGCCAGACCGACAGAGCCGGAGCAATCTATAGCCTGTCGGTCGCAAACAGATAAAATCACATAAATTGCTGAGAGGCGTACGCCGACGCCTTCAGCGTGGTTATTGCGCGAAATCGAAGAAGTAAGGTCGTATTCCTACCTTTAAAGGCATTGCTGTCAAGCGCAAATAGTTTGCATCGAATGATCTGCAGTCATTAAATTGACTCCAATAATAAAAACAATTGAGGATTCACTTTGAAAGACTTCAGTATCAACGTCAACGTAACGCCTTCTCTTAGAGGGCCAACGCTTAAGGTTGCACATGTTACGCAGAAGAAAGAATCTGCCAATATTTGCATATTCCAAGGTGTCGGGCTGCTGTATCAACTGGTTGACGAACTTGTATATCAACAGCCGCAATATGGCCAGGTTGCCGCTGTTTTTTTCATCTCCCGTCTGCCCATGCTCGGCTTTCAAGAAGAAACCGGTCAGATATTATTGAGTGCGCACAACTGGGGCACCAGGATGCGCTCCGCATGGTATCTCTTGAATAAAAACCATCAGACCATCGCCCAAGAACTTGACTATAAAAGCTATCAAAACTTCTGGACAACCCTTGAGTTCTGCAAGCCTGGATGGTCAGCCGAGGTTGAAAAATGGATGCTCGACGATGATTCAACTGAAGTCCACGTGGAATTTATGAGAGCCAACTGAAGGTCAAGCAGGTCGAAGACTGGATCGAGTTGAAGACTCAGTTTCATGGCGCTGGCTCACGAACCGATTACAGCCATCTGCCAATAGGCCGGGCATGGCACTGTGTTCCTCTAATGTCTTGGAAAACGTGGAGGAGAGCAATACGGCGGTTGTCCTCCTGTCATTTGGCTATTCGGGCATTGCCGTGGCGAAGGATCAGAACCTGCCACCTGCTCATTAGCAATGCCGCTTTTGAGGGAATGGGATCAACAATCCGATATTGACGATCATCCTCCTGCAAGGTGGTCAAGGTGGGTACCTGACCAATGAGTCGGCTGGAAGGTTGATTAGATTGGTTTTGTCATCTATAAAATCTCCTGTGTTTGATTACCTCTCGGCTTGTCCCGGGCGATCTCAGCCCGATCCGTGTTGCGCACCGGATAGACGCTAGCTGCGTATCCATGAATAGGAGTAGGCGATGAACGAGTCCAATCCATACGTCCCACCAGCAGTTTGGGTATGGGATCAGCCCAATGGCGGCACCTTCGCAAACATCAACAAGCCGACAGCGGGCGCTACGCACGAGAAACCGCTGCCCCGTGGTAAGCATCCACTTCAGCTCTACTCTATGGGGACAGGAAACGGGCGCAAGATAACGATCATGCTTGAAGAGCTCCTGGCAGCTGGCGAGCATGATGCCGAGTACGACGCCTGGATGATCGACATCTTCGCAGGCGATCAGTTTGGCTCTGGATTCGTTGAGTTGAACCCGAACTCCAAGATTGCTGCCATGATCGACTACAGCGGTGCGCAGCCCATCAAGCTCTTCGAAGCGGGCGCCATTCTGTTGCACCTGGCGGAAAAATTCGGTCGATTTATTCCACAGGATCCGGTTGGGCGCGCTCAGTGCCTGTCTTGGCTTTTCTGGCAGGTTGGCAGCACACCCTATCTCCCGGGAGGCCTGGCTCATTTCTACAAATACGCCCCGGTAAAAATTGAATATGCGATCAACCGCTATGCGATGGAGGTGAAACGGCAGCTCGATGTGTTGAATCAACGCCTTGAGGGGCGAACCTTCATCCTTGGCGAAGACTACTCGATTGCGGACATTGCCATTTTTCCTTGGTACGGCGGGGTGTTTCTCGATTGGGGTTATGGCCACGCTGAATTCCTAAACAACTCCGAGTACCCCAATGTCGAGCGCTGGGCCAAAGCGATTGAGCAACGCCCTGCGGTGCAGCGTGGCATCCGAGTCAACCGCACAAGCGATGATGTGCCTGGGCTCATTTGAGAACGTCACTCCAAGGAAGACCTGGACTAAATGCTGCGAGCCGATAGGTCAAAAGCGAAGCTATTTAAGGCTCTGAAAGCGCGCTTCGATGTGCGAATATCACATTGAACGTTACACGTCAGGCGCCGCTGATACAGGGCGCTTCCAGGGGCCTTGGCAGGAAGACCTCAATGGTGCAAGGAACAGCAATGATATTGGAGTCACCTATCTGGGTTGAAGGACAGGCCACTGAGGTGCTGGGTGAGCTTGGAGCCGAATCAATCGCGGTTTATCGTTTCCTCAGTGACCGTTTTGCTGTTGAAGATCCCGCGCAAGACAGGCTGTTTCAAATTCGTATATAGGTCATTTTATCGGTTGGACAGTGCAGGCCTGAGCGCTGAATTCAAGGAGCGTTATTTTGAGCTCATGAGCATCGCGAAATCGGCCGGCACCGTCGATCTATGTGAGATCGCAAGAGAGCTGGGAGACTTTCCAAATTTCAAAGGTCAGTCCTCTCTCCAGTTTTCATTTGCCACCAAAATGGCGGCGACCGTCTGCCCCCACAAACCGATCTACGATACTGAGGTTGCCTCGATCTTCGGCTTCCAAAGGCCGCCTCCCTACAAACCTTTTGAGGTCCGATTAGAGATGTATCTTCTCTTCTATTCAGGTCTGCAGAAGCTCTATGATCAGATCATAGAGGAGGGCACATTCAAGCAAGTCAGAGTTCAGTTCCGATCAAAATTTCGAGACACTGAGGGATACGTTTCCGACCATAAGGCCCTCGATTTTATATTTTGGGCAGCAGGACGCTACAAACGGCGGCAAGCAGAGGTCTTCCATGACCTTGCAGTGGAATGAGCGCGCTACCCGCTGTTGTCACGAATGCTGGATTCACCCCACGAAGTTGTTCATTCAATCAACTGCGTATTTCGGCCCATCGTGACCGCCCGTTTCGGTACATTGTGACCGACCATTTCGCTAACGCGTGACCGCTCATTTCGCTAACAACGTGACCGATTTCCGCCTGTTCCGAAACAGCCGGTCACGCCCTTACCGAAATGACCGGTCACGTTGTTAGCGAAATACCCTCCACTCCGTTGCGCATGACCTGACGCGCCGCCACCCTCAGTCCCATTTCGGGGAATCGAAGGATGGCGGCGCAGCGAGTAGCCATGCGTAATATCAAAGAATGCCTGCGCCTCAAGTTCGAGGCCGACCTGTCCCTCGAGAAAATCGCCCGTGCCTTACAACTGTCCAAGGGCGTTGTCAGCAAGTACATCAAGGCGGCGCGCGACACCGGCATCGAATGGCCCGCGCTGGCTCTACTGGATGAGGTGGCGCTCGGCGCCGCCCTGGTGCCCGCCGCCAAGATCGTCCACACACGCGGCGACCGCGTGTTGCCCGACGTGATCACCTTGCACCGCGAACTACGTCGCAAAGGCGTGACGCTACAACTGCTGTGGGAGGAATACACCACCGCTCATCCCGACCAGCCGACCTACCGCTACACCCAGTTCGTCGAGCATTACCGCAGCTACGCCAGGACACTCAAACGTTCGATGCGCCAGCAGCACCGCGCGGGCGAAAAGCTGTTCATCGACTACGCCGGGCCTACGTTGCCGGTGATCGACGCCGCCACCGGCGAGATCCGCCAGGCGCATATCTTTGTCGCGGCCCTCGGCGCCTCGAACTACACCTACGCGTGCGCCACGCCAGGCGAGACCCAAGTGGACTGGCTGACGGCGCTGAGCCAGGCCCTCAGCTACTTCGGTGGCGTCCCCGAAATGATCGTACCGGACAACCCGCGCGCCCTGGTCGCCCGGCCTGACCGTTATGAGCCTGGCCTGAACCGCGCCGCACTGGAGTGCGCCCAGCACTACGGCGCCATCATGCTCCCGGCGCGACCGCGCAAGCCGCAGGACAAAGCCAAGGCAGAGGTGGCGGTGCAGGTGGTCGAGCGCTGGATCATGGCGCGGTTGCGGCATCAGCAGTTCTTCAGCCTGCATGCCCTCAATCAGGCCATCGCTGGCTTGCTGGAGGACTTGAACCGTCGCCCTTTCAAAAAGCTCGACGGATGCCGACGGGACTGGTTCGAACGACTCGACCAGCCGGCGCTGAAACCGTTACCGGCGCACCCTTACGAGGTCGTGACCTTCAAACGCTGCAAGGTCAACATCGACTACCACGTCGAAGTGAATGGCGGCTTTTACAGCGTGCCCTCGGCCTTGGCCCGGCAAAGCGTCGACGCCAGAGTGAGCGCCCATACCGTCGAAATCCTGCATGGCCACCGGCGAGTCGCCAGCCACCTGTTGCTCCCGCGGCGCGGCGCCTACAGCACCCAGAGCGAACACATGCCGGCCTCGCACAAGGCCCATCGCGACTGGACACCCCAGCGCCTGCTCGACTGGGGCGAGCGGATCGGCCCACACGTCCGGCAGATCGTCGAACATCAACTGACCCACAAACCCCATCCGGAGATGGGCTACCGATCCTGCCTGGGGCTGCTCTCGCTGGCTCGCCAGTACAGCAACGAGCGCCTTGAAGCGGCGGCCCATCGCGCCGTCCAGCTGCGCGCGCTCAACAGCCGCACCGTACGCAACCTGCTCAAACAAGGGCTCGACCAGCAACCGCTGCCTAAGGCCACCGCCGCCGCCTATCCAAGCCGCCACGAGAACGTGCGCGGTGCTGACTATTACACCCAAAAGGAGCTGTTCAATGATGACGCAACACACCCTTAACCAGATGCATCAACTGCGCCTCAGCGGCATGGCCAAGGCGCTGGAAGAGCAATGGAAACTGCCGGCCTGCCACAGCTTGAGCTTCGATGAGCGGCTCGGCCTGCTGCTCGACCGCGAGTTGGCCTGGCGCGACAACAAACGCCTGGAGCGACTGCGCAAACAAGCCAAGCTCAAATACGCCGGCGCCGGCTTGGAAGACCTCGACCGCCGCCAAGGCAGAAGCCTGGACGAACGCCAGCTCGCAACCCTGGCCAGCGGTGACTGGATCCGCCAACAGCACAACCTGTTGCTGACCGGCCCAACCGGCGTCGGCAAAACCTGGCTCGCCTGTGCCTTGGGCAACCAAGCCTGCCGCCAAGGCTACAGCACGTTATACCTGCGCACGCCGCGCCTGCTGGAACAACTGCGCATCGCCCACGGAGACGGCAGCTTCGGCCGTACGCTGCAACAACTGGCCAAAGTCGACGTGCTGATCCTGGACGACTGGGGTCTGGCACCGCTGGAAGAAAACGCCCGGCACGACCTGCTGGAAGTGATCGACGACCGAGCCGGCTCGCGGTCGACGGTACTGACCAGCCAACTGCCGGTCGATCACTGGCACGGCTGGATCAACGACCCGACCGTGGCCGACGCCTTGCTGGATCGGTTGGTGCACAGTGCGTATCGAATCGTGATGAAGGGCGAGTCACTGCGACGTAAAAAGACGGAAGAAGAAGCGGCATCGTGACCGATGCGGTTAGAATTTAGACCCCGCGCAATCGGGTGGAGAAACCGGTCACGTTGTTAGCGAAATGACCGGTCACGATGAGCGAAATACGCAATCAACTCCGCCTCCATCTGGTTCTCTCGGAGCACCTCGGCACTTAGTGCACATTTGGATTAGGTGAGACAGCGACGCCGTATGCTCGCGCGCACGTTCTTTCCAAGCTGCATAAGAGAGCAAAAATGCTGCTATTCGATCTACTCAAAATGTGGGAGCCCACGTTCACTCCCACAACCGCGAAGGTCCATCTCGCGAGGCACAACGGCGAGGAACATCCATTGGACGTGTTCCTTGAAGGCCGGTTTGATCGGTGGCAATCCTGGCAAGCCAATCAAAACTTCAAAAAAGAATTTGTGGTGTCGCTCATTCAGGCAGGACGCCCAAATAGCTGGCTTTTCGCAGGGCTTTTCCGAAAGGTGAGCTGCACCAAGCACAGCACACCACGTAAGCATTACATCTACGAGCTGCAACGTATTGACGCGGCAGAGGAGTGGGTGGGCAGACTTTATCTCACCAGCGCGTACAAGAAGCGACATTCGTACCCGCTGGGCACAACAATGGCCGCAGATCTCGTTGTGAGGGAGTTACTACCTAAGCGTTTGAGTGTCGGCGACTTTCCAGGCTACAAAGCCGTGAACCTGACCAAGGAACACTTGGATATTGTGGTTCGTCACGACGTAAAAAGTTGGCGCGCGGCGCTCGCTAACGTGAAGGGGGTCTATCTGATCACTGACAGTGCCATAGGCAAGCTTTATGTGGGCAAGGCCGATGGTGAGGAGGGTATCTGGGGGCGATGGCGAACCTACGCTGCGACCGGGCACGGCGGTAACGTTGCACTGAAAAAGGAATTCGGCATCGAGGCATCGCCTGATCGTAAATACGACCTGCGATTTTCCATCCTGGAAATTGCCGATATTCATGCAATGAAAAGCGAAATTTCAGCTCGTGAAAGCCATTGGAAAGCAGTGCTGCTCACCAGGATTAACGGCTACAACCTAAATTAGCTGAGCGAGATGTCAAACAACGTCTGTCAGTTCTGTTGACGCGATCGGCCCCTAGGCACAGATCGCAGATGAAGCGCAGTTTCCAATTCAAGAGCTAGTAATGGATCTACGAAAAAAACAATATTGTGACGATACCTGTTGCACCTGTGACAGCTCCAATCCAATGATAGATTTAAAGGCCAAATTACCCAGTGGTGAGTTGGTGAGGCCGGTAGGAATTGGTGACAGGTTTTATGGGACTTCGCTAATCGATCCTGCTGAAGCTTTCAGCGCCGGAATCCCGCTCAAAGGCACCTGCATTGATCTTCTAAGGCACGCAAGCCGAGGACGGGGCACGCGCTTTCGCGGCACCACGCTAACCTCGGTGGTGTCTCACCCCATGGGGCAAGGCGCTATCTATTGGGCCGAAGCGGGTGGCTGGGTTTATGAGTTGGGTGAAATGATCGGCTGGGATCTGGAGCGCCTTTTGGAGGGGCGCGTTTCGACGATCAATGGTTATACGGGGACACCTTATCCCGGTGAACTCGAGTGCTCAGTCGATGCAAGAATATTGCCCTCGATGATTCGCAGGGGAGCCCGAGTGAAGAAGGGCAGACGCTTTTTGGAGTTGGAAGAATGGCAGAAGAACAAAAACCATCAGTTCAAGAGATAGCTGAGCTTCGAGATCGGTGGAAAACCGAGGCCGGTTTGCGCGTAAAGAAGCAGCTTTTACTGGCCCTGCGTAATGCAGACGACAGTTGGCCCAATCTGCTTTCGCAGCTGCCCAACGTTGGGGTTGCCGCTCCATATCCCGAAGCTTTGGACGACTTGCGAGGATTGGATTTGTGCGAGGAGCGCCTGGAACGGGTTTCGTTGACGCATTCCGATCTCAGCTTTGCCAGTTTTCATTTGTGTAATTTGACGAAAGCCAGATTTCAGGGTTCCAAATTGAGTTGGGCGCAATTTAGCCGGAGCAACCTGACAAGCGCGGACTTGCTTCAAGTGACAGCTGATCATGGACGCTTTGATGGCTGCTCACTCCGGGGAGCGATGATGATGACTAGCAATTTTCGTCACGGGTCGTTCAAGGGAGCAGATTTACGAAGCAGCGTGCTCAACGGATGTGATTTCAGCGACTGTGATTTGGCAGACATCAAGCTTAAGGGGGCTGAGGCCTACAGCGTGAAAGTACCCCCTTCATTCGATCTGGAGAGTCATCTGATCGGCGCCATTGAACCAGGACACCGTGACCCACGGTGATCATCAAAGCGGCTCATGTTTTCGTCCCAATGACACAGGTCATGGCGAGAAAATGAAGAGCCTGGGTAGGCCAACGGTCAGGTGTTCGGGTCTTAGTCCTAACAGCCACGGCTCTGTCGCCTAGTGAGCAGTGCCTAACAGGGGAGGGAGCTGTTCGGTAGGTTACACAGGGACGCGCCACACAGTTGCAGAGTACGGCTTCGTTCGAGCGACAAAGCCACAGGAAAAAAAGCTTAATATTCAGAAGTGCCCGCAGCTCCCCTCAATCGGGCGATGCCCTGCTTGATATGTCCAGCATTTTCACCGATCTTTTCAAGCGCTCCTCGAGCGTTTTCACACGCCTCTGAAGACCCGCGCTGCTCCTCCAGGAGCACAAGCTCCATGAGTGCGGCTTCGACCGCAAGCTGGTTCTCGTACATTCTTGCCAGCACATCAGGAAGGGAATATTGCTCAGCCATGACTCGACTCCGTTCGAATGGAGAACCAAGCATAGCAGTGCCGTTGCTGGCGACCTTGAGCGATTGGTGGAAATACTCAAACCCTGCGAGCCAACCTTAACTTACACGGTGCCAATGACGTCGAACCGTTGATTCCGCCATCCCCAACTCCCGCGCGATGTCAGCTTGCGAATAACCCTGATCTTTCAACGCTTGGACTTGCTCTCGTGCTAGCGCTGCTGCTGCAACGCGAGGATGCGGCTTTTCTTCGGATTCCAGTGCAATGGTAATCCCGAGCAGCGATTGTGACTGAAGGTCTTCTTTTGCGAGCTCCAGGATATCGCCGGGAGTCAGTTCTTCATGCGCTGCACAAACAAGAGCCATCAGCGCAACAGGATGCAGCTGCAGTGCATTGCTCAGGTCGATGATTGCCTCAAGGCTGGGCGATGTCTTTCCACTTTCAATTTGGCTCACGTGCGATTGAGTGAGGCTTGCACTCAGATCCTGTTGCTTAAGACCGCGTCCTGTTCTCAGAAGCTTCAGCGCCGCGGCGAATGCGATTCGCACAGACATTTTTCCGTTCCGTAAAAACAGAGTTGTATGCCGCGTTTGCTATCCGCCACTCAAATCTATATATTAATATGTGTGGCGGCCATGGCGCGTTTGTAGAATTCACAACGCACATAAATCCAGTTTCGCCCATGTGTGCGCTCTTTCAATTTAGAAGTAAATCGAAATCGAGACAGAGACGACGCTGAGTGCTTACCACTGCGTTGTGAGCGTGACTGTTGGCGTTTGAATTTGATGAATGCGGGGAATTTCATGAAGCATCGAGAAAGGCGTTTTTTGACTCTGGTTCACTCCTCAGGTGCATCGCGACATGGGTGAAGAAAAGCTAGCTCCGTCCGTACCTGCAGCTGTTGCCGCGGCAATGGAAGTGGATTTCGGTATGCCAGTGACTGCCTATTTGCTGGCGGCTGTTGAAAGCCCCCCAATACTCATGGGGACGGTGTATGGCGATACCACTGGCCGTTTCAGAGAAGGTGCGAGTATCAGAACATCAAGGATTCTGAAGGTGTTTTTCATCGACGGGTACTCTTTGTTCCGCACTGTCGGCGGGAGTCTTTACGTCGTGGTGAGCTGGATTCCGCCCGGCAGCAATATTTATATGAATCGCATTTATCACTGACTTACCCGGGAATGGTGAGCGTGCAACGAAGAAAGCTCACTGGAACTTTCGAGTTGTCATCGTAATGGACATCGTGAAGACGGCTCCTTACATGGCGATCACAGGGGGAAAGCAGGTTTGGGTAGCAATGAAAAAATCGAACGTTACTGACACCGAGTTACTTGGCGATTTGTTTTACGGGGCAGCACACATAGTGGGAGGCTCAAGGCTCGCCGATGATGAACTGATCAGCGTCGCCAGCGATACGTTCAAGGAAAGGCATTTTTGCGTCGTTCGACATTGGATGTTGCTGGATGTGCTGCCTCCGCCATCCATAGAGCAAGACATCAAAGCGCAGGGTCTTGAGACAACCATCCTGTTTGCCCAGTTGATGGTGTTCGATAGCCAGAATAAGCACCGCCCTGGCGAAAGCGTGTTAAGTGGCTACCAACGGGATCTTGATGGATGCATTTTTGAAAGCAAAGACACGCTGTACATCCTGGCCGGCCGTGGCGCGAGAAAGCACGTAAGTGTGCCTGCTGTTGCAGCGCTACACGAATATTTGTTAGGGCTCGTCAAGTAGTGCGAGATTGGAAAAAGCTCCCTGCTTGGGCGGAACGCCTTGCTCGCGATTGGAGTGATTCGGCGACGCTGATCGAGAAACTATTCCCCGCTGTTCAGGGGGACCGTCAGCCCCCCAAAAGCCCGGCGGACTGATATTGATCAAGGCACAGTGAGGCTTCGGCAATTGGCCGAGACGTATGGAATCCATCACGCTTCAAATTCACTCGGATGGCTGTTGGCGCGATGCACTGGTGGTCAGCTTCGATTCACCTAGAGAGAGCCTGCGAAGCCGGTGCACGATCAACTACCAGCCCGAATATCTTGTGGATCAGCACATTCAACTGGGTACGGTTAAAGCGCCGGCCGTCAGTGCGAACCTCCCTCTGGAATGGGATATTTGGCGTGAATCTGCCCCAGCTTTTCTGCGCGATATCATCCCGGCCGGTGCCGGACGTCGGCACTTGTTGTCGAGAGTGGTAGTACCACCAGGGATGTCGATTGATCTCTTTCTGCTGCAGCAATTCGCTGCTGCTCCCATTGGGCATATGCGTATAAAAAGTGCGGCCGGAGCGCTGTGTTCCGCACAGAAATTAACTGGTGGGTTTAATCGAGACGAGGTTGTTCAGGAAGGTACGGGCTTTCTCGACCAGGCCAGGGAATCGGGAATGGCGATAAGCGGTGCCCTTGGCGCTGGCGGCGAAGCTCCAAAAATGCTGCTGGTCGAAGATGCTTGGGGGCAGCTTTATCCTGAGGGGGCGCTACGCGACGCTGATGTGTGCCGACATTGGTTTGTTAAGTTCCCGCGTAACACCGCCACTCAATTAGACCGCGACATCCTGCATAGCGAATATTGCTTTTACCGCGCGCTGGGCGAGCTGGGGATCGACACGATCGCCGCCGATGGTCTGACCCACGAAGCAGCGAAGATGCCTAGCATTTGGATGCAAAGATTCGATCGGAAGGTCTCTCTGGGGGGAGTGGAGCGCATCGCAGTCGAATCCATGTATTCATTATGTGGCGTCAGCAATCGAGGTGGTTGTTTGAATCATTTCGATGTCGTGGATCGGCTAGCGGAAACATGGATTGCTGCCGGCCAAGAATCTGAAATACCTGACATGGTTAGCGAATACTTGCGACGGGATTTGATTAATCAGATTGCCGGGAACACCGACAACCATGGCGGAAATCTCTCGATCCTTCGGGGCAAGGAGCGAGTGAGCTTTGCACCCATCTACGATGTTGCGCCCATGGTGATGGATATCGAGGGCATTGTGCGGATCACACGGTGGCCAACAAATATTGAACGATTAGGTTCAGTCGATTGGGGGGCTGTGTGTACTAACTTCGCGCATAGGGCAGACCCGGAATGGTTGTTCGAACGCTTACAGGCAGATGCTCGGTTGCTGCTGGCGATGCCGGATTTGTTACAGGATCTAGGACTGCCCCAGGGAGCCTGGCGCTCGCCGATGATTCCGCTCAGGCGTCTCGAAGATGCGTTTCGCCGGTGGAAGTTGATGTGATTGTTCCGCTCAACAGTTGCTTTTTTGAAAGTAAAAACAAGCTGTACGTCCTGGCCGGCCAAGGCTCGAGAACGCACGCATCTTGGCCGGTTATCAAGTCGTTGAGAGCCGCTAGCCAAAGCTGATGCTGTGTACTGCTTGCTACTTCTGATCACCCTGAAATGGTATTTCTTAATGAAAGTTAGAATCTATTCTGATCTGCATCTCGAGTTTGCGTCGTTTGATCCCGGTCCGGCTGATGCCGACATCGTCATTCTTGCCGGTGATATTCACACGAAAGCACGCGGGGTGGATTGGGTCAATGACGCATTCGATTGCCCCGTGCTTTACGTGTGCGGGAACCATGAATTCTACAGAGGCCACCTGGAGCTCACCCTGATAAAAATGAAGGGAAGTGCTCGGTCGCACGTTCATGTGCTGAACAATGAGGCATTCGTGTTCAATCAGACGCGCTTTTTGTGCGCCACCGCCTGGACTGACTTTTCACTTATGGGCGATGTGTTCGCTGCAAAAAAAGCGGCATTGGAATGCATGAACGACTATGCCGTCATTCGCACGGCGAACAACTTTAGACGCCTCAGGCCCGATGATCTGGTTAGTGAATCAACGACGACGTACGCCTGGTTATCAGCGGAACTCGAAAAACCATTCGATGGGAAAACGGTGGTCATCACTCATCATGCTCCGACCCCGTCAGGGCTTTCCGAAAAGCTCGGCATGCACCTGGAGGCGGCGTATGCGAATGACTGGCCTGAATTGGTGAGTCAGGCGGATGTGTGGGTATATGGCCATACCCACGCCTCTGCTGACTTCATTGAAAATGGCTGCCGGTTGATTTCGAACCCAAGAGGTTATCCAGGTGAACAAACAGGATTCAGGGCTGATTTGGTCATCGAGATTTGAAGGCTTAGGTGCTCAAGGTTCGGAGCAGAAGACGCCTGAGCGATGGTAGATCTCATACCCATTAACCCAAGCTTGCCTCTTACTGACAGGGAGGAGGACGGCGAGCCGACAGGTGTCGAGGAATCCGTTTTAAGCCGGTTTCTGGATTTTCTTGAACATGACATTGCGGTCTGCCCAAACCGACTGGAAGTGATATCCCCAGCGCTCATTTCTCGGATCGATGGGCTAGTCAAAGGTGTTGAGATAGACATCGATTCACCGCTGTTGTCTGATGATGATTGAACGCCTTGGTATTCGATATCGAGAAAGCAGTTACAGGCTATTGGATATCCCCCTGAATCTGAACGTTAGGAGCCTCTGGAATGAGCAATGACCACCCTCTACCGAGCGAGCACGTCGAAGCACTGTTACAGGCGCTCGATCAAGACAGCGACGCATTACTCAAATTGGGCATGCAGGTTGTCGGTCCCAATGGCAGCCCGATGCTCCCACTTGACTGGATGGTGTTTGCGGCCATTAAAAGGAGCGTTAGTACAGCGAGTGCGGTCACTGCGATGGTCCGAGCATGGAACATGGTCTGTGCACGATCGTTGCTTCGAATGCATATTGACACTGCGCTACGATTCTCGGCAGCGTGGCTAGTCTCAGAACCGCACGCCTTTGCCACAAGCGTGTTAGAGGGCGTCCGCATCGATAAGTTGAAAGACAGAAATGGCAATAGACTCATGGACGCATACCTTGTTGAAACGCACAAGGAAGACCATCCTTGGCTTCCTGATGTTTATGCGAACCTCTCTGGTTATGTTCATTTTTCTGGCTCACATATCAGCGATGCAATTTCTAACTTCGAGGAAGAAGAGCGTACCATTGAGTTCCATATATCCGCGTCTGATTTGAAGTTTCCTGAGTTCAGTTGGGTGGAAATTTTGGATTGTTTCAGAGAAGCGACGTCCATTCTTTCTAGGTATATACAAGGCTATGCCCAGACGAAGAGGCTTGCTCCAGAGGAGTTGGAGGCTCTGCGGAGCAGCACCTAATTTCTGATTCTACTCGCTCGCTTCATGCGGGCAAGCCTAATAGTAAATTGTGAAAATTCACTCGAACGAGAAAATCACTGTGCACGATAGACGGCTATCTGCGAAAAGCATCCGGCCACGATTAGCCGAAATTGGCCAATCGTGACTGGCAACTCACACCCGCACAAAATTCTACGTAGGATGTCATAAGAAGGTTAAGTATCTTTCCTTATCATCTAGCCGATCATTAGGCTTGGGTTTTCTGCCTAGATATACAAATTGCATTGTGGCATTAAATTCGTTGGTTTCAGCCGTGTCGCCGTTGACGAAGCCTTTGCTCTTGAAAAGCTCCATAGCACTTTCGAAGTCATTATAAAGCAAGCCGTTTTTTGAAATAGTTAACGCAACCTTATCAATTCGATCCATGCAACAATCAAACATATTGGGCGCTTTGAGCTTGTTTTCTAGCGCAAATGCTTGTCCGTATTTATTTTTTATGTCTTCAATGTTTTGTTCAGTGAGGGTCGACATTGCAACTAATTCTTCTTTTCGCTCTATAATCCAAGTCTTTGCTTCGTGTTCATCGAAAGCCTTAAGAATAGCCAGCGTGTATTTATCTATTACATTGAGATTTTTCGGGTCCAACTCGTATAGATTTTTTAGTGTTTTGTATCGAATAATCGGAGGCAAAATAGAGAACGAGGACAATATTTCTCCATTTTGCCCAAATCTATGCTTGGTAAAAAAATTCACAAACAAATAAGCATAAAGATCGAATAGGCAATCAAATATATTCGATACGTCTTCATCTGTAATAGGTCCTAGTTCTTGAGTGTGAGTGCATTTATTGCCAAGGACTCTAATATTTTCAACTGCACTTAATAACAATTCATTATTATTGCTTATCGCTTTCAGAGCTGAGCTGACATCACTTTTACCCAAGGTCATGCTTGCATTAGGCTCTAGATCCAGAATTCTTCGCACGACAACTTCAGTGTATTGTCGCACGGTTGATATTATGCCTCTGTTTGATCTGCCTTCCAAATAAACAGCATCATTTAGTAGCTCCGTTATCAAGCTGTCGTAAGCCTGGTTACCAAATTTTATCATATGGACGTCTCCATCATAGTTGCGAGGCTGATTGTTGTTTAAAAATCTGATATCAGTAATTTCAATTTTGACTATATACAATTACCGCATGATAGCAAAGTGGCATCTACTATGTATTTTGGGCTCAAGCTGAATAAGTAGGGGGCATCAAGGCGGCTAAAAACACAGCGGATAGACGCCTGTCTGCGGGAAATCAGCATCCTAGCCGATAACATTGGCCGGATGTGTAATGCGCAACGATTGCGCCAACTGAAAATTACTCCCTCGACTCAACGCTGCATATTGGTGCGGATAATAATTGATCAATTCTACCTGCTGTCACGGTCGGCTTTGGAGCGCTTGCGGCCTTTTGCGGCGGACTGCGATCGGCGAAAAAGGCAGGCCATAGACACGCTGCTAATGGCCTCGTAATCTGCGTGCGGGCGTTGTCACGTTTCTCATCTCATTGGCTCATGTTGGATTTTTGGCGCGACATTCCAATCATTCAGGGATCTACGTGGACAAGGGCCTTATGCAACGCAAACGACGATAGCGTTACTCCGCTTAGGTCGCCTACTAATCGTTCAGTGTCCCAAAACAACATGATCATCCAATGCACAGAATGCCGGCAGTACGTTGACGCCGAAGAGACCGGCGGATACGGGCGCCAATTTGATGGCAAAGAACCCTCTTGCCGCTACACGCTGCTGTCATGCACGGCTTGCAGCTCTCCCATACTGGTACGACAGACAAATGTCGGAAACATGGCTGAAGGCGATAAATGGGATACCCCATTTGTGGTCTTCCCCCAAACCGATGTCCGAGTCAATCCAAATGCCCCCAAGTAGATTCGCGCCGCCTTCGAAGAAGCCTGCGCATGCTATCGGTCTCAGGCCTATACAGCATCCGCAATCATGTGCCGCAAGACTATTGAAGGTGTATGCGCAGAGCATGGCGTTGCGGAGCGAAACCTCAGCCTCTCGTTGAAGAAAATGAAAGAGGTTGGCCTCATCGACGAGCGTCTATTCGAATGGTCTGATGCGCTGCGAATTGTTGGCAATGAAGCTGCTCATGGCGTTGGCGTTTCCATCGCACAGCCAGATGCCAGGGACACCATTGAGTTCACGAACGCGATCCTCGATTACATGTTCTCGTACAGGGATCGTTTTGAACAATTCAAGAAGCGGCGGGCCGGTGACGCCTAACCCTTTCATCGAAAGGGCTAGCCACGGCAAGTCGAGTCAAGTTACTCATGCCAAACGCTAACGGCTGCTAAGGGTGTTTATCGACGCGATCAGTTGAAGAGTCGAACTCCTTGAACATCAGCGAACCGTCCGGGTTCGTAGTGTAGGTGCAGAAATGAGGTAGGAAATCACACTCAATGATGTGGCGCCGCTTAAGTATGGAAATCATGACGAAGCGTCTTTAGGGCCATACTTCCGTGAGTTATGTCCATGAAAAAGGGGCGTCAATGAATACTCTGAAACAAGTCACGAATCGTTGTCCGCGCTCACTACCAGTTCGATAGTGTTGAATCAAGGGGAGGGCGGCTGAGATGACAATCTTGGTCTGCAATCGCCTCGGATCGTCATGACGCTTAGGCTAGTATGATGTAGCTGTAGCTGATTTCAACGATCACTTTCATCGAAGCGATTATCCATGGAAGACACGCCGGACGCTCCCGTTCCAGCCGATGACTCGTCCGAAGACGTCGTGACAAGAGAGTCACTGTTCGAACAAGCTTGGTCGACGCCAATGACCAAAATCGGAGAACGATATGGTGTCTCCTCCAGTTATTTGGCTCGGGTCTATACAAGCTTGAATATCCCTCGACCGCCAGTGGGGTACTGGGCTCAAGTTGCGGCGGGAAAAGCAAAAGTTCGCCCGGCTCTGCCAGTAGCGCTACCAGGCGCCCTGATCGTCTGGAGTCGTAATGGTGCCCCTATCAAGGTTTCACAGACATTGCCTAAGGCGCCACAGAAATTGGGCCGCCAACCAGCAAACACCAATGCAACATTGCCTCGAAGACACCCATTGTTGCTGGGTATCGAAGAGCATTTTGGAAAAGCTCGGGAAGGCGAAAACGGTTATTTGCGACCGACAAAACGCGCCATGGCAGATCTCATCGTGAGCCGCACCGGACTCGCCCACGCCGTCGATTTTGCCAACCAGTTGTACTTGGCACTGATGAAAAAAGGCTTTTCCGTAACGCTCGCTGATTCCACCACGCACATGAGTCGTGCGCCTGTGGATCACCGTGAAAAGGAGTCCAAGAGGTACTTTCATCCTGCACTCTGGCATCCGCAGCGCCCCACCGTGGTTTACATGGGAAGCGTCAAACTCGGATTAACAGTCTACGAGATCAGTGAGTATGTGCCTGTGAAGAGTGTTGGCAAGCAATACGTTCGACTCAACTCACTTCCTGCCAGTCAACGGCGATCTCCGTTTCATGATGGCTGGGTAATGAGCGATGACATGCCCACCGGACGCCTTTGTCTACAAGCTTACTCTCCCTACTACCGCGCAGAATGGATACAGCGTTGGATCGAGGATAAGCCTGGCGACTTGGTCAGTAAAATTTCCGGCATCATTAAGCTGCTGATTACCGAGGCACCGGTGCTGGCCAATAAAGTCGAAATCGAGCGTGAGCGGAGCGAGCGCGAGCATCAACAGTTTTTATTAGCGTGTGAGGAGAGGCGCAGACAAGACGAGGAAAAGCGCCGATTCAAGGTGATTCAGGATAGCCGAGATCGGCTTGAGTCTGTGATTCAGACTTGGGCGAAAGTGAACAGTATTCGCGCGTTCTTTGACGACATCGAGCAATCTGCACAGAGCCTCAGTGATGTGGAACGAAACGCTGTCTTGGAGCGATTGGCCCAGGCGAAAGAGTTGATTGGTGAGTTGAATGCGCTGAAACAATTTGAAGGTTGGGAACCGCCAATCTTCTGAAGCATGCCCTCGAGAAGGGCGCTGGTGAAGTCTGTCCTCCAGCGGCAATCCAGGTGACTAAGGGAGCACGCGCTTTCTCTTCAAGCTGTCCAGTGCCTCGAACAGCGAAGCTTTTGAGTCGACCCTTTCGGTGAAACCGTATCGGTAGATCTTGTTCAGATCCGAAATGATGTCCGTCTCAACATGAAAGATTGCATCCCCGAACCCCCAGCCGACCAGCTTTGCCAGATCAGGCTGGACCAAATTGTGGCGCTCAGCAATTTCCCGCCAAAGTTGCATCAGGAGCACTGGTGCTAGTACTGCAAGCTTTCAACCCTGGGGACACAGATCCCATCCACGCTGTGTTTCTTGGCAATGGTGCGCAGCCGGTTCGTGTTCGCATTTTCCTCGATTTTCTGGTTGGGACTGTGGAGCTCAAGCGGCTGGAGTAATTTGCATTGCACGTGGTTGCTTCAGTGTGTGGCGATATTTAATCCGAGTGAAGATGCTGAATCAATGCCTCTCGAAGAGCCTCTAGAGCAGCCTGCAAGCGTCGTTTTTCCCGCGGGTCATCATCCGTAGGCACATAGCTTTCGCAATGCCTCAAAAGCGCTTCTGCATCGTTTGTATTCAAATCAAGTTCAATCATGAAATCCACCTTTCCTGTGTGCGGCAAGGTGCTCCATCTCTCGCATCCACAGCCGTAAAAAACGCCGCCAATCGCTCGCGTAGCTACCCTCGTGCAATCGAGTGGATCCTGCGCTCGCAGCTTCAAACCTCATCCGCCAAGGTTGAGGGATGTGTTGGTCCAACACGATGACGAAAGGGTAGCCATCGCTTCCTTGAAACGGTGTCTCTGGGACGAGTTCGCGCAACTGATCAATCGTCAATGGCTTTTACCGGCGAGCCTTAAGGTGATTAGTCCGAGGTCAACGCTGTCGATTGATTATCCAAACGAGAAAACCATCGCCAGTGCCACCTACCATCCATTCAAAATTAGCGCGCGTCAGGTGCGACATAACCAGGGGCAAGGATCGCGTTCTTGACGCCGTACAGTGCCAAGGGGTCGGACAACCACAACCTAAATTCTGGACCCCTGAGGCTGTGATCTGGTGAACAGTCCACACTCCACTTGCGTAGGGTGTAGCCCGCCGTAGCCGCCCGAAGTTTCAGCGACAGCATTCCATCAACCATTGCGTAATCCATGAGCGTGACTTCCGGTCGCAGTTGATCTGGGTGAGGGATAAGTGTCAGTTCAACGATTCTCGTCCACTGGATGTCTCGATCGCTCGTCTCGTGAACAGCAACGGGATCATCGGGAAGAGGGCTCGCCTTGCGGATCCGGGTGATGACGAAATCTCGGAACTCTCCCGACTTCCTGTCAAACCCACGAACATGCCAGCGAAGTCCATTGTCGATCAGAGAAAAAGGCACGATGACGCGTTGGCTGGAACCGTTCAACGACTCGTAATCAATCTGCAGTGGGCATTTCTGATGAATTGCCTGGGTGACGTGAGCCAGGATATCGAGTTTCGGCCACGACAGTTGATCAGGAAAATCGACCGTGATCCCAGGTGTGGTGTTTCGGGGTTCCCCATCGCCTAACCCTTTGGTGACCCAAATTAGCGCTTGTTCCGCGGTGGAATCGAACAGGTTCTCGAAGGACTCACTGGCTTTGTAGATACGCGAACTCGCGTCATACACCAGGTTGTGCGAACGGAGCGTTTTGTACAGCGCGATGTCCCGACTAGCAGCCGCTTCCTGAATTTCAAAGCGCTCGATTAAATGCTGACGTTTGAGCTCACCTAGCATACGCAGTCTGAGATCTATGAAGGCGAGGCGGTCTCGTTGTGGCTGACTGAGGTGTTCAAGCATGGTCGAACTTTTTGTGATGAAGGGGATTGTCATGTTACACGATCATCAATAGAATTCTGGCATTGCTATCAAAATGATTAGCATTAGGAATAATATTGATCTCATTGCTGAGCAGATTAGAACTCCATGCCAAACGAACAGCTGCCCGATGCATCCGATTCGCTGGGCGAGCCCAAGAGCGAGTTGATCGACTTATCGCCTCAGCTGCGAAATCAGCGGTTGCTGGAACCAATGAATCAGCTTCATGCGACTCGTAATTTCCATCAAGACGAGGATGGAGAGCCTCTGTTTGATGGGCTGGACACCCACTACCTGTGCATGGCCACCCTCAATTTCATGATGGAGGGATCTGCTGTCGGCGCGGGGTACAGCATGGCGGATGTGCACACCTATGTGAATTCACTGATCTGTCGGATCCGGCCAGAAAAATCCAGCTCAGCGTGTGCAAAGGCAGCCGATGTCGTGATTGGCTGTTTGAGCAATAAAGCGGAGAACTACAAAGAATTCGAATTCACCTACTTTCACGCGCCCACACTGCAAACCCTCGTGTACCGCTTTCGCCTGGTGACTCTTGAGCCGGATCTTGATGATGTCTATCGGTATCGCCCCTCACCAGAGGGTTATCTGCTTCTGATCGGCATGCTGAATGTGGATGTTGAAGATCAGCAGATTCTTATGGAAAAGATGATGCAGATCCTGATCGAAAGGGGGCGTTTTGAGCAGGCCGCGGAGTTCGCCAGGCGCGCCATGGTGCTGTCCATTGAGCATCGGCAACACATTCATGGGCAAATCGTTCAGGCAATCCGCGCGCCGGGAACGGTGAGGTGGAGTACGGACATCAAGCCTCAGTTAGACGACTCTCGCCAACACGTCAAAGCCCGTCAAGAAGAAGAGGGGCGGTTGCTCATGGCGATTCGCAACAAGATGGGTGAAGTCGAAAACATCAAGAGCAAGCAAGAGCTTTCAAGCCTGCATGACTTGTTGTCGAAGGCCGGCACCGTAAGAGCCCGGCTGCAGCTTGAAGTTAGCAGCGCCGAAGGGCGTTTCATCGAGGCTCAGACAGCCGCGTTTCGAGCCCGAAAATCTTCCGGCATTCCTGATCTTGAGACACATCTTCTTCCGCAAGCAATGATCCGCCCAGGAGCGCAGTTGGCTCAGGCGGCCGAAGATCTCATTGTCAGTTTGTTCCCGGCCGTGTTTCCCAAAACACCTGATTTATCGAACCTGCTTAGCATCCTGATGGAGCGACGTCAGTTAACCAAAGACGCAAATGATGACGAGGATGACGACGAGTTCGAGCCGTTCCAGATCTGGCCAGATCCGTTTCCAGATCAGTTGGTCGTCAAAATTTCTCAATGGCTATCCGCAAAATTTGAAGAAAACCGCTCTTGGCGGATTGATGAACTGATCGATGCGGGAACACACGAAGGCTTCAGTGCGATTGAACAACAGTGCATTGCGTTCTGCCTTTATCGCAGCTTCCCCGACAGCGAATCAGAATTTGAAAACCACCATGCCGTGCTCGATGGTGAATATGAAACCCGGGTGGTCCGAGGCGATAACCTCAGGTTCGACGTCAAGACAAAGGTCTAGGAGGTTCAATTGGATAACCAGAACAGCGCCGCTGCACGTCTGATTTATCGGGCACTCAATCTAAGTGCGACCCCGGCCAATGACGTGGAGTATCGCGAGCTATTGGCTCGGTACCGCGCCAGCCCAGAACTGCAGCAGGTCCTCGCGGAAATTGCTGAAGGAATGGAATTGATGGTGCTGGATGTCAGCGAGCGAGGCTTGATCATCGCCCCGGCACGTAAGGAAAGCCGCTTTTCCATACGACTTGGCGATCTTCGCAAAATCCTGTCTGAAGACCAACGCGTGGCGCTGGCGCTGAGCTTCTTGGCCATCTGCGCGGTGTTTTATCCAACGACCGCTCTGATTGAAGATGACAGTCGGTTTCCAATGCCGGCGACGCTGGCCATGTTCAGGGACACCTTGACGGGTTTGTCCGGGCGCATGAGTGCACTCGAAGATTCCAATGATTATTCCCGAGAGGAGCTGCGACCAGGCTGGAGCTACATTCACAGCCTGCCGGTTTCGATCCCCCAAGCCGATCGCGCGTCACCCAACTCGATTGAAGGACTGGTGCGCATGGCACTCAACTACCTGATTGAGTACGGGCTGGTGAATAACGTGGGGGCTCAGGATGAGGGCGAAGCGGTTGAATTTACCGCCACCCATCGACTGCGTATTCAGTTGCGTGAACGGACGCTACCGCGACTATTTGACTATGTGCGTTCCGGCGCAACGGCCTGAGGATTTTGTATGCAAAAAATCACCCGAATGCATGTTTGCCGCTACGGTACCGCCACGGCCTGGTACGACCAGACCTTGCTCGACTTCACTGCGCCGGATACGCACGAGGCGGTTAATGCCATCGTCAACCTGGAGAACACCGGCGGCAAAACCTCATTACTGTCGTACGTGTTCAGCATTTTTGAGCCGCGGCGGGATCTGTTCATTCAGCACATGCAGAACCCCAACCATCAGTTCAATGATTATTTCTACAAAGACGGCAAGCCATCTTTCATCATCATCGAGTGGTCAATGCCATCACGTTTGCCGGGGGGCAAGGACTACAACTTGGTTATTGGTCAAGCTGTTGCAACGCGCGATGTCATTGAACGTGGTAACGACATCGATCGGGTATTTTTCGCGTTCGAATCCCACCACGGCATCACCTTTGAAGATATCCCGGCACCCGGCATCAACACGCTGGGTGTGCCGGGGGTGAGCACGATGGCGGAGCTCAACCAATGGCTGACTCAAATGTACAGGAAGTGTCCTGAAGACTTTTACCACACTCGCCATCAACACGATTGGACCACCCATCTTGCCACCACACGACTGCTGGATCTCGATCTTCTGGTCATGCAGCGTCAATTCAATGGGCAGGAGGGTGGCCTGGAAAGCGGCTTCCTGACTTTCAAGGATGAAGAGGATCTGGTTCGTAAGCTCATGGCACTTACGATGGATCCCGAGCGCGCTCAAACGGTGCGCAACACCGTGGTGAATGTGGCGGACAAATACCAGAATAAGCCTCGCCTTGAGGCGCGGCTTGTACAGTTGGCCAGAATCCTGTCGTCCATGAAGCCCCTGGGTGAATCTTCTAAAGCTTTTGAGCTTGCACTTGAAGCGCGAACCGGGTTATTACGCCGTGCCTCGGGACTGGCCGCCGCCATGGAGCTGGTTCGTTTAAGTGAAGAAAAGCAGGTCACTAATTTTGGTGACTTGATCGATACCCTCAACTCACGCATTTTGGAAAACCAGGCGCAACTGGTACATCAGCGCGCGTCCACGCTTTCAATGCGTGCTTTGCAGCACACGCGCCGTGTGGATCGCACTGCAGCGGCGTTTGAAGAGGCCACGGCTGGTAAGGACGCGGCTCAATTGCGTCTGAGGCATCTCAATGGTGCCATTTCGTACAAGAAGATCACCAGCGCTCATGAGCAGGTTCTCATTGAGGAGCGGTCGCTGGCAAAAGAAGTTGAGGGCTTGCGCCCTATCAAAGAAGCACTCGAAAGACAGGGCGCGCTGCTTCGTGGCGCTATCGATATTTTACTGAAGCAGAACGACGACAAACGCTTGGCGGAGAAAAATGTTGAGCTGGCGGCTGCTGAGGCAGTAACGCAAGCCAAGGCCCACATTAAAACGTTGAGCTTATCCATCAGGGCGCTTCAGCAAGAGGAGGCAAAAGTCGGGGCCGGCATCGATAATGCCGAGATACAACGCACCAGCTTGCTGGACGACGGGGTACTTGGTGCGTTCGATCATGATGCCGCTGCTGCGATCGAAAGAATCACGGCGGCCATTGCCCAGGCGCAAAATCGCCTCGACACCTTGCGCGCTGAACGAACGGGCTACCTACAACACGTCGACCTTCTTCGTGACCAGGCGACGCAGCATGGATTGCGGGCTCAAGCGGAAGCGCACATCCGAGAAAATCTGAACAGAGAAGTCGGTGATGTCAGAACCCTTCAAGAAGACCTTCAGCAAAATCGGTTGCTGTGTTCGGTGGTCGAAGCTGAGCTATGTGACCCTGATTCCCTGACTCTGCTGGGCACCGTTTACGAATTTATCCAATCCATGGACCGTGAAGTGCTGGAGCGGGACATTCGCCTAGCCAACCTCGAGCGCGCTAAGCAGTCCATCGAAGAATCCGAACTTGCGGGCCAAAGTGATGACGTCGATCAAGTTGTCCGGTTACTTCGGACTGCCGGCATTCATTCTGCGCGAGCAACCAATTCCTACATTGCCAATGTTGTCCCCGATGCTGAAGAGGCCCGTCGACTGGTTGACTCCGACCCCGCCCGGTTTCTCGGCGTCTGCGTGGGCTCCGAAGAGTGGGAGAAATCATGCAAGATTGTTGCGGGTGCTGACTTCTCCCTGAGTGCCCCGGTAACTGTCGCCCTCGCCACCGTTGATGCGGCCGTCGCGGCATTCGATCGGGTCGTGATATCGGCGGAAGACGACTCTGCCTATAACCAGGAGGCCGCGGCTGCCGCGCTGATCGGTTTTGAACGACGAATCGCTGAAATCTCAGGTACGCGCGACGCACACATTCAGCGCCGCAACGACGCTCGTGATGCGGCCAACAAACTCAAGGACTATCAAGAGCGCTTCGGCGCCGTGCGAATCGCGGAGCTTGAGCGAAGCATTCAGACTCACTACGAGGAAGAACAGGCGTTCACGAGCCTGCAGGCAGGGTGCCTGGAAGAAGCTGCTGAAGTGCTAGAGCGTGCGAAGGGACTTGAGAAAGAGATAGATCCAATTCCAAGTGAAATCGCCAACCAGGCCAGCAGGGTCCAGCGACTGGAGCGTTATTTGCGCGAGTATGAACAGTCGCTTGCGCAATGGAAGCAACAGTTGGCATCAGTGCAAGCGTCTCTGGAAGAAGCGGATACAGAAAATGAAGGCCTTGAGCAACTGATCGATTCGAAAGCAAAGATCATCGCCCACTCGAGGCAATTGCAGTTCGATCTTGCGGGAAGCGCCCAGCAGTTGCTGAATCGCAAAGACCTCACCGAGATTTTCGATCCCAGCTTCGATTATCGAACAGCTCTTGAATCTGGTTTCGATCTGCAGGCATTGATCAAGACTTACGATTCCGACAAAGCCGTATTTGATACTGAGGAATCTCAGCGATTGGGCGTTCGCCGGATAGCCCTTGAGCAGTTGCGTAAAGCGGAAGCCACGTCCCGCGAGGAGTACAGGTTTGAATTTTCCGATCTGCGCGAAGAGGCCGTGATCAACCTGCTAAGCCTCGATCTGGCACATGAACGCACGGCCCAGATAACGCAAGTCGGTTTGTACGAACAGGCATTTGTATCATCATCGAATGCACATGCGGTGGCCAGCAGCGACAGAGATGCCTTCTTCGCCAAGGTTGAACCCCCTCAACCCTCTGACGATGTCCTATCACTCAGCGATGATGAACTTGCGCATCACATCGTGATGGTCCAGGACAATACGGATCAGCTTGAGAAAACTCTGGTTTCCGATCAGCAAGAAGCCGAGAAAGCATCGCAGGGGCGTGCTCAAAGCAAGAAGAACGTCGATGTGCTGAACAAGCATAAGAAAATGCTCACTTCTGCGGTTCCTCATGAAGCTGCCGCTCCTGACTTTATTGAGCTTGAAGGTGACGGTGAAGCGCAAGTGATGGCGGTGCTCGACCGCTATAAGCAGCAAAGCGTCGGTCTGGAAGAAGCCCGAAAATTGGCTCAGTCGCACTTCGATGGGTTTACGGATGTGGTGAAGTCAAAGGCGGTGCAGGACGTTGATCCGGGTCTTGCGCACGAGCTGTCGAGCAACTCCTTTGAAACCACCTGCAGCGATTTTGAGCGACTGATGCTGCTCATAGTTGAGCGTACGGAAGCCTCTCAGTCTGAGCTAGACGGCATGCTGCCTGATTTTGAGAATTGCGTGGGCGAAGTGCATCAGTTGGTAGAAGAGGGCATGAGTGTCCTGAAGAAAGCTTGCGAGGTCATGGTGCCAAAAGGTGCCCCCTATGTCGGTGGAAAAGTCATCATGAAGATGCGCCACCCGATTACAGGTGTTTCGACGGAAATTGGGAAGGCTTCTATTCGGCATTACTTGAACACGCTGATCGAGACTAAGGTCATTCCTGAACATGGCGCGGATTTGGTCGCGGCTGGCATGATCAATCTTTCCCCACAACGCGCGTTCGGCTTGCAATTACTGCAAATGGAACAGAATGCCGATCACCAGTACCAGGATGCCGGGCGGCTGAAAAAGTCCGGCGGCCAAGGGGTGGTCATCGCCATGTTCATGTACCTGATGATGAGCCAGTTGCGACGTACCCATCAGGCCGTCACTAAACGCGGAGGCGGTTGTCCCCTCATTCTTGATAACCCGTTTGCCAAGGTACAGACTCGGGCGTTGATTGATGTCCAGATCATGCTGGCCGAGGCCATTGGTGTGCAGTTGATTTTTTTCACAGCCATGAAAGATGTGAATATTCTTGCCGGTTTTCAGCGGGTGATCCGACTGCGCAAGGAGGGCGTGAAAAGTGGCCGGTCTCACATTCAGATGGCGACTGCAACCTTTAACACGGCGGTGCAAAGAGCAGGTACAAATTGATGAACATTGCTTTTTTTGAAGCGCTGCGCGGTAGCCGTAAGAAGCGCATAGAGCTGCTGAAATTAAGGAGCCTCTGGATAGAACACCATCCAGAACTCCAACAGCATCCCAATCGCGATAGGTTACTCATGGAGGCCCTTAGGGCTGGCGATGAGCAAGGCATCCTGAGACTTCCTTCTCCCCGCAGTTTCGAGCGTATTGGCAATCCGGCCATGCCCATGTTTATCACCGTCATCGTTGAAACGATCTCGGTGATGAAGCCAAACTGGACAGCCGTTTCCTGGATGCCGGTACTGGGGTTCTGGATGCAACTGACGGAAAGCGAAAAGGTCACTGCCAAGGTCATCAACGAATGGCTCATCCGCCGCAAGGGGCGCTTTATGATGGTGCCGTTGCGCGAGCGATCGCTTGAGATGTTTGGGGATGAGAAATACCTCGATGGCAGGGTGCGATCCAATTCACTTTTTGGCGGCAGGCTTGCTTTGTCAGCAATTGGTGCCAGAGGGGTGGACCTTCCCTTGCCCTACCGACAGCAGCCTGGTAAACCTGGGCGGCCGGTGCTGGTCGTAGAGAACCATCACACGTTCTTCAGCCTTGGCGAATGGAACGACACCGCACATCGTTACGCGGCCGTCGTATATGGCGCGGGTAGCGCCATCACGTCGACTGGAACCGCGCTGGATGAAGTCATCAGGGAGGTTGACGGTGACGGAGCGGAATACTTCGGAGATCTGGACCCCGAGGGTGTTTCAATACCGCTGCGTTACAACTCGAAGCATAAGACCCAGCTGTACCCGGCGATCTGGCTCTACCGAAAGCTGCTAACTATCGGTCGCCACAGGCCATTGCCGATCCTTTACGCAGGTGACAACCAGGCGGTGACTTCGTGGTTACCTGAACTCCACCAGGAAGTCCACGATCTGTGGAATGAGGGCAACTGTCTGCCACAAGAAGGCGTAGGGCTTGAGCAACTCTTGCCCCAGCCTCATGAACAAGGCTTAAACAAAGGCTCCATCGATAACCTATCTGCAGCTGCTCAGTCGTAGGCAAGTAACTAAGTGATCGTTGTGCTGGCTGCGGACAATAGGCATTGAATATCGAAGGCTTCGCGCAGTCATCATTGATCTTGTCTAGGAATGTCGCATCATTGATGTACCAGACCTTCATGATGAGGGGCGGGGCGGGGCCTGATGTTGTGTATAGATTGATCTAAAATAAAGGATAATTTCGTGAGTAACAAAACAACCGGGAACGGGACAGTCAATTATTTTAATAAGCTTCGGAGTGATTACTTGGTAGAACGCAAATCTCACCTTGAGACCATTCTGATGACCCTCTACGGATTATGGAGCCGACTAATACGAAGTAAGAAATATTTGTCGGGTGTCATTATGGCCGAACAAGTAATGATTAATAAATATTCCAGCATCGTAAAAAACGATTTTGATGCTAAAGTTATATCTAAAACCGATATAAAAAAATACAAGGCGGCGCTAAAGGGCGCAAATGTGAAATACAAGCAGAGAAGTGATTTTCTCGTAATCATGGTTAGCATAATCTCACTGTTGGGGCTGACTACATTTAGTGATAAAGCGCCATTTTATATGGATAAGCCCATCCCGTTTTTCGCAGTGGTGTTGTTTTTGTTAATGGTAATAATGGCTGCTATCGAGCGAATTAATATGAATTCGGTCGTCGCGGAAAATGAGGAGCTCATTAATATTTTTGATTCGGCATTTTGAATTCGAGTAAGCTTCTATCAAGGGCATGCTTGCAATGGAGTACTTACTGTGGAGAAGGCTCCATCCAACTGCCGTAATGAGGAGTTAAAAAAGAATGACTACACAGTTGAGTGAAGAGGAGATGCGTCGGGCGCTCTTCGGAGCAACGAATACTATTCAAATCTCTACGCCGTCGGGCCACCCTGATCCTACCGCTGTACCCAAGGTGAATCCCGAACGCAAGCCTGCGGCCTCTGCAAAAGCTGTATCTTCGAAGCTGCGGGTTACCCTGCATGTGTCGAATGTATTTGAGGGCGATTATGAAGTCGTCCACTACGACACCAGTAGCCTCAGCAAAATCGTCGCAGAAATGGATGCCAAAAAGACCTTTAAGAAGAAGTACAAATACATCACGGTGGAGTCAGTAACCCCGATCTGATGCATCCGATTGCGTGTAGGTAAGCTATTTTCGGTTTTTTCGGCGAACGACCTGAGGTACCTGGATGGCTTTAAAGGTAAAAATTTACCCCAATGGGGCTAGCCTTAAGGGCGTTGCTGTCAGTACCGATGCAAAACTGACCCACCCTACCGGTTGAAAACTGACCCACTTGGGCAAAATGCAGCTTTTGCGAGCTGCCCATGCTGTCCCAGGAGCAACACGTGGAAATCAGTGTTCTTATTCGTCAGGGTTTGTCTATTCGGGCCATCGCCCGGCAGATGGGCTGCTCTCGCAATACCATTCGACGCCACCTCAAATTACAGGCCCAGCGCCAGCCCGTCGTCTATGGCCCGCGCGCGCAACGCGTGGGCAAGCTTGTGCCTTTCGAGGCCTATCTGCGCCAGCGCGTAGAAGCCGCTCGACCACATTGGATTCCCGCCATCGTGCTGTTGAGGGAGATCCGCGAACAGGGTTACGAAGGCGGGTACTCAATTCTCACCAGCTTTCTGCTGACCTTGAAATCCAAGGAAAACGAAGCCGTCGTTCGCTTTGAAACCGAGCCTGGTGAGCAGATGCAGGTGGACTTCACCGTCATTCGACGTGGCCGCGATCCGTTGTTGGCATTCGTTGCAACGTTGGGCTGGAGCCGTGCGACCTACGTCGTTTTCTCCCGTCGCGAAGACTCCGCAGCCTGGTGTTCCGGTATCGAAAAGGCGCTGCGTTTCTTCGGCGGTACGCCGCGAAAGCTACTCTTCGACAACGCCAAAACCATCATCCAGGAACACGATGTTTATGGCCCCGGTCAGCACCGCTGGAATACCGCGCTATTGAATTTGGCAGAGCGCTACGGTTTCACACCGAAAGTCTGCCGGCCTTATCGGGCGCAGACCAAGGGCAAGGTCGAGCGCTTCAACCACTACCTGAAAAACAGCTTCGTAGTGCCACTGGCCGCGTCACTTAACCAGGTCAACTTGCTGTTGGACGTTGAGGTCGCGAACAGCAAGATTGGCCCTTGGTTGATGGAGGTCGCCAACGCCCGAACACATGCGACGACGGGCGAAATACCGCAACACCGACTGGATACCGAAGTGCACCACTTGTTGCCCCTGCCAGAGATCCAAGGGGTTCCGAGTAGCATGATTTCGGTCGTCCAACCCATGCCGGTGGAAAGCTTGCAGCATCCGCTCTCGGTCTATCAGGCACTGCTTGAGGTACGTCCATGAACCTTCAACATCTGCGCATCGAGTCTCTTTGCCAACAGTTCAAGCTGGACACTTTTGCAACGGACTGGCCGGCACTGGCCCAGCAAGCGGCCGAAAAAGAAACGAGCTATGCCGACTTCCTGGAACAGCTTCTGCTGAGCGAGGATCGCGCTCGAAACGAGCGGCGGCGGCAAGCGCTGCTGCAACAGTCCGGGCTGCCGGCGGTGAAAACGGTTGAACAATACGACTTCAAATTCGCCAGCGGCGCACCGCAAAGTCAGATCCTGGAACTGGCCGGGCTGGCCTTCATCGAGCGTAAGGAAAACGTCGTGCTGCTGGGGCCTTCGGGTGTTGGCAAAACACACTTGGCCAGTGCTCTGGCTCATCGGGCGATCATGGCAGGCATTTCCACCCGATTCATCTCCGCCGCGGACCTGACTTTGCAACTCGTCGCCGCGCACCACCAAGGGCGCCTGGCTCAGTATTTCAGTCGCGTTGTTCAACGCTCGAAACTGCTGGTGATTGATGAGATCGGCTATTTGCCGTTTGGCCGTGACGAAGCCAACTTGTTCTTCAACGTGATCGCCAAACGGTACGAACATGGCAGCTTGGTGCTGACCAGCAACTTGCCGTTCAGCCAGTGGGCAACGACCTTCGCGGACGACTCGACACTGACCGCTGCGCTGCTGGATCGGCTTCTGCACCATGCGCATATCGTCCAGCTCAGCGGACAGAGTTATCGACTGAAGGACAAGCTGAAATCAGGTCAGGTGGTGCCGAGAGAAACGGCCTCGCCACAGAAATAAACAGACCTCAAACACCGCCGGGGTGGGTCAGTTTTACTTCGGTAGGGTGGGTCAGTTTTCAACCGGTGTTGACACGTTGCCGCGTAATTGATTATCTGTGAGGGTGAACAGTGGCGTACGCAAAAAACATAAGTTTGGAGGAGATCCGGGACTCAATTGCCGCCTCTCTTCACAGCGTTAAAGCGTACGACCTACCCGCGCTATGCGCCAAGCTGGGTCTTGAGTCTGGCACCGAGGAAGAGGCCTATCGTAGTAAGCGGACATACGTTCGCTCTCGTTTACGAGATCACAGCCTCAATGACCTGATCGCTGTGGCAAAAAATGTCCTGGCTGAAATCGGTGACGCCGACTTGCAGGACTTTGTCAGCGAGCTGATGACTCCTGAAGATCATCGCATCTCTGATATCACCAGACGTGCAATTCTCGGAGCCCTGGACTCGGTAAATCCGCTTTTTGGCGAGATTCCACCTTTGGATGGGCTTGAAATACTGCGTCCAAATTGGGGGCATGTCCGGGCCTGAAGGCCACTTCTTCAACACGCTTTACCGCGACGTTGAGCAACATTTCGTTCGGAACAACGACTACGCAAACTCCACCGTACTCAAGCACTGTGGGGCAATGATGTGCTCACGACAGCGCTTCATCGACCTGATTGCCTACGTCCTTTCTCCCGAGTATCGAACCGACGTCGAGCAGAAGACCCTGGTGCCGGTGCTGACTGATCTGCTCGCGGCAGACGGTTTTACATTGATGGTGATCAAAGAAATCTCACGCCGGGCTATCTACGGCATTTGTCGTCTTTCTTCAGGGGTATGTGTGTTCGTGTGCGTCCTGTCAGTTCCAGTTCATTGAGCATGATTTTCAGTGCCTTTATTGGAAGCCTTCTTCTTTGGTTGAGAGCTGCAAACAATGAAGTCTATATCACCAGGATCAAAGTGAATCCACGCGCAGTCCGGCATAGGGCTCGCTAGCCATCAGACAGGGCCAGACGAGGCATTTGCTTGATACTCCTATCGAGTGTCCAGCTACTAGGTCGTTGTGTTTGCAATTGGACCGATAAGGAGACGTAGGTGCTTTCATCAATTAGAGATTACCAACCTGGATCGCAAACATCTGAAGACATTTGGACAAGCCTCAAGCTGCCCTCTCGGGGCACCGAATTGTTTGCCCACATTCACCGCGGGCTACCGTTCACAATTCTCGACCGGATAGCGAATGAGCTCCAGGTGGATAGCGAGAGTGTGACAAAAGCAATCCAGGTATCGACGGCAAAGTTGCGTAACCGAGCGAAAGCTGGCCGTTTTAACGCCTCGGAAAGCGATCGATTGATTGCATTGGTCATCGTCTATCAGGAGGCCATTGCCTTATTCGAGGACGACGCCGAAGCGGCCAACAAATGGATGGATTCACTGGTGCCAGGGCTTGATTCGAAACGTCCTCTTGAGATGTTGGGGACGAGAGTCGAAACAGCAGCAGTCCTGGATTTAATCGGTCGATTGGAGAGAGGGGTCCTCGCTTAGGCTTCGAAGGTTGTTGAGGTTGGTTGCAGCCATCGTTCCTTCGGGCTTATGCCCGGCTTGACCGCGCCCTCAACTGTACAGGGCCGACAAAAGGAGAGAACCAGCAAAAAAACCTTGTTTTGGAGCCTATAGAGGTAAGCAAAGGGCAAGTTGAACACCCGCACTGGCAGGATCGCGATCTGATACCCCAAGCGCTAAACCGATCATGCTGCCTTTGCTTTGACACGTTTGATTTTAGGACCTGATGACAGTTCAAGTAGACGTGTCTTTGTCGATTCAAGGATGAGATTGGAAAGCTCCGGATCATCGACAATTCGCGACATTGTGACGGCCCCAATCATGGACGAAAGCGTAAAAATCGCATCAGCCTTTGCCGACTCAGGATCTTTGTAACGGCTACGTTTAGCCATGAGTTCGATCAAACCCTCAAACCCCGATGACGCGGCGCGACGAGTATCTGCGTCTGCGCGTGCCAGTTCGCTACCCATGGCAACCAAAGGGCAACCGCCCAAACGATCGTCACGATATTCCGCAGAAAGAAAGTCTTGGATGTGCTGCAAGAACGTCTCATCGCCGCCATCAACGGCGATTTCCGCGGCACCCACCAGTTCTTCCATACTCACAGCACAGGCTTCGGCAACGAGTTGCTCTTTCGACTCAAAATGGCGATAAAAACCGCCATGCGTCAGTCCTGCTGCGGCCATTATTTCTGACACACCGGTGGCATTGATGCCGTTGCATTTGAACACTTGGGACGCGACGTTCACGATCCGCTTCCGTGTTTCTGCCGTCTCTGCTTTCGATTTCCTCATTTCAACAGTCTCTCCTATCAACCTGGCGCTGCGGCTCCGCGCGGCAGCAACAGACCATAATGATTAAAGCTTATCAAATTAATCTAATCCACACACTTAAAACGGACATTCGGTCTCATCTCATCATCTATATGCGTTTTGTCGGATCTCCGATGACCAGCAAGACTGAGTGCCGATAGCGCTTGCACTGCCATTCGACACGATTCGCTGCTACCACCTCTAGCTTGATCACCTATGCGCGGCTGTCGAGAGCTACGACGCGATTGTCATTTAATCGATTTTCGGGAAGGTGTAACCCGTGCTTGCCGGATTATCCAAATCCCTTGCCGCAAGAATGATTTCCCCACAGCAACATCGCTGCTCCGCTTCTAGCAGATTTGGAAGGCGATGATTGCAACATTGGGCGCGCATCCGTGCGTTGGTTACTCGACAGGAGATACGAAATGAAACTGAAAAACAAAGTGGCTTTCATCACGGGTGTTACATCGGGTATCGGTTTGGAAACGGCCAAGCTTTTTCGAGCTGAAGGCGCAGAGGTGGTGATCGTCCGCTCTAACGCTGATCGACTGGAGGCAGCAGGTCGTGAACTGGATGGCCAAGCAACGCTTATCCAGGCTGATGTGCGCAAAGTGGCGGACATTGAACGTGCAGTCGAAGAAGCGCGTTTAAAATTCGGCCATATCGATATCGTATTTGCCAATGCGGCGCCAGCACAGTTGCTCCGTTGGAGGCGATTACTCCAGAGTACGTCGAAGACAACCTGGCTTTAAATTTCAACGGCACTTTTTTCACGATCCAAAAAACCGCTCCGCTCATTCCTGCTGGCGGCAGCATCATCGTAATCACGTCCTTCCTGAACACCATAGGCATGCCCGGGTTGTCGATTCTCGCCGCTACAAAAGCGGCAGCACGTTCACTGGTACGTACCCTGGGTGCCGAACTCGCTCCTCGTGGTATTCGCGTCAATGCAATCAGCCCGGGTGCGATCGCCACGCCGTTTTACGGCAAGATGGGATTGAGCGAGGAACAACTGGGTGACGTTGCTGCTGGCTTGCAACAAAAGATCGCGCTGAAGCGGTTTGGTGAAGCGTCAGAACTGGCTAAAAGCGCGTTGTATCATATGCTGTGTCTGGCCATGCGACGGAGCACTTTGGGGGAGGGGTCTCCCAGCGAGACGAGACGGCAGATTTTGACTTCGGCGGGCTGGTCGTTCCAGGAGTTATGAAACAGGGCGCGTTTCTACCGAATTGGCCCGAACAGAAGGTTGGGATGGCCCGCTTTAGGCCTCCATTTTTTGAAATCAGATGATATTGGTTGTGTATTGAGGGGTGTATGAGAAGGCGGAAAGAACAATCGTTGATTGATGCTTTTTTCAACTATTTGAACAGGGTGGCTGTCGACAATGGGCGAGCGGTAACCCGATGTTCGATGGACGGTCAGGACTCAATTCTTGGTGCAGATTACATTTTCACCAATAGCACGAGATTTGTTCTGGTCGAATTTAAGTATGAAAAAATCCACCTGAAGGACGAGTGCAAAAAGAATCGACGCCTGCATTTGTGCCAAGCGCTGGACACGGCGGAGCTGTGGCGCCAATTGAGTTTGGAATGCCATTTTGTCGCCTGGTCGGAAATGCACGAGCAAAGGATTTTGAACTTCAATCAGTATTATCCAGAAATCTGTAATTGTGAGATTTTTGGCATGAGCAGTGGGCTTCATTGGGACGTTCCGGACCTTGAAACACGGGTAAGGGCGGAGTTGTTAGCTAAAGCATTTCTACAAGGGACAGTAGGTGCAGAGTTCGACGCTTTCGAGCAGTACACCAACTGGCTGCTTGAACTTGAAGGACAGGAGGGCGGTGATATCGAACTGCTGATCGATAACCCAGATAGCAATACGTTAGAGTTTTTAGAATTCCAGTCGGTAGGAGGGCTGAAACAATGGTTGGATCACACAACGCTTGCCCCACCACCGCCTCGGCCTAAGCCGAAGCCTTATAGAGGCTTTGGCCCGTGATCAACTGACCAGTCCGTTGAATTGCGGATAGTTTGATGTGTGCCCCTGGAGTCCGAAGGTGAGAAATTCAATGGCATGAACACATGGTGAGTGTGGGGGTGTTCGATAACGTCGCGATTGATCAAGAACAGTCGACAGTGTGGCGTACAGCTTCCCGCATGAACGCTGTCGGCACGATTGCTTCACCGGACGCAAGCGCGCCCGAGAGCCTACCCACACCGGCTTGACGTTCAACTGCATCATCATTCGTTTCCGGCGTGGGTCGTCATGTTTTCAATCAACAGGGACTTGGCCCTGTTTCTCCACTAAGTCTTCCCTTTACACCGACGGGGTTATTCGTGCCAATCACTGCATTCTCAGCGTCACGCGAAATCGAACTGGATGTTAACCAATTGTTGGAAGACCTGGCACAGCGTACACAGCAACCAACTCCAGGCAAGTCCACACCCATTCCGGATGATTGGAAAACCTTCATTTGGGATGATATTGAATGCCCCGCTTGTTTTTGCCGCGGCGCTGAGGTGGTGAGAGCCTCAAATTCCAAAGAGACAGGTCAGGCGATCCGCCAAGCCTATTTTCGTTTTCCAAAAAGCAGCGGTGCTGATGGCCACCACCTATTTTGCGACTTTGCCGGCAACGTTCCTGCGGACCACATACCAGAAAACCTGGTTCAGTTTTCGTCAGCTAAAGACGGTGTCTCCAAGGCGATCCGCGAACTAGTTTGTCGAGGGATTCAGCTGGGCGTTTTAGGGCAGCGTGACATTCGTGCGATGCGAGAGTGGTATTTCCAAAGGAAAGTGACCTCGCGCTTTGTTGTCATCCTGGATCCTCGTGCTCCCAAATGGATCGAATCACTTCAAAGAATGCGCGCGGGCCCCTGGAATAAAGCTTCCGAAGCCATCGTTTTGAGCAAGGCAATCATCGAAATTCCTGGATTCGATCTAGCCACTACAGCGCGAGAAGCGGTAACGCGTCGACATCATGCACTGTTGGATGCGCTTCTGGAAAAGCGTGTCTGGATGCATGGAACCGCGCCAAGAATTGAGAAACTGGCGGTTGAGTATCAAGGTAAGGCAGTTTTCGATCCGTCATCGTTACAGCATGAATATCAACGCGCCCAAGTCTTGGCGACGTTCATCTGCAGGAATTACGCTCCAGTAGCTTCGGCCACATCGAAAAGCGATGCAGGCGTATCCGTGAAGGGGGCTCGACCGCTCCTGGCATTCTCATCGCTGCTTCTATTTATTTCAGAATGGGATTTGAACCGGGCGAGCAACCTGTTTGCCAAGATTGCGTCAGACGTGTCCGCTGTGGATTTGAGTTTAGGCAACGTAATCGGCCTGAACCCCTTTCACGATTTCGAGGCATGGTCTGCGCTCAAGCTTCTCCAAGGACTGATGCCATTTGACTCGGAAATATTTGACGCAAAAGCTGAGGTTGAACGCTGGATAGGGGAAACGAAAAGTACGTACGGTGCTCTTAGTCAAGATTCAAACTGATGCCGATTCGTCTCGTGCTGTTTGAACGATCAGGTTAAGCAAGGCAAGCCCACGTGAATTCATTTCCGTCTGGCGATAGCCCATTTGCGGTCGCGACTGGACGCAGGCGATTGGGGTGAAAATGCGCAGAGAACTCGAGTTTCAAGTCTGGCGATTGGTACAAAAACTCTTCGATGCGCCTGCATTCGAGCGGTTGATTCAAGAGGCAGTCGACAGCTACAAGAGAGCACCTGGCCTGGATCCTCTCGTGCGGCTGCATGCTTCGCATATAGGGTTACTGGGCGCCCAGATTTTACGAAAAGTGCTGCGTCATCACGACGCCGACGTGGGACTCACTGACAATTACGTGGAAATAAGATCTCGTTTGAAAACGCACATTGCTTACCATCTGCAGTGGCACCTTATGAAAAACGGTCATGCCATTGATGAAATGAAAGAGGACCACTTGAGTAAGGATCTGGGTCTTTGATCACAATCACTTGAAGCAGGGCGAGCATTGAGCGGTTTCCACGCATGGCGTTCGACAACATGGATGGCCAACTTCAAACCCGAGCAATCATTCGAATCGCTCCTGAATATCAGGAGCGATTTGGGCCCGGTCATTTCAACGGGTCGTATGTGATCAATGTCTTCGGTTCCAGAAAAGCACTCATGCCCCATTTGCCCATTTCGCGCCCAAGGCCTGAGTGCTCGATCCGGCACAGCGATGTAATTAACGCTCCGATACCGAAAATCCAGTCAGCTTCGGAGGCAAATTATTTAATTTTGAGAAGGAAATAGTACCCACTTTCCCAGTAGGCCAACCGTCCCGCATTTTCTGTGAAACATGAACCGCATTGACCCCTGAACTCAGCTTGGTCGCCTCCCAAACGCAGGTGCCAATCGCTTTTGCCTGCATGAAGTCGCGCGTACCTACCAGTGTGACAATTGCGTGGCTCATCGAAAGACCAGCCCCAATGTTTAGCGCAGGCAGCCTGAATCGGTTGCTCAACAGTTCGTTGACGATGCCGCGAGAAGTGGTCACGCAATCCGAAGCAGCTCGGTAGGCATCCTTGACAGTTTGTCCGCGATCGTCGGTGTCCACCTTGAATAAGATCAAGGCGCCATCGCCAAGGTATTCGGTCACATGGCCTCCCTTAAACAGTGCAGTTGTCGCGAGCGCTGGGAGGAGGGCAGAGGTTTCGTAGTACACCCGCTGAAAGCCATCTTCTATGCCCTCAAAGCGCTGAAGATTCTGCAGTCTGTCTGTGGAGTTACGCATGTCGACAACCATGGCCACGAACTCCGTAGCCTCGGGTTTGCCATAATCGACGAAGGGATGCCCAGGGATGTTGCTCGCTGTGGCCGAGTCCATCACAGGAATGCCCCGGCTCTCCATGCCGTAGTTCTCCAACATCACCTGCCTAACCTTGCCCCAAGTCTTGATAGCTTGATCAAGTCCGGCGATTGCCGCGTCACGCACTTTTTTCTGTTCGTCGGCATTCATTGAATCAACGTCCTGAAATGACTTTTGATTTGCTCCCAAATAGCGAGTTCTTCAGGTTTCGTCATCTCACTCGGGTAGTAAATGATCGTTAGGCCGCCAAGGTCACTGGGGAGCTTTACATTCTTGCCTTTCGGCACCATCAAAATTGTTCGTTTGCGTCCCAGGCGTCCCATGAACAGGCCCAATTCAAAAAGGACATTGTCTCTCGGCACCATGGCTTGCTGGTCTCGCGAGTGCACGATGTCATCAGCCTGAGCAATCGCAATAGCAAAGTCGGCGCGTTCCAACTCATCTTCGAGGTCATCGAGGGGGTAGCTTGAGATCTGGAAGACATCAGCAGAAGGCCAGGGCGCATACTCAAACTGGTTGTCGTGAAGAAAGTAAGCCGTCCCACCCAACGCGACCTTGAGTGCCTCTGCCGACGAGATGGCGAAAATACGATGCTTAGGATTCGGCTTGGCAATATTGGCGTTGCGTATCACCAATCGTTTGGCCAGCTCTTGAGCCAGGGCGTTGGCGGCGGTCGGAAAGTCTCTTAAGAACTGCTTGAAGATGGATTTGGTGATCTTTAACGCGACTACGTCATCCAGGGCCGTGACGGTTGTCGATCGGTTGGTGACCTGGAGCGCTGCCAGTTCGCCGATATGATTTCCGGCCGCATACGATTCCACAATGACGCGCTTACCGATGCTGATTCTTACCTTGCCGGTGAGCAGGAAATAGACGTCGGTTGCGGTATCTCCGAGCGTGATCAGGTCGTTGCCAGGCGAGAAATGTTCAAGTACGCCATTGGTTTGCAGAAACGTTGCCCGATCAAGTTCTCTTTCAACCAAGGCTTGGGTGAGGAGCAAGTCGACGACCTCAGAGTCGTCTGATTTTAGCCTTTCAAACATGTTTTTCATCCTTGTACGATTTCATCGTCTGATGGTCAGTCACAAAAAGCATTGGATCATGAGCGTGGTACCTCGTCATTCCAAGCTAATGTTTGAAGCGCTGTGTTGATGCCCCGTTTGGTGCTGTCGCACCTAATCTCCTGGTGGTTCTTCATCCGGTACCCGCCCACCACCTGCAGCCCAGTACCTTTTTCTCGACACGATATTGCTCAAACAGGAACGACTTACATCGAGCCTTTCCTATTCGAGAGCGGCTAGTCGTTGAGTTGAATCTGATAGGGGGCAGTGTGGGCTGGGAGGTTACGGGCGGTACCTCAACGTATTCACATACTTGTCCAAAAACCTGCTCCGATACCCACTTCACTTGGGCTTTCGGCTACTTCAGACGCCGCTTTGGTGACTGAAAATCCGTCTCTGAAAATGAATTCAGACTTTGGGATTGCGCTAGGTTTTGGCCAGGGCGCCTTGGTGCCTTTGCCAACCACGAGCAAAATGGAGATCAGGTTATCTTCCGGCAAGCTGATGATTTTGGCCACTTCGTCCGCATCAAAGCCGATCAGTACGCAGGAGTCATAGCCCATCGCCGTGGACGCGAGCAGCAGCGTTTGAGCAAGGAAAGTTGCAGAGCGAATCGCCTCATCGCGTTGCAGTTGCTCACGTCCTTCATAGAAGGATCTCGTCATTGGAACTATGACATCCCGAACGTTGGCAGGTGCTTTTTCCCAGTATCGGGACGGGTCTTTATCCCACGCTTTGATGTCTGCGCAGATGACGTAGAGCAGCGATGCATCTGTCACCTGCTCTTGGTCAAAAGCTGCGACACGGATTTTTGCGCGAATGGCTGGGTCTTTCACATCCACCAAGCGCCAATGCTGTGCGTTGAAGGATGATGGTGATTCGAGTGCCAGATCGATCAACAGATTCCCTTCTTCGGGAGAGAGGCGGTGTGTTGGATCATAGTGCTTGACTGAACGGCGTTCGCGAATCGTTTGAAACGTATCCATGACGGGCTCCTGGAGGGACAATATTGGCATCCGCGTATTGGCTTGCGGCATCCATATGGCTTAAACTAGTCATCTATAATCTTGCAAATGGATGTTGCCGATGACGCTTCGGAGCCTAATCCGGAGAGGGCCTGAGGCGCGCGACGCTTACACCGCAGAGCTAAGAGAATGGGAAGTGCCTGAGGCTGTAATAACGCCTACAACTTTGCAGACACCGCTTGAAAAATGGATTACAAAAGCGCTACTTCGTCCCTCGGCGCTTTCCTCATGAGCTCAACCACCACGCGATCCTCACGCATCAAACGCTCCTTTGGCCCCCTCTCTCAAGAAAAAGCCGTAGATCTTGAGAGTCTGATGGAGCGCGACCAGCTTGGCTTTGCTTCAGCCATCGACTGGAATGAGCTGCTGAAGTCGATGCGTGTTTTGATTGTCTCTGAGGCCGGAACAGGCAAAACGTTCGAGTGCCAGGCTCAACATCGGCTGCTCTGGGAGCGAGGCGAGCCGGCGTTTTTCCTGGAATTATCAGTTCTGGCGGTGTCACCGTTTGTGGATCTCCTGTCCCGCGAAGAAGAAACCCGACTTCATGCTTGGCAGACCAGCCAGTCGGACGTCGCGACATTTTTTTTGGACTCGATTGACGAGCTTCAGCTCACGCTGGGTACTTTCAAGCAGGCATTGAACAAGCTGAGCAAAGAGTTCCAAGGGAATCTGGAGAGGGTACGTATCGTCGTTACGACTCGGCCGATTCCCGTGGATCAGCATCTCATCCGTCAATATTTCCCGTACCAGGGCAGCCCCGAAGTGGCGGATGCGCCAAGCGCCGAACGATTTGCTGAGATCGCATCAGGCCAAGGTAAGCAAACAGAGTCGACAGATGAAGAAGAGAGCGCAGCAGAGCTTCTCGTCGTCAGGTTACTACCACTTTCTGACTCGCAAATTCGAGAGATGGCCGCCACTCGGCACGTGACGGATATCGATAATTTTGTCGCTTCAATTCGCAATAAAAATGCTCAGGATTTTGCCAGGCGTCCGCAAGACCTGATCGAGCTCTGCGCTGACTGGCGGGCCTCAAAAAGCATCCGAACCCACCGGGAGCAGGTTCAGCAGAACGTCGAGGTGAAACTAAAAGCACGCACGGGTCGTTCTGAACTTGGTGAAATATCGCCTGAGCGTGCATTGGAGGGCGCTAGCCGACTTGCTCTCGCAGCGCTCCTGGCTCGTAAGTTGACGATTCGTCACAACACGGAATCCGATTTAGAGGCCAACCCGCAGTCAATTGCATTAGACCCTGGGCGCGTACTGAGCGACTGGAGCGCCAAAGAAATTCAGACACTTTTGGAGCGCAGCATTTTTGGGTTTGCGAGCTATGGCCGCGTTCGGTTTCACCACCGATCAGTGGTTGAGTACCTGGCGGCTTATCGTCTCGCAGATCGCTTATCCAAAGGCATGTCGATCAAGGCCGTGAAGCGCCTGTTGTTCGCTGAGACAGCGCAGACGATCAAAATTATCAAACCATCCATGCGACCAATAGCCGGGTGGTTAGCACATTCAAGCGCCAGCATTTTCGAAGAAGTCCGAAATCGAGAGCCGGAAGTTCTGCTCTCTGAGGGTGATCCAGAATCTCTAAGCCCGAGACAGCGAGTTGAGGCGCTTCGAGCATTTGTCTCTCGGTTCGGCGATGGGGGCTGGCGCGGGCTGAAAATACCGTCGCTACAGATCAGCCGTTTCGCTTCGCTAGATTTATCTTCAACCGTCAAGGAGATGCTGGAACGGAGGATTGAGAATCCGGAAGTTCGGCAGTTGCTACTTCAGCTCGTTGCGTACGCAGGTATGCATGAGTGCAGTGACCACGTGTTTGCGATCGCCATGGATCCTTCTGTTGAAGACGACGAACGCCTGACAGCGATCGATGCCCTCGTGCAGTTGGCTGATCCTCAGTTATCAACGCTCGTGCAAGAGATGCAGGCACACTCTGAACGCTGGCCAGAACGGCTCATTCGTGGAGCCGTAATCGAGCTTTTCCCTGTCTATGTGGGGCCCGAAGTGCTGGTGCAATTGCTAGCCAGCCTACCGGTGCCGACGAATCCGGAAAGAGGGCGAATGGGCTATTTGACACGAACGATACAGGACGCCAGCCTCAGCGACGATGAACTCCGGCGGCTGTTTGATGCGATCTCGGCACTGCTCGATGAAAGCGTGGCTTGGTCAGAAGAAAAACACCACATCTACGTGTCCCGTCCTGATCTGATTCCAATGCTTGCGATTACAGGCCTGCGGCTCTCTACCTTGGGGCAGGGTACTCAAGAGGTGGTCGAAGGACTCGTTCTCGCCATGGCGTTAGCCTCATCGCTTCATCTTCGTGGCGAGTACTTCAAAACGATCGGATCGCTGTTTGCCAGTGCTCCCTCGCAAATAAGAGCGCTTGTTTTTTCCTGCGAAGACAACCTGCGGCAACGACTGAAATTTCAAAACGATCCGTGGCAGCGGCTATTCGCCTTGAATTCGTTTGGTGCCATATACCTCAATCACGCTCAGGACTCGGCCTGGATTCTTGAAGCCCTATCTGACAGCACGCGAGCTCTCGACAAGCGCCAACTGATGTTAGAAGCGTCCATTCGATACGCAGCTGACCCCACTCTGGAATGGGCGAACCATGTAGAAACGCTGAGACCCAGGGTAGGTGACAACTCGATACTGTTGGCACAGATAGATGAAGCGTTACTGCCACGACCGAAATCGGTACAAGAAATGACGTTTGAGGCGCGCGATGCGCAACGCAAGCGCGCTGCAGAACAACGTGCCGAAGTCGACCGTCAGTACTGGATAGACTTTTGGCAGCGACTGATCAACGATCCAGAGGAGGTGTTGGACTCCTCTATCGGCGCGCGTACGTTGAAAGAGCTGTGGGACCTCATGGAGAGAGCCTCTGGATCAAACCAGACGTCTGGCTGGGACAGACGTTTTCTGGAACAGCACTTTGGCACCTCGGTTACCAATCATTTGCACGCCAGGATGCGTACGCTATGGCCGACACAATGTCCGACCTTACCCATGGATCGACCGCAAGACGAAGTCCAAGTTGTTCAGGTTCGTTGGCAACTTGGACTGACGGCGTTGTGGGCGGATGCCGAAGATCCGAATTGGGCAGTAAGAATCAGCGAAGCACAGGCACGAATTGCTGCACATTATATTCCACTGGAATATCAGGGCTGTCCCGGCTGGATAGAGCAACTCGCACACTCGTTTCCTGATGTCGTTCAGAGCATTATTCGCGTGCAGTTGCGGTGGGAGCTCGATAGAGCTGCCGATCTTGGTGATTATCCCTGGTCATTAAACGTCATCAAAAACTCATCGACTGGTGTCACTCAGCTCTTCATTCCTGATTTGCAAATCTGGTTGAGCACCTATACACAGCCAACCGAGACCGACGACAGTGGTCTTGGTGTTTGGGGGCGGCCAAAGACGGTCTTGACGATACTCATGGACCACAGCATCGGCAACGACCGAGACGTGCTTCGCGCTACTGTTTTGGAAAAACTGCAGTTGGCCACCGTACCAGTGTTCGTTCACCTGTGGCTGTCTGCACTTTTCGCCTTGGACCCTGAAGCGGCTACCCTCGAATTGACACGACTTCTTCTACAAATAGTCCCGGCGGCCGAGGGACCCGGGGTCGACTTTTTTTCCAGTGTGTTTGGAGGCCGATGGAGCGGATGGCCTTTTGATCTGGGTTTCGAGCGTTTCACCATCAGTCAACGCGTACGGTTATTGAGACTTGCCTATCAGCATGTCCGTCCCAGCGATGATTTGCGGAGAGAGGGGTCGTACACGCCTACACCGCGAGACGATGCGCAGCAGGCGCGTAATACGCTCCTAAGTGCTGTGCTCACGCTAACAGGCCCCGAGGCCTGGGCCGCTAAAATGGAATTGGTGGTCGATCCGCTCTTTGCGCATTTCAGAGACAGGCTTGCACTCTTGGCCAAGCAGAAGGCAGCGGAGGAAATGGACAAGGCTGAGATGACTGAGGACGAAATTTCGCTTTTGGATAACATCGGCGAAACCCCTCCCAAGACGCGAGATGAAATGTTTGCCTTGATGCAGGACAGGTTGGACGATATTGATGATCTCCTGCTGCAGGATGCGTCGCCGCGTGAAGCTTGGGCGAATATCACTCTCGAAAAACTCATGCGCAGGGAAATTGCGCGGCGGTTGAAGGACACTGCGAACGGGCTTTACACCATTGATCAAGAGGGCGCGACCGCCGACGAAAAGGAGACGGACATCCGAATGCGTTCAACGTCTGGCCAGGAAGCGACTATTGAGTTAAAGGTCGGTGAACAAGGCTGGTCCGGTGCAGTGTTGCGGAGCACGTTGCGCGATCAGCTGTTAACCAAATACATGGCAGCTGACCGTTGCAAAACCGGTTGTCTGATGGTCACCGTGGCGTCTTCGCGTCAATGGCAGCACCCCGACACACACGCCATGATGAACCTTGAGCAATTGAGAACCTTGCTGGAGGAAGAAGCCGATAAAATTATGGAAGAAATGGGGCACGAAGTCAGGATTCTTGTGAAGGTCCTGGATCTTCGATCGCGACTAGGTACGGGATCGATCACATAAACCAGGGAAGAATAGAGTCTTTCTCATCACCGGGTGTAATGGCGCCACACCTTAAGCGCGACACTAAGGGGGAGGCCTACTTCGAGACACGCGTGTTCAGCTAATTAAAGCGAAAAAAGCAGAATGCCCTCGACGAAGGTAACGTTATGACAGAATGTGCAAATTGACCCCATTCACCAGGGATAGGTATGAGTTTTTTCGATCGTCTGTTCGCATTTCGCCAGAACGATGTACGCTCGCCTTTCGAGGATTTTCTCACTGAGCTGCTAGCCGAATGGCTGCGTCAGGTGACCCTGTCTGGCAGAATCACCGAGGTGCTGACCGGCTTATTCAAGCTGAAACCGGGTCAGTTAGGTAACCAAGTCGACCTTAATGACCTCGTCTGGGAAACGCAGCATGTCATTGGCCCCGGACACCGGGCAACAGGGAAACGACCGGACCTTATCGGGCGCGGCCAGGATTTTTTCCTAATCGTCGAGAACAAGATTGCAGCCGGCTTCACTCAGTACCAAGACACTTTGGGTGATGCCGATCAACTATCCCTATACGAATCTTACAGAAAGGATCGGACAGAGCCCTACGGCGGTCTTGTCCTGATTACACACTCTACACTGCCGCCCGCCCAGTGGAACCGTGAGACGATCTACTGGCGTAGCGTTGAACGTTACCTGCGAGCATTCGCGGGCAACTGCCCGACTGTAAAGCCCACCGCGTTGGACTATCTGACCCAGCAATTGGCTTCGTTCCTTGGAGAGAATGGCATGAGCGGCACCCGCATCGCACTTGAAGACATTACCGCCTATCCCGCCTACCAACGGCTCATTGATGGACTATTTGGGCTTGGCAGAATCGCCGATAACCGCCTGAAAGTCTCACTCCAGAAAGTGGATTTGCAACAGCTTAAAGCTCCGCACGGGGCTGGCATCGGCTACTTTGCCGCGCCCGAGTTCTTTGGTTGGGCGTTAAGTAACGGTGGCAATAAACTGCATGAAGCCTATCTTACGCTTTGGAGCGGGATCGTAGCAGGCGAGATTTATGACCACGTAAAACCCGCTACTGCTGGCATTCCAGACCTTTCAGTCGGTATCGGAGCATGGTGCGTCGAACCCATCACCGAAGAAGATGTGACCTTCCTAAATGAGCTACTCGGCAACTTGAACCTCCGCTCTGCAATACGGTGGGAGTTAAATCTCTACCCGCGCACAGGAAATGGCCCTGTGATCTTGCTGTCAGCCCGACGCTCACTGGTCGACGTGCATGTCCAAGCTGTCGGCGGCGACCTAGACGATATTGCTGGCGAGTTCTTCCTTATCCACTGTTCGGCATTGCTCCAAGAGCTTTCAATGAAGTTACCCGAAAGCAGCAAAAGCGTTGACCAACACCTCTTTGATCTGACCACTGCTAAATAACTCGGGTATTCAGGCTAGCCGAGTTTAATACCGATGAATCGGCTCGCATTTCCTAAGCAAAACTGAATGTCTGCTTCGGGCAGTCCTCTGCCTGTCTTCACTACAGATTGTGCTAGCCAAAACGAATACAAACGATTGGTCAGCACAGATTCAATTGAACGGTCAGCGGCAATGCAAAAGGATGGTCACGTCCATGCATTTCCACACCTGACGAATGCCTGCTGTGACGGACACTGGCCTGCACGTTCCGCCTTTCACGCACTAAGAGCTGGAAATTGCTGGCACCAGCGGCTTAAGCCATCTTCAATACTCAGAACGCAGTGCGGACGCTCTCACGACCTGAAGGCGACCGATGTTTCTCTCGATAATGGAATTTGCCCAACGTATGGAAAGCATCAATCACACGGCCCGCCAAGACCGAGCCATTGAAGACTCCCAGGCCGATGCTTTGGAGCGCAAGCCTTTCGTCGCCAGTCTCGTGAGAACTCTGGTGCATACGGAGCTCGATGCTGACGGCAAGGTCACCACTCGAAGGGCGACAGGTTTCGTCGTTGGCCTCACGGGGGAGTGGGGGCTGGGTAAGTCCAGTGTGCTCAACATGCTAAGCGAAGAGTTCCGAACGATGGACGAAGTCGTCGTGGCGACGTTGAACCCCTGGCTATTCAAGGGGCGAGACGAACTCATGCAGGCGTACTTCAACAGCCTCAGGGATGCACTGGGCCAAAGTACAAGAGAGAAGGCGAAAGCGCTTCAGGGACAGCTAGAACGTTATAAAGCCGCCATCGAGGTGGCGGGATCAACCGCCGCGGGGATCGTCGACATCTTTATTGGAGGAGGGGTGACCACGGTCTTCTGGAAGAGATGGATCGTCCAAGGATTGAAGGGCCTTTTGAAGCCAAAGGATCTTTCAGTAAACCAAGAGCGAAAAGCATTGGAGACGAAGCTCGGACAAGAGAATGTGGCTGTGGTTGTGTTGATTGACGAGCTTGACCGCGTAGAGGATGAAGAGGTGCGCGCGGTGGCCCAACTCGTCAAAGCAGTGGGAGATATCAAGGGTATTTCTTACCTTGTGGCTTACGATCCAGAGCGCGTGACTCAAGCCCTAGGAAGGGGAGATAGCGCAGAGGATAGACGACGGACGGGGGAAAGCTATTTGGAAAAAATCATCCAATTCGCCATTCCGCTGCGACCTCTATTCAATGACGATGCAAGGGCATTACTGCAAGTATCTGTCAACACCGGTTGAAAACTGACCCACCCTACCGAAGTAAAACTGACCCACCCCGGCGGTGTTTGAGGTCTGTTTATTTCTGTGGCGAGGCCGTTTCTCTCGGCACCACCTGACCTGATTTCAGCTTGTCCTTCAGTCGATAACTCTGTCCGCTGACCTGGACGATATGCGCATGGTGCAGAAGCCGATCCAGCAGCGCAGCGGTCAGTGTCGAGTCGTCCGCGAAGGTCGTTGCCCACTGGCTGAACGGCAAGTTGCTGGTCAGCACCAAGCTGCCATGTTCGTACCGTTTGGCGATCACGTTGAAGAACAAGTTGGCAGATGCCAGCCGTGCTTCTGCCATCCATCATTTAACATAATATACATTATGCGAACCCATGGATTTACCGCTTAGGGTCGTTCGGGGCAGATTTGGAGCCTGGTAACGCCTCCATCGTCGCTTCATGCACAGCTTGGCGACAGTTATCACAGCATGCTTGAATGCCGTCCCTAAAAACGATGGAGAACTTGCATGTGGCTTTGTACTGAATGGGAAATTAACTGGGACGCTGTAGCTGCTGTGGCAACGGCTTCAGCTGCAATCATCGCACTCGTTATCTGGAGCTGTGACAAATTTCAGAGGAAACGTGAACGGTGCGCAAGCGCCAAACTGCTAGCTCAGATAATGACGACACCCGTCGGAGCCACCCAGGTGGAGATCGCCAAATTCAGGTGCATAGTTATGCAATCCAGCGGCGATCAAAGCTATTTGCTAGACCTGGTCAACGATGAAAATGCCCGAAAGGATCTGGCTATTAAAGCCGCACAGATCACACTTGATCTGCCATCCCAGTTCCTGGATAAGGCCGACTTTTTCAGCGAAACTAAATAACCAAAATATATAACTAAACTAAACAACTATTTAGTTGAGTTACATATTGAAACCACCAACTCCTGAAACTCTCACATACTGCATACCCGACTCTTGTTATCAAACACCACCATGATTTGGCAGCAGCGCTCGGTAGCGCTGACTCGCGCAATCCCCTAGCGCAACGCAGCATTGCGCACAGCAACATACGATTGACTCAAGTCCGTGGCCCAACCATCAAGCACACTCTTTACATCATCAGGCAACATGACTTGCTTGTCGTTTTCCAGCGGCACGCCTGTACCCTCGCGTACGACCTCGGCAACGACAGCCCCGGTCGCGCCGTCCTGAAATGACACTTCAGTGGCTATTTCACTGTCCAGATCGCGAATTCCGCTGGCCGTGCTCACCCCGGCCGCGACCAGGGTGACGGGCAGCCACTCATAAAACCTCAGGCCCTGAGTGCTGGCGGATACCTGAGTGATGGCGGGCCTGACAATCAGCGTTCTCGGACCAGGCTTGGGCACCAGCGACACCACTTTGCTCAGCTCCTTTGCGAGGGTTGCATCGTAGTACTGGGTCACGCCGGCCAGTGTGCTTTGTGGAATCCTTCGCGTGGGCTGAGGCTTCGGATAAAGCTGGCTCGGCGCCAGGTAAACAGATGTGTAATTGCCGCTCGCCAACGCCGGGCTGACCCAACTTAATACCTTCTGACCCGAGGGCGTCTGCCCTTCCCTTAGCACGGTGTAATCAGACAGGAACCCTGGTGGCGCCTCAGCGGGCACTTTTTTACTGCTGCATGCCGACAGGCTTAAGGAGGCTGCAAACACCAGCGCCAGTGAGCGATTATTGTTCATCGATGTGTTTCCCTTGTTGAATATGCGCAGAGTGCCCGAGGTTTTTTACCCGGCGATGTCAGGTTGGTGTCCGCCCGGAAGGAATGTTGCAGGATTGAAATATATGACCCGGGCTTCGAAATGGTTTTAGATGCGTTCTTTTTGGTTCATGGACCCTGCGAACGTGAGCAGACTGCTGATCGTCGATGACGACGTGGAAATTCTGTGCCTGCTGAGGAAGTTCTTTGTCCAGCACGCCTATGAGGTCGAAGTGGCTGCGGATGGCGAGGCCATGTGGGCGGCCATCGCGCAGGCGCGGCCGGACACCATCATTCTTGACCTGATGCTCCCGGGAGAAGGCGGCCTGAGCCTGTGCCAGAAGGTTCGGGCGCAGATGAATATCCCGATCATCATGCTCACGGCCATGGCCGAATTGAGTGATCGAATTGTCGGCCTGGAGCTGGGGGCGGACGACTACCTGACCAAACCCTTTGCCCCGCAAGAGCTGCTGGCTCGGGTGCGAGCCCTGCAACGGCGCTGCGGCGAGGCGCCCTCTCGAGCCGTCGAGCCCTCGAGACCGATCATTACCTTTGCCGGTTGGCACCTGGACATCACCTGTCGCGAACTACGCTCGCCCGAAGGCGTGATGATTCCAATGTCCGGTGGCGAGTTCGACTTGCTCCTGGTTTTGCTCGAGCATCCCCAGCGCATTCTCACGCGAGAACAACTGATCGACCTGACCCACGGCCAGGGGCACGACGCCTTTGATCGCAGCATCGATGTGCAAGTCAGTCGACTGCGCCGCAAGATCGAACCGGACAGCAAACGCCCGGACTTGATCCGCACCGTGCGCAACGGAGGTTATATGTTTACTGCCAAGGTCAGCCGTTCATGATTTGCCGGAGCTTGCGCCTCGACACCCTCAGGCGCCGGATTGCCTTGACGATTGTCGCGGCCATGCTTGCCTCGCTGCTGCTTAATGCCTTGTTCGTTGAGGTGGCCGGCACCTGGGCCCGCCCCCCGATCGAGCGTACCGGCTTGCTCGAGCAAATTGCCGCGACAACCCGGGTGATCGAGGCGGCCCCCGCTGCCTTGCGCTCGCAATTGGCAAGTGCGGCCAGCAATCCGGCCCTTGATGTGTCGTGGAGAGCGCAGCGAGTCGACTTCAATCTGCCCGGTGAAGGCGCGCGTTTTGAGGCATCCAAGGTGCCGACGCTAAGACAGTTGCTCGGCGATGACCGCCAGATAGAGGTGTTCAACCCGGGTGATTGGGGGCGGGACAACCCTGATGCCCACTATGTCGCTCTTGTGCGTCTGGCCGACAACAGCTGGTTGTCGTTCACGCCGCCGGAACGCAGCTGGGGCCTGAGCCTGAACGTGCGGATTGCCGTAATTATTGCCTTGGGCCTGGTCGCCGCCTTGCTGGTCGCCTGGATTGCCACGCGTCAACTGGCCAATCCGTTGCAACGCTTTGCCACTGCCGCCCGGCGTTTTGGCGGAGATCTGAGCGCCCCGCCGATCGACATCCAGGGGCCCCACGAAATCCGTCAGGCCATCATCGCTTTTAATACCATGCAGGCACAGATCCAGCATTTCATCGGTGAGCGCACGCACATGCTCGCCTCCATCTCCCATGACTTGCGCGCGCCCCTGACCCGGATGCGCCTGCGCAGCGAGTTCATGGAAGACCTGGACAACCAGCGCAAGATGATTCGCGACATCGAGGAAATGCAGTCGATGATCGATTCCGCCCTGGCGTTTTTCCGAGAAGACACGCACCTGGAGCAGTCCACCGCGTTCGACCTGTCGGAATTGCTGCAGACCATTATCGATGACTACCGGGACCAGGATATCGCCATCGATTTCACAGGCCCGGCGCACCTTGTGTATGACGGTCGACCGCTGGGTATCAAGCGGGTAATCGTCAATCTGCTGGAAAACGCGGTGAAATACGGGCAGCGCCCACACACCGACTTGAGCTGCGACGACCATGCGATTTTTATCGAAGTGAGGGATGAGGGACCGGGTATTCCTGAGCAAGCGCTGCAACGGGTATTCGATCCCTTCTTCCGTCTCGAGACCTCGCGCAACCGCGCCACCGGTGGGGTCGGTCTCGGTCTTTCGGCCGCCCGCGCAATCATTCGCGAACAGGGCGGCGAGCTGACCTTGCGTAATCGCAGGGGTGGCGGGTTGGTGGCCAGGGTTGAGTTACCGGTCACCGTGCCCCGGCGTTAGGTGCAACGACGGCGTTAGTTGTCAAACCGCCGCCAGTTGTATTTTCGATCGCTCTTGTGCAGCATTCCATCCGGCCCCATGCCTCCCTGCCCTTGCCGTCCAGCACTTGCTCGGCGGCGCCCTCAGACTGTGTCTACTATAAAATTCTGCGCAAACACCCTTAAGGGCTACTACGAGTTTGATGCGAAGAATCGTCCGGAAGGCTGGAATACGTGGTTGTCCCTGGTGGTGCCGATCTCCAATTAAACTGGATGGATCATGAAAACGCTCACGGGTATCTGCACCTGTCTGCTCGCCGCCAGCGCGGCGGCGAGCCCGTGTGCCAAGGCCGCCACCCCTGCCCCGCTATTCCAGACCACCTTCGATTGCGCCACCGCTACGGCACCGGTTGAAAAACTGATCTGCCGCGACGCACAACTGGCCCGGATGGATCGCGAACTGAACCGGCTGTATCGCCTGGCACTCACGGACGAGCGCGCAGTTCCACGCCCGGAAAAGATCACCACCGACCAGCAGATCTGGACGCTCACACGCAACCAGTGTTTCACCGAGGCCGACCCCAAGGCCTGCACGGTGAGCCGCTATGCGGAACGCGCCGATCAACTGCGCCAGGGCTCGGCTATTGTCAGGACCAAGGACCCGGACCGCCTGACCGAAGGCCCGCTGGCGATTCGTTGTGCCGGGCTGAACGCGCTGATTGCCGCCACCTTTTTCAATGCGGACCCGGGCGTGGTTTACCTGCGCTGGGCAAATGCTTCGGTCACGCTAAACCAGGAGGCTACGGATTCGGGACTGCGTTACAGTGGCAAGGACAACACTGGCTACTACATTTTTTCGCAAATCGGCGATGATGTGCTGTTCCAGAAACCGGGCTCGGCGGCGATGCGTTGTCGCCTGGAGCCGACCGGATGATCGCCGGGGAACGCAGCCTGCCAAGAAGGGACTCGCCGATGGGTAATGGATTGAAGTGGATTTGTTTTAGCGTACTCATGCTGTTTCAAGCCAGCGCACTTTCGGCCGCAGAGGCACCGACTTCGCTTGCCGCTACTGCGGGGACTTCGTCGTTTGTTGTGTCGCAGAGCGATCTGCAGGACCTGCAGATTCGCCTGGATCGCATCAAACAGCAGGTTTCCCAGGCCAGTAATCTCAGCCAGATGGTCGGTCTGCAGGATTCCGTGCAGCTGTACATCAACGAAATCGACACCTTGCAGTCGTCGCTGCTACCGGAGCAAAAGCAGCTGCAGGCGCAACTGGATGTACTCGGTCCGCTATCACCCACCGAAGTAGGTGGCGAGAAGTCGGAGATTTCCACGCAACGCGCCTATTTGTCCGAGCAGAAGAGCCGGATCGACGCCAGCCTGACTACCCTGGCAGCTCTACGGGGCAGTGCCGCCGGACTGATCTCGCAGATTGCCGGGATTCGCCGCAGTCTCCTTGAAAGCGAGGTTACCCTGCGCAGCGGTAGTATCCTGGGACCGGATTTCTGGGCGCCTTTGTTCAACCCGCGCCAGGAGGACCGGGAGCGTTTGGCCGATTTCGTTGATCAGACCAAATCCGCCCTCACCGCTGCCTGGCAACCTGGCAAACGCCTGGTTAACGTACTGCTGGCGACGCTTGCGCTGGCCATCTGGATCTGGGGCCGTCGAGTTGCCGACCGGGGGTTGACCTGGTTGTGTATTCATCGCATGCCCGAGGTCCGTCTGCGACGTAGTGCGCTCGCTTTGGCTTCGGTGGTCGCCACGGTATTGACCGCGGCAATTGCCATGCAGTTGTTGTTTTATGCCCTGACTCGACAACTGCCGCTGACGCCGATGTTGCAAAGTTTCGCTGACGAGTTCGAAAAGCTTATCTATCTGTGCGTGATGATTACCGGTTTGAGCCGCGCGCTGTTGTCGACCGCACACCCGTCGTGGCGCCTGCCGGCGATCTCCGATCCCGTGGCCCACGCCCTCGAACCATTCCCGCGGATATTGGCCAGCACCCTGCTGGTGCTGGTCGGCCTCGCACAAATCACCAATGTCAGCGGCATGAGTGCCTCGGCGATACTGCTGGGACGCGGCGTGATTGCATTAGTGGTTACGCTGATGTTCGCCATGCTGTTCCATCGTGCCAGCAAAGCGCGCAGGGCCGTGGCAGTGACTGGCGACGCTCCGGAGGCCAGCACCACCCTGGCCGGGCTGATCTATTCCGCTGCCACCGTGGCTATGGTGGTATCGCTGTTTGCCCTGCTGATCGGCTATGTCTCCCTGGCGCGCTTCATCACCTACGAGCTAGTCTGGGGTTTTATCATCCTGTGTGGTTTTTACCTGCTGATCCAGCTGCTCAAGGACAGCTGCGAATACCTGTTTTCCGCCAAGAACCCAAGCGGCAAGGCGATCAAACAACTGCTGGGCATCGGCGACGTGCGCCTGGAGCAGATTTCCATCGTACTGTCCGGCGCGGGTCGCGCTGCCCTGCTGTTGCTGGCGATGATTTCGATGTTTGTTGGCGGTGTCGGGGTCACCCTGGGGCAACTGTTCAGCCAGGTAGTCGCCATCCTCGGCGGCGATGGCTTGCGCAAACTCAACGTGGTCCCCGCACATTTGCTCAACGCGGTGCTGGCGCTGTTGATTGGCATCTACCTGATCCGCTCGCTGCGGCGCTGGCTGGATAACGAGTTCCTGCCCAAGACCAACATGGATCCGGGCATGTGTGCGTCCCTCAGCACGCTGTTTGCCAACATCGGCTATGCGTTGGTGATCCTGCTGACGTTGTCTTCGCTGGGGATCAAGTGGACCAACCTGGCGTGGATCGTCAGTGCGCTATCGGTCGGTATCGGTTTTGGCTTGCAGGAAATCGTCAAGAACTTCGTTTCCGGGCTGATCCTGCTCACCGAGCGACCGGTGAAGGTCGGCGACCTGATCAGCATCAGCGGGGTCGAGGGCGATATCCGGCGCATCAACGTGCGAGCCACGGAAATCCAGCTCAGCGACCGCTCCATCGTCATCGTCCCCAACTCGCAGCTGATCTCGCAGAACCTGCGCAACGTGACCCTGGGCGGCAGCGCTCAGGGCGTGGCCAGCCTGGAGCTGACCTTCCCCCTGGACATCGACCCTGAGCAGGTGCGCAACCTGTTGTACGACACCTACTGCGAGCACGAAACCATCCTCGACAAACCGGCGCCGATGGTGCGCTTCAGCAAACTCAGTCCCGAAGGCATCACGCTGACGGTCACGGGCTACGTCAGCAGCCCGAGAATCGTAGGGGCGACTAAGAGTGATTTGCTGTTCGAGATCTTGAAGCGATTGGGCGCGGCAGGAATTGCCTTGGCGACGCCTGCTGCGTCCTCGTGATCAAAGCATCACGTCACGAATCGTTGCTGAGCGCTTCGCTTTAGCGTCTCGCTCGGCAACTCCTTGAACAGCGCACGGTAGCTGCTGGAAAACCGTCCAAGATGCCAGAACGACCACTTCATCGCGACTTCCGCCACGGTGGTTTCCATTGGTGTGCGGCCGAGCAGTTCGCGATGGGCGCTGTTCAGGCGACGCAAGCGCAGCCAGTGGGTCGGAGTCATGCCGGTGTAGGCTTTGAACGCGTGCTGGACCTGGCGCAACGACACGCCGGCGACCTGGGCGAGTTCCAGCAGGTTAAGGGTTTCTTCCGGCGAATCCGCTGCCCACTCACCAATGCGTTTCATTACTGCACGTTCCTCAGTGCGGCGCTGCAGACCGCCGTGGTCCAGGCATACGCAGGCGTTGTCGAGCAGGTACAGGCAGTCTTCGAGCAACTGCTGGGTCAGGGCTTCCCTGCTTGGCGGATCGAGGGTCTGCGTGAGTTGAGTCAGAGTGCTGCTGAGCCAGCGACTGAACAACGCGTTCTGCCCTGAATTCAACGGCGCGAGAAACAACCCTTCCAGCCGTGCGACGTTCAAGCCGTGGCGCTGGACGAACTCCGGGCCAAACACCACGGCGATTTCCTGGTAGTTCTCCGGGGTGATCCAGATGTTGCGACTCTCGCCATTCAACACATACAGCGCGTTGTCACTGCGATCGAAACAGAACGCCAGCGAGCCCTCGGGCGCGCTGAAATTCTGCTCGACCCGGGTGTTCATCTGCTCTTCGTAAATCTCCACGCCCTGCAAGTCCAGGTAGCGCACGCGCCCGGCGAAATGCCCCGGTGACATTTGCTGGTATTGCTGCACCCACCCGGGCGTGGCGCGGATCTGCTCAGCCACATCGGCGGTGTTGAACGCTTGGACTTGTAATGGATTGCACGCTGTCATGGGTGGACCTTACGCACTCGTTTGGTGCGTTTTGGTGCTGCTGAAAGTGGATAGATGGATCTGCAAGGCTCGCCCAAGATAGTCGTCAACGCGTCCCAGGGGAAGTGTGTGGTGAATCAAACCACCCTCCCCGGCGTTAATAAAACCAATAACGAGGTTTGTATGAATGTCCCTTTCGATCAGCTGTCCACTTGGCTGAAAGATCACAAGATTACCGAAGTCGAGTGCGTCGTCAGCGATCTGACCGGCATTGCACGCGGCAAGATTGCACCCACCAACAAGTTCCTGCATGAGCGAGGCATGCGCCTGCCGGAAAGTGTGCTGTTGCAAACGGTGACCGGGGACTTTGTCGACGACGACATCTACTACGACCTGCTCGACCCGGCCGATATCGACATGGTCTGCAAGCCTGACGCCGATGCGGTGTACGTGGTGCCCTGGGCGATCGAGCCGACTGCCATCGTGATCCACGACACCTTCGACAAGTTCGGCAACCCGATCGAACTGTCGCCGCGCAACGTGCTGAAAAAAGTACTGCAGCTGTACACCGACAAAGGCTGGCGGCCGATTGTTGCGCCGGAAATGGAGTTCTACCTGACCCAGCGCTGCGAAGATCCGGATTTGCCGCTCAAGGCGCCACTGGGCCGTTCGGGCCGCGCGGAAAGTGGCCGGCAGTCGTTCTCCATCGATGCCGCCAACGAATTCGACCCGCTGTTTGAAGACGTTTACGACTGGTGCGAACTGCAAGGCCTGGACCTGGACACGTTGATCCACGAAGACGGCCCGGCGCAGATGGAAATCAACTTCCGCCACGGCGACGCACTGGACCTGGCCGACCAGATCACCGTGTTCAAGCGCACCCTGCGCGAAGCGGCGCTCAAGCACAATGTCGCCGCGACGTTCATGGCCAAGCCGATCGGCGATGAGCCTGGCAGCGCCATGCATATTCACCAGAGTGTGGTGGACATTGCCACCGGCCAGCCAGTGTTCGTCGACGCGGACGGCAAGATGAGCGAGCTGTTCCTGCATCACATAGGTGGCCTGCAGAAGTACATCCCCAAAGTGCTGCCGATGTTCGCGCCCAACGTCAACTCGTTCCGCCGCTTCCTGCCGGACACCTCGGCTCCGGTGAATGTCGAGTGGGGCGAAGAGAACCGTACGGTCGGCCTGCGAGTGCCGACTTCCAGCCCTGAGGCGATGCGCGTGGAGAACCGCTTGCCAGGTGCCGATGCGAATCCTTACCTGGCGATTGCTGCCAGCTTGTTGTGCGGCTATCTGGGCATGATCGAAGGCGTGCAGCCGAGTGCTGCGGTGGAGGGGCGTGCCTATGAGCGGCGCAACCTGCGCCTGCCGATCACCATCGAGGAAGCGCTGACGCAAATGGAAGAGTGCCAGACCATCGAGAAGATCCTGGGCAGCAAGTTCGTGCGCGGGTATGTGGCGGTGAAGCGTGCGGAGCATGAGAATTTCAAGCGGGTGATCAGCTCGTGGGAGCGGGAGTTTCTGTTGTTCAGCGTTTAGGGCTTAGTTGTCTTTGAGGGCCTCATCGCGAGCAGGCTCACTCCTACAGTGACCGCATCCCCCTGTAGGAGCGAGCCTGCTCGCGATGAGGCCGCGAGGACACCATAGAAACACCTGAAAAAATCCAACAATTCCAAGAGGTGTCGAATGCGTCTATTGAAATCCGTGGTCCCGGCCACACTGGCCTTGCTGTTCAGCGCAATAACCCAGGCCCAGCCAAGCGTCAGTGTCTACAACTGGACCGATTACATCGGCGAGACCACCCTCGTCGACTTCCAGGCAAAAACCGGGATCAAGGTCATCTATGACGTTTTCGATTCCAACGAAACCCTTGAGGGCAAACTGCTCGCCGGCCGCACCGGCTATGACGTGGTGGTGCCGTCCAACCACTTCCTCGCCCGTCAGGTAAAGGCCGGTGCATTCCTCAAGCTGGATCGCGCGCAGTTGCCCAACTTCAAGAACCTCGACCCCAAACTCCTCGCGCTGTTGGAGAAAAACGATCCGGGTAACGAGCATTCGGTGCCGTACCTGTGGGGCACCAATGGTATCGGCTACAACGTCGACAAGGTCAAGCAGGTGCTCGGCGTTGATCACATCGACTCCTGGGCCGTGCTGTTCGAGCCGGAAAACCTGAAGAAGCTCAGCCAGTGCGGTGTGGCGATGATGGATTCGGCGGACGAAGTGTTCCCGGCGATTCTCAACTACATGGGCATCGACCCACGCAGTGAAAATCCTGAGGACTACAAGAAAGCTGAAGCCAAGTTGCTGAGCATCCGGCCCTACATCACCTACTTCCATTCTTCCAAGTACGTCTCGGACCTGGCCAACGGTGACATCTGCGTCGCCTTCGGTTACTCCGGCGATGTGTTCCAGGCAGCCAACCGCGCCAAGGAAGCCAAGAATGGGGTGAACATCGCCTATGCGATCCCCAAGGAGGGCAGCAACCTGTGGTTTGACCTGCTGGCGATTCCAGCCGACGCGAGCAATCCGAAAGAAGCCCATGCGTTCATCAATTACCTGCTCGACCCGCAGGTCATCGCCAAGGTCAGTGCCTCGGTCGGCTATGCCAATCCCAACCCGGATGCCAAGCAGTACATGGATCCGGAACTGGTGAATAACCCCGAGGTGTATCCACCTCAGGCAGTCCTCGACAAACTCTATATCTCGACCACCCCGCCCCAGGCAATCATGCGTCTGATGACCCGATCCTGGAGCAAAGTGAAGTCCAACAAATGAACCAGTACACCCAGGAACATGCCCACTCTTACTACGCCGCCACGGCCCGGGGCCTGACGCCCTACCCGACCCTGGCAACCGATCTGATCGCCGACGTGTGCGTGATCGGTGGCGGGTTCACCGGGGTCAATACCGCCATCGAACTGGCGCAACGTGGGCTCTCGGTGATTTTGCTCGAGGCCCGGCGGATTGGCTGGGGTGCCAGCGGGCGCAACGGCGGGCAGCTGATCCGCGGGATCGGCCATGACGTCAGCGGGTTTGCCCGCTACGTCGGGGCCGATGGCGTGCGGTACCTGGAGCGTGCCGGGACTGAATCGGTGGAGCTGGTCGGCCAGCGCATCCGCGATAACACGATCGATTGCGACCTGCGCTGGGGTTTTTGCGAGCTGGCCAACACCCAGGCGCAGTTCGCCGCGTTCAAGGTCGAACAGCAAGCGCTGCATGATTCAGGTTATGCATACGACACCTGCCTGGTGGAGCCTGACCAGATGCGCCAGGAGGTGGTGAACTCCGGCGTGTATGCCGGCGGCCTGGTCGATATGGGCTCGGGACATTTGCATCCGCTCAACCTGATCCTCGGCGAGGCGCGAGTGGCGGCATCCCTGGGTGTGCAGATCTTCGAGCAGAGTCCGGTGCTGCAGCTGATCCACGGCGATACGGTGCAGGTGCGCTGCGACGGCGGCACAGTGCGCGCCGGCCGCCTGGTGCTGGCGTGTAACGCGCATCTGGAAGCGCTGGAGCCGAAACTGGGGGGCAAGGTGTTGCCTGCCGGTAGCTACATCATCGCGACCGAACCGCTGAGCGTAGAGGCGGCCAATGCATTGATCCCGCACAACCTGGCATTGTGCGACCAGAAGGTCGGGCTGGATTATTACCGGCTCTCGGCTGATCGCCGCTTGCTGTTTGGGGGCGCGTGTCATTATTCCGGGCGGGATCCGGCGGACATTGCTGCCTATATGCGACCGCAGATGCTCAAGGTATTCCCGCAACTGGCCGATGTGCGCATTGAATACCAATGGGGTGGCAAGATCGGCATCACGGCCAATCGTTTTCCCCAGGTCGGCCGCCTGAGCCAGCACCCAAATGTGTTCTATGCCCAGGGTTATTCAGGCCATGGCCTGAACGTGACCCACTGGTGCGCCAGACTGTTGGCCGAGGCTATTCACGCCGGGCATAGCCAGGGATTTGATGTGTTCAGTGCCGTGCCCCATATGACCTTCCCGGGTGGCCCGATGCTGCGCTCGCCGCTGCTGGCGCTGGGGATGTTGTGGTATCGGGTGCGCGAAATCCTGGGCTGAGTCAAAATACACTCCGCGAATTGAAATTCGCCCCCGTAGGAGCTGCCGAAGGCTGCGATCTTTTGATTTTGTTTTCAGAATCAAGGTCAAAAGATCGCAGCCTTCGGCAGCTCCTACAGGGGTTGCTGAATTTCGTCAGGTATAATTTCCCATGCCTTTGATTCGATTTCGATTTGCTGATTCGCCACTCACCTCTATATTGAGGAGGTGCTCTGTCATTAATGCCTCCTATTGAGCGCGACCCATGGCCTCGACTGCCCAGCTGATCATCTGCGAGCATTGTGATTGCGTGTACGAAAAAGCAACGCTCGCCAAACATCAGAAAACCTTGTGCTCACGGTGTGGCGGTGTGCTGCAGCGCTACAGCGGCATGACTATCGAACAGCGTCTGGCGCTGAGCCTCACTGCGCTGGTGGTGTGGATCTTTACCAACTTCTACCCGGTGATGAGCATCAGCCTCAAAGGCTTGAAGAACAGTGCCACGCTGTGGGACTCGGTACTGGCCCTGAGTCAGGGGCCGATCACGTTCATTGCCATGGTGGCGGCAATTGCCATGATCATCGCGCCAATCTTCCAGCTGGTGCTACTGATCTGGGTCCTCAGTTTTGCACTCAACCACCAGCGCTGCCCCGGGTTCAAATTCTGCATGCGCTGGCTCGAAACCCTGAGGCCCTGGAGCATGCTCGAAGTCTGCCTGTTGGGGGCCATGGTTGCAGTGATCAAACTCGCGGGGTTACTCGACGTACTGCCGGGTATCGGCCTGTTCGCCCTGGCCGTGCTCAGCCTGATGATGATCCGCATCGCCGGGCGCGATGTGCGTGATCTGTGGGACATCCTATGAGCCGACCTCCACTGGCCAGCGAACTCAACCTGTGCTTGTGCCACACGTGTGGCCTGGCCTGCGACATGACCCATGAGCCCCATGAGTGCGAGCGCTGTGGCGCGCCACTGCATCGGCGCAAGACCAACTCGCTCGCGCGTACCTGGGCCTATATGTTGGCGGCACTGGTATTTTACATTCCGGCCAATCTGCTGCCGGTGATGAATACCCAGATGGTCGGCAACGGCGCCGACAGCACCATCATGAACGGCGTCCTGGAGTTCTGGGAAGGTGGCGCGTGGGACATCGCTCTGATCATTTTCATCGCCAGCATCGCGGTGCCCGGCATCAAGTTCGTGGCCCTGACACTGCTGCTGGTGACCGTGCAGCGCAACAGCGATTGGGCGCGCAAGGAGCGTTCGAAAATGTATCGTTTCGTCGAGGTGATCGGCTACTGGTCGATGCTCGATGTGATCGTCGTGGCGCTCGTCGCCGCGCTGGTAAAATTTCAGGCCCTGGCGGATATCGAACCACGGCCAGGTATCCTGTTTTTCGGCCTGGTGGTGATATTCACCATGCTCGCGGCGATGAGTTTCGACCCTCGTCTGATCTGGAATAAAGAGCGGAATAAAGAGCGGGATGAACAGCGGGATGAACAGCGGAATGAAACGCGCAATGAATCGCGGAATGAACCGCACGATGAACCGCATTTACGAGGAGGTCATGGATGAAGTCGCAAGTCACTGACGGGCCCCAGGCCCCGGGCCAGGCACCGATCAAGACCCGCAGGTTCAGCGTCTCGCTGGTATGGATCGTGCCGATTGTCGCGGTGCTGGTAGGTCTTTCCCTGGTGGTGCACAGCATCCTGCAGGAAGGCCCGACCATCGTTGTCACCTTCAAGACGGGTGACGGCCTCACGGCCAACAAGACCGAGGTCAAATACCGCAACGTGGTCATCGGCCATGTCTCGGAAGTGGACCTGAGCGACGACCAGAAGAGCGTCAACGCCACGATCAAACTGGCCAAGCAGGCCGAAAGCTTCACCCGTGAAGACTCGAAATTCTGGGTCGTGCGCCCGCGCATCGGCGCAGGCGGCGTCTCGGGTATCGATACCCTGTTGTCCGGCGACTACATCGGCGCCGACATCGGCCAGGCCAACGCCCGGGCGAAGAACTTCAAGGGCATGGAAAACCCGCCACCGATTACCTACGGTGAGCCGGGCAAGCGCTTCACCCTGCACACCCCGGACCTGGGATCGCTGGACATCGGCTCGCCGGTCTACTACCGCAAGATCCCGGTTGGCCAGGTGGTGGCGTACGCCCTGGATGCCGATGGCAGAGGGGTGAACATCGACGTGTTCGTCCACTCACCCAATGACGCCTACGTCACGGAAAACACCCGGTTCTGGAACGCCAGCGGGATTGACGTGAGTGTCGGCGCCAATGGCTTTGCGCTGAAAACCGAGTCGTTGTCCTCAATGCTGGTCGGCGGGATCGCCTTTCGAGCACCGGAGTACAGCCCTGACGATAAGCCGGCTGCCGAAGAATATGCTTATGAACTGTTCGACGATCAGCAGACCGCCCTCGCCCCTCCCAATGGCAAGGCGCAGTACCTGACCCTGCGTTTCGATCAGGCACTGCGAGGGCTCAAGGTCGGCGCCCCGGTAGAGTTCCTCGGCATGGAATTCGGCAAGGTGGTCTCGGTCAATCTCGATTTCGACCCGCAGAAGCGCACCTTCCCGGTGAATGTCGGCATCGTCATCTACCCGCAGCGCCTGGGCACGGCCCACAGCAAAATGCTCAAGGTGTTGAATCATGATCCCAATGACGAAGCGGCCGGCATACGCCTGATGGGCACATTCGTCGAGAACGGCCTGCGCGCCCAGGCCCGCAGTGGCAACCTGCTGACTGGCCAGTTGTACATCGCGCTGGACTTTTATCCGAAGGCACCAAAGGTCTCGTTTGATGCCAGCGCCCGCCCTGTCAGTATCCCGACCGTGCCCGGAAGCCTGGAAGAGATCCAGGGCAAGCTTGAGGCCATGGTCGACAAGATCAACAAACTGCCGATCGAGCGCATCGCCAACAACCTCGACGGCAATCTGGTCGAGCTGCGCAAGGGCCTGACCCAGTTCAATGCCAAGACCCTGCCTGGCGTGCAAAGCACCCTGGCCGACGTCAGCAAGACCCTGCAATCGGCCAACTCGACGCTGGCCGAGGATTCACCGCAACGTGAGCAGCTTTCCGAAACCCTGGACGATCTTGGTCGCACCTCGCGTTCCTTGCGTGACCTGGCGGATTACCTGGGACGCCATCCCGAATCGCTGATTCGCGGACGTCCCAATAATGCCGCGCCTATCGACCTGCAAGGGCCGCCGAGCAAATGACCACAGGAGCATCAAACATGGCTTTCCCGCTGAAGATCACCCTGCTCGCCGCGCTGGCGTTGCTCGCCGCCTGCCGCAGTGAGCCGATCCAGTTTCATACCTTGACCCCGGCACTGATGAACGCCAATTCGAGGTCCACTGCGGAGATTCAGATCGAGACACTCACGGTGCCACCCCAGGTCGATCGCCCACAGATTGTCGTGCGCCAGGGCAATACCGGGATCGCCATTCTTGAGACGCAATGGTGGGGCGCCAGTCTGGTGGATGAGCTGCGCAGTGCGCTGATCGACCAGATGGTCAACAGCAACCCCAGGCGCAAGATCTCGGTGCGGCTTGAGGTGCAGCGCTTTGACTCGATCCCGGGTCAATATGGGCTGATCGACGTCAAGTGGCGCTTGCGGGACGTTGGGCAGACCGAGAATGGACTGCTCACCTGTCGCAGCACCTTGCAGACCCCGTCCGGGCCTTCAATTGACGACCTGGTCACGGCCCAGCAGAACAACGTGAGGCGCCTGGCCGCGCTAATCAGCCAGGCCGCCAACAATCCGCAGAAAACCTGCCCCGCCCCTCAGTAGGAGCGATCACAAATCGAAGCGATCCACCGCCCGCCGCCGCTCGTTGTCGTCACGCACGTCATAGTTGGCGGTGGTCTGGATGTTGCTGTGGTGCGCTAGCTTCTGCGCGATCGACAGGTCGTGTTCCTCAATGACCCGGGTGATGAATGATCGGCGAAAGTCATGGGGCATGATCTTCACCCCGACTTGAGCGCCGCGCTGGCGGGCGATGTAGTAGATCGCATGCTTGGTGATGCGTTCACGGGTGATGTGGCTGCCGCGGCGGATGCGGTTGAACAGAAACGGGTCATCCACCTCCCCTTCCTTGAGTTGCGAGCGGCGCAGTTCGAGCCAGGCGTCGAGCTTGGCGAACGCCCAGGTCGGCGCGTACTTGATCAGCTGCTTGTTGCCCTTGCCGGTGACGCGCAGGCTGCGCTCGGTAAAATCAATCTGGCTCAAGTCCAGGTTGACCGACTCCGACTTGCGCATGCCCGAACCGTAAAGAATGCCAATGATTGCCGCGTCGCGCAGTCCCTGGGGCCTTGGGTCGGCGGCACACACCTCCATCAGGTCCTGGATCAGCGAGCGGCGCAGGTTGCGGCCCTGGGATAGCCGTGTGCCGGCGATGCCCTTGACCGAGCGCATCTTCAACAGGTGTTCCTGACTGATCAGGCTCATGCGCCAGGCTTCGTTCATGACCCCGCGTACCGCGTTGACGTACAACGAGGAAGTGTTCGGCGCATAGCCGTCCTCGCGCAGGGCCGCGACCAGCGCCACGACGTCCTCCGGCTGCAATTGATGCCAGGGAATTTCCTCGACATTCATGTCCTCGAAGCCCAGCCGATCGGCGGCATCCTGCAGGACGTAACGCATCGTCAACTGGCTGGAGGGCGCCAAGCGCGCCAGGTAGATGGTCAGCGGATTGGCCTTGGGAACAGCGGAATCGGGTAAGTCAGTCAAACGAAACGGCCTTGAGTGGAACGGTGCGTTGAGCACGGAAGTTTTGCGGAGCTTGTCCAGGGAGCAGCACCCTGGCCACCAGACGAGCCCCGAAGGGGCTCCCAACCCTGCCGGTCGTAGTAGTAAAAGTCAAATCCGCGTGCTTGGAATCACTTGGGCGTCAGCCTGGTTCAGTTCAAAATTAATGCATTCAAACTGCATTAATATGAATTTGTCAGGCCCGGCAGCGGCAGGCAAACTGTACGAGTTCCTCCCCCAACAGTTGGAACTCTTCAAGGGCTTACTGGGTTTCCAGCCAAGCCTTTTTTTTGCCCGGATTTTCAACGGATCGTTTGCCTCATGCTCGCTCGCTGGTTACCTGCTGCTATCAATACCCGCCCTACCGAATGGAGCCGCGCCGCGATTGGCATGGCCCTTGGCACGCTGTTTACCGTCTGGCTGTGCAGCCAGGTGTTTGGCATTGAAGTGGCGCAGCACCTGATCGGGCCGCTGGGCGCTTCAGCCGTGCTGTTGTTCGCCGTGTCCTCCGGTGCGCTCGCCCAGCCCTGGGCGATCCTGGGGGGATACCTGAGTGCTGCGATATTGGCGTTGCTGGTGGCGCATGTACTCGGTCGAACGTTGACCAGCGCCTGCCTGGCGGCCGGCATGGCTTTGATCCTGATGTGCTGGTTGCGTTGCCTGCATCCGCCAGCCGGTGCACTGGCGCTGACCCTGGTGCTCGCCGACCCGGCAACTATCGCCCTCGACTGGAAGGCCCTGGGCCCGGTGATGCTTGGGGCTGCGACCCTGCTGCTGTGTGCCCTGCTCTACAACAACCTGACACGCATTCGTTATCCGAAACTCGCCGCCCAAGCTCCAGCAGTGGTGCCAGCCGCCCAGCCGGCGATCGACAGCCAGGCCATCACCGCTCAGGACCTGAAGCTCGCGTTGGCCGACCTGGAAGCGTTCTACGACGTCACCCCCGAAGACCTGGAGCAGCTGATTCACGCCAGTGAAGTGCACGCCCGGCGTCGCAGCATCGGCGATGTGTTTAGCGGACGCCCCCAGTAAGCCCAAGCTGATCCTCCCTCGGGTAAATATGCAGACTCGACCTGCAGATATCTCGGTTGTACATCACAAATTTGCACTGGTACGATCCGGGATCGCTCGCGCGCGAGCTTCTCTATAAAGAACAATAAAAGCAGGGAGTTAGTGATGACTGCTCAGGTTTCTTCTCCGCGGACTCAGTCCATGGATGCCACACACAACGACGTGCTGGCCGAAGTCCGCAACCACATAGGTCACCTGACCCTCAACCGCCCCGCCGGCCTCAATGCCCTGACCCTCGACATGGTGCGCAACCTGCAGCGCCAGCTCGACGCCTGGGCGCAGGATTCGAACGTGCATGCAGTGGTCCTGCGCGGTGCTGGCGAGAAAGCCTTCTGTGCCGGCGGTGATATTCGCTCGCTGTACGACAGCTTCAAAAATGGCGACACGCTGCACCAGGATTTCTTCGTCGAGGAATACGCCCTCGACCTCGCTATCCACCATTACCGCAAACCAATCCTGGCGCTGATGGATGGATTTGTTCTCGGCGGTGGCATGGGCCTGGTGCAAGGCGCCGACCTGCGGGTGGTGACCGAAAAGAGCCGCCTGGCGATGCCGGAAGTGGGCATCGGTTATTTTCCGGATGTCGGTGGCAGCTATTTCCTGCCGCGAGTTCCGGGTGAACTGGGAATCTATCTGGGCGTTACCGGGGTACAGATTCGTGCCGCCGACGCGCTGTATTGCGGCCTGGCCGACTGGTGCATGGACAGCGCCAGGATCGCCACCCTGGACCAGCAGCTTGATCAGCTGGAGTGGCACGACGCGCCGCTTAAGGACTTGCAAGGCGTGCTGGCCAAGCTTGCGGTGCAGCAACTGCCTGATGCGCCGCTGAGTGCATTGCGCCCGGCCATCGACCACTTCTTCGCCTTGCCCGACGTGCAGAGTATGGTTGAGCAACTGCGTGAAGTGACGGTCGCGGATAGCCACGACTGGGCGCTGGCTACCGCCGACCTGCTGGAAACCCGTTCGCCGCTGGCCATGGGCGTGACCCTGGAAATGCTACGCCGCGGTCGCCAGTTGAGTCTGGAAGACTGCTTTGCCCTTGAGCTGCACCTGGACCGCCAGTGGTTCGAGCGTGGCGACCTGATCGAAGGCGTACGCGCCTTGCTGATCGACAAAGACAAAACCCCACGCTGGAACCCGCCGACTCTGCAGGCGCTGGACGCCGGGCATGTGGCGGGTTTCTTCGAAGGCTTCGACCAGAGCGGGAGCTGAGCATGCACGATATCGAATTGAGCGAAGAACAAGTCATGATCCGCGACATGGCCCGGGATTTCGCCCGCGGCGAAATCGCGCCCAATGCACAAGCCTGGGAAAAAGCCGGCTGGATCGACGACGCCCTGGTAGCGAAAATGGGCGAGCTGGGTCTGCTGGGCATGGTGGTCCCCGAGGAATGGGGCGGCACCTATGTCGACTACGTGGCCTATGCGCTGGCGGTGGAAGAAATATCCGCCGGCGATGGCGCCACTGGCGCGTTGATGAGCATTCATAACTCCGTAGGCTGCGGACCTGTCCTGAACTACGGCACCGATGAGCAGAAACAGACCTGGTTGCCGGACCTGGCCAGCGGGCAAACCATCGGCTGCTTCTGCCTGACCGAACCCCAGGCCGGTTCCGAAGCCCACAACCTGCGCACCCGCGCCGAGCTGCGCGATGGCCAGTGGGTCATCAATGGCGCCAAGCAGTTTGTCAGTAACGGCAAGCGGGCCAAGTTGGCGATCGTGTTTGCGGTGACCGACCCGGACCTGGGCAAGCGTGGCCTCTCGGCCTTTCTGGTGCCGACCGCTACCGCCGGTTTCATTGTCGACCGCACCGAACACAAGATGGGCATTCGCGCCTCCGACACCTGCGCGGTGACCTTGAACAACTGCACCATTCCTGAGGCCAACCTGCTCGGCGAACGGGGCAAGGGCCTGGCCATCGCCCTGTCCAACCTCGAAGGCGGTCGCATCGGCATCGCCGCCCAGGCGCTGGGGATCGCCCGCGCGGCATTTGAAGCAGCACTGGCCTACTCCCGTGACCGTGTGCAGTTCGACAAGCCGATCATCGAGCATCAGAGCATCGCCAACCTGCTGGCCGACATGCACACCCGCCTGAACGCGGCCCGCCTGTTGATCCTGCATGCCGCGCGCCTGCGCAGTGCCGGCAAGCCTTGCCTGTCGGAGGCTTCACAAGCCAAGTTGTTTGCTTCGGAGATGGCTGAAAAAGTCTGTTCTTCGGCGATGCAGATTCATGGAGGGTATGGATACCTGGAAGATTATCCAGTGGAGCGCTATTACCGGGATGCGCGTATCACGCAGATTTATGAGGGGTCGAGCGAGATCCAGCGGATGGTGATTGCCCGTGAACTGAAGAATTACCAGTTCTAAAGATCTGTACCCATCGCGAGCGAGTTAATCCCGCGCCCTTGAGGGGGCGCGGGAAAATACTATAGAGCAAATGCCCGTATGGCGGCGCCCTGCCCTTCGGCAGGCAGTTCATCGACCTTGAACATTACCGAAATCACTTTGTCGCTCTCATCAAAAATGATGGTGCGCTGAGTGATCAGAACCGCCTTGCCCTCATGTCTCGGCCAGTAGACGATATCGCCAACGATGGGCTCGCGGTCCAGGAAGGTGCCTTGCGGGGCGTACTTTACCGGCGTGCAGCAGGCAGTGTGTACAAAATGACATTTGGCCATGGAAACCTCTGAATACAGTGAATTGATTGGCCCTGAAACGACGGCTTCGTCCTGAAGCCCTGGTTAGCGTCCAGGCAATCTCACGGTAATTGAGGATCTGCAGCTCGAATACGGGCTAACTGATGGCTTCAAGCTGTTCATTCTGTTCACAGTATTTCGGGGTGAAATCTGAAAAGCTTCGCGAGCAAGCCCGCTCCCACAGTTGACCGCGTTTTTTCAGGAAAGGCGCAGTCAACTGTGGGAGCGAGCCTGCTCGCGATGGCGCCGCCGAAAACGATAAATCACTTGCCTTGGAACTGAGCCTCACGCTTGGCCACAAAAGCTGCCATCCCCTCCTTCTGATCCTGCGTCGCAAACGCCGCATGGAACACCCGACGCTCAAAGCGCACACCCTCAGACAGGCTCACCTCAAACGCCCGGTTCACACTTTCCTTGACCATCATCGCAATCGGCAGGGATTTCGCGGCGATCAACGCAGCGACTTTCAACGCCTCAGCCAGCAACTCATCTGCCGGTACGATACGCGCGACGATGCCGCAGCGTTCCGCTTCCACTGCATCGATCAGACGTCCGCTGAGGCACATTTCCATGGCCTTGGCCTTGCCTACGGCGCGGGTCAGGCGCTGGGTGCCGCCCATGCCCGGCAGTACGCCGAGATTGATTTCCGGCTGGCCAAAACGAGCGTTATCGCCCGCCAGGATAAAGTCGCACATCAGCGCCAGCTCACAGCCGCCGCCCAGGGCAAAACCGTTGACCGCAGCGATGATCGGCTTGCGGCGGTTGGCCACTCGATCGCTGTCACTGAACAGGTCGTCGAGATAAATTTGCGGGTAGGTCAGCTCGGCCATTTCCTTGATGTCGGCGCCGGCCGCGAAGGCTTTCTTTGAGCCGGTCAGCACGATGCAGCCGATGTTCGAGTCCGCTTCCAGACCATCGAGGGCCTGGTTGAGCTCGCTGACGATCTGCGCATTCAGTGCGTTTAGCGCCTGCGGGCGGTTCAGGGTAATCAGGCCAACACGACCGTGGATTTCCAGCAAAATCGTTTCGTAATTCACAAAAAGGACTCCTGTTCAAAGATTGCGCGAGATAACCATACGTTGAATATCGCTGGTGCCTTCGTAGATCTGGCAGACGCGCACGTCGCGGTAGATCCGCTCCAACGGGAAGTCGTTCAGGTAACCGTAGCCACCGAGGGTTTGCAAGGCCGCCGAGCAGACTTTTTCGGCCATTTCCGAGGCGAACAGCTTGGCCATGGAGGCTTCGACCAGCGCCGGCTTGCCGCTATCGCGCAATGCCGCCGCGTAATGCACCATCTGCCGGGCCACGGCAATCTGGGTCGCCATGTCGGCGAGACGGAACGCCACGGCCTGATGCTCGATGATCGGCTTGCCGAAGCTCTCGCGCTCACGGGCATAGTCGCGGGCGGCTTCAAATGCCGCGCGGGCCATGCCTACCGATTGCGAGGCAATGCCCACACGACCGCCTTCGAGGTTGGCCAGGGCGATCCGATAACCCTCGCCCTCCTCGCCCAGCCGGTTGGCCACAGGCACCTTGACGTCCTCGAAGAGGATCTGGCAGGTGTCCGAGGCATGCTGGCCGAGTTTGTCTTCGACCCGTGCGACTTTGTAGCCCGGTGAGTCGGTGGGCACGATCAGCGCGGTGATCCCGCGCTTGCCGGCGCTCGGGTCGGTGACGGCAAATACGATCACCACGCCGGCGTTCTGCCCGGAGGTGATGAACTGTTTGCAGCCGTTGAGCACGTAGTGATCACCTTCCAGGCGCGCCCGGGTTTTCAGGCCGCTGGCGTCGGAGCCAGCCTGGGGTTCGGTCAGGGCAAACGCGCCGAGCATCGCGCCACTGGCCAGGGGCTTGAGGAAACGTTCCTTCTGCTCGTCGGTGCCGTAATTGAGGATCGGCACGCAGCCGACCGAGTTGTGCACGCTCATGATGGTCGAGCAGGCGCCGTCACCGGCTGCGATCTCTTCCAGGGCCATGGCGTAAGCGAGGTAACCGGTGTCGCAGCCCCCCCATTGCTCCGGCACCAGCATGCCGAAGAAGCCCAGCTCGGCCATTTCGCCGATGGCCTCGGTGGGAAACCGATGCAGGCGGTCCCATTCGGCGGCGAACGGCTTCAGGCGTTCCTGGGCAAACTGCCGAGCGGCGTCGCTGATCTGGGTTTGTTCGTCATTGGGAATCATGGGGGATCCTTAAAAATTGAGGCTCAACGCGCTGAACCGGCGGAATACCCTGTAGGAGTGAGCCTGCTTGCGATAGCGGAGTATCAGACACGAAAAGGTCGAATTTCAGTCCGTCATCGCGAGCAGGCTCACTCCTACAAGGGTTGTGTCCATTCAGTTAATACAGGCATTCCACAGCCATGGCCGTGGCTTCGCCGCCGCCGATGCAAATCGCCGCGACGCCGCGCTTCAGGCCTTTTTGGCGCAAGGCCGAGAGCAACGTCACCAGGATCCGCGCACCGGAGGCACCAATCGGATGGCCCAGTGCACACGCACCGCCGTGCACATTGACCTTCTCATGAGGAATTTCCAGCTTGGCCATTGTGACCAGGCTGACCACCGCGAACGCTTCGTTGATTTCCAGCAGATCGACCTGATCCAGGTTCCAGCCGGTTTTTTTCATCAGCTTCTTGATCGCTCCCACCGGCGCTGTCGGAAACAGCCCCGGGGCGTCGGCGAAAGACGCGTGCCCATGAATCACCGCCAGCGGCTTCAGTCCCTGCTTTTCGGCATCGGAACGGCGCATCAGCACCAGTGCTGCGGCGCCGTCGGAGATCGAGCTGGAGTTGGCGGCGGTGACGGTGCCACCCTCGCGGAACGCCGGCTTAAGCGAAGCGATCTTGTCCAGCCTGGCTTTCGGTGGTTGTTCGTCGTGGCTGATCAGCACCTGCTCTTTGCCGACCGTCACGGTCAGGGGCACAATCTCGTCCTTGAAGCGGCCGTCCTTGATCGCCTGCTGCGCGCGGGTGGTCGAGGCAACGGCAAAGGCGTCCTGGGCTTCGCGACTGAAACCGTTAGTCTCGGCGCAGTCTTCGGCAAAGGTGCCCATCAGGCGGCCCTTGTCGTAGGCGTCTTCCAGGCCGTCGAGGAACATGTGATCGATCACCCGGCCGTGGCCCATGCGGTAACCGCTGCGCGCGCGGTCCAGCAGGTACGGTGCGTTGGACATGCTTTCCATGCCACCGGCGACCACCACGTCGGCACTGCCGGCCACGAGCATGTCGTGAGCCAGGATCGCCGCTTCCATGCCCGAACCGCACATCTTGTTCAGGGTGGTGCAGCGGGTCGATTTATCCAGCCCGGCGCCCAGGGCCGCCTGGCGCGCCGGGGCCTGGCCGAGGCCTGCGGGCAGTACGCAGCCAAACAGCACTTCTTCGACCCATTGCGGCGCAATGCCGGCGCGCTCGACGGCGGCGCGGATCGCGGCAGCCCCCAATTGCGGTGCGGTCAGGCTTTTCAGCTCGCCCTGGAACCCGCCCATGGGGGTGCGGGCAGCGCTGACGATAACGATCGGATCGTTCGCGATAGTCATGACAAATTCTCCTTACTTGGCGGCCATGCGCAAGGCACCGTCGAGACGAATCACCTCGCCATTGAGCATGCTGTTTTCAATGATATGCCTGACCAGCGCCGCATACTCGTCCGGTTTGCCCAGGCGCGGTGGAAACGGCACGCCGGCGGCCAGGGACGCACGGACTTCCGGGGTCATGCCGGCCATCATTGGTGTTTCGAAAATGCCCGGGGCGATGGTCATCACACGGATGCCGAAGCGCGCCAGCTCACGGGCGGCTGGCAAGGTCAGGCTGACCACCGCGCCCTTGGACGCGGCGTAGGCCGCCTGGCCGATCTGGCCATCGTAGGCGGCGGCCGAAGCGGTGTTGATGATCACCCCCCGCTCGCCATCTTCATTGGCTTGTGTTTCGGCAATCGCCGCCGCTGCCAGGCGCAGCATGTTGAAGGTGCCGATCAGGTTGACGTTGATCACCTGGCTGAAGCTCGCGAGAGCGTGCGGACCGGTCTTGCCGAGGATCTTCTCGCCGCGCACGATGCCGGCGCAGTTGACCAGGCCATTGAGGCCGCCGAAGGCCTTGACCGTCGCCTGCACGGCCGCTTCGGCTGCGGCTTCATCGCTGATATCCGCTACCACGCTCTGCGCGCCCAGGCGTTGGGCCTGCGCAGCGACAGCGTCGGCGTTCATGTCGACCAGCATCACCTTGGCACCAGCACCCACCAGCATTTCGGCGGTGGCTGCACCCAGTCCCGACGCACCGCCGGTGACGAGAAAAACCTTGTTTTCGATCTGCATCACAGTTTCCTTGGATTCAAGCTGAAACGTTCTTCGCCGCGGCCTCTTGAGCCTTGGCGATTTCCTGGTTGCGCAAGATAAAGCGCTGCAATTTGCCGCTTGGGGTTTTCGGCAACTCGCTGACAAATTCGATTTCACGGGGGTAGGAATGCGCCGCCAGACGCTTGCGTACGTGTTGGCGCAGCTCCTCGGCGAGCGCTGGGTCGGCGCGGTACTGCGGGCTGATCACCACGAATGCTTTGACCAGCTCGGTACGCTCCGGATCGGGCTTGCCGACCACTGCCGCCTCGATCACCGCCGGGTGCTCGATCAGCGCGCTTTCCACGTCGAACGGGCCAACCCGGTAGCCGGAGGTGGTGATCACATCATCACTGCGCCCGACGAAACTGATGCTGCCATCGGGATTCCACTCGACCGTGTCCCCGCTCAGGTAATAGTCGCCGACAAACGCCTTGGTCGGCGCGCCTTCATAGCCGGCGAACCAGCACATTGGCGACTGGCTGCGATCGATGGCCAGGATGCCCGGCTGCCCGACGCCCAGCTCCTGGTGGGCGTCGTCCAGCACCACAATGCGGTGGCCCGGCGAGGCGAAGCCGGCAGCGCCCATATGAATGGAGTGTTCCAGGCCATGGTGATTGCACAGCACCATGCCCAGTTCGGTCTGGCCGTAGTGATCGTGGATGACCACGCCGAGATTGTCGGCGAACCAGCGGATTACCTCCGGGTTCAGCGGCTCACCGGCACTGCTGACAATGCGCAGCTTGCCCTTGATCGACCGGGCGAACTCATCACCACCGGCGATCAGCAAACGGTAGGCCGTAGGGGATCCAGTGAGATTGGTGATGGCGTATTTGTTGATGACCCGGCAGGTGCTTTCGAGGGTGAACGGGCCATCGTAGAAGGTGATCGGGTGCCCCATCGACATCGGCCCGGTCACGCCAAAATAGATGCCATAGGCCCAGCCCGGATCGGCGACGTTCCAGAACGCATCTTCCGGGCGCAGGTCCACCGCATCGCGGGTGTAGCTCTGGAACGCGACGATGGCCTTGAGTGGCACGGACAAGGCTTTCGACGGGCCAGTGGTACCGGAGGTGAACATCAGCAGGAACGGGTCTTCGCCAGTTAGCAATACCGGTTCGCAGTCAGGTGAGTAATTCGCCAGTTCGGCCCAGAAACTGTAATCGCCGCGGACAATCCCCTGCCCTTTAGGCCCTGTCACGGTGACGATGGTCGGGCAGTTCTCGACTTCGGTCAGCTTGCTGCGGTTGACCGCATCGGTGACCACCACTTTGGCCCCGGAGCTGCCCAGGCGGTGCTCGATCGCCTTGGGGCCAAAGGCGGTAAACAGCGGCTGGTACACCGCACCGATGCGCCAGGTGGCGAACACGGTGGTCAGCAGTTCGATATTGCGCGGCAGCAGGCCGGCGACTTTGTCGCCTTTACGTACCCCTTGCGCCAGCAGGAAGTTGGCGAACCGCGCGGCCTTGTCCTGCAAGTCCTTAAAGGTATAGGTCGCGCTGGAGCCGTCGCGGCCTTCCCAGAACAGCGCGATGCGCCCCGGCAATGCGTGACGGTCGCAACACTCGACGCAGGCATTGAGCGCAGTCAGGTCGCCCGCCAGTGCGGACTCTACGGTGTGCTGGTAATCGAACTGTGAAGTGGCAGACAGGTAGTCGCGCATTGCCAGAATCCCTCTGTATTTTTATTAGGTTGGGGGAACCGTAATCAACAGGAGAAATAGTCGCTCTGTGCGCGGGGCGGGACAATGGTCAAAGTTATCAAGTTGTGTGACTGGTTTGGCCAAGGTTCTAAAGGTGTGGTGCCTGGCAGGGCCTCATCGCGAGCAGGCTCACTCCTACAGAGGCGGTGCATATTTCGAGACAGACACCAACCCTGTAGGAGTGAGCCTGCTCGCGAAGGGGTCAGCCCAGTCACCACAGAATCCTGATCAATCAGCCTCATTCAAGATAAGACTGCGGTAATGCCCAGGATTGGACCCTGACCACTTGCGAAACGCCTTATAGAATGAGCTGGCATCCGCAAACCCAAGGCGCGTCGCAATCTCGGCAAAGCTGATCGCCGGTTCCGCCAGCCAGACGATCGCCAGCTCCTTGCGCACGCTGTCCTTGAGCGCCTGATAAGTCTGCCCTTCCTCCGCCAGGCGCCGGCGCAAGGTCGAGGCCGACATGCACAGTTGCTGCGCCAGCGCCTCGGTTTCCGGCCAGTCCTGGGCCGGCAGTTGCCGCAAATCGTGCTTGATCCGGCTCGCCAGGCTCTGCGGGTCGCGGTATTTCACCAGGATATTGGCCGGCGCATGGGCCAGGAAGCGCTTGAGCTCCTCAGGGCTGCGCCGGATCGGTACGTCCAGGCAGTCGGCAGCAAAAATCATGCGGGTGCGGGGGCGGTCGAACCGCAGGTTGTCGGAAAACATCACCTGGTAGTCATCCTGGAAATTCGGCGCCGGGCAACGCAGTTCAATCGCCAGGATCGGTATCCGTCGCCCGGCCAGCCAGCAGGCAACGCCGTGCACGATCATCCAATAGGTGAAATACGTGAACGCACGCTTGGCGGGCTGGTCATCCTCGGTCAGCACGATTTCCGCCAGGCTCTGCTGGCGCACCAGCTGCGCTGGCAGGTGTTCGAACATCAGCGACAGGAAATCCAACCCACTGGTGAGCCCCGCCACCAGGCTGGGCTGGGCCATGGCGCTGCGACAGAGAAATTCGAAACTGCCGGACCTGAGTGGACGCGGGTCCATGCCAAAAAATTCATCGTCGCCGCGCCGGGCCAGCAGCCGCCACAACCGCGCATAGGCCGTCGCCGGCACCCGTGCAGTGGCGGTGCCGAGCAACGCTGGATCGATGCCTACCTTGTCCAGCACTTCTGCTGTGGCAGCGCCGGGGGCGCAGCTTTGCAACAGGGCTTCGCGCACCAGTTGGATGGAGATGGTGTCTTTTTCCGACATTGGGCGGTGCGAGTCCTGATCATGAGTGGTGGGCATGTTAGCTCGGGAAGATCAAAAGATCGCAGCCTTCGGCAGCTCCTACGGTTTGGGATGCATTTCCCCGTTGGAGCTGCCGAAGGCTGCGATCTTTTGATCTGTTCAGCTTACGCTCAGGTAATTGTCGAATTGGGTTGCGGCGGCGGTTGGGCGAGCCTCATCGCGAGCAGGCTCACTCCTACAGGGGGGTATTAGAGGATCCGGTACAGCAACCGTTCAATGCGCACTCGACTCACTCGCTTGAGAAACTTGGCCACCGCGGCGGGGTATTCCAGCAGCGTTTCCAGGTCCTGATAGCGGCCAATACGTGTGGTGTGTTGGAAAATCTGTCCTAGCTCGACCCGGCGTGGTTCCAGCAGCTCGCCCTTGGGATCATCGATCAGCAAGGCGTTTTCCAGATCAAGACGGAAGGCCCGCGGGTTCAGGTTATTGCCGGTGAGCAAGGTGTAACGCTGATCGACCCACATGCCCTTGAGGTGGTAGGTGTTGTCGCCGTCCTTCCACAGGTGCAGGTTTAACTGGCCGCTGTCGATAAAGCGTTGATGGCGTTTGGCGAAACGACGCAGGCTGATCTCGTACAAGTACGGCAACGCCGCAATCACCCTGAACGGCTCGCTGGGTGGAATGTAGAAATCGTTGGCAGTCTTGTCGCCGACCACGATGTCGATCTTCACACCCCGCGCCAATGCCCGGTTGATTTCCCGGGTCACGGCCAGCGGCAGGTTGAAATACGGCGTGCAGATGGTCAACTGCTGCTGGGTGCTGGCGATCAACTCGCAGATCACCCGGCTCAGCGGATTGTTCTTGCCCACGCCCAGCAGCGGGCTCACCGAAAGCCCAGTTTTGTCCGTGGTGCCGCTGGTGGTGTCATAGGCCGCGTGCTTGAGGCGACTGCGCAAGTCGCCGATGTCGTTACGCAAGCTGCGGGTGGTCGGCAGATTGGGCAGGTCCAGGCGGTTCACCGCCTTGGAGGCGATCAGCCCGTGCTGCACCAGGTGCTGCATCGAGTCGGCCAGGTCACGGTTGTGCAGCAGGTGATAGCGGTCGTAGCGGTACTTGTCGAATTTATGCAGGTAGACGTTGTTCAGACTGGCGCCGCTGTAGATCACGCAGTCATCGATCACAAACCCTTTCAGGTGCAACACGCCAAACAGCTCACGGCTCTGCACCGGCACGCCATACACCGGCACTTCGCTGGCATGGGTGCGGGTCGCTTCCTGGTACCACGCCGAGTTGCCAGGCTGCTTGCCAGCACCGATCAGGCCACGCTGGGCGCGCAGCCAATCGACGACCACCACCACGTCCAGTTCCGGACGCGCCAGTTTGGCGGCATGCAAGGCATCGAGGATTTCCTGGCCGGCTTCATCCTGCTGCAAGTACAGCGCGACGATGTAGATTCGGCGAGTGGCGCTGGCGATTTGCTCCAGCAGGCAGCGACGAAACTCGGCGGCGCCCGGGAGGATGGTGACGGCCTCGGCGGTCAGCGGGAAACTGCGCAGTTTGGGCAGCAGGGAGCGTTTGAAAAGCGACGGCATAGGGCTCGCAAAGGGTCGAATCCGAAGAACCCGAGAGCTTACACCATCGATTGCCTGTGTGGGAGCGGCCCGCCAGTGATGGGGGTGGGCCAGACACCACGTGGCGTGCGCATCGCCCGTATCAACTGGAAAAAATGAACCCGAGACCCTCCACCGGCTCCATACCTGTAGGGCACTCGATCATTCTGTGCGTGTTATCACGGCGACCCTCCTGCGGGACACAAACATGAGTTTTACGATATGGGTGGCCGTTCTCGGTGCGGTGCTGCTGACGCTGGCGTTGACCTCGTCATACCTGCGCTGGATGCCGGTCACTACCTCGGCCGTGTGTCTGGTGCTAGGCATCGCCATCGGCCCTACGGGTTTGGGCGTGCTGAAGCTCGACGTCGACGATGCCTCCGTCTGGATGGAACACCTGACTGAAGTTGCAGTGTTGTTTTCGCTGTTCGTCTGCGGCTTGAAACTGCGCGCGCCCTTTAAACAGAAAAACTGGCGGGTGGCGATTGGACTGGCCGGCCCGGTCATGATGCTGAGCATTGCTGGCGTCTGTTTGCTGCTGCATTTCGGTTTTCAGTTGCCGTGGGGCGTTTCAGTGCTGATTGGCTCGATCCTGGCTCCAACCGACCCGGTGCTGGCGTCATTGGTGCAGGTCAACGACGCCAGGGACGATGACAGCGTGCGGTTCGGCCTGTCCGGCGAAGCTGGCCTGAACGACGGAGTGGCTTTTCCGTTCGTGATTCTGGGTTTGCTCCTGCTGCAACAGGACGCCCACCCGGGGTGGCTTGGCGAGTGGGCCCTGGACCGGATGCTCTGGGCCGTGCCGGCGGGATTGCTGATCGGCTATTGGATGGGCCGCGGCATCGGCCGGCTGACCTTGTCCATGCGCATTGCCAACGAAGACAGCACCCTCTCCCCCAACGATTACCTGGCCCTGGCCCTGATCGCCCTGGCGTATGTCGGCGCCGAGTGGGTAAACGCCTACGGTTTCCTCTCGGTGTTCGCCGCCGGCCTGGGTTTGCGCCAGGAAGAGGTGAAATCCACCGGTGACGCCCCGGTTCCCGCCGAACATCTGGTGCAGCCGGTCGTGGGCCATCAGCACGTCGATCCGCAGCACGCGGTGCATGGGGACACCGACAATCTCGAAGACACCCAGGTGGCCGCCGGCATCATGATGGGCGACATGCTCGCTTTTGGCGGGCTGGTGGAGCGCGCCATGGAAGTGTTCCTGGTGACGTTGCTGGGCGTGGTGCTGGTCGCGCACTGGGACTGGCGAGCACTGCTGATCGGCGCGGTGCTGTTTCTGGTGATTCGACCGCTGAGTGTGCTCGCCATGCCTTGGGGCGGACTACTGGAGGGTCGGCAACGCCTGTTGATAGGCTGGTTCGGGATTCGCGGGATCGGCAGCCTGTACTACCTGTTCTACGCCTTGAACCACGGCCTGAGCCCGACCGTGGCGACGCTGTGCACCAATCTGACGTTGTCGGTTGTAGCACTGAGCATCCTTGCCCATGGCATCAGTACCCAGCCGATCCTTGCTCGGTACGAACAGCGCAAGAAGCGAAAAAATTGATTTTTGGGCAACGATTTCGGTAGAGCTCGCTGCTACAGGCAGGTATTCCTTGCCGCGATCTGCATGGCCCTATCTGCCGACTCATGCACGCCGCATGAATGCGGATAGCCCTGACTCATCCCCCGGGATTCGTCACCTGAATAAACACCGCATAACTCCCCAACAACACCCAAAACGTCGCAAAAATCCACGGAGTTCTAACCGAAAACAGCAAGGATTTGCGGTATCCCTTGTGCGTGGACTCCATCTCGGCAAACAAGGGCGACTCATCGTACGCCAGGCCCATCAACGGTTCACTGGCCAGCAGTTCGCTCTGCTTGAAATGCCAGTGATCGATGATGTCGTATGCCGCCCGAATGCCCGGCCAGGCATTCAGGGAGCTCAGTAATCCCAGAAGCGCCAGAAACGCTGGTACCACCAGGGTAAACAACTTGCCCCACTCAGGGTTCAGGTTGGCCATGCAGGACGCAAATGCGATTACCAGAAACGACTGCGCGGCCAGGTAGGCATCTGTGCGGTTGGCCAGGATGCTGGTTTCGTACTGAATTTCCCGCCGATAGAAATCCAGACGCTCCTTGGGTGAGCCGAACATCTTGGCATTGTGTTCGGTCAAGGCTTCTTCAGCCGGGGCTTCGGTGAGTATTCTGGGCACGGGTGTCACGCAGGGTAGTAAAAACGGTTAGAAGATCCGGCTGAGGACAAGTTCAGCCGGGTTTCAAGCCGGGCGCCAGTTACGGACCAACACCCTGCCCCGTTACTTCAGGGTCGAAGCGATGATCTCCACCAGGTTCAGTTGATTGAACGGTTTGGACAGCCGCGGCAGATTGGCTGCGAAACCTTCCAGCCGCTCGGCGTAACCAGTGGCGAGTACGATGGGCATCGCGGGGCTGATCACCTGGATGGCATGGGCCAGTTGCGCGCCGCTCATGTGCGGCATGGCCATGTCGGTAATCACCAGGTCGAACGCCTGGTCGCCGCTGAACAGTTCCAGCGCTTTCGCTCCCGAACTGGCACCAACGACTTTATGGCCGAGGTCTTCGAGCAGCAGGCAGGTACTGGTCAGGACCAGGCTGTCATCGTCCACCACCAGCACGCACAAGCGGGAAACCGGCGCGGGTGGCGCGCTATCGGCCAACGGTTGGCTGGTCCTGTCGGCGGAGGCCACCGGCAACCACAATTCGGCCGTGGTGCCCTTGTCCTTCTGGCTCTTGAGGATGAAACGGCCGCCCAACTGCTCGATAAACCCATGCACCATCGATAACCCCAGACCCGTGCCTTTACCCAGCCCTTTGGTGGTGAAGAACGGGTCCATCGCCGAGGCCAGCGTGGCGTCGTCCATGCCTTCGCCGGAGTCGACGACGCTCAGGCAGATATACCGCCCGGCTGCCAGGGACAAGGTAGATTTCGCATGGATCTCCACCGACTGGGCACTGATGAGGATTTTCCCGCCCTTGGGCATCGCATCCCGGGCATTGGTCACCAGGTTCATCACCGCCAGCTCAAGCTGGTTGAGGTCGGCCAGGGCAGGCTCAAGCCCTGGCGGGAACTGCGTTTCCAGGCGCACGGCCGGCCCCAGGGCGCTGCGCAGCAACCCGCTGATCCCCTGCACCATCTCCGGCACCTGCACGGCTTCGGTTTTCAGTTCCTGACGCCTGGCAAATGCGAGCATGCGCTGGGTCAGTGACACGCCCCGCAAGGCACCCTGGGTTGCGTTGTCCACCAGGCGGGTGATTCTCGGCTCGTTTTCCGCGCGCTTGCGAATGATCTCCAGGTTGCCAAGGATCACTGTCAGCAGGTTGTTGAAGTCGTGAGCGATACCGCCGCTGAGTTGGCCGATGGCCTGCATCTTCTGCGCCTGGAACAACGCCTCGCGGGTCTCTTCCAAGGCGCGCTGGGTATTGGTCGCCTCGGTGATGTCGCGAGTGATCTTGGCGAACCCCAGCAGGGTTCCGGTCTCGCCCCAGATCGGGTCGACCACCACATGCGCCATGAACTGCGTACCGTCTTTGCGCAGTCGCCAGGCCTTGTTTTCGAACCGGCCTTCGCGTATCGCGGTGTCCAGCGCCCGTTGCGGCTCACCGGCGGCGCGATCTTCGGGGGTATAGAACATCGAAAAGTGCTGGCCGACCACCTCTTCAGGCGTGTAGCCCTTGATGCGCTGGGCTCCGGTGTTCCAATTGGTCAGGCGACCCTGGGGGTCGAGCATGTAGATCGCGTAGTCGGTGACGCTCTGCACCAGCAGACGGAACTGTTGTTCGCTCTGCTTGAGGGTTTCCTCGGCCATCTTGCGGTCGGTGAGGTCGCGGGTAATCTTGGCGAAGCCGAGCAATTGGCCGTCAGCGTCGCGGATCGGATCGATCACCACATGGCACCAGAACCGTGAGCCGTCCTTGCGCACCCGCCAGCCTTCGCCCTCGAAGCGCCCTTCGCGTTTTGCCGTGTCCAGCGCGCGCTGAGGCATGCCGGCAAGCCGATCGGCCTCGGTGTAGAAACGCGAGAAATGCTGACCGAGGATCTCCGCCTCTTCATAACCCTTGAAGCGCTTGGCCCCGGCGTTCCAGCTGGCAATGATGCCGTCGGGATCAAGCATGTAGATCGCGTAATCGATCACCGCATCGATCAGCAAGCGTAAGCGCTTCTCCTCGATCGCGCCGGCCTTCCTCCGATCCTCGCTCATTCAACCCTCACGTGAATTTGGTTTTCGAGAGTATGGGACATGTGGCGAATTTGAAAAGCTGCAATGGTGATGGCAGCTATGGTCCAGTGAAACAGGGGGCCGGGTGCACTGCCCACCAGCTTGGCAGCAGCTGTTTGACCTTGCTGTCACCGAAGCGATCATCGATCAGCATGACGACGCCTTGATCCTGCTGAGTGCGAATCACGCGCCCCGCCGCCTGGACCACTTTCTGCACCCCGGGATACAGGTAAGTGTAGTCATACCCGGCACCAAAAATCGCCGACATCCGATGCTTCAACTGTTCGTTTACCGGGTTCAACTGCGCCAGGCCGAGGGTGGCAATGAACGCGCCGATCAGACGTGCACCCGGCAAGTCGATGCCCTCGCCAAACGCACCACCCAGCACTGCGAAACCGATGCCGCGGCTGTCGGGGGTGAACTGATCGAGAAAATCCTGGCGCTGCCCTTCCGCCATGCCACGGGATTGTGACCACAGCTTGATGTGGGGGTGGGTCTGTGCGAGCAACTGTGCGACCTGCTGCAGGTAGTCGAAGCTGCTGAAGAATGCGAGATAATTGCCGGGGCGTCCCTCGAACTGCCTGGCCATCAGCTCGACGATTGGCGCAAGTGACGCCTGGCGGTGGACAAAGCGAGTGGAGATCTGGCTGACGATATGCACTTGCAGCTGATCGGCATGAAACGGCGATTCGACATCGATCCACACGGTGTTCGGCGGCATGCCCAGCAGGTCGGCGTAGTAGTGCCGAGGGCTCAGCGTCGCGGAAAACAGCACGGTGCTGCGCGCCGCCGTCAGCCGCGGGCGAATGAAACCCGCAGGCACCACATTGCGCAGGCACAGGGTCGAGAGGTTGTGTTTGCGCTCCAGGTCGCGCTTGCTGATATCGAACAGGAACTGTTCATCAAACAGCTCGGCTACCCGACTGAATTGCAGCATGTCGAAGTAGAAGTTCTGCAGGGCGCTGTCCAGTCCCTGGGGATGCTCGTTCAGGTAGTCGCCAATGCTCGCGCTGCAGGAAAACAGCGCCTGCAGCAGCTTTTCCGGTGCCCGGTCGTAGGCCTGATAGGCGCCGAGTTGCTGATTGTGCAGGGCATTCCATTCGCGATGGACTTTGTGCAGCGACTTTTTCAACGGCTCGGGCGCCGTCTTGCGCACACTGTTCAACGTCGCTTGATCGAGGGTGGCGCTGTACATCTGGCGGCCACGTTCGACCAGGTTGTGCGCTTCGTCCACCAGCACCGCCACTCGCCAGGTGTTGGCCTGGGCCAGGCCGAACAGCAGCGCGCTGAAATCAAAATAGTAGTTGTAGTCAGCCACCACCACGTCAGCCCAGCGGGCCATTTCCTGGCTCAGGTAATAGGGGCAGACGTCGTGTTGCAGCGCTACTTCGCGCAGGGCTGCCTGATTCAGCAGGGACCACTCGCTGGCCGCTTGCCTGGCCGCCGGCAGGCGATCATAGAAGCCTTGCGCCAGAGGGCAGGACTCACCGTGGCAGGCCTTGTCGGGATGCTCGCACGCTTTGTCCCGGGCGATCATCTCCAGCACCCGCAGGGGCGGCGCATCCGCACTGTCGATGATCACCTGTGCCGCGTCGAGCGCCAGTTTGCGTCCGGGGGTCTTGGCGGTCAGGAAGAAGATCTTGTCCAGTTGCTGCGGCGCCAGCGCCTTGAGCATGGGGAACAGGGTGCCCACGGTCTTGCCAATGCCCGTAGGCGCCTGGGCCATCAGGCAACGACCGGTGCTGACGGCCTTGAATACCGACTCGGCCAGGTGCCGCTGTCCCGGCCGAAAGCCGGCGTGGGGAAATGCCAGGCCTTGGGCAGCAAGGTTGCGCGCCTGGCGATGGGCCATTTCCTGTTCGGCCCAGTGCAGGAACAGCTGGCAATGGTGCTCGAAGAACTGGGCCAACTCGGCTGCGCTGAAGCGCTCGACCAGGCAGGTTTCCTTTTCACTGACGATGTCGAAGTACACCAGCGCCAGGTTGATGTGCTGCAGGTCGGATTTCTCGCACATCAGCCAGCCATAGATCTTCGCCTGGGCCCAGTGCAACTGGCGGTGGTTGGCCGGCTGCTTGCTGAGGTCGCCGCGGTAGGTTTTGACTTCTTCCAGGCAGTTCTGCGCAGGATCGTAGCCGTCCGCCCTGCCCTTGACGCGCAGGGTTCGGTAATGCCCCTCAAGCGCAACTTCACTCTGGTATCCCTCGCTACGCCGGGAGGCCACGGTACGATGGCCGACGATGCCTTCCAGCGCAGTCGGCGACGGAGTGAAGCGCAGGTCAAGATCGCCGACTTTGGCGGTGAACTCGCATAACGCCCGCACTGCAATGCTGTAGCTCAAGCGCCCTGCTCCGCCCACTGCACGTAGCAGACGGCAATCGGCATCTGGTGCTCGTGGCAGAACTCCAGCCAGCGCAATTGGTTGTCCTGCAGGCGATCGCCGGGGCCTTTGACTTCGATCATGCGGTAGGTCTTGTCCTGCGGCCAGAACTGGATCAGGTCCGGCATGCCCGTGCGATTGGCCTTGATGTCCAGCAACAGCCGATTGAACCAGTGCTTGAGGTGTTCGGCCGGCAGGCATTCCAGCGCCTGGTCGAGCAGTTCCTCGCTCAAGGCGCCCCAGAATACGAACGGCGATTGCACTCCCCGTTTGCTGGCGTAGCGCTCGCGTATGGTCTGCGTGTAGCGACCGTCTTCCAGCTCCGCCAGGCACGCTGCGAACAGCTCGGCGCGACGGGAATGAAAGTCTTCGTAGAGCAGATCCGCCGGGCCGCGCTGGAACGGGTGGAAAAATGCCCCGGGCAAAGGGGCGAAAATGGCCGGCCAGCACAGCAGCCCGAACAGCGAATTGATCAGGCTGTTTTCCACGTAATGCACCGGTGCCGCTGCTTCGGCCAGATGCACCTGGACGTAGCGTTCTACCGACATTACCTGCGCTGATACAGAGGGATCGAGCCTTGGCAGCTGCAAGTCCAGGCGGAGCATTTTTCGTGGCGACGCGCGCTTCATCGGCGGCCCGCCGAGCTTGCGGCGCAGCCTGGGCAGTATCCTCAGCAGGTGTTGCGCTTCGGCGGCGCTCTCTGGCGAGTGCTGCGCATACAGGGCCAAATCGACAGCCAGCTGATATTCGGCGCAGCGCTCCAGCACGCGGATCAGCCTGACTCGCGCGCCGGGGTATGTGCAGTGGCGGTAAAGCGTCACTGCGTTGCTGAAATCGGCAATGCGTTCGCAGTGTTGGCCCATCTGGAACATCAACTTGCCACGGCGTCTTATCAGCCAGGGATTGGTCAGCACGAGACTGTTGATCTGCTCGACGATTTCCGTGAGTGCTTCGCCTGCCTCGAAACGCATCTGGCAGTCATGCAGGTACAGACAGGCGTCCACGTCTTCACGGGTGCGCAAGCCGCGGGACTCAGCGCAGATCTCGATTTTCTCGTAGGTAAAGATGCCAAGGTCGGCCAGGACGAACTCCGACCAGTCCTGATACAGATTGCCGAAAAACATCAGGCGCAGGCGATCGCACAGGTCCATGATGGTCAGGCTGAACAATCGATCTTTCAGGGCGGCACACCAGTGGCTGAAGCACTGCGGCTCGGGGTATTGCTCGATCAGGGCTGGCAGCCAATCGTTCTTCTTGCCCTTGGGCAGGTCAATGGCGGCGCCGAAACACTGCAATACTTCGGTTTTGAGCAGTACCGCGAATAGCGCTGCAATGGGCAACTGGTGTTGCTCGTCTATCCAGCCCAAGGTGATCAGGTGGGCGGCCGCATGGTTGATGTCGCCGATTTCCGCGTATTGCAATTTGCTGGCGCGAAAATGCAGGCCCTTGCGCATGACCAGCCGCACCAGTAGTGCGCGGGATTCGCGGGGCAGCTGGTTGAATTCGCCAATGAAACGCTGCTCCTCGTCGCTCAACACGTCCGCATACCGATGCTCAAGCCAATCAAGCACTTGCATGAAGTTGTTAAGGTAATAGAACGGATCGTCGAGGGGATTAGCAGTCACAGAAAAAGGCGCCATGGCAGAACGAGTACTGGTTATGCGTACAGATAACAGTTCTGGTCGGTCTGGCGCAAATAGAAAAAGATAAGCGGCTGGCGAACTTTCCAGCGATCTGCGGCACCAACGGCGATAGAGATACGCCGTTTTTTCAAATTCGAGAGGTGAATATGAACATCAAAACCCTGAGTCTGCCGCTGGCTGTTGCGGCCCTTCTGGCGCTGGCGGGTTGCTCGACCGCCACGGTGGTGACCTTGCAGAACGGCACTCAATATCTGACCAAGGACATGCCGAAGACCGAAACCAAGGATGGTTTTTATGAATTTGAGGATATTTCGGGGTCGAAGGTGAAAGTCCGGGCTGATGAAGTCGCTACGGTCCGTGAGGAAGATTGATGAGCGGCAGGGGAGCAAATTAAACGATTATGTTTAAGTTTGCTCTCTGGCGCCGATCCTACTCATGAGTTGCGGTGAGTTAAACCCCTTTCAGGGTATCCGAGATCTCAAATACCACTTGAATTTCGTATTCTATATTGCCCCGCGGGATCGTTTTGAAATCGGCCGAACCTATAAGCGTCCTGGTTGGGATGTGATTTTGCAGTAAGACGTGTCCCGAATTGGCGGCATGGTGCCCACCGTCATTCGCAATATCTACAAACACCGCTATGTCGGCTGAACCAATGGCGTAGGTACCGCTAGTCGGCTCATTACCAGGAAATCTGAGATAAATTCTATAAGCATTATCCGGTCCGGGCACAGACATCTGGGCAAACACCTGCGTATACCCACCGACAACGGACCTGATTACTTGATGGGCGCTGAACTCAACTACTTGAGAATCATGTAAATAAGTTATTGTACCCGTCATGCTGCCAGTAGCGAGCGAACCAGAAGACTCCGCGGAAGGTGGTGAAACGTCATTACTCATCGCTAGTTCCTTTTAATAATCTCCAGCAGTGAGATCTGCTGGCAATGGGAGTGATTATTAAACAGGAAAAGTGCGCGCAAATAACCTGTCAAAGTTGACAGGTTATTTGTGTTGGGCGCGATAACAATGGCCACGGAATAATGAAATATCGCTCAACTCCCCGTCCGGATCTTGTTCCACACCCGCGTGCGAATCCGGTCGATGTTCAACGGCATAGCCTCCAGCGCAAACAATTTGCCCATCATCTCGGCACTCGGGTACACCTTGGTGTCGTTCTTGATCGCCGGATCAATCAGGCTGTCCGCCTGCTCATTGCCATTGGCGTAGTGTACGTGGTTACTGATGCTGGCCATCACGTCCGGACGCAGCAGGTAGTTCATAAAGGCGTAGCCGGCCTTCTCGTCCGGCGCGTCCACGGGCATGGCGACCATATCGAACCAGATCGCTGCGCCTTCCTTGGGAATCGCATAGCCGATCTCGACGCCATTGTTGGCCTCCCTGGCGCGGTTCTCCGCCTGCAGGATGTCCCCGGAGAAGCCGACCGCCACGCAGATGTCGCCGTTGGCCAGGTCGCTGGTGTATTTGGACGAGTGGAAATAGCTGACGTAAGGCCGCACCTTGATCAGCAGCGCTTCGGCTTTTTTATAGTCTTCCGGATTTTTACTGTGGTGCGGCAGGCCGAGGTAATTGAGGGCTGCTGGCAGCAGCTCAGGGCCATTATCCAGAATAGCCACGCCGCACTTCTGCAGCTTTTCCATGTACTCGGGCTTGAAGATCAAGTCCCAGGAATCCACCGGGGCATTGTCGCCCAGCACCTCCTTGACCTTGGCGATGTTATAGCCGATGCCGGTACTGCCCCATAGATAGGGAAATCCGTGTTCATTGCCCGGATCGTTGGTCTGCAGCGCCTTGAGTAGCACTGGATTGAGATTCTTCCAGTTCGGCAGCTGGCTCTTGTCGAGTTTTTTCAGTGCCCCGCCCTGAATCTGCCGAGCCATGAAATGGTTGGACGGAAACACCACGTCGTACCCGGATTTGCCGGTCATCAACTTGCCATCGAGGGTTTCGTTGCTGTCGTATACGTCATAGGTAAAGCCGATGCCGGTTTCTTTCTGGAAGTTCTTCGTGGTGTCGGGCGCAATGTACTCGGACCAGTTGTAGATCTTCACGGTCTCGGCCGCCTGGCTGAGCGACGCGATCAGTGCAAGGGGGGCCAGGGTCAGGGTCAGGGTCAGGGTCTTTCGGAGCATGAGTCGATTCCTGTTTGGGTTGTTGTTTTTGGCAGGCAATCAAAAGATCAAAAAATTAGAAAATCAGAACGTAAGTCTTGCGCACGGTTTCCTGGATATCCCAGATACCGAGGCTGTTGGCTGGCAACATCAGTGCATCGCCGGCTTCTATGTGCAGTGTTTCGCCATCATCCGGGGTGAAGGTGCAGCGACCCTGAATAAAGTGGCAGAACTCCTGGGCAACGATCTGTCGGCGCCAGCGGCCCGGGGTGCATTCCCAGACGCCGGTTTCAACCCCGTCGTCGCGCTCGACGCTGGTGGTCGAGGCCACCGCCACTGGCGTGCCGAGCGGCACGGCGACCGGGTTCGACTCTTCGAGGACCAGGATTGCAGTGTTCTTGAATTGCGTAATGCTCATGGGAGTACCTGTCGATGAATAACGCTGTTCAGTGCATGAAACTTTCCATGAAACCCGCCACGCCACTGGCCAGCTTGCGCCGCCAGGGCGCAGTCGCCGGGTTGGCCAGGGTCTGGTCTTCGTTGACGAAGCTGCGGATGATCGCGTTGTAGCCCAGCCAGCGGCAGGGCTCCGGCTCCCAGGCCCGCAATGCATTAAGCCCGGCTTGGGGCATCACCCATGGCTGGTGGACCAGCTCGGTGTCGCGTTGCAGGATCAGGTCGGCCAGGGTGCGACCGCCCAGGTTGCTGGCGCCCACACCTTCCCCGCCGTAACCGCCAGATAGGGCGATGCCGCTGGAGCGGTCGCACAACATGTGCGGCTGGAACCGCCGGGACATGCCCAGGTTGCCGCCCCAACCGTGGGTGATCTGCACATTTTTCAGCTGCGGGAACAGTTCACCGAACAGGTAGCGGCGCAACTGCACTTCGCTGGAAGTCAGGTCGAAGTTGTGGCGCAGCTTGCCGGCGAACTGATAACCGCCACGCGCGCCAAACACCAGGCGATTGTCGGCGGTGCGCTGGCCGTAAGTGACCTGGCGGCTGCTTTCACTGAATGCCTGGCCGCGACTGAGGCCGATTTCGTTCCAGGTCGCAGCGGACAGTGGTTCGGTGGCGACGATCAGGCTTTGCACCGGCAACTGATAACGTCCCAGCGGCGGCAAGGTGACGGAGTAGCCTTCTACGGCAGGCACGATCCAGCGGCTGCGCACCAGGGCCTTGTCCGTACGCAGTGATCCTGACTGCCAATGGGTCACCGGACTGTTTTCGTAGATCCTGACGCCCATGCGTTCAACGGTACGGGCCAGCCCCCGGACCAACTTGGCCGGGTGAATGGTGGCCACGTGGGGCGCATAGATGCCGCCATAGGGCTTGGCCACGCGGATTTGCTGAGCCAACTGCTCGGGACTGAGCCAGCGATAATCCTTTTCGGTGAGCCCTTGCTGATAAAGGCCGTCCAGATAGCGCCGTAAGCTGGTTTCCTGCTCCGGATAACGTGCAGCACAATAGAGCGCGCCTCCCTTGCGGTAATCGCAGTCGATACCTTCGCGTTCGAGGACGATCTCCACTTCATCAGGAATACTGTGCAGCAGATCGAATGAAGCACGCCGCTGCACCGGCGACAGGTCTGCCAGCAGCCGATCCTCACCCAACAGGTTGCCCATCAACCAGCCACCGTTGCGCCCCGAGGCGCCAAAACCGGCGGTTTGCGCCTCGATGATGGCGATATTCAGGCCGGGGGCCTGGCGCTTCAGGTAGTACGCGGTCCACAACCCGGTATAGCCGGCGCCAATGATCGCGACGTCGACATCCAGGTCTTGCTCCAGCGCCGCACGCGCTGTCAAAGGATCATCAAGCTGATCCATCCATAAACTAATAGTGCGCCACGCTGGCATGCAGGACTCCGCCACTCAAACTTCGATGACGTGATCCTAGTGCGTGACCTCAATGGCTGTCTTGCGCGCGTGCACGCAAAGAAATTTGTTTGACGTAGGCCTTGGGCGACAGCCCGGTGTGCTGGCGGAAACAGCTGTAGAACGCCGATAACGAATTGAAACCGGCGGCAAACGCCAGCTCGTCAATGCGCAGCGGTGGCGTGGCGCGGTCCAGTGCCGCCAGCAGATGCTGCAAGCGTGCCTGGTTGACGTAACGATAGAAGCTCTGGCCGAGCACCTGGTTCAACAGGTAGGAAATCTGGTTGCGGCTGTACCCGCACTCCTTCGCCACCCGCTGCAAATCCAACTCCGGGTCCAGGTAGGGTTGCTGGCGCTGGAAATACTGTTGCAGGTCATCGGCCATGAAGCTCAACTGACGTGGCGACAGGCCGAGTCGACTCACGGCTGGCCGGTTGCTGCTGGCCGCCTTGCTTGCTGCCAGTTCGTGCACCAGGGAGGCGTATTCGTTGACCCGCCAGATCAAGCCGTCGCGCACGGTGATCGCCTCGCTGGCCCGAAACGACACCAGGCCCTCGCCGCCGCGCAGGGTAATGCGGTACTGGATGAACGCGGTGTTGCCGTCCAGGCGGATCCGGTCTGAATGTTCCAGCGCTTCGTCCGGGTCTCGGGGCATGCTGCTGCGCACGTACTCGCGCAGTTCTCCCAGCCCCATCACCCGGTTCTGGAAGAAATCGCTGTACTGGACGTCCGGGTGGTACAGGGCCATGACCCCGTCCAGGTCCCGGTGCTTCCAGCGCAAGTGGTAACGCATGACCGTCTCGGCCGTTACCTGGGTTTGCAGCGGTCCGTCATCATCGGGGTGCATAAGGGACTCAATGAAAAAAACCGAGCTTGCCCAAGTTCTGGTTGTGCATCAATGGCGATCTTGCGAACTCGCGCCGACAACCCCCCAACGTGATCCACATCAAAAAAATGCCAACCAATCGCCAAACGGTTTGAAAAAACCACAAGATTTTCACACACGGATGCTACTTTTAGAGGCAGTCAAAGGTTGAGCCAGTGAAGGCTCTTCCCTCCTACCATGAGCTAATGGAAGCGCTCGATGAAGAAGGCGGGCAACATATGAATAAAGGCTTCAGCAAGGTCACTTTCCCAAACGCCTGCCAGCTGATGCGCTGGCATTTTCATCCCATGGGATTCGAGGCGAGCATGGACGCGCCGGGCAGCATGATTGCCCGTCTGTTTGATCGAGTCAGTGGCGAGACCATGATCGCCATTGCCGGTATCCCCTGCGCCACGGTTATGAATGCCGCCGATGTGGAGCGCATAATCGAAGCCGTCGAGGATGAGCTGGAAGCTTTCATTCCACCTGCGTCTTTCAGGAGTTACGCCTGAAAGCAGATCCTGACTAAAAAGCCCACAGCATGTGGGCTTTTTAACGGCTGCCAGATCACGCCGGTGTTTTGCCGGTCCGGTGATCGGCGAAAAACGCCTTGCCTTTGCCTACCCGGTCGGACGCTTTGGGCAAGTTGGCCGCCTGAGTGTCATGGGCATCGACGTACCAATAACAATGGCTCACTGCCCGGGTAATGCCGACGTAGGCCAGGCGCAGAATTTCGTCTTTCTGCGCGTTGTCGTAGGCCTCGTTGTCGCCCGCCTTGCCCAAACCGGCCATGTGGTAGACCTGGTTTTTGTAGGGTGAACTGGTCAAATGTTGACAATCGCCCAGCAGGAATACGGCATCCGCCTGCAGCCCCTTGGCGCTGTGGTAAGTCAATTGCTTCAACCGACGAGACTCGTAAGGCAAGCTAGAATCAGCATTAACTACAGACTGAATATGCTGTTCTATCAATAGCTTATCGCTACTTTTTCGATACAACATCAAGATTGAATCGCCCTGCCGGTAGTGCTCCATCAACCGATTGGCCATGCCCTGATCGTCCCGATCCAGCACGTTGACCGGCAATAGTTCCCTGGATTCACCGCTGGCCTTGGCCTTCTTGCCGGCAATGGCCGGAGCCGCCCGCACAATGTGCTCGGCAGCGTCGATGATGTATTGATGGCTGCGATAGTTGTCGCTGAGCATCACCTTGGTGCTGCTTGGCGACGGAAATTCCTTGTTGAACTCCATGAAGTAAGTTGGCGAACTGCCACGCCAGCCGTAGATGGACTGCCAGTCATCCCCTACGCAGAGCAACGACGAGCGCTGCGCACCCCGCCCGACATGCATGGCTGGCCCGCGGCTGCGGATCTCGGCCAGCGTGGCACGGATCCAGGAGACGATCTGCGGAGAAACGTCCTGGAATTCGTCGATCATCAGGTGCGCCATCGGCCGCAGCAGTTCGTTGCTGAGCAGCTTGAGGTTCTCGGGCGAATGCTCGCTGAACAGCGCAAACATGCGGTTATAGGTCATGATCGGCGGTTTCTGGTCCAGCAGATGATCTTCCAGCGCCCGCCAATAAAGGCTCAGTGCTTCGAAGAAAAACCGGTCCGGGTCATCCTTGGCAAAGCTCATCTGGCCCACGGCTGTCGGTACATCGAGGCCGAGGTTTTCAACAAATCCAGCGGCGGCGACGAAACAGTCGAGCAGCGGCGCAGAGGCCAGCTCACCTTTTACCTTGTAGTCGAAGTCCGGCCCGGCGCTGGCATCACCGGCAAGGGATGCGAGCACACGCTTGGATGAATCGTAGGTATCGAGCCAAATCAGTGGCTTACGGCAGAAAGCTTGAAACAGGGTGCGCTTTACCGCCCATTCCGCGCGCACGGACAGCTTCGAACCTGGACGACTCAGCTGGGCATTTTCCTTCGGGTCGAAGCCCAGCACTACCCAGGCGTCCAGCGTGGGGATGTAGCCATGACAATGGAAGGTCGAACCATTGATATCGAACGTCTGGCGTTTGGGCTCGATGCCCTTGATCGGCCACGCACCTGCACGCAACCACAGGTCTTCGATTGCATCGCTCAGTTCTTCGTCACGATTGGCCGCCAGCTGGGTTACCGCAACCCGTTTTTGCACGTCCGGGTGATCGCGCTCCAGCTCTTTAAGCTGCAAGGCATGGCGCGACAGCGGGGTTATCAGGTCACGAAATCGTGCATCGCTGGTGTGCAGGCTGTGATAGCAGGCATTCAGCTGCTGACGCTGCGCGTCGTTGATGCGCAGGTCAAACGGGTTGCTGTCGGCGTCCTCGTCCTGATGGGTTGCGCGCAGGCTAAGGTTTTCGAAAGCTTGCAGTCGTTCAAAGCCTGGCAGGCTGCGCACCAGAGGGAGGATGCGCGAGTGGAAGGTGCGCACCAGGTCCCGCGCCTCTTTCAGGCTCAATACTCGACCCCAGAGTGCAAACAGCTCGATCAGCTTATTAATGAAATCCTTGCGTGACTCCCGGGTAAAGGTCACCACAGTCATGGAATCCAGTTCGAAACCCAGGTAGTGCGTCAACAACAGTATCCGCAGCACCAGGGTCGTCGACTTGCCAGCCCCGGCGCCAGCAATCACCGAGGTCGACGGTGTGTCGCTGAAGATCATCTTCCACTGCGCCACGCTGGGCTGGGCATGGGCCGGCAACAGCCGCGCAACATCGGCCTTCATGCGTTTCTTGAGCTCTGCGTTCAGGGGCAGGCGCCAGTCGTCGAACAGGTACTCATCGACATTCGGTGGGCGATGCTCGGTGCTGCGCGAGTCGCGGATAAGCAAAACCTGCCTGCCCTCCTCTAGACCTTCAAGCTTGCCCTCCCTGTAGCCGTAGTCCACGCCTGCGCTATGCCCGCTGCGGAAGCCGTCCGCCTGCCCGTGCAGCCAGGATGCCCGGTGCTGGGCACGCAGGCGTATCAGCCCGTGGCCGAAGAACCGGGCCGCCAGGCGTTTGAGCAACGGCAGGTCAGCCAGGGGACGCAGTTCAGGTGGCAGATCGGGGGTGTGTTGCGGCACTCGGATGGACTCCAGGCTGTGAGGGACGCTATGGTGGCTTTATTTGGCCTTCAGTTCTAGCTAAATGCTTGCGGGTCATCGGCTTAGGCGATGAACTGAAGCTTGAGTGAGAGGACATGCCCCCCGTTAAACATCAAGTTATTCGATATTAATGACGGACTTTTTACGCTTTTTATCGATGATTGCCTGATACATGATGATTGCCATCAATCACCTTGTTTGCGGAGACGATCATGCTCGAACTCAGACCCTTCAGCTCCCTGGGCGGCGCCCACCACGGCTGGTTGGATGCGCATCACCACTTTTCGTTCGCCGAGTACCACGATCCCAAGCGCATGAACTGGGGCAACCTGCGAGTCTGGAACGACGACGTGATTGCCGCCGGCACCGGATTTCCCAAGCACCCGCACCGCGACATGGAGATCATTACCTACGTCCGCGAAGGCGCGATCACTCACGAAGACAACCTTGGGAATAAAGGCCGCACCGAAGCCGGTGACGTCCAGGTCATGAGCGCCGGCACCGGGATCGCCCACAGCGAATACAATCTGGAAGCCACCGAAACGCGGATTTTCCAGATCTGGATCATCCCGAATGAGGCTGGATCGGCGCCGTCCTGGGGTGCCAAACCGTTTCCGAAAGGCCAACGCGAAGGTTTCGTGACCCTGGCCAGCGGCAAGGCCGGTGACGACCAGAGCCTGCGGATTCGCGCCGATGCGCGCCTGGTGGCAGCGAACCTCAAAGCAGGGGAAACCGCCGAGTATCGCCTGGACGGTGGCCGTCGGGCTTATCTGGTACCGGCAACCGGACGTATAGAAGTCAATGGTTTGCAAGCACAAGCTCGAGACGGGGTTGCGATTGCGGATGAGCAGCTGCTTCGCGTTACGGCTATTGAAGACAGTGAAGTGGTGCTGGTAGACCTGGCTTGATCGGGTAAATGCCAGGCAAAAAAAGGGACGCCCAGCAATGGTCGCCCCTTTTTCATGCGTTCGTATTACTTGGATGAAATAGCGCCATCCACCAGCGTCTGCGCTTCGGCAACCAGTTGCTTGAGGTGCTCGTCACTGACGAAGCTCTCGGCGTAGATCTTGTAGATGTCTTCCGTGCCAGACGGTCGTGCGGCGAACCAGCCGTTTTCGGTCATCACTTTCAGTCCGCCAATTGCCTGGTCGTTACCCGGGGCATGGCTGAGGATGCTCTGGATCGCTTCGCCGGCCAGCTGGGTCGAAGTGACCTGATCAGGCGACAGCTTGCTCAGCAGAGCTTTCTGCTCCGGGTTGGCCTTGGCGTCGACCCGAACCGAAAACGGCTCGCCCAGCTCATCGGTCAGGGCGCGGTAGGCCTGGCTCGGGTCACGACCGGTACGGGCGGTCATTTCTGCAGCCAGCAGGGCCGGAATCAAGCCGTCCTTGTCAGTGCTCCAGACTCCGCCGTCCTTGCGCAGGAACGAGGCGCCGGCGCTTTCTTCCCCGCCAAAGCCCAGGGAACCGTCGAAAAGTCCGTCGGCAAACCATTTGAAGCCCACCGGGACTTCGTACAGGCGACGTCCCAGGCGCTTGGCGACCCGATCGATCAAACCACTGCTGACCACGGTCTTGCCCACGGCAGCGTCGGCGCGCCACTGGGGACGGTTCTGGAACAGGTAGTCGATCGACACTGCAAGGTAGCTGTTCGGCGCCAGCAGGCCTCCGGATGGGGTCACGATGCCGTGGCGATCGTGATCCGGGTCACAGGCAAACGCCACATCGAAGCGTTCTTTAAGTCCGATCAAGCCCTGCATGGCATGGCTGGACGATGGGTCCATACGAATCTGGCCATCCCAATCTACCGTCATGAAACGGAACGTCGGGTCGACCTGTTTGTTGACCACTTCCAGGTCCAGCTTGTAGTGATCGGCAATGGCCGACCAGTAGCGCACCCCTGCTCCACCCAGCGGATCAACGCCCAGGCGCAGTTTGGCAGCGCGGATGGCATCGAAGTCGATCACATTGATCAGGTCGGCGACATAGGTGTTGAGGTAGTCGTGACGATGGGTAGTCTCGGCTTTCAGCGCTTGCTCGTAGCTGATGCGCTTGACGCCTGCGAGCTTGTTGCCCAGCAATTCGTTGGCCTTGGCTTCGATCCACTTGGTGATGTGGGTGTCGGCCGGGCCGCCATTGGTGGGGTTGTATTTGTAGCCGCCGCTTTGCGGCGGGTTGTGCGACGGGGTAATGACGATACCGTCTGCCAGGCCTGACGTACGGCCGCGGTTGTAGCAAAGAATGGCGTGGGAGATGGCCGGTGTCGGGGTGTATTCATCACCCTCGGCAATCATCACGGTCACGCCGTTGGCCGCCAGCACTTCAAGGGCGCTGGCGCCCGCCGGTGTGGACAGCGCGTGGGTATCGATCCCGACGAATAGCGGACCGTCGATGCCCTGGGCCTGGCGATACAGGCAGATCGCCTGGCTGATGGCCAGGACGTGCCATTCGTTGAAACTCAAATCGAACGAGCTGCCTCGGTGCCCGGAGGTGCCGAACGCGACGCGCTGGGTGGAAATGGCGGCGTCAGGCTGGCCGGTGTAATAGGCCGTTACCAGTCGCGGGATATCGACCAACAATTCTGCCGGTGCCGGTTTGCCCGCAAAAGGATTGAGTGTCATGCAAAACCTCTGGAATCGATTGGTTCGGGAATTGGAACGCAGTTTACTGGCAGTTTGACCGCAAGGCGATCAGATCGATCCACGCGCACTGTGCCATGGCCTAATCGAGCGATTCCAGGCGCAACGCGTCCCCCAGTAAACCGACCGCAGCCGCCAGGTCATGGTCACCGCCGAAGGTGTGGCTCAGGCGCATGTGCTGGTTGTGCAGGCCGTGCAAGCTGAACAGTTCGCCCGGGGCGATCAGCACCTGGCGCTGCAGCAACCGCTGGAACACTCGGCGCACGTCCACCTGGCGTAATGAACGCACCCAGATCGTCGCACCGCCCTGGGGCTCGACAAAAGCCAGGGCATCGCCCAGGCGCTCGTGCAGCAACTGGCTCATCTGCACCGAGCGCTCCTTGAGCAACCGGCGCAGTACCTGCAGGTGCTGATCAATGCGGCCGTTGATGTACAAGCGCGCAATGGCCTTCTGGCGAATCGGCGACAAGCGGAACGAACGCAGCAGGAAGTGCCGTTGCAGCTCGGCCCGCAAATGTCGCGACAGCACGTAGCCATAGGGCGCTTCGGGGCCGATGATTTTTTCGAAGGTCGAATAGACGATCAACCGACCGGGGTCCAGCAGATCACGAAAGCGCAAACCGTCCGGCTCGAATCCGAGCTCTCCATGGCAGTCGTTTTCCAGAACCCAACAGCCATGCATTCCAAGCAACCGCGCTACCTCGCGGCGGTTGTCCTCCCCAGCCAGGCTCGCTCGTGGCATGTTCAACCGCGAGGACAGCAGCACCAGTTGCACGGTCTTCAGCGCCAGGGTGCGCTCGAGCGAGTCGACATCCAGCTCGCCATTCGCCTGCACCGCCAGTTCGACCACCTGGACGCCAGCGGACTGCAGCAGGCGCAGGAGCGGCCAATCGCACGGCGATTCAACCACCACCGTAGCCTGTCGCAGCGACAGCACTTCTATGAGGATTTCCAGGACTCCGCGCAGGTCCGCGCCGATGTACACATCATCGGCATGCCAGCAACGCAGTGGCGAGGTGGTGTAACGCGCCGCCAGTGCCGCGCGCAGCTCCAGCTCGCCGCAGGGTTGCGCGCTCGATTGTGGCTGTCGCGGATACTGGCGCAACAGCTCGCGCTCCAGCAGCAACAGCGGACTGTCCAGCGGCTGCAGCAACGTTGGTTCGTCTGCGCTGAGCACCAGCATGGCCGGACGCCTGGCGTTGAGGTAAACCGTTTCGAGCAGATCGTGACCACTGCCGTACGTGTCGATGGACGACACGGGCACCGCGTAGTAACCGGATTTTGCCAGCGAGTAGACCCTGCCCTCTTTCTCCAGCAGCGAGTAAGCGTACTGGATGGTCGAGATCGAAACGCCAAGGCGCTCGGCCAAGTGTCGCAATGACGGCAGGCGCACCCGTGCATCCCTGGCCGACTCGTTGATCAGCTGGGTCAGGTAGCGATAGACCGCCTGGTAGGCAAAGCCGCGTTCTCCCACGCCATTCAACGCCCCGTTGACCGTTCACCCGACGCAGCGGGGTCGACGTCACCGGAGATTGGCAGCAAATCCGCCGGATCATTGAGCACCGGTTCCATGCGATACAGTTTGCCAATCAACTCGACTGGAATGCCGCTGACGTCGACCATCCATTGCAGGACCTGCTCCGGCACTGTCTGGCCTTGCATGGCGCGGTGCAGGTCAGGCATCCCCACCAGCATGCCGGGGTGGCAATGGCGCAGGAAACGTTCAAGCCCAGCCCCCCGGTTAACGAAGGGCGCGAACAGCAGGCACACCAACTGGGCCTCGCTCAGGCCAAGATTGCGCTGGGTTTCTGCGCTGGCCTGGGCCCGCTGCTCAGCCTGCATCTGGCGCTTGCCGAACACCTCTTCAGCCTGCTGGCACATGCGCTCCGGAAGCTGCTTGCGCCGCATCATCACCAATACCCGCTGGTGGAACTCGGCGACCCCGCTATCGTAGCTGCCGCCGTGCATGAAGCACGCCTGCAACCCGCGGAGATGGGCACTTACCTCCAGGCTGACAAATTCATTGTCGCTGACCTGAGCCATCAGCCCATCGGGCTGGAAACCGAGAAACTCGGTCAACAGCGGCCAACGCTCTTCGAGATTGCTCACCAGCATGTCGTGGATGTCGACAAAGGTGGTGCGTCGGCAGATTTCAAATTTATCCGCAGGACGCCACTGCGGCTGGATGAGCTCTGGCTGGAAACCCTGATAGCATTCACCACCCAACTCATCGAGCAATGCAAACAGGTCCTCGTAGCCTGTTTCCGGCTGTTGCGAAGGCAGGAATCCGGCTTTGGCGGTAGCGCGCTTGAGGCCATCGAGAAACTGTTTCTGCTGGCGTGGAGTTTCGCTGCTGACCAGCACATCGACCCCGCCGTCCCACCGGGCAATCTGCCCGTAGAAATCCCCGGTGGCGAGGAAGCCGTTATCCCACAGATCAAGAGCATGCTCACCGGTACGGCGATGTCCGACCATCAGCGTGTTCAGCCGATTGACTTCACGGCCGGCCTCGCACATCGGAGTGGACTGGGAAAATGGCAGAACTTCGCGATTGTCGACCATCAGCACCTCTACCCGCGGGTCGTCATAGAGGAACAAGGCGCTGTAACTGTTGTGGATGTTATCCAGTGCCATGGCGCTCACGCCGTTCTGCTGCAGTGACGCCACCCGCAGCTGGAAGGTAGTCGGTGCCCGTCCAGCGATGCTCAACTGCGCTGCCCGCAGCAGCGCCAAGGTATAACAACTGTCGCGGGAACCGGTCTGGATAACCAGCACCTTGTAATTGGCCAGACATTCCATGCCGCCGGCGGCAACCACCAGGCGCTGGATCAATAGCTGTAATGCCGTTCGCTCGGCGCGAGAGAAGAAACCCAGTAACCGTTGCAGTATTTGTTGGTAAACATGGTTCATGGCTTGGTCATGGATGCTGGTCATAGGTATGTACCTGATACTGGAAATAATCTATATCGCGAACAGCGCAGAAAGTTCTGCGCTGCGCCTTGCCCACCCCGCCTGAATGACGGACGTCTAATTGCAAATGCTAACACTTTAGTGTTTGAGACTTTATTTGAAATAAATAAAGCGCGCCCACGGTTGATTCGATGAGAATCGCCGCAAACCGCCTGAAAGCACCGCGCGCAGCGGGTGCTCAAGACATCCTAGGAAATGTCCGACAACGTCCCACAGACAATTACCACAAGAAGTTAGGAAGAAAGTCACCAGGTTTTTCCTGACAACCGTACAGCTTCGAACAGGGAGTTCGATGTATATCAACGGGGCGTACTGAAGGGTATCAACTGAATACTCAGCCATGACTCATTCCTTGAGATGAAAGCAATCATTCAATTATCAAGGCTTACTGGTTTATTAGAAGATACAGATGCAGAGTAAAAACCAGTTCAGTTACCGAACTGATTCACCCGAAGAGCGAGAGGGTGTTTGATTTTTACACACGAACAAAAAGTCCGTGCGGGCACGGACTTTTCAGAGCAGCTGGATCTACACAGGTTCGACCTGCAGCGCCACCCGTTCGCGGCATGGGCATTCGTCCATGTAGCGGTGTGCTTCGACGAACTCGGCAAACGGAAAGACCCGGGTCTTGAGCGGCAGCAGCACGCGGTCTGCGGTCAGCTGGTTGATATCGCGCAACGCCCGTTGCATCGCCACCTGGTCCTGCACGATCCCCAACTCCGGCTTGCCGGTGAAGTTACCGATGCAATGCACAAAGAACTGAATGTTCTTCTGGAACGCCGCACAGGCCGGGAATGGCGTTTGATTGCCCCCTTGCAGGCCGTACAGCACCAGGCTGCCACGGGGAGCCAGCACATCACCCAGCAACGACATCTGCGGACCACCCAGGCCATCGAACACCACATCGACGCCACGGTTGTCGGTGATCTTGTTGATCTGCATCAGCAGGTCCTGTTCCTCGGTGACAATGACCTTCTCGGCCCCCAGGGACAGCAGGTTTTCCCGTTCTTCCGCGCTCTTTGTAGCAGCAATGACCCGGATGCCCAGCGCCTTGCCCAACTGGACGAAGGACGGACCGGCACAGTGACTGGCGTCAGTCACCAGGGCGAACTGCCCCGGTTTAACCCGAGCCAGGTCCACATAGGCAAAGTAGGCAATCAACAGCGGCGTGTAGTGCACGCTGGCTTCAATCGGGGTGAGCACGTCCGGATAACGGGTGAGTGCAGTGCGTGGCAGCACGATCTGCTCGCCGTACACCGGGTAATCATTCGGGCTTTCTGCCGGGAAGCTCGCGACCTTGTCGCCGACTTCCAGGTCATTCACGCCCTCGCCCAGCGCCGTGACAACGCCGGACATTTCATGCCCCAGACCCGAAGGCAGGCGAGCATGGGACGAAGCCAGGTTCTGGCGCCAGAGAATGTCGTACCAGCTGATGCCAATTGCCTCGACACGCACCTGCACTTCGCCCGGTGCGGGCAGAGCAGCCGCATGCTCTTCGCATTTGAGCACCTCGGCCGGACCAAACTTGTGAAAACGGATCGTGCGTGACATCGCAAACCTCGTCAAAGAAACCTCTAATGCCCCGAACTCTATATGGGCTTTGTAGCCAAGACTATCAGTGGCTATTAATAGTCGACATGCCTGTCATTGATTCCGCACCCTCGACAGGATCAACGGTGGGGGTCTGACCTGGGTGAGGCGCACCGTTAAAAATGAATTAGTCGGTGCAGAGTACCAGCCTTTCCCCGTAAGATTCATGCCGGTCATTGTTCCCATATGACCGCCCTCGTCAAGCCAAGACTCTGCCAGGACTCCAGATGAATCGTAATGACCTGCGTCGTGTCGACCTGAACCTGTTGATCGTATTCGAAACATTGATGCACGAGCGCAGTGTGACCCGCGCAGCGGAGAAATTGTTCCTCGGCCAGCCCGCGATCAGCGCCGCGCTCTCGCGCCTGCGTGGCCTGTTCGACGATCCGCTGTTCGTGCGCACCGGCCGCAGCATGGAACCGTCCGCACGGGCAGTGGAGATCTTCGCCCTGCTCTCCCCGGCGCTGGATTCGATTTCCACCGCAGTCAGCCGCGCGGCGGAGTTCGACCCGGCCACCAGTACGGCGGTGTTCCGCATCGGGCTGTCGGATGACGTGGAGTTCGCCCTGCTGCCCATGCTGCTCAAGCGCCTGCGCGCGGAGTCGCCGGGGATCGTATTGGTGGTGCGTCGGGCCAATTACATCCTGATGCCATCGCTGCTGGCCTCCGGTGAGATTTCCATCGGCGTCAGTTATACGGCCGACTTGCCGGCCAACGCCAAGCGCAAAGTGCTGCGCCGCAGCCTGCCTAAACTGCTGCGCGCGGACACGGTGCCCGGGCCTTTGAGCCTGGACGATTTCTGCGCCCGCCCCCACGCCTTGGTGTCGTTCGCTGGTGACCTCAGTGGGTTTATTGATGAAGAGCTGGAAAAGCTTGGGCGTAAACGGCATGTGGTGCTCGCGGTCCCGCAGTTCAACGGCTTGAGTACGCTGTTGTCCGGGACGGATATAGTCGCGACTGTGCCTGATTACACTGCTGAAGCGTTGACTGCTGCGGGTGGTGTGCGCGCTGAGGATCCGCCGCTGCCGGTACGCAGCTTTGAATTGCACATGGCCTGGCGTGGCTCGCAGGATAATGATCCTGGGGAGCGCTGGTTGCGGTCGCGGATTCAGATGTTTTTTGGGGATCCGGATAGTCTTGAGCAGCCGGGGCCTTGAAGAACCGACCTCTGGCTATTCAGTGGTGCCACTAGATCAGCTATAATGGTCATACATGTACAGTGAGGTGCCCAATAATGGAAAAGCTGAGCTTACAGGCCAAAAAGGCCCACTTTGCCAAGACACGTCGATCCAATTTCGCGGCCAGCATGCGCCTCGAAGGTTTTGTGCCGTCTCCTGATGGTGAAATTAAATTGCCTACCCGTGAAGCCGCACTAAAAGCTGTCCGGCACATCAAGGCTTGAGCCGCGACAAGTACGGCACTGATGAAGTCCCGGATTGCTATCCGGGCACAGACGTACTCATAAACTTACTCGACTTGCATGACGCCGACGACCTGGAAGAAGCCGAACGCTACATTACGGAGGTAGTGTCCGCACGGCTTGAGTTCCTGGAGCCACCCTACAGCCTTGGTACCATGAGGCACATTCACCGTGTTCTGTTTTCTCAAGTGTATGCCTGGGCCGGAGAGATTCGAACTTTGGCGATCAGCAAGAACGACACGAGGTTTTGCAGTCCCGAATTTATTGAGGCGGAAGCTGCAAGAGAGTTTTTTAAGATCGCCGCTGCCGGTTGGTTCGAAGGGTATTCGAAAGACTCGTTAATAGCAGCAGTTGCCCAGTCTTATGGCACTCTGAACGTTGCGCATCCATTCCGAGAAGGGAATGGAAGGACCCAACGCATACTTTTCGAATGGATTATAGGTAATGCCGGATACTCAGTTGATTGGGGGTTAGTCACTCAGGAGGAATGGGTTAGTGCAAACATCCGTTCCTATCTTGGTGATGACGGCCACCTCGAACACGTTTTCAATCGGTGCATAGGGTCGCCGATTCAGGAAACCAATTGCCCTTGAGAGCGGACCAGTGGGCGCGCTCGGTTCGCGCTTGTCGCCGCCGGCACCTTCACCACTCACGCGGCAGCTTGGGGATCCGGATAGTTAAATCTGACCTGGTTTGAAGCCCGGCCTTTACATTCCCTGCAACACACAATTCCCATCAAGCACATTGATAGCACCCTAACGAAAGGCGCATGCTAGAGGGCTAACTTCAGTCTTATATCATTCCGAATGATAGTTACCTTCGCCTCATTCGATTCGTGCGATACAACCCCGCCGCTCATCATCCGTCCATTCTCAATACATTGGCGGATGCATCCATGGAACAGTCACTTAAACATTTGCGCTTCCCGTTGGCCTTGTTGGCCGTACTGGTGATGAGCGCCTGCGGTAAGACGCCGGAGACAGCGGCCGCCATGCCGGCGGCCAAGGTCAGTGTCGCCAAGGTGCTGGAGCAGCCCGTCAACGAATGGGACGAATTCACCGGTCGCCTCGAAGCGCCGGAAACCGTCGAGATCCGCCCTCGCGTCTCCGGCCAGATTGATGAAGTAGCCTTCACCGAAGGCGCGCTGGTCAAGAAAGGTGACCTGCTGTTCCAGATCGACCCGCGTCCGTTCCAGGCCGAGGTCCGCCGCCTTGAAGCCTTGGTTGCACAGGCCCGCGCCAATGCCACCCGCAGTGAAAACGAAGCCCAGCGCGGTGAGCGCCTGCGTACCAGCAATGCGATTTCCGCAGAGCTGGCCGACTCGCGCACTAGCGCTGCGCAAGAGTCCCGCGCTGCGGTTGGCGCCCTGCAAGCGCAGCTCGACCTGGCCAAACTCAACCTCAGCTTCACTCGCGTGACCGCGCCCATCAGCGGCCGCGTCAGCCGTGCGGAAATCACCGCCGGCAACCTGGTCACGGCCGACACTACCGCGCTGACCAGCGTGGTTTCCACCGACAAGGTCTACGCCTACTTCGACGCCGATGAGCGCGTGTTCCTCAAATACACCCAGCTGGCGCGCCAGGGCAAACGCGGCGCGACCACTCCGGTATACCTCGGCCTGTCCAACGAAGACGGCAACCCGCACCAGGGCGTGATGAATTTCGTCGACAACCGCGTCAACCCGCAAACCGGCACCATCCGTGGCCGTGCAGTGTTCGACAACGCCGACGGCACTTACACCCCGGGCCTTTATGCGCGTCTGAAGCTGGTCGGCAGCGGCACCTACTCCGCCGTGTTGATCAACGACGAAGCCGTCGGCACCGATCTGGGCAAGAAGTTCGTGCTGGTAATGGATGGCGATAACAACACGGTGTACCGCTCCGTCGAACTGGGTCCGAAGATCGAAGGGTTGCGCATCGTACGCAGCGGCCTGACTAAAGATGACACGGTTATCGTCAAGGGTCTGCAACGGGTACGCCCCGGCTCCCCGGTCACCCCTGAAGTAATCCCGATGGCCAGCGAACAAACCCTCGCGGCACTCGCCCAACAACGACAAGCGCTGGAAGCCAGCAACCTGCCCCAAGTCGCACCTGCCAAGGTCGCGCCGGGATCGGTTGTAAAAGTGGCTGCCGCGACTCCACGCGGTTAAGGGACGACAACTCCGATGAATTTTTCCCAATTCTTCATATCCCGGCCGATCTTCGCAGCAGTGCTGTCGCTGCTGATCCTGATTGCCGGTGCAATCTCGCTGTTCCAGTTGCCGATCAGCGAATACCCGGAAGTGGTGCCGCCGACCGTGGTGGTGCGCGCGAACTTCCCGGGCGCCAACCCCAAAGTCATCGGTGAAACCGTGGCGGCTCCGCTGGAGCAGGCCATCACCGGCGTCGAGAACATGCTGTACATGTCCTCGCAGTCCACCGCCGACGGCAAGATCACCCTGACCATCACCTTCGCCCTGGGCACTGACCTGGATAATGCCCAAGTGCAGGTGCAGAACCGCGTGACCCGTACCGAGCCCAAGCTCCCCGAGGAAGTGACGCGCATCGGTATCACGGTGGACAAGGCCTCGCCCGACCTGACGATGGTTGTGCACTTGACCTCGCCGGACAAGCGCTACGACATGCTCTACCTGTCCAACTACGCCCTGCTCAACATCAAGGATGAGCTGGCGCGCCTGGGCGGTGTCGGTGATGTGCAGCTGTTCGGCATGGGCGATTACTCGCTGCGGGTCTGGCTGGATCCGAACAAGACCGCTTCACGCAACTTGACCGCCACTGACGTGGTCACGGCAATTCGTGAACAGAACCGCCAGGTCGCCGCCGGTGCCCTGGGTGCGCCTCCCGCGCCAAATGCCACGGCGTTCCAGCTCTCGGTCAACACCCAGGGTCGCCTGGTGTCCGAGGAAGAGTTCGAGAACATCATCATTCGCTCCGGCGAAAACGGTGAAATCACTCGCCTCAAGGATATCGCCCGGGTCGAGCTGGGCTCCAGCCAGTACGCCCTGCGCTCGCTGCTGAACAATCAGCCGGCAGTGGCGATCCCGATCTTCCAGCGCCCTGGTTCGAATGCGATCGAAATTTCCAACCAGGTCCGCGACAAGATGGCGGAGCTGAAGAAGAACTTCCCGGAAGGCATGGACTTCAGCATCGTCTATGACCCGACCATCTTCGTGCGTGGCTCTATCGAAGCGGTGGTTCACACCCTGTTCGAAGCGCTGATCCTGGTGGTGCTGGTAGTAATCCTGTTCCTGCAAACCTGGCGCGCGTCGATCATTCCACTGGTGGCGGTCCCGGTTTCGCTGATCGGCACCTTTGCAGTGATGCACCTGTTCGGCTTCTCGCTGAACGCGCTGTCACTGTTCGGCCTGGTACTGGCGATCGGTATCGTGGTGGACGACGCCATCGTGGTGGTGGAGAACGTCGAACGAAACATTGGCCTGGGTCTGACCCCGGTCGAAGCCACCAAGCGCGCCATGCGTGAAGTGACCGGCCCGATCATCGCGACGGCGCTGGTGTTGTGTGCGGTGTTTATCCCGGCTGCGTTCATCTCCGGCTTGACCGGGCAGTTCTACAAACAGTTCGCCCTGACCATCGCGATTTCGACCGTGATCTCGGCCTTCAACTCGCTGACCTTGTCGCCGGCGCTGGCGGCGGTATTGCTCAAGAGCCATGACGCACCGAAAGACCGCTTCTCCCGGGTGCTCGACAAGCTGTTCGGTGGTTGGTTGTTCCGTCCGTTCAACCGCTTCTTCGACAAGGCGAGCCACGGTTATGTCGGCACTGTTGCCCGGGTTATCCGCAGCAGCGGTATCGCCCTGATCCTCTATGCCGGCTTGATGGTGCTGACCTTCTTCGGTTTCGCCAACACCCCTACCGGCTTCGTACCCGGCCAGGACAAGCAGTACCTGGTGGCGTTCGCGCAATTGCCGGATGCGGCGAGCCTGGATCGTACTGAAGAAGTGATCAAGCGCATGTCCGACCTGGCCCTCAAACAGCCTGGAGTGGACAGTGCGGTGGCCTTCCCTGGCCTGTCGATCAACGGTTTCACCAACAGCCCGAACGCCGGCATCGTGTTCGTCACGCTCAAACCATTTGATGAACGCAAAGACCCAAGCATGTCGGCCGGTGCCATCGCCGGGGCGTTGAATGGTCAGTTCGCCGGGATCCAGGAAGCCTACATGGCGATCTTCCCGCCGCCGCCGGTACAGGGCCTGGGCACCATCGGTGGTTTCCGCCTGCAGATCGAAGACCGGGGCAACCTGGGCTACGACGAACTGTACAAAGAGACCATGAACATCATCAACAAGAGCCACAACGTACCGGAACTGGCTGGCCTGTTCACCAGCTACACGGTGAACGTGCCCCAGGTCGATGCTGCCATCGACCGGGAAAAAGCCAAGACCCACGGCGTGGCGGTCAGCGACATCTTCGACACCCTGCAGATCTACCTGGGTTCGTTGTATGCCAACGATTTCAACCGCTTCGGGCGCACCTACCAGGTCAACGTCCAGGCCGAGCAGCAGTTCCGTCTCGAACCAGACCAGATCGGTCAGCTCAAAGTGCGTAACAACAAGGGCGAGATGATCCCGCTGGCGACCTTCATCAAGGTCAGCGACACCTCGGGCCCGGACCGCGTGATGCACTACAACGGCTTCATCACCGCTGAAATCAACGGTGCGGCAGCCCCCGGCTACAGCTCCGGCCAGGCCGAGAAAGCCATCGAGAAACTGCTCAAGGAGGAACTTCCGAACGGCATGACGTACGAATGGACCGACCTGACCTACCAGCAGATCCTGTCCGGCAACACCGCACTGTTCGTGTTCCCGCTGTGTGTACTGCTGGCGTTCCTGGTGCTCGCGGCTCAATACGAAAGCTGGAGCCTGCCATTGGCAGTAATCCTGATCGTACCAATGACCCTGCTGTCGGCGATTGTCGGAGTGATTGCATCGGGAGGCGACAACAACATCTTTACCCAGATCGGCTTGATCGTACTGGTGGGACTGGCCTGCAAGAACGCGATTCTGATCGTCGAGTTCGCCAAGGATAAACAGGAAGAAGGCATGAGCCCGCTGGCTGCGGTACTCGAAGCCTGCCGCCTGCGTCTGCGGCCGATCCTGATGACCTCCTTCGCGTTCATCATGGGTGTGGTGCCCCTGGTGTTCTCCAGCGGCGCCGGTGCTGAAATGCGTCACGCCATGGGTGTGGCGGTGTTCTCCGGGATGCTCGGGGTGACCTTCTTCGGCCTGTTGCTGACGCCGGTGTTCTACGTGCTGATTCGTAACTTCGTGGAGCGCGGTGAAGCGCGCAAAGCGGCCAAGACCCTGAAACTGGAGGCGCAACAATGAGCCTGAAAGCCTTCCTCCCGAGTTTGCTGGTGCTGGCCCTGAGTGCCTGCGCCGTTGGCCCGGACTACCAGACTCCGGCGACGGAACCGGCGCACATCAGCGCCGCCACCGATGGCGCTGCCGGCCAGAAGAACTTCGATCGTTCGCGCTTCGAAGGCATCTGGTGGCAGCAGTTCGAAGACCCGACGCTCAACCAGTTGGTGGTTCAGTCGCTGCAAGGCAACCGCGATCTGCGAGTAGCCTTCGCTCGCTGGAAAGCCGCCCGGGCGATCCGTGACGACGCCAGCAATGACGCCATGCCGACCATCACCAGCCGCGCCAGCAGCGAGCTGGGCAAAGGCCAGATTCCGGGCCAGACCAACCAACGGGTGAATAGTGAACGCTATGACCTGGGCCTGGACATGGCGTGGGAAATCGATCTGTTTGGCCGCATCCAGCGCAACCTGGAATCGGCCGACGCCGAACAGCAAGGAGTCGAGGCCGATCTGTACCAGCTGCAAGTCACCATGATTGCCGAGCTGGTCGACTCCTACGGTCAACTGCGCGGTGCGCAACTGCGGGAAAAGATCGCCCTGGCCAACCTGGACAACCAGCAGGAGTCACGCAAGATCACCATCAGCCTGCGGGATGCCGGCGTCGGCGATCAACTCGACGTCGAGCGTGCCGATGCGCGCCTGGCCGCAGTCGAAGCCAGCGTGCCGCAGTTGCAGGCCGAGCAGGTGCGGCAGAAGAATCGCATCGCCACCCTGTTGGGTGAGCGTCCGGACAAGCTAACGGTCGATCTGAGCCCCAAAGACCTGCCGGCCATCGCCAAGGCGCTGCCGATCGGCGATCCGGGTGAGTTGCTGCAACGCCGTCCGGACATTCTCAGTGCCGAACGCAAGCTGGCTTCGGCCACTGCGCGCATTGGCGTGGCCAAGGCCGACCTGTTCCCACGGGTAAGCCTGAGTGGGTTCCTCGGTTTTACCGCTGGGCGTGGCTCGCAGATCGGCTCCTCGGCGGCCAACGCCTGGGCGCTGGGCCCGAGCATCACCTGGGCGGCGTTTGACCTGGGCAGCGTGCGCGCCCGTTTGCGCGGCGCCGATGCCGATGCCGAAGGCGCGCTGGCGACCTACGAACAGCAAGTGCTGCTGGCCCTGGAGGAGTCGGAAAATGCTTTCAGCGATTACGGCAAACGCCAGCAACGCCTGATCTCGCTGATTCGTCAGAGTGAGTCGAGCCGCGCGGCCGCTGACCTGGCGCAGATTCGCTACCGCGAAGGCACTTCGGACTTCCTCGTGCTGCTCGACGCCCAACGCGAGCGCCTGGCGGCGGAAGACACCCAGGCCCTGGCCGAGGTGGATCTGTATCGCGGCATTGTCGCGATATATAAGGCCCTGGGGGGTGGCTGGGCCCCGGAGACGATCGCCAGCAAGTAACCGTTGCAAGAGCTCCTTTGGTTGGCCGCAACCAACCAATTTTTTAGCCCCGCGTCTCATTCGGTCGCGGGGTTTTTTTTGCCTGTGCGCAAGTTGGGTTTACACCAGTCACTGTGGGAGCGGGCTTGCCCGCGAAGACGGTGGCACATCCCTGCGTGGGTCGGGCGATGCTTTCAAGCGCCGATCGCAGGGTTTGACTCCGCGCCCTGCCTGACCGAAGCTGACGGCTTTGCACTCGCTTGTCAGCAATGGATTCCTGCATGCCCCAGTCTCGCCGCTACCTGATCATCAGCCTCTGCGTGCTGTTCGCCATCGTGCTGGCCTGGTTTTTCCTGCGCAGCACCACCCCTGAAGTTCCACCCGCGATCAAACGGGGTTACAGCGAAGCGCTGGAGCAGGCGCGAGCCGGCAAACCCGGCGCAGCGCGTGTGCTCTACCAACAATTGGCGCGCCCCGATATCTCGGATAAACGACGCATCTGGCTGCATGCCGAACTGCCCAATTATCCAAGCTCGGTCGCGCTGAAACTGGCGGACGCGGACTTGCAGCATCAATCACCGCAAGTGCGTGTCGCGGCAATCAAAAGCATCAGTGCCCTGGTCCCCAACGGCCAGCGCAGCCTGTTGATCGGACCGTTGCTCGATGACAGCGAACAGCGCGTGCGTTCGACTGCGGTCAACGCCTTGCTCGGGCTGTCGCCGGATGATCTGGGTTTGTATTTCGGACCGCTGGAACAGGCAATCGATGCCTGGGAACTGGACCTGAAGGCCCAGCCGGAAAGTGCTGACAACTATTACCAGCTGGCTCGGCTACACCTGCATAATGGCGAGCTGAAACAGGCGCAGCAAGCGCTGGACAATACGTTGCGCCTGGCACCCGCCAACCTGCCGGCACTGGTGATGCAAATCGACGTCCTGGACCGCCAAGGCCAGAGCGACGCTGCCCGGCTGCTGCTGGCCAAACAACTCAAGGCCCAGCCTGACTCGGCTTACCTGCAACACGCGCTCGGCATGTGGTTGTTGCATCACGGGCAAAGTGAATACGCCGTGCTGGGTTTGTCCAAGGCGGTGGAACTGGAGCCGGATAACAAAGATTACCGCTATGACCTGGCGACCACCTTGCACGATGAGCAGGAGCTGGAAGCGGCACAGAAGCAGTTGCAGGAAATAGTCCAGCGCCACCCTGCCGATCGCCGTGCACGAGTGTTGTTGATCAATTACTGGAAGGAAAGCGGGCAGCTGCAGAATGTGCAGATCCTGCTGGCGCAGCTGGAGCAGATGAACCCGGATGATCCTGCTTTGCAGCAGGGGCTTTGAGATTATTCACATTTCCCCAGTGGCACCCGGTGGGAGCAAAGCTTGCTCGCGATGAGGGCCGAGTGTTCAAATCTGATGGTGACTGAAACACCTCTATCGCGAGCAAGCTTTGCTCCCACAGATATCATCTCCCGCAGATGTCTTCTCCTTCAGGGGATGCGCAGCCACTCGAAAACCGACAATTCGTGATAACTGACAAAAAAGTGTGGAACCGCCGTGATGGCACAAGGTCAAGTGAACAGGCAGTCCGAGCAGGCACTTCAGGCCTGCGGCCTCGCTTCCCCTAGTCATGAGAGGGCTTTTTTTGTCTACATCTAACGAGTTGTACAGTGCAAAAGCCGCCACCGGCATCGAAGGTCTGGATGACATCCTGGCCGGCGGATTGTCCCGCGGACATGTGTTCCTGCTGGAGGGTGAGCCCGGAACCGGCAAGACCACGATTGCGCTGCAGTTTCTAATGGCCGGCGCGCGAGCCGGTGAGCGCTCGTTGTATATCACCTTATCGGAGACCGAACGCGAGCTGCGCCAGGGCGCACTGTCCCACGGCTGGGAACTGGATGAAAACATCCACATATTCGAGCTCACTCCCCCGGAGAGCCTGCTCAACGCCGAGCACCAGCAAAGTTTGCTGTACTCCTCTGACCTTGAACTGGGTGAAGCCACCCGGCAGATTTTTGAAGTGGTCGAACGCGTCAAGCCGACCCGCGTCGTGCTCGACAGCCTTTCCGAGATTCGCCTGCTGGCGCAAAGCTCCCTGCGCTATCGCCGGCAGATCCTTGCCATCAAGCATTACTTTGTGCGCTACGACGCCACCGTGGTGCTGCTGGACGACCTGACCACCGAGTCCCTCGACAAGACCGTACACAGCGTGGCTCACGGAGTGATCCGCCTCGAAGAACTGACGCCCAACTATGGCGCCGAGCGCCGTCGCGTGCGCGTGGTCAAATTCCGCGGCCAGAAATACCGTGGTGGTTTTCACGACTTCACCATCATGGGTGATGGCGTGCATGTGTTCCCCCGATTGGTAGCCGCTGAACATCGCGGCAAGTACGTGCGTACCCAGTTGACCAGCAGCATTACAGAGCTTGATGCGCTGCTCGGGGGCGGCATCGAGACCGGTTCCAGCACTCTGGTCCTGGGCCCCGCCGGCACCGGTAAATCGCTGTTCTCGATGATCTTCGCCGCCGCTGCAGTAATGCGCGGTGAAAAGGCCGCGCTGTTCATCTTCGATGAAGAACTGGGGCTGCTGTTCGAGCGCATGAAAAACATGGGCATTGATCTCCAGGCCCTGCAGGACACCGGCAACCTGCTGATCGAACAGGTCGACGCGGCCGAACTCACGCCGGGGGAGTTTTCCCATCGGGTACGCCGTTGCGTCGACAAGCTCGGAATCAAGACCGTGGTGATTGACAGCATCAACGGCTACCAGGCGGCGATGCCGGAAGAGAACGCGCTGATCCTGCACATGCACGAACTGCTGCTGTATCTAAATCGCCAGGGCGCTGCGACGTTCATGACCGTGGCCCAGCATGGTCTGGTCGGCGACATGCAGGCGCCGGTAGACATCACTTACCTGGCGGATACGGTTATCCTGCTGCGCTATTTCGAAGCATTGGGCCAGGTCCGACGTGCCATTTCCGTCATCAAGAAGCGCACCGGCACCCACGAGACGACGATTCGTGAATATCGCATCAGTGCCAAGGGCATGAACATCGGCGAACCGCTTGATTCTTTCCAGGGCGTATTACGTGGCGTGCCCACCTACGTGGGTGCCAGTAAACCACTGCTGGTGGACGAAGCTCCGTGACGGCACAGAAAGCAATGTCCGAGCGTGCGCTCATCCTCGCGCCGCTGGGACGTGACGGCCAGATTGCGCTGATGATGCTCAGCGAAGCCGGGTTCGCCGGAGTCATCTGTCGTGATTTGCCTGCGCTATGCAGCGAGCTGGCATTGGGCGCAGGCCTGCTGCTGATTTCTTCGGAAGCGCTGCTGAGCGGAGATCTGGGACCGCTGATGGAGCTCATCGAGCAACAACCGGCCTGGTCGGACCTGCCGATTGTGCTGTTGACCTACCACGGCGGTCCCGAGCAAAACCCCGCCTCGCGCTTTGGCCCGCAACTGGGCAACGTGACGTTTCTCGAGCGCCCTTTCCATCCGGTGACCTTGATCAGCCTGGTGACCACCGCGCTGCGCGGGCGTCGACGACAATACGAAGCCCGGGACCGGCTGATTGACCTGAGTCAAAGCGAGCTGCGCCTTCAGACTATCCTTGAGACCCTTGAGCAACAGGTCGAGGAACGCACCGCGCAGCTACGCCACAACGAAGAAGCCCTGCGCCAGTCGCAGAAAATGGAAGCCGTAGGGCAACTCACCGGTGGTATCGCCCACGACTTCAACAACATGCTGACCGGCATCATCGGCAGCCTGGAATTGCTGCGCCGCCGCCTGGCCCGTGGCCGCACCGATGACCTGGACGGGCTGATCGACCTGGGGGTCACCTCGGCCAATCGTGCCGCCGGCCTGACACACCGCCTCCTGGCGTTCTCGCGCCGGCAATCGCTCGACTCCAAACCCGTGGAGATGAATGAGCTGGTGGTGTCGATGGGCGAGCTGCTCAAGCGCAGCATCGACGAAAGCATTCACTTGGATATGCAGCTTGATAACGGACTGTGGGTTGCCGAGGCCGATCCCAATCAATTGGAAAGCGCCCTGCTTAACCTGGTGATCAATGCCCGGGACGCCATGCCCAATGGCGGCAAGCTGGTGGTCAAGACCAGTAACGAGCATCTGGACGCAGACTTCGCCGAAGCGCACGCCAATCTGGCACCGGGGGATTACGTCAAGCTCAGTGTTACCGACAACGGTTGCGGCATGGAGCAAAGCATCATCAGCCGCGCGTTTGACCCCTTCTTCACCACCAAGCCCATTGGCCAGGGCACCGGCCTGGGCCTGTCGATGATCTATGGCTTCAGCAAGCAATCACGCGGGCATGTCGCCATTAGCAGTGAGGTGGGCGCAGGCACGACTGTGAGCCTGTATCTACCGCGCTTCGGTGGCGAGGTACCGCTGAGTTCGCCGATGGACACGCCTCTCGCTTCCTATGCGCAAAAAGGCGAGACCGTACTGATCGTTGAAGATGATCCGGCAGTGCGGGTGTTGGTCAGGACTGTGCTGGGCGATCTGGGCTATACATTTGTTGAGGCCGGTGATGCGAACAGCGCGGTGCCCATCCTGGAGTCTGGTCAGCGCATTGACCTGATGATCAGCGACGTGGGCTTGCCGGGGATGAATGGCCGGCAGCTGGCGGAGATAGGCCGACAGTATCGGCCGGAGCTGAAAGTCTTGTTCATCACCGGCTATGCCGAACATGCGGCGGTACGTGGGGGTTTTCTGGACCCGGGCATGCAAATGATCACCAAGCCGTTCACCTTCGATCTGTTGACGGCGAAGGTGCGGGAGATGATCCGGATCTGACGAGGGATGGGGTTCCTGAATTCATCCCGTAGGAGCTGCCGAAGGCTGCGATCTTTTGATTTTGTTTTTAAGATCAAAAGATCGCAGCCTGCGGCAGCTCCTACAGTATAAATTCCAGCCCTAAGACAGCATTTCCTGCATCAATTCCTGCAACACATCCAAGTCAAATGGCTTGCCCAGGATCGGCGCCTTGCGCGTAATCGGGCTGTCGGTCTCGCGGATTTCCTGTGGGTAGCCGCTGATGAAAATCACCTTGAGTTCCGGTCGCAGTTTGACTGCCGGCTCGGCAATCTGCACGCCGGAGATCCCGCCCGGCAGGCGGAAGTCGGTGATCATCATGTCCAGGTGCGGCTTGCTCGCGAGGATAGCAAACGCCTGCTCGCCGTTTTCGGCTTGCAGCACGCGGTAGCCCTCCCCCGACAAATAAGCGGACAACACCATCAATATCGAGGGGTCATCCTCGACGATGAGTACTACATCTTGCGCATCTTCACTCATGGGAAGCCTTTGTTCGGTCAATAGCTGCTGATACGACCGTGGGGTCGACCAGAGGTTGCGTTTATCTGGCTGATTTCCTACAGCGGCAGACAAACGCGAAACAGGGCGCCTTCGCCAATCCGGCTCTCGACGGTAATCGTACCGCCGTGGGCAGTCACAATCTGTTCCGAAATAAACAGGCCCAGGCCCAGACCGGCAACGGCATGCTTGGCCGTGACGCGCTCGAACTGCTGGAAGATCCGCTTCTGGTTTTCTTCACCGATGCCGATGCCTTGATCCCGCACTTCAACCCGCGCCTGACCATTGTCACTGTACACCTTCACCGCGATCGGGCTCTTGGCGCCGTACCGTAAAGCGTTGGTCAACAAGTTTGAGATCACTTGTTCGATGCGAAATTCATCCCAATTGCCCACGACCGCTTCTTCGGCCTCCAGGGACACCGAGGATTCGGCGGCATCGATCTGCGGAGCGAAGTTTTCCAGGAGGGCGCGCACCAGTGCCGAGAGGTCAACGCGGCTCGGACGGATCGACAGCTTGCCGGTACGAATCCGCGAGACATCCAGCATGTCCTCGATCAGGCGGATCAGGCTCTTGATCTGCCGTTCGTCGCGATCGACCATGGCGTGCATCTTGTCCAGGGTGAACGCCGCCGCGTTGTCCCGGGCCAGGTGCATCTTGCGCAACTGCGTTTCCAAAATCAGGCCATTGAGCGGAGTACGCACTTCGTGGGCGACGATCGACATGAAGTCATCGCGCATGCGCACCGCCTGTTCCAGTTCCTGCTGGGTCGTCTGCAGTTGCTTGAGCAGCGCTTCCTGCTCGCGGCGGCTCTGCTCCAAAGCTTCGACCTGTTGTTTCATGGCCTTGCTCTGGCGATACAGGTCGACAAACACGTTGACCTTGCTCTTGACCGCATGGATATCCAGCGGCTTGTGCAGGAAGTCCACGGCGCCACTTTCGTAGCCCTTGAACGCGTAATTCAGCTCGCGACCGGCGGCACTGACGAACACGATCGGGATGTTCTTGGTCTTTTCGGTGCCGCGCATCAGCTCGGCCAGTTCGAAGCCGTTCATGCCCGGCATCTGCACGTCGAGAATGGCCATGGCGAATTCGTGCTGCAGCAGCAGCGACAAGGCTTCGTCAGCGGACAAGGCTTTGTACACCACGCGATCTTCACGCTTGATCAAAGCTTCAAGCGCCAGCAGGTTCTCCGGCAGATCGTCAACGATCAGCAGTTTGGCTTGAATATTACTTAGCATGCGATTCGTTCCAGCTCGACAAGCAGACGGCCGATGCCGTGGATGGGAAGAATGTGGTCCGGTCGATGGGTGGCCAGCGCAGCCCTGGGCATGGTGGCGACCTGCGCCTCTTGCGGGTCCTGGACGATGGTCAGGCCACCGCGGTGCTTGACCTGGGCCAGGCCATCGGCGCCATCACGGTTGGCGCCGGTCAATAGCACCGCTACCAGGTTGACGCCATAGGCGTCTGCCGCAGACTCGAACAGGTAGTCGATGGCGGGACGCGAATGGTGCACGCGATCTTCCAGGCTCAGGGAAAAGGTGCGATCCTGCTCTACCGACAGGTGATAACCGGGCGCTGCAAAATACAGCGTGCCTGGCACCACCGGCGTTTTGTCGATCGCCTCCACCACCGGCATGGAAACCCGGTGCGAGAAGACCTCGGCCAGGTGACTGCGGCGCCCGTCGGGCAAGTGCAGCACCACGATGATCGGCAGGATGAAGCCTTGGCGCAGTGGGCCAAGAATGTTCAGCAAGGCTTCGACACCGCCCGCCGAGGCGCCGATCACGATGGCTTCTATCGAAGGATTGCTCATGATTTGCGGTAGATCCGTTCTTGTTTGACCAAGGGCTCGAACTGCTTGCCTAACGCGGAAAACTCCGGTGTTTCCTTGCTGCCCAGCACCAGGAAGCCGCGATGACACAGCGACTCGTGAAACAAGCCAAAGGCTCGATCCTGAAGTTTTTTATTGAAGTAAATCAACACATTGCGGCATGAAATTAATTGAGTTTCTGAGAACACACTGTCCGTCGCCAGGCTGTGATCGGCGAAGGTTACGTTGTCGCACAGCGTCTTGTCGAAAATCGCGTAACCATAAGCGGCCGTGTAGTACTCGGCAAACGATCGCTGGCCACCGGCCTGCTGATAGTTGGCCGTATAGGCCCGCACGTTCTCCATGGAGAAAATGCCTTGCTTGGCCTTGTCCAGCGAGCGCGGATTGATGTCGGTGGCGTAGATGATGGTGCGATCCAGCAGCCCTTCTTCACGCAGCAGGATCGCCATCGAATAGACTTCTTCGCCGGTGCTGCAACCAGCAATCCAGATCTTGATGGACGGGTAGGTCTTGAGCAACGGCACCACTTCCCGGCGAATGGCGAGGAAGTGCGAAGGGTCACGGAACATCTCGCTGACGGGGATCGTCAGCAATTGCAGCAACTGCATGAACGCGGTCGGATCGTGCAGGACCTTTTCCTGCAGCGCCGAGATGGTCGCGCACTCGAACTGGCCCAACGCGTGCTGCACCCGGCGCTTGATCGAAGCGCCGGAGTAATCGCGAAAGTCATAACTGTACTTGAGGTAAATTGCCTCGATCAACAAGCGCAATTCGATTTCGGTATTGGCTTCCACTAAATGCGTTCCATCTTTGGTAACCACACTCGGATCAGCGAGAACAGGCGATCCAGGTCAATCGGCTTGGCCAGGTAATCGTTGGAGCCGGCCTGCAGGCAACGCTCCTGATCGTCCTTCATCGCCTTGGCCGTCACCGCAATGATCGGCAGCTTGCGCCAGCGCGGGTCCTTGCGGATTTCAATGGTGGCTTCATAACCGTCCATTTCCGGCATCATCACGTCCATCAACACCAGATCGATGTCCTCGACTTCATTCAACTTTTCAATCGCTTCCCGACCGTTACGGCCGATGACCACGACTGCGCCTTTTTGCTCAAGGGCACTGGTGAGGGCGAAGATATTGCGTACGTCATCGTCCACCAGCAGCACCTTGCGACCCTCGAAAACCTTGTCGCGGCTGCGCGCAGTCTTGAGCATCTTTTGCCGTTCATGAGACAGCTGCGATTCGACTTTGTGCAGAAAGAGTGTCACTTCATCGAGCAGACGTTCCGGGGAACGCGCGCCCTTGATGATGATCGAGCGCGAGTACTTGCGCAGCTCGGCCTCTTCGTCGCGAGTGAGGTTGCGCCCGGTGTAGACGATCACCGGCGGGAACGAGCAGATGTCTTCGGTGGACATGCGTTTGAGCAGCTCGTTGCCGAGCATGTCCGGCAACTTCAGGTCGATGATCATGCAGTCGTAGATGGTGGTACGCAACAGCTCCAGCGCCTCCTGAGCGAAGCCCACTGCGGTAATCTCGATGTCTTCCTCACCGATCAACCGGGCAATGCTGTCACGTTGCAAATCGTCGTCTTCCACCAGCAGCACACGCTTGACCTTCTGGGTCAGCTTGGCTTCCAGGCGGGCGAACACGTCCTTGAGCTCCTCGCGGGTGGTGGGCTTGACGGCATAACCGATGGCGCCCATGTGCATGGCGGCTTCCACCCGGTCTTCGACCGAAATCACGTGCACCGGAATGTGCCGGGTGCCTGCGTGTTCCTTCAGGCGCTGCAGCACGGTCAGGCCGGAATGATCCGGCAGGCGCATGTCCAGCAGGATCGCATCAGGAATGTACTCCCTGGCCAGGTCGTAACCTTCGTCAGCTCCATGGGCGACCAGGCACTGGTAACCCAGTTCATGGGCGAGGTCGTAGAGGATGTGCGCGAAGTTCGGCTCATCCTCCACCACCAGGATGCAGCGGGTGGCGAACGGTGCCTTGCTGCGGTCATCGTTGAAGCGCGGGATGTCGACCGGGGCGATCAACGGCACCGGGGCAGCAGGCGCTGCGACTGTATGCGAAACCGCGACCTGTGCGGGAGCCATCGGCTCAACCGGGCTTTCACCCGGCTCGACGTACTGCTGCGGCAGGACCAGGGTGAATACGCTGCCCTGCCCCGGTTCGCTGGTGACACTGATGGAGCCGCCGAGCAATGCCGCCAGGTCCCGGGAAATCGACAGGCCCAGGCCCGTGCCGCCGTAACGGCGGTTGGTGGTGCCGTCAGCCTGGCGGAACGCTTCGAAGATGCTTTCCTGCTGATCAGCGGCAATGCCGATCCCGGAATCGCGCACGACGAACGCAATCCCGTCGCCAGGCGCGCTGGTCACTGTCAGGCTGACCGTGCCTTTCTCAGTGAATTTCACCGCGTTGGACAGCAGATTCTTGATCACCTGCTCCAGGCGCTGACGGTCGGTGTAGATCATCATCGGCGAGCCGGCTTGCAGTTCAATCTGGAAATCCAGCTGCTTGTCCGTGGCCAACGGCTGGAACATGCCGCGCAAACCGTCCACCAGGCGGGCCACGCTGGTGTGCTCGGGCAGCACCTCCAGCTTGCCGGCCTCGACCTTGGAAATGTCGAGGATGTCATTGATCAGGTGCAGCAGGTCGTTACCGGCCGAATAGATCGACTCGGCAAACTTGACCTGCTCGGCGCTGAGGTTGTCCTGGGGGTTTTCCGCCAGCAGCTTGGCCAGGATTAGCGAGCTGTTCAGTGGAGTGCGCAGCTCGTGAGACATGTTGGCGAGGAATTCGGATTTGTATTTGCTCGAACGCTGCAGCTCTTCGGCGCGCTCTTCCAGCTGGACCTGCGCATGGTTGAGCTCGGTGTTCTTCTTGTCCATGGCGTCACGCTGATCGGCAAGGATCTGCGCCTGCTCGGCCAGTTGCTCGTTGGTCTGCTCCAGCTCGACCTGCTGGGTTTCCAGGTGCGCCTGGGATTCCTTGAGGATGCGTGACTGCTCCTCGAGTTCTTCGTTGGCGGTCTTGAGCTCTTCCTGCTGAACCTGCAGTTCCTCGTTGAGTTGCTGGGTTTCCGCCAGCACTTCCTGCAAGCGCTGGCGATAACGCGCAGCCTCGATGGAGGTGCCGATGTTGCCGGCAATCAACTGCATCAGTTCGATATCGCGATCATTCAGCGGGCGCAGGAAGCCCAGTTCGATCACGCCATTGACTGTTTCGTCATCGCTGGTCGGTACCACCAGCACGCTGTGGGGCAGGCCTTCGCCAAGTGCCGAGCTGACCTTGAAGTAATCCTGCGGCACCTTGTCCAGGCGAATCAGCTGGGCCTGCTGGGCGACCTGGCCAACAATCCCTTCGTCGCTGTAGATGTAGTGCTCACGCTCTTCCTGTTCCCGGGAAAAACCGTAGGAGGCGACGCGCTTGAGGCCGCCGTGTTCTTCGCGCACATAGATGGCGGCGACGGCCGTGCCCAGGTACTGCGCACAGAATTGCAGGATGTTGCGCCCCAGCGCATTGAGCGACAACTGCCCCAGGACCTGCTCGGCCAGTTCGGTCTGGCCATTGCGTAGCCAGGCCTGCTGCTCCAGGCGATCAGCGCTGGATTGCTGTGCGGCGAGGTTGGCGGCGTAGTTCTGCGACAGGTTCAGCAGATCGCGACGGCCAATGTAGGCCAGCAGCCCGCTGATACCGGCGACAAACAACAGATAGAGGGTGATGCTCCAGACGGTAGTGCGGCGCACCTCTTCGTTGCGCGTGGTGCGCAACTGCTGCTCCATCTCGATCACGTCTTCGAATTGCTTGCGGATTTCATCGGTCAGGCGCTTGCCGCGCCCGGCCTTGACCGCACCACGGAAGTCGCCGCTGGCGCGTTGCAAGTCAATCATCGACTGCGCGTAGGTTGCCCACTCGGTCTGCAAGGCTTCGAGGCGGCGCAGGCGGTCGGTCTGCACCGGGTTGTCAGCGGTCAGCTCAATCAGTGTGTTGAGCGCGACCTTGACCCGCGGGCGAGCCGTCTCATAGGGTTCGAGAAATTTCTCGTCGCCACTGAGCAAAAAGCCGCGCATTCCGGTTTCCAGATCGACGGTCAGCTTGACCGCTTCATTGGCGTTATTGATCACCCGGTCGGTGTGCTCGACCCATTGAATGGTCGACAGCAGGTAAGTAATCAGCGCGACAAAGAACACCGCGCTGACAGCGCCTACGCCCAGCGGCAGGCTGACGTTGCGGCTCAGCAGTTTGCGAAAGCGTTGCTCATCTACCGAAGACGCAGTGGACATTTGGGAGCCTTGTCGAACGATTAAAAAACACGGAGTTTGCCCCAAAACTGCCTCTGTGATCCAATTTTCTGACGCAATTATCAGCAAAATCCTACATTCAGCTGCTCCAGCTCAACGGAGCGGTTATCCTTGCGGTGCTGAGCGTCTATGCTTTTTTGCAGAACGGGGGGAACTTGTCGGGTCCCGCCGTTTACTCAAGCAAGACCCCGGCAGATTTGATCGACCGGCCCTCGCCACTTCATTCTTTGGGAACCTATTTATGCTTTCCGCTCAGCCCATCATCCTGGTAGTCGAAGACGACGACATCGTGCGCATGTTGATCGTCGATGTGCTGGAGGAACTGGAGTTCAGGGTGCTGGAAGCCGATGGCAGTGAGCAGGCTCTGGAGCAACTCGCAAAAGCCGAGCAGCGCATCGATTTGATGATGACTGACGTGGGCCTGCCGGGGATGGATGGCCGGGAGCTCGCTCAGGAGGCGCGAGAGTTGCGGCCGCAGCTGCCCATCCTGTTCGCCAGCGGTTATGCCGAAAGCATCGACGTACCTGCGGGCATGCAGGTCATCGGCAAGCCGTTCTCGATCGATCAGTTGCGCGACAAGGTCAAGAGCATCCTGGAAGCGGCACGCTAACCCCTACGGCAGCAGGTTCGGGGTTGGTTGTGGTTTAATTGCGCGCTTTTTTGCCCTCCATTGCCCCTGCCCGCTTCTAGGAACCACCCTTCATGAGTCAGCCCCGCGCAGCCAAAGTCCTGGTTATTGGTTACGTTTGGCCCGAGCCGCGCTCTTCGGCGGCCAGCGGGCATGTGATGCAAATCCTCGAGACTTTCCTGCAGCAAGGCTGGGACATCACTTTCAGCAGCCCGGCTGGCGCCGGCGAACACCCGGCTGACCTCGCGGCACTGGGCATTCGCCAGGTGCCAATCGAGCTCAATAACAGTAGCTTCGACTCATTCGTCAGCGAGTTGGCCCCGGATATCGTGCTGTTCGACCAGTTCATGATGGAAGAACAGTTCGGCTGGCGCGTGGAAAAACACTGCCCGGCGGCCCTGCGGGTGCTGGAGACCTCCGACTTGCAGAGCCTGCGCCACGCAAGGCAGCAACGGCTCAAGGAGCGTTTGAAGGTCAGCGAAGACCTGGATGACTTCAACCAATTGTTTGCCCCTGCGTTACGCCAGGAATTCAAACTCATGGCCGGGGAAGACCTGGCCAAGCGTGAAATCGCCGCGATCTATCGCTGCGACCTGACCCTGATGATTTCCGAAGTGGAAATCGAGTTGCTGGTGGAACAGTTCAAGGTGCCTGGTGAATTACTGCACTGGTGCCCGCTGATGGTCGAGGCGGCGTCCAAGCCGCCAGTGGACTTTGAAGATCGGGCTAATTTTCTCAGCATCGGCAACTTCCGACATGCGCCGAACTGGGATGCCGTGCTGTGGCTGAAGACCACGATCTGGCCGTTGATTCGCCAACAGTTACCTGGCGCCCAGCTGCATATATATGGTGCCTACACGCCCCCCAAGGCGACTGCCTTGCATAATGCAGCCCAGGGTTTTCATGTGATGAACTGGGCTGAGGATGCCTTGCAGGTGATGTCGGCCACGAGGGTGTGCCTGGCACCGTTGCGCTTTGGCGCGGGGATCAAGGGCAAGCTGGTGGACGCGATGCTTTGCGGCACACCTAATGTCACCACGCCGATCGGGGCTGAAGGCATGCACGGCGACGAGCCTTGGCCGGGGGCGGTTACTTGCACCGCCCAGGCGTTTGCGGACAGCGCGGTGCAACTGCACAACGACCGCGTACTCTGGCTTGACGCACAGGCCAGAGGCCTGGAATTGCTCGCGCGCCGTTATCGCCACGCGCAACATGGCCCGGCACTGATCGCGCGCCTGCAGCACTGTCTTGAACAGCTGGCGACGATCCGCAGGGACAATTTTACTGGCAGCATGTTGCGCCATCATCAGCACAAGAGCACTCAGTACATGTCGCAGTGGATTGAAGCGAAAAACCGCAAACCTCAATGACCGCTATCGACAGCATGTCGCAACCCTTTGAAGAGTGAACAATCATGTAGGCCTGCACATCGGTTCATTCTCGCTGGTGGTGCAGCCGATCGCCGACACTCTGCTAGCCCTGGTTCGCCGGGAAAGCGGCAAGCGTCTGATCAGCCTCGATCCAAATGTGCGCCTTAATCCAGAGCCGAATATCGAGCTGTGGCGGTCCCGGGTGGCGACGCTGGTCGAACACGCCGACCTGATCAAGGTCAGCGATGAGGAGCTCGGCCTGTTGTACCCCGAGCAGGATCCGCAGCGGGTGATCGAAAGCTGGCTGGAGCATCGTTGTCAGCTGGTGTTCCTGACCCGCGGTGGCGAGGGCGCGACGGTATTCAGTCGTCGCCATGGTTCGTGGTCGGTGCCGGCTTGTGCCGTGCAGATTGCCGATACCGTGGGCGCCGGGGACACCTTCCAGGCGGCATTGATTACCTGGCTGACGGAACAGCAACTGGATTGGGTGCAGGGGTTGCAGCAGCTGAGCCGTGAGCAGATAGATGAGATGCTCAAGTTTGCGGTACAGGCGGCTGCATTGACCTGTACCAGGACCGGGCCGGATCTGCCGTATCGGCATCAGCTCCACCCGACAGGTGGCATTCAGGCAGGTTAACCATCCGTTAACGCTGCGGTCCAAGAATTACTGGACCGCACGCCTGCAGGCTTGCCTGACAGCCCAGTGCGGATTGCTTGACCTCGATGGTCGGGCTGACTGACTGTCTGCGCTGGAGTACCTTCATGAATACTCACACCTTATTGCTCGCCACCGCCCTTGCAAGCCTTTCCTCGATGGGGCTTGCCCAGGCCAATGAAACCATTACTACCCAGGTAGTCCCGTATCATTATGGAATGCCGCTGCATGTAGCCAAGGTGATTGCCCTGACCGAGCCTTCGACCATGGACTGCAAAGTGGTCACTGCCGAGATGAAATACATCGACAACACGGGCAAACCTTCGCAGATCAGTTATCGCAAATTGTCGGACGCCTGCAGTCTGCAGAGCTGACGAAAAAAGGGTCTGGCCTGTTGCCAGGCCAGAACCTTTCAGGAATGCGTCAGAGCGTCGGCACCTAAAATGCCTTGCGGTCCGGGTGCAGTGTTTGCAGGTGTGCTCGCTGGCTGATGTCAGAACGCAGCCCCACGATTAACTCATTGATTTCGCGACGACCATTGAGATGCCGCGCGTCGATGCCGGACTTGCACAGATCAACCTGATCCGTTTCACCGTCCGAGTAAACCTTGATTGTCATCGAAAGATCGGGTGACAAGGTACATAAGCAACGTTTGGGCAGAAAACTGGTTTCAATGATATTGCGTAGTTCCAAGGCAGAAAGAAACATGGCGACCCTCTCCTTATTGTCAGATGGCCAATTAAAATGCGGCGCTGACTCAATGAACTTGCGTGGTCAGCTTGAGAACTAATTGAGCATAAATCATGCCCGCAAATGCGCTCGGTTGCTCATCGTGAAATCAATGGTTTACCCGGTATGCAGACCGACGGTAGCGTGCAAATTGCAAGAACAACGGCTTGCTCTCTTGCATATTGCAACATTGTGATTCCCCGTTTGCATCAGTGGCTCATTGCGATAAAAATGGCGCATCACAGGTTCAGTATCCGCTGAACTAACCACCAAGCAAGGAAGCATCATGGATTCATTGATCCGTAACACTACCATTGGGCTGATTATCGCCGGGCTCTCAACAATGGCTCAGGCCAATCCGTCCGAAGACACTGCCAAATTCCCCAAGGCCGAAAATGGCATCGCCCGCCATGTCATTCGCCTGGCCCCGCACACGGATGAGGACAACTACAAAGTGGAAATCCTCGCCGGTAAAACCTTGACCGTTGATTGCAACCTCCAACGTTTAGGCGGCATGCTCGAGGAGAAAAACCTTGAAGGTTGGGGTTACTCCTTCTACCGGCTTGAACGAGTCACAGGTCCCATAAGCACGCGAATGGCTTGCCCCGATGGCAAGAGGACAAATGGCTTCGTGCCGTTCGTCGGTGACGGCTTCATGCTGCGCTACAACAGCAAGCTGCCGATCGTGCTCTACGTGCCCAAGGACGTCGAAGTTCGCTACCGAATCTGGTCCGCGTCCAGCAAGATCGAAAAAGCCGTTCAGGAATAACCCTCTCAAGCCGTAGCGCCGCTCAATGCGGCGCGCTCGGCGACGTGGCGCAGACTGTCGAAATTGATGTTGGCGCCGGAGTCGATGGCCACCAGCGTCTGCCCTCGCACGCCAGTCTGCGCCACGAACTTCTTGATCCCCGCCACGGCCAATGCACCGGAAGGTTCGGTGATAGAGCGGGTATCGTCGTAGATATTCTTGATCGCGGCGCAGAGCTCGTCATTGCTGACGGTGATGACTTCGTCGACGCAAAATTGGCACAGTTCAAAACCGTAGGCACCGATCTGGGCGACGGCGACCCCATCGGCGAAAGTACCGACGCTGGGCAGGACCACGCGCTCGCCCGCTGCCAAGGCTGCGGACAGGCACGCGGAGTGTTCCGACTCCACCCCGATGATGCGCACTTCTGGCCGCAGGTATTTGACGTAGGCGCCGATGCCGGCGATTAAGCCGCCACCGCCTACCGGGACAAAAATCGCGTCGAGCGGCCCATTGTGTTGACGCAGGATCTCCATGGCGACAGTGCCCTGACCGGCAATCACGTCTTGATCGTCAAACGGCGAAACGAATGTACAACCGCTTTGTTCTGCCAGGCTCAGGGCATATGCCAGGGCAAACGGAAAACTATCCCCGTGCAGCACGGCCTCGCCCTCCCGGCTGCGCACCCCGAGCACCTTCAATTCCGGCGTGGTGGCGGGCATGACGATGGTCGCGGCAATTCCCAGCTCACGCGCTGCCAGCGCTACGCCCTGAGCATGATTGCCGGCTGACGCGGTGATCACGCCACGTGCTTTTTGCTCATCGCTCAATTGCACGAGCTTGCTGTACGCGCCGCGGATCTTGAAGGAAAAGGTCGGCTGCAGGTCCTCGCGTTTCAGCAGGATGTGGTTGCCCAGGGCTTCAGACAGCGCCGGCGCTGGTTGCAATGGTGTGCGTACCGCCAGTTCGTAGACGGGAGCAGCCAGGATCTTTTTGACGTAACGCTCAAGCAATGTTCGCTGCAAATGTGTGCAATTCATAAACGTCTCCGGTGGTCGCCCCGTAGGAGCTGCCGAAGGCTGCGATCTTTTGATCTTGTTTTGTAAGCAATCAAAATCAAAAGATCGCAGCCTTCGGCAGCTCCTACAGGGGTACCTTTAAAACCCTGGAGACAGAAAGTAAAAACCCGCCTCGAGGGCGGGTTGGGTGCTGCAGTCGTGAGCTAGCCCGCCAAATAAGGAATGGCGGTAATAATGCTTTGCTGGCAGCGCGATACGTTCAAAGTCATAAGCAGAAACTAGCCGGCGACCCGTGCCAAGTCAATGGCTAATTGCATTTGGCCATTGTAGGCTTGGGGTCCAATCAGCGTCCCAAGGAAGGAACCCATGAAGTCCATCGCCCTGCCCCTCATCGCCCTGATCGCATTCGCCGGGTATACCGTATCGGTGATGCTGCAAGCCGAACAGTCGTTGATCGACTTCGGCATCAGCCTGATGTCACGCCCTGACACCGCACAGGTAGTTATCGACCTTTACCTGCTGGCAACGCTGGCCGGGATCTGGATCTACCGGGATGCAAGGAGCCGTGGCCAGTCCCGGTTATCAGTAGTGCCTTATCTGTTGATCACCGCGATTTTTGTATCGATTGGGCCGTTGCTGTACCTGGTGGTGCGTGGCCTGCAGGATCGCAGGAAAACCATTGGCCAACACGCGCCCTTGTGAGAGAGCGCGAATTTCGCTTTTTACTTAAGCCCCACCTTGTACAACACACCATCACTCTCATCGGTGAGTACATACAAATAGCCATCCGGGCCTTGCCGTACATCCCGGATGCGCTTGTCGAGCTCACCCATCAAGCGCTCTTGGTGGACAACTCTGTCGCCATCGAATTGCAGGCGGATAAGTTCACGGCTCACCAGCGCTCCCATGAACACATTGTGTTGCCACTCCTTGAAACGGTCAGCGTCGTAGAACGCCATGCCGCTCAGCCCTGGGGATTTCTCCCAGACATGGTGCGGCGCCACAGTGCCTTCTGCCGTTTTACCGGTGGATTCCGGAATTGGCTGGCCTGAATAGTTGATGCCGTGGGTGGCTAGCGGCCAACCGTAGTTCTTGCCGCGCTCGATGATGTTCAGCTCGTCACCGCCGCGCGGGCCATGCTCGGTTTCCCACAGTACGCCCGTCCAGGGATTGAGCGCAGCGCCTTGCGGATTGCGCTGGCCATAGGACCAGATTTCCGGGCGCACCCCATTTTGGCCGAAAAAGGGATTGTCGTCCGGTACGCGGCCATCCGGATAGATCCGCACCACCTTGCCTTGCAGCTTGTCGAGGTCCTGGGCGGTTGGCCGGTCGTTGTTTTCACCCAGGGTGATAAACAGGTAACCGTCTCGGTCGAACACCAGGCGCGAGCCGAAGTGGTTGCCAACCGAGAGCTTGGGCTCCTGGCGGAAAATCACTTTGAAATTTTTCAGGGTCGTCAAATCTTCAGACAGCTGCCCCCGCCCCACTGCGGTCCCGGCCTTGTCGCCTTTGCCGCCGCCCTCGGCGTAAGACAGGTAGACGGTTCGATCCTGCTTGAAGTCGGGAGACAGGACGACATCCAGCAGGCCGCCCTGGCCCTTGGCCCACACGTCCGGCACACCGCTGATCGGTGCCGACAGCTTGCCGTCGGCGTTGACCACTCGAAGATTGCCCGCACGCTCGGTCACCAGCATACCCTGGCGATCGGGAAGAAACGCCAGGGCCCAGGGATGTTCCAGCCCCTGCGCGAGAGTGGTCACTTCGAGCGTGCCCTGCTCGCTTTTCAGTTCCTGAACAGGCGCCGCAATGGCAAATGAGGCCGTGGTGAATATGGCGCTGGCGCAAACGCTGGCCAGGAGGGTTTTTCGCAACATGCACAATTCCTTATGTTGTCAAAATGACTTGCCGAACCCTTACCGATTGCTGGTATCGGCATCTCGATGGGGTGGATTGGGTATGAACTTGGGAGGGCTGGCCGGCGTGGTGCGATTTTGCGGATAGCGATTACCGACTCCACCGTTGTCCAGCGTCGACGGCCGGGGCACGGGAACGGTGTTGGGCCCGCGTATCGCCGGCGCGCTGGGTTGCGTGCCCTGCATGCTATTAGGGTTAGCCCGGCGGATGGGGCTGTTGTAGGGATTGCTGGAGCTGCCCGTCGGACTTTGCGCCAACAGCATCGGCTCGGCCGTTGCGGCGACCTCGGCCTGGGCCAGATTGCTCAGCGCGCCACTCAATGCCAGTGCGGTAGTGACCAGCACAAACCTGTTCATCGGGAAACCTCTCGACGTGAGCGTGGATAGGGTCTTCGATACCACGCTACGCCCGGGGTTCTGTTTTGTTAACCAAAACCTCCTGCAGAAGATGTAACACCAGTTGACCTCTGCGCCCTGCGCGTCGGCGGGCCGGGCCTCAACGCGCTGAAACTTTTGCCCGGCGACGCGGGTCACCTGATCATCACTCGCGAGTAGACGACCATGGCACGTGCAATCTGGAAAGGCGCAATCAGTTTCGGTCTGGTGCATATCCCTGTGGCGCTGGTCTCGGCGACGTCTTCCCAAGGGGTGGATTTCGACTGGCTGGACAGTCGCAGCATGGATCCGGTGGGCTACAAACGGGTGAACAAGGTCACGGGCAAGGAGGTAACCAAGGAGAATATCGTCAAAGGCGTGCAGTACGAAAAAGGCCGCTACGTGGTACTCAGCGAGGAAGAGATCAAGTCGGCGCATCCTCTTTCCACCCAGACCATCGATATTTTCTCCTTCGTCGACAGCGAACAGATCCCGCTGCAGAACATCGACCGCCCCTACTACCTGGCGCCGGACAAGCGCGGCGGCAAGGTGTATGCCCTGCTGCGCGAAACCCTGAGCAAAACCAATAAGGTCGCGCTCTGCCATGTGGTCCTGCACACCCGCCAGCATCTGGCGGCATTGATGCCGCTGGAGTCGGCGATGGTGCTGGTGATGCTGCGCTGGCCCGAAGAGGTGCGCAGCCTCGACACCCTGGAGCTGGGCAGCGAAGTGACCGAGGCGAAGCTGGTCAAGGGCGAACTCGAGATGGCCAAGCGTCTGGTGGAGGACATGAGCGGAGACTGGTCGCCGGACGACTATCGCGACAGCTTCGAGGACAAGATCATGGCCCTGGTTGAGAAGAAGGCCAATGAAGGGAAGATTGAAGATGTGGAAACAGCGACCGGCGAGGAACAGCGCAAGACGGCTGATGTCATCGATTTGACCGAGCTGCTCAAGCGCAGCTTGGGCGCGAAGGCAGCGAGCAAGCCTGCGCCGAAAGCCAAGCCGGCGTCGAAGGCGGCGCCGGCGAAGAAGACTTCCAAGCGCTCAACCGGTTGATTTCAAGCCGCCTGATCGTTTACCTCTATCGCGAGCAGGCTCACCTCTACAGGGCTTTTTCAGCGGACATTGTCACACGTCAGGAGTGAACAAACTGCATTCCATGCCTGTCGGCATCAGGCCCAAAGCAGGCATTCCACGCACAGTTCCTAACCGGCAGTTAGCCCATCCATGTGAAAAACTGTCCGCTGATGCCGCCAAAGCGTCCGACTGGCCTCAACGCCCTATCGTTTAAAGAGCCAGACCAGTACAATCGCCGCCAAACATTACGCGCCCCCCTTGGTTGATGACGGGAATGAACCCCGTGTCAGCGCACTTCGACTCGGGCCAAGCGCTCCATATGCTGCTGTCCACTTATTGCCAGATGGACCTTCCGCTTCTGACCGGGATGAATTTCTCGTGGTTTGGATACCGGAAACGGGTACTGAATCGGTACTGCCGCAACCCTAGCTACTCTGAATGCTTCGCAGGAAAAACCTTTGATCTCTACAGCTAACATCACGATGCAGTTCGGCGCCAAGCCGCTATTCGAAAACGTTTCGGTCAAATTCGCCGCGGGCAACCGCTATGGTCTGATCGGCGCCAACGGTTGCGGCAAGTCGACTTTCATGAAAATCCTCGGTAACGACCTCGAGCCTTCCGGTGGCCAGGTCATGCTCGAGCCGAACGTGCGCCTGGGTAAATTGCGCCAGGACCAGTTCGCCTACGAAGAATTTACCGTGATCGACACCGTGATCATGGGTCACGAAGAGCTGTGGAAGGTCAAGGCCGAGCGCGACCGCATCTACTCGCTGCCGGAAATGACCGAAGAAGACGGCATGGCCGTGGCCGAGCTGGAAACCGAATTCGCCGAAATGGACGGCTACACCGCCGAATCCCGTGCCGGTGAATTGCTGCTGGGCCTGGGTATCGGCATCGAGCAGCACTTTGGCCCGATGAGCGAAGTGTCGCCAGGCTGGAAACTGCGGGTATTGCTGGCACAGGCTTTGTTCTCCGACCCTGAAGTGCTGTTGCTCGACGAGCCGACCAACCACCTAGACATCAACACCATCCGCTGGCTGGAAAACATCCTGACCCAGCGCTCCAGCCTGATGATCATCATCTCTCACGACCGTCACTTCCTGAACAGCGTGTGCACCCACATGGCTGACCTGGACTACGGCGAGCTGCGCCTGTTCCCGGGCAACTACGACGAGTACATGACCGTGGCGACCCAGTCCCGCGAACAATTGCTGTCGGACAACGCCAAGAAGAAAGCGCAGATCTCCGAACTGCAATCGTTCGTCAGCCGGTTTTCGGCCAACGCCTCGAAAGCCAAGCAGGCCACTTCCCGCGCCAAGGCGATCGACAAGATCCAGCTGGCCGAGGTCAAGCCTTCGAGCCGCGTGAGCCCGTTCATCCGCTTCGAACAGAACAAAAAGCTGCACCGCCAGGCGGTCATCGTCGAGCGCATGGCCAAAGGCTTTGACGGCAAACCGCTGTTCAAGGACTTCAGCTTCCAAGTTGAAGCGGGCGAGCGCGTGGCGATTATCGGCCCGAACGGTATCGGTAAAACCACCCTGCTGCGCACCCTGGTCAACGAACTGACTCCGGATGCCGGCACCGTGAAGTGGACCGACGCCGCGGAACTGGGCTACTACGCCCAGGACCACGCACACGACTTCGAAGACGACTGCAACCTGTTCGACTGGATGGGCCAGTGGACCCAGGGCGGCGAGCAAATCGTTCGCGGCACCCTCGGCCGCATGCTGTTCTCCAACGACGAGATCCTCAAGTCGGTCAAGGTCATCTCCGGTGGCGAGCAAGGTCGCATGCTGTTCGGCAAGCTGATCCTGCAAAAGCCGAACGTACTGATCATGGACGAACCGACCAACCACCTCGACATGGAATCGATCGAGGCGCTGAACCTGGCGCTGGAAAACTACCCGGGCACACTGATCTTCGTCAGCCACGACCGCGAGTTCGTATCGTCCCTGGCGACGCGCATCATCGAGTTGAGCCCTAGCGGCGTGATCGACTTCAGCGGTACTTATGATGATTACCTGCGTAGCCAAGGGGTGGTGTTTTAAGGGCAGCTGTTAGTTTCAAGCTGTTAGCTGCAAGTGAAAGCCCTGTCGTTGACGGGGCTTTTGCGTTTCAGGGCCCGTAGATGTATTGGTGCGGAAACCTTCGCGAGCAAGCCCGCTCCCACAGGTAGAAAGCATTCCAAATTGTGGGAGCGGGCTTGCTCGCGAAGAGGCCCTCAGTCCCACGCAAAATTCAAACCCATATAGTTAGCCTGCTTTCATTTATTTCACACCCGCGCCATGATGCTGGTCTCCCCCGCCGCCCGCGAATGAGCCCACATGTCTGCGCAGCAACTGCCACCGCAAAGCCCCATGGCGATCACCCTGCAGATCGTCTCCATTGTGTTCTACACCTTCGTCGCCTTCCTCTGCATCGGCCTGCCGATCGCGGTGTTGCCGGGCTATGTCCACGACCAGCTGGGGTTCAGCGCCATTGTCGCGGGCCTGGTCATTGGCTGCCAATACCTCGCTACCCTGCTCAGCCGCCCCATGGCCGGACGCATGTCGGACACCATTGGCACCAAGCGAGCGATTGTCTATGGGTTGTCGGGCATTGTCCTCAGTGGCGTGTTGACGTTGCTGTCGACGCTGCTGCAGAGCATGCCGCTACTGAGCCTTTCGATCCTGATTGCCGGGCGGTTGCTGCTCGGGATTGCCCAGGGCCTGATCGGCGTCGGCACCATCAGCTGGTGCATGGGCCAGGTGGGCGCTGAACACACTGCGCGGTCGATCTCCTGGAATGGCATCGCTTCCTATGGCGCGATTGCCATTGGCGCGCCACTGGGTGTGGTGATGGTCGGTGAGCTGGGGTTCGCCAGTCTGGGGATCGCCCTGTCGCTGCTGGCCCTGGCCGCCTTGCTGTTGATTCGCAACAAACCCTCGGTGCCGGTGGTTCGCGGTGAGCGCCTGCCCTTCTGGGCGGTGTTCGGACGCATCGCACCATTCGGGGCCAGCCTGAGCCTAGCGTCCATTGGCTATGGAACGCTGACGACCTTTATCACCCTGTATTACGTGAACCGTGGCTGGACGGGGGCGGCGTACTGCCTGACCGTATTTGGCGTGTGCTTTATCCTGGCGCGGATCCTGTTCATTTCGAGCATCAGTCGCTTTGGCGGGTTTACTTCGGCGATTGCCTGCATGTGCATCGAGGTGATCGGGCTGGTGCTGCTGTGGCTGGCACCGTCGACCGGCTATGCCCTGCTCGGCGCGGGATTGACCGGGTTTGGCCTGTCCCTGGTGTACCCGGCGCTGGGCGTCGAGGCGATCAGGCAGGTGCCGAACTCCAGTCGCGGCGCGGGTTTGAGTGCCTATGCGGTGTTCTTCGACCTGGCGCTGGCGATCGCGGGGCCGTTGATGGGGGCGATTGCGTTGAACCTGGGGTATTCGTGGATTTTCTTTTGTGCGGCGTTGTTGTCTGTGACCGCACTTTGTCTCACTTGGTTGTTGGCACGTCAGGCTGCTGGCCCGACCAGTTAAATAAACCTTAAATATAAACAACCATAAAAGTATTTCGGAATATAGCGATAAGTAATATTACGCATTAATTAATGCAGAGTGCCATCTTTGTTTTAATTCTCAACTTCGACAAAATCGCCGGTGACGCACTTACATTAAATTTTGTTCAGGAAGAATAGATGATGCGAATAGCTATAACACTCCTTGCCCCAGCGTTGATGCTTCTACTATCTCCCACTGCACACGCGCAAAGCTCGGTTCAACAGCAAATCTGCCATAACGGTGTCTGCTACGATGTAGGCGGCCCGCCGGGCAGTGGCGGAATTGGCGGCGACTGCTGCCCATTCAGCGATGAACGCCTGAAACAAAATGTCCAACTCCTGGAAAACTCGACGGAGAACCTGCTAAAACTCCGTGGCGTGACATTCAACTGGAAACAAAACGACAAGGCTGACGTTGGCCTGATCGCGCAAGATGTACAAAAGGTCTACCCACAGCTGGTTCGCACTGAAGGCGATCACCTGCAAGTGGACTATCAGAAACTTGTCGCACCATTAATTGAGTCGGTGCGCGAACTGAATAACAGGGTTCAAACCCTGGAAACAGCCTTGGCTGACAAGTAACAGATTGCAAAATCCGCTGGTCGTCATTCATTGATCAGCGGTTTGCATCCCGGCCCGCGTAGCCTTGCCCAAAGTACGGGAGAAGAATCGTCCTGCTTCGCCAATCATATTGCGATGAATATCCTCGCGATCGACCCCGTCGGCGTCAGTGCACAGTGCCGGCATCGCCGCTATCTGCTCCTCGTTGCACGGCGCCATGAAGACAAAATGCCCGGCCCCTGCCAGTAGTTTGAAATCCGGGGCGATCGGCAGTTTGCGCGCCAAGGCGGCGGCGTTTTTGTCGAAGGCCACCAGCTTGTCGCCGTCGCCGCTGTAAAGCAGCACTGGCACGTGCACGTCGGCCAGGGTGTGGCGGCCGAACTTCAGGCTTAACGGCGCCATCAGCAGCAAGGCATGCACGCGTGGGTCTGCCACCGGTTGCAGGTCATCGCGATCTACTATCAGCTCACCTTGGGTATTGCAGGCATCACGGTCGTCCGGACGTTCCTGGCAATAACGACGCAGGCGATCCAGGTCCGGGGTTGCGCCGGAGAGGATCAGCGCGGTCTCGCCGCCCGCCGAGTAGCCGATCACGCCGACCTGCTCGGCATTGACGAAAGGCGCGAGCATGGCATCGCCCAAGGTCGCGGTAATGGCTTCGGAGATCTGAATCGGCCGCCCGTACAGGTTACTCAAAGTACCAAGACGGCTGTGATCCTTGGAGTTGTCACCGGGATGGATCACCGCCACAACCACAAAACCCTTGCGCGCCAGGGAGGTCATCAGGTCGTGCAACCCCAGTGGCGTGCCGGTGTTGCCGTGGGACAGCATCAGCATGGGGAAACGCCCAATGGCCACCCGGGTGTCTTCACCGGCCTCAACCGTATAACCCTCAAGCCGGCTGGAATGTTCCTTGTCGCTTGAGGGGTAAAACGCGATGGCGCGCATCGGCTGCAGGTCCAGGGGGTCGAGAAAGCTCATCTCGTGGTAACCGACGCTCCAGTGCGGATGCAGCCCGGGCGCAGCGTGCACCAAATTCAGGCTGCTGAGCAGGACCATCAGTAATGCTGCACAAAGACGTACCATGGAACGCCCTACCCTGTTACTCGACCGGTGACGATAACCCTGTGCTGCATGACCCGGGCCAACATGTGACATAGCCAGAAACAAAAAACTCCGCATCTGGTGCTTGCGCATCCAGAATACAGAGTTTTAGGGGGATTGCCTGAGCTGTTTGATGTCTTTACGCAAGCCTTACGCGGCGGCGAACAACTGCTCGTTGATGTGTGTGTGTGCGTCGCTCATGGCTTTAGTGCGAACTTCATCACCGTAGGCCAGGCCTTCGGCGCGGACGAACTCGATGTCAGTCACACCGAGGAAGCCGAACAGCAGCTTCAGGTACTCTTCATGAGCCACACCACTTGCCTGACCGGCATGCAGGCCGCCGGATGTAGAAACGATCACCACTTTCTTGCCACCGCACAGGCCTTCAGGGCCGGCTTCGGTGTAACGGAAGGTCTGACCCGCTACCGCGATGCGGTCGATCCAGGCCTTGAGCTGGGTTGGAATGGTGAAGTTGTACATCGGTGCGGCGATCACTACGGCATCAGCGGCGAGGAATTCCGCCAGGGTGCTGGCGCTCAACTCGGCTTCATGTTGTTGCGCGGCATTGCGCAACTCGGCGGTGGTGCCGGCGGCTACCAACGTGGTGGAGGAAAAGTGGCTGATGGCATCGGCCGCCAGGTCGCGGTAGGTCACCACGGTGCCCGCTTCGGCGGCTTGCCAGGCGTTGACCACTTCACTGCTTAGCTGACGGGACGCCGAGTTGTCGCCCAGAATGCTCGAATCGATGTGCAACAGTTTCATAAGGGAACTCCAAGGTGAGGATCGCCAGCCGGCGATCTGATGGAGTTAATCCTACAGGTGAAACCAATAGTCGATTAGTCAGGAATAATGCGATTATTCGTCTCACTGATAGAACGATCGGAATTCGACATGCAAGATCTCAATGACCTCTACTATTTTGCCAAGGTGGTGGAAGCCGGTGGTTTTGCCGCCGCCGGGCGTTTGCTGGGCATTCCCAAGTCACGCCTGTCCCGGCGCATCGCCGAACTTGAAGAGCGCCTGGGCGCGCGACTGCTGCAGCGCACGACCCGCCAGCTCAACCTCACCGCTGTGGGTGAGCGCTACTTGCGGCATTGCCAGGCCATGATGCTGGAAGCCGAGATGGCCGACGAAGCGGTGGCCAGCATGTCCAGCGAACCCCGTGGACGCTTGCGGGTGTCTTGTCCGGTGGGACTGGCCCATGAAATCCTGCCTGACATTATCAGCAGCTTTCTTGAAAAGTTTCCCCAGGTTCAGCTGGAAGTCATGCTGCTCAACCGCCGGGTCGACCTGGTCACCGAAGGCATAGACGTGGCTCTGCGGGTGCGCGAGTTGGGCGATGAAGACCCGCAGCTGGTGACCCGCCGGCTGCGTCAGGCACAAACGGCGCTGGTCGCCAGTCCGGCATTTCTGCGCGAACGCGAGATCAATCACCCTGAACAACTGAAAAACCTGCCTGCCCTTGGCGCTCTCGAGGCTGACCGTCTGATGCACATCCGACTGCTCGACCAGCACGGCAAGAGCGTTGAGTTGGCCCTGGAGGCGCGCCTGGGTATCGACGATTTCATCGTGCGCAGGGCCTGCGCCCTCGCCGGCCGAGGCTTCACCCTCTTGCCGATGATGTACTGCGAGCAGGAGCTGCAAGACGGTTCGCTGGTACAACTGCTGCCCGACTGGTCATTGCCCGGCGGCTGGCTGCAGGCGGTCTATCCGCATCGACGCGGGGTGATGCCAGCGGTTCGCGCCTGGATCGATCACTTGATCGAGTCATTCAACGCTTGTGGGGAGCGCCTGTTATGAGTGCAACACGGATGAGCGAAGCGGCTGTAGCAAAGTTTTGCCTGGCCCTGCCGGGTGCCCGGGAAGACTACAAGTGGGGTGGCGTACGGGTGTTTTCGATTGCCGGAAACAAGATGTTTGCGCTTCAGGGGCTGCGCGGCGACTCGCTGGCCTTCAAGGTCGACAAGGATCTGTTCCTGGGCCACTGCGATCGCCCCGGCATTCATCCGGCGCCGTATTTGGCCCGTGCGCAATGGATCATCATGGACGTGCCCTACCCGCTGGGCGCCGAAGAGCTGCAAGGTTTGCTGCAACGTTCCCACCAGCTGGTCGTGAGCAAGTTGCCCAAGCGCACCCAGGTGGGACTGCTGCTCTAGAACAGCGCGAACAGATGGGCGCCGAGGAACAGCTGGTCGATCCAGAACACCTGGTGCAGCAGGACGATGGCCCAGAACAGGACCTGGTAGGAAATCTTGCGGGTCTTGTGCCGAAACACCTGCTGCGCCACCAAAGCCCCCGGCCAACCACCAGCGAGTTCCACTGCGTGCAGGACGTTTTCCGGGGTTCGCCAGCTGTTGGTTCGAGCCTTGCGCTTGTCGCTCCAGTAAAGGAAAAAAGCCAGCAGGCTGACGATGCCGTAGGCCGACAGGGGAATCAGTGATATCCCCTGCAGCCACATCAGCATCGAACCGGTCAACGGCAGCGCGCACACGATCGCCAACGCCAGCAACTTGATTCGCGGGTGCTGGATGTTCCCTGGGCGCGCGCTGCTGTCGATCATGGCTTGGCCGCGCTCCAGTCCACCCAGCCGAACTGCCAGGTGGCGAGGATCAGCAGGCCGAAGCCGATGCGGTACCAGGCGAACACGGCATAGCTGTGATTGGCGATGAACTTGAGCAAGCCGCGTACCGCAATCATCGCGAAGATGAACGCGGTGACGAAGCCAACGGCAAATACCGGGAAATCCGCCGGAACGAACAGGGCGCGGTACTTGTAGCCCGAGTACACCGCCGCACCGACCATGGTCGGCATCGCCAGGAAGAACGAGAATTCGGTTGCCGTCTTGCGCGACAGGCCGAACAGCAAACCACCAATGATGGTCGAGCCGGAACGCGAAGTGCCCGGAATCATTGCCAGGCATTGGGCAAGTCCGACTTTCAGGGCGTCTTTCCAGGTGATCTCGTCGACCGTTTCGGCGTGCACTTCATGCTCGCGGCGCTCGGCCCACAACATGATGAAGCCACCAACCACCAGCGCCGTTGCGACGGTGACTGCGTTGAACAGGTAATGATGGATCAGGTCGGCGAAAATCACCCCTAACACCACCGCCGGCATGAACGCGATCAACAGGTTCGCGGTAAAGCGGCGAGCGCTCGGCTGGGTCGGCAAGCCGATGACCACGTCGAGAATCTTGCGGCGAAACTCCCACACCACCGCCAGGATTGCCCCGAGCTGGATGATGATGTTGAACGCCATGGCGCGCTCACCACCGAAGTTGAGCAAGTCCGCGACGATAATCTGGTGTCCGGTACTGGAAATGGGCAGAAACTCCGTCAGCCCTTCTACAACGCCTAGTATCAATGCCTGAAAGGCGGTCCAAAGATCCATCAATCCCCCAAGAAGCGATGCGCGTCGGCATGCCCCGTTAATATTTTCAATGCGTGTAATGCGCTCAGCCTGGCTGATGTGCCGGTTGTAACCGCCGCGCGCTTAAATCTCTGGATAAACCGCCACTTGGCGTGAAAAGTTCATGCCGGATTCAGGTTTTCCCGCGCGGGGCCGAAATCCTATCAGACAAGTCCGTTTTACGCTGCCGAGTATTGGACTTGAGTGCATACCCGTGCCTGCCATCGGGGTGAAATGCTGGCGATCTTTCATGACAAGAACAAGAAACCGGAGTAACCGCCTTATGAACAGCTTGCGCACTATGTCGATCAGCCGCCGCCTGTGGCTCATCCTGATCGTGGCCGTGATGATGCTGATGACGCTGGGCGGGTTGATGCTCAAGCAGATTCATACCGACCTGTACCAAGCCAAGGCGCAGAAAACCCAGCACGTGGTACAGACTGCCAGCGGCATCCTCAGCTATTACCATAACCTGGAGACCACTGGCGCCCTGACCCGCGAAGCAGCCCAGAAGCAGGCGCTGACGGCGGTGCGGGGCCTGCGTTATGACCAGAATGATTATTTCTGGATCAACGACCTGGTCCCGGTCATGGTCATGCACCCGGCCAACCCGAAACTCGATGGCCAGAACCTCTCGGCGATTCGCGATCCGGATGGCTTTGCGGTGTTCAACGAGATGGTTGCCGTGGCCAAGGCCAAGGGCGCCGGCATGGTCAATTATCGCTGGCCCAAGCCAGGAGCCAGCGCGCCAGTGGAGAAGACTTCCTACGTCAAGCTGTTCGAACCCTGGGGCTGGGTGATCGGTTCCGGCGTGTACATCGACGACATGCAGGGCGAGTTCTACGGCCAGGTATGGAAAGCTTCGCTGGTGGGCCTGGTCATCGCCGCGATCATGGCGCTGCTGGTGATCCTGATCGCGCGCAGCATCGTGCGGCCCCTGCAGGAAGCGGTTAACGCCATGGCCAACATCGCCAGCGGCGAGAGCGACCTGACCCGCAGCCTGGATACCCATGGCCGCGATGAGGTGACCCAACTAGCCCAGCATTTCAATGCGTTCACCGCCAAACTGCGCCTGGTGATCAGTCAATTACAGACCTCTGCCAGCGATCTGGGTGAGTCGTCCAGCGCGATGGGGCACGACGCAGCCGAGGCGCAACAGCGCAGCCAGCAGCAATCGCAGCAGATGGAACTGGTGGCCACGGCGATCAATGAAGTGACGTATGGCGTGCAGGACGTGGCAAAAAATGCCGAGCACGCCGCCAGCGAAATGCGCGACGCCGAATCCCAGGCGCAACAGGGCCAGGTCAACATCGATGGCAGTTTGCAGCAGATCGACAAGTTGTCCGGCACTATCGACCAGGCTGTGGAGGTCATCCGCACGCTGGCGGCCGAGAGCACACAAATTGGCACCGTCCTCGAAGTGATCCGCTCGATAGCCGAGCAAACCAACCTGCTGGCGCTCAATGCTGCCATCGAGGCCGCCAGGGCTGGGGAACAAGGTCGCGGGTTTGCGGTGGTGGCCGACGAAGTTCGCCTGCTGGCGCAACGCACGCAAAAATCCACGGCCGAGATCCAGTCGATGATCGAGCGCTTGCAGAATCATTCGGAAGCGGCGGTCAAGGTCATCGGCGACAGCAGCCGCGCTTCGCAGCTGACTATCGAACAGGCGGGGCTGGCCGGCGCCAGCCTGAGTGCCATCGGCCAGGCCTTGCGCAACCTCAACGGCCTGAACGCCTCCATCGCCAGCGCCACGCTGCAGCAGGCGCACGTGGTGGAAGACATCAACCAGAACGTCACGCAGGCGGCGGGCTTGTCCCACAGCACTGCGCTGGCGGCAGAACAATCGAGCGTGGCGAGTGTGCGGTTGAAGGGTTTGAGTGAGCAGTTGAACGGGTTGCTCGGGCAGTTTCGGGTGTAACCAAACCCGGATCCATCCGGTACAATCCGCTCCCCTCCTCATCCCCTAAGGAACCTCCATGTCCGGGCTAGAACTGTTTGCCGCCGCCCTCGGTGTGATCGCCGTCTGGTTGACGGTCAAACAGAATCCCTGGTGCTGGCCGATCGGCCTGGTCATGGTGTTGCTCTATAGCTGGGTGTTTTTTGAAGTGAAGCTTTACTCCGACATGCTGCTGCAGGTGATCTACGCCGCGCTGCAACTGTACGGCTGGTGGCAATGGACCCGTGGCGGCGAAGCACGGCAAGGGCGGCAGGTCAGCCAGCTGGGAGCATCACCTGTCGTATCGGGTTTGATCCTGGGCGCGATCGGCAGCCTGGCACTGGGCGCCGCCATGGCGCACTGGACGGATGCGGCGCAACCCTGGCTGGATGCCGCGCTTAGCGGTTTCAGCCTGGTCGCGCAGTTGTGGATGGCGCAAAAGCGCGTGCAATGCTGGCCGCTGTGGATCGTGCTGGACGTGATTTTTGTCGGCCTGTTCATTTATAAAGGCATGTACCTGACCGCTGGGCTCTATGCACTGTTCACCGTGATCGCGATCCAGGGCTGGCGCGAATGGCGCGCCGATCCGGCACTGCGCACATGAAGATCCTAGTGCTCACAGGGCCTGAATCCAGCGGCAAAAGCTGGCTGTCGGATGAGATTAAAGCCCACTTTGGCGGCCTGTTGGTCGGTGAGTATGTTCGGCATTTCATCGACAGTGAAGCTCGCGAAACCTGCTACGAAGACATTACGACCATCGCCCAAGGCCAACTGGGCTGGGAAGATGCAGCACGCGCCGCGCAGCCCCCACTGCTGATTCTCGACACGCACCTGTTGAGCAATATCCTGTGGAGCCAGACCTTGTTCGGCGCTTGCCCGGCGTGGATCGAGCCGGCATTGCTGGCACGCCGCTACGACCTGCATTTGTTGTTAAGCCCGGACATCGTCGCCTGGCATAACGACGGCCAGCGCTGCCAGCCGCAACTGGCAGAGCGCCAGGCGTTTTTCCAGGCCACCCGCCAGTGGCTTGAGCTGCATCACCAGCCTTTCCAGGTACTGCAAGGCGACTGGGAGCAGCGCAAGCACGAGGCGTTCGCCGCAGTGACGCGCCTGCTCAAGGCCTGAACGGGGTGCAACCCTGCTCAAAGTGTCCATTCCTGAAACATCCCCTGCCGCCTGAACCCACGAGCTAAAGCGGCTCGCGCCCTAGCACTCGAAACTGTTAAGTCACTGATACACCCAGTGATTAGCGGCCTCAGCGAGCAATAACGCCTGCATAACGGGGAATATTCCCCAACTCTGTCTCGCCAGCGTTACAAGCTCCAAATCGGCATCGTGGACTTTTCAAGCAACTCATTGTTTTTAAAAGGATACCTAAAAGCGGCACACCTTCTGCTCTCTCCTTCGCAACGCTGATAAGGGCCAGCGTTTCACAAACAGAAGGAGTTGCCGCCGTGGGGACATTTGATAAACGCATCTATGGATTGTTGGTCATCGGATGCGCACTCGCCATAAGCGCCTCCCTGCCTGCACATGCCGACAACGGCATCATTACCATCAAACGTGATGTGCAAACACGCAACGCGGTCATTCCTCCGCTGATCCCCGATCCGAATCCAACCACCGTCAATGCCAACCCGTCCCAATACATTCTCAAACAAACCAATGAATTGAGCGACGGTGACTTTGCCAACGTGGCCAGTGGCGCCAGCATCTCGCGCCTGGTAACACAGAACACCAACAACCTGGGCGGCAATATCAACAACCAGACCCAACTGTCCAACCAGCCTGCCGGGCGCTCGGGAAATGCGGGTGGTGGCATTGCCAACATGGTCAATTCAAGTATGGCCAAGGGCTTGGGCACTTTAAACATCATAACGGGAGACCGTTAGGATGAATCGCACGCTGCTCGTTCTCGCCATGTTTTGCAGTGCCTCAAGCTTTGCCCAATCTCCGGTGATCGATAACGCCGACATCAGCAACTCGGGCAGTCAATACCAGGGCAACCTGTCGGTTAACCAGGCGGCTGGCGATCTGCAACAGCAAGCCAACGCCCGCGCCATTGCGGCGGGTCACGGTGCCAGCGCGACCACCCAGGTTCGCCAACGGCTGGGCGCCCCGGCCGACCCTGCAAGGGATGCCAAGTCCAGCATCCAGGGTAATTCTTTCAGTAACGGCAACGGTGCCCTGGGCGTTAACCAGAGCTCGGGCGCCAACAACCAGCAGGCTAACGCACTGCGCATCAGCGTCAGTGACCAGCCGCTCAGCATCGACGACAGCGTCCTCATGCAACAGAACGTGGCGCTGCTCAACAACTCCGATCCAACCGACTCTACATCAGGCTATCGCCAGGTCACTACCAGTGATCAGGCGTTCACCGGTAGTCGTGGGGTTATTCAGTTGAATCAGAGTGCCGGGGTGGGTAACCGAATGGGTAACACCCTGAGCATACGGGTCGCGGATTGACCCAAAAAAGGTAAAAAAAACAACACTTAACCTAAAACAAGTACGGAGAATCACCATGAAACCTTCGATGGCACTAAAGCCTCTGGTTTTCGCAATTGCTGCGGTCATGGCTGTTGCTGTACACGCTGGGCAAAACGATAACAATGGTCATAACAACGGCCATCACCATGGCAATGGTAACGGAGGCCCACAAACTCCTCCTCGTCCTACCATGATCCCTGTCTTTGCAACTGCCAACGCAATCGATAACCAAAGAAGTACCGGCAACACCATCCGCAATGAAGGGACTGTAAACGAAGCTGAAATGACCAGCTCGGCTACCGGCACCAGCGGCAACGTCGGCGTCAACGTGGCTGCAGGTAATGGCAACCAACAAGACAATGCGGCCGCCATCGCCAACGCTGCATCGGACTCCAGTCTCGATAACAGCTTCGTGTTCGGCACTGCCGCCGCGAGTTCGACCGTGAACCAGTTCAGCAACAACAACACGGTCAACAACTTCGGCAGCACCTCCTCAGCTGTTATGACCGGCTCAGGTAATGGCGGCAGCGGCAACATGGGTGTCAACATTGCCGGCGGCGACCTTAACCAGCAGAAAAACACCATGGCAATTGCCAATGCCAATGCTCCACTCGGCAACGCAACCGCCACTGCTTCTGCCACTCAAAACGGCCCTGGCCTGACAGTGAACAACAATGCTGATCGGACTTATCGCCTGGATACCATTACCGTTACCAATACGGCCAGTGGTAGTGCCTCGCAAGGCTATGCGTCGGTTGCCAGCGGAAGCCAAAGTGCTTCGTCGAGCTGGGAAAAGGCCGGTGCCAAAGCCTCCGCAGCTAGCGGATCAAGTAGCTGGAATGCCAGCGGCTCCCACAGCAGCGACTCGAGCGGTTCTTCGAACGCTTCTTTGAGTGCCACCTTGAGCGCTACTCTGGATGTCGCTGCTGAAGCGGCCAGGGACTTTACCCGTGATTATGGCCGTTATGAGCAAAGCGGCAGTGAGTCTTCCAGCGCATCGCTTAACGCTTCGCTCGACGCCTCGCTGGATGTGACAGTAGACAAGTCGTACACCAAATCGCACGATTCGTCGTTCGAAAAAGCGTATGACAAGTCCTACGAAAAAGCCCAGGCCTCTGCCTACGAAAAATCGGGCAGCAAGTCGTCCGAGTCTGCGTATGACAAAGCGAAGAGCTACGCTGAGAGCAGTGCATATGATTTGAGCAATACTTTCTCTTATCAAGTGCTGACTCCAACTGGCTGGGCCAACCCTGTGACCAACACCGCAACCCTCAGTGGTTCGGTTAACGGTGGCAGCGGCAACCTGGGCGTCAACGTAGCTGCCGGTGTGGGCAACCAACAAAGCAACTCGCTGGCCATTTCCAACCAGTCGTTCTAATTGTTGTCTGTTGAGGCCCCCGAATGGGGGCCTTTTTCAACACAAACAGAAGGCTTCCTGACATGCGCATTATCGCCTTGGCATTTTTGCTTTGCGTGGCCGGTGTGATCGAGGCTGCACAAATGCCGCTGGCCGTTCTGCCTGGCGGCGCGGTGGTGTACAAGCCGATCCAGAGCGTACGCGAGCGTAAATTTGCCGACCTGGTACAACAGAAAACCGACTTCAGTTGCGGCGCAGCAGCGCTGGCAACCATCCTGCGCCAGGCCTATTGGCTGGACGTCGACGAAGAACAGATCATAGAAGGCATGCTGGCGCACTCCGACCAGAATCTGGTGCGGGTCCAGGGTTTCTCCATGCTCGACATGAAGCGTTACGTTGAGAGTCTTGGCATGCGCGCCCGTGGTTATCGGGTAGCACCAGAGACGTTAAGCGAAGTGAAAATCCCAGTGGTGGTACTGCTGGATATCCGTGGCTACAAACACTTTGTGGTCATGCAACGTGTCCACGACGGCTGGGTATATATCGGAGATCCGGTACTCGGTCACAAGCGTTTCAAAGTTGAAGACTTTGTCAAAGGCTGGAACGGCATCATCTTTGCCGTTATCGGTCAGGGCTATGACAAAGCCAATGCGTTACTCGACCCTCCTGTACCACTGACTGCCAAAAACCGCATTAACACCTTCAGCCCGGTGCGAGACGCAGACCTGATGGATTTCGGGTTTATAAAAAGCGACTTCTTCTAATAACAATGGAGCAAGAAGCTCCGGGAGCATCCAATGAACACTCCAATCTGGCTGGCCGTGGTCTGCCTGGCTGCCAGCCTGCCAACCCAGGCTCAAACGTTCAAACCCATTGAACTCAAAGATCAGGAACTGGCTAGCTTGCGTGGGCGCTATGTCATGCCAGGACGGATCATCAGCTTCGGCATTGCCATGAGCAGCACCTGGGAAAATGCCAAGGGTGAAATGATCGGGGCAACGACCTCGATGCAAATCCAGAAATCGACCATCACGCCACAGTTTTATGTGTCGATGATCGACAAAAAAACCGGGGGCACAGCGCAACCGCAAGGCGCCGCTACCAGCACTGCCACGGGCACAAGCGCCCCAGCCCCCACGGTTGCAACCACCGGCACCGGTACCGTCACTGGCGGCAGCGGCCTTAATACCACCGAAGGCGTTACCCAAGTGGTACGCGCTGCCGGCGACAACAACACGGCCTACAACAACGTAGACATCAATGTCACCAAGGCGAACGAGGCGCCAGCAGTGCAGCAACCCCAAGGTCAGGCCTTGACCGCGGGCACGACAATGGTAGGGAGCAACGGCGCGGGCTCGTTGAGTGTCTCCTCATCCGGTACAGGTGTGCAGTTGAACATCGTGGCCAACAACAATCAGGGCAGTACCGTGCAGCGCCTGGCCCAGGGTGTGCTGATGCAGAACACCACTCTGCTCGGCAGCAGCAACCAGGTGCGCAACCTGACTTCCCTCAATGTGGTGCTGCGTGACAGTGCGACGACGGGCGGGTCACTGACCGGCAACCTGGACCAGCTCAAAGGTCTTCGCACTGCCGGATTCTGATCTACGCTCAGTCTCATTATGTAGTCAGAAGGGACGGCTAACCCATGCACCGATCGTTGACGCTCAAAGCTATTGTTTGTTTGAGTAGCCTGGCACCGGCAACACTGCTTTATGCAGCACCGGATCCCCAGGTCGAAGCATTAAAACAAGAACTACTGGAGTTGAAAAAGAGCTACGCAATACAACAGAACGCGTTGATGGTACTCGAGCAACGCGTTCGGCAAGTCGAAGAAGCACCCGTAGCCCCTGCGCCCAAACGCCTGACCCGGTCCCCCGCCGAACCGCCCAAAAATGGCCAGACGGTGGCGGCCGGCGCGCCGGGAACCACCGGCAGTTCGTATGGCCAGTCGCTCAAGGATGATTCGGAGCCAGCCCCAAGCGTTTCCAACCTGTACGACGAAGCCAGCGGCTTCTTCGGTGGCGGCAAGTTCAGCGTCGAAACCGGCCTGACTTATACCCACTACGATACTCGTGCGTTGACGCTCAACGGCTTCCTGGCCCTGGACTCGATTTTCCTCGGCAACATCAACCTCGACCGCATCAAGGCGGATAACTGGACCCTGGACCTGACCGCGCGCTACAACCTGGCGCAACGCTGGCAGTTCGACATTAACGTTCCCGTGGTGTACCGCGAATCCACTTACTCCTCCGGCGGCGCGGGTGGCGCAGGCCCGGTGTCTTCAGACGCAACCGTTACGCGTGACCCGACCATCGGCGACGTCAACGTCGGCGTGGCGTACAAATTCCTCGATGAGTCGGCCAACCTGCCCGACGCGGTCGTTACCCTGCGCGTCAAGGCACCCACCGGCAAGGACCCCTACGGCATCAAGCTGATCAGCGACCCAACCAACAACAACCTCTCGGTACCCGAGGACTTGCCTACCGGCAATGGTGTCTGGTCGATCACGCCTGGGCTCTCACTGGTCAAGACCTTCGACCCGGCCGTGCTGTTTGGCAGCCTGGCCTACACCTACAACATGCAGGACTCGTTCAGCGACATCAGCCCTCAGGTTGACTCCAAGGTCAGCGGCGACGTGAAACTCGGCGACTCCTGGCAGGTCGGCGCCGGTATTGCATTTGCCTTGAACGAGAAGATGAGTATGTCGTTCTCGTTCACCGACCAGTTCGCCCGCAAGAGCAAGATCAGGCCCGATGGCGGGGATTGGCAGTCGATTAGCAACAGTGATTACAACGCGGCCAACTTCAACATCGGCATGACCCTGGCGGCTACCGATAAGCTGACGATTGTGCCCAACCTGGCGATTGGCCTGACGGACGATTCGCCGGACTTTTCGTTTAGTTTGAAATTCCCTTACTACTTCTGAGGACCATAAAAAACCGCTGCGACTTACATCGCAGCGGTTTTTTTGTGGGTTAAAAGATCGCAGCCTCGTTGCACTCGACAGCTCCTACAGGGGATCGCATTCCAACGTAGGAGCTGTCGAGTGCAACGAGGCTGCGATCTTTTGATCCTAAGTTAACGAATCTGATGTTTATGCAGCAACCGGTAAAACGTCGGCCGGGAAATCCCCAGCACCTTGGCCGCGATGCTCAGATTATCGCTATGGCGATTAAGCACATCACTCAAGGCCTGGCGTTCGGCGCGGGTTTTATAGTCTTCCAGGGTGCCCATCGGCGTAACAACGGCGTGTTGACTGATCAGCCCCAGGTCACGGGCTTCTATCTGCCGGCCTTCAGCCAACACCAACCCACGGCGTACCCGGTTAGCCAGCTCGCGCACATTGCCCGGCCAGTCATGCTTGCCCATCGCAATCAGGGCGTCATCGCTGAAACTGCGAGGGCGGCGGCCGGTTTCGTGGCTGTAGAAGTGCGAAAAGTGGTTAGCCAGCATCGACAAGTCACCATGGCGCTCACGCAGCGGCGCGGTGACCACTTGCAGGACGTTCAGGCGGTAGTACAAATCTTCGCGAAAACGCTTCTTCTCGATCGCCGCCTCAAGATCGACGTGGGTCGCCGCCAGCACCCGCACGTCCACCGGAATCGGCTGGCTGCCGCCAACATGCTCGATATGTTTTTCCTGCAGGAAGCGCAGCAGGTTGGCTTGCAACTCCAGTGGCAGGTCACCGATTTCATCGAGAAACAGCGTGCCGCCATTCGCCGCTTCAATCCGCCCGACCTTGCGTTGATGGGCGCCGGTAAAAGCCCCCTTCTCATGACCAAAAAGCTCGGACTGGATCAGGTGTTCGGGGATCGCGCCGCAGTTGATGGCCACGAAGGGTTTGCTGTGGCGCTGGGATTGGCGGTGCAAGGTGCGGGCGACCAGTTCCTTGCCGGTCCCGCTCTCGCCGCGAATCAGCACCGGAGACTCCGTAGGCGCCAGTTTGCTCAATAACCTGCGCAGTTCGCGAATCGGCTTGCTGTCGCCGAGCAGCTCGTGTTCGGGCTGGTCAATGTGCACCGTGCCCTTGCCGCGCAGCCTGGCCATGCCGAAGGCGCGGCCAAGGGTTACCTGCACCCTGGAAACATCAAACGGCAAGGTATGAAAGTCGAAAAACCATTCGCATACGAAGTCTCCTACATTCTGCAGGCGCAGCACTTCCTGGTTCAGTACGGCAATCCACTCGGTGCCACTGTGGCTGATCAGTTCCTTGACCGCGTCAGGGCGTTCAAGATGAAAGGGTTGCAATCGCAACAGCCCGACGTCACAGGTCCTGTCCAAGGCATTTTCCAGCGTACAGCTGTCGACATCCCAGCCAATCGCTCGCAAACCCGGCAGTAAACGATGGCAATCGTCGCAAGGATCAACCACTAATAGACGGCGTAGGGCAGGCGCTTCATTCATGACTGTTCCTTGACGCCAAATTCATTGAAATATTAGTAAAAACAGTCATTTGGCGGACTTGGCTGTAACATTAGCAATAAATTGACAGGTGCTTGTACCGATTGACTATAGGGCTACCGCCTAATCAGTTATAAGACACTACTTGGTTAGTTACCTATCGAACTTCAACCTTTCACCCAGCTTTCAAACAGACTTAAAAAGTGGATTTGTGAAAGAAAGTTGAAATTTCCTCAGTTCATGTGTGACCCGGCACCGGGTTGCGTGCATCAGTACAAGTAACCAGCCGCTCGGCAAGCCCGACCGTCGGCCGATCACCTGACTGGGCATATAGAGAGAGAACCCCATGAACGCCCCGCTCCGTATCAACGAAGCTCTTTTGATTGCAGACCGCGCATTCCAGCCTTTCCAGTGCGTGGCCTGGGCTCTACAAGACGGCAACGGTGAACTCAGCCTGACGGTGATTGACCGTACCAAATGCAGTATAGGCCGCAAGCAGATTCCGAGCAGCGCCTATACCGATCCCGCACAGCTCGAACGCGTACTGCAGCAGGCTCGTGAAGAACTGAGCCGCGACGGTTACCGCCTCGAATCGTGGTCGATGCCACATTGATTGCATCGCGGATTACTCAACAGTAGTCCGCGACCTCCCCGGTTGTCTTGATAACACGCGACGGCTAATTGCCAGGTAGCTTTAATACCCGAATGCATTAATTAATTGGCAGGCTTGCCAATGGTTCAAAAAGACACTGTTCTGGCACACAGCGACCCTCCGCTTGTTATTTCTGCCAGTTGTGCACTTGGCCAATCAGGGATTGAATGTCGTTCTTATAAAGGTCGCCACCCCAACTTCTGGACGACGACTCGCAAGGAGAGCGTGAATGTCAAGCCAGGTTGCCTTTGCCATCCCTGTAACACACCCCCAGCCCGGTCAGCTTGACCTGTCGTTTGCCGCCGCCGGCACGACCCAGGTGTATTTCGCCGACAGCCTTTCCAGCATGACTAACGACGTGGCTGTCGATGCCTGTGGGCGCATTCTGGTGGCCGCCAAAGTCGGCACTGCGGATGGCAGCCGCTTCGGGTTGGCGCGCTTGTTGGCTGATGGTTCGGCAGACCTGTCCTTCGGTGCACAGGGCAGTGTCATCGGCCAGTTCGAGCGCGGCTTCGAGGCAATGGGCGGCAAAGTGGTGCTACTCCCTGATGGCAGTATTCTGTTGGCCGGCCTGCACTACCTTAACGGCCATCGCACGCTTCCGGCCTTGGCCTTGTTTGATCACCAGGGGCAGCCGGTGCTGAGCTTTGGTGACAAAGGCCGTTGCGTGGTGCGACTGCCAGGCAATCTTGCCATTGGCGTGCGTGATGCCTGGCTTCCGCCCGGTGTTCCGGGGGCCGAGGCCTGCGATGTGCGACTGCAGGCAGACGGGCGAATACTGCTGCTGGCCAACCATCATTTCGAACTGGCCGACCATGTCGGTCTACTGATCTGCCTGAGGCCCGACGGCGCCCTGGACGACTCGTTCAATGGCCGGGGGTTTGTGATTGTCAGGCACTTGCTGATGAACACCTGGCTCAGCAGTCTGCTGGTGCAACGGGATGGGCGGATTCTGGTGGGTGGCTCGATCAACTTTCCCGAGGAAGGTTTGCTCGCCCGCTACCAGGCCGACGGGCAGCTCGACGACTCTTTCGCGGTCGATGGTTTCATGAGTTTCAGTTCCGGTGGACGCAGCACTCAAGTCAGTCATGTCGTGCAACAGGCTAATGCCGATTTGCTCTGCGTAGGAAGTAGCCGCGATCCGATGCATTGCCTGTCTCTGCAGCTGCACAGCAATGGGCGCCCGGACGCTCATTGCCATGGCGGCCAGCCCCGGTTGCTGGCAATCGGTCACAGTGGTTGCCAATGGACTGCCGCCCTGGCGTTGGCGGATGGTCGCAGCATGACAGTCGGCGCGACGATTGGCGGGTGTGAGGCTGACTTCATATTGGCTCGGCATCTGCCTGACGGACAGCTGGACCGGCAGTTTGGCGATGGCCTTGGGTGGGTTCGCACTCGGTTGGGGCGCAGCCTGGATACAGCGACTTCGCTGGCCGTGCAGGGGGATGGGGCAATTGTCGTGGGGGGGTATTCGCTGGATGGGAGTTATCGGGCGGTGGTGGCGCGGTATTTGGGGTGAGATTTTTGTAATGGGCGGCGCATTTTGAGGGTGTACTGAGTTTTGCCTGAAAACGCTAATGATCGTTCACGTCCATCGCGAGCAAGCTTTGCTCCCACAGGTGTGCTCTCCCAGCTTTGATTACACAGATGTGCTTCCACAGGGCTATGACCTTTCCTACGCTTGATATTCCTTCCTTCTTACGGCAACTTGCGCGCTTCTTAAAACAAGGAGCAGCCGATGTCCGGTTCAATGGCCCAGGCGTTCGCGCACAACTTTCTTGGGAACTCTCCCCGCTGGTACAAGGCGAGCATTGTCGGCTTCCTGATTCTTAATGCCCTGGTGTTGTGGACTGTCGGCCCCGTGGCGGCGGGCTGGTTGCTGGTGCTGGAGTTCATTTTTACCCTGGCCATGGCACTCAAATGCTACCCACTGATGCCCGGCGGGCTGTTGCTGATCGAAGCGCTGCTACTGAAGATGACCACGCCCCAGGCGCTGTACGACGAACTGGTGCACAACTTTCCGGTGATCCTGCTGCTGATGTTCATGGTGGCCGGGATCTACTTCATGAAGGACCTGCTGCTGTTCCTGTTCTCGCGGCTGCTGCTGGGCGTGCGGTCCAAAGCGCTGCTGGCGTTGCTGTTCTGCTTCCTGTCGGCATTTCTGTCGGCCTTTCTCGACGCCCTGACCGTCACCGCCGTGATTATCAGCGCGGCGGTAGGTTTTTATTCGGTGTACCACCGCGTGGCTTCGGGCAACGACCCGCGCCAGGACAGCGGCTTCTCCGATGATCGTCACCTGCCGCCACTGCATCACGAGGACCTCAATCAGTTTCGTGCCTTCCTGCGCAGCCTGTTGATGCACGGTGCGGTCGGTACGGCGCTGGGCGGCGTTTGTACCCTGGTCGGTGAGCCGCAGAACCTGTTGATCGGTCACGAGATGGGCTGGCACTTCGCTGAATTTTTCCTCAAGGTCGCGCCGGTTTCGTTGCCGGTATTGGTGGCGGGCCTGGTGACGTGCGTGCTGCTGGAGAAGTTGCGCTGGTTCGGCTACGGCACGCTGCTGCCGGACAACGTGCGCGCCGTGCTGGCCGACTATGCCGCGCAAGACAACGCCGAGCGCACTGCGCGCCAGCGTGCGGCGCTGATCGTCCAGGGTGTGGCGGCGCTGATCCTGATAGCCGGCCTGGGGTTTCATGTGGCTGAGGTGGGGTTGATCGGCTTGATGGTGATTGTGCTGATCACCGCCTTCACCGGCATTACCGACGAGCATCGCATCGGCAGCGCGTTCAAGGACGCCATGCCGTTCACTGCGCTGCTGGTGGTGTTCTTCGCCGTTGTGGCAGTGATCCATGACCAGCAGTTGTTCACGCCGTTGATTCAATGGGTGCTGGCGCTGCCGGCAGATCAGCAACCTGGGATGCTGTTCATTGCCAATGGTTTGCTGTCGGCGATCAGCGATAACGTGTTTGTCGCGACCATTTACATCACCGAGGTGAAGCAGGCGTTTGTCTCCGGGCACATGAGCCGAGAGCATTTTGAAACCCTCGCCATTGCGATCAACACCGGCACCAACCTGCCAAGCGTGGCGACGCCCAATGGCCAGGCGGCATTTCTGTTCCTGCTGACCTCGGCGATCGCGCCGCTGATCCGTCTGTCATACGGACGGATGGTGTGGATGGCGCTGCCGTATACGGTGGTGATGGGGGTGTTGGGGTGGTATGCGGTGAGTTACTGGTTGTAGCGCAGCCCATCACTCATCCGAGGCTGTGCCACACCCGACCGTCGCGGGTCAGCAGGTCTTCGGCCGCTTGCGGGCCATCTTCACCGGCGGCATATCCCTCCACGGCGGCGTCCTGCTGCCAGGCATCGAGGAAAGGCTGCACGGCGCGCCAGCCATTCTCGATGTTGTCGGCGCGCTGGAACAGCGTCTGGTCGCCGGTCAGGCAATCGTAGATCAGCGTTTCATAGCCGGTCGACGGCTGCATTTCGAAGAAGTCCTTGTACGCGAAGCCCAGCTCGATATTGGCCATCTTCAATGCCGGCCCAGGACGCTTGGCCAGCAGATCGAACCACATCCCTTCGTTGGGCTGGATCTGGATGCGCAGGTAGGTCGGCTGCAGCTCATCGACCTCGGTATCGCGAAACTGCGCGTACGGCGCAGGCTTGAAGCAGATGACGATCTCGGTGTCGCGCACGCTCATGCGCTTGCCGGTGCGCAGGTAGAACGGCACGCCGACCCACCGCCAGTTATCGATCATGACCTTGAGTGCAACGTAGGTTTCGGTGGTGCTATCTGGCGCCACGTTGCCTTCCTCGCGATAACCGGGCAAGGACTTGTCACCGACCTCGCCAGCGGTGTACTGGCCACGCACCGAATTGGCCCGTGCTTCTTCGACGGACCAGGGGCGAATCGCACCGACCACCTTGGCTTTTTCGCCACGCACGGCGTCCGCGCCAAATGCAGCAGGTGGTTCCATCGCGACCATCGCCAGCAGTTGGAACAGGTGGTTGGGCACCATGTCGCGCAGGGCGCCGGTATGTTCGTAGAAGCTGCCACGGGTCTCCACGCCGACGGTTTCCGCCGCCGTGATCTGCACGTGGTCGATGTAATGGTTGTTCCAGAAGGCTTCGAACAGACTGTTGGAGAACCGGCTGATCAGAATGTTCTGCACGGTCTCCTTGCCCAGATAATGATCGATCCGATAAATCTGGTTTTCCGACATCACCTTGAGCAGGCAGGCGTTCAACGCTTCTGCGGTGTGCAGGTCGGAGCCGAAGGGTTTTTCGATCACCACGCGGCGAAAGCCCTCGGGGGTTTCTTCCAGCAGTTTCGCGGCGCCGAGGCGGCGCACTACCTCGCTGAAGAAACGTGGCGCGGTGGCCAGGTAGAACACCGCATTGCCGGTGCCGCTGTCGGCGATTTTCGCCGCCAGGGCTGAATAGGTGCTGTCGTCCAGGAAGTCTCCCTGGACGTAGCTGATACCTTTGGCGAGTGAGGCCCACAAGGCCGGATCAAGGGCTTCATCGCCCTTGCCGATCTTGCTTGCCGCTTCCGCTCGAATGAAATCCTCGAGCTTCTGCGCAAAGGCTTCGTCACTGATGGCGTTGTGGTCAACGCCGATGATCCGCAATCCATCCCCCAGCAATCCGTCGCGACTCAGGTTGTACAGCGCTGGCATCAGCAGGCGCTTGACCAGATCGCCATGGGCACCGAACAGGAACAAAGTGGTAGGCGGTGCTGGTTCTGCCTTGGATTTATTGCGGATCAGGCCGGTCATTTTTTCGAAGTCTCCACGTGGCCACCGAAGCCGAAGCGCTGGGCCGAGAGGATCTTGTCGCCAAAAGTACCCTGGCCGCGGGAGCGATAGCGCGAGAACAGCGAGTTCGACAACACCGGCACAGGTACCGATTGCTCCATGGCCGCTTCAATAGTCCAGCGACCTTCCCCGCTGTCAGCTACCGATCCCGAGTAACCGTCGAGTTTCGGATCGCTGGCCAGCGCGTCTGCGGTCAGGTCGAGCAACCAGGACGAAACCACACTGCCACGGCGCCAGACTTCGGCGATGTCCGCCACGTTGAGGTCGAAACGCTGGTCTTCCGGCAGGTTTTCGCTGGCCTTGGTCTTGAGAATGTCGAAACCTTCGGCGAAGGCCTGCATCATGCCGTACTCGATGCCGTTGTGGATCATCTTCACGAAGTGCCCGGAACCTGCTGGCCCTGCGTGGATGTAGCCGTGTTCGGCACGGTCGTCGGCAGACTTGCGGTCCTTGGTCCGCGGGATGTCACCGATGCCGGGCGCCAGGCTCTGGAACAGTGGATCGAGGCGTTTGACCACCTCGGCTTCGCCGCCGATCATCATGCAGTAACCGCGCTCCAGGCCCCAGACGCCGCCGGAGGTGCCGACGTCGATGTAGTGCAGGCCTTTTTCCGAGAGGCTCTTGGCCCGACGGATGTCGTCCTTATAAAAGGTGTTGCCGCCGTCGATGATGGTATCGCCGGCTTCGAGCAAATTGCTCAGGGTGTCGATGGTGTCTTCAGTCGGCGCGCCGGCCGGCAGCATCACCCAGACGGCACGTGGCTTGGCCAGGCCTGCGACCAGCGCCGGCAGGTCGATGACGCCCTTGGCGCCCTCGGCGGCCAGGTTGTCGACAAAGGCGGTATTGCGGTCGTAGACAACGGTGGAATGCCCATTGAGCATCAGGCGCCGCGCAATATTACCGCCCATGCGGCCCAGTCCAATAATCCCGAGTTGCATGTGCTGATGCTCCTTGTTGCAAATAATGTGTGTCAAAGGTTATAGCCCAACGAGACCTGTTCAGCTTAGTCAGACAGGTCGGCATGAAGTTTCCGTGCATTGTGCCCGATCCAGACTGATAACGCCGGGAAACGTGGCGAAGACACACCGACCATGAAAAATAAAAAAGTTCCCTTCGGCGGTAAAAGAAATCAAAATTGCAGCCGATAGTAAATCAGGGTCCGAACTCGGACGCGGGTTTACAGTTGAACAAACCATTTGCGAGGTGAGCAATGGGCACAGTACAAGCAGCACGGCCAGCACAAACTCTTTACGTCACGATCCGTCGTGATGAACTGCGCCAGTTGAAGGAAGAGCGCGACCTGCTCAAGCAGGAACTTGCGCAACTGCGCGTGTTGACCCAAGGCTTTCAGCCTCAGGCGTCGGCTGTCATTCAGCGCGCCTGACCTCACCTCTCCCCGCGCGCGATTGTCACGTGGGTGCCTGATACCTGTGGGAGCGAGCCTGCTCGCGATTGCGGTGTGTCAGTCAGCGGATGCGTTGACTGGTTTACCGCAATCGCGAGCAGGCTCGCTCGTAAAGTTCAAGATGTCAGCTCACAAAGTTTTCACACCTGATCATGGATACTCCGGCGCCATTGTGGCCGCTCGGTATGCGTGCCGCGCCCGTTCGTCGACGGGAGTCCATGCTGTCGACGGTCGACGACCCCCTAGGCTGGAGCGCTGAATGGCTTTGTTCAAACGCAGCAACACGACTGCGAAAGGTTTTGATTGGGCCGGGTTTGCCTGGCTGTTCGTATTCTTCTGGTACTTCTCCGGCATTACCCAACTGCTGATCCAGCTGACTGGCACTTCCGGCTTCACCGGTTTCCGCCAGGCCTTCCTGATGAGCGCGATCTGGCTCGCGCCGATGCTGCTGTTCCCTAAACAGACGCGTGTGATGGCCGCCTGTATCGGCGTAGTCCTGTGGGCCTGCTCGATGGCAAGCCTGGGCTACTTCTTCATCTACCAGCAGGAATTTTCCCAGAGCGTCATCTTCATCATGTTCGAATCGAACATCTCTGAAGCTGGCGAGTACATGACCCAGTATTTCGCCTGGTGGATGGTCGCGGCATTCCTTGCCCACACCCTGTTCGCCTACTTCCTGTGGACTCGCTTGCGCCCGGTCTACCTGCCGCGTGGCCGCGCTCTGGTAGCCGCAACAGCAATCCTGGTGGCCGTGATAGGTTACCCGCTGGTCAAGCAAACCCTGCGTACGGGCAGTTTTGCCGACGGCTTCGAAAAATTCGAAACCCGTATCGAACCCGCTGTGCCATGGCAGATGGCGGTGGCTTATCACCGCTACCTCGACACCCTCGCCGGCATGCAGGACATGCTGGACAGCGCGAGCAAGATTGCCCCGCTGAAAAACCTCACCGACAACTCGGCCAACCAGCCGGCCACCCTGGTACTGGTGATCGGCGAATCAACCAACCGCCAACGCATGAGCCTGTACGGCTATCCGCGCGATACCACCCCGGAGCTGGACAAGCTCAAGGACCAACTGGCGGTGTTCGATAATGTCATCACCCCGCGCCCGTACACGATCGAGGCGCTGCAGCAGGTGCTAACCTTCGCTGACGAGGACAACCCGGCGCTGTACCTGTCGACGCCGTCGCTGGTCAGCATGATGAAACAGGCGGGCTACAAGACGTTCTGGATCACCAACCAGCAGACCATGACCAAGCGCAACACCATGCTGACGACCTTCTCCGAGCAGGCCGACGAGCAGGTGTACCTCAACAACAACCGCAACCAGAACGCTGCCCAGTACGATGGCGACGTGATTGAACCGTTCAACAAGGCCCTGGCCGACGCTGCGCCGCGCAAGCTGATCGTCGTGCATTTGCTGGGCACGCACATGAGCTACCAGTACCGCTATCCGTCCACCTTCGACAAGTTCAAGGATCGCCAGGGCGTACCGGCCGGCGTACGTGACGATCAGGTGCCGACCTACAACAGCTACGACAACGCGGTGCTGTACAACGATTTCGTGGTGTCAAGCCTGATCAAGGACTACGCCAAGACCGATCCGAACGGCTTCCTGCTGTACCTCTCCGATCACGGCGAAGACGTGTTCGACTCGCCCGGCCACAGCACCCTGGGGCGTAACGAAAACAAGCCGACGGCGCCGATGTACACCATCCCGTTCATGGCCTGGGCCTCGCCGAAATGGCGCGAGTCCCATGACTGGAATTTTGCCGGTGACCTGGACCGTCCGTACAGCAGCTCGCACCTGATTCATACCTGGGCGGACATGGCAGGCTTGAGCTTCGATGAACTGGATCGCAGCAAGAGCCTGGTCAGCGACAGCTTCAAGCCGCGACCACTGTTGATTGGCAACCCCTACGAGAAGCAGCAGCGGCCGTTGATCGACTTCAGCCTGATGAAACCCAAGGTCGCTGAAGTGGTGCAGCAATAACCACTGCCTGCCACCCACTAAAAATAATAATTATCATTTACGATTAAATATCGCCGCCCTCCTTCGTCTTTGAGCTAACGGAATTTTTCCCTCAACGACAAGGAGTCGGCTGCGATGTTCGCGCCTATCACCCGTTCCATGACTTTTACCCTCGGCCTGTGCAGCATTGCGCTCAGCCCGCAGGTGCTCGCCGAAACCGAAGCGGATCAACAACCCGTGTCCGGCGCCCTGGAACTGACCGCTACCAGCGTCACCGCCCAAGGCCTGGGCCGCAATACCGAAAACACCCAGTCCTACACCACCGGCGCCATGAGCAGCGCCACCCGTCTGAACCTGTCGATCAAGGAAACCCCGCAGTCGGTGTCCGTGGTCACTCGCCAGCAGATGGACGATTTCAAGCTCACCTCGCTGTCCGAAGCCATGCGCCAGACCACCGGCATCGTGGTGCAACATAACGACTCCGACCGGGTCAGCTATTCCTCCCGCGGCTACTCGATCAACAACTTCCAGGTTGACGGGATGCTCAACACCTTCAGCTACATGAAGTCCGATTCCGACACCATCATCTACGACCGCATCGAAGTCGTGCGCGGTGCCACCGGCCTGACCACGGGCGCGGGCGACCCCTCCGCCACCATCAACATGGTGCGCAAGCGCCCGACTTCACAGTGGGAAGCGAAGACCGGCGTCAGCGCCGGCAGCTACGACAATTACTACACCTACCTGGACGTCGGCGGACCACTGGCGTTCGACGGTCGACTGCGCGGGCGTAGCGTGCTGGCCTACCGCGACAGCGACTCGTTCCGTGACAAATACCAGCAACAACGGGAAGTCGGCTACGGCGTGCTGGAAGCCGACCTGACGGACGACACCACGCTCGCCGTGGGTTACGACTACCAGAACAAACATGTCCAGGGCACCTCCTGGGGCACCGTGCCGTACTGGAACGCCGACGGCAGCAAGGCCAAACTCGGTCGCTCGACCAACATGGCGACGTCCTGGAGCTCCTGGCCGATCAAGGACCAGACCGCCTTCGCCAACCTGGACCACCAACTGGGCGCTGGCTGGCAGCTGAAAGCGGCGTACACCCACCGCGAAAGTGATACCGACGGCAAGATCTACTACGCCGGTGGCGGCTTCCCCGAACCGGATCGCAGCGGCATGATCGCCAACGTCAGCCACATGATCGGCAAGCAGAAGATGAAAGCCTATGACTTCAACGTCTCCGGTCCCTACTCGTTGCTGGGACGCGAACATGAACTGATGATTGGCTATGGCGAAGCGGAACGCAGCGAAGACAACCCCTACACCGTCGACGGCCCAATGGCTTCGGACTACGCGAATGTGCCGGACTGGAAGTACATGGGCAACATCGACAAATTCACCGACACGGTCACCAGTCTCACCGGCTCCACCAGCAGTACGGAGCAGAAAGCCGGTTATCTCGCGACGCGCCTGAGCCTGACCGATGAGTTGCACGCCGTGCTCGGCAGCCGCTACGGCAGCTGGAAATCGTCGAGCACCACCAACAGCTATGATGTCAATCAGGTATTGAGCGGCGTGGACGATACCAGCCAGAAACACAACGACATGTGGACGCCCTACGCAGGGCTGCTCTATGACATCACTCCCGAGTACACCGCCTACGTCAGCTACACCGACATCTTCAAACCACAGACCAATCGCGACGCCAACCGCAAGTACCTCGAACCGGTGGTGGGCAGCAACTATGAGCTGGGGCTCAAGGGCAGCCTGCTCGAGGAGCGCCTGAACCTGGCAACCGCGCTGTTCTGGAGTGACCAGGACAACGTTGCCGAACTGGACGATTCGGTGCCGCCGGATCCGGTGACCGGCGAAGAGTTCTACAAGGCCAACGGCAAGGGCACCAAGGTCGAGGGCTTCGAGGCCGAACTGTCGGGCGAGGTCATGGCCGACTGGAACATGACCGCCGGCTATACCTACACCCACTCGGTGAATGGTGAGAAGAACCGCACCAACACTACCGCACCATTGAACATGTTCCGCCTGTCCACCGCCTATCGGCTGCCAGGTGAGTGGCATGCGTTGACCGTGGGCGGAGCACTGAACTGGCAGAGCGAAATCTACCGCGCGGCGAGTCGTCCGGTGGGACGCAACGCCGCAGGCAGAATCATTACCGAGCGTAAGAATATTCGGCAGGATGCCTACGCCCTGGTCAACCTGATGTCGCGCTACGAGTTCGACCAACACCTGTCGGCCTCGCTGAACGTCAACAACCTGTTCGACAAGAAGTACTACGAGAACGTCGGCTTCTACAACGGCAACTACTGGGGTGACCCGCGCACGGTAACCCTGAGCCTGGATTGGAAGTTATAAGTGCATAGGCGTGGCGAGGGAGCCTGCTCCCCCGCCGCACATGCGTTACAGCAGTTTGGTCCAGAACAGCATCCGCCCATGGGCCGGATCGAACATTCCCGCCGCAAATCCGAATTTGCCATAAGACGCCTGGGCAATGGCGTTACCCTCCAGAACCTCCAGGGTGATCTTGCAGCAGCCACGCTGGCGGGCGATGTCCTCAACCTTTTGCAGCATTTTCTGGCTCAAGCCCAAGCCGCGAAATTTCTTCACCACGGCGACGTCGTGCACGTTGACCAGAGGTTTGCAGGCAAATGTGGAGAAGCCTTCAAAACAATTGACCAGCCCGGCCGGTTCACCGTCGACAAAGGCCAGCACACTGAACGCGTGCGGGCGCCTGGCCAGTTCTTCCGGCAAGTGCTCCAGCACATTTGCCGTCAAGGATTGCCCGCCACCCATTGGATCCTCGGCATAGTGGTTCAACACCAGGCAGATTGCCTCGGCATGCAAGGGATTGGTGTAGCTGGCCTGAAGCACAAGAATTTCTGCGGATTCCATTTCCATCCTCGATGACACGTGAAGTAACTGCAGCGGACTCTATCAAGCGCTATCACGAATCAAAAGGATGAAACGCGCTCCCTCTGTAGGAGCTGCCGCAGGCTGCGATCTTTTGATCTGTCTTTCAAGATCAAAAGATCGCAGCCTGCGGCAGCTCCTACAGTGACCGCGTGCCCGATCAATGCCCCCAGATCAACGCCTCTGTCCACCCCAGCTCGGCAAAATCCTCGGCCCGCAAACCCGCCTCCCCAGCACAGAAAAACTCGTCCAGCTGCGGCGGCACCACCGAGGTTCCACTGAGCATCGCGTGCACCTGTCCGCGATGGTGGATCTGGTGTTCAAACAGGTGCGAGAGCATGCGCAAGCGGCTGTCGTGCTGCGGCGTTTCCCGGGCAATGGTGACGATCTTGCCCAGATCGGTGTCGCGCATCTGCTCGCAGTAGGCAATCAGCCGCCGGTCCACCAACGCTTGCTCATGCTTGAGCTCAGCCCCGGTTGAGCAGGGTTCCGCGACGTTGAAATACACGAAGCAGTCCGAATGCGGATCGTCGCCACGCAGCTCGCGTTCCAGGGCGTCCACATAAAACCAGTCGCAGGTCAGGATATGGTTCAGGGTTGCACGCAGACTGGGGAAAAAACTGACCCGCGGCGCCGTCAGCTCTCCGGCACTTAACTCACTCCAGGCCTTGGCCAGGCGGTGATTGGCCCAGGCGTTCTGATAGGCCATGGTCAGCAGATGATGCGACAGCGTTTTAGACATGCTCGCGGCTCCCCTGTGGTCAAACCTCGGCAAAACGTTGCAGCTGCATTTCCTGTAGTCGACTGAGCGTGCGGCGAAACGGGAATTCCAGGTAACCATCGGTGTACAGCTGCGCCATCGGCACCTCGGCTTCGAGGTACAACGGGACCTTGCGGTCGTAGCACTCGTCCACCAGCGCGATGAAGCGGCGCACTGCGTCGTCATGCACGGATAATTGCGGCAACTCGCGATCACCCGCTGCTACTCGCTCGACGCCGTCCTCAGTGCCTCTGGCGATGCGCCCGGCGCGCTTTTGGGCGCTGAGGTTGGGCACATCGCTTAATAGAATAGCCTTGAAGGAATCACACAGGGTCATGAAATCCATGGCGGCGAATGGCTGCTCGCACAGGTCGGGGTAACGGCACCAAAGCACGTGCTGACTGGCCTGCACCACCTTCAGCGAGCGGTGACCGACCTCGATCGGCTCACTGGAGACCGACTGGCCGGCGGTCAACGCCTCGAACACCGCCTGCAAGGCGCCAGACTGCCCGGGTTGCGTGACCCAGTAGCGCTGCAACCCGGTGCCTGGGTGCAGGCGGTGATCCTCGGCGCCATCCACCGCAATCACTTGCATGTGCTGTTTGATCGCCTCGATGGCTGGCACGAACCGGTCGCGGTTAAAGCCGTCCGCGTACAGCTGGTCCGGGGGTAGATTGGAGGTGCAGACCACCACCACGCCCTGCTCGAACATCACCTGGAATAACCGCCCGAGAATGATCGCATCGCCGATGTCATTGACGAACAGCTCATCGAAGCACAGTACCCGAACCTCTTCGCTAAGCTCCCGGGCCAAGGCTTTCAGCGGGTCGGCGGTACCGGTCAGCTGAAAGGAACGCTGATGCACCCATCCCATGAAATGATGGAAATGCTGGCGCCGGGCCGGGACCCGAAGGCTCTGATAGAACTGATCCATCAACCAGGTCTTGCCGCGACCCACCGGGCCCCACAGATACACGCCTGTCACCGACGTGCGCCCCTCGTGCAGGGCCTCGAAGCATTTCTGCAACGCCCACACGGCGTGTTCCTGGGCTTCGTCCTGGACGAAACCCTTGTGTTCGATGGCCTGCTGCCAGGCGCCAAGCGGCGAGTCGATTGTCATGCGCGGCAGTATGCCATGAGCGCTCCGAGGCAAGTACCGCAGGCCCCTGTAGGAGTGAGCCTGCTCGCGATGGCGGTCTGCCTGCCACAGGAATGCCGGATGTGCCGCCGCCATCGCGGGGGTTTTATGCAACCCTTGGTTACTGTTTCGCCCACTTTCTGGCATCCTGCGCCTCCATTTTCTGACCCGGCCCGCCTTTCGGCACGCACATCACCATGACCGCCTCTGAAAAAGCCCCCGCTGCGCGCAACAATGACCTGATCTACGGCCTCGACGATCGCCCGCATCTAACCGCCACCGTGTTCGCCGCCGTGCAGCACGTGCTGGCCAGTTTTGTCGGCATCATTACGCCCACCTTGATTATGGGCAGCGCCCTGGGCCTGCAAAGTGAAATTCCCTACCTGATCAGCATGGCGCTGTTCGTTTCCGGGCTGGGCACCTTCGTCCAGGCGCGGCGCTTCGGCCCGATCGGTTCCGGGTTGCTGTGCCTGCAAGGCACCAGTTTTTCCTTCATCAGCGTGATTCTCAGCGCCGGCTTCATGGTCAAGGCCCGGGGCGGCGGCACCGACGAAATACTCTCGACCATCTTTGGCGTGTGTTTTTTCGCGGCGTTCATTGAAGTGGTGCTGAGCCAGTTCATCGGCAAGCTGCGGATGCTGATCACCCCCGTGGTGACCGGTACCATCATCACGCTGATGGGCCTGTCGCTGATCAAGGTGGCAATGACCGATATTGCCGGTGGCTTTGGTGCCGTCGACCTCGGCGGCGCGCATCACCTGGCTCTCGCGGCACTGGTATTGGGGACCATCGTGGTGTTGAACCGGGTCGACGTACCGTTTCTGCGCCTGGGTGCGATCGTCATCGGCCTGACCCTCGGCTACCTCGTGGCGTGGCTGATGGGCGACGTCAGTTTTTCGAGCATGCCCGACGTGCCGCTGATGAGCGTGCCGGTGCCGTTCAAGTACGGCTTCAATTTCGACTGGGTCGCGTTCGTCCCGGTGGCGGTGATCTTCCTGGTGTCACCGCTGGAAGCCGCCGGTGACCTCACGGCCAACTCGATGATTTCCCGACAACCAGTCAAGGGGCCGATCTATATTCGCCGGATCAAGTCCGGCCTGCTGGCCGATGGCCTCAACTCGGCCATGGCTGCGGTATTCAACAGCATGCCAATGGTCACCTTCGCCCAGAACAATGGGGTGATTCAGCTCACAGGTGTGGCCAGCCGTTACGTCGCATTTTTCATTGCCGGCTTGCTGGTGCTGCTCGGCTTGTTCCCGATGATCGGTGCGGTGCTGCAATTGATGCCCAAGCCGGTGCTCGGCGGCGCCGAACTGGTGATGTTCGGCACTGTGGCAGTGGCCGGGATCAAGATCCTCGCCGAGGCCGGTCTGCATCGGCGCAACATGCTGATCGTGGCGATTTCCCTGGGCATGGGCCTGGGCGTCGCCGCCGTTCCTGAAGTGTTGCGCGAGCTGCCAATGGCGCTGCACAACATCTTTGAATCGCCAATCACCGTTGGCGCCTTGTGCGCTATCGTGTTGAATATCTTCCTTCCCGAAGAGTTCATTGAGCTGGAAGAAGACGATTTCGACCCGGAAGCGTCGATCCTTCAGGTCATGGAAAATCCTGATACGCCACCAAAGGGTGAACCGGCAACCGCCGCAGCGGTCGCACAGTTGAACCGCTGATACGGCCAGAGGGCTGAGCCGGGGGCGGTTCAGCCCTTTTACTTGAAGAGAGCTTGTCCATGCGCAGTATCCACGCCGTCATCCTGTCCCTGCTGCTGCTCTCCCTGAGCGCCTGCGCCCTCTTTCCCAGTCGTGACCCGCTGAACATCAATGTGGTGGGCATCGAACCCCTGCAGAGCCAGGACATGGAAGTGCGTTTCGCGGTGAAAATCCGCGTGCAGAACCCCAATGAAAATCCCATCGACTACAACGGCGTGGCCTTGGACCTCGAAGTCAACGGCCAGCCGCTCGCCTCTGGCGTGAGCGATCAGTCTGGTTCGATTGCGCGCTTTTCAGAAACCGTGCTGACGGTACCGGTCAGCGTTTCCGCCTTCTCGGTATTGCGCCAGACCCTCGGCTTGAGCCAGACGCAGACGCTGAACAACCTGCCCTACGTATTGCGCGGGAAACTCGCCGGTGGCTTGTTCGGCACGATGCGGTTCGTCGATAGTGGCAAGCTCAGCCTGCCGGGAACAGTCTCCGGCACCTGGTAAGTGTGGGCGTCGGTAGACCGCGCATCCGCAGCAGGCGGATATTACTTGGCAGCCATCAGCCGATTGACTTCGCTGCGCACCATGTTGGCGAATTCCGGGGGTGACATGCCGTCAAGCTCGGAACGCACCCATTCGGCCCATTTACCCTTGCGTTTGGCGCGCTCGCCAAACAACCGGGCGGCTTCGCCCTTGGCTTTGCCCAGGTTGCTTTGCCATAGATCGAACAGACGGGATTTTTCATCTTCAAGCGCGGCGCGCTCGGAAAGGGGTTTGTCGGCCAGATTGAAGCTCATGGGGTTTTTCCTGCTGTGTAAATTGGCGACATCTTACACCCTCGTAGGAAATATCCTGCGCGGGATTTTCGCCAAGGATCACATTTTCAGCTGAAATCACTGCAACTTTTCCGCGTCCTCTACACTCCATTGTTCACGTCTATCCATCAGCAAGGAGTACTTCAATGGCCCGGAAAACTGCCGCGCAAACTGCCCAAGATCAAATCAAGGATCAAGCGTTCAGCGAGCTTCAGGCGCTGATCGAAGAGTCGGACAAACTGCTGAAAAGCAGCGCTTCACTGGTCGGTGAAGAGGCGGAAACCCTGCGCGGGCAAGTCGCTCAGAAACTGCAGCAGGCCATGGAATCGGTGACCAACGTGCGTGAGCGGACCAAGCCTGCCGTGGAAGCCACCGAGAGCTACATTGGTGGCCATCCGTGGCAGACTGTGGCGATCTCCGCCGGTTTCGGCCTGGTGGTCGGTTTGCTGCTCGGTCGTCGTTAATCCATTTTTGGATTCTTTGTAGTTCTGTGGGAGCAAGGCTTGCCCGCGATGGCGGTGGTTCAGGCAGAAATGTTGTCGACTGACCAGACGCCATCGCGAGCAGGCTCACGCCTACAGGGACCGTAGGTGATCGCTGGACTTGTCAGCCATACCTGGCCGCCTGCGTCCGGCTGCTACAAACTCAACATCAGTCACCTGCCAGTTCTCGCAAGTTGGCGATTGTCTGCGCATCCAGCTCAACTCCCCTGGCCTGCGACATTGCCCGTTGCTGATGGCGCCGATCTCCCGGCAAACGCTTCAACCCTACCCCATGCATCTGCCGCACCAGTTCCTGACTGCGCTCGGCGAAATCTTGCCCCGCTGCCTTGCTCGGATCGATCACGATCAACAATTGCCCGGTCCATGGGGTCTTCGCTCCCGGATGGTTCGACCAGTCGAACTCGAACGAAAAATTGCCCCCGGTCAACGCCGCCGCCAACAACTCGACCATCATCGACAACGCAGAGCCCTTGTGCCCACCGAATGGCAGCAGCGCCCCGCCTTCAAGTATGGCTTTGGGGTCTTGAGTCGGCTGCCCGAGGCTGTCGACGCCCATACCAACCGGCAAGCGCTCGCCTTTGCGCGCCGCAATCTGCACATCGCCATGGGCAATGGCACTGGTCGCCAGGTCGAAGACAATCGGCTCGTCATCGGCCCGGGGGGCGGCGAAGGCAATCGGGTTGGTGCCAAACAACGGCCGATCGGCGCCGTGCGGCACCACGCAGGTCATGCTGTTGACCACGCTCAGCGCCACCAGTCCCTCATAGGCAAAGGGCTCGACATCTGGCCACAGCGCGGCAAAGTGGTGGGAATTGCGGATGGCCAGCACGGCTATCCCGGCGCTGCGGGCCTTCTCCACCAACAGGCTACGTGCGGCCGCCAGCGCAGGCTGAGCAAAACCGTTGCCGGCATCGACCCGGACGAAACCCGAAGCCACATCTTCGACCACTGGAATGGCCTGGCCATTGACCCAGCCACTCTGCAGGGTCGAGACGTAGCCTGGGATACGAAACACGCCGTGGCTGTGCGCGCCATCCCGTTCGGCGCCGGCGCAGTTGAGCGCGAGGGTCCGGGCGACGTCGGCAGAGGTGCCATGGCGCAGGAATATCCTTTCCAGCAATTGAGTCAGTTCAGCAAAAGTCAGATTGGGCGATACAGCAGAATCAAGTGGCGCAGACATCTGAAGCTCCAGATTAATTATTGGAGGGGGCAACAGCGCATGGGGACTAAAACAAACTGATTAAACAACGCGACCCGAGCGGGCTGTCAATCTTTCGATTGCAGGGTGCGTAACCGTCTCAATGTAACTGACCTCGGACTGGATATCGCGATAACTATTTACCACCGCAAGCGTAGTGGCATCACCTAGGTTGGCAGGCCATCCACTGCACGCCACCAGGGCGATTTTCGAGACTGCCATGACCTCTGCTTCCTCTCCACTGTTTTTCCCTCAAGTGCTCAATGAGCCTGGATCGCACACTGAACTTGGCAAGCAACACTCGCTGTCCAGCAAGGATTTTTCCTGGCTCGGTCACATTCATCTGGCAACCGATGCACGTCGCCAGGCGCTCACTCCACCCATGTCCGCCGAACGCTTGTTGCTCAAGGTCAAGGGCAAACCTGCGGTCGGCCTGGCCGGCTGCTTCATGTTGTCAGCCACACCTGATGACAGTGCCGCCATTCTTTACACGCCCTATGGCGGCATCGAGAAGTTCGACACTGTTGAATTACTTCAGGCGGAGCTGGTAATGAGGCTGTCAAAACAGGCTGAGCGAGATGTCCTGCTGCGTTTTCTCTCGAACGCCCAGCGCACGCAGCTTGACGGTGAACTGATTGCCGAGGTGACCCACGAGATAATGCAGGATGGGATATTCGAGGACCAGAAAACCGTCATAGAGGCTAATCAGCAACACAACGCCCTGCGATTGCTGGAACAGCTGGTTCAGCTGCCCTTACTTCCAGACCTGCTCAACGAAATTTTCGCTGACGTGCTGCGCGAATCGTTTGCGCAACTCCCGCAAAGCCAGACCCGAGTGAGCTTCGTTGACCACTCGCAGGTCAAGCCGGTCGTGGAAGAGGCCATGTCCCTGAGCGACGCCTTGCTGCTTTTTTACCGTCACCAGGGCTGGCCGGCGGGCCAGACCGTTAAGTTTTCCAATGCGCAGCGAAAGGCCGCCGATGCAGACCAGGAAATCTGGCACAACGCAGTGAGGACCGTTGCTGCAGGGTTGAGCCGGTTACTTGGGAAAAAACTGCAAGCGTACTGGAATCACCTGTTACCCAATGGACAGACGCGCCTCATCTTATTTTCCCAAGCGATGAGCGACAAAGCGCGGGCGGACATCCTGTTCAAGCGACAGGAATCGATCATTACTCCAGGGCAAGCCAGAGGACTGGAGGTGCTGTTCGAGCGCAGTGCAGCGTGGAGTGCATCGTTGCCGTTGATTCCTGAGGCAGTGCGTCTGTGGGAGTACCCGGCCAATTACGTCGAGCTGGCGGGATCATTCATGATTGCTAACCCCGACGCCTATCTGTTTACCCCGGTCAATGGCCTGCAACTGCTCGAGGACCATAAAGACCTGGTAGCAACCGTCCGCGCAAAATTCAGTAGCAGGGGCCATGAGGACGAGCTGTACGAGTTGCTGACCCAACAGGAACGCAACCTGTTTCTCGGATTTGACCAACCACAAGTATCGGGTGAACCCATTACCGGTCCAGTGTTCGACACGCTGCTGGACAGGATCGTCGCAAAACAGCTGCAAAATGTTGAATACGCCTTGGGCGTGTTCCGCAACAGCGATGGCCTGGTCAACATGGCGGCGCTGTTCGACAAGGCGCTGGACGTGCGCAGCCTGATCGACGCCCCATTGACTGCGCTGCCGACTCGGGGCCGCTGGAGTACCAGCCCGATCATCACCGGCCAATCGCACCCCTCCATTGTCCTGGCAGACAAGGCAGTGACGGCCGGCAATACTTTCGAAAGTGTCAGGCTGGCACTTGAAGTGGAATGGATGTCGCAGCTCGATGAAACCAGCGCGGAACAGAGGACCAGCCTCGAAAGCCTGAAACCCAAGCTGGCCCATGCGATGGCAGTGGGTATCCTGGGCGAAGCCCGGATGCGAGTGCTGAATCGCAGCTTGTCTGCCAGCGATGTTGCGATTGTCGACAGTGTGCTTGCTACCGACCAACCCACTCGCGCTGGGCGTAAGGCGCTCAATGGTTTCCGTCCGGACGCCTACTGGTTCAGCCTTGAAAAAGCTGGCAGCGCCAGTTCCTTGATGGTCGCCCACTGCTTCCTGCTAACCGAACGCGGCGGTCTGGACGAGCAGCATTCCGGGCGAGCGCTCCTATGGACGCCGGCCTTGGGGCTTGAGGCCTTCAAGTCCGTCGCAACGGCCAGGCGTGCATTGCAACGGCGACTGCTGGACCCGGTCAAGCGCCTTGGGCTGATTGAAAACGTCCTTGCAACGCAGCGCGGGATCCACACGCTTTACACGCTGGGACAATTCAGGCTGATCGAAGGCAGCGTGCCGCTGCATCGACAACAGTCGGCTATCGAGCATTTTCTCGCTTCGTGTGAGCAGGTCAGATACTTAAAACTACCGCAGGCCAAGACTGCGCACGCTCTGAATGACCTCAAACGCCAACCGCTGTCCACCAACCTGCAGCGCGCCAGGTCCATCAGTGAAGCCATCGCGACCCAGCAGTCGTTGCCCGCCTGGCTGGGCAATGCCTCACTGCTGGAGCAACAGAAACACATCGAAATCCTCCAGCAGCATGGACGCAGTGTCATCGACGGCAAGGACTATCTGCATGGCATCAAGACCCTCGCCGTCTACGTGCACGAACAGTTGATAGCCTTGCAGAAAACTCGATTCAACGGCCTCTACATTGACCCGGACGACATCAAAGTCACGCCTGCGCTGGCCATCGCGGGCCCAGCCCAGTCACTCACCGAGTTCGCGCTCAACCATATCAACCTTCTCCAGGGCACCAGCTTTACCCTGGCCTCCAGCAGCCGGCAAGCGCTGCCCGAGGGCATGACCCCAGGGGCTGTTCGCCAACTGCTTTTGCAGTTGAACATCAAGTCCGTGTATGGACAGTTGCTCTCGCAACAACTCTCAGGCGACAGCGACGACGCCCGGGCGCGCAAGTTGCGCTACTTCCGCCAGATGCCCTGGCAGCTGCTGCAGGAAGCGCATGCGCTCAAACTGCAGGAACAGCTGTCGGCCAGTGCATTCGATGCAATCCAGCAGCTGCTGGACATGCCCAATGCGACGGCCAGGGCAGCAGTGGAAGGCGCCAATGCAATCATCCGCCCTCTGGAGTTGATCTCCACCGCAGGCGCCACACCGGTCGCGACACTGGGCATGTACCTGATCAGCCCAGGCAAGGATGCAGTCGGCCCGCAGGTGTTGTACGCGCCCTACTTTGTCGGCTCGCCTTTCACCGAGTTCGCCAGCGAAACGAGCCTGGTGGCCGCGCTCAACCGGCCAGGGCCGTTGCAGGATCTGTTGCTGCGGCGTTTGCCCGAATCATCCCGTTCCACCTTCCGCAACCTGTTCACGGAATCGCTGGGCGGGACCACCGAGATCACCCTTGCTGACAATCCGATTCCTGGCAATGTGCTGGAGCGTTTGTTCCAGGACAATATCCTGCTGCTCAAGCAGATGCTCGGCTGCCAAAGTACGCCCACGGCGCAAACCGATTGGGAAAAAGCCAAGCAATTGTTCAGTTCCGGCATCCACCTGGTGGTGAGTTGCCTGCCCGGCAAGCTGTCCTGCTTGCTGTTTCTGTGGCAGGCCTACAAAGACTTCAAGGATTCGGCCGAAGCACTTCAGGATCATCACTGGAAGCGCGCGCTGAAGTCCTTCGTTTCCGGTGCGGCGCAGATGATCACCATCGGCAGGATGATGAACGCCAGCCCCGAGGCCATCTCTGAAGCTGCCACCGCAGTGGAGCCGAGCAATGTGCAGACCGTGGTCGCGCCGAAGTGGTCGACGATCAACACCACATCCGCCACCCGAACAGCAGCGCAAGCCTACGAAGCGCCGACCGTGGACCTGGAGAAGCTGCAGAAAAACGCTGCCAGCAATACCTACCGCGACACCACCACTACCCATCACTTCGCGCCAGTCGCCGGCAAGGTTTACCGCGTCGCCCAACACAGCGGCAGATGGTGCATGACGGACGGTATCGAGAAGGGACCGATTCTCGACCTTGCGCCCGGCCCGCAACTGGTAATGGCGGTCGACCCGCATTCGGTTCACTACGGCAAGGCAATCTCGCGATTTGCGAACAACCTCGTCGCCCAGATGCAGGCATCGGATGAGCTCAACATCGAAGCCCAGGGCATGGACGAAATTCGTCGGCATTATCCCGAGAAAGCACGAATCATCGTGCAAGCGTTGGACATTGCCAGGCTCTACGCCTTAAAAAGCCTGCATAACCTGGCACAGATGCGCAAGGCCGGTGACAGCTCGCGACTGGACACTTTTTTCAAATCTTTCTTTGATATTCACACCGTTGACGACGGGGTGCTGGATAAAATCCGCAACGTCATCGTGCCTATCTGCACTGCACTCGTCGATCCGGGACTGGACGACCTTGATACTCGCCGATTTGTGGTCGGTTCCACTTCATCGAGTTCTTCCAAGTTCATCGCATTTATCGTCAAGCGGGACCAACAGAAAAGAGTCTACTTCTCAGAGCACTTCTTCAAGCCGGAACTGGACTGGTACAAGTCCGGATTGACCGAGGCATTCGATGTCGACGGCCACGCTCAGGCAACCACGCTCATCCACGAATTTTCCCACCATTTCGCCAACACGATCGATATTACGTATCTGGAGGCCCGACGGCCGTTCTCGGACCTGATTACGACCGCAACCGCTTTTGGTGCAAAGATGAAAACTGACCAGGAGTTATTTGAAAAAGAGGCACTGTCCCTGGCTACCCCGCGCAGTCAGTTGTTTCGCGACTGGAACAGTTCGCTATCGAGCTGGGTGAGCCTGGACGCCATTCCGAATTCTTACGATGTGGCGAAAGAGGTTCTGCGTACCACTCGGACCAAGTCGTTGAGCGAAGCCCGTAATGCCTTCCTGGACCACAACTCTGCGGACGTGCGCATTGACACTATTTTACGTAATGCCGACTCAGTCACTCGGCTGATCAGTGAAATGGGCCGGCAACTGGACCCCGAACCTGTGGTCTGAGTGTCGCCTGATTGGCCACCGGGGGTGCTGGCAATGACACTTGAACAAAGTGTTTAATGAAAACCATTGCTCTTTGATGGGTAATTGCCATGACGGTGTTCTCGCCGACTTCCTCGCAAGGGTAGAATGCAGGAAATCAGGATGAGTCAATGACCGACACCCCCTACTCACAAGCCGAATACGACGCCATTACCGATGCCGCTGCGCATTGGTGCATGCGTTTGCATGCGAACGACTGCACCGCTCAGGAGCGCCTGGCGTTTGAGCAGTGGCGCGAGGCGCATTCGCTGCATGCGCTCGAGTACGAAGCGATGCTGGAGATCTGGGACGTTGCCGGTGATTTGCCCCGCGCCAATGCGGCGGGTGTGGCCAATGCGCCCTTCAGACCCGCAACGCCTTGGCGTTCGCTGGGTATTGCGGCGGCGGTCTGTGCGTTGGTGCTGCCGATGGCTGCCTTCGGCGGCTGGAGCCTGGGCTGGTTGCCCAACGCCTACGAGCACCTCGAAGCGAGCGACACGGTGCGTCACATCACCTTGAGTGATGGCAGCGAGGTCGAACTCAATCTGGGCAGCGAGCTGACCTTCGCCAATTACAAGGATCAGCGTCGGGTATCCTTGAGCAAGGGCGAAGCGTTTTTCAAGGTGAGCCATGACGCGGCTCACCCGTTCGTGGTCAAGGCGGCTGACGGCAGGATCCGGGTCACCGGCACTCAATTCAATGTTTGGATGTACGAAGATCAGGTTCGGGTCAACCTGATCGAAGGTTCGGTGCTGGTCAGCAGCAACGCCGCGCTCCCAGGGGATGGCTTGCGCCTCGGCCCCGCCATGCAGGCAAGCTATGGCCATGGCGACTACATTCCCCGAATCAGCCAGACCTACGACAATGACAACTCACTGGCCTGGCGCAGCGGCAAGCTGGTGCTCGATGACCTGACCCTGGCTAACGCCCTGCCCCTGATCAATCGCTACCTGAGCAAGCCACTGGCGGTTGCCGACCACACCACTGGCTCGATCCGCATCGGCGGCATCTACAACATCAAGGAACTCAACTCCCTGGTGGCCTCGTTGCCCAAAGTGCTGCCGGTGTACATCACGCGCAATAAGGACGGCAACCCGGTGCTTAATGCGATCCCCCAGCAAACTCCAAAAATCTAGCGTTCATCCCGTTCGCTGATCCTCTGCACCCGATACGCCGGATCCCCCACAATCTGCGCTTCGGTGAACGGCAACACACTCAACTTTTTCTGCGAAAACGCTACCGTCTGATCCCGTGAATGCTCCGACGCCGGATCACTGGACTGCGAGAATGCCAACACCCCCTGTGCCTGCGGTCCCTTCTCGTCAAAAGTCACCACCTGCAGATAACTCGTGCCGCTGACAACTTCGAGTTTTCCATCAGACCTCGGCACGCTCTGGATTGCGTTGTAGACACCCAACGTGCCCGGCCCACCATGGATCGGCGTTTGCTGGCCGCCGCTGCTGGCCACCTGAATCTCGCCCCAGCGACTGTCGTTGTTCAATCCCATTTTGCCAACTTGCTCCACCGAGGCCAGCATTGCCGCACGCACAGCCTCGGCGACCCCAGGCTCCTCCACTCGCAGCCCACGCGGCGTGTGTTGCGGGTCCTGCGGATCAAATGGCACTCGCCACACATCAGGTGATTCCTGGAACGTCTGCATCACATTCTGGAAATGTACGAAGCCAACGCCGCTGTCCAGGCTCGCCTTCTGGTCCCAGGACTTGAGGCTGCTGCAGACTGGCTTGAGCGTCGCAGCCATGCTTGAAGCACAGAATTGCAACAGGTCCGGCATCACCTGCGCGGCCAGATAAACCTCATCATCCAGGACCATCCGCTGCAAGTCGCCAGCACTGACCTTCCCGGACTCCTGCAACACGTTCAGGCGCTCCAGAGCGAACCGCGAGCGCAACCCCAGCGGCTGGTCCTGCTGGCTGATCAGCGGTGAAAACCCGGTCAGCGGCTGTACCGGATTGACCAACCACGCCGAATCATTGGAGTGCTGCACAAAGTCCTTGCGCAGCAGTTGCGGTAGCTTGTCGGCAGCGTAGATGCCCGGCTGCGCGGCCTGCGGGTTGATATCCCAGGCACACTCGCTCCTGGAGCCGTCGAGCACGATCATCTCCAGTCCGGCACGGGGGTCGCTGCACCGAGCCAGCTTTTGCGCATTCACGTTGGGAACGACTGACAGGTTCATGTACAGCGTCTGGCCCTGGTCATCTGCGGCCACCGTGTTGACCCACGGGATGCCCTGGATCTTGTGCACCGACGCTTGCAACTCGCCGAGGCTGCCCGCCTGATTCATCGAGTACCACTGCTGCAGCACCCGGTCGTTTTCCAGGTTGGCGTCACGCAGGCTGTAGGCGGATTGCTGATCCCAATCGAGCTTGCCAGGCCATTGCACGATCGGCCCGAACTGCGAGCTGTAGACCTCTCGGGATACCGGTTGGACATGGCCGTCGGCGCTTTTCAGGTTCACTGTCACGGTTTTTTTGCTCATCGGCAGCGATTTTCCGTCCAGCACATATCGCGTCGGATCCTGGGGATCGAGTTGCAGGCGGTACAAGGTGAAATGTTTGGACGAATCCACGGTATGGGTCCAGGCCAGGTGCTGGTTGAAACCGATGTTAATCATCGGCAGGCCGGGCAAGGCGGCGCCCATCACATCCAGCTTGCCGGGAATGGTCAGGTGCATCTGGTAAAAACGCATCCCGCCGACCCAAGGGAAATGCGGGTTAGCCAGCAACATGCCGCGCCCATTGAAAGAGCGCTCACTGCCTACCGCCACAGCGTTGCTGCCGCGATCCAGGGCAAAGCGCTGCTGGCGTGTATCGGCCAGCTCGAAATCAGCAGGACCGCTGGTCTTGGCCGCGACTGCCTGGGGTGGCGTGGCGCCGGCCAGCGCTTCGGCAAACTGGCCAATCCCGCCCTCGACCAGCAGGCGGCGAGTCACCTTGACCAGATCCTGCGCAGTGATATCCCGAACCCATTCCCCCTGGCACTGCTGCGGCAGTCCGTTGGCCCGAATTTCCTTGAGTGAACGGTTGAAACCCGCTGCGTAACCCTCGACCAGATCACGCACCGGCGCTGGTTGCGCCTGCCAGAACGCAGCGACTGCCTCGGGGGTGTTGAGCCAGGTGAAAAACACATCGCTGACCTGATTTTGCCGCTCTTCGACGGTCAGTTGTTCCGGGCCGAAGTAACGCGAACGCTGGCCATTTACCGTGGTGATCTCATTGGCCAGCAGGCACAGATTATCTTGCGCGTAGGCATAGCCAATGCCGTAGCCCAGCCCACGCTCGTTTTCGGCGCGGATATGCGGGATGCCGAAGGTGGTGCGCCGGATATCCGCTGTCGCCTGGGTCGGCTGCGCGTTTGCCGCAGAACTCGCGACGGCCATCACGCCAGCAAGGCTCAACCGGGTTAACTGCCTGGAAATAATCACGCTCGCTCCTGATCGAAATATCAGTCATGGACCGTACGCGCCCATCAGGTTATGCGTACTCGACTGTGTTCCCCAAGAACGAAACAAACGACTAAAAATTTAGCCCGCAGAACCCCGGAACCAAGGCTTCTCACGCCGTGCCGACATCGCATCGACAAAATTTCTACATTCCAGCCTTCATGATTTGCCCACTTCATTCGTCTTATTGAATGAGAGCACCAATAATTTCCCGGATCAGGCTCGGAACAGGAGTTTTTGCATGTACAACTCGCAACTGCCAACGGACGGTAGCACTGCGCCAATGGGTTCTTCCATGGGCACCGGCGTTTTCGATCAACGTACCGATCGCCATGGCAACGAACGCATCAGGTTGCTGCTGAAAAGCTTCGGCCTGCGCACCAGCTTGATACGCCTGAAAGTCATCGACGCCCTGCTGAACGCCGCCGAGCACGAGCGCAGCCTGGGTGTGCGCGGGGTTCACAGCCAGCTGCTGGACCTGGATATTCCCCTGTCCTTTCTCAGTGTGCGCGAAGTGTTGAAGCGTTTGTGCAGCGAAGGGGTGATCACCTTGAACACGGACAAGAGCTATAGCCTCAATCCCCAGGCATTCGCCGCGTTGCACGGCGAATAATCAGGCCTCGTATGCGTCGCTCAAGGCTTGACCTTGCGGCGCATCACGCCGTTGATCACTACCACCAGTACTGCCACGCCGATGGCGACGTACTGGAACATTTTCTCGGTGATGACGCCGGTGTTCTGCAGGTAGGACAAGCCGAACATGATCGCCAGGACGACCAGCGAGATCAGAATCGAGTATTTCAAACGTTGCGACTGGGTCATGGGTAATTCCTGAACTTGGAGATTTGTTCGTTTGGTATCCGCGTGCGTGCCTGTGGCACTGCACGCAGGCCAGCATGTTACAGCACTCCCGACTTTCTTCGAGCATTACACCCAGTCGGGCAGGATTACCGGGTTATCGTTCTTCGCCAGCAAGCCGGCTCCCACAGGGAGCGTGCCTGACATATTTGTCATCTGCGCCTCATCCTCCCGTCAGCGTTGATCTAACATGATTTTGCCGCTGCGTTTGTAGTACTTCGAAACACTCCTTGAATGCCTGGCCGCCGAAATTGGTCAGAATGTATTTTTTTCGGCTGCAATTCGACACGAGACTTTCCATGCGAACCCATCTGCGACTGGCTGCCCTGGGCGCCCTGTTCATTTCATCCCTGGCCCAGGCCGCCGAACTTATCCCGATCGAGGTCCATCGCGACGCCAACTGCGGTTGCTGCAAAAAATGGATCAGCCACCTGGAAGCCAACGGCTTCAAGGTCGAGGACCACGTCGAAGCCGACATGAGCGCATTCAAGCAGAAACACGGTGTGCCCCCGCGTCTGGCGTCGTGTCATACCGGCCTGATCAATGGCAAGTTTGTCGAAGGTCACGTGCCGGCTGATCAGGTCCTGGCCTTGAGCAAGCGCGATGACCTGCTGGGTGTGGCCGCTCCCGGAATGCCCATGGGTTCGCCCGGGATGGAAATGGACGGTATGAGCGACGCCTACCAGGTGATCGGTCTGAAGAAAGATGGCGCTGACGTGGTGGTGGCGGACTACCCGGCCAAGTGATCTTTGGTGCTTACCTTGGGCTGTTCCTGGCGGCGTTCGGTGCTGCCACTTTGCTGCCCCTGCAATCGGAAGCCCTGCTGGTCGCACTGCTGCTTAGCGACAAATACTGGCTCTGGGCGTTGATGGCCGTAGCGACCCTGGGCAATGTCCTGGGGTCTCTGGTGAACTGGTGGCTGGGACGCGGCATTGAGCGCTTTCGCGATCGGCGCTGGTTTCCGGTCAGCCCGCGACACCTGGAGAAAGCCCGGGTGCACTATCAGCGCTACGGCCATTGGTCGCTATTGCTCAGCTGGCTGCCGATCATCGGCGATCCGCTGACCCTGGTGGCCGGAGTGATGCGCGAGCCGTTGGGGCGTTTTCTGCTGATCGTCACCCTCGCCAAGGGCGCTCGTTACGGGGTGCTGGCCCTGGCGACCCTGGGCTGGGCCAGTTGAACCATCATCGCTGGGCATTGCCTGTTTAATGTTGACCTAATGAAGCCGTTGCAGCATCGGTCGATGTCCAAAGGCCGATTTCCCAAGGAGTTTATTCATGCCCCTCGCCCTTCCCCGCTGGCTTCCCGGCCTGTTGCTGAGTGCTGCATTGCCTACTCTGGCCTACGCCGACGGACCGGAATACGGCCCGCAACTGCAGGGTTTCGAGTACCCCTACACGGTCAAGCATTTCGCCTTTGAATCCCAGGGCGAGTCCCTGCAGATGGGCTACATGGACGTCGCCGCCGAGGGCAAGGCCAACGGGCGCAGCGTGGTGCTGATGCATGGCAAGAACTTCTGCGGCGCTACGTGGGACACTTCGATCAAAGCCCTGAGCAAGGCCGGTTATCGGGTGATTGCCCCGGACCAGATCGGCTTCTGCACTTCCAGCAAACCAGCACATTATCAGTACAGCTTCCAGCAGCTGGCCACCAACACCCAGCAACTGCTCAAGGCCTTGGGCATCCAGAAGGCCACGCTGCTGGGCCATTCCACCGGTGGCATGCTCGCCACCCGTTATGCGCTGCAGTATCCGGAGCAGGTCGAGCAGCTGGCGCTGGTCAATCCCATTGGCCTGGAGGACTGGAAAGCCCTCGGCGTGCCCTATCGTACCGTGGACCAATGGTATGAACGTGAGCTCAAAGTCACCGCCCAGGGCATCCGCGATTACGAACGCAGCACCTACTATGATGGTCGCTGGAAACCCGAGTACGACCGTTGGGTAGACATGTACGCCGGCCTGGCCAAAGGCCCGGGAAAAATCCAGGTGGCGTGGAACTCGGCGCTGATCTACGACATGATCTTCACCCAGCCGGTGTACTACGAATTCAAGGACCTGAAGGTGCCGACCCTGTTGCTGATCGGCACTGCCGACACCACGGCCATCGGCAAGGACATTGCGCCGCCCGAGGTCAAGGCGAAAATCGGTGATTACCAAGTGCTTGGCAAGCAAGTGGCTAAACTGATCCCGCAGTCGACCCTGGTGGAGTTCCCCGGCATGGGCCATGCACCGCAGATGGAAGAGCCGGAAAAATTTCACCTGGCCCTGCTCGACTGGTTGAGCAAGACCAACCCCGTTCCTTGATGAGGTGATGGCAGCTTCTACAGAGAGCATGCGTCGGCTGATCAAGCAGGACACCTCGATTTGAGCTTTCCTTGAATGGACTGCTGCAAAGAAATGAACAATTGCCCGCACGGCGATGTTCTATAGGTATCACCCCTGAGGATTGGCCCATGAATACTCGTCTTGCCTGGTGCTCACCGCTGTTGCTGGCCGTCGCGTTTTCCAGCTCCTTTGCCTTCGCCAGCGGCGACGAAGACGAAGAGCCGGCCAAACCTAATTGTCCCAAGGGCCAGGTGTGGGACAGCAAACAGCAAAAATGCCTGATGCAGGACAGCAGCCTGCTGCCCGACGCCGACCGCACCACTTATGCCTATCGCCTGGCCAAGGACGGTCGCTACGAAGAAGCCCTGGCGTTGCTCGACACCCTGAAACAACCCAATACGGCCAAGGCGCTGAACTATCGCGGTTATGCCACCCGCAAGCTTGGTCGCACCGACGAAGGCATTGGCTACTACCTGCAGTCGGTGAAGCTCGATCCGCAGTACGCACAAGTGCGCGAATACCTGGGCGAAGCCTATGTGATCAAGGGTCGCCTGGACCTGGCCCAGGAGCAGCTGCAGCAGATCAAGTCGATCTGCGGCGACACCCGCTGCGAGGAATATCAGGACCTGGCCGAAGCGATCAACGACTCGTCGAAAACCTGACAGCACTGCAGATCGTCTGAAGCGAGGGCAGGCTCGAGTTTCGTCAGGTCTTGCGCCCTGGCGGGCTCGCCTGCTGTCTCGATAATCACCGTGTAGCGTACTTCGTCCCCCACCTTGAAACAGCCATCGTCATGTGAACGGCCCGCCCGTTGGTCATTCTCAAGCTGACGTCGGCAACCACAGTCTGAACCTGGCGCCGCCCAGCGGCGAAGCTTCCACCGTCAACGTCCCGCCCTGTGCTTCCAAGGCCCGGCGGCTGATGGCCAGGCCCAGCCCGAAACCTCCGGTGGCGCGATCGCGACTGCGATCGAGGCGGTAGAAGGGTTCAAAGATGCGCTGGCACTCGTCATCCGGAATGCCGATACCATCGTCATCGACCCAGATTTCACAGCCAGCGGCAAACACCTGCACACTGACCTGAATTCGCTTTTCGCAATAGCGCATGGCGTTGCGCAGCAGGTTCTGCAGGGCGCGGGCGGTGAGTCGCGGGTCGAGGCTGAAGCGTTCGAGCTGGCCGTGGAGTAGCACGTCGATGACGATGTCCGGTGACTCCAGCTCCTCATCCACACTGCCCAGCACGCTGTCGATGAATTCATCCAGCGAGACTTCGACCTGTTCCGGCAGACGCGCCGGGTTTTGCAGGCGGCTGTACGACAGTAATTCCAGCACCAGCTCATCCAGCTCGCGAATGTGCGCGACCAGGCCTTGCAGGCGTAAACGGCTGGCGGCCGGCAGGTCGTCGGAGAGCGCCAGTGCCAGGCCGAAATCCAGGCGCGTCAACGGCGTGCGCAACTCATGGGAAACCGCATTGAGCAGGTCGCGCTGCTGATTGAGCAGGCTCTCGATGTCCCCGGCCATGGTGTCGAATACGTTGGCCAGGCTGCCGATATTGGAGCGCGGCGAGATCCTCGTGCGCTCGCCCAACTGCCCCTTGCCGAAACGTTCGGCAGTGCCTTTGAGGCGTTCCAGGTCTCGCCAGTGCGCACGCAGCCAGAGCAACAGGCAGCCGAGCATGGTCGCACCGATCAGCACGTTGATGCTCCAGTACAGCAGGTTGACGTCCAGCGGGTCCGGCGGCACCACCATCTGCACCGCCGTTTGTTGATTCAGCGGTGCCACCGCCAGGGTGCGCCAGCCCCAGTCGCCGATGCGCACCACGTTCTCGCCACGTTGCAGGCGATCGCGCTCGGCCTGGCTGAAATCAGCGTCGTCGATGGCCGACAGCACGATGTGCAGGGGGTCGAATTCCCTGTCCAGTTGCGCTGCCAGGCTCGGCCACTGCGCCTGTGGCACCCCGTGAAACTGTTTGACGATGAGGCTTTGCAGCCCCCGGGAATAATCGAGGTTGTAGCTGACGAAGCGCTCGTGAAACAGCTTGATCACCAGGTCCGGCACCAGGTAGATGGCCGCGCTGTAGGAAACGATCGTTACCAGATACAGACGAAACAGGAGTCTGAACATCGACTTAGCATTCCCACTCGGAACGGCTGAACAGGTAGCCCTTGCCCCACACCGTCTTGATCTTGCGCGCTTCACCGGCGTTGTCGTCGAACTTGCGGCGCAGCTTGGAAATCGCCACGTCCACCGAGCGATCGGTGCCATTGAATTCGATGCCGCGCAGGCGTTGCAGGATCTGGTCACGACTCAGCACTTCTCCGGCATGCCGGGCCAGCACTACCAATAGGTTGTACTCGCCGCTGGACAGTTCAACTGGCTGCTGGCGCCAGGTCACGGTGCGTTCGGACAGATCAATGCACAGGTTACCCATGAGGATCCGGTCGTTGGCGGTCTGTGGCTCGCCGAGGCTGCTGCGGCGCAACAGGGTGCGCACCCGGGCCAGCAACACTCGCGGTTCGCAGGGTTTGGTGACGTAGTCGTCGGCGCCCATTTCCAGGCCCAGGACCTGATCGTGGCTGTCATCGCGGGCAGTGAGCATCAGGATCGGCAAGGTCGCCGAATCGGCGCGCAGCAGGCGACAGACCTGCAGGCCATCGAGCCCGGGCAGCATCAGGTCGAGGATCACCATGTCCGGTGGGTTAAGCCGCGCGCGCTCGCGCACATGATCACCGCGGCCGATCACGCTGACAGAGTAGCCGTTGCGTTCCAGGTAGCTGGCAATCAGCTCGGCGAGCGCGGTGTCGTCTTCGACCAAGAGGATGTTGGGCATGGGGGTGTTTCCAGAAAGTGCGGTGGCGCCTGCCAAATTGCCTTCGCGGGCAAGCCCGCTCCCACAGGGACCTTCGTTGGACACAGATAGTGTGCACACCACTGAACACTGTGGAAGCGGGCTTGCCCGCGAAGGCGGCCTGGCAGGCGCAATAGGAATCAAGCAGTCAAGGATATACGCCCGCACCCACCCCTGAGTAAAACCCTTACACAATTTCACACAGCACCTACAAAGCTTCACCGCTACTCTCCCCGCCTCCCCGTAGGATGCCGGGGGTCAATATTGGGGTATTACATGTCGAAGAATCTGCGGGCCAAGCTCAGCCTGATCGCATTGGCGCTGACGCTGGGCGCCTGTGACAAGGCGTCGATCGCCGAAGAAGCGGCGCCACAGGCCACCGTGCGCATCGAGACGATCGAAGCGCGGCCGCTGTCGATCACCAGCGAACTGAGCGGGCGGATTGCCGCGCCGCGCATGGCTGAAGTCCGCGCCCGGGTGCCCGGTGTGGTCCTGCAACGGACCTTCCGCGAAGGCAGCGACGTCAAGCAGGGCGATGTACTGTTTCGAATCGATCCCGCGCCGTTCAAGGCCGACCTCGACAGCGCCGATGCTGCGTTGCGCAAGGCCCAAGCCAATGCGTTCCAGGCGAGGTTGCAGGAGCAGCGCTACGCCCAACTGGTCGAAGGCAATGCCATCAGCGGCCAGGACTACGACAACGCCCGGGCCGCCGTGCGGCAGACCGCAGCCGACGTCGCCGCCAACAAGGCCGCGGTCGAGCGCGCCAGGCTCAACCTCGGCTACGCCACCGTCACCGCGCCGATCTCCGGGCGCATTGGTCGCGCACTGGTGACTGAAGGTGCTCTGGTCGGACAGAACGAAACCACGCCGCTAGCCTTGATCCAGCAGCTCAACCCGATCCATGCCGACCTGACTCAATCGACCCGCGAGCTCAACGACCTGCGTCGCGCATTTCGCTCCGGTCAGCTGCAGCAGGTCGGCCAGGGTCAGGCCAAAGCCACGCTGATCCAGGACGACGGCAGCCTGTACCCGCTACCGGGCAAGCTGCTGTTCACCGATATCACCGTCGATCCAGGCACCGGCCAGATCACTCTGCGCAGCGAATTCCCCAACCCGGACCTCGACCTGCTGCCCGGCAGTTTTGTGCGAGTGCGTCTGGAACAGGCCGTCGATCAGCAAGGCATCAGCGTGCCGCAACGGGCCATCCAGCGTGACAGCGCGGGGGTGGCCCAGGTGTTGCTGCTGGACGCCGAGCTGCGGGTCGGCCAGCAACCGGTCGACCTGGGTGCCGTACAAAACGATCGCTGGATCGTCACCGGCGGCCTGAAACCGGGCGACCGCATCGTCATCGAAGGCCTGCAACACGCCCGTCCGGGTGAAAAGGTACAGATCGACGACACCCCTCTCCCACTTGCCCAGGTTTCTGGCCAGTAAGCAGGACGCTTGTTTATGCCGCAGTTCTTTATCGATCGCCCGATTTTCGCTTGGGTAGTCGCCCTGTTCATCCTGCTGGCGGGCGCCTTGGCCATCCCCCAGCTGCCGGTGGCGCAATACCCCGACGTCGCGCCACCACAGGTGGAAATCTACGCCGTGTACCCCGGCGCCTCGGCGCAGACCATCGACGAAAGCGTGGTCAGCCTGATCGAGGAAGAGCTCAACGGCGCTGACAACCTGTTGTATTTCGAGTCCCAGAGCAGCCTGGGCAGCGCCACGATCAAGGCCACTTTCCAGCCCGGCACCAATCCGGAACTGGCTCAGGTCGATGTGCAGAACCGCCTCAAAGTGGTGGAATCGCGCCTGCCCCAGGCGGTGAACCAGCAAGGCTTGCAGGTGGAAAAAGTCTCCTCCGGCTTTCTGCTGCTGATCACCCTGACGTCCAGCGACGGCAAGCTCGACGAGACCGCGCTCAGCGATTACCTGGCGCGCAACGTGATGAACGAGATCAAGCGCCTGGACGGCGTCGGCAAAGCCCAGTTGTACGGCGCCGAACGGGCCATGCGCATCTGGATCGACCCGCAGAAACTCATCGGCTTCAACCTGACGCCGGCCGACGTCAACGCTGCCATCGTCGCGCAGAACGCCCAGGTTTCAGCCGGCAGCATCGGCGACCTGCCGACCCGCACCACCCAGGAAATCACCGCGACCATTTTGGTGAAGGGCCAGCTGTCGACCCCTGAGGAATTCGCCGACATCGTACTCAAGGCCAATCCCGACGGCTCCACCGTGCGCATCGCCGACGTAGCTCGGGTGGAGATCGGCAGCCAGGAGTACCAGTTCGGCACTCGCCTGAACGGTAAACCGTCGACCGCCGTCAGCGTGCAACTGGCGCCGAGCGCCAATGCCTTGAGCACCGCGACTCTGGTGCGAGCGAAGATGGATGAGCTGGCGCGCTACTTCCCCGCTGGCGTCGAATACAAGATTCCCTACGACACCTCGCCCTTCGTCAAGGTCTCGATCACCAAGGTGGTGTACACCCTGGTCGAAGCGATGGCGCTGGTGTTCGCGGTCATGTTCCTGTTCCTGCAGAACATCCGCTACACGCTGATTCCGACCCTGGTGGTGCCCGTCGCGTTGATGGGCACCTTCGCCACCATGTTGGCCCTGGGTTTCTCGATCAACGTATTGACGATGTTCGGCATGGTCCTGGCGATCGGCATCCTGGTCGATGACGCGATCGTTGTGGTTGAAAACGTTGAGCGGATCATGGTCACCGAAGGCCTGTCGCCCAAAGAGGCGACGCGCAAAGCGATGCAGCAGATCACCGGGGCGATCATCGGCATCACCTTGGTGCTGGTGGCGGTGTTCATTCCGATGGCATTCATGCAGGGCTCGGTCGGGGTGATCTACCGCCAGTTCTCGCTGTCGATGGCCACCTCGATCCTGTTCTCTGCGTTTCTCGCCCTGACCCTAACACCGGCGCTGTGCGCGACCTTGCTCAAGCCGATCGCCAAGGGTGAGCATCATGAAAAACGCGGATTCTTCGGCTGGTTCAACCGCAGCTTCGAGCGTCTGACCGAGCGTTATCAATCCTGGGTCGCCTACGCGCTCAAGCGCACAGGTCGGTACCTGTTGATCTATGGCGTGCTGCTGATCGGCCTGGGAATCTGCTTCGTTCGTTTGCCCTCCTCGTTCCTGCCGGTTGAAGACCAGGGCTACACCATCACCGACGTGCAACTGCCGCCGGGTGCGAGCAAGAACCGCACGGTGGCGGTGGTCGAACAGATCGAGGCGCATAACGCCAAGGAACCGGGAGTCGGCGACAGCACGGTAATTCTCGGCTTCAGTTTCTCCGGCAGCGGACAGAACGCGGCGTTGGCGTTTACCACGTTGAAAGACTGGTCCGAGCGTGGCAGCGACGACTCGGCGAGCTCAATTGCCGACCGTGCCAACATCGCCCTCAGCCAGATCAAGGATGCCGTGGCGTTCTCGGTGCTGCCACCTCCGGTGGACGGCCTGGGCACCTCCAGCGGCTTCGAGTTTCGCCTGCAGGATCGCGGCGGCCTCGGCCATGCCACGCTGATGCAGGCCCGCACCGAGTTGCTCGAGGCGGCAGAGAAAAGTCCGATCCTGATGAACGTGCGCGAAAGTGCCCTGGCCGAAGCGCCGCAGGTGCAATTGATCGTTGACCGCAAGCAGGCCAACGCCCTGGGCGTGTCGTTCGCCGAAATCGGCAACGTGTTGTCCACCGCCGTCGGCTCGACTTACGTCAACGACTTCCCCAATCAGGGGCGGATGCAGCGGGTAGTGGTACAGGCCGAAGGGGATCAGCGCAGTCAGGTCGCTGACCTGCTGCAGATGCATGTGCGCAACACTGCCGGAAAAATGGTGCCTCTGTCGTCCTTCGTCCAGGCAAAATGGACCCAGGGCCCGGCGCAGTTGACCCGCTACAACGGCTATCCGGCGATCAGCATTTCCGGCGAACCAAAACCGGGGCACAGTACCGGCGAAGCCATGGCCGAGATCGAGCGCCTGGTCGCGCTAGGCCCCGCAGGTTTGGGCCAGGAATGGACAGGTTTGTCGCTGCAGGAACGGCTGTCCGGCAGTCAGGCGCCGATCCTGTTGGGGTTGTCCTTGCTGATCGTGTTCCTGTGCCTCGCGGCGTTGTACGAGAGTTGGTCGATCCCGACTTCGGTGCTGTTGGTAGTACCGCTAGGCGTACTCGGCGCGGTGCTGGCCGTGACGCTGCGCGGGATGCCCAACGATGTGTTCTTCAAGGTCGGGCTGATCACCATCATCGGCCTGTCGGCGAAGAATGCGATCCTGATCATCGAGTTTGCCAAGAGCCTGTACGACGAAGGCCACGACCTGATCGATGCCACCCTGCAAGCCGCGCGTCTGCGACTGCGGCCGATCGTCATGACGTCCCTGGCATTTATCCTCGGCGTCGTACCGCTGGCGATCGCGACTGGCGCCAGTTCGGCAAGCCAGCAAGCCATTGGCACCGGGGTGATTGGCGGGATGATCACCGCGACCCTGGCAGTGATATTTGTGCCGGTGTTTTTTGTGGTGGTGATGAAGCTGGTGCGCAAGCGTCATAAGACCTGAAGCACCTAAAACTGTAGGAGCTGTCGAGAGAAACGAGGCTGCGATCTTTTGATCTTTAACCTATGAAGATCAAGATCAAAAGATCGCAGCCTCGTTTCTCTCGACAGCTCCTACGCAAGCGTGATGGCCTGCGCTATGGTGCACTGATGCCCTGCCACAGTGAGCCGTCATGCCCTTCCTCACCCACACCCACCCTCGCCTGTCCGCCGCCGCCACCTTGGGCATCGCAGCCGGCATCCTGGCCCCCGCCGATTCGATCATCAGCAAGATCCTCATCGGCTGGAACGCCGGGGTCTGGACGTACCTTGTGCTGATGCTCTGGCTCGCCGCCCGCGCCAAGGCACCGGACGTGAAGCGCATCGCCGTGGTCGAAGACGAAAATGCCGGCCTTGTGCTGTTCGTGGTGTGCATCGCCGCCATCGCGAGCCTGGCAACCATCACTTTCGAACTGGCCGGTAGCAAGCAACTGGAGACCGCGAGCAAGCTGCTGCACTATGGCTTCACTGCACTGACCGTGATCGGCTCATGGCTGCTGATCGGCGTGATCTTCAGCGTGCACTACGCCCGCCTGTTCTACACCTGCAACGGCAACGACCCGGCGCTACGCTTCGCCGAGGGTCTGACCACGCCCAATTACTGGGACTTCCTGTACTTCTCGTTCACCATCGGCGTGGCGGTGCAAACTTCCGATGTTGGCGTGGCGACTCGGGGTATGCGCAAGATTGTGCTGGCACAGTCGTTGATTGGTTTTTTGTTCAACACGGCGATATTGGGGTTTTCGATCAATATCGCCGCGGGGTTGTTTGGCTGACGTTGCATCATTTAGTCGTCAACTCAGCGATTAACGGCAGCGATTTTCCACCTGCATTTCGCGCCGTCATCCGCCCGCCGACGACGCCATCTATCAAACCGGTGACAGGTTGGCTGGTTCCGCTCACCACGACCCAAGCCCCGCCATTGCGGCGCAGTTAGTGGCGTTTTCCTGTACGCGTGCTGCTGCCGTCTACGGCTGACAATCTTCTTTCACTCCCCACTTGACGGCCCACCGGTTTATGGTGTTTCCTGAAACCGGTTTCAGCGAGATCTCACCGCCGCTGCTTGCCAATAAATTTAATAATAAGGTCGTGCCCGTGAACAGCTTCTCCGCCGCCCAACGCAGCCGCGTGACCATGCTCGATGTTGCCGAACGCGCTGGGGTCTCCAAGGCCAGCGTGTCGCGGTTCATCGGTGAAGACCGCGCCTTGCTGTCCGATGCCATTGCCTTGCGCATCGAGCAGGCCATCAGCGAGCTGGGTTATCGGCCAAACCAGATGGCCCGCGGTTTGAAACGCGGGCGTACGCGCCTGATCGGCATGCTGGTGGCCGATATTCGCAACCCCTATTCGATTGCCGTGATGCATGGCGTGGAAACCGCTTGCCGTCAGCACGGCTACAGCCTGGTGGTGTGCAACACCGACCGCGATGACGAGCAGGAACGCCAGCACCTGGCGCTACTGCGCTCGTACAACATTGAAGGCCTGATCGTGAACACTTTGGGCCATCACCGCGACGAACTGCACGAACTGCACCGTGAAATGCCCCTGGTGCTGGTGGATCGCAAGGTCGAGCACCTTGAAAGCGACATGGTCGGGCTGGACAATCCGGCAGCAGTCGACATGGCCCTCGTCCATCTTGAAGAACGTGGTTACCGCGACGTGATGCTGGTGACCGAGCCTTTTGACGGCACCAGTTCGCGGATCGAGCGAGTCAGCAGCTTCAAGGCGCAGATCGAGCAGCGGCCTGCGCTTCGCGGGGCAATCACAGAAACCGGCAGCGAGCTGACGGCGAATCTGAAAACCTTCCTCGACACACCTGGGCCCGGTCCGAAAGCGCTGTTTTGCGCGAACGGGATTGCGGCGTTGGCCAGCACCCATTCATTGCGTGAGCTCGGGATCAACCTGTTCCAGGACGTGGGCCTGATTGCCCTGGATGACCTGGATTGGTACCCGCTGGTGGGCAGCGGTATCACCGCCCTCGCCCAACCGACCACCGAGATTGGCGCGAGTGCGTTTGAGTGTTTGCTCAGGCGTTTGCGGGGGGATGATGGCCCAATGCGGACGCTGGATTTTGCGGCGCGGTTGATGGTGCGGGGATCCACTCTGGGGGATCTTCGGTGATTGTTCCGGCCCCATCGCGAGCAAGCTCGCTCCCACAGGGTTTTGTGTCTTACAAAATTGTGTACACCTGGGATCCCTGTGGGAGCGAGCTTGCTCGCGATGGGGCCCTAAAGATCAGGCCTTTTTTTGAATCACAATGAAACCGGTTTCAGAGATAAAAAATAATGAATAAAGCACCCGTTTCCATCAGCCTCTCCAGCTACGGCGCCGACCTGGTACGCCAACGCGGCCAAGGCAGTTTCATCGAAGTTCTGGCCGCCGCTGGGGCCACGCGCATCGAATGGCGCGAAGAACTGCTGACCGTCGAAGACCCCGCGCAACTCGCCGCTGCCGCTCAAACCGGGGGCCTGGAAAGCGTGTATTCCTCGCCAATGGAATTGTGGCTGGCCGGCCAGTCCAGACCCAATCCCGAACTGATCTGCACCCTGCAGCGCGGCCAGGCGTTCGGCGCCAAATGGCTGAAAGTGTCCCTGGGTTATTTCACCGACAACAGCGATCTGCAAACCCTCGCCCGAGTGCTGAGCGAAAGTACCGTGCAGTTGCTGGTGGAAAACGACCAGACCCTCCACGGAGGTCGCCTCGAACCCTTCCAGCGTTTTTTCGATGAAGTCGAGCAACACAACCTGCCGATCAAGATGACCTTTGACATTGGCAACTGGCAATGGCAGGACCAGTCGGCTACCAGCGCTGCGCGATTGCTCGGTCGCCATGTGGGTTATGTGCACTGCAAAGCGGTGACCCGTCGCGCCGACGGCAAATTGGTCGCCATCCCACCTGCCGCCAGCGACTTGCATCAGTGGGAACAACTGCTGCGCCACATGCCCCACGGCGTTATGCGCGCGGCGGAATACCCGCTGCAAGGCGATGACCTGGTGCAGCTGACCCGCGAACACGTTGCCGCCCTCGCCCACCTGGGCCAATCGCAGTGGGAGAACGCTCATGTCTGAGATTGATATTCTGTCGTTTGGCGAGACCATGGCGATGTTCGTCGCCGACCAAGCGGGTGATCTGGCCAGCGTCGGCCAGTTCCACAAACGCATCGCCGGCGCTGACAGCAATGTCGCCATCGGCCTGTCGCGGCTCGGGTTCAAGGTGGCATGGTTGAGTCGGGTGGGTGCCGATTCGCTGGGCCGGTTCGTGATCGACACCCTGGAGAAGGAAGGCCTCGACTGCGGCCATGTCGCCATCGACACCGCGCACCCGACGGGTTTCCAGCTCAAGTCCCGCACCGACGATGGCAGCGACCCCGTCGTCGAGTATTTCCGCCGCGGTTCGGCGGCCAGCCACCTGTCGCCGCAGTCGATCGCGCCGCAATTGCTCAAAGCCCGACACCTGCACGCCACCGGCATCCCACCGGCGCTGTCGGAAACCGCACGGCAGATGTCGTTCGAGTTGATGACCCGCATGCGCGAGGCCGGGCGCAGCGTGTCCTTCGACCCGAACCTGCGCCCGAGCCTGTGGGCCAGCGAGCAACAGATGATCAGCGAAAACAACCGCCTTGCCGCCCTCGCTCACTGGGTGTTGCCGGGGCTGAGTGAGGGGCGCTTGCTCACAGGTTTCGAAGATCCGGCCGACATCTCCGCGTTCTACCTCGATCAGGGCGCCGAAGCGGTGGCGATCAAACTGGGCCCGCATGGCGCTTACTACCGCACTCATCAGGATCAGGGATTTGTCGCTGGCGTGCCGGTGCAAACGGTGGTCGACACGGTGGGAGCCGGTGATGGGTTCGCAGTCGGCATGATCAGTGCGCTGCTGGAGAACTTCAGCTTTGCCGAAGCCGTGCAGCGCGCCAACTGGATTGGCAGCCGGGCGGTGCAGAGTCGGGGGGATATGGAGGGGTTGCCGACCCGAGCCGAACTGCCTCTGCCTTTAACCGCTCGTTCCCACGCTCCCGCGTGGGAATGCAGCCCGTGACGCTTTGCGTCACAGGGCGCGCGGAGCGTCCCTAGAGGCATTCCCACGCGGAGCGTGGGAACGATCAACAGCTAAACACCTGCTGCGACAAAAACAACAAGCTCAGGAGCACCACCATGAAAACCGCAACCCTCGCCACCCGCCGCTGGTGGTACATCATGCCCATCGTGTTCATCACCTACAGCTTGGCCTATCTGGACCGAGCCAACTATGGATTCGCCGCCGCCTCCGGCATGGCGGCGGATTTGATGATCACTCCGGGCCTGTCGTCGATGCTCGGCGCGCTGTTCTTCCTCGGCTACTTTTTCTTCCAGGTGCCGGGGGCGATCTATGCGCAAAAGCACAGCGTGAAGAAGCTGATCTTCGTCAGCCTGATCCTCTGGGGCGGCCTGGCGACCCTGACCGGGATCGTCTCCAATGCCTATTGGTTAATCGTCATCCGCTTCATGCTTGGCGTGGTCGAAGCTGCAGTCATGCCGGCGATGCTGATCTACCTGTGCCACTGGTTCACCCGCGCCGAACGGTCGCGGGCCAATACTTTCCTGATCCTCGGCAACCCGGTGACCATGCTGTGGATGTCGGTGGTCTCGGGGTATCTGGTGCAACATTACAGCTGGCGCTGGATGTTCATCGTCGAAGGTCTGCCAGCGGTGCTCTGGGCGTTCATTTGGTGGCATCTGGCCGATGATCGCCCACAGCAAGCCAAGTGGCTCAACGACCAGGAAAAGCAGGATCTGGAAAGCGCCCTGGCCGCCGAGCAGGTCGGCATCAAAGCGGTGAAGAACTACGCCGAAGCGTTCCGCTCGCCGAAAGTCATCATCCTGGCCTTGCAGTTTTTCTGCTGGAGCATCGGCGTCTACGGCTTCGTGCTGTGGCTGCCATCGATCCTCAAGGCCGGTGCGCAGATGGACATGGTGCAGGCCGGCTGGCTGTCGGCGCTGCCTTATCTGGCGGCGGTGATCGGCATGCTCCTGGTGTCCTGGGGTTCGGACAAACTGCAAAAGCGCAAACGCTTCGTCTGGCCGCCGCTGCTGATCGCCTCGTTCGCTTTCTATGGCTCCTACGCCCTGGGCGCCGAACATTTCTGGTGGTCCTACACCTTGCTGGTGATTGCCGGTGCCTGCATGTACGCGCCTTACGGGCCGTTCTTCGCGATCATCCCGGAGATCCTCCCAGCCAACGTTGCCGGCGGCGCGATGGCGCTGATCAACAGCATGGGCGCCCTCGGCTCGTTCGGCGGTTCCTATCTGGTCGGCTATCTGAACAGTTCCACTGGTTCGCCCGGCGCGTCTTACTTGTTGATGAGCGGCGCGCTGATGCTCTCGGTGGTGCTGACGATTTTCCTCAAGCCCGGCGCCAGCGATCGGATGCGGCCCACGCTCGCTGTGAATCGCGGCACCGCCGCCCATTCCTGAATTGATGTCGAGATATCGAAGATGAAAAAGCAGGTTGTTCTGTACAAGAAACTCTCGTCGCTGCTGATGGCTCGCTTGCACGAGCAGGCCGAAGTAACGCTGATCGAAAGCTTCGACGCCGATGGCCTGGCCCGATTGCGCGATGCTATGCCCCGCGCTCACGGCTTGCTGGGCGCCAGCTTGAAACTGGACGCCGAATTACTGGATTTGGCACCGAACCTGGAAGCCATCGCCAGCGTCTCGGTGGGCGTCGACAACTACGACATCGACTACCTGACCGAGCGGCGCATCCTGCTGAGCAACACGCCGGACGTGCTCACCGAGACCACCGCAGATACCGGTTTTGCGTTGATTCTCGCGACCGCCCGGCGCGTGGTGGAACTGGCGAACATGGTTCGCACAGGCAATTGGAGCCGTAACCTGGGCCCCGCGCACTTCGGCAGCGATGTAAACGGCAAAACCCTGGGCATCATCGGCATGGGCCGCATCGGTGAAGCGTTGGCCCAGCGTGGGCATTGCGGTTTCGGCATGCCGGTGATCTACCACAGCCACTCGCCAAAACCTGCGGTCGAGCAGCGTTTCAATGCGCAATACCGCAGCTTGAGCGAGCTGTTGCAGCAGGCGGACTTCATCTGCCTGACCTTGCCATTGACCGCTGAAACCGAGCGGCTGATCGGCACCGAGGAATTTGCCCTGATGCGCCCGCAAAGCATCTTCATCAACATCTCCCGGGGCAAGGTGGTGGATGAAGCGGCGTTGATCGAGGCATTGCGTGCAGGGCAGATTCGCGCGGCGGGGCTGGATGTGTTTGAGCGTGAGCCGCTGAACCATGACTCGCCGTTGTTGCAGATGGACAACGTGGTGGCAACGCCGCACATGGGCTCGGCGACCCATGAGACACGGGAGGCGATGGCCCGGTGTGCGGTGGACAATCTGTTGGCGGCGTTGGCGGGTGAGCGGCCGGCTAATCTGGTGAATTCGGCGGCCTGGAAAGACTGAAGATCAAAAGATCGCAGCCTGCGGCAGCTCCTACAGGGGAACGTGTCCAAACTGTAGGAGCTGCCGCAGGCTGCGATCTTTTTTCAGGCCCGCCGCGCTTCCAGAAGGTCCATCGCACACAGCGCAATTCGCCGACAGGCATCTGCCAGTTTGCGCTGATCCACCACCAAGCCGATGCGGATATGCCCCGCCGCACTTGGCCCAAACGCCTCACCCGCCAGCACCGACACGCCATAACCCTCCAGCAGCCGCTCGGCAAAATGCTGGGCGGACAATCCGGTCTGGCGCACGTCGACCATCACGAACATCCCGCCATCCGGCCGAATGGCCCGGATACCCGGACATTGGTTCAGGCTCGTACACACCAGGTCGCGGCGCTGACGATACTCTTCGCGCATCAGCGCCACCTCCGGCAGGTCTTCATCCAGTGCCAGTTGCGCCGCCTTTTGAACGAACTCCGGAATGCCAAACAGCATGCTCAACGAGAGATGCTCCAGATGGTCGTTCAAGATGTTCGGCCCGATCACCCAACCCACTCGCCAGCCGCTCATGGCGTGGGATTTGGACAGGCTGTCGATGGTCGCGGTACGCTCGGCCATGCCCGGCAGGCTGGCCGGGCTGATGTGTTCGCCCTCGTACAGCAGATCACCGTAGACCTCGTCGCTGATCAACCACAGGTCGTGACGCACACACAGCAAGGCCAGCTCCTGCCAGATCATCAGCGACAAACTGGCGCCGGAGGGGTTGTTCGGGCTGTTGAGCAACAGCGCGCGGGTCCTGGGGGTGATCCGGGCCGCCACATCCGCCGGATCGACCCGAAAGCCGTTCTCCGGGCGCACCGCCACCGGCACCACGGTTGCCCCACACGCGCCGAACACGCCTTCATACGTTACGTACATCGGCTCGGCGACAATCACCTCGTCGCCCGGATCGAGCAGGCACTGCGCGACCGAGTACACCGCGCATTGCGCGCAGGGCATCACGATTACATGGTCGGCATCCACCACCTGACCACTTCGACGTCGATGACGGCGGGCAATGCTGTCGCGCAAACCCCGCCTGCCGCGCACCTCCGAGTAGTGGGTGTCTCCCGCCAGCAAACTGTTGATGGCCGCCTGGACGATGGGGCTGGGTGTATCGAAATCCGGGTCGCCGACCGACAGCAGCAGTACGTCGACACCCTGTTCGCGCATTTGCAGTGCGCGGTTATGAATCTGCCAGGCCGCGGCGCCTTCGCCGGCGATGCGTTGGGTCAAGCCTGAATAGCGCATGTAATTCTCCAATCGCGCGAGTTCCTGAGTCAACCCTATCTCAATTCAGTCAACGTGCCAGTATGGCAACAAAAAATGCACTCACTCACGGCGGTCATCCAACGTACGTTCAAGGATCGACGCGACGGGCGCCGATCAAAAGTCGACGAGTGGAACAGACTGCAAACAACGCCGCACAATCGGCATTTAGCCGAAGAAAAACAGATACATCGGTTGAGATCCTGCAAAAGCGACCGTTTTCCGGTCGCCGCAATGGCATATTGCTACTGGTACTTCTTACAGGTTTCAAGGCACCGAAACCACGCTATAACGGGGCTGACGCTACACGCTGGACGCAGGGACCATGCCCGTTTCAGGATGGAACCGCCGCGCCCGCCTCTTTGATTGAACAACGGGAGTGCCTGTCATGAATCACCAAACCCCGATCCCCACTCACGCCCGCACTGTCCAGCCCGGCTTGCCGGAGCCTAATACCGAAACACAGGGTCGCATTGCGCTGACCCATCGGGAAAAGGAAGCCTTGTTATGGAGTGCCCGGGGCAAGTCATCGTGGGAAATCAGCCGGATCTTCAATTGCTCTGAAGCGGGAGTGAATTATCACTTCACCAATATCCGCCGCAAATTCGGCGTGAGCTCGCGCTGGGCAGCGGTGATGATCGCGTTGGAACAAGGGATGATTCAGTTGCATTGAGGCATCTGAATCGGTGGACTCTGACGACGGTTGTTGGGATATCGCCGGGGGGGGTAAGTTCAGTTATCTTCTCTCGCCATTCAGCGTGCATTTTGAACCTCAGAGCTGCCGCGTCGGGAAACACCCGACGCGGCAGAAACCGACGATTCAACCAGTACGTAAATCGGCAATTTGTTGTGTAAGGCGCCTGATCAACGGTTCATCGAGCATATAGGCGTGACGAACTCCTTTTGCTGCTTTGAGCTGAGCTTGAACCTCGGCTATTTTTTCAGCATTGGGATTGTTTTTTGGAGCAGCGCGCCTAGGAGCAACAGTTGGAGTGGCTTTACTGGAAGTAGCAGTTGGTTTGCCGCCACTAACAGCTGGGCGGGAGAGGACAGGCACAGGGTTACTGGCTGTACTTGTGACACTTGTCCTACCTGTAAGCTGACCACCAGCTAGAGAGCTGCTGCTATCCGAATCGTAATCAGGTTTCGGAGTTAAAGGCCGGGACTGGTTTCCTGACGCTTTACTTTGCAGTTTAATGTTTGCAGCTTCTAGTCTGGAGTTGGCAGCGTCCGCTGCGGGAGTTCCAGGACTGCTCTTATGAAACTCAGCACTCGCCACCTTCGCCGCATACCGCTTATTATTTGTATTCATTGTGGGATTGCTTTTTATAAAGGCCTGAAAGACTTGCCAAGGCGAAACAATGTGCCCACTGGGGTCAACATTGTTGATCGAGTCCCCCTCGCAATACGCATACGCATTCCTCCCCCCCACCCCAAACGGACTCAAACTGTCCGGAGCATTAAACCGCATCAACACCGGACTAAACGCCCGATACCCATTGCCCAACAGATACCACCCCGTTTGCGCCTCCCGCCGCTCGCCATTGAAGCCCAGTTGACCCGTCACCGATGCCTCATCCCCGCGATGGCCGTAAGCCGTATAGTTGATGTCCTTTCGCTCTGTCTTGTCGATTTCGCTGATCACGCTGTTCTTGTGATCAACGCCCAGCATCAGGACTTTGGGACGCCACCTGCCTTGAGCTCGGCGAGCACGGTCTGGTTGCCACGCATGAAGGTGCTGCTGTCGGCGCCCTTCAGTTGGTTGTGCAATTGATCGCCCTGGTAAAAACGATGCGACTGCCCATCACCGTCATTCTCGCCGGACAGGGTGTCAAGCGGACCGTAGGTCAAGCCACTGGACTTGCCACCCGCCAGGCCTTCGATAAGGATCAAGCGGCCAAGAGAGTCGTAGGTCAGGGTGCGCTGTTCTTCGTCGCGGATCAGATGGCCGTCCGGGTTGTAGAGCAAATCGATCTGCGACGGGTAGTCCGCATGGGTATTGGTGACCTTGCTCAGTTGCGTCTTGTCCGGGTTGTCGTAGAAGTACCTTGCGCGATTGAACGGCTCGCCCCAATAGGTCATCACCGCCGTCAGGTTATCCAAGGCATCGAAACCGAACACCTGCTCGCTGATGGCCTTGCCATACGGATCAACAGGAGGCTGGCTACCGGTGCATTTGTAGTTGGTCAGTCGTCCGCGCAGATCATATTCATAAATCTCATCACGCAGCACGGTGACCCCTTCCTTCAATGTCCGCTGCTTCAAGCCATCAACATCGTTGTAAACCTGGCTCAAGGTCTGTTCGACCCCGTTGAGGTCGAAGCTGCGCAGCACCTCCCGATCGAACTCATCGTATTGCAAGACGATACCTACGCTTTGCCCGCTTTGGCTGTCCTGGGTGTCGATGGTTGCAGTGCGGCCCAGAGCGTCATAGGTAAACGTTGAAGCGGTAGTCCCCAGTTGGGTCTTGATCAACCGCCCTTGCGGGTCGTATTCATAACTCTGCGGTTGCCCCAGAACATCGGTGTAGCGCAACAGGCGGCCCAGCCGGCTGTAACGGTAATTCATGGTGAACTCACCGTCTTGCACCACCCGCGTCTCGCTTTTCAGCTCACCAGTGCTGAAGTACGTACGCGAAAGTTGCAGGCCTTGCTCCTCGCAGACCAGCAGGCGCGCATTTTGCGCATCGTATTCGTAGCTGGCTTCGTCAAACTCCCCCTGTACACCCAGACGAGGCAGACGACGACGCAGCGGTTCGTTGCCCAATTTTGGCTGATAGTCATACTCGATGACTTCTCCACTAGGGGTGGTCACGGTCTTGGGCTGGGTTTGCCCGGTCTCGAAGGTGAAAACCTGCTTACGTCCACCGGTGACTGACTCGATCATGCGGCCCAATCCGTCGAAAACCTGCGTCCCGAGGACAATGTGGTTGACGCTGATCGATGTCGGTAAATCCTCGCTATTGTGCTCTGTGTAACTACGTCGAACCACGGCGGTATCGGGCAAGGTGTTTTCGATCATCCGGTCGAAGGCATCGTACTTGTAGAGGTTTTCTCGCTGTACCGAATCAAATCCAACGATTTCTTTGTGAGTCCGGCCCAGCCCGTCATAAAAGTACCGATGCAGGCTGATGCGCTGCTTGGCCAGATCGAACCGTTGAATTTGGACCGGTTTTTCGAACAGGTTCAACCAGGTTTCGCTGACGCCGCCAATCATCGGTGTAGTGCCGGGACCCTCGCGCCAGCTACGCTGGATGGGGCCCTCGGACTCCGCCGTCCCGATCGGATCGGTTTCCTCGAACGTTTTCACCCCGTCCGGGCCTGTGATGCAAAGTTGCTCGCCCCAGTCGTCATAGTCAAAACAACTGGTCAGGGGCAGTGCCTGCGTGTCCAGCCAATCGTATTCTGTCTCCGTGACCAGCCGGCCCCAGGCATCGTGGACGGCGCAGTAGGTCTGGCGTGGCTTGCCGCCAGGCACCGGGTTATCGGCGTCGTCGCGTTCTTCGTAGATCGCCCGGTTGAGCCCGTCGAATTGGGTGCGGGTCTGGACGTTCTTGACGTCGAACAGCCGTTGTTCGGCCTTGTCCCCGGGATTGGCACAGAGTTGGTATTCATAGCGACGCGTGGCTGCATACGGGGAATCGGGGGCTACGGTCTCGCTGATCACCCGACGCAGCACATCGTAGACAGAACGGATTTTGACATCGTTATCGTCGCTGTTGAGCAAGGGCTCGCCATTGAGCAGCGAATGTTCGAGGGTGGTAATTTTTTGCACGTTACGACGGTTTTCCACGTGGTCAAAACCACTCAGCGTTTCCACCGTTCGCAGGACGCTTTCCTTGAGCTCCGGGCTGTCCAGCTTGCTGTAGGCATAATCGATGACCGTGTCGTGTTGCTTCATTGTCACCGTCTGGCGCTGCACACGGCCATGTACGAAGGCATCGCCCGGGGTGTTGAAGTGTGTGTAAGCCGTGCGCTGCAACTCGGTTTCATTGCTGCCGTCCACCTGCACCAGCCGCTCGTTTTCCAGCGTGTGCCAGTTCGGCAACGAGCTGCCGGCCACCGGTGGCAACGCCTTGTAGGCGCAGTGGGTGCGAAGCGTCGGTGCCTGGCCATTGGGCGATGGCGCCGGGGTGACGGTGCGGTCCTTGAGGTAGCGCACAAAGTCATCGGCGCCCGCGGCCGGGTACCAGGTGCTGGTTTCCACCACGCCGTTGGCCTGCTTTTGCGTCAGCGAGTTGCCGTGGATATCGTAGGTGTTGCTGACGATTTCTTCGCGGTAGCGGCTGGTGCCGAGCACCGACCAGGTGGTTTTCACCTCCTTGGGCAGTTGGCAGTAGGCCGGTTGTTGCTCGAACGGCACATCCTTGGTCAGGAAGTAGCTGGTCTGGACCGTCTGCACGTTGTTGTTCTGGGTGGTCTTTTCTTCGGTCAGCAGGTGGAACTGGTTGAACGTGCGTTCGATGGTGCGTACGGGCTGCTCGTCGACCAACAGGGTTTCGACACATCTGTAGTCATAACTGCCTAGGTACTTGTAGAGGTTGTCCAGGCCATCGTCTTTCCAGGAGATCGGCAGGTCGCCGCCGACAAAGTTGCCCGTGCCGGGGTAGCTGTAACCGACATGGATCATCGGCTGGCCGAAGCCGGGGTAGGTGCGCAGGTCCGTCACCCGCGGCAGGGGCTCACGGCCGCTGCTGACGGGGAACTGATGGCCGAGGTCCTGATAGAGCAATTCCTCGCGGGCGCCGGTGGGGGTTTCTACCGAAATGATGCACAGGTGATCGTTCTTGAGCTGGTAGCCGAAACGCCAGGACGCCTGTTCTTCGGTGGGCAGGGTGATCTTGGTGACGCGATTGTCGGAGCCTCCCAGAGTCATGACAAAGCGCGCCAGAGGCCCGCCGTCCGGGCCGGAAAAGGGGTGCAGCAGCACCTCGACCGAGGTGTCATGGCGCTGGACCGTGAGCAGGGTCTGGCCGGCGTCATCCTTGACCCAGGACAGCAACTGCTGCGAGCCGCTGAAGGGGACATAGTCGAGCGAGATGCGATGTCCTGTCGGCGAGTGAATCTCCACGGGCAGGGCCACCTGGTTTTGGGCGCTGCCGCGCAGTTCGAGAATTTCCACCAGACCGGACTTGTGCACCACGCGGTAACGCTCCTCGTCCTTCTCGTCCTCCTTTTCTTCCTTGAAAAAATGGAAACTGTCGAGTTTCTTTTCCCCCATCACCAGCTGTCCGGTCTGGCTGTCGCTGCCGGTGACCTTGAAGGTTTCGCCGGTGCTCAGGGACAGGACCTGGTCGGCGGGGGTGTACTGCGACAGGCGCAGGGTCCAACCCAGGCCGAAGCCGCTGTCCTGGGTGTTGAGCGGGCTGTAGCTCATAGGCAATGCCACGGCCGTTCCGTCAGTCAACAGCAAGGGCGCTGGAAGCACGGCGAACGAAACTGCTCGCCCGGCAGGCCGAACTGACCTCGAACGGATTAAGCTCTCATGGAAAAAAAAGCGAAACTGTCAAAGTTGACAGGTAGGGGGCTTTTTTGCGCGCAGGCAACGTTGCTTGCGCACGTGGCGCTGGCGTAATTGCTGATGAAAACCTGCCTTCAGACCGTACGAGCGGCCATCCGCCAGACCCGCGCTACATCACTCACTCGCTCACGCAACAGGCGCGGAGCTTCGCTGCGGGCTTGCGCCAATGTCATTGGCCCGCAATCATCGACAAGGCCTGGGATCAGGGCACCAATTTCATCGATACCGCCGATGTCTACACCAACGGACGGTCCGAAGATATCGTCGGCGAGGCCATTGCCAGTCGCCGTCAGGAATGGGTGCTGGCCACCAAGGTCGGTTTCGGCCCGGTGGACGGAGTGCCCAACCGCAGCGGCCTCAACCGCAAGCACATCTTCAACGGTATCGAGGCCAGCCTGACGCGGCTGGGCACCCACTATCTGGACATCTATTACCTGCACCGCGAAGACCACAACACGCCGCTGGAGGTCACGGTGTCGGCCGTTGGCGACCTGATTCGCGAAGGCAAGATCCGCTATTGGGGCCTGTCGAATTACCGGGGCTGGCGCATCGCCGAGGTGATTCGCGTGGCCGATAAGCTAGGTGTCGACCGGCCGGTGATCAGTCAGCCGCTGTACAACATCGTCAACCGCCAGGCCGAATCCGAACAGATCAGTGCCGCGCAAAATTACGGCCTCGGGGTGGTGCCATACAGTCCGTTGGCGCGCGGCGTGCTCAGCGGCAAATACGCGCCGGACGTCAAGCCGGACGCTAACAGCCGCGCAGGACGCGCAGACAAACGCATTCTGGAAACGGAATGGCGCGTCGAGTCTTTGCGCATTGCTCAGCAGATCCAGCAATACACCAGGAGCGCGGCGTCGGCATCGTCGAGTTCGCCATCGCCTGGGTGCTGAACAACAGCGCCGTGACCTCAGCCATTGTCGGCCCACGCACTGAAGAACCGTGGGATGCCTACACTAAGGCGCAGGCGGTGAAGATTAGCGCTGAGGATGAAGCATTCATCGATTCGCTGGTAACACCGGGGCATGCGTCAACGCCGGAGTTCAATGATGTGAGTCATTTCGTGTCGGATCGTAACCGCGTAACGGAGTAAACACAAAACCCCTGTAGGAGTGAGCCTGCTCGCGATGAGCGAATAGACACCGCGGGCATTCAGGCTCCCCGCGTTATCGTTGACCACCATCGCGAGCAGGCTCGCTCCTACGGGGGATCTTTATTGATTGGACAATATTCGACAGTAAAACCACGTATCCTCCGCACCCCGTTTCACGTTCAACCTCGCGAGGACAGCTTGTCAAAAGGCATCGCTTTATCGGTTTCAGCCTCGGTGCTGTTTGCCGTCATGTATTACTACACTTCGTTGCTCAAGCCGTTGAGCGGCCTGGAGATTTTCGGCTGGCGAATGCTGTTGACCGTGCCGTGCATGACCCTGTTCATGCTGGTGTCCGGGGAATGGCGGCGGGTCATTGACCTGCTGCGACGGATTGGCGCGCAACCGAAGCTGATCGGTGGCCTGATACTGTCATCGGCGTTGCTGGGCGTGCAACTCTGGCTGTTCATGTGGGCCCCGCTCAATGACTACAGCCTGGATGTGTCACTGGGCTACTTTCTGTTGCCGCTGGCCATGGTCCTGACCGGGCGTATTGCCTACGGTGAACGGCTGTCATACCTGCAAAAAGTCGCGGTGTTCTTCGCCAGCCTTGGCGTAGTCAACGAATTGTATCAAGCCGGCGGATTCTCCTGGGCGACACTGGTGGTGGTCGTGGGTTATCCGCTGTATTTCGTGGTGCGCAAATGGTTGAAGACTGACAACCTCGGCGGACTGTGGGTGGACATGGCCCTGATGCTGCCGATTGCGTACTGGTTCGTGCGCAGTGGCGAGCAAGGCTTTGGCGTGTTTGACCAGCATCCGTGGCTGTCTCTGCTGATCCCGATACTCGGGGTGATCAGCGCGTCGGCGCTGGTGGTCTACATCATCGCCAGCCGGTTGCTGCCGTTCAGCTTGTTCGGGCTGCTGAGTTATGTCGAACCGGTGCTGCTGCTGGGGGTGGCGTTGCTGCTTGGGGAAAGCATCAAGACGGGGGAATGGCTGACCTACATACCGATTTGGATGGCGGTGCTGGTACTGGTGTTTGAAGGGTTCAAGCACCTGATGCGGCAGCGCCGCCCTTAAAAGCAAAAGATCGCAGCCTTCGGCAGCTCCTACAGGGTGAACAAAAGTCCCTGTAGGAGCTGCCGAAGGCTGCGATCTTTTGATCTAAAAAGGTTTAGTCGGTGGAAAGCACCCCACGACGAACCTGATCGCGCTCGATCGACTCGAACAGCGCCTTGAAGTTGCCCTCGCCAAATCCATCATCGCCTTTACGCTGGATGAATTCGAAGAACACCGGACCCATCAGGGTTTCCGAGAAGATCTGCAGCAGCAGGCGTTTGTCGCCCGACTCGGAAGAACCGTCCAGCAAGATCCCGCGCATCTGCAGTTCGTTGACCGGCTCGCCATGGTTCGGCAAACGGCCTTCGAGCATCTCGTAGTAAGTCTCCGGTGGCGCGGTCATGAAGCGCATGCCGATCTTCTTCAGGCGGTCCCAGGTGTCGATCAGGTCGTCGCTGAGGAAGGCCACGTGCTGGATGCCTTCGCCGTTGAACTGCATCAGGAACTCTTCGATCTGCCCGGCGCCCTTGGACGATTCTTCGTTCAATGGGATGCGGATCATGCCGTCCGGCGCGGTCATGGCCTTGGAGGTCAGGCCGGTGTATTCGCCCTTGATGTCGAAGTAACGGATCTCGCGGAAGTTGAACAGTTTCTCGTAGAAATTGGCCCAGTAGGCCATGCGCCCGCGATACACGTTGTGGGTCAGGTGATCGATGATCTTCAGGCCGGCGCCTTCAGGGTTACGGTCCACGCCTTCGATGAACACAAAATCGATGTCGTAGATCGAACTGCCTTCACCAAAACGGTCGATCAGGTACAGCGGCGCACCGCCGATGCCCTTGATCGCCGGCAGGTGCAGTTCCATCGGGCCGGTCTCGATATGGATCGGCTGGGCGCCGAGTTCCAGGGCGCGCTTGTAGGCTTTCTGCGAATCCTTGACCCGGAACGCCATGCCGCACACTGACGGGCCGTGCTCGGCCGCAAAATACGAGGCGACGCTGTTGGGTTCGTTGTTGAGGATCAGGTTGATCGCGCCCTGGCGATACAGGTGCACGTCTTTGGAGCGATGGGTCGCGACCTTGGTGAAGCCCATGATCGCAAAGATCGGCTCCAGGGTGTTCGGGGTTGGCGATGCGAATTCGATGAACTCAAAGCCCATCAGGCCCATTGGGTTTTCGTATAAATCTGCCATGGTTGGCGCCTCATTATTGGTTATCAATTAACGAAAGTTAGTTGCTAGCAATGCTGAGACCGGCGGGTGGCGCACAGGAAATGCCTCTCACGCTGCGCGCGAGGAAGTCACCATAGATCAGTTGAAACCCAAATATCTTCATTGTCGACCCAAGGCTAAGACGGGCGAGGCTTCTGCTGCCAGAAGACGATTATTCTTGTATGCGTAACCCGATTCTACACAGCGTAAACATATTTGTCCGCCTTCTGTATCAAATCCCCATTCAGGCCTGATGCGCAAGGGGTTTGTTGGCCTGGGCAGAGAGTGAAAAGGCCAACTATCATGGCGTCTTGTCGAACTCTTTTTGGAAGGCACGTGGTTGTCCTGCCAGCATTTGAGAGCCTTACCTCGTCATCCAGGATCCTCAAATGCCATTGAGTGCCAAGACCCGCCGCAAACGCAGCTCGCGAATTGCCGTGACCCTGCTCAGCGGCCTGCTGCCGATACTGCTGGGCAGCGGCATTCTTTATATGCAGGCACAGCGAACCCTGGAGCAAGGTTCGCTGCTGACCGCCGAAGAAGCAGTCCGCCAGTTCGACCTGATGCTCGACAACACCGCCCAGGCCGCAGAGAAATTGCTGCCGCTGGCTGGCCAGCGTTGCAGCGACGTAGTTCTCGCCCTGCGTGAACAGGTCACTCGCAGGCCATTTGTCCGTTCGACGAATCTGCTGTGGGAGAACACGATTTACTGCAGTTCACTGTTTGGTGAAACCCAGGACAAACTCTCCCCGGGTGACTACACCCAAGGCCAGCTATTGCTGATGAAAGGCAACCCGGTGACGCCGGACACTGCCTTGCTGGTCTACCGGCTCAGCAAAGGCAAACAGGGCGCATTGAGCACCCTGGATGGTTACCATCTAAGCAATATCCTGCGCCTGATCGGGCGCAACACCATTGTGTTGCTGCAAGTGGGCCCCAATTGGCTCAGCGCCGAAGGACAGTTTCATGCAGGCCCCCTGCCCGACTTGCCGGTGGCACAAACCACGCTGAGCTCACAACGCTATGCCTTTAACGTGACGGCGGGTTTCCCGCAAGGCGAGACCTGGCGCTACATCCGCAGCGAGTACCCGTCGTTGTTCAGTCTGCTTGTATTCTTTGGCGCGGTGTCGGGGCTGATCGGGCACATACTGCAAAAGCGCTCGACCTCGCCGAGTATCGAGATGCAACGGGCACTGGAAGCCAAAGAGTTTATTCCGTACTTTCAGCCCATCGTTCTGGGTGACAGCAAGCAGTGGTCAGGTGCCGAAGTACTGATGCGCTGGAAGCATCCGAAGGAAGGCCTGGTGCGACCGGATCTGTTTATTCCGTTTGCCGAACACTCCGGATTGATCGTGCCCATGACGCGCTCATTGATGCAGCAGACAGCCGCACTGTTGGCGCCTATTGCGGGATCGCTCGCTCAACCCTTTCGCATCAGCGTCAACATCACCGCCAGGCATTGCCAGGACCTGCAACTCGTCACCGATTGCCGCGAATTCCTCAGTCATTTCACTAAGGGATCGGTGTGCCTGGTGCTGGAGTTGACCGAGCGCGAACTGATTGAACCCACGGATATCACCCATCAACTGTTCGAACAGCTGCATGGGCTTGGGGTAAAAATCGCCCTCGACGACTTCGGCACCGGCCACTCAAGTCTTGGCTACCTGCGCCAGTTCAATGTCGACTTCCTGAAAATCGATCAGAGTTTCGTTGCCATGATTGGCGCCGATGCGCTGTCCCGGCACATCCTCGACAGCATCATCGAGCTTTCGCTGAAGCTGAATCTGGGGATTGTTGCCGAAGGCGTGGAAACCGCAGAGCAGAGTGATTACCTGACCGCCCGGGGTGTCGATTTCCTCCAGGGTTATCTGTTCGCGCGACCGATGCCTGGGGCCCAGTTCGTCAAAATATTAACGGGAAACTAACTATACAGCGACGCTTGTTACATGAAGATAAAAACATGATTTACTCTTTTAGATTTAACTACTACACTTTTTTTATGCCTGCGCTAATAACGGCAGGCAAGCCGCCAACATCGAGCCGCTACAAGGCTTCTGGCTTGTTGCTTTGTTTGTGGTTGGTATCAACCAAACTTCCATTGGAGTAAAGACATTGTCCAGACTCGCTGAATTTCGTGCAGCTGAAAAGGCCCTCCAGGAACAGCTGAAGCAACTGGAGTCGCTGAAGAACGATGCCGGGTTGAAGAAAGAAATCGAATTCGAAGAGAAGCTCCAGGGGCTGATGAAAACCTACAGCAAGAGCCTGCGCGACATCGTCGCCATTCTCGACCCTAACCCGGGCAGATCAGCTCTGCAGCAGGCATTACCAGCGAAAACCCGGCGCGCTCGGGTGGTCAAGGCCTACCACAATCCGCACACCGGTGAGCTGATCGAAACCAAGGGCGGCAACCACCGTGGGCTCAAAGCCTGGAAAGAACAATATGGCGGATCGACTGTTGAGTCATGGCTGCGCAGATAAGCATTCGAGATCGTAAAACAATGCCCTGCCATTGCAGGGCTTTTTATATTCACCGCAGTTGGTCGTTTAACTTTGTGTTTAATCCTTTCGGGTATACGGCGTAAACCGAACTACAGTTTCAAACTGTTACGAGTAGCGACTATTTCCTCCTGGCTTGCCTTGTAAGCCTCGGCTTGGCCAGCATACGAAAGCACATAAGCCTTATCGGCATCTACCGCCGCAACCAACGTTTGAGTGAGTACATGCCGCCCATTCTGGGTAATGGTGCAGGTTGTCTCCAGCGCCTTTAAACCGCTCAGGCCAGTCTCGTGGATCTTGTTGCAGACACTCTGGTAACCGCCTTGGTAAAAGTCTTTTTGCACTGACTTGCGCATCTCCAGCAACACGCCTTGCAGGTTGACTTGATGCCCAGGGTCTACCGGGGTCATGGTCAGCTCCATCACCAGCACCGGCGTACCGTCTTGATCGCTTTTCACTGCGCGTTGACGTGAGACTTTCGAGTCTGTGTCGGCTTGGGGAACCTCTTCCACTTCCCAGCCACTGGGCCAGGTAATCACCGGCGACTCTGCGTGGGCCATGGGCATGGCCGACAGCAGGCCGATCAGTACACAGAATCGAATCATTGCAATATCGCACTTGAGGGTTGAGCCCTGAAGTCTGGGCCTCGCCCGCCTGTCAGGCAAGAGCGGACGCTTTGGGTTTGGTGATGTCGGACCCCTTGCGTATGATTGCTGCCATTCGTTAGCCCATTATTGACCGGAGGGCCCATGAGCCTGCACGAATTGAACACCTTCCCCGGCGTCACCGCCCAACCTGACACCGCCACCGCCAAGTTTGTCTTCAACCACACCATGCTGCGGGTCAAGGACATCACCAAGTCGCTGGATTTCTACACGCGAGTCCTCGGTTTTTCCCTGGTGGAAAAACGCGATTTCCCGGAAGCCGAGTTCAGCCTGTACTTCCTGGCGCTGGTCGACAAGAACCAAATCCCGGCCGACGCTGCTGCGCGGACCGAGTGGATGAAGTCGATCCCCGGCATTCTGGAGTTGACCCATAATCACGGTACCGAGAACGACGCGGACTTTGCCTACCACAACGGCAACACCGACCCGCGCGGTTTTGGCCACATCTGCATTTCGGTGCCGGACATTGTCGCCGCCTGCGAGCGCTTCGAGGCACTGGGCTGCGACTTCCAAAAACGCCTGAACGATGGCCGAATGAAGAGCCTGGCGTTCATCAAGGACCCGGATGCCTATTGGGTCGAGATCATTCAGCCAGCCCCTATGTAAAACATTGCGCCAAACCTGTGGGAGCGGGCTTGCTCGCGAAGGCGGTGTGTCATTCAGCACTTGTGTTTGCTGATACACCGCCTTCGCGAGCAAGCCCGCTCCCACAGGTTCGTGACCGACATTTGGACCGAGCCGACACAAAAAACCCCATGAGCGATCATGGGGTTTTCATGCTTTCAGTCGGGCCGATTACGCCGGGGCCGAAGTACGGATCAGGTGATCAAATGCGCTAAGGGAAGCCTTTGCGCCCTCGCCCACTGCAATCACGATCTGCTTGTACGGCACAGTGGTCACGTCGCCGGCTGCGAAAACGCCCGGCATCGACGTCTCACCACGGGCATCGACGATGATCTCGCCGCGGGGCGATAATTCGATTGTGCCCTTGAGCCAATCGGTATTGGGCAGCAAACCGATCTGCACGAAAATCCCTTCCAGCTCGACAGTGCGCACTTCGTCCGACTGGCGATCCTTGTAACGCAGCCCATTGACCTTCTGCCCATCGCCGGTGACTTCAGTGGTCTGCGCACTGGTGACCACGGTCACGTTCGGCAAGCTGTGCAATTTGCGCTGCAGTACTGCATCGGCGCGCAGTTGCACATCGAACTCCAGCAGGGTCACATGAGCCACGATGCCGGCCAGGTCGATGGCCGCTTCGACGCCGGAGTTACCGCCGCCAATCACCGCCACGCGCTTGCCCTTGAACAGCGGACCGTCACAGTGCGGGCAGTACGCCACGCCCTTGTTGCGGTACTGCTGCTCACCCGGCACGTTCATTTCACGCCATCTGGCGCCGGTCGCCAGAATCACCGTTTTGGCTTTCAGCGTCGCGCCACTGGCGAAGCGCACTTCGTGCAGTTGGCCGTCCTTGCCTGGCACCAGTTTGTCCGCACGCTGCAGGTTCATGATGTCGACGTCGTACTGCTTGACGTGTTCTTCCAGCGCCACGGCCAGTTTCGGCCCTTCGGTCTCCTGCACGGAAATGAAGTTTTCGATGGCCATGGTGTCGAGCACCTGACCGCCAAAACGCTCCGCTGCCACGCCGGTGCGAATGCCTTTGCGCGCAGCGTAGATTGCCGCCGAAGCACCCGCTGGGCCACCACCGACCACCAGCACATCAAACGCCTCTTTGGCGCTGATTCTCTCGGCCTGACGCTCGATGCCGCTGGTGTCGATTTTCGCCAGGATTTCTTCCAGGCCCATGCGGCCCTGACCGAAGTTCACGCCGTTGAGGTAGATGCTTGGCACGGCCATGATCTGGCGTTCATCGACTTCGGCCTGGAACAGTGCGCCGTCAATGGCGACGTGACGGATATTGGGGTTGAGCACGGCCATCAGGTTAAGGGCCTGGACCACGTCGGGGCAGTTCTGGCACGACAGCGAGAAGTAGGTTTCGAAGCTGAACTCGCCTTCGATCGAGCGAATTTGCTCAATGACGTCACTGCTGGCTTTCGAAGGGTGGCCGCCGACTTGCAGCAGGGCCAGCACCAACGAGGTGAATTCGTGGCCCATGGGGATGCCGGCAAAACGCAGGCTGATGTCGGCACCCGGGCGGTTGATTGAGAACGATGGCTTGCGCGCATCATCACCGTTATCGAGCAAGGTAATTTGGCTGGAAAGACTGGCAACGTCTTTCAGCAATTCAAGCATTTCCTGGGATTTCGCACCGTCGTCGAGGGAGGCAACGATCTCGATCGGCTGGGTGACCCGCTCCAGGTACGACTTCAACTGGGTTTTAAGATTGGTGTCCAACATACGGGCGATTTCCTTTTTGCTAATTCATTTAGAGCAGGCATAAAAAAACGCCCGAGCGAATCTCGCCCGGGCGTTTTATAGGGCGGTGCAGCTTACTTGGTAGGTGCGGGAGTCCGCCCTGATGCAGCGATCACAGACTTAGATCTTGCCGACCAGGTCCAGGGACGGAGCCAGGGTGGCCTCGCCTTCTTTCCACTTGGCAGGGCAAACCTGGCCTGGGTGAGCAGCGACGTATTGAGCAGCCTTGATTTTGCGCAGCAGCTCGGAAGCGTCACGGCCTACGCCGCCATCGTTCAGTTCAACGATTTTGATCTGGCCTTCAGGGTTGATCACGAAGGTGCCACGGTCAGCCAGGCCAGCGTCTTCGATCAGCACGTCGAAGTTGCGGGAGATGGCGTGGGTCGGGTCGCCGATCATGGTGTACTGGATCTTGCCAATGGCTGGCGAAGTGTTGTGCCAGGCAGCGTGGGCAAAGTGGGTGTCGGTGGAAACGCTGTAGATCTCGACGCCCAGTTTCTGGAACGCGTCGTAGTTGTCGGCCAGGTCTTCCAGCTCGGTTGGGCAAACGAAGGTGAAGTCGGCAGGGTAGAAGAAGACGACCGACCATTTGCCTTTCAGGTCGGCGTCCGAGACTGTTACGAAGTCGCCGTTCTTGAATGCGTCAGCTTTGAAGGGTTTTACTTGGCTGTTGATGATAGGCATCGATGACTCTCCGTCAGGGGTTGAAAAGTTGATGAGATGAATACTACCTATCCAATCCCTCGATGGCTCATTGGCAAAGCTGATGCTGCTGATTGGTTTTGGCTATTAGCCGACAGTATTAATAGAAGAAAAAGGAATCTAGGGCGCAACAGGCTTTTCACTAAGGCGCGGCATGCCTGGGAACGGGCTGGCTTCGACGTAACGCATGGCCGACTTCATGTCCTTCCAGCCCACGTAGCTCATCAACGACTTCAGATCCCAGCCACTCTGATGCGCCCAAGTGGCAAACCCGCGGCGCAGGGAATGGCTGGTGTAGTGCTCGGCGGCAATGCCCGCGCGTTGCAACGCCTGGCGCAACAGCGGGATCACGCTGTTGGGATGCAAGCCCTCCTCGCTCAAGTGCCCCCATCGATCAATGCTGCGGAACACCGGACCTCGCACCAGCGCGGCGGCATTGATCCAGGCGATGTACGCCTGCACCGGACACAGGCGCTGCAGCGCAGGTGTCTGGTAGGTCTTGCCGAGGTTGTCGCGGTCACTCTTGGTGCGCGGCAGGTACAGGCTGATGCCGGAACCGGCGCTGGCTTGCACGTGTTCGATCTGCACCCGGCATAACTCGTCACTGCGGAAGCCGCGCCAGAAACCCAGGAGGATCAGCGCCGTATCGCGCCTGGCCCGCAGCAGCGCCGGCTGATCATTTTCAGCCTGGGCGATTTGCGCTTCGAGCTCAAGCGAGGCGATTACCTGCTCCAGATGTTGCAGCTGCAACGGCTCGGCCTGCTTTTCCTGCGCCGGATGCAGCGCGCGAATGCCCTTGAAGACCTGGCGCACCACGGGCGCCTTGGTGGGGTCGGCGAAGCCCTGGCTGTTGTGCCATTGGGCCAGCGCCGACAGGCGCAGTTTCAGGGTGTTGATCGACAGCTTTCCGGCGTGGGCGACCAGGTAGCGCGCGACGCTGTCTGCTGTGGCCGGCAGGAAACCACCCCAGCTGACTTCGAAGTGCTCGATGGCCGCGCGGTAGCTGCGCCGAGTGTTGTCGCGCGTGGCGGCGTTTAGATAACGATCCAGATCGCTCATGGACACTCTATCCCTATGTGGGAGCGGGCTTGCTCGCGAAGGTTTTCAACGATGACGCGGTTACACCTGACACCCCGCGTTGCCCCAAGTTTTTCGCCAGCAAGCCGGCTCCTACAGGGTTTTGCGTACGGATTTGGAGCTTGCCCCAGTTTAAAATCGCTGTCACACGTGATAATACCAGAATATCCCGTCTCATATTTCTTGAAATTTACTCGGTTTTATTTCCGTGGTACACTGCATTTCTTGTGGTACGTACCACAGTACGAAATCGTAGGAGAGCTCATGGCTCGCGGCGGCATTAACAAAGCAGTAGTTCAAACGGCACGCCAGGCAATCCTTGCCCGGGGCGAACACCCGAGCATTGATGCGGTACGGATAGAAATGGGCAATACCGGCTCAAAGACCACGATTCACCGCTATTTGAAGGAGCTCGACGACGCAGCGCAACCCACGGAAACTGCTGCCGAGCCCATCGACGACGAACTCGCCGGGCTGGTAGCCCGCCTCGCCCAACGCCTTAAAGAGCAGGCACAGGAACCCATCGACCAGGCACGCGCGCAGTTCGATCAGCAAAAAAAGGCTTTGGATTTGCAGTTGACGAAGGCACAGGAAGCCAATGACGAGCTGCAGCAACAGTACGAAGTGCAGACACTGGCACTCACCCAGGAATCCGACACGCTGCACAGCACGCTCTCTGTGCTGCAGACCGAACAGACCCGCAACGCCGGGCTGAACCAGGCGCTGGCGGACTTCGAACTGCGTCTGCAAGACAAGGACGAGCAGATCCGCTCGCTTGAAGAAAAGCACCTGCATGCCCGCGATGCGCTGGAACACTACCGCAATGCCGTCAAGGAGCAGCGCGAGCAGGAACAGCGCCGCCATGAAGGCCAGGTGCAACAGATTCAGATGGAGTTGCGCCAGGCCCAGCAAAGTGCGCTGGTGCGTCAGGACGAGATCACCCAGTTGCACCGCGACAACGAACGCCTGCTGACGGAAAACCGCGGGACGCTGCGGGAGCTGAGCCTGTTACAGGAACAACTCAAGCACACCCACAGTCGCCAGGATCAGTTGCTGGAGCAGGTCAACCGTATCGACAGCGAGCGCACCCTCCTCCAGGAACGCTTGCGCGTAGCCTTGCTGGAAAGCCAGTCGCTCAAACAAAACGTGGAAGAGCAGTCGCAGCTGAACCAGGGACTGCAGAGCGAGCTGCTCAAGACCCGGGCGAGCCTTGATGAAAGCCAGCGTCTGGCGGCTGCCGTTGCGACAGCGCCAGACGCGGCAACAACCGATTAACGATCGACCGGCGTACGCATGGTGACGAACTCTTCGGCGGCCGTTGGATGCACGCCTATGGTTTCGTCGAAGTCGCGCTTGGTCGCGCCAGCCTTTAGCGCAATCGCCAGGCCCTGGACGATTTCACCCGCGTCGGGGCCGACCATGTGGCACCCGAGCACCTTGTCAGTCTGCGCATCCACCACCAGCTTCATCAGGGTGCGCTCCTGACACTCGGTCAGCGTCAGCTTCATCGGCCGGAAACGGCTTTCGTAGATCACCACCTCATGCCCGGCGTCCCGCGCCTCCTCCTCAGTCAAGCCGACGGTGCCGATGTTCGGCAAGCTGAACACCGCCGTCGGGATCATTTTGTAATCTACCGGACGGTATTGTTCAGGCTTGAACAGGCGGCGCGCAACGGCCATGCCTTCAGCCAGCGCCACCGGTGTCAGCTGCACCCGGCCGATGACATCACCCAAGGCCAGGATTGACGGCTCTGCCGTCTGATACTGCTCATCGACTTCGACAAAGCCTTTCTTGTCGAGCTTGACGCCGGTGTTTTCCAGGCCAAGGTTATCCAGCATCGGCCGGCGTCCCGTGGCGTAGAAAATGCAATCCGCTTCCAGCTCACGACCGTCCTTGAGCGTGGCTTTAAGACTGCCATCCGCCTGCCGGTCGATGCGCTCGATATCGGCGTTGAATTGCAGGTCCATCCCGCGCTTGGTCAGCTCTTCCTGCAAATGCTTGCGCACTGCACCGTCGAAACCGCGCAGAAACAGGTCACCGCGATACAGCAAGGTAGTCTGAGCGCCCAGGCCATGGAAGATACCGGCGAACTCGACGGCAATGTAGCCGCCACCCACTACCAGCACGCGCTTGGGCAGCTCTTTCAGGAAGAACGCCTGGTTGGAGCTGATCGCGTGTTCGTGGCCCGCAATTTCCGGAATCTGTGGCCAGCCGCCGGTGGCGATCAGGATGTTTTTCGCGGAGTGACGCTCGCCGTTGATCTCGACCGTATGCGGGTCGACGATCTTGGCGTGGCCCTCGTGCAGGGTCACGCCGCTGTTGACGAGCAGGTTGCGGTAAATGCCATTAAGGCGATTGATCTCGCGGTCCTTGTTGGCAATCAGGGTCGCCCAGTCGAACTGCGCCTCGCCCAGGGTCCAGCCGAAACCGGAGGACTGCTCGAAGTCCTCGGCAAAATGCGCCCCGTACACCAGCAACTTCTTGGGCACGCAGCCAACGTTCACACAGGTGCCGCCCAGGTACCGGCTCTCGGCCACAGCCACCTTGGCGCCAAAGCCTGCGGCAAAACGCGCAGCCCGCACTCCGCCGGAACCGGCACCAATCACATAAAGGTCAAAATCGTAGGCCATCTTCAATCTCCTCGGCAGGTCAACAGCATACCTGCAGGAGCTTGCTGGGCAAGTGCTGCGCTTTCTTTTGGGGGCTGAAAAACAAAAAGCCACCCGAAGGTGGCTTTTTTACCAGCGGATCAGGCTATCAGTAAGCCTTGCCAGTCTTGTAGAAGTTCTCGAAGCAGAAGTTGGTCGCTTCGATGTAGCCTTCAGCGCCACCGCAGTCAAAACGCTTGCCCTTGAACTTGTAGGCAATCACGCAACCGTTTTTCGCCTGCTTCATCAGGGCGTCGGTGATCTGAATCTCACCACCTTTGCCTGGCTCGGTCTGTTTGATCAGTTCGAAAATATCCGGGGTCAGGATGTAACGCCCGATGATCGCCAGGTTCGACGGAGCGTCTTCCGGCGCTGGTTTTTCAACCATGTTGCGCACGCGGTACAAATCATCCGCGATCAGCTCGCCAGCGATAACCCCGTATTTGTTGGTTTCCTGGGGATCCACTTCCTGGATCGCCACGATGGTGCAGCGGTATTGCTCGTACAGCTTGACCATTTGGGTCAGGACGCCGTCGCCTTCGAGGTTGACGCACAAGTCGTCCGCCAGCACTACCGCGAACGGTTCGTCGCCGATCAACGGGCGACCGGTCAGAATGGCATGGCCCAGGCCTTTCATTTCGGTCTGGCGAGTGTAGGAGAACGAGCACTCGTCCAGCAGCTTGCGGATACCGACCAGGTATTTTTCCTTGTCGGTGCCTTTGATCTGATTTTCCAGCTCGTAGCTGATGTCAAAGTGGTCTTCCAGCGCGCGTTTGCCGCGGCCGGTGACGATGGAGATTTCGGTCAACCCAGCGTCCAGGGCTTCTTCAACGCCGTACTGGATCAGTGGCTTGTTTACCACCGGCAGCATTTCCTTGGGCATGGCTTTAGTCGCTGGCAGGAAGCGAGTACCGTAACCGGCTGCTGGGAACAAGCATTTCTTGATCATAAAAGTCCTTGTAAGGGCTGTGTGTACGAGTTTCGGCGCAGTCTAATCAGGCGGCGGGCACCTTACAATGCCCCGCACTGGCTAACCGATGCCAACATAGAGAAATATTCAGACGGATAGTTCCCCGGAACAGGCCGCCTTCTATAGATAGCAGATCAAACCACCCTGCGCCCACCAGCACCCGACAGGCGCATTTGGCGCTATCATTGCGCAATTGAACCAAGCCAACGAGGCAGATAGATGTCGGAACCGAAAATTGTTAACGGATACCAGATCAAGCAAGTCAAGCCGGGCGACTGGCGATTAGCCAATTTCAACGGTGAGGATACCGGCGCCGGGTCATTTCCGACCGAGGCGATGGCGATCGAGGTAGCCTCGGTGTTGGAGCTGGAACACGCGAGCACTGCTGGCAAGCGCGGCAAAGACAAGCGTTGATCTGCCCCGGTCGTGCACGGGCCCTGCTTCTCGCAGGGCTTTTTGCGCGGCTTTTGCAGGAGAAATGCAACAGAGTGGCCTTTCGCTATAACCTTTTGATGCCGGCGCTGTCACAGGCTTAGCCCCATTATCCTGACGACGACAACGACATGAAGAAATTTTTGCCACTGATTGCAGTATTGGCCCTGAGCGGCTGTGCCACCTCCGAAACCACTTACCTGAATAACGGGGAACAGGGGTTGGCCATCGATTGTTCCGGGGAGGCCAATTCCTGGGCGACCTGCTATGAAAAAGCCGAGGCGTCCTGCGCCGGTACCGGTTACCGGATCGTCGGCACCGATGGCACGCCTTCGTTGAAGGAAAGCGACAAGACCCTAGGGGTCGACGTCGGCAACTTCAAGAACCGCAGCGTTGTGGTGGTCTGCAAGTAAGGCGCCCTGCCCTACATGTGGATTTCGGCGAATTTGATTCCGAGGCCGCGCACGGTCTCGATCAGATCGTCGAGGCGGCTGAAGGATTCGACTTCGTCGTTGTCATCCACCAGAAAGTAACTGCGCCCGGCGCTCTTCTTGAAAAACACGATCCATTCCCCTGAGTTAGCCGGGTTCTGTATCACATGGGTGGCAGAAATATGCCCCTCTGCGTGACGCTCACGTACCTGCTCTCGCTTCATGCTCGACTCCAGAAATGACAATGCCGCCATAGCGTTGCTGTGGCGGCATCGGTATTGAGGGGCGGTATTCTATCAGCCGGATATGCAGGCAGTCGCCGCATTGCGCACATCCCAAGGGCGTAACGGCACATTGGAAATGCGCTCGTGCAGCTTGATACTGCTGCCAGTGGAACGGTCTTCAATATCAAACACTGCGGCTGGTCCCGAGGAAAATTTCTGCGGCACGATCACCCGCACGCCATCCTTGTGCGGCTCGATCTGCAAGGCGCCACGGCTGCTGGCCAGCTTCTCGGTCAGGCACTGCGCATACTCATGGGGCTTTTTGCCAGAGATCACGCTCATGGTTGGCAGCGTTTCATTGATCTCCGAGACACTTGCGCAGCCACTGATCGCTAACGACAACGGCAGGAACCATACACCCCACTTCATATAAAACCTCCGATAAAGACCCTCCGACAGCACAAATGCTGTTTTTCTCCGAAGCTGCCTGGGTTAATCGCTCATTGATGTCCAAATAACTGCTTTTATTACCAAAGCGGGCCACGGCGACCGGATAATAACCTGTTCGGGCTGATAAACTGCGCCAATCGACCAAGCTATCGTTTTGATTTTGTAGAAAAAGCCCATCTGGAGGCGCCTCATGAAATTTATCCACCAGCGCGAGCACCTCAATGAAGACGACATCGTCGTCATTCAATGCTCGCAAACCTGCAATATCCGTTTGATGAACGACGCCAACTTCCGCAGCTTCAAGAATGGCGGCCGGCACACCTATCACGGCGGCGCGTTCGACACTTTTCCAGCCCGTATTACCGCGCCAAGCACCGGTTTCTGGAACATCACCATCGACACGGTGAGCAACCGGGCGATCAGCGTGACCCGCAAACCGACCCTGACGCACTCGATCAAGATCATCCGCCGCTCCAGCTCGAAACTGAGCTGAGTGGCGTTTCCACACCCCGACTTGCAGGTATGACCGTGGCCCAGACGACCAAGTACGTCATCAAATACAAACTCAACGGCGAGCGCCGCTTCGAGTTTGCCCAGCTTGAACATGGCACCCCGGAAGAAGCCAAGGCCGCGCTGGACGCGATTCACGGCCAGGGCGAAGATGTCATCAGCGAGATCAGCGTCAGCAAAGCGCTGTAACGCCGGCATCTTTCAAACCGCTGATTATCGTCAAAAAGAGTTATGCTCCATGAGCCCTGTCACTCTGGATCTGTTTGCCGACCATGAATCTGCACAACCGTCCAGGCGCGAGCAGATCGCGGAGCAGTCATGGGTGCTGCGGGGTTTCGCCTTACCCTGGTTTGAACGACTGCTGCCGGAACTGGAGGCTGTCCTCGCGGCGGCGCCCTTCCGGCAGATGGTTACCCCCGGTGGCTTCACCATGTCAGCGGCCCTGAGCAGCTGCGGCACCTGGGGCTGGACCACCGATCGCAGCGGCTATCGCTACACTCGCCAGGACCCGTTGAACGGCCAGCCCTGGCCGCCAATGCCCGACGTGTTTTTCCAGCTGGCCCAGGCAGCGGCGCAAGCAGCCGGGTTCGCCGATTTCGAACCTGACGCCTGCCTGATCAATCGCTACCTGCCTGGGGCGAAGATGTCATTGCATCAGGACCAGGACGAAACGTCGATGGCCGCGCCCATCGTCTCGGTCTCCCTCGGGCTGCCGGCGGTGTTCCAGTTTGGTGGGTTCGAACGCAGTGACAAATGTCAGCGGGTGTCGCTGTTCCATGGCGATATCGTGGTCTGGGGTGGTGTCGATCGCTTGCGTTACCACGGGATACTGCCGATCAAGGACGGCCAGCATCCGCGTCTGGGCGAACAGCGGATCAACTTCACCTTCCGGACCGCGCGATGAATTTTTCGAATTCAATCGCAAGCCCCGGAGTGTTGCGTCGCCCCGCAAGCCCTAGTCTGGATCAAACACGTCAACACAGGTGAAGCCATGACCTCTCATTCGACTACCCTCGCCACCGAGAACGATCCCCGCTGGGCTGCGGTGGTTGCGCGTGATCCACGTGCGGACGGGCAGTTTGTTTATGCGGTGAAAACCACTGGCATCTATTGCCGCCCCAGCAGCCTGGCACGCTTGCCCAAGCCGCAGAATGTGCTGTTCTTCGATACCGCCGAGCAAGCCCAGGCGGCCGGTTATCGCCCGAGCAAAAGGGCGGCGAAAGACCAGAGCGATCTCGCCGCACAGCACGCCGCAACCGTGGCTGCCGCCTGTCGGCAGATCGAAGCGGCCGAAGCGGTGCCGGCGCTCAATGACCTGGCGCTGGTTGCGGGTCTGAGCAGCTTTCATTTCCATCGGGTGTTCAAGACATTGACCGGCCTGACGCCCAAGGCTTACGCCGTTGCCCATCGCGCGCGCAAGGTGCGTGAGCGGCTGGCGGATGGCGGCTCGGTGACTGATGCGCTGTACGACGCCGGCTTTAACTCCAACAGCCGGTTTTATGCGGCGGCGGACAATGTGCTGGGCATGAAGCCTGCGGATTACCGTGCGTCTGGCCAGAACAATGACATTCTGTTTGCCGTGGGTCAGTGTTCATTGGGCGCGATTCTGGTGGCGCAGAGTGAACGCGGGGTGTGCGCGATTCTGCTGGGCGATGACCCGCACCAGCTGGTGTGCGATCTGCAGGACCGGTTTCGGTTGGCCAATCTGCTAGGGGCCGATCATGAGTTCGAGCAGCTGATTGCCAAGGTTGTCGGCTTTATCGAGGCGCCGGCCCTGGGCCTGGATTTGCCGCTGGACGTGCGGGGGACGGCGTTTCAGGAGCGGGTGTGGCAGGCGTTGCGCGAAATTCCGCTGGGCAGTACGGCCAGCTACTCCGAGATTGCGCAGCGCATTGGTGCACCCAAAGCTTTCAGGGCGGTGGCTCAGGCCTGTGGCGCTAACCATCTGGCGGTGGCGATTCCTTGTCATCGGGTGGTGCGCAGTGATGGCGATTTGTCGGGGTATCGGTGGGGGGTGGAGCGTAAGCGCCAGCTGCTTGAGCGCGAAACCCTTCACCCGTAGGAGCTGCCGAGAGAAACGAGGCTGCGATCTTTTGATCTGGTTTTTTTAAAATCAAAGTCAAAAGATCGCAGCCTCGTTTCACTCGACAGCTCCTACGCAGCTCCTACAATGACTCTGTCTTGTCGATGGAGCTGACCATGTCTTGTTTGCGTTCGTTTACTGTCCTGCTGATGCTGAGCCTGCTGTCCTTCAGCGCCGCCCACGCCGCGCCTGCGCAACCCGCGAAGGCGGCCACCGAGCAAACCACTGTCAGCCCGAGCTGGCCCCAGGTGCTGACCAGCGGCAACACCAGGCTGACGATCTACCAGCCTCAACTCGACAGTTGGGACGGCTATACCCTGCTGGCCCGGGCGGCAGTCGAGGCCACGGGAGCCGATGGGAAAGCTACCTACGGCATCGTGCAGTTCAGCGCCCACACGCTCGTCGACAAGGCCACCCGCTGGGTGGCCCTGGACCAATACAAGATCCTCAAGGCCGACTTCCCCGCCAGCGCCAGCCAGGCCGACACCTGGATGGCAGCGCTGCAAAAGGATGCGGCGGCGCGCAAGAAGACCATCTCCCTTGATCAGCTCGAAGCCGCGGTCGGTGTGATTGCCGCCGAACAGACATCCGGCAGTGCGCCGCTTGAAAACACCCCACCCACCATCATCACTTCGGACGTCCCGGCGTTGCTGGTCTACATCGATGGCGAGCCGGCCTACCGACCCGTGACGGGCACCTCGCTGCAGCGAGTGATCAACACCCGTCCGCTGCTACTCAAGGATGATCAAGGCAGGCACTACCTGCATGTGTTCGACGGCTGGATGAGCGCAGACGCGCTGAACGGTGTGTATGCACCGCTGCCCTCAAGTCCCGCCGACCTGGAGAAAAGCAAAAAAGCCGCGATCCAGAGTCGTCAGGTTGACCTGCTCGTCGGCCAGAGCGATCCAAAGGGCAAAAAACCGACCCTGGCCAAGCCGCCGATTCCGCAGATCCATATCGCCACCTCGCCGACAGAGCTGATCGTCACTGACGGCGCCCCGCAGTGGCAGCCGATCCAGGGTACCCAGTTGCTGTATGTGAGCAATACCACCGGGCATATCTTCAAGGAGATCGGCGATCAGAACAGCTACGTGCTGATTTCCGGCCGCTGGTTTCGCGCCAGTGACATGCAAGGTCCGTGGACGTTTGTCGCCGCCGACAAACTGCCCGCCGATTTCGCCAACATTCCCGACGACAGCGCCAAGGAAAACGTCAAGGCATCGGTGGCCGGCACGCCTCAGGCCAGGGAGGCGGCCATCGCCGCTACTATCCCGCAAACCTCGGCCATCAAGAAAAGCGTGGTGAAGATGACCGCGCCGCAATTTGATGGCGAGCCGAAACTGAAGGCCATCAACGACACGCCGCTGCAATACGTGGTGAATTCGGCAACTCCCATCATCATGGTCAGCGCCAGCAGCTGGTACGCGGTGGAGAACGGCATCTGGTTCACCGCGACCTCGGTCCAGGGCCCCTGGTCTGTAGCGACATCGGTGCCCGCCGTCATTTACTCGATTCCGCCGAGTTCAGCGCTGCACTACGTTACCTACGTGAAAATCTACGAGACCAGCGGCGATACCGTAGTGGTGGGCTACACCCCGGGTTACCAGGGCTCAACCGTGGATCCGGCCAGCGGCGTGGTGGTCTATGGCACCGGCTACCCCTACACACCCTGGGTCGGCAGCGTCTGGTATGGACCGCCAGTGACCTACGGTTTTGGCGTGGCGATTCGCTACACCCCCTGGACCGGCTGGACCTTCGGTTTCGGTTTTGGCTGGAGCTGGGGCGGCAGTACGGTGGCCATGGGATGGGGCTGGGGCGCGTACCCGTGGTGGGGCAATTACGGCTGGGGTTATGCCTGGGGCCCACACCTGTACCCGGCGCCGATCCCATGGGGTGGCGCCGCCTACGGTTATCACGGTGGCGCGGTTGCCTGGGGCCCAGGAGGCTGGGCCGGCGCTACGGGCAACATCTACCGACAATGGGGCGATCGGGCCTCGGTAAGTCGCTATGGTGCCGGTTACAACGCCTGGACCGGCAATCGCTGGGCCGGTCAGGTGGGCTCTTCCTACAACTCGCGCACGGGTATCTCGGCCGCAGGCCAACGGGGCGCGGTGCACAACGTCTATACCGGCAATTACGCGGCAGGCCGCAGTGGTGTCGCCGTGGGCCCGGACGGCGGCGCCATCGCCGGTCAGCGGGTGACTGCAGGCAACGCTCGCACGGGCAATCAGGTTACGGCCGGTCGGGCAGCGGTTTACAACCCCAACACTGGCAACACCACCCAGATCGGCGGGATACACGGGCGCAACAGCGGTGCCGCCAGGGTCGGTGACAACGTGTATGCCGGGCACGATGGCCATGTTTACAAGAAAACCGACGGTGGCTGGCAGTCGATGGTCGGTGGGGCGAACCGGGTCAATCCGGCCAACAACGCCCAACTGCAAAATCTTGACCGCGACTCGGCAGCGCGCTCACTCGGCAACCAGCGCCTGAACAATTTCCACAACTCATCGCAGTTCATGAATCACTCGTTTGGTGGAGGGAGCGGGCTGCATCGGCGCTGATTACGACGGCACAAATCCGGCGCCGAGGCTGGCCTTGCCACCAGCATTACTGGTACAAGTCCAGCTCGACCGACCTGCCCTGTTTCGACGCCGGAGAGCACCCAAAATGAGTCAATGGCCAGACACCCGCATTCTCGACCTGCTTGGCATCGAGTTGCCAATCATCCAGGCGCCCATGGCCGGCGCGACTACTGCGGCCATGGTGATCGCGGCGAGTAACGCCGGCGGCCTGGGTTCGATGCCCGCCGCCATGTTGAGTACCGATCAGCTGCGCGAAGAACTCAAGGCCATTCGCGCGCACACCCAGCGCCCCATCAACGTGAACTTCTTCTGTCATCAACCACCCCAGGCCGATGAGCAACGAGCCCGGGACTGGAAGAACCTGCTGCAGCCCTACTACCGCGAACTGGGTGTGGACTTCGACGCACCGACGCCGGTGTCCAATCGCGCGCCGTTCGATAACGCCACCTGCGAGGTTGTCGAAGAACTGCGCCCGGAGGTGGTGAGTTTTCACTTCGGTCTGCCGGAAAAATCCCTGCTCGACCGGGTCAAGGCGACTGGCGCGAAGGTGCTGTCCTCTGCCACTACCGTCGAAGAGGCCATCTGGCTGGAGCAGCATGGGTGTGATGCGATCATTGCCATGGGCTACGAAGCGGGCGGTCATCGCGGGATGTTCCTCAGTGATGACCTGAGCAGCCAGGTGGGCACCTTCGCCCTCGTGCCGCTGATTGTCGACGCGGTAAAAGTGCCAGTGATTGCGGCGGGCGGTATCAGTGATGCGCGCGGTGTGGCGGCAGCCTTTCTACTGGGCGCTTCGGCGGTGCAGGTGGGCACGGCGTACCTGTTTACTCCCGAAGCCAAGGTCAGCGCCTCTCATCATCAGGCACTGCGCACGGCCAGGGAAAGCGAGACGGCGGTGACCAATCTGTTCACCGGCCGCCCGGCTCGGGGCATTCTCAATCGGGTGATGCGCGAGTTGGGACCAATGAGTGACAAGGCACCGGCTTTTCCGCTCGCTGGGGGAGCGTTGATGCCATTGCGGGCCAAAGGTGAAGCGGATTTCAGTAATCTTTGGGCAGGTCAGGCGTTCAGGCTTGGGGTGGAAATGGGCACGGCAGAGCTTACCCGCCGGCTGGCGGAGGAAGGGTTGGCCAAGATGGTGCGCTAAGTTTCAGGCCGCCGCGAAACCCCGTAGGAGCTGGCGAAGACTGCGATCTTTTGATCTTCGTTTAGGATCAAGATCAAAAGATCGCAGCCTTCGGCAGCTCCTACCGGGATAACCGTTGTCATCATGTATACAATCGCGTTCCGTTTGCAGGCATTACGCTATATATTTCACTACATAGCGTTATACCCTTGCTGCACTTGCCCACTACGGAGCCGTTCATGACCCTTCGCGCCTCACGTTTTGCCCCTACTGCCCTTGCCAGCCTGCTTTCTCTACTCGTCTTCGGATCGGTCCAGGCGGACGAAGTCCAGGTCGCCGTCGCGGCCAACTTCACCGCACCGATCCAGGCGATCGCAGCCGATTTCGAGAAAGACACCGGGCACAAGCTGGTGGCGGCCTACGGCGCAACCGGTCAGTTCTACACCCAGATCAAGAATGGCGCGCCGTTCGAAGTGTTGCTGTCGGCCGATGACAGCACCCCACAGAAACTCGAAACCGAAGGTGATACCGTCAAGGGGTCACGCTTCACCTACGCCATCGGCACCCTGGCGCTGTGGTCGGCCAAGGAAGGTTACGTCGACAGCAAGGGCAAGGTCCTGAGCGACGATCACTACCAGCACCTCTCCATCGCCAACCCAAAAGCGGCACCCTACGGCCTGGCAGCCACCCAGGTCCTGGCCAAACTGGGCCTGACCGATAAAGTCAAAGCCAAGATCGTCGAAGGCCAGAACATCACCCAGGCCTACCAGTTCGTGTCCACCGGCAACGCCGAACTCGGTTTCGTTGCCCTGTCGCAGATCTACAAGGACGGCAAAGTCACCAAAGGTTCGGCCTGGATCGTGCCGGCGGACATGCACGACCCGATCAAGCAGGACGCAGTGATCCTCAACAAGGGCAAGGACAATCCAGCCGCCAAGGCGCTGGTTGAATACCTCAAGGGGCCAAAAGCCGCTGCCGTCATCAAATCCTACGGTTACCAACTCTAAATGAGCCTGACGAGTGCCGATTTTGCTGCCATCTGGCTGACCCTGAAACTGGCGTCGCTGACCACGGTGATCCTGTTGGTGATCGGCACTCCGATCGCGTTATGGCTGTCGCGTACCACCTCATGGCTACGCGGCCCGGTCGGGGCGATCGTCGCCCTGCCCCTGGTCCTGCCGCCAACGGTAATTGGCTTTTATCTGTTACTGGCGTTGGGCCCCCACGGGTTTATTGGCCAGTTAACCCAATCACTCGGGCTTGGCACCCTCACCTTCAGTTTTGCAGGCCTGGTCATCGGCTCGGTGCTCTACTCGATGCCATTCGTGGTGCAACCCCTGCAAAACGCTTTTTCAGCGATCGGCACTCGCCCGCTGGAAGTGGCGGCAACGCTGCGCGCCAATCCCTGGGACACTTTTTTCAGTGTAATCCTGCCCCTCGCACGCCCCGGCTTCATTACTGCGGCCATACTCGGCTTCGCCCATACGGTCGGCGAATTCGGTGTGGTGCTGATGATCGGTGGCAACATCCCGGATAAAACCCGCGTGGTCTCGGTGCAGATCTACGACCACGTCGAAGCCATGGAATACGCTCAGGCCCATTGGCTGGCCGGGGCGATGCTGGTGTTTTCGTTTGTTGTGTTGCTGGCGCTGTACTCCAGCCGCAAAACCCGTGCGGGCTGGAGCTGATCCATGATTCATATGCGCCTGAAACTGGACTATCCGGGGTTTGCCCTGGACGTCGATCTGCAATTGCCTGGTCGAGGAGTGACTGCGCTGTACGGCCACTCCGGCTCCGGGAAGACCACTTGCCTGCGCTGCATCGCCGGGCTGGAGAAGGCCGAACAGGGTTTTATCCAGGTCAATGATGAAGTCTGGCAGGACAGTGCGAAAAAGATTTTTGTCCCGGCCCACAAACGCGCCCTGGGCTATGTGTTCCAGGAAGCAAGCCTGTTTCCTCATCTGTCGGTGCTGGCCAACCTGCAGTTCGGCCTCAAGCGCATCCCGGCCCACCAGCGCCGGGTCGACATGGCCCACGCCACCGAATTGCTCGGTATTGGCCATCTGCTCGATCGCCATCCGCTTAACCTGTCGGGCGGTGAACGTCAGCGCATCGGCATCGCCCGGGCGTTGCTCACCAGTCCCCGGCTGCTGCTGATGGACGAGCCGCTGGCGGCGCTGGATAGCCAGCGCAAGAATGAAATCCTGCCATATTTACAGCGCCTGCATGACGAGTTGGAGATCCCGGTGCTGTACGTCAGCCACTCCCAGGATGAAGTTGCGCGCCTGGCCGATCATATTGTCCTGCTCAGCGAAGGCAAGGCACTGGCCAGCGGCCCGATCGGCGAAACCCTCGCTCGGCTGGACCTGCCACTGGCGCTGGGTGACGACGCAGGCGTGGTGATCGAGGGCCAGGTCAGTGCCTACGATGCCGACTACCAGTTGCTGACCCTGCAACTGCCCACCAGCGCCATGAGCATTCGCGTGGCCCACGCGCCAATGATCCAGGGCCAGGCCCTGCGGTGCAAGGTCCAGGCGCGGGATGTCAGCCTGAGCCTGGACAGCTTTGGGCACAGCAGCATTCTCAATCGCCTGCCCGTTACGGTGGTCAGCGAGATGCCTGCGGACAATGCCGCGCACGTGCTGATTCGCCTGGAGGCTGGCGGCACGCCGCTGCTGGCGCGCATTACCCGCTATTCCCGGGACCAGTTGGGCGTGCATCCCGGCCAGCAACTGTGGGCACAGATCAAGGCGGTGGCGGTGCTGGCGTAAATCCGCTGGCACCACTGCCCCGGCACGCGGTCAATGGCTGTAACGGCCACTGATTCCCAGCCAGGATTACCGCCATGCCCGATACCGATCTGCCCGTTGTCCTGCCACCCGACCTGCATTATGTCGATGACACGCAACCTGGAATTACCCGCAGGAAACTGCGCGGCAAATTCTGTTACTTCGACTCGAGCGGTCAGCGCATCACCGACCCGGACGAGGTTAAACGCATCAACAGTCTTGCCGTGCCACCGGCGTACACCGACGTGTGGATCTGCGCTGATCCGCGCGGTCATCTGCAAGCCACCGGGCGCGATGCCCGCGGGCGCAAGCAGTACCGTTATCACGCACGCTGGCGCGAAGTGCGCGACGCCGACAAATACTCGCGCCTGAGGGATTTCGGCATGGCCCTGCCGAAACTGCGCCAACAGCTTGAGGCATTGCTGGATGCGCCCGGTTTCAGTCGCGACAAGGTCATGGCCACTGTGATTACCTTGCTCGACGCTACACTGATCAGGGTCGGCAACACTCAATATGCCAGGGACAACCAATCCTATGGCTTGACGACCCTGCGCAGCCGCCACGTTGAAGTCAACGGCAGCGCGATCCTGTTCCAGTTCCGCGGCAAGAGCGGCGTCGAGCATCAGATCACGGTCAAGGATCGGCGTCTGGCGCGCATCATCAAGCGCTGCCTGGAGCTTCCCGGGCAGAACCTGTTTCAGTATCTGGACGAAAATGGCGAGCGCCATACGGTCAGCTCCTCTGACGTCAACGCCTACCTGCACAACCTGACCGGTGCCGACTTTACCGCCAAGGATTACCGCACCTGGGCTGGCAGTGCCCTGGCTCTGTCGGTGCTGCGCGAGTTGCACTGGGAGCCGGAGTCGGATGCCAAGCGCCATGTAGTGGAGATGGTGAAGAACGTCGCCAAACAACTGGGCAACACGCCGGCGGTGTGTCGCAAATGCTACATCCATCCGGCGGTGCTCGATGGCTTCCTGCTGGGCACTTTGGCTCAGTTGCCGAGGCCCAGAACGCGTAAAGGCCTAAGAGCTGAAGAAGTCGGATTGGCGATGTTTCTTGAGAAAATGGTCGAGGCCGCGCAGGACGCCGACTTGCGGTAACCCGGGGTTTGTCGGATGCTTTGATCTGCCGATTTTTTGCACGATTGCAAATGGCTTCTATAGTTGATGTGAACAGAATCTGCTGCGGTGGAGCCATGGAAGACATATTCGTCGTCAAGCGCTGTAACAAAATCATCATCCACGGACGCAGAGCCGGTGAAGTCAGCCATCTACCACCGGACGCCACGGGCTGGTATCGCATAGCCGATACCCGTACTCGTGGCTTTATCGGCGATGGATTTGATCTCGAAGAAGACGCGCGACGCGAATGCCAGCGCCTCAATGACAGGTCACGCGTCACGGCCCGACAAGGTTGAAGTACGGGTCTATACTTTGCTTGCTGAAGGATTGGCGTACCCATCGGCAGATAGCTCGCACCCGGCGGGCTTTTTGCTGCCATTTGCCAGGTTTCTTGAACGGAGGTGTTTCATGTCCGAAAAAGAGTCCATCACCACCCTGCTCACCCTGCTTGATACCCGCCAGGCTCGCCTGGCCGCTGCGTGCAAGGAAATTGCCGATTGGGTCGACCACCAGGGCGGACATCCAACTGCCCTGAGAATCCGTGATCGGCTGAATGACATCGAAAAGGACACGCCGCTGATTCGCAACACGCTGTCGTCGCTCAAACCCGTGGACAGGCCGCTGCCGCGATTCAGGTAATTTTCACGCACCTTTCACAAGCGGTGCCCTACAGTGGATTCACTCCTTTGATGAATCCCCTTGGCCCGCCCGCACGCGGGTCATTTTTTTGCCTATTGTGTGGTGTGCATATCCGTTGCTGCGGTAATGGCTTCCTATTGGTTCCGCTTTTACAGCGGGTCACTTTCGAAAAGCCGGAATGCCGGCCCAGGCGAAAGTAACCAAAGCGCTCATGCCGGTATGACTCACCCACATGGGTCACAAATCAGTTCACACACATAGGTAACAGTTTTTAACTGGCATGGTCGATTTCCTGTGGAAACAGAATACCTGTGGGAGCAAAGCTTGCTCGCGATGGACGCTGTCTGACTCCCCCCGCCAAACAATCCAATGGAACCAGCCCATTCAGCGCTTTTCCAATCCGATATGCCCCGTATTTACCTGTGGGGCGCTTCGGAGAGGAAATCCCGATGAACAGCAAAGTCATGCTTCTGCTCGTCAGTCTGAGTCCCGGCCTGGCGATGGCTCAGGGATGCGACGTCACCACGCGATCCCAAAGCCCTTCCGTCCCCGTCGTCGAATCCCACATCTGTTACGAATACGAAGGCATGCCGGTAGATGCGATCAACTGGTCGTGCAGCAATGAAAGCCGGGAAATGCTGACCAGCACCAAGAAGAAGGTCGAGAAATGTGACGACCACTACCAGGCCACCTGCCTGGCGACGTTGACGCAGGAAACCCTGGCGAATCCGCAATCGACCAGCAAGGACAAGAACAGCCAGTCGATTAACATTCCTGACAATGCGCAGGTCAGCACGTTTTATTACGGGGGCGAGAACTTGCGCCAGTCAAAAATTGACTGCGAAACCGGCGGGGGCAGCTGGAAAGCCAAGTAATTGCAGATGTGATAACAAAAAGGGCCTGCATGAAAATTCTCATGCAAGCCCTTGATATAAATGGTGCCCGAAGCCGGAATCGAACCGGCACGCCCTTACGAGCGGGGGATTTTAAGTCCCATGCGTCTACCAGTTTCGCCATTCGGGCGGTAGCGCGGTCAAGCAGCCTGAAAATGGGCCAAGAAAAACTTGGCAAATTCGACGCTTGTGCAGCAGAGGTGGGAATATATACATCCCGAGGCGGTGAAGCAAGTTCGCGACCACCCTTTTCAAGACTAATTCTTTCCGCGTTGTCCGCTTAAATCTCTTCACAAATCATGGATCTACGCAGATTGTGTCGACTGGGTATTACCGTTGCGGGGCCGGAACAGACGCCAGCGCATGCTCGATAAACATCAGCAACTGTAAGCGCAACAGCGCGCTCCGACGCCGGTCACGCTGCGACGCAGTTGTGGCAAGTGGTGGTCGATCTCGGTCTGCCCGATGCGCTGATTCCCGAAGAAGACGGCGGCAGCGCGGCCAGTTGGCTGGAAGTCAGCGCGGTGGATATCGGATGTGCTCCAGCGCACTTTCCCGAGCGCAAAAAAAACCCGTAACTCACTGAGTTACGGGTTTTTTAATAGTGGAGGCCGAGGTCGGAATCGAACCGGCGTAGGTGGATTTGCAATCCACTGCATAACCATTTTGCTACTCGGCCTCAAAACATTTGCTGTCGTGTAGCGCAACATCAAATGTGTACAAACTTGGAGCGGGAAACGAGACTCGAACTCGCGACCCCGACCTTGGCAAGGTCGTGCTCTACCAACTGAGCTATTCCCGCGTCTTGGTGTGGCGCATTCTATAGAATCCAGAAGCCCCGTCAACCCCTTGATTCAAAAAAGTTTTATTTCTTTTCAACCTCGGTCTTCAGATGCGGCCAGGCAGCCCGCAAGTATTGGACCATCGACCACAAAGTCAGGCCTGCAGAGATCAGCAGCAGCGCGTAGCCCACCAGCACCCAGAAGGTGAAGTCCGATGGATTGGCCAGCAGGATCACCAACGCGAGCATTTGCGCGGCGGTTTTCCACTTGCCCAGGTTGGACACGGCGACATGCGCACGGGCGCCAAGCTCGGCCATCCACTCGCGCAAGGCCGAGACGACAATTTCGCGTCCAATGATCACGGCGGCCGGCAGCGTGAGCCACAGGTTGCCGTGTTCCTGCACCAGCAGCACCAGGGCCACGGCAACCATCAGCTTGTCGGCCACCGGATCGAGGAAAGCCCCGAACGGTGTGCTTTGCTCCAGGCGGCGAGCCAGATACCCGTCCAGCCAGTCCGTCGCGGCGGCAAAGGCGAAGACCGAGGCGGAGGCCATGTAGCTCCACTGATACGGCAGATAGAACAGCAAAATAAAGATCGGGATGAGCAGGACGCGTAGAACGGTAATCAGATTAGGGATATTCATCGGCACAACTGGCTACGAGGTGAGGTGGCATTCTACTCGCTGTGCAGATTTGCATAAATCAACTCTGCGAGCTTTTTACTGATTCCGGGTGCTTTGGCTATCTCTTCGATGCTGGCACGAGACAGCTCCTGCAATCCACCAAAATGTTTTAACAGATCCCGTCGACGGGTTGGCCCGACTCCGGCCACGCCTTCGAGCGTAGAGGTGCGACGGGTTTTACCACGGCGAGCGCGGTGACCGGTAATCGCGAAGCGGTGGGCCTCGTCGCGAATCTGCTGGATCAGGTGCAGTGCCGGCGAGTCGCCGCGCAAGGTAAATTCGTGGGCAGCATCGTTAAGGTACAGGGTTTCAAAACCGGCCTTGCGGGTCGCCCCCTTGGCCACACCCAAAAGTATGAGGTCGGGCACCGCCAGCTCGTTGAGCACGTCGCGAGCCATCGACAACTGGCCTTTGCCCCCGTCTACCAACAGGATGTCCGGCAGCTTGCCCTCCCCGTCCTTGAGCTTGCTGAAGCGTCGGGTCAGGGCCTGGTGCATGGCGGCATAGTCATCGCCTCCGGTAATGCCTTCGATGTTGTAGCGGCGGTAGTCGGACTTGATCGGCCCCTCAGGTCCGAATACCACGCACGACGCCACAGTCGCTTCACCGCTGGAGTGACTGATGTCGTAGCACTCCAGGCGCTGCGGAGGCTCGTCCAGGTTCAGCACTTCGGCCAAGGCATCGAAGCGAGCTGCAACATGTTGCCGGTTGGCCAGGCGCGCGCCCAGGGCTAGCTCAGCGTTGGTGACTGCCAATTGCTGCCAGCGAGCGCGAGTGCCACGCACCCTGTGGCTGATGGACAGTTCGCGACCGCGCAGCTCATCAATCGCCGCGATCAGCGTCGGGAAATCTTCATGCACCACATTGACGATCAACTCGCTGGGCAAGTCGCGCTCGGGACTGCTGATGAAGTAATGGCCGAGAAACGCCGCCATTACCTCTGAGACGTCTTCGTCAATGCCCACCTGCGGGAAGAAATTCTTGCTGCCCAGTACCCGGCCCCCACGCACGCTGATCAGGTGCACGCAGGCACCGCCCGGGTTGACGAACGCGGCAATCACATCGACGTCGCCGGTGCCGCCTTCCATGCTCTGCTGATCCTGCACGCGGCGCAGCAGGGAGATCTGGTCGCGCAGCTCGGCGGCGCGCTCAAACTCGAGATTGATCGCTGCTTCTTCCATGCCTGCCGACAGTTCGTCGGTCAGGGCATTACTGCGCCCTTCGAGGAACATCACCGAGTGCCGGACGTCCTGGGCGTACACCTCGGGCTCGACCAACCCGACACAGGGCGCCTTGCAGCGCTTGATCTGGTATTGCAGGCACGGGCGTGTGCGGTTCTTGTAGTAGCTGTCTTCACACTGGCGAACGAAAAAAGTCTTCTGCAGCAGGCTCAGGCTTTCGCGAATGGCCCCCGCACTGGGATAAGGACCGAAGTACTTGCCCTTGGCCTTTTTTGCGCCGCGATGAATGCTCAGTCGTGGGAATTGACCATCCGAGAGGAACACATACGGATAGGACTTATCGTCGCGCATCAGGATGTTGTAGGGCGGACGCCATTCCTTGATCAGCGTCTGCTCGAGCAACAGGGCTTCGGTTTCGTTGGCGGTGATGGTCGTTTCGACCTGGGCGATCCGTGCCACCAGAGCCGCCGTCTTGGGCGCGAGCCCGGACTTGCGAAAGTAACTCGACAGCCGACTCTTGAGGTTCTTGGCCTTGCCGACGTAGAGCAGGCGCGCATCGCTGTCGAACATGCGGTACACGCCAGGGCGCCCACTGACCGTGGACAGAAAAGCGCTGGGATCAAAGATTTCAGTCATTTCAGGCGCTGGCATCGACCATGCCGTGACGAACCGCCAACAGGGTCAACTCGACATCGCTGCTGATCGAAAGCTTTTCGAAAATGCGGTAGCGGTAGGTGTTGACCGTTTTCGGCGACAGGCACAATTTATCGGAGATGATCTGCACTTTCTGGCAACCGACAATCATCAGCGCGATCTGGATTTCCCGCTCGGACAATGCGTCGAACGGTGAATCGCTGGTGGGCTGGAACGACTTGATGGCCAGTTGCTGGGCGATCTGCGGGCTGATGTAGCGCTGACCGGCAAAAACCAGGCGAATGGCCTGGACCATTTCCGGCAGACCAGCGCCCTTGGTCAGGTAACCCGCCGCCCCCGCCTGCAACAATCTTGTAGGAAACGGATCTTCTTCGCACACGGTCACCGCGACTACCTTGATATCGGGATGGCTGCGCAGCAACTTGCGCGTCGCCTCGAGGCCGCCGATACCGGGCATCTTGACGTCCATCAGGACCACATCAGGTTTCAACTCGCGCGCCTTGAGCAGGGACTCTTCCCCGGACTCGGCCTGGCCGACCACTTGCAGGCCATCGATGTCAGCCAGCATTCGTGTAATGCCTGTACGAACGAGATCATGGTCATCGACTACTAGCACCCTAATCAAGCAGACACCTCACGCAATGGTCTTTGTGGTTGGCGGACACCTTAGCAAAAAGCGCCTGCCAGACCTAGCGCCAAGCGCCAACTAAAAAGTATCAATACGTTCTGCGAGGCTTGTCGCCTGCGTGTTTCAGGGAAATATGCGGCCGATGGCAATTTCTGATTGAATCCGCGCACCGGCCTCTAGTAAGCTCGATGCATCCACCGGAGACAGACCATGTTCAACGCCCCTGCACAGCTTCGTACCGCCAGCGCCCCGCGCTCGGTTGCGGCCGCCCGGGTGAATGACGTCTGTGCTCCGGCCAGCTTTTATTTTGGGTATTGGTTTAGCCACTGGCGCGCCTGATACCCACACGGCGCCCACTTTAAACGGGTCGCCACCAGAGATTTCTCAACCCCCGGTCGGCTTCCCGACCGGGGGTTTTGTTTTTTCGGCTCCACACATTTTTAGCGTCACACCAGACACCTTGAGGATTACCCAATGAACTACGCCACTTATTACCGTTACGACACTTTTACCGCCTGGCGATTTACCAGTCTCCGCTCGGGACAGCCTGCCGCCTCCGATCGGTCACCCACAGGTGGCAAGCACACACACGCAGCCAATCCGGCTAATTGTCGAACACCCCAGTAGGGCCGAGCGCGCGGGAACGACCCGCCACTCGCCCAGGAAGCCCCGATTATGAACTCGTCCGTCTCCGCTTTGCCGCTGTCCACCCTGAGCCCTGCCAACGAAGCACTGACCCTGCGCCTGCCCAGCTCGTTGCAACTCAAGCAGCAATTGCCGCTCAGTAACGCCCTGACCCAGCAAGTCGCCGCCCATCGCGAAGCCGTCCGCGCGATCCTCAACGGTGAAGACTCCCGTTTGCTGGTGATTGTCGGCCCTTGCTCGATTCATGACCCGCAGTCAGCCCTTGAATACGCCGCCCAGCTTGCACGCCTGGCCACCGAGGTCAGCGACGAGATGCTGCTGGTGATGCGCGCCTACGTCGAAAAACCGCGCACCACGGTTGGCTGGAAAGGCCTGGCCTATGATCCGCAACTGGACGGCAGCGACGACATGGCCGGCGGCCTGACGCTGTCGCGGGAGCTGATGCGCGAAATGCTCCGCCTCGGTTTGCCGATCGCCACCGAACTGTTGCAACCGATGGCGGCGGGTTACTTCGACGATTTGCTCAGCTGGGTGGCCATTGGCGCCCGCACCACTGAATCGCAGATTCACCGGGAAATGGCCAGCGGCCTGGGCATGCCCGTAGGGTTCAAGAACGGCACCGATGGCGGCGTCGGCGTCGCCAGTGACGCAATCCGCTCGGCCGCCCACCCGCACCGCCATTTCGGCGTCGACAGCCAGGGCCATCCGGCGATCATCCAGACCCAGGGCAACCCGGACACCCATCTGGTGTTACGCGGCGGACATCGCGGCCCGAACTACGATCGTGCCAGCGTGGCCCAGGTCAACAGTGACCTGACCCGCCTGAAGATTGCGAACCGGATCATGGTCGACTGCAGCCACGCCAACAGCGGCAAGGATCCGCTGCGGCAACCGGCGGTGTTCAATGATGTGCTGGAGCAGCGCTTGCAAGGTGATCGTTCGCTGATCGGGATGATGATTGAAAGCCATCTGTTCGAGGGTTGCCAGGCTTTGGGTGCGGACCTGCGTTATGGCGTGTCGGTGACGGATGGGTGTCTGGGTTGGGGCGCGACTGAGCGGTTGTTGCGGGAGGCTGTGCAGCGGATCAGGGCTCGGCGTTGACTGCTCTGAATGATGGTCTCGGCTGACGAGTACATACCCATTCCTGCGGTTACGACTTCTATTGGTTCCGCTTTTACAGCGGGTCACTCCATTCCTTCTGTAGGAGCTGTCGAGTGAAACGAGGCTGCGATCTTTTGATCTTACTGTGTACATATCCGTTACTGCGGTAACGGCTTCTATTGGTTCCGCCCTTACGGCGGGTCACTTGGAAAAGCCCCAAGTAACCAAGGGCTTCTTGCCCCACCACTCGGCACCTCGCTAATGCTCGGCGTGCCCTCACTCCGGCATTGCTCCGCGGGCCGCCGCGATGGCCCATCCATGGGCCAGCGCGGCTAAACCGGCATCCTTGCCGGTTTACCCGCTCCACAATGCCTGCGTTCGGCCATCGTGGTTAACGGGGCGTCCGCGATCAACAACCAGGCCGAGGCGGCCTGAGAGCCGACCTGACGGCTAGCTCGGCTGTGCATTAGCGGCGAGTGGCACATCCTTAACTGGAACACCCTGTGGGAGCAAAGCTTGCTCGCGATGAGGGATTGGCATTCAACATTTGTGGTGACTGGTACGCCGCCCTCGCGAGCAAGCTTTGCTCCCACAGGTGCCCCCTCTAACAGATATCACCTCCCAAAGGTGTCACCTCCAACAGGTATCACCTCCCACAGATTCTCATTTCAAATTCAGGGACGGTGCACGATCAAACAAGCGCAGCGCGCCGGCTTGATGCCTTGGTCGGCCCGAAGGCCGCCACGGCCCCGTTTGTGATCGCGGACGCCCCGTAAAACCACGCTGGCCGAACGCAGGCATTGCGTAGCGGGTAAACCGGCAAGGATGCCGGTTTAGCTGCGCTGGGCCAGGGACGGCCCATCGCAGCGACCCGCGGAGCAATGCCGGAGTGAGGGCACACCGAGCCTAGGCGAGGTGCCGAGTGGTGGGGCAGAAAGCGCTTGGTTACTTGGCGCTTCTCCAAGTGACCCGCTGTAAAAGCGGAACCAATAGAAGCCATTACCGCAAAAATGGATATATACACAGAAAAACAAGCAAGATCAAAAGATCGCAGCCTCGTTGCACTCGACAGCTCCTACGAAGGAATGGGGTAACCGTCCAATCCAAGCGAATTTTCTCACCCGCACAATCCATTTTCCCCCTCCGCGCGCGGCCTTTTCAGACAGCTCGCGCAGTAGGAGTACATTAGAGTGGGACGCAGAACACGTCCTGGAACTCGCAAAAAAAGGTACAAACCCATGCAACGGAATGCACAAACCCACTACCCGATCCTGCTGGTCCACGGGCTATTCGGTTTCGATCGAATCGGCCCGTTCGAACTCTTCCACGATATTCGGCCCGCCCTGATAAAGGCCGGTGCCAGGGTCTTCGTGCCGCACCTATCCGCCACCAACAGCAACGAGGCGCGGGGCGAGCAGCTCCTGGCGCAGATTGAGCGGGTGCTGGAAGGTACCGACGCGGAAAAAGTCAATCTGATCGGGCACAGCCAAGGTGCGCTGGCCTCGCGGTATGCCGCAGCCGTGAAACCGGAGGTCGTCGCGTCGGTCACCTCCGTCAGCGGCCCCAATCACGGCTCCGAACTGGCGGACTGTCTGCGCAAGGCGCTGACGCCCGGACGTCTGCCCGAGCAGGTGGCGGAGTCGATCGCCACCTTGTTCGCCGACTTCCTCTCGGTACTCAGTGGCAAGCCCGAAATGCCACAGAATGCCATCGCAGCGCTGAACGCCCTGACCACTGAAGGCGTTGGAACCTTCAATCAAAAATACCCCCAGGGCTTGCCGGATACCTGGGGCGGGATGGGTCGCGAAATAGTAGATGGCATTCGCTACTACTCCTGGAGCGGCACCCTGCAGGGCAACCTGATCGATGAAGGGCGCAATGCGCTGGATCCGCTGCACATCTTTTCCCGGGCGTTCTCCCGTTACTTCATCAAAGAGGCCGATCAGAACGACGGCCTGGTCGGTCGATATAGCTCTCACCTGGGCAAGGTGATCCGCTCCGACTACCCGATGGATCACCTGGACGCCATCAACCAGACCGCTGGACGCGTGCGCAAAGGCCTCGACCCGGTTGACCTGTATGTGCAGCATGCACTACGGCTACGAAAGGCCGGTCTGTAGGAACAATGGAACTTTGAGAAGAAATGGGCCACTGAATCCGGTAGGCTCACCACTTTACTGAACATTGATTGGAGTATTTTCCCATGCCTAAAGCCACTGCCCGTCACATCCTGGTTGCCAGCGAAGACAAGTGCAACGAACTGAAAACCCAGATTGAAGGCGGCGCAGACTTCGCCGAAGTCGCCAAAGCCAACTCCACCTGCCCTTCGAGCCGCCAGGGCGGTGACCTGGGTTCGTTCGGCCCGGGCCAGATGGTCAAGGAGTTCGATACCGTGGTATTCAGCGCGCCGATCAACACGGTGCAAGGCCCGGTCAAGACCCAGTTTGGCTACCACCTGCTGGAAGTGACCAGCCGCCAGGACTGATCAGTCCGCGCAGCTTTCGCCACAACGGCCCGCCTTTTGGTGGGCCGTTGTGTTTGGGACGAGTAATTCGGCTGGCGAGGGATGCGCCGCTAGCGTACAAATTACGCTTATCGACCACCCGGCTTTAAGGCTGACAATGCAACTGGCTTTCCCCACTTTATTATTCACTGCCGTGGCTCTGTTACTGGGCGCCGCCGGTGTGAATGCGGCCCCGCAACATGCGTTGACCGTGTACGGCGAACCGGCGAAGTACACTGCAGGCTTCAGTCACTTTGCCTACACCAACCCGCAGGCGCCGAAGGGCGGAACCTTGCGGCGTTCGGCGGTGGAGATCGGTCACTTCGACCACATGCTGCCGTACATCGATAAAGGCATCGGCGTCAGCCAGATCGATGGCCTGCTCTACTCGCCCCTGGCCCAGCGCTCGATGGACGAGCCCTACACGGTCTACGGCCTGGTGGCGCAGCAGATGGAGCGTTCCGCTGACGGCTTGTCACTGCGCTTCTACCTCAATCCCAAAGCCCGTTTCGCCGATGGCACACCCATCACCGCCGAAGATGTGCGCTACACCTACGACCTGCTGATGACCCAGGGCAGCCTGCGCTATCGCACCCAGTTCGCCGACGTCAAAGGGGTCGAGATCGAATCACCGCTGACGGTGCGGTTCGACTTCAAGAGCAACGAAAACCGCACCCTGCCACTGGACATCGCGACCCTGCCGGTGTTTCCCGAACACTGGTGGAAGATCCGCGACTTCGCCGGTGGCGGCGGATATGAGGCGCCACTCGGCAGCGGGCCCTACAAGGTCGGCAAGGTCGACTCCGGGCGCAGCATCACCTTCGAGCGCAATCCCGACTGGTGGGGCAAGGACTTGCCGGTCAGTCGCGGACTGTACAATTTCGACCATTTCAGCATCGAGTATTTCGGCGATACCGACGTGGCGCGTCAGGTGCTGCGCGGTGGCGCCTATGATTACAACCGCGAGTTTTCCGCCACTGGCTACTCCATCGGTTACGACAGCCCGGCCCTGCGCGACGGTCGCTTGCAGAAAGCCCACCTGGCCACACAGGCCCCGCAACCGAGCCAGGGTTTCGTGTTCAACCTGCAAAACCCGATGTTCCAGGATCGGCGCACGCGCCAGGCGCTGGCCATGCTCTGGGACTTCGAATGGAGCAACCGGCAGATGATGCGCAACCTGTACATCCGCCAGCAGAGCTTCTTTTCCAACACCCAACTGGCCGCACGGCATTTACCGGATGCTGCGGAGCTGGCGATCCTCGAGCCGTTGCGCGGGCAGATCCCCGACGAGGTGTTTACCCAGGTATTTGAAGCACCGAAAACCGACGGCAGCGGGGTGATTCGCGACAAACAGCTGCAGGCCCTGGACTTGCTTGAGCAGGCGGGCTGGAAACCGGAGGGTGATCAGTTGGTCAACGCCGACGGCAAACCGCTGAGTTTCACCTTCCTGGTCAGCCAGAACGGTCTGGACCGTTTGTTGCTGCCGTACAAGCGCACGCTGAAACAGATCGGCATTGACATGAACATCCGCCGCATCGACGCCTCCCAATACGTCAACCGCCTGATGAGCCGCGACTACGACATGATCGTCACCGGCTACCCGGTCACCACCTCCCCCGGCGGCGAGCTGCTCAATTATTTCGGTTCGGCCTCGGCCAACGACCCCGGCGCCAACAATTACATGGTGCTGAAAAACCCTGCGGTGGACAGCCTGGTCAACGGCCTGATCCGCGCCTCGACCCAGGCCGACATGCTGCGCTACGCCCATGCGCTGGACCGGGTGCTGCAGTGGAATTACTACTGGATTCCCAACTATTACCCGCCCGGCACTTCCACCGTGTGGTGGAACCGCTTCGGTACGCCCAACGAACAGGCGAGCAATGACGAAGCCATCGAAAGCTGGTGGGAAATGAGCACCACGCCGCTGACCAACCAGCAAATGACCGCTGAGCGCATCAGTCGCGGCAGACCCGGAGGACCGCATTGATGTGGGCTTACACACTTCGCCGTCTGCTGCTGATCATTCCGACCCTGGTGATTATCCTCCTGGTCAACTTCGTGATCGTCCAGGCCGCACCCGGTGGCCCGGTGGAACAGGCCATCGCCCACCTGCAAGGCATCGGCGGTGCGAGTGTCGGCGGCGGTTCCGGCGAGGCGCCCTCCGCCAGCTCACGGGCCAGTCGCGGGCTTGATCCGCAACTGATCAAGGAAATCGAAAAACAGTACGGTTTTGACAAGCCGGCCCATGAGCGCCTGTGGCTGATGCTCACCAGTTATGCCCGCCTGGATTTCGGCAAGAGCTTCTTCCGCGGCGCCACGGTCACCGACCTGATCCTGGAAAAGATGCCGGTGACCATTTCCCTCGGGCTCTGGGCCACCCTGATCACCTACCTGGTGTCGATCCCGCTGGGCATTCGCAAGGCGGTGCACCACGGCAGTCATTTCGACATCTGGAGCAGCACCGCGATCATCATCGGCTACGCGATGCCCGCATTCCTGTTCGCGATGTTCCTGATCGTGGTGTTCGCCGGTGGCACTTCACTGAACTGGTTCCCGGTGCGCGGGCTGGTCTCGGACAACTTCGAGTCGCTGTCCACCGTGGGCAAGATCGCCGACTACTTCTGGCACCTGGTGCTGCCGGTGACGGCCCTGGTGATTGGCGGTTTCGCCACCCTGACCATCCTCACCAAGAATTCCTTCCTCAATGAAATCACCCGCCAGTATGTCGTCACCGCCCGGGCCAAGGGCATGAGCGAGCGTCGGGTGTTGTACGGCCATGTGTTTCGCAACGCCATGCTGCTGGTGGTCTCGGGGATCCCCCAGGCTTTCATCAGCGTGTTCTTCGCCGGCTCGCTGCTGATCGAGGTGATCTTCTCGCTCGATGGCCTGGGCCGCATGAGTTATGAAGCAGCCGTCTCGCGAGACTATCCGGTGGTGTTCGGCTCACTGTTCATCTTCACCCTGTTCGGCCTGCTGATAAAACTGCTCGGCGACCTGTGCTACACCCTGGTCGACCCGCGCATCGACTTCGCCGCGAGGAACGCCTGATGTTCAAGCTCTCGCCGTTGGGGCGCCGCCGCTTCGAGCGTTTCAGGAAAAACCGTCGCGGGTGGTGGTCATTGTGGTTGTTCATCGGCCTGTTCCTGCTGACCCTAGGTGGCGAACTGATCGCCAACGACAAGCCGCTGGTGGTCAGCTACCAGGGCGACCTGTACTTCCCCGCCTTCAAGCGCCACACCGAGCAGGAGTTTGGCGGGCAGCTGCCATTCCAGGCCGATTACCGCAGCGAATATGTGCGCAAGCTGATCGAGAAGGACGGCGGCTGGATGCTGTTCCCGCCTATTCCGTTCAGCGACGACACGCCCAACTACGACCTGAGCAAACCCGCCCCGAGTCCGCCGTCCAGCGTGAACTGGCTGGGCACCGACGACCAGGCGCGCGATGTGCTGGCCCGGGTGATCTTCGGCGCGCGGGTGTCGATTCTGTTTGCCCTGATGCTGACTCTCGTCAGCGCGCTGATCGGCATCGCCGCCGGCGCCCTGCAGGGCTATTACGGCGGCTGGGTCGACCTGATCGGGCAGCGTCTGCTGGAGGTGTGGTCCGGGCTGCCGGTACTCTACCTGCTGATCATTCTCTCGGGCTTCGTCGAGCCGAATTTCTGGTGGCTGCTGGGAATCATGGCGCTGTTCTCCTGGCTGGCCCTGGTCGACGTGGTACGCGCCGAGTTCCTGCGCGGGCGCAACCTGGAGTACGTCAAAGCGGCGCGAGCGCTGGGACTGACTGATCGCAAGGTGATCGTGCGACACATCCTGCCCAACGCCATGAATGCGACCTTGAGTTATTTGCCGTTTATTCTGACCGGGGCGATTTCGACGCTGACGGCCCTGGATTTCCTTGGCTTCGGCATGCCCGCCGGCAGTGCGTCCCTGGGCGAACTGATCGGTCAGGGCAAGCAGAACCTGCAAGCGCCCTGGCTCGGATTGACCGCGTTTTTCACCCTCGCGCTGATTCTGTCTTTGCTGGTGTTTATCGGTGAAGCCCTGCGCGATGCCTTTGACCCACGATCATGAGAAACGGGCCGTTGATATGAGCAACCTGATCGAAATCCGTGACCTCAGCGTTGCCTTCAGCGGGCAGACCGTGGTGCGCAAGCTGTGCCTGGACATCCGTCCCGGCGAGTGCCTGGCCCTGGTCGGCGAGTCCGGATCCGGCAAATCGGTGACCGCACACTCGATTCTGCAACTGCTGCCCGAGACCGGCACCGAGACCACCGGTAGCATCCGCTATCACGGCAAGGAACTGCTCGGCGCAGCCCCCAAGGTGCTGCGCGAATTGCGCGGCAACCGCATCGCGATGATCTTCCAGGAGCCGATGACTTCGCTCAACCCGCTGCACAGTATCGAGAAGCAGATCGGCGAAACCCTGCTACTGCACAAGGGCCTCACTGGCAAGCCCGCCCAGGCGCGCATCCTCGAACTGCTGCAACTGGTGGGCATTCAAAAGCCCAAGGAGCGGCTCAAGGCCTACCCCCACCAGCTCTCCGGCGGACAGCGGCAACGGGTAATGATTGCCATGGCCCTGGCCTGTGAGCCGGAACTGCTGATCGCCGACGAACCCACCACGGCGCTGGACGTCACGGTGCAGCGCAAGATCCTGCTGCTGCTCAAATCCCTGCAGCAGCGCCTCGGCATGTCGCTGCTGCTGATCAGCCACGATTTGAATCTGGTGCGCAGCATCGCCCAGCGCGTGTGCGTGATGAAGGCCGGGGAGATCGTTGAGCAAGCGCCCTGCGAAACCCTGTTCACCGAGCCCAAACACCCCTACAGCTGCGTATTGTTGAACGCCGAGCCGGAAGGCGAAGCACTGCCCCGGGATGAGCGCGAGAATGTGCTGGAAGTCGACGACCTGAGCGTCAAGTTCGTGCTCGGTGGCGGACTGTTCCAGCGCAAGACCTGGCTGCATGCGGTGGACGGCATCAGCCTGAATATCCAGCGCGGCAAGACCCTGGGGATCGTCGGGGAGTCCGGTTCCGGCAAATCGACACTCGGCCAGGCGATCCTGCGCCTGCTCGATTCCGAAGGCAGCATCCGCTTCCAGGGGCAGGCGCTGGACGGCCTGACGCAGAAACAGCTGCGGCCGTGGCGCAAGAAAATGCAGGTGGTGTTCCAGGACCCCTTCGGCAGCCTCAGCCCCCGGATGTCGGTGGCGCAGATCATCAGCGAGGGCCTTGAGGTGCACAGCCAGTTGACGGCTGATGAGTGCAAGGCCGAAGTGATTCGCGCGCTGGAAGAAGTCGGCCTCGATCCGCAAAGCCGCGATCGCTACCCCCATGAATTCTCCGGTGGCCAGCGCCAACGTATCGCGATTGCCCGGGCACTGGTGTTGAAACCGGCGTTGATCCTGCTCGACGAACCGACTTCGGCGCTGGATCGCACTGTGCAGAAACAGGTGGTCGCCCTGCTCCGCCAGCTCCAGGAAAAACATGGCCTGACGTACCTGTTCATCAGCCACGACCTGGCGGTGGTCCGTGCCCTGGCCCACGATATGATCGTGATCAAGGATGGCAAAGTAGTGGAGCGCGGTGCGAGCCATGAGGTGTTCGATTCGCCGCAGCATCCGTATACCAAGGAGTTGTTGGCGGCGGCGTTGCTTGGCATGCCTTGAGACCCAGTCGCGGCCATCGCGGGCAAGCCCGGCTCCCACAGGGGATTTGTGTAACCACCGAGATCCCTGTGGGAGCGGGCTTGCCCGCGAAGGGGCCAGCACAGCCACACACAATCAGGATCAGCCCCCGTATATGAACACCACCGAAAGCCTCAAGGACTATCAGCGCGTCCGCCTGCTGGCGATCCGCTCACTGTTCGAGATCATCGAGCAATCGAGCGAAGGCACGGTCATCGTCGACCGTGATGCCAACATCGTCTGGATGAACGAACGCTACGCCCGGCGCTTTGGCCTGGAGTCGGCGGCAGTGGCGATCGGCAAGCCCTGCGAAAGCGTGATCCCCGGCAGCCTGCTGCGCGAAGTGGTGCGCACCGGGCGACCCATTCTGCTGGACATGCAGGACACCCCCAAGGAACCGCTGGTGGTCATGCGCCTGCCGATCCACGATGACACCGGGGAAGTGATCGGCGCCATCGGCTTTGCCCTGTTCGACGAGCTACGCAGTCTGTCGCCGATGCTCAAGCGCTACATGAGCATGCAGGAAGAACTTGCCTCGACTCGCTCCCTGCTGCGTGCACGCCAGAGCAAATACAACTTCGCCCACTTCATCGGTACCAGCGCCGCGACCCTTGAAGTCAAGCGCCGCGCCCGCCGTGGTGCCAGCGCCGACTCACCGGTGTTGCTGCTGGGCGAAACCGGGACCGGCAAGGAATTGCTCGCCCAGGCGATCCACGGCGCATCGCCCAGGGCGCACAAGGCGTTTGTCAGCATCAACACCGCAGCGATCCCGGAGGCGCTGCTGGAAGCCGAGTTCTTCGGTACCGCGCCGGGTGCTTTCACTGGCGCGGATCGCAAGGGTCGCGTAGGCAAGCTGCAACTGGCCCAGGGTGGCACGCTGTTCCTCGATGAGATCGGCGACATGCCCCTGCCCTTGCAAAGCAAACTGCTGCGAGTGCTACAGGAAAAGGAATTCGAACCGGTAGGCTCCAACGAGATGATCCAGAGCGACGCGCGGGTAATCGCGGCGACTTCCACCGACCTCGAAGCGGCGATCAAGCGCGGCGAGTTTCGTGCCGACCTTTACTACCGCCTCAACGTCCTGCCGATCCATGTACCGCCCTTGCGTGATCGTCTGGATGATCTGCCGGCCCTGAGCGAAGCGATTCTGGAGGAACTGCGCAGCCAGCATGAACTGCACCACGAGGCGCTGGCGCTGTTGGCGCAACACGCCTGGCCGGGGAACATTCGTGAACTGCGCAATGTGCTGGAGCGTGCGGCGCTGCTCAGTGATGACCTGATTCTGGACGCGGCAGAAATCCGTGCGGCGATTGGCACGTTTACGCCGGTGCAGTGCGTAGCGCCGGCGGTAATTGAGTCGCTGGTGCATGAGACATTCAGCCAGGCGCGGGAGCGTTTTGACCGGCAGCTGATCGAGTCGACCCTTGCGCAGTGTGGGGGGAAGGTGATTGAAGCGGCTGCGCAGTTGGGGTTGGGGCGCTCCACCTTGTACAAGAAGATGGTGGCTTTGGGAATCATTGAGTCTCATTAAAGAGACATATATCTCTATTGGTAGATGCTACCTCTTGCGGGCAAGCCTCGCTCCCACAGGATTTGAGGGTCTCGTAATAATGGGTTTTGCCGCCATATGGAGGAGCAAAGCTTGCTTCTGTGGGAGCAAGGCTTGCCCGCGATGACCCCGGCTCAGTCACTGCATTTCTCTAATCAGAGACACAAATTTTGCTCAACCACTCAAAAAATTAAAATCCTCATATATTTCAACGTGTTACCGCCATGGCACGGAAATCGCTTTAGCACTTCCCACCCAGCCTCACCCCAAAAAAAATAACAATCCAGGAGACACACCATGAGTGTGATCATCGCCTTGGCAGCCCTGGCGCTGCTAATGCTGGCCGCCTACCGCGGCTACAGCGTCATCCTCTTTGCCCCGATTGCCGCCCTCGGCGCCGTCCTGCTCACCGACCCCTCTGCTGTCGCACCGGCCTTCACCGGTGTGTTCATGGAAAAAATGGTCGGCTTCATCAAACTGTATTTTCCGGTGTTCCTGCTCGGCGCCGTATTCGGCAAGCTGATCGAACTGTCCGGCTTCTCGCGCTCCATCGTCGCCGCAGCCATTCGCCTGCTGGGTACGCGCCAGGCGATGCTAGTGATCGTGCTGGTCTGCGCTTTGCTGACCTACGGTGGCGTATCGCTGTTCGTCGTGGTGTTCGCGGTCTATCCGTTTGCTGCGGAAATGTTCCGCCAAAGCGATATCCCCAAGCGCCTGATCCCGGCAACCATCGCCCTCGGCGCCTTTTCGTTCACCATGGACGCCCTGCCCGGCACTCCGCAAATCCAGAACATCATCCCCAGCACCTTCTTCAACACCACTGCCTGGGCCGCGCCCTGGCTGGGTCTGATCGGCTCGATTTTCGTGGTCTGCGCCGGCATGCTGTTCCTCCAGCGCCAACGCAACAAGGCCCTGCGCGCGGGCGAAGGTTATGGCACCGAACTGCGCAACGAGCCAGAGACTGCAGAAGACATCAAGCTGCCCAATCCCTGGATTGCCCTGTCGCCGCTGCTGGCGGTGGGCATCATGAACCTGCTGTTCACCCAGTGGATCCCGCAGTGGTACGGCAAGACCCACAGCCTTGCACTGCCGGGCATGAGCACGCCAGTCACTACCGAAATCGCCAAGCTCACAGCCATCTGGGCGGTGCAGGCAGCCTTGCTGATCGGTATCCTCATGGTCCTCGCGTTTGGCTTCAAGGCGATTCGCAGCAAACTCGCCGAAGGCAGCAAGAGTGCCGTCAGCGGCGCGCTGCTGGCGGCCATGAACACCGCCTCGGAATATGGTTTTGGCGCGGTGATCGCCTCGCTGCCGGGCTTCCTGGTGCTGGCCGACTGGCTGAAAAAAATTCCCGACCCGCTGGTCAATGAAGCGGTTACCGTGACGTTGCTGGCAGGCATTACCGGTTCGGCCTCGGGCGGCATGAGCATCGCCCTGGCGGCGATGTCCGAGCAGTTCATCAGCGCCGCGCATGCTGCCAACATTCCCCTGGAAGTGCTGCACCGCGTCGCCGCGATGGCCAGTGGCGGGATGGACACCTTGCCGCACAACGGCGCGGTGATCACCTTGCTCGCTGTCACTGGCCTGACGCATCGGGAAGCCTACAAAGACATTTTCTGTATTACGCTGATCAAGACCCTGGCGGTTTTTGTGGTGATCGGCACTTTCTACGCCACTGGCATTGTGTGAGGTATTCATGACCACTCTTTCGGGCAAGACCGCACTCGTTACCGGCTCCACCAGCGGCATCGGCCTGGGCATCGCCCTGAGCCTGGCCAAGGCCGGCGCCAATGTGGTGCTCAACGGCTTCGGCAATGCCTCCAGCGTGATCGCCCAGGTCGAGCAGTTCGGCGGCAAAGTCGGTCACCATCCGGCCGACGTCAGCGATCCAGCGCAGATCGCCGACATGATTGCCTACGCCGAGCGCGAGTTCGGCGGCATCGACATCCTGGTGAACAACGCCGGCATCCAGCACGTCGCGGCGGTGGAAGAGTTCCCCGTGGAGCGCTGGGACTCGATCATCGCGATCAATCTGTCATCGGTGTTCCACAGCACGCGCCTGAGCCTGCCGGGCATGCGCGCAAAAAACTGGGGGCGGATCATCAACATCGCCTCGGTGCATGGCCAGGTGGGCTCCACCGGCAAGGCCGCGTATGTGGCGGCCAAGCATGGGGTGATCGGCTTGACCAAAGTGGTCGGCCTGGAAACCGCCACCACTGGCGTCACCTGCAACGCCATCTGCCCAGGGTGGGTGCTGACGCCGTTGGTGCAAAAGCAGATCGATGACCGGATCGCCAAGGGGGTTGATCCGCAGCAGGCGCAGCATGACCTGCTGGCTGAGAAGCAACCGTCGCTGGAGTTCGTCACGCCGCCGCAACTGGGAGAACTGGTGCTGTTCCTGTGCAGTGACGCGGGGAGCCAGGTGCGGGGGGCAGCGTGGAATATTGATGGCGGGTGGTTGGCTCAGTAACAGACTTTAGACCGAGTGATCGTTCATCGCGGGCAAGCCTTGCTCCCACAGAGCCTTGGCTCCAACAGGCCTTGCTCCCACAGAGCCTTCTCTGGGGGGCACCCCTGTGGGAGCAAGGCTTGCCCGCGATTGGATCTGAAGACAAACAAGAGGCCCAGCCATGTCCGACATCCTCTGGCAACCCGACGCCAAGCGCATCGGCAAGACCCGCATGGAGGCCTTTCGGCGCTTCATCGAGCAACGCCACCACCTGCATGCCGACGACTACCCTGCCCTGCATCAGTGGTCCATCGACCAGCGCGAAGATTTTTGGCAAGCGATCGTCGAGTTTTTCGACATCCGCTTTCACGACCAGCCCGACGCCGTGTTGCTTGAAGGCGCGCAGATGCCCAGCGCCCGATGGTTCCCAGGCGCGACCCTGAATTTCGCCGAGCACCTGTTACGCCGGCGCGACGATGCCGTGGCGGTGGTCGCCATCGCCGAAAACGGTCAGCGCGAACAGCTGACCTGGGCCGAGCTCGCAGAACACGTTGCCGGCTTCCAGAACAGCCTGAAGGCCGCCGGCGTCGGCCTGGGCGATCGGGTGGCCGCGTGCATGCCCAACACCTGGCAAACCCTGGTGGCGATGCTCGGCACCACCAGTCTGGGGGCCATCTGGTCGTGCTCGTCGCCAGACTTCGGCACTCAGGGTGTGATCGACCGCTTTGGCCAGATCGAGCCGAAAGTTCTGGTGACCTGCGCCGGTTATCGTTACGCCGGTAAAGAGATCGACCAGCGCGCCAAGGTCAATGAAATCCTCCAACGCCTGCCCTCCCTGCAGCAGTTGATCGTCGTGCCCTACGCCCGCCCGCAAGCGCGTGCAGAGCACTTCCATACCCAAGCCAATGTCAGCCTGTGGGACGACTTCTATGACGTCGGTGGCGAGCTGGATTTCGTCGCCGTGCCCTTCGCCCACCCGCTGTATATCCTCTATTCCAGCGGCACCACCGGCGTACCCAAATGCATCATCCACAGCACCGGCGGCGTGTTGCTGCAGCACGTCAAGGAACTTGGGCTGCACGCCGATCTCGGCGCCGGTGACCGCCTGTTCTACTACACCACCTGCGGCTGGATGATGTGGAACTGGCTGGTCTCGGCCCTCGCCGTGGGCAGCGCGGTGGTGCTGTATGACGGCTCGCCCTTCCATCCAGGCCCGGAACGGCTGATTGACCTGATCGACGACGAGCGCGTCAGCGTCTTCGGCACCAGCCCAAAGTATCTCGCCACCCTGGAAAGCAGCGGCTTGCAACCGCGTCACAGCCATGATCTGGGCAGCCTGAAAACCCTCCTGTCCACCGGCTCGGCGTTGTCGCCCCAGAGCTATGACTACGTCTATCGCGATTTCAAGCGCGACCTGTGCCTGGCCTCAATGTCCGGCGGCACCGACATCGTTTCGTGTTTTGTCATCGGTAATCCGTTATCGCCGGTCCGCCGGGGCGAGATGCAGGGCAAGAGCCTGGGTATGGCCATTGAAGTGTGGAACGACGCTGGCCAGCCGGTGATCGGAGAGAAAGGCGAACTGGTGTGTACCCGCCATTTCCCGGCGATGCCGATCGGCCTGTGGAATGACGCCGACGGCGAAAAACTGCGGAAGTCCTACTTCAGCCTGTTTCCCGGCGTGTGGGCCCAGGGCGACTATGCCGAGCAACTGGCGCATGGCGGGATGTTGATTCATGGCCGCTCGGACGCTGTGCTCAATCCCGGAGGTGTGCGTATCGGCACGGCAGAAATTTATCGTCAGGTGGAGAAAGTGCCGCAGGTAACGGACAGCGTGGCGATCGGTCAACAATGGCAGGGTGATGTGCGAGTGGTGCTGTTTGTGAAGTTGCGCGATGGCGTGTTCCTTGACGAAGCGCTGCAGCAGCAGATTCGCCAGGTGATACGCGCCAACACCACGCCGCGGCATGTGCCGGCGAAGATCGTTGCGGTGACGGACATTCCCCGCACCATCAGCGGCAAGGTGGTGGAGCTGGCAGTGCGAAACGTGGTGCATGGACAGCCAGTGAAGAACACCGATGCACTGGCCAATCCCGAAGCGCTGGAGCAATACCGCAACCGCCCCGAGCTGCAGGACTGACAAATCCCCCCGTAGGAGCTGCCGAAGGCTGCGATCTTTTGATGTTATTTTCAGAGAATCAAGATCAAAAGATCGCAGCCTTCGGCCGCTCCTACGGGGACTGATCAATCCATCAGACCCCATTCACCGGACGCGGGCGCAGCTCCCCGCGTATCGGCATGCAACTTCAATCGCAAGCGCAGATTGTTCGCCGAGTCCGCATGCTTCAACGCCTCTTCCTCGTCCACCGCCCCTTCCACCACCAGCTCGAACAACGCCCCATCGAACGTCTGCATCCCCTGCTCCGTCGACTTCTCCATCATGCCCTTGAGCTCATCCAGCTCATTGCGCCGGATCAGGTCGGCAATGGTCGGCGTGCCCAGCATCACTTCCACCGCCGCCCGGCGCTGGCCGTCGCGGCTGCGCACCAGGCGCTGGGAGACGAACGCCTTGAGGTTATTGCCCAGGTCATGCAGCAGCTGGGTTCGACGCTCGTCCGGGAAAAAATTGACGATGCGATCCAGCGCCTGATTGGCGTTATGCGCATGCAACGTGGAAATCACCAGATGCCCGGTGTCAGCGAACGCCAATGCGTGCTCCATGGTCTCGCGATCGCGGATTTCGCCGATCAGTACCACGTCCGGCGCCTGGCGCAAGGTGTTCTTCAACGCCGCATGGAAACTGCGGGTGTCGACACCCACCTCGCGCTGGTTGATGATCGAGCGCTTGTGCCGATGGATGTATTCGACCGGGTCCTCGATGGTGATGATGTGCCCGCTGCTGTGGCGGTTGCGATAGTCGATCAGCGCCGCCAGCGAAGTCGACTTGCCCGACCCGGTGGCGCCGACGAACAGCATCAGGCCCTGCTTGAGCATGACGGTATCGAGCAGCACTGCCGGCAGGTTGAGGTCTTCAAACCGGGGAATGTCGAGCTTGATGTTACGCGCCACGATGGACACGTCGTTGCGCTGCTTGAAGATGTTGACTCGGAAGCGCCCGACGCCCGGCAGCGAGATCGCCAGGTTCATCTCCAGTTCCCGATCGAACTCCAGGCGCTGTTCGGCGTCCATGATTGACGCGGCAATGGCGGCGATCTCTCCCGCCTTGAACGGTTGCTCGGCCAGGGTCTTTAGTGTTCCATCAAACCGGGCGCTGGGCGGCGCCCCCGTGGAGAGGTAGAGATCGGAGCCGTTACGGCTGGCCAGTAGCGTTAACAGTGCATCGATTTCCATGGCAAAAAGCACCCGCGAAGCATTCAATTGAACAATATGACCCCAATGGGCCATCCAGCGTCTATCGCCCTGCAAGCATAGTAGACGCCGCCAGACCGACTTTAGTGCAGGACAATTTGATGAACGCATCACCGACCGGCAGCGCTGCCCAGGCCTTGATCGCCCGCATCGACTGGAGCCACAGCCCACTGGGCGCCGTCAGCGCCTGGCCACAAAGCCTGAAGACCGCCGTGGACATCGTGCTGCACTCGCCGATGCCGATGCTATTGCTGTGGGGCCCGCAACTCACGCAAATCTACAACGACGGGTTTGCCCTGCTGGCCGGCAGCAAGCACCCCCGCGCGTTCGGCCAACCGGCGCACCTGACCTGGCCGGAACTTCACGAATTCACCGGTGCAGTTTTGCAGGGCCAGGTACACACCTGCAGTGAACAGCGTTTCACCTTGCAGCGTGACGGCGTCGATCGCGACGTCTGGATGGACCTCACCTACAGCCCGATCCGCGACGAAAGCGCGCAGGTCGCCGGCATTCTGGTCACCGCGACTGAAACCAATGAGCGCACCGAACAGGCCCTGCGCCAGAGCCAGACCGAGTTGCAGCTGATCATCAACGCCATGCCGATCCTGATCAGCTACGTGGACCGCGAAGAGCGCTTTCGCCTGAACAACGCCGCCTACCTCGACTGGTACGGCCGCACGCCCGAGGAGCTGTATGGCCGCACCATCCGCGAAGTGCTGGGCGAGGACGCCTACGCGTTGCGCGCCTCGCACATTGCCGAGGCACTCAGTGGCAAGACCTGCTGTTTTGGCATCGACACCCGCCACCGTGACGGCAGCTACCGGCATGCCCTGATGAACTACCTGCCACGCCATGGCGCGGACGGCGCGGTAAACGGTTTCTACATTTTCGTGATCGACGAAACCGAGCGCAGGAAAACCGAGCTGGCCTTGCTCAACCTCAATGAAACCCTGGAAGAGCGCGTCGCTGCACGCACGCAACAGCTGGCCGAAGCAAACCAGCGCCTGCAGAACGAGATGTTTGAGCGCGAACGCGCCGAGGACGCCTTGCGCCATGCGCAGAAGATGGAAGCGGTCGGTCAGTTGACCGGTGGCATCGCCCATGATTTCAACAACATGTTGACCGGGATCATCGGCAGCCTCGACCTGATGCAGCGTTATATCGCCGACGGACGCGCCGCCGAGATCGGCCGGTTCACCGAAGCGGCGGTGTCTTCTGCCCATCGCGCCGCCGCCCTGACCCACCGCCTGCTGGCCTTTTCCCGACGCCAGTCGCTGGACCGCAAGCCGTTGAACGCCAATGACCTGGTGCGCTCCCTGGAAGATCTGCTCAGCCGGACCAAGGGCGACCACATCGCGCTGCGCCTGCACCTGGTCGATGACGTCTGGCCAGTGAACACCGATGCCAGCCAGCTGGAAAACGCCCTGCTCAACCTGGTAATCAACGCCCGTGACGCCATGCCTGACAACGGCGAACTGCTGATCGAGACCGCCAACGTCTACCTCGAAGACAGCGCGATCACCTCACTGGAACCGGTCAAGGCCGGGGATTACCTGATGATCGCCGTGAGCGACAACGGCACCGGCATGACCCCGTCGGTGCTGGCCAAGGCGTTCGATCCGTTCTTTACCACCAAGCCCATTGGCCAGGGGACGGGCCTGGGGCTGTCGATGATCTACGGTTTTGCCCAGCAGTCCGGCGGTCATGTGCACATCGACAGCGTGCCCGGCGAGGGCACCAGTGTGCGCCTGTACCTGCCGCGGTTGCAGGAGCCGGCACCGCAGGACACTCTGCCGGCCTTCAGCGGCGAAACGCCGCCGGCCAATGCCGGCGAGACAGTGGTACTGGTCGAGGACGATCCGGCGGTGCGCATGCTGGTGCTCAACCTGCTCAAGGAGCTGGGTTACCGGGCCCACGAAGCCCAGGATGCGATGGCCGCCCTGCCCTTGCTGGAGTCGGATGCGCGGATCGATCTGCTGGTCACTGACGTCGGCTTGCCGGGCATGAACGGGCGGCAACTGGCGGAAATCGCCCGTCAACGCCGTCCCGGCCTCAAGGTGCTGTTCATGACCGGCTACGCGGAAAAAGCGGCCGAACGCCAGGGCTTTCTTGAGCAGGGCATGGACATGGTCGCCAAGCCATTCTCGATTGACCTGTTGGCCAACAAGATTCGCACGATGCTCGGTCAGCCCGGCTAAGTTAAGGCATAATTGCGCGCCTCGCTGTCACGACCGCAACAAGGTAACCGTCACATGAAAGCTCAAGCCCGCCATATTCTGGTGAAGACCTCGGAAGAAGCCGAGCAGCTCAAACAACGCATCGCCAAGGGCGAGGCATTCGATGTGCTCGCCAAGAAGTACTCCACCTGCCCGTCCAGCAAACGCGGCGGCGACCTGGGCGAAGTGCGGCCCGGGCAGATGGTCGGGGTGATCGACGCGGTGATCTTCAAGAAACCCCTGCGGGTGGTGCATGGGCCGATCAAGAGCAAGTTTGGTTATCACCTGGTGCAGGTGTTTTACCGGGATTGAGACGTCTGGGTTAAGGCCACTTCGCGAGCAAGCTTTGCTCCCACAGGATTGGCGTTAAAATTCAGGGCTGCAGACCACACTGTGGGAGCAAAGCCTGCCGGCGATGGCCACACCGCAATCTCAAACCTTAAAAACAGGTTTCCATGGTCTCGATGACATTCAACTGCTCATCCACCAGACACCCCACCCGCCACTTGTCGAACGTCAGGCACGGGTGCGAAGTGCCAAAGGAAATGATGTCTCCGACCCGCAGTTCAATCCCCGGCGCCACCGTCATGAACGCATGCTGGTCCATGACTGCGGTCACCGTGCAAGCGCCAACATCGTCGCCGATCGCCGGCACCACACCCGCCTTGTAACGCAGCAATGGCACCGGCAACCCGGCGTCATAGGCTACGTCGCGCTTGCCCAGGGTAATCACTGCAAACCCCGGCTCCGGCAGCGACTGCACGTGAGCCCAGACCTCCAGTGCCGGGCGCAAGCCTTCATGCAAGTCACTGCGACGGTCGAGGACGCAGCACTGTGCTTGCTTGTAGATGCCGTGGTCATGCGCCACATAACTGCCCGGGCGCAACACGCTGAGAAAGCGCCCTGCGGCATTCTGCTGTTCGAAAGATTCGGCGATCAGGTCATACCAGGCCGAGCCCGAAGCGGTGATGATCGGCTTGCCGATGGCGAACGCACCGCTGTCCTGCAACTGCACGGCCAGGCGCACCAGGGACGCGGCGAACGCGCGGATCCCGCTGACGGCGTGATCACCATGGATCACCCCTTCGTAGCCTTCGATACCCGTCAGCGCCAGGGCCGGTTGCGCCGCAATGGCCTGGGCCAGTGCGACCACTTCTTGTTCGGTGCGGCAGCCGCACCGGCCGCCCACCACCCCATACTCGATCATCACGTTCAGCCGCACGCCGCGGGAGGTAAAGTAGGTGCCGAGGTCGGCAACGTTATCCGGGTGATCGACCATGCAATGGAAATCGAAGCCCGGGTCGGTCAGCAGATCGGCGATCAGCGCCATATTAGGAGTACCTACCAACTGGTTGGCCATCAGCACCCGGCGCACTCCATGGGCATAGGCTGCGCGGGTTTGCGTCGCGCTGGCCAGGGTAATCCCCCAGGCGCCCGCGTCCAGTTGCCGCCGAAACAACGCTGGCGTCATGCTGGTTTTGCCATGGGGCGCGAGCTCAGCGCCGCTGCTGCGGACAAAGTCCTGCATCCAGCGAATGTTGTGTTCCAGCGCTTCACGGTGCAGCACCAGGGCCGGCAGGCTGACGTCGCGGACCAGGTTGGCGCCGGTCTGGGCCGCCCCCTTTTGCACGACGGCGATGGTTTGGTCAGTAGTCATGGTCGAACTCCTTGCAAGGCGCGGCCGCAGACAGCCGGTGCTATTCGTTGGAGCATGATCTCAGGCCTTTTTCTTGTACGCCACGCAGTCGATTTCAACCTTGCAATCGACCATCATGTTCGCCTGCACACAGGCTCGGGCGGGGGCGTGCTCGGGGCTGAAATACTCGGAAAACACTTTGTTGAAGCTCCAGAAATCCCGCGGATCTTCCAGCCACACGCCGGTACGCACTACGTCCTCCAGGCCATAACCGGCCTCTTCGAGAATCGCAATCAAGTTCTTCATGGTCTGGTGAGTCTGCTCGACGATACCGCCAACAATGATCTCGCCATCCAGCGCCGGCACTTGGCCCGACACGTGCAGCCAGCCATCTGCTTCTACAGCACGGGCGAAAGGGCGCGGCTGGCCGCCACCTGCGGTGCTGCCAGTACCGTAACGAGTAATGCTCATGAGTGGGTCTCCTGAGTGAAGTGAAAAAATGAAAGATTCAGCGAATTTCGCTATTGCTCAACAGAGTATGTAACAGCGGAACAGGCAGCGGAAAGGAATCGCGAGCAGGGCTCACTCCTACAGAAGGATTTTTGTCAGACACCAAACTTGTGTCCGCACCACTCTCCTGTAGGAGTGAGCCTGCTCGCGATCAGGCCTTCGAAGGCGCCGGGAAATTATTCGCTGCGAGGTACCAGCAACACCCGGGTCACCCGCCGTTCCTCAACCGCCATCACCGTCATCCGCCAGCCCTCCCACTCATGGCTGTCACCAATAGCCGGCAGACGATCAAGCAGACTTACCACCAACCCGGCGAGTGTCTGATAGTCCTCGGTAGGCTCGGCGGCAAAGCCGGTGCGCTGGCGCACGCGCATCAGGTTCAGGGCGCCGCTGACCACGAAGCCGCCATTTTCCTCGACCACATCCGGGCCTTCGATTTCGCTGGCGTCGGGCAACTCGCCGGCAATCGATTCAAGAATGTCGGTCATGGTCAGCACGCCGACGAAGTCACCAAATTCGTTAACCACGAAGGCGATATGGGTCGAGGCCTTGCGCATCTGTTCCAGGGCATTGAGGATCGAGTAGCTGTCCAGCAGGTTGATAGTCTTGCGCGCCAGGTGTTCCAAGTCCGGTTCGTGGCCGGCCAGGTACTCCTTGAGCAATTCCTTCTTGTGCACGAAGCCCAGCGGCTCATCCACCGCGCCGTCGCGAATCAGTGGCAGGCGCGAGTAGGACGAGTGCATCAGCCGCGCACGGATAGCTTCGGCGTCATCCGCCAAGTCGATGTGATCAATGTCGGCACGTACTGTCATCAAGGTGCGGATCGGCCGCTCGGCCAGTTGCAACACGCCGCTGATCATCACTCGCTCGCGCCGATCGAACAGCGCTTCACTGGAAGCCTCGCCATTGTCCAGCAGGTCGGAAATCTCTTCGTCGACTTCCTCCGAGGCCAGCCTGCGTCCGCCCAGCAGACGCATTACTGCGTGGGCCGTGCGTTCGCGCATCGGCCGCACGCCCTGCATCGACCGTTTGCGGCGAGCACGGGCGATCTGGTTGAAGACTTCAATCAGGATCGAGAAACCGATGGCCGCGTACAGGTAGCCCTTCGGAATATGGAAGCCCAGGCCTTCGGCGGTCAGCGCAAAACCAATCATCATCAGGAAGCCCAGACACAGCATGATCACGGTCGGGTGCGCGTTGACGAAGCGGGTCAGCGGCTTGCTGGCGACGATCATCAGGCCGATGGAAATGATCACCGCGATCATCATCACTGCCAATTCGTCGACCATGCCGACGGCGGTGATCACCGCGTCCAGGGAGAACACTGCGTCGAGCACCACGATCTGCGCCACGATCGGCCAGAACATCGCGTACGCGGTATTGGACGTGCGTTCGCCGACATGGCCTTCGAGGCGCTCGTGCAATTCCATGGTGGCCTTGAACAGCAGGAACACACCGCCAAACAGCATGATCAGGTCGCGGCCGGAAAAGCTCTTGTCGAACACCTCGAACAGCGGCTGCGTCAGGGTCACCAGCCAGGAAATACTGGCCAGCAGGCCCAGGCGCATCAGCAACGCCAGGGACAAACCGATGAGCCGTGCGCGGTCGCGCTGCTCGGGTGGCAGTTTGTCCGCGAGAATGGCGATAAACACCAGGTTGTCGATACCCAGTACCAGTTCCAGCACAATCAAGGTCAGCAGGCCCAGCCACGCGGTGGGATCAGCAATCCATTCCATGAAAATCTCTCTACCTCTTCAGTTGATTCAGAATGCCAGGCACGGCAAGGCGCGGCGCGATGGCCGTGGAAACACGTGTTGAGTGGGATTCTGAAGTCGGAAGACAGGGTGCTTCGCGTGCATCAAGACTGCGCGGGTGCGCCGGGAGACAGGGTAACTGGGAGGCTCCGAGAGGGTGTTCATGCAAATCCTGCAGGAAAAAAGGACTCCAAGCGTACAGCTAACAGCGACTTTTCCTACATAGAGGAATCATTACAAAATCTGTACAACCCCCAGGCTCTCCCACTGTAGGAGCGAGCCTGCTCGCGAAAAACCTGAGAACGCCGCTGGGTGTCAGGTTGCCAGCGTTATCGTTGACCCCCATCGCGAGCAGGCTCGCTCCTACAGTTTCCTGCGAACCAGATTGATATACCTGCCCACTGCCGCCGATTTCTCAAACCGCCGATAAATCAACGACAACCACGAACTGGCCTCGCAGCCAGCGATCTGCCGATACCCCACCCCAAGCAGACCGACATGGCCCACCACCGACTCCGGCACCACCGCGACACCCTGCCCCAGGGACACCAGAGCCAACACTGCCACCAGCCCGCCCGGCTGCGCACCCAGCTTCGGCGCAAAGCCACCCTGCGCCGCCACCTGCAAAGTCCCGCTGATCTGCTCGGGCAGGATAAAGGTCTCGTCCTGCAGCTGGACCGGTCTGATCTCAGGCAGAGGGCTCAACCACGACTCGCCCGACACCGCCAGCACGAAACCCTCCGAGTCCAGGCGAACAGCCTCCAGGCTTTCCGGCAAGGTCATCGGTGAGCGAACATAACCGACGTCGAACCGGCCCTCGACGACCATCATCGGCAACGTCGCCATGGGACTTTCCCGAACAGTCAGGCGCACGTCCGGGCAGTCGCGAGAGAACGCCTGCACCTGCTTTTGCAGCAAACCGGAATACACGGCCGATGCCACGTAGCCCAGTTCAATCTGGCCGATGTCACCGCGCCCGGCGCGCTGGGCATTGAGTTGAGCCGATTCAAACTGCCGAACCGTCGCGTCCGCCTCACTTACCAGCGCCGCACCGGCCTCGGTCAAACTGACTTCACGCTGCTGGCGGATGAATAGGCGGGTGCCGAGTTCGCTCTCCATGTCCTGGATCTGCCGGCTCAAGGTCGGCGGCGCAATACCGAGCTGCTCGGCCGCACGGGTGAAGTTGCGCTGGCGGACCACGGCCAGAAAGTAGCGGAAATGCCGAATGTCCATTGATGTATTAGCTCAAAGGTAACAAAGCGATGGCGTTCGCCTAACAAACAAGGCCCTCGCCAGACATAAGCTACGAGGACTTTCACAGTAGAGACCCGTTGCCATGTCCGTCAACCCGAAGGTCAGCCCGCGCCAGACGTTACTCACAGCCTCAGGTGTCTGTTCGCTGATCGTGCTCGACACCAACATTGTGGCCGTGACCCTGCCAACGATCGCCCGTGACCTGGGGGCCAATTTCGCTGACATCGAATGGGTGGTCAGCGCCTACATGCTGTCATTTGCGGCACTGTTGCTCCCGGCAGGCAGCATCGCCGACCGTTTTGGCCGGCAGAAAACCCTGCTCTGGGGCCTGGGCATTTTCATCCTCGCGTCCATCGGTTGCGGCGCGGCACCGAGCGCGTTGTTCCTCGACGTCGCCCGGGCGATCAAGGGCGTCGGCGCGGCGCTGTTATTGACCTCGGCGCTGGCATCCATCGGCCACACCTTTCACGATGAAGTGGAGCGCGCCAAGGCCTGGGCCTTCTGGGGCGCCTGCATGGGCGTGGCGATGACGGCAGCACCGACGCTTGGCGGGCTGATTACCGAAACCGTCGGCTGGCGCTGGATTTTCTACCTCAATTTGCCGGTCGGACTGTTCCTGATGTGGAGGGTGTGGCGCGCCGTACCCGAGTCACGCGACCCGCAATCCGCGCGCCTGGACCCTTGGGGCAGCCTGGCCTTCAGTGCCAGTCTGGTGTGCCTGATCTGGGGCCTGATCGAGGCCAACCGGATCGGCTGGAGCAACCCACTGACCTATGCCCGGCTCTTCGGCGGTGCAGTGTTAATGGGGGCGTTTGTGCTGATTGAACGGCTGCAGCAACGGCCCATGGTCGATCTGCAACTGTTCCGCCACCCGCGCTTCATTGGCGCCCTGCTCGGCATGTTCGCCTACGCCGGCTGCGCCCAGGTGATGATGACGTTGCTGCCGTTCTACCTGCAGAATGGCCTGGGATTCTCCGCAATCACCTCGGGGCTGGGGATGCTGCCATTTGCCGCGACCATGCTGATTTTTCCGAAAGTCGGCGCCCGCCTCGCGACAAGGTTTGCTCCCGCTACCTTGATGGCGACCGGCCTGACCCTGGTGGCCAGCGGTAACCTGCTCAGTGCCTGGGCCGTCACCAGCGCCAGCTACCTGCCCTTTGCCCTGGCGATTGCCGTAACCGGCGCCGGCGCCGGATTGCTCAATGGCGACACGCAGAAAAACATCATGGCCTGCGTGCCCCGTGAGCGTACGGGGATGGCTTCGGGCATGAGCACCACCATGCGCTTCAGCGCCATCGTGCTGGCTATCGGCGTCTATGGCGCGTTGTTGTCGAGCCATTCCACCCAGGTACTGCATGCCGAGCTGTCGAGCCATGGTCCGCAGTGGCTGGAGCACACCCAAGGCGTCAGCTCCCGGGTGGTGGCCGGGGACATGCCGGCGGCCATGGGTCTGTTACCCGAAGCAGCCCGATCAATGGTCGAGCCCCTCGCCCGGCAGGCTTTCGTCAGCGGTTTCAGCTTGCTGTTACTGGTTGCAGGCTTACTTGCGGGGTTGGGCGCGGCAGTGGTGGGCACGCTGATGCGTAGTTCGGTCCCGGCGCAGAGCAGTTTTTCCCTGCGAGAGGGATAAACAGGGAGTCATGACCGGCATTGAGTTGTCCTCTTGTTGACCCCGAAGAAAACTCAAAGTCACTGGAGGACCCCATGGCGAAAATCACCATTGCCCAACAACTGGCAACCACGCTTGAACAGGCCGGCGTCAAGCGCATCTGGGGCCTGACCGGCGACAGCCTCAACGGTCTGACCGAAGCCCTGCGCACCATGGACAGTATTGAGTGGATGCACGTGCGCCATGAAGAGGTCGCCGCGTTTGCCGCCGGTGCCGAAGCTGCGGTCACCGGAGAGCTGGCGGTGTGCGCCGGCAGTTGCGGGCCGGGCAACCTGCACCTGATCAACGGGCTGTTCGATTGCCACAAAAACCACGTGCCGGTGCTGGCGATCGCCGCACAGATCCCCTCATCGGAAGTTGGGCTGAACTACTTTCAGGAAACCCACCCGCAGGAACTGTTCAAGGAGTGCAGTCACTTCGTCGAACTGGTGAGCAACCCGGCGCAGATGCCCCAGGTATTGCATCGGGCGATGCGCAGCGCGATTCTCAACCGTGGCGTGGCGGTGGTGGTGATCCCCGGCGACGTGGCCCTGCAGGAAGTCGACGAGAAATTCAAACCCTGGCCCGCACTGGCCAAACCGCGCACCTTGCCGGCGCGCCACGATCTCGATCGACTGGTTGAACTGCTCGGCCAGAGCAAGGCTGTGACCCTGATGTGCGGCGCCGGCTGCGCCGGTGCCCATGATCAGGTAGTGGCGTTGGCCGATGCCCTCGGCGCGCCGATCGTGCATGCACTTCGGGGCAAGGAACACGTGGAGTGGGACAACCCGTTCGACGTCGGTATGACCGGGTTGATCGGCTTCAGCTCCGGTTACCACGCAATGCTCAATTGCGACACGCTGGTCATGCTGGGCACGGATTTCCCCTACCGCCAGTTCTACCCTACCGACGCGACCATCATTCAGATCGACCACGACCCGCAAGCCCTCGGGCGCCGCACCGCCCTGGACCTGGGCATCGCCGCTGACGTCGGTGAGACCCTCGCCGCCTTGCTGCCGCGTCTGCCCTATCGCGCCGATCGAAAGTTTCTGGAGTCGTCGCTCAAGCATTACGAAAAAGCCCGCGATGGCCTGGATGACCTGGCTCAGGCTTCCGCACCGGGCCGGCCGATTCATCCGCAGTACCTCACGCGGCTGCTCAGTGAGCTGGCCGATGACGACGCGATCTTCACCGCCGATGTGGGCACGCCAACAGTGTGGGCCGCGCGTTATCTGAAGATGAACGGCAAGCGGCGCCTGCTCGGCTCTTTCAACCACGGCTCGATGGCCAATGCCATGCCACAGGCCATCGGTGCTCAGGCGGCGTTCCCTGGCCGGCAGGTGATTTCCCTGTCCGGAGACGGTGGTTTCAGCATGCTGATGGGGGATTTCATTTCCCTGGCACAGCTGAAACTACCGGTGAAAATCATCGTTTATGACAACGCGTCCCTGGGATTTGTCGCGATGGAAATGAAGTCCAGCGGGCTGCTGGATACGGGTACTGACCTGCATAATCCGGATTTTGCGGCGATGGCCAATGCCATGGGGGTCCTCGGGATTCGCGTCGAGGCCTGCGAAGACCTGGACGCTGCGTTGCGCCGGGCGCTGGCGCATGACGGGCCGGTGCTGGTGGATGTGGTGACCGCGACCCAGGAACTGGCCATGCCGCCGACCATCAAGCTGGAGCAGGCCAAGGGGTTCAGTTTGTACATGCTCAAGGCGGTGATGAGTGGGCGTGGGGATGAGGTGATTGAGTTGGCGCGGACTAATTGGTTTCGTTAAATGCTTTGATTCATTTGCTGTAGATACCCCGTAGGAGCTGACGAGTGCAACGAGGCTGCGATCTTTTGATCTTAATTATTGCCCCTGACAATCAAGATCAAAAGATCGCAGCCTCGTTGCACTCGGCAGCTCCTACAGGGGGATCAGCGTATCGATGTGGTGGTAGTCGAGCTGTAGATCTGCCGCCAGCTGCTGTGCGCGGCCCAAGCGGATTGGGCCGCGCTCGATGTCGATCAGCAGGCCGGGGCAATTGAGCGTTGGCAACAGCGACCATTCCTTGAATCGGCCATCCGTGACCAGCAACAGCCGCTGCCGTTCTGCCGGCAAGCGCTTCTGCCGCGCAGCCAGCCAACTGCCCGCCTCTGCCAGCGCTGCCAGCATGGGCGTGCCTCCCCCGGCACCTGACTGATCGAGCCAGGCGCTTAAACTGCTGGACGCTTTCAGCCCTTGCACCTGCCAGCTCGGCGCGGTTCCGCTGGCAGTCAGCAGCGCCAACCGCGCACGCTGTCGATAGGCATCATCGAACACCTGAGCCAGCAAACCCTTGGCATCACTCAACGCCTGATGGCGCAGAGTAGAGGCGGAAGCGTCAACGATCACCAGCCACAGCTCGTGGGGTGAACGCGTGCGCATCTGCAACAACAGATCATCACGCTGACGCGGACGCCCATTGAGCAACGTGCCGGGCCAATTGATCGAACCCTCGTGCGCCACATGTCGCGGTCCTTGCTTGCCGCTGTGCAGATGTCCGACGCGGGGCTTGGCATTCGCCCCCGTGTCAGATCGAGGGCGAATGCCTAAGGCTTTTTTGGCCAGCTCGGCACTTCACGTCGGGCACCCACCGGGAGTGGCTGGGCGGGCATTTCGCCCCACTGGCCCTGCCCCTGACTTGGCTGTGAATCCTGACCTGAGGGCGGTTGGCTGGCTTGCGGCGCCGGTGGCGTGTGCTCACGTCGCCGATGGCGCAAGGCGAACTCGGCGACTGCCTCGATATCCTCTTCGCCGATCGCTTGCGCACCGCGCCACGCCGCATGGGCACGGGCGGCGCGCAACCAGACCAGGTCCGCGCGCAGGCCATCGACGCCGGCGGCGAAGCAGCGTTCGGTAATGCTGCCCAGGGCCTGGTCGTCGAGGGGGATGCTCGAGAGGACACCGCGGGCCTTTTCGCAACGCTCGCGAAGGGCTTGCTGCGCGGTTTCCCACTCGGCGCAGAAGGCAGTCGGATCATGGTCGAACGCCAGACGCCGACGGATGATCGCGCCACGCTCGGTGGGTACGGTGTGGCCGCCGAGGGCGACGTTGAGGCCGAAGCGGTCGAGCAGTTGCGGTCGCAGTTCGCCTTCTTCCGGGTTCATGGTGCCGATCAGGACGAACCTGGCCGAATGCCGATGGGAAATACCATCGCGCTCGATCAGGTTGATGCCGCTGGCGGCCACGTCGAGCAACAGGTCCACCAGGTGATCGGGCAGCAGGTTGACTTCATCAACGTACAGCACGCCGCCGTCCGCCTTGGCCAGAACCCCGGGAGAAAACCTGGCCCGGCCTTCGTTCAGTGCGGCGTCGAGGTCGAGGGTGCCGACCAGGCGCTCTTCGGTCGCACCCAGCGGCAGAGTGACGAACAGACCGCTGGCGAGCAGATCGGCGAGACCTCGGGCCAGGGTCGACTTGGCCATGCCGCGCGGGCCTTCAATCAGCACCCCGCCGATTTTCGGGTCGATGGCGGTGAGGCACAGGGCGAGCTTTAGATCGTCGGCGCCGACCACGGCGGATAGGGGGAAATGCGGGGTGTCGGTCATTTTCATTACTCGGTCATGGTCGGTAGCAGGTACACCGTGCACCTATGAGAAACACACTGTACCTGTAGGAGTGAGCCTGCTCGCGATGGCATTTGTTCAGTCTACTCAGATGGCGACTGATAGGCTGCTATCGCGAGCAGGCTCACTCCTACAGGGGGATAGCATCAGGAATCTTCTGGCACAGGGGACAGCTTCAGACATCTTCTTCTATATCCAGCAGCAGGTTTTCCAGCGCCGCCTTGTACGCCCCCGGCTCCTGCCACATCCCGCGCTGCTGCGCTTCAAGCATGCGCTCGGTCATGTCGCGCAAGGCATGAGGATTGTGCTCGCGCACAAACTCCCGGGTCGCCGGATCCAGCAGGTAGGCATCCGCCAGCAACGCGTATTGGTGATCGTCAATCAGCTGCGTGGTGGCGTCGAAGGCAAACAGGTTGTCGACCGTCGCCGCCAATTCAAACGCACCTTTATAGCCGTGACGCTTCACCCCGTCGATCCACTTGGGGTTGGCCGCCCGCGAGCGAATCACCCGGTTGAGTTCTTCCTTGAGCGTGCGAATTTTCGGCAGGTCGGGCTGGCTGTGGTCGCCATGGTAACTGGCGGCCGCAGCACCGCTAAGGCTCTCGACGGCCGCCAGCATGCCGCCCTGGAACTGGTAGTAATCATTGGAATCGAGCAAGTCATGCTCGCGGTTGTCCTGGTTTTGCAGCACGGCCTGCACCTGGCTCAGGCGCTGGGCGAACTGCTCGCGGGCGGCCGTGCCTTCGTCGGCACCGCCATAGGCGTAGCCGCCCCAGTTCAGGTAAACCTCGGCCAGGTCCTCGCGACTTTGCCACAGGCGACCGTCGATGGCGCCCTGCACGCCTGCACCATAGGCGCCAGGTTTGGCGCCGAAAATTCGCCACCCGGCCTGACGCCGCGCCGCTTCTTCGTCGAGCCCGGATTGCAGCAACGCTGCGCGCTCGGCACGCACCTTGGCGGCCAGGGGATTGAGGTCATCTGGCTCTTCAAGTGCAGCAACCGCTTGCACCGCTGCATCGAACAGGCGGATCAGGTTGGCAAACGCGTCGCGGAAGAAACCCGACACGCGCAAGGTCACGTCGACGCGCGGACGGTCGAGCAGGCTCAGTGGCAAAATTTCGAAATCGTCAACCCGCTGGCTGCCGGTGGCCCACACCGGTCGCACACCCATCAATGCCATGGCCTGGGCGATATCGTCGCCGCCGGTGCGCATGGTCGCGGTGCCCCAGACTGACAGCCCGAGCTGGCGCAGATGGTCGCCATGGTCTTGCAGATGGCGTTCAAGAATCAGGTTGGCCGACTGGAAGCCGATACGCCAGGCGGTGGTGGTCGGCAGGTTGCGCACGTCCACCGAGTAGAAGTTGCGACCGGTGGGCAGCACGTCCAGGCGACCGCGACTGGGTGCACCGCTGGGGCCAGCGGGGACGAAACGACCGTTGAGGGCGTCGAGCAGACCGCGCATTTCCGCGGGGCCGCAGGCGTCCAGGCGCGGTGCGACTACCTCATGCAGATGGTCAAGAATGGCCCTCACTTCAGCCCAGCGCACATCCTGTAGGAGTGAGCCTGCTCGCGATGGCGGTGGATCAGTTGACATCAATGTTGAATGCTCGACCGCATCGCGAGCAGGCTCGCTCCCACAGGGTATTGGGTTGGCAGGAGGAGCGTTGACTGTCTGTGAGATCAGCTGCGTGGCGAACAACTCCAGGCGTTCGCGGGTATCGCCCGCCGTGCGCCAGGCTTCATCGTTAAGTGATTGCAGTTCAATGGGACGCGGTCCAACCCACGGCTCGGCCAGGGCACAATCCAGCGGATCGAAACCCAACCCAAACGCCTTGGCCAACGCCCGCAACAGACTCGACTGGGCACCGCGACCATCGCCGCGAGGAATGCGCAGCAACGCCAGCAAGGTGTCGATGCGCAACCGCCCACTCGGCGATTCGCCGAAAATATGCAGGCCGTCGCGGATCTGCGATTCCTTCAGGTCACACAGGTACGTGTCGAGGCGCGGCAGCCAGATGGCCGCATCGGCATCACTGTCCAGCTGTTCATCGAGCTGCAGCTCGCGGTCGATGTGGGTGTCGCGCACCAACTGCAGGATGTCGCGCTGCAGTTCCCGCGCCCGGCGCGGATCCAGCAACTGCGCTTCGTAGTATTCGTCGGCGAGCAATTCCAGGTTGCGCAGCGGCCCGTAGGTTTCGGCGCGGGTCAGCGGCGGCATCAGGTGATCGATGATCACCGCCTGGGTGCGTCGCTTGGCCTGGGCGCCCTCGCCCGGATCGTTGACGATAAACGGATAGATGTTCGGCAGCGGCCCCAGCAATGCATCCGGCCAGCAGTTCTGCGACAACCCGACGCCCTTGCCCGGCAGCCACTCGAGGTTGCCGTGCTTGCCGACATGAATCACCCCGTGAGCGCCATAACTGTTGCGCAGCCAGAAATAGAACGCGAGGTAACCGTGGGGCGGCACCAGGTCCGGGTCGTGGTACACCGCGCTAGGGTCGACCTGATAGCCTCGCGCCGGCTGAATGCCAACGAAGGTCAGGCCCAACCGCAGGCCAGCGATCATCATCCGCCCGCTGCGGAACATCGGATCGCCCTCCGGCGCGCCCCAACGCTCCTGCACGGCTTGCCGATTGGCCTCGGGCAGCGCGTTGAACATCAGCAGATAGTCATCCAGCCCCAGACTCTGCTGGCACGGACGCTGGTCAATAGTCTCGAGGTCGTTGCTGACGCCGCCGAGCAGTTGCTGGATCAGCGCGGTGCCGCTCAGTGGCAACTCCGCGGGCAGTGGATAACCTTGCTGCTGCAGGCCACGCAGGATATTCAGCGCAGCCGCTGGCGTATCGAGCCCGACCCCATTACCGATGCGACCGTCCCGGGTCGGGTAGTTGGCAAGAATCAGCGCGATGCGTTTTTCAGCGTTGGGCACTCGGGCCAGATCGATCCAGCGGCGCGCCAGTTCAGCGACGAAATCCATGCGTTCGGGCTGCGCGCGGTAGCAAACCACATCCGACTGGCTGCGCTCACTGCGCCACGCCAGGTCCTTGAAGCTGATCGGGCGGCTGATGATTCGCCCGTCCAGTTCCGGCAGCGCAATGTGCATCGCCAGGTCCCGGGGACCGAGGCCCTGCTCGCTGGCTTGCCAACTGGCCTGGTTGTCCTGGGCACAGATAGCCTGAATCACCGGAATGTCGCGGCGAAACGGTCGCAGATGCGGTGCTTCAGGACTGGACTGGGCGAATCCGGAGGTGTTGAGGATCACGCCCGCGCCGACCTCATCCAGCCAGTCCTCGACCACCGACAGGCAGCCGGGCTCTTTCAGGCTGGCCACCGCGATCGGCAACGGGTTCAAACCCGCTGCCTGCAGGCGCTGGCAGAAAACATCGATGAACGCGGTGTTGGCCGCCTGTAAATGCGAGCGGTAGAACAGCACGGCTGCCACGGGTTGAGCGGCCTGCCAGTCGGCTTGCCAATCGCCCAGCACCGCCGGACTTTTGCGCGGATGGTAGAGCGCCGTGCGCGGCAAGGTCTGCGGCTCGCCCCACGAGTAATCGCGACCCAGCCAGCGACTGGCCAGGCAGCGGAAAAAATCCAGAGCATTGCCCAGCCCGCCCTGGCGCAGAAACTGCCAGAGCCGGTCGCGGTCGTTCGCCCCTACTGTGCTCAGGTCGCTGAGTTCCGGGTCGGGGCGATCATCGCCGGGCACCAGGATCAGTTGCACGCCGCGCTCGGACAATTGCACCAGGCGCTCGACGCCATAGCGCCAATAGCCGATGCCGCCGTGCAGAGAGATCAGGATCACCTTGGCGTGGCGCAGCACCTCGTCGACGTAAAGGTCGACCGAAGCGTGGTTCTGCACCTGCATCGGGTTGGCCAGGCGCACGCTCGGGTAATCGTCGGGCAGTTGCTGTGCGGCCTCGGCAAGCAGCGCCAGGCTCGAATCGCCGCTGCACAGGATCACCAGTTCGGCGGGGGTCTGTCCAAGGTCGGCAATGTTGTCATCCGAGACGAATCCGCCGGGCTGGGTCCTGAGCAGGTGCATGGCTTACACGCTGAGCGCGGCGCGCAGCTGCGCTTCAAGTTGCACGGCGTCCAGTTCCTGGCCGATCAGCACCAGGCGCGTGGTGCGCGCTTCGTCGGCGCCCCACTGGCGGTCGAAGTGCTTGTCGAAACGTGTGCCCACGCCCTGGATCAGCAGGCGCATCGGCTTGTTCGGGATCGCCGCAAAGCCTTTGACGCGCAGGATGCCGTGCTTGACGACCAGTTGGGTCAATGCGTCCAGCAGCAGGCTTTCGTCGGCTTGCGGCAGTTCGATGGAAATCGAATCGAAGGCATCATGATCGTGATCGTCTTCACCTTCGTGGTGGTGATCATGATGACTGTGGCGACCGTCAATGTGCTCCTCGGAACCGGCACCGAGGCCGATCAACACGTCCAGTGGCACGCGACCACTGCTGGCTTCGATGACCTTGACCGCCGGTGGCAATTCCTCGGCGACTTCCAGGCGCACCCGGGCCAGGTCTTCCGGGCTGATCAGGTCGGACTTGTTGAGGATGACCAGGTCGGCGCTGGCCAATTGGTCAGCGAACAGTTCGTGCAGTGGCGATTCGTGATCCAGGTTCGGATCAAGCTTGCGCTGGGCGTCGACCTGGTCCGGGAACGCGGCGAAAGTGCCCGCCGCGACCGCCGGGCTGTCGACCACGGTGATCACCGCATCTACCGTGCAGGCGCTGCGGATTTCCGGCCACTGGAAGGCTTGGACCAGGGGCTTTGGCAGGGCCAGGCCGGAGGTTTCGATCAGGATGTGGTCGAGGTCGCCGCGACGGGCCACCAGTTCGCGCATCACCGGGAAGAATTCTTCCTGGACGGTGCAGCACAGGCAACCGTTGGCCAGTTCGTAGACGCGGCCGTTGGCCTCTTCTTCAGTGCAACCGATGGAGCACTGCTTGAGGATCTCGCCGTCGATACCCAGCTCGCCAAATTCGTTGACGATGACCGCGATACGGCGGCCCTGGGCGTTGTCGAGCATGTGCCGCAGCAAGGTGGTCTTGCCCGAGCCGAGGAAGCCGGTAACGATGGTGACGGGGAGTTTGGCCAGTGTTTTCATCGGATGCCCTTTGGCAAGGTGGCGGGCATACGGGACGACAATCGCTGCGACAGGCGCGCGCGGGAGAGTTCGCCACCGGATCACCCCGCCCGGTTGTAGTGAGAATCTGTGTCGAGGCAGGTCTCCTGGCTGACGGCGTGCGAGGCCCAGGGCCTGGCATTCACTGCGCCTTCCCGCTCACCCTCGATAGACGCAGGGTTTGCAGTGGCGTGGCAGCGAACATCACCGTTCACAGTTGCGGGGGCAGCCGCGGCATTGACCGCGTTCCCTTCTTAGCTTCGGCCAACGCCGAAGAACCTCGAAAGCGCAAGGCTACGCATGGTCTTGGGGCGGGTCAATGCTCCTGCGTCGCGCCGCTCCCTGTAGGAGCTGCCGAAGGCTGCGATCTCTTGATCTGGCTCTGAAAAAACAAGATCAAAAGATCGCAGCCTTCGGCAGCTCCTACAGAAGCAGTTCGCCAATTGAGAACCCTTGCCAATTGACGCCAAACCCCCGCCCATGCTCTCCTACGCAACTTGTTACGGGTGCCCTTCACAGGGTGAAACGGGAAACCGGTGATTCATGTGCTTTACTCAAGCCCATGTCAGTCCGGTGCTGCCCCCGCAACGGTAAGCGAGCGAAGTGTCAGATCCACTGTGCCAGCAGTTCGGCATGGGAAGGCGACTCTTGCAGGTAACGGCGCAAGCCTGCACCCCTCGTGAGCCCGGAGACCGGCCCGCAACACCTGGCGAACTCAAGGTTCGCCCACTAACAAACCCGCGGTGGGCGGGCGCTGTTTGAGCTTCTGCGTGCCCGATTCGCAGGGGTTTTCCATGCGCTCTATTCACCCCGCTGACAGACCAGAGGGAAGCGCCATGTCGACCATCAGTACTACCGCTAGCCGTACCGCCAGCAGCACCACGACCCTGACTCAACGCCTGAGCGCCGCCGTACTGGCGTCGATCCTCGGCGCAGGCCTGGTGTATTTCGCCGGCTTCTCGCATATCGAAGCGGTGCACAATGCCGCGCACGATACCCGACACAGCTCCGCGTTCCCGTGCCACTGAGACCTGCCCAGATGATCAAGCGTATCGCGCAAACCGCAGGTTTCACTGGGCTGGTGGCCGCCCTGCTGCTGACCCTGCTGCAAAGTTTCTGGGTCTCGCCGCTGATTCTGCAGGCGGAAACCTACGAACAATCCGAGCCGGCCGCGGTGCAAGTCCACGAACACGCAACGGCCGCTGCCCACAGCCACGATGCCGAAGCCTGGGAGCCTGAAGACGGCTGGCAGCGCGTGCTGTCGACCACTGGCGGCAATCTGGTCGTCGCCGTCGGCTTCGCCCTGATGCTCGCGGGTCTCTATACCCTGCGCGCGCCCACCAGAACTTCCCAAGGCCTGCTCTGGGGCCTGGCCGGGTACGCGACCTTCGTGCTGGCGCCAACCCTTGGCCTGCCGCCTGAATTGCCAGGCACCGCAGCGGCTGATCTGGCCCAACGGCAGGTGTGGTGGATCGGTACCGCCGCGTCAACTGCGGTCGGCATCGCGCTGATCGTATTCAGCCGTCACTGGCTGATGAAAATCCTTGGCGTGGCGATTCTCGCCGTGCCGCACGTGATTGGCGCGCCGCAACCGGAAGTGCATTCGATGCTCGCGCCCGAGGCGCTGGAAAGCCAGTTCAAAATCGCTTCGCAGTTGACCAACGTGGCGTTCTGGCTGGCCCTGGGCCTGATCAGCGCCTGGTTGTTCCGCCGCAAAAATGCCGATCAATACCACGCATGACAGAAGCCGACAGGGCGCCGACGCTGGTCGTTGGCCTGGGCTGCCAACGCGGCTGCCCTGTCGGCACCCTACGCGCATTGCTTGATCAGGCACTCCAGGCGCACCAGATCGAACTGCACCAGGTCAAGGCGCTGGCCAGCATCGACCTGAAGCGCGAAGAGCCTGGCCTGATCGAGCTGGCCGAGCAGCTGGGGCTGGCGCTGCAGTTTTTCAGCAGTGAGCAGCTGGCCGGTTACCATGGCCAACTCAGTCATCACTCGGACATCGCTTTCGAACGCACCGGTTGTTATGGCATCGCCGAAAGCGCGGCGCTTGCGTTGGCCGAACAGCTGACCCAGACGCCGGCGAAACTGTTGATTTCACGACAAAAATACGCGCAGGCCACCCTCGCGTTAGCCTGCGCAGTTTAAAATCCCCGATAATCCCCTCTTCGATCATGAGCAATCTTCATCTGAAGCCTGCCCAAGCCCTTTTTCTGACAGGACACGACGATGACCGTCTATTTCATTGGCGCAGGCCCCGGCGACCCGGAACTGATCACCGTCAAAGGCCAGCGTCTGATTCGCAGCTGCGCGGTAATCATCTATGCCGGCTCCCTGGTGCCCGCTGCTGTGCTGGACGGTCATCAGGCCGAGCTGGTGGTCAACAGCGCCGAGCTGCACCTGGAACAGATCATCGAGTTGATCAAGATTGCACATGCCAATGGCCAGGATGTGGCACGGGTGCATTCCGGGGATCCGAGCCTGTATGGCGCCATCGGCGAGCAGATTCGTTACCTGCGCGAGCTGGGCATTGCGTTTGAGATCATCCCTGGGGTCACGGCCACGGCGGCCTGCGCCGCGCTGCTGGGCGCTGAACTGACACTGCCGGATGTGTCCCAGAGCGTGATCCTGACCCGTTATGCCGACAAGACTGCCATGCCGGCGGGCGAAGAACTGGCCAGCCTGGCGCAGCATGGAGCGACCATGGCGATCCATCTGGGGGTCAATCATCTTTCGAAAATTGTGCTTGAACTGGTGCCGCATTACGGCGCGGATTGCCCGATTGCGGTGATTCACCGGGCGACCTGGCCGGATCAGGATTGGGTGGTGGGGACATTGGCTGATATTGCCGGGAAGGTTGAAGCGAAGGGCTTTCGGCGTACGGCGCTGATTCTGGTGGGTCGGGTGTTGGGCAGTGATCAGTTCAGTGAGTCGTCGTTGTATCGGGCTGGGCATGCGCATCTATATAGGCCCTAAGATCAAAAGATCGCAGCCTTCGGCAGCTCCTACAGGGGAATGCGGTCTCATGTAGGAGCTGCCGAAGGCTGCGATCTTTCAAGCTTCACCCATAAAAGAACGGCACTCACGGGTGCCGTTTTTTTGTTCCGCAGCGAACACCTTACTCAGTAGTAGGCGTTTTCTTTCTGCGTATGGTCAGTCACATCGCGCACGCCCTTGAGCTCCGGAATGCGCTCGAGCAAGGTACGCTCGATGCCTTCGCGCAAGGTTACGTCAGCCTGGCCGCAGCCCTGGCAACCGCCGCCGAACTTAAGTACGGCGATGCCGTCGTCGACCACATCGATCAGGCTGACCTGGCCGCCGTGGCTGGCCAGACCTGGATTGATCTCGGTCTGCAGGTAGTAGTTGATACGCTCGTTTACCGGGCTGTCGGCATTGACCATCGGCACTTTGGCGTTTGGCGCCTTGATGGTCAGCTGGCCGCCCATGCGGTCGGTCGCGTAGTCGACTACCGCGTCGTCCAGGAACGCTTCGCTGAACGAATCGATGTAGGCGGTGAAGCTTTTCAGCCCCAGCGCGGTGTCTTCGGGCTTTTCTTCGCCCGGCTTGCAGTAGGCAATGCAGGTTTCGGCGTATTGGGTGCCGGGCTGGGTGATAAACACGCGGATGCCGATGCCCGGGGTGTTCTGCTTGGAGAGCAGATCAGCCAGATAGTCGTGGGCGGCGTCAGTGATGGTAATAGCGGTCATGGAAACTCCTCGCAGGCTTGGGCGCAGTTTACGCCAATCAACGCGCGGGACAAAGTCCTAGTATTTCGGTCGGGAAAGAGCCGGCGCCGATTCAGGCGCGGTTTCGCCATCAACGCGCTGTTTAAGCCAGCGATAACTGGACTTTTCCACCCATTGGTAACTCGCCCAGGAGCCCACGCCTATGGCCAGCGCACACAGGACAAACATCAGGTACGGGTTTACGCCGTAGCGCTGCGCGATAAAACCGCCGGCTGACAGCACCAGCACGTGCATCAGGTAAACAGAGTAGGAACAGTCGCCCAACAGCTTGAGCGTGCGATTGTTCTGGAAAAAACGCTCCAGTGCCATGCAGGCCATGACCAGCACTGCGCTAGGCAGGCCCCAGACCAAAAAGCGCGGCTGCGGTGCCGAGTGATAGATCACCAGCAAGGCGCCGATGATGCCCACCAGCGGCAGCCACAGGCCTGGGCGGATCCAGCCGCGGCGGTAGAGCATGCCGATGGCGATGCCCAGCAGGAACTCATAGACAATGTCTGAACGATAGAACTGGCTGATCCAGCCATAACCCGTCCAGGCCTGGCACACCGCAAACAACAGTGCCGCAACCACCAGCAGCCGCACTTGCAGACGAAACAACAGCGCCCAGGCAAACAGCACGTAGAAGAGCATTTCGTAGTTGAGGGTCCAGCCAACGTTGAGCGTCGGATAGATGCCGTAGCCGCCGGGATTTTCTGTAGGGATGAACAGTAAAGACAGGAGCAAGTGCGACCAGTCGACGCTCTGGTCCGGCAGCAGCGGTTGCGCGAATACCACCAGCAGCGCCATCAGCACCGTGTAGAACCAGTACGCCGGGACAATGCGGAACAGCCGATACAGGAGAAATCGAGCGGGTGGCAGGGATTTCCCTTCGGTGGAGAGGAAGATCACCAGGCCGCTGATCACGAAAAAGATGTCCACGCCCACCGCGCCCTTGTCGATGAACATCTGCCCGATCGGACCACGGGCCTGGAAGTCGAAAAATATCTGCATGAAATGGTGGCAGACCACCGTCCAGGCCGCGAGTGCGCGCAATGCCTGTACTGAAATCAACATTGATGGGCCTCCGATCACAATCCGCAACCCACCGAAGATACCCTGTAGGAGTGAGCCTGCTCGCGATGGTGTGTCAGCAGCGCAAGTGTCGTCTGACACACCATCGCGAGCAGGCTCACTCCTACAGGGGAATTTGGTGGTGCCTGAAAGATCGGACCACAAGCCTGCATCAAAGGTCGATCAAAGATTCTCGTACCGGTTCATATCCAGCACGCCCTCCTCCTGCGGCTGGGTCTCGTGCACATAGCGGCTCAGGTCGTGGAAGTACTCCCAGAACTGCGGATGGCTGCGGCGGATGCCCCAGCGCTCGACGATTTTCTCGAAGCGATTGGCATCCTTGGCGTTTTCCATGGCGTCGACGAAGGCCGGCACCTGATCGGCGGGAATGTTGAACATGAAGTTTGGATAGCTGCTCAGCACACCGGGGAAAATGGTCAGCGTGTCCAGCCCGGGTTGATACCGCAAGGATTCACCGAGCAGAAACGCGACGTTGCTGTGAGCGCGATTGCGCAGCAGGCTATAGATCTCGCGATGACCACTGGCGCTTTGCACCCGCAGCACGGTCGCTTCCGGCAACTGGCCGATCACTCTCAGCCCGGCTGCCGGGCGCGAAGTCAGGCGGCTCAGGGCCTGTTCAGCGCTTTGCAGGTCGGGGTCGATATTGGGGCGCGAACAATAGGCACCGTCACACCGGTTGATCGGATCGGGACTGGCATTCAGATCGCCATAGCGGGCCAGCAACTGCAGGGCAAAGTCGCGCTTGGGGTCTTTGGCATCGAGTTTGAGCGCGGTTTCCTTGTCGTCATCGATGCTTTCGTAATCGAGCCACATTTTGATTTTTCCGCTGTTCTGGTACCAGTCATCGAGGTAATCATCCCGCGAGTCGGCGGGCATCAGGCGCAGGAAGTTCTGCTCGGCGCCGTTGCGGATCAGGTCGAAATACAGGCGGGTCTGGGCCTGGTGCGAGACGTTGCCGTACACGTCGAAGTTGACCGCCAGCTGGTAATAGGTGCGCTCCAGCAGTGGATAGTCAAACAGCCACAGAGTTTGCGGCACTTCGCCAATCAAACCCTTGTTGACCGAGGCGCTGTCGAAATGGCGGAAAATGCTCAGCAGCGCGTTGTCGTTTCCCGCCCATAAAGTGGACCAGCTTGGTGCCGGCGCGTCGGCGTAGCTGCCACGGCGCAACGCCTCGTACTCATTGCGCTTGTCACGGTAGTCATGCCACAGGCTCAGTACGCTGCCGACGTCGTCGTTCTGCCCGGGCATCGCCAGCAACGGCGTGGCCTGGCCGCGATAGTTCGGGTCGATGATATAGAGGTCATGCTCGGGGGCCTGGAACAGCGCCCAGAAGTTGTCGCGGATCACGTCGGTAGCGATCTGCCCCCGACACACCGGACCGCGAATGAACGTGCGCACGAAATACTCGGCGTTATCGAGCATGAACTGGTAGCGCGCCTGGGCCGGGATGGCCTCGAAGGTGCTGAACGGATTGGCCCGGCGCTCCGGCCCGTAGCCCGGCAAGGCGTGGACCTGCCAGGTGCCGTTGTAGAACAGACTCTTGACCCGCGCCATCTTCGCTGCGCTCAACGGATAGGTAATGTGAGTCTTCTGTACGATCACCCCCTGAACTGGCCATAGGCGGTAGAACACTTGGGTGCCAGGGTCGTCGTTGGGGCGGCGGGTCTGGATCAGGTCGATCGGCTGGCCGGTCGGCGTTCGCGAGCGCACCCACTGGAAGTAATGCCCCGCCTCACCGTCCTTGAAGTAGATGTGGGCGAGAAACCAGTGTTCGAACAACCAGCGTCCCACCAGACTTTCCCGGGCGCCGGGGGCATTGAGCAGATTTTCCCACTGCACAATCTGCAACGCTTCCTGCGCCGAGGGCACCAGGGCCTGCTCATCGATTGGCGCACCGGAGGCGAGCCAGCGTTGCAGCGTCTGATATTGCTGGTTGGTCAGGCCCGTGACCGCCAGGGGCATGCCCTGTTTCGGGTGAGTGCTGGCGTAACCGTCGAATTCCCCCGGCATCGCACACATGTTTGCGCGGTTCAGGCCGAGCACGATGTCCTGAGGCAGCTTGGCGTTGGGTTGCAACGGCGTGTTGTGCCCCAGCTCCAGCATCCGCGCCATCAGGGAAGCCTGGCTGGCCTGGCCGTCGAGCACCGGATAAAAACCTTTTTGCGCCCAAGCCTGTTTGCCGAACGCATCGTAAAACAATCGGGTCGGTACCGCAGCGCTGGTGCGTTCGCCGTCATACACCGGGGTTTTGGTCGCGCCCCGAGCCGCACCCTCGCCGCTGCCGAGGTTGAGCTGACAGGCGGCGTCGTTGCAGGCGTGGCAGGCCACGCACTTTTCGGTGAAGATCGGCTGGATGTCCCTGGTGTAGGAAATAGCCGGGGAGATAGCCGGGGAAGCGGCCGGTTGTTGCGCTACGGCGCCCCAGCTTAAACACAGCACAAGCATGCTGGTGACGACGCGATACGACATATCCCGGGTTCCGATCATGAGAAAACGCCGCGATTCTACCGGTCTGGCTCAGGCACCAACATGAGCGATATTCATGCAAAACCGGTACATGCTCTAAAAGCGCGCAGGTTTGCTATGATCCCGACCCTTCGTAATGGTCTTTCCGAGTAGTCCACATGTCCGATCGCAGTGTTCGCCTTCAAGCTCTCAAGCACGCCCTCAAAGAGCGCATTCTGATTCTCGATGGCGGCATGGGCACGATGATCCAGAGCTATAAGCTCGAGGAACAGGATTACCGCGGCAAACGCTTCGCCGACTGGCCAAGCGACGTCAAGGGCAACAACGACCTGCTGGTGCTGACTCGCCCGGACGTGATCGGCTCGATCGAAAAGGCCTACCTGGACGCCGGCGCCGACATCCTGGAGACCAACACCTTCAACGCCACCCAGGTGTCCCTGGCCGATTACGGCATGCAGGGCCTGGCGTACGAATTAAACGTAGAAGGTGCACGCCTGGCGCGCAAGGTGGCTGACGCCAAGACCCTGGAAACCCCGGACAAACCACGGTTTGTCGCCGGCGTGATCGGGCCGACCAGTCGCACCTGCTCGCTGTCGCCAGACGTGAACAACCCCGGCTACCGCAACGTCACTTTCGATGAGCTGGTGGAGAACTATACCGAAGCCACCAAAGGTCTGATCGAAGGCGGCGCCGACCTGATCCTGATCGAAACCATCTTCGATACCTTGAACGCCAAGGCGGCGATCTTTGCCGTGCAAGGAGTGTTCGAGGAACTCGGCATCGAACTGCCGATCATGATTTCCGGGACCATCACCGACGCCTCCGGCCGCACCCTGTCGGGCCAGACCACCGAAGCATTCTGGAACTCGGTGGCCCACGCCAAGCCGATTTCCGTCGGCCTGAACTGCGCCCTGGGTGCCAGCGAGTTGCGCCCGTACCTGGAAGAGCTGTCGAACAAGGCCGGCACCCATGTCTCGGCGCACCCGAACGCCGGCCTGCCGAACGAATTCGGCGAGTACGACGAACTGCCGTCGGAAACCGCCAAGATCATCGAAGAATTCGCCCAAAGCGGTTTCCTCAATATCGTCGGCGGCTGCTGCGGCACTACCCCGGGGCATATCGAGGCCATCGCCAAAGCCGTGGCCGGATACGCGCCGCGGCAGATTCCGGAGATCCCAAAAGCCTGCCGCCTGTCGGGCCTGGAACCGTTCACCATCGATCGCAGCTCGTTGTTCGTCAACGTCGGCGAGCGCACCAACATCACCGGCTCGGCGAAATTCGCCCGGCTGATCCGTGAAGACAACTACACCGAAGCCCTGGAAGTCGCCCTGCAGCAAGTCGAAGCCGGCGCCCAGGTGATTGACATCAACATGGACGAAGGGATGCTCGATTCGAAGAAGGCCATGGTGACCTTCCTCAATCTGATTGCCGGCGAGCCGGACATCTCCCGCGTACCGATCATGATCGACTCCTCGAAATGGGAAGTGATCGAAGCCGGCCTCAAGTGCATCCAGGGCAAGGGCATCGTCAACTCGATCAGCATGAAGGAAGGCGTCGAGCAGTTTATTCACCACGCCAAGCTGTGCAAGCGCTACGGCGCCGCCGTGGTGGTGATGGCCTTCGACGAAGCCGGCCAGGCCGACACCGAAGCGCGCAAGAAAGAGATCTGCAAGCGCTCCTACGACATTCTGGTCAACGAAGTCGGCTTTCCGCCGGAAGACATCATCTTCGACCCGAATATCTTCGCCGTGGCCACCGGCATCGAAGAGCACAACAACTACGCCGTCGACTTCATCAACGCCTGCGCCTATATCCGTGACGAGCTGCCGTACGCGCTGACCTCGGGCGGCGTGTCCAACGTATCGTTCTCCTTCCGCGGCAACAACCCGGTGCGCGAGGCCATCCACTCGGTGTTCCTGCTGTATGCAATCCGCAACGGCCTGAGCATGGGCATCGTCAACGCCGGCCAGCTGGAGATCTACGACCAGATCCCCGCCGAACTGCGCGACGCTGTCGAGGACGTAGTCCTCAACCGCACCCCGGAAGGCACCGACGCCCTCCTCGCCATCGCCGACAAGTACAAGGGCGACGGCAGCGTCAAGGAAGCCGAGACCGAAGAGTGGCGTGGCTGGGAGGTCAACAAGCGCCTGGAGCATGCGCTGGTCAAGGGCATCACCACGCACATCGTTGAAGACACCGAAGAATCGCGCCAGTCATTTGCCCGCCCGATCGAAGTGATCGAAGGACCGCTGATGTCCGGCATGAACATCGTCGGTGATCTGTTTGGCGCCGGGAAAATGTTCCTGCCCCAGGTGGTGAAATCCGCTCGGGTGATGAAGCAGGCCGTCGCTCACCTGATCCCGTTCATCGAACTGGAAAAAGGCGACAAGCCGGAGGCCAAGGGCAAGATCCTCATGGCCACGGTCAAGGGCGACGTGCACGACATCGGCAAGAACATCGTCGGCGTGGTATTGGGTTGCAACGGCTATGACATCGTCGACCTGGGCGTGATGGTGCCGGCCGAGAAGATCCTGCAGGTGGCCAAGGAGCAGAAGTGCGACATCATCGGCCTGTCCGGCCTGATCACTCCGTCGCTGGACGAAATGGTGCATGTCGCCCGCGAAATGCAGCGGCAGAACTTCCATTTGCCGCTGATGATCGGTGGCGCGACCACCTCCAAGGCGCACACGGCGGTGAAGATCGAACCCAAGTACAGCAACGACGCAGTGATCTACGTCACGGACGCCTCCCGCGCCGTGGGCGTGGCCACGCAATTGCTGTCCAAGGAGCTGAAGCCGGCCTTCGTCGAGAGGACCCGCCTGGAATACGTCGAGGTTCGCGAGCGCACCGCCAACCGCAGCGCCCGCACGGAACGCTTGAGCTACCCGGCGGCCATCGCCAAGAAACCGCAGTTCGACTGGAGCTCCTATGCGCCGGTGAAACCGACATTCACCGGTTCCCGGGTGCTGGACAACATCGACCTCAAGGTACTGGCCGAGTACATCGACTGGACGCCGTTCTTTATTTCCTGGGACCTGGCCGGCAAATTCCCGCGCATCCTCACCGACGAAGTGGTCGGTGAAGCGGCCACTTCGCTGTACGCCGACGCCCGGGAAATGCTCGACAAGCTGATCAACGAAAAACTCATCAGCGCCCGCGCGGTGTTCGGCTTCTGGCCGGCCAACCAGGTGCGCGATGACGACATCGAAGTCTATGGCGATGACGGCAAGCCCTTGGCCAAGCTGCATCACCTGCGTCAGCAGATCATCAAGACCGACGGCAAACCGAACTTCTCCCTCGCCGACTTCGTCGCGCCGAAGGACAGCGAAATCACCGACTACGTGGGTGGTTTCATCACCACCGCCGGCATCGGCGCCGAAGAAGTGGCCAAGGCCTATCAGGACGCCGGCGACGACTACAACTCAATCATGGTCAAGGCCCTGGCCGACCGCCTGGCCGAGGCTTGCGCCGAGTGGTTGCACCAGCAGGTGCGAAAGGAACACTGGGGTTACGCCAAGGACGAGACGCTCGATAACGAGGCGTTGATCAAGGAACAATACAGCGGCATCCGCCCTGCCCCCGGCTACCCGGCCTGCCCGGATCACACCGAGAAAAGTACCCTGTTCGCCCTGCTCGACCCTGAGGCCAGCGAAATGCAGGCCGGCCGCAGCGGCGTGTTCCTCACCGAGCACTACGCGATGTTCCCGGCGGCAGCGGTCAGCGGCTGGTACTTCGCCCATCCGCAGGCGCAGTATTTTGCCGTGGGCAAGATCGACAAGGATCAGGTACAGAGCTACACGTCACGCAAGGGTCAGGAACTGAGCGTTACCGAGCGCTGGCTGGCGCCGAACCTCGGTTACGACAACTGAACGGGTGAGCTCTGGAGTCGGGCGCTGTCGACTCCAGAGTGTTGCCCATCGAGAGTCAGGTCATCGTCGCCTGCTCGGCCAGTTCACGGGACGTGAGTTCGCTCAGCAGGTTCTTGCGGTCAACCCCGTTGTCCGATTCCAGCGCCTTGAGTTCCTGAAAGTACGCCTCGTTGAACTCGGCGTACTTGTCTTCAAGGGCCGTGCATTTATCCTGGAATTGCTGTTGCACCCGGGTGAATTCATCCGGGTACTTTTCTTCCAGATAGTCTCTCCAGTATTTGCGCGAAACCAATTGGTCGTTGAACACCGTTGTCTGCTCCTGGGCAATGATCCGGGTGTAGGCTTGATCGAGATCCGCCGCCGCCACTCCCGACAAGTTGGCGTAAAGCATGCCTTTGGGTTGATCGGGAAGATCCAGGCGTTGTGCCAGACCGACGCGGTAGGCCAGGCGAATTTCCGCCGGATCGGCAGTCGGATGAGCACTGATTCTTTCGCTGGCGACCTCTTCCACCTGCGACAGGCGAAACAACCGCCTGGACAGCTTGAGCAGCTCGCGACCTTTATGTTCAGGGGCAATGGACTTCAAGGCTTCGAACTCGAACACCTCGACTTCCAGCTCGTTGAACAACAGGATTCGACCATCGCCACAGGTCGCCTGGTGGCGCAGTGCCCGCGCCAGGCCCATCAACCGTTCGCTCAGCGCCTCGTCGGCATAGGCCGACTCAATCACGCGCCACACTCGCTGGGTCAGGCCGAGGCGATCCGCGTGAAAATCCTGGGTATGGCGAAGCTGCGACAGAATGTATGAAAAGTCGTGGGTCGTGTCCTGCTCTTTCATTGCCTTCCACATCGCGTGCTTTTCCGAATCCGCCGCAATACCTCTGAACCAGCGTTCTTTCTGGGCGTCGTCCGATTCGCGATCAGGATGCGCGACACCCTCACCAGGCTCCGACTCCTCGGAGTTGAATCCGGCCAAAAAATGATCAATATCCAGGTGAGTGAAGCCCAACCCCTGCCCGGTTTGCCGCAAGTAGTCCTGCAAGCGCACGAACTCAGCCGACTCCAGCAGGTTATCGAACAGGTTGGTGCCGATCATCAGATTGGCGTGCTCAGGCTGCAGTGCTGACTGGGGAATGGTCGATATCTGGTTGCTCGTCAGGTCCAGAGTAGTCAATGCGGGTGACTGCAGTACCCCCGCTGGCCAATCGCGCAGGTCATTGCCACGCAGATCCAGGACTTGCACTTGGTCGAGGCCGGTGAGGTCAAATTCGCTCAAGTGGTTCTCGCCCAGGTCCAGCCATTGCAGGCGCGGCAAGGCGCGCAACTGGCGGTGTAAGGGTTCGCTGGCGCGAATATCGATAAAACTGGCGTTCAGGCGGGTCAATTCCTGGCATTGGGTCACAGCCTCGGGCAAGCTGCCCAGGCCGTTCAGATTGAGCGTCAGGTAGCGTAAGCGCGGAAAAGAACGCAAGAATCCTTCGGAATTCGCCGATAGCCCGACACCACTGAGGTCCAGTTCCACCACATGATTGAAGATGAACGGCATTGTGGGCAGATCACCGAGGATCAGCCCGTTAAAATCGAGAGTTCCCTCGACCCCGGGAATATCCCTCAGCGTGAGCTGCCAGCTTTCCAGCAATTGGTCGGCTGCCCGGCGCCGGTCCACAGCGTTCACCCATGCGCGACGCAGGCGTGAAGCCGGGGCATCGATCCATTCATTCAAACGACTGATCAGCTGGGTCTGTTGCTGCTCCCATTGCACCAGTCGCGCTTCAATCTGCGTCGCATCCAGGCCACCGGCCAGCCATGCATTGATGCGCTCGATGGCTTGCGCCTCGCCCAATTGCGGATCAAGACGCTGCAGCCGGGCGGCGGAAGTCGGCGGCAAATTACCGTCAACTGGCGCGAGGTTCTGCGGCAACAGAAGATTGGGCTGCTCCGATACCTCGACCGGGAAAAACTCGGGATCCCCGCCTGTTCGACCGGCCGCCAGGTGCACACGGGTGATGCCCATCGGTGTTTGGGACGGCGTGCGCTCAGCGAAGGCGCGCACTGCCGCCAGGCCATGCGGGCTCAATCGGCAACCTTGCAGCAAGGTCGCACCCAGCAGTCGATCATGACCGGCCAATGCCTCTACCGGGATGTCGGTGATAGCGCTGTGATTGAGGGCCAGGTGGCGCAGTCGGGGTAACGCAAGCGCACCGTTGGGCCAGCGTGTTACGCGTGTATGCCCCAGGTACAGGCTCTCCAGGTTCGTCAGCGAACTGACGTCCAGTGTACCTACCCGGTTATACCCCAAGTTCAGCGTCTGCAAAGCGCTCAGGCGATTGATCCTGGCCTGCGCCGACGCCGTGATTGTCAACTCGTTGAACGAAAGGTCGAGTGCGGTCAATTCGGTCAGCGCGTCGAAGGCCTGGGGCAGCTCAGTCAATCGGTTGGCGCTGAGTTCCAGGGTGCGCAGTCGCGGAAACGCTCGCAGAAAATCGTTCACCTGGGCAGTCGTCAGCCTGCTGCCGGCCAAACTCAAGCGGCGGATATGCGCAAACACCGTATCGCCCAGTACAGGCAGATCACCGATGGCCCCCAGCCCCGTCATGTCGAGCACTTCGCTGCTGGACCTGGCAGGCGCCCTTGACGGTCCTGCCACGGGTTCATCTGGCGCATAGTGAGCGCGCAAACTGTTGCGTGCACATTCACGAACCCTGTCGCCAATCACCTCGCGATGAAAAGTCTGGACCTGCTCCCCTTCGACCCTCACTGGAGTGCTCTGCCACGTATCCAGCGCCAGGTTCAATGCATTGTGCTGCTGGTGCAGGGCGTCGACCTGGTCGAGCAATGCCGTGCCCGTTACCCCGTCGGCATTGAACCGCGCCAACGCGTCGGATGCGAAGGAGTAATCCTGGGGCATCAACGAGGCAAGTCGCGCACGACAGTAGAGCGCGACCATCTGCGCTTCATCCGCCAGATGCGCCGGGTTGTCGCGCACGTAGTTGCAAGCCTTGCGCAACGCCTGCGGCTCCAGGGCTCCCCAGTTCAACCTCAGGCCACGCCAGAGCGCTTCGTGACCCGTATAGAGTTCGTCGGGCAGGTCCGGGATCGCCAGGGTCTGCAAGTTAAGGGCTTCGAGCCCCGGCAGATCCAGGACCCCGGTCGGCCAACGGTCGGGATGGCCGAACAGGTTCAGGGATCGCAGGCTGGTCAGTTTGCCGAAGTCCATCGAATCCGCATCCCCCCACAATGTCAGATCCTCCAGCTGTGTCATACCCTCCAGTGCGCGCTGGAACTGTGGCGCATACGTCTGCCCCAGGCCTGCAAGGCTCAGCTCGGTAAGCGTGGTCCATTCTGGCAGTTTCGCGGCCAGGGCGACCGTGTCCTGCCCGTGCACGACAATGTCGAGTTTCCTGAGCTGCGAGAACCTGTCCAGCAACGCCGGGCCAGCGTCGTCGGTGAGCTGGCCGCTGTTGAGCCGCAGAGTTTTCACATGGCCGAAGTCGGCGTCCCACTCGGGAAAGGCATCCGCCCCGCGTAAATCCAGTTCAAAGCCAGGGTCCTGGCCTCGATAGAGGCCGTTGCGCCAGCACCGCATCACTTTTTCCACCTGCAACCTGCGCGCGGCTTGCCCGACGCCGGTGCCGATCCAGCTGTTCAACTGACGGGATAACCCTTCGAATTCGCGCTGGCGATTGTTCAGCAGGTTGAATACCTGCTGATGGCTGTCCCCGGCGCTCAGGCGGCTGCGGATGAACTGACTGGCTTGTTCATCGGAAATGTTCGGGTAGAGCAGTCGTACCCTGGTAATCAATCCGGGATCGGGCAAGTCGGAGAAACCGACCCCGCGACCGCTGGCCAGATAACCGAGCTGGCCTGAAGGCAGGCGCAGGGACGGCCTCGGGCCGTCGATGGGCCGTTGATTGAGCGCCCGCGCCATTTCCTCGCGGTGGGTGCTGGCAGAGGATGCCAAGTCCTCACGCAACGCCTGGCCCTCATGGCCTTGCAGGTTATCCCGGGCAGCCTGGGGCAAAACCTCCACCAGCGACTCGAACAGATTGCGCCCTTGGGCGGGAATGCTGCTGAGCGCCATGCCCTGCGCATCGAACGCCCGGTAAGTGTCCAGACTTTTTATCAGATAGAAGCTGGGCCTGGCGGTTGCGCTGCCGACGCTGTCCAGCAGCGGGCCCAGAATGGAGCCGGCGCGCACTTCCACGCGCATCCGCGCGGTCCAGCCGGGCATGAGCTGCAGGCTGTGCAGCGCCAAACGGTCACTGGCCGCCGAGGCCATGCTGTTCAGGCGCAAGCCGCAGAGCGCGCGGTTAAGGCCGGCTTGCTGAATATGCCGACGAATCGCCTTGGCCTGGCGCAGGGACATTTTGCCGCTACTGCGCAACCGGGATAAATCGCTGTCGCGGGAGCCATTGAGCACATCCTGGGCAGCCTCGGTAGACAGCGTCGGGAAACTGCGCTGCAGGCGCTGGATATCGGGATCTGTTGTCGGTTCCGGGGTGTGCAGACGTTCGAACAGTGACTGTCTGCGAATCAGTGCCCGATCGGCGAGACGTTCCCTGAATATCTGCACCGCGTCCGCGCCTGGGCCTGCGCTGTGCGAACCCAGCAGTTGAGTTGTTTGCTGTTCGTCGAGCGCAGCCAGAACGATATCCGGCAGCTTGCCGGCGCGGACTTCAGCTCGACTGATCTTTATTGTCGATCTGGCAGTGGGCTGCCCCGACGCCGCACCGTAGCGCTGGGAGGCGTCCCAATGTTCAGCGTCCTCGAAGACCTCCAGTACTTCCTCAACGGGCCAATTTGGCAGTTCCAAGGCCAACGGTACGGCAAATTCGGCGGCGTCGTTCAGGCGGGTGCCACGACGCAGTCCGAAGATGAACTCGTCCACCCGCTGATCGGCGGTGAAAGCCGCAAGCGTCTCCGCCAGGCGCGGCGGTGGAGGCTGATGATCGATATGCATCCGGCGCAAGGCATCATCACTGACCCCGCTGACCTCCGAAATTTGCTGCAACTGCGCATCGGAGAAAGCGTCCATCTGCGAGCCGATACGACGCAACAACGTCAGGTGGTCCCACTCCAGCGGTCGTTCATCGAGGTGGCGCCACGCGCCCAGCTGGTTGTGCCGCAAGACCGGCTGGTAGGCCTCGGGGTTGGAGGGGTGCTTGATGCGCCACTGCTTGAGCGCCGGGTCGTAGGTTTTCTCGTAGGCATTGCCCTCAATTTTGATGTAGGTGTTGCCCCCCACCTCATATTGGCCCAGTGCGTTTGGCGTCATGCCATCGAGTGCAACGCTGCTTTTATACGACAACAGGTCCGGGTTCCACAGGCGCGGCTCGCCGAACGGCGTGGTAACTTTACGCATGCCGTCAACGAAGCGCGAGGCCGTGATCGGTGGTGCCTTGCTGGCCACTGCGCCCAACACCGCCATGAAGGCCACGTTCTGCATGACCGACTTGAGATGTCCCCAGGCCTCTTCGGTATCGCCCTCCTTCCAGGCTTCCACGCCCTGGTATACCTCACGGCCCAGTTGCACCGCAGTTACCAGCAGCATCACCTCGCCGAGTCCCGGAACGAAGAACGCACCGACGTTGAGTATGTTCAATCCCCACTCGGCCAGGTGTTCGAGGCGTTCGATCCAGGCCTGGTGGTCAACTGCAGCCGTAGGAACGGCCAGGAGCCTGGCATTGGATTTGATCCTGGCCAGGTGCGCTGCATACCGTGCACCGAACACTTCAGCGTCGATGAAGGTCTCGCTCAGGGCCAGGTTGACGTCGTCGTTCCAGATTTCTTCATACATGCCGTTGCGGTAGGCTTCGGGATTGTAGGGCGGGCCCGGCCAGACCGGATTCGGATTCCACCGGTGGGTTTTGAGCTGGGCTTTGAGCCTGCGAAAAAACCTTGGCGATTCGTCCTGGGGCAGCAATCCGGCGATAAAGCGCTGAAAGCTTCTCGCGCGCAATCGGACGGCAAAGTCTTTGGCAAATGCGGCCAGCGAAGAGAACTCCTTGACCGGGTGCTTCGGGTCACCCGGAACGTAGACGATGATTCGCGCATGGAGGTCGACTGCCACACTCCAGATGGGTTTCGCCAGGAATACCTCGCCGACATCCTCCAGGGTCGAAGTGGGCTTGCGGGACACCGGACCGATGATCAATACATCGCTCAACTCCGAGCCCAGTGCCGTCAATTGGCTAAACGCCACTGCCCGACCGTCGATCATCGTGTTCGGCTTGGCGTCGAGTATTGCCAGCAAAGTCGCGTAGGCCGATTCACTGACGGCCGACTTCATTCGCGCGATGTGCACTTGCAGGCGCATCAGGTCCTTGTTGGCCGTGATCGTCTGCTCGCGCACGGTAGCGCGGGTGCCCGGCGCATCGAACACGGTGCTCAGGTGAACCTGGTACTGCTGGCCCAGGTCCAGTTGCCGGCACAGTGTGGCGAACGCCCCAGGCTTGATCGACATTTTGTCGCTGATCTTGTAGCGCGTACTCCAGAACGGGTAGCGCTCGCGCCGATCGTAAAGCTCGTTCTGCAATGCTCCGGCGGGGGCCAGCGCACTGGTCTCCTGCAGGGCGACTTCATCAAAAGACTCATCGACCTCGAAATTGCGCAACGCGGCCTGCAGCAGAGTCTGCTCATCGGCCCGGTTGGGCGCTCGCAGGTGATACAGCATGGTTTTGGTCGGATCGGGGGATTGGCCAAAGGTCTTGTTCATGGCCTCAGCCAGCAACGGCTTGGCAAATTCAGTGATGCCCTTGAAGTCCTTGAGGGTTTTGGCCAACGCCTGGGTGGAGCTGTTGCTGCGTACCTGACTGTCATACAGCGCCAGGCGCAGTGCGGGCGACGCCGCGGCGTATTGCTGCGGATAGTTCCTGGCGAATGCCTCGGCCGGATCCCTGGCCCGTGAGAGGTTGACGATATGTGCAGGTGCGAGGTGGTGAGTCCAGTCGGGCAGGCGTTTCTTGATGAACGGAACATGAAATCCATGATCCGTGGGCAGGGAAAGCTCGGGCATGACGTGCATCCTGATCACTGTGGTTGAAGGGTCAGGTAATCACGGCCATTCGCGGGCATGGCGGTACATAGTTATGGAGGACAGTAGCTAGGAATTGAGCATCACCGAACGCTGGCTGGCGCCTAACCTCGGTTACGACAACTGATCCAGTGAGCTCTGGAGTCGACCTGAGTCGACTCCAGAGTATTGTCCGCTGAAGATCAGCTCGTAGTGGCCTGCTGGGCCAACTCACGGGAAGTGAGTTCGCTCAGCAGGTTCTGACGATTGACCCTGTTGTCGGCTTCCAGGGCTTCCAGTTCCTGGAAGTACGCCTGATTGAACTCGGGATATTTGTCTTCAAGCGCAGTGCCTTTGGCCTGGAAGTTTTCCTGTACCCGGGTGAACTCGGTCGGGTATTTTTCCTCCAGGAAATCCCTCCAGTACTCACGCACCATCAGTTGCTCGTTGAACTCGGCGGTCTGTTCCTCGGCAATGATTTTGGTATACGCCTGGTCGAGATCCGCAGCGGTCACCTGCGCCAGGTTGCCATAGAGCATGCCTTGCGGTTGGCTGGGCAGGTCAAGGCGTTGCGCCAGCCCGATGCGATAGGCCAGGCGAATTTCCGCCGGATCAATACTTGGGTGGGCCTCGATCCTGGTCCGTGCGACCTCCTCGACCTGAGCGAGGCGAAACAGGCGTCGGGACAGCTTAAGCAACTCGCGACCCTTGTGTTCCGGGGTAATCGACTTCAGGGCTTCGTACTCGAAGACCTCGACTTCCAGTTCGTTGAACAACAGGATTCGGCCATCGCCACAGGTCGCCCGATGCCGCAACGCTTTCGCCAGGCCCATCAGGCGATGGCTCAACGCCTCATCTCCATAAGCCGATTCGAGGACGCGCCAGACCCGTTGCGTCAGGCCCAGGCGATCAACGCGAAAGTCCTGGGTGTGCCGCAGTTGCGAAAGAATGTAGGCAAAGTCCTCGGTGGTGTCCTGCGCCATCACGGCCTGCCACATTGCGTGCTTGTCCGAATCAGCCGGCACTCCATCGAACCAGCGGTCCTTTTGCGCAGTGGGTGTCTCTCGATCGGGATGCACATCGCCCTCACCTTCATCCGAAGATTCTGCAGAATCGAAATCCGCCAGCCGGTCGTCGATCTCCCTGGCGGTGAACCCCAACCCTCGTCCGGTTTCGCCAAGGTACTCCTGCAAACGGATGAATTCGTCCGACTCCAGTACGTTATCGAGCAGACTGGTACCGGCCATCAGGTTTGCATGTTCGGGCCGCAATGCCGCTGCAGGTATGGTCGAGATCTGGTTGCCCGCCAGGTCCAGCGTTGACAGTGCTGGCGCTTCCAGCACCCCTGTCGGCCACTCACGCAGATTGTTGCTATGCAGATCCAGGGTATGCAGTTGGTCGAGGCCAGTCATATCGAACTCCCACAACTGGTTCTCACCCAGGTTCAGCCACTGCAAGCGCGGCATCGAGCGGAGCTGGCGCTGCAACGGCGCACTGGCGCGGATATCGCAATAAACCAGGTTTAACCGGGTGAGATCTGCACAGCGCGTCACCGCTTCCGGCAAGCTGCCCAGACCGTTGTGATCGAGTGTAAGACTGCGCAGACGGGGAAATGAGCGCAGGAACGCATCCGAGTTGGTCGTGAGCCCAACCCTTGTCAGGTCCAGCTCGACGACATGATTGAACGTGAACGGCATGGCCGGCAGGTCGCCGATGATCAGGCCGGTAAAATCAATAACCGTACCCGGCGATGCGCCCTCGCCCCCAGGGGCGTCTCGTAACGTGCTGCGCCAGCTTTCCAGCAATTTATCAGTCGCACGGCGGCGGTCCAGCGCATTGATCCAGGTGCGGCCGTGGCGCGAAGCCGGGACATCTATCCAGTCATTCAGGCTTTTGAGCAATTGAGTGTGTTGCGCTTCCCATTCGACGATGCGGTTTTCAATTTCAGGCGCGCCCATTCCTCGCTCGAGCCATCCATCTATAAGCCCGACGGCCTCGTCCTCGGACAGTTGAGGATCAAGGCGCTGCAGTCGAGCAGCCGATGTCCCGGGCGTGTCACCGCGCGTCACCTCCAGCGACAATAAAAGGTCGGGGCGCTCCGATGCTTCCACCGGAAAGAATTCGGGATCGCCACCGGTTCGACCTGCTGCCAGTTGCGCCCGGGTAATCCCCATCGGGGTTTGGGAGGGCGTGCGTTGCGCATAGGCGCGTACTGCCGCCAAACCTTGCGGGCTCAGCCGGCAACCTTGCAGCGAGGTGATACCGAGGAGTCGATCATGGCCGGTCATTGCAGCCACCGGGACGGTGGTGACGGCGCTATTATTCAGGGCTAGACGGTGCAATTGGGGCAGCGACATTACGCCTTCGGGCCATGCCGTCAGGCGGGTATGCCCCAGGTACAGGCTTTGCAGGTTGGTCATCGAGCTGACGTCCAGGGCGCCGACCCGATTGTAGGCAAGGTTCAGCGTCCGCAACGATATCAAGCCGTTCAACCGGGACTGAGCCAACGGCGTGATCGTCAGTTCGTTGAACGAGAGATCGAGCGCAGTCAGTTCCGTAAGCTTACTGAACGCCTGGGGGATTTCAGTCAGTCGGTTGGCGCTGAGTTCCAGAGTCGTCAGCTTGGGGAAACCCAGCAGAAAATCGCTGGTTTGCCTGCTCGACACGCCCATGCCGCTCAGGTTCATGCGTCGGATATGGGGAAACACCGTATCGCCCAGCTCGGGTAGATCTCCTATTGCCCCAAACCCGGTCAGGTCCAGCACGTCGCTCCTATACAGGGGCGCTGCCCACGCTGGTCCTGCCATGGGTTCGCGTGGGGCATACTCGGCGCGCAACCCGTTGCGCGCGCATTCGCGAACTCTGTCGGCAACCTGCTCACGATGGTGCAATTGCACCTCTTCGGCACTCACCCTGACAGGCGTGTTCTGCCACGCATCCAGCGCCAGATTCAACGCGCTTCGCTGATGGTGCAATGCATCAACCTGATCCAGCAGTGCTACGCCCATTACTCCTTTGCCATTTAGCCCGCCCACCGCCTGGGAAGCGAAAGAGTAATCATCCGGCATCAGTGATGACAGGCGCGCACGACAGTAGTGGTCAACCATCTGCGGTTCCTGAACCAAATGGGCCGGGTGGTCGTGGACATAGGTGTAGGCCTTGCGGAAAGCTTGCGGCTCCATGGCACCCCAGTTCATCTTCAAACCACGCCACAGCGCCTCATGTCCGCTGTACAGCCCGGTAGGCAGCTCCTGAATTTTAACGGCCTGCAAGTCCAGGGCTTCAAGCCTGGGCAGGTTCAATACTCCAGTGGGCCATCTGTCCGGTTGGCCTGCCAGGCGCAGGGAGCGCAGGTTCGTCAATTTGCTGAAGTCCATCGCGACCCCATCGCCTTCAAGCGACAGAGTCTCCAGCTGCGTCATGCCCTCAAGCGCCTGCAGAAACTCGGATGTATAAACCTGAGCTACTCCGTTGAGGTTCAATTCGGTTATAGCGGTCAACTCACCGAGCTTCCCGGCCAGGGCAGCAATATCCTGGCCTTGCACGGTGATGTCGAGTTTTTTCACTTGCGCGAATTTTTCCAGGACCGTCACTCCGGAGGCATCGGTAAGCTGGCTGCTATTGAGTCGAACCGTGCGCACATGGCTGAAATCAGCAGTCCATTCGGGCAATGCATCAGCCCCGCGCAAGTCGAGCTCAAAGGCGGGTTCCTGCCCTCGATACAGGCCGGAGCGCCAGCACCGGAGTATCTTTTCCACCTGCATCCTGCGCGCAGCCTGGCCGGCTCCAGTGCCGATCCAGGCATTCAACTGTTGGTCCAGAGCCGCGAATTCCCGCTGGCGGTTGTTCAGGAGATTGAACACTTGCTGATGGCTATCCCCGGCGCTCAGACGACTCCTGACAAATTGGCTGGCTTGCGCCTCGGAAATGTTGGGGTAGAGGTCGCGCACCCTGGTGACCAGGCTCGCATCGGGAAAACCCTCTCCCCGGCCACTGGCCAGGTAACCGAGTTGGCCTGTGGGCAGGCGCAGGGATGGGCCAGGGCCGTCGATGGGATGTTGGTTCAGTACGCGCGACATTTCCTCGCGATGAGCGCTGGCATAGCTGGCCAGTTCCTGTTGCAGTGCCTGGCCCGGATTACCCAGCAGGCTCTGCCGGGTAGCTGGCGGCGCCACCTCCACCAGCGATTCGAACAGATTGCGGCCGTGGGCGGGGATGCTGTTGAGCGCCCCGCCCTGGGCGTTGAACGCGCGATAGCAACCCTCATGCTTGACCAGGTAATGACGAATCGTCGCGCTTTCGTTTCCAACGCTGTCCAGTAGCGGCCCCCGGATAGAGCCGGCGCGGATTTCCACGCGCATTTGCGCTGACCAGCCGGGCAAGTGCTGCAGGTTGTGCACCGCCAGCCGATCGCTGGCCACCGAGGCCATGCTCTCCAGTTGCATTCCGCAGAATGCGCGGTTCAGGGCAGCTTGCTGGATATGCGGACGAATCGCCTTGGCCTGACGCAGCGACATTTTTCCGCTGCTGCGCAACCGGGACAGCTCGCTGGCACTGGAACTGGCCAGTACTTCCTGGGCGGCCTCGTTCGACAATGTAGAAAAACTGCGCTGCAGGCGCTGGATATCGGCATCTGCCGAACGCTCAGAGGTATGCAGCCGGTCGAACAGCGACTTTTTCCTGATCAACGCTTGATTGGCCAGTCGGTCCCTGAACATCTGCACCGGGTCCGCGCCGGCTTGTGCGCTCCTGGCGCCCAGCAACTGGAGCTTTTGCTCGTCATCAAGCGCAGCAATCACGGTTTGCGGGAGTTTCCCGGCACGGATTTCGGCTCGGGTGATCTTGATGGTCGGCTTCGCACTGTGCTGCGCCAAGGCAGAACTGTAGCGCTGGGAAGTGCCCCAGTGTTCCGAGCCCTCGAAAACTTCCAGTATTTCCTCAATGGGCCAGTTTGGCAGTTCCATGGCCAGCGGAACGACAAAGTCGGCACCGCTATTGAGGTGGCTGCCGTTGCGCAGGCCCACGATCAATTCATCCACCTGCTGATCCGCCCTGAATGCCGCGATCGTCTCTGCAAGGCCCGGCGGCGGGGCTTGATAATCAATATGCATCTGGCGCAAGACATCATCACTGACCCCGCTGACATCCCCGATCTGCAGCAATTGGGCATCAGAGAAGGCGTCCATCTGCGGGCCGATACGGCGCAACAGCGTCAAGCGATCCCATTCCAGTGGACGCTCATGGATATGGCGCCAGGCACCAAGCTGATTGTGTCGCAAGACCGGTTGAAAGGCTGCGGGGTCGGTAGGGTGTTTGATCCGCCACTGTTTAAGCGCTGGGTCGTAGCTTTTCTCGTAGGTTTTACCCTCCAGCTTGATAAAGGTTTTGCCCCCTACCTCGTATTGCCCCAACGCGTTGGGGGTCACGCGGTCGAGTGAGACACCGCTCTCGTAGCCCGTGAGCTCAGGATTCCACAGCCGCAGCTCGCCAAATGGCGTGGAGATGGTGCGCATCCCGTCGACGAACCGCGAAGCAGTGATCGGTGGCGCCTTGCTTGCAAGCGCACCGAGGACCGCCATGAAGGCCACGTTTCCCATGACCGACTTGAGGTGACCCCAGGCCTCTTCGGCATCGCCCTCCTTCCACGCTTCCACCCCCTGGTAAACTTCATTACCCAATTGTACTGCGGCCACCACCAGCATCATTTCGCCCAGGCCCGGAACAAAAAAGGCGGCGACGTTGAGTACGTTAAGGCCCCACTCGGCCAAGTGTTCCAGGCGTTCGATCCACGCCTGGTGATCGACCGCAGCGGTCGGAATTGCCAGCAACCGGGCATTTGACTTGATCCTGGCAAGGTGAGCTTCGTAGCGCGCACCGAACACTTCAGCGTCGAAGAATGTTTCGCTCAGGGCCAGGTTGACGTCTTCGTTCCAGATCTCCTCGTATATGCCATCGACAAAGGCTGCGGGGTTGTACGGCGGGCCTGGGTATACCGGGTTCGGATTCCAGCGATGGGTTTTGAGCTGGGCTTTGAGCCTGCGGAAAAACCTTGGCGACTCGTCCTGAGGCAGCAACCCGGCGATAAAACGCTGGAAGCTTCCCGAGCGTAGGCGGATGGCCAGGTCCTTGGCAAACGCAGCGAGTGACGGGAACTCCATGATCGGGCACCGCGGATCGCCCGGCATGTAGACAATGATTCGCGCATTGGCATCGACTGCCATGCTCCAGACGGATACCGGTAGAAACACCTCTGCGATATCTTCCAGGGTCGAGGTGGGTTTGCGGGTTTGCGGACCGATGATCAACACATCGCTCAACTGCGAACCCAGTGCCGTCAATTGGCTGCAAGCCACCGATTTCCCATCGATCCTTGGATCAGGGCTGCCATCGAGAACCGCCAGCAATGTGGCATACGCCGATTCACTGAGGTCCGATTTCATCCGCGCAATATGCGCCTGCAGGCGCATGCGGTCCTTGTTCGCGGTGATCGTCTGTTCACGCACCGTCGCGCTGGTGCCTGGCGCATCGAACACGGCGCTCAGGTGGTCCTGGTACTGCTGGCCCAGGTCCAGTTGCCGGCACAGGCTGGCGAACTCCCCCGGCTTGATCGACATCTTGTCGCGAATCTTGTAGCGCGTACTCCAGAACGGGTATCTGTCACGCTTATCGTAAAGTTCGTTTTCCATCGCACCGGCCGGGGCCAGCGCACTGGTTTCCTGCAGGGACACTTCATCAAACGGCTCGTTCGTCTCGAAGTTGCGCAGAGCGGCCTGCAGCAGTAACTGCTCATCCGCCCGGTTGGGCGAACGCAGGTGATACAGCACGGTCTTGGTGACATCGGGCGACTGGCCAAAAGTCTTGCCCATAGCCTCTGTCAGCAGCGGCTTGGCGAATTCGGCTATACCCTTGAAGTCTTTGAGGGTCTTGGCCAGCGCCTGGGTGGAGCGGTTGCTGCTGACCTGGCTGTTGTACAACGCCAGGCGCATCGCAGGTGATGCCTGCGCGTACAGTTGCGGGTAGTTTTTGGCGAACACCTGGGCGGGATCCAGGGCCTGGGCCAGGCTGTCGATGTGTGCGGGCGCGAGGTGTTGAGTCCAGTCGGGCAGACGGTGCTTGATAAACGGGACGTGAAATCCAGGGTCTATGGGTTTGGCGAGCTCGGGCATTGGGTAATTCCTGATGACGGTTGGTAGACCATCAGGAAATCACGGCCCTCGCGGCGCTTGGCGGTACATGGTTATGGCACACATAAACCTTGGGCAGCTGCCGAAGGCCGCGTTCGCCTGCGCGGTTATTTGACTATGCTTACGGTTCACACCGGCATGACGAGGAGTATATGGACGATCCAGTCGACAACAACAAGCCGCCGACCTTCTGGCAAATGTTGCACAGCGTGCTGGCGGCGGCATTCGGGGTCCAGAGCGGTAAGAATCGTGCGCGCGACTTCACTCATGGCAAGCCGAGTCACTTTGTAATTCTGGGGATTTTGTTTACGGCGGTATTCGCCTTGACGCTGTTCGTCATCGTCAAGCTGGTGCTGCATCTGGCAGGCATCTGACATGGTTCGCACCGGGACTGAGGAACTGCACCGATGCGGCGTGCGCACACGGCCCCCAGCCCGGACGAGGCCGTTTATTGATGGCTGACCCAGAAAACGGCAGTTCCAACGACCAGGATGATCAGGAACAAAATGGCCCAGGCATCCACCGTACTATCAGGTTTTGAAGCTTTGGTAGGGTTGCTCATTGCATCGCCTCTTGTCGGTTTTATCGGTGATTGCAGGAAGACTCGCTCACAGTAAAGCCGATGATTGCCCACACCACAAACGAGGGATTGGTAACAACGATTCTCGTTAGTCGTTTTGGTTCTTTACATATACTCAAACATCACTTTTGCGCATAACTACAAACTGGTATCTTGCCCCGGCTCCGTTGGGAGTGCGCGGCCGTGCGCGCAGAATTGCCGAGGCAGTATCGGCTTCAGCAAGCCAAGAATGCAGCTGGAACCGACCGGCCCAAGCCTGAGAACAGGACTTATATGTACGTATACGACGAGTACGATCAGCGGATCATCGAGGACCGCGTCAAGCAGTTCCGTGATCAGACCCGACGCTATCTGGCAGGCGAGCTGAGCGAAGAAGAATTCCGCCCCCTGCGCCTGCAAAATGGCCTTTACATCCAGCGTTTTGCGCCGATGTTGCGGGTGGCGGTGCCTTATGGCCAACTGACTTCGCGCCAGACGCGAATGATGGCGAAAATTGCCCGCGACTATGACAAGGGCTACGCCCACATCAGTACCCGGCAGAACGTGCAGTTCAACTGGCCGGCGCTGGAAGACATCCCGGATATTCTTGCCGAACTGGCTACCGTGCAGATGCACGCGATCCAGACCAGCGGCAACTGCCTGCGCAACGTCACCACCGACCAGTTCGCCGGCGTTGCGTTCGACGAGCTGATCGATCCGCGCCCGTGGTGCGAAATCGTGCGCCAGTGGACCACTTTCCACCCGGAATTTGCCTACCTGCCGCGCAAATTCAAGATCGCGATCAACGGATCGACCTCGGACCGTGCCGCCATCGAAGTGCATGACATTGGCCTGGAGCCGGTGCACAACGCAGCGGGTGAGTTGGGTTTCCGCGTACTGGTCGGCGGCGGTCTGGGCCGTACGCCGGTGGTCGGCGCGTTCATCAACGAATTCCTGCCGTGGCAGGACCTGTTGAGCTACCTCGATGCTATCTTGCGCGTCTACAACCGCTACGGCCGTCGTGACAACAAGTACAAGGCGCGGATCAAGATCCTGGTCAAGGCCTTGACCCCAGAAGTCTTCGCGCAAAAAGTCGACGCGGAAATGGAACACCTTCGCGGTGGCCAGACCACGCTGACCGAGGATGAAGTGCATCGCGTAGCCAAACACTTCGTTGATCCAGACTACAAGTCCCTGGACAACCAGGCGCAAGCGCTCGCTGACCTCGACAAGGAACACGCAGGTTTCGCCCGCTGGCGTACCCGCAATACCCTGGCGCACAAGAAGCCGGGTTATGTCGCCGTGACCCTGTCCCTGAAACCGACCGGCGTAGCACCGGGCGACATCACCGACAAACAGCTGGACGCAGTGGCCGACCTGGCCGAGCGCTACAGCTTCGGCCAGCTGCGCACCTCCCACGAGCAGAACATCATCCTCGCCGACGTTGAGCAGGCCCAGCTGTTCACCCTGTGGGGCGAACTGCGCGAGCAAGGTTTCGCCACGCCGAACATTGGCCTGCTGACCGACATCATCTGCTGCCCGGGGGGTGATTTCTGCTCCCTGGCGAACGCCAAGTCGATCCCGATCGCCGAATCGATCCAGCGTCGTTTCGACAACCTGGACTACCTGTTCGACATCGGCGAACTGGACCTGAACATCTCCGGCTGCATGAACGCCTGTGGTCACCACCACGTTGGCCACATCGGTATTCTCGGCGTGGACAAGAAAGGCGAAGAGTTCTACCAGGTCTCCCTGGGTGGTAGCGCCAGCCGCGATGCGAGCCTGGGCAAGATCCTCGGCCCGTCCTTCGCCCAGGAAGCCATGCCTGATGTGATCGAAAAGCTGATCAACGTGTACGTCGAACAACGTACCGAAGACGAGCGCTTCATCGACACCTACCAGCGTATTGGCATCGACCTCTTCAAGGAGCGCGTCTATGCAGCGAATCATTAAGAACAACGAAGTCGTCGACGAAACCTGGCACCTGTTGCCCAAGGATTTCAACATCGACGAAATCAGCAACTGCGACGACCTGATCGTCCCGTTACAGCTGTGGCGCGAACACAGCCGCATGCTCAAGGCCCGCGATGGCGGCCTCGGTGTGTGGCTGGATGCGGATGAAGAAGCGGAAGAAATCGCTGAAGACGTGGACCAGTTTCAGGTGATCGCCTTGAACTTCCCTGCCTTCACCGACGGTCGCAACTATTCCAACGCGCGTCTGTTGCGCGACCGCTACGGCTTCAAGGGCGAACTGCGGGCGATCGGCGATGTGCTGCGCGATCAACTGTTCTACCTGCGCCGCTGCGGCTTTGATGCCTTCGCCTTGCGCGCTGACAAAGACCCGTACGAAGCGCTGGAAAGCCTCAAGGACTTCTCGGTGACCTATCAGGCCGCCACTGACGAACCGCTGCCGCTGTTCCGTCGCCGCTGAAAATGTAAAGTCATGACCCCTGACGGGGTCATGCATCAATTCTCCCTGATCGGAAACGGTCGTCCCAGCGCCACCCAATCATTGAACAGCCGCGCCCGGCCCTCCAGGGCACTGAGTACCGCCATAGGGCTGTCGAGAGCGTCACGTCCCAACGGCACGTCTTGAGTCAATCTGCCCCAGAACTCCGGCGAGGCATCGGCTTCCGTCAACAGCCGCCATACCCGAACCTGCAGGTCCAGGTAACTGATGCGAAACTCCGCAGTCAGGCTGAGCGTGTTCATGCTGCCCAGAAGTCTTGCACCTGCAGGCTTGAGTGCCGTTCGCTGCCAGATCTGCAGCCGGGCATCGCGCTGTGTTGCTTGAACTCCGTGCAGCCAGGTGGCGGGATCTGCATAGTGATTATCAGGTGTGCTCAACCACAGATTGATGCCGGTGCGCGCACGATGTGCAACTAATCGCTGCAGAGTGTCCTCATCGGTCAGCGGGTTGTTCCACAGCAGCACCCTGTCCCTGGCGATGGACTGATTCAGCACCGCCTGGGGAATACGGGTAATCTGGTTATGGCTTAGATCAAGGAAAGTGAAAGTCGGCTCATCCGGTATTCCTAACGGGCAACGGGTGATTCGGGTGTTCCTCAGGTTGAGCTTGCGCAAGTTGCTCATTCCCAATAACACCGGTGGTACTTCCAAAGGGTTGTCGCTCAGGTCGAGGATCTGCAAGTTAGTCAGATCGCAGAGTTGCGAAGCCGCATGCGAATTGAAGACCAGCTCGGTGGCGCGCAAGTTGAGTGAAGTCAGGTGTTTCAATTGGCCAATCACCGGCGGCAAGGCGCGCCCTTCAGTTCCCACGAAGAAATGACTCAAGTCCAGCCTTTCCAGATTCAGTGCTTCGAGGTTTGGAAAGCTCTGGAGAAATCCGTTCAGGGTTTGCGGTACGGTCAGGTGAAAACCACGCATCGACATTTCGATCACATCATTAAACCTGATGCTCAGGGTGGGTAATCGATGATAATCCTCGAAGTCGAGCACCAGCCTGACGCCGCGAATGCGCCCGTCTGCATACAAACGGTCCTGCACCGGGCCGCGTTTTTGCCAGATGGCAACCAACTCCTCGGCGAGCTCCCTGCGAACCCCGCGCTCTTGATCTACAGCGATTTGCATGACGTGGGTATTTTGTTGGGCGACTTGCTCCTCGGTCATGCCTGCGGCCTCCTCGTCAGCCATGTCGAGAACAGTGATGTCCATTTCCTGGATATCCTGCGTCACCTGGTCGATCCAGTAGTTCAGGTCGATGTGCAGCTGCTCCAGCTCCAGGTTCAGCCGATCGATATACGCCTGCACGAATTCACCGGCGTTTTGTATCAACTGATCCATGTCGGCCTCGCTGATGTCCGGATAAGCATTCCTCAGCTGCAGCTTGTGCATCCGTAATTGCAGCGCCTGCCCCTGCGCTGTGGGGGGATAGCCGCCTCCGCGGAGCCCGGCGGGCTCGAACGTCATGCCGGCGTCCAGCCTCTGCAGGCCGAGCAGTGTTTCGCTGCGGGATATGGCCTGATCGCCGAGTTTGATCCGCAATGCCCTGATGGCATCAGGTGCTGTGAGATGCAATGCCGAACGTTCGTCGTCTGTCAGCATGCCGAGGACGGCATCGAAGAAGTCAGTGGGCTGGCCATTGTGCAAGTAGCTGCTATCGACCTTGATGATCTGCCGGAAATGAGCCGCATCGAGGGGTCCACAACGATCAATCACCCGTCCCGATGGCGAACCATCAAGGATCTCCAACCGCAGGTCGCGCGGCCAGCCGGGCAGATTTTTCAGCGAATGCAATGCCAGCCGGTCAGAGTCGGCGTTCGCTGCCGACCGCAGGTACAACCCTTCATAAGCATGATTGAGCCGCACGTGCTGTTGATACTGGCGGGCCTTGCTGTCCAGTTGAGCCAACAACTGGTGGCTCTCCACGGCTTCGGGCAGCCGCAGGACATCGACACCATGGCGGTCGAGCATCTGTTCGATGGCGCATTTGGGCAGGCCAGGGTATTGCTGCTGGAACAGCCGGACCCACTCATGCTCCGACTGCTGCAACGCTGCGTACCGGCTGTTGAAGAGGGCTGCGCTGGCCGAGGGGCCGAGCTCCTGGTCGAGCTTGAAGCGATTGATGGTGTCTGCCAGCAACGGCGTCGGTGGGCGACCCGCCTGCATCAGGCGCAGCATGTCGTCATCAATGGCACACACCTTGCCAATCTGTGCCAGCACCTCATCACTGAAGGACGCCACCGAAGAGCCAAGACCGCGCAGCAATTGCAGGCGTGTTGTCGGCGCATGGCCTGCGGTTTGCGGTGCAGTGGTCGGTGGCGACGCAGGCCTGTCGGACTGCTCCAGCCCAGGAGTTTCGCGCCCAGTCTCTCGCTGCGGGCCCCTTGCGGCCTCCGCTGCTTCACCCTCCAGCACAGCCCCCACTACGGGAAGTGCATTGAGCAAGCCAAACACCGTACGAGTAACCCCCGCGGAACGTTCGCCGGGAGTTTTGCCGTCTAGCGCCTGGTCCAGCCCGTACCCAGCGTCAATCAGTCCAGCCAGCGCCAACACACCTTCGCCTCCCGGCACGAACAGCGCAAGTGGGCCAAACTGGTTGATCCACTGCACCAACGGCTCAACGACTGCACTCAGGTTATCGCGATTGACCTGTGCGTCGTCGTGAATGCTCTCCACGCTGGCCCGGGCGGCCTGCTTCATGCTCAGCACCAGGCGCGCAAAGGGGTCGACGTCCTTGGCAGGGTCGTCAAAGTCGATATACTCGCTCGGGTTCCAATAACCATCGTTATTGAAAAAGCCGGCATTGTTGCTCAACCAGTGTTTGGCGGGAAATTGCGACATAGCCTCCAAAGCCGTCAGCACGCCGGCATGAAAAGTACCGTCCTGGCGATCGCCCTCGGCGAAGTGCGACGCCAAGGCCTGTCTGGTTTCATCCACCCTGCCCTGCGTGACCACCCACCGATGCAGCTCGCTGGCATCGGCGAACTCATGCAGTGGCGAAGAATTACCGGGGATGTACAGCAGCACCCGGGGGCTGGCGGTGTCGCGAAACGACCAGATATCGTTGGCGCTGTAACGGTAAAGTTTCAAACGGCCAAATTTGATCGACGATGGGACCCGGGCCGGCAACTGCAGGTCATCTAGAGTAAGCGTTTGCCAACGCTGCCCAGATGGCAGGCCCGCCGCCCCCAGCGCCAGTTCCAGACCTTGCTGGCTCAGGCGTTGTTCATGCCACTGCAACCACGCTGCCATGACATACGCTGCCCTGACCGAGGTCCTCAAGCTGCAGGGCCGGCCTGCAAGGAGCACCTCATCGTTGGGCCAGGCCTGTTCAAGGTAGGTTGCATACAGACTCTTCAACTCGAGTTCCCAAACCCATTGCTTGAAAGCGTCAGGCCGCAGGTTTAACTGTGTCAGCGGCCCGTAGGTCTGCGGGAGGGTCTGGCGATAGATGCCTTCATATGTCAGGTGATTGCCGCTACCGTGATCAGCAAACTCGTCGACCTTCTGCACAATTTGCACGCAAGGGCCGATATCAGGCGGCGAGTACAGACCGAAGGCGTTCTCGGCGAAGCGACCGTCACCCACGGTCTGATAGTTCGACAACAGCGTCTGCAGCAGTGAACGGGAACTCGCTACCTGTCCCTGCTCGACCCCGTCCAGTGCAGGGTGCCCCTTGAATTGGTAATGGAGGGTGACCAGCAGGGCCGTGCGTGGATCAATGTCGGCCCCCCACTTCTGCTTGATCAGGCGCTCGCCAAACTCCCCAGGCGTCTGCGGCAGGGCCAGGTCAAGTACAGGTTTGAGCTCGGACAAAAAAGGGGGGCTGGGCGTTGCGGGTTGAACAGGCATGGTTGATCACTCGACACCGATAAAGATCGTCAGCTTATCGAGCGATTTTTTTTAACTGCCCTACATATCTATCGCCAGAAATAAAACGGCCCCTTTCACTGCATCACTGTGAAAGAGGCCACTAGTCAGTTGCAGGTATTACCAGAATCGTTGTTGCGTCAACCGGCTCCACCAGCTCAGCAGCAGCCGATCGACCGATCCGCTGGCCGCCATGCCAATGCGCTCCTGCAGGCTTTTACGTTCGGCATAATGCAGGTGGTACAGCTCGGATTTCTTCGCCCGCTCGGACAGGTACTCATCGCTGGTCTTGAGTTCGTCCACCAGCTGCAAGTCGAGCGCCGCAACGCCCAGCCAGATCTCGCCAGTGGCCACCTCATCGATCGCCAACTGCGGGCGATAACGCGCAACGAAGTTCTTGAACAGCTGATGGGTGATGTCCAGGTCTTCCTGGAATTTCTCCCGGCCTTTCTCGGTGTTCTCGCCAAACACGGTCAAGGTGCGTTTGTATTCGCCGGCAGTCAGCACTTCAAAGTCGATGTCATGCCTCTTCAGCAGGCGATTGACATTGGGCAGCTGCGCGACCACGCCGATGGAGCCGAGGATGGCGAACGGCGCGCTGATGATCTTCTCGCCGATGCACGCCATCATGTAGCCGCCGCTGGCCGCCACCTTGTCGATGCACACGGTCAAGGGCACGCCGGCGTCACGGATGCGCGCCAGTTGCGAGGATGCCAGGCCGTAGCTGTGGACCATGCCGCCGCCGCTTTCCAGGCGCAGCACCACTTCATCCTTGGGGGTGGCGAGGGTCAGCAAGGCGGTGATCTCGTGACGCAGGCTTTCAGTGGCGGAGGCCTTGATGTCGCCATCGAAATCCAGCACGAATACCCGTGGCTTGGCCTCGGGTTTCTTTTTCTGCTTTTTCTCGGCCTTGGCCTGGGACTTGCGCAGCGCCTTGAGCTGGTCCTTGTCGAGCAAGGTATGCTCCAGGCGTTCGCGCAGGCCCTTATAGAAATCATTCAGCTTGCTGACCTGCAACTGCCCGGCCGATTTGCGTCGGCCCTTGCTGCGCAATGCCGCGAAGCTGGCCAGGACCACCAGAATGGCGACCACCAGTGTCACGGTCTTGGCCAGGAAACTGGCGTACTCGGCAAAAAACTCCACAGGGACTCCTTCATTGCTAAGCGCGGCATTTACCACGCGCGGGGTTACGCCCAGCATACCCATGCGCCGCCTTGTCGGCCAGCCGTGAAACCTGTGGTAACAGGCAGGCAACCGGCATTTCAAACAAGCGTATGTTTTTTCATTGACAGCACCCCGTCATCCCCATAACCTCGCCAGACCTTCAACGTAGCGGGATGAAGCGGACGTGGGCAGCATCTATCTGATTCGACATGGCCAGGCCTCATTTGGTGCAGACGACTATGACGTCCTGTCGCCGACCGGTATCCGCCAGGCGCAAATCCTCGGCCAGCACCTGGCTGCACTGGGTCTGAGCTTTGATCGCTGCCTGGCAGGCGACCTGCGCCGCCAGCAGGATACCGCCACCGGTGCCCTGGATCAGTTCGCCGCAGTCGGCTTGCCCGTGCCTGTTCTGGAAACTGATGCTGCATTCAATGAATTCGATGCCGATGCAGTGATCCGCGCGTTGCTGCCGGAACTGCTGCCGGACGAACCCGAAGCGCTGCACATCTTGCGCAACGCCGCGCAAAACCGCGGCGAATTCCAGCGTATTTTCGCGCTGATCATCGAGCGCTGGCTCGCCGGCACCTACGACACACCGGGCCTGGAAAGCTGGCTGGGTTTTGTCGAGCGGGTTCGGGCCGGCCTGCACCGAATCCTCGAAACCGCTGACAACACTCAGAAAATCGCCGTGTTCACCTCCGGCGGGACCATCACCGCCCTGCTCCACCTGATCACGCAAATGCCTGCCCGCCAGGCCTTTGAACTGAACTGGCAAATCGTCAACACCTCGCTCAACCACTTGAAGTTCCGTGGACGCGAGGTGGCCCTGGCTTCCTTCAACAGTCATGCGCACCTGCAACTGTTGAAGGCCCCGGAACTCATCACTTTCCGCTGAGTCCGGATTATTGTGACCCTGGCTGTCATCACCCAACTGTAATTCCCAGCTGTAATTCCCAAGAAAAGGATCGAATCATGACCTCCGTAGCTGATGCCGTACAAGCAATGAAAGCCAAGTTCAACCCAGCCGCTGCTGCCGGTCTGGACCTGGTATTCGGTTTCCGCATCGACGACACCAAGAACTTCTCGCTGATCGTCAAGGACAGCACCTGCGAGCTGCAGGAAGGCGAAAACCCGGACGCCCAGGTGACCCTGGTGATGGACGGCGAAACCCTGGAAGGCATCGTCAGCGGCGAGACCGACGGCATGCAGGCGTTCATGGGCGGCAAATTGCGCGCTGAAGGCGACATGATGCTGGCGATGAAACTGTCCGAGCTGTTCCCGGCCTAAGCGACGGGCTCCCGACTTTCGGGGGCTGCGCCTGGCTGCAAACGAATCCCGCCCTTCGAGGCGGGATTTGTCGTTTTCGCCCGGGTGAAAAGGCCATCGCTGGATTTGCGGTCTATATTCTTTCTGGCCGCATGCGTCAGACATCCGCATTTGGCCTCGCTTCTTGCCCCAGGAGCCACGCGGAGAGCACTGCCATGAGCCCACCTGACGACCACGACGGATTTAACCGCCGTCGTGTACTGCAAGGCCTTTCGGCAGGGCGCCGTCGGTGCCTGGGTCAGTCCGTTGTTTGCAGGGAGTAAAACCATGCCCGATAACCCCGCCGACCTTATTTTGTACAACGGCCGACTGCACACCGTCGACCGCAAGAAACCCCAGGCCAGCGCCGTGGCGATCAAGGACGGGCGCTTTGTGGTGGTGGGCAGCGATGCCCAAGCCATGGCTCTGCAAGGCCCCGGCACGCAGATCATCGACCTGCACGGTCGCACGGTGATCCCCGGCCTCAACGACTCGCACCTGCACTTGATTCGCGGTGGCTTGAATTACAACCTGGAACTGCGCTGGGAAGGCGTGCCGTCGCTGGTCGATGCCTTGCGCCTGCTCAAGGACCAGGCTGACCGCACGCCGACGCCGCAGTGGGTGCGTGTGGTCGGGGGCTGGAACGAATTCCAGTTTGCCGAGAAACGCCTGCCCACCCTTGATGAATTGAACAGGGCTGCACCGGACACCCCGGTGTTTGTTCTGCACCTCTACGATCGTGCCCTGCTCAACCGGGCCGCGTTGAAGGTAGTCGGTTATACCCGCGATACGCCCAACCCGCCGGGTGGCGAGATCCAGCGCGACGCCAATGGCGATCCCACCGGCATGCTGATCGCGCGCCCCAATGCGATGATCCTGTACTCGACCCTGGCCAAGGGGCCCAAGCTACCGCTGGAGTATCAGGTCAACTCGACCCGCCAGTTCATGCGCGAACTCAATCGCCTGGGCGTTACCAGTGCCATCGATGCCGGCGGTGGCTACCAGAATTACCCGGACGACTATCAGGTCATCCAGCAACTGGCCCGGGACAAGCAACTCACGGTGCGCATTGCCTATAACCTGTTCACCCAGAAGCCCAAGGAAGAGCTGACCGACTTCAAGAACTGGACCAGCACCTCACGGTATGGCCAGGGTGATGACTTTCTGCGGCACAACGGTGCTGGGGAAATGCTGGTGTTCTCCGCTGCCGACTTCGAAGACTTCCTCGAACCGCGCCCCGACCTGGCGCAAACCATGGAGCAGGAGCTGGAACCGGTGGTCCGCCATCTGGTGGAACAGCGCTGGCCCTTCCGCCTGCACGCCACCTACAACGAGTCGATCAGCCGCATGCTCGACGTGTTTGAGAAGGTCAACCGCGACATCCCGTTCGATGGCCTGCCATGGTTTTTCGACCACGCCGAAACCATTACCCCACAGAATATCGAGCGGGTGAAAGCACTGGGCGGCGGTATCGCGATCCAGGACCGCATGGCGTTTCAGGGCGAGTATTTTGTTGACCGCTACGGCGCCAAGGCCGCCGAACACACGCCGCCCATCGCGCGCATGCTCGCCGAAGGTCTTCCGGTGGGCGCGGGCACCGACGCTACCCGGGTGTCGAGCTACAACCCCTGGACGTCGCTCTATTGGCTGGTCAGCGGGCGCACCGTCGGTGGTCTGGAGTTGTATCCGCAGGGTTTGAGCCGCGACACCGCGCTGGAGCTGTTCACCCATGGCAGTGCGTGGTTTTCCTCGGAGCAGGGCAAGAAAGGCCAGATCAAGGTCGGGCAACTGGCGGACCTGATCGCCTTGTCGGCCGACTATTTCCACATTGAAGATGACGCGGTGAAATGGATCGAGTCGGTACTGACCATCGTCGACGGCAAGATCGTCTACGGCAGCGCCGAGTTCGCCAAGCTGGGTCCACCGCCGGTGCCGGTGGTGCCTGACTGGTCACCGGTGGTGACTGTGCCCGGCCACTGGCGACCATTGGCGCCGATGACAGCCCAGGTTCATCAATGTGTGGGCGCGTGTGCGGTACATGCCCACAGCCACGAAAGAGCGCGATTATCCTCGGCACCGGTCAGTGATTTCCAGGGATTCTGGGGCGCGTTTGGCTGTTCGTGCTTTGCCTTTTAAGAACGCAGGCTTCGCCAGCTGCTATAAGGGTCGGCGCAGGGATATGTGTTTACAATGCTCGCACTTCCCGCACCGGCCACCCCATGGACATCGATCTCGCCCGCACCTTCCTCGAAATCGTCCGTCACGGCAGCCTCGCCGCTGCGGCCGAGAAGCTTCACGTGACCCAGACCGCAATCACCGCACGGGTGCAGAAACTCGAGAGCCAGCTGGGCAGTACACTGTTTGTGCGCAATCGTGCCGGAGCCCGCCTGACGCCCAACGGCGAGGCCTTTGTGGTGTACGCCAACCAGCTGGTACAAACCTGGGAAGCGGCGCGCCGGGACCTGCCCCTGCCGGAGGGTTATCGCAATGTCCTGCACATCGGCGGCGAGGTCAGCCTGTGCAACCCGCTGATGCTCAGCTGGGCCGGCAAACTGCGAGAGAAGATTCCCAGCCATGCCCTGCGCATGGAAGTCCGTGATGGCGAACATTTATTGCGCCAGCTGGAGCTTGGGCTGCTGGACGCGGCGCTGGTCTTTCAACCCGAGTACTGGCCGCGCCTGCAAGTCGAGCAAGTGCTGGAAGAAAAACTGGTGCTGGTACGCCTGGTGGCCAAACCCGACCCTTACGTCTACATCGACTGGGGCCCGGACTTCCGCCGTCAGCATGATGCGGCGCTGCCGGAGAACGCCAGGGCCGCCATGAGCTTCAACCTCGGCCCGCTTGCGCTGCAGTTCATCCTCGAACAGGGTGGCAGCGGTTATTTCCGCACCCGGGTGGTCCAGAGTTACCTGGAAAGTGGCGTCATGGAAAAAGTACCGAAGGCCCCGGAGTTCAACTACCCAACCTATCTGGTCTATTCTCGCGACCGTGATTCGGCCACCTTGCAACAGGCGTTCAACCTCCTGCGCGAGATCATCAGGAGCGACAGTGACTGGTCGCAACGCTGGGATCCGCTGACCTGACTGCGCTGTGCACCGGATGATGGCGTTTGTGCCGTCATGGTTCTCCCAGCCGAAATCCGCCAATCGGCTAATCTGCTGGTGATAACCATTATCCCGGGTGATTGCATTGAGGCAGACCACCGATACATTCCGCAGCCGCTACCGCGCCGCCGTCCATCCACGCTACAACCCCTGGCTGCACGGGGGATTTGTGCTGGGGTTCGGGCTGCTGGCCATAGGCGGATTCTGGAGCACCGTACAGCAGCTGCAGCCGCTCGAATGGCTGGCCGTACCCTTGACCCTGTTGCTGTTCAATGCCGGGGTCTACCTGGTGCATCGCCACCTTGGGCACCACAAGAAAGACTTCGCGCGGATGTTCTACGCGCGCCATGCCGGCGATCATCACAGTTTTTTTACCCCCGGCCATATGGCCTACGACAGCGCCCGGGACTGGCGCGTCATCCTGTTCCCGGCGTGGCTGATCGTGTTGCACACGTTGGTCATCACCCTGCCCCTCTGGTGGCTGCTGTCCCTGGTCAATGCCAACGTTGCCGGTTTGTTCGGCGGCTGCCTGGTGCTGGGCTACCTGGCCTATGAGGTGTTTCATGCCTGCGAACATCTGCCACCGAGCAACGGGTTGACCCGCCTGCCATGGATACGCCAGATGCGCCGCCTGCACGAACTGCATCACCGCCGCGAACTGATGCAGGAACGCAACTTCAACATCGTTTTCCCCCTGATGGATTACCTGTTCGGCACCCTCTACTGGGAACCGGAACTTCTCACCCCGCCCCAGACGAGTAGGCCCATGACCCGCATGCAGCATCAAGTCGACATTGTCGGCAATCCAATTGAAGTGCTCGCCTACGCCAGTACCGTGACCCGCTGGCCGGAATGGCATCCTTCGTCGCTGAAAGTCGAAGGCCAGGCTGGCCCGTTGCATGCGGGATCACGCTTCGAAGAAGACATCCGCGCCGGCGGGCGTGAGGGTCACCTGAGCTGGATGGTCGAGGAATACCTGCCGGGACGTCGCTGGAGCGCCCGGGCTCAGGACGGCAAGGGCCTGTCGCTGGTGGTGACCTACGAGTGCGCCGCCGAGGGCGACGGCACCCGGTTTATCCGCACCCTGGAATACCAGTTCCAGGGCCTGGGGATGCGCCTGGCCAACCGGCTGCTGCTCAAGCGCCGCATCGATCGCGAGTCTGCGCACTCGCTGCAGGCGCTGCGTGACATGGCGCACAAACACCTGGCCCCGGCAGGAGCCAACGCGTGAGTCGATCCTTCAAGTTTCGTCATGCCGTGTTGCTGGTGATTGTGGCCATTGCCGCGTATCTGTTGTTGATGCCGACCAAGGTGCAACCAGTGGCCTGGAACCCGCCGCCGGCTCCTTCGCTCACCGCTGGCATCTATGCCGACAATCAACGCCTCAAAGACGTGGAGACGGTGGGAGTTTCCAGTGTCGAAGGCCCGGAGGCCTTGCTGCTCGAAGACAATAACTTGATCACCGGCCTGCACGACGGTCGGCTGATTCGCACCAGCCTCGATGGCAAGACCACCAAAGTGTTGGCCGACACTGGTGGCCGGCCCCTGGGCCTGGCACGTCACCCAAATGGCTTGCTGGTGATCGCCGACGGGGTCAAGGGCCTGTTGTCCCTGGACGCCCAAGGCCGTCTGATTCCATTGGCCACAGAGGCCAACGGTGTGCCCTTCGGCTTCACTGACGACGTCGCCATCGACAAGTCCGGCCACTACGCCTATTTCAGCGACGCTTCCAGCCGCTTTGGTTATGGCCACGACGGCGATGCGATCATCGAGCATGGCGGCGACGGGCGCTTGCTGCGTTATGACTTCCAGACTGGCAAGACTGCCGTGCTGCTGGACAAGCTGGAGTTTGCCAATGGCGTGACCCTGGGCCCGGACGACAGCTTTGTGCTGGTCAACGAAACAGGCGCCTATCGCATCAGCCGGTACTGGCTCAGCGGGCCGAAAGCCGGTACTCATGACGTTTTCATCGACAACCTGCCGGGCCTGCCCGACAACTTGTCATTTAATGGCGAGAATCGTTTCTGGGTAGCGATCTACGCTCCGCGCAATGCTCTGCTGGACGCCACCGCGCCGCATCCGTATGTGCGCAAGGTGATTGCCCGGGCCATGCAAGTACTGCCCAAACCGGTAGAGAAACGCGCGTTTGCCCTTGGGCTGGATCTGGACGGCAAGGTGATCGCCAATCTGCAGGATGGTAGCAGCGGTAATTACTCGCCAATTACCACCGTGCGCGAGTACGGGGAGTGGTTGTATTTCGGATCGTTGAAGGCGGATCACATGGTTAGGCTGTCTCTGGCGAAGGCACTGCAATAATCATATGCCCCATAATCAAGCCATAAATATTGAGCAAACCTGTGGGAGCAAAACTTGCTCGCGATAAAGGCCGTACATGCGACATCGAGGTGTCAGACAGACAGTCATCGCGAGCAAGCTTTGCTCCCACAGGTGGATATTGAAATCATTAATACTTGGCAGACCGGGCTGTCAGGTCGGCGCCTGGAGTTGCTGGACGATCTTGTCCTTGACCTGCAAGCGCTTCTCCTTGAGCTTCTTCAACGCGTCATCGCTGGGCGCGTCCGATTGTGCAGATTCTGCCTTGACCACCTCGGCATCGGCTTGGGAATACTTGTTGATCAGTGAATCCAGTAATGGATCTTTGGTGCGTTTTTGCTGGATCTCTTCCTTTGACAGTTTCAGGTCCTGATACAGATCGTGGGTCACCGGCATGGAACACCTCCGTTTCGTTGATCGGCAGTAAACGCGATCAATTGCGTTCACCAACTACCAGAATGGCCTCGGTTGGCCGGTTCTGTCGAGACCACAGGTGTCCGTTCGTCGTGCTGGCGCAAACGCGATAAAACCTTTGCCCATGCACTGACCTCCATTTATTAACGATCAGCGGATCGCTAATAAAACCTGTGTGGAGAATGATCAATGGACGGATTCACCCTGCGTAACCTGGCCCTGGCCGTAGCCTTGAGCAGTAGCATGGGCACCGCGTTTGCCGCCACTTCCAACGATTTTGTCGACAATGCCGCTGCTGGCGGGATTGCAGAAATCGAAACCAGTCGACTCGCGCTGGAGAAAAGCTCATCGGCGGATATCAAGGCATTCGCCAACATGATGATCACCGATCATTCCAAGGCCAACGATGAACTCGCGGCGCTGGCGAAGAAGAATGACTTCGAAGTCCCCGACACCACGACCCTGGTGAAGCAGGCCAAGGAAAAGATCCTCGACATGCGTGATGAATCCTTCGACACGGCCTACGCCAACAACCAGGTGAAGGCTCACGAAGAAACCATCGAGCTGTTCAAGAAAGAAGCCAACACCGTGACGGATGACAAGGTCAAGGGTGCAACCGACTTCAAAGCGTTCGCCCAGAAAATGCTGCCGGCCCTGGAAAAACATTTGGCTGAAGCGAAAAAACTGCAGGCTGCGCATCCAGACAAGTAAGTCGCTTGTCTACTCCTGAAATAGGTTTACGCCTGTTTTCAGCCAACGCCCGATGCACCGCATCGGGCGTTTTGCGTTTCGGGATGGCTCATGTTCTGGGAGCGCCGCCGTTAGGTGAACCGAACTTGAAGGGGTCGGCACCACGGTTCTCGCGGTTCTTCGCTTTGCGCGCCTCGTCCGGTGGGTGAATCATTTGTACCGTCAAGCTGCCGTCCTGACCGGCGTAGACCACCGCGCTGGCGCCGCCATCCAGGTAGCTGGCAATGGTCGCCAGGTTGATTTCGACCAGCGCCCCACTGACACCGGTATTGCCCAGACGCCGCCCGATGTCATACCCCTCATCGACATTGCCCAACTCTATCCCATGGCCGTCGGTATTCAGGCCGTGCAAGGCAATGGTCAGGGCAATTTCTGCGTCCCGGTTATCAGTGGAGTCGTAGAACACTCGTACCAGCTGCTGCCCTTTGGGCAACGTCTGCAGGGCCTGTAACCAGCCTGCCTGCAAGGCTTTGGCCTGCAACGCCGGTTTAAGCCGCTTGCCGTGCTCATCCTGCATCGAGACCTTGATCGGCCGGTGCAAGTATCCGAGCACCGGCGCGGCGTCGAACTCTTTGAGCTGGTGCTGGGTCCAGCGAATGGGCAGCCATGGGGAGGGTTCGAAGTAGCCTGTTCCTTGGTAAGACAGCGTTTGCCAGAGCGAGGGGAGTTGCGATTGCCAGTAGGCGGTGGACATGGTGCCGGGGGCATAGGGTTTAACACACCCCTTGCCACGCTCCGCCTCTTCGTACACATCTCGAAATTCATGGGAATGCTTCCAGTAAAACGCCCAAAGCTTGCCCAAGTCAGTTTTTTTATTCTGATTGTCCTCAGGCTCATGGGTGACATATGGACGAATAAACCGATCCACCCGATCCGAGCGAGTCACCAGCAGCCCGGTCATGCTTTCGTACACCGTAGGGACGACATGGCCGTTCTGCAAACCAGGGGTGCCAGCCACGCGCAAACCGTTACGAGTGACATCGCCGTCCTCGCTCACGATCAAGGCTTGGGGTACTTGGGGGTTGTCATCAAAAAACTGGAACAACCGCTCGATTATGCCCTGAGCATGAGTTGCATTCTCCGCGTCCTGCCACAAAAAGAGCGTGACCCCGAGCGTGGCGGCATTGCGACCGCTGAGGATATTGCTCGCAGCCCCCATATCTGTGGGTTGCTTGGGCGGTGCGATGGCAAACACCGGGATTGGCCAGTACGCCACTGACTCGCCTGCCGAATGTTTGAACGCAACACGGACTTTGATAAATCTGCTGATCTCTCGGGAGTCCAGTGAGTCGGTGTAATCCTTGGGGTCTCGTGAGTAAATCGAAGCAAAGTTGTCATTTTTCTTTTTGATGAATTGCCAGATTTCCGATTGGTGGTCCTGGTAAATCCCAAGCCCTACCCCCCGGATCTCCAACGCATAAGTCCGCGCTTGCGTGGCTTGCTGCTCGGCGATTTGCTCCATAACTTTGGCTTCGTAAGCGGCAAACTCAGCCTTTTCACTGGCCACGGCTTTGCCCCACCAATGAATGCTGAAAATCAGCAGTAAAGGGCCCAGAATGGCGGAGATACCCCAGCGAATTGCCGGGGTCATGTCACGAATTACCACGTTGTTCTCCTCTGCCTTGATATGGATCATCCAGACGAAGCCGAACCATAGGATCAGCAGTATTCCAGCGATCCAGAGGTAAGGCTTGAGTCCTGGTAACGTTCGGGTTCGGTGTTGAGAGTCGCTCACAAGCCCACTCCTTTTTTAGCGGTGCCGGCAAGCAGAGAGGGTGGCGTCAGCGGTACCAAATCAGAGGACGGGAATTTGCCATCCCGGTAATACAGGTGACTGGACTCCACTAGCGCCTGAGCCTCAGCGCTAAGTCGAGACCAACCCGGCAGTTTGGTAACTATGCTGTATTGCACTTCATCCATCTTCCAATCCGCAATCGCCACCAACACCTCACGCATGGCTGGATGATCCAGGCAGCGGGCCTGGCCAATAGCAATGTCCATGGCTGTCACCCAACGCTGGTTTTCCGGGCTGCGCAAAATCGCCGAGTGGTAGGAGTTGGCGCCCCACGCCCCTTGATCATGTTCCATGCGCGCCCGGGCTTCTCGCGGAGTTTCCTCGCGTTCGTGACAGGAACTGAAACTGGAGCGGGCGGCGCCTTTTCGTACGGCGCGAGTATGGTCCTCCGGGTCGGTGGATAAGCCGTTAAAACGGATTAACGCCTCCTGCTGCGTGGTGTTTGGAGCGTCATACTCGGCAGGCATTTTTATCCACAAAAATGTCGCGGCGTCTTTGCCCAGAGCAACGCTCTTGGCAACCTCATCGGGTTTGTCCAGGCCTGCGGTGGTCGGGCTGCCTTTGACCGCTTCGCCACCGAACATCTGCGGTGCATGTGGCGGGTTCAGGGCCTCGGCATTGATCAGGCGTTCCTGCCCCTCGGCTATCGGCGCTTGCGAGACCACCCCGGTGACCAGGGACGCGCCCGGGTAGCGGTGCTCGCCCGGCGCGCGGATAAATTCCGGTTGTGGCGGCTTGCCCACCTGCACTGGGTCCCCATCACGCTGACGCCTGGTCCACAGCCGTTGATAAAAGCCCATCGATTGCAGCGCCATCATCGCCGGTCGCCCGTCAGGCGTGGCATCGGGCACCCCGTAGGTGCCAATGCCTTGCACGTCGTCCAGGGCCACGGTGGTGTCGTCCGGGCAAAAATACAGGTACACCTTGCCGCGATTGTCGCGCTCGGGAAATACCGTGAGGTTGCCGATTTTGTCCGTGCGGGTGCCTTGAGTCGGTGACCATCGCACGCCGGTGCGACCACCATAGGTTTTGCTATTCCTGAGCGCGGATAACGGTGGCTGGGCATGGGGCGTTTGCGTCACCGCTGTGACGATACGGATCAGCGTGGCGAGGGTGTCATGGTCTTTGGGAGTGACCTTGGGCAGGACGCTGTAGGGCGAATCCACGAGAATCAGGGTGTCGGCGCAGCGCTGGCCCTTGTCCACCAACAGCGCCTGCGCCAACAACGCGATCAGGGTGCCTTGGCTGTGGCCCATGATGGTGATGGTTTCATCAGGGGATACCCGGCGAATTTCACTGACCAGCATCGCCAGACGGTGAGCGGCCAACACAAAGTAATGCCGTAGCGGCGCATTGGCGAAGAGCAGGTAGTTGTTCGGTTTGGCGTGTTCGACGGTGGCGGTTTTCCAGTTGGCCTTGAAACCCTCGCCATACATGTCTTCCAGGTTGTTGGTGGCATTGGCAAAAAAACCACCGGCCTTGGCGAAGTGGCGATCCAGGCGATTGCCCCGGATATCCTGAAACTGGTTGTGCATCCTGAACGGATCACCGGCATCATCACGCTTGACGTGTTCCGGTGCGGCTCGGTAACCCCAGTAGAAAGGGATCATTAAGCTGCGGGTCTTGGGGGCGGTAGTATCTCGACGATAAAGGTAGGTATCAGGGTCATCGAGTATGGAGGCCTGATCACTACTCAACTCTTCACGCGGCGCATCTTTGGCTGCCCGATAAGTAGCCCCATACCGCCCCGCCATAAGATCCGGTCGATCCAGGCGCTCGTTAACCCCCTGGCACAACCCGGTCTCCACCGATTCATAGGACGCCCCGGGGTCATTGACGCCGTGCAGGAAGATCACCACCCCCGGCAGGTCGGCGGGCACTTCCACGTACCGCACGGTATTACAGTTGGGGAGAAGGCGGAACGAGGCTTTCGCCACGCAGTAATAATCTTCGCTACTCATTGACCGCCACCTTTCAAGTCGCTGCCACGTATCGCCGCTTTTCTGGCGGTTACAGCCTTGATCAGGCGCCGACTGCGCAGCGCAATTATCGTTGTCAGGTCCATTTAACAATTACTCCGGCGAAAGCTCCTGCAGAGCGGCGAAAAGCATTTGCAAAACTGGTCGGGCCATCGGACCCGGGTCGCAAATAAGCAATGCGGCTGGACGTTAGCGTGCACGGATTGGCGGGCGCAATCGTTGCGATGCGGTGGCTCTGTATGGTTTTTTGCAGCTTGGAGGGCAGAAGCCGCGTGAATACTGGGTCGAGCCGAAAATGGGGACGATGGTCACCCCTGCAATTTCAGAATCGTCTGACAGCTGAATCACTCCCGTCTCCTCAGGACGAGACAGCGCCAACAAAAAGGCCGCATTAATCGATGCGGCCTTTTTATGTGGCTACAAGGCGCCTAGCCGCCATCGGTATCAATATCACCATCAGTATCTTCACCAGGTTCTGCACGATCCGGATCCGGCTTGAAGCCCGGGCTGAATTCGTTGTCATTGTCGGTGTGCTGGTTCTTCTGGTCGACAGCCTGGTCGGCACTTTCCGGCTTGGCGGTGGGTTGCGGTGCAGGCGAACTGCCGCCGGGCGTCTGCGGGTCAATCGCCGGATCATTGCGGTCCACCGCTTGATCCTGCTGCTGCGTCTTCGAATCGTCGTTCATAAGTACCTCGCTCATCAGTACATGTCAGGCGCAAACACTCGGGCCTTGTAGGTTCGAATCCACGCCTGGCGCAACGTTCCATCGATGATCACCTACGCTGTGTGAGATGATAAATAGTTGCGCGACATAACAACTATTTTTCACGGCAAATGTCATTGATTTGCGCCGATCCCGAAATCACGCGATAGGCCAATACTTTCAAGGAGTTCAGGCACATGGCGGCACTGCAGACCAGCACACTCGATGCGATGAAAACCAACCAGAATCAACTGTTGGCTGACTGGACCCAACGCCTGGAATCCACCGGCGCCACGCGCAACGTCAAGGAGCAAGACCTCAAGCAGCAGACTGCGGAGTTCCTGCAACTGATCGTCGCGGGCCTGGAAAAAGGCAACGGCCAGAACATCGCAGCGCCTGGCTGGGACGAGATCCGCCTGTTCCTCGAAAAACTCTCCCACAGCCGCGCCCTGCTCGGCCAGGACTCGCATCAGACCGCCAGCTTCATCTTCTCGCTCAAGGGCCCGATGTTTGCGATGCTGCAAAACCATTACCAGGACAACCCGGCGCTGCTGGCCGAACAGCTGTGGGAAATCTCCGAGCTGCTCGACGCCCTGGGCATGCACACCATCCGTACTTTCCAGAAATCCCGTGAAGCGGTGATCAAGCGCCAACAGGAAGAACTGCTGGAACTGTCGACGCCGGTGGTCAAGCTGTGGGATGGCGTACTCGCCCTGCCAATGATCGGTACCCTGGATTCGCAACGCACCCAGGTGGTGATGGAATCACTGTTGCAGCGCATCGTCGATACCGGCTCGGAAATCGCCATCATCGACATCACCGGCGTGCCGACCGTCGATACCCTGGTGGCCCAGCACCTGCTCAAGACCGTCACCGCGATTCGCCTGATGGGTGCCGATTGCATCATCAGCGGCGTGCGTCCGCAGATCGCCCAGACCATCGTGCACCTGGGCCTGGACTTGCAAGGCGTGGTCACTAAGGCCAACCTGGCCGACGCACTGAAGCTGGCCCTGACCCGACTGGGGTTGTCCGTCAGCAAGGCGGGTTGAGCCCATGGAACGCATTCCTATTCTGCAGATGGGCGACTTCCTGCTAGTGACCATTCAGGTCGACATGCATGACCAGTTGGCCCTGACGCTCCAGGACGACCTGTCCGAGCGCATCAGCCGGACCTCGGCCCGGGGCGTGTTGATCGACATCTCGGCGCTGGACATGGTCGACTCGTTTATCGGCCGCATGATCGGCACCATCTCCGGCCTGTCGCGGATCATGGATGCCACAACCGTACTGGTCGGCATGCAGCCTGCCGTGGCAATCACCCTGGTCGAACTCGGCATGACCCTGCCGGGGGTCAGCACTGCGCTGAACGTCGAACGCGGGATGAAACTGCTGCAGGAACGAGTACTCGAGCAATGAATGTGCGCAGCAGCGGCAGCCAACCGATTCAGATCGAACAGGACGTGGTCCTGGCGCGCCAGACGGCGCGCAAGCTGGCCACTGAATGCGGCATGCGCCTGATCGACCTGACCAAGATGGTGACAGCGGTCAGCGAGCTGGCGCGCAACACAATGGTGTATGGCGGTGGTGGCGACATGGATTGGCAAATCCTCGACGAAAACGCCCGCACCGGCCTGCGCCTGGTGTTCCGCGACGAAGGCCCGGGCATACCTGATATCAAGCTGGCGATGACTGACGGCTGGACTTCCGGTGGCGGCCTCGGCCTGGGCCTGACCGGTGCCAAGCGCCTGGTCGAAGAGTTCGAACTGGAGACGGCGCCCGGCCAGGGCACCCGCATTACGATCACCCGATGGGTATGAATATCAGTGGTTCGATGACGCTAGTATTACCCATCGAAGACAGCAGCCAGATCGGTCACGCCCGTCGCACTGCGCAGAAACTGGCGGAGCAAAATGGCTTCGACACCACTGACGCCGGACGTGTTGCGCTGGTGGCCACCGAGCTTTCCAGCAATATCCTCAAGCACGCCGCCAGCGGCGAATTGCACCTTAGGATATTGCCGCGCGAGGCCGGTGCCGGGATCGAAATGCTCGCCGTTGACCGCGGCCAGGGCTTTGACCTGCATGCCTGCCTGGCCGACGGTTTTTCCACGGGTGGTACCCAGGGTATTGGCCTGGGGGCCATGTCACGCCAGGCCGAAGTGTTCGACGTCTACGCCGACTCCCGGGGTGCCGTGCTGCTGACCCGCCTGTACCCACGCGGCGACAAAGCTGCCGATCGCCCCTTCGGCATCAGCCAGCACTCCCTGCGCAACGACCCCGCCTGCGGCGATGTCTGGCACCTGGCCTTTGACGGGGCGAGTATCAGCGCCCTGGTGATCGATGGCCTGGGTCATGGCGAAGACGCCGAGCGCGCGGCCCGTGCCGGCGAACAGACTTTTGCGCTGGCACCGTTCACCACCCCGGTGATGCTGCTGGAAGATATCCATCGTGAAATGATCGGCACGCGCGGCGGCGCCCTGGCAATCGCCCAATACGACGGCAGTGCCGATGCGTTGAAATTTGTCGGCATCGGCAATATCGGTGCCTGCCTGATTGCCCCCGGAAAATCCCGCGGCCTGGCGTCCCACCCCGGCATCGTCGGCGGGCAATATCGAAAGGCGCAACCCTTTGACTATGCTCAAGTGAACGGACAACTATTGATCATGTACAGCGACGGCCTGCAGTCCCGTTGGAACCTGCAAGATTACCCCGGCCTGGTGCACCGCCATCCCGCAGTGATAGCCGCCATTTTGCACCGCGATTTTTGCCGGAATAACGATGACGTCACGGTAGTAGTGATTGCTCTGGAGGCCAATCATGGCTGAGACACCCATGAGTCACGACGAGCAAGCGGCACTGGTTGCGCAGTTGCAGGCTGAAGCCAACGCCCTGCGCGATGAGCTGGACGAAACCAACCAGGGCGTCCTGGCGTTATATGCCGAACTGGATACCCAGGCCGATCAACTGCGCCAGGCGTCGGACCTCAAGAGCCGCTTCCTGTCGTACATGAGTCATGAGTTCCGCACGCCACTGGGCTCGATCCTGAGCATCACCGGCCTGTTGACCGACGAACTCGACGGCCCCTTAAGCGCCGAGCAGCACAAGCAGGTCGCGTTCGTCAGCAATGCCGCCCGCGAGCTCAGCGACATGGTCGACGACCTGCTGGACCTGGCGAAGATCGAAGCCGGGCGCATCAATATTTCTCCCGCCTGGTTCGACATGTTCGACCTGTTCGCCGCCTTGCGCGGGATGTTTCGCCCGATTGTCGATGCCAGCGCCGTGGATCTGATCTTTGAAGAACCGGTGGGCCTGCCCAAACTGTTCACCGACGACAAGAAACTCGCGCAGATCCTGCGCAACTTCATTTCCAACTCGCTGAAGTTCACCACCCGTGGCGAAGTCCGGGTTTCGGCACGCCTGCAAGGCGATAACCAGGTGCGCTTTGCCGTCAGCGACACCGGTATAGGTATCGCCCCAGAGCTACATGGTGCATTGTTCGAGGACTTTTCCCAGGTCGACTCGCCGCTGCAGAAGCGTCTGCGCGGAACCGGGCTCGGGTTGTCCCTGTGCAAGCGCTTCGCGGAGCTGCTGGGTGGCGAGGTCGGACTGGAAAGCAAACCGGGCGTGGGCTCGACCTTTTTCGTGATCATCCCGCTCGCCATCGCCATGGAGCCCGCTGATGAAACGTGACATCCGCCTGCTGATCGTCGATGACAACGCCGCCACGCGCTACGCCCTGCGCCGGCGCCTGGAACTGCACGGCTATGAAGTGCTGGAGGCCGGCACGGGTGGTGAGGGGCTCGAGCTGATCGACAGTGTCGCGCTGGACGCCCTGATCCTCGACGTCAACTTGCCGGACATGAGCGGGTTCGACATCGTACGCAAGCTGCGCTCCGAATCCGCCACTGCCTTGCTGCCGGTGATTCACGTGTCGGCGGCGTCGATCCAGACCGGCGACATCATCACCGGCCTGGACGCTGGCGCCGATGCCTACCTGATTCACCCGGTCGACCCGGATGTGCTGCTGGCGACCCTGCGCACCCTGCTGCGGGTGCGTGAGACGGAAAACGCACTGCGGGAAAGCGAGGCGCGCTTTCGGGAAATCTTCGTCAACGTGTCCGCGCCCATCGCGGTACTGGATGCCCAGCTCAAGGTTCACGAATGCAACCATGCGTTCGCCCAGCTGGTGCAGGACAATCGGGATCCGGAAGCCTTGCGCGAATGTTTCGCCGCGGACCAGGGCGCTGTCATCGACGAACTGCGTCTGCGCCTGGCCTACGGCGAGCGCTGGAGAGGCACGCTGAACATGCGGGTGCACGGTGAAGTCCGTGAGACCGAGTGGCAGCTGTCGCCGTACCGCACCCCCGAACTTAGCCTGGTGTTCGTCGAAGACGTCACCGAGCACCGTCACCGCGAGCGCTCGCACCTGGCCCAGCTGGATGACGCCACCACCCAGCTGGCCAAGGAAGTCGCCCAGCGTGCGCGCACCGAAGCACAGCTGCTGCAAGTGCAGAAGATGGATGCCCTGGGCAAGCTCACCGGCGGCATCGCCCATGACTTCAACAACCTGCTGACCGGCATCATCACCAGCCTCGAACTGATTCAGAAGCGCATGGCTGCATCGCGTACTGACAAGGTCCAGTTCTACACCGAAGCGGCCTTGAGTTCGGCCATGAGTGCCGCCTCGCTGACTCACCGCCTGCTGGCGTTCGCCCGCCAGCAACCGCTGGACACCCGGCCGATCGACATCAATGCCCAAGTACGATCGCTCGAAGAATTGCTGGTGCGTACCATCGGCGAGCGCATCGCCCTGAAGCTCGAACTGACCTCCAAGGCGGCGATCGCCCTGGTCGATCCGGTGCAGCTCGAAAGTGCCGTACTCAACCTGGTGATCAACGCGCGCGACGCGCTGCCCCAGGGCGGCAATATCTGGGTCAGCACGTATGCCGCGTTTTCCCACGGCGACCCGAACCTGGCGGATGGTGCCTACGTCGCCCTGGCCGTGCGCGATGATGGTACGGGTATCGACCATAGCGTGATCGACAAGGTTTTCGATCCGTTTTTCACCACCAAGCCACTGGGTCAGGGAACGGGGCTGGGGCTGTCGACCATCTACGGTTTTGCCCGGCAATCCGGCGGCGACGCACACATCCGCAGCGTGGCCCGGCGCGGTACCGAAGTCACCATCATGCTGCCGGCCACTACCGACCCGACTTCCAGTGAAGTGACCCCGCTCACCGCTGATGCGCAGGGCGACGGCGAGCATATTTTGATCGTCGAGGACATGCCGTCAGTGCGCATGTTTGTCGCCGAGGTACTGATGGACGCAGGTTATCGTTGCACCCAGGTCGGGGACATCGAGAGTGCACTGGAGCGATTGCAGAACGACCCGTCGATCGAACTGCTGCTGACCGACGTCGGCCTGCCCCGCATGACCGGCCGCGAGCTGGCAGACGTGGCCCGCGGCTGGCGCCCGCAGTTGCCGATCCTGTTCATGACCGGCTACGCGGAAAACGCGATCAACCGCCAGGTGTTCCTCGGCGAGCGCATGGAGATGCTGGTCAAGCCGTTCCAGATCAATGAGCTGCTGGACAAGGTAAGACGCACGATTGATGGGGTCTGATAGACCCTCTGTGGGAGCAAGGCTTGCCCGCGATAGGGGCGCCGCAGTACTACTGCTAGACCTCATCATCGTTCATCGCGGGCAAGCCTTGCTCCCACAGGTCTTGCTCCCACAGACCTTGCTCTTACAGGGCTTGCTCCCACAGGTTGTGCCTCTACAGGTTGAGTGTTCTGGCCAAAAAAGGCGCCGTCCTGCTCTTCCTGCTCTTAGCCACCTTCAACGGCGCCCCCGCCACCACAATCGTCCCGCCCTGCCCCCCTGCCCCAGGCCCGATATCGATCACCCAGTCACTCTGCGCCACCACGCGCATCTCATGCTCGACCACTATCACCGTATGCCCCGCCGCCACCAGGGTGTTCAACTGTTCCATCAACCGATCGACATCCCGCGGATGCAAACCGGTAGTCGGTTCATCGAGCACATACAAAGTCGCGCCGCGCTGGTTGCGTTGCAGCTCAGTCGCCAGCTTGATGCGCTGCGCCTCCCCACCCGACAGCTCAGTGGCCGGCTGACCCAGGCGCAGATACCCCAGGCCGATGTCACGCAACACCTCCAGCGAACGGCGGATGCCCGCTTGTTCGGCAAACACCGCCACCGCCTCGTCTACCGTCAACTGCAACACCTGGGCGATGTTCAAGCCTTGCCAGGTGACGGCCAGCGTCTCGGGGTTGTAGCGTGCACCGTGGCAAGTCGGGCATGGCGCATACACGCTGGGCATGAACAGCAACTCGACGCTGACAAAACCTTCGCCTTCACAGGTCGCGCAGCGGCCTTTGGCAACGTTGAAGGAGAACTGCCCGGCGTCGTAGCCTTGCCCCCGCGCCTCGTCGGTAGCGGCGTACAGCTTGCGCACGCTGTCGAACAGGCCGGTATAGGTCGCCAGATTGGAACGGGGCGTACGGCCGATGGGTTTCTGGTCGACCTGAACCAGGCGCTTGATTGACTCAAGTCCCGCAGTCACCTGGCCACCGCTGACTTGCGGCGCATCGTCCTCAAGGCTCGGTTCTTCAGTGTCGTTATCCGCCACGGGACGCCCCAGGTGCGCGCCGACCAGTTCCAGCAAAGCCTGACTGACGAGGCTCGATTTGCCCGAACCCGACACGCCAGTCACCGAGGTGAAACAGCCCAGCGGAAACTCGACACTGAGGTTATCCAGGTTATTGCGGGTGATGCCCTCCAGGCGCAGCCAGGCGGACGGCTTGCGCGCGGTTCGCACCTGACTCACCTGCTCGGCGAACAGGTAGTCGCGGGTTTGCGATTCCTTGACGTCAGCCAGGCCGGCCGGCGGTCCGCTATACAGGATGCGCCCGCCATGCTCGCCGGCAGCCGGCCCAACGTCGATCAGCCAGTCGGCGCGGCGCATGGTCTCCAGGTCGTGTTCGACCACAAACAGGCTATTGCCCGAGGCTTTGAGCCGTTGCAAAGCCTCGAACAGCGCCTCGCCATCCGCCGGGTGCAGGCCCGCCGAGGGCTCATCCAGCACATAGATCACGCCGAACAATTGCGAGCCCAACTGGGTCGCCAGGCGCAGGCGCTGCAGCTCGCCGGATGACAAGGTCGGGGTGCTGCGCTCCAGTGCAAGATAGCCCAGGCCCAGATCGGTGAGGGTGCTGACCCGCTCCAGCAAATCCTGGGCGATGCGTTGCGCCGCCAGGCGTTTTTCCACCGACAGGTTGGGCGTGTGCCGCACATCCGGGGCATTGGCGTGAGCGCTGGCACCGTGAGCCAACCGCTGCGCCCGCGCCTCTCTGGTTTGATTGGGGGTGAAGATGTCGCTCGCCTCCTCGGCCTGTTCCAGATAGCTGTGGGCCGCCACCGGTTTCAACACCTCGGCAAATTGCAGCAAGGGCATTTGCGACAGCTCGCCGATGTCGTAACCGGCGAATGTCACCGACAGTGCCTCGCGCTTGAGCCGCTTGCCATCGCACACCGGGCACGGGCTGCCAAGCATGAACTGCGAGACACGCTTCTTCATCAGCGCGCTTTGAGAATGCGTGAAGGTGTGCAGGATGTAGCGCCGGGCGCCGGTAAACGTGCCCTGGTAACTCGGCTCCATCTTGCGCTTGAGCGCGACCCTGGTTTCTTCAGGAGTGAGCCCGGCGTACACCGGAACCGTCGGTGTCTCCTCGGTGAAGAGGATCCAGTCACGCTGCTTTTTCGGCAGCTCGCGCCACGGTTTGTCGACGTCGTAGCCAAGCGTGACCAGGATGTCGCGCAGGTTCTGTCCCTGCCATGCCATGGGCCAGGAGGCGACGGCACGCTGGCGGATGGTCAGGCTTGGGTCCGGCACCATCAGCGCCTCGGTGACTTCATAGACCCGGCCCAGGCCGTGGCACTCCGGGCAGGCGCCCTGAGGAGTGTTCGGCGAAAAGTCCTCGGCATACAGCATTGGTTGCCCGGGCGGATAACTGCCGGCCCGGGAGTAGAGCATGCGGATCAGGCTCGACAAGGTCGTGACACTGCCCACCGACGAGCGCGTGCTCGGCGTGCCGCGTTGTTGCTGCAAGGCCACGGCAGGCGGCAAGCCATCGATGGAGTCGACGTCCGGCACGCCTACCTGATCGATCAGGCGCCGCGCATACGGCGCCACGGATTCGAAGTAGCGCCGTTGCGCTTCGGCGTACAGCGTGGAAAACGCCAGGGAGGACTTGCCCGAACCGGACACCCCGGTGAACACCACCAGGGCATCCCGGGGAATGTCGACATCGACGTTCTTGAGATTATGTTCCCGGGCCCCACGCACCCTGACCATGCCGGAGGTTGGATTGGAAGTCATAGGCCGCCTTGATTGGTATGAAGACACAAATGCTCGATCGAACACGATCTAACTGTAGGAGCTGCCGAAGGCTGCGATCTTTTGATCTTCTCGGGCGCGCCGGTTAAAGATCAAAAGATCGCAGCCTTCGGCAGCTCCTACAGTGGTTCGGTGCAAAACCTGATAGGTCATTTCAACCACTGAGCACGTTACGCACCATGCGCGTCAGCGCCTCCGGCCCGTACGGTTTGCTGAGCAAGTGAGTATCAGGGCTCAGCTGGTGATTGCGCGAGATGATGTCGCGGGTATGACCCGAGGTGAACAGCACCGCCACCGGCGGTTGCTGCACCTTGGCCCAGGCTGCCAGGTCAGAACTCTTGATCAGCCCCGGCATCACCACGTCAGTGAAAATCAGATCCACTTTGACGCCGTCCAGCAGCATTTGCATGGCGATATCACCGTTGGCAGCCGTGAGCACTGCGTACCCTTCTTCATGCAGCAATTCAACCGCAGCGGCGCGCACCGCCTCGTTATCCTCGACCACCAGCACCGTTTCGTGGCCGCACTGATAGTGCACATCATGCACGGCAGACTCGGCAAGCAGCGGTCGCAGGCTGCGCGGAAAGTACAGCTGCACTCGGCTGCCCTGGCCTTCGACGCTGGACATCTCGATATGCCCGCCACTCTGTTTGACGAAACCGAACACCATGCTCAGACCCAGTCCCGTGCCCTGACCATCAGCCTTGGTGGTGAAAAACGGTTCGAACGCCTGCGCGAGTACCTGGGGTGACATGCCAACCCCGGTATCAACCACCGCCACCCGCACATAATCGCCGGCCACAATGCCCTTGCCCCCACAGAACTGGCGGTCCAGCAAAACGTTGTCGGCGCTAAGTACCACAATGCCTTCACCCTGCATGGCGTCCCGGGCGTTGATCGCCAGGTTGAGGATGGCGTTTTCCAGCTGGTTACGGTCAACGTTGATATTCCACGACTCATCCGGCACCCGCACATCGATCTGCAGGGTTTCGCCCAACGCGCGCTGCAGCAGTTCAGCGAGTCCCTCGAAGATCTGCCTGGGATTGTGAACCGAAGGCGTCAACGGCTGGCGACGGGCAAATGCAAGTAGTTGCGAAGACAGCTTGGCGCCCCGCTCAACCGCCGCAATCGAGGCCTTGACCCGGCGCTGCACGTTGGGATTATCCGGCTCGTGCCGCGCCAGCAGATGCAGGTTGCCGGCGATTACCTGCAGCAGATTATTGAAGTCGTGCGCTACGCCGCCGGTAAGGCCGCCGATGGCTTCGAGCTTTTGCGACTGACGCAGCTGCTCTTCAGCCTGCAGTCGCGCGCCTACCTCTTCGGCAACTCGCTGCTCCAGGTTACGGGTGAACTTCAGCAGCGATTCTTCGGCAATCTTGCGCTCATGAATGTCGATCAATACCCCGGGAAAGCGCAGTGGCTCGCCCTGCTCATCGAACTCGCAGCAACCACTCGCCAGTACCCAGCGGTAGGTGCCATCAGGCAGCAATACGCGATATTCAGCGTTGAAGGGTTTGCCGGTTTTCTGCGCCTGACTCACCTGTTCGATGACCCAGGACGAGTCTTCAGGATGAATCCGCGATTCAGCGTGTGCACTGGGCAGGTTGGCCAGATCACGATCAGTCGGGTATGAAAATGTCCGGGCAAAGCGCTCATCACCGGAAAGAATATCGGCTTTGAGGTCCCAGACAAACGAGCCAAGCAACGCCCCGGCGTTCAGCGCCAGACGCACCCGCTCATTGTCGGCGCGATAGGCATCTTCGGCTTCGCGGCGCAGGCGCTCGGAAATGACATGTTCAGTGGTCTCGACCACCATTGCCATGACACCGCCGGGACGTCCTTCGTCATCGGCAACCGGGCTGTAATAAAGGTCGAGCCAGACGTCTTCCGGAGTTCCGTTGCGCAACAGCACCAGCTCTTTGTTGCTGAACGACAAGGTACCGCCGCCCAGGCAGGTATCCACCACGTGCCGATTGAACTCGGCGACCTCTGGCCAGCCCAGTTCGACCGGCACTCCCAACAGATAGGGATGCCGTCCGCCGGCGAATTCGGAATAGGCATCGTTGTAGATCATGTACCCGGCGCGGCCCCAGAGCATCACCATCGGCAACGGCGAGGCGAGCATCAATTGCACGGTGCTGCGCAGGCTTTTTGGCCAGTCCTGAAGAGGTCCAAGCTCAGTCAGGCTCCAGTCGAATGCACGAATGCGTCCGGCCATCTCACTGTCCCAGCCGGCACACCCGTGGCTTGCGTCTAGAAACTGCATCGACTGACTCGTTAGTCCCTGAAATGACACCTGCTAGTTTCGAGCTCGCGCGGCGCCAATGGTTTCATCGCTGACTTCCACATTTGTACTGCGTAGGAGCTGTCGAGTGAAACGAGGCTGCGATCTTTTGATCTTGCGCCCAACAAAAAGATCGAAAGATCGTCCGAACGCGGCCCGAGCCTTCGGCAGCTCCTACGCGGACATACACATCCGCATCAAACCTCAATCAAATGCTTAAGCGGATGGTAGCCAGTTTTCAGCGTGGCGGCGACGTCGAGGATGGCTTTTTCGATGCCATTCAAATGCATGCAGGTCAATTCAATCGCCGCGCTTTGATTACCGGCCTCGATGTATTCAATCAACCGCAGGTGTTCGTCGTCGCGGCAAGCCTCGTGGCTGTCGTCATCCAGTGCTGCGGCATACAGCGAAGCGCGGGAAATCAGCTTCTGGAACCAATCGAGCAGTACCGGGTTGTTCAGGCTGCGCGCCAACTTGATATGGAACTCGCCCAGCAGATGAATCAACCGCTCATGGTCGCCGTTGCGGTGCGCTTCATCTTCCAGCAGCAAATGCTCACGCAGGTCCTGGGCCACCGCTGAATCGCGGCGACGGCACAGTTCGCTGACGATGCCGATCTCGATCAACCGGCGGGTTTCGAACAACGAACGGATCTCTTCATCACTGGGCAAGGACACCGACGCACCTTTATTGGGCTCGGTAGTGACCAGGCCGTCAGCCTCCAACTGCTTCAACGCAGCGCGCACCGACGTGCGGCTGACATTAAAAAGCTCGGCCAGTGACGCCTCGCCAAGCTTCATTCCCGGACGCAACGAACGCTTGCTGATCGCCTCGTAAACCCCTTGGTAGACGCGGTCCACCGTCGTCTCGAGTTTTTTTTCGGTCATCTGAATACTCCTTTAGTGCCGGACAACCGACCCCTGGCAGAGAACAGCCAATGAAAAAGGGGGTTGCACCCGCAGATTAATCCGGTTATTTGTAGATTGCATCCAGATATTGCATACAATAATTAGAGGATTGCACCATTATGGGTCAACCAATAGCTGTCGAAGTGCGTAACGTCTCCAAGCGCTACTCTGACGATCCGGGCCTGGCCCCCGCGCTCGACAATGTGTCAGTCGACATCGCCGACAACGAATTCTTCACCCTGCTCGGCCCCTCGGGCTGCGGCAAGACCACCCTGCTGCGCACCATCGCCGGCTTCGAACACGTCAGCGCTGGCGAGATCCGTTTGGCGGGTGAACCGGTCAATGACTTGCCGCCCTTCAAACGCCGGGTCAATACGGTATTCCAGAGCTACGCGCTGTTTCCGCACATGAGTGTCGCGCAGAATATCGCCTTCGGTCTCGAGATGCAGGGTCTTGATCGCCAACAGACCGCCCGGCGGGTCGAAGAAATGCTCGCGCTGGTGCAAATGCAGCACCTGGCCCAGCGCCAGCCTGCCGAGTTGTCCGGCGGCCAACAACAGCGCGTGGCCCTCGCCCGGGCGTTGGCGCCCAAGCCCAAGGTGCTGTTGCTGGACGAACCGCTGTCGGCCCTCGACCTCAAGTTGCGCAAGGAAATGCAGGTCGAGCTCAAGCGAGTGCAGAAGGAAGCCGGCATCACCTTTATCTTCGTGACCCACGACCAGGAAGAAGCCCTGACGTTGTCCGATCGCATTGCCGTGATGTCAGCCGGCAAGATCCTGCAGATTGGCACACCCACCGACATCTACGAGCGCCCCCAGCACCAGTTTGTCGCCCAATTCATCGGCGACATCAACTTCCTTCCCGGTCACCTCAAGCGCGGCCTGCACAACGAAAACCTGTTTGTGCCGAACGGCATGCCGGTGGAAATTCCTTGCCTGCCCCAGGGCCTGGACAGTGCAAAGGTGCAACTGGCGTTTCGCCCGGAGCGCTCACAACTGGTCGACCCCACGCAACCGCACCACCTGCGGGGCGTGATCGAGGCCGTCCTGTACGTGGGCACGGCGACCCTCTACCAGTGCCGCTTGAACAACGAAATCCAGGTCATGTTGCGAGAGAACAACGAAGGCCTGAACCGTGGCCGGGCCGTGGGCGATCGGGTTGCGGTCAACCTGCCGCCCCACGCCTGCCTGCTGATGGAGGCCTGAGATGAGTGTCAGCAGTTCTTCCCCCGCCTTGAACCGGGCGCTGTTGCTGAGCCCGGTAATTCTGACCCTGCTGGCCCTGATCGCCATTCCACTGGGCATCATGGGCTACATCAGCCTGTTGCCGCGCAACGTCTACGGCGGCGTCGACTGGCAGGCCGACTGGCAATTGCAAAGCTACGTGCAGCTGTTTTTCCAGGAAGGCTTCGATGGTGAACTGGAGCCCAACTGGGTCTACGCCCAGGCGCTGTTGCGCTCGGTGTTCCAGGCGGGCGGCACTACGGTGCTGTGTTTCCTGTTCGGCTTTCCGGTGGCGTTGTGGATGTCGAGCCTGACCCCGGGACGACGCAACCTCATGGTGCTGCTGATCACCATTCCGTTCTGGACCAACCTGCTGATCCGCAACTACGCGTGGCTGATCATCCTGCGCGAACACGGCTGGGTCGCACAAAGCCTCAATGCGCTGTTCCCCCAGGCGGGTGGCATCACCCTGCTTTACAACGACTTCGCGGTCAGCGTCGGGCTGGTCTACAGCTTCCTGCCGTTCATGATCCTGCCGATCTACTCAACCCTGGAGAAACTCGACTGGCGCCTGGTAGAAGCCGCCTATGACCTGGGCGCCAATCGCTGGCACGCGCTGAAGCGAATCATCCTGCCGCTGTCGATGCCGGGGGTGATTGCCGGCGCGCTGCTGGTGTTCGTTCCGAGCCTGGGTGCGTTCATTACCCCGGCGATTCTTGGCGGCGGCAAGACGCTGATGATCGGCAACCTGATCCAGCAGCAATTCGGCACCGCACGCAACTGGCCACTGGGCAGCTCGCTGTCGTTCCTGCTGCTGGGGATTTTGCTGCTGTCCCTGGTGCTGTACGCCCTCTACAGCCGCAATGCCGCCAAGACCCTGCGTCTGGGAGCCTCCCAATGATCGCCCTGCACCTGAAAAAACTGCCGCTGACCCGCGAAGTCAGCCTGCTGATCCTGGCGTACCTGTACCTGCCGATCCTGGTGTTGATCGCCTACAGCTTCAACGCCAACCGCTCGGCGACCGTGTGGACCGAGTTTTCCTTCGCCTGGTACGGGCGGATCCTGACGAACCCGTCGATCCAGACTGCCGCGTTGAACTCGATCATCGTCGCCAGTATCGCCACGGTCTGCGCTACGGCGATTGCCCTGCTCGCGGCGCTGGCGACCTATCGACCTTTCTATGGGCAGAAGATGGTCGAGGGCGGAATCAACCTGCCGCTGATCCTGCCGGAGATCGTTACCGCCGTCGCCACCCTGCTGCTGTTCATGGCCCTGGGCATCAAGCTCGGACTGCTCACGGTGATCGTCGCGCACATCGGTTTCTGCATTCCCTTCGCCTACCTGCCGATCCGCGCCCGCCTCAATGACCTGGACAAGAGCCTGCTGGAGGCGGCCAACGACCTGTACGCCAACCCCTGGCAGGTGTTTCGCCGGGTCACCCTGCCGCTGCTGTGGCCGGCGGTGTTGTCCGGTTCAGTGCTGGCGTTCGTGGTCAGCCTGGACGATTTCATCATGACCTTCTTCGTTGCCGGCCCCGGTTCCACGACCCTGCCGGTGTACATCTTCTCGGCTATCAAGGCCGGCGTGACGCCGGAGATCAACGCGATCTCGACCTTGATGCTGCTGATTTCCATCGTGCTGGTGGTGCTGGCCTTCTGGCTGGGACAGCGCGGCAAAAACCAATGAGCCTGGAGCGTTCTTCCATGAAATTGAAAACTCTGCGTTACGGCGTCGCCGGTCTGGCCCTCAGTTGCTTCACGGTTTTTACCGCGCAAGCTGCCGAGCCCAAGGAGCTGTTTTTCTACAACTGGACCGACTACTACCCGGTCGAGCTGCTGGCCAAGTTCGAGAAAGAGACCGGCATCAAGGTCACCATGGATGGCTACGACAGCAACGAGACGCTGCTGGCCAAGTTGCAGGCCGGCGGTGCGGCGTACGATGTGATCGTGCCCTCGCAGTCGATCATGCAGACCCTGATCAAGCAGGACCTGCTGCTGCAGATCGACGCCGCCGCCCTGCCCAACTTCCAGTATGTCAAAGCGGCTTTCCGCGATCCGACGTTCGACCCTGGCCGCAAGTTCTCCGCACCCTACCTGTGGGGCACCACCGGCTTCTCTTATGACAGCGCCCGGGTGCCCGGTGGCAAGCTGGACGACTCGTGGAAAGAGTTCTTCGAGCCGCGCAAGGAACTGCAAGGCCAGCTCGCGGCCCTCGACACCTCGAGCAGCGTGATCAACGCTGCCAGCCATTACCTGAACGTCGATGAATGCAGCGAAAACCCCCAGGACGCCAAGCGCATCCTCGAGCTGCTGCAGAAACAGAAACCGTTCCTGAAGATGTACAGCTCGGACAACACCGTCGACCGCATGGCCTCCGGTGAAGTGATCATGATGCAGAACTGGAACGGCTCGACCGCCCGGGCCACGCTGCAGAAAAACACCATCAAGTATGTGTACCCGCGCGAAGGCCTGGCGATGTTCCAGGACAATTTCGCCGTGCCCAAAAGCGCCCCGCACCCGGGTAACGCCAAGCTGTTCATCGACTGGATGATGAAACCGGAAAACGCCGCGGCGGTGTCGAATGCCATTGCGTATGCCAACGGGATCCAGAGCGACCAGTTGCTGGAGGCCAAGTGGAAGGTGATGGACGCCATCAACATGCCCGACGAATTCGCCGCGCGCCTGCGCCCGGAGAAAGAGTGCAGCAACAAGGCGCGGGAGCTGCAGGACCGGATCTGGGCGAAGCTCAAGGGTTGATGGCCTGACTCTGAACCGAGTCGCGGCCATCGCGAGCAGGCTCACTCCTACAGGGCCACCCAACACCAAACCCTGTAGGAGTGAGCCTGCTCGCGAAGAGGCCCTCCCACACAACACAAATTTTGAGGTATGCAATGACTCACCCCCGCTGGCTACGCAACGTGCGCCCCTACGGCGCTCCCGCCGAGGACCTGCTGATCGAGAACGGCCTGTTCAAGCAGCGCCGCCCGGCTACCGACGCAGTCCTCGCCGCCACCGACATCGATGGCCAACACCAACTGCTCACCCCAGCCCTGGTCGAAAGCCATGTCCACCTCGACAAAACCCTCTGGGGCCAACCCTGGCGCCCGAACAGCGCCGGGCCGACCCTCAAGGATTACATCGCCAACGAGCGCCGCATCCTGCGTCAAGTCGACGCCCCCATCGCCCAACGGGCTGGCGCACTCCTGGAAAATTGCATCGCCCGGGGCTCGCTGACCATGCGCTGTCACGTCGACATCGACCCCGAGTTCGGCCTGCGTCACGTCGAGGCCATGCAGCAACTGCGTGAACGCTACCGCGACCTGATCGACCTGCAACTGGTGGTGTTCCCGCAAACCGGCCTGATCAGCCGCCCTGGCACCGCCGAACTGATGCGCGAGGCCATGGCCCTGGGTGTGGAGAACGTCGGCGGCCTTGACCCCTGCGGTATCGATAACGACCCCGTCGCGCAACTCGACTTCGTGTTCAAGCTGGCCAGCGAATTCGATCGCGGGGTGGACATCCACTTGCATGACAAAGGCGAACTGGGCCTGTGGCAGATCGCCCTGATCGCCGACTACACTGAACGCTTCGCCCGTCAGGGCCAGGTGATGATCAGCCACGCCTACTGCCTCGGCATGTTGCCCTGGAGCCAGGTCCAGCCAGTGGCCGAGCGTCTGGCGGCGCTGGGTATCTCATTGATGAGTTCGGCGCCTGCGGACTGCGCGGTGCCACCGTTCCTCGCCTTGCGCGAAGCCGGGGTCAACCTGTGCCTGGGTTCCGACGGCATCCGCGATGCCTGGTCGCCCATGGGCAACGGCGACATGCTCGAACGGGCGATGCTCCTGGCGTTTCGTTTCGACCTGAACAAGGACGACCAACTGGCGGCAGTGTTCGATGCGGCGACCGTCAATGGTGCCCGGGCATTAGGCGTTGACGGTTATGGCGTGCACGTCGGCCAGCCGGCGGACTTTTTGCTGATGCCGGTGCAGACCTTGGGTGAAGCGGTGGTCGCACGACCGCTGCGCGAGGTCTATCGCCGCGGGCAGTTGATCGCCAGTGCTGGACGCTTGCTGGACAGTCGCCTATGAGTCAGCCGGTTCACCGAATTGGCCTCAAGGCCGCCTGCGTGGTCGGTTTCGACGGCCGCCAGCACGTGTTGTGGCGCGACGGCGAGGTGGTGTTCGAAGGCTCGCGCATCCTGTTTGTCGGCCGTGGTTATGCCGGTCCGGTGGATCAATGGATTGATTACGGCAATGCGCTGATCGGCCCGGGCTTCATCGACCTGGACGCACTCGGCGACCTCGATTCCACGGTGCTGGCCCTCGACAACGGTGACGAACGCGACATGGGGCGCATGTGGTCAGAGGACTATCTGGCAAGGGGCCCACAGGAAAGCTTCACTGGCGAAGAAGAAATTTTCAAATACCGCTACGCCTTCACCCAACTTATCCGTAACGGCATCACCACGGCGATGCCGATCACCTCGATGTACTACCGCGAGTGGGCCGAGACCTACGACGAGTTTGCCGCCGTCGCGCACGTCGCCGGCGAACTGGGCCTGCGTACCTACCTCGGGCCCTGCTACATGAGCGGGATGAGTTACTGGCGGGCGGACGGCACCCTGGGGCATCACTTCGATGAAGCCAGGGGTCTGGCTGGACTGGAGGCGGCTGGGCGGTTCTTCCAGGACTTCGACGGTGCCCATGGTGGCCTGATTCGCGGCGCCTTGCTGCCGGACCGCATTCAAACCTGCACCCCGGCGTTGCTGCAGCGCACCGCTGCGTTAAGCCGCGAACTCGATGCGCCAGTGCGGCTGCATTGCTGCCAGGGACTGGGCGAAGTCGCGATGGTCGAGCAACTGCGCGGCTGTTCGCCGCTGGCCTGGCTGGAACAGCTGGACCTGCTGACCCCGCGCAGCCTGTTGCCCCACGGCATCTACACCGCAGGCGACGATGACCTGCAGCGCGTGGTCAACGGCGGGACCAGCCTGGTGCATTGTCCGGTGGTGTTCGCCCGTGACGGCGAGGCGCTGAATTCGTTCGGGCGCTACCAGGCCCAGGGCATCAACTTCGCCCTGGGCACCGATACCTGGCCGGCGGACTTGCTGGAGAACATGCGCCAGGGCTTGAACATCGCCCGCTTGCTGGAGGGCGGCAACTCGCTGACCAGCACCCTGGACCTGTACAACGCCGCCACCCTGGGCGGCGCCAAGGCCCTGGGGCGCGAAGATCTCGGACGCCTGGCCCCCGGGGCCAAGGCCGACATCACGGTATTCAACCTGCGCGGCCTGCACCTTGGCCCGCTGTTCGACCCGCTGAAAAACCTGGTGCTGGCCGGTCGTGGTGACGACTGCATTTCCAGCTATATCGATGGCCGCTGCGTGATGCAGGGCGGCCAGGTCCAGGGCATCGACTACCCGTCCTTGCAACGCCAGGCGCAACAACAATTCGAAAAACTGATGCGCAGCCATGCCGACCGAGCAGTGGGCCAACCGGACTGGAAAACCCTGTTCAAACCGGCCATCCCGTTTGCCGACGACTACAGCGCGGTGACGCCGCTGAGCGCAATTGATCCACTTCTTTAGAGAGTTCTGCCCATGCAAAGCTTTGACTTCAGCACAATGAGCCCCCGGGACAAATACAAGATTCTGATCGGTAGCGTGGTGCCGCGCCCGATTGCCCTGGTCACCACTGTCGACGGTGAAGGCCGCATCAACGCCGCGCCCTTCAGTTTCTTCAATGCGCTGTCCGCCGACCCGCCGATCCTTGCGCTGGGCGTGGAAAACTATGGCGATCAGACCCCCAAGGACACCACACGCAACATCCAGCTAAATCAGGAATTCACGGTCAACATTGTCAGTGATGCCCTGGTCGAGGCCATGAACGTCTGCGCCGTGCCCTTCGCCCCCGGCTTCGACGAATTGACCGCCGCGGGTTTAACGGCCATTCCCGGCACCCTGGTCAAATGCCCCCGGATCGGCGAAGCCCCGGTGGCGCTGGAGTGCCGACGGATGATGGCGCTGTCGATCGGGCAGTCGCGGGAAATCATCTTTGGCGAGGTCTTGATGGTGCATGTGCGCGATGAGCTCATCGACCCGAAAACCTTGTACATCGATCAGCTGGGGCTGGATGCCATTGGCCGCATGGGCGGCCACGGCTACGCGCGCACCCGGGATTACTTCGACCTGCCGACGCGCTCGTTGCAAGCGTGGACGGATGCGCCTGGGGGCGGCGAACGATTCTGGCCTGAACAGAGATAAGGTAACCCTGTAGGAGCTGCCGAGTGAAACGAGGCTGCGATCTTTTGATGTTGTTTTTAAAAGCAAGATCAACAGATCGCAGCCTCGTTTCACTCGACAGCTCCTACAGCTCCTACAGCTCCTACGGTTCCTACGGAAGTAGTTGGTTCATCAATGGAAATCCCGGCTGCGGATGCTGATCCCGTCCAGCAACTCACTCAAATCACTCATGCGTCCGGCAATCAGGTGCCGGACCTCGCCATGGCTTTCCCAGCGCCCGTCGACCTTAAGCAACTGCGAGCCCACCAGCACCTGGCGCTGCCGTTCCGCCAGGTCGCGCCAGACGATCACATTGACGTTACCGAACTCGTCTTCCAGGGTGACAAAGGTCACGCCACTGGCGGTACCGGGTCGTTGTCGACCGGTGACCAACCCGGCAATGCTGACCGGACGCCCATGTTCGACCTCGAGCAATTCCCTTGAGCTACGGCAACGTCGGGCTTTCAATTCACCGCGCAGCAACGCCAGCGGATGCGGGCCGAGGGTCGTGCCGACGCTGGTGTAATCAGCCAGCAGGTCTTCACCCACGGTGGGCTTGGGTAACGCCACCTGCTCCTCTTCCTGACTCGGCAGCCCGGCAAACAGACCCAGCTGTTTCTGCACGCCTGCCACTTCCCAGCGAGCCCGATGGCGGTCCCCCGCCAGCCCGCGCAACGCACCGGCATCGGCCAGTTGCTCCTGGGCGCGGGCATCCAGTTGCGCCCGCTGGCCGAGGTCGGCGATGTCGACAAATACCCCGCGCGCCCGCGCCACCTCGATGCGCCGTCCATCGTCCTCGCGAAAACCCTTGATCATGCGCAAGCCCATGCGAATCGCCGGCTGCGCTCCGGCAATGGGCTCAAGGCTGCAATCCCAGTCGCTGGCGCGCACATCCACCGGGCGAATCTGCAAATGATGCCGGCGCGCATCCTGCAGGATCTGATCGGGACTATAGAAACCCATGGGCCAGCTGTTGATCAACGCGCAGGCGAACGCGGCTGGTTCGTGGCACTTCAACCAGCAACTGGCGTAGGTCAGCAAGGCAAAGCTGGCGGCGTGGGATTCGGGAAAGCCATAGCTGCCAAAGCCCTTGATCTGCTCGAAGATCAGCGCGGCGAATTCGGCCGTGTAGCCGTTCTTCTTCATGCCGGCAGCCAGGCGTACCTTGTGCGGTTCGAGCCCGCCGTGGCGTTTCCAGGCCGCCATGGAGCGGCGCAACTGGTCCGCCTCGCCAGGGCTGTAGTCGGCGGCGACGATAGCGATCTGCATCACCTGCTCCTGGAACAACGGCACCCCAAGCGTGCGTTTCAACACCTCGCGCAGTTGTTCGGAGGGGTAGATTTCGGCTTCTTCCTTGTTTCGGCGCCGCAGGTACGGATGCACCATGCCGCCCTGGATAGGCCCCGGACGCACGATCGCCACTTCGATCACCAGGTCGTAGAACACCTTGGGCTTGAGTCTGGGCAACATCGACATCTGCGCCCGGGACTCGATCTGAAACACCCCGACGGTGTCGGCGCGGCCGATCATTTCGTAGGTCTGCGCATCTTCGGCCGGCACCGAGGCCAGGCTCAGGTCGAGGTTGCGGTGACGCCGCAACAGGTCAAAACAACGGCGGATGGCACTGAGCATGCCCAGCGCCAGGATATCGACCTTGAGCAGCCCGACTGCGTCCAGGTCATCCTTGTCCCACTGGATAATGGTGCGCTCGGCCATGGCGGCGTTTTCAACCGGTACCAGGGTGTCGAGCGGCTGCTCGGAAATGACAAAACCACCAGGGTGCTGGGACAGGTGCCGGGGAAAGCCGATCAACTGCCCGGTCAGGCTGAGCACTCGACGCAACACCGGGCTCTCGGGGTCGAAGCCGCCTTCGCGCAGTCGCTCCACGGGCGGCGTCTGGTCGCTCCAGTGGCCGCAACAATCGGCCAGGGCGTTGATCTGGTCCGGCGGCAAACCGAGCGCCTTGGCCACGTCGCGCACCGCCCCGGCGGCGTGATAAGTGCTGACTACGGCGGTCAGCGCAGCACGGGTGCGACCATAGCGCTGAAAAATGTACTGCAGGACTTCTTCGCGGCGCTCGTGCTCGAAGTCGACATCGATGTCGGGCGGTTCATTACGTTCCTTGGAGAGGAAGCGCTCAAACAGCATGTTCATCCGCGCCGGATCGATCTCGGTGATGCCCAGGGCGAAACACACCGCCGAGTTGGCCGCCGAGCCCCGGCCCTGGCAGAGAATTTTCTCGCGTCGGGCGAACGCGATGATGTCCTGGACGGTAAGAAAGTAGCTTTCATAACCCAGCTCGGCGATCAGCCCCAGCTCCTTGTCGATCAATTGCCGGACCTTGGCACTCGCGCCATCAGGCCAGCGCTCGCGCATTCCGCGTTCAGTCAGCTCACGCAGCCACGACGCCGCACTCTGGCCTTCTGGCACCAGTTCACGCGGGTACTGATAACGCAACTGGCCAAGGTCGAAGGTGCAGCGCCGGGCAATCTTCAGGGTTTCGTCGAGCAAGGCTTGGGGGTATAGCTCGTCCAACACATCAAGACTGCGCAAGTGCCGCTCGCCATTGGGGTGCAGGCGCAACCCGGCGGCGGCAACCGGCACGTGATGGCGGATGGCGGTCATGGTGTCCTGCAAGGCGCGCCGGCCACGAACATGCATGTGCACGTCGCCACTGGCCACCGCCGGGATTAGCAGTTCGCCCGCCAGGCCCAGCAATTCGGTCAGTCGACGCCTGTCGTTCTGGCCACGATGTAATTGCACCGCCAGCCACAGGCGCTCAGGGAACACCTGCTTGAGCCAGTGGCCGCTGGCAGCGTCATCGACGGTATCCGGCACCCATAACGCCAGCACGCCCGGCAACGGCTCGCTGAAGTCTTCGCGCAGCACCTGGTACTGACCTTTCGGCGTACGGCGCCTGGCCCGGGTGATCAGCCTGCACAGCTGCTGGTAGCCTTCGAGGTTTTCCACCAACAGCACCAGTTTCGGGCCGTTCTCAATACGAATTTCGCTGCCGATGATCAGCGGCAACTCCACCGACTTTGCCGCCTGCCAGGCCCGGACAATCCCGGCCAAGGTGCATTCATCAGTGATCGCCAGCGCCTGGTAGCCCTGCTTTTTGGCCTGCTGAAACAGCTCGAGCGCACTGGAGGCGCCGCGCTGGAAGCTGAAGTTCGACAGGCAGTGCAGTTCCGCATAGTCCGTAGTCATGCAAACCAGCCCTGCAGCCACAACGGCCCGCTCTCACCTACCGCACGATAGGCCCAGGCCTGTTGGCCGGAGCGGGTTTCGATCAGGTAGTAGTCACGTCGCACATCCGCGCCATCCCACCAGCCGGACTCGATGCGCTCGGGTCCCATGACAATGCGCGCCGAACCTTCGTGCACTGCCAGCGGTTCGGTCAGCAGCCAACCCGGACGCTGTACGCCGTTCAACCCGCTACTGCGCTGGTTGTCGACTTCGGCCTGCCACGCACACTCGGGGCGATGGTCGGCCTGGAACCGCAAGCCGTGCACCGCTTCATCTCCAAGCCGCGCCCGCAAGCGCTCGCGCAGTTGCTCCCAGGGCAAGGACTGCTGCGGACGGTCGTCGAACAGCTCCTGACGCTGGGGCACGAAGGCCGGCAAGTCTTCGGCATGCAGGCGAAAACCCCGCACCGGGGCCTGCACCTGCACCTGCTCCAGGCGCCCACGGGCCAGTTCGAAGAGCATTGCCGGATCGCGCTCGGCGCTGAGCAGGCCGACCTTGATCACGCTGTCGGGTAAACCTGCGTGTTCCAGGTGCAGGTCGAAACGCTGCACGCCACTGTCGCGCCCGCATAGAAACGCCGCGAGATCGCCGGTCAGGCGGCGTAACGGAAACAGCAGGGCCTGGTGCGACTGCACATCGAAATTGAGTTCGATGCGTACATCAAAACGATCCGGCGGCAGGTAGAACGCCAGCGCCAAGGGTCGAACACCGCACAAGGTGTCCAGATGCAGCAGCACCCCGGCTTCGAAACGCCGGGCCAGACTGTTGCGCGGCAACCCCTGAAGCTGATTCAGGGTGCGCAGCCCCATGCGCGACAATGCCGTGGCCACCGTTGGTTCCAGGGCAATGCGGTCGATGGGCAGGCGTGCCAGGTGCTGCTGCAGCGCGGCATCATCGGCGACCACCAGACCGTCATGCAGGTTGGCCAATACCCGGGCGGCCACCGGATTGGGGGCCGCGACAATACGATGGCGAAAACCCAGTTCGCCCAGCTCACTGCGCAAGCGCGCCTCGAACTGCGGCCAGGGCCCGAACAAGCCCAGGCTGGATTCGATCTCGAACACCAACGCGCGCGGGTAATGCACGCTGACCTGGGAACTGAACCGATAGGCCCAGGCCGCGAGGAACTGCTGCCAGTGTTCGATTTCTGCGGCGTCGTACTCCGCCGTGACAAAGCCTTTGCTCAACGCCTGCGCGGCGGTCATCGACTGGCCGGGACGCAGGCCCAGGGCCCGAGCTGAAGCATTCACTGCTTGCAGCACTCGCCGCTGGGCCGGGCCGGTCAACAGTGCCAGCGGTTCATCGGGGTCGCTGCGCTGACGCAGTACCGCGTCCAGCGCCAATTGCGGAAAAAGAATACATACCCAGCGCATGGCAACCTCAATGCCCCACGGCATAGGCGATCGGCGCCGAACGGGCCAGCCCGCCCCGGCACTTGAGCACCCGCAACTGCGCCGGCCGCGCGTCGATGGCGATGCGCAGCGCCGCTGGCGAAGGATTGACGGCTTCCTGGATCGAGCGATAGGCAAACGCCAGGGTCGAGCCGGTTTCGGCGGCCACCTGCAAGCGGCGCAATGCGCGGTCATCCGCCTTGTGCGGCCAGCACAGCACGGCGCCGCAACTGCCCGAACGCAGGCACTGCTCCGCCGCCCACAGGGCATCGCGCTCGCTGGCCTGGATGATCGACAATTGCCGCAAATTGACCCCGGCGTTTTCCCAGGCTTGCGGATAAGGCACGAACGGCGGCGCGATCAATACAATGCGCTCACCCGCCGCAGACAAGCGTGCCAATGCCGGCCACACCAGTTGCAACTCACCCACGCCCTGCCCGGCCAGGAGGATTTCAGTCAGCGCCGCTTCCGGCCAGCCACCCGTAGGCAGCGCCGCATCCAGCACTGCATGCCCGGTGGGTTGCGGGCTGGCGGCCGGGGGCGCAGGTCGGCCTTTCCAGACGTGGCCGCCATTGAACAGCGTATCCAGCGCGACGACGGCACCCATCACCCTTGCCTCACCAGACCGCAGAACACCCCTTCGATAGCCAGGTCCTGATCGGCTTCGACAATGATCGGTTGATACGCGGGGTTGCGCGGCAACAGTCGAACCACCTCGCCCACTCGTTCGAAGCGCTTGATGGTCACTTCTCCATCGAGCCGCGCCACGACGATCTGGCCATTCAGCGCTTCGGCGCTGCGGTGCACGCCCACCAGGTCACCATCGAGAATGCCATCCTCGATCATCGAGTCACCCTGGACCCGCAGCATGTAGTCCGGCACCCGGGAAAAAATTGCCGGGTCGAGCATCAAGCGGCTGTGCACCTCGGCATCGGCGCCAATCGGTGCACCGGCCGCCACCCGGCCAAGCACCGGAATGTCCAGCAGCTCCGGGCGCGCGGGCTGCCCGAGCAAACGAATGCCCCGGGCCTGATGAGGGTTGACCTCGATGAACCCGGCTTCGGTCAGCGCGAGCACATGCTTGCGCGCCACACTTCGCGAGGCAAAACCAAACGCCTCGCTGATCTCGGCGAGGCTGGGAGGCTGACCGTGCTCGGCGATGCGATCGCGGATGAAGGTCAGGATGGCGGTACGGCGGGGGGTTAGAGTCGTCATGGAGTACATTTGTACTCTTCTGGCGTTTTGCTGACAAGCACCATCCGTCCCGGACATGTCCTATCGCCCTGAATGAACTGCCCACATGAACTGCCTGTATGAAACGCCGTAGGAGCTGCCGAGAGAAACGAGGCTGCGATCTTTTGATTTTGTTTTTTACAAAGCAAGATCAAAAGATCGCAGCCTCCGGCAGCTCCTACGGGGGGTGTTCAATTCAAGGTTTAAGTCAGCCCGCAGAGATAACCCCACGGAAAAATCCCGCGCTCATGCCCGTCACTGAACACCAACTGCACCCCATACCCCTGGGCATTCACCTCGATCACCCGCACCCGCGAGTCCACCAGCGGCACCCGCCCTTGCAGGCGAAACGCCCGGCACTGCGAACACGGACACTGGCGGCGCAGTGCGGCATGGTCCAGCAACTGCTCGCGGCCGTCCGGCCAGTTCAGGCTCAGTTGCTGCCTGTCCTGGGAATTACCAATCGCCAGCGGGGTCATTGCAGCTGACTCAAGGCAATGCGCACGGCTTTGCGCACTTCCGGATCACCATCGTCCCGGGCTGCCTGCAAGGGCGCGATGGCGCCCGGGTCGTTCAACTCGCCCAAAGCCAACGCTGCCTCCTTGCGCAGGTTGCTGATGCGATGGCCGAGGGTCTCGATCAGCGCGGCAAGCGCCGGTACATAGCGCAAGCGCCCAAGGCTGCGGGTGGCGCGCAGGCGCACTTGCCAGTAGTCGTCGCCCAGGGCATCGACCAACGCCGGCCCCGCGTCAACGTGCCCGACCTTGCCAAGCGTCGTGGCGGCTTCCTCACGCACCTGCCAGGCGTCGTCCAGCAACGCCTGGCGCAATGCCGGCAAGACCTGCGCGTCTGAGGCCAGGCCAAGGGCGCCAGTGGCCGCACGACGAACTTCGGTGTCTGGGTCCTGGCTGGCCAAAGTCGCCAAGGCCGGCAAGGCATCGAGCTGCTTGAGCCAGCCGAGTACCCCAACCGCCTCGCGACGCACGCCTGCATCAACATCGACCAACGCTGCAGAGGCTGCCGCAGCCGCATTCGGGTAGCGCAATTCACGCAACGCCCGAAACGCGGCGATGCGCACATGCACCTCGGCATGCCCGGTCCACGGCAAAACCACCTGGCCTGCCGCCTCGCTCTTGAGCAGGCTGAGGCTTTGCGCGGCGGCGGCCTGAACCGCCAGGGAGGGGTCGGTGAGAGCTTGGCACAGCGCCTCGACCACCGGCTGATCTTCCCAGGCTTCCAGCAGCCGGGCGGCTTCGGTGCGCACCTCTTCAGCCGGGTCCCCGGCCAGTCGATCGACCAGCCAGATCAGGCCGTCTGGCTCCTCAAGGTCGGCCAGTTCAATCAGGGCAATCCTGCGCACCCCCGGGTCTGCATCGGTCAGGCGTGGTTGCAGGGCAAGAATGTCAGCGTTATCGGTTACATCGAATAGTGAGGTCATAGGGCAAATCGCGGCAGTTTGTTTTCTGGGGGAAGTCCGAGAGGGTTCAGGCGCGGTAACTGCCGACCGTCTTCGTGACGCAGCAACTCGAGGCAATGACGCTTCAAGCGGGAAAATTCGTGGCTCGTCACCAGTTCGCTGGCGCGGGGCCGGGGAAAATCAAGCCGCAGGTCTTCGATGATCCGCCCCGGACGGGAACTCATCACCAGCAACCGATCAGCCAGGAACAACGCTTCATCGATGTCATGGGTGACAAATACGACGGTGGTGCGAATCCGCGTCCAGATGTCCAGCAGCAACTCCTGCATGTTCAGCCGGGTCAGCGCATCGAGCGCACCGAACGGTTCATCCATCAGCAACAGGCGCGGGCGATTGATCAGCACCCGGGCGATTTCCACTCGCTGCTGCATGCCCCCGGACAATTGATCGGGCCAACGCTCGGCGAACCCTTCAAGCCCGACCAGGGTCAGGATCTCGTCCGCCGCCTTGTGTCGCTCGGCCTTGCCGATGCCACGCATCTTCAGGCCAAAGGCGACGTTGTCGCGTACCGTGCGCCAGGGGAACAGCGTGTGGTGCTGGAACACCATGCCGCGCTGGGGCGAAGGTCCCGAGACCTTGGCACCGTCGACCGTCAGGGTGCCGCTGGACGTCTGCAGATGCCCGGCGAGCGCCCCGAGCAAGGTGGATTTGCCACAGCCGGAAGGGCCGAGGATGCACACGAACTGTCCCGCATCAATCTGGCAGTCGAGGCCCTGCACCGCTTCAAATGCCGTGCTGCCCTCGCCCAGGCTGATCGACAATTGCTGGATATCTATGCGCCCTTCCATGGCTTGATAAATACTCATCAGGCTTTCCCTCGTGGTCGATGCCACGGCGTGAACAACCCGCCCAGACGTTTGATCAACAGGCTGCTGCCCATGCCCAGCACGCCGATCAGCAACATGCCGACCACGATGTCGGGGTAGTTCTGGATGGTGTAGGACTCCCAGGTGTAGTAACCGATTCCGTATTGGCCAGAGATCATTTCGGCGGTCACCAGGCAGAACCACGAGGTGCCCATGCCAATTGCCAGGCCCGTGATGATGCTCGGCGCAGCGCCCGGCAGGATGACTTCCAGCAGAATGGCCCGACGCCCTGCCCCCAGGCTTTTGGCCGAGGCGATCAGTCTCGGATCGACGCCCTCGACGCCATGCACGGTGTTGAGCAGGATCGGGAATAGCGCGCCGGTGAAGGTGATGAAGACCATCGACAGCTCAGACGAAGGAAACATCAGGATGGCCAGGGGAATCCACGCCACGGCAGGGATCGGGCGCAGCACTTCCAGGGGAGGCAGCAGCAAATCCTCGGCCCATTTCGAGCGACCGATGGCCAGGCCGAGCGCGATACCGATGACCAGCGCCGCCAGGTAACCGGCAAACACCCGACTGAGACTGCTGCCCAGGTGCCGGCCGAGCTTGCCGGACTCGCCAAGCCCCAACGCCGCCTCGACCACCGCGAGCGGCGTCGGAACGTTGGCAAAAGTGACCAGGCCGAGGTTCCAGTGGTGGCTGGCGGCAAGTTGCCAGAACAGCAGGCAGAGCAGCAGCGAGGCGGCTCTGGGGATCCAGCGGATAAATGTTCGGTACATACACAAAATTCCAGTAGCGACCACGACCCCGTAGGAGCTGCCGCAGGCTGCGATCTTTTGATCTTGATTGACAGAAGAAAGATCAAAAGATCGCAGCCTGCGGCAGCTCCTACGTTGACCTCGTTCGAATGTGAGCCGTCGTGTTCATGAGACCGATTGATTAACGGGCAGCGACCGCCTGAGTAGTCGCATCGGTGAAGTCAAACACCTTGCCGCCCTGGGCTGCAGCGAATTGCTGGGCCTGGCCCTTGAGCAGGAAGGCACTGAGCTGGCCCTTGGCATCACTGGCAAACCACGCCTGATCCGCCAACAACTTGATCCCGCTGTCGCTCGCCTGGGCATACACCGCGCGGATGTTCCTGCCTTCGGCTTTCAGGCTGGCCAATGCACTGAACGCGGCCTGCGCCGAGGCGTATTGACGGACCTTGGGTTCACCACGCACCCAGATTTCAGCCACGCGGCTGAAGTCGGTAATGGCCTGGCCATTCGAGGCATCCACCGCTTTCAACGGGCTCTGGGCATAATTGCCCAGCTGCGCGGAGTAATCCACGTTGGACGCCTTGAACGCGGCGCGGATGTACTGGTCATCGATGAAGGTATTGAGGTCGAGACCACGATCGGCTTTTTTCAGCAGCTTGAGCGTGTCGATGGCCGTGCCGACCGCCTGGCGATATTCCGGCTTCCAGCTGAGGTCGCGGGTCTGCACGCCGAGCGGGCCGTGGAACAGATAATTGACCTCGGCGTCGACACCAGTGACCTTGGCAATCAGCTCGCTGTACTTCTCCGGTTCAGCTGCCAGCAGCTGGTTGGCCTCGATGCTGGCGCGCAGGTAGGCGACGACGATTTCCGGGTACTTTTTCGCATAGGCCTGGTCCACCAGGGCGCCATGGAAAGTCGGCGCATTGGCTTGCGAACCGTCATAAATCTTGCGGGCAAACCCGCGGCTCGGGAACAGTTCGGCGAACGGCACGAAGTCGGCATGGGCGTCGATCTTCCCGGCCTGCAACGCCGAGCCTGCAACTTCCGGCGGCTGGGCGATGATGTTGACGTCCTTGAGCGGGTCCCAGCCCTGTGCGGCCACGGCGCGCAGCAACATGCCATGGGCGGTTGAAGCAAACGGAACGGAAATGGTCTTGCCCTTGAGCTCCGCCAGCGACTGCACGCTCGATGCGCTCGGCACCACAATGCCGTTGCCGCTGCCCTTGATGCTGCCCGACAGCACGCTGATGAACAGGCTGTGCTTGCCGGCGGTTTCAAACGCCACGCCGTTGAAGGTGCCGGGGAAATCGGCCATCGCGCCGAAGTCGAGCTTGCCGGCGACCATCTCGTTGGTCAGCGGCGCACCGCTGGTGAAGTTCTTCCATTGCACCTCGTATTTGGCGTCCTTGTATTGGCCGTCGTGGGGCAGGTATTTGTCCAGCAGGCCGAGCTCGCGAATCAACAGGCCGCCAGCGGCGCAATTGATCGTGGTGTCCTGGGTGCCGATGGCAATGCGGATGGTGTCGGCCGAGGCCGACAGGGTAAATGAAGCCAGTACCAGACCGGCAAACGCTGCACGCAACAACATGGGTGTGTCCCCTCGAATCGTTTATAGGATGTTCGTCTCCGCCACGATCAGGGCGTGGTGGGAAACGAGGGGTGGTTTGAATTCAGCGTCCGAGGGTGGCCGGATGGCTTTGTTTCGTCTGGGCCGGCCTCTTCGCGGGCAAGCCCGCTCCCACAGTGATTCGTGTAGTGCCGGAGATTGCTGCTTCACCAGAGAAACCTGTGGGAGCGGGCTTGCCTGCGAAGGGGCCCGATCATTCAACGCAAGAGGTAAGGTATATCGACCTTCACCGCCCCAGTCGGGCAGTCCTTCTCGCAAGGCATGCAATACCAGCACTCGTCAAAAGCCATATAGGCCTTTTGCGTCGCCGGGTTGATCGCCAGCAGGTCCATCGGGCAGACGTCGACGCAGACGGTGCAGCCCTTGTGGGCGATGCACAGGTCCTCATCCACCGTTACCGGCGCGTTGGAGCGAAAGAAAATTTCCTGGGGCTGATAGGCCATGGTTCGGACTCTCCTGGTGTCAATCGTCAGGCGGCGTAAGCGCCCACCCGCAGCCGGTCATAGGCCTGCATTTCCTCGGCGTCGAGGGGGATGATGTAAGGCTCCACGGCTTTCTTGAAACTGCTCATCAAGCCGTCTTCACCCTTCTTCAGATGGCAGTGGCAGAACCAGTCGCTGTCATTGCGCTGCGGATGATCGACCCGATAGTGGTACAGCCCCCAGCGACTTTCAGCGCGGAACAACGAAGCCCGGGCGGCCATTTCCGCGCAGTCGCGGATCATGCTGACTTCCATGGCACGCATCAGTTCATGAGCGTTGTGGGCCTTGATCTGATCCAGATCGCGCTGGATATCGCTGAAACGCTGCAGGCCGATCTGCATCTTTTTGGTCACTTTCGGCGGCTGCAGGTAGTCGTTCACAAACCGGCGCAGCTTGTATTCGACCTGGGCCGGTGGCAGCCCGTGCTCGCGGTCCAGTGGCGCGTAGACCCGTTGCTTTTCCGTTTCGATTTGCCCGGCGTCGACCGCTGAAAACTCGCGCCCGGCGACAAAATCAGCCGCATTGGTCCCGGCAAACCAGCCATAGGTAAAAGCACCCAGCATGTAATTGTGCGGCACTGCAGCCATGTCGCCCGCCGAGTACAAGCCCTTGACCGAGGTCTCGGCCCGCTCGTTGACCCACACGCCGGACGCCGAATGGCCGCTGCAAAAACCGATTTCCGAGATGTGCATCTCGACCATCTGCGTACGGTAATCGGTGCCGCGATTAGCGTGGAACTGGCCACGGCTGGGGCGTTCGTTGCTGTGCAGGATCTCCTCGATGTTCTGGATGGTTTCCTCGGCCAGGTGGTCGAGCTTGAGGAACACCGGGCCATTGCCGCTTTCGAGTTCCTGGTGGAACTCCCACATCATCTGGCCGCTCCAGTAGTCGCACTCGATGAAGCGCTCGCCCTTGTTATTAGCGGTGTAGCCGCCCAGCGGGCCGGTGACATAAGCGCAGGCCGGGCCGTTGTAGTCCTTGATCAAGGGGTTGATCTGGAAGCATTCAAGGTTCGCCAGTTCCGCACCTGCGTGGTAAGCCATGGCATAGCCGTCGCCAGCATTGGTCGGGTTTTCGTAGGTGCCCATCAGGTAACCCGAAGACGGCAACCCCAGGCGCCCTGCCGCGCCGCAGCAGAGGATCACCGCCTTGGCCTTGATCACGTGGAAGTCCGCCGTGCGGCAATCAAAGCCCATCACCCCGTTGACCGCGCCCTCTTCGTCAGTCAGCAAGCGCGTGCACACCAGCCGGTTGGTGATACTCACCCGCGCGCGCTTCAACTGGCGATACAGGACTTTCTTGATGTCGTGTCCTTCCGGCATCGGCAGCACGTAGGCGCCCATGTGGTGGACCTTTTTCACCGCGTAGTCACCGGTTTCATCCTTCTCGAACTTCACCCCCCAGCGATCCAGTTGCTCGATGGTCTCGAAGCTGTGGGTGGCATAGGCGTAGACCGCCGCTTGGTTGACGATGCCGTCATTGGCGATGGTGATTTCCTTGGTGTACTGCTCCGGCGTCGAGTGGCCCGGAATGATCGCGTTGTTGAGGCCGTCCATGCCCATGCTGATCGCGCCGCTGCGCTTGACGTTGGCCTTGTCGATCAGTAGCACTCGCAGGTTGGGGTTACGTTCCTTGGCCTTGATCGCCGCCATGGGGCCGGCAGTACCGCCGCCGATCACGACGATGTCGTATTCCTGTTCGAGGGTGCGTCTGTTCTCGGAACTGTGGGTCATGCCTGATCGCCTTTTTGCCGGTCGATCCGCAGGCGGTACTGGAAGGCATCGCCGCGGTAGTAGAGGTGTTCGAAATCCACCGGGCGGCCAGCGGCATCGTGGGTCAGGCGCTCGATGCGCATGATCGGCGACCCGGCTTCCACACCCAGGGCCTGGGTCAGGTCGCTGTCGGCCAGGACCGCGTCGATGGCCAGGTCGGCATGCCCGAGCGACAGCCCGCAGTCGTTTTCCAGGATCAGGAAAATATCGCGGGTGACCAGGTCAGCCTTCTCCAGGCGCTCGCCGATGACCTTGGGCAGATAGGTGATTTCCAGGGAAATCGGCTCGCGATTGATCAGCCGGACCCGCTTGATCTGTGCCACGGTGTCGCCTTCGGCCACCTGCAAACGCTCGGCGACCAGCTTGTCGGCGGCGATGAATCTGAAGCTGCGCAGGCGGTTGATCACCTCGTAACCGCGACCGGTCATGGACTCCGCCAGGCCTTGCAGGGTGCTGACGTTCTGGAAGGTCTTGGGCTTGGCCACAAAGGTGCCCTTGCCATGGATCTTGAAGATCAGCCCTTCTTTCTGTAGATCGCCCAACGCCTGGCGCACAGTAATGCGACTGACCTTGAACAGGCTGCCGAGCTCACTTTCGGACGGCATCTGGCTGTCTTGCGGGTATTCACCGTCGAGAATTCGCGCACGCAACACGTCGCGCAGTTGGGTGTGCAGCGGGACGCTGCCAAGGGAGAGGACGTTATCGGTCATGGATAATCACTTGTTATAACGAGTTATGACAAGATCATATCGAGCTGTTTTGCGGGTGGGAAATAACGTTTGGGTATAAGGTTAGCTGCGTCTTCGTGACGAGGGAGCATACTCCCTCACCACCAGGAAAATGTCAGCCGATGCGCAATGCGCGCAGGTCCAGGTGACCGTCCTTCAGCGGCGGACACCAGTAGTAACCGCCAGTGATCGGGCGGCTGATGCGGTACAGGCCGTCGGTGATGCCGTCTTCCAGACCGCTCATACGGCGCAGCTGGGCTTCAAAGGCGTCAAGCGAGAAGCCGAACGCCAGGAACATCAGCCCGGCGCGCTCGCCTTCGATCCACGGCATCGAACGCCGGACCACGAATGCTTCCGGGGCGAAACTTTCCTGGGCGGTGCGTTTGACGTGGGCGGAGATCGGCGCGTCGTCCAGCTCTTCGTTGTCACTCAAGCGACGGCCCATGATGTTGTCCGTTTCATGGGACGGCAGCGCGCGAAAACCTTTGAGGTCATGCTGCCATTGCTGGATCGCGGCGAAGCTGCCACCGACCAGGCCTTCGGCGCCCTCGCCCAGCAAGGCCGCTGCAACGGCGGCTTCGTCGTGAGGATTTTCGGTGCCGTCCTCGTAACCGGTCAGATCATGGCCGGTCAGGTGGCGAAAAGTCTCGTTCATCTGCACCAGACGCAAGGCCGGGGCCAGTGCCGCCTCGATGACGTGGCTGCGATTGAGCAATTCACCGCGGTCGATTCCGTGCAGCCAGCACCACAGGGCGTGCTGGGTTGACGGGTTGTCGACGCCGACTCCGGTCATGGCCGGGAACGCGCGCAGGCCATCGACCTGGGCGTGGAGCGCCTTTACCAGCGATTCACCAAAACCGACTACCGCTGACTTGCCATCGATCAATTGCATGAGCTTGTCGAGCGCGGCCGGCAATGCTTCGACCGACTCCAGCGCGAAAAACAGATGGCGGGCTTGCAGGGGAACGGGGGTGGCGAGAATGCCCGGCTGGTAGTAACTCATATTGGCTCCTTGAAAAAGCTGCGCAGTTTACCGGGGTCCTGGTTCGAGTACCTATGCGTTTTTTGTGGTTACCTGGATTGCTCTCGATCACGGGGTGTCAGATGGCAATGATGTTGGATGGAATTCCGTCATCGCGGGCAAGCCTTGCTCCCACAGGTCTGAGTGGTTCATAGATCCTGTGCACTCCCCAAAACCTGTGGGAGCAAGGCTTGCCCGCGATGGCGTCCGCAAGATCACAACGTCCTCTGCCCATTCCCAATCCCCTTGGCAATATCCACCCCCCAATCCAGCGCCGCCTCCATGTCGAGAAAATGCGGCTTGGGATCATGATCCTCAAAAATCACTGTGCCATCCGGCCGGTTCACTCCGATAAACATCTTCAGCGAGCCATCACCGAGGATTTCCGCTTTCACCTCAATCGTGCATCCATTCGACAGTGTCTCCTTGTGGTCCAAATGGCGCTCAGTCATAACGGCAATCCTCCGGTCAATGAAGTTCGAGTCAATACTCATCTTAGCTCAGCCAAACGCACCAAAATGGATCGTCAAAATGCCCGAAAAGCCCGGTCTGCCAGCGGCGCAATGCCACCTATACTGCAATTCACCGCCCCTTCGGGGTCTGCACGTCCAACAATAAAAAGCAGAGGTGGAACATGGTCTGGCAGCAAATCTACGATCCGTTCAACAACCCGGTGATTTCCACAATTATGGCTGCAGTGCCCGTAGTGGTAATGCTGGCAGCCCTGGCGTTTTTTCATATCAAGGCGCACCTGGCCGCACTGCTCGCCCTCGGCTCTGCCCTGGTCATCGCGATCTTCGCCTTTGGCATGCCGGCGAACATGGCGGGCTCCGCGGCACTTTATGGCGCCGCCAACGGCTTGCTGCCGATCGGCTGGATCGTGCTCAACATCATTTTCCTGCACCGACTGACCACCGAGAATGGCTCGTTCAAGGTACTGCAGGACTCCCTGGCGCGGATCACCGACGATCGACGCCTGCAACTGCTGCTGATTGCTTTCTGCTTCGGCGCGTTTTTCGAAGGCGCTGCCGGTTTCGGCACGCCAGTGGCGGTGACCGGGGCGATCCTGATCGGCCTGGGTTTCTCGCCACTGGCCGCGTCCGGACTGGCCTTGATCGCCAACACCGCCCCAGTGGCGTTTGGCGCCCTGGGCACGCCGATCATTACCCTGGCCAAGGTCACCGGCCTGGATGAAATGGAGTTGTCGATGATGGTCGGTCGCCAGCTGCCGTTTTTCTCGGTAATCGTGCCCTTCTGGCTGATCTGGGCGTTTGCCGGCTGGCGCAAGATGCTGGAAATCTGGCCGGCCATCCTGGTGGCCGGGGTCAGTTTCGCCGTGCCGCAGTTCATCGTGTCCAACTACCACGGGCCCATGCTGGTGGACGTGATCGCCGCGCTGATTTCCATGGCCTGCCTGACCGGTTTCCTCAGGGTCTGGAAGCCGGCCACCATCCACACCTCTGCCGCCTTGTCCGGACGCGTCGACAACTCGAAAATCGACGCCGAGTATGACGAGAAACCGGTCGCCAGCGCCGCTTTTGGCACTGACGCCAAGTCCGCAGTGATGCGTGCGTGGATGCCCTGGATCATCCTCACGGTGTTCGTATTCGCCTGGGGCACCCAGGGCTTCAAGAACCTGTTCGACACGCGTCCGGCGATCGATCCGGTGACCAATTCGGCCAAGCTCGACCCGCAGGGCAAGCCGCTGCGCGAAGCCAACCCGATCTTCGCCCCGATCATCACCTTCGGCACCATCCACCAGCAGATCGAAAAGGTCCCGCCGGTAGTGCCTGCGCCGAAAACCGAAGATGCGATCTACAAATTCACCTGGCTGACCAGCACCGGCAGCGGCATCCTTCTGGCAGCGATTCTCGGCGGCTTGCTGATGGGCTATTCGATCCCGCAGCTGATCAAGCAATACCTGCGCACGATCTGGGTGGTGCGCTACTCGCTGATCACCATCGTTGCGATGCTCGCCCTGGGGTTCCTCACCCGCTATTCGGGCCTGGATGCGACGATGGGCCTGGCCTTTGCCGCGACGGGTATCTTCTACCCCATGTTCGGCACCCTGCTCGGCTGGCTTGGCGTGGCGCTGACTGGCTCGGACACCGCCTCCAACGTGCTGTTCGGCGGTCTGCAGCGGGTGACTGCAGAGCAACTGGGACTCAGCCCGGTACTAATGGCGGCGGCCAACAGTTCCGGCGGGGTGATGGGCAAGATGGTCGATGCGCAATCGATCGTCGTGGCCTCCACCGCCACTCGCTGGTATGGCCATGAAGGCGAAATCTTGCGGTATGTGTTCTTCCACTCGATCATCCTGGCGATTCTGGTCGGCGGGTTGGTGACGCTGCAGGCGTATGTTGAGCCATTCAGTCATATGGTAGTGGGTGGGCGCTAGGCAGACTATGAACATTCTCTACGATGAACGCGTCGATGGCGTGCTGCCCGACGTCGACCCTGCCGTCTTGCTGCAAGCATTGCGCAGTCGCCTGCCGGCGCTGGAAGTGATGCACCAGCAGGAAGAGCTCAAGCCATATGAATGCGACGGCCTCTCGGCCTATCGCACCACGCCGTTACTGGTTGTGCTGCCGCGCCACCTGGACGAAGTGCAGGGCGTGCTGCGCCTGTGTCACGAGATGCGCGTTCCAGTAGTCGCCCGGGGGGCAGGCACCGGTTTGTCTGGAGGTGCATTGCCCCTGGAAAAAGGCGTGCTGCTGGTGATGGCGCGCTTCAATAACATCCTGCACATCGACCCCGCCGCCCGCACGGCGCGGGTGCAGCCTGGCGTGCGCAACCTGGCAATTTCCCAGGCGGCGGCACCGTTCGGCCTGTACTACGCGCCGGATCCTTCATCGCAGATCGCCTGCTCGATCGGCGGCAACGTAGCCGAAAACGCCGGGGGCGTGCACTGCCTGAAGTACGGGCTGACCGTGCACAACCTGCTCAAGGTCGACATCCTCACTGTCGATGGCGAACACCTGAGCCTGGGCTCAAATGCACTCGACTCACCCGGCTTCGACCTGCTTGCGCTGTTCACCGGATCCGAAGGCATGCTCGGGGTCATCACCGAGGTCACGGTCAAGCTACTGCCCAAGCCGCAGACCGCCAAAGTGCTTTTGGCGGCCTTCGATTCGGTGGAAAAAGCCGGCCGTGCAGTCGGCGACATCATTGGCGCCGGGATCATCCCCGGCGGCCTGGAAATGATGGACAACCTGGCGATCCGTGCGGCCGAGGACTTCATCCATGCCGGGTACCCGGTGGACGCCGAAGCCATCCTGCTGTGCGAACTCGATGGCGTTGAAGCGGATGTGCATGACGACTGCGACCGGGTCCGCCAGGTATTGGAACAGGCCGGCGCCACCGAAGTGCGTCAGGCCCGGGACGAAGCCGAGCGCGTGCGTTTCTGGGCCGGGCGCAAGAATGCCTTCCCGGCGGTAGGCCGCCTCTCGCCCGATTACTACTGCATGGACGGGACCATCCCGCGTCGCGAATTGCCCGGCGTATTGCAGGCCATCGCGGCCTTGTCTGCCGAGTACGGCCTGCGCGTGGCCAACGTGTTCCACGCCGGCGACGGCAACATGCACCCCTTGATCCTGTTCGATGCCAATCAACCGGGAGAGCTGGATCGCGCCGAGGCCCTGGGCGGCAAAATCCTCGAACTGTGCGTGAAAGTCGGCGGCAGCATCACCGGGGAACATGGCGTGGGCCGCGAGAAGATCAACCAGATGTGCGCCCAGTTCAACAACGATGAGCTGACGCTGTTTCATGCCGTCAAGGCGGCGTTCGATCCGGGTGGCCTGCTCAACCCCGGCAAGAACATCCCGACCCTGCACCGCTGCGCCGAGTTTGGCGCGATGCACGTGCACATGGGGCAGTTGCCTTTCCCCGAGCTGGAGCGTTTCTGATGGATCACGAAACTGCCGCTGATGACAGCGCAACCTTGCTGGAACAGGTTAACCAGGCGCTGCAAAGCGCTACCCCGCTACGCATCCAGGGCTCCAACAGCAAGGCCTTCCTGGGGCGGATCACGGCTGGAGAAGTGCTCGACACCCGCTCCCACCGAGGTATTGTCAGCTACGATCCGACCGAACTGGTGATCACCGTGCGCTGCGGCACACCCCTTGCGCAGCTGACTGAAGTACTGGAGGCCGCGCAGCAGATGCTGCCGTGTGAACCGCCCTCGTTTGGCGATGGCGCGACTGTCGGCGGGATGCTTGCCAGCGGGCTGTCGGGGCCGCGGCGGCCATGGTCGGGCTCGGTTCGCGATTTCGTCCTCGGCACCCGAGTGATTACCGGGCACGGTAAGCACCTGCGCTTCGGTGGCGAGGTAATGAAAAACGTCGCCGGCTACGACGTGTCGCGGCTGATGGCCGGCAGCTTCGGCTCGTTGGGAGTGGTGACCGAGGTCTCGCTCAAGGTCCTGCCCAAACCCCGGCAGTGCCTGAGCATCAGCCTGGAACTGGATACCGAGCGCGCCTTGAATCGCCTCGCCGAATGGGGTCAGCAGCCACTGCCGATCAGCGCCGCGTGCCACGACGGCCAGCGTCTGCACCTGCGCCTGGAAGGTGGCGAAGGCTCCGTGGCAGCCGCCCATGACCGCTTGGGCGGTGAGGTGCTGGACGCCGCTTACTGGGCCGATCTCAACGAACATCGACTGGGGTTTTTCGATGAAGGTCAGCCGCTGTGGCGGCTCTCGGTCCCGCACAATACGCCGCGCCTGTCCCTCCCTGGGCAGCAATTCATCGACTGGAGCGGTGCCCAGCGCTGGCTCAAATCCGAAGCCGAAGCCTCATTCATCCGGCAAGTGGTCAGCGACGCTGGTGGGCATGTCACCTGCTACAGCCACGGCCTGGTCGACAGCCCTTTCCAACCGCTGCCGGCAACCCTGATGCGCTACCACCGCAACCTCAAGCAGCAGCTCGACCCCCAGGGTATTTTCAACCCCGGGCGCCTGTATGCGGAGCTTTGACCCATGCAGACCACGTTAAGCGAACAGGCCCGCCAGTTGCCCCGCGCCGAGGAAGCCGAAAGTATCCTGCGCAGCTGTGTGCACTGCGGTTTCTGCAATGCCACCTGCCCGACCTATCAGTTGCTGGGTGATGAGCTGGATGGCCCGCGCGGGCGCATCTACCTGATCAAGCAAGTGCTGGAAGGCCATGAAGTGACCCGCAAGACCCAGTTGCACCTGGACCGCTGCCTGTCCTGCCGCAACTGCGAGACCACCTGCCCTTCCGGGGTGGACTATCACAATCTGCTGGATATCGGTCGTGCAGTGGTCGATGCGGCCGTGCCCCGGCCGCTGGGGCAGCGCCTGCTACGCGCGGGCTTGCGCGACACCGTGCCAAATCCTCGGCTGTTCAAGAGCCTGGTCAGCACTGGCCAGGTGTTCCGCGCCCTGCTGCCGGAGACGCTGCGCGCCAAGTTGCCGCGCAGCGGGTATCCGGCGAAAACCCGGCCGGTGCCACGTCATGCCCGACAGGTGCTGATGCTTGAGGGCTGCGTGCAGCCCGGCCTGTCGCCCAATACCAACGCAGCCGCGGCACGGGTACTGGACCGCCTGGGTATCAGTGTGATCGCCAGCCGCGAGGCCGGGTGCTGCGGCGCGGTGGATTATCACCTCGACGCCCAGGCCGCCGGCCTTGATCGCGCCCGGCGCAATATCGATGCGTGGTGGCCGAGCATCGAGGCTGGCGCCGAGGCCATCGTGCAGACCGCCAGCGGCTGCGGCGCTTTCATCAAAGACTATGGGCACCTGCTGTGCACGGATCCAGCCTATGCTGCCAAGGCGCAAAAAGTCGGTGCGCTGGCCAGGGATCTGGTTGAAGTGTTGCGCGACGAATCCCTCGAAACCCTTGGAGTCCAAGCCGAACAGCGCCTGGCGTTCCACTGCCCATGCACCTTGCAGCACGCGCAGAAACTCGGCGGCGCCGTCGAGGCGGTGCTGATCCGCCTGGGCTTTAATCTCACTGCCGTGCCCGACAGCCACCTGTGCTGTGGCTCGGCGGGCACCTATTCGCTGACCCAGCCGGTGCTGGCCCGACAATTGCGCGACAACAAACTCAATGCCCTGGAAAGTGGCCACCCCGACGTGATTGTCACCGCCAATATCGGCTGCCAGTCGCACCTCGACGGCGCCGGCCGCACTCCGGTCAGGCACTGGATCGAAGTGGTCGAAGCCGCATTGCCCTCTATCCGCACTGGAGTATCCCCATGAACAGCAAGTCTGTCTTGAGCCAGGCCGAGGTCAGCCAGATCCTCGCGGCGGCCCGCACTGAAGCGCAGAACAACCGCTGGGCCGTGACCATTGCCGTCGTCGATGACGGCGGCCACCCCCTGGCCCTTGAACGCCTCGACGGTGCTGCTGCGATCAGCGCCTACATCGCCACTGAAAAGGCGCGCACTTCGGCTCTGGGTCGGCGTGAATCGAAAGGTTATGAAGAGATGGTCAATGGCGGGCGGCATGCCTTTCTCTCCGCGCCGCTGCTGACCTCCCTGGAAGGTGGCGTGCCCATTATCGTCGATGGCCAGGTGATCGGCGCGATCGGAGTGTCCGGGGTCAAGGCCGAGCAGGATGCGCAGGTCGCCAAGGCGGGTGCGCAGTGCCTGGGTAATACAAACGCCTGAGCAATCACAGTCCCGGGATTAACAATCGCCGGTCGCGATACGTCCTCTGTATGATGGCGCGCTTTGCGTGCGGGTCAGACTACGAGGAGTATCCATGGACAGGCTTTACCGGACAGGCCACAAGGGCCTGTTCGCCCTCAATGTATTGACGTTGGGCCTGCTCTCGGCCAACTGCGCACTGGGCGCCGACACCGAGCTGCCAGCCCTGACTGTCACCGGCGAAGACACTTCCGGGTACCAGGCCGACAGTGCTTCGGTCAGTGGTTTCGGCACCACCGCGCTGCTCGACACCCCGGCATCTGTGGCAGTGATCAACGAAGCCCTGATCAAGGATCAACAGGCCCGTCTGCTCAGCGAAGTGCTGCGCAACGACGCTTCGGTCGGCCAAGGTTATGCGCCGGTGGGCTACTACGAGAACTTCGTGGTGCGCGGCTTTTCCCTGAATGCTGCCAGCAGCTACAAGATCAACGGCCGCACCATCACCGGCGAACAGAATGTCGGGCTGGAAAACAAGCAGCAGGTCGAGTTGCTCAAGGGCCTGTCCGGCCTGGAAAGCGGAGTTTCCGAGCCCGGTGGACTGGTGAACTATGTGACCAAGCGGCCGACCGATGTGCGCCAGGTCACAGTCTCCACCGATGATCGCGGCAGCGGTTATCTGGCGACGGATATCGGCGGCTTCTTCGGCAGCGAGCAGCAGTTCGGCTTGCGCGCCAACCTGGCCCACGAAGATATTCATTCCTACGTCGAACACACCAACGGCCAGCGGGATTTCGCCTCCCTGGCGTTTGACTGGAACATCAGCCCCGATGCGCTGTTGCAGCTGGACGTCGAGTATCAGACCAAGGAACAGCGTTCGGCTCCGGGCTATCAGCTGCTGGGTGGCACACGTCTGCCGCACCACGCCTCGCCGAAAAAACTGTTGGCGCACCAGAGCGGCGCCAATCCGGTCAGCACCGATGCGCTGAACATCAACGGCAACTTCGAGTACCGCTTCAGCGACTCCTGGAAAGCCGATTTCAGCGCCTCGCGCAGCCGCGTGGTGATCGACGACTACAGCTCGTTCGCCTGGGGGTGCTATGGCGCCGCCAGCTGCGCCGACGCCGCAGTGCCGAATTACTTCAGCCCGGAGGGTGACTACGATGTCTATGACTTCCGCAGCCCCGACGATACCCGCCGCAACGACGAGGTGCAGGCGACCCTCAGCGGACGCTTCGACACCGCTGGCCTTGGCCACGAACTGACCTTGGGCAGCAGCGGATTTCGCCGGGTCGTGGACAAGCGCGACCCGATCAACGTGATGATTGGCAGCGGCAATATCAATAACGAGCCTGCGGACTTCGCCCGCTACGACGGTCCGCTCAATGATTCCCAGCGACGCCTGGACAGTCGGCAGTACGGCTTGTTTTTCAATGACCGCATCAGTTTCAACGAGCACTGGCAGACCGTACTCGGCGGGCGCGCCGTACGCCTGGACGAGGAAACCTTCGACAACCAGGGGGCCACCACTCGCCATACCCGGCGCTACGAATTCCTGCCCCAGGCGGCGCTGATCTACAAGCCGGTGCAGAACCTGTCGCTCTATACCCGCTACAGCAAAGGCCTGTCCCTGGGCGGTGAGGCGGCATGGTTTACCACCAACGCGTTTGAGATCCTCGCGCCTACGGTGTCACGGCAGATTGAAGCGGGGGTCAAGTACGACTGGCAGCGCATCAGCCTGGGGGCCGCGCTGTTTCAGGTTCGCCAGGCTTATCAGTATTCCCGGCCGAATGACGACGGCACGTTCACCTTTACTGAACAGGGCGAGCAGAAGAACACTGGCCTCGAATTGTCCGCCAACGGCTTTGCCACCCATCGCCTGCAGATCAGCGCCAGCGTTGCGGCGATTCGTTCACGGGTCAGCGGCACGGGAACGGCCGCCTATGAAGGGCACCAGACGATCAATGTGCCGAACCTGCGCGCCAGTCTTACGGCGGACTATGCGCTGCCCTGGGTCGAGGGCCTGGCAGTGCTCGGTGGTATGCAGTACAGCGCCAGCAAGTACGCCAGCCAGGTCGGTGAGGTGGAGACCGGCGCGTATGCAATCTTCAACGTCGGCAGCCGCTTCAGCACGCGCATCGATGGCTACGAGACGGTGTTCCGCCTGACCGTGGACAACCTGTTCGACAAGCGTTACTGGCGTGATGCCGGGGAATACATGGGCGATGACTACGTATTCCAGGGCGCGCCGCTAACGGCGCGGTTGAGTGCTTCGATAAACTTCTGACAGCGCCCTGTGGGAGCAAAGCTTGCTCGCGATTGCGCTGGCTCAGTCGACATCGATGTTCAATGAGAACCCTCAATCGCGAGCAAGCTTTACTCCCACAGGGGATGTGTACCCCACAAGTATTGTTCTCACAATCTGTGCTCCCCTAGCCAGCTTTGCTCTCAAGGGTTTGATTCAGGTTGATTTCACCAAATCAATCAGCTGCTCACGCTGCGCCCCGGTCAGCATCGGACCGAACCCGGCCTTGGCATTGTCAGCCATGTAACGCGGATTGCCCGTCCCCGGAATCACGCAAGTCACCGCCGAATGCGACAGCAAAAACTTCAGCGCCAGTTGCGGCCAGCTGTTGACCTGCACCTGCGCAGCCCACCCCGGTAGCGGCTTGTCCTTGAGCCGCGCGATCAGGCCTCCACCGCCGAATGGCCGGTTGCAGATCACCGCCACACCGCGCTCGCGGCACAGTGGCAGGATGCGCTTCTCGACCCCGCGATCATCCAGGGCGTAATTGATCTGCAGGAAATCCAGCTGTTCAGCCTTGAGTACCGCCTCCACTTCGTCATAGGCCGACGCCGTGTAATGAGTAATCCCGATGTAGCGAATGCGCCCCTGATCCTTCCACTGGCGCAAGGTCGGCAAATGGGTCTTCCAGTCCAGCAGGTTATGAATCTGCATCAGGTCAATGCGGTCGGTTTGCAGCAGTTTGAACGACTCCTCCATCTGCGCAATGCCTTCTTCGCGGCCGCGGGTCCACACTTTGGTCGCCAGGAATGCCGGCGAGCGCGGCTCGTGAATCGACAGCAACTCCCCGGTGGTCTGCTCGGCACGACCGTACATCGGCGAGCTGTCGATCAGCGTCCCGCCCTTCTCGAACAAAGCAGTGAGCACCGCAGGCAGCTGTTTATAGGCAGGGTCCGCCGGGGCGACGTCGAAGCCGCGATAAGTGCCCAATCCAACGATCGGCAGCGGCTCGGCGCTGGAAGGAATGCCTCGGGTCTGCATGCTGTTGCCTCCTGTGACGCTCGACTCTTCGGTTTGTGCACCGGCAGGATCGAAGGTGAAGACTGCCGAGACCCCAGCAGCCAGCGTGAGTAATCGGCGACGTGTTATTCCGTCAGTGTGGCTCATGGTATTGCCCTTTCACTTGCGCGGTTGCGGCCCGCTCCTCGCGAACGATCGACTACACTTCGACAGCGTTCGTACAATCGCTACTTGCTCCCGAGTCGTCAATGCCGCCCACTAACGTTAGCCGAATGTCACGCATCCTGATGTTCATCGTCGTCATCGTCATTGCGCTGTATGTGGCGCTCTGTGTTGCGTTGTTCGTGTTCCAGCGCGCCCTCATCTATTACCCGCAACCCCGTGCTGTCGAGAGTGAGTTAATCACGCTGACCCGCGCCAATGCCCAGGTACTGGTATCGGTGCATGAGCACGCGGGGCCCAAAGCGCTGATCTATTTCGGGGGCAACGCCGAGGATGTGTCGCGTAATTTACCCTCGTTTTCCGCAGCTTTTGCCGATCATGCGTTGTACTTTCTGAATTACCGGGGGTATGGCGGCAGTACCGGTGCGCCGTCCGAGGAGGACATTCAGCGTGATGCCCTGGCGTTGTTCGACAAGGTTTACGCCGAACATCCGCAGGTGACGCTGGTGGGCCGCAGCCTCGGCTCCGGCGTCGCAGTGCGCCTGGCCAGTCAGCGCCCGGCCTCGCGCCTGGTGTTGATCACGCCCTACAACAGTCTCGGTGAACTGGCGGCACGGCAGTTTCCGATCTTTCCGGTGCGCTGGCTGTTGCAGGAGCGCTTTGAATCCTGGCGGTATGCGCGGGAAATCAGTGTCCCGACATTGCTGCTGGCGGCGGAGCATGACGAAGTCGTTCCGCGATCGAGTACGCAGCGGCTGTTCGAGCATTTCTCGCCTGGGGTGGCTGCGCTGAGGGTGATTCCGGGGGTGGGGCATAATTCGATTTCAGACAGTGCTGATTACCTGAAGTTGTTGGGGGATGCTTTGTGAGGTCGGGTGCCGACCACTTTTTCTGTAGGAGTGAGCCTGCTCGCGATGACGGTTTGGCAGGCGACCATTTTCACTGACGGTGTACATATCCATTCCTGCGGTAACGTTTTCCATTGGTTCCGCTTTTCAGCCGGTTACTCCATTTCTCTGTAGGAGCTGACGAGTGGAACGAGGCTGCGATCTTTTGATCTTGCTTCTTTTTCTGCGTACATATCCATTTCTGCGGTAACGGCTGCTATTGGAAGCCGTGACCGCAGAAATGGATATGTACCCAAAGTAAGATCAAAAGGCGTAAGTCGTATGGGCGAAGGGTTATTCAGCCACAATCTTAACCAGCGGCGGGCCCTTCTTGACGATGTAAGTAGCCAACTCCGAAGCAGTAGCAGCACCCACATTCTTCGCCACATGCGCCACCCCCGCCGGGATGTACAACGAATCCCCCGCCTTCAGCGTCACCGCCGGCTGCCCTTCAAGCTGATATTCAAACGTGCCTTCCAGCACATAAGCCACCTCAACCCCAGGATGGGAATGCTTGGGCGATACCACCCCCGGTTCAAAATCCACGCGAACCTGAAGCACCTCTTGCCCCGCAACGTCGATATCCCGATGCAGCAGATCCGTGCGGTGCAAACCGGTCTGCCAGCTTTTAGCGGCCGCCGTCGCGCCTTGGGTGGATGTATTGACCTCCTGAGCCTGGGCCAATCCGCAGAGCGCAGCAATGGCCAGGCCAAGCGCACCAGCGGTATTACGAAGAGTGAAAAAGGACATCGCGATTCTCCAAAGGTGATACCGCAAATGCGGTGTGCCCCATTGGAAAGCCGCCCTGTATCGCCCAAGTGTCCGACCCGACCTCGATTTGTATCCTCAAATGGCTGCAGGCAAGTCTGATACATGAAAATACAACGTCACCCCCGATCCGCACTCTCACGCCAGCGCCGCGCCTGGATCAGCAACGCCGGGGAAAAATGCAGCACGACCATCCGCACCAGATGATGGGACAGAATGAACACGACATTCAGGCCACCACTGAACGCGACGATTGAAATGGTTTCGATGGCACCAGGCATGTACGCCAGCCACAGGGTCAACGGATCACTGCCCAGGACCTGCCACGCCACTGCGGCAAATCCCGCCGCCACCAGCAACATCAGCCCCACCGACATCAAGCCGGACCGCCCGTGGCGCACCAACTCCTTGAGGCTGATATCGCGAAATTTCGAACCGATCAACACGCCGAGCAGCACCGAGGCAAAATCGATGCTCCATTGCGGCATATGAAAACCCGGAAGATAGCCTGACCGCACGTAGACGCCGGTCAGGACGATCGCCGTAAGCATGAACGGCGCCGGGACCCCGAAGCGCAGCAGCAAGCGGCCCAGTAGCAGGCAGAGGCCGATCAGCGAGAGCAGGATCAACAGTGTGCTCACCAGCCAGGGGCTGCTGTCGGCGGCGATAACTACGGTGTGCCCGGTCACGCAGAAACTGACGAGGACGGTGATGAACAACAGCCGCGCCAGGTGCACCACGATCACCTTGCTCGATGCGCGCTCCGATTCCAGCAAATCGAACACCGCCGCCAGCGCCCCCGGATACACCGCCAGCAGCGAGTCCTTGAGGTTCCAGCCAGTGACTTTGTACAACCAGAAACCGGCGACCACGATCTGCGCCGTCATGCACAGCAGCAACAGCCCGAGACTGGGCAGCAGAGCTGCGGCGGTCTTGCTGTCCCAGGCCTGGAACATCAAGCCGGTGGCGATCCCCAGGGCGATCTGCACGTATCCCAGGCCAAAGCGCAGAGTGGGAGCAAAGCCGGATTTACCGACGATGACCGCGGTGGAGAGGATCGAGCCAAGCAACAGGCCATGGGGCACGCCGATATATTGCAGCGCGGCGCCAACGGCGGTGGCAATCAGCAAGCACAAGAGCGTTTTCATGAATTGTCCTTAATTCCGGGAGCCAAGTATTGGATCCAATCTTTCGCCCAGCTCGCACTTTTTCCCACTGTTCCCCGTGCAGCGTCAAGTAAAAAGCGCTGCATACAAAAACGCCGCTCTGCAACGAGCGGCGTTATGTACGGTTGAAACAGCCCGCGATCGGCCGTCAATTCGGATCCAGCAGCCCACCGCGCCAGTGCCTGGAAATGCGCGTGCCAGTGAATTTCGCCACCACCATGCCCTGGGAGATCAGCCGGTCCCGGTAGCAGGTAACCATGCGCCCCGCCTGCTCGGCGACCAGCGCCACTTCGGTAGACGGATCGCCCGGCCGGCGCAGGATTCGCGCGAAACGCTGACCTTCCTCGACATAATCCCCCAGCCGCTTCTCCAGGATCAACACCCCAGGCTGCGGCGCGAGAATCGTCTCCATCTGGCCCATTTCCAGGGTTTCCACCGGCCATTCCCCGACGGTCGAAACCTCATCAATGGCGCCGCAACTGCACAGCCAGTCGTAGAGCCCCTGGGCATCCTGTTCAGCCAGTCGGTCGCTGACATCGCCCTGCCCGCGCAGCTCCAGGGTCGCCGCCATTTGAAGGCTACTGACGCCATCGCGCAGCCAGGGCGCAATGATCGTTTCCTCGAAGGAGCCATCGCCACCGTCGTCCCAGATGATCACCACATCCATCTTCATCGCTGCCGCCAGTTCACGACCCTGGGGCGCAAAGCTGCGGTGTACGTAGAGGTACGGAAGCGCCTCGTCATCGGTGTGCAGGTCGAGCATCACGTCGGCGCCGGTCGCCAGTTGCACCAGGCTTTTCTGCCACTCCTGCACGTTGGTCAAGGGCTGTTCCATGGCAGCCGACTGATCAAAGCCACGATTGAAGTTGTGCCCGGTCGCGTCGTGATAGCGGCCCAACAGGCGCCCCTGACGAAACTGACCGATGCCCAGCGGATTGGCCTGGGGCACTACCGTCACTTGGCTCCGCAGCCGACCTTGGGCTTGGGCGGCCTGCAGGCGGTGCATGAGTAGGTGCAACACCAGCATCCCGGCGATTTCATCGGCGTGCACCCCGGCTTGCAGGTGCACCTTGGGGCCAGTGCCGTCACCCTGATAACGCCAGGCGCCGACCCGCAGCGGGTCGCCGTTGTTGTTGCGAACATTGAACGAAATATCCTGCGCCATCCGCTTGTGCTCCCGTCATGACCGATAAAAACCGCTGCATCGCCGCTGGTGATTGAACACTCGTTCAACTAAGCTCGGCAACGTGTAAAACGCTTCCAAGGACGTACCTGTGACCACTCCCCCTGTGAAGAACCGCCGCGCCGAACCCGACGAGCGCCGGGAAATGCTCGTGGCTGCCGCGCTGCGTTGCCTGGTGCGCGACGGTCACGCCGGTCTATCGGTGCGCCGTATTGCCACCGAAGCCGGGGTCTCGGTGGGCCTGCTCAACCATCACTTCGGCAGCATCGACGCGTTGATCGCCGACACTTACCAGAAACTCGCCAGCGAACTGACCAGCGCCCTGATGCAGGAAATTGAACAGGCAGACACGCCTGCCGCGAAGATCGATGCCTTCCTCACAGGCTCATTTTCACCGCGGGTCATGGACCCGCAACTGCTCGGTGCCTGGGTGGTGTTCTGGAGCCTGATCCGCCACTCCGAACACGTCAGCCAGTCCCACGAAAAAAGCTACCGCGCCTACCTCGACTTGCTCCGCCAATTGCTCGATGACCTCGCGGCCAGCGAAGGCTTCATGATCCACGACACGCACCTGGCTGCGATTGGCCTATCCGCGACGCTCGACGGACTCTGGATCGAGTGGTGCCTCAACCCCGAAACATTCAGCCCCGCCAACGGCCTTCACATCTGCCGCTGCTGGATAAAGGGGCTGCGTAACGGAGCATTCAGCGCCGACGACGCCCCGTGAGGCATGACGCCCGAAGATCATCGCCAGGGTGCCGCTGATCGCGATCGGAACTGACCGATACCACCCACCAGCCCGGCCGTGGCGTAGTCATTAAACCGACCTGCGCACTGGCGTCCCGCGCCGCTCGAAGAACGCGAACAGTGCCTCGATCAGGAACGTTAGACACACATACACCCCGGCCACCAGCAGCAGCGGCTCATACACCTGCAGGGTTTGCGCGCGCACCACGTTGGCCGCGCCCAGCAGGTCGATGATCGCAATGGTCGAGGCCAGTGCCGTGGACTTGAGCAACATCACGGTCTCGCCCGCCAGGGTCGGCAACAGCAGGCGCATGGCTCGCGGCAAACGCACCCGCAGCAGCGCCCGGCGCGGCGTCATGCCGAAGGCGGCGGCGGCTTCCATTTCACCCTTGGGCACCGCCAGCAGCCCGCCACGAATCACTTCGCCGACGTAGGCGCCCACCGACAGCACCAGGGCGAACACTATGTACCAATAGCCGTCGCGCAGGTAGGGCCAGAAGAAGCTGCCACGGATCAGCGGAAACTGCGCAAACAGGCTGCCGAGACCGTAGTAGAAGATGTAGATCTGGATCAGCAGCGGCGTGCCGCGCAGCACGCTGGTGTAGAACAGGCTGGCCTTGGCGATCACTTTATTTTTCGAGATCCGCGCCAACGCCACCAGCACCGCCAGGGCGAAACCGAATACCATCGAGATCAGCAAAATGGTGATGGTGGTTTGCAACCCGCGGCCCAGGAGTGCCGCGTATTCAACTATCCACGCTGGAATCATTTCATTCACTCAGCCAAAGGCATCCAGCGACGGATACGTCGTTCAAGCCGTCCCGACAGGTAGTTGGACACCAACGTCACCGCGTAATACAACGCTGCGGCCGTGAGGTAGAACAACAGGTAGTGACGCGTCGATCCCGCCGCTTGCTTGGCGGTGTACAGCAGTTCATTGGTGCCGACCACGCTGATCAGCGCACTGTCCTTGATCAGGTTGATCCACAGGTTGGCCATCCCGGCCATCGCATAGGGCGCCATGATCGGCAGCGTGACCCGACGGAACAGGCCAAAGCCGCTGAGGCCGAACGCCCGCGCCGCCTCGATCTGGCCGTAGGGAATCGCCTGGATCGCCGCGCGGAAAATTTCCGAGGCGTAGGCGCCCTGCACCAGTCCCAGCACCAGGATGGCCGCCAGCGGGCCACTGACGTTGACGGCTTCGTAGCCCATCCGGGCCATCAGTGAATTGAGGAGCATGGAGCCGACGTAGTACAGCAGCAGAATCAGCAACAACTCTGGAATGGCGCGAAACAGCGTGGTGTAGCCGCGCATCAGTGCAGCGATGGGTTTGGGCGCGCCCAGCTTGAGGCAGGCCACCACCAGGCCGATAAACAAACCGACCACAAAAGCCCCGGCGGATATCTGCAGGGTCATCAGTAGACCCTTGAGCAGCGCACTGCCCCAGCCTGTTTCGCTGAAGTTGATCAAATCGAACATTGCTGGCATGGCGTTCTCCAGTCAGCGATTTTCCAATCACCACTATCCCTTGTAGGAGTGAGTCCCTGTGGGAGCACCCCTTATGGGAGCAAGGCTCTGTGGGAGCAAGGCTTGCCCGCGATGAGGCCGTTGAGTCCGCCAAAAGCATCGCGGGCAAGCCTTGCTCCCACAGGACCATTGTTTCCTGCAAAGGCAAGCCTTGCTCCCACAGAATCATTGTTTCCTGCGGGATTTGCCTTGCAGTCCAGCTATCAAAAAGCAGGTTTCACGCTGGTGCCAAAGTAGTTCTGAGACAGCTCGTCATAGTCCTTGCTCGCCAGCAGGCTGGTAATCGCCGCGTCCAGTTTGGCCTTCAACTCGGTGTCCTCCTTGCGCAGGCCGGCACCGACGCCTTTGCCGAAGAGCGGGTCGTAGGGCACGGCACCGAGGTAGGCCAGGTTGCTCGCATCAGGGGTCTTGACGAAGGCGGCCATGGCCGTGCCGTCCGCCATCATCAAGTCGATGCGCCCGGCGATCAGGTCGGCGTTGGCCGAGTCCTGGGTGTCGTAGTACTTCACGTCGGCGATTTTTTCGTAGTTGGCTTTCAGGTAGCTGGCGCTGACGGTGGAGTTCTGCACGCCGATGATCTTGCCCTTGAGATCATCCGGGTATTTGCTGACGGTGGTGCCTTTAGGCCCGACCACGGCAATCACTGAATCGTAATAAGCCTTGCTGAAGGCGATCTGTTTTTCACGCTCGGAGGTCACCGACATCGAGGAAAAAATCACGTCGATCTTCTTCGCCAGCAGCGATGGAATGATCCCGTCCCAGGCCACTTCCTTGATCTCGCACTCAGCCTTCATTTCGCTGCAGAGCTTGTGGATCAGGTCGACCTCAAAACCCTTCCATTCACCGTTGGCCTGCTTCTCGGTGTACGGCGGATAGGGTTCGGCGGCTACCGCGAACCTGATCGGTGCCGCCTGTGCCGCGCTCATCCCGGCCAGCAGCACGCACGCCACGCCCGTCATCCAGTTTGCCAAACGTCGATTGCCCATGGTTGTTCCCCGTCTTGTTATTAATTAGCGAGTCTGATGAGCGTTGACGAATTGTCGGCAACGCTCGCTGCGTGGGTGTACGAACACATCGTCCGGCGAACCGGTTTCCTCGATCAGCCCTTGATGCAGGAAGGCGACCTTGGAGGAGACATCGCGTGCGAAGGCCATTTCATGGGTCACCAGGATCATGGTGCGGCCTTCTTCGGCAAGGGAGCGGATCACCCGCAGCACTTCGCCGACCAGCTCGGGGTCGAGTGCCGAGGTGGGTTCATCGAACAGCATGACCTTGGGCCGCATCGCCAGGGCCCGGGCGATCGCTACGCGCTGCTGCTGACCCCCTGAGAGAAACGCCGGGTACTCGTTGCGCTTGGCTGCAAGCCCCACGCGTTCGAGCAAGGCTTCGGCGCGCTCGGTGGCCTCCGCGCGGCTTTCGCGCAAGACCTGGGTCGGCGCTTCGATGAGGTTTTCCAGCACCGTGCGATGAGGCCACAGGTTGAAGTTCTGGAACACCATGCCCAGGCTCGAACGGATGCGCACCAGCTGCTTGGCGTCCGACACCAGTGGTGCACCTGGCCGATTCTGATTCAGATGGATGCTTTCGCCATCCACCAGAATGCGCCCCTGGTCGGGGATTTCGAGCATGTTGATGCAGCGCAGCAGGGTACTTTTGCCCGAGCCACTGGCGCCAATCAGCGAGATCACTTCGCCTTCCCGGGCGGTCAACGAAACGCCCTTGAGCACCTCGATATTGCCGAAGCGTTTGTGCAGGCGATCGACTTCAATCATGGTCTTGCGGGCTGCCGGCTCGATGGTCGCCTCGCAGGTCACGCGGCTGATCACCGGGCGCGGGGCTTCACCTTTGAGCACCAGGACAAACTTGCGAATACGCTGGCACGCCTGGGCCAGTCGTTCCTCACCCAGGGTAAACGACAGCCGCACGAAACCCTGCGCCGGCTCGCCGAACGCGGCCGCATCCAGCACCGAGACGTGCGCCTCGCGCAGCAGTCGCCAGGCAAATTCCAGCGAAGTCAGGCCGGTGTTGCGCACGTCCAGCAGGACGAACATGCCGGCGTCGGGATTGAGTACCGAGATCCCCGGGCAATCAGCCAGGCTTTTCACCACCAGGTCGCGGCGCCGACGATAGATGTCGCGCATGCCATGGGTCACGTCACCGTGTGACTGCACGGCCTTGAGTGCAGCTTCCATGACGAACCCTGGCAGGCCGTAGAGCATGCTCAGCACCAGGTTTTCGACGTGGGCCACCAGGCTTTCGTTGGCGATGATCCAGCCAATGCGCCAGCCGGTCATGGCATGGGACTTCGACAGACTGCCGATGACCACGCAGCGCTCGGCCATGCCCGGCATGGCCGCCAGGCTCAGGTGTTCGCGCTCGAACGTGAGGCTTTCATAGACTTCATCCACCACCACCCACAGGTCGTGGATGACCGCGAGTTCGGCGATGGCTTGCAGCTCTTCGCGATTGAGCACCACGCCGGTGGGGTTGTTCGGGTTGGAGAGGAAAATCGCCTTGGTCCGCGGGGTGATCGCCTTGGCTAGCACGGCGGCGTCAAGGCGGAAACCGGAATCTGCGGCACATGGGACGCGTACCAGGGTCGCACCCGATGCCTTGAGCGTGGCCTCGTAGGTGACGTACATCGGGTCCAGGGCGAGCACTTCATCGCCAGTTGTCAGCAGGCATAACGAAGCGGCGAACAGGGCGTTCTGCGCTCCCGCCGTGAGGATCACGTTTGGCGCTTGCAACTCACGGTGGAACAAAGGGCTGTAGCGGGCGGCAATCGCTTCGCGCAATTTCAGGCGACCGGCGATTTCGGTGTAGTGGGTGTCGCCTTCGCGCAGGGCATGAATGGCTGCATCGGTGATGAAATCCGGGGTGGGAAAGTCCGGATCACCGACGCTGAGGATGATCACATCTTCACCCCGGCGCTGGGCTTCGTATGCCGCGTAGTGAATGTCCCAAGCGGCAACGCCGTCGCCCGTTATCCGCTCAACAAAGGGTGAAAACCGCATGCAAGTGCCTCGTTCGATAAGAAGAAACGCAAGCCCGCGCTACCAGCCGGGGAAGTGGGTCTCAACATAATCGAAGCTGAACAGTCGTTCAACAGATAATTCCTGGAGATTCGTGATCAGTGTAAAGAGGTCGTTTTTGCGACAGTGGTGGCGTTTATTGATCTACCGAGGCCGGCGCACCACCCGCACCTGCCCACTCCCACCACCCCCACAGAAAAACCGCTCCGCGCCATCCGACTCAAGCCCCGACACCCCCACCCCCGCTGGCAACCTCGCGCTCTGCAGCACCTCACCGGTAACCGGGTCGATACGCCGCAACTCACTTTCCTCCCCTTCCCAGGTCGCATGCCACAGCTGGCCCTCGACCCAGGTGACACCCGTGACAAACCGGTTGGACTCCAGAGTGCGCAAAATCTTGCCGTTGGCCGGATCGATCTGATGAATCTTGCGCTCGCGATACTCACCCACCCACAGTGAGCCTTCGGCCCAGGTCATGCCCGAGTCATTGCCGCCGCCTGGGGCCGGGATAGTGTTGAGCACCTCGCCGGAAACAGGGTCGATTTTCTGGATACGGCTCTCGGCCAACTGGTACAAATGCTCACCGTCAAAGGCGGTGCCGGCATGGGCGGCGACATCGATCGAGCGCACAGTCCGGCCGTCTGCCGGGTCAAGCGCGTTAAGTTTTTCGCCTGTGGCAAACCATACATGCTCGCCGTCCCAGGAAACGCCGTGCACGTTTTCCACGCCTGCAAAGGGCCCGTACTCACGAACAATCTCAGCGGTTGAGTGTTTCATCTCGGTGTTCCTCCTCTCGGTTGATGGCTCCATCCTAATCACCGGGCAGCGGGGCCGGGAGTAACAAGCTCGTCGCGAAACCCGGTACCGGCGGCGTCATCCAGCGCCGCGCCCGCCCCTGGCCGAACGACTGCACCTTGCCCGCCACCGCGAGTGCATCCAGCGCACGCTGCACACTGCGCTGACTGGTGCCCAGCGCCAGTGCCAGGGCGGAACTCGACCACGCTTCGCCATCGGCCAGGTATGCGAACAGCGTCGCGTATTTCGCCTCGACCGGCGGCGCCAGCAGCACCACGTCCACTGCGACCAGCGACTGCAGGGCATAACCGCGCGGGGTCGCCGTCACTGCGGCCAAGGGTTTGAGCACCGCACGCAGGCGTCCGATCTCGACGCGCAACCGCGAACGATGGGATTCATCGCTGAGCTTCAGACGAAACGCCCGGGCGATCAGGATTTCCCGCGATACATCGCCCGGCCAAGCCTCGGTCAGCACCCGGACCAGGGTGAACAAAACCGGGCGAGTCGCCAGGGACACCGACATCCCGACTCCGCGTACGGAGTAACGGCAAGCGTCCACCACCAGCGTGGTTGAACCGAGCATGGCTTCGACCTCGTCCAGCAAGACCGGTCGCTCTGCTCCCCGCACAATCAGCCGCGCCGCAGGCGCTTGCAGCACGCTGGCGGCGCTTGTCACCTGCGCCGTCAGCGCTGCAATGCCCGCCTCCTTCGCTGCATCCCCAGCCCTGGCCAAGGCGGCTCGCGCCTTGGCGGTTTGCAGACGGCGAATCGCAATCCCGGCGATCACCAGTTCATGGATCGTTCTCAGGGCCGGCGGCAACGGACCGGGGTCAAGGTCGGCAAGCATGCCCTCAGCATCATCCAGCTGGCCGATCAACAGCAGCCGCCTGATCTGCAGGTAGCGCGCATGAGCTGCATTGATTCGGTCGCCCTGCACCTCCAGCGTGACGCGCGCAGTTTCCAGCGCGTCAATCCGCCAGCGCAGATCCCGCGAAGCCAGGGCAATCTCGGCTTCGGCCACCACACAGCGCGCCCGAGCCAGGGTTTCCTGCGGCCCGAACGCTCGGGCAGCCCGTCTCACCAGGTCTCTGGCGCGCACCAGATCACCCAGCTGCGCCATGGCGATCCCCCTCAGCGCGAGCGCCGGCGCATCGTCACGCAGGGCGACCCGGTCCAGCGCGCCGAGAGGATCGCCTGCCGCCAGGGCATGCGCTGCCGCCGTGATCAACGAGTCCATCGGGTTACTCCAAGGTGTGGGCTGCTGGTGGTCAGTCTAGTCACGACCTGGCGCCTGGCATTGGTTTGTGCAGCAGATCGCCCCCCCGTCCTGAGGGAGCGAAGATTGCTCGCGGCGGTCTCAAATACATCTCGAGCAAGCCCGTTTCTACAGGGATCCATCACACCACGTGTCTAAAGTTACTCACGCAAAGCCAGACCTCAGGGGTTGTTAAACGAGTCGTCAACGTCTCTAACACAGCCTTACACCAAACCTCCCGCCCCCCCCCTGACAAAACATCAACATCTCCTTACAAATCCATCCCTGGCTAAACACCGGATGTGTAACTACAAGTGATAGGTTACGCCGCTCGATCAGGCCCCTGAGATGCCGAGCCGTATGATGCGCATCAATCGTCCCCGCCCTGCTGTAATCGCTGTCTACCTTGCCCTCGTCTGCTTGTTCGCCGGCGCATGGTTTACCCACCCTGCCCCCGTGCATTCTTCCTTTGCCCTGATGAAACCGGTCATGGCCGTAGCCAATAAAGTGGCGAAACCGGTCTACACCAGCCGCTTCGCTTCATCGGGCCTGGTGGACTTCGTGCATTCCTCGGCGGTCACCGCCCTGCCCGATGGCAGCCTGATGTCGGTGTGGTTCGCCGGCACCCGCGAAGGTGCCGCTGACGTGCAGGTGCGTTCCGCCCTGTTCAGCGCGAAAACCGGCGAATGGGGCGCGGAGCGCGTATTGGCGACTCGCGAGTCAACCCAGCAAGGCACTCGCAAATACATCCGCAAGCTCGGCAACCCGGTGGTGGCGCTCGCCCCGGACAATCGCCTGTGGCTGTTCTATGTGTCGGTGTCGATGGGCGGCTGGGCCGGCAGCGCGGTGAACGTGATGGTCTCCGACGACTTCGGCGAGAACTGGTCCACGCCACGCCAACTGATCACCTCGCCGTTTCTGAACATCAGCACCCTGGTGCGCTCGGCGCCGGTGTTTCACGCCGATGGTTCGATTGGCTTGCCGGTGTATCACGAGTTCCTCGGCAAGTTTGCCGAATACCTGTACCTGAGCCCGGACGGCGACGTCATCGATAAATTCCGCATCAGCCGGGGCAACAATTCATTGCAGCCCACGGTCGTTCCGCTGGATGGCCAACGCGGCGTGGCCCTGCTGCGCTATGCCGGCGAGACCCACCACCGAGTGCTGGCCACTCGCACCGAAGACGCCGGGCGGACCTGGAGCGAACCTTATCCGCTCGAGCCGTCCAATCCCAACTCTTCGCTGGCGGCAGTGGCAACCCCGGAACACGGCTTGCTGGTAGCACTCAACGACTTGCGCGAAGGTCGCTTCAAGCTGAGCTTGTATGGCACCGATGCGAAGATGGACGACTGGCGCACCCTGCGTGACTTGGATAAATCCCCGGACCCGGAGGGCGAGCCGTTCTCCCCGCAAGCCTACAAGGAGATCATCGGACACGAGTTTCGCGACTCCAGCGGGGCGCAGCGACAGCCGCTGGAAGAGGAGTTCCTGAGCAACCTCGACAAGCGGGTGTGCACCAACCGCGGGTGTGAGTTCGAGTACGAATACCCCTACTTCATCCGCAGCCCCGATGGCCTGTATCACCTGGTGTATTCCTGGAACAACACCTTCATCAAGCACATCACCTTCAACGAAGCCTGGCTGTCCGAGCGCCTGAAATGATCAATCTGTGGCAAGCCCATCTCACTTTCGCAATGATCATTTTCCTGCTGTTGCCAGGATTCGGCCTGGACCGGCTCTGGCGAGGGACGCTACTGCTGGCCTTGTTAGCCGCCAGTTTCATTCCGCTGGATGGTTTGACCCTGGCCGCCTATTTACGCAGCCATATCGATGACCTGGCGATTACTACCATGATCTTCATGGCCTGGGGTTGCCTGCGCCGTCTGCAGGTGGTGCCACCGGCCACCCGGGATCATGTCGCAGTGTTGATCATGTTTGCCTCCATGGCCCTACTGTTGTATCCGGCAACCCTGGGCATGAGCTACGTCGACCCTTACCGACTGGGCTACAGCCCGCGGGTGCTGCTGACCGTGATCGCACTGCTGACGCTGGGCCTGTTCTACCTGCGCAACGGCCTCGCAGTGGCGATGCTGGCTGGCGCAACCCTGGCGTTCCTGGTCGGGTCGAAACCTTCGCACAATTATTGGGATTACCTGGTGGATCCGCTGTTGGGCCTGTATTGCTGCGTCGCGCTGCTGGTACTCGCCGCCCGCCAGGCTTATCGCTGGCTGAACAGCCGGCGCGGATCTGCGGATCACCGATCCACTTAAGACTTAAAGACTATAAACAGGGGAACAGGGATGGGTTGGTTGCAATCGAGACGCTTGCATTACTGGTTGGGCGCAACGGCAATAATGTTTGCGCTGTTCGCCGTGCTGCGAGTGGTGTTCTTCTTCGGCTTTTCAGGATTTGATGCGAGTGCCCTGAGTGGCCAACCCGCCGTTCTGGAAACCCTCGGCATCGGCTTTCGTTTCGACTTGCGCCTGGCCATCCTCACCGTGCTGCCCCTGGCGTTGCTCGCCTGGATCCCGCGCTGGAACCTGACCACCAGCCGTGTATTGCGCCTGGTCGCCAGGGTTTACCTGGTGGTCGCGCTGAGCATCCTGTTGCTGATCTACATCATCGACTTTGGTCATTACGCCTACCTCGGCGTGCGGATCAACGCCACCGTGCTGCGCTTCATCGAAGACGCGCAGATCTCCCGCGACATGGTCTGGCAGACCTACCCGGTGATCTGGATCAGCCTCGGCTGGCTGGCAACCGTAGCGCTGGTGACCCTGGCCCTGGTGCGCCTGGAACGGGTCACGCTGGATCGTCCGCGCAAGGTCATTCATCCGCTCTCCGTGACCTGGGGCAGCGCATTGATGGTAGTGCTGGTGCTGCTGGGCATTCTCGGCCGGGTGGAAAACATGAACCTGGAAAACCCGGTGCCGCTGCGCTGGAGCGACGCATTTTTCTCCAGCAATAACCAGATCGCCGCACTGGGCCTGAACCCGGTGATTTTCCTCTACGACACGGTCAAGGTTGGCCAGTCACGCTACGACGAACAGCAGGTGCGCGAGCACTATGCAGTGATGTCCAATTACCTCGGCGTCGATCAACCGGACCCGCAAACCCTGAACTTCGTCCGCCACCAGGCGCCGCAACCCTACAAGATTCCTGGCTCGCGCCCGCCAAACGTAATGTTCGTGATGCTCGAATCCCTCGGCACCAGCGCCGTCGGCGCCTATGGCAACCCGATCAATCCGACACCGAACATTGACCGCCTGGCCAAGCAGAGCTGGTTCTTCGAGCACTTCTACGTGCCAGTCACCGGTACCGCGAAAACCGTGTGGGCGAGCATTTCCGGGGTACCCGACGTCACCCGTCAGGAAACCGCGACCCGCAACCCGCTGATCACCCAGCAGAACACTTTGATCAATGCGTTCGCCGGCTACGAGAAGATCTACACCATCGGCGGCAACTCCGGCTGGGCCAACATGAACGCGCTGATTCGCCAGAGCATCGACGGCGTGCGGCTGTTCGAAGAGCGCGACTGGAAGGCGCCGGTGGTGGATGTCTGGGGCATTTCCGACCTGGATCTGTTCAAGGAAACCGACAAGATCCTGCAGGCGCTGCCGGACGACAAACCGTTCTTTGCCTACGTGCAAACCGCCGGAAATCATCGTCCGTTCACCATCCCCAAGCTCAACGACGGATTTGAGGTCAAGCATCCGACCCTGGCCGAAGTACAGGCCGCCGGTTCGCGCAGTGTCGAGCAGTACAACGCGGTGCGCCTGCTGGACTTCAACATCGGGCGCCTGATGGAAATCGCCAAGGCCGGCGGTTGGTACGACAACACCATCTTCGTGCTGTTTGGCGATCACAACACCCGCATCGCGCAGATCCCGTTCCTCGCTCCGGCCTACGAACAGCTGGGCCTGGAGAGCAACGCTGTGCCGATGATCATCCACGCCCCGGCCCTGCTGGGCTCGCGTACCGTCGAGGAAGCAGTTGGCCTGGTCGACTTGCTGCCGACAGTGGCCGGGATGGCCGGGATGGAGTTCCGCAACAGCGGCATGGGCCGGGATATCCAGCAGCCGGCTCCCGAAGGTGAACGGGTCGTGCCACTGGTGCTGCGCGAAGGCACCTTCCCGTTGATTGCCGGCGTGACCCAGCACTTCATGGTGCAGATGGAACACGACGGCAGCTCGCCAACCTTGCACGACCTCGCTTCGATGACGCCGCTGGATGACGTCGCCAAACAGAACCCCGAAGAGTTCAAACGCCTGGTGCAGTTGACCCGGGGCATGCATGAAACCTCGAGGCTGATGCTCTACCAGAACGTGCGCAAGTAACCGCCAAACAAGTGCCGGCGAGCAAATGTGACCTCATATATCGGGGTCAGGCAGGCCGGCACTTGATACCATCCAGCACACTTGTGTGACGATTCAGTGTCTGGAATAAATTTCGTGAACAAATTCCGTCTCGGGTTGCAGAAACCCTACGCGCGTCTTATCGCCCTCATTACCCTGGTGTTGATCGTGCCCCTGTGCCTGCGCGCGGCCCTGGGCTGGTCAAATCCCCACGGCTACCTGTCGGACCTGGGCATCGCCAGCCTGTTGATCGTGCTGTTGCATCGCCGTCCCTGGTGGCTGGCGCTGCCGGTGCTGCTGGTGTGGGGTTTCATGACGGTGGCGAGCGCCGAGCTGGTCAGTGCAGTGGGCCGTCTGCCCAACGTCTCGGACCTGCATTACCTGATCGACCCGCAGTTCCTGGAAAACTCCAGCGGCGGTGGATTCGCCCAGCCATGGTTGGCGGCGACGCTGCTGGTCACGCTGATCGTCTGGCTGTGCTGCCACTGGCTGGCCCCTTCAACTCCCTCGCCGTCCCTGCCCCGCCACGCCTGGAGCGCTCCGCTGTTGCTGCTGATTGCCCACTGGGGCGCGCAACACCTGCTGCCCACCGATGCCGATCAGTGGCGCGTGTTCAACCTGCCCCACCAGTTGATCACTGCGGGCACGGGCAACGTGCAGATGGCAGTGGAGGAATGGCTGGAAGGCGACGTGGTCGATGTGCCACCGCAGATGGCCGGTCTGGTGCAACTCGATCTCGACGGTCAGCGGCTGCTGACTGGCCCAGGGCAAGCGCACAACGTGCTGGTGATCGCACTGGAAGGCATTCCCGGCGCCTATGTAGCGACCAACCGTGAAGCATTGCACAGCAGCTATCAGGAAAACCTGATGCCGCGACTCAGTCGCTGGGCGGAACGCGGCATGAATACACCCGATTACGTACTGCACAGCCATCAGACCATCCGCGGCCTGTACGCGATGCTCTGCGGTGACTACGACAAGCTCGACAATGGCACCCCAAAGGGTGTCGAGATGCTCACCCAGACCGAACGCAACCAGGCCTGCCTTCCGGCCCAGTTGCACAAGAACGGCTTTGCCACACACTACCTGCAGGGCGCCGGCCTGCGCTTCATGGCCAAAGACAAGATCATGCCGCACATCGGTTTCGACACCACGCTGGGCCTTGAGTGGTTCACCAATGCCTCGTACCTGGAGTTCCCGTGGGGCAAGGATGACAAGGCGTTCTTCGAGGGCGCCCTGGACTACGTCGGCCAGCTGAAAAAACAGAAAAAGCCATGGATGCTGACCCTGTTGACCGTCGGCACCCACCAGCCGTACTCCGCCCCGGAGGACTACCTGCAACGCTACGACACTCCAAAGCAGGCGGCAGTCGGTTATCTGGATGATGCGCTGGATCAGTTCCTCAGTGGCCTGGAGCGCCAGGGCGTGCTCAAGGACACCCTGGTGCTGATCACTTCCGATGAATCCCATGGCATCGACGGTGTGCGTCTCGCTTCGTCCTGGGGCTTTAACCTGACCCTCGCTCCCGAGCAGGCGCAGTTGCCTCACATCAAGTCCGGGGTGTACGGGCACGTGGATCTGACCACGTCGATCCTCGACTACTTCGCCTTGCCCGTGCCGGCCACTCTCAGCGGCCGCTCGCTGTTTCGCGACTATGAAACCGGGCGCGAGATCATGTCCTATACCAACGGCAACCTGCGTTATCACGACGGCCAGGGAACCTTCACCGAGTGCGATTTCCAGCTACGCTGCCGGTATTACGCCAGCGAGGGGTTTATCGCCGATCGGGCGAAACTGCTCGGCCAGTACGGCGGGCAGCGCGCCCGGCAGATCGCCGCCCGCGCCACGGCCCTTGATCGAACCCTGATGCAAACTCCACTGAACCAGCGTTATCAGTTCGGCAGCCCGGCGAGCATTCCGCTGCAGGCGCAGATCAATGATGACTGGGCCGACAACCTGATCGGAGCGCAGTACCTGGAAATGCCCAAGGGCTCACACACCCGCGTGCGCCTGACCGTGCGTTCGGTCGATAGCCAGCAGAACGCCTACATCCTGCTCAAGACCAAGGAATTCGAGCAGGACGTGCAGGTCGGCTTGCCGGCAGAAATGCTGGTCACCGCCGACCAGCCGCTGGAGATGGATTTCAGCTTCGACAACCCCGAGTCGCGCAAGGCGTTTTCTTTCCACTTGCTGGGCTATGGCACCGGGGCGATCGAGGTCAGTGACTTCAGTGTGATTACCGAATTGCCCGGGCAGGAAGAACCGATTGGCCAAACTCTGGAAGATGATACGGCGGAATCCAGCTGAGTCAGTCGGCGGATCGCGGCCTCAGTCTGACACCGCCACCTGATTGCGCCCCCGCGCCTTGGCTCGGTATAAGGCCTTGTCGGCATTGTTCATCAGGCTGTGCAAGTCATGATCCTCGGGCGCCATTGAGGCCACCCCGAGACTGGCAGTAATGCAGTGCACCGGGCCGGTCATCGATCCCGCAATGGATAGCGTGACCTGCTCGGCAATGTCCAGCGCCACTTCGATCGAAGTGTCCGGTAACAACACCGCAAACTCCTCGCCGCCCAGCCGACCATAAACATCGGTAGCGCGAAAGGACTTACTGATCACCACCCCCATCTGCCGCAACACCTGATCGCCGACCTGATGCCCGTAAGTGTCATTGATGTGCTTGAAATGATCCATATCCAGCATCACCACGCACAGCGGCAGCCGGTGGCTTTTGCAGTGACTGTACAGCTGCTGAGCATGCTCGAAGAAGGCCCGACGATTATTCAGACCCGTCAGCTCGTCCGTCTGCGCCGCACGGGTCGATATGCTGTGCGCCCGCTCCATCTCTCGGGTCAGGCGAAAGGCCGTTTCCAGGGCTACCGACAGCTTGCGCGTGGCGCCGGCGACAAACGAGGCAAACACCAGCACTGCGAGGGCCATGCCCGTCTGAACCGTGGAAGGCTGGAACAACAGCCACAAGGTGCAGGGCAGCAGCACCAGGGCGATCGAGGCCAGCGTCATCTGGCTGTAGGACGAGTAACAGGACACCGCACTGACCGACATCCCCACCGCAAACAACATCACCAGCGCCTGAGACAGGAGGTGATCCGTGGGCATCACCGCCAACGCGCCAACGCCCCAGATACCCGCAGACAGCACCAGTGTGAGCCAGTACGTGCGCTCCCAGCGTTGCGGCGTACGTTCCAGCTCGGGGCTGCGGAAATAGGCGATGAACATCCCCAGCCGCAATAACGACGATGCCGACAGCAGGGCAATCCAGGAAAAAATCACGCTGTGATCAAAGGTGTCCCAGCACAACCAGCACAGCATGATCGCGGCCAGGTAACTGCCAAACACCGCCGACACGGACTGGTGAAACAACTGATGCAACCGGTCCGCGCGCACCTGCTCGGCTATCTGGGTTTGCTGGTCCTGCCGAAGCCCAAGTCGATCCATATGATCCGCCTGATCATGCTGCCGCGAAAAAAACCGATTGTGGCATCCCGCTACGATCGGTAGCCAACGAATAAGCGCCTCTTGTGCAAGAATTGCTCGGCAAGTCTAGCTGGCTTGGTGGCGGATGAACTGTGGGCGCCAATTCCAGGTAAGAGACTGAACCTATCACCCCGCAACACTCCCCCTATTAGCTGACTTCCCAAGTCGGGTCTAACCTTAGTCCTGCGCTGGCGCCATCAGCTGGCCGTAGCAGTGGCTCGTCGCTTGGCCGCACCCATGAGGTGCGCACTGCCCGGATGATCACGACCCAAAGGTAGCTCACACATGGCAAATGAATCGAAATGCCCTTTCAATCATGCCGCTGGCGGTGGCACGACGAACCGCGACTGGTGGCCCAACCAGCTGAATCTGAAGATCCTGCACCAGCATTCGTCCTTGTCCGCCCCCCTGGACGAAGGCTTCAATTATGCCCAAGCGTTCAAGAGCCTGGACTTCCAGGCACTCAAGCAAGACCTGCGCGCGCTGATGACCGACTCCCAGGACTGGTGGCCGGCCGACTTCGGTCATTACGGGCCGCTGTTCATCCGCATGGCCTGGCACAGTGCCGGCACCTATCGCACCGCCGATGGCCGTGGCGGCGCCGGTTCCGGCCAGCAACGCTTCGCCCCGCTCAACAGCTGGCCGGACAACGTCAGCCTGGACAAGGCACGCCGGCTGCTGTGGCCGATTAAGCAAAAGTACGGGCGCAATGTTTCCTGGGCCGACCTGATCGTCCTAACCGGCAACGTCGCGCTCGAATCCATGGGCTTCAAGACCTTTGGTTTTTCCGGCGGCCGTCCGGATGTCTGGGAACCGGACGAAGACGTCTACTGGGGTTCGGAAAACAAATGGCTGGCAGGCGACTCCCGCTACGATCAAGGCCACAAAGAGCCGATGCAAAAACCTGGCGAAGGCCCACTGGTCGCCGAGCCTGGCGAGAACGAAGACAGCCGCGTCGAGCCCGGCCGGCACCTGGAAAAACCCCTGGCTGCCGTGCAAATGGGCCTGATCTACGTCAACCCCGAAGGCCCGGAAGGCGAGCCCGACCCGGTCAAATCCGCCTTGGACATTCGCGAAACGTTCGGCCGCATGGCCATGAACGATGAAGAAACCGTGGCGCTGATCGCCGGCGGCCACGCGTTCGGTAAAACCCACGGCGCCGGTCCTGCGGACAACGTCGGCGCGGAACCCGAAGCAGCGGGCCTGGAAGAACAGGGTTTCGGCTGGAAAAACAGCTTTGGCACCGGCAAAGGCCCGGACACCATCACCAGCGGCCTGGAAGTGACCTGGACCACCACGCCCACCCAGTGGAGCAACAACTACCTGGAAAACCTCTTCGGCTTCGACTGGGAACTGACCAAAAGCCCGGCCGGCGCGCACCAGTGGACGCCCAAAAACGGCGCCGGCGCCGGGATCATTCCGGATGCCCACGACCCGAGCAAACGCCGCAACCCGACCATGCTCACCTCTGACCTGGCGCTGCGCTTCGACCCGATCTACGAACCGATTTCCCGGCGCTTCCTGCAGAATCCCGAGCAACTGGCCGACGCCTTCGCCCGCGCCTGGTTCAAGCTGATCCACCGTGACATGGGCCCGCTCTCGCGCTACCTCGGCCCGGAAATGCCCAACGAAGAGCTGCTGTGGCAGGACCCGATTCCCGACGTCGACCACGAGTTGATCAACGACAGCGACGTCGCCGCCCTCAAGAGCAAACTGCAGGCGTCCGGCCTGTCCGTTTCGCAGCTGGTCTCTACCGCCTGGGCCGCTGCCTCGACCTTCCGCGGCTCGGATAAACGCGGCGGTGCCAACGGTGCGCGCCTGCGCCTGGAACCGCAGAAATCCTGGCAGGCCAATCAGCCGCAACAACTGGGCAGCGTGCTGGCGAAACTCGAAAGCATCCAGAACGAGTTCAACAGCGGCGGCAAGAAAGTCTCCCTGGCCGACCTGATCGTGCTGGCCGGCAACGCAGGGGTCGAACAAGCGGCGAAAAACGCTGGAGCCAACCTCAGCCTGCCCTTCACTCCAGGACGGACTGATGCGACCCAGGAACAGACCGACGTCGAGTCCTTCGCCTTCCTCGAGCCTGACGCCGACGGCTTCCGCAACTTCCTCAAAACCCGCTACACCGTACCGGCCGAGGCGCTGCTGATCGACAAGGCACAATTGCTCAACCTGACCGCACCGCAAATGACCGCCCTGATCGGCGGCCTGCGCGTACTGAACACCAACGTCGGCCAGACCAAACATGGCCTGTTCACCCAGCGCCCGGAAACCCTGACCAACGACTTCTTCACCAACCTGCTGGACATGGGCGTGGAATGGAAACCCACCTCGGATGAAGCACAGGAATTTGAAGGACGTGATCGCAAGACCGGCCAGGTGAAATGGACCGGCACGCGGGTGGACCTGGTGTTCGGTTCGAATGCGCAGCTGCGGGCTATCGCTGAGGTTTATGCGAGCGCTGATGGCAAGGAGCAGTTTGTGAAAGACTTTGGGGCGGCGTGGACCAAGGTGATGAATCTGGATCGGTTTGATGTGAAATAACCTAGACCCTGAAAATGCAAACGCCTCCATCAGTGGAGGCGTTTTGCTGTGTGCAGGCAACGTTATGTCGGAGAGATCGTAGCCAGCGCGCCAATCAGAACGGTCAATACTAAAAAACCACCAAGGAAAATCGCCATTTTGCCCATTTGGGGCGCTCCTGCTTGTTCAATGTGGCGTCATTGTGAGCCGCACGCTATTTTCATTACAGATGCAGATCGCGATGAAAAATACGGATCAGATCGTAGCTGGAGCCCGCGCCCCATCCCACACACTCATCACCTGCGTCACCGCAGCATCCAGCGCTGCATGGCTCACCCCGTCCCGGGCCAGGATCGAAAGTCCCGACAGAAAGCTGTCGAACATCGTAGCAAGCGCCTCAATATCCACTGTAGGTCGCAACTGCCCCTCGGCAACGCCGCGTTCAACGCATTTGGTGATGCCCACACGATTCAGGGCTCTGGATTCCGCCAGTGGCCGGGAGATGACTTTGCTCTCCTGCGAGCACGCACTCATCAACCCCAATGACACCAGACAACCCCTTGGATGGTCGGGCTCGGTCTGCATTTTGGCAGAACGACGCAGGGTCAGTTCAATCGCTTCCCGGGGCGCCAGTGTTTCATCGAACAGGCTCTCGGTGACCCGGCCATGGGTACTCAAATAGTGCGCCATGACTTCCTGGAACAGCGCTTCCTTTGAGCCAAAGGCTGCATAAAAGCTGGGTGCTGAAATACCTCCACCAATGGACGCCTTGAGCTGGCTGAGCGACGTGGAATCGTAGCCGTGCTCCCAGAAAAGATTCATCGCCTGATTGATTGCCGCGTCCCGGTCGAAGGTGCGCGGTCTTCCCATCTGAGCCATACGTTCCTCCGTCAGCGAGACTTAGATACTAATCGATACATAAATGATTGACAACGTGACCGGCCCACCCTAGATTTATATCGATCGGTATATATATCAGGGAGCGTGAAATGATAAATGATGAACAGCAAGCCGAGCGGCTACCGCTAGGTGCATTACTGGCGTTGGCCATGACTGGGTTTACCTGCATCGTGACCGAAACTTTACCGGCCGGACTGTTGCCTGAGATCGGCGCCGGGCTCGATGTGTCGCAACCATTGGCCGGGCAGATGGTCACGGTTTATGCCCTGGGATCCGTGTTAGCGGCGATTCCGCTGACGATCGCTACTCAAGGATGGCGCCGCCGCACCGTCCTGCTGTCGACGATTCTTGGCTTCCTGCTGTTCAACACCATTACTGCCTTGTCTTCAGATTACTGGCTGACACTGGTCGCCCGATTTTTCGCTGGCGTGTCTGCCGGCCTGGCCTGGAGCCTCCTGGCCGGTTACGCCCGGCGCATGGTTGTACCGCGCCTGCAGGGACGCGCACTGGCGGTGGCGATGGTCGGAACCCCGATTGCATTATCCCTGGGAGTGCCCCTGGGTACCTGGATGGGCGGCTTCATGGGATGGCGAATGGCGTTTGCCCTGATGTCCGGTTTGACCCTTGTGCTGATCGTGTGGGTGTTGATCAAAGTGCCCGACTACCCAGGTCAATCGTCATCGCAACGCATGGCACTGCGTCAGGTATTGTTCACGCCCGGCGTACGATCGGTACTGGGTGTGGTAGTCACATGGATGCTGGCCCACAACATTCTCTACACCTACATCGCCCCTTTCCTCTCATCCGCAGGATTGACCGGGCATGTCGACGTGGTGCTGCTGGTGTTCGGCATCGCGGCGCTCGCGAGTATCTGGATCACCGGTCGGCTGGTGGATCGTCACCTACGCACCGCCGTACTAATCAGTCTGGCCACCTTCGCTGCTGTTTCACTGGTTTTCGGTGTGTTCTCGAACTCCGCGATCGTGATGCTGCTTGGGGTGTTTGTCTGGGGACTGACATTCGGAGGCGCTGGGACGCTGCTGCAAACAGCGTTGGCCGACACCGCCGGAAAAGGAGCGGACGTTGCCCTTTCCATGAATGTCGTCGTATGGAATAGCGCGATTGCGGTGGGTGGATTGCTGGGCGGCGTAATGCTCGATCAACTGGGTGTGAGCGTTTTTCCTTGGATATTGATGGTGCTGTTGGTGATCAGCTTTTTGATCGCACTAAACGCGCGGGCACATGGCTTTCCGCAGGGTGACCGCAGCAGCGGGTTGGTGATTGCCGGACATTAAGTCACTGGGTTGTGAAGGGCTTCACGGACTTGCTCGATAACCGCTGCAAGTGACTTGCGCGAAGCCTCGGGAGGCGCCAGGCGCAGAACTAATCCGCCATGATTGCGTGATATTGCTTTTGGTATTCTCTGTAAGCCAGATTTTCGGCCATTAACGCTTTCAACCGGGTTTCCTTCAAGAACAGCAAAATCAGCTTATGCAGGGAGAATCATTTTCAGGTGGCGGCTGCATTGAGTGATGTGAAAGTCATACCGCAGTCAGCCGAGGACACCAGGTCATCTACTCTTGCTCATGGGCAAGCATGCTGACTGCCTGCACAGCTTCACTCGCACCATCATGAATTTGTTGGATGACTGTACCTGCTTGATCAGCTAGCTCGACGCCTTTGGTAGCCCGCTCGCGCGTGCCGGCCATACTCTTGATCGCTAACTGCGTTTCAGCCTGAATCTTGTTAACCATTTCTGCGATCTCCATCGTAGAGCCACTGGTGCGTGCAGCTAGCAACCTAACTTCATCAGCGACCACAGCAAATCCGCGTCCTTGCTCGCCCGCCCGAGCGGCTTCGATGGCAGCGTTTAAAGCCAGTAAGTTGGTCTGATCAGCAATCCCCCGTATCGTTTTAACGATAGTGGTGATCTGCTCAGAACACTCGCCGAGCTTGGCGATAATAAGTGAGGAGTCCTCTATGTTAGCGGCGATTTCGCGCATTTCGCTTGCCGCTTGCTGGATAACCAATGTTCCGCGCTCGGCATCCCTGCGAGTTTCAACTGAAATGCTGTAGGCTTGGCTAGCACTTTGAGTGTCCTCAGTATGCTTTTGCACCATCGCTGTGACATCTGATGCAAATTTCACGATTTTATTCAAGCATCCATTGGCGTCATAAACCGGATTGTAGGTAGCTTCAAGCCATAAGGCTCTCCCTCCCTTACCGACACGTTCAAACTGCCCGTTAAAAAATTCCCCTTGATTCAGACGACGCCAAAAATCTTGGTACTCACCACTGTTCGCCAATGCAGGTTTACAAAACAGCTTGTGGTGCTTTCCTTTGAGTTCAACTAAACTGTACCCAGTGAGATTCAAAAAATTCTGATTGGCATCAAGAATGCTGCCGTCTAACGCAAATTCGATTATGCCCATCGCTCGATCGAGTGCTTGCAATTTCCCTCTGACTAAACTTTCTTGCTGCAACTTCAATGTGACATCAAGTGCATACTTAACTACTTTGACCACATTTCCGCGCTCATCCCTGACTGGATTGTAACTAGCCTCTAACCAAATGGGTTCAGCAGAAGAATTTATCCGCTCGAAAGTCCCTGATTCGAAATGACCGCTTTTGAGGCGGCTCCAGAAGTCCAGGTATTCTTTGCTACGAGCGAAATTGGGCGGACAAAATTTTCGGTGCGACTGTCCCAAAACCTCATCCAGGTCGTAACCCATGGTTTTAAGGAGATTTTCATTTGCCTTTAAAACCATTCCATTCAGGTCAAACTCAATCACCGCCATTGAGCGATTAATTGCCCCGAGCAAACTGGATTGCTCAGCGATGATTTGTTGCAGCTTTACGTTTTCTTTCTTGTATGTCTTAAACATTGCCAGTGCCCCCGGAGATAGAGAAGGTCAGACTATTGTGGATCAACACACTGGCCGCTCAAGACTCGCGAAAAATATACCCCTCCTTCATTGTGCTACCCAAAAGTAGAGAACAAAGGTGGGTGGTCTAAATCGGTCAATGCATTTGAAAAGCTGTAGACAGCTGATGCGCTAGGGAAAAGAAAGCAGAGAGCGCTGGCTTTCTGATGACAGAATGCCACACCTTCTAAATACTTGTACAGATATTTTGATTTGTACAGCTTTTAGCGCAAAAGCTGTACAAAGATTTCGATAGCTCCCAAGTGGAGCATGGGGGAGTAGGCAGGTTCGATATCACAGCTGGAGAGGATCACGCGGAACGCCCTCCCAAACGTTGGCCACGTGCAGCGGACTGGTAGCGTTACCCCTCAGAGCTTTGAGGAGCGCATAATTTATGAGAGCTCGACCGAGCAACGACTCACTGCAGCCACGTAGATAAGTGACACATGGCTTCCCCTCGGCATCGGAGCAGTGAGCTCAATCCTCATCTTATAGCTGAGGTACCCAGCAGCTCTTACATCTCCACCTGAGTACCCAGCTCGATCACCCTGTTCAACGGCAGTTTGAAATACTTGAGATTGCTGTTGGCATTCTTCAGCAGGAACGCGAACAGACTTTCGCGCCAACGTGCCATTCCAATGCGTTTGGTGGGGATCACCGTCTCCCTGCTGAGGAAATATGTGGTGCGCATCGGACTGAAATCCAGCGCATTCAGGGGACACAGACGTAACGCCATGGGCACATCCGGCTCCTCCATGAAGCCGAAGTGAAGGCTGACACGAAAGAACCCGTCGCCGTAAGCTTCAACCTCAAACCTTTTGTCAGCAGTAACCCGAGGGCTATCTTCGGAGACTACGGTGAGCAGCACCACCTGCTCGTGTAAAACCTGGTTATGCAGCAAATTGTGCAAGAGTGCATGGGGAACAGCATCGGCCCTGGCCGTCAGAAAAACCGCTGTTCCCTGCACCCGATGCGGTGGCTGCGAACGAATGCTGCCGATGAACAACGGCAGAGGAAGTGCGGTCTCGTCCAACCTCTCGACAATGATCTTTCTCCCGCGTTTCCAGGTGGTCATCAAAATGAACAGGCCGATGCCGGCAATCACCGGGAACGCCCCTCCCTGGAAAATCTTCGGTGCGTTGGCAGCAAAGTACAGACTGTCCACCAGCAAAAACCCGAGCAACATCGGGATAGCCAGCCAGCGCGGGGTTTTCCAAAGCAGAAGGACGACAGCGGAAGACAAGATAGTGGTGATCAACATGGTGCCTGTCACCGCGACCCCATAGGCAGCGGCCAAGGCACTGGACGACTCGAAACCTATTACCAGTAGCACGACACCGACCATCAACGCCCAGTTGACTGTACCGATGTAAATCTGCCCCTGCTCTTGGCTGGAGGTGTGCTGGATAAACATGCGCGGGACGTATCCCAACTGAATGGCTTGGCGCGTCAGGGAGAAAGCACCAGAGATTACGGCCTGAGAGGCGATGATGGTTGCGAGGGTGGAAAGCGCGACCATGGGCAACAGAGCCCAACCAGGTGCAAGCAGATAAAACGGATTTCGCACCGCCTCCGGGTTCTCCAGGATCAAGGCACCCTGGCCAAAATAATTGAGTACCAGCCCCGGCAACACCAAAATGAACCAGGCACGAGAAATCGGCTTGCGACCAAAATGTCCCATGTCGGCATACAGAGCCTCAGCCCCGGTCAATGCCAACACGACAGCACCCAAAATCGCCACACCGATGCCCGGATGAACCACAAAGAACTGCACAGCCCAAGCAGGGTTAAGCGCTTGCAGTACTTCAGGACGCTGCAAAATACCGTAAACCCCGAGCGCACCCAATACGACAAACCACAGCACCATGACTGGGCCAAACAGGATGCCGATTCGAGCCGTGCCATGTTTCTGTATCAGGAACAGCGCTACCAGCACTATCACTGACAACGGCACAACCCAATGCTCTATGCCGTCAAACGCCAGCTGTAATCCTTCGACTGCCGAGAGCACAGAAATCGCCGGGGTGATCATGCTGTCCCCGTAAAAAAGCGCTGCTCCAAACAGGCCGAGCAGCACCAGCACCTTGCTCATAAATGGATAGGGTGCTGCAGCGCGGCGCGCTAATGCTGTCAACGCCATGATGCCGCCCTCACCCTGGTTATTGGCCCGCAGGATGAACAGCACGTATTTGATCGAGACCACCCAGATCAGTGACCAGAAGATCAAGGACAAAATGCCCAGCACGCCGTCGTGGTTTACCTGAACTCCGTAGTGGCCGGAAAACACTTCCTTCAGCGTGTATAGAGGGCTGGTGCCAATGTCTCCGTAAACCACGCCGACCGCCGCGATGAGCAAGCCCACTCCAGACGTTTTCGATGGGGAGACTTCGTGTGCACGGGTCACAGTTTCACTCAAGGTTTGCTTCTCTCAAATTGCGAGGAGGAAGTACAGGCCATCCTTGGGCAATACTATTTGCCATGCGCCGGACGAGGCACATGGGAGAATGTAAAAATTCGCGGCCAGTATCGTTGCAGGCAAAAACACCTAGCGTAAAAAAACCGTAAAAATTTTATGGCAGATACGGCGGCAGTTTGACGTGACGTGAGTGACGGTCCACTTGGAGCGGCACCTTGAGTAATCGCTTTTTGAGCAGAAACCTTCGAAGAGCTGAGAGTTTCAGTGCCTGGTCTTCACCATGACGAACATCTTGATACGGTCGTGAATTTCTTGTAGCGCGTGCCGGAATGGGTCATGACGCTCACTGATAGTTGGATCTTCGAAATTCCACACGATCATCTCCCCAGACGTCGGCATTCGCGATGCTTCTTGCGAAGACTTGTCACACAGTGTAATGACATAGTGAAACTCCTGCCCCTCGAAATAATCTATCGATTTGCTACGTAAGCCATTGGTTTCTATGCCTATATGTTCAAGAGACTCCAGGGTTTGGGGATCAACTTGGCTAGGCTCGACGCCAGCGCTGTACGCTTCGAAGTTTGACGGGGCTGTGTGGCGAAGCAGAGCTTCGGCCAACACTGATCGGACATCGTTTTTGGCACAAACGAACAACACCCGTAATCTGTCAGCCATGCCTTCCTCCCCGCTTTAGTACTGATCTGATAATCCGGCAATGTTCAGTTAAGCAGCGTTTTGATCTCCCGGTTTCGACTCGATGGAATGCACTATTTCCAAATATTACAGCGCCCACACCATCCTTTTTCCTAAGAGAGAATCAGGAGTCAACCATAGGTAGCGCAGTAATGGGTTACGGGGGAAGCACTGCTGGAGCAGCTGCATAATGCAGCCCGTCCTGGAAAATCATTGCTTGAACCCGGAAAGGATGAGGGCCACCCCTCAAAACTCACAAGGTGTTGAAGACTGCATCATTCCCCGTGCGAGGACGATGATGTCTTCTGTCGACGATTTCGTGGCCCAGATCATTTCTTTGGAAGTCTCCCGCTGCAGAGGGCGCAAAAGGCTTACCGATCAAAAAAACAACACCCACAAAAAAGCCCGCTGACCGTCACCGGTTCAGCGGGCTCTCCAACAACGCTTCTACTTACAAAGCCATGTCACTTGCAGCATTAGCCTTCGGAGCAGCCTTCTCGGCGTCAGCCGGAACAACTACCGGAGCCGCTACTTGGCCAATCGCCGGTGGCGGGGTCAGTTGCAGCACCTTGGCGGTGTAGGCCCACTCTTCGGCGACTTTTTCAGGATTGCCGTTGAGCTGGGTGCCATAGCTCGGCACGATCTGGTGAAGCTTTTCCTGCCAGGCCGGGGAAGCGACCTTGTCCTTGAACACCTTCTGCAGCACGGTCAGCATGATCGGCGCGGCAGTCGATGCACCTGGGGATGCGCCCAGCAGCCCGGCGATGGAGCCGTCTTGCGAAGCAACGATCTCGGTGCCCAGCTTCAGCACGCCACCAGCGGCTTCATCACGTTTGATGATCTGCACGCGCTGGCCGGCTTGCCACAGGCGCCAGTCTTCAGCCTTGGCGTTCGGGAAGTATTCCTTCAGCGCGTTGAGACGATCTTCATCCGACAGCATCAGCTGGCCAGCGAGGTACTCGACCAGCGGGTATTCCTTGATGCCGACCTTGGTCATTGGCCACACGTTGTGCGTGGTCGTGGTGGTCAGCAGGTCCAGGTACGACCCTTCCTTGAGGAACTTGGTGCTGAAGGTCGCGAATGGGCCAAACAGGATCACGCGCTTGCCGTCCAGGACACGGGTATCCAGGTGCGGCACCGACATCGGCGGTGCGCCAACGGAGGCTTTGCCGTAGGCCTTGGCCAGGTGTTGCTCGGCGATTGTCGGGTTTTCGGTCACGAGGAACGAGCCGCCAACCGGGAAGCCGGCGTATTCCTTGGCTTCAGGAATACCGGACTTCTGCAGCAGGTGCAGGGCACCGCCGCCAGCGCCGATGAAGACGAACTTGGCGTCGGTTTCGAACTTGCTGCCGTCTTTCAGGTTCTTGTAGCTGACGCGCCAGGTGCCGTCTTCGTTGCGGGTGATGTCCTGCACTTCGCTGGACAACTTCAGGTCGAACTTCGGCGTGGTCTGCAGGTGCGCGACGAACTGGCGGGTGATTTCGCCGAAGTTGACGTCGGTACCGAGCGGCGACCAGGTGGCGGCGATTTTCTGTTTCGGGTCACGCCCTTCCATCATCAGCGGCACCCACTTGCTGATCACAGCCGGGTCTTCGGAGTACTGCATGCCGGCGAACAGCGGGCTCGCCTGCAGGGCTTCGTAACGCTTTTTCAGGAACTGGATGTTGTCGTCGCCCCACACAAAGCTCATGTGCGGAGTGGAGTTGATGAACGAGCGCGGGTTCTTCAGCACGCCTTGCTGAACCTGCCAGGCCCAGAACTGACGGGAGATCTGGAACGCTTCGTTGATTTCAACGGCTTTCGGGATCTGTACGTTGCCCTTGTCGTCTTCCGGGGTGTAGTTCAGCTCAGCCAGCGCCGAGTGACCGGTACCGGCGTTGTTCCAGCCGTTGGAGCTTTCCTGGGCCACGCCGTCGAGACGCTCGATCATTTCCATCGAGGTGCCAGGTTCCAGCTCATTGAGCCAGACACCCAGGGTTGCGCTCATGATGCCGCCACCGATCAGCAGCACATCGACTTTCTTTGCCTCTTCCGCGTGAACGGACGTGATCCCCATCGACAAAGCCAGCCCCAGCAGGGCCGTGTTGATTTTCTTAAACATCTGTAGCACCTATGATAAAACGCCATCCGCCCTGCCATCCGCAGTCTCGAGCCCCTTGATTCACGGCATTCAGGCAGGATGTCGTGGGTGCTCGCGCCGCAGGATTGGAGGGTGGGCACACAAGGCCGATTGACTGCATCGACCTCAGTTTATATGTCCCTACTGAACTGACTTTTTATCTTTATTAGCTTCAGCTGCTTGAGCGACAGTGATTCCGTTGGCGCGTCTCAGGGACACGCAAACTGAATGGATCGAACCAAGTAGTTGCAAAGAATATCACGTCAGGGCAAACCCGCGCGTCTGTTCCCGACTTGTTGGTCCGGCCGGGGGCGCTGGGGCCACTATACTCAGCGTGGTTTCCAGACGAGCCAGTGAGGAACGGTCATGAGCGACAAGCCCGATTTGCGCAAGTATTCCTCCCAGGTGGTGGACGGCGTGGAGCGTGCTCCGGGCCGCGCCATGCTGCGCGCCGTGGGTTTTACCGACGAGGATTTCAGCAAGCCGCAGATCGGCATCGCCTCGACCTGGGCGATGGTCACGCCGTGCAACATGCACATCGACAAGCTTGCGCTGGAGGTCGAACGCGGGGCCAACGCCGCCGGGGCCAAAGGGGTGATCTTTAATACCATCACCATCTCCGACGGCATCGCCAACGGCACTGAAGGCATGAAGTACTCGTTGGTCTCAAGGGAAGTGATCGCCGACTCGATTGAAACCGTGGTCGGTTGCGAGGGCTTCGACGGGCTGGTCACTGTGGGTGGCTGCGACAAGAACATGCCGGGTTGCCTGATCGGCATGGCGCGGTTGAACCGCCCTTCCATCTTCGTCTATGGCGGCACCATCCGCCCGGGCGCCGGCCATACCGACATCATCTCGGTGTTCGAAGCCGTCGGCCAGCACGCCCGCGGCGATATCAACGAGATCCAGGTCAAGCGGATCGAGGAAGTGGCCATCCCCGGCCCCGGTTCCTGCGGCGGCATGTACACCGCCAATACGATGGCCTCGGCCATCGAGGCGCTGGGCATGAGCTTGCCCGGCTCCAGCTCTCAGGACGCGGTGGGCAGCGACAAGGCTTCGGACAGTTTTCGCGCCGGCCAGCAGGTCATGGAGCTGCTCAAGCTGGACCTCAAGCCGCGGGATATCATGACCCGCAAAGCTTTTGAAAACGCGATCCGCGTGGTCATCGCCCTCGCCGGCTCGACCAACGCGGTGTTGCACCTGCTGGCCATGGCCCACGCCGTGGACGTCGAGCTGACGCTGGATGATTTCGTCGAGCTGGGCAAAATCTCACCGGTGGTGGCCGACCTGCGCCCCAGCGGCCGCTACATGATGAGCGAGCTGGTGGCCATCGGCGGCATCCAGCCGTTGATGAAACGTATGCTCGACGCCGGCATGTTGCATGGGGATGTTCTGACCGTGACCGGCAAGACGCTCGCCGACAACCTGCGCGACGTCGCCGATTACGTGGCCGGCCAGGACGTGATCCTGCCCTTCGATCAGCCGGTCAAGAAAGACTCGCACCTGGTGGTGCTGCGCGGCAACCTGGCTCCCGATGGCGCGGTGGCAAAAATCACCGGCAAGGAGGGCCTGCGCTTCGAAGGTACGGCCCGGGTCTATCACGGCGAAGAAGGTGCGCTGGCGGGTATTCTCAATGGAGAGGTCAAGGCTGGCGAGGTGATCGTGATCCGCTACGAGGGCCCCAAGGGCGGCCCGGGCATGCGCGAAATGCTCTCGCCGACCTCGGCGGTTATGGGCAAGGGGTTGGGCAAGGAAGTGGCGCTGATCACCGATGGCCGCTTTTCCGGTGGCTCTCATGGTTTCGTGGTGGGGCATATCACCCCGGAAGCTTTTGAAGGCGGGCCAATTGCGTTGATCGAGGACGGCGACCGGATCGTCATTGATGCCGAGACCCGGCAGATTACGGTGGACGTTTCTGCGGCTGAACTGACCAGGCGCAAGACCGGTTGGGTGCGTCCGGAGGCCAAGTACAAGCGCGGGGTGTTGGCGAAGTATGCAAAAACCGTGTCCAGCGCTTCGGAAGGGGCTGTTACGGACAAATATCTATAAACAAAATCAAAAGATCGCAGGCTTCGCCAGCTCCTACGGGTGTACACAATCCCCTGTAGGAGCTGGCGCAGCCTGCGATCTTTTGATCTTCAAACGCCGCCCGTCAGAGCCTGAACCGATCCACCGACTGCGACAACTGCCCTGCCAGGCTCGCCAGCTCATCAGTGGTCGAGGCCGTCTGGCCAATCACCCGGCTGTTGCCCTCGGACATCCCGGCAATCATCTCCACCTGATGGGCGATTTCGTTGCTGGCCAGGCTCTGCTCGCCAATGGTGCGAGTAATGTCGTTGACCAGTTGCGTGGTATTCAGCGTCGCATCGAGGATCTCGCGGATCGCGCGCTCGACCTCAGCGGTCACCGCCATGCCTTTGTCGACCTGCGCCACCCCGGCCTCCATGCTGCTGACCGCCTCGCGGGTGCTCTGCTGGATGCGCGCAACCATGCCGGCGATTTCCTGGGTGGAGGCGCTGGTGCGCCCGGCCAGGCTGCGCACCTCGTCGGCCACTACGGCAAAACCGCGGCCCTGCTCGCCGGCGCGGGCGGCTTCGATTGCGGCGTTGAGTGCCAGCAGGTTGGTCTGGTCGGCAATACCCTTGATCACCTGGATGATGCTGAAGATACCCTCGGATTCCTTGTCCAGGGTGCGAATGACCTGCGCCGACTGCTGCGCCGAACGCGCGATGCCATCCATGTCGCTGACCACCTGATGGATCACCCGCCCCCCTTCCTTGGCCAGGTTTTCTGCCTGGTTGGCCATGTTCAGCGCGCGTTCGGCGTGCCGGGTGATTTCCTCGATGCTCGCGGTCATCTCGCTGGCGGCGGCGGCCATGGTGCTGGCAGCGCTGCTCTGTTGCTGGCTGCTGTCGGCGACCTCGTGGCAGCCATGGCTCAATCGTTCGCTCATGCCGCTGACGCCGTGGGCATTGCTGCGCACCACCTCGATCATGCCGCGCAGGTCGCGCTGCATGGTTGCCAGGCTGCGGATCAGGGTGCTGGCTTCATCCTTGCCGGCAGGTTCAGTGATCGCCTCGCTCAGGTGACCATGGGCAATGCTGTTGGCTATACGACTGGCGGTTTGCAACGGCCCCATGATGCTCAGCATCACCCAGCGCCCCTGCACCAGCAGCAACAACAGGCTGGCGATCAACACGCCACCGAGGGCCAGGTTGGCGTTGCTGATCGCTTGCTGCGTGCCGGCGCTGGTCTGCTGGGTATCGGTTTCAATCAGCTCGCTGAGCGCGGCCATCTGGTCTTCGAGCTGGCTGAACGCCGCGTTGAAAGTACCCAGTTGCTGTTGCGCCGCCTGCGGATCGTCCAGTGCCAGCCCGACAATGCGCTCGGCTGCACTGATATAGGTGTCGAGGCTGGGCTTGACCTGATTCAGACCGGCCTTGATGGTGGCGTTGACCGGCAGCTTGAGGTTATTGCCCAGCACTTCGCGAAAATGCGCCGCGTGTTCATCGATGGAGCTGCGCACCTCGGCCTTGCTGCTGGTGCTTTTACCCAGACCGACCAGCATTGCCGACAACACATCGGCGCGCAGGGCGTCATGCATCATGTCCGCTTCGAGGTGGTTGCGCAGCGCCGCCATGCTCACTTCATTGTCATTCACCGCCCCCGCCATCTGCGTGTTTCCCAGATAACTGACCAGGCTCATGATCAAGGCCGTGAGCAGGCCTGTTCCAATCAGCAGTATCAAGCGTAATTTTATCGACACTCTGTGCATCCCCGATCAGTTGGGCGCAGCCATGCGCGGATGGCTGTTCTGATCAGGTTATCGACCGCGCCAAGCGGTAATTGAAGGCTATTTGCAAACGAGTGTTTTGATCCTTTTAGACAAATCCATGACGCTAAACAGCCGGATAAACAATTTTCAACCAGGGCCAGCGCTCCTGATAGCTCAGGGCCTTATGTTCGAACAGATCAAACTGGTGGTTCACCGGATTGATCCGCAACAGCCCTTGCTCAACATCACTCAAACCATAAGGCGCATACACCTCGGCGCTCAGTACATCCACGCCGATGCAGGTGCCCTCGATCAGGTAGCGGTCAATTCCATCCTTCGCCGATTGCAGCTGGGGATACGCCCCGCCAAAGCGTTCGCCGTACCACAGGTGAACCCGTGCCTGATTCTTGATTTCGATGTTGAGGTCAAGGTCGTGAAACAGCGCCTTGGCGGCCAGGATGACCTCGTTCTCCGCCTCCCACGACAGGTCGTCGTCAAAGTAGAAAACGTCGTAGTCCTTGACGCCCCACGCGGCGGGCTTTGCGTCGTGATGGTTCCACACCGCCTGGAACAGGCAGCCCGCAGTGAGCATGCACTGATTGAGGCCTAGAGACGGCAAACGCTCGAGGATCTCGACGTTGGCCGGGTTGGTCCTGGCGATTTCCATCAATCGAGCGTGGGTCAGTGTCATTGTGAACTCCTTGTCAGCCATCGGATCCCTGAAAGCACGACAATACAACAAACTGACCTCAATGGATGATCAAGGGTAACGTCACCACGAACTCACTGCCCTGCCCGTCGCCTTCACTGCGACCGGTCACGCGGCCACCGTGGGCCTCGACCAGCTCGCGCACCACCGTCAGGCCGATGCCCAGGCCGGCGCCGTTGAAGCCGACGGCATGAATGTCCTGCACGAACGGCTCGAAGACAAACGGCAGCGCCTGGGCGGAAATACCGATGCCGCTATCCCGAATGCAGATGATCAGGTTGTGGCCCTGGACCGTGACCTCCAGGGTAACAACGCCGCCTGCGGGGGTGTACTTGGCGGCGTTGCCCAGCAGGTTGCCGAGGATTTGCGTCAGGCGTATGGCATCGCCGTTGACCGTCAGCGGCTCCCCCGGCAATTGGGCCGTGAACTGCAGATGATGATCGGTCATCACTGACCGGCACACTTCGACGGCGTCTTCGATGATCGGGACGATATCGACCCGGCAGCAGTCCAGGCGCAGCTTGCCGGTGCTGGCGCGGGAGACATCGAGCAAGTCCTCCACCAGCCGCGACATGTGCTTGACCTGCCCCTCGATCAGTTGCTGCATGCGCGGCAGCTCGGCGCTGGGTACCCGTGCCAGGCGACCGGCAATCATGCTGATCGGCGTCAGCGGGTTGCGCAACTCGTGGGCCACCAGGGCCAGAGTGTTGCGTTGCTGCAGCAGCGTCTGTTCGGCCAAGGCTTGCAGTTGTTGCGCGCTCAGGGCGGCAATCACCAGTTGCTCGTTGGCTTCGCGCATCTCCAGGAACAGCTGCTGTTCGCGATCGGTACGCCGGCTCTCTTCGGCATCCGACTGCGCCGACAGGATCGCCAGCACCAGTTGTTGATTGGCCTCGATCAACTGCTCGACCTGCTGATTGTCCATCAGCTGGGTGTTGGCGTCGCTCAGTTCCTTTTGCAGGGCCACCAGTACCGCTCGCGCCTTGACGGTTTTCTGACCCAGCAGGAACAATTCGTGAGCGGCATTCGCCAGCGCTTTTTCGTCCCGGCCATCAGCCCCGTTCATGATACTCCCTCATCCATTGTCGAGGCCCGTGTGCCGCCGCGTCGGCCGGCCCCCGAGCAAACCTTCCTGATCCGGCAAACGATCGCCGATCTGCAGCCCATCGTTGTTTATGCTGTACAGGCGCAGCTCGTCGGAGTGCGGGCTGGAGCGCACCTTGACCACTGCCATGATGCGCAGCAAGCGGCTCTGCACTTCGATGTAGCGCTGCACGATGATCGCGTCGGTGAGAAATGCCGTGCCATAAGGGCTGAATCGCAGGTCGGTGTAACGATCTTCCAGCTCCGACGTCATCAACACGCTGACCCCGGCGCCGGTCAATGCCGTGACCATCCGCGACAGCGACTCGCGAAAGTCTTCGCGGAAGGTCGGCGCCAGCGCCAGCTCGAATCCTGACAGTGAATCAATCACCACCCGGGTCGCTTTCAGTCGGCGGATTTCACTGAGCAGCAAGTGCACGATTTCATCGATCGACAAGTCCGGCGCTCGGCTGTCCACCAGGCCCACCTGCCCCGCCTCGATCAGGCGTGCCAGGGTGGCGTTCTGCGAATAGTTGGGACGCTGCTCAAAAACTGCGATCACGCCGGTCTCGCCATTGCGCGCACCTTCGGCAAGGAAGGTCGAGGCGAGAATGCTTTTGCCCGAGCCCGACGGCCCGGCCACCAGCAACGAATAGCCCCGAGGCAGGCCCCCGCCCAGCATCTCATCGAGTTGCGGCACGCCCATCTTCAGGCGCTCGCCGGTGAGTGCGCGCGGTGCGTCGAAATGCTCGGTGGCCACCGGCGCAAAGACCTTGATCCCCGAGGTGGCGATGCGGAAGGTGTGCAACCCTGGCAGCGTCGGCTGGCCGCGCATCTTCATGATCTCCATTTTGCGCACCATGGAGTTGCGCTGCACGCTCTGGCGCAGCCAGATCAGGCCATCGGCCACGGTGAAAATCGGGTTGGTGTCGGTTTCGGTGAAATACTCGCCAATCAGGAAGGTCGTCGCCTGCCAGGTGGTCATCAACATGCCCAGTTGCTGGACGAACTGCGGCAGGTTGTTGTTCGGGTTGTCCTGGGTCTGGCTGGCCAATACCACCGAGCGGAACGAGTCGACAAACACCAGGGCCGGCGAGTGGGTTTCCACTTCGCTGACAATGCGCCGCAGCACTTCGTCCAGGTCGCCAGCGAGGGTGTCGTCCATCAGGTTGATGTAGCGCACCGAGTGATTGATCGCTTCACTGTCGAAGAAGTCAAACTGCTGCTGGTAGCGCAGCATCTTCAGCGGCGGTTCGCCTAACACGGTGAAAAACAGCGCCGGGCGTTCCGGGGTCGCCAGGGCAAACATCATCTGATGGGCCAGGGTGGTCTTGCCGCAGCCAGGGGGGCCGGCGATCAGGTTGAACGAAAATTCCGGTAATCCTCCGCCCAGCACCTCGTCCAGTCCTGGCACGCCCGTGGCCAGACGGTTGATCGTTACTTTGGTGCTCATGGCGAAATTTCCTGCGAAGGGGTGTCGCTCAGGGAAGGTCCCCACACGTCACGAAGCAAACGTGCGGTGAGCGAGGGCCCGATCAGCGTGATCAACAGCTCGTAGAAGGTGGTCAGCATGACTTCGCTGAAGAACAACGCATCGGCATCGTTCTGCTCGACGAGCAGCGACTTGAGGGCAAGCACATCCAGCGAGGCCTGCAGACTGTCGTAAGTGCCGGCGAGACGCGGGTGTCTGGCGACGCAAAGATGCAGGCTGCGGCGGTAAAGCGCGACAACCCCCTGCTTGCCAATGATCGGCGTGAGGGCTGCGTCCATATCCTGCATGGTGGTGACAAGCGCCTGGGCAATCCTTGCGGAGTCGGCGTCGGGACCCACACGGTGCGCCAGAGAAGCTACGATCTGGCGGCTCTCTTCGCTTTGCGTGGCCATGGCAAACTGATATCTGATGAACAGTCCTTGATAGTACACCCTATGGACGCGCGGGGACTCAATTAACGGCACGGCTGGCGAGTCGCGCCGCAGACGCTGATGATTACTCGGACACTTGGCGACTCGCTTGATCTATAGACGCAAGAAGTCTATAACTTGGTCTATAGATTAACGCAGAGGTGAATTTCATGGCAATCGCCCTTCCCGCACAGGCATTTTCCAAGGATCAATGTGTAGCCGGCCTGCGCGCAGCGGTCGGCATCATTGAGAAATGGGCGGCTTCGAGTGAACAGGCATGCCGGATCCTGCGAATCTCGCGCAGCACCCATACCCGCGCCAAACAGCGCGACCCCGACTGGTCCGTGGCGCTGGATGCCGACCAGATGCAGCGCATCAGCTTTGTCCTGAACATTCACGCGGGACTGCGCCTGGTGTTTGACAACCCGGAAAATGTCTATGGTTTCCCGGCCATGGCCAATCACAACGAATTCTTCAACGGCCGTTCGCCCCTGGAAGTCATGTCTCAGGGGGACATGATTGCGCTGTATGAGACGTTCCGCCGCATCGATGTGCTGCGAGGCGCGCAATGGTGACGCTGAGCCGCTTGCCCAGCCTTGTCGGCCAGCCGGTGCAAGCGTTTCGACTGGTCAATTCGAAGTTCCCGCCGATCAACCTGTTTGATGACGTGGCCGACGCGCAGGAGTTCGAGGCGCTTTACCAGATCCAGGCGCTGACCAATCCCCGACTGAGGAATGAGCTGGGTCAGCTCGAGATGATCCCACGCAGCGAAATCCCCTTCGGCATTCCTGGCTGCTCCTATGCGACGGCGCCCTTCACCCACGTCAATCCGGCCGGCTCGCGGTTCAGCGATGGCAGCTTTGGCGTGTTGTACCTGGCAGGTTCGATGGAAACCGCCCTGGCCGAAGTGCAGCATCACCAGAGCCTGTACTGGTCCAAGGTGCGGGGGCTGAACTATGAGCGGTTTGTCTTTCGCGGTCTGGCCTGTTCCTTCGTTGAAGCCGCGATGAAAGATGCGACGGCCATCGCGATGAAAGACCCAATCTACGCGCCCGACAATTACGCGGCATCCCATCGCCTGGGCAAGGCCGTCAAGGAAGCCGGCTGCCCCGGTCTGCGTTACCAGTCGGTGCGTCTGCGTGGGAACCACTGTTGGGCGCTGATGACGCCCAGGCCGGTCTCGTCGATCGTACAGACCGCCCATTACGAGATGATCTGGAACGGGCAGATCACCGGGGTCAATCAGATCCGCGAGGCGTGATCAGTCCAGTAGCTCACCCCGGCAGGACGATGTAATCGTTACCCTGAACAACCCCGCCATGCTCACCCTCGACCAGGTGCACATAACGCCCAGCCACCAGATCAATCGGCAGGCAATCATCGACGTCCATCAGCGCATCGGTATGCGCTTGGCTCCAGTGCCTCGGCATCTGCCGCTTGCCCTTGGCAGCCGCTTCCTTCCTGTTGCGGGCAACCACCAGCAAGTAATGGTGAGCCTCACCAAACACCGCCGATTCATAGCCGCCCAGGTTGATGAAGTACAGTCGCGGCGAGTCCGCGGCGGGTGCCAGCGGACTCAGTTCGACCTTCCAGCCCTCGACGCCCTCCACGCGCATCCACGAGTCGATATGCACGCCAGCGGGACTGCCAAACCAGCCATGGCGCAACTGCGGATAGGTACCTTCCAGAGTATCAGCAACAGCGAACACAACATCGTGGACCTCAATCCTGGCCCGGGGATGTTTGCCCCCCAGCATTACCACAAACAGCATCATCGTCCTCCCGCTTGCACCTAGTCCTCAAAGCGATCCGAACTAGCCCGATCACGTTCATAGTGCCTCGCCAGCGCAAACCTGGGCAACCAGGCCTCGCGGCGGCAAGTCCAGCTTTCGTAGGTGGGTTCGAGTTGGTCAGGCGCATCCAGCGATCCCAGGTTCACTTCGACCTCATCCGCGGTACGGGCGAACACCGATGAGCCACAGCGCGGGCAGAAAAATCGCCCGAGATAATCACGGGTTTCGCCCTGAACGCTCACCGCATCTTCAGGAAATATCGCCGACGCATGAAACAGCGCCCCATGGTGCTTGCGACATTCCAGGCAATGACACAGACCGACCCGGTAGGGCCGCCCCGTCGCCTCGATTCGCACATTGCCGCACAGGCAACCGCCAGTGAACCGGTCCATGTTGCATCTCCTCAGTAGCAGCTCCAGGAAGCTCAAGACAGGCACTTCCCCACCCGCCATCGGCTGTGTACCATCAGCGAGGGCCGATGCTGCCCGCCGCTCGCTTCCGCAAGGAAAGGTGAAAGCATTGATTCAATACCCAAATCCTGTCGCAACTCTTGACGGTCGAGGTTTGGCAATGCGAGCACCAACCTGTCTCGACTCAAGGAGCTGTGATGATTTCAATCGAACAAGCCAAGCAAATGGCCAAGCGGCTGCGCGCCTCACTGCAAGTGCGCGATCCGCAAGCCTCGCACTCCATGGCGCTGGAACTGATAGCGCACCAGTTGGGCTACAAGGACTGGAACACCGCTGCGGCGACACTGCCCCAGGAAACGCCGCAACCTGCGGTCACTTTCGACAAAGCCATTCCTATCCTGCGCATGTTCGACGAAACCAAGGCCCGGGAGTTCTACCTGGACTTCCTCAGTTTCAGCGTAGTCTTCGAGCACCGTTTCGAAGCGGATATGCCGCTATACCTGGGGATCCAGCGCAACGGCCTGCAACTGCACCTTTCCGAACATCATGGCGACGCGAGCCCAGGCTCTACAACCTTTGTCCCCATGCACAATATCGAACTGCTGCGTGACGAACTCCAAGCCAAGCGCTATGGCTATGGCCGCCCGGAAATCATCGAGCAAGGCTGGGGGAAAATCCTCGAAGTCCATGACCCGTTCGGCAACCGCATTCGCTTCTGCCAAAGCTGACGTTGACTGTGCGGACCGGGGCAACCCGGTCCGCCTGACAATCATGGATCGGGCGTTTCAGGCACATTGAGAAAAGTATTCCACAGCTCATAGGCGTCGTGGTGCCTTTGGGTTGCTTCGTCCCATTGCGGCCCCGATACGCATCGAGTGGAAACAAGCAACATCATGCCCATCGTCGCCGCATCCAGCTCAATCAGCAGCGCATGAGATTTTATCCTGAAGTCTTCGACCGATCTCATTACAAGTACCCCTGGCGGATAACACCGCCATCGCAAAGCAAAGCCCTACGGGACATCGAGTGTGGGCAGTGCAGAAGATTCACGCCGTCGGACCACCGGTAGCCCTTCCGACTCGAACGCAGTACATGACGATCAGGCCATGGGCACCTGTAAGAGCTGTCGAGAGAAACGAGGCTGCGATCTTTCGAACCCGTTCCAGCCCTACCCCACGGTTGCCAACCCAGCCATCCCGACCTAAGGTCCTTCCCATACCACCACAATAACCCCCAGAAAATCACTGACCCTCCTGCCAATCAACAAGCGAGGTGATGACATGCCAAACGATTCCCGCCCCGCCGTACTCGAACTGATCGGCAACACGCCACTGGTGCGTGTCAGCCGCTTCGATACCGGCCCGTGCACCCTGTTCCTCAAACTCGAATCGCAGAACCCCGGCGGCTCGATCAAGGACCGCATCGGCCTGGCGATGATCGACGCCGCCGAGCGCGATGGCCGCCTCAAGCCCGGGGGCACCATCGTCGAAGCGACCGCCGGTAACACCGGACTGGGCCTGGCGCTGGTCGGCCGTGCCAAGGGTTACCGGGTGGTCCTGGTCGTCCCGGACAAGATGTCCACCGAGAAGGTCCTGCACCTCAAGGCCATGGGCGCCGAAGTGCACATCACCCGTTCCGACGTCGGCAAGGGCCACCCCGAGTACTACCAGGACGTTGCCGCACGCCTGGCGCAGGACATTCCCGATGCGTTCTTCGCCGATCAATTCAACAATCCGGCCAACCCCCTGGCACATGAGTGCAGCACCGCGCCAGAGATCTGGGCGCAGACCCAGCACGACCTCGACGCCATCGTCGTTGGCGTTGGGTCAGCCGGCACCCTCACCGGGCTGACCCGCTTCTTTAAACGCGTGCAACCGGACCTGGAAATGGTCCTGGCTGACCCGGTCGGTTCGGTCATGGCCGAATACAGCCGCACCGGCACCCTCGGCAAGCCCGGTTCCTGGGCCGTGGAAGGCATCGGCGAGGACTTCATCCCCTCGATTTGCGACCTGTCCAGCGTGCGCAAGGCCTACTCGATCAGCGACGAAGAAAGCTTCGACCATGCGCGCCAACTGCTGCGCGCCGAGGGCATCCTCGGCGGATCGTCGACCGGCACCCTGCTGGCAGCGGCGCTGCGTTACTGCCGCGAACAGACCGAACCCAAGCGCGTGGTCAGTTTTGTCTGCGATACCGGCACCCGGTACTTGTCCAAGGTCTACAACGACCAATGGATGAACGACCAGGGTCTGCTGCAGTACAAGCGCTACGGCGACCTGCGCGACCTGATCGCCCGGCGATTCGAGGATGGCCGAGTCATCAGCGTCGGCCCCGACGACACCCTGCTCACCGCATTCCAGCGCATGCGCCTGGCCGATGTCTCGCAGCTGCCGGTGCTGGTGAACGGCGAGCAACTGGTCGGCGTGATCGACGAATCCGACATCCTGTTCGGCATGCAGGAAGACGCCTCGCACTTTCGCCTGAGCGTTGCCAGCGCCATGACCGACAAGGTCCAGACCATTGCACCCGGAGCCAGCCTGGCTGAACTGCAAGCCGAACTCGACCGCGGACTGGTGGCGATCATCGCCGACGCGGCGGGCTTCCATGGTTTGATCACCCGCGTCGACCTGCTCAATCACCTACGGAGATCCCTTGCATGAGCCAGCCTGACAAAACCGCTGCGGCGCACGCCTTTGCCACTCGCGTGATCCATGCGGGGCAGACGCCGGACCCGTCCACCGGGGCATTGATGCCGCCGATCTACGCCAACTCCACCTACCTGCAACAAAGCCCCGGCGTGCACAAGGGCCTCGACTACGGCCGCTCGCACAACCCGACGCGTTTTGCCCTGGAACGCTGCGTGGCCGACCTCGAAGGCGGCACCCAGGCATTCGCCTTCGCCTCGGGCCTCGCGACCATCTCCACCGTGCTCGAATTGCTCGACGCCAATTCGCACATCGTCTCCGGTAATGACCTGTACGGCGGCACCTTCCGCCTGTTCGACAAAGTCCGCCGGCGCAGCGCCGGGCACCGCTTCAGCTTCGTCGACCTGACCGACCTCTCGGCCTTCGAGACGGCCCTGCAGGACGACACGCGCATGGTCATGGTCGAGACCCCGACCAATCCGCTGCTGAGCCTCACCGACCTCGCCGCCATCGCCCGCATCTGCCGCGCCCGCGGCATCATCTGCGTGGCCGACAACACCTTCGCCAGCCCATGGATCCAGCGCCCGCTGGAACTGGGCTTCGACATCGTCCTGCACTCGACCACCAAGTACCTCAACGGCCACTCGGACGTCATCGGCGGCATCGCCGTGGTCGGCCAGAACCCCGAACTCGCCGAACGCCTGGGCTTCCTGCAAAACGCCGTCGGCGCCATCGCCGGCCCGTTCGACGCATTCCTCACCCTGCGCGGCGTGAAAACCCTGGCCCTGCGCATGGAACGCCATTGCAGCAATGCGCTGGACCTGGCGCAATGGCTGGAACGTCAGCCGCAAGTGACGCACGTCTACTACCCCGGCCTGCCCTCGCACCCCCAACACGAACTGGCCAAACGGCAAATGCGCGGCTTCGGCGGCATGATCTCCATCGACCTCAACACCGACCTGGCCGGCGCCAGGCGCTTCCTGGAAAACGTGGAGATCTTTGCCTTGGCCGAGAGTTTGGGTGGCGTGGAAAGCCTGATCGAACACCCGGCAATCATGACCCACGCGACCATCCCGGCGGAGACCCGGGCGCAACTGGGTATTGGCGATGGGCTGGTGCGTTTGTCGGTGGGGGTTGAGGATGTGGAGGATCTGCGCGCGGATCTGGCGCAGGCTTTGCTGCGGATATAAGCGTGGTCAGCGGGTCCTGAGGCAGGGCCCGCTATTGCTGCAGGTTCTTGCGCATGACGATCGTGCGCTCGTCGCCGAAGAATTCATCGCGCACTTTCTGGTAACCCATGGAAGCGTAGAAGCGTTCGGCAGTGATTGATGAGGGTACTTGCAGTGCTTCCAGCCCTGCTTCAACGGCAGCGGCATGGATGACTTCCATCAACTGCTTGCCGATGCCCTCGCCCTGGTAGTCCGGCTCCACGAAGACACTGCGCACAACCGCGCCATCCAGGCTGGCGGTGGCGATGACTTGTTGGTTGACCACTGCAACGAAAACCTTACGTTGCCTCAGCAATCGTGGATTGCCTGAACCGAGAAATTTTGCTCCAAACGGGCGATTACTTCAGGCGCGTAGTCCTGTGCGTTGGATTTGCTTAAGGCGTTGATCACCACATGGCTTATTGCTGCAGCGTCTTCAGGTGTTGCACGGCGAATCTGACACTCCATTAGTCGAGCCCTCACATGACGGCGGATTAAGGCGAATCATGTGGCAAAACACTAATAAGGTCCACTCCGCGACTGAAATCAAAACGAAACTGTGATCGCTCCCCTGCCTTAATTTATAGGCCATTAAATGACATAGCGGGACAGACCCTACATATATTTAGGAAACGGACTACGTGTATTTGAGACTAGTACTCCAAAAAGGTAAGACGTTTCTGAAAATTTCAAGAATCGTTGACGCAAAATGCAATTCAAAATATGTTTGGGCTGCACAGCTGGAGATGCACGGACAACTAACCCTGTTAGGCGCCCGCCACGAACAAATTGCATACAGGTTGCCGTGCTTGCAAATCACAGGATGGCTAATTGAGATTGGATTGTATGTCGAGATATGCTTCGACAAACTCGAATACAAATACTGCAGGATGTTTAGCAAATAATAAATAAATGCAATGGGGAAACACCGTCCAGGAGAACAAAAATGATAGGCATAGACCTTACCTTCGCATAGCTGGCTCCGGGGAGCCGATTGCGTCGCAGCTCTCGGCTAATGGTGGAAGGGCAACTCCCCGCCACGCGAGCAATTTCTCGCTGGCTGAGATTCTGATATTGCCCCACTTGAATCGTAGCGCGTTCTTCATTGCCGAGTTCGGTAAATCACATAGCAACACCTTACCGGAAGGGGGGGTGTTGCACTCAGTTTTTGCGGCCGCCCAGATTGGGAAAGCAACTTCTGTGACTTGACCCTTAATGAAAAAAAGGAGTTTTAGATGGCGGCTAAAAATATGGAGAATTATTTCTCCCCCACAGTAATTGAATCTGCTAAAAAATGCGCCAAAAGACTTATTAAATCGCTACCAGATCAAGAATGTATTGAAACAAATCGAGTGCTTTTAGCCTACGGCGGAGGGAAAGACAGCAGCTATATGGTCGCGTGGGTTAGGTATATACAAGGAATTATACTCCAGGAAAAGGGGCGGACATTTCAGCTGAGAATTACTACCAATCGACATGCGGGCATGAACGATAGGGTAATGGAAAACATCGATAACGTATATCACGCGTTGGGTATTTATGACGACGATCTGGTTGAATGCTTGATCACTGATGGTTTGATTATTAGGCCGTTTCATCGCAACCTCCCAATGCCAGACTCAGTGAGGTGTCAAAATCGTACAGACGTGTTAATGAACGGTCATCGCTTTCAAGCCGATGCGCGTTCCACGTTCTGTAATGCCTGCAACTTGAGTATGGTTAACTCTTTTGGTATGTCTGCTCATTATGAGGGGGGCGTCGACGTAATTATTACGGGCGACTCTTCGAAAGAGCAAACTGGTTATTTTGCTTGGGCTCGCCATCTGGCGCGTTTATTTGATGCACCAGATGTTGATAAAAACAAGGGGTTTGCGGGTTTTTTAGAAACGCTTGACGGAGTTGCCAAAGGCTACTTCGAAAAAATTTACGGCGTAGGAAACGTATCTCCCGCTCAGCGTATTACTCACCAGCTAGATCGTGATCCGATATTTTTTAATATTTACCAAGACACCTCCTATGAGTCAGGTGAGCACTGGGCTCTTCTTACTGATTTTATGGGATTCCAGTTTGATGAACTAATGTTCAGCTTTTCAGAATCTGACTGTGGCAACCCAACACTAATGGCGCATATTCGAGGTCTCCGCGCTGAGACTCGCTTGAATAGAAGCTATTCCGAGGGCATTAAGGAGTATGTCAATTTTGCACTTGGTTTAATGGTAAAGAAAGGTTTTCCACCACATTTAGTTGAAGAGATGGCCACCCGCTACGAAGGTGAGATTGCTATCAACGAACAACGACTGCGAGCTGAAAAGTTTGCTATCGATGCTTTTTGTATCACAAATGAGCAGTTAATTTGTATGATCTATTCACCCTTTACGCAACGTGGAAGCAATTTAGCAGACTATATTGTTCAACAACAAAAAGATTTTTCAGCCAATTCAGTTCATGTCTTACTTCAGAGTGATATGAGAGTTGATACGCCTTTGAGTAAGCGATTAGAAGAAGCCTCCGGACTAAGCCTGCAAGAGCTGCGGCAGTGCTATAACAATCAGCTAGTAACATCCTTGTTATCGGCCAAAAGTGACGATCCACTTTCTCGTATTCTACGATATGATCCACACAAATCTGTAATCCAAGTAAGAAATAGTTATTCACATGAAACCACATCTGAAATTATTTCTGGTCGATAATAACTATGCAAACCAAAACGAATAAAGTATTTTTTCAAATTGGTTCGACCAGGGATGGTTTAAATCCTTATCAGAGAATTGCCAGTGAGCTTGGTTATTTTACAGTATTAATTGAAACGCCTGACTATATAGAGTATCAATCTAAAACGGTTAAACTCTTATTTGATTTAATAGTACCCATTGAACGCCCTGAGAATGTTGAAGATATCGTCCAGGCACTTGATAGAGCAAACTGTATTGTCATCCCGAAAGTGGTATTGGCTGGATTTGAGGTTTATAATCAGAGTGCATTCAAGTTGCGTGGTATGTGGGGCTCTTGTCGTACCGACCAACATTTATTGCCATTCGATAAGCACTCCCAAAGAAATTTATTGGCTGAAAATTGTAAAGTAACGCAGCCGAGCTTTCACAATTTTTCTTCCACTTCAGCAATTCTAAAAGCGAGAGATAATCTCGACTACCCATGTATTATTAAACCAGTAGATGGAGGCGGCGGTCTTGGAGTCTGGATGGTGGAAAATGGAGATCAGCTAGACTCGGCTGTTCACCAGCTAAATCTTACAATGAATTATGGGGGACGACCTTTCAAGGGTTTCATCGTAGAAACTTGGCTCGATGGCGAAGAGTTCTCTATCCAAGGTGTGGTCTACGAGGGGAAACCATATGCACTCACCTATTGTCAGAAACTAATAGAGCGGGTTGTCTCTCAGGAAAATATAATCAGTTTTTATGAGTCCGGGCATGTTGGAGTGACGGGATCCCGTATGCCACAGGCCTATGTTGATTTGATGACTGCATGCTGCGATACGTTCAACTATAACAGGGGGGCGTTCCATATAGATTTTATTGTGGTCGACAACGTGCCATATTTTATAGAAATGGGTTTTCGCCTTTCTGGGATGGGGGTCGCTAGTCTAGTAAAGCAGGCTTCAGGTGTGGACTGGGCAGGCATCGCTTTTGGTTTAGAGGAAGGTAAAGGGCTGCAATTGCCGGCTATTGTCAATTTGGAGGCAGTTGGTCAGCTGCGATTGCGCTGTTTGGAGCAGTTAGGCCGGGCTAAATTATGGGTTGATAAGTTTGGCCAGGGAGAGGTATTGACACTCGGAAAGACCCAACCAATAAAAATCGCCCTCGACTCTACGCTATACGCCGACTTGACGCGTCATGCTGGCGTACTCAGTGTGTTTAAACTCGCATCAGAAGATGCATTTAATATTGTATCAGCATTCAAAGATATAGTAAGAGTCGAACATTCTACGGAGAGAGGATTTCAACAATGTGTAGGATGATTATTGCGTGCGGGATTTTTTCTTCGCGTGATGTATTAGATGCCGCGCGTGCAATGTCTGCGGGTGAAACGGCAGCTCATGATAGCCCTATTAAACAACATCCCAATGGCTGGGGATGTTTATGGATCGAAAACGATAAAATTAAAACGATGCATAGTGAAGGAAATTTTGCGGAAGAATCTCTTAAAATAGATTCTTCGAAAATAGATACTAAGTTTTTAGCTGTGCATGTTAGACATGCAACGCTGTCTCGAAACTCGGGAGTAGAGTTTTCCCATCCGTTGCATCGGAGAAATTGGTTCACTGATTGGCATATGATGCACAATGGTTACTTGCCAACTGTTTATGAGCATCTTGGTCTGCCAGCCTCTACTTTTGATTCTGCAGAATATCTTGAGTACATTGTCCAAAATATTGAACCTGCGCAGTTAACAAGAGACCATTTACTCACAAAGCTTTCGCGACTACCACCTGGTGGCAGCGCGGGAAATTCATTTCTTGTCACGCCAGATAATGCGTGGGTGTGGCAGTGGCATCCGGAAGATACCCCGCACCCAAAATATTTTACCATACATCATTTTCAGACAGGCCAGGCTGAGTATTTCTCATCTGAAGCGATCCAAGCCTTAGGTGACTTATCAATTTGGCGACCGATGAAAAATAGTGAGCTATACCAAATAACATTTTCGGACTTAGGTATAAATGCATGAGTTCGCTTGATAGTATAAAGATAGTAAATATGCATACTCCTGTGGAGTCAGTTTGGCTAACCGATATTATTGAGGCCCGGATGCCTGTATTGGTTCTGCGTGATTTTCTGAAGCCAGAATCAATTTTTGAATTGAATGCAGATCTTGAGGCATGTCGTGAATCAATTCGAGTGTCCACATATTCAAATGGTACTCTCACGACACTTGGCCCATACCTTGCCAAGCATACTAGGCAGCCGATTAGCTACTTTGATCAAGTTGCAGACATTCAGCCTATGCTTCCCAGATCTTTACTTGGGATGACTTATTATGTATATGGTTTAGTTAAATATGCACTTCAGATTGACACATTAAAGACGGCGTCCGAGCCGGAACTAACCAGTTACTCTGGTTCTATCGTTCGTTTTCATGCGGATGGTGTCGCGAATCCACTACATAACGACAATATTTTACGCGATGCTTCTGGCACAGGTCTAGTAGTCACAAATATAACTCAGCAGTTGAGTTGCGTTGTTTGCTTGCAGGAGTGTACATCCGGAGGCATTTTGCGTATTTATAAGAAAAAGTGGGATCCCACTGATGAAGCGTTTAAAACCGAGGGAGAGCTTGGTTATCCTGGTGAAGTCGTAAAAGGCTGCGAAGTTTTTGAGTTTAGTCCTCGCAGAGGGGATATTTATATTTTTAATCCCAACTATTACCATGAGATCGACCGTGTATTTGGGGAGACTCGAATTACTCTAGGTTTCTTTTTTGGGCTCACAGACGCCGCTATGAAAAAAGCGATCGCGTGGAGTTAAGTATTGAGATATTACACGCATTTATGTTCTATATTCACATGATGTGAATTTAGAAAAGGAAAAAATCTATGTCAATTAAAGATATGTTGCTTGCTCTTTGTGTAGTAGTTGTATGGGGTTTGAATTTTGTTGTAATTAAAATTGGCCTCCAAGACATGCCTCCATTTCTTCTAGCGGGGCTAAGGTTCACGCTAGTAGCCTTTCCTGCAGTTTTCTTCATTCGATCGCCTACTCTGCCAATTAAGTGGCTGATTATATATGGTTTAACCATAAGCTTCGGCCAGTTCGCTTTTTTGTTTATGGCTATCAAGCTTGGTATGCCCGCTGGCGTTGCGTCTTTAGTTATCCAAACGCAGGCTTTTTTTACTATGGTGCTTGGAGCACTATTGCTATCAGAAAAATTGAAGTGGAATCATATATCCGGCCTAATAATTGCTTCTGTTGGAATCGGTCTACTTGCCAAAGCAGGGATGGACGTTTCAGGTAGTAATTCAATTACGCTAGGTACTTTGATGCTGACATTAGGCGCTGCACTTTCCTGGGCGTTTGGTAATATTACAAATAAAATCATCGCACGGGATAATAATTTTTCTATAATGTCGCTAGTCGTCTGGAGTGCGTTAGTTCCGATATTACCTTTTTTTGCCTGTTCTTGGATATTTGAGGGTAAAGACACTATCCAGCAGAGCTTGATAGACATTTCGAGTCAGACTTTTTTCTCGTTAGTATATCTCGCACTTTTTGCAACTATCCTGGGTTATGCAGCTTGGGGGTATTTGCTCAAGCGATACGAAACTTGGCGAATTGCCCCTTTATCGCTTTTAGTTCCTATAGTAGGTCTGATTAGCGCTAATTTCATGCTGGGTGAGTCTTTATCGGTGGCACAGGTATTAGGGGCTATAATTATTATTTTGGGACTACTATTAAACATTTATGGGAGGACAATTTTCAAGGCTAGAAAAGAGTAAGCATTAAAAGGATTGATACTTAAGTATTTTAAAAGGGCTATAGCGCATGCAGCTATGTATCTGGCATATATTATTTTGGGGAGTTCTCAATGAGCACTGAATTGATCAAGCCAATTCAAAAAATAAAGGTGCTTTACACGGGGGGTACCATTGGCATGTGTTCGAGTAATAATGGTTTAACCCAATGTCCGGATTTCTTGGAGGGCATAGATGATCATCTTCATGACCATCCTTCCAATCTACCTCCAGATTGGAGCTACCAAGAAGTAATGCCGATTAATGATAGTGCCAATATTACTCCCGAATACTGGCTCGTGTTACGTCGTGCAATTATTAATGCCGTTGACATTGAAAGGTGTAGTGGCGTACTCGTTTTGCATGGCACAGATACTTTGGCATATACCGCTGCTGCTATGAGTTTTCAGCTTCAAGGGATTCCAGTGCCAGTGATATTTACTGGCGCGATGATACCAACTGGTTTGCCTGATAGTGATGCTTGGGAAAATCTAATTGGTGGAATGGTTACTTTAGGACACGGATTGCCTAGCGGAATACATGTGTATTTTCATGGTGAACTACTTGATCCGCTTTTGAGTACAAAAATTAAAACGTCAGGAAGGCACCCGTTTGGCCAGCGCTCTCAAGAGATGAGTGACTGTGAAATTTTGCCAAAGCTCAAAAACTTTACTTACCGGGATCGCCTTTCTTTAGCCCGGGTGGCTGTTGTAACATTGGCTCCTGGTCAAGGACTTGCGATTTTAACTAGTATTCTTAATAGTGGTGTTGACGCTTTGATACTTGAGCATGAAGGACCTGAGCTAATTGTCGATGAAAGTCGCGATGTAGAATTTCTTCAAGTTTTACGAAATTATCATCTTGCGGGTATCGTTATTGTAGCTGTGTCTAGAGGATTTATGGAACAGTCGCATATTGTTGGAACTGCACTTCGTAAATCCGGAGTCATTTCTGGCGGTAATTTCACTAGAGAAACAACTTTAGGAAAATTGCACGTAATTATGGGCGCTAGAATAATAAATAGGCCTGCAATACCGGAGTTAAATCTCAATTTGATGGCCATTGAAAGTCGCGGTGGCATCGAACATTGTCACCAGGATCAGATACCCGCTCGTGCGCTCCACGAGGGTGCCAACAGCCGAACCATTGTCCTTGCCCTTGATCAAGTCGCCCTCCCAATGGCCGTAAGCGCTCCATTAACCCCACCCATTCAAAAATAGGCGGTGTGCTCATCCTGCGAGACACCAATAAGCGCGAGGGATTGGTGGGGCAGAGACCATTCAAAGCAGCATTGCTTTATTTTTTGTGCCCGATAGCCACCACATTACCCGCCTACTTTAATTGTATCTCTCCAACGATTATTCCCAATGCACTATTCAGCAACCGCCACAGCCATATATTTCGCTGCTTCACATGGCATAGGCATCGCTAGTATTTCCACGGCGTCAGGAGTGATGCTGAGTCAAAACCATGCATTGGCTTGGTCATTGCCCGCAATTACCGGAGTATTAGGCTGCGCAGCCTGGATCGTCTCGATGAAAACTCCATGCAGGTAGCAATTATATTAGATGAACCAACCGAACCAGCGCGCGTATGCGTCGGACTGCGAATCGATTTGAAGAAGCGAGGGTTCGTAAACTTTGTGCCGATTCAAATTATTTAGAATAATTTAATTGGTCCATGTTACGAGACAAATGAAAAACCAGAAAATGGCAGGGGCGGCTGGATTCGAACCAACGCATGGCAGGATCAAAACCTGCTGCCTTACCGCTTGGCGACGCCCCTGTGTCGATCGCGACGAGTGCTGGGCACTGTCTTTTTGATGGTGAAGCTGTGAGCAACGGCGGGTGTTGCTGCGTTCGCTGACAGTCCGGTGAGGGCCTGTGCTGGAATGGGCGCAAATTTACCAACTTCTGCGTGGACTTGGAAGTAGAAAATGGAAATAATTTTGTTTTAAAACAGCCGCTTATCGCATCGACAAGATTTTACTGGCGACTCGACTCTTTCGCCAAGTCGCCAAGCACACCCTATGTCAGCCCTTGGCCGCCATCGCGGTGACTTCCACGCGCATGCCTTCGACTGCCAGCGAGGCCACGCCGACAGCGGCGCGCACCGGCCATGGCTTGGCGAAGAAGCGTTTGTAGACTTCATTGAAGGCAGCGCGATCAGCCATGTCGGTGAGGTAGATGGTCAGGTGCAGGACGCGGTCCATCGAACTGCCAGCGCGCTCCAATGCAACCTTGAGTGCCTGCAAGGTGCATTCGCTTTGCAGAGTGATGTCGCCCAGTTCGAGACTGCCATCGGCGTGGGTCGGGATCTGCGTGGAGACCAGCAGGCCGCCGAAACCGGCGACGTCGGAGGAGATGGAGTCGGTGTCGGGATCGGGGACGAAGGTGATGTCTTGATTGGCCATGGGGGGTCTCTGTTCTGGGGTAAACGGGTTAGGCTGGGGTACGCCTTGAGGCGGCATAGTCTACAGATGCCGGGGTGCGGTGTGGGCTGATGCAGTGCACAGAACTGGGGTCTGCACCCTCTGTGGGAGCAAAGCTTGCTCGCGACTGCGGTGAATCAGTCGCCATCAATGTTGAATACAAGGCCTTAATCGCGAGCAAGCTTTGCTCCCACAGATATCATCTCTCACAGGTGCTCATTCGAATTCAAGAGTGTGCACGACCAAACAAGCGCAGCGTGCCGGCTTGATGACTTGGTCGGCCCAGAGGCCGCCACGGCCCGGTTTTTGATCGCGGGCACACCGAGCCTTAGCGAGGTGTCAAGTGGAGGGGCAAGAAGCGCTTGGTTACTTGGCGCTGTTCCAAGTGACCCGCCGTAAGGGCGGAACCATTCGAAGCCGTTACCGCAGCGATGGATATGTACACAAGCCAGATCAAAAAATCGCAGCCTCGTTTCTCTCGACAGCTCCTACGCGGTCCCGCGCGCAGTGAGGACCAGCAGGAAATTATTCCAGAATCGAATTGATCAATTTCGCCGACGCAGAGCTGATCAGCCCTTCAAAGCCGCTTCGATCCCGGCCACGTCAATCTTGACCATCTGCATCATTGCTTCAAACGCACGCTTGGCCGCCGCCGGATCAGGATCGGTGATTGCGGCCGTGAGAATGCGCGGCGTGATCTGCCACGACAGCCCCCACTTGTCCCTGCACCAGCCGCATACACTTTCCTCCCCACCGTTGCTGACGATGGCATTCCACAAACGATCGGTTTCCGCCTGGTCATCGGTGGCCACCTGGAATGAAAACGCCCCGGTGTGCCTAAACCCATCGCCGCCATTCAATCCCAGGCACGGGATGCCCATCACCGTGAACTCGACCGTCAACACATCGCCCTGCTTGCCCGACGGGTAATCGCCAGGCGCATGGTGGACGGCGACCACGGCGCTGTCCGGGAACGTCTGGGCATAAAAGGTGGCGGCGTCGAGTGCGTCGCCGTTGTACCAGAGGCAAATCGTATTCTTGCTGATCATCATGGCTCTCCAGAAAGAGGTTTCTCCAACACAGGATTAGCCGATTGAGTCTAGCAGCGTGTGCAGTGGCCTATGCTTGATCTGAACTGACCCTTGCGAAGAACACTATGACCTCCCCCGATTCCACCCTCCTCCAAAGCTGGCACCACAATGCCCAATCCTGGATCAAAGTCGTGCGCAATGGCTCGATCGAAAGTCGCGCACAGGTCACCGACCAGGCCATCCTGCTGGCGATCATGGGCCGTCAGCCCGAGCGCGTGCTGGACCTCGGCTGTGGCGAAGGCTGGTTATTACGGGTATTGGCTGAACGGGGCATCGCGGCGGTTGGGGTGGATGGCGACGCCACATTGGTCGAGGCCGCCCGGGCGGCCGGCAGTTCCCGGGTGCACCTGGCGAGCTACGAAGCCTTGGCGGATTCAACGGTGGACATCGGCCGCGACTACGACCTGATCTGCGCCAACTTCGCCCTGCTGCACCAGGACATCATCCCGCTGCTGAGCACCATGAACACCCTGCTCGCCCCCGGCGGCGCGTTGGTGATCCAGACGCTGCACCCGTGGACTGCGGCGGCGGGCAACTATCAGGATGGCTGGCGGGAAGAGACCTTCGCCGGGTTCAGCGGCCAGTGGCAACCGATGCCCTGGTACCTGCGCACCTTGTCCAGCTGGTTCAACGCGCTGGACATGGCCGGTTTTCAACTGGTGGGCCTGCAAGAGCCGCAGCACCCGCAAAGTCCGGTGCCGCAGTCATTGCTGCTGGTGGCTGAACAGCGCGTACCCGGTGTTTAGCCTGGGTTACAGGCCCATGCCTGTATGGCGGACCAGGGTTCCAGTTCCCTGGCAGTAACATCAACACTCCTTGATCCGGCCCCGCTGTTGCGCGACCTGCTCGGCGCTGGAAGCACTGATACGCGCCAGATCGGCTGGATAGTCCACACCCTGATTCTCGGCAAATCGCGTCGCAGTGAACTGGCCATTGCTGGCCCGCAGGATGTAACCAGTGTCCAGGCACAGCGTTGAGGCCAGAAACACCACGCCGCTGGCCACCCACTCAGGTTTCAGATAGTGCGGTTCAGCCGTCACGCCCCACATCCCCGTGATGCGCAATGACGCTCAACCCTTCGGACTCTGGCCAATTTCATCGCCATGCTCGGCTCCAAATTGGCGGTCAATCAATGATGTCGCTGTTCCTTCAGATCAGCTGCGCTTGGTCCTGAACTCGCTGACAAGCAATACCCCAGCGCCGGCCATGATCGCGATATCGGCGATGTTAAACACGCCGGTATGCACCGACCCCAGATTGAGGATGAGGTAGTCAACCACATGGCCCTCGCGGAACACCCGATCGATCAGATTGGAAGCACCGCCCAGGGCGATGAAATAGATCGCCGCTGCCTTGCGCGGTGATTGCGCCCAATGGGTCAACGCCCACCAGATGGCCCAGCACACCACCGCCCCGACACCGACAATGAAAATCAGCTGTTTAACGCCCGGTGCCAGCCCCGCCCCCAGGCTGAGGAATGCGCCAGGGTTGAGGCTCAGGGCAACGTCCAGCCAGGCAAAGCTGCTGCCATACCGGAAGCTGTCGAGTTGCAGCGAATGCAGCGCCTGCAGTTTCACCAGCTGATCAAATGCGATAAACACAATGCCGATCAGCACTGCAAACAGTCGGTTTTTCATCACCTGTTCCATGAACGATACCTTATTCACCACGAATTCGACGCCAGGACCCGGCTGGCGATAGCGGCCGCAAGATAGCGCAGGTGCGGTCGAGGGTGCACGGGAAATCACTGCGGCCAGCGATCGACCGGAAAGTACTTTTGCGAGATTTGCGTGTACTTGCCTGACGCATGCAACTGCGTGAGCGCCTGGTCGATCCGCGCCTTGAGTTCGGTGTCACTTTTGCGCAGCCCGGCGCCGATGCCCAGGCCATATTGCAAGGGATCCACCTTCACGCTGCCGCTGCCTTTTTCTTCAAAGCCAGCGCCATCTGCCGAGGCCAGGAACGCGATGTCGCCGAGCTTGTCGAGGAACATTACGTCGATACGTCCGGCCAGCAAGTCGGCATTGCAGTCGTCCTGAGTGGTGTAGATGCGGATCTCCGAGGCCTTGCCGTAGGCGCTGCGGATGAACTCGGCGTTGGTGGTCGAGCCCTGCACGCCGATCGATTTACCGGCCAGGCCTTCCGGGGTGTTTTCAATGAACCCGGCCCAGCTGCGAATCACCCGTTTGTGCGCGACCTTGGGGAACAGCTCGGCGAGCCGGCGGGCGATATTGCATTGCAGGGGAGTCGACTGCGCGCGGTTGCGCCGCACGTCGCGCAGATCGACCCACTCATGCGGCCCGCCGCCATACGCGAGATTGCCGCGCAGGGTCTGACGGCCATACAGGCCATTGCCATCCACCCCGCCCACTTCCAGCAACGGCAGCGGTTCGGTGACGATCATTTCGGCGCGCGCAGTCACCAGTGGAATCTCGACGCCAAGCTGTGCGGCCAGTTTCGAGCCGGTCGACACGCAATCCGTACCAGGCGGCTTCGTGTGCGGGGGATGCCCTTCGGGCGTTTGGCCACAGTCTGCTGTCCGCTGCACAGCCAGAACGGCGTCCACTGCGACGGCATATCGAACCACGCATCCCAATGGCTGAGCATCTGCGGTGTTTCCTCGATCTGGCCGATCTGTTGCAGTGACAGCGGCCGCACCGGCGGGCGGAACGAAGCCAGCGCGATGCCTCGGACCACGGCATGCGCTGGTGCAGATCGGTGAGACAGGCGCCATTGAGATTGAAGCGAAACAATTTGGAGTGTGCCCACAGCGAGGGCGCATACCAATGCAGTGCACGTAGATGACCGAGGGTCATGTCCACGTAGACATGGGCGTCGTCAGCAATGTTCAAGCTGCAATCCAGGCGCTGACGGAAACCGACGCCGTTGGCGATCGTGGAAATGCCACTCAGGTTCGGTCCGGCCGTGGTCCGCGCCACCGTGCCGCGCACCAACTGCAGGGGCAGGGAAATGCCGAGCATCTGCAGCAGCCGAAACGTCGTGACACCGGCGGCGCACACCACAGTCCTGGCCTTCACATAACCACGCTCGGTTTCAACACCGACCACCTGCCCGGCAGCCACGTCGATGCCTGTGGCGCCACACTGCTCGATGATCTGTGCGCCCAGTTCCCGGGCACGCATGGCGAAGGCGCGGGCCACCAGGGTGGGTTGGGCCTGACCGTCGCTGGCGGTAAACAAACCACCGAGCTGCGGCATGGCGTAACCCGGCAATTTCTTCTGCACCTCCCGGGGCGACAGCATTACCGTGTCCACCGAAAAACTGCGCGCCACCGACAGCCAGGATGCATAACCCTCGTGCTACCCCTCGTTTGCTGGAGTGTTTATAAGGGCAACCGTCCGCTGGAGAAAGACGCGTGGCGCTGCGAATCCTCCGAAAGCCCTTCCCGCAACTTGCGGCCCTCGTTCGTCAAATTGATCCGCACCTGACGCTCATCTTTCGGTTCACAGATGGACTCTCCGGGTTCATTCAGGGCAGACCAGTTGGGTCCATTTGCTGTAACCGCGATGATTGGCGACCGCCGCTTCGATAAAGGCCATGCCGCGCAATCCGACGTCGATGCCAGGCACGCCGGGCACCGAGTTGCCGTCATGCTGGCCGCGGATCGCTATTGCGAAGTCGCCGTAAAGGTTGGCCATGGCTTCCAGGTAGCCCTCCGGATGCCCGGCCGGCAGGCGCATGCGCCGGGTCGCGGCGTCGCACAACCAGGGCTGGCCGACCCCGGATCGCAGCACGCGCATGGGTTGATCAAGCGCACGATGGATCAGGCTGGACGGCTGCTCCTGACGCCACTCCAGACCACCCTTGTCGCCGTAAACGCGGATCTTCAACGGGTTCTCTTCGCCGGCGCAAACCTGGCTGGCAACCAATACTCCGCTGGCGCCGTCGGCCATCTTCAACAGCATCGCGGCATCGTCATCCAGCTGCCGGCTGGCGACGTGGGTATTCAACATCGCGCACAGCTGGATCACGGATTGGTTCGCAATAAACTCGGCCAGGGAAAAGGCATGGGTACCGATATCGCCAATGCAGCCGCCCAATCCGGATTGCTTCGGCTGATCCCGCCAGCTGGCCTGCTTGTTGCCCTGCCCCGCGACGTCCTCACTCAACCAGCCCTGGGGGTACTCGACCAGCACTTTACGCACGGTGCCGATTACGCCATCGCGCACCATCTGCCGGGCTTGCCACACCATCGGATAACCCAGATAGGTGTGGGCCAGGCCGTAGAGACGGTCGCTGGATTGCAGTACCTCCTTTAGCGCCAGCAGCTCGGCCAGGCTCAACGCCGCCGGCTTCTCGCTGAACACATGAAAACCAGCCTTCAGCGCCTCACTGGCGATCGGCGCATGCAGGTGGTTGGGGGTGACGATGATCAGCAGTTCCATGCGCTGCTCGGCGGGCAGCCCGCGCTCGGTTTCGAGCATTTGCCGCCAGTCGCTGTAGCAGCGTGAAGCGGGCAAGCCCAAGGCAGCGCCGGTGTCCTGATTATTGCGGACATCGCGGCTGAACGCGCCACACACCAGTTCAAAACGCCCATCGAGCCCGGCGGCCTGCCGGTGGGCCTTGCCGATGAAGGCCCCCTCCCCGCCACCGACGAAGCCCATTCTTATTTTTGCCACTGGTAGATTCATCGCAACTGTTCTCTGTAGAATTTGGCTAATGTAACCGGTTACATCGTGGCGTAAATTGGCTGGTTATCAGGACGCACTGGGGGAAGCGGGAATCGAAGCGGATCCCGCGCTGATCTGCCACGGCGACTTCACGCTCAAGGCCGGTGATGACGGCGCCGCCACCATGCTGCAGCTGCCTGACCACCCGACGGCGCTGCGGTAGTCCGCCGGCGCTGAGCCGGGGCGATTCAGACTGCAGGCACGCGGCACTCCGCCAACTTACGCACCCTGGCGCCGCATGGTCAGAATGGCCGCGCCAAAGCCGATAAACGTCGTGCCCACCACCCGGCTGACCCACCGCGACAGATCCGGCCGCGTCAGCACGCCCTTGGCCCGGGACGCCAGTGCCGCGTACAGGCTCAGGGAGGAAATCGACAGCGCCATGAAGATCGAGGTGAGGATCATGAACTGCGGTAACAACGCTGCGCCCTGATCAATGAACTGCGGAAACAGTGCAGTAAAAAACATCGTCGCCTTGGGGTTAGTCACCGCCGTCAGGAATGCCGATTTGAAGAGCTTGGATCGATTGGGCTTGCTCTTCTTCGAGTCATCTTCGATACCCTCCGCCAGCATCGGGTTGCTTTTGAACAGCTGCCTGGCGCCCAGGTAAAACAAATAACCGGCACCGAGAATCTTCACCGCGTTGAACAGCCACTCGGAACTGGCCAGCAACGCCCCCAGGCCCAACATGGCGGCAGCAGACAGGCAGAACAAGCCGCTGGCATTGCCCAGCGATGACCAGATCACGCTGCGCTGCCCGTGGGCCAGGCTGTTATTGATTGCCATCAAGGTGGCGGGGCCGGGGCTGGCTATGGCGATTGCGCCGACCAGGGTAAAGGTGAGGATCGAGTGAGAGTCCATTTTCAGTGCTCGGTAATTTTGTAGCTGCGAAAAGCGACGGCCACAGGATATAAAAGCGCCTGGTCCATCAAGTCGCTAATAGCCTCCCATAAAACGGAGCCAGCAGCCAATGCCGATTCAGCTGGCCTGATCCTGAAAGCTGCCATCAAGCTCACTCAGTCCAACAACCAGCGCATCAATCAACACCCGAACCTTGGGCAGCGCCTGACGATTTTTGACCCACCCCAGATTGATCTCCATCCCGACGCAGGCCAGCTGCGCAAGTACCTGCACCAATGTCCCGTCTCTCAGCTCCTGCTCCACCAGCCACGAAGGCAACTGCACGATACCGCAGCCTGCCAACGCGGCCATGCGCAGCCCGTCGCCATTGCCCACTACCAGTCGCGGGTCTACCTGGCTGCGCTGCTCCCCAGCAAAATTCCAGGGGCTGATGCTGCCATCCACCCAGCCATAGGCAATGCACCGATGTTGCTCAAGGTCGCGCTCGGACAGCGGTATGCCATGGCGGTCCAGATCTGAACCTGTGGCTCGCCGGCGGACTGAGCATGTTCATCTTCGGCCTGGGCGGTTTCGCCCTGTCGACCACCCTGCTGTTCTGGGTGATTTCCATGGCCATTTTCACCATCGGTGAAATCATCGTGTTCCCGGCGGAATACATGTTTATCGACCACATCGCGCCCAGTCATCTAAGGGGCATGTACTACGGGGCGCAAAACCTCAGCAACGTCGGCGCAGCGTTGGGGCCGGTCCTGTGCGGAATGGTCCTGGCAACGCAACCTGCTCACTACATTTTTTATATGCTGGCGCTGTTCGTGGTGGCCGGTGGGATGCTGTACTTGCTGGGGGTTGCCATTTCGATAACGGTGACGACTGCCACTGAGCAGTGAATCAGCAGATTCATCACGGTAGAGACAAAACAAGACTACAGTTTCTGCAATTACTGTCGGGGACTGGCCATTTGACGATCAGACCGAATGCGCCGGACTTCACCGAAGTCGAACCCAGGGCCGAGGCTCAGAACGTCCTGTTGCAGGCCTGCGGCACGGGCAACCGACTCGCCTTCGAAGCCTTGTACCAAGCCACTTCGGCCAGGCTCTTCGGCGTGTGCCTGCACTATGTCGGTAATCGCGCCGAGGCTGAAGAGGTGCTTCAGGAGGTCTACATCATGGCGTGGATGAAGGCATCCAGCTTCGATCCGCGGTTGGCCAGCGCCATCACCTGGCTGGCGACCATGGCCCGCAACAAGGCCATCGACCGGCGCCGCTCCCATCATCGTCATGAACCGATCGAAGCCATCCACGACTGGCCTACCCAGGATTCGGTTTTGGAGTCCGTCGAGCGCGAGCGCCAGGGTAGCCAACTGGACCGCTGCCTGGCGACCCTGGAAGAAGACCAGCAACGCTATATCCGCGTGGCCTTCTTCGAGGGTTACTCCTACGCCGAAATGGCCGAGCGACACAGTATTCCCCTAGGGACGATGAAAAGCTGGATTCGTCGCGGACTGCTTCGATTGCGCATGTGCCTTGGCCTATGAACCAGAACCCACTGCCTCCAGACGATGACCCGGACCTGCTGATCGCAGAGTACGTGCTCGGCGTATTGACCGGCGAAGAACGCGATCGGGTGCAGGCCATGGCGGCCCGGGACCCGCACTATCAAAATGCGATAGCCGCCTGGCAGCTTCACTTTGCCCAGTGGCTCCAGCAGATACCTGAGTCCAGCCCACCGCAAGGCAGCTGGCAGGCCATCGAGCAGCAACTGTTCCCCAGCGACAGCCGCCAACAGCCAAGGCGTGCGGGCTGGTGGGATAACCTCGGATTCTGGCGCTGGACAGCCGCGACGCTGGCTGCCGGACTGCTGGTAGCGGTGTTCACCCTCCAGCCGCCATCACCAGGCTTGCGGCCGGCAATGCTCGCCCGCCTGGAACAGAGCGACGGCAACACCCTGTTCGCCGCGACGATCCCGCCCGATGGTCGAAGTGTGCTGTTCGTCCCCACGCGCACCGCCGACTGGCAGAACAAGAGTGCCCAGGCATGGGTAATCGCTGCCGATGGCAAACCCCATTCGCTGGGCCTGCTGCCAGCCAATGCCGCCGCCACCTTGAGCGTGCCGTCGGAACTTGCAGGCGCGCTTGGCAGCGGCGTGGTGCTGGCGGTCTCCCTGGAACCGTTGAACGGTTCCCCTACCGGACTGCCAACCGGACCGGTCATCGCCCAGGGAAAAATATCGTCGCTTTGATGCATCCGTTTGGAGACCTGCTCCGTACATTTCTTACCTTCATCCGAAGGACCGAAGAATCTGGAGAAGTCTCATGCTATCCATTACCCAACGCATCGCCGCTGCCTGCTTCGCGACCCTTTGCCTCGCTGCGTCACCCGCCTTTGCCGCTGAGCCCGTCATGGTGGGCGGCGCCCCCATGTATGCGAACAAGACCATTGTCGAAAATGCCGTCAACTCCAAGGACCACACCACCCTGGTAGCGGCAGTCAAAGCCGCCGGCCTGGTCGACACCCTCAACGGCAAGGGCCCGTTCACGGTCTTTGCACCCACCAACGAAGCCTTTGCCAAATTGCCTGCCGGCACCGTCGACACGCTGGTCAAGCCTGAGAACAAGTCTGACCTGACCAAGATCCTCACCTATCATGTGGTCGCCGGTACCCATACCGCCAAGCAGTTGATGTCGGATGCCAAGATGAACAGCGGCAAGACTGTGTTGAAAACCGTGCAAGGCGAATCACTCACCGTCATGGAGCACAACGGGAAACTCTGGGTAATGGACGCCAAGGGTGGAAAAAGCGCGGTTACCATCGCTGATGTCATGCAGTCCAACGGCGTCATCCATGTGGTCGACACGGTGCTGATGCCCAAATAGCATCGACGACCCGGCGGGCATTACCCAATGTCCGCTCAGGTCGACAGCAGCCGCTCGGCCACGGAGTTCTGGGAACCCGACTGGGTGGAGCCCGACGCCGAGCAGTTCCGCGAACGGGTTCGCCGGGCGATTACCCCGGATGTATGGGTATGTGAAGGCAATTATGCGCGGCGCACCTTTGACCTGCGTCTGCCCCGTGCCGACCTGATCATCTGGCTCGACACGCCGCGGCTCACCTGTTTCGCCCGGGTGGTCCGGCGCAGCGTGATGAACCGCCCGCGCCCTGATATTCCCGCCGGCTGTTCGGAAAAGCTCGACCGCGAATTCCTGACCTTCCTCAAATACGTGTGGCATTTCGACAGGGGTTATCGCCCCGGAATCGAGGCGGTGCGCCAAGCCACGGGCCCACAGATTCCCGTGGTGCATTTGCGCGGTACCCGGCAGATTGACGCATTCCTTGACGGCCTGGCTGGCAGCCCTGGAATCAGCCGTGCCGCAACTGCGCAGGAACGGGGTTCTGCCCACTAACGCGGTTGAATCGAACCCCTTCCCGCTCCACAGGTCTGCTCTAATATCACTCCTCTGGAATCAACTCCCATGTCCGCTCACCAGAGCCTCGTCGCACTCGCACGGGGCGGTTACGCCGCCCGGGGCGTCATCTATTTGATCATCGGCATTTTCGCCCTGCTCGCCGCCCAGGATTCGACTAAAACCAAGGATAGCCATCGCAGTCTCGAAGCATTGTTGAACCAGCCATTTGGTTATGTATTGGTAGGGCTGGTGGTGGCTGGCCTGCTCGCGTTTGCGGGCTGGCGGATTCTGCAAGCCGTCCGCGATGTGGATCACCACGGTACGGACCTTAAAGGTGTTGTCGTTCGCGCAGGATTGCTGGCAGGGGGCCTGGTCAATGGTGCGTTGGCGTTTTTTGCCCTGGGCCTGCTGGTCAGTGGTGTGCGCAGTGCTGGCGGCGATGGCGGCTCGCAGACCAAGGACCTGCTGGCGCAAATGCTGTCGTGGGAGCATTCGAACATGTTGATCTACCTGATCGCCCTGGTCCCCCTCGGCGTCGGCATCGCTCACCTGTTCAAAGGCTGGAAGGCCACGTTCGAGAAGTACTTTGAAGCGGACGAAGACGTCATGCGGTATGTTCGCCCGGTCTCGCGCTTCGGCCTGATGGCCCGGGGCGTGGTGTTTATCGAGATCGCCGTGCTGCTGGCGGTGAGTGGCTCCAACTACAAGGCGATTGATCCACCTGGCATGAAGGATGCGCTCGATGCGCTGCAGGGTCTTCCGGCCGGAGGCGTGTTGTTGATGGTGATGGCCTTGGGATTGATCGCATTTTCGGTGTACAGCTTTGCCGAGGCCGCCTGGCGCAAGATCAACATGGACGTGCCTGGAGTTGTCCGCGGTTAAGTGCGGCAGCTGGCTGATAGCAGAGCGACGGTCGTTACGGTGAGCGTAACGAACCGTCGGTTAAGGCGGGATTCAGTTGTTGCGCAGTATCGAGAAGTTCAACGCACCGGCTACACACAGCCAGATGAGATACGGGAACAGGATGAGCCCGGTGATCAGATCAAGCCGCAGTGCCAGCACCACCATCGTCGCAACGACAAGCCATAGCAGCGTAATGATCACCATCCCCGCGAAAATCCGGTGCGCTCCAAAAAATACCGGAGTCCACAGGGTGTTCAAGGCAATTTGTGCCGCCCAGAGTGCCAATACCATCTGGCTGCCAGGTATCAGGCTCAAGCGATACCCCGCCCATGCGAGCAGCAGGTAGATGATGGTCCACGCGACCGGAAACAGCCATTTAGGCGGGGTGAAGCTGGGTTTTTTGAGCTCTTCGTACCATTGACCGGGCTGGAACATGATACCGGTGCTCGCCGCAGCACCGCAGGCTAAGAGGAAAATCATGAAGGTCATCGTCTGTCCTTAGCTGAGGCCAGCTATCTGGGGTTGGAACGCCGTATTGGCAGTCTCAGGGTTGGACAACCCGAGGGAGTAAAAAAGTCTGCACAGGCAGACAGTTTTTTGCCGCGTGCTCTCAGGCCAGCAACTCGGTGATCCATCGGGCTTGCAGGGCGAGGTCTTGCACCTTCTCTTGCGGCACTGCCTGTCGGGCGTGGGCGAAGCTGCTCAAGGTCTTGTGTTTTTGCTGCAGCAGACGCTGCCACTTGGCCAGAAACAGTGGACTGCGAGCCTGCATCTGCAGCGGGCCGAAGTACAGTTCCTCGGGGGAATACATCACCGGCCCATCGCGCTCGGCAACGATGATTTCATAGTAGAAGCGGTTTTCCCGCAGCAGTTCCTCGAAGTGGATGCGATAACCGTTGTCCATCAGCCATTGGCGCAGTGGCTGCTCGCCGCCGTTGGGCTGCAGGATCAGGCGCTCTTCACCGCTGAGGTGCGCCTTGCCGTTTTCGAGGATGTCGCGGATTGTCTCGCCGCCCATGCCACAGATGCTGACTGCGGTGATCTCGTCGTGCGGTTCAATCGCTGCCAGGCCGTTGGCCAGGCGCACGGTGATGTGCTGGTCCAGATCGTTGTCCCGCACGGTGCGCTCGGCGCTGAGGAACGGCGTCATTGCCACCTCGCCCGCCACTGCTACCGTGATGACCCCACGGCGCATCAACGCCACGGGTAGGTAACCGTGGTCCGAGCCGATATCGGCCAGGCGGGCGCCGGCGGGCACATGGGCGCCAACGCGTTCAAGGCGCATGGACAGGGTGTTTTGGTTCAACGGGAGTACCACGGGAGCCAATTGGGGACGCGATTGTGTCGGGTGATGGTGGGGATTTCAATGGTTGCCAGCCAGTGCTCCTTCGGGACGGTCGTCGGATCGGTTGAACCACTGCAATTGCGCTAAAGTCGAATAGTTAGTACCAATTAGGACCAATATGCAGCCAGAGTTCTACTCCGTTCTATTTCAATGATTACCCCAGGGAATGACGCGTTGATAAGAACCCGAGTTGGCATGGCAACAGATAAAAGTACTGGGCCAACTGATACCCACCCACAGTGGTGGCGAACATTTGTGTTGCCAGGCAGTATTTTCCTGACCGGAGTTGTCCTTTCCGTAACTCTTGGCACCCTGGATTCGCGAGAGGAATCTCAGGAAGCAAGAGCACAGGTTATATCCGCGCTGGCCAATATCAGGGCTCATCTTGAGAGCGAAGTTCGCTCGACTTTTGATGTGACGGAAGGCATCGGCCAGCTGCTTAGAGTGGACGGCGAAATTTCGTCGGCGCATTTCGACGGAATGGCCCGGCAAGCCATTTCATCCCAGCCGCATATACGCCACATCGCACTGGCACCCGACGACGTGGTGCGTAAAATCTTTCCGCTCGAAGGAAACCAGGGAGTCCTGGGGTTGGACTACCGCAAGCTTCCTGAGCAATACCGGGCGATCGAGCGAGCTCGGGAACGAAAAGACTCTTTGTTGGCTGGGCCGGTGCACCTGGTTCAGGGTGGCGAAGGATTCATCCATCGTCGACCTGTTTTCATCAGCCATTCAAGCGGCGAAGAGACGTATTGGGGCAATGCGTCGGTTGTTGCGGATGTGCTTCAACTACTCACTGCCGGCGGTATCGTTGGTGATAAAAACTTGCAACTGGCCCTTCGCGGCGAAGATGGTTCAGGAGCAAGTGGCGGGATGATCTACGGTGACCCTGAAATATTCCAGGCTGAAGCTGTTACTACCATGGTCAGCGTCCCCGGTGGCACCTGGCAACTCGCGGCTCTGCCGCAGAATGGCTGGCCAGTCAGCTTTTTGTTCAACTCGCCGCTATTCCTCGTCGCCCTCATCTGCACCGGTTTATTTACCTATTTCGCTGCGCAACTGAGCAAAAGTCATTTGCTCACTCGCCAGCGCCATGCCCAGTTAACCCACGAGATTGAAGAGCGTCAGACCGTAGAATTATCACTGGTGCAAAGTGAGGCGCGTTTTCGTGCACTGTTCGAACGCTCGCCTGATCCCATCTGGATCCTGCGCAAGAGTGGCGTTTGCACCGATGCGAACCCGGCGGCGATGGACGTTTTCGGATTTCACGATTTATCCAGGTTGCACCGGATAAAAGCGACGGATATCTCCCCCGAATTCCAGAGTGATGGCCAGTCAACAACGCTCAAGGCGCGAGAAATGCTCGATACGGCCATGCTCAATGGCGTACACCGTTTCGAGTGGCTGCATAAGCGGGCCAATGGAACCGTATTCCCCGCAGAGATAACCCTGTGCGCAGTGGTTCTCTTCGGCAAGCCGATGCTTTACGCCGTGGTGCGGGACATCTCCGACAGGAAACAAACCGAGGAAGCCCTGCAAACACAAAAGGCACTGTTGCTCGACATCGTCGATAACGCGCCATCGCTCATTTACGTCTACGACACGCAAGGCAAACTTCGTCTGTGCAACCGTATGTTCGAGCAGGCCGCTGGTCATACCTTCGAGGAAATGGAAGGCAGAACTCGCGAAAGTTATCTGCCTTCAGCAGAAGCCACAATCCTGCTCAACAATGACCAAAGCGTGCTTTCAATCGGCGGCAGTTTACAGTTTGAGGATCAAGTCAAAAAACAGGGCATGACGCGCACGTACCTGACGACGAAGTGTGTTTTAAAGGGAGTTAATGGGCAGCCATCCGGGGTATTGGGGATTTCCACCGACATCACCGAGATCAAACAGCGCACCGAACAGCTACGCCTCGCGGGCATCGTCCTCGATAACACCGCTGATGGCGTCATCATTACCAATTCACGCGGGCATATACTTTCGGTAAACGCAGCGTTTATGAAGATTTCAGGCTTCAGCGCCGAGGAATCCATAGGTTTCAGGCCCAACACCCTCATAACCGATAAACAGGACAACGCTTTTTATCGGCAAATTTTCAAGAGCCTGAAAACAACCGGGTTGTGGCGCGGCGAATTGTGGAATCGGAGAAAAAACGGCGAGCTTTATCCGGAATGGCTGACCATCAACGCTGTTTACAATGAAAGTGGCAAAGTCACTCACTACGTCGCCGTGTTTTCGGACATTTCAGCGATCAACCAATCGCAATCTGATCTGGAGCGAATGTCCCATTACGACCCGGTGACTGCTTTGCCCAATCGTGCGTTGTTTAATGAGCGGCTGCAGCATTCACTGGACCTGTCGCTGAGCTATAACCAATTTCTTGCCGTGGTGGTGCTGGACCTGGATGGTTTCAAGACGGTGAACGACAGCTTGGGACATTCCCTGGGGGACGTGCTTTTACAACAGGCAGCGTGCCGATTCCTTTCGTGCGTGCGTTCCGAGGACACCGTATCTCGTTTGGGAGGTGACGAGTTCGCGTTGATACTGAACAACCTCACACACCCCACCGACGCCATCATCGTGGCGAAAAAACTGCTGGTATCACTGCAGGAACCTTTCGATTTGAAAGGCACTGCCACGCTGTTGACTGCCAGCATCGGAATATCGGTGGCGCCCCATGATTCAGAGACCCCTGAACAACTGCTCAGGCAAGCGGATACAGCCATGTACGGCGCCAAGGAAGGCGGACGTAACGACTACCGCTTTTATCAGCCTGAAATGACATTGCGCGCTCAGGAACGATTGAATGGCGAGCGTTCTCTGAGACGCGCAGTGCTTAATCATGAATTTGAAGTCTGGTACCAGCCAAAGATAAATCTGCTCAACAATGAAATAGCGGGCGCCGAAGCGCTGATTCGCTGGCGTGATCCGGTGCAAGGTCTGATTTCACCTGGCGAGTTCATTCCCTTGGCGGAAAATACCGGCTTGATCATCCAGATCGGTGAGCAGGTTATTGACATGGTCTGCAGGGATATCAGGCGATGGGCTGATCTGAAGCTCCTGCACGGTGTCATTGCCATCAATGTCGCGCCGCTGCAAATTGATCGCAGCGATTTCGTCGAAACCCTGAGAAGTGCCTTGGAACAGCACGATCTACCGGCGCATGTACTTGAGGTAGAGGTGACTGAAAGCTTGATGATGGCAAGCCCCGAACATTCCCGCGAGGTCTTGAGTACATTGCAGAGCCTGGGCATAACGACTGCCATTGACGACTTCGGTACGGGCTACTCCTCCCTGGCTTACCTCAAGCTGCTACCCATCAACCATCTGAAAATCGATCGCAGCTTTATTTCGGATTTACCCAATGACCCGCGTGATGTGGCAATTACTAAAACCATCGTCGAATTGGGGCACGCCCTGGGTTTTACAATAATTGCAGAAGGCGTGGAAACCGAAGAGCAAAACAGCTTTCTCAAGGAGATAGGTTGCGACCAAGGCCAGGGCTATCTGTATGGCCGCCCCATGCCCGCAGCGGATTACGAGACATGGGTGAGTGAGCGGCTCGACAAAGGCCTTTTCGTGAGCAAAGACTGAGGAGATCGATATGCCCAAGCTGCAACTCGGCGTGCACTCCGAAGCTGGCAAACTGCGCAAGGTCATGGTGTGCTCCCCCGGCCTGGCGCACCAGCGCCTGACGCCGGGCAATTGCAATGAATTGCTGTTCGACGACGTGCTCTGGGTAGCCCAGGCCAAGCGCGACCACTTCGACTTCGTGAGCAAGATGCGCGCTCGCAATATCGACGTGCTGGAAATGCACAATCTGCTCACCGATATCGTCTGCATGCCCGAAGCGCTGGACTGGATCATGCAGCGCAAAATGACGGCTAACCCGCTCGGCTTTGGCCTGGCCAATGAAGTAGAAGGCTGGCTGCGAGGGCAAGAGCCGCGCAAGATTGCCGAATACCTGATCGGTGGCGTCTCGGCGGAAGACCTGCTGGGCTGTTTCAGCCAGCACACGGTTGAAGTGCTCCGCGAGTTTCTCGGTCATTCCAGCTTTATTCTGCCGCCTCTGCCCAACACTCAGTTCACCCGTGACACCAGCTCCTGGGTCTACGGTGGAGTGACGCTTAACCCCATGTACTGGCCGGCGCGTCGTCAGGAGACCCAACTGATGAGTGCCATCTACCGATTCCACCCGGAGTTCACCGAGGCCGACTTCCAGATCTGGTACGGCGACCCTGATCAGGAACATGCAAACGCCACACTCGAAGGCGGCGATGTCATGCCGATTGGCAACGCAGTCGTGCTGGTCGGCATGGGTGAACGGTCCTCCAGCCATGCCATCGGCCAGCTGGCGGCGAACCTGTTCAGGCATGACGCCGTGCAGCGAATTATCGTCGCCTGCCTGCCAAAATCTCGCGCGGCCATGCATTTGGATACCGTGTTCAGCTTCTGCGACCGCGACGTAGTGACGATCTATCCGGAAGTGGTGAACCGGATCGTCGCATTTTCATTGCGTCCGGATGAGGGCAAGCCGGGCGGCATAGACATTCGCCGTGAAAGCGGCAGTTTCCTCGACACTGTGGCCAAGGCGCTCGACCTGGACAAGTTGCGTGTCATAGAAACCGGCGGCAACAGCTTTGCTGCAGAGCGGGAACAGTGGGATGACGGCAACAATGTGTTGGCGCTTGAGCCGGGTGTAGTGATTGGATATGACCGCAACTCCTACACCAACACGCTATTGCGCAAAGCCGGCGTGGAAGTCATCACGATCAGTGCGGGCGAATTGGTACGCGGACGTGGCGGCAGCCACTGCATGACCTGCCCGATCATTCGTGACCCGATCGAATACTGAAATCCCCCCGTCACTGGTCTGCCGCCCGGAGCAAGCTCGCTCCTAAAAAAAAACCGTTCAGTGGTAATCCTCCCCCGCAACCGCCCGCAAATAAGCCTGATCCGCCTCAATCCGCAGATCCCGCCACTCCTCCCAGTTAACGATCCCGAGGCGATCCATCTCGTCCGCCTGGCGTAACAGATCCTCGTGGTACGAATCGGGACACTCCATCCGGAGCGAGCAGTTCTGCAGCGTCTGATGCCAGGCATCCAGCGCGAGCAGTCGTTGTTCCTGAGCCTGCGTCAGCCGGTTCTTGAATGAATTCATGGTCGTGCTATCCAGAGCTGTTTCTGAATGGAGCAGGACGACTGGAACTAAATTCACGGCATCTGACGGGAGGTGCCCAATAATGCAAGGGCTGGTTTACTTAAGACAGCTTGAGGTGGCCCCGCCATAGACATCGTGCACCTGGAGCTGCAAATCGACTGATGCCCTTACTCTACCGCCCCGGCTCCCACTGAAGAAACATGGGTAATCCATCGGCGTGCAACAAGGGCACCTCATGTTCCGTCCAGATGTGATATTGCGGCCTGTGCTGGGGATCCTCATCCAGCGTTCCAAGACGCACGATCATGGCAGCAGCGTGAATCTTGCGACAGGTGTGGCAGTGACAATGGCTGACGGACATGTCGATGCAGTCAATTTCATAGCCCACGGACCCGCAGGCGCAACTTCCTTTCATTGTTCTCTTTCCTTGGTCGCCCACAAAAATGCGCTCTGGCATGCGTTATCTTGCCATCGCTAAACTGCGGTTGCGATGGTGAATGTTGCGCCGCCATCGCCACCAATCCGGCTCCGAGATGCGGTTCAATTGTCCCCTGAAGAGAAAATCTGCGCCGAAACTGATTCGATATTGCGGGAGAAATCGGCTATTGAATACGACGGCAGTGCACGTGGATTGCCGATCGACCCAACGCCGCCCTATATTGGCGCAGTCCCCAAGTCGCTCCTGACTACGCCAACGACACTTTTGAACTGAGACGTTTCAGCCATTGCCCCGATAATCCAGGGCTAACGGATTAAACGTCGAGGTTCAGCATGACAAGCGCCGCCGCAGAGCAGGTCAGCCCTAAGACCCTGAGAAAAGTGATAGTTGCCGCCGGGATCGGTAATTTTGTCGAGTGGTTCGATTTTGCCGTCTACGGATTTCTGGCGACGACGATTGCCCAGCAATTTTTCCCCAGCGGCGATGCCAGCGTCGCACTGCTGAAAACCTTTGCGGTGTTTGCCGTAGCGTTTGCGTTTCGGCCCCTTGGCGGGATTTTCTTTGGCATGTTGGGGGACAGGATTGGGCGCAAGCGCACCCTGGCGATGACCATCCTGTTGATGGCGGGCGCGACGACCCTGATCGGCTTGTTGCCCACCTATGCAGCGATCGGAGTTATGGCGCCGATACTCCTGAGCCTGATCCGCTGCGCCCAGGGGTTTTCTGCCGGTGGCGAATACGCGGGGGCATGCGCCTATCTGATGGAACATGCGCCCAATGATAAACGGGCCTGGTACGGCAGTTTTATTCCGGTGTCGACCTTTGCAGCATTCGCCGCCGCCGCAGTGGTGGCTTACGCGCTGGAGGCTTCGTTGTCGGCTGAAGCCATGGGTAGCTGGGGCTGGCGCCTGCCGTTCCTGATTGCTGCGCCGCTGGGGATGGTCGGGCTGTACCTGCGCTGGAAGCTGGATGAGACGCCAGCGTTCCAGGCCGTGACCGAGCAGCATGCAGTCGCGCACTCCCCGCTCAGGGACACCTTGCGCAATCACGGCAAGGCGATTTGCTGCCTGGGCGCGTTTATCTCGCTGACGGCCTTGTCGTTTTATATGTTCACCACCTACTTTGCGACCTACCTGCAAGTCGCCGGCGGATTGAGTCGGGCCACGGCGTTGCTGGTGTCGCTGATCGCGCTGATCTTTGCCGCACTGATCTGCCCGTTGGCCGGCCTGTACTCCGATCGGGTCGGACGGCGGATGACCGTGATGACAGCTTGTGCGTTGTTGATTGTGGTGGTGTTTCCAGCATTCATGATGGCCAGTTCCGGGTCGTTCGCAGCCTCCGTCTTCGGCGTGTTGCTGCTGGCGATCGGCGCGGTGTTGTGCAACGTGGTGACCGCGGTATTGCTCTCGGAGACCTTCCCCACGCGCACTCGCTACACCGCGTCGGCCATCACCTACAACATGGCCTACACCCTGTTCGGTGGGACCGCGCCGCTGATGGCGACCTGGCTGATCAGCACCACCGGCAGCAACCTCTCGCCGGCGTTCTACCTGATCGCCATTGCCTTGCTCGCGCTGGCAGGTGGGCTGGCGCTGCGGGAGACTTCAAGGATTTCGCTTCACGATATTCCCACTAACAACGTATCCAGCAGCGCATCCAGCCCCATCGGCTTGGCAAAATAATAGCCCTGGGCCTGCGTCGCCCCCATCTCGCGCAGCAAGTCCAGCGTCGCCTGATCCTCGACGCCTTCGGCTACCACGCTCAAATCCAGCGACTCGGCCATCCGCACAATCGCCCGCACGATCGCCCGGCTGCGCGGGCTGGTGGTGAGTTCGAGGATGAACGACTTGTCGATCTTCAAGCCGCTGAAACGGTACTGATGCACATAACTCAGGGACGAGAACCCGGCGCCGAAGTCATCGAGTACCACCGACATACCATTGTCGGCCAGTTGCTGCATGGTCAGGCGGGCAATGGCCGGCTCAGCCACCAGGGCGCCTTCGGTGAGTTCCAGACAGATTCGCGAAGGTGCGACCTGATGACGGGCCAGCAGGGCCAGGACATCGCTGGCAAAATCCGGGCGCGTCATGCTGTAGCTGGAACAATTGACGTGCACCGGCGGCCAGTTGGCGTGCTCGGGCCGGGCGAGGATCACCGCAATGCAGTTGAGCATGTACAGATCCAGTCGACCGATCAGGCGCAGCCCCTCGACATCCGGCAGGAACTCGCTTGGCGCGACCACCCTGCCCCCCGGCTGATGCCAGCGGATCAGCGCTTCCAGGGCCAGCAGTTGGCCGGTCTCGACGCTGACGATCGGTTGGAAATACGGCAGCAGTTCGTCGCTGCGTTTGAGCGCATTGCGCAGGGCGCCTTCGCGTTCGACCTGGTCGGAGACCTCGCGGCGCACCTCCTGGTTGAACACCGCGTAGCTGTCGCGCCCGGCACTCTTGACCCGATACATGGCCGCATCGGCATCGCGCAGCAGGTCGGCCGGCTCGTGATGAAACTGACTGTCAGCACTGACGATGCCGATGCTGCAGGACGAAAACACCTCCAGGCCATTGATGAAAAACGGCAGGTCGAAGGCCACCAGGATCCGTTCGGCGATTTCGATCACCACCTCAAGCGGCGCCTCCGGTGCGAGCACCGCAAACTCGTCGCCGCCCAAGCGTGCAAGCAGGTCGGTCTCGCGCACGCATCCGCGCAGACGCTGGGCAGCCTGCATCAACAACAGATCACCGAAGTGATGGCCAAGGCTGTCGTTGACCATCTTGAACCGGTCAAGGTCGATGAACATCACCGCCAGGTGCCCACCTTCGCTACCATACCGCGACCAGGCCAGGCCCAGGCGTTGCTGCAGGCAGGTACGATTGGGCAGACCGGTCAGCGCGTCGTGCAGATTCTCGTGCTGCAGCTTGGCATTGGCATGATCGAGCTCGCGGGTTCGGTTCTGCACCCGGGCTTCGAGCTTGAGGTTGGCGGCATGGATCGCTTCGGCGGCAGTGCGCCGCGCCAGCGCGGTGTCGATGTGCCGCGAGACGAACGTCAGCAGTTCCTGGTCGCGCAGGGTGTAGCGCACCTGGGAGGTATAGCTTTGCACCGCGAGCACGCCACGCACCACGTCGCCATCGAACAACGGAATGCCCAGCCAGGAGAAGGAACGCATATGCTCCTCGGCCAGCTCGGTTTCATCGGTGGCCGACAGGCGCTCGGCCTCGGCGGAGTCCACCAGGCAGGGTCGACGCTGGCGGATCACGTACTCGGTCAAGCCTCGGCGGCCACGGCGCGCCATCGGGCGGGTGGTCTGGCGTTCATCGACGTAATAGGGAAAGGTCACTTCGCTGGTGGCGTCGTCGAACAGCGCGATGTAGAAGTTGTGCGCGAACAGCAGCTCACCGACGATGCCATGCAAGGTTTCAAACAACTCGGTCATGTCGCCAGGCCGGCTCGACAGTTCGGCAATCTGGAACAGCGCGCTCTGCAAATGCTCGGCGCGCTCGCGCTCGGCCACTTCCTGGCGCAAGGCGTCGTTGAGGGCCGACAGCTCCAGGGTGCGGCGCATCACTGTAGCTTCCAGGTCCTCGCGATGCAGGATGCGATCCAGCGCCATGGCCACGTGGCGCGCCACCACCAGGAACAGCGCGCGATCCTCAGCGCTGTAGGTGCGCGATACGTCGTACACCTGCATCGCCAGCATGCCAAACACTTCATCCGAGGCATTTTTCAGCGGCGCGCCCATCCAGAACTCCGGACGATCACCCACGCAATAGAATCGCTCTTCGGCCTGCGCCGCGAGAATGCCGGCGGCGTCGACCAGCAAGGGCTGGCCACTGGTCAACACCTGGCCGGTCAAGGACAGGTGCGCAGGGTCCAGGTACTCGTAGTGTTCGGCCTCCACGGCATCGACGTCGATGATATCGACGTAATAGGGGTAGTCGATCTTGCCAGTGTGGGGGTCGTACAGCGCGAGATAGAAGTTCTCGGCATCGATCAGGCTGGCCAGCAGCCGGTGCACCCCCACCAGGAACACAAAGCGGTCGCGGGTTGAACTGGCCAGGTAGGTAATTTCATACAGCACCCGCTGGGTAATCTGCGCACGGGCCAGGGTGTTGGTCTGCGCCTCGATGCCCAGGCGCTGGGCAAATTCGGCGAGCGCCGGGTCTGCTGCATCGTCCTGGGGCGCGAGCAACCAACCAAGCACTGCCTCGCCCCGGCCGGTTGGCCAGCGATGCAGGCGCCGGGTCAGGCAAAACGCTTCAAAGTCTTCGTTGGCAACGATGGCCGGCCACTGCTCCTGCGGGTCGCCCTGCGCTCGCAAGTGCATCTGCTCACCGGCCCGGTAAACCACCCAGGCACGGGTGTGCGCCCCGTTGCGCGCTGAGTCGAGCAAGCGCTGAATCCTGTCATGACCGTCCGCGAGGGCCCTGCCGACCGTGTCCGAACTGGCTGACGCAGCGGACGCGCCGACCTCGGATTCCGTCGATTGCTGGGGGGAGTCATTTAACGGACGAGAACTCATCAGCGCTTCCTGAGCCAAAAACGGGCGATGCCCGCTTATTGATAGCCAGCAATGCGCCAGCGACCTTCTCGTTTAAGGCTTATCCAGGTTTTTTTCAATAGATTTATTCTCATTGGCACCAATCAGGCTCTGTGGCGCAAATACCACACCCACCCGCTCGGCATACTGCAACCACGCCGCCTTCAGACGCTGGACCGTCTCGGGTTGGCTGGCTGCCATGTCGGTGGTTTCGCCCCGGTCCTTGGCCATATCGAACAGTTGCCATTGTGGTGGCTGCGGTTTGTCGCCGAAGCCTGCCTGGGGTCGCAGGCCCAGCAACTTCAGGTTGCCTTCGCGGTAATAGGCGTTGCCAAACAGTTCGCCGGCCAGGCTCTGGTTGGCGTGAGGGCTGCCTTTGCCTGCGAGCATCGGCAGCAGCGATTTACCGGTGATCGGGTGTTTGCTCTGCGCTGTGGGCGGCTGGTCTGGCAGCGCGATGCCCGCGAGTTCGAGGAACGTCGGCGCCAGGTCGTCTACCCGTGCGACTCCGCGTTCAACGCCCTGGCGTAGCAACGCCTTGGGCAGCTGGATAATTGCCGGAACGCTGATGCCACCTTCAGCGGTGGTGCCCTTGAACAGGTGAAACGGCGCCGCACTGACTTCAGCCCAGCGCAGGCCATAGTCAATCTGCGAACCCGCCTGTCCCAGGTTGGCAAAGCTGTTGTCGGTGCGCGGGCCAGGCGGGTAGAACTGGGCATGGTTCTCTGCGGCAGCGCCGTTGTCGGACATGAACACGATCAAGGTGTTGTCGTACTGGCCGCTTTGGCGCAGGTAGTCCACCAGTCGACCGATGTTGCGGTCGAGGTTATCGACCATGGCGGCGTAGATTTCCATCTTGCGCGCCTCAATCTTCTGTTGTTCCGGGGTCAGTTGATCCCAGCCCGGCAGCTTCGGATTGACCGGCAGTGGCTGCGCAGGCTGAGCGTCGCTGGCCAGCAGGCCGAGCTTTTTCATCCGCTCCAGACGCGCCAGCCGCACGCTGTCGTAGCCCTGATCAAATCGTCCGCGGTACTTGTCCAGGTACTCCTTGGGCGCCTGCAACGGCCAATGCGGCGCAGTGTAGGCGGCGTAGGCGAAAAACGGTTTGCCGGCCTTCTCTGTGTTTTGCAGGTAGCTGATCAGCTTGTCGGTGTAGAAGTCGGTGGAGTAGAAATTAGTCGGCAGCTCCACCGGTTTACCGTTTTCGCGGTAGTGCACCTGTTCGATTTTCGACGGCTCGACGGCCGAAGGCTTGAAGTGCGTCGCACCGCCCTCCAGCAGGGTGAAAGACTGCTCGAAACCGCGGCGATCCGGCCCCTGGTCTGCGTCCAGACCCAAGTGCCACTTGCCGACCATCGACGTGCTGTATCCGCCCGCCTTGAGCAACTCGGCCACCGAATACGCGCGCTGGTTCAAGTAGCCCTCGTACCCCGGCTTGCCGCGCTGAAACGGTTGCAAGGCTTCGGCCATGGTACCGAGCCCGGCAAGGTGGTTGTCGGTGCCGGACATCAGCATGGAGCGCGTGATCGAACAGGTGGGCGCGGCGTACATGCTGGTGAACTGCACGCCTTGATTCGCCAGTTGATCCAGCGTTGGGGTGTGGATGTCACCGCCATAACTGCCCAGGTCGGAATAGCCCAGGTCATCGGCCATAATCAGCAGGATATTAGGTTGCCTGGCATCGGTACTGGCCGCCATGCTCAGGCTGCTGCCCAATGTCAGCGCGCAAAAAAGTGCCGTCAGTGGCAGTCGCAAAAGACCCATGTTTTCTCTCTTATTAGTGATTTTATTGCTACTGCTTATTCTTCGAAAATCGCCACCGCCCGCACGAATCCTGCCGAGGCGTGGCGGATCTTGTAGGGGAAGCAGGACACTGTAAAACCGCTGGCCGGCAGCGCTTCCAGGTTGGCGAGCTTTTCCATTTGCCCGTAGCCAATGTCGCGCCCGGCCTTGTGCCCTTCCCAGATGATCGCCGCATCGCCGTCAGCGGCAAACCGCTCGCGGGTGTATTTGAACGGCGCATCCCAGCTCCAGGCATCGGTGCCGACCACACGCACTCCGCGTTCGAGCAGATACAAAGTGGCTTCGCGGCCCATGCCGACGCCGGCATCCAGGTAGCCCGGCTGGCCAAACAGCGCACCGGCACGGGTATTGACCAGCACGATATCCAGCGGCTGCAGCACATGTTCGATGCGCGCCAGCTCGGCTTCAACCTCAGCAGCCGTCACCACATGCCCGTCCTCCATGTGCCGAAAGTCCAGCTTCACACCTGGCTGCAGGCACCAGTCCAACGGCAATTCATCGATGCCGAATGCCGGCTCGCCGCCATCGGTGGTGGATGCGTAATGCCAGGGCGCGTCCATATGAGTGCCGCTGTGGGTGGTGATTTGCAGGCGTTCGGCGGCCCAGGATTCATTGCCGGGCATCTGCTCCAGTTGCAGCCCCGGGAACATCGCGGCCATCTCCGGCCAACCCTGCTGATGGTCCATGTAGTCGATCTTCGGCAACAGCGGCGGCGGATCGGTGTAGGGGTTGTTGTCGAGGGTGACCGACAGGTCGACGAGACGGCGTTTTAGCGTCATGCGGGGTTTCTCCTTTGAGCGGGCGCAGGGTTCAGGGAATTGCGGATCAGCGCGGCCGCGTTGCCGTCGTGGCTGAAGCCGGCAGCGCGTGCGAGGGGCGTTTTCAGTGGCGGCATGCGCCCGAATAATGCTTCGAGTTGTTCGTCGACGGCGTAGGTAATGAGCTCGCGGCGTTGTTGCCCATAGCTCGCCGCCAAGGCGTCAACCACCTGCGCGATGGACAGGTGCAGCACCGGTAACTGCCACACCCGCTGGGCCACCGACGCCCCATCGATTTCGGCAGCGTGGATCAGGTTATTTACGCAACAACGGGCCGACATCCACCAGGCCGTGGCTTCTGGCGAGACCGGGCATTGATAGGCTGCGCCTTCGGCAAAGGCGCGCATCACGTCGCTCATGAACGCCGAACGCAGGCCATTGGGCTCCCGCGGGCGCGCGACGATGCCCGGCAGGCGTAGCGCGCGGCCGTCCACTTCGCCACGCCGGGCGAGGTCGATCAGCACGCGCTCGACCAGCGCCTTGTGCGTGCCGTACGACAGTTGCGGGCGCAGCTCGGCGTGCTCGTTCATCTTCGGCGGCAGATCGCCGCCGTACACTGCCACACTGCTGGCGTACACCAGCACGGGCGGCACGGCCTTGTTGCGCAGCTGGTTGAGCAACTCCAGGCTAGCCAGCAGGTTTACCTGGTAACCGAGGTCGTATTGCTCCTCCGCTGCCCCGCCCGGAATGCTCACCAGATGGAAAACCACATCGATACCGTCGGCCAGCACCCGGCGCATCAACGCTGCATCCGTGATGCTGCCGACATGCCGGCGCAGCCTTGAGTCATCCGGCAAGCCTTGCAAATCGGTATCCAGCACCAGCAGCGAACGAATGATCTGCCCACGCAGACTGCCCCGCGCCAGCAGGCAACTCACCAGCTCGCGGCCGACGAAACCGTTGGCACCGGTAATCAACACACGCATAGGCCGCTCCTCACCCCTGGGCTTCAACGACACGTTGGTCGATGGCGCCAAACAATGACTGGCCCTCACTTCCCAGCACATCCATGCGCACCCGATCACCGAAGCGCATAAAGCCGGTTTGCGCGGCGCCGTGTTCGATCATCTCGATGGCGCGCCGCTCGGCAATGCAGGCCGAACCGGCATCGCGCTCGGCATTCGAAACCGTACCGGAACCGATCAACGTGCCCGCGCGCAGGCGGCGAGTGAGCGCGGCATGGGCGATCAGCTCGCCGAAGTTGAAGTTCATCTGCCCGCCGTGGGGGTGGCCAAACCATTGGCCGTTCCACTGCACGTGCAAGGGCAAGTGCACGCGGCCATCGCGCCAGGCCTCACCCAGCTCGTCCGGGGTGATCGCCAACGGTGCGAAACTCGACGATGGTTTGGCCTGCAAGAAACCAAAACCAGTACGCATTTCCCGGGGGGCCAGGGCGCGCAGGCTAACGTCATTGATCTGCAGGATCAGTTTTATATGCGTCAGTGCCTGTGCCGCTACGCATCCCATCGGCACATCGTCCACCAGCACCACGAACTCGCCTTCGAAGTCGATGCCCTGGCTTTCACTCGGCAACGCAATATCGTCGCGCCCGCCGAGGAAGTCGTCACCGGCGCCCTGGTACATCAGCGGGGTGTGTTCGGCGCCATCAATGGGCTCGAGGTTAAAGGCTTTTTGCATCAGTGCGCCGTGGCTGAGGAACGCCGAGCCGTCGCACCACTGATAAGCGCGGGGCAGCGGCGCCATGGCCTGGGCGGGGTCAAAGGCAAATGCGCTGCTCCTTTCGCCGTCCTCCAGCTGCCGGGCAAGCGCTTGCAAGCGTGGTTCAGCGCTGTCCCAGTTTTCAATCGCCTGCTGCAAAGTGAGCGCTACTGAACTGGCGTCCAGGGCCCATTGATGGTCACGCGAGACCACCACCAACTGCCCGTCGCGGCTGGCGTTTTTCAGGGTTGCGAGTTTCATGCTGAAGCCTCCGGGTCATTGCGCAGTTCAGCCGCAAAGCGCCCATCTAGAAGAATGAAGACCATGCGTGCCATGGCCTCGGTGCGGTTGCTCCAGGCGTGGTTGGTGCCGCGTTGCACCACCACATCGCCGCGTTTGAGCTGCACTTCTTCCTCATCCAGCACTAGCCATACCTCGCCTTCGGTGACGATGCCGTAGTCGAGGGTTTCGGTGCGGTGCATCAGTTTGTGCCGGGCATTGGCCTGGCCAGTGCCGGCATGAGATTCGCCAATTTCGGCAAACACTGCGGCGGCGTTTTCATCGCTGACCTGGTTTTGCACGCTGTCCGGCGGAATATCCACCACCCGAATCACGCTGCCTTGGGGGCCAGGGCTGAGTTGCAGCGGTTTCGCCGTGGGATCGCCGGCGTTGTCCAGTAATGCCGGGCTGGCGCTGCTGCTCCACAGCTCATGGAACACCGTGCCGGGCACGGCCAGCAGCGGGAACACACTCGGCGTTGGCGCGCTGCTGGACACAATGGCCTGGCCGTCGGCGTTGTGGCCAGTGACCACGCGTTTGAAGGGGGGAAGCGCTTGCATGGAAAATCCTCGTTCAATGGCCGTTGCCGATGGTGTTGCGACTGCAAGCGCCGGTGCTGGCCAACAGGCCACCGACCTTGGGCACTGCCAGGCAGAACAGCGCGACCAGGATCTGCAGCCAGCCGACGATGGCCAGTGCCTGGGGTAACGCCGCGCTGTCGCCGGCAGTGATGCCGAGTACCGCCAGCGGGCTGATGAATTCGCCGGCGAAAATCGCCGCAGTAAAACAGCCGGCGGCCCGGCCACGTTGATGGAAGCCCACCTGAGCCATGATCCAGGTGATCAGGGTGGGCAACATCAAGCCGATCCCCAGGCCGTTGACCAATACCGCGACCACCACCTGCGCATGGCTGTCGGCGTTGGCCATCAGCAAACCGCCGACACCCGCCAGCACATAGGCAATCAGCAGCAGGTGCTGGCTGCGTACACCACTGAACAGACGAAAACTCAGGGCACCGACCAGCACCCCCAGTTGATTGGCACCCATGGTCATGCCGATTTGCTGCGGAGCATCCACGTGCAGCAGGTTGAGCAGGTAGCCGGCCTGTACCGGCACGATAAACAGGCTCAGCCCGGCCAGCAGCGCCAGCGCGTACATGGGCGTGAGGGCACGCCATGGGAACTGGCTCGTGGTGGTGCTCGCCTCGACCTGCTCGCTGCGTGCGCGGGGTTGCGGTTCCCAGAGCTTCCAGGCCATCAGCGGCAGAAAGATCAGGCCCACGGCGTACAGCGCAAATGGTGTGCGCCAGTCGTTCTGGCCGAGGAAGCCACCCAGGGCGATAAATACCGCAGCGGACAATGAAGTGGCGACCATCTGCAACGCGAACAGGCGTTCGCGCCGCGCGCCGCTGTAGTAGTCGCCCATCAGCGTGGTGCAGCAGGTCATGATCCCCGCCTCGGCCAGGCCGATACCGGCACGGCTGGCAACGATGGCGGGCAGCGAGTCGAGCCACAGCGGCAGCACGCCGCACACCACATACAGCGCCATGCTCACCAGCAGCAGCGGTTTGCGTCCCAGACGGTCAGCCAGCAGGCCGGCGAACGGCGCCAACAGCGCAATGACCAGCGCCGGCAGGGTCAGCACGATCGGCACCAGCACGGCGCTGCCCGGCACTTCGGCAAAATGAGCTTGCATTCGCGGCAGTACCGGGGCCAGCAACACCGCGCCCAGCACCGGCAGGCAACTGCCCAGCAGCAGGAGCAAGGATTGCGCCAATCCGGCCTGCCGAGAGGTGTTTTCAACAGCGATTTCAACGGCCATGGCAAGGCTCCTCGGTGCGCAAATGGTTAACGTCAGCCACCGGCTGTTTTGCAGCGCTGGCATTCACCGGCACCGCAGCACTCGCCGCGGCACTGCGCGCAGGCAACAGGAAGTACGCCAGCGCCGGCAGCAGCACCAGGGCGCCGACCATGTTCCAGACGAACATGAAAGCCAGCAGCACACCCATGTCGGCCTGGAATTTGATCGGCGAGAAAATCCAGGTGGCCACGCCAATGGCCAGGGTAATGCCGGTCAGCATCACCACTTTGCCGGTGGACACCAGTGCCCGGTAATAGGCTTCGGACAGGCTCGCGCCCTGGCGCAAATGGCCGAGCAGAATGCTCATCACGTACAACGCGTAGTCGACTCCGATGCCGACCCCCAGGGCGATAACGGGCAAGGTGGCAACCTTCACACCAATGTTCAGCCAGACCATCAGCGCTTCGCAGAGGATCGAGGTGACCATCAGCGGGATCACCGCGCACACCGTCGCGCGCCAGGAGCGGAAGGTGATCAGGCACAACAGGATCACCGCACCGTAGACCCAGAACAGCATCTCGCGGTTGGCCTGCTTGACCACGATGTTGGTGGCGGCCTCGATGCCGGCGTTACCAGCGGCCAGCAGGAATTGCACCTCGTCGGTGTTATTGGCGGCGGCAAACGTCTCCACATGCTCGACCAGGCGCGTCAGCGTTTCCGCCTTGTGGTCGGTGAGATAGGCGTACAGCGTCAGCAGGCTGCAATCTTCGTTGTACAGGCCTCGGGGCGCGCTGGCGGTGATCATGTTGAGCATCGCCTGGTTGTTCTGCAGCTCGTACCACTTCGGGCTGCCTTCACTGAGCCCCACCAGCATGCGACGGTTCAGCAGGGCCAGGGAGTTGGTCGAATCCACCCCCGGTAACGCACGCAGCTGCCAGTCCAGGGCGTCGACTTTGGCCAGGATGTCGTAGCGCGCACATTGGCCGCCGGGGGTCTTCACCATCACCGCAAACAAGTCGCTGCTGGCGCCGTAATGCCGGGTAAGAAAGGCATCGTCTTGGTTGTAGCGCGAGTCGGCCCGCAGCTCCGGCGCGCCGGCGTCGAGGTCGCCGATTTTCAGTTGCAGGCTGACCAGAAAGCCCACCGCCGCCAGCGCGAGGCTGATGGCGATGCACAGGCTGGCCCAACGGCGCTGGGTGAACAGGTCGAGAAAACGCCAGAAGGCATGGCGGCGCTGGCCGGCCTGCTCGCTTTGTTCACTCTTGAGGCTCAACTGCGCCGCGCGTGGCGTGACGCCGACATAGGAGAGCAACACCGGCAGCAGGATCAGGTTGGTGAAGATCAACACCGCCACGCCGATACTGGCGATCACCGCCAGGTCCTGGATGACCTGGATCTTGATCAGCATCAGCACGGCAAACCCCACTGCATCACACAGCAGCGCCGTCAGCCCGGCCAGGAACAGCCGGCGGAAAGTGAACCGCGCAGCGACCACCCGGTGCATGCCGCGGCCGATGTCCTGCATGATCCCGTTCATTTTCTGCGCGCCGTGGCTCATGCCGATGGCGAATACCAGGAACGGCACCAGTACCGAATACGGGTCCAGTTGGTAATTCAGCAGCGGCAGCAAACCAAGTTGCCAGACCACCGCCACCAGCGAGCAGAACACCACCAGCAAGGTGCTGCGCAGGCAGCGGGTGTACCAGAACAGCACGGCGGTGGTGATCAGGATCGCGACGGCGAAGAACAGCAGGATCTGCTTCAGGCCGGCAATCAGGTCGCCGACTTTTTTCGCGAAACCGGTGATATGGATGTCGACGCTGTCGCTTTGATAGGCGCTGCGCAGCGACTCCAGCTGATCGGACAAGGTCGAGTAGTTGAGCGACTGTCCGTCGGCGGTGTTGGCTAGCAACGGCACGTAGATGATGCTGGAAGTCTGATCCAGCGCCACCAGTTGCCCGAGCTCATTGGAGCGCTGCACGTTGCGCCGCAGCGCTTCGAGGTTGGCCTGGGTGCCGCTGTAGTCGTCGGGAATCACCGGCCCGCCATCCAGGCCGTCCTCGGTGACCGCCACCCAGCGGGTGGCCGGTGTCCACAGCGACTTCATGTACGCACGATCGACACCCGGCAGCAGGTAGAGCTTGTCGCTCATGGCCTGCAGGGTTTTCAGGTAATCGGCGTCATAGATATCGCCCCTACGGTTGGCCACGACAATGCGCAGGGCATTGCCCAGGCCAGTGAGCTGTTTCTGGTGCTCAAGGTAGTTGGCAATGTACGGCTGCTCGGTCGGGATCATCTTCTCGAAGCTGGCGTTCAACTCGATACGCGTCGCTTGATAGCCCAGCACCAGGGTGGTGATCACGCAGACCAGCAGCACCCACAGCCGGTGGTTGAACAGGGTGCGCTCCACCACCGAGCCGGAGCGTGGATCGAAATTCGCCAGGCTGGCCGTGGCGTTGTCCAAAGACTTCATAACCTCACTCCGAAGCAATAGCGGTTGGCGGCGACAGGCGCGTCAAACCGGTGAAACCGGCCAATACCAGGCTGCCGTCGACCGCCTGAATCACACTGGCGACGGGCTTGCCCAGTGGCTTGCCATAAGGCGTGAGCAGCGACCCGGGCTGGGCACCGGTGCGAAACAGTGCGCCGCCCTGATTGACCAGCAGCAACTGGCCGTCATCGGTACGAATCGCATCGCTAAATGACACCGGCATCGGCACGGGCGCAGGTTCGAAGCTGTCGCCGAAGTCGCTGGAGATGAACGCATTGCCTTTCAAGCCGGCCGCCAGCAAGGTGCCGTCGTCGCGAATTTGCAGGGCGAAAAAACTGCCGGGGTATGGGCTGTCCACAGCGCTGAAGGATTTTGCGCCATCGTCGGATCGCGCCAGGTAGCCCTGCTCGCCGGCAAGAAACCAGCGCTCGCCCTGGCGTGCAATGGCATACAAGTGCGCGCCCATCGGGTTGTCGATGTGGCCCATCAGGGACTGCCAGGTGCGTCCGCCATCAGTGGTCGCGAATGCCAGGCCGTAGGCGCCGACGATCAGCGCGTGCTGGTCGTCGACCACATTGAGGGCGAGAAAGGGTTTGTCCGGGCCGTCACTGACCAGGCGTTCGGCGGTCTGCACTCGCGCAACGGCTGCTTCCTGGTCCACCGCGCCGGACAGTGCCTCCCGGGCGGCTTGCACTTCAAGCTGCGCTGCACGACGGCCGTCCAGTTGCACCGCCCAGTTCTCACCACCGTCGTGAGACACCAGCACCACGCCGGCATGCCCCACCGCCCAGCCATTGTTGGCATTGGCAAACTGCACCGCTGTCAGGCTGACCGATACCGGCACCTGGGCCTGGCGCCAGCTGACGCCGTTGTCATCGGAGAGCAGCGCGATGCCGCGCTCGCCTACGGCTACCAATCGCGTGCCTGCCCGGGCCAGGTCCAGCAGCACGGCGTGTTGCGCCTGGGGCGCACGCATCGCCGGGGTGCTCAACGTATCGCCGACCGTGGCGGCCTGTGCCTGGCTCAATGGCCACACCCATGGCAGTGCCAGAAGGCACATCAACCTACCGATTCTATTCATCACCGACCTCGAAAACCCTGTGAAACCGGATCACCCCAAAGGCTGGGTGATCCGGTCCGACTCAGCGAACCCCGGCACCCGCCATCGCCGCTGGCGAAAACTCCGAGGCCTTGTAGCGATCCACCACGCCGTACTGCTCAGGCTGGCCGGTGTAGACGTTCTGGATAAACCAGGCGCCCGAGGTCAGGTCGTAAAAGCCCGAGGACAATTGCGCCTGCGCCGGCAAGTCCGGCAGCACCGCAGGCAACGACCAGAGAGTCTTGGCCAGTTGGCCGTTGGCGTCCCAGCGGTCGCCCAGCATCGCTTGCCAGGTGTCTTCATCGAGGTAATAGCGGCCCTTCGGCAACTGGTGACGTTTGCCCGGTGCCAGGTCGGCTTCCACCACCCACACCCGGTGCAACTCCCAGCGCACGTAGTCGGGATTCATATGATGGGCGAGGAACAGGTCTTCCGGTTTGGCGGCGGTTTGCACCTTGTTGGTGTTGTAGGGGATGTACATCTCCTGCTTGCCCACCAGCTTCCAGTCGAAGCGGTCCATGCGGCCCTGGAACACACTCAATTCGTCGAACGACATGACCCCGGCGGTGGCCGGTGTCGGCGTGTCGCAGCAGGCATTCGGCAGCTTGCGCACCCGCCGCTGGCCGGTCAGGTACACGTGCGCCTGGGACTTGTCGCCGTTGATATTGGTGCGGCCCATGATTTGTTCGCCGGCACGCAATGGAGGCCCGACGTTGAGCAGGCGGAACAGCCAATAGTCGCCGGCGAAGGTTTCAGGCGAGCCGTCCTGGTAGTAGTACGGCATGTCCTGGATCGCCTGGCCGTCGGTGGTCATCACCTGCTTGCCGTCAGCAGTCATCAGGTAGTGCCGAAAATGCATCGACAACGAGGTGCCGCGCCAATTGAGCAAGTGGTTCCACATCGCTTCGGCGCCGTTGTGCGGCACGGGGAACGGGATCCCGCCATATGCGCCTTCCGGCACCGGCCCGGCACTGCTCTCCACCAGTTTTGCCCGGGTCGCATTTTTCAGGGTGTTGTCATACACCCACTGCGGGGCGGCTGCGGAGCGACGAGTCGGATAGACGTCAATGCGATAGGTGTCAGGGAAACGCTTGAACATTTCCTTGGTGCCGTCGGTGAGTTTGCCGGCGTACTGCGCGAGGTTTTTCGAGGTGATGCTGAACACCGGTTTGTCCGCCGCAAACGGATCGCTGCGCTTGCCACCCGGTTTGAACGAAGGATCGACCTTGGTGTAACCACCGTCCCAAGCGGGGATGGTGCCGTCTGCATTGCCGGCACGCTCCGCGCCCATCGGTGTCAGACTTTTGGACAATTTGGCCGCTTCTTCAGCCGTGGCGGCCACCGCCCACTGGCTGCAGATGGCCAGGGTACCGAGCAGCGCGAAGCACAGCGCCTTGAGCTTGAATGCCGGATTATTCTTGTTGGAGGTCATGCGCAAGTCCTCTTAAAACGTGGTCTTGACGGAAAAGGCCAGGTAGTCCCGATCCTTCAGCGATTGCTTGTAATTGAACTGGCTGAGGGCATTGAGGTTGGTGTCCTCGGCGCCGTAGTAATGGGTGTAGGTCAGGCCGGCAGTGACGCGGTCCAGGTAAGTGGCAGTGATGCCGATGTTGATGTCGCCGCCGTTATCCGGGCCGAACGAACTGACCACGGCTGACTTGCCCAGGGGGAAATAGCTGACGCCCATCGGTACGCTGATATCGATGCCGGAAAACAGCTGGCGGTAGGTCGGTGTGTACACCATCTTGAAACCGAGGCCGTCGTCGGTGGCGTTCGGGTCGAGCGCGGCGCGGTTTTTCGTGACATTGAGCAGGCGGTTCCAGGCGATCTCGCCGACAAATCCCGACTCCCTGGCGAGGAAATTCGGGCCGAACGAGGCCAGCACGTTGAGGTTGACGTGGGCAGTGCGGCCGACGGCGTACAGCGCGTCGTCATCGTTGTCGGCAACCACGCCTGGGAGAACTGATTGCCCGTTCGACACCAACGGCATGTTCCAGCGCATCGACGCTTCACCGGCGAAGCTGAACTCATCCATGGTGGTGGAGAAACTCGCACCCAGTGCGCGAATGTCTTCGGGGTAGACCCAGTAATACTCACCGATCTGACCGGTACTGAAATTCGGGACGCCGCTGGATGGCTTGAGATACAGCTTGGGCGTCTTGTCGTGGTACTGGATCGCGTAGAGGCCGTATTCGACGGTTTCGGCGCTGTACTTCAGCTGCAGGCCGCCCTGCCCGGAACTGCGTGCTTCCTTGTCATTGCCGTGGAAGAACGCCGCCGGACTGCTGGGGTTGCCGCCAAGGAAGGCGGGAAACGGCGCGCCGACGATCAGGCGTTCATTGCCCTCACCAATGGTGTCACTGGTGGAGAAGTAGCTGCCGGCACCGGGCAGGCGCGTCTCCTCCCATTCGAGCTGGTAGTAGGCACCCACCGAGACATCGTCGGTCAGCTGAAACGTCCCCGACAGCTGATTGACCGGCCGGGTGATTTCCTTGAACTGGGTGTTGGGTACGGACTGCGCTTTCACCACGTCGACTGGCGCCATGCCGCCAGCGATACCGTTGGCCCCGAAGAACAGGCTCTCGCCCCAGATCAGGCCATGGCGCCCGGCGCGCACGGAGGTGGCGCGATCGGCAACCTCGCCGTTCCAGTACACAAATGCGTCGAGCAATTCGCCGTCACCGCCATGCAGATGGCGGGTGTCGTCGGTGAACTCGTCGTAAGCTACCGAACGCTGGTTGGCCCGCGCCGGGTCATCGTTATCGTTGTCGTGCTGGTACTCGGTGTCGTACCACGCCGCGCCACTCAAGCGTGCACCGAAGTCCTTGAAGGACATATCCAGCTCGGAAAGAATGTCGGTACGGTTGGAGATCAGGCCTTTCTTGAAAGCCCGGTCACCATCGTCCTGATTGAGTGCCACCTGGCCCTGGGTCAATTTGCTGCTGGGGTCCTGGGTGCGCCAGGCGGCGCTGTACTTCACCGTGTTGTCCCAGCGCAACTTGAAATCAGGGTTGCCGGTGTCCACCTGAAAGGCCTGGGCCGGCTGGCTGCACAGCACCAGGACTGCGGCCAAACTGAAACCAAAGGGTGCAGACGAGCTGACCTGGCGGCGCGCGAGCGTCGCAGTCTTGGAACTAACCATCGCGTTAACCTCTTGTTTTTATAGTGGTAACTGCTGTGGATGAGCTGCAGGGTTGGGTCAGATCGGCTCCGCCGTGCGGGCGAGCATCTGCTTGACCAGACCGATGCGATCGAAATTGCGGTCGTGCTGCATCTCTTTGTCGCCAGCCAACACCGAGCTTTCGCTGATGTACTTGCAGCGTTCAAAACGGCGCGCCATAAAGCGCTGCAACTGTTGCTCGACGCCTGCGTCGCCGGTCAACTCTTCACTGAGCACGACCGCATCTTCGATCGCCATGCCCGCACCCTGGCCCAGGTGCGGCGTGGTGGCGTGCGCGGCATCGCCGATCAGCAGTACGCGCCCGCGATACCAGGGCTCGTCGACAAACACCACTTCCATGGGCTTGTAGACCACCTGGCTGCTGTCGGTGATTTGCTCGCGCAGCTCGCCGATCACGCCGGTAAATCCCTGCAGGCGCTCACGCATCTGCTCGGCCATGGTGGCGGGCGCCATCCACGGATTCGACGGCTCGTGGGAAGTCAGGAACATGTACATCAGGTCGCCGGCCAGCGGCACCAGCCCGGCATTACCGGCGGCGCTCTGATAGTTGGCGAGGTGATCGATCTGCGGGTCGCGCGGGAAGTTGTAGCGCCACACCGCCTGGCCGGTGAAACGCGGCGTGTAGGTGTCGCCGAACAGCAGCTGGCGCACCTTGGAGAATAGGCCGTCGGCGCCTACCACCAGGTCGTAACGCCCGCGGCTGTCATCGGTAAACAGCACTTCGACGCTGTCACCCTGATCGTCCAGGGATTCCACGCTGAGACCCAGGCGCACGTTGGCACCCAGCTCCAGGGCGGTTTCACTGAGGACTTTATGCAAGGCCAGCCGCGAGATGCCGACGTTGGCCGGGTACTCCGGCCCCGCCAGGCGCTGGCCCGGAATGCGCGCCAGTAGCTGTCCGGCCGGGCCGTAAATAGCCACGTCTTCGAAGGCATACGCCGCATCGAGATATCCGTCGAGCACGCCCAGCTTGGCCATCTCGCGGACCACGTTGCTCTGCTGGATAATCCCGACGCCGTACACCGTCCACTCGGATTTGAGTTCGATCAAATCCACTGCAAACCCTTTGCGTCGCAGCGCGATGGCCGCACACAAACCGCCAATCCCACCGCCCACGATCAGAACGTTGTTCACTGCACTCATGGCATTCTCACTTCTTATTCTTGTGATTCGATGCAGCGTCGGGCACTGCGTCGTTGGGTCCAGCTTCCCGGCAAACCGGGGATTTGACTAATCGCGAGTAAGGATGCGATGTATCGCCGTACGCGATACCTCGATCTGTTCCCGTTACGCCGCCGAGCCGGGCATTTTCAGCACCAGCCAGCCCTCCTCTACACGCCATGGCAACGCCTGCAGACGCCGGCCCAGACAGGGGCCGTAGACGCATTCGCCAGTGCTCGGGAGGAACTGCGCGCCGTGGGCGTAACACACGATCAATTGCCCGTCGGCACTCAGAAACCGGTCCTTGCGGTACTCCATGCGCACGTCCAGATGCGGGCAACTGTTGCGGTAAACCCGCACCTGCCCCTGATGCCGCACGGCAAACACACTGTCCTTGCCGCACTGCTGCGGATCGAATCCGCGCGCCTGCCCTTCCTCCAGTTGATCCGCCCTGCACAGCCGGACTTCGCTGCCACTCATGACTCAACCAAGCTTCGGCGGCGGACCACCGGGGGCCCATTTCTCTTTGGAGTTGAACAGGAACAACTGCGAGTTATCCGCCGACAGTGGCGCGCGGCGTGCCTCCCAGGCGTCATCGTGCTTGTCCATGTCGGCGTCGTATTCGATGTGACAACCCAACGGGCTGTTGAAGTACCAGAACCAGTTGGAGCCAAACAGGTGGCGTCCAGGGCCCCAGAAACTGGTCCAGCCTTTTTGCTCGAAGCGGGTACCGGCCAGCAGCACTTCGGTGCCGCTGCCCATGTGGAAGGTGAAGTGTTCGCAGCCTTTCATGTGCGGCGGGGTCTGGATCATGAACAGGCAATGGTGATCATCCGAACCCGCCGGGCGCATGAACGGCCCGGCGCCGACAAAGGTGTCGGTGGTCTTGAAACCCAGGCGCCCGGCGTAGAACGCCTCGGCCTTGGCCGCGTCCGGCACGAAATAGACCACATGGGACAAAGTGCGCGGCACCGCGCTCATGTCGAGGGTAATGCCGGGCTGATTCAGCGGGCGCTGCGGCGCGTGGCCGGCGGCGTTGGTCAGGTCGTCCGGGGCGGTATACGCCCTGCGCACGGTGACCTGGAAAGCGATGGCAAAACCCATGTCGTCGACGCTGTGCAGCACGCCGTCCTGGTCGCGGGTGACCTCGCGATCACGGGCCAGTTCGTCTTCGATTGCATCAAGGTCAGTGCTGCTGGCGACGCCGTACACGGTTTCGCGAATCGACGGAGCCGGGCCGATTGCCGCCGGCAGCGCAGGATCGTCGGCACGGCGAATGATCACCGCAGTACCGTCCAGTGCTTCAAAACGCCCGCCGTTTGCGTCCACGGCAACCGGCGCAAGGCCGTAATCACGCAGGCAATCGGTACAGGCTTGGATGTCATCGACGCCAAAGATCAGGGCATCAAGGCCAATGATGTTCATGGCTACCACTCCATTGAAATTATGATCCGGGAACGGCTGGCTGATCGCTCAGAATCAGGATCAGCCTGGCAACGAACCCGGTGGTGGTGTCGGCTCAAGGTCCGACTGCGGCGAAGATTGACCTGAGGCTGGGCAGCTGACTAATCGCATGTCGGGATGCGACCTATCGGCAAACGCGATACCTGATGCCGTGATGGCGCAGGCTTGACGCGGCACTGTATTCATCCGAATGTATCGCGAAAATAAATACAACAACGGACGTGCCTGATGCGTTTCAATCACCTCGACCTGAACCTGCTGGTAGCGCTCGATGTGTTGCTCGAAGAGCAGAACATCACCCGCGCCGCCGAACGCCTGCACATGACCCAGTCCGCTACCAGCGGTGTGTTGGGGCGCCTGCGGACCTATTTTGAAGACGAGTTGCTGGTGCAGGTCGGGCGCAAGATGCAGCCCACCAATTACGCCCTGGAGCTGGCCAAGCCAGTGCGTGAAGTGCTGCTGACGATCCAGTCGTCGATCACCGCCAAACCGGTGTTCGACCCCGCCACCAGCAAACGTCACTTCCGGCTGGTGACCTCGGATTACCTGATCAGCGTGCTGTTCGCCCAGGTGATCCAGAAGATCCACCAGGAAGCGCCCAACATCACCTTCGAGATGCTCGGCCCCAGCGATAATTCCGGTGAGTTGCTGGTGCGCGGCGAAGTCGATCTGATGATCGTGCCAGAGCGCTACATCATTGAAGGCCACCCCTCCAAGCTGCTGTTCGAGGAAGAACATGTGTGCGTGGTGTGGCAGGGCAATACCCAGGTGGGTGACAGCCTGACCCTTGAGCAGTACATGGAAATGGGCCACGTCTCGGTCGGTTTCGGGCGCACCCGGCACATGAGTATCGAAGAGTGGTTCATGAACCAGTACGGCTTCAATCGCCGCCTGGAGGTCATCACCAACGACTTCAATACCCTGCCGCAGTTGGTGGTTGGCACCCAGCGCATCGCGACCATGCACCAACGATTGGCACGACTTTATGCAGAGCATTTGCCACTGCGGATCCTGCAGCCGCCGGTGAAAATTCCGGTGATGCGTGAAGTGATGCTTTGGCACCGCAGCGTCGAGGGTGACCCCATGCATCGCTGGCTGCGCGAGCGCATCAGTGAATTCATCCAGTATTTGGAAGAGGATGCTATCGCCGCTCGCGATACCTCCCATCCCGCGTCACGATTGGCCAAATAGTCGGGTCGTCCTTAACGTGCCTTGAGAACGCCAAGGCAATCACAAGGACAACAATAATCATGTTCCGCTATTTCCCGACCAACTACGTGTGGAATCTTTCTGTCGACCTGGCCATCGAGATGGGCGCCCGCATGGGCGAGATCGAAGAGATGTGCGCGCCGCTGCAGGAAGCCGCCAAACAACCCGACGCCGCCGGCACCAAGGCTTTTCGCGAGACCTGGGCGAAGATGGCCGACAAACTCTGCGGCCTGGCCGAAGAAGACGAGGGCCAGGGCCGGCTGTTGTCCGCAGGAGAAAAGTACAACCGCGCCGCCACCTACTACCTCACCTGCGAGCGCCTGCAGGCCCATGGTGCAGCGGGTCGTAGCGAACTCTACCAGCGCTTTTTGCAGACCTTCAAACGCGGCATCGAACTGTCCCGGGAAAACTGCGAGCGGGTGGAAATCCCTTACGAGGGCAAACATATTTCCGGTCTGCTGGTACGCGCCGAAGGCGTAAGCGGCCCGGCGCCGATCCTGGTGCAGGTCAACGGGCTGGATTCAACCAAGGAAATGAAATACCGCGTCGGCCTGCCCGCCTGGCTGGCCAGGCGCGGAGTGTCTTCGTTGATCATCGACCAGCCGGGCACCGGTGAAGCATTGCGCCTGCACAACCTGATCGCCCGCTTCGACAGCGAGCACTGGGCCAGTCGTGTGGTCGACTGGCTGGAAACCCGCAACGATGTAGACGCCAAACGTATCGGCCTGGAAGGCGTTTCACTCGGCGGTTATTACTGCCCGCGTGCGGTAGCCTTCGAACCGCGCTTCGCCTGCGGCGTGGTGTGGGGCGCCAACCACGACTGGCGCGATGTGCAAAAGCGACGCCTGGAAAAAGAAGGCAGCTTCCCGGTCCCGCATTACTGGTCGCACGTGTGCTGGGTGTGGGGCGCCAATGACGTCGACGAGTTCATGGCCATCGCCGAGAACGTACACCTGGACGGTGTGCTGGACCGGATCAAGGTGCCGTTCCTGGTCACCCACGGTGAAAAGGATTCGCAGATCCCCCTCAAGTGGGCGCATCGCACCTACGAGCAACTGGTCAACAGCCCGAAACGCGAGCTGAAAATCTTCACCGAACGTGAGGGTGGGGTGCAGCATTCGAGTTTCGATAACAGCATCAATGCGGGGCAGTACATTGCGGACTGGGTGGCTGAAACCCTGGGTGGGCACACTGGCTGATTGATTGTTCAGCCATACACAAATTGCATCCCCTGTGGGAGCTGGCTTGCCTGCGAAAGCGGTGTGTCAGCCAACAAATTCGTCAACTGGAAGACCTTCGCGGGCAAGCCACGCTCCCACAGGGATCTGCTGCGCACACATTATCTGTGCATGGCGCAGGTCAACTGTAGGAGTGAGCCTGCTCGCGATGCGTTGTGTCAGTCAGCGTCAGTGTTGAATGTTCGGCCGTCATCGCGAGCAGGCTCACTCCTACAGGTTTTGTGACAGGGAAGACCTTTCATCAACGCCGTACCAGCCGGGTAAAAATCGTCGATCACGATGCCTGCCATCGTAAGTCGCGATACCCTCTCCTCTCCCTTGACCATCGTCCACAACCCCCGAAAACAATGGATTGCAGACCTATTGACCGCATCAATACACGGCCATCGATGCAATCTGTTGGTGCTGAACCTGCCGCCGCCCCTAGCCTCATTTCGCATAACAATCAGCCAAGCGAAAACGCCATGAGCACCCTGCACCTGAAATGCCAGACCCTGTTCGACGGCACCGGCCTCGACACCCGTCAGCAGCAAACCCTGGTGGCCGAAAATGGCCTGCTGAGTTACGTCGGCCCAACCGCATCCGCACCTGCACCTCGACCCGGCGACATCGTAGTAGATGCCGGCGATAACTTTGTCATGCCGGGCCTGGTGGATGTGCACACCCACCTCGCGTTCGGCAATGCCCAGAGCGAAGAAGACATCGATATCTGGACCAGCGACGAGTTTCGCGCCCTGCGCGGCATGTTCTTCGCCCAGCATGTGCTGGCGGCCGGCGTCACCAGCATGGTCTGCCCCGGCGACAGCGGCCAGCTCAGCATCGCCGTGCGCAACGCGATCGGCGCCGGGTTGTTCGAAGGGCCGCGTATCGCCGCCAGCAGTCGAGTGATCACCAATCGCCAAAGCCTCAACGACTGGTTCCCGAGCCGCATGGGGGCCCCGGAGTTTTTCACCGCCTGCCTGGTGACCAGCCGCAGCGATGCCCTGGCGGAAATCCGCAAGCAGGCCAAGGACGGTGTCGACCTGATCAAAATCGCCATGGACGGTACCCACCGCCGTCCCAATGGCGAAATCGTCGCCGCGTTCACTGCCGAAGAAACGTACGAGATGGTTGCCGAGGCGCATCGCCTGGGCTGCAAAGTCGCTACCCACGCCTACGGTCGCGAGGCAGTAATGTATGCCGCGCGTGCCGGTGTCGACCTGGTCTTCCACGCGTTCTACATGGACGACGCCTGCATCGAGGCCTTGCTCGAAGCCGGCAGCATCCTGGCCCCGACCATGACCTTCCCGCAGAACACCGTGGATTTCTGCCAGCCGCACGACCCGGCCATTACCACAGGCTATGCGGGCTACTGCGCCCGCACTCTGGAGATCGGCTCGGCGGTACTCAAACGCGCCAAAGCCGCCGGGGTGCCATTTGCCTGCGGCAGTGACAGCGGTTTTGCGGTGACGCCTTACGGCGAGTGGCATGCCCGCGAACTGGAACTGCTGGTGACTCGCCTGGGTTTCACCCCGGCCGAAGCGTTGTACGCCGCCACCAACGTCGGTGCGCGCTGCATGCCCCGGGGCGAAACCCTGGGCACCCTGGAAGTGGGCAAGCAGGCAGACTTTCTGCTGCTCGATGGCTCGCCATTGCACGACATTCGCCTGCTGCAGGATCGCACGCGTATCAAGGCCGTGTACAAAGGTGGCCAGCCGGTGCGCATGGACCGCAGCCCCTACAACCCCAAACAGGTGTCAGACTTCAACTCATTGAAGTGGACCGACCTGTACACCCGCGACCGGGTTGCCCAACTGGGCAAATGGACAGTATGAGGACTGCCGCCATGCAACAGCTCGATCTGCTCACGGCTACCGACCTGGCGAGCCGCGCTATCCGTATCGCCCGCGAAGCCGGATTCAAACCCATGGCCGCTGCGGTACTGGATGCCGCCGGAAATCCCCTGGCCATGCTGCGCGATGAACACGCCAGTTTCCTGCGCCCACAAATCGCCACCGGCAAGGCTCGCGGCTGCCTGGGGATGGGCTTTGGAGGGCGGGAACTGGCACGGCGCGCGCAAGCGATGCCCGCCTTCTTTGATGCAATCAACAGTTTGACCGGCGGCGGAGTGATTCCCGTGGCAGGCGGAGTGCTGATTCGTAATGCCGAGGGGAAGATCCTGGGTGCCATCGGCATCAGTGGCGACACCTCGGACAATGACGAACGCTGCGCACTGCTGGCCATTGATCAGTGCGCGTTGGTGGCCGATACCGGTGATCAACCCGCAGGCTGATCAAGCAACGCGGCCTGCTGCACCAGCAGGTTGCGAAACCAGCGCATCGCTGGATCGTGCTCCTGATAAGGGTGCCATTGCAGTACCTGGGCCGCCTCGGGAAACGCCAGCGGCGCGGGGTGGATTCGCAGCGGGTAAAGTTGGGAGAATCGCTGCGCCTGCCGGCGAAACACCGTGGCGATTCGCGCCGTACCGATCACAAACTCCGGTATCAGCGCAAAACTTTCCACGGCCACCGCAACCCGCCGTTGTACACCCAGCTCTTGCAGGTGCACGGCATCCATCGCCAAGTTTCGCCCGTCGGAGAACTCGCGCACCACATGTTCCGCCGCACAATAGCTGGTCAGGTTCAGCCCATCGGCATACTGCGTCTGACCTGCGCAGACGATGCAGCACAGCTCATCGTTGAGCAACGGCACATGGGGAAAGGCAGGATTCAGGCGGCGCTGCGGCACGATCACCACATCACTGCGCCGATAGTCCAGCGCTTCGCTGACCACGTCGCCGTCGCGCGGGGCAGGCATGTCGCGCAGGCTAAGCCGCACGCCCGGAGCGATCCGCGCCAGTTCCCGGCTGACCGCTGGCAGCAGCACGCCGACCACGTAATCCGACGCGATCAGCGTGAACTGCCGGGTACAGCTCGCGGGCTCGAAACCCACCGGCGAATCCACGATCTCCCGGGTCAGCGCCAGGGCTTCGCGCACCTTGGGCAACAACTCCATACCCAATGCAGTGGGTTCCAGGCGCCGGCCAACCTGCACCAGCAGCGGGTCATTAAAGTGTTCGCGCAGGCGCCCGAGTGCCGAACTCGTCGCAGACTGACCCAGGCACAAACGCTCGGCCGCCCGGCTCACACTGCACTCGCTCAACAAAGCATCCAGAGCAACCAGAAGGTTCAGGTCGAGACGTCGATAACGCATGCTGTTTCCGCTGCTGATGGATGGTTATGGAGAACCTTAACCAGCGCGTGACTGACCGACCAATCGCGTGCCCCGCTACAAGCTATCGCGAAAAAAACTACATGCGACTGCGCAGTTACCCGGCCAAGCTCGGCACCGCAAGCCCAACCTTCACCCGATCCAGCGCCACGATGGTTTTGAACCAGGTCACGTTGGCATTTTCAGCAAACAACCGCCGCGCCAGCGCCTGGTATTCCTGCATGCTGGCAACGGTCACCACCAACACAAAATCCACCTCGCCAGTAACGTAGTAGCACTGCTGTACCTCGGGCACGGCGAAGTGCGCCTTCATCGCCTCCAGCGCATCGATGCTGGTGCGCTCGGCCATCACTTCCACGATGATCGTGATCGGTCGGCCAACGGCCGTGGGGTCGACGATCGCCACGTTGCCGATGATCACGCCCTTCTCTTCCATGCGCTTGATGCGGCGTTGCACGGCGGCCGTGGACAGGTTGACCTGCTCGGCCATCAGCCGCAGCGGCGTGGTGTTGTCGCGCTGGACGAGGTCCAGGATTGCACGGTCGAATTTATCCAGTGCTTCAAATGCAGCGTCCTTGTTAGCCATGCGCGCCCCGCGAGAAATTTTCCCGAAAACTAACAGAAAACCGCGACCCTTTATCTAGCCACGAGAAATATTATCTTGCCTGCAGCCTGCCCAAGCAGCCTGACCGGGAACCCACACAGGATATTATTGGCATGCTCGCACTGTTTCATCTCTCCCCCGTCCTGCTGGTCACCGCCATGCTCGTGGTGCTGCGCCGACCACCCGTGCACGCGGCCCTCGCAGGCACTCTGCTGGTGGTGGTGCTGTGGCTCGCAGGCGCTGCTGATACTTGGCACCTGGGCAGCATGCTGGCTGCCGCCGAGGACACCGGTGTGTTGTTTGCCAGTACCGCGTTCGTGATCGTGCCGGGGCTGGCCTTCGTGATTTTCATCGAGCGCCTGGGCGTCAACCTGGCGCTCAGCCAATGGGTGCAATCCCTGGGGCTGCGCCGCGGCGATCAACTGGTGTTCATCGTCCTCGGGCTGGCGCCGTTACTGGAATCGATGACCGGGTTTGGCGTGTCGCTGATCGCAACGGTGCCGCTGCTGCTCAGCCTGTTTGAACGCCAGGTCGCGCTGCGCATCGCGTTGGCCGGCATGGCGATCATGCCGTGGGGCACCCTGGGCCTGGCGTCGGTGATTGGCGCATCGCTGGCGCATCTGGATGCGCCGGCACTGGCTGCGACTTCGGCCTTGACCAGCGCCCCGGTATTCCTCGCGCTCAGTGCAATGGCGCTGTACCTGGCAGGCGTTCGCGAGGTGCGGGAATGGCGTGCTCTGGGGGTTTTCTGGCTGCTTTTCGTGGCAGTGCTTTACGGCGCCAGTCGCTGGCTCGGTCCGGAAGTGGCCGGCGTTGCTGCGGGCCTGGTGACGGCAGCGACTGTTTTGTTTGTCGGGCTTTGGCGCCTGCGCCGCAGTGACGGCGAGCGCGGCCCGGTGCAATGGCCGCGCCGGGCTTGGCCGTATCTGCTGCTGATCGCCTACATCGTTGGCTTGAAGACGCTGTGGAGCATTACCGGTTGGCAGGATCTCTGGATCGTCCAGGGCGCCCAGGTCAGCTGGAAACCCTTGGCTTCACCCGGCGTGGCGCTGATTCTGGTGCTGATCGGCCTGGGCTTCCACACGCGTAATACTCCACGCCAGACGGGCGCTGACGTCAGCCTGTTGCCTGCATTGGCGGTTCGGGCGAAACGCCCCTTGCTGACGATTTTCTTCTTCCTGGCGATGTCGCAAATGATGGTAAAGGCCGGCTTCCTGTCAGGCTTGATGCAACTGCTGGCGGGCTTGTCGCCCACCGCTGCGACTTCTCTGGTGGCACTGCTTGGCGGACTGTCCGGCTACATGACCGGATCGAACGTGGGCGGCAACGCGATCTTCATGCCGGCCATCGCGATGTTGCCGGAATCCTCGCGCCTGTTGCTCGCCGCGGTGCAAAACAGTGCAGCAGGACATGCCGCACTGGGTTCGCTGTCGATTGTCATGCTGATTCTCGGACTGGCGAAAACCCAGCCCAACGAAGAAGGCGCACTGGTGAGGTTTGCCTTTGGGCTGGTTTGCCTGAATACGGTGTTGGTGGCGCTGGGTGCGATGCTGTTGGTTGGATGGCTCGGGTAACAGTGCGCTACGCTGGCTGACAGAGTTTCCAACCACGACTGACTCCCGAGAAAGCACATGATCGATGGCACCGCAGTCTTAACCGTATTCCTGGTCTATCTGGCTGGTGTCGTTATCCCCGGGCCAAACTTCGTGAGATTCTGGGCGCCGGCTACCTGATGTGGTTCGGCTTGCGCCTGTTGATCAACGCCGGGAAGAATCCACCTGGCCCACAACATGATGGCGACGTTGGCAATAGCCGGCAGGCGTTTGTTCAGGGAGTGCTCACCAACATCGGCAACCTCAAGGCCATGGCCTTCTACGCTGCGGTGTTCTCAGCCGCAGCGCCCGCCCATGTTCCGGCAGGCACCTTTTTGTCGATGCTGGGAGTGGTGGTGGTGGTTTCGATGGCTTGGTATGCAATGGTCGCGATCGCCCTGTCACAGCCTGCCATTGCTGGCGCATATAAGGGGAGGAAAAAGGCGATTGATCGACTGTGTGGTGGCTTGATCTTGTCTTTGGGGGTTCGCCAGTTTGTATAAAAGCGCTCCACTGCCGAAGATTTTTTCGGCACTGTTACCGAGGTAAATGCGTCCACCCCGGTCCCTGTAGGAGCTGTCGAGTGCAACGAGGCTGCGATCTTTTGATTCGACATCCATTTACGGCGGATCAATCGGATCCAGCACCCGATTCGCCGTGATCTCCGCCAGCATGACGCTGTTGGAAACGCCCAGCAGCGCATTGCGATCTCCCCCCTCCAGATGATCGACCAATTGATGGACCATCACATCCACCGAGGCCAGGGTCTCGACTAGATATACCATCAGAGTTTCGGTCGTGGTCTGCGGGTTCACGGTAAACAGCGTGCTGGGTGTTCGCGGAGTGCCCCGGATGTCGGCGGCTGCAAGTGCAGGCATGAAATGACCTGACTGTCTGGACGCAAATGCGACTCGTGAAACCACGGGCGACTAAACCCGATCACTGATGGGCAGTGACGCGAATCAAGTTACCGAACGTAAGCTAAGCTCAGCTCACCCTTTCCCGAGGAGCTCGCCTATCCAGCATCCTTGTGTGACGAATTAATTCACGGATATTTACCTATGGAAAAGATCCTTATACTATGGAGTCCGTATTCATTCCCGTCCATCACGTCTGAGTAAGCTATGGTTATTCAGTGTATGACAAAACGGCTTAACGAATTGTGTTTGGCCACGCAAAATTTTGCGCAGACAGATAAGCGGCGGCTGTCCATAGGTCAGTTATTTCTATACTTACATACAATACCGTTGAGTGCCTGAGCGATGAATAACGCTAATTTTCTGACTGAAAGCCCTAAGAGCTTCAGTATAGTGATAGTGAATTACAAGACGCCAGAAATCACCAAGATATGTTTGGATCTATTGCATCAGCATGTGGGTAGTAGCGTTCCAGTATGGGTAGTTGACAACTATTCCGCCGATGAAAGTACTGAGTACTTGCGGGCACTTGACTGGATCAACTTAATCGAGCGTACTGTTCCTGAACCAGAGGCGGGCCATATCGCCCATGGCAAAGCACTTGACATGGTTTTGGAGCGGATTGAGTCTGATTATCTACTCCTGATGCACACCGATACATTTATTTTCGATAAAAATGTTTTTCCAATGATGCTAAATAAATGCATGAAAAACCCAAAAATTGTAGCCGTCGGTTGTGTAGAGCAACTAAATCGTGGGACCACGAGAACCCTTTGGCGCTTTAGCTCACGATTATTAAAGCACCATTTCAGACGCCTGAAAATCTCACTGGGATTACGTTCCAGAGAACCTAAACCGTACAGAGAAGTCTACTTGAAGAGTTTCTGTACAATGTGGAACTGCAAACTTATAAAACAGCACGGCATGCATTTCTCGATGGATGATCGAGTGCCCGGCTACACCCTCCAAGACCGCATGACCGAGCTTGGTTATGTCGTTGAAATGTTATCGCCGCGTAAAATTTTCAGCTATCTAGATCACATTCAATCCGGCACTGTCGCAGCGGCTGGCGGCTATGAAAAAACTCATAGACGAACCAAAATGTACAACAACATCCTCAAGCGTCTTAACAAGGACAACAGCCAAAATTAAGCTTTGAAGGCACGCAACGAGTAGTATGTGCGACACTGCTTGAAATTATCCTTGGGTTTTTATATTAAGTTATTGGAGCGGTAATGGCCCACATCACTCACACACTGCCTATCACCCTCTCCCCGGAGCTCGATTTCGACCAGAACGCCGCCAGCGCTTTGGGTTCTTCGCTAGCCAGTAGCTATTTCCAGGCTACGCCATTTCCGCATATAGTCATCGATAATTTTTTACAGGAAGACCTGATTGCGAGTATCTGTTCGCACTTCCCAGTCGAGCCAACCCACAACGAAATGCTCTACGAGCGTGGTTATAAAGGTCAACGCAAACGACAAATCAGTCCCAACGAATGCGCCCCCTATTTGAAGACTGTTTTCAACGCCTTTAACTCGGCCCCCATGTTGCAGTTTCTTGAAAAACTCACGGGCATCGAAGGGTTGATACCCGACCCTTACTTTACCGGTGGCGGGCTGCATGAAACGAAAAGTGGTGGCTTTCTAGGTGTTCACTCGGACTTCAGGCTCAACAAAAAGCTTAATATTGAACGCAGGTTGAATGCCATAATTTATCTGAATGAAGGCTGGAAAGAGGAGTACGGCGGCAACCTGGAACTTTGGGATGTCGACATGAAGACTTGTCTTAAAAAAGTCCTGCCAATTTATAACCGCTGTGTCATTTTCAACACAGACAAAGACAGTAATCATGGGCACCCAGAGCCTTTAACGACTCCGGAGCACATCACGCGCAGGTCTATAGCGCTGTATTATTACACCGCACAAACCATCGCGATCGATCCCGCTCAAAGAAATAAAACGCATTACAAGCCAAGGCCCAAAGATCGTTTAAGCCTGAAGTACTACTTGAACAAACTAATCAAGAAAAGAAACTAAACCATATCGCTAGAGGAAACGCTTTCCCCCAAACCGTTCCGCCGACCAGGCTCAGGCTTGCCGCCTAAAGATGGCTCAGCGAGGGAGGCTTCTTCCCGATTATGCATTCTGCAGCAACGTGGTACTCGGCATAACTTCCTGGCCCGTCGATTATTTGCGGGGTGTACCAGACTTCGTCTCCTGGTGCGAAGGCCATTATTTGGTAGATTAGACCGACTGACTGCTTTTGGCCGATAGCGGACGTCTGGATGAGGCTGCTCATAGCTCCTGGACCGTTGCAGAGTTACTTCAACGCAGCTACCACGGCATCGAAAAACACCATCGGGTCGATCGGCTCTTTATCAACCGGCTTGGGCTGGGCACCGAAGGTGACAATCACCACGTTATTGGCGGGGTTGACGTAGATGTTCTGGCCCTGGATACCGACCGCCGCATAGGCGCCATCTTTCACCGACGGTTCGGTCCACGCGGTCCACCACATGTACCCGTAGTCCAGGGACTTGGCGCCTTTGAGGGTGGTCGGCAGCGTCGCCTCCTTGACCCAGCCCTCGGGCAGAATAGACTCGCCATTGATCTTGCCGCCGTTCATGAAAAACAGCCCGAAGCGTCCATAATCGCGCAGGGTGGCGCTGATACCGCTGCCACCGATTTCCACGCCGTCAGGCGAATCGAGCCACCACCGGGCATCACTCTCCATACCGAACGGCTGCCAGATCTTCTGCGATAGATAATCGGCCAGCGGCATCTTCACAGCGCCACGAACGATCTCGCCGAGTACCTGCGTTTCACCAGTGCTGTAATTGTTGGCCGTGCCGGGCTCAGCCACTCGCGGCAAACTGGCCATCAACGCCATGGCCGAGTGAGGTTTCTGCGATATCTGCGCCTTGAGTAGCGCGCGGCGATCAGACGCCGGATCGGTGTAGGTCTCGTTCCACTTCACGCCCGAAGACATCATCAGCACGTTGCGCACGGTCACGCCTTCATAGGCGCTGCCCTTGAGCTCGGGAACGTAATCCACCACATGCGCATCGAGGCCCTTGATCAGGCCGTCTTTGATCGCTGCAGCCGCCAGCGTGGAGGTGATGGACTTGGCCATCGACATCGACATCCAACGGGTTTTCTCGGTGTTGCCACGCTGGTAGGTCTCGAACACGATCTTGCCGTCTTTGAGCACCAGCATCGCCGTAATGCTGTCCAGTGCGACGAAGTCATACAGGTCGTACTTTTTGTCCCCGACAGTGAAGCGAACGTTGGGCAACTGTTTGTCCGATTTCGGCAGCACATATGGGTGATCGCCGGCTTTGATCCTGTGGGTCGGGAACAGCCGGTCGATGTTGCGGTAGGTACTGACCGCCAGATCGGGGAGCATGGCGCCGTCATAAATCTGCTCCACGGTGCCAATCGGTTCCTGAGCGTGGGGATAATCGTCAGCCCATGCGCACGAGGTGATACCCGCAGCGAGCAGACCGAGCGAGAGAAGCAACGACCGACCAGGCGCAGCCGGATGAAAACTAACGGATGAGTGCATAACCTATCCTTTTTTTGTTTTTCCATTCACGGACGTTGAGACACGCTCCCGCTTGAACCATAGTCTACTCATTGGGATTACGCCGAACGAGCTGAAGGACGATGCAGTTCGCGTCTCATCAAGTATCAACAGAGGTACGTTTTACTAGCCGTTTTTTTAAGTGATACAGGTTAGTCCCAATTGGTCGATCCTCAAGAACACCATAAATCTCATACCCATGCTGCTCATAGAACTGTTTCGCATCAACGGTTTTTAAGAATGCAATAACTGCCCCATTGTTGGCGCCAATGGTTTCTGCTTTTTCCAATAGCATAGAACCGACTTTTCTCCCGCGATGAGATTCCTTAACCCAAAAGGTATCAATTTCCAAGCCATCCCCGTAGCAATTACAGTTTATTGCAAAGCGAAGAGCAGCATGTGCGACCAACGCTTTTACTAGCGTTTGCCCCACGTATTGCCCCCTTGAAGAAACTGCGACGTACACCCGTCGCAGTCTTGCCGTATTGGCCTCGCCATATGGATCAACTGAAAGGCCTCCAATACCGATCAGTTCCTGGTTTAAATACGCCGCCATAAGACATTCTCCCGGCGCATCAAAGCGATTCGCTCCGGAGCGCCACTCGACAATCAGCCGAGTGAGCGCGGAACAGGTCCAGACGACGCTACGACATAGTTACCGAAGTGGCCAAAGCGATAAGCGATGGACCACCCGAATTGGACGAGCGCACACTGGACAACGAACAGGCTCCAAATCTAATTCTGAATAACCGACGCGCCGCGTCATAAAGACAGGAGATCGTTCATGAGCGACCGAAGCAATTTTGCGCTGTTGAGCTTTGACCCGGCGTTTGCGTCGTTGCGCGATGGCCTTTCGGCCGCTCAGCAGATCGACGACACGCTCTGGGTCGCCAACGACGAAACCACGAGCCTGGAACGCCTGAAAATCCAGGGCTCTGCGCCCGGCGCCGTCGTCAGGTGTGATGGGCACCAATCGTTTCAGCTTCTGGACTATTTGGATCTGCCCCTACCGAAAAAGGACGCCGAGATCGATATCGAGGGCTTGGCCTATGTCCCTGAAAGTGGCTACCTCTGGGTGGTGGGCTCCCATAGCCTGAAGCGAAAGAAGGCAGAGGCAGGCACTTCTGCACAGAAAAATATCAAGCGCCTGTCGACCGTAGAGGCGGACGGCAATCGCTTTCTGCTGGCCCGCATCCCGGTGGTGCAGCAAAACGATAGCTATGTACTCGCCAGGACAGTAGACGCCGATGGACGTACGGCGGCGCAGCTACGGGGCAACGAAGTCGGTAACGACCTGACCGCAGAAATTGCTGAAGATCCTCAGCTGCGCGACTTCCTCAGCATCCCGGGTAAAGACAACGGCTTCGATGTAGAAGGATTGGCGGTGATCGGCTCGCGCCTTCTGCTGGGGCTCCGTGGGCCTGTCCTTCGTGGCTGGGCTATGTTGCTGGAGATCGAACCTGAGCTGAACGACGCCTCCACTGACACGCTGATGCTCAATAAAATCGGCCCGGCTGGGCGCCGCTATCGCAAGCACTTCTTCGCGCTAAATGGCCTGGGCTTGCGTGACCTGTGCATCTGCGGTGACGACCTGCTGATCCTGGCGGGTCCCACCATGGACCAGGACGGCCCGGTAACGGTCTTTCGCTGGCGCGGCGGTTTCGCGTCCGACGAGGAAAGTGTGGTCTTCACCGATCAATTGGAGATCGTGCTGGAGGTGCCTTTCGGAGAAGGCAACGATCACGCTGAAGCCATGTGTCTGTTCGAATCGGGCGAGCAGCGTGGGGAGACTTTGCTGATCCTTTACGACTCCGCGGCGCAAAGTCGTAAACACGGCGATTCGGATGTGGAAGGGGATCTGTTCATCCTGAATTAACCACGCACCTCGGGGACTGCCTGTGTGCTTTTGGCCGATTGCTGATCAAGGGCTGCAATCGGCCAGGAACTGGCCCTTAACGGGTGCTTTGCGCAGCGGCAAACTGGCGGCGGTGGATCAGGTTTTGAACAGCTCCGCGCCCATGAAGTCAATGAACGCACGCAGTTTCGGCGCTCGGTGTTTGCTCGATGGCCAAAGTATACGGAAAGTGCCCTGATGCTGGTTGAAGTCGTCCAGCACCGTCACCAGTTCGCCTGCGGCAATGGCATCACGCACCATGAAATCCGGCAGGCAGGCGATTCCGAGGCCATCGCGGGCGACGTGAAGCAGGGCCTCGGTGGTGTTGCATACCATCGAGGCCCAGAGGACGGGTTCTGCCCCGCCCTCCGGCCTGCACAAGGGCCACGACTCGAACTTGCCGGTACTCGGGAACTTGTGTTGCAGGGCGGCGTGACCCGTCAGGTCGGCAGGCACGCGCGGAGTGCCGCGTGCGGCGAAGTACCGGGGCGAAGCAACCAGCAGCAGCTTGAAGGTGCCCAGTGCACGAGACATCAACCGGGAATCCGTCGGTTCTCCGGTGCGAATGACGGCATCGAATCCGTCCTCGATTACATCGACCAGCCGATCCGAAAAATCCACGTCCAGTTCGATGGCTGGGTAGCGGTGCATGAAGGCCGTCAGCGCCGGCATGACCAAGCTGCTCACCAGCGGCATGCTCACGCGCAGCTTGCCTTGGGGAGTCTGCCGAGTTTCAGACAGTTCCAACTCCGCCGCCTCGACCTCGCAGAGGATGCGCCGGCAACGCTCCAGGAACAGCGTGCCCTCGGCGGTCAACGTGATGCTACGGGTGCTGCGGTGGAGCAGGCGCACGCCCAGCCGTTCCTCCAGTCGGGCCACGCTCTTGCCCACGGCGGAAGACGAGACGCCGAGTACGCGCCCGGCTTGCGAAAAACTACGGGCATCCGCCGCCTGCACGAAGAACGCGATGCCATTGAGGGAGTCCATTCTTCACCGTTCTTAGAAAATATGTCCGATATGATCGGAACCTTAGCCTATTTTTCTTGAACAAGCCCGCACCTACGCTGACGGCTGCACAGGTTGGATCCGGCCGTCTGCTTGGCTTTTGAGATACCGGACGGCTGCCTGACCCTCTAATGACTCTTTGCGGATGTTCCCCATGACCCAAACCCTGACCGCCACAAGCGGTACCACCGGACGCGACTGGCTGCAACTGCTTGCCGCCTGCCTCACCGGCATCCTGATCCCGCTGTGCTTTACTGGGCCGGCCGTCGTGCTGCCGTCCATCAGTCAGGAACTGGGTGGGACGGCGGTGCAACTGAACTGGGTGGTCAACGGCTACATTCTGACCTACGGCAGCGCCATGATGGCGGCCGGCAGCCTGACCGACACCTACGGCCGCAAGCGCGTGTGGCTGGTCGGCCTGACGTTATTCGTACTGATGACGGTCTTGATCCCGCTGGCGCCGACGGTCGGCTGGATCGACGGGTTGCGCCTCGCGCAAGGGCTCGGTGGCGCAGCGGCCTTCGCTGGCGCCATGTCCTCGCTGGCGCAGACTTTCCAGGGCCCGATCCGCACCCGAGTGTTCAGCCTGCTCGGCACCACGTTTGGTATAGGCCTGGCCTTCGGGCCGCTGGCGGCAGGCTGGCTGGTGGAGGTGGCGAGCTGGCGCTGGGTGTTCCTGGCGACGGCGCTGATTGGGGCCGCCGGTTTGCTGCTGGTATGGGCCAGCGCCACGGAGTCCCAAGATCCAGACTCTACCGGCCTGGACTGGCCCGGCGCCCTCAGCTTTACCGCCGCGCTGACCCTGTTCACCTACGGCATCCTGCTGGCGCCGGAAGAAGGCTGGGGCAGCGCTTCGGTACTCGGCACGCTGTTGGCCTCAGTCGTACTGTTCATTGCATTCGTATGCATCGAACGCCGCGTCGCGCGCCCGATGCTTGACCTATCGTTGTTCGGCAGTGATCGCTTCGTCGGTGTGCAGGTGTTGGCCGCATCGCCAGCCTTCTTCTTTGTCACATTAATCGTGATGCTGCCGGGCCGCTTCATCGGCATCGACGGGCTGAGCGCATTGGAAGCGGGCCAAATGATGATCGCCTTGGCAGCGCCGCTGCTGGTCGTGCCGTTCCTTGCTTCGTTGTTGTCGCGCTGGTTCACCTCCGGCATCCTGTCTGGCGTCGGGCTGCTGCTGGTGGCAGCTGGACTGGTCTGGGTGGGCCAGGTGTTGTCCGGCGGGGCTGGCCCTGCGCTGATAGCGCCACTGGCGCTGATCGGCGCAGGCATTGGTCTGCCTTGGGGGTTGATGGATGGCATGGCCGTGAGCGTGGTGGAGACAGAACGTGCAGGCATGGCGACCGGCATCTTCAACTGCGTGCGTGTTTCGGCCGACGGGATTGCCATCGCGGTGGCGGGCGCGCTGTTGGCGTTCTTAATTCAGGGCGGATTGCTTGGCAGTTTAGCTGCGGCCGATCCAGCTGTTGTGATTGAGGCCGCCAATCGCGCCGCGCTCGGCGATCTGGCGCATGCCAGTACCCTCGTCAGCGGCGAGCGCGCTTTGCTGTTGGCAACCTACGACCAGGCATTTCGCTGGGTCTTGTACATCCTGGCTGCATCTTCTGCATTGACTGCGTTGCTAGTGTTCGCACTGCTGGGTCGATCGCGTGCGCATGAAGAAGTGGCAGCCGCGGCATGAATCCGATTTGGACAAATTCACGGCCTCCCGATCGCACATAGCATCGGGCGATACGCGGATATCCAGCGTGAAAGGCTCGGCTCATCTTCGGTTTCGTCGTCCCGATGGAAGGCTACCCGGAGTTCTCCATGCCCACGCTGGAGACATGTGTAAAGGACTCGCCAACCGTGTTCGCCGGACGCTTAGGGTCGCAAAGGGGGATGGGGCATCGTGTAGCCCTGCTACGTACTAATTACCTCCCAATATCCCTTAACTGTTCGCTGGGTACGTACGTGCCGGGTACAGGCTAGTATGGGTCGATTACAGCCTTTGCCCACAGGCAGAAATCGGCCGATTACTGCCTGTCTCGAAGGGCGGCAACCGACGCATAGCTGCCGGTGGTTATTGGCAGAGGCCGACCGAGGGAAAGCCCTAATAGATCATCCTGTAGGGCTTCCCCATCGGCGATGTCGACGCGGCTATCGCGCTCACGGCGCCGTGCGGTATTGCACTTACTGTTTCTCCAAATCTCCAGGTTTCCAGGTTTTGTCGAAGAACGCTTTGGTAGGCCCGTAGAGGCGCAGAATCACGAAGAACCCTTTGTCAGGAAGGGTTTTGATCCAGTTTTTGCCGGCGCCCGGTGAGTCCGGGCCGAAGTGCACGTCAATCGAACCGTCGGCATTAGTGATAGGTTTGTCCATGGTGTTCAGGGAGGGGAAAGGTTGGCCGTTGTCCAGGCCCGAAGCTGTAATTGAGTCGTAGGCAGTCACCGACCAAAACAACGCTGCTGGAACACCTTTGGGCAGGTTAAGAGTGTAGTGGTTACTGCCCGACAGGAATTCACCCTTGGCATCGACGAAAGAGGCCGGGTATTTCGCCCCGACGTTTTCCATGTTGATGGCCATGCCTGGACTGGTGGAATAGGCGTTGGTGAAGAAACCGGTACGTGGGTCGATGAAATTGAATGTGTCAGCGGTGAAGGTAGCATTGCCGGGGAACACGTTCAGCCATTTGCGATCCGGGTACCAGGTGCCGTCCGCCACAATGGTTTGGGGGATGTATGAAATGGCATGACCGATTTTGCTGGCAGTTTTCGCCGCCTTGTCGAGCAGGTCGCGGGTGGCCGCATCCGGTAGGAATGGCTTGCCCTTGATGATCCCCAAAGCTGCGAGCATGCCGCGCATTTCCATGTCCTGCGCATCCACGTATTCATCATCGATGAAGCGCGAGAGCATATCGAAGGCGCTGCCGTCAGTGGGATAGAGCATGTTGGCTGGAGTTTTTGAGGCGTTCGGGAATTCCATCGCTTTGGCCGTCGCTTGTTTGCCTAGCGGATAGATGCGCGTTTGTTCCATGACCTTGACCGGCCCTTCAAGCTGAGTCGGATCCTTGAAGAAGCCGCGCCAGAACACGAACACGCCATAGGTGCGTGAACGGTAGGTCAGGTAGCCGGGTGGAACGTCGCCTTTGTAGTCCGGTGGCAGAACCAGGTATTTGCCGCCCTTACCTTTGTCCGGACCTGGCAGGCCGACATCGCCGCACCACTGGCGGCCTTCGATGGTGCCCTCGGAGCAGATCGGTCGTTGGAAGAAGTCGTCGAGAATGCCCTGCAATCCTGGCGGTACCTCGATCACCATCGGCCCGTCCTGCTTCAGGTCGAGGTAGCCCATCGCATAGATCACGTCGGAGTTCGGGGTGGTGACCAGCGTCTTGGCATTAAGCCGGTCTTTCCAGATCGGCAGTACGTTGTAGCCGGCCCCAAAAGTCTTTTCCGACCCTTCCTTCATGCCGTACATGTTCAAGGCCGGCAGCGCCCAGATATAAGACTGCACAGCGCGCTGGAACAACAACTCGTTCTTCAGCTGAGCCACGCCTTCCAGGGTTGGATAACCCCCGGAGAAAGGTGTTTCGGCCAGTTGTTCATAATGCGTGGCAGCTTGTGTACTGAGACTGATTGAGATACCCATGGCCAATGCAGTCAGGGTTGTAGCGACTGTTTTCATGCTCGCCGTCCTTTTCTGGCCGGTTGCTGTGTCTCCAGGGGGAGGACACTCGCAATGGCAGAGAGACAGCCCAGCGTTGTTCACTGGACTGCCGTTGGTTAATAGGCCATTACACGGTGTAGGGCGCGTTGATGGTTACTTCGCTTGTTCGATCAGGGGAGATTGCCATTTCCCGGACAACAATTCTGGTTTCGGCCAGTAGTAGCGCATCGTGACCATAAATGGCCCATTGGGTGCCGGCAGCCAATTTGCCTCTTTGTCTTTGCCTGGCGATTCATGCTGAATGTATAGGGTGAGTCCGCCATCAGCATCTTTTGTCAGATTCGGCAGCATCGGCGAGTTGATCAAATAGCGGTTGATCGCATTGTCCACAAGCAATTGTTTTGGAAGGTCGTACATCGTCAACGACCAGAACGCTTCCACCGGCGGTTGCTGACCCTTTGCGAATCTCAGCGTGTAGTTGTGCTTGCTGCCATCGAGAGGCTGACCCGACGTGTCCTTATCGTAAATGGGGTACATCGCCTCTTCGCGCGAGTTCGCGCCAATCCCCATTTGTGTGCCTGTGGCGCGGACGACGTAGTTGTTCTTTAGATATTCCCGAGTGCCGAACAGGGTGTCTGTTTTACCGCCTAACGAGTTGCGCAACTGGTCGATTTCTTTCTGGCCGTCTTGCATACCCGCCACCAGTGCAGCTTGCTGTTCCGGCGACAGTTTAGAGGCGTCGAAAGGTTTTCCCGGTTCGATACCGATCTCGGTGAAGCGCTTACGCAACGCGACCTCGCTCGGGTGGCTCGGGGCGAATTGCAGCAGGAAGGCGAACTGATTGAAAAATTCGGGGGATGTGCGCTCGACGGCAGGCGCTATCGGTTTGATCCAGTTTATCTGCGTAGCCGCCTTGGGGGCGGGTTGATTCTGGAAGGTGGAGAGGGTTTGAACCTTGTAATTGGCCTGGATTTTTTTGACGTTATCCAAGTCGTCAGGATTGAACAACTGGGTACGGCCAACCACCGAAACCATTTCTGTTTCGGCCTTGATGACCTTGTCCACGCCCTTGGGCTTTTCACCTTTCCAGTCCGGACCAGCGATCATGTACGTACCGCCCTGGTTGCCAGTAGTACGGCTGCCGATATACGCGAAGTTGAAGCTATAGAGATCCATCAACTGGAAAACGAAGTACCGATTCTTCTCCATCGGCGGGACGCTGATAATCACTGGTTCTGCACGCAGATCCAGTCCGACAAACGAGTAGGGTGTATCAGAGTTCGGGGTTACGAATGCGGTGTCTGCCGGTGTGAAGACTCTGGAGACATTGAGGATGCTGTTGAAGGGGCCTTTATACTGCGGGTTACTTTTGTCGACCGAGAATGCATACATGACCCGATAAGTATCCACCATCGGTGTGCCGAAAACATAAGCATCCTTGGCGATGTTTCGGGTCTCCTCGACGCTTGCCGAAGCGCTTGCCGTGCTTGGCAGGGCAATCATCATGGTCGCTACTAGCGATGTGGCAAACAACATTTTTTTCAGCATGTACGACGCTCCCTGATTCCATGGCGGCAGTTTTGGCTCTCAACTGCCAAGCCCAAGCATCGTATGTCCGAACTCGAAGGTCGTCTACGTTATCCACGCCGGTATCTATACCTTAGGGGCGTTTTCTGTACATTTGACAACCAGACAGGAATGTCGGCTTTTGGCCGCTAGCTGCCCGAATCAACCGTCGCCCAGTAGCATGATCGGCATTTCGCAGAACCCAGTCCGTCGCAGAGAAAGCGTTATTTCGGTCCATGAATTGCTGTCCGATAATTCACGGATGCCCCCTGTTTCCTGCTGTGACGGTCAGTTAACCACGACGCGCTTTTCAAAAAATACACGATCAAATCCATCCTCAGTGCTGCGCCGGATTTCGACGTAACCGAGACGAGGATAAATCGACAGATTTGCGGTCATCTTTGCGTTCGTATAGAGCTGCACACTACCCAGGCCCAAACCCAGCGCCTGCGCCTCGCAGAACCGGATCAGCGCCTTGCCGATACCCTGCCCACGCCCCGCAGCCGAGACCGCAACGTTTTCGAGCAACATATGTTGCTCCAGCGGATAGAAAACGATGAAGCCTTGCAATTCATCCCCTTCTCCTGTGCAAAGGTAGACATCGCCTGCGGCAATCTGCGCCGCGAAATCTGCCAGCATCGGAGCAGGCTTTCGCCCTATGACGTCCACATACTGGACATACGCCTGCTCGGCGCAAGCACGTACAGCGTCCTCATCATCTGCACAGGCCTGACGGATCATGTGGGGTTCGCTAATTGAAAAGTTGTCGAGTGGACATCTGGATTAGCTAGACACCCATGAGTGCAGCAGGGTCGCCTGTACGCCAGGCATTATCAACCGTCACTCGTTGAATGACCCACTCCTCGACGATACTGACGGCCGTTTCTTGAACATCAACACCTAGAGAAGATCAGTGATCATCGTGCATTCAGGAGCTAGGTCAGGAAGCAGCCTCGACGCCCTCACCTGATAAACATTCTCAAATAAGTAAGAACCTCATTTCACATATAATTACATTTACGTATGATAAGGATTCTCAATAACAGCAACCCGAATGAGAATTCGCATGACCGCCCCCCTCTCCCTGCGTTCAACCAGCTCCGCCATGCCACGCTCGCTCTCTCAAGTGCGCCCGCTGGCCCTTGCAGTGCACATGCTTGCCGCCGGTATCGCGTTCACCGCGCCATCCCTGCAAGCGGCGGAACAGACTGAACAAAAAGAGAATGGAAGCTCTCTGACCCTGGCCCCAATCGCGATCACGGAAACGGCCGCCCGCGAACGCAATGCCGTGACCGAGGACACCAACTCCTACACGACCGAAGCGGCACGCACCGCAACACCGTTGAGCATGTCCCTGCGCGAGACCCCGCAGTCAGTGAGCGTAGTGACCCAGCAGCGCATCCAGGATCAGGATCTGAAGACCATCCTCGACGTGGTCAACAACACCACCGGGGTCTCGGTCAACCGCTACGAAACCAGCCGAGCGCAGTTCAACGCCCGGGGTTTTGAGCTCAACTCGCTGATGATCGATGGCGTGCCGACCATCTACGAGCAGCCATGGAGTTCAGGGGAAATCTTCAGCAGCCTGGCCATGTACGACCGGGTTGAGGTGGTGCGCGGCGCCAACGGTTTGATGACCGGTGCGGGCGACCCTTCGGCGTCGATCAACATGGTGCGCAAGCGTGCCAACAGCACCGCTTTGAAGGGCTCGGTAGAGCTGAGCGCCGGCACCTGGGACACCTATGGCGTCGAGGCCGATGTGTCCACCGCGCTGAACGAGGAAGGCACAATTCGCGCGCGGTTGGTCGGGGAGACCAACGAAGGCGACACTTGGATCGACATGAACTCGAACAAGCGCCAGACCCTCTACGGCACCATGGACATCGACCTGACGCCAGACACCACGCTGTGGTTTGGCTTGAGCCACCAGGAAAACAAGGAGGACTCGCCCATGTGGGGTGGCTTGCCGGTCTGGTACGCAGACGGCGGCCGGACCAACTGGAGTCGCTCGAAGAGCACCTCGGCAAAATGGAGCAAGTGGGACACTACTTACGACACCTACTTCGTCAATCTCGACCACCGGTTTGCCAACGACTGGCAGATGAACCTCAGCTACAACCGTGGCGAGCGCACCGGCGATTCGTCCCTGCTGTACCTCTCCGGCAATCCAGGCCGCAATGGTAGCGCCCCCATGTCGTCGTTCCCGGCGACCTACAAGACCGAGACCAACCAGGACGACTACGCCATCCGCTTCAATGGACCGTTCTCGTTGCTGGGCCGTGAGCACGAACTGGCGTTCGGTTACGTGGAGAGCAAACAGAAATTCGACGCCGATGCCCTCAATGCGCAAACGGGCTTTGACGGAGTCGCCGATTTCGACGCTTACGGCGGTAACTTCGCCGAGCCGGTATGGGGCCCGCGCACCGACTACGGTTACAGCGAGACTCGCCAGAAAGGCCTGTATGCCGCGACCCGACTGAACGTGACCGACGACTTGAAAGTGATTCTTGGCGCGCGTGAGAGCTGGTATGAAAAAACCAGTGATGACGTGTTCTCGGAAGTCAGCAAGGTTGATGTCGATCATGAACTGACCCCTTATGCCGGCGTGGTTTACGACCTCACCGACAACATCTCGGCCTATGCCAGCTACACCGAAATCTTCCTGCCGCAGTCGGTGCGCGACAGCAGCGGCCAGACACTGGACCCCATCGTTGGCGAGAGCACCGAGCTCGGTCTGAAGGGTGAATTCTACGGCGGCCGCTTGAACACCTCGGCGGCGATTTTCCAGATCAAACAGGACAACCTGGGCCAGAGCACCGGCACGCTGATCGATCCATCGAACCCGATCAGCGGCTTTGCCTACGAAGCCAGTGAAGGCGCAACCAGCAAGGGCTTCGAGCTGGAAGTGTCCGGCGAACTCGCCACCGACTGGAATGCCTCGGTGGGCTACACCCAGTTCATTGCGGAAGATGCCAACGGCGATGACGTGAACACCCTGTACCCGACCAAGTTGCTGCGTACCTTCACCACTTATCGGCTGCCCGGCGCGTTCAACAAGCTGACCATTGGCGGCGGCGTCAGCTGGCAGGACTCGATCTACACCTACGCCACCAACCCGGCCGGCAACCCCGAGAAAATCCAGCAGGATGCCTATGCGCTGGTCAACCTGATGGCGCGTTACGAGATCACTGACAACCTCTCGGCGCAGGTGAATGCGAACAACGTGACCGACGAGAAGTACTTCGACATCTTTGATGCCTATGGTGCGCTGACCTACGGAGCTCCGCGCAGCATTACGGCTTCGGCGAAGTACCGGTTCTAAAACTGCGGGGCTGCCCTCTCCCTGTGGAAGCGCCCACGATCCTGTAGGAGCGAGCCTGCTCGCGATGGACGTTAACGATAACGCGGGGCACCTGATGCCCTGCGGCGTCCTCAGGTGTTTCGCGAGCAGGCTCGCTCCTACAGTTACGCGAGCAAGGCCTTAAGTTTCTTGATCAATGGGACAATGCGGCCAATATGTTATAGAATAACGTTACACATAAATCCCTGCCTGCGATTCTCCCATGACAATCCCTGTCCAGATTCCCCCCGCCACACGCCTCAACCAACGCCTGCTATCCATCGATGCCCTCCGTGGACTGGTGATCTTGTTCATGCTGCTCGACCACGTGCGCGAAACCTTCCTCCTGCACCGCCAGGTAGCCGACCCGATGGGTATCGAAACCACCGAACCGGCCTTGTTCTTCAGCCGCACCCTCGCCCACCTGTGCGCCCCGGTGTTCGTCCTGCTCACCGGATTGTCCGCCTACCTGTACGGCGAAAAACACCAAGGCAAAAGCGACGTCTCCACCTTCCTGTTCAAGCGCGGCCTGTTCCTGGTCGTGCTGGAGTTCACTCTGGTGAATTTCGCTTGGACCTTCCAGTTCCCCCCAAGCGTGATCTACATGCAGGTGATCTGGGCTATAGGCGTCAGCATGATTGCCCTCGCCATCCTTGTCTGGCTGCCAAGGCCTGCCCTGTTGGCCTTGGGCGTGCTCATTGTCGGCGGACACAACCTGCTCGACGGCCTGCACTTCCCGGTCGGCTCAAGCCTGCACGTACCTTGGGCGATCCTGCATGATCGCGGCTGGATCGAGGTGTCTGAAAATCTGCGACTGCGCACCTCATATCCGGTGCTGCCGTGGATCGGGGTGATCGCCCTGGGTTACTGCATCGGCCCGTGGTTTGCTCGCTCGGCGGGTGCCACCGCACGGCAACGCAAACTGCTGGTGGCCGGCGTCGCAGTGCTGCTGGGCTTCTTCGTGTTGCGCCTAGCCAATGGTTACGGCGAAGCACCTTGGCAGGCCTACGAAAGCACTGCTCAAACGGTCATGAGTTTTTTCAATATCACCAAGTACCCACCTTCCCTGCTGTTCCTGTGCCTGACACTGGGCGCCGGCCTGTTGTTGCTCCTGGGCTTTGAGCGGGCTCAGCAACGCAAGTGGATCAGCACCCTGGCGGTGTTCGGTGCGGCTCCAATGTTCTTCTACTTACTTCACCTGTACGTGCTGAAGGTGTTGTACCTGATCAGCGCCGCGGTGTTTGGCTTGAACCAGGGGAGCTACTTCGGTTTTGACGGCGTTTGGGCTGTGTGGGTGACAGCGGTGCTCTTGGCTGCATCGCTGTATATACCGGTGCGCTGGTTTGCTGCGCTGAAGGCACGGCGGCGGGATATTGGGTGGTTGAAGTATTTTTAAGCGAAACCAGAAGCTCAATGATTTGGCATGGCGCCCATTGGTTCTACTCAAATCAGGCAGTTTATCGTAACTACATAAACTGCCTATATTTCGATAGATTCAACACTATCCGGCCAAACCGACAACACCTCAAACCCATCCGCAGTCACCGCCACCATGTGCTCCCACTGCGCCGATAGCGATTCATCCCTGGTCACCACAGTCCAGCCATCCGCCAGCGTCTTCACGTGCCGTTTACCCGCATTCAACATGGGTTCAATGGTAAAAATCATCCCTGCTTTCAACTTCAGCCCCTGCCCCGGATAACCGTAATGCAGGATCTGCGGCTCGTCGTGGTAGACCTTGCCGATACCGTGGCCGCAGTACTCGCGCACCACACTGAAGCCATCGCGCTCCGCGACCGTTTGAATGGCGTGACCAATGTCGCCCAGGGTTGCACCGGGCCGTACCGTGCGGATACCGGCGCACAGGGCTTCGTAGGTGGTCTTGACCAGGCGTTGCGCCTCGGGAGCCGGTTCACCGACAAAGTACATGCGGCTGGTGTCGCCGTACCAGCCATCCTTCACCACGGCTATATCGATGTTGAGGATGTCGCCGTCTTTCAACGGTTCATCGGTTGGAATGCCATGGCAGACCACCTGATTGACGGAGGTGCACACGGTTTTCGGGAAGCCGTGATAGCCGATGTTGCCAGCAATGGCTTTCTGCACGGTGACGATGTGGTAGTGACAGATTCGATCAAGTTCGTTGGTGGTCACCCCTGCTTTAACGTAAGGGGTAATCATCGCCAGCACTTCGGCAGCCAGTTGTGCAGCGGTGCGAGACTGGGCTATTTGCGCAGGGGTGTTGATCGGGACAATCGCCTTCATTTGCCGGCTCCGACTGTTGCGCGAGCCGGCATTTGCGAAGCCTCTGCGAGGTCACACAGCTGATGCAAATCCAGGCCGCCGGCCAATTCCGCACGGATCAGTAGACGGCAGATGTCGCTGTGGTCGAGGTTGGGGTGCACCTCGGTGAGCATGCCGATGCGCATCCAGTGCTCGGCCTGGGCGTTGATCGAACGACTCAGCGCGTCGCTGGCGACGCGCAGATGCTCGTGCATGCCTTCGGAGATTTTTACGATGCCCATGATTATCACCATACGGAATATATATGAATCATATATTAAACGTTTCGCTGGCGAAATCAAACGCGCGTAGATTAAACGCTCGGAAATCAGTCCATCCCAAGCTCAACCAGACCACCGTTCAAGCGCACAGGCCAGACCCGTAAGCGCTGCTGCGGCGACTCCAGGCAGTGGCCATCTTCCAGACGGAAATGCTGCTTGTAGATCGGCGATGCCACCACCATGTCCCCCTTGATGCAGCCAATCAACCCGCGACCGATCACGTTAGCCCCGGATTGCGGGTCGTGATTGTCGATTGCGTACAGCGATCGGCCCTGGGCATCCGGCAAGTAGAACAGCGCGACTTGCGCCCCCTCAAACCATACGACCACCCCGGAATTACTGACCAGGTCCTGTTCTCTGCACACCATTTTCCAGGCCGCCAGGTTTCGCTGAACGTTCGAAGGGCTCATCAGGCAATCTCCTCAATGGCGGCAATAAGCTGCAGCTCAGTGGCCATGATCGGCCGGCGCTGACCGCGTTCCTGGACAAAATGGATGTCCGGGTCCGGGCGTTTATCGTTGACGAAGGTGCGGAAGCGCTTGAGTTTTTCCGGGTCTTTAAGGGCGTTGGCCCACTCGCATTCGTAGCGATCGACCACCAGCTGCATCTGCGACTCGAGTTCGGCACCCAGGCCCAGGCTGTCGTTGATGATCACCTCCTTGAGGAAGTCCAGGCCTCCCTCCAGGCTTTCGCGCCACACCGAGGTGCGCTGCAATTTGTCGGCAGTGCGGATGTAGAACATCAGGAACCGGTCGATGTAACGGATCAGGGTTTCATCGTCCAGGTCGGTAGCGAACAGTTCGGCGTGGCGCGGGCGCATGCCGCCGTTACCGGCGATAAACAGGTTCCAGCCTTTCTCGGTGGCGATCACGCCGACGTCCTTGCTTTGCGCCTCGGCGCACTCGCGGGTGCAACCGGACACCGCAAACTTGAGCTTGTGCGGCGAGCGCAGGCCCTTGTAGCGGTCCTCGATCAACAGGGCCATTTTCACGCTGTCCTGCACGCCATAACGGCACCAGGTGCTGCCGACGCACGACTTCACAGTGCGGGTCGATTTGCCATAGGCATGCCCGGTTTCAAAACCGGCCTCGATCAACTCGCCCCAGATGTCCGGCAACTCGTGCAGCTGCGCGCCAAACAGGTCGATACGCTGACCGCCAGTGATCTTGGTGTAGAGATCGTATTTCTTCGCCACCACGCCGATCGCGATCAGCTTGTCGGCGGTGATTTCGCCACCCGGAATACGCGGCACCACCGAGTAGGTGCCGTTTTTCTGCATGTTGGCCATGAACGTGTCGTTGGTGTCCTGCAATGGCACCAGTGGGGCGTCCATGATCGGCTGGTTCCAGCAGGACGCGAGTACCGAGCCCACCGCCGGTTTGCAGATACCGCAACCGGTGTGACCACGGCCATGTTTGGCCAGCAGTTCTTCAAAAGTCATCAGGCCTTCAACCCGCACCAGGGCATACAGTTCCTGGCGCGTGTAGGCGAAGTGTTCGCACAGACTGGTGTCGACGCTGACGCCGCGGGCGATCAACTCATGCTCGAAAACCTGCTTGAGTAAACCGGTGCAGCCGCCGCAGCCAGTGCCAGCCTTGGTCTGCGATTTCAGCACGCCAAGGTCGGTGCAGCCGCCCTCGACCGCCGAGCAGATCGAGCCTTTGTTGACGTTGTGGCACGAGCAAACAGTGGCGGCTGCGGGCAGCGCACCCGGGCCCAGCACCGGCGCGCCTGCAGACGACGGCAGGATCAGGCTGGCAGGCTCCTTCGGCAACACGATGCTGTTTTGCATGTATTGCAGCAGAGTGTCGTAGTAACTGTTGTCCCCCACCAGCACGGCGCCCAGAACATGCTTGCCCGTTGCGTCTACTACCAAGCGGCGGTAGCTGGCCGTCGCCTCGTCGATGAATTGATAGCTGCGTGCGCCAGGCGTGTGGGCATGCGCGTCGCCGATAGAGCCAACATCAACGCCTAGCAGTTTGAGCTTGGTCGACATGTCGGCGCCAAGGAACGGCTCGGCGGTCTGATTGCACAACAGAGCGGCCACGCCTCGGGCCATCTGGTAACCCGGCGCGACCAGGCCGAACAGGCTACCGTTCCACGAAGCGCACTCGCCAATCGCATAGATGTCAGGGTCGCAGCTCAGGCACTCGTCGTTAATCACGACGCCGCCGCGCGGGCCGATCTCCAGACCGGATTGGCGGGCCAAAGCGTCCTGGGCGCGGATGCCGGCGGAGAACACGATCAGGTCGGTTTCGAGGAACTCGTCATTGGCAAAATTCATCCGGTAACGGTAATCCTCGCCCGCGCTGATCGATTGAGTGGCACGGGACAGGTGCACACCTACGCCGAGACGTTCGATTTGCGACTTGAGTGCAAGCCCGCCGAGGTCGTCCAGTTGCACTGGCATCAGGCGCGGCGCAAATTCCACCACGTGCGCTTCAAGGCCAAGACTTTTGAGCGCATTGGCGGCTTCAAGCCCGAGCAGGCCACCACCCACCACCACGCCGCGCCGGGCGTTGACCGCAGCTGCCCGGATGGCATCGAGGTCCTCCAGGGTGCGATACACCAGACGCGAGTCGCCCTCGGCGCCCTCGATCGGCGGCACGAACGGATAAGAGCCAGTGGCCAACACCAATTTGTCGTAGGGCACGCAACCTTGCGCGGTGATGACCTGGCGACGGGCGCGGTCGATTTCCAGCACCGGCACACCCAGGTGCAAGGTGACACCCGGCGTCTGGTACAGCGACGCAGCGGACAGCGCCAGGGATTCGGCATCACGGCCGGTAAAGTATTCGGAAAGGTGCACCCGATCATAGGCACGCATCGGCTCTTCGCTGAACACGTGCAGCTGATAATGCTCCAGCGCACCGCGTTCGATCAGTTGCTCGACACAATGATGTCCGACCATGCCGTTACCGACCACGATCAGCGTTTTCAACTTGTTCAACGCAGCAACACTGGAATTCATACCAAGCACCCGACAAAGCCCATCACGGTTGAAAAAAGCAAAAAAAAACGCCTGAAACCTTGCGGTTCCAGGCGTCTTTGCCTGTTCTTATGCGGGATCAACCCGGCGACTTCGCCTGATCCTCCGCTGTTGCCCATGACCTGTCTGGCCGATCGATCGTCGTTGATCGAGGGGGCAGCTCAGCCGGATGTTTTCCGGTAAAGCTGATGGGGGACTTGCAGGCTTTGTGCCAGACAGCAGATCAGCGAACTTATTTGCGCCACACCCGGGTCATTGCGCCAGCGGGGCGCCTTGCGATGACTGGATTTCAGGGTTTCTGCGACCGGTGGCGAACAGGCTTTTCGTGCGCTAGATCCATCATAGGATTCGCCCGCTTTTCGCTTCCAACTGGTGCGCACCATCGTCACCCCGCTTTATAAAAGTGCGCAGCAAGCCACCTGTCATTCGTTGAATGGTTAGCCGGGCCGGCCTTGCAGCCAGGACTCAAAGCCGCGCTGGGCAGCCTCTTCCAGGCTCGGTGCGTAATACACCAGGTGCAAATGCCGGTCGGCATCAATGGTCAGGGAAGCATGCTCGAACGTTATATTTCCGAATGACGGAATAGCCAAATGCGTGATGCCCTGGCAAGGGCCGTGGATATCCTGGCGGTTCCACCACTGTTTAAACTCGGCACTGACTTTCTCCAGGCTGCGCACCAACTCAGCGACATCGCTTTGCTTGGAAGCATGGGCAAAATCCCGGCGAAAACTGCAGAGCATCTGTTTCGTTTGCTGCTTCCATGGGCACAACAACGAACGCATGTGCTCATCGGTAAACAGCCTCCACAGCAGGTTGCGCTGTTCTGGTGGTTTCGCGGAAAAGTTGAAGAGTTTATCGCCGGCGGCATTCCATGCGAGCACGTCCCACCGCAGATTCAGCACATAGGCGGGCCGCAGCGGCATGTCTGCCATCAAGCGGTGAATGACTTTTGGCACGACGCACCAGGTCTGCGCCTGCTCGGCTGGCGCACGTTGGTAGATCAGCAGGTAAAGGTGCCTGCGCTCCATGGCGTCAAGTTTCAACACTCGACACAGGCTGTCGAGAAATGCCGGCGACACCCCGATTTCGCGACCTTGCTCCAGCCAGGTGTACCAGGTCAGGCCAACGCCTGCCAACGCCGCGACTTCCTCACGCCGCAGCCCCGGTGTTCTTCTGCGCCCCGTCGTGGGCAATCCCGCTTGCTCGGGCGAAATTCGCTCGCGGCGACTGCGCAAAAATGCCGCCAGTTCGTCGCGGGTCCGTTCGAGTGTCCTTCCCATTACCCAGTTGCTCCCTGTAACAGCATAAACGGTAGATATTGTAACAATGATTAGCCTGCTAAAGAATTCACCGCACCGGGGGTAGCGCGCAACGACGCCGCGCCCTGATTTCGCAAAAGGAGATTCTCATGTTCAGGACAACACCCTCTTCGGTTTATTGGATAGCCCTCGGTGCATTCGCGCTGGGCATGGCGTCCTATGTCACGGCTGGCCTCATTCCCATGATCGAGCAGGCTTTTAGCGTACCGGTAGCGGTGGCTGCGCAACTGGTGGTGGCGTTTTCCCTGGCTTATGGCATCGGTTCGCCGGTCTTCGTCGCCCTGCTCCCCCCACAACGACAGCGATTCGGATTGCTGGCGGCATTGGCGATCTTCGTTGTGGCCAACGCGCTGAGCGCGGTGGTCGACGACTTCGCTGCGCTGGTTGTGTGTCGTGCCGTTGCGGGGCTGGGCGCTGGTGTTTATCTGGCAACCGGGATCGCGGCTTCTGCTGCGGTATCCGCAACCGATCAGCGCGGTCGATCAATCGCCATCATCATGGCGGGAATGGCCGCTGGCACCGTGCTGGGCGTCCCGCTCAGCCTGCTGCTTGCCGAGTGGTTGGGTTGGCCGGCCGCCCTGTGGCTGATTGCCCTGCTGGGGGCCGCCGCCTGGTTGGGGCTGGTAATAAAGCTGCCAGCGATCCCTGCCAGCCCGCAGATGACTCTGCGCAGCAAGCTCGCGTTGCTGCAGGACGGGAAAATCCTGCGCATCCTGATGGTCTCGCTGCTGGCTGCGGTGTCGAGTTTGGGGATGTACACCTTCATCGCTCCTTTCATCACCGATCCTGTCTATGGAGGAGTGGCGAGCATCACCCCCTATCTGTGGGTCTGGGGCCTCGGAGGGATCGCTGGAAGCTTGCTGATCACCCCGCTGGTTGAACGCGTCGCGGGTCCCGTGCTGACATTTTTCATCATGCTGGGGTTAACCGTTTCGCTAGTGGCGTTGCCAGTGGCCGCGGCCGTTTCGCCGTGGCTGGTGATGATTCCTGTGGCGATCTGGGGTGGCGTAGGTTGGGCCTTGCAGGTTCCCCAGAACAACGAGTTGATCGCAGAGCGGGAGCGCCATGGCGATCGTAATTTAGCGGTGGCGTTGAACGAATCAGCGCTTTACCTGGGGAGCGCATTGGGCGCGGCGGCGGGAGGATTGCTATTGCTGATGCACCTGCCCGTCTGGACACTGGCGATTGGCGCCGCGGCCGTGGCGTTTCTGGGGACTGCACTGCAGCTTCTGAATCTGCGCGCAGACAAACTTCGCCTGTTCGGCAAAGGTCGTCAGGTTTCGGCAGCGGAGCGTTCCGAAGCCGGTTAGCCGCATTGGCCCGCTACTACTTCACCGGTGGAGGCTTCTAAGCTCCCCGCTCCTCTACACTGGTATGCTGCCGTCGAACACGTCCTGCCCGACCGGGTGCAAGTAGTTATCGACAAATCATGAGGCTTATCCGATGAGTAAAGCACCCTACGTCCCGCCGCAAGTCTGGGTGAACAACGCCCCCTCCGGCGGCCAGTTCGCCAATATCAACCGCCCGACTGCAGGCCAGACTCACGACAAGACATTGCCGGTCGGCAAGCACCCGTTGCAGCTCTACTCACTGGCCACGCCCAATGGCGTGAAGGTGACGATCCTGCTTGAGGAATTGCTGGCGTTGGGGCACTCCGACGCCGAGTACGATGCCTGGCTGATCCGCATCGGTGAGGGTGACCAGTTCTCCAGTGGCTTTGTCGAGATCAATCCGAACTCGAAGATTCCGGCGCTGCTGGATCGCAGCGTGCAACCGCCAATTCGGGTATTTGAATCAGGCGCCATCCTGCTCTATCTGGCGGAGAAGTTCGGTGCATTCCTGCCCACCGATCTCGCCGGCCGCACCGAAACCCTCAACTGGCTGTTCTGGCAGATGGGCGCGGCGCCGTACCTGGGCGGCGGCTTTGGGCATTTTTATGCGTATGCGCCGGAGAAGTTCGAGTACCCGATCAATCGTTTTACCATGGAGGCCAAGCGTCAACTCGATGTGCTGGATCGCCGTCTTGCCGAGAGTCCTTACCTTGCTGGCGACAGCTACTCCATCGCAGATATCGCGGTATGGCCCTGGTATGGCGAGCTGGTGCGCAACAATGTGTATTCGGCTGCCGAGTTTCTTGCGGCCGACCAGTACACCCACCTGCAGCGCTGGGCAGAGAAAATCGCCAAGCGGCCTGCAGTGATACGTGGCCAGCGAGTCAACCGGATCTGGGGCGATGAAGCGAGCCAGGTTGCTGAACGGCATCAGGCGCAGGATCTATGACCGACACGTTTGAGGGCAGCTGTCTGTGCGGCGCCGTAACGTACGAAATCAAATCACGCCCCAAGGCGCTTTCACATTGCCATTGCAGCCAATGTCGCAAAAGTCATGGGGCGGCGTTTGCCAGCTATGCAAGCGTGCCGCGAGCGGACCTGCATGTTGTCCAGGGTGCGCAAGGCATTACTGCATACCGCTCTTCAGAATCGGTGCTTCGGCAATTTTGCAGCGAGTGCGGTTCTTCGCTGTTCTGGTCGAGAAACCGAGGCCCCTATGCAGACTGGATATCCATCGCGCTGGGCACACTGGACACCGCGTTTACTTGCGAAAAGCAGCAGCATGTCGAGGTATCGTCAAAGGCGTGCTGGTATGAAATCGAGGATCACTGGCCGCAGTCTCGGTGACCCGGTTTGATACTGGCCCGTAGGAGCCGGTCCACCCGCAGTGAACGAGGCATAACATGAACGCCAATTATATTGCCGAGGTCTTCCATAAAGCCTTCTAAGCGTACTCCGAAGCCGTTGCTTGCTGCTCAGTTCCAAGCAGAAGCCCGCCGTCTGGCTGGGGGCGAAACTAGCGTTGAGCGTCAGTTCCTCTCAGTCAGCCTCGCTAAAGGCAAGGAGCTTGAGCCCATTGGTCGAATGGCCGGCGCTAGAGCCTGAATTCTCCCGATTGAAAAATACCGCCAGTTAAGGCGGTTATTTTTGGTTCGATATCTCGCAAATCACTATTCACCGACAATCTTCACCCGACGACAATCAAAAGGCCCAAGCCTGCGACCACTCGCTGAGCGCACCTCGATCGGCAGCAAAGTCTCCCCGGACGCCTTGTCCAACAACATCGACCGCGTCTCCCCCGCCTCAAATAGAAACCGCTCCCCCCACTGCCTCATGCTGACCACCACCGGAAAGATCTCCCTGCCTTTGTCGGTCAGGACGTATTCCTTGTAGGCGCTGCCATCCGAGGCCGGGCAGACATCGAACACCCCGACTTCAACCAATGTCTTCAAGCGCGATGCCAGGATGTTTTTCGCCACGCCCAGGCTCTTCTGAAATTCGCTGAAGCGACGAATGTCGTCGAAAGCATCGCGAATGATCATCAGGGACCAGCGATCACCAATAGCTTCCAGCGTTCTTGCGACCGGGCATTCGCTACCAGAGGGTGAACTGTCTTCGAGCATTTTTAGATCCTTGCGCAATGTGGTTGCAATTTGCAACCTGATACGACAACAATTGAACTAGTTTTTAATTGAAACCAGTTTAACGCCACGGAGGCGCGCATGCCAGCAGATGCCGATTCAGCCACCCTGCCCTTGGTCAGGCAATCACCCACTGCACAAAAACCCGCCTCCGAGCAGTCTGCGGGGCTGCCTCCAGCGCTGACCTTTTTGTTCTCGGTGACCTGCGCCCTTGCGGTGGCCAACGTCTACTTCGCGCAACCACTGCTTGATTCAATGGCGCAGAGCCTGGGTGTCGCCCCGTCCATGATCGGCATCGTGGTCACGGCGACTCAGGTGGGATACGCCCTCGGACTGCTGTTCATCGTGCCGCTGGGTGATCTGGTGAATCGCAAACGACTGATCCTGACTCAGGTGCTGTTGTCTGCGATCGCGCTGGCGGCAGTGGGCGCCGCTCAGCAATGGCTGGCGTTGTTGGGTGCGATGATCGCGGTAGGTTTGCTGGCCGTGGTAGTGCAGATCCTCGTGGCCTATGCCGCCGTACTGGCCACTCCAGCGCAACGCGGGCAAGCGGTGGGGACGGTCACCAGTGGCATCGTCCTCGGCATCCTGCTGGCGCGGTTTACCTCTGGTTTAATCGCAGATATCGCCGGCTGGCGCGCGGTGTATTTCGTGTCTTCGGGATTGATGCTGACCATCGCGGCGGTGCTGTGGAAAGTGGTGCCAGTCTCCGCGTCCCCAGCGCATCGGGAACCCTACCTGGTGCTCATTGGCTCGTTGTTCAAACTGTTCATCAGCGAGCCCACGCTTCGCGCCAGAGGCCTGCTGGCCTTGCTGATCTTCGCGGCTTTTTCGGTGCTGTGGACTTCCATGGTGCTGCCCCTGAGCGCCCCGCCGCTATCGCTTTCGCACACCCAGATTGGTCTGTTTGGCCTGGCCGGGGTGGCTGGAGCGCTGGCGGCCAGGCGCGCTGGTCGCTGGGCCGATCGTGGATTTGGGCAACGGGTGACCGGCATTTCCCTGGCCCTGCTGACGCTGTCCTGGTTGCCGATCACCTACGCCGAGACTTCCCTGCTCGCGCTGGTCTGCGGCGTCATCCTGCTCGACTTCGCAGTGCAGGCCGTACACGTCACCAACCAGAGCATCATTTTCGCCGCACGACCCGACGCCCAAAGTCGCATGGTCGGCGCCTACATGTGTTTCTACTCAGTGGGTAGCGCGCTGGGGGCAGCTGCAGCCACCCAGGTGTACGCGCTTTGGGGCTGGACGGCGGTCAGCCAGTTGGGTGCCTTGATCAGCGCAACGGCGCTGGCCGTGTGGTTCTTCAACACGCTCTCGACAACTCATCAAGGACGATCATCATGAAGACCCGGCACCTGCTACTCGCCATCACGATCACTGCCATCTGGGGCGTGAACTTCTCGGTAATCAAGCTGGGCCTGACCACCGTCGACCCGTTCATTCTTGCCGGCATTCGCTTCACGCTATGCGCGATCCCGGCAATATTCTTCATCCCAAAACCAGATGTGCAGTGGCGCTACATCGTCGGTTACGGCCTGGTGTTCGGTATCGGGCTCTGGGGCGTGGTCAACCTTGGCATTCAGTCGGGTCTATCCGCGGGGATCGCTTCGCTAGTGCTTCAGTTCAGCGCGTTTTTCACTATCCTGCTGGGCTCGTGGATCTTCAAGGAATCGATTTCGCGCTACCAGTACGCGGGCATGGTCCTGGCCCTGTGTGGGCTGTTGAGCATCATCTCCATCGCTGATGGAAGCGTTACCACCGTCGGGCTGCTGCTGGTGCTGCTGGGTGCGCTGGCCTGGAGTACCGCCAACGTGATCAACAAGAAAGCCCGCACCACTGAGGTTTTCGCCTTCCTGGTGTGGTCCAGTGCGTTTTCGCCTATCCCGCTGTTTGCCCTGGATTACCTGGTCAATGGCTCGACCGGTTACAGCGCATTGGTCAGCCAGCTCGACTACCGCGCGGTGCTGTCGATCCTGTTCCAGGTCTACCCCAATACGTTGTTCGGCTACTGGGTGTGGAACTCTTTGATGAAACGATATCCGGTGTCGACAGTCGCACCTTTATCGTTGCTGGTGCCGGTATTCGGCCTGCTCGGTTCGGCGCTGATTTTCAATGAGAATCTGTCGCTCAACAAAATCCTTGCCGTGGTGCTCATCGTCTCAGGCCTTGGTGTTGGGCTGTATGGCCAGCGGATAATGCATGTAGTCCTCAAGGGCTCTTTGCGCTCACCTGGTTGATGCAGAATCGCAGAGAAGGTGTTGAGGCACAGCCGGGAATGGAACATTCAACGAATCGACGCCGAATCGTAGAAGTTGCAAGCCCGGCAAGGTGCTGCGGTAGACCTGGCGTGTAGCACGCTTGCTCAGCGGTTTCCATACATGTGTATGAGTTTTCCAATGCGCAACAGGCGCTACGCCCCTGCATGTTTTTTGTCCGTTAACGATTGCCGCCCCGCTCTACCGCGGCCCTAACCTCGAGGCTGGTCTAACCATAACGATAAAAAAATCGGAGACACCATGCCCCGCTTTACTTTGAACCCTCGCGGCCTGCTGGCCTGCCTGATCACGGCGTGCCTCGCCCAATCGGTCTACGCTGCCGACCTGCCTGCCGATGCCAGTCCCACCACCTTGAGCAACAACGCCGCAGTCCTGCAAAACCTGCCCTTCAGCGACCGCACCGATTTTGAATCGGTTGGCCGCGGTTTGATTGCGCCGTTCAAAGGCCAGGTCAAGGATGCGTCCGGCAAGGTCATCTGGGATATTGCCGCGTACAGCTTCCTCGACAAAGACCAGTCCCCCGCCTCGGTCAATCCAAGCCTGTGGCGCCTCGCCCAGCTGAGTGCGCACGCCGGCCTGTTCGAAGTCAGCCCGAAGATTTATCAGGTGCGCGGCCTCGACGTGGCCAACATGACCATCATCGAAGGTGACGACGGCCTGATCATCATCGACCCCCTGACCATGGTCGAAACGGCCAAGGCCGCCCTGGACCTGTACTACCAGAACCGACCGCACAAACCGGTGGTGGCGGTGATCTACAGCCACACCCACGTCGACCATTTTGGTGGCGTGCGCGGGGTGATTGACGAGGCCGACGTGCGTGCCGGCAAGGTCAAGGTGTTCGCGCCTTCCGGGTTCATGGAACACGTGATGAGCGAGAATGTGTACGCCGGCAACGCCATGAGCCGGCGCGCGCAATATCAGTTCGGCAGCCTGCTGCCGCGGGGTGAAAAAGGCCAGGTGGATTCAGGGATGGGCAAGAGCCTGCCTACCGGCGGCACCATCACGCTGATCGAGCCCACCGACCTGATTGCCAAAGAACTGGAAACCCGCACCATTGCCGGTATCGAGGTCGAGTTCCAACTGACCCCGGGCACCGAAGCGCCGTCGGAAATGAACCTCTACCTGCCGCAACTGCGTGCGTTGTGCATGGCCGAAAACGCCACGCAGATGATGCACAACATCCTCACCCCGCGCGGTGCGCAAGTGCGTGACGCCAAGGCCTGGGCGGGCTACCTGGACAGCAGCCTGGCACGCTACGGCAACAAGAGCGACGTGCTGTTTGCCCAGCACAACTGGCCGACCTGGGGTGGCGAGCGGATACGCACATTCCTCGCGGATCAGCGCGACATGTATGCGTTTCTCAACGACCGCACCCTGCACCTGTTGAATCAGGGCCTGACGCCGATGGAAATCGCCGAGAACATGCAAAAACTCCCCGGCGATCTTGAGCAAAAATGGTACACACGCGGCTACTACGGCTCCCTGAGCCACAACTCGCGAGCGGTGTATCAGCGTTACATGGGTTTCTACGACGGCAACCCGGCCAACCTCAATCCGTTGCCGCCGGTAGACACCGCCAGGCACATGGTCGAGGCCATGGGTGGAGGCGCGGCGGTGGTCGAGAAGATCCGCGCAGCATTGGCCAAGGGTGACTATCGCTGGGCGGCACAGTTGGGTAATCAGCTGGTGTTTGCCGAGCCGGACAATGCCGCAGGCCGCAGTGCTCAAGCCGATGCCCTGGAACAACTGGGGTATCAAAGCGAGAACGCTACATGGCGCAACATGTACCTGACCGGCGCCATGGAACTGCGCACTGGCGTGCCACAGCATGCCGGCAGTTCGGTGTCGGTGGACATGGTGCGGGCGATGACGCCGGACATGTTCTTCGACTACCTGGCGATTCGCCTGGACAGCGACAAAGCCGTGGGCCGTGACTTGACGTTGAACTGGTCGTTCCAGGACCTGAACAAGGATTTCAACTTGACCCTGCGCAACGGCGTACTCACCCACCGCGAGGGGCTAAACCCGGCGGCGGATGCCAGTGTGAGTCTGAGCAAAGAGACGCTGGAGCAGATCAGCCTCAAGCAACTGGACTTCCCGACAGCGATCAAGAAGGGACTGGTCAGCCTGAAGGGTGACGGGACGAAGCTGGGAAGTTTGCTGAGCAGCGTCGATACCTTCAGTCCGCAGTTCAATATCGTGACGCCTTGACACCGCAGTCATAGATACGACCGCTGCCACACGGAACAGGTGGCAGCGGTCTTGCCGGCCCTGGCATGCAGCCGGTCAGGCCGCCACCAGTTCCACCACCGGCATCTTCCACCGCTGCTCAATCACCTCCCGCCCCGGACCATACAAGCGCAAAATCAGCGTAAAAGCCCCACTCTGCGGCGCCGGCAACCAGTTGCTCGGGGCTGGCGGTGTAGAAGGCTGGATAGCGAGGGTCAACCCGCCATCCGCGTCCACCTGCAAGCGATCGCGGCTGCTCAAACAGTAACGATCGATCGGGTTGCTCACCAGTTGCCGATCCGGCAGGTCGTAGAGTGTCAGCGACCAGAATTCGCTGGCCGGCGGCAATTGGCCTGGGGCGAAGCGCAGCTGGTAACGATGCCCGCCCTGCAGCGGCTGGCCCTGATCGTCCAGCCGACTGCCGGTGTAGAAAGCCTCTTCGATGCTGTTGCCGTAGATGCCGACAGCGGCGGCAATGGCGCGGTTGAGGTAATTGCCGCCTAGCGCCTCGCGAGTACCGAACAGCCCAAAGGTAGTGCGTACCTTGGCGCAACCCGCTTGCAGCTGAGCTTGCGCCTCCTGAATACCGGCGAGCAGTTGCTGGCGGGTTGGCTCTGGCAAGGCGGCGACATCGAAGCCCTGGCCGGGAACGATGCCAATGCGCGCGAAACGTGCACGCAGCACCTGCTCGGAGGGATGGGGCGGACACAACGTGAGGATCTGGTTGAGCACCGCGATAAAATCCACGCCCAATCCGCTTTTACTGTCCCACGCCGGCCACGTAATGCTCGGTGCCGGAACAGGTGCAGCACTGCCGGTAAATTCATGCAGCGCTCGCAGCCGGTATTGTTGCTGCAGGGCTCGCACCGATGACATGTCATCGGCGTTGTGCAACCCGGTGCGCCCCAGCACCATGACGATTTCAGTCTCGCTGCGCAGGACCGCCTTGATACCAACGGGCACCGGCCCTTGCCAGTTCGGTCCGGCAATCAGGTAATCACCGGCCTCACGCCCGGTGCTGAGCACGCCGACGTAAGCAAAGTTGTGGGTGTATTGATCGACCAGTTGGTGCACGTAGTAACGGTCCTTGTCGACCGCCGGCACGCTCAACACCTGCGGCTCGCTGCGCAGGTCGAGCCAGGCCCAGGAGTACGGCGTGTCGTTGTTGGGCGTAACAATGTCGCGGTTTTTTGGCGTGTACGATTCGCTGTAATGCCGGAAGCGATTGAAACCGCCGACGTAGCCCGGCGCAGCAGGGTCGAGTGCCTGCTTTTCCATGGTCTGGTAGTGCATGAGCATCGGATAGGCGTAAATCCAGGCCTCGCGCGCAATGGCCTGGACGTCATCCGCATCAGCGGCCAGCAACCAGCGTGGAACCATCAGGCTTCCTCCGAATATTCCCATGCCACAGAGCAGCCGACGTCGACCGAACATCAGGTTCATGGCGCAATCCTCGTAATCGTTGGCAGTCGGTAGCTCGCCGCCAGCGCCGCGGCTTGGGGCAGGTACAGGCGCAGCAGCAAATTGAAGGATGCTTGTGGTGTTGGCAGCCAGTTACCCTGCTGCTCGGGTGCGGTCTGTTGCAGGGTCAGGGTCAAGCCGCCGTCAGCGTCGTACTGCATGGCGTGGCTGCGGTTGCCCAGGGCGTAGCGCTGGATCGGGTTGGCCGCGAGCAATTGGGTCTTGGCGTCGTACAGCGTCAGCGACCAGAAGGCATCCACTGGCGGCAACTGCCCGGCGGCGAAGTGCAGGCGGTAGGCGTTGTTGCCGTCCAGCACCTGGCCTTGGTCGTCATGCAATGCCATGGGGTAGATCGCTTCGACCGGGTCGTTGGCGTAGATATAGCGCCAAGCCACGGCCGCGCGAGTCAGGTCGTCGTCGCCGAACTTCCCGACGTTGGCCGGCGAGCGGAACCACCCCTGTTGCTCCACCGATAGCTGGCTGGAGGCAACACGGACTTGTTCGCGACCGGCTTCGGCGCCTTGAATAATGGCATCGTCCAGGCCTGGAGGTGCTGCAAAGGCTGCGCCGGGCTGCACGCCGATGGCGGCGAAACGTTGCAGTTTTGCCTGTTCGCCAGGGGTCCATTGATGCAGCGGTGCCAATGCATTGAAGGTGCTGAACAGCGCCTGCGCCGGTGCGCTTTTGCTGTCCTGATAGAGCGGCAACTGCAGAGCCGGCAGGTTCGGTGCAGCGGCGCCCGTCACCTTGGACAACGGTTGCAGCGCATAGCCCTGCATCACCTTGGTCGCGTCCTGTTGATCAGCTTCACCCTTGACCTCGGTACGTCCGAGCAGGAACACCAGGCGACTCGGCGAGTGAATCACGCCACTGAATCCGTCGGGCACTGCGCCTTGCCAATCCGGGCCGGCAATCAGGTAACGGCCTTTCTGTTTACCGGTGGCGCGGGTGCCGATGTAATCGAGGTTGTCGGTGCGCATGTCGACCAGCTGGAAGCTGTAGTAGCGCCCTTGCACCGCAGGCACGTCCAGCACCACGGGCTCGCCCCGCAGGTCGAGCAAGGCCCTGGAGTAAAAGGTGTCGTTGTTCGGCGACACCACTTTGTTGTCTTGCGGGCCGAGCAATCGCGGTTCGCTGTAGAGCTTGTTGTACGGCAGTTTGGCGGCGATGGCGGTGAGCAGCTTATCGTGTTCGACGGTGGCGTAGGCGAACACGTAGGCCTCTTGCGCCAGTTGCCTGGCCTGGGTTTGGTCGAGGGTTGCAGCATGAGCACAGCCCAGGCTGGTGCCCAGGGTCAGTGCGGATATCCAGTAGCGCACGGTGGGGCTCCTGCTAGAAAAAACTGGAAAACACCGGAACCCTTGTGGGAGCTAGCCTGCTAGCGATGTGGCCATTACATTCAACATCTTCGTTGACTGACATATCCCTATCGCGAGCAGGCTCACTCCCACAGTGAATGTTCCGTGGTAGTGGCAGGCGGGTGTTATTTAGCCCAGCGGCGCAGGTCCGACGGGGTGTAATCGTCCGTCTTCGCCGCAAACCCGACGCGCATCGGCTCGGTCTCTTCGTTGGCCAGACCACCTGCGTAGTAACGGCCGGAAATCAGGTCGTACGAAGTCTCCAGGACGTTGTAGGTGAAGCCGTGGTCGTACTGCTGGATCGCGTGCATTTCACCGCTGCGCCACAGCTCCCCACGACTGTCGTACTGATCCGCCTGCGCGATTTGCCAGCTGTCCTCGTCGACGTAGAACCGGCGCTTGGCGTAGATGTGCCGGGCGTTGGGCTTGAGCGTCGCCTCGACCACCCAGACCCGGTGCTTCTCGTATCGCGCCAGGTCCTGGTTGATGTGGTTGGGTTTGATCACCTCGTCGTACTTGAGGCTGTGGCTGCCGATCTTGTAGCTGTTGTAGGGGATGAACAGCTCCTGCTTGCCAATCAGTTTCCAGTCGAAACGGTCCGGCGCGCCGTTGTAGCCGTCGATGTTGTCTGCAGTGATCAGGCCGTTGCTGTAACGGGCGCTGTTGTCATAAGCAATCATCGGCGCGCGGCGAACGCGACGCTGGCCGGGCAGGTATTGCCAGGCTGAACGCGGCTCGGCGACCTGGTCGATGGTCTCGTGTACCAACACGGCTTCGCCGGACAGACGTGCCGGTTCGAGCACGCGGCTCTTGAACATGAACAGGACGTTGGCACCAGGCTCTAACCCGCCCACGGTATCGGCGAAGTTGATCAGCGACTGGTTGCGCACATAACTGGTCGCGCCATTCTCCCGCACCAGCGCCGAGCTGCTGATGCGCTCGTAACTGCCGCCGCGATAGCGCGTCATGTGGTTCCACATCACCTCCAGGCCTTCGGTCGGCAAGGGAAACGGAATGCCCCGCGCATAGTCGTGCAAGCCGTTACCGCCATCGGCCATGCTGGTCTTGGCCACGTTGTCGCGACTTTGCGCCAGCACGTCTTTGGGCAGATTGGCGCTACGGTGCGACGGGTAGATGTTCATCTTGTAGCTGTCGGGAAAGCGCTTGAACATCGCGATCTGCCCGGGGCTGAGAAACTTCTGATATTGCCCGAGGTTCTTCGAGTCGATGGTGAACAACGGCTTTTCCGCAGCATAGGGATCGCTGTAGCCGCCCTTGCTGTCGACGGTGCCAGCGTTCGCCGCCAGGCCTCCGGTCCAGGCTGGAATACTGCCGTCGGCATTGGCCGGCATTTCCGAGCCCATGGGTGTCAGGGTTTTGCCCAACGCTGCGGGATCGGTACCTTTGGCCTGAGCCAGGCCGACCGTGCAGGCCAGTGCAAGCACGCACAATTGCATACGCATAACGGTTCTCCTTAGAAGTCTGCCTTGAAGCTGACGGATGCGAAATCGCGGTCGTCGAGGGTGCTGTAGTCGTTGGAACCGAAGAACGCGTTGTAGGCCAGTTCCACGCTGTAGTAGTTGAAGTAGGTGCCGGTCAGGCTCAGACCCAGGGCTTGCTGACCTTCCTGGAACGGGCCCAGGGGGTCGTAGGAATAACCCGAGATGTCATGCCGCCAGTTCACCGCCGGAATCAGGTTGATGCCCGGCAGTACGTCGCTGTACTCCATGCTCGCGCGCAGGCGATAACCCCATGACCAGTCGGTGGCGAAGCCTTTGTCAGTGCAGTACTGATTGGTCACGCCGGAGGCTGCGGTATTGCACGGCGTGCCGTTGCGTGTGGCGCTGCGGCCAAAGGCGGCGTTGCGACCCAGACGCTCGTCGCCGAGGTCGTCGATGTGCACCACGCCTGCCTCGCCGAACAGGCTCAGGCGAGTCGCGCCAAGGATGTTGTCGAAGGCCTGGGTCGCCGACCCGGTCATCTGCCACACGCCTTTGCGCACCCAGGCGTCGTAGCGGTCGCCGTTAGTCGTGCTGAAGCCCGCCGGCAAGTCGATCCAGGAGCTGCCCCCAGGCCCGGAAATCACCGCGACGTTGACGTCCGGCGCGTTGATCGCCAGTGGCATGTTCGGCCGGTAGCTCAACTCACCCGCCAGGGAAATCCCGCTATTGGGCTCGACGCCGTTGAGGCTGATGCCATACAGGCGGATGTTTTCCGGAAACGCCGCCGCATAGGTCGGCGGCTGGATACCACCGGGAAAGGTGCCGGGCAGCCTGGTGTTCCTTGCATCAAGGGTGAAATAGGGCAGCCGCGAGTGATAGTTGATGTAGTAGACCGCCGCTTCGGCATCGTTAAGCGCCGGGATCATCTGGCGCAGGGCAAAGCCGAATTGACCGTTGTCGGACGGCGATTCGTAGCCCCGGGAAGTTGCATAGAGTCCCGACGCCTGCATCTGTTGATCGGTCTGCACCTGGCTCAGGTACAACGGCCCGCAGCCTTTCTGGATCGCATCACTGGTGGCGAAGAACGTGCCGCAGCCGTCGAGCACGCTGGGGCGCCAGTTGTACTGATAAAAGCCTTCAAGGTTGGTGGTGTCCGTCAGGCCAAAGCTGAAGGAGACCATCTCCACCGGCAACTGACCTTCCTTGATTTCGACGCCTGGACGGTTGAACGCCGAGACGTCCAGCGGGTTGATCACGTTGATGCCGTTCTGGATCAACAGCGATTCACCCCAGGACAACACTTGATTGCCGACCTTCACGCTCAACGGATGCCCGGACAGCTCGAAGTCCTTCCAGACATAGGCGTCGAGCACCTGGAAACCCTTGAACTTCGACAGATCGTCCCAGCCTGAATCGTCGAAATCCTTGAAGCGGCCCTGACGGGTTTCGTAGGCGTGGTCGTACCAATACTTGAACCGCACAAAAGCGCCCTGCCCTTGTCCGTCGAGACTGAAATCGGTGAGGCCCTTGAAGGTCTGCGAAATGGGATCGCCCTTCTCGAAATTCAGCCGATTGTCGTCGGCGCTAACGCTACTGCCATTGGCCCGCACGCCCTGGGCTTGCAGGGCATTGGCGCGGGTCATCAGGCTTTTGTCAGGGTTCTGCGTCGACCAGCTGCTGCCCAGGCTGAGCGTGGTCTTGGTCGACAGGCTCCAGTCTTCATTGATATCGACACTGGTTGCATGGGAAGGCCCCGCGAGCACGGCAAAAATCGCCAGGGCGAGACGTTGCGGGCGGGAGTGGCCAAGCCGATGAAGTCGCAGACGGACTCCGGCTGTGGCCGAGCTATTTCTTATCATTATTAGGCTCCGGTCAGGATTACTCAGCCCGGACACGGTGCCGAATTACCAAGCCTCACACGCAAGCGATGGCTGACAAAAAGTAATCATGACGATGTTTAAACGGCGTCTACAGGGAGAGCCGAAACTGCTTGGGAGTGATGCCGAACTGCTTGCGAAACGCCCGGATGAAGTTGCTTGGCTGGCGATAGCCCAGGCGTTCGGCGATGCGTTCGATGGGCTGGTCACCTGCCGTCAGCCAGTGCCGTGCCATCTCCAGGCTGTCGCTGCGTCCATGTTGCGCGGCCTCTGCCTGCCAGTGCCGCAGCATGCTCTGGTGCAGGAATGGGTTGGCCCCCAGCAAGGGTTCGTCGAGGCAGTGGGGGAATAGTTCCAGGCATGGATGCGCGGCCTGTTCAACACTGATGCCGACGGTGCGCAGCCAGTCCCCGGCGACTTGTGCCGGGGTCAGGCCAACACTGACAAATACCTCGCCAGGCGCCCGTCCGATTCGCCGGGCAATGTTGCGCACCAAGGTCAATGTGGCGGCGTCCAGGGCGTAGTAATGCGCAGCGGTATTGACCGCGCACAGACGCAGTTTGGCCTGTCCGCCAGTGTCCTCCAGTTCTGCGACGACGTAGTTGGTCACCCGCGGCAGGAACTCGACGAAGCACTCCAGGCTGGCCCGTAGCGTCGGCGCGGAGTCCAGAAGAATGTTCAGACCCTGCAGGCAGGTGGTCGCCATGGCATTCACCAGCTCACAGCCAAACGTGGGAGCGGCCCCCGCACGTTCGCACTCGAGCCACAGGCGCTCGACCAGAAGCGCCGGAATCCGCTGGAGCTGTCCGTCCAGCCACGACAGACTGATTCCAGAGCGCTCGAGCATCTGTTCCTGGCACAAACCGGATTGCCCGGCATGGTTGAGAATGGTTCGGGTGAAAGCACTGGAGGTGAACGCTTGTTCCGGCATGAGCAGCTACGAGGTTAATGGCAGGGTTGTACTTATGCCAGCCCGTGTGCTATCGATCAAATGCATTAAAAGTATTCGCAAAATGCAGGAGACGCATGATGGACTTACGCCAGCTTCGCCACCTCGTGGCCCTCGCCGACTACCGCAGCTTTGGCCGGGCTGCCGAGGCGATCAACCTCAGCCAGCCCGCCTTCAGTCGCAGCATCCAGACCCTGGAGCGCGATCTCGATTGTTCGCTTGTGGAGCGCAGCAGCCGCGAATTCCGCCTCACCGGCCAGGGCGAGTTGGTGGTGCAACATGCCCGGCGCCTGCTCGCCGGCAGTCAGGCGCTGCACAACGAACTGACGCAATACAACGGCCTGACCGGCGGTGAGCTGCACTTCGGCAGTGGCCCCTACCCTGCGCAGCTGCTGGTGCCCGAGGCGCTGGCCGAATTCATCCACGACCACCCGGCGATCCGCACCCGCTTCCACCTCGGCGACTGGGAGCAACTGGCGCTCTGGCTGCGCGAGCAACAGATCGAATTCCTGGTGGCGGATTCGCGTTACTTCACTGGCGACCCGCAGTATCGGGTCCAGCTCCTGCGTCCACGCCAGGGCAGATTTTTCTGCCGCATCGATCACCCGCTGGCGAGCCGTGCGCAGCTGCCCCTGCGCGCCCTGCTGGACTATGCGGTGGTCGGCACGCGCATTCCGCCGATGATCCGCAAGATCCTCGCCGACATCCAGGGCGAACCGGACTTCAACCCCAGCGTCGAGTGCGCGCAATTTGATGCGATCCGCCGCGTGGTCATGCGCTCCGATGCGGTCGGCCTCGCCACGGTGGAAGCGCTCGCTGAAATGGCCGAACAAGGGCTCATTCGCCTGCTGGACTTTGCCGACGTGCCGCGCGAAGACCCAGGCCTGCAGTTGCATTACGGTATCGTCAGCCGCGCCGGGTATTCACTCACGCCTGCTGCGCTGGCCATGATCGATGCCATCGTGCAGGTCGACCAGCGTTTGCTTGCAGTGCGGCAAGATTGAACGGCAGTGTCATGCACGTCGCGCGATCGACTGCGGCGCAACTGGCTCGCTCAGAACCCTTAGCAGGCAATGCATCGCTTCTTCTCTACTGCGTTCGAAGCGATAACGCGATTCGATGTACAGCGCCATTTTCAGCTCCACCGGCTCGTCCAGCGGCAGCGGCACCTGGTGCATTCCCAACACGGCAGCGACCCGACTCGGCAGGCTCACGCCAAGGGGTTGGCGGTCGGCAATCAGTTTCGCGGCCAGGGTGCTCTGGGTGGTCACCGCGATAGTGCGGCGCAGGCTTTTCAGACCCAGGTGCAGGTCGACCGGGCTGAGCCCGTCGCGCCGGCTGGACACCAGGATCTGCGGCTGCTCCAGATAGGCTTGCAGAGTGCGCGGCGGCTCCTTCAGCCCGGCGCCATAGGCGAACACGTAATGGTCGCTGGGCAGCCGTTGCTTGTGCAGACCGGCCAGTCCGGCCAGGGGCTGATCAATGTCGACGAGGATATCGAGTTTGCCGCTGGCCAATTCCTGCAAGGCATCGCGCCGGCGGGGCTGGAAATAACGCACCTGCCAGTTCGCATGGGGGACTTCCAGCAACGCATCGAGCAGAACCGGTTGCAGGCAATCCAGGCAGCTGATGCGCAGCAATGGATTGGCCTGCCGCGCCGAAGGAATCATCCGCAAGCCATCGCGCAGCGAGTCCAGGGCGCTGCGCACAAAGTCCGCCAGACGGTGGGCAACCAGCGTCGGAGTAACGCCAAGGCGGCTCTTGATAAACAGCGGATCGCCACACAGATCACGCAAGCGCCGCAGTGCGTTACTCATCGCCGGTTGCGACAGGCACATGACCTCGGCGGCACGAGTGACGCTGCGCTGCTGGTAGATCGCATCAAAGGCGAGCAGCAAGTTCAGATCGAGCTGGCGTAAATCAAACATGGTCTTGCTCCGGCAAATCGCTTAACGTCGGGCAGCCTAACCAGTGTCTGCACACTTGCTCTGAGCCCTAAATGACAAAAAGCGATCAGCCTCAACTCAACGCGTTCTACGCCCCGACCCTGCTGCCGGCAATCGAAGAGCTGCTGGCCCGCGGCATTGAGCGAAACGCGATTGAGGGCCTGTTCGGGCGCAGTCTGTTCGAGCTGCGCACACCCTTCATGCGTATACCGCTGTTTCTCTCGCGACGCTTCTGGGCCTTCGCGCTGGAGCAGACTGGCGACCATTCGATAGGTCTTGCTGCCGGTCGACGCTTTGTCTCGACCGCTACCAACGGCCTGACCTACCTGTTCGATGTCGCCCCTTCCCTGGAGCGCGCATGTGAATATTTCGAGCGGTTCTTCCCGTTCTTCAACGGGCATTACCGCACGCATATCGTGCGCAACGATGGCAGCGTCGAGCTGAGATTCATCGACTGCGGCAGCTTGAAATCGAGTACCGCGACCACCGACTACATCCTTGTCAGCGTCTGCAGCATGCTGCGTCGAAAATTTCTCGCCAGCGGCGTCGAGCGTGATCCGATCATCGGCGTCAACCTCGCTCGCCCCCCTACCGCCGACTCCAATGATCACCAGCAAGCGCTGCGTGCTCCGGTAAATTGGGCTCAGCCATTCAACTCGATTCAACTCGACGCGCAATTGTTCGTCGCCTCATTGACCCCTGGCAATCACGAACTGGAACAGACCCTGGTCGATCTGCTGATCGAGACCCAGCGCCATAGCGAGCCTACATTGCTGGAGCAGGTGAGTGATCACCTGATTGCGGATCTGGCCAATGCCAACTGGCAGCAGTTCTGTGTCGATCATCACAGGCTTGAGCGTACAGCGGCGCGGCGACTGAAGGCGCTTGGTTGGAGTTTTTCCGAGTTGCTGGAAGAGTATCGGCGTTACAGGGCCGAGGACTTGCTGCAGGAAGGGGAACTGGAGCTGGTGGAGATTTCGGATCGGCTGGGATACGGCGATGTGCAGAGTTTTAATCGCGCCTGTTTGCGGTGGTTGGGTTGTCCGCCGGGGGTTTATCGAGGGCGCTGGAGTGCTGCTGCGGCTCGCTAGCGATCAAGGCCGTAATGGTGGTTGGTTAGTGAGCGGTGTCCATCGGCTTCTTCTCGGGAACAACAAAATTCACCGTCGTACTGGTGAGGATCTTGTGCGTCGGATCAGCGACTTCAAGCAGAACCTTGTGAGCACCTGGGGTCAGTCCAACCAGGACAATCGGGTCCTCACTGGTGTGCGCCCAAGTCCCTTTCCAGTCTTCGACCGTCACGTGAAGGTGACCGAGACGGGGTGATACCTCAACGGCCGCCTTGCCGAACACCGGCATGATCCTGGCCTGCTCGGTTCGATACTGAATGATCACCACACCACGGGCCAGCGGCTCGGCAAGCGGCGGATAGGCGATGAGTGCTGGAACCGCTTCGGACTCCAGTGGCAGTATGGCCGGTGGGTGATGGGGGTCTGCTTCACCCTGACCGGATGCTGCTGTCCAGTACAAAACCGCCAAGGCAAAGGCACAAAGATTTCCGACTCGAATGGGCATGATTTTTCTCCCGAGTGACATCATCTAAGCCTAGATCAACCCGCACGGTTTCACCCTACCCCTGTAGGAGCGAGCCTGCTCCGGGCGGCGTTCCGACGATGAACGTTAACGATGACGCGGGCCGCCTGAATAAACGCGTTATGCCTAAGTCTTATATAGCGCCTATTCAGTTTATCGCGCCGATGTATTTGCCAAACACGAACAATGAACACATCACAACGATGCTTCCCCATAAAGTCCATTGCATTACTGCAAGCTTGCGCTTGAGAGAAGCGGGAAAAGCGTTCAAGTCATCAATGCTCACTCCTCCTAGCCTGAGGTAGAGATTTGGAAAAGTAATAACACCCGAGATACCTCCAACTAACAACAATTTCCCGAAGGGGCCACCGAATCTGAGAGGGGCCCGCCGCAGAATCGCTGAACAATTTTTCAAGCGTTCAAGCATCTCGTCCATCCGGGTGTAAGCCAAATGCAGCGCAAAACAGAACCAGATCATCATCCCGGCAAAATTTGCCAGCCCGATGTAGAGAAATGCTGTTTCAGCAGTATTTAAACTCACTTTCCAGCCTCGTATACCGAAAAAATAGATCCGTAACCTTTTCGATCACCTTTTCGGTCACGTCACTTTTTCGGTCAGTCACCTTTTCGGTCACCTTTTCGCTCGTCACCTTTTCGCTCCCCCAGAACGCTGATGCAGGCGACCATGCCAATTACTTGAGCTTTGCGATCAAGCAAACAAACGTTAGCCATACAATGCTGACGCATGTGAGTACGGTTTTGATTTTGAGCAAGAGTTTCAGGTCCTTGGGAAACTTGCGGATATCATCTGGATCTAGATCTCCCGACCGAATGCCAGGCCCTGGCCACATCACCATAAAGGTGATTCTGGCGACCAATAAAACTTTCCCAAACCACCCGTTCTGCAGTAATCCAGCAGCGGTAAAAGCTATGTGGCGACTACGACTTAATGCCTTCAGTAAGTTGTCTAGATGGCAACGACTCAGGTACAGACTATAAAACAAGCTGACGTAACATAGCAGGATTGGCCCCCCAAAAAACCAGACAGCTAACCAAGACTTCATAAACTCGCCTTGGCTCATGGCAAAGTCGTTTCGTACAATACCTCACCTAGACTTTCTCCACCAAGCCCGCCCAGCGTTGCCCCACCCCAGGCCCCCATTCCTACAATCGCACCAACACAAACCACCCCACCTATGATGGTAGTGGCTAATGCCACGCAGACGGGTCCACTGGCTGCATATGCCAGTTCCCCCCCCAACAACCCAAACCCAGTGGCACCTACGAACTTCCCACTTTCAGTAAATTTAACTTTTTTGCACGCGTCGCCCCCATCGCCGATACAGACCTCTTGAACAGCGAGCAACGAAGATACCCCCCCAAGGGCAATGCCAACATAACCGCCTGCATTCATGTATTTGACAGCACGACTGGTCGCATCCACATGCGTCGCATACCCCGGTATCTGCCCAGGCGCCCCAGCCTTATCCCAATGATGCACGAGGCTGCGAGTCGATATTCCCAGGGCCGTCTTCAACTTCGGGTGATCACCCAAACTAGTCTGGCCACGCAACCGAGTGGAATTCAGCAGATGTGCATCCAACTGACCGAGAAGACGCTGACGATCGGTGAAAAACTGCGGTGATTTCAAGTGCCCATGCTGGCGATAGCTGTCCTGATGCAGTCGCTCCATGGCTTGGAGGGTATCGCGCAAATTAGTCAGGTGCTTTTCCATCACGACGGCGCTGACGCCAAGCCAAGTCGAGGTGTGCCCCATAAAACTGGCGATCTCAGCGCCGTGACGGAGCAGGAATTCGGCTTCCTGATCCGTGAGAGGATCGAGCGCTGCACTGACCTCTTGAGAAGCCTGCATCAGCTGAGCTTCCTGATAGGTACAGGAAGTGTTGTTCGGATCGCTCAGCACGATCAAAGACCCGGCTTTGAAATTGCCTTGCCCTGGGTTGAGCGCTCGGAATTTTCTGACCACTGCTGGATCGGAATTGAAGAAAAGCGATGCTTCCAAAGCCTCCCGGGTCATGCTCTTGGGCACAACATAAAAGCCGGGTTCCTGCGGCTCCACGCTGTTGAACACTGGTGGTATAGAATTGGCTGCAGGGGAGTAAGCAGACTGTTGTGGCGCTGACGGATTGGAAGTTGCCACTGGAGCGGTGGGTTGAGCGGCTCGGCTCGGAGCTTGCCGCGCAGGTTTTTCCGCATTGCGATAGGTGGCGGTGAATACCGAGGGGATAAGGCGAGCTTCGCAAGGACAACTGCTGTAGCTGTCCAGCGTGCCGGCGACGTGTTTGCCGTGACTGGTCATGTGCGAGATGCCACCGACGATACGGTAGATTTCCCCGTCCTCGCCACACGTGACCCGATCGCCTTCGCGCGCATGAGCCAGGCCATACATCATGAGCCTGGTATCACCATCCAGGACTTTGCCACCGCAGGTGGTCTTGTCGTTCAGACCAATGAAATATCCCACGCTCATCGATTTTCCTCTCCATATTATTCCGGTCGGGTCCAGGCAGATTCCGACTGTAAATTGCGATCTTTGGTGTTTAGGTAGCCGGAGTGGCGCGGCGCTTTAAACCATTGGTTTAGCGCCGCGCACTCATGGATTAACTAGCGACAGACGGAAGAAAATCTTCAGGCATTGGGAGCCCCTTGAACTGCACGCACACACATGCGCCTTGGGGAGAATTAATGATCTCGTCGCCATTGCTCAGCAGGCTACCGACCAACGCATCACCGCCGAAGGCCCTTCCGCCTCCGGTGATGATCTGCGCCTGGCTACCATCCGGATAAATGACGTAGTCGCCTGTGCGCGCTCCCTGCACAGTCTGACCGTCTTCAAGGTGGTAGTTGGAGGTTGCCGTCCCTTCGTGGACGACTCCACCATTGCGGGTTTGGCTTCCCTCAGTCGCGAACAGGAATATGGCGATAGCGGGATGTATCTCGGTTCTGGCCTGCCGTTGACGCTCAGCCGCCAAGGATTGCTCATCGAATCGTGCAAGCTCCTCCTCGGTGAAAGGCGACTAGTTCCGCTTGTCGAGGTATTCCTGGGAAACTTCGTTGGTGTAGACAGCGCGCACAGGTACATTCATTTGGGTTTCCCTTCTGGTGACTATGAATTTTCCTCCCCTCCATCCTGGCTAGCGCAGCAAGCCGGGTGAGTATCAGGGTGGCGGAAATCATAAGACGAACGCTAACCGCGTCGCGCCCCCATGGCGGGCTCAAAAGAACGATTAGGAAGTTTCGCTTCAATAAAGAAGCCTTTTCCTACAAAAGCGTCAGAAGGATTCATCTACGGACGACAACAATTCAACCTATGCTCGAAAACTGGTATCAATTACTGCGAAGAATGAGGTGCAAAGTGCGTGGTTGCGTGAGGGGGCTTCGCGGCTGGTGTTTACGCTTTGAACGACAGACGGGATGGAGCCTGCTGCGCAGGCCGACGCAGCCTTCGGCAGCTGCTACAGGATCTCCACACGCCGCAGCCCCTGTAGCTAGCGCAGCCTGAGTCGGGGCGCGAAGCGGCCCCTGCATTTCAACGCCCAAACCTCATCGCCAGGGATGGAGCCTGCTGCGCAGGCCGACGCAGCCTTCGGCAGCTGCTACAAAAACTCCACGCCTTGACGACGGCAACAATTGCGCTTTAATGGCCGGGCGTAACTCACTCAAGGAAGATAAAAATAATGAAAACCGCTTTCGGCACCCTCCTGCTGATCTGCCTGGCCACCAGCGCAGTCGCTGACGACACCACCGTCGGCTTCCAGACCTCCACGCTACCCGACAAGCACGATGAGCGCCCACTGGAAATGGTCGTCTGGTACCCCAGCGCCACCACCGTCACGCCGAAATTGATCGCCGACAATCCGGTGTTCGTCGGCGCCCTGGCCGTGCGCGACGCACCAGTGGCGGCCGGCGAGCATCCGCTGGTAGTGATTTCCCACGGCTTTCGCGGGAACTGGGGCAATCAGGCGTGGCTGGCCAGTGCGTTGGCGCACAAGGGTTACATCGTGGCTGCGGTCAACCACCCTGGCACTACCAGTAAGGACACCAATCCTCAGGCCGCTGCGCAGTTATGGCAGCGCCCTGCCGACCTGAGCCGGGCCATCGATGCAGTCCTGGCGCAGCCGCAGCAGTTTGGCGCGGTCACCCGGGGCCGAATCGCCGTAGTGGGTCATTCCCTCGGCGGGTGGACCGCCCTGGAAATCGCCGGGGCTCGTTTCGATCCCGAGCGTTTTGACCAGGACTGCAAAATCCACACAACGCTGGCCAGCTGCTCGGTGTACCAGCAAATCAACCCCGCCAGCACCCCGGCAGCAAGAGCCCGGCTGGCTGCAGATTTGCGCGATACCCGTGTCAGCGCCATCGTCAGCCTGGACCTGGGCCAGTCTCGCGGGATGACCGATGCCAGCCTTGCGGCGCTGCCTGTGCCGACGCTGGTGATCGCTGCCGGCGCGCCGTCTGCAGACCTTCCCGCCGAGCTGGAATCCGCCAACCTTGCCAAACGCCTGCCCCAGGCGTCGAGTCGTTACGTCGAGATCAACGATGCCAGCCACTTCACATTCATGGCAGTGTGCAAACCTGGCGCGGTGGCGTTGATTGAAGAGGCGTCGCCAGGCGACGGCATGATCTGCGCGGATGGCGACGGCGCTCGCCCGCGTGAGGTGATCCAGCAGCAGGTGACCGCGCTGATCAGCGAGTTCCTGGCGCCGCCACTGATCACTGGGGAACGTTAGGCGAAAGCTTACAGCGAAGGGTTTTGTCCGTATCTGGCTCAATTTGTAAGCTGATATCATTGATGAACTTACAAGCTGGGCAGAGAAAAATGAACCGTCGTAAAAAAATAAAGCAGTTGTTGAAGGCGCACGCGAAGAAGGCCAGTGCCAAATTGGCACCGGCCAAGTCGAAGTACATCAGCAAGGCCGACCGGGTGAAGCTGGAAGCTGAGGCGGGGCAAGAGTCGGTCAGTCCGGCTGAGAGCTGATCTGCCCGGCTCACCATGATGCATGGGAGCTATGCCTAACCGACCTCAATCAATATCGGACATGGCGCATTCTGCAAGACCTCATACGCCACTGAATTGCCCACCAGGCGTTCGAAGGTCGACATATGGTGATGCCCCATCACAATCAGGTCGCACCCACGCTCGCGGGCATGATTGCAGATGGCGTGCTCCGGATCGCCGGCAATCACTGCGGCGGTACATTCAATATGCCGGGCCTGAAGAAACTGCCGGGCCTTTTCGACAACCGCCTCTGACTGCAGCTGCTCCGACCAGGAGGCAGGCGATGCCTGCCGGGACTCAAGATCGGGCGCACTGAATTCGAAAGCGATCACACTCACGACATGAATCCGCGCCGACTCATGGGCCACCTTTACCGCCAACTCCAGAACTTTGTCGGTCTGGGCGTTGCCATTGATAGCTACCATGATTTCACTGAACATCGTTGATCCCGTTTAAGCACCTGGAAACCGAAGTCTATCAACCGCAAAAATTCGCGATAACTGACTTGTGGGCAATGTATGAATGCGTCCAACGCAGCAATCGCCCGCTGCGCGTCATAAATCCGTAACCCGTCGCTGCTACCGTCCTGGCGCCTCCCCATGGCTCCGGTTCCTCTTCAAGGTGACGCCCACGGTGTATTCGAACCCGACTCGCAAACACATCATCCTCAGGTCCGACGACATGCGCTGCGACGACTTCGGCGCGTTGTTTTCCAGCATGTTCGGCAACCGCTACGGCGACACTGCGCCGCCTCCCGGCAATATCATCATCGGCGGCGTCTACGGCAGGCACGAAGGCGTGAGTTTTCGCCGCATGCACTACCGGGGCGATTTCTGCGTGAGCTTTCCCGATCCCCAGGACGAAATCACCTTCGTGATTCCCACCGCAGGCAAGATCATCTTCAACCACGTGACCGAATCCGTAGGCTTTGCTCACGTCGGCCTGGCAATCGACAAGGCGGACATCCGCTCGGTGCGCTTTATCGACAATCATGCCCAGCACGGGCTTTCCATCAAGCGCGGGCACATCGTCGAGCGGCTGTCGACGCTGCTGGATAAACCGATTCTGGAGAAGGTCTGTTTCGAGCCGGTGGTGGACCTCGGCGTGGCGAATTTCCAGGGCATCCGCGCGCTGGTCGAGCTGGCCACGGGAACCGCATTCGACTACCTGATCAATGCCGGCACGTTGATGCCCGAGCGTCTGCGGGAAATGCTCATCGACGCTGTACTCGAGGCCTGGCCGCACAATTTTACCGAGGCCCTGCGACGCCCTGCACCGCTGGTGGCCCCACGGCATGTGAAGCTGGCCACTGAGTACATTCAGGAACATCCGCACAACCTGGTCAGCGGCACCGAGCTGGCGCAAATGGCCAACGTCAGCCTGCGCGCCTTGCAGCAAGGATTTCGCCACTTCGTCGGCTGTTCTATCGTCGCCTACCAGCGCCAGGTGCGCCTGCAACGTGCTCATCATGTACTCAGCCAGCACGCTTCACCCTCCGTGACGGAGGTGGCCCTGCAATACGGATTCAGTAATGTCGGCAGGTTCTGCCAGTACTTCCAGAGTGCCTACGGCGTAAGCCCTGCGGATATGAAAAAAGGTCTGCGAGCACGAAGCTCGTCGACTGTTTGATTCTGAAAATCGGGCCGCCCGCTGGCAGCGGCCCGCTCTCCGGTCAAAACAGATAGCTTGCCTTGAGCCCGCCACTGAAACCGTGGCTATCACCGCCACCGCTGGCGCCGACCTCAGCCCCCAAGCTCCAAGCTCCAAGGTTGGCCATGAGATTCACCCCGCCCGTGAACTGGTCGCGATTGTCGAAGGCTGCACGCTGTTCGATGTCGAGCCCCAGCAGATGTCCCTCACTGTCGACCTGGTGATCGCCGAGCACATGCTCATAACCCACCTGCACCCCCGGCACCAGCTGCCAACTGCCCAGGCCTACCGGTGCGAAAGAGGCATCAAGGTTGGCGACAACACTGCGCCGGGTTTCCTCAATCCCATCGACATCCAGCGCCAGTTCGCTGCCCTTCTCCTGGAAGCCTGACAGGTCGACGTGGCTCACGCGTACGCCCAGGCTCGGTTCCAGGGTCACGCCGCTGACCGGCACCCGGTATCCGAGCGCCAGGGTCGCGCCGACGAGTGAGCCATGGCTGTCGCCCTTGGCCGTACCCAGCCCGCCGCCGAGCTCGCGCTTGCTGTCGTAGTCCAACCAGCCGCCGCTGGCGTCTGCGTCGACGAACACGCCGCGCTCAAGACCTTGCGGAGCATAGCGCGCGCCGAGGGCAAGGAACGTCAGGTCGGTATCAGCCTCGCCCCCGGCTCCTCCGACGCTGCCTTTGCTATAGCCAATACCGGCATGAGCACTGAGCTGTTCGGAGAAGCGCTGGGTCAGGCCGATCATCAGGCCCTGGCTGTGTTCGTTGCTGCTGGAAGCGCTGGATGAATCCTCGGTGCCCAGGTACCCGGCCAGCCCCGTGCTCCACAGCCGATACTGGCCTGCCTTCAGGTCCGTGCCACTGGTAAAGGGTGCCGCGGCCTTGTCGATCAGCGCACCCTGACGCAGCAGGTAGCTGGCGGCATCGGCGTGAACCTGACCGCCGACGGTGGACTCGACACCGCCCAGGCTGCCGGCATCGATGGCCGACTGCAGGTAGTAGTTGTAGGCGCTGTAGGTGCCGGACAGATTACTGTTCTGCAACTGCTGCAACAGCTGCGCGCCGGCAGCGGCGTTACCCATCAGGCCGGCCTGACCGGGCAAACTGTTGTACTCCACCAGCTTGGCGCGCAACACGTAGAGCGCCTCCTGGGACAAGCCCAGTCCCTGCTTGAGGTAATTGTCCATGCTGCCGTACTGCGTGATCACCTGATCCAGTCCTGCCTGCAGATAGCTGGCCTCGACCCCGAGCAGCGGCGCATAGATTGCGGCCATGCTCGCTGGCATCTGCGCCAGCGTCGCCGCCACCCGCGCGGCGGTGTAGTCGTTGGTCGCCAGGTAGTTGCTCATGATCGTCGCGTCGTCGACCCCGGCAATGCTTTGCAGCACGGCGGCTGTCCAGCCGGTGCGGTCCTTGCCGGCGGTGCAATGGAACAGCGCGGCGCCGTCGACGCTCGCCAGCTCATTAAACAGCCGGCTGAACTGGCTGCGCATCCCGGCATCGCTGACAAACGCACGGTTGGTACCTTCCATCATTGCGACGGCATCAGCAGCGCTGCGGAACGAGATGTTGGTGATGTTGGAGCCGGACGTGGTGCCGCCGATGATGTCGATGTTGCTGTAACTCGCCCCGGTGAGCATGGTATCCGGCGTGGCGGCAATTTCACTGGGCGTGCGCAGGTCGTAGATCGCCTTGATACCCAGGCTGTTCAACGTGGCCAGGTCCGCAGCGGAAGGCGTCAGCGCGTTGGAGCGATAAAACACCCCACCACGCAGGGTGCCGTCGTTGGCCGTGGAATACGCCTGGGTAATGCCGGCCACATCGCGGAAATTGTCGATGCTTTTCAAGCGCGGGGTATTCAGATCGGCGGCCTGGGCGGAGGCGATGGACAGGCTCAGAACGGACAGCGAACACAGAAGACGTGGGAACACAGTGCAGCCTCATTGGAAATGCGTTGGGCTGGCCACTATCTGCGGCGAAGTGACACCTAATGTTACAGATTGCCGAGAGTTGGAATTAGGTGCGCGATCTGTCCGGCTGCGGCGTTTTCTGTCCGGACGTGCTTATCTCCCATACGTACTAATCTTGCAGTGCAGTTTTTCCTTTCTGGAGATTCGAGATGATGCTCAGACACTCGCTGGCATTGCTGGTCATGGCAACCCTGGTCGGTTGCACTACTCCTGCGCAAAAGGGCGTGTCGGTGCCGCTGCAGGCTACCCGGCAGAACACCGGGCAAATCGGCAACGTGACCCTGGCCAACTGGGGTAAAAAGACCGGATTCAATTTTGTCATCAGTGGAGTGCCCAACGGCGCCACCCTGCCCCTGCGCCTGTTCACCTTTATCAACAAAGGCAGCTGCCAGCAACCGGGGCCTGTGGCTTACGCAATGAACGACCAGGTCATGACCGAGCGCCAGGCCATCCGTGGTTGGACGTTCTCGAGAAGCGCGCCTGTGGAACTGCCGGTGTTGCTGGCCGGGGAGTACTCGGTGGTCGTGCGGACTGCGCCTGACAGTGGCAGCGTTGATATTTTTTGCGGTGAAATACGGCGCGGGGGCTCGGCGCAATAGTCGCGGGCGTTGAGCTGCTGAGTAATCGGGGCTCTGAGGCCTGAAACCAGAAGTCATTTTAGGGCAGTTATGTGTTCCCTCGACTCATTCCTGCGTCGCACTTCTCACTGCCCACCCCACTCACCCCGGAGTTTCCCCATGCCCTCGCCCCATTCCCTGCCCGCAGCCCTGCTGGGTCTGGCCCTTGTCTGTCCGGCCAGCGTTGGCGCCCAGGGGCTGGAACTGGGGCAAGTGTTGATCGAGGCTGAGGGCCAAGGCGGCGAAGACCAGTCCATCGAGGATGCACAGGCCCGCCTCGCCGAAGTCCCCGGCGGCACCAACGTGGTCGATCTGCGCCGCCCACTGCAGGGCCGGGTCGCCAGCAACCAGGACGTGCTGGCCTATCAGCCGGGGATCTACGCGCAGTCTGCGGGTAACGAAGGGGTGAAGATTTCGATCCGTGGTTCGGGCATTAACCGCGCGCCCGGCTCCCATGCCTCGGGGTTGTACACCATGCTCGACGGCTTGCCGCTGACTGGTCCGGGAGGCACGCCCTACGAGTTGCTGGAACCGTTGTGGCTCGATCATGTGGAAGTGCTGCGCGGTGCCAATGGCTTTGATCGCGGCGCGCTGGCCCTGGGTGGGGCGATCGACTACCTCAGCCACACCGGTTACGACGCCCCGCGATTGCAGGTGCGCTACGCGGTGGGCAGCCACGGTTATCAGCAACGCCAGGTCAGTTCTGGCCAGGTGCTGGGGGCTTTTGACTACTATGTGGCCGTGACCGATGCGAGCGCAGACGGTTATCAGGACCACACCGCCAGCAAAAGCCAGGGGGTGATCGCCAACTTCGGCTATCGCTTCAACCCGAACCTGGAAACGCGCTTCTACCTGCGCCACCGGCAGACCGACAACGACCTCGCGGGCCGTGTCACCAAGCGCTCCATCGAACACGACGCGCGAGCGGCCAACCCTGCCTACGTGGCACGTAACGACAGCCGTGATCAGCCGGGCAGCACGTTCTTTGGCAACAAGACCACCTACTTCATCGACGACGATTCGAGCATCCAGACCGGACTGGTCTACCACGACTACCCGATGGATTTGCGCGAGGGGCCCAACCGCCTGAAGGTGGCGTACTCGGATGTCAGTGGTACGTTCGACTACAAGCGCCGCGACACACTCTGGGGCCTGGAAAGCCGCAGCAGTGCCGGCCTGCGGGTGACCAAGCACCTGCCCAATGACGGCGCGAGCGAATCCGTGCGCATTCCGAGCGGTAACACCGCCGGCTACGCGCCGGGCACTGCCATGCGCAACTTTACCTATCAGGGTTCGGACAGCGTCCTCCATCTGGGCAATGACCTGGAGATCGCCGACGACCTGTGGCTGACCACCGGCCTCGCAGCTATTTACACCCGCCGGGAAAGCGCTGTGACCTACCCGGACGGTGGCGGCAAGACCAGCCTGGGCGACTGGGATTATGCCCCGCGACTGGGTTTGCGCTATCAGGTGACACCTGACGTGCAGCTGTTCAGCAACCTCAGCCGTTCCGTTGAGGCGCCGCACCCCTGGTCGCTGATCTACAGCGCCAACCAGCGCTTCCCCGCAGGCAGCGGCGCCGCCACGGGCACCCAGCGCGATCCAATCAAGCTGCAGAACCAGACCGCGACCACCCTCGAACTCGGCGGCCGCGGCGACAGCAGCCTGGGCCAATGGAGCCTGGCCTGGTACTACGCCCAGGTGCACCACGAGTTGCTGTCGGTGCTGCCGGACGCCAATGCCACCACGCCCTACGAACTCAACGCCAGCCCCACCGTGCACCAGGGAGTGGAAGCCGGGCTGCAGAGCAAACTCTGGTCCCGGGACGATGGCGGCGAGCTGAGCCTGCGCCAGAGCTACACCTTCAGCGACTTCCATTATCGCGACGACGACCGCTTCGGCGACAACCGTCTGCCGGGCCTGCCGATGCACTACTACCAGGGCGAACTGCGCTATGACTGGCCCCAAGGGTTCTTCGCCGGGCTGAACACTCAGTGGGTGTCCAAAGTGGCGGTGGATTACGCCAACAGTTATTACGCCGATCCTTATGCGCTGTTCGGCGCGACCGTGGGCTACAACTCGCCCAAGGACGACTGGCAGACCTGGCTGGACCTGCGCAACCTGACCAACAAGCACTATGCCGCCACCGTCACTCCGGGCTACGACGACAAAGGTCTGGATGCCGCACGCTCGACACCGGGTGAAGGCCTGGGCGTGTATGCCGGCGTATCGTGGAGCCTGCGCTGAGGCCGCAGTGAGGACGAACCGAACGGCCTGCGCATTTACTTCGAACAGGACGGGCCATTTCGCTCGCCAACCAGGTAGTTTTTGGCCTACCCTCGAAGGCGACAAGCGCCAGAGCAGTCTCACATCTTCACTCAGAAAAAGGAGTTGCAACATGGAAGGAATCAACCAAATGCAGCCTGCAGAGTGCGCCGATATGAAGGACATCAGGCGCGAGATTGATGCCCTTGATCTCGCCGTAATCAAACTGCTGGGCAAGCGGTTCCAATACGTACTGTCAGCATCAAAATTCAAGACTTGCGCTGCCTCGGTCCGAGCCCAGGAGCGTTTCGACAGCATGTTGGCCGTACGCCGCGAGTGGGCCAGCAGCGAAGGCCTGAGCCCTGATGCCATCGGGAAGATGTACAGCGACCTGGTGACCCATTTCATCAGCGAAGAGATGAAACACTGGGCCGCGCAAACTCCTGCAAACTGATCCAGACCTACACCAACACCGTCAACCAGGCCGACACCAATAGCAGTAAAGCCAGCGCAGTATTCATCCGCCTGAACGCCTGCGGCGAGCCAAACACCCGGGCACTGCCTGCGCCGAGCAACGCCCACAGGGTCATGCAGGGTAACGACACCAGCAAGAACGCCAGCGACAGCACCAGCACGCGCAAGGCCTTGTCACCGTCGCCAGCAAATACGCTGACTACCGCCAGCGCCATCATCCAGACCTTGGGATTGATCAGCTGCAAAGCCGCAGCACCGAACGCACTGATCCCTTCGTCAGACGCTTCGAGGGACGGCGCTGCACTGCGAAAAATCTGCCAGGCCAGCCAGCTCAACCACAGCACCCCGCCCCAGGCCATCGCCTCCTGCACTCGCGGCAACCGCAACAATGTCTCGCCTACACCCAGCCCGACCACCAGTACGATCAGCGCCGCCGCCGCACACGCGCCAAAAATGATCGGCAGCGTGGCACCCAACCCGCGCCGCGAGCTGTGGCTCAGTACCAGAATATTGGTCGGCCCCGGAGTGATCGAGGCGACAAAGGCAAACAGCAGAAAAGGCAACAACGATTGCATGGTCCAGACTCCTTGAAGAAACAGGCAGTCATGGTCGCCAGAGCGCAGGCTTCAGTCTGGAAGGTTTGAGCAACGCTTGCGGTAATCCGCAGGAGTGAGCTGGTACGCGCGACGAAACCAGCGACCGAGGTGGCTCTGATCGGCAAAGCCCAATGCAGTCGCCACCTGCGCCGGCGACTCGCCCCGGGCCAGCAGCTGCCGCGCCCGAGCCAGGCGCAGCTGGATCAGATAAGCATGCGGCGCCAGCCCGAAGGCAGTCTTGAATGCCCGGGTCAGACGGAAGCGATCAACCCCACAGGCTTGGGCCAGATCATCCAGCCCTATGTCCTCATAGGCATGCGCGTGCAGATAGTCCCGCGCCACCTGGGCCACCAGCGGCAGGCGCGGGTCCAGGGCCTGACGCTTGCGCCAGTCGAGGTGCCCTGTCAGCGCGGCCAGCAGTGCATCGACGGCGCTCTGGCGCACCATGCGCAACTCGCCGTCATGAAGCGCATGAAAAGCCCGGGAAATGGCCGTGGCCAGGCGCGGGTCCTGGCTCAGGGTGTCGGCGAATCCCGGCTGGCTGTTGCTCGGCGCATGCTCGAACAGCGCCAGCAACTCACGCTCCAGCCACTGCGGATCGAGGTACAGCATGGAATAGGTGAACCCCTCGTCGGTCGGCGCGTGTCCATCGTGGATTTCCCCCGGCTCCAGCAGGAACACCTTGCCCGGCGTACTGAAATGCCGCACGCGCCGACAATTGAACTGCTGCACGCCCTGCTCGGTCACCCCGACCAGAAAACTGTCGTGCCAGTGCGGGTCATAGGCATGTCCCTGGAAATGCGCCCGAATCGATTCAATCCCGGTATCGGCATCCTGGGACAGCTCAATCCAGTTGCGTTTATCCACGGGAGACTCCAGGGGGTAATGTTGGTTGGGGTGTGCGGACCATTAACCTACCGCGCTTTGCAGCCAAGGTTTAGAACAATTGTGCAGCCGGTTGCCCATCCGCAATCAACGCAAAATTTCAGTCGGACCGGGTTCTTTGCACGTCAGCCATGCCCCCCCAAAACAAAAGGAGCGAGCTTGCTCGCGACAAACTCAATAACACCGCGATCATCGGGTGTCTTTAGCAAGCAATGTCCCTCATATAGCCTGAACCAAGAACCATATGCAAAAAAAGAAGTACAAAGTCATTTTATAGTGCGTTTTAATCTAATCATTACTTACATGATTGGAGCATCCGCACTTGAAGATCCCGACGTTTTTATCGCTTGGCCTGGCGTTGGCCACCAGCTGCTCCGTAGCGTTCGCGGGGCCCATTCTTGATCGAGTGACACAAAAGGGTGAGCTGACCGGGGTGCTGATGGAGAGCTATCCCCCCTTCTCGTTTCTCAACGAGGAGAACCAGCTGGATGGTTTTGACGTCGACGTGGCCAAGGCGGTGGCCGAGCGGCTCGGGGTCAAGCTCAAGCTGGAAACACCCTCCTGGGACGTGATTGCTGCTGGTCACTGGAATGGTCGTTATGACATTTGCGTATGCTCGATGACGCCGAGCAAGGCGCGGGCCGAGGTGTTCGACTTTCCCGTCGAGTACTACCAGTCGCCGGCGGTAATCGTGGTTAACGCCAAGGACAATGCCATCTCTGCAGGCAAGGATTTATCAGGCAAGAAGGTCGGGGTGATCAGTGCTTCTACCTACGAAGCTTATCTGAATAAGGATCTGGTGATCGAAGGCGCTGAGGACAAGCCGTTGAGCTATCCGTTCGACAGCGTCCAGGTCGCCCCTTACGACAATGAGACGGTCGCTTTCCAGGACCTGGCCCTGGGCAGCGGCGTGCGCCTGGATGCGATGGTCACCAACCTGATCACAGCCCGCGAGCGCATCGCCCAGGATCCGCGGTTCAAGATTACGGGTGATACGTTATATGCCGAGCCGAACGTGGTTGCCGTGGAAAAAGGTGATCCCCAATGGAATGCCAAGGTCACCGAGATCATTGCGCAGCTCAAGGCTGACGGCACACTTGGCAAAATATCGCAGAAATGGATCGGCGCCGATATCAGCCAATGACAGCCCTCAATCCACATCCGGCAAGAGTCACCGTCGCCCCCCGACCCCGTCAGCATCGGCTGGAACGACTGTTTGGATTTCGCACTCGCCTGTATTTGACGTGGGCCGGACTGTTCGGTCTGTGCATCGTGTTTTTCATGAGCTTCGACCTGAAGTACTCGATCATACTGGATAAATTGCCGAACCTGATCGGCCTGCATCTTGGGCCGAACGGATTCCTGCAAGGCGCCGCGCTGACGATTTTTCTGTGCCTGTGCTCGATCGGGTTTTCCTTGCTGCTGGGCTTTTTCACGGCACTGGCACGCCTGTCCAAAAGCGCTGTGGCCTTCGGCATCGCGAGTTTCTACGCCTCGTTCTTTCGTGGCACGCCGCTGTTGATCCAGATCCTGCTGATCTACCTGGGCCTGCCGCAATTGGGCGTGGTTCCGGGAGCCATCAGCGCAGGGATCATCGCGCTCTCGCTGAACTACGGCGCTTATCTGAGCGAGATCTTTCGCGCCGGCATTCTCGGCGTGGCCCCTGGGCAGCGTGAAGCAGCCGCCGCTCTGGGCCTGCGCCCGGCCGCGACGTTCCTGCACATCATCCTGCCGCAAGCGATGCGCACGATCCTGCCGCCGACCACCAGCCAGTTCATTTCGATGCTCAAGGACTCTTCGCTGATTTCTGTGATGGGGGTCTGGGAAGTGATGTTCCTGGCGCAGTCGTACGGTCGCTCGTCCTACCGCTACATCGAGATGCTCACGAGCGCAGCCGTGATTTATTGGCTGCTGTCGATCGGCCTCGAATTGATCCAGCACCGCCTTGAGCGCCACTACGGCAAAGGCTTCCAGCAGCAGCGCTGACCCGCTGCACTCAACACATATTTTGCAGGAACCATGATGTCCGATCCAAAACCTCTGCTGTTTGCACTCTATGAACAGGCCAGTGTCGGTTGCGGCGGTGCCCCCAGCCTCTGGACGCACCCGGCTGATGAACGCCTGAACATCAACTCCCTGGGTTACTGGTCGAACCTGGCCCGCATTGCCGACCAGGCCCATCTCGACATGCTGTTTTTTGGCGATGTGCTGGGCTTCTACGACGTGTTCGGCAGCAATGCCGACGCCGCCATGAAATGGGCGGTGGAAGCACCGGCCAACGATCCGTTGATGATCATACCGGCGTTGGCAGCCGTGACTGAAAACCTGGCGTTTGGCGTCACCGTCACCACCAGTTATGAGCATCCATTTACCCATGCTCGGCGCTTCAGCACGCTGGATCACCTGACCAATGGCCGGGTCGGCTGGAACATCGTCACCTCCTACCTGTCCAGCGCCGCGCGCAATTTCGGGCTGGAGCAAATGATCAAGCATGACGATCGCTACGAGCGCGCCGAAGAGTTTCTCGATGTGGTGTACAAGCTCTGGGAAGGCAGTTGGGCCGATGACGCGGTGGTCGCAGACAAGGCTCGTCAACTTTATGCCCGGGGTGACCGGGTGCGGCCGATCAATCACCAGGGCGCGCATTATCGGGTGGCCGGGCCGCACCTGACTTCGCCCTCGCCACAGCGCACGCCACTGCTGATCCAGGCCGGCTGGTCGGGGCGCGGGCGCGAGTTCGCCGCCAAACATGCCGAGCTGATCTTCATTGCCAAATCCAATCCGCAGGAAATCCGCCTGGGCCTGGAAGACATCTGGGCCCAGGCCGAGGCTCGCGGTCGGCAACGCGAGGACGTGAAATCGCTGACGGTGTTGCGCATCGTCACCGCCAAAACCGAGATCGAGGCCCAGCGCAAATATGACCTGTTGCAGAGCAACTACCACCTGCAAGCGCAACTGGTCAGCTACGCCGGCGACACAGGCATCGACATCAGCCGCTATGCCGATGACGATCCACTCTCGACTCACACCGAAGGCCTGACCTCCTACGTGATGCGCGCCGACGGCAGCGGCAAGCCCTTGACTGCGGGTGACGTCAAGAAACGCTTTGCCAGTGTGACGCGCGGCAGCGACCTGATTCTGGTGGGTACACCCCAGCAAGTCGCCGATCGCATTGAAGAACACGCGCGGATATCCGGCACCAGCGGCTACATGCTTAACCCGCTGATCAGCCCAGGGAGTCTGGAAGACTTTGTCGAACTGATCATTCCCGAATTACGGAAGCGCGGGCTGTATCGCACAGAACCCCAGCGTGGCACCTTCCGTTCCAGGCTGCGCGACGACGGTGCCAGTCACCTGCCGTCATCGGCCTATGGCGCATCGTTCCGCTTCGACCACACGCAGTGACTGTCGATGTTGCGAACAAAAAATTACGCCTCGCTGTGAATTATTTAGTGTCCTGATGTATCTGAACTGCAAGAGGCCATGCCAGCAAAAAGATGGCACGGCCAAGGCAAACTCGTCTGGCCCGTACTTTACCGGGCTGGCGGCTTGCATCAAGACTGATCAGGTACAGAGTGGCTCGCATGAAATCTTCTGAGAAAGAACTCAATCCAATCGGATTGAAAGACATCACGATTGTCGACGACGTCAAGATGCGCAAGGCGATCACCGCCGCGGCACTGGGCAACGCCATGGAGTGGTTTGATTTTGGCGTTTACGGCTTCGTCGCCTATGTGCTCGGCAAGGTGTTTTTTCCCGGCGCCGATCCTGGCGTGCAGATGATCGCCGCACTGGCGACCTTCTCGGTGCCCTTCCTGATCCGGCCGCTGGGTGGTCTGTTCTTCGGCACCCTGGGTGATAAATACGGCCGGCAGAAGGTCCTGGCCGCCACCATTGTGATCATGTCCCTCAGTACCTTCGCCATCGGGCTGATTCCGTCCTACGCCTCAATCGGCATCTGGGCGCCGATCCTCCTGCTGCTGGCGAAGATGGTCCAGGGGTTTTCCGTGGGCGGTGAATACACCGGCGCCTCGATCTTCGTCGCCGAATACGCCCCGGATCGCAAGCGCGGTTTCCTCGGCAGCTGGCTGGACTTCGGTTCGATCGCCGGTTTCGTCCTCGGTGCTGGCGTGGTCGTGCTGATCTCGACCATTCTCGGTGAAGAGCAGTTCGAGTCATGGGGCTGGCGCCTGCCGTTCTTCCTCGCCCTGCCCCTGGGCATGATCGGCCTGTACCTGCGTCACGCGCTGGAAGAAACACCGGCCTTCCAGCAGCACGTCGAGCAGCTTGAGCAGGACGATCGCGAGGGCCTCGCCCGAGGTCCGAAAGTGTCATTCAGGGAAGTCGCGACCAAGCACTGGCGCAGCCTGTTGACCTGCATCGGCGTGGTCGCGGCGACCAACGTCACCTACTACATGCTGCTCACCTACATGCCGAGCTACCTCACGCACAACCTGCACTACAGCGAAAATCACGGCGTATTGATCATCATCGCAATCATGGTCGGCATGTTGTTCGTGCAGCCGCTGATCGGTCTGGTCAGTGACAAGATCGGCCGCCGCCCCTTCATTATCTGCGGCAGCATCGGCCTGTTCTGCCTCGCCATTCCGGCGTTCATGCTGATCAACAGCGGCAAGCTCGGCCTGATTTTTTCCGGGTTGCTGATGCTGGCGGTGCTGCTGAACTTTTTCATCGGGGTGATGGCCTCCACCCTGCCAGCGATGTTCCCCACGCACATCCGTTACAGCGCGCTGGCCAGCGCCTTTAACGTCTCGGTGTTGATCGCTGGCCTGACGCCGGCCATCGTCGCCTGGCTGGTGGAAAGCACGCAGAACCTGTACATGCCGGCCTATTACCTGATGGTGATTGCCGTGGTGGGCCTGGTGACCGGCGTGACGATGAAGGAGACCGCCAACAAACCGCTGCGTGGCGCAGCGCCGGCGGCTTCCGACCTTGAGGAAGCGCGCGAGCTGCTGCAGGAACATCACGACAACATCGAGCAGAAGATCGAGGACATCGACAGCGAGATTGCCGAGCTGGAGGCCAAGCGCGAGCGCCTGGTGCAGCAACATCCACGGATAGAGTAACTCTGTGCGGCCTGGGTCTTCTCTCAGGCCACTGCGAGGGGGAACCCCAGGCAAAACCGCGTACCGGTTTCGTCGCTTTCAACACTCACCCAGCCACCGTGCACTTGCATGATAGAACGCACGATGGCCAACCCCAGCCCACCGGAATCGTCGGGCTGATTGCGCGACGGGTCGCACCGATAGAAGCGCTCGAACAGTCGCGGCAGATGTTCGGCTGCAATCGGCAGGCCCTGGTTGTGCACCGTGACCTCGAGGCGATCTTGCAGCACTGCGCTGCTGATCGTCACGGCGCTGGCCGGCGCGCCGTAACGCAGCGCATTGGCCAGCAGGTTGGCCAGCGCCCGCCGAACCAGGCCTGGGTCGGCCAGCAACTGGCCATGGGCCTGGTTGATCAGCTGTACATCACACTCCTGGGCCACTCCTTCAAAATACTCACACAGTTGCTCGATCAGTTCGTGCAGGTCGATGGGCGCGGACTTTACCGAGGCATCGGACTGCTCGGTACGAGCGAGAAACAGCATGCTGTCGATCATCCGCGCCAGGCGCTCGTATTCTTCCTGGTTGGACACCAGCAGGTTCTGATAGTCCTCGATCGAGCGACTGTGGCGCAGGGTTTGCTGGGTATGCCCCATCAGGTTGCTGAGCGGGGTGCGCATCTCGTGGGCGAGGTCTTCGGAGAAACGCGAAAGCTGGGCGAATCCGTCCTCCAGGCGCGCGAGCATCTGATTGAGCGCATGACTCAGCGCCCGCAGCTCACTCAACTCACTGAACTCATCCAGCCGCAGGTGCAGATGTTGCACATCGATGCCGGCAGCGCGCTTGGCCAGCAGGCGCACCGGGCGCAGGCCGCGCTGACTGACCCATCCGCCCAGCACGAACGCCAGCAGCGCACCGATCGACATGGCCAGCCACAGCTTCAATCGATAAGCCGCCAGCATCTGCTCACGTTCACCCAGCAACTTGCCCGCGATCAGGGTCAGGCGGCGATCACCCTGGGTCACATCCTTCCAAGCCAGGCGCACTGTCTCGGAAGCATCGGCGTCAGCGACTTGCGCCTGGAGTGTGGCCGGGAGCCGCGGCAGACTCATGTGCACGGGGTTGATTTCGATCAGCACCTGGCCGCGGTCGTCGACGATCCACAGCAGGTTGTCGCGGTTGCCCAGCATGTTTTCGTAGAGCTTGGGCCGACTGCGCAATTGCTCGATGCTGTCGCTGTCGTTGATCAGCGCCTGCATGCGCTCCAGCCGACCGAGCAGGGCCTGGTCATCGCGCCAGGCGATCTCGCGCTCCAGGGACTGATACAGATAAAAACCGATTGAGCCCAGCAACAGTGCGCTGACCAGCGCGAACATCAGCGCCAGGCGCAGGCTCAGGGCGCGCGGGAACAGTTTCAGGATTGCACCTCGAGCATGTAGCCAATACCGCGCACGGTGTGGATCAATTTGAGCGGGTAAGGATCGTCGACCTTGGCCCGCAGTCGACGAATCGCCACGTCGACCACGTTGGTGTCGCTGTCGAAGTTCATCTGCCAGATCTGCGAGGCAATCAGCGAGCGCGACAGCACCTCCCCTTCACGACTGAGCAGCAGATGCAGCAAGGCGAATTCCTTGTTGGTCAGGGTCAGGCGCTCGCCGTTGCGCGTGACCTTGCGCCGCAGCAGATCCAGGCTGAGGTCGCCCGCCAGGAAATGCTCGACTTCACGCGGCGGGCCCCGGCGCAGCAACGTGCGTACGCGGGCCAGCAACTCGGCGTAGGAAAAGGGTTTGACCAGGTAATCATCGGCGCCCAGTTCCAGGCCCTTGACCCGATCGTCCACCGAATCCCGGGCGGTCAGGAACAGCACCGGGGTCTGCACTTTGCGCCGGATGATCTGCAGCAATTGCCAGCCGTCCAGGCCCGGCAGCATCACGTCGAGAATAATCAGGTCGAACTCGCTCTCCTGGGCCAGGTGCTGGCCGTCCAGCCCATTAAGGGCAATCTCGACCACGTAGCCCGACTCAGTCAGGGCCTTACGCAGGTAATCCGCCGTCTTCGCTTCGTCTTCAACCACCAGGATGCGCATTTTTTCCTCCGGGACTAGCGCATAGGCTAGCCCGCTTCGCCGGTTTCTCACATTACATCTTGGTAATCATCGGGCAATCATTCTGAGCGGACGTGTTGGGCATCATGGCGGCCACTGACTCAACCAGCCTCCCAACCAAGGAAAAAGCATGCGTACCGGTCTATCAACTTCATTGCTGATTACCCTCGCCATCAGCCCTTTATTTGCCCATGCCGCGCAGAATCCCGTGGCGCAGCGCATGGACGTTACTTTGGCGCTGGCCAATGACTTGCTCAACGCCACGATGAGCGCCTGTCACGCTGATGGCCGCACCGCCGTTGCCGCAGTCGTCGACCGTGGCGGCAACCTGGTCGCCGTGCAGCGCGACGACAACGTCGGCCCGCACAACACGCTGGCCGCGCAACGCAAGGCCTACACCGCGCTGTCGACCAAGACCTCGACGCGAGTCCTGGCCGAGCGCGCCCGCGCTACGCCCGATGCGGAAAACCTCAACACCCTCGGTGAGTTGTTGCTGCTGGGTGGAGGCGTGCCGTTGCAGTTCGAGGGGCAGGTGATCGGCGCCATCGGGGTGGCAGGTGCCGGTGGCGCCGCCTTCGATGAAGGCTGTGCGCTGGCTGCCATCAACAAAGTCTTACCTGCCGTTAAAAACTAAGGAAATCACCATGACCGTAATGAAATCCCTCTTTGCTGGCGTTGTATTGAGCGCTCTGTCGACTTTGGCAGCAGCGGCAGCCAATCCGCTGAGCGTGCACGTACTCAACTTGCAGGATGGCCTGCCCTCTCCTGGGGTCAATGTCACCCTGGAAAAACAGGACGGCAAGAACTGGGACATGCTCAACAGCGCCGCGACCAACGAGCAGGGGCGTGTTACCGGGCTCTACCCTGAGGGTCAGGAGCTGCAGAAAGGCACTTACCGTGTCACCTTCAAGACCGGTGAGTGGTTCAAGGCGCACAAGATCTCCAGCTTCTTCCCGGAAGTGCCGGTGATTTTCGAGGTGGACGGCACGGTTCCGCACTATCACATTCCATTGCTGCTCAGCCCGTACGGTTTTTCGACCTACCGGGGTAACTGAAGCGCAAAAAAAACCCCGCAACCGAATGAGGTGCGGGGTCAAAAAATTGGTTGGTTGCGGCCAACCAAAGGAGCTCTGTAGGGTTAGATGCAGTCCTGTGCTGCTCGTTCAAAACTGGAAGGCAGCAGGTTCGAGGCCAGCAAGTGGCGCTCGTAAACGAACACCTTGCCGCCGTTCCCCGCCTTGTAGGCTTCCAGCACGTTGTCTGCGGCGATCTTGCTCGGCACCACGATCCGGTAGCTGCGCTGGGTCTGCGAAACGCTCGGGTGCATCGAACTGCCCTGCAATTTTGGCACGACGCAATCGGTGTATTGCGCCGGGGTCTTGCTGGTCTGCAAGATCAGCGTCGGGTTGTTCGGCGCGGAGGCGCAACCAGCCAGCAACAGCGAGCCAGACGCCATGGCTAGTACAAAAACAGCGCGCATCGATCTCATCCTGAAAAAAATTTGGTTCATTCGGCAGCTGAACTGCCTCGCCGTGTTCGATGGGTGTCATTTTCCGGGTATTGTTCGCAAAGTAGAACTTGCCTTTGGTGATGGTCACTATTACTTCTAGCGATAGTTGCCCGCCGTACAGGCAGGCGTGCCATCTAACAAGATTGATGAGGATCTCTTTTTGAGAACTTTTGACTTTATCCGTGACGCGGTTTTGCCCGAGTACCGGGAGCGGGTGGCTGAGTATCTGGTGCAGTATGAGAGTGTGCTGCTCAGCGAACCCGCGCCGGACCCGGAGCTGGCGCGGGACACTGTAAATCAGCTGCGCGGCTATTTGCGTGGGCTGAATACTACGCGGGTACTGGGCATGGCTGATTTGGAGGAGCTGGATCGGCGGTTGGCAGAGACCTTGTGATAAATCGCCGCCCGTGCTCTTGCCCTGTGGGAGCAAAGCTTGCTCGCGATGGCTTTTTGGCCTCGTACATATCCATTGCTACGGTAACGGCTTCTATCGGTTTCGCCCTTACGGCGAGTCACTTTCAAAAAGCGTGAAAGTAACCAAAGCGCTCTTGCCCCACCACTCGGCACCTCGCTAGGGCTCGGTGTGCCCTCACTCCGGCATTGCTCCGCGGGCCGCCGCGATGGCCCATCCATGGGCCAGCGCGGCTAAACCGGCATCCTTGCCGGTTTACCCGCTACGCAATGCCTGCGTTCGGCCATCGTGGTTAACGGGGCGCCTGCCATCCAAAGCCTCGCCGTGGCGGCCTCCGGGCCGACCAAGGCAACAAGCCGGCGCGCTGCGCTTGGTTTGATCGTGCATACCCTTGCAGCTGACGCTGTCCCCTGTGGGAGAGGGCTTGCTCGCGAATGGAGCTAAACGATTACGCATGTTTACTGAATACACGTCACGGATGTCCAAATATATCCGCTCAAGCCTCTGCACAAGCAGAATTGATTTGTGAATAGCGGCAGATACCAAACAGAGGAATCGATCACTTAGGACATGATTGAGGCTCCGGCAATTGCAGCGGTGTCTTGATCGGGTACTCGGGGCTGCCGTAGGCGTAGCAGGAAGTGCTGAGCTCAATTTCGTCACAAGGAAGGAAATGGACTGTGATGCCGCAGACTTTTTGGCCGGTGTAGTCAGGTACTGACACCAATCGGCTATGACGGCGTTTTTGAGCATCGATTTCTTTTGCCCAAGCCAAGTATTTGGGCCAATCACCGATGCCTGGATAACCTATCGTACTGCCAGCTCCTGTCTCCCAGTCAACCAGTACCGTCGTCCCGGGGTTCCAACGCGATGGAGCAACGTAACAACAACCACCCCCTCCTCCCTGGTATGGACCAATAGCATCAAGGCCTGAGTGACCGTCAACACTGAAATGGTTGATGGCCCAGTGCGTGTGGTTAATGGCCTCGATAGTGCTGGCCTGCACGCCGTGCACTTGAAATGTCGCAACTAAACCGAGCATGACGCCGAGGAGTAAACGCGACGAGCGCGCGGCATTCATTGCCTGTGATGTGCAGCGCTCAGCAGACTTAAACCTGCGCATCATTCACCCCCAGATGCTTGGCGTAATAAGCCTCCCAAATCTCATCGATAGCCTTCTGTGCTTGAGCCAGACGCTCGGCGTCCATAGTTACCGACTGCGTTGACAGGGCTGGATCAACGGCAGGACGACCGGCCAGTATGGCTGCGCCATCCTCTCCATACAACGCCAAGTCCCGTCGCCCGGCGTTACCAAAGAACACCATGCGTTCGCTGAAATAGTGGCCCCCTATTTCACGTCCCATTGAGTACAGAAACCAGGCCCGCGAGTCGTGGACCTGATCGTCGAACAGAGCGCGCAACAAACCCTCGGGCTTGTTGGCGTTCAGGCTTTCGTCCACAAGCCCTCGGGTCTCTTCGTCTTTATGGTTGCCCCAGTCGCTGGGCGGCGGGAACAACAGGCTGACCTTGGCTCGTCCCGCCGCTTTCATGCGCAGACGCTCAGCTCGCGCCATATCACTGACCTGATGCGGATGCTGTGGAAATAGCGCCAGCAGTGCCACGCGCAACGCGATGGAATCGAGCCATCCGGAACCACGATAGACTGACGCAAATTCCTCAGCTGCTTCGCGCAGCTGGGTTTGGGTCATGTCTGCATCGAAGTCTTTCACTCCGGGTTCCAGCGGTTTTTTTGTTTCTTTCTTAATATATTCAACAGCGAGTTGCGCTTTACGATTCGCCTCGACGCTCATCTGCGCCATGTCGCGAGTGTGTTCTGCGTTTTTGCGTACTAGCTTGTCTGCTTGGGTATCGGTGGCTTGAAGATAAAAGTCTTGTTGCAAGAGACTGGCAAATGCATAGCGATCGATACGCCAGGCGGTGATCCAGTCCATTTGTGCCCGGAGCGCATCTTCTATGCAGTCTTGAGCGGGTACTGGAAGGTAATGTTCTGATTGCTCAATAGATAAAGGACGAAGTGCCGGATGAAGGCCCGCAGTAACCTGGCGCCAAGCATTGAAGCGGTCAATTAAATCCCCCCTAGTAGCGAACTGTCCAACAAGCTCAGGAGCCATGGCTCGCCACGAATCCCGACTCGAATCTATCGGCAGGGCCTCCTCAGGAACTTTAAGCGGAGCGCCATAAGCAAAAGCATCGGCGTACAGATCATTTAACGTAATTTGCGACAATAGCAATCGATCATCCCGACCAATAGCCTTCCCCTGATCCCCAGGCGGATACCCCCCACCTATATCTGAATGCACCCCCGGATAGATCACCTCAACACTGTTCCCGGGATAACCGCCCCCCTCCCCGCGAATGGATTCCAACGGAAAACACAACCGCTGCTCATGACTGGCCACGAGATGCAGGCAGCGCTTGACCAGGCTCCCGCCAGGCAATTGCTGATTACCATCGGCCCAGCTCATATGGCCCTGCGCCCCCGGGATGATGTCAGCGATGCCCACCGACGCCACAGTATCCAACAGCCCCAGATACTCCACGCTAATGGGTAGTTTCAAGTCGAGCAGCGTGAGGCTCGGCGTCGAGCCTGAAAGCAACTGATTCAGCCAGCTGATAAAGGCTCTGGCTGCCGCAGCCCCCCGGGAAAATCCATATACGTACAATTTCAAACCCAGCAGCTTCATCTGACCGGGCTGCGGCTGGGTCAGGGCAACACGCAGCGGTTTGGCCAAGGCAGCCAATTGCTTGTTAACTTCGCGACTCCGGTTGGCGAACCCGGTCGGCCACTCCAGCCCCGGCAGTGTGCCCATGGCCTTCACTGCGGCGCGCAAGCTCGCGTTGTCCAGCCGAGGCTGCCCCAACGTGCGACGCAAGGCGTCGATGATCATCATCAACGCCCAGTTGATACGCTCTTCGCCATAGGTGGCCAGGGCCAGGCCACTGGTGCTGTAATCCAGATCGCCAACTTCGGTAAAGGGCGTGCCCACACCCGGCATGTAGTACTTGAAAAATTGACCGTTGCCGGTGCCCGCTTCATCGGTCAGACCTCTGGCGCTACTGCTGGCGTGGGCGGTGCCGCCTACATGGCCGGCGCCAATGCTCGCGCGGAATAAACGGGCGATATTGGTCGGATGCTTGGGATCTGACAGATAGAGATCGTTATTGAGGTTATTACCGGTGCCGTCGAAAAACAGGCTGATGTGCACAGTCTTGCAGCAGGGCGCCATTACCCGGCGTCCGGCGGCCACACTCAAGGAATCGTGATAATCACTTTCCTGGCTGCGCTGGAGCCGATGGTTTTGGTAAACCTGAGCGGGACGGCTGGGCAAGCGGCCCTGGGTAGGGAACTGTGGCGGGTAGCATACAGCGGCGTGTTTTACTTCGGACATGACTGAGGCTCCGGCAATTGCAGAGGGGTTTTGATCGGGTATTCGGGGCTGCCATAGGCGTAGCACGAGGTGCTGACCTGAATTTCGTCACAGGGCAGGAAGTGCACGGTGATGCCGCAGATTTTTTGGCCGGTGTAGTCGGGGACTGGAACGACTTGGCTGTGCTGACGTTTTTGAGCTTCCAGTTTGTCGAGCCAAGCGTCGTATTTGATTTCATCTGCAAAACCTGGGAAGCCTTTCGAACTACCCTCACCGGTTTCCCAATCAACCCGCACAGTCATCCCAGGCTGCCAGCGCGAAGGCGCGATGTAGCAGCAACCTCCCCCGCCACCCTGGTAGGGACCGATGATGTCCAGGCCTGAGCGGCCATCGACCTTGAAATGGTTAATGGCCCAGTGGGTGTGGTTTATGGCCTCGATAGTGCTGGCCTGCGCATCCGGAGCAAAAAGAAGCACGGCCAGTTGGAAGAGCAGTATGGAGGGATAATTGTGGATCGAAGATTGGAGCTTGCGCCTCCTGCCCAGTCTTCCTGGCTCAAAGGCACTCATGTTGTGAGGGGTCTGTCGAGACAGTGATCGATGGGCAAAAACTGAGACATGGTCAGGCCTTCCTGGTCTGGATCGGGACGGTCAGGAAGGGCTGTGCTTCCACCCTGGTCCTAGGGTTTAGAAGCTTTCGCTAAGGCACACCCAGGTGGGAATAGGACGCTTCTGATGGATGCGTAGGAAGTTTCGGTATTTGCTCGAACCGAAATTTCCTACTCGCAATGCATCCATTTCTTACATCTTTCTCTTGGGATATACCGCACATTCCCCAGCGCCTTTTTTGATGGCGCAGAGGGTTGGTTCGCGAGATTTGTCCTACAAAAGGGCAAATTTTGAGACGCCGCCTTCGGAAATTTCCTTCACGTTGTGACGGTTTGCATGAACTGGTGCCTGCTCGCAATGCGTGTCATTCGACATCAATTTTGGATGTCAGTCCGTCATCGCGAGCAAGCTTGCTCCTACAGTTTTATTCGGGGTACATCTCGGAACGTTGAGGCGTCTGCGCGACCGCTTTCGCAGGCAAGCCAGCTCCCACAGTTTTGATCTGTGTTCACTTGCAAGTCTCGGGACGCATCCTGAGCAGGCTTACATAGCGGGCAAGTGTGGTAGTGCCCGAGCAAGTGGATGTTGGTGGGAACAGTTGCAACGCGGCACCAGTTAACCGCGCTCCCTGTGGGAGTGAGCCTGCTCGCGATGCGCCTTGTCAGTCGACATCAATATTGGATGCCGTGACGTCGAGGCGGATGCGTCCCTTGGCCTAAGGACGATCGCGGCCGGGGTCAAAACGGGTTACTGCGCAGATACGTGTTGTCGTGCTGTCATATCGATGCCCAGGGCTCGCATTACGACCAGCATGGTTTTGAGCGCAGGGTTCCCTTTGTCGCTGTATGAACGTTAAAGCTGCTCACGGGAGAGATCAGTTTCACGGGCCAGTTCGGTCATCCCTTTTGCTCGGGCGACGACGCCCATTGCTTTGGCGATGTACTCCGCGTCGCCTGTCTCAAACGCATCGGCCATGAAAATTGCCATGGCTTCAGGGCCATCCATAGCCGCTGCTGGGTCGTAGTCGTAAATTTTGTCACTCATTCTGACCTCCAATCGTTTGCGAGTTTTTTAGCTGCTTCGACCCGTAACTATAAGTGCTTGACCGGAGAAATCGTTTAGATCTGTAAGTACGCGTATCGATATCCCTATCGCCTTTGCCCAGGTTGAATTCATGGCCAGCCTCAAGGAGTTCACCACTGCGTTCCCCGGTGTGAACATGGTGCTTGGGGTCACCGACAGGACTGTCGATCTGGTTGGCGAAGGCATTGACTGCGCGCTACGCATTGGCGAGTTGCGGGACTCCACTCTGATCGCCCGGCCGATTGGCATGGCGACCATGGTGACTTGCGCTGCCCTCAACTATCTACGTGAACATGGCGAACCGGCAAACCTCGATGAGCTGGTCGCGCATCGCGGAGTGAATTTTCTTTCGGGGCAGAACAACGGACGCTGCTCTGGCACTTCTTGGTTAACCGCCAGGATCAGGTGTTTATCAGCAACGCAGGTATCACTGTCACCGAGTCGAACGCTTATGTGCAATGTGGCGTCGCAGGCTTCGGAATCATTCAGGCACCGGGGATTGCCGTGGGCCAGTATCTGGACAGCGGCGCACTGGTGGAAATTCTGCAGCCCTACCGCCCTCTTCCGCGCCGGGGCAGCGTGCTGTACCCCAGCCGCACACACATGGCGCCGCAAGTGGAGGCTTTTATCGAGTGGCTGCAGGGGCGCTTTGTGCAGCTGCACTCCATCTGGCTGGAGTAACGGTAAGAACCGTTTTCACGCCTCCAGCCGCGAGTAAGCAGCTAATAACCGCAGAATCACACGCATTCGATCAAACCAGTTGAACCTACCCGCAACCGCACCCCTCGGATATTAAAACCAGATCGGGTAAACCCATGGATATCGAGGAGACGCTACTGCGCCAGCGCAAGGTGCTTGCCGAATTTGGCGAGCTGGCGTTGGTGTCAGATGACCTGGAGCACATCCTCAACGAGGCCTGTCGCCTGGTGGGTGAGGCGCTGCAAACCAACCTGGCCAAGTTCATGCTGCTGGAGGAAGACGGTCTCACCTTCCTGGTGCGCAACGGCATTGGCTGGACGCCCGATGTGGTCGGCAAGGTTCGGGTGCAAGCCTGCGCAGGCAGCCCGGAACGTTATTCCCTGGACACGGTTCTGCCGGTGATTTCGGTGGATATCGCCACGGAAACCCGCTTCAATTATCACGACTTTCAGATAAGGAATGGGGTCAAGGCGTTCGTCAACGTGCTGGTACACGGTGCGACCGAGCAACGACCCTTCGGGATTTTCGAGGTTGATAGTCGCTGCCCTCGCCAATTTACCGACAGCGATATCGACTTCCTGCGGGTTTACAGCAATCTGCTTGGGGCGGTCCTGAAGCGCTTCAATACGTTGCAGGTGATGCGTTCGACCGAAGAAAAACTGCGCGAGAGCGAAAAGCACTATCGAATTGCCGCAGAGCTCAATCCTCTGTGGCCCTGGAGTGCCGACAGTCTCGGCGCGCTGATTTCCATTGATCAGCGCTGGTACGAGTTCACCGGAATGAGCAGTGCGCGGACCTTGGGTCGAGAGTGGGTGAATGCCGCGCACGTCGATGATCGCAGCGCCTTGGCTCAGCGTTGGGATCATTCGCTGCACACCCTGGAGCCCTTTGATCTGGAAGTCCGGCTGCTCAAGCACAGCGGCGAGTGCCTGTGGTTCAGGGTGCGGGCGTTGTGCCGCCTGGACCGTGCCGGCCGAACCGAGCAGTGGTACGGCACCCTGGAAAACGTCGATGACCGGGTGCAACTGGAAGCTGCGCTGCGCGACTGGAATGATCTGCTGGAAGATCGAATTGCCCAGCGCACCGTGCAGCTGGAGGCCGAGCAACATGAACGGGCCATGACCGAATCCAAGCTTCGTCAGAGCCAGAAAATGGAAGCGGTCGGCCAACTGACGGGGGGCATTGCCCACGACTTCAACAACCTGCTGGCGGGTATCATCGGCAGCCTGGAACTGATGCAAAGACGCATCGACGCCGGGCAGTACGGCCAGCTGACCCGCTACAACTCCGTTGCCATGACTTCGGCCTCCCGGGCCGCGGCCCTGACCCAACGCCTGCTGGCGTTTTCCAGGCAGCAATCACTCGAACCCGAGCTGCTCGAACCGCGCACCGTGGTCGCGGGCCTGGAGGAAATGATCCGGCGCTCTGTCGGCCCCAGCATCGTCGTCGAGTCTTCGTACAGAGCCAGCGAACGCATCCGGTGTGACCTCAACCAGCTGGAAAATGCGCTGCTCAACCTCGCCATCAATGCTCGGGATGCGATGCCCAAAGGCGGTACCCTGAGCCTGATGGTTGATCGCTGCACGATTGACCAGGCATTGTCGCTAGACAAGAACATGCCGCAAGGCGCCTACGTCAGCATTTCGGTGACAGACTCCGGCACCGGCATCAGCCCGGAGATTCTCTCGCGTATCTTCGACCCCTTCTTCACCACCAAGAAAATAGGTGAAGGCACGGGGCTGGGTCTGTCGATGATCTATGGCTTCACTCAGCAATCCGGAGGGCAGATCAAGGTCCACAGCAGCCTCGGCGTGGGTACTTCGGTCACGATGTATTTTCCGGTGGATCACTCAGTGGCTGGCCAAGGTTCGCAAACAGCCACTCGCCCGCAACCGATCCAGACCGCCGTGCACAACGAGGTGATCCTTCTGGTGGACGACGAGAAAGCCATTCGGCAAATGGTCTCGGAATTTCTCACGGAAATGGGTTATCGGGTCATTGAAGCGGTGGATAGCGTGTCAGCGCTGAAGCAGGCGGAAAAGCTCGATCACCTGGACCTGCTGTTGACCGATATCGGCCTGCCCGGAGTGATGAACGGGATCAACCTGGCGGCCGAAGTCAGGGCGAAATATCCATCACTCAATGTGCTGTTCATTACCGGTTTCGCCGGGGGATCCAGGCTGGTGGCGGTGGATGGGTCAACCCAGGTGCTGGCCAAACCCTTTGGGCTGAATGATCTTGGGCAGCGGGTGCGGTCATTGATCAATACGAGCCAAGGCAGCACTTGACGCCTCACCGCCGCGCACTGCGACGGTAAGGAATCGATACTACTTATCGGACTTGATACTCGTCCACACCCGGGTGCGCACTCGCTCAAGCTTCTGCGGCAACGGTTGCACTACATAAAGGGACTTGAGGGCTTCGCTGGTCGGCGTCAGGTTCGGGTTGCCGGTGATGTCCTTGTTGATCAGCGCTAGCGAATCCTTGTTGGCGTTGGGATAACCCAGGAAGTCGCTGATCGGCGCGATAACTTTCGGGTCCAGCAAGGTGTTAAGAAATTGATGGGCCTCCTCGACGTTCTTCGCACTTTTTGGAATGGCGAAGGTGTCGAACCAGATCGGCGCGCCTTCCTTCGGCAGGCGGTAATCGACGACTACACCGTTGCCCGCTTCCTTGGCGCGATTGCCAAACTGATAGAAGCTGCCGGAGTAACCAATGGCCACGCAGATATCACCGTTAGCGATGTCGGTCATGTATTTGGCAGAGTTGAAGTAGGTAACGTACGGGCGGATCTTCATCATCATCGCCTTGGCTTTTTCGTAGTCATCGGGATTCTGGCTGTTGGGGTCCAGTCCCAGGTAGTGCAAGGCCAGCGGCAGGATTTCGGTTGGCGAGTCAAGCATGGCGACGCCACAGGCCTTGAGTTTTTCCATGTTCTCGGGCTTGAACACCAGGTCCCAGCTGTCCACCGGCGCATTCTCGCCGAGTGCCGCCTTGACCTTGGCCGGGTTGAAGCCGATCAGCACGGTGCCGACCATATAGGGCACACCATACAGGTTGCCGGGGTCATTCTTGCTCAGCAGCTTGAGCAATTCGGGGTCCTGATGGCTCCAGTTCGGCAACTTGGACTTGTCGAGTTTCTGGAATACGCCGGCCTTGATCTGGGTCTCGAGGAATTGGTTCGACGGCACTACCAGGTCATAGCCAGAGTTGCCGGTCAGCAGTTTCGCTTCCAGGGATTCGTTGGTGTCGAAGGTATCCCAGGTGACCTTGATGCCGGTGTCCTTGGCGAAGTCCTTGGGTACCGACGGCAGGATGTAATCGGCCCAGTTGTAGACCCTCAATTCGCGCTGTTCAGCGTGCACCGCGCCGGCCAGCAGCGTCAGTCCGCACAGGCTCGCGCCCAGAATGCGTTTCATCGTATCCATTGATTTCCCCAAGTGTGACGTTAGTACGACGGATTTTTATGTTCTGTACACGGCAGCGGGCTGGAAACTAGCCAAGGAACAGAATAGTAGTTGTCGTCTCGACGAACCTGCGACTTGCTCTGATTCTTGCTGACAGTGAGGTCGGTTCACAGTGGGGGGTTGGCCAAAAGGGGATCAAAACGGCCAAAATACCTGTCCGCAATTGGGCGGATCCGGCTCACGAAAAAGCCCGCTCAAGGCGGGCTTCAAATTTCGAGTAGGCGGCCAGTGCTGGTCTCCGGCTTACCAGGTTTATCAGGACTCCCACACAAACGTTTTGTGCGCTTGTGCTTCACACGGCATCAGGGCTGGATCTCAGCGCGGAGATCTTTCTAACCGTGTACCCTTCGGAACGCTGCCCCGCGTTTCCTCGCTATCCGCTTGCGCATCAGTCTGCGTCTTCGCCTACACGTTTTAGGATAGCAAAGACCAGCGAAAAACAAACTGCAGGGTTAGATTGATTTGTTCTGGCCATAGACGCCGGGGAAGTTAAAAAAAGTCAATCAGGGATCCACCTGCCCCATCAACTCGGCGACCGACTCCGCACGATTGGCATAACGTTGCGCCAGCACCGCGCAGACCATCAGCTGGATCTGGTGGAAGAGCATCAGCGGCAAAATCAGCACGCCGATGGTGCTACCGGCGAACAGTACCTGAGCCATAGGGACACCGGTCGCCAGGCTCTTCTTCGAGCCGCAGAACAGGATGGTAATCCGGTCTTCCTGGTTGAAGCCAAACGCCTTGCCCAGCACCGTCGCGGCCACCAGCACCAGCGTCAGGAGTACGCAGCAGGCCACCACCAGGCCAGCCAGCTCCCACAGTGGAATCTGCTGCCAGATGCCTTCATTTACCGCCTCGCTGAAAGCACCGTAGACCACCAGCAGGATCGAGCCCTGGTCGACGAACTTCAGCCAGCTCTTGTTGCGCCCCACCCATGCACCGATCCAGCGCCGGGCGATCTGCCCGGCAATGAATGGCAGCAGCAGTTGCACGCTGATCTTGAGGATTGCATCGAGCGTTGACGCGCCTTCGCCATGCACGTTCAGCAACAGGGTCACCAGCAAGGGCGTAAGGAAGATCCCGAACAGGCTGGAGGCCGCCGCACTGCAAATCGCCGCCGGGATATTGCCGCGCGCCAGTGAAGTGAAGGCAATCGCCGACTGCACCGTCGCGGGCAACGCGCAGAGGTAGAGCATGCCCAGGTACAGATCGTCGCCGATCAATGGCGACAACACGGGCTTGAGCGCCAGGCCCAGCAACGGGAACAGCACGAAGGTCAGGCCGAACACCAGCAGATGCAGGCGCCAGTGGCCGGCGCCGGCGATAATCGACTCGCGGGAAAGCTTGGCACCGTGCAGGAAGAACAGCAGCGCGATGGCGATGTTGGTCAGCCAGCCGAAACCGACCGCGACCTGGCCGCTGGCAGGCAGCACGCTGGCGATAATCACCACGCCGATCAAGGTCAGGGTGAAGTTGTCGGGCAGGAAACGAGGGCGAGTCATCAGATCATCATCCGGGGGGTTGCCAAGTACGTGGGATCGACTCTAACGTGCCTGCAGATTACCGACTAACGCCGATGAGCCAGCTGATGCCGCCTAAAGGACATGAGAAAAGTGTAAGGCGCAGTGTGCCCGGGCTTCCAAGCCTGCCAAGACCTGTTTACGGTCGCACCGAATCACTGCCCAATCGCGCGTTGACCCGACGCCATAGCCACCCTTGGGCGCAATTGTCGTACGCGATTCAGGGAGTGCTTGAAGTCCAGACCGGCGCAGGACGGTTCGTGGCGCCGCCCGAGCGTGCCGTGTGGATACCGGCGGGCATGCCGCACCGGGTGTTCAGCTCGCCACGCACGGAAATGCGCAGCCTGTATCTCGACTGCAGCGTAACGGCCTGGGCGCCGCAGCGTTGTCATGTGCTGGGGGTCAGTGACCTGTTACGGGAGTTGATCAGGGCATTCAGTAAAATCCCCGTGGAGTATGAGCTGGAGGGTGCACATGGACGGCTGACCCAGGTGTTGCTCGACCAACTCGCCGAGGCGCCGCCGATCGACCTGATGCTGCCCTTGCCCCAGGACGCGCGCTTGCGGCAGATCTACCAGAGCCTGCAGGCTCACCCCGAACAACCGACCACCCTGACCCACTGGAGCCAGAAGTTCGGCGTGACCGAGAAAACCCTGAGCCGCCTGTTCCTGCGCGATACCGGCCTGACCTTCCGCGCCTGGCGCCAACGCCTGCGCCTGTTGGGGGCGCTGACGCCGCTGGAACAGGGTGAACGTGTGACTGATGTAGCGCTGGCGTGCGGCTACGAGTCGACCTCGGCCTTTATCGCGGCGTTTCGGCAGCAGTTTGGCGAAACGCCGGGTGAGTTTTTTCGGTAGGTGAATGAGGTCGAACAAATATTATGAATTCACCACAGATCCTGAATATCACCACAACCCAATGTAGGAGTGAGCCTGCTCCGGGCGGCGTTCCGACGATGGCGTCGGGTCAGTTGCCATCATTGCTGACAGGCCCACCGTCATCGCGAGCAGGCTCACTCCTACAGGGTGGATCAGATCATCGGCGAAGTGCTGACTACGCGCAGTGCCAGGCCTTCATAGGCATCCAGGGTGATGGTGAAATCGCCCTCGGCTGTCAGGTCGCCTTCCACTCGCTCGTTGATGATATCGACCACCGGCCCCGGCGCGATGTTGGGCAGGTGCAGCGTTTCGGTAATCGGCGTCGAGCCGAAATTGAGCGCGGTGATTTGTGTGCCCTTGCCGGCCGGCAATTCATGCACCATCACCAATAGCCCTGGATGCTCTACATCGGGCACCAGAATCTGGCGGCTGGCTGCAATGTCGTACGCACGCCGCGCGGCGAGGATTTTCTGCAGCTGCGATGCAAAGGAATCCGGATCCTTGAGCTGAGTCGGCAAGCTGCCATACAAGGTCTTCGGCCGCGGCATCTGGCCCGCCGACAACGGCGCATCAGGATTGAGATCGACCAGGTCATAGGCACCGCGATGAATCCAGCGCGTATCGCCATCTTGCATCAAGTGCTCGACCTGCTCCGCCGGCAGCGGCAAGGCGCCGACCAGGTCCCAGCCGGACAAGGCAAACACTCCCGGCTGCATTGCGTTGTACATCACCAGCAGCAAATGCACCTGACGAATCTGCGCGATATCCGCTGCGGTGATCGCGTCGAGATCGCGAATCCCCAACGCCGCCGTAATGATGCTCGCCGTCGTGCACGACACGCCATTGGTGACGAACTTCAGGTTATAGGGTGCGTGCTCCCCGGCAAGGCGCTCGTACATCTGCTCGCGGATGTGCTCGCGCAGAATACTGCCGGGAAAGGTCTGGCCCTGGTACAGGTAGGTGTCATGGGCATGCAGCGTCCAGAAATGCACCAGTTCCAGGGTCAGTTCATCATGGTTCTGCAAGGCATGGATCAGCGAACCGGGGTCGATGCCCAGGGTGTGCATCTGCCGCAGCATCAGGCGCAGGAATTCGGTATCGCCCATCAGCAAGGCATGTTGGTAAGCCGGGCGGGTGATGAAGTCATAGGACAGGTCAGCACCGCCGTGGGACATGGCGGCGATGTCGTCGACGGTCAGGTTCAGCTCCTGGAAGCTGAAGCCGCCGGCCTTGCGAATCGCCCCGGCCAGCAACTGATTGCCGGTGATCGACAGCGGATGGCTCTCCGACCAGGCGGTTCCGTCCAGCTTGCGCTCTACCCCGAGAAAGCCGTTGGCGTCCAGGCGCAGGATCTTCGCGCCCATTACGTCAATCGCGTGCAGAGCATCGCCGATGATCATCTGCTGAGCGGCGAAGGTCGGGTCCAGCCAGTTCAACGACGGCTGCCCTTCCTTGAAGTAATGCAGGTAGACCCAGCGCCGAGGTTTGCCATCGACACCGATCACGACCGGAGTCGCACTCCAGTCAGTCTCCTTGACCCCGGGTTCGAAGAAGATCACCCGCTGCAATTGGCCAACGATGTAATGCTTGTCCCGCAGGACGTCGACCTGTTGCGGGCTGAGGTTGTGCGCGTCGCGGCCTTCCTCGATCTCCGGCAACAGCGGCCAGTCTTCTTCGCGAATCTCGACCATGTGGTAGAGACCTGGATAGTCTTCGTATGCCATCTCGGCCAGGCGAAAATCGGCGCCCTTGCCGGTGTGCGAGGGAATCACGTCGTCGATGATCACCGCGTTATGCGCGGCGGCCATGCGGGTCAGCGCCTGCAACTGCGCCTCGGTACCCAGTTGTGGATCGATCTCGAAGCTGATGCGGTCAAAATTGCCGTCGATGGTCGGCGTCTGTTCGGTGCCGCGTAGACCGCCGGACATTTTCAGCGGACCGTTGTGTATGCCCTGGATGCCGATTTTCGACAGCGCGTGCCACAGGGTTTCATCGCCCAGGGCCTCCAGCACGGTACCGTCCTCGCGGGTGACGATGGACGCCGGGTACGCCGTGAACCACACCGACGACAGCGCCGAAGCATCCCGGGGCCGGGTATGGGCGAAGGGCTGCTGCCACAATCGACCCTGCCCCGAATAGAGCTTGGCGCGCTGCCTTGCAGCATGCAGCATCGATTGCTCTACCAGCCAGGACACATGGTTCTTTTCCACTGCAGTCATAAAACAATCACCTGTGTTCGGGAATCGAAATCGCAGTCGGCCATTGCACGCCAATGACGCCGCTCGTTTTCATATGAGGCCCTGAGGTGGCATTCGTTGCATCGTCGGTGGCGAGTGACGCCCTTTTCGAGTGATTGCAGTGGCCATCATCGCGCACATGCTGCGGGTATGGAGCGACTACCCGTTCAGCGGCGACTTCAACAGCCTGAGCACCGGCTTGGGCTTCACCACGCAAAGTCATACCCTGGGTTACGAACACACTAGCCCGTCTCAGTCGTCCTCATGCAGCTTGATGCCCCGGGCATGCAGCAGCGGCGGGACCACCAGCACCAGCAGCGTCAACCCCAGGAACGCAGCCGATATCGGTTGCGTGACGAAGATCATCCAGTCGCCCTCACTGATCGACAAGGCGTTGCGCAGCTGTTTTTCCGCCATGGGTCCCAGCAGCATGCCGACGATTACCGGCGCCACCGGAAAGTCGAACCGGCGCATCAGCACCCCACCCCAGCCGATCCCGAGCATCAGCAGCAGATCGAACGAGGAATGGCGCATGCCGTACACGCCGATGGTGGCGAACACCAGGATGCCAGCGTTGAGGTAAGGCCTGGGGATCTGCAGCAGCTTGACCCACAGGCCCACCAGCGGCAGGTTCAGCACCAGCAGAATCACGTTGCCGATGTACAGCGAGGCCACCAACGTCCACACCAGGTCGGCGGAGGTCTCAAACAGCATCGGCCCCGGTTGCAGGTTGTAGTTCTGGAACGCCGCCAGCAGGATCGCGGCCGTGGCCGAGGTTGGAATGCCCAGGGTCAACAGCGGCACCAGCGAACCGGTGGCGCTGGCGTTGTTCGCCGCTTCAGGACCGGCGACGCCCTCAATGGCGCCCTCGCCTTTGTTGGCGGAAAACTCCTTGGGGAATTTGCTGAGTTTGCGTTCGGTGGAATAGGACAGGAAGGTCGGGATTTCCGCGCCGCCTGCCGGAATCGAGCCGAAGGGAAAGCCGATCAGCGTTCCGCGCAACCACGCCGGCACCGAGCGTTTCCAGTCCGCGCGGGTCATCCATAACGACGTCAGGCGATGGCGGCCCGAGGTTTCTTCTTTCTGATACAGCAGGCTGTACAACGCCTCCCCCACCGCGAACAACCCGACCGCCACCAGCACCACTTCGATGCCATCCACCAGCTCCGGGACGCCGAGGGTGTAGCGGGCGATGCCGGAAGTCGAGTCCAGGCCGATCAAGCCGATCGCCAGGCCCAGCCCCAACGACGCAAAGCCGCGCAGCATTGAAGCGCCGAGCACCGCCGAGACGGTGGTGAAAGACAACACCAGGATGGCGAAGTACTCCGCCGGCCCGAAGTTCAGCGCCAGCCTGGCGACCACCGGGGCGAACAGCGTCAGCAGGATGGTCGCGATGGTCCCGGCGACAAACGAGCCGATCGCTGCGGTGGCCAGTGCCGGTCCGGCGCGCCCGTTCCTGGCCATGAGGTTGCCTTCCAGGGCCGTGACCATGGACGACGACTCACCGGGGGTATTCAGCAGAATGGAGGTGGTCGAGCCGCCGAATTGCGCGCCGTAATAGATCCCGGCGAACATGATCAGCGCGCCGGTCGGATCGACCTTGGCGGTGATCGGCAGCAGCAAAGCGACGGTCAGCGCCGGCCCGATTCCCGGCAGCACGCCGATGGCGGTGCCGAGCAGGCAGCCGATAAAGCCCCACATCAGATTGATCGGCGTCAGTGCCGCGGAAAAACCCATTGCCAGGCTTGCGAGAATGTCCACGGTGCTGATCTCCAGTGTTCAGATCCAGGCATTGACCAGCGGCGGCAGGGAAACCCCGAGCCCGGCGTTGAACAGCCAGTAGATGGGCAAGGTCAGGGCCATGCCGATGGCGAGGTCGCGCAGTGGACGGCGGCTGCCGAAGCCCCGGGCCGCACAGGCGAACAGCAAGGCGGCGGACAGGACAAAACCGATGACATTGATCAGCAGCGCCACGGCCACCAGGCCCGCTGTGACCCAGGCGACACCGGCCTTGCCGCCGGGCAACGCCTTGGCCGACTCCTCTTCGTGATCGGCGAGATCGCGAAAGCCACCGGTGCATGCCTGAAAAGTCAGCAGCAGGCCCACACCACCGACAAATGCCGCCAACGCGTAGGGATAGACCGAGGCCGGCAGAATCACAAAACCCATCTCGGGCGGAAACTGCCAGGCGCCATACGCCAACACTACGCTGAGGACGATCAGGCCAATGCCGATCGCCAGTTGTGCGGGAACAATTGCGCGAGCGGCCGCCATCTCAAAGCAGCCCGACCTTGACCAGCATCGCGCGCAAACGAACGTGTTCTTCTTCAACGAATTTGCCAAATTCTTCGCCGGTCAAAATGCTCGGCGACCAGGCGTTGAGTTGCACGTTGTCCTGCCAGACCTTGCTCTTGGTCGCAGCGACTACGGCTTCGGTCACTTCCTTGCGCTGCTCGGGCGTGAGGTTGGCGCCACCGTATACGCCACGCCAGTTGCCGATGGTCACGTCATAGCCGCTCTCCTTGAGGGTCGGTGCATCAATGCCTTCGACCCGGGTCGGCGCACCGATGGCAAGCACCCGGAACTGGCCGTTCTTAATGTACTGGCCGAGCTCGGCGTAGCCGCCGGTGATGACTTTGATTTGGCCGCCCAGAGCTTGCGCCACCACTTCACCGCCACCGGCGAAGGCGACGTAGTTGACCTTGTTCACCGGGATATCCAGCTTGCTCGCCAGTTCGGCGATACCGATGTGATCGATCGAACCCTTGGAGCCGCCGCCGAAGGTGATGCTGGTGGGTTTGGCCTTGAACTCCTTGATCAGGTCATCCAGGTTTTTATAGGGCGATTCCTTGCGCACGGCGAGCACGTTGTACTCGGTGAACAAGCGCGCAATGGGCGTCACATCCTTGAGGCTGATCTGCGCCTTGTTCTGTTCGATGCCGGCGACCATGATCGCGCCGACCACCAGCAACGCATTGGGGTCGCCCTTGGTGCTGTTGGCAAACTGCGCCAAGCCCAACGTCCCGCCCGCGCCGCCCTTGTTCTCGAAAGTGACCGACTTGGCGGTTCCGGCTTCGACCATGGCCTTACCCAAAATCCGCGCGGTCTGGTCGTAGCCGCCACCGACAGAGCCCGGGGCCATGAACTTGACGGTGTCGAGGGCGAAGGCTGGGGTGGCGAGCACAGCGGTGGTCAGGGCGACGGCGAGACAGCGGCTGAACGGAGCAAACATGGAGGAATCTCCCGAGGTGTTGTTTTTATAGCCTGCGATTCCACACAGCGTAGTACACCTGTAGGCACGGAGATGCGACAACCCCCTGTAGAAGTGAGCCTGCTCGCGATGAGGCCGTGTCAGGCGACATCAGAGTTGGATATACCACCGCGGTGGAGGCGTTGCGGTATCGGGCCTGAGGCATGGGCATGCATTAATTTTGGAGATACGCCCTCAATGCTCAGGCGCCACTATCCGAAACTTGATGTCGATGTCCTTGGACACCACGGTGTCAGCCCACTCCCCTGCGCCAATCTTGAAGTGATCGCGGTCAAGAATGAACTCGCCGTTAAACAGGCCGATGCCACTCTCCGGTTTCAGCTCGACCCGTACTTGCACTTCGCGGGTCACGCCGCGGATCGTCAGGTCGCCGGTCACGGCATAACGGTCATTTCCCAAGTCCGTAATCCGGGTCGAATCGAAGACGCCCTGGCGGAACTGCGCCGTGTTGAACCAGGCCGGTTTCTGCAGTTCGGTATTGGCGTCATCACTGCCGGCATCGATGCTGGCCATGTCGATAACTAGCCGGGTGTGGGCCGCAGTCGGGTTGTCAGTGTCGAACGCCAGGGTGGCTTCGAACTTGTTGAACGTGCCATACACCTCGGAACCCATCTGGTTGAACGTGAAGCTGATCTTGCTGGCAGCAGGATTGACCCGGGTGTACTCGGTGGCCTGGGCCCACGGCAGCGTGCCCATCATTAAAGTCACCGCTAAAGCGGCGGAACGCGGGAATCGATGGTGCATGTGATTCTCCGGACGGGCTCGGGTTACCGCCGCTCCTGCAAGGGGTCTATGCAGTCTTCAGGGTGCGTTCACTACCACCTACGTCACATCGCTACAATACTGCGGCGGGTAACCGGAGGCTGTGCAAAAGCCTAGTCGCACCCTACCCCGTTCGCCATGGGGTCAGCGAGGAATCACGACCCTATGGGCAAAGCGGCCCGCAGCACTCTATGATTGGGCACCATGACCAACATGCCTGCGTTCCGCCAACCCTGCCCGCCCGGCGCCTGCGATTGCGGGCGTGACCCACTGCTGGAAACACCGGGCGCCGACGTGCGCATCCTGTTGCTGACCCGTGCCGAAGAAAAACGCCTGATCGAGCGCCTGGAGAATCTGCAGAGCCTCAGTGACCTTGAGCGCTTGCAACAGCGCATGCACGAACAACTGGGCATTCGAGTCGACATCGCGCCGGGCTTCAACGAAGTGCGGACCATGCGCGGCATCGCCATTTCCATCTCCGACCTGCCGGGCCTGTGCCGCAAGACCCGCGCAGCGATTCCGGCGGCGATTCGCCGGGGGTTGGAGAAACACCCTGAAGTGGCTTATGAGCTGCTGAACGCCAACGACCTGTTGCGCGATGCCTGATCGCTTGAATGCGAGGACACCGCTGCCCGCCGCGACGAACCTCGCTTGCCGCCAGATGATCCATGCACAGATCAAACCGAGACTATGAATGAAAAGGTTTCTCATTTATATTTGCAGTCGCTGTGCACTTCCTCGGGCCCATAATGCCGTTCGATCCCGTCAAACCATCGCTGCTCCACACCCTGGTGCGTCACTACGACGAGCTGGTGGATCACGTGCGCCGGCGTTTTGGTGATCGCGGGTTTGCCCGGGAAGTGGTGCATGACGTCTGCCTGCAATTGCTGGAGAAACGCGAACGTGAGGATGTGCGCACGCCGTTGGCATTGCTGCGCAAAATCTCCCACGATCAGGCCGTCAGTCGTTATCGCAGTGAACGCCGGCGACAGGCTTGGGTCAGCCCGCTCGAGGAGCTGACCGAGCCGGTGTGCGAAGCGCCTTCGCCGCCGCGGCAGTATGAGGCCGCCCGGGAGTTCGAGTGTCTGGCTGACGCCATTGCGCAACTGCCACCGCGCTGCCAGATGGTCTTTGTCATGCACAAGATCCACGAACTGCCACAAGCCGAGGTCGCCCGGCAGATGGGCATTTCCTTGAAGACCGTGGAAAAGCACTTGCGCCTGGGCATCGCCGCCTGTCGCGCGCACCTCGATTACCCGGAACTTGCGCAATGAGCCAAGCACCTGTGCCGAACGCGCAGTCCCGTGAAGATGAAGCGTTGGCGCGTCATCGCGAAGAATTGCGTAATCGCTTCCCTCTGCCGACCCCTGTCCCGCGCAAACCCCGTAAAGCCCTCGGCGCTGCGGTGTTGCTGGTGCTGCTCGGCGCAGGGCTGACGTGGGTGGATCCGGCTTACCACAGCGAGCAATACCACACCGTGATCGGCGAACGCCGGGTGTTGAACCTGGCCGATGGCAGTCACCTAACCCTCGACAGCAACACCCGGGCCACCGTGGCCTGGCACCTGCGTTCGCGCCGTGTGCAACTGGAAAGCGGCCAGGCGCTGTTCGATGTGGCGAAAACCCGGGTGCGGCCGTTCCAAGTGGATGCTGGCGCGGCGCAGGTGCATGTCCTGGGTACATTGTTCAGCGTCAGTCATCTGCAGGACGCCGTGCGGGTAACCCTGGTGCGCGGCGCGGTCAGCGTCAACACCGCTGGCGACGCCGGACATGCAGTGCGCCTGGCCCCGGGGCAACAAGTGGAGGTGCGGCAAAACCGCGTGCAACAACCGCTCACGGTTGACACTGACGCCGCGACTGCCTGGAAAGACAGCCGCCTGATGTTCGATCGCACGCCACTGGCCGAAGCGCTCGCGCAAATCCAGCGTTACCGCAAGTCACCCATCGTGCTTGATGACCCAAGCCTGGCGAGCCTGCCGATCAGCGGAGCGTTTGATAACCGCAACGTCGAGGATCTGCTCAAGCTGTTGCCGAGCATCCTGCCGCTGAGCCTTAACTCCGAGGCCGATGGCACCGCGCACGTGCGGCGCAAGGTGGCAAAAAAATAATTGTCGCCAAAGGTAGGGTTTTTCCGGGCTCGTGACGGCTTGTAAGACAGACCCCACTTTCCAAGGAACACCCTGCATGAAGCACCCTCGGCCCTTGCCGTTGTCCGTCCTCGCCACCAGCCTGCTGCTTGCTCTCTCGGTCCAGGCCCAGGCGCAGGACAAGGTCAACCTCGACCTGCCAGGCACCAGCCTCGACAAGGCACTCAATGCCCTGGCACGACAATCGTCGGTGCAGATCATTTTTGCCAGTGACATCACCGCCGGTAAAACCAGCCCGGCACTCAAGGGCAGCTACACCCCTCAACAGGCCCTGACGCAGCTGCTTGACCACAGTGGCCTGCAAGCCCGGGTCCGCGATGTCCATACCTTCATCATCGTCACCGCGCATGAGCCAGAAGCGGTGCAACCGGTCGAAGTCCAGTACATCGCGCCGATGGTGATCAAGGGCGACGTGCTGGGGGGCGCGACTGACCCGGAGGTGCTGACCTATCCCGGCAGCCGATCGATGGTCAAACCCCAGGACCTGGAAAAAGCCAGCGTACGCGGGGTGGACGATGCCCTGCAACGCGTGCCCGGGGTGAAAATCTTCGACGAAACCGGCACGGGTGCCTTGCCGCAGATATCCGTGCGCGGCTTGTACGAGAGCCGCAGCGGCCGGGTTCAGGCCCTGTCCGACGGGATTCCGCTGGCCCTCGCTCCGTACGGCCAGACCGGCCTGTCGCTGTTTCCGGTCACGCTGGCCACTGTCGACCGCATCGACATCGTGCGCGGTGGTGCCGCCGTGCAATACGGCCCGAACAACGTAGGTGGGGTGATCAACTTCATCAGCAAACCCATCCCCAAGGCCTGGGAAACCACCCTGCAGGAGCGCACCACGTTCAATGCCGGGGGTCGCCAGCTGTGGGATACCTACCTGGGCACCGGCGGTTACCTGACCGACAACTTCGGACTGCAACTGGACCTCAACACCATCAACGGAGACTCCGCTCGGGAGCACTCCGACACCGATATCCAGAACTACCGCCTGCGTGGCCAATGGAACATCGACGATGACCGTGACCTGAGTTTTGGCGTGCAGCATTACCAGGCCGACATGGACCTGGCAGGCGCCCTCAGCGTCAAGGACTACAAAGATGATCCACGCCAGTCGACCCGCCCGCTTGACCGCTTCGAAGGTGATACCGATCGGGTCTGGGGCACCTACACCCAGCAGTTGGGGGCCATGGGGCCGTTCGACTCGGTCGAGTTCAGCTGGACCAACTTCGCGCACAACAGCTATCGCAACTTTGTCGTCGGCCTGCCGTTCACCCCGGATGGCGCCGCAGTGACCAAGCAAGATGGCCCGCGTGACTTCAAGGTCTGGGGCAGCGAACCGCGCCTGAGCATGAGCATCGACGGGGACAGCCTCAGCCAGACCTGGCTGCTCGGTGCCCGCTACGTCAAAGAAGACATCGACTACAAGGTCAACCGCGAAAGCCTGGCCACCGGCCGCACCACACCGTTTCGCGACTGGACTTTCGACGACAATGCCAAGGCGTTCTACATCAGCAACGCCATCGGCCTGTTCGACAACCGGCTGACCATCACCCCGGGCGTGCGTTATGAAAACGCCACGATGCAGTACGAAGACGGTATCACCGGCTTCGACCACGAGAACAAATCCGAAGAATGGTTGCCAGGCCTGACCGTTGGTTTCCAGGCCAGCGATGAGTGGTACATCTACGCCAACGCGCAAAAATCCCTGCGCCCCCCGCAGGTGACACAGATCGTCAAGGAAGGTGACGTCGGTGCCGAGCTGGCCTGGAACTACGAGACGGGTGTGCGCTACACCCCTTGGCAAGGCCTGCGGGTGGACGTGGGCCTGTACCGCATCGATTTCGATGACCAGATTGTCTACAACGCCACCACCGACCGCTTCGTCAATCTGGGCAGCACCCGCCACCAGGGCATTGAAACCGAAGTGTTCTGGACACCCTCGGCGCTGCCCGATCTCGACCTTCACGCCAGCTATGCCTACCTGGATGCCAAACAGCGCAACGGCACCTTCAAGGACAATGAAGTACCGTTCGCCTCGCGCAACCAGTTCAACGTCGACGGCCGTTACCACTTTGCCGAAGCCTGGACCTACAGCCTTGATGGTCTGTTCGTCAGCAGTGCCTACACCGACGCGGCGAACTCGGGAGACGAAGACGCCACTGCGTCAGTCGGCAAGCTCCCGGCGTATTGGGTGTGGAACACGGCGATCGAGCGCGAACTCAAATTACAGGACCAAAGCACCCTGATCGCCTCGGCCGGGGTTAGTAACCTGTTCAACCGCGAATACTATTTCCGCGGCATCGACACCAGCCCGTGGGGCCGTCAACCGGCGCCGGAGCGTGCGTTGACGCTGGGGCTGAACTACAAGTTCTGATTCAGGGGGGCGGGCTGCGCCGCTGGCGCAGCCCCGTTCCAGGCTACTTCTTCAGCCCTACCCTGCGACGCATGTCGGCAGTGATGGTCTGGCGGGTTTTCTTCAGGTCCGCCCAGGGTTCATGGCCGACCTCAGCCAGGCGTTCATGCACGTTGTGCACGTTCCACTGGTTACCGCCCTTCAACTCCCCGACTTCCTCGCGAAAAATCGGCACCGACACCGGCAGCCCCTCACGGGTACGCGCCGCGTAGGCACAAATGGTCGTGGCACCGAGGCCGTTGCGCAGGTAATCGATGAAGATCTTGCCTACACGATTTTTCGGCCCCGAGACTGCGGAGAAGCGTTCCGGGAGCAATTTGGCCATATGGCTGACAATCGCGTGGCTGAAGTCTTTCACTTCATCCCAGCCGAGTTTGCGGGTCAGCGGCACTACGAGGTGGATACCTTTGCCGCCGCTGGTCTTGAGAAATGCCTTGAGCCCCAGCTCGTCCAGCACCGACAGGGTCAGCTGAGTCGCTTCGACCATGCTTTTCCATGGTAGCGCCGGGTCCGGGTCGAGGTCGAGGACGAAGCGGTCGGGCTTGTCGAGTTTGTCCGAGGTGGCATTCCAGGTGTGCAACTCCACGGTGCTCATCTGCACCGCGCCGATCAGTGCTTCTGCGTTGTTGATGATCATCACCGGTTGCCCGGTGACGTCCTTATCGAGGGTGGTAATGCCCGGGATTGCCAGGCGCTCGGCGTTTTTCTGGAAGAACAGCTCGCCGGCGATACCGTCCGGGGCCCGCACCAGGGCGACCGGACGATCCTTGAGTTCGGGCAGGATGAACCCAGCGACCCGGCCGTAGTACTCGGCCAATTGCATCTTGGTGGTGCCGCTGGTGGCATCGATGACCCTGTCCGGGTGGGTGATGCGCACCTTGCCCGCAGCGAGTCCGGCTTGGGATGGCGCAGGGGCGGCTTTCTCGGGCGCAGTTTTTTTCGCGGCAGTGGTTTTGCTAGCGGTTTTTTTAATGGCAGCCGGTGCCGATGCAGCTTTTTTCTTCACCACGGCAGGCCGCTCCTCGGTGATGTCTTTGGCGGGCTTGTCGTCCCGCAGGCCATGGAACACCGCGTGGCGCACCGAGCCGTCCTTGGTCATCTCAGCAAAAGCGATTTCTGCCAGCAGCACTGGCTTGAGCCAGTGCACGCCCTTGGCTTCAAAACCCGTGGGCGGGTTGGCCACCGAGGCATTCTTCGCCTTCAGTGGCAGCAGCTGTTCGTGGATGCTTTTCAGCGTGGTCTCGTTGAACCCGGTGCCAACCTTGCCAGCGTAGCGCAACTCGCCACTGTCGCGATCATGCAGGCCCAGCAGCAAAGCGCCAAAGGCACTGCGCGAACCTTTGGGATCAGTGAAGCCGACCACCACAAATTCCTGGCGATGTTTGCACTTGAGCTTGATCCAGTCGCCACTGCGCCGCGACACATAAGGCGAGCCCAGGCGCTTGCCGATCAAGCCTTCCATCTGCATTTGGCAGGCACTGTTGAGCAAGGCGTCCGGAGCTTCGCCGAACGAGTCGGAGAAGCGCAGCAACGGATCCTCTTGGGTGCGCAGCACGGTTGCCAGGGCCACCCGGCGTTCCTCTACCGGCACTTCACGCAGGTCGACGCCGTTGAGGTACGGCATGTCGAACAGGTAGTAAAGAATGTTGCCGCTGCTGCCCTCTTCGAAGGCATTTTGCAGCGCCTGAAAGTCCGGCACACCCTGCTCGTTGGCCACCACCATCTCACCGTCGAGCCAGGCGGACTCGAGCTCCAGCGCCGCCAAGGCCTTGGTCTGGGCTGGCAGCTTGTGCGTCCAGTCATGCCCGTTGCGGGTGAACAGCTTGACTTCGCCATGGTCGATGCGGGCCATGATCCGGTAGCCGTCGAACTTGATCTCGTAGCTCCACTCGCCCTCCGGGGCCTTCTCCACCAAGGTCGCCAGTTCGGGTCTGATCAGGTCCGGCAGCTTGGCCTTGTGGGCACCGGTGAGTTTGGCCGAACGGGTTGCAGGTGCAACCTTGCGCGCAGGCTTCTTCACCGGCTTGGGCTTGGCGGCGGCCGTGGCTTTCTTTGGCAGGATGGTTCGGTCGCTGAGCACGCTGTCGGGTTCGGCGACCACCACGTCATAATCGCTCTCGGGCTTGGCGGCGCTGTCCTGATGCTTGATCAGGAACCATTGCTCCTGCTTGCCCGGCATGTGCGTGCGCACCAGGTTCCACAAGCCGCCGAGCTTCTCCCCCTGCAGCTCGAACTTGAGCTTGCCCTTGGCATAGGCCTGGGCCGGATCTTCCTGGGGAATCCACACGCCGCGGTCCCAGACGATCACATCGCCGGCGCCATAGTGCCCCTCGGGAATGCTGCCTTCGAAGGTTGCGTAGTCAATCGGGTGGTCCTCGACGTGGACGGCCAGGCGCTTGACCTTGGGGTCCAGCGACGGACCCTTGGGTACCGCCCAGCTCTTCAACGCACCATCGAGCTCCAGGCGGAAATCGTAGTGCAGGCGCGAAGCGTCATGCTTCTGGATGCAGAACTGCAGGGCATGGGCTTTCGCGGTTTTTTTGCCTGAACGTTTCGCCGCCGGCTCAGACGTCGCGGAGAAGTCGCGCATGCTGTTGTAGTCATCGAGGTTCTTGCTCATGGCTCACCCTCCTGGTGCCGTTTCTACGCTGCCCCCGATGCCAGGGCCGGAGCGCGTGACGATCAGCGCAACCACCGCGATGCGCTCGACCCGCTGATAACCGGGGGTGAGCAGCTCTTCGCCGAACACATCGGGATCCAGCTCGCGGTAGGTCCAGGCGAACAGGGGTGATGCCAGGCGCGCCGAGAGTGCCTCGAGGAACGGGTCGCGTCCGTCAATCATGGCTACCCCGGTGTAGAGCACCAGTGAACCTCCGGGCGCCAGGCGATTGAGCGCCTGCTCGACAATGCGTACCGATAACTGCTCGCCGAACGCCCCACCACCATGGCGATAGGCTCGCTCGGAAGGGTCGGCCATATACGGCGGATTGGCGACGATCAGGTCGAACTGGCCGTCGACGTCCTGCAGCACGTCGCTGGTCTCGACCGAGACATTGGCCACTTCGGCCAGCGCAGCGTTGACGGCCGTCAGGCGCAAGGCCGCCGGGTTGATATCGACGGCCAGCACGTCAGCTTCGCGCCGCGCCCGGGCAATGACGATCGCGCCGACGCCGGCGCCGCAACCGATGTCCACTGCACGCCTGATCGGCGCGAAAGACTGTTGCAAATGGCTATGGATCAACTGGGCGAAGCGGTAGCTGTCGGGGCCGAAAAACACCGCATCAGCCGCTTCCGTGGGAAAGCCCGAGTGCGCGAACAGCAGGTCATCAAGGGTTGACCAGCGCACGCGGCTTTTAAGCATACCGTTGCTGTCGGTGACAACGCCGGCCTGCTGCAACTGGCGCTGTTCGTCTTCCGGCAGCAGTCCGGGCTCAAACGGCCGAGACCAGCCATACACGTCCCGCAGAGTCTTGGCCGGGCTTGCGGAGTTGCGGTCGAGCACCCGCTGGTGGGTCAGTGGCGTGGGCGTGACAAAGCGGTAGCCGTCGGCCTGCAGGCGTCGTCCCAGTTGCAGCAGGGCCACCTCATTGGCGTCCAGTCGTTCTTCCTGATTCATTCACCGCTCCTTAGCGCAGGCTGGATTTGAGTTCGATATAGCGCCGCGTGGCCAACAGTCCCGCCGGATGGGAATGGCGATGAGCCGAGAGCCACGGGATCAGCACCGCCATTTGCGCATGCGGGTCCAACCCTGCGAGCGACGCTTGCAGGGTCTGCACGTCGGGATCACTGACCGGCAGTGCGGGCGCCGTAGCCACATGAATCGGACGGCGACGGGCAGGCGTGGCGCGCTCGAGCGTCCAGTCGCCGGCGATCCAGTCATGCAGCAGCTGTTTTTCATAAGGGCTGAACACGCCAAACATGGCCGCACCGTCGCCAACGATCATCTGCCAGAAGCGGCTGGCTTGTGGGTCTTGATTGCGCTTGATCCAGCCCTTGTTTTCCATGGCAGTCAGAAAACCTGGCAATTGCTCGGGTGACGCCAGCCATTGGTTGACGGTTTTCCCTTCAAAGCGGCAGTAGTCGGAATGCATGTGCTGCCCGAACGGACGCTTGCGTTCGAGCATGCCCAGCATTTCGTCTTCGAGGTCGAACGATTCGATGACGCTGCGGCTCCCCTGCCCCAGGTCGTTGAGTCGATAACCTGCCGAGACCCGGCGCAGGAACGCTTCGCGGTCCGCTTCCAGCGGCATCAATTGCAGTACAGACTGCACGGCTTTTTGCGCATGGCCGGTGCTGGCATTGTCGATTGTGACGTGCAACGTGAAGTAATAAGGGTCGATGCCCAGCTCGCTGAGCTCATAGGCGCTGATCAACAGGTGCAGGGGCAGTTGCTCGTAACCGAGGTTGTAGCCGATCACCTCCGGCAGGCAATCGTCGGCACATTCACCCAACGCGAGCTGGATTGCGCCTTGCAGATAGCGCTCATCCGGCAGCGCGCTGGTGTCGTCCAGGCCATGTTCGGCGAGCAGCTTTCGGTAGATGACCACGTGGTTCTGCGCCGGATTGCCATCACCCAGTTCTTCCAGATAGGTGCAGATCAGCCCGTCGAATCGCGGGTCGCGCCAATGGCGCAGCAAGCCGTATAACCAGGCGCCATCCACCAGTTTGGTCGGCCCCACGGCCTGGAGGAAAAACAGCGCGTGAGCCTTGTTGCTGAAAAACAGGCGCGCGCCGCCATTTTTGCGCTGTTGCAGATAGTCGGCGTACTGGCGGGCCACTTGCGTGCAATGTTGTTCGACGAAGCCTTGCAGGGCTGACAGTTCGCGGGGCAGCTCTTCAGGCAGGTCTTGCGCCTGTTCGAGTTGCTCGGCCAGGAAAGTCCGGGCGAGGGCTTTACGCTCCTCGTCGTCGACGTTCAGCAGCAGCTGTTCGTAGGTATTTTTCAGGCTACCGGCGGTCGGGATCGGCTCTGCGTGGGCAGGCTGGGATTCAAGTCTTGTCAGGGCAGTCATGGGCGCATCTCTCGGTCTATGGCCAGTGGCAGGACGCTGAATCAACACGTCTCTACATCAGCAGAGCGATGAGCCTGAGAGAAAATTCAATCGGGGTTGAAAATGCCCGGACAGACGGGCTAGTGGATGACCCAAACCCATGTAATTGGATGGACTCGCCCAAGCCGAGGCGTCGATGCGCCACGCTGGCAGTCTAAACAGCCCACGACAGCGAGGGCGAGTCCATCCAATTACAGGGGAAGTGGTTCAGGCAGTGCCTTTGGCCTGCTGTTCAAGGTGGACCTGGAGCTCTGGGTCTATTTTCAGCGCAGCGGCGAGTTCGTCCAGATAACTGCGTTCGGCATCCTGCTGATCGTCCACCAGCATGACGCTTGCCAGGTACATTTCCGCGGCGATCGCAGGAGTCGTGGCCGACTGCGCCACCTCGGTCGCCTTCAGCGGGCGGGCGACTTCGTCGTCCAGCCATTGCTGTAGTTGCGGGTCGTCAGTGTGGCGACCGATCTCACTGCTGATCAGCTGTTTTTCACTGTCGTCGATCCGCCCGTCGGCCTTGGCCGCCGCGATCAGCGCACGCAGGATGGCGTGGCTGTGTTCCTCGACTTCCGGCCCGGCCAGCAGGTTCACGGTCTGAGGCGTTTCCTGGGGTGCAGACGCCTGGTTCCGTTGCCAGGACTGATACGCCTGGAAGGCCATCATCCCCAGCGAAGCCAGGGCCGCATAATTCATGCCGCCGGCGCTGCCGCTGCGAGATTGGGTCGTACCACCCATGGTCGAACCGCCACCGCCGCCGAGCAAGCCACCCAGCAAACCACCCAGTCCACCCAGTCCGCCACCGCCCATGCTGGACCCGGCACTCCCGCCGCCGCCCAACAGACCGCCCAGCAACCCACCGAGACCACCGCCTAAACCTCCCTGAGAGGAAGCGGCGCGCGTTTGCTGCGAGGCCTGGCCGCTCAGCAGTTGTTCGAGCAGATCGCTGGTGTTCATGACGTCGTCCTTATTGATGGAAGAATTATGGTCAAGAAACGATAGTACTTGCTGGCCAATCTGCCACCACCGTCTGGCTGCCTGGGCCAATGCTATGCGCGGGCAACAAAGGCATGGATTTATCCAGAGTAATTTCCCGAGGCGCAGCTAAGATTTACTGGCGATGAACCTTATTTATGAATTTTCGGTCGATACCTGCAACCCGAACCGGTTTGCCGCCGCCCTCACTAACGAGGGTGATGATTGGCTTGCTTCACTTTCTGGAGAACGCCCCCGTGATATCGACCCTACACATCGCCAGGCTCAAAGCATGGGGCGCCCATGGTTTTACCGCCACTGGCGTGGTCACCGCCTTCCTCGCGACCCTCGCCCTGCTGGAAAACCGGCCGACCAGTTGCCTGCTATGGCTGGGCGTCGCGCTGATCGTCGATGGCCTGGATGGCGCGCTGGCACGCAAGGTCAACGTGCAGTCGGTGCTGCCCAGTTTCGATGGCTCGATCCTCGACCTGGTCATCGACTACCTGACATATGTGTTCATCCCCGCCCTGTTCATCTATCGCTACATTCCACTGCCGGAATACACGCTGTTGCTCACCGTGTCGCTGATCCTGGTGTCGTCGCTGTTCTGCTTCTGCAACGTCAACATGAAGAGTAAGGATAACTACTTCCAGGGCTTTCCCGCCGCGTGGAACGTGGTTGCGCTATGCCTGTACATCATTGCCCCGTCGCCGTGGATTACCTTCCTTACGGTGATCGGCCTCGCGCTGTTGACCGTGACCCGCATGAAATTCCTGCACCCGTTTCGCGTGCGCAAATTCATGCCGATCAATATTGCCGTGACGGCCATCTGGCTGCTGTGCAGTTTGTCCCTGGTGGTCAACCACCCGGTGATCAACCCGCTGGTAATGGGATTGTGGTTGCTGATGTCGGCTTACTTCCTGGGGATCTGCATCTGGCGCACGGCGCTGGAGTGGTTTGACGAGGCGCGGCACAAATAAACTACTGAATGAACGCAACCCCCGGTAGGAGCTGCCGCAGGCTGCGATCTTTTGATCTTGATCTTGATCTTGAGGTATGAAGGTCAAGATCAAAAGATTTCAGCCTGCGGCAGCTCCTACGGGGGGATTTGTGTTTATTGGGGTTCAGCGTCTTGTAATCACCACCTCCAGGTACTCACTCGGCACCACCAACGACTTCTCCCCCGCCCTGTTCATGCGGTTCAACAATTCGGTCAAGTCTCCTTCCAGCGCCTTGGCGCCATCGGGTGGCAACGCAGCGAACGCCTTGTGCACCGGGCCGTACCAGCTACGGAACGTGTCGATGAAATGCGCGGCCGAGCGATAACGGAAGTTGAAGGTCCGGCGAGTCACCTGGAGCAGGAAGCTGCGCTCGTCGAAGTGCGTATGCAGCCAGGCCTCGGTCCCCCACTGCGAAGGCGGTTGCGCGCCTGGCGGTAGTGGCATGTGCCGACCCAGGGTCTTGAACACCTGACCGACAAACCCATCGGGCGTCCAGTTGGCCAGGCCGATACGGCCACCGGGGCGACAGACCCGGGCCAGCTCCGCAGCGGCTTTCGCCTGATCGGGAGTAAACATCACACCGAAGGTCGACAGCACCGCGTCGAAACTCGCGTCTTCGAACGGCAGTTGTTCGGCATCGGCGACCTGGAAGGTCACCTGCAGGCGCTCAGCCCGCGAGCGGTCTTCGCCGCGCTCCAGCAATGCGGCGACATAGTCGGTGGAAGTGACGATGCAGCCACGCCGTGCGGCCGCCAGGGTCGCGTTGCCGTTACCGGCGGCGACGTCCAGCACGCGCTCATCGCACAGCAGGTCGCAGGCTTCGGCCAGTTGCTCGCCGACGATCTGTAGGGTAGTGCCGATCACGGCGTAGTCGCCACTGGCCCAGGCGGCCATCTGACGGTTCTTCAAGGCAGTGAGATCAATGGGAATGCTCATATATTCCGCTCCATGGCGGGTAGGAACGCAGGCTTATTCAGCCGTGGTGGGATCGATGACGTGCATCACCTGGGAGATCCGGCTGGCCGGAAAGCCGCTTAGCCTGGCGTGTTCCCTGATCTGCTCCTCGTCCGGTGCGATGTACACGCAATAGAGTTTGTCACCGGTGACGTAACTCTGCTGCCACTGCACCTGCGGCAAGTCGCGCAGTACCCTGCAGGACTTTTGCGCCGCCGCTTGCAGATCCCGCTCCGACAGTGCTCCTGCACCTGCAATCTCCCGTTCAATGACGAATTTAGGCATGACAACCTCTCATTCTTGTTATGGGTGACAGGGCCTGATGCCCTGTAGGCAAACTATCGCGCCGCAGCCGGGCCGCGTCCTGCCCGATCGTCGGCCAACCTTGTCCGATCGTCCGGAGATTTCCCATGACGCGGTGATCGCCGCAGCAACGGCTCGCTGACACGGATAGCCGAGGAAGTGGGATACCAGGCGGACACCGCTGTCAGCTATTCATTTCGTCGCGAATTCGGCTCCCCTCCTGCGGCCTGGCGCCGGTGTAAGACGGCGGCTTTGCAGCAGTGAGCGTGAAGATTTGGGGATTGCGGACAGCTATGGAATCCGCTCTGATGGGCCCACGACTCTTGAAAGGACTCACGCCCATGTATCCGCGCTTCGACTGGCTGGCCAATCATCCTCGGCACAGCGATACCTTTGCCGCATGGATCCACCAGCAATTCACCTACGAATATGCCGATCAACCGCTGGCCGAGTGGCAGCGGGAATTTGCCGAGGGTCAGGTCAATGGCGACTGGCAATGCCTGATTGCGCAAGATGAGCAACAGTTGTTGGGCGGAGCCGCGCTGGCCCGGGCCGACCTCGCTCAGCGGCCGGACCTCGGACCTTGGCTGGCCTGCGTATTTATCACACCAGAAGCACGAGGCCAGGGCTTGGCGGAGCAGTTGATCGAAGGGATTTGTGCGCGAGCCAGGGAGGATGGAGTGGAGAGGATTTATCTGCACACCCAGGACAAGCGAGATTATTACGCCAAGCGAGGGTGGACGCTGCAGCAGAGTTTTCAGGGATGGGGTAAAGAGCAGTGGCTGATGGCAAGGGATTTGTGAACCCGCTTTCGCCACCCGATTGATCACGCGCCCCTGTAGCTGTCGCAGGCTGCGATCTTTTGATCTTCAGCGGTCTGACAAATGCCAAAGATCAAAAGATCGCAGCCTGCGGCAGCTCCAATTACAGGGGACCGCGTGACATGAAATTAGGCCCCAGACGCCTTGGCCTCTTTCAACAACTGCTGAATCACCTGCTCCTGCGTGTCATAGCTGCCTTCACCAAAGTGGGTGTAACGCACCTGCCCTTTGGCATCGATCAGGTAGTGCGCAGGCCAGTACTGGTTGTCGAAGTTGCGCCAGATCGCGTAATTGTTGTCGATAGCCACCGGATAGGTGATGCCGAGCTTCTTCACCTGCCCCTTCACATTGTCGATGATGCGTTCGAAACCATATTCCGGGGTGTGCACGCCGATCACCACCAGGCCGTCCTTCTCGTACTTCTTCGCCCAGTCCTTCACGTACGGCAAGGTGTGCTGGCAGTTGATGCAGTCGTAGGTCCAGAAATCCACCAGCACCACTTTGCCTTTCAGCGATTCGCCGCTCAGCTCCGGGGAGTTGAGCCATTGGACCGCGCCGGACAGCGACGGCATGGCGCCCTGGGCGTTGTCCATGCGGGTATCGGCCTTGACCTTGCTGACAAAGTAATCGAGCACTTTCGGTACGGTGGCCAGCACGCCCTTCTCGACGCTGCTGACGCCTTGCGAAGACGTGCCAGCCAGCAGTGTTTTGTCCGCGCCGGTCGCGATTACCGCCGCTGCCGTCAGCACCGCCACACCAGCACCGCGGCGCAACCAGCCGGTCACCGGAATAGAGGCTTTAAGGCGATTGACCAGGCCACGCCCGGCGAAGATCAGTGTACCCAGGGACAGAGCGCTGCCCAGCCCATAGGCGACCAATAGCAGGCTGGTGCCGGCATTGGCGCCTTGCAACATGGCGCCGGTAAGGATGACCCCGAGAATCGGCCCGGCGCAGGGTGCCCACAGCAGACCGGTGGCCACGCCGATCATGATCGAGCCCAGTGGGCCGCTCATTTTGCGCGTGTCGGGATCCAGGCGATTGCCCAGCAGCACAAAAGGCCGTGCCAGCCAGCCGCCGATCCGCGCGGAGATCAGCGACAGGGCAAACAGTGCCATCACGATGAGGGCGACATGGCGGCCGGTGTTGTTGGCCTGCACCACCCATTCGCTGCTGACAACCGCCAGGCTGGCGACCAGGGCGAAGGTCAGGACCATGCCGCCCAGGGTCAACAGGATAGATGAGCGGCTGCGGTCGATTCCGGCGAACAGGAAGGGCACGACCGGGAGAATGCACGGGCTGAGGACGGTGAGGATACCGCCCAGAAAAGCGATGAGAAACATGGGATCACCTCGATAATGAACCGCTCGAATTCCCTGTAGGAGCTGCCGAAGGCTGCGATCTTTTGATCTTCGGCGATTTCACAAACGCCAAAGTCAAAAGATCGCAGCCTTCGGCAGCTCCTACAGGGATGGTGTGAGCAATGGAATCAGTTGTCTGAATTGCAGCCATCAGCGAATTTGCGATAGTCCAGGACCTTGGTGTGGTCCTGGGAATCGAGGTAGGTCAGTTGGGCGTTGACGATCCCGCAGTCAGGCGTGGCGTCCTGCTTCATCGAGATGACTTTCCTGATGTCCAGGTGCGTGCCGTAGGTATAGGTTTCAGGCTTGACCGTGGCTTCGGCGCGGGCCGACAGGGTGCAGATGTTCAGCGCGGCAAACAGGCAGCCGGCGTAGATGGCTTTGGTGTTCATGGCGGTTTCCTCAAGGCTTCAATGGGTCAATCGTGGATTGAGCCGAGGCGGTTTGGGTTTGCCTCGATGGAATCCATTAGAAGCCCGTGAGGTATCCCCTCTGTGTCGGAAACAGGCGCAGGCACATCGCTGTGTATCAGGTACGCCTCCTGATACACAGCGATACAAAATCCTGGAAAATCGGAGTTTTTGAGTACGCGTGTGTCCGCCGACAGGCCAGATACACTGCAATACAAAGGGCAGCAGTCGCAGGCGCCAAGGCTCGATAGACTGCCCGACACTCCCATTCACAGAGGCCCGGCCCCATGGAACACGTTGATCACATCCTCATCGTTGACGATGACCGCGAAATTCGCGAGCTGGTCGGCAACTATCTGAAAAAGAACGGGCTGCGCACCACGGTCGTCGCCGATGGGCGGCAGATGCGCGCCTTTCTTGAATCCACGCCGGTGGACCTGATCGTGCTGGATATCATGATGCCCGGGGACGATGGCCTGCTGCTGTGCCGCGAGCTGCGCGCGGGCAAACACAAGGCCACCCCGGTGCTGATGCTCACCGCGCGCAACGATGAAACCGACCGCATCATCGGCCTGGAAATGGGCGCTGACGATTACCTGGTCAAACCCTTCGCCGCCCGGGAACTGCTCGCGCGAATCAGCGCGGTGCTGCGGCGCACGCGGATGCTGCCGCCCAACCTGGTGGTCACCGAAAGCGGCCGCCTGCTGGCTTTCGGCCGCTGGCGCCTGGACACCTCGGCCAGGCATCTGCTGGATGAGGACGGCACCATGGTCGCGCTCAGTGGCGCCGAATACCGATTGCTGCGGGTGTTCCTCGATCATCCCCAGCGCGTGCTCAACCGCGACCAGTTGCTGAACCTGACCCAGGGCCGCGACGCCGACCTGTTTGACCGTTCCATCGATCTGCTGGTGAGCCGCCTGCGCCAGCGCCTGCTGGACGATGCGCGCGAGCCCGCCTACATAAAGACCGTGCGCAGCGAAGGCTACGTCTTTTCCCTGCCGGTAGACGTCATCGGGGCAGCCTCTTGAATGTTTCGCTGCGGTGGCCGCGCACCCTGGCCTCGCGGCTTTCGCTGATCTTCCTGGTCGGGCTGATCCTGGCGCAGACGCTGTCTTTCGGCGTGCAGTATTACGAGCGTTATGAAAGCGCGAAAAACACCATGCTCGGCAATCTTGAAGCCGATGTATCGACCTCCATCGCCATCCTGGACCGCTTGCCGGCCGGTGAACGGGCGAGCTGGCTGCAACAGCTCAATCGCCCCAACTTCGGCTACCTGCTGAACGCCGGTTCGCCGGGGGTGGCCATGAGCGATTCGCCGATGGCGATGACCTCGATCAAGGCGGCCATCGGCAAAGACTACCCGATGACCTTCAGCAATATCCAAGGGGAGCGCAAACACTTCCAGGTGCACCTCAAACTGGCCGACGGCAGTCCCGTGACGATCGACGTCCGGCCTGCAATGGCGCCGTTATCGCCGTGGTTGCCGGCGGTGCTGCTGGGGCAACTGGCGCTGTTGATCCTCTGCACCTGGCTGGCCGTGCGGATTGCCATCCGCCCCCTAACCCGCCTGGCTGAAGCGGTGGAAACCCTCGATCCCAACGCGCGCCCGGTGCACCTGGACGAGAAAGGTCCGACCGAAGTCGCCCATGCCGCCAAGGCGTTCAATGCCATGCAGGCGCGGATTGCGGCGTACCTGAAAGAACGCATGCAGCTGCTGGCGGCGATTTCCCATGACCTGCAGACCCCGATTACGCGGATGAAACTGCGCGCCGAATTCATGGATGACTCCAGCGAGAAGGACAAGCTGTGGAACGACCTGGGCGAGATCGAGCACCTGGTGCGCGAAGGTGTGGCCTACGCCCGCAGCGTGCACGGCGCCACCGAGGACATCTGCCGGACCCATCTCGACTCGTTCCTCGACAGCCTGGTATTCGACTATCAGGACATGGGCAAGGACGTGTCCCTGGCAGGCAGGAGCGACGCGGTGATCGATACCCGGCCGCATGCGCTGCGCCGGGTGCTGGTCAACCTGACCGACAACGCCCTCAAGTTCGCCGGCGCCGCACAGTTGCAGGTGGAGTCACAGGCGGATGGCAGCCTGTCGGTAAAGATCCTGGACCGCGGCCCCGGTGTCGCCGAGGAAGAACTGGCGCACGTGCTGGAACCGTTCTACCGGGTGGAAAACTCGCGCAATCGCAGCACCGGCGGCACCGGGCTGGGCCTGGCGATCGCGCAACAGCTGGCGCTGGCGTTGGGTGGATCGTTGACCTTGAGTAATCGCGAAGGCGGTGGTTTGTGCGCCGAATTGAGGTTGCCACCAGCCACCCTGTAGCAGCTGGCGAAGCCTGCGTCCGGCTGCGAAGCAGTCGTAAATCCTGCCGGCGAAGTCTACCCGATACACAGCGTATGCTGATTTTACGACTGCTTCGCAGCCGGACGCAGTCTTCGCCAGCTGCTACAGGGTTATCCTGTTACCCGATTCGCCCACGAACGAACTCGTGGGCTTTGTGCGTCAGTTGATCCAGGTGCCGGTCGCGCTGTTTTTCCGCATCGACCATCGCCCGCTTGCCGTGTTTTTGCAGCAGGTAGGTATGAATCTGTCGCACCTCCAGGGAGCTGTAAATGGGGGCCACGTCCAGCAACCCCATCAAACCGTCACTGCTGTGATTCCGGGTGTTCATCAGCACCTGGGTGCCGCGCACGCCCACCACCTGGAAACCCATGGCCTCGAACCATGGAACCTTGGCCACCGCGCAGGTCAGTTCGGCGTGGGGATACCGGCCAACCATCTCGCGCAGCATCCGCCGGGCGATCCCTTGCCGCCGATGTCCTGACTGCACGGCCATGTACGCCACGCCGCAGGCATCCGGGTCGTCCTGGATCGGCAGGTACAGCAGGAAGCCGATGACCTGCTCGGGATCATCGTCATCAGTGGCAACCAGCAACTCCACCGCCACCCCTTTCGCACCGTTCAACGCTTCCAGATACAGATGAACTTCATAGCCGATTGCGTACTGGTATACGTTGTACAGCAGGTTGCTCGACGGGATCGCGATCATGCTGATGTCGGTCAGGTTGTCGACCACCAGCTGCAGGATCTGACTGGTCAGCTGCTCTGGGCAAGGGGTTCTGAAGTGGCTGATCTGGGGCATGTGCGGCTCTAAGTCTGGGTGGCGCTCGAAGCTAATCATTGTAACGCGGTGCGTGGCTGTCAGGTGAGCGCTACAGTTGATCTATGCCAGGCCAGCGAGCGGCGGTGTGACGATTCGACTTGCTCGCGAAGGGGCCGTGTCAGGCGTGATTGAATCGGCGGGGTTAACTGCGTCGGTCGATGGCGGGTACCAGGCCCAGCTCGATAGCCTTGTCGTAGAGGCCGCTCATTTTCCACTGCTGGGTCAGCACGCCAGGGCCATACGCACGTGAGCCGCCCAAGGCGTCGGCGAGCAATTGCAGTTGCGCGCCCTCCTCCAGCAACAGGATGAATTCGGCAGTGGCGCGCAGCCCTTGTTTGCCCCAGACGGTGGAGCCGCCGTTGGCTTCCAGGATCGCCAGGTTGAAAGGGTTCTCGGCAATTTTGTCGAGGATGAAATCGACCTCTGGCTGACGCCGGTCGATGTACACCGGCAACTCCCGGGCCAACTGGTAGCGCTGCACCGGCACGTAGTGGAACGGCAGCGTGCGGTGGGTTTGCGCCCAGGCGCCGAGGTACGGCGAGTGCACGTGGGACACGGTGGTGACGTCGGCATGCCGCTGGAATAGTTTGGTGTAGCGCCCAAACCCGCCCTTGCCTTTGCCGTAGATCACCTTGCCTTCGAAGTCGGTGACCGTGGCTTGCAGCGGCTTGCGGTAATTCCACGGGCCGCCGTAGTTCACCGACACCAGCAGTTCCTGGCCGGGTACGCGCTCGATGAAACCGACGGTGCCGTTGGCGGTGATGGTGTTGGTTTCACGGAACACGGTGAAGGCTTCTTCAGCCTCGATTAGCACCTTGTCGATGAAATTCTGCAGCTCTTCGCTGATCAGTTGTTCGTGGATGAGGACGGTCATGGCGGTGTTCTCCGGAATCAGGCGCGGCGCTTGGCCAGCAGTTCATGGGCGGCTTGCAACGGGCGCGGATCGACCCAGTCGGCGATGGCAAAATCGCGTTCGAGGAAACCGTGCAGGTACAGGAAGTTTTTCTGGATATCGAGGAACTCCAGGCGCTGCGTCGACAGGTCTGGCGCCAGGGTGGTGTGGAAGTCACCGCGATAGGCTTCGGCGACCCCGGCGCTGCCGGCGCGGGTTTCTTCTTCAAGAATCGAGTTCAGCGCATCACGGTTATTCGCAGCCCAATCGGCGGCGCTGAGGGTTTGCGCGAGGAAGCGCACCACCAGGTCAAAATGGTTGTCGAGCAGGCTCTGGTGCACGGTGATCGGCCGCGGCGTGCCGTTGTTGATGCGATTGCGCGGGTCGGAGATCAGGTCGAGGTCTATGCCTACCACCAGGCCGAGTCGACGCGCTGCATCGGCAGCGGAGGCGCCCTTGACATACACCGCGTCGACTTCCCCGCGCACCAGGTAGTCGAGGCCCGACCACAGGCGTTGCAAACCTTCTTGCGGACTCGCCGCCTGCTCCTGTTTTTCCAGGGCCACCTCCACCAGTTCGACATCATCAAAACCCAGCCCCGCCAGGCTCAGCGCGCCTTTGTAGCCATGCAGGCTCATGGCTCGGCCGATGCTTCCCGGGCGGTTTTCACCCCAGGCCGGCAGCGCCAGGCGCTTGCCCTTGAGGTCTTGCGGACCACGGATGCCGGAGTCCGGACGAACCAGGATGGTTTGCCATTCCTCGATCCAGGTCAGGCCGATCAAGCGACTCGGCGCACCCGCTGCACGGGCCGCCAGGGCCGGGACGTTGCCGCCTTCGCGAAACAGCCCTGGCAGTTCGTGATCGTAGTGGTGATGCCCCAGTTGCCGGGCTTCCTGCAGGGTCGACACCGGCAGGCCGTCGGCGGCGAATTCTTCGCTGAGCCAACCGAGTTTGTAGGCGATGCCGGAAGCGGTCGGCACCGGGCAGCGGGTGAACCAGATCTGCTCCAGTTCAGCCTGGGCAGCGGGTCGGGATGGTTGGGCAGCAAGCGTCATGGGCAACTCCGTAGGTAGGGCAAGCGACTGTTGCCCAAGCTGTTGCAGCGCCCGTGCCAACAGCGCAAAGCCACGGTTTACGGGGATCTGTGCCTGGCGCCGAGCCCATGCCCGACGCGGATTGCTGGCCTGCCAGCAGCCATTGCGTGCCGACTGCTGCTGGCCGAGCAGTCGCCGCCGTGGCAGTGCTGTTCCAGCAACACTTGCCCCGCCCACCCCCATGCAGAGCATGGTATTTAGACCATTGGCGCAGAACTTGCTGAAGGCCCTTCAAAGAACCATTAACAGAGGTGCCGCAATGAGCAACGTTGAACACGATCCCGCCGGGCAACTGATTGAGGGGCAGGCGCGGATTCGCCTGCTGGACAGCGAAGCCCAGGCCATTGCCGTGGCGAAGGAGATCGCCCTGGAGATCGCCGAAATTGCCGCCGACGCCAGCCAGAACGGCCAATTGCCTCGGCGTCAGGCGCAGTTGCTGTCCGCGAGCGGGCTGACCGCTATTGGCGTACCCAAGGCCTTTGGCGGGCTCGGCGCGTCGGTGGAGACCATCGTCGAAACCGTGCGCCTGATCTCGGTGGCCGATGGTGGGGTCGGGCAATTACTGCAAATCCACAACGTCATGCTGCGGGGGATTTTTAGCGGTTACCCTGACGAGATTCGCGATCGACTGGTCCGCGATGTGCTGGCCGGCAAGCGTTTTGGCAATGCCCTGGCAGAAGTCGGGGGCAAGAACAAATTCGCTCTCAAGACCCGGGTCGAACGGCGTGCCGATGGCAAGTTGATCCTCAATGGCAGCAAGTTCTACTCCACCGGTTCTTACCTGGCCGAGTGGATTTCCCTGACCGCCGCCAGCGATGACGGCGGTGCCGGGGTACTGCTCAACCGCCATGCACCGGGCCTGACACTGGTCGATGACTGGGACGCATTCGGGCAGAAAAACTCGGTCAGCGGCACGGTGATTTTCGACAATATCGAGCTCGATGAAGGTTTTGTTTCCCAGCGCAAGGGACCGATGAAACGCACCGGCTTGACCTTCCCGCAGATTCTTCACGCGGCCATCGACACCGGCATTGCCGAAGGCGCGCTGGCGGCGGCGGTGGACTACCTCAATCACCACGCAAGGCCGTGGGTGGAGAGCGGCGTCGACCACGCCAATCAGGAGCCGCACATCATCAAGCAGATCGGCGAATACGCAGTGGCCCTGCGCGGTGCGCAATCGCTACTGCGTGACGCGGCGCGGGTGTTCGACCAGCACGAACTGGACCCGGACAACAAGGCCTTGCAGGACGAACTGATTCTGTCGGTCGCCACCGCGCGCGCCCATTCCGACGCGGCTGCGCTGAAGATCTCCAGCGACATCTTCTCCCTGCTCGGCGCCAGCTCGTCGCTGAGCAAATGGAACCTCGATCGCTTCTGGCGCAACGCAAGGGTCCACACCACCCACGATCCGATCCGCTGGCGCCTGCACCACGTCGGCAATTTCTACCTCAACGGCGTCGACCCGGGCGAATACACCGCAATCCTCTATGCCAAGGAAAAACAGGGCGCGACCAGCCCCGGCCGATAACCCCCCCCCACCCCTGTGGGAGCGAGCCTGCTCCGGGCGGCGCTCCGACGATGGACGTCAACGATTACGCATACTTTCTGAGTAAATGCGGCGTTCTGCTCGCTTGCGCAGCCTGGCGATTTACCGGGAGATGCCATGGCGCTTTACCCTGCATTTGGGGTACCAGACCTATCTGCGCAGCGCCGAAGCCGGTGCATCGATCGACGACATGGTTGCCACCGCCCCGGCTTGAACGTCGAAAGGGTTCCCAGGCTCTGCGTGGGAACCTGACCTGCTGCACCCCGAACAACCACTGCTGACCCATTGCTGCTCCAGCAGCACACGTCCCCCGACCACCGTCTACCTCACACTGGCAAACACCCGCCGCCACTGCCCCAACCCGGCGCTGGCGAGCATGGCATGTCCGTTGCAATTACCTCTTTCAAGGCGTCCTCGCACCTGGGCGACGTAACGCGTACTTGAATCAGGAGCATCCCATGAGCACTGAGTTTTTCTGGCGTCTGCCACTGGGCACCGACGGGCCGCAGTTGACCACCGACAAACACAATCGCGGTAATCCACAGTACCGTCCCGGCAACATCGCACCGGGGCGGCTGCCCAATGGCGAGCCGGATGATTTCACCTATATCGACTACATCGCACAGGTGGCCAAGGCCGCCGAGCTGGCCGGCTTCGAAGGCGCCCTGCTGCCCACCGGGCCCGAGCCCTGGATCGCCGCAGCGGCCCTGGCCCGGGAAACCCGTCGGATCAAATTCCTCATCGCCTTCCAGGCCACCTGGACCTTGCCGGCCTATGCGGCACAGCAGGCCGCCATCCTGCAGAACCTCAGCCGCGGCCGCTTGGAGTGGAACATCATCACCGGCGGCAATCCCGCCAGCCAGCGGGCCAACGGCGACTTCCTCGAACACGACCTGCGCTACAAGCGCACCGGTGAATTCCTCGACATCATCCAGGGCCTCTGGCAGAACGAGCGCTTCTCCTATGACGGCGATATCTATCAACTGGAGAACGGCGCCCTGCCCCACGGCCTGCAAAATGAGCGCAAACCCGGGGTGTACTTCTCCGGATTTTCCGATGCCGCGCTCGATGTGGCGGCAAAGCATGCCGACGTCTACCTGAACTGGGCCGAGCCTATCGACAAGCTCAAACCGCACATCGAGCGGGTGCGTGAACTGGCGGACAAACAAGGCCGCAGCGTGCGCTTCGGCTTGCGCGTCGACCTGTTCGCCCGCGAGACCGAAGAGCAGGCCTGGAAAGATCTGCGCCGCCAGTTCGACAAGCTCGAAGGCAAGAGCAGCGTGGTCGCCAAGGGCTTCACCAGCGGCTCCGACTCGGTCGGTGGCGCGCGGCAAACCGCTTACCACCAGAACGTCGACCGCTTCGACGATCTGATCATTGGCCCCAACCTGTGGGCCGGTTTTGCCAAGGCCAAACCCGGGCCGACCGTTGGCCTTGTCGGCAGTCACCAGAATATTGCCGAGCGCCTCTCAGAGTACCGCGACGCCGGCTTCTCGACGTTCATCCTCGCCGGCAATCCGCACCTGGAAGAAGCCCTGCGGATCGGCCAGGAAGTGCTGCCACTGGTGCACCAGCGCCCGGTCGCCGTCACTGAAAACAACCTGAAGGCCAGCGCCTGAGCGCGCCCGGAGAATTGCCCATGAGCCACCCACTCGACACCCTCTGGTACACCCATAGCCCGGTGCCAACAGGGCTTGGCATCGCCGTGCAGTCCGGACGCCTGGCCGAAGCCTTTGCGCCGTTCGGCACCAACATCCAGTCGCTGCGCGAGTCCAGTGAACGGGAAGTACGCGAAGCCCATTACGACCATCACCTGAAAAACTCGGTGCGCCACGGCGGTAATATTCCGGCGATCTGGGCCTACGCCAGCGGCGTTCAGACCCGGGTATTGGGGCTGTCGTGGAGCGACGAAGTGCAGTTGATCCTGACCACGGCCGAAAGCGGTGTGAAGAGCATTCGCGACCTGAAAAACCGCCGCTTCGGCTTGCCGAAATGGGCCAACGTGCAGATCGATTTCACTCGCGCCCAAGCCCTGCGCGGGCTGGAAAATGCGCTCAAGCTCGAAGGCCTGCAAGTGTCCGATGTCGAGTTGGTGGACTACCCCTACGGCGGCACTTACAGCGACGACCAGAAGCAGCATGTGTTCGGCTCCGAGGTCAGCCTGGAAGTCACCCGCGTCAGCAAGCGCAACAACGAGCTGATCGGCCTGCTGCGCGGTGACATCGACGCGATCTTTCTCAAGGGTGCGCACGCTGTGCACCTGGCCAACGAATTCGGCTTGCAGGTGGTGGTCGACACCGGCTCGCACCCGGACCCGTTGATTCGTTCCAACAACGGCACGCCACGCACACTGACCGTGGACACTCACCTGTTGCACGAGCATTTCGATGCCAGCGTGAAAATCGTCGACACCGTGTTGCGCACCGAACAATGGGCCTGGGCCAACCCGGAGGACACCCGCAGGTTCCTGGCCCGGGAACTTAATACCAGTGAGTACTGGGTGGCCGCTGCCTATGGTGAAGATGCCCATCGGCGCTTGCGGACCACGCTGGATGCGCGCTCGATCGAGGCGCTGCAGGATTTCACTGATTTCCTGCACCGCTGGGATTTCATTCCGCGGCGGTTTGATGTGCGCGACTGGATTGATTTCAGCGTGCTGGAACAGGTGATTGGCTCGACTTCGCGATTGGCGGTTTGAGGCTTAGTAAAACTTTATCGGGGGAGATTCAAATGCATAAAATTAATCCAATCACCAAAGGTATATGGCTTTCCTTGCTGCTCGCCGGGGGCGGCGTCAGCCAGGGATTGCTGGCTACAGAAGCAGCGCCAGCCGACAGCAACCAGAGCACCACGGAGCCTTCATTAAAGACCGTGACCGTCACCGCGCAACACCGCGAAGAGACCCTGCAAGAGATCCCTGTGGCCGTGTCGGCGGTACAGGGCACCAACCTCGTCGTCGATGGCGTGCGCAACATGGGCGACATCACCACGTTCGTGCCCAACGCCTCGGCGAAAAACCCGGATGGCGATGGCCGGCCACGCTGGTACATCCGTGGCCTGGGTACCGGCGACACCGGCGCTGCGACGGTATTTCCGGTGGGTATCTATGCCGATGACGTCTACCTGAATGCACCGATCGCCGGTGGCGGGCCGCTGTTCGACCTGGAGCGCATCGAGATCCTGCGCGGTCCGCAAGGCACGCTGTACGGCAAGAACACCACGGCGGGCGCGGTCAACGTGATTTCCAAAAAGCCGACGTTCGATACCGACGGCTACGGCACCCTGGGGTTCGGCACCAAGAATGAACGGATCGTCAGCGGTGCCCTCGGCGGTGCGCTGGTCGACGAAAAACTCGCGGCACGGGTCGCGCTGTATTCCGAGGAACGTGACGGCTTCCAGAAAAACCTGGTGGATGATCACACCTATGGCGACGTCAACAAGAAAGCCGTGCGCCTGCAATTTCTCGCTCAGTTGAACCCGGACCTGGAGGCCCTGCTGAAGGTCCATAGCCGCGAGTACAAGGGCGATGGCAGCAACGGCTCGCTGGCAGTCGGGCGTTATTACAACGTCAGCTACCAAAGGCCGAACGGGCGCGACACGGCACTCAACGTCGACGAGGATGCCAAACTCAATCACGACGGTACTTCGCTGACCTTCAACTGGAACCTGGGCGACTACACCCTGACCTCGATCAGCGCCTATGACTACATTCGCGGGCAGTCCACCAGCGACGCCGACTACACACCGTACGAGGTCAATGGCGCGGCGATTGCCGACAACAAATACTCGCAGTATTCCCAGGAAATCCGCCTGGCCTCGCCGCAGCAGGAAACCCTGCGCTGGCTGGCCGGTGCGCACTACTTTCATGAGGACCTGGACAGCTCCGCCCAGCGCATCATCACCCCGGGCCCGACCCCCAACGGTACCGGTTCGAACCAGATTGGCGGGGTCACCGATTTCCGCGACCTGAACTTCGACCACACCACCGACAGCTACGCGTTGTTTGGCAACCTGACCTACGACTTCACCGACAATTTCACGGTCACCGGCGGTCTGCGCTGGACCCAGGAAAAGAAAGACATCGACCTCGACCTGACCCAGCTGACGCGCACCACCGCCAACGGACCACTGGTACCACTGGGCGGTGTCGGTACCAACGGCAATCGCCAGGAGAACAAGACCTGGGAAGCCTGGACCTATGACCTGACGCCGGAGTACCGCATCAACGACAACGTGCGAGTGTTCTTCCGCTACGCCCATGGCTTCCGCTCCGGCGGTTTCAACACCGGGCTGTCCACCAGTCTGGCGCAGTTGACCACGGTCGATCCGGAACAACTCGACGCTTACGAGATCGGTCTGAAGTCCGAGTGGTTCGATCATCGCCTGACCGCCAACGCCAACATTTTCTACTACGACTACTCGGACATTCAGGTGAACCTGCTGACGGTCAACAACGGCGTGCTGACCACGGCGCTGACCAACGGGGCCAAGGGTACGGTCAAGGGTGCGGAGCTGGAGCTTGAAGCCCAGCCGACGGACTACCTGCACCTGCGTGCGGCAGTGTCGTTCCTCGATACCGAATACACCGACTTCGAGAACACCAACCCGAACACCGGTGCGGTGACCGGTGACTACAGTGGCAACAGCTTCGTGCGCTCGCCGCGCAACGTGGTGTCCCTGGGTGCCGACTACACCTTCCCGCTGGAGATCGGCGGCAAGCTGGTGGCCGGTGGCGACGTGAGTTATCGCGACAAGGAATACTTCCTCGCCGATCGCCAGAGCAGCGCCGACAAGACGCTCAGCCAGCCGCACTACACCCTGGCCAACACACGCCTGACCTGGTTCAGCCCGGATGAAAAACTCAGCGTCACCGGGTTCGTCAACAACGTCACCGACCGTCGCTATCAAGTGCATGGCCGTCCAAACGGCACGCTTGGCCAATACGTCATCACCTACGGTGACCCGCGCACCGTTGGATTGAGTGTGACCAGCCGCTTCTGACCTCAGGAAATTAGGCCCACCATGCGTATCCGACGTCTGCCGTATTATCTGACCTGGCTCATCTCCCCCGCTGCCCTGCTGTTGCTGTGGGCAGTGGTGGCCGAGGCCGGGATTTTTCCGCGCAACCTGCTGGTTCCGCCCGCCCAGGTGTGGCAGGCATTCGAAGAGTTGTCCGCCAGCGGCGAGCTGCTCGAACACTTGCTGAACAGTCTTTCACGGCTGGGGCTGGGGTTCGGCATCGGCTCGCTGGCAGGCCTCGCATTCGGGGTGCTGATGGCGCTGTCGAAAAACGTCGAGGTCTACTGCTCGCCACTGTTCCATACCCTGCGCCAGATCCCGAGCATCGCGCTGATTCCGATGTTTGTGCTGCTGTTCGGCATCGATGAAACCTTCAAGATCATCATCGTCGCCAAGACCGCATTCTTCCCCGTGGCACTGGCCGCCAGCGAAGGCGTCAAAGCCATTCCCCGCAGCTACTTCGAGGTCGCCGACGTCTATCGCCTGCGCTGGCCGACGTTTGTCCGCGAGATCGCCCTGCCCGCCGCCGCGCCGCCGATCATCACCGGTTTTCGCATCAGCCTGACCCGCGCCTGGGTAGTGCTGGTGGCCACCGAATTGCTCGCTGCCGACAGCGGCCTCGGCCAGATGATCGAGATGAGCCGGCAGATGCTGCGCATCGATGTGGTGATGGTCGGGATCGTGATCACCGGTGTGATCGGTTTTGCCCTCGACTTCACTTTTCGCCAACTGGAACAGCGGCTGTTCCGCTGGCAGACCCGCTAGGAGCCATTGATGACCAGATTACTTGGCAAATCCCGCGGCCTGTTGTTGCCGCTGCTGTTGATCGGCGCCTGGGAATACCTGTCGCGCCAGGGTGCGGCTGGCGCCTATGCCTTTGTACCATTGTCCGCGATCGGCTCGGCCTTCATCGAATTGCTGGCCAACGGCGAGCTGCTGGTAAACCTGTGGGCGAGCCTGGCCCGCACCAGTACCGGCTTGATCCTCGGCATGTTCTTCGGCGTGTTGCTGGGTGTGCTGATGGCGCAGTCGGCGCTGGCCAATCGCTTGATCGGCCCGCTGTTTCATTCGATTCGGCAGGTGCCGATGCTCGGCTGGATTCCGCTGATCGCCATGTGGTTCGGCAATGGCGAATTTTCCAAGGTACTGATCGTCAGTCTTGCCGCGTTTTATCCGATGGTGCTCAACACCTATCAGGGCTTCAGCCATGTCGAGCAACGGTATCGTGAGGTCGGCGAGGTGCTGGTGCTGACGCCCTGGCAACGCTTCCGGCATGTGCTGCTGCCGGCGGCGCTGCCGAGCATTGCCACCGGGGTGCTGCATGCCCTGGCATTTGCCTGGGTCACCGCGGTGGGCAGCGAACTGTTCCTGTCCTCCGGTGCCGGCCTGGGCAACCTGATGATGAATGCCGAAGCCGGTTCACGCATGGAAGTTATCGTTCTCAGCGTGCTGTGCATCGGCCTCTGTGGCTATCTGATGACCCTGCTGTTCACTCTTTTGAGCCGCCATCTGCTGCGCTGGCGCAATACTCGTTGAAAGGCTGCTAACCATGAACGCAATTGCCCAACACGCTGTACTCCACAGCACTTCATCGCATACCTCAGGAGCCCTGCAGATTCGCGGCCTGAGCAAGGCCTACCGGATCGAAGGCCAGCCCCTGCCGGTGTTGCAGCAGATCAATCTGGACGTGAGTCCTGGCGAGTTCGTCAGCATCGTCGGTGCCAGCGGCTGCGGGAAATCGACGCTGCTGCGGCTGATTGTCGGCCTGGAGGCCGACTACGAAGGCGATATCCTGCTCGACGGCAAACGGGTGGTTGGCACCAGCCTGGAACGCGGGATCGTGTTTCAGGATCATCGACTGTTTCCCTGGATGACTCTGAGCCAGAACATCGGCCTGGCGCTGAAAAATCATCCGTTGTCACAGGCGGAAAAAGACCGGCTGGTGGCTGAGCACATTGCCTTGGTCAACCTTGAAGGCTTTGAAAATGCCTACCCGCACCAGCTGTCCGGCGGCATGGCGCAACGTGCGGCGATCGCCCGGGCGCTGATCAACAAACCTAAAGTCCTGCTGCTCGACGAGCCCCTGGGTGCCCTCGACGCCCTGACCCGGGTGCGCCTGCAGCACGAGTTGCAACGCATCTGGGTGCAACAGCGCTGCACGGTGATCATGGTGACCCATGACATCGAGGAAGCGTTGTATCTGGGTGACCGCGTGATTGTCATGGACGCTCATCCGGGGCGGATCAAACATGAGATCAAGGTTGACTTGGCGCATCCAAGGGACCGGGCTTCGCCGGTGTTGCAGGGGTACAAGGAACAACTGCTGGAAGAGTTGGTTGGCCACTGATTTCCTGTGGGAGTGAGCCTGCTCGCGATGGGGCCGGCATATTCAACATCTCCAGCGCCTGACAGTCCGTCATCGCGAGCAGGCTCACTCCTACAGTTTTCGGGCCTTGCCAAATCCTGGGCAAAAAAAATCCCAGGCAGCTGATGGACGCCTGGGACTTAAAAATGCATAAACCGTGGTGGTGAACGCGGGGCGAATATTACTGAATATTTCCCACTGTAACAAGATGTTTTAATTAACCATAAAGTTACTAAGGTTTCTAACCCCTTATATATCCACACATTTTTTGAGGACGCCTTACATAAACCAGCGGTATTCCCGCGCGCTGATCTCATTCATATAGGCCAAGTGGTCCTGACGCTTGTTCTCGCAATAAACGTCGACAAACTCCGCGCCAAGGCCTTCGCGCAGTGATGCGTGACCTTGCATCGCCTGCACGGCTTCGAGCATTTGCGTCGGGAAATCGATGCCGCTGGAGCGATCTTCGTTCAACGGTGCGATCGGTTCGCGGCTCGCTTCCAGGCCCTGCTCCAGACCCACCAGGATTGCCGCCAGTACCAGGTACGGGTTGGCATCGGCGCCCGCCAGGCGATGCTCGACCCGCAGGTTTTTCGCATCCGAATCCGGTACCCGCAGGCACGCGTCGCGGTCTTCAAAGCCCCAGCTGGCGCGCGTGGCGGTGTTGACCGTACCGCTCAAGCGGCGCATGGCGTTGTGGTTCGGGGCAAAGATCGGCATGCAGTGGGGCAACACCTCCAGGCAGCCGGCGACGGCATGGCGCAGCGGCTGCTGGTCGTTGGCTGCCAGCAGGTTGTTGCCCGCCTCATCGTAGAGGCTGACGTGCACGTGCATGCCGCTGCCAGGATGCTGCACATAAGGTTTGGCCATGAAGCTGGCGCGGTAGTTGTGCTTGAGGGCCACGCCCCGGGTGCTGCGACAGAACAGGGCGGCCCAGTCGGCGGCGCGCAGGCCGTCATCAAGATGGCCGAAGTTGATTTCGAATTGACCCGGTCCCAATTCCGCAGTGATCACCGTGGTCTCGATGCCCTGCTCCCGCGCGGTTTCGACCATATCGTCCAGCACCGTGGAAAAGCGCGACAGGCGTTCAATGTGCATGTTCGGCTGGTCATCGGCATCGTCGCTCAGCGGGTCCCGGGCAAACTGCGGCAAGCCGTCACGCAGCTGGCGATCGAACAGATAGAACTCCAGCTCAAACGCCACCACGGGGAATATCCCCTTGCCCTGGAGCCGTTGCAGCACTTGCGCCAGCACCTCCCGGGGCTCGAACTCGATCGGGTTGGCCGTGCCGTCGGAGGTAATCAGCATTTGCCCCAGGGGCTGCTGTTCCCAGTTCACCAGTTTCAACGTACCGGGCACCAGGCGGCGGGCCGCGTCCGGGTCGCCGTCGTTGAAACAGTAGTCGCCAATTTTGAACAGCCCGCCCTGGGTGCCCAGCAACACGCAGTTCTGCGGCAGCTTCAACACACCGCCAGCCGCGACCTTTTCCAGCATCTCAATCGGGTAGCGCTTGCCGTAGAAATGCCCGGGGATGTCCAGGGCGATCAGGTCGACATAGCGCACTTCGGGAAAGCGCTGACGAAACGCACGTACTTCAGCAACCAGATCAGAGCAGACAGCATCCATCATTGTGTTCCTTGTTGTTTTATCAGGTGTAGACCCAGAGCACGCGGGTAAGCCGGTCACCGAGATTGCCGTAGCGGCAATGGGTGTGACTGGCCAGTTGAAAGCTGTCGCCGGTGCCCAAGGTCACGGGCTCGGCGTCATCCAGCCACAGCGTCAGCTCGCCTTCGAGCACGTAACCACCCTGCTCCGAGCTGTCGTTCATGTGCCGGTCGCCGCTGCTCGCGCCCGCTTCCAGCCGGCTTTCGAGCATCGAGAAGGAAGCGCGCATTTTCGGCGAGACCAGGATGTCGGTGATGCCGTCGGCGTAATACAGGGTGCGGCGCTCGTCCGGGCGAGTCACCCAGGGTAAGGCCATGGGTTTGGGCAGGCTGTAGAAATAGGTGGTCGGCACGCCGAGGGTTTCGCTGATCGCAGTCAGGTCTGCCACCGTCGGCCGGGACAATCCGCGCTCGACCTGGGACAGGAACCCGACTGAGCGACCGATCTTGTCCGCCAGATCCTTGAGCGTGTACTTTTTGTGTTTACGCAGGTCCTGGATCAGGATCGCCAGCGCCGATATTTCTTCTTGCATGTCCATCTGATGGCTCCGGAAAATGTGCGGTTCAGAGACGGTCGCGCAGTCGGTACCAGGCTTTGCCCACGGCTTCCAGCGGCGCGGCCAGGTATTTGCCTCCGGGAAAACGCTGATTGACCAGGCCCTGATACAGCGCGAGTTCGTCGGGCTGGCCGAGTATCGCGTCAGACACCGCGCGGGCCCCGGCCAATGTCGGCAGTACGCCATGTCCGGAGTAGCCCTGCAGCCAGTAGAGGTCAGCGCGGCGGCCGATGTCCGGCGTGCGCTTGAGGGTGAGGTCGATATGCCCGCCCCAGGCGAACTCGAGTTCGACGCCCTTGAGTTGCGGAAATACCCGCTCCAGGAAAGGTCGGGTCGCGGCCGCGATGTCCCTGGGCATGCCGCCCAGATAAGTGCAGCCGCCGCCGAACAGCAGGCGGTTATCCGGGGTGCGGCGAAAGTAGTCGAGTACAAATTGGTTGTCGGTCACGCAGACATTGCGCGGCAGCAGCGCGCTGGCCTGGTGGTCCGGGAGCGGCACCGTGGCCACCTGGTAGGTGCCGACCGGCAGCACGCAACTCGACAGTTGCGGATCAAGCTGATCAAGGTACGCGTTGCACGCCAGCACCAGCACATCGGCCCGAATGCGCCCGCGTTCCGTAGTGACCACGTAGCCGCCGCGATCCTCGCGATAATCGAGTGCCTTGCTCTGTTCGTGAATGCGTCCGCCGGCACGCTCGATGGCGGCCGCCAGGCCGAGTGCCAGCTTCAGCGGATTGAGGTGCCCGCCTTCAGGGTCGAACAACCCCGCCTGGTAGCGGTCACTGGCCACCCAGTGCGGCAAATCCGCCCGTGGAATGAACTGCAATGCATCGTGGCCCCACTTGTGGCTGGCCTCGTGCTGCCACTCTTTCAGCAGGCCGACCCGGCGCGGCATCACAGAAGTCCAGAGGTGACCGGGCCGGTAATCACAATCGAAATAATGCCGACCGGGCAAGTCACGCAACTCCCTGGCGGCCCAGCGCATGCTGTCCCACAGACGTCGCGCCCGCTCATGGCCGAGTGCGGCCTCCAGCGGCGGCATGTCACAGGACCAACCGAGAATCGCCTGCCCGCCATTGCGCCCGGACGCCGCCCAGGCCACCCGGCTCGCTTCCAGCACCGTTACGCGCTTGCCGGCCAAGGCCAGGCGCAATGCCGTGTGCAAACCGCTGAAACCGGCGCCGATGATCAGCACCTCCGTGCCCTGCTCGCCCTCCAGCGGCTCACGCTCCACCAGTCGATCGGCGCAGGCGTGGGCGTAATAGCTGGCGACGTGCTGGGGGGATTGGTGAAACATGCGGGCCTCATGAAATTTTATTATTTGAATTTCATGAAAATTTACACGGGTTATTTCATTCAGGCAATCGGAATCAGCGGATCGGCAGCGGCCCAGGCGGTTTCGCGGTTGGCGGCGGGTGGGTAGATCCACTGGGTGTTGATCTGCGTTTTCAGCGCCTTGCCTTCCTGACGGACCAGCTTGACCTGGCGATCCCACCCTTCGGTGTACACCGCACCCCAGGCCCCGAGGTCCAGGCAGGTCACGTATTTGGGCTGGCTGTAAGGCGTCGGCGCAACGCCGAGGATTTGGGCGGCGACGTTGTTGCCGGCATGGCGGCCGAGGACGATGGCATGCTGGCACGTCATCAACGCATGGTTACCGATGTCGTCGGAGGCCGCGTAAGCCACATCGCCAGTGGCAAAGATGTCGTCCTGGCCGATCACTTGCAGATGGCTGTCGACATGCAGGCGGCCCAAGGAATCGCGCTCGCCGGGGATCTGTTCGGTCAGCGCGCTGGCACGCACACCGGTGGTCCAGATCACGGTACTGGCTTCGATCCGCTGCCCATCGGCCAACGTCACGCCATTGGCATCAACACCGGCAACCGACGACTTCAAGCGCCACTCCACGCCCACCTCGGCGCTCGCCTCAGCAATCGACACGCTGATCTCGGCACCCATCGACGCGCCAATTTTTTCGCCACGATCAACGATGATCACTTTGAGATCGGCGCGGTCGCCGAGAATGGCGCGCAGCCGGGCGGGCATTTCAGTCGCGGTTTCAATTCCGGTAAAGCCACCACCTGCCAATACCACGGTATTGCGCGCGGCAGTGTCCGGCTGGTGAGCAAGGGATTCGAGGTGTTGTTCCAGGCGCACCGCCTGTTCGATCTGGTCGACATCAAACGCATGCTCACTGACACCCGCCGTGCTCGGCGTCGCCAGGCGGCTGCCCGTGGCCAGAACGAGTTTGTCGTAGCTGCACACTTGTCGGGTGCCCGCCGCATCCAGGTAACCGACCTGCTTTTTCGCTACATCGATGGTCTCGGCCGAGCCCTTGATGAAGCGCACACCTACCGCATCAAACAGCTCGCCAATCGGCGCGGCCAGTTGGTGGGCATTAGGTTCATAGAAGCGCGGACGCACCCGCAGTTCGGCCTGCGGGGCCAACACCGTCACTTCAACGCCATCGTGACCGTGAATATCGAACAGGCGCGTGGCGCTCAACGCAGTCCACATGCCACCAAAACCTGCGCCGATTACCAGGATGTGCTGTTTCATTTTTGCTCCAGGGGAAGACCCGATAATGAAGTTGTGAGAGGTCACGTTGAATGATCACCGCGCCGCACCGAACAACTACGACTGTATTAGTCCTAGTTACTCAACGCAATCGGTATTTTTTGATAACCGCCATCGACGCGGCTGATAACCAACGGATCACAACACTTTAGAGACATAAGCCATGAGTTCGAGCATCACCTGGCATTGCTCCTCACACGCCCTGCTGATAAGATTGGCGACAACTTTAGTCGGAGATCCGCATGTCTCTTTACAGCGCTGGCGTCGAGTACGGCATTCATTGTCTGATCTTTCTGGTAGGCAATCGTGGCGAAACCCGCGAGGCCAGCGTGCGCGACCTCGCCGAACTGCAAGGCGTGCCGCTGGACTACCTGGCGAAGATTTTCACCAAACTGGCCAAAGCCCAGCTGGTGGTTGCGACCGAGGGCGTGCGCGGCGGGTTCAAGCTCGCCCGGCCTGGCGACGAGATCAGCCTGCTGGATATCGTCAACGCGATCGACGGCCAGAAGCTGATCTTCGACTGTCGCGAGATCCGCGGCCGCTGTGCTTTATTCGAAGGGAATACGCCCGAGTGGGCGGTGGATGGACACTGCTCTGTGCACAGCGCCATGCTGGTCGCGCAAAAACGCATGGAAGAGGCGCTGGCGCAGCAGACCATCCTGGACCTGGCGCGCAAGGTCGGGCGCAAGGCCCCGGTGGCATTCGGCGAGCAGGTAGACACCTGGCTCAATGATCGGCGGGAGAAGAAAAGTGCCAGCCCTCAAGGTATCCCACTGACCGACATCAGCGATTGAACGCTACAGGCAGTCGCGCACGGCTTTGCGCAATGCACCCGACTTCGCCCAAGGTGGCCCCTGGTACAACGAGACCCGACTGCCGTCCTTGTTTTTCACGATGTCGAGAATCTCGTCGGCGGTAATGATCCCGGGGGCGTTGATTCGGTAGCCGTTGGAGATCGAAGTCTGCCGGGTAGACGAGACTTCCTGCTGCCATAACGGCAGCACGCAGGCGGCGTACTCCTTGGGCGGCTTCTCGCTGTACTTGCTGACGTTGGGTTCACCCGGAACCACGGATGCGGGCAACGAACAACCCGCCAGTGACGCCAGCAAGACCGCTGCGATTAGCATCCGCATGAGGCTTTCCTTCGCTTAAAAAGGAAAATGTAGCGCGTCCCGGCGCATACATCCATTCGATACACAAAAGCTCATCAATGCGCTCTGTCTTCGCCTGCGGCTGGATAGGACCGCGTATTGAGGTAAGTCATCCAGCGTTCGTAGGCCTCGTGTTGCCATTGGGTGACCCGCTCCCACTCCGGGCCGCTGAGTTGATGAGCCGAAATCAGCTGCATCATTTGCGTAGTGGCCGCGTCCAGATCAACGATCAGCTCGTGCGCATGAAATCTGAAATCATCGGTCGTCGTCATTTGAATTGGCCTGGCATCCGAGCGCAAAATCGCTACTCCAGTACGACATCGCGCCTGCAGGTTAGGTTAACTGTCCCGACCAAAGGCAGCTCGTCGCAGCGCACCAACGCATCCGCCACAGCCGTCTAGTATGTCGAGACGGAGAATTATTGCAGGAGGTGAGCATGTGGCTTAACGAATCGGAACAGCAGCTTCGGCGAGACTTGCAGGGCGTTGCTTCGGACTTGCGCTGGTCGGCGGTGGAGCTTTTACGCATTGCCGAGCAATTGCAACAGGCGGGAAATGAGGTGGACGCAAAGGCGGCCAAACGCCTCTGTGAAGTCCTGCAGGGGGATGAACAACGCCTGGCGCTATATGCCGGGGAGGTCAAGGCCAGGGCGATCACTCGCCACCAGGCGCACTGAATGATCAGATGGCGAGGGAGCGGACTCTCTCGCCAGCGCTGCGTAAGACCCGCCAGGGGCCATTATTTACGCTGAGTACGTCGTAACCGTTCATATGCATCTTGTTCAGCATCGGTACACTCATGACAACCTCCATTCAGGCATTCTTGACCAGAATTGACCTGCCTACCTTACACCTGCAACCGTGAGGGTGCTGACCAGACGTCGCGGCGTCAGAGTTGGCACTTTCACCTTCATCCCGGGCTCCAATCATCTGAAAGCCCACGCTGCACGGTCTAAATATTGCAGTTTCATGGCATTTTTGTGACAGACAGTATTTGGATAGAGCATGAAAGTACGCGCAACCGTCATCTGCGAGCAGGATCGCCATATCCTGTTGGTCCGCAAGCATCGCTGCCGCTGGACATTGCCTGGAGGCAAGGTCGAGCCTGGCGAGAGCATTGCCGACGCCGCCGTTCGGGAACTCCAGGAAGAAACCAGCCTGAGCGTCGACGGGCTGCTCTACCTGATGGCCCTGGAATCGGGTGCCACCCGGCACCACGTTTATGAGGCGTCGGTGCTCAATTTGGATGAGGCTCGCCCGCAAAATGAAATCGTCGACTGCCTGTGGTTTCCGCTGGACGCGGTGCAGAACCTGAACACCAGCGACGCCACGCTGCGGATCGTCAAAGCGTTTCAGCGTCGCCTGTGAACGTTGATCAGGCCTTGGCCAGTGCCGTTGCAGCCTTGTCGATAAACGCCGCCACCTCGGCGGGCATCGACGCCAGTGACACATGGCTGGCGCGTGATGTCAGCCCTGGTCGCCGCCGCCTACGGGCATGGTCATTCCGGTGATGTAGGACGCGTCGTCGCTGGCCAGGAACAGGATAGCTGCTGCCTGCTCATCCAGCGTGCCGTAACGTTTCATCAAGCTGCTGTCGATCGTCTGATCGACGATCTGCTGGTACCACACCTTCTCTTCGGCACTTTGTTCGGCGCTGTTGCGCGGGATGGCTCGCGGAGGTGCATCGGTGCCGCCGGGCGCCGTCGCATTGACCCGTATGCCGCGGCCGGCGGTTTCGAACGCCAGGCAGGCGGTCAGTGCATTGACCCCGCCTTTCGCCGCGCCGTACGGCACACGGTTGATGCTGCGGGTGGCGATGGAGGACACGTTGACAATCGCCCCGCTGCCCTGTTCCAGCATGAACGGCAGTGCGGCATGACAGCACCACAGCGTCGGGAACAGCGAACGGCGCACTTCAGCCTCGATCTGCTCGGCTTCGTAGTGCTCGAACGGTTTGGCCCAGATGGTGCCGCCAACGTTGTTGATCAGGATGTCGAGTCGGCCGAAGTGCTCGATGGCGGTTCGCATCACGCGGGTGCACTCGCCGTATTGCTCGAGGTCGGCGGTCAGCGCCAGCACCTGGCTGTGCCCGGCCAATTGTTGTTGCACCTCGAAGACCAGTTCGGAGCGGTCGACCAGGATCAATCGGGCGCCTTCGGCTGCCATGCGCTCGGCAACTCGTCGACCGATGCCTTGGGCGGCGCCGGTGATCAGTGCGACTTTTTCGTGAAATCTGTGCATGTGTACCTCGATATCTCGGGTGCCATATTTTTTTTGTAGGAGTGAGCCTGCTCGCGATAGCAATTTCACGGGCGACATACCACGCTGAATGTTCCGCCGCCATCGCGAGCAGGCTCACTCCTACATGGGATCGCTGTGGGGCGAGAATCACGCCGCGCTGGCGGCGAACTTTTCGTAGTAGAAATTCGCCGGCGCAATGCCCTGCTCGCGAATGTACTGGCTGACAGCTTCGACCATCGGCGGCGGGCCGCACAGGTAGACATCGACGTCACCGTCGTTCAAATGTTTGGGTTCAATGTGCTGGGTCACATAGCCCTTGAGCGGATGCTGGCTGTCAGGGCTGGCCACGCAGGCGCTGAAGCTGAAATTGGGGATGCGCGCGGCGAAGGCTTCCAGGCGATCCATTTCCACCAGGTCAAAATCATTGGTCACGCCGTAGATCAGATGCAGCGGATATTCACTGCCCTGCTCGGCGATTTTTTCCAGCATTGCGGTGAACGGCGCCAGCCCGGTGCCGCCGGCCAGCAGCAACAACGGCCGACGGATGTCGCGCAGATAGAAGCTGCCCAGCGGGCCGGCCAGGCTCATGCTGTCGCCGGCCTTGGCCATGCCGGTGAGGAAGCTGCTCATCAAGCCGCCCGGCACATTGCGAATCAGGAAACTGACCTCGCCGTCACGCTGCAGCGAGCTGAATGAATAGGCACGGGTCTGGGCGCTGCCCGGCACCCCAAGGTTCACGTATTGGCCCGGCAGGAACACCAGTTTGCTCAACGCTTCGCCCTTGATCGACAGCACGATGGTGCTGTCGGACAACTGGCGCACGGCACTGATAGTCGCCTCGAAACTGGCCTGGCGCGTGCGGCAGACGTCGGAAGACGCCGGCACCCGCACCACGCAATCGCTCTGCGCGCGCATCTGGCAGGTGAGGACAAAACCCTGCTCGGCTTCGTCGGCCGTCAAGGCGTCCTCGATGTATTCCTCGCCCAGATCATAACGACCGGCCTCGGCAAAACATTTGCAGGTACCGCAGGCGCCGTCACGGCAATCGAGCGGGATATTGATGCCCTGGCGGTACGCGGCGTCGGCCACTGTTTCACCAGGATTGGCGTCGATGAACCGGGTGACGCCGTCTTCGAAATTGAACGCGATGGAATGAGTCATGGCGACGGCCTCACAAGTGGTAGACATCGATGACCTGGCGAACGTAGTCGTTCTTCAGGATCACTTTCTTGGCCTTGATCAGCGGGTTTTCACCGCGCATGTCCAGGGTGTAGAAGCTGCTGCCGAAATAGCTGTCGACGGTCTTGTAGCGAAAGCTCAGGGTGTGCCAGTTAAAGCGCACCTTGCACAGGCCGTCAGCCTGTTCCAGCAGCTCGATGTTGCTGAGGTTGTGCGAAGTGCGAGTGTCCGGCACGCTGGCGCTGGAGCGCTCGGTCTTGATGCGGAATACGCGGTCTTCAAGGCCGGTGCGATTGCCGTACCAGATCAGCGAGATTTCCCGCTGCGGGTCTTCGCTCAGTTCGTCGTTGTCGTCCCAGGATGGCATCCAGAAGGTGGCGTCCGGGGCGTACAGCTCCAGCCACTCATCCCACTGGCGGTCGTCGAGATAGCGTGCTTCGCGGTAGAGGAAATCGCGCACGGCTTCGTAGGTAATGGTCATCACACGGACTCCACGGCAATCAGCTTCGACTGCTCGGCGGCCAGCGCCTTGAGCATGGTCTGCTGCCAGTACTTGTGCTGCAGCACGAACAGGCCTTCGTCCTCGGTGCGCACGCCGCTGAGCAACGGATGCAGGTCGATTTCCTTGGCGGCTTCATCGGCGCCCTCGACCCAGTGCTCGGCACCACGGGACATGTCGTTCCAGCCGGTCACGCTACCTTGGTAACCGGTCTGGCAGGAACGAAACTCTTCAAGATCGTCCGGCGTGGCCATGCCACTGACGTTGAAGAAATCTTCGTACTGGCGAATCCGGCTGGAGCGCGCGTGATCGCTTTCGCTTTTGGGGGCGATGCAGTAGATGGTGATTTCCGTGCGGTTGACCGAGATCGGCCGGGCGATGCGGATCTGCGAGCTGAACTGGTCCATCAGGTATACGTTGGGGTACAGGCACAGGTTGCGCGAGTTTTCGATCATCCAGTCGGCGCGAGCCTTGCCGAAGTCCTGGGCGAGTTCGTCGCGACGTTCGTACAGCGGACGGTCCTCGGGGTTGGCCCAACGGGTCCAGAGCAGCATGTGGCCCTTGTCGAAGGAATAGAAACCACCGCCCTGCTTGGCCCAGCTGCCGGCACTCATGGTCGGATTGGTATCGCCGGCCTCGCGCTGCTTGCGCTGGTTCTGGGTGGCGGCGTAGTTCCAGTGCACGGAGCTGACGTGGTAGCCGTCGGCACCGTTTTCGGCGGTGAGCTTCCAGTTGCCTTCGTAAATATAGCTGGAGGAACCACGCAGCACTTCCAGGCCATCGGCGGACTGGTCGACGATCATGTCGATGATCTTGGCCGACTCGCCCAGGTGTTCTGTCAGCGGCACTACGTCGGCCTTGAGGCTGCCGAACAGGAAGCCGCGATAGGACTCGAAACGCGCGACTTTGGTCAGGTCGTGGGAGCCTTCGCAGTTGAAGCTGGCCGGGTAGCCAGCCGCAGCCGGGTCCTTGACCTTGAGCAGCTTGCCGGAGTTGTTGAAGGTCCAGCCGTGGAACGGGCAGGTATAGGAGCTCTTGTTGCCGGACTTGTGGCGGCAGAGCATCGCGCCGCGGTGACTGCAGGCGTTGATGAAGGCATTGAGCTCACCGTCCTTGTTGCGCGCGATGAAGATCGACTGGCGCCCCATGGTGGTGGTGTAGAAATCGTTTTTGTTGGGGATCTGGCTTTCGTGGGCGAGGTACAGCCAGTTACCTTCGAAGATGTGTTCCATCTCGAGGTCATACAGGCGCGGGTCGGTGAACATCTCGCGTTTGCAGCGATAGATGCCCTGCTCTGGATCGTCTTCAAGCAGGGATTGCAGGTATTCGGGTCGCAGGGTCATGGCCGCCGCCTCCATTGTTTTTATTCAGGCAAGGCTCATGCTAGGACGGGGGGACTGGAGTGGACTATCCGCTGGGTGCAGACCTTTATCCGATTAGTGCAACGCAAGTTTCAATGTTTGCACAATCTCTGTAGGAGCTGCCGAGTGCAACGAGGCTGCGATCTTTTGACCTTGCTTTTTCAAAATCAAAATCAAGATCAAAAGATCGCAGCCTCGTTGCACTCGGCAGCTCCTACAGGAGGATGCGGTGTTGCGGGTTCAATGCCGGCGCTTGAGGGTGTCCGAGGGCAGCTCGCCGAACTGTTTGCGGTAGCTGTCGGAGAACCGTCCCAGGTGCAGGAAACCGTAATCCATCGCCACTTCGGTGACGTTGCGCACGATGCAGGTCGGGTCGCTCAGGCAGGCGTTGACCCGTTCCAGACGCTTCTGGCGGATGTAGTTTTTCGGTGTGGTACACGCGTTGCGCTCAAACAGGCCGTACAAGGAACGCAGGCTCATGCTGGCCTGGCGTGCGAGTTCTTCGCTGTCGATCTCCTGCTTGAGATTGCGCGCAATGTAATCGGCAATGGCCTCGAACGTGGCAGCCTGGGAGCCGAGTTCCAGGCGGATGACGTTGGTCTTCATCAGGCCGAGCATCTTGCTGACGATGATCTGCGCGTAGTGCTCCTGCACCCGGAGGATCTGTTCAGTGGCCTCGGCCTCCTGGCAGATCATCGCCAGCAGGTTGACAAAACCTTCCAGCTCATTGAGCTGATAGCGGTTTTCGAGGAACCGTACGCCCTGCCCCGGATAACGCCAGCGCTGTTCGTTGCACACGGACTCGAACAGCGAGGTGGGCACCTTGAGGATGAATTTTTCGCAATCGTCGGAGTACGTCAGGTCGACCGGATCGTCGGGATTGATCAGCAGCAACTCGCCAGGGGCGAAGTAATGTTCCTGGCCATGACCACGCCACAGGCAATTGCCGCGCAACAACACTTGCAGATGATAGATGGTTTCCAGCGCGCCCGAGGTGACACGAACGCTGCCGCCATAGCTGATGCGGCACAAGTCGAGGCTGGCGAATTTACGATGATTGAGGCTGGCCAGGGGCTGCCCGGCACGAGGCATCCGGATGCAATGGTTGCCGACATGCTGATTGACGTAGCCCGACACCGCGTATGGGTCGGCGTGGTCGAATACAGTGCTGCGCTGACTCAACAGTTGCGCGTGCATCATCGGGGTACTCTCGTTGTTGTTATGGGTGCTACGGACATTCTAAGGTAATACTTGGGGCGGTGTGTCAGTGGGCTGACCTGTGGGGCTTCTGGCCCCTTCGCGAGCAAGCCCGCTCCCACATTGGACCCCATTCTTCCTGAAGAAATACGGTCAAATGTGGGAGCGGGCTTGCTCGCGAAAGCGGAGTAACATTCAACATAGATGTTGAAGTTGATTCCACCTCACGAGCACTCCAAAGATCAATCCTCGAGTGCGCGAACCCGCTCCATCCGCTGCTGCTCTTCAGGCTGAGCCGACGACTGCAAGGTGAAGTCGAAGTCGATTTCCGCAAAACGACCGCTGACACCGTAGTCCGCCGCACGAGCCTGATCTTCGCTGAAGGTGATCTTGGCGATCAACTCGTCACGGGTGGCGTAGGCGAAGTCATCGTGCAGGTACTCATCACCGTCCAGGTTGATCTGGGTGGTCAGGTGGCGATGGTCCGCTGCCGAGATGAAGAAGTGGATATGCGCCGGGCGTTGGCCATGACGACCCAACTGATCGAGCAGTTGCTGGGTCGGACCGTCCGGCGGGCAGCCGTAGCCCGACGGCACAATGCTGCGGAAACGGTAGCGGCCTTCAGCGTCGGTGACGATGCGCCGGCGCAGGTTGAATTCCGACTGGGTGGTATCGAAGTAGGAATAAGTGCCGCCCGTGTTCGCGTGCCAGACATCCACCACGGCACCAGCCAGGGGTTCACCGGCGGTGTTGAGCACCTGGCCCTGCATGAACAGGGTCACGCCCGGATCCACGCCGTCGTCCAGGCGCGCTTCCAAGTCCGACAATGGCGCACCGGCCACATACAGCGGGCCTTCAATGGTCCGTGGAGTGCCGCCAGCCTTGCCGGCCTGCTCGTCTTCGGCGTCCATCAGCAAGTCGAGGTAGTGCTCCAGCCCAAGGCCAGCAACGACGAGCCCGGCTTCCTGGCGCGAACCCAGGACGTTGAGGTAGTTGACGGCTTTCCAGAACTCTTCCGGCGTTACCGCCAGGTCCTCGATGATGTTCACCGAATCCCGCAGGATGCGGTAGATCAGCGCCTTGACCCGTGGGCTGCCGGCGTCGTTATGCAGGCCGCTGGCCTCTTCGAGAAATTTCTGTGCTTCGGCAGTGTGGGAAATCTTGACGTTCATTTTAGCGGTTCCTCATCTTGTAATTATTGGCATAGCGAACTGAACAGGCTGGGTTCAGCGGTCATCCTCGCGGATCGACGAAGGATGCCGGCACATCGCGGTGACTTCGATCGCCATGTACGGGTACAGCGGCAATTGCATCAGCAGGTCGTGCAGTTCCTGCACGCTGTCGACATCGAACACGCTGTAGTTGGCATACAGCCCGGCGATGCGCCACAGGTGACGCCACTTGCCCTGGTCTTGCAGGCGCTGGGAGAAAGCCTTTTCGTCAGCCTTCAGTTTGGTCGCCAGCTCGGTATTCATGTCGACCGGCAAATTCACGGTCATCTTTACGTGGAACAGCATGATGCACTCCTCAGACTTGATGAAGAACAGTGAAAGATTTGTCACGGCGGAAAAACGCCAGGCGCTCTTCATCCAGTTTCAGGCCCAGGCCCGGGGTGGCTGGCACGTGCAGCTCGAAATCGCGATATTCCAGCGGCTCGCTGAGAATGTCTTCGGTCAGCAGCAACGGGCCGAACAACTCGGTGTCCCACGCCAGTTTGTTCAAGGTGATAAACGCCTGGGCCGAGGCCATGGTGCCGATCCCGCCTTCAAGCATGGTGCCGCCGTACAGGCCGATACCCGCCGCTTCGGCAATCGCTGCAGTCTTGAGCACTGCGCGCGGGCCACCATTCTTGGCGATCTTCAGGGCGAAGATCGAAGCGGCGCCCTCACGGGCCAGGTTGAATGCATCTTCCACGCACTCGATGGACTCGTCGGCCATGATCGGCGCCGGGCTCATGGCATTCAGGCGGGCCATGCCGGAGCGATTGTTACGCGAGATCGGCTGTTCGATCAGGTCGATGCCGTTGGTACCGAGCATCCGGCAGGCACGGATGGCCACCGCTTCGTCCCAGGCCTGATTGACATCGACCCGCACGCTCGCACGATCGCCCAGGGCTTTCTTGATGGCGATCACATGGGCCAGGTCACGATTGACTTCGCCGGCGCCGATTTTCAGCTTGAAGATGCGGTGGCGGCGCAGGTCGAGCATCTGCTCCGCTTCGGCGATGTCCTTGGCGGTATCGCCGCTGGCGAGAGTCCAGGCCACCGGCAGCGCATTGCGCACCCGGCCGCCGAGCAATTCGCTGACCGCCAGGCCCAGGCGTTTGCCCTGGGCATCGAGCAACGCGGTTTCGATACCTGATTTGGCGAAGGTGTTGCCGCGGATACTGCGCTCCAGGCGCAACATCGCGGCATTCACATTGGCGCTGTCCTGACCCAGCAGCAGCGGCGCGAAGTGGCGGTCGATGTTGGTCTTGATGCTGTCGGGGCTTTCGTTGCCATACGCCAGGCCACCAATGGTGGTGGATTCACCGATGCCTTCGATGCCGTCGGCGCAACGCACGCGAATGATCACCAGGGTCTGGTTCTGCATGGTATGCATAGCCAGCTTGTGCGGGCGAATGGTCGGCAGATCAACGATGATCGTCTCGATCGATTCAATGGCGGTTGCAAGCATTTCGATACCCGTCAGGTTCTTGGAGTTCTGGAACCGATTCTGGTACGGCTTTTTTCCGGAAGCCAATATAGAATTGGTCTGACTTGATACCTTAAAGGTATGCAAACGTTTAGTTTATGGAGGCTGCATGGAACTGCGTCACTTGCGCTATTTCCAGGTACTGGCGAAAACCCTCAACTTCACTCGCGCCGCCGAGTTGCTGCACATCGCCCAACCGCCCTTGAGTCGGCAGATCCAGCAGCTGGAGGATGAGTTGGGGGTGGTGTTGCTGGAACGCGGGCGGCCGTTGAAGCTGACCGATGCCGGCCGGTTCTTCCACGAACACTCCAGCGCCCTGCTCGACCAGTTGGGCAAGGTGTGTGACAACACCCGGCGCATTGGCCTGGGGGAAAAAACCTGGCTGGGCATCGGTTTTGCGCCATCGACGCTCTACGGCGTGTTGCCGGAGCTGATCCGCCGCCTGCGCAGCGGCGAGCCGCTGGAGCTGGAGCTGGGGCTGTCGGAAATGACCACGCTGCAGCAGGTGCATGCGCTCAAGGCCGGCAGGATTGATATCGGCTTTGGGCGAATCCGCATCGACGACCCGACCATCATCCAGACTGTGCTCACCGAAGACCGCCTGGTCGCCGCCCTCCCCGCCGGCCACCCGTTGCTGGGCGCGCCGATCAGTCTGCGCGACCTGGCCAGGGAACCCTTCGTGTTATACCCGGGCAATCCGCGGCCCAGTTATGCCGACCATGTCATTGCGCTGTTCGAATCCTATGGCGTGAGTATCCAGGTGGCGCAGTGGACCAACGAGCTGCAGACCGCGATCGGCCTGGTTGGGGCTGGCATCGGAGTGACCCTGGTGCCGGCCTCGGTGCAGTTGGTGCACCGTGACGACATCGGCTTTACAGCGATTCTGGAAGACAACGCGACTTCACCGATCATTCTCAGTCGGCGGGTGGGCGATGTGTCCCCGGGGTTGAGGCATTGTTTGCAGATGATTGATGAGTTGTTGCCGCGCAAGCTGGAGGGCTGAACTCTATCCTGCGAACGCGCGTCGCCCGGCGTTCATTTCCGAGCGCAACTCTGCGATGAGGCCGTTGATGTCGCGGATGGTGGTCAAGTCCGTTACGGACACGCCGGTTATCAGAAACTCGACCTTCCCGGTTTCAGGGTCGACTACTTCGATTCGCAGTAATCCACGGCTCTCCGTGCATTCGCAGGACAGCGAATTGAAACCGGATTCGACAATGCTGCAAAGGACGGAAATGGGCACCATGGCTGACGACTCGGGCGGCAGTTAATGGAAAAGTCCCAATGAGAATAGATCCGGTTTCAGGATTGCGCGGCCGCCGCAATGTTATCCAGCTCTCATTTTGAGCAATTTTTTACTTCGAATCCCCCGACCAGATCCAGTTCCACAGCCCCGGCAGGTCCACCGGCTGCGAACTGTCTTTCACGGTGCGGGCCATGGCAGCACGTTGCAGGGCGGCCGTGTCGTCGTAAAACGGTACTTGCGCAACTTTCACTCCCGTCTCCTGGGCGCTGTCCAGGAGGATCTGCAGATACTCGCGGGTGTGGCGAGCGGTGTAGCGATTGAGGTCATGAAAGGTCACCACCACCGGGATCACCCCGTCCACCACCGGCAGTTCACCCCGGGCGATGCGCTCGCGCACCTCGGACATTGACCGCAGCATGTGCGAACGCCGCTGCGGGCTGGCGTTGAAACCCCAGATCTTGCCGTCGTTGGCACTGAGGTCAGTCAGCAGCACATGCAGGCCATGCCGTTGATAGGCGGCGAAAGTGCGCTTGTCGTAGTTCCAGAACGGCGGCCGCACCAGGGTCGGTGGCGCACCGGTGATGGCGGCGATATCGGCACTGCCATTGCTCAGCGACTGTTCCAGATCCACGTCATCCAGGGACCGATGGTTGCTGTGCCCGGGGGTGGCCGTGTGAAAACCGAGGATCTGGCCTTCAACCTGTTCACGATGCATGACCTGACGCCCGATCTCACTGCCCCCGGCCCTGGAAGCGCGGGTTTGCACGAAAAACACCGCCTTGATCCCCGGCTGCAGCGGGTTTTGCGCCAGGCTGTCGAGCACGGTCATCGTCGGATTCCAGAAGCTTGAGGCGCTGGGGCCATCGTCGAACGTCAGCAGGAACCGGATCGGTGGTTGGGCTTCCAGACCTTGTGCGGTTTGTGTGGTCATGGGGATGGGTGCAGCGATACACCCCACCAGCCCGGCGGCTATAACGAGTGGAGCGAGGAGCTTGAACAGCTGTTTCATGGTATGCCTTGGCCAGACTATTACGCCCGTGCAGGGCGGTGGGCGCAGGTTGGATAGGGTACAGGGTGTTTGGTTCAAGTGGCGGGGTATGAGCTGCCAATCACCAAGTGCATGCCTGATGAGGTTCCACTGTGGGAGCGGGCATGCTCGCGAAAGCGGACTGGCATTCAACATTGATACCGAATGTCACGATGCCTTCGCGTGCAAGCCCGCTTGTTTGCGGCTTGCAACGGTTGGGGTGCAGACCACCCTGTAGGAGCTGTCGAGTGAAACGAGGCTGCGATCTTTTGATCTTGCTTCTTTTTGTGTACATATCCGTTGCTGCGGTACCGGCTTCTATTGGTTCCGCCCTTACGGCGGGTCACTTTCGAAGAGCGCGAAAGTAACCAAAGCGCTCTTGCCCCACCACTCGGCACCTCGCCCAGGCTCGGTGTGCCGAGTGGTGGGGCAAGAAGCCCTTGGTTACTTGGGGCTGTTCCAAGTGACCCGCTGTAAAAGCGGAACCAATAGAGGCCGTTGCCGAATTAACGGATATGTACACAGCAAGATCAAAAGATCGCAGCCTCGTTTCACTCGACAGCTCCTACAGCTCCCACACAGCTCCCACAGAGAACGGGGGTAACCAGCGATCCGGAACAGCAACTGATATGAACACAGCCCAAGAAACACCATCAAAAGATCCACACCCCTGAGGATCACGCCCATGTGCGGACGCCTGACCCAATACCGCGGCATACATGATTTTGTTGCAGCGCTGAGCATCCCCGACGCCCTGATCAACCACGTTGGCGATGAGCCCCTGGCTCGCTACAACGCCGCGCCCACCACCCGCCTCGCCCTGCTGCACCTGGAAAACGATGGCCTGCACGCCGACTCCGTGCGCTGGGGCTGGCGGCCGCACTGGGCCAAGGATCGCGCCCCGCCCATCAACGCCCGGGTCGAAAAGGTTGCCCATGGCCCCTACTTCCGGCCCATCTGGCCGCATCGGGCCATCGTGCCCGTCGACAACTGGTTCGAATGGGTCGACAACGGCCAATCCGGCAAACAACCTTGGCTGATCCGCCGCAAGGATCGGGCGCCCGTCTACTGCGCCGCCATCGGCCAGTTTCCCCGGGACGACGCCGAGCCCAACCCTGAAGACGGTTTTGTCATCCTCACTGCCGACAGTGCTGGAGGCATGCTCGACATCCACGACCGCCGCCCCATAGTGCTGTCGCCAGAACTCGCGCGGGAATGGCTCGACCCCGCCACGCCCAAGGAACGCGCTGAACAAATGGCACTGTTCCAAGGCGAGGCCAGCGATGTATTCGAGTGGTACAGAGTCGGCAAGGCAGTGGGCAATTCGCGGAACCAGGGGCCCGAACTGATCGAAGAAATCGAACAGCAATAAACTTTAAATATATCGACAACTGAATCGTTACACAGACTGTTTCATCGACGAAACAAACTGGAACAGCCATGGCCATATGCCGCGCCACCGCTTGTCTGACATTTCGACTGCCATACATACATTCAGGATCAGTGCCGCTAGCATGCGCGCCGCATTTCCATCGACAGTCCTTTATTGACCGAAGAGTCAGATAGGGCGGAAAACCCAGTAACTTCAGCCTTGCAGAGAACCCAGTTGCGCGACGATTTTTATATCAAGCAAGTCACCAGCCTTGAATGTGTCCACCTGTCGACCACAGAACGCTATCAACTCGACTGTTTCATCGGGCAATACATCAAGTCCCGAAACCTGGCAGCAGTGCCCAATATCGATCCCACCCTGCGCGCAGCCTTGCAGCGCTACCCGGGTCAGCCTCCGGTGATGGTCAATGAACTGAACGCCTGGGTCGACAAGACCCTGGGCTATCGGGCGGCGCACCCCGATTTCACCCTGATCGAAGATGTGTGAAACCCTACCACAGCTCCAGCCCGTAACGATGCAGGAGCTGCCGCAAACGCTATTCAGGGTTTTAACGGACGCTCTTCATCCCGTTCTGACAGCTCCCGGCTGTCGTCGTGTTTCCAGGTCGGGGTGGAGCGTTTTTGTTCCTCTGCTATTTCCTCTTCCGTAGGTTCATCCGGATCTGGCGGCTCGTGTTCATTTGCCATGCTCACCTCTCTTCCTGAAGGGATGGTTCATCCGTTCTCAGCGTAGAACAGATTCACAGCCACCATCGCAGCAAAAAGAAAAAACCCATGCTCAACAACATGCTGAGCAAGGTGCTGCGGGTATACAACACCAACCCCACCGCGACCAACGAACTGAGCAGATAGGGATTGTCCCACTGCAGGTTCAACTGTTTATCCGGCATAAACACAATCGGTCCGCAGATGGCGGTAAGCATGCCAGGCACCGCGAAGCCGAGAAATTGCCTCGCGTTGCTGCTCAAGCGCACCGGCAGGCGCGGCTCCAGAAATACGTAGCGGTTGAGAAACACCAGCACGCCCATTCCGATAATCACCGCCCAGACCATCATGCCGTTTGCCCCAGATAAAGTTTGTTGCACAGGAAACCTGCGGTCATCCCCGCCAGCCCCGCCAGCACCAGCGCCGAACCCCACTGCCAGTGGCTGAACAACACCGAGCAGAACAGCGCGACGGCGACGCACACCACCGTCGGCACATTGCGCACCACGGGGGTGATCAGGGCGATAAAGGTCGCGGCAATCGAGAAGTCCAGGCCTAGGTGTTCCAGCCCCGGAATGCTGCTGCCCAGCACAATGCCGGCCAGGGTGAAAAGGTTCCAGGCGATGTAGAACGTCAGCCCGACACCCAGTGCGTACCAGCGATTGAACTGCTGTTTGTCGTGCTGGCTGGTCAGGGCGAACAGTTCGTCGGTGAGCAAAAAGCCCAGCCCCACTCGCCAGCGCCCCGGTAGCGGGGAAATCACCGAGCGCAGGCTCATGCCATACAGCAGATGCTGGGACGTCAGCAGCAGCGTGGTTAGCAGGATCGAGAAAATCCCTGCCCCGCCTTTGAGCATGCCGATCGCCACTAACTGGGCGGCACCGGCGAACACGATGCTCGACAGGCCCTGGCCTTGCAGGGGTGTGAGGTTGGCTTCGATGGCCACGGAACCTGCCAGCAGTCCCCATGGCGCAGTCGCCAGGGACAGGGGAAGGATCGCCACGGCGCCGCGCAAGAATGCGCTACGGGGCATGTGTGAGTTGGACATGGCGCTCTGCAACTTGGAAAAAAGACCTGCGACTGTGCCAGCACTTGCCCGCGATGGCATGCACAATTTCAGTTTTAATCCTGCCGGGCTCCACGAACGGTCAGCGGCACCGAGTAACATGGTCCACTTAATCAGGCACAAACCAGGGACGTGCGCATGCTCTATCGAATCGCCGCCGACGGGCTGGTGCTGTTTCATCTGCTGTTCATTCTGTTCGTGCTGTTTGGCGGGCTGCTGGTGCTCAAATGGCGCCGGCTGGCGTTGCTACACCTGCCGGCGGTCGCCTGGGGCATCTCGGTGGAAGTCTTGCACCTGATGTGCCCGCTGACTGAATGGGAAAACCGCATGCGCGCCGCAGCCGGGCAGACCGGCTACGGCGGCGGTTTCGTCGAGCACTACATCTGGCCGGCCATCTACCCGGCCGGCCTGACCCCGGCTATCCAAATGGGACTCGGCGCCGTGGTGCTGGCGATCAACCTCTGGGTCTACCTGCGGCTGCTCTTGCAAATGAGGCAGCGCGAGCGTCCCTGAAGCTACTTGTCGATCACGCTCATGTTGCGCCCACTGGCCTTGGCCACGTACAGCGCTCGATCGGCAGCGCGCACCAGGTCGTCGGGCACATCATGCGATGCCGTGTCCCAGGCGCAGACTCCGACGCTGACGGTGACCGCCCCATCGACGCCCTCGCTGTGTTCGATCGCCGCCAGCTGCACCGCGAGACGGATTTTTTCCGCCACCAGGAACGCGCCAACATAGTCGGTACCGGGGAGCACCACAGTGAACTCTTCGCCGCCATAGCGGGCCGCCAGGTCACCGGGACGCTTGATGTGCTCACTGATGATCGAACTGATCCGGCGCAGGCAAGCGTCGCCGGCGACATGCCCGTACAAGTCGTTGAAGCGTTTGAAGTGATCGACATCGATCATCAGCAACGCCAGGTGAGTCTGGGTGCGGCGGGCCCGGCGCATCTCGGTCATGATGAACAGATCGAACTGGCGTCGATTGGACAGGCCGGTCAGGGCGTCCTCCAGCGCGATCAACTCCAGGCCGCGGTTGACCTCAAGGAGCTTTTCCTGGGCGTCGAGCAAGACACTCTGGATATGATTCTGCTGCCTCATCAGGCGGATCAGGCGATAGCCGAGTACTCCCAGCAGCGCGAGGAACAGGGAGACGATGCCCGCGCTGAGCCACGATTCCTCGCGCCAGCCGGTCAGTACCTCTTCCTGGTTAAGCGCGGCGAAGACGATCAGCGGATAACCTTCGACCCGTCGAAATCCGACCACTCGCTCGACGCCATCGACCACCGAGCGGACCCTGGCAGTCCCGGAATCACCCAGCGGCAACAGCTGGGTAAACAGCGGGCCATTGGCGACACTGCTACCGACCTCGGACTCCTTGAACGGACGGCGCACGACAATGGTTGCGTTGGCGGCGATCAGGTTGATTACGCCGTTGCGGCCCATGTCGATGCTGTCATACAGCGCGAGGAAGTGGCTCAGGTGGATGGTGGCCAGGGCCACGCCGGCAAAACTGCCGTCCGGATGATTGACCCGGCGCGACACGGTCATGATCCATTCGCCGCTGGACCGGCTCTTGATCGACGGGCCGATGTGCGGTCCGCTGTCACGATGATCGCGGTGGAACATGAAGTATTCGCGGTCGGAGTTGTTGGCGTTGGGCAGGTCGGCGCCGTTGGAATTGGCGATCCATTGCCCTGTTTCGTCATAGACGAACAAGCCGTGCAGCTGGCTCAACTCACGGCGCTGGACGCTGAGCAGGCGTTGCATGCGCGGCAGGCGTGCCGATTCTATGCCTTCGCTCTCGAGGCGCTCGACCAGGGTCAGCAGCAGCGTGTCAGCCTGCTTGATCGACGCCTGCGCCTGCCAGGCCAGGGCCTGCGCAAGGTTGGACATCGCCACTTCCTTGTCGCGCAGGTGATACTGGCGTGAACTCCAGACTTCCCAGCCAGCGATGGTGGCCATCGACAGGCATACGGCGATCAGGAAAAACACCAGTGAACGAATCTTCAGCCTCGACACCGCCAGGCCGCCGTTTAACAGCTGGGCCGGTTGTGCGTTGTCGATCTGATCGTTGATGGACAGTTGTCCCATGTCAATCCCTGACCTCTTATGGTTTCGGTGTCTGCTTTACGGCATCGATCCAGGCGGGATCCAGTCGTGTCTGCCCGATGTCGATGCCCAGCACTTCCATCCGCGCCTTGTGCTGGTCGATCTCACGGTTCAATTGCCCATGGTCGCTGGAGTTGCCATCCAGCTCGTGCATTTGCGTCAGTCCCAGATGATAGAAGCGTAGCAATTTGATTGCACGCGGATCATCGCGCTCCACCGCCGCAGTCACCTGGTGCATGACGTTGGTGACGCTCATCAGGCTGCGCTTGAGCTGCCAGCCATAGACCGCTGCCGCCATCCACGGCTGGTTCCAGAACAGCCCGCGCATCAGCGCGACCATCAGCAACACCGCGACGAATACCCCGCCGACATTAAAACGCATGTTGTCGCCGCCTGGCTCGCCGAACAAAGCCACCGCCACCGTCGACAGCAGCATCGCCAGCGCGAGGAACGCCAAGGCAATAATGACCGTGCTGCGCCGAGTCTGTTGTCGATAGGTCTGGGCGTTCATCGGCTGGATTTCAAACATTGCGACGGGGTTCCTTGCGTCAGGTAATGGATTGTGGGGCAAAAGTCTGCGGGGCATTATCGCCTCCCCGTCAGATTTAGCTATGCTGGAGCTCCTTTTCATCTTTTCATCGTCAAAGGGCAACGTGGCGATACTGCGCAGTTCGTGCCATCTTCTTTCATGGATACACACTATTCGGATGCCATTTGCCGATCCCCGTGTGAGTGACATCGTTTTAAGGATCACTGAATGACCCAACGACACGTAATCAACGCCTCTGTCAGCCCAAAAGGCAGCCTGGAAACCCTTTCTCAACGTGAAGTGCAGCAACTGAGCGAAGCCGGATCCGGCAGTACCTACACCCTCTTCCGCCAGTGCGCCCTGGCCATCCTCAATACCGGCGCGCATGTTGATAACGCCAAGACCATCCTCGAAGCCTACAAGGATTTCGAAATCCGCATTCACCAGCAGGACCGTGGCGTGCGCCTCGAACTGGTGAACGCCCCCGCCAACGCTTTCGTCGACGGCGAAATGATCGCCAGCACCCGGGAAATGCTGTTCAGCGCCCTGCGCGACATCGTCTATACCGAAAACGAACTCGACAGCCAGCGCATCGACCTGAGCAACTCCCAGGGCATCAGCGACTACGTGTTCCACTTGCTGCGCAACGCCCGCACCCTGCGTCCCGGCATCGAGCCGAAGATCGTGGTGTGCTGGGGCGGCCACTCGATCAACACCGAGGAATACAAGTACACCAAGGAAGTGGGCCATGAACTGGGCCTGCGCAGCCTGGACATTTGCACCGGCTGCGGTCCGGGCGTGATGAAAGGCCCGATGAAGGGCGCGACCATCGGCCACGCCAAGCAGCGCATCCACGGTGGCCGTTACCTGGGCCTGACCGAGCCCGGGATCATTGCCGCCGAGGCGCCCAACCCGATCGTCAACGAGCTGGTGATTTTGCCGGACATCGAAAAACGCCTGGAAGCCTTTGTGCGAGTGGGCCACGGCATCATCATCTTCCCGGGCGGCGCCGGTACCGCCGAAGAGTTCCTGTACCTGCTCGGAATCCTGATGCACCCGGACAACAAGGGCTTGCCCTTCCCGGTCATCCTCACCGGGCCGAAACATGCCGCACCGTACCTGGAGCAGCTCGACGCGTTTGTCGGCGCCACCCTGGGCGACGCAGCGAAGCAGCACTACGAGATCATCATCGACGACCCCGCCGAGGTCGCCCGGCAAATGACCCAGGGCCTCAAGGCGGTCAAGCAGTTCCGCCGCGAGCGCAATGACGCGTTCCACTTCAACTGGCTGCTGAAAATCGACGAAAGCCTGCAGCGCCCGTTCGATCCGACTCACGAAAACATGGCCAACCTGGACCTCAGCCGCGACCTGCCGGCCCACGAACTGGCGGCCAACCTGCGCCGGGCGTTCTCCGGGATCGTCGCTGGCAACGTCAAGGACAAGGGCATTCGTCTGATCGAGGAACACGGTCCGTATCAGATCCGTGGTGACGCCGCGGTCATGCAACCCCTGGATCAACTGCTCAAGGCCTTTGTCGCCCAGCACCGGATGAAACTGCCGGGTGGCGCGGCGTATGTGCCGTGTTATCGAGTGGTTGCATAAGCGCACGGCGTGTCTTGCAACATCGCGAGCCGAAGCCACTGCTTCGGCTCGCTGCCTTTCAGGGAATAACGATGCGACAACGTGATGCACAGGTCTTGTGTCGATCACCCATCCTGCAAATCACCACAGCCAAAAGTGGGAGTGAGCCTGCTCGCGATGGCGGTCATCCAGCCGACAAATTTATTGCCTGACACACCGCCATCGCGGGCAAGCCTGGCTCCCACGGGTCTTGTGTCGATCACCCATCACAAATTATCGGCATCAATCACAGCCTTGGCGAAGGCCTGCGGGTCTTCCTGGGGCAGGTTGTGGCCAATGCCGCCGTTGATCAGGCGGAACTCGTATTTGCCGGTGAAGCGTTTCGCATAGTCTTCGGGAGCTGGATGCGGGGCGCCGTTGGCGTCGCCTTCGAGGGTGATGGTCGGGACGCTGATGGCAGGTGCCTTGGCCAGTTTCTGTTCCAGCGCCTCGTATTGGCTTTCACCCTGCACCAACCCCAGGCGCCAACGGTAGTTGAAGACCGTGATGGCGACGTGATCGGGATTGTCCAGGGCCGCCGCGCTACGATTGAACGTAGCGTCGTCGAAGGTCCATTTCGGTGACGCCAGTTCCCAGATCAGTTTGGCGAAATCATGGCGATTCTTTTCGTAACCGGCCTGGCCGCGATCAGTGGCGAAATAGAACTGGTACCACCACTGCAATTCGGCCTTCGGCGGCAACGGGTTCTTGCCCGCGGCCTGATTGCCGATCAGATAACCGCTAACCGCTACCAATGCTTCGACCCGCTCCGGCCAGAGTGCCGCAACGATGTCCGCCGAGCGTGCGCCCCAGTCATAGCCACCCAGCACTGTGCGCTTGATCTTGAGGGCGTCCATGAAGTCGATCACATCACTGGCCAGTGCAGCGGGCTGGCCGTTGCGCAGGGTCTTGTCGGAGAGAAAACGAGTATCACCGTAACCCCGCGCATAAGGGATGAGCACGCAATAACCTTTCGCTGCCAACAACGGCGCTACCTCGGTGTAGCTGTGGATGTCGTAAGGCCAGCCATGCAGCAGAATCACCACCGGACCGTCAGCGGGGCCAACCTCTGCGTAGGCCACATTGAGCAGACCGGCTTCGACGTGCTTCAGCGGGCCGAATGGGGTATAGGCATCGACTTTGGCCGCAACCGGCGTCGCAGGCGTGCTGGCCTGGGCACTCGCAATCCCAAGCGCGCCCAATTGCATCAAGGCACAGGCAAGGATCGACGGGCCGACCAGACGCCGGCGTGCAGCGGATCTATTCTTTGATTCGGACATCTTCATGCTGAGCGCTCCTGCAGGTGGCTAAATGGGTGGCGATAAGCGTAGGTGATCTTGCTTAGCTGCAGCCCATTAAGCAGGCCTGGGGTATCTGCCATGTGTCGCAAAAATCCGCCAATGAGGCGTAACGTGTCCAACCGCGCGGCGGATACAGTGCGATACAAAACCACGGCTCAATAACCAGAGAATCGAGCGATGGAACATGTGAACCACATTCTGATCGTCGACGACGATCGCGAGATCCGCGAGCTGGTCGGCAATTACCTGAAGAAAAACGGTTTGCGCACCACGGTGGTTGCCGATGGCCGGCAGATGCGCAGTTTTCTCGATGGCAACCAGGTAGACCTGATCGTGCTGGACATCATGTTGCCCGGCGATGACGGCCTGCTGCTGTGTCGCGAATTGCGCTCGGGCAAGCACAAGGCCACGCCGATCCTGATGCTCACGGCGCGCAACGATGAAACCGATCGCATCCTTGGCCTGGAGATGGGCGCCGACGATTACCTGACCAAACCCTTCTCCGCCCGCGAACTGCTCGCGCGCATCAACGCCGTGCTGCGGCGCACGCGGATGCTGCCGCCGAACCTGCTGATCAGCGAAAGTGGCCAGTTGCTGGGATTTGGCCGCTGGCGGCTGGACACCACCGCCCGCCATCTGCTGGACGAAGATGACACCATGGTCGCCCTGAGCGGCGGCGAATACCGTCTGCTGCGGGTATTCCTCGATCATCCGCAGCGGGTGCTCAGCCGCGACCAGCTGCTGAACCTGACCCAGGGTCGCGATGCCGACCTGTTTGACCGCTCGATCGACCTGCTGGTGAGCCGCTTGCGCCAGCGCCTGATGGATGACTCGCGCGAGCCGACCTATATAAAGACCGTGCGCAGCGAAGGCTATGTGTTCTCGTACCCGGTAGAGATGCTCGGCGCGCAGGGCTGATCCCGATCAACAGCCTTGATAAAGACTATGCGCACGGGTGTTTTTTCATCAGCGGGCGACAGCTCTAGAGTGGCGACATCTTCTTCCCACGCTCTGGAGCTGCATCATGAAAATCATTATCGGTCTTGGATTTGCCCTTTCAGTATTTGGCGCCACTTCGGCCATTGCTGCACCTCACGCTGCTGCGCAAGTGGTCGTCAGCGCCAAGGTCAGCCAACCGGCTACGTTGAACGTCAACACGGTTGGCGTTGAGCATAAGAATGTTCAGGCGAGCAAACTGTATGTTGCGGAAAACCGCCCTGAGTTTGGTTCGAAGTATCAGCGTTATTGAGAGTCCTTACGCAGGAGTCGCGCCAGAATGGATAAGCCGCGCAATTTCGAGACTTCATTCAGCGCGACAGGAAACAGAGGACGTCTAACGAGACAAAATGCTGAACAACTGTTCCTGGAGCAGCACATAGAGTTAACAGTGCTCTAATCCGTAAACAGAGCACTGATTAAGCGCCAACGTTTAATCAAACGAGCGGAAGCATAACCTCTTCTGAGCGATACTTCGCCAAACTGTCTAGGTCATCTATAGTGTAAAGAAATATCACAGTCTTACCCTTTAGGATAATATCTTTTCTTTCAACTTTGAATTCCACCCCGCCACCCTCCCCATCGTAAGTCACTGGGAGAGTGCCAAACGCAACCCTAGAGGTATTTGTCCCTTTAAACCAAGCGTGAATATGGTAACCTTTCTTGGTCACTTCACCGATTGACTTTGGGAAAGTCAAGCTATAAATCTTTTCTATCCATTCAACCTTTGGAGCCTCAAGTTTATCTGACATTTCGATTCCCCTTCAAAGTATAAAGATTCGATTGGTTCGGATGTTGGTGCCCAACTTAATTAGAACTCGCAGTAGCACTGAGCTATATACAACACCGGCATCGCGAAGGCGTCTACTGTCAATAATAACAGTTCGGTTCTTGTTTCTGACGAATGGTAATGGAGGCTTAACTGGCTACGTCGAGCACGAAGGGGCTACGACAAAGCCTGTCATGGCGACAGGCTTGGAGTTATTACCGAAAACTTGTTTACTTAACCGCAGGCTGGCCCCGGCGCTTTGCTGGATTCAGAAAAGGCGTTGCCAATCTTTTAGCTTCAGAACAGCAAAATTTGTATCCAGTGTTGATCGGCCAATAGTTCAGATCACCACATTGCGCACAAAGCGCACCGCCACTTCTCCCTCGTTGCGATAGGAATGAGGTTGGTTGCTGGCGAACATGAAGAACTCGCCGGCGTCGATCTTGTGCGGCACGTCGCCGACCATCAGTGTCAGGCAGCCTTCGAAGACATAGAACTGTTCGCTCCAGCCATCGGCATCGGGCTCGGAGGGATAGTGCTCGCCCGGTTCCAGGCGCCATTCCCAGAGCTCCACCTCCCGGGTAGCACTGGCCTTGGACAGCAACACTGCCTTGCTGCCGGGAATGGTGCCGGCCCAGGCCAGTTCGTTGATTCGGCTTGGATCGCGAGCATCGGGGGCCTGGATCAGGTCGCTGAAGGCGACTTCCAGCGCTTCGGCCACACGATCAAGCGTGGTCAGGCTGACGTTTTTTTCGCCCGCCTCGATCGCCACCAGCATCCGCCGGCTGACCCCGGACTTTTGCGCAAGGGCCGTCTGGCTCATGTCAGCGGCATGGCGCAGGCGCCGCAGATTCTGGCTGACGTGTTGGAGGACCGAAGCCCGCGGCGGGGAATCTTTGTGCACTATATTGCTCACTCGATGGGGTTGGGCAGTATACTGCGCAACATTCGACGCATTGTGCGTCGCCCTCAGGTAGCGCGCAAGGTCATGACGTCGGCGAACTCATCCCACCCCTCTCCCCGTTTCTCGCGGCTCAGCAAAGCCGAGTGCGTGCTGGTAGTGATCACCATGATCTGGGGCGGGACTTTCCTGCTGGTTCAGCATGCCATGACCGTCAGCGGGCCGATGTTGTTCGTCGGCCTGCGCTTCGCCGCAGCCGCGCTTATCGTTGCCGTGTTTTCCTGGCGTCAGCTGCGTGACCTGACGCTGTTCGAATTCAAGGCCGGGGCCTTTATTGGAGTGGCGATCATGCTCGGCTATGGCTTGCAGACGGTAGGCCTGCAAACCATTCCCAGCAGCCAGTCGGCATTTATTACGGCGCTGTACGTGCCCTTTGTGCCGCTGTTGCAGTGGCTGGTGCTGGGCCGGCGCCCGGGCTTGATGCCGAGTATCGGGATCATGCTGGCGTTTACCGGGCTAATGCTGCTGTCGGGGCCTGCGGGCGCTTCGTTCAATTTCAGCCCGGGTGAAATCGTCACCCTGATCAGCGCCGTGGCAATTGCTGCGGAGATCATCATGATCAGCAACTACGCCGGCAAAGTGGACGTGCGCCGGGTGACGGTGGTGCAACTGGCGGTCACTTCGGCGCTGGCGTTCCTGATGGTAGTGCCGACCCAGGAGCGGATTCCGGATTTTTCCTGGCTGCTGCTGTGCAGCGCCCTGGGTCTGGGCGCGGCCAGTGCGGCGATTCAGGTGGCGATGAACTGGGCGCAGAAAAGCGTCTCACCGACCCGGGCCACCCTGATATATGCGGGCGAACCGGTTTGGGCGGGGATCGTTGGGCGGATTGCCGGGGAACGCTTGCCGGCGATCGCATTGGTTGGGGCGGGGTTGATTGTGGCGGCGGTGATTGTCAGTGAGTTGAAGACCAAGGGTAAGGTGGTTGCTGCTGCAGAGGAATTGGAAACCCCAACCCTGTAGGAAAACCATGAAAAGCAGGACTTTTCCGCAATCCGTGTAGGATTCTGCCACAGGTTAGCGTTTGGTAATCCTGGGACTGGCACGTATGATGCTTCACAAACCTCCGCAGATTAGAAGCCTATGTCCCTGATAGTTCTACTGCTTCTGCCCTTTGTCGGCAGCTGTCTGGCAGCCATGCTGCCGCACAATGCGCGTAACACCGAATCATTACTGGCTGGCCTGGTCGCCCTGATAGGCACCGTCCAGGTCGCCTTGCTGTTCCCGCAAATCGCCGATGGCGGGGTCATTCGCGAGGAATTCACCTGGCTGCCCAGCCTCGGCCTGAACTTCGTCCTGCGCATGGACGGCTTTGCCTGGCTGTTCTCCATGCTGGTGCTGGGCATCGGCACACTGGTCTCGCTGTACGCCCGCTACTACATGTCGCCGGACGATCCGGTGCCGCGCTTCTTCGCGTTTTTCCTGGCGTTCATGGGCGCCATGCTCGGCCTGGTGATCTCCGGCAACCTGATCCAGATGGTGTTCTTCTGGGAGCTGACCAGCCTCTTTTCATTCCTGCTGATCGGCTACTGGCACCACCGCGCCGATGCCCGCCGTGGCGCCTACATGGCGCTGATGGTCACCGGGGCTGGCGGACTGTGCCTGCTGGCGGGGGTCATGCTGCTTGGCCATGTGGTCGGCAGCTATGACCTGGACAAGGTCCTGGCCGCCGGCGAGCTGATTCGTGCACATGCCCTCTACCCTATTCTGCTTCCACTTATCCTGATCGGCGCCCTGAGCAAAAGCGCGCAATTCCCCTTCCATTTCTGGCTGCCCCACGCAATGGCGGCGCCAACGCCCGTCTCGGCTTATCTGCACTCGGCGACCATGGTCAAGGCCGGGGTATTCCTGCTCGCGCGCCTGTGGCCTTCGTTGTCCGGCAGTGAAGAATGGTTCTACATCGTCAGCGGCGCTGGCGCCTGCACCTTGCTGCTCGGTGCCTACTGCGCGATGTTCCAGAACGACCTCAAGGGCCTGCTGGCCTACTCGACCATCAGCCATCTGGGCCTGATCACTTTGCTGCTGGGCCTGAACAGCCCCCTGGCCGCCGTGGCCGCGGTGTTCCATACCCTCAACCACGCCACCTTCAAGGCTTCGCTGTTCATGGCCGCCGGGATCATCGACCACGAAAGTGGCACCCGCGACATCCGCAAGCTTAGCGGCCTGATCCGCCTGATTCCCTACACCGCCACCCTGGCCATGGTCGCCAGCGCCTCGATGGCCGGCGTGCCGCTGCTCAACGGCTTCCTGTCGAAGGAAATGTTCTTCGCCGAAACCGTGTTCATCAACGCCACTGCCTGGGTCGAAATGACCCTGCCGATCGTCGCGACCATCGCCGGCACCTTCAGCGTCGCCTACTCGCTACGCTTCACCGCTGACGTGTTCTTCGGCCCGACCGCCACCGACCTGCCGCACACCCCGCATGAGCCGCCGCGCTGGATGCGCGCACCGGTCGAGCTGCTGGTGTTCGCCTGCCTGGTGGTGGGGATTTTCCCGGCACAGGTGGTCGGCCCGCTGCTGGCCGCCGCTGCTCGGCCGGTGGTTGGCGGCACGTTGCCGCAGTACAGCCTGGCCATCTGGCATGGCTGGAATGCCCCGATGATCATGAGCCTGATCGCCATGACCGGTGGCATCGCGCTCTATCTGCTGCTGCGCAACCAGCTCAAGCGTGGACGCTTCAAGTACCCGCCGCTGATTGGCCGCTTCAACGGCAAGCGCCAGTTCGAACGCAGCCTGGTGGTGATGATGCGCCTGGCCCGACGCCTGGAACGGCGGATCAGTACCAAGCGCCTGCAGACCCAGCTGTTCCTGGTGGTGCTCGCCGCCGTACTGGCCGGACTGATCCCGATGCTGCACGGCAGCCTGACCTGGGGCGACCGGCCGAAGATTCCCGGCTCGATCGTGTTCGTGACCCTGTGGCTGCTGGCAATCGCCTGTGCCCTCGGCGCCGCCTGGCAAGCCAAGTATCACCGGCTGGCAGCCCTGACCATGGTCAGCGTGTGTGGGCTGATGACCTGCATCACCTTCGTCTGGTTCTCTGCGCCCGACCTGGCCTTGACGCAGCTGGTGGTTGAAGTGGTCACCACAGTCCTGATCCTGCTGGGCCTGCGCTGGTTGCCGCGGCGGATCGAAGAGGTTGCACCGCTGCCGAGCACCTTGCGCAAGGCACGCATCCGCCGCCTGCGCGACCTGCTGTTGTCGACCGCCGTCGGTGGCGGCATGGCGCTGCTGTCCTACGCCATGCTGACGCGCCAGACGCCCAACGACATTTCTTCGTTCTACCTCAGCCGCGCCTTGCCTGAAGGCGGCGGCAGCAACGTGGTGAACGTGATGCTCGTGGACTTCCGAGGCTTTGACACCCTCGGAGAAATCACCGTGCTCGCCGCCGTGGCGTTGACCGTGTTCGCCCTGCTGCGACGTTTCCGCCCTCCAAAAGAGAGCCTGCAATTACCCGCCCAACAGCGTTTGCTGGCGCCGGACGTGGTGACAGACCTGGTCAACCCGCGTCAGGCCAGCGATACCGCATTGGGCTTCATGATGGTGCCGGCGGTGCTGGTGCGCCTGCTGCTGCCAATCGCATTCGTGGTGTCGATCTACCTGTTCATGCGCGGCCACAATCAACCGGGCGGCGGCTTTGTCGCCGGGCTGGTGATGTCGGTGGCGTTCATCCTGCAATACATGGTCGCCGGTACGCAGTGGGTCGAAGCGCAGATGAGCCTGCGACCGTTGCGCTGGATGGGCACCGGATTGTTGTTCGCCACGGTCACCGGCCTCGGCGCGATGGCGGTCGGTTATCCGTTCCTGACCACCCACACCTGGCACTTTGACCTGCCGGTGTTCGGCGCCATTCACCTGGCCAGCGCGCTGTTCTTCGACATCGGCGTGTATTCGGTGGTAGTGGGCTCGACCTTGTTGATCCTGACCGCCCTCGCCCACCAATCGGTACGTGGCCATAAAACCGCGGCCCTGCCCAAATCCGTCGCCAGCAAAGGAGCCGTCTGATGGAAGAAGTCATCGCAATCGCCATCGGCGTCCTGGCCGCCTCCGGCGTCTGGCTGGTCCTGCGGCCACGGACCTTCCAGGTGGTCATGGGCCTGTGCCTGCTGTCCTACGGCGTCAATCTGTTCATCTTCAGCATGGGCAGCCTGTTCATCGGCAAGGAGCCGATCATCAAGGACGGCGTGCCCCAGGACCTGCTGCACTACACCGATCCGCTGCCCCAGGCCCTGGTGCTGACCGCAATCGTCATCAGCTTCGCCATGACCGCGTTGTTTCTGGTCGTGCTGCTGGCCTCCAGGGGCCTGACCGGCACTGACCATGTGGATGGCCGGGAGCCTAAAGAATGAATCTGATGCCGCACCTGATCGCCGCACCGATTTTGCTGCCGCTGTTGACGGCCGCCGTGATGCTTCTGCTGGGGGAAAAACACCGGCCACTGAAAGCCAGGATCAACCTGCTCTCCAGCCTGATCGGCCTGGGCATTGCCGTGCTGTTGCTGCAATGGACCACCGAGACCGACATCCCCGGCTCCATCGGCGTCTATCTGCCGGGCAACTGGCAGGCGCCGTTCGGCATCGTGCTGGTGGTCGACCGGCTCTCGGCGATGATGCTGGTGCTGACCGGGATCATCGGCGTCAGCGCCCTGCTGTTCGCGATGGCCCGCTGGGACGGTGCCGGTTCGAGCTTCCACGCGCTGTTCCAGATCCAGATGATGGGTCTGTATGGCGCCTTCCTGACCGCCGACCTGTTCAACCTGTTCGTGTTCTTCGAAGTGCTGCTGGCCGCCTCCTACGGCCTGATGCTGCACGGTTCGGGGCGCTCCCGGGTGTCGGCCGGCCTGCATTACATCTCGATCAACCTGCTGGCCTCGTCGTTGTTCCTGATTGGCGCGGCACTGATCTACGGCGTCACCGGCACTTTGAACATGGCCGACCTGGCGCTGAAAATCCCCCTGGTGCCGGAAGCCGATCGCGGCCTCCTGCATGCCGGCGCGGGGATTCTGGCGGTGGCCTTCCTGGCCAAGGCCGGAATGTGGCCGCTGAATTTCTGGCTGGTCCCGGCCTATTCCGCCGCCAGCGCACCGGTGGCGGCAATGTTTGCGATCATGACCAAGGTCGGTGTCTACACCTTGCTGCGCCTGTGGACCCTGCTGTTCTCCGGGCAAGCCGGTGCCTCGGCGTACTTTGGCGGCGACTGGCTGATCTACGGCGGCATGGCGACCATTGCCTGTGCGGCAGTGGCGATCCTGGCCGCGCAACGCCTGGAACGCCTGGCCAGCCTGAGCATTCTGGTGTCGGCGGGCATTCTGCTGGCGTCCATAGGCTTCGCCCAGCCCGCGTTGATCGGCGCGGCGCTGTTCTACCTGGTCAGCTCGACCCTGGCATTGAGCGCACTGTTCCTGCTGGCCGAGCTGATCGAGCGTTCGCGTTCGGCCAACGAGATGCCGCTGTTCGACGACGGTGACTTGCTGCCACGGCCCATGGAATCCCTGCAGCCGGCCAAAGGCATCAACCTCGACGATGAGCAGAAAGCCGTAGTCGGCCAAGTGATCCCCTGGACCATGGCCTTCCTCGGCTTGAGCTTTATCGCCTGCTCGCTGCTGATCATCGGCATGCCGCCGCTCTCCGGCTTCATCGGCAAGCTGGGCTTGCTGCATGCCCTGCTCAATCCCCTTGGCCTGGGCAGCAGCGGCGACGAACCGGTGTCGAACGCCGCGTGGGGCCTGCTGGCGCTGCTGATCATCTCCGGGCTGGCGTCGCTGATCGCATTCTCGCGCTTGGGCATCCAGCGCTTCTGGACGCCGGAGGAGCGACCTTCACCGCTGCTGCGGCGCTTCGAATGCGTGCCGATTTTCGCCTTGCTGGGCTTGAGCATCCTGCTCACCTTCAAGGCCGAGCCGCTGCTGCGCTACACCCAGGCAGCTGCGGATGCGCTGAACAATCCCCAGCAATACGTCATGGCGGTGCTGGGCACTCGCGCCGTCCCAAGCCCTGAGGCGCAAGCCGCAATGGCGGAGGTGCGCCCATGAAACGCCTGTTTCCCGCTCCCTGGTTGTCGCTGGCCCTGTGGGCCCTATGGCTGGCGCTGAACCTGTCGATCAGCCCGGGCAACTTGCTGCTGGGCGCCATCCTTGGGTTCTGCGCGCCACTGATGATGCGCAAACTGCGGCCACTGCCGATCCGTATTCGCCGGCCCGGGGTGATCCTGCGCCTGTTCCTGCTGGTCGGGCGCGACGTGGTGTCATCCAACCTCGCCGTCGCCTGGAGCGTGCTCAATGCCGGGCGACGCCCACCGCGTTCGCGGTTCATCAAGGTGCCGCTGGACCTGCGCGACGCCAACGGCCTGGCCGCCTTGTCGATGATCACCACCGTGGTGCCGGGCACCGTCTGGTCGGAGCTGGCGCTGGACCGCAGCATCCTGTTGCTGCACGTGTTCGATCTGGATGACGAAGCGCTGTTCATCGAGCACTTCAAGGCCACCTACGAGCGCCCCTTGATGGAGATCTTCGAATGAGCCCGCTGCTGTCGAATGCGATCCTGCTGAGCCTGTTCATCTTCTCCCTGGCGATGGTCCTGACCCTGATACGCCTGTTCAAGGGCCCATCGGCCCAGGACCGGGTTCTGGCGCTGGATTATTTGTACATCGTCGCGATGCTGGTGATGCTGACCCTGGGCATTCGTTATGCCAGTGACACCTACTTCGAGGCAGCGTTGCTGATCGGGTTGTTCGGCTTCGTCGGCTCGTTTGCCCTGGCGAAATTCCTCCTGCGTGGCGAGGTGATCGAATGAGCGCTGAACTGTCTTTATGGGTTGAAGTGCCGGTGGCGATCCTGCTGGTGCTCAGCAGTCTGTTCGCGCTGATCGGCGCCGTCGGGCTGCTGCGCATGAAGGACTACTTCCAGCGCATGCACCCGCCGGCACTGGCCTCGACCCTGGGGGCCTGGAGCGTGGCCCTGGCGTCGATCATCTACTTCTCGGCGCTCAAGTCCGCGCCGGTAGTACACGCCTGGCTGATCCCGATCCTGCTGGCCCTCACCGTGCCGGTGACCACCCTGCTGCTGGCCCGGGCGGCGCTGTTCCGCAAGCGCATGGCCGGCGACGATGTGCCCGCCGAAGTCAGTAGCCGGAGTACGGAAAGCGGGAGTTGACCCTTATCTGTGGGAGCAAGGCTTGCCCGCGATGGAGCCTTCAAGCCCTGCGGTAAATTCAAGGACGCCATCGCGGGCAAGCCTTGCTCCCACAAGGATGGTGGACAATGTGCGAACATCCGGTAAGTCGATGAGTTTGAACTTTACGAACATCCTGCGTATTTCCCCCAGCATCGACCGGCGCCTGCTGAAGGTCCAATTCAGCTTTTTCCTGATGGTGCTGGGCGGACGTTGCAATCAACTGGCAGTAGCCTGGTGGGCTCTTCAGGAAACAGGCTCGGCGCTGTACTTCGCCAATATGATTGCCTGTTCCATCGCGGCGGAGGTGTTGGCCAAACCCCTGCTGGGATGGATGGGGGACAAGTACAACAAAATCCTGATCATCAAGTTCGCTTCATGGATCAGCTTGGTGACAGCGCTTTTGATGCTGGTGCTGTCCGCCACTGGCTTGTTCAACCCCTGGACCGTGGGCGCGCTGATGATGGTCAGCAGTGCGATTGTCGGCGTGCGCGACCCGCTTCAGGCGTCGATAATTCCGTTGTTTGCAAACGACGATAAAGTCACGCTGGCCTTCAGGAGCAAAAGCGTGATGTCGTCGTTTTCCAATCTGCTGGGCCCGGTACTGGCCAGCGGGTTGATTTACGGACTGGGTATCACGTTGGCTTTGACCGCCGATTTTGTTGCAATTCTCATCGCAGGAACATTGATTGCGACTATCCCAAACCCTATCGGTACGCCTGGCAAAAGCGAAAAAACTCCGCAGGCCAGTGGCTTCAGCATGATCTATTCGGGCTTCAAGGTAGTCTACGGAGTGAAAGTCGAATTTTACCTGGCCATCATTGCAATGCTGATCAACTTTGCCCTGTTTCCGTTTTTCACCATCTTGCTCCCACTGTATGTAAAGGACGTCATCCAGTACCCGGTTACTTACACTGGTCTTCTCGATGCAAGTTTCGGCTTGGGAATTTTGATGGGCAGTTACAAGATCATCGGATGGTTATCCGGGCGAATCCCCCGTGACCTGTGTGTATCCGCAGGTTTTGCACTCCTGGGTTGCAATCTGGTGGTGGTCGGGACCGTATCAGCTTCGGTAATCGTGACCCTCGCCTTCTTCTGCGGCGGTGTCGGCCTGATGCTGATAAACATCCCTACCTCCGCTGTCAGGTTGCTGGCGACGCCAAAGCTGCATCGCAACCGGGTGTTTGCCACGGTTGCATTTGTGTCCGCGCTGGCCAGCCCGTTGGGCAGTTTTGCGATGAACACCTTCATTGCCCATCTTGGAGTGGCACTGACGATCACGGTGCTGGGTATGATGGTGCTGCTTTTATCAGGCCTGGTTTTTTTGGTACCTGATTTCAAAACCTTCATGCGGTCGCAGGATACTAAGCTCAATGAGGCTTATCTACGAAAGTATCCTGATGCGTTCACTGACAGCTATCGCAAGGCTTGACGGCCTCATCGCGGGCAAGCCTTGCTCCCACAGAGCCTTGCTACCCACAATATCTTGCTCCACAGAGCCTTGCTTCCACAGTGTTTGCACCGCTCTTCAAATCCAAGCCACCGCCAGCAACCCTGCCCCCAGCACCACACACAATGGCGAATACGCCCAGGTATCCAGCCGGGCAAAGCGCGAGTCATTGACCTGTTTGAAAAACCCCACCAGATTCGAATCGCCGATCGCCCGGGCGAACATCAGCATCGCAATCGCGCTGATCACCCATTGCAGCGACCAGTGGTGCACCGTCGGCAGGTACAAACCGACCCGCAGGCACACCAGCATCGCGATCAGTAACAAGCCGACCGCCACCAGCAACGTGCCGAACCCTGAAGGCTTGAACGCCGGCCTGGACCCCAGCTCGCCCTCCCTGGGCAGTCGCGGCACGGCGGCTTCGCTGCCCAATTTGCCCCCTGCGGCCCAGTACAGGTGCACCAGGCTGATGAGGAGGAAGACGGCTGCCATCCATTGCGCGATTATCAGGCTCATAGTCAAACATCCAGCGTGAAATGTGGGCGCAGGATGAACCTCCCCGAACGTTTATGTAAGGGTAGATTCCTGATCACTTCAACTCGGCAGAGACTTTGGCGGCCACATCCTTGGGCACCCAGGCCTGCCACACGTCCGGGTGCGCCTTCATGAACGCTTCGGCCGCATGGCGTGGCGCCGTGTGTTTTTCGCTCATCTCGGCCAGCGCCTTGTTCAGCGGATCAATCGGAAAATCGACCTTGCTGAAGAACTCGGCAATTTGCGGGTACTGTTTCTGGAACGGCGTGGACACGCCGATCGAGAGCTTCGAAGCCAGCGAGCGGGTCGGTTGCGGGTTGGGGTTATCGGCGTCGGTGAGGGTCTTCCAGGCTTCAGCATTGAATGGCGGTTCTTCCAGCTGAATCAGCTTGAAGCGGCCAAGCAACGGCGTAGGCGACCAGTAGTAAAACAGGATCGGTTTACCCCGGCGAATCGACGAACTGATCTCGGCGTCCAGGGCCGCGCCCGAGCCGCTGCGGAAGTTCACGTAGCTGTCGTCCAGCCCATAGGCCTTGAGCTTTTGCTTGTTGACCACTTCGGAAGTCCAGCCGATCGGGCTGTTGAGGAAACGGCCCTTACCGGGTGATTCCGGATCGCTGAACACGTCCTTGTATCTGGGCAGATCAGTCACGCTGCGCAGGTCTGGCGCCACGGCCTTGATGCCCTTGGCCGGGTCGCCCTTGATCACGTATTCGGGCACCCACCAGCCTTCGGTCGCACCTTTCACCGTATCGCCCAGGCTCACCACCTTGCCTTCAGCTTCGGCCTTGACCCAGACCGGACTGCGCCCAGCCCACTCTTCACCGATCACCTGAATGTCGTTGTTGGCTAGCGCGGTTTCCAGGGTAATGGTGGTGCCGGGCAAGGTATCGGTCGGCAGTCCGTAGCCCTTCTCGACAATGATCCGCAGGATGTCGGTGATCAGGCTGCCGCTTTCCCAGTTCAGGTCGGCAAAATGAATGGGCGCCTGGGCGGCGGCTACCGGACCGGATGATGCGAACAATGCGCCAGTGGCCACGGCAGCGGCCAGCAACCGTCGTAATCCTTTCATGCTTTTGCACCTCGTGCTGATTCACAGCAATAGCAGGATGGCCGGGCAGAAGACCGCGAGCCTCAAAATACTCAGTCCACTGACTGTAGTAGAGGTTCCTGCTTTCGAGAGGCATGAATCTATTTTCGGAAGTTTCCTGCAGCCGCGACCTGTTACTCGCTGGCCTTGAACGTTACCAACTCGCCCTTGCGCCATTTGGCGGCCTTGGCGGTGACCGCCTTGAGGGTCTTGGTCAGGCCTTCCTGCAACTGCTGGTGCGCGGCAAATACCATCACCACACTATGACCTTCCTTGAACACGATGCCGTGGCCATCAGCGGTGGTGACGAACGCGTAGTCGCCTATGCCGTAAACGGTCAGTTTAATTTCGCGAAACTTGATGTCCAGCTTGCCGCCTTCGCGACTCGGCAGCACGGAGGCGCTGAAGTGATCACCGACCTTGAGCTTGAGCCCGGGCTTGTCATCTACGACCAGCGACTCTTCGGTGTCGATCTCGGCAATGTATATGCCCTCGGCGTTCTGTTCGGTGATGTAAACGAAACGTGATTGAAACTGTTTAACCAGCTTTGCGCGCAGATCACCCAGCACGAACAAAGCATGCATATCGAGATTACTTACTGCCAAGGAAACATCCCCACATCTGAAATGATGCCGCGCACGAATCGGGCGCACGGCAGAAAAAAGCGGCAATGCCGAGGTGAGATCAAAAACCGGGTTTAAACCCCGGGATAACCAGAATAATGGAATACCTACCCCGTCGCCCCGCCTGGCGATCCTGATGACTCGAAGGAAAACGCCTTTTTTTATGCAAGAGATAACGGACTATCAACTTTAGGGAAAATTCTCTTTGAAAAAAGCATTTTTCCTACAGATTGCCGGGCAAAAATCACTTTAGATAAGCAACGGTCACCCGGCACTCAGGTGATTCTAGAGCAGCGACGCTCATCCAGACCAGCCATTACGACATACAGACGTCGGCAAACCCACGAAAAGGACTTCATATGTGCACTCAAACACACTTCAGCCAGCTGCTTTCTCCCTCCAAGAACCACCTGCAGGCTATGAGTCCTGCGGGTTGGCCCCACTACGACGGGCATTCGTCCTGCGCTGAATTGCCGCGTTTCCAGGTGGTGCTGGCGGGCAGTGCCTTTTTCCACATCAAGGAAATATCCACCGGACGTGTAAGAGGTTTCCGCGCTAACCACAACGAAGCCTGCGCCCTCGCCCGCTCACTTGAATCGCGCCACTGAAGTCCTACAGCTTTCCCCCGATAGACGTTTCGTCATGCCGGCGACTTATCTCAGCCGCCGGCAGGCAACTACTGCCATACTGCCCGACCAACGAAATCCGTCCCAACGGCGGGCGACGTGTAAAACAACAGAATATTCTCAAGGGAAGGCTGCGACGTGACGGAATTTGATATCGGCGAATTTTTTATCCGGGGCGAAGTCAGGGAGGTCGAAGGCGAGTTCCAGGCAGTCATCATCATGCGCGCCAAACCGCCGCTGACCACCGTGACCTATCACCAGGTTGAAAAGGATCGCTGGTTCAAGACCGCTGACGTTGCCGCCCTCGCCGCCCAGGATGCCGCCAAGCAACTCAAGCAGGCCGTCGACGATGGTGCGTTGAAGGCCTGACAGTCAGTTTGCAGTCTATGCTTGCCCTGCTTTCGACAATCGTTATGAGAATCTCTATCGAACTCCTGGAGCGCGGCCGCCTCAGATGCAATGAGCCGTACTTCGGAACTCGCCCTCGACGCGACACGCAAGGAGATCAACATGGATGCACCGACACATGATCTGACTGGTCTGTTCGACCAACTCGGCCTGGATTCGAGCGACAAGGCCATCGACGACTTCATCGACCATCATTCCCCCCTCCCCGAAGACAAGAAACTCATCGACGCCGACTTCTGGACCCCACAGCAGGCCGCCTTCCTCAAAGAACAACTGCGCCAAGATGCCGACTGGGCGCGGGTGGTCGACGACCTCAACCTGCGCATGCACCAGAAGCACTAAGCCGGTTTAATGCAGGCTGGCTGGTGCCCCGGCGCCCAATTGCGCCAACCAGGCAGCCTTGCATTCCTGCGCTTCGTCGCGACTGGCGAACGCCGTACCACGGCGCTCACCGTTGAGCAGCACCACCCAGCACACACTTTGCCCTATCGCCCGAAGATTTGAGGGCACAGCGCTGCCAATCATCACCGCCACATCCACCTTGCTCTGCATACTGACCTCGCGCACTTCATTAGCTAACTAACTATGTGGCCAGATTAATCAGTTTCATTGCGAGGAAACAGCGACGCCGCTGCACAGCTCAGTTGCCAAACCGGTAACAATCGTCCCTGTCAGCGCGGGTTTTCCGGCTTATACCCCAAGCGCAACCCACCCCAGTGACGCCCCTTGAGCAGGATCGGTACCGAGAGATCGTGCATCAGTTCGCCGGTATCGCGGGTATAGGTTTGCAGCAGCACCGGTTGCTGATGGCTGCCGCAGCGGATGCCGGTGCGATCGGCAAATTTGCGTTTGGTGCGATTGTGCAGCGCGTCGACTACCGCATCGCCGGTCAGCGGCTGGCTGAACACTTTGTTGTGAGTCGGCACGTAGCCTTGCTGGGTGCAGGCAATGGCGAACACCAGCCCCTCGTGACGTTCCAGCAGCGGTTCCTGAATGGCCGGCAACACCTGGTCGGCATATTTATCGAAGCGAGTGTGGAATTTGCCCGGGTTGGTATTGGGGATCGCGTGATAGTTGCGATCAAACAGATCGTCGAGGCTGACGCGGCCCTGGTCAATATCCGCTTCGAAGCGCGCAGTGATCTGGCTAGCGCCTTCCCGGGCAAGGTCGTAGATGCGCTGGTGGTAATCATCCAGGCCGACTTCGGCGAGCCGTTCGCTGATGGTTTCCGCCTGCCCTTCCATTTGTACCGCTGCCAGGGCAAGGCGCTGGGTCTGCTGGTCGCTGACCGCCAGGTCGCTGCGCATGTGTTCGATGGCGTGGAACAGGCTGTCGAGCTGCTCGCGATTGGTCGCCGCGCCGTGGGCGATCTCGCCGACCTGATTCTCGACTCCCGCCGCCAGGCGCGCAATGTTGTCCAGGTGCTGGCCAGTCTGCTCGACCTGCTCGACGCCCTGGTCCAGATCGCTGGAAAGCTGGCGAATCTGCTCCACGACCTGCGCCGTGCGTTGCTGGATATCGGCCACCATCTCGCCGACTTCACCGGTGGCGGTCGCCGTGCGCGCGGCCAGGCCACGTACTTCATCGGCGACCACCGCGAAGCCACGGCCGTGCTCGCCGGCCCGCGCCGCTTCGATGGCGGCGTTCAACGCGAGTAGATTGGTCTGGCTGGCGATGGACTGGATCACCAGGGTGACCCGCTGGATATCGTCGCTGCGCAGGCTCAAGGCTTCGATCATTTCCCGACTGCTGCTGGCGCGCTGACTGAGCTGGTGCATGCGCGTGATCGATTCGAGCAGTTGCGCACGCCCGGCCGCACTGCTGTGATGCGCTTCACTGGCGGCGCCCAGGGCTTGCTGGCTGAGCACTGAAGTGGCTTGCTCCGTGGCGATCAGCACCTCGGCATTGCTGACGATTTGCGCAGCTGCGCCCAATTGCGATTGCAGGCGGTCGGCCAATTGCTTGACCGAGAACGCCACGCCGGCGGCTGACAGCGCGTTGTGGCTGGTGGCGTAGGAAAGATCGCGGGTCAATGCGCCAATGGCGTCGGATTTGTCGGCGGGCGCCTCAGGAGCGGTGCGCTGCCGCAGGCGCGGCAGCCAGATAATCAGCATCGCCAATGGCAGGCCGATCGTCAGCGACCAGCCACCGAGCGTGAGCCCCCCGAGCAGGAGTGACAGCGCAATGCTTTGCAGCGTCGGCGTCAGCCAGCGATTGCGGGTCATCGGTACTGGTGCCGGCACTGGCCCAACCAGAGATCCGTCTCTCGTCATCTTCGTCACCCCATCTTCTAATTGTTGTAGGCGCATTTAACGCCACTACATGGCCATTATCCATGGTCCATTAGTCGTGGGTATTGCAGCAGATCAATAGAAACGTGTGGGGTTTTCTGCAGACGTGCAAAAGCATCGCGGGCAAGCCTTGCTCCCACAAGGTCTGAATGGACCTGTGGGAGCAAGGCTTGCCCGCGATGGGGGTGCTACCTGCTCCCACAAGTCCAATGCGAACTCTGTGGGAGCCAGGCTTGCCCGCGATGGGGCGCTACGAAATCAAGCCTGACGCTGGTGCTTGTCGATCTGTTCGTGACGCTCTTGCGCTTCGATGCAGTACTTGGTGGTCGGGCTGATCAGCAGACGCTTGAGGCCGATGGCCTCGCCGCTGTCATCGCACCAGCCGAAGCTGTCTTCCTTGATACGCTCAAGGGCTTGTTCCAACTGAGGCAGCATGCGCTGGTCGCGATCGATCGCGTTGACCAGCCAGGTGCGCTCTTCTTCAACGGAAGCAGCGTCGGCCGGATCGGCTGGAGTGTCCAGGCTCTCGATGGCAATGCGATTTTGTTCGATGCGCTCGTGGGTTTCGACTTTCATGTTCTGCAACAGCTCGGAGAAAAAAGCATGTTGCTCGGCATTCATGTAGTCATCCGCCGGCATGGCCAGCAACTTGTCCTTTGTCATTGATATCTCTATAAAAAAACGTGCATTAAGGCGAATTAGGGAGCGTTGCGCATGACCTGGTGGGGCCAACGCAAAGGCGCCGTTTATTCCAAGCGCCACCCGGCACTCAATTTACGAGGGGCGGCAGTCTAAGGCCGACTTGAGGCCTCAGCAACTGAAAAGACAGTGAATTCGTCCGACAAGACCCCGAAAGTGCTCTATGGCAGTCGTTGCAGTGGTTATCGGAGTGCGTTTATAGCAAGAAATTCAATCGGGTGGCTTGATATAGAGGACAAACGGCGGATCAGCCTCATCTATTACACCGTATTGCGCGGCGGCGAAGCTGAGCTAAGGTTGAGCATCCGTGATGGCTATCCAAGGAGCGTTGCAATGAAGCTTATCGGCATGCTGGATTCGCCCTACGTGCGGCGAGTCGCTATTTCTGCCAAGTGCCTGGGCATCCCGCTGGAACATCAGTCGGTGTCGGTGTTTCGCCACTTCGAACAATTTCAGCAGATCAACCCGGTGGTGAAGGCGCCGACTCTGGTGCTGGATGACGGCGAGGTGCTGATTGATTCGACCCTGATCATCGATTACCTGGAGGCGCTGGCCGGTCCTGACAAGACGCTGATGCCCAGCGATCTCAAGCAACGCCTGCGAGCGCTGCGCCTGATCGGGCTGGCACTGGCAGCCTGCGAGAAATCCGTACAGCTCTATTACGAGCGCAACCTGCGGCCGGCCGAGATTCAGTATGAGCCTTGGGTAGAGCGGGTAGAGGGGCAACTCGCTGCAGCGTATTCGGCGCTTGAGCGCGAGCTGGAGTTGCGGCCGTTGCAGACTGATGGCTCGATTGGCCAGGACGGGATCAGCGTGGCGGTGGCCTGGAGTTTCTCCAAGCTGGTGGTGCCAGAGCAGGTAGATGCCGAGCGCTTCCCGCGAATCAGCGCCTTCACTGCATACGCAGAGCAACTCGAAGAATTCCTCAACACCCCGATCGAATGAAAGGCAAGATCAAAAGATCGCAGCCTTCGGCAGCTCCTACAGGGGTCCGTCCATAAACAAAAACGCCGCTTCCACCCGAAGGCAGAAGCGGCAGGAGCACAAGCCCCAGGACTATCAGTGCATGAACAGGGCGATCAGAATAATGATCGGGATCGGTACACCGAGAAAGAACAACAGTAATGAGCGCATGAGGTTTTCTCCTGGTTTAACGAATAGCGTTAGTGTTGGTGGTAGCGACGTATGCGTCAGATTCGACATACACCACTGCATCCCGACGACGACCACCAAAGGTTGCAGCAAAGCTGGCGAAGAAGGCACCGATCAGCAGCGCAACAAACATCCACAAGGCAGTCATGGCAGCCACTTTAGCGGCGGTATCAGCGGCTTCCTTGGCAGCCTGCTTGGCGTCGGCCACGGCTTTCTGGGTGCGGGCATACACTTCATCAACACGACGCTCGGCATCGGCCTGGGTCAGGTTGGTGCGCTGGGCAACCAGTTGCGCAAGGTAAGTACGGTCTTCAGCGGCAAGTTGGCCGTCGTTCAGGCTGCGTACGAAGATGCGGGTCACGGTGCCACGGGCGGCGTCATCACTGACGGCGGCCGGACGATCATCACGGAACAGGCTGTCGATGAAGTAACCGTACTGGTCACTGTTGGTATTGCCGGCAGCAGAACCTGCAGCCTGAGTGGCAACACTGGCGGCACCACCGACCATACTGGCTCCGGCTTGTACGCCGCCGCTGATGATGCTGCTCACCGAACCGACAACCAGCGTCGCGGCGACCAGCGTTGCGACACACCAGGACAGGAAGCCGTGGGCGGTGTCACGGAAGTAAACTTCATCACCGTGCATGTTGGCCCATTTCACTCGCAGGCGACCGGCGATGTAACCACCGAGACCCGATGCAACGATTTGCGTGAACGCCAACCAGACTATTGTTGAGATACCCAGGCCCTTGGCGCTGATGCCTTCATTGGCCCATGGGGAAACTGCCGAAAAACCAAGACCGAACCCGAGCAATACCAGGATCAGCGACAACGTCGCCGCTGCAGCGGCACCGGCGAAAATCGCACCCCAGGAAACGCCCGACCGCGCGTTTGATTCTTCTGCGGCAGGATAGAAACCATCCGAGGATCTAATCATTATTGTGTCGCTCCAGGCAGGAAAGATGTTGTTACAAGTTGCTACCTAAGTAAGTGCAGCCGGCGTGCCACCCACCACACTTAGAAATCTCATTATATTTCAATGACTTATAAAAATTGAACTTGGCAAAACCATGCAAATTGCAATGAATACGCAATTTCAGCGGGTTTTATGCATTGCACTGCTGGATGAATATTTATTTAGAAAGACCACGGCGTTTTATTGGCAAAATGCCCCGCATCGATTTGAACCCTAATCAGGCCCGCCAATGACCCGAATCTTGACCATCGAAGACGACGCCGTGACCGCCCGGGAAATCGTCGCCGAACTTAGCAGCCACGGCCTGGAAGTGGATTGGGTCGACAATGGCCGTGAAGGTCTGGAGCGTGCAGTCAGCGGCGACTATGACCTGATCACCCTCGACCGCATGTTGCCCGAGCTGGATGGCCTGGCGATTGTCACCACCTTGCGCACCATGGGTGTGGCCACGCCAATCCTGATGATCAGCGCCCTGTCCGACGTCGATGAGCGGGTGCGCGGCTTGCGCGCTGGCGGTGACGATTACCTGACCAAGCCCTTCGCTACTGATGAAATGGCCGCCCGGGTGGAAGTCCTGCTGCGTCGGCAGAACACCGTTACCGCCCAGGCCACCACGCTGCGGGTCGCAGACCTGGAGCTGAACCTGATCAGCCATGAAGCCAGTCGCGACGGGCATCTGCTGACACTGTTGCCCACCGAATACAAACTGCTGGAATTCCTGATGCGCAACACCGGGCAGATCCTTTCGCGCATGATGATCTTCGAAGAAGTCTGGGGTTATCACTTCGATCCCGGCACCAACCTGATCGATGTACACATCGGCCGGCTGCGCAAGAAGATCGATCCGCCTGGCAATGCCCCCCTGATTCGGACCGTGCGAGGCTCGGGTTATGTCATTGCCGAACCCGTCTAACGGCTGGCGCTCCTCCAGCAGCCGCTTGCTGGCGCTCTACAGTTCGCTGTTCGTGATCTGGAGCGGCATCCTGATGGGGGTGATGTATTACGAGGTGTCCGCCTACCTCGACAACCTGGCCAAGCACTCGCTGCTGCAACGCCAGCATCTGTTCGCGCATTTCCAGGGCCAGCAACTGGTCGACGCCCTCGCCGTCAGCATGACCTTCGACATTCGCGGCATCGACGCCTACGGCCTGTTCGATGATCAGCACCGCTACCTCAGCGGCGCACTGGACCACATTCCGAAAGGCCTGCCGCTGGACGGCAAGATTCATATGCTCAGCGACTGTGCCGACTCCGATGACCCCAGCCTGCCCGCCGACAGTTGCGACGCGGTCGCCACCCAGACCCAGGACGGTCGCTGGCTGATCCTGGTGCGCGACAACGGCTCGCTGTTTGCTGTGACCCGGATCATCCTGCACGCGCTGTTCTGGGGAGTGACCCTGACCATCCTTCCAGGCATCGCCGGCTGGCACCTGTTGCGACGCCGGCCCCTGCGGCGGATTCGCGCAATCCAGGCCAGCGCCGAAGCGATCGTCGCCGGCGACCTGACCCACCGTCTGCCGCTGTCGAGTCGCCGCGACGAACTGGACATGCTCGCCGCCATCGTCAACGCCATGCTTGAGCGCATCGAGCGTTTAATGAATGAGGTCAAGGGCGTCTGCGACAACATTGCCCACGACTTGCGCACACCGCTGACTCGCCTGCGGGCGCAGCTGTACCGCATCCAGCAACAGGCGGACGAGGGTTCGCCCCTGGCGGCGCAACTGGATTCAGTACTCGGCGAAGCGGACACGCTGATGGCGCGCTTTCGCGGTTTGCTGCGCATTTCCGAACTGGAAGACCGGGAGCGTCGCTCCGGTTTCGTGCAGCTGGACCCGGTGCCGATGCTGCGCGAATTGCATGATTTCTATCTGCCGCTGGCGGAAGAAGGCGAGCTGACTTTCAAGCTGGAGTTGGTGCAGCCATTGCCAGCGCTGAATGGCGATCGGGCGTTGTTGTTTGAAGCGGTGGCGAATCTGCTGAGCAATTCGATCAAGTTCACCCCGCCAGGGGGCGAGGTGATTTTGCGCGGGACTAATGCGGGCGGGTATACAAGAATCGAAGTGCTCGATTCTGGCCCCGGAATTCCTCCGGCAGAGAGAGATGCGGTGTTCCAGCGGTTCTACCGTGCGGAAGGCGGGAACCAGCAAAGCGGGTTTGGGCTGGGCCTGTCGATCGTCGCAGCCATCGTCAGCCTGCATGGTTTCACGCTAGAGGTCGGGGAAAGCGAATCAGGTGGCGCACGGCTGGTGCTGGAGTGCCGGCAGAACCTGATTGCCCAGACCTGCCCCTGACACAGCAGCAACAAGGCCCACTGTAGGAGTGAGCCTGCTCGCGATAAGCCATTCCAGGCAACATTGAAGTCGGATGCCAGACCGCCATCGCGAGCAGGCTCACTCCTACAAGTACAGCGCCGTCCCACTGTAGGAGTGAGCCTGCTCGCGACGGGGCCATATCAGGCGACATTGATTGTGAATGGCTCATGCAGTGGATCGGGTTTAGCCGGGGTAGTTTGCCCGCAACGCCTCCACCCCACCCTGATAAATCCCGGCAAACAGCGCCACCACTTCCTCCTCGCTAACACCCACCGGTGCAAACTGCCCCGACCACGTCACCCGCGCACCCTCGCCCTGCGCTTCAACGCGGATCGTCGCCAGGTAATCCTTGGCTGGAAACGGCGCCTGCAGAATCGAATAGCTGTAGGTCTTCCCGGCGTTATCAAATGATTGCAGCCGCTCGACCACCACCGCGCCATCCGAGGTCCGCAGGCTGCGCACGCGCCCGCCTTCGCTCAGTTCACTCTCGGCAATGAACGGCAGCCAGTCCGGCAGCGAGTTGAAGCCACCAACCAATTGCCAAACCTCGTCCGCCGAAGCCGGGATATCAATGAACGCTGATGCAGTTGCCATGTAGTTTTCTCTCTCAATCGATCAATCAAAAAAATTCAGATCGCCATGCTGTCAACGACACCGCCATCCACACGCAACGCCGCCCCGGTCGTCGCCGAGGACAACGGCGAAGCAACATAAGCCACCAGATTCGCCACCTCCTCGACATCCGCCACTCGCTGGATGATCGAAGTCGGGCGCGCCTTGCGCACAAACGCATCGGCTTCTTCCCGGGCGCTGCGACCGGACTCGGCAATGGAATCCTTGAGCATCTGCTCCAGGCCATCGGTGAAAGTCGGGCCAGGCAGGATCGCGTTGACCGTAACGCCGGTACCCGCCAACCGCTTGGCCAGACCATGGGACACCGCGAGGTTAGCGCTTTTGGTCACGCCGTAGTTGATCATGTCCGCCGGCGTCGCCACCCCGGATTCCGAGGACAGGAAAATCACCCGACCCCAGCCCTGCTTTACCATGTCCGGCACGTAATGCCGGGACAGGCGCACGCCGGAGATCACGTTGACTTCATAAAAGCGCGTCCACTCACTGTCCGGCGCATCGAAGAAATCCACCTCGTTGAAGATCCCCAGGTTGTTCACCAGGATGTCCGCCCGCGGCTCGGCAACAAACAACTGCTCCGCGCCTTCGGCGGTCCCGAGGTCCGCCGTCAGTCCACGCAATTGCGCGCCCGGTACGCGCTGGCGAATGCTCGCCAACGCCTGCTCGACCTTGGCCGTTTCGCGCCCGATCACTACCACCGTCGCACCGGATTCGGCCAGCGCCTTGCTGATGCCCAAGCCGATACCGGCCGTGCTGCCACTGACAATCGCCAGTTTCCCGCTCAGATCAATTTTCATGCTCAAGCTCCAATAGTTGGCAACGGCGCCCGCTCGGACACCAAATTCGCTTCACGCATCGCCTGCCAGAACGCAGCAGGAATCACTGCCGACAATGCCGGTACATCCTCGGCAATCCGCCCTGGACGGCTGGACCCCGGTATCACTGCCGCCACTGCCGGATTGGCCAGGGAGAACTGCAACGCGGCGGAGCTCATGATTCAAACCTCGTCAGTTGCACAGATCGGTCAATCGACCGTTGAGCAGATTCTGGATTGTGATGATCGGACCGTCCAAGACATAATAAGCAGCACTTAAGTCCCGCGAGGTCTGACATGATCGACATCCGCCAGCTGCGCTACTTCGTCGCCGTCGCAGAGGAAGAGCACGTCGGCCGCGCCGCCGAGCGCCTGCATATCTCCCAGTCGCCCCTGAGCCGACAGATCGCCCAACTCGAAGAGCGCCTGGGCCTGACCCTGTTCGAGCGCAGCCAGCAACGCATACGCCTGACCCGCGACGGCCAGACCTTCCTCGCCGAAACCCGCGCCCTGCTGACCCACGCCAATCGCCTGGAGTCCCTGGGCAAACGCCTCGGCCGCGGCGAGGAAGGCGGCCTGTGCATCGGCTACATCGAAAACGCCATGCACGCCGGGGTGCTGCCCAACGCCTTGCGCGTGCTGCGGGTCGAGCGGCCGAACGTGCACGTTGCGCTGTACAACCTGAGCTCCGCCGAACAACTCGAAGGCCTGCGTCAGCGTAGTCTGGATATCGCCCTTGTCAGCGAACCGCCGACCGACGACGACCCCGACCTGCTGGGCTTCCAGGTCCTCGACGACCCGATGCTGCTCGCCCTGCCCGAACAGCACCCGCTGGCGCAACAGTCCACCCTGACCCCTTCGGACCTGGCCCACCAGGAATGGATCGGCGTGCAACACCGGCAGAACTGCGCCAGCCGCGAAGACTTCGTCAGCGCCTGCATCCGTGCCGGCTTCACTCCGGACATTCGCATGGAGGCCACCGAACCCTTTACCGCACTGGGTTTGGTAGCCTCGGGACTGGGAATTGCGATGATTCAGAAAGGTTTGAGCAGAAACGCGCCACCGGGGGTGGTATTGCGGGAGGTGCCGTGGATTTCGTTCACCACGCCGTTGTGGGCGGCGTGGCACCGGATCAATTTGCGGCCGTTGGTGGAGACATTCAGGAAAGTATTGACTGGGTGAAGTTCGCCGGCGTCAACGATACCGATCTGGCAGGACGTTGGTTGCGCTCGCGAATAGCCCAACACATGTCCGCGCCGCTGCCGGTGCTTTCTGCGTCTTGAACCCTGGATCACGCTCGCGCAGAAACACCGGCAAGTCCGTCACCGGCGGCATCGCCGGTATCTCGAAATACATCTGCACCACCCAGCCGCGGTGGTAGCTGGCATGGTTGATTACGTGCATCAGCATCGCGCCCGCGGTCATGGTGCCGCTCTCGCCGGAGACGAACGCGAACTCGACCGGTTTGAGCAGCGAGGAATCAGTCTGCCGGGCGCTCCAGTTGCAGTACCAGTGATCGATGTCTTTCTGTGCCTGGCGCAGTTCGGGCAATTCGGCGTGGAGCAGATCGTGGGAGGTCTTGAAGCCGTGGCCGCGACCTTCGAGGTGGGCTTGCCAGATGCAGTCGACGACGTAGATGTGGTTAAGGGTGCCAATCATGTTGTTGAACACCGACACCCGCTGTTTATCGACCTCCCCGTGCGGCAGCGCGGCGAGGCTGTCGAACAGGCGCAAATCGGCCCAGCGTTTGTAATCGGCCAGCAGGCAGGCCGTGGCTACATTGATCATTGCAGTTCTCCCATTGCGATGGGTGCACTGCAAAGCATAGACCCGACGGCGCCCGGCGGCCTGGGCTCTGATCATCGGTAGCGGCGTCAATTTGCGCGCAGGCAAGGAACTACTGAGCCCCGGCGAGCATCTTAAGCTATGTGAGACTTTCCCTTACGCTCGGAGGACACCGTCATGCGCCGTCTTTTTCTGATTTCTTCCCTGGTCCTTTGTTTACCGTTCAGTTCTGCCATGGCCAAAGTTGATGCCGGCGATGTCGCCACTTCGGCCGGGGTATCCGCTTCGTTGTATTCGACGTTCAAGGATCACAAATTGATGATTCCGGCCAAGGATGATGCCACCAGTTTTGTCGCCAGTGGTGGCGCCATTCGCGGGGTTTATCTGGAGTCGGTGATGCATCAGATTCGCCAGGACAACCCCGGTTTGAATGCCACTGATGAAGATTTGGCGCGGGCGATTTTGATCAATGATGGGGCAGCGTCGGGGCAGTAAATACCCCGAGACGGGCCTGGGACGCGCACTGTAGGAGCTGCCGAAGGCTGCGATCTTTTGATTTTGATTTTTGCGCGCAAACGAACGTCGAAGGTCAAGATCAAAAGATCGCAGCCTTCGGCAGCTCCTACAGGGGTTGCAGTCGCAGACGCCCGGTTGCATCCTTTACGACACCCACCCGCTCATAACTTTCCAACGTCGCATGCGGCGTTTCGATCGGGTGCGGATGGGTTGACGTAATTACAACCAGATCTGCCCCCGACGCCTCAGCCGCCTGGATACCCACGCTGGCATCTTCAAAAATCAGACACTCGCCTATCTCCACTCCCAAGCGCTCCGCTGCCAGCTTGTAGCCAGCCGGATCAGGCTTGCCGGCGCTGACATCCGTGGCCGTGATCAGTACTTCAGGCACTGGAATACCAGCCGCTGCCATGCGGCGCAACGCCAGATCCCTGGGCGCCGAAGTCACTATCGCCCACTGCCTGGCAGGTAACGACTGAAGAAACCGCGCTGCCCCCGACACCTCGACAATCCCTTCCACATCTTCGATTTCCGCCTGCGTCACCCAGGCCGCTTCCGCCTGCGCATCGATTCCTGGCAAACCTTGGCGATTGACCGTGTCAATGGCGCGCGCACCATGAATGGTCGGCAAGAACGCCGCAATATCAAGCTCGTGTCGCAAGGCCCAGGTGGTCCAGATACGTTCCGCCGCGGCGATGGAATTGAGAACCGTGCCATCCATGTCGAACAGAAAGGCCCGGTAAGGGGAATCGAAAATAGCGTCGTTCGCAGACAAAGGTGTACTTCCTATCGCAAAGGCCTGGTGGGGTTGTCAGGAAATGTACACGATCAACGTTGTGCCGGGGCCGACTTCAACGCCCCTTCCACGCAATCGAGCAATTGACCGAGCGCCCAGGGCTTCTTGATGAACGACACCTGGTGCCGCACGCCGGAGGTCTCCGGCGTCTCGAAACCGGACATGATCATGATCGGCTTGTCCGGCCAGCGATCGCCGAACTGGTTGGCCAGGTCCGCTCCATTGAGCTTGCCGGGCATGGTGATATCGGTGAGCAACAAGCTGACCTTGTCGGAGTGCTGTTCAAGATAAGCTGATGCAGCATCTGCATTGATTTGCGGTTCGACCACAAAACCTTCGTCTTGAAGAATCTCGCAGAGAAACTCCAGGATCAACGGATCATCCTCGACTACCAGTATCAACCCGCCGGGAAGGTGATTGTTTGCCGTTGTGACTGGACTCATGACTCTGCCACTCCCTGATTGCTCAATGAATTCGCGGGCTCAAATCCGCTGCTTACAGGTATGAGCAGCGGACTCGGCGGAAATTCATTTTTGATACAGGCAGTTGACGAAATCAGGCGTCTTGCAGAATCAGGTCGGCACCCTTCTCCGCCACCATCAGCACCGCAGCGTGGGTGTTACCGGAAGTCACGTTGGGGAAAATCGACGCGTCGACGATCCGTAAACCGGCCAGGCCATGCACTTTCAAACGTTTGTCGACCACCGAACTTTGCTCATCGGCACCCATCGCACAGGACCCGCACAGGTGATAAATCGACCCGCTGTTCTCACGAAAGTATTGCAGCATCTGCTCGTCGGTTTCGACCGCAGCTCCCGGCAGCACTTCGTCGACGGTGATGCCTTTGAGCGCCGGCGCCTGCATGATCTTGCGCATCAGGCGACTGCCCTGGATCACTTCGTCGATATCCTTTTGCGTACTCAGGTAATTGGGATCAATCAGCGCCGCCTCCCGAGGATTTTTCGAGGCTATCTGAATAGTCCCACGACTGGTCGGCCGGCACGGGTTGAAGCACAGCAGGAAACCCGAATAGGGCTCAGGCTTTAGGCTGGCCTTGTTGTTCTTCGGTATCTGGTACGACAGCGGATTGAAGTACAGCTGCAAGTTCGGGTTGGCCTGATGCTCGTTACCCCGGAAGAAACCGCCAGCCTGATTGACGCTCATCGCCAGCGCGCCCTTGCGGGTGAACAGGTATTTCAAGCCGAGTTTGAACTGGCCGAACAATGAGCTCAGCTGGTCATTGAGCGTAGGGATATTGGCCTTGTAGTAGTAGCTCGCGCACAGGTGATCCTGCAGGTTCTGCCCTACCGCCGGCAGGTGTTTGACCAGCGGGATGTTGTGCCTGGCAAGCAGCGCCTGATCGGCGACACCGGACAACTGCAGAATTTTCGGTGTGTCCACGGCGCCGGCACACAGGATCACTTCCTTATTGGCGCGGAAGGTGCGCACCACCCCGTGCTGCGTGACGGAGATTGCCGTGGCCCGGTTGTTGTCGAACAACACCCTGTCTACCAGGGCGTAGTGTTCGACCGTCAGGTTCGGCCGCCGCAGTGCCGGATGTAAATGCGCGAAACTGCTGGAACAGCGTTGGCCGTTGCGCGTATTGACGTCGTAGATGCCCGAGCCTTCGAATTTCGGCCCGTTGAAGTCGTCACTGTGCGGGTAGCCGAGTTCGTCGCAGCCCTTGAGGAATACATCGCAGATCGGATGGGTCTGGCCCTTCATCGGCGTGATGCTGATCGGCCCGCTACCGCCATGGTACTCGCTGTCACCCAAGGGATGATTTTCCAGCTTGCGGAAGTAGGGCAACACATCCTTGAAGCCCCAGCCCTCATTGCCGTTGGCCGCCCAGTCGTCGAAATCATGGGCCTGTCCACGCACGTAGATCATCGCGTTGATCGAACCCGAACCGCCCTGGACCTTGCCGCGCGGGGCATAGATTTCACGGTTGCCGAGTTGCTTCTGCGGCTGGCTGTAGTACATCCAGTTGAAGGTTGGGTTGTAGTACATTTTGGCGAAGCCGACCGGGATCCGGAACCACAGGGAGCTGTCCTTGCCGCCGGCTTCAAGTAGCAGCACGCTGTGCTTGCCGTTGGCCGAGAGCCGATTGGCAAGGATGCAACCCGCGGCGCCAGCGCCAGCGATGATGTAGTCGTATGTCATGCACGGTTACCGCGTAAGTCGTTGTACAAAATTCGGATGGACGATGCGATCCCCTGTGGGAGCCAGCCTGCTGGCTCCCACAGGAACCGCATCAGGCCTGTCAGCCCTTGGCTGGCGATGTGTCTTTGACGTCAGCCGGGGTCGGCGCCATTTGCAGGTGCAGGCGCTCGCCGGTATAGGGCGAATGCTTGCGGACCACGTCCATGTTCAACTCCACCCCCAGCCCCGGCTCGGAGGAAGGAATGATGTAGCCGTCCTCCCACTGCAACGGCTTGGTCAGGACTTCGGCATGGAAGCCACCCCAGGTCATGATGCTTTCCTGAATCAGGAAGTTCGGCGTGCAGGTCGCCAGCTGGAAACTCGCCGCTGCGCCGATCGGTCCGTTGTAGAGGTGCGGGGCGATCTGTGCGTAGTAGGCCTCGGCCATGCTGGCGATCTTCTTCGCCTCCAGCAGCCCGCCACAGCGCGCGACGTTCATCTGCAGGATCGACGCGCCGCCGGCTTGCAGCAGCTTGAAGAACTCGTACTTGGTGGTCAGGCGCTCGCCGGTGGCAATCGGGATGCTGGTCTTCGCCGCGACTTGCGCCATGGCCTCTTCCTGGCCGGGAGGTACCGGCTCTTCGAACCACAGCGGGTCGTACTTTTCCAGGCGCTTTGCCAGGCGGATGGCCGAGGACGGCACCATTTGCCCGTGGGTACCGAAGAGCAGGTCGCACTTGTCGCCGACGGCTTCGCGGATCTTGCGGCAGAAAGTCTCGCAGCGTTCCAGCACTTCCAGGGAAATCTGATGCCCGGAATAAGCGGTGTAGGGTCCGGCCGGGTCGAATTTCACTGCGGTGAAACCTTTGTTCATGTTCTCGACTGCGCACTCGGCGGCCAGGTCCGGGTCGTCGTAGTCGTATTCGCCCTTGCTGTTGACCGGGTACAGATAGGTGTAGGAACGCAGGCGTTCGTTGACCTTGCCACCGAGCAGTTCATACACCGGCTTGTTGGCCGCCTTGCCGATGATGTCCCAGCACGCCATCTCCAGGCCGCTGACCACACCCATCATGGTCAGGTCCGGACGCTGGGTGAAACCGCTCGAATAGGCCTGGCGGAAGAAGCGTTCGATGTGGTGCGGATCGTGGTTGAGCAGGTAGCGTTCGAACACGTCTTCGATAATCGGCAGCATTGCTTTGGGGCCGAACGTCGCAGCGTAGATTTCGCCCACGCCTTCGATGCCGCAATCGGTCTTGAGCTTGACGAACAACCAGTACATGCCGCCAATGTGCGGTGGCGGTACGGCAACGATATGAGTTTCAAGGGCGACGATTTTCATCTCAGGCACCTGTCTTCAAGGATTTACGATTGATTCGAGCGCGCAAGGTCAGGGCCGCCAGGGTCCCGAGCAGGCCGACGAAGGCGATGTAGCCGAAATACAGCTTGTAACCAAAGGCACCCGGGTAATGTTCGGTGAGATAGCCGTTGATTAAGGGAATGAACGCGTCCGGCAGGTAGCCGACTACCGAGACAATGCCGATGGCCAGCCCGGTAATGCGCAGCGGAATGTCGCAGGTGTCGAGGATCGCCCAGTACAGGCCGCGAATGGCGTAAGTCATCAGGCCGATGAAGATCACCGTGCCAATCAGCAGGCCCATGCTGTTGAGCGCAGGGAACACGATCAGGCCGACCATCGCCAGGGTCGCCAGAAACAACGCCAAGATCAGCACCGAGATATTCGAAAATTTGTCACCCAGCCAGCCACCGCCAATCCCGCCAATCGGGCGCATCCACAATTTGATGGTGGTGATGGTGCCGGCCATGACTGCGGTCATTCCGCCGCCCTGCAGGTAGTCGGAGAAGCTGTAGGTCGCCCAGAAGATGTGATAACCACAGAACACGATCGCCGTTACCAGCCACAGCTCGGGGATCTTCACCAGAGTGGTCAGGTCGCTGAGCAGGTTGTACTTGCCCTGCTCCACCGCCGCGGTGTCTGCCATCGACTTCGGGTCCTTGATCAGCACCAGCACACAGCCGATGGCGATACAGGTGAAGGCGTACAGGTAGACCACGTGCTTGAAACCTTCAGCCGCGGACTCGCCGCGGGTTTCAGTGGCGAAGGCGAACAGACCCAGGGCGACCGTCGCGAGCAACGCTTCGATCAGGCCGCGACCGCCGTCGAGGATGCCGAAGAACCGGCCCTGTTCAGTGTGATGGGCAATCATCTTCACGCGTTTGAGTACCGAGGCCCAGAACGTCAGCCCGGTGGTCAGGCCCCAGCAGCCGAAGATAATCATCAACCCGCTCATCGACGGTGCCGTGGAATACCAGAGGCCCAGAGCACCCGTGGCGACCAGCGAGAAGAAAATCAGGAAGCGCGGAGCGATGCGGTCGGCCAGCCAACCGCTCGGCAGGTAGCTGAGGAGGAAGATCGTACCGAGCATCGAATACAGATAACCCAGCTCGCTGTGGTTGATCTGGAACACTTCGAGCATGGTGGTCTGGTAGACCTGGCGCAGGTACAGGATCGGATAGATCGCACCGGCAGCCAGTACCAGGAGCATCAGTTGGATGTAGCGACTGCCCTTGTCACTGTGGCTTTTGGAACCCGCGTTCGTACCCTGAACAGCGGCAGCAGGGGATGCATGCTTGGACATCTGGGAGACCTCGGGCAGCCCGGCGTGCCGGGTGCCCCTGATAATTGTTTTTATGGGTGCAGCGTGAGGCGTGTTGCCGGTGGATCAATATTTCATGACCACCAGCCGGGTCTGGGTGAATTCGAGCATGCCGTGCTTGCCGTCATCACCGCCCAGGCCCGAGCGTTTCCAGCCGGCGTGGAAACCCTGGTACGGGTCGGCCGGGGTGCGATTGACGTACAACTCACCGGCTTCGATGGAGTTGGCGACCTTCATCGTGGTGCGGTAATTCTCGGTGTACAGCACCGACGACAAGCCAAACTGATGATCATTGGCCATGGCGAGCGCTTCGTCGATGTCGCCGTACTTGAGGACCGGCAGCACCGGGCCGAAGATTTCTTCCTGGATGATTTCCATGTCCTGGCGGCAGCCGCTGAGCAGCGTCGGCGGGTAAAAGTGCCCGCTGCCCTGGGGGATGAATCCGCCGGTTTCGAGCACGGCGCCAGCGGCGATGGCACGCTCGACCATGGCGTGGATGTTCTGCTGCGAGCTGGCGTTGACCAACGGGCCCATCAGGGTCGCATCCGTGGAGCAATCGCCGAATTGCACTGCGCTGATTTTTTCCTTGAGCAGCGCAAGAAACCGGTCGTAGACGCTCTCCTGTACATAGACCCGCTCCACGGCCGTGCACAATTGGCCGCAGTGGGTGGTCTTCGACGCAATGATGTCACTGGCGGCCTTTTCCAGGTCGGCATCGGCCTCGATGATCGCCGGCGTCTTGCCGCCCAGTTCCAGGGACGGTTTGGCGATGTTGGCCTTGCAGTAGTCGAGCACGATACGCCCGGCGTTGACGCTGCCGGTCAGGGTGATCAAGCCGACAGCCTTGTGCGTGCAAACTGCCGCTGCCGTGGCGTGATCCATGGTCAGGATGTTCACCACACCGGCCGGCAGACCGGATTGCTGCACGGCCTTGGCGATTTCGAACGCGCTGGTCGGGGTGTTATTGCTCGGGCGGACAACTACCGTGTTGCCCGCAATCAGCGCCGGGGCGATCTTGCGCAGCAGGGTGTAGACCGGGTAGTTGAACGGGATCAGGCACGCCACCACGCCGATCGGCTCACGATGCAGGAAGAGATTTTCGTCCGGGGAATCGCTGGGAATGATCTCGCCTTCGATGCGCCGCGCCCACTCGGCGTGGTAACGGGTGATCTGCGCGGCGTAGCGCGCCTCGTTGCTGGCATCGGCGACACTTTTGCCGGACTCGGCTGCCAGGGCGGCGCCGATGTTGTCGGCGCAGGCGTCCAGGGCATCGGCGAAGGCGCGCAGGTGTTCGGCGCGTTCAATGCTGGTCAGGTTGCCCCAAGTCTTCTGGGCTGCGGCGGCCGCTTCGACGGCAGCGGTGGCCTCCTCGGCAGTTGCCGCGCAGACGTGACCGACCAAGGCTTCAGTCGCCGGATTGAAGACCGCAATCAGCGTTTCGCTGGCAGGCTCAATGAAGTGACCGTTAACAAAATTTCGTTCGAGTCGCATGTGCATCGCCCATCGTTGTTTTTATCAAGTTCTCGCAGTCTTGGCGTCCGGGACGAGATGAACAAACGATTTATTAAGCGGCTTAACATTCGAAAAATGAATGTTACTTCCAAAAACACTGCGCTCAAATGTGGGAGCGGGCTTGCTCGCGAATGCGGTGTGTCAGGCAATTTCAATATCGACTGACACTCCGCTTTCGCGAGCAAGCCCGCTCCCACAGGGTCATGTGTCTTGCTTAGACGGCTGCGGTAGAGGGCTCCAACTGCCTTTGTGCCAGCCAGATTTCCTCCTGCAACCACTGACTGAACACCTGCAATTGCGGCATCAGCGTCTGCTCCGGACGGGTCACCAGCCAGTAGGACTGATGACCTTCCACATGCACATTCAGCACCTGGGTCAACTGCCCGATAGCCAGTTCCGACGCGACCATGTGCCAGTCGGCAATGGTGATGCCCAACCCGTCGATCGCCGCGCGGATTGCCAGGTCCAGCAGGTCGAATTCATAGCCGCCCTGGGTGTCGACGCCACTGATGCGTGCTGCGTCCAGCCAGTGTTTCCAGGTCAGGTAACGCTGGTCTTCGCGGGCCAGCACATGCAGCAGTGTCAGGCGATTGAGGTCGATACCCTGGCCGCTCCACTCCCGGGCATACAACGAGGGTGCGCACACGGCGATATGACGCTCCTGGATCAGCAACGAACTGTCGAGCCCGTCCCATTCGCCGTCACCAAAACGAATGGCGCAGTCCAGGGTGCCGGTTTGCGCGAGGCTGTCCTGCAAGCGCGTGGTGATGCTCAGCTCCAGCTCCGGATGCTTTTCGCGAAGACGCCCGAGACGTGGCATCAGCCAGCGATTGGTGAAGGTCGGGGGCGCATTGATGTGCAACCGATTGGAGTGGGTTTTCTGCTGGATGCTGCGCACTGTCAGCTCGATCTTGTCGAACGATTGCTGCAACGCCCGCAACAGAACACGTCCGGCACTGGTCAGTTCAAGGTGATGGTGGCGACGCTCCAGCAGGCTTTCATCCAGCTGCTCTTCCAATTGGCGCACCTGCCGACTGACTGCGCTCTGGGTCACGTTCAACAGCTCTGCGGCGCGGGTGAAGCTGCCCGTGCTGCCAGCCACTTCAAAGGCCTTGAGCGCGTTGAGGCCGGGCATTTTGCGTTTCATGGAAGGCTCTCAAAGTGGGTGACAAGGCGCAAAGCATCCCACGCCCACCGTGCATTGTCCTACAGGATTTTCGCAGTAACATGCATTTGATGAAGGTTCTTGCGGATTTTTTATCGTTTGTTCAAACCAGCGCTGATCGCAAGACTGGCCGGCATCTCTAATAAAAATAACCGAGAGTTGCCCCATGCATGTCCCTGCTTCCCTGCGCCTCAATTCGTCCTGCCTCGCCCTGCTCTGCACCTTTGCGGCACCTGCCATGGCAATACAAGTCACCGACAACCTCGACCTTGGCGGCGCCGTGCGCGCTCGCTGGGATTACGATCCGGACCGTGACATCCAGAAATTCGGCCTGGACACGGTGTTCCTCAGCGCCAAGTACAACTCCGACACCTGGATCGGTGAGGCGCAGTACCGTTTTTACGGGCGCTCCTACCCTTACCAGTACACCAAGGACTATGGCGATATTCAGTTCGCCAAGTTTGCCTGGGCCGGCTACAAGTTCACCCCGGACCAGCAGGTGCAGGTTGGCTTGAATACGGTGCCCTTCGGTTTGCAGCCGTACTTCGGCAGTACCTTCTATGAAACCCTGGGCAACGTCATCGGCCTTGAGGATGTGCAGCAGGTCGGCGCCAAGTACATCCAGCAAAGTGGCGACTGGAATATCCAGGCCGGCTACTACCTGCGCCCGGCATGGCAAGGCAAGGGCACCAGCAAAGGGGTGACCTACTCCAGCGTCGTCTCCGGCGCCGACAGCTACGTGACCGACGGCAGCGACAATCAGGAACGCAACACCCTGGTGTTACGAGTGGCCAAGGCCCTGGACCTGGGCCCGTGGAAGTCCGAAGTGGGCCTCTCCGGCTTGAGCTCCACCCTGAAAAACAAGGACACCGACGACGATGGCCGACGCAATGCGGTCGCCGTGCATTACCTGGGCAAGAACGGTCCCTGGGGTGTGCAGTTGCAAGCTGCGCGGCAGCAGATGTCACCGCGCAACGCCGGCACCGATGAGCTGGTGACACTGGGCGGCTATGACGGCACCTACAACGTCGCCAGTCGCGGCAACCTGTATGTGGCGGACCTGAGTTACGACGTGGCCGGCAAGTACCTGTTCGATCAGCTCAGCGGGATGAAGCTGTATGCCAACTACAGCGCCTTCGACAAATCCGCCGACGAGTTCAAGACCTCCCAGCGATTGATTCTCGGCACCTCGTTTTCCCTGAGCAAACTGTGGATCGCCACGGAATGGCTGTATGGCAAGAATGATCCGTATACCGGTGGCAGCAGCTATACCCAGAGCCTGGGTGCGGGTGGCAGTGATCAGTGGGAAAACCAGTTGTATATGAACATTGGTTATTACTTCTGATCCGGATTTTTCGGCGTCTGCAAAGACGCCATCGCGGGCAAGCCTTGCTCCCACAGGCTCAAACAACACTTGCATCAGCCCCTTCCTGATAGTCAGATAGGCAGCACAACATCATCCAAAAACAAGAACCGGCCTGACGCCCCCTCCAGGACCGGTGGGGAGCCCTCCTGCCATGCGTCAACTGCCCTCGCTCAACACGCTGCGCGTCTTCGAAGAGGTCGCCCGGCATCGCAGTTTCAGTCAGGCAGCCTTGGGGCTGAACGTCACCCAGGGTGCGGTGAGCCGTCAGATCAAGCAGCTTGAAGATTACCTCGGCGTGGCGCTGTTCATCCGTACGCCTCAAGGCTTGTCGCTAACTGAAGCCGGCACCACCCTCTCCCCGCACCTGAGCGACGCCTTCGACCACATCGAACGTGCCTTGCAAGCAGTGCGCGTACCCAACCTGCGGCAGCGTTTGCGCATCGTCGCACCGCCGACCTGGGCCACGCGCTGGCTGTCAGCGCATTTACGGGTGTTCTGCCAACGCTACCCGGACATCAGTTTGAGCGTGACCAACCAGGCCACCCACGACAACCTCGCCGAAACCGACTGCCACATCCGCTTCGGTCTCGAAGCAGCCACTCATTGCCACAGCCAGTTGCTGGTGATGGAGCGACATATCGCCGTGGCCAGCCCGGAACTTTTCATCGAGGGTCAACCGCCCGACCTGCAGCAGTTTCCATTGCTGCACATCCTGCACAACGGCAAGCGCTTGAAGGTTTGGGAAAATTGGCTGGAGACGATGGGCCGCGAAGACATCGATGCCGGACAGGGCCTGGAATTCAGCACGCTCGACCAGGTCATCCATACGGCACTGGCCGGTGGCGGCCTGGCGGTAATCGACCGGCAGATGATCGAAAAGGAACTGGCCAATGGCAGCCTGGTGCCGATCACCCCCGTGGAAGTGATCGGGCCTTATGGCTACTGGCTGGATGTGGCGAACGATAAACAGGGGTTGTCGAAGGTGCGGTTGTTTACCGAGTGGTTAGGGTTAGTCAGTAATCCGTAGTGCACCGAGATCCCTGTAGGAGCTGCCGAGTGAAACGAGGCTGCGATCTTTTGATCTTGAAAAAAAAGTCAAAAGATCGCCGCCTTCGGCAGCTCTTACAGGGGTGGAGGCGTTTTCTAGATTGACGTAGCCACCTTGGCGACCGCAACCACACCACCCTCCACCGGACTCTGCGCCTGGCACGCCTGGCTCAACGTCAACGACTTAGTCTCCGGCGCCCAGGCCCAGGACAGTAACGCACCCAGCGCCAGAATCGCCGCCAGAATGCCCATGGTCGGGCTCAAGCCAATTCCCGCCACGCTCACCGGCAGCAGGAAGGTGCTGACCGCCGAGCCCAGGCGGCTGACGGCGGTGGCCAGGCCAATGCCGCTGGCGCGCACTTCAGTCGGGAAGCTCTCGGCCGGGAACACCCCTACCAGGTTACTCACCGCCGACAACACCAGCGTGAACAAGCCGAACACCAGCACCATCAGGAACGCCGCGCTGCTTGGCAAAACTGCCAGTACGAACAAGGCCACTGCGAGGATGATGAACGAGTTGATCAGGAAGCCGCGGCGGGAGAATTTGATCGTGCACCAGATCCCGATCAACGCACCGAGGATCAGCAGCATGTTCAACATTAACTCGGTACCGAAGCCTTCGGCCAGGCCCATCTTCTGCAGAATCGAGGGCAGGAAGGTGTAAATGGCGAAGTACGGCATGACGATGCACACGAAGAACAGGCAGTTGAACGCGGTGCGTTTACGGTATTCGCGGCTGAACAGCACCGCATAACCAGATCGGGTTTCGGTGGACTGAGTCTCGTCGAGCTCGACGTTGGCGCCCAGGTGTTTTTTGACAATGGCGCGCGCCTCGGCGATACGTCCCTGATTCACCAGCCAGCGTGGCGATTCCGGCGTGCCGATACGGGCGATCAGAATCAATGCGGCGGGGATCGCCGAAGAGGCCAGCATCCAGCGCCAGGCATCATCGCCCAGGCTGAGCATGGCGGTGCCGACGAAGGTGGCGGCGACATAGCCAAACGTCCAGATTACGCTGAAGGAACCGAGCAGCACTCCGCGGTGTTTCTTCGGCGAAAACTCGGCGAGCATGGCATGGCCGACACTGAAATCACCGCCCAGTCCGATACCGATCAGCACACGACAGAGGAACAGGCCCATCGCAGTTTCAGCGTAGAACTGCATCACCGAAGCGATGGTGATCAGCACGAAGCTGACCAGGAAAATTTTCTGCCGGCCGACCTTGTCAGAAATCCAGCCGAAAAACAGACTGCCGAGAAACAGGCCGATCAGCGCAGAAGCGCCGATCAGGCCCTGCCAGAATGCGTCCAGCTGCATCTGCGGGCTAAGCAGGGTGAACGCGATGCCGATCAGGCCAAGAATGTAGCCATCGGTGAAATGCGCACCGAAGGTCAGGCCGGCTATCTTGAGGTGAAAGCGCCCGATGGGCAGGTCATCGATTTTTACCGGTTGTGCGGACATGTAAGTCTCCAATTGTTGTTATTGACGGAGAAATGAAACCGAACGTTTTTATCTGTGGAGCCTGTGCCTACTGACGGATCGAGCTTGCTCGCGATGAACCTGAGAACGCCGGTGGGTGCCTGGCTTCCAGCGTTATCGTTGGCGTCCATCGCCAGCAGGCTCGTCCTAAAATTGATGCGGCGTGCGTCAGAGACCGCCCATCAACAGGTACTTGATCTCCAGGTAATCATCCAGGCCGTACCTGGAACCCTCACGGCCGAGACCCGATTCCTTGATGCCGCCGAACGGCGCGACCTCGGTGGAGATGATCCCTTCATTGATCCCGACCATGCCGGCTTCCAGGCCCTCAGCCATGCGCCACACGCGCCCGATGTCGCGGCTGTAGAAGTAGGCCGACAGACCGTAGGGTGTATCGTTGGCGCGCTGCAGGACTTCGGCCTCGTCCTTGAAGCGGAAACAGGCAGCTACCGGACCGAAAGTTTCGTCCTGGGCGATGAGCATTGCGCTGGAAGCTTCGGCAAGGATGGTCGGTTCGTAGAAAGTGCCACCCAATGCGTGCCGGCGACCGCCACACAGCAGCTTGGCGCCCTTCTCCAGCGCATCGCCCACGTGCAGCTCGACCTTGGCCAGGGCGGCCGCGTTGATCAGCGGGCCCTGCTCGGTTTCACCGTCCAGGGCGCTACCCACGCGCATTGCCGCAACGGCTTCGGCCAGTTTGCCGGTGAAGGCCTCGTAGACTCCGTCCTGAATGAAGAAGCGGTTGACGCAGACGCAGGTCTGCCCGGTGTTGCGGAATTTTGAAGCCATCGCTCCTTTGACCGCAGCGTCCAGATCGGCATCGTCGAAGACAATGAACGGTGCGTTGCCGCCCAGTTCCAGCGAGATTTTTTTCAGGGTGTCGGCGGCCTGTCGCATGAGCAATTTGCCAGTGCGGGTGGACCCGGTGAACGACAGTTTGCGCACGATGCCGGAGGCTTGCAGCGCCCCGCCAATCGCCACGGCATCCCCGGAAACGATGTTGAACACGCCAGGTGGAATGCCCGCCTGTTCAGCCAGCACCGCCAACGCAAACGCTGATAACGGCGTTTCTTCCGAAGGTTTGAGAATCATCGTGCAACCCGCCGCCAGCGCAGGGCCTACTTTGCGGGTGACCATCGCCAGCGGAAAATTCCACGGCGTGATCGCAGCAACGACGCCGATGGCTTCCTTGACCACGATGATCCGCGCATCCGCCTTGTGGCTCGGAATCACATCACCGTAGGCTCGTTTCGCCTCCTCGGCGAACCACTCCAGGAAGCTCGCGGCGTAGACCACTTCACCCATGGCCTCGGCCAGCGGCTTGCCCTGTTCACGGCTGAGCAACGTCGCCAGGTCCTTCTGGTTGCTCAGCATCAGCTCGCTCCAGCGCTTGAGCTTTTGGCTGCGTTCCTTGGCAGTCAATTTGCGCCATGCCGGCAACGCACGGTTGGCTGCTTCAATCGCCAGGTTAGCGGCGCTGGCATCGGCCTTTTGCACCTCGGCAATCAACTCGCCATTGGCCGGGTTGAACACCGGGTAAGTGGCACCACCGCTGGTCCATTGGCCATCGATGAAGTTGCCGTTACGGATCAGCTCGCTCATGCCACAGCCTCGGTCAGGGTGAAGCGTTCCAGGCCCGGACGGGCCGAACGCAAGATACGTTTGCCGGCGGTGTAATCGTTGATCACGTCGCACGGGGTGTAATTGCGTTCCAGTTCATGCAGCTCGTCGGCATCCAGCCGGGTCTCCAGCGCGGCCAGCGCACTGTCGAATTGCGCGGTGGTGTCGGCGCCCACCAGCATGCAATCCACACCCGGATGATTGGCGACCCAGGCCTGGGCAATTTGCGCGTTGGACACGCCTCGCGCGCGCGCCACCCGCTGCACCGAATGCGCGATCTCGAACGAAGCTTCGTCGCTATACATCTGTTGCGTGAAGAAGTCGGTCTGGTTGCGCGTCGATTGCACGTCACCGGTCAACAAGCCACGGGCCAGCGGGCTGAACACCGAGACGCCGAGGCCCTGGTCGCGGCAGAACGGAATCATCTCGCGTTCTTCCTCGCGATAGGCGCAGTTGAGTTGCAGCTGCATGTTGATCGGCTTGACCCAGCCATTGCGCTCGCACGCCATGAGGATTTTCGCCAGCTGACCGGTCAGCATGGTCGACACGCCGATGTAACGCGCCTTGCCCGAACGCACGATCTCGTTCATTGCGCTCATGGTTTCTTCGACCGGGGTGTTCACATCGAAGTAATGCAGCATGAACACGTCGACGTAGTCCATGTTCAGGCGCTTGAGCGACGCATCAATGCTGTCCATGATGTGCTTGCGTGAATGGCCGCTGGCATTGATTCCGGTGCGGGTGCCGTAGCCGACCTTGGTGGTGATCACCAGGTCCTCGCGACGGGCCAGGCGCTTGACGATGCGTCCCACCACTTCCTCGCCAACACCGGCGGAATAGAAGTCCGCGAGGTCGATGAAGTTCACCCCGTTGTCCAGCGCGTGGGCGACGATCGGCTCGCTCTTCTTCTCATCGAAGATCCACGGTTTCCAGTCCGGGGTGCCCATGTTCATGGTGCCCAGGCACAGACGCGAGACTTGCAGGCCGGAGTTGCCCAAACGGATATATTGCATGGCGCGCACCTCAGGCTTTTGGCGTGTAGAAAGGGTTGCTGATGTGATTGACCACATCCGCCAGCTGCGCGGTTTGCGGCTTGCCGGTCAGTGCCGCGACGATGGCGGTGCGGCACGCGTTGTAGTTGTTGCGGTACACCGCATCGAGGTCATCGCAGGCTGGATTGACCCAGTTGGCCGTCACGATCGCCCACTCGTCCTCGGCTTGCGGCGGCAACGTGCCGTCCAGCAGCGCCTCAAGAACAGCCTTGGCAATGCCGGCCTGGGACGCGCCCCAGGTGGCGTTGCCGTGAAGGTCGCTGCTGATCGCGGCCTTGTTGACATAGAGAGTCATGGGCTTGACTGGAATGTTTGGCTGGGCGATCACCATGAACGGGCAATGTCCCTGGCTCGGCGAAGCCAGGCTGGTGGCGAATGCGTGACCCGCCGGGCCATTGCGCGGGCCGATGAGTATATTGATGTGTGCAGCGTTGACGCCCGGGCCTTCGAAACCTTCACCGATGTACAGGTCGAGTTCTTTCATGAGTTTTTACTCTTCAGTGATTTTCTGGATGATCAGAAGTGCACGCAGACGGTAGGAGTCGCGTGGCTAATGTCGAAAATTGAAGAGCGCTGGATGGCGGAAAAATCAGTCATGGCTGCAAACGCTCTTTTTTGTTGTTGATGAGCTGTGTCTGCGATTTTTTACCACTGGGGGTTTGCGCGGCTGTAACCATTAAAAGTCATGGGGGTATGACCCCAGGTCATACCCCCACATTCAAACCTGGCGTCGCGTGGCCATTGTTTTATTGCGACGGTGCGTCTTTTTTCATGGCGTCTTTGGACATTGAATCCTTGCTCATGCCGTCCTTTTGCATCGGGTCTTTTTTCATCGAGTCCTTGGACATCGAATCCTTGTGCATGCCGTCCTTCTTCATCTGGTCCTTTTTCATTGAGTCCTTGGACATCGAGTCCTTGCTCATGCTGTCCTTGCTCATGCCGTCGTTAGTCATCGTATCGGCGGCAAATACGCTGGCAGCACCTACGGCCAGGCACATCGACAGAACAACGCTGGTCAACTTTTTCATGGTGAATCTCCTGAAGCTCAGATTGCGAATGAACGCAGCGAGGGCTGCGCGGTGGTACTTGTCGGGTGATCGTCAGCTGCCACCGAACCAGTTGTAGCCCTGGTCTTCCCAGTAGCCGCCGCTGTAGGTGTTGCTGACGAAAATCGCCTGGATATGCTTGGGGTTCTTGTAGCCCAGCTTGGTCGGCATGCGCAGCTTCATCGGGAAGCCATACTCGCGCGGCAGCACCGCGCCGTCATAGGTCAGCGCCAGCAGGGTTTGCGAGTGCAGCGCGGTGGCCATGTCGATGCTGGTGTAGTAGTCGTCCGCGCATTTGAACCCGACGTACTTGGCGTCGGTATCGGCGCCGATGCGCTTGAGGAAATCGCTGAATCGCACCCCACCCCAGCGGCCGATCGCGCTCCAGCCTTCGACGCAGATGTGCCGGGTGATTTGTTCGGTCTGCGCCATGGCGCGCAGCTCTTCCAGGCGCCAGCTGTGTTTGTCGGCGACCATACCGGTGACTTCCAGACGGTAACTGTCTGCCTCGACGGTGGGCGCTTCGTCGATGCCGTAGAAGGCATTGAACGGAAACGGCCGGGTAATCATCGACGCCGGGTAGGTCGGCGCCAGGGCGTTGGGATTGAACAGCCAGCCCTGCACCCGATCGTTGAAGCGCGACATGGAGGACAACGCAGTCTCGACACTCTCGTTGTCGGTCAGGTTGCAGCCGGACAACATGGCCACTCCGCCGAGGGTCAGGCCACGCATCAGGAAGGAGCGGCGCGAGCGGTCTTCGATTTGCGGGGCGATGATTTTTCGGGCGTCGGCGAGAATGGACGCTTCATCCAGCCCGAGTCCTTGAATGCGCTTTTTCATAGCGGCTCCTTGTGTCCGAACAGCATCGCGAGCAGGGTTTTCGGCACCAGCGCGACCATCACCAGATGCACCGCGACAAAGGCCAGCAACAGCGTCATCGCGATAAAATGCACATGCCGCGCGGCCTCGTAGCCGCCGAGCAGTTCACGTAACAGGGGGAACTGCACCGACTTCCACAGCACCAGCCCGGAGACCACCAGCAACGCGATGTCGAGCATCACGAACAGGTAGGCCAGCCGCTGCACCTGGTTGTACTGGCGCAGGTCTGCATGCCCGAGTTTGCCTTTGAGCGCGGCCAGCAGGTCGTGCCCGACACCTTTGGGCGAGACGGGGAAGAAGCGTCGTGACAGGCGCCCGCTGGCGAGGTTGATCAGCAGATAAATGACCCCGTTGATGGCCAGGAACCACATCGCCGCGAAATGCCATTGCAGGGCTCCACCCAGCCAGCCGCCGAGGGTGATCGAGGCGGGGAAACTGAAGTCGTAGAGCGGCGAGGCGTTGTAGATGCGCCAGCCGCTGGTGACCATCACCAGAACCGCAAGGGCATTGAGCCAATGGGTCAGGCGTAGCCAGCGCGGATGAGTGCTGACCGTTAGTGGCTGCGACATGCTGGCTCTCCCGGTGGCTGTTGTTATTCGTTGGAACCGAGTATGTGGGCCGCCAGATCGCCAAATCCTCACGGAAAGTTAAATTAAACGTGATAACTCCCGACGCCTGGAAAGCAGCCGCCGGCTAAAGTTGTGGTTAAATGCCGCCCCCGCAAACGACCGACCGCAGACGATGAATCCTCAAGCACTCGCCCTCCTCCAAGATCATCTGCTGACCGCCCTGGCAGATGCCCCGACAGAAACCCGCCGCCTGTTCCACGGCCGCGGTCGCTGCTGGCCGGGCCTGGAGCAGGTGACGGTCGACTGGCTGCAAGGCGTGGTACTGGTGTCGCTGTTCAAGGAACCACCCGTGGAACAGCTGGACGGCTTGCGGCAAATCCTGCTGCAGCTCGCCGGCTCGCCCGCATGGCTGACCAGCGGCGCGCATACCCTGGCGGTGCAACATCGCTACCTGCTGCAGAGCACCACCGAGTGGCTGGTGGGGGATGCAATCGACGACATGACCATTACCGAGGGCGGCCTGCGTTATCGGGTGGACCTGGGCCGCAAGCAGAACAACGGGCTGTTCCTCGACATGCGCTACGGGCGTGACTGGGTACGGGCCAACGCCCAGGGCAAGCGGGTGCTCAATCTGTTCGCCTATACCTGCGGCTTTTCGGTGGCGGCGATCGAAGGCGGCGCCGAGCATGTGGTCAACCTGGACATGTCCAGCGCGGCCCTGAGCCGGGGTCGCGACAATCACCGGCTGAACGGGCACGACCTGGGCAAGGTGACGTTCCTGGGCCACGACCTGTTCAAGTCCTGGGGCAAGGTGATTGGCAAGGGGCCGTATGAGCTGGTGATCATCGACCCACCGTCGTTTCAGAAGGGCAGCTTTTTGCTGACCAAGGATTACCAGCGAGTGCTGCGTCGGCTGCCGGAATTGCTGGGGGCCGAGGGCATTGTTCTGGCCTGCATGAATGACCCGGCACTGGGGGCAGATTTTCTGGTCGAGGGTGTGACCCGTGAAGCGCCAAGCCTGCGATTTGAGCAGCGCCTGGAGAACCCGCCGGAGTTTCCAGATACCGATATCGAGTGTGGGTTGAAGGCGTTGGTGTTTCGGTTGTAAATCCGCGGCGCGGCTATCGCGAGCAGGCTCGCTCCCACAGGAACATGCACTCCCGTGTGGGAGCGAGCCTGCTCGCGATGGGAGCGACACGGTTTAAGGTCAACGCGGCTGCAGCACCAGCGCAAACAACTCCCCGTGCCCGCTCACGTTGAGCTTCTGATAAAGATTGCGCCGATGCACCTTCACGGTTTCCGGGGAGATGCCCATCTGCTGGGCGATCGCCTTGCTGGAAAAGCCTTGCAGGATCAGCCGCGCGGTTTCGATTTCGCGAGCCGTCAGGCGTGCGTCGAAGCGGTCCAGCAAGGAGGCCAGGTCGCCGGCTATGGCTTCGCTGGTCGGTGCCAGCGCCGGCAGCAGCTGCACGTGACGGCGGATCGCCGCCAGCACCCAGTCGCGCACGCACAGCAGGCGGCCCTGCTCTTCGAGGGTGAAGCGCGTTGACCGACCGAGGGACAGGCCCAGCACATCACCGTCGATGTTGAGCATGAATTGCAACTCATCGCCGCCCACCACCGACTGGAAGTAGCTGAGATAATACTCGCTCTGCTGGAACTGGTCAGGCGCCACCGATTCGAGGCTGTGCAAGCCGTCGGCAATGCCTGCGCAAGCAGCCTGATAAAACGGATCCAGCAGGTACATGCCGGCACTGTAGTCGGCCAATTCGTCGTGCTCGCTGGCGCCGCCTTTCGAGTCGAAATCGATCAGCAGCCTGGGCACCCGTCCCGCCCGCATCAGCGCCACCAGCGCGTTGTCCAGCGGCACCAGCAGGCGCAGGGTATCGACCAGTGCGCGCCAGAATCCGTCGTGGCCCACCGCAGCAAACACCCGCGCTAACCCCTGGTGCACGGGCAACTCTTTCAACAACGCGTCCACGCACTACCCCTTTCGAGTAACCCATGATGGGAATGGGTGAGCAGCCTGCCTGCCAGTAGGCTGCAGGCACTTTGCATCAACCTGACGATGAGACTACAGATGAAACCACGCGCCCGCGACTTGAACATCCAGTTCGGCCAACTGCAACCCGGCCCCCTCAATGCCATCACCGATGTGCCCGGTGTTCGGGTTGGCCACAGCAATGTGAGGGGCCGCACAGCCAGTGGTCGCGACGTCCTCACCGGCGTCACCCTGATCGAGCCGCGCGCCGGCTCCACCAACCAGCAGCCGTGTTTTGCTGGCGTGCATGTGCTCAATGGCAACGGCGACGCCACGGGCCTGGAGTGGATTCGCGAGGCAGGCCTGTTGACCAGTCCGATCGCCTTCACCAACACCCACAGCCTGGGCGTGGTGCGCGATGCGCTGGTGGCGCTGGATCGCCAGCAGCAACCGGATGACGGTCGACTCTACTGGAACATGCCCGTGGTGCTGGAAACCTTCGACGGCCTGCTCAACGACATCAACGGCTTCCATGTCAAACCCGAACACGTTGCCCAGGCGCTGGAGAGCGCAACCGGCGGCCCGGTGACCGAGGGCGCGGTGGGCGGTGGCAGCGGCATGATCTGCCATGAATTCAAGGGTGGCATCGGCACCGCTTCCCGTCGTTTGAACGCTGCCCAGGGCGGTTGGACGGTCGGCGCCATCGTCCAGGCCAACCATGGCATCCGCAACGAATTGCGGGTCGACGGTTACCCGGTGGGGCGCTACATGGAACAGGCCGACTCACCTTTTCTCAAGGCGTCGTTACCCTACCCCGGCATGGGTTCGATCGTGGTCTGCCTGGCGACCGACGCGCCGCTGCTACCGCATCAGTGCACGCGCCTGGCCCAACGCGCCAGCCTTGGCCTGGCCCGCACCGGCGGCGGCAACGAGGATCACAGCGGCGACATTTTTGTCGCGTTCGCCACTGGCAACCAGATTCCGCCGGCCGCCTATGAAGGCAAAGGCGCAGCCACTTGCGATCAGCTGCGCATGGTCAATAACGATCACATCAGCGAGCTGTTCCTGGCGGCGACCGAGGCCGTGGAGGAAGCCATCATCAACGCCCTGCTGGCCGCCGATTCTGCTGAAGGCAATGGCCATGCCGTGCCGGGACTCGATGCGCAGACGCTGCTCCAGGCCTTGGGTCAGGCGGGATGGCCAGGGGAGTCAGCCAGGGTAAAATGAGTGTGCAACCCAGGCAATGGGCTCAATGCTCCTGCAGGAGTTTCGTCGCCTGGAACAGCGGTTCAGCGGCTGCGAACTAGACTTAGGGCACACGGGACTTCCTCTATAGTCCTGTTCATTCCCGCGACCACCGCCCAGTGGCGCACGCCCTGGACCGTGATCCTGCCAAAGGAGCACACGTGATGGACGAGGCCAGACTCAACGATTTCATGGGCAAACTGATCAACGACATGGGCGGCGCGGCGATGCTCGCCAACGTCATCCTCGGCGAAGAGCTCGGGCTGTACCGGGCCATGGCCGACAGTCAGCCCGTCACCCCCGATGCACTCGCCGACAAGACCGGCTGCAATCCGCGCCTGCTGCGCGAATGGCTCAGCGCTCACGCCGCCTCCGGCTACATGGAACATCAGGACGGCCAGTTCCGCCTGCCGGAAGAACAGGCCCTGGCGCTGGCGATCGAGGACTCCCCGGTGTACGTGGCGGGGGGCGTCGGCGTAGTCGCCTCGTTTTTCCATGACAAGGACAAACTGCTCAAGGCCATGCGTGGCAACGGCGCCCTGGCCTGGGGTGACCACCATCCGTGCATGTTCAGCGGCACCGAACGCTTCTTCCGCCCCGGCTACAAGGCGCACCTGATCGCCGAATGGCTGCCGGCCCTGGACGGCGTAGTCGCCAAGCTGGAGGCCGGGGCCAAGGTCGCGGACATTGGCTGTGGCCATGGCGCATCCACAGTGATCATGGCCCAGGCGTTCCCGGACTCGCGGTTCGTCGGGTTCGACTATCATGCGCCCTCCGTCACCGTCGCCACCCAGCGCGCCGAGGAAGGTGGCGTGGCCGGACGTGCGCGGTTCTTTCAGGGAACTGCCAAGAGTTATCCGGGCGACGACTACGACCTGGTGTGCTACTTCGACTGCCTGCACGACATGGGCGACCCGGTGGGGGCGGCCCGGCACGCGTATCAGTCGCTGAAACCGGACGGCACGGTGCTGCTGGTCGAACCGTTTGCCAACGATGCCCTCGACGACAACGTCACCCCGGTGGGGCGTCTGTTCTATGCCGCCTCCACCTTCATCTGTACGCCCAACTCGCTGTCCCAGGAAGTCGGCCTGGGGCTCGGTGCCCAGGCCGGAGAGGCGCGGCTGCGCGAGGTGTTCATGGAAGCCGGCTTCAAGACATTCCGGCGGGCGACGGAGACGCCGTTCAATCTGATACTGGAGGCGCGCAAGTAGAAACGCCTGACTAGGTTCTGCGTAGGAGCTGCCGAAGGCTGCGATCTTTTGATCCTGATCTCAAAAAATCAAAAATCAAAATCAAAATCAAAAGATCGCAGCCTTCGGCAGCTCCTACAATGTGGGCACCTCTTGGAGTATTGAACATGCTCAATGGCCGTGTCCGCGAACAACTCGATCAGCTCAGCCGCCTGATGGCCGAACAACCGTTCGTGGTCCTCACCGGCGCGGGCATCAGCACGCCCTCGGGTATTCCGGACTACCGTGACAACCAGGGCGTGCGGCGCGGGCGGCAGCCGATGATGTACCAGGAATTTCTCGCGGCCGCCGAATCCCGTCGGCGCTACTGGGCGCGGGCGATGCTCGGCTGGCCGCGGGTGCGCCTGGCCCAGCCGAATGTGGCGCACGAGGCATTGGCCCGGTTGCAAAGCACTCGGCGGATCCGCGCGTTGATCACGCAAAATGTCGACACCCTGCACGATCAGGCCGGCAGCCACGACGTCATCGAGCTGCATGGCAGCCTGCATCGGGTGCTGTGCCTTGATTGCGGGCAACGCAGCGGGCGTGACTCGATCCAGCAGCTGATGGAAGAGCACAATCCGTACCTGGCCGGCGTCGATGCGGTGCAGGCCCCGGATGGCGACACGCTGCTCGACCCGGCCTTCGAAGCCCGCTTTCAGGTGCCGCACTGCCCCCACTGCGCCGGAGAGCGGATGAAGCCGGATGTGGTGTTCTTCGGCGAGAACGTGGCGCAGGTCACGGCAGCGAAGGCCATGGCGGCGGTCGAGAAGGCGGCGGGATTGCTGGTGGTGGGGTCGTCGTTGATGGCGTATTCGGCGTTCCGCCTGTGCCGGGCGATGGCGGATCAGGGCAAGCCATTGATTGCGATCAACCTGGGCAAAACCCGGGCGGATGAGCTTCTTGACCTGAAGATTGAAGCCTCATGCGAACAGCTTTTACCGTTGCTGGCTCAACACCTGTCTTCCTGACAACTGTGGACCCTGTGGGAGCGGGCTTGCCCGCGAAGAAGCCGGCACATCCAGCACATTTATGCGCTGACACACCGCCATCGCGGGCAAGCCCGCTCCCACAGGACAGTGTTCAACCGAGGGACATACGTTGGGCCAGGTTTTCCTCGCGGAGCACATCAAACAACGCCTGCGCCGCCGCCGACAACTCCACCCCTGGCTTGGTCAAAACCCCGATCGCCCGCTCCACCACCGGGTCATGCAGGGTCAGGCAGTGCGCCCCCAATTCGCGCATCTGCCCCGCGCACAAGGCCGGCACCGCGCTGACCCCCAGCCCGCTGGCAACCATGCGCCCGACTGTCGCCAGTTGATGGCTTTCAAACTCCACCGGTAACTTCATCCCCCGTGCCTGCAAGTGCTCTTCGAGCATCACCCGCACTGTTGACGGGCGCTGCAAAGTGATAAATGGCTCCTGCAGCAGCGTCTGCCAGGCGATCTCGTCCAGCTGCGCCAACGGCGAGTCCTGGGGCACGACCGCGACGAAGCGGTCCATGTACAGCGGCGTGAAGGCCAGGGTCGAACTGGTGGCCGGCTCGAACGCCACGCCCAGCTCGACCTGCCGGTCCCGCACCATTTCCAGGACCTGCTCGTTGATCACGTCATTCACGGTGACGTTGACCTTGGGGTAACGCGCGCGGAAAGTCTTGAGGATCGGCGGCAGCAGGTTGCCGGCGAACGAGGGCATGGCCGCCAGCGTGACCCGCCCGCGCTGCAGGGTGAAACGCTGGCGCAGCTCGTCCTCGGCGTTGTCCCAGTCGGCGATCAGCCGACGCGCCAGGGGCACCAGGGATTCACCTTCAGCGGTCAGGGCGACGTTGCGCGTGTTGCGGGTGAACAGTCGCCCGCCCAGGCCCTCTTCGAGCGCCTTGATGGTCAGGCTGAGCGCCGACTGCGACAGGTGCAGGCGTTCGCAGGCCACGGCAAAACTGAGGCTTTGGGCGACGGCGAGGAAGGCGCGGATTTGTTTGATGGTCATGGTCGCTTCGCTCGGTAGGTCGGTCGGTCGGTCGGTCGGTCGGTCGGCGTAGGAGCTGCCGCAGGCTGCGATCTTTTGATCTTATGTTGTAGTGGGCACTTAAAATCGAGATCAAAAGATCGCAGCCTTCGGCAGCTCCTACAGAGGGGTATTTAGTTTTATCTATTAATCAGCCATAAAAATCAACTTAACAAATCAATCATCCAGCGCGACACTGGTTTCATTCGGCTAGCCAGCCGCCCATTAAGAATAAAAGAGGTGCATATGGCAGGTTTCGACAAGCGCGTGAGTTCCTACGAGGAAGCTCTGGCAGGTCTTGAAGACGGCATGACCGTAATCGCCGGCGGGTTCGGTCTGTGCGGCATCCCGGAAAATCTCATCGCCGAGATCAAGCGCAAAGGCACACGCGACCTTACCGTAGTCTCCAACAACTGCGGCGTCGACGGTTTTGGCCTCGGCGTGCTGCTCGAAGACCGGCAGATCAGCAAAGTGGTGGCCTCCTACGTTGGCGAGAACAAACTGTTCGAAGACCAACTGCTCAAAGGCGAAATCGAAGTCGTCCTGACACCCCAAGGCACCCTCGCGGAAAAAATGCGCGCGGGCGGCGCCGGCATTCCTGCGTTCTTCACCGCCACCGGCGTCGGCACCCCGGTCGCCGACGGCAAGGAAGTGCGCGAATTTCACGGCCGCAAGTATCTGATGGAAGAGTCCATCACCGGTGACTTCGCCATCGTCAAAGGCTGGAAAGCCGACCACTTCGGCAACGTTATCTATCGCCACACAGCCCAGAACTTCAACCCGCTGGCGGCTACCGCCGGCAAGATCACCGTGGTCGAAGTCGAAGAAATCGTCGAGCCCGGCGAGCTGGACCCGGCGCAGATCCATACCCCTGGCATCTACGTCGACCGGGTCATTTGCGGCACGTTCGAGAAGCGCATCGAACAGCGCACCGTGCGTAAGTGAACCCCTGCCCCCGGCCCGAATGAAGGAATAACAACAATGGCACTTTCCCGCGAACAAATGGCTCAACGCGTCGCCCGCGAAATGCAGGACGGCTTCTACGTGAACCTGGGCATCGGCATTCCGACCCTGGTTGCCAACTACATTCCCGAAGGCATGGAAGTCATGCTGCAATCGGAAAACGGCCTGCTCGGCATGGGTCCGTTCCCGACTGAAGAAACCATCGATGCCGACATGATCAACGCCGGTAAGCAGACGGTGACCGCGCGTACCGGCGCGTCGATCTTTTCCTCGGCCGAGTCCTTCGCGATGATTCGCGGCGGTCATGTCGACCTGACCGTGCTCGGCGCCTTTGAAGTCGACGTGCAGGGCAACATCGCTTCATGGATGATTCCCGGCAAGCTGGTCAAGGGTATGGGCGGCGCCATGGACCTGGTGGCAGGCGCTGAAAACATCATCGTCATCATGACCCACGCGTCGAAAGACGGTGAGTCCAAGCTTCTGTCCAAATGCAGTCTGCCGCTGACCGGCGCCGGGTGCATCAAGCGGGTCCTGACCGACCTGGCTTACCTTGAAATCGACAACGGCGCGTTCATTCTCAAGGAACGTGCACCGGGCGTCAGCGTCGAGGAAATCGTCGCCAAGACCGCCGGTAAACTGATCGTGCCTGATCACGTGCCGCAAATGCAGTTCGCTGCCCAGTGAGGAATCATTCCATGCAAGACGTCGTAATTGTTGCCGCCACCCGCACCGCCGTTGGCAGCTTCCAGGGCGCGTTGGCCGGTGTGTCGGCCGTTGACCTGGGCGCTGCGGTGATCCGCCAGTTGCTGGCGCAGACCGGGCTCGACCCGGCGCTGGTCGATGAAGTGATCATGGGTCAGGTGTTGACCGCAGGCGCCGGGCAAAACCCTGCGCGCCAGTCGGCGATCAAGGCCGGGCTGCCTTTCACCGTACCGGCCATGACCCTGAACAAAGTCTGCGGCTCGGGCCTCAAGGCCCTGCACCTGGCCACCCAGGCGATTCGCTGCGGCGACGCCGAGGTGATCATTGCTGGCGGCCAGGAGAACATGAGCCTGTCCAACTATGTAATGCCCGGCGCCCGCACCGGACTGCGCATGGGCCATGCGCAACTGGTCGACACCATGATCAGCGATGGCCTGTGGGATGCGTTCAACGACTACCACATGGGCATCACTGCGGAAAACCTGGTCGAGAAGTACAGCCTGACCCGCGAGCAGCAGGACGCCTTCGCTGCGGCCTCGCAGCAGAAAGCCGTGGCGGCTATCGAAGGCGGGCGTTTTGTCGACGAGATCACGCCGATCCTGATTCCCCAGCGCAAGGGCGAACCGCTGTCGTTCGCGACCGATGAACAGCCGCGCGCCGGCACTACCGCTGCAGCCCTGGCCAAACTGAAACCGGCGTTCAAGAAAGACGGCTCGGTGACGGCCGGTAACGCTTCGTCGCTCAACGATGGCGCCGCCGCCGTGATCCTGATGAGCGCCGAGAAAGCCAAGGCACTGGGCTTGCCGGTACTGGCGAAAATCGCCGCCTATGCCAATGCGGGCGTCGATCCGGCGATCATGGGCATTGGCCCGGTCTCGGCCACTCGCCGGTGCCTGGACAAGGCCGGCTGGTCGATCGGTCAACTGGACCTGATCGAGGCCAACGAAGCTTTCGCCGCACAATCCCTGGCCGTGGCCAAGGACCTGGAATGGGACTTGAACAAGGTCAACGTCAACGGCGGCGCCATTGCCCTCGGTCACCCGATCGGTGCATCGGGCTGCCGTGTGCTGGTGACCTTGCTGCATGAAATGATCAAGCGCGACGCCAAGAAAGGCCTCGCGACCCTGTGCATCGGTGGCGGCCAGGGCGTGGCGCTGGCGATCGAACGGGCGTAAAGCGTTCAACAGACGGCGCGGGGACCCACGAAGAACCGCGCAGCCTGGCAACACACCCGGTGCGACCACGTCGCACCGGGTCCCAACCAACCCGATCTATTGTAGGAGCTGCCGAAGGCTGCGATCTTTTGATCTTGTTTTTTCGGAACCGCTTGCAAGCAAGGTCAAAAGATCGCAGCCTTCGGCAGCTCCTACGGGGATTGCGCCACTCCCATCAACTGCTTCCGCAATTGCGGATTGCGCGTTCGCGGATCCAGCCATATGGCAAAAAACGCCCGGGCAAACGCCGGATCATTGACCTCATGCTGCAACTGCTGCCCGACATAAAAGCGCGCGCCCTGCCCCGGTAGAAACACGCCGGTAATCCGCGTTCCGGCCTGCACATCGACAAACGCCTGCTGCATCTGCCCCTGCCATTGCGCCAGCTGCCCGTCGCTCACAGACTCCCCCGACAGGCGCTTGATCTCATCGACGCTGGCCTGAACCAGGTCGTCCCGGGAAATCTTGCGCTGGTAGATGAGCTCAAGGGCGAACGGCTGGTCACTCGCCAACGGGCGAACCGCGCTCCACAGACGGGCGTTGTAGACATCAAAACCGAACAGGCTGAATTCGCCCGCGCCGATGATCCGCGCGCCGGGCAACGAGTCCTGCCAGTTGGCCAGCGCATGACTGCCCAACAGGGCCAGCAGCCACAGACCGTGGCGCAGAAGTGAACGGGGTCGGGTCATGGTGGGCTCGAATCGCACAGAGGAGTGCTAAAAGTTATACGCCGAATGCCCAACTGTACAAGGCCAGAATGTTGTATACAAAAAATGCAATTCTTTGCAGCAATCCATCCCGTGCATGCTAACGTGGCCGTCCCACTCAGGTCGGAGACACGTGCGTGCTACTGCTCAAACTGCTGGTCATTCCCGGATTTCTGCTGCTGATTTCCCTGGCGGGTAAACGCTGGGGACCGAGCGTAGCCGGATGGCTGTCGGGGCTGCCGGTGGTGGTCGGGCCTATTCTGTTCTTTCTCGCCATTGAACAAGGCGAAGTGTTTGCCGCCCGCTCCGCCACTGCGGCGTTGTCCGCGATGTTCGCAATGATTGCTTTCTGCGTGACCTACGCGCAGGTAGCACAACGCCGTAGCTGGCCCTGGGCACTGAGTATTTCGTTATCGGTGTGGGCGGTGTTGGCACTGGTGCTGTCGCTGATCCCTGCATCCCTGTGGTTCTCGGCAATAGCCGCCGCGAGCGCGCTACTGGCTGCACCTTACCTGTTTCCGTCGGTGCAACCCGTGGTCTCGGGGCCTGCGCCGAAGTCCGACCGCCTGCTGTGGCGCATGGTCGCCGGCGCGCTGCTGACCCTGGCGGTTACCTTGCTGGCGAGTACCGTCGGCGAGCGCTGGAGCGGCTTGCTGGCGGTGTTCCCGGTGCTCGGCAGCGTGATGGCGGTGTTCTCCCAGCAAACCCGCGGGCCGGCATTCACCGCAGCGTTGCTGCAGGCCACGGCCACTGGCATGTATTCGTTCGCGGCCTTTTGCCTGGTCCTGGCCCTGGCACTGCCCGGGATGGGGCTCAACGCTTTTGCCTTGGGCGTTGCAGTATCGGTGGCCATGCTGGGGGTGACCCGGCGTCTGCTGGCCAAACCGGCGGTCACCGTGCGCGTCCAGGCTTCCAGCGAGTGACACCAGCCGAGCATCGGTACTGGAGTGACCTGCACGCGGCATGGGATGATCGCGGCCAATACGCGACTATCCCTGGAGATCCCGAATGTCTTTGTTGAGCAAGAAAGCCGTTGTCCTGTTGCTGGCAGTAGCTGCCAGCCTGGGGACCCTGAATGCTCAGGCTGCCAAGGCCAGCAGCAATACCGGCGCGTCGCAGAAGGTCTCGATGCTGGGCGGCAAGTTTATCTTCAGCCTGCCAAAAGGTTTCGTCGCCACGCCACTGCCCGCCAGTTCCACCGGTGCGAGTGGCACCATGTACGCCAACGAAACCACCAAGACCGTGGTGATCGCCGCAGAAAACAGCCTGCCCGAAGGCATCAAGGTCAAGGACAACGACAATGCTTTCCTCGACGGCACCGCAGCGGATTTTGACGCGGCGCAACTCAAGGCCCTGCCCGACTACAACAAGTTGAGCGAGAAAAGCCTGACCCTGAAAAGCGGCCTGGGGGTGCGCCAGGTCGACAGCACGGCCACCCAGGGTGGTGGGCAAACCCTCAACACCACGCTGATGGCCGCCTCCGGTAGCCACATGGCCGTGGTGCGGGTGATTTCCCGACCCGGCGACATGGCGGCGCATGAAACCCTGATCAAGCAAATGCTTAGCGGCAAATAAGCTTTAAGGATTGAGCCGTTGCAACCAGGCGCTCAGGTCCTGCATCTCGGCGCCACTGATGCTGTGACCCAGCCCCTCGTAGCTGTGAAACTCAGGCTTGAGTGCCAGGCCCTGCAAAAGGCTGTTGGCCTCCGTGCCATCGACGTACGGCAGGCGTTTATCGACCGTGCCATGACCGATGAAGATCGCCAGTTGCTGGCGTTTTTCATCGGGCTTGAGCTCGGACCGCAGCACCGGCAGAATCCGCCCGCTCAACGCCGCGATACCACCCAACGTCTGCGGATGACGCAGCGCCACCTCGTAGGACATGATCGCACCTTGACTGAAACCGACCAGGAACACCTTGCTCGGCTCGGTGTGATATTTGCGGGTGGCCTGGGCGATGAAATCGAGCAAGACCTGACCGCTGTTTTTCAGGTCCTCGGTTTCGCCGTTGTAGGCGCCCTGGCCCTTCTGGCGGAACCACTGGTAACTGCCCTCTTCCATCACGATTGGCGCGCGCACTGACAGGTAGTTGTACTGCTCGGGCAATTCATCCTTGATGCCAAACAGGTCCTGCTCGTTGCTGCCATAGCCGTGGAGAAAAATCACCAGGGGCTGGTTGCGCGATTCGGCGTGGGCCTGCTCCAGGTACTTGAGCGGCAGATCGGTTTGCAGCGGGGTTTGCGCCTGGACGGCGGCAGACGCCAGGAGTGTCAGCACAGCGAAAAACTTCAACATGAACCTTCCTTCATGGGGCAGGATTGGTTTGAAGCCTAACACTGTGAAGCTCCGGGTGCTGCTGATGCCGCCATCGCGAGCAGGCTCACTCCTACAATTGAAATGCATTCCCCTGTAGGAGTGAGCCTGCTCGCGATAGCTGCATCAAGAGCACCACAGAATCTGACAATCAATCGTTGATCAACTTCCCGACCCGTATCGGCTCCCGTCCCGCCACCTTCGCCTGCCATGTCCCAGGTTGGGTGTAACGCCCTCGATCAATGGCGAACAATACTCCACTGGTCCCGGCACGCACCGTGGTGACCCGGTCATTCAACGGGTCCACCACTTCAAACAACCCATCACCCCGCTCGACCCACTCTCCGGCCTCGCGCAGAAAACTGACCACGCCGTGATGAGGCGCGAACAGATACTCGGTGCCCTCGAACGGCATGCCTTCACAGCATTCGTCCGGCGCGGCCGGCCATTCGCCCAGGATGAAACCCTGCTCGGCGAGAAAACCCAGGATCGCCTCGCAATTGGCCTGCGCCTGATCGACCCGGGTATCGCCCATGCTGCCAAGTTCCAGGGTGGTTGCCAGGTTGGCAGGTGGAATCGCGGCTCCGGGGAAAGCTCGCGCCAGGCGTAACCAGGGCGAAGAACAGGATTCGTCGAACGAGCTGCCACCGGAGTCTTCGCACAGCAGTGCCACGCCGGCCTGCAGTCGCGCGGCCAGGGATTGCCACTGCGGCCAGTGTTGCGGCAAGGCGTAAATGTGAATCGCCGCCTCGAAGTCGCAGTGCAGGTCAAGCGTGATGTCCGCGTCGCAGGCATGGCGTAACAGCAGCCGGTGCATGGCTTCGAGTTGCGACAGCGGTGCCGGCAAGCCGTCTAGCACCTGGGCCATGGCCTGGCGAATCAGGGCAATATTGGCCTGGGCATCGGTGCCCAGTTTATCACCCACCAACTGCCCGACCGGCGCGCTGAGTTCGACAAACGAACGGTTGAAGTTCTTGCCGCTGCCGAGCTCAAAGCGGCCCATGTGGCTGCCTTGCAGGTGTTGATCAAGGCCGATCGGATTGGCCACCGGCACCAGTTCGATTACGCCCTGCAGCTGCCCCTGGGCCTCAAGTTCGGCCAGGCGTTTCTTCAATTCCCAGGCGGTGCGCATGCCGGGCAATTCGTCGGCATGCAGGCTGGCCTGGATATATACCTTGCGAGTGCCTTGGCCGTAGCGAAACACACTGAGGGTGCGTTCGGTGCCCAGGTGACTCCAGGGCAGTGGATGGTCGATGCGTTGCATTGAGGACTCCTGATTCTCCCTGTAGGAGTGAGCCTGCTCGCGATGGCGTAGTGTCAGTCACATTGATATTGAATGGAACGACGCCATCGCGAGCAGGCTCACTCCTACAGTTTGCTGTTTCACCCAAAAAAAATGGCAGCCGCGTCAACGGCTGCCATCTTTTTTAAACGCTTTGATCAATGACCGTAAACGTCAAAATCAAAGTACTTGTCCTGCACTTGCTTGTACTTGCCGTTGGCGCGGATTTCGGTGATGGCGGTGTTGAATTTTTCCGCCAGCTCGGTATCACCCTTGCGCACTGCAATACCCGCGCCGCCGCCGAAGTACTTGGCGTCTTCGTAGGTCGGGCCGACAAATGCAAAGCCCTTGCCCGCGTCGGTTTTCAGGAAGCCGTCGTCGAGGGTTACCGAGTCGGCCAGCGTCGCGTCAAGGCGTCCGGAGACCATGTCCAGGTTGGCTTCCTGCTGGGAGCCGTAACGCACCAGGACGATCCCGGCCGGCTGCAGTACTTCAGTGGCGAAGCGATCATGGGTACTGGCGCGCAACACGCCGACTTTCTTGCCCTTGAGCTCGGTCAGTGGATCCTTGACGTCGCTGCCTTGCTTCATCACGAAGCGCGCAGGGGTGTGGTAGTACTTGATGGTGAAATCGACGTTCTTCTTGCGGTCGTCGGTGATGGTCATGGACGACAGGATGGCGTCGATTTTCTTGACCTTCAGCGCGGGAATCAGGCCGTCGAACTCTTGCTCGACCCAGGTGCACTTGACCTTCATCTGCTCACACAATGCGTCGCCGATATCCACGTCGAAACCGGTGAGTTTACCGTCGGCGGTCTTCATCGAAAATGGCGGGTAACCGGCTTCAATGCCGATACGGATCGGCTTGGCGTCGTCGGCTACGGCGGACAGGGACAGCATCGACAGTGCCAGGGCACCGAACATCACTAGCTTCTTCATTCATAACTCCTGTGTACGGAGGTTTTTATTGGCAGCGTTCGATTGGTCGCTTTCGGTCGGTGAAAACCGAAGTGGTCGGCAGTCTAGAGCGGCTACTGGCCAGCAAATTACGTCCAGGCGACAAATACTTACAGGAACGCAGCAAGAATGATGAGCGTGATGTCGGTTGGTGATGATCCGCAGCAGCCGCCAAATGGCCCGGTGCTGCAGCGTGCTAGCTCAACAGTCGCAGCCGATCCCCGGGCTGACGGCCGGTTGCACCGCGTCACTTAAGGTAAATCCCTCATCCAGCCACCCGGTCACCCCGCCGATCATCTCCTTGACCGGGTAGCCGAGTGCCGCCAGCTTCACTGCCGCCTTGTTGGCGCCGTTGCAGTGGGGGCCGGCGCAATACACCACGAACAGGCTGTTTTTCGGGTATTGCGCCAAACCTTCGGGCGTCAGCAAGCGCCCGGGAATATTGATCGCGCCGGGCACGTGGCCGCGTTCGAACGCCAGCGGACCGCGCACGTCCACCAGCACGAAATCCATTTCGCCGGCCTGTTGGCTGCCGTAGACGTCGGAGCAATCGGTTTCGAAGGTCAGGCGCTGGCTGAAATGCATCAGGGCGATGGCCGAGGGTGCGGCGGGAATTTCACGGACCAGGCTGGTCATGGGTTGTACTCCAGAGTCTTGTGCGGTGTGAGACGACTTTATCCGTCACACGCTTCGGGCTACAGTGGCGCACAAGACACTCACCGGGAGTTTTCCGCCAAATGCATTCCTGCCCTGGATTGGTCGCGATCCTGGCCTACGACGGCCTGTGCACATTCGAGTTCGGCATCGCCGTGGAGATCTTCGGCCTGGCCCGGCCGGAGTTCGACTTCCCCTGGTACACCCATCGGATAGTCGCCGTGGACTCGGGCCCGATGCGCGCCATGGGCGGTATCCAGGTGCTGGCCGATGGCGGCATGGAATTACTGGAACAGGCCCGCACTATCATCATTCCCGGCTGGCGCGACCGCAGTGCACCGGTGCCCGAGGAATTGCTCGCGGCCTTGCGCCAGGCCCATGCGCGAGGCACCCGGTTGCTGTCGATCTGTTCCGGGGTGTTCGTGCTGGCAGCCACCGGCTTGCTCAATGGCCATGGCGCCACCACCCACTGGCGTTACAGTGCCGAACTGGCTGAGCGCTTTCCGGAGATCCTGGTGGACCCGCAAGTGCTGTATGTCGATGCCGGTCAGCTGATTACTTCTGCGGGCAGCGCCGCCGGCATCGATGCCTGCCTGCATCTGGTGGCGCGGGATTTCGGCACCCAGGTCGCGAACTCGGTGGCGCGGCGCCTGGTGATGTCACCGCAACGCACCGGTGGCCAGGCGCAATTCATTCCGACGCCGGTGAGTGCGGCGCCGCGCAGTGATCTGTCCCGGGTGATGCAATGGACCCGCGAGCGCCTGCACCAGCCACTGGAAGTGCGTGACCTGGCCAGCGAGGCGGCCATGAGCGAGCGCACCTTCCTGCGCCGTTTCACCGAAGCCACCGGCATGCCACCCAAGGCGTGGCTGCAGCATGAACGCCTGGGCCGGGCGCGGGAATTGCTGGAGAGCACCCGGCAGAATTCCGAGCAGATTGCCGAGCGCTGCGGGTATCGTTCGGTGGAGAGTTTTCGGGTGGCGTTTCGTAGTGTGGTGGGGGTGCCGCCTTCGGTGTATCGGGAGCGGTTTGGGCGCGGGGTTAAAGCTGATTGTTGAGGTGTGGCTGAGGGCCCTATCGCGAGCAGGCTCACTCCTACAGGGGCGCTGGGATCTCCTGTAGGAGTGAGCCTGCTCGCGATAGGGCCGGCATGTGCCTCGCCAACCTCAAGGCCTGCGCAACAGATAAGTATCCATGATCCACCCATTCGCCAACCGAGCCGCCTTGCGCACCCGCTCGATTTGCGGCGCCACATCCTTGAGCTTGCCGCTGATCAGCAGTTCGTCCGCCGTGCCCAGGTACGCGCCCCAGTAAATCTCGGTCTCCAGGTCTGCGACCTGCCGGTAGGCATCCTGGGCGTCAAGCATCACCACCAGGCTGTCGGCATCGCTTACCTGCCCTGCGGCCAGGCGCCGCCCGGTGGTGATTTCAACGGACTGGCCGATGCTGTTCAGGGGCATCTTGTGCTGCGCGCACAGCGCCTGCACGCTGGTGATGCCGGGGATTACCTCGAACTCGAACTCACAGGCGCCTGAGGCAAGGATTGCCTGCAGGATCCTGATGGTGCTGTCATACAGCGCCGGATCGCCCCACACCAGGAAACCTGCGCATTCGCTGTCGGACATTTGCTCCTTGATCAGGCGCTGGAAGGTCATTTGCTTCGCCTGGTTCAGCGCCTCCACACTGGACCGGTAGTCCCCCTCACCGCGCTCGCGCTCGGGACTCGGGGCCTCGACGAAGCGATAATCCTGATCGGTAATGTAGCGCTCGCAAATCTCGCGACGCAGCTCGATCAGCTTGTCCTTGCTTTCGCCCTTGTCCATCAGGAAAAACACATCGACGCTGTTCAGCGCTTTCACGGCCTGCAGGGTGATGTAGTCAGGGTTGCCGGCACCGATGCCGATCACCAGGAGTTTTTTCATGACTGCAGGTCCTCATGCTCATCCGCCATTAAACGAAAACGCCAGCACCCGTTGAACCGCAACTCGATGAACGAGAGCGGTTCAACATCAATCTGGTTGAACGCCGCGCTTTGCAGCACCGAGGCCAGCGCTGCACGAATCACGAACGGATGGGTGATCGCCACGATGTGCCCTGGTGTCGCCTCAAGCAGGGTCATCCAGGCGACCACCCGGCGAATGAGGGCAGCGACCGACTCGCCGCCATGGGGCGCCGATTCGGGGTCCTCGAACCAGGCCTGCAGTGCTTCGGGCTCAGCCTTTTGCAGGTCATCGAGCTGCACGCCGCGCCACCGACCGAAGTCGCAGTCGCGCAACGCCTCGACCGACTCGACCACCCCGCCGAACAAACTGGCCGTCTGCTGCGCGCGCAATTCCGGGGCGGACATGATTCGTGACGAAGATTTGAACCGGCCACCGCGCGAACCCTGTGCAGATTGCCAATCCATCTCCAGCGGCTCATTTGTAGGAAACCGCCCCAGTTTTTGTGCGACGGTTCTCGCATGGCAGATCAAGGTCAAACGGGTCGCCCGCATGGGATTACTCGCAGTAAAAGTCAGGAAAAGGTAACACGCTGGTGATACTCGCCAGACGTTTTCTTGCGTGTCTAAAGGCAGCGTCTGACGCGTTGATTGGCCAGTGTCTTTCACGATCCTCAGCCTTGCCTGTAGCCCTTTACTGACAGAATTCACGCTGCATCCATGGCAAAAAAAACCGCTGAAAAAATCACTAGACAGCCAGTGCGCGTTGCATAAATACTGGATCCAACGACCAGGCAATTAAACGAAAAACATCCAGCAGGAGCCCGGATAGCCTCGCAGATAATCACCTCCTTCACCCCGTCGCTTCGTTGTTACAGGTCTGCCGTTGAACCCCCGGTTAAACAACTCACCGAACGTGAAAAGAAAAACTGAAAGACATCAAGAGTGGCGCCTGAACTCGATCAGGTGAGCCGCCCCTGCAATGCGTGGAAACCGACAGTGATAGTCAGGTTGGGTGCTTGTCACCAGACCCTTTGATACAGGAGTGCATCCATGCTGGTCTTGCGTCCAGTCGAATTGAGTGATCTGCCCCAGTTGCAACTGCTCGCCCGGGAAAGTTTGCTGGGCGTCACGTCCCTGCCGGACGATACCGAGCGCCTGCGCGAGCGGATCATCGGTTCTTGCGACTCATTTGAAAAAGACCTGGCCGTGCAAGGATCGGAGAACTATTTCTTCGTGCTGGAAGACCTGCACACCCAGCGGCTGCTGGGCTGCTCGGAAATTCTCGCCACGGCGGGTTACGCCGCGCCCTTCTACAGCCTGCGCAACCGTGAATACACCGCCGCCTCGCGGGAACTCAACATCGAGCACGGGGTGCCCGCACTGTCGTTGTGTCAGGACCTGAGCGGCCACACTTTGTTGCGCGGCTTTCATATCGACCCAACCTTGGTCGGCAGCCGCTTCAGCGAATTGCTGTCACGGGCTCGCCTGATGTTCATCGGCGCTCATCTCCAGCGTTTTGCCGACTCGGTGATTACCGAGATAGTCGGGTTCAGTGATGCTGAGGGTCATTCACCGTTCTGGGATGCGGTGGGCAGGCACTTTTTCGACCTGCCCTACGCCGAGGCCGAGCGCCTGTGTGGCCTGGAGAGCCGGTCTTTCCTGGCGGAACTGATGCCACATTATCCAATCTACGTGCCGATGCTGCCCAAGGCAGCTCAGGAGTGCATCGGACGTGTTCATCCCGATGGCCAGGAAGCGTTCGACATACTCGAGCGTGAGGGCTTCAAGACCAACCAGTATGTCGACCTGTTTGACGGCGGTCCGACGTTGCAGGCGCGACTGTCCTCTATCCGGTCCGTGGTGCACAACGTCACGGCCAGCGTCAGGCCCGGGACCGCCATCGATGCGCGCGGCCGCTATATGGTCAGCAATGACTCGCTCAAGGATTATCGGGCGATCGTTGCCGAGCTGGATGTGCGCGACGGGCAGGCCGTGGAGTTGCACCCTCAGATGTGCGCCGCGTTGAATGTGCATGCTGGCAGTCTTGTGCGGCTGGTGGCGCTGTGAACACTCTTCGACGACTCGCGGCAAAACAGTGTGCGGCCCGGCATGTACAGGGAACAGCCGGATGATCGTGCGCCCCGCCAGTGTCACCGACCTCGCTGCCCTGCTGGCGCTGACGCGGCAAGCCGGCCCCGGGTTTACCAGTCTGCCGGCCAACGAAGATCGACTGGCGCACCGGCTGCGCTGGGCCCGGCGGACATTTGCCGAACAGGTCGAACGCGCCGATGCCGATTACCTGTTCGTGCTCGAGGACGACGAACAGCAAATCGTCGGCGTCAGCGCCTTGAAGGGCGCCGTCGGTCTGCGCGAGCCCTGGTACAACTATCGGGTCGGCCTCACCCACAGTTCATCGCCAGACCTGGGGATCCAGCGCCAGATCCCCACACTCTTCATGAACAACGAAATGACCGGGCAATCGGAGCTTTGCTCGCTGTTCCTGCGCCCCGATCAGCGCCTGGGCAGCAACGGCAGGCTGCTGTCATTGGGACGCCTGCTGTTCGTGGCCGAGTTCACCCACCTGTTCGGCGACCGGCTGATTGCCGAACTGCGTGGGCATGCCGACCTTGATGGCTGCTCACCTTTCTGGGACAGCCTGGGTCGGCACTTTTTCCAGAAGGATTTCAGCCATGCCGATCAGTTGTCCGGCCTGGGCAGCAAGTCCTTCATCGCCGAACTGATGCCGCGCCAGCCACTCTATACCTGCCTGCTGACGGAGCAGGCCCAGGCGGTGATCGGCAAGGCTCACCCGAACACCGAGCCGGCGCTGAAAATCCTCACCTCCGAGGGATTTGCCCATCAGGGCTACATCGACATCTTCGACGCCGGTCCTGTGATCGAGGCGCCGACTTCGCAGATTCGCACGGTACGCGACAGCCAGGCACTGGTCCTGGTCATCGGCATACCCGACGAGCAAGCGCCGGTCTGGCTGATCCACAATCGCCGTCTGGAAAACTGCCGGATCACGGCTGCCCGTGGCAGGCAGGCGGGCGAATGCCTGGTGGTCGACCGTCTCACCGCCAAGCGCCTGCAACTGCAACCCGGCGACTCGGTGCGCGCGGCACCATTGGTCAACCCGCGACGGGATGCAGCGGTCGCATGATTGCCGTTGACCTGCCTTTTGCCAGGCTACCCGGTAAATTCGTCATCATTGTTCCTGCGCTCGCGTGATAGCCTTTTGTTTCTTCGGCGTTGACACTTTTGCTCAAGCCCGTCCATTTCATTGGTGGAACTCACATGTCCAGGCTTTCTCATCAAGATTTACGCCGTAACTTCCGCGAACTGCTGGCATCCAGCGCCTGCTACCACACGGCATCGGTTTTCGACCCGATGTCGGCGCGCATTGCTGCGGACCTGGGTTTTGAAGTCGGCATCCTCGGCGGCTCGGTCGCCTCGCTACAGGTTCTGGGCGCTCCGGACTTTGCCTTGATCACTCTCAGCGAATTCGCCGAGCAGGCCACGCGCATCGGTCGCGTCGCCCAATTGCCGGTGATCGCCGACGCCGACCATGGCTACGGCAATGCGCTGAACGTGATGCGCACCATTGTCGAGCTTGAGCGCGCGGGCATCTCCGCCCTGACCATTGAAGATACATTGCTGCCGGCGCAGTTCGGACGTAAATCCACCGACCTGATTTCGGTCGCCGAAGGTGTCGGCAAGATCCGCGCGGCGCTGGAAGCCCGGGTTGATTCGGAAATGGCGATCATCGCCCGAACCAACGCAGGCATTCTCCCGGTGCAGGAAATCATCAGCCGCACCCAGCAGTATCAACGTGCCGGGGCGGACGGGATTTGCATGGTGGGCGTGCGTGACTTTGATCATCTTGAGCAGCTTGCCGAACACCTGACGGTGCCGCTGATGCTGGTGACTTATGGCAACCCGCTGCTGCGCGACGACAAGCGCCTGGCCGAACTGGGTGTGCGGGTCACGATTGATGGGCATGGTGCGTATTTTGCGGCGATCAAGGCGACCTACGACAGTCTGCGTGAGCAGCGCCAGGTCTTTACCCAGGCGGCGGATTTGAGTGCTACGGAGTTGACGCATACCTATACGCAGCCGGAGGAATATATTCGTTGGGCTGAGGAATTTATGAGCGTCAAGGAATAGCTGTTTGCGGCTTGCAACGGTTTGGTAAATCCCCCGGATGCAGTTGTGTAGGAGCTGTCGAGAGCAACGAGGCTGCGATTTTTTGATCTTGCTGTGTACATATCCATTCCTGCGGTAACGGCTTCTATTAGTTCCGCTTTTACAGCGGGTCACTCCGTTTTCTGTAGGAGCTGTCGAGTGCAACGAGGCTGCGATCTTTTGATCTTGCCTCTTTGCGTACATATCCGTTATCGCGGTAACGGCTCGTAATGGTTCCGCCCTTACGGCGGGTCACTTGGAAAAGCCCCAAGTAACCCGCTGTAAAAGCGGAACCAATGGAAGTCGTTACCGCAGGAATGGATATGTACACAAAGCAGGATCAAAAGATCGCAGCCTCGTTGCACTCGACAGCTCCTACGCAGCTCCTGCGCAGCTCCTACGGGAATTCGTGGGTCATCAAGGCGAAACCATTAGCGGCTGTTACCGCAGAAATGGATATGTACTCAAACAAATCAATCGCTATAACCCAACCGCCCAGCCTTCACCCCCTGAGCCTGCCCCCGGGTAGCCAGGCAGTAATACAACGGACAAGTCACCACCAACCCCACCAGCCAGGACAAATCCGCACCCTCGACCAGATTGGCATAAGGCCCGACATACAACGACGTATTGGCAAACGGCAACTGCACAATGATCCCGATGAAATACGCCACGATCGCATGCACGTTGAAACGCCCATACACCCCGCCATCCGCCCGAAAGATCGAAGCAATGTCGTAGCACCCGCGCTTGATCAGGTAGAAATCAATCAGGTTGATCGAAGCCCAAGGCACCAGCACCAGCAACAGCGCCAGAATCAGCCCGATAAACTGCGAAATGAAATCCGCCGAAGCCCCCAGCGCCACCACGCAGCAGCCCGCCAGAACCACACTCGACAACACCACGCGCACCTTGATGCTCGGCGTCCACTGGCTGGCAAACGTCTGGATCGAAGTGATGATCGAGAGGACCGCGCCATACAGGTTCAACGCGTTGTGACTGATGATATTAAGCAGGAACAACACCATCAGAATCGGCCCCAGCCAGCCGGTGGACTGCTTCACCGCCGTCATCGCTTCAGTGCCTTGCGGTGTTGCCAGCACCGCCACGGCGCCAAAGCTGAAGGACAGGATCGTGCCCAGGGTCGCGCCCAGGTAGGTCGCCAGGAAAGGTCGGGCGATGCCGATATCCGCCGGCAGGTAACGGGAATAGTCCGAGACATAGGGCGAGAAACTGATCTGCCAGATGATCCCCAGCGACACCGTTGCCAACCAGCCGGACAGGTTGAAACTGCCGCGAGTGAAGAAATCTGCGGGCAGGTCATGGGCGAAGATGTAGAGGAAACCGGCGAGCAAGGCGCCACCCATGACCCAGGTGCCGATGCGGTTGAGGGTATGGATAAAGCGGTAGCCGATCACCCCGATTGCCGTGGCGCCCAGCGCGCCGACCAGGATGCTGACCGGTACCGGGACCGACGGCGCAATGCCGACGATCGACTTGCCCGCCAGCACGATGTTGGAGATGAAAAAGCCGATGTAGATGATCGCCGCGAAGAACACGATCAGCAGCGCTCCGTAGCGGCCGAATTGGCCACGGCTCTGGACCATTTGTGGAATGCCCATGCGCGGCCCCTGGGCCGAGGCAAGGGCAATCACCAGGCCGCCGATCATGTGCCCCAGGGCAATGGCGAGCAGTCCCCAGAACAGGTCGAGATGGAACACCTGGACCACCATCGCGCCGGTGACGATGGGCAGTGGCGCGATGTTGGTGCTGAACCACAAAGTGAACAGGTCACGGGCCTTCCCGTGGCGTTCCGCCAGTGGAACATAGTCGACCGTGTGATTCTCGATCAGGGGGTCTTGCCGGGACATCTGGAACATGGGAATGAACTCGAGTTTGTCTGATCTTATATTTGTATGAAGCCAAACCGGGGGTGCTCTTCGGCAACCCCTCAGATGCGAGCCATATTATGGTATTCCAACTTTTAAACAAGACTGATCCGGTTATGAAATGCCGATCTGATCCGTATAAACGCGACCTAACCGCCCCCCCACGCAGGCGTTAAGTCCCGTATTTATTGGGGTTAAAACCAAAAATGTACGTTTATCGGGTCACACAAAAAGCCCTTGCAAACGACGTATTACGGTATACCATCAGACCTATAAACCCATAAAAATCCAGTTTCACCGCCAGAGGACCGTCCGATGATCGATGCCGCCATCTACAAACAAGTGATGGGTTCGTTTCCGTCCGGGGTCACCGTGATCACCACCCTGGATGACGACGGGCAAATCGTTGGCCTGACCGCCAGTGCATTCAGCTCGCTGTCCATCGACCCGGCCCTGGTGCTGTTCTGCCCCAACTACAGTTCCGATTCTTATCCGGTGTTGATCAAGAACAAGCGCTTCGCCATTCACGTCCTGTCGGGCGGCCAGCAAAGCGAAGCGTATGCCTTCGCACGCAAGGGCAAGGATAAGGCGCAGGGCATTGAGTGGACGTTGAGCGAACTGGGTAATCCGATCCTGGCGAATGCCACTGCGGTGATCGAATGCGAGCTGTGGCGCGAATACGAAGGCGGCGATCACGCCATCATGGTCGGCGCGGTGAAGAACCTGATCGTACCCCGGCAAACCGCCGGCCCCCTGGTCTACTGCCACGGCAAAATGGGCGCCCTTCCGGTCCTGGCCTGACACAACAAAAGATCGCAGCCTGCGGCAGCTCCTACAGGTGTTCGCATTCCTGTGTAGGAGCTGCCGGAGGCTGCGATCTTTTGATCTGATAAATTTTGCATCATTTGCGTATTATGGTATACCAACAATCAACAGGCCCGCACTCGACAGGCCGCCAACAAAAGATCCGAGGTAAGCGTCATGAAGTTTTCCCTTTTCGTGCACATGGAACGTTGGGACGAAAGTGTCAGCCACCGCCAGCTGTTCGAGGACCTGACTGAACTGACCCTGATGGCCGAGGCCGGAGGGTTCAGCACCGTGTGGATCGGCGAACACCACGCCATGGAATACACCATCTCGCCAAGCCCGATGCCGCTGCTGGCTTATCTGGCTGCGAAAACCACCACCATCCATCTCGGCGCCGGTACCATCATCGCGCCGTTCTGGCACCCGCTGCGGGTAGCCGGTGAATGTGCCTTGCTCGACGTGATCAGCAACGGGCGTATGGAAGTCGGCCTGGCCCGCGGTGCTTACCAGGTCGAGTTCGACCGCATGGCCGGCGGCATGCCCGCTTCTTCGGGCGGCCAGGCACTTCGCGAAATGGTCCCGGTGGTGCGCGCCCTGTGGCAAGGCGACTACGCCCACGACGGCGACATCTGGAAATTCCCCACTTCCACCAGCGTGCCGAAGCCGATCCAGAAGCCGAACCCACCGATGTGGATCGCCGCCCGTGACCCGGATTCGCATAATTTCGCGGTAGCCAACGGCTGCAACGTCATGGTCACGCCGCTGATGAAAGGCGACGAGGAAGTCCTCGACCTGAAGAACAAATTCCAGGCTGCACTGGACAACAATCCGGATGTGCCACGCCCGCAACTGATGGTGCTGCGCCACACCCACGTGCACGCCGCCGACGACCCGGATGGCTGGAAGGTCGGGGCCAAGGCGATCTCGCGCTTCTACCGCACGTTCGACGCCTGGTTCGGCAACAAGACTGTGCCGGTCAACGGTTTCCTCGAGCCGAGCCCTGAAGAAAAATTCGCCGCGCGCCCCGAGTTCGAACTGGAAAGCCTGCACAAGACCGCGATGATCGGCACGGCCGAAGAGATCATCCCGCGCATCAAGTATTATCAGGAACTGGGCGTCGACGAGTTCAGCTTCTGGTGCGATAACAGCCTGCCCCACGCGGAGAAGAAAAAATCCCTGGAGCTGTTCATCAAACAGGTGGTGCCGGCGTTCCGCTGAGTCCATCGATCGGCACTGGAGCAGGGTTGACGCCGAACACCCAAGGGGGCATCCGAAAAGAAAGGGAACTGGCTATGAGCCATTAGGGTCGTAGTGGCTTCGCCTGGAGAATCGGATGCGCCCCCTGCATTTTCAAATCACTTACCGCTTGAATGACGCTCGACGAGTCTTCGTCCAGCCCGACTCACACATGACCGATGCCGATGCCTGGTACTACGCCTGCCTGCACGCCGGCGTGGGCCTGGCATATGGTGAAGACCCTGGCAGCCAGGGGCTAGCCGAACTGCGCGCGCAGGCGCACCAGTGCGGGTTGACCGAGGTCAGATGGGAGGCGCTGCCGTGAGCGACTTGTTCAACTCGCCAATCTTTTCCAGACGCGCCCTGACGATGTTGCGGCTGATGTTCAGCAGCCGTCCGGTCTGTAACTGGTTGCCGTGGCAATAACGGTAGGCGGCGCGGAATATGGTCTCTTCGATGTGTTCGTAGAGGTCTGGAATGTTCTGTTCGAACAGGGCGTTCAACGCAGTTTCCAGATCCACCGGCCCTGCAGGCGCCGGGTAGGATGCACTGGCCTGTTCCTGACGAATACCCGATGAACGCATGTCCACCAGGTGCAGATCCGCCGGCGCGACCCGCTGATTGCGGCACACCAGCAAGGCATGGTGAATGGAGTTTTCCAGCTCGCGGATGTTGCCTGGCCAGCTGTGTTCCAGCAGCTTGCGTTCGGCTTCGATACTGAGGGTGGCGCGGTTGTAGCCGAGGCGCTGGCAATGTTCCTCGAGGAAAAATTCGGCCAGGGGTAGGATGTCACCCGGACGCTCGCGTAGCGGTGGCAGGCGGATGGTGGCGACGTGCAGGCGGTAGAACAGATCTTCACGAAAATGTCCGGCAACGACCGCGTCAGCCAGGTTGACGTTGGTCGCCGCCACCAGACGTACGTTGATTGGAATCGGCGTACGCGACCCCAGCCGCACCACCTCGCGCTCCTGCAGGACGCGCAGCAACTTGACCTGCATGTTCAGCGGCAGATCCCCAATCTCATCGAGAAACAGCGTGCCGCCATTGGCCGCTTCGAACCAGCCCGCCTTGTTCGATGTGGCACCGGTGAATGCGCCCTTCTCATGGCCGAACAGCTCGCTCTCTACCAGCGTTTCGGCAAAGGCCCCACAGTTCACCGCAACGAAGGGTTCGCGTCCGCGACGACTGAGGTGGTGAATGTGCCGGGCGACCAATTCCTTGCCGGTGCCGGTCTCGCCGATGATCAAGGTGTTGGCTTCACTGGGTGCCAGGCGTTCGATGCGGCTTAGCAGTTCCTGGGAGCGCGGGTCCTTGAACACCAGAACGGTGGCTCGTACCGACTTGGTCAATTCACGAGCGTTGGGATGAGTGATCAGCGACATGGTGCATTCCTGGCAATAAAGGCGCGTGCTCAATAATGCATGAAGTTACATAGACTAAAAAATTCTTAATTAGCATTTGGTTATTCCTGTTGCGCATATACGCCGAACTTGCTGGCGGCTTGCTGCTGGAGCAGCAACGCGTGTGCATTGGGGTGCTGGCAGATCAACAGCGCTGCCGCGACGCAACATCCTCTTCCTCCGCTAGAACGCCCAGCGCGCCTGGCCTGCAGCGATTATTTCGATCGCTGGCATGCAATCTGCTCTGTCACTCCCACACAGCACTACAGGGGATTTCAATGAAACGTTTCTGGCGTAACAGCCTGGTCGCCTTGACCGGGTTACTGCTGAGTGCGACGGCACTCGCCGAACAGGCACCAGCTTCGGTGAAGATCGCCATCGTGGCGTACACGCAGGGCGGCAAGCCGGTGTTTGGCGGGATCGCCGGGCGGGTGATCGAGGATGGCTGGCTGGAGCAGCAACTGGCCCAGCGCGGCGTCAAGCTCGACTGGATCGCCCTGCCCCACGCCGGCGCCGGGCCGCAGATCAACGAAGGCTTCAGCAACAACAGCATCGACTTCGCGGTGCGCGGCGATTTGCCTTCGGTGATTGCCGGCGCCGGTGGCGTGCCGGGCAAGCTGATCGTGCCCGGAGGCAGCGGCAACAATATCTACCTGGTGGTACCCGCCGGCTCCAGTGCCAACAGCATCGAAGACCTCAAGGGCAAACGCCTGGCCCTGCATCGCGGGCGTCCCTGGGAGTTCGCCTTCAGCAACTTCCTCGCCAGCAAAGGCCTGAAACTCGACGACTTCAAAATCGCCAACCTCAATCCACAGGTTGGCGCTGCGGCGGTATCCGCCGGCAAGGTCGACGCTGCAGTCCTGCTCAGCGAAGCCTACGCACTGGAAGACAAAGGCGTCGGCAAGATCATCTGGTCGACCAAGCAAGGTGCCAACGACTGGCGCCTGATCTCCGACCTGTGGGGCACCGACAGCTTCGTCAGCCAGCATCCGGACATTACTCAATTGCTGGCGACCGCCTGGATCAAAGCCGCGTGGTGGATTTCCCAGGAACAGAACCAGGACGCCTACTACCAGCTTTCCGCCCGCGCGGGCACCGCTGAAAGCGTCCTGCGCCGTGACGACCAGGACGACCCTGTGGCCTGGAAAGACCGCTGGGCGCCCAAGAGTGACCAGCAAATCAAGGCTCACTACCAGGCCTTGACCGCCTACGCGCTGGCCAACCACCTGATCCGCGATGCCTACGACATCACCCCTTCGCTGGCCACCGGTTTCACCCACCAGGCGCTGATCGATCTGCAACTCACCGACTACTGGTCAGCCCTGCGCGGCCAGGTCAGCAACAATCCATGAAGCCCCAGCGTACAGTGACAAGGAACCTGGACATGAGCATTGAATTTTTCACCCGCCTGCCCCTGCATGGCGAAACCCAATTCCTCCCTGGCGACCCGCGCAACCGCGGCGACTGGCACGCAGGCGGCCCCAGCACCGGCGCGGTCTCCGGCTTCAGCGTCGGTGATCATTTCACCTACATCGACTACCTCGGACAGATCGCCAAGGCGGCAGAGATCAACGGCTTCGGCGGCGCGTTGATGGTCAACGCGCCCTCCGGCGAAGAGCCGTGGACGGTCTGCTCGCTGCTCGCCCGGGAAACCCGCACGCTGAAATTCGTCACTGCATTCCAGCCCTACCACTACACGCCGTGGGTTGCGGTGCAACAGGCCGCGACCTATCAACGCGCGACCGGCAACCGCCTGGTGTGGAACATCATCAATGGCGGTTCGGATGCGATTCAGCGGCAGGTCGGCGACTTCAGCGAGCACGATGAACGCTACGAGCGGGCCATCGAGTTCATGGACGTGGTCAAGGGTTACTGGCACAACGAAAACTTTCACTACGCCGGGAAGTTCTACCAGGCCGACGGCGGTGGCCTGCGCGGGCCTCTGAAAAAAGCCGAGCTGCCGCTGATCTGCACTGCCGGCTCGTCGATCCCGGCTCGGGAATTCGCCGCCAGACACGCCCACTTTTACCTGATGCGCGCCGAGCACCCGAACGAGATCGCCGCGCTGATTGCCGACATTCGTGAGCGCGCGCTGAAGTATGGACGCAGCGACATTCGCTTCGGTTTATCGATCGACGTCATCACCCGCGAGACCGAGGAACTGGCGCGCACCGAAGCCCAGCGCTTCTTCGATGAAGGCATTGCCCGCGGCGCGGTGAAAGCCGTGGCCGCGCATGCCGGGCTGCGCACCGCGCGTAAACTCAGCTATGAAAACGAGTTCGCGCAGAAGGTGCAAACCCAGCATTTCGACGACTTTTTCATCCACCCGAATGTCTGGACCGGCTTCGGCTACATCGGCATTCCACCGGGCTGCGCGCTGGTGGGCAGCTATGAAAATGTGGTGGCGCGGATTCGTGAGTACAACGCGCTCGGCGTCGACCTGTTCTTCCTCGCAGGCTACCCGCATCTGGAGGAAGCCTACCGCCTGGGCGAGCACATCCTGCCGCATTTTCGCAGCGAACGTGCCGAACTGCGCCGTTGATAACCGAAGCACTGTAGGAGCTGCCGAAGGCTCGGGCGGCGATCGGACGATCTTTTGATCTTTCCAGGCGTGCCCGTGGAGATCAAAAGATCGCAGCCTTCGGCAGCTCCTACAGTGTGGTCAGTGCGCAATGTCAGGTATTGGTCTTCAACCGCGTCCACAACCGCGTGCTCAACCGCGCAATCGCCGCTGGCAATTCTTCAACGGTGAACAGTTTCTCCAGCACGGCCTTCGGCGGGTAGATTGCCAGGTCCTGCTTCACCGCTGGCACCACCAGCGGATCCGCCGCCAGGTTCGGGTTGGCGTAATGAATGCTGTTGCTGATGTTGGCAATCACCTTCGGCTCAAGCAGGTAATTCATATAGGTATAACCGTTCTTCTCATGGGGCGCGCTCTTGGGCATCACCACCATGTCGAACCACAGGGTGGAGCCCTCGTCGGGAATCGAATAGGCGATGTCGATGCCATTCTTGGCTTCCTTGGCACTGGCAGCCGCCTGCACTACGTCGCCGTTGAAGCCGATCACTGCGCAGACGTTGCCGTTGGCCAGGTCGCTGATGTACTTGGAGGCGTGGAAGTACTGCACGTACGGGCGGATTTTCAGCAGCGCCTGCTCGGCTTTTTTGTAGTCTGCCGGCTCGTGGCTGTGGGGCGGCAGGCCCAGGTAGTTGAGGGTGATCGGCAGCACCTGCGTCGGGTTGTCGATGATCGCCACGCCGCACTGGCTGAGTTTCTTGATGTTCTCTTCATCGAAGAACAGCTTCCACGAACGGGTGATATCGGTATTGCCAAAGATCGCCTTGATCTTCTCGACGTTGTAGCCGATCCCCGCCGTGCCCCACATGTACGGGTAGCCGTACTGGTTGCCCGGATCGTTGACCTCAAGCTTTTGCATCAACACCGGGTCGAGGTTCTTCCAGTTCGGCAGCTGGCTCTTGTCGAGCTTTTGCACGGCGCCGGCCTTGATCAGGCGTGACAGAAAATGGTTCGAAGGGCTGACCACGTCATAACCGGTGTTGCCGGTCATGAGCTTGGACTCCAGCACCTCGTTGCTGTCATGGATGTCGTACGTGGCCTTGATCCCCGTTTCCTTGGTGAACGTGGTCAGGGTGTCGTCGGCGATGTAGCCGTTCCAGTTGGAAATATTGACGACTTCGTCGGCGTGACTGGCTGCTGAAAGCGTGGCAAGCATGACCATCAGGGAAATGTTGTTGATGCGCATCTTCTGTCACCGTGTGTTGGCTGAGTTTTTGTTCTTGGTTGATCGACGGATGTTCTAGATTTCAGTTCTGGCCCTGACCGCCTCCACGCGCATTCGCAGCATGGCACCGATATCCAGCAAGGGTTTGGGCGGCAGCCAGCCGGGCTGGGCGCGCCGCATCACCGATTGCAGGACGGGGGAGTCGACTCCGCAGGACATTTCCGCGAGCAAGCGCCCCCACAGGGTGCCGCGGGCCACGCCGGAACCGTTGCAACCGGCCACCGCATACACGCCCTCTTCGACCTTGGCGAAATACGGTTGGCCACTGCGCGATGCGCTTAGATGGCCGGTCCAGGTGTACTGGATGTCCTGCGCGCCGAGGAACGGAAAACGCCGCTGCAAACCCAGTACATGATGCTCACGCCGTACTCGCAGTTCGCTGTCGGTCAAATCCCGCGAGCGATATTCCGCCGTGTTGCGGATCATCACCCGACGGTCCGGCGTCAAGCGCACGGTGGCCCCCAGCGGCCGGGTAGACAGCACGCCCCAGGGCTCGACCGCACCGATGGCCTGGTACTCGGCATCCGTCAGCGGCCGGGTGAGGCTGGCGCTGAGTTCCATGGCAAAGGTCGCGCTGTCGTCAATGCCCGAGCGCGGGATGAACGCATTCAGGCACACCAGAACTTGCTGCGCTTCAATGCTGCCGGCGACACCATTGGCACGCACGCGCGCCTGACTCAGGCGCTCGAGGCCGGTAATGTCGGTGTTTTCGTAGAGGGTGACGCTGGCGGGCAGCGCGTCCAGCAGGCCCTTGACGTACTTGGCCGGCTGCAACAGCGCATTGCCGTTGCCGCACCAGATTCCCGCCTGGTAGTGCCGGGTACCGAGTTTGTCGTACAGCGCCTCGCCCTGCAGAAAATGCGCCGACGCACCCACCGCGCGCAGGGTTTCCAGTTTGTCTTCGACGTGGGTCAACTTGCCGGGATCGCTCACGGCAAAGAAGTAGCCGTCGTCGCGAAAATCGCATTCGATGCCGTGTTGGGCGATGCGCTGGCGCACTTCCAGGCTGGCGACCCGGGAGATCTCGGTGTCAACCTGGTAGTCGGCAAAGCCCTTGGCACCCAGCAGCTCATCGGTGCCCGGGTGCTCGTGGGCCACGGCGAACCCTGAGTTGCGCGCCGATGCACCCTGCGCCGCGCGCTGCCGGTCGACGATCACGATCCGCGCCTGAGGGTGCATGTGTGCGAGGGTGTGGGCGGCGTTCAACCCGGTAATGCCAGCACCGATAATCAGCCAGTCAGCTTTCTCGGTGCCCTTCAGGGAGCCGCGCAAGGGCGAGCTGCCCGCCTGCGCAATCCAGCCACATTCATTGATCATGCATCACCTCGATTCGCTGTCGTTGCGCCGTGCGTATTGTTCGAACACATGCGTCGCGCGCATGGAAACTGAAATATCGCGTCGGTCATGACTGGAATTTATAGGCCCCGGGGTGATACAACCATCGTTATAAAATCATCGAAACATTCGGAAACCGCATGGATAAGATTCGTCATGTGCCGTCACTGCAGGCGCTGCAAGCGCTGGTGGAAGTCGCCGATTGCGGCAGCTTCACCCTGGCCGCAGCAAAGCTGTGCTTGACCCAAAGCGCAGTGAGCCGGCAGATTCAACAGCTGGAGAGTCACTTCAGCGTGCCGTTGTTCGTGCGCACCAGTCGCAGCCTGCGCCTGACCGCGGAAGGCGAGCAGGTGCTGGACACTGCTCGTGCCATTCTTGGGCAACTGAAAACCCTGGAGGAAAGGCTCGCTCCCCAGGAACGGCCGTTTCGCATTCGCATGCACGTGTCACTGGCGGTGCGCTGGTTGCTGCCGAAGTTGAGTGAGTTCTATCGGTGCCATCCGGAGGTTTCGCTGTCGATCGAAACGGTGGCCACCGAGGTGGTCGAGCCTGGCGCCGATAGCGACGCCTACATCCTTTACCTTGCGCAGCCATCAAGTGATCCGCAGTGCCTGACCCTGTTCGAGGAGGCGCTGGTGCCAGTGTGCGCGCCGGGGCTGGCGTGCCCGGACCGACCGCTGCAAGCCGTGGAAGACCTGGTGCATTTCACCCTGCTGCATCGCTCGTCGGACCGGCATGACTGGGTGCAATGGTTGACGGCCAATGGCGGCAGGTCGCTGGAGGACTACCGGCACATTCCCTTCAACCTTGATGAACTGGCACTGGATGCGGCAGCGCGGGGACTGGGTGTGGCCATGACGGACCTGACCCTGGCGGGCGAATCCGTCGATCGTGGGGTGTTGGTGATCCCCTTTGGCGAGCCATTGAAGACTCATGGCGTGTATGCGCTGAACCTGCAGCCCTCGGCGAGCGCACATCCGGCCTGCGGGCTAATCCTCGAGTGGTTTGCCCAGCAGGCCGATCAAGCGAAAAACGATCCTTGAAAACCTAGGTGCCGCCACCAATCCCTTCATTAGCCTGGGCAAACGCCGTCCCGGCTTCGCGCACCAGCTGGCGCCACTCGTGGCTGGTAATCAGCCCAGTGCGCTCCATCTCGTCGGCGGCCTTGAGCAGTTCATCGTACTGTTCTTCACAATCCATGCGAATCAGCGGTTCCTTGAGCAGTTGGTTCCAGGCCGCCATTGCTTGCTGCTTTCGATCATCGTTCATGGCCAGACTCCCAACGGTTGTTTCTGGTTGGGCGTCTGCTGTGGCCGGCGGTTCCTCAGTGCCGACATACGGCATTCATTCGAGGACACCGATTCTCGATCACCGGGATCGGTCGATGTTCAACTCTCAAACTGGTGATACACCTTGGCAATCACTTTCCAGGCGCCATCAATCTTGAGCAGCGTCAGGTAGTCGTTGTAGTCGGCGCCGATGGCATCGTGCTCCATGTCCACTCGCACCACAGCGGTAGTCGGGGTGATCGCCAGCACGTCGAGTCGGGTAGTGATCTGTGGGGCTGCGCCATTGTTCTCGACGAAATCGAACAAGTTGCTGATTGGGCCGCCGAGTAACCGGCCGTTGGTGAATCCGTACATCACTGCGTCTTTGTGGAACGCCTGCGCAACACCGTCAGCACTGCCTAAACGCAGCCCTTCGACGTATTGATTGGCGGTCGCGATGACAGCGTTGTATTCGGCGGTGGGTACTGCCTTGATATTCTTCGACATGGTTATTTCCTTTGCTTGAGGGCGAGGCAAAGCGCTTCGCCCGCGGTTGTGTCGCTGCGCAAATGCCTGTGGGAGCAACTGTGTGGCGTAACAACGCGACTCAGGCGTTGGCGGCGGGCCAGTCGGTGTAACCCTCGGCCCCGCCACCGTAGTAACTCTCCCGTGGCGCGATGGTCAGTTCGCGGCCATTACGCAGGCGCGCTACCAGGTCCGGGTTGGCAATGAACAAGCGGCCAAACGCTACTGCGTCAATCCGGCCTTGCGCCCGCCGCTGCACTGCCATCTCCAGGTCATAGTTGTTGTTGCCAATGAACGGTCCATCGAACCGCGCACTCAGAGCATCCAGATCCACGCCTTCGGGAACCGTGCGCGAGGTGGCGGTGGCGCCTTCGACAAAGTGCAGATAGGCCAGGTTGAACCGGTTGAGCTGCTCGATCAGGTAGCCATAGGTCGCCATGACGTTGCTGTCAGGCGGTGTATTGCCTGCGTCCGGGGTCACCGGCGAGAGACGAATGCCGACCCGGTCACTGCCCCAGATCGCCACCACGGCCTCGGTGACTTCGAGAGTCAGGCGCGTGCGGTTTTCGATGGAACCGCCGTACTGATCGGTGCGCTGGTTGGTGGAATCGCGCAGGAACTGATCGAGCAGATAGCTGTTGGCCGAGTGCACTTCAACCCCGTCAAACCCTGCCCGCTTTGCGCATTCGGCGGCGTGCCTGTACTGCTCGAGAATGCCTGGAATTTCCCCGGTCTCAAGCGCTCGCGGCATGGACACTTCGACCATGCCTTCGTTGGTATAGGTAGTGCCTTCGGCCTTGATGGCCGACGGAGCCACGGGCTGTGCCCCGTCCGGTTGCAGGTCAACATGGGAAAAGCGGCCGACGTGCCACAGCTGGCAAACGATCCGCCCGCCCGCCGCGTGTACCGCATCGGTGACTTTCTTCCAGCCCTGCACCTGTTCCTTGGTCCAGATGCCGGGAGTCATTGCATACCCACGGCCTTGCGCGCAGATGTTGGTAGCTTCGCTGATGAGCAGACCGGCACTGGCCCGCTGGGCGTAGTAAGTGGCATGCAACTCGTTGGGAACGCCGTCTTCACCCATACGGCTACGGGTGACAGGGGCCATGACAATTCGATTGGTAAGTTCGAACGCACCCATTTGTACAGGGGAAAACAGATCGGTTCGAAGGCTGTTGTCAGTCATCGGTATCTCCAGTTATTAGACCGGTCGTCTAGTAAATAATCGAAAAAAAAAGGACGAATCACACAATCATGCGATTCGTCATGCTCAAGGCGGTTTCAAACGGCTTGGTCGACTTGTTGACCTTGGCCAACAGTGAAGCGCCCAGCCACAGCTGATAGAGCGACTGCGCCAACTCGTGCGACTCCAGCGTCGCGGCTATCGAGCCGTCAGCCTTGCCCTTTTCGATACAGCCGCTGATTCGTTGAATGATCTGGTCCGTGCCCACCAGCAGTACGTTGCGCATGTCTTCGGAAAAGTCACACACCTCGGCACCCAGCTTGACCACCAGGCATTTTTCTTTCGGCACATCGGCACCTTGGGTTTCAGCCCAGTAGCGGAAATAGCCCACCAGGCGCTCGGCCGCATTGCCCTGGGCATTCATCAGCCCATCCACCCTGCCCAGGTACTCGGTGAAATACTCTTCAAGCAGCGCCTGGCCGAACTCTTCCTTGGACTTGAAGTAATGGTAAAACGAGCCTTTGGGTACGCCGGCAGTGGTCAGGACTTCCGTCAAGCCCACGGCGGTGTAGCCTTTGAACGTCATCAACGACTTCGCAACATCAATGATGTGCTGCCGCATATCCTGGATTGGTTTCTTCATAGGGGAAGCAGACTACAGCAAACTAGACCGGTCGTCTAGAGAAGTCCTTTTCTCTGAAAGAACTGGCCACAGACAGCTGCGTCATTGTCTTGTCACTTTGCGAACAGCTGGCTCATATCCTTGAAGGCCATGAATTCCAGGGCATTGCTGCAAGGGTCGAACAGGAACATGGTGGCCTGCTCGCCGACCTGCCCTTTGAAGCGAATGTAGGGCTCGATCACGAATTCGGTCCCGAACGACTTCAGGCGCTCAGCCAGTGCTTCCCACTGATCCCAGTTGAGAATGATGCCAAAGTGCGGAACGGGAACATCGTGCCCGTCGACCGGGTTGCTGTGGACACTCTCCTGGGAGGCAGTCTTGGGATGTTCATGGATGACCAACTGATGGCCATAGAAGTTGAAGTCGACCCACTGGCTGCTGGAACGACCTTCTTCTAGTCCGACTTTGCGTGAGGTGTGCGAGCTGGATGAACTGGACGCCATCGTCAAGCTGGTGGAAAACGGCGTCGGAGTCGCGCTGGTGCCGCAGACGGAAACCCTTCGGGAATGGCCCGCAGGTGTGCGGGCGCTGGACCTTGGCCTGCATACTTTTCATCGCGATATCGGGTTGGTCCACAGGTCTCGGCAAACGTTCACCGAGCCTGTGCGGATTTTGGTGCAGCTGATCACTGAGCAGGTCGCGGCCGGCGCTGAATGAACCAGGCCTTTGCTACACCGCAAGGCCAGCGCCGCTCGCGATAATCAATGGCACCCGCTGCCCTTCATCCTTAAGCGATTGGCGTTAACGATAACGCCGGCATTCAGGATAAACGCGCTGCCCTCAAATCCATCGCGAGCAAGCTCGCTCCTACAGTGGAAGTAGGTGCGGCTCTGTCAGGTATTTGCCCAGAAACCAGAGTGAATCAATGCGCAATACACACCGATTTCAACTCGGTGTACGCCTCGATCACCGCGCGACCGAACTCGCGGCCCATGCCCGATTGCTTGACCCCGCCGAATGGCATGGCCGGGTCGAGCAAGACGTGGGCGTTGACCCATACGGTGCCGGCTTCGATGCGCGGGACCAGGTTCATCGCCTTGCCCAGGTCATTGGTCCACAGGCTGGCGGCCAGGCCGTAGCGGTTGTCGTTGGCCAGGGCGATGACGGCGTCTTCATCGTCGAAGGGCATCACTCCCAGTACCGGACCGAACACTTCTTCCCTGGCCACCGTCATGCTGTGGTCGATGTCGGCGAGGATTGTCGGCTGCACGTAAAAGCCCTCGCCTTCCAGCAACTCACCGCCGCAGACCACCCGCGCGCCTTCCTGGCGAGCCAGTTCGATGTGCTTGAGCACGCCCTGCTGTTGCTTGCGCGACACCAGCGGGTTGATCGCTGCGTTACAGTTCATGCCCGCGCCGATCGGCATGGCTGACACGGCTGCTGCGAGACCTTCGACGAAGCGGTCGTGGATCGAGCGATGCACGTAAAAGCGCGAAGCCGCAGCGCAAACCTGGCCGTTGTTGAGCAGGCCGCCAAGGATCGCGCCCTGGATGGCTTTGTCGATGTCGGCATCGGCGAGCACGATCATCGGATTCTTGCCACCCAGCTCCAGGGCAAAGCGCGTCATGTTGGCCATGCACGCCACGCCAACACTTTTGCCCACCGCAGTGGACCCGGTGAAGGACACCTTGCTCACCAGCGGATGCGCGGTCAGTACGCCGCCCACCGAGGCGCCGCCACCGGTCACGACGTTAAACACGCCGGCCGGAATGCCTGCTTCCAGGGCCAGCTCAGCCAGGCGCATGGCGGTCAGCGGGGTTTCCATGGCCGGCTTGATGATTACTGTGCAGCCGGTGGCCAGCGCCGGCATGAGTTTCCAGGCAGCGATCAGCAGCGGGAAGTTCCACGGCACGATCCCGACCACGACACCGACCGGCTCGCGCTTGGTGAACGCGGTGAATTTGGCACCCGGTGGCAGCGGGATCGACACGTCGAACGTCTGGCCTTCGATCTTGGTGGCCCAGCCGGACATGTAGCGCATGAACTCCACGGTGGCGTTCAGATCCAGCCCGCGGGCCATGTTGATCGACTTGCCCTGGCTCAGGGTTTCCAGTTGCGCCAGCTCCTCGGCGTGTTCTTCCACCAGGCGGGTGAAGTTCAGCAGGATGCGTTCGCGATCTGCCGGACGCAGGCCCGACCACACGCCGGATTTAAACGCGGCATGGGACGACTGCACGGCTTGCTCGACGATTTCCAGTGGCGCATCAAGGGTCTCGCACAGGGTTTGCCCGGTGGCCGGGTTGATCACTGCGATGCCTTGTCCTTCGGCAAACACCCACTGGCCATCGATAAAGCAGCCATGCCGGCGCTCAAGAAAAGCAGCCACCTGCGGCAGAATTTCAACGTTGCTCATAAGTCACCTTTGGTTCAGACAAGTTGTCCGGCGCGCACACCGGCCGATTATTTTTGTTGTTTGAGGTAGCACACAACCGCCTGGCGATCGTCCGCCGAGGCCAGGCCCATGTAGGGCATGTAGGTGCCTGGCACGAAGGCCTGGGGTTGGGCGATCAGTTGCGCGATGTTCTCGGCCTGCCAGTCGATGTCTTTGCTGCGCATCGCCTGGGAATACCTGAAGCCATCCAGCGAACCGGATTTGCGTCCGACCACGCCAGCCAGGTTGGGCCCCATCATTCCGGTCATGCCCTTGGTCACCGAGTGGCAGACCGCACATTCATTGGCGAATACCTGGGCACCGTGGCCCTGGTCCGGCGCACAGTCGGCGGCCAGCGCAGCAATGGCCAGGGTGTATGAGAGCAGACCGATAAGGGGCAATCGCAGCGAGGTGAACATAGGAAAACGACCTTGAAATCCGCGCGCTCGCCGGTGGCGAACAGCATCACTGAGAATACCGGTACACGGGGCACCGGCAGGGTTGGTACGGATTGTCGATGGTCGTCGCCGTGGAGGATTTGCCCTGCGTGCCAGTCGTATTGGCGAGGCTGCCAAACCGGGCATTTTGGCAAGCACAGCCAACTCTTTGGCAACCACACAAAAGGCTTGAGAAATTCGTCGCCGTAGTATCGAAAAAGACCGCAACCCTGCGTTCAAGAACAAGAACGGATGCCACACGATGCCCAAGTCCCCCTTGCTTCGCCTCTCGACGCTCGCGCTGCTGATCAGCGCGGGCAATGCCGGCGCCCATGAGCTTTACGCCGATGACGACACCCATCTGAACGCCACCCTGGAAGCGGTCTTCGGCATTTTCCACAGCCAGGAAAACTATGCGCTGTCCGGCCGACTCGATCAGGGCTCGTCATCGTGGCGTGAGGGCTATATCAAATATGGCCTGAGCTTCGACCAGGGCCTGGCAGGCGCAGGCACGGCCTACGGCGCGGCGAACCTGCTCAGTTCCGGCACCTGGGGTGACGGTGATGCGGCAGGCTTCAGCGATGGTTCGGAGCGCACCACAAAGTTCGAAGACGCCTACCTCGGCTGGCGTTCGGGCAAGCTGTTCGAAGTGCTGGGCGAGGATGGCGTTGACCTGTCGTTCGGCCGGCAGAACATCGTGGTCGGCGACGGCTTCCTGATTAACGGCGACGCCCTGAACATCGGCAAGGGCTTGGCGGACGGTGAGTTCAACCGCGGGGGCGCCTACTGGCTGGCTGCGCGCAAAGCCTTCGACGAGACCGCCGTGTTGCGTGTGGGAGGCAAGGAAGGTTGGCGCAGTGACCTGATGTGGCTGAAATCCAACAATCGCGCGCAAGCGAAAACCGAGATGTACGTCGGCACCCTTGAGCACGTCAGTGAAGCCGGCACAGTGGGCCTGACTTACATCGACACCACCGATGTCGACGAGCAATACGCCTCGCCCCAGCAGCTCGAACGCGACGGCATGAAGACCTACAGCCTGCGGGCGCAAGGCAATGCAGGGGTGCCCAACCTGTTCCTCTCCGGCGAATACGCGAAGCAGGACAAACCCCACACCGCCACCGAAGACGCCTGGTACCTGGAAGCCGGCTGGACCTTCGCCGACGTGCCCTGGACGCCGTACGTTAGCTATCGCTACAGCAGGTTTTCGGAAGGTTATGACACGTTGTTCTATGGTTTCAGTCGCGGATTTGGCACCTGGTTCCAGGGTGAAGTGGCGGGTAACTATGCGGGTCCGTTCAACAGCAACTCACGAATCCAGAACGTGACGTTGAAGGTCGCGCCCCTGGAAAACTTGAGTGTCGGTGCGATGTATTTCAACTACGACACTATCGATCGCAATCTTGGCAATACCGATGGTCACGAGATCGACTTGTATGCCGAATGGCACATCAACGAGCACTTGACGGTGATGCCGTTGGTGGGTCTGTATCAGCCGGACAAGAGCGTTGAGCAAGGTGGTACGCAGCTCGGGAACAACGACAGGAACCTGTACAGCCAGGTGGTTTTTGCCACGACGTTTTGACCGGGATGGGAGCTGCGTAGGAGCTGCGTAGGAGCTGTCGAGAGAAACGAGGCTGCGATCTTTTGATGTTTAACAAAATCAAAAGATCGTCCGATCGCGGCCCGAGCCTTCGGCAGCTCCTACAGAGGGCGGCCGCTGGCACCTTCAACATGAATGTGACCGCCCCACCGCCATCGCGAGCAGGCTCACTCCTACAGGAGCGTCACCAACAATCCCTGTAGGAGTGAGCCTGCCCGCGATGAACGATAACGCGCACTCAGGCCTGGCTATAGCGCTTGCGATACGCCCCCGGCGACACGCCGAAGCGGGCTTTGAACGCCGAGGAAAAGTAGCTGGAATCGGAAAATCCCCAGGCATAACACAGCGCCGAAAGTTTCTGTTCGACCTGAGCATCACGCAGGTTCTGTGCGCAGAAATCCAGGCGTCGGTGCTTGATGTATTGCGCCACCACCAACCCGCGCTTGGAGAACATCCGGTACAAGCCACGCACCGATATCCCTACGTCCTGGGCAATCGACTCCGGGCACAGCTCTTCGGTGCTGATGTGCTCGTCGATGTAGGCAATGATCTTGCGAAACTGCCGTTCGTGGGCATCGCCGCCGCTGTCGCGGGCGCTGATGCCCGGCAACAACAGGCTGGCCAGCGCATCCAGCACCGCCTCGCTTTCCTGCATGTCCAGGCCATCCTGCTGACGGGTTTCCAGCACCAGCCGGTTGGCCATTGCCGCCAGTGGCGTGCCGGCGGCGATGCGCGTGGCGCAGTTGAGGCCGCTGAAATGCGAGCCGCGCTCCACCACCTGGCGCGGCAGGATCAGTGACAATTGCCGGGAATCTTCGTGGTAGGTCATGTCGCTCGGGCGGCTGGCATCGATCAGGGCGATGTCGCCTGTGGCCAGGAGCGCACGATTGTCGCCCTGCTCCAGTTGCGAGCTGCCACGCATCTGGAACACCGCGTAGTAATGCCTATCACTGCTGGCGCTGACGTCCTTGCTGGTGCGATACAGGTGCACGTGGGCCATGTCGGCGACACTGAGGTTGATGGCGCCACTGCGAAACTCCGCCAGCTCGCCATAAAAATCGCGGTCCAGCGCCCGTGCATCGAAACGCCCGCAAGCCTGGTTGACCTGGCTCAACCAATGTTCGAACGCCTCGTTGCGAACCGTCGAAGAACTCATCATCACTGCAAAGCCTCACGTATTTATTATTTTTCGACCGCTTCGTCGAGCGGTTCGGCAAATGTTCGCACCTGGCCGTGCCCCTCCCTTGACTGCCGCCGGATCGTCATTCTTCAGGCTCCCGCGCGGCCTTGCCAGCGTTGTTTAGGGTTGACGCGCCACTACCAGACGAGCGGAAACGCCAGGCAAACCCGCGCATAACCTTCCCCGTCGGAGAATTTTTACTCGTTCGCCAGGCATTTGCCAATGACTGGCACAGACACACAAGCACTTGGCAGCCACAGCAATTCTCCGGTTTGCCCGGCAAGGCAGAATCGAACTGCAAAAATCTGCCTCTGCACCCGCGATTCGCGTGAACAATAATTCAGGGAGTTCCCCCTAATGCGAGCCACCAGGATCACCGTACAGTCAGCGCTGAGTCTCAGCCTGCTAGTACTCGGTTTGAACAATGCCAGCGCCGACCTGCCCGCTGACACGATCGGCCAGACCGTTCTGGCCTTTCCGCCGGAAGCCCACCGCACGTTTATCGTCGACGTCGAATTCGAGAGTTTCGTGGCGGGCCGCGTCACCGTGGTCGACCCGGATAAAAAACGCATCCTTGGCATGGTGCCAACCGGTTTTGCCGCGCCCTCGACGCTAAGCCACGATCAGAAAACCCTGTACAGCGCCGACATCTTCTATTCCCGTGGTACCCGCGGCACCCGCACTGACGTGCTGACCGCCTGGGACAGTTCGACCCTGGCGCCCGCTTGGGAATTGCTGATTCCGACCAAGCGTGCCGAGTCGCTGACCCAGCGCTACGGGCTGAAAACCAGCGGCGATGACCGCTTCGTCTACGTCTACAACTTCACCCCGTCGACCTCGGTGACGGTGGTCGACACCCAGGCCAAAGCCGTTACCTCGGAGATCGCCATCCCCGGTTGCGTGCTCAACTATCCGGTGGGCAATCGCCGCTTCGCCTCGCTGTGCGGCGACGGCAGCCTGCAGGTAGTCACGCTGAATGACCAGGGTCTGGAAACTGCGCGCAGTCGCACGCCGTTCTTCGACCCCAACGCGGAAAAACTGGTCGAGCGCGCGGTGAACGTGGGTGATACCTACTACTTCACCACCACGACTGGCACCGTGCGCCCGGTAGATTTCGCCGCCGATGCGCCGAAGATCCTGCCGTCCTGGTCGCTGACCACTGACGAGGAAAAGAAGGCCGGCTGGGCACCCGGTGGCTGGCAGCTGCTGGCGGTGGCGCCGAAATTGAACCGCTTGTACGTGCTGATGCACGACGCCCATGAGCCGATGAAGTGGGAAGACCCCAGCCCTCTGATCTGGGCGTTCGACCTGAAGACCGGGAAGAAAATCGCGACCCTGGAAGCACCGGTTCCGGTGTGGAGCATGCAGGCGACCGGCGACGACAATCCGCTGTTGCTCGGCACTGATGTTGAAGGCGGCTTGCAGATCTTCGACCTCAAGACCAACAAGCTCACCGGCAGCATGGCGAAAGTCGCGAAGACCGCGACCCAGGTCATGAGCTACTAACGAGGTTCGGCCATGTCTATCGATCCGATCTTTATCATTGCCAGCGCACTGGCCATCGCCGTGCTGTTGGCCAGCGCCGCGACCCACAAGTTGCGCGCGCCGGCACGTTTTAACCAACAGCTGGCGGATTACCAGTTACTGCCCGACGCCCTGGTGCGTCCTGCGTCCCGAGTGATCCCGTTGCTGGAACTGGTGATTGCGTTCGCGCTGCTGGTGCCGATCAGCCGTTCGTGGGCAGCGCTGGCTGCCGCCGGCCTGATCGCGCTGTACGCCAGCGCCATCGGCATCAACCTGTGGCGCGGTCGGCGCGACATCGACTGCGGTTGTGCCGGGCCGGACCAGGCGCAGCCGTTGCGCCCGGTGCTGCTGCTGCGCAACAGCGTGCTGATCAGCCTGGCGCTGCTCGCCAGCCTCGCGCCGCTCGCCCGTGACCTGCATGTCTTCGACGGCTTTGTGACCATCGCCGCCAGCGCCGTGGCGCTGCTGATTTACGCCGCAGCCGATGGCTTGCTGGCGAACTCCCCTCTTCTGCTCAAACTGATTGGTAGGTGATCAATGGACGGCTTAATCGTTTCCAACGCGTTGCTCTGGATTTTGCTTTTGGCCCTGGCATTCGCCGTGATGGGTCTGGTTCGGCAAATTGGCGTGCTGCACGGGCGGATTGCGCCGGCCGGTGCGCTGATGGTTGATAAAGGCGTGGCCGTGAACGAGGCTGCACCGCAAGTCACCGCGTCCGATCGTAATGGTCGTCCGGTGAACTTCGGCTACGCCAGCGAGAAATCCCAGCTGCTGTTCTTCCTCTCGCCGACCTGCCCGATCTGCAAGTCGCTGCTGCCGGCGATCAAGTCGATTGCCAGGGAACAGGCGGATCGTCTGGACGTGGTGTTCATCAGCGACGGCGACATGGACGCCCAGCAGGCGCTGATCCGCGAACACAAACTGGATGACGTTACCTACGTGGTCGGCCCGGAAGTGGGCATGACCTACCAGATCGGCAAGCTGCCGTATGCCGCGCTGATCGACAAGACCGGCACCCTGCGCGCCAAAGGCCTGGTCAATTCCCGCGAGCACCTGGACAGCCTGTTCGAAGTCGAGCACCTGAAAAGCGCGACGCTGCAGGAATACCTGAACAGCCAGCCGCGTCCCCATGCGCATGACCACAGCCACGGCCATAGCCACTGATAAGGCAGGGAGACTGTTATGAAATTGCTGGATCTGTTGTTCGAACGTTCTTCGCGCCGCGTTGCTGACACCACCTCGCGCCGCAAACTGCTGGCACGCATGGGCTCGCTGATGGTGGCCGGTGCCGCGTTGCCGCTGCTGCTGCCGCTGGATCGCACCAGCAAGGCGCTGGCCGCCGATAACCCGAGAGCCGGTGACCCAGGTGATCCAAACAGCTGCGACTACTGGCGCTACTGTTCCATCGACGGCTTCCTGTGCAGCTGCTGCGGCGGTTCGGTGACGTCCTGCCCGCCAGGCACCGAAGCCTCGCAAGTGACCTGGATCGGCACCTGCCGCAACCCGGCCGACAACAAGGACTACATCATTTCGTACAACGATTGCTGCGGCAAACAAAGCTGCGCACAGTGCGCCTGCACCCGTAACGACAGTGAAGAGCCGGCGTACCGCCCGTTCAATAACAACGACGTGAACTGGTGCCTGGCCGCCAAATCGCACATCTATCACTGCACCGTTTCGATCATCCGCGGCGTCGCCGTTTAACGCGCCCCTTGTAGCAGTTGGCGAAGCCTGTGGGAACAAAGCTTGCTCGCGATTACGATGTGTCAGCCACCATCAATATTGAATGTAGGCCCCCAATCGCGAGCAAGCTTTGCTCCCACAGGCTTCGCCAGCTGCTACATAAACAACCGTGATTTTTTGCGGAGGTATTTGTTGATGCACAGGTTGCTCATCCTCGCTCTCGTCTGCGCCATGACCGCCCCGCTCGTTCATGCCCGGGCCATCCCCAACCCGGCGCAGCGCCACGCGCCGGGCAACGAAGACCTGCAAAAACCCATCGCTGAAGCCGGTTACAGCGTCGGTGTGAACTACCAGTTGCAATGCGCCGGTTGCCACCTGGGCAACGGCATGGGCTCCCCCGCCAACGACACGCCACGCATGACCGGCTTCGTCGGCAATTTTCTCAAGGTGCCGGGTGGTCGCGAGTTTCTCGTGCGAGTGCCGGGCATGTCACAGTCGGCATTGAACAATGCGCAGCTGTCCGACCTGCTCAACTGGCTGCTGCGCGAAGACGGTATGGCCGGCAACAGCATGCCCGCCAACTACCAGCCGTACAGCGCTGAAGAAGTTACGCAGCTGCGCGCCACCACCATGCTCAATCTCCCAGGCGCCCGCGCCGAGCTGATCAAGGCGATGCGCGCACAGGGCATCGCGATTGAAGACGGGATGAGCAACTGAGCTACTTGGGTTGCGCCACCGTGCGCAGGTAAGGTTTCACAGTTTTAAAACCATCCGGATACTTCTTCTTCGCGTCTTCATCAGACACCGAGGTCGGGATGATCACGTCCTGGCCCGGGCGCCAGTTCACCGGAGTGGCCACGGTGTGCTTGGCATTGAGCTGGATCGCGTCGAGCAGGCGCAGCACTTCATCGAAGTTGCGCCCGGCACTCATCGGGTAGATCAGCATGGCCTTGATCTTTTTGTCCGGACCGATAATGAACACCGAGCGTACGGTAGCGTTGTCCACGGCAGTGCGCGTGCCGCCGCTGGCATTGGGGTGGATCATGTCGTAGAGCTTGGCCACCACCAGGTTTTCGTCACCGATCATGGGGTAATTGACCGCGTGGCCCTGGGTTTCCTCGATGTCCTTGGCCCAGCTTTGATGGTTGCCGACCGGATCGACGCTGAGCCCGACGATCTTGGTGTTGCGCTTGTCGAACTCCGGCTTGAGCCCGGCCATGTAACCCAGTTCGGTGGTGCACACCGGGGTGAAGTCCTTGGGATGGGAAAACAGAATGGCCCACTGATCGCCGATCCATTCATGGAAGTGCAGCGTGCCCTCGGTGCTCTCGACCGTGAAATCCGGTGCTTCGTCGCCGATACGGATGCTCATGTGCGTTCTCCTCGCTGTGAAGGGTAGGAAACTGCTGGGACGGGTCAGTATAGGAGACGGTTCGGGACATTGATTCTGCTGCGCTGCACAAATCGTGTGGACGGCCCTGACCCTGTAGGAGCTGCCGCAGGCTGCGATCTTTTGATTGTCAGGATCAAAAGATCGCAGCCTCGTTTCACTCGACAGCTCCTACAGGGATCCATGCGATTTCAAGAATGGTGTTCACCTGCGCGCCAGCTTGTACCGCACACAATCCTCATAAAAACCCTGGCGAATCGCCGCTGGCTTGATCCGCGACGGGCTGTCGTAGGTCTGCTCGGTGATGCCCATGGCCATCATGCGCATCCATGGCTTGGTGAACCTGTAGGTTTGCAGTTTCTGCCGCGCCGCATACAGGGAAACCCCTGCCAGCTTCAATTCCTGGGCTTTCGCCGCAGTCCCCGCGCCCCAGCTGCACATATAACGATCATGCGTCTCCAGCTCCTTGGCTTCGGCCATCGTCGCCAAGCTGGCCAGCCCGCACGACATTAACGCGATCATCACATTGCGCATTTACATTGGACCCTAACAATCTGTAATTAAATTGATTTTGATCAAATGTTGCAGCTTTCGGGGCCAGTAAAATGCCTTACCTGTACATGGGAATAATTCTTGATACACCCAAGACATTTCTTGCTACATTCAAAATGTTAGCTATAGCTAACACTCCCAATGTTCTAAAGTGAGGCAACGGAATGTCAGTCGCAAAAAAAATGACGGTGGGGCAACTGACGATGTTGACGGCCGTCAACATGCTGGGCTCCGGCATCGTATTGTTGCCAACCAAACTCGCCGAAGTCGGCGGTATCTCAATCCTCTCCTGGCTGATCACAGCCACCGGTTCCCTGGCGCTGGCGTATGCCTTCGCGCGCTGCGGGATGCTCAGTCGCAAGACGGGCGGCATGGGCGGCTACGCTGAATACACCTTCGGCAAGGCCGGCAACTACCTGACCAACTACACCTACGGCGTCTCGCTGCTGATTGCCAACGTGGCGATCAGTATCACGGCCGTCGGCTACATACAGACGCTGTTCGACGTCAAACTCGACTCGCTGCAAGTAGGCCTGGCGACCATCGCATTGCTGTGGATCACTACCTTTGCCAACTTCGGCGGCGCGCGAATCACCGGCAGGATCGGGGCGATCACCGTCTGGGGCGTAATCGCGCCCGTAGTACTGGTGTCCACCGTCGGCTGGTTCTGGTTCGACAGCAGCGTCTACGCTGCGGGATGGAACCCGCACAACATGGGCTATCTGGAAGCAGCGGGCGCCTCCGTGGCGATCACCCTGTGGGCCTTCCTGGGCCTTGAATCGGCGTGCGCCAACACCGACGCGGTGGAAAATCCGGAGAAAAACGTACCGATCGCCGTACTCGGCGGCACTCTGGGCGCGGCGGTGATCTACATCGTCTCGACCAACGTGATCGCCGGCATCGTCGGCAACCCGGAACTGGCCTCCTCCACCGCGCCGTTCGGTTTGGTGTTCGCCAAGATGTTCAACCCGATGGTCGGTGACATCGTGATGGCGGCGATGATCCTGGCTTGCATCGGCTCGTTGCTGGGCTGGCAGTTCACCATTGCCCAGGTGTTCAAGAGCTCGGCTGACACCGGTTACTTCCTGCCGATCTTCGCCAAGGCCACCAAGGCCGGCACGCCGATTATCGGCATGTTGATCCTGCTGGCGATTCAGACGGCGATCGGGTTCCTCACCATCAGTCCGGACCTGAGCAAGCAGTTCGACATCCTGGTCAACCTGGCGGTGGTTACCAACCTGATCCCGTACATCCTGTCCATGGCGGCCTTGATGACGATCCAGAAGGTTTCCAACGTACCGGCAGGCAAGGCGCTGGTTACCAACATCATCGCTGGGGTCGCCACGGCCTACAGCTACCTGGCGCTGTACAGTTCCGGCGAGCAGGCACTGATGCTCGGCGGCGTGGCGACGATATTCGGCTACACCCTGTTCAGCTTCGTCAACAACCGCCTCATCGCCCTCGAAGCGCGCAACAATAGCGTGCCGACACAAACGGTCAGCGCCCAGCACATTACGGGCGAACCGGTGCCGGTGAATCATTTGAATGCTGTACCTGTGGAGGTTAGATCATGACGGATTATAAACACTCGCTGGGAATGCTCGCGCTGGTCGTGGGCACTCCCCCGGACAAACGTACCGTCTTCGGGCGTGCCCTGGATCAACTGATCCACGATGTGGAACACCGCTCCATCAGCGTGTTGATGTCGGAGAGCCTGAGCGACGCGACGTCGATCCTGCGCTCGGACTCGGCCATCCAGTGCGTGTTGCTCAGCTGGGAAATGGACGAAAGCGAAGGCCATCAGGAATGCATCAAGCTGCTGACCACCCTGCGCGAGCGCAACACCCGCGTACCGGTGTTCCTGATCAGCGACCGCAGCACCGCGTCGAACATTCCGCTGGTGGTGATGCAGCATGCCGATGACTTCATCTGGCTGCCGGAAGACACCAGCCGTTTCCTCAGCGGGCGCATCCTGGCGGCCATCGAGCGCTACCGTCAGGCCGCACTGCCGCCGATGTTCGGCGCGCTGGTGAAATTCTCACGTTCCTATGAATACTCGTGGCACACCCCGGGCCATGCCGGTGGTACCGCGTTCCTGAAAAGCACGGCGGGCCGTGCGTTCTACGAATTTTTCGGCGAAAACCTGCTGCGCTCCGACCTGTCGATTTCGGTCGGCGAACTCGGTTCGCTGCTCGATCACAGCGGCCCGATCGGCCAGGGCGAGCGCTACGCGGCCAAGGTGTTTGGCGCGCACCGCACCTACTACGTGACCAACGGTTCCTCGATGTCCAACCGCGTCATCCTGATGGCCAGCGTCACGCGCGATCAGATTGCCCTGTGCGACCGCAATTGCCACAAGTCGGCTGAACATGCGATGACGTTGTCCGGCGCCATTCCGACGTATTTGGTGCCGACCCGCAACCGCTACGGCATCATCGGCCCGATCCTGCCGCAGACCCTGAGCGCCGAGGGCGTCAAGGCCGCTATTGCCAACAACCCGCTGGTCAAGGAAGGCATCGATCCGACCCCGGTCCACGCCATCGTCACCAACTCCACCTACGACGGCCTGACCTACAACGTTACCCGGGTGGAAAAATTGCTCGGGGAAAGTGTCGACCGCCTGCATTTCGACGAGGCCTGGTACGGCTATGCGCGGTTCAACCCGCTGTACCGGGACCGCTTCGCCATGCATGGCGCGCCGGAGGATCACGACGAATCACGGCCGACCGTATTTGCCACGCAATCAACCCACAAACTGTTGGCCGCGCTGTCCCAGGCGTCGATGATTCATGTGCGTAACGGTCGTAATCCGATCCCCCATGCGCGCTTCAACGAATCGTACATGATGCACGCCTCGACCTCGCCGAACTACGCGATCATGGCTTCATGCGACGTCAGCTCGGCGATGATGGAAGCGCCCAGCGGGCAGATCCTCACCACCGAATCGATCGAAGAAGCGATCAGCTTCCGCCAGGTCATTTCGCGCATGCACCACGAGATGGCGAGCAATGACCAGTGGTTCTTCACTTGCTGGCAGCCACCCACCGTGCAAGTGGGCGCGGCTGCGGTGCCGTTCCATGAAGTCGACCCGGTGCTGTTGAAATCCGAGCCAAACTGTTGGGTCCTGCACCCGAACGAGGTATGGCACGGTTTCGGCGACATCGAAGACGGCTACTGCATGCTCGACCCGATCAAGGTCTCGGTCCTGAGCCCGGGCATGGGCGACGACGGCAACCTGCTGGACTTCGGCATTCCCGCCTGCGTGCTCACGGCCTACCTCGGTCGCCAAGGCATCGTGGTGGAGAAAACCACCGACTTCACCATCCTGTTCCTGTTCTCCATCGGCATCACCAAAGGCAAATGGGGCACGCTGGTCAACGCCCTGCTCGACTTCAAGCGCGACTATGACGACAACGTCGAGCTGGAGTTGTGTTTGCCGGACCTGGTTGCCGCCAACCAGCAGCGCTACGCCGGGATGGGCCTCAAGGACCTCGCCACCGATATCTTCGCAGCGATGAAGGAGAACAAGACCACTTCCACCATGGCCCAGGCCTTCGGCATGCTGCCGCAAGCCGAGTTCAGCCCGGTGGAAGCCTATGAAAAACTGGTGAAAAACGAGGTCGAGCTGGTGACCCTGGAAGAGGCCGCCGGGCGCATTGTCGCGACCGGGATCGTGCCGTATCCACCGGGCATTCCGCTGCTGATGCCGGGCGAAAACGCAGGACCCGCGGATGGGCCGTTGCTGGCGTATCTGAAGGCGTTGCAGAGCTTCGACAAATCCTTCCCGGGCTTCACCCATGACACCCACGGGATTGAAACCGAAGACGGTGTTTCGCGCTTGCTGGTATTGAAGTGAGGTAGTTCCCCTGTAAACCTGTAGGAGCCGAGCTTGCTCGCGATGGCGGCGGTACATCCACCATCGCAATCGCCAGCAAGCCGGCTCCTCCAGATTTGCGCCAGGCCATCCCAAGGCCGACAGTAACTCCCCTCTTAAACCAACCGCTCAATCCGGCGATGCAGCCACACAAACCTGTAGTACGCCGTCTGCAACGCCAGCATCCCCAGGTACGCCACCGGAAACGCCATCCATACCCCTTGCAGGCCAAACTGCGCATCCAGCACATACGCCACCGGCAACTGCACCAACAGCACGCAGACGATCGAAATCGCCATGGGCACCAGCACCGTGCCGCTGGCGCGCATGATGCCGCCGATGATTGCCTGGAAGCCGAAGATCAACAGGCTCCAGAGCATGATGTGCAGCAGGTGTTCGGCCATCGCCCGGGTCGAGTCGTCCGTGAGAAACAGCCCCAGCAACCAGTGCGACAACAGGTAACCCAGGAGCACCAGGCCACCGGTCAGGCACACGTTGATCCACAGACCCGTGCGCAGGATCGGCCCCATGCGTTCCAGGCGCCCGGCGCCGATCGCCTGGGCGCCGAGAATCGATGCGGTGATCGCGATCGACAGCGCTGGAAATTGCACGTAATTAACAATCTGCGTCACCGCGCCATACGCCGCCGTTGCCTGGGACCCGTGCTGATTGACCAGCGCCAGGATCACCAGCTCCGACAGCGACAGCACCACCATCTGCAAACCGGTAGGCAAGCCGATGCGCAATACTTTGCCGAGGATCACCCGGTCCAGCCGCATCGCCGCAAACATCTCGCGGTCCGGCGCCAGCGGATGTTCCCTGGCAATCAACCGCCACGCCAGCCAGGCCATCGCCGCCAGGTTGCCCGCCAACCCGGCATAAGCCGCGCTTTGAATACCCATGGGTGGAAACCCCAGCCAGCCGCGAATCAATACCGGCGTCAGCGCCAGGCCGATGCAGGTCGACACCAGCAGCGCCACCAGCGGCGACATCGTATCGCTGACCCCGCGCAGCAATTGGGTAAACAGCACGTACACCAGCAGCGACGGCATGATCCACATCATCACGTGGGCATAGGCGACGGCATCATCCAGCACATCGGCCGGCGTGCCCAAGCCTTGCAAGGCAGCTCTGGCAAACACGCTGCCGAGCACCGCAGCGGTCAGACCGATAATCGCCCCCAGCAACAACGTGGTACCGGCGATGGCCTTGACCATATGCGCCTCGCGCGCGCCCCACGCCTGGCCGATCAGCACCCCTGCCCCGGCACCGAGACCGATCACCAGGGCGATGAAAAAGAACACGATCGGGAACATCCCGGATACCGCAGCCAGCGCCTGGGTCCCGAGCATCTGACCGATGTAGATGCTGTTGATGGTGCCCGACATCGATTGCAGGAAATTCGACAGCACCATGGGCGCAAGAAACAGCAGATAGGTTTTCCAGAGGGGCTGGGTTGGCATGAAAAGGAGGTCCGTCTCTTGGGGGGTGGGTATGGGAAGCGAGATCAAAAGATCGCAGCCTCGCTACGCTCCGCAGCTCCTACAGTGTTTTGGTGAAATGAAGGGCTATGGCGAAAGGTAGTCGGTTTCGAAGCATACGGCGGGGTCATCGCTGCCGTCGATAGTCACCATCAACTCAATGAAGTTCTCTTAAAAACCCTGGGGCGTAACATCGCATCCATACCAACCAATAACACCCCGGAGCACACCCTCATGAAACGCCAAGTCCTTCTCAGCATCGCATTCTCGGTTTTTGCAGTTAACGCTTTTGCCGCTACTTCGACTCACCCGGTCGTCGCTGAAGGCGGTTCGGATCGTCTGATTGAAAGTCGTGTGGCTGAAGGTGGCTCGGATCGTCTGCTGGAGCGTCGTGTAGCTGAAGGTGGTTCGGATCGTTTGCTGGAGCGTCGAGTGGCTGAAGGTGGTTCTGACCAATTGATCAAGTACCGCGCAGCATGATAAACCGCTCTGGATCAGTATTTACAGAAAGCCCGGCCTCTGCAGCCGGGCTTTTTTGTGGGTGAACCACCCAATTGCTGCTTATCACCTCTGGCGCACCTGTGTTACATAATCACTGAGTAGTAAACACCCTGCCCATGAGGTTTTTGCCAATGCGCTTCTGCCCGTCACTGTCAAAGCTGTCGTCTGTTGTCGTTGTGGGTATGTTCTCGTTTGGCGCGCAGGCGGCTGTGCCCTCCCCGGCGCCTGACAGTTTGCGCCCGTTGCTGGTGACGATGAATGAGCGATTGAACATTGCCGATCAGGTGGCGCTGAGCAAGTGGGATACGCGCCAGCCGACGCAGGACAGTGCGCGGGAGGCGCAGGTGATTGCCAACGCGCGGAAACAGGCGCTTGAGCGCAAGCTCGATCCGGATGATGTCGCCGAGTTGATTGCCGCGCAGATTGAAGCCAGCAAGCTGGTGCAATACGGGTTACTCGCCCATTGGCAAGCGTCTGGCAAGGCGCCTGATACGCCACGGCCGGACCTGACCACGCAGGTACGGCCGCGGCTGGATGAGCTGCAGAGCCGCCTGCTCACCGAATATGCTGCGTTCGTGCGCTATCGTGCGGATCCGAACTGTCCGCTGTGGCTGGAGACCGTGCGCTCCGGGCTGATCAAGGACACTTTGCATGGCCAGGGCCTGATCCGGGCCACCGGTGAATTGTGTATCACTACGCAGTGATGGGTGGTCGGCATCCATTGCTGGCGTCGATAGTCACCATCAACTCAATGAAGTTCTCATAAAAAATCCTCGGCGTAACATCAGCTCCATACCAACCAATAGGCACCCCGGAGCACACCATCATGAAACGCCAAATCTTCCTCAGCATCGCTTTCTCGGTTTTTGCAGTTAACGCTTTTGCCGCTACTTCGATTCACCCGGTTGTCGCTGAAGGCGGCTCGGATCGTCTGATTGAAAGTCGAGTGGCTGAGGGCGGTTCGGATCGTTTGCTGGAACGCCGTGTCGCTGAAGGTGGTTCTGATCGTCTGCTGGAACGCCGCGTCGCCGAAGGTGGTTCGGACCGTCTGCTGGAACGCCGTGTTGCCGAAGGTGGTTCTGATCGTCTGATCGAGAGCCGCAACGCATGATTGCAGCTTTAACGAATAATCTTCGACGAAAAGCCCGGCCTCAGCAGCCGGGTTTTTTTATGCCTGGCGTTTTTGGAGCGCGGGGAATATTGCCAAGATCGCAGCCTTCGGCAGCTCCTACAGGGAATATCGCAAGTCACATGTTCTGGAAGGTCTGCAGGTACGCCAACACGTTGTTGACTTTCTCGGGATCGCTGAGGCCCCAGAAAATCATCCGGGTTCCCGGGACCACCTTTTTCGGTGCTTCCAGGTACGCGGTGAGCGTTTGCGTGGTCCAGACGATGCCGGCTGATTTCATCGCATCGGAATACTGATAGTCCGTGGTGGTGCCGGACATCCGTCCGAAGATGTGATTGAGCTGCGGGCCAAAAGACGCCCGGGCGGACTCACCGACCTGATGGCAGCCGCCGCAGATGCGGCTGAACAGTTTCTGCCCTGCCTCTGCATCCCCGGCGGCATTGGCCGGTGCAGCGGACAGTGTCAACAACAAGGCAACCGTGAGTCCAGCGCTGGTGTGCATTTTCACTCCTGATCAGGCAGACGCTGTTGCGCCTGCCGCCACAGGATACGGGTTCCCAATCAGCTTTTCACCGCCACCCAGGTAAAGCACAACGGCAACTGCGCCTGCTGCCGTTCATAACGATCGTAGAGCTCTTCGCGATTAGAGTGCGGGTATTCCTTGAAATGGCTGACCGCCAGCCCCGCTTCGAGGGCGCCGGTGAAGATGTCACCCAGGGTATGCACGAACCAGTACGACGCCGCCGACTGCTGCTCGACTTTGCCTTCATAGACGATCGGCTGGGTTTGCACGAACGGCTCGCGGCGAAAGTAGGCGCTTTGCAAGCTGTAGGGATCGCTGGCCTCGGGGTCGAACATTTCCAGGAACGGGTGGGTCTCGTAGATCACCAGCGCGCCACCGGGTTTGAGAATGTTGGCCACATGACGGAAGAATTCGCCGATGTCCGGCATCCAGTTCAGTACGCCGATGGTGATCAGCGCCACGTCGAAGCGGTTGTGCAGTTCGCTTGGCAGGTGATGGATGTCGGCTTCGATGAAGTGCGCGGCATGGGGTGAGCGTGCGGCCAGTTCCCGCGCTTGCTCGAGGAACGCTGCGGATTGGTCGATGCCCACCACGCTGCGGGCGCCCAGAGCGAACAGCGAGAGGCTTTCACGGCCGTTGTTGCAGCCCACTTGCACGAGGTCTTTGTCCGCGACGCCGACTTGCTCCAGCAGACTGCGCAGGGTGTCGTCGATGCAGCTGAAGTCGCTGTGTTCGACAGCTTTTAGCAGTATGGGCCATTCGGGGTTGTCACGATGATGACGGGCGGAGGCGTTCCAGGCCTCGCGGTTGCTGGCGATGGCGTTTTCTTTGGTCGGCATTTCCATTGCAGGCTCCAGGAGGCGGGTCTTGATTGGCCGGGGGAGTTTAGGTGAGGGTTTCGGGGAATTCTATTGGGGGATTGTCGGGTAGTTGTAAGTGGGTGCTGTGGACATTTTGGATTTGGGGCGACTGTACTGGCGTCATCGCGAGCAGGCTCACTCCCACAGTTACAGGGCTGTGCAAGGCAGTTGAACGTGTGTATCGAGCGCAGGGTCTATAGTTAATGACCTTGGGGAAACGCCGAAAACCGGGTGATGCCATGAAAAAAATCATGCTGATGCTCAGTGTATGCCTGCTCGCCGCCAACGGCGCCCAGGCCGATGACAGTCCAATGCAGACGCAAACCTATAACAGCGAGTTCGATTACTACGGGGCGGATCAGCCCTTCGCCCACCCCTCGCCGCCATCGATCAGCACCGTGCCGCCCGGGGCGTATATCTCGACTTCGCCGCAGGATTTTATCCCGATCGCCACCCAGCACGAGTTTTCCGACTCACGCTTGCCGACCATTGCGGACGCCAGCGTGCGGGTGTTCATTCGCTCCTATGACCCGGAGCGCGGGGTGTACGTCAACGAGGAAGTTCTCGACCCGACGTGCCTGCTTGCCTGCCTGAGCCGCCAGGGCCCGGCGTTGTAACCGGGTTACCACTGGCGTTTGTCCGGGCGTGACAGGCCGAGCTTTTCGATGCGGTAGCGCAACATGTCGCGGCTCAAGCCCAGCAGGCGTGCGGACTTGGTGACGTTCCAGTCGGTCTTGTCGAGCATCTTGCGCACCATGTCGCGCTCGACCTCCGGCAGGTTCATCGACTCGCCGCCGCTGTACACCGGGCGCGGCTCGTGGTGCTGCGGTTCCTGGATGATCGGCGGATCGTCCACCAGGCTCAGGCACACGTTGAGCTGATGGGCGGCGATGGTGTCGCTCTGGGCCAGCAGCACGGTTTGTTCAAGCATGTTGCGCAGCTCGCGCACGTTGCCCGGCCAGCTGTAGCTCAGCAGCAGTTCTTCGGCCTGATCGCTGAAGTGCAGGTGCGGTTTGCCATAGCGCTTGCCGTGGGCGGCGAGGAAGTGCCTGGCCAGCAGCAGGATGTCTTCGCCGCGGGCATACAGGCGCGGCACCTTGATCGAGATGATGCGCAAGCGGAAGAACAGATCGCGACGGAACTTGCCTTGCTGGACCATCTGTTCGAGGTTGCAGTTGGTGGCGCTGATCACCCGCAGGTCGACCTTGCGCTCCTTCACCGAACCGACCCGTCGGATGGTCCGGTCTTCCAGCAGCTTGAGCAGCTTGGCCTGCAGCAACAAGTCCATCTCGCCCACTTCATCGAGAAACAGGGTGCCGCCGTCCGCCGCTTCGACCAGCCCGACCCGACGGTCCTTGGCATCGGTGAACGCGCCCTTCTCATGACCGAACAGCTCCGACTCCACCAGGTTCGACGGAATCGAAGCGCAGTTGAATTCAATGAACGGGCCTTTGCTGCGCGGCCCGTCGAAATGCAGGGCCCGTGCCACCAGTTCCTTGCCGGTGCCGGTCTCACCTTCCACCAGCACCGGCGGCAGATCGGTGTTGGCCATGCGCCGCTCGGCGTCGAGCAACTGGGCGATGGTGCCCTTGAGGTATTGCATGGGGGCCGAGTCGCCGATCAGCGCCTGCACGCCAGATTTCTGCGCCTCGCGCTCCTGGTAAAACGACAGCGTACGTTCCATCCGGTCCGTGGCCAGGGCCTTGTCCAGCAGCAGCTTGAGCTCTGGCAGGGCCACCGGTTTGGTGACGTAGTGGAACGCGCCCTCTTTCATCGCCACCACGGCGTCTTCGACATTGCCGTAGCCGGTCATCATGATCACTTTCAGATCCGGCGCGCTGATGCGCAGCTTCTGGATCAGGTCGTGGCCGCTCATGCCCGGCAACGAGTTGTCGGTCAGTACCACATCAGGTGCGAACGTGCGCAATTGCTCCAGTGCATCTTCCGCCGAGTGGCAGACCGTTACCTCGAAGTCCTTGCGCTCCAGGTAGGTCTGAATATTCTCGGCGAGAAGTTCGTCATCCTCGACCAGCAGTATGCTGTGCTCCATATTCCCCTCCCGTTGCCACTTTGAAGTTGAGACATACGCGGGTTCCTTCCTGCTCACGACTGGTCAGTTCGACCGAGCCTGCGAAACGCTCCATTATTCTTTTGACCAAAGCCAGGCCCACGCCCAACCCGCCTTGTTTGGTGGTGAAAAACGGCTTGAAGACCATTTGCTGCTGCTGGACGTTCATGCCCTTGCCGGTGTCGCCCAACGTCAGGCTCAACTGCCCGGGCTGCGACGAATCGACGTCGATCGTCAACACGCCGCCCTTGGGCATGGCTTCCAAAGCATTGGCGAACAGGCTATTGAGAATTTGTGTGAGCAGCACCCGCTGGCTGACGACCGGTTCGACCGATCGTGGAGTGAAGCGCACCTCGACGTTCGAACGCTGGATCAGTGGCTCAAAGGCACTCAGCGTGTCTTCGATGGCGAGCAGCAGGTCCACCGCCTCGGAGTCGTCGTTGGCCGGGCGCAAAGACACCAGCAATTCCCGGACCCAGCGCGACATGCGATCGACCTGGCTGATGATGTCGCCGATGTTTTTCTGCGCGCCCTGGCTGGCGATTTCCTGGGCCAGTTCGGCACTGGAGCGAATGTTCGCCAGGGGATTGCGCAGGCTGTGCGCCACCGCCGAGGACATTTCCCCGAGAGCGACGAACGTTTCATTGGAGATCAATTGTTTTTGCTGGCTTTCCAACAGGCTCGCGGCGCGGCGCACGATCCAGAACAAACCCAGGTAGATGGCCGCCCCACCCAGGGCAGTGGCCAGCCAGATCAACTTGAAACCGCGCTGGATGCGCGCAACCAGGTCCACGGGCTCCTTGTAGATTTCCACCATGGCAATGACCTTGCTCCTGTCGGCATTGAACATCGGGATGTAGTTCTCGATGAACAGGTAATCCGGTTCCCGCAGCAGGCGCTGCTCAGGCCGCTCGTCATCGACCTCGTGGTAGCTGGTGGACACCGCCTCCTTCATCTCGAACGACTCGTCGAGCTCATCGTCGTCTTTGATGCGCACGCCGATCAACTCGGGGTTGGTCGACCACACCACTGTGCGATCCAGGGCATACACGGTGGCCAGCAGAATGTCCGGCAGGTGCTCCACGTGATCGAGAAATTCAGTGCGCGCCGAGGCGCGAGTCGCCGCAACGACGTCGGGATAGGCGTTGTCGTCCCGAGGGTCGAGCATTTCGCCCATGGTCCGGTTCGGATTAATCGAGGCGTGGCGGATCTCGGCCTCGCCGATGGCCTGGACAAATTGCGCGGTCAGCATGGAGTCACGTTCGATACTCTCCTCAACCACAAAACGCGTGGAAATGTAGCCCAGGCCCAAGGCCACGGCGGCGATGATGACGAAGCTGCCCACGGAAAACCAACGCAGCAGATTGAACCGTCCGGGCCAGCCCTCACGCACTGCTGCCCCTGGTGGCGCAGATACTTTTGATTGTTCTGGTGTCTGCATGAGCTGATCCCGGTTTTTTAGGAGCCCGTTCCAAATCAGTGTAGGTGGCATTCACCACCACTGGCGCTGCAATGATAGTAAATAGCCGCTATTGAGTTTGCGCCGCCAGTGTTTGCTGGCGATCGGTCTCTTCCTTGAGAAAATCGATGATCGCCTGCGCCGAGTTTTCATCCAGTCGCAGGTTGGGCATCGGAATTTTTTCGAAGCGTTCGAACAGTGCCGTGGCAATCGGGTCCTTCTCCGCCAGCATGCGATCCGGCTCGCGAATCCAGCGACTCAACCAGGCCAGGTCACGCTGCCCGGTCACGCCGATCAGGTCCGGGCCGATACTGCGCATCCCAATGCCCTGGCCGTCCTGCGGGCCGAGGCTGTGACACGAAGCGCAGCGGGTGCGGAACAACTCTTCGCCACTGCTCGGTGGACGAATGTCCGGCGCGTCGGCGTAGCTCTGTTCCATGCTCGGTTGCTTCCAGTTCTGCAGCGTGTTGGCCAGTTGATCGGCGAGGATCCACGGGCTTTCAAAAGGTGAAGCTTTCATCCAGCGCCCGGTTGCCTGATTGCCTACGATCAGGCTCAGGTTGTGGTCCTTGTTGCGTCCATTGTCCACGCCTTCGATGAACAGCCCGAGCTTGTGCCGCAGCTCGGTCACATCTTCGAATTCACCGGTGAGAAACTGCCAGCCCGGACCCACCTTGAAGCGTTGCGCGTAAGCCTTGAGCACCTCGGGTGTGTCGCTCAGCGGATCGATGCTGATCGAGTAGAAAAAAATGTCCTTGCCTACCCGATCGCCAAGCAAGTTTTGTACCTGGCGCAGGCGCGCAGTTTCCAGCGGACAGGAATCGCTGCAAGAGGTGAAGATGAAATTGATAACCACCACCTTGCCCTTGATCAGGTCATCGAAAAAATGCACCTGCCGACCCTCCTGGTTGGTCAGCAGGGTGTTGGGGAAATAGTCGCCGCCCCAGGGGGTCGCCGAGGCGGTCGACGCCGGCGCAACCTCGTGCGCCACCAGCAACCGACTGCCCAGCAGGCATGCAACCAACATCAGCACCAAGTGCATGCCCAGGGCGCGGGAGCGCGGTGTGTAGAGTGGCTTGTCGGCTCCCGGGCGGTTCATTTTTTCACCGTTACTTGCGGGCCAAAGCCGTCACCGGTGCGGAAGGTTGGCAGTGCAGCGGAGTTGACGTAGCGCACGCCGTCCCAGCTTGGCAGAGGGGTGGGCATCAACTGCAATTGCCCGGGCTTCTCGAGGTCCCAACGCAGCAGCATCGAGTTGTCCTCGTGCTGGGTGTTGTGACAGTGCTCCATATAGGTGCCGCCGAATTCACGGAAGTTGATCGCGAATTCCACGCTATCCAGGCCATCGGTTTCCGAGCCGATGCGGTACACATCCTTGCGCGCCCATTTTTCCCATTCCGGCGGCGCCTTGCCGCCGCGACTGAGGATGATCCCTTCCTCGAAGTGCACATGCACGGGGTGGCTCCAGCCTTTGCCGCCGGCCTTGATGTTCCACACTTCCAGGGTGCCGAAACCGCTGACACCGGCGTCGGTGGGCCCGGTCTTCAGTTGGATCGAGGTGTTGAGGCGCCGCGGGTCCATGTGGAAGCCGAAGCCGCCATCGGTCTTGACCGTCCAGGGCGCGGCATCGGTGCCGTCGGAGCGACCGTAGGTGAACGTGCGGTGACGAGCCTGGGACAGCAGCACCTTGTCGGCGGCGTTGTCGCGATGGATCTTCAGCGGGATCATCACCATGCCTTCGGCCTTGCCCGGTTTCGCCGGTTCATAGGCCGCCGGGTCCATCGCCAGGTCCTGGCCGGTGTAGGCCTTGACGTTGAACTGCAGCAATTTGCCCACGCCCGGGTCACCCTTGTCCCACTGCGGGCCCTTGCTCGATTGCTTGATGACGGCGAGGTATTTTTCCGAGAGCACATCGCCCAGGGGGATCGGCTCTTTAGGGCCCTTGCCATCGTCGTGAGCCAGCAGGTTGACCACGAACAGCTTGTCCCCCGGCTTGATACCGTTCTTCGCAAAGTTGACGATGATATCGAAGCGCTCGGCGATGCCCTGGGTGGGCAGGATCGCGTTGTGATTCTGTTTGTCGCCGTCGGCATCGAGGTCCATGCTGCCGTCGAACGGCACGCTGTGCTCCATGATATTGCCGTCGTTGCCGATCATGTGGAACGGTACGCGGCTATAGGACACCCCGGAGTTTTTCGGGCCTTGGAACTCGCCGCTGCTGCCCTTGATTTCGCGCACGATGGCCAGCTTGAAGTAACGCGAAACCGAGCCATTGAGAACGCGCAGGCGATAGCTGCGGGCGCGCACATCGAGGGTCGGTTTCCACTGCCAGTTGACCAGTATCTGGTCACCGAGGAAGCCGTCGGTGTTAAACGGGTTAAACCACAGTTGGCCGCCCTGATCCCAGGCCTTGTCGGCGATCACCAGGTTGACGTCGTAGTCGCGGTTGCCCCACGGCAAGACGCTGCCGCTGGGGAAACGCAGGTTGACGCCGTCGTTCACCGACTCGTTGCCACGGTCCAGGGCGCTGTAGTAGTTCATCATCGCCGCGTTGCCCTTGTAGACATTCTGCGCTGTGAAATCGAGCATGTGGTCGTGGAACCAGTGAGTGCTCATGGTTTCGCGCCAGTCGCCGCGGATCTTGATCGTGCCGTTCTCGCAGGTCTTGCGGCTGGGGCTCAGGTCGTTGGTCCACAGGGTTTCGCCGGGTGCGCAGGGGAATGCCGCACGGGGGTCACGGGCGTCGGTGTTGATGCTGTCGTAGCCGGCCAACTGGATCGGCCAGCGATAGTCGTAGTACTGCCCGGGGAAGAAAAACGCGTTGGCATATCCGTCGCTTTCCGCCGGCGCGTGGCCGTTGTGTTCGTGGGTGCTGATGGTGTGCAGGCCAAAGCCCATGTTCGCCGCCGGGTCGATCGGCAGGCCGTTGTAGTGACGCATCAGCACCGGCTGGCCGTAGCGCACCATCAACAGTTTGGGCGGCAGGGTGCCGTCGAAGGTCCACACCGAATTGTGGTTCTGCACCGGCATGTTCGGGTGGAAGCGCGCGTCGACGCCCCTGGCCGTGCCATCGGTGGCCGGCACGCCAGCGACGTTGTGGTAGAGGCCACCGGGGCCGAACTCGCCCAGCGCATAGCCATGCATTTGCCGGCTGTCACGCAGGCCGCCATTGACCCGGGCGCCGGTCTGTACGGTCTTGTAGGCCAGCTGCGGGTAGAACTCGTTCCAGCGCTGATGCGACCAGCCTTTGCCTGGCGGACGGCCTTCGGCAGACGAACCGATATGACGATTGAGGAAGTACTCGATCTGCGCCTGCCACGGGTTGCGGTCGACCACGTTGGAGAACTGGCTGGGGAACGGCGTCAGCCCCGGTTGGCGCAGGAACGCATCGAGCGCTGCGCTGGGTGGCGCACTGCGCGCCGCACTGCTCGGGTCCTGTTGCGGCGCCGGGCCGATGGCCACGGGCGGGAACGGCAAGGGCGCGGCCGGCGTGGTCGGGTCGAGTTTTTCCGGGCCGAATTCTTCAAACAGCACCAGTTGCTGGGTGAACGGCTGGGCGCCGAACAACGGGCTCGGCTTGCCGTTGGTGGGGTAGTTGAAACTGGTCTGAACGGTCGGCGGCAGGATGTTTTCCTGGCGCGTTATGTCGCGACTGCCTTTGACCCCATCGGGCAAATCGAAGGAGTCTTCGTTGGCCTCGGGCAGGGTCAGGATGGCATTGAGGGCGCCCGCCTTGTCTTCAGGTTCGTCATAGTAAGCCGACGGATCAGAAGTTTCGGGCTGTCGCTCGTCGTCGATCGGGCTGGCACGCAAGGTGGAAGCGCCCAGCGTCATCAGCAGAACGCTTAGGGGCGTGAACCATATGAAGGCTCGTTTATTCGGGTAGCTCGATTTCCAGTTCATCACCAGCCGCCTCACAGTCAGAAGGGGTGCTGGTGGAATTGCAAGGAACTCGCCAAATTTGTAACAGGTTAATACAAAAGTATTAATGCCACATAATACAATGGCTTAACAACATCAATGTGCCATTACCGGGGGCAGCGACTGGGGAATGGCACCCGCTAACGGGGAAAGTTCATACCCGTTTTCAGGGGATCAGCCTGAACGTCAGGCGCACGCAAGTGCCCTCGCCTTCGCGGCTTTCCAGCTTCACCGAGCCGCCAAAGCGCTCCATGATCCGCTTGACCAACACTAACCCGACCCCCAGCCCACCTTGCTTGGTGGTGAAAAACGGGCGGAAGGCCATGGTGCGCTGTTCGGCGTTCATGCCTTTACCATTATCGCTCACTATCAGGCTGACACTGCGGGCATCGCTTGGCTCCAGCCGGATGGTCAATGTGCCACCCTTTTCCATGGCTTCCAGGGCGTTGGACATCAAGCTGTTGAGGATCTGGGTCAGTTGCACCTGCTGGCTCAGGACCATCGGTGTCTCGGTCGGCGCAAACACGACGTTTATTGCCCCCTTGGCGATCTGCTGCTCGAAGGCCATCAGGCTGTCGTGCAACGCTGCTACCAGGTTCACCGGTTCCGCATCGTCGCTGAGTGGCCGCAAGGACTGCAGCAACTCGCGCACCCACTTCGACATGCGGTCGACCTGGCCGATGATGTCATTGATGTTTTTGTGCGCCGCGCCGGTGTCGAATTCCAGCGCCAGCTCGGCGCTGGAGCGAATGGTCGCCAGGGGATTGCGCAGACTGTGGGCCACCGCCGAGGACATCTCGCCGAGGGCGACAAAGGTTTCATTGGTGATCAGTTGCTTCTGCTGAGTGGCCAGCAGGTTCGCCGCGCGCCGCACGATCCAGTACAGCCCCAGGTAAATCAGCCCGCCACCCAGGGCCGTGGCCAGCCAAATGAGGATCAGACCGCGTTCCATGCGATCGATCAGGTCCTTGGGCTCCTTGTAGATCTCGACCATCGCCGTGACCTTGTCACCGTCGGCATCGAACAGCGGGATGTAGTTCTCGATGAAAATGTATTCCGGTGGAGTGACGAACTTCTGCTCCATGCGGTTTTTGTCGACGTCGTGGTAACTGGCGGACACCGGGATCCTGGAATGGAATGCCTGGTCGAGATCGTCGTCGGCGTGAATCGTGGTGCCCATCAGGGACGGGTTGGTCGACCAGATCACCGTGCGATCGGGCGCATAAATGTTGGCCAGGATCACGTCCGGCAAGTGTTCGATGTGGTCGAGAAATTCGCCGCGGGCACTGGCGCGGGCCAGGGGATCGACATCGGGAAAATTGCGGTCCTGGCGCGGGTCGAGCAGCTCGCCCATGGTCCGTACATGGGGGATGGACACGTGGCGCACTTCAGCCGAGGCGATCGCTTGGATGAACTGTGAAGTCAGCAACGCATCGCGCTGGACGCTTTCGGTGATCACGAACCGGGTCGACACCGCGCCCAGGGCAATCGCCACCGTACCGATCACCGCCAGGCTGATCAGTGAAAACCAGCGCAACAGGTTGAACGGCTGCTTGCGCGAGCCCAGGCGGACATCGCCCTGCGTGGACGCGAGTGTTTGAGTCGACCTGGCCATGGATGCTGTTCCGCACTAATTCCCCTATAGGTTTATAGCCCACCCGCTGATCTTTGCCCGACCTTGGGGGTGATTGATCCCCATTCCCCGCCGCCCCCATCTACCCCCAACTCTGGGGACAGGGGCCCGCTGGTTTTTTCCGCGTCATCGCGTGCTCGCAACTGTGCAAGCCCGTGCGCCGGGCCTGTGCGGGCGATTCTTACGTGTTGGTATGGAAGTTGCCGAAACCCCTCTCAACTGACCCATCCCCCAGGGACAGGTCTCCAATAGAGGGAATACACATGCACCCTTTACTGTCCAAAACTGCGGCCGTCCTGGTTGTCAGTGCTCTGGCTCAAGGCGTCGCCCAGGCGGCGCTGTTTGCGGTCGATCCCGGACCTTATCTACCCGGCAACGGTGGCTTCGCCGCCTGGTACCAGGACACGCACGGTCGAACCGTTGACCTGTGCCTGTCCAAGGCCGTGAGTTCTCGGGTCCCCGGCGGTCCGGGCGCACCTAACTACATGTGCAACCTGTTGCCGACCCCCGGGGTTTTCGACGATGCGCAACCGGTGGTGTTCCCGACCAACTTCCCGGATGAAGCCTTCTGGTTTACCGCCGACGCGGTAATCGTCGACGCCGCACGGGGGGTTGACCTGTCATTCGGCACGGCCATCGAAGCCGCCTTCGCCGCCGGAGAGCCGGTGGAGGGTGACCAGGTCAGCTTTGCCCGGGTACGGATTCGCGTCGACGTGCCTACCGCTGGTACCTATGTGATCACCCACCCCTACGGCGTCGACGTGTTCAACATCGACACCCCCGGGCGGCGCGCAATCAACATGACCCGGGACATTGGCATAGGTGTGCCGGAAACCTACGATGGCGCGCTCAAGGGCGATGTCGGGCCGTTCCTGCGCAGCGTCAACGGCCCGTACACCGAGACCAATCCGGTGACCGGCAGCGCCGAACAATTCGTCGGCGACCCCAACCTCACGGAAGTGGTGACCGGTAGTCCGTTCAACACCAACTTCGTGCGTATCGAGGGGCCCAATGGCCTCGACCTGCGCACCACGCTGTTTTCCATCTCGGGCAAATTGTCCACGGTGGTCCGCCCTACCCCGATGATCACCCAGCGCAGCACCTACTCGCGCAAGGCTGGCGAGAGCGCACCGGTGGCCCAGCAAGACGTGTTCGTCATGGCGCCGCCACCACCGGCCACCGTTGGCCTGACCAGCAGCACTCCGGTGCTGAATCTGAGCGAAGCCGACACCACCGGCAACTGGTACGCGCAGTCGGCGGTCAACCCGACGCTGCCAAGCACCTTGCAAGTGACCGCCGACAATCACCTGGCCATTCCCACCAGCACGCCAACCACGCTGTCGATGTCGCTGACTGACCTGGTGGTGATCCAGCGCGCCGAATACAGCCTGAGTTCCGGGCAACTGACCCTCGTGGCCTCCACCAGTGATGAAACCTCGCCACCGGTGCTGACTGCGACCTCGGGCACCGGTACCGCCATCGGCGCATTGAGTGGCGATGGCGCGGTGAAAACCCTGGCCACCGGCATCTCGCCGATCCCACCCGCCAAGGTTCGCGTGACGTCATCCAATGGCGGCAGCGACACCGAAGAAGTGGTCATCGTGCAATGAACGCTCACATGCCCAGATCCTCATCAGGAGGCATCATGAATAATTGGCCACGCCTGGCGCTCAACGCCCTGGGACTGACTCTATCGCTGTCCGGCAGCGCGTTCGCGCAACTCGCCGCCGTCGACCCGGGCCCTTATACCTTCGCCACGGGGAAATTCCCCATGTGGTATCAGGACAACAATCTGCTGTCGATGGAACTGTGCCAGTCCCGGGCCGCGAGCTCGCGGGTACCGGCCTCGGTACCGCCGGCCTACATGTGCACCCTGCTGCCGGAGCCGGGTGTGTATGACGATACCCTGCCGATGATCTTCCCCGATAACTGGCCACCAGAAGCCTTCTGGTATCTCGCCGGAACCGCTATCCCCAACAATGGCGCAGGCTACGGCGTAGACGCCTATGTGGCGGGGATCGAGGCGGCATTCACTTCGGAAAATCCGGTTGATGGCGACCAGCAAAGCTTCGCGCGGATTCGCATCCGGGTGAACATTCCCACTGCCGGCGTGTACACCATCACTCACCCATACGGCGTGGAAACGGTCAACGTGACGGCGCCTGGTCGCCGGGCGATCAACATCACCCGCGATATCGGCATTGGCGTACCGGGCAATTACACTGGCGCAGTGGCCGGCGACATCGGGCCATTCCTGCGAAGCGTCAACGGGCCTTACACCGAGGTGAACCCGGACACCGGCGCAGTGGAAACTTTCGTCGGCGACCCGAACCTTACCGAGCAGGTCACCGGCAGCCCGAACAACACCAACTTCCTGCGCATATCCGGACCTGCAGGGGTGATCCAGACCAACCTGTTCACCGTGGCCGGCAAGGTCCTCGATCCCCGCGCACAAACCCCGGTCGAACTGAATCGCGTGACCTACCGGCGCACCACTTCGGGCGGCAGCAGCAACGTGCGCGTCGAAGTGTTCGCCAAGGCCGACAACAGCTCAACCCTGTGCTTGCGTGAAAGCATTGCTCTGGTTCCCGGCCCACCGCTGTCGGCCTGCCAGACCACCCTGCAAAGCGACAATACCGGGCTGTTTTTTGGCCAGAGCCTAGCCAATGGTCCGGTGCCTTCGGTCGTTGTGGTCACCGCGACCAACCCTTCGGGCACCACCCGGCCGACGGCCGTATCGAGCAAGCTCACCGACCTGGTGAAAATCCAGACCGCTCGCTACAGCTGGGCCAACCACAGCCTGTTGATCGAGGCGACCTCCACTGATGAAGTGGCCATCCCGGACATGGTCGCGCAAGGTTACGGACGTCTGTCGAAGTCCGGCACCCTGCAGAAAATAACCATTGCCGACCTGACCCAGCCACCCGCCACCGTGACCGTGAAATCGGCGGCGGGCGGCAGTGACACCGAGGCGGTCGTGGTGGTCGGCAGCGCGCCCAACTCCGGTGAAAACCAGCCTCCGCTGGCCGTCGCCGATAGCGGCAGCACCAGCTTCGGCGTGCCCATCACCCTCAACCTGCTGACCAACGACAGTGATCCCGACGGCAACGTGCCGCTGAGCATCACCGCGTTAACCCAGCCGGCGGCGAACCAGGGCACTGTGACATTGAGCGGCGCGGCTTCGGTGGTCTATACCCCGCCTGCGGTGGTCAACGCTCCGTTGACCACGACCTTCACCTACAAGGCCCAAGACGTCAAAGGTCTGGCCTCGACCGCCCCGGCGACCGTGACCATTACCGTTGCGCCCAACCAGCCACCAGTGGCCGTCAACGACGCCGCCGCCACCCTGGGTGTTGCGATCCCGATCAGCGTGCTGGCCAACGACACCGATCCGGAAGGCAACGTGCCGCTGGCAGTCGCCAGCTTCACTCCACCTCCGGCCGGTCGCGGCACGGTCAGCAGCAATGGCACGGTATTGACCTACACCCCACCAGCCACCGTCACTGCGGCTTTCACCACGACCTTCAACTACTTCGCCCGGGACAGCTTCGGCGCCGTCTCAGCGACGCCGGGGACGGTCACCGTGCAAGTCTCGCCACGGCCTGCTGCAGAGAACTTCGCAGTGACGGCGGCCACGGTGTCGGCTCGCTCCAACAACCGCTTCACCTGGGACTTCAGCGGTACGTCATCGGTGACTACTGGCAACACCATCACCGTGCAGGTCAGCACCCCGACGGGCCCGGTAACCCTGGGCACCACCACGGTGCCAGTGACCGGCCGCTGGCGGTTGACGGTGAGCAACAGCACCACAGTGATTCCGTCGGCGAACCCGACAGCCACCATCACCTCGTCCCAGGGCACCGTACGCACGGTGAACGTAACGGCGAACTGAGCCCTCGCCCCATCAACTCTACGGGTTGATGGGGCCAGCCTCTTCACAAAGGACCACGCCATGAACACGTCGACCGCGACCCTGCTCTGCCTGCTTCTGCTCTGTGGCAGCGCGGGTGTGCGCGCAGACGACCTGATGGAAAACGACGACCTGGCACCCGCCACCGACCTCGGCGAGCTGCCACCGCCAATTGGCCAGCAGGCGCTGATCGATCAGAACGGCCAGGCCAACGTTGCGCTGTTGCAACAGAACGGCCAGTCGCTGCTCGGCAGCATCGTTCAGTCGGGCAGTAATCAGGAGGCGTACATCCTGCAACAAGGCAACGACCTGATGGCACTGATCAACCAGCAAGGTTCAGGCAACAACGCCGGCATCACTCAGACCGGCAGCCACAACCGCGCGCAGATATCCCAGAACGGCAACAACAACGACGCGACCATCGACCAGGCCGGCGCGGGGCTCTCCAGCGCCGTTACCCAGTCGGGCAATGGCATGAGCGTTTCGGTTAAACAATATCGCTAAAGCACTGCACTACCCGGAGGTTTCATCATGTTCAAACTGACGCCCCTCACCGCCGCCATCCTGGTCATTGTCAGTGCCCAGGCCATGGCCGACGACAGTGTCTCGACCCAGAGACAATTCGGTGATGCCAACATCGCCAACGTCAAGCAGACCCAGGCCTCATTCGCCAGCTCGACTCAGCAGCAATTCGGCCAGGGTAACGACGCGATGGCGCTGCAGGACACTGCCACCAGCACCATCGACCAGGAACAGATCGGCGATTACAACGCCGGCTACGCCGAGCAACTGTTCGAGGATGGCAGCACCATCGTTCAACAACAGGTCGGTACGTTCAACGTGAGCCATGCCAGCCAGTCCATTGGCGTAAATGGCAACGAAGCGCTGCAGCAGCAACAAGGTGGCGGCAACTTCTCGTTCATTTACCAGGACAGCCAGCAAGGCGCCTCGGGTCACACCGTGCAAATGGGTGACGGCAACCAGGCCAACATCGAACAGATGGAAGTGGGCGACGCGAATGTCGCCACCGTGACTCAGTACGGCACCGTCAACTCCGGCACCGCCGAGCAGGTCGGTCACTCAGGCGGCCAGATCGCGATCATGCAGAACGGCAGCGAAAACTATGCCTACGGCGATCAACGCAGCGGCATCGGTGGCACCATGACCATCAGTCAGTTTGGCGAAATGAACGGCAGCGAAGTCTGGCAATTCGGCCAGGCTGCCAGCCAGGTGATCGTCGATCAGTACGGGCAGGCCAACGAAGCCATCGTCGACCAGAGCTTTGGTCAGAACAACTACGCCCAGGTGCTGCAAGTCGGCGACCTCAACGCGATCTACGCCGACCAGTTCGAATCCATGGGCTCGACCCTGGCGCTATACCAACAGGGCACCAACAACATTCACTTCACCTACCAGAGCGGCGACAGCCATGTGCTCAATGCCAACTCGGTGGGTAACGAGAACAAGGTCTACGCCAGCAACTGGAAAGGCCCACAAAGCGGTGGCCAGTTCGGCACCAACCAGCGCGCCACGGTCAATCAGACCGGCAATGCCAACGTCGCCAACTTCACCCAGACCGGCGCCGGCCACATCATGACCACCAACCAGACCGGCATGGGCAACAAGACCACGGTCAGCCAGGCCGAGTCCTACAACGAGCTGTACTTCGACCAGAACGGCAGCGACAACATCCTCATCGCCGACCAGCGCGGCACCACTAACCTGATCCAGGGCACGTCCACCGGTACCGGCAACAGCGCCGATTTCGACCAGTCGGGCACCGGCAACCAGGCGTTCACCACGCAGATGTATGGCAGCGACAACCAGATCACCGTCAAACAGGCCGACAGCATGAACGTGGCGTATGTGACCCAGGGCGGCACGGGGAACATTGCCAATGTCGATCAGAGTGGCGTGTCGCAGATGGCGAATGTGCAGCAGTTTGGGGGGGCTAACCAGGCGACTGTTTTGCAGCAGTGATCTTGCGGGTTTGAAAGAACCGCGGCCGGGAGGTCGCGGTTTTTTTTGCGGACCCATCGCGAGCAGGCTCGCTCCGGTAGGAGCTGCCGAGTGAAACGAGGCTGCGATCTTTTGATCTGGCTTATGAACACCCAAGATCAAAAGATCGCAGCCTCGTTTCACTTGGCAGCTCCTACAGTGGAACTTCGTGGTGCATGGGTACTGCGTACGCTGCAAATCCCTGTGGGAGCGCGGCTTGCCCGCGATGGTCTTTCAGCTGAAGAATTTGTTGGCTGATACACCGCCGTCGCAGGCAAGCCAGCTCCCACAGTTTTGATTGGGGGATGTATGGGGGGAAAGGGTTGGCCAATAGGCCGTCATCGCGAGCAGGCTCGCTCCCACAGTTGACCTGAGTCGGGGACAGATGGTGTGTTCGCAGCATATCCCTGTGGGAGCGAGCCTGCTCGCGATGGTCTATCAGTTGACGAGTTTATTGGCTGACACACCGCCTTCGCAGGCAAGCCAGCTCCCACAGTTTTGATTGGGGGATGTCTGGGGGGAAATGGTTGGCCTAGAGGCCGTCATCGCGAGCAGGCTCACTCCTACAGTTGACCTGAGTCGGGGACAGATGGTGTGTTCGCAGCATATCCCTGTGGGAGCGAGCCTGCTCGCGATGGTCTATCAGTTGACGAGTTTGTTGGCTGACACACCGCCTTCGCAGGCAAGCCAGCTCCCACAGTTTTGATTGGGGGATGTCTGGGGGGAACTGGTTGGCCTAGAGGCCGTCATCGCGAGCAGGCTCACTCCTACAGCACGGCTTGCCTTCGTCCCCGTAGGAGCTGACGAGTGAAACGAGGCTGCGATCTTTTGATCTGGCTTATGCCGCACAAACAAGATCAAAAGATCGCAGCCTCGTTTCACTTGGCAGCTCCTACCGGGGGGGCGTGGGATTGCAAGGGGAGCCTGCGCCCGGCCCGGTTATTCTTCCTCGCCCTCAGGCACCACGCGGTTCTGCGACAGGTAGCGCTCCATCGTTTCGTTCTGCGGTGCTACCGAATTGTCGCCTGCAATCTGCCACATCTTGCGATCGATGCCCTGGGACAGCAGGTGGCCGACCGCCGATTCGATGGCCGACAACACGCACAGCTGGGCCGGTTCGTTAGTGGTGTAGCCGACTTCGGCTTCGAGCAGTTTCTTGAACTCGATGAATTTGAAGACCCCGGCGCTGCGGGCTACGGAGTAGATGGTCTTGCTGGTCATCACGTTGGCCAGCACCTGGCCGCTGCGTACGTCCACCGCGCGCAGGTTGACGGTGACCTGGTCGACCCGGTACTCGCGGGAGATGTCGATGCCCAGGTAGCGGGCCCCTTCCCCGCCGCTGCGCACGTTGGTGTCGTAGGCGATGATGCCGCCTTCGAGCATCATGTTCGCCGCCTGCAGCGGTGGCAGCTCAGCCTGGATGTTCATCGGGGTGTTGGGTTTTTTCTGCGAAGCTCGAATGATCTTGCGTTCGGTCAGCAGGTTCTGCAGCCCTTCACGTTCCAGCACCACGAACCAGCCGCTGGCCTGCATGGCGTCCATCAGCATGCTCGCCGCGCCTTGGGTCACGCTGGTGGAAAAGGAGCTGGCCGGAGTCGGTTTGTACTGGCCGGTCTGGTCACGGAAGCCGTAGACCACCGCCATCAAGCGGCCCTTTGGACGCGGCAGCTTGAGCAAGTCATAGTAAGTTGACGCCCTGGGGGTCAGGGTCGGGGTTTCGGTGTCCTGCTCGGCCGACACCGGATCGCGCAGGCTGCAACCCTGTAAGGTCGCCAACAGCATCCCTAGCAAAATTATTTTTTTCATGTCCGTTACTCCCCATCGTTCCTTGGCTCAAGGAGCCAGACCGTTCACCAGGATTTCCGAAATTTCACCGGTCACCCGGTCCGTCACTTCAATCGTCAGCGCACCCGAGTCGTCGATCACGTTGACGATAAATGCGTCGGTGGACAGGCTCCCCGTGTTGCCGGTGGAGATGTTGTCCAGCAACTGCCCCAGCAGCCGCGATTGCAACTGGCTGCTGAAGCGCTCGAGGGCCGAGGTGCCGGCGATCGAGGTGCGATCTTTCAGGTCGGGATCGTCGTAGTCGTTCTGCGCCTGGGCGTTGTTGAGCAACCAGGTGCCGTTCAACGGGTTGCCGCCAAACGACGGGTTGATCGGCGTGTACACCAGCTCGGTGGCCTGGACCAGGCCGCAGCCGGTGAACCCCAGCAGCCAGATGCCGGCCATTGACAGCCCGGTGCGCTGCGAAAACAATTTCGTCTTCATAATTCGTCCCTCTCAAGGTCCGTGGTGTCTTGCAACAAGTTTTCCAGCTTGCGCTGGACAATCTGTCCGCGAACCCAGTCGGCGGCGTCATAGGCCTCGTCCTTGAGCTCCACGGTGTTGGGCGCCAGAAAGCGCCGATAAACCAGGCGTTGTTGATATTCCACGGTCACCAGGCTGCCCCAGCGTGCCGAAGGTCGTTCGCGTACCACCAGGTTGAAATCCATCGGGCTGGTGGCGCGCAGGCGTTCACTGAATGAGTAGTAAAAGTCGTGGCCGATGTGCGATATCGTGTCATCGACGATGAAACCCATCATTTCGTCCTCTTCCCCGGCCGAGGCCAAAGGCAAGACCAGCACCAGGGCCATGGCGGCCAGCCATTGACGGTTCATGGCTGCAGCGCCTGGGGTGCGGTGGACTGGCCTTTGACCGGGCCGGATGCGCCATCCAGAAAGGCTTTCTCGGCAACGAACTGCCAGTCCTTGTAACTGGCCATGCCGTTGAAGTCCGACCACTGGCTGGGGAAGTCGACTTGCTTGAGCGGCTTGTCGGTGGACGGGCTGTTGAGCCCGGTAATACGTCCGTCGAAGCCGCGTTGCAGGGTCCACTCACCGCCGCCAATCGGGTCCGGGTACAGCTGGCGGATATGATGCTTGGGCGTCGGGAAGCGCTGGTCCTGCAGCAGGTCTTCCAGCTCTTTGGGGTACTGCGCCAGGCCCGGCGAACTGCGGTAGTAGCTGCGCAAAGCCTGGGCGTACTGGGTGCCGACCCAGAGCAGTTGCTTCTCGCGATCGCGCCGGGACGCGGTCGACCACAGCTCACCGGCACTGGCCAGGCCCATGCCCATGACCATGATCAGGAACAGCACGCCCAGGTAGGTGAACCCGCCTTCGCGGCCAGGCTTACCACTCGGAATAAAGGCTGCCATCACGCGCCCTCCCTGTGGCTCCACTCTTGATATCAGCCACCCCGCCCGCCACACCGTCTGGCGGCGCGACCATGACCCAGGTGTCCTTGCGTTCGGCAATCGGGTCCATCGGTGGGTTGCGCAGGTAACGCTGCTCGACCAGTTGCTCGATCGAATCCGGATAGCGCCCGGTGTCGCCATAGTAGTGATCGAGCGCCTCGCGCATCGCCGACAGGCTCTGGCGCAGGGTGGTCTCTTTCGACGTTTCCAGGCTGTTGAAATAACGTGGCAGGGCAATGGTCATCAGGGTTGCGATGATTGCCATGACCACCATCAGTTCCAGCAAGGTAAAACCCTTTTGCCGACGCATGATCTCACCACTCCCTATAGGCGATGCCGTTGAGTCCCTTGCCGCGGGACTGGGAGTAAACGTCGAAGACGTCCTCACCTTCACGCGGGTTCTGGGCCGAACTGTCATAGGTGCGCAACCCCCAACCGCCCTCGTCGTCACGCTTGACCGCGGCCAGCGGGTCGTGAGGAATGCGCCGTAAAAAGTAGAACTTGGCACCCTTGGCGCTACGCACATCGCGCACGCCCTCCACCAGCACCTTCAGGTTCGGCGGGTAGCCGCTGCTGTTCAGCGACTTCTCGATGTAACCGGCATCGAATGCACGCTTGTAGGCGTCGATGGCATCGCGGATCTGGTACAGCGAAGTACGCAGGTCCTGCTCCTTGCCCCGGCGCACCACGGTCTCGGTCAGCGGCGCGGCCATGCCGGCCAGCAAGCCGATCAGGGCCAGCGTCACCACGACTTCGATCAGGGTGAAACCGCGTTGCGAGGCGTTCATGATCAAGGCTTCTCGACGACGACACGGGTGGCGGCAACCACCGGCGTGCCCAGGGTTTCAGTGCGGATCGCGGTGTCCATCGAGCGGTCCGGGGCCTGGATGTGCATGCTGGTTTCGGTACCGGTCGGGAACTCCATGTCCGACGGGCTCTGGTACGGCAGGTTGCGCACGATCCGTGGAGTGATCGACAGCACCAGTTCCGATTTGCTGACGTCATCGCGGTTGCTGCCGAACAGGCGGCCGATGCCGGGAATGTCGCCAAGGCCCGGGATCTTGTTGCCGGTGCTGCCATGGTCGTTGCGCATCAGTCCGGCGAGAATCTGTGTTTCACCATCGTGCAGGCGCAAGGTGGTCTGCGCATTACGAGTGTCGACCTGGACCGGAATGGTGCCCTGGCGGGTCGGTTCCAGCGGCGTCGCGTTGCTGACTTCGAGAGCGATCTTGATCGCCACTTCGTTGTTCAAGTGCACGATCGGCTGCACTTCAAGCTTCAGACCGACGTCCAGGTAGGTCACGCTTTCGGTGATCACCGGGCCCTGGGTGGAAGGCACCGAAGTGGCGCTGATGATCGGTACGCGCTGGCCAATGTGGATGCGTGCCTGCTCGCGGTTGCTGACCCGGATGACCGGACTGGCCAGGGTATTGATGTCCTTGTCCGAGGCGTTGATCTTGGCTTGTGGCGAAGGTGAAATGGAGATCCGGCTGGAGTTGATGCCCTTGAGCTGATCAAGTATCGACACTGGCTGGCCATCATTGGTGAGCACACCGAAGGTGTTGGGCCATTGCAGGCCGAGGTCGAGAATGCGCTGACGGGCGACTTCCATCACCTCCACTTCCAGCACCACTTCCGGGTTGGACTGGTCCTGGGACTGCAGGAGTTTTTCCGCCATGCGAATCGCGTCTTCGCTGTCGCGCATGGTCAGGGTGTTGAGGCGCTCATCAACGAACACGTCGCGGGTCTTAAGCATGGTCTTGATCATGTTCAGCGCAGTATTGGCGTCGATGCTGGTCAGGTAGAAGGTGCGCATCACCAGCTCTTGGTAGTCCTTGAGTTTCTGCGGCGAATCCGGGTAGATCAGCAAGGTGTTTTCGTTCACCACTTTCTGGTGCAGCTGGTTCTGTTGCAGCAGCAGTGCCACGGCGTCTTCGATGCGCACGTCACGCACGAAGATGGTGGCTTTCATGTCCGGGCGCAGGTCCTTGTCGAAGATGAAGTTCAGCCCGGCGACCTGGGACAGCACTTCGAAGATGGTCTTGAGGTTGGCGTCGCGAAATTCCAGGGTCACCGGCCGATCAAGGCGAGTGCGCAGCTGTGGGTACTGCACGACGTTGCGGCTCTGCACCAGGCGAATGTTGCTTTGCAGGTCCAGGGCGCCTTCGTTTTTCGGGTCCAGTTCGAGGATCTGTTTGACCTGGCGGTCGGCGGCGTAGATGTCACCACGGCGCAGGTCACCACGGGCCAGCTCGAGCTTTTCGTCGAGGCTGCGCATGTGTTCCAGCTGGCTGAGGGATTCCTGGGCGCGCCGGTTGTTCGGCTCGATGGTCAGCACCCGGCCATAACCCATGCGCGCGGAAGGAAAATTACGCTGGGCGCGGTCCATGTCGGCCTGGGTCAGCAAAGCAGTGATTGCCCGGGCGCGGCCGCTGTTCAGGGCCAGGTGCAGCTCGGTGTCGCGCGGATTTTCGCGCAGGCCTTCCTCGATTCGAGCCAGGCCGGCTTCATACTGTCCCGACTCAATCAGGTCGGATGCCTCTTGTTTGGCCACCTGCGCGGAACTGCACGCGGCCAATCCTGCACACAGGCAGACAAGGCTTATCAGCATACGGGATCGGTTCATTGCGTACTCCCCACAGACAGCGTCTGAGACAAATGCAAAGGCAGGTAGACAAAGCTCAGCTCCACATCGGAAATGCCCTCGATCCGCCACGTTTCGTCGATCACGTCCCCTTTGCGCACGACGTATATCTTTTCGCCGTTCTGCAAAAACACCTGCAGATCGGTACGGTCATCCAGCCTGCCCACGAACTGGAAAGGCATGGGCGGTGCGCTAGGGGCTTGCACCACCGGGGTGACGTTGACAGGTTGTTCGGTGACGACCGCGAGGGTCGGCGCGGCTTTCCAACTGCGGGCGGCGAACAGGTCGCCGGCAGGGCTGAGGTCTTTGATCTGCGCTGGTTTGCCAGTGGCTGGCGCGGCCGGCAAGGCGCCGCGAATCTTGCTTTTGGCCGGGTTGGCCACAGCGGCGACGGTGTCCTCACTCTCGTCCGCTGCTTGAAAGAATTCGCTGCCCCAGGTCAGCGCTGCGGCAACCCCGAAGAACACCAGCCAGCCCACTACGCGTTGGCTTTTCATGACGACCTCGACAGGTAAAGGGTCATGCGGATCCGCCCGGTGAGGTCGGTGTCGGCGATCTTCTTGCGCTGGAACTCCACGTCTTCCACCACCACCGCCGGCAACTGGCCGAGCAAGGCGTGCAGGAAGCGCCGCAGTTGCGGGTAGCTGCCGCGCACGGGCAGGAGGATCTGGTAACGCGCCAGATGGGTCTTGGGATCGATGCCCAGGGCATATTCACCGCGCGCCAGGGTGATGCGTTCCTGGGCGGCCAGCGCGTAGATCTTGTCGATCGCGATGGTGGCCTGGGGCTGGGACGGCAGCTTGCTGCGGAAGTCGTCGAGCTGGCGCTGCGGCACCACTGGCGCGGCGACGCTGCCCTCTTCAACCTTGGCCAGGTACTCGCCGGCTTCGCGGGTCTGCTGGTGTAGCTGTTGCAGGGACTGCCAGTCCGGCAGCAAGCCGCCCAGGCCGTAGACCAGCGCCACAACCACCAGCGCCAGGCCAGCCAGCCCGGGCACACCCAGGCCTTGCAGATATTCGTGGACGATCAATCTAGGGATTTGCATCGCCGATCTCCCAGGTAGCCGACAGATTGAATTGCACCGGATGCTCCGGCACGTTGGCGACGATTTCATGGCTCAGCAGCGACACATCGGACAGCTCGTCGCTGGCTTCGAGGCGCCGGTGGAAATCGAGCATCGCGTCCAGGTCGCGGGCTTCGGCGCTGATCCGCACCTGGCCCTTGCGGGCGTCCGGGGTCAGGGTCAGCAGGGCAATGTTGTCCCTTGGCATGCTTTCGAGGGTGGCGAACAGGCGCTCCCAAGGGCGGCGCAATTGCTGCGAGACCTTGCGCATTTCGGCCAGGTTTTGCGCCTGTTCGCGGATTTGCGCCGGGGTCAGGCTGACCTTGCTGCCAGTGTCGCCGGTGAGCACACGCTGGGCAGTTTGCAAATGGCCTTGCTGTTGCGAGGATTGGTCGCTGACGTGCTGGTTGAGCGCCAGGCACGTCAGCGTCAGCGCCACACCGGCGGCCAGCAGGCTCCAGCCGAGGGGACCGGAGCGGCGGCGTGGCTGGAAGTCGAGCGTCAGGGCGCGCATGTCAGGCCACCGCCCGGGACATGACGTACAGGCTATCGCGTACGGCTGTCCGGTCCTCTTCCAGGGTGCGCAGGTGAACCCCTGGCACCTCGGGGTGCGAGTCGATGCGCGCTGGCGCATGCAGATAGACATTCAGTGGACGTTCGCTGCTGGAGGCTTGCAACTGACTTTCGCGACCGATCAGCGCTGCCAGGGCGGCATCGCTGTCGCTGCTGCCGACCGAACGCACCGAAGCCCAGCGCCCTTCCCTTGCCACCAGCAGCACGCTGCGTACCGGCTCGGCGACCACGAACAGGAAGTCGCCGGCGTCGAAGCTCGCGTCGAAATGATTGAACGCGGCCATCAGGTACGGCTGTACCGAACGCAGTTTCAGGCCCCGGGCGCTGACCAGAGTGCGCAGGCGCTCAAGCAGATCCTGCGGCAGCGCGGCGGCGATGCGGTCGTAACCGGCAGGTTCAGCCGACAGCACCAGGTTCCACGGCTGGGTCGGTACGCCATACAGGTCTTCGAAGCACAGCTGGGCGAATCCGCGCAGTTCTTCGGGACTATTGATCTGCGCGCTCCAGGGCACCAGGCAGAAGCGGCTGAAGTGCCCGGAGACGACCACGCTTAACTGCGCACCGGCAGCGGCATGTTCGCCCAGCAGGCGGTCGAGGGTTTCCAGGGCAACGGCCCAGGCATGGAAGCCTTCGTCGATGAATCCGACGCTGCCCAGCCATTGGGTTGCGCTGCCATGGCGCTGGCCGAGACCGACGCCACTGGCGCCGAGCACGGCGACAAAACGATCACGAGACAAAAGTGACACGATTGATCTCCTCGAGCGTGGTCCGCCCTTCCTGCACCAGTTCCAGGGCCGACTCGCGCAGCAGGCGCAAGCCACGTTTGCAGGCATGTGCCTTGATTTTCGCAATCGGTTGGCGCTCGACGATCATCTGCCGCAGCTCGTCGTCCAGGTGCAGCAACTCGGCAATCGCGGTACGCCCGCGGTAGCCGGTACCGCGGCAATGGCCGCAGCCCTTGCCGTGAACGAAGTGAAAATCGCCCACCTGTTGCGGGTCGAGACCCGACAGGTGCAGCTCGTCGTCAGTGGGAAAATGCGGCGCACTGCAGCTGGCGCACACCAGGCGGATCAGCCGCTGGGCCAACACTGCGTTGAGCGCCGAGACCAGGCTGTAGGGGTCGATTTCCATCTGGGTGAACCGGCCGATCACGTCGAATACGTTGTTGGCATGGATGGTGGTGAACACCAGGTGCCCGGTGAGGGCCGATTGCACGGCGATCTGCGCCGTGTCGGGGTCGCGGATTTCACCGACCATGATCTTGTCCGGGTCGTGGCGCAGGATCGAGCGCAGCCCCCGGGCGAAGGTCAGGCCTTTCTTTTCGTTAACCGGGATCTGCAGCACACCCGGCAGCTGATATTCCACCGGGTCTTCGATGGTGATGATCTTGTCCACGCCGTGGTTGATCTCGGTGATCATCGCGTAGAGCGTGGTGGTCTTGCCGCTGCCGGTGGGGCCGGTGACCAGCACCATGCCGTAGGGTTCAGCGGCCAGGCGGCGCAGTTGCTTGAGGGTTTCGTCCTCAAAGCCCAGGGCCTGCAACTGCACGCCGCTGACCTTGTCGGCCAGGTCCTGTTTGTCCAGAACCCGTAGCACGGCGTCTTCGCCAAAGATGCTGGGCATGATCGAGACCCGAAAGTCGATCTGCCGCCCACTGATGCCGACCTTGAAGCGGCCGTCCTGGGGCACGCGTTTTTCGCCGATGTCCAGTTCAGCCATGACCTTGACCCGGGAAATCACCTGCTCGGCGAACTCGGTGCCCTGAATCTTGCTGATGTTGTTGAGCACACCGTCGATGCGGTACTTGATCACCAGGCCGCTGCCGGTGGTACCGAGGTGGATGTCGCTGGCGTGCATTTTCAGCGCGTCGTAGAGGGTCGAGTTGACCAGTTTGACCACGATGCTCGCGTCTTCGCTGATGCTGGTCAGGGACAGGCTTTGCAGCTTGTCGATTTCCACCCCGGAGTCGGCCTGGGCATTGAGCGATTCCACCGCGTGAAAACTTTCCTCGTGGCGGGCCAGGTAGGCTTTGAGGTCGTCGGCGTGCACCAAGTACAGCGGCGCGCCGTGCAGGCAATCGTCAATCCAGGCCAGGCGTGCGGTGTCGAAGGGGTCGGCGAAGACGCCAATCACCGTCTCTTCGTGACGCAGCAGGATGAATTCGCGCTTGAGGCATTGGGCCAGGGTGACCCGGTCGAATACCGGAGTGGCCTTGAACAGCGTGTCGGTGTCGAGCACCGGGTAATGCAGGGTGACGCCGAGGCATTCGATGAAAGGCATGGGGGCCAGTTCGCACAACACCACAAGTGCTTCCAGCACCCGTTCGCCGGAAGTGGCCGCGCGGGAGCGGGCCTGGGCCAGTTGTTCACTGGAAAAACGCGACGGTACGGTGTCCAACAGCGCCGGTTCTACGGCTAGGGATAGACGGTCCATGGCATGCTCTCCAACGCCGGGGGCTTTAAGCCCTGTCGACGCGGCGAGCAGTTACGGGGGTCCGGAACGACTTGTCGCGTCATTACTCCCCGGTGAGCAATTGTTCGTCGTCTGGTGCCATGGAGTTCGAGTTTCGTCGGCGATCCACCAGCACCCAGCTTCCGTCGTACAACTGCAGCGGGAAACTTTCGGTTCTGCTCTGGCGTCGTTCGACGAATCCTGTAGCGGCTTTCGCTTCGCGCTTCATGCCCAAAAGGTCACAGACGGCTCGTGCCAGTTCCGCCAAGGGGAACGGTTTGAACAGGACATGACTGACTCCAAGTTGCCGGGCCCGCTCACACACTTCAGCGGTTGGGTGCCCTGTAATCAGTACAAAATGACAATTCCTGTTCTGGCGGACTTCTTCGAGAACCTGAAAACCTTCCATATCGGGCAAGCGGTAATCGAACACCATCACATCGGGTGCAAAATCAGCGGCGTCGCCGATGGCCTTGGCACCTTCGTGTGCTATCCGGACATCCAGCCCTTGCGCCTGCAGGTAATCCTGGAGGTTATGTGCAAGCAGCTGTTCGTCTTCAACAACCAGTACTTTGTTTAACAAGGTGGACTCCTTGTAACCGCAGGCCCGAATGTCGAACCTGGCAGAGTGCCGCCTTGATGAGGCTAACGCACACTTCATGCCAGACTCCGCACCGGTGATTTCACCACTGCATGTCGTTGATATTCATGAAAAACCTTTTTCGCCCGGGCACTCCATCCCCGCATGCCCCCCAAAGCCGGGGGAAGCGCACGGATCTGCCCTGAAGCTTTTCCCCACTATTGGGGAACAATCTTCAATCATCGTCAATACGTTCGATTCGATTGGTCGAGCGCAACTGCGCGAGAACTTCGCCACGGACTGAAACCTGTTGCTGTCGGGCAAGGTACGCCCTGACCATTTCAAGCCCCTGTTCCTCTGAGACATCGGCCGCCTCGCTGCGGTTCTGTAAATAAATGAGATGCCAGCCCACGGGGGTGCGCACCGGCTGGCTGAGTTCACCGGGAGACATGGCAAAGGCTGCCGCTTCGAATGGCGCGAACATGCGCCCGCGAGGGAAATAGCCCAGCTCTCCGCTGCTGCTGGCGGAGGCGTCTTCTGACTCACTTCTGGCGATACTGGCAAATTCGGCACCGTTAACGATTTTCAACCGCATGTTCAATAAGCGTAGTCGCGCTGCCTCAATTGTCGCGGCGTCGGCGCCTTCCGCCACTTTTACAAGGATATGCTGGGCCTGCACCTCTTCGGGACGAGCCATTTCGCTGCGATGCTCCTCATAGAAAGCCATGACCTGTTTTTCATCGGGCCCGCTGACCTTGGTAAGTTCGGCGAACACCTGCTGCGCCGCCAGGTCACGGCGGGTGTACTCGGTGAAGCTGACTTCATCAAACCCGGCGTCGTTCAGGCGCCGGGTAAACACTTCGGGACCGCCGATGGCCTGGCGGGCCTGGTCGATCTGGGCCTGAACTACGGCATCACTGATCACCACCCCGCGTTTCACGGCTTCCTGCCATAGCAGTTCCTTGTCGATCAACGCATCCAGAGCTTTCTGCCGCAGCTGCTTGTAAGCTTTGGGGTTGCGGATGCTGCCCACGGCCCGGCCCTGGTCTTCGAGGAACTCGACGAAAAAGCGTTCCAGGCGGAACTCGGATATTTCCTCGCCATTCACCCGCGCCGCGATCGGGCCAGTGCTGGCGTAACTTACCGGCACCCACAGGGCCAGCAGGAGCAACCAGTTGTTGAGTTTCATGAGGGGCCTCCGGTCAGGGCATCGCTGCAATCGGTCTATAGGGCGCTACCAGGTAGAAGCGCTGGTCGGGCAGATCCACGGTCACCACATGGGCACCGCTCAAGCCCTGGCGCCTGCCGGGGCCGAAGCTGATCAAGGGGGTCAGCCCGGTATCGAAATCATGCAGGCCTTCGAGGGCGTTGATCAGCTTCTCGCGGCTGGTGTCACGGCCGGCCTGCTTCAACCCTTCGCTGAGTAGCAGCATCGAGCTGTAGGCGCCAACCTGCAGCACCGCATGCTGACCGCCCAGCCCCTGGTTGCTGCGCACCTGGGTCAGGGCCAGGCGTCCGGCCACCGTCCAGTCACTGGGCACGAACGGATAGGCCAGGAACACCCGCCGGGAAAAACTGCTGGGCACCTGCAGCAGGTCCCCCGCCACCTGGTTCGAGGTGGCGAACAGATAGGGCACCTGCCCGATTTTCTGCAGGCGCTCGGCCAGGCGACTGAATCCACCGCCGCTGCCCAGGTAAAACACCGAACGCGAGCCCAGCGGCAACTCGTCGCGAGCCGGGTCGTAGGCTTGCAGGCTGACCTTCTGCCACGCGTGATCCTGCAGATACTGGCCCAGATTCTGTGCCGCCTGGCGCTGCCCGGGTTCGTCCGGGTAGGTGATCAGCGTCGGCCCCGGCAGCACTTTCAGTTGCTCGGTGGCGTAGTCGGCCAAGGCGATCAGTTGCTCGCGCAAGCCCGGCAGGGGTTCGAAAATCTGCCGGCTGGCCTGGGCCGTGCCCAGCAATGACAAGGGACCAATCAGCGGCACACCGGCGCGTTCCAGCCGTGCGGGCAACTCTGTGTCCAGTGCCGGCACCAGCGGTGCGATCAGGGCGAACACCTGCTCAGTGTCGATCAGGCGGTCCAGGGCCTGCTCGGCACTGGCACGATCCGGACCAGGGTCGAGAATGGTCAGGCGCAGCTGCCGGCCATGGATGCCACCCGCTTCGTTGATGCGTGCCACGCTGCCCTTGAGCACCGCAGCGATAGTGCTGCCCTCCTCGCTCAACGGGCCGGAACCTGGCAACAGGGTGCCCAGGTGTACGGTCGCGGGGTCGAGGCCGGGGTCGCGGTCGTCGGCCACGCGCTTGAGGTAAGCGCTGAGGTTGCGCTGATCGTTCATCGACAGGACGAACCTGGGCATTGCCGGGTCGAGTTGATTGTCGCCGGGGTCGCGTCCTTCCTGGATCGCCCTGGCCAGGCTGCCGTCGGTATAAACGGGGTAGTCGCGACCGTTGACCTGTTGCTGACCGTAGGTGCTGCTCAGCCGTGACCAGCTCAGGTCCGGCGGACGCACCCCGCCTTCGGGACGCCCTGTGCCATCGGCGCCGTGACAGTTGGCGCACGGCAGGCTGGTGGCGGGCAACAGCATGCCCGCCGCGCCGACCCGCGCCATGATCGGCTCGCCACTGGCCGACAGCCCCTCGCGATACAGGCGTTTACCGGCGCTTTCGTTCGGGGTCAGCGTCAGCGCCTGCGCGCCGAGGTGCAGACCGCCGAGGAGTAACAGGCCGAGGACGAGGGCAGTTTTCATGGCGCGCACTCAGCGTCCGACCAAGGGCATTGTCAGCAACTGCAAGCGCTGGGCAATGGCGGCGGCCGGGGCATCGGGGCGGATCTTGCTCCAGCGTTTGTTGGCCACGTCGCCAACGATCAGCTGCGTGGAATGCTGTTCCGGGGTGGGCACGATTTGGCCAATGCGCCCCAGGACCAGGTCCATCTGGGCCTTGTCGCCCGTCAGAAAAAGCCAGTGGGGGTCTTCTACCCCTTGTTTCAAGGTGTAAGCCTTGAGTACCGCCGGAGTGTCCCGCAGCGGATCACTGGTAAGGGAGATGAAGGTGATGCCGTCAGCCTTGTCGCCCAGGACCTCGCGAACTTCCTTGAGCTTCTGGGTGATCAGCGGGCAGGCATCGGTGCAACTGGTGAAAATCACGTTGAGCAGCACCACCCGGTTCTGCAGGGCATCACTGTAGAAGCGCAGGGTCTCGCCGTTCTGGTCTTGCAACGGCGTGTCGGTGAACCAGGTTTTCGCATCGCGGGTGCCGCTCGCCGGTTGCGCGGCGGGCGCTGCAGGTGCGGGTTCCTGGTGCCCCTCGTGGGCCAGCGCCAGCGAACTGAAAATTCCCAGGCACAGGCTCAGGGCAATCCGGTCGAGAGTCCTCATGGCTGCTGCTCCATGGCAATGGCGGTGTGTTTGGCGTGGGCATTGCGCTGGCCGCTGAGTTTTTCCACCTCACGGGTGAGCACGGCCGGGTCGGTGAAGCCGTAGTAGCGGGTCCAGTGCCGGCTGTTGCCATCGCCCACCAGGATCAGCGGTGCATGGCTTTTGAAGTCGCCGTTGAAAGTCCCCAGGCCCTTGAGGGTTTCGTTGACCGACTGGGTCGACCCGGTCAGCCAGCTCCAGCCGGGGCCGTTCTGGAACGAGCGGGCGTAGTCGTTCAGACGCTTGGGGTCATCCCGTTGCGGATCAATGCTGATCGACACCAGCTGCACCTCGCTGCCGACCCGCGCACCTAGTTGCTTCTGCACCTTGCCCATGATCGACGACACCACCGGGCAGACCGTGGTGCAGCTGGTGTAGATGAAACTCATGACTACGATCTTGTTCTTCACCAGGTCTTTTTCCAGGCGCACCGCCTTGCCCGTCTGGTCCACCAGGGCGACGTCGGCGAACTTGACCTGGGCGTTTTCCGAGGTCGCGGCTTTGGCGGGCATGTCATGGCCGGCGTGTTCGTCCGCCGAGTGAGCCAGGGCCTGGCCGATACCGGCGGCCAGCAGGCACAGGGTCAGCATTCCACAGGGGGCAAATCCGTTCATGTGCATCTCCTCTTCAGTGGGCAGCGACCGGGAGCACCCGGACGCTGGCAAAAGTCTTGTCGTCAAAGCTCGCGCCCAGGGACGCCGCACGCACGTGCAGGTACCAGGCGCCGTCCTGGTCGAGGGAGACCGGCGCTTCGTACACGCCATCACCGACTTCCAGCGCCGCTACGGTCCGGGTCTTCGATGACGGGGCGCGGAAGTAGCGCACCTTCACGTCCTTGACTCCGCTGCGCTCGGTCTTTTGCTGGCCCTGGACGATGCGAAAGCGCACCACGTAGGGGTTGCCCAGGTCCGCGGTGGATTTATCGAGCATGAATTCCACCTTGGGCACGCCCGGATGCTGGGCGAGGTTTTTTCCAGGCTCCACCAACGTCGTGAAGCAATGAATGATGTTCGGCTGGTTGAGCAGGAAGGCCACGTCGAAACGCCCGGCCACCGGCAGTTTGATCCGCGCGCTGTACAGCCCCGGCTCGACTTCGCGCAGGCTGCGATCGATCACCATCGCCGCCCGCGCCACCTGCCCGCGGTTGGGGTAGCCGGACATCGGAGCGTTCATGCCTTCGGCGTAAAAGTAGGTGGTGTTGTCGACCGGGTTGACCACGAACACTGCGTTGTCATCACGCGAAACCGCCAGGCTCGACGCCAGTGGCAGGTCGCCCGCCAGACGTGGCGCCTGCGGACCGGCTTCGAAGCCTTGGGTGATCGGTTTGCGACCTTCGCCCAGGGACGACAGGTTGATCATGGTGACCTTGGCCGAGGCCAGGCCGCGGATGTAGGCGTAGGCCTTGGTGAACACCACCTGGAACGGTTCGGCGGAGACGTCCAGGTCATGAATCAGCGAGTTGCTCGCAGCGTCGATCACCGAGGCCTGGTTCTCCAGGGTATTGAGCACGATGGCGAAGCGGCCGTCGGCACTGAAGCCCATCGGGCCCAGGCCCTGCTTGAGCTGGATGACCCGGCGTACCGCAAGGCTGGCGGTGTCGATCACGGTGACCGTGCCGTCCTTGCCATCGGCCACGTACACCGCCTGGGACAGCGGCGAGTACGCCACGGACAGCGGGTGCGAGCCGGTCTTGAGTTGTTTGCTGACGGTCAGGCTGGCAATGTCGATGATGCTCACAGTGCCGTTGTCGCGATTGCTGACGAAGGCCTGGCGGCTGTCCTTGCTGAAGGCGATTTCGTGGTGGCCGGCGCCGGTGGCCAGGTGTTTGAGCGGTTTCAGGCTGCTGGCGTCGATCACGGTGACACCGGACTCTTCGGCACTCTTGGCGTTGTTGCCGACCCACAGCAGGCGCTCATCCGGTTGCAGCGCCACGCGCACCGGATTGCTGCCGGCGGCCACCGAGTCGATCAGCTTGAACTGCTGGCTGTCGATCACCGCGATTTCACCGGCGGTGGGCATCGAGACGAACACCCGTTTGTTGTCCCTGGGGGTCGTCCAGTCCATGGGCGGTTGCTTGATGTCGATGCGCGACATGGTGCTGGTGATGCCACCCACCGAGACCGACGGATCGACCACCGATACGCTGGCATCGCGGTTCATCACCAGCAGGAAGTAGCTGTTGAGGTCGAGCATGGGCCGTGCGCCGATGCTCGATTTGAGGAACACCCCAACCCGGGATTTGCAGCTCTTTTCCCGGCCTTGGGCCTGGTCGGCGGCGATGGCTTCAGGGTCAAGCCAGGCACCCGGTGCGACGCCTGCCAGGGGCTGGCCGGAGGTGCTGTCGGTGATGCGAAAGCGCACGTCGGCGAACTCGCCTTCGCGCAGCACGCCGTCTTCGGCCAGGGGGCGTACCTGCAGGGCGACTGACACGCCATCGCGTTCGAGGGTCTGGTTGGCGCTCGCGGCCACCGGGGTCGGGCTGGCAGGCTGAGCGGCGTTGGCGGGCGTACTGGCGTGGGCACTCCAGGTGTTCGGCAACGCGATTTCGCTGAGCATGTCCGACGGCATGGTTTTCCATAGCCCCAGCCCGACCAGCGCCGTGCCGACGAGCAGTGCACCTGTGCTGAGTTTGATGTTCCTGTTCATGTGCCTTCTCCCCTTACAGATCTGTGCCTGCCTTCGCCGGAGCTCGCTCCTACTGGGCTGGCGGTGCCGGCTCCGGTTCGTTGGTTACCCGCAGCAATCCCCACAACCCGGCGGTATTGCCGTAGGCGCCATAGTCGCGGTACAGGTAGTCACCCGGGATCGCGTTGCTGCCCCCGGCGCTTGGGTGCATGAAGCTGAAGTGCGCCGCTGGCAGGATGCTTTCCCGGGCGCCGATATACATCGACATCGGGTTGTAGCCGAACCGCACCGAACCAACCCCTGGAGTACCCGACGGATACCCACCGGTATCGCTCTTCTCCGACTGGAACGGGTTGACCGACCACACGTGCCCATCCAGCTGGAAGGTCGAGCCACGACTGCCACCGGTCGGCAACAGGATGTGGGTACGGAACGGTTGGCCCGGCTTCGCATAGAGCACCGGCGTCTGTGGATCACCGCCAATCAGCGCATTGCTGTAGGCCATGTGCGCGTTGGGTACGTCGCCGTAACCGGCACCTCCGGCGTGACCGAACGGTGCATCCGGTGCCAGGCCGAAGCGGAACCACAGCGGCTCGGCCTTGTAGTTGATGGCCATGCTCGAGTTGTCCTGCGGATCGGTCGGCACCCCCATCCCTTCGGCGGCAATACCTTCCACCGGCCGGCCGTTGGCCCAGCGCATGTTCAAGGCTTTCTGCCAGACCATCGCAAAGTCGCGGTACACCGCCTGCCCTGGCGCCGTGACAGTAGCGTTGGTCTTGCGGGCGTCCTCGACCCAGGTCGCGCCAATCGGCAGGATGCTCATTGCCCCGCCAAGGCCTTTCTGCCCTTGCTTGATCACATCTGCCGGGGTGATGTTCAGCCCGCCGAACTCGACAGCGGTGGCGTTGATGTTGTCGACACTGCGACCCAGTTGCGTGACCGGTTTGCCTTCACGCTCCAGGTGCCCGGCGTAGTACTGGTAGGTACGCGTCGGGTAGGCGCCGCTGTTGCCAACCCGTGGTGGCACGGTCTGGATCGGGTTGGCGCCGACGTTGGTGCCGTCGGACTTGGTGATGTCATAGGACAGCAGCTGGGCATGCAACCCCACGTGACTGGAAGGCCGGATCAGGTTGTTGGTGAAGATGGTCGAACCCTGGCCACTGTTGCGATCACGCTTGACCAGGCCTTGCATCACGGCAGTCTGGGTCAGGTCGGGCATGATCAGCGGCAAACGGTTTTCCAGAGTGACGTTGATGCAGTCACCCGCGGCTGCGCGCAATACCAGTGGCTCTACCGGTACACCCGGTTTCATCTTGCCGGTCGTTGGGTCGAGGTCGGACTTGCGCACATACAGGATCGCGGTCGGATCATGCAGCGGCCCGCTTTGCCCACCGATGGTGATGGTTTCGCCATCCTCGGGATCGACCACCGTGACCTGCGGGATATTCACCGTCCGCGAGTTGAACACCAGGGTCCCACCCGCCGGATTCAAAGGCCCGCCGACGTGCTGGCCAAGCCCGGCAGGGTCGCCGATGACCAGGTTCAACGGGTTGCGCAGGATGTCGTTGGCCAGCGCCGCGACCACTTCATAGTTGCGTTGCACGGTCGGCCGGGTGCCGATGCCGTTGGGGTTGGCACTGATCCGTGGGCACGAACCGTCGAATGCCACGGTGTTGCGCATGCCCGCCGGTTTCGGGTTGTTGGGCACGGCGAACAGGTCGCTGCGCTGGGCCGTGTAGTTGCGCATCACGCCCCAGATGCCGTTCCAGTAGCCTTCAATCGAGGCGTCCATCGAGTACAGGTAATCACCCGTGGTCGCCGCCGAACTGGAGAGCATCGACACCGGCGCGTTGAAGCCCATCTGCTCGGAGATGCCGACCATTTGCGAGGCGCGCCAGCCGGAGTTGGAGCTCATGCCGAAGCCCGAGCCGCTCTGCAGCCATTTCACCCCGTGCAGAGTCACGTTGTGCTCTTCCTCGTGGCCACCGGCATGCAGCCGCAGGCGCACGTTGTCACCGGTGTAGGTGCGCAGCATCGGGGTGAACGGATCGCCAGCTTCCGCGCCGCCACGGTTGATGTGCGGCGGGAATAGCGTAGTGCCGCCGGTTGGCCCGGTGGCCGAGGTGACCAGATTGGGCGCCAGGTTCATCGCCGCGATCGCACGGTCGGTACGGCTTTGCATGGCGTACGCGAGGTCGCCGGCGAGGCCGTCCGCCTGCATGCCGCGTTTGCCATCCGGGCCGATTTTGTTCGGGTCATAGACCCGCAGGGCCAACGGCTCGTTGCGGTAGTTGACGACGAACATGCCCGGGTCATCCACCGAGATCGCCTGCGGGCAAGGCCGGCTTGGGCAACCTGGAACCATGCCGCCCTGCACTTCGATGATGCCGTCCAGCAGGTTGCTGGCGTTGTTGCGCACCGGCGGGTTGATGGCGTAGCGGAAGCTGTCCGCCGTGGCCGGGAACGCCGTCGGGTTAGGTACGCCATTCGGTCCGGCGCCGACATACACACCGGCTTCATAGGCGTGCTGGAAGTCGCTGTACTCGAGGAAGAACTCGCGGAAGCTATCGTTCTTGCCGTCGCCGTCCAGGTCACCGGTGGACACCACTGCCTGCCACGAAGTCGGTCCGCCGTCCTGACGGGCGCCGCTGTATAGCTGCTCGCCGGTTTCGGCGTGGAACCAGGTGGAACCGGCAGGTTCGGCGAGCACGGTGGCGTACAGGCCAATCTGTTGGTGAGTCGATGGGCCGAGGTGGTCGTGGGTGAAAATGGTGCCCAGGCCACGATCGACGCCTTTGGTGTTGACCACCGGATCGACGAACCAGCGCTGCATGGCCGTCCGTGCCCCGACCCAGTCTGCCCGGCCATATTGACCGAAGAATGGATGGTTCTTGGCTTTTGGGCAGGCCGGCGTGCCGTCACGCGGATCGGCGCCCAGGCACTGGTTGAACTCGCGAATCGCGAGGATGCGCTCCTGCACGGCGCCTGGGGAGAGCACGCCATCTTCGTAGTTCCAGCCGTTGGCCGAACCGTCGGCCGCTGTCAGGTCCCATTTGGGCAGGTGAATGTGCTGACCGATCACGTCGGTTGGGGTGCGCACCTGATAGTCGTCCATCTCGTAGACGGCCGGCACCAGGTTGGTTTGCTGGTACTGCACGCAGTCGAAGGTGTTCATGCGCATCACCAGAGGCTCTGGTGGGCGCTGCTTGGTGATCACCGGCCAGGCGTCTTCCCATAGGGCGAGAATGCGCGCTTGCGGGAAGTGGTAACCGACCTTGTTGTACACCGCGTCGAACTGAATGTTTGCCGCTTTGTAGATGCGCGGACGGTCGGCGGTGAAGGTCGAGGAACCGGTGTAGGACATGCCGTCGGCCCGTTCGCCGCTGGCAAACTCGCCAGTGCCGGCGCTGCTGGTCAGGCGTTTTTGCCGATCGTCCATGCAAGGTTCGTAGTACGGCGCGCCAGCGATTGGCAAGGCGCCGTTGGTGCGGAAGGCCTTCGCCACGATCTGGTTGCCTGGCAGCAAGGCGTAGCTGGGGTGATCTTTTTGGGCGTGGAAAGCCATGGCGGCCTGCTCGACCTCGGTGCCCTCTTCCGGCATGTAGATCGGTTTGGCGCGGGTGACTTCCTTGGAGAAATCCAGCGAAGTGGTAACGGTACGCGCTTCACCGCCGGCGGAGAAACCGTCCAGTGAGTGCCTGCCCAAACCGCCATCCCAACCACCGGACTGCGCCGGGTCGAGGTTGGCCCACAGCGAGTTGCCGCTGGTTTTCAGGGCCAGGGCCTTGGCTGCATCCAGCATGTCCAGCGGCGGAGTCGGTGGGCGTTGGCCGACCGAGGTTTCCATGCCACCGATCCAGAATGGGTAGCCAGGGTTTTTCAGGCTGCCATCGGCATTGCGGTTGGCTTCGCTGCGATCCACCAGGGCCAGCGAACCGATGGCCTGGGCGCCGCCGTTGCCGCCGTGATGTTCGCCATCATCGTCGTCTTCTTCATCGTCATCGTCGTGACCGGCCACCAGGGTTTCACCGATTTTCGGCACCACTGCGACCTTGCCTGGCATCGGCGCCATGGCTTTGCCGGGCAGCGGCACGACCGCTGGAATAGGCGTGCCGGCGATGATCTCGCCATCGGGCAAGGCCCGTGCACCCGCTGCGGGTTTGCCGCTGCGCAGGGCGTAAGGTTCGCTGTGGTAACCATCGCTACCCTGCTGCGAAACTTCGAGTTTGGTGCCTTCCTCGAATACGTCGTGCACCCGCCACATCGCCCACATGCCCTGGGCGAAGTGCGGATAGAAGTGGCAGTGATAGACCGCATCGCCGGCCACGCGGTTGCGGTTGCCCGAACCACCGTTGGCGATTTCATAGGTGTAGCCAGCGCCCGGACCAATGCCCTGGGCGTCGACGTAGTCGGAGTTGTCATCGTTGGGGTTGAACAGCCACTGATGCCCGTGCAGGTGGAAGATATGCTGCTCGTGGCCGTTGTGGGTGTTGCGGAATTTCACGAAGTCGCCGATGTAGCTGTGGTTGACGTTTGACGGCTCGGACGGGTACAGCGCCATGGTCGCCTTGACCCCGATCTGGTCGGCGCGTGGCGTTTCACCGGGGCGAATGTTTTCCAGGCCGGCGTTGGCCGGCACGTCCACCAGCATCGCTACGTCGCCGACGGTGTGCGAGCTGAGGAAGAATTCTTCGTAGGCGCAGGACAGGCAGTCGTGCATCGGCCCGACGCCCAGGCGGTTGGCGACCACTTCAGCGCCCATGCCACCCGAGCCATAGTTGATCATGAACGAATCGCGGGTCGGCTCCAGCACGTGGGCCATCACCGGGTCTGCCCAATAGGCGGGGAAGGCCTGGGTCGCGGCGGTTTCATCCTGGAACTGCGAAGCGAAGTCGCGGAACGGTTCCAGCCGGTTGGGCAACGCCGGGTTGCGTTTGCCGATGGCTTCCAGCGGGTAGGTCGAAGGCGGGAAGCTGCCGTCGGCGTTGCTGCCCATGACAATCGCGTCACTTTCGCTGGAGATGATTTCAGTGCCGTCGACCATGTTGATGATCGGCGTGCCGGCCTTGCCTTCGCGGATCCACGGCTCGCGTTGCGGGTAGCGCGCCTGGTAGTCGACGATGGGCTGACCGGTCGGGGTGCGGCCGGAGCTGGCCAGGCGCATCTCTTCTTCGGTCACGGTGTTGCGATAGCTGCGCCCGCCCTTGGGCACCACTACTACCTCGCCGAACAGGCCGTTGGCGACGTTGCCGGCATCGCCTTCACCACCAAAGGTGGCACCGCGGCTGCTGGCGGCAAACGCACCCTCGCGTTCGGCATACAGAGTGTAGGAACGGGTCGCGCCGGGGGCCACCAGAGTGTTGGCGTTGCGCCCGGTGTAGGAAGAAATATCGTCGATGCTGTTGACCGCCTGCATGCCGTTGACCTGGAAGCCAACGTGGCGATCGGTGACTTGCTCGTCGACCTTGAAGTCGTCGGCTTCGCCGATTTGTACTTCACCTTCGATCTCGCCCTCCTGTTCTTCCTCCCCATCGTCATGGCTGCCCGGGTTGGCCTGATAGGCCAGCAGGTTCTGCAGGTTGATGGTCAGGCAGTCACCGGCGGCAACGCGCAGCACCAGGGGCCGCGGACGCTTGTCCGGACGCAGCGAGACCTTGCCCGGCGCCGCCGTGCCGCCCTGGGCCAGAGAGCGATTATGGTCGTCGACCACATCGCGGCGCAGGGCGAACATCATGCCGTTGACGTTCTGCGCACCGAGGCGGTTGAACATCAGCGGCTGATCCAGCGCCACGACGTTGGCCACCAGATTGCGCTCGCAGCGCAAGGCTGCCTGGGCCGTTTCGAAGCCGAACATCGGCACCAGAAACAGCAGCAGATTAAGCAGGTGATGAGCGTTCGGTATGCCGGTCATGATCACGGACCTCGTTGGGGATGCTCACTGGGAATAGATCTCGACAAATCCCTTGAGCAATCCGCATGCCATAAAAATAATGTCTATTTATCAACGGTTTATTTGAATCACTTAACAAGTAGGGGAAAATCCCCCACCCATTCCCCCGGTTTTCGGGTTATCGCAAGAACTGTGCTGTTTTACTGATTGACGCGGTCCTGTGGGAGCCGGGCTTGCCCGCGATGGCGGCCTATCAGTCACCGCAGCTCCTGTGGGAGCAAGGCTTGCCCGCGATCGCGGCCTATCAGTCACCGCAGCTCCTGTGGGAGCAACGCTTGCCCGCGATCGCGGTGTTCCAGTCACCATTCATGTCGAATGACACACCGCCATCGCGGGCAAGCCTTGCTCCCACAGGAATCACAGGGGATTAGCGTTGCCCCACTATTGGGGAATCCCCCAATCACAGCGGTGCATCCACCGCCAGCCCCTGCAAACGCCGGTACTGGCGCAGGACACTGGGCACATAGCGCTGGGTTTCGGCGAATGGCGGGATCACCCCGCCGCGGCTGATCACCGCCTGCGGCCCGGCGTTGTAGGCCGCCACCGCGAGGGCGATGTCGTTGTCGAACAGGGTCATCAGGCGCTTGAGGTATTTGGCCCCGCCCTGGATGTTGGCCTTCGGATCGTAGACATCCTTGACCCCCAGTTCCCGGGCGGTGTCGGGCATCAACTGCATCAACCCGCCCGCGCCCTTGGGCGAGGTGGCGCCGGAGTTGTAGCTGGACTCGGCCTGGATCACCGCATGCAGCAGCGCCGCCGGTAACTGGTTCGCCGTGGCCGCTGCTGAAACCAGCTCTGCGTATGGCCGCGCGGCAATCATCTGCGGCTGCTGGTCGAGGCTGAGCTGGGCCACTTCAGGCTCTTGAATCACCCGCTCATAGTGGCGGCCGGGACGGTGCACGTTGGAAAGGACGTAGCTGCCCTTGGCGTCGACGGAAACGAACACATCGGCCTGTGCGACCCCGGCCAGCAGCAGCCCGCCCAGCAGTCCTGCAGTGAATGACTTGATCATTGGTGCCTCCCCTGACCTGCCCCGAAAAATGGGGGTAATGCCCCAATGACAAGTCGTGAAACACCGGTACGCAAGCACCGTGCCGTAACTTGGAAGGCCCGTGATACGGGGGTTGCAGGGCAATGACCGGGCATGAGCATGGCAATTGCATAAGCCGTTCGCGCGACCCTTCTGCCTATGTGTGAGGTCATCATGAATCAGTGTCAGCGCAGTACCCCTCGCTGTACCCCGCGAGCTCAACGCGGCTTTACCCTGCTCGAATTGCTGGTGGTGCTGGTGGTGCTCGGCCTGTTGGCCGGCATCGTCGCGCCGAAGTACTTTGCCCAGCTCGGGCGCTCGGAAGTGAAAGTCGCCAAGGCGCAAATCGAAGGCCTGGGCAAGGCGCTAGACTTGTACCGCCTGGAGGTCGGCCATTACCCGTCGACCGAACAGGGCTTGCAGGCACTGGTCACCGCACCCAGCGATGAAACCCGCTGGACCGGCCCCTACCTGCAAAAAAAGCTGCCCCAGGATCCATGGGGTCGCAATTACGCCTACCGCTACCCCGGTGAAAACGGCGAGTACGACCTGCTGTCCATGGGCAAGGACGGCCAACCCGGCGGCGAAGGCGAAAACGCCGAAGTCACCAGCTGGCAATGACGGGAGTGGCGACCATGCGGTTTCATCTCAAGGCAGTGGGCAAGGCCGGCGTAGTGTCGGTGACCGTCGAGGCGCAGGGCGACAGCGAGGCGCGGCGCATGGTCGAGGACCAGGGCCTGCGCGTCGTCACCCTGCACGCCGACCGGCGCTGGCAAGCGCTGCGCCTGCAAAAGCGCGAGACCTTTAACCTGGTGCTGTTCAGCCAGGAGCTGACCACACTGCTTAATGCCGGCCTTCCTTTGATCGATGCGCTGGAGAGCCTGGCGGAAAAAGAAAACGCGCCCCAGGCGCGCAAGACCTTGAGTGAGCTGGTGCGCCTGCTGTACGAGGGCAAATCTTTCTCCCAGGCGTTGGGCCAGTTGTCGGCCGTTTTCCCTCCACTCTACGTAGCGCTGGTACAGTCCAGCGAGAAGACCGGCGCCGTGGGTGATGCCCTAGGTCGTTATGTCAGCTATCGCCAGCGCATGGACGAGGTTCGCCAGAAGATCGTCAGCGCTTCGATCTACCCGATGCTGTTGCTGGTGGTGGGAGGTGGCGTGGTGTTATTCCTGATGGGCTACGTGGTGCCGCGCTTCAGCCTGGTGTTCGAGGGGCTGGGGTCGAATCTGCCGTGGCTGTCCCAGGTCCTGATGAGCTGCGGGATGTTCCTGCATGCTCACCAGGGTGAGTTTTTTGGCGGGTTGGTGGCGATCGTCGTCGCCCTCGCCTTTCTCCAGCGCCAGCCGGCGTTTCGCCGTGGCGTCGACCGCGTGATCGAAAAGCTCCCGGCGGTCCATCAACGTATTTTCATGTATGAACTGGCGCGCTTCTACCGCTCCCTGGGCATCCTGCTGCAGGGCGGCATCCCGCTGGTCACGGCCATGGGCATGGTCCGCGGCCTGCTCACCGTGCCCTCTCGCGTGCGCCTCGACCAGGCCTGCGAGCGGGTTCGCGAAGGACAATCGCTATCCGCTGCACTTGAGCTCAATCACCTGGTGACACCGGTGTCCCTGCGCCTGCTGCGCGCTGGCGAACAGTCCGGCAACCTCGGGCAAATGATGGAGCGCAGTGCCGACTTTTATGACGAGGAAATCAGTCGCTGGATCGAGTGGTTCGTGCGGCTGTTCGAGCCGCTGCTCATGACGTTCATTGGCCTGTTGATCGGGGTGATCGTGATTCTGATGTACATCCCCATTTTCGAACTGGCCTCGAGTATTCATTGATACACCCACAACAAGACGGAGTTCGATATGCACATGAAGAAGCTTTTGCTCGCAATGGCTATTGGCGCAGTTCTGTCGGCATCGACAGTATTGATTCCGGATGGTTTGTCCGGAATGTCGAGTGCTCAGGCGAAGGATGGTAGTGGTGGAGGTGGTGGCGGGAGTGGTGGAGGGGGCGGCGGAGGAAGTGGTGGTGGTGGTGGTGGCGGTGGAAGTGGCGGTGGTGGAAGTGGCGGTGGTGGCGGTGGTGGAAGTGGCGGCGGCGGCGGAAGTGGTGGCGGTGGTAATGGCGGAGGTGGCAGCGGTGGCGGCAATGGTGGCGGTCACGGAGGCAGCGGAAGCGGTGGCAATGGTGGCAGCAGCGGTGGTAGTGGCGGCGGCAACAGCGGTAGCGGTCACAGCGGCAGCGACCATGGCTCGGGCCATTCCGGCAACTCTGCTTCATCCTCCTCGGGGCGCAGTGGCACCCACAATGAGCCAGGTGACGACCACGGCGTACATCGCGCCGGTGAAGTTGGTGACGACCACGGCGTGCATCGCGCCGGTGAAGTTGGTGACGACCACGGCGTGCATCGCGCCGGTGAAGTTGGAGACGACCGCGGTGTACATGCCAACGGTGAAGTCGGTGACGACCGTGGCGTACATGCCAACGGTGAAGTTGGCGATGACCGCGGTGTGCATGTCGGTGGCGAGCCTGGCGATGACAAAAGGTCCTGACCAACGCTGATCTCGGAGCACCGTAGGAGCTGCGTAGGAGCTGCCGAGTGAAACGAGGCTGCGATCTTTTGATCTGGCTGTTCAAAAATCAGATCAAAAGATCGCAGCCTCGTTTCACTCCGCAGCTCCTACGGGGTACGGATCACGGGGCGGTATTGTTCAATCGCTCGCGCAAAAACTCGATCAACGCCTGCACCGGCCTCGACCCCTGACGATGCTGTGGATACACCGCCGACAACACCAACGGCTCCGGACGAAACTCATCCAGCACCGGCACCAGCCTGCCCTCCTTCAATGCCGCACCCACGATGAATGTCGGCAGATAGGTAATGCCCATGCCGGCTACCGCCGCATCCCTGAGCAATTCCCCGTTATTGACCCGCATCCTCCCGGTCACCTGCACCACCAGTGGCTTGCCCTGCCCTTCGAAGCGCCATTGCACCTGGCGGCCGTGGCCATACGGCAGGCAATCGTGTGCGTGCAGATCTTGCGGATTCAACGGCGTGCCGCGCTCGGCCAGGTACCCAGGGCTGGCGCAATACACTCGCTCGATCGAAGTAATGCGTCGGGCAATCAGCGTCGAATCTTCCAGACTACCGATGCGCAGCGCCAGGTCGTAGCCCTCGCTGAGCAGGTCAACCGGCCGGTCGCTCAGGTCCACCTCCACCGTGACGTCGCGGTAGCGCTGCAGGAATTGCGGCAGCAAGCAGCCCAGATGCGCCACGGCAAATGACAACGGCGCACTCACGCGGATGGTACCGCGAGGCTCGGTGGTCTGGCCGGCGATGCCCTGCTCCACTTGCTCCACTTCACTCAGCAGGCGCAAGGCCGACTCGTAGTAGCTCTGCCCCAACGGCGTGACATCCAGGCGCCGGGTGGAGCGGTTGAGCAACCGCACGCCCAGGCGCTCTTCAAGTTGCATCAGCCGGCGGCTGACGAACTGCTTGGACAGGCCCAACTGATCGGCGGCAGCGGTGAAGCTGCCGGAGTCCATGACCTGGCAGAAAATGCGCATATCTTCGAATGGGTTCATTGTCACGTCTTGGTTGACAGTCAAACACTTTATAACGGCTTTCCTTTTCTGACACCCTATTAATCTGTGCCTACCGCCGGACGTGTAGGAGCTGCCGGAGGCCGCGATCTTCTGATTGCAGGTTGTGAAACGGTTATGTGCTGGAGTTGCCGGTGAAGGGTTTGCTGGCGACGTCCGGGGTGGTGGCGATCGTGGTCGGTTTGGCATTGCAAAGCACCCTGAGCGACGTGTTCTCCGGGATCGTGCTCAACACTACCAAGCCGTATCAGGTGGATGACTGGATCATGATTGACGGCGTCGAAGGCCACGTTGACCTCGTGCATCATTTGCCGGATCGACAAGTCCCTGGCCCGCCAATGCATGGAGGAGCGCGTGGAAGTGGGTCGGGCGTTGAATAAATTGCAGGCGGTGCGGCAGCAGAACAGTCGGTTGGCGTTGCTGGCCAAGCCGGTGCCGGTCAAGAAAGGTGGGGTTTTAGGATGGCTGAAGAACCGTCCGGCATGAAGCATCCCCCACTGTGGGAGCGAGCCTGCTCGCGATGGACGAAAGAACACCGCGTGCATTCAGGCAACACGCGTCATCGTTAACGTCCATCGCGAGCAGGCTCGCTCCCACAGGGGGCCGGGTTTACCCAGATAACAGCAACCGAGTTCCACAGGCATGTGATGTTGGCTGGGAATGCTTATTTCGAGCTCAGCACCGAATAGCTGTTCATCAGGTTGCGGTAGTTGGGAATGCGCGGCGACAGCAGGTTGGCCAGGCCTTCCATGTCGTTGCGCCAGTCGCCCTGCAGCTCGCAGGCTACCGAGAACCAGTTGACCAGTTGTGCGCCAGCCGCAGCCATGCGCGCCCAGGCGGCTTGTTGCACGGTTTCGTTGAAGGTGCCGGAAGCGTCGGTGACCACGAACACTTCGAAGCCTTCAGCCAGCGCCGAGAGCGTCGGGAAGGTCACGCACACGTCGGTCACGACGCCGGCGATGATCAGTTGCTTGCGCCCGGTGGCCTTGACCGCCTTGACGAAATCTTCGTTGTCCCACGCGTTGATCTGGCCAGGGCGGGGAATGTACGGTGCGTCCGGGAATTGTTCTTTCAACTCCGGAACCATCGGGCCGTTCGGGCCATTTTCGAAGCTGGTGGTCAGGATGGTTGGCAGTTTGAAGAACTTGGCCACGTCGCCCAGGGCCAGCACGTTGTTCTTGAATTCATTCGGCGAGAAATCCTGGACCAGCGAGATCAGGCCGGTCTGGTGGTCGACCAGCAGCACCACGGCGTCATCTTTGTTCAGGCGCTTGTAGGGAACATTGCTCATGTGAAACTCCTCGTTGGATGGGTATTACGTACGGCGCCGAGCCTGTCGCCCGGCGCCTGCTGGATAGGATCAGAACGCGAAACACGAGCAGCCGAAGGCGCCCCAGAAGCCGGTAAAATCGCTCACCGGAGCGTTCGACAGACGCGCCCGATCATGGCTGTGGGCATGCACGCCGCACGGTCCGCTGCAGTGGTGAACCTGGGCCTGCACCGGCGAGGTCGGGCGCCAGTGGCCAGGGACTTTTACCACCGGTGACCAGTCCGGCAGCACCGGCACGCTGGCCGGGCCGAGTTTTTCGAAGTCGCCCGCGGCATACACTACTTTGCCGCCGACCACGGTCAGCACCGACTCGATCCACTTGATGGCTTCTTCGTCGACGCTGAAAAAATCCGCGCTCAAGGCGGCAACATCGGCCAATTGACCGACCTTGATCATGCCCTTCTTACCCTGTTCGGATGAGAACCAGGCGCTGCCGTGGGTGAACAGTTCCAGCGCGGTCTGCCGCGAGAGCCCTTCGCTGTGCAGCTCCAGGCCACCCACCGTGCGACCGCTGACCATCCAGTACAGCGAAGTCCACGGGTTGTAGCTGGACACCCGGGTGGCATCGGTGCCGGCACCGACCGGCACGCCTTCGGCCAGCATGCGCTTGATGGGGGGCGTAGCCTCGGCAGCTTTGGCGCCGTAGCGCTCGACAAAATATTCGCCCTGGAACGCCATGCGATCCTGGATCGCAATGCCGCCACCCAGCGCCCTCACCCGCTCGATGTTCTGTGGTGTGATCGTTTCGGCGTGATCGAAAAACCACGGCAAGCCATTGAATGGAATATCGCGATTGACCTTCTCGAACACGTCGAGCATGCGGCTGATCGATTCGTTGTAAGTGGCGTGCAGGCGGAACGGCCAGCGTTGCTCGACGAGGTGGCGCACCACCGGCTCCAGCTCGTCTTCCATGCTCTGCGGCAGGTCCGGGCGCGGTTCGAGGAAGTCCTCGAAATCCGCGGCGGAGAACACCAGCATCTCCCCGGCACCGTTGTGTCGCAGAAAGTCGTCGCCCTGGTGCAGGGTGACGCTGCTGGTCCAGTTCTTGAAGTCGGTGAGCTCTTCCTTGGGCTTCTGGGTGAACAGGTTGTAGGCGATGCGGATGGTCAGCTGCTGGTCCTTGGCCAACTGCTCGATCACCTGGTAATCGTCCGGGTAGTTCTGGAATCCGCCGCCGGCATCGATGGCGCTGGTGAGACCGAGACGGTTGAGTTCGCGCATGAACTGGCGAGTCGAGTTGACCTGGTACTCCAGCGGCAGTTTCGGCCCCTTGGCCAGAGTCGAGTACAGGATCATCGCGTTGGGACGCGCTACCAGCATGCCGGTTGGGTCACCGTTGGCGTCCCGGACGATCTCGCCACCCGGCGGGTTCGGGGTGTTGCGGGTGTAGCCCGCCACTCGCAGGGCGGCGCGGTTGAGCAATGCGCGATCGTACAGGTGGAGGACGAACACCGGGGTGTCCGGCGCCGCCTGGTTCAACTCTTCCAGGGTCGGCATGCGTTTTTCGGCGAACTGGAATTCGTTCCAGCCACCCACCACCCGCACCCACTGCGGGGTCGGCGTACGGTCGGCCTGTTCCTTGAGCATGCGCAGGGCATCGGCCACTGACGGCACGCCTTCCCAGCGCAGCTCGAGGTTGTAGTTCAGGCCGCCACGGATCAAGTGCAGGTGCGAGTCGTTGAGGCCGGGGATGACACAGCGGCCCTTGAGGTCGATGACTTGAGTGCTCGCACCGCGCAGGGCCATGGCCTGGGCGTCGGTGCCGACCGCGATGAAACGGCCGTCGCTGATGGCCACGGCACTGGCGTTCGGGTTTTCCCGGTCGACGGTGTGAAACTGGCCGTTGAACAGAATCAGATCGGCGTTCATTGGTTTTCCTTGGGCTCAGGGGTAGGAGACAGCCAGGGCGCGAACAGGCGCGTCGCCATCGGCATGAACAGGTACACCACCGAAACGACGATGGTGAGGGTGATCAGAAACGTCGCGACCACGTAGTTGGAGAGGAAGGCATTGAGTTGCAGCAGCGGTCCCCAGATCAGCGGCACCAGCAGGGTGTGCGGCAGAATCACCAGCAGCGTGACCACCGCCTGCTTCCAACGCGGTGGCGCGGGCGATGCGCTGTCGGCTTGTGGGGCAAACCAGAATTCGTTGACCGGATTGACTTCGGTCTGATCGCCGTCGGCGAGCATCGGCGTGGCGTCGCTCACCAGTTGCAGGCGTTGCGGCGAATCGAGCCAGCGCTGCATGGCGTCCGTGGAGCAGAAGCGCAGCACGCAGGTGTACATGTCGAGACCGGCGTTCTTGCCGCGCATCACGTCCACCCCCAGGTGCCCATCCTGCTGTCCGGCAATGCTGACGATATTGCGCAACCAGGCTTCATAGGGCACTTCGAAACCGGCCTTGACCCGGTGTTTGATCACCAGGGTCACGACCTCATCAAAGCCGCGTGCGGGGGTGTGCAGTGGGGTGGATTCAGACATGAGGCAAGACTCCGCGGAATCGGAGGTTGAACTTCAGACATCCGGGGCACGCATAGCAATGCGGTACACAGGATCGTCAGTCAGCTCAACTGTCCGGAAAACTATCGGCCTCAAAGGGCAGGCATCTGAGGGAATAATGCCGAGAGTGCGTGATGGGGAATTGGATGTATGTGCTGTTTTGGCCAGCGGTGCGGTCCTCAGTTTCGCACCAGATACCATCGCAACCGCAATTTGGCGGGTCTCCACGAGACCCCAGGGATGCGAGCAGGACTACGACAATCAAGTCCGCCTGAGATCCGCTGCGGTGCCTGAAAGTCCGACCGGAGCTGATGCTGGTGTTGGGACAGCAGGTGCAGGAGCCGAACGAGTAACGGTCAATCCTCGCTGAATCATTTGGGTAACAAGGTGGTCGACGTTGGGACTCGGCCTTAATCGCTCAGCGGCGGCCTGATCCGAGAACTCTTGACCGCTCAACACCCGGCGAAGGCCTGAAGCCTGACTTCGCGAAACCGGAGAAACTGCGGTATCCGTTCGGACCATCATAAACGGAGGCACGGCGCTGCTACGGGATGTACTACCGGCTGCATCAGATACAGAGGTCATTTCACTTTGTACGGATTTAACTCTATGGACTGGTACCACCTTGAAATCCCTTGGAGCTCCTCCCCTTGCTAAGCGTTTTAAGCTAGTGCCTGGGTTACGACTCTTGTTGAACACCGAAGGATAAAGGACTGCAGTTTTTGATGAATCGCTTCCAGCGATAACCGTTCGAATCTTGCGCACTACTGCCCTTGGCAACACAGGCGCATGTCCTGAGGGATCATTTCGATTCACGGGTTCAGCGCCGCAATATGCATAGGCGTTAAGTCCACCGTCCCCAAACGGACTCCAGCTGTCCGGGCTGTTAAACTGCATCAACACTGGGTTAAACGCTCTATAACCCATGCCTAGCAAGTAGTGTCCCGTCGCCGGCTCCGCCCATTCCCCCTTAAAGCCGAGCAGGCTGCCGTGTGACGGACGATATCCATAGACTGTATAGACCAGCGTGTTTGTCCCGGTCGATTCAAGCACCTTCAACACGGATTGGTTATTGTCGGTGGCAAGTAGACGCGTTTTCATTTCACCGGGCTCTTGTGATTACTGCTTGCTGAAAGACAGGTGTCTCAGGAGGCTACTACTCTTCCGCATTTTGCAGCAGTTGGGTACTAGCAGAAATGATAGGACGCGCTGAAGCTGAGTGCGCTCACTGCGTGTGAAATTTGCTCCCACAGGGTTTATTCCTGCCGGAGCGAACGAGTCGCTACTGTGTCTGAACTGCAAGAGGCCGCGACATGAAGTCGCTGATCCGCGAGCGCAGCCAGCGTTCGGCCGGGTCGTTGTCGTGCACCCCGCTCCAGGCCATCGAGAGCTGCGCGGCCGCGATCGGAAATGGTGGATCCTCGGCGCGCAGGGCGCAGCCTTCGACCAGTGCGCAGGCTGCGTAATCCGGGACGGTGGCGATCATCTCGGTGCCTGCCAGCAAGGCGCGCAGGCCACTGAACTGCGGCACGCCCAGGACTACCCGGCGATTGCGGCCGATCTTCGCCAGGTCGAGGTCGATATTGCCGCTCAGGTCCCCGGAAAACGACACCATCGCATGGGGTCGCGCGCAGTAGTCATCCAGCGTCAGCGGGCCCGGGCGCTTGTCGCCGCGCAGCACCTTGCAGGGAATGTCGCGCAAGGTCTTGCGCTTGGCATTGGCCGGCAGGTCCGTGGTGTAGCTGACCCCGACGGAGATTTCCCCGGAAGCCAGCAGCGCCGGCATCAACAGGTAATTCGCCCGGCGCACCACCACGATAATCCCCGGCGCTTCCTCGCGCAGTTGCGTCAGCAGTGGCGGGAACAGGCCGAACTCGGCATCGTCCGACAGCCCGATTCGAAACACATCGCTGCTGGTGGCCGGATCGAATTCCTTGGCCCGGCTGACCGCACCGGAGATGGTGTCCATCGCCGGCTGCAGCTCCTTGAGAATCGCCAGGGCGCGCGCCGTCGGTTCCATGGCCCGACCGTTACGCAACAACAACGGATCGTCGAACAGGTCGCGCAAGCGCCCCAGCGCCGCACTCACTGCCGGCTGGCCCATGAACAGTTTTTCCGCGACACGGGTCAGGTTCTTTTCGAACATGAGAGCTTCGAAAATCACCAGCAGGTTCATGTCGACGCGGCGCAGATCGTTACGGTTCATGGGGCACGGTTCCCTGTTGGCTTAGAGGGCGATTGTGTCTGACTTTGTTCCTGGATGCCCGGTGTAAACACGGAATTAACAACGTTTAACTCGCCTGCCAGAGCCTCGCGTCCAAGAATGCGGAATACCAACCCGGACATTGGCCATGGCTCACCTTCAGCAAAATATCGCCTGCCCGCCCGCCCTGGATTCGCGCAGGAACAACACCGGAGGCCTGGCCCCGTGGCGTGAAAGCCTGGCCAAGCAGCTTATCCTCGAACGCCTGGGCGAGTCCGTCGAAGTCACCGAACTGGCACGCGCCTGCGCCCTGTCGCGCAGTCATTTTTCCCGCGCGTTCAAGTGCAGCACCGGGCTGTCACCCCAGGACTGGATTCGCCAGCAACGCATCGCCCGCGCCAAGCAGTTGATTCAAACCACCGACCTGACGCTGACGCAAATCAGCCTGGAATGCGGGTTCTGCGACCAGGCGCATTTTTGCCATATCTTCACCCGCAGTGAAGGCATCAATCCGTTTGCATGGCGCTGCCGGACTGTGCTTGCGCTGCCCTCTAACAGCAAAAGATCGCAGCCTGCGGCAGCTCCTACCCAGGCCTGTACATAACCCGTAGGAGCTGGCGCAGCCTGCGATCTTTTGATTTGCCTTACCCTAAACCGCTATCACCCCTGAAGGAACGCCAGCAGGTCAGCATTGAGCTGATCCTTATGCGTGTCGGTCAGGCCATGCGGTGCACCTGGATAGATCTTCAGCGTAGAGTTCTTGACCAGCGCCGCCGAAGCGATACCTGCAGCTTCAATCGGCACCACCTGGTCGGCATCGCCATGCACCACCAGCGTCGGGATGTCGAACTTTTTCAAGTCCTCGGTAAAGTCGGTTTCGGAGAACGCGGCGATGCAGTCGTAGGCGTTCTTGTGGCCGGAGGTCATGCCCTGCATCCAGAACCAGTCGATCATGCCTTGGGACGGTTTTGCGTCCGGTTTGTTGAAGCCGAAGAACGGACCGCTGGCGAGATCGATGTACAGCTGCGAGCGGTCGGCGAGTGAGGCCTGGCGAATGCCGTCGAACACTTCAATGGGCAGCCCGCCCGGGTTGGCCGCAGTTTTGAGCATCAGCGGCGGCACCGAGGAGATCAAACCGGCCTTGGCCACGCGGCCAGTGCCGTGACGACCGATATAGCGCGCCACCTCGCCGCCGCCCGTGGAGAAGCCGAACAGCACGGCGTCCTTGAGGTCCAGCCGTTCGATCAACTGCGCCAGGTCGTCGGCGTAGGTGTCCATGTCATTACCGCTCCAGGGCTGGCTCGAACGGCCGTGGCCGCGGCGATCGTGGGCGATTACGCGATAACCTTTGGAGGCCAGGAAGATCATCTGCGATTCCCAGCTGTCGGCGTTCAACGGCCAGCCGTGGCTGAACACGATGGGCTGGCCGGTGCCCCAGTCCTTGTAGTAGATCTCGGTGCCGTCGCGGGTGGTGAACGTGCTCATGAGGCTTGCTCCATTACGTGGGGTTGGGTTGTCAATCGGAGGAATTAGTCATGCGTGCAGCCAGGCGCGCGACCCGCTCGCCCAGGTGCGCTGCAGTGCAGCGGTCTTCGGCGGGAGGTGCCTGGTCGGGGGACTGTTCGACGTTGGACTGGGCCATGGCCCCCAGCGAGCTGCCCAAGCGGTTCAACTGCCCGTCGAACAGGCCGCTGCCGGAGCGCGCCGGCAACAGGTCGAGGCCGACCCAGATCATCGAGTGCTGCGCGGCAAATACCGCCATCTGCAGCAAGGTGTTGAGTTTGTCGCCGCACAGGCTGCCGGAGTTGGTGAAGCCGGCGGCCAGCTTGTCGCGCCAGGGCTGCGCCAGGTAGAACGCGGCCGTGGCTTCCATAAATGCCTTGAACGAGGCCGAGGCACTGCCCATGTAGGTCGGCGCGCCGAAGATGATCGCGTCGGCGCTGTGCAACCGGTCCCAGTGGGCGTTAACGTCTTCCACCGCAATCAGCTGGCAGGTACTGCCCAGGTGCTGAGCCACCCCAAGGGCCACGGCTTCGGCCATGACCCGGGTGTGTCCGTAGCCACTGTGATAGACCACCACCACGTTGCTCATTGCGGCGTTGCTCCCGGGGTATTGGATTGCCTGGTGGACTGTTTGGACCGTTTGGACTGTTTGGACCGTTTGGACTGTTTGGACTGTTTGGACCGTTTGGACCGTTTGGACCGTTTGGACCGTTTGGACCGTTTGGACTGTAGGAGCTGTCGAGTGCAACGAGGCTGCGATCTTTTGATCTTGTTTTAACAATCAACGTCAACAGATCGCAGCCTCGTTGCACTCGACAGCTCCTACGGGTCATCGGGTCATCGGGTCATCGCGTCATCGCGTCATACGAGTTTTTACGCGTCCTGCAGTGTCGAACCGCAACCCGCTTCACGACGAGTTAAACGTTGTTAATTCTGCTCCCCTACCCACCGTCTCATTGCGTTGCACGGCAAACCTCTGGAATATGCTCGCAAACCGCGTACCAGACGCACGCATGCAGGAGAGAGCGCGTGACCTTTGCCCCCGAACAGGCCATCCATTTCGGTCCCTACCGAATCTACCCCCGGCAACGCCTGGTGCTGGAAGGCGACCAGCCCGTACGCCTGGGTCGGCGCGCCATGGATATCCTGTTGATCCTGCTGCAACACGCCGGCAATGTGGTCAGCAAGCAAGCGTTGATTGCCGGGGTGTGGCCCAACAGCGTGGTGGAAGACATCAACCTGCGGGTGCACATGGCCGCGTTGCGCAAAGCCCTCGGCGACGGCCAGGCCGGGCAGCGCTACATCGTCACGGTGGCCCAGCGCGGCTACAGTTTTGTTGCGCCCTACTCAACCGAGCAGATCGCGCCACATCCGCCGAGTGAAGAAGTAGAGCGTAGCCGACACAATCTGCCCGTGCGGCGCACCCGTCTGATCGGTCGCCAGGCCCTGGTCGAGCGCCTGGTGGCGCAACTGCCGCGCCAGCGTTTCATCACCCTCGTCGGGCCCGGCGGCATCGGCAAGACCACCGTGGCCCTGCGCGTCGCCGAACAACTGATCGGGCAATACCGCGATGGCATTCGCCTGCTGGACCTGGCGCCGATCAACGACCCTTCGATGATCACCGCGCACCTGGCCACCCTGCTCGACCTGTCCCTGCACGACAGCGAACCCGTCAGCAGCCTCGCGACCTTCCTGCGCGAGCGGCAGATGCTGTTGGTGATCGACAACTGCGAACACCTGGTCGACGCCATTGCTTCGCTTTGCGAAAGCATCCTGCGTAGCGCACCCCGAGTACACATCCTGGCCACCAGCCGCGAAGGTTTACGGGCCGAAGGCGAGTTTGTGCAGCGCCTGGAATCGCTCGACTGCCCACCGCCCATCGCGGTGCTGGATCGCGCCCAGGCGCTGGCCTTTTCCGCGCTGCAGCTGTTCGTCGAACGGGCCATGGCCAGCCACGACAGTTTCGAGCTGAACGATGCCGAACTGCCGCTACTGATCGACATCTGTCAGCGCCTCGACGGTATACCGCTGGCGATTGAACTGGCGGCGGCGCAGGTCGGACGCTTTGGCTTGAGCGGTTTGCTAAACCAGTTGCAGGGCAGTTTTCGCCTGCTGACCCAAGGCAGTCATCTGAGCCTCGCCCGCCATCAGACCCTGCGCGCCACGCTGGACTGGAGCTTTAAACTGCTCAGCCCCTGCGAGCAGACCTGCCTGCGCCGGCTCGGGGTATTTCGCGGCGGTTTCACCCTGGAGTCGGCTGCTGCGGTGATCGTCGGCGAACATATCGAGCCCGGTGAAGTATTTGGCTCGATCACGCAACTGGTGGCCAAGTCGCTGCTCAACGTGGAAGTCGGCGACGAAGAGGTGTTTTACCGCCTGCTCGATCTGACCCGCGGCTACGCGCTGGAAAAACTCGAACAGACCGGTGACCTGCCGGACACCCGCGCTCGCCACGCCGCACGGTGCCTGGCACTGATGCAACAGGCCCGCACCGACTGGGATCTGATTGCCACCCACCGGTGGATCGAGCGTTACGCCCGCACGCTGGACGACATCCGCTGCGTGCTGGATTGGGGTCTGCTCGCGGCCGGCCCGCAGACTTTGGCGATCACCCTGGCAGCAACATCGACGCCGCTTTGGCAGGAACTGTCGTTGCTCAAGGAACACGGGATCTACCTGCGCAAGGCGCTGGCACTGCTCGACGCCACGCCTGAGCCCTGCCCCCAGTTGCAGATGAGCCTGAACCTCGCCCTCGGCAGTTCCTGCTACCACGCCCAGGGTGGCACCGTTGAGACCATTGAGGCGTTCGTCAGCGCGAGGACCCAGGCCAGACAGTGCAATGACGTCGCCGGGGAGTTGCGCGCGGTGTCCGGGCACATGGCGGTCAATCTCAGTTGCGGCAATTATCAGATGGCGCTGCAGCAGAGCCAGCAGTTCGACCGCCTGGGCCAGCACGGCGACCCGCTGCTGGGGTTGAGCGCGCACCGTCTGCGGGTCCTCGCCCTGCACTTCGCCGGCAATCAGCAGCTGGCGCGGGAAAATGCCGAAGAGGTGATCCAGCGCATGGCCCAAAGCGGACACCTCAACCGCTTCACGCATGGCTTTGGCGTGCAATACGACCAGAGCGTTGCAGCGCTGACGATTCTGGCGCGCATCCTCTGGGTCCAGGGTCAGCCCGAACAGGCCTGGCGCACGGCCCGCCAAGCGCTGGACGTCGCGCTGCAGATCAATCACGGCACGTCCATCTGCTACACCCTGGCGCTCGCCGGCTGCCTAATCGCGCAGTACAACGGCGACACCCGCACTGCCCGTGAACTGTTGCAGCTGCTGCTGGAGCAAGCGCAGAAACATTCAGTGCTGCTGTTCTACAACTGGGCGCGCCAGTATGCGCAGGTGATCGACCCCGGCGCAGCGCAGCCTGCCCTGCCAGCGGGACCTGGGCTGATCAGCGAGATCATGGTCACCCTGAATCCAGGCCTGGTTGATGAGGCTCTGATGCTCAGGGCGGATACCGGAGCGGCCGGCTGGTGCACGGCGGAAATCCTGCGGGCCAGAGGTGTGGCCCTGCTGACCGGGGATGAGGCAGGTGCGGCAGGTGATGCCAGCAGCGCTGAAGCCCTGTTGATCCGGGCGTTGAATGTGGCGCGAAACCAGGGGGCGCTGGCCTGGGAACTGCGCAGCGCCACGGCCCTGGCGCAGCTATGGCAGGGCCAGGGTCGACACCAGCAGGCGTACGAGTTGCTGGCGCCGGTGTACGAGCGTTTCACCGAGGGTTTTGCCACGCCGGACCTGCTCCAGGTCCGGCGTCTACTCGACGATCTGCAAGGCCAGTTGCGCGCGTGAAACCCGCGGGGCGCGGCTGATGTAATGGGCGTAGCGCACCTCGAACAGGCGCAGGCCGCCACTGTGTTCGAGCTTGTCCAGCGCATAGCTGCGAGTGGTGTGCAGGAAGCGATAACGCACGCTGCCGTTGACCCGCTCCAGCGACAGCAGCGACTTGGCCACCAGCCGTTCCAGCAACCCGGTCAGGAGCGCCGGGCGCAGCACCGCGCAACTGATCACGCCGATGGCCGCATCCAGGGTAAAAGACATCTTGAACACCGCCAGGCGCTGCAGCACCGTCTGCTCGCGGTTGCTCAGCCGTTCGTAACTCCAGTCCAGGGCCGCCTTGAGGGTTTGATGACGCGGTACGGCGGTGCGTCGGCCCTGGGTCAGCAACTGGCAGCAATTGTTCAGTTGCGCCTGTAATCCGACCAACGCCAGCGCGTCGATGTGCGCCGCCGCCAGCTCGATGGCCAACGGCAAACCATCCAGGCGCCGACAGATTTCCCGGATGGCCTCGAGGTCCTGTTCGCGCAGGGCAAAACCCTGCTGGCGCGCGCGTGCCCGACTGACGAACAGTTGCACCGCCGAGTAGCCCATGACTTGCTCGACACTGAGCAGCGCTGACGCCGGCGGTACGGTCAGTGGTGGCACCCGGTGCACCGTCTCGCCACCGGCCTGCAGGGGTTCGCGACTGGTCACCAGCGTCGACAAGCGTGGCGCGGCCTGCAGCAAGTCCTCGACCAGCGTGCGGCAGCGTTCGCGCACATGCTCGCAGTTATCCAGCACCAGCAAGCCATGCCATTGCGTCAATGCATCAAGGCTGGTGCCGACGTCCAGATTAAGGCTACGCAGCACATGATCGACCACGCGCGCCGGGTCATCGATGGTCGAAAAATCTACCCGCCATACACCGTCCCGATAATGCTGCAACAACAGCTCGGCCACCCGCAGCGCGACCGTAGTCTTGCCGATGCCAGCGGGGCCGACCAGGGTCATCTGGCGCCAGACCGGCAATTGCCGCACCAGGCTGCCGACCAGCGAGTCCCGACCGGTCACTGGGGTCAGTCGGGCGGGCAAATTGTGCTGCGGTTGCACGGAGGTTTCGGCGGCGGCCAACGTGTCCGCCGGCACCTGCATCACCCGGGCGATAAAGCTGTAACCCTGCTGCGGCACATTGACGATGTAGCGCTGGCCGTTCTGCCCGTCACCCAGGGCCCGGCGCAGCGCGGCAATGTGCACGCGCAGGTTGATCTCCTCGACCACCGAAGTCGGCCACACCAGGGCGATCAATTGGTCCTTGCTGACCACCGTGCCCGCCCGCTCCACCAGCACCTGCAGGATGTCCAGGGCGCGACCGCCCATGCGCAGCGCCCGCGTCCCGTCGAGGATCAGGCGCTGTTGCAGGTGAAAGGCGTAGGGGCCGAATCGCAGCACCGTGTCGCTGTGCAAATCTGAGAGACTGTTCATGCAGTTCACGTGCGCAAATCCGACCACGCGGATTCGCGCACCTCCATTGCAATTGGTTCTCATCAATCTTGGCACGCATTGGTGACAGCACAACTGCCGCGATGGGAGCGTCACAGCCATCCGGGTGCGCGCGACGGACAATCAGCCCCAACTGAACTGTTCGCGGTACTGCGTCGGGGTCAGGCCGAGCTTTTCACTGAACAGAAAACGCATGTGCCGCACGCTGCCGAAGCCGCTTTTGAAAGCAATGGTCTTGAGGGGCAAGTCACTGGTTTCCAACAGGTTTCTGGCTCGATCGATGCGTGCGCGCTGGAGGAACTCCATCGGCGTCATGCCGACTTCCCGAGCGAACACCCTGGCGAAATGCCGCGGGCTCATGGCCGCCTGGCTGGCCATACAGTCGATGCTGAAAGGCTGGTGCAGATGGTCCAGCACATGCTTCTGCACCCGGGTGATGGCGGTCTCGTGGGGGGCCACTGCAGCCATCAAAGGACTGAACTGTGCCTGTCCGCCCTGACGCTTCATCACCACCAGCAGCACTTTGGCCACGTCCTGGGCGACTTTCTTGCCGTGGTCTGCGGCGACCACCGACAGCGCCAGGTCGATTCCGGCCGTCACGCCGCCGGAGGTGATGAGGTTGCGGTCCTGCACATAGATCTGGTCGGTCTCAACGCTCGCTTTGGGGAAGGCCTTGATCAGTCGCTCGGTGTAATGCCAGTGGGTGGTCACCCGGTAGCCGTCGAGCAGACCGGCGTGGCCAAGTACGAAGGCGCCGGTGCAAATCGAGCCGTACTGGCCGGCACGGGCCGTAGCGCCAGGCAGCCAGGCGAGCAACTCCGGGGGTTTTTCGTTGTAGGCGCCTGGGCCGCCGGGGACCAGCAGCAGGTCGTAGCTTTGAGCTGCGTTGTCGATGTGCAGGTCGGCGGTGAGGCTGACGCCGTTGGAGGCCCGCAGCGCGCCAGGCTCGGTGCCGATGGTGGTCAGTGCGTAGGCTTGATCAGCCGCCACATACCGATTGGCGATCGAAAACACCTCCATGGGGCCGGCCATGTCGAGCAGGAGGAAGTCGGGGAACAGCACCATTGCCACGGTTTTCATGAGATGAGTATCGCTGAGGTCGAGAATGAATTAACACCAGCCTGTGGGAGCAAGGCTTGCCCGCGATGGCGGAGTTTTCAGTGCCAGGTTTATCGACTGAAGCACCGCGATCGCGAGCAAGCTTTGCTCCCACAGCTTTATGCAGGGCTATGCAAGGTCATGTAACGGGCATTATGGGCGAGAGTAAGCCAGATGTCGGGCTGGAAAATGTGATCCGCCACACATTACTGTCAACCTAAAAGCGACAGTTATTCAATTTCCATCTACTTATTGCGTCGATCAGTAACCATTAACCTTCTCCTCACTCGGACGAATCATCGTCCCTCAAGGAGAATTCATCATGCTGACCCTTCGCAAAGCCTCTGATCGCGGCATGGCCAATCACGGTTGGTTGAAGTCGTTCCACACCTTTTCCTTCGCCAACTACCGCAACCCGAAAGAGCAGGGTTTTTCCGACCTGCTGGTGATCAATGACGACCGCGTCGCAGCCGGCAAAGGCTTCGGCCAGCACCCGCACCGCGACATGGAGATTTTCTCCTACGTGCTCGAAGGCGCCCTTGAACACAAGGACACCCTCGGCACCGGTTCGGTGATCCGCCCTGGCGATGTGCAGTTGATGAGCGCCGGTAATGGCGTTGCGCACAGCGAGTACAACCACTCCAGCACTCGCCCGGTGCACTTCCTGCAGATCTGGATCGTGCCCGACGTTGCCGGCGCCAAACCGCGCTATCAACAGGAGCATTTCAGCACGCAGAAAAAACGCGGGCGCTTGCAGTTGATCATTTCCCCGGAAGGCAAAAACGGCTCGCTGAAGGTGCGCCAGGATGCGCGGGTCTACGCGGCGCTGATCGACGGCAAGGAAAGCGCGACCCTGGAACTCGCGGCGAATCGTTATGCGTATGTGCACGTGGCTAGCGGCAGCGTCGAGCTTAATGGCGTGCAATTGCAGGAAGGCGATGGTGTGCGGGTGCGTGACGAGCAGGTGTTGACGCTGAGTAATGGAGTGGATGCGGAGGTGTTGGTGTTTGATCTGCGGCCGCTGGAATTGCCGGAGATGCCTTGACGGCAAGATCAAGAGATCGCAGCCTCGTTTTACTCGACAGCTCCTACAGTCAAACGACGAAAAATGTGGTCCCATCCTGTACATCCTTTGAATACAGGCCACCGACATGCCCTTGCCTCAGACCATGACCTTGATCGAAATCACCCAGCCTGGCGGACCTGAGGTCTTGCAGCCGCGCCAGGAGCCGGTGCCGACGGCGGCTGCGGGCGAAGTGTTGATTCGCGTGCATGCCGCCGGGGTCAACCGCCCCGATGTGATTCAACGCTCCGGCAAGTATCCGATGAAGCCTGGCATGAGCCCGATTCCGGGGCTGGAAGTGGCGGGCGAAGTGGTGGCGATCGGTGCAGGCGTCAACGAGTTCATCCTGGGCGACCGAGTCTGCGCGCTGACCAACGGCGGTGGCTATGCACAATATTGCGTGGTGCCGGCCAGCCAGACGTTGCCGATTCCAGACGGCATGGACTGGATTCACGCTGCGGCTGTCCCGGAAACGTTTTTTACCGTGTGGGCCAACCTGTTCGATATCGGCGGCGCCAACAAGGGCCAGCGCGCGCTGATTCATGGCGGCACCAGCGGGATCGGCACCACTGCCCTGATGCTCTGCCGCGAGTTCGGGGTCAAGGCCTTCGCCACGGCGGGCAGCGAGGAAAAGTGCGCGGCGATTCGTAAGCTGGGGGCCGAGGCGATCAATTATCGCGATCAGGATTTTGTTCAGGTCATCCAGGACAACACCGCCGGCAAAGGCGTGAATGTGATTCTCGACATCATGGGTGGTTCGTACCTGAACCAGAACGTCGCGGCACTGGGTATGGACGGGCGCCTGGTGATGCTGGGTTTTCTGGGTGGGGCGAAGGCCAATGATGTCGACTTGACGGCGATCCTTGGCAAGCGCGCGACCATCACCGGCTCCTTGATGCGTGCGCGCACCCGCGAGGAAAAGGCCTCGATTGCCGAACAGCTGCGCGAGTACGTCTGGCCGGTACTGGCCGCCGGGCGGTGCGTACCGATGATCGACCAGGTGTTTGCCCTGGCCGACGCCTCCCAGGCCCATGCGCGGATGGAGGCCGGGGATCATATCGGCAAGATTGTGTTGCAAGTGGACTGACCACACCCCCTGTGGGAGCGGGCTTGCTCGCGAAGGGGCCGTGTCAGGCCACATGGATGGTGGATGTCCTACCGCTTTCGCGAGCAAGCCCGCTCCCACAGTGGATCTATGCCAGGCCCGGGGGTCGCGGCCAGCGCCGCTCCCACAGGTCTGGCTGGCGCTGCTGTGCATGGCCGTGCTGGTGGTCGGCTTGCCGTGGGTTGCGGGGTGCTGCAGCACAACGAGCGCGAGCTGCTGTTTCGCATCCGCCGCAGATGGCCGGCCCCGCCGTCACCCGGGCTGCTCACGATTCCTGAGGCCTAGCGGTAACCCTGGGCCTGCAGATGGAACAGCTGCGCATAGCGCCCATCGGCCGCCACCAGGCTGGCGTGGTCACCCCGTTCGAGAATCGCCCCCTGGTCGAGAACGATGATGTGGTCGGCATTGCGCACGCTGGAAAACCGGTGGGAAATCAGCAGGGTCATGCGCCCTTCAGTGTGTTCGCTGAAGTGCTCGAACACTGCCGCTTCGGCCGCCGGATCGAGGGCCGAAGTCGGCTCGTCGAGGATCAGGATATCGGCGTCGCGGCGCATGTAGGCGCGGGACAAGGCGATTTTCTGCCACTGCCCGCCAGACAGCTCCTGGCCGCCGGCGAACCAGCGCCCCAGTTGCGTCGCATACCCACGATCGAGCTTGTCGATGAACGGCGCGGCCATGCCTTCACTGGCCGCTGCCTGCCAACGCTGTTCATCGCCGAACGCCTGGGTATCGCCAACTCCGATGTTTTCACCGACGGTAAACTGGTAGCGGATGTAGTCCTGGAAAATCACCCCGATGCGCCGGCGCAGCGCCTCTTCCTGCCACATTTGCAGATCGCTGCCGTCGAGCAGAATCCGCCCCTGATCCGGACGATACAGACGCGCCAGCAGCTTGATCAGGGTGGTCTTGCCTGATCCGTTCTCCCCCACCAAAGCCACGCTATGACCCGGCACCAAGTGCAGGTCGATGCCTTCCAGGGCCGGGCGACTCGCCCCCGGGTAACGGAAACCGACGTTCTCGAAGCGCAAGCCATCGCCCGGCACCGCGCCCACGGTCAGGTGGCCGCTGTCGATCAGCACCGGCTCCGCCAGGTATTCATACAGGTTCGACAGGTACAGACCATCTTCGTAGAGACCACTGATGGCGCTGAGGCTGCTGCTCACCGCTGTCTGCCCCTGCTTGAACAGCACCAGGTACATGGTCATCTGGCCGAGGGTGATGCTGCCATGCACGGCATCGACCACTACCCAGGCATACGCCAGGTAAAACGCGCCGGTGCCCAGCAGGCCAAGGACAAACCCCCAGCCATCGCGGCGCAGGGTCAGGCGTCGGTCCTCGGCGTAGAGCCGGGCGAAGGTGTCGCGGTAGCGCTGCAACAGCAGCGGCGCGAAGCCGAACAGCTTGACCTCCTTGATGTAGGCCTCGTGGGACAGCAGCGTCTCGATGTAATTTTGCTGCCGGCTCTCCGGCGCGCGGCGGGTGAACAGGCGAAAGGCGTCCCCGGAAAAATGCGCCTCGGCGAAGAACACCGGCAACGCCCCCACCACCAGCAGCACCAGGGCCCAGGGCGAAAAATGCACCAGCAACACGCCGAAGCTGATCAGCACGATCAGGTTCTGGATCAGCCCCAACGACTTCATCACCAGTGCCAGCGGCCGGGTCGACGCCTCGCGTCGCACCCGCACCAGCTTGTCGTAGAACTCGGAATTCTCGAATTGCACCAGGGACAGGGTCTGGGCTTTCTCCAGAATCATGGTGTTGACCTTCTGCCCCAACTGCACCCGCAACAGCGACTGCTGCACCGACAGCGCCCGCTGGGTCGCCGACAGCAGCGCGAGCACGCCGGCCTCGAACAACACGTAACGCACCACTGGCCACAACGGCGCACTGCCCTGCTGCGCATGCAGATTCATGGCGAACACCACCGCATCGACGATGCGCTGGCCCAGCCAGGCGGCCAGCGCCGGCAGCACACCGGCGATCAGGGTGGCGATGACCAGGCCAATGAACAATGCGCGAGAGGTGCCCCAGACCAGCAGCAAGGCGCGGCGGGCCTGGTCGAGCAATGCGGTGACGCGGTTGAGAGCAACTGGCATACGGCGCTGGACCCGGCGTGGTAATGGCGTGAATACGCCATGGTACTTCAGCCAGAGGTCGGGGCGGTCACTGTGGCGGCTGCGGTTTTCGTCTTATCGCCCGGGCACACATCCACGCCTACCAGCCCGGCGCGGGGGACAAACTGCACGGCCTTGGAATCGGACTTCCACAAACGCACAAAGTAGGTGCCGTCGGCTTCGGCAATCACCCGCAGCGGGCGACTGAAACCCGGTCTGGCGGGATCGGTGATGGCTTCGAATCCTTTGCTCTCGGGGCCGAAATTCACGATCGTACAATTGCGCGCGCCGGAGGCGGACACCTGAAAGGCGAACCCGCCCAGCTTGGCGCCCGACCCCGGATACATGCCCAGCACCACGACCAGCACCAATACCGCACAAGCGACCAGGGCCAGCGGATTGTCGTGGCTGCGCATCTTCACCACGAACAGGGCACCCAGCAGCTGGATGATCCACAGCACCAACACTTCACCCAGCATCAGCGGCACCAGCCACCACAGATTGCTCACATAACGGCCGGCGATGTCGATCGCGATGATGGTGACGTTGAGTATCACGCCCATCTGCACAAAGGCCGACATCAGGCAGGCAAAGCGAAAATCCATCGACATCGGGCCGTCGATGCCCAGCGTCATCAGCCAGTAGTAGACGGCGATGGTCAGCACCGTGCCGACGACTGCGGCGAGGGTCCAGTACCAGGTGCCGGAAACCTGGGAACCGATTGCGCTCAGCAATGCGCAGAACGTCCCAAGCACCAACAGGCTGGCGGCCCAGCGCCCCAACATGCGGATATGCCGTTTGCGTTGTTCCGGGGAGGCTCGGCCCAGGGTGAGCTCGTCACTCAGGCGTCGGTCCGAATCGTTGAGTTTGTGAAACAGCACGAAGATCGGCAACAGGACGAACGCCACCAGGATCGTGATGATGAACACCAGTATCGCGGACATCACCGGCAGCGCGGTGATGACCGCCGACGAGGTGATGCTCAGCGGGATTTTTTCTTCCTGGATGTACTGGTAAAGGTACACCCCGGACATCAGCAGGATGCCCACGGTCAGCGGCCAGGCGCGTTCGTTGAGCCACAACAGAAACTGGCTCAGTTGCTTGAAACGGTCGGGGGTGGCAGTTCGTGGGGGGATGTTTTCGATATCGGTCACGGCGGCAGGCTCCAGTTCCATGGGGTCAGGCGCTACGACTGTACAGGCCGAAACAGCGGAAAACATCGGGGTGACGCTTAATCAGAAGCGTCTGTCAGATCTTTCGCCGCGCCACCCTGAAACCGTGCCCGGTACTTGCCCGGACTCTCCCCGGTCCACTTCTTGAACGCCCGATGAAACGCGCTGGGCTCCTGGAAACCCAGGCGCTCGGCAATGTCGCCAACACTCGCGCGGCTCTCGCGCAACTGCTCGAACGCCACGCCGCGGCGTACTTCGTCCTTGATTTCCTGATACGAACAACCTTCGCGTTCGAGTTTGCGGCGAAAGGTGCTGGGGCTCAGGTGTTGTTCCAGGGCGAAAGCCTGCAGGGTCGGCCAGTCGCTGTAGTGACTGTTGCGCAAGCGCTGATGAACTTGCGCAGCCAGGCCGTGCTGATTGCGAAAGCGGATCACCAGCCACTGCGGCGCAGTGCGCAGGAAGACTTTCAGCGACGCCAGATCCTGGACCACGGGCAGGCGCAGGTAATGGCTGGCGAACTCGATCTCGGTGCGCTCGGCGCCGAACGTCAGGTTGGGACCCCAGAGCAGTCGGTCATCGCTCAGGGCGACCCGAGCATGGCGAAAGTCGGCACGGTCGATCGGGATACGCCGTCCTCCGAGCCAGCACAGCAGGCTGATCATCAACACCAGGAACGTCTCTTCGCCAAACCGGCTGACATCGGCGTCTTTCGCCCGGGACTCCAGGCTGATGACGGCGCGCTTGCCCCGTACCGTCAGCGTGCCGCGAAAGTCGCGCAGGAACAGGCCGAAATTGGCCAGGCACTGACGCATGGCTTTGTGCAGGTCGGGCTCCTGAATCAGCGCCCGGCAGATCAGGGCGAAGGCGCCCGGCGGCATGCCGTGGGAGTCGAGATTGAAGAACTCGTCGTCCAGCTCGCGGATCAGGATCAGCCACAGCGCGGCAAATGCGCTGGCCGGGACTCGCGCCGTCGGCTGCTCGATCAGCGCAGGGTCAATACCCGCCAGTTGCAGCGCAGCATCCCGGCGCAACGGATCAGCGCCCAGCGCCTGGACCATGGCTTGGACAAAGTAGGCGGCAACCGAATCCTTTTCCCGCATGTGAACGCTTCACTCCCCAGTATTCGAATGGCAAAAAACACCAGTTGCGTTGAACAGTTGTGGCATAGGACAAGCGCCCTGCCCGCTCTAGACTCGCGGCCAATAGTACGCTTTCGGCCGCCGTCGCGGCCAAGGTATCGCACGGTTTTGAGCGCAAGGACTGGAACATGGATCTGCAAAATATTGGCGTGATCGGCGCGGGCACCATGGGCAACGGCATCGCCCAGGTATGTGCCCAGGCGGGTTTCAACGTGATCTTGCTCGACATCAGCGAGAGCGCCCTGCAAAAGGCTGTCGCCACGGTGGGCAAAAACCTCGATCGGCAAGTGGCCAAGGAAACCCTCAGCCAAGCCGACAAGCTCGCGACCCTCGCGCGGATCCGCACCAGCACCGAGTACAGCAGCCTGCAGACGGTGCAACTGGTGATCGAAGCAGCCACGGAAAACCTCGACCTGAAACTGCGGGTGCTGCAACAGATCGCCGCACAAGTGGCCAGCGAGTGCGTGATTGCCTCCAACACCTCGTCGCTGTCCATCACTCAACTGGCTGCCAGCGTCAGCCAGCCCGAGCGGTTCATCGGCCTGCACTTCTTCAACCCGGTGCCGGTGATGGGCCTGATCGAAGTGATCCGCGGTCTGCAAACCAGCGACGCGACCCACGCCCTGGCGCTGGACATGGCGACCACCCTGGGCAAGACCGCGATCACCGCCGGCAACCGTCCGGGCTTCGTGGTCAACCGGATTCTGGTGCCGATGATCAACGAAGCCATCCTGGTGTTCCAGGAAGGCCTGGCCAGCGCCGACGACATCGACGCCGGCATGCGCCTGGGCTGCAACCAGCCCATCGGCCCGCTGGCACTGGCGGACCTGATCGGCCTGGACACCGTTTTGGCGATTCTTGAAGCTTTCTACGAAGGTTTCAACGACAGCAAATACCGCCCCGCGCCACTGCTCAAGGAAATGGTCGCCGCCGGCTACCTTGGACGCAAAACGGGGCGTGGCTTCCATGCCTATGCCTGAGCGCTGTTCACGTTTTGCCGAATACCGCGACAAGGTGCTGGAGCTGTTCGCCAGCAAGGGTTTCGGCCAGGTCGGCATGCGCGAACTCGCCACGTGCCTGGGGCTCGCTCCGGGCTCGTTGTATCACCACTACCCGAGCAAGCAGCACTTGCTCCTCGACCTGATCGAGGAGTTCTATGAAGAGCTGCTGGCCACGTTGGGACGGGTCGAACAGAAGGCTGTTGCCAAGCGCGAGCGGCTCAGCAGCCTGATCCGCGCCCACCTGAACCTGCATGAGGACATGCCCTGGCATTTCCGCCTGGTGGAGCGGGACAGCGGCTGCCTGAATGAGGAACAGCAGGCGCGGGTCCAGCAACTGCGCGAGCAGTACGAGCGCAAACTGCTGAAAATCCTCGGAGTGCGCTCGCGCTTCAGCGATCAGGGCATGCTCGCCGCGGGACACGCCATCGCCGCGCTGCTCAACAGCGCGCCCACCTGGCTGACCCACCACCTGCTGGATGAAACCGAGCGCGATGAGCTACTGGAGAATATGGTCAGCGGCGCCATCGAGCGCCTGCTGGCGCCGCGTCGCAGCAGTGAGGCAATAAGCCTCGCTTCATCGATAGGAAAAACATCTAAAAAAACCTCGGCACTCGCCGCGATTTAGCGCTTTGCTACCCGGGTCGATATTTTTCCACGACCGGGAGCCGAATCATGAAAATCAATCCCTATCTCATCTTCAATGGCGACTGCAAAGCCGCGTTCACTTTCTATGCCCAGGCGCTCAAAGGCAGCCTCGACGTGATGATGACCTTCGGTGAAAGCCCCGCACGCGAACAGGTGCCCGCGGACCTGCACAACCTGATTATCCACACCCGGCTGTCGGTCGGAGACCAGGCCATCATGGGCTCGGACACCACCCCTGACCGCCCCACGGATGACATGGCCGGCTGCTCGATCTCGCTGAACGTCGACAGCATCGCCGAGGCCGAGCGGGTGTTTAATGCATTGGCAGAGGACGGCAGCGTGCAGATGCCGCTGGAAGCGACGTTCTGGGCGGTGCGCTTTGGCATGTTGCAGGATCGGTTTGGCGTGGCGTGGATGGTGAATTGTGAGAAGGAGCAGTGATTGCCACCCACCTGCCGGAGCTGTGTAGGAGCTGTGTAGGAGCTGTCGAGTGAAACGAGGCTGCGATCTTTTGATCCGGCCCATTTTAAGAACAAGATCAAAAGATCGCAGCCTCGTTTCACTCCGCAGCTCCTACAGGGGGCACAGGGGAGAGTTCGGGTGCGCGCGCGATTCAAACGAGCGCCATCCAACACCCATCAAAGCTTGGCAATCGAAACCTCAGTTGACTTAACAAAAGCAATCACCTCACTCCCCACCTTCAGCTCCAGATCCCGCACCGACCGAGTGGTAATCACCGAAGTGACAATCCCGGAAGCCGTCTGCACATCAATCTCGGACACCACCTCACCCTGGACAATCTCCTTGATGACGCCCTTGAACTGGTTCCGCACGTTGATCGCTTTGATAGTCATGTAAAGGCTTCCTGTCTGAGGTCTGGTCGATTGGCACACATGTGCAGGCCCCCAAAGTGCACTGCGCAGACCAACATTAAAAGGAATATATAATTATCTATCTATATCTTTAAGGAATAAGAAAAATCATTTGATCCGGTAATGAAAGGTATTGCGCACCGCCGGCACCGCTACCGCCTTGCCATCAATCATCCGTGGCTGATAACGGAACGTCTCGGCAGCGACCAGTGAGGGCCGCATGAACATCGGGTGGCAGCCATCCAGCACCTTCGGATTTTCAACCTTGCCCTGGGGACTGACCGTGTACTCCACCGTGCAATCGCCCTCGAGGTTCTTGTCCAGCGCACGCTGCGGATAGTCCGGCGCCTCCTTGCTCAACGGCAGATATTGGCGACTGTCGGCCGCAGCCTGGGCCGCCTGCTGACGGGTCCGCTCGGCACTCAGGCGCGCCTGTTCGGCCTGCTGCGCTTGCTGCTGCGCCAGGCGCTGTTCGGCGTCACGGTTACGCACATCCGACTCAAGGCGCTGGCGTTGTTGCACAGCCTGCAGCTCACGCTTGTTGTCCTCGACCCGCTTGCGCGCCAACGCAGCCTGCTGCAGTTTCTGCGCTTGAATCTGCGGATCGACTGCAGGCTTGACCGGGGCCGGGGCTGGAGCTGAGGCCGCAACCACCGGCTCAGGTTGCACCACCGCAGGCATTGGCTCAGGCGGCGCCTGTGGCACCGGCACCTCAGGCGTCGGCGCAAGAATCACCAGCTGCGTGCGCAGTACGGCCGGCTGCTCGACCGCGGGAGTTTCGATCGCCCAGCCACGTACCAGCAAAACCAGCACAATTACATGCACGCCGACTGCAAGGCTCGCTGCCAACCCGTTGCGCCACAATCCACTGCGATCAACGGCCGCAGCGGTCAGATAAGGACTGTGCAACGTCATCGCAGTCATTGCGGTGCCTCAGTCACCAGCCCGAGGTTACTCACCCCACCCTGTTGCAAGGCCGCCATGGCCGCGACCACGCTGCCGTAGCCGGCGTCCTTGTCGGCGCGGATATAGACCTGGGTGTCGCGCCGCTCCGCGACCACCTGCGCGACCTTCGCCTGCATGTCTTCAAGCGTCACGGCACTGTCAGTCTGGTTGCGCGTGTCGAGTTCGCCGCCAAGATTCCAGTAATAGCCCCCCTCGGCTTTCACCGACAGCGTGAGGATCTGCTGACGGCTGTCATTGGCCAGGGCTTCGCTGGCGACTTTGGGCAATTCGATTTTCACGCCCTGGGTGAGCATCGGCGCGGTGACCATGAAGATCACCAGCAGCACCAGCATCACATCGATGTACGGCACCACGTTCATCTCGGCCTTGGGCCCGTGTTTGCGTTGCGGTCTGACCAACATGAGCACTCTCCTTTCAGGCGGCAGCCGCCAGGTTCATCGGCGCGCCATGCAGCTTGCGATGCAGGCGCACCTGCAGCTCGTTGGCGAAGGCGTAGTAGCGCGTCAGCAAGGTCTGGCTGCGGGAAGAAAAGCGGTTGTAGGCGATCACTGCAGGGATTGCCGCGAACAGGCCGATGGCCGTGGCGATCAGTGCTTCGGCAATGCCCGGGGCGACGGTGGACAAGGTCGCCTGCTGAACCTGCGACAGCCCGAGGAAGGAATTCATGATGCCCCACACGGTGCCGAACAGGCCGATGTAAGGGCTGACCGAACCGACCGTGGCGAGGAACTGCAGACCCTTTTCCAGGCATACTTCCTGCTCGCTGATGGCGACATACAGCGCCCGCTCCACACCTTCGAGGACCACGTCCGGGGCATTGCCCGAGTGCTGGTTGAGGTGATTGAACTCCTGCAGCCCGGCCTGGAAAATCGACTCGACGCCGGCTTCGCTGTCAGTGTTTTTTGCCGTCTCGCGGTACAGCGCCAGCAGGTCCGGCGTGCCGCGAAAGCGTTGCATGAAACCATTCAACTGCTGTTCGCGACGCTTGAGTACGCTGCTGCGCAGGATGATCAGGTACCAGCTGAGCAGTGACGCCAGAAGCAGGATAAGCATGACCGCCTTGACCAACAGGCTCGCGTCGCTGATCAGCCCCCAGATCGTCATGTGTTCGAGTGTGGCCTGCATGGTGAAACTCCTGGTCTGGCGCTCGCGGGCCGTCGATGCGCGGCGGCCGTTGAGCTATTCGATGAAAGTGAGATGACAGGGTGATGACGGCTCAGGGCAACTTCAGGGCTTTGGTGACCTCGGCCCAGGGTACGAATTTGAAGTTCTGGGTTTGCTCGGGCATGCGTTTGCGGCCGTCCTGCACCACCAGCATGCCGTTGCTCCAGGCCCCGCCGAGGTTGACCGAAGTGACCTCCAGGCCATCGGTTTCCGAAGCGCCGTCGATGCCCAAGGCAGCATTCAGGCCGACACGGAACGCGCCGCGGGAAGCAAATGGCGGCTGTGCATCGAGCACCAGGTAGCTATCGTTGCCTTGGCTGGAGACCACCAGATAGTCATTGCCGGCGCTCTGATACAGCGCCAGTCCTTCGACATCGGCATGCAACTGCGTGCCGACCTTGATCACACTGCTGAGGGTCGCCGGTTGATCGGCGCGGGCATCTACCGCCCAGACGCCGACGTCTTCTTCGCCGAGGAACAAGCGCTGGCGCTGATCGTCGGCAACACAACCTTCGGGCTGGCTGTCGACCTTGAACTGGCGCACCAGCTCGCCCTGGACCGTGCCGTTTGGCGCGCTCAAGCGGTATTGCAGGAAGGTACCGTCCTTGCCATTGGCGATGGCGAACAGCTCGCCACTGGCCGGTTGGAACAGGCAGATGCCGTAGATTTCCTTGAGCGGCGTGGCGATCTCCCCGGCCTCACGCAGCTCACCGCTTTGCCGATCGATGCTGAACAGGCTCAGGCTGTTGTGATCTCTATTGCTCGCCACGGCCAGGTCGACGGTCTGTTGACCCAGCTTGAAGTTCGGCCGCACGTCGACGTTGTTCAGCCGCCCTACCGGCAATTCCTGAAGCAATTTGCCCTGCAGGTCATAGGCCAGCAGGCCCTGCTTCTTGTTGGTGCCGAGCACCCGACTCAAGCCCGGTTGCTGCGGATGAATCCAGATCGCCGGATCGTCGGCGGCATCGCCCTGGCGCCCCACCGGGTCAGTCTGGCGGCTGGCTTGCACGGTCGGCAGCACCTGAGGTTGATCGGCCGCAATGGCCTGCCAGTCGAGTTCGCCGTGGTACAGGCGGCCGTCGTCATCGTCACGCACCATCAGTTCAAGGCCCTTGGCCGTCGCGCGCACGTCGAGGTTTTCCGCTTCTTTCAAACCCGGCAGGGTGATGCTGGCCTTGGCCAACCAGCGCTCGCCCTGCTGCTGATAGAGGTGCAATTGCGCGGCTTTCGGATCGAGCCCAAGCACACCTCCCGGCACCAGCGCCATCGCGCCCGCGCTGTGCTTGATCGCGCCGAAAGGCTCACGCAAGTCAATGGGACTGCGCCTTACATCGGCTTCCGGAGGTGCCGGATAGGCCCACCAGCCGACGTTCTCCTCATTGACCACCAACTGATGGGCAGCGTCGTCGACCCGGCAGTCCGTCGCCGACGGTGGCAGCGGCAAGCCGCGCACCCGTTGCGGCTGCGCATCGAGAGTGGTGCCGCTGCCCACCAGCCACTGCTCGCCCTTGCCCTCCTCGCCTACCAGGAACAGGAACAGGTTGCTGGCCTCGTCGCGATACAGGCACAGGTTATTCACCGGGTAGTCCCGGGCCGGCAGATAGACCGGCTGGCCCCAGCTGCGTTTGTTCGCATCGAGGCTGACCAGCAGCGCTTGCTGGCGGGTATTGTCGAGGCTGGCGACCAGCACGTTGCTGCCCAAAGTGCGGCTGTCGACGCCACTGAACGAACCCTGCAGGCGCGCCAGTTCTGCGCCCTTCGCGTCGAGCAGCAGCAAGCCATCGCGCTGGCTGACGGCCAAGCGTTCGGAACCCGCAGGCAGGAAAGCCAAGGCGTCGACCTTGAGGTTCGGCGCCCAGGGCGTGAGTGCCAGGTCCACAGCGAGGGCCTGGCTGGCGCTCAGGCTGATCAATGCGGCGAGCAGGCAACGGCTGGGTGATAAAAAAATACTCATGAACGGGCAAAGTCCTTGTCGTGCGTGCAAACGGCGGCAGCCACGGCTGCCACCCCGGGCTTAGAAATGGGTGAAGGTCAGGCCGACCTTGAACGTCGGGCCGTACTCTTCATACTGGCCGTTGTAGGCCCGGTGCCCGGTGTAGACGAAGTACGATTCGTCCGTGAGGTTCTGCGCTTCGAAGCTCACTTGCAGGTCCTTGGTCAGCGAATAACGCGCGCTGAAATCGACGAAGGTCTGGGCGTCGACGTGCAGGTCGTGGGCCTTGTCGTTGATCGACGCCAGTTCGTAGAGGTAATCGGACTTGTAGTTGGCCGAGAGGCGCAGGCTCAGCTTGTCGTCTTCCCAACCCACCGTCAGGTTGCCAACGGTGTCGGACTGGCTCGGCAGATCGATGCTGCGCTTGCTGTTGGTACCGGTGGCCGCATCGAAGCCCTTGATCTCGGCATCGGAGCGGCTGAAGGTGGTGTTGGCCCCAATCAACAGGCCGTTCCATGGTGCGGGCAGCCAGTCGAATTTTTGCGAGTAGGCCAGTTCCAGGCCGTAGAGTTTGGCGCTGTCGCCGTTGGCGAAGGTGTGCGCCTCGGTGAAGTCGACCCAGGCACCGGTACCGGCGAGGTCGGTGTTGTAGACGAAGTTCTGGATGTCCTTGTAGAACACGAATGCCGAGACGGTGCCCGCACGCCCCATGAAGTGCTCAATGCCGAGGTCGAGGTTGCTCGACTCCAGGGGCTTGAGGTCAGGATTACCGAAGGTCGCTTCGTCATCGTCAATTACAAACCCCGGTGCCAACTGGCCGAAGGTCGGGCGCACCACGGACTTGGTCCAGGCCGCGCGCACCTGGGTGTTCTTGTCCAGTTGATAACGTGCATGCAGCCCCGGCAACCAGTGGTGATATCGGCGCTTGGTGTCGGTGGCCTGGAACTCGCCATCGGTGGCGCCGGTGCCCTTGGCTTCGAACTCGGTGCCCTCGTAGCGCATGCCGGCAATGAAGCGCCAGTCATCGATGTCGATGGTGTTCATCAGGTAACCGGCGTTGATGTCTTCGCTGATCTTGAAGTCGTTGACCCGCGATTCGGTCTCGTCATAGAAATCGTCACGATTGAGCCCACCGATCAAATTCTTGATCTCGCTGCCACTGATGCCCGGCCCGAAGCGACCCAGGCTATAGTCAACGGTGCCCTTCTGGAACTGCGTGAGGTTGAGTTGCTGGTCGTTGAATCCCAGGTCGTCGAAGTCTTCATAGACCCAGGCGTCGAGGTCGTTGTCCTTGTTGCGGCGGCTGACCTTGCCGCCGAATTTGACCTGGGACGCATAGCCCTTGAAGTCGTAGTCGCGGGCCAGGTCCAGGCGCAGGTTTTTCTCGGTGTCGGTTGTGCGCTGCTTCTCCCAATCGACCTTGTCGAGGCTGAAATTGGCCGGGTTGTAGAAGCCCTGGCCAATGATCGGACGCGGCTTGTCGTTGTCGTAGAAACCGCTGTCGGCAAAGTCGTCGACGCCATCGAACTCGGCGTTGGCGATGTGGCCCGGGCTGTCCTCGCTGGAGCGGCTGTAACCGGCCTGCCCGCTGAGGGTCCAGAGCCCGAACAGGCGCTCGCCGCCAAGCACGTAGGACTGGATTTCCTGGGTCTCTTCGCGCTGCTTGAGTTTGCGTGAAGCTTCGGTATCGCCGGTCTCACCAGCGGCCAGCGGATCGGCGAACTCGAACGCGGTGGAGTTGCGCGTTTCGCTGTCCTTGTAGCGGCTGTAGAGCGTGCGCAGGTAGTAGCTGCTGAGGTCGTCGGGTTTGTAATCAAAGTTCAACCCGCCGCCGGCTCGTTCGCGACTGATGTCGTAGTCGCGCTGTTCGAACTCCTGCAACCGGGCGCCCTGTTCGAAGTCCCAGGCGCCTCCGGTTTCGACGTTGTCCGAGCCGAAATCGCGCTTCTGCCAGCTCAATGCCGCGGCGACGCCGAAGTTGTCGATGCCGTCGCCGAGGCTGAAGCGATTACTGGCGGCGCCGGAGAATTTCGGGCTGGTCTGGTGGGTGTTCTTGTCGTAGCTCGCTTCGGTGCTGCCGGTATAGAACAGGCCCTGGTGATCGAAGGCCGAGAGGCTCTGCACATCGACGGTGCCGCCCAGGGAGTTGGCGTCCATGTCCGGGGTCAGGGTCTTGATCACCGACAACGACTGCACCAGTTCCGAAGGCAACACGTCCAGGGCCACCGCCCGGCGTTCGCTTTCCGGCGAAGGCACCAGCGTGCCGTTGATGGTCACGCTGTTGAGGTCCGGCCCCAGGCCCCGCACGCTGACAAATCGGCCTTCGCCCTGGTCACGCTCGACACTGACCCCGGGCAGGCGCTGTACTGCTTCGGCGACGTTTTCGTCGGGGAGCTGAGCCATGCCGTCGGCGTGCACCACGCTCTTGATGCTGTCGGCGCTGCGCTGTTCCTTGAGCGCCTGGTCGATGCTCGCCGCCTGCCCCACGACCTGTACGTGCTCAGTGGTGGTCGCTGATTCGGCGGCACTCAGGCGTTCGCTGGCAATCGCCATGGCCAGTGCGGTGAGCGTGAAACCGACCAACCCGGCCGTGCTGCTGCGCTTGTACATGAATGTCCTCCCCCAGGATCCGATAACGCCAGGCAAGTGGCCCGGCAACTGGGAGGGCAAGCTAGGGTCGAGGGATGACGGTTCTGTGACAGGGGTTGGTGGCGAGTGCTTTAAAACGCCGCTTTGCGTGGGTTGGCGCGGGCAAATGAGCTGAAATGACCCGTGAGAACGTTCGACCCGGCGTCCTGGGAAGGTTTTTTAGCAAAAAAGCAGCGCGGTACCTTGAGCTGATTCGACCCCTGCCCGCTGTCACCTATCTGTCACAAGCATCTGCTGTGCTGACGCGCATTGCCATTCGCCAAAGGATCGCGGCCATGTTCTCTGTGCTCAAACCCCATCGCTGGAAACTCGCCCTGCTGTTGGTGGCAGCCAACCTCGGATTACTCCTGCATCTGGCCTGCGGTGAACTCAAAAGCGTGAGTGAATGGGTATGGCTGGACATCATCGGCGAAGGCGGTTCGGCGCTATTGGCGCTGGTGTGGCTGGGGCTGGTGCTCAAGAGTCGCCCGGCCGGGCGCGTGACCAACTACCTGGCCCTGGGCCTGAGCTGCATCTTTTTCTCCTGGTGGATCGACAGCCTCGACGAGTTCATTCGCCTGCCCGACAGCCTCACCTGGGACCACTGGCTGGAGTCCGGGCCGATGCCGGTGGGAATGATCCTGCTGACCATCGGCATCTATCACTGGCATCGGGAGCAGCTGGCGATCAGCGCGCAAATGGAAAAACGCGAGAAGCTGTTCCGCGAGCATCGGCTGTTCGACAAACTCACACCCCTGGGTGGCGCCGATTACCTCAAGCGCCAGTTGCACGCCAGCCTGGCGCAAAGCCTTACGCAGGAGCAACCGCTGTCGCTGATGGCCGTGGACCTGGATAATTTCACCGCGATCAATCAAGCGTACGGGCATGCCGAAGGCGATGCCGTGTTGCAAGCGATCAGCCATTTGCTGTTGCTCAACCTGCGCCGCCAGGACCTGCTGTGCCGACTGGCCGGTGACCGCTTCGTGGTGCTGTTGCCCAACACCGGTGAAAGCCAGGCGCGGCTGCTGGCGCTGGAGCTGCAACAGGCGGTTCACGGCCTGGCCCACAAGACTCGGCAACACGGCGAGCGCGTGCATCTGTCCGCCAGCACGGCCGTGGTGATGGCCATGGACGAGGCGCCGGACGTCCTGCTCAAACGCCTCAACCTGGCCCTGGCGCGTGCCAAGCAGCCCCTGGCCAAGACGGCCTGAGGCGCGGCGATGACTCTTAAAAATACCTGGTATGAAACCGACAGCCGTTTTATCCCCGGGCACTACCAACCGGCGACCCTGATCGACCTCGCGCTCTCCCGAGACATCGACAGCCATCGCCTGCTGCGCGGTACCGGGCTGTTTCACGACGATATCCTCGCCGGGCAGACGCGCCTCAGCCCGCAGCAATTTCTTGCCCTGATCGACAATAGCCGGCGCCTGCTCGACGCCGACGACAGCAGTTTCCTGTTCGGCCAGCGCCTGCTGCCGGGGCATTACGGTCCGGCGAGTCACGCCCTGCGCCACGCGCAAAACCTGCACCAGGCACTTGATACCCTGGTGCAGCAACAAGTGTTGCTCAGCCCGCTGGCCGCGCCGCGCCTGGTGCTGGACGAACACCATGCCTATTTCTACTGGCTCGACAGTTGTGGTGCCGGCGAGCAGTGGCGCTTCCTGCTGGAAGCGAGCATGACCTCGATTGTCGCCATGAGCCGCTCGCAAAGCGGCGTACGCCTGCCATGGGAATGCAGCTTCAGCCACACCGAGCCACGTTACGTCGAGCAGTATTGGGTGCATCTGGGCGAACACAGCCAGTTCAAGCGTCCCCTGGACCTGATGCGCATCCCCCGGGAATACCTGGCCCAGCCCTGGCCCGCCAGTTCGGCCACGGTGGGTCAGGTCGCGCGACAGGAAGCCCAGGGGCAAATCGACCAGCTGGGTTACAGCTCAAGCTTTGTCGATTGCCTTTACCGCTACCTGCAGGCCCATGTGCGCGAGACGCCTAGCCTGGAACAGGCCGCACACGCCTTCGCCATGAGCCCCGCCACGCTGAAACGCAAACTGCAAAAACACCACACCGGGTTTCAGCAGCAGGTGGATCTGGTGCGCAAACACGTGGCGCTGTACCTGTACCAGATCAAGGGTTTCAGCAACGAGGAGGTGGCCGAGTACCTGAGCTTCAACGATGCGGCAAATTTCCGGCGCTCGTTCAAGCGCTGGACCGGCAGCACCCCCAACCTGATTCGGCAGATGTTCGGTTCCGGCTGATGGCGCAGGAGCTACCCACCTCGACAAAGAACCGCACAAGGGTGACAAGCACCTGGATAAGGAATTCAAGAAAGACCTTTGAGCAGCAGAAGTGCAGACCCAGCCAATAAGCCGGGCCTGCATCAATTACTTCGCAGCGAACTTTGTTCCGCGAGGATCATCAAGTTTAGCCTGCAATAACTGCCATTCGCGCATAATGATCGAATAGGGAATAAACACACTGATGCGCTCGGCGCCTTTGACTCCAGGATGCGCACTTACGTCGTGCAGCGTCGTTGAATAAAAGCCCATGTTGATCCCGACAATATTGCCGTCGCTGCCAATCACCGGGCCGCCGGACATGCCCTTGACCAGTGGCGCATCGTGGATGGCATAAAGGTCGCCGCTGTTCTCATCGGTATTGAGGAAAGGCGCCTGGTAGACCTTGCCCTTGCCCGTCGCAGTCGACATGTAAGGGCTCGATCCCACGGCCGTGATGGCTTCCCCTACTCGCGGCGCGCGCCATGTAGGGTAGCGTCCACTGGCCTTGTGGCGGATAAACACCAGGTCGCAGCCGGTGCTGCAGCTGTATTGCACGTTGGCAATCAGCGGAGTGTGGCGGGTCGTGACAGCGTAATCTTCATTCCATTGCACGGCCGAAGCCATATACATATAGGGCAGAGGAAAGCCTGAAAAAACTGTGAAGTAAGAATTATTGGCAGCCCCCGAAAAGTCGGGTTTTACCATGCCGTTGCATCCTGCGAGTACAGCTCCTATTAAAAAGCAGGCCATGATCTTGATCATGATGAGTCACCGACTTAATAGGGCGGATAAGGCTATTTTTTTGTCGTCAATTTTTTATTTTTCTGGTTGTATTCGTCCTTGCCGAAGGCTCTGCAACGGTACTTTGTTATTTATGGACGAGGTTTTTAAAACGTGAGCAAATGAATTGTGCTAGGTCCAATTGCTTTTGGTTACATATGTCAAGCCTTAATATTGACGCCTAAATAACGGCATATATAAAGTATTAAACAAGTGTTCTCTATGGACGCGACTCAACAAAATTCACATTGAGTTCAGGTAATCTGGCCTAAGCTCAAATTGCCTTGGAGACGCGAGTGCGGCTACCGATCATCCGGTCGATGATCCCCCGCTGATTTCCCGGCCCCGAATGGCTCAAGGATTGCAAAGGACGCCGCTAGCTGCCCCAGAACAACGTAATTCTGACGCGACGGCAATTCAATCAACAAACAAGGACGCCAGCGCAACGCTTGGTCAGTCACCGGGAGACGTATCGTGTCAACTCTCAATGAAATCGCAGCGAACCACGCGAGAATGGCTAAGGCAAAGGAAGCGGAGATTATCGCCCTGGGGGAGCGAGAGGTGCAGGTGGTGGGTGGGTTTGAAATTGTCTCCATGGAGGTGGAATGCGCGCCATTGCATCTTGTCGCAGCCGCGCAGGACAGCCAGACGGGGCAAGCCGCAGGCTTTATGTTCTGACGAAAAGCGGTAGGAGCAGGCTTGCTGGCGATCGCCAGAAAGCCGGCGCCTACAGATGTGTTATCAGGGATTCGGATGTTCGCTGGATACAGAATTATTAGCGTCCACATCTGCCATCTCTTCGTCCACAGGCGATTCCTCATCTGCGGGAAGCGGGACTTCGGTGTCACCCCGCTTCGGATCGTGACCTGTCTCGTTGTCGGTGCCCCCCGTGACACCCTGCTGGGATATGTTGCCTGGGGCATTCTTGTCGATGTCCATGTTGGCTCTCCGTTTAGATGCGCAGGAATTGCGCGCTTGTACATGAGAGATGGCACAGCATTGCAAGTGCCCGGTTGTGGACGAACGGGGGCTTTGCGGGTTGTCTACGTCTGTGGGAGCGGGCTTCCTCCCACAGTTCAGTGTCAGCTCATACACATCCAGTGAACGGCAAAAATCCAACTGTGGGAGTGAGCCTGCTCGCGATTGCGGCAGGTCAGTCAACGTAGATGTCGGCTGATAGATTGCTATCGCGAGCAGGCTCACTCCTACAGGGGATAGCGTCGATTCGGAGGATGTGCACAATCGAACCAGCGCAGCGCGCCGGCTTGATGCCTTGGTCGGCCCGAAGGCCGCCACGGCCCGGTTGTTGATCGCGGACGTCCCGTTGACCACGATGGCCGAACGCAGGCATTGCGTAGCGGGTAAACCGGCAAGGATGCCGGTTTAGCTGCGTTGGGCCATGGATGGCCCGTCGCAGCGACCCGCGGAGCAATGCCGGAGTGCGGGCACACCGAGCCTAGGCGAGGTGCCGAGTGGTGGGGCAGGAAGCCCTTGGTTACTTGGGGCTCTTCCAAGTGACCCGCTGTAAAAGCGGAGCCATTAGAAGCCGTTGCCGCAATAATGGATATGTACATCTGCATAGCCGCCATCGCGAGCAAGCTTTGCTCCCACAGGTGTCACCCTCACCCTCACCCTCACCCTCACCCTCACCCTCACCCTCACCACATCACATCGCATCGCATCACACCACATCACATCGCATCACATCGCCATCGCCATCGCCATCGCCATCGCAGCCATCGCCATTGCCAGCACGCCTGCCCCCAAAACCTCGCAATATGCGGCTATCAACTTGCCATTATCGGCTTTTTCGCCCGCGCGTCCCTCCCTACAGTAAGTACGACTTCAACGGCGACCCACCCTCGCCCCGTTCAGGAATCGTACATGTCCAGCCTGTCTTTGCGCATCGAACGGATCGACCCGCTCACGCCTAACATCCGGCGGCTGATCCTGGTCGCCGATGCCGGCCAGCCCCTGCCCGCCTTCACCCCAGGCGCCCATATCGAAGTGCAGATACCGGGCAGCAAAACCCTATGGCGCGCCTATTCGCTGGTCAACTTGCCGGATCACCCACACTACGAAATCGCCGTGCAACTGGAAGACCAGGGCAGCGGCGGCTCGCGCTGGATGCACCAGGTGCAGGTCGGCCAACAAGTGCTGGTACGCCCGCCAAAAAATCATTTTCCACTGGTGGCCCAGGACTGCGAACTCCTGCTGATCGCGGGCGGCATCGGCATCACCCCGATGCTCGGCATGGCCCGCGCCCTCGCCGCGGCTCAGCGGCCTTTTACCTTGCACTACGCCGGTCGCGATTCGAACCGCATGGCGTACCTGGAGGAGGTCCAGGCACTGAATAGCGCCCAGTGCTGGATCAGCGAAGGCGACCCGACCCGACGCCTGCCCCTGACCCGCCTGCTGAACTCGCACTCCCGCAGCCGCCAGCTGTACGTCTGTGGCCCCAAGTCACTGATCAGCAGCGTGCTGCAAACAGCCCGCGAGCTGGGCTGGAACGACAGTCAACTGCACAGCGAATTGTTCATCGGCAGTCTCGACAGCGAAAGCGCAGGCGCTTTTGAAGTAGAGCTGCGCAGCAGTGGCGTGACACTAAGGGTGCCTGCGGGGCAAAGCGTGCTGGAGGCCATGATCGAGGCCGACCTGGACCCGATGTTCGACTGTCGCCGTGGTGACTGCGGAGTGTGCGTGGCCCAGGTACTCGAAGGCGAACCCGAGCACCGTGACATCTGCCTGTCGGAACGCGAACGGGCCGAGGGCAGTTTCTGCACCTGTGTATCTCGCGCCGCCAGCGCTCGACTTGTACTGGATTTGTAAGTGCGCTGCAGCACCGCGCACCTCTTAATGACGGTTAGAAAGGAGACACCATGATTCCCTCCAACGAACAGATCGCGGCCCTGGTGCGCGACGACAGCGTGCACAAAAGCGTCTACACCGACCCTCAGCTATTCGACCTGGAAATGCAGCGCATCTATGGCCAGGCGTGGATCTACGTCGGCCACGAGAGCCAGGTGAAAAACGTCGGCGACTATCACACCACCCGGGTTGGCGATCAGGACGTGATCCTGGTGCGCGGCGCCGACAAAAACGTCAACGTACTCTACAACCGCTGCCCGCACAAAGGCGCCAAACTGGTGGCCGAGGGCGATGGCAACGTCGGCAAGTTCTTCCGCTGTCCCTACCACGCCTGGACCTTCAAGCTGGACGGCCAGCACCTCTCGGCACCGCTGAAAAATGCCTTCGAAGGCACCTGTTTCAATCCGCAACACCCGGATTTTTCCATGGTCAGCCTGGCGCGGGTCGACAGCTATCGCGGCTTCGTGTTCGCCAGCCAGATTGATCACGGTCTTGACCTGAAGGGTTTTCTCGGCGGCGTCATCACTTCCATCGACAACCTCTGCGATCGCTCGCCAGTCGGTGAAGTCGAAGTGGCCGGCGGTATCTTCCGGGTCATGCAGCGCTCCAACTGGAAAGTCTTCTACGAAAACCTGCACGACACCATGCACGCTCGCGTCACCCATGAGTCCTCGGTGGATGCGGCCCGCAGCGAAGCCGAAACCCTGGGTGAAATGCCCTTCGAACTGCTAATCATGGACGGCAACGGCGAGCCTTACGATTTCTGGGAAAAACTCGAACTGCGCGCCTATCACAATGGCCACGGCTACATGGAAGCAATCTTCGACCCGGCCGCCGCCGAGCGCGACGAGGTGTCCAAGGCGCACTTCGAATGCCTGAGCACGGCGTATGGCGAAGAACGTGCCCGGGGCATCCTGGGAATGAACCGCCACAACACCGTGATCTACGGCAGCGGCTCGCCCCACACGGTGTTCATGCAATTTCGAGTGATCCGGCCGATGGCCATCGACCGCACCCTGGTGGAAATCCAGACGTTCCGCTGCAAAGGCGCACCGGACGCGGTATTTGACCGGGCGCTGACCTACGCCAACGTCATCAACTCGCCCTCCTCCAACGTCATGCCCGACGACGTCGAAGTCTATGCCCGTTGCCAGGAGGGCAACATGACCCGCGGCGGTGAGTGGATCAGCATGCACCGTTATGTCGGCACCGATCGCTTGCTGCCCGATGGCGCAGTCTCGACCAATGGCACCAGCGAGCTACCAATGCGCAACCAGTTCGCCGCCTGGAAGCACTACATGACCGCCACACTGATTGCCAAGGAGAGCACTCATGCTGCTTGATCGCACCTTCGACGTCTCGACCCACGGCCTGACTCCGGCGCATGTCCCCAGTGAAACCCTGCGTGAAATCGAGCAGTTTCTGTATCGCGAAGCACGCCTGCTGGATGAGCGCCGGTTCTGGGAATGGGACCGGCTATTTACTGATTCGGGCATGTACTGGGTGCCGCAACAACACGGCCAGGTCGACCCTTTCGAGCACATTTCGCTGTTCTGGGAAAACCGCATGTTGCGTGAAGTGCGCATCCGTCGAGTGGAGAACGTGCGCAACTGGTCGCAGCAGCCGCCGACCCGCACGGCGCACCTTGTGGGCAACGTGCTGGTCGAGGGGCTCGACAGTCAGGGCCTGCTGGTGGTGAGTGCGACGTTCCAGGTCAGCGAGTGGCGCCTCGACCAGCGTCAGTTGGCGGGACGCTACACCTACAAGCTGGCCAGCCTGGACAGTGGCGAATGGAAGATCCAGCTCAAGCGGGTTGACCTGATCAACTGCAACGACGTGTTCGCCAACCTCGAGGTGTTTGTCTGATGGGCCGCCCGACGGTCATCGCCCTGCACTATCAGAATGACGTGCTGCATCCCGATGGACGCATTCGGGTCGCGCTTGCAGCGGACGATCCCGCCCGCGATGCATTGCTGCAGGCCGCCATCAAGTTGCAGCAAGGTGCCCGCGAACGCGGTTGGCCGATCATTCATGTGCGGGTGGCGTATCGCCCGGACTATGCCGACCTGGTACAGAACGCGCCGATCTTCCGCGCCGTGGCAGCCAGCGGCGCAGTGCAGGAAGGCACCTGGGGAGCGCAGTTCCATGACGCCTTGCAACCACTGGCGGGCCCGGACGAATTTGTCGTCACCCATACGCGCATCAACGCATTTTACGGCACGCCGCTGGACACGCTGCTGCGCCAATTGGAAGCGCGAGAATTGCTGATCGCCGGGGTTGCCACCCACTCGGTGGTCGAGAGCACCGTGCGACATGCGGTCGATTGCGGTTTCGAGGTGACGGTACTGGCGGACGCCTGCGCTGCCGCCCGCCCCGACACTCATCTGGCAGCACTGGACAGCATGCGTCTGATCGCCACTGTCACAGATGTCGCCAGCATCCTGGAGTCAATGTCATGAAGAGCACTGTCATGAACAGCACGCCCACTGCCAATCTGCAAGGTCAGGTGGCGATTGTCACCGGCAGTACCCAGGGCCTGGGCACCGACATTGCCCGGCAACTGCTGCAGGCTGGGGCCAGCGTGATGCTGGTCGGTCGCAACCGCGAAACGGGAGCCGGACTCGCCAGCGAGCTGGGTGAACGCTGTCGTTTTATCGCGTGCAATGTCGAGCTGGACGAAGACATCGACGACTGCATCGACGAAACCCTGGCGGCGTTCGGCCGGCTCGACATCCTGGTCAATAACGCCTGTGTCTACGACGACCAGGGGCTGCTGTCAGACCGGGCGCAATGGCTGCACACCCTCAATATCAACCTGGTGTCGGCGGCGATCTTCGTGCAAAAAGCCGCGCCGCACATGGCTGATGGCGGCACCGTGATCAACATCGGCAGCACCGGCGGCAAGTTTGGCGTGGCCGGGCGAGCCCTGTATCCCGCGTCGAAGGCCGGGCTGCTGCAGCTGACCCGCAACCTCGCGGTGACTCTGGCGCCGGCAGCGATTCGAGTGATCAGCGTCTCCCCGGCCTGGACCTGGTCGCCCTCGGTGGCAAACATGAGTGGCGGCGACGTCGCGGTGGCCGACCGGGTCGGCGCGCACTTCCACCCGCTGGGACGCGTGGGACGCGGCGAGGAAATCGGCCAGGTGGTCGCGTTCCTGTGCAGCCAGGGCGCGTCGTGGATTACCGGAGTGGACATTCCGGTGGACGGCGGCTTCTCCATTCTCGGCCCGGACCAGGGCCTTTCGCCGCGCACGTGGTTTGAGCGCTTGCGTGATCCAGCCTGAACTACCTCCATAAAAACCTGATGATGAGCGAGGCAACAACATGGGCAAGATGATCAGTGTAAAAGCCAGCGACGGCAGCGGCAGTTTTGCCGGTTATCTGGCGCTACCCGCCAGCGGCAAAGGCCCGGGTGTGGTGATCGGCCAGGAAATTTTCGGCATCAACGCGAACATGCGTGAGGTGGCGGATTTTTACGCCGAGGAAGGTTACGTCGCGTTGGTGCCGGACCTGTTCTGGCGTCAGCAACCGGGCATTGAACTGGGTTACACCGAGGCCGACTTCGCCCGGGCGATCGAGCTGTTCCAGGGCCTCGATATCGACAAGGCGGTCGATGACATCGACGCCAGCTTCAAGGCATTGCGCGATCTGCCCGAAGTCGAGGCTGTCGGTCAGGGCTATGTGGGCTTCTGCATGGGCGGCAAGCTGGCCTACCTGACAGCGACTCGAACGGACGCCGCCTGTTGCGTGGGTTACTACGGCATGGGCATTGAGCAGTTGCTCGATGAGGCCGACCAGATCAAGGGCCGCCTGGTGCTGCATTTTGCCGAGCAGGATGTTTATTGCGATGCCGCTGCCCGTACGCTGATCAGCCAGCGCCTGGGTGGGCGTAGCAATATCGAGATCTACACCTACCCCGATGTCGACCATGCTTTTGCCCGTAACGGCGGCATACATTTCAACAAGCCTGCGACGTTGATGGCCCACCAGCGCAGCATCGCGGCGCTGAAGCAGGCTATTGGCCCGCATTACAACTTGTCGCAGCTGTGGGACAAGCACATCGAGTTCGAGTTTGCCGTGCGTGATGTGCCGGCGACCATGGCGACGATGGTTGCCGAGCCTTACGTCAATCACATTCCGACCATGACGGGTGGTGTGGGTTATCGGGAGTTGAGCCGGTTTTATCAGAATCATTTTGTGCATGCCAATCCGCCGGATATGAAGCTGGTGCCGATTTCGCGCACGGTGGGGGCTTCGCAGATTGTCGATGAGTTTGTGATGTGTTTTACCCATACCAGTGAGATTGACTGGATGCTGCCTGGGGTTGCGCCTACGGGCAGGTACGTTGAGATTCCGATGCTGGGGGTGATCAAGTTTCGCGGGGACAAGCTTTGTCATGAGCATATCTATTGGGACCAGGCTAGCGTGCTGGTGCAGATTGGGTTGCTGGATCCTGCGGGGTTGCCGGTGGCGGGGGTTGAGACGGCCCGGAAGTTGCTGGATGAGCGGTTGCCTTCTAATACTTTGATGGGGAGGTGGGTGGGTAGCGCGGGACTTTGATTTTTGCGTGTATATCCGTTGTGGTTAACGGGGCGCCTGCGATCAAAAGCTTTGCCGTGGCGGCCTCCGGGCCGACCAAGGCATCAAGCCGGCGCGCTGCGCTTATTTGGTCCTGCACATCCTCCCGGCTGACGCTGCCACCTGTGGGAGCGAGCCTGCTCGCGATGGACGTTAACAATAACGCTGGCTTTCTGGATGACCGCGATGTCCTCAAGTTCATCGCGAGCAGGCTCACTCCTACAGGAATCTGCGGCGTTCAGAAATTCTCGTCTCACCACGCACACTGTGGGAGCTGGCTTGCCTGCGACGGACGTCAACGAGAACGCGAGCTTCCTGGATGAGCGCGGCGTCCTCAGGTTCAACGCGCGCAAGCAGTCTGATGCGGCAACTCACCAAAACGCTCACGGTAATACCGGGCAAAGCGCCCCAGATGGCTGAAGCCATGCTCCAACGCGACCGCAGTAATGCTCAAATCACGACACCCAAGCAAACGCTCACGCACCGATTCAAGACGCAAATTACGCAGCCGCTCCATCGGAGTCTGCCCATAACACCGCTGGCACAGAGTGTTAAGGCTGCGCACGCTCATGCCCGCTGCCGCCGCCAGTTCACCCAGGGACAGCGCTTCACCCAGATGACTGCGCATCAAGCCTTCAATCTTGTGCAACTGGCGCAGCGCCTGACGCTGCGCCGGCGACTCAACCACCGCCGACCGTGCTGCATCGATTTTCGGCGGGTGAGTCAGCAGGAACAGCGGCAGGCTTTCTTCCAGATGGCGCAGCCAATGCGCATGCACCGGCGCCCCCTCGCTCGCTCCCAACTGTTCAAGCAAATCATCGACCAGACGCAACCAGCCCCGAGCCTGACCAGTGTCGAGCCGATAAGCCGCAGGCAGGGCAAAATCGGCGGCCAGCCCGCCTTCGTCCACCAGCCGTTCGTGCATCAGCCGCAGCAATGAACGCGGGACCTTGAGCAGCAATTGTTCGCAGCCCTGATGCCACACCAGGCGCGCCTGGCGATTGGGCGAGAGCACTGCCACCTGGCCAGCCTCCAGCTCCAATGCCAATCCGTCGCACTCAATACTCGCACGCCCGCGCAAGGGCATCTGCATCAATACGAAATCGGTGAAGGGCCGTGGGCGCACCTCCACCTCGGCACCATAGCGCAACACGAACAACTGGCAGCGCCCCACTTCTGCGCGAAAAAACGCCGTGTCGACATTGCCGGTGCGCCAGCTCAGGTCGTGTTCAACCAACTCACGGGCGAGCAGCCGGTGGCTTTCCTGGCGCGAGCGGCTGGTAAACACCGGGGTCTGGCACAGTCTGGACAGATCGAGCCCGGCGCCTGATGACACAGCCATGCTCAAAGCGACCGGCTGCGGCGGGCTTCGTTACGCTGCAAGGTGGTGCTCGGCGTCTCGTCGAACAACTTGCGGTACTCGCTGGAGAACCGCCCCAGGTGAGTAAACCCCCACCCCATGGCGATCACCGAGATATTGCGCGCCGAATTATCCTCGAGGATTTCCTGGCGCACGGCATCCAGCCGATGCTTCTTCAAATAGGCCATGGGCGACATGCCGAAATACTTCCTGAAACCTTCGAACAGCTTGAAGCGCGACACCCCGGAAATCGCCTCGATGTCCTCCAGGTGCAACGCCTCACGGGCATTGTCGTGGATGTACTGCTTGGCGCGGATCAGGTAGTGCGGCAGCTTCACGCCTAGCACATCGCGCAACTCCTCGGAGTAGTTGTTCGGCTGGGCGAGGATCAGGCCCTTGATCAGCGAGCTCTCGATGTCCCGGGTGAAAAACGTCTGGTCGTACAGCTCGCGACTGCGCTCCAGCTCGCCGATGAAGTAGCGCGCCATGCGCCACCAGGACGCCGAGGAACCGTTGACGGCATCCATCACCGGCTCGAAGCGCAAGGGGGTTTCCAGGGGCCGCTGCAACATGTCCTCCAGGGACTTGCGCATTGCCGCGCGGGTGATCACCACCTGAACCTTGCGGCAATCCCCGTTGATCGACAGTTCCTGGTTTTCGTGGGGCGAGACGATGATTGCGCAGTCGCGATCGGACGTCACCTGACAGCCGTTCTTGCTCAAGTGCTGTTCACCGACCAAGGGCAAACTGAGGCTGTAGCTGTTGAGATGTTCAGAGTCTTCAATACCGACCGTGACGTCGGTGCCGTACTCGATCACCCCCAAAGTGGTCGACATCGACTTGAGCACATTGCCGCTGTGATGGAACTGAATACGGTTGGGATGGCTGGTTTTCAGCAGGTGGGGCCCGCAGATCCCGGCCATCCACTGACGCGCGCCATTGAGGTCATAGCGCTCGATACGAATGTCACGAACATGTACATCAGGACTTGTACTCATCACGGGGCACCCACGGCTGTTTTTTTCAACGCGCTCTAACGGCACGCCTCTGCGGGAAAGAGCAATGTTCATGCCGCCAGGGTGCCCGCGCGGCCCTGCCGAAATATGCGGATAACATTCACCGATTAAACGGATAGGGACCGCTCAAGACCGGATAGGTCCCCGCCGTTGAACACCCGTGCCACCCCTTAAACACTGGAATGACGCGGCAAAAAAGCGCATGCGCCCAGCGGCTGCCCAATAGTCAGGCAGTGTGGGCAGGCGCGATTGGGTATTACCTGCCCAGATGAGCAGGCAGGTGTTACCCGCTGGATTCGGCGATCGCTTACCAGAACTTCCAGGTGTAGGTAGTGATCAGGCGGTTCTCGTCGAAGTCATTTGCATGCCGGAACTTCACGTTGATATTGCGCAGTTCAACGCCCAGGTTTTTCAACGGCCCGTCCTGGATCACGTAGGACAGGTAGATATTGCGCTCCGATTCGCTGCTGTCGCTCAGCGGCCCGCGATCGATATCGGTACCGCGCATGTAGCGCGTCATCAGTTTCAGGCCGGGCACGCCGACGCCGGCGAAATCGAAGTCATAACGCGCCTGCCAGGATTTTTCGTTGGGTTTGATGAAGGCGATGGCCGACCAGTTCACCAGGTACGGCTGTGGTGCGTAACCGTTGAGGGTCGGGAACGGGCTGTCGCCGAGCATGCGCTGATAACCCAGGCCAAACGCATGAGGCCCTTTGCGCAGCGTGGTCATGGCGCCGTAGGAGCGGTTGTCGATGCGCCCGTACAGGGCGTCGCCATCTTCCTTGTTGTTGAAGTAGCGCACATCGGTTTTCAGGCCGTAGCCGCTGCCCAGATCGGTCAGGTAGGTGCCGCCCAGGTAGTGCTGGCGGTAGATGTCTTCCAGCTGCCCGTAGAAGTACGTGCCGGTCAGCGCCGGAGTAAATGCGTAGCTGGCGCCGCCGAAGTTCAAGCCGTCACTGCGGCGCTGAATGTCGGGGCCGTTGAACAGGTACATTTTTTCGCTGTTGGAAGACTCCCGGCCGCTGATTTCGGTGAACCGACCGCCGGTCAGGGTCAGCTTGTCCACTTCCTTGGACTCGATCAGGGTGCCGTGATACGTGGTCACCAGTTGCCGCGAATCGTCCATGTACGCCACTGGCAGCGTTGGCCGATGCTCACCGAATTTCAACTCGGTCTTCGAATAGCGCACCTTCGCCGTGTAGCCGCCGCGACCATAGTCGGTAGCCTGCTCCTGCTTGCTGACGCTGTAGGGAATGATGCTGTCAGGCCCCCTGCCACCGCCGCCGTCGAGCCGGTAGGCGTACTGCATCGAGGCGTCCAGGCCAAATTGCACCGGCCCCTCGGTGTAGCCCGAGATGAAGCGCAGGTCAAAACCCTGGGTCCAACTGCCGATGCGCGAATTTTTCGGGTTCTCACCCTTGTAGTCACGGTCGATATAGAAGTTTCGCAGGCCCAGACCCAGGTGGCTGTCTTCGACGAAATCCGCCATGGCCATCATCGGCGTCATCATTCCGGCCAGGCTGGCCGTCTGCACGCAACGGGTTAACCAACTCGCTTGAAACATAACTTTCCCCTCCCTTTTAATGTGCGAACACATCAAGTAGCGGTGCGACCAAAGTGATCACCCCAATCGTTGGCAGTTGTTTCTTTATTAAAATAATCAGCGTCAGTCGTTATTAAATATGTGCATCCGGCAAAAACCCGGACAGGATTGATTAGGCCGTATTAACGCTCGGCTCTCTATCCTGTTAATTCACGAGTCATATCCGTTTACTTCGATTCACCCATTAAATCTGCTCCCAGCAGGCCCCAGGTACGGGAGCGAATTTTATGGACTGTGTTTGCCGACAAAGCGGATAGACCCGGGCAAAGACAACTTATTTAATACCGACACACACAATTTGTTGAATGCACGAATTAGCCCGATGCAACGAGGTATCGATTAATGAGCAGTGCAAAAAGCGTAGAACAATGGAAAAGCTTTATTGAGGGCTGCCTTGACTTCCGTCCGGCAGAAGGTATTTTCCGCATTGCCCGGGACATGTTTACCGAGCCGGATCTGTTTGATCTGGAGATGGAGTTGATCTTCGAGAAAAACTGGATCTACGCCTGCCATGAAAGCGAAATCGCCAATAAACACGATTTCATGACCCTGCGCGCCGGGCGCCAGCCGATGATCATCACCCGCGACGGCGACGGCCAACTCAACGCGCTGATCAACGCCTGCCAACACCGCGGCACCACCCTGACCCGCGTTGGCAAGGGCAACCAGTCGACCTTCACCTGCCCATTTCACGCCTGGTGCTACAAAAGTGACGGCCGCCTGGTCAAGGTCAAGGCACCCGGCGAGTACCCGGAAGGTTTTGACAAAGCCACCCGTGGCCTGAAAAAGGCCCGCATCGAAAGCTACAAGGGTTTCGTCTTCATCAGTCTCGACGTCAATGGCAGTGACAGCCTTGAGGCGTTCCTCGGCGATGCCAAGGTGTTCTTCGACATGATGGTCGCGCAGTCGCCCACCGGTGCACTCGAAGTGCTGCCGGGCAAGTCGGCCTACACCTACGACGGCAACTGGAAACTGCAGAATGAAAACGGTCTGGACGGTTATCACGTCAGCACCGTGCACTACAACTACGTGGCCACCGTGCAGCATCGCCAGCAGGTCAACAGCGAGAAAGGCCTGGCCGGCGCCGACACCCTGGACTACAGCAAGCTCGGCGCGGGCGACAAGGAAACCGACGACGGCTGGTTCGCCTTCCACAACGGCCACAGCCTGCTGTTCAGCGACATGCCCAACCCGGCGGTGCGCCCCGGTTACGCAACGATCATGCCGCGCCTGCTCGAAGAGCATGGCCAGGGCAAGGCTGAGTGGATGATGCACCGCCTGCGCAACCTGAACATCTACCCGAGCATGTTCTTCCTCGACCAGATCAGTTCGCAGCTGCGCATTATCCGCCCGATCGCCTGGAACAAAACCGAGATCAACAGCTTCTGCCTCGGCGTGGTGGGCGAGTCGGACGCCGATCGGGAAAACCGCATTCGCCAGTTCGAAGACTTCTTCAACGTGTCCGGCATGGGCACCCCCGACGACCTGGTGGAATTTCGCGAAGCACAGCGCGGTTTCCAGGCACGCCTGGAACGCTGGAGCGACATTTCCCGCGGCACCGGCAAATGGGTCGAGGGCCCGACGCCCAACAGCGAAACCATCGGCATCTCACCCGCGCTGACCGGCACCGAGTTCACCCACGAGGGCCTCTACGTCAATCAGCATGGCAACTGGCAGCGCGTCATGCTCGAAGGCCTGGCGCGCATGGCCGCCGAAGAGCAACCGTTGAAACTGCGTGAGGTGTGAACATGAATTCGCAACTGCAATACCGCATCGAGCAATTTTTCTACCGCAACGCTGAAGCCTGCGACGCCCAGGATTGGGATACGTACGTGTCGATGTTCAGCGACGACAGCGAATTCCATTTGCCGCAATGGGACTCGGAGCACGTCTACACCACCGACCCGAAAAAAAGCATGTCGCTGATCTACTACCCCAACCGTGGTGGGCTCGAGGACCGGATATTCCGCATCCGCACTGGCAAGGCCGCATCGACCATCCCGATGCCGCGCACCCTGCACCTGATCAGCAATGTGCGCATTGCGCCGCTGGACAACGACGAGCTGGAGGTGCGGGTCAACTGGCACACCTTGTACTACCGCCTGCAAACCGCAGAAGACTTTTTCGGTCGCGCTACTTACCACCTGCGGCCCGATGGCGACAGCTGGAAGATCACCCGCAAGCATGTGCTGTTGCTTAACGACACCATCAATTCGGTGCTCGATTTCTATCACCTCTGACTGGCGGAAGTCTGGATCATGAGTCACAAGGTCGCGTTCAGTTTCGCCGACGGAAAAACCCTGTTTTTCCCGATTCAGAACAATGAAATCCTGCTTGATGCGGCGCTGCGCAACGGCATCAATATTCCGCTCGATTGCCGCGAAGGCGTGTGCGGCACGTGCCAGGGTCGCTGCGAGTCGGGCCAGTACAGCCAGGACTACGTCGACGATGAAGCACTGTCGGCCGATGACATGCGCCAACGCAAAATGCTCACCTGCCAGACCCGGGTGCAGTCCGACGCGGCGTTCTACTTCGACTTCGCCTCGACCCTGTGCAATGCCGCCGGGCCGGAGCGGCTCAAGGGCATCGTGCGGGCAGTCGAGCAGGTGTCGCCGAACACCGCGATCCTGCACCTGGATGCCGGCGCCGACGGCCAACAACTGGACTTCCTGCCCGGCCAGTACGCCCGACTGCAAGTGCCAGGCACCGACGACAAGCGTTCCTACTCCTTTGCCAACCGGCCGAATAGCAGCAACCAGCTGCAGTTTCTGATTCGCCTGCTGCCCGATGGCCTGATGAGCAATTACATCCGCGAGCGCAGCCTGATCGGCGACGAAATCATGCTCGAAGCGCCCCTCGGTGCCTTCTACCTGCGCCATGTCGACAAGCCGCTGGTGCTGGTCGCCGGCGGCACCGGGCTCTCGGCGTTCCTGGGCATGCTCGACGAGATCGCCGAGCGAGGCGGTTGCGGTCACCCCGTGCACCTGTACTACGGCGTGCGCAACGCTGCGGACCTTTGCGAAACCACGCGCATCGCCGCCTACGCCGAGCGCATCCCTGGCTTTCGCTTCACCCCGGTGATCAGTGACCCGGCCCCGGACTGGAGCGGCAAGCGCGGTTACATCACCGAGCATTTCGACATCGCCGAGTTTCGTGACCAGGACCTGGACATGTACCTGTGCGGACCGCCACCGATGGTCGAGTCGATCAAGCAATGGCTGGCCGACCAGAGCCTGGACCAGACCCGCCTGTACTACGAGAAATTCACCGAGAGTAATACCTGACACTGGCATTGCCCCAATAACTATTCAGACACCCGCACATTTTTTACTGCCCTCCACTAACAACTACGTCTCGCGCGATGCGGACTTCACTAAAGGCGGCACTATGAAAAAACTACTCGTGGGTACATTGCTGGCAGCCAGCTGCGTGACCAGTCTGCTGGCTCAGGCCCAGGACCCGGTGCGCATCGGTTTCATCACCACCCTGTCGACGCCCGCCGGTTACCTGGGTGAAGACTCCCGCGACGGTTTCCAGCTGGCGATCGACCAGGAAGGCGGCAAGCTGGGCGGCGTACCCGTGAGCCTGCTGGTCGAGGACGACGGACTGCAACCGGCCCGCGCCAAGCAGATCATCGACCGCATGAGCCTGGACGGCATTTCGCTGTACACCGGGGTGATCTTTTCCAATGTGCTGGCGGCAGTGGTGAACACCGCGACCAAGGACGGCTTCTACATCAGCAACAACACCGGCCCGTCGAGCCTGGCCGGCAAGCAGTGCAAACCCAACTACTTCGTGGCCTCGTACCAGAACGACACGATCCACGAAATGGCCGGCGTCGCGGCCAACGACCTCGGCTACAAGAAGATGGTCATCCTGGCGCCGAACTATCAGGGTGGACGCGATGCGCTGGAAGGCTTCAAGCGCACCTACAAAGGTGAAGTCACCGAGATCTACACCAAGCTCAACCAGCTGGATTTCTCGGTTGAACTGGCCCGGGTACGTTCGCTGGCACCGGATGCCATTTTTGAATTCCACCCTGGCGGAGCCGGGATCAACTTCGCCAAGCAATACGGCAGCTCGGGCCTGGGCAAAACCATTCCAATGGTAGTGCCCGTGTTCTCCATGGACGAACGCATGCTCGCCGCCACCGGCGATGTCGCCAAAGGCATGAACATCGTCACCCTGTGGAACCCGGCCTCAAGCAACCCGGCCAACCAGGCCTTCGTCAAGGCGTTCAGCGAGAAATACAACCGTGTGCCGACCGTGTATGCCGCCCAGACCTATGACACCGCGCGGCTGATCGGCGCTGCGCTGAAGAGCGTCGACGGCAACGTGAAGGATGCCGACGCTTTTCGCAACGCCCTGCGCAACGTCAAGTTCGACTCGATCCGTGGCGACTTCGCTTTCGGCAAGAACCAGCATGCGGTCATCGACTGGTACCTGCTGCGGGTAGAAGCCGATGCCAACGGCAAGCTGGTCCAGGTGCCGGTGAAGACCATCGCCAAATCGCAAGTGGACAGCTTCGCGGCTGAATGCGCCCTGTGACCTGACCGTTCGAACACGTGCCTGGCGGCTGAGGTCGCCGGCACTTTTCACAGGATTCCCCAGCATGCTGCTACTCGAACAAATACTCAACGGCCTGCAATACAGCGCCCTGCTGTTCTTGCTCGCATCCGGGCTGACCCTGATCTTCGGCATCATGGGCGTGATCAACCTGGCCCACGGTGCTTTCTACATGGTCGGGGCGTTTTGCGCTGCTTACACCGCGTCGGCCAGCGGTTCGTTCTGGCTTGCCGGGCTGGCGGCGATCGTCGGCTCGGCGCTGTACGGCCTGCTGATTGAAACCAGCATCATGCGCCGGCTCTACAGCCGCGATCACCTGGATCAGGTGCTGGCGACCCTGGCGGTGGTGTTTTTCACCAACGAGCTGATCACCGTGTTGTTCGGGCGCAGCCCGCCGGCGATGCCGACGCCCGAGTGGTACGGCACTTTCGTCGAAGTCCTGCCCGGCTTGATGTACCCGGTCAGCCGCCTGCTGTTCATCGCGGCCGGCGCACTGGTGGCGATCGCCATGTGGCTGCTGATCAACCACACCCGCCTGGGCATGCTGATCCGTGCCGGGGCCGACGATCACGAGATGGTCGGCGCCCTGGGCGTGAACATCGCGCGCCTGTACACCCTGGTATTCGTCTTTGGCTGTGTGCTCTGCGGTCTCGCCGGTTTCATGGCAGCGCCGCTGCTGTCGGTGGAAATCGGCATGGGTGAAAAGGTCCTGATCACCACCTTCGTGGTGATCGTCGTCGGTGGCGTCGGCTCGGTGCGCGGCGCACTCGCCGGGGCCCTGCTGATCGGCATGGTCGACGGTCTGGGGCGGGCGTATATCCCGCAGCTGCTCGACCAACTGTTGCCCGCCGAAGTCAGCGGCACCTTGAGTGGCGGGCTGATTTCAGCCAGCGCCTACATCGTCATGGCCGTCGTGCTGCTGGTACGTCCACGCGGCTTGCTACCGGCCCGCGCCTGAGGAAAACACCATGTCCCGTCGAGTCCTGATTGACCTGCTCTGCCTGGCGACGTTCGCCCTCCTGCCATTGCTGGCGTCGTTGCTGCACGAACCTTTTCTCGTCAGCCTGTTCACCCGCCTGGCGATCTACGGCATGGCTGCCGCCAGCCTGGACCTGCTAATCGGCTATGGCGCGATGATCAGCTTCGGCCACGCGGCATTCTTCGGCCTGGGTGGCTATGTGGTCGGGGTGATCGGCTTTCACACCTCCCAGGCCATGCCGTTGTGGGGCTGGGAAGGTTCCAGCAGCGCGCTGATTGTGTGGCCGCTGTCACTGCTGGTCTGCGCGCTGTTTGCCGTGGTGGTCGGTTATCTGTCACTGCGCACCAGCGGCGTGCAGTTCATCATGATCACCCTGGCGTTCGGCCAGATGCTCTATTTCGTCCTCAGTTCTCTGTCGCTGTACGGCGGCGATGACGGCATCCTGCTCAGCGAGCGCAATACCCTGCCGGGACTGGATCTGGATAACCCGGTGCAGTTCTACTACCTGTGCCTGGGGCTGCTGGTGGCCTGGTTGCTGTTCTGCCGCCGACTGGTGAACTCGCGTTTCGGCTACGTGCTGCGCGGCCTCAAGCAGAGCGAACGGCGCAGCGTCAGCCTGGGTCTGCATCCGCTACGTTATCGGCTCACGGCCTTCGTGATTGCCGGGGTTGGCGGTGGCCTGGCCGGTATCCTGTGGGCCAATTACGCGATGTTCGTCAGCCCGGACATGGGCGCCTGGCACAAGTCCGGCGAGCTGATGGCGATGGTGATTCTGGGTGGCGTTGGCACCCTGCTGGGCCCGGTATTGGGCGCGGCGGTGTACCTGGGTCTGGAACAGGTGTTGAGCCTGTGGACCGAGCACTGGCTGCTGATCTTCGGTCCGTTGTTGCTGGTGGTGGTGCTGTTTGGCAAAAAAGGCCTGTATGGCCTGCTGCTGAGTCCGTGGCCGCGCTGGGGTAAAACACCGGCGGCGCCCGCCATTGTCAGCGAGGTGCGCCCATGAATCCGCAATTGTCGATCCAGGCGCTGGAAAAATCCTTCGGTGCGGTCAAGGCCACCAACGGTGCGAGCTTCGATATTGCACCGGGGGAACTGCACGCAATCATCGGCCCCAATGGCGCGGGCAAATCCACATTGATTTCGCAGATTGCCGGGGAAATTCGTCCGGACAAGGGGCGAATCTTTCTCAACGGCCAGGACATTACCGACGTGCCGGCCCACCAACGGCCCGGCCTCGGACTGGCGCGGGCCTTTCAGGTCAGCCAGCTGTACCCGGAATTCACCTTGCTGGAAAACGTCGCCGTGGCCATTGCTGCGCGGGAAGGTCAGACGTTTGGCATGTGGAAGCCGCTTGGCAGTGACGCTCGTCTGCTGGAGCCGGCGGCAGATTATCTGCAACGAGTCGGCCTCGCGTCACGCGGCCAGGCGCTGGTCAGTGAGTTGTCCCACGGCGAACGGCGGCAGCTGGAAATCGCCCTGGCCCTGGCTCAGGAGGCCTCGGTGCTGTTGCTCGACGAGCCAATGGCGGGCATGGGCGCGGAGGAATCGGCACGGATGACGCAATTGCTCCTCGAGCTCAAGGGTCGTTACGCGATCCTGTTGGTGGAGCACGACATGGACGCGGTGTTCGCCCTGGCGGACCGCATCACCGTGCTGGTGTACGGCCAGACCATTCTGACCGGCAGCGTCGAGCAGATTCGCAACGACCCGCAAGTACGCGCCGCCTACCTGGGAGAAGAACATGCTTGAAGTCAGTGGATTGCAGGCCGGTTATGGCCTGAGCCAGGTGCTGTTCGACATGCACTTGAAGATCGAACAGGGTCAGGTGGTGTCGCTGATCGGACGCAACGGCATGGGCAAGACCACTACCGTGAAATCGATCATGGGGCTGCTCAAGCCTACGGCTGGGAGCATTCTGATTCACGGCCGGGAGATGCGCGGCGCGCCGCCCTATCGCATTGCCCAGGCCGGATTGGGGCTGGTGCCTGAGGGCCGGCGCGGGTTTGGCAGCCTGAGTGTGCGGGAAAATCTGCTGGCGACCGCGACCCGGGGCAAGTGGGATCTCGCGCGGATCTACGCGTTGTTTCCGCGCCTGCAGGAGCGCCAGGAACAGTTGTCGAAGACGCTTTCCGGTGGCGAGCAGCAGATGATGGTAGTGGCCCGCGCGCTTCTGACCAATCCGCAGTTGCTGATTCTCGATGAGGCCACCGAGGGGCTGGCGCCGATCATTCGTGAAACGATCTGGAGTTGTCTGGCGAGTTTGAAGGCTGAGGGCGAGACGATTCTGGTGATCGACAAGAACCTCAAGGAGATGGCACGGGTGGTGGATTGTCACCACATCATTGAAAAGGGCCGGCAGGTATGGAGCGGGACGCCGGGGCAGTTGGCCGAGACGCCAGAATTGTCCCGGCGGTATTTGGGGGTTTGACCGCGAATCTCCTGTGGGAGCAAAGCTTGCTCGCGATGGTCGTAAACGATTACGAATGCTTTCAGGATAAACGCGGTGCTCTCAAGTCCATCGCGAGCAGGCTCACTCCTACAGGTTTTTGGTTTTGCTCAGGATTTTTGTCGTTGCACATGACGCTGGAACAGGCTGTCGCGGTCCAGGTGGTTGAGGTGGGTGCAGCCCATCAGGTTCATGCTGCGCGTCAGTTCTTCGCTTAATAAATCCAGGGCGCGGGTGACGCCGGCTTCTCCGGCTACCGCCGCGCCGTAGAGGGTCGCGCGGCCGAGCATGACGGCGTCGACGCCCAGGGCCAAGGCCTTGACGATGTCGCTGCCGCGGCGGATGCCGCCGTCGAGCAGCAGGCTGAGTTTGCCTTGTGCCTGGGGGGCGATGGCCGCCAGTGCATCGAGGCTGCTCAGGGCTCCATCCAGCTGGCGACCGCCGTGGTTGGAGATCACCACGCCATCGAGCCCCAGCGCGACGGCGCGCTGCACATCGGCGGGGTGCAATACCCCCTTGAGCAATAGCCGACCGCTCCATTGATCGCGCAAGCGCGCCAGCATGTCCCAGTCAAGCAAGGTGTCCATCTGCTTGCCGATAAAGGCCATCGACCCCAGGGGACTGCGCTCATTCTCAGGCAAGTAAGGTTCAAGGTTGCCCATGCCCGGCAGTCCCGACGGCCACAGGGTCTGCCTGAGCCAGCGCGGGTGACGGAGCACGTCGAGCTTGTTGCGCCAGGTCAGCTGCCGTGGCCTGGCGAAGTTGCGCCGGTCCCATTCGCGATTGCCCAGCACCATCGCGTCGCAGGTCAACACCAGGGTGCGGCAACCGACGGCACTGGCCCGCTGCAGCAAATCCTTCTGCACCTGTGGATCGCGCATGGCGTACAGCTGGAACCACAGGTCAACCCCGGGCGCCGCCGCGACCAGGTCCTCAAGCGAGGTGTTGGACGCCGTACTCAGGCTGAAAGGCAGGCCCCTGGCCGTCGCCGCCCTGGCCAGGTGAATGTCGGCATCCCGGTGCAGCAGGCCGTTATAACCCGTCGGCCCGATCAGCATCGGCAGGGGCAGCACCTGGCCCAGCACCAGTCTGGAGGTATCCGGGGCATGGCAAGGCACCATGGCTCTGGAGTGCAAGCCATAACCCGTGAAAGCGTCGAGATTGTCCTGCATGGTCAACTCGGCCTCGGCCCCGCCGTTGAGGTATTCCCAGGCGAAATACGGCAGACGCCGTTGGGCCAGGTTGGCCAATTCGGCGATGCTGTGAACACGACTCAGGTCGGAGCCGGTATGGAAACGGCGCATAGACAGTCCTTTGAGTTGAGCAAAAAAATGCCCGGGAGGAGCAATCCGGGCCGAGGAAAACCGTAATTGGACTGCCCGATGCGCGGGCAATCCCGGGAGCCGCGAACGGCTCCCACAAACTTCAGAACTTCCAGGTGTACGTAGTGATCAGGCGGTTTTCCTGATAGTCCGGACCCGACGCATTGCCATTGCCGTAACGGGTCTTGACGTCGATGCGCCGCCATTCGAAGCCGACGTCCTTGAGCGCCCCGCTCTGCACCACGTAGCCGAGCACGATGTTGCGTTCGCTCTCGACGTTCTGGTCCAGGGCGTTGCTGCCCCGATCAACGCCGGTGCCGCGTATGTAACGCGTCATGAACTTCAGCCCCGGCAAACCCATGCCGGCAAAGTTGTAGTCGTAGCGCAGTTGCCAGGAGCTTTCGTTGGGTTTGATGAACGCCACAGTCGACCAGTTCACCAGGTAGGGCTGCGGCGCATAGCCGTTGAGCGTCGGGAAGCTCGACTCACCGAGCATGCGCTGGTAACCAACGCCGATCGCATGGGCGCCCTTTTTCACGGTGGTCATGATGCCGTAGGACTTGTTGTCGATATCACCATACAGTGCCTTGCCGTCTTCACTGTTATTGAAGTAACGCAGGTCGGTCTTCAAGCCGTACCCGGCACCTAGATCATGGTTATAGGTCAGGCCCAGGTAGTGTTGTTTGTAGATATCTTCCAGCTGACCGAAAAAGTAAGTACCGGACAGGTTCGGCGTGAACAGGTAAGTCGCACCACCGAAGTTTAAACCATCACTGCGGCGTTTAACGTTGGGACCATTAAACAGGTACATCTTCTCCCTGTTGGAAGACTCCCGGGAACTGATCTCGGTAAAGCGCCCACCGGTCAGCGTCAGATTGTCTACCTCTTTGGATTCGAGCTGTACGCCGTGGTAGGTAGTGATCAACTGCCGGGAGTCATCGATGTAGGCCACCGGCAACGTCGGCCGCAGTTCGCCGACCTTGAGCTCGGTCTTGTTGTAACGAACCTTGCCGGTCAACGCCGCACGCCCGTAGTCGCGGACTTGCTCGCCCTTGCTAGTGTCGTACGGGATAATCGTGTCCGGGCCCCGCCCACCACCGCCGTCCAGGCGATAGGCGTACTGCGCCGAGAGGTCCAGGCCAAATTGCAGGGTGCCCTCGGTGTAACCGGAAATGGCGCGAAAATCAAAGCCCTGGGTCCAGCTGCCGACCCGTGATTGCGGCGCGTCATCCTGCTTGAAATCGCGGTCGATGTAGAAGTTGCGCATCCCCAGGCTGACCTGGCTGTCGTCGACGAAATCAGCCTGCGCCACCAGCGGCGTGAAGATCCCCATCACGGCCGCAGTGGATAGGCCACGGTTTATCCAGTTCTTCTGGAACATCGAACTTTCCTTTATTTTTTGCATGCACACAGGCACGGCTAGTGGAAGCAGATCAATTCAGCAAAGTGCAACTTTGGCAGTCAATCCGCAGTATTGTTTTTATAACCACTTACTGCAAAAAAGTCGTAGCACAGTCATTCGCCAAAACAGCGACAACCGTTTTATAGTTATTTTCAAACACTCAACGATACGGGAAAAGTTAGATCGTACTTTTAGCCAATCAGAAGTTTGCTTTCGAGGCATCTCCCAAGCGGTGATAAGCGCGATTGAAATACACCAGGCCTTCCTGGCTCTCGCCATTACGAATGCCCAGCACCTCGCAATAGAAAATGGTGTGCGACCCGACTTCATGGGCCTGGGCGATCCGGCAGTCGAAACTCACCAGGGCTTCATCGAGCAGCGGCGCACCACTTTCCAGGGTGCTCCAGGACGCGCAGGAAAAACGCTGATCGGTATCGAGGTCGCGGTTGGAAAACGCCCCCGACACTTCCTGGTGACCTGCGGTGAGAACATTCACGCTGAGCACGCCGTTGCTCTTGAAATGCACGTTGGAAAACGACGAGCGATTCATGCACACCAGCAGCGTCGGCGGCTGGTCGGTAACGCTGCACACCGCCGAAGCGGTGAAGCCGAAGCGCCCGGCGGGGCCGTCGGTAGTGATGACCGAAACCGCGCCACCCAGCATTGCCATTGAGTTACGAAATCCAGTTGTATCGACCATGGTCTTACCCTCCGGTCTATCAGATATCCAGCACCAGCTTCGAGGACTTGGCCCGGGAACAGCACAGCAGAATCTGGTCATTGGCGGACTTTTCGTCATCCGTGAGATAGACGTCGCGGTGATCCGGTTCGCCTTCGATAACGTCGCACAAGCAGGTGCCGCATACGCCCTGCTCACAGGACACTTCAATCTTGATGCCGACGGCGGTCAGGGCATCGACGATGCTCTGGCCTTCGGCAACCTGCACGGTCTTGCCGCTGCGTTGCGCTACCACTTCGAAGCCGGCGCCCGAGCCATCGACTTCGACCTGGAAGTATTCGCGGTGCACATGATCGTCGGCGTAACCGGCTTGCAGTGCCTGGGCGATGACCCAATCCATGAACCCGGCCGGCCCGCAGACGTACACATGGACGCCGGCTTGCGGGGTGCCCAGGACCTTGGCCAGGTCGAGTTTCTGCTCGGGCGCTTCGTCGTCGAAATGGGTGTGCAGGCGCGAGGCAAACGCCGCGCTGCCCAGCTCATCGAGAAACGCGCTGCGGCTGCGCGAACGTCCGCAATAGTGCAAGTCGAAATCGCTGTCCCGGGCATTCAGTGCATAGGCCATGGCAACCATCGGCGTGATGCCGATACCGCCGCCGATCAGGATCGAGCGCTTGGCGTCGCTGGCCAGCGGGAAGTGATTGCGCGGCAGGCTGATCTCGATTTCGCGACCTTCCTGCAGCAACTCATGCACCGCCACCGAACCACCGCGCGAGGCCGGGTCCTTGAGTACGCCCAGGCGATAGGCGCCAGCGTTGGCCGGGTCACCGCACAGCGAATACTGACGGACCAGGCCGGTCTTGAGGTGGATATCGACATGCGCACCCGCCTCGAAGGCTGGCAACGGTTGCCCTGCCGGATCACTGAGATCCAGTACGACCACCCCTTCGCCCTGCTCTTCGCGCTTGCGCACGACGACTTTGATTAATTGATCGCTCATACAGGACCATCCCGAATTTCTTGTCAGGGGGACGCTGTTGCGCGCCCCCGTTTTTTCTTTAAATCAGTTTCTTTAAATCAGTTTCTTAAAATCAGCTTCTTAAAATCAGCTTCTTCAAACATGCAGCGCCAGACTCAGCGCATGAAGATCCCGCCGTTCACATCCCAGGTCGCCCCGGTGGTGAAGAAGGCGTCTTCGCTGGCCAGTTGCACGATCAGCTTGCCGAGGAACCCGGCGTTGCCCAATTGCCTGACCGGGATCGCCTCGATCAGTTTTTCCAGGCGCTCGGGTGGCACGGCGGCTCGTACCGCCGGCGACTCGATGGGGCCCGGAGCGATGGCGTTGACCGTCACCCCAGACGCTGCCAGCTCCTTGGCAAAGATCTTGGTCAGGGTAACGATGGCGCCCTTGGACGCGGCGTAATGCGCGCCCGTCGCGGTGCCGCCGTTCTGCCCGGCCAGGGAGGCCATGTTGATGATCCGCCCGTAACCCTGGGCCGCCAGGTAGCTGCCGAAAACCTGGCAGCCAACAAAGGTACCGCGCAGATTGACGCTGACGACATGGTCGAACTCTTCCGGGCTGATCTGCATCACCGGCGTGGTCATGGTGATCGCGGCGTTGTTCACCGCCACATGTAATACCCCCCAGTGCGCCACGACAGCGGCCAGCGCCGCCTCGAAATCGGCTTTGCTCGTCACGTCGAGCTTGAGCGCCAGCACCCGCTCGCCAGTGGCGTCGAGTTCAGCGGCAGTCGCTTGCGCCGACTGCAGCGAACGGTCGCTGATGACCACCCGGTAACCGGCGGCCAGCAGCTGTTCGGCGATGCTCTTGCCCAGCCCCTGGGCCGCGCCGGTGACCAATGCAACCTGTGTCATGGCAACGTCCTCAGAGGATGTAGCCGATACCGGCGAGGGTATCGGTGGAGTTGATCAGCTGGATCAGCTTGCGCTGGATCTTGAAACTGTCGCCGCTGCGCACCAGTTGAAAAGTGACATCGGCGGTGTACTGTTTGAGTACATCCTTGCGGAACTCGCGCAGGTTCTGCGCACAGCGCACGGTGACAATCCCGTCATCATCCGACAGCACACGAAAGCGCGACTGGCTGCGCACGGTACGCGCACGCGGCGTGGTGGAAATCGACTCGCCGCTGGTCAACCGGGTCACGCGCAACTGGCGCATGTGATGGTCGTCGTAGGCGTAGTTCAGGGTGTTCTCGAAATCGGTTTCCAGCGGATCGATCGGGATGATGTAGGTGGCGGTCTCGGTCCACAGGTCGAGCCACTCGACGAAATCGCCGTGGTCGAGCATGTCCGCTTCCTGCCAGATGAAAGCGCTGACCTGGTTGAGCAATTGCAGATTAATCATGGTGTTCTCCGTCGACTCAGGCCGACATCATCTTTTTCCACTGCTGGTAGCCAGCGCGCATACCGGTTTCGGCGCTCACGTCACTCACCAGCCCGTCTTCGGATTTGGTTTCGCCGGGCAGGCCGCGGTTGAGCATGATCCACAGGTCGGTGCCGGCACTGGCGCCACGCTGTACGCGCTCCCAGGCTTCGGAATCGTCCGGGGTACCAAAGCCCATCGGGCCCTGGAAGTGCTCATGCAGGCGCAGGCGATAACGATTGGCCACAGCCGGGCCGCCGTCCATGGTGATCACCGCGTGATGGATTTCGGTCTCGTCCACCGCAATCGGCTGCAGCACCCGGAAGAACGCCATGGAACAGGCGATGTTGGGGAACAGGTTGAGGTTGAAACCAGAACCGCCCACCGCTCGCACGATGCGCCGCACCGACTGCTCATCCTGGCCTTCGGCGCGCAACTGCACGGCGAGGTCTTCGAATCGCTCAGGGATAGGCAGGTCGAGGTTGGCTTCCAGGTCAACCAGATCGGGGATCATCACCATCACGCTGTGGCCGTTGCCCAGGTCTTCGACATAACCAGGCCCTTTGACGAAGTCGAACAACTCCAGGGTCTGTTCATCCACGGACGACAGGAACGACTTGTGTACCAGCGGGAAGTGATAGGCGTCGGTGGTGTTTTCCAGCTGGATCTTCCAGTTGCCCGGGAAGCGGAAGCGATGCTCGCCACCGACTTTTACCGGGTAACCGGCGCCCTGCTTCATGAACAGGTCGATCCATTTTTTCGCCGGGCCGAGGAAATCGACCAGGGGCTCGATATCGTCCTTGAAGGTAGCGAAGATCATGCCGTTGTACTGCTCGACCCGCAGGCTCACCAGCGGCAGCTCGGACTTGTCCAGGCAATCGCCGTAGCTTTCCGGGTGCGGTACTCCGCGCAGGCTGCCGTCCAGGGCGTAGCTCCAGCCGTGGTACGGGCAGACGAAGCTGTTGGCCTTGCCTTTCTTGTGCTCGCAGACCGTTGCGCCACGGTGCCGGCAACGGTTGAGCAGGACGTGCACTTCCTTCTTGCGGTCGCGCACCACGATCACCGGCTGCTTGCCGATGTAGGTGCTCTTGTAGCTGCCGGACTCGGGAATCTCGCTGGCGTGGGCGACCCAGATCCAGGTGCTGTAGAAAATCTTGTCCAGCTCTTGATCGAAGATCTTGCCATCGGTGTACAGCGACGTGTGCACTCGGTCATGCAAGACCAGTTCGGACGGGCTGGCGTCCAGGTTTACTGCGGATATCAGGTTATTCACGATCACTCCTCGTCGGCTGGCTCGCCGACTCTAAGAATTCTGGGTATTGCGCTCAGGACTGGCCGGCTTTGTCGGGTACGGGCAGGTGCGCGTCACTGTTCCAGGTGTCCACCGGACGGCTGAACAGGTTCTCGGTCTGGAAGTGCGCCATGCGCCACTGTCCCTGCTCTTGCGCAAACTCCACGGTCAGGCGGGCGCTGTTGAGGTGCGAGGCGCCCGAAGCGAACGTCGAGGTCTGCAACATCACCCAACTGGCCTGCGCGACGGCGCCGCTGACCTGGATCAGTTCCGAGGTCAGGAAGTGCACGTTCAACGCGAAGTGCGCCGGCTCGACCATGTAAGTCGCGAACATCGCCTTGATCGCCTCACGCCCGCGATAGCCGCCAAAACTGTTCTGGTACTTGGCGCCCTTGCCTTCCCAGACCGCCTGCGCGGTGAACAATCCGGCCAGTTCGTCGAGGGGCGAATTCACGCCCAACTCGTCGCACAGAACCATGTAGCGGTTCATGCAGGCGCGGATCGCGTTCTCGCTTTCCAGCTGCTCAAGCCGCTGTTCCAGCGCGCGCAAATGCTCTTGTGATGACATGGCGACTTCTCTCGATTCAGCGCTGGATGATCAGTTCGCGGCCGGTACGGGCCTCGACCTTGCAGTACTTCCAGAGCTTGTACGGGCCATTGCCGACGTCAGTGGTGCGGAACAGGTTGCAGGCGGCGTGGACGGTTTCGATGTCTGGCACATCGGCCAGCAGGTAGGTCGTCCAGGGCCAGCCAGCAGACGGGCCGACCATGCTCTGGTCGTCGTCCATGTTGCCCAGTATGGTCACGCCTGGCAGATCGGCGATGCCGTTCCACATGGCGCCGAACGCGGCCCAGACTTCCAGGGCCTCGGGGCGTGGGGCATCAAAGAAGTTCTGGTTGATGCCGATGCAGAACAACACTCGCAGGGCTTTTTTATCGGTCATGGGGTTCACCATTCAGTAGGAAAAAAATTACAGGTAGCCGGGCAGCGGCTTGTTGCCGAAGAAAATCGCGCCGGCGTTCTGGTAGGTCATATCGCCCATGAAGGCGTGCTGGGTAATGACTTGGGTATCGTTGACGAAACGCGACAGCGGGCTGGTGCGGTACACCCCGCTCATGCCCGAAAGCATCTGCGCGGTGCGCGCGACATCGGCCGCAACCCGGGTGGCGTGGGTCGAGGACAGGCGCAGCATGTTGGTCTGCTCGACGCTCACCGGATCACCGGCCAGGACGCTGGCCCAGGCATCGTCGATGGACTGGTAAAACCACGAACGCGCAGCACGCAGCGCCGCCTCGGCCTTGGCCATCTCGACCTGGGCCAGTGGCCGGTCGGACAACGATGGTGCGCCGGTCACGGAGATGCGCCCACTGGCCATGCCGCTCAACTCATCGAGCGCTGCGCGCGCAACGCCGAGACCGACCACCGACAACACCTGGGTGGCGAACGACAGCGACGGATAACGGAAAAACGGTTCGTCGAGATTCGACGGACCACCGCGCACGAACGTCCACTCCTCCGGCACCACCACGCCTTCAACCACGACGTCATGGCTACCGGTACCGACCAGGCCGACCACGTTCCAGGTTTCTTCGATGCGGACCTTTTCCCGCGGCATCACCGCCAGTCGCGGCAGGCCGAGCATGTCGCCATTTTTCGGGCTGATACCGACGCCGATCAGCGACGCACCCATGCAACCGCTGGAGAATTTCCAGCGGCCGTTGACCTCCAGGCCACCGTCGACGAAGGACGCAGGCTGCGGTGGGAAGATCCCGCCAGCGAACACCACGTCAGGCGAGTCGGCATAGATTTTCTTGATGGTTTCCAAAGGCAACGCCGCCAGGTACACCGGGCTCATGCCGAAGCTCGCGACCCAGCCGGCGGAGCCGTCGGCGATGGAGATATCCTCGACCATCTGGCAGAACTCGGCCGGCGAACGCTCGTCACCGCCGAAGCGCTTGGGCACCAGGGCGCGGTAAACGCCGAGCGTGCGGAACTGCTCGATCACGTCCTGCGAGATGAATTTCTGCTGGTCGAATTCTTCGTTCCGGGCCCGCTCACGAATCTCGACCAGCAGCTTCTGAAACGCTTCATTCGCCGTGATCGGCGCGCGGTGCTGTTGATCCAGCTCGCTTGGCGCAGTCATGGTTTTCTCCATAGTCAGCATGTCGATTACTCTTCCAGGCGCCGGACCAGCTCGCGGCCGACTGCACACAGCAGTTCGTCCGCGCCATGGGCGGCAATCAGTTGAAGGCCTACCGGGAGTCCCGAAGCGCTTTCCAGGGGAATGCTCAGGGCCGGGTGACCGGAAAGGTTGAAAGCGCGCACCAGAGAGGTCATCCCCAGGGCCGCGCGGGTGTCGGCCGCATCGGCGACCAGCAATGGGAAATCGGGCATGGTCGGCATGGCCAGGATCGGCGTAATCGCCAGGGCCGCGTCCACCTCTGCGGTAAAGGCGCGACGGACTATCTCGGCCTCTGCGACGGACTCGGCAGTGGTCAGGCTGGCAGCACGCAGGCGGCCGGCGACGTCCTCGCCAACCTTGCCGGTTTGCAGCAGATGGCCACAGGCGGCCCAGGTTTCGGCGTTGATCACTACCATCCCGGCGCCGTAAGCGGCGAGCATTCCTGGCAGCGCTTGCTCGCTGAGTGGGAAGCGCGAACGGGCCAGGGCCTGGTTCACTACAGTGTGGATTTGCTCATCGGCGTGGACCGCGACCACACCGATTGAAAGATTCTCCAGCAGCGCTGCTGGCGCCTTGAAGGTCGGGTCGATGACGTGCATCGCCTGAATCAGGCAGTCCATGTCCCGCGCCAGCGGCCCTACGCAATCGAGGCTGCTCTGGGCTGGCATGACGCCCTGGCGGCTGACCCGGCCGAACGTTGGCTTGAGCCCGAAGACTCCGCAGCACGCGGCGGGAATCCGTACCGAACCCCCGGTGTCGGTGCCCAGTGCGAAGTCGCAAAGGCCTGCCGCGACAGCTGCCGCCGAACCACTGGAAGAGCCGCCAGGAATGTAGCCCGGATAGCGTGGATTGGCTGCAGTGCCGGTCCAGGCGTTGAGGCCGGTGGTGCCGAACGCCAATTCATGCAGGCTGGTTTTACCGGTGATCTGGCAACCCGCATCCAGCACTGCCTGAACCACGTGTGCATGTTCGGTGGCAGCGGGGGCATCGGCCAGGGCCTGGCTGGAAGCGCGGGTCGCATGGCCGGCGATGTCGATGGTGTCTTTCACCATGACCGAAGGGCCGCTACCGCCTAAGGCTAAATCCTCGACAACAATCGACATGCTCTGTACCTGCTCGCTTATGTGTCATCAGATCGGACGCCCTCGGCATGAAGGCGCTGCAATCGCTTAAATCTAAAATCGTAATATTTACGTGAAATGTCAATTGAATTTTACCGAATAAAATAGTGTGTATTTTCGGTGCAGATTTTGCGGTTACGCACCAGCTGCGTGCAGTTTGGTAACACAGCCGAAAAGCCCAAAATCGACGAAAAAACTTTGATTTATCGTTGTATATCAATAATTTACTTCAATCTATTACACCTGCATCACTCAAATATTTCGAAAAATTTCGAGCGCAGACTTTGATTAAAAACTGCTATTTCAAAAAATAAATTCGTCAAAATTCAGCCGCATAATTCACCTTAAAACAGGTGTTTTTTGGTTTTTAACCAAGGCTTTTTTCGGCTAATCAGACGCTTAGTGATCCAGATCAAAGCCTTGTTCGGCATGGCGTGGTGGCGACTTGCCCTACCCTGCGACGACCCTCACCCGCCCCGTCAAACCACCCACTTCGAAAGCCTCCAGGCGAGCGGACTGAAGTCCCCGGTAACACCCGCCAGCGATGCACCAAAAAAATTTCTGGCATGCAATCTGCTCTTGGGTCTGGCAGCAGTTAGAAAAAAAACAGGGCCGTACCTTGGGCCGCACTCGCATCACGTGGTGATCGAGGCGGTCGGCCATTAGCCTTTTGCAGCGTTGCAACTCTTCGGAGAAAGTCATGCTTTTCAGAAAAGCCGTGTCCACCTTGTTGTTGAGTGCCGCCTGCGCCGCCGCCGCGCAGGCTGAAGTGAAAATCGGTGTCATCACCTCCTCCACCGGGCCGATCGCGCTGGTCGGCCTGCCACAGAAAAACACCGTACCGTTGCTGCCGACCCAGGCTGGCGACCAGGCGGTTAAGTACATTTCCCTGGATGACGCGAGCGACCCGACGGCCACGGTGAAGGCCCTGAAGAAGCTGATCGATGAAGAAAAGGTCGACGCCATCATCGGCCCGAGCGGTTCGCCCAACGCCATGGGCGTGATCCAGTTTGTTGCTGAGGCCGGCGTGCCGTTACTGGCGCCGGTGGGCACTGCGGCGGTGGTGCTGCCGATGACCGAGCAGAAAAAATGGGTGTTCAAGACCACGCAAAACGATGACCTGATCGCCAAGGCGCTGTTTGAACACATGGCCAAAAAAGGCGTGAAGACCCTCGGCTTTATCGGCACTGGCGATCCCTATGGCGAGAATTGGGCCAAGGTCATGGCCGGCCTCGCCGCGCAGCAGAACATCAAGGTCGTGGCCAATGAGCGCTTCCAGCGCCAGGACACCTCGGTCACCGGACAGAGCCTGAAAATTCTCGCCTCGCGGCCTGACGCCGTGCTGGTTGCAGCCCCCGGCAGCTCGGCAGTGATGCCGCAGACCACTCTGTTCGACCAGGGGTATCGTGGCCAGGTCTACCAGACCCATGGCGCCGCGCTGCCGGACTTCCTCAAGCTGGGCGGCAAGAAAGTCGAGGGCACCGTCCTGGCCGCGAGCCTGATGCTGGTACTCGACGAAATCCCCGACAGCCACCCTTCGAAGAAAATCGCCAGCGACTACACCGCCGCCTACGAAAAGCTCAACGGCAGCAAGCCCGCGACCTTCGGCGGTAACACCTTCGACGCCGGCCTGTTGCTGCAACAGGCGATCCCGATTGCGTCCGCCAAAGCTGCGCCGGGCACGCCTGAGTTTCGCGCTGCCCTGCGTGATGCACTGGAGCAAAGCCACGAACTGGCGGGTACCCAAGGCGTTTACAACATGACGGCGCAAGACCACAGCGGCTTCGACGAGCGCGGTCGCGAACTGATCGTGGTGAAGAACGGCAACTGGATGCTGTTGAAGGACAACTGACCCGGGCGCACAGCCCGCTGCCCGACTGCCGGCGAGGCGACCTGCGCCGGCAGGCGCGCGTGATCTTCAATCTGTAGAAAAAGAGCTCTCATTATGAATTTCCAGATAGCCATGCTGCTGGGCCAGGACGGCATGACCAACGGCGCGATCTACGCGCTGCTGGCCCTGTCGATCCTCCTGGTGTTCACCGTGACCCGGATCCTGTTGATCCCCCAGGGTGAATTCGTGACCTATGGCGCCCTGACCATGGCCACTTTGCAAAGCGGTCACCCGACTGCATTGGTGTGGCTGCTGCTCGGCCTGACGCTGATCGATTGCGCACTCGATTTATGGGGTGCTGCGCGCACGAGCCAGGCGTTTCGCTTCCCCAAACGTATTCTGTTCAAGCTCGGTTATGCCGGGCTGCTGGCGGTGCTGATCAATACCTTGCCGCTGGCCGAATTGCCGATGGCGGTGCAGGCGTTGCTGACGCTGGCGCTGGTGGTGCCCCTGGGGCCGCAGATCTACCGCCTGGTGTTCCAGCCGATCGCCTCGGCCAGTTCGCTGGTGCTGCTGATCGTGTCGATCGCCGTGCACGTGAGCATGGTCGGTATTGCCCTACTGCTGTTCGGCCCTGAAGGCGCCCGCACCCAGCCGTTCTCCGAAGCCGGACTGGAACTCGGCCCGGTGACGTTCAACAGCCAGACCCTCTGGGTGCTGGCGGTGTCCCTGGGGTTGATCGTCGGTTTGTACCTGTTCTTTGAGCGCACGCTGTATGGCAAGGCGTTGCGTGCCACGGCGGTGAATCGCATGGGTGCGCGACTGATGGGGATTTCACCGACCCTCGCCGGCAAGTCGACCTTTCTGCTCGCCGCCCTGATCGGCACCTTGTCGGGGATCCTGATCGCACCCATCACCACGCTGTATTTCGATTCCGGTTTCATCATCAGCCTCAAGGGTTTTGTCGGCGCGATCATCGGCGGGCTGGTCAGCTATCCCGCTGCCGCACTGGGCGCCCTGGCGGTGGGCTTGATCGAGGCGTTCTCGATGTTCTGGGCCAGTACCTACAAAGAAATCATCGTGTTCACCCTGATCATTCCGTTCCTGCTGTGGCGTTCGTTCACCAGCCGTCATGTGGAGGAAGAAGAATGAATCCGCGTTATCTGTTACTTGCCCTGTTGCTGGTGGTGGGCGTCGCGCCGCTGCTGTTGCCGCCGTACTACGTGACCCTGCTCAACTACATCGGCATGTACGCCATGGTGGTGTTGGGCCTGGTGCTGCTGACCGGTGTCGGCGGCATGACCAGCTTCGGCCAGGCCGCGTTCGTCGGGCTGGGCGCGTACACCTCGGCTTACCTGACCACCACCGAACAGTTGCCAGCCTGGCTGGCCTGGGCTGGCACTTCACCCTGGCTGACGCTGCTGGTGGGCGTAGTGCTCACCGCTTCTGTGGCGCTGATTCTCGGCGCGCTGACGCTCAAGTTGTCCGGGCACTACCTGCCGCTGGGAACCATCGCCTGGGGCCTGTCGCTGTATTACCTGTTCGGCACTCTGGAATCCCTCGGCGGCCACACTGGAGTTGGTGGCCTGCCGTCGATTTCCCTGTTCGGCCTGAAGCTGGATAAAGGCGAGGACATCTACTACCTGATCTGGGCGCTGCTGCTGGTGGCCATCGTCATCACGCAAAACCTCCTGAACTCCCGCGAAGGCCGGGCCATTCGGGCGCTAAAGGGCGGCCAGGTGATGGCGGAGTCGATGGGCGTGAATACCTTCCGCTCGAAGATGGTGATCTTCGTCATCTCTGCAGTGTTCGCGGCGATTTCCGGCTGGCTGTACGCGCACACCCAACGCTTCGTCAACCCGACGCCCTTCGGCTTGAACATGGGCATCGACTACCTGTTCATGGCCTTGATCGGCGGCGTTGGCAGTGTCTGGGGCGCCCTGCTCGGCGCGGGCATCCTGACGATGCTCAAGCAGTGGCTGCAGGACTTGCTACCGGCTCTACTGGGTAACACTGGCAACTACGAAATCATCGTGTTCGGCATCCTCATCGTGGTGCTGATGCAACGTGCACCCGGTGGCCTGTGGCCGTTGCTGACGCGCCTGGTACCTATCCGTTGGCGCGTTCGCCCCAAGGTGCAAGAAGTCGACGCAAGCGCCGCTCCCCTGCCACGCCGGGAGCTGCCCAAGCATGGCGAGCTGATCCTCGAAGCACGTCATGTGACCAAGCGCTTCGGCGGACTGGTGGCCAACAACGACATGAGCCTGGAAATTCGCTCCGGTGAAATCCTCGCGCTGATCGGCCCCAACGGCGCCGGCAAAAGCACCATGTTCAACCAGCTCTCCGGTGTGGACACCCCAACCAGCGGCGACGTGCTGTTCATGGGCCAGAAGATCAACGGCCTGAGCTCGCGGCAAGTCGCCCGCCTGGGCATGAGCCGCACCTTCCAGCACGTGAAACTGCTGGGCAACATGAGCGTGCTGGAGAACGTCGCCATTGGCGCGCATTTGCGCGGCAAGCAAGGCGTGCTGGCGGCGGCGCTGCACCTGGAGCGTCGCGAAGAGGCCGAACTGCTCGGCGAAGCGCGGCGGCAACTGGAGCGCGTGGGCCTGGGTGACTACTTGCAGACCGAGGCCGGCAGCCTTTCGCTCGGCCAGCAACGCATCCTCGAAATCGCCCGCGCCCTGTGCGCCGATCCCTGCCTGCTGCTGCTTGATGAGCCCGCGGCCGGCCTGCGCCATAAGGAAAAGGAAGCCCTGGGCATCCTGCTCAGTCGCCTGCGCAGCGAAGGCATGGCGATTCTGCTGGTCGAGCATGACATGGACTTCGTCATGGGCCTGGTGGATCGCGTGGTGGTCATGGAGTTCGGCCAGCGGATCGCCCAAGGCCTGCCCGAAGACGTACAGAAGGATCCGGCGGTGCTGGAAGCCTACCTGGGAGGAGTTGAATGATGAACATGCAAGTGGAACCGCAGCCCGCACCGCGTAACCAGGTCAACGATGCCGTACTGGAGATCAAAGACCTGAGCGTGGCCTATGGCAAGGTCGAAGCGCTGAGCAACGCCAGCCTGACGGTCGGCAAGGGCCAGATCGTCACGGTGATCGGCCCCAATGGCGCCGGCAAAACCACCCTGCTGTCGGCGATCATGGGCGTGCTTGGCTCCCGGGGACAGGTGCATTTCGACGGCAGCCTGGAAACCCTGCCGGAGGTGGAAGTGATGGTCTCGCGGGGCCTGGGCCTGGTGCCGGAAAAACGCGAGCTGTTCACCAGCATGAGCGTGGCCGACAACTTGCTGCTCGGCGCCTTCCAACGCCATCGCACGGGGGACCGGCGCTACAGCGAGACCCTGGGCGAAGTCTATGAACTGTTTCCGCGGCTGTGGGAGCGTCGCGAGCAATTGGCGGCGACGCTATCTGGCGGTGAACGGCAGATGCTCGCCGTGGGCCGGGCGCTGATGGCCAAGCCCAAGCTGCTGATGCTCGATGAGCCGAGCCTGGGCCTGGCGCCGCTGATTACCCGGGAGATTTTCCGCATCATCACGGCACTGCGCGAGCAAGGGGTGTCGATTTTGCTGGTGGAGCAGAACGCGCGCGCCGCATTGCGGGTGGCGGATTACGCCTATGTCCTGGAGACCGGGCAGATCGCGATGCAAGGGCCAGCACAACAACTGGCTGACGATCCGCGGGTGATCGAGGCGTATCTGGGGTTGGCGAGCAAGCATCAGGAAATGCTGGCTACGTAACCGGCTTATTTGAACAATCAGGAGCTACGATGAACGCTAATCCCCTGCGCATCGGCATCGCCGGTGCCGGTGCCATTGGCTGCACCCTGGCCGGGCGGCTGGCTGCTTGCGGTCATCAGGTCAATGTCCTGGCCCGTGGTGAAACACTGTCGGCCATCCGCCGTGACGGCATTCACCTGTCCGATCTGGACGGTCATTACCACGTACGGGTCGACGCCAGTGACGACGCCGCCAGCCTTGGCGAGCAAGACCTGATTTTTCTCTGCACCAAGGCCCAGGGCCTGGCCAGTCTGCTACCACAATTGCAACCGATGATCGGCGCCGAAACGGTGGTGATCCCGGTGGTCAACGGAGTGCCCTGGTGGTACTTCCACGGCGAAGGCGGACGCTACGACGGGCGCCAGGTGAGCGCGGTTGATCCGCAGTCGATTCTCAGCCAGGCCCTGGACCTGCGGCACGTGATCGGCTGCGTGGTGTTCATCACCGCGCACTGCCCTGCCCCTGCCGTGGCCGAATCGCAGACCCCGCACCTGATGATTTTCGGCGAGCCCGACAACCGCCTCAGCCCGCGCCTGGAACAGGTGCGCGGGTTGATCGAAAGTGTCGGGATCGAAGCGCGGGCCACCGATCGGATCCGCGACAATCTGTGGACCAAGATCATTGCCAACATCACCTCCAATCCGCTCTCGGTGATCACCGGCGCCACCCTCGAACAGCTTTACAGCCTGCCGGAGCTGCGCGACGTGGTCAGCAGTTGCCTGCACGAAGCGCTGTTGACTGCCGCCGCTCACGGTGCGCGCGTGAGCATCGACCCACAGACCTTTCTTGAACTCGGGGCCGGCATGGGCGCCGTGCGCACCTCGATGCTGCAGGACTATGAAAAAGGCCGCCCGCTGGAGCTGGCCGCGATCGGCGATGCGGTGCTGGAGCTGGCCGATTGCATGGCCATCCCGATGCCCGTCACCCGCCAGCTGATTGCCCTCGCGCGCTTTCGCGGCGAGCAGATCCGTCACTGACTCTTCAAGACAAGGACTCCGACATGCACCCGACCGAATTAGCCAAACCGCCACAGTACAGCGACGAAGAATGGGCACTGCGCGTACAACTTGCGCACTGCTACCACCTGGTGGATTTCTTCGGCTGGACCGAGACCATCTTCAACCACATTTCCGCACGCCTGCCCGGCCCGGCGCACCATTATCTGGTCAACCCGTTCGGCCTGAACTACACCGAAGTGACGCCGGCCAACCTGCTCAAGGTCGACCTGCACGGCAAGAAGCTCGAAGACTCGCCCTACGACGGCAACCCGGCCGGTTTCGCCCTGCACAGCGCCGTGCACGGTGCCCGCGCGGATATCCAGTGCCTGATCCACACCCACACCACGCCGATTTCCGCCATCGTGATGAAGAAAGCTGGTTTTGCCCATCACGACTTCTACGGCGCGCAACTTTACGGCCGGATCGGCTACCACACCTTCGAAGGCATCACCCTGTTCGACGACGAAAAAGCCCGGATGATCGACAGCCTTGGCGACAAGCACATTCTGGTGCTGCGCAACCACGGCATCGCGGTCGGCGAAAGCAGTATCGCCAAGGCGTTCTTCCTGTTGTGGACGGTGCAGCGCGCCGCCGAAATCCAGTGCCAGGCAGGTGCTTTGGGCGGTGAAGACAACCTGCTGCCGGAAGAAATCAGCCAGCGTTGTGCCGAGCTCTCCGCCATGCTGATTCGCGACAGCGGCTTTGCGGTGAAATTCTTCGACGGCATGGTGCGCAAGATGCACGCTGCACGTGGGCAATGTTGGTAATCGCAGGAGCGATCAGTGGCTAACTCAAAGGAGCAAACTGTTCCGAAAACTATCGATTCGGCGAGATGCTGCTCGATGTAGTCGCGGACCAGGCCTGCTGTGGCGTGCCCGCTGGTTTTTTGCAGCAGGCGGCGCGACAATGGCGCCCGCTATCAAACCCAGTTCACCAGAAAGACTACGCCACCTTTATGACCACCCCGAAAAAGCGCCTGAGCCGATACAACCCCGCCAGCGAAGACTTCAAGAAGGAAGAGTTCCCCTTCTACTGGCTGGCGCGCCTGCACGGCCGCTACTCCATGGCGATGGAGAAAGCGCTGAAAAAGATCGACATGGACATTCCGCGCTGGCGGATCCTGTTCATCCTCAAGGAAAATGGCGAGTCGAGCATTTCGGAAATTTCCATCCACGCCATCGCCAAGCTCTCGACCATCACCAAGATCGTCTACCGCATGAAAGCCGATGGCCTGGTGGAAACCAATACCAGCGCCAGCGACGGCCGGGTAACCCAGGTCTCCCTGACCGATATCGGCCGCCACACCATCGAAGAAATCCAGCTGGGCACCAGTGATATTTTCCGCACCAGTTTCAAAGGCCTGACCGAGGCGCAGATCACCAAACTGAACGCCACCCTGGAAAAAATCTTCAATAACCTGCCGGAAGACTGACCTGCCGCGTCACCCCGGAACCGGCGTCGGCAACGGCTCCCCGGCAAAATGCGCGGCCAGGTTGGCCAGGGTCAGCTCCGACATCGCCCGCCGTGTATCCCAGGTGGCGCTGGCCATGTGCGGTGCGAGCAGCACGTTATCCAGGCCCAGCAATCCGGCGTGGGGCCGTGGTTCATCCTCGAACACGTCGAGCCCGGCTCCCAACAGCCGTCCTTCGGCCAACGCCTGCGCCAGCGCCGCCTCATCGACCACACTGCCCCGCCCGACGTTGATCAGGATGCCCTGGCTGCCCAGAGCATCGAGCACGCCCGCATCGATCAGGTGATAGGTCGAGTCTCCACCGCCCACCGCGACCAGCAAAAAATCCACCGCCGCCGCCAGTTCGGTGACCGAAGCGAAATACGGATAATCCACCGCCAGCGGGCGCCGACCGTGGTAGCTGATCTGCATATCAAACGCTGCGGCGCGCTGGGCAATCGCCTTGCCGATACGCCCCAGGCCAACAATCCCCAGGCGCTTGCCACTGACCTTGCGGGTGAACGGAAAAGGCCCCTGCTGCCAGCGTCCGTCCCGGACAAACCGGTCGGCCTGGGCAATGCGCCGGGCAGTGCCCAGCAGCAAGGTCATGGCGAAATCGGCAACGTCGTCGGTGAGCACGTCCGGCGTGTGCGTCACCGCAATGCCACGGGCCCGGGCCGCCTCGACGTCGATGCCGTCGTAACCGACACCAAACACCACGATCACCTGTAGATCCGGCAGACGCTCGATCAGGCTGGCCTGCACCCGTGACTCGCCGTTGGCGATCAGTGCACGGATACCGCGCACCGTTTGCGCTTCCAATTCTTCGCCGCTTTCGCTGCCCTCAATCACGTCATAGTCGGCATAAAGCCGCTCAGTGAGCATGTCCGGCAGACGCGCCACTTTAAGCACGGTTGATTTCATCGATGCCTCCCTGGACAGCAACTGGAGTGACCTTGGGGCTGCGTTTGCCGCCGCCCAGATACAGGCCCAATACGCCCCCGGCCAGCAGCGCGGCGGCGACCAGCAGCAAGGCATAGTCGTAGCTATGCGTAGCGTCCTTGATCCAGCCCATCACCGGCGGCAGACCCAGGCCGGCGATGTTGGCGATGGAGTTGATCAAGGCGATGGACACGGCCGCCGCCGGCCCGGACAGGTATTCGGTAGTGGTCGCCCAGAACACCGGAGTCGCCGCCCAGTTCAGACCGACCGCTACCACCAGCAGCACATACGCCAGCCATTGGTTGCCGGTAAACACCGCCAGCCCCAGCAGCACCCCGGCCAACAACAACGGCCCACCCAAATGCCAGCCCCGCTCGCCAGTCCGATCGGAATGACGGCCGTTCAAATACATGAATATGCAAGCGAGGAAGAACGGCATCGCCGACAGCAGGCTGACCACGAACGAACCCTGCTTCGAGACCGACTGCACAATCAGTGGCAGAAACAGCGTCACGCCAATGGTGCCAAACGCCTGCAGCAACCAGAACAGACTGAGCAACCACACTTGGCGGCTGCGAAAGGCCACGTGCCAGGCGTCTTTGTGCGAGATCACCGTAGTCGCCTGCTCGGCCTGCATGGTGCGGCTGAGCCAGTCCTTCTGCGCGTTGTCGAGCCAGTGGGTGGAGGCCGGTGTTTCGGGCATGTAACGCAACACCACGAAGCCCAGCACTATCGCCGGAATGCCTTCGAGCAGGAACAACCAGCGCCAGCCGTTAACGCCAAACAGGCCGTCCAGATTCAGCAAGGCACCCGACATCGGCAGGCCAATCACCGACGCCAGCGCCGCGCCGATGTAGAACCACGACATGGCCCGCGCCCGGTCGCTGCGCGGGAACCACTGCGACAGGTAGTAGATGATCCCGGGGGTGAAACCAGCTTCCGCAGCGCCCAGCAACAGACGCATCACGTACAGCTGGTTGGCGCTCTGGATCAGGCTCATGCCCGCGGCAATGATGCCCCAGGTGATCATGATCCGCGCAATCCAGCGCCGCGCCCCGACCTTGGTCAGGATCAGGCTGCTCGGCACTTCGAACAGGATATAGGTGAGGAAGAACAACCCCACACCGATGCCGTACATGCGCAGGCTGAGGCCGAGGTCAGCATTCATCGTCAACGCCGCCACCGAAATGTTCGACTTGTCGATGTACGCCACCATGTACAGCAGCATCAGGAACGGAATCAGCTTCAGATTGAGCTTGTTCATGGTGCTGGCGTGCAGACGGCTGTCCAGCGAAGGACCAGTCATGGGGGAATTCCTCTTATTGTCTTTATTCTCGGTGGCCGGACGGCGTCAGGTCACTGGGTTGTGACAGACCTTAAACCAGCGAGGAATTTAGTTCAATATGTGAATTACAAACCCATTATATGGGACGACCCCAACCCTGTGGGAGCGAGCCTGCTCGCGAAAAACGTCAACGATAACGCGGGAAGCCTGGATAATTGCGGCGCCTATGAGTCCATCGCGAGCAGGCTCGCTCCCACAGAACGCCCGGCGCAGTGGCCGGGCTTTTTCGCGAGGCTTCGCTAATTCAAAAACTTCACGAAGATCAGTTCAGGATCGCCAGGGTCGAGATTCTCTACTGTGCCGCTGGGCTGATAACCAAGCTGCTCCAGCAATTGCCGCATGGGCATGTTGGACACGTTGGTTGAAGTGAAGATCTTGTCTGCGGTCGAGACGCTTTCGAGGTGGGCCACAATCAGGCGCCCTGCCCCGGCACGCCTCTGAGATCCTGTTGGGCGACAGGATCGATCTGAACCAGGTATCCGATATCGCTCGATACGGCCTGGCGGATTTGCCAGCTCATGATTCAGTCCCCGATGGTGTGATAGCGTCAGACTGTACTTCAACTGCAATAATCGATAATTCGTCGGGCTTAAACCGCACCTTTAGCGCACCTCAAGAAAAGGAATTCCGCATGTACATTGGACGACTCGCCAGATTGACCGGCTGCACACCCAAAGCCATTCGGCTGTATGAACAGATGGGCTTAATCAACGAGCCGGAGCGCGAAGGTCGTTTTCGAATCTATGACTCCCACCATGTGGACATCGTGAACCTGATTCGCAAGGCGCAAAGAGCCGGTTTTAAATTGGCTGAGATGAGCCCGCTTATCAGTGCCAAGAATCAGCTAAGGGCTTTTCCTTTAACGCTGGCCAACGAAGCCGTCGACGCCAAGCGCCAGCAGCTGCTGGGCAAAATCGCTGAATTGCAGGCGCTGGACCTGCACTTGATTGAACTGAGAGCAGAGATGAATTCAAAGTACGCCCCCACGTCATTTCCACTTAAGGGTGGATCGGTCTCCTGTCCAGATAGACCAAAGATGACATCAGCGTTTCTTGGGGCGGTCGCGGATTAAAACCCAGTTCAGTCTTTGCCTTGACGATGCTGTACTCCTGCCGAACGTCATGGAACAGGCGCACCTGGCTGAGCAATAGCTGCGCTGGCCTGCCCGTCAGGCGAGCGGCCCGCTCCTGAAGCCAGGCTATACACACCAACAACCAGCGCGGGGCTTGCGGTGGTTGGCGATAGCCCGGCCACAGCGTATTGGCGGCCTCGATCAGATCAGCGAGCGACGATGAGTGCTCATTCGCCAGAATATAACGCTGCCCTGCCCGGCCCTTCTCAGCGGCCAGAATCAACCCTTGCGCTACGTCACGCACGTCCACGAAGTTGAAATGGAATCCCGGATCCAGCGGGAGCTGACGCAGCCTGACGGACTCCAGAAACTTCATGGAGTCGGTCAGCAGGGTTGCATTCGGTCCCACCATCGCCGAGGGCAACACCGACACCATCCACAGCCCCAGTTCGTCGGCGGTTTGCCAGGCCATTTGCTCCGAGAGAATCTTCGATTGGTAGTAGGCATTGCCGGCTTCGTCGTTCCAGTGTGATTCGTCCAGCGCGCTGCCATCGTGACCGATCGCGGCGACGGAGCTTACATAAACGACACGTTTGACGCCGGCCTGTGCTGCGGCCTGCAGTACGCTACGAGTCCCGCACACATTGGGTTCAACGATCTCGGCTTGCGGGTGTTTGGCCCAGTGTTTAAAAACTGCCGCCACTTGGAACAGCACATCCACGCCGGCGAGTGCCTTGAGCATTGCCGGGCCGTCCAGCAATTCGGCGTAGACCAGTTCGCAATCGAGGCCGGCGAAGGGGGTGTGATTGGTGATGTCGCGCACGCCGGCTCGGACTTTGTAGCCTTGGTTGAGTAGTGCCCGGACCAGGGTGTTGCCGAGGTGGCCTTTGGCGCCGGTGACCAGACATAACTTGCTCATGGGAACTCCTTTTTCCTGGTGGAGATGGGTTCTGTTTTCAGGATTGAGAGGATCGTAGAGTCTGTCCCTTGGGACAGAGTCAAGGAGCTGGGAATTTGGCACGCAAACGGATGCTTCATTCGGGCGCAAGCTGGCCGTCTCGGAAGAGTCCTACGCAAAACAACGAAACGTCTGATATTTCTTCTGTAGGCCTCTCGTTTAGCGTTTCTGTCCCTGAGTTAAACCAAGGACAAATCAAGCATGAAGCGCTATTTCATTACCGTAGGAGCCAAGACCACCGCCAACGGCACGGTAAAAACAGGCTGGGAATACGGCGACATCAATGGTGATTTATTGGCCCGCGACGGCGATGCTGTTTACTGCCCGGAATGCGACAGCATCGGAAAGATTGTTCTGGCCGGCCCGCGCCTGCCTCACGACTTGGGTGGACGCGAAGTCGCCCTCGACGGCGACCTTTGCAACTGCAAGTGTGATCCACGGCCCAAACTGATTGCCAACCAAACACTCCGCTGTCAGTCGATCGAGGTCGCTGAAGTACCGCAGGCCAGGCCAGCCGCGCAACCTGCTGCGGCACAGCCAACGCCCCCTCCCCCAGCCGCATCGCGCGCCTCCGGTTTCGCTCCGAGGCATTCACCGACTTGGGGTGAGGTATCCGGTCTGTCCTGCGAAAACCTGTGGCGCACTTATCAGCAACAAGCCGAAGCCATCGTCGCGCCAGGCGGCGTGCTCATTGCAGACCCCATGGCACGTAACCGTGCGATCAACGCGGCATATGCCCGGCTATGGCTGGAGGACAATCGTTTTCAGTGGGCTGGACTGGCAGCGTTTGCTTCCAAGCAGGTCGGTTGCGGGTTATTGCATGCCGCTGATTCGATCGAGAAAATTCAGACTGAATATGAATCGCAGGAACGGCGCGGGGAGAGTGCCAGAAGAGGGTTTTTCGGGTTACTCAAAAGCCAAAGTGAAGAGGAGCGGCAGTCGAAAATCCGAACGTTTGAGCAAAGCAAGCGCGACTACGATCACGCTCTCCGCGAGAGCCCGATACTGGGTAGCAAGCTAGGGATCGGTGATGGGTCACTGTCACTCGCACAAAGTACGATCCTGTTTGTGCACGACATGCTGGCGCTGGGGAACACCACGCTATTTCTGGATGTATTTCCGTTGCATTTATTCTACAAGGAGCAAGGATTAGCAGCGTTTAAGACCTGCCTTCCTTCCCGTGGAGGCATATATGGGAAAGCCCAGCATCCGGTGCTGTGGCCGATAGCGCAAGAAACGCTGAAGTTTGGTACAGACTTCGATGAAGTTCTGAAAGCATTCGAGGCAATCGAGGCAGGCAAGATCGCTGACAGTGTCGAAAGTCTCGCTGCGCACGAACAGAGAAACATCTTGCAACCCGCGATGTACGACGACCTGCGCCTGAACTTCTCCATGCGCAGCAATCACTTCCTTTATGTTACCGGTTTTTTTTCTGGTGCCACACAAGCTATCGAGTTGACCCTGGCCAGTCAGTGCCAGCGCATTGACTCCAGCCGCACCATCCGTTTTAGCGACAACCTGGTAGCCAATTTGGCTGACGTTAATCAACGTATGCCATTTGTAATAAGGGCTGCAGAGCAATTCGATGCACTTTTACGTGATGAAAATCGTTACTTAATAAGCCAGGCACTTAAGGACATCGCCGCAGACCGAGGGGTGAGATGAATTCGATTCGATGGCTCGGCTGGCGTCGATGTCTGTTCACACTGGTGATCGCTGCGGTCATATTTGCGACCGTCATTGAAACGCAATCCGATGCCCCTGAAATTGCACTGGTGATTGGCGAACCTTGGGAGGACATGCGCAAGCGCTCGACGGCAGAAATAGGCCCAGCCATTCCGGGGCACTATTGGTTCAGGAGTACTGAATCCGATGCCCGCCTAAGATTCAACGATCCTCAATATGGATTCGTGACGCCGTTAGCTCGCTTTTTCACGATCAGTTTCGACGATGAGAAAATCGGCAATGTGCGCATGTCCCCACAAATCGAGCCGCTACTACTTGACGATACGCTCAAAGTCCTACTGGATCTGCAAGAGCAATGGCTCCAAGGTGGCTGGGCTCCCAATCGACTCGACCAATTTCCATCATTCGCTGACACACCGGAGTGGCGCGCTCGATTACGTGACGTGAATAGAGGTGGAAAAGCGTATTGGCGGGCAGGCGACAAGTACCAGATCATGCTGGTGGTAAATCGATTCAAGGACAAAAGGCGCCCTACAGAAGAACGCTATCTCATGACACTTGAAGTGGCCAAATCACGGGGTGTGCCATGAAACGAATGCTGAACGCGCCTCGCTTTATGGTGCGCCCTTCCTATCATTTGATCGACCAGACAATTGTGGACATCGTCGCAGGCCGAGGCGGGAGATGAATCTGCTTCCATGGCTGTGCTGGCGTCGATGCCTGATTACCTTGGCAATGGCCGCCGTCGTATCGGCGTCGGTCGTTCAATCGCTGGCCGACGCCCCCGAAATTGCCCTGATAATTGGCGAACCTTGGGAAGATATGCGTCAGCGCTCCAGTGCAACCATTGACCCGGCCATTCCGGGTCACTCCTGGTTCAGGACTCCAAAATCTCATGCTCGGCTTCAATTTGCAGACCCCCAATACAGGTTCGTCACACCATTAGCTCGCTTTTTCGTTATAACTTTCACTGACGAACTAATCAGAAGCGTGCGCATGTCCCCGCAAACCGAGCCTCTATTGCTCGACGATACGCTCAAGATCATTCTGAATCTGCAGGAGCAATGGCGCCAGGCAGGCTGGGTACCCAACCGTCTGAATCACTTCCCATCATTCGCCGACACGCCGCAATGGCGCGCTCGATTGCGTGACGAGAACAAAGGGGGGACAGCATATTGGCGGGCAGGCGATAAGTACCAGATCATGCTGGTGGTCAATCGATTTGAGGATAGAAAGCGCCCTACAGAGGAGCGCTACCTCATGACACTGGAAGTCTCCAAATCGCGGGGGGTGCCGTGAGCCGAAAATTCAAACCATCCCAAACTCTCATGCGCACTAACTATCAACTGATCCAGCAAGCAGCAGAGGGTATGGCTGCTGAGCGGGGCGTGAGATGAATACGATTCGATGGCTCGGCTGGCATCGAAGTCTGTTCATCCTAGTAATGGTCGCCGTCATATCAGCGACGGCCATTCAAACGCTATCGGACGAGCCGGAAATTGCGCTGGTGATTGGCGAACCTTGGGAGGATATGCGCCAACGCTCCAGTGCCACCATTGACCCGGCCATTCCTGGCCGTTCCTGGTTCATGACTCCGAAATCCGACGCTCGACTTCGATTCGCAGATCCCCAACACGAGTTCGTGACACCATTAGCACGCTTTTTCGTTGTAACGTTCACTGATGAACTAGTAAGAAGCGTTCGCATGTCACCGCAAGTCGAGCCGTTGTTACTCGACGATACGCTCAAGATCGTCCTAGATCTGCAAGCGCAATGGCGCCGGAGTGGCTGGATTCCCGTAGGTGGCGACAGGTCACCATCCTTCGCCGACACACCACACTGGCGCTCTCAATTGCGTGATGCAAACAAGGGCGGAGTAGCGTATTGGCGAGCGGGCGACAAGTACCAGATCATGCTGGTGGTCAATCGATTCAAAGATAAAAAGCGTCCCACTGAGGAGCGCTATCTCATGACGCTGGAAGTCGCCAAGTCATGGGGGGTGCCGTGAACCGAGGATTCAACGCTCGCAACCGTCTCATTCTCACCGCCGATCATTTGATCAAGAAGACAGTTGGGGTCATGGCTGTTTAATTGCCCTCCGTTTTACTTCCTGAAAGCTACAAGACCTTGCGCCGTTGCCTACAGCTACACCAGAATCCGCCGGCTTGTGCGCTCAAACCGCTATCTCTATCGTCTCCGTGTCGCTGCCAATTCAGCGACCGGGCTTGGAACCCCGATGAGTAGGCGGCGCAAAAGCGCCCTCCGTAACCTATGCTTGCGCACCTTCAAAGTGTGCACACCGTTATGGCGGCTGTGCGCGGGAGACCTTCGGGTCTGCCGGGTTCCGTTTACCCCGGGTTCCAACCCGCGTACAGCTGCCACCCTTCGCTTGGAACCGAAAGGAGCAGCTTCTATTCGTAAACGGAGATACGCCATGTTCAAGGTCACACCCAACCCGCCGAATACCGAGCCGGCCTCCCCGGCCGCTCCCCATGCAAACCATCTCAGTGATGCCGCCGAACAGGCGCTCGACCACCGCTCCCCGTCGATTGCCGACATCAGAGCTACGCCACGTGCACCATGTGAAATGTTCGCAGTGGAACCAGAGGCAACGACCGAAATCCTGGCGGTTTATCTGGTCGAGACATTGGCCTCGGTCGATGTGATGGTTCATCAGTTGGTGGATCACCTGGATGGTGGGTCCCGCCACGCGTTGTTAGGCATTTCCAACAGCATCATGCTGGCGGAAATTACAGCGAACCGGATGCTGGATCTCATCGATCCGCGTGAGTAGGTGTGGGTAACGATAGAGCCTGAGGTTGTGCAGCGGTCCCCTTATTCGGGACCGCGTTTATCCAAAATGAGATCGAAATAGCTGCGCAAACTGATGGCTCCTTTGGGCGCAGACTGGTCGTCTCGGAAAGGTCCTACGGAAAGCAACGAAACGTCTGATATTTCTTCTATAGCCCTTCGCTTAGCGTTCCTGCCCCTGGGTTGAAACTTGGACGGCACAAGCATGAGGCGCTATTTCATCACCGCTGGAGCCGCGCGCAATCGTTATCTCATTGAACAAGCTATCCGGGATATTGCTGACAGAGGTGGCGTGCGATGAGTTTGGTGAAACGCGTCGGCTGGGGGCGGTGCATATTTGCGGTAGCGCTAACCGCCGTCCTCGCGTCCGCAGTTATCCAGTACTCGCCAGCTGAGCGTGAAATTGCGCTGGTGATTGGCGAGCCGTACGAAGCGATGCGCAAACGCTCCAGCGCATCTATCGATTCAGCCATTCCTGGGAACGTGTCGTTCGACATTCCAAAGTCCGATGCCAGTCTGCGCTTCATCGACCCTCAATTCGGATTCGTAACTCCGCCAGCTCGATTTTTCGCAGTGATATACGACAACGAAATAATACGAAGCGTCCGCATGTCCCCTCAAATCGAACCACTGCTCCTCGATGACACGCTCAAAGTCGTCTTGGATTTACAGGAACAATGGCGGCAAAGCGGCTGGACAGTCCTCTGGGACGACGACTTCCCGCCGTTCGCTGATACCCCCGATTGGAGAGCGAAGCTAAGGGATGAGAACAGGAGCGGAAAAACCTACTGGCGAGCAGGCGACAAGTACCAGATCATGTTGGTGGTCAATCGATTTACAGACGATAAGCGCCCCACAGAGGAGCGTTATCTCATGACATTGGAAGTCTCGAAGTTCCGGGGTTATTAACCCCCTCCACGGTTTCACCTGCACGGCGCGGAACCAGTGATCTTGTCATTTGCCGACGCTTAGGGCAGGGTCGATACCACTGACCTCTCTGTCAATGGAGTCACCCATGTCAAAGCTCTATCCCAGTGTCGATCCCGAGGGATTGGTCGAGTACTCGGTCGTCTACACCGACCGCTCGCTCAACCACATGTCGCAGTCGTTCCAAGGCGTGATGAAGAACATTTCCAGCACCCTGAAACAGGTCTACAACGCCCAGGCGGTTGCGGTAGTTCCGGGCAGCGGCACATTTGGCATGGAAGCGGTGGCGCGGCAGTTTGCCACCGACCAGCAATGCCTGGTGATCCGCAACGGCTGGTTCAGTTATCGCTGGAGCCAGATCCTGGACATGGGCAACATCCCGGCAGCGACCACGGTGCTCAAAGCTCGACCGGTCGAGACTGGCCACCAGGCAGCCTACGCCCCGCCCCCGCTGGACGAAGTGCTGGCAGCCATCAAGGCGCAGAAGCCGCAGATTGTCTTCGCCCCCCACGTCGAAACCTCATCCGGGATTATCCTGCCCGATGACTACCTGCGCGCCGTCGGCGACGCCGTGCATGCGGTGGGCGGCCTGTTCGTACTGGACTGCATCGCCTCGGGGGCGCTGTGGGTCGATATGCACAAATGCGCCATCGACCTGCTGATCAGTGCACCGCAGAAAGGCTGGAGCGCCTCCCCTTGCTGCGCCCTGGTGATGTTCAGTGCCCTGGCCCTTGAGCGCATCGAGCAGACGCAGAGCAGCAGCTTCGCCTGCGACCTGAAAAAATGGTTGCAGATCATGCAGGCATACGAACAGGGCGGGCATGCCTACCACGCAACCATGCCCAGCGATTCCCTCGCTCGGTTCAACGAAGTGATGAAAGAGACGCAAGCCTACGGCTTCGACAAGGTCCGCGACGAACAGCAGGCGCTGGGCGACCGGGTGCGCGCCATGTTGACCGGCAAAGGGATCAAGAGCGTGGCCGCAACCGGATTCCAGGCGCCTGGCGTGGTGGTGAGCTACACCGACGATGCCGAGATCAAGAGCGGCAAGAAATTTGTTGCCCACGGCCTGCAGATCGCCGCTGGAGTACCGTTGCAATGCGACGAGCCGGCCGACTTCCAGACCTTTCGGATCGGACTGTTCGGGCTTGAAAAGCTGCACAATATCGAGCGCACGGTCAGTACGCTGGAGCAGGCGCTGGATGAGGTGACGCGCGGCTGATCCCTGCTCCTTCGCCTAGGCTCGCAGAGCAACTCTGCGAGCCTACACCTGATGCCTTCGTGCACTGATGATGAAAGCACGCAGGCTGTTCACCGCTTGCGACCCGCGAGAAGGCCGGGCGCAATTTCCGTGGCCCTGCCCCCGCGGGCATTAAAAGAAATTCTTGGAGTAATCGCTCGTCTACTATGATAGCTTTTTGCCATCTATTGCTGTGACCCTCACAGCTTTTACTGTGGCCGTTCTAGCGCTGCAGCTCCCGTCAAGGGAATGAACCAGACTAGACATGGACGTTATGACCGAAGCAAAACACGACGAAAAAGAACTCATCAAGGGGGTCGAGGACTTTTGGCCGGGGCGCGAGACACGCAAGCGTTATTGGCAATCTCCGTCCCTGCTCTGGAGTGATCTGCGGCATGCCTGTCACCAGTGGTGGCAAAGACGCAAGGCAAGTCTGGTCACCTTGCAGCAGTTCAGTTTTCGCGTCTTCGTCAAAAACCTTGGCAAAAATCTCGACCTCTTCGGGCGTAAAATGTTCGAGTGCAAAACGTTCTCTCGAATACCGATCATTTTTGTCACCTGGTTCTTCACCATATTCCTGCTGGATAAAGCCGATCCTTTTGGTCTTTCGCACCAGGTTCAAGCCTATTCGGAGGGACTGTTCCAGAAGGTCACCTCGTCTTTTTACCCAGCGGATTCACAAGACCGGATCGCGGTGGTCCTGATTGACGAACAGACCCTTGCCAGCCGCAGCGAATCCTGGCCGCCGCGCTACATCTATTACGAAGAAGTCATCCGACGCATCGCCAGGCAAAAGCCCGCAGCGATCTTTCTCGATATTCTCGTTGAAGACCGACGAGCCTACGACGACTCACTCGAATCCGCTCGCCAGTCCCTTGGCGAAACGCTTGCCGGCAAAGGCATTCCACTCTATCTGGCGACACTCGACAATCAGCGCAAGAGTGTCTTTGTCGATGTGCCTGGCACGCAGACCACCCTGACTGGCTGGCGTGGACATGGCGAGGATTACCCGCTACTCCTCAGCCCGGGTCACTACTACAGCGACCGTGATTCGCAGCTGCAGGAAAACCAGCTGTGTGATGACGAGCTGAAGCCTACCGCTGCGCTGCAGCTCTACCGGTTCATGTGCGAAAAGGGGCTTCAGTCAGGCTGCCCGGCCGGGCTGATGAAGGGCGACGTCGGCCAATTCTGCAACGCCATGGTCGTCCAGTGGGGGCGCAATGTGTCGCGAATAGTGCCCGAGCGACAACTGATTTCCGAGACCCAGTGCACCGCAACCCAGGACTCGCTATTTGCTCGGTTGTCGGGCGCCTTGACCACTTTTTACGCCGCGCTGATTTCCGGTATCGACCAAGATTCGGTGAAACGCGTCCGCCAGCCTTGCCCATATGCCGTCACGGTGCGCGAAGAAGACCTCACCTCTGAAAAAGCACAAGGTGTACTGGCAGGACGCGTGGTGATGATCGGGCTTAGCCTCAAAGGCATCCATGACATCGCCGAAAGCCCGGTGCACGGACAAATACCCGGGGTGTATCTGCATGCGATGGCGCTGGACAACCTGCTGAACTGGAACGCCGGTTATTTCCAGCGCACCGGTCTTGATTGGCCGCTGATCATCATGGCCGGGTTCATTTCCTGGGTCTGCGCCGCCCTCATTCGTGCCAAACCTCCCGGCCTGAGTTTGCTGATGCGCATGGTCGCATTGGGCTCGGTGGTCGGTGCGAGCACCTACCTGTACGCAATCGAACACCATCCACCTCTCGACTGGCTGGGCATCCTGCTCGTCTACGAGTTGGTGAATCGATTGATTGAAAAGAACGAAGAAAACCTCACACACGCTGGCTCTCATGGAGGACTCCCCAATGAACTGGATGAAGCGAATCACCGATAGCGCACTTGTCGCAGCGTTTCTTTTCGCCACCACGGCCTACGCGGAAGCACCAAAAGTCACTGCATTGCGGGACGACTCGGTGAACATCTACGCCCAACAGGCTGATTACTTCGTCAAAGTGCAGAGTATTGCCAGCAATACACTCACGCTGCCAACACCGGTCATCGCAGAAAGCGACAAGGGTTATGTGAAGGTTGCCCAGCAAGGCCGGGAAATGTGGTTTGACCTGGCAGACGTAAAAGTTTTCCCACTCAAGAGCCCGGGGGATACCCGATGCATTGCGACAACCATCGGCAGTGTCGCCAAAACCGGTCGGGGCGCTGGGGAAGGTTGCTCATGATCAGGTTGAGCATTTTGGCCATAGCGATCGCCACAATATGCGGGTGCGCACAAATCAAGGTGCCTGGCCTGCCGCTGGGTGGCCCCAAGGTCGATCCAAACCTGACGCAATATGCCGCCAACTTTAGCGGGCAGGCCGCTAATCGCAGCAACATCGCCCAGAGCAGCCCCGAAAGCACTCAACTGCAAAAGAAAGCGCTGGGCATCGCTGCCGACAACCAAATCGATACCTATCTCAATGCAGTGCTCGCTCGAATACAAAAAAGTATTCCAGGCACCCCTGCCGCTGCCAGGGTCTACGCGACACCAAACACTGAATTCAATGCAACCAGCTTCCAGGATGGCGGCATCTATGTTTCCTACAAGATGCTGGATTCCCTGGAGAGCGAGGACGAACTGGCCGCCGTCATTGCACACGAGTATTCCCATGTACTGCTGCAGCATTACAAAACCAATTGGATAGATACCGTTTCAAGCGTTGCTTATTCGGCGGGAAATATTTACATCAACCGCCAGCTGAAAACCGCTACCAGCAATGACTTGATGCGCATGGTCGCGGCGAACAATGCCGCGCTCGGCGTGTCCCAGATCGGCCTGGTCCCGGCATTATCCCGCGACCAGGAAAATGCCGCAGATCAGCTCGGCGCCGACCTGATCGTCAGAGCCAATTACTCATACATCGGCGAGCTTAACTTTCTGTCACGCATGCAGGAATGGGATGCTCGCAACCGGGCGATCATTGAAAAGCGCAAGACCAACTACATCGACCTGTTTGCCAAGAGTGAAAAAAACGTAATTACTGATGCCGTGGATGGTCAATTGGACATTCTCGAAAACAAGCTGGCCAAGCTGATCCACGACACGTCGGTGCATCACGACCAAGGTGAAGAGCGCTTGACGACATTGCGCACCTACATCAAAAAGCATTACGCAAATGCCGATCGTCCACCGCTGACGACCAAACCTTATGTTGCTGTGTTGAAATCTGCGCATGCCAAGGACTTCTTCGCCGGAATTGACAAGGTCCATGCTTCGCTCGCCGCCATGCAAGAGCAACAACTGCCACTGGCACTGGCAAATGCCAAAGCCGCTGAAAAGAGCCCGGCTGGGTCTACCCCTTTTGCCCGTCATGCAATGATCAATGCCATGGCCTTGAACGGTAAACCCCGCGATGCGTTCACCATGCTCGAGGGTATGGTCGCCAGTGGAGACGCATTATTTGCTGACGACGTGTTGTTGGTTGGCGTGTTGAAAGGTTCATCACCTGAGAAAGCTTTGGCCTCCGCCCAGCGCAGTTATGATCGCTACAACAGTTCTCCAGAGCTTCTTCCTGAGCTGATTCTGCTGAACAAACAGATGAAGAACCAGCTGGCTGTCGTGAAGTTCTACGGGGTGTGCGCAGGGAAAGCCTTGTCAGCTGCTGATAATGCCTTGTTGGATAACTGCAATAAAGCCAAAGGGTAAGGGCCTCAAACCAGGGGCAATTTCCCGGTGCAATCGATGCCAAGTGATAGCTGAAATCCGTAGCTGCAAGTCAGCAGCAGAACCGTTGGATAGGGACGCACAATGAAAAACACCAAAACGCTACTCGCCCTGTCGTGCATCGTAGCCGTGTTGCTGCTGAGCGGCTGTGCGGCCTCCGTAAAAAGCACTGGCGCTGAAACACTGACGATTGAGCAGCCCGCCAAGAAGAACCTGGTGGTGGATATTCAGGGTAACGGCAAGGTACAGCAGAACGAAGACTGGATTCGCCTGAGGCAAGAATGGAATCAGGCCCTCAAGGATGAAGCTGCCCGCGCCGGTTACCGCCTCACCGAGTCTCATGTAGCAGACCCTGCAGTGAAGGACGGTGTGGGCATCAAAATCAACGTTACCAATTTCCGCTATCTGACTCCCGGTGCACGCTATGCCGCAGGCGTAATGGTCGGCAACGCCTGGATCAACTCAAGTGCGGATTACTCAGATTTGAAGTCCGGGCGCTTGATCGGGAGCCGCACCTATGACACATCCTCATCTGCTTGGGAGGGAGTGATGTCAGCGATGACCCAAAAGCAGGTAGAGGCGATCGCTCAGCAGATCATTAGTGACATCAAGAGTGCGAAGACTGAGTAATTCGTTTTAGGCTCTGGACAAAAAAAGGGACGGGCAAAAAAAGCCAAAAAAAGGGACCCGAGCCTACACCTGATGCCTTAGCGCACTGATGATGAAAGCATGCAGGCTGTTGACCGCTTGCGACCCGCGAGAAGCCCGGCTGCGCAGGATCGACACCTCCATCGGCTCAATGCTCCCCAGGCCGTGTTCACTGCCCAGCACCTGAAGTGACGCCGACACCGTGCACTGAGTGATCGCGGCAATCGCCAGCCCACCCTCCACCGCCGCCACCTGGCCTGCCAGGCTGGAGCTGTTGTACACCACCTTGAATTGCCGTCCGCGCTGGGTAAGTGAATTCACCGCATACAGTCGGGCCAGGCTCGCGCTCTCGTAGACGGCAATCGGCACCGGATCGCGCCTCCACAATTCGAACTGCGGCGAGCCCACCCAGACCATCGGTTCCTTGAACAGAAACGTACCGCTCTGCGGCGAGTCCCGCGACACCAGCGCCAGATCCAGATCGCCGTTGCGCACACGCGGGATCAGCGCAGTCGACTGCTCACAGGTCAGTTCTATTTCCACCCCGGCATAGCGCGGCGAAAACCGCTTCAGCAGCGGCGTCAGATACTTGGCCGCATAGTCTTCCGCGACGCCCAGGCGGATTCGTCCGGTCAACTCCTCACCGTGAAACGCCGCCTGGGTTTCGGCATGCAGTGCGAGCATGCGACGGGCGTAGCTCAGCAGCGTCTGGCCGTCATCGGTCAGTTGCAGATGCCTCGGGCCACGACTCAACAACTGCCGTCCAAGCGCTGCCTCCAGTTTTTTCATCTGCATGCTGACGGCGGACTGCGATCGGTTGACCTCGTGCGCTGCACCGGACAATGAACCGGCGTCCACTACGGCCACAAAGCACTTGAGCCAATCGATCTGTAAATCGCTGGCAGGCATCGCTACATCCTCTATTCGATAATCGAATGGTTAAGATATGAATTATGCGCTTTTCAGGAATGCAGTTCATCCGCAAGATCTGGCTAAATCAACACTTTCTGGATCTGCTCATGCCATTCGATACCTGGTTGCTGTACCTGATCACCTGCTTCGGCATCTCCGTAGTGCCAGGGCCGAATGCATTATTGGCACTTACCCATGGGGCCATTCATGGCAGTCGCAAAGCGCTGTTCACCATCTCGGGCGGCGTGCTCGGCTTTGCAGTCGTGCTTGCACTTTGTGCGCTGGGATTGGGCGCGCTGATCAAGGCCTCGGCCACGTGGTTCACGGTATTGAAGGTCGTGGGCGGGCTGTATCTGATCTGGTTGGGCTGGGGGCTGTGGCGGGCTGCGCCCATCAGTCTTGAGTCGACGGGCGCTATCAGCTTTCGACGCTGGTCACTATTCCGCCAAGGGTTGGTGTCGGCGCTTTCGAACCCCAAGGCACTGCTGTTGTTTACTGCGTTTATCCCACCGTTTCTCGATCCGCACAGGAGCATCATTGCGCAGACGGCGGCGATTGCGCTGACGTATGCGGTGGTGGAGTTTTTTGTGGAGTATATGGTGGCAAGTGCGGCTAACCGGGTGCGGCCTTGGTTGGCGAGGACCGGGCGGCGGTTTAATAAGGTGTGTGGCGGTTTTTTTGTGGTGTTTGGATTGGCGTTGCCGATTCATGCGTGAAGGCACGGGGAATGGCAGAGGCTCTGAAATTGTCGAAGAAACAACTTGCAGATACGACAGCAGTCACAGCTGCCGACATTGAAAGATCCATTCAAGCCTTGAACAGGATTGTTGAGCGTCTTTGGGGAGAGGGTAGAGAGGCTGAGGCAAAAGCACTCCTTGACGCATTGGATGCTCTTAATCGTGCGCTGGATCGGATCAGGATCGGCGAGAATCGTAGGGTTAAGACTCTGCACTGAAGATTGCTCCCCTTAAAATCCACGCCTCCAACAGGGTTCCCTCAATGCTGCGTACCAGAATCAGGACATTCGACAATGACAGCTATCTGTCATGTATTGACTTAATGACAGAAAACACGCATTTTCTTTCACAAGCGCTGAAAACAACAGGAAGCAGTCTTGAGCCAGCCCATCAAACAACGCCTTGAAAGCAGTCTTTCAACCGCCGCCGCCTCTGGCCGGGTGATTGCTAACTATATGCTGGCCAACCTCTATGAACTGCCGTTCCAGACAGCCGCTGATATTGCCGCGAAATTGAACGTCAGTGAATCCAGTGTGGGGCGCTTCTGTCGCTCCCTCGGATATAGCCATTTCAAAGACTTGAAAAACGACCTCAAGGTCGACCTGGGCGATGGCCCATGGCTGGTGGGTGATCGCCTGCAGGAGTTTCGCCATCAAGCGAGCCAGGGCCCGCAAGGCCTACCGCGCAGCTTCGAGTTGGAAGTCGCGGCCCTGGTCAAGGTTTACGAATATAGCCTCACCCCGACCTGGCACAGCGTCAGCCAGCGCCTGGCCACCCGGCGCAAGGTGTTCGTCGCCGGGTTCCAGACAGAGCGTGGCATCGCAGCATCAATGGTGCATCTGCTGCAGTACCTGCGCGATGACACCCACTGGGTCGACGGTGCCGCCGGGCATTACGCCGATGTGTTGCTCAGTGCCCCACAAGACAGTGCGCTGGTGGTGTTCGAAGCCCGCCGCTATTCCCGCCACGCCCTGACCCTGTGCCGCAAGGCCCGCGATGCCGGAATCCCTGTGACGCTGATCACCGATACCTTTTGCGACTGGGCCGAAGAGAACGCCGATGAAGTGTTCCGTGTGCCCACCGAGTTCAATCTGTTCTGGGAATCGACAGCGGCGATGCTGTCGCTGGTCCACCTGCTAGTCAACGACGTCTGCAAACAGCTGGGTCCCGAGGTCGAAAAGCGTCTTGAAGCCATCGCGGCCTTACACAACGAGTTCGTTGGATACACATCATCACCAAACTCAAAACAATAAAACGAGGTGCTGGATGAAACACGTCATTCGCTTTGCCGGTGTATGCGCAATGGTCCTGGCCGGGGCCACCAGTGCGCAGGCTGAAGTACTGAGGATTGCTACCGAAGGCGCTTACCCGCCGTTCAACTACGTTGACTCGGACAACAAGCTGCACGGTTTCGATGTGGATATCGCTAACGCGTTGTGCGAACGCATGAACGTGCAGTGCAGTATCGTCGCCCAGGACTGGGAAGGGATTATCCCGGCGCTAATGGCGAAGAAATACGATGCGGTCGTGGCTTCGATGATCGCCACCGATGAGCGCAAGCAGAAAATCGACTTCACCCGGCACTACTACCGTACCCCCCTGTCCGTGGCAGTATCCAAGGACTCGGACATCACTGACGCCCAGACGAGCTTCAAGGGCCGCACGGTCGGTGCCCAAGCATCCTCGACTCAGGCCATCTATGCCGAAGATCATTACGGCCCAGCCGGCGCCGACGTGAAGCTCTACCCTACCCTTGATGAAGCCAACAGCGACTTGGCGACTGGCCGGATCGACGGCGTGATTGCCGACAAATTCCCGTTGCTGGCCTGGGTCGACAGCGCTGGCAAGGACTGCTGCAAGATCATCGGCGACGTCAACGGCACCACCGCCGACGCGTCGATCGCGGTGCGCAAAGGTGACGATGTCCTGCGCGAGCGCTTCAACAAGGCGCTGGACGAGATCGTTGCCGACGGCACGTATAAGAAGATCTCCAGTCGCTACTTCGCTTTCGATATCTATTGATCCGCCGAGCCCTCAGCCGCGCCTGAGGGTCATTACTTGCCGACATGTTGCACCGCACCCACACACGGGTGCGGTGAGCGCGTGCGAGCTTAATTTACCGAGAGGGTTCGAGCATGTTCGAAAACCTGTCATTGCTATCCTTCGCCAGCGGCGGCTGGGGTTCAGCCTTGCTGGCCGGCGCCCTGGTAACCATTGCCCTGGCCCTGAGCTGCCTGCCGATTGGCCTGCCACTAGGCCTGGGCCTGGCCTTGGCCTCCCGTTCCCGACGTCGCTGGTTGCGCTCCATGAGCACGGTGTTTGCCACCGTGTTCCGCGGGCTGCCCGAGCTGCTGACCCTGCTGATAATCTATTACGGCTGCCAGATCGGTGCGCAGAAACTGTTGGCCGCGATGGGCTACGAGGCCGAAGTCGCGATCAACCCCTTCGTCGCCGCGATGATCGCCTTCAGTCTGGTGTTCGCCGCGTTCTCCAGCCAGATCTGGCTGGGCGCCTTCAAAACCGTGCCCAAGGGCCAGTTCGAAGCAGCAGCAGCCCTGGGCCTGTCCCGACGCACAACCTTTACCAAGGTGGTACTGCCGCAATTGGTTCGCATTGCTTTACCGGGCCTGTCGAATAATTGGCTGTCGCTGCTCAAGGACACCTCGCTGGTGTCGACCATCTCCCTGGTCGACCTGATGCGTCAGACCAACCTCGCGGTGAGCGTCACCAAGGAACCGATGCTGTTCTACACCGTAGCCTGCCTTGGCTACCTGTTTTTCTCGGCCATTTCCGGCCGCCTGTTCCAGTTCCTCGAGCAGTATTTCAGCCGCCATCAACGGAGCGTTCGCCCATGAGCTTCGATGAATTGCAGAATCTGTTCCTCAGCCCTGACTTGCTGGAGCGTTACGGTCCCCGCTTCATCGAAGGTCTGTTGGTGACTGCCAAGCTGGTGGCCATTTCCTTCACCCTTGGCGCCCTGCTCGGTCTGCTGATCGCTCTGGGCCGGTTGTCGAGTAACCGCTTTATCAGCCGTTTTACCGGCGTCTACGTGTATTTCTTCCGCGGTTCGCCGCTGCTGGCACAGCTGTTCATGCTCTATTACGGCCTGGGTTCGTTCAAAGGCTTCTGGCAGGACGTGGGTATGTGGTGGTTCTTCCGTGACGCCTGGTTCTGCACGCTGCTGGCCTTCACCCTGAACACCGCGGCCTATCAGGCGGAGATTTTACGCGGCAGCATCCTGGCCGTGACCCAAGGCCAGCGCGAGGCCTCGAAGGCCCTCAGTCTGTCGCGCTGGACCACCTTTCGCAAAGTCATCCTGCCGCAATCCCTGCTGGTCGCCATTGGCCCGCTGGGCAATGAATTGATCCTGATGATCAAGGCCAGCGCCATTGCTTCGCTGGTGACCATCTACGACTTGATGGGTGTGACCAAGCTGGCCTTCTCGCGCAGTTTCGACTTCCAGATCTACCTCTGGGCCGCCGTGCTCTATCTGCTGATTGTGGAAATCGTGCGGCGCAGCCTGAAAGCGCTCGAGGGCCGCCTCGGCCGCCACCTGCAGTAAACCAAATTTACTCGGGCTGCCGTGCGCGCCCCTGCATCAGGGATATACCATGCATTGCGAAACCATCGTTCTGGGCGCAGGAATTGTCGGCGTCAGTACCGCACTCCAGTTACAGGCCCGTGGCCGCAAGGTCGTGCTCATCGACCGCCAGCAACCGGGTAACGGCACCAGCCACGGCAATGCCGGGCTGATCGAGCGCGCCAGCGTAATTCCCTACGCGTTCCCGCGCCAGCTATCGAGCCTGTTGCGCTATGCGGGCAACCAGCAGTCGGATGTGCGCTACAGCTTGAAGCACCTGCCCAAGGCCGGTCCATGGTTGCTGCAGTACTGGCGGCACTCCGGGACCAAGGGCCTGGCCGCCGCAACCCGGGCCATGCTGCCGTTGGTGGAGCACTGCGTCAGCGAACACGACCTGCTCTCTGCACCGGCTGGTATGGATCACTTGATCCAGGCCAGTGGCTGGGTCGAGGCCTACAACTCTCTGCCGGCATTTGCCAAGTCCCAATGCGACGCTGCTGCGCTGATGGACTATGGCCTGAATTATGAAGTGCTCGACCGCGACCAGATGCATGCCCGTCAACCGGGCCTGCACAGCAGCGTGGTCGGCGGCATTCATTGGCTGGACCCCAAGACCGTCAGCGACCCCGGCGGCCTGACACGCGGTTATGCCGATCTGTTCGTCAAACGCGGGGGCTTGTTCGTCCTTGGTGACGCCCTCTCCTTGCGCCAGCGCGTGGGGAAATGGGAGGTGCAGAGCGAACAGGGCCTGGTGATTGCAGACGAAGCTGTGGTCGCCCTCGGCCCGCAAGCCCGGGGCATTTTCGAGCCTCTAGGGTATGACATTCCCCTGGCGATCAAGCGCGGTTATCACATGCACTATGCCGCCCTGCCTGGCACGCGCTTGCAACTACCGCTGCTGGACCCGGTGGGCGGTTATGTCCTGGCACCGATGGTCGGCGGCATTCGCCTGACAACCGGGATCGAGTTCGCCGACAGCCAGGACCCGGTCAACGAAATCCAGCTACGTCGCTGCGAAGAGCTGGCGCGCGCCTTCTACCCCCTGGGCGAACGCCTGGATGCCGAGCCCTGGCTGGGACGCCGTCCATGCTTGCCGGACATGTGCCCGGTGATCGGCCCGGCGCCACGGCACAAAGGTCTGTGGTTCAACTTCGGGCATGCCCACCATGGCCTGACCCTCGGCCCGGTCTGCGGCCGTTTGCTGGCCGAGTTGATGACCGGTGCAACCCCCTTTACCAACCCTGCCCCGTACAGCGCCGAGCGCTTTCACTGATTGCCGGAGACAAGACCATGCATGCCCTCTCTGCCCGTGTAGACACTCCGCTCGCCGCAAGCCCGGACACCCGTAAGGTGGTGGTTGATATCGCCGGCCTGAACAAGTTCTATGGCGCCTTTCATGTGCTGCACAACATCGATCTGACAGTGCGCGAAGGCGAGCGCATCGTGCTCTGTGGGCCTTCCGGCTCCGGAAAATCGACGCTGATCCGCTGCATCAACCGCCTGGAAATCGCCGAAAAAGGCCGCATTCTGGTAAACGACACCGACTTGGCCCAGACCAACCGCGAGGCCACCAAGGTCCTCAGTGAAATAGGCATGGTGTTCCAGCATTTCAATCTGTTCCCGCACATGAGCGTGCTCGATAACTGCACCCTGGCCCCGATTTCGGTACGTGGCCTGAGCCGCAAGAAGGCCGAGGAACTGGCCCAGCACTTCCTGCAAAAAGTCGGTATCGCCAGCCAGGCCGGCAAGTACCCCAGCCAGCTCTCGGGGGGCCAGCAACAGCGCGTGGCCATCGCCCGGGCGTTGTGCATGGAACCCAAAATCATGTTGTTCGACGAACCCACCTCGGCGCTCGATCCGGAAATGGTAAGCGAAGTGTTGGATGTGATGGTGAACCTGGCCGGCAGCGGCATGACCATGCTCTGCGTCACCCACGAAATGGGTTTTGCCCGGCAAGTGGCCGAACGCGTGCTGTTTCTCGACGGCGGCCAGATCATTGAGGACGCGCCGCCTGAAGACTTCTTCAGCGCCCCGAACAGCGCGCGGGCCAAGGCCTTTCTTGCGCAAATTTTACACTGAAGGCACATACGAGTACGGCTTGCCTGCGATGGCTGTGCCGTCCGCTCGCGCAGCAGTTTCTTTCCGACATCCGCCACTACTGATCTGAGCAAAAGGAATATTCGATGACTAATATGCTGGCGAATAATGCCGCCCAGAAAAACCTTTCGGTTCGCGTCTGTGATCAAGCGCAGACAGCGGCACTGCTGGATTTCAAAAAACTCGTTGACGCTATTGCCCAAGCCGCAACCGAACTGGAAGCGGGTTCAATTCTGAGCCCTGAGCGCCTGGTTGTACCCTTGGGCGACGGCGGTGTCTTGCTGAGCATGCCCGCCACCGCCCCGGATATCGGCATCCACAAACTGGTAAACGTCCAGCCGGGGAATGTGCAGCGTCAGCTGCCGACGATCAACGGCACGGTCACTGTCTGTGATGCCGTAACCGGACAAATAAACTGCGTGCTCGACGGCCCAGAAGTCACAGGGCGTCGTACTGCGGCAGTGACCCTCCTGGCGATTCGGACGCTGTTGAAGCATGAACCGAAACAGATCTTACTGTTCGGCACCGGCGCACAAGCGCGTCATCACGTCCAGGCTATCAATGCCCTGTACCCACAGTGCATGCTCTGGGTTCGAGGGATTGGCGAGCAAGCGACGGCAGACTTCTGCAACAGCAACCGAGACCTGCACGAGCATTTGCAACCGTGCGGCGCCAGCATTCCCGACGTGGATGTAGTAATCACCGTCACCACCAGCACAGAGCCGGTCTATAACGAGCTAGCCAAACCTGGTCGATTGATAATTGGTGTAGGTGCTTTCAAGCCAGAGATGGCGGAGCTTGGCAAAGTCACGCTGGACGGTAGCGTTCTCTATGCTGACGATCCTGCTGGTGCGCAGCACGAAGCCGGCGATCTGTTGCGGGCAGGTGTGGATTGGTCCCAGGTCAGATCGCTGGCCGCAGCCATCCGCGGCCCGATCGATTGGTCACGGCCCGTTGTATTTAAAAGCGTTGGTACCGCGGCTTGGGACCTGGCGGCTTCGCGAGTCGCGCTTCGCGCACTTGCCAGCCAATGATCCAATTTTGGAAGCTTTGAAGCCCGGTTAAGCCCCGGGCTTGCTCTTGCCGCTATTGCCGCTATTGCCGCTATTGCCGCTATTGCCGCTATTGCGCTGCAGCCTGGGCGGTTGCGAGCGGTGATGGTTGGCCCGCGACATCGTCTGGCAGCGTTTACATTGCGCCGGTCAGCGGATCAACGATAAGCATGCCAATCAGCCCACCAAACAGGATGTTGCCCCAATACCCGCCATTCACGCTCGTCTTGAGCGGAACAGTACTGTCTTCATAACCCTTCAGGCTTGCTATCGCTCACGATGCTCGCGCAGCCTGACATAGCCATCAAGGAAACAGGGCGGTAGTGGTCTGCTGCGTCCTTTCTACTGGGGCCTGCAAATACATACCGAAAGATTTATCGGCAAGTAGTTGCACCATGCACCTATTTAGGTACACATGAGCCCATGTCCGATATCCCACCTGTTCTCAACGTACGATTCTTCTGCACCGGCGCTGGCAACGAACCAGTACGCGAATGGTTAACCGATCTACCGCGGGAGCATCGTCGCCTGATAGGAACGGACATCAAGACGGACATCAAGACTGTCCAATATGGCTGGCCCATCGGAATGCCAGTAGTTCGCAAGCTAGACACTGGCCTCTGAGAGGTTAGGACCGACCTGGAGGACACAATAGCTCGTGTTCTATTTACGGTTGTCAGCGCGGAAATGATCCTCCTCCATGGTTTCATCAAGAAATGCCAGAAAACACCAGCGTCTGATTTGGCAACCGCCAAGCAGCGTAAAGCAAGACTATGAGGTACAGCATATGAGTAAGCACATTGGTTCTGACTTTGACGATTTCCTCGCAGAGCAAGGCCTTGTTGAAGAGGTATCTGCTGCCGCCCTCAAGCGTGTCATCGCTTGGCAAATAGCCGAAGCGATGAAGCTGCAGCGTGTTAGCAAGAAAGCCCTTGCGGAGCGGATGCATACCAGCCGCACTGCCGTGGACCGCGCGCTTGACCAGAATGACGCAGGAATGACCTTAGCGACACTGGCCAGCGCCGCGCGCGCGCTTGGTCAGCGCGTAGAGATTCGCCTGGTACCTGAGCGCGAAGAAGCTCACGCATAACTTCCAGTCCTTGCCTGCAAGCCTAAGGAATGGGATTGCGCCCGTATCGGCGCGTTTATGGCCCGGAGGTCATCCAGTCGACGGGGCACGACCACAACTTCGGAGCCCCGAAAAAGTCACGCACATGAAAAAGCCCAACTCGCGAAAGTTGGGCTAAGTCATTGAAAAATATGGTCGGGACGGAGTGATTCGAACACTCGACCCCTAGCACCCCATGCTAGTGCGCTACCGGACTGCGCTACGCCCCGACTAGGCGTGAAACTCATCCCTCATCTCGAAGGACGCTCAAGAATATATCGCAAGCTTTTGAAAACTGAAAGTATTTAAAAGCGAAAAATTATTTCTTGAGCACAACCAGCACATCTTCCAATTCGGCAATCATCTGCCGGATCATCTGCTTGTACTGGGTAGTGTCATCTTTGGCTTCATCGCCGGACAAACGCAGACGTGCGCCACCGATGGTGAACCCTTGATCGTAAAGAAGCGCGCGGATCTGCCGGATCATCAGCACATCTTGTCGCTGATAATACCGGCGGTTCCCGCGGCGTTTGACGGGGTTGAGTTGAGGAAACTCCTGCTCCCAGTAGCGCAGCACGTGTGGTTTTACCGCACACAGCTCGCTGACTTCACCGATGGTGAAGTAGCGTTTGCCTGGGATGACGGGTAGCTCGTCGTTATGACTTGGTTCCAGCATAAGCCTCAACTCGGGCCTTCAACTTCTGCCCTGGACGAAAGGTGACCACACGGCGAGCCGTGATCGGGATTTCTTCTCCCGTTTTCGGATTGCGGCCAGGCCGCTGGCGTTTGTCCCGAAGGTCGAAATTGCCAAAACCGGACAATTTGACTTGTTCGTTGTCTTCCAGAGCGTGCCTGATTTCCTCAAAAAACAGTTCAACCAATTCCTTGGCCTCCCGTTTATTCAGGCCCAGCTCCTCATACAGACGTTCCGCCATCTCAGCTTTCGTCAGAGCCCCCATACGTCACTTCCTTAACGTGGCGTTCAACCTTTGTTCGAGCGAGGTGAGGATGTTTTGCGTCGTGGTATTCACCTCATCGTCATTAAGAGTGCGCGATGGATGCTGCCAGGTCAAGCCGACTGCGAGGCTTTTTCTATCAGGATCAATGCCTTTACCCTGATACACGTCAAATAGCCTGAGGTCTGTCAGCCATTCGCCTGCATTTTCACGGATTACGTCCAGTACGGCACTGGCCGCCACGTCCGTGGCCGCGATCAGGGCCAGGTCACGTCGCACTTCAGGAAAGCGCGATAACTCCCGGAATTTAGGCATTTTACCCAGTGCCACTTCGGCCAGAACCAGCTCGAAGACGAATACCGGACGGTCGAGACCGAGGGTTTTCGACAATTCGGGGTGGATCGCACCGACGAAGCCGACCAGGCGACCTTCACGTTCGATGCGCGCGGTCTGACCCGGGTGCAGCGCTGGGTGTTGGCCCGGCACGAAAGTGAACGAATCCAGGGCGCCGGCGAAGCCCAGTACTGCTTCCACGTCAGCCTTGACGTCGAAGAAGTCGACGACGTCGCGACCTTGTGCCCAGCCTTCCGGCAGGCGACCGCCGCAGACAACACCGGCGATCATTGGCTCTTGCTTGAGGCCGTCGAGTTGACCGACGAAGCGCAGGCCACTTTCGAACAGGCGTACGCGATCCTGCTGGCGGTTCAGGTTGTGCTGCAGCGACTTGACCAGGCCTGGCCACAGCGACGAGCGCATGGCGGCCATGTCGTTGGAGATTGGGTTGGCCAGCAGCAGCGGTTCAACGCCCGGATTAAACAGTTCGAACTGTTTCGGATCGATGAAGCTGTAGGTGATGGCTTCCTGGTAACCACGGGCGACCAGCAGGCGACGCAGCTCTGGCAGGTCGCTACGGGCTTCGGCCTTGGCTTGTGGAGCCAGGCGCGCTTGCGGGTAACGGACCGGCAGGCGGTTGTAGCCGTACAGGCGGGCCAGTTCTTCGATCAGGTCGACTTCCAGGCTGATGTCGAAGCGATGGCTTGGCACTTCAACGCGCCACTGCCCTGCCCCGTCGGCGGAAATTTTCAGGCCCAGGCCGTTGAGCAGGCGCTCGACTTCGGACGATTCCATTTCCATGCCGAGCATCTGGCTGATGCGCTGTGCACGCAGGGTGACTGGCGCGATCGATGGCAGGTGCTGTTCGCTGACGGTTTCGATGATCGGGCCGGCTTCGCCACCAGTGATTTCCAGCAGCAGGCCGGTGGCGCGCTCCATGGCTTCACGGGCCAGTTGCCAGTCCACGCCACGCTCGTAGCGGTGCGAGGCGTCGGTGTGCAGGCCGTAGGAACGGGCCTTGCCAGCGACGGCGATCTGGTCGAAGAAGGCGCTTTCGAGGAACACGTCACGGGTGGTCGCGGTGTTGACGCCGCTGTGCTCGCCCCCCATGACGCCGGCGATTGCCAGGGCGCGTGTGTGGTCGGCGATGACCAGAGTATCGCTACGCAGGCTGACTTCCTGACCGTCGAGCAGTACCAGCTTCTCGCCTTCTTCGGCCATGCGCACGCGGATGCCGCCATTGATTTCGGCGAGATCGAAAGCGTGCAGCGGTTGGCCCAGTTCGAGCATCACGTAGTTGGTGATGTCGACGGCGGCGTCGATGCTGCGCACATCGGAACGGCGCAGGCGCTCGACCATCCACAGTGGAGTCGGCTTGGACAGGTCGACGTTACGGATCACGCGGCCCAGGTAACGCGGGCACGCGGCAGGCGCCAGGACTTCAACCGAACGCACTTCATCGTGCACCGCTGGCACGCTGGCCACGACCGGGCGGGTGACTTCAGCGGCGTACAGCGCGCCGACTTCACGGGCCAGACCGGCGACGGACAGGCAGTCGCCGCGGTTCGGGGTCAGGTCGACCTCGATGCTGGCGTCGTCCAGGCCCAGGTATTCACGGATGTCCTGGCCAACCGGTGCATCGACCGGCAATTCCATCAGGCCATCGTTGCCTTCGCCAACCTGCAGCTCGGCTTGCGAGCACAGCATGCCGTTGGACTCGACGCCCCGCAGCTTGGCTTTCTTGATCTTGAAGTCGCCCGGCAGCTCGGCACCGATCATGGCGAACGGAATCTTCAGGCCCGGGCGCACGTTTGGCGCACCGCACACGACCTGAAAGGTTTCGGCGCCATTACTGACCTGGCACACGCGCAGTTTGTCGGCGTCCGGGTGCTGCTCGGTGCTCAGCACCTCGCCCACGACCACGCCACTGAATTCACCGGCGGCCAGCGTGACGCTGTCGACCTCAAGACCGGCCATCGACAGACGAGCAACCAGCTCGTCGCGACTTACCTGCGGGCTTACCCAGCCACGCAGCCATTGTTCACTGAATTTCATCCTGCTCTCCTAAGAATTCGTTACGACTAGCGAAATTGCGCGAGGAACCGCAAGTCGTTGTCGAAGAACAGACGCAAGTCGTTCACGCCGTAACGCAGCATGGCCAGACGCTCGACGCCCATGCCGAAGGCAAAGCCGGAAAATTCTTCCGGGTCGATCCCGGACATGCGCAACACGTTCGGGTGAACCATGCCGCAGCCCATGACTTCCAGCCAGCCGGTCTGTTTGCAGACCCGGCAGCCTTTACCGCTGCACATCACGCATTCCATGTCGACTTCAGCGGATGGCTCGGTGAACGGGAAGTACGAAGGACGGAAGCGCACCGCCAGTTCTTTCTCGAAGAACACCCGCAGGAACTCTTCGATGGTGCCTTTGAGGTCGGCGAAATTGATGTCGCGATCGACCAGCAGGCCTTCAACCTGGTGGAACATCGGCGAGTGGGTGATATCGGAGTCGCTGCGGTACACACGGCCTGGGCAGACGATGCGGATCGGCGGCTGTTTCGATTCCATGGTGCGGACCTGTACCGGCGAGGTATGGGTGCGCAGCAACATGTTGGCATTGAAATAGAAGGTGTCATGCATCGACCGGGCCGGGTGGTGGCCTGGGATGTTGAGCGCTTCGAAGTTGTGGTAGTCGTCTTCGACCTCAGGGCCTTCGGCAATGCCGTAGCCGATGTGGGTGAAGAACTGTTCGATCCGTTCCAGCGTACGAGTAACCGGATGCAGCCCACCCGAGGTCTGGCCGCGGCCAGGCAGGGTCACGTCAATGGACTCGGCAGACAGTTTGGCGGCCAGGTCGGCCTCTTCAAACAGTGCCTTGCGGGCATTGAGAACCTCTGTGACACGCTCCTTGGCAACGTTGATCAGGGCGCCGACTTGCGGACGCTCTTCTGCCGGCAGATTTCCCAGGGTCTTCATCACCTGAGTCAATTCGCCCTTCTTGCCAAGGTAGTGAACCCGGATTTGCTCCAGGGCATTGATATCTTCAGCGCTTTGCACAGCCTCTAGTGCTTGAGAGACCAGCGCATCCAGGTTTTCCATGTACAGACTCCAGATACAAAATAGGGGAAGAGCTTGAAGGCTCTTCCCCTATTTATGACGTTTAACACCTGGCCCCACAGAGGTGAGGCAGGTGACTGTCGGGGGTACTTAAGCCAAGGTGGCTTTAGCTTTCTCGACAATCGCAGCAAACGCCGCTTTTTCGTTCACTGCCAGATCAGCCAGAACCTTACGGTCGATCTCGATGGACGCTTTTTTCAGGCCGGCGATGAAACGGCTGTAGGACAGACCGTTGATACGTGCACCAGCGTTGATACGAGCGATCCACAGAGCGCGGAACTGACGTTTTTTCTGACGACGGTCACGGTAGGCGTATTGGCCTGCCTTGATTACCGCTTGCTTGGCAACACGGAATACGCGCGAACGAGCGCCGTAGTAGCCTTTAGCAAGTTTCAGAATTTTTTTGTGACGTTTACGGGCAATGACGCCACGCTTTACACGAGCCATTAGTTACTTCCTCTATTCTTGACTAAATTAACGAAGGCGCAGCATGCGCTCGACTTTTGCTACGTCACACGGTGCCAGCAAGCTGCTACCGCGCAGTTGACGCTTACGCTTGGTCGACATTTTAGTCAGGATGTGGCTCTTGAAAGCGTGCTTGTGCTTGATACCGTTAGCAGTTTTCAGAAACCGCTTAGCAGCACCACTTTTAGTTTTCATCTTTGGCATGTTCGGTACTCCGCATTCAGTTGATAAACATAATCAGAAGGCCTGCCGTGCCCTATTGATTACTTCTTCTTTTTCGGGGCGATGACCATGATCAGCTGGCGTCCTTCCATCTTCGGATGCTGTTCGACCGAACCGTACTCGAGCAAGTCACCTTCAACTCGCTTGAGGAGTTCCATCCCCAGCTCCTGGTGGGCCATCTCACGGCCGCGGAATCGCAAGGATACCTTGGCCCTGTCCCCATCACTCAGGAAACGTACCAGGTTGCGCAGTTTTACCTGGTAATCCCCTTCCTCCGTCCCTGGACGAAACTTGATTTCTTTAACCTGGATCTGCTTCTGGTTCTTCTTGGCTGCGGCAACCTGCTTCTTCTTTTCGAAGATCGATTTGCCGTAGTCCATCAGCTTGCAGACAGGAGGTACAGCATCGGCGGAAATCTCCACCAAATCGAGCTTGGCTTCTTCAGCCTTAAGAAGCGCGTCTTCAATTGACACAATCCCAAGCTGCTCGCCTTCAGCCCCAATTAACCGAACCTCACGTGCCGAGATATTCTCGTTGATCGGGGCTTTCGGTGCAGCTCGTTTATCTTGTCTCATTTCACGCTTAATAGTAATTACTCCGAATCTGGGCGACCACGCCGGGAAACCGCTTGCGCGAGAAACTCAGCGAACTGGGCGACGGGCATCGAGCCCAGGTCAGCACCTTCACGAGTACGCACAGCGACAGTCTGCATCTCGACTTCCCGATCTCCGATAACCAAGAGATAGGGAACCTTGAGCAAAGTATGCTCGCGGATTTTAAAGCCGATCTTTTCATTTCTCAAGTCAGACTTGGCACGAAATCCGCTTTCGTTGAGAGTTTTTTCAACTTCAGCGGCGAAATCAGCCTGCTTGTCAGTGATGTTCATGATCACTGCCTGGGTCGGAGCCAGCCACGCGGGGAATGCTCCCTCGTAGTGCTCGATCAGGATTCCAACGAAACGTTCGAAGGACCCGAGGATCGCCCGATGCAACATAACCGGGTGCTTGCGACTGTTGTCTTCGGAGACGTATTCGGCTCCCAAACGGACAGGCAGATTAAAATCGAGCTGCAGGGTACCACACTGCCAGACGCGGCCAAGGCAATCTTTCAGCGAGAACTCGATCTTCGGACCGTAGAAAGCACCCTCGCCCGGCTGCAAATCGTACGGCAGGCCCGCGCTATCAAGGGCTGCAGCCAGTGCCGCCTCGGCGCGATCCCACAATTCGTCGGAACCGACGCGTTTTTCCGGACGAGTGGACAGTTTCATCTCGACGTCTTTAAAGCCGAAATCGGCATAGACGTCCATGGTCAGCTTGATGAACGCTGCGGATTCGGCCTGCATCTGCTCTTCGGTGCAGAAGATGTGGGCGTCGTCCTGGGTGAAGGCACGCACGCGCATGATGCCGTGCAGCGCACCCGATGGCTCGTTGCGGTGGCAGGCACCGAACTCGGCCAGGCGCATCGGCAACTCGCGGTAGCTTTTCAGGCCCTGGTTGAACACCTGCACGTGGCACGGGCAGTTCATCGGCTTGATCGCGTAGTCGCGGTTTTCCGACTGGGTGGTGAACATGTTGTCACCGTAGTTGGCCCAGTGCCCGGATTTCTCCCACAGGCTGCGGTCAACAACTTGCGGAGTCTTGATCTCCAGGTAGCCGTTGTCGCGCTGAACCTTGCGCATGTACTGCTCGAGCACCTGGTACAGGGTCCAGCCGTTCGGGTGCCAGAACACCATGCCCGGCGACTCTTCCTGGGTGTGGAACAGGCCCAGGCGCTTGCCGATCTTGCGGTGATCGCGTTTCTCGGCTTCTTCGATGCGCTGGATGTAAGCCGCCAGCTGCTTCTTGTCAGCCCAAGCGGTGCCGTAGACGCGCTGCAATTGCTCGTTCTTGGCATCGCCACGCCAGTAGGCGCCGGACAACTTCGTCAGCTTGAAGGATTTGAGGAAACGCGTGTTCGGCACGTGCGGACCGCGGCACATGTCGACGTATTCTTCGTGATAGTACAGGCCCATGGCCTGCTCGTTCGGCATGTCCTCGACCAGGCGCAACTTATAGTCTTCGCCACGGGCCTTGAACACTTCAATCACTTCGGCGCGCGGAGTGACTTTCTTGATCACGTCGTAATCTTTCTCGATCAGCTGCTGCATGCGCTGTTCGATGGCGGCCATGTCGTCCGGAGTAAAAGGACGTTCGAAGGCGATGTCGTAATAGAAGCCGTCGTCGATGACCGGACCGATGACCATCTTGGCCGTCGGGTACAGCTGCTTGACCGCGTGGCCAACCAGGTGGGCGCAAGAGTGGCGAATGATCTCCAGCCCCTCTTCATCCTTTGGCGTGATGATTTGCAGGGTGGCATCGCTGCTGATGATGTCGCTGGCGTCGACCAGTTGACCATTGACCTTGCCGGCCACGGTGGCCTTGGCCAGGCCGGCACCAATGGATGCGGCGACCTCGGCTACGGAAACCGGGTGATCGAATGAACGTTGACTGCCGTCGGGAAGAGTAATAGTTGGCATGGCGCCTCCTCTCCTAGTGGTGACCCCTACCAAAGGTCACGTGGGTTGGGATGAGCCAGTACAAGATCCGATCCAGGCCATTCAATGACGAACGCCTGCCTTACAGCGGCAGGAGCCTTGCGGCCAACCGGAAACCGAACCAGAGTGACTGGGATTCAAATCAGGGTTATTCGGGCCGGTGCCGCCACCGGGACTGAAGGTCACCGGAGCCTGCAAACGCCCGAGCGCAGCATGCTAGCACAGATGACCGGTCGTCGATGCGAGACTGCTTGCAGCGAGGGCAAATCGCGGCTTTTTATGCCAGAGTGCTGAACTTGAACCGGGTTTTACCCCTCAGATAACAAGACATTGACCCACAAGGAGCATCCCCGCATGCGTCTGAATCGTTTATTCGCCATCGTCGCCCCCGCCGTCCTGCTGCTGCCACTGGCCGCTCACGCGGACTGGCCGAAGGGCGAGCGCGAGAAATACATGGCTCAGTGCACCCAGGCGGCCACGCCGCAGATCGGCGCCGCTGCTGCCAAGTCCCATTGCGCCTGTGGCGCCGATGCGATCAAGTCGTACCCGGCCAGCGACATCCAGGCACTGATGGACAACAAGGCCAGTGACGCGCTGAAACAGAAAGCCCTGACTCAGATCGCTTCCTGCAAAGCCGCTCCGCCGCCGAAAAAATAAGCCCGACCGAGCCCTTTTTCAGCCCTGACGAGCGCAAAAAAGCCCCCGAAAACTGACTTTTCTTACAAATATTTCATGTTTTTCAGGTTTTTTTATCGTCTTTACCTTCGGCTGAAAGCCCTTTAAATCGGGGCTTTCAGCCAATTTGAGCAGCAAAGCAAGCGTGACTGTAGGGCAAACAGTGCCTCCGGGGGGCTCCCAAAGCGAACATTTCGACTATGATACCCCGGTGTGCCCAGTTGGCCTGAGCAGCACAGTACTGAAAAATATATGTTTCTTGGAGATACACCATGTCTAATCGCCAAACCGGCACCGTTAAGTGGTTCAACGATGAAAAAGGCTTCGGCTTCATCACTCCTCAAGGTGGCGGTGACGACCTGTTCGTACACTTCAAAGCTATCGAAAGCGACGGTTTCAAAAGCCTGAAAGAAGGCCAGACCGTTTCCTTCGTGGCTGAGAAAGGCCAAAAGGGTATGCAAGCTGCACAAGTACGCGCTGAGTAATTTTCAGCCGCACTAAAAAAACCCCGTCCATGTGACGGGGTTTTTTATGCGCGCAACAAAAGCCGGACGCTGTCAGCCGCAGTTGACGCGGGAAACTACCCGAGTTGCATCGGTGTTGAGGTTGAGGCGATCGGAGCGGTATTCCAGGGTGACCATGTCATCGGGCAGCAGGAAACGGGCGTTCTGCGCGCCTGCGCGAGTGCGCGCCTGCTCCAGCAATTCAGGCGAAGCTTTTTTGCCGATGGCGAATTCGGCAGCCTTTGCTTCACAGCGGCTATGACCCGATTCAGTCGACGTTACAGGATCTGTTGCCGACTCGGAGGACGTACTGCTGCAACCAGCCAGCAGCGTGGCGGCCAACAAAGTACCCAATGACGCGAGCTTCCAAGGCATGAAGCCTCCTCTTTTCAATAATTAAGCTGAGATCGTGCGACCACCATTCTGGTGGTTGGTTTCACTATGGGTGATAGCACCCTGCCCTTGACTGGGACAATTGCCAAGTTTGCCTGACCTCCACACTGCTGATCATTGTTCAATCGTGACTGAATATGAATAGCCCCATGAACAAACGCTAGTAGACGTCGATGTAGTCAAACGGCGGGTTCGGCCAGTTCTCTTTCAGGGCGTTATAAATCTGCATCACCCAGACCTGATCGCTGGCAGCGACAAGCCCGACATAACCGGAACCCTTGGCCCAGGTCTCCAGGCGAAACAGCAGCCCTGCGATATCGGTGCCGCCGACGACTCCTGATGAAATGTAGGCGATCCCGCCACGGGTAACCCGCAGCTGCGTGTGCTCATCGTCACTGGCAGACGCCAGCAACTGGCGAACGGCATCCAGGGTCAAGCCGTCGGGCGTGTTCAAATCGATTTGCACGGGGTGGTCCTTGGACAATCTTCAAAGACCAAGTGTCGCATAGCCCTCCCCTCATGCCTAAGTCGGAGTGCCAAACGTCGCGCAAAATGGTTAACTTCGCTAACTGACTTCAACCCTTTCACGAGCGCTATTCATGACCACCGTAAGTATCGACGCCGACATCAAGGCCAAGTGGCCGCAGGGCCACAGTTCCTACAGCCCCGGCAGCCCTGAGGAACTGGCAATCATCGGCATAGATCTTCTGGTCAAGGAGCTGGGCACCGAAGCGGCCCAGTCGTTCATCACCCAGGTATTCGAGAAATACCCGGCGCATTACATGGGCGTGACATACACGCCAGGCAAGTAAATCCCGCAGGCTGGCACCTGCGGGAATCGGCGGGTTACTTCAGACGAGCCAGACGCTGGGTCAGCAGGTCGAAGAATCCCTGGGCGTCGCCGTTTTCAACCCAGAAAGCGTTTTTCGGCGCCTTCAGGCCGTCGTACCAGTCGACGATGGTCTGGCCAAAGGTCGGGCCTTCGCGGCTGTCCACCACCACATTGACGTCGCGACCGCTGAACAGCTCAGGCTTGAGCAGGTAAGCGATGACCGTGGCGTCGTGCACCGGACCGCCGGTCATACCGTAGTGTTCCATGTCGCCCTTGACGTATTCATTGAGAATATCGCCGACCAGTTTGCTGGCATTGTTGTTCAGTGCCGCGATCTGCTTCAGGCGCGATTCGCTGGTGAGGATCTTGTGCGTCACGTCGAGTGGCAGGTAGGTCAGCTTCACGCCGCTCTTGAGTACCACTTCTGCTGCCTGGGGGTCAGCGAACAGGTTGAATTCGGCCACCGGAGTGATGTTGCCACCATTAAAGTGCGCGCCGCCCATGATCACCACTTCCTTGATGCCCTGGACGATCTCGGGCTCCTGGATCAGCGCCAGGGCCAGGTTGGTCTGCGGGCCCAACATGGCGATGGTGATGCTGTGGGGCTTGGCCGCTTTCAAGGTGTCGATCAGGTAATTGACCGCATTGCCTTCAGCCAGACCTTTTTTCGGCTCATGCACCGTGACACCCGACAGGCCTTCCTTGCCATGGATGTTCTCGGCGTAAATCGGTGTGCGCATCATTGGCCTGGCCGCACCGGCGTACACCGGTACTTCCTCGCGCCCTGCCCACTCGCGGGCCAGTCGGGCATTCCGGGAAGTCTTGTCCAGGCGCACATTGCCGGCCACGGTGGTCAGCGCACGAATGTTCAATTCTTCCGGCGAGGCCAGGGCGAACAATAAGGCGACCACGTCGTCGGCACCCGGGTCGGTGTCGATGATCAGGTCGATCTTTTCCGCCGCCTGGGCGCCTGTTGCAGTGATGAAGGACAAAAGCAGCAAACTCCGGATCAGCTGGTGCAGTTTCTGAGCATAGCGGTGCATAAAGCACTCCTTGTGCGTGGGGAAACGTTGATGTCGAATCTCTAAAAGGTCACTCCGGCGATCAGCACGATGTTGCAGTACGGCTGGCATTCGCCGGTCCGCACAATCGCTCGCGCCTGTCGGCTGAGCACCTTGAATTGGTCATGGCTGAGCAGCTCGCGCCGACCCAGTTCGCCCGCGGTATCGAGCTCGTCGAGGGTCGCCAGCGACGTCGGTTGTTTATCGACAATTTCCTGGGCCAGCACGTGGCTCTCGACCTGCATCTCACTGAGCACCACCTTCAGGGTGCTGATGAAATCGGGGATGCCATGGGTCAGGGCCAGATCGATCAGCTCGACGCCAGCCGGCACTGGCAGGCCGGCGTCGCCGATCACGACCATGTCGCCGTGCCCCAGGGAGGCGATCAGTCGCGACAGTGCGACGTTGAGCAAGGGAGTCTTTTTCATTGGGTCTTTAAGGCCTGTACGTCGGACAAGGTAGGAATCGAGGGTTGCGCGCCGGCACGGGTTACCGAAAGCGCTGCGGCCACCTGGCCAAACCGGATCGCGGCGGCTTCGCCCTGACCATTGGCCAGCGCAGCGGCAAAACCGCCGACGAAGGTGTCGCCGGCGGCGGTGGTGTCGATCGCTTTCACCTTTGGCGCCGGGAAATGCTCGAAGCTTTTGCCATCGGCGAACAGCGAGCCCTGGGCGCCCAGGGTGATGATGACTTTGCCGGCGCCCATGGCGATCAGCTGGGTCGCGGCCGCCTTGGCGGTGTCCAGGGAATCCACTGGCAAACCGCTCAGGGCGGTGGCCTCGCTTTCATTGGGGATCAGGTAATCGATGTTGGGGTACCACTCGGCCGGCAATGGGCGGCTGGCTGGCGCCGGATTGAGGATTACGGTTTTGCCCAGCTCACGGGCGCGCTTGAGCGCATGGCCAACCGTGGCATCGGGAATTTCCAGCTGGCAGATGATCACATCGGCCGCCTGCAGCACCGTATCGAAGCAGCCGATAACCGCCGGGGTGAGCGCACCATTGGCGCCGGCGACGATCACGATGGCGTTCTGGCTGTTGTCGTCGACCACGATCAGCGCCACTCCGCTGGAACCCTCGACGGTGCTGACCGCCTGGCAGTCGATCTGCTCGGCCAGCAGCGCATCGCGCAGCTCCCGGCCATAAGCGTCGCTGCCGACACAGCCGACCATCGATACCTGCGCGCCCAGCCTGACCGCGGCGACTGCCTGGTTGGCGCCCTTGCCACCGGACACCGTGGCGAACGACTGGCCAATCAGGGTTTCACCGCCACGGGGCAGCCGTGGCGCCCGGGTGACCAGGTCCATGTTCAGGCTGCCTATTACCGCTACTTTTGCTGGCATTCGTCACTACTCGTCAATTCTGTTCAGTGATGCTGTTGGTTCAGCGGTACTCGACAAACACTCCGGCCAACGGCGCTGTCGATTCTCGCAGGACAATACTGGGGGTCACGATCCGCTGATCGGTGGCCATGGCCGGGGTGGCGATCCTTCGCAAAAGTACTTCGGCGGCCATTTCGCCGAGCTGCAGGATCGACTGACCGACGGTGGTCAGGGCCGGGTACACGTAGCGGCTCATCTGAATGTCGTCGAAGCCGATCACCGACAGCTCGCTCGGCACGCGGATGTTGCGCTCGGCAGCCGCACGCAGCACGCCGATGCCGATCATGTCGTTACCGGCGAAGATCGCGCTGGGCGGGTTGTTGTCCAGCAATACTGCCGCCGCAGCGTAACCGCCGGTGCTGGTGAAATCGCTTTCCAGCATGCGCTCTTGCGACACCTCGATGCCGGCCTCTTGCAGCGCACGGCAGAAGCCGGCCAGACGCATCTGCGCCACGCTGGTAGTGGCCGGGCCGCCGATCGTGGCAATGTCCCGATGCCCCAGTTCCAGCAGGTGCCGGGTCGCCAGGTAGGCGCCGTATTCGTGGTCGATGCGCACCATATCGGCGTTCACGCCTTCCAGGCTGCGGTCGACGATTACCATTGGCGTGCGCACAGCGGCGAGGCCTTCCGCCAGCCCGGCATCGCCACCGGCTGAAGCGACGATCAGGCCATCGATGCGTTTTTCCAGGAGCACCCGCAGGTAGCTGCGCTGCTTGTCCGGGTTATCGTCGGAGTTGCACAGGATCACGCAGTAACCATTGCGCTCGCAGTAATCCTCGATACCCCGCGCCAGTTCGGCGAAGTACGGGTTGAGGCTGTTGGGCACCAGCAAGCCGATGGTCGCCGTGGTCTTGGCCTTCAGCGAGCGGGCCACCGCGCTTGGCACATAGTCGAGGGTCTTGATGGCCGCTTCGACCTTGACCCGCACTTCTTCGCTGACCGGACGGGTCTTGTTCACCACGTGGGACACCGTGGTGTAGGAGATTCCCGCCAGTGCGGCGACGTCCTTGATGGTTGCCATGACTCAGTTCCGCCGGCTTGCGCGCTGACTGCGATAAGTATCGAGCACCACGGCGATCACGATGACGGCGCCGGTGATGATGCGTTTGGTCGGTTCGGTCGCGCCAATCTGCGCCAGCCCGGCCGCCAGTACCGAAATGATCAGCACGCCAAAGAAAGTACTGATCACCGAGCCGCGGCCGCCCATCAGGCTGGTACCGCCGATGACCACGGCGGCGATCACCTGCAGCTCCAGGCCGGAACCGGCATTCGGGTCCGCCGCTTCCAGGCGCGAGATCTGGAACAGCGCGGCAATCCCGGCCAGCAGCCCCATGAGGCTGAATACCAGGATCTTGTAGGGCTTGGGATTGATCCCCGCCAGGCGCACGGCCTCTTCATTGGTGCCGATGCCGATCAGGTAGCGGCCAAACACGGTGCGGGTCAGCACCGCTTGGGCGATGATGATGATCAGCAAGGCGATGATGAACGATGGCGAGATGCCGAACGCGATCGGATTGGACAGCCAGGCAAAGGCGTCGCCGATGTACGCAGTGCGCGAGCCAGTCATCTGGTACGCGACGCCACGGGCCATCTCCAGCACGCCCAGCGATACGATAAATGATGGAATGCGCCAGGCCACGGTGATCGAGCCGGTGATGGTCCCGGCCAGTGCGGCAATCGCCATGCCGAGCAAGGCCGCCGGCAGGACGCTCCAGCCCCAGCCCAGAATCGCCACGCTGACCGCCGAGGCGGCGAGCGCCAATACCGAGCCTACCGACAGGTCGATGCCGCCGATGATCAACACGAAGGTCATGCCGACCGCCAGCACCATCAGGTCGGGGATCTGGTTGGCCAGGGTACTGAAGGTGTCATAGGACAGGAAGTGGCTGCTCAGCACCGAGAACAGCGCGATCATTGCCAGCAAGGCACCGGCCAGGCCAAGGTAGGTACCGAGGCCGTAGAAGTTGCCACTACGTTTGCCCACAGGCGTTGCAGTTTTCATTGAGGGTCCCTAGGCGCTGCTTCGTTGAGCAACGCATCACGTTTTTGGTAGCCGGCAAACGCGGCAGCAAGCAAATCATCCTGGGTCCAGCTATCGCGCTCGAATGTGTCGATCAGGCGTCCAGCCGACAGCACGCCGATGCGGTCGCAGATCAGCATCAGCTCGCGCAGGTCGCTGGAGACCACCACCAGCGCCTTGCCTTGGCGGGTCAGGTCACCGAGCAAGGCATAGATGTCGAACTTGGCGCCGACGTCGATGCCCCGGGTCGGCTCATCGAACAGCATCACCGAGCAATCGCGCTCGAGCCAGCGGCCGATCACGACTTTCTGCTGGTTGCCGCCGGACAACTGCGACACCAGCTGCGTCGGGCTGGAACTGCGGATGCGCATCGCGTCAATCTGGCGCTGGGCCAGGGACATCTCGTCGCCGTTGTTGACGAAGCCGCCGTTGGAAATCACCGGCATGTTGCCCAGGGCGATGTTCGCGCTGATCGACTGCGTCAGCAGCAGGCCTTCACCCTTGCGGTCCTCGGTGATCAGGGCGATGCCGTGACCGACCGCGTCGGCCGGCGAACGGATACTCACCACCTGTGCCGGCGAACCCAGCGCCACCGTGCCGCTGTCGGCGATATCCGCGCCGAAAATCAGCCGCAGCAGTTCGGTGCGCCCTGCCCCGATCAATCCGGAAATGCCATAAATCTCGCCAGCGCGCACTTCGAAGGACACGTCGCGAACCTTGTCGGAACGGGTCAGGCCCTTGACCGTCAATGCCGGCGCGCCAATGCTGCGCGGGCCCATTTCCATGTGTTCGCCAAGCTCGCGGCCGACCATCAAGGTGACCAGTTGCTCACTGTTGTAGTTGGCCATTGGCTCGACACACACCAGGTTGCCGTCGCGCAGTACCGCAATGCGCTGGGCCACCCGCGCCAGTTCTTCGAGGCGGTGGGAGATATAGATGATAGAAACACCGCGCGCTTGCAGGCGGGTGATCTGTTCAAACAGCATTTCGACTTCCCGGGCCGTGAGCATGGCCGTCGGTTCGTCGAGGATCAACACATGACAGTCACCGATCAGGTTGCGCGCAATCTCCACCATTTGTTGGTGGCCGATGCCAAGTTCGCCGACCAGGGTGTCCGGGTCGATCGCGTCCAGCCCGACCTGAGCCATGGCCTCGATTGCCGCCTTGCGCAATTGCTTGCGACTGATCCAGCCACCGGTGCTCGGCAGATTGTGCAGGAACAGGTTTTCCGCCACTGACAGGGTCGGCAGCAGGTTGAGCTCCTGCATGACCATGCGGATGCCCAGGTCTTCGGCCTGGGTGCGGCTACCAGGCCGATAATCCTGGCCCTGGAACTGCATCTGTCCAGTGGTCGGCGTGACCAGCCCGCCGATGATCTTCGACAGCGTGCTTTTACCCGCGCCGTTTTCACCGGTCAGCGCCAGCACTTCGCCGCGCATCAGCGTCAGGTCGATGCCGGTGAGGACCGGCTGGGCGTAGGTCTTGCCGATACCGCTGACCGAAAGGACAGCGTTCGCAGCGGAAACTGACATAAAAACTCTCCATGCGCTCGCTCAGGAAGAGCGAGCACCTTGCGTCACCAGAAGGACTACTTGGTCACCAGCTCGACCGGGGTTTCGATCACGCCGTTGGCGCCGCTGTCGACTTTCTCGCTCTTGATGATCTTCAAGGCAGTCTCGATGCCGAACACCGCCTGCTTGGCAGCAAACTGGTCCGCAGTAGCGAGGACGCGACCGTCCTTGAGCATTGGCTGGATGGCGTTGATGTTGTCGTAGCCCACCACCTGCACCTTGCCGGCCTTGCCTGCCGCGCGCACGGCAGACACCGCGCCGACGGCCATGCTGTCGTTACCGGCCAGCAGGGCTTTGACTTGCGGGTATTCGCTGAGAATCGAGGCGGCTACCTTGTTGCCCTTGTCGATTTCCCAGTCGCCGGACTGCAGGGAAACCACTTTGATCTGCGCCGCTTCCATCGCATCCTTGAAGCCTGCGGTACGAGCCTGAGCGTTGGTGGTGGTGGACACGCCTTCGATGATGCCCACTTCGTCACCGGCCTTCAGCTGCTTGGCCAGGTACTCACCGACCAGACGCGCACCCTTGCGATTGTCCGGCCCTACGAAAGGCACGCTGATGTTCTTGCTCTTGACCACGGCCGGGTCGAGCTGGTTGTCGATGTTGATTACGGTGATACCGGCATCGATGGCTTTCTTGATCACCGGCACCATGGCTTTGGAATCCGATGGTGCAATGACCAGGGCGTTGACCTTGGCGAGGATCATCTGCTCGACGATACGGGTCTGCCCGGCGGTGTCGGTCTCGTCCTTGATGCCGTTGGAGATCAGGTCGAAATCGGCGGAGTGTACTTTCTGATAAGCCTTGGCGCCGTCTTCCATGGTCAGGAAGAACTCGTTGGCCAGGGATTTCATGACCAGCGCGACTTTAGGTTTTTCCGGGGTTTCGGCGAAGGCCGAGGAGACAGGCAATGCGGCGGATGCGGCAGCCAGCATGGCGACAGCGAGAAGACGTCCAGCGAATGGCAGCTTCATGGGTTCACTCCGATCTTATGATTATTGTGAGCAACGCTTGCGCTGGCGTAGGCTATACAGCGTCCTGTAGGGTCAGGCTATCAGAATGCTGCGCAAACGTTTGCGAAGACCGAACTATGCGAACCCTGCGGCGATTTGTCAACGATTTGAAACTGCGTTTTTGTGTCTGGCTGACGTCAGACTGAAGTGCTGACCATGCTGCCACTGGTAGAGCCTTCCGTCAGAGCCTTGGCCAGCGCGCCAGCCACCTGCGCAATCGCCCCGGCAGTATCGGCAATCCGCTGTTGAATCGCCATGACGGCCGTGGTCTTGGCTTCCTCGTTGGCAAATTTGGTCGCCTGGGTCGCCGCCAGTTGCTGCTGTTGTTCGCGCAATTGTTGCTGCAGTTCCTTCATGCGCTTGAGCAGCATCTGCACGGCAATGCTCTGACTGCTACTGCTGCTCTCGGTTTTCGAGTCTTGCTGGGCAGGCGCGACGCTTAGAGGTTTTTTATCGGCTTCTTCCGTAGTCGCAGGCTGTGCTGTGGCTTCAGCTGCAGGTTTCACAGCGCTATCCGCAGGCTTGTTGCCAATGTTGATAACACGCGCGTTGGATAAACTGACGGTCAACGACATCTTCAATCCCTCTTAAACGAATCCATTACATGGGCATCGGCTGGCATCGCGGTTTCTTTAGGGCGCGCCCCTTATTCAGCGTTAAACGTGCATTTCAACAGAATGCGCAGGGACTTTCGGTCTTCCGAACAAAAAGATTGCCGTTGTTCGGAACCCCGGACGAGCGAACTGCACACTGCCGTGTGCTGATTCATAAAAATCGTTACAGATCATGATGTTGCAAATAATTTCGTAACATAATACAGATGGTATGGATCCTGCTCCCTCACTCTCACCCCGGCATCCAGATGTGCCGGGGCCATTTGGAAGACCTGCAATCAGCACAGTCTCACCACAAGAGAGAAAAAAATAATGACATCTGCTCTTAAGTCCTTCGTTCCGGGCACTTTGGCCCTGCTACTCCTCCTGCCTGCCGCGCTCCAGGCAAAAGAAACCCAAACCGAACAGAAACTCGCCAACGTGGTGATCCTCGCCACCGGCGGCACCATCGCCGGCGCCGGCGCAAGTGCGGCCAACAGTGCCACCTACCAGGCGGCGAAAGTCGGCATCGAGCAATTGATTGCCGGCGTGCCGGAACTGAGTCAGCTGGCCAACGTGCGTGGCGAACAGGTCATGCAGATCGCTTCCGAAAGCATCACCAACGACAATCTCCTGCAATTGGGCCGCCGCGTGGCGGAACTGGCCGACAGCAGTGACGTCGATGGCATCGTCATTACCCATGGCACCGACACCCTGGAAGAAACCGCGTACTTCCTGAACCTGGTGGAGAAAACCGACAAACCGATCGTCGTCGTTGGCTCCATGCGCCCGGGCACCGCGATGTCCGCCGATGGCATGCTCAACCTGTACAACGCCGTGGCCGTCGCCAGCAGCAAGGACGCACGAGGCAAAGGTGTACTGGTGACCATGAACGACGAGATCCAGTCGGGGCGTGACGTCAGCAAGATGATCAACATCAAGACCGAGGCGTTCAAAAGTGCCTGGGGTCCGCTGGGCATGGTAGTTGAAGGCAAATCCTACTGGTTCCGCCTGCCGGCCAAGCGCCACACCATGGACTCGGAATTCGACATCAAGGACATCAAGTCCCTGCCTTCCGTCGAAATCGCCTATTCCTACGGCAATGTCAGCGATACCGCGTACAAAGCCCTGGCGCAATCCGGCGCTAAAGCCATCATCCACGCCGGTACCGGCAATGGTTCGGTGTCTTCGCGGGTCGTTCCAACTCTGCAGGCACTGCGTAAGGATGGCGTGCAAATCATCCGTTCTTCCCACGTCAATGCCGGCGGCTTCGTGCTGCGTAACGCCGAGCAACCAGACGACAAGAACGACTGGGTGGTAGCCCACGACCTGAACCCGCAGAAGGCGCGGATTCTGGCCATGGTCGCGCTGACCAAGACCAATGACAGCAAGGAACTGCAACGGATGTTCTGGGAGTATTGATCCCCTCCTTGCCCGACCGATTCCGGTCGGGCAGCCCTGACCACTCCAGCAGTGGTCAGCTGCCGATAAAAAACCTGCCTGCCGCTACACCAAAGTGGAAAAACCGCTGTCAGAGGAATTTCTTGAATTTTAAGCAGTTGCGATATTGCCTACAGTTTTATACTGTATGCACGTACAGCTTAATAAGGATAATTCCGTGGCCACTTCCTCTGCCTCTCCCGACACCTATGCCCGCATGGGCATGCGCGTCCAGAAAATCATCAACTCCCCCACCGCCCAGAAAGCCAAGGCGGCGCTGATTTTTCGCCTGCCGGATGAGCCGGTGGACGAATGGGAGCAACTGCTCGAAGAAATCGATGAAAACGATAACGTCACCCTCGCCTACCGCGACGATGGCGGCGTGCAGATTTTCTGGGTTGTGCCGAAGGAAGATTGAGTCAATGAGTGTCCGTTGTGTAGCTTTACTGCTGCTGTTCTGCGCCATGGGCGCCCAGGCAGCCGCCCCTCGTACCTTCTCGGAAGCCAAGAAAGTCGCCTGGAAACTCTACGCACCGCAATCGACCGAGTTCTATTGCGGCTGCAAGTACACCGGCAACAAGGTCAACCTGTCGGCCTGCGGCTACGTGCCGCGCAAGAATGCCAAGCGCGCCGCCCGTATCGAGTGGGAACACATCGTGCCGGCGTGGCAGATTGGTCATCAGCGCCAATGCTGGCAAGACGGCGGGCGCAAGAACTGCACGCGTTACGATGCGGTGTACCAGAAGGCCGAGGCCGACCTGCATAACCTGGTGCCGAGCATCGGCGAGGTCAACGGCGATCGCAGCAACTTCAGCTTCGGCTGGCTGCCGGTGCAGTCGGGGCAATATGGCTCGTGCCTGACCCAGGTCGACTTCAAGGCGAAGAAGGTCATGCCGCGTCCGTCGATTCGCGGCATGATCGCCCGCACTTACTTCTATATGAGCAAACAGTACGGGTTGCGCCTGTCCAAGCAGGATCGCCAGCTGTACGAAGCGTGGAACAAGACCTATCCGGTGCAGGCCTGGGAAAGCCAGCGCAACCAGACCGTGGCGTGCGTGATGGGTCGCGGCAATGAATACGTTGGCCCGGTGGACCTGAAAGCCTGCGGCTGAGCGCGCGAGAAAAAAAAAGGCCCCGGTTGATACCGGGGCCTTTTTTTGTGGGTACTTCCTTACTGGCCTGGCTGACGCTCGATCACCAGCAGTTCAATATTCTGTTTTTTCGCCTTGACCAGTGCAGCCTGCACCTCGGCCTGCTTGGCTTCGGCCTCGGCTCTGGAATTGTACGGCCCCATGAGAATGCGCGTCTTGCCGTTTTCCCTGACCACGCTGGAAATGAAACTGTGCTCGATCAACCAGCCGCTCAGGTCGCTCACGGCCTGGGTTATCTCGCCCCGCACTTCCAGATCCCACTGTGGCGCGGCGGCTGCAGCGGGCGCCGCAACCACTGCCGGCTGAGGCTTTGGCACGTCAGCACGCTTGCCTTCATCGCACCCTGCCAATGCCAGTACTGCGACTACCCAGACCAATTTGCGCACAAGCTGTCCCTCTGAATGCTGAAAGCGCGCATTTTAGCATTCATGAATAGTTCTTTAGGGCCGCAAAATCGAGATAAAACAACGAGAATGATGGGTGCCGCCTCTGTATAGTTACGCCTTGGGAATTAATGCAGCATCTGCGCGTCAGAAAGAGGCACCCAAACTGTGAGACTTCGCACTAATCTATACGTACCACCGACCTCTGCACTGTTCGAATCAGGTGCCCTACAAAGCAATCAAGGAGAAGACCATGCTGATACTCACCCGCAAAGTCGGTGAAAGCATAAATATTGGTGATGACATTACGATCACCATCCTCGGCGTCAGCGGCCAGCAAGTCAGGATTGGCATCAATGCCCCGAAGGATGTCGCGGTTCACCGCGAAGAGATCTACCAGCGCATTCAGGCTGGCCTGACTGCACCGGACAAGCCGCAACCCTGATCCAGTGGCAGTCAGTAGCCAGCCCGTTCGCCCTTGAGCCTCGGCTGGCTAAGATTGTGCTGCAACGCACCTGAACCTGCCCTGACTACCTGAACGTCACGCCCCGCGCCATGCCCGTGGCCGCCACGACCATCAGCAACACCAGCATTGCCTCCACATGACTGATCCGCGCAAACAGCTTTGCGCGACCCGTATCTATTGCCCCGCTTCGCCCCAGTGCCATCCGCCATTTGATCAACGTGATCATCGGCGCCAATTCCAACAGCAAGATCAGCACGAAGAGCGTCATCTTCAGGTGGAACAGCGGCTGATGCAGATAGTAGTCAGTGCCCTTCTCGTAACCGCCAAAGGCGCGCATGCCGCCGGTGACCAGCAGGATCACCGCACTGACGCCCCAAAGATTATCGGCAATCAATACGCTGCGCGGCTCTGCCACGCCGGCTGCCAGTCGCCGAAACGCCGTGCCCCGAGACAATACCGCCCAGAAGCCCAGCCCGTAAGCCAATAGATGAACCGCCGCCAGCAACCAGTGAGTGAGCATTGATAGTCCCCTTTCAGCACCAGGATAGGTCTGTCAGTAGTAGCTCATCGAAGCCGACTGCGCTTACTCCTCGACTAAGCTCCTTTCGTCGTACGAGCCTCTGAGGATACACAAATGGTCCGCTCGGACAGCCCGCCGTTGCATAAGTTCAACTAGCCTAAGCCCACGTCCCGCCAAGAGGAGTGGAAAAATGATTCTGCGAATGGTGGTTTCAGACTGGGTGTGTCTGGCGTTCGCCAGCGCGTGCGGCTTGATGCTGATTTCCATGGTTTTCTGGTGGGATTTGTGGCTTGCGTTGATCCTAAACTAGCCGCTAGTCACAGCCCATTCTTTCGGCCAGCTGGCCGCCAGTCGTCTTCAACGTCGCCTGCGCAACCAGCGGCAACCCGCCCCAGAACGTCAGTCCCGAGCGCTGCTCAATCTGCGCAACCGTCACCTGGTAGTCACAAAAGCTGGCGCCACGCGGAGTGTCCTGATTCATCACGAACGAGGCGTAAAGCCCCTGCTCCGGCGAGCGCCCGATAAAGATGATCTTCCAGTAGCCGCTCGGAATCGTGTGCTGCTTGTCCGTGCGCGGCAACACGCCGACAAACTGCTCATACAGCGGCCCCGTCATCACGTGCACTTCATCAACGGCAGGATCCCGGCTCAGGCCGCGCTCCTGATCCTCAAGCCGCGCCCACGCCCCCTGGTTCAGATCAGATTTCTGCGGGGTGATGTTCGACAGATAATTCAGTGACTGCCAATCGAACACCCCGCCCATTGACGCCAGATTGGCCTGGTGGCCGCGGTCGATCTTCAGCGCGGCATTGGCGCCGGTGTAGTCGGCTGGCGCGAGAGTTTCCCCTGGTGGGATATCCGGGTCGGTTTTCCAGACTCGTGGGCGGTTCATCGCCGAGGATGATGGGGTGACTTTGTACGCCACCCAGTTGGCGAATTTGGTCGAACTGTTGTTGTTCAGGGTGTAGGCGTAGCGAGTCAAGGTGAGCGCCCCGCCGCCAATTGGGCAGCCAACTGCGCAGTTGTCGATGGGTGGTGAGTGCGCGTGGGGGGTTTCGCTGGTTGGGGTCGCTGTACAGGCGGCTATCAGGGGTATCAGGAATAGCGCGAGGTACTTGGGAAAGCGGCTTCCTTGCATGGTTCGGGTCCTTTTTCTGGAATGAGCTTGAAGGACCAATTTGCAGTGGAAAGCGGCGCGCATACGAGGATCGGGGATTGTGCGGTTTGGGTTTACATATGGAGCACCAGACCGAGCGCCCCCCCCCCCTCAACTGCTTGCAGGTGAACAAAACAGCATCCTGCGTATGTGGTTGCTGCTGAAATCGCGGGCTAAGCGACGTTCAGTGCATCGACACGAATTCTCCAGTCAGCCATGCGATGAAGGTACTCGCGCCAATTGGTGAAAGCCTGCTGCTGTCGTCTGGTAGCTTCAAGCCATTTCGCGCCGCCGATGTGTTCGACGGAAAGGGACATCATCTGCCCGGTCGCAAAATCAAGTTCGTCTATCAGCTCACGGCCATTGGGCATATCGAGGATCAGAGGTCGCATAGAAACCTTCTTTTTTTGAGGTACTACATCGACTCACTAACTGCTTGATCGTGCGTGGGTTCCGATGAATGGTGCACTTCGCTTTTTCGTCACCGAATAAACCTGCCCCTTGAGGTCGGATCTAATCTTTCACCGAAATGACACCCTCCCTTTCTGCCTCTAACGCCTCGCCAGGCACACCGTAGGCTTTGCTAGCCGCCAGAAGTTCTGCAAATGCGCTAGGCACCTTGCCCCCCACTTTAATCATCGAAGCAAAGACGGCGTACACATCACTTTTGTCGCCAGCTTTGCGCAGTGTAGATTCGTCATTGAGCCAAACATAGATGATAGTTTTGGGGGCGTCCGAGCGAAACTGGAAGAAAAGGCGGTATCGGGGAGCCATCCCTTGCTTTTTAACGCGAAGCCAATGCTTGTTGGTTTTTCCCAACGTTGTACCTTGACGGTAATTGGGATGCGCCGGATTAGCAGGCACGTTGACCATGATGTTTTCGGTCACGGCATCAAGCAGCTTGTAGGACGGATGGTGATGAAACCCGTCAGGGTTCTTCGCAGCAGCTCTCTCGACCTCTGCGGTAAGCGCTTCAAGGCGCCCCAAGAAAAACGGGTGGGCATATAATGCCCACCCGTTCACGATATTCAGCGTGCTTTCCGTCACGTGATTTTAGCCTTCCAGAAGCTCGCTACGGCGATTTTGTTCAGCCTTTAGTCGCAGAGCCTGGATCCTGTTCAGGAGCCCAGTAGGAATGGGCTTAATGCTATCAGGCTGACTCTTGATGTCATCGTCAAGCAAGTCCAGAAAATCGGCTTTGGTGTGAAGCTCTGCCTTTTTTTCTGCGAAGGACACAACAGTGGTTTTAGACATGACGTCTCACCCTTGGAGAATATGCCAACCGTTTTAGTGTAGCTCGGTCCGCTACTAGCAACCTCACCGGTGCGGATTTTGGAGTAGAAAGACCTATCAGCGCTTGATAGACCCTTCAGAAAAGCCATCCTTGAACCAGTGACATAGTCATTATGTAGACAAATTGGGCATTGTTCAACTCAACGCCGGCGGGTGCTCGCGCATAAGAAGTGGTTTTGCAAAAGCTTTCCAAATCCCAAACAACAAAAAAGGGCCCACCTTTCGGTGAGCCCTTCTAGACCGCCCAGCAGAGCGGATTTTGTTTGGTAGGCGCGATTGGACTCGAACCAACGACCCCCACCATGTCAATGTCTGCTTGCGCAAGCTGCAAGCCCTGCTGCTCTTGGATTTCACAGAACGCCCATTCACATTATGAGGCGTCAAAAATGGCCAATATTCGCTTACTTCCGTCCGGCAACTGGAACGCTCAGGTACGGGTAAAGGGTAAATCTGCCCAGTCGAAAACCTTCGCCACCAAAGCCGAAGCTCAGTCATGGGCCAATCAGCTTGAAGCCGTGACGATGGATCGCAAGCAACACACCATCTATACGTTGGGCATGACCTACTGCGAAACCATGCTCAAGGGGAAAGGTAGCTACGACCACGCACTGAAAATCGTTGAGCATTTGGGCAGACACTTCACGCAACCCATTCACGAAATCACCCCGCAGATGATCAACGACTTCAAGATCATGCGATTGAAGAAGGTGAAGCCGTCCACTTGCAGAACTCAGCTCGCATTCATGTCGAGGTTCTACCGATTCGCCAAACGCGGTTTATTGATCGACATTCATAACCCTGTAAGTGATATCGCACTTCCAAAGCCAGACCGGTCTTCAGACAAGGTGATCCGGGCAAGTGAGCTTGAGCGATTGCTGGAAAAGCTCTCTCCCACTATGAAGCTCATTGTTGAATTGGCATACGAAACAGCCATGAGACGGTCCGAAATTCTGAAGCTGACGAAAGACTGCATACACCTCAAAGACCGTATAGCCGATGTGATCGACGGAAAGAACGGCACACGATCCGTTCCCCTCACCCACCGCGCTGTAGAAATTCTTGAACTCGCCCAGCTATGGGCCACTGTGGAGCGTCACCCCAACAACCTGATCTTCACTGTCACTCCACACGCTGTAACTCAAGCGGTGCGACTGGCACGTGTTAAGGCTGGATTGGATAGCAGTGTCAGGTTACATCAGCTCAGGCACACCAGAATTACTAACGTCGCGAAGAAGGGTTTCAACAACGCACAGATAATGATCGTCTCAGGACACAGGGATACGCGATCAGTTGCTCGCTACTCCCACCTGAATGTCAGGGACGTGTTGCACCTAATCGACTGATCAAACTTGAGGGGTAGCCATGATGAATTAGGAATTGGCTGCCCCGCCCCATCCAAATGGTTTAGCCGCCTCCCATTCAAAGCAATGGTCGAAGCACTGGGACATCTTTCGCTGCCAAGCACATAACAACAACTAATAGCAACATAATAGTTGACATTGCTTTTAAATGCAGTATAATCCTCCGCCTGCTTCAGTGAGCAGACAGACAATCTGGAAACCTCCACGCGACCACCGATCCAAATTGGTGCCTTGCAAGGAGGTTTTTTTGCGTCTGCGATTTACCAAAACCAATTGGCAGCACCCCGAGAGGAATTGCCTATGAATTGAACTTAAAGAAGGAGAAATTAAGATGACCAGTATCGCCCCCAATAAAGTGATCCACACCGCTGTATCCGCTCCGGGAGCGGGCAAGACTCAGGCACTCATTAGCCAAATTCCGTCTCTGCTTTCTGCGGGACGCTCCATTGCCCTAGCACTCCCCACCCTCGACCTCACCGATAGCTTTGTTAGCCGTTTACCAGCTGGCCTGCCTCACCGTGTCATCAACTCCACCACCTGTGATCACGTTGGTACGGAGCTGACAGCCGCTTTGAAGAAGAAGGCAAACCATCTGATTATCACGACACATCAGAGCGTCCTCGCGGTACGACCAAGTTTGCTCCAAGGCTGGATGCTAGTCATCGACGAACTACCGCCCGTGGTTGATTTTCCAGCGTACCCATTCGAACCATCGGAGCTCGCTCAACTGTTTGTGAACGCAGTTGAGCGGGATGGACGTCTACATATACGGGACGGTTGTGCAGGTGCGATTGAAACATCATTGGCGACCTTCAAGGCTGTATCAGCAGGAGCTGAACGCACTTCGATGTTGAGCAAAGATGGGGCTCGTATCTACGAATGCCTGAAGGATGGGCATCCAGTATTCATTGATTCCGAGATACCCAATGGAAACCGGTATGTTCGATCAGTAGTCGAGTCCAACTGCTGGGACACCTTCGCTGCGGCGGAAGAGGTGCACGTTCTTGCAGCCAGTGTAACTGGAAGTCAGTTCGATGATTTTGCTCAGGTGCATGGCGTCACATACGCAAGGTCGGATTTCACGCCAGCGTTTGACGGCTACACCTCTGCTGTCACGATCTACCCTGTCATGCCGAAGGGGCGTAACTACAGCAAATCCGCTGTAACAATGACTGCACATGATGGAAGCACTACTGAGCAGCAGAAGCAGGGAGAGCCTCTGGTGATTGATGACATTCTGAAGGCCGCTCTCCAACGGTCTATTGGAACTCCGCTGCTGTTCAGCAACAACTGGGCAAGCTTCAGATGGCTACCAAAGGGAACCGTGTATCGCTGCTCAATCGACAGTCGAGGCTTGAACGAGTATCAGGGCGAAACTGATGCGATTCTTCTGTTTGGTGGAAACCCATCGCCATCCGATCAGCTCGCGCTGGAGTTTCTAACAACAAAGTATGGTCGTGTATTTCGTAAAGGATTCATCGTCACTAGATTCTTGGAACCTAGCTTACAGGCAGCGACTCGGACAGCAGTGCGAGACAGAAGCAATACCAAGCCAATACAGCTGTTTGTGCAGGATGGGCGAGTAGCTGAGTATCTTGTCTCCAGCTACATGCCACATGCCGTGATTGACTGGAGCTTGTCTGAAACCATCCCTGTCCTTAAAGATCGCAGAACGACTGAAGACCCAAGGAAACTGCAAGTATTCGAGCTATTTGCACAAGGCAAGAAGAATGCTGAAATTGCAAGTATCACAGACTCACATCGAAACACGATCTCGAATTGGAGAAAGGATTGGCGTTTAGCTCAGGCTGCTTAACATTTAGCAACCTTGTAGATTCAACACCGTACGCTGACAATTCTGCACATTGATCCTAAGAAGCTTATTAGGAAAGATGTGCAGTTTCACAAGTTCTCCTCCCAAAGCTTAATCTTTGAGCATTGAATATTTCTGGGCTAGCTAGCCCAGTGAGGCATTAGAGATAGGTAGAGAAAAGGATGGGGATAGACCCCATCAAACAAAGACATTACATTCTGTTGTACACAACAGAAGTACGCATTCAGAGTGATACTCTGAAATCAGATCAAAAGCATGGTGGGCTTCGCTTTCCCACCTCTGTAAAGCATTCGCCTCCGGCTCACTTGCTGACACTGGCTGTATGGTTAGTGAAATTTAATTGATTGACATACTGATGTGATAAGCAGTGATGCGTAAGCGAATAAGGTGTTGACGTTGCTTCTATTTGGTAACACGGGAACATTCTCTGAGAACATTCAGGGCGAGAGAACAAAGTGAACCAAGCATCAGACATCAACATCACACCGTTGACGGTGGCGTGATTGCCAATCATGATTGATAGAGAGTGAATTGTCTGTAAATAGACAAATATGTTCACCCTTAAACAATACACTCGTTAAACAATCAGCCTCGATCATCTACGACCAAAACCAAATACATCATAATCATCTGCATGCTTTCCTGAAGCCCAACATTGCATGTCATTGCGAATAAATCCAGATTACACTTTCACATTTAAAAATAATGATAAAAAAGGTTGCATTTAGTGGCAACTGTATTGACTTATTTCAACTAACTTGATATAATGGCAGATATATAGGAGAGAGCCAAACAACATCCTCATCACCACTCCCTCATGGTGCTACTGTTAGGTTATTTAGCCATTTCTCGACAGTATGCTGGCAACTATCCTCCACTAAATAAAAAAGGTCACCCTCAACAGGTTGGCCTTTTTTATTGGCCATTCGGCAACATATGCAACCATTCAACCAACCACCTTACCAATATCAAGGAGGCACATTTATGCGCATTAAAAATTGTTTGAGCTGTAACAAAAAAATGATTAACAAACGGTCCCATATCAAAACATGCAGTTCAACTTGCAGGGTCCGCATCTGGCGATCTAGTCAAAAACAACACATCCCTTTGAAGTTGCTTTTCACAGTTCAGCACTTTGAAAGCTTGCGGCTTGTAGCGAACAATCTGGGATTGACTGTTGATGCGCTTGTGATGAGTCGTGCACTTGGGACACCACAGACCAGCAGCTGATAACAGCTGTAATTACACCTACTTCCATTGTAAATCAAAGGAACTTAATTCAACGAAAATAAGGAAATACCATTGAGCAATTACCTCGTACTGCACACGCCATCACAACTGATCAAAGCTGTTATCACAACATCTAATATACCCACACCAGATCAACATCACACCTTCCATGCTGCATCAAGCACTGTACTGGATAAGTACTATCGGTTGAAGTCAAAGGCTAATCGTAATGGGACTCTGGTGTCCGCTGGTGAGCTCGCAGCCATTAGCCCCTCGTTCCTGAGTTCACTGGTCGAAACCGGATAAAAATAGCGACCCCTAGCTAGGGTACAGGGTACCTGTTTTACCTCGTCTACAAGCCACATAAACTGGGCATGTAAAGTACTAAATCAACCATATGCCAGCCTATTTCTACAATTAACTCTTCAAAAGGAAAAACCCACAATGAATATTGTGAACTTACTCACTACGTATGACCTTGAACGTCTCTTGGCGATTCAGCAAATTAAACATTACATTTACGTCAAGCAGACAGCAGCCGCGATAGGTAATAAAACAGAATACCGTCGTGCCACTGACATCATCGACCAGCTGACAACAGAACATGGTGTTTCAGCACTGCACCTAGCTCAAGAGGAATACAAATGACAACTGAAGAGAACCAAGCACAAGCACTTGAACGAGAGATTGCACGACTATTAGATATTGCTAACGAGCGCACAAGAGTTGACGCAAAGATAGAAGAAAGAAGAGCAGCAAGGCAAGCAGAAGCACTTGTTCAAAAACAAGCGAAAGAACATGTACAAGCAATGTTGAAAAATCCTGATCTGAAGCGTCAAGCACAGTTGCAACCAAGTCAAGTAACGCAACAACCAGAACAACCAAAGCAATTGACTAATCGCTTTGAAGAGCAAATTGCCGAGATTAACAAACTGCTCGCTAGCATTCCCGGTGGTAAGCCCATTACCAAGATGAACAAGGTAACTACCAGCGATGAAGTCACAAAACCAAAGCTATCGAACGATGAACAATATCGCATTGACATCTTAACCAAGATGAAAGCACGTATCTCACAACAAACGAGGAAGTAAACATGACCAAAACCACTACCGACATCAAGACAGATAAGATTACCGTACATGGCGTTCCACCAAAGTGGGATGATGCAGAGTTTGAAAGCCGTGTAGCAGGCTGGATTCATGTGTATCACAACACTACGCAATCAATGACGTATGTCAAAGCACCATTGTCGTATGATTTCTTGGAACTGGTATCAGCAAAGACTGCTGAAGGCCACCGTATTGCAAGCAACCAACTTATCAGCTTTGAAGCACTCAAATACGGTTGCTGGATGATCAAGCCAGAAGCAATGCAGGCTCAGGACATTGCTGAAATTCGAGTGAATGAGAAGACGAAGTATGTTGAGTTTCTTGAATCTGAGCGTGCTCGTTACCAAGACATGGTACGTCAACAACTCATCCAGTCTGCCGAACTGAAAGAACAAAATAAAATTGAGGACGCGAAAGCAAAACGACTGGCTGAAATCGATAAAGAAGTTAATGAATTGTTCAAGCCTTTAGATATTCCAGCGTAACAACCAAATACACGCTGCAAGCTCCTACAAGACTTTCTGAGAGCTTTTACAATGCCACCAACAACATCACCACCCGTATCAGCCTCTGTTGCGCTAACCGCGTCACAGGGGCTTTTTCACGTCTGCAATATAGTCACCATTTGCAACAGGATTAAATCAGGTGATGAATCACGGATCACAACAGGATCATCCTGGTCGTTCATGTGACAACTTATTGTGCAAACAACTGCTCCAGCCGCATTTTTACAGGTGTCTGAGCAATTCAGGTTAAGCATTCCCGTAACATTCTCTGCAATTTCATCACAGGTGAAAGCAAAACAGGTGAAAACGAGAGGAAAACGAGTCACCAGCCAACGCTGGATGATCATCCATCACAGACCTTTGCACAAACGGCGTAGCAATGCCGTCACAGGGTGTTGGCGTTAACCATGACCGGTTTGTCGATCTCACGACAAGTGCCGATATACGTCATTTAGTAACGTCTAAGCTACGATCTTTGTTCACCCATCAAGGACGACAGCCATGTCAGAACAGAACGAAGCCATAGCCAACGCCCTAGAGCTGCTGGTGATCAGTCAGAATGGCATTGGTGCTGCTATCGAAGAACTCGCCAAGTGGGTGGCTGAACGTGGCTCTGTGGATTTGGCAGACAACGCCGTGTCGGCTTTGCAAGTCCTCGACTCAAACGCCGAAGGGATCGCCAGTGCGATCAGACTTCTTCGTCAAGAACGGCTATAACAAACCTAGAACGACCATTCAACGAATGTTATACTGACTCCCAGAGACATTTTCAGGAGCCAAGACATGACCACCACCGACCACATCGATGTAGTTAGCTACTGCCGTGTATCGAGTCAGGGACAAGGTGAAAGTGGGCTGGGTCTTGAAGCTCAACGTGAGTACATCACTCGTGCAGCCTCACAGAACGGCTGGAACATCATCGGGGAATTCGTAGATGTCGTGTCGGGTGCGTATTTCGGCCCATCGTGACCGCCCGTTTCGGTACATTGTGACCGACCATTTCGCTAACGCGTGACCGCTCATTTCGCTAACAACGTGACCGATTTCCGCCTGTTCCGAAACAGCCGGTCACGCCCTTACCGAAATGACCGGTCACGTTGTTAGCGAAATACCCTCCACTCCGTTGCGCATGACCTGACGCGCCGCCACCCTCAGTCCCATTTCGGGGAATCGAAGGATGGCGGCGCAGCGAGTAGCCATGCGTAATATCAAAGAATGCCTGCGCCTCAAGTTCGAGGCCGACCTGTCCCTCGAGAAAATCGCCCGTGCCTTACAACTGTCCAAGGGCGTTGTCAGCAAGTACATCAAGGCGGCGCGCGACACCGGCATCGAATGGCCCGCGCTGGCTCTACTGGATGAGGTGGCGCTCGGCGCCGCCCTGGTGCCCGCCGCCAAGATCGTCCACACACGCGGCGACCGCGTGTTGCCCGACGTGATCACCTTGCACCGCGAACTACGTCGCAAAGGCGTGACGCTACAACTGCTGTGGGAGGAATACACCACCGCTCATCCCGACCAGCCGACCTACCGCTACACCCAGTTCGTCGAGCATTACCGCAGCTACGCCAGGACACTCAAACGTTCGATGCGCCAGCAGCACCGCGCGGGCGAAAAGCTGTTCATCGACTACGCCGGGCCTACGTTGCCGGTGATCGACGCCGCCACCGGCGAGATCCGCCAGGCGCATATCTTTGTCGCGGCCCTCGGCGCCTCGAACTACACCTACGCGTGCGCCACGCCAGGCGAGACCCAAGTGGACTGGCTGACGGCGCTGAGCCAGGCCCTCAGCTACTTCGGTGGCGTCCCCGAAATGATCGTACCGGACAACCCGCGCGCCCTGGTCGCCCGGCCTGACCGTTATGAGCCTGGCCTGAACCGCGCCGCACTGGAGTGCGCCCAGCACTACGGCGCCATCATGCTCCCGGCGCGACCGCGCAAGCCGCAGGACAAAGCCAAGGCAGAGGTGGCGGTGCAGGTGGTCGAGCGCTGGATCATGGCGCGGTTGCGGCATCAGCAGTTCTTCAGCCTGCATGCCCTCAATCAGGCCATCGCTGGCTTGCTGGAGGACTTGAACCGTCGCCCTTTCAAAAAGCTCGACGGATGCCGACGGGACTGGTTCGAACGACTCGACCAGCCGGCGCTGAAACCGTTACCGGCGCACCCTTACGAGGTCGTGACCTTCAAACGCTGCAAGGTCAACATCGACTACCACGTCGAAGTGAATGGCGGCTTTTACAGCGTGCCCTCGGCCTTGGCCCGGCAAAGCGTCGACGCCAGAGTGAGCGCCCATACCGTCGAAATCCTGCATGGCCACCGGCGAGTCGCCAGCCACCTGTTGCTCCCGCGGCGCGGCGCCTACAGCACCCAGAGCGAACACATGCCGGCCTCGCACAAGGCCCATCGCGACTGGACACCCCAGCGCCTGCTCGACTGGGGCGAGCGGATCGGCCCACACGTCCGGCAGATCGTCGAACATCAACTGACCCACAAACCCCATCCGGAGATGGGCTACCGATCCTGCCTGGGGCTGCTCTCGCTGGCTCGCCAGTACAGCAACGAGCGCCTTGAAGCGGCGGCCCATCGCGCCGTCCAGCTGCGCGCGCTCAACAGCCGCACCGTACGCAACCTGCTCAAACAAGGGCTCGACCAGCAACCGCTGCCTAAGGCCACCGCCGCCGCCTATCCAAGCCGCCACGAGAACGTGCGCGGTGCTGACTATTACACCCAAAAGGAGCTGTTCAATGATGACGCAACACACCCTTAACCAGATGCATCAACTGCGCCTCAGCGGCATGGCCAAGGCGCTGGAAGAGCAATGGAAACTGCCGGCCTGCCACAGCTTGAGCTTCGATGAGCGGCTCGGCCTGCTGCTCGACCGCGAGTTGGCCTGGCGCGACAACAAACGCCTGGAGCGACTGCGCAAACAAGCCAAGCTCAAATACGCCGGCGCCGGCTTGGAAGACCTCGACCGCCGCCAAGGCAGAAGCCTGGACGAACGCCAGCTCGCAACCCTGGCCAGCGGTGACTGGATCCGCCAACAGCACAACCTGTTGCTGACCGGCCCAACCGGCGTCGGCAAAACCTGGCTCGCCTGTGCCTTGGGCAACCAAGCCTGCCGCCAAGGCTACAGCACGTTATACCTGCGCACGCCGCGCCTGCTGGAACAACTGCGCATCGCCCACGGAGACGGCAGCTTCGGCCGTACGCTGCAACAACTGGCCAAAGTCGACGTGCTGATCCTGGACGACTGGGGTCTGGCACCGCTGGAAGAAAACGCCCGGCACGACCTGCTGGAAGTGATCGACGACCGAGCCGGCTCGCGGTCGACGGTACTGACCAGCCAACTGCCGGTCGATCACTGGCACGGCTGGATCAACGACCCGACCGTGGCCGACGCCTTGCTGGATCGGTTGGTGCACAGTGCGTATCGAATCGTGATGAAGGGCGAGTCACTGCGACGTAAAAAGACGGAAGAAGAAGCGGCATCGTGACCGATGCGGTTAGAATTTAGACCCCGCGCAATCGGGTGGAGAAACCGGTCACGTTGTTAGCGAAATGACCGGTCACGATGAGCGAAATACGCAGTCGGGTAAGTTGGCAATCGAAGATCGTCCAGAAGGTGCCAAAGCTTTGGCCCTGTGCAAACAGACGAAAGCAAAGCTGGTAATTGCCAAGTTGGACCGGTTATCCCGTTCCGTTCACCACATCGCCCGCCTGTTGGATGAGGCGATGGACTTCAAAGTGGCAACCATGCCACAGGCCGACAAGTTCCAGCTTCACTTGTTTGCGGCACTGGCAGAACAGGAGCGATCATTCATCGCCAGTCGCACCAAGGAAGCTCTGGCAGCCCTCAAAGCCCGTGCAGATGATGGTGACGCGCAGTCAGTGGAGAAAATCGCCCGTCGTACTGACGCACTGAAGAAAGGCCGTACCGATGCCAACCGGGCTAAGGCTAGTGAGGCTATTCAAGAGCGTGTGAATTCGTGGCAAGAATCAGTGCGTGATCCGATAGACCTGTGTATCCGCAAGGGCGGTCGCACATTGCAACAGGTGGCTGATTGCCTAAATGGTAAGGGCATCACCACAAGCCGGGGCGGTACGTGGTCATCGATGCAAGTGAAGCGAGTGATGCAGAACCTGGCCCTCACGTTGCCTTCGAAATAAGATGTCTTGGAGCGTTCTACTAGGTCGATCTAGTGACAGTTCATCACACCTTTGACCCAGAGCTAACACGATTGTAGGGTATCTGTACCAGCAATCACTCAAAATCGCCAAACAAGCTCACAAGAGCTCTCATGGCTATTCACTCGTGACAACACTCATCGGATTTATCGAATCTGTAGGTGTCCACTCCTCGACAGACTCAGGTACCGTCAAACTCATCAGACCAATATCCATACCGGATTTCACCGCCATCAGTAATGCGGTTGAACTCCGATTGCCAACCCTGTTTTAGGGAGCATGGGAGTGTAACAAAAACTGAACCTGCGATCAGAATCATCTAGGCATGTAGGTGGGCGTAAACATCACACCCAACAGCAAAACTTCCACATACTACTCAAGCACTATGCCAATATTAAACCCACTTAACAAGCTATTGAAGCCCTGAACATATACCGAATCAAGAATAGCTGAATCTTTATGACCGCTATAATCTATGGAATTAACACCAGCTAACTTTATATACTTATCTTCAACATACTCTTCCGACTTCAAAGTAGAACTCAAAATAACTTGATTATCAATCCCACTTAAAATCTCAAGCATCATCTCTTCCTTTGCAGTGGATATCTCCCCATCCCGAAACGAGTCAATTACAATAGGGAAATTATGCCCCAAGAAATCTCTCAAAGCCAATACCTTACAGAAAAAGAACTCCTGCTCTTCACTACCAGAATACGTCTCTCCTTTCTTGGTAAATAGTGAGCCAAACTCTATTCGCCCGCTAGCATCTAACATTTTATAGTATCTATTCATATCCTCATAAATACTAAGAAGAATTTCACTACGTCTAAGCTTTTCCTCTTCGCTTAGAGTGCTGCCTCGCTCCAACTCGAATTCCAGAAATTTAATTTCAGCCAGAAGCCCAGTAATTTCCTCATCATATTTCTTGGCATCATCTAATCCCTCACTAAAAAGAACGAAGTCACGAAAAGTAGGAGGTGATTTTTTTATTTCCTGGGTCAGCAATTTTTGCTTCGCTTCGATTTGGCTGCCAAGATCGAAAACTACCTGCTGCTTAATGTAAATATTATTTTTAATGGAGCCCAAAATGGAATCCTTCACCGTCTTATTACTAACTTCGAACTCTACGTCCTTCGCCTTGTATAGAATACGATCGCTTCCGCAGTCCGCACACACCACCAGACCTTCTTCAAGACTTCTATTTAGCGACGTTAGTTCTATCACCAACGCCTCTAGCTTACTAACTCGATTGAGCTCCCTCATCCTTTGCTTGCTTAATTCGGTCAAACCATCGTATATACCACTGATATATTTCTTACGCTCTTCGAAGGAGCCAACTGTCGAGTTAGCAAGAGCAATAGCACCTATTTCAGGATCGATTTTTATTCTAGCCGAGTTTTTCTTGAGAGTCGCTATCCGCTGTCGTTTAGATTTAATATCAGTATTGATTATCTCAATCTGAGCGGCAGAGATAGCATTATTTACCGAGACCCCCATTGAAAATAGCATCTCAATAAAATCGCTATTCTTGTAAAAACCTTTATTGAATATATTTGATGTATCGCGCTTATCCTGACCAACGAAAAATATTTCATAAAAAAGAGCAGGATCAACCAATCTCTCACGCCCATCCTTTGTGACTATCGGCAAGTTAAAAACATCACTATTCAAGAACTGTTTAAAGTCGGATACCGATCCATAAATCTGAACCCGATCATCAGACTTAACTATAAATGTAGAGTTTTTTCTCACCATATGGAATACGCTTCTGCTAAGCGAAAAACAAACATAAAAATAATATTTCTTATATTCAAAGCCTGCTGGAAAAATCGGCTCATTCCCGAGACAATACATCAAACCTTGTATAACCAAGGTTTTTCCCTTGTTATTGTCATCGCTATAAATCACATTCACATGATCTTGAAGCCTATCTTCAATAAAGGCTTCTTCGGAATTGCCAAATGCTATTTTTTTAATCTTCATTACTCAAGCCTTCCTTAATGAGTGCTGACAAGAACAGAACACTATCCCTATCCAAAATAGTCAACTTCTTAACAAGAAGGTCTACATTTTTAAAAACATCTAAAATACTAATCTTTCGATCTTCTTCTACAGAGTTCAGGATAACTTCCAAGACTTTCCAAAATTCCTTTTTTGAATTTTTATTAAAAAAAGCCCGACTTATTTTGGCCTGACAATCCTGAATCAAATCACGCAAGTCTTCCATATCCAGATGACGAGCTGTAGCCTCAGAATAAAACTCTATCGGAAACCCTTGCTGGGAAAAAAGATCGATCCCGACAAGCCTATTAACCAATAACACATGTATATCTTTTGTTTCTATATGCCTATTAAAATTTAGTACATCTAAGGGCCGAGATATGCTTAACCCCTCTATGTACGAAGCCTTCTTTATTACTTGGCGATCTCTAATCTCTTTGAATATTTCATCGTAGAATGAATCTGACTTTTTATCCTTCCCCTTGAAGTCCAATACATTTTTAACGTAATCATGGGGAAGCTCCCTATCTTCGACAAAGACGACACCCTCAAGAAAACTATTAATTTTTGAGCGATCGACTACACCATGCACTCTAGCTAACTCTTTAGAAAGCCCAAGAACAATTTTATCTCGTTCAGCGTCCTTGAAATTATCAAAACGATAGAAATACCCAACATCCCCTTTCAAATAGGAGTCCTTGAGCATCGGCATAAAAAAAATGAATTCATAAAACTCAAATTTTGAGTCGTAATTACTGTATAAGGTATATAAGTACTTACCAATTTTTTGCGGCGTTAGACCTGCCTCTCCCTTGGACTGTAAATCCCAAAGTTTCCCACCAGAGCTGAGTCCGGTTACATCATTAAAGCAATCAATAGCTAGGATCGATATCTGTTTTTTGTCCGGACGTAGACCAATCAAATAAAGTAGCGACTTGGTCTCGTATTGCGATGCTTTAAAGTTGTTTCGCTCAGTATTCTTGAATATATACACGTTACTTTCCCTGTCTAAATACCGCCCGTACTGCTGACTCCTGATGCAGCCGCCTGTAGACACTCGAACAGGAGACTTCGATCAGTTGCTCACCAGCTCGCACCTCTCCCCCCGACTATAGGGGAAGAGATGGTTGAGCCTTTGCCCACGCCTGTAAGCAACGCAGGAAAAGCATCGTGAACTGAGCACTCTCTATCTATTCACGAAGCTAACAAATTTTTGATTTTCTGTGCAATTTCTTCAGGATTATCTTCCCACGACACATAAAGCTTATCGCTCATTAAGTAGTTATTGCTCAGTATCTTTTCTTTATCACCATGAATTAACGGGAGCAATCTTTTTGTCCCTCCAGAAATATCTCCGTTAAGCACCGCGTTAATTTCTTTCTGTGGCCACGCTTTCACCACAGAATTATCTGTCATTATCGCGACTACATATTTAGATTTGATAAGGGCTTTGTTTATTGTTTCAATAAGTGAATCGCCCCACCCAATTTCCTTCGAATCATAAAACGCATGAACTCCTATTTTCTCTAATGCTTCATATAGAGGTTCAACGATGGCTTTTTTATCTTCGGACGCGTGGCAGAGGAAAACGTCGTACATTTTATACTCTTCCTTAATAGATTTTAGGAATTTAGGCGGGGACTTGTCATGCTCAGCCATTTTTAAAATTAGCTTAATATAAGTCGGGTCATCTTTTCCTTTCACCATCGCGATAAAAGACAATCTGCCATATATATTGTGCTTAAGCTTGCTGCCATCATCGGTCAGCTCCACCTCTTCGGGTTTCAGCCCTAAAATGTCGATGAAATATTTTCGCTCAGCTTCTTTTGGGTCTTGAATCCAATGATGTATCGCGGTACGAACCTTGTGTTTATATTCAGCAGGAATATTTACTTTCTTATTTGTTATCAATCCAGTTACTTCTTGCCTGTCATACTTTGACTGAAGCCTGCTTTTATTTTCGTTGATTTCAAATCTAGCCCTGGAAAAAATGCTAGCTAAATCCTCGCCCACGATAGTCCGGCCATCGCTGATGTGAGCGATCTCACGGGGAAATAGTCTTTTTGAGGATAGAGTTATGTCGTCAGCATACCGTGAGTAAGTAAGATGATGGCTTCGAACGTGCTTAATAATTCGATTATCCAAGGTACTGGCGACGATATTCGACACAATCGGGGACGTGGCAGCCCCTTGGGGTAGATAATTATTGAAACAGCAAATTTGAGCGATTACGGTTGCTACATCTGGATGGATTTCAAAAGGTTTCGCAATGAAGACCGCTCTTACTCTCCCAAAATTTATCGAACCAAAAAAATCTTTGATGTCTACGTTTAAGACCCAAGTTGATTTTTTGTGAAGAGTGGCATTTTGTAGGATTCCCCTCTTTTTGATAAACCCTTGAACACAGGTTTTGAAATCAAGATTTTCATCCAATAACTCTGCCAACTTTTGCTGGACTACCCTCAAGCCTTTTTGAGGTGAGTCAATCTTGCGAAGGCCGCCACGTTTTTTCGGGATTTCAAAGGATTTGTATTTGAGTTCATCTGTACGCTTGTAGCAGATGAAAAGCAGATGTCCTTTTTTCACGCCTAGTAAATCGCAAAGGCCATCGAGGGAGGCAAGCTTTTGGATGGATCGATTTGGGGGATTCAGTAGCTTCAAGGCAGACTCCGGCCTGTACGCTACCTGAGTAAGAAGCGGCACCCCCCGCTATTTACCTTACGCCCCGCGAGACCCATAACATTGCGAATAAGTCTCAACGTAACTCACAGTAGCATATGTCCTTACATTAACGATCATTGCAGTGGTCGCACTGCATAGTTAAAGCTTGGAGGGGTGCCCACTCCCTTTATGCCCTAAACAGGAGCACATGGCAATACGACATTAGGAATGTCGAAACTCAAGCAAACCCAAAATCAACGCAACAAATCACTACTTTTGCGCCCCGTTACCGGATGCAGTGCTTTCTGTGGAAAGCGATCTTGGTTATTCGTCCTCATCCTCATCCTCTTCATCATCAGACACAGCGGCAGCATTCTCTTCGACGTAGGACTAACACCCTTGGTTGAATGAGGGTGATGGCGTGCTGCATGACGATTCGTCGTCGACATCGTTTTGCTCAGCCCAGTCATACCCGGCCTGATGGCCCGAGCAGTCATCGGTGCACTCATAACCGTCAAACGTAGCGGCAGTCGCCGATGCGCTTCCCAGTAGCAGCACTATTGCAAATAGCATTTCCACTGTGGAGCTCCTTGCGTGCTTCCGAGCCCCATAAACTGGACACCTGTCGTACCATACTGCCACCATGCCTCACCTTATTCTTCAGGGATTGAATCGTGTCAGCCAAACGAACTATCGGGATCGTGCTCGCAGTCGGCCTCGCCTACGTTGTTATTAAAGGCGTGATCAACGCACCTGCCAAGCCTACAAGCTCAACCGGGAGCACCTACACAGCTTCCGCCCCCGCCACCGAATATCCCGAGAGCACAGCAACCTACAATCAAGTGAACGCGGACATAGGTTGCAAAAGCACCTACAGCGATCAGAAGAAAGACGACATATTCAATGCGAAATACAAAAATCATTGGATGACATGGAAAGGTGAGATTGCTCTGCTGGAGTCTGATGAGGTTTCGTTGAATGTGGATGGCATTGGAACTCAAGACCTACAGGCCGATTTCGCCGACAAGCAGGCCGGGTATGACCTCTCAAAAGGTAGCCAGCTCAAATTACGATTTCTTATGAAGACTGCTGGCGGGTGCTTCCTTCCTTTCAGCGGTGAAGATGCGACCGTGGTTCGGTAGCCGCTCTTGATGGTCAGGGCAACACTGTCCAAGCATTTACGGCCCATATCGATGATGGCAAAGTGGCCACACCCATTTTATGCAGGAAGCAAAGGCAATGAAAGACATCGTAATCACCGTAGTGAATTTCTTCGCTTGGGCAGGAATCGTCGTTGCAACGGTTGTGGGTTACTTCGCAATGAAAGGCAACTATGAGTACATCGGCGCCCTGATTGGCTTCGCCGTAGGCTGCCTAGGCTCTGGAGTGTGGTTCGTTCTCTCAGCAATCCACCAGAATATCCAGACCATTCGAGACATTGCAGTCAAGCAGTCGCAAGGCTGATCACAACCTTCAACACCCGCCCCATCACCGCCAACCCAAAGCAGAATCCCATCCGGAAATGAACTGATATCGGCGTTCACATTGCCCAGTGTGAACGAACCCGATATTTTGTGAACGTTCTGAAGAAATCCCAAACAACAAAAAAGGGCCCACCTTTCGGTGAGCCCTTCTAGACCGCCCAGCAGAGCGGATTTTGTTTGGTAGGCGCGATTGGACTCGAACCAACGACCCCCACCATGTCAAGGTGGTGCTCTAACCAACTGAGCTACGTGCCTGCTGTGTGGCGGCATTCTACGGAATTCCGGAGGGGTGTCAACACCTTTTTTCGCGCTAACCCTATGAATATGCAAAATATTTAATTTCGGCGCTGGGAAGAAGATTTTCCGGTGGCTGGCGGGGGATTTTCAACTCGGGTAGGATCGATGCACTCGTAAAATATATTAAACAGAGGCAGCAGGATGGCGAACACTCCTTACCCAGAGTCCTATTACGCCGCATCGGCCAACGCGGTTCCGCCGCGCCCGGCTTTGCAGGATGAGGTAGAAACTGATGTCTGTGTGATCGGCGCCGGCTACACCGGGTTGTCCTCTGCGCTGTTTCTGCTGGAGAACGGTTTCAAGGTCGTGGTGCTGGAAGCCGCCAAGGTGGGTTTTGGTGCTTCAGGGCGCAATGGCGGGCAGATCGTTAACAGCTATAGCCGTGACATCGATGTGATCGAGCGCACGGTCGGGCCGAAGCAGGCTCAGTTGTTGGGGCAGATGGCGTTTGAGGGTGCGCGGATCATTCGTGAGCGGGTGGCCAAATATAATATCCAGTGCGACCTAAAAGACGGTGGCGTGTTCGCCGCGATCACGGCCAAGCAGATGGGTCATCTGGAGGCGCAGAAGCGCCTGTGGGAGCGCTTTGGGCATACGCAGCTGGAGTTGATGGATCAGGCGCGCATTCGTGAGGTGGTGGCGTGTGATCAGTATGTCGGCGGCATGCTTGATATGAGCGGCGGGCATATTCATCCGTTGAACCTGGCACTCGGTGAAGCGGCGGCGGTGGAGTCGTTGGGTGGGACTATTTATGAGCAATCGCCAGCGGTGCGTATCGAGCGCGGCGCGAGTCCGGTGGTGCATACACCGCAGGGCAAGGTCAGGGCCAAGTTCATCATTGTGGCGGGTAATGCGTATCTGGGTAATCTGGTGCCGGAGCTGGCTGCGAAGTCAATGCCTTGCGGGACTCAGGTGATCACTACAGCACCCTTGGGCGATGCGTTGGCCAGCAGTTTGTTGCCGCAGGATTACTGCGTGGAGGACTGTAATTATCTGCTGGACTACTACCGTCTGACGGGTGACAAGCGCCTGGTTTTCGGCGGTGGTGTGGTGTACGGGGCGCGGGATCCGGCGAACATCGAGGCGATCATTCGGCCGAAGATGCTCAAGGCGTTTCCGCAGCTCAAGGATGTGAAAATCGATTACGCCTGGACCGGGAATTTCCTGCTGACCTTGTCGCGGTTGCCGCAGGTTGGGCGGCTGGGGGACAACATTTATTATTCCCAGGGTTGCAGCGGGCACGGGGTGACCTATACGCATCTGGCAGGCAAGGTGTTGGCCGAGGCGTTGCGCGGTCAGGCGGAGCGTTTTGATGCGTTTGCTGATCTGCCGCATTATCCGTTTCCGGGTGGGCAGTTGATGAGGACGCCGTTTGCGGCGCTGGGGGCTTGGTATTACGGGTTGCGGGATAAGTTCGGCTACTAATCGACACCGCAAAACCGCTGTGGGAGCGAGCCTGCTCGCGATGAGGCCAGCACATGCAACATCGACGTTGCCTGTCGGTGCCCTATCGCGAGCAGGCTCACTCCTACAGGTGGAATGGCGTCTAGATCCGATTACGGGGGATGCCGCTGCGGATTCGCAGGATGTCGGCGAGGACGGCAAGGGCGATTTCTGCGGGGGTCTTGCTGCCCAGGTTGAGGCCGATGGGCGCGTGGATTCGTGAGAGGTCGGCGTCGCCCAGACCGCCAATGCGGCGCAAGCGTTCGAAGCGTTTCTGGGAGGTTTGCACCGAGCCCATGACGCCAATGTAGAACGCGTCAGTGCGCACCGCTTCCATCATTGCCAGGTCATCGATGCGCGGGTCGTGGGTTAAGGCCACGACTGCGGTGTCGCTGTGGCAGCCGCCGTCGGCGATGAACACCGAGGGCAACTGCCGGCGGATCTCGACGTTTTCCAGCACCACACCTTCGAGCACTTCATCGCGTGGGTCGCAGAGGATCACTTCGAAACCCAGGCCCACGGCGAACTCGGCGCAGGCCTGAGCAACACTGGAATAACCCGCCAGCAACAAACGCTGGGCGGCCCCGATGCGTACCCGAACCCGGTCGACTTCGCGCTCGATGCGTACACCCTGCTCGCGATCGGCGAACAGGTTGCGCGCCCCGCTGGCCAGGTCGACCTCGCGGATCAGTCGACGCTGGCCCAGCAGCGCCGCTTCCAGTTCGCGCAGATGCGCCTGAACCTCACACGCAGGCGCAAGCTTCTCCACCAGCACGTCAAGTATCCCGCCACAGGGCAGGCTGATGCGTGAGCGCGGGTCATCGCCTTCGCCGTACCGAACCACACACACCGCTTGCTCGAACGCGCCCTCGGCCACCCGCTCGAGGAAGTCTTCCTCGACGCAGCCGCCCGACAGCGAGCCGATCCAGTGCCCGTCGGCGTTCACCGCCAACAGCGAGCCCGGCGCGCGCGGCGCCGAGCCGTAGGTGGCGAGCACCGTGCACAGCCAGACCTGCTGGCCGGCAATCGACCATTGCAGCGCGCGCCGTACCACTTGCAGATCCAGATGCTGCATATCAGTGCACCTTGTGTTCGGTTGGAGGCGCATCCGCCTGCAGTTTTTGCACGTCGCCAAGCGCCAGCTCACCGGCCTGACCACCCCAGCCCTGGCGCAGGTAATTGAGCAAGTCGGTCAGTTGACCAGCGCTGAGCTTGTCGGCAAAACCCGGCATCGGTTGCATGCGTTCGAAGCCAACAAACTTCTGCTCGCCGATACCGTCCTCGATCACCCGCAGCAGGTTGCGCGGATCGTCCAGGCGCAGCGTAGTGTTGCCGCGCATGGCCACCGCGATGTGCGGCTTGCCCTCGCCCTCTACCGCGTGACAGCCGGCGCAGACGTTGAGGTATGCCTGACGACCACGCTGGGCACTGGCGCTCAACTGGCCGAGAGGCACTTCGCTGAGCACTTTCGCTGCCGGCGGTTGATCACCGAGCAAGTAGGTGGCCATCGCCGCCAGGTCTGGATCCGTCAAGCCCTGGGTGCTGTTGTGGAACACCGGGAACATCTCGTTGAACATCGTGCCTTGGGCGCTCATGCCGTGCTTGAGGAACGAACTCAGGTCCTGGTGATTCCAGCCACGGTTGGCCAGATCTTGCGCCAGCAGGCTCGGTGCCAGGTAGCCGTTGAGCACGCCACCAGTCATGCGCTTATCCTGCTGCATGGCACCGGGCAAACCGCGCGGGGTGTGGCATTCGCCGCAGTGGCCAAGCACGTCGACCATATACTGGCCGCGCTTGAACGCCTCGCTCTTGCCCTCGGTGGGCGCCAGCTTGACGTCCTTGCCGTAGAGCATGTTCCAGCCCGTCAGGCCGAGGCGCACGTTGAACGGAAAGCTAAGGCTGGTCACTGGCGCCGCGCGCTCGATCGGCTCGACGGTTTTCAGGTACGCGTGAATCGCGTCGGAGTCTTCGCGAGGCATCAGGTGATAGGAGGTGTAAGGCATCGCCGGGTACAGGTTGGCGCCGTCGCGACGCTTGCCTTCGGTGAGTGCAGCGAAGAATTCTTCATCGCTGTACTGGCCGATGCCATGTTCCTTGCTCGGGGTGATGTTGGTGCCGTAGATGGTGCCGAACGGCGACACGATCGGCAGGCCACCCGCGTATGGAGCGCCACCCGGTGCGGTGTGGCAGGCCATGCAATCGGCGGCGCGTGCGAGGTATTCGCCGCGCTTGACCTGATCGTCCGCGTGAACCAGCAACACCGGCGCAGCCAGGCTGACCGCCAACGCCAGGCGGAAAATTAAGTGCTTCATGCTTAACCCTCCTTGACCAGGCCGAGATCGGTCAGCACGTTGCGCGTCGCGCTGTAGTAACGCACGTAGCCGGTGCAGCGGCAGACGTGGTGACCGAGGCTGTCCTCGATGACTTGTTCCAGCTGACTTTTGACGATCGGCTGACGCTGCAGTTTCTCAACCAGGACGGTCGCGGCGTTGACGAAGCCCGGCGCGCAATAGCTGCACTGGAAGGCGAATTCATCGACGAAGCGTTGCTGGATCGGGTTCAGTTCGGTGACCTGCCCCTGCTCGTCGCGGGTCGCATGGCCTTCGATGGTGCGGACTTTCTTGCCTTCGAAATAGTGCGCGCCGGTGATGCAGGTGCGCACTTCCTCGCTGGTGCCGTCAGGGTTGTCAACGATCACCACGCAGGCGTGGCAGATACCCTGGCCGCAGCCCAGGCGCGAGCCGGTGAGGTTCTTGTATTCGTGCAGGTAGTCGATCATCGGCAGGTCATCAGGGATGTCCACCGGGCCGACGGATTGACCGTTGAGGGTCAGTTGAAACGGACGGTTAGCCATTGAGGGCCTCCTTGATGCGAGCAGAAGTGATAGGCAGGTCGCGCACGCGTTTGCCGATAGCGTGGGCCACGGCGTTACCGATGGCGCCGACCACGGGGATCATCACCACTTCGGCGATGCCCTTGGAGGGATCGCTCGGTGACAGCGGCGGGAGAATGTCCGCGGTCTGGTTCCACACCGCCACGTGGCGTGCCATCGGCAGGCGATAACGGTTGAAGTTCCAGTCACCCTCCCCCGGCCCGCCTTCGTACAGCGGCATTTCTTCCAGCAGCGCGTGGCCGATGCCCATGGCGATGCCGCCCTCCAGTTGCCCCCTGACCAGCTCTTCCACCAGCACCCGACCGCACTCGACCCACGAGTGATGGTTGAGCACCTGCACTTCGGCGGAGCCCTTGTTGACTTTCAACTCGACCAGCGTTGCCACCGGGCTGTAGTAAGTCACCGCAGCGTTGTTCAGCTGGGTGTCCGGGTAGTGCACGTTCTGCCGATCCAGCAGATGGAAACCGGCGCTGTTCATCTGCGCCTTTTTCGCGTTCGGTGCGCCATCGCCGTACTTCACCGCCAGCCCATCGAGTGGCAGGCGCTCGCGCACGCCGTCGATGCTGTACTCGGCCTCGGCCCAACTCCAGCGGTTGAAACCGTGGACGCTGGCGCCCGTAACCAGGCCTTTGTCGTGGGCGTGCTTGGCCAACTGCTCGAAACTCAGCGGCTGCATGCCGTTGGCCGTGAGCTTGCCGTCGACCCAGTGCGCGTCTTCGCGGCGCACCACATACGGGTTGGCCTGACCGCCGTAAGGGCCCTGGCCCCAGATCTGCAGCGCTGCCGGCCACAGGCCGTGGTTGAACAGCACGCGCGCCGCTTCACGGGTGGCGTGGCTGAAGTAGTAGGCGGAGTTGGTCGCCGAAGAGGCCGACGCCAGCTTGCCGACCCAGCGCGGATTACGCAGCAAGGTGTCCTGCTCGGCCTGGCTCATGATGTACGGGTTGCCGCCGGTGATCAGCGCCAGCTCTTGCCATTCGGTCTCGCCAGTCTTCACTTCGTGAGCCGGGCTGCCGAGGAAATCGGCCACCACCAGCGCTTGCGAAGTGGACATGCCGGTGCCGATTTCGATGCCGATGTGACGCAGATGGATGCGCCCTTCAGCATTGAATTCGACGCTCGCCATCGGCGCTTCGGAACCGGTGCCGAAGTCCTTCTGGCAGATGGCGAAGCCGACGCCATACCAGTGATCCGGATCCTGTGCTTCGCGCTGTTGCTTGATCTGGTCGCGGTTTTTCCAGACCTCGTGCACGGCCGCCTTGTCGAGTATTTCGTGCAGGCGCAACGCACCTGCCGGCACCGCTCCCTGGGTGTTTTTCATGCCCGAGACCATGGCGTTTTTGCGGCGCAGGTCGATAGCGTCGATGCCGAGGCGACCGGCAATTTCGTCGACCATCATCTCGGTTGAAGCCATGCTCTGCAAGGTGCCGTAGCCGCGCATCGACCCGGCTTCAACGGCGCGGGAATGGTAGGCCGTGACCTGCAGATCGTTCTGCGGCATGTAGTAGATCGACTGCGCCGCGGTGGCGCCGACCGCCGCTACGGACGGGCTATAGTTGACGCGTCCACCGCCGTCGACGCTCATTTCGGCGCGGAAGATCTTGAAGCTGTAATCGGTCTTGTCCACCGCCAACTGGTAGCGGATATCGAACGGGTGACGCTTGATGCCGCTCTGGAACTGCTCGTAGCGATCGTTGGCCAGACGCACTGGCACACCGGCGCCGTACAGGGCCGCAAGCGCCGCGTAGTAGACGAAAATGTTGTGGTCCTTGGAACCGTAACCCACGGTGTAGCCCGGGTGCATGTTGAGATTGGCCAGGCCGAAACGCGACGGCGCGATCATCTTCGCGGTCTCGGTGGCGGTCTCCAGCGGGCACTGGGTGGCGACCACAAAATGCAGAGTCTTGCTCGCGGGGTCGTACCAGCCGTTGCCGTTGTCCGGCTCCATGGCGGCCGGCTCGATCGACGGGGTTTTGTAGCGCTCGTCGAACACCAGCCAGTTGTCGGGCGGCGTGTCGATCTGCTGCTTCATGCGATCGGCATAGAACAGCCCGCGCTCGGTCAGGTTGCCGTGCAGGTTGGGCTGGGAATTCCACACAGGGCGACGGTTTTTCAACATCGGGAACAGGATCGAATCCTTGAGGCTGGCGAATTCGTCCTCGTCAGCCGAGGTTGCACCGCCGACTCGCACGTAGCGGAAGCTGCCGTAGGGATCACCCTCGTAGAATGGCACTTTGTCGCCATAGCGAATGGCTTTGTCGTTGAACTTGAGCTTGGCCTTGGCCTGACGGAAGCGCTCGAAGTCATTCCAGATCAGAATCGCCACCGGATGGCCGATGAACATCGGCACCTTGCCGACCGGCAGCAGCGGATCGGGGGCGTGTTCTTCGGGGAAGACGATGCCGTCTTTCACCAGGTCTTCGGCAGTGACGATGCGGTCCGGCTGTAAATCAGCGCCGAGCCACGCCAGGTCGTAACCGGCGTAGATCCGGTCGGCCTTGGTGATTTTCAGCAGCATGGCGTGGCCTTGCTGCTCGGGCCAGCCCGGCATGTCCTTGGCGCGGATGTCGCGGGCGAACACCTTGCTGCCGCAGACCTTGGACAGGGCATCGTTACGCGAGCGCGCCTTGCCGTCGTTGCCGAGCCACTGCTCGGACGGCACGGTCACGCTGTTCTCCATCAAGGCGGCCAGGGCCTGGGTGCTGAGCGGCGTAAGCGTCACGCTCACCCCCGCCACCAGGCCGCCCTGCAGGAACGAGCGCCGGGATATTTCACGGTTGGACATGGATCATCCTCTGGGCGGTTATGGGCCCGCCCTTGTGGTTATGTTCTGGAAATCTCGAGTCTTGCAGGAACCCTTTTTGGACGAAGCAAAAGGGCTTGGTTGACAGTGCAAAGCTGACCGAAAGGTTAACTTTAAAGGTTTATGCGCTCGCGGCAAACAACCAGTTACAAAAAACTGACTGGAAGATCAAAATATTGGTAGGTTTTGAGTTGATGGTGGCGGGTTAGTCAGTCCCATGGCGGATGGGATGACGTCATCGCGAGCAGGCTCACTCCTACAGTGATCTGTGTTGTGGCATACATTGAGTGAACAACGGAAAACCCTGTGGGAGCGGGCTTGCTCGCGAAGGGGCCGTGTCAGGCGACGCAGATGGTGGATGCCACACCGCTTTCGCGAGCAAGCCCGCTCCCACACTGGGTCGGTGCCAGGCTCGAAATCGAATATGCCGCATTTCCCTGTAGGAGTGAGCCTGCTCGCGATGACGTCAGATCAGTCGACCCGTTGGTCCTGCGAATGAAGCGAGCTCAGTAAACTCTTCACTGCAGTCCTGCCGACCAACTCAATCCACGGCCCATCCTCAGCAATCGCGCCGTCATGCATGACGATCACCCGATCAAACCGATGCAGATGCTCCACGTCGTGAGTCGCGCAAATCAGCCCGCGCCCGGCAAAGGATTCGAACAGCAGATCCCAAACCGGTCCCGCCAGTTTCGGTTCGATGGATGCGCTGGGTTCGTCGAACAAATTGAACACACCGGGTCTGTTGATCAGCCGCAGCAACGACAGACGCTTGGCCTCCCCGCCGGAAATGTTGGAGGCATTTTCCGTAAGGCTGCGTTGGGAAACGATCACCTCAATGTTCAGGCGCTGAATCGCCTGATCCAATTGCGAAGAAGGCTCAACACCCAACAGCACAGAGTGTTTAAAGATGCCTTCGAGAAACGCGGGTGATTGAGGGCAGTATCTCAGGGCTTGCAAATGGCTGCGGGCCTGTAGTGTTGATACGGCAACGTCGTCGATACTCAATCGATTTCTCGAAGCCACATCCAGCCCAGCCAGCACCTCCAGCAATGTTGATTTACCCGAACCACTGGGGCCTGTAATGGCCACCGACTGGCCTTGGGTGAACGTGAGGGTTTGCGCGACGCACAATCGCTCAGCCTCACCATCAGTCACCACGCAGGGTTCGAGTACCAGCGTCGACGGTTCCCGGGGAAGAACCGAAGCCTGCCGGCTGTCATCGTCGAAATCGGGCATTGCCAATAACTGCTGGAGTCGACGCTGATCTGCAAGAAACTGATCCAGTAGTCGATAGCCTTCAGTCAATGCGCTGATGTTGAGCAGAAAACCTGTCGCAATCGAGAAGATGGCCACAAGCTGCCCAACGCTGATACTGGGCGCGCCTGAAAGCTGATCCAGAACTCCCCAGCCGAGTAATGCCCCTGTGGACAGGCTGATGAACAGGATTTTAGCGCCACCCAATAAACCGCCAGAGCCGGCGACGGTTACTGCCGCCTTGGCGTACTGCCCGAATGCATGGTTCAAGGGCTGGATTGCGGTTCGCTCGGCGCTTTCCAGCTTGATCGACTTGGCAGTGCTCAAGGTGGCGAAGAGCACCGCCCCCAACTCATCCTCCGTGTCGTTGACCGCGTCGATGTGCTTTCTGCGCCACCTGATGATCTGGTGGGCGACGCACATGTAGACGACTCCCATCCCGCTCATCGCGAAGAAAATAGCGGTGCCGCCCATGTAATAAAAAGCGCCCCCGACGATGAGGAACTCCAGGCACAGGGGGAGCCTGACGGTGACGAAAAAAGTCAGCAACTGCTCATGGGCCGAGATTCCGCGCTCCACGGACTTGATGAAGTTTCCGATGCGCCAGGAATTGAATTGCGCAAACTCTTTGCGCATCAACTGCGCGATCCAGTTTATCGAGGCATCCAGGACTACTTGTTGAACCAGTTTCGACAGGCAGAATATTTGCAGCGGATTGATGATCGCCTGGATGCAGCCAGCCGCAGTGATGGCCGCTGTCAGCAGTAGCAGAACGTTGGTTTCGGGTGGGCTGGCAGCACTCAGTGCATCGACGATTTTTCCTAGCAACAACGGTGGTGCCAGTGCGATGAGTTTCAGGGCTATCACTGCGGTGACGGTTGATAGTAGCAGCGCTGAGTGGTTTTGGCAGGCTGTTTTGATGAGTGATTGCATGAGGTTGCCGTCGCAGTTGTTGCTGGGCATTCATTAGTGTCGTCGAGGTGTTTTTATTCAATCTTGTGGGCGCGTGGAGCGTCCCAAGTTGGTGTAGGCGTGTTCTGGTATTTGGGTGGGATGTTTCTGGGGGGCTCGCTCGCGATGGGGTCTGAGCAGTTAATTTTTTAGTGGATGTACCACCGCTATCGCGGGCAAGCCCGGCTCCCACAGGGATTTTCAGTGTACGCGTGAATGGAGTTCGCAGCAGATTACTGTGGGAGCGGGCTTGCCCGCGATGGCGTCAGGTCAGCCACCTCCCTGTTGGATGTGCCACCGCTATCGCGAGCAGGCTCGCTCCTACAGGGGGTTGCGGCGAACGTAAAAATGGTGTGCGCTGCGGATACTGTAGGAGTGAGCCTGCTCGCGATGGCGTCGGGTCAGTCAACACCATCCGGCATCGCCAGCAAGCCAACTCCTAAAGGTTAGAAATCCACTGTCGCCGAGAGCAGGTAAGTCCGCGGTGTTGAGAGCGTCAACCCCGGCTCGCTGTCATCCGACGCACCCGCCGAGCTCCAGTAGCGTTTGTCCGCCACGTTCTCGACGTTGCCGCGCAAGGTGATAGTCCTGTCATCGAGCTTGAACGCGTAACGTGCACCCACGTCGAAGCGTTCCCACGAGTCGATCTCCTTGTTGTTGGACTGGTCCAGGTACTGCGAGCTTGAGTAGATGCCGCGGCTGGTCAGGGTCAGGCCCTGGAGGGTCGGCACGTCCCACTCGGCGCCGAGGTTGACGTTGTATTTCGGCGTGGCCGGCGCGCGGTTACCATCGAAGGTGCCGTTAGTGGTGTGGGTCAGTTCGCTGTCGATGTACATCACGCCGCCCAGCAGGCGGAAACCTTCGAGGGGTTCGCCAAATACGCTCAGCTCCACGCCCTTGTTCTCACGCTTGCCGTTCGGGCCGAAGACCCGCGTGGTGGCGTTGGTTTCGTAAGCCGGTTGCTTGATGCGGAATACCGCTGCGGTAACGGCGAACGGGCCGGCGTCATATTTGGCGCCGACTTCGACCTGACGGCTGATGAAGGGCGGGAAGATTTCGTCTTCGTTGACCGAGGTCGACGGCGCGATCTTGCCCTGGCTCAAACCTTCCATGTAGTTGGCGTATAACGACAGCTTGTCGGTGGCCTTGAACAGGATGCCGCCCGACGGCGAAATCTTTTCCTCGTCGTAGGCGGTCGCGCCCTTGATGTTATCGGACCAGTCGTCCACTTTCACCCGCTGCCAGCGTGCACCAACGGTCAGCAGCAACCGGTCATCGAAGAACCCCAGAGTGTCGGACAACGCCACTCCGCTGAAGCGGTTCTCGGTGTAGACCTTGGCGTCCTGGCGCGTCGGCCTGGCCGGCGTGGGAGTGTCCACTGGGTTGTAGATATTGCTGGGCGCTGCGGCGTACCGCGCACCGCCATTCTCGAAGTCCATGTAGAAGTAGCTGGCTGCTAGATTGACCTCATGGCTCACCGGGCCGGTATGAAACCAGTTGCGCACCCCGGCCGTGGCTGTCCGCACATTTTCGTCGCGGGTGAAGTCACGGGGTTGCACGCTGAAATCTCCGGCATCATTGGTGACTGAAACCGCATGCCGGAGGAAGTCGTGATTACTTTTACGCGCGCCGACTCCGCCATAGAGCATCACTGAATCATTGACGTCGAATTCACCATTCACTGTGCCGAAGGTGTCCTCGGTACGCGCCTTGCTCCACGCCTGCGCATAATTGTGGCGGACATCACCGGCTCGCGGGACTTGGGCGTTGACGCCGACCTGCACGCGCTCCTGGGGCGCGTCGGTATTGCGCTCGGTGTGGCCGATGTCGGTCGATAGGCGCAGGCGCTCGCCGCGAAAATCCAGGCCCAGCACGGCCATCTCGCGGTCGATACTCTGGTGATCCCACTCGGTGTCGCCGGACTGTTTCACGCCGTTGAAGCGCAGGCCGAACTTGTCATCCTCGCCAAAGCGCCGGCCGACATCCACGGCTCCGCCGAGCTGGTTGTTGGACGCGTAGCTGCCGGTAAACGAAGTGATTGGTTTGTCGGTCGCACGCTTGGGCACAACGTTTATCCCGCCGCCGACACTGCCCCGGGGCGAGATGCCGTTGATCAGCTGGCTCGGGCCTTTGAGGATGTCGACGCGGTCTGCCATTTCCATGTCGATGGTGTAAGTCGGCAGCACGCCATAGAGACCGTTGTAGGCGACATCACTGTTGAACAGGCTGAGCCCGCGAATGGTGAATTGCTCATAGCGCCCACCGGCCGGATTGGTGGCGCGCACCGAAGGGTCGTTGGCGATCAGGTCGCCCAGAGTGCGAGCCTGCTGGTTCTCGATTACTTCGCTGGTGTAAGTGGTCATGCTGAACGGCGTTTCCATGAAGTCTTTGGAGCCGAGCAAGCCTTGGGAACCGCGCCGTGCGACCTGGCCGCCGGCAAACACTTCGCCACCCTCCCCGCCGGTGGCGCCGAGAATCGAGGTGGGAGCGAGCTGCAGGCTGCTGCCTTCCGGCGTAGGCGTGAGAATGTACGCTTGCTCGCCCACCGCCTGCAGTTGCAGACCAGAACCCTGGAGCAACCGTGCGAAGCCCTCCTCCACGGCGAATTCACCGGACAGCCCGCGACTGCTGCGCCCGCTGACCAGCGCCGGGTCGACCGACAGATTGACGCCGGACAGACCGGCGAAACGGGTCAGTGCATCGCTCAGGCTGCCGGCCGGTACCTGATAGCTGCGCCGGTTGCTGTCCTCGGCCCAGCTTGGCGAGATCAACAATGGACTGGCACTCAGTCCGAGCAGCAGGCTCAGGTGCAACAACGGACGCAAGCGTGGGGAGGAAGCGGTAGGCATCGAATAGGCTCTCTTGATTCGTTCACATGCCTTGAATGACAAGCGAGTCGAAAAAAGGGGACAGGCCTTACACACTATTTTTGCGCGGCAGCAACGTCACCCAATAGCGGGTTCGCGAATGCACCTCCAACGGCAGGCTGGCCGCCAGCAGCGCGAGGACCCGGTCGGTGTCGTCCAGGCGAAAACTGCCGGTGACGCGCAGGGTTTCCAGCTCCGGTTCCCAGCGCAACAGGCCCGGTCGATAGGTGCTCAGTTCGCGCAGAAAATCCCCCAGCGCCTGGTTGTTCGCCGTCAGAACGCCCTCGCGCCATCCCGGGGCCTGGATATCGAATGGCATGACAGATCCGGCACCAACGGCCTGAAGGCTGATTTGCTGACCTGCGCGCAGTGCCACTGTCGGACCTTGCAACGGTTGCAACTGGACGGTGCCGCCGAACACCGATACCCGGCAGGCACTCGCGTCTTGGCGAACGCAGACTTCGCTGTGGCTGACGATGACATTGCCAAAACGGGTCTGGATCGTCAGCGGCACATTTCCCGGCACCTTCAGTGACAGCTCGCCCTCTATGAGCTTCACGCGCTGCGCCTGCAGATCAACATCGACGGCACTGGCAGTGTTGAGCTGCAACGTGCTGCCGTCGGCCAGCTGGATCTGTTTGCGCTCGCCGGTGGCGGTGCGCAGATCGGCACGCCAGGTATCCAGGGGCAATTCCCGGCTGATCAACCACGCCGCCGGCACCAGCGCCACCGCGCCCAACGCACGTTTCAGCACCTTGCGCCGGGCCGGATCGGGACGATCCAGGCTGCTCAGTGCCAGCCCTGATGGCAGGTCGGCAAAACGCTGGCGCAGGGCCTGGGCCTTCTGCCAGGCCTGCTCATGGGTGGCACAGGCATCACGCCAGCGCTGCAAATTCGCCCGATCCTGCTCGTTGGCGCTGCCGGATTCCAGCAGTGCGAGCCATTGAGCGGCTGCGCGGACAGCCTGGCGAGTATCGGCAGCCTGAGCGTTCACAGGTCCACCAGCAGGCAATGTTCATAGGCTTGCGCCATGTAGCGCTTGATGGTGCGCTCGGACACTTGCAGGCGCTCGGCGATTTGCCCGTAAGTCAGGCCTTCGAGCTGGCTCCAGAGAAATGCCCGGCGCACGGCGCGTGGGAGGCCGTCGAGCAGTTCGTCCAGTGCTTGCAGGGTCTCCAGCAGCAGCCAGCGTTGCTCGGGCGATGGCGCACAGTCTTCCGGCATCGATGCCAGTGCCGCCAGGTAGGCCTGTTCGAGGCTGCGGCGCTGGTAGAAATTGCTCAGCAGGCGCTTGCCCACGGTCAGCAGGTAGGCTCGGGGTTCTTGCAGGTCGGCGATTCGCTGGGAGCTGGCGAGCACCCGCAGGAACGTATCCTGGCTGAGGTCTGCGGCATCACAGCTGTTACCCAGGCGCCTGCGCAACCAGGTCTCGAGCCAGCCGCGATGATCGCGGTACAGGTCGTGAAAGGTTGGCTCCTTCGGCATCACTGCGTCACTCATCTCAAGAAGCCCTGTGCCAGGAGTTATCGTAAATGAGAGTGATTCTAATTAATGTCGGCGCTGGGAAGGAAGCTGTTTATGCATTGAGCACGAAGATATCCATGTCCACTCTCCCCTGTGGGAGCGAGCCTGCTCGCGATTGCGGCGGTTCAGCCAGCAATGGTGCTGATTGACCTGACGCCATCGCGAGCAGGAGGGGGCGGTGTTTCAGGGAGATAGGTAAATCGCAGACACAAAAAACCCCGGTCTTTCGACCAGGGTCTTTGCTATCGACTCGAAGATAGCCTACGGCTTTTCTTCGTAGCTCCAAGGCGTTCAGTGGGCCTTGTAGCAGATATGGCGCAGCGGACGGGACTCGAACCCGCGACCCCCGGCGTGACAGGCCGGTATTCTAACCGACTGAACTACCGCTGCGTATCGCTTTGGACTTGCGTCCTAACTCGTCTGACTGGAAGCTTCGAGGCTTTCAATCTCGAGCCAGGTTAGACCTGACTCGGAAAATATGGCGCAGCGGACGGGACTCGAACCCGCGACCCCCGGCGTGACAGGCCGGTATTCTAACCGACTGAACTACCGCTGCGCGTCGGTGGAGGCTTTTAACAGCTTCCATCTTGCTTGCGCAAGACTCTCGGAAGTGGTGGGTGATGACGGGATCGAACCGCCGACATTCTGCTTGTAAGGCAGACGCTCTCCCAGCTGAGCTAATCACCCGTTTGCATCTCCGAGGCCGCGAAATTTACGCAGGTACCGATGCTAAGTCAATAGCAGGATTGAAGTTTTTCTGAAAAAGACGAAATGGTGTCAGTTGCTGATGGGCGTGATGACTGCCAGACCGCTATCGCGAGCAGGCTCACTCCTACAATGGTCCGCGTTGCACCTGTAGGAGTGAGCCTGCTCGCGATGGGGCCTGACCCTGTCACTCGCTATAAATCATCTTCTTGCTCATACCACCATCCACCACAAACTCCTGCCCCGTGACGAAGCCGGCATTTCTCGACAGCAACCACGCCACCATCGCCGCCACGTCCTCGACCGTCCCTACCCTGCCCGCCGGATGCTGGGCGTGGTCGGCATCGGTCAGCGGTTCGGCGCGACGCGCGGATGGATCCCGGGCGTCGATCCAGCCGGGGCTGACGGCATTGACCCGAATCTCCGGCCCCAGGCTGATCGCCAGGGCATGAGTCAGGGCCAACAGGCCGCCCTTGCTCGCCGCATAGGCCTCTGAGTCCGGCTCCGACTGCCCGGCGCGGGTCGAGGCCAGGTTGACGATCGCTCCGCTGTGCGCGCGCAGGTACGGCGCGCAGTGCTTGGCCAACAGCATCGGGCCGCTGAGATTGACCGCCAGCACCCGATTCCAGTAGGCCAGATCGAGGCTTTCCAGGGTGATGTTGTGCGGGTCGGCCACCGCCGCGTTGCAGACCAGCGCATCCAGCCGCCCGAACTGCCCCAGCACTTCGGCCACACCCAGTGCCACCTGCCCTTCGTTCGAGACGTCCATGGCAATGAACCAGGCGTTATCACCCAGCACCTTGGCCACTTTCGAACCGCGGACCCGATCCAGGTCGGTCAGCACGACTTGCCAGCCTTCGCTGATCAGCCAGGCCGAAATACCCAGGCCGATGCCGCGGGCAGCACCCGTGACCAGCGCAACCCGGCCATTGGTGCCGGTACCGGGCGTCGACAACTCGATCACAGCGCAGCCAGACCGCGCGCCAGGTCGGCTTGCAGGTCTGCCACGTCTTCCAGGCCGACCGCAACGCGGATCAAGCTGTCACGAATACCCGCCGCCTCACGTTCCTGCGGCGCCAGGCGGCCGTGGGACGTGGTGCTCGGGTGAGTGATGGTGGTCTTGGTGTCGCCGAGGTTGGCGGTGATGGAAATCAACCGGGTTGCATCGATAAAGCGCCAGGCGCCCTCTTTGCCGCCTTTGACCTCGAAGCTCACAACCGCGCCAAAGCCTTTCTGCTGACGTTGGGCCAGTTCGTGCTGTGGATGGCTCTTGAGGCCGGCATAGTGGACTTTTTCGATGCCGTCCTGCTGTTCCAGCCATTCGGCCAGTTGCTGGGCATTGGCGCAATGCGCCTTCATCCGCAAGCCAAGGGTTTCCAGGCCTTTGAGGAAAATCCAGGCGTTGAACGGGCTTAACGTCGGCCCGGCGGTGCGCAGGAAGCCGACGACTTCTTTCATGTGCTCGCTACGACCGGCGACCACACCACCCATGCAACGACCCTGGCCGTCGATGAATTTGGTCGCCGAGTGCACGACGATGTCCGCGCCCAGCTTCAGCGGCTGTTGCAATGCAGGGGTGCAGAAGCAGTTGTCGACCACCAGCATCGCGCCTTTGGCGTGGGCGATCTTCGCCAGTTCGGCGATATCCACCAGCTCGGCCAGCGGATTGGACGGCGACTCGACGAACAGCAATTTGGTGTCGGCCTTGATCGCCGCATCCCAGCCGGACAGGTCCGCCAGGGGCACGTAGTCGACTTCGACGCCAAAACGCTTGAAGTACTTTTCGAACAGGCTGATGGTCGAACCGAACACGCTGCGCGACACCAGTACGTGATCGCCGGCGCTGCACAGGCTCATGACCACGGCCATGATCGCCGCCATGCCGGTGGCGGTGGCCACGGCTTGCTCGGCGCTTTCCAGCGCAGCGATGCGCTCTTCGAAGGCGCGCACGGTCGGGTTGGTGTAGCGCGAGTAAACGTTGCCTGGCACTTCCCCGGCAAAACGTGCCGCGGCGTCTGCAGCGGTGCGGAAGACATAGCTGGAAGTGAAGAACATCGGATCACCGTGTTCGCCTTCCGGCGTGCGGTGTTGACCGGCGCGTACGGCCAGGGTATCGAACGCTACGCCTTCGAGGTCGCTGTCCAGCCGACCGGCATCCCAATCCTGACTCATGCTGTCACTCCTTTGCCTTGCTCGGTAATGGAAACCAAACCGGCCTGTGGGAGCAAGGCTTGCCCGCGATGGGGTCTCGCAAACGCCATCGCGGGCAAGCCTTGCTCCTACAAGCCGGTAGTTACTCAGTTGTTATACAGATCAATGATCGCGCTGACTGCCTGGGTCTTGACCTTGGAGGCATCGTTGCGTGCCTGCTCGATCTTGTTCAGGTAAGCCTCATCGACGTCACCGGTGACGTACTGGCCGTCGAACACTGCGCAATCGAACTTGTCGATCTTGATCTTGCCGCCACCGACGGCTTCGATCAAGTCAGGCAGGTCCTGGTAGATCAGCCAGTCGGCGCCGATCAGATCCGCCACATCCTGGGTCGAACGGTTGTGCGCGATCAGTTCATGCGCGCTCGGCATGTCAATGCCGTACACGTTCGGGTAGCGCACGGCTGGTGCTGCGGAGCAGAAGTAGACGTTCTTGGCGCCGGCTTCGCGAGCCATCTGGATGATCTGCTTGCAGGTGGTGCCGCGCACGATCGAGTCGTCCACCAGCATCACGTTCTTGCCGCGGAATTCCAGTTCGATGGCGTTGAGCTTCTGGCGTACGGACTTTTTCCGTGCTGCCTGGCCCGGCATGATGAAGGTCCGGCCGATGTAGCGGTTCTTCACGAAGCCTTCGCGGAATTTCACGCCCAGGTGATTCGCCAGCTCCAGGGCGGCGGTGCGGCTGGTGTCCGGGATCGGGATAACCACGTCGATGTCGTGCTCCGGACGCTCGCGCAGGATCTTCTCGGCCAGTTTCTCGCCCATGCGCAGGCGTGCCTTGTACACCGACACGCCGTCGATGATCGAGTCCGGACGCGCCAGGTAGACGTGTTCGAAGATGCACGGGGTCAGGGACGGGTTGTTGGCGCACTGACGGGTGTGCAACTTGCCGTCTTCCGTGATGTAGACCGCTTCGCCCGGCGCCAGGTCGCGAATCAGGGTGAAACCGAGCACGTCCAGGGACACGCTTTCGGAGGCGATCATGTACTCGACGCCTTCGTCGGTGTGACGCTGACCGAAGACGATCGGACGGATGCCGTGCGGGTCACGGAAACCGACGATACCGTAGCCGGTGATCATCGCCACGACTGCGTAACCACCCACGCAACGGTTGTGCACGTCGGTGACGGCGGCGAACACGTCTTCTTCGGTTGGCTGCAACTTGCCGCGCTGGGCCAGTTCGTGTGCAAACACGTTGAGCAGCACTTCCGAGTCGGAGTTGGTGTTGACGTGGCGCAGGTCAGATTCGTAAATCTCCTTGGCCAGCTGTTCAACGTTGGTCAGGTTGCCGTTGTGCGCCAGGGTGATGCCGTAAGGCGAGTTGACGTAAAACGGTTGAGCCTCGGCCGAAGTCGAACTGCCGGCGGTCGGATAACGGACGTGGCCGATACCCATGTGACCGACCAGGCGCTGCATGTGACGCTGATGGAACACGTCACGTACCAGGCCATTGTCCTTGCGCAGGAATAACCGGCCATCATGGCTGGTCACGATACCGGCAGCGTCCTGGCCGCGGTGCTGGAGGACGGTTAGCGCGTCATACAGCGCCTGATTGACGTTCGACTTACCGACGATACCGACGATGCCACACATGCGACGCAACCCCTACTTAATGGATCTGAACTGAGCAACTCTCACTGAGGCGTTTTCGCCGTCGGCATGAGTTGCTCCTTGAACGGTATCTCAGCGGGTACGCTGATACCGCTGGCAAGCCACTGACTGCTCCACCCGAGAATCAGGTTCTTGGACCAGTCGGCGACCAATAGAAACTTTGGCACGAGCTGTGATTCTTTCCACCACCCGTCCTGCTGTACCGGCCCCAGGCTCAACAGCCCGACCGCCACGACCACCAACAGCACGCCACGCGCGGCGCCGAAGGCCATGCCGAGGAATCGATCGGTCCCGGACAACCCGGTGACGCGTACCAACTCGCCGATAAGATAATTGATCATTGCGCCTACTATCAAAGTGGCGACAAACATGATGGCACAGCCCGCGATCACACGGGCTGATGGCGTTTCGATGTATCCGGCGAGGTGCTCGGACAGTGCGCCACCGAACATCCAGGCGACGACTCCTGCGATGATCCAGGTCACCAGCGATAATGCTTCTTTGACGAAGCCGCGGCTAAGACTGATCAATGCGGAGATGGCGACGATTGCAACGATCGCCCAGTCAACCCAGGTAAATGGCACAGTGCAGCCTACAGACGGATAAGGCGGCGCATTTTAGCAGAGCGCATGCCTGTCGGTAAGCTGCGATTAGCAGTGCATTTCAAATGAGGGCGATAGTTTTCAACCGCGCTCAGGCTGGAAACGCACGACAAAACCCTTGAGGTTCTGCTGGCGACCCAGCAAATCACGCAAGCGGTCGGCTTCGGCGCGCTCGATCAGCGGTCCGACGAACACCCGATTCTTGCCGTCAGCCGTGCGGATGTAGGCGTTGTAGCCTTGGCTGCGCAGGGATTTCTGCAGGCTTTCGGCACTGGCACGGTTCGCCAGACTGGCCAGTTGCACCGACCAGCTGACCGACAGGCCATTGGCGTCGACACGGCTTTGACTGGTGTCCGGCTTGCCTGGCGCTGCAGTGATTGGCTGGGCCGGCGGCGTGCTTGGCTTGGCGGCCAGCGCTGGCACGGGTGCCGGGGCCGGTGCTACAGGCTTGGCTGCTGGAGCCGGCGCCGGGGCTGGGGCTGGGGCTGGGGCGGCAGGCGCGATTGGCGTGGAGGGTGCTTCCTGCTGGGCGATTTCTTCATCGCTCGGCACCGGTTCCTGCGGCAGGGCCTGAGGTTCAGGCACGACCACGGGCTCAATCTGAACCTGAGGCTGCGCAGGCGCTTGCGGTGCAGACGGCGCCTCGACGGTCACCTGGCGCTGTTCATCCTGACGGGAGAACAGCATCGGCAGGAAAATCACCGCCAGGGCCACCAGCACCAGGGCGCCGACCATGCGTTGTTTGTAAGCCTTATCCAGCAATGCCATTTGCCGCTTCCTCCGTGGAGCGCCGGGCCAACCACTCAAGGGCCTCGGCGACACAATAAAATGATCCGAACAACAGAATCTCGTCGTCGCTCGTCGCTCGTGCGCACTGCCCTTCAAGGGCGGCGGCCACGCTGGCATAGGACGTTACCGAAGCGCCAAGGTTCTGCAGCGCCTGCTGTAAATCCGCAACCGGGCGCGCCCGGGGTGAATCCAGCGGCGCAACAGCCCAGTGCTGGACACTGGCATGCAACTCGCCAACAACACCTTGCAGATCCTTGTCCGCCAGCAAACCGAAAACTGCCAGGCGCTTGCCGACCGGCGGACGACTGGACAGACGGCGCGCCAGATACTCGGCTGCATGGGGATTATGCCCCACGTCGAGCAACAGGTGCAGGCGCTTGCCCTGCCAGTCGAACTCGCGGCGATCAAGGCGCCCTACCACCCGAGTGGCTTCCAGGGCTGCAATGATCTGTGCATCCACCCAAGGCAGCCCGAGCAGCAGATAAGCCTGCAAGGCCAGTGCGGCGTTCTCCATTGGCAAGTCTAGCAGCGGCAGATCCCGCAGCTCGACCGTGTGCCCTTGGACGTCAACACCGCGCCATTGCCAGTGGTGATCGGTCACGCCCAGATCAAAATCGCGCCCACGCAGGAAAAACGGGCAAGCCAGCTCGCGCGCTTTATCCAGCAAGGGTTGTGGAGGATTCAGGTCGCCGCAGAGTGCCGGAGCACCCTGGCGAAAGATACCGGCCTTTTCGTAGGCCACCGACTCGCGGGTGTCGCCCAGATAATCAGCGTGGTCGACGCCGATACTGGTGACCAGCGCCATGTCCGCGTCCACCACGTTGACCGTATCCAGGCGCCCGCCCAAACCGACTTCGAGCACCACGGCGTCAAGCCCGGACTGTTGAAACAGCCAGAACGCCGCCAGGGTGCCCATTTCGAAGTAAGTCAGCGAGGTCTCGCCGCGGCCCGCCTCGACTGCAGCGAAGGCTTGGCACAGCTCGGCGTCAGTGGCTTCAACGCCGTTGACCTGCACCCGCTCGTTGTAACGCAGCAGGTGCGGAGAATTGTAGACACCGACTTTCAGGCCCTGCGCGCGCAGCAATGACGCCACGAATGCGCAGGTCGAACCCTTGCCGTTGGTGCCGGTGACCGTGATCACCCGAGGCGCCGGCTTGCCCAGCCCCATGCGGGACGCTACCTGTTGCGAACGCTCCAGCCCCATGTCGATGGCCGAAGGGTGCAACTGTTCCAGGTAGGCGAGCCACTCGCCAAGGGTACGTTGGGTCATATGTTGGCAGGCACCGGCGGAACCACGATCGGTTCGATTGGCGCAGCGACGAATTTCGGCGTCGGCAGGCCCATCATCTGTGCCAACAGGTTGCCCAGGCGTGGACGCAGTTCCTGACGGTGAACGATCATGTCGATCGCGCCGTGTTCCAGCAGGAACTCGCTGCGCTGGAAGCCTTCCGGCAGTTTTTCCCGCACGGTCTGCTCGATCACGCGCGGGCCGGCAAAGCCGATCAGCGCTTTCGGCTCACCGACGATCACGTCGCCGAGCATCGCCAGGCTGGCGGATACGCCGCCGTAGACCGGGTCGGTCAATACGGAGATGAACGGGATGCCTTCTTCACGCAGACGCGCCAATACCGCGGAGGTCTTGGCCATTTGCATCAGGGAGATCAGAGCTTCCTGCATCCGCGCGCCACCGGAAGCGGCGAAGCAGATCATCGGGCACTTGTTTTCCAGGGCGTAATTGGCCGCGCGAACAAAGCGCTCGCCGACGATGGCGCCCATGGAACCGCCCATGAAGGAGAATTCGAACGCCGAAACCACCACCGGCATGCCCAGCAGGGTGCCGCTCATGGACACCAGGGCGTCTTTCTCGCCAGTGGCTTTCTGGGCCGCAACCAGGCGGTCCTTGTACTTCTTGCCGTCGCGGAACTTCAGACGGTCAACCGGCTCCAGGTCAGCGCCCAGTTCGGCACGGCCTTCGGCGTCGAGGAAGATGTCGATGCGCGCGCGGGCGCCGATACGCATGTGGTGATTGCACTTGGGGCAAACATCCAGGGTCTTTTCCAGCTCCGGACGGTACAGCACCGCCTCGCAAGATGGGCATTTGTGCCACAGACCTTCAGGCACCGAGCTCTTCTTGACCTCGGAACGCATGATCGAAGGGATCAGTTTGTCTACCAACCAGTTGCTCATGCTTTCTTTCTCCAGTACCGGCGGCTCGAACGCTCTGGTTCGCAGCCCCGCGTATGCCCTTGAGCTAAATTCATGTGTGCGGCGATGATCGATGGGTGGCCACGGTCAGCGAAAAACGTGACCTGCGTACAACGCATGAATCCTCAGCCATGCCTGCTTTGTGCAAGTGCAGTTATGGACGGCGGCAGACTGCCAGCCGTCACATCAACGCCTGGATCAAAGGCCCGATCAAAAGATCGCAGCCTCGTTTCACTCGACAGCTCCTACGACAGCTCCTACGGCAGCTCCTGCGACCGCCTTGATGAAAGCCTGAATCTTCGCCTGATCCTTGATGCCCTTCCTCGCTTCCACTCCGCCGCTGACATCCACCGCGTAAGGCTGCACCCGGGAAATCGCCTCGGCGACATTATCCGGCGTCAAGCCACCCGCAAGGATGATCGGCTTGCTCAGGCCCTGCGGAATCAGAGACCAGTCGAACGCCTCGCCGGTTCCGCCCGGCACGCCTTCGACGTAGGCATCCAGCAGAATGCCGCTGGCGCTTGGGAAAGCGTTGCACGCCGCAGTGATATCATCGCCTGCCTTGACCCGCAGCGCCTTGATGTACGGCCGATGCCAGCCCTCACAGTCCTCTGCCGCTTCATCGCCATGGAACTGCAGCAGATCCAACGGTACGGCGTCGAGGATTTCCCCCAGCTCGCAGCGACTGGCGTTGACGAACAGGCCGACGGTGGTCACGAACGGCGGCAGCGCCTGGATGATCGAGCGGGCCTGTTGCACGTTCACTGCGCGTGGGCTCTTGGCGTAGAACACAAAACCAATGGCATCCGCCCCCGCTTCGACCGCCGCCAGCGCATCCTCCAAGCGGGTAATCCCGCAAATCTTGCTGCGAACGGCTGGCATGTCGATTAAACCCCAAGGTAATTCCGGGAAAGTCCCGGATGGTAACAAACTCGTTCGAGGGCGTCAGCCGTCAAGTTCGGCGAAACCGGTGAGGAAGTGTGGGCCAATGTAACGCTCGGGCAGCTGGAACTCGTCGCGGTATTCCACCTGCACCAGGTACAGGCCGAAAGGATGCGCGGTGACCCCGCCCGATCGGCGGATCCGGCTCTCCAGCACTTCCTTCATCCACTCCACCGGTCGCTCGCCGGCACCGATGGTCATCAAGACGCCGGCGATGTTGCGCACCATGTGATGCAGAAACGCGCTGGCGCGGATGTCCAGCACAATCATTTTGCCATGACGGGTCACGCGCAGGTGGTGCAGCTCCTTGACCGGAGACTTGGCCTGGCACTGGCCGGCACGGAACGCGCTGAAGTCATGGGTACCGACCAGGTACTGTGCCGCCTCGGCCATGCGCTCGACGTCCAGCGGGCGATGGTTCCAGGTGATTTCTTCGTTCAGGTGCGCCGGGCGTATCTGGTCGTTGTAGATCACGTAGCGATAGCGTCGGGCGACGGCCTTGAACCGCGCATGGAAATCCGCCGGCATGGCTTTGGCCCAACTGACACTGACGTCGTGGGGCAAGTTGATGTTGGCACCCATGACCCAGGCCTTCATCGTGCGTTCGACCTGGGTGTCGAAATGCACCACCTGGCCGCAGGCATGCACCCCGGCGTCGGTGCGCCCGGCGCACAGCAGTGAAACAGGTGCGTCGGCAACTTTCGACAGGGCCTTTTCCAGGGTTTCCTGCACGGTGAGCACACCGGAAGCCTGGCGCTGCCAGCCGCGGTAGCGCGAGCCTTTGTATTCAACGCCCAGGGCGATGCGGAAAAAGCCATCGGCCGCCATTTCGGCAGCCGGATTATCAATATTTGCCAAGGGGTGAGAGCCTGCTGATGTGCGCAAAGGCGGGCATTATAAGGCTGTGGGGATGGGATGCCAGCCAAGATCAAAAGATCGCAGCCTTCGGCAGCTCCTACAGAGTTCACACCATCCTCTGTAGGAGCTGCCGAAGGCTGCGAACTTTTGATCTGCTCTTATAAAAAAAACGGCAGCCTCAATGGCTGCCGCTTTATTTCACACCTTACGAATCATGCCAGACGCGACAACATCTCCTTCGCTTCGCTCTTCTGCCCATCATCACCCTCGCTGACCACTTCATTGAGGATGTCCCGCGCGCCGTCGCTGTCGCCCATGTCGATGTAGGCCTGGGCCAGGTCGAGCTTGGTGGCGACTTCGTCGGTACCCGAGAGGAAATCGAACTCCGGCTCGTCGTCGGCGGACACCAGGGCGTCGTCGGCCGTGAAGGTCGGTGCGCTGATATCCCGGGACAGGCGATCGAGCTCGGCGCTCATGTCGTCCGGTTCAGCGGGCAATGCTTCAGGCGCGGTATGCGCGTCCATCTCGTCCGCCAGCGACAGGTCGAAATCGTCAGGGAGTTCCAGGTCGTCCAGCGGCACTTGCGCTGCACCTGGAGCTTCAGCGACCGGCAGGTCCTTGACCCCTTCGTCGAGGTCCAACAGGAAGTCATCTTCGGCCAGGATGGCGGGCGAGGTATCGCCGGCACCGAGGTCCATGTCCAGATCGAAATCCGACAGGTCGTCGAGGTTTTCTTTGATTTCGGTCTGCTGCTGCAGCACCGACTCGAAGCTCAGGTCGTCGTCCGACGGGAATTCTTCGAGTTCGCCCAGCGTGTCCGGCTCCGCCTCTGTCGCAACTACCGCTGGAGAGGCAGCTTCCAGGTCATCCAGGCTCAAATCGAACGTGTCGTCCAGACTCTCATCGACAACCGGTTCCGGGACTGGAGCCGGCTCTTGCGGCTCGTCCAGCATCAGGTCCTTGACGTATTGCGCATCCATTTGTGCGGTCAGGGCAGCAGCGGCGATACCACCCGCGGCAACCAGCGCCATGGCCGGAAAACGGTTTTTAAGCTGCTCGACCTGGGCATAGTTGTCGCCATTGGCCACCAGCTTGCGTTCCTGGGCAACGAATGCATCACGATCGCCCTGCTGGCCGTAGACTTCCATCAGCTTGAGTCGCAGGTCACTGCGCTGCGGTTCCTGCTTGATGCCTTCTTCGAGCAGCGCGCCCGCCTGATTCAGGCGACCGGCGTTGATGTGCGACTGCGCCCGTGGCAACACGTCGTCGGAATGCTCTGCGGCCGGCGAGATCAAAGGTGCAGCGATCGGTGGCGTGACGACAACCGGGGCAATCACCGGCGCGGGTGCTGGTGCAGGCGTTGGCGCAGGAGTCGGCTCTGGCACATTTGCCAGCTTCACGCTTGGCGGCGCAACTTCCAGACCTTCGAAGCTGCTTTCCGGCAGGTCGTGATCGACCGGGAAATCCTGCTCTTCGGAAAGGGCGCGAGCCATGCGCAGGTGCTTCTCGGCTTCCTGCTGGGCCTTGCGACGGCGAGCCAGCAGCAGCAAAAGGAGTAGTAGAACAACGGCGCCACCGCCGACCATGCCCAGCAGCCATGGGTTGGTTAGCAGGTCGTTGTATTTCTGCTCGTCAGTAGCCGCTACAGGCTCGACAGGCTTGTCCTGCACCACCGGCGAAGCTTCGGGAGCGACAACCAGCGCTGGCGGCACGGCTTCAGCCGGGGTCGCCGCAGGAGCAGCAGCCAGCTCGGCACTGATCGCCGGAGCGACGGCAACATCCTCCGGCGTTTCTTTAGCGCCTTCAGCCTGCAACTTGGCCAGTTGATTGTTTTTCAGCTCGATCAGCTTCTGCAGCTTGTCCAGCTGGCTCTGCAGATCGGTCATGCGGCTTTTCAGTTCTTCATTGTCGCGACGGGTGGTGTCGAGGCTTTCCTGAGTCACTGCCAGCTTGTTGCTCAGGTTCTTTGCATCACCTGCGGCGCCTTTTTTACCGGCCTTGCCGGTCTCGGCTGAAACCAGGCTGAGGTTGTCCTTTGCGGCCTGGGAGGTCGGGCCTTCGCCACGCGGACGATTGGTCGCGTCGAGTTGCTGCTGGCCGGTGCCGGGTTGCGGCACATAACGACGGCCCTGGCGCCAGGCGGTGTTTTGCGCGGCGACTTCGGCGACGGCTTTGGCTTGCGGCAGATTGGTACTCTGGGTCTGGTCCGGCAGGCGCAGTACCTGGCCGGTCTTCAAACGGTTGATGTTGCCATCGATGAAGGCGTCCGGGTTCAGCGCCTGGATGGCCAGCATGGTCTGCTGCACCGAACCGCCATTACGTGCCTTCGCGGCGATTTCCCACAGGGTGTCGCGGCGGGTGGTAGTGTACTCGGTCGGCTTGGTCGCACCGGTCACAGGCGCGGTGCCGGTCTGTGTTGGAGCCGGCTGCGCAGCCGCGTCAGCGGTCTGCGGCGAGAATTTCGAAGGATCGAGCAGCACGCTGTAATCGCGCAGCAAACGGCCGTTGGGCCACATCACCTGCACGAGGAATTTCACCATCGGTTCCGACAGTGGTTTGCTGGAAGTGACCCGCAGGATGCTTTTGCCGCCGGGGTTGAGCACCGTAGTAAAGGTCAGGTCGTTGAGGAACGCCTGGCGATCAACGCCGGCCTTGGCGAAATCTTCGGCCGAGGCGAGACTTGGCACCACTTCGGCAGCCGTGAGCTCCTTGATATCGAGGAGCTCGATTTCCGCCACCAGCGGCTGGTTCAGGGTCGACTTCAGGGTCAGCTCCCCGAGCCCGAGGGCATGCGCCATACCGGAGGACAGCGCCGAGGCGGCCGCTATTGCTAACACCAGTTTGCGAACTTGAACCATAGCCTCATCCTTAGTTTGAACCGCGCTGTCGAGCACTGCGGGCAAGCATAGCGCCCGACAGCATTCAGTCGACAAATTATTGGCAAGTATCTTTTACGAAAGGGCTTTTATCAACAATTCAGCCACCTGCACTGCATTGAGGGCGGCACCTTTGCGTACGTTATCTGACGTCAGCCAGACATTTAGTTCCGACGGGTCGTCGATTCCCCGGCGAACCCGACTGACGTAGACGACGTCCTGCCCGACTGCATCACCGACTGCGGTCGGATAATCGCCGGCCTCGACCAGTTCGATGCCGGGTGCGTCTTCCAGCGCCGCGTTGATTTGCGCCAGGTCGATTTCAGCCGAAGTCTGCAGGGTCACGCTAAAGCTATCGCCGAAAAACACCGGGGCTTGAATGCAAGTCACGGAAATCTTCAACGATGGCAGCGCCATGACCTGGCGCACTTCGCGTACCAGGCGCTTTTCCAGCAGGGTGTGGCCCTGCTCGTCAGGCTTGCCGACCTGGGCCAGCAGGTTAAACGCCATCTGCCGGTCAAAGAAGCTCGGCTCCAGCGGGCGCACGTTGAGCAGCTCGGCGGTCTGGCGGGCCAGCTCGGTCACCGCTTCGCGGCCTTGGGCCGACACTGCCAGGCTGGCGGTCAGGTTGATGCGCTGCAGGTCGATGATGCCGAGCAATGGCGCCAGCAGTACGGCCAGGGTGGTGGCTGATGGGCTTGGGCTGCTGACCTGGAACGGCTTTTTCAGGCCGACGATTACCTGCGCGTTGGCCTCGGGCACCACTTGCGGAGCCTGGTCGGCGGGCAAGGCGCCGGACAGGTCAATCAGCGAGCAACCGGCGGCAGTGGCGCGCGAGGCGAAACTGAGGGTGACCGCTGGGCCGGCAGCGAAAAACACCAGTTGGACCTTGCTGAAGTCGAATTCATCGACTTCGCGCACCCGCACGTTCTTGCCGCGAAACGGCACCGAATGCCCGGCGGATTCGCTGCTGGCCAGCAGGTGCAGGTTGGCGACCGGAAAGTCGCGTTCTTCGAGAATCTGCACCAGCGTTTCGCCGACAGTTCCGGTGGCGCCGATTACGGCGATGTCAAAGGACTGGGTCATGGGTCTACCTCTGGCGAAACGGGGGGAGCGGCACTTTACCGGGTGGTGGGGGTGCAGGCAATTGATCCGGGACTTGCGGTGCCCGGGCTGGCCTCATCGCGGGCAAGCCTTGCTCCCACAAGTGCCGCGACAACCACAGAACCTGTGGACACTCCAAACCTGTGGGAGCAAGGCTTGCCCGCGATAAGGCCGGCACAGGCGACACAAATCCATAAAAAAACCCGCACCTCTTTCAAGGCACGGGCTCTTTCATTGCTTCAAGCGATCAACGTTCCAGCAGAATCCGCAACATGCGACGCAGCGGTTCGGCCGCGCCCCACAGCAGCTGGTCGCCAACGGTGAAGGCGCCGAGGTACTGGGTGCCCATGTTCAGCTTGCGCAGACGGCCCACCGGAACATTCAAGGTGCCGGTGACTTTCGTCGGGCTCAGTTCCTGGATGCTCGCTTCGCGGCTGTTCGGCACCAGCTTGACCCATGGGTTGTGCTGGCTGATCAGCCCTTCGATATCGGCGATCGGCACGTCTTTGTTCAGCTTGATGGTCAGCGCCTGGCTGTGGCAACGCATGGCGCCGATGCGCACGCAGATGCCGTCCACCGGGATCGGGCTCTTGAAGCGGCCGAGGATCTTGTTGGTTTCGGCCTGGGCCTTCCACTCTTCACGGCTCTGACCGTTCGGCAGCTCCTTGTCGATCCAAGGGATCAGGCTGCCGGCCAGCGGTACACCGAAGTTTTCGGTCGGGTACGCATCGCTGCGCATGGCTTCGGCCACACGACGGTCGATGTCGAGGATCGCGCTGGCCGGGTCGGCCAGTTGATCGGCGACAGCGGCGTGGGTCGCGCCCATCTGCTTGATCAGTTCACGCATGTTCTGCGCGCCGGCACCGGAGGCCGCCTGATACGTCATGGCGCTCATCCACTCGACCAGGCCGGCTTCAAACAAACCGCCCAGGCCCATCAGCATCAGGCTGACGGTGCAGTTGCCGCCGATGTAGTTCTTGGTGCCCGCATCGAGCTGCTGGTCGATGACCTTGCGGTTCACCGGGTCCAGCACGATCACTGCGTCATCCTGCATGCGCAGGCTGGAAGCGGCGTCGATCCAGTAACCCTGCCAGCCGGCTTCGCGCAGCTTGGGGAAGACTTCGCTGGTGTAGTCGCCACCCTGGCAGGTCAGAATCACGTCGAGGGTTTTCAGCTCTTCAATGCTGTAAGCGTCCTTGAGCGGAGCAATGTCCTTGCCCACGGACGGGCCTTGGCCACCGACATTCGAAGTGGTGAAAAACACCGGCTCGATAAGATCGAAATCCTGCTCTTCCAGCATCCGCTGCATGAGCACGGAACCGACCATACCGCGCCAACCGATCAGACCTACACGTTTCATCGCAACTACACCTTCTTGAAAAGTGGGCCGCTGCTTTCAAAGTTGAAAGTGGCAGCGGGCCCGAGAGATTACAGATTCCGCAGCGCGGCGACTACTGCGTCACCCATTTCCTGCGTTCCGACTTTAGTGCAACCAGTCGACCAGATGTCGCCCGTGCGCAGCCCCTGGTCCAGCACCAGGCTCACGGCCTGCTCGATGGCGTCGGCGGCAACCTGCTGGTTGAAGCTGTAACGCAACATCATCGATACCGACAAAATGGTCGCCAGCGGGTTGGCAATGCCCTTGCCCGCGATGTCCGGCGCAGAACCGTGGCACGGCTCGTACATGCCCTTGTTGTTGGTGTCGAGGGACGCCGACGGCAGCATGCCGATGGAACCGGTGAGCATCGACGCCTGGTCGGACAGAATGTCGCCGAACAGGTTGTCGGTGACGATCACGTCGAACTGCTTCGGCGCGCGCACCAGCTGCATGGCGGCGTTGTCGACGTACATGTGGCTCAGTTCGACTTCCGGGTAATCCTTGGCCACTTGCTCGACGATTTCACGCCACAGCTGGCTGGACGCCAATACGTTGGCCTTGTCCACCGAGCACAGCTTCTTGCCGCGCACCATGGCCATGTCGAAACCGACCCGGGCGATGCGGCGGATTTCGCTTTCGCTGTACGGCAGGGTGTCGTAGGCCTGACGCTCGCCGTTTTCCAGGGTGCGGGTGCCGCGTGGCGCGCCGAAGTAGATGCCGCCGGTCAGCTCGCGAACGATCAGGATGTCCAGGCCGGCCACAATTTCCGGTTTCAGGCTCGATGCTTCGGCCAGTTGCGGGTAGAGGATCGCCGGGCGCAGATTGCCGAACAGGCCCAGTTGTGCACGGATTTTCAGCAGGCCGCGCTCAGGGCGGATGTCGCGCTCGATGGTGTCCCATTTCGGTCCGCCCACCGCGCCCAGCAGTACTGCGTCCGCAGCACGGGCACGCTCCAGTGTTTCGTCGGCCAGCGGCACACCGTGCTTGTCGATGGCTGCGCCGCCGATCACGTCGTGGCTCAACTCAAAACCCAGGCTGTACTTGTCGCTCGCCAGCTCCAGCACCTTGACCGCTTCGGCCATGATTTCCGGGCCAATACCGTCACCTGGGAGAATCAGAATCTGCTTGCTCATGCTTTCCTCTTGTCATCAGTCGGTGGGCCTCTGGAGCACACCCGGAAAAATTCTATCGTTCGGCGAACAGCACCAATACATCGGTGCTGAACGAACCATCGGGCGCAGTCTCGAAATAGTCGCGCACTTCGTTGCCCATGGACTGCTGCAACTCGCGGATCGCGGCGCGCATCACCGGCGGCGTGCGCATGCGCTCGACCCAGCTGGTGTACTCCAGACGCAGGCGCTGGCGGGTGGTGCTGCGGGTATGCAGCCCCGCTTCGCTGACCTGGCGCAACCACTCGCCGGCGGAATAATCGCGCACATGGCTGGTGTCGCGCAGCACCTCGACGCTTTGCAGGTAAGTGTCGAACAAGGGGCTGCCCGGTGACAACACATCAATGAACGCCGCCACCCCGCCCGGCCTCAACACCCGGCGCACTTCGCGCAACGCCAGCCCTAGGTCGCTCCAATGGTGCGCCGAATAGCGGCTGAAGACGAAGTCGAACTCACCATCGGCAAACGGCAGGCGCTCGGCGGCGCCGTTGACGGTGGTGACGTTGGCCAAGCCACGTTCTGCGGCAGCGGCCGTCACCACGTCGAGCATTTGTTGGGACAGGTCGTAGGCCACCACTTCTTTCACCAGCGACGCCACGTGAAAACTGACGTGACCGGCACCGCAACCCAGGTCCAGCACACGGGCATCGCCCTGCCCGGCCAGTTCGGCCTGTAGCAGGGCGAATTCGGTGCCTTGAGCGTGGACGGCGCTGCTCAGGTAGGCGGCGGCCTGTTCACCGAATTGCTTTTGCACGACTTGGGCGTGTTGGGGGGTGCTGGTCATGAGAGCTTCCTTTGGGGGTGCAGCTTTAAGGTCAAAAGATCGCAGCCTTCGGAAGCTCCTACGGGTGTACGCCGCTCCTTGTAGGAGCTGCCGAAGGCTGCGATCTTTTCAACGGTCACCTCAGAACATCAGGCATCACGAAACAACCACGGCTGACTAGCCCGATGCTTGCCTTCAAACGTCGCAATCGCCTCATGGTCCTGCAACGTCAGGCCAATATCATCCAGGCCGTTCAACAGGCAATGCTTGCGAAACGCATCGATCTCGAACGCCAGCACCTTGCCGTCCGGACGAGTCACCGTCTGCGCCTGCAGATCAACTTGCAGCTGATACCCAGGATTCGCCTCAACCTGCTGGAACAGCTCATCCACTTCAGCGTCGCTCAAGATGATCGGCAACAAGCCATTCTTGAAACTGTTGTTAAAGAAAATATCGGCATAGCTCGGCGCGATGATGCTGCGGAAACCGTATTCTTCCAAAGCCCACGGCGCGTGCTCACGGCTCGACCCGCAACCGAAGTTCTCCCGGGCCAGCAGCACGCTGGCGCCTTGATAACGTTCGGCGTTGAGGATGAAATCCTTGTTCAACGGACGCTTGGAGTTGTCCTGATACGGCTGCCCGACATCCAGGTAGCGCCACTCATCGAACAGGTTCGGGCCAAAACCCGTGCGCTTGATCGATTTGAGAAACTGCTTCGGAATGATCTGGTCGGTGTCGACGTTGGCACGATCCAGAGGCGCGACAAGTCCAGTGTGCTGGGTAAAAGCTCTCATGCTGCGCTCCTTTAGATCAATTCACGGACGTCGACGAAACGACCGTTTACGGCGGCGGCGGCGGCCATGGCCGGGCTTACCAGGTGGGTACGACCACCGGCGCCCTGACGGCCTTCGAAGTTGCGGTTTGAGGTGGAAGCGCAATGCTCGCCCGATTCCAGGCGGTCGGGGTTCATCGCCAGGCACATCGAACAGCCCGGCTCGCGCCATTCAAAACCGGCCTCGAGGAAAATCTTGTCCAGGCCTTCCGACTCGGCTTGCGCCTTGACCAGGCCCGAGCCCGGTACCACGATGGCCTGCTTGATGGTCGACGCCACTTTACGGCCTTTGGCGATTACCGCAGCAGCGCGCAGATCCTCGATCCGCGAGTTGGTGCAGGAGCCGATGAAGACGCGGTCCAGCTGGATGTCGGTGATCGCCTGATTGGCGGTCAAACCCATGTACTTCAAGGCGCGCTCGATGGAGCCGCGCTTGACCAGGTCCAGCTCTTTGGCCGGGTCCGGCACGTTCTGATCAACCGCCAGGACCATCTCGGGCGAGGTGCCCCAGCTGACTTGCGGCTTGATCTGCGTCGCGTCGAGCTCGACGATGGTATCGAAAGTAGCGTCCTTATCGGACACCAGGTCTTTCCAGGCTTCGACCGCCAGGTCCCATTCCGCGCCTTTCGGGGCGAATGGACGACCTTTGACGTAGGCCACGGTCTTTTCATCCGCTGCTACCAGGCCCACACGCGCGCCGGCCTCGATGGACATGTTGCAGATGGTCATGCGGCCTTCAACAGACAGGTCACGGATCGCGCTACCGGCGAACTCGATGGCATGGCCGTTGCCGCCGGCGGTGCCGATCTTGCCGATCACGGCGAGCACGATGTCCTTGGCGGTCACGCCGAACGGCAGCTTGCCCTCGACGGATACCAGCATGTTCTTCATTTTCTGGGCGACCAGGCACTGGGTGGCGAGTACGTGTTCCACCTCGGAAGTGCCGATGCCGTGAGCCAGGGCGCCAAATGCGCCGTGAGTCGAGGTGTGGGAGTCGCCGCAGACCACGGTCATGCCCGGCAAGGTTGCACCCTGCTCCGGACCGATGACGTGGACGATGCCCTGACGCACGTCGTTCATCTTGAATTCGACGATGCCATATTCATCGCAGTTGTCGTCGAGGGTCTGAACCTGCAGGCGCGAGACCTGGTCGGCAATGGCTTCGATGCCGCCCTTGCGCTCCGGCGTAGTCGGTACGTTATGGTCCGGGGTCGCGATGTTGGCATCGATGCGCCATGGCTTGCGCCCGGCCAGACGCAGGCCTTCGAAAGCTTGCGGCGAGGTCACTTCATGAATGATGTGACGATCGATATAGATCAGCGCCGAGCCATCGTCGCGCTGCTTGACCAAATGCGAATCCCAGAGCTTGTCGTAGAGCGTTTTGCCGGCCATCAGACGGTTTCCTCATCATTTGTTTCTATGCCCCGGGTTTTGATCGACTCAATAACCCTTTGGCTTGTGAGGTCGATCCTAGGGGGTTACATTAAATAACTCAAATTCATATTTTTTATGCTTTGGATAACCAACTGGAATACTAAGATGGACCTCGCCAACCTCAATGCTTTTATCGCCATCGCCGAGACCGGCAGCTTCTCTGGCGCGGGCGAACGGCTGCACCTGACCCAACCGGCGATCAGCAAGCGCATCGCCGGCCTGGAGCAACAATTGAAGGTGCGCCTGTTCGATCGCCTGGGCCGCGAAGTCGGCCTGACCGAGGCCGGCCGCGCCCTGCTGCCCCGCGCCTATCAGATTCTTAATGTGCTGGACGACACCCGCCGCGCCCTGACCAACCTGACCGGCGAAGTCAGTGGCCGCCTGACCCTGGCCACCAGTCACCACATTGGCTTGCACCGTTTGCCACCTCTATTAAGGGAGTTCACCCGACGCTACCCACAAGTGGCGCTGGATATACAGTTTCTCGATTCGGAAGTGGCTTACGAAGAAATCCTCCATGGCCGCGCGGAACTGGCGGTAATCACCCTCGCGCCTGAGCCGCACAACCTGGTCAAGGCCACCCCGGTGTGGGACGACCCGCTGGATTTTGTGGTCGCGCCCGAGCATTCGCTGATCAGCAACGGTGCGGTCAGCCTCGCAGACATTGCCCTGCACCCGGCGGTATTCCCCGGCGGCAACACCTTTACCCATCACATCGTGCAGCGCCTGTTCGAGACTCAGGGGCTGACGCCGAACATCGCCATGAGCACCAATTACCTGGAAACCATCAAGATGATGGTCTCGATCGGCCTGGCCTGGAGCGTGCTGCCGCGCACCATGCTCGATGACCAGGTGGCACGGATACCTTTGCCGGGCATACAGCTCACTCGCCAGCTAGGCTATATCCTGCACACCGAACGGACGCTGTCGAATGCGGCACGGGCTTTCATGGCCTTGCTGGATGCACAAATCGCTCTGCCAGGGACACATGGCTAACTTGTGCTACTCCTATAGAGCCGCGAGACCCTGCGCCTAACACCCATTCAGTCTAAGGCTTGCCAATGCCGAAATCTGTTGACCGTATTCCGCCGATGCCGCGTATCCAGGCGCTTGACCCGAAACGGTCCGAGCAGAGCTGGGAAAGCGCGCCACAGTTGCTGGCTGCCCTCAACGGAGCGCGCCTGGGCGCCTGGTATTGGGACATCGAGCGCGGGCAGATCAGCTGGTCGCGGGGGACCCAGGCGCTGTTTGGCTTCGATCCCCATGCACCGCTGCCCGCCGACCTGGAATACCTCGACCTGCTGCCGCCGGAAGACCGGGCGAAAACCGTCCGGGCCTTTCATGCAGTGATCGCCGGCGCACCGCTGGAACAGGCGATGCATCACCGCATTCGCTGGCCCGACGGCAGCCTGCACTGGCTGGAGATCAACGGCAGCCTGCTGCCAGACAAGGACGGGCGCCCGCGAATGATCGGCGTGATTCGTGAAATCACTCACCAGCGCCAGCGCGAACAGGCACTGAGCAGTTCGGAGAAACGCTTCGCCACGCTGTTTCACCTGTGCCCGAACATGGTGCTGCTGACCCGTCAGGAAGACGGCCTGATCACCGAAGCCAACCAGTATTTTGAAAGCCTGTTCGGCTGGCCGGTGCAGAACGCCATTGGCCGCACCACCGTCGAACTGGGCCTGTGGGTGCATCCGGAACAGCGGGAGCGCCTGGTCAAGGCGACCAAGGCCAAAGGCGAGTTGGTCAGCATGGAGGTGCAGTTTCGCGCCAGCAACGGGCAAATCCACGATGGCATTCTCAGCGCCCAGAAGGTCGAACTCGAAGGACAGCCCTACCTGCTCAGCACCTTCCTCGATACCACCGAACGCAAAGCCGCCGAACATGCGCTCAAGGACAGTCAGGAGCGCCTCGACCTGGCGCTCGATTCTGCGCAACTGGGCACCTGGGACTGGCATATCCCCAGTGGCATGCTCTACGGCTCGGCGCGGGCCGCGCAATTGCACGGTCTGGAAGCCATACCGTTCCATGAATCGTTCGACGCATTCTTCGAAGGCGTGCCCGGTGAAGAACGCGACAGCATGCGCGACGCCTATAGAAGCTTGCGCGAAGGTCCGGCGGGCAACTACCAGCTGACTTACCGCGTGCAACTCGCCGATGGCAGCTCGCGCTTCCTGGAAAGCCGGGCGCGGCTCTACCGCGACGAAAATGGTACGCCACTGCGCATGGCCGGCACCTTGCTCGACATCACCGACCAGGTGGAACGCGAGCAGCTGCTGATTGCTTCGGAAGAGAAATTCGCCACTTTGTTTCAGGTCAGCCCGGACCCGATTTGCGTGACGCGCCAGGACAGCGGCCACTTTATCGAGATCAACTCCAGTTTCACCCAGACCTTTGGCTGGAGCGCCGCCGATGTGCTCGGCCACAGCGCCGACGAAATCGGCCTGTGGGACGCCTCGTCGAAAAGCCTGCGGCGGATCGAACAGGTGATCCGCGAACAGGGCTTGAACAACGTCGCCATCCAGGTCCAGCACAAGGACGGCCAGTCCCTGACCTGCGTGATCTCCAGCCGGCAGATCAGCGTCGGCGATCAGCCCTGCGTGGTCACCACCCTGCGCGACATCACCCAGCAGCAACGCTCCGAAGCGGCACTCAAGGCCAGCGAAGAGAAGTTCGCCAAGGCTTTCCACTCAAGTCCCGACGCCATCACCATCACCGAACGCGACACAGGACGCTACCTGGAGGTCAACGACGGCTTCTGCCGCCTGACCGGCTATCGCGCCGATGAGGTGGTCGGGCGCACGGTGTACCAGGTCGGCATCTGGGCCGAGGAAAAACAACGCTCCTCGCTGCTCGCTGAACTTCAGCTCAATGGCCGGGTGCATCACCAGGAAATGCTCGGGCGCAACAAGCGTGGCGAGTTGCTCACCGTGGAAGTCTCGGTAGAACCGATCACCCTCAACGAAACCGACTGCCTGCTGCTGACCGCCCGGGACGTCAGCCTGCTGAAAAACGCCGAGGCGCAGATTCGCCACCTGGCCTACCACGACCCCCTGACCAACCTGCCCAACCGCGCACTGCTGATGGACCGCCTGAGCCAGCAGATCGCCCTGCTCAAGCGCCACAACCTGCGCGGTGCACTGCTGTTTCTCGACCTCGACCACTTCAAGCACATCAACGATTCCCTCGGCCATCCGGTGGGCGACACCGTGCTGAAAATCATCACCGCACGGCTCGAAGCCAGCGTGCGCATGGAAGACACCGTGGCGCGCCTGGGTGGTGATGAATTTGTGGTGCTGCTCAGCGGCCTGGAAGGCTCGCGCAACGAGGTCAGCGAGCAGGTTCGCAGCCTGGCGGATACCCTGCGCGAACTGCTGTCGGAGCCGATGTTTCTCGACGGCCAACGCCTGCAAGTCACGCCCAGCATCGGCATCGCGCTGATTCCCGACCACGGCTCGACCCCCACCGACCTGCTCAAGCGCGCCGACATCGCCCTGTATCGGGCCAAGGATTCGGGGCGCAATACCACGCAGATGTACCACAACACCATGCAGAAGGCCGCCAGCGAACGCCTGCGCATGGAAACCGACCTGCGCCTGGCGCTCTCTCGCAACGAATTTCGCGTGCACTTCCAACCGCAGATCGACGCCAGGGACAACCGAATCGTCGGCGCCGAGGCGCTGGTGCGCTGGAATCACCCGGAACTCGGTGCGCAGTCGCCCCACGAGTTCATCAAGGTGCTGGAAGACAGCGGGCTGATCCTCGAGGTCGGCAACTGGATCATTGATGAAGCCTGCGCGGCCTTCAGACACCTGATGACCGAGGGCCTGATCGACCCGCTGGATTTCAGCCTGTGCGTGAACATCAGCCCTCGCCAGTTCCGGCAGAATGACTTCGTCGAACGGGTCGAGCACAGCCTCAGCAGCCACGGCCTGCCCTGCTCGCTGCTGAAACTGGAAATCACCGAAGGCATCGTCATCCAGAACATCGAAGACACCATCAGCAAAATGTGCCGCCTGAAAAAACTCGGCGTGAGCTTCGCCATGGATGACTTCGGCACCGGCTACTCGTCACTGACCTACCTCAAGCGCCTGCCGGTCGACACCCTGAAAATTGACCAGTCGTTCATCCGCGACGCCACTACCGACCCCAACGACGCCGAGATCATCCGCGCCATCGTCGCCATGGCCCGCAGCCTGCAATTGAAGGTGATAGCCGAGGGCGTGGAAACGCCGGAACAGCTGGAGTTCTTGCAGGGGTTGGGGTGTCACTTTTATCAGGGATATTTGCATAGCCGGCCGTTGCCGGTGGAGGAGTTTCAGTTGTTGCTCAGGTAGCGCTCCGGGCCCGACTTGATGAGCCTGGCAGCGATCCATTGTGGGAGCGGGCATGCCCGCGAAGGCGTCAGGTCAGTCGATACGATTGCCGCCAGAGCCAACGTCATCGCGAGCAGGCTCACTCCTACAGGGTTTGTCGACCTGCTAAATGGGGACAGATTTACTTTAATAGAATAGGGCGCCTGATGGCGCCCTTTTCCCACTTTGACTCAGTGTTGCAAAGCCGGCTTTTCCATCCCATTAATCGGAATGCGTTTAGCCTTCGCCTCCTCAGGAACCACTCGCAACAGGTCAATGCTCAACAAACCATTACGCAAGTCAGCAGCCTTGATTTCGATGTGGTCCGCCAAACGGAACGACAGCTTAAACGCGCGCTGGGCGATACCCTGATGCAGAAAGGTCACGCCTTCGCTGGCGTCGCGTTTGCCGCCACTGATGGTCAGCACGCCCTTCTCGACTTGCAGGTCCAGGTCTTCTTCCTGGAAACCGGCCGCCGCCACGACGATGCGGTACTGGTCGTCACCGTGTTTTTCCACGTTGTAAGGTGGGTAGGTGCTGCCTGGCTCGTTGCGCAGGGCGGTTTCGAACAGGTCGTTGAAACGGTCGAAGCCTACCGAGGAACGGAACAGTGGGGCCAGGGAAAATGCAGTAGTCATGGTTCAAATCTCCTGAAAACAATCAGCAAGGTTTTATGTCTCCGCGACCCGAATTCGGCATCGCGTAACCCTTAGATAGGGACCGCTGATTGCATTTCAAGAGATTATTTGAAGATTTTTTCAGGCCGCTTCGGCGACCGGTAAACCGAGCAGACGCGAGACCTGGTCGAGCTCGGTTTCCCGCCGCAACAGGGTAAACAGCTGCACTGCTTCGGGGTAATTGCGGGTCAGCATGGCCAGCCATTGCTTCAGGCGACCGGGGGATTGGCGCGGGGTCATCTGCGCCTTGGCCTGCAGCCAGAACGCCTGGATCAGCGGCAACAGCTCCGCCCAGGTCATCTCGACGACCTCCTGGCCGGCGCGTGCGGCGGCGATCTGCCGGGCCAGGTCCGGGCGCGACACCAGGCCGCGACCGAGCATGATGTCTTCGACTCCGCTGATCTCGCGGCAACGGCGCCAGTCGGCGACGTCCCAGATGTCGCCGTTGGCGAATACCGGGACCTTGACCACCTCTTGCACCCTCGGAATCCATTCCCAGTGGGCTGGCGGTTTGTAGCCGTCGGTTTTGGTTCGTGCGTGCACCACGATGTGCGCCGCGCCGCCTTCGGCCAGGGCCGTAGCGCAGACCAGCGAGCCGTCTGGACTGTCGAAGCCCAGGCGCATTTTCGCGGTGACCGGGATATGCGCCGGGACGGCGCGGCGCACATGCTCGACGATCTGGTTGAGCAGCTCCGGCTCCTTGAGCAATACCGCGCCACCGCGGGATTTGTTCACGGTCTTGGCCGGGCAGCCGAAGTTCAGGTCGATCACCTGGGAGCCGAGTTCGCAGGCCAGCGCGGCGTTTTCCGCCAGGCACACCGGGTCCGAGCCGAGCAACTGCACGCGCAACGGCACACCTGCGGCGGTTTTCGCACCGTGCAGCAGTTCAGGGCCGAACTTGTGGTAATAGGCAGGCGTGAGTAGCTGGTCGTTGATCCGGATGAACTCGGTCACGCACCAGTCGATACCGCCGACACGGGTGAGCACGTCCCGCAGGATGTTGTCGACCAACCCCTCCATGGGCGCTAAAGCAATTTGCATGAAAAACACACTCGACGAAAAACGTGGGGCAGTTTACTGGTTTAAGGGGCCGGACGGTATGGCATCGGACGGGGTGGTTTGACTCTGCAGACGCCAATCGCGGGCAAGCCTTGCTCCCACAGGCAACCACCTACCCTGTGGGAGCAAGGCTTGCCCGCGATTAGAGTCCGCCCAAGCTCCTTAACTTTCCAGTTGCAACGCCGGGCCGTAGCCTTCGATGAACTCCGCCGGCATGCGCTTGGGCTTGCCGGTCGACAGTTCGATGCACACAAAGGTGGTCTGCGCTCGCAGCAACGTGGTGTTGTCACTCGGGCGCTTGAGCTGGAAGTGCCGGGTCATTTTCAGGCGCTGGTCCCAGTCGACGATCCAGGTCGCCAACTGCAACTCGTCGCCCTCGTAGGCAGCCGCAAGGTAGTCGATCTCGTGGCGCACCACCGCCATCGCCCGGTCCAGGCGGCGGTACTCGACCAGGTCCAGCCCCAGCCGCTGCGAGTGGCGCCAGGCGCAGCGTTCCAGCCAGGTAACGTACACCGCGTTGTTGGCGTGCCCCAGGCCGTCGATGTCCTCGGCGCCCACTTCCAGGTCAATGATAAACGGCGTTGCCCGATCCCAGCCCATGCCCCACTCCAGTCAGATAGTCGACCGGCGCAGTGTAACGGATGCTCAGGCCGATTGGCGCGATTGCAGACTGCGCCCGGCCAGCAGTGATAACACGCCATCAATCACCTGCGGATCGGCCAGTACCCGCTGGTGGCCACCTTCTGCCAGGCGTAAAAGGCGACTGTCGAACCAGGCCTCGTTGATCAGCTGGGACTCTTTCACCGAGACCATATTGTCGTCTTCGGCATGCACGATCAGCCCGGGCATATCGAGCTGATAGTGGGCCACATCCAGGGTCGCCGCGCGCATGCCGACATCTTGCTCGACTTGGCGAATAAACGCCGAACGGGCCTTGGGCGGCAGCCGCATATAACGCGCAAAACCGCGCAGCACCCCGAGAATTCGTGCCGGAGCGGCAATGGTCACCAGGGTTTCGGTACGCAGCCCCAGTTGCACGGCGAGCATCGCACTGGCGCCGCCCATGGAGTGGCCAATCACCGCTTGCAACGGCGGCAACTCGGCGGAAGCTTCGAGCATGGCACGGGCGAACAGCACGACGTTCGCTTCACTGCCAGGTGAACGACCATGAGCCGGGCCGTCCAGGGCCACCACGGTGTAGCCGGCATCGACTAGCGCGTTGATCAGGCTGGCGAACTGTGTCGGCCGCCCTTCCCAACCGTGCATCAGCAGGACCGCCGGGCCTTGCCCCCAGCGCAGTGCCGAGAGGCCAAAGCGCAGAGTGATGCGCTCGGATTTGGCCAACATGGGCAGCTCCCAATCACGCGGGGGGCGCTCGCGCGGGGTCATGAACGCCAGTCGCATCTTGCTCGCGACCAGATGAGGGGCAAACCAGCCCAAGGTGCCGTTGACGCCACGAACCCACTTTAACCCGCTCATCGCTCACACTCCCCAGGCTTGCGCCTTCAGGTCATAGCACCGCCGATTTGGCGGCGCGCAACAATCGATCGGACAACTCTCCCGGCCCCAGCGCCCGCGCCAGTGCCAGGCCACCGACCATCAAGGCCATGTCGGCCAGGGCTTTGTCGGTGTCTTCCGGGCTGGCCGCCAATTGCGCGACCATCATTTCCACATGCTCATTCAACGCCACGCGAAACGCTTCCGGCAGCCGCCCCAATTCGCCGACAGAGGCCGGGATCGGGCAAGCGGACTCGGAAGAGTCGCGGTGTTTGCGTGACAGGTAAAACGCGGCAACCAGCGCCCGACGTTCTTCGCCGGTCAATTCGGTGTCCATCTCGGCGATCAGGCCACGGCGGTGACCGAGCAGCTGCTTGAACGCTTCCAGCATCATCGCGTCCTTGCTTTCGAAGTGCGCATAGAAGCCGCCGACGGTCAGGCCGGCCGCGCCCATCACTTCGCCCACGCTCGGTTCGGCCGGGCCACGCTGGATCAGCGCGGCGCTGGCGGCCTTGAGAATGCGTTCGCGGGTTTGAGCTTTTTTATCGTTCATCGTTGCCTCCGAATATTACGACTAGAATATTATTCTCATAATAATATTCTGCAAGTCACGAATGTGACCGCTGGTCTGAAGAACAGTTTGAGCTAGAGAGGGGGTTTGGCCAAACGCCAGACAAACAAAAGGGCCATTCAATAATTGAATGACCCTTATAAAATCCCGCAGAGCGGGTAATCGTGGCGTCCCCTAGGGGACTCGAACCCCTGTTACCGCCGTGAAAGGGCGGTGTCCTAGGCCACTAGACGAAGGGGACGCAAAACCTTCTATACAACTGATCAGTGCTGAGAGCTGATCGATTCAAGGCCGGTGTGGCCAGACCTTGAATTGTAAAATTGGTGGAGCTTAGCGGGATCGAACCGCTGACCTCCTGCATGCCATGCAGGCGCTCTCCCAGCTGAGCTAAAGCCCCGGATTTTTCGCCTCGCGGCGGAGTGACATCTTGCAACATCACTTCTGTAAAACTGGCGTCCCCTAGGGGACTCGAACCCCTGTTACCGCCGTGAAAGGGCGGTGTCCTAGGCCACTAGACGAAGGGGACGTAACCCTTCTATACAACAGATCAACACTGAGCGTTGACCGCTTCGAAGCCAGTGTGGCCAGGCTTCAAAGTGTAAATTGGTGGAGCTAAACGGGATCGAACCGTTGACCTCCTGCATGCCATGCAGGCGCTCTCCCAGCTGAGCTATAGCCCCTCATCGTTGATGTCATCGCTGAGGACGGGGCGAATCTTAATGGCGCTTCGGGAGGCTGTCAAATTTATTTTTAAAATATTTCAAAGTTTTTTGCCGGGATTACAATCACTTACCGCCCCTCCCCCGAGAAATAGGGGTGTTGCCGAAGGGCAAGATCAAAAGATCGCAGCCTTCGGCAGCTCCTACGCGGGGGAATGCGTTTCAATGTAGGAGCTGGCGTAGCCTGCGATCTTTTCGGGATCAGGCGATATTGGCCAGCAGCTTCTCCCACTCCTTGTTTTCCTTTTTCGACACACCACCGAGCAGATCGATGGCCTGGCGCAGGCGGAAACGGGTCAGGTCCGGGCCGAGGATCTCCATGGCGTCGAGCACCGACACCGAGCTGGCCTGGCCAGTGATCGAGGCGAACATCAGCGGCATGGCGTCGCGCAGTTTCAGTTCGAGGGATTCAACCACTGCCTGGATCGTTGCGGTGATGCTGTCTTTTTCCCACTGCCGCAGGCTTTCCAGCTTCCACAGGATCAACTGCATCAACTGCCGTACCTGATCGCCCGAAAGTTTTTTCGACTCAAACAGCTTCGCATCCGGGTTGACGCCACCGGCGAAGAAGAACCCGGCCAGCGGTGCGACCTGGCTGAAGGTTTCGACCCGGCCCTGCACGTGCGGGGCGATCTTCATCATGTATTCAGGGTTCAGTGCCCAGGCCTGCAGGCGCGAGGCGAATTCTTCCACTGGCAGGTCGCGCAGCCACTGGCCGTTGAGCCACGAAAGTTTTTCGATATCGAAGATCGGCCCGCCGAGGGACACACGCTTGAGGTCAAAGTTGTCGACCATTTCCTGCAACGAGAACTTCTCGCGCTCGTCCGGCATCGACCAGCCCATGCGCCCCAGGTAGTTGAGCATCGCTTCCGGCATGAAGCCCATGCGCTCGTAGAAGGTCACCGAGGTCGGGTTCTTGCGCTTGGACAGCTTGCTCTTATCCGGGTTACGAAGCAGCGGCATGTAGCACAGCTCCGGTTGTTCCCAGCCGAAGTACTCGTAGAGCAGGATCAGTTTCGGCGCCGATGGCAGCCACTCTTCGCCACGTAACACGTGGGTGATGCCCATCAGGTGGTCGTCGACCACGTTGGCGAGGAAGTAGGTCGGCAGGCCGTCGGTCTTCATCAGCACTTGCATGTCCATGCGATCCCACGGGATCTCGACGTCGCCACGCAGCATGTCCGGCACCACACAGACGCCTTCGCTCGGTACTTTCATGCGGATCACGTGCGGCTCGCCAGCGGCCAGGCGCCGGGCAACTTCTTCTGCCGACAGCAGCAGCGCACGGCCATCGTAGCGCGGGGTTTCGCCGCGAGCCTGTTGCTCGGCGCGCATCTGGTCCAGTTCTTCGGCGGTGCAGAAGCACGGGAAGGCATGGCCCATTTCCACCAGCTGCTGGCAGTATTTCTGATAGATCTCGCCGCGCTCGCTCTGCCGATAAGGACCGTGAGGGCCGCCGACGTCCGGGCCTTCGCTCCAGTCGATACCGAGCCAGCGCAGGGCGTCGAAAATCTGCTGTTCGGACTCGCGGGTCGAACGCAACTGGTCGGTGTCTTCGATCCGCAGGATGAACTCACCGCCGTGCTGCTTGGCAAAGCAGTAGTTGAACAATGCGATGTAAGCGGTACCTACGTGGGGGTCCCCGGTAGGCGATGGCGCGATGCGAGTGCGGACGGTGGTCATGGCAAGTCTCGAAATGAAAGTAAAACAAAGGGCGAATGGTAACAGGCGACACCGGCCCGGCTCCAGTCAGCAGGGCATTTAAGCCAAGGTTGCGTCTACAACGTGCTGCGCACCCGGTGAATGGTCGAATATCAGTAGCGGCCATTTACCGTTTATCGGCTGTATGCCAGATTTGTCTGCTGATACTTTTCCTTACAATTTCTCGACTACAGTCTGCCCCATGCCTGCCCAACTCAAGCGTCGCCTGTTTATCTTCCTGTTGATCGTCGTGCTCATCGCCGGGGGCTTCTTCGCCCACTGGTTTTTCAAGGGACGGTTCTATGAAAGCACCGACAACGCCTATGTCCAGGGCGAGATCACCCGCGTGTCGAGCCAGCTCGGCGCGCGCATCGACCAGGTGCTGGTGCAGGACAACCAGCACGTGGAGAAGGGCCAGTTGCTGGTGAAACTTGAGGGCGACGATTTCCACCTCGCGGTCGACCGCGCCAACGCGACCCTCGCCACCCGCCAGGCCGAACGCCTGCAAGCCCAGAGCAAACTGACGCAACAGGGCAGCCTGATCGCTGCGAGCGATGCGCAGGTGGCCTCCAGCCAGGCCAGCCTCAGTCGCTCGCAGATCGATCTGTCCCGGGCAGAAACCTTGCGCAAGCCCGGTTACGTGTCCGAAGAACGAGTCACCACCCTCTCCGCCGACACCCACATCGCCCGCTCGCAAGTGACCAAGGCCCAGGCCGACGCGCAAAGCCAGCGCCAGCAGGTCAACGCGCTGAGCGCCGAGATCAAGCGGCTGGACGCGATGATCGCCAACGCTAAAACCGATCTGGCCCAGGCCGAGCTGAACCTGACCCGTAGCGAAATCCACGCGCCGATCAGCGGCCTGATCGGCCAACGCGCCGCGCGTAACGGTCAGTACGTGCAGGCCGGGGCGTATCTGCTGTCGATCGTGCCGGACCAGGACATCTGGATCCAGGCCAACTTCAAGGAAACCCAGATCGGCCATATGCAGCCAGGGCAAAAGGCCGAACTGACCTTCGACGCCTACAGCGACACGCCGATCGAAGCCCGGGTCGACAGCCTGTTTGCCGCTTCCGGGGCGCAGTTCAGCTTGCTGCCGCCGGACAATGCCACGGGTAACTTCACCAAAGTCGTACAGCGGATTCCGGTCAAACTGACCTTCGCTGCGGACAATCCGCTGCACGGCAAGATCCGTCCGGGAATGTCGGTCACCGCCAAAGTGAACATCAAAGACGCCCCTGACAATGGCCGGTGATCAACTGATCCGCCCTGTCGGCGAACCGAGCCGGCGGGACTGGATCGCGGTGATGAGCGTGATGCTCGGGGCCTTCATGGCCGTGCTCGACATCCAGATCACCAACTCTTCGCTCAAGGATATTCAGGGCGCGCTGTCAGCGACCCTGGAAGAAGGTTCGTGGATTTCCACGTCGTACCTGGTAGCGGAAATCATCATGATTCCACTGACCGCGTGGCTGGTGCAGTTGCTGTCAGCGCGACGCCTGGCGGTGTGGGTGTCGCTGGGGTTCCTGGTGGCTTCGCTGCTCTGTTCCATGGCCTGGAGCCTGGAAAGCATGATCGTGTTTCGCGCCTTGCAGGGCTTTACCGGCGGCGCGCTGATCCCGCTGGCGTTCACCCTGACCCTGATCAAGCTGCCCGAACACCACCGCGCCAAGGGCATGGCGATGTTCGCCATGACCGCGACCTTCGCACCCTCAATCGGCCCGACGCTGGGCGGCTGGCTGACGGAAAACTGGGGCTGGGAATATATTTTCTACATCAACATCCCGCCGGGCCTGCTCATGATCGTCGGCCTAATGTACGGCCTGGAAAAAAAGGAAGCGCACTGGGAGCTGCTCAAAAGCACGGACTACATGGGCATTCTCACCCTGGGCGTCGGCCTCGGCTGCCTGCAGGTTTTTCTCGAAGAAGGTCATCGCAAGGACTGGCTGGAGTCGAGCCTGATCGTGAGCCTGGGCAGTATTGCGCTGATCAGCCTGATTACTTTTGTGATCGTGCAGGTGTCCAAGCCGAACCCGCTGATCAATCTGGGCATCCTGCGCAATCGCAACTTTGGCCTGTCGAGCATCTCCAGTCTGGGGATGGGGGTCGGGTTGTATGGCTCAATCTATCTGCTGCCGCTGTACCTGGCGCAGATCCAGAACTACAACGCCCTGCAGATCGGCGAAGTGATCATGTGGATGGGCGTACCCCAGCTGTTTTTAATTCCGCTGGTGCCGAAGTTGATGAAATACATCTCGCCGAAATGGCTGTGCACCCTGGGGTTCGGGCTGTTCGGCCTGGCGAGTTTTTCATCGGGGGTATTGAATCCGGATTTCGCCGGGCCGCAGTTCAACCAGATCCAGATTGTCCGTGCCCTGGGCCAGCCGCTGATCATGGTCACCATTTCGCTGATCGCCACGGCTTATATCCTGCCGCAAGATGCAGGGTCGGCGTCGAGCCTGTTCAACATCCTGCGCAATCTCGGCGGCGCGATTGGCATCGCCCTCCTCGCCACGTTGCTGGATGCGCGGACCAAGACTTACTTCGATTACTTGCGCGAGGCGCTCGTGCCGACCAATCCGCAGGTGGCGGAGCGCATGGCTTCGATGACCGACCGTTTTGGCAGTGAGACGGCGGCGCTGGGAAAATTGAGCGAGATTGCGCACCAGCAGGCTTCGATCATGGCCTATAACGATGCGTTTCATTTTGTCGGGATTGCGTTGGGGGTCAGCATGATTGCTGTGTTGTTGACGAAGGCGTTGCCGGCGGGGATCAAGGCTGGGGAGGCACATTGATTTTGTAGCGCACCAGACACGACGCCATCGCGAGCAGGCTCACTCCTACACGGATCATTGGTGGACACACAATAGGTGCCACACCGAGATCCAGTGTAGGAGTGAGCCTGCTCGCGATGGGGTCCGCAAGGCTGCACAAATCTCAGACGCTAATCAACCGCTCCCGCAACTTGCCAATCTCATCACGCATCTGCGCAGCCGCTTCGAACTCCAGGTCCCGCGCCAAGGCGTACATCTTCTCTTCCAGCGCCTTGATGCGCTTGGCGACTTCGCCCGGCGAGCGCAGTTCGGCTTCGTACTTGGCGCTTTCCTCGGCGGCCTTGGCCATGCCCTTGCGCTTCTTGCTGCGCGAACCCGGCACGGTGGCGCCTTCCATGATATCGGCGACGTCCTTGAACACCCCCTTGGGCGTGATGCCGTTGGCCAGGTTGAAGGCAATCTGCTTTTCCCGGCGCCGCTCGGTCTCGCCGATCGCCCGCTCCATGGAGCCGGTAATCCGGTCCGCGTACAAAATTGCCCGACCATTGAGGTTACGCGCCGCACGGCCGATGGTCTGGATCAGCGACCGTTCGGAGCGAAGGAAACCCTCCTTGTCCGCATCGAGAATCGCCACCAGCGACACTTCCGGCATGTCCAGGCCTTCACGCAGCAGGTTGATCCCCACCAGCACATCAAAGGTGCCCAAACGCAAATCGCGGATGATTTCCACCCGCTCCACGGTGTCGATGTCCGAGTGCAAATAACGTACACGCACGCCATGGTCGGCCAGGTAATCGGTCAAGTCTTCGGACATGCGCTTGGTCAGCGTGGTGACCAGCACCCGTTCTTCCAGCGCCACGCGCTTGCCGATTTCCGAAAGCAAATCGTCGACCTGGGTCAGCGCCGGGCGAATTTCGATCTGCGGGTCTACCAGGCCGGTCGGTCGCACCAGTTGCTCGACCACGCGGCCGGCGTGCTCCGCCTCGTAGTTGCCCGGCGTTGCCGAAACGAAAATGGTCTGCGGACTGATCTGTTCGAACTCGTCGAAACGCATTGGCCGGTTATCCAGCGCCGACGGCAGGCGGAAACCGTATTCCACCAGGGTTTCCTTGCGCGAACGGTCGCCCTTATACATCGCGCCGACCTGCGGCACGCTGACGTGGGATTCGTCGATCACCAGCAAGGCGTCGGCCGGCAGGTAGTCGAACAAGGTGGGCGGCGCCTGGCCGGAATCGCGACCCGAGAGGTAGCGCGAGTAGTTTTCGATGCCGTTGCAGTAGCCCAGCTCGAGAATCATTTCCAGGTCAAAACGGGTGCGCTGCTCCAGGCGCTGGGCTTCCACCAGTTTGTTGTTGGAGCGCAGGTAATCCAGGCGTTCCTGCAGCTCGACCTTGATCCCTTCGATGGCGCCGAGCAGGGTTTCCCGCGGAGTCACGTAGTGGCTCTTCGGGTAGAAGGTGAATCGCGGCAGCTGGCGGGTGACTTCGCCGGTCAGCGGGTCGAACGCGGAGATCCGCTCGACCTCGTCGTCGAACAACTCGATGCGGATCGCTTCAAAATCCGACTCCGCCGGGTGGATATCAATCACGTCGCCGCGGACCCGAAAGGTCGCCCGGGCGAAATCCATGTCGTTGCGGGTGTATTGCAGGTCCGCCAGGCGGCGCAGCAAGGCGCGCTGATCGAGCTTGTCGCCGCGATCAACGTGCAACACCATCTTCAAATAGGTTTCCGGGCTGCCCAGGCCGTAGATGCACGACACCGTGGTGACGATGATCGCGTCCTTGCGCTCCAGCAGGGCCTTGGTCGCAGACAGGCGCATCTGCTCGATGTGGTCGTTAATCGAGGCATCCTTCTCGATGAAGGTGTCCGAGGACGGCACGTAGGCTTCGGGCTGGTAGTAGTCGTAGTAGGAAACGAAATATTCCACGGCGTTGTTCGGGAAAAACGCCTTGAACTCGCCATACAACTGCGCGGCCAGGGTCTTGTTCGGCGCCAGCACCAGGGTTGGACGCTGCACCTGGGCGATCACGTTGGCGATGCTGAAGGTCTTGCCCGAGCCGGTAACACCGAGCAGCGTCTGGTGGGCCAGCCCGGCCTCAATGCCCTCGACCATCAGGCGGATGGCTTCCGGCTGATCGCCGGCGGGCTCGAAGCGGGTGACTAGCTGAAATTCAGACATGTGTACCTCTCGGTTCTCGAAGCAGGGAGTCGCGCCTGCACAGTCAAACCGGCGGGAACGAGAAAAGCCGCAAACGACTGACGCCGCCCGAGGAAAAAACTGGATTGTGCTCAATGTGGAGCCGATTGCCTGCGCTTTCAAGGCAAACGTCCTACATCCCTTGTAGTCTTTGACGGTTCAGTTCGACTAACGGTCGATAAATAATGCAAAAAACTTACAGGAAATGCCGAATCGTCTGTCGCCATCGATCAATGATGGCCTCTATACTAGCTCCCCGTTTGTGCACCGCTCTAGTGCATTCGGCTGGAGCGCGACACGTCCCTCCACACTCCATTCAGAGCCGCCGCAAAAATGAGCCTGTTCTCCGCTGTCGAAATGGCACCACGCGATCCAATCCTGGGCCTCAACGAAGCATTCAACGCCGATCCACGCACCACCAAGGTCAACCTGGGGGTCGGTGTTTACTGCAACGAGGAGGGGCGAATTCCACTCCTGCGCGCCGTTGTCGAAGCCGAGACGATTCGCGTCGCTCAACACGCTTCCCGTGGCTACTTGCCGATCGATGGCATCGCTGCCTACGACCAGGCCGTGCAAAAACTGCTGTTTGGCAATGACTCGCCGCTGATCTCTGCCGGCCGCGTCATCACCACTCAAGCCGTGGGCGGTACTGGCGCGCTGAAAATCGGCGCCGATTTCCTCAAGCAACTGCTGCCGAACGCCGTCGTGGCGATCAGCGACCCGAGCTGGGAAAACCATCGCGCGCTGTTCGAGACCGCCGGCTTCCCGGTGCAGAACTATCGCTACTACGACGCCGCCACCCATGACGTTAACCGTGCCGGCCTGCTGGAAGACCTGAACGCCCTGCCGTCCGGTTCGATCGTGGTGCTGCACGCCTGCTGCCACAACCCGACCGGCGTGGACTTGAGCCCGGCTGACTGGAACAACGTGCTGGACGTGGTAAAAGCCAAAGGCCACGTGCCGTTCCTCGACATGGCCTACCAGGGCTTCGGCGATGGCATCGAAGAAGACGCTGCGGCGGTGCGCCTGTTTGCGCAATCGGGCCTGACCTTCTTTGTCTCCAGCTCGTTCTCCAAGTCGTTCTCGTTGTACGGCGAGCGCGTTGGCGCCCTGTCGATCGTCAGCGAATCGAAAGAAGAAAGCGCGCGCGTGCTGTCCCAGGTCAAGCGCGTGATCCGCACCAACTACTCCAACCCGCCGACCCACGGTGCCAGCATCGTCGCCGCCGTGTTGAACAGCCCTGAGCTGCGCGCCCAGTGGGAAGCGGAACTGGCCGAAATGCGCCTGCGCATTCGCGGCATGCGCACTCAGATGGTCGACCTGCTGGCACAGAAAGCACCGCAGCGTGATTTCAGCTTCGTCGGTCGCCAGCGCGGCATGTTCTCCTACTCCGGCCTGACCACCGAGCAGGTTCACCGCTTGCGCAACGAGTTCGGTATCTACGCCCTGGACACCGGCCGCATCTGCGTTGCGGCGCTGAATCAGAGCAACATCAAGGCCGTGACGGATGCCATTGTTGCGGTGATCTGAGTCGGTTTGGTGACGAAAAACGGGAAGCCCTTGGGCTTCCCGTTTTTATTTGCAGCAGATATTTTTCAATCGGCCGAACAAGCCCTCTAGACTGTCACACATCTGATCTGTAGGAGCTGCCGAGTGAAACGAGGCTGCGATCTTTTGACCTGGCCTTTAAAAAAGCAAGATCAAAAGATCGCAGCCTCGTTTCACTCGGCAGCTCCTACAGGGTCTGTGTACAGCCTGGAATTTCTGCGAGAACCTTCATGAAAAACGATGACCTACGCGCCGAGCGCGATGACCGGGATGAACTGGACGATTTCGTCCCGCGCCCCGCCGCCAAACGCGGCAATAACCTGGTGATGCAGGTGGCCACCGGCGTGTTTCTCGGCGGCCTGGCGCTGTGGCTGGTGCAACTGGCGGCCACGATGCTGTATGCCAAGGTGATGCTTGGCACCTTCACGTTCGGCGGTTAGGCCAGTTCGCCGGCACGCTGGCTGGCAGCGTCGTCATAGGCGACGTAGAGCGATTCAGCGACCTGGCTCTTGATCGCCTTGGTGCTTTCCAGACCGAGAACAAAGCCCTCGGCCTTGCCGCCAGCTCGGTTCAATTCTTCGGCGGTGCTGGCCTGGGTGATTGCGTCGAACAGCTTTTCCGCGTGTGGGCCGACGCCTTTGGGCAGGCTGATCTGGGCGATGCTCATGCGTACACCCCGTGGTGAGAGGTGATGAGGACTGGGTGATTCATGGCGCGTACCTTTTCGGCGAATGGCCGGCAGCGCGTGTAACCACTTCCGGGCGGCCATGGTAGACCTCTGGGGTGATTCTGGTAACCGCCAATCAGCGATAAACCACCACTCGTCTTCGAGAATCGCGCAATCTGCTCATAGGTGCTTGACTTCTCTTTTTGAATCAGTAACATACACGCCATTCCGCGATAGCTCAGTTGGTAGAGCAAGTGACTGTTAATCACTGGGTCCCTGGTTCGAGTCCAGGTCGTGGAGCCAGTAAATTCAACGAAAAAGGCCAGCGCTTAGCTGGCCTTTTTTGTTTCTGCTCAACGAATTGCTCAACAGTTCATTTCCGCTCAACACTGCGCTTAATGGACAATTGATGACGATTTACATGCGGGGCAGCGGCACTCAATGCGCCCGGCAAAGCGGCGGGCCTGCACCAGCGCAATGTTGCAGGACGCCCAAACTATCGCCTGCGGGCGCCACTCGACTGAGATTGCCGCACCATCACCCTCCTCATCCATACCCAGCCAGTCGGCCGCAGTGTAAACACTCAAGCGGAGCGTTGGCATTCGCACTACCGCCGCCACGTCTCCAGGACATAGATTGTCAGTTGCTGCCGAGACGTAGCGAATCACACCGTCTTGCTTCAGCTCAAGCATTACCCTGCTAGGGTCGGCTCGATCGCGGTACTCGAACCTCCGAGTCTGTGCGTTCCATACAGTTATGCCTGGCTGTTCATCATGGAAGGGAACGGATTCACGAGCGAAGCGGATGCATTTGGCGAGAGGCTCGACCTCATTCTGCGTGTCGGCGATCATTTGATAGCTGGGCACGCCATCTACCATGATACCGACACGACGAATCTGGAGCGGAACGAAGGTGATCGGCGCCTTACCTCTGGAATTCCTACCGAGCCTCCACTCACGCTGACGGTTCCAACAGCTCACACAGATTTCTGCTCCAGAATGGATGATACGCAGATTGAATCGCCCACAACTCTTACATCTGGAGTCATGATCTGGGCGCCCGGTGATCTTGACCTTAGCGGAGGGTATCGCAGCCTGATTGGGGTCCACCTTCCCAGCGTGAACTGCACCAATTGGGCAAAATCGGCAGGCCGAAACGCGCTCATCACTAGCCATGGCTCGCATGTACCGACTCGAGCAGTCGTCGGTACTCCAAGTGCCGCATAATTTCTCACAACGGAAATGGCGCTTGCCCGGCACCCATTGAAAGTATTCGACTCCATCAGCGCAGGGCTCAGCAGCCGCACAAATTTCAGCAGTAACGCTCATGCCCGCAACTCGAGCATCTCAGGGGAATGGGTGCCAAATAGTGAAACGGTACGATCTTCTGCTGTTGTAATTCGCGGACAAGCCTTCGCAGCTAGCGCACCCTCCACTTTTAGCTGGGCAAACTGACAAACCTGATTAGCCAGCACGGCGACAGGATCAACTGGTACTAAGGAGCAGATACAAGGCAATTGACGCCCCGCAAACACTTTCAGCGCATTGCGCGCTAGTTTCATACCCATCTCAAGCACTTCGGACTGGGTCACCTTGTGCTCGACCGCCTGCGATCGCAGGATGTGGATCGTAATTTTATCCAGGCCGACCGTCATACGGGTAACGCCCGCTAATTTGTGGTTGTCGCGGCGCGTCTTCTGACGCGGCATTGGTTTTTTGGGGATGCTCAAGTCGCTGCTCCGTGATCACGCGATGGGGACGTGATCACGTTAAGCTCACCACTGATCTAACTCCGCAGTCACGAAAATATTGCCCAAGCGTTTGATTACAATGCCCCCCGCTACTGCATTCCAGCTGACCCGGCATTTGCATCCGCCCTGGACACATCGGGCCGCAGTGACAACAACCGGCGCTCGACCCGAAGCGAGCATCCACCGATTGAATACACAAATATATAGGGAATCACCCAGAGCGCAAAAAACTTTACAGTAAATAAACTTACACTCACACCCTGTATCAGGCATCATTTGCACCAGTTCACATTCAGGAATACCAATGCCGCTCCCCAAACACGAAGCCCTCCTCAGGCTACGCGCGATAGAGCTAATCAGCTATTGGGAGGGTCGCCTGGTCACCACTCAGCTGATGGCATGGTTTGGCATCAGCCGCCAGCAAGCTTCTTCCGACATCAATCGCTATAACAGTGAGTTCAATCCAGGCTCGCTAATTCACAGCCCTGCAGTTAAAGGCTATGTCCCGACGGCTGGCTTTCAACCCGTACTGAGCGCTGGACACATCAATGAGTACATGGCACTCATCGGGGAGCAATCTGATCAGCCCGTGTCTGAGATTTTGGAAGCTCACCCCAGCGTCACTACAGTCCAACTTCCAGACCGTGCAGCCCGCCCTGAAGTGGTTCGCGAGTTAATTAGAGCCTGCCGCAATGCCGGCAGCCTGAAAGTACTCTACGCCTCCATGTCCAACCCGCAAATTCATGAACGTGTGATTTCACCTCACACTCTCGTTTATACGGGTTTCCGCTGGCACGTTCGCGCTTGGTGCCATAAGCGCCAGGCCTTCCGCGACTTTTTACTCTCACGTATCTATCGCACGCCAAAATCGTGCGACGCTCACGCCCCCTTATCGAGTACAGACATTGGCTGGCACGACCAAGTCAACCTGACACTAATCCCTAATGAACTACTCAGCGATGCCCAAAAGTCTTTAGTTGAACGCGATTTCGGTATGCCAGAAGGCCGCCTACAACTGACCGTTCGCACAGCACTTGCCCACTACACCCTTCAACGTTATCAGGCTGCCATCACCTCAGAAGAAGCCGAGCGAGTACGCGAGCATCCATTGCAATTGCTTCCAGCTGATCGCGCCAAGCTAACTCCCTTCCTTTTTAGCTGTGATGGGGAATAGGCATGCATAGCTTCCATTACGACTCTGACTTAATCGGCGGCTCGTTGCAGGTGCGTGAATCACGCATCGTTGCAGACCTGCTGCTGCAGGACGCCAGCCCTGAGCAATGGCATGAGGTCATACAGCAACAGAACCGGCTGCAGAAACGCGCACCAGCTTCGGCCAAGCGTGTGGCTCAAGCCATCCGCAAGCGTCTGGAGCGACTGGATGCCCCTTTCTGGCGGGCAATTCGAGATGGAGATGATGAACTCGCTACCCAAGTGGTGTTCTGCTCGGCCTTGGAGCGCAACCTGCTCCTCGTCGAATTCATCGAGACCGTCCTCAAAGACGCTTTTGTCACCCGCGCCGGCGTGCTCGAATCCTACCACTGGAATGAGTTTCTGGATGAACGCAGCCATCGAGATTCGGCCATCACCACCTGGACGGAGTCCAGTCGCAAGAAGATGGCGCAGGTCGTCTATCGCATGCTGACCGAGGTCGGCCTGTTGAAAAGCACCCGCAACATGAAACTACAAAACCTGATGATTCGGTCAGAGGTCCGCGTATTGCTGGATGACAGCTACCGCAATCGCATAAAAGCCTGTTTGGAAGTATCCAATGCCACCGGATAGTAGGCGTGGAATAAGGAGTGTTCGCATGAATCAGCAACTGCAGGATCGGCTAAACCAGATCCCAGACAAGATCCTCACCGAAGAGTTCTTGAGGAGCCAAGGATTGGGCAATGAGCTCGGTTTCTGGATCTTCGACTACGCCCCCGAGGATGAGCTGCAGGTGCGCGAATACCTCAGTTTTCTACAGGGGTTCCTCGCCAAGAAACATAGCCAGCTCAAAGTGGCTCATATCAATTTGCTGCAGGCTATGCGGGAATATCTGGATCAACGCAGCTTCACTGAAAAAGCCATTCAGATGCAGCAAACCAAAGGTGACCTCGCGCTGCTCAAGGCTCTGTCCGGACCGCTGCATATGGACAAATTCGCGCCCTTCCTAATGGAACACAGCGACGCCGATCAACACGACGTGGTGCTAATCAGTGGCGTTGGCTCAGTTTGGCCGGTTCTTCGCGCCCACAACCTTCTCAACAAGCTACACGCGCTGCTAGGCCACAAGCCTCTGGTTCTTTTTTACCCCGGTCATTACTCAGGGCAGTCACTCGCCTTGTTCGACCGCATTCCCAGCAACAACTACTACCGCGCCTTCAAGCTGGTTCCCTGATAAATAAGGACGATTGCCGTGAGCATTAAAGATATTTTCTTCAAGGAACTCGATCGCCCGATCAACGGCGTGGTTAAGGCGGATCAGTCCGACGACGCAACCGTGCACCAAGAGCTGGATGAGTACGTTGTCACCAACGAGCTGGAAAAACACTTCCGCAGCTTCTTCGAGTCCTACAGTACTGACTTGAACGATCCCTCCATCGCCAACCGCGTGGGCGTATGGATCAGCGGTTTCTTCGGCTCGGGTAAGTCGCACTTCCTCAAGACCTTGTCATACCTGCTGGCCAACATCGAAGCGCGCGACGACCAGGGCAACGCTCGCAAGGCTGTTTCCTTCTTTGATGCGAGCAAACTGCGTGATGCCACCATCCGTGCCGACATCGACAAGGCCGTTGCCAACAGTGCCGATGTCATCTTGTTCAACATCGACAGCAAAGCCAGTTCCAACGATGCTGGAAACCCGATCCTCAATGTCTTCCTACGGGTGTTCAACGAACATCAAGGTTTTAGTGGCGACCATCCCCACATCGCCCACATGGAGCGTCACCTGGCCCAGCGCGGCGTCTATGAGCGATTCAAGCGAGCCTTTAATGATTCCACCGGGATGGACTGGACTGAGGAGCGTGATGGCTATCAGTTCTACCAGGATGACATTGAGCAAGCGGTAGCCGCTGCCCTCGACCTATCTGCTGAAGCCGCGCACAAATGGTTCGAAGACTCCGAGCAAACGTTCAGCGTCTCGGTCGAAAACTTCTGCAACTGGGTACGCGAATACCTTGACACCCAGCCAGCCAAACACCGCGTCCTATTCCTGGTGGACGAAGTCGGCCAGTTCATCGGCAGCGACACCAAACTGATGCTAACCCTGCAGACCATCACCGAAAACCTCGGCACCATCTGCAAAGGCCGCGCCTGGATCATTGTCACTTCTCAGGCCGATATGGATGCCGTACTTGGTGAGCTGTCCGCCTCCAAGGCCAACGACTTCTCGAAAATTGCCGGGCGCTTCAAAACCCGACTTTCACTGTCCAGCTCCAACACTGACGAAGTCATCCAGAAGCGTCTACTGCGTAAAACACCGGAAGCTGAAGCCGAACTTCGCGCCCTCTGGGAACATAAAGGCGACATCCTGCGCAACCAGATCACCTTCGACCGCTCCGGCCCGACCCTGAAGAACTTCGATGGTCCGGAAAGCTTCATCAGCAACTACCCCTTTGCGCCGTACCACTTCCAGCTGGTGCAAAAGGTCTTCGAGGAAATCCGCAAGGTCGGTGCCACTGGGGCGCACCTGGCCTACGGCGAGCGCTCCATGCTCGATGCCTTCCAGATGGCAGCCATGGCCATTGCGGATAAGCCGCTCGGCGCGCTGATTCCCATGTACAGCTTCTACCGCGCCGTCGAAGGCTTTCTCGATACAGCCGTCAAGCGCACCATCGACCAGGCGGGCGAGAGTAGCGTCCTCGACGTCTTCGACGTACAGATCCTGCGCACCCTGTTCATGATCCGCTATGTCGACCTGATCAAGGGCACCCTCGACAACCTCGTCACCCTCTCCATTGAGCAGGTCGACGAAGACAAACTGGCTCTACGTCGCAACATAGAAGAAACCCTCCAACGCCTTGAAAAGGAAAGCCTGATCACCCGCAACGGTGACGAGTTTGTCTTCCTCACCAACGAGGAACGCGACATCACCCGCAAGATCAAGGCCACAGAGATCGCCGGTTCAGAAGAGAACAAGGCACTGTCGGACCTGATCTACAAAGACCTGCTCAAGGACAAGAACAAGTTCCGCTACAGCGTCAACAAGACCGACTACAGCATCGGTCGTTACCTAGACGGCCACAGCCTGGAAGGCCGTTACGAGCACGACCTCCGTGTCGAAGTGATCTCGCCACTGGATCTCGACTACGCCCTCTATGGCGAAGCCGGCTGCATCAATAAAAGCAACGAAGCTCCTGCCGGCATGGCTCTGTTCAAATTACCTGACAGCAAGGATTTCTTCACTGAGCTGCGCACCTGGCTGAAGACCAACAAGTTCATCCGCCTCAACGACGACGGCAGCCAGCCTGAGTTGAGCAAGATCCTCGCCGAGCGGGGCCGCGAGAACCAGGAGCGTAAAAAGCGCCTGCGCTTGCTGCTGGAAGAGCTGGCAGAGCGCGCAGAAGTCTATGCGCAGGGGCAGCACCTGAAGCTCAACAGTAACAACATCGTCAGCAAGTTCGACGAGGCGTGCCAGTACCTCCTTGAAAACACCTTCACCAAATTGGGCTACCTGCGAGTACTACAGCAGGAACCCGAGCGTGAACTACACGCCATTCTGCACACTAACGACATCGGCCAACTCGGCCTGACCCTCGATGGTGACGAAGGTAATCCACAGGCCATCAAGGAAGTTGAACAGTTTATTTCACTGCGTGCTTCCGGCAACGAACGTTTGCTGGTCGCAGACATCATCGAGCGTTTCAGTAAGCGCCCCTATGGCTGGCCGGATGGAGAGATCCTACTGGTCCTCGGTCGCCTGGCCGCTTCCAGCCGTATTTCGTTCCACGCCGCAGGCCCCAGCATGCCCCTGCCGGACGCCTTCGAATACCTCACCAACAGCCGTAAGCGTCGTGAAATCTCGGTGCAGAAGAAGCGTCAGACCGACGAAGGACTGCTCAAACAGGCACGTAATCTGACCCAGGAGCTCTTCAACGCCCTTGGCCCAGCAGGCGAGAAGGAGTTGTTCGAGTACTACTGTGTGCACTTCGGCAGTTGGCGCACCAACCTAGAAAAATACAAAGCAACTGTTAGCGCCGGACGCTTTCCTGGCAAAGAAGCCGTCGAAAAGGCCCTGCTCATCCTGCAGCGCCTACTCAGCAATACTGACAGCGTCGATTTTTTCAAGGTAGTGGTCGACAACAAGGATGACTTCCTAGATCTGGAAGAGGACTACCGTGACTTACATGAGTTCTTCACCAACCAGCTGCATACCTGGCAGCAACTGCAGCAGGCGCTGCGTCGTTTCGACAAAAATAAAACAGCGCTGGATAAAGATGAGAAAGCCCGCAAAGCGCTGGCCGAGCTGAAAGCCATTGAGCAGAACACCACGCCCTACGGTCAGCTGCACCATGTCACGACTCTGGTTGAAATGGTAGAAGCCATTAACGCCGGCATCCTGACTGAAAAACGTCAACATGCCCTGGTTCGTGTCGAGGAGAAAATCACTCAATTGCAGGCCGAGATTGCCAAGAGCGGTATCGAAACAGCTGAACTGAGCAACCGCCTGCTGCGTCCGCTGCAGCTGGTCAAGGCGGATCTGGAGACCGAAACCAGCATCGCCAACATCTATATGTTGCAAACACAGACTGCCGACGAGCGCCTGCACGACGGCGTGTTCGATCTGGAGCGCGCCATTCAGGCCGAGGTTGAACGCCTGCAGAAGCTTCAGGAAGAGCAGGCCAAAGCCGCACAGGCAACCAACACAGCTAACGGCATCAAGGAAGACCGAGCGCCTACCCTGGTGCAAACCCCCAAACCCGTAGCGCCGCCCAAACCGGTGGTCGAGGTGGCAGCGACCAGTGTGTTCAACAAACTAGGGAACGGCTTGTATCTAGAAAGCCAGCGCGATGTCGACGGATTTATCGACGCCCTCAAGACCGAGCTGGAAAGCGCCATTAAGCAAGACAAGCGCATTCGTATTCGCTGACGCAGCGCGGCCTGTAGAAGGGTGAGGCCACCTCTAGGCCGCAGCAAAGCGTCAATACCAGCTCAAGAGAATTAGGGAAAGCCCATATGAACACCAGCAACATCAAGCGTTACGCCCCCAAGGCACGCACTGCCTTTATTGTCGCCATGACCAAGCGCGCGGCGCTGTTTGGCATCCGCGAGTCCAGCATACCCAGCATGGGCATCCAACCACTGGAGCTGAAGGGTGATTTGGCCCTGATTGGCGACCGGCCTTTCCCGGCCAGTATCATCCGCCCGCGTGCGGCCTTGGTGAAAAAAGTCGAGCAAATGGGCTTCGCCCAGGCAATGGAGCAAGCAGCCTATAGCTGGTTCAACCGTCTGTGTGCCATCCGTTATATGGAGCTCAAGGGCTACCTCGATCACGGTCGTCGCGTGCTCAGTCACCCGGATCTGCCAGGCAGCTTCCAGATCCTTGACGACTGCCTGGATATCGAACTGGAATGCTTAGACCTCCATCGCATAGCCGAGCTGAAGCTCGATGGCACCAAGGATGAAGATCTGTACCGCGAGCTGCTGCTTGCACAGTGCCATGCACTGCACAAGGCTATGCCGTTCCTCTTCGAAGCGGTAGACGACGCCACAGAGCTACTACTGCCGGACAACCTGACCAAAACCGACTCGCTGATTCGCGAGCTGGTCAGTGCTATCCCCGAAGAGGACTGGCAGGACGTCGAGATTATCGGTTGGCTGTATCAGTTCTACATTTCAGATAAGAAAGGCGAGGTCATGGGTAAGGTGGTCAAGAGCGAGGACATTCCCGCCGCCACCCAGTTGTTCACCCCCAACTGGATCGTCCAGTACCTAGTGCAGAACTCTGTGGGCCGGCAATGGCTGCAGACCTATCCGGATTCGCCGATCAGGGCGAATATGCCGTACTACATCGAGCCCGCCGAGCAGACTCCAGAGGTCCAAGCCCAACTGGCCCTGCTCACCCCGGACAGCATTGATCCGCTTCGCATCAAGGTACTCGACCCCGCATGCGGCTCTGGCCACATCCTGGTTGAGGCCTACAAGGCGCTCAAGACCATCTACGAAGAGCGTGGGCATCGCAGCCGTGACATTCCGCAGCTGATCCTGGAGCACAACCTGTTCGGCCTGGATATTGACGACCGCGCTGGCCAGTTGGCTGGCTTCGCCCTGATGATGCTGGCACGTGAAGACGACCGCCGTATCTTCAGCCGAGAAGTCAAACTCAATGTCCTGTCCTTGCAGGAAAGCAGCCATATCGACTTCAGCGGCCTATGGAAGGCCCTTAACCTGTCCAGTGGCTGGCAGCATGGCCAGTCCCAAGGTCTATTCGAAAGTGAACAAGCTGACTTAAGCAGCAATAGTGCCGATAATCGCTATCAACTGCTACAACACACTTTGGCCCGCTTTATCCAGGCCAAGACCTTTGGTTCTTTGATAGAAGTGCCTTCTGAGGATGCCGAGCCTCTAGCTGAGTTTCTGGAGCATTTACAGGATCTGGCCCGTGAGGGCGATGTAATGCAGAAGCCAGCAGCTGTACAGTTAATTCCTTATGTTCAACAGGCGTGGATTCTGGCGCAGCGCTATGAGGCAGTTATTGCTAACCCACCCTATATGGGAAGTAAAGGAATGTGCTCTGCCTTGCAGGGCTTCGTTAAAAAACAGTACCCAAAAGAAAACTCAGACTTATTTGCATGTTTTATTAAGCGATGTTTAGAACTGACGCAAAAAGGTGGTATCTGCTCGCTAGTTACTTTGCAGAACTGGATGTTCAATAGCTCGTATAGCGAGGTGAGGCTTGATCTACTTAAGTTAAATAGCATTCAGAGCCTAATTCAAATTGGCTTTAACAGCTTTCCGTCGATGAACAGCAAAGTAGCGCTTGCAGCTGCATTTGTAGTTCTAAAAAACCCGTCGAGCCAATTCATTGCAAAATACTTCAACTGCAACGATGCTGCTGCATCAGCTGACAAACAAAAGGTTTTTGTAGATCTACTGGAAAGCAACAATCTATACATGAGATCCAGCATTGATTTCTCAGACCTACCAGGCAGCCCGATAGCCTACTGGGCTAGCGAGACGGCGCGCGAAGCATTTAGGAAGTGTAAAACTTTTGAGGAGGTTGCGCCTGCCAAGCAGGGGTTATCAACTTCCGACAACGAAAAATTTGTTCGGTTCTGGTTTGAGGTTTCTGTAAAAAACATCAAATATGACAAAGTATGTCTCGATAATAAGTCCACCTACCCAGAACGCTGGGCACCATACAATAAAGGTGGACTGGTAAGGCGATGGTATGGAAATAACGAGTTCATAGTTGATTGGAAAAATAATGGCGAGGAAATAAAAAGTCTTGCACCAAAATCCGTGATAAGAAATGAAAAGAAATATTTCCTTCCTTCTATTACGTGGTCAGACATTACCATTGATAGCGCTTTTCGCCTTCAAGACTCTGGATTTATTTTTGCGAACTCTGCGCATTCTGCATTCTGCGAGCCAGGGGCGAACCCGTATGCAATATTGGGCCTACTAAATTCTCCAGCAGTAGAATATTTTATAGGTGCCCTTAGTCAATCTCTGCACTTTGATGTCGGATACTACAATGTATTGCCTTACCCATCTGGTCACGTCTCGGAAATACTGATTGACGCGTCGACAGAACTTGTCGAGATCGCAAAAAATGATTGGGACTCCCGGGAAACCTCTTGGAATTTCAAAAAATCTGAAATTTTGGCGCAGGGGCGATCAAGCAAAATATCTAGCGCTTGCACCTCTATTAAAGAGGAAACAAATACCCTTAAGGCTAGAAATAAATTTCTAGAACAGCAAGTAGCTAAATACTCATACGAAGCATATGAAATTCAAGAAGAGAGTCAAGTAAGGCTACCCAAGTCTGTTGTTGGGGATGTTAATGACTGCTTGTTAATCGAGCGACTTGTTTCTTATGTCATCGGCAACGTTATGGGTCGATACTCTCTCGATCACGAAGGACTTGTCTACGCCCACACGGGCAATCAAGGCTTTGCCAATCTGGTGGCTGAAGGCGCTTACAAATCATTCCCCGCCGACATTGATGGCATTCTGCCCTTGACTGATCAGGAGTGGTTTGCAGACGACGCCACCAACCGTTTTCGTGAGTTTGTCCGCACTGTCTGGGGCGACGATCACCTACAGGAAAACCTCGACTTCGTCGCCGAGAGCCTTTGCCTTTATGCCATCAAGCCGCTAAAGGGTAAATCAGGCGGCGAATCGGCGCTGGACACCATCCGCCGTTATTTGAGCACCCAGTTCTACAAAGACCACCTCAAGGCCTACAAGAAGCGGCCCATCTATTGGCTGTTCAGCTCCGGCAAGTACAAAGCCTTCGAGTGCCTGGTCTACCTGCACCGCTATAACGAGGGCACTCTGGCGCGTTTACGTACCGAGTACGTGAGCAAACTCATGGCGAAGCTTGCGAAACATGCAGAAACGCTAGAAAAGGAAGTCGACGCCAGTACTAGCACCGCCGAGAAAAAGGCACTAGAAAAACAACTCGACACGCTGCACAACCAACAAGCCGAGCTCGCCACCTTCGACGAAAAACTTCGCCACTACGCCGACCAGCGTATCAGTCTGGATCTTGATGTAGGCGTGAAAGTGAACTATGGCAAGTTCGGCGACTTGCTGGCTGACATGAAGGTGATTACGGGCGATAAGTCGAGCGATTCTTGATGAGTTCGGGGCCGTCAGGGATGCATTGTTGTCTTAGGATGACATTTCCCACGCTGACCTTTCGTTTCCTGTTTCAGGCTTAGGCGGATAGTGCATGAACACCCAACAACTGACCCAAGGCCTGAATCAGGCATTCTTCACAGAAAACCACCGCATCGTTTTCTGGTACGACCCTGAGCAGGGCTTCGCGGATGAACTCGGCCAGCTTGATCTGCCCGGCGTTCAGGTGCTGAACATGCAGGGGCATTCCACCTTCGGTACCAAGCTGAAGCTGGAGCTTGAGGACACTGAAAGTAAGTACCTGCTCTATTTCCCTTGCGCCGAACCAGATGCGAATGATGACTGGCTGCTGGACATCAAGCTGTACTCGCGCAGTTTCTACGCTGACAAAGTGTCACTGATATTCAACGACCTGGGCTTACACCAGCAGGTACTCCGTGAACATCTAGCCAAGCGTGAGCGCTTCCTTGGCAGCAAGGCTCGTATAGCGAGCCTGAAGCGTTTGATCCAACCAACTGACACTGAGCATGAGTTGGATCTGGCGATGATTGCCGTTGTGCTGGGTGCAAGTGGCAGTGACGTCATGACGCTGCTTTGCACTTTGGCCGATGGTGCCGTACGTGACGATTTGGGTCTTGAGCAGAATCCTGCGATCATCGATGAACTGTACAAGCTCGACCTGATGCCTGCGTTGCTGCAGGCCCTGCGTGACGAGGTAGGCTATCCAGCCTCCATCGAGGAAATCAGTGGCGATAAACCCTTCAGCTTTGGGCATTTCCTAATTCGACTGCTGGCAACCGGGTTCTGCGAAAGTATCGGCGATATACCCAACTGGGCCTCAGCGATTGCTATCCCCTCAGCCAGCGCACGCGCTACTTCACGTGCACTGCTTTCCCGCTGGCGTGACAGCTCACGGTTTTACCAAGCCTATGATGAGATTGCCGGCTGGGTCGGTGAGGCCCTGCATATCACCCAGAAGATTGGTGAAATCTCGTTAGAGAGCTTGGCCAATGTTGCAACCTTCGAAGCCGTCGAGCGGCAGATCATTGTCGATCTGACCAAGGCTATTCCGGAGGCAGATCCACGCGACCTCGGTCTGTTTTCGAAGATCATCTCCGAACGATTGGATAACTACTGGGCGACTCGCCATAAGGACGACGAGACACGCCGCAAGTACCGGCTGCTATACACGGCGCTGTCGGCTGCAATCGACCTGTTTACGCTGCGCCACCAGCACGCTGCAGGCTTCCACTTCACTAGTACAGAGGCGTTGTACAAAGCCTATGAGAGCGAGTTGTACCGTTTTGACACGGCTTACCGCCATTATTTCGCCGCCTCTCAGCGCGCCCACGTCGAGCTGCTGAAAAAGCTCGATGAGGCCGTCGAGCAGTGCTATGCGTATTGGTATCTCGATCAGCTCGGACGCTCCTGGGGCGACCGAGTTGAGGCCGAACAGCGCTTGGAGCACTGGAAAATACCTGGCGTTCCTAACCAGCATAATTTCTATGAGCGTTGGGTAGCGCCCTTGTTGGAGGGGCATCGTAGCAAGCGCGTTGTAGTGATCATCAGCGATGCCTTCCGCTATGAAGCCGCCGTCGAGCTGTGCCAGCGCATCAATGAAAAGCGTTACAGCAAGGCCAGCCTGAATAGCCAGTTGGGCGTATTGCCGAGTTACACCACGTTGGGCATGGCGTCCCTGCTGCCACACCAGACGCTGGAGTATCGCGAGGGTAGTGATGGTGTTTTTGTAAACGGACTCAATACTGGCAACACCATCACTCGCGACAAAGCTCTTGCCCGGCATGGCGGTATGGCCGTGACCGCACTACAGGTCAAAGAGTGGTCCCGTGACGCTGGGCGCGAAGCGCTGAAGGATCAGCAGCTGGTTTACGTCTATCACAACGTGATCGATGACCGCAGTGACAAAGGCGGCGGCTCCGAGGTGGATACCTTCCACCACGTCGAGTTCGCCATTGAGGAGCTGACCGAGCTGACCCGCAAAATCCTCATGCACTTCAACACCAGCACGGTGTTGATCACGGCCGATCATGGGTTCCTCTTCCAGCAGAGCAAGCTTGAGGCGGCGGATCGCACCTCACTCGCAGAGAAGCCGGATAGTGCGATCAAGAGCAAGAAGCGCTACGTCATTGGCCATACTCTGCCTGCTGCCAAGGATGTCTGGCAGGGATCGACCAAGCAGACCGCGGGCACAACATCGGACACTCAGTTCTGGATACCCAAAGGCGCGAATCGATTCCACTTTGTCGGCGGTGCACGCTTCGTCCATGGCGGGGCTATGCCTCAGGAAATCGTTGTGCCTGTGCTGACGGTCAACCAGTTACGCGGTGAGAAAGCGGAGAAACGCACCAAACGCAAAGTCGGGGTGATCTCGCCGAAGTCAGTCCTGAAGATGGTCACCAATATCCAGCGCTTTGACCTGATCCAGACCGAGTCGATCAGCGAACAGGTGCTGTCGGTTACGGTTGCAGTGGCGATCTACGAAGGGGAGCAGCCGGTCTCCAGTGAGGAGGTTGTGACGTTCGACTGCGCGACGGATTCCATGAGCGAGCGCCTTAAACAGGTACGCCTGTCACTATCCGGCAGCGACTTCGACCGGCAGAAAGATTACTTCCTGGTGATCCGCGATAAAGATCTGAACACTGAGCTTGAGCGCTACCGTGTGACGATTGACCTGGCCTTCACCGACGACTTTTTTTGAGAGTACGACACTAGATGGAAACCCAAGTGGATAAAGATCTCGATCAGTTGCTCAACGAGCACTTTGCCGGTCGCGTGGTGCGCAAGGATCTGACCAAGCTGATAAAGGAAGGCGCGAACGTACCGGTTTACGTGCTGGAGTACTTGCTGGGTATGTACTGTGCGTCCGATGACTCAGAGGTGATCGAACAGGGCCTGAAGAACGTCAAGAAAATTTTAGCGGAGAACTATGTTCGACCGGATGAAGCCGAGAAGGTCAAGTCTCTAGTTCGCGAGCGCGGCACGTACAAGGTGATCGACCGAGTCACCGTGCGACTGAATGAAAAAAAAGACCGCTACGAAGCCTCTTTCAGCAACCTCGGCATCAAGGACGCTGAGATCTCTGCTGGCATCGTCAAAGAATACGAAAAGCTCCTTGTAGGCGGCATCTGGGTGATCGCAACGCTGAGCTATTACCACGAGGAAGGCCAATCGGGATCTCCTTTTGGCGTCACGCTCCTCAAGCCGATCCAGATGCCGAACATGAACATGCAGGAGCTGTTCACCGGGCGCGCTGCGCTGAATACATCGCAATGGCGCGAGGCCTTGATCCGCTCCATAGGCATGGAGCCCTCGACCCTGGATGAGTCAGTGCAGTGGCATTTGCTGGCCCGCATGGTTCCCTTCGTGGAGAACAACTACAACGTCTGCGAGCTCGGCCCACGCGGTACCGGCAAGAGCCATATCTATAAGGAGTGTTCTCCGAACAGCATGCTGGTCTCCGGCGGGCAAACCACCGTTGCTAACCTGTTCTACAACATGAGCAGTCGCCGCATAGGTCTGGTCGGTCTTTGGGATGTGGTGGCCTTCGATGAGGTGGCCGGCATCAACTTCAAGGACAAGGACGGTGTTCAGATCATGAAAGATTTCATGGCCTCCGGTTCTTTCGGTCGCGGTCGCGAGCAAATGGAAGCCTCAGCCTCTATGGTTTTCGTCGGCAACATCAACCAGAGCGTTGAATCGCTGGTAAAAACCAGTCATCTGCTGGCCCCGTTCCCTGAGCAGATGATCGACGCAGCCTTTTTTGACAGATTCCACGCCTACATTCCTGGCTGGGAAATCCCGAAAATGCGCCCGGAATTTTTCACTAACAGGTACGGACTAATCGTCGATTACCTGGCTGAATTTTTCCGCGAAATGCGAAAACGCAGCTTTGCCGACGCCATCGACAAACATTTCAAACTGGGTAATAACCTTAACCAGCGCGATGTGATCGCAGTACGCAAAACAGTATCCGGTCTGCTCAAGCTACTCTACCCGCACGATGTGTTCACCAAAGAAGACGTGCGCCAGTGCCTCGAATACGCACTTCAGGTCCGCCGACGCGTGAAAGAACAGCTAAAGAAGATCGGTGGAATGGAGTTCTACGATGTTCACTTCAGCTATATCGACAACGAAACCCTTGAAGAACACTTCGTCACCGTGAAAGAACAAGGCGGTGGAGGTCTTATCCCTGAAGGACCAGGAAAGCCCGGTTTTATCCACACTATAGGCTTGAGCGGAAAAGGCATGCCTGGGCTATATCGGATCGAACTGCAAGTGACCAAGGGTACTGGCAAGCTGGCTACCTCGGGTCTATGGAATTCCAGCTCCGCCAAAGAACAGGTGAAAATTGCCTTTGACTACTTCAAGGCCAACGCCGCGCGCATCAGCGCTTCGGCCAAGGTGCTCGATCATGACTTCCACCTGCACGTGGTTGAGTTGCAAAACACCGGCCCTCTGACTCATATGGCCCTACCCAGCCTAGTAGCTTTTGCTTCCGGCCTAATGGGCAGGCCTGCGCAAGCTCAAATGGTCGTGCTCGGCGATATGAGCTTGGGCGGCAGCATCACGCCAGTTGAAAGCATCGCCGAGTGCCTGCAAGTGGCTTTCGACGCGGGAGGCAAGCGCGTTGCGCTTCCAATGAGCAGTGCCAAGGACATTCCCAGCATCCCAGCCGAACTGTTCACCAAGTTTCAGACCAGCTTTTATGGCGAACCAGTAGAGGCTGTATTTAAGGCAATGGGCGTGGATTGAAACAGGTCCATTTTTTAGCCCGCTTCGACTTTGAGTCGGGCTACTTTGAACCTTACCACTGGGAGCCATCTGAGCCCCTGCGGTATGTGTGACATACCTAGCCTCAAGAAAGTGTTAGATGACCGTTATGCAGCAATTCCCCTTGGATGAGTGCTAGCCAACTCGCGCTCCAAGCAGTTAATAGTTCCACGATCCGCGCGGGGAAACCACCCGATCTCGAGAGCAATATCGACTGCAGCGTGTGCTGCGCCCATTTATTCTTGAGGGGGGGCATCGACATTAATAGCTCCTAGGGACATTCTGAATTTGCTTTCTGGAGGAATGATTTTTTTACCGTTTTCCATCCGCACTTGAAGCGTGCCCCTACGACTATCTGCAAAGGTTTGAATATGAGGGAAATAGACAAGCTTCCGCCATTGCCAGGCAGCGAGGTATTGAACTGTTATGCGGAAACGATCCGCCAGCTTGAGGCGACATGTCGCGTAGCTGGGCACGCAATTTCGATGGATGCGTGGTTTTCCCTGACGGAGTACGACGCGGCGCTAAACGAAACCTACGCACTGCAGCTGGTGCACAGTGATCTGTCGGCGGACGGGTTCGACATGGCTGGCATTCACTCGCGGCCAGCCGAGCGGCTGGGCCAGATGCCTCTGGCTGAGGTGCGTCGGTATGTACACGCGCTGTGGCGCTGCGAAAGGCACACCCACCCACACGGCAGTTTGGTGCTCGATGCTGTTCAGTCCGGAGCGCTGGGCCTAGCAGCCAGAATGCTGGCTGCATGCTCAACCGATGCGTAATCCCTACCGACACTGCTACCGCCCTTGCTGACGCGCCTAGGACGTTTCACGAAGCCAAGCACGCTACAGGGTAACGTCGCCCGGCCGACATGCTCGCTTCACGCTCGCGACAGATATCCCGAACTGCGCAGCCGTGGCGGCGATGCTGGCCCCGTTATCCTTCCTCCAGGCGACAACCTGGTTGTCGTTGATGGTCTTTACCCGGCCTAAAGCCTTGCCTTCTGCCTTCGCGCGCTGAATGCCCGCCATCTGCCGGGCTTTGATGTTGGAGCGCTCCAGCTCGGCAACAGCCGCCAGCATTGTCAGCATGGCCTTACCGATTGGCGTGGATAGGTCGAAGCCCTCTCGCTGACTTATGATCGCCACGCCCTTCTTCTGTAGCGCTTCGACGGTGGCCAGCACGTCCAGCGTATCGCGCCCAAGGCGGTCGACGGCGCCGACGATCAGGGTATCGCCCTTGCGCACGTAGCCGAGCAGCTTGGTAAACCCTGGCCGGTCAGCAGCCCGTACCGCACCGGACACGCCCTCGTCTGCAAACCACTCCTCGACCTTGTGCAATTGCTCTATGTTGTGACGCTGAGACTCGACGCTCTGCTCGCCTGTGCTGACCCTGATGTACCCAATGACTGCCATGTTGTCCCGACCTAGCTCGCAATGTGTGGGTCATTATATGTGGCATGGCTCAGATTTTAGCAACACCTTTGAGCCAGCTTGATCCCATCGCTTTGTATATGGGTCTCAGGGTGTACCTTTTGAACTAGATAATTGCCCAGACTCGTCCATTCCATTGCATTCGACCTGACCAGCCATGTGCATCAAATTTGACCACAACGCTGGCCGTGACCGGCAGAGAACGGCCAGGAGCAGTCACTCAAACGATAATTTTTCTCGCTGGGCGGGATCGTCTATGCGGCACAAGCGACCCTCGCTCTGGTCTGGCAGCAGCGCTTTTCCAACCAACCCCGTTTCGCGGAAGGGACCAGTGTGGGGTGCTCTCGTCGTCCTCAAGGTAAGCTGGATGGCAGAGTGTTCCAGTCAGGTCAACGCTCAGTGCTTCAGCTACGTGGAGTTGTCAGTCTCGATTCTAGAGCACTCTTGATCTAACCCAAGGATTTCGACCAAGCTAGGCCTTTACAAGCATTGATCAGGAACGCTTGGCAGAATATTTGGAATAATCTGCGGATGGCCTTCAAGTAATACGGCCTGATGCCCAACACCATCTTCTCCAAACGATTTCTGCAATCACTTTGCTCCTGATGCGCCCTACCAGGTTTGAATTCCACAGATGACTTCCACACGTGACGATTTTTCAAAAAGGACTAAGAGCGACCTCGCCCTACGGGCAAGCTATCAATGCTCCTTGTGCAAGGCGTCGACAGTAGGGCCCAGCGACGAAGCCTCAAACGCTGTGACCATGATTGGCGTTGCTGCTCACATTGCAGCAGCTGCGCCTGGTCCTGGCGCGCGCCGTTACGACCACTCAATGACCCCTGAGCAACGTGGATCAATCGATAATGGGATTTGGCTGTGCGCCAGCTGTAGCGTTGCCATCGACAGGGACGAAGCCCGATTCTCAGCTCAATACCTTCATGAGCTGAAGCTCAGCCACGAGGCATCAAGGCGCCTTCTGGGACAAGGTGAAGTGAATCGCGACGACATCATCGCTATCGGCCCGAGTCTGATAGCGCTAGGGGCGGTACTACGATTCGGTCCGGACGGATGCCGATTCCGAATTTCTCACTTCTTGGAAGGAAACATCCGGGAGCTGTGGGCACTGAGCGTGGATTTCAGCAAATGGCCAGATGAGGACCGATACGTCCTTTCAAATGAACTGGGCTATGGCGGGCTGCTTTCCCAACCGCCTGCAATTGAGCGAACTGAGTTTGGGCATGAGGTCACCGTCCAAATCCAAGCGGCCACAGACCGTCGCGATGCGATGACAACCAAAACCATGTGCGGAGAGACCGCCAGGATGCTCGATGGCATGGAAGCGATGGAGTCGCTATTTGGCAACGTGCTGAGCTTGGCTCACGGCACGTGGTTTACAGACCTCCAGAGCGGCAGCTTTATCTCTGATTACCACGAAAGGTATGCAGACTCCCCGTGGCTTAGCAGGCTCATTATGACGGAGATCATCCGCCTCTCGTTTGTCCCCCGAAACTCCAGAGTTGCCAACAAGAAAGTGGCACCGCTTGCCTGGGTCAACCGCGTTAATAGCGTTAGCACTCCGAGCTTTGAGCTTACCGAGCAATATCTGTCTATTCATGTGGATGCGGAGCTTGAAGGAGTAGGTTGCTGGTCGGGGGTGCTGCCAGTATTTATTTGTACGCCGGAACAATTACAGGAAGGTCGGGATCGAGCGAAGAGAAACGCGCTCATGATAAGCCCTACGGTAGATCACGGCCTCGTTGAAGCAGTGCCTGTAGATAAGAAAACCGCAGACCGCCTGAAGCTCTTGGGTCGCTAAGCCCGAATCATCACCACTCAGCTAAAGCGTCGCTTTGAATCGAAGGAAAATCCTCGATCTATGATGTCCAGCGAATAGATCGTCACCAAGAACCCCTGATTGGTCTTCAGCTCAAAGGCATGGTCCAGGCGATTGATCATGCCAGGCAGTTTCACGAATATGACCCTGGAATCATTCACGATCAGATACTGGAAATTGTCCGCAAATAGCTTGGTGGTTTTTTCGTTCCTATCTCCAGCAGGCCACCATTTGGCCTTCTCAACTCTCGATTTTCGGGCGACAACAAATCTGTGTGCTAGCAACCAAACAGGTTGGGGCACCTCATACACTGCCAAGCTCTGGATGACCGTAGGGATTGAGCTCGGATTGAAATACACGAGCTTTACCAGCACCGAATTTTCTATCGCAGACTGTCTGCTATGGGTCGATTTTTGCCTGTCGCGAACGGCTGCAATCAACCTGAGTCGGACGGTGGAGAAGTTCAAAAGCTGGGGGCGATTCAACATACGCACCCGTCGAACGGTTTCTATCCTGTCCCACCACATAGACGATTCGCCGGCAAACAGATAGCCTCTTGCCTCTACCGCCATCGAAAAGGGATTGGCATGGCCAAGCTCATCAAACTATCGGATACATCCTGGCAGCAACCATTCCGTGACCGCAAAAAGGAACACATTCTTTGGGGTTCCCATACAGAGGTTCGTGAAAACTGCAATTTCGTAGACGGCACACGCCGCCTCCTACAAATCTCATTCGAGCCACGATTCGAGCTGGATATTGTCGATCACTTTCAAATCACCAGCGGGCGTGAGATCAAGTTTCCAAAGGCGCTAGTGGATATGATCAGCGCCATCGTGCTGGAAAATCCCGAATCCAGCTTCATCGTTACCGTGCTCGATGCCGTTGAACAGGAAGATGGCCAAGTCGGTAGTACAAGAGACTTGGCCAATCTGATTACCTCTCGGGCAACGACAATCATGGCCCGCGTTGGCCAGCGGAAATTCAGGAAGCAATTGATGGGGTTTTGGGGTGATGCTTGCGCACTCTCTGGAGTGAAGGAGCCCAAGCTGCTGGTCGCATCGCACATTGTTCCCTGGAGCCAGTCAGAAGCAGATGCCAAGCTCGATCCATTTAACGGCCTGTTACTGGCGCCACACTATGATCGGCTGTTTGACCAAGGCCTGATCTCATTCAAAGACGATGGCTCAATTCTGCTGTCCAGCGTTGCCCAAAAGCTGCCTCCAGCGTTTGGTCTGTCGAGTTCCATGAAGCTACGCAAGCTCAATCCGAAGCATTTGCCCTACCTAGCTGCCCATAGGGAAGCGTTCGGCTTCGTGTAGCGTCATACCACCCGATATCAAAGACGCCGGGAATCAGGCCGCACGCAACGCAATGGACTGAAACGCGCAACTGACCGATTGCACCCTCTCTTGAAAGGCGGCTTGTCCGAAGCGCTTTGCCGCACGAGACATCGAAGCGCTGCCACGACTGAGTGAATTCTATACGCTCACGGCGTGGTCCATTACGAGAAAACAGAACACAAACGAGGAGTAGAAACAGTGAGCTACGGCAACCGCCCGCCGGTATGGCAAATGGTTCGAGATGCGGCCCAGCAACTGAATGGGGAATGTACTTATTCAATGATTAAAACAAAAGTGAGGTCGATGTTTGGCGACGATGTAAATGACAGCTCGATGACGTGCAGCATTATCTCGGGGGCAGTGAATCACTCATCGCGTATTCACTACAACGAGAACAAGAAGCCACGGCTCACGGACACGGCTTACGACTACCTGTTCAATATTGGACGCGGCAAAGTCGTTTGGTACCAACCCGAGAAACACGGTGTTTGGGAGATCGCACAATCTGCCGATGGCGCCCTGGTCGTCCGCCTCGCTGACGGTGTGGGCGAGAATCCGTCGTCGATCATCAAAGCTGTCGAGGCCTCCGATGAGGCATATAGCATGTTTGCTTTGGAAGCACATCTGCGCGACTACCTCGCCAAAAAGCTTCCCAAGTTACCAGGCCTTGATGCGCCACTCATGCTATACCGCACGGATGATCGCGACGGAGTAGAGTTTCAGACCGACGTCGGCCCGATCGACATTCTGGCTACCGGAAATGGCGATTTCTACGTGCTCGAACTGAAAGTCGGCCGTGGGCCGGACGCGGCACTGGGACAAATCCTTCGCTATATGGGCTGGGTGAAAGAGCACCTTGCGGGCGATAACGACGTGTATGGAATCATTGTCGCGTCGGATATCAACCAGAAACTGCGGTACGCGGCAACGCAGGTGCCGAATGTCCGATTGATGGAGTACGACCTTGCCGTGACGCTTCGTGCGGTGGCCTTGCATGGTTGATACGGCGTCATCACAGTTCGATTCAGTCCGCGCCTTGACAGCCCGATAATGCTCCAGCAATGAACCGTTAGCGTGGCAGAATCACTATCTCTTGATGGGCGATAGCTGCCACTAGCGAGGGGCAGTTCCTAGAGAGCTATAGGCCTTGAGGTATTTTTTCGGAACAGTTTATGGATCTCTTAAAACCCAAAACACCTGTCTTATAAAATGCTTCAAGGGCTGTTTTGGGTCGATTCTTGCTGATACGGCATAAGACTCAAGACTGAGATTTTTTGACCCGGGCGTTTTTAATCATCACCTCGAGTTGCGCGATCATTTCATCAGGGTCAATTTCAGTCATTTCACCGCACGACGCAGCAATGATCATTTCAGCAAATTCAGGACTGTATTCCGACTGGTAAGCGGGAGTTGCATGATCGACGGTCGATACCACCCACTGGTCCTTCACCTCCTGACCGATTATGTGGTTTCTTTCCTGCAGAGCGAAGAGGGCAGTCTGGAACTGTTCGTCCGTCATTTCTGGGAGACGTTGCGCCACCTCAGCCTGAAGGGCTCTAACGCAAACCCCATGACTTGCGAGACTCATGATCAAGACTTGCACGTTACTCAATGATTCCATCATTCGATTTCCTAATCCGAAGGGGGTCCCCGGCGCTCCCGAGGACCAGTCAGGCGACATCCGTTAGGTCACTGCCCCAAATCGTAGCCAATCATGAACAACGCAGCTTCCAGTGCACGGAGAGAATCTTTAGGTTCGACCATCCCGTGGAAACCGCAGCCTGATGCCTTGGGATGCGCCAGGACCGCGGCAAGCGTCCAACTGGCGCGCATGTTCCAAAGGGCATGGTGTGAACCCGAGCGCAAGCGTTTGAACTTGTAAGGACCTGCACCTGGGTCCCGACGCTTTGGCGACACAGCTGATTGAGCCTCCTTCGCGGCCGCCCATGGGAAACAGAGAGAACTTGGAACGCTAGCCAGACTTTTCGCATCGCAGTATTTGACGATGAGCCATCCCAAGCTTGCCGCCACGCGGCTGTCGTAGATCACGAAGTCATCGCACAGCAGAGAGTAAACCTTGGTCATTCCGGAGTTAAAACGCAGCTGGTCGCAACGCAGTGCAGGGGCTTCCGGATCGCCGGCATTGATGGCGGCCTGAACTGCTTGTAGCGATCGCGCCAACCCGGCCTGGTTTAGCTTTAACCATTCATTGTTTCGAGCAGTCACTCCGCCCCATGCCATGACACCCGACGCTGCTTCCACTACTTTCGAATCGTCGGTGCCGGCGGCGGCCAAGTCCGCCTTCAATGCAGCCAATGCCTTTGCGTTACTTAAGAACGTCGATCCTGAGTTGAAGGCCAAACGTTGGTTGCCCGGGTGGTTCCACTGATACTTTTCGAAAGCGTTGAACAAGCTTGTGCAGTTCCATTCTTTCCCGCTACGGCGATCAATATAGGCATGCTGAAAAAGGGAAGTATCCAGCTCCGTGGCCATCCAATGGACGAAACCAGCGACATGGAAATCGGCAAGATAGGTTGAACGCTTCATGGACATGCTCCTGTGGGCTGACGTTTAAGTTCGTGTTTTCCTTGCCAGCCCGAGCATCATTCCACACACTTAGGACACTTTTTGTCCTGGACGTATCCATGGTCTCTTTTTACGAGCGTCGAGATTATCTGCGTGACATCTTGCAGCGGCATGGCACCGCTTTACCGACGTCTCAAGTTCATGAAGCGATGTGTGCCTGCTTAGGCAACGTTGATCATCCATTTAAAACAACACAGCGCGACCTTCTAAAGCTCGAGGCTGATGGCTACATAAAATGCCAACGCCGAGGTGCTGCCAAGCACTTACTCTATTGGTCGTCGACAGGAGCCAATTTTAATTTGACGCTCTCACCAACGGAGGCGATGACACTGTCGACCATTTTCGATCATGCGGATCGGTTTGGTCTCAAGACACACACCAAAAAGCTTTCGCCGCTGCGACGTCATGCACTTCGTGTCATGAATGACTACTCAAAACGACAGCTGGATTGGGAAAAGCGAATAACCACCGGGACTCGGTTTACGGTCCTGATCCCCGGGGAGTACGACTTAACCCATCTGACCAAAATCCAGGAGGCCATATTCGGAAACCAGCCGCTGGAAGTGACGTACCAGCCCCGGGATGTGGGTGACATCCAGTGTGTGTATCAACTCAAACCGTTGGGTCTATCTCACCAAGATTCAAACACCTATTTGTCTGCGCTCGTGCAGGAAGAGGAGTGGCCTCTTGGTCACACTCCAGAGCCGGACGCACACCGTGGGAAGTACAGCAGCAATGGCCCAAACAAGTTATGTGCGCTGATGCTTCATCGAATCTTAAAAGTGGAACCTGGTAAACGCGAAATCGCCGATCCTGAAGGCTACGACATCAATTCGATCGATGCGCAGCAACACCTGATGACTATCCACTCACCGGCACCCGTCAATGTCAGCTTGCGCCTGAGTGACAACTTGCATAACCGGCTTTCTGAAAATCCGCTCTCGCAGGACCAGATCCTGGTCGCCGAGGCCGGGAGCTGGATATTGAACTGCCGGATGCTCGACACTCAGGGGCTGCGCCTTTTTTTGCTCAGCAATGCCGCCGACATCGAAGTCCTATCGCCCATCGAATTAAGAAATCACGTTAAGGGCGTCCTAGAGCGGGCAGTTGGTATGTACAAGGTCGGCCAGATTTAACCTCCCTCGGCATTCACCTGAACCGACATTTCGCGGACTGTCTCAGGGAGACTGCGTTAGCATTGCACGTGTTGTGCTGCTTGCAAGTACCGGCATGATTCTGCTGCCGGGGAAATGTATTCGTTTTTTGCTAAGTCATAGATGAAGTCATCGTTATTGAAATGCCCGTCAACCTTGGCTCCAGAAGGAATCGGTTTGGGCACATAGGTGCTGATGACGAATGTCAGCTGCGCTCGATTACAATGGTGTGGTCCTGCTCGCCATTATCCAGGCCCCAAGCCAGGCGCTCGGCTCGTTGTTTGATGGCCAGCGTCTGGGCCACCCGCCAGGCCAGCCGAGCTCCGTTATCGCTCCTGGATCGAACCGCCTCGCTCAGTAGGCCGTCCACGACTTTAAGCTGATTTCGGTGCGCCACGAGCAACTGAGCACGATCATCGGCAGCTATATCCTCCCGTACCTCTGCCATGGCAGCTGGGCGATCCTCTGCCGGCACCTGGGCGGCCTCCAACTCCGCTGCAGCCTTTGCCATGCGGTCGGCGACCCCATGGGCTCGCTCGGTCAACTTCGGTCCCCCAACCTTCTTCCAACCGCCATCAGCAGCGCTCCAGCGCTTCATCGTGCGTTCACTGCAATCGACCTGGGCAGCTATCTCCGCCAGAGTCATTGGGGTGGTCACGTACAGGGTCCGTGCAGCCTCGCGGCGGATCTGGATTGATTGGGTTGAGTCAGGCATTTCGGCGGTCATGGCTAAGGCCTCGCGGGCCTATGGTGGGTGTCCCACGATCGTATTGTCACGCCAGCGAGCGCTGGCACCTTGTCACCCGAAAAACTTCTGTGGAGAGGGCCGCTGGTGTCCATATGGCTCGCATCAGCGCGAAATCCCATTCGCCAGGTGTGGCAGGGCTTTCAATCGCGGCCCCAAGGCTTGTTCCCATGTTCCCACCCTGTTCCCATCCAGCTTTTGGAGATGGGAACAGACAAAGCCCAATGAACACGGGCTTCTCACCCTCCTGTTCCCATGTTCCCAAATAAAAAAATAGATAGAAGTATAAGAGAGTCAAACCGCTAGCCTGCTATCTATATTTCTGGCTAGGATGGCACATTTCTATTTTATATAGGTCTGTCCTCAGGATTGATGGGAACATGGGAACAAATCGCCGCATCCCTTGTAATACGAGGTCTCCAGCGTTCCCATGGGTTGGGAACAGGCGTGGGAACAAGTCTCAAAGTGGGAACAGAAACGCCCCCTAAACCTCATAAATGAGAATTGCTACGACTTTGCACCGCATCTGATGATTGCCCCCTGCCAAAGGGCCATGCGTTCAACTGGCGAGCTGTTTGTCCACCGGTAACATGGATTTACTCGGTGGCACCGACGCTGCCCTGGTGACGGCTGATCGCCAGGCGCAAAAAAGCCCGCACGAGGCAGGCTCAATTCTGCAGCTGGTTGATCAGAATGGTTTGCCATTGTCCTCTGGCTCATCGGTGCCGAGGACCACATCCAAAGCCACCGACACGTAGCGCGTCGGAGCACCTGCAAACCTGACCTTCTCGACTGGCCCTGGCTCGCCCTTCTTCTTGACCTTCGATTTCCACGCTCTTGGCAGGCGGGCCAGACGGCCGATCAGGTCGGTTTCGAAATCGGTTCCTTCGACCAGTACCAACAGCTCGCGGCAATTCATCGAGAACAGAAGCCGGCGCGGGGATTCTCCATCGGAGAGGCGGATCCCGTGCAGGGTGAGGGCATGGGTCGCCATCTCGTAGCTGGGCAGGCCGCCTGAGTGGTTCGTAGGTGGGCTGGCGAAGATGATCTCCAGCAACTGGCCCACGCTGTAGGGACGGTTGTCGACCTTGATGTGCGAGCTGAGGATGGCGTTCAGCGCGACCCTAGCATCGTTACCGTCGACCGATACGCCAGCACCCAGAGCGGCCCAGTCGCAGCCTCTGATCATCACCATGGCCTCCCACTCGGAAGGCACGTAGCTCTTCTGCATGCACCAGGCGCCCGCCATCAGCGTACCGAACTGGTCGCCATCACGCTGGCGGCCGAAGTGCTGACCCGCCACACGGGCGAAAACCTTGGCCGATTCGCGCACTACTGGCAGCATTTTCATGGCTCGTGCGAAAACCCGCTGACTCAGTGTCTCGTCGGCATCCATCTTAGCCAGGCGGTCAGAAAGGCCGTTGGTTTTCCAGGTGTCGCCCTTGACCATCTCCAGGCGAGTCAGGCGGTCGATGTCGGTCGCACGAGTCAGGTTCGGCGCCACGGCGACCAGACAAAACATCGAGCGCACCTGGTAGGCCATGGCCCGGCCGCTAACGGTGCCCCTAAACGTCTGTGCCCCGCCCTCGGACGAGCTTTGGCGGATCAGGGTCAGTACTCCCTGCATTCGGGATTTAGTCTCTGCCCCAGTTTCCGCCTCATCGACTAATACCGGACGAGCGTCTAGGCCCAGGGACTGACGAATGCCTGCCTCGGTGCTGTCGCCCTGGGCATTGAGAGCCCAGCCCTTATCAATCAGGCTCAGCAGATACTGCTTCTGCAGCGAACTTTTACCGGTACCAGCCTCACCACTGATCCAGACGTGAGGCCGCCAGTCCAAAGCACCACAGATCGGCGCCAGAAATGCCCAGCCCGCCATCAGGATGCCGGCGCCCCGTTGTTCCCAGTTGTACAGCTCCGCTGTTTCGACAAGCCATGCGCCTTCCTCGTCTCTCAACGCCACTTCGGCAGGTGCACGCATCTCGCCGCCAGCCTCGTACACGAAGCGGGAGCCTTGGATGCTAGAGAGCCGGGTGGCCTCGCCGTCTACGCTGAGGCGATTGCCGAGGTGGAACACCAGCCGACCGTTGTCGAGCCACACGCCACGGCCACGGATGCGATCGGGAGTGTAGATGCCACGGCGCTGAGCGAGCTGGATGATGTCGTTTGCGGCAGCCAAGGCATTGATGCCGCCGCCTTTCTTCGGGTACTCCAGCTCCCAGTACTGAAGGTTGTCCAGCTCGATCAGGCTCGATGCCGTCGATAATTTGGCCGCCGTGTACTCCATGACTTGGTTTTTTCCGTGGACGTACACGAAGTAGCGGTCGTGGTCGTGGCCGAGAACGTGGAAGCCGGCCCCATGATCACACGCATCACCCCCGACAGCATGCAGCACGATCGTTTCCGGTACGCGCTCTAGCGGAGGATCGAGGTCGATTGAGCCAGCCAGCAGCTCGGACTGCGCGCTCTCGACACTCTCCCAGGTCAGCAGCGCATCATCAATCACCGGCTCGCTCGCCTCGGTGACTGAGGCTGGCACGTCCTGAATGACCTGGTTGGCAGTGAGCACGACCTTGAATAAGGCGCGGACCACACCTACGCCATCAAATGCGCGTAGGTCGTTGAAGTCGGTCGGACGATACCACTTGCCATCGGCATCCTGCTTGCCGTCAGTTTGTTGGAACGGCGGGATAGCCAGCAGGCCACTAACGGCCTTGGCCGCCGCGCGTGCGTGGCACAGGCCCGGGTTTTCCACTGGTTTCAGGGTCCACTGATCGTTGTCAGCGGCAACAATGATGATTGCGTCAGGCTTGCTCTCGCGGATCGCCTCGGCCACGGGCAGCAGGTTGCTGGTGTCGAAGGCCACCAACACCAGGTGATCGGTTTCCTCATGGATGGTCGCGCCAGTCGCATAGCCTTCGCAGATAATGAACACTGGACGGCCGTAGAACTGCTGCGGCTTGCCGATCGCGTGGAACAGGCCGCGCTTGGCGCCATCCTTGAGGTAGTCCTTGTCGCGGGCGCCATCGCCTTTGCCCAGGATCTTGCCCGGGAAAATGCCCTGCAGACTGTGCACTGCGCGGGTCTTGTCGCACAGCGGCACATACAGCGCCTTGCTGGTCAGCGACCAGACTTCGCCGGTTTCCTTGTTGATCATTTCCCATACGCCCATGCGCAGGCCGTGGGCTTTGACGCCTTTGCGGACCAGGTACGGGTGATTGTCTGGGGCTGGCTGTGCTGCGTTCCAAAGGGCTTGGGCGCGCGCAGCTGCATCAGCGTGGCGCTTGGCAGTTGCGGCGGCTTGTTCAGCCTTGCGGCGGGCCCAGTCTTCGCGCTGCGCTTTCAGGTCGGCGGCTGACATCGGTTTCGTGTCGCGCTTGGCCTTCCAGGAGAATTTGTGGTCGCCCCAGCGCTTCATGCAACCGAAGTTGCCGGCTGGTTTGGCGTCCAGGTGAATCTTGGCCCATCCGTTGGTGGAACCCTTGCGATCGCCCATGACGTGGAAACGCTCAAGCGTGCCATCCATTTTCAGGGGGTCGGAAGGTTCGATACCCTGTTCGCGCATGGCGGTCATTAGATCGTCGATAGCAGTGACAGCATTAATACTCATATGGACGTGCCCTTGCGAGTGCAGCGACGGGCATATCGGCCGACCACATCCAAAAGGTGCATGAGCGTGCTGATCGGAAATGCGCGTCCTGTTACCAAGCAGATCCACACTACCGGCAGACCGGTGTCCAAGCCATCGGAGCGCTTGTCCCGGAGCGCCTTTGTCAGGCCGTGTGATGGCCCGGCGACTTGAAAGTGATGTCCCTCCGAACCGCGGACTTCGCAAAGTGCCAGCTTGTGGCCGCCGCAAGACTCGATTACATCGCGTAGGAACTCACTGTGGGTGCAGTCGAATTCTTCGGGATCACGGCGCACCTGCTCAAGGTGTTGAGCAGTGCAAAATTGATCAATGGTGCTGACGGGTGAGGCTAAAATGGCTTGCGCATGTGCGTCAGTATTGTCACTATATGTGCCTTGTTTTTGCAGTTTTTTCACATCGAATGTCTTCGAGGTGGATGGTAAAGAACCCGGCCGGCCAGCCGGGTTTTTTTTGCCTGGAATTATTGTTGGGCGCATTTCGAGCGTTCCTTCAGATATTTTTCCAGCGTTTCCTTTTCCCAGCCCAATGTGCGAGCTGTCAGCTTGATCGGTTTCATGAAGCTACCGGCGGCGACCAGGCGCTCTAGCGTTCTTCGAGATACGCCAAGCATCGTGGCGACCTCCTCGGTGCGAATAAATTGGTTCATTGCGGATCCTTATACGGGCTCGATTCGATTCATCAGCTGTCGCATTTTGTCCGTCACGACAGTCAGCGATGTTGCAATTTAGGCAAGGAACCACCCTGGGAATAACGCCGAGCATTCGGAAAATCCATTTGTTCGTGCTCGAGGTTGGCGCCTTATCGTTCGGTGGTTACTGTTCACTCGTCACCGCAAATTCGCTGATCGGGTTTGGTCGCCCGGATAGACATCGGCGCACGACGCCTTAAAAGCGTTTTTTTTGTGCCCTCCTTATGGCGGATCGTGCGCGGGAGGGCTTCGACCCTGCGTCGCGATGTACTGACAGCACCAGGTCGAACGGGCACCGGATCGATCAGACGATCCATGTAGTGTTTACTGTTGATGCTGATAGCAAGCAGCACACCATCCCCCGCGCGGTGCTCGACAGCCCCGGTAGCGCGCAGGAAGGTGTAGGTTTCGTTGTGGCAGTCCAGCATTTCGCCCAGCGTGCGGCTGCTGATGACGATGATGCGGCTGCGAAAGATTGCGGAGTGCGAGGGACCGACTTCGCGGGATTCAAAGCAGAATGGAATGATTTGAGCGGTTTGCATGATAGTCACCATTTGTCTGTTAGGGCTAACGCTGTTGCGACCAAGCAATAAAGGCGGCGAGCCGTACGCTGCTTGGTCAACCGGGGACACAGGAACCCGGCTGGGCCGCCAAGGCATTCACAGTTCGATCCTGAAATGCGCAAGAACGCCAGCAGGTTGCAGTTCGTATTGCCGGCCAGCGACGATACGGCCTGTCTCGCGCTCGGTGATCCGGATCCCGCCCATGTTATTTGGCCCAGTGCCAAGACCATCGACCGATCGCTCCAGCATGCAGCCATATTGTGTAGCTACGTCCACAGCCCGATTCAGAAGCTCAGGCGCCCAGTCTGCATTTTCCTGTTCGGTCAGCAGGCGGTCGTACTCGTCCCAGTCTCCACGAGCTCCCGCATCCACGATCTGTTGGAGTTTGTCGTCGCTCATTTGTCACTCCCGTACAGCACCAATTTTAGAACGACCTGCGGAGTCAAGATCGTTTGTGCATCCAGGGTGGTGGTGACATTATCACGATGTAGATTGATCAAATTTGATGTGCTCATCTGAATCCCTCATCAGGTGCTGAAGTTAGTAAAAGTTCCTGCCAGGTAGTGCTGCCAGGCTTTTTTGTTTAATAGTTTTTTGAACAGAGCATGCTCGCTCCTTTAGCCATACTTCGATTGTCCCAGGCAGAAAACATTGTCCGCTTACTCAAATATGAGCAACGAGTATCTTAACTATTAGATCGATTGATCAAATATGATTAACCAGCATCAACATTATTAGACCGGATGATCAAATATGATCAATGGCGTCACTGATGGACAAAGATTAGCCATCAGAGCTTGCAAGCTAAGCCTCAACTATCCGCGGTTAGTTAGGACGAAAGCATCGCACTCAGAAACGCTCCAACGCACCCGCCGACCAATGCGGATCGGTGCGGGAAAGGCTTCGACCTTGCTCAAGCGCCACCAAGTGGTAGCGCTGACTTGATACCGACCATGAAAAAAAGCAGCGGGACGCCACTCCTCAATTAATTGTGTTTTCATAACAGCCCTCTGAGCGACCGGACATCCAGCGCAAGACGAAAATTGAAGTTAGAGAAAGCTCTAGAGTTTTCTTCTGGAACCAATTCTGAAGACAATCTAAGAGAATGGCAAGTGCACTAACGGAGACTAAACGCCACTTCGAACTGCACACTTTATCAATGAAAACAGACATGACTTTTTCGATTGATCAAATATGATCAATCGAAAAATCTAAAAAGGCTCACCCCAAAGCCGGACCCAACAAAAATCTGAAAAGCCAACTTTCACACGACTTAAAAACTGCCAGATCAATATGTATGCGGGCTGTAGGCATACCTAGTAGTTCGGACATGAATTTTTTGAGCATGCCTAGCCGCTTCATGGAGGCTAGTTTATGACCAAATCATTAGAGAATTCCCGATCACAGCAGTCGACCCATAAAAAAATCCGCTTGATCATATTTGATCAAGCGGACTTCGTAGGAACGGTAGTTATTTTTTTTCAGGAGCCTTGCCTGTGACCAGAATTTTAGAAAGTGCACGCTCAAATTGTTCAACTGCTCGACGTTTCTCAGGTAGGTAAGCTTCTGGGTTATTTCTATAATGTGCCGCTACCACCCCGCTCACACCATGCGACTGAAGCAGATCGCTTAGCCGATCCTCAACACCATTCCGCTGCATCATTTGACTACAGGTTCGGCGTAAATCGCGTGGTCCAAATCTCTCAACTTGCTTGCCATCCAGCTTGCCGTGCTCAGTATCTAACCAAGTTGAAACGGCGTGGACTGGGCTACTCACATTGATTGGAGACCGGCCAGTGGTCGTCCAGGGCCATTTGTGCTTGCCAGTTATTTCTTTAACCTCGGCTAAAATAGCGAGAGCTCGCTCGGTCAACGGCACCAGGTGCACGCGCCGTACCCCTCCCCTACCTTTTGCGTCGATTAATCGAAGGGTTCGAGCCTCGAAGTCGTAGCTCTCCCACGGTTCTCGCGTCACTTGATCGACGCGCTGCCCGCCCAGCGCGATGATGAACTGGAAGAGTCGAGCCATGACCGGCCCAACTGTCGATATCTCGGTGATGGTTCCCCAGAAATGTTGCAACTCCTGATCTGTCAGCGTACGAGTACCTGGTGTGGGTACGTACTCCTTGGGTAGGAGAGCAACCGGATTCGATGTCAGTCCGAAAGTTTTGGCGCTTGCGCGAGCGAGCGAATGCTCCGCTTTCAGACCGAAGGCAAATGCCGCATGAAGCCAAGCACGCTGCTTGTCTGCAAGCCCCTTTGCACCACGATCCCAAGCCTTTCTCAAGATTTCCAGCACATGCCCGGGAAGAACATCACGCGCTTTCAGTCCGGATATTGAGGCGCTACGCTCCTGCAGATCGACCTCCAAAAATCGCTCGAACTTCGCCAACTGATCTGCAGATACTTTATCGCGGCGATCCTCAATGTAATCTGCAAAAAGATCCGCTAGTGAGGCTCGAGCCGCCTCGGTATCGATGCGCTTTTGTGCTGTTATTTTGCTCTGGCGAAGGTGCTCCTCGTAGTGGTCAATATCACCATGCTGGCGGACCTCACCCGATACTCTCGCGACTTCCTCCCGCCAGTACGCAATGCCTAAATCTCGCCCGCCGGCCCCAATATCGAAAAGGCCTCCAAGCTTGATTCGCCGCTGAGTGCCCCCAACCCGCATTGCCAAGTAGACCTCGACCGCTTCCGCGCTCCTACGCTCCAACAGCAGGCTTCCTGCACCTTTAGGTCCAGCTGGCTCAGAAAGTGTTTTCGCTACGACTTCCTGACCCTGCTTCCTGATCACGCCCGTCTTACGCCAGCCGCGCAGAGCTGTATCGCTGTAACCCATAAAGCACCATCCAGTGTTGAGCAGCTGATAACTGCTCAACACTTTGCTCAACGAATGAATGAAAGTCCAGCGGACATTTTGATATTTCAAGAGCTTGCAAACCCATTAAACCCTTTAGAAACAGGGATATTGAAATACCCTGAAAGCTCATGAAATATCAGAACAAGTCTCTGTTAATCACTGGGTCCCTGGTTCGAGTCCAGGTCGTGGAGCCAGACAGCAAAAACCGGAAAGCCCCTGAATCGAAAGGTTCAGGGGCTTTTTTGTGGGTGTTGCTTACGTCTTAATGTCAAAAGATCGCAGCCTTCGGCAGCTCCTACACGGATTGACGTGCACCCTGTAGGAGCTGCCGAAGGCTGCGATCTTTTGATCTACAGCCTTTATCTGCTAAACATGCTCACCCGTCTTGACAGGCACCGCCCGCGGCTCCCCATGCCCATGGTCAACCTCAACCACCGGGATCTCCTTGCCGTCGCAGTCATGCAGCTTGCCATCGCTGAAGTAATCCCCTTCACGCAACGCCGCCAGATCCTGATAACGCAGCACCCGCTCGGTACCCGCAGCAAACACCGACTGCTGATCCGAGTTGCCTGCGGTCAGGTGGTTGAAGGCCAGGTTGAGCACGATCGCCATGATCGCCGAGGAGCTGATGCCCGAGTGGAAGATGGTCGCAAACCAGCTTGGGAAATGATCGTAAAAGTTCGGCGCAGCGATCGGGATCATGCCGAAACCGATCGATGTCGCGACAATGATCAGGTTGACGTTGTTGCGATAGTCAACCTTGGACAGCGTACGGATGCCACTGGCCGCCACAGTGCCGAACAGCACAATACCGGCACCGCCGAGCACCGAGGTCGGGACTGCGGCAATCACCCGTCCCATGAAGGGCAACAGGCCAAGGACCACCAGGAACAGTCCACCCGTCGCCACCACAAAGCGGCTCTTGATTCCGGTCACCGCCACCAACCCGACGTTCTGGGCGAATGCGCTCTGGGTGAAAGAGCCAAAGATCGGCGCGATCATGCTCGACAGCATGTCGGCACGCAGGCCGTTGCCCAGCCGCTTGGAGTCGACCTTGGTTTCGATGATCTCACCCACGGCAAGGATATCGGCGGAAGTTTCCACCAAGGTCACCATGACCACGATGCACATCGACAGGATCGCGGCGAAGTGGAAGGTCGGCATGCCGAAGTGGAACGGCGTCGGGAAGCCGAACATCGGGCCCTGGGCCACGGACGAGAAGTCGGCCATACCGAGGAACACCGCGATTAACGTGCCGATGACCATGGCCAGCAGGATCGACAGGCGCGAGATGGTCGCGCTGCCAATCTTGCTCAGCAGCAGTACCAGCATCAGCGTCAACGCCGCCAGACCGATGTTCGCCATGCTGCCGAAATCCGGTGCATGGCTGTTGCCACCCATGGCCCAGCGCGCTGCCACTGGCATCAGCGTCAGGCCAATCGTTGTGATCACAATGCCGGTGACCAGCGGCGGGAAGAACTTGGTAATACGCGAGAACACCGGGGTTATCAGTAAGCCAATCAGCGACGCGGCCATCACCGCCCCCAGGATCGACTGGAACCCGCCCTCCCCGCCACTGCTGACGATCGCCACCATGGTCGCGACGCCGGAGAACGACACGCCCTGGACCAGCGGCAACTGACAGCCAAAAAACGGTAGACCAAGGGTCTGCAACAGCGTTGCCAGGCCCCCTGCAAACAATGAAGCGGCAATCAACAAACCAATGTCCGCCGGCGAGAGCCCGGCCGCCTGGCCGATGATCAACGGCACTGCGACGATGCCACCGTACATGGTCAGAACGTGTTGCAGGCCATAAGCCATATTCGCGCCGACCCCAAGATTTTCATCTTCGGGACGTTGGTGTGAAACATGGGGCGTTTTCATGATTGGGGGGTTCCCTGGTTTTTTGTTATGCGCACACTGTATGCAAGACTCAGGACAAATGTCTATAGAGTTGTATACAACTCACCAGTCAGATAATGGACACCCGTCCACGCCACCCCCGCCTGCGTTGCCTTTGCCGGCAAAATCCGCAAACAAATCTTGCCCGGCTCATTTCCCTTGCCCCGCTAGTCTTTTGCATTCCACGCGACCATCGGCACGGACGCCTCTAGCCAATACATATAAAGTATGCATAATGGACTTATTCGAAATTCAGTACGACAAGGCAAAAAACGCGGCCAACAAATTAAAGCATCGGGGCATCAGCCTCGCCGAAACGGAGGTCGTGTTTTACGACGAACGAGCGCTGACGGTGCAGGACCGGGACCATGACGAAAACCGGTGGGTCATCATGGGCATGGATGCAAAGGGCCGCTTGCTGGTGGTCGCCTACACCTACCGCGATCCGAATTTCGTTCGAATCATCTCTGCGCGACTGGCTACCAAAACTGAGCGCGGCAAATATATGGAAACCTGAGCCATGAAAAACGAGTACGACTTCAGCAATGCCAAGCGCGGAGCGATTGCTTCTACCAAGGGGAAAACCCGGATCACCATCATGCTCGACGATGTCGTCATCGCGGCGGCTCGAGCCCTGGCCGAAAGCGAGGGCTATGGTTATCAAACGGTGATCAACAACACTTTGCGCCAGGCGTTGCTCAGTGTAAAAGTCAACGTCGCCGAGCCTGACCCGCACAGCGCCATCGTCAATGCCGGGCATTTCAAGGAAGGGCTCACGGCCTCTGAACTGCAGAACGTGGAGAAAAAGCTGGCAGAGGCGCTGAGCGAGCTTCATCGCGTGCTGAAACCTTGAGCCCGCTGCCGAGACCGGGTGCTGAAGGAGCCTTCGCTACTCGCCCCCGATCAAGCGGGCGAGTGCCTGCCTCAGCCCCACATGCACTGGCACCTGAATACCGAATTCGTGCTGCAACAAGCTGACCAGCTCTTGCACGTCCGCCACGTCACGCCGCTCGCTGTGCTGCCCAATCCGGTGGATCGCAAAGCTTCCGTTGTTGAGGGTACGCCGCCACCCGTCACCGGTACGCGCGACCATCAGTTGTTTGGCAAAAGACGATTCGGGGTGAGTCGAGACGTACCAGTTGCCGACTGCGTAATCGACGTCTTCCTGGCGCTGCAGGTCAAATATGTACATCGGCCGCCATTCGCCGGCGACCTTGGCACGTAAAGTGAAGCCATCCGCGTGCTGCTCGATCCGATAGGGTTCATGCGGGGTGGGCTGTTCAGCCGGGGAGTCGAGGAGAAGCGGCGCAGTGGGCACCATGCCACCGAAGCCGACGTCAGTGATGTATCGCACTCCGTCAAGATGCACCACGCTCAAGCGGTGCGTGCGAGCGGTCCACGCGCCCTCGGGCTGGCCCATCACCACTCGGCCAGTGATGCCGCGCGCATCGAAGCCCAGTTCCTGAAGCAGCGCCAGAAAAATATGGTTGAGTTCGTAGCAGTAGCCGCCGCGATTTTCCTGCAGCAGTTTGTGTTCGATGGACGGCAGGTCGATCAGCACCGGTTCGCCGGCCAGCGTGGCCAGGTTTTCGAAGGGGAACACCCCGGTGTGCCGCAGCTGCAGCTGACGCAGGGTTTCTAGGGTCGGCGCAGGGGGCGCGTCGAAACCCAGGCGTTGCAGATAGTGCGCAAGATTTGTCAGGCGGGGCTCGCTCATTGCTCAGTCCTTATCCCAATGCCGCGGATCGCTCCGCCGATGGGCGACAGGTATAGGCGAAAAGGCCCCTGGACCGACAATTGATTTCGCCAATCGGCCTGCAAAAGAACTCAACGCTTGCGCGAGCCGAGGCGAATCCACGTCGGGGCATGGTCGCTGGCATGCGGCTCATTGCGCACCCAGGCATCCACCCCGGCTTCCTGCAGGTATGGACTCAACGCCGGGTTGAGCAACAGGTGGTCGATGCGCAGCCCCGAGTTCTTCTGCCAGTGCTGGCGGAAATAATCCCAGAACGTGTAGAGCCGGTCCTGCGGGTAAAGGTGACGCAGGGAGTCGGTCCAGCCCTGGTCGAGCATCCGCTGATAGCACTCGCGACTTTCCGGCTGCAGCAAGGCGTCCTTGAGCCAGGAGCGCGTGTTGTAGATATCCATGTCGGTAGGCACGACGTTGTAGTCACCGGCCAGCACCACCGGATGGTCACTGGCCTGGAGGTCTTTGGCGTAGGCGATCAGTCGCTCGAACCACGCCAGCTTGTAGTCGAACTTCGGCCCCGGTTGCGGGTTGCCATTGGGTAGATACAGACAACCCACCAGCACCCCATGCACGGCGGCCTCGATGTAGCGGCTGTGGGTATCGCTGTCGTCGCCGGGCAGCCCGCGCCGACTTTCCAGCGGCTGGGCATCCCGCGCCAGGATCGCCACCCCGTTCCACGAAGACTGGCCCTGCCAGATCGCACCATATCCGGCAGCTTCAAGTTCGGCTGCAGGGAACGCGCTGTCCACCGACTTGAGCTCCTGCAGGCAGACGATGTCTGGTTGTTCGCGTTCCAGCCACGCCAGCAGGTTTGGCAGCCGGGCGCGCATGCCATTAACGTTGAAAGTGGCGATTCGCATTTTTTTCATGGGCCGGCGCTCCTGATGCCGAGATGTCTTGGGTGTGACAGCCGCGTGTGTGCGGGGTTGCGTCGAGATCGGCTGGTGCGGCTAATTCGGCCATGAGCCTGGTTCGCGCTGCATTCGCCTGAGATGACCACTCGTCATCCAGTCGGCACCAACTGCCCTGCCCTTCACCCCAACATCAGGTAACGACTCATTTACTGGAGACGTACCATGAACAATCTGAAGATCACTTCACTGGTTCTGGCTGGCTTGCTGTCGGCGGCTTCGCTCGGCGCTTATGCAGCGTCCGGCGACGGCGCTGATGCAACCGGGACCAAATCGGGCTCGACTGGCGGCTCGACCATGGCACCCAATAACAACCCTGGCGCGCCATCCGGCACCTCTGGAGGCAGCAACAGCAGTTCGACCCCAGCAACCGGTAGTGGCAGCACTGGCGGCGGCACCGGCACCGGCACCAATGGCGGCACCAGCGGTTCCGGTGCAGGCGGTGGCACCGGCGCACCTGGCGGCGGAACCGGTGGCGCAGGCGGCGGCACGGGCAGCTGAACGCGTAAAGGCAGCCGATGATTTCGGCTGCTTGCGCTGGTTAGTTCAGCCGCGAATGATACGGTCGACTTCGCCGTAGGTGACCCGAGGAACCAGCGCGGCAGGAATCCTCGATGTTTCGGAAAGGTTGTAGACCTGAAAGTCCTTGTTCATCACGTACTTCGACATGATCCTGAACGAAGGCAGAATGCGCGTCTGTAAATGGTCGTCCAGCGTGCAGGGCGACACAAAGCCGCCTGGAGTTTCATAAAAGCGCTTTACCGACTGATCAAGATCCACGCCCACCAGAAATACCTTGTTGAACCCCAGGTGGTAAGCGATCTGCAACGCCACATAAGCCACCGTCCGCGCATCAAAAAACCCGCGTTTGAGATTCTTGCTGAACCCCAGGCTGCGATTGCGCCCCGCTCCCAGCTTTCGGCTCCTGATCAACTCCTTGTCGCGCGGCCCCAACAGATCGAACCACGCCAGTTTGGGTGCACGGGTCAGTAGATACAGATCACCCCTGGGGTTCAGTCCTTGATAATGAGTATGACTTTGCGGCACCGCGACTCGCTGGCTGATGCGCATGGCTTCGGAAAACAGTCGGGGCTGCTCCCTGTAGAAAGCGTCATCCGAACACATGAAAAAGTGTGGCTTGATGCCCGTCCCGATGAACATTGAGATGGCACCGTTCATGGTGATCATCGGCACATCCGCGTATTTTTCCAACGGAAAGTCTTTCGCTGACGCACCCGAAGCGATGATAAACACCGCCCCGCTATTTATATTGCGACACTCATCCAAGTCATGCACTTGTAGCGGACCTTTGACCAGCTCCGTGGTTTTCTGCGCAACATCCATATTTCAGCCCCCCTTTATTTCGGGTTGTTCACCATGGCGGGAGCTCCTGCCCGCAGCAAGTCCAGAATGGGTAACTTCGAGGACAGGTTCAGCCCCCGCAGCACGGCAGAATCATAGCCGTACACATCGGGTTTGAACGTCACTCGACCGTCGTTACTCAAGTCCACCGTCCAGTAAGCCAATAGCACCGGCACTTTCACCGGCAGCCGAATGTTTTCGGTCTTGCCCTTGGCCAGCTGTTTCTGGATGCCGGCGCTGTCCCAGCGCACCGGGTCGTTGAACAGAAGCTCAACCAACTGCAACGGATTCTCTACCCGGATGCAGCCCGAGCTGGTGGCGCGCATGCTCTTGGAGAACAACTCGCGATGGGGCGTGTCGTGCAGATAAATTGCGTAATCGTTGGGAAACCGAATCACTACCTGCCCCAGCGAGCTGTCGGGGCCGGCATCCTGACGCAGATTGATGCCGCGCGGATTGCTCCAGTCAACGCTCGACGGATCCAGCACTGCGCCTTCGCGGTCGATCACGCGGATATGATTGGCGGCGAGGTAACCTGGATTGCGCTGGATCTTGGGGATCACATCTTCCTTGAGAATCGTTGGCGGTACAGTCCAGGTCGGGTTGAACGTAACGTAGGTGATTTCCGACTGGAACACCGGCGTATTGCGAAACGGTTTGCCCACCTGCACCCGGGAGCGCCAGATCGGCTTACCATCGCGGTACATCGCCACTTTATAGCCGGCGATATCGACAATCACAAAGGTGCCTTGCAGCTTGTACAGCAGCCAGCGCGCCCGCTCCATGTTTACCCGCACCTGATCGATGCGCGCACCCACAGGCACATTCAGCGCCGCCAGGGTAGTCGCGCCGGCCACGCCATCGGCGCCCAGATATTGTTCAGTCTGGAATTTTTTCACTGCGGCACTCACAGCACCGTCGTACTTGGTGCCACGAACCAGGCGCGGCTCGAGAAACCCTCCGGCCACCAACCGCGCCCGCAGTTGGGAGACAGCTGGCTCATCCATGCCCGGCTTGAGTGACTGGCCTTCAGCAACTTTTGGCCAGCCCCCGCCGTCGCGGACCTTGCGCAATTGCGCCAGACCGTCGCGCAAGCCCCGATACACCGACTCTTGCGGCGGCGCCAGGGCAAACGCGCCAGCCACGTCATGGGTATTGAGGGCGACGAAGAACTTATTCACGTCTTCGCGGGGATCAACATCCGAAGGGTCGAAATTCCAGTGGATATCCAGCCGCGAAGGGTCGACCTTGCCCCGGCGCAATTGCAGCAACGCCGTGAGGAAAGTGTGGGTGGCGGCAATATCAAATGCCGCCCGCTGTTCAGGTGTCGCGGTCGGGCCCTGCAACAACGGCTGGGAACGTGCCAGCTCGTCAATGTGAAAGTCTGCAGGGTTCAAGCCATCGACCTCAGTGGCATGCAGGCTGGCGAACAATTGGGCAGCATCGGCTTCATTAGTCCACGCCGCGCGATAGCCGCGATGGGAGTAGAAATCCAGGACCATGCGACTGACATCGACGCGCTTGTGGCGCCGCGCAGTCAATAATGGTGGAAAAGAAGTACTCAACGGCGCCAGGTTAGCCTGGATCGCCTGGCCGACGTTGTCATCCGCTGCAGCATCCCTTTGGATGATGGGTGCAATTGTCGACTCGATTGACGAACTTTCTGCGTAAGCAGCACCGCTGATCAGAAAGACCATAAAAAAGACGCGGCTTATGACGAATAACCTTGTTAATTGCACCATGGATAATCCTTAATCTCCCGATTTCAACGGCTAGCTTCCCGCGACCAGCTAGACTCGAACCTATCACGATGAGACATCTTTATGGCGCCAGCTCGCATTCGTCTGTTTTTCTCGGCCCTGCTGCTGACATCCCTCTCAGTACCGGCAGCGTACGCCGATTCGCTTGCCGCCGCCCTCGTCAAAGCGGCTCCTGATGCCAACGCCACCGTTATAAACCTGGCAGTGCGCGCCTCACAATGCACCCAAGCCCAAGGTGCAGCGCCGGCGCAACGACTGGCAGTCATAGATTACTCCCTGCCTTCGACCGAACAACGCCTGTGGGTGTTCGATCTAAAAAAGCGCAAATTGCTGTTTCATGAACTGGTCGCCCATGGACGCAACAGCGGCGAGAACATGGCGGTCAACTTTTCCAACCAGAACGAAAGTTTTGCCACCAGCATCGGCCTGTATCGCACCCAGGCCAGCTATGTCGGGCAGAACGGTTATTCCCTGCGCATGGAAGGCCTGGAACCGGGCTTTAACGATAACGCGTTTGACCGCGCGATCGTCATCCATGGTGCGCCATACGTCAGCCCGGTGCTCGCCCGCGCCAATGGCCGCATCGGTCGCAGCCTCGGTTGCCCGGCAGTCAGACCCGCCGTCGCCCGCCCGTTGATTGATTCGATGAAAAATGGGCAGTTGCTGTTCTCGTACTATCCGGACCAGCGCTGGCTGAAGTCGTCACCCTACATCAACTGCAGCGGTGCCACCGTTGCGTCGGCAGCAAAGTCCACGACTCGCAAGTAGCTAACACGTGACCTTCCGGCCCTGACTATCTAAACTCCCGGGCGCGCCACCACTAACTTTGGCCCGCCCTGGAATCGAGCATGGACCTTCAGCATCGCAATAACGTAAAAGTGCTGGGGGACGGTCCATCGACGCTGATCCTGTCCCACGGATTCGGCTGCGACCAGGGTATGTGGAACTACCTGTACCCGCACTTCACCGAGCGCTTTCGCGTAGTGATGTTTGACCTGGTCGGTGCCGGCCGGTCAGACCTCAGTGCTTACGACCGGGAAAAGTACAACTCGCTGGCGGGTTACGCCCGGGATCTCAACGAGATCATCGACCAGTACGCCTGCGGCCCGGTGATCCTGGTTGGGCATTCCGTCAGCTCGATGATCGGCGTCCTGGCCGATCGTCAGATACCGGATCGAATTGCCGCCCACGTGATGATCGGCCCGTCGCCGTGCTACATCGACTCCGATGACTACATCGGCGGCTTCAAGCTCGAAGACATCCACTCACTGCTCGACACCCTCGACAGCAACTACCTCGGCTGGTCGAGCACCATGGCCCCCGTGATCATGGGCGCACCGGGCCAACCGGCCCTGAGTGAAGAGTTGACCAACAGCTTCTGCCGCACCGAACCGGAAATCGCCAAACAGTTTGCCCGCACGACGTTCATGTCCGACAACCGCCAGGACGTCGCCGGCCTGACCACGCCGACCTTGATCCTGCAGTCCACCGACGACCTGATCGCACCGATAGCCGTGGGTGAATACCTGCAGGCCGTTATGCCCAACAGCACGCTGTGCCTGGTTGACAACGTGGGGCACTGCCCGCACATGAGCGCGCCCGGTGCCTGCTCCAGTGCCATGGACAACTTTCTGCAGCCCTGGGCCGGTACTGATGTCTGAAGAGTCGACGCTACCCACTGCCGAGACACTGTTCGAAGGCGCTCCCTGCGCCCTGGTGGTCACTCGCGAAGATGGCACCATCCTGCGCGCCAACCAGACATTCAGCACCTGGGTCGGCTTCAGCCAGGCCGAGCTGTGCGGGCGGCGCTTCCAGGAGTTGCTGACCATGGGTGGGCGCATCTTCCATCAAACCCACTGGGCCCCTCTGATGCGCATGCAGGGCTCGGTGGCCGAAGTAAAACTCGACCTGATGCACCGCGACCGACACACCGTCACCATGCTGCTCAACGGCGTGCGCCGCGAGCATGCCAGCGGGCCTTTCTACGAACTGGCGCTGTTCGGCACCACCGATCGCGACAAATACGAGCGCGAACTGCTCCACGCCCGCAAGCACGCCGAAGCCTTGGTCAATGAGAAAACCGCCACCGAAGCCGCGCTCAAGCAAGCTCAGGCCGAACTGAGCGACGCCTACGACAAGGCTCAGCGCCGTGCGCAGTTCGCCGAACAAATGGTCGCGATCGTCAGCCACGACCTGAAAAACCCACTGACCGCGATCAAAATGGCCGCAGACATGCTCGCCCGCAGCGAGCGAACCGCCAGGGAAAGCAAACTGCTCGGCCACATCAGCCAATCATCCGAGCGCGCCCAACGGATGATCGCCGACCTACTGGACTTCGCCCTCGCCCGCGTCGGGCAGGGTCTGGGCATCAGCATCGCGCCCGCAGACCTGCACCACATTACCCACCTGAGCGTCGACGAACTGCGCGTCGCCTTTCCGGCCGCCAACCTCACCCACCGGGAAAGCGGCAGCGGCACTGCCCTGCTGGACGCCGACCGAGTGCAGCAAATCATCGGCAACCTGGTCGCCAACGCCGTTGCCTATGGCGATCCGCAGCAGCCAATCACCATCACCTCGCGCCGTGAAGACCACGCCGCCATCGTCTCGGTGCACAACGAAGGCCCGGCCATCCCGCAGAGTTTGATCGACGTGCTGTTCGAACCCATGACCCGCGGTACCGAGAGCGACAGCGATGTGCGCAGTGTCGGGCTGGGGTTGTTTATTGTCAGGGAGATTGCCAAGGCGCATGGCGGGAATGTTGCGGTGAAATCCAGTGTGGAGGGTGGGACTGAGTTCAGTGTTTACTTCCCGCAAACCTTGTAGCAGTTGGCGAAGCTTACGTTTGACTGCGCAGCAGTGCCCCCCGTCAGGAAAAGCGACACCTCACTTTCCGATCTACCTTTAAGGGTATACTCTTTGGATACTCGTATACGTTGTATACAGAAAGCTTGGAGGACGACATTATGGCTTCGCCTGTTCTGTCATTTCGCGTCGAGGAAACACTGGTTGAAAAACTTGATCAACTGTCGCAAGCCACTGACCGTGATCGCCAGTACCACCTCAAGCGCGCGCTGACGCGTTATGTGGAAACTGAGTCCTGGCATATCAATGCGATTTCCGAAGGCATCGCAGACGCCGACGCAGGCAAATTGAAAGATCTCAGTGCCATTAAAGCCAAGTGGGTTAAGCGTGCCGAAAATTGCGATGACGGAAAAAGCTGAGAGTGATTTGGACTCGATCCACGAGTACTACGAATCACGCCTCGGAGCAAAATCGGCACATGTCGTCATAGCCCAGATTTTTGAGGCTTTGGAGCAGCTTGAGACCTTCACCGGCCTCGGGCGCCCGTCGCAAACACCGGATGTTCGGGAGTTGATACTGGGGAAATTCCCCTTTATTGCCCCCTACCGCTTAGCCCATGATCAAGTGCAGATATTGCGGATACTTCATCAGAGTACGGAACGTCCGGAAGACTGGTGACATGTGGGCCCGAGGTGTTGAGTTCGGCAGGTAGGGCGACACCTTCACTAGCCAAGGCATCACGCCCAACGTCTCGGCAGCGCAACCCTGATAAACTCCCGTCTCCCAGCCCTGCCGATTCCAGATGTCCTCAATGCTTTCAGTCATTGCTACGCCCGCCCCGCTCTCCCGCCGCTTTTCCGTCGCGCCGATGATGGATTGGACTGACCGCCACTGCCGTTTCTTCCTGCGCCTGCTCTCCAAGCATGCCCTGCTCTATACCGAAATGGTCACCACCGGCGCCCTCCTCAACGGCGATCACGAGCGTTTCCTGCGTCACAACGAAGCCGAGCACCCGCTTGCCCTGCAACTCGGCGGCAGTGTGCCGCTGGACCTCGCTGCGTGCGCGCGCATGGCGCAGGAGCATGGGTATGACGAGGTAAACCTGAATGTTGGCTGCCCGAGTGACCGGGTGCAGAACAATATGATTGGTGCGGTGCTGATGGGGCATCCGCAGTTGGTGGCGGATTGTGTGAAGGCGATGCGCGATGCGGTGTCAATTCCGGTGACGGTGAAGCATCGGATCGGGATCAATGGCCGGGACAGCTACGAGCAGTTGTGCGAGTTCGTTGGCACCGTGCGGGATGCCGGGTGCACGAGTTTTACCGTGCATGCGCGGATTGCGATTCTGGAGGGGTTGTCGCCGAAGGAGAACCGGGATATTCCACCACTGCGCTATGACGTGGCGGCGCAGTTGAAGACTGATTTCCCGGACCTGGAGATCATTCTTAACGGCGGGATCAAGACGCTGGAGTCGTGCCATGAGCATCTGCAGACGTTCGATGGCGTGATGCTGGGGCGTGAGGCGTATCACAATCCTTATGTGATGGCTGAGGTGGATCAACAGTTGTTTGGCAGTACGGCGCCGGTGATCAGCCGGGCTGAGGCGCTGGCGCAGTTGCGGCCTTATATTGCGGCGCATATTGATGCGGGTGGGTCGATGCACCATATCACTCGGCATGTGCTGGGGCTGGGTACGGGGTTTCCTGGGGCGCGCCGGTTTCGACAGTTGTTGTCGGTGGATATTCACAAAGCCAAGGAGCCTTTGGCGTTGCTGGATCAGGCGGCGGAGTTGCTGGAGGGGCGTTGATGGATTTGTTGAGGCTGGGTGGATCAAAAGATCGCAGCCTCGTTTTACTCGACAGCTCCTACACAGCTCCGGCCCTGCGGCTCCTGCGGTTCCCATGGCTGTCGGTCAGACTGGTTGAACCAGTTCCCCATTTCGGCATCGTATTTATCAACACCGCGCCCCACCTTTCAAACAGCCGTTTTCAGGTTGTTGCCGCTGGGGCCTTCGATAGGTAGATGCGCCCTTGAGTGGCTGTCAGCGCTCGGGTAATGTCATCAGATCCAAAGGACAGAGCACGCCCATGACTTCCAAGCTGGAACAACTCAAACAAATGACGACCGTGGTTGCTGACACTGGCGACTTCGAAGCTATTGCTCGTGTCAAACCGGTAGACGCTACCACCAACCCTTCCCTGCTGCTGAAGGCTGCGGCCATCACCGGTTATGCCGAGCTGTTGAATGCTTGCGTGCACGACTGCAAGGGCGATGTGGGCCTGGCCAGTGATCGTTTTGGCGTGGCGGTCGGGCAGGAAATTCTCAAGGTGGTACCGGGACGCATTTCCACCGAAGTGGATGCGCGCCTGTCGTTCGACACTGACGCCGTATTGAAGCGCGCGCACCGTCTGATCGAGCTGTATGACAAGGCCGGCGTTGGCCGTGACCGTGTGCTGATCAAGATCGCTTCCACTTGGGAAGGCATTCGTGCCGCCGAGATTCTTGAGAAGGAAGGCATTCAGACCAACCTGACCCTGCTGTTCTCCTTCGCCCAGGCTGCGGCCTGTGCCGATGCCGGAGTGTTCCTGATTTCGCCGTTCGTGGGTCGCATCTACGACTGGTACAAGAAGGCCAATGGCACCGACTACACCGGCGCGGATGATCCGGGCGTGCAGTCGGTTACCCGTATCTACAATTACTACAAGGCCAATGACTACAAGACTGTGGTCATGGGTGCGAGTTTCCGTAATCTCAATCAGATCGAGCAACTGGCCGGGTGTGATCGCCTGACCATCAGCCCGGAGCTGATCGACAAGCTGGCGGCGGACACTGGCAAGCTGGAGCGTAAACTGGCGCCTGGGCAGGCCGGTGAGGCGCGCCTGAGCTTGAATGAAGCGCAGTTCCGTTGGTTGTCCAACGAGGATGCGATGGCTACCGAGAAGCTGGCTGAGGGGATTCGTCAGTTTGCCCGGGATCAGGAAAAGCTTGAGGCGCTGTTGCAGGCCAAGCTGTGACCTAGTTCCGTACTAAGCAAAAAGGGCGAACCTGATGGGTTCGCCCTTTTTTTTGGGGTATTTTTCATGGCCCCATCGCGAGCAGGCTCACTCCTACATCTGTGTCCTGCTCGAATCTACTGTAGGAGTGAGCCTGCTCGCGATGAGGCAAGGCCTGCCCACACCATTTCGGACGGCTCAATGACGCTCTAAAGCATTCACCAGGTCATGAAACGCTTCACGATTGGAGTCGTTGAGCCCCATGAGGATCTTGTGGGCTTCGAGGACCTTGATCCGCACCACTTCTTCCGACTGATCCTGGTCTGGCAGGTCGGTCAGGCACTCAGGGCATGGGATCGGGCGGTCAACGATGTTGAACACCTGCTCGAAGCCCATGGACTGCAGCAGACGGGTGATGTCTTCGTGGGTGGTAACGACGGTCGGCAGCAGGCCGACTTTTTGCCGCGACAGGATCGACAATTTGGCCAACAGGCCAAGGGTGGTGCTGTCGATGCTGCGGGTCTCGGTCAGGTCGATCACGATCGCGTTGAAGTTCAACGCGGTGAAGATCCGCTCAATAGTCGCATCCAACGCCGAACAAAGGGTCAGGCGAACTTCACCGACGAACTTCAGGACGAAGGTGCCGTCCTGCTCGGCGAACTGGATTCTACCGGTACTCATTGAAGATTCCTGCTCAACACCAACAGGGCGATATCATCCGGCATCTCCCCTAGCGTGGCCAATCCAAAAACCTGGCGCAACCCATCCAGAGTGCCGCCCGCTGCCTTGACCCGCTGGGGCAAGGCCGCTTCTTTTTCCTTGAGTGTAGGCTCTGGCAGAAGATCCAGGATGCCATCGGACATCAGCGTCAGGCTGAAGGTCGGTGGCAATTCCAGTACGTGGTCTTCGTAGGTGGCTTCATTGAAGAGGCCTACCGGCAGACCGCGCCCTTCCAGATAACGAACACTGTCCGGCGTGTACAACACTGGCAACGGCAAATGACCGCCGATGCTATAGGTCAACAAACCTGTCTCCTCGTCGATGACTCCACCGACCATTGTGACGTGTTTACCCAGCTTACAACTGATCAGGCCCCGGTTGATATGACCAAGGACCTCTGAAGGCTTGAATTCCGGCAATGTGCCGCTGCGCTTGGACTCGAACAGCAAGCGCGTGGTCATGAACTTCAACAGCACGGTGACGAAGGCTGAAGAGGCGCCGTGACCGGATACGTCGGCCAGGTAGAAGGCGACCCGCCGCTCATCGACCCGGAAATAATCGACAAAATCACCCGACAGGTACAGCGACGGGATGATCTGGTGCGCGAACTGGAACTCATCGACCGTCCACGGGCTGACCGGCAGCATGTTCATCTGCACCTGGCGACCGGCGTTCTGGTCTTCCTGGAGCAGGTTCAGGCTGGCTTCCAGCTCACGGTTGGCCTTTTCCAGCTTCTCGCGGTAGCGCTGGTTTTCCAGCAGCAGGCGCGCACGATCCAGGGCCCGGCGCACGGAGTGCTCGAGCACCGCCAGATCTTCGAGAGGCTTGATCAGGTAGTCAGCCGCGCCCAGGCGCAAGGCTTCGACCGCGTCATTCATCACGCCGGCACCCGAAACCACGATCACCGGGGTTTGCGGCGACAGCTCGGTGACCTGACGGATAAGTTCGAGTCCGCCCATCTGCGGCATGCGCAGATCGCAGATGACCAAGTCGGGCTTGTCTTGCTCGAATACCTGAAGACCTTGCTGGCCATTGCTGGCCTGCAGGACGCTGAAACCACTGTCTTCCAAGTAGGCGGCGAGACTCGCGCGTACTACTTCGTCATCATCGATTATCAGCAGCGTGGCACTGGTTTTTGGCATGTGGGCAAACGGCGCCAGAATTAGGTTGGCGTAGCAGGCGCGGTTTAGACCCGGCTCTCACTACTGGATTCGCTTTCTAGCCTCTCTGTCGCGCCGGTTTCAGGCTTTTGCCTTACGCACAGCTCACACCAGAGGTGCCCTTCTAAGGCGCAGACGGTACTCCCATCCGCAGGGCGTTTCAAGCTCGCGGCGATGGTCGCTTGAGGACTTTACCTGGCAAATGACCAGTAGTTATAAGAACAGGTAAAACCGTAACTCAAAGTTAGGTTGCACTTGGCGCGCTAAACCCATGTGCCCACAGGTTAAACCGGCGTTTGCGCTACCTGCTGGAACGAAAAAAGGCGACCTGATGGCCGCCTTCTTCTTGTTACCAGCCGAAATCAAAAATCGTCTTCGACTTGACCATCCTTGACCTTGAATTCGCGGTTCTGCAAATAGGCGTTACGAATGAACACGTACTTGTCGCCATTGATCAGCTTTTCCGCGGACAGCAGGCTGGCGCGCATGTCGACTATGTCCAGGGCCATGAACGAGTTCCGCACTGCCACATCATCGACGTAGCGATAAGCGCCGACGAAGGAGTCAGGGTACTTGGCCGGCGCATCGCGCAAGGTGCTAGGACCGAGCAGCGGCAGCATCACGTATGGACCGCTAGGGACGCCCCAGTAACCGAGGGTCTGGCCGAAATCTTCATCGTTGCGTTGAAGACCCATGCGGGTGCCGACGTCGATAAAGCCCAGCAGGCCAAACGTGGTGTTGAAGATCAGGCGCGCAGTATCAACGCCCGCTGCGGCGGGCTTGGCCTGCAGCACATCGTTGGCGAGGTTGCGCACGTCACCGATGTTGCGGAAGAAGTTGTGGATGCCGTCTTCAACAAACTGCGGCGTCACGTACTGGTAACCCTGAGCCAATGGCTTCAGTGCATAAGTATCGAGTACGTCGTTGAATTTGTAGATCGGACGGTTGATGCTTTCCCAAGGGTCTTCTTCCGTGGCTGCCTGGGCAAAGAACGGCACCAGCGACACGCTGGAACACACACACAGCTGAGCTAGAAGGTTGCTCCAGCGCATAGAAAAACTCCTTGGATTGTACTGACGCAGGCTCATGGCCCTGGCGTTAAGCTGGCTAGTATAAGACGGAAAGGCCGTTTTAGGCAGCATCGCCGTTATCCCATGCTCTGGACTACGGCCCGGAGCCGATGGTTCATCGAAGTGTCACTCAACTGTCACCCGCGTCGCATAGCCTCGGTACTATTTCAGGGACGTTGATATGCCGCACGCCGAAGTATTGCCCCTCGCTGCGCCCAGCCTGACCGCCGTATTGTTTGGTCTCAGTGGTTGCCTGGTGGATTTCGGGGCGCGCACCCGCCAACACCACGGCCCGCAGGTGGAGCACGCCGAAGTCACCCCAGGCGCCCTGGACAGCCTGCATAGCTTGCAACGCCAACAGATTCCCTGTGCGTGGCTCGACGAATTGCCCCCTGCCCTCAGCCATTCCCTGGCCCTTGCACTGCCGGAATGGATAAAACCTTCGAAACACCTCGCAACAAACAATCCTTGGCCAGCTCCCCACGCCTGCTGGGAAGCGTTGATGGCCCTGCAAGTCGGTCAGCTGGACGGCTGCGTGCTGGTCAGTGGCGAGCCGCGACTCCTGCAGTCAGGCTTGAACGCTGGTTTGTGGACTATTGGCCTGGCTTCCTGCGGCTCGCTATGCGGGCTGGCGCCGAATGAATGGCAGGCGCTGACCGCGCAGCAGCGCGAGCACAAACGCGGCAAGGCGACGGTGCAACTGTTCAGCCTTGGGGTGCATTCGGTGATCGACCATCTGGGCGAGCTCGATACATGCCTGGCGGACATCAGCCTGCGCCGGCTCAAGGGCGAAAAGCCCTGAGCGCCGTCTCACGCCCATGAACGTATGCAGGTGGCACGCGAGTGGATTAATCTAGGGGGAAGCCATAGACCTTTGGCGTGACGCTGCGGTCTATGCCAGTGCCTATCGATAAAAGGAAGAACGTCATGCCTGCCCGCGAACTGCAACAACAGCTCAATACTCTGCGCGAGCAATTGGAACAGAATCCACCACTGACGGAAGTGGAGCGCGAAGACCTGCGCGTGCTGATGCAACAGATCGAACTTGAACTCGAGCTGGAGACCAAGACCCAGGATTCCAGTCTTTCGGATAACGTGAACCTGGCGGTTGAACGCTTCGAAATCGAGCACCCTACGCTTGCTGGCACCCTGCGCAATATCGTGCAGGCGCTGGGTAATATGGGTATCTGATTTCGCCGGATGTGAAAAAGCCCTGCCAGCGATGGCGGGGCTTTTTATTATCAGGAATTCGCGACTCACCCCTGTAGGAGTGAGCCTGCTCGCGATTGGGTCGGCACATTCACCATGGATGTTGACTGACGCTACGCCATCGCGAGCAGGCTCACTCCTACATTGGTTTCTGCGCAATGAGTCTGGCGCGGTGAACTTTTATTGACGGACCAGGCGGTGATTCGGCAGTTGCAAGCTTTCAGTACTGCGATACGGATTGATATCCAGCCCACCCCGGCGCACATACCGCGCGTACACCGTCAGTTTCTCAGGCTTCAACAGCCGCTGCAGGTCGAGGAAAATCCGCTCCACACACTGCTCGTGAAAGTCTGAATGCTGGCGGAAGCTGACGATGTATTCCAGCAAGCTCGCGTGATCCAGCGCCGCGCCACGATACTCCACCGCCACGCTGCCCCAGTCCGGCTGGCTGGTCACCGGGCAGTTGGATTTGAGCAGATGGCTGTGCACGCTCTCCTCGACGATGCGCGAGGCGTCACACCGCAGCAGTTCCGGACGCGGATGTTCGTAATTGCTGACGCTGATGTCGAGGTCGTCGATGCAGGTGCCGGGCAATGCCACCACGCCTTCTGCTTCCACGTCTTTCAGGCTGCGGATACGCACGCCCACCGGTTTGCCGGCGGCGGCAGAAAGGTCCTTGACCAGGGTCGCTTCCAGGCTTGGCGTGTCGGCAAACGGCGTCTGGTTCAGCGAGTTGAGGTACAGCTTGAAAGACTTCGACTCGATAATGTTTGGCGAGTCTGCCGGGATGCTGAATTCGCCGATTGCCACCACCGGCTTGCCGGATGGCAGCAGCCACGACAGTTCGAAGCAGTTCCAGAAATCCACGCCCTTGTAGGGCAGGGTGTCCGCCGTCAGGCCGAGCTCGGCCCATTTCGCGGTGCGCGGGATGGGGAACAGCAGGGAGGGCGTGTAGGTGGCGATGTATTCGCTGGATTTGCCCAGCGGCGAGTGTTCGGCTGCGGGATGCATGGGGGGAACCTGACTGGAGAATCAGTTGATTCTATCAGTGTTTTTGTGGGGGATTTGAGTGGAATCGGATGGGATTGGGGGTTTAGGGGTAAAGATCGCAGCCTCGTTTCACTCGACAGCTCCTACACAGCTCCTACATGGCTCCTACATGGCTCTTACGGGGTGGCGATGGTTAGTTTGCCGACCATGCCGGCCTGGTAATGGCCGGGGATGTTGCAGGCGAATTCCAGGGTGGTGGGTTTGCCGAAGGTCCAGGTCAGCTCGGCGGTTTTGCCGGGTTCGACCAATATGCTGTTGGGGTCGTCGTGCTTCATTGCATGATCCATGGTGCCGTGGTCCATAGGCTTCATGCCCGTCGGCGTGAGCATGCCGCTTTGCTGCATCTGCAACATTTCCTGTTGATGCCGGGCATGCATGGCGGCGTCGCCAAGGTTAAATTCGTGCAGCAACTGGCCTTTGTTCACCAGCACAAAACGCACCGTCTCCCCGGATTTAATGTCGATGGTTTTGGGATCGAATGTCATGTCACCCATCACCACTTCAACGCTGCGGGTGGCTTTGGCTGCCGGGGCCGGTTGACCGAAGTCGAAGGAATGCGCCGGCGATGCCCATACCGGCGAGTTCAGCGCCAGCAGGCAGGCGGCCAGCAGCAGGGGTTTGCGCGAAAACATAGTCATACTCCAACAAGATAAGGTTCAGCCTGCAGAAAACTCTAAACTGCCGCCACTGCCCGTAACCTGACAGGCAGATTACAACTTTGTCAGGTTGACCTGCACTCGCGCCGCCCACGGTATAAAGCGTTCGTTCCACTCGCCACGAGCTATCCAATGAAACTGCTGATCGTCGAAGACCAACTGAAAACCGGCCAATATCTGCGCCAGGGCCTGACCGAGGCCGGGTTCAACACTGAATTGGTGGCCGACGGCAGCACCGGTCAGCAGCTGGCCCTGAGTGGCGATTACGCTTTATTGATACTCGATGTGATGCTGCCCGGTCGCGATGGCTGGCAGATTCTGCAAGCCGTGCGCGGTGCCGGCCTGGACACTCCGGTACTTTTTCTTACCGCCCGTGACGCCGTGGATGACCGGGTGCATGGCCTGGAACTGGGAGCCGACGACTACCTGGTCAAACCGTTCGCCTTCTCTGAGCTGCTGGCACGGGTGCGCAGCCTGTTACGGCGCGGCAGTGCCACGCCTCAGGAAACCTGCCTGCAACTGGCGGATCTGCGCCTGGACCTGATCCGCCGTCGGGTCGAACGCGGCGGACAGCGCATCGACCTGACCGCCAAGGAGTTCGCCCTTCTGGAGATGCTGTTGCGGCGCCAGGGCGAAGTGCTGCCCAAGTCGCTGATCGCCTCCCAGGTCTGGGACATGAATTTCGACAGTGACACCAACGTCATCGAAGTGGCGATCCGCCGGTTGCGCCTGAAGATCGACGATGAGTTCCCCAACAAGCTGATCCACACCGTGCGTGGCATGGGTTATGTCCTCGAAGAGCGTGCCAACTGATGCGCCGACTGTCCTTGAGCAGCCGTCTGGCGCTGCTGTTTGCCGCCTGTACGGCGGTGGTCTCACTGTTTGCCGGCGTGCTGTTCAGCCGTGCCAGCGAGGCGCATTTCATCGAGCTGGATCAACAGCTGCTCGATGGCAAATTGATTGGGCTGCGCCGGGCGCTGCACGACATTCAGTCGAGCAAAAGCCAGGCCAGGCTGGCCGATGAACTGAGCCGCCAGGCTGACCTGTCGCTGCGCATCACCGGCGCCGATGGCCAACGCTGGTACGACAGCTCGGCGAGTATTCCGGCGCAACTTCCGCACACAGCCGGCTTGTCGACCACCAGCGACCAAGGCACCGACTATCGAGTACTGAACGCCCCGCTCTCCCCCGACAAACCCGACTCGCCGCAACTGACCCTGCTGCTGGACATCACCCATCACCAGCACTTTTTGCAGCGCATGCAGCACCTGATCTGGCTGACGGTCGGCCTCTCGGCGCTGGCCACCGCGCTGCTCGGCGCCTGGGCGGCACGCAGCGGTTTGCGGCCGTTGCGGCGCATGAGCGAAGTGGCGCGAGGGGTGTCCGCGCAATCGCTGAACGCGCGGCTGCCGGAAGAACAGATGCCGCCCGAGCTGGCGCAAATGGCTCATCACTTCAACGCCATGCTCGGACGCCTGGACGATTCGTTCCAGCGGCTCTCGGCGTTCTCTGCCGATATCGCCCATGAACTGCGTACGCCGTTATCGAACCTGCTGACCCACACCCAGGTCACCCTCACCCGCCCGCGCGCTCTCGAGGATTACCGCGAGGCGCTGCACAGCAACCTTGAAGAGCTGCAATGGATGGCGCAGCTGGTCAACGACATGCTCTACCTGGCCAAGGCGGATCATGGGCTGCTGATGCCCAGGCGCGAACCGCTGGACCTTGGGCAGGAAGTGGATGTGCTGCTGGAGTTTTTCGCACCCTTGGCCGAGGACGCGCAGGTCACATTGAGCCGTGACGGTACTGCGCGCATGGAGGGTGATCGCAACATGCTGCGCCGCGCGCTTTCCAATCTGCTGGACAATGCGTTGCGCTTTACCCCGGCTGAGGGCGAGGTGCGCGTGCGCATCAGCGAGCAGGCCAAGGGGTTGGTGGTGGTAATCGAAAACACTGGGGATGGGATTGCTGCCGAACTGTTGCCGCGGTTGTTTGATCGTTTCTATCGGGCGGACCCGGCTCGGCAGGAAGGGAGCAGTGAGCATGCGGGGTTGGGGCTGGCGATCACCCGGTCGATCATTCGCGCCCATGGTGGGCAGATTCGGTGTGAATCAGTGGATGGGTGGACGCGGTTTTTGATTGAGTTACCACAGGAGAATTGAGGCTGGCAGGGCCGGCCCTCTTCGCGAGCAAGCCCGCTCCCACATTGGATCTTCATGGACACTGACAATGTGTACGACGTAGATCTAAATGTGGGAGCGGGCTTGCTCGCGAAGGCGATCTATCAGCTTACGAATATCTCAAAGCATGCGCCGGCTCGATCTTCGCTGCCCGCCAAGCCGGATAAACCGTCGCCAGGAAACTCAACACAAACCCGGCCGAGCAGATCAACAGCACATCCCCACCCTGCAATTCCGAAGGCAGGTTGCTGACAAAATACACATCCGAACTGAAGATGTGCTGCCCACTCACCCGCTCCACCCAGCCCACCAACTCGCTGACGTTCAGCGCCGCGATCACCCCCAGCACTCCGCCGATCAGGGTGCCGACAATGCCGATCACGGTGCCCTGGACCATGAAGATCGCCATGATTTGCCGTGGCGTGGCGCCGATAGTACGGAGGATCGCGATGTCCGCGCCCTTATCGTTCACCACCATGATCAGAGTCGCGATGATATTGAACGCGGCGACGGCGACGATCATCAGCAACAGCAGGCCGATCATGGTCTTTTCCATCTTCATCGCGCTGAACAGGCTGCCCTGGGTGTGGGTCCAGTCGTCAGCCCGGTAGGCACTGCCCAGTCCAGCAGCAACATCGCTGGAAACTTTCGGTGCCGCATACAAATCTTTCACCGCCAGGCGCACGCTCTGCACCTGGTTCGGCTGCCAATGCTGCATCTGCGCGGCATCGGCGACGTGGATCAGCGCCATCGAGCCGTCCAGCTCGGCGCCAACCTTGAACACGCCCACCACGTTCAGGCGCTGCATGCGCGGGGTAATCCCGCCCGGTGCAGTGCTGACTTCCGGGACGATCAGGGTGATCTTGTCGCCGACGTTCAAGCGGAAACGCCGGGCGGTGATTTCACCGATCACCACGCCAAACTCGCCAGGCTTCAATGCATCCAGGCGACCCTGAACGATATGCTTGGCAACGATCGACACCTGGCCTTCGAGCGCCGGGTCGACGCCACTGACCTGGATCGGCTGCATCGTGCCCTTGTAGGACAGCATGCCTTCCATCTCGGTGAACGGCACGGCGGCGGTCACTTCGGGATTTTTCATCGCAGCGGCGGCCACAGGCTGCCAGTCATCGATCGGGTTGACGCCGACGATGGTCGCGTGCGGCACCATGCCGAGGATGCGCGAGCTCATTTCCCGCTGGAAGCCGTTCATCACTGACAGCACCACGATCATCGCCAGCACGCCCAGGGCGAGACCGATCATCGAAGTCATCGAGATGAAGGACACGAAGCGATTGCGACGCTTGGCGCGGGTGTAGCGCGCGCCGATGAAGATCGATAACGGTCTGAACATTCGCTGGGGCCCGTATAAAAATTAAAGACCCGAGGTCTTTGCCGACCTCGGGTTTCGACCAGTCAGATGGGAGTCAGGCGACCTTCCTGCAGGTGCAGGACGCGGTCCATCTGGCGGGCCAGGTTCATGTCGTGAGTCACCACCAGGAACGCCGTGCGCATCGAAGTGCTGAGTTCCAGCATCAAGTCCTGAATGCCCTGGGCGGTGTGGGAGTCGAGGTTGCCGGTCGGCTCGTCGAGCATCACCAGCCCCGGCTTGTTCACCAAGGCCCGGGCGATGGCCACACGCTGGCGTTCGCCACCGGACAGTTCCGAAGGTTTGTGCTCCAGGCGATGCCCCAGCCCTACCCGCTCCAGCAACGCAGTCGCCCGCTGACGCGCTTCGGGGATCGCGGTCTTGCCGATCAGCAGCGGCATGCAGACGTTTTCCAGCGCGGTGAATTCCGGCAGCAAGTGGTGGAACTGGTAGACGAAACCCAGTGACCGATTGCGCAACAGGCCGCGATTTTTCTCACTCAGGGCCGACAACTCTTCGCCGTCGAGCCACACGCTGCCCTTGGTTGGCGTGTCGAGGCCGCCCAACAGGTTGAGCAAGGTACTCTTGCCCGAACCCGAGGTGCCGACAATCGCCACGCGCTCACCCGGGTGCAACTCCAGTTGCAGACCGGCCAGGACCTCTACCGACTCCGGGCCTTCCTCGTAGGATTTGCCCAGGTTGCGGCAGCTCAGGATTGCTTTTTCACTCATGCCCAATTCACTCATAACGTAGCGCCTCCGCAGGCTGGGTGCGCGCGGCACGCCAGGCTGGATACAGGGTGGCGAGGAAACTCAGGATCAACGCGGCGGCACAGACCATGACCACGTCCTGGCTCTGCACTTGCGACGGCAGATAATCGATGAAGTACACATCGGCGTTCAGGAACTTGTGGCCGAGCACGCCTTCAAGGGCCGAGATCGCGGCGCTGACGTTCAGCGCGGCGAAAATCCCCACCACCGCGCCAATCAGCGTGCCGAACACCCCGATCACCGTGCCCTGGACCATGAAGATCGCCATGATCGTGCCGGGGGTGGCGCCAAGGGTGCGCAAAATCGCGATATCGCCCTTCTTGTCGTTCACCACCATCACCAGGGTGGAAATGATGTTGAACGCCGCCACGGCGACGATCAGCAGCAACAGCAGGCCGATCATGGCTTTTTCCATGCGGATCGCCTGATACAGGTTGCCGTGGGTGCGGGTCCAGTCACGGGCGTAGTAATGGTCTTCGCCCAGTTGTTGGGCGATGTTCCATGCAGTGCGCGGTGCCTGGAACAGATCATCGAACTTGAGGCGGATGCCCTGCACCTGATCCGGCTTCCAGCGGTGCAGCCTGGCCAGGTCCTGCAGGTTGGTGACGCCCAGGTAACCGTCGATCTCACCGGCGCCGACATGGAAGATGCCGACTACGGTGAAGCGTTTCATGCGCGGGAACATCCCGGCCGGGGTCACGGTGACTTCCGGCGCGACGAACGTCAGCTTGTCGCCGATAGCGGCGCCGAGCTTGGCCGCAGCCTTGTCGCCGATGACGATGCCGAAACTGCCCGGCGCCAGATCGTCGAGTTTGCCCTGCAGCATGAACTTGTCGATGATCGAGACCTGCCGTTCCAGCGCAGGGTCGATGGCATTGAGCAGCACCTTGGACACCTTGCCGTTATTGGTCAGCAGCCCCTGCATTTGGGTAAACGGCGCTACCGCCGTCACCTGCGGGTTCTGCTGGACCTTGGCGGCGAGGCTTGGCCAGTCGCTGATCGGCTCACCGGACTCGATGGTCGCGTGGGGCACCATGCCCAGCACGCGGGTGCGCATCTCATGATCGAAGCCGTTCATCACCGACAGCACCACGATCATCACAACCACGCCCAGGGCGAGTCCGATCATAGAGGTCAGGGAAATGAACGACACAAAATGATTGCGCCGCTTTGCACGGGTATAACGCGTGCCAATAAATACGAAGAGAGGTCTGAACATGTCGGGGCTTGTTCGGAGGGAAAAGGAACGTCCTTGTGGCGGGGGTCGATAACCAGCTTTACACTCAGACCACCGCCGCTACCATGGGTTCGCCATGTCGACATTAGATGAAGAAGATCGCCGCGAATACTACCGTATCGATGACACGATCGCACTGGAAATTCGGCCCCTGTCCGCCGCCGAAGCCGCGGGCCAGGAAGTGTTGCAGGATGCTTCTCCACTGTTCAATCTGCTCAGCGAATTGCACTTGAGCGAATTCGAATCGCAGCACCTGTTGCGCCAGATCAGTGAGCGCGACCGCAATCTTGCGGCATTCTTGAAATCCCAGAACAAACGCATCGACCTGCTGAGCCAGGTGATCGCGATTACCGTGCTGGGACAGATCGGCGAACCGCAACCGGTGATCATCTCCGAAGGCGGCATCGACTTTCAGCACCCCACGCCAATCGCCGCCGAGGCGCGCCTGTCGATCAAGCTGGTGCTGATGCCACAAGCCCTGGGCCTGTTGCTGCGGGCCCGGGTCACCCATTGTGATGCCAAGGGCGACGGCTACGACATCGGGACCGAATTTGAACACCCGACCGATGCCCAGCGCCAATTGCTCGCCCGCTATATCTTGCAGAAGCAGGCCCAGGAACGACGCCTGGCCCGCGAACAAAACGACTCCGGCATTTTAAATTAAGGAAGAACCGTGACCCTCATCTACGGCCATCGCGGCGCCAAAGGCGAAGCACCGGAAAACACCCTCACCAGCTTCCAGCACTGCCTCAAGCACGGCGTGCGCCGTTGCGAGCTGGACTTGCACCTGTCCAAGGACAACGAGCTGATGGTCATTCACGACCCGACCCTCAAGCGCACCACCGACCGGCGCGGCAAGGTCGTCGAGCATCTGGCGGCGGAACTGGTGACCTACGATGCGCGCAAGGGCGGCCCGGGCTGGATCAAGCCTTGCCCGATTCCGACGCTGGAAGAACTGTTCGAGAAATGTGATTTCGAGCACTGGCAGCTGGAAGTCAAAAGCGCTTCGCGCACCCGCGCCGCCACCACCGTGCTGGCGATTCGGGAAATGGCCCAACGCTTCGGCATGCTCGACAAGGTCACCATCACGTCGAGTTCACGGGAAGTGCTGAAGGCCGCGCTGGATCTGGTACCGGATGTTTCTCGCGGACTGGTGGCCGAGTACGCCTGGCTCGACCCGTTGAAGGTCGCGCAAAGCTACGGCTGCGAGTATCTGGCCTTGAACTGGACCCTGTGTACGCCGGAACGCCTGGAGAAGGCGCAGCGCCAGGGGCTGCATGTGTCGGTGTGGACGGTCAACGAGCCCGCGCTGATGCGCAGACTCGCCGACTTCGGCGTTGACAGCCTGATTACAGACTTTCCCGGTTTGGCCAGCGCCACTCTCGAGAATTGCTGAAATCGGTCTCCCCGGCCGGCTCAGGCCACCGGCCGGAGCCGCTCAAAAAAGCCGGTTGAGGCCATCGTAAGCCGCTACCCGGTAGGCTTCGGCCATGGTCGGGTAGTTGAACGTGGTGTTGACGAAGTACTTCAGCGTGTTCAGCTCACCCGGCTGGTTCATGATCGCCTGACCGATGTGCACGATCTCCGACGCCTGATAACCGAAGCAGTGCACGCCCAGCACTTCCAGGGTTTCGCGGTGGAACAGGATCTTCAGCATGCCTTGCGGCTCGCCGGCAATCTGCGCACGCGCCATGCCCTTGAAGAATGCCTTGCCAACTTCGTACGGCACCTTGGCCTGGGTCAGCTCCTGCTCGTTCTTGCCGATCGAGCTGATCTCCGGAATGGTATAGATGCCGGTCGGCACGTCATTGACGAAACGCCAGCTGCCGTTATCGACGATGCTGCCAGCGGCCGAGCGGCCCTGGTCGTGGGCAGCACTGGCCAGGCTCGGCCAGCCGATCACGTCGCCGGCGCCATAGATGTTCTGGATGCCGGTGCGATAGTTCTCGTCGACTTCGATCTGACCACGGCTATTGACCTTGACGCCGATATTTTCCAGACCCAGTTGGTCGGTGTTACCAGTACGACCGTTGCACCAGAGCAAGGCGTCGGCCTTGATCTTCTTGCCGGACTTCAGGTGCAGGATCACACCGTTGTCCACGCCTTCAACCCGATCGTAGTCTTCGTTGTGGCGAACCGTGATGTTGTTGTTGCTGAAGTGATAGCTCAGGGCCTGGGAAATTTCCGAGTCCAGGAAGCTCAACAACTGACCGCGGTTATCGACCAGCTCAACCAGCACCCCCAGGCCACTGAAGATCGAGGCGTATTCGCAACCGATCACGCCAGCGCCGTAAACGATGAGTTTGCGCGGGGTGTGGCCGAGGCTGAGGATGGTGTCGCTATCGTAAATACGCGGGTGGTGGAAATCGATGTCCGCCGGACGATACGGACGCGAGCCGGTGGCGATGATGATGTGCTTGGCCACCAGTTTTTCGACCACGCCGTTGGCGCAGACCACTTCGATGGTTTGCTCGTCGGCGAAGCTGCCGGTGCCGAAGAACACGTCGACGCGGTTCCGGGCGTAGTAGCCGGTACGCGAAGCGACTTGCTTGGAAATGACTTTTTCCGCGCTTTTCAGCACGTCCGGGAACGAGAACCAGCGCGGCTCACCAATGGCCCGGAACATCGGATTGGTGTTGAACTGCATGATCTGCCGGACCGAGTGACGCAAGGCCTTGGACGGGATGGTGCCCAGGTGGGTGCAGTTGCCGCCGACCTGGCGACGGCTATCGACCATCGCCACCTTGCGCCCTGCTTTAGCGGCGTTCATTGCCGCGCCTTCTCCTGCGGGGCCGGAACCCAGCACCACCACGTCGTAGTTGTAGACAGCCATGCGTACTCCTCAGAACAGGCCGCGGCGCCATCGGCACCTGCGGCTAAATCACGCCGATCTGCGGCGTGAAGGAACAATTTGGGGCCAGTGCAGAACCCGGACACAGTCTATAGAAGCGTCAACGCCGCGCACATTAACCCTTGGTCGCGTCGTAGGCTAGTTTTGCCTGCACTACAACGCCAGTGTTCATTGCTTTTATCGGGTTTGTGCAGCACTGAGCCGCTCGAAAGCCTGATTGGTTCTTGTGACGAAACCTGTGTCGGCGCGAAGCACAAAAAATGCGCCGACATCGTGTTTTTCCGCGTAATCCCAACCGCGGTCGGGCCCGAGAATCAGCAACAGCGTCGATAAGCCATCGGCCATCAGGGCTGAAGGATGAATCACCGTGACTGACGCCAGGGTGTGGGCGACCGGTGCGCCGGTGCGCGCATCGAAGGTATGGGAATAGCGCCGGCCATCCTGCTGGAAATAATTACGGTAGTCGCCGGAAGTGGACACCGCGTAGTTGTCGACGGCGATGATTCGTTGCTCCACCTGCTGGTCATCGCGCGGCTCCTCTAGGGCGATCCGCCAGGGTGTGCCGTCGGGTTTACGCCCGGCGGCCTTGAGCTCGCCGGTGGCTTCGGCGAGGTAATCGCGGATGCCCATCGACTCAAGGCGTGCAGCGATGGTGTCGACAGCGTAACCGGCGGCGATGCTGTTGAAGTCGACTTCGACGGCGGCGTCCTTGCACAGCTGATCGTTTTCGATGCGCAGATGCTGGTACCCGACTCGCTGACGCACCTCGGCCAACGCTTGAGCAGTCGGAACCTTTTCCTCGCGGGCTTGCGGGCCAAATCCCCAGAGATTGAGCAGTGGCTCGACCGTCAGGTCGTAGGAGCCTTCGCTCTGTTGTGACAGCTGTTGGCCGACCCGAACCAACTCAAGGACGGGGGCGGGCATTTTCTGACAGTGGCTGGCGGGCAGATGGTTGAAGCGCTCGATGTCGGAGTCGCTGCGATAGGTCGACATTTGTTGATCGACCTGGGCGAGGATTTTTTCTACCTGCGCCTGGACTTCCTTTCGTGCGGGCAGGCCTGATCGGTGCACGTATTGGATCGAATAAGAGCTGCCCATGGTCGGACCGCCGATGCTTTCCATGGAATCGCCGTTGCCGCAGCCGGACAAGCCGGCAGCCGCTATCAAAACAACACCTCGCAACCCGCTCATCTTCTGCAGAATCCCTGACACACCACCAAGATCAGCCATTATGCACATCCACTGTAGGAGCTGCCGAAGGCTGCGATCTTTTGATCTTGATTGTGGCGCGTTTGAGGTCGCTGAAGATCAAAAGATCGCAGCCTTCGGCAGCTCCTACAGGATCAAACGCAATTCTCTGTAGGAGCTGCCGCAGGCTGCGATCTTTTGATCTTCACAAACAAAAACGCCCCGACCAAGGCCGGGGCGTTTTTAATTGCAGCTAAAGCTTAGCGCGGGAACGCTGGCGGGTTTACCCCGGCCATGTCTTCCATCACGCGAACCACCTGGCAGCTGTAACCGAACTCGTTGTCGTACCAGACGTACAGTACAACGCGGTTATCCTGGGTAATGGTCGCTTCAGCATCCACAACACCGGCGTGGCGCGAGCCAACGAAGTCTGTGGACACTACTTCCTGCGAATTGACGTAGTCGATCTGCTTATGCAGATCCGAGTGCAACGCCATGTAGCGCAGGTAATCGTTCATCTCTTCACGGGTAGCGGCTTTCTCAAGGTTCAGGTTGAGAATCGCCATCGACACGTTAGGCGTCGGAACGCGGATCGCGTTACCGGTCAACTTGCCAGCCAGTTCAGGCAGAGCCTTGGCAGCAGCAGTGGCAGCACCGGTCTCGGTGATTACCATGTTCAGCGCGGCGCTACGGCCACGGCGATCGCCCTTGTGGAAGTTATCGATCAGGTTCTGGTCGTTGGTGTACGAGTGAACCGTTTCAACGTGACCGTTGATGATGCCAAACTTGTCATTGACTGCTTTAAGCACCGGCACGATGGCGTTGGTGGTGCAGGAAGCGGCCGAGACAATCTTGTCATCAGCAGTGATTTCACCGTGGTTGATGCCGTGCACGATGTTCTTCAGCTTGCCCTTGCCAGGCGCAGTCAGAACAACGCGATCGATACCCGGGCAGGCCAGATGCTGGCCCAGGCCATCGGCGTCACGCCATACACCGGTGTTGTCCACCAGCAGCGCGTCTTTGATGCCGTACTGGGTGTAGTCCACTTCAGTCGGGTTTTTCGCGTAGATAACCTGGATCAGGTTGCCGTTGGCGGTGATGGTGTTGTTGGCTTCATCGATGGTGATGGTGCCATCGAACGGGCCATGCACCGAGTCACGACGCAGCAGGCTTGCGCGCTTGACCAGGTCATTCTCGGCGCCCTTGCGCACGACGATGGCGCGCAGACGCAGGCCGTCGCCACCACCGGTTTTCTCGATCAGAATCCGCGCCAGCAGGCGGCCGATACGACCGAAGCCGTACAGGACAACGTCGGTGCCTTTGCGTGCTGCTACGTTCTGCTGGCCAACGACATCAGCCAGTTCTTCGCGGACGAACTGCTCGGCAGTACGGCCATTGCCTTCGGTCTTGAACTTGACCGCAAGCTTGCCCAGGTCTACCGAAGCGGCGCCGAGCTTGAGCTCGCTCATCGCCTTGAGCAGAGGGAATGTTTCGTGGACGGACAATTCGCTGTCATCGGACTGGCGATGACGAGCAAAGCGGTGAGCTTTGAGAATCGCAATGACTGAACGATTGATCAGGCTGCGGCCATAGATCGAGCTCACCACGTTGTTATTGCGGTAGAGCTGACCGATAAGCGGAATCATCGCTTCTGCGAGTGCTTCACGGTCGATCCATTCACCAAGACACTGGTCGGGCTTCTGAGTCACGGGAACCTTCCACATGTAGGGGCAGAAAAAAGGGGCTACATTATGCCGCCGAGTGCCTCTCGTAGCAATGCGCGCCTGTCGTGCGATCCGTAACAATTTTCTCCTCGAAAAATTTACACCGCGCTGGAGCCCAGTAAACACGGGCCTTCCAGCGCCGTCATTTTTTTTGCAGACAGCGCTGCCTTGTCCGTAACCATCCGTAACACTGGTCCGTTTTGCCACTACCTATTCGGTAAATTTCACTAAAAAAACCGCCGATTTTGTCTTTACCACTACATTTCGTACAACCTGTGTAATAGACACAGTCTGCAACTGACAGGCGGCACCCGGGACCGCTACAATTACCGACTTTGTCGCAACGCTTGGAGCTCAACCTTCCGTGCCCGTTCTGCGTCTACCGCTTCTCCCTGCCGCGGCAGGTAAACAGCACTGGGGCAATCTGCCCGGTGCCGCCCTGAGCCTGGCCATTGCCGAGGCCGCCAGCGCTGCCAAGCGCTTTACCCTGCTGCTCACCGCCGACAGCCAAAGTGCCGAACGGCTGGAACAGGAGCTGGGCTTCTTCGCCCCGGATTTGCCCGTACTGCATTTCCCGGACTGGGAGACCTTGCCCTACGACCTGTTTTCGCCGCACCAGGACATCATTTCCCAGCGCATCGCCGCCTTGTACAGGTTGCCGGAGCTGAGTCATGGCGTGCTGGTGGTGCCGATCACCACCGCCCTGCACCGCCTGGCCCCGACCAAATTCCTGCTCGGCAGCAGCCTGGTGCTGGACGTCGGCCAGAAGCTCGACGTCGAGCAGATGCGCACCCGGCTCGAAGCCAGTGGCTATCGTTATGTCGACACGGTGTACGAGCATGGCGAATTCACCGTGCGCGGCTCGCTGATCGACCTGTTCCCGATGGGCAGCAAACTGCCGTTCCGGATCGACCTGTTCGATGACGAAATCGAAACCCTGCGTACTTTCGATCCGGAGAGCCAGCGTTCCATCGACAAGGTCGACACTGTGCGCCTGCTGCCGGCACGGGAATTCCCGCTGCAGAAAGATGCGGTCACGCGCTTCAAAGCACGCTTTCGCGAGCGCTTCGACGTCGACTTCCGGCGCTGCCCGATCTTCCAGGACTTGAGCAGCGGGATTACCCCGGCCGGCATCGAGTACTACCTGCCGCTGTTCTTTGACGAAACGTCCACCCTGTTCGACTACCTGCCGCAGGACACCCAGGTGTTCTCGCTTCCAGGCATCGAGCAGGCTGCGGAAAACTTCTGGAACGACGTGCGCAATCGTTATGAAGAACGCCGCGTTGATCCGGCGCGGCCTTTATTGCCGCCTGCCGAATTGTTCCTGCCGGTGGAAGACTGCTTCGCCCGCCTGAAAAACTGGCCCCGCGTGGTGGCCAGCCAGCAGGACGTGGAAACCGGCGCCGGGCGCGAGCGCTTCCCGGCGCGCGAACTGCCCAACCTGGCCATCGAAGCCAAGGCCACTCAGCCCTTGGCGGCACTGGCCGGATTCCTCGACGAGTTCCCCGGGCGCGTGCTGTTCACCGCCGAGTCTGCGGGCCGTCGTGAAGTATTGCTGGAGTTGCTGGAACGCCTGAAGCTGCGACCAAAAACCGTCGACAGCTGGCCGGATTTTGTCGCGAGCAAAGAGCGCCTGGCGATCACCATTGCGCCGCTCGACGAAGGCCTGGTGCTGGACGATCCGGCCCTGGCACTGGTAGCGGAAAGCCCGCTGTTCGGCCAGCGCGTGATGCAGCGCCGTCGCCGCGAGAAACGCGCCGACGCCAACAACGACGCCGTCATCAAGAACCTCACCGAGCTGCGCGAAGGCGCGCCGGTGGTGCACATCGACCACGGGGTCGGTCGTTATCTCGGACTGGCGACCCTGGAAATCGACGATCAGGCCGCCGAATTCCTCACCCTGCAATACGCTGAAGGCGCCAAGCTGTATGTGCCCGTGGCCAACCTGCACCTGATCGCGCGCTACACCGGCAGCGACGACGCCTTGGCGCCGTTGCACCGCCTGGGTTCCGAAACCTGGCAGAAAGCCAAGCGCAAAGCCGCCGAACAGGTGCGCGATGTGGCGGCCGAATTGCTCGACATCTATGCCCGTCGGGCCGCTCGGGAAGGTTATGCCTTCGCCGATCCGAAAGCCGATTACGCCACCTTCAGCGCCGGCTTCCCGTTCGAGGAAACCCCGGACCAGCAGACCACCATCGAAGCCGTGCGCGCCGACATGCTCGCGCCCAAGCCGATGGATCGCCTGGTCTGCGGCGACGTGGGATTCGGCAAGACCGAAGTGGCGATGCGCGCAGCGTTTATTGCCGTGCACGGCGGTCGTCAGGTCGCCATCCTGGTGCCAACCACCCTGCTCGCCCAGCAGCACTACAACAGCTTTCGCGATCGCTTCGCCGACTGGCCGGTGAGCGTGGAAGTGATGAGCCGCTTCAAGTCGCCCAAGGAAGTGAATGCGGCCATCGCCGACCTCGCCGAAGGCAAGATCGACATCGTCATCGGCACGCACAAGCTGCTGTCGGACGATGTGAAAATCAAGAACCTGGGCCTGGTGATCATCGACGAAGAACACCGCTTCGGGGTTCGCCAGAAAGAACAACTCAAGGCTCTGCGCAGTGAAGTCGACATCCTCACCCTGACCGCCACGCCGATTCCGCGCACGCTGAACATGGCCGTGTCGGGCATGCGCGACCTGTCGATCATCGCCACGCCGCCAGCCCGACGCCTGTCGGTGCGCACCTTCGTCATGGAACAGAACAAAAGCACGGTCAAGGAGGCCCTGCTGCGTGAGTTGCTGCGCGGCGGCCAGGTCTACTACCTGCACAACGACGTGAAGACCATCGAGAAATGCGCAGCCGACCTCGCCGAGCTGGTGCCGGAAGCACGGATCGGCATCGGCCACGGGCAGATGCGCGAGCGCGATCTCGAGCAGGTGATGAGCGACTTCTATCACAAGCGCTTCAACGTGCTGATCGCCTCGACCATCATCGAGACCGGCATCGACGTGCCGAGCGCCAACACCATCATCATCGAGCGCGCCGACAAGTTCGGCCTGGCGCAGTTGCACCAGCTGCGTGGCCGCGTCGGGCGCAGTCACCACCAGGCCTACGCCTACCTGCTCACGCCGCCGCGCCAGCAGATCACTGCCGATGCGGAAAAGCGCCTGGAAGCGATCGCCAATACCCAGGACCTCGGCGCGGGCTTTGTGCTCGCCACCAACGACCTGGAAATCCGCGGTGCCGGCGAACTGCTCGGCGACGGGCAAAGCGGGCAGATCCAGGCAGTCGGTTTCACCCTGTACATGGAGATGCTCGAGCGCGCAGTGAAGTCGATCCGCAAGGGCGAACAACCGAACCTCGACCAACCCCTGGGCGGTGGTCCGGAAGTCAATCTGCGAGTGCCGGCACTGATCCCCGAAGCCTATTTGCCGGACGTGCACGCGCGCCTGATCCTGTACAAGCGCATTGCCTCGGCGGCCGATGAAGAAGGCCTCAAGGACCTGCAAGTGGAGATGATCGACCGCTTCGGCCTGCTGCCGGAACCGACCAAGAACCTGATGCGCATCACTGCGCTGAAGTTGCAGGCCGAACTGCTGGGCATCAAGAAAGTCGACGGCGGGCCGCAAGGTGGTCGCATCGAGTTCGCGGCGCAGACGCCGGTCGACCCGCTGACGCTGATCAAACTGATCCAGGGCCAGCCCAAACGCTACAAATTCGAAGGCGCCACGATGTTCAAATTCATGGTGCCGATGGAGCGCGCGGAAGAGCGCTTTAATACTGTAGAGGCGCTGCTTGAGCTCCTCATCCCGAAAACTGCTTGAAGGACGCCGCATGCGCCTGTTTCGCTCACTGACCTTGCTGATGACCCTGGTCGCCCCCTCGGTGTTTGCCGACGATTTGTATCAAGTTGAAATGATCCTGGTGCGGCAGAACGCCGTGCCTGCCATCGTCAGCCGCGCTGCACCGGAAGACTGGGCCGCAGGCGCCAAACTTGTCAGCCCTGACAGCCTGCGTACCCCAACCTTGAATGGTGAGGTGGAGAAACTTACCGCCAGCAATGAATACACGGTATTGCTGCACAAGGCCTGGCAACAGACCCTGGGCGAAGAAGCCAGTAAGGTCGCGGTCAGCGACGGCGCCGAACAATTCGGCCAGTTCCCGATCGAGGGCACCCTGAACCTGAAACTGGGGCGTTTCACCGACGTCGACGCCGACTTCTGGGTCAACCAGATCGACGCCAACGGCCTGGTCACCGCCAGCGAGCGCCTTAAGCAGGAAAGCCACACCAAGAACGGCCAGCTGAATTTCCTCGACAACGGCCACCTCGGCCTGCTGATCAAGATCACTTCGTTGACCGCCCCCGCACCTCGGCCAGTCCCCGATGAAATTCCGGACTGATTGAAGTCCTTATGTCCACGACCCTGAGCAAACCGCTGGCACCTTCCTGGGTCAGCCGATTCAAGGAACAGAGCCTGGAGCGTGGCCGTCGCTACGCGCTGGAGAATCGCGTCAGGATCGTCGAAGTCGGCGACGCAACCATTACTGCGGCTTGCGAAGGCTCTGGCGGTAACGTCTACCGTCAGACCATTCGCCTGCGCGAGTCGGCCAAGTCGACGTTGCTGATGGTCGATGCCACTTGCAGTTGCCCGGTGCGCAACAACTGCAAGCATTGCGCCGCAGTGCTCCTGCAGGTGCAGGAAACCCTCGACTACCCGGCTGCGGCCAAAGACGCCGAACTGCTGGAAAAACTGTCGGCAGTCCTGGAAAACCGCAATCCGAAAGCCGTGCCGCATGTGCTGGTGGACAATGTCCAGCCGGTGCCGCGCCTGTGGCTGGCGAGCATCGAATTCAGTGCATTCGAGCCGCGCAACGGCAAGATGCAGCGCTACATCCAGCATCGCGCGGCGCTGTCCTTCAGCTATCTGGATGAGTATGTCTCCGGGCAAAAGAATGCCGACATCCTGATCCGCCAGGAAACCCAGACCCTGCGGATAAAACGCCAGCCCGAAGTGGAACAGTCCTACAGGGAACAGTTGCGCATTCTGGGATTCAAGATTGCCACCCGGCAGAGCAAGGCCCTGCCGGAAAGTGCCGGCGAACTGTTCGAGATGATCAACGACAGCGCCTGGCTGACCTTCACGCTCAATGAGCTGCCGAAGCTGCGCACCCAAGGTTGGGAGCTGCAGATCGACGAGGAATTCGGCTTCGACCTGACGGCCGTGGATGATTGGTACGCCACCGTCGAACAAGCCCCGGAGCGCGACTGGTTCGATCTGGAGCTCGGCATCATCGTCAACGGCGAGCGCCTGAGCCTGCTGCCGATCCTGTTGAACCTGATGCGCTCGCACACCGAAATCCTCAACCCGGAACGCCTGGCGCGGCGTCGGGACGACGAGCTGATCCTGGTCAACATTCCCCACCGCCCGAATTCCGAGCACGGCCCGCTGCAAGTCGCACTGCCCCTCGGCCGATTGAAACCGGTGCTGGCGACCCTCGGCGAGTTCTACCTGCAGGAGCCTGGCGAGACCACGCTGCGCCTGAGCAAGGCCGATGCCACGCGCCTCAACCCGCTGGAAGGCATGCCCCTGCTGTGGGAGGGCGGCGAGCAAATTCGTACCTTTGCCCAGCGTCTGCGCGACATCAAGGACTTGACCACCAGCGCGCCGCAAGGCCTGAACGCGACCCTGCGCCCGTATCAGCTGGAGGGGTTGAGCTGGATGCAGTCGCTGCGTCAGCTGGAAGTCGGCGGCATTCTTGCGGACGACATGGGCCTGGGTAAAACCCTGCAGACCCTGGCGCACATTCTCAGCGAGAAGAACGCTGGGCGCCTCGATCGCCCGTGCATGGTGGTGATGCCGACCAGCCTGATCCCCAACTGGCTCGACGAGGCGGCGCACTTCACTCCGCAGCTCAAGGTGCTGGCGCTGTACGGTGCCACTCGCAAGAAACATTTCGACAACCTGGCCGATTACGACCTGATCCTCACTACCTATGCCCTGCTGCCCAAGGACGTCGAACGCCTGGCCGCGCAACCATTGCACGTGCTGGTGCTGGATGAGGCGCAGTACATCAAGAACCCCAACAGCAAGGCCGCCCAGGCTGCCCGTGAACTGAACGCGCGCCAGCGCCTGTGCCTGAGTGGCACGCCGCTGGAAAATCACTTGGGTGAACTGTGGTCGCTGTTCCACTTTCTGCTGCCGGGCTGGCTGGGCGACGTCAAAAGCTTCAACCGTGACTACCGCGTGCCGATTGAAAAGCGCGCCAGTGAAGTCCGTCTACAGCACCTCAACGGACGGATCAAACCGTTCCTGCTGCGCCGGACCAAGGAGCAGGTGGCGACCGAGTTACCGCCGAAAACCGAGATCATTCATTGGGTCGAACTCAACGAAGCCCAGCGGGACGTGTACGAAACCATGCGCCTGGCCATGGACAAAAAAGTCCGTGACGAGATCACCCGCAAAGGCGTGGCCCGCAGCCAGATCATCATTCTCGAAGCGCTGCTGAAACTGCGCCAGGTGTGCTGCGATCTGCGCCTGGTCAGCGATGCTGCCCCACCCACTCGTGGCAGCACCTCGGGCAAACTCGACAGCCTGATGGAGATGCTCGATGAATTGTTCGAGGAGGGCCGGCGAATCCTGCTGTTCTCGCAGTTCACTTCGATGCTGGCGCTGATCGAAATCGAGTTGAAGAAACGCGGAGTTGAATATGCCCTGCTGACGGGGCAAACCCGGGACCGCCGTGCGCCAGTGAAAGACTTCCAGAGTGGCAAGCGGCAGATCTTCCTGATCAGTTTGAAAGCCGGCGGTGTAGGCCTGAACCTGACCGAGGCGGACACGGTGATTCACTATGATCCGTGGTGGAACCCGGCGACGGAAAACCAGGCGACTGACCGTGCGTATCGCATCGGCCAGGAGAAGCCGGTGTTCGTCTACAAGATGATCGCCCGAGGCACAGTCGAAGAGAAGATTCAGCACCTGCAAAAGGAAAAGTCTGATCTGGCGGCGGGTGTGCTGGATGGGCGCAAGGCCGGGGACTGGAAGTTGCAGAATGATGATATTGAGGCGTTGTTTGCGCCGTTGCCGGATAAGCTCGAGAAGCGCTGAATTCAGCAGCGCCCGTCAGATCGTCATCGCGGGCAAGCCTTGCTCCCACAGGTATTAATTAACCCTTGGGGAGCGACAGCCTGTGGGAGCAAGGCTCTTGTGGGAGCAAGGCCTGTGGGAGCAAGGCTTGCCCGCGATGAACTCAACTCGGTCTAGCGTCTTGTTAGCCCTTTAGCACCCGCGCCAAAGTCGACTTAACCTTCCCCATCCCATCATGCAACGCCTGCTCGATCTCAGCCATGGTAATCACCGCCGTCGACTTGCCCGCCGCCGGGTTCACCACCAGCGCCAGGCACGCATAATCCAGGTCCAGCTCACGCGCCAGTGCCGCTTCAGGCATCCCGGTCATGCCGACGATATCGCAGCCATCTCGCTCCAGACGGGTGATCTCGGCAACGGTTTCCAGTCGCGGACCCTGGGTGCAGGCATAAACGCCCTGGCTGCTGTAATCGACACCTTCCGCTGCCAGCGCCGCGATCAATTGCTCACGCAACGGCTCGCTGTACGGAAAACTGAAATCGATGTGTGTCACCTGCTCCAGGTCATCGGCGAAGAACGTGTGCTCGCGCCCGCTGGTGTAGTCGATCAGTTGATGCGGCACGCAAAAATGCCCGGTGCCCATCGCCGAATGAATGCCGCCCACCGCGTTGACCGCCAGAATCGCTTCGGCACCGGCCTGCTTCAGCGCCCAGAGGTTGGCGCGGTAGTTCACCTGGTGCGGCGGGAAACGGTGCGGATGACCGTGACGCGCGAGGAACAGCACCTCCTTGCCGGCGTATTCACCAATCTGCACCTCGGCCGAAGGCGCGCCGTAGGGCGTGTCCACTGCCAGGGACTGACGAATGTTCAGGCCTTCGAGCTGGGTCAGGCCAGTGCCACCGATGATCGCGTAAACCGTCATAACGTTAAGTCCTTATTCAATCAGTTGAGCTTCTTTGAGCGCGCCGATGGCTGCCAGCCAACGCGGCTGCTGACGGTACTCGGTATTGGCGAAGGATTGCCCACGCATCCGCGCAATGCGCGGCGACGGCGTGACCTTCAGGCGTTGGGCGGCGCTCAGGGCCAGCTCCGCAGCCGCGCGGTCGTTGCACACCAGGCCCATGTCGCAACCGGCGCTCAGTGCCGCTTCGATGCGGCTGGCAGCATCGCCGACCACATGAGCGCCGGCCATGGACAGGTCATCACTGAAGATCACTCCGTCAAATTGCAGCTCGCCGCGCAGGATGTCTTGCAACCAGCGGCGGGAGAAGCCGGCGGGCTGGGAGTCGACTTGCGGGTAGATGACGTGGGCCGGCATCACGGCGGCGAGTTGCTTGCTCAATTTGGCGAACGGCACCAGGTCGTTGGCGCGGATCTCTTCGAGGCTGCGTTCGTCGTTAGGAATCGCGACATGGGAATCGGCTTCGGCCCAGCCATGACCGGGGAAATGCTTGCCGGTGGCGGCCATGCCGGCGCTGTTCATCCCGCGGATGAACGCGCCAGCCAACAGCGCTGCACGCTCAGGGTCACCTTCAAACGAACGGGTCCCGACCACCGCGCTGCGCTGGTAGTCCAGGTCCAGTACCGGGGCGAAGCTCAGATCGAGACCGACCGCCAACACTTCGGTCGCCATGATCCAGCCACAGTGTTCGGCCAGTTCTTCAGCGTTCGGATTATCGGCGATGGCGCGCATGGCTGGCAGGCGCACGAAGCCCTGGCGCAGACGCTGCACGCGACCGCCCTCCTGGTCCACCGCCAGCAACAGGTCCGGGCGAATGGCGCGGATCGCCGCGCTCAGTTCGCGCACCTGGCGCGGGTGTTCAATGTTGCGGGCGAAAATGATCAGCCCGCCCACTTCGGGTTGGCGCAGTAACTGGCGATCTTCGGCCGTCAGCCAGGTACCGGCGACGTCCACCATCAACGAGCCTTGCAGGCCAGCAGTCATAGAGATTCCTTGATAAACAAAAACCCAGCTCGCGCAAATTCGCCAACCAGGGCGAGGCCCGGCAGGTTGGCGAAAGCGATAGGGAGCGGGTTCAGAACGAGAGTCGGCATGGGCGGCTAGCTTAGCGGATGTAAGCAGCCGCGCCCACCCGTGCGCGGTTAAACCTTGGCGGCAACCTGTGTCGATTTACTGCGCGGACGCAGCTGCGCGGTGGCCATGGTGCTATCGGTCACACCGGTTTCGGCACGCATGCCGGCAGCGAGGAACGGCACCATCAGGCGCATCACCTGCTCGATCGAGGTATTAACGCCGAAATCGGTTTCGGCAATCGCGCGCAATGCCTTGATCCCCGACATGCTGAACGCGGCGGCCCCGAGCATGAAGTGCACGCGCCAGAACAGCTCGATCGGCGGAATGCGCGGAGCGGCTTCGTTGACCAGCATCATGTAGCGGCGGAACACCTTGCCATACATGTCTTCCAGGTAACGCCGCAAGTGGCCTTGGCTCTGACTGAAGGCCAAACCCAGCAAGCGCATGAAAATCGACAGATCGTTGCCGCTCCGGGGCTGCACCACCAGTGCCTGCTCGACCAGGATCTCAAGCAGTTCCTCAAGCGTCGGCTTGTTTTCCGGCTTGGCCTGACGCCGCTCCAGCTCTTTATCGAGGCTCAGGCAGAACGGTCCGAGGAAGCGCGAGAACACCGCCTGGATCAGGGCTTTTTTCGAGCCGAAATGGTAGTTCACCGCCGCCAGGTTGACCCCTGCCTTGCTGGTGATCAGGCGCAACGAGGTTTCAGCAAAACCTTTTTCCGCGAACAATTGCTCGGCAGCATCGAGAATGCGTTCAACGGTTTCCGACTGGGCCATGGCTACTCCGCCTGACAAACACTTGTTTGAAACATACGTTTCAGACCTTGTCTTGTCAAGCCTGGCTGTTCGTTTTGGGAATGGTCGGTCAGCTATTTAACCATACAACTGCACAGCTTCAATCAGGGCCTGGATCGACCGTCCAGCGGCAGGTAAAAAAACGGGCATTGCCAAGACCGTTCCACTGTATATAATCCCAGTCACTGTATAAAAAGACAGAGCGATCAATATGCTAAAGCTGACGCCACGCCAAGCAGAGATTCTGGCCTTCATCAAACGCTGCCTAGAAGACAACGGCTACCCGCCGACCCGTGCGGAAATCGCCCAGGAACTGGGGTTCAAATCGCCCAACGCGGCGGAAGAACACCTTAAGGCACTGGCCCGCAAGGGTGCAATCGAGATGACCCCGGGCGCATCCCGCGGCATCCGTATTCCCGGCTTCGAAGCCAAGAACGACGACTCCACCCTGCCGATCATTGGTCGGGTCGCTGCCGGCGCGCCGATCCTGGCCCAGCAGCACATCGAAGAGTCCTGCAACATCAACCCGGCCTTCTTCCATCCGCGCGCGGATTACCTGCTGCGGGTTCACGGCATGAGCATGAAGGACGTCGGCATTTTCGACGGTGACCTGCTGGCGGTGCATACCACCCGCGAAGCCCGCAATGGCCAGATCGTGGTCGCGCGAATTGGCGATGAAGTTACCGTCAAACGCTTCAAGCGCGATGGCAGCAAAGTCTGGTTGCTGGCCGAAAACCCTGAGTTCGCCCCTATCGAAGTCAACCTGAAAGATCAGGAACTGGTGATCGAAGGCTTGAGTGTTGGCGTCATTCGCCGCTAAAGGAGGCTTTATGCAATTCCCGCACACATCACAGCAAGCCCAACTGCCGTTGTTCGAGGCGTTCATGGTGCAGCCGCTGGCGCCCATCCTCAAAGACGTGGTCGAGTCGCCATGGAGCGCCGAGCCGGAAGTCTTCAGCGAACTGTCGCTGCGTGGTGCAGCCGGGAATTGCCTTAACCTTCTCGCCCCGATCCTCAGGGAACTGAGCCAGGACCAGGACGCCCGCTGGCTGACCCTGATCGCCCCGCCCGCCAGCCTGACTCAGGCCTGGTTGCGGGACGCCGGGCTCAACCGCGAGCGCATCCTGCTACTGCAACCGCGAGGCACCCAGAGCACTCAGCAACTTACTTGCGAAGCACTTCGACTGGGCCGCAGCCACACGGTCGTCAGCTGGCTCAATCCGCTGGGCTCTAACCAACGGCAACAGCTGATCAGCGCCGCCCGAATCGGGGACGCGCAAAGTCTGAATATTCGACTGGGCTGAGCAAGTAATACTGCGCGCATGGATTATGCGCGGGGCTTCTCAAGGACAGAGAAGCCGAACCGAAGCGGCAATCAGCAGAAACCGACGGGCGGGGATCAGTGAAGAACCCGCGAACCCTCATCTTTTTCGAATTCGCCTTCAACCATGCGACCGGCCATCTGCACGCCGACGCTCAACATCGCCTTGGCGACTTCCACGTGCTGACCTTGCAGGAACGCTTTGGCATCTTCGGAGAAATCCAAAGTCACCAGAGAACCCTCGTCCTCAGCCCTGCGCAGCTCGATACGGCCATCAGGTAGCTCGACAATTTCCAGAAACGACGTTGGCATAAAAGTCTGTTCTCCACGAAAGGCGGGGATTATATAGGCATCGGCCATGCTTCGCTCGGGATCTTGACCAGCAGCGCTATGGATCGCACCGCTGAGTCACGGGCGATCAGCACTCGTTCAAACCTTCACGAAAACGAATGGCCAGGCCCTTGAGGTTCTGCCGCCAGGTTTCCAGCTCTTCACGGCTGAGTTCCTGCGGCGCTTCTTCCTCGTCCAGGTTAATTGCCTGGATCAGCGGCTGGGTCACGTCACCCTTGGGCTTGTGAGGAGCGCGGGGCGGCTGGAACAGCGCGGAATAAGCGGCGAGCAACTTCGCCAGCCAGGTTTCCCGGTTTTGCGCCAGCTCGACCATCTCGGCCATTTCCGGGATCGCGATGGCGTCCAGTATTTCGCGGGTCAGCAACAGTTCAGCGCGCGGAGCGTTGGCCTGGGGCAGACGATAGAAGCCGGCGATCTCATGGCACAGCCCCAGCAGCGCACCGTACAGGTGAAACAACGCCGATTCGCGCCCTGCCTGGATCAGCGCCAGGGAGTTCATCGCCCGCCCCTCTTCCGCCTTGGCGAGGGCTTCCAGCGACAGGCCGGCGAAATAGATTTTCTGGTTGGTGCGGGTATAGAGTTCGTGGGCCATGACGGCAGTCTCCACAACGAGATAATTGCTTCACGCAGGTCCTGTAGGAGCGAGCCTGCTCGCGATGGTCGTGAAAGATGACACGGGGAGCCTGGTCTCCCGTGGCGTTCTCAGGTTCATCGTCGGAGCGCCGCCCGGAGCAGGCTCGCTCCCACAAGGGGTCTTGCGATTCTACGCCTTCGCAGCCGGGCGCTTGTCCTCGACCTTCCACTTACCGCCGTCGTAGTACGCCTTCCAACCAGTCGGCTTGCCGTCGACTTCTGTCTGCACGTACTGCTCCTTGGTCTTGCGGCTGTAACGAATCACTGCCGGCAAGCCGTCGGGATCCTTCTTAGGCGCTTCGCACAGGAAGTGATACTTCGGATCGATCTCGTCCTTGTGCGGAATGATCTCCATCACCAACGGCGCACGGGTCTCACGGTTTTTCGGGAACTGGCTGGCCGCCAGGAACAACCCGGAAGCACCGTCACGCAGGATGTAGGTGTCGTTGACCTTTTCGCATTTCAGCTCAGGCATCTTCACCGGATCCATCTTCGGCGGCGCCGCATCACCACTTTTCAGCAGCTTGCGGGTGTTCTTGCACGTTGCGTTGGTGCAACCGAAGAACTTGCCGAAACGGCCGGTCTTGAGTTGCATCTCGCTGCCGCACTTGTCGCATTCCAGGCTCGGACCTTCGTAGCCCTTAATGCGATAACTGCCCTCCTCGATCTCGTAGCCATTGCAATCCGGGTTGTTACCGCAGATGTGCAACTTGCGCTTCTCATCGAGCAGGTAGGCGTCCATCGCCGTGCTGCAGATCGGGCAGCGATGCTTGCCGCGCAGCACCAGGGATTCCGACTCACCCTCGTCATCCGCAGCGATTTCGTCGCCCGGCACCAGGTTGACGGTGGCTTTGCAGCGTTCTTTCGGCGGCAGGCTGTAGCCCGAGCAGCCGAGGAACACGCCGGTCGATGCGGTACGAATCTGCATCGGGCGACCGCACACCACGCACGGAATATCAGTCATCACCGGCTGGTTGGCACGCATGCCACCTTCGGCGCTTTCAGCTACTTCGAGTTTCTTCTTGAAGTCGCCGTAGAACTCGTCGAGCACGCTTTTCCAGTCGCGTTCGCCCTGGGCCACGTCATCGAGGTTCTCTTCCATGCCGGCGGTGAAGCCGTAGTCCATCAGGTTAGAGAAGCTTTCGGACAGGCGCTCGGTGACGATGTCGCCCATCTTCTCCGAGTAGAACCGACGGTTGTGCAGCGCAACATAGCCACGGTCCTGGATGGTCGAAATGATCGCCGCATAGGTCGAAGGACGACCGATGCCACGTTTTTCCATTTCTTTTACCAGGCTCGCTTCCGAGTAACGCGCAGGCGGCTTGGTGAAGTGCTGGGTCGGATCAAGCTTGATCAGCTTCATCGAGTCGCCCTGGGCCATGTCCGGCAGTACATCGTCATCGCCTGGCTTGGCGATCTGCGGCATGACGCGGGTGTAACCGTCGAACTTGAGGATGCGGCCCTTGGCGCGCAGCTCGAATTCACCGGCACCGACAGTAACGGTGGTGGACAGGTATTGCGCCGGCAACATCTGGCAGGCCAGGAACTGGCGCCAGATCAGCTCGTAGAGGCGCTCAGCATCGCGCTCCATGCCCGACAGCTTGCTTGGCTCGGTATTGGCATCAGAAGGACGAATCGCTTCGTGAGCCTCCTGTGCGCCTTCCTTGCTGCTGTAGACGTTCGGGTTTTCCGGCAAGTATTTCTTGCCGAACTCGGTCTCGATGTAGCTGCGCGCCATGGTCACGGCATCAGCCGAGAGGTTGGTGGAGTCGGTACGCATATAAGTGATGTAGCCGGCTTCGTACAAACGCTGGGCCATCATCATGGTTTTCTTCACACCAAAGCCCAGGCGGTTACTCGCAGCCTGCTGCAGGGTGGACGTGATGAATGGCGCAGACGGCTTGCTGCTGGTCGGCTTGTCTTCGCGCTTGACGATGCTGTAGCTGGAGGCCTTGAGCTTCTCCAGCGCGGCCATCGCCTGGGTTTCGTTAAGCGGCTTGAACGCCTCGCCTTTCTCGCGAGCCACGTCAAAGCGCACGGTCGCGCCCTTGGCGGTGCCGAGGTCAGCGTGGATTTCCCAGTATTCTTCCGGGTTGAACGCACGAATTTCGCGTTCACGCTCGACCACCAGCTTCACGGCCACCGATTGCACGCGGCCGGCAGACAGGCCACGAGCAATCTTGGCCCACAGCAGTGGCGAAACCATGTAACCCACTACGCGGTCGAGGAAACGACGCGCCTGCTGGGCGTTGACACGGTCGATGTCCAGTTCGCCCGGCTTGGAGAAGGCTTCCTGGATCGCTTTCTTGGTGATTTCGTTGAACACCACGCGCTTGTAGCGGCTGTCATCACCACCGATGGCTTCGCGCAGGTGCCAGGCAATGGCTTCCCCCTCGCGATCCAAGTCGGTTGCGAGATAGATGGTGTCAGCATCCTTGGCGAGCCGGCGCAGCTCCTCGATGACCTTTTCCTTGCCCGGGAGGATCTCGTACTTGGCTTTCCAGCCATGATCGGGATCGACACCCATGCGCGAGACCAGCTGCTTGCGCGATTTCTCTTTCGGCGTGAGCACCGGACCTTCGCCCGCAGCGGCCTTTCCACGCTTGGCGGCTGGCTCTTTGCTGGCGCTAGCCGAACCGCTGGTGGGCAGGTCTCGGATATGGCCGATACTCGACTTCACCACGTATTGGTTACCCAGATACTTGTTGATGGTCTTGGCCTTAGCCGGGGATTCCACAATGACCAGCGATTTGCCCATGGATCAGAAAATTCCTGAATTCTAGAAGTGAAAGGCGGTTGGCGCCTGACGCGGCACCGCTATATATAGTGGCTACAAGGTGAGGTCAAGCGCAGGGTTCCGCGCGCACTCAGCTTATGCCTTGGAAAAAACGCTCGGTTCGGCTTGCACCAAAGCAAAGCGTGGCACCTGTTCGCCGTCAACCTCGACCGACTCCAGGAACATGCTCAGGGGACGCACCCAAAAGCCGTAATCACCATACAGGGCTTGGTAGAAGACCACTTCTTCTTCTGTTTCCGAATGTCGCGCAATGCTGAATACGCGGTACTGCGGACCTTTGTAATGTTGGTAGAGCCCAGGTTGAATCGGCATGGTTTGGCCCTCGCACAAATCTTTTCAAAATAAAAATAAAAAAATTCGGAAAAACAAAAACCGGGGCACTTGGCCCCGGCTTCCATCAACGGAACGCTTAAACGCGTTCGAAGACGGTGGAGATGCCTTGGCCGAGACCAATGCACATGGTTGCAACACCAAGGTTGCCGCCATTTTGCTTCATCACGTTGAGCAAAGTGCCGGAAATCCGCGCACCGGAGCAACCGAACGGGTGACCCAGGGCGATCGCGCCGCCGTGCAGGTTAACCTTCTCGTTCATCTTGTCGAGCACTTTCAGATCTTTCAGCACTGGCAGGGCCTGTGCGGCGAAAGCTTCGTTGAGCTCGAAGAAGTCGATATCGTTGATCCCCAGGCCCGCACGTTTCAGTGCTTTCTGGGTCGCCGGTACTGGACCATAGCCCATGATCGCCGGGTCCACACCTGCCACTGCCATCGAACGAATCACGGCCAGCGGCTGGATACCCAAGTCCTGAGCGCGTTGCGCCGACATCACGATCATGCACGAGGCACCATCGGTGATCTGCGACGAAGTACCGGCTGTCACGGTGCCGCCCTTCGGGTTAAACGCTGGCTTCAACGCCGCCAGGCTTTCCAGGGTGGTTTCCGGACGAATGGTTTCGTCGTAGTCGAACAGTTTCAGGAAACCGTTCTCGTCGTAGCCCTGCATCGGGATGATTTCATCCTTGAACTTGCCTTCCACAGTCGCCTTGTGGGCGAGCTGGTGGGAACGCACGCCAAAGGCGTCCTGCTGTTCGCGAGTGATGCCGTGCATCTTGCCGAGCATCTCCGCAGTCAGGCCCATCATGCCCGAGGCTTTCGCCGCGTACAGCGACATGTGCGGGTTCGGATCGACACCGTGCATCATGCTCACGTGACCCATATGCTCGACGCCGCCGACGACGAACACGTCACCGTTGCCGGTCATGATCGCTTGCGCGGCAGTGTGCAGTGCACTCATCGACGAGCCACACAGGCGGCTGACGGTCTGGCCGGCAGCGGTGTGCGGGATCTGGGTCATCAGCGACGCCATGCGCGCGATGTTCCAGCCCTGCTCCAGGGTCTGGTTGACGCAGCCCCAGATCACATCTTCGACTTCGTTCGGGTCAACCTTGACGTTGCGTTCCAGCAGCTTGCTGATCAGGTGCGCCGACATGTCTTCGGCGCGGGTATTGCGGTGCATGCCGCCCTTGGAGCGGCCCATCGGAGTACGACCGAAGTCGACAATCACGACGTCTCTTGGATTCAAGCTCATAAAATTTCACTCTCGCTCAAGTGTTGGGACGCTTAACCGAAGAACCGCTGGCCAGTCTTGGCCATTTCACGCAGTTTCGCGGTCGGGTGGTACAGCGCGCCCAAATCAGCGTACTGGTCAGCCAGGGCAACGAACTCGGCCACACCGATCGAATCGATGTAGCGCAGCGCACCACCACGGAATGGAGGGAAACCAATACCGTAGACCAGACCCATGTCGGCTTCGGCGGCGGTTTCGACAATGCCGTCTTCCAGGCAACGCACGGTTTCCAGGCACAGCGGGATCATCATCCAGTTGATGATGTCTTCGTCTGTGACTTCGCGCTGCTCGTAAACGATTGGCTTGAGCACTTCCAGTACCGACGGGTCAGCAACTTTCTTCTGCTTGCCCTTCTTGTCGGTCTCGTAGGCGTAGAAGCCCTTGCCGTTCTTCTGACCCAGGCGTTTGGCTTCGTAGAGCACGTCGATCGCTGTACGGCGATCGTCTTTCATGCGGTCCGGGAAGCCTTCAGCCATCACGTCACGACCGTGGTGGCCGGTGTCGATGCCGACCACGTCCATCAGGTAGGCCGGGCCCATTGGCCAGCCGAATTTTTCCATGACCTTGTCGATGCGCACGAAGTCGACACCAGCGCTGACCAGCTTGGCGAAACCGCCGAAGTACGGGAACAGCACGCGGTTGACCAGGAAGCCCGGGCAGTCGTTGACGACGATCGGGTTCTTGCCCATTTTCTTGGCGTAGGCAACGGTAGTGGCAACAGCCAGCTCGCTGGACTTCTCGCCACGGATCACTTCAACCAGCGGCATCATGTGCACCGGGTTGAAGAAGTGCATGCCGACGAAGTTTTCCGGACGCTTGAGGGCCTTGGCCAGCAAGGTGATGGAAATGGTCGAGGTGTTGGACGCGAGGATGGTGTCCTCTTTGACCTTGTCTTCCACTTCAGCCAGCACGGCTTGCTTGACCTTCGGGTTCTCGACGACAGCTTCGACTACCAGATCCACGTGACCGAAGTCGCCGTAGGACAGGGTTGGACGAATGCCGTTGAGCACTTCAGCCATCTTCGCCGCAGTCATGCGACCTTTATCAACGCGCCCGACCAGCAGCTTGGCTGCTTCAGCCAGGCCTTGCTCGATACCGTGCTCGTTGATGTCCTTCATCAGGATCGGCGTACCTTTGGAGGCCGACTGATAAGCGATACCGCCACCCATGATGCCGGCGCCCAATACGGCAGCCTGCTTCACGTCGCGAGCGATTTCGTCGTAGGCCTTGGCCTTTTTCTTCAGTTCCTGATCGTTCAGGAACAGACCGATCAAGCTCTGCGCAGCAGAGGTCTTGGCCAGTTTCACAAAACCTGCGGCTTCGACTTCCAGCGCCTTATCGCGACCGAAGTTCGCAGCTTTCTGGATAGTCTTGATCGCTTCAACCGGCGCCGGGTAGTTCGGGCCAGCTTGACCAGCAACAAAACCTTTGGCGGTTTCGAAGGCCATCATTTGCTCGATCGCGTTCAGCTTGAGCTTTTCCAGCTTCGGCTGGCGCTTGGCCTTGTAGTCAAATTCGCCGGAAATGGCGCGTTTGATCAGTTCCAGAGCGGCTTCCTGCAGTTTCTCAGGTGCAACCACGGCGTCCACGGCGCTGACCTTCAGCGCGTCTTCAGCACGGTTTTCCTTGCCGGAGGCGATCCACTCGATGGCGTTGTCGGCACCGATCAGGCGCGGCAGGCGCACGGTACCGCCGAAGCCCGGGTAGATGCCCAGCTTGACTTCCGGCAGACCGATCTTGGCGCTGGTGGACATGACGCGGTAGTCCGCCGCCAGGCACATTTCCAGACCGCCACCCAGGGCGATGCCGTTGATCGCGGCGACAGTCGGGACGTTGAGGTCTTCGAAATCGCTGAATATCTTGTTGGCTTCGAGGTTGCCTGCAACAAGCTCTGCATCAGGCAGCTTGAAGTTCTCGACGAATTCGGTGATGTCGGCGCCGACGATGAAGACGTCCTTGCCGCTGCTGACGATCACACCCTTGATCGAAGCATCTGCCTTGATAGTGTCTACGGCCTGACGCAATTCGTTCAGGGTTAGACGGTTGAACTTGTTGACGGACTCACCCTTGAGGTCGAATTTCAATTCGACGATGCCACTTTCAAGAGCCGTAACCGTGATGGCTTTACCTTCGTAAATCATCAACTGATCTCCACGATATGGAAGCTGAACAGTACACGTCGGACGCAGGCGAATGGCTTGGCAGGACGTTATTCGTCGATGCTACGCCAATCCACCCGGCACACCCGCCAACGCGATAGTCGGGATTCTGTAGGAGCGAAGTTTAAGACAAACGCTCAATTCATACGCCCGTTTGATTTGGGTACGTCACCTTCACGGAATTTCCGACAATTGTCAATCGCCCAGAACAGGGGCGCAAACGCGACTTTGCGGTCATTCGTGCACCACAAGGTGCTGCAACACGCCGATGCATGTGCGGCCATTCATAGAATCAATAGTTAGAAAAGTCGCCCTAATTCGCGGCAGCCTCTGTTTAAGAGACTACGCTGGCGGGACCTGGAAGAAAAAATTTAAACGCTTTGGCGAACGCCCGGCGTAAGATCAGCCCACACCGTTTTCCGGCCTGCCTGGCCAACCCGGCCCGATGTTGATGTCGGGCTTTTTATTGCCTGCAGACTTGTCATCGCATCTGGAGGACCACCCGTAGGAGCTGCCGAAGGCTGCGATCTTTTGATCTGGCTTTTAAAAACAAGATCAACGGATCGCAGCCTTCGGCAGCTCCTACGGGGGTATACGGGGGATACGGGTCTCAGGCCAGGGCCTTGAGGGTGGCGTCAATTTGCTGCAAAACCTCGGCCTCGCCCTTCTCACCCCAATACAACGTGATCATCTGCTTGTCCGCCTCGACCTTGTACACATTGGCCGGCAATTTTTCGAAATGATTCAGCAGCAGCTGATCCTCGCAGACCTCCTGCCACTGATTGACCCACACCCCAGGCGCCTTTTGCCAGTAACTCCAGCAGGCCGGCCGCGTGCCGCGCCGTGGCCGATGGTACTGCGCACACGGGCTCGGGGGCTCCTGGCTGAGCCAGTGTGGCCACTCCACGGGCGCCAGCTGCATGGCCAGGCCGATGCGTCGCGCCTCCATGCGCAGGGCCATGCGGCCACTCTGACCACGGGACGGCCGCAACCATGCCAGCGGGCTCAAAACCACTAACAGGATTGACACCACTATCCAGACCGTCATATCTGTACTCCGCTTTTTAAATGAGCGCGCCGGACCTCTTGGGAACCACTGCGCTTGAAACCAGCCATACTTACCCATATTGCAAACCTCAGGAGGAGCACCTCATGCCCTACAACCATATTCTGGTCGCTGTAGACCTGACCGAAGAGTGCGACCCTGTCATCCACCGCGCTCGCGAGCTGTCGGTGAGCAACGGTGCCAAGCTATCCCTGGTACACATCGTCGAACCGATGGCCATGGCCTTTGGCGGCGACGTGCCGATGGACCTGTCGCAACTGCAGCAACAGCAGTTTGACCAGGCCCGCGAGCGGCTTGACCGGCTGATCATCAAATACCCTGAGCTCTCCAAGGAATACAGTCACCTGACCTACGGCCAGCCACGCCAGGAGATCCACCATCTGGCCAAGGAACAGACCTGCGACCTGATCGTGGTCGGCAGCCACGGCCGCCATGGCTTGGCCTTGCTGCTGGGCTCCACGGCCAACGACGTGCTGCACGGCGCGCCTTGTGACGTGCTGGCGGTGCGCCTCGCCAACAAAAACTGAAAGCCTCTGCTGCATCCTTACTGTAGGAGTGAGCCTGCTCGCGATGAGGCCCTATCGGTCAACATTGATGTCGATTGACAGGGCCTCATCGCGAGCAGGCTCACTCCTACAGGGGATTTGGGTTCATCTGTAGATCGTGTTCATACAAAAAGCCCGGCCTCATTTCTGAACGCCGGGCTTTTTTATTGCGGGGTCAATCAGGCATCCAGCTCGGCCCAACGCTCCACCATCAGATCGTGCTCAGCCTGCAACTGCTCCAGCTGGGCGATCACTGCAGCCGTCTCTGCCGCAGGGCGCTGGTAGAAACCGCCATCCGCCATCTGCGCCTCAACCGCAGCAATCTGCTGCTCCATGGCTTCGATCTGCGCCGGCAACATCTCCAGCTCGCGCTGCAGCTTGTAGCTGAGCTTCTTCTTCGCCACTGGCGCTTCGACCGCTGCAGCTACCGGAGCGACTTCAGCGGTCACCACCGCCGAATTCAGATCAGCCTTGCCCGACTTGCTCTCAGTCACGCCCAGCAGGCGCGGCGAGCCGCCCTGACGCAGCCAGTCCTGATAACCACCGACGTATTCGCGGACCTTGCCTTCACCTTCAAACACCAGAGTGCTGGTGACCACGTTGTCGAGGAATGCCCGGTCGTGACTGACCATCAGTACAGTGCCGTTGAAGGTCAGCAGCACCTCTTCCAGCAACTCGAGGGTTTCCACGTCGAGGTCGTTGGTCGGTTCGTCGAGTACCAGCAGGTTCGCCGGCTTGCTGAACAGCTTGGCCAGCAACAGACGCGCGCGCTCACCACCCGACAGCGCCTTCACCGGCGTGCGGGCACGCTGCGGGCTGAACAGGAAATCGCCGAGGTAGCTCAGCACGTGGCGGCTCTGGCCGTCGATGTCGATGAAATCGCGACCTTCGGCGACGTTGTCGATCACGGTCTTTTCCAGGTCCAGCTGATGGCGCAACTGGTCGAAGTACGCCACGTCGATGCGCGTGCCCTCTTCCACAGTGCCGCTGGTAGGCTGCAGACCGCTGAGCATCAACTTCAGCAGCGTGGTCTTGCCGGTACCGTTGGCGCCGAGCAGACCGATACGGTCGCCCCGCGTCAGGACCATCGAGAAATCCTTGATCAGGAACGGGCCGCCCGGATGCGCGAAGCTCACATTCTCGAGGACCATTACCTGCTTGCCCGACTTGTCGGCGGTGTCCAGCTGGATGTTGGCCTTGCCGGTGCGCTCACGACGCTCGCTACGCTCGACGCGCAGGGCTTTCAAGGCGCGTACGCGGCCTTCGTTACGGGTGCGACGGGCCTTGATGCCCTGACGGATCCACACTTCTTCCTGGGCCAACTTCTTGTCGAACAACGCGTTGGCGGTTTCTTCAGCGGCCAGCGAAGCTTCCTTGTGCACCAGGAAGCTGGCGTAGTCGCCGTTCCAGTCGATCAGGCCGCCGCGATCCAGTTCGAGGATGCGGGTTGCCAGGTTCTGCAGGAATGAACGGTCGTGCGTGATGAACAGCACGGCACCCTGGAAATCCTTCAGCGCTTCTTCGAGCCAGGCAATTGCACCGATGTCCAGGTGGTTGGTCGGTTCGTCGAGCAGCAGCAGGTCCGGTTCGGAAACCAGGGCCTGGGCCAGCAGGACGCGACGACGCCAGCCGCCGGACAACTGGGACAGGGTCTTGTCGGCCGGCAACTGCAGGCGGCTCAGGGTGCTGTCGACCAGTTGCTGCAAGCGCCAGCCGTCACGGGCTTCGAGGTCGTGCTGGACGTGCATCAGCTTGTCCAGGTCGGCGTCGGTGACGATGTTCTGGCTCAGGTGGTGATACTGCGCGAGCAGCTCGCCAACGCCGTCCAGGCCTTCGGCCACCACGTCGAACACGGTCCGCTCGTCGGCTACCGGCAGTTCTTGCGGCAATTCGCCAATCTTGAGGCCAGGTGCACGCCACACAGAGCCTTCGTCAGGCTTCTGGTCGCCCTTGACGAGCTTCATCATGCTGGACTTGCCAGTGCCGTTACGGCCGATGATGCACACCCGCTCACCACGGGCGATCTGCCAGGACACCTTGTCCAACAACGGCATAGCGCCGAAAGCAAGGGACACATCGCTGAATTTGAGCAGGGTCATGAGCTTCTCCAAAAACCGGGCGCGCATTCTACCTGACTTGAGGCTGCAAAAGGCCGGCAATTTCACTGTGGGGGCACTCTGCACAACAAATGTTGCGAACTGATGCCAAGAGCTCGGCAAAGCTTTCGCCCGTCGCTGGCAAAAGGCTAAGCTACAGATTATTCAGTGCGGGTCCTGCCTGCACTTGTCACGATTTCTCTGCCCGGATGTCTCATGCGCAGTCGCCTTTTCAGTCTTTTTTCATGTTTGCTTCTTTCTGCCACTGCCATCCAATCAGCCCAGGCGGTAGACCTGTCCACCCAGCGCCAGTATTACGATGAAGCCAAGCGCGCGCTGGCCAAGGGCGATACCGGGCCCTATATGCGCTACAGCCAGGCCCTCGCCGATTATCCGCTGGAACCCTACCTGGCGTATGACGAGCTGACCGCGCGCCTGAAAACCGCAAGCAACGCCGAAATCGAGAAATTCCTCGCCGAACATGGCGACCTGCCCCAGGCCAACTGGATGAAACTGCGCTGGCTGCGCTGGCTGGCCGAACGTGGCGACTGGGCACCCTTCGTCAAGTATTACGACCCCAAGCTGAATTTCACCGAGCTGGACTGCCTGAACGCGCAGTACCAGATCGGCCACAACCAGAAAACCGAAGGCTACGCCAACGCGAACAAACTCTGGCTGACCGGCAAGTCGCTGCCTGCTGCCTGCGACGGCCTGTTTGGCGTGTGGGCGGCTGACGGCCAACTGACTGAACAGAAACGCTGGGAACGCACCAAGCTCGCGGCCCAGGCGCGCAACTACCCGCTGGCCAACAGCCTGGTGAACGGCCTCACCACCCTCGCCCCACGCGGGCGCTTGTTGGTCGATGTGGCGCAGAAGCCCGAAATGCTCAACCAGCCGTCGCGCTTCAGCCCGGCCGATGAGCCGATGTCCGACATCGTCAGCCTCGGCCTGCGTCGCTTGGCGCGCCAGGATCCGGACAAGGCCATGGCCCTGCTCGATGGCTATGCCAGCAGCATGCATTTCTCCCGCGACGAGAAAGTCGCCATTGCCCGGGAGATCGGCCTGACCCTCGCTCGCCGCTTCGACAGCCGCGCGCTGGACGTCATGACCAAATACGACCCGGAGCTGCGCGACAACACCGTATCCGAATGGCGCCTGCGCCTGTTGCTACGCCTGGCGCGTTGGGATGATGCCTATCAGCTGACCCGTCGCCTGCCTCAGGACCTGGCCACCACCAACCGCTGGCGTTACTGGCAGGCCCGCAGCCTGGAATTGGCGCAACCGCAGAACCCGGAAGCGCAGACGCTGTACAAAGGTCTCGCCCGCGAGCGTGATTTCTATGGCTTCCTGGCCGCCGATCGCTCGCAGTCGCCTTATTCGCTGAACAACAAGCCGCTGGTGCTCAGCCAGGCATTGATCACCAAGGTGCGCAACACCCCGGGTGTGCGTCGGGCCCTGGAGTTTCATGCCCGCGGGCAGATCGTCGATGGTCGCCGCGAGTGGTACCACGTCAGCCGCCATTTCAACCGCGATGAAATGGTCGCCCAGGCCAAGCTGGCCTACGACCTGAAATGGTACTTCCCGGCGATCCGCACCATCAGCCAGGCGCAGTACTGGGACGACCTGGATATTCGCTTCCCGATGGCCCACCGCGAAACCCTGGTGCGCGAAGCCAAGGTCCGGGGCCTGCATTCCAGCTGGGTATTCGCAATTACCCGCCAGGAAAGCGCCTTCATGGACGACGCCCGCTCCGGCGTCGGCGCCAGCGGCCTGATGCAACTGATGCCGGCCACCGCCAAAGAAACTGCACGCAAGTTCAGCATCCCCCTGGCCTCGCCGCAGCAAGTGCTCAACCCGGACACCAACATCCAGCTCGGCGCGGCTTACCTGAGTCAGGTCCACGCCCAGTTCAACGGTAACCGCGTGCTCGCCTCTGCCGCCTACAACGCTGGCCCAGGCCGCGTGCGTCAGTGGCTGCGCGGTGCCGACCACCTGAGCTTTGATGTGTGGGTGGAGAGTATTCCGTTCGATGAGACGCGGCAGTATGTGCAGAACGTGTTGTCGTATTCGGTGATCTACGGGCAGAAGTTGAATTCGCCGCAGCCGTTGGTGGATTGGCATGAGCGGTATTTTGATGATCAGTAAGGCTGCCTGAAGCAAGATCAAAAGATCGCAGCCTGCGGCAGCTCCTACGGTGGAACGGTGTACACCCCGTAGGAGCTGCCGAAGGCTGCGATCTTTGGATTCTGCCCCCGCCACCCCACACCAGATAAATGCAACGGCGTACCCCCCCCGTAGGAGCTGCCGAAGGCTGCGATCTTTTGATTGTGATCCTCAAATCCAGATTGCATCCCACAACGGATAATCACCAATCCGACTCACCAACCCCGCCCGCAACGGATTCATGACGATATACCTTGCCGCCCCCTTGATATCCTCATCACGCCGCAACGCGCGATCGTAATACCCCCGCTGCCACAAGCGCCCCTGGTTCCCCCGCAGCAGATTGATCGAACGGCTGCTTCTCGACTTGATGCGACACATCAACTCCGCGAGCGTCCCGTGCTTCAGTTCAACCAGCCAATGCAGATGATCCGGCATCACCACCCAGGCCATAGAAGTGATCGCCGAGGTTTCATCGGCGTGGCGCAGTTGCTCTACCAACAGGCGACCCAAGCGCCAATCAGCAAACACCGGCTGGCGCTGATGGGTGACTGCTGTCAGCAGATACAGGCGCCCCTCTTCAGAAAATCTGGACGTGCGCAGGCGACATCCGTTTGCGGCAATGGGCATTCCGTTGCCCTCCCTGTTTATGCAGATTACGCAAGGCTAGCTCACCGAGCTGAGGCCGATGATCTGCGCGATTTCTGCTTATTTCTGAGCGGAGCTACTTGGTCGGTTACTTGGTCGGTGCCAGGACGGTACTAGGTCGTTTACTGGGTCGGTACTGGGTCGGTTACTGGGTCGCCCACCAGCGCCGACTCACGAAATCTCATGCCCATCACTAAACTGCAACGCCGCCAACCGCGCATACAACGCATTCCCCGCAATCAACTCCTGATGCGTGCCCACCGCAACCAATTTCCCCTGATCCATCACCGCAATCCGGTCGGCGCTCTTCACCGTGGCCAAGCGGTGCGCGATGACCAGGGTGGTGCGGTTTTTCATCAGGCTGGGCAAAGCTTGCTGGATCAGATGCTCGCTCTGGGCATCAAGGGCGCTCGTAGCCTCGTCGAGCAGCAGGATCGGCGCGTCGACCAGCAGCGCGCGGGCGATCGCCAGGCGTTGGCGCTGGCCGCCGGACAAGCCGAGGCCGCCGTCACCGAGGTGGGTCTGGTAACCGTCGGGCATCTGCTCGATGAAGTCGTGGGCATAGGCGATTTTTGCCGCTTCCTGCACCTGCGTCAGGGTCGCGTCAGGGCGGCCGTAGCGGATATTCTCTTCAACGCTGCCGAAAAACAGCGCCGGGTTCTGCGACACCAGGGCGAAACAGCGGCGCAGGTCGAGCGGGTCGAGCTGGGTCAAGGGCACGCCATCCAGCAGGATGCGTCCTTCGACCGGATCGTAGAAGCGCAGCAACAGGTCATACACGGTCGACTTGCCGGCGCCTGAAGGCCCGACCAGCGCCAGGGTTTCGCCGGCACGGATGGTCAGGTTCAGGCCATCGACCGCATAACTGTCGGGGCGCGAGGGATAGGAAAAGCGCACATCCTGCAGCACTACATCGCCGGCTATCCGCTCCGGCAAGGTCACCAGCCCCGAGGTCGGTGGCTGAATGATGTTCTCCGAACGCAGCAACTCGGCAATCCGCTCGGCGGCGCCGGCGGCGCGCTGCAATTCACCGATCACTTCGCTAAGCGTGCCGAACGCACTGCCAACGATCAGGCTGTAAAACACGAACGCCGCCAGCTCGCCCGCGGAAATCCGCCCGGCGATCACGTCCATGCCGCCCACCCACAACATCACGCCGACCGCCCCCAGCACCAGCACGATCACCAGGGTAATCAGCCAGGCGCGCTGGAAGATGCGCTTGCGCGCGGTCTCGAACGCCTGCTCCACCGTCACTGCGAAGCGCTGCTCATCCTGCACCTGATGGTTATAGGCCTGCACGGTCTTGATCTGGCCGAGGGTTTCCGACACATAACTGCCGATATCGGCGATCCGGTCCTGGCTCAGGCGCGACAGGCTGCGCACGCGCCGACCGAAGATCAGGATCGGCGCGATCACCAGCGGCAAGGCAATCACCACAATGCTGGTGAGCTTGGGGTTGGTGATGAACAGCAGCACTATCCCGCCGATCACCATCAGCAAATTACGCAGGAACAGTGACAGCGACGAGCCGATCACCGACTGCAACAACGTAGTGTCTGCGGTCAGGCGCGACTGGATCTCGGAGCTGCGATTGTCCTCGTAAAAACCGGGATGCAGGTACACCAGATGATTGAACACCTGCCGGCGAATGTCCGCGACCACCCGCTCGCCGATCCACGACACCAGGTAGAAACGCGCAAAGGTGCCGATGGCCAGCCCCACCACCAGCACCATGAACAGACCAATGGACTGATTGAGCAAATGCGGCGACTGAGTCATGAACCCCTGGTCCACCAGCAGCCGAATGCCCTGCCCCATGGACAAGGTAATCCCCGCCGTGACAATCAACGCCAGCAAGGCGCCGAGGGCTGGCCCGCGGTAGGGTGCGAGGAAACGACTGGTCAGGCGAATGGCACGGCGGTGACGGGCAGAAAGCATTTAAATCATCCATTGACGCCACGGCGCGTGGGTTGAAGGGAACTTGTGTAAATCACAATGAGTCAGGTTAATTATGACCGCAAGGCCTAGCCTCTAGACGCTATTGGTCTAAAGTCCGGGTGGCAACCCTGCGTTATTTCTGGTGGACTGTCGATGCCGTTCAGGAAAGACTGCAGGGAGCTGTCACAGCCCGGTCACCAAGCGGTTTTAAAGTAAGCACACAACCTGATGAGGAGACAGGCCATGTCCTTGCAACAACGCAGCGATGACAAGATTGAAGTGATTCGTACACAGCCAGGCCAGTCTCTGGGCTGCTCGATTATCGACGAGCAGGGGCGCGAAGTACCGATCACTGAAGACATGATCCAGGGCGCTTGCAGCGAACTGGAACAGCGATTGGTCAAGCCTGCCAAACAAGATTGATATAGCCCGTCTTCTTGACCCGGCCTAGATGGCCGGGTTTTTTATGGGTGCTTGTATTAGGGTCTGCGGTGTGGCCATCGCGAGCAGGCTCACTCCTACAGGGGTTGGGCCGCTCACGTAATCGTGGTCGCTGCAGATCAACTGTAGGAGTGAGCCTGCTCGCGATTGGGCCAACTCGGTCCCTAAACCGCTACAGCCCCCAACGCCGCCACAATCCCCCGCAACTCCACCGACTCCCCTTCAATCCTGACCTGCAACCCATCAATTTCCCGCCGCAGCGGATAATGCTTGCGCAGCAAATCAAACGCCGCACGCTGCTCACCCACACTGCCTACAAGGCTACGCCGAAAATCCGCATCATCCCGGCGCGGGTCGTACACCCCGCGGCACAACATCGCCAGCGCCCAGGCCGGGTCGGTCTGGGCATTCAAAGTCACCTGCGCCAACCACGGTGCGGGCAACAAATCGCTCAACTGCACCTCGGCAGGCTGCCCGAGGAAAGCGCAATACGCCTGATAGATCTGCGCCGTCCCGCGCTGCTTGCCATCCAGGCTGTAACCGGCAATGTGCGGCGTCGCCAGCACGCAAAGGTCCGCCAGCGCCACATCAACTTCAGGCTCGCCTTCCCAGACATCCAGCACCGCCTGCAGATCTTCACGCTCCAGCAACACGTTGCGCAGGGCAGCGTTGTCGACCACCGGGCCACGGCTGGCGTTGATGAGCCAGGTGCCGGGCTTGAGCTGGTTCAGGCGATTTTTGTCGAACAGGTGCCAGGTTGACTGCGCGCCATGTTTTTTCAAGGGCGTGTGCAGGCTGATCACATCGCACTGCTCGATGATCTGCTCAAAGCTGACAAACTCGCCCCCTTCGACGGCCTGCCGCGGTGGATCACAGACCAGCACCTTCCAGCCCAGTCCTTGCAGGACTTTGACCAGACGCCCGCCCACTTCACCGGCGCCGACCACGCCATAGGTGCGCTGCTTGAGGTCCGCGCCTTCGATTTCGGCCAGGGTCAGCAGGCTGCCGAGCACATAGTCGACTACGCCCCGGGCGTTGCAACCGGGGGCGCTCGACCAGGTGATGCCGGCCTGCTGGAAGTAGTCCAGGTCCAGGTGATCGGTGCCGATGGTGCAGGTTCCGACAAACCGCACCTTGCTGCCTTCGAGCAGTGCGCGGTTGACGTTGGTCACGGAGCGCACCAGCAGCACGTCGGCCTCTGCGACGGTAGCGCGATCAATGGACCGCCCCGGGACCCGGCGGATTTCACCGAAAGATTCGAAAAAGGCATCGAGCAGCGGGATATTTTCGTCGGCAACAATCAGCATGGCGGGCTCCTTTGGGGGATCGGCAGTGTAGGCGTAGATGCTATCCAGCGCCTAGCACCGATCCCCGGCTACCCGTAGGAGCTGCCGAAGGCTGCGATCCTTTGACCTTGATCTTCAGGGCATTCAAACCAACCTGCCACCCCCGTAGGAGCTGCCGAAGGCTGCGATCTTCTGACCTTGAGCTTCGGGGCATTCAAACCAACCTGCCACCCCCTTAGGAGCTGCCGAAGGCTGCGATCTTCTGACCTTGATCTTCGGGGCATTCAAACCAACCTGCCACCCCCGTAGGAGCTGCCGAAGGCTGCGATCTTCTGACCTTGATCTTCGGGGGCATTCAAACCAACCTGCCACCCCCGTAGGAGCTGCCGAAGGCTGCGATCTTCTGACCTTGAGCTTCGGGGCATTCAAACCAACCTGCCACCCCCGTAGGAGCTGCCGAAGGCTGCGATCTTCTGACCTTGATCTTCGGGGCATTCAAACCAACCTGCCACCCCCGTAGGAGCTGCCGAAGGCTGCGATCTTCTGACCTTGATCTTCGGGGCATTCGTACCAATCAAAGCAAGATCAAAAGATCGCAGCCTTCGGCAGCTCCTACGGGGGGATCGTGGCGAGGTGCCGGAACGGTGATCACGCGATTACAAATCCCCAACACAGCTATTTTCCTGACCACTGCGTCAACGCGTAGAATGCCCCGCCGCCTCGCGCATCAAAACCTTCTGGACGCTTCGCCTTGAATTCCGTAACTGACCGCTCCACCACCCTCCCCCTCACCCGCCCGGCCCGGGTGCGCCTGGAGCTGAAAAATCTGCTCGGCCTGGCCCTGCCGATCATGATCGCGCAGCTGGCCACCACCGCGATGGGTTTCGTCGATGCGGTGATGGCCGGCCGGGTCGGGCCGAAAGATCTGGCAGCCGTGGCTCTGGGCAACTCGATCTGGGTCCCGGTGTTCCTGCTGATGACCGGCACCCTGCTGGCCACCACGCCAAAAGTCGCCCAGCGTTTCGGCGCCGGCACCCACAGCGAAATCGGCCCGATCGTGCGCCAGGCATTGTGGCTGGCATTGGTGGTGGGATTGATGGCCACCGGTATGCTGTTCAGCGCCGAGCCGATCCTGCACCTGATGAACGTCGACCCCGAGCTCATTGGCCCGTGCATGCAATACCTGCACGGCATCGCCAGCGGCTTGCCTGCGGTCGCGCTTTATCACGTGCTGCGCTGCTTCAGTGACGGCCTGGGGCGCACCCGACCGGCGATGGTCCTGGGCCTGTGCGGCCTGGCGCTGAACATCCCGCTCAACTACATCTTCATCTACGGCCACTTCGGCGTGCCGGCCATGGGCGGCGTCGGCTGCGGCTGGGCCACGGCGATCGTGATGTGGGTGATGGCGCTGGGCATGGCCGGGTGGGAGCGCTGGGCCCCGGCGTACCAGTCGAGCCAGTTGTTCAGCCGCTTCGACTGGCCGCAATGGGCTGTAATCAAGCGCCTGCTGAGCATCGGCCTGCCGATCGGCATCGCGGTGTTCGCTGAGTCGAGCATCTTCGCCGTGATCGCCCTGCTGATCGGCAGCCTCGGCGCCACCGTGGTCGCCGGGCACCAGATCGCCCTTAACTTCAGCTCGTTGGTATTCATGATCCCCTACTCCCTCGGCATGGCCGTGACCGTACGGGTCGGCCAGGCTCTGGGGCGCGAGCAGCCGCGGGAAGCGCGGTTCGCCGCTGGTGTAGGCATGGGCACTGCGCTGGCGTATGCGTGCATTTCGGCGAGCATGATGCTGTTGCTGCGCGAGCAGATCGCGACCATCTACACTTCGGACCCGACGGTGATTCACGTTGCGGCGATGCTGATCGTGTACTCGGCGCTGTTCCAGTTCTCCGACGCGATCCAGGTCACGGCGGCCGGCGCACTGCGTGGTTATCAGGACACTCGGGTAACGATGATCCTCACACTGTTCGCCTACTGGGGCATCGGTCTACCCGTGGGTTACGCCCTGGGCCTCACCGACTGGTTCGGCACCCCAAGCGGCCCAAGCGGCCTATGGCAAGGCCTGATCGTCGGCCTAAGCTGCGCAGCGCTGATGCTGTCAATCCGCCTGACCCGCAGCGCCCGCCGCCGCATCCGCATAACCCTGTAAAACCCCAAACACCGCGTGCAGCCCGACTGCACGCGCAATCTCCAACGACCACCCCCCTGTAGGAGCGAGCCTGCTCGCGAAAAACCCCCAGACACCGCGTGCATCCAGACAGCCCGCGCAATCGCCAACAACCACTCCCCTGTAGGAGCGAGCCTGCTCGCGAAAAACCCCCAAACACCGCGCGCATCCAGACTGCCCGCGTAATCGTTAACGACCATCGCAGGCAAGCCAGCTCCCACAAGGTGACCGTCCACGGTTATGCGAGCTTCTTGCGAATCCAATACAGGTAAGTACCCGCCTCTTCATGCTGCCCAACCAGCTCATGGTCAAGAAACACGCAGAACTTGGGAATATCGCGCCGGGTCGACGGGTCGGTGGCAATCACCTTCAACAACCCGCCGGGCACCAGGTCGCGGATGTGCTGGTGCAGCATCATCACCGGCTCCGGGCAATTTAGGCCGGTGGCGTCGAGGGTGCCGTCAACCGGCGTATCAAGCATTTCACTCATGATTCACTCCTGAAACTGGCCGACATTGTCGCGCAATGTCGGGTGTTCGGTCATCTATGGCTCACCGCCGATCCACTGTAGGAGCTGCGGATTGAAACGAGGCTGCGATCTTTTGATCTTGCTTCCACACTGTCCAGATCAAAAGATCGCAGCCTCGTTTCTCTCGACAGCTCCTACAGGGGGCCAGGCGTTTATCGGGATTTCGGCTTCTTCACATCAATCCTGCGCAAATGACACGTCACCTCTTCCCGGTCGTGATACAGCTGCTTACAGCCAATCTCAACCCGAATCCCCCGCGCTTTAAACCCCTCGGCAATCCGCTCAAGCAACCGCTTCACCTCGGCATACCGCTGCTTCATCGGCAACTTCAAGTTCACCACCGCCTCACGGCAATGCCCCTCGCCGATCCACTCCTCCAGCATCGCCGCATTGCGCGCCGGCTTCTCGACAATGTCGCAAACCATCCAGTCCACCGGCTGCCTTGGCTTGAAGGTAAAACCATCCGCCATCAAATGCTGCACCAACCCGGTTTCCATCAGGCTTTCCGCCATCGGCCCGTTATCGATCGCCGTCACCAGCATCCCACGGTTCACCAGCTGCCAGGTCCAGCCACCCGGCGCAGCGCCAAGGTCCACACCCGTCATGTCACTGTGCAAACGCTCATCCCACTGATCACGCGGGATAAAATGATGCCAAGCCTCCTCCAGCTTCAACGTCGAACGACTCGGCGCTTCACGGGGAAACTTCAAACGCGGAATACCCATCGGCCACATCGCCGAGTTATTCGACTCCGCCAACCCCATGAACACTTCACGCCCACTCTTGAACGTCAGCAACAACCGCGGCTTGTGCTCATCTTCCACCAACTTGCCAGCCGCCATCAGCGCCTTGCGCAAATGCACTTCGAACTTCTTGCAGAAATTCGACAGCTCCTTGCCATCGTTGGTGTCGACCATCTCCAGCCACAGGCTGCCGCACAGCGGAAAATCCGCCATGTGCGCGAGGATCACACTGATGCGATCAGTTTCCGGCAGATCGATAAACATCCCGCGCGCCCACTGGCGCGGAAAGATCAGCTCGGCAAAACGCTGCCCGCGCATCAGGCGCTGGGCGCCGTCTTCCTCGGTACAGATAAATTCGGCAAAGGCGCTGGCGGTCTTGGCCTTGGCATAACCGGACACATTCAAGCGGGCGGCATGCTCGGAAATCTCCGAGCAGACTTCGCCTTCGAAGCCCGGCCGGCAATGCATAAAGAGGGTGTTCATTAAATCTCCTGGGCAATCGGCAATATTAAGTTGCGCAACTTGCCCTGTAGCAAAGCCTGTCACGAAAACCGGCGCATGATAGCCGAGTTCGGAACCTTGGACCTGTCCATAGAGTCCAGTCGTTAGCTTTCAGCCGCAAACAGGACTAGGTTTAGACCTCAGTTCGTCCCCTCAGTCCGTAGCCGTGCGGATCATAAGGAGTGATCGTAATGCCGTCCCTCGATAGCCTGAAAACCCTCAAGACCCTGCAAATCGACGACAAGACCTACCATTATTTCAGTCTGCCCGACGCTGCAAAAAGCCTCGGTGACCTCGACAAACTGCCTATGTCGTTGAAAGTGCTGCTGGAAAACCTGCTGCGCTGGGAAGATGAAAAAACCGTCACCGGCGCCGACCTCAAGGCCATTGCCGCCTGGCTCAAGGAGCGCCGCTCCGACCGGGAAATCCAGTACCGCCCCGCGCGGGTATTGATGCAAGACTTTACCGGGGTGCCCGCCGTAGTCGACCTGGCCGCCATGCGCGCCGCCATGGCCAAGGCCGGCGGCGACCCGCAACGGATCAACCCGCTATCACCCGTCGACCTGGTGATCGACCACTCGGTGATGGTCGACAAATTCGGCAGCCCCGGCGCCTTCGAACAGAACGTCGACATCGAAATGCAGCGCAATGGCGAGCGCTACGCCTTCCTGCGCTGGGGCCAGAGCGCCTTCGACAACTTCAGCGTCGTGCCGCCGGGCACCGGCATCTGCCACCAGGTCAACCTCGAATACCTCGGCCGCACCGTCTGGACCAAAGACGAAGACGGCCGCACCTACGCCTTCCCCGACACCCTGGTCGGCACCGACTCCCACACCACCATGATCAACGGCCTCGGCGTCCTCGGCTGGGGCGTCGGCGGTATCGAAGCCGAAGCGGCGATGCTCGGCCAGCCAGTATCGATGCTGATACCGGAAGTCATCGGCTTCAAACTCACCGGCAAGCTCAAGGAAGGCATCACCGCCACCGACCTGGTGCTCACCGTCACCCAGATGCTGCGCAAGAAAGGCGTAGTCGGCAAATTCGTCGAATTCTACGGCGACGGCCTCGCCGACCTGCCCCTGGCCGACCGCGCGACCATCGCCAACATGGCCCCGGAATACGGCGCCACCTGCGGCTTCTTCCCGGTAGACGACGTCACCCTCGACTACCTGCGCCTGTCCGGCCGCCCGCCAGAAACCGTGAAACTGGTCGAGGCCTACTGCAAAGCCCAGGGCCTGTGGCGCCTGCCGGGCAAGGAACCGGTATTCACCGACAGCCTCGCCCTCGACATGACCAGCGTCGAAGCCAGCCTCGCCGGCCCGAAACGCCCGCAAGACCGCGTCTCGCTGCCCAACGTCGCCCAGGCCTTCAGCGACTTCATCGACCTGCAATTCAAACCCACCAGCAAGGAAGAAGGTCGCCTGGAAAGTGAAGGCGGCGGCGGAGTAGCGGTGGGCAACGCCGATCTGGTCGGCGAAACCGACTACGAATACGACGGCCACACCTACCGCCTGAAAAACGGCGCCGTGGTCATCGCCGCCATCACCTCCTGCACCAACACCTCCAACCCCAGCGTGATGATGGCTGCGGGCCTGGTGGCAAAAAAGGCCGTGGAAAAAGGCCTCACGCGCAAACCCTGGGTCAAAAGCTCCCTGGCCCCCGGCTCGAAAGTCGTCACCGACTACTACAAAGCCGCAGGCCTCACCCAATACCTCGATCAACTCGGCTTCGCCCTGGTCGGCTACGGCTGCACCACCTGCATCGGCAACTCCGGCCCGCTGCCGGAACCGATCGAAAAAGCCATCCAGAAAGCCGACCTCACCGTCGCCTCCGTCCTGTCCGGCAACCGCAACTTCGAAGGCCGCGTGCACCCCTTGGTGAAAACCAACTGGCTCGCCTCCCCGCCACTGGTCGTCGCCTACGCCCTGGCCGGCACCGTGCGCACCGACATCAGCAGCGAACCCCTGGGCAACGACAAGGACGGCAACCCGGTCTACCTGCGCGACATCTGGCCCAGCACCCAGGAAATCGCCGACGCGGTAAATAAAGTCAACACCGCCATGTTCCACAAGGAATACGCCGAAGTCTTCGCCGGCGACGAACAATGGCAAGCCATCGAAGTCCCGCAAGCCGCGACCTACGTCTGGCAGGACGACTCCACCTACATCCAGCACCCACCGTTCTTCGACGACATCGGCGGCCCGCCACCCGTTGTAAAAGACGTCTCCGGCGCCCGGGTCCTCGCCCTGCTCGGCGACTCCGTCACCACCGACCACATCTCGCCTGCCGGCAACATCAAGACCGACAGCCCTGCTGGCCAATATCTGCGTGGCAAGGGTGTGGATCCTCGGGACTTCAACTCCTACGGCTCACGCCGTGGGAATCATGAAGTGATGATGCGGGGCACCTTTGCCAACATTCGGATTCGTAATGAAATGCTGGGTGGGGAAGAAGGTGGCAACACCCTCTACATTCCTACTGGGGAAAAAGTCGCGATCTACGACGCCGCCATGCGCTATCAGGCGGCTGGTACGCCACTGGTTGTTATCGCTGGTCAGGAATATGGCACAGGCTCAAGTCGTGACTGGGCGGCCAAAGGGACCAACTTGCTGGGCGTGAAAGCGGTCATTGCCGAGAGCTTTGAGCGTATTCACCGATCTAACCTGGTGGGGATGGGCGTACTGCCGTTGCAGTTCAAGCTGGATCAGAATCGCAAAAGCCTGAAGCTCACAGGGAAGGAAACCATCGATATCCTTGGGCTGACTGGCATCGAGCTGACACCCCGGATGAACCTGACCCTGGTCATCACCCGAGAAGACGGCAGCCGCGAAAAAATCGAAGTCTTGTGCCGCATCGACACACTAAACGAAGTCGAATACTTCAAATCCGGCGGCATCCTGCACTACGTACTGCGCCAACTAATAGCCTCGTAATCCAGTCGGGGGGACCAAAAATCCCCCCAACACCCCAACCCCCCCCCCTGTAGGAGCGAGCCTGCTCGCGATAGCGGTCCATCAGCCACTAAATCCCCTCAGCAAATGCACCCACCCGCGACCGCAACCCCAAAATACCTAACACTTCTGATAGTAGGCAGAACCTGCGAATCCAACGATCCTAGGCCCACGATTTCCAGCGCCTCGGGATCACCTCAAATGCCAACTAACGCCCACTTGATCCTGGCTCGCTACACCTACGACCCACTCGACCGCCTGACCCATTGCTCCCCCTCCGAACAGCCCTACATCCAGCGCTATTACTGCAAGACGCGCCTCTCCACCGAGATACAAGGCACCACCCACCGCAGCATCTTGCAACACGAAGACCAGCTATTGGCGCAGCACCACCGAGATGGCGCAGCGACCTCCACCGCCCTGCTGTTAACGGATCTGCAACGATCGTTACACCACGCAATCCATGGCAACTTGCCTTACGTCTTTGCATACACGCCCTACGGCCATCGTCCACTAACGAACGGTGTGCTCGACCTGCTCGGCTTCAACGGCGAAACCATGGACCCGGTGACCGGTTACTATCATCTTGGGAATGGGTATCGCGAGTACAACCCAGTGCTGATGCGGTTCAACGGCCCGGACAGCTGGAGTCCGTTCGGGGCTGGTGGGTTGAATGCCTATGCATATTGCGCGGGGGATCCGATTAACAATCGCGATCCATCCGGGCATGGCCTCAAGTCAATTCTCCGCGTGAACAGGCCCCCTGTACCTCCCAGATCTCGCAAAGCGCCTCTTATTACATCTGAAGATACCGCTGGAGTAGCAGCCGTGGAGCCCGAAACGCCGATTCAGAGGAAGCTTTTTGATTTTCCTCATTTCACCTCGAAGACCAGAAGCAACACGCTTTCAAACGCGTCGACATTGCTTCATGAGGAGGAGGCGGTAACACTGATCGATGACATTAAAACGACAGCTGCGCAACGGTACGCCGGCCCTACGGCATCTTTCAATTACATGGATTACAAAACTGAAAGAATAAATAATAAAAAAAAACTGATGGAGTTTCATAACAAAAAGAACGCAACAGAGAAACTTCCCAAACTACCAGTGCGTCGCATACGTCTGGGCTCTGAGCACATTCAGCGATTTGATAAAATAGATGGGGAGTTTCTAGGTGAAGTGAAAATACGCCCTATTGCCCAATTTCGACAATCCGTCCCGGAATAACGCGCTTAAGAACCTATCGTCGTTATTGCCTGGGATGGAACCCCCGAACCGCATTTGTAGGGTGAACACCATGGCTGCAGAACGCCAGTTAAACAATACCCCACCAAGCCCGAACACTTTTAAAAACAACTAAATCTGCCGGATCCATTGCCGATCCCGCCCCGCATCTGCCTAAATTGCCCCACCGAATCACGCCCCAACCAAGGATGACCCAATGCTCCGCCTACCCTGGCCGTACCTCACCATGCTCACCGCCGGCTACGTCCTGGCGCTCACCTACGGTCAACTGTCCCTCCAGGCCAGCATCCCCATCACCCTGCTCCTGCTCGCCGGCCTCGCCGTCCAACCACAAAACCACCGCTACGCCCGCTACCTAGGCCACAGCCTGTTCGTCCTCCTCGCGCTAGCCCTGGCCCTGCACTACCTGCCAGGCTTCCACAACGCCCAAGCCATAGAGCCCCAACGCTTCAGCGAAAACGCCGTCCCGTTTTCCATGTACCTCAATCTCGACAAACCGCTGCTCGGCTTCTGGCTCCTGCTCGCCTGCCCATGGATCATCGCCCAGCGCTCATTCAGCCAAACCCTGAAAATCAGCGCCATCGCCCTGCCGCTCACTGCACTAGCCACATTCGCCAGCGCCTGGCTCCTGGGCATCATCGAATGGTCCCCAAAGTGGCCCGACGTCGCCCGCATCTGGCTCATCAACAACCTGCTACTAGTCACCCTGGTCGAAGAAGCCCTGTTCCGCGGCTATATACAAGGCGGCCTGACCCAAAGACTCAAACACCTGCCCTACGGCGAAAACCTCGCCCTGTTACTCGCCGCAACAGTTTTCGGTCTAGCCCACTGGGGCGCCGGCTGGCAGTGGGTCCTGCTGGCAACCCTCGCCGGCATCGGCTACGGCCTGGCCTACCGCTTCGGCGGACTGGCCGCTGCGATGGCCACGCATTTCGGGTTAAACCTGCTGCACTTCGGGCTGTTCACCTACCCAATGCTGGCGGGATAGCAACAGGGACCAAGCAAACGCCCGTATGACAGAAAGTTCAACTGAACCTTGACCCTCCCCCCCTACGCCACTAGAGTGCACGCTTTTAAAATGGCCCCGGCAGCAGTAATGCACCGGAGAAGGCCGTACTGTTGCGCTGGAAAGGACTTCCATCCCCCTCCTCCTGCTGCCCGTGCGGTCATCACACTCGATCCCGTAACCTGCGCAGCCCTATGTTCAATAAAATCCTGGTCGTTTGCATCGGCAACATCTGCCGCAGCCCCACCGTAGAAGCCCTGCTTAAAAGCAAGCTGGCCCATCGCGGCATCGACGTAAGCTCAGCGGGCCTCGGCGCCCTCGTGGACAAACCCGTAGACGCCACCGCGCTGGAAGTCCTGCGCGAACACGGCGGCGACCTGCCAGACCACAAAGCTCGGCAATTGACTCGAGAAATGCTGCAACAGGCCGATGTAATACTGACCATGGAACAACGCCATGTAGACAGCATCGCGCGAATGGCCCCGGAAGTACGCGGCAAGACCTTCCTGGTCGGCAAGTGGCAGAACAACCAGGAAATCCCCGACCCGCACCGCCAGCAGAAAGTCGCATTCGAACACGTCTACCAGCTGATGACGCAAGGCGTCGACAGCTGGTCGCAAAAACTATAATCACCTCTTGTAAAAGTACCCCGCATGACGAGCCCAAACAGCCTCCCAGTTCAGGAACACCGCGAAGACGACGATGAAGTCAATCTACTTGCGCTATTCGGCACGTTGATCGATAGCAAATGGATCATCATCGGAATTACCGCATTTTTTTTCGCCGTGGGCGTTCTGTATGCACTGCTAGCAACACCAATTTATCAGGCAAACGCCCTCGTCCAAGTCGAAGAGAAGAAAGGTGGGATGGCCGCACTGGGTGGCATGGGCGAAATGAGCGAGATGTTTGGTGGAACATCCGCGGCCGTGACAGAGATTGAATTACTTAAATCACGGGCCATTATCGGAAAGGCAGTTGAAAACCTTAAGCTAGACATCATTGTAGAGCCCAACTACTTTCCAATAATTGGCCACGCCCTTAGTCGGCGATTTCAATCATCGAAAGATCCGGCCACTCCCTTGCTAGGTTTGGACAGCTACACTTGGGGTGGGGAGAAAATAGAAATCTTCCAACTTAGTGTACCTGAAGCATATTTGGGTGAAAAACTTACGCTTCGTTCAGAAAGCGCTGGAGCTTTCTCTCTGATCAATGACAATGAGACACTCGCGACAGGTAAAATCGGCGAAAAAATTGAGCAGAACGGTTTTAAAATTCAAATATCGGTTTTGAGCGCTAATCCCGGTGCATTGTTTTATGTGACCAAGCAGCGTCGCCTGAGTACTATCCTGCAGTATCAAGATGATGTAATAGCAGGCGAGAAAGGAAAAGAGTCAGGCATAATTTCTCTGTCGCTGGAAGATGAAGATCCAAAACTTGCCAACAAGATCCTAGACGAAGTTAGCAGGCTCTACGTCCTTCAAAATGTGCAGCGTAACTCCGCGGAAGCGGCTCAGAGCTTAGAATTTCTTAGAACACAACTACCCGATGTTCGAAAACAGCTCGAAAAAGCTGAGGACCAATTAAACAATTATCAAACTAGCACTCGATCGGTTGATATAACGATTGAAACCAAAGCTGTACTGGATCAAATTGTCGCATTAGAAACATTGATATCAGAGTTGAAGCTAAAACAAGCAGAAATGGAACACCGCTTCACACGAGAGCATCCTGCCTATCAGGCATTAATGACTCAAATGTCCCAGTTAGCCGGTCAAAAACGCTCGTTAGAAAAAAAGGTTCAAAACCTACCCGAAACCCAACAAGAACTACTGCGACTGGCTCGCGACATGCAAGTTACGACACAAATCTACACTCAACTACTGAACAAAACCCAAGAGTTAGACATTCTCCGTGCCGGCACCGTGGGGAACGTTAGAATTATTGACGCTGCAGACGCCAACGTAGAAAAGCCGGTTAAACCGAAAAAACCACTGATAGTTTTAATTGCCACAATGCTTGGGCTGTTAATAGCCGTGGGTTACGTCTTGATTCGAAAAGCGATGAATCGAGGCGTCGAAGACCCAGAAATTATTGAACAACTTGGAATTCCTGTATACGCGTCTATTCCGCTAAGCAAAGGCCAATCTCTGATTGAAGCCAGTCTGAAAGGTAATAGTCGTGATAGTAAAGGTTCCCTACTACTTGCCGTGAACAATCCCGCAGATCTGGCTGTTGAATCATTGCGGAGTCTGCGCACCAGCCTGCATTTCGCTACGCTAGAAGCGAAAAACAATATCCTTATGATCTCCGGACCAAGCCCGGCTGTAGGTAAATCCTTCGTATCATGTAACCTTGCAGCAATCATCGCGCAAACAGGACAACGTGTATTACTAGTCGACGCCGACATGCGCAAAGGATACTTGAATAAGCTTTTCCGCAAGGATGTGAACAACGGCTTATCCGATCTTTTAGCAGGAAAAGTTGATCTGAAAACGTCGACGCATTCTACCGAGGTGGAAAACCTCAGCATCATTACTCGCGGACAGATCCCACCGAATCCGTCGGAACTGTTGATGCACAGTAATTTCACCCAGTTTTTGGAGCAAGTAAGCAGCCAATATGACCTGGTAATTATTGACACTCCACCTATACTGGCGGTGACCGATGCAGCTCTGGTCGGCCGTCAAGCAGGAACGAGCTTGATCGTTACGCGTTTTGGCGTCAACGCTGCTAAAGAGATTCAAATAACGAAGCGTCGATTTGAACAAAATGGCATCATTGTAAAGGGCGCTATTTTTAACGCCGTGGAGCGCAAAGCTTCCGCCTACGGCTACGGCAACTACAGCTACTACCAGTACGATTACGCTTCCGACAAATAACATCGGCAAACCAGGGCGGCACTGCTGCCTTGGTCTACCCAAGAGAGCCCTTCGCATGCCCCCCCAGCACCCACCGCCCCGCTGGTACCTGATCCAGTGCAAGCCTCGACAAGACTCACGAGCCGAGGAAAATCTCATGCGCCAAGGCTTCAAGTGTTATCGTCCTATTCAAACAGTTGAACGCTTCTTACGCGGCCGTCGCACCACTACTCAGGATTCACTGTTCCCTGGTTATCTGTTCATCCAACTTGACCAACTCAACGACAACTGGCACCCGATCCGCTCGACTCGCGGAGTTAATCAGCTGGTCACGTTCGGCACGCAACCGATCGCTGTCGCAGACGAATTGATCGAACAACTAAAGCAGCATCTGGCCGAAAAACAGCAAGCTCCTAAAACTATCGAACCCGGCGATCGCGTGCGCTTAAACAGCGGCAGCTACAAAGAACTCGAAGCCATCGTACTATCGAGAGACGGCACCGAACGCATCGTCATCCTCCTACAGCTTCTACACCGCGAACACATCCTAAGTGTCCCAATCACGGCAATTGAAAACGCCCAAACTCTTTCGCCTGAAAAATAGCACAAGCTCTCCCCACTAGTCGAAGTGAATGAATGAATATCCAGCTCACGACATAATCTTTTATGAACGGCGCCAAGCCAAATCATTCGTGGAAAACGCGACGAACGTCCCGCGCGACACCATCCCCCTATTCGATGCGCAATTATCTCACCAAAATACTATCTTCGCTGTCACCGTGTGGATCCTGTCAGTGGGCCGCCTCTCGAAAGACCAAACCGAATACACTATCTGTCACACAAAGGTGTATTTGCCTTCACTTTTCCCAGCAATTCAGTAAAATGTGCCGTCGGCTGGGGTAACATCTCATCTCGGCAGGATGCCATTGCACAGCCATAGCGTTGTGCAGCAGTCAAGGAAAGACTCATCTCCTCTGCTTGCCATTTACCGAGCGTAGACTCGGCCTGCCTGATTTGTCCTCGACCCTAAAAATTGCCAGCGTTTGCGCATACGGCTCACGTCGCACCCTCGGCGCACGTTCTCAGGAATCCAACTGTCAATCCTGGGGCGGTAGCGTGCCCAAAACCTTGATATTGACCAAGGCAAGCGCTTACCTCTAACTGGTTGGGGATACGACGCGACAGGACCGTGCGGAGCAACAACGGAACAGTAATCCAGTTGCACGGGGAAGACACTCCGTACAGCGGGCACAGTTTTGGATGCCTGTGCCCATTTCGACGCAAGGGACATAATCTTGATTCGCAAGCGCAACACAACAATGCCAGCAAATCGTGGACTCACATTTTGGGCACAATGGGCTGCGGCAATCTCGGTGCTCACTCTACTTCTCTGCGCTCTAGCAGTGATCAAAACTGGCGAAGTTGATACCCCATATCGCATGCTCGCAATACTGATTATGCTAGGGTCAGTACCCGCTTATTCCATGATGCAGGTCTACCATAAACAACATGGATATTTAGTTGGCTTGGGGAGATTGCTAGCTGGATGGGTAACTCTGCTCTCAGGCTTGGTTGTTATGGCTTTTATTACCAAAACGAGTGAAATGTACTCTCGCGAGGTGATTATAACTCTCGCCCTAGCAGGCTTCGCTATCCAAGCTTGTTTGTATATACCACTTCATAATCTCTCGCAGCGCTATCAACATAGGTTGCAAGCTGCCCGCACATCATTGATTGTGGGAACAGGCGACCTAGCGCTTGATCTTGCCGACAAATTGACCCGTCAAAAAAATGAACCATTGATTGGATTAGTGGCTGCACACGATCATCCTATAAAAGAGGGTTCATCTTATCCTGTGATTGGAAATTTGGCTCACTTGAGAGATCTAATTTCAGTCCATCGCATACGTCGCCTCTACATCGCCCTACCTTTAACTGAAGCAGAACAAATCGAAAGTCTCTACATTGACATGCTAGATTCGAGTGTAGACGTCATATGGATCCCTGATCTGCAGAGTCTTATTCTGCTCAACCATTCCGTGTCGGAAATTGAGGGATTGCCCGCGATTCACCTCAACGAAAGTCCCCTTACTTCTTATCCTACAGCAGCCCTCTCCAAAGCAATGTTAGATCGTGTAGGTGCATTACTCGCAATCATAGCTCTTAGCCCTGTGCTGCTGGCGACAGCTGTAGCAGTAAAGCTTTCATCACCTGGTCCCGTCTTATTTAAGCAAAAACGACATGGCTGGAACGGCAAGATTATTAAAGTATGGAAATTCCGTTCCATGCGCATTCACGATGATAGACAAGTTAAGCAAGCTAAAAGAGATGATCCTCGCATTACTCGTGTAGGTCAGTTCATACGTCGCACGTCAATCGACGAACTACCTCAATTGTTCAATGCGCTCCAGGGGCGTATGTCATTAGTTGGACCTCGCCCTCACGCGGTCGCCCACAATAACTACTACACGGGAAAAATTGATGCTTATATGGCTCGGCATAGAATTAAACCAGGCATCACTGGGCTAGCTCAAATAAGCGGGTGCAGAGGAGAGACTGAAACAATTGAAAAAATGGAAAAACGAGTCGAACTAGACCTAGCGTATATAAACAACTGGTCCCTCTGGCTTGATATTAAAATACTAATAAAAACACCATTCACTCTCCTCTCTAAAGATATATATTGACCCCTTAAACATTTCCACCCGTCGACAGTTCGACCCATGAAGTCAACCGCAATATTTTTGCTACCGCCATCTATATTAATCCAACACTCGCAGACAAACAGCATGAAGAAAATAGTACTAACCTATGGAACATTTGACCTATTTCACATCGGGCACTTGAATTTACTTAAGCGACTCAAAGAGCTGGGTGACTATTTGATTGTTGCGGTGTCTACAGACGAGTTCAACGCAGGAAAAAAAAAGCAAACGATAGTTCCTTTTGAAGACAGGATCGAAATCGTTCGTAACATCAAATGTGTCGACTTAGCCATTCCCGAATCAAGCTGGGAACAAAAAACTATCGACATCAGGCATTATGGAGTTTCAATTTTTGGCATGGGGCACGACTGGGAGGGTAAATTTGACGAACTGCGACAGCACTGCGACGTTGTCTACCTTCCACGTACACCTAATATATCTAGTACCGATGTGAAACAATTATTAAAAATTCTTGATCGCTCGCATGTAGCCGACCTAAAACAAGCGCTAGATTTAATTTCATCAATAGTTGATCGATTCGAATAATAAAATGGCGAGCCAATCTCGGACACTATTTAGCAATACTGGAGCGCTTTTCGCCATCCAGATTGCGAATTATATTCTTCCATTTCTTTTAATCCCGTATCTAACGCATACACTTGGAGCACCACTTTACGGCATTATTGCATTCGGCCTCGCAATGGTCCAGATAGCGTGCGTGTTCACAGATTTTGGATTCGGGCTATCCGCGACATATCAAATAGCAAAACAGCAGTCAGATAAGCCTGCGCTTCGAAAAATAATAAGTGCAGTTTTTATGTGCAAGCTGGGATTGCTTATACCGGTATTATGCCTAGTTATCGCATTCATTTCGCTCCAAGACAAATATCAAGATTATGAGACTTTCTTATGGCTGCTGATCCTGCCCGTAATAGGACAAACATTTCAACCAATTTGGTTTTTCCAGGGCATTGAAAGAATGACCTTCATCACGATATACACAGTGCTATCCCGCACGCTCTATTTGGGATTAGTAGTGTATTGGGTATCTGGACCAGAAGATTATTACTGGGTTGCAATTGCAAACGGTATCAGCAGTGTCGTCGCCGCAGCCATGGGCATTGCTATGATGTTACGAGTTGGTTATTGGCCACAATGGTGCGGATGGGGCATTGTAAAGAAGACATTCAGGGATTCCTCCGAATTTTTCTGGGCACGTGCAGCAGTTGCGACATACACAGCAGGCGGCGCATTTTTTCTCGGTTTAGTATCCTCGCCTATACAAGTTGCCTACTACTCTGCAGCAGAGCAACTCTATAAAGGTGCTCAGTCTTTATTTTCTCCCGTATCTCAAGCGCTATACCCTCATATGGCTAAACACCAGAATTTTGCATTATTTTTTAGAATTTTTAAGGCGGTTATTTTTCTAGGTTTCGCAGGACTCATAGGTGGAATTTTGTTAGGGCCTTGGGCTATTGAGTTAATCTTTGGTCAAGAGTTCTCTGCGAGTTATACCGTTCTTGTGATTTTCATGCTCACGTTTGTTGTTACTACTCCGTCCGTACTTTTGGGATACCCGTTTCTAGGCGCTCTTGGAAACTCCAGAGCCGCAAACGTCAGCGTGATGTGGGCAGGTTTAGCACAAGTTGCTTTATTAACAGCGTGCTATTTCTTAGAATTCCATCAGGCTTGGCAAATCGCATTATCCGTACTAATAGTCGAGATCATGGTTCTAGTATTCCGCGCCAAATGCTCGATAGACATTTACCACTCCAGAATACTCATTAAAGAATCACTATGAAAACTCTCTGTATTTTTGGCACTCGGCCTGAAGCGATAAAAATGGCCCCCTTAGCTCTCGCTCTGGCGGCAGATGGACGCTTCGAAGCTAAAGTCTGTGTAACTGGTCAACACAGGGAAATGTTGGATCAAGTGCTCGATCTTTTTGAAATACAACCAGATTTTGATCTCGATATAATGAAATCTGGCCAAGACTTAACGGACGTTACAACCGCCATTCTTCAGGGTTTGAAGACAGTATTCTTTGAATACCGACCAGATGTTGTGCTGGTACATGGAGACACAGCGACTACCTTTGCCGCTAGCCTTGCAGCATATTATCTTCAGATTCCAGTAGCTCACGTGGAAGCTGGTTTACGGACTGGAAACATTTATTCTCCATGGCCGGAAGAGGGTAATCGGAAGCTTACCGCTGCGCTTGCTAACCTGCACTTTGCGCCGACTGAAAACTCAAAGGCAAATCTGATACGGGAAAATGTTTCCTCAGAAAATATCTTAGTTACTGGGAACACAGTCATCGATGCGTTGTTAGATGTTACGGTTCGGCTGGAGGCAAATACAGAGTTACGATCGCTAGCAGCGAAGCCAACGGCGTTTCTAGAGATAACCCGAAAAATCATACTGGTTACTGGCCATCGGCGCGAAAGCTTTGGCGACGGCTTCGACCGCATTTGCCACGCACTTATTCAGATTGCAAAACTGCATCCAGATGTCGATATCGTATATCCTGTGCACTTGAATCCCAATGTTCGCGAACCAGTAAATCGGTTACTCAATGACATCGGGAATATTCACTTGATTGAACCGCTAGACTATTTACCTTTCGTGCATCTGATGACTCGGGCCCACATAATCCTCACAGATTCAGGTGGAATTCAAGAGGAGGCGCCTTCACTCGGTAAACCAGTGCTGGTAATGAGAGAGACTACCGAAAGGCCAGAAGCGATTTCGGCAGGGACGGTAAAGCTTGTCGGTACAAGTACTGAAACGATCGTCTGTGAGATCAATCGCTTACTTATCGATACCGAAGCTTATCAAAAGATGAGTTATGCTCATAATCCTTATGGCGATGGAAAAGCTTCCCAAAGAATAATAAATTCGCTTTACTCTACGCTCAAAACCAGTAGTGACTAATAAAGATTTTCTAATATTAAGAAGCTACCGCGCGGAAAACAGATGAACAGCCTCGTTAAGAAAGCTCTCTCATATCTTAAATTTTTTATCGGCGTCAGCACGAGCAAAAAAAACACAACGCTGGAAAAATCAATTATTTTCACTGCACTTAATAATAAATACTGCGACAACAGCAAATACCTATACGAGCACATGAGAAACCGGGGGCACCGAGTATTTTATGTTACAGACAGTGATGCATGCACAGAAGGAGTTAAGTTCGGAAGCAGAATGCACTTCAGCTTGCTGAAAAATTGCAGTGCAGTTTGCTTCACACACTCATCGAGAGATATAGCGACATATATACCAAGCAGGATAAAGAAAATAAACTTATGGCATGGTTCGCCGATAAAAAAAATGGGCTTCGACTCTCCGGTAGACCTAGCCTGGCTGAAAAAATACAGATGGCTACCATCTAAAGATCCATATAAAAAATGGGATTACATTACGGTGCAGAGTGATTTCTTTTCAGAAGCATTTCGCTCTGCTCTCTCATTCGGATCTGAAAAAATACTTCTTACTGGATTACCTAGAAACGATATTCTATACAATCCGAAACACGAAACACGATTAAAGGTGTTCCAACTGCTGGGTGTATGTTTCGATTCGGATATCGTCCTTTATGCACCTACGTTCAGAGAAGCAAGTACCAACATAACTTTTCAATGTGAAGCTATAAAAAAGATATTCCAAACCTATTTCCCTCAAAAGACTCTGGCAATTAGGTTACACCCATTTGACCAGTCAGGAATTCCAGATAGCTTTTACACACAGAATGTAATTAACGCAAATAAAATTGAAGATATCCAAGATATCTTGCAAGTTACGAACATGCTAATCACCGACTATTCGTCAGTCGCGTTTGACTACGCATCGACAAATAAGAAAATAATTCTATTCTGCCCTGACAGAGAGCAGTATGAGATTTCCCGAGGCGGCTTATATTTCAAACTTGAAGAACTTCCATTTGAATATTGCGAAACACTAGACACTTTAACAAAACTCATATCCGAAGAAAAACAATATCAATATTATGAGTTTGGAAAAAATGGTGCATGCCTCAACGTTGAAAATTTTTTGATAAAAAACAATCTTACGATATCGAATATCGAATATCGAGGAGACCGCATGAGCCGCTTCATATTCCGTAGTTTACCGCTTAGTGCTGACTCTAGAACCTCTCGAAATGCTTCAGTATTCGGCGTAAAGCCAGAAAATACATACACCTGGGAGCTAGATGGATTATCCACAGATAAATCCCAGTCATTCCCAATTAAAAGACAGGGAAGATTAAAGAAAATATTCTTTCTGATGTATATTGTATGGGTGCCGCTAAAAATAATTGTATCCGCAAAAAAAAATGACACTGTTATCTTTATGGATCTTGAGACTATAATTATTGGCTTTTTTTTCGCGAAACTAAAGGGAGTCAGAATATACTTTGATATCGTCGACCCCTGTTCCCAAACCAAAGCTAACAGCCCGAAAGTTGAAGTTCTTTTTGACAGGCTCGAATATTTTTTTGCTAAAAATTCTAGCAAGGTAATCGTACCTCACCCATGCCGACTCGATTTTTATAAGGATCGTATTATAGGTTTCAAGCCATTCGCCAACGACTTTATTATAGAAAATGTACCACTATACGAGTCTGATGCGAAGCCAACTCAATTAGATACTGAGCCACCCCATAGAAAAAAAACGAATGTTGGATATTTTGGTACTCTCGATTCAGAAACTAGAGGGCTGGAATGGCTAATCGAATTTTCTATTAAAAACATTAACTTTATAAATCTCATTATCGCAGGTCAAGGAGCGATGTCTCCAGCAATAGCAGAACTATCTAAAAAACACGAAAACATTCAGTTCCTAGGCCCATTCAATCACGCTTCATTACCTAAACTTTACGATAAAATAGATATTACTTGGGCGTACTACTCCCCAGAAAAAGAGTTGCATCGATACGCGGCACCGAATAAATTTTATGAACACATTTATTTCAGAAAGCCAATAATAATCTCAAGTATCATCCCACATGCAATTGAAATCGCGTCAATGAAAACCGGAATTTCCTTAGATGCCTCTGACTTTTCCAACAATAACTTTGAACTTTCGCTAAAAAAAATTGAGGAGCTTCTCAGACTGCTTCCCTTTAATGAGGAACCAGCGAAAAGTTATTGGGATGCCCACTACTCTGCTTATTACGAAAAAATTTCCATTCGAGCCCGTGAAACATGAGTCCAATTTCAAATACGAAAATACTGATGTATTACTTAGCGTGGTCAAGCTTGCTGATTGCGCTGCTGTACTCAGTAGCGCCTTCAATCGATTGGGTGTATTTGAAAGATGGGGCGATTATCGCAGTACTCGCGTTAAGTGCACGGAAAATAAGAGTTCAAAACAACCCCATAATAATCTCCGTAATTTTTGCCCTTCCTATTTTGATACTTTACTCTTACGCAATCAGCCCTGCAGAGGACTTTGCAAAAATTGCATCTATCAGACAGCTGATAATGCCGTTCATAATTTTTGCGGTCGGATATATCAGTATCAATAAATATTCAGACTATCAGGCCGCTCTAAAAACGCTCGTGTCAATCGCATTGATCATGTGCGCGTTCGGAGTTTTTGAACGACTATTGCATTTATGGACGCTAATAGACATATCTCGTTTTTTCATATCAAAAAAAATACCTGTGTTTGAATATGGTTACCCGATTTTTTTTATCGAACCAATCAGCATCATGGGTTGGATGGAGCTCCCGAACGGTATTCCCCGAATGGTCTCTTCTTTTTTGGACCCAATAAACCTTGGACATACGCTCGTTTTCTTTATATGCGTAGTAATGTACGACACAAATATCACGATTAAAAAGTCTAGAATGGTTGGCTTACTATTAATCCTTTTTTTATGCTTGGCATTAACTCTTTCCAAGGGAGCATGGCTGGAACTTTTCTTAGTAACAGTAGCCTTAAATTCTCGCGGCAGCATTACATTAAAACTCATAGCTCTATTAATGGCTATTCCCGCGATTTTTATCTACGCCCAAAGCCATGCCGGATTCATGATACATTTAAACGGATTTATCGGCGTATTTTCTCATATAACCGCTTTTGGTCACGGCCTTTCGACTTTCGGAAACTATAGCGCGATGTTCAATACCTCTGGCCAAATTGCTCAAGGTGTTGGGGACTCTTTTTGGGGTAGTCTGTTAGGCCAACTTGGACTGATTGGTTTCATCCTATGGATGTTACCTTTTGTCGCGATGATTTCTCGATTAGGACTCAAACATTATTTGTCTAAAATCATTCTCGCCCAGTTGATTGTATCGGCGCTATCGGAAAACGCTTTCAACTTGATGAGCATAGCTTACCCACTTCTCACAATCGGAATGTATTGCAGAGCAAAAAAATATGCAGTTGAATACAAGTAAAAAACGTCTGTTCATACTAGGCACACGCGGCATTCCCGCCCAACATGGTGGATTTGAAACATTTGCAGAAAAAATCTCTCTATACCTTGCGTCGCGCGATTGGGACGTAACGGTCTATTGTCAAGAGGAAGGCACTGGCGCGATATCAGAAAGCTTTTGGAATAACGTTAGAAGAATACATATCCCTGTAAGTCGGGATGGTGCTGCAGGTACGGTTGTTTTTGACTGGAAAGCCACTCAGCATGCTCTAACGCAAAATGGATTGTTTCTTACCCTTGGTTACAACACCGCAATTTTTAATATAATGCAGCGAATTAAAGGCCAGACAAATGTCATCAACATGGATGGCATCGAGTGGCGACGCGACAAATGGGGTAAATTTGCCAAAACATGGTTTTGGTTGAATGAGCGTGCAGGCTGTTGGTTTGGAAATCATTTGATTGCCGACCATCCAAAAATTATGGAACACTTATCCACTCGAGTTAATGAAAACAAAATAACTATGATCCCATATGGGGGAGACGAGGTAACTGCGGCAGATCCCGATCTTCTTAAACCGTATGGTATTCAACCTCGACAATATTCAGTGATCATTGCCCGTCCCGAGCCTGAGAACTCGTTTCTTGAAATGGTTAGAGCGTTCAGCAAATCACCGCGCAATCAAAAACTTGTCGTACTTGGCAACTTCACGCCAGACACCAACATCTTTCATCGCCAGGTCATTAATTCTGCTAGCAACGAGGTCATCTTCCCTGGGGCCATATACCAAACGCAGGTAGTTGAAGCTTTGCGATTCTTCTGCCGTTTTTATCTGCACGGTCATCGTGTGGGAGGAACCAATCCTTCTTTAGTTGAAGCACTCGGGGCCGGTTGCGCGGTTATCGCGCATGACAATCATTTTAACCGCTGGGTGGCTGGGCCTGCAGCGGCCTACTTCGAAGATGAGTCTAGCTGCGCTAGCTTATTCGATAAGTTATTGACGGACGACATAGCTGTTGAAAAAATGAAAATAGGCAGTTCTAACCGTTTTCTTGAGCGATTCACGTGGGGCAGAGTTTTACACGAATACGAAGGGCTGTTAAATCAATGGCATCCTATATCCGAGGCCAAGTTGCCTGACTTCAGCTTATAAAATTTTTGTCGAGATCGCCGACCTTTGGTTTCAAGGCTAACGCCCCAAAACCGGCGAAAAACATGGTAGAGAAGAAAGGCTGATCCTGTTGGAATTAGCTGGCTTGACAACCTTTCGTGGTGATTGAACAAGCCACAGAATCTGCCCTCGATTATGAATCACGCTCTCGGTTCCTGAATTAGAACCTCAGAGGCTACAGCCAGAACTGAAACGCTGAAAAATACAAGATTCATGCAGCAGTAGCTTGCATTGGATACACGGACTGCAATACCCTACCCCGATAACCCTCAGGGATTATCCTTTCAAGGAGCACGATCATGAAAAAACTACTGGCATTGGCCCTCGTAACATCCATCAGCCTCCCATTGATGGCTGCGGAAACTGCACCTGCAAAAGCTCCAGCGGCGCCTAAAACTGATGCTCCGCTGAGCTTGTCTACGCCGATCGCTGGTGGCGTAACTGTTGGAACTGGCTTGGCTGTTGGCGCTGGCCTGATCGCTGTTGGCGTTGCTGCTTCCAACAGCGGCGGTGGTGGCGGTAATGATGGAACTCCAGGCACTACCGGCACTACAGGCACCACCGGCACAACTGGCACCAACTGATACCAGTTCCCATCGCTTTAAGTTCGATACGCTAACCTCCCAGCCCTGCTGGGAGGTTTTGTTTTGCCTATCCCTCGAGCAATTTCAACAATGAATCGCGCGCTTCCCTTGGCCATGCTGGTTGGCCTGACCCTGCAAGGCTGCATATTTTCCCCTGGTCAGCACATGGACACGGGTAATCTAGTACGTGAAGGTTCGCCTGAGAGCAGCCGGATCGAGCTGATACCGATCACTCCGAAGCTTGTCGCTGTAGAGTCGGCCACCGATCTCTCCAACTTCGTAGCACCTGAATTATTGAACTATCAGCCAGTTGAATATCGAATCGGTGCCGGTGATCTGATCTACATTACCGTTTGGGACCATCCGGAACTCACTGCGCCTTCCGGATCGCAACAACAAATTGAAGCAAATGGCCGGCTTGTCCGCCCCGATGGCAGTCTCTTTTATCCCTATGTAGGTACGATTGCTGCGGCTGGTAAAACAATTGAAGAACTACGGTCAACTATCTCCTCGAAATTAGCTAAAGTAGTAGCAGAGCCTCAGGTGGATGTCAGCATCTTGAGATTTGTCAGTCAGAAAGTAATTCTCTCTGGCGCATTTCTAAAGACAGGTCAGTTTCCTATTACGAACACTCCCCTCAGGCTGCTTGACGCGGTCGGCCAAGGGTCTATCGTTGCGGAAACTGCTGATATTTCCGGACTAGTACTCAAACGAGACGGCCGCGAATATTTTATCGATCTCGACGCACTCAATCGTAAGGATTCACGTTTACACAATATTTATCTTAAAGACGGTGATCAATTGCACCTTCCTTACAATGACCAAAAGAAGGTCTATGTGTTGGGTGAGGTAACGGCGACGCGCGCGCTGAACTTCAAAGGAAGTAACATGAACTTAACCGATGCACTAGGTAGTGTAGGCGGGTTGCGCCAGGAAACTTCCAGCGGCAAAGAGGTTTACGTCATTCGTGGCGTGGAGAATCTAGCCGACGAGCCCGTCAAAGTCTTTCAGATCGATCTCAAATCGCCTTCAGCATTCGCCTTGTCCCAGCACTTCAAATTGAAGCCGCAGGATGTGGTCTATGTCGGCCCAGCAGACGTCACTCGCTGGAACCGCTTCATAAGCCAGGTATTCCCGTCAGCAAACCTGCTTCGTACCGGTGTTGGCATTCAAGATGACTTGGGCAGTAATAATTAAGAATTGGATGTCTAGTGAAATTTCTGCGACTGGCCACCCTATCGGTGGCCTCCTTGCTGGTTAGCGCCTGCAACCCGTTGATGACCGCTTCCATGGATACGCTCAAGGCCGCTTTCGAAGGTCCTGAGCCCCTGGAACTCACCCGCCAACAGGTGGATGCAACTCCGTACTACCAGATCACCATTACGGCACCTACAGGTGAAGCCGTCATGGCGTTGGTGCGTGTGCAGGATGGGGTTGGTTTCTGGATGGCCTCGACTCGTCAGATCCTAATGCTCGAAGACGGCTTGGCCATTCGTAGCGTTGGTTTCAACAACAACCTCGATGGCACTCGCTTTGATGATGTGTCGCCTTTCAAAGCCGGCTTGCACCGAGTTGCCGATGGCCTGCAGACCCGCCGTCAAGTGGACTTTGTCGATGGTTACCGGATGGGTGTGACTCTTACCAGCCGATTCGAGAAAAAGGGCCTGGAAACCGTGCATATCCTCGACCGCGACGTAGAGCTACTGCGCGTTGACGAGGACATCGCCTTGGAAGGTCTGGGCTTCACCGCGCGGAACCAGTATTGGGTCGACCCTGCCGACGGCTTCATCATGGCCAGTGTGCAACACCTGACTCCCGAATTGCCCCTACGCATTGTTCAAGTGCGCCCGAATAAGCCGGTAGTGCAATGATTCCTCGTTCCTCCTGGCTGCTTTGCTGCGGCCTTCTCATGACTTTTGCCGCATATGCTGACTCGCTGGTCACCGTGCAGGGTGATGCCGCCAAACCTGGGCGCTATGCGTTCCAGGAAGGGACTCGCTTGCATGACGTTTTGCTACCGGCCCAGGTTAACCCGAAGGCTTATCTGCTTGGTGCTGCGTGGTTGCACACCCCACTACGCAACGCGCAGGAGCGTTTGAAGCTGGGTGTGCTCTTCGATCTCGCGACTGTTAGGAGCAACGCGTTACAGGATGACGAAACCGAGCTGGTAGCGTTGGCTCAGCGTTTGATCGACAAGGTGCAAGCCATGCCGGTTACTGGCCGCCGAGTCGCTCAACTTGATCCAGTGCGAGTTGAGTTGAACCGTGTGGACAATCCCTACCTGAACAACGGTGATGTGCTGCTCTACCCCCCTCGTCCGAACACTGTGAAGATTGTCGGTGCGGTTACTGGCGAGTGCGAACTTCCATATCAGGCTTTGCAGCCGGCAATCAGTTATCTGAAAAACTGCCCGCGTGATGCTGGTGCCGACAATGATTTGCTGTTTGTCATCCAGCCGGATGGTCGCGTTTTCCAGGAAGGTATAGCGCTGTGGAACGAAACTAAGTCAGTACCTCCCGCGCCTGGGGCGCGCATTTATGTGCCCGTGCATCGCACCTCCAAGGGTGATCCAACACCAGACCTGAATACTGAACTGGCCGCTTTTATCGCCACCCAGCCACTGCTGGAGGTGAAGCCATGAGATATCGTTTGATTCCATGCCTGTTGCTCGGATGTAGCGCTTGGACGATCGCCGAACCCCGCCACACGCAAAGCGACTTTGGCGGTATTGGCCTGTTACAGACACCTAGCGCACGCATGGCGCCAGCGGGTGAATTGTCTTTGACTGCAAGTCGGACCGATCCTTATAGCCGATACAGCGTGTCGTTCCAACCGTTCGACTGGTTTGAAGGTTCTTTTCGGTACACCGCAATCACTAACCGAGTTTATGGTGCGGAGGCTTTGAGTGGAGACCAAAGTTATAAGGACAAGGCAATTGACTCTAAGATTCGCCTGCTCGAAGAAAGCCATTGGGTTCCGCAGGTTGCAGTGGGTGCCAGGGACATAGGTGGTACAGGCCTTTTCTCGAGCGAATATTTCGTTGGCAACAAAAGATTTGGCAATTTCGATCTTAGTCTTGGTCTGGCTTGGGGCTACATCGGCAACAGGGGTGATTTCAGCAACCCATTGGGCCTCGTGGATGATAAATTCAACAACCGACCTACACCAGACAATGATGTAGCTAACTCAGGTGGTTTTAACTCAAACAGCTACTTCCGCGGCTCGCCCTCTCTCTTCGGCGGACTAACTTACCAAACTCCATGGGACCCACTGTCCATAAAGCTCGAATACGAAGGCAACGACTACCAGCACGAGCCGCAGAACAACAACCAAATCCAGGACTCCCCAATCAACCTGGGCTTCGTCTTCAAAGCCAACGACACAGTAGACCTCCACGCAGCCTGGGAACGCGGCAACACCGCCATGTTCGGCATCACCCTGCACACCAACTTCGCCACCCGCAAGGCGCCGACCAAGAGCTTCGACCCAAAACCCGAACCCGTACCGGACGTCAAACCGACAACCGCGCCAACGGACGTGCAATGGGCCGGCGTCGCCAAGCGTTTGCAGAACAACGCGGGCTACACCGTTTCGAAAATCACCCAGCGTGATTCCGAGCTGATCGTCTACGGCGAGCAGGGTCGCTACTTCCACACCCCGAAAGCCGTCGGCCGTGCTTCGCGCATCCTCGACAACAGCGTCAACGATCAGATCGACTGGTTCACCATGGTCGACACCCGTTACAGCTTGCCGGTCCAGGAAGTCAGCCTGCCGCGGGATACTTTCCGCGAAGTGGTGCAAGAAGATCGCCCACTGGAAGACCTGCGCCGGGTGACCGAGCAGAACGTTCCCGTGCCGCATCAGGAAAAAACCCTGTACGCGAAGACGCCGGACAAGTTCACCTATGGCCTGGGCCTCGGGTACAAACAGAACGTCGGTGGCCCTGACGGGTTCCTGTTGTATCAGTTCAGTGCGGACCTGACTGCCGAATACCGGTTCAAGCCGGACCTGTGGTGGAACAGTACCCTGAGCGCGAACCTGATCAACAACTTCGACAAGTTCAAGTACGACGCACCCAGCGGCCTGCCGCGAGTGCGTACCGACTTGCGTCAGTACATGACGACGTCGGAAGTGACGATGCCGACCTTCCAGTTGAACAAGGTCAAGCAGCTGGACCAGGACCTCTACGGCATGGTGTACGGCGGCTATCTGGAATCGATGTTTGCCGGCGTCGGCGGTGAAGCGTTGTACCGTCCGATGGGCGAGCGCTGGGCGGTTGGTGTGGACATGAACTGGGTCAAGCAGCGTGATTTCGATCAGGGCTTCGGCCTGCGTGACTACAGCACCATCACCGGTAACGCTACGCTTTACTATCGGAGTTCGTTCCAGGACATTCTGGGCGCACTCAGCGTCGGGCGTTATTTGGCCAAAGACTACGGCGCGACCCTGGACTTGTCTCGCGAGTTCAGCAACGGCGTGCGGTTTGGTGGTTGGGTCACGATCACCAACGCCACGAAAGAGGAATATGGTGAAGGTAGTTTCGGCAAGGGTATTTATTTCTCGATTCCATTCGACGAATTGATGTCCAGCTCGACCACCCGCCGGGCTAACCTTGCGTGGACTCCACTGACTCGAGACGGTGGCGCATCCCTGGGTCGCAGCTACTCGCTGTACTCCCTGACCGAGCGTCGCAACATCGACCTGTTTCACAACAACTTCTACAAGGTCACCGAATGAAGCAGCAGATTCTGCGTGTCCTGCCCAAGCTGGCGTTTTTCGTGATCCTGCTGGTGCTGTGCGTCGCCGGCATGCGCGGCGAGCCGGTGCCGCAGGTGTTCGAGAATCAGGACAAGCTGCATCACTGGGCCGGCTTCGCGTGCTTGACGGTGAGTGCCTATCTGGCGTTTCCCGGCACCAGGTTGGGTTGGTTGTTGTTCTGGCCGTTGGTGGGTTCGATGTTGATTGAGCTGGAGCAGAGCTTGATGCCGATGCGGACGGCATCCTGGGGGGATATGGTGGCTAATGCTACTGGGGTGTTGTGTGGGATGGTGGTTGTGCTGGTTCTGCGGGGAGTGCAGGGTGCCCGGCAGAGGAAGGCGTTGGTGGTGGAGTCGTAGGCGTTTGTTGATTGGGCATTTTAGGTGCCTGTGAAATGGGAGCTGGGTTGCTGCGAATTGTGATGTGTCAGTCGATTTTTTGGTTGGCAATTGCATTCGTAGCAGGCTAGCTCCCATTTTTGGTTTTGGGCTATGGCGTCTGATTTGGAGTCGGGCTTTACCTCGGGCATGACTGAGGCTCTGGCAATTGCAGCGGCGTCTTGATCGGGTATTGAGGGCTGCCGTAGGCGTAGCAGGAAGTGCTGACCTGGAGTTCCTCACAAGGGAGGAAGTGGACCGTAATGCCGCAGACTTTTTGGCCGGTGAAATCAGGTATTGGCACTTCCTTACTGTGTTGGCGCGTCAGCGAATCGATCTTTTTCTCCCATGCCAAGTACTTCGGCCAGTCTGTATATCCAGGTGAGTCATAGGCATAAGCGACGCCCGTTTCCCAAATGACCCGCACCGTCATCCCCGGTCGCCAGCGCTGCGGGGCGATATAACAGCAACCTCCGCCACCCCCTTGGTAGGGACCAATGATGTCCAAGCCTGAGCGACCGTCAACACTAAAATGATTGATGGCCCAGTGCGTGTGGTTAATGCCTTCGATGATTCCCGCTTGTACGTTCTGCACAAATGAAGTCAAAGCGAGGCTACAGAGAAGACCCGTACGCACGGGCAAGGCTCCTCCCACTTTGTTGAGACACGAAAGAACAGCGCGCTTTATTTCGGACATGATTGAGGCTCCGGCAACTGCAGCGGTGTCTTGATCGGGTACTCGGGGCTGCCGTAGGCGTAGCAGGAAGTGCTGAGCTCAATTTCGTCGCAGGGCAGGAAGTGCACCGTGATGCCGCAGACTTTTTGGCCGGTGTAGTCGGGCACAGTGACTAGCTTGCTGTGTTGAGTTTTCTGGCTATTGACCTTTGTTTTCCAAGCTAGATAATTGGGCCAATCTGCAAAACCGGGAAAGTCATCGGAATAAGCCACACCCGTCTCCCAATCCACACGCACTTTTATCCCGGGCTTCCAGCGCGACGGCGCTACGTAACAGCAGCCTCCCCCACCGCCCTGGTAGGGACCAATCGCATCAAGGCCTGAGCGACCGTCAACACTGAAATGGTTGATGGCCCAGTGCGTGTGGTTGATGGCCTCGATGGTGCTGGCCTGCGCGCTGTGCACGTGAAGTGTCGCAACTAAACCGAGCAAGACGCCGGGGAGTAAACGCGACAAACGCGCGGCATTCATTGCCTGTGAGGCGCAGCGCTCAGCAGACTTAGGCCTGCGCATCATTCACCCCCAGATGCTTGGCGTAATAAGCCTCCCATATCTCATCGATGGCTTTATGCGCTTGAGCCAGGCGTTCGGCGTCCATCGCTGGCGGCTGTGCTGAGAGGGCTGGATCAGCGGCAGGACGAACGGCCAGCTTGGCTGCGCCATCCTCTCCATACAACGCTAGATCCCGTCGCCCGGCATTTCCGAAGAACACCATGCGTTCGCTGAAGTAGTGACCGCCTAATTCACGTCCCATTGAGTAAAGAAACCAGGCCCGCGAGTCGTGCACCTGATCGTCGAACAGCGCGCGCAACAAACCCTCGGGCTTGTTGGCGTTCAGGCTTTCGTCCACAAGCCCTCGGGTCTCTTCGTCTTTATGGTTGCCCCAGTCGCTGGGCGGCGGGAACAACAGGCTGACCTTGGCTCGTCCCGCAGTTTTCATCCGCAGGCGTTCAGCTCGCGCCATATCACTGACCTGATACGGATGCTGGGGAAATAGCGCCAGCAGCGCCACGCGCAACGCGATGGAATCGAGCCATCCGGAACCACGATAGACTGACGCAAATTCCTCGGCTGCTTCGCGCAACTGGGTTTGGGTCATGTCTGCATCGAAGTCCTTCACTCCGGGTTCCAGCGGTTTTTTTGTTTCTTTCTTAATATATTCAACGGCGAGTTGCGCTCTACGATTTGCTTCGACGCTCATCTGCGCCGTGTCACGGGCGTGCTCAGCGTTTTTGCGTACTAGCTTGTCTGCTTGGGTATCGGTTGCTTGGAGATAGAAGTTCTGCTGTTTGAGAGTGGCGAAGGCATAGCGATCGATGCGCCAAGCGGTGATCCATCCCATTTGTGTGCTTAACACGGCTTCCAGACTGCCCGACGCTGGTATGGGCAGGTATCTTTCCGCTTGCTCGATAGAGAGAGTAAGCAGCGCAGGCTCCAAGCCTAGAGTTGTTTCACGCCAGGCATTGAAGCGCTGAACCAGCACTGGTGAAGCTTCAAATTCCTGCGCGATATCATCTACAAATGCGCGCCACGAATCTTGGCGTAACTCAGCAGGCAGAGAGTTGATAGGCACCTTTAACGGTGCACCATGCGCATACGCATCCGAATAAAGATCATTCAGAGAGATTTGTGATAACAATAAAGCATCTCCTACGATGTTGTTCTCGCTGACAGCCTTCCCCTGATCCCCAGGCGGATACCCCCCACCTATATCTGAATGCACCCCCGGATAGATCACCTCGACACTGTTCCCGGGATAGCCGCCACCCTCCCCTCGAATGGATTCCAACGGAAAACACTACCGCTGCTCATGACTGGCCACCAGATGCAGGCATCTTTTGACCAGGCTGCCGCCAGGCAATTGCTGATTACCATCCGCCCAGCTCATATGGCCCTGCGCCCCCGGGATGATGTCGGCGATGCCCACCGAGGCCACGGTATCCAGCAGCCCCAGATACTCCACGCTAATGGGTAATTTCAGGTCGAGCAGCGTCAGGCTCGGCGTCGAGCCTGAGAGCATCTGATTCAGCCAGCTGACAAAGGCCCTGGCTGCCGCTGCCCCCCGGGAAAATCCGTACACATACAACTTGAGCCCCAGCAACTTCATCTGGCCGGGTTGCGGCTGGGTCAGGGCAATACGCAACGGTTTGGCCAAGGCAGCCAGTTGCTTGTTAACTTCGCGACTCCGGTTGGCGAAACCAGTCGGCCACTCCAGCCCCGGCAGGGAGCCCATGGCCTTCACCGCAGCGCGCAGACTCGCGTTGTCCAGTCGAGGCTGCCCCAGCGTGCGACGCAGGGCGTCGATGATCATCATCAACGCCCAGTTGATACGCTCTTCGCCATAGGTGGCAAAGGCCAGGCCAAGGGTGCCGTAGTCAAGATCGCCGACTTCGGTAAAGGGCGTGCCCACACCCGGCATGTAGTACTTGAAAAATTGACCGTTGCCGGTGCCCGCTTCATCGGTCAAACCTCTGGCGCTACTGCTGGCGTGGGCAGTGCCGCCTACTCCGGCGCCAATGCTCGCGCGGAATAAACGGGCGATATTGGTCGGATGCTTGGGGTCTGACAGATAGAGATCATTGTTGAGGTTATTGCCGGTGCCATCGAAGAACAGACTGACGTGTACAGTCTTGCAGCAGGGCGCCATTACTCGGCGTCCGGCGGCCACCGACAGGGCATCGTGGTAGTCACTCTCCTGGCTGCGCTGGAGCCGGTGGTTCTGGTAAATCTGCGCGGGACGGCTGGGTAAGCGGCCCTGGATGGGGAACTGGGGCGGGTAGCAAACAGCGGCGTGTTTTACTTCGGACATGACTGAGGCTCCGGCAATTGCAGAGGGGTCTTGATCGGGTATTCGGGGCTGCCATAGGCGTAGCAGGAGGTGCTAACCTGAATTTCGTCACAGGGCAGGAAGTGCACGGTGATGCCGCAGACTTTTTGGCCCGTGTAGTCGGGGACTGGAACTGCTCGGCTGTGTTGACGTTTCTGCGCCTCGACTTTGCCGACCCAGGCCAGATATTTAGGCCAGTCGGCGAATCCGGGAAACTCGTCAGCGAGCGCACTCACGCCGCTGGCCCCAGTCTCCCAATCAACCCGCACAGTCATCCCAGGCTGCCAGCGCGAAGGCGCGATGTAGCAGCAGCCTCCCCCGCCGCCCTGGTAGGGACCGATGATGTCCAGGCCTGAGCGGCCATCGACCTTGAAATGATTGATGGCCCAGTGCGTGTGGTTTATGCCTTCGATGGTGCTGGCCTGCGCATTCGGAGCAAAGAGAAGCCCGGCCAGTTGAAAGAGCAGCATGAAGGAATAACTGAGGATCGAAGATTGGAGCTTGCGCCTCCTGCCCAGTCTTCCTGGCTGAAAGGCACTCATGTTGTAAGTGAACTGTCTAGACGGTGGTCGATGGGCAAAAACTGAGACATGGTCAGGCCTTCCTGGTCTGGATCGGGACGGTCAGGAAGGGCTGTGCTTCCACCCTGGTCCTAGGGTTTAGAAGCTTTCGCTAAGGCACACCTAGGTGGGAATAGGACGCTTCTGATGGATGCGTAGGAAGTTTCGGTATTTGCTCGAACCGAAATTTCCTACTCGCAATGCATCCATTTCTTACTTCTTTCTTTTGGGATATCCCGCACAGTCTCCCGCGCCGTTTTCTGATGGCGCAGAGGGTCCGTTTACGAAGTTGGTCCTACAAACGGGCGAGTTTTGAGACGCCGTCTTCGGAGATTTCCTTCAAGTTTTGGCGGCTTGCATGAACTGGTGCGCGGTGGGTTGGATGGGTAGTCTTTCGATGTCGCTGCGAAGGCAGTGGCTGGGTGTAGGAACCCTTCATAATTCACCGCGCATCACCTTTGTCGCTTGATTTCGGCACTTCAATCGTGTCGGCGTAATCGTTAGCGGCGGTCGTGCGCGGGACACGCTTCGGCGTGGCTGAGTTGGTGGATTCTCAGTTTCCTACTCCCGCGTACGGCTGCCACCCAAGCCCGTAGGAAAGGCCGTTGGTAGTTCTTAATCATCCACCGAAGGCCTATGAAAAAATGACGATACTTCAACCCGAACAGCCCTATTCAAAACCAACGCCCTACCCCGAAAATCGCTTCAAGGCGCTCACCAGTAACTGTGATGACATGCCCACTTTTTTCATCGATGCCCAGGCGCCGCTCGATGTCCTGGTCGATGCTGCCAATTACCGAATTCATGCCGTTACCCAGGTGCTGGAGAATCTGTCCATGCGTGGGTCGGTGGAGTGTCAGTCTTTTATTCTTAGTGATTTTGCGCTGCTTTGTGCCATTCCGTTGAGGGATGGGTGTGATGTGTTGGATGTGGTTCGGCGGCGGTTGCGGCCTGGGGCTGCTGGTGGGTGAGAAACTGCTGCAGGGATCAGACAGGTTTGGTGGCAGGGCTGGAGTCATCGCGGGCAAGCCTTGCTCCCACAGGCAAGCACTGCACCCACTGGCAAGGATTGCTCTGTAGGCAGGCATTGCTCCACAGGAAAGACTTGCTCCCACAGCTGTTCACTTTAGTGTTCCCTCTGCCAGAGTTTTGGTGCAGTTTTTTTGTGAAGCCAATCCCAGCTTTGAAAAATAAACTCAACATTTCCCCTGCCCCGCCGAAACCCTGTGAAAGCCTCACGGATTGAATATGCCATGCGTAATAACCAGCCCATTACCCAACGCGAACGGACTTTTCCGGCTCAGCAGCGGTTGATTTCCACGACCGATGCCAAGGGCGTGATTTCCTACTGTAACGACGCCTTTGTCGAGATCAGCGGGTTTTCTCGCGAGGAACTGATTCGGGCGCCGCACAATCTGGTTCGTCATCCGGACGTGCCAGCGGCGGTGTTTGCGCATATGTGGGGGACGCTGAAGCAGGGGCAGCCATGGATGGGCATCGTCAAGAATCGCTGCCAGAACGGCGATCATTACTGGGTTAACGCCTATGTGACGCCGGTGTTTGAAGGCAATCAGGTGGTCGGTTATGAGTCGGTGCGGGTCAAGCCGACTGCCGAGCAGATCCGTCGGGCCGAGGCGCTGTATCAGCGGATCAATCAGGGCAAGTCGGCGGTGCCTGCCAGCGATAAGTGGCTGCCGGTTTTGCAGGATTGGGTGCCGTTTATTCTGGTGAGCCAGTTGAGTTTCATGATTGGCGCCACGCTGACTTCGCAGTGGGGGTTTGCGCTGGCCGCCGGACTTTCGGTGCCGTTGGGGTTGATGGGTTTGAGCTGGCAGCAGCGCGGGTTGAAGCGCTTGTTGCGCCTGGCTGAGCAGAGCACGTCCGATCCGTTGATTGCGCAGATGTACACCGACAGTCGTGGCGCTCAGGCGCGGTTGGAGATGTCGATTTTAAGTCAGGAAGCGCGTCTGAAAACTTGCCTGACCCGGTTGCAGGATACGGCCGAGCATCTGACTGAGCAGGCGAAGCAGTCCGATACCCTGGCGCATAAGAGTTCGACCGGGCTGGAGCGTCAGCGGGTTGAGACTGAGCAGGTGGCGACTGCGGTGAATCAGATGGCGGCGACCACGCAGGAAGTGGCGAGCCATGTGCAGCGCACGGCGGATGCGACTCAGGAAGCTAATCGCTTGACCGGTCGTGGGCGTGATATTGCCGGGGAAACCCGTGATGCGATTCAGCGGCTGTCGGTGGTGGTGGGGGAAACCGGGATGACGGTGACTCAGCTGGCCAAGGACAGTGATGAGATCGGTGGTGTGGTGGATGTGATCAAGGGCATCGCTGACCAGACCAACTTGCTGGCGCTGAACGCTGCGATCGAAGCGGCGCGTGCGGGTGAGATGGGGCGCGGGTTTGCGGTGGTGGCGGATGAAGTGCGGCAGTTGGCGCAGCGTACCAGTGAGTCTACCGGGCAGATTCATGCGTTGATCGCCAAGTTGCAGCAGACCGCGAGTACAGCGGTGCAGACCATGGAGGCCGGGCATCGTCAGGCTGAGGAAGGTGTGGCGCGGGTGCTCGAGGCGGATCAGGCGCTGGTGGGGATCAGTGAGGCGGTGGCGAATATTACTGATATGACTACGCAGATTGCGGCGGCTACGGAAGAGCAGAGCGCTGTGGCTGAGGAGATTAGCCGGAACATCAGTAATATTTCGCAGCTGGCGGATCAGACTTCGGAGCAGGCGCAGCATTCTGCGTTGTTGAGTGAAGAGCTGACGAAGACGGCGAGTACGCAGTATTCGTTGGTTGAGCGGTTTAATCGGTAGGGTTAGAGGCAAGATCAAAAAATCGCAGCCTTGGGCAGCTCCTACGGGAGCGCGTGAATCTGGGCGTTCCCGTAAGTGGGAACGATCAGAGTTTGAACAGCACAGATCGGCGCGTTATCCAACTGTCACTAGTGACAGTTACGCATTTGTTTAGCAAACCCTACTGTCTCCAGGGCAAACAGAAAGTTTGCTTAGCCCACGCAATGGAGATTGAGAAATGGATAACGAACGCAGACTGAACAGCATCAATAAAAAACGCCCGTATGACGCCAGTCAGGTTTTCAAGTGGCGTTTTAATTCAGAAGACTCTTTCATCGATGCAACTCATGCTGCGGTGTATCTGGATGAGTACCCTTCCGGAAAACGCGTTTGGGTATGGGAAGGCTGGACGGGGTCATTCGACACTGACGACATTTTTTTTTACGACTTCACCATACCTTACATCAACGACGAGCCGATCGACCGCCAATTTGAAATGGGCAAGGATGGACTTACTTTCGCACACGTTTTTTGGTTGCCGAACGATCAGTTGGGTGCGGTAAGCGCGCAATCGGCGATTGTCCATATCAAGTTTGACCCTGAAACTGGAGTCAGTGTTGGGGCATTCGAGGCAGAGTTTTTGGGGATTCATCGATCGCCTAAGGGTAAGTTTTCCTTGAAGCGAGGGGTTGGTGATGCGTGAAGTCTGGCGTTTCCCTGGGGGAACGTTAACGCGATAGGGCAAGGTTGCGGCCCGAGCCTTCGGCGGCTCCTAATGGAGTTGTGTGGTGACAGGGAACCCGGGGCTTCGAGCTTCCGGGTTTTTTATTGTCAGGTTGGGAGTGGTGGTGGTTGGTCGGCCGCCATCGCGAGCAGGCTCACTCCTACAGGGTTTTGTGTTGGTGGCACTCCAGGAACGCCGCCACTTTGTTTGCTGTTGCTGTGAGGTGTTGTTCATGGTTAAACCCGGAAGCCTTCAGCGGTTTCAGATCATGATTCCCCGCCACCAGCCAGAACACCTCGATGCTCGGTGACAGCGTGTAGCCCTCGACCGCCGCGCGATTCCCCAGCGCATCCCGTTCGCCCTGGACAATCAGCGTCGGTGTCTTTAACCCTGCCAGATGCTCCACCCGTGGTTTCTCCGGCTTGCCCACCGCATAAAACGGATAACCCAGGCACACCAGCGCATCCGCGCCCAATTCATCCGCCAGCAGACTCGCCATCCGCCCGCCCATGGACTTGCCACCGATGGCCAAGGGCCCAGCGACATGGCGTCGCACCAGGGCATACACCTCGCGCCAGCATTCCAGCAGTTTCGGGGCAGGATTCGGGGGGCGTTTACCGCCATCCACACGCCTCTGGGCCATGTAGGGAAACTCGAAGCGCAGGACGTTAACGCCAGCGCCAGCAAGGCGTGCAGCCATGTCGTTCATCCACGCACTGTCCATCGGAGCGCCAGCGCCGTGGGCGAGGATCAGGGTCGCAGCTGCCGGTTCAACAGCTGCATTCCACAGCCATCCATGTTCCCCCACACACTGCGCCCATTGATCCCCGTCAATACTGGCCTTGTGCTCTTTGTCCATGCTTGCCTCGCTTTTAGTCTGCCTATAACTCCAGGCGAAGGACGCGCTGCCTTGTCGCACGCGCGCTCACTTCGGCTGAACCGTGGATGGGGAACCATGAACACTTCTATCAGTACCGCCTACAACTACAAGGTGGTCCGCCAATTCGCCATTATGACGGTGGTGTGGGGCATCGTCGGCATGGGGCTCGGGGTTTTTCTCGCGGCTCAATTGGTCTGGCCCGAACTTAATTTCGATTTACCGTGGACCAGCTTCGGGCGCCTGCGTCCGTTGCACACCAATGCGGTGATCTTCGCTTTCGGCGGTTGCGCCCTGTTCGCCAGTTCGTTCTACGCGGTGCAACGCACCTGCCAGACCCAGCTGTTTGCACCGAAAATTGCCGCGTTCTGTTTCTGGGGCTGGCAGGTGGTGATTTTGCTGGCGGCGATAAGCCTGCCGCTGGGTTACACCAGTTCCAAGGAATACGCCGAGCTGGAATGGCCGATCGACATTTTGATCACGATTGTCTGGGTCGCCTACGCCGTCGTGTTCTTCGGCACGATCATGCAGCGCAAGACCAAACACATCTATGTCGGCAACTGGTTCTTCGGTGCGTTCATCATCACCGTGGCGATTCTGCATATCGTCAACAACCTTGAGCTGCCGGTGAGTTTCACCAAGTCCTACTCGGTGTACGCCGGGGCGACCGATGCGATGGTGCAGTGGTGGTACGGGCACAACGCCGTGGGCTTTTTCCTCACCGCCGGTTTCCTCGGGATGATGTATTACTTCGTACCGAAGCAGGCCGAGCGTCCGGTGTATTCCTATCGCCTGTCGATCGTGCACTTCTGGGCGCTGATCACCCTGTACATCTGGGCCGGTCCGCACCATTTGCACTACACCGCGCTGCCGGATTGGGCGCAGTCGCTGGGCATGGTGATGTCGCTGGTGCTGCTGGCGCCAAGCTGGGGCGGGATGATCAACGGGATGATGACGCTGTCAGGGGCCTGGCATAAGTTGCGCAGCGATCCGATCCTGCGCTTCCTGGTGGTGTCGCTGGCGTTCTACGGCATGTCGACCTTCGAAGGGCCGATGATGGCGATCAAGACGGTCAACGCCCTCTCCCACTACACCGACTGGACCATCGGCCACGTGCACGCCGGTGCGCTCGGCTGGGTGGCGATGATTTCCATCGGCGCGCTGTATCACATGATCCCGAAAATCTTCGGTCGGCCGCAAATGCACAGTATCGGCCTGATCAACGCGCACTTCTGGCTCGCGACCATCGGCACCGTGCTGTACATCGCGTCGATGTGGGTCAACGGCATCGCCCAGGGCCTGATGTGGCGCGCGATCAACGAAGACGGCACGCTGACCTACTCCTTCGTCGAAACCCTGGTCGCCAGCCATCCAGGCTTCGTCGTGCGACTGGTGGGCGGCGCGATCTTCCTGAGTGGCATGTTCCTGATGGCTTACAACACCTGGCGCACCGTACGGGCCTCGCAGCCTGCCGACGTCGCCGCTGCCGCGCAGATGGCTTAAGGAGTCCGCCATGAAACACGAAACAATCGAGAAAAACGTCGGCCTGTTGATGTTGCTGATGGTGCTGGCAGTGAGCATCGGCGGCCTGACCCAGATCGTCCCGCTGTTCTTCCAGGACGTGACCAATAAGCCGGTGGAAGGCATGAAACCCTACACCGCGCTGCAGCTGGAAGGTCGTGACATCTACATCCGCGAAGGCTGCGTGCAGTGTCATTCGCAGATGATCCGCCCGTTTCGCGCCGAAACCGAACGTTACGGGCACTACTCGGTGGCCGGCGAAAGCGTCTGGGATCACCCGTTCCTCTGGGGCTCCAAGCGCACCGGGCCGGACCTGGCGCGGGTCGGCGGGCGCTACTCGGATGACTGGCACCGTGCGCACTTGTACAACCCGCGCAACGTGGTTCCGGAATCGAAGATGCCGGCCTACCCGTGGCTGGTCACCCAGGCGGTCGACAGCGGCAGCACCGAGACCAAGCTCAAGGTGTTGCGCACCCTTGGCGTGCCGTACACCGACGACGACATCAGCGGCGCGGTGGCCAGCCTCAAGGGCAAGACCGAGATGGACGCCCTGGTTTCTTACCTGCAAGTGCTCGGCACTGCCATCAAGAGCAAGAGGTGAGCCGTGATCTTTGAAATGAGCACTGGAATGATCCGCGGCCTGGGCACCGTCGTGGTGTTCGTGGCCTTCGTCGGCCTGACGCTGTGGGTATTCAACAACAAGCGCAATGCGGAATTCGCCGAAGCGCGCCTGCTGCCGTTCGCCGATGACCCGCAACCCGACAGCCCCCCAGAACCTGCAACAACAAGGAGTACCCGGTCATGACCACTTTCTGGAGTACGTGGATTTGCGTACTGACCATCGGCAGCCTGATCGGCCTGACCTGGCTGCTGATCGGCACCCGCAAGGGCGAGACCAAGGGCAGCGTCGACCAGACCATGGGCCACAGCTTCGACGGCATCGAGGAGTACGACAATCCGTTGCCGCAGTGGTGGTTCATGCTGTTCGCCGGCACCCTGGTGTTCGCCGTCGGTTATCTGGTGCTGTACCCGGGCCTGGGCAACTGGAAAGGCATCCTGCCCGGCTATGAAGACGGCTGGACCGGTGTGCACGAGTGGGAAAAGGAGATGGCCAAGGCTGATGCGAAGTTTGGGCCGATCTACGCCAAATTCGCGTCGATGCCCGTGGAAGATGTCGCCAAGGACCCACAGGCATTGAAGATGGGTGGTCGCTTGTTCGCCTCCAACTGCTCGGTGTGCCACGGCTCGGATGCCAAGGGCGCGTTTGGTTTCCCTAACCTGGCGGACAGCGACTGGCGTTGGGGCGGCGACGCCGAGATGATCAAGACCACGATCATGGGCGGCCGTGTGGCGGCGATGCCGGCCTGGGGCGAAATCCTCGGTGAAACCGGAGTGAAGAACGTTGCCGCCTATGTGCGTCACGAATTGGCCGGCCTGCCATTGCCTGCCGACGACACGGCGGACCTGCAGGCCGGACAAGAGGCCTACAGCACTACATGTGTGGCCTGCCACGGCGCGAATGGCCAAGGCACGCCGGCGATGGGCGCGCCGAACCTGACGCACCCGGTCGGTTTCATCTACGGCACCAGCCTGGCGCAGCTGCAGCAGACCATCCGTCATGGTCGCCAGGGGCACATGCCGGCGCAGCACGAGCTGCTGGGCAACGATAAGGTGCAACTGCTGGCCGCCTATGTGTACAGCCTGTCTCAAGGATTGAGTACCGAAAATTTGCAAGCTGAAGGCAAACGCGAATAACTCTCGACCGCTCTGCTGCCGCATTCACCCGGATGCGGCAGTTCCCTGCCCCTTTGCGACCAAGTGTCGCACCCTCCCAAAGTACGCCTTTCGGTTCCCCGAATTCGGGTCTAAGCTTTCTGCGATGCGGACTGGCATGAGCCGGTTCCAGGTCGACCCGAGGCGATGCGTTCGACGAATTTGCTCGATGACAGGCCGCAAAGGCTGGTAGATACCGGCTGTCGTGGAATTTGCCTCCTGTCACCTGATCGTTGTGTTTGAACACACCCTGTTACATCCGACCTGACCCCCTCGCCTTTTTCGTCTGCTGCGACATTTTGTCCATGGGCAATTTTGTCCTTACGCGGCGCATGGAAAGGCCGCAGAATCAGCTTTAGAAAGCATTGACCCAGGTCATGGCGCGTTGCAATGACCCCCCGCTTTCTACATACTTGCGGCCGATTTTTACTCCTAATAAAACACCCAAACCGTGGAACCTTAGAATGAGCACAGCAATCAGTCCGACTGCTTATAACTATAAGGTAGTCCGCCAGTTCGCCATCATGACGGTGGTCTGGGGGATCCTTGGCATGGGGCTTGGTGTTTTCATCGCCTCGCAACTGGTATGGCCGGAATTGAACTTCGGTCTGCCATGGACGAGCTTTGGACGCCTTCGCCCGTTGCACACCAACCTGGTGATTTTCGCCTTCGGTGGATGTGCACTGTTTGCCACTTCTTATTACGTCGTGCAGCGAACCTGCCAAACGCGACTGATTTCCGACAGCCTCGCGGCCTTCACCTTCTGGGGTTGGCAAGCGGTGATCGTCGGCGCCATCGTTACCTTGCCGCTGGGTTACACCACCACCAAGGAATACGCTGAGCTGGAATGGCCTTTGGCTATTTTGCTGGCCATCGTCTGGGTCACCTACGGTCTGGTGTTCTTCGGCACCATCACCAAACGCAAGACCAAGCACATCTATGTGGGCAACTGGTTCTACGGTGCCTTCATCGTCGTGACGGCGATGCTGCACATCGTCAACCACGCTTCCCTGCCGGTCAGCTTCTTTAAGTCCTACTCGGCCTACGCCGGTGCGACGGATGCGATGATCCAGTGGTGGTACGGTCACAACGCGGTGGGCTTCTTCCTGACCACCGGTTTCCTGGGGATGATGTACTACTTCGTGCCGAAACAGGCCGAGCGTCCGATCTACTCCTATCGCCTGTCGATCGTGCACTTCTGGGCGCTGATCACCCTGTACATTTGGGCCGGTCCGCACCACCTGCACTACACCGCACTGCCGGACTGGGCTCAGTCCCTGGGCATGGCGATGTCGATTATCCTGCTGGCTCCAAGCTGGGGCGGCATGATCAACGGCATGATGACCCTGTCGGGCGCCTGGCATAAGCTGCGCACCGACCCGATCCTGCGCTTTTTGGTGGTATCGCTGGCGTTCTACGGCATGTCGACCTTCGAAGGCCCGATGATGGCCATCAAGACCGTCAACTCGCTGTCGCACTACACCGACTGGACCATCGGCCACGTACACGCCGGTGCCTTGGGCTGGGTAGCGATGATCTCGATCGGCGCGATCTACCACATGATCCCGAAACTGTTCGGTCGCGTGCAGATGCACAGCATCGGCCTGATCAACGCGCACTTCTGGCTCGCGACCATCGGTACCGTGCTGTATATCGCTTCGATGTGGGTCAACGGCATCACCCAGGGCCTGATGTGGCGTGCAATCAACGATGACGGCACCCTCACCTATTCGTTCGTCGAAGCGCTGCAAGCCAGTCACCCGGGCTTCATCGTTCGCGCCCTGGGCGGTGCGTTCTTCGCCAGCGGCATGCTGTTCATGGCCTACAACGTATGGCGTACCGTACGTGCCTCGAACCCGGCTGAAGCCAAAGCTGCTGAACAGATTGCTGTAGTTGGAGCTCACTGATGAAGCATGAAGCAGTCGAGAAGAATATTGGCCTGCTGGCCTTCTTCATGGTTATCGCCGTCAGCATCGGCGGCCTGACGCAAATCGTTCCACTGTTTTTCCAGGACGTCACCAACAAGCCGGTCGAAGGCATGAAGCCTCGCACCGCCCTTGAGCTGGAAGGACGCGACGTGTACATCGCCAACGGTTGTGTCGGCTGCCACTCGCAGATGATCCGCCCGTTCCGTGCTGAAACCGAACGCTACGGCCACTACTCGGTCGCCGGTGAAAGCGTCTGGGACCACCCGTTCCTGTGGGGTTCCAAGCGTACCGGTCCGGACCTGGCCCGCGTCGGCGGTCGTTACTCCGATGACTGGCAGCGTGCGCATTTGTACAACCCGCGCAACGTAGTGCCGGAGTCGAAAATGCCGGCCTACCCGTTCCTCGTGGAAAACAAGCTCGACGGCAAAGACACCGCCAAGAAAATGGAAGTCTTGCGCACGCTCGGCGTCCCTTACACCGACGAAGATATCGCCGGTGCATCGGCTGCTGTGAAGGGCAAAACCGAAATGGACGCGCTGGTGGCCTATCTGCAAGGCCTGGGCACCATCATCAAAAGCAAACGGTGATTTAGATGGATATCGGGATGATTCGTGGCCTGGGCACCGTTGTCGTGATGGTGGCCTTCATCGGTCTGGCGTTGTGGGTGTTCAGTCCCAAGCGCAAGTCGGAGTTTGAAGACGCTACCTTGCTGCCTTTCGCGGATGATCCCGAAGCCATCAAGCACGTCGAGCAAGCTTCTAGGAGTAACAAAGAATGACTACGTTCTGGAGTCTGTACGTCACAGTCCTCAGTCTGGGCACTATCTTCGCCCTGACCTGGCTGCTGCTGTCTACCCGCAAGGGCCAGCGCGCCGAGCAGACGGAAGAAACGGTTGGCCACTCGTTCGACGGGATCGAGGAGTACGACAACCCGCTGCCGAAATGGTGGTTCATGCTGTTCGTGGGCACCATAATCTTCGCCCTGGGCTACCTGGTGCTGTACCCGGGCCTGGGTAACTGGAAAGGCCTGCTGCCAGGTTACAACTACCTGGATAACGAGAAGCAGACCGCGTTCGCCAACGGCCAGACCGGCTGGACCGGCGTGCACGAGTGGGAAAAGGAAATGGCCAAGTCGGACGCGCGTTTCGGCCCGATCTTCGCCAAGTTCGCTTCCATGCCGATTGAAGAAGTCGCCAAGGACCCGCAAGCCCTGAAGATGGGTGGCCGCCTGTTCGCCTCCAACTGCTCGGTATGCCACGGTTCCGACGCTAAGGGCGCTTATGGCTTCCCTAACCTGACCGATGCCGATTGGCGCTGGGGCGGCGAGCCGGAAACCATCAAGACCACCATCATGGGCGGCCGTCACGCGGTCATGCCGGCGTGGGCTGAAGTGATCGGCGAGCAAGGCGTGGCGGACGTGTCTGCATTCGTTCTGACCAACCTCGATGGCCGCAAGTTGCCGGAAGGCGCCAAGGCTGACCCGGCTGCCGGCGGCAAGCTGTTCGCGGCCAACTGCGTGGCGTGCCACGGTCCGGCAGGCAAAGGTACCCCGGCCATGGGTGCACCTGACCTGACCCACCCGGGCGCGTTCATCTACGGTTCGAGCTTCGCGCAACTGCAGCAGACCATCCGTTACGGCCGCCAGGGCCAGATGCCTGCTCAGGAACAGCTGCAAGGCAACGACAAGGTTCACTTGCTGGCCGCTTACGTCTACAGCTTGTCTCACGGTGAGAAAGCTCCGGTGGCAGATGCTCAGTAACGTTTGATGTAATAAAAACGGCCCCGCCAATGAGAATTGGCGGGGCCGTTTTGTTTGGGGCGCCGGTTTCATAATCTGAAACCTATATTCGATAGGCTTGCGGGGCGGTCAGGGGTAACGTCGACTGACCTGGTAACCGGCATGAAGCGGGTCTGCCAGGACAAGGAAGTTAAACGTCATTAAACAAGGAATGCATATCATGTCTGATCAAGAACATATCGTTGACGACTGCCAGGGTCCGGTACTGCCGGAGCCAACTGTGGAAGTTCCAACAGTTGAGTTCGTCATCACCGACTGCGAAATACCCGAGGAGGCTTTGCCTGCAGACACCAGGCAGCGTCGTTCCAACTTTGCCGCTCCCACCGAAGGCGAGGGCAACGAGCACGACAGCTCGTGGAGATAACTTGCCTTAAGCTGTGACCCGTGAGCGCGGCGGACATCCGCCGCGCTCCGAAGCCAGGCCCCGACAGCTCGGTCGGGCAATGCCGTTGAGCTATAGTCAATTGACCTGCATCATGTTTTGTTACATTCGCTACACCATTCGGCTTTTTTCCCCAACGCGACCAAAGGTCGCACCCTTGACCTAGAGCGACAGGCGTATCATTGCGCCACTGCAACACCCTTTATGACCGCGGTCGGCATGTACTGACCGAGGCATTTTTCCACTGCCGTGGGATGCAATGATGAGCAACCAGATTCCGGTACACGACGTCACGCCACCCTCAAAGAACGCGAACAACAGCGTCGACCTCTACGCCTCTCGAGAAAAGATCTACACCCGTGCTTTCACCGGCATCTTCCGCAACCTGCGGATGATGGGCGGCGCATTGCTGTTCCTGCTGTATTTCGGCACGGTCTGGCTGAACTGGGGTGGGCACCAGGCGGTCTGGTGGAACCTGCCGGAGCGTAAGTTCTTCATCTTTGGCGCGACCTTCTGGCCCCAGGATTTCATTCTGCTGTCCGGCATCCTGATCGTCAGCGCCTTCGGCCTGTTTTTCATTACCGTATATGCCGGGCGAGTCTGGTGCGGTTATACCTGCCCGCAGAGCGTCTGGACCTGGATCTTCATGTGGTGCGAGAAGGTCACCGAGGGTGATCGCAACCAGCGCATCAAGCTGGACAAGGCGCCGATGAGCGCCAACAAGTTCGTGCGCAAACTCGGCAAACACTCGATGTGGCTGTTGATCGGCTTTGTCACCGGCATGACCTTTGTCGGGTATTTCTCGCCGATCCGCGAGTTGACCATCGATTTCTTCACCGGCCAGGCAGATGGCTGGTCGTATTTCTGGGTGGGTTTTTTCACCCTCGCCACCTACGGCAACGCCGGCTGGTTGCGCGAGCAGGTGTGCATCTACATGTGCCCGTATGCGCGGTTCCAGAGCGTGATGTTCGACAAGGACACGCTGATCGTCTCCTACGACCCGCGCCGTGGTGAAGCTCGCGGCCCACGCAAGAAAGGCATCGACTACAAGGCCCAGGGCCTGGGCGACTGCATCGACTGCACCATGTGCGTCCAGGTGTGCCCGACCGGCATCGACATTCGTGACGGCCTGCAGATCGAGTGCATCGGCTGCGCGGCCTGTATTGATGCCTGCGACAGCATCATGGACAAGATGGAATATCCGCGCGGGCTGATCAGCTACACCACCGAGCACAACCTGTCCGGGCAGAAAACCAACAAGCTGCGCCCACGCCTGATCGGTTATGCCGTGGTGTTGCTGGCGATGATCGGCTTGCTGATGGCGGCCTTTTTCATGCGCTCGCTGGTGGGTTTCGACGTCAGCAAGGACCGCGTGCTGTACCGCGAGAACGCCGAAGGCCGGATCGAGAACGTCTACAGCCTGAAGATCATGAACAAGGACCAGCGCGACCATACCTACCTGCTCGAAGCCACCGGCCTGCCGGACTTGAGGTTGCAGGGCCGGCGGGAGATCAAGGTCGCCGCTGGAGAGATATTCAGCCAGCCGGTGGAGCTGTCCAGTGCACCGGAGCAATTGCCATCGAGCACCAACGAGGTGAAATTTATCCTCAAGGATGCCGATGACGACAGCGTCCACGTTGAAGCCAAGAGCCGGTTCATCGGCCCACAAATTCGTTGAGAGAAGTGAACATGCCTGCAGCAAACACTACGAGCCCCTGGTACAAGCACCTATGGCCGTGGATCATCATCGGCATCCTGGCCTGCTCGGTGACCCTGACCCTGTCGATGGTGACCATCGCGGTGAAAAACCCGGACAACCTGGTTAACGACAACTATTACGAGGCCGGCAAGGGCATCAACCGCTCCCTCGACCGTGAACTGCTGGCGCAAACCCTGAAGCTGCGGGCCAGCGTGCACCTGGACGGTGTGACCGGCGAAGTCGACCTGCACCTGAGCGGCGACAGCCAGCCGAAAACCCTGGAACTGAACCTGATCTCGCCGACCCAGCCGGAGAAGGATCGCAAGATCATCCTGGCTCACAGTGATACCGAGGCGGGTCGCTACATTGGCCAGGTAAACGACAAGGTTGAAGGGCGTCGGTTTGTCGAGCTGCTGGGGGTGGAGAATGACCAGACCTGGCGCATGTTCGAGGAAGAACAGGTCAGCCATGACAAGGACCTGCTGCTGGGCGACGAGCCGCTACAGGGTGCGGAAGACCTGAAGAAATAAACACCCTGCGCAGGCTGCTCACAGGAGCCCTGTAGGAGCCCTGTAGGAGCTGTCGAGTGAAACGAGGCTGCGATCTTTTGATCTTGCTCTTGAAAAAACAACATCAAAAGATCGCAGCCTCGTTTCACTCGACAGCTCCTACAGACCCGGCGCATCCGACAAGTTCGACAGGCATCAGCTCTCCCCGGACGACATAGATTTTCCTCATGACCACACCAACCCCCTGCTACCACTGCGCCCTGCCCGTCCCAACTGGCAGCCGCTTTACCGCCGCCGTCCTCGGGGAAACCCGCGAGTTCTGCTGCCCGGGGTGTCAGGCCGTGGCCGAAGCTATCGTCGCCGGGGGCCTGGACAGTTATTACCAGCATCGCAGCGAGGCATCGGCCAACCCCGAAACCTTGCCCGTGCAACTGGTGGACGAACTGGCGCTGTACGACCGGCCTGACGTCCAGGCTCCGTTCGTGCGTCATGAGGGCGAACTGGCCGAGACCACCCTGCTGATGGAAGGCATCAGTTGCGCGGCCTGCGGCTGGTTGATCGAAAAACACCTGCGCACCTTGCCCGGCGTCGCCGAAGCCCGGCTCAATCTGTCGAATCACCGCCTGCATGTGCGCTGGGCCGATGCGCAGTTGCCGCTGAGCCAGGTGCTCAGCGAGTTGCGCCACATCGGCTACGCCGCCCACCCCTATCAGGCCGACCGCGCCAGCGAACAACTGGCCAGCGAAAATCGCCTGGCCCTGCGCCAGCTTGGCGTCGCCGGCCTGCTGTGGTTCCAGGCGATGATGGCGACCATGGCCACCTGGCCGGAATTCAACATCGACCTCAGCCCCGAGCTGCACACCATCCTGCGCTGGGTCGCGCTGTTCCTCACCACGCCGATTGTGTTCTACAGCTGTGCGCCATTCTTCAAGGGCGCCATGCGCGACCTGCGCACCCGCCACCTGACCATGGACGTCTCGGTGTCGCTGGCGATTGGCGGTGCCTACATTGCCGGGATCTGGACCGCGATCACAGGCACAGGCGAGCTGTATTTCGATGCAGTGGGCATGTTTGCGCTGTTCCTGCTGGCGGGTCGTTACCTGGAGCGCCGCGCCCGGGAACGCACGGCCGCCGCCACCGCGCAGTTGGTCAACCTGTTGCCTGCTTCATGCCTGCGGCTCGGTGCCGATGGCCAGAGCGAGCGCATCCTGCTCAGTGAACTGCGGGTGGGTGATCAGGTGCTGGTGCATCCCGGTGCGATCCTGCCGGCTGACGGCAAGATTCTTGATGGGCAGTCGAGCGTCGACGAGTCCCTGCTAACTGGCGAATATTTACCGCAGCCGCGCACCCTGGGCGATGCGGTCACCGCCGGCACGCTGAACGTCGAAGGCGCGCTGACGGTGGAGGTGTTGGCGCTGGGCCAGGACACTCGGTTGTCGGCGATCGTGCGTTTGCTCGATCGCGCCCAGGCGGAAAAACCGCGCCTGGCGGAGATCGCCGACCGTGCCGCGCAGTGGTTTCTACTGCTGTCGCTGATTGCAGCCGCCGTCATCGGCCTGGTGTGGTGGGAGCTGGACAGTTCGCGGGCGTTCTGGATTGTGTTGGCGATGCTCGTGGCGACCTGCCCGTGCGCCTTGTCCCTGGCCACGCCGACTGCGCTCACGGCCGCCACCGGAACCTTGCACAAGCTGGGCCTGCTGCTGACTCGCGGCCACGTTCTCGAGGGCCTGAACCAGATCGACACGGTGATTTTCGACAAGACCGGCACGCTCACCGAAGGGCGTCTGGCGCTGCGTTCGATCCGCCCGCTTGGCGCCCTCGACAGCGACCAGTGCCTGGGCCTGGCCGCCGCCCTGGAAAACCGCTCCGAACACCCGATCGCCCGGGCATTTGGCCGGGCACCGCTGGCCGCCGAAGAAGTGCACAGCACACCGGGGTTGGGACTTGAAGGGCTGGTCGGCGAGCAACGCCTGCGCATCGGCCAGCCGGGTTTTGTCTGCGAGCTCAGTGGCGCAGCGGTGCCGGTCATGCCCGATGAAGCCGGGCAATGGCTGCTGCTCGGCGACAGCCACGGGCCCCTGGCGTGGTTCGTCCTCGACGACCGTTTGCGTGCGGATGCGCCGGCGCTGCTGGCTGCCTGCAAAGCGCGGGGCTGGCGCACGCTGCTGCTGTCCGGTGACAGTTCGCCGATGGTCGCCGGTGTTGCCGCCGAGCTGGGTATCGACGAAGCCCGTGGTGGCTTGCGCCCTGACGACAAATTGCAGGTGCTGCAACAGCTGCACCGGGAAGGTCGCAAGGTGTTGATGCTCGGTGACGGGGTCAATGACGTGCCGGTGCTTGCGGCTGCCGATATCAGCGTCGCCATGGGCTCGGCCACTGACCTGGCGAAGACCAGCGCCGATGCCGTGCTGCTGTCGAACCGCCTGGACGCCCTGGTACAGGCCTTCAGCCTGGCGCGCCGGACCCGTCGGGTGATCGTCGAGAATCTATTGTGGGCCGGGTTGTACAATGGCCTCATGTTGCCCTTCGCTGCCCTCGGCTGGATCACTCCAGTGTGGGCTGCGGTGGGCATGTCCATCAGTTCGTTGACCGTGGTGCTGAACGCCCTGCGCCTGACTCGCCTGCCGAGCACGCCCGCCCTCAGCGCCACGCCAGAAACCCGCCCGCTGCCGGCCTGAGCCGCGCGGGCATGGAGTAACCCATGCCAGCCTTATACGTGATGATCCCGGCCGCGCTGCTGATCGTGGGCATTGCGATCTATATCTTCTTCTGGGCTGTCGACAGCGGCCAGTACGACGACCTCGACGGCCCGGCCCACAGCATCCTGTTCGACGACCAGGACCCAAAGCACACCGCAGCGGTCGACGAAGCCAGTGGCCAGCCGGCCAAACCCGACGACAAGGCCCCGCCCCATGCTTGAGTTGGCACCCCTGCTGGTGTCCGCGCTGATCCTCGGCCTGCTCGGTGGCGGCCATTGCCTGGGCATGTGCGGCGGCTTGATGGGCGCCCTGACCCTGGCGATTCCCAAGGAGCAGCGCAGCCGGCGCTTTCGCTTGTTGCTGGCGTATAACCTGGGGCGAATTCTCAGCTACGCCACCGCAGGATTGTTAATCGGGTTGGCCGGCTGGGCGGTGGCCAACAGCCCGGCGGCGATGTTCATGCGGGTGATTGCCGGGTTGCTGCTGATCGCCATGGGTTTGTACCTGGCCGGCTGGTGGAGCGGCCTGACCCGCATCGAAAGCCTCGGTCGCGGCCTGTGGCGGCATATCCAGCCGGTTGCCAACAAACTCCTGCCGGTATCAAGCCTGCCCCGCGCCCTGCTGCTGGGCGCGCTGTGGGGCTGGCTGCCGTGCGGCCTGGTTTACAGCACGTTGTTATGGGCGGCGAGCCAGGGCAATGCGCTGGACAGTGCCTTGCTGATGCTCGCCTTCGGGCTGGGCACCTGGCCAGTGCTGCTAGCCACGGGGCTGGCGGCGGAGCGGGTGACGGCGTTGTTGCGCAAGCGCAGTGTGCGGATGGCGGGCGGGTTGCTGGTTGTGTTGTTTGGTATTTGGACGTTGCCGGGGCCGCATCAGCATTGGTTGATGGGGCATTAAAGCCAAGATCAAAAGATCGCAGCCTTCGGCAGCTCCTACATGGAATGTGCGTACACCCCTGTAGGAGCTGCCGAAGGCTGCGATCTTTTGATCTTAAAACCTTTTGATGCAAATCAACATGCCCCACCACCCCACCCCCTAGACTCGCCCACACTGCCAGCCTTTCCGGGGGAACGCCCGCATGATGCTCGACGCCATTCGTTGGGACACCGATCTGATCCGCCGTTACGACCTGGCGGGACCGCGCTACACCTCCTATCCGACCGCTGTGCAATTTGACGCAAACGTCGGCACCTTCGACCTGTTCCACGCGCTGCGCGACAGCCGCAAGGCCATGCGCCCGCTGTCGCTGTACGTGCACGTGCCGTTTTGCGCGAACATTTGCTACTACTGCGCCTGCAACAAGGTCATCACCAAGGACCGTGGCCGGGCCCAGCCCTATCTGCAGCGCCTGGAGCAGGAAATCCAGCTGATTGCCTGTCACCTCGACCCGGCGCAGAAGGTCGAGCAATTGCACTTTGGCGGCGGCACCCCGACTTTCCTCAGTCACGACGAGCTGCGCCAGCTGATGGCGCACCTGCGCAAACATTTCAACCTGCTCGACGATGACTCCGGCGACTACGGCATCGAAATCGATCCGCGCGAAGCCGACTGGTCGACCATGGGCCTGTTGCGGGAACTGGGGTTCAACCGGGTCAGCATCGGGCTGCAAGACCTCGATCCTGCGGTACAACGAGCGGTCAATCGCCTGCAGAGTCTGGAAGAAACCCGCGCAGTGATCGACGCCGCGCGCACCCTGCAGTTTCGCTCGATCAATATCGACCTGATCTACGGCCTCCCAAAACAGACCCCGGAGAACTTTGCCCGCACGGTCGAAGAAGTCATTGCGCTGCAACCGGATCGGCTGTCGGTGTTCAACTACGCCCACCTGCCCGAACGCTTCATGCCCCAGCGAAGGATCAATACCAACGAGCTGCCTACTCCGGCGCAAAAACTCGAGATGCTGCAGCGCACCATCGAGCAACTGACCGCCGCCGGTTATCGCTACATTGGCATGGACCACTTCGCCCTGCCCGACGACGAGCTGGCGATTGCCCAGGAAGAGTCGACCCTGCAGCGCAATTTCCAGGGCTACACCACCCATGGCCATTGCGATCTGATTGGCCTGGGCGTGTCGGCCATCAGCCAGATCGGCGACCTCTACTGCCAGAACAGCAGCGACCTGAACAACTATCAGAACGCCCTGGCCTCGGCGCAGTTGCCAACCAATCGCGGCCTGGTGTGCAACGCCGACGACCGGCTGCGGCGCGCGGTGATCCAGCAGCTGATCTGCTCGTTCAACCTGGAGTTTGTCGAGATAGAACAGACCTTCAACATCGATTTTCGCGGTTACTTCGGCGAGCTCTGGCCGCAGTTGCAGGGCATGGCCAAGGACGGCTTGATCGAGCTCGACAGCGACCGGCTCACTGTAACGCCCGCCGGGCGCTTGCTGGTGCGCTCGGTGTGCATGGTGTTCGACCGTTATCTTGACCAACAGAACCGCCAGCGTTTCTCCAAAGTGATCTAGAGGCCTGCGGCATAATTGCCGCAGGCTGGCCTGATAGTCCTCCGGTGGGTTACCCTTACGTCTTATGTGTGTTTTCCCACAAGGATTGAAGAAATGTCCGAGCCAGTTAAGCTGCGCGCTCATAACCAGGCCCACTGCAAGGATTGCAGCCTGGCCCCGCTGTGCCTTCCCCTGTCGCTGAACCTGGAAGACATGGATGCGCTGGACGAGATCGTCAAACGTGGCCGCCCGTTGAAAAAGGGCGAGTTCCTGTTCCGTCAGGGCGACACGTTTGATGCCGTCTATGCAGTACGCTCCGGCGCCCTGAAGACCTTCAGCCTCAGTGATGGCGGCGAAGAGCAACTCACCGGCTTCCACCTGCCGAGCGAACTGGTCGGCCTGTCGGGCATGGACACTGAAAAGCACCCGGTTTCCGCCCAAGCCATGGAAACCACCTCGGTGTGCGAGATTCCATTCGAGCGCCTCGACGAACTGGCCCTGCAGTTGCCGCAGCTGCGCCGCCAGCTGATGCGGGTGATGAGCCGCGAGATCCGCGACGATCAACAGATGATGTTGCTGCTGTCGAAAAAAACCGCCGACGAGCGCATCGCCACGTTCCTGGTCAACCTCTCGGCCCGTTTCCGCGCCCGCGGGTTCTCGGCCAACCAGTTCCGCCTGAGCATGTCGCGCAACGAGATCGGCAACTACCTGGGCCTGGCGGTGGAAACCGTGTCCCGGGTGTTCACGCGGTTCCAGCAGAACGAGCTGATTGCCGCTGAGGGCAAGGAAATCCACATCCTCGACCCGATTCAGCTGTGCGCCCTGGCTGGCGGTTCGATCGAAGGCTGATCCTGGCGACGGCGGTTGAGCGAAACAGTTCAGCCGCCGTTATACTGTGACGTTTGCAGCCTGCCAGGACACCTCGACGATGGTCTTCGACTCCTTCGACATCAAATCCCTGATCCGCCCCGTGATCGACTTTCCAAAGCCGGGCGTAATCTTTCGCGACATCACGCCGCTGTTCCAGTCGCCCACGGCCCTGCGCCTGGTGATGGACAGCTTCGCCCACCGTTACGTCGAGGCCGACTTCACGCACATCGGTGCGATGGACGCTCGTGGCTTCCTGATCGGTTCAGTGTTGGCCTACCAGTTAAACAAGCCGTTGGTGTTGTTCCGCAAGCAGGGCAAATTGCCAGCAGATGTGTTGGCCGAGGGTTACGCGACCGAATACGGCGAGGCGTTCCTGGAAGTGCACGCCGACAGCCTGTGCGAGGGTGACTCGGTGGTGATGTTTGACGACCTGATTGCTACGGGCGGGACGTTGATTGCCGCGGCCAACCTGATCCGCCGCATGGGCGCGCGGGTGCATGAGGCGGCGGCGATTATTGATTTGCCGGAGTTGGGTGGGTCGCAGAAGCTGGAAGATATGGGGATACCGACTTTTTGTCTGACGCAGTTTGCGTTGACTGATAAATAAGTCGGCGCCTGTTCGGACGCAATCGCGAGCAGGCTCACTCCTACAGGGATCTACAGTGGACGCTGGATTTGTGCTTGGCGCAGAACCACTGTAGGAGTGAGCCTGCTCGCGATAGCGCCATCAGCCACACCGCAAATCTCAAAGCCCCATCTGTTTACTGATAATCTCATTCATCACCTCCCGCGTCCCCCCGCCGATCGACAAGATCCGGTTATCCCGGTAAAGCCGCTCCACCAGGCTCTCGCGCATATACCCCAGCCCACCAAGCATTTGCACCGCATCGCTGGTAATGCGATCCGCCGTATCCGTGGCAAAATTCTTCGCCATGGAAATCTCCTTGATCACACTTTGCCCCGCCGCCATCTTCGCCGCCTGGCGGTAAGTGAATTCCCGGGACACTTCCAGCGCCGTGGCCATTTCGGCGAGGCGGTGCTTGAGCACCTGGAATTTGCCGATGGGTTTGCCGAATGCCTCGCGCTGCCTGGCCCATTTCAGGCTTTCCTCCAGCGCCAGCTGTGCGGTCATGTTGGCCATCAACGCCAGGGCCAGGCGCTCGCTCTGGAAATTGCCCATGATGCAGGCGAAGCCCATGTTCTCGGCGCCGATCAGATTTCCTACGGGCACACGGCAATCGTCGAAGAACAACTCGGCGGTGTCCGACGCCCACCAGCCCATTTTCTTCAGTTGCCGGCCAACGGTGAATCCGGGGGTGCCTTTCTCGATGAGCAGCAGGCTGATGCCGCCAAAACCACGGTCGCCGGTGCGCACCGCGACGGTGTAGAAGTCCGCGCGGATGCCGCTGGTGATAAAGGTCTTGCTGCCGTTGACGCGGTACACATCGCCATCGCGCACGGCGCGGGTTTGCAGGTTGGCCACGTCGGACCCACCGCTGGGCTCGGTGATGGCCAGGGCGCTGATTTTTTCGCCGCTGAGTACTTGCGGCACTACCCGGTCGCGCACTTCAGGTTTGGCCCATTTGATGATGGGTGGCAGGCCGATGTCCAGGGAACCGAGCCCCGCCACCAGGCCGCCGGACCCGCAGCGCATCAGCTCTTCGCTGGCGGCGATCTTGGCGAACAGGTCACCTTCATGGGAGCCGCCGAAGGCTTCGGGGTAGCCGATGCCGAGGATTCCTGCAGCGCCGGCTTTCAGATAGAGCTCGCGGGGGAAGCTTTCCGCTTCTTCCCACTGGTCGATGTCCGGAAGGATCTCGCGCTCGACGAAACGTCTGACGCTGTCGCGGACCAGTTGGTGGCTGGGATCGAAGTATTCCTGGAAGGCAGGCATCGGCGAACTCCACTGAAGGTTCAGGGAAGTTAACCGAGCGCTTGCTTGGTTTTCAATAGGAATGTGGTGAAACAGGTGAACCGAGGTGCGTTCATCGCGAGCAGGCTCGCTCCTACAGTTGGATATGCTGCGCACACTAACCCCTGTAGGAGTGAGCCTGCTCGCGATGGCGTCAGCCGGATCGACTCAAATTACAAAGCGATCGGCTTACGCCCGGCAAACGAATGCGCCAGCGTCCCGCCGTCTACCAGCTCCAGCTCACCCCCCAGAGGCACGCCGTGGGCGATGCGCGAGGCGATCAGGCCTTTGTTGTTGAGCAGCTGCGCGATGTAATGCGCCGTGGCCTCGCCTTCCACTGTCGGGTTTGTGGCCAGGATCACCTCGGCAAAGGTACCCGCCTCTTCGATCCGCGCCAGCAATTGCGGAATACCGATGGCCTCGGGACCCAAGCCATCCAGGGGCGACAGATGTCCCTTGAGCACAAAGTAGCGCCCGCGGAACCCGGTCTGCTCCACGGCATAAACATCCATCGGCCCTTCCACCACACACAGCAAGGTGTCATCGCGGCGGGTATCGGCGCACTGCGGGCACAGGTCTTCTTCGGTCAGCGTGCGGCACAGTCGGCAGTGACCAACGCCCTCCATGGCCCGGCTCAGCGCCGAAGCCAGGCGCGAGCCGCCGCTACGGTCGCGCTCGAGCAGCTGCAACGCCATGCGCTGGGCGGTTTTCTGACCAACACCCGGCAAGGTTCGCAGGGCATCGATCAGTTGGCGAATCAAAGGGCTGAAGCTCATGGGGAAACGTCCGACAAATCAACGAGACGCGGTTTATACCCGCGCCTCTCTTTAGCGTCAATTACTCAGTCCTGAGCAACCCGCACCACCAGTTTGCCGAAGTTGCGCCCTTCCAGTAGACCGATGAAGGCCTCGGGTGCGTTCTCCAGGCCATCGACCACGTCCTCGCGGAACTTGACCTTGCCATCGCGCACCCATGGCGCCATGGCGCTGATGAATTCCGGTTGGCGATCGCCGTAGTCATCGAACACGATAAAGCCCTGGATACGCACGCGCTTGGTCAGCAGGGTGCGTTGCAGTTGCGGTAGGCGATCCGGACCTGTCGGCGCTTCGTGAGCGTTGTAGCCGGCGATCAGGCCGCACAGCGGAATGCGCGCCTTGGCATTAAGCAACGGCAGCACCGCGTCGAAGACTTTGCCGCCGACGTTCTCGTAGTAGATGTCGACGCCGTTCGGGCAGGCCAGGGCCAGGTCTTCGGCAAACGTCGGGCTCTTGTGGTCGATGCAGGCATCAAAACCCAGTTCCTCGACCACATAGCGGCACTTCTCTGCCCCACCCGCCACACCGACTACGCGCAAGCCCTTGATTCTGGCCACCTGACCGACCACCGAACCTACCGCGCCAGATGCTGCCGCGACCACCAGGGTTTCGCCCGACTGCGGCTGGCCGATGTCCATCAAGCCCATGTAGGCGGTCATGCCGGGCATGCCAAGGACGCCCAGGGCCATTGACGGACTGGCCAGCCCGGACGGCACGGGAATGACGTTGCGGCCGTCACTGATGCTGTGGCTTTGCCAGCCTGTGGCGCCGACCACCAGATCGCCTTCCTGGAATTTTGGATTACGCGAGCGCTGGACCCGGCTGACAGCGCCGCCGGTCATGACTTCGTCGATTTCTACCGGAGCTGCGTAGGAAGGCGCGTCACTCATGCGCCCGCGCATGTAGGGGTCCAGCGACAGGTAGAGGGTCTGGAGCAGGATCTGACCGTCGGCCAGGTCGGGCAATGCCTCGCGCTCCAGGCGAAAATTCTCCGGCGTCGGCGCGCCGACCGGGCGGGAGGCCAGGACGATACGTTGGTTGAGGGTCAATGCGTCTGGCATTTGAGCTTCTCCTTTGATCGGTGAATTGGGCGGTATAGGGAGCAGACCTTTTTGGGGGTGGGGGGTTCGATGTTTCGTCAGGTGGATGGGGGTGAGTTCATCGCGGGCAAGCCTTGCTCCCACAGGATTGAGGTGATGGGATCCCAAAGGATTGAGGTGATCCTGTGGGAGCAAGGCTTGCCCGCGATGGCGGCACTACAGACAGAAACAAAAATGCCAGGCTCAACGCCTGGCATTTTTTTGTAGCTCATCCGACGCGCTTTGGCGAATCAGAATGGCAGTTTCATTCCCGGCGGCAGTTGCATGCCAGCGGTCATGCCGGACATTTTGTCCTGGCTGTTGGCTTCGATCTTGCGCACGGCGTCGTTGACGGCGGCGGCGAACACCGCCTCGAGCATTTCACGGTCGTCTTCGCTCAGGCCTTCGACCATGCTCGGATCGATGCTCACGCGCTTGACGTCGTGACGACCGGTCATCACCACGGTGACCATATCGCCGCCGGCTTTACCGGTGACTTCGGCGTTGGCCAGTTCTTCCTGCATCTTGGCCATTTTTTCCTGCATCTGCTGTGCCTGCTTCATCAGGCCGGCCATGCCACCTTTCATCATGGGAATCACCTCAAAAGTACTTGGATTAAAACGGCGCCCGGCACTTGTGGCCGAATGCCTTCAGTTATTAGCCCTGACTGGCCAGGGCTTCGACAGGTTCAATAGTATCGTTACGGATCACCGCACCGAACTGCTGCATCATTTGCTGGATGAACGGATCACCATGGATCGATTCTTCCGCCTCTCGCTGACGGTTGACCCGACGCCGGGATGCGGCCTGGGCCGGGGTTTCCTGCTCGGGCTTGATCAACTCCATGCGCAGGGCCAGGGTGCGCCCGTGATACTGGTTCAACGCGTCGTTGAGGCGGCGCTGCTGGGTGGCGTTGAACAGGGCACTGTGGGCCGGGTCCAGGTGCATCAACCAGTTGTCGCCTTCGACGGAAATCAGCGTGCAGTTGGCGGCGATGCTCCCGGTCATGCCGGAGATCGGCAGTTTCGGGAACAGCTCCAGCCATTGCAGGGCCAGGCCGGTAGCAGGCATGGCCGCAGGCTCGGGTTCGGGTTCCGGCGCGGGCTCGGCGGCGTGTTCACTGGCCAACTCGTCGAGATAGCTGTAGGCCGAGTCACTGTCCGGCTCGATGTAATCCTCATCCAGCGGCGGCTCGTCGTCCAGGTCGGTGCCCGGGGTGGCAGCATCGACTTCGGCCACGGACGGCTCCGGAATCGGCGCGGCGGCCCACTCCGGCGCATCCGGCACCACGCTGTCAGGCGTGGGCAGCGGCATCGGTGGCAACTCGGGTTGCTCGCCGGCAGTTTCCAGCATCGGCTCGACGGCGGGCTGCAGCACGGCTTCAGGCTCAGGCTCGATCGGGTCGTTCCACGGCAGGTCGACCACCTCTTCAATGGCGACCGCCTCAACCACTGGCTCTGGCGCCACAACCGCGGCAACCGGCTCAGGAACTGGGGCTGGGGCTGGGGCTGGGGCTGGGGCTGAGGCTGGGACAGAAACCGGAGCCGCCGCAACCGGAGCAACCGGAGCAACCACAGGCGCAGCAACAACCGGTGCAACTGCCGTAGCGACTACCGGCGCAACAACCGGCGCGGCAGCCACTGAGTTTGCGGAATCAACTGTGGCCTGGCTGATCCCCACTGGCTTTAGCGGTTGCCTCGGGGCGTCCGCCGTGTCGGCGGGCCTGAACGCCAGCATGCGCAGCAGGACCATTTCGAAGCCGCCACGCGGGTCCGGCGCCAGCGGCAAGTCGCGCCGCCCGATCAGGCCCATCTGGTAATAGAACTGCACGTCTTCGGCCGGCAAGGCCTGGGCCAGTGCCAGCACCCGATCGCGATCGCCGTGACCGTTGTCGACGCCTTCAGGCAGCGCCTGGGCGATGGCGACCCGGTGCAGCACGTTGAGAATTTCCGATAGCACGCCATTCCAGTCCGGGCCCTGTTCGGCCAGGTGGCGCACGCCTTCGAGCAGCGCCCTGGCATCGCCTTCGATCAGCGCGTGCAGCACGTCGTAGACCTGGCCGTGATCGAGGGTGCCGAGCATCGCCCGCACGTCGGCGGCCATGACCTTGCCTTCGCCGAAGGCAATGGCCTGGTCGGTGAGGCTCATGGCGTCGCGCATCGAACCGTCAGCGGCACGCCCCAGCAACCACAGGGCATCGTCTTCAAACGGCACGTTTTCGACGCCCAGCACGTGGGTCAGATGCTCGACCACGCGCTCGGGGGTCATGTTCTTCAGGGAGAACTGCAGGCACCGCGAAAGAATAGTTGCAGGAAGTTTCTGCGGGTCGGTCGTCGCCAGGATGAACTTGACGTAGGGCGGCGGTTCTTCAAGGGTTTTGAGCAGCGCATTGAAGGAATGGCTGGAGAGCATGTGCACTTCGTCGATCAGGTAGACCTTGAAGCGCCCGCGGCTCGGGGCGTACTGAACGTTGTCGAGCAACTCGCGGGTGTCCTCGACCTTGGTCCGGCTGGCGGCATCGATCTCGATCAGGTCGACGAAGCGCCCTTCATCAATTTCGCGGCACACCGAACACTCGCCGCAGGGCGTCGAGGTAATGCCTGTTTCACAGTTCAGGCATTTGGCGATGATCCGCGCGATGGTGGTCTTGCCGACCCCTCGCGTGCCCGTGAACAGGTAGGCATGGTGCAGCCGCTGGCTGTCCAAGGCATTGATCAGAGCCTTGAGCACATGGGTCTGGCCGACCATTTCGCGGAACGAGCGCGGACGCCATTTACGTGCAAGAACCTGATAACTCATCGAAAACCGTCGCAACCAAGGAACAGAAGCGGCTAATGCTAGCGGAGCAAGGCCAAAATTGCATCCGATGCCTCGTATTATCATGCCTCGTCTAATCTCGCCAAAATGCGCAGAGGGGCTCTTTTGGCCAGCACATAAAATGCGCACGCAGGAAAATGCCGCCTGGAGGGTTTCCATGGCAGACCAGATATCGAATTGTTTTTTCAGATAGTCCGAGAGAATTCCCGGAGTTCGTTAAGGTGGCGACCCCACCAGCCACACCCCGGCACACAATGTTCCCGCTGTGGCTGCTGCCTTCCGGCTCTGACCAGGTTCACGGGTAATCGTTGCGGGGGGACCGATGGAGTCACCATAACGACGCTCACCTGTCGGCGAGCCGCGCCATTGTACCTATCTGAGACGAAGTTACAACCGTTCGGTTGGATAAAAAAATATGAGTCTGGTCAAGGACATGCGGGTGGCCCTAAAAGATCGCAGCCTGCGGCAGCTCCTACAGGGGGAACGCCGAACACCCGAAGGAGCTGCCGCAGGCTGCGATCTTTTGATCTTAGGGTTGCGCCAGCACCTCATCCGCCTTACCGCCCTCCTCCTGGATCACCAGGTGGATGAAATGCAACTTGGCGATCACCGCCGGTGGCAGGACGAACGGATAGAAGTCCGGCTGGCCCATGCTGCGTGACAGTTCGTTGAGCATACCGGCCAATTCGATCCAGGCGTTGACGAAGGACAGGAACGCGGCGCCGCCAGGATGCTGCGGATCGTAGAGGGTGTCGTGGGGAAATGGCTGGTAGTCCAGGTCCATTTCCCGCGCGCTCATGCCAAAACCGAGGGCGGTGTCCACGGCGTCCATCATGTGCAGGTAGTGCGCCCAGGTTTCGGCCCAGTCTTCCCAGGGGTGCATGGTGGCATACGCACTGACGCACTGTTGCTGCCAGTCCAGCGGCGCGCCTTGCTGGTAATGGCGATCGAGCGCCTCGGCGTAGCTGGCGCGATCGTCGCCGAACAGCTTGCGGAACGGTTCCAGCCAGTGGCTGTTGGCGATCAGGCGGTCCCAGTAGTAATGGCCGACTTCGTGGCGAAAATGTCCGAGCAGCGTGCGGTAGGGTTCGTGCATCTGCACTCGAACCTTTTCCCGATGGGCATCGTCGGCTTCCTTGATGTCCAGGGTGATCAGGCCATTGGCGTGTCCGGTCGTGGGTGCCTGACCGTCGAGATCGACTCCGATGAAATCGAAGGCCAGGCCGGTTTCTTCGTCGACGGTCTTGGGGATGACCTGCAGACCCAGGCTGACCAGTTGCGCCACCAGGCGCCGCTTGGCGGTCTCGACCTTGCGCCAGCGCTCGTGGTTTTCAGGGATGCTCAGGTCGGGAATGGTGTGGTTGAGACTGCAGGCCATGCACAGGGTGTTTTGGTCGTCGGAGGGCAGCAGCCAGTTGCATGCAGCCGGGGAATCGAGGTTGGCGCAGCGGCGGAACAGCCCGGCGTCGGTATCGGCGTCGAGCAGCCAGGTGTCGGCTTGTGGGCCGGGCTGCAGGGAGGACAGGCGGCTTTTTTCCGGCTGGTAACCGAGAACCGCCGAACAGGCCAGGCACAGGCTGTTGCGAAAGAACAGCGACTGGCCACAGCGGCATTGCCAGACTTTGCTGTTGCGCGAGCTTTCGCCGATGAAGGGCGCGGCGATGCGTGAGCTGAGCTGTTCGAAGAAGCGGTACATGGCGATCTCTCCCTGGGGCTGGCCAAGACTAGATCATTGCGGCTGGAATATCGTTCCCGGAATTTGTGGGGATGGATCAAAAGATCGCAGCCTTCGGCAGCTCCTACGGGGTGCGGTATACATCCCGAAATGCGAGGTGGCAGCTCCGCCCTGTAGGAGCTGCCGCAGGCTGCGATCTTTTGATCTTAAATGCCGTACTGCTTCAGAAAGTCGACAAACGCCTCTTCATCCAGCACCTTCAACCCCAGCTCATTGGCCTTGGTCAGCTTCGAACCGGCACCCGGGCCCGCTACCACGCAGTGGGTCTTGGCCGACACTGAACCGGCAACCTTGGCACCCAGGCTTTCCAGCTTGTCCTTGGCCACGTCGCGGCTCATCAATTCCAGCGAACCAGTCAGGACCCAGGTTTGCCCAGCCAGCGGCAAGCCTTCGACGACTTTCTTCTCGCTCTGCCAGTGCATGCCGAATTCGGCCAATTGCGCCTCGGCAGCCATCGAGCGCTGACGATTTTCTTCATTGGCGAAAAACTCGCGAACTGCATTGGCCTGCTTCTCCGGCAATGCCTGGCGCATGTCCAGCCAGTCGGCATCCATCACCGCCTGCAGCGAGCCGAACTTGTCCGCGAGCTTTTGCGCACCGCCCGGCCCTACCGAGGGAATGTGCAGCTTGTCGAGGAACCCGCCCAAGGTGGTGCTGGCGGAAAACTCGGCGCCCAGCTCGCCCTGGTCCTGGATTTCCAGGCCATGCTTGAGCAGCTCGGCAATGACCTGCTGGTTGTGCGCATCCTCGAAGAAGCTGTGGATCTCATAGGCCACTTCCAGGCCGACATCCGGCAAGTACGTGAGCACTTGCGGCAAAGCCCGCTGCACCCGCTCCAGCGAGCCAAGGGAGCGCGCCAGGACCTTGGCCGTCTCTTCGCCGACATCGGGAATTCCGAGGGCGTAGATAAAGCGCGCCAGGCTCGGCTTTTTACTGTCCTCGATGGCGCTGAGCAGCTTCTCGCTCGACAGTTTGGCGAAGCCTTCCAGGTCTACGATGTCCTCGAACTTCAGCGCGTACAGGTCAGCCGGCGAACTCACCAGACCTTCGTCCACCAACTGCTCGACGCTCTTGTCGCCCAGGCCTTCGATGTCCATGGCGCGACGGGAGACGAAGTGAATGATCGCCTGCTTGAGCTGCGCACCACAGGCCAGGCGGCCGACGCAGCGATACACCGCGCCCTCGCTGACGGTCTCGCGACCTTTGCTGCGCTTGACCAGCTGAGTGCGCTCGACGTGCGAACCACACACCGGGCATTTCTCGGGAATCTGCACGGCCCGGGCATTTTCCGGACGGCGCTCAAGCACCACCTGCACCACTTGCGGAATCACATCGCCGGCGCGGCGGATGATCACGGTGTCGCCGATCATCAGGCCCAGGCGCGCGACTTCATCCATGTTGTGCAAGGTCGCGTTGGCCACGGTGACGCCCGCCACCTTGACCGGCTTCAAGCGCGCCACAGGGGTTACCGCGCCGGTACGTCCGACCTGGAACTCGACGTCGAGCAGCTCGGTGAGTTCTTCCATCGCCGGGAATTTGTGGGCAATCGCCCAACGCGGCTCGCGGGCGCGGAAGCCCAGTTCGCGCTGGGAGGCAATGCTGTTGACCTTGAACACCACGCCATCGATTTCGTACGCCAGGCTGTTGCGGCGTAAACCGATGTCGCGGTAGTAATCCAGGCATTCATCGATGCCGTGCGCCAGTTTCAGCTCGCGACTGATCGGCATGCCCCACTGCTGCAGCTGCTTGAGGTTGCCAATATGCGTGTCGGCGATGTCGGCCGAGACCTGGCCGATGCCGTAGCAGCAGAATTCCAGCGGACGGTTGGCGGTGATCTTCGAATCCAGTTGGCGCAAGCTGCCGGCAGCGGCGTTGCGCGGGTTGGCGAAGGTCTTGCCGCCGACTTCGAGTTGCGTGGCGTTGAGCCGTTCGAAACCGGCCTTGGACATGAACACTTCGCCACGCACTTCCAGGGTCGCCGGCCAGCCGCTGCCCTGCAGTTTGAGCGGGATGTTGCGCACGGTGCGTACGTTGACGCTGATGTCTTCACCGGTGGTGCCATCGCCGCGAGTCGCGCCGCGCACCAGCACCCCGTCCTGATACAGCAGGCTGACCGCCAGGCCGTCGAGTTTTGGTTCGCAGCTGTACTCGACTGCCGCCCCCCCACCCAGCAGGTCGCCTACCGGCAAATCGAGGCCTTCGGTGACCCGCCGATCGAATTCGCGCATGTCGGTTTCTTCGAAGGCGTTGCCGAGGCTGAGCATCGGCACTTCGTGACGCACCTGGGTGAACGCCGACAACGCCGCACTGCCGACGCGCTGGGTCGGCGAGTCGCTGGTGACCAGCTCGGGATGCGCGGCTTCGAGGGCCTTGAGTTCGTGGAACAGGCGGTCGTACTCGGCGTCCGGGATGCTTGGCTCGTCCAGCACGTGGTAGCGATAGTTATGCTGATCCAGCTCGGTGCGCAGCTCTAGAATGCGGTTTTTGGCGGCGATCATGGGTGTTCTCTCATAAAGCAAAAGAGCAGCCTAGGCTGCTCAATCTTGTCTGGATCAAGAGATCGCAGCCTCGTTTCACTCGACAGCTCCTACAGAAAAAATGCATCCCCTGTAGGAGCTGTCGAGTGAAACGAGGCTGCGATCTTTTGCCTTTAGCGTTTCTGGGTCAACGCACGACGTTCGAATTCAACGATGCGCTGACGGTAATGCTCGATCGTCTGGGCGGTCAGCACGCTGCGCTGGTCATCCTTCAATTCGCCGTTCAGTTCCTGGGACAGCTTGCGCGCTGCCGCCACCATCACGTCGAAGGCCTGCTTCGGATGACGCGGGCCTGGCAGGCCGAGGAAGAAGCTCACTGCCGGGGTGCTGAAGTGGTCGATGTCGTCCAGGTCAAACACCCCTGGCTTCACGGCGTTGGCCATGGAGAACAGGACTTCACCGTTGCCGGCCATGCTTTCGTGACGGTGGAAGATATCCATCTCGCCAAAACGCAAACCGCTTTCCAGGATGTTCTGCAACAGCGCCGGGCCTTTGAAGCCGGCAGCGTCGCGGCAGATCACGCTGATCACCAGCACTTCCTCGGCTTGCGGCTGTTCGCGCTCGGTGGCGGCATGCGCAGGCTTGGTGTCGTCCGGGAAATCGTCGTCTCGGCTGCTGAAGCTCGGGCCGCCGTCCAGGTCGAGATTAAGGTTCAGGTCGCCCTGGGATGGCTCGCCATGGCCACGCTTGCCGCGCTTGGAACCCGAGTCGCGGGCTTCCCGTGCAGGCATGCTCACCGACGGCAGATCATGCTCGTCCAGCTGCGGTTCCTTGTGGTTATCCAATACGCGAGGCGGGCCCAAAAGCTCGGCGCTGGTGTCCTCGTCCGGCAGATTGGACAAATTTCGGTCAAGACGGAATTTCAGTTTTCCCTTGCCGCCGCGCATGCGACGCCAGCCATCGAAAAGAATACCGGCAATGACAATGATGCCGATGACGATCAGCCACTCGCGCAGACCGATTTCCATTTAATCCCGTGCCTCTATAAAAAATGCTGAAAAATAAGGGGTTTACAACTCGCAAACCGCTTTAAAACGTGGCGCCAACTCTATGTTCTGACAGGCGTTTTGCCCACGTATACGAAAAATTGATATTAAACTAGCACGACCAAAGGCAACTTTACACCGTCTGTCATCCCGTCCAGTGCGAATATGTCGAATTAGCTGTCAGACAAGGCCTTCAGACACCTCTCTCGCGCCTGTAGGACCCCTCCTACAAAATCGGCAAAAATTCGCCTCAGGCATCCACCATCGCCATCGCTTCTTCGACGTCCACGGCCACCAGCCTCGAGCAACCCGGTTCGTGCATGGTCACCCCCATCAGTTGATCGGCCATTTCCATGGCGATCTTGTTGTGGGTGATGTAGATGAACTGCACCGTCTGCGACATTTCCTTGACCAGTCGTGCGTAGCGGCCAACGTTGGCGTCATCCAGTGGAGCATCAACCTCGTCGAGCATGCAGAACGGCGCCGGATTCAACTTGAAGATCGCAAAAACCAGCGCCAGTGCAGTCAGGGCTTTTTCTCCGCCGGAGAGCAAGTGGATGGTGCTGTTCTTCTTCCCGGGCGGCTGCGCCATGATTGTCACCCCTGTATCGAGTAGATCTTCGCCCGTCAGTTCCAAATACGCGCGCCCACCACCGAAAACTTTTGGGAAAAGCGCCTGTAATCCGCCATTGATCTGATCAAAGGTATCTTTGAAGCGGTTGCGAGTTTCCTTGTCGATCTTGCGAATGACGTTCTCGAGGGTGTCCAGCGCTTCCACCAGGTCGTCGTTCTGCGCGTCCAGATAACGTTTCCGCTCGGATTGTTGCGTGTACTCGTCGATGGCCGCGAGGTTGATCGCGCCCAGGCGTTGAATCCGCGCGGCAATGCGCTCGAGCTCTTCCTCGGCCTCCTTCTCGTTGGCCTCGGTCGTCAGGGTGGCGAGCACGCCATGCAGGTCGTAGCCGTCTTCGAGCAGCTGATCCTGCAAAGCGGCACGGCGCACGGTCAGGGCCTGCCATTCCATGCGCTGGGTTTCCAGCTGGCTGCGGATCAGCTGCGACTGTTGCTCGGCCTGGTTGCGGCGCTTTTCCGCGTCGCGCAATTCGCGGTCGGCATCTTCCAGGGCGATTTGCGCAGTCTTGAGTTCTTCGTCGACGGTCATGCGCTTGTCGAGCAACTCTTCGAGCTTGAGGCGCAGCTCTTCCAGCGGCGCCTCGCCCTCCTCCAGATTCAGGCTCAGTTGCTCGCGCTTCTCGGTCAGGCGCTCGGACTGCATCTCCAGGCGTTCCAGGGCCTGGCGAGTCGAATCGTGTTGCGCCTTGAGTGAGCCGAGGCGCACGGCCAGCTGATGGGCGTGATCCTTGTGCTGGCGGGCTTCCTGACGCACCCGATCAAGGCGTTCGCGCAGGCTGTCCCGTTGCGCCAGGAGCAATTCGCGTTGCTCGGTATCGAGCGCCATGCTGTCGAGGGCTTCCTGCAATTGCAAGCGCGCCTCGCCGGTGTTTTCGTGTTCCAGGGCGCGCTGCTCGGCCAGCTCGGTGAGTTCTTCATCGAGACGGCTGCGGCGCAATGACAGCTGTTCGGCCTTGGCTTTGCCGGCGGACAGCTGGGCTTTTAATTCGCCTTGTTGACGCGCCTCGTCCTGCAGCAGACGACGCAAATGTTCGCGGCCGTTCTCATGCTGACGCTGTTGCGCCCGCAGAGTTTGCAGCTGGGTTTCCAGGGTTTCGACCGTGGCCTCGCGCTCCTCGCGCTCGAGGCCGAGGGTCTGGATTTCCTGGCCGCGCGCGAGTACGCCGCTTTCGGCTTCGCTGGCCCGGCGCACCCGCAGGAAATGCCGGCCGACCCAATAACCGTCGCGACTGATCAGGCTCTCGCCGGGGCGCAACTGACCGCGCAGCGCCAGGGCCTGTTCAAGGCTGTCGACCGGTTTGACCTGGCCCAGCCACGGCGCCAGGTCGATCTGCGCCTCGACCTTGTCGAGCAAACTGCCGGGCACCCGCAGGTCATCACTGGCCGGGCTGAGCAGGCGCAGGTCGCCCTGGGCAAAACCGGCCAGGTCGTAATCACTGAAATCGTCTACCAGCACCGCCTGCAGATCGGCACCCAGCACGGTTTCCACCGCCAGTTCCCAGCCGGCCTCGACCTTGAGCCCTTCGGCCAGGCGCGGGCGATCAGCCAGATGCTGGTCGCGCAACCATTCGGCGGTACCGGTGCCCGGATCCAGCGCGGCTTGTTGCAAGGCTTCCAAAGACGCCAGCCGGCCGTTAAGCCGCTGCAAATCACCCTGGGCCTGCTGCTGCGCTGTCAGCGCTTGCTGGAGTTCCTGACGCAACTGTTCCAGGCGTTCGACCTGGGCTTCTTCGCTGGCCTGCAAGTCTTCGAGCGTCGCTTCGCTGGCGGCCAGTTGCTCGGTGAGCTCCAGGATCGCCGCGTCTTCGGGATCGGCCGAGAGCAACGCGCGCTCTTCACCGAGGCGCTTCTGCCGATCGGCCAGGCGCTCCATGCTGGTTTCCAGCTGCTGGATACGCGACTGCTGCACTTCAGCCTGGCGCCGGGGCTCGGCGGCGGTCAGGTTGAAGGTGTCCCACTGCTCCTGCCAGCCGTGCATGGTGGTTTCGGATTCTTCCAGGGCGGCGGCGGCCTCTTCGGCGGCGGCGCTGGTGATTTCCTGTTCCGGCGTGAGCATGTCCAGCTCTTCGCCGAGGGTCAGCAACAGCGTGCGGTCGTGGCCCAGGTGCGATTCGGTTTCCAGGCGCGCGCGTTCGGCTTCCTTCAGATCGTCCTGCAGCTGGCGCAGGCGCTGCTGGCCGTGCTGGATGCTCTGCTCGACCCGGGCGATGTCGCCGCCGACCGAATAGAAGCGACCTTGCACCAGGTTGAAGCGCTCGGACAGATCATGGTGCCCATCGCGCAGGCGCTCGATGCTCGCATCGGCATTGCGCTGCTCGGCGACCAGCGCCTCGAAGGTGATTTCCTGGGTGCCGATAATGGCTTCGCGCTGCCCGACCTGATCGTTCAACGCCTGCCAGCGCAACGCCGACAACTGCGCCTTGAGCTGGCGCTCCTCGCCCTTGAGTTCCTGATACTTCTTCGCCGACTCGGCCTGGCGGTGCAGGCGTTCAAGCTGGCGCGTGAGTTCTTCACGCAGGTCGGTCAGGCGCTCGAGGTTTTCGTGGGTGCGGCGGATGCGGTTCTCGGTCTCGCGCCGACGCTCCTTGTACTTGGAGATGCCCGCCGCTTCTTCGATGAAGTTGCGCAGGTCTTCGGGCTTAGATTCGATCAGCTTGGATATCATCCCCTGCTCGATGATCGAGTAGCTGCGCGGGCCCAGGCCGGTGCCGAGGAAGATATCGGTGATGTCGCGACGACGGCATTTGGTGCCGTTGAGGTAATAGGTGGTCTGGCTGTCGCGGGTCACTTTACGGCGAATGGAAATCTCCGCATAGGCCGCGTACTCGCCCAGCAGGGTGCCGTCGGAGTTGTCGAACACCAGTTCGATGCTGGCCTGGCTCACCGGCTTGCGGCTGGTCGAGCCGTTGAAGATGACGTCGGTCATCGACTCGCCACGCAGGTTCTTCGCCGAGCTCTCGCCCATCACCCAGCGCACGGCGTCGATGATGTTCGACTTGCCGCAACCATTGGGCCCCACCACTGCCGCCATGTTGCTGGGGAAGTTCACCGTGGTCGGGTCGACGAAGGATTTGAACCCCGCCAGCTTGATGCACTTGAGCCGCACGCTTAAGCGTCCGTCAGGGCGGAGACCACCAGATCGCAACTGCGCTGGGCGTAGGCCGTCAGCACTTCACGGATCTGCGGGAAGTCACGGGCCAGTACGGCGGCGAGCAGCCGTTCGAACAGCTCAAGGAACTCGCTCATCGACGCCTTGCGCTGGTCCAGAGCGAGGAAATACGCGCGGCTCATGGCCGGCTGCAAATTCTCGACGGTTTCCTGCAGGTACGGGTTGTTGGCGAACGGATAGGCTGCACGCATCACGTTGAAGCTGTCATCGACGAAGGTGCGGATGTCCTGGCGCTCATAGCTGTCGGTCAGGCGCTGCTGAATCTGCACGAAGGGCGCCATGTCGGCCTGGACTTGCCAGCCGTGGGCCACCGCGTTGCCGAGCAGGATATACAGCTCGCTCATCAGCGTGCACAGGCTTTGTACCTTGTGCGCGGTCAATTCGGTGACGTGCGCGCCCCGCCGCGGCAGGATCGCGACCAGGTGGCGGCGTTCGAGAATCAGCAAGGCCTCGCGGACCGAGCCGCGACTGACATTGAGGGCGAGCGTGACCTTCTGTTCCTGGATCCGCTCTCCGGGCTTCATTTCGCCGCGAATGATGCGTTCGGCGAGGTGGTGAGCAATTTGCTCGGCGAGGCTGTCCGGCGCCTTGAACGTCATGATTGTCCTTCGAACTCTTTCGATCTGCACAGGCGGCGCAGTGTAGCGCACTGAGGGGGCATGGCGGAGTGCCCAACCGGTGGTTTTTGGCACGAATCACGCAGGCCCACCATAAAAAACCCCATAAAAAACCCGAAAAAAAACAGGCACCCCCGCGTGGGTCAATACTGATAGAACGCGTTGCTGATCGCCAAACCATGATTTCCTGACCTTTAAGTCAGAAAACCATTGACCGAAAAGTCAGACCTGATAAATTCGGTACAAAGCGGTTAACAACAATAATGAGTCTGCGAGGCCTTCCGTGATCCAGTTTTTACTAAACCAGGAACTCCGTAGTGAGCACGCCCTGGACCCGAACCTGACCGTGCTCAATTATCTGCGCGACCATGTGGGCAAATCCGGCACCAAAGAAGGCTGCGCCAGCGGTGACTGTGGTGCGTGCACCGTGGTGGTCGGCGAACTGCAAACGACTGACGATGGCCGCGAGCACATTCGTTATCGCAGCCTCAACTCGTGCCTGACGTTCGTGTCGTCGTTGCATGGCAAACAACTGATCAGCGTCGAAGACCTCAAGCATCAGGGCGAACTGCACAGCGTGCAGAAAGCCATGGTCGAATGCCACGGTTCACAGTGCGGTTTCTGCACCCCGGGCTTCGTCATGTCATTGTTCGCCCTGCAAAAAAACAGCGATAAAGCAGACTCGCACAAAGCCCACGAAGCACTGGCCGGCAACCTCTGCCGTTGCACCGGCTATCGGCCGATCCTGGAAGCGGCCGAGCAGTCCTGCTGTGGCAAGCAGCCGGATCAGTTCGATGCCCGCGAAGCCGAGACCATCACCCGCCTGAAAGCCATCGCACCGACCGATATCGGTGAACTCAACAGCGGCGACAAACGCTGCCTGGTGCCGCTGACTGTGGCCGACCTGGCCGACCTCTACGACGCTTACCCGCAAGCCCGCCTGCTGGCCGGCGGCACCGACCTGGCGCTGGAAGTCACGCAGTTCCACCGCACCCTGCCGGTGATGATCTATGTAGGCAACGTCGCCGAGATGAAGCGCATCGAGCGCTTTGACGATCGCCTGGAAATCGGCGCCGCCACCGCCCTTTCCGATTGCTACGAAGCGTTGAAAGCCGAGTACCCGGACTTCGGCGAACTGCTGCAACGCTTCGCTTCCCTGCAGATCCGCAACCAGGGCACCCTGGGCGGCAACATCGGCAATGCCTCGCCAATTGGTGACTCGCCGCCGTTGTTGATTGCCCTGGGCGCTCAGATTGTTTTGTGCAAAGGCGAGACCCGCCGCACGATGGCATTGGAAGACTACTTCATCGACTACCGCGTCACGGCGCGTCAGGAAAGTGAGTTCATCGAGAAGATCATCGTGCCGCGGGCCAGCCTCGAGCAAACGTTCCGTGCCTACAAAGTTTCCAAGCGCCTGGACGATGATATTTCCGCCGTGTGCGCGGCGTTCAACCTGCGTATCGACAACGGTGTGATCGCCGATGCTCGCGTGGCGTTCGGGGGCATGGCGGCCATCCCGAAACGGGCGAATAATTGCGAAACCGTATTAATCGGCGCGCAGTTCAATCACGCCACCGTGGAGCGCGCCTGCGCCGCCCTGGCCGAAGATTTCACGCCGCTCTCGGACTTCCGCGCCAGCAAGGAATATCGCCTGCTCAGCGCGCAGAACCTGCTGCGTAAATACTTCATCGAACTGCAATCGCCGCACATCGAGACTCGGGTGACCGCTTATGTCTAATCATCACGCTGTAGAGAAGACCCAAGCCGAACTGGCTGAACTGTTCGCCAAGGACCTGACCACCGGAGTCGGCCGCAGCGTCAAGCACGACAGCGCCGCCAAGCATGTGTCCGGTGAAGCGCAGTACATCGACGACCGCCTGGAATTCCCCAATCAGCTGCACGTCTACGCACGGCTGTCGGACCGTGCCCATGCAAAAATCATCAGCATCGACACCACGCCCTGCTACGCCTTCGACGGCGTGCGCATCGCCATCACTCACGCCGACGTGCCGGGCCTGAAAGACATCGGCCCATTGATGCCGGGCGATCCATTGCTGGCCATCGATGACGTGCAATTTGTCGGGCAACCGGTGCTCGCCGTGGCGGCCAAGGATCTGGAAACCGCACGCAAGGCGGCGATGGCGGCGATCATCGAATACGAAGACCTCGAACCGGTGCTGGATGTGGTGGAAGCCCTGCGCAAACGCCACTTTGTGCTCGACAGTCACACCCATCAGCGTGGCGATTCGGCGGGAGCCCTGGCCACTGCCGAGCACCGCATCCAGGGCACGCTGCACATTGGCGGCCAGGAACATTTCTACCTGGAAACCCAGATCTCCTCGGTGATGCCGACCGAAGACGGCGGGATGATCGTCTACTGCTCCACGCAAAACCCCACCGAAGTACAGAAGCTGGTGGCCGAAGTGCTGGACGTGTCGATGAACAAGATCGTGGTCGACATGCGCCGCATGGGCGGCGGTTTTGGTGGCAAGGAAACCCAGGCTGCGAGCCCCGCGTGCCTGTGCGCCGTGATCGCGCACCTCACCGGCCAGCCGACCAAGATGCGCCTGCCGCGGGTCGAAGACATGCTGATGACCGGCAAGCGCCATCCGTTCTATGTCGAATACGACGTTGGCTTCGACAGCACCGGTCGCCTGCACGGTATCGCCCTGGAACTGGCTGGCAACTGCGGTTGCTCGCCGGACCTGTCGGCGTCGATTGTCGACCGTGCGATGTTCCACTCCGACAACTCTTACTACCTCGGTGACGCGACCATCAACGGTCATCGCTGCAAGACCAACACTGCGTCGAACACCGCGTACCGGGGTTTTGGCGGTCCGCAAGGCATGGTCGCGATCGAGGAAGTGATGGACGCGATCGCCCGTCACCTGGCCCTCGATCCACTGGCGGTGCGCAAGGCCAACTACTACGGCAAGACCGAACGCAACGTCACCCATTACTACCAGACCGTCGAGCACAACATGCTCGAGGAAATGACCGCCGAACTGGAAGAAAGCAGCCAGTACGCCGAGCGCCGCGAAGCGATTCGTCGCTACAACGCCAACAGCCCGATCCTGAAAAAAGGCCTGGCGCTGACCCCGGTGAAATTTGGTATTTCCTTTACCGCGAGCTTCCTCAACCAGGCCGGTGCGCTGATCCACGTCTACACCGACGGCAGTATCCACTTGAACCACGGCGGCACCGAAATGGGCCAAGGTTTGAACACCAAGGTCGCGCAAGTGGTGGCCGAAGTGTTCCAGGTGGAAATGGACCGCGTGCAGATCACCGCGACCAACACCGACAAGGTGCCGAACACCTCGCCGACCGCCGCTTCCAGCGGTGCCGACCTGAATGGTAAAGCCGCGCAGAACGCTGCAGAAATCATCAAGCAACGCCTGGTGGAATTTGCTGCGCGCCAGTACAAGGTCAGCGAAGAAGATGTGGAATTCCACAACGGCCATGTGCGGGTTCGCGATCATATCCTGACGTTTGAAGCGCTGATCCAGCAGGCCTATTTCGCCCAGGTTTCGCTGTCGAGCACCGGGTTCTACAAGACCCCGAAAATCTTCTACGACCGCAGCCAGGCGCGCGGTCGGCCGTTCTACTACTTCGCCTTCGGTGCCGCCTGCTGCGAGGTGATCATCGACACCCTGACCGGCGAGTACAAGATGCTGCGCACTGACATCCTGCACGACGTGGGTGCGTCGTTGAACCCGGCGATCGACATCGGCCAGGTCGAGGGTGGTTTCATCCAGGGCATGGGTTGGCTGACCATGGAAGAGCTGGTGTGGAACAACAAGGGCAAGTTGATGACCAACGGCCCGGCCAGCTACAAGATCCCGGCCGTGGCGGACATGCCGCTGGACCTGCGGGTGAAGCTGGTGGAAAACCGCAAGAACCCGGAAGACACGGTGTTCCATTCCAAGGCGGTGGGCGAGCCGCCATTCATGCTCGGCATTGCGGCCTGGTGTGCGATCAAGGATGCGGTGGCGAGCCTGGGTGATTACCGGCATCAACCGAAGATCGACGCACCGGCGACCCCGGAGCGGGTGTTGTGGGGGTGTGAGCAGATGCGGCAGTTGAAGGCGGCGAAGGTTGTTGAGGCAGAAGCTGAGTTGGCTTCGCTCTAGACCGCGGCGCACCCATCGCGGGCAAGCCTTGCTCCCACAGATCAAGGCAGACACTGGCTCCACAGATCGACGCGAACCTGTGGGAGCAAAGCTTGCTCGCGATGACGGACTGACAGACAACAGCAATGTTGAGGTGAAATATGTACAACTGGATCGACGCCCTCGCCGACCTCCAACACCAGGGTGAACCCTGCGTACTGGTGACCATCATCGAAGAGCTCGGCTCGACGCCGCGCAATGCCGGCTCGAAAATGGTCATCAGCGCCCACCAGTCCTTCGACACCATCGGTGGCGGGCATCTGGAATACAAGGCCATGCAGATCGCTCGCGAAATGCTCGCCAGTGGCAAGCAGGACACCCACCTGGAGCGCTTCAGCCTCGGCGCCAGCCTCGGCCAGTGCTGCGGCGGCGTGACCGTGTTGCTGTTCGAACCGATGGGCCAGGTGCAGGCACAGATCGCCGTGTTCGGCGCCGGGCATGTTGGCCGTGCGCTGGTGCCGCTGCTCGCCAGCCTGCCCTGCCGGGTGCGCTGGATCGACTCGCGGGAAACGGAATTCCCCGAACACATCCCCCACGGCGTGCGCAAGATTGTCAGCGAAGAACCGGTGGATGAAATTGATAACCTGCCCGCCGGCAGCTACTGCATCGTCATGACCCACAACCATCAACTCGACCTCGAACTCACCGCCGCACTGCTCAAGCGCAACGATTTCACCTACTTCGGCCTGATCGGCTCGAAGACCAAACGGGTGAAGTTCGAACACCGCCTGCGCGACCGGGGCTTCGACAGCGCCGTGCTGCAGCGCATGCGCTGCCCGATGGGCATCGGCGAAGTCAAAGGCAAGTTGCCGGTAGAAATCGCGATCTCCATCGCCGGCGAAATCATCGCCACTTACAACGCAAGTTTCGGCCAGCAGACTGCCAGCGCCGGATCATCGATTGCCAAACTGCTGCCGGCTTCACGTCGCAGCCAAGCCACAAGTTGAGAAATACACATGCCCCTGACTCGCAAAGCCTACCGCGCCGCCATTCTGCACAGCATCGCCGACCCAGCCGAAGTCGGCATCGAAGCCTCCTATGAGTATTTCGAGGACGGCCTGCTGGTGGTGGATAACGGCCAGATCAGCGCCCTCGGCCACGCCAGCGACCTGCTGCCGACGCTGCCGGCCGATATCGCGGTCACCCATTATCAGGACGCGCTGATCACCCCGGGCTTTATCGACACCCACATCCACTTGCCGCAAACCGGCATGGTCGGCGCCTATGGCGAGCAATTGCTGGACTGGCTCAACACCTACACCTTCCCGTGCGAAAGCCAGTTCGCCGACAAGACCCACGCCGACGAAGTCGCGGACATTTTCATCAAGGAACTGCTGCGCAACGGCACCACCACCGCCCTGGTGTTTGGCAGCGTGCACCCGCAATCGGTGAATTCGTTCTTCGAGGCCGCCCAGCAGCTGGACCTGCGGATGATCGCCGGCAAGGTGATGATGGACCGCAATGCGCCGGACTACCTGACCGACACCGCCGAATCCAGCTACGTCGAAAGCAAGGCGCTGATCGAGCGGTGGCACGGCAAGGGTCGCCTGCACTACGCGGTGACGCCGCGCTTCGCGCCTACCAGCACTCCGGAACAGCTGACCCTGGCAGGCCAGTTGCTCGGCGAATACCCTGACCTGTACATGCAGACCCACATCAGCGAAAACCTCAAGGAAGTCGAGTGGGTCAAGGAGTTGTTCCCGGAGCGCAAGGGCTACCTGGACGTCTACGATCACTACCAGTTGCTGGGCGAACGCTCGGTGTTCGCCCACGGCGTACACCTGTGCGACGACGAGTGCGCACGCCTGGCCGAAACCGGCTCGGCCATCGCCTTCTGCCCGACCTCGAACTTCTTCCTCGGCAGCGGCCTGTTCAACCTGCCGATGGCGGAAAAGCACAAGCTGAACGTCGGCCTGGGCACGGATGTCGGCGGCGGTACCAGCTTCTCGCTGCTGCAGACGTTGAATGAGGCGTACAAAGTCATGCAGCTGCAAGGCGCGCGGCTGAGCCCGTTCAAATCGCTGTACCTGGCAACCCTGGGCGGCGCCCGTGCGTTGCGCCTGGAAGACAAGATCGGCACCCTGCTGCCGGGCACCGATGCCGACTTCCTGGTGCTGGATTACAACGCTACGCCGCTGCTGAGTTATCGCCTGAAGCAGGCCAATAACATTGCCGAGACGCTATTCGTGCTGATGACGCTGGGGGATGACCGGACGGTGTTGCAGACGTATGCGGCGGGGAATCAGGTGCATCAGCGCTAAATCCGCGCCGATCGTTCCCACGCTCTGCGTGGGAATGTTGCCCGTGACGCTCCGCGTCACTGGAGGCGTTCCCACGCAGAGCGTGGGGACGATCTGTAAAGATCGCAGCCTTCGGCAGCTCCTACATGGACCGTATTCCCCTGTAGGAGCTGTCGAGTGGAGCGAGGCTGCGATCTTTAAAGTTTGGCGCTCGGCCGCCCAGGCTTCTTGGTCTGCAACAAATGCGAGAACACCGCATGCAAATCATCCGACGCACTTTCCTCGTCGAGGTTGAGCTTGCTGTCGATGTGATCCATGTGATGCATCATCAAGTCCACCGCCAACTCGCCATTGCGCGCTTCGATGGCGTCGATCAGCTGGGTGTGCTCGTCATACGAGCAATGGGAACGGTTGCCACTTTCGTACTGGGCGATGATCAGCGAAGTCTGCGACACCAGGCTGCGCTGGAAGCTGATCAGCGGGGCGTTCTTCGCCGCTTCGGCGAGCTTCAGGTGGAACTCGCCCGACAGACGGATACCGGCGCCGCGATCGCCACGGGAGAAGCTGTCACGCTCGTCGTTGACCATCTGGCGCAACTCGGCGATCTGCTCGGCGGTGGCATGTTGCACGGCCAGCTCGGTGATCGCGCGCTCGACCAGACGCCGCGCCAGGAATACCTGGCGAGCTTCCTCGACACTTGGACTGGCGACCACTGCGCCACGATTAGGCCGCAGCAGCACAACGCCTTCATGGGCCAGGCGCGACAGCGCGCGGCGAATGATGGTACGGCTGACCCCGAAAATTTCCCCCAGCGCTTCTTCGCTCAACTTGGTACCGGGCGCCAGGCGCTGTTCGAGGATGGCCTCGAAGATATGTGCGTAGACAATATCGTCCTGGGTACCGCTGCGACCGGCTTTGCCTGCTCGCGGTTGTTTCTTTAGGGGCTGCAACTGTTCGTTCATGGGCACTCGAGTCGGGAGAACTGCGGCGAATAGACCGTGACTGTAATACGGCACAGTGGGTCGCTGGCAAGTATCGCGTAAAAAACACCACGATTGTACACAATGGATGGTGGCAACACGACTGTATGGCTGTTTGTTGCCTCGGCTGTATTGCAACGAATGGTTACTTTTGAGTTTAGGCTTGATCACAGAATCCGCAGCTGGAATGTGATCCGCGTAGGAGCTGCCGAAGGCTGCGATCTTTTGATCCTGTTTTTACAAGCAAGATCAAAAGATCGCAGCCTTCGGCAGCTCCTACAGGGGACTGCGGTGCTTCGGATAACTGTGTACTTATCAAGGAACACCCCCGTCATGAACGACGCCACCCACACCCAACTCCGCCCCCTGGCCGACACGTCACCCTCGGCCATCGTCGCCGGCTTCATCGCGATGATGACCGGCTACACCAGCTCCCTGGTGCTGATGTTCCAGGCCGGGCAAGCTGCCGGCCTGAGCAGCGGGCAGATTTCGTCGTGGATCTGGGCGATCTCGATCGGCATGGCGGTGTGTTCCATCGGCCTGTCGCTGCGCTATCGCACGCCGATCACCATTGCCTGGTCGACCCCCGGCGCCGCATTGCTGATCACCAGCCTGGGCGGCGTGACCTACGGCGAAGCCATCGGCGCCTACATCACCTGCGCGGTGCTGGTGACCATTTGCGGGCTGACCGGCAGCTTCGAACGCCTGCTGAAAAAGATCCCGGCATCCCTGGCCGCGGCATTGCTCGCGGGCATCCTGTTCAAGATCGGCAGTGAGATCTTCGTCGCTGCGCAGCATCGCACTGCGCTGGTCCTGGGGATGTTCTTCACTTACCTGGTGATCAAGCGCCTGTCCCCGCGTTATGCGGTGTTAGCCGCGCTGCTGATCGGCACCGCCCTGTCGGGCTTCATGGGCCTGCTGGATTTCAGCGGCTTTCACCTGGAACTCGCGACACCGGTCTGGACCACCCCGCACTTCTCGCTGGCGGCGACCATCAGCATCGGCATTCCGCTGTTTGTGGTGGCGATGACTTCGCAGAACATGCCGGGCATCGCGGTATTGCGCGCCGACGGCTACAACGTCCCGGCTTCGCCGCTGATCACCACCACCGGCATCGCCTCACTATTGCTGGCACCGTTCGGCTCCCACGGCATCAACCTGGCGGCGATCAGCGCGGCCATCTGCACCGGGCCGCATGCCCACGAAGACCGCAACAAGCGGTATACGGCGGCGGTGTGGTGCGGGATTTTCTACGGCATCGCCGGGGTGTTCGGCGCCACGCTGGCGGCGCTGTTTGCGGCATTGCCCAAGGAGTTGGTGCTGTCGATTGCCGCGCTGGCGTTGTTCGGCTCGATCATCAATGGCTTGAGCATAGCCATGAGCGAGGTCAAGGAACGTGAAGCGGCGTTGATCACCTTCATGGTCACGGCGTCGGGGCTGACGCTGTTTTCCATTGGCTCGGCGTTTTGGGGGATTGTGGCGGGGGTGTTGACGCTGGTGATTCTGAATTGGCGCAGGGCCTGAAGATCAAAAGATCGCAATTGTGGGAGCAAGCGGTTCGGCGGTCGACTTGCCCTGTGGGAGCAGGCACACAACAATTCCACAAAAAACGCATAAAAAAACGGCGACCCTAGGGTCGCCGTTCTTTTACAACATCAAGCTACCGGATTGATCGGCTTTTCCGGGTACCAGACGTCGAGCAGCGGGCTGACCGTCACTTCGGTCAGTTCGCTGCGGCCTTTGAGCCAGGCTTCAACAGCTGCACGTTGCTCTTCGGACACCGAGCCACGCTTCTGCAGGCATACCAGACCGTAGTCGTCGCCGCCAACATAACCCAGGCCGTTGGCTTCCATGGCTTCTTTGAGGAACGCGTCGAGGAAAGCATCAATGGCTTCATCAGCCAAATCTTCTTTGAAATCCAGGTTCAGTTCGAAACCCAGCTCTTGAAATTCATCGACGCACAGTTTTTTGCGCAGACGCTGGGAACGGTTAGTCGCCATTGGAACAATCCTCATAAGTAATAACGGGCGGCACTTTAGCAGTTTAAGCCGCCGATTGCCCGCCTCTATGGGAAGTGCGGCCTACCGCTGGTAAAAAAATAGCGGATTAGGTGCCCGAGGCACGGCACAAGCTGATACACCTTGGGGCATAATGCCGTCACTTTCATGACCACTGAGGGAATTTATCTTCATGCCCTCGTCTTTTTCCCCCTCGACTGCAGGGTTCTATTTCACATGATCAAATCTTTGCGTCCATTGTTGCTGGCCACCTTCCTTCTGCCCTTGGCCCTTCCTGTCAACGCCGCTCAAATCAACACTGCCCTGACCCCCAACGTCGAAAAAGCCCTGAAGGCCAGCAAGTTGCAGGACAACGCCCTGTCCCTGGTGCTGATTCCGCTGACTGGCCCAGGCACCGCGACCATCTTCAACGCTGACGTCTCGGTCAACCCGGCGTCGACCATGAAACTGGTGACCACCTACGCGGCCCTGGAAATGCTCGGCCCGAACCACCAGTGGAAAACCGAGTTCTATACCGATGGCACCCTCAGTGGCGGCATTCTCAACGGCAACCTGTACCTCAAGGGTGGCGGTGATCCGAAGCTCAACATGGAGAAACTCTGGTTGCTGATGCGCGATCTGCGCGCCAACGGCGTGACGCAAATCACCGGCAACCTGGTGCTGGACCGCAACTTCTTCACCCAACCGCAGCTGCCCGAGTTCAACGACGACGGCAATGACGAGAACAAGCCGTTCCTGGTGAAACCGGATTCGCTGCTGGTCAACCTCAAGGCACTGCGTTTTGTTGCCCGTAACGATGGTGGTCGGGTCCTGGTCTCGGTCGAGCCGCCCATCGCGTCGATCCGCATCGAAAATCAGGTCAAGGCAATCAATTCCAAGCAATGCACTGGCGGTGTGCGCTACAACCCTGTGCCACAGGCTGATGGCACTGTGACCGTGACCGTTGGCGGCCAGCTGGGCGAGGGTTGCAGCTCTCAGACGTATCTGTCGCTGCTTGACCACGCAACCTACACCGCCGGCGCCGTGCGGGCGATCTGGAAAGAACTGGGTGGCAGCATCCAGGGCAAGGACCTGCTGGCGCCGACACCAAAAGGAGCCAAATTGCTGGCCCGGGCTTACTCGCCGGACTTGGCGGAAATCATCCGCGACATCAACAAATACAGTAACAACACCATGGCCCAGCAGCTGTTCCTGAGCCTCGGCCAGCGGTTCCGCACCGACGCCGACGGCGATGACGCCAAGGCCGCCCAGCGCGTGGTTCGCCAATGGCTGGCGAAGAAAGGCATCACCGCGCCGCACCTGATCATGGAGAACGGCTCCGGCCTGTCCCGTGCCGAGCGCGTCAGCGCCCGGGAAATGGCGGCAATGCTGCAGGCCGCGTGGCGCAGCCCGTACGCTGCCGAGTTCATCAGCTCGATGCCGATTGCCGGCACCGATGGCACCATGCGCAAACGCCTGAAGACCACTGCGATGCGCGGCGAAGCCCACGTCAAGACCGGCACCCTGAACACCGTGCGGGCGATTTCCGGCTTCAGCCGTGACGTCAATGGCAATACCTGGGCGGTGGTGGCGATCCTCAACGACAAGGCGCCGTTTGGGGCATCGTCGGTGCTGGACCAGGTGCTGCTGGACCTGTATCGCCAGCCGAAATTGCCTGAGACTGCTTCGGTTTTGTGATCTTCTAAGATCAACAGATCGCAGCCTCGTTTCACTCGACAGCTCCTACAGGGCAACGCTTTCAACTGTAGGAGCTGTCGAGTGAAACGAGGCTGCGATCTTTTCTCCAATCCACCCTAATTCATCTCTGCCTCAACCCGATCCCGTCCCGCCAGCTTCGCCGCATACACCCCCGAATCCGCCCGCAGCAGCAGCGCATCCGCGCCCTCTCCGACTCGCCAGCTGGCTATCCCGAAACTCGCAGTGACTACCCCCACCCCGTCGATCGCCGAGCTGCGCAGCGCCTGCCATAGCTGCAGCGCCAGTACATGCGCGTGTTCGCCACTGATGTCCGGGCACAGCACCATGAACTCCTCTCCACCCAGCCGGCAGAACACGTCAGTGCGCCGCAGCCGATGGCCGATGCGCTCGCACACCGCCTGCAGCACCCGGTCTCCCACCGCGTGGCCATGCTGGTCATTGATGCGTTTGAAGTGGTCGACATCGAGCATGATCACCGCCAGCTCGCCGCCACCCCTTTCGACCCGGGCCATCTCGGTGGTCAGGCGCTCCTGGAAGTAGCGACGGTTGTGAATCCCCGTCAACGAATCCGTCACCGACAGCGCCCGCAGCTCTTCTTCCACGCGCTTGAGGTCCGAGATATCGGAAATGTAACCGTGCCACAGCACTCCACCACCCGGCAGTTCCTCCGGCGTGGCCTCGCCACGTACCCAGCGCAACCCGCGAATCGGTAGCTGCACCCGGTATTCCTCGCGCCACGGGCTGAGGGTGTCGGCCGATGCGCGGATCGAGGCGCGGACTCGCGTGGTGTCCTGGGGATGAATCCGCGTGAAGATCGCCTCGGCGTTGAGCAACAATACGTCGGGTTCAAGCTCATAGATCTCGCGGATGCCGTCACTGGCGTAGATCACGCTGAACCGACCGTCGAATTCCATCTTGAACTGATAAATGCCACCAGGCACATGGGCACTGAGTTTCTTCAACAGCAGGTCACGTGCCGCCAGCGCCTCGTGCACGCGCTTGCGCTCGGTGATGTCGATGCAGATCGCCAGGTGACCGACCCACAGGCCCTGCTCGTCGAGCACCGGAGTGGCCAGCATGTTCACCGTCAGGTGACTGCCATCGCTGCGCACCAGCGTCCATTCCCGCGCCTCGTGGCCACCCTCCTCGCCGCCCTCGACCAGCATCGCCTGGCAAGTCGGAATCGGCTTGCCATAGCGCGCGCTCAGTTCCGTCGAGCGGGCCAGCAGTTCCCGGGGCAGGTGCAGATTTTCCAGGGTCATGCAGCCCACCACCTCGGCGCTGGCATAACCGAGCATGTACTCGGCACCGGCATTGAAGGTGGTGATGACCCCGCGCAAGTCCATGGCGATGATCGCCACCTGCGTCGCGGCATCCAGCACTCCGCGCAACTGGCCGTGGGTGCCGCGCAGTTCCTGCTCGCGGGCGCGCAGCTCCTGGGTACGTTGTTCCACCAGTTTCAATGCCCGTTGGCGCTGGCTGACCAGCACGTAGAGCAAGGCGCTGAGCAGCAGGCTGAGCATGCCGCCGAGCACCACCAGGCTGTTCAGGGAAGAGTGGTTGGCTTGGGAGAACGCCACGCTGGGTCGCATCTCGACCTGATACTCATGGTCGGCTAGGCGAATCAGTTGAGTCGAAAACAGCTCGCTGGACGCTGGCGTATTGCTCGACTCGTACAGCACTTCATGCTCGTCGGTGGTGGACAGGTCGAGAATGCGCACCGAGAGGAAATCATGGGCCTCCTCCGGCAGTCCATCCGCCAACAGCTGACGCATGCTGATCACCGCCATGACGTAGCCTTCGGACGCCGCCCCAGGGTTTGCTTGGCGATTGACGGGGGCGACCAGGAGGATCCCGCGCGCATAGGCGGGTTCGATGCCGACCAGGTACAGGGGTTGGGAAACTGCCATGCCGCCGAGGGCATCGGCCCTTTCCAGGGTCGCGCGGCGCTGGGGCTGCCCAAGCAGGTCAAAACCCAGCGGCGCGGGCTGCCGGCTTTGGGTCTGGGTGTACAGAACCGGGGCATACTCGTCGCGCTCACCGGCAACTTGCAGGTGCCCGGCGGCATCCAGTTCGCGCACGCCGAATTCGCCCAGCCCCTCTTCGCGTGCCGCTTGCTCAAGGGCAGGCCGAGCAGCGCGCACGATCCGCGGTGCCCACGAGTAAGCCTGGGTGCGATGTAACAGGGGTTTGGCGTAACCGTTGAATTCCTCACGGGAGACCGCGTCGGAATTGGCAAAGAACCGGCGCAGCCCGTCGAGGCGCTGCTCCTGGTCTTCGAAACGTTCTTCGATACGGCTGTAACGTTCACTGGCGAGCAGTTGGAAACGTTGCCGTAATTGATGGTGATGCAGATTCAGGGTCGACCAGGCGAGCAATCCGGTCAGAAGGCCGCCGACGAGCAATACCAGCAGCGCGACCAGCCAGGCCGAAACGTGTTCACTGATAAACCCCAGGATCTTTGGGCGCACGACGAGCAGCGACATAGAGGCAGACTCAAAACGCCAAGTGCCGGGAAAACCCACTGGCCCTGGGTTGAGTTATAGCTATTAGCCACTAACTTAGCTAGCGCGACTGCTGGCGATGGCGACGGAACATTCACCCTCGCCAGCGCCGACCTGTCGGACCCTACCTCATCAACTCGCCATGATCTTCCAGGCGCGGTGGATTTTGCCGTTGCGGGCGAAATCCGGGTCGATGGTCTTGGCGGTGATTTCCTCGACCGCGTAGCGCTCGCTCAGGTTGGGCTCGAGCTCGAACTTGCGGAAGTTGTTGGAGAAGTACAACACACCGCCCGGTGCGAGGCGCGCCATGGCCAGGTCGATCAACTGCACCTGGTCGCGCTGCACGTCGAAGATCCCTTCCATGCGCTTGGAGTTGGAGAACGTCGGCGGGTCGATGAAGATCAGGTCGAACTCGTCACGGCAGGCGTCCAGCCAGACCATCACATCGCCCTGCTCCAGGCGGTTCTTGTCGGAGAAACCGTTCAGCGACAGGTTGCGTCGCGCCCAGTCCAGGTAGGTTTTCGACAGGTCGACGCTGGTGGTGCTGCGCGCGCCGCCCTTGGCCGCATGCACACTGGCCGTCGCGGTATAGCTGTACAGATTGAGGAAGCGCTTGCCGGCTGCCTCTTTCTGAATGCGCATGCGCATCGGCCGGTGGTCGAGGAACAGACCAGTGTCGAGGTAATCGGTGAGGTTCACCAGCAGCTTGACCCCGCCTTCGTTGACCTCGACGAACTTGCCTTGCGCAGCCTGGCGCTCGTACTGCTTGGTGCCGCTCTGGCGCTCGCGACGCTTGACCACCACGCGGCTCTTGTCGACGTTCAACGCCTGGGGAATCGCGGCTAGGGCATCGAACATGCGCGCCGAGGCTTTTTCCGGGTCGATGGACTTCGGCGCGGCGTATTCCTGGACGTGCACCCAATCCTGATACAGATCGATGGCCATGGAATATTCCGGCATGTCGGCATCGTAGACGCGATAGCAGTCGATCCCTTCACGCTTGACCCACTTGCCCAGGGCCTTGAGGTTTTTCTGCAGGCGGTTGGCAAACATCTGCCCACCCTCGCTCAAGCGCGGTTGCTCGATCACCACTGGAGCCGGTTTGATCGGGTTGCCGTTCTTGTTGTACTTCTCGTACTTGCCCGGCGCCACGTCGTTGTCTTCGACCTGCACTTGCGCCTGCTCGCGCTCGGCCTGGCGCTGTTCCGGGGTGCGACGTTCGCCGGTGACGAACTGGTCCGGGGTGACTTTGATCAGCAGCAGTTTGCACGGCAGGGCGCCGTTCCAGAACGAATACTGCTTGTGGCTGCGGATGCCCATGCGCTTGCCCAGGTCCGGAGCGCCGGTGAAGACCGCCGCTTCCCAGTTCAGGCAGGCCTGGCGCAGGCGTTCGCCGAGGTTCTGGTAGAGGTAGAGCAGGCTCGCCTCGTCGCCCAGGCGCTCGCCGTACGGCGGGTTGCAGATGACCAGGCCTTTCTGGTTCTGATCCGGGCGCGGCTCGAAGGTGCCGACTTCGCCTTGATAGATCTTGATCCACTCGCTCAGGCCAGCACGTTCGACGTTGTTGCGGCCCGGCTGGATCAGCCGTGGGTCAGCTTCGTAACCGCGAATCCACAACGGTGGCTTGGCCAGGCCAGCGGCGCAACGCTCGGTGGCTTCTTCGTGGAGTTTTTTCCACAAGGCCGGGACATGACCGAGCCAAGCGGTGAAGCCCCACTGCTCGCGACGCAGGTTGGGCGCCATGTCGGCGGCGATCATCGCCGCTTCGACCAGGAAGGTCCCCACACCGCACATCGGGTCAGCCAGCGCGCCGCCTTCGGCCGCAATACGTGGCCAGCCGGAACGGATCAGAATCGCCGCCGCGAGGTTTTCCTTCAGCGGTGCCGCACCTTGCTGCAGGCGGTAGCCGCGCTGGTGCAGGCTATGGCCGGACAGGTCGAGGGACAGGATCGCCTCGCCACGGTCCAGGCGCAGGTGGATGCGCAGGTCCGGGTTGAGTTTGTCGATCGACGGACGGTCACCTTGCGGGGTGCGCAATTTGTCGACGATGGCATCCTTGACCTTCAAGGCGCCGAAATGGGTGTTGTCGATGCCCGAGCCGTGACCGCTGAACTCGACGGCCAGGGTGCCGTCGTTGAGCATGTGGTCCTGCCATTCGATGTCGAGCACGCCGTGGTACAGGTCCTCGGCGTCCTTCATCGGGAAACGCTTGAGTACCAACAGTACCCGGTTCGCCAGGCGCGACCACAGGCACAGGCGGTAGGCAGTTTCCATGGTCGCCATGCCGCGCACGGCAGAGGTGTGCTCACGTGCTTCTTCAAGGCCAAGCCCGACGGCTTCCTCGATGAGCAGGCCTTCAAGGCCTTTTGGGCAAGTGAGGAAGAGTTCGAAACGATCGGACATGGGAATTCCAGAACCTTTAGCTGAGTGAACGGGCAACGCATTGCCGGTCCGGTTTTCAATCAGGCGCTTTTCTTAAAGAACGCCCGCGTGGCACGAAGGTGTGCCGACCCACCTTTGCTGCTCGGTGTAAAGGAGCTTAGATGCAAAGACAGGTAAAAAAGTTGATGCAACAAAATGTCATAAACCGACCCTTCGTCGAATAATGCGCTGAAGCAACGCGAGGCATTCTCACTAAGGGATTAACGTCATCATCCTGCAAGGTGCCGATCATACCGGGGTTTGACCAACAAACGCTGGCAAATATCGTGTTACTTATGGCCATACCACCTTAATGGTTACGTCCTTATGACAAAACGATCATTCCCTCGATGTGACGCATTGGTTAGAACTCAACACAGGTTGACGCCGCAACGACGTCAACAACTTGGCTCGCGACGCCGGCAGCGAGCCGCCAACGGCAGGTTATTTCTGCCAGACCTCGATTGAGGTCAACGCGTTACCTACAGTCAACAAGTGAGGGCAACACCCTATGAGAAGACTTAAGCGTGATCCGTTGGAAAGAGCATTTTTGCGCGGATATCAATATGGCGTTGGTGGCAAATCCCGTGAGCTTTGCCCATTTACTCTACCGTCGGTACGTCAAGCCTGGATTAACGGCTGGCGAGAAGGACGCGGCGACAACTGGGACGGTATGACCGGCACTGCGGGAATCCACAGACTCAACGAACTTCACGCCGTCGGCTAATTTTACAGGGCCTAACACTCCGACACGACAATTTGAATACTGCTTGAAATTAACCACGCACGCCCCATCCGGGCGGCGGGCTTCGGCCCAGGGGCTCCTTCGAGGAGCCCTTTTTTATGCCTGCTTTCCAGCTGGCAACGGCATCGGCATTGGCTGAACACTTTCCCTGTAGGAGCTGCCGAAGGCTGCGATCTTTTGATCTTGGCTTCTCGGCTGTCAGGTGGAAACAAAAATCAAAGATCAAAAGATCGCAGCCTTCGGCAGCTCCTACATGGAGATCACCGGACCATTGATGTTTATCTCAGGGCGGCGATCGCGTCTACAGACTCACGAATCAACGCCGGGCCCTTATAGATGAAACCCGAGTAGATTTGCACCAGGCTCGCACCCGCAGCGATTTTCTCCGCGGCGTGCTTGCCCTCGGTAATCCCGCCCACAGCGATGATCGGCAAACGGCCCGCCAGCTCTGCCGCCAGCACCTTGACCGTGTGCGTGCTCTTCTCCCGAACCGGGGCGCCGGACAGGCCGCCCGCCTCGTCACCGTGTTCCATGCCTTCGACGCCGACGCGGCTCAGGGTGGTGTTGGTGGCGATGACCGCATCCATCCCGGTTTCAACCAGCGCCTGGGCCACCTGGGCCGTTTCTTCGTCGGTCATGTCCGGGGCGATCTTGATGGCCAGCGGTACATGTTTGCCATGACGCAAGGCCAGCTCGGCGCGGCGCGTGGCCAGGTCGGCGAGCAGCTGCTTGAGCGAATCACCAAACTGCAGGCTGCGCAGGCCCGGTGTGTTCGGCGAGCTGACGTTGACTGTTATATAGCTGGCGTGGGCATACACCTTGTCCAGGCAGATCAGGTAATCGTCTACCGCGCGTTCAACCGGGGTATCGAAATTCTTGCCGATATTGATCCCCAGCACGCCCTTGTACTTCGCTGCCGCCACCCGGGCCAGCAGGTGATCGACGCCCAGGTTGTTAAAACCCATGCGATTGATGATCGCCTCGGCTTCCGGCAGGCGGAAAATCCGCGGTTTCGGATTGCCCGGCTGCGGGCGCGGGGTAATGGTGCCGATTTCGACAAAGCCGAAACCCAGCTGGGCGAAACCGTCGATGGCCGCGCCGTTTTTATCCAGGCCCGCTGCCAGGCCTACCGGGTTGGGAAAGTCGAGGCCCATGACGGTCACCGGCTTTTTCGCCGGCGCCTTGCACAGCATGCCGTTGAGCCCCAGGCGTCCGCCCGCGCCGATCAGGTCCAGGGACAGATCGTGGGAGGTCTCCGGGGAAAGTTTGAACAACAGCTGACGGGCCAGGGTGTACATGGGCGGCTTTGACTCTGGGCGGCGAAAAGTGGCAGCGATTATAGCCGGGGTGCGGGGTAGCGTGCGAGAGACCGACGCGTCTTATGTGTCGAGCCGCACAACCGGGCAGTCGAATCGATAGCCCTGGCCGTAGACCGTCGCAATAAAGCCCCGGTTGTCCTTTAACAGCCGGCGAAGTACGTAGATGCAGCGGGTCAACGACTCCTCGGCGGCATCTGTCTCCGGCCAGACGGTGCCCAGCAGGCGGTCCTTGCTGACTACCCAACCCGCCGACCCGAGCAGCAGGCGCAGCACGCACAACTCTTTCGGCGGGACGTGGACGACTTTGCCTGCATGCTGCAGGGTTCCATCGCTCTGCAGCCGCCACCGGTCAAAAACGAATGACCCGGGCGGGGATTGATCAGTGGCACAGTTCATTGGCTCGCATCCAGGCTCAAAGATGAGTGGCGCGACTATAGAGAATCGAGTGAGACGCTTCCGTAGGACTCCCGCAGTTCCAGTCAGGGGAAATATCGATCAGGCCTGTAGGATTTTTCTCCCATTCCTGAACCGCTGCTTCAGGGACGAAGAATGGTGCACAGTTCTTCCTGCACCGCCATGAAGTGGTCGAGGGCCTGGCCGAAATGCCGGGCAGTGCTCAGGGCTTGCTCATTGGTCAGCAGCCGCAGTTCCAGCTGCCCCTCCACCTCGCGCAAGTGCAATTGGCCGCTGCGTGACCAGGGAAAGCCCTGCAACAGGATCTGCAGCAACTCGACTGCTGAATGCCTGAGCAGCTCAGGCCTGACGTCCATGACTCGGGACCACACCACCACGTCGCCCTGCACGTCCGCCACATTGATACTGGGCAGGTCGGCCATCTGCAGGTCGAGGGTGCTGTGGTGGTCGAAGTGCATCGGCGACCTGCCCGCGCAGGTGCAATACAACAGCGCTTCGTTCAGCAGTCGGGCAATCTCCGCGTGTCTCATTCAGCGCTTATCCTTTTAGCAATTGGATGATCGCGGCAGGATGGATCACGCAGCGGGTTGAATCCTGATGAAAGTCTGATGGAAGGCTGATGGAAGGCTGATGGCATATGCCTTGCACCAATACATCCATCAGCGCTCGGACCAACGTTGGCCATGGGCGCAAGGACAATGACGTCGCTACCCGGCTCTGCTCGCGCATGGCCAGGGGCGACGTCTTTTTTTAAAGGTGCACAGTCAATGAATGAACCCTCCGCCGGCCCGTTGGCCTGGGTCAATGGCAGCGACGCTCCGGAAAAGACCGAAATCAACCTCGGCTTCATGGCCCTGAGCGACTGCGCGTCCGTGGTCGTCGCCGCCACCCAAGGCTTCGCCCAGCCTTACGGGCTGACCTTGAATCTCAAGCGCCAATCGTCCTGGGCCAACTTGCGCGACAAGCTGGTCAGCGGCGAACTGGACGCCGCCCACAGCCTGTACGGCCTGGTGTATGCAGTTCACCTGGGCATCGGCGGCATCGCCGCTACTGACATGGCCGTGCTGATGGGCCTGAACCAGAATGGCCAGAGCATCAACCTGTCACCCGGTTTACAGGCCCTGGGCGTGACCAATCCTGAGGCACTGGATCGCCACGTGCACCAAAGGCGCCCAAGACTGACTTTTGCCCAGACGTTTCCCACCGGTACCCACGCCATGTGGCTGTATTACTGGCTGGCCAGCCAGGGTGTTCATCCGCTGCAGGACGTCGACAGTGTGGTGGTGCCGCCGCCGCAAATGGTCGCGCACCTGCAGGCGGGACGCATCGACGGTTTCTGTGTCGGCGAGCCGTGGTCTGCCAGTGCGGTGAACCAGAATCTGGGCTTCACCCTGGCCACGTCCCAGGCGATCTGGCCCGACCACCCGGAAAAGGTCCTGGGCTGCACTCGGGCTTTTGTCGAGCAGCATCCCAATACCGCCCGGGCCCTGGTAATGGCGATTCTCGAAGCCAGTCGTTTTATCGAGGCCAGCCACGAAAACCGCCGCAGCACCGCGCAATTGCTCAGTGCCAAACAGTATCTGGATGCGCCGCTCGACTGCATCGAACCACGCCTGCTGGGCGACTACGCCGACGGGCTCGGCAATCACTGGCAGGACCCGCACGCCCTGCGTTTTCACGGCGCCGGTGAGGTCAATCTGCCGTATCTGTCCGATGGACTGTGGTTCATGACCCAATTTCGCCGCTGGGGTTTGTTGCGCGACGATCCGGATTACCTCGCGGTCGCCCGCCAGGTGCAGCAACTGGACCTGTACCGGCAAGCGGCCAGCGCCGTCGGAGTCGCCAGCCAGCCCGAGGATATGCGCCGCAGCCAACTCATCGATGGAAAAATCTGGGACGGCTCGGATCCGGCCGGGTATGCGCGCAGTTTCAAGCTGCATGCCCTGAACGACCGCCCAGCCCTTCTCGCCAGCCGCTGAACAGGAGACTGCGAACATGTTGCGTATCCTGCTGATCAACGACACCGCGAAGAAGGTCGGACGCCTCAAGGCCGCCTTGACCGAGGCTGGCTTCGAGGTGATCGACGAATCCGGCCTGACCATCGACCTGCCGGCACGCGTCGAAACGGTGCGCCCGGACGTGATCCTGATCGATACCGAGTCACCGAGCCGCGATGTCATGGAGCAAGTGGTGCTTGTCAGCCGTGATCAGCCGCGGCCGATCGTGATGTTTACCGACGAGCACGACCCGGTTGTAATGCGCCAGGCAATCAAGTCCGGCGTCAGTGCCTACATCGTCGAAGGCATTCACGCCCAGCGTCTGCAGCCGATTCTCGACGTGGCCATGGCGCGCTTCGAGAGCGACCAGGCCTTGCGTGCGCAACTGCACGCCCGCGACCAGCAACTGGCCGAACGCAAGCGTATCGAGCTGGCCAAGGGGCTGCTGATGAAGATGAAGGACTGCAACGAGGAAGAGGCCTACACCCTGATGCGCCGCCAGGCGATGAGCCGGCAGCAGAAGCTGATTCAGGTGGCGGAGCAGATTATTGCGATGAGTGAGTTGTTGGGTTGAGATGTGTGATGTTCTGGAGGACGTCATCGCGAGCAGGCTCACTCCTACAGGGTTCACCTCCCTCTGTAGGAGTGAGCCTGCTCGCGATGGCCACAACTCGGTTCCCAATGGTTGGCACAGATCTGGCTAAGTAATCACCACAGGTAACCAACGCCGGTTGCCCCACCTACGACAAAGACGTCGCTCACCTCATTTGCCCCTGGCGAATCCGGTAGCGGCGTTTTTTCGTTTTGGCCCCACAGCACGGGGTCGGTGGTGCGGCCGGCAAGGCGCCCCATCTGCTAGCTCACGACTCCCACTCGAGACTCTTCACAGCTGAGGTGCGCGATGAATTCAAGCTTCTGGAAATCCGGTCATACCCCGACTCTGTTCGCGGCCTTCCTCTACTTCGACCTGAGCTTCATGGTCTGGTACCTGCTCGGCCCGCTGGCGATCCAAATCGCCGCCGACCTGCAGCTGACCACCCAGCAGCGCGGCCTGATGGTCGCCACGCCGATTCTGGCAGGCGCCATCCTGCGATTTATCATGGGCATGCTGGCGGATCGGCTGTCGCCGAAAACGGCCGGGATCATTGGCCAGGTCATCGTCATCTGCGCCCTGTTCGTCGCCTGGAAGCACGGGATTCACACCTACGAGCAGGCGTTGTTGCTCGGACTGTTCCTCGGCATGGCCGGTGCGTCGTTTGCGGTCGCCTTGCCACTGGCATCGCAATGGTACCCGCCGCAGCACCAGGGCAAAGCCATGGGCATCGCCGGTGCGGGCAATTCCGGCACCGTGCTGGCCGCACTGATCGCCCCGGTACTGGCCGCCGCGTTCGGCTGGAGCAACGTGTTCGGCTTCGCCGTGATTCCGTTGATCCTGACCCTGGTCGTCTTCACCTGGCTGGCGAAAAACGCTCCGGAACGCCCGAAAGCCAAAGCCGTGGCCGACTATTTCAAGGCTCTGGGCGATCGTGACAGCTGGTGGTTCATGTTCTTCTACAGCGTGACGTTTGGCGGCTTCATCGGCCTGGCCAGCGCCCTGCCCGGCTACTTCAACGACCAGTACGGGCTGAGCGCAGTCACTGCCGGTTACTACACCGCCGCCTGCGTATTTGGCGGCAGCCTGATGCGACCCCTGGGTGGCGCGCTGGCCGACCGGTTCGGCGGAATTCGCACGCTGCTGGCGATGTATACCGTGGCTGCGGTATGTATCGCGGCGGTGGGTTTCAACTTGCCAAGTTCCTACGCCGCCCTGGCACTTTTCGTCTGCACGATGCTGGGTTTGGGCGCGGGTAATGGCGCGGTTTTCCAGCTGGTGCCCCAGCGTTTCCGTCGGGAGATCGGCGTGATGACCGGTTTGATCGGCATGGCCGGCGGTATCGGCGGCTTCGCGCTGGCGGCCGGCATGGGCGCCATCAAGCAAAGTACCGGCAGTTACCAGCTGGCGTTGTGGTTGTTCGCCAGCCTGGGCGTGCTGGCCTGGTTCGGCCTGCACGGCGTCAAACGTCGCTGGAGAACCACCTGGGGTTCGGCCGCCGTTACCGCCGCACGGGTCTGAACCGGCCATGAGCCTGCAGCTGAGTTTCGCCGAAGCCAGCGCCACCGGGCCGCGCGAGGAGAATCAGGACGCCTTGCGCCTGGTGACGCCAACCCCCGCCCTGGCGGCGAGCAAGGGTTACCTGTTCGCCATCGCCGACGGCGTGAGCCAATGCGCCGATGGCGGGCTGGCAGCCCGTTCGACCCTGCAGGCACTGGCGCTGGATTACTACGCGACCCCGGAAACCTGGGCGGTGGCCCAGGCACTGGACCGCCTGCTGCTCGCGCAAAACCGCTGGCTGCAGGCCAACGGCGGCGGACAACCACTGCTGACCACTGTCAGTGCCCTGGTGGTGCGCGGCCGGCGATTCACCCTGGCGCATGTGGGCGACTGCCGGGTGTATCGCTGGCATGCCGGCGAGTTGCAGCGCATCAGCGAGGATCACGTCTGGGACCAGCCCGGCATGCAACATGTGCTCAAGCGCGCGATGGGTCTGGACCAGCATCTGGTGCTGGATTTCCTCGATGGCGAGTTGCGCCTGGATGAGAGTTTTGTGCTGCTCAGCGATGGCGTCTGGGCGGTACTGGGCGACACGGCTATCGCGGCGATCCTGCGCGATCAACCGGATCTGCACAGCGCCGCGCAAACCCTGGTCAGCGCCGCGCACCTGGCAGGCAGTCAGGACAATGCCAGTGCGTTGCTGGTAAGGGTCGATGGCCTCGGGGAAACCAGCATCGGCGATGCGCTGGTGCACTTGCAGCAATGGCCGCTGCCGCCCGCGCTGAAGCCGGGCCAAATCTTTGAGGGCTGGCAAGTGGACGGCATACTTGGCCTGAGCCAGCAGTCGCTGCTGTATCGGGTGCATGACGGGCAACAGCAGCCCTGGCTGCTGAAAACCCTGCCCGGGCGGCTGCACGACGATCACCGGGCCGGGCAGGCATTGCTGGCAGAGGAATGGTTTCTCAAGCGCGTCGCCGGGCGGCATTTTCCTGAAGTGCATCCTGCCAGTCAGCGTCAGCATTTGTACTATGTGATGCGGGAATATTCCGGCTCGACACTCGCCGCACTGTACGCCGAGGTCGGACCGCTGCCGCTGGCTCAATGGCTGGACCTGGCCGAGCGCCTGTTGCGTGCCGTCGGCATGCTGCATCGACGGCAGATTTTGCATCGAGATATCAAGCCGGAAAATCTGCTGCTGGGCGACGATGGCGAGTTGCGCCTGCTGGATTTCGGCCTGGCGTACTGTCCAGGTTTGTCCGAAGACCAGTTTTCGGCCCTGCCTGGAACGCCGAGCTTTATTGCGCCGGAAGCCTTTGGCGGTGCTGCGCCGAGCGCGCAACAGGACCTCTACTCGGTGGGTGTGACCTTGTATTTCCTGCTGACCGGGCACTATCCCCATGGCGAGATCGAAGCGTTCCAGCGCCCTCGCTTTGGCGTTGCGGTCAATGCCAGTCGCTACCGGCCGGACTTGGCGGAATGGATCGCGCAGAGTCTGGAGCGCGCGGTTGCGGTGGATCCGGCACATCGGTTTGAGACGGCGGAGGAATGGTTGCTGGTGCTGGAACAGGGCGAGCGGCGCAGTTTGAGTGTGCGGCCCAGACCGCTGCTGGAGCGTGAGCCGATGAAGGTGTGGCGGACCGTGGCGTTGGTGATGTTGGTGGTGAATGTGGTGCTGTTGGGTTTGGTGGTTCATGGCTGATACGGAGTCGCGCCCATCGCGAGCAGGCTCACTCCTACAGGGTTCACCGCCATCCTGTAGGAGTGAGCCTGCTCGCGATGGCGGTCTGAAGGTCATGCCATATTATCGGGCAACACGCTTCGATTCGGTGCAACAACCGTGGTACGAACGCTCACTACTGACCTCTGAAGCAATGAGTTCGCCTGTTTCAAGACTTGGCACAACCACTGCATTACCTCCCCCAACAGACATAAAGCCCACCCTCAACGATGAGGGCTGCGCTTCCCGACAGAACGGGACAAGGACAAAGGCGTCCTCGCTAGGCAACTGGCGGGACGCCTTTTTTTGTTTGCGCGAAATTTCTCGAACACGCCGGAGAACCTGATGAAAAAACTGAAACTGGTGATGATCGGCAATGGCATGGCCGGGGTTCGCACCCTGGAGGAATTGCTCAAGCTGAGCAGCGAGCTGTACGACATCACCGTCTTCGGCGCAGAACCCCATACCAACTACAACCGCATCCTTTTGTCCCCGGTGCTGGCGGGCGAACAGTCGTTCGAAGAGATCGTGCTCAACGACCTGGACTGGTACCTGGACAACGACATCAAGCTGCTGCTCAACCGCAAAGTGGTGCGGATCGACCGGATCAAGCGCCGGGTGATCGCCGACGACGGCACCGAAGCCGAGTACGACCGCCTGCTGATCGCCACTGGCTCGACGCCCTTCATCCTGCCCATTCCTGGCAATACCCTGCAGGGGGTGATCGGCTACCGGGACATCGCCGACACCCAGGCGATGATCACCACCGCCAAAACCCACACCCACGCCGTAGTCATCGGTGGCGGCCTGCTTGGCCTCGAAGCGGCCAACGGCCTGATGCTGCGCGGCATGCACGTCACCGTGGTGCACAATGGCGAGTGGCTGCTGGAGCGCCAGCTGGACAAAACCAGCGGCCTGCTGCTGCAAGCCGCCCTCGAAGCTCGTGGCCTGCACTTTCGCCTGCGCGAACAGACCGAGGCACTGCACGACGCCGGTAATGGTCGGGTCGGCTCGGTGCAATTCAACAACGGTGACGTGATCCCCGCCGACCTTGTGGTGATGGCGGCGGGCATCCGGCCCTGCACCGAACTGGCGGAAAAATCCGGCATCCCGTGCAACCGCGGGATTCTGGTCAACGACACCCTGCAAACCTACGACCCGCGCATCTACGCGATCGGCGAATGCGCCAGCCATCGCGGCATCGCCTACGGCCTGGTCGCGCCACTGTTCGAACAGGCCAAGGTCTGCGCCAACCACCTGGCCCAGCTGGGATTCGCCACCTACAAAGGCTCGGTGACCTCGACCAAGCTCAAGGTTACCGGCATTGATCTGTTTTCCGCCGGCGACTTCATGGGTGGCGAAGGCACCGAGACCATCACCCTGTCCGACCCGATCGGCGGGGTCTACAAGAAGCTGGTGATCAAGGACGACGTGCTGGTCGGCGCCTGCCTGTACGGCGACACCGCCGACGGTGGCTGGTATTTCTGCCAGATCCGTGAACATCACGACATCGAACACATCCGTGACCATTTGATGTTCGGCGACTCCTGTTTGCCGGCCCTGCGGGAAGCAAGCTGATGGACCGCCAGATCACCGCTTCAACCTGCTGCTACTGCGGAGTCGGCTGCGGCGTGCTGATCGAGCATGACGGCGAGCGGATCCTCGGCGTCAGCGGCGACCCGGCGCACCCGGCCAACTTCGGCAAATTGTGCAGCAAGGGTTCGACCCTGCACCTGACGGGCGACCTGACGGCACGGGCGCTGTATCCGGAACTGCGCCTGGGCAAAACCCTGGCGCGCAGCCGCACGGACTGGGACAGCGCCCTTGATCATGCCGCTAACGTATTTGCCAGCACCATTGCTGAACACGGCCCGGACAGCGTGGCGTTCTACATCTCCGGGCAATTGCTCACCGAGGATTACTACTGCTTCAACAAACTGGCGCGGGCGCTGGTGGGCACCAACAACATCGACAGCAACTCACGGCTGTGCATGTCTTCGGCGGTGGTCGGCTACAAGCGCAGCCTGGGCGCAGACGCACCGCCGTGCAGCTACGAAGACCTGGAGTCGAGTGACTGCGTGATGATCGTCGGCAGTAACATGGCCTACGCCCACCCGGTACTGTTCCGACGCCTGGAACAAGCCAAATCCCGCCGCCCGCAGATGAAAGTCATCGTCATCGACCCGCGTCGCACCGACACCTGCGACCTCGCTGACCTGCACCTGGCGATTTTGCCGGGCACCGATGTCGCGCTGTTCCACGGAATTTTGCACCTGTTGCTGCTGGAAGACCGGGTCGACCGCGACTTCATCCGGGCGCATACACGGGGCCTGCCAGAGCTGGAAAACCTGGTGCGCGACTACACCCCGCAGATGGCCTCGCAGTTGTGCGGGATCCGCGTCGAACAGCTGCAGCAATGCGCGCGGTGGGTTGGCACCTCGGGGAGTTTCCTGTCGTTGTGGTGCATGGGGCTGAATCAGTCCACTGCCGGCAGCGCCAAAAACAGCGCGCTGATCAATCTGCACCTGGCCACCGGGCAAATCGGCCGGCCAGGTGCAGGACCTTTCTCGCTGACGGGTCAGCCAAATGCCATGGGCGGGCGGGAAACCGGCAGCCTGGCGAACCTGCTGCCGGGTCATCGTGACGCCGCCAATGCCGGGCATCGCGAGGAAGTGGCGGCCTACTGGGGCGTTGAGCAACTGCCCCACAGCACCGGGTTGACCGCGATCGAGTTGTTCGAGCAGGTGCGCAGCGGCCGCATCAAGGCGTTGTGGATCGCCTGCACCAACCCCGCGCAATCGATGCCCGATCAGACCTCCGTGCGCGAGGCCCTGCAAGCGTGCCCGTTTGTAGTGTTGCAGGAAGCTTTTCGCACCACCGAGACCGCAGCCTTCGCCGACCTTCTACTGCCTGCCGCCAGCTGGGGCGAAAAGGATGGCACGGTGACCAACTCCGAACGGCGCATTTCCCACGTGCGCCAGGCCGTTTTCGCACCTGGCGAAGCGCGGCCGGACTGGGCAATCACCGTGGATTTCGCTCGCCGCCTGGAAAAGCATCTGCGTCCGGAGCATGCCAGTCTGTTCGCCTTCGATAGCCCGGCGCAGATTTTTGATGAGTACAAACAGCTGACCCACGGCCGCGACCTGGATCTTTCCGGGCTCAGCCATGCCTTGATCGACCAGATCGGCCCGCAGCAATGGCCCTTCCCGCCCGGCGCCAGCCAAGGTACGACCCGGCTGTACGGCGATGGTATCTTCCCGACCGTCGATGGCCGCGCCCGGTTCGTCGCCGACCCTTTTTGCGCCGCCAAAGAACAGCGTGACGCACAGTTTCCGCTGACCCTGATCACTGGTCGCCTGCGCGACCAATGGCACGGCATGAGCCGCACCGGCACCGCCGCGCAGTTGTTTGGTCACGTCACTGAAGCGGTGCTGAGCCTGAACCCGGATGAGCTGCGCCGTCATCGCTTGCAGGCCGGTGACCTGATCAGCCTGAAAAGTCGCCGCGGTGCGGTGATTCTACCGGTCGCCAGCGACGAGAGTGTGCGGCCCGGACAGGCGTTCCTGCCCATGCACTGGGGCGACCGGTTCCTTAAAGGCGGAGTAAATACCCTGACTCAACCGGCCTTCGACCCTTTGTCGAAACAGCCTGAGTTGAAACACAGCGCGGTGCGACTGGAACCGGTTGTACTGCCGTGGCAACTATTTGCGCTGGTGGAAGGTAACGTTCAGCAGCAATTTGAGCGCCTGCGACCCCTCTGTGAGGAATTTTCCTACGCCAGCCTGAGCTTGGCCGGCCGTGAACGCCCAGCACTGCTCATACGCGCTGCCAGCGCCTCAGCGCCCGACGCGCAGTTATTGCGTGACTTCGATAAACACCTGGGCCTGGACGAGGGCCCTGTGCTGGCCTACGACGACATGCGGCGCGCGATCGGCAAACGGGTACGCCTCGAAAACGGCAGGATCACCGCAATTCGTCTGGCCGGGGAAACCCGGGCTCAGCACTGGCTGCAAAACCTGTGGCTTGAAGGTCGCGCCGATGAACAACTAAGGCGCTGGATGCTTGCGCCTTTGAGCGCACCTCCTGGCAGCGCTGGCACTGGCACTGGCAGCAAAACCCTGTGCAACTGCCGCAACGTCAGCCACGACGCTGTTTGCGCCGGGATCAGTCGCGGCCTCGATCTGCAGGGCCTTAAACAGCAATTGGGTTGCGGCACGCAGTGCGGTTCGTGCGTCCCGGAAATCAAGCGACTGCTGGCCGCCACGGCGCAGCCGATCGCACTTATCTCTTGAGGAAAACACGATGAGCGCAAAAGTCTGGCTGGTGGGTGCAGGTCCCGGCGACCCGGAGTTGCTGACCCTCAAGGCGGTACGCGCCTTGCGCGAAGCGGATGTGGTGATGATCGATGACCTGGTCAACGACGCCGTCCTCGAACATTGCCCGCAAGCGCGAATCATCCCCGTGGGCAAACGCGGCGGCTGTCGCTCCACGCCACAGGCGTTTATCCATCGGCTGATGCTGCGTTACGCGCGCCAGGGCAAGTGCGTGGTGCGGCTCAAGGGCGGCGACCCGTGCATTTTTGGACGTGGAGGTGAGGAAGCGCAGTGGTTGCGCGAGCGCGGGGTAGAGGTCGAGCTGGTAAACGGCATCACCGCCGGGCTGGCTGGAGCAACGCAGTGCGATATTCCGCTGACCCTGCGCGGGGTTGCGCGCGGAGTGACGCTGGTGACGGCGCATACCCAGGATGGCAGCAACCTGAATTGGCAGGCCTTGGCCCAAGGCGGCACGACCCTGGTGGTGTACATGGGGGTGGCGAAACTAAGTGAGATCCGTGAGCAGCTGCTCGCCGGCGGCATGACGGCGCATACGCCGGTGGCCATGATCGAAAACGCTTCCCTGGCGCATCAACGTGAGTGCCGCAGCGACCTGGGCGCCATGGAACGGGACGCCAGTGCGTTCGAATTGAAGAGCCCGGCGATTCTGGTGATCGGTGCTGTGGCGAAAGATCAAAAGATCGCAGCCTTCGGCAGCTCCTACGAGGGCCTGCGTACCTCGCGTGGTCACCCAATCCTGTAGGAGCTGCCGAAGGCTGCGATCTTTTAGGAGCATCGCAGAATCCGGATCAACCCAAATCGCAGACAAAGAAAAGCCCGGCCTAAGCCGGGCTTTCCTCAGAGCTACGCGCTAATTACTTAGCGTTAGCTTCAACCTGCGCTTCTACGCGACGGTTTACAGCGCGGCCAGCGTCAGTAGCGTTGTCAGCAACTGGGCGGGATTCGCCGTAGCCAACGGACTGAACGCGGGACGACTCAACACCGTACTGGTTGGTCAGAACTTGCTTAACGGCGTTTGCACGACGCTCGGACAGTTTCTGGTTGTAAGCGTCAGGACCGACGGAGTCAGTGTGACCTTCAACAGTGGTGCTGGTGGATGGGTACTGCTTCATGAAGTCAGCCAGGTTCTTGATGTCGCCGTAGCTGTTGGTTTTAACAACAGATTTGTCGAAATCGAACTTAACGTCCAGCTCTACACGAACAACTTCAGCAACTGCTGGGCAGCCGTCAGCGTCAACAGTTACGTTGGCTGGGGTGTCCGGGCACTTGTCAACGTTGTCGCAAACGCCATCGTTGTCGCTGTCGGAGCAGACTTCAGCTGGTGCTGGAACTGGAGCAGCAGCAGGCTTGGAGCCGCCACCGAAGTTCACACCGATACCGACGCTTGGAGCCCACTCGGTGTCGCCCTGGTCGATGTTGTACTGAGCTTCAACGCCGGCACGGGCGTAGAAGTTCTCGGTGAAGTACAGTTTTGCACCGCCGCCAACGTTGGCGAAGGTGGAACGGTTACGACCGTTCGAACCGTTCTGGTCGATGCTCTGGTCGGAGAAACCGGCCGAAACGTAAGGGCGCAGCATGTCGCCTGGGTTGTTGAAGTGGTACAGAGCGTCCAGAGCGGTGTTAGCGCCTTTTACGTTCTTGCCATCGTTGGCGCGTACGTTGTGCACTTCGTCGTAGGCCAGACGCAGTTCAACGTCGTCAGTCAGGAAGTAACCAACGGAACCGCCGAACAGGTTGCCGTCGTTCTTGAAGTTACGAGCGCTGTCGAATTGTTCTTTCTTAGCGAAGCCTTCGATTTCAACTGCGCCTTGGCCTTGTGCCAGAGCGCCGAACGAAGTGGCAGCAATAAGAGAACCAATGGCCAAGCCCAAGGTGTTTTTCAGTTTCATCCGTTAAATCCCCATCTGGTGATTGTGAAGCAGTCCCGCAAACCGGGGGACAACTCGGCGGCAAGTCTATCAGAACTTGCCTACACGTAAGAGATATTTGCGTCGAACTAAGTTTCAGCCACGCCTGCAAATTTCTCACGCAATTTATCTAGAGCACGTTTGTAACGCATTTTTGTTGCACTCAAACCCATGTGCATGATGTCTGCGATCTCCTGAAATTCAAGCTCTGCGACAAATCGTAGCACCAGAATTTCACGGTCAATCGGGTTCACATACACCAGCCAGCGATCGAGTCCACCCTTTTCCTCGGCTTTGGGCATCTTTTCTTCAGATGCCTCCTCGAGGGGGTCCAGACTCAACGCGTCCATCAAGCGACGCTTACGCCGTTCCTTGCGATACTGCGTGATGCATTCGTTGTACGTGATGCTGTAGAGCCATGTCTTGAACTTCGATTTCCCCTCGAAGTTCTTCAGGCCATACAACACCTTCAACATCACTTCCTGACAGACATCGTCTGCGTCGCGATCGTTCCCAAGATATCGTGCACAGACGTTAAATAATGTTCGTTGGTAACGCCGCATCAGTTCTTCATAGGCGCGCGTCACGTGAAACAGCTCGGTGTGCGAGCGCGCGACCAACTCCTCATCAGAGAGCTCGCGGGGGTCGTAGCGCGTGGAGAGCGATTGAGCTTTATTCAAAACAAGTCGGGCCGACAGTCAGGTCAATGTCCGCCGCAGCCCTTTCCAGGGCAATTTGCGGCGGCATACATTAGCAGGGTTTGCCGGGTTAGCGGCTACTCACATGCTGCTCCAGGAGGATCCGATTGGAGAGAGAGACTAGCTCACCCTCGTCGGTCAGCAATGTGGTTTTAACCGTGCCGATCTCTTCGATCTGGCCTTCGACCTCGCCAACACGCACTTGTTGCCCAACCTGATACAACTCACGCACATAGATTCCAGCAAGAATCTGACCGGCAATTTCCCGGCTTCCCAAGCCCATGGCCAGCGCTACAGCCAGACCAACGGTAATCAAAACGATCACAATCACATGGTTGAGCAGGTCAGTCTTGACCTCCAACTGGCTGATTGCCACCGAGATACTGATGATGATCACCAGGCCTTGGGCGATCCGCCCCAGGCCCGATGCGTAATCCAGCCCCACACCTTCAGCGGCGCCGCGCACCAGCCCATTGGCCAGTTGCGCCAGCAACACACCCACCAGCAACACCAGCGCGGCGCCAAAAACTTTCGGCAAATACAGCGCAAGCATATCCAGCGTAGCTGAGACTCGCTCAAGTCCAAGAGATTCCGCAGCCGAGACAAGAAATATTAGCAGGACGAACCAATAGACTATTTTACCGATCAGCGTGGAGATCGGCACCTGCAGCCCGGCACGGGACATCAGCTTGGTCAGGCCGGTGCCGCCCATCAGGCGATCGAGGCCCAGCTTGGCGAGCAATTTGGAGAGCAGCGTATCCAACAACTTCGCCACCACGAACCCCAGAAGCAGCACAACCAGTGCGCCAAACAGGTTCGGGATGAAGTTTGCAACCTTGGTCCATAACGCAGTCATTGCAGTGACGAGGCTCTGAGTCCAGAGATCAAGTTCCATATTCAATCAGCCTTATCAGCAGTGCGAACGCTAGGTTTACGGTGACGGGAAACCGGCGAGACATGCGCCGATCCGTTATTCAAGGCGATCATCAGCGCGGGCAACCAGCGGCCCAGCAGACTGAACAGATCACCGGCGCCGACCTGGCGGTTGGCGGTTTTCAATACACGCCCAAGGCACGCATCGTCGTCCCGGGTGGACGGTGAGGCGTTGAGCATGTCGCGCAAAGACTGTTCAAACGGATCGTGCATACGCACCTCTCGTGATGTCTGTGAAAGACGCGATCAAATTTGCCCGGGTCACATGAAGCATCGTCACACCCAACGCAAACGACGAAATAACCACCATTGCCCGAGCGCCACCGAGACCATCATCAGGCAGGCAACCAGGAAGCCATACGGGCTATCGGAGAACGGAATTCCACCAACGTTTATCCCCAGCAGGCCAGCCAGGAAACTCATCGGCAAAAAGATCCCGGTGATGATCCCGAAGCGGTACATCGTGCGATTCATGCGCACGCTCAAACGTCTATCTTCGGCCTCGAGGACCAGCCCCACCCGCTCCCGAGTCAACTCCAGCTCCTCTAGATAGCGGGTCAGGCTGTTGTTCAATTCGTTCCAGTAATCGGCATCGTCATCGACAAACCAGGGCAATTTTATCCGAGTCAGCTGACCAAAAATATCCCGCTGCGGCGCCAGGAATCGTTTCAGCGCGGCAGCCCGGCGGCGGATCTGCAAAATGGCCCCGTGCTCGGGTGTATACCGTTCGTCGGCATCCAGCTTTTCTTCTTCCTCATCGACGACTTCGGAGAGGCAACTGACCAGATCCTGCACTTTGTTGGTGAGGAACTGGGCCATATAAAGGATGAGTTCGGAAGCGGTTTTCGGCCCCTTGCCTTCGTCGAGTTGCACCAGCAGCTCATCGGTGGCGCGCAACGGCCGCAGGCGCAGGGAAATGACCCGCTGCGCCGAGCCGAAAATGCGCACCGAGACCATGTCTTCCGGCTCTGCTCCGGGGTTGAGGTTGATGCCGCGCAGGAACAACAGCAGTTCGGAGTCCGGCAGCGGCAACAGGCGCGGTCGGGTGTTCTCCTCCAGCAGCAGATCGCAGCTGAACTCGGTCAGGCCGCTGTATTTGCGCAGCCAGGTCTGGGTTTGCGGGTGACTGCGGTCCCAGTGCAGCCACAGGCTTTCATGGGCCTGCAGCTGCAAGTCATCGAGTTCAGTCCGGGCTATCGAACGCGCACCGCCTTTTCCATCCAGCACCAGGGCGTGTACCAGCCCCCACTGCGCGTTTTCTTCCTCGAACATCCTCACCCCTATGTTGGTCGTGCGCGGTTACTCAGGCATCTGCAGCGGGCTTGGCGAGATGATCACGCCGTTGTTGTCCGCATAGATGTATTCGCCCGGTCGGAACGTCACACCAGCAAAGGTCACCGGGACGTTGATTTCGCCGACTCCTCGCCGGTCGGATTTGCGTGGGTGACTGGCGAGCGCCTGAACGCCCAGATCGGTCTGCGCAATGATATCCACGTCGCGGATGCAGCCGTAGATCACCAGCCCTTCCCAACCGTTTTTCGCGGCTTTCTCGGCCAGCATGTCACCCAGCAATGCATGTCGCAGGGAGCCGCCACCGTCGACCACCATCACCTTGCCCTTCCCGTCCAGCTCGACCTGCTCTTTAACCCGGGAGTTATCTTCGAAGCACTTGACGGTCACGATCTCGCCGCCGAAGGAATCACGGCCACCGAAATTGCTGAACATCGGTTCCAGCACCTGGACCAGTTCCGGATAGGCGTCGCACAAGTCAGGCGTAAGGTAATGGTTCATCGAGAAACTCCTGTAAAGAGGAAGACAATCGAGGATGTCGCAAAGTGACCAGAAAAGCTTGATGCGTCATATCTTAGCCGCAACCCGAAGCAAGCGAAATGCCCTTGATAGAGCATCGGGCTCAGACCGCTGCGGCGAAATCCGGGTTGTCACCCTGTAGCGGGACCTGCTGATCAGCCAGCCAGCGTGCCACCAGCGGCCACACCTCAACCTGCGCCGCTTTGCTGACGAGCATTTCGACGTGACCGAAATTATCGGCAAAACCCTGGTCGCGTCCCAGATTGACGAACTGTTTCTGTGCCGAGCCGATCTGGTCGAACAACTTGCGACAGGCCCACGCCGGGTCCTGATGATCGCCTGCTGCGCTGACGGCCAGCACCGGCAACTGCACGTCGGCCAGGCCAGCCCACCAATCCTTGTCCGCATCGCCGAAACGTCCGAACAGGCCGTACCAGCGCATGCTCTCCAGGGCCAGGCCGATCGGCTCGTCCTCCGGGCCGCGCTTGAGCCTGGATCCGGACAGCTGGGCAAAACGCTTGAGAATGAAGCGCCCGCTCCACTCCACCGGCGGAATCTTCAATGGCCAGTACGTGCGGCTGACCTGGGTTCCGAAGAATGCCGCAGACGCCACGACGGACTCGTCGATGTATTGACCACCCAACGCTGCGGCCAGGGTGATGCCACCCAGGGAGTGGCCGATCCAGTGCGGCGCCTGGCCGCTCTGCTCGCGCACGAAGGCACCGATGGCCGGCAAGTCGTAGCGGGCGTAGTCGGCCACGCGGTTTTGGCGATAACCCTGATTGCGCTGCGACAGGCCGTGGCCGCGCATTTCCGGGATCCACACATCAAAACCCAGGCGAGTCAGATAAGCACCCAACCCCAGGCCTTTCGGGGAAAACCAGAATCGGCGGTTGGAAAAACTGCCGTGCAACAAAATCACCGGCACCCCGCGCAACGCAGGTTCATCGGCCATGCCGAGACGCGTCACGGCCAGCTCGACGGTGCCGTCAGGGCTGTTGCCGGGCTTTACACGGTAGACGTCTTCGCTCAGATCACCGCGTCGTTCGGCGCTGATCAGGGCGACAGGAAATAGGTTGCTGCTGCTTTGCATAATGCTCTTGCACAAAAAAGGGCGGCTTCCAGAGGAGCCCGCCCTACATGAATCTAAAAACAGGCTCCCCCTGTGGGTGCAAAGCCTGTGGGAACAAATTCTGTTGGAGCAAGCCCTGTGGGAGCACATTCTGTGGGGGCAAGCCCTGTGGGAGCACAGCTTGCTGGCGATGGCGACTTTGAAGAAGCCATCGCGGGCAAGCCTTGCTCCCACAGGCTGTACTCCCAGACCTTGCTCTCACAACCCTTGCTCCCACAGGCCTTGCTCCCACAGAGCTACCTGTTCACACCATCACGCCTGGGCTTGCCCTTCCGCCAGGAAGAACCAGGTTTCCAATACAGAGTCCGGATTCAGCGAGACGCTTTCGATGCCCTGCTCCATCAGCCACTTGGCCAGGTCCGGGTGGTCCGAAGGGCCCTGACCGCAAATGCCGATGTACTTGCCGGCCTTGTTACAGGCGGCAATGGCGTTGGCCAGCAGCTTCTTCACCGCCGGGTTACGCTCGTCGAACAGGTGCGCGATGATCCCGGAGTCACGGTCCAGGCCCAGGGTCAGCTGGGTCAGGTCGTTGGAACCGATGGAGAAGCCGTCGAAGAACTCAAGGAACTCTTCAGCGAGGATCGCGTTGGAGGGCAGTTCGCACATCATGATGATGCGCAGACCGTTCTCGCCGCGGGCCAGGCCGTTTTCGGCCAGCAGATCGATCACCTGGCTCGCTTCGCCCAGGGTACGGACGAATGGCACCATGATTTCGACGTTGGTCAGGCCCATCTCGTTGCGCACGCGCTTGAGCGCGCGGCACTCAAGCTCGAAGCAATCGCGGAACGCTTCGCTGATGTAACGCGAGGCGCCACGGAAGCCCAGCATCGGGTTTTCCTCTTCCGGCTCGTAGAGCTTGCCGCCGATCAGGTTCGCGTATTCGTTGGACTTGAAGTCCGACAGACGCACGATGACCTTCTTCGGGGTGAACGCAGCGGCCAGGGTGCTGATGCCTTCAACCAGTTTATCGACATAGAAGCCAACCGGATCGTCGTAACCGGCGATGCGCTTGTCGACGCTGTCCTTGATGTCCTGTGGCAGGCCGTCGTAGTTCAGCAGTGCTTTAGGGTGCACGCCGATCATGCGGTTGATGATGAATTCCAGACGGGCCAGGCCCACACCGGCGTTCGGCAGTTGCGCGAAGTCGAATGCGCGGTCCGGGTTGCCGACGTTCATCATGATCTTGAACGGCAGGTCAGGCATGGCATCAACGGAGTTTTTCTTGATGTCGAAACCCAGCTCGCCTTCGAAGATGTAGCCGGTATCGCCTTCGGCGCAGGAAACAGTCACACCCTGGCCGTCTTTCAACAGTTGGGTGGCGTTGCCGCAACCGACCACGGCCGGAATGCCCAGCTCGCGAGCGATGATCGCGGCGTGGCAGGTACGACCGCCACGGTTGGTGACGATGGCGCTGGCGCGCTTCATCACCGGTTCCCAATCGGGGTCGGTCATGTCGGAAACCAGTACGTCACCTGGCTGGACCTTGTCCATCTCGGACACGTCCTTGATGATGCGTACTTTGCCGGCGCCGATGCGCTGGCCGATGGCACGACCTTCCACCAGCACGGTGCCGGTCTCTTTCAACAGGTAACGTTCCATGACGTTGGCCTGGGTGCGGCTCTTCACGGTTTCCGGACGCGCCTGCACGATGTACAGCTTGCCGTCGTCACCGTCTTTGGCCCATTCGATGTCCATCGGGCACTGGTAGTGCTTCTCGATGATCATCGCTTGTTTAGCCAGCTCGCTGACTTCGGCGTCGCTCAGGCAGAAACGCGCGCGATCAGCCTTGTCGACGTCGATGGTTTTCACCGACTTGCCGGCCGTGGCGACTTCGCCGTAAATCATCTTGATGGCCTTGCTGCCCAGGTTGCGACGCAGGATGGCCGGACGACCGGCCTCCAGCGTGCCCTTGTGGACGTAGAACTCATCCGGGTTCACCGCGCCTTGCACGACGGTTTCACCCAGGCCGTAGGCGCCGGTGATGAACACCACGTCACGGAAGCCCGATTCGGTATCGAGGGTGAACATCACGCCGGCAGTGCCGGTTTCGGAGCGGACCATACGCTGCACGCCGGCCGACAGGGCAACCAGCTTGTGGTCGAAGCCCTGGTGCACGCGGTAGGAGATCGCACGGTCGTTGAACAGCGAAGCGAACACCTCTTTGGCGGCGCGAATGACGTTTTCGACGCCACGGATGTTCAGGAAGGTTTCCTGCTGACCGGCAAAGGAGGCATCGGGCAAGTCTTCGGCGGTAGCGGAAGAGCGCACGGCCACGGCCATGTCAGGGTTGCCGGCCGACAGCGCGGCGAACGCGGTGCGGATCTCGGCGTTGAGCTTCTCGGGGAACTCGGCTTCCATGATCCACTGACGGATCTGTGCGCCGGTCTTGGCGAGCGCGTTGACATCGTCGACGTCCAGGGCGTCGAGGGCGGCATGGATCTGCTCGTTCAGGCCGCTCAGTTCCAGAAAATCACGATAAGCCTGAGCTGTCGTGGCGAAGCCACCGGGCACCGATACACCGGCACCTGCAAGGTTGCTGATCATCTCGCCCAGGGATGCGTTCTTGCCCCCCACATGCTCAACATCGTGTTTGCCGAGCTTATCGAGGGAAACTACGTACTCTACCAAGGTGATCTCTCCACTAACTGTGTTGGAAAAGCTCAGAAGCCGGCTGCTCAGAGGAGCGTTTGCCAGCTGTATGGCCTGGACCTGGAAAATAAGTGAGAATGCGGGCCATTGGCGGCCGACAAATCGCGCCTATCATATCCAAGAATCGTCACGAGCTTAAGGCCCAAGGTGCAAATGAAACGATCTGCTTTCTTTATTTCCGACGGCACCGGCATCACAGCCGAAACCCTGGGCCAAAGCCTCCTGGCGCAGTTCGAAAACATTACCTTCAGCAAATTCACGCGACCGTACATCGACAACGTGGATAAAGCGCGGGCCATGGTACAACAAATCAACAAAGCCGCCGAAACTGACGGCTTCCGGCCGATCATCTTCGACACCATCGTCAATCAGGACATTCGTGAGATCCTCGCGACCTCCAATGGTTTCATGATCGACATTTTCTCGACCTTCCTGGCGCCTCTGGAACAGGAACTGACCGAGCATTCTTCCTACACCGTCGGCAAATCCCATTCGATCGGCACCAACTCCAATTACATGGAACGCATCGAGGCGGTCAACTTCGCCCTGGACAACGACGACGGCGCCCGCACGCACTATTACGACAAGGCCGACCTGATCCTGGTAGGCGTTTCGCGCTGCGGCAAGACTCCGACCTGCTTGTACATGGCAATGCAATTCGGCATCCGCGCGGCCAACTACCCGCTGACCGAAGACGACATGGAAGCCCTGAAGCTGCCCGCCGCGCTGCGCGCCCACCAGCACAAACTGTTCGGCCTGACCATTGACCCCGACCGCCTCACCGCGATCCGCAACGAGCGCAAGCCCAACAGCCGTTATTCGAGTTACGCCCAGTGCGAATTCGAAGTGCGCGAGGTGGAGAACCTATTCCGTCGCGAAAATATTGCGCACATCAATTCCACGCACTTTTCCGTTGAAGAGATCTCCGCGAAGATCCTCGTGGAGAAAGGGGTTGAGCGGCGTTTCAAATAACCTTGTGGCGCCTGCTCTATTGCCATCGCGGGCAAGCCTTGCTCCCACAGAGTATTGTTGTTCGCAGACTTTGCATTCACTACAAAACCCCGTGGGAGCAAGGCTTGCACCACTAAACCCTGTGGGAACAAGGCTTGCACCACTAAGCCCTGTGGGAACAAGGCTTGCACCACTAAACCCTGTGGGAGCAAGGCTTGCCCGCGATGAACGATAACGCGGTCCATCAGATAACAAACAAATCCACAAACCGGTTCACCGGTGTCGCTTCCAGCTTTACCTGATCCTTGCACAACGCGAAAATCTCTTCGCTGCGTTGCCCAGTGAACCGGGTCGCCAGATTGGCCTTGAATTTGTCCTCCAGCAACGGAATACCTTCGACACGTCGACGACGATGGCCGATCGGGTACTCCACCACCACGTTCGGCGTGCTGGTTGCGTCCTTGAAAAACACCTGGATCGCATTGGCGATGGAACGCTTGTCGGCCTCCAGGTATTCACGGGTGTACTGCGGGTTTTCGACGATAACCATTTTCTCGCGCAGCACATCAATGATCGGATGCGCCGCGTGGAAATCGTCTTCGTATTGCTCCGCCACCAGATTGCCAAATGCCAGGGGTACGGCGGTCATGTACTGGATGCAGTGATCGCGATCGGCGGCATTGGCCAGCGGGCCGACCTTGGAGATGATGCGGATCGCCGATTCATGGGTGGTGATGACGATGCGGTCGATTTCGTGCAGGCGATTTCGCACTTGGGGATGCAGGGTCACCGCCGCTTCGCAGGCGGTTTGCGCGTGGAATTCGGCGGGAAAACTGATCTTGAACAGGACGTTTTCCATGACGTAGCTGCCGTAGGGCTGCGAGAAACTGAAAGCGCGCCTGTCTTCGGGTTTCAGCGCCAGATCGTTGTTGGTGTGGCTGAACAGTACGTCGTAGAAACCCCACTGTTTGGCCGTCAGCACTCCGGGAATGCCCATCTCGCCGCGCATGGCGATATCCGCCAGGCGCACTCCGCGACTGCTGGCATCGCCTGCGGCCCAGGATTTGCGCGATCCGGCATTTGGCGCATGCCGGTAGGTGCGCAGCGTCTGGCCATCGGCGAAGGCGTGGGACAAGGCGGACAACAGTTCCTCGCGATTGGCGCCCATGAGTTTGGCAGTGACGGCGGTCGAGGCGACTTTGACTAGGATGACGTGATCGAGGCCGACTCGATTGAAGGAGTTTTCCAGGGCGATCACGCCCTGGATTTCGTGGGCCATGATCATGGCCTCGAGGACTGCGCGCATGGTCAGAGGTGCATCGCCATTGGCCTGGCGCTTTTGCGAAAGGTGATCGGCGACCGCGAGGATGCCGCCGAGATTATCGGACGGATGACCCCACTCGGCGGCGAGCCAGGTGTCGTTGTAGTCGAGCCAGCGCACGATGCAGCCGATGTCCCAGGCGGCCTTGACGGGATCGAGACGGTAGCTGGTGCCCGGCACCCGGGCGCCGAACGGCACAACGGTGCCTTCGACAATTGGGCCAAGGTGCTTGGTGCATTCGGGGAAACGCAGGGCCAGGAGACCGCAGCCGAGGGTGTCGATCAGGCAGTTGCGGGCGGTGTCGAGGGCTTCCGGGGATTCGATCCTGAAGTTGAGGACGTAGTCGGCGATGTCCTGCAGGACGCTGTCGTAGTCGGGGCGGTTGTTCTGGTCGACGTTGGCGCTCATGTTCGATTCACTCGTGAGGTGGTTCGTTGATGGGGACGTCTGTTCAGGACTAAATTTTACTATTTTTGGAATGCGTTCCCCGTAGGAGCTGCCGAAGGCTGCGATCTTTTGATCTTGTTTTTTAAGAGCAAGATCAAAAGATCGCAGCCTTCGGCAGCTCCTACGGGGGGGTGTGCATCTAGAAACAATCACCCGGCACGCGAACGAAACCTTCCATCAACACCCGCGCGCTGCGGCTCATGATGGCTTTGTTGACGGTCCATGCGCCGTTGACCTGGCTGGCCTCGGCGCCGACGCGCAAGGTGCCGGACGGATGGCCGAAGCGCACGGCATTGCGTTCGGTGCCGCCCGCAGCGAGGTTCACTAACGTGCCGGAAATCGCCGCCGCCGTACCGATGGCCACCGCCGCCGTGCCCATCATCGCGTGGTGCAACTTGCCCATCGACAACGCACGCACCAGCAGGTCGACATCGCCCGCCTTGATCGCCTTGCCGCTGGACGCCACGTAGTCCGCCGGCGGTGCAACGAAGGCGACCTTGGGGGTGTGCTGCCGGGTGGCCGCTTCACTCAGGTCCTTGATCAGGCCCATGCGCAGTGCACCGTAGGCACGAATGGTCTCGAACATCGCCAGGGCTTTCGGCTCGCCATTGATCGCACCCTGCAACTCGGTGCCGGTGTAGCCGATGTCTTGCGCGTTGACGAAAATGGTCGGGATGCCGGCGTTGATCATGGTCGCCTTGAACGTCCCGACGCCGGGTACTTCGAGGTCGTCCACCAGGTTGCCGGTAGGGAACATCGAACCGCCGCCGCCCTCTTCTTCCGCTGCCGGATCGATGAATTCGACCTGCACTTCAGCGGCCGGAAAGGTCACCCCGTCGAGTTCGAAATCGCCGGTTTCCTGGACTTCGCCGTTGGTGATCGGCACATGGGCGATGATGGTCTTGCCGATGTTGGCTTGCCACACGCGCACCACCGCCACGCCGTTGTGCGGGATGCGGCTGGCGTCGACCAGGCCGTTGCTGATGGCGAACGAACCGACCGCTGCCGACAGGTTGCCGCAGTTGCCGCTCCAGTCGACAAAAGGCTTGTCGATCGACACCTGACCGAACAGGTAATCGACGTCATGATCAGCCTTGATGCTTTTCGACAGGATCACGGTTTTGCTGGTGCTGGAAGTGGCGCCGCCCATGCCGTCGATCTGCTTGTCGTACGGATCGGGGCTGCCGATCACCCGTAGCAGCAAGGCATCACGAGCGGGGCCCGCAATCTGTGCGACTTCGGGCAGGTCCTTGAGGCTGAAAAACACGCCTTTGCTGGTGCCGCCGCGCATGTACGTGGCAGGGATTTTAATTTGCGGTACGTGAGCCATTGGTGCTCCTGTAAGGCGGGCCGAGGACTGAAAATCCCCGGCCCGCACAGCGTGTTTTAGACGGCGACTGCCGATTCTTCGAGGAAGTCCTGGGCGAAGCGTTGCAGCACGCCCCCGGCCTCGTAGATCGACACTTCTTCAGCGGTATCAAGGCGGCAAGTCACCGGCACATCGACGCGCTCGCCGTTCTTGCGATGAATCACCAGCGTCAGCTCGGCACGCGGTGTGCGCTCGCCAAGCACGTCATAGGTTTCGCTGCCATCGATCGCCAGGGTGTGACGGTCGGTGCCCGGCTTGAACTCCAGCGGCAACACGCCCATGCCCACCAGGTTAGTGCGGTGAATGCGCTCGAAACCTTCAGCGGCAATCGCCTCCACTCCGGCCAGGCGCACGCCCTTGGCCGCCCAGTCCCTGGACGAACCCTGGCCGTAGTCGGCACCGGCAATAATGATCAGCGGCTGTTTGCGCTCCATGTAGGTTTCGATCGCTTCCCACATGCGCATCACCTGGCCTTCGGGCTCGACGCGCGCCAGGGAACCCTGCTTGACCTTGCCGTTTTCCCGGACCATTTCGTTGAACAGTTTCGGGTTGGCGAAGGTTGCACGTTGCGCAGTTAAATGGTCGCCCCTATGAGTCGCGTAAGAGTTGAAGTCTTCTTCCGGCAAGCCCATTTTTGCCAGGTATTCGCCGGCGGCGCTGTCGAGCATGATCGCGTTCGATGGCGACAGGTGATCGGTGGTGATGTTGTCCGGCAGCACCGCCAGCGGGCGCATGCCCTTGAGCGGACGCGCGCCGGCCAGCGCACCTTCCCAATACGGCGGGCGACGAATGTAGGTGCTCATCTCGCGCCAGTCGTACAGCGGCGTTACTTTCGGGCCGGTGTCTTCGTGGATGGCAAACATCGGGATGTAGACCTGGCGGAACTGCTCCGGCTTGACCGAGGCTTTCACCACTGCGTCGATTTCTTCGTCGCTTGGCCAGATGTCCTTCAAGCGGATTTCCTTGCCGTCGACCACGCCCAGCACATCTTTTTCGATGTCGAAACGAATGGTCCCGGCGATGGCGTAAGCAACCACCAAAGGTGGCGAAGCGAGGAACGCATTCTTGGCGTACGGGTGAATCCGCCCGTCGAAGTTGCGGTTGCCGGAGAGCACAGCGGTCGCATACAAATCACGGTCGATGATCTCTTGCTGGATCACCGGATCGAGTGCGCCAGACATACCGTTGCAGGTGGTGCAGGCGAAGGCGACGATGCCGAAACCAAGTTGCTCCAGTTCACTGGTCAGCCCGGCTTCGTCGAGGTACAGCGCGACGGTTTTCGAACCCGGGGCCAGGGACGATTTGACCCATGGCTTGCGGGTCAATCCGAGCTTGTTCGCGTTGCGCGCCAACAGGCCGGCGGCGATCACGTTGCGCGGGTTGCTGGTGTTGGTGCAGCTGGTGATGGCGGCGATGATCACTGCGCCGTCTGGCATCTGGCCAGGCACTTCGGTCCACTGGCCAGAGATGCCTTGGGCAGCCAGATCCGATGTGGCAACCCGCGCGTGCGGGTTGCTCGGGCCGGCCATGTTGCGCACCACCGACGACAGGTCGAAGCTCAGGCCGCGCTCGTATTGGGCGTGCTTGAGGCTGTCCGCCCACAGACCGGTAGTCTTGGCGTAGTGCTCGACCAACTGCACCTGCTCGTCTTCACGACCGGTGAGTTTGAGGTAGTCGATGGTCTGCTGGTCGATGTAGAACATCGCTGCGGTGGCGCCGTATTCCGGGGCCATGTTAGAGATGGTTGCACGGTCGCCGAGGGTCAGCCTCGATGCGCCTTCACCGAAGAATTCCAGCCAGGCGCCGACCACTTTCTGCTTGCGCAGGAACTCGGTCAGGGCCAGCACCATGTCGGTGGCGGTGATGCCCGGTTGCAGCTTGCCGGTGAGCTCGACGCCAACGCTTTCCGGCAGGCGCATCCACGACGCACGTCCGAGCATGACGCTCTCGGCTTCCAGGCCACCGACGCCGATGGCGATCACGCCCAGCGCATCGACGTGCGGGGTGTGACTGTCGGTGCCGACGCAGGTATCGGGGAACGCTACACCGTCGCGCACCTGGATCACCGGAGACATTTTCTCCAGGTTGATCTGGTGCATGATGCCGTTGCCAGGCGGGATCACATCAACGTTCTTGAAGGCTTTTTTGGTCCAGTTGATGAAGTGGAAACGGTCTTCGTTGCGCCGGTCTTCGATGGCGCGGTTCTTCTCAAACGCCTCCGGATCGAAACCACCGCGCTCGACCGCCAGGGAGTGGTCGACGATCAATTGAGTCGGCACCACCGGGTTGACTTGCGCCGGGTCACCGCCTTGCAGGGCGATGGCGTCGCGCAGGCCGGCGAGGTCGACCAGTGCAGTCTGGCCGAGAATGTCGTGGCACACCACGCGGGCGGGAAACCACGGGAAGTCGAGGTCGCGTTTGCGCTCGATGAACTGCTTGAGGGATTCGGTAAGCGTGGCCGGGTCGCAGCGACGCACCAGGTTTTCGGCGAGGACGCGGGAGGTGTATGGCAGGGTGTCGTAGGCACCAGGCTGGATGGCCTCGACAGCCGCACGGACGTCGAAGTAATCCAGATGGCTGCCGGGCAGCTGTTTGCGGAATTCAGTGTTCATCGTCAGGGACTCGGTCACGGTATTTTCAGAAGGTGGGTTTTCATGCCGATCCCCTGTAGGAGCTGCCGCAGGCTGCGATCTTTTGACTTTGTTTTCTTGAGATCAAGATCAAAAGATCGCAGCCTGCGGCAGCTCCTACAGGGATTGCGGATCGGGGCTGCCCCCCACCATTCAGCGTTGTTCGATTGGCACGAACTTGCGCTGTTCGACGCCGGTGTACTCGGCGCTCGGGCGGATGATGCGGTTGTTGGCGCGTTGCTCGAACACGTGCGCCGCCCAGCCGGTCAGGCGCGAACAGACGAAGATCGGCGTGAACAACTTGGTCGGGATGCCCATGAAGTGGTACGTCGACGCATGGTAGAAGTCGGCGTTCGGAAACAGTTTCTTCTGCTCCCACATGGTCTTGTCGATCGCTTCGGAAACCGGGAACAACACGGTGTCACCGACTTCTTCGGCGAGCTTTTTCGACCAGCCCTTGATCACCTCGTTGCGCGGATCGTTGTCCTTATAGATCGCATGACCGAAGCCCATGATCTTGTCCTTGCGCTCGAGCATGCCGAGGGTGCCCTTGATTGCCTCTTCCGGCGAGCTGAAGCGCTCGATCATTTCCATCGCCGCTTCGTTGGCACCACCGTGCAGCGGGCCGCGCAGCGAACCGATGGCGGCAGTGATGCACGAGTACAGATCGGACAGGGTCGAAGCACACACCCGCGCAGTGAAGGTCGAGGCGTTGAACTCGTGTTCCGCGTAGAGGATCAGCGACACGTTCATCACCTTGACGTGCAGTTCGCTCGGCTTCTTGCTGTGCAGCAGGTGCAGGAAGTGCCCGCCGATGGAAGGCTCGTCGCTCACGCAGCTAATGCGCTTGCCGTCGTGGCTGTAGCGATACCAGTAGCACATGATCGCCGGGAAAGCGGCCAGCAGGCGGTCGGTCTTGTCGTGCTGCTCGGAGAAGTCTTGCTCCGGTTCGAGGTTGCCCAGGAACGAGCAGCCGGTGCGCATCACGTCCATCGGGTGGGCGTCGGCGGGGATGCGTTCCAGCACTTCTTTCAGCGCTTGCGGCAGGTCACGCAGCTTGCCCAGCTTGTCCTGGTAAGCATTGAGCTGTGCCTGGGTCGGCAGTTCGCCGTAAAGCAGCAGGTACGCCACTTCTTCGAATTGCGCGTCAGCTGCCAGTTCGCGAACGTCGTAGCCGCGATAGGTCAGGCCAGCGCCCGACTGGCCTACGGTGGACAGTGCGGTTTGCCCGGCAACCTGACCACGGAGCCCGGCGCCACTGAGTACTTTTGCTTCGGCCATTGCTGTCTCCAATTTTTGAATTTGTTAGGGAATCGGCAAATTTGGTTAATGCCAAAAAGATCGCAGCCTTCGGCAGCTCCTACATCGACCACGTTCGACGACATTCCCGTAGGAGCTGCCAAGTGAAACGAGGCTGCGATCTTTTGATCTTCATTTTTTAGCAGCAAACAACGCATCAAGCTTCTGCTCGAACGTGTGGTAATCGATGCGATCGTAGAGCTCCATGCGAGTCTGCATGGTGTCGATGACGTTCTGTTGCGTGCCGTCGCGACGGATCGCGGTGTAGACATTTTCCGCCGCCTTGTTCATCGCACGGAACGCCGACAGCGGATACAGCACCAGCGATACATCCGCGCCGGCCAACTGCTCGGTGGTGTACAGCGGCGTTGCGCCGAATTCGGTGATGTTGGCCAGGATCGGCGCTTTCACGCGGTTGGCGAACACCTTGTACATCTCCAGTTCGGTGATGGCTTCGGGGAAGATCATGTCGGCGCCCGCCTCGACGCACGCCGCAGCGCGATCCAGAGCTGACTCCAGGCCCTCGACGGCCAGGGCGTCGGTGCGCGCCATGATCACGAAGCTGTCATCGGTGCGGGCATCGACGGCGGCCTTGATCCGGTCGACCATTTCCTGCAGCGACACGATCTCCTTGTTAGGACGATGGCCGCAGCGCTTGGCGCCGACCTGGTCCTCGATATGAATCGCTGCGGCGCCGAACTTGATCATCGACTTGACGGTACGGGCGACGTTGAACGCCGAGGAACCGAAACCGGTGTCCACGTCCACCAGCAGCGGCAGGTCGCAGACGTCGGTGATGCGGCGCACGTCGGTCAGCACGTCATCCAGGCCGGTAATACCCAGATCCGGCACACCGAGGGAGCCAGCCGCTACCCCGCCACCCGACAGGTAGATGGCCTTGAAACCGGCGCGCTTGGCCAGCAATGCATGGTTGGCGTTGATCGCGCCGACGACTTGCAGCGGATGCTCGCTGGCGACCGCATCGCGGAAACGCTGGCCTGGAGTGCTCTTGTTGGAACTCATGACTCACCTCGTTCAGTGGCTGTCTTATTGGCGCCGTCCTGGTAGTGACGGGCGATATTGCGTTTGGAGGCGCCGATGTGACGACGCATCAACAACTCGGCCAGTTCACCGTCACGGTCGGCGATGGCATCGAGAATTCGGTGGTGTTCGGCGAACGCCTGGTGCGGGCGGTTGGGCGTGGTGGAGAACTTCATGCGGTACATGCGCACCAGTTGATACAACTCGCCGCAGAGCATCTGCGTCAGGGTGCGGTTACCACTGCCCTGGATGATCCGGTAGTGGAAATCGAAATCGCCTTCCTGCTGGTAGTAACCGATACCGGCCTGGAACGCTTCGTCGCGCTCATGGGTTTCGAGGACCCGGCGCAGCTCGTCGATTTCTTCCAGGGTCATGCGTTCAGCTGCCAGGCGGCAGGCCATGCCTTCGAGAGACTCGCGAATTTCGTAGAGTTCCAGCAACTCGGCGTGATTAAGCGAAACGACTCGCGCACCGACGTGCGGCACGCGCACCAGCAGGCGTTGGCCTTCCAGGCGATGGATCGCCTCGCGCAGCGGACCGCGGCTGATGCCATAGGTGCGCGCCAGCTCCGGCTCGGAGATCTTGCTGCCCGGGGCGATCTCACCCTTGACGATGGCCGCCTGGATACGCCGGAAGACGTTCTCGGACAATGTCTCCGAATCGTCCTGCGTTATGACCGGGGGATCGAGTTGATCCAGCATATTGTCGACACCTTGAAAGCTGATGCCGCAAAAACTAGCGAATAGCGCAGTAACAGTCAAAGGAAATATGGATATTGTCGACAATCGTCTAATAAGCGCTCGTAACACTCTGAAGCGGCACTAAAGGTTATAGCCCCCTGCCAGCGCTGGCGCCATAAAACCACCGTGCTAGAATGCCGCCCGCATTTGTTTGTGACATCTGCACTGCCTGTCATCAAAAGATGGTGGGCGTACGAGGGAGCTTGCGCAGCGATGCCAGGGCCTAGAATCGATACACGGACCGCTGCGCCCCAGGATTTATGAGACTCAAGCCCTTCTCCACCTTTCTTTGTCTACTTTGCCTGCCCGGCGCTGCCGTCGCGGGGGAAAAGACCGTTTACGGCCTCAACGAATACGCGTCCCTCAATGGCATCGACCTCGAAGTGGCGGCCAAGCTCGACACCGGCGCGAAGACTGCCTCGTTGAGTGCCCGCGACATCAAGCGCTTCAAGCGCAACGGTGAATCCTGGGTACGCTTTTACCTGGCCATCGACACCGCGCACTCGCATCCGATCGAACGGCCACTGGCCCGCGTCAGCAAGATCAAGCGTCGCGCTGGCGACTTCGACCCCGAAGAGGGCAAGAACTACACTGCACGTCCGGTGATCGAGCTGGATATCTGCATGGGTTCGGCTTTACGCAGCATCGAAGTGAACCTAACCGACCGAAGTGCGTTCCAATTCCCGCTCCTGATCGGCTCCGAAGCACTGAAACGCTTCGACGCGCTGGTCGATCCCAGTCTTAAATACGCTGCTGGCAAACCCGCCTGCGCCACCGACGCACATACCGCAGAGTAATTCCAATGCGCGCTCTTACCCTCCATCTGAAAATCCTGATCGCCATCCTGGTGGTGCTGGGCATTTCAGTTACGGCCTATCAGATTTTCGTGCTCGGCATTCCTGTGACCGAAGACGCCACCGACGACTTGTGGAACATCGACGCCAAAGTCGAGTTCGTCGCCAGTGCCAAGGATCCGGTCAAGATCCAGATGTTCGTGCCACCGCTGAGCCGCGACTACGTGAGCCTCAACGAGAGTTTCATCTCCAACAACTATGGCGTGGCGGTCAACCGCGTTGACGGCAACCGCAAGGTCACCTGGTCTGCGCGCCGGGCCAAGGGCAACCAGACGCTTTACTACCGCCTGGTGCTGACCAAGCGTTATACCGGTGAGAAAGCCAAGATCAAGGGCCCGACTTTCCGCGACAGCATCGTCGTCGAAGGCCCGGAAAAAATCGCCGTTGAAGCCCTGCTCGCGCCGATTCGCCAGCATTCGGCGGACGTCGAGACCTTTATTGGCGAGGCAATCAAGCGCGTCAACAACGTTAACGACGACAACGTGAAACTGCTGCTGGGCGGCGATCCGTCCACCGTGCACAAGGCGCGGATCGTCGAAACGCTGCTGTCCATCGCCCACGTGCCGATCGAGAAGGTGCACACCATCCGCCTGGTGGCCGACCAGCCGCAAACCCCTGAATTGTGGCTGCGCAGCTTCAACGGCACCGACTGGCTGTACTTCAACCCGGAAACCGGCGAACAGGGCCTGCCGACCGACCGCCTGCTGTGGTGGACCGGCGATGAAAACCTGATCACCGTCGATGGCGGCAAGAAAGCCAACGTCACCTTCAGCCTGAACAACAGCGAAATGAACGCCATTCGCCTGGCCAAGCTGACGGATGAAAACACCGACGCCAACTTCCTCGAATACTCGCTGTACGGCCTGCCGCTGCAGACCCAGCAAACCTTCATGATCATGGTGATGATCCCGATCGGCGTGCTGGTGATCCTGATCCTGCGCAACCTGATCGGCCTGCAGACCCTCGGCACCTTCACCCCGGTGCTGATCGCCCTGGCCTTCCGGGAGACGCAGCTGGGCTTCGGCATCGTCCTGTTCACCATCATCACCGCACTGGGGCTGTCACTTCGATCCTACCTTGAACACCTGAAGCTGCAGATGCTGCCGAGGCTGTCGGTGGTGCTGACGTTCGTGGTGGTGCTGATTGCAGCAATCAGCCTGTTCAGCCACAAGCTCGGCCTGGAACGCGGGCTGTCGGTCGCGCTGTTCCCGATGGTGATCCTGACCATGACCATCGAACGCCTGTCGATCACCTGGGAAGAACGTGGTGGCGGCCATGCCATGAAAGTGGCGATTGGTACCCTGTTCGCCGCCTCCCTGGCGCACCTGATCATGAGCGTGCCGGAGCTGGTGTACTTCGTGTTCACCTTCCCGGCGATCCTGCTGATTCTGGTGGGCTTCATGCTGGCCATGGGTCGTTATCGCGGCTACCGCCTGACCGAACTGGTGCGCTTCAAGGCGTTCCTGAAGAAGGCTGACGCCTGATGTTCGGTTTCTGGAAGACCTGGAAGGCCCTGGAAGCCCGGGGCATCATGGGCATCAATCGGCGCAACGCGGACTACGTGCTCAAGTACAACAAGCGCAGCCTGTACCCGATTGTCGATGACAAGATCATCACCAAGGAACGTGCGATCGCTGCCGGCATTCACGTACCGGAGCTGTATGGCGTGATCTCCACCGAGAAGGAAATCGACAAGCTCGACGAGATCATCGGCGGGCGCACCGACTTCGTGGTGAAACCGGCACAGGGCGCCGGCGGTGACGGCATTATTGTGGTTGCCGACCGTTTCGAGGGGCGCTATCGCACGGTGTCCGGCAAGATCATCAGCCATGAGGAAATCGAGCACCATATCTCCAGCATCCTCACCGGCCTGTACTCCCTGGGCGGTCACCGCGACCGGGCGCTGATCGAATACCGGGTGATCCCGGACCAGATCTTCAAGAGCATCAGCTACGAAGGCGTGCCGGACATCCGCATCATCGTGTTGATGGGATACCCGGTAATGGCCATGCTGCGCCTGCCGACCCGCCAGTCTGGCGGCAAGGCCAACCTGCACCAGGGCGCCATCGGCGTGGGTGTCGACCTGGCCACCGGCCTGACGCTGCGCGGCACCTGGCTGAACAACATCATCACCAAACACCCCGACACCACCAACGCGGTCGATGGCGTGCAGTTGCCCTACTGGGATGGCTTCATGAAACTCGCGGCGGGTTGTTATGAGCTGTGCGGGCTGGGTTACATCGGCGTCGACATGGTGCTCGACCAGGAAAAAGGCCCGCTGATTCTCGAGCTCAATGCCCGACCGGGTTTGAACATCCAGATCGCCAACGATTGCGGGCTGACGTTGCGCACCCATGCGGTCGAGGCACGGCTGGCAGACTTGAAGGCCCGCGGCGTGACCGAGACGGTCGAAGAGCGCGTGGCGTTTGTGCAGGAGATGTTTGGGCATATTCCACCGGTCGAGGGCTGATCCCCCCATGCTGACCTGCTCCGTACACCCATTACCCTATCGCGCCAATCCCGCCGACTACTTCGCGGCCATTCGTCATGCCCCGGGCGCGGTGCTGCTCGACAGCGGCCGACCCACTGCCGATCGAGGTCGCTATGACCTGCTCAGCGCCTGGCCGCTGGAACAACTGGCAGTCCTGCCTGAGGAAAACGGCAACGATTTCCTGCAACGCCTGCGCGATAACCTCACACACCTGGGCAAAGCATCAACGCCGCTCGACCTGCCTTTCGCCGGCGGACTGATCGGCTACCTGAGCTACGATTTCGGCCGACACCTTGAACAGCTGCCGAGCAAGGCCCTGGACGACCTGCAATTGCCCGATGCGCGTTTCGGCCTGTATGCCTGGGCGCTGATCAGTGACCATCAGCTGTCGACCAGCCAACTGGTGTTCCACCCCTCGCTGGCCGACAGTGAACGCCTGCGCCTGATCGAACTGTTCAACCAGCCTGCTGCCGAACCGGTCGCTCCATTCAAACTGACCGCGCCGATGCAAGCGGACTTGAGCGAAGAGCAATATCGCCAGGCCTTGGAACGCATCCAGCAGTACATCCAGGCCGGCGATTGTTATCAGGTCAACTTCGCCCAGCGCTTCCGCGCCGGATACGAGGGCGATCCCTGGGCGGCTTACTGCGCACTGCGCGGGGCGTGCCCGACGCCATTTTCCGGTTTCCAGAGCCTGCCTGACGGCGGTGCGGTGCTGAGCCTCTCACCCGAGCGCTTCGTCAAAGTGAGCCAGGGCCAGGTTGAAACCCGACCGATCAAAGGCACTCGCCCCCGCGGCCAGACTGAAGCCGAAGACCTGGCGAATGCGGCCGAACTGCTCGCCAGCCCAAAGGACCGCGCGGAAAACCTGATGATCGTCGACCTGCTGCGCAACGACCTCGGGCGCACCTGTCGCATCGGCTCGGTGCGGGTCCCGGAGCTGTTCAGCCTGGAAAGCTACCCGAACGTGCACCATCTGGTGAGCAGCGTCACCGGGGAGTTGGCCGCAGACCGCGACGCCCTGGACCTGATCGCCGGCAGCTTCCCCGGCGGCTCGATCACCGGCGCTCCAAAAATCCGCGCGATGCAGATCATCGACGAGCTGGAACCGACCCGGCGTGGCTTGTATTGCGGCTCGCTGCTGTACCTGGACGTGCGCGGCGAGATGGACAGCTCCATCGCGATTCGCAGTTTGCTGGTCAAAGACGGGCAGGTGTGTTGCTGGGGCGGCGGCGGGATCGTCGCGGACTCGCAGTGGCAGGGCGAGTATGCGGAGTCGATAACCAAGGTGAAAGTGCTGCTCGATACCCTGCAAAACCTCTAGAAGCATCGCGAGCAAGCTTTGCTCCCACAGTTTTGTGCTGAACATACAGCTGTGGTCCGCCCCAAGATCTGTGGGAGCAAGGCTTGCCCGCGAGGGCGTCCGGACAGTCGACTACAGGCTCAGGGCCCGGTTGGAAGCCTTGATAAACTCCTGCTTCAACTCCTCAAACGTATGCACCGCCGGGAACTGCGGGAACTCGCGGATCACATTGTCCGGCGCATGGAACAAGATTCCCGCATCGGCCTCGCCCAGCATCGTCGTATCGTTATACGAATCCCCCGCCGCGATCACCCGATAGTAGAGGCTCTTGAACGCCAGCACCGACTGGCGCTTGGGGTCTCTCTGGCGCAGCTGGTAGCTCGTCACCCGCCCGGAATCATCGGTAATCAGGCGATGGCACAGCAGCGTGGGGAAACCCAACTGCCGCATCAGCGGCTGGGAGAACTCGTAGAACGTATCCGACAGGATCACCACCTGAAAACGTTCACGCAACCAATTGACGAACTCCACTGCGCCTTCCAGCGGCTTCAACGTGGCGATCACTTCCTGGATGTCGGACAGCTTCAGGCCATTCTCGTCGAGAATCCGCAGGCGCTGCTTCATCAGCACGTCGTAGTCGGGAATGTCCCGAGTGGTGGCCTTGAGGGATTCGATCCCGGTTTTTTCGGCGAAGGCGATCCAGATTTCCGGAACCAGTACCCCTTCAAGATCCAGGCATGCAATTTCCACAAGACACTCCGATTTGTAGTGATTATTGAGTCGAGCGAGCAAAAAGACTGCCGAACTCTAACCACTCGCACGGGGCTGTGCAACGCACAGGGCGCGCCAGTACTTGCCGGATTTTGTTACCATCAGCCCCATATAGAGCGCCCAGCGCCACCGACCTGTAGGAAGCCGCCCTGATGAGCCCATCGTTCGATGTCGTGGAACTCGCCACGACCTATGCCAACAAATCCGCCCAGGACATCCTGAAACTCGCGTTCGCCGAGTTCGGCGATGACCTGTGGATATCCTTCAGCGGCGCCGAGGACGTGGTGCTGGTGGACATGGCCTGGAAGCTGAACAAGAACGTCAAGGTGTTCAGCCTCGACACCGGCCGCCTGCATCCGGAAACCTATCGTTTCATCGATCAGGTGCGTGAACACTACAAGATCGAGATCGAACTGGTGTCGCCGGACTACACGAAACTGGAACCCTTCGTGAAGGAAAAAGGCCTGTTCAGTTTCTACAAGGATGGCCATGGCGAATGCTGCGGCATCCGCAAGATCGAACCGCTGCGGCGCAAGTTGTCCGGCGTCAGTGCCTGGGCCACCGGCCAGCGTCGCGACCAGAGCCCCGGCACCCGCAGCGCCGTGGCCGTAATGGAGATCGATACTGCGTTCTCCACCCCGGAACGCACCCTGTACAAATTTAACCCGCTGGCGCAGATGACCAGCGAAGAGATCTGGGGCTACATCCGCATGCTTGAACTGCCGTACAACAGCCTGCACGAGCGCGGCTTTATCAGCATCGGCTGCGAACCCTGCACCCGCCCAGTGCTGCCGAACCAGCATGAGCGCGAGGGGCGTTGGTGGTGGGAAGAGGCGACGCAGAAAGAATGCGGATTGCATGCGGGGAATATCATTGGTAAATCCAAGGACTGACCCCAAGCCTTGACGAAGATCGGACCGCAGAACCACCTGCTATAAGGATTTCCCATGCGCATTCTCGTGGTCAACGTCAACACCACCGAGTCCATCACCGAGGCAATCGCTCGCTCGGCCCAGGCGGTTGCCGCCCCGGGCACTGAAATCATCGGGCTGACCCCGTACTTTGGCGCCGAGTCGGTGGAGGGTAATTTCGAAAGTTACCTGGCTGCCATCGCCGTGATGGACCGGGTGATGTCCTACGATCAGCCTTTCGATGCAGTGATCCAGGCCGGTTACGGCGAGCACGGCCGCGAAGGGCTGCAAGAGCTGCTCAATGTGCCGGTGGTGGACATCACTGACGCAGCGGCGAGTACCGCGATGTTCCTCGGCCATGCCTATTCAGTAGTGACTACTCTGGATCGCACGGTGCCGCTGATCGAGGATCGCCTGAAGCTCTCTGGCTTGTGGGACCGCTGCGCGTCGGTGCGAGCCAGCGGGCTGGCAGTGCTGGACCTGGAAGCGGACCCGCAGCGCGCACTGGAAGCGATTGTGCGCCAGGCGGAACTGGCGGTGCTTGAGGACAAGGCCGAAGTGATTTGCCTGGGTTGCGGCGGGATGGCCGGGCTGGACGAGCAGATCCGCCAGCGCACCGGGGTGCCAGTGGTGGATGGTGTGACCGCAGCGGTGACCATCGCCGAATCCCTGGTGCGGCTGGGGCTGTCGACTTCCAAGGTGCGGACCTATGCGACTCCGCGGCCGAAGAAGATCATTGGCTGGCCGGGGCGGCTTGGTCGGTAGACCAAGTTGACCCCATCGCGGGCAAGCCTTGCTCCCACAAATGATGCGCCTCTGTGGGAGCAGCCGTTCGAGCCTCTGTGGGAGCAAGGCTTGCCCGCGATAGCCACACCTCGGTCGCAAGCCTTGCTCAAACAGCACTAAACCGCCCCACCAACCCCTGCTCCAAAAACTGCTCAATCACATAATCTACAAACGCCCGGGTCTTGCCCGGCAACAATTTATGCTCCGCGTAATAGATGGAAATATTGCCATCATCCACGTACCAATCCGGCAACACCCGCTGCAAAGTCCCCGCCTCCAGATACCCCGCCGCGAATGGCATGCTCACCAGGGCAATGCCCAAACCCTGAACTGCCGTCGCGCAGGCCGCTTCCGAATCGCTCATGGTCATCCGCGCCTTGAGCACCAAGGGACTGTGCTGCCGGGTGCGACTGGTCAACTGCCAGGAGCGCACCCGACCGGTTTGCGGTGAGCGGATCAGAATGCCCTCGTGAGGCCCGAGATCTTCAGGCTCCATAATCGGCGCCCGGCTCGCCAGGTAGTCAGCCGACGCCACCAACACCCGATGCGCCGGCGTCAGCTTGCGGGCGACCACGCCCTGAGGCAGATCAAAACCCCCGCCAATTGCCGCATCGAACCCTTGAGCGATCAGGTCCACCTGACGGTTATCGAAATGCCAATCCGGGTTAATGGCCGGAAACCGCCGCAGAAACTCGCCGAGCATGGGTACCACGTACAGCCGACCGAACATCGTGCCCATGCTGACTTTCAGCGTGCCCGCCGGACGCCCCTCGGCACTGGCCAGGTTGGCCACCGCATTCTGGATAGTGTGCAGGCTGGAGCTGACCTCACCGAGAAACAGCTGGCCGGCCTCGGTCAACGTCAGGCTGCGCGTGCTGCGCTGAAACAGACGCACGCCCAGCCGTGCTTCCAGCTTGGCGACACTCTTGCCCACCGCAGCCGGTGTCAGGCTCAGGCGCCGCGCGGCCTCGGCGAAGCTGCCGACTTCGGCGCTGCGCACGAAGCATTCGATACTGCTGAAGGTTTCCATAGGAACCATTATAAACTTCTGGTTTACACAGACTATCGCAATTACCGGCTACTCAGTGTGCAATCCTGATCCGATACTAGGCTCCATCAACCGGGGCATCTCGCCACGGCGACTTTGGAGATAGACATGACTACTCAGAACCTCAGCGGCAAAGTGGCGTTGATTCAAGGCGGGTCTCGCGGCATCGGCGCTGCCATCGTCAAACGCCTGGCCGCTGAAGGCGCAGCCGTTGCCTTCACCTACGTAAGCTCCACCGCAAAAGCCGAAGAACTGCAGAACAGCATCACTGCCAAAGGCGGCAAGGCCCTGGCCATCAAGGCTGACAGTGCCGACGCCGAGGCCATTCGCAACGCCGTGACCGCCACCGTCGAAGCCTTCGGTAGCCTGGATATCCTGGTCAACAATGCGGGTGTACTGGCCGTTGCGCCGCTGGAAGACTTCAAGCTTGAAGATTTCGACCAAACTTTGGCCATCAACGTGCGCAGCGTGTTCATCGCCACCCAGGCCGCCGCCAGACACATGACCGAAGGCGGTCGCATCATCAACATCGGCAGCACCAACGCCGATCGCATGCCCTTCGCCGGTGGCGGCCCATACGCCATGAGCAAGTCTGCACTGGTCGGCCTGACCAAAGGCCTGGCGCGTGATCTCGGCCCACGCGGGATCACCGTCAACAACGTACAGCCAGGCCCGGTCGACACCGACATGAACCCTGCCCAGGGCGACTTTGCCGACAGCCTGATCCCGTTGATGGCGGTAGGCCGTTACGGTGAAGCTGATGAAATCGCCAGTTTCGTTGCCTACCTGGTGAGCTCCGAAGCCGGCTACATCACTGGTGCCAGCCTGACCATCGACGGCGGTTTTGGCGCCTGATAGAGGCAGAAAAAAGCCGGCAACCCTTGAACAGGGGGCCGGCTTTTTCATGCGTGTAGATTTACGCCCATTGCAACGCCGGCAAACCGCAGGCACTCGGCGTGAACGCTTTCAGTGTGCGAAGAATCCCGTCGGCATGTGCGTATTTTTCGTCAGCCATTGCCGCATCGGGAATGGCGATCGCCGTCATGCCCGCCGCCTTTGCCGCCGTAACGCCGAATGGCGAATCTTCGAACACCAGGCAATCGGCCGGATCGACACCCAGGCGCCGCTCTGCAGTCAGGAAGATGTCCGGCGCCGGTTTGGCCGCGCCGACTTCCGGATCGTCTGCCGTCACGATGAAATCGAACAGATCAAACCACTCCCGGTGCAGGGTGGTTTTCTGACCGAACGACTGACGCGAAGAACTGGTGCCTACCGCAATCGGGATGTTGTTCGCGTTCAAATGCCGAACCAGCTCTTGGGCGCCCGGCATCGCCAACGCCCCTGGAAAACGCTCGCGCATCAGGGGTTCGCGAACCCGCAGGAACTCTTCGGCGGTGATCGGCAAGTCCAGCGCCTCAACCACATAACGCGCCAGATCGCCCGCGCCGCGCCCGATGATGTGCTGTTTGATGCTCCAATCAAAAGTACGCCCATAGCGCTGGGCGATGATCGACGTCACTTCGGTGTAGATGCCCTCGGTGTCCAGCAACAAGCCGTCCATATCGAAGATCACGGCCTTGATCGGGCCGAATTCGTTCAGCGGTGCATTCATCGCATCTGATCCGTATTCAGGGGCTTTATTCACAAACATCATGGAACAATACGGTATCACTTTAACTGCGGCGGATTAAAGGGTTCAGCAATGTTGCACGGGCCTGTCTTCGGCACGTACCAGGCCTCCAAATTATTCTTTGGAGGCCGTTAACCGGTCGAAGGGCTACTGCTCGTCTTCGTCCTCTTCGTACTCCATGTCCGCCTCATCTGAATCATTGAGCGGTACCGTAGCGTCGTCCATCAGCGAGCCGGGGTCTTCATTCCCCGGATCATTGATAAACGGCAGTCCGCTTGGGCCTTTTTCTTCCTTGCCTTCGGTTTCAGGAGTCATGGGTCATACCTCGCATGGGCCGGGTGGATTAGCGATGTTTGTTCTTATGTTTGTTCTTGTTCTTGTGCTTATGGCTGTTATTGGAATGGGAACCACCGTCGTCGGTACCGAGATTGTTGCCGACGGCACCACCCGCCGCGCCACCAAGGCCCGCGCCGATGGTCGAGCCGGTCGAGCCGCCCAGACTGTTACCGATCACCGAGCCGCCAGCAGAACCCAGACCACCGCCAATCGCAGCTTCTGTGCGACTGCCCTTGGGTGCACCCACCGCACTACCGGCCGCGCCACCCACGCCAGCGCCAATTGCGGCGCCGGTGCTGCCGCCCATTTGCTGCCCCACAACATTACCCAGCGCACCACCGAGTCCGCCGCCGACCGCGGCAGTGCCGTCGCCAGCCGCTTGGGCTCCGTGGGTGACCATCAATCCCAGTACCAATGCAGACAACGTCAAACCTTGACGACGACAGTCGCTCACTTTGCTTGCGGATTTCGATGTCATGGTGCACCTCGCTTATTGGGGGTTGTAACGGATTTGAGCCATTTCAGAGAGAAACGTTCATAACGCAAAGCCCGGCATTTAGCCGGGCTTTTTAGCTGATCAACGAGGATCAGTGACGCTTGTGACCTTTACCAAGGTTGCTGCCTACGCCGCCGCCCAATGCGCCACCCAGGCCTGCACCAATCGTCGAACCGGTCTTGCCGCCCAGGCTGTTGCCGATCACCGAGCCGCCCGCCGCGCCAACACCACCGCCGATCGCGGCCTTGGTGCGGCTGCCTTTACGTGCGGCCACTGCACTGCCCGCTGCGCCTGCGACGCCGGCGCCAACTGCTGCGCCGGTGCTGCCGCCCATGCTCTGCCCGACCACGTTACCCAACGCGCCGCCCAGGCCGCCACCGATTGCAGCAGTGCCGTCGCCGGCCGCCATTGCACCTTGAGCAACGAAAAGACCTAGAACCAAAGCAGGCAGTGTTAAACGCATGACAAAAACCTCAAAAAATAGGGAGAAACCGAAACCCGGGCATTGAATGCCCCAGCGGAGGAAACGTCCACACATATCCCTCCGTTCTTTGAAATAGCGACGGTTGGACAGCGATTTTGCAAAAGGTTTTATGACAGGCAAAAAAAAGCCCGCTGGGGAGACGGGCCAGGAGTTGCTTTCTAACGGATGAGCTGAGAGTACGTAAGCCCTTGTGAAAAACTTGTGAAAGTTTTTGCGGTTAAACACGTCTGCACAAAAGTTTTTCGCGGCCGTAAAAAACCCCGCTATTGCGGGGCTTGCAAGAGGGTCAGTTATTTTTTGGAGGATGCCGCAACCTTGGGTAAAAACTTGGCCTTGGGGCCTTGGCTCACCATGGATTTCATCTTGCCAACCTTGAGTTTGTCTTCACCAAAGCTGGCCACGTATTCGGTCTGGCCACACTGCACGCAATTGTTGATCGGAAACTCGGCCCCGTCGTCTTCAAGATACGGTTCAGTCATAACTTCGCCCCTTCAAAAGCGGGATCGACACCGGCAAGCCCTATTTGCCCGAAACATATCGATCACCAAGGATTTTGAGACTAGTCGGTCACGACTGGACTTGTCATTCAGATCACACTACGCCCGACGAATGGACCAACGGCCTAACGGGTCAAATGCCGAGCCAGCGCCTCGAACGCCGGCAGCGTCACCGGATCATTGGCAGCGTTGGCCGCCACCGGATGGGAGGCGTAACGCACAATCACCAGCTCGGCCTTCGGGTCGACATAAATGCGCTGGCCATAAACCCCGCGCGCCATGAACGCCCCACCCTGCTTGTCCGTCACCCACCACATCGAGCGATAGCTCCAGCCCTTGAGCAAGTCATAACCGGCCTTGGCAAACGCCTGTTTGTCGCCGCCGCGGCGGATGTCATCGATCACCGCCTTGGGCACGATCTGTTGCCCGTTGAAGCGGCCGTCGTTGCGCAACATCTCGCCAAATCGGGCCAGATCACGCAGCCCGGTGTTTAATCCCCCGCCCGCAAACGGGGTGCCAATGGAGTCCACGGTAAAATACGCATCCTGCTCCGCGCCCAGACGGCTCCAGATGCGCTCGGATAAAAGTTGCGCCACGTTACGACCGGTCGCCCGAGCGATGATCCAGCCCAGCACATCGGTATTAACCGTTTTGTAGGCAAATGCTGCGCCGTGCTCGCCCTGCGGCTGCACCGTCTGCAGGAACTCGAAGTAACTGCGCGGCCCGGTGTACTCCTTGGCAAAAGGCAACGGGCTGCCCGCCCGGCCATGCGCCCAGACATCAGCCTTCGGGTCGGCATAATCCTCACTGAATTTGAGCCCGGTGGTCATGTCGAGGACTTGCCGCACCGTTGCATTGGCAAATGCGGAACCCGCCAGCTCAGGCACGTATTCGACCACGCGCCTGTCTTCATCAATCTGTCCCTCGGACACCAGAGTGGCGCCGAGTGTGCCGACCACGGACTTGGTCACCGACATCGCCGCATGCTGGCCTTGCGAGTCGAGCACGCCAAAATAGCGCTCGTAGACAATTTTGCCGCGCTGCAGCACCACGATCCCATCGGTATAAGTGGCCGCCAACGACTGCTCCCAGGTCATCGACTCCTGCGTACCGAGCGGGCTGAAGCTCAGCGCATCGATGTCCTGGCGCAATGCCGACTCCAGCGCAACCGGTGCGCCAGGCCCGCGGGATACATTGACGGTGGGCATGAGCTGCCGGAAGTTCGAAACACTCCAGCGCATCGCCGGGAACTGGAAGTAACTGCCATCGGCAAAGCGTACGGTGCGATCCGCAGGGGGCGGCGAGCCGACCATCCAGCCGAGCTTGGCGGGGTCGCTGGCGGCGGCGTCAGGGAATTGGGTTGGCGGGGATGCGACGGCCAGGGCTGGGAGGATCGAGATCAGCAATGCCGCTGCGGACTTGCCGATCTTCGGGTGGATGGTGTTGGGGAAAAACATGAGTGTCGAGTCCATTCGAAAGGTGGGCCTTTGGATGTTAACAGCACATCTGTGGAATCGCGATTGGCATCAGATGCAACCAGATACAACTGACCTGTTTGCTCAGGAATGATTAATCACATAAGCTTTCAGGCATGAATACACCCACCCCGGAGGCTTCCATGGCCACCACAAAAAAAGCCGACAAACCGCGCAAAAAGGTAGTCAGCCGCGAGCTGACGTATCTGGACGTCCGACAGGCCGCACGTGACGGGCAGAAAGCCTTTGAGGCGTTCGTCGTCACTGGCAAGCTGCCGGTCTCCAAGTAAGCCTGGATGTCGTCGGTAAAGGTCTCCGCACTATTCCAGCAAATCGGCAATTGGCAAAACTACTCCGCGCACTTCTACAATTACAAAGTATACGGAGAGCTTCCGATCATCTTCGGTAGAGACGAAGCGCTCGATCTGACCGACATGCATCACATCCATCTGGCTAGCAGCCTGGAAATGCAGAAAAGCTGGGCCAAGGCACGCAGCCAGTACCATCGCACCACTCTGGTGAATGATCCCGATAATGATTTTTGGCTGTTATACGCGTACGACGATTTCCGCGATGAGTATCTGCTTCTGACCGTGCTCGGCCCGGACGCCCACAGCAGGGTGGAGTGGGGATCTTATCTGCGCAATATCCATAGTCAGATCGTTGAGCCGTGGATTCTGGGTAAATTGATCTGCCCGGATCTTGATGATGCCTGACTGAAGCGGCCGCAAACTCCTCCGCACGAGCGAGCGCCCTCTCCTCGCTGGTCTTTTTCCGGACGCTAAAAACCCAAAACCCCCGACTTTCTCAAGGAAAATCAGGGGTCTTGGTTACATCGAATGTGGCGGTGAAGGAGAGATTCGAACTCTCGATACAATTTCTTGTATACACACTTTCCAGGCGTGCTCCTTAAGCCACTCGGACACTTCACCGTATCTCTTCAAACATGTTCTGTCTGTCGAGGCGCGCTAATGTAGTCGAAAGCTTTTCCGATGGCAAATATTTTTTTCAGAATTTTCATGCGCTTAGGGATTTAGTTGTCCTGACGGCTGGCAGGCCATGGCAAACCTGCCAATCTCTGGCTTCGTGCACCCTTCTATATAGAGGCAAAGGTGTGGCAGCAGTGGCTGGCCAAGCGTTGCGCTCCACGCCAGGGTGACCGGCCGGTCAGTCACGGCGCTTTACCTGGCCTACGGCGGTGGGTAACGTCTGCTTCATCTTTCATACAAGGAATAGCGTCATGAGTGAGTTGATCTCCTACCACCTCGAAGACGGTATCGCGACCCTGACCCTTAGCAATGGCAAGGTCAATGCGATCTCGCCAGACGTGATTGCCGCTTTCAACACTGCGCTGGATCAGGCGGTGACTGATCGCGCGGTGGTGATCATCACGGGCACGCCGGGGATTCTTTCGGGCGGTTATGACTTGAAGGTCATGACCTCCGGTCCCAAGGAAGCCGTGGCGTTGGTGACAGCGGGCTCGACGCTGGCTCGCCGCCTGTTGGCCCACCCTTTCCCGGTGATCGTAGCGTGCCCTGGACATGCGGTGGCCAAGGGCGCTTTCCTGTTGCTGTCGGTGGATTACCGCATTGGTGTCGAGGGTGCATTCAGCATCGGCCTCAACGAAGTGCAGATCGGCATGACCATGCACCATGCCGGTATTGAGCTGGCTCGTGATCGCTTGCGCAAGTCGGCGTTCCACCGCTCGGTGATCAATGGCGAGATGTTCAATCCGCAAAGTGCCGTTGACGCCGGTTTCCTTGACGTGGTGGTTTCTGCCGATGAGTTGCAAGGTGCTGCGCTCGCCGCAGCGCGGCAGTTGAAGAAGATCAACATGACCGCCCACAAGAACACCAAGCTGAAAGTGCGCAAAGCGTTGCTGGAGACTTTGGACAACGCGATCGTCCTGGATCAGCAACATATGGGTTAACCCCCTGAATCTGTGTGACTGAAAAGCCCGACCCTCGTGTCGGGTTTTTCTTACTTTGTCTGTTAAAAATCCTACAACGGCTCTAGATCGCGTCTGACGTCCAAGTCGGAAACATGCGCTCAAACATCGCCTATCTACCTCCTCTATAGCAGCAATTGCCGAAAACAGTGCACATCCGTACACTGCGCCACCTTTTGTCCCGGTGGGGCCTTTAAATGCTGTTCGTGTTTCGTATGTTATTGATGGGTCTGCACTTTGTTCTCGCCGGTGTGCTGGGTGTGCTCCTCGGCCTGTGCCGACCGTTCAACCCGGACAACAGCCGCTTGTGCGCCCGCCTCTATGCATGGCCGGCGATGTGCATCCTGCGTCTGCGGGTCAAGGCTGAAGTCGGCCCGTTGATGGACAAGCCGGCGAGCTGCGTGATCATTGCCAATCATCAGTCCAACTACGATCTGTTCGTGTTCGGTAACGTGGTGCCGCACCGTACGGTGTGCATTGGCAAGAAGAGCCTGAAGTGGGTGCCGCTGTTCGGTCAGTTGTTCTGGCTGGCCGGGAATGTGCTGATCGACCGCGGCAACGCGCAGAAGGCGCGGCAGTCGATGCTGAAGACTACTCACACTCTGCAGAATGAAGACACTTCTATTTGGGTGTTTCCGGAAGGCACGCGCAATCTGGGGGAGGATTTGTTGCCTTTCAAGAAAGGCGCCTTTCAGATGGCGATTGCGGCTGGGGTGCCAATTGTTCCGGTATGTGTGAGCACTTATGTGAAGCATATGCGCTTGAATCGCTGGAATAGCGGGAAGATTTTGATTCGCTCTTTGCCGGCGATTCCTACGGCAGGATTGAGTCTGGATGATATGCCGGCGTTGATTGAGCAATGTCGGGAGCAGATGCGCGAGTGTATTGCTGTGATGGATCGGCAGATTTTGGCGGGGTGATTTGGCTGACTTTTTGGGGTACATATCCGTTACCGCAGGAATGGATATGTACACAGCAAGATCAAAAGATCGCAGCCTCGTTTCACTCGACAGCTCCTACAGGCTAAGCTGCCCACTGCCTGCCAACCAAAAGTGAACCAACACCATGGGTAGAGTTGTTGCTGCTGCGGTTTACAGCGCCGGGAAAAAAGTTACCAACATCACCCTCGACGAAGGGGCAGCCTGGGCTGCGAAACCTGACCACTTCGTGTGGATCGGGCTGGAAGAACCCGACGCCCAGGAATTGGCCAACCTGCAACGCCAGTTCAACCTGCACGAACTGGCCATTGAAGACGCCCTGGAAAAACACAGCCGGCCCAAGCTCGAAACCTTCGGCGATGCGCTGTTTATCGTCACCTATTCGCCCATCCGCGATGAACAGGGCAAGCTCGAATTCATCGAGACCCACATCTTCGCCGGCAACGGCTACATCATCACCGCACGCAACGGCCATTCGGCGTCCTACGCCTACGTCCGGCAACGCTGTGAGGCACGTCCGTTGCTGCTGGAACACGGGGAAGATTTCGTCCTCTACGCCCTCCTCGACTTCGTGATCGAAAACTACCAGCCGGTGGGCGAAGCGATTCATGCCGAGATCGATGAGCTGGAGCGCAATGTGTTGTGCAGCGCGCTGAATGAACGCGATATCCAGAAGCTCCATGGCCTGCGTCGCGATGTAGTGCGCCTGCGGCGTTATGCAGCGCCGATGGTGGAGATTGGCGAGGAGCTGCAGCGACTGAGCTTCCCGTTTATCGACAAGAACATGCGTCCCTATTTTCGCGACGTGCAGATCCACGTCACGCGGCAGATGGAAGACCTGTCGACCCTGGCAGACATTGCCAGCCAGACCATCGAGGTCGGGGTGTTGCTGGAGGCGTCGCGTCAGAGTGTGGTGCAGCGCAAGTTTGCCGGCTGGGCAGCGATTCTGGCGTTTCCGACGGCGGTGGCCGGGATATACGGGATGAACTTCCAGAACATGCCGGAGCTGACCTGGCACTACGGGTATTTTGCGGTGCTGGGGTTTATTGCGGTGGGGTGTGTGAGTTTGTGGGCGAGTTTCAAGAAGTCGGGATGGTTGTAGGGGCAAGGCGAGTGCTGCGCACTCGATCGCGGGCAAGCCTTGCTCCCACAGTCCTTGCTCCACAGTAAAGATTGGTGTGAAGCCCTGCTCCCACAATGATGATCAATGTGGGAGCGGACTACTCTTTAAACCGCCTTCGCCTGCGGCTTATGCGCCACAAACCGCATCATCCACTCCGCCACTGTGGCGCCGTGGTGCTGATGCTCAAGGCTCGCTACACCCTTCTGATAAATCTGCTCACCCAGTGCCTGCTGGCGAATATCCAGCAGCGCCCGCGAGTAATCGTGGATGAATTCCGGATGCCCCTGGAAGCACAGCACCTGATCGTTGATGTGATACGCGGCAAACGGGCAGAAATCGCTGGAGGCGATGACCGTGGCGTTTTCCGGTAGCGCGGTGACCTGGTCCTGGTGGCTGATCAGCAACGTCAGCTCTTCCACTACCGGGCTCATCCACGGCGCCTTGGCCGCCAGTTTGTAGTTGTGGGTGCCGACTCCCCAACCCTGAGTGGCTCGCTCGCTTTTGCCACCCAGCAGCAACGCCAGCAGTTGATGACCGAAGCACACGCCGAGCAACTTGTCGCCGCGCTCGTACAGCTTCAGCAGATAAGCCTTGAGGGTTTCAATCCAGGGGTCGGTGCCAAATGAATCGGCTTTACTGCCGGTGACCAGATAAGCATCGAAAGTCTGATCATCCACCGGATACTCGCCCTGCATCACGTTGTAGACGGTGAACTCGGCGGCGATCGGTTGCTGAGTAAACAGACGCTGGAACATCTGCCCGTAACCCTGATATTGATCGACCAGTTCCGGACGCAGGATGTCGGTTTCCAGAATGCAGATGCGTAACGACATAAAAAATACCTGACACGTGATGGGAATAATGCACACCCAGAGCCTGCCTCGAAACACCGTGACAAGGCAAGCCCCATAGGCGTGATCGGTCCCCTAAAACGTCTCCCCGCGAGCTGCTTTTTCCAGCAACAGTGCCGGCGGCGCGAATCGCTCGCCATATTGTTCGGTAAGGTACTGCGCGCGGGCGACGAAATCCTGCACGCCGTACTGATTGATGAACTGCAACGCACCACCGGTCCAGGCCGCAAAGCCGATGCCGAAGATCGAGCCGATGTTGGCATCCGCCGTTGAAGTCAGCACGCCCTCCTCCACGCAGCGAACAGTTTCGATCGCCTGCACGAACAGCAGCCGGTCACGCACGTCCTTGGGTGAAATCTGCCCGTCGACTTTTTCAAAGCGGGTTTTGAGCTCGGGCCACAGATACTTCTGGCCGCCGCTTGGGTACTCGTAGAAACCGCCGCCGGCAGCTTTGCCAGGACGCTTGTACTCATTGAGCAGCAGGTCTATTACCGCGAACGCCGGATGCTCGGGCAACGGTTTGCCTTCCGCTTGCAGATCCTTGGCAGTTTGCTGGCGGATATGGCTCATCAGGCTCAGGGAGACTTCGTCGGAAATCGCCAGCGGGCCGATCGGCATGCCCGCCTTGCGCGCCTCGGTTTCGATCATCGGCGCGCTGACGCCCTCGCCTAGCATGGCGATGCCTTCATTGGTAAAGGTGCCGAACACCCGCGAGGTGAAGAAGCCACGGCTGTCGTTGACGACAATCGGGGTTTTGTTGATTTGCAGGACGAAGTCGAACCCCCGCGCCAAGGTTGCATCGCTGGTGCGGGCGCCCTTGATGATTTCCACCAGGGGCATTTTCTCCACCGGGCTGAAGAAATGCAGGCCGATAAATTTGGTCTGGTCGGGCACTGCGGTGGCAAGGCCACTGATTGGCAAGGTCGAAGTGTTGGAAGCAATCACCGCCTCGGCGCCGACGATTTTCTGCGCCGCCGAGGACACTTTGGCTTTCAGCTCACGATCCTCGAACACCGCTTCGATGATCAGGTCGCAACCGGTCAGATCGGCATCTGATTCGGTCGGGTGAATCCGCGCCAGAATTGCTTCACGCTGCTCGGACGCCATCTGTCCGCGAGCGACTTTCTTGTCGAGCAACGCAACCGAGTGCGCCTTGCCCTTCTGCGCCGCCGCCAGGCTGATGTCCTTGAGCACCACCTCGATGCCTGCCGATGCGCTGACAAAGGCAATACCCGCGCCCATCATCCCCGCGCCGAGGACGCCGACCTTGTGCGTGGTGACGGCTGCATAACCTTGTGGCCGGGAGCCGCCGGCATTGATCTCGTTGAGCTGGAACCAGAAGGTGCCGATCAGGTTCTTCGACACCTGGCCGGTGGTCAATTCGGTGAAGTAGCGGGTTTCGATCAGGTGCGCGGTATCGAAGTCCACCTGCGCGCCTTCCACTGCCGCGCAGAGGATTTTTTCCGGTGCGGGCATGCAGCCCTGGGTTTTACTGCGCAGGATCGATGGCGCAATCGCCAGCATCTGCGCGACTTTCGGGTTGGAGGGTGTGCCGCCGGGAATCTGGTAGCCCTTCACATCCCAGCGCTGTACGACCGTCGGATTGGCCAGGATCCACGCCCGGGATTTGCTCAGCAGCTCTTCCAGACTTTGCGCCAGCTCATCGACCAGACCCGCCTGCAACGCCTGTTGCGGCCGCACCTTCTTGCCTTCCAGCAGATAGGGCAAGGCTTTCTCAATCCCGAGCATGCGCACCATGCGCACCACTCCGCCGCCGCCCGGCAGCAGACCCAGGGTCACTTCGGGCAGGCCGAGTTGCACCGAGGGATTATCCAGCGCCACACGGTGATGGCACGCCAGGCAGATTTCCCAACCGCCACCCAGCGCTGCGCCATTGATCGCCGCGACCACCGGTTTGCCGAGGGTTTCCAGGGTGCGCAGCTGCGCCTTGAGGGTCAGCACCCTGTCGTAGAAGGCCTTGGCCTCAGGTTTGCCGACCTTGATCAGTTCATTAAGGTCGCCGCCGGCGAAGAAGGTCTTCTTCGCCGAGGTGATGATCACGCCGGCAATCGACGCTTTATCTTCGACAAGGCGTTCGACGCAGCTGGCCATGGCCGCGCGGTACACCGCGTTCATGGTGTTGGCGCTCTGGCCCGGCATATCGATGGTCAGGACGACGATCTGGTCCTGGCCCTTTTCGTAACGAATCGCTTCGGTCATGACGGGTTTCCTTGAAGTCGGGGGCTCAGAGGCGTTCGATGATGGTGGCAATGCCCATGCCGCCGCCGACGCACAGGGTCGCGAGGCCGTAGCGCAACCGGCGGGCTTCCAGTTCGTCGAGCAAGGTGCCGAGAATCGCGCAGCCAGTGGCGCCCAACGGGTGGCCCATGGCGATGGAGCCGCCATTGACGTTGACCTTGTCCGGGTCGATGGCCATGTCCTTGATGAACTTCAGCACCACGGAGGCGAACGCTTCGTTGACCTCGAACAGATCGATGTCCTCGACCCGCAACCCGGCCTTCGCCAGCGCCTTGCGGGTGGCAGGCGCGGGGCCAGTGAGCATGATGGTCGGGTCGGTGCTGGTCACCGCTGTGGCGACGATCCGCGCCCGGGGCTGCAAGCCCAGCGCCCGGCCCTTGGCTTCAGAGCCGATAAGCATCAGCGCCGCACCATCGACGATGCCCGAGCTGTTGCCCGGGGTATGCACATGGTTGATCCGCTCCACATGGCTATAAACCCGCAGCGCCGTAGCATCGAAGCCCATCTGACCGATCATTTCGAAGCTCGGCTTGAGCTTGCCCAGGCCTTCCAGAGTCGAATCGGCGCGAATGAATTCGTCGTGGTCGAGCAAGACGATGCCGTTCTGATCCTGCACCGGCACCAGGGATCTGCTGAACGAACCATCGCCCCGGGCCCGCGCCGCCTTTTGCTGGGAGTGCAGCGCGTAGGCGTCGATCTGTTCACGACTGAATCCTTCCAGGGTGGCAATCAGATCGGCGCCGACGCCTTGCGGAGTGAAATGCGTGTGCAAGTTGGTTTGCGGGTCCAGTGCCCAGGCGCCACCGTCGCTGCCCATGGGCACCCGGGACATGGATTCGACGCCGCCTACCACTACCAGGTCTTCAAAACCGGAACGCACTTTCATCGCTCCGAGATTGACCGCCTCCAGGCCCGATGCGCAGAACCGGTTGATCTGTACCCCGGACACGCTGATATCCCAATCCGCCACCAGCGCTGCAGTCTTGGCGATGTCCGAACCTTGATCACCGATGGGCGTCACGCAACCCAGTACCACGTCATCGACCTGGCTGGTGTCCAGGGACGTGCGTCGTTGCAATGCCGTCATCAGCCCAGCCACCAGGTTGACCGGCTTGACGCTGTGCAAGGCGCCATCCGCCTTGCCTTTGCCCCGGGGCGTGCGTAACGCTTCGAAAATCAGAGCTTCGGTCATGGCGTCCTCGCTGGTTACGGTTTGGTAGATCAAAAGATCGCAGCCTTCGGCAGCTCCTACATGGGGACCGCATTCAAACTGTAGGAGCTGCCGAAGGCTGCGATCTTTTGATCTTTTGTCAGCCACAACCATATGCCGAGCGCCAGCAGATTCAATGACCACATCGCTCACCCGCATTGACCCACACGCTCAGACGAACGGTAGTCAGCTACTGGATTAACCGATTCAGGTCAGCGAACCGTCTAGCAAACGGGCGCCGAAGAAGCTGGCAATAGGCCTCATGCATTTTTCATAGCTGATTAACAGAACACCATATGAAATAGATCTAAGCCACAGCCCACGCGGGCCCTAAGGTGAACATGTACGAAGTTGTCGTCGGGTTTTGCCGAGGCGCTCGTCGGACAGGAAGTGCAGCGTCTGCCGTCATGGATATTTGCAGGCAGGCATCAGGAAATAACAATAAAGGCGGTCAAGCCATGTTCAAACAATCGAAAGTACGTCAAGCCGGACTCATTCTTTTCGCCACCACGCTGTTGTTGATTTTGCCGAACCTGACCAAGGTGATCGGCTGACTTAAGCGCCATGTATTATCGCCGTCGTTAAAATGTGACTGACTCGCTACCCGGGCCAGCCGGGGTGTGCCAACCTTTGCACCACTCTCCACGACATGGACGGCGATCATTTGAGAACGCTCATTCTGCTCGGGGCCTTGCTGCTCAGCACGCCTCTCTACGCCGCACAGCTGGATCTGCAGCTGGGCGCGAACCCGCGCACCTGGCTGACCGAGGAGTTGCTCAAGCACCCGCTGGTCCAGACCATCACTATCAAAAATGACGTTTCCTACAAGCGCGATATGAGCTATCAAGCGGTGCCCCTGGCTGCGTTGCTGACCGGGATCAAGCCTGACGACCATCTGCAGGCAGTGGCGCTGGATGGTTTTGCCGCCGAGCTGGCCGCCGCACCGCTGCTCAATCAACAGGGCGCAAGAGCCTGGCTGGCGATCGAAGACCCGACTCAACCGTGGCCCGGGCTATCGGCGGGCAAGCACAGCGCGGGACCGTTTTACCTGGTGTGGACGGATCCGCAAGCGGGCAACATCAGCCCCGAGCAATGGCCATTTCAAGTGGCGAGCATCAAGCAGCTGGCACCCGTGGCCAAGCGCTTCCCTGCTCTGTTACCCGATCCAGGACTGAAGGCGGACGATCCGGTGAACCTGGGGTTTGCGCTATTTCAGAAGAATTGCCTGGCGTGCCACCGGTTGAACGGTGCGGGGGATGCGCAGTTCGGGCCGGACCTGAATATTCCGTTTAATCCGACTGAGTATTTCGGGGCGGATTTTCTGCTGCGCTATATCCGTGATCCGCAGAGTTTGCGCCAGTGGCCTCAGGCGAAGATGCCGGGGTTTAGTGCGCAGGTGCTGCCGGATGGGGATCTGCAGATGCTGGTGGGGTATTTGAGGCATATGGCTGGGCGCAAGGTTAAGCCTTAGCGTTGTGGAGCCTGGGCCGGCGTGATCGCGAGCAGGCTCACTCCTACAGGGATCGATGTTCAATGCTGAACACAATGTGGGAGCGGGCTTGCTCGCGAAAGCGGTGTGTCAGTCGCCATTGGTATTGAATGATAGACCGCATTCGCGAGCAAGCCCGCTCCCACAGTTGGTTGTTGGTGTTCCGGCTTACTGCTCCTGAACCGAAAACAGCGGCAGCGGCGTCGGTGAGACGAACACCTTCGCGTGCATCTGTTCACTGCCCCCGCCCCGGCGCATCCCGCGTACCGGGCAGGCGTCGAGGTAGTCCAGGCCTACCGCCAGCTTCAGATGACGCTCGGGCCGTGCCAATTCGTTGGTCACGTCGAAGCTGTACCAGGCGTCGTCAAGCCAGGCTTCGGCCCAGGCGTGACTGGCCAGGTGCTCGCTGTTCTCGCTGTACAAATAACCTGACACATAACGCGACGGAATCCCCAGGCTGCGAGCACAGGCGAGGAAGGCGTGGGTGTGATCCTGGCACACGCCCGAGCGCCCGGCGAAGGCCGTGGCTGCACAGGTATCGACTTCGGTCGAACCCGGGGTGTAAGTCATGTGTGAATTAAGGCCGTGCATCAGGTCGATCAACGCCGTGCGATCGCGACGCTTCTTACATTGTTTTTCCGCGAACGCGCGCAAGGCTTCATCGGGTTCGGTCAGGCGAGTGAACCGCAGGAACGGCAGCGCCGACTGGCTTTCATGTTCGGCTTCGCGCAGCTCGTCGATGTCGACCTGGCCACGGGCGCCGATGATGATGGCTTCATGGGGTTCGTCCATGGTCAGCACATGCAGGATATTGCCGAACGGATCGAGTTGCGCGCGCACCGGGCGCGGCAGGTCGAGTTGCCAGCTGAGCACGTGCTGGCGCTCGCTGTCGTGAGGAGTCAGCCGCAGGTACTGGATGCTCGCCCGCACCTGATCTTCGTAGTGATAGGTGGTCTCGTGGCTAATGGAAAGTCTCATGCAGCCTCCAGGTAGGAACTGTGAATGGCGTTGCCCAACTGGCGCACCAGCGGGATGAACTCGGTCAGCCAGGCGTGCAAGCCCTCGTCGAGAATTTCGTTGATGCCGGTGTAGCGCAGGCGCGCGTCCATTTCGGCGGCCAGGCGTTGTGCCGGTCGGCCATTGGCGCCCGGCAGCTGGGCAAGAATCTGGTCGATCTCTTCGGTGCAGGCGCGCAGGGAGCGCGGCACATCGGCGCGCAACAGCAGCAACTCGGCGACATGCCGGGCGCCGGGCGCGTCGCGGTAAATCTCGGTGTAGGCTTCGAATGAAGACAAGGCCCGCAACAGCGCACTCCACTGGTAGTAGGCGTGCGCCGTGCCATCGCTGACCGCTTCCGCCTGATCGCCAGCCATTTCGTATCGCGCGTCGAGCAGGCGCAGGGTGTTGTCAGCCCGCTCGATAAAGGTGCCCAAACGAATGAAACGAAAGGCGTCGTTGCGCATGATCGTGCCGTAGGACGCGCCGCGAAACAGGTGGGAACGTTCCTTGATCCACTCGCAGAAACGGCTCATGCCATAGCGACTCAAACCCTGGTCGGCGATACCGCGAATTTCCAGCCAGGTGGCGTTGATGTTTTCCCACATGTCGGCGGTGATTCGTCCACGCACCGCATGGGCACTGGCCCGCGCAGCGCCCAGGCAACTGTAGATACTGGCCGGGTTGGCGGCGTCCAGGGCGAAGAAATGCAGCAGCCGTTCGGCATGCAGCTCGCCGTGGCGCTCCAGGTAATCTTCCAGGGTGCCGGTGATCAGCAGCGGCATGGCCAGTTCGTGCAGGCCGTCGCCGCGACCATCCTGGGGCATCAGCGACAGCGAATAACTGATGTCGAGCATCCGTGCGAGGTTTTCCGCCCGCTCCAGGTAACGCGACATCCAGTACAGATCCGAGGCAGTTCTACTTAACATGGCAAGCTTCCTTCAATCCTCGACTACCCAGGTGTCCTTGGTTCCACCGCCCTGGGAGGAATTCACCACCAGGGAACCTTCGCGCAGCGCTACACGGGTCAAGCCACCGGGTACCACCCGGGTTTCGCGGCCGGACAGGACAAACGGACGCAGGTCGATGTGGCGTGGCGCAATGCCGTTTTCGACAAAGGTCGGACAGGTCGACAGCGACAGGGTCGGTTGCGCGATGTAGGCGTGGGGCTTGGCCTTGATGCGTGCGCGGAACGACTCGATCTCCGCCGCCGTCGCGGCCGGCCCGACCAGCATTCCGTAGCCGCCGGAGCCTTGGGTTTCCTTGACGACCAGGTCTGGAAGATTGGCCAGCACGTGGGAAAGTTCCGAGGGATTACGACACTGGAATGTCGGAACGTTCTTCAAGATCGGCTCTTCATCCAGGTAGAAGCGAATCATGTCGGTGACAAACGGGTACACCGACTTGTCGTCCGCCACTCCGGTGCCGATGGCATTCGCCAGCACTACATTGCCCGAGCGGTAGGACGACAACAGCCCTGGCACGCCGAGCATCGAATCCGGATTGAACGCCAGCGGATCGAGAAACGCATCGTCGAGGCGACGGTAGATCACATCCACTGCCTTGGGCCCGTCGGTGGTGCGCATGAACACCTTGTCGTCGCGCACGAACAAGTCTGCACCTTCCACCAGCTCAACCCCCATTTCCCGGGCCAGGAACGCATGCTCGAAGAACGCACTGTTAAAGCGCCCAGGGGTTAGCACCACCACGCTCGGGTTATCGATCGGGCTGGAGCTTTTCAGGGTGTCGAGCAGCAGGTTCGGATAGTGGTCAATGGGCGCTATGCGCTGGGCCGAGAACAACTCGGGGAACAGTCGCATCATCATCTTGCGGTCTTCGAGCATGTAGCTGACGCCGCTCGGTGTACGAAGATTGTCTTCGAGCACGTAGTACGTGCCGTCGCCGTCGCGCACCAGATCGACGCCGGAGATGTGGGAATAGATATCCCGGTGCAGATCGAGCCCCTGCATCGCCAACTGGTATTGCTCGTTGGCCAGCACCTGCTCCGCCGGAATAATCCCGGCCTTGATGATGCGCTGTTCGTGATAGAGGTCGGCGAGGAACATGTTCAACGCCTTGACCCGCTGGATACAGCCGCGCTCGACAATCCGCCACTCACTGGCGGGGATGCTGCGCGGAATAGTGTCAAAAGGAATCAGGCGCTCTGTTCCCTGCTCATCACCGTAGAGGGTGAAGGTGATTCCGGCTCGATGGAACAGCAGATCGGCCTCGCGTCGGCGTTGGGCCAGCAGCTCGTCAGGCGTCTCCGCCAACCACCGGGCAAACTCCCGGTAATGCGGACGGACCTGGCCGTCGGCATCGTACATTTCATCAAAATAGGTGCGGATCATGCCGTACTCCTTGTCACCCGGACATCTAGGCATCGCAAGGCCCGTGCCATCGGCATAAACGCTTTGATATCAATCAGTTGGATATTTGCTGTGAAAACACCGCACCAATCCTGTGCGGCAAACGCTCCAACCCGATCGCCCCCGCTCCATTGCGAAGCAATGCTGTCGCTATCACCAGCATAGTCAGAGTTGATTTCACTGCCCGGCTGTCGATAAGGATAATTGGCACATTCGCTGAAAAGCTCATCGAACTTCCCTTTTGGTCGCCTGTTTTGGCGGCTTTTTTTTGCGTTGTGAAATGTTGTGAATCAAAAATAGATCAAAAGATCGCTGCCTACGGCAGCTCCTACGGGGAACGCATTCCACCCAACGAAAAACGGCCAACCCAAGGGTCAGCCGTTGCTGAGTGTTGTTGCTGTTCATAATGTTATGCGAGTCGCCCTCGTACCTCCTGCTTCACGCCCCATCCTTCGATGATGCCGCCCAGAGGCTCGACCACTGCCTCAAAACCCTGCTCGAAATCGCCGATGTCATCGTAGGTGGCGTACATGACCTTGCTCAGTTCCAGCGCCCAGGCGCCGTCGTCGCGCACACTGATCTGCGCGTTCAAGGACTCACCACGGTAATGACCTGCTGCCCTGCGGGCCCGCTCCTCGTCGGGGAAAATCGCGTAGAACTCGATGGGATGAAATTTTGAAAAGTCGAAACCGCCCTCTTTCATGCGGCGCAGCACGCTGCTGCTGATGTCTTCTTGATAGGCTGTGCTCATGAAACGTCCTCCTCGATCCGCTGGATAGACTTTCCGTACTCCCGACGCCCTCAGCCGAATGGTGAGGGCGATGCGGCAACCAGGTTGCCGGTGGGATACAAGCATGTAGCTGACAAGACCAGACCTTAGCGATCCAATCGCTGATCTCGCTTGCAGAGTAGCCCTTTGACCGAGCAGCTGCCAAGGCCTGGTTTGAATGTGACAGGAGTTGTATCAGACGGGAGTGATGCCGAGGATTTGTATGCTGTTCTGTGCCTTGAGACTTTTGACGCTCGCATCATCGGTGCGCCCTTCCAGATCATTCAGATCCAGTTCGGCGGCGACAGGCAGCAAACGAGCCTTAATGAGTTTGGCGGCATGCTCGTTGTCCGGGCATTCCTCGCACTCGAAGACTTCGTCGACTGTTTCACCGTGATCATCCACGAAAGTGATTTTCCACTTTTGCATCAGTGCCTCCTCGATAAAACCCGCAAGTGGGCTTACATCTATCTGGACTTTTGCATGGGGTGATCGTTCAACGAATTACTGCACGGGCTATGAAAAACAACACAAAACCTTGTGAGAGCAAAGCTTGTTCGCGATAGCGTCTTCCCAGTCAATATCAATGTCGACTGAAAGACCGCTATCGCGAGCAAGCTTTGCTCCCACAGGAATTATGGGTGATCTTTAATCGTTGCTTGGCTTGTTGATCGCCTGCAGCACGTACTGTGGCAAGGCGAACGCGCCGATGTGGATTTCCGGGTTGTAGTAGCGGGTGATGATGCCGCTGCCGGCGAAGCGCTGCTGCAGGGTTTCACGGGAGAGTTTGCGATAGCGGGTATCGGTCGCGCCCCAGGCGAAGGTCATCGAGCCGCCAATGTAGGTTGGAACGGCGGCCTGATAGAAATGCCAGTCCGGGAACAGGCTGCGCAGGCGCCCGGCAGTGGTTTTGACTTCTTCAATCTGCATGAACGGGGTGCCGTTCTGCGTCACCAGGATGCCGCCTTCGTTCAGGCAGCGACGGCAAGCCTGGTAGAAGTTTTCCGAGAACAGCACTTCACCGGGACCGATCGGGTCGGTGGAGTCGGAAATGATCACGTCGAACTTTTCGGTGGTGGTCGCGACAAAGCGCATGCCGTCATCGATCACCAGGTTCAGGCGTGGATCATCGAACGAACCCTTGGAGTGGTTCGGCAGGAATTCCTTGCACATCTCCACCACGGTGCCGTCGATCTCGACCATGGTGATGTGCTCGACGCTACGGTGCTTGGCCACTTCACGCAACATGCCGCCGTCGCCGCCACCGATGATCAGCACGCGCTTGGCGGTGCCATGGGCCAGGATCGGCACGTGGGTGAGCATTTCGTGGTAGATGAATTCGTCGGCTTCGGTGGTCTGGATTACGCCGTCCAGCGCCATCACCCGGCCCATGCGCGGGTTTTCAAAGATCACCAGGTGCTGGTGTTCGGTGCGCACTTCGTGCAGCAGTTTTTCCATGCGAAAACGCTGGCCGTAGCCTTCGTAGAGGGTTTCCAGGTATTCGCTGGTAGGGGTGGTGCTCATGGGAAGTGCTCCGATGAATGCGGGTGGCAACGGACGGTTACCCGCCCATGATGGCCAATCGAGGTACTCGATTGCCCGGGAAAGGCGCGCATTCTACGACGCGGGAGATGACAGGTCGAACCTTCCTCAGGAAGAGAACATTTTTGAACACAAACCGGGACCCATGTGGGAGCGGGCTTGCTCGCGAAGGCGGTGTGTCAGTCGACATTATCATCGGCTGACACACCGCCTTCGCGAGCAAGCCCGCTCCCACAGGGTAGAGGTGTGGAGTTCGAAACCAGGTCAGATCCGCACATTACCCCGCGGCCCGGCGATGGCCCAGATGATCAGGCCGAGGACCGGCAACAGCAGGATCAACAACACCCAGACAATTTTCATGCCGGTGCTGGCGCCACTTTTCAGCACGTTGATGATGGCCCAGATGTCCAGGGCGAGAATAATCAGGCCAATCAGGCCGTTGAACGTGGAACCCATGGTGACGCTCCCTAAGAGTGGTATGCACTCTTAGGATAGTCGGCCTTCGCCAGGGTTCCGTATTATTGCGTTAAACGTGGATAGCAACTTTCAGGGCTTCCAGGGACGGTGCCGCCGCAATGCCCACCTCGGCGCACAACTCGAGGACACGCGGCAGGTCATTGCCGTAGACCAGCACCACCTGCATCTCGTCGTCGAGCAACTGGCTGAAGTTCAGCAGCGTGTAGCCGCCGTTTTCCTTGTTCATGGCGCCCATCTGTACCTGGATACGATTGAGTGCGGTCAGGGCTTCGGTCTTGGCCAGCTGCTTGGGCTTGATGTTGAAATCCACACCCGGGCCGAACGAGGCGACGATCTGGGCGAACAGGTCCATGTAGGTGTCCGCCTGGAACAGCACGGTCTCCGGCAGGCTGCCGACGACTACCCACTCACCCAAGGCAATCGGGAAGGTGTCGTCGTAGTTGATGTCCGGATTGGCCGCCAGGAATGCCTGCGGGTCGGCGTAGGCCTGGGCCGCTTCGTCCGCCACCTTGAGGATTTCGTCATCGCTCATGCACCCGGAGCTGATTTTGCTGATGAGTTCGACGAGTGCGGCTTTCATGGGGCGGAATCCTGTAGCGAGGGAAATTTTAAGGCGCGCAGGATAGCGCATTCCGCCGGGCAATGGCTGTCTTCGGGCTGGCCACGAACCTTGACCCACATCAAGTTCCGCCCTGCCCGATCACGGCACAATAATGGCACCTTGCCATAATTGTTTCCGCTATCAGAGAAGACCTCCATGGGTGCCTGGCTTAGCAACATCTCGTTGAAATACAAATTCTGGGCGGTGAATGCCGTCGCCTTCGTCACCACTTTGTTGCTGGTGCTGTACGCCGTGCAACTGGAACAGCAGGCGCGCAGCCATGCGGCCCAGGAATCGGCCCAGTCCCAGGTACGCCTGTTAAATGCCTGGCCCGCCGGGCAGCCGTTGCCGACTGCCGATAACCTGCTGACCTTTAAGCGCGGACAGGCACCGGTGCTCGACCAGCAACCGCTGACGGCGCTGGCCGATGCCAATGGCTGGGTCGAGATCAATTCGATGCCAGTGTTCGGCGATAACCCGCTGATGGGCGCCGAAGTCTTCAGCCGCAGCGACGGCCAGAAAGTCGCAGTCATCGTCCATGGCCCGAGCCTGACCCAAGTGTTCGGTGAGCGTTTTGCCAACTACGCGGTGGCGGTGTTGATCCTGATGCTGGCCATGCTCGGCGCCTCGCAATTGTTGATCCGCTTTCTGCTCAGCCAGCTCAACACCTTGAAAGACGTGATGCTGCATGTGGAAAAAACCGGCGACCTGTCGGCCCGCGTGCCCTTGGCCTGTACCGATGAGGTCGGGCAGATGGCCAGCGCGTTCAATGCGATGCAGGCCGGTTACCAGCGAGTGGTCAACACCGTCGCCAGCACCGCCCGCCAACTGGATGACGGTGCAGCGCGGCTGGCATCGAGCATGGACGAAGTCCGCCACGGCATGCTCGGCCAACAAAGCGAAACCGATCAGGCCGCCACCGCCATCAACCAGATGACTGCGACGGTCTATCACATCGCCCAGCACGCCGGCGCTACCCGCGACCTCTCGCAAACCGCCGACACCCTGGCCGGTAGTGGCCAGCAGGTTGTCAGCCGCGTGCAGCTGTCGATTGCCGGGTTGTCCAGCGGTGTGCAGCAGACCGCCGAGATGATTCAACGCCTGGCCGAGGACAGCCAGAAGATCAACGGCGTGGTTGGGGTGATCCACAGCATCGCCGAGCAGACCAATCTGCTGGCGCTCAACGCGGCCATCGAAGCGGCACGGGCCGGGGAAATGGGCCGGGGTTTTGCGGTGGTGGCGGATGAGGTGCGCAACCTGGCCAAGCGTGTCCAGGCATCGACCGATGAGATCACAGTGATGGTCTCGGCGTTGCAGGCCGGGACGCGGGACGCGGTGGACTTCATGCAGGACAGCTCGATCAAGGCCGACGATTGTGTGCAGCAGGCCCAGGAAGCCGGCGCGGCGCTGGCGCAGATCACCAGCGCGGTGGCGCAGATGCGCGAGAGCAACACGCAGATTGCGGTGGCGGCGGAGCAGCAGAGTCAGGTGGCCGAGGAGATGAATCGGGCGGTGGTGAGTATTCGTGATGTGACGGAGAACACGGTGCAGCAGACGGTGAGTTCGGCGACTACCAGTAATGAGTTGGCTGAACTGGCTGGGGCTTTGAGCAAGGCTATCGGGCAGTTGAAACTTTGAGGGACCCATCGCGAGCAGGCTCACTCCTACAGAGGATCGCATTCCCCTGTAGGAGTGAGCCTGCTCGCGATGGCGGCATCATGATCAATACACATCTTGAACCTTCCCCTATCACCCTGATAGCCAACCTCCATTCGCCGCCCCGCTCCGCCAGGCCTATCCTTCAATCATGTGTTCAACACGGATCGAGGATCAGCATCATGGGCAAACGTCACCCCAATCTCCCCGCCTGGCAATGGCGGGCGTACCCCGGGAATCATCAGCACCCGACCAATCTGGTGCTGCACCTGATCGCGGTCCCGCTGTTCATCCTCGCGTTCCTGCTGATTGTGACGGGAGTGTTCGGCCTGAGCTTCGTCAACTTCGCCATCGGCGTCGTCGGCTTGCTCGCCGCCCTGGCATTGCAGCGCCATGGCCATACCCTGGAAGAACAGGCATCTGAACCCTTCACCGATCGCAAAGACGCCATGTCGCGCCTGCTGGTCGAGCAGTTCGTGACTTTTCCGCGGTTCTTCCTCAGCGGGGGCTGGTGGCGCGCCTGGCGGGAGCGCCACCGTCGGCATTGATTCGGCGAAAGTCGATCAGGCGAAAATCGTGACTGTCTGCCGGCTCATGGCGATCAATTGACCGTCATTGCTCCACAGCTTGGCCGCCGCATGACCATAGCCGTCTGCCGCGTACTCGATCTCCACCAGGTACTTGCACCAGTCCAGCGTGCTCAGTTCCAGCAGCGGCTGGACGAATTCGATGGTCCAGGTCAGCGTGCTGCCCATCGCCGGTTTCTTCAAGTGCGGCAGCAGCGCTGGCGGCCAGGCATCGACCAATGCCAGGATGTGCGACTCGGTGATCGGCTCTTCCTTGACGTCCCCGCGCAGGCGTACCCAACCACCCATCTGGCGCGAGGTATTGCCGGTGAACGGTAGCCCGCCGACGCTCCAGCGCATCGCCAGGTGGCGCATGAACTCCGGGGTAATGCCCTTGATGTACGGCAGCTCCTGGCAGTCATCCCAGTGTTTCATCTCGGGTGCCGGCTGTGCATTAATCGCCACCTCCGATGGGCGCGATCCGCCGAAGCTGCCTTGGACGAGTGTTACCACCTGACCTCTCTGCATGGCCCGACCGAGCACCTGGCTGACGGCCTTACCTTCGCGCAACACGTCGACTTCAAAACTCACCGGTACATCCGGCTCCACCGGCCCGACAAAGGTGATCGCCAGCGAACGCACCGGGCGATCGGCCGGCACCTGAGCGCGCATGGCCTCGTACTGCAAAGCGGCAACCAGGCCACCGAAACTGGCCCGGCCCTGGGCCCATTCGGCCGGAATGGACAGCTCCAGAGGTTGGCTGCGAACAGCGTCGAGCAGATCGGAAAAGCGCATGAAGACCTCGGAGCAGATGGGGATGCAGGGATCTTAACCAGAGGTGGGCGGCGATACAGCGCTTATTCCAGCCAAATCCCCTGACAGATAAGCCGGATACACGCAGTCCCCCCGTAGGAGCTGCCGAAGGCTGCGATCTTTTGATCTTCGACGCCGTTAATAACGCCGAAGATCAAAAGATTAAAATCAAAAGATCGCAGCCTTCGGCAGCTCCTACGCAGAGCGGTGCAGTGCAACGTCAACGACATATCACAGCGCAGAGCGGTGCGGTGCGGTGCAACGTCAACGACATATCACAGCGCAGAGCGGTGCAGTGCAACGTCAACGACATATCACAGCGCAGAGCGGTGCGGTGCAGTGCAGTGCAGTGCAGTGCAGTGCAGTGCAGTGCAACATAAGCGAGATATCACAGCGTAGCGCGGCGTGTGGAGCTCAGGACTTGAAGCAGGCCCCACTCAGCTTGTCGAGCACCCGGTCCGCACGGCTTTCGGCCTTGGCCATGGTGGTCTGCCAGGTGGCAACGCATGGCTGCAGATCCGCTTCCTGCTCTGCCCGCGCCAGCCACTGCCAGCAATCGTGCCAGTCGCCCAGCGCACCTTGCGCCGCTTTCAAGCGCGGCAGCGCAGCCTTGGGCAGGCGGTCCAGTTCCGGATAGGCCTCGATGCCATAACGCACCCGCTTGATCAGCAGCCGCAGCCGATGGCGGTCGTGAGCGGGATCGTGCAGGGCGGTATCGAGTTTCTCCCACTGCTTCGCCAGGCGTTTTTCGATGCGCTGGCGCAAGCCCTTGAGCAGGCCCTGGCGCTGGGACGCGCGCAAGAAACGCGGAAAGGCGTCGAGCATCTGCAGCAGCTGCGCCAGCTCGGTGCTGGCGGCCACGGCCGGATAAGCCTGGGCCATTTGCGCCATGCGCCGTTGCGCCGCTTCAGGTTGATCGTGCGCGAGCAGGTACGCCGCCAGCACCTCGCGATCACGCATCGGCGTGGTCAGGTCGCCGACCCGCGACGCCGCCGCTTCCAGCTGCTCGACGCCCGGCAAACCACGCAACGGCCGCAGCAGGCTGCGCAGACGGCGAACCGTGGTGCGCAGTTCGTGCAGGGCCTCCGGGTCGGTGCGCGCTTCCAGGCGCGCCTGACTCGCCATCAAACCGACTTCCAGGCCCATGACATGAGCCACCAACCGATCAACCAACCCAGACATCGCTTGCTCCTTTTTATCGAATACTGCCTGTGCCGTGCATCATGCCTCAACGCCCGGCGCGAGACTCACGAATATAAAAGCGCGCCTTCTCGGCTTTCTGCGTGCAGCCTTCGAACGCTTCAAACTGCTGCTGAGTCTTCGCACCGGTCAACAGCGACAGCGCCTTGGAGTAACTGACGGTGCCGGCAAACCCTTCCGCCTTGGCCAAGTCCAGCTCGTGCCACGCCGCGTCGATGCCGCTACCGCAGCTGTCGCGGTAAGCGGTCTTGCCGGCGCAACCGGCCAGTGCCAGGGCAATCAAGGGTACACAGATCCAGGCTTTCATCACTCACACCTCAAAAATAGAAAAACAGTCGTGCAGGTAAGACGGTCTGGCGCTTGAAAAGTGCCTTGACCGGCTTGTTGAAACTGCCGCGCTGGTGAAGATAACCCTGCGCCGCCATTGAGTGTCGAAAAAACGACGTCTTCGCCTGCCAGAGCGACTTTGCCGATTGAAGCACGCCCCTCGTTGGGTGCATTGTTGAACCTTGTCAGACGAGGGCGATTCATGAAAAAGCGTGTCGCACTGGTACTGGGGTCAGGTGGCGCCCGGGGCTATGCCCATATCGGTGTCATCGAGGAGATCGAGCGGCGGGGTTACGACATCGCCTGCATCGCCGGTTGTTCCATGGGCGCGGTGGTGGGCGGGATCTATGCTGCGGGCAAACTCAATGATTATCGCGACTGGATCGAGAGCCTGGATTACCTCGACGTGTTGCGCCTGGTGGACGTCAGTTTCCGCCTGGGGGCAATTCGCGGCGAAAAGGTCTTCGGGCAGATCCGCAAGATCGTCGGTGAGATCAATATCGAGGACCTGCGAATTCCCTACACGGCAGTGGCCACCGACCTGACCAACCAGCAGGAAATCTGGTTCCAGGAAGGCTGCCTGCACCAGGCCATGCGCGCCTCGGCAGCGATCCCCAGCCTGTTCACCCCGGTGATGCAGGGCAACCGCGTACTGGTCGACGGCGGGATACTCAACCCGCTGCCGATCGTGCCGGTGGTGTCGAGCCATTGCGACCTGATCATCGCGGTCAACCTCAATTCGACTAACCAGCGGCATTATCAGCTGCCGGTGATCCCGCGTCCGCCGGCGTTCAAGAGCCGATTCGACAGCCTGGTGAACTCGCTGGGTTCGAAGTTGCCGTTCCGGCGCAAGCAGGCCGAACAACTGCTGGTGCTGGAAGAGCAAGCGCTGAAAGCGCAAGCGGCGGACATCAACCCCTGGATCGAATCCGCCGAGCCTGAGGCGCAGCAACCGGCCGCCGCGCCGGAAGCCGGAGGGGCCCCAAAGTCCGCCACGGGTTCGTTCATCATCGACAACGTCGGGCCGGCGTCGCTGCTGGATCTGATCAACCAGAGTTTCGAGGTGATGCAGACTTCGTTGGCGCAGTACAAGATCGCCGGGTATCCGCCGGACATCCTGATCAACGTGCCGAAGCGGGTGTGCCGGTTTTTCGAGTTCTACAAGGCGCCGGAGTTGATCGCGCTGGGAAGGGAGATTGCGCGCGATACGCTGGATCGCTATGAAGCTGAGCAGTCGCGGGAGCCCTGAGTTGTTTCTGCAGTGAAGCAAAGGGCCTCATCGCGAGCAGGCTCACTCCTACAGAGGTGTGTGCCCTTTACCCCTGTAGGAGTGAGCCTGCTCGCGATGGGGCCTGAAAATCCAACACAGACATCAAAGGCTGTCCCCACCCAACAACCGATACCCAACCCCAGCCTCGGTCAATATAAACCGCGGCCGGGTCGGGTCATCCGCCAGCTTCTGCCGCAGATGCCCCACCACAATGCGCAAATAGTGACTGTCCTCGGTATGGGTCGGCCCCCAGATATCCTTCAACAACTGCTGCTGGGTAATGACCCGCCCTGGATGCCGAGCCAGTTGCGCCAGCACCGCGTATTCCTTGCGGGTCAACGCAACTTCGGCGCCATCGAGCAGCACCCGACGATAAGCCAGGTCCACGGTCAGCGGCCCGAAACTCAGCGCCGCCTGCTGCGCTTCTCCCGCCGGCGCCTGGCGCAACAGCGCGCGCACTCGTGCAAGGAACTCCTGGATGCCAAACGGCTTGGTCACGTAGTCGTTGGCGCCACCATCCAGCGCCTCGACTTTCTGCCCCTCGCTGGCACGCACCGACAGCACCAGCACCGGCACCGTCGACCACTCACGAAACTCGCGCAGCACCTGTTGGCCATCCATGTCCGGCAGCCCCAGGTCGAGCACCAGCAAGTCCGGCTTGCTCAACGCGGCCTGCGCCAGGCCCTCGGTGCCGGTCCCGGCCTCCAGTACTTTATAGCCCTGGGACACCAGGCTGATGCGCAGGAACTTGCGGATCTGCGGTTCGTCATCGATGACCAAAATGGTCGTGGTCTGGCTCATGAATTCTGATCGCGGCATGGGAAAATCCAGAGGTTATCAGGCTTCACTTTCAACATCCGGTTGATCTTGCAGCGGCAGATGCAGGGTAATGCAGGTTCCACGCCCTTCGATGCCGTCCGTGACACTGATCCGACCACCATGGGCGCCTACCATGCCCTGGCAGATCGCCAGGCCGAGCCCGGTGCCCTGCCCGCCCCGATCACCGCGCGCAGCGGTGTAGAACATGTCGAAAATCTTCGTTCGTTCCTCTTCCGGGATGCCCGGCCCCTCATCGCTGACCGAGAAGAACAGTTCGCTGTCGACCACGCCAGCGCGTAATTGCAGGCGGCCGTGAACCGGGGAAAAACGCGCGGCGTTTTCCAGCACATTGACCAGTGCCTGTTCGATGAGCGCGGCGTGGACGTACAGCAACGGCAACTCCGGCGCCACATCGATGCTCACCTGCAGCGGCGCCAGCACCGCGCGCAGGCGATTGAGCGAACTACCGACGATGTCTGCCGGCGACACCCAGTCCCGCGCCAGCTTCAAGGCACCGTGACCCAGGCGCGTCATGTCCAGCAGGTTCTGAATGTATCGATCCAGGCGTTCGGCTTCGTCGCGAGTGCCTTCGAGCAGTTCGCGGCGATCGTCCACCGGGATCGCTTCGCCCAATGCCAGCAGACTGTCGATGCTGCCGCGCATCGAGGTCAGCGGCGTGCGCAGATCGTGGGACACCGATGCAAGCAAGGCACTGCGCAGCTGCTCGGTTTCGCCATGCAGGCGCGCGGCTTCCAGGTCTTCAACCAGTTGCGCCCGGGCCAGCGCCTGAGCGAGTGGCTGGCTCAAGGCTGTCAGCAGGCGTCGGCGCTGGCCACTCAGGGTGTGCCCCTCTTTGGCACAGACGCCGAGCAGCGCCAGAGGTCCGTCCTCGACCGACAGCGGCCACCACCACCAGCGCCCGGACGGCAACGTGCCAGTGCCGGCGCCCGCCGGTTGATCGTGTTGCCAGGCCCAGTCGGCAGCGGCGCGTTCGGCTTCGGAAAAGCTCAGCGGGCCGCCGGTTTCGACTTTCCAGCCCGCCGTTCCATCACGATTGAGCAGGCACAGTTGCACATCGCTCCAGCCATTGAGGTGCTGCGCCGCTGCGCTGACCACTGCCTGGCGGTCGGTAGCGGCAGTGAGTTTGCGCGACAGATCGAGCAGTTCGCTGGTCTCTTCCTGGGTATCGCGCAGCGCCTGCAATTGCTGACGTTGACGCGCCGCAAGGTTGCCGGTAAGCGCCGCCATCAGCAGAAAGAACAGCAGGGTCAGCACGTCTTCTTCGCGCTGGATATTGAAGGAAAAATTCGGCGGAATGAACAGGAAATCATAGGTCAGGAACGACATCGCCGCGCAGGCCAGCGCCGGGCCGAGACTGCTGCGCACCGCCACCAGCAACACCGCCGCGAGGAACACCAGCGAGATGTTCGGCAGCGGCAGGACGCTCGCCACAGCCCAGGCCAGGGCACTGGCGAGCAGCGTCGCGACCAGCGCCAACGCATAGTCGAACCACACCAGTGGCGGGGTCGAACGCGGGCGTGGCGAATGCAGCGCATGCTCGCTGTCGAGGACGTTGATTTCCAGCCCGCGCGCATTGCGCAGCAGGCGTGAAGCCAGGCCCCCACCGAGCATGCGCCGCCGCCAACGCTGCCGGGATTGACCGACCAGCACCAGGCTGGCGCGGCGTTCGCCCGCGTGTTGGATCAAGGTCTTCGCCACCTCGCCGGCACGCAGCAACACCACCTCGCCGCCCAGGCGCTCCGCCAGTTGCTGGGCACTTTGCAAGCGCAGGCGTGCCTGCTCGTCGCGCGCGCTGCCATTGTCCACATGCACCAGGCTCCAGGGCAGATGGCGCCGCTGAGCAACGCGGCTGGCATGTCGCACCAGGCGCTCGGCCTGCTCATCGCCATCGACCCCGACCAGCAAGCGCCCGCGCACGGCTGGCGCATCCTGGCCCAGTTGGCGATAGCCCTGGGCGAGGTCGTTGTCGACCTGGGCGGCAGCGGTTTGCATCGCCAGTTCGCGCAGGGCGGTGAGGTTGGTCTGGGTGAAAAAAGCATCGATGGCCGCCCGCGCCTGCTCCGGCACATAGACCTTGCCGTCGCGCAGACGCTCGAGCAGTTCCCGTGGCGGCAAGTCGATCAGCAACAGCTCATAGGCTTCCTGCAGCACCCAGTCCGGCAAGGTCTCGCGCACTTGCACGCCGGTGATGCCGCGCACCTGATCATTGAGGCTTTCCAGGTGCTGGACGTTGACCGTGGTGTACACGTCGATGCCGGCGGCGAGCAGTTCCTGGATGTCCTGCCAGCGCTTGGCGTGCCGGCTGCCGGGGGCGTTGCTGTGGGCCAGTTCGTCCACCAGCACCAGCTTGGGTTTGGCCGCGAGCAGGCCGTCGAGGTCCATTTCCTCAAGCAGGACGCCGCGGTATTCCGAGCGCACCAGGGGCTGCTGGGGCAAACCACCGAGCAGCGCCTCGGTTTCGGCGCGACCGTGGGTCTCGACCACCCCGGCGAGCACCTTTACTCCCTGGCGCAGCTGAGTGTGCGCGGCTTGCAGCATGGCGTAGGTCTTGCCGACACCGGGGGCGGCGCCGAGGAAAACCTTGAGCCGGCCACGGCCATCGCGGGGTAGATCGGCTAACAGTGCGTCGGCTCGGCCGGAGTTGCTCATCTGTGATTGCCTTGTTCGACTTGGAATGGGGGGTTGCCTTGAAAAGATCGCAGCCTGCGGCAGCTCCTACAGGGACCGCCACGATCACTGTAGGAGCTGCCGCAGGCTGCGATCTTTTGATCTACAGGTTATCCAACGCAATATTCAGCGCCAACACATTCACCACCGGCGGCCCAATCAGCGGCTGCTCGATATGCGCCTCCAGCAACTGTTGAACCGTGGACACCGGCAAATTACGCGCCGCCGCAACTCGCGCCAGTTGATAGGCAATCGCCGCCGGAGGCAAGTGCGGATCGAGGCCGCTGCCGGAAGTGGTCAGCTGCGCCAGGGGCACCGGCCCCTGGCCGGGCACCAACAGTTTGTTCGCCTCCTCGATCACCCGCGCAGCCAGCGCCGGGTTACTCGGCGAAAGGTTGCTGGCGCCGCTCGATACCGTGGCAAAGGCCCCGGCGGAAGGTCGTGGATGGAACCAGGCGTCACCGGTGAAATCCTGGGCGATCAGTGCAGAGCCCCGCACCTTGCCGCTGGCGTCCTGGATCAGGCTGCCGTTGGCCTGGTCGGGAAATGCGACCTGGGCTACACCGGTGACCACCAAGGGGTAGGCGACGCCTGTGATCAGGGTCATGAGGACAAGCAGGCTCAGGGCCGGGCGGATCATTGTGGACATTTCTAAATCCTCGAATTCGGATAACAAAATATGTGGTTCGCAAGCCAACTACCCCCTGTAGGAGCGAGCCTGCTCGCGAAAAACCAGAGGACGACGCGTCCATCCAGACAAAACGCGTCATCGTTGACTTCCATCGCCAGCAGGCTGGCTCCCACAGGAGCGGTCAAACCAGATGCAACGCCGTCAACAGCATGTCGATCGCCTTGATCCCCACAAACGGCACCACAATCCCGCCCAACCCATAGATCAACAGATTGCGCCGCAACAACGCCGCCGCACTCGCCGCCTGCACCCGCACACCGCGCAGCGCCAGCGGAATCAGCACCACAATGATCAACGCGTTAAACACAATCGCCGAGAGAATCGCGCTCTGCGGACTGCTCAGGTGCATGATGTTCAGCACGCCCAACTGCGGGTAGATCGTGGCGAACAGCGCCGGCAGAATCGCGAAGTACTTGGCCACGTCGTTGGCGATGGAAAAGGTCGTCAGCGCACCGCGGGTCACCAGCAGTTCCTTGCCGATCTGCACCACGTCCAGCAGCTTGGTCGGATCGCTGTCGAGGTCGACCATGTTCGCCGCCTCGCGTGCCGCCTGGGTGCCATCGTTCATCGCCATGCCGACGTCGGCCTGGGCCAGCGCCGGGGCGTCGTTGGCGCCGTCGCCACACATCGCCACCAGTCGACCGTCGTTCTGCTCATGGCGGATGCGCGCCAGTTTTTTCTCCGGCGTGGCTTCAGCCAGCACATCATCGACGCCGGCCTCGGCCGCAATCGCCGCCGCCGTCAGCGGGTTGTCGCCGGTGACCATGACCGTGCGGATCCCCAGCTTGCGCAGCTCGGCAAACCGCTCGCGGATGCCGGGCTTGACCACGTCCTTGAGGTGAATCGCACCGAGCAACTTGCCGTCGGCGCAGACAAGCAATGGCGTGCCACCGCTCTGCGCAATCTTGTCGATTTCCCGGGACAGTGCCGGTGCCAGGTCGGCGCGTTGCAGGCCAACGAACGCCAGCAACGAATCCACCGCACCCTTGCGGTAAACACGACCCTGATAGTCAACGCCGGACAGCCGCGTTTCAGCACTGAACGGCACGCCAGTCAGCGTCTCGGCCGCGGGCTCCGGTTGCGCATGCAGGCCACGCAGGTACTCGACGATGGACTTGCCTTCCGCCGTGTCATCGGCCAGCGAAGCGAAGAGCGCGCCCTCGGCCAACTCCCTGCTGCTCACCCCAGGTGCCGCATAAACAGCGGTGCAGCGACGGTTGCCGAAGGTGATGGTGCCGGTCTTGTCCAGCAGCAAAACGTGCACGTCCCCCGCCGCTTCCACCGCGCGACCGGACTTGGCGATCACATTCAAGCGCACCAGGCGGTCCATGCCAGCGATGCCGATGGCCGACAACAGGCCGCCGATGGTGGTGGGAATCAGCGTCACCAACAGCGCCACCAGGAACACCAGCGGCAGGCTGCCGTTGGCAAAGTGGGCGAACGGCTGCAAGGTCACGACCACCAGCAGGAAGATCAGCGTCAGGCCGATCAGCAGGATGTCGAGCGCCACTTCGTTTGGAGTCTTCTGGCGCTTGGCGCCTTCGACCAGGGCGATCATGCGGTCCAGTGTCGACTCCCCTGGATTGGCAGTAATGCGCACCAGCAACCAGTCCGACACCAGCCGCGTGTTGCCAGTCACTGCCGAACGATCACCGCCAGACTCGCGAATCACCGGCGCGGATTCACCGGTAATCGCCGCCTCGTTGACCGCCGCAATGCCTTCGATGACTTCACCGTCACCGGGGATCATTTCCCCGGCTTCGACACGCACCACGTCGTCCTTGCGCAGGCTGGTGGCGGGCACTATTTGAAAGCTGCCATCGGCAGTTTTGCGCCGGGCACTCAGGCCTTCGCTACCGGCCTTCAGGCTGTCGGCCCGAGCCTTGCCGCGACCTTCGGCCAAAGCTTCGGCGAAGTTGGCAAACAGCACGGTGAACCACAGCCACAGGGCAATCTGCGCGGCGACAAAAGTCGGCACCGCCGGATCCGGAATGAAGCACAGCACGGTGGTCAGAATCGCGGTCAGTTCGACCACCAGCATCACCGGCGCACGCTGCAATTGCCGAGGGTCGAGCTTGACGAAAGCTTGCACCAGCGCCGGGCGCCAGAGCGCCGAGATCGCGGTTTTCGGTTGTTCCGGTGCCTTCACGGCAGCCGGTTTGGTTGCGGGCATATTCATCATCAGCTCCTTAGAAACCCAGGCTCAAATGTTCAGCAATCGGCCCTAGCGCCAGGGTCGGCAAAAAGGTCAGGCCGCCGACCAGCAAAATGGTCACCGTCAACAGGGTCACGAACAGTGGGCCATGGGTCGGAAAACTGTTCGGGCTGACCGGCGCGGATTTCTTCATCGCCAGGCTGCCAGCCAGTGCCAGCACCGGCAGGATGTAGCCGAAGCGACCGATCAACATGCCAAGACCCAGCATCAGGTTATGAAATGGCGTGTTGGCACCGAAGCCGGCAAAGGCCGAGCCGTTGTTGGCACTCGCCGAGGTGTAGGCGTACAGCAACTGGCTGAAACCGTGCGGCCCCGGGTTGCTCACCGCTGCCACCGGCCCTGGCAGGCTGGCCGCAATTGCGCCCAGCACCAGCACGCCGACCGGCATCACCAGCAAGGTCACCACCAGCAACTGCACTTCCCGCGCCTGCAGTTTCTTGCCGAGGTATTCCGGCGTGCGGCCGATCATCAGCCCCGCCAAAAACACCGCGATCAGCACGTTCAACAACATGCCGTAAAGCCCGGCACCGACTCCACCGAAAATCACCTCGCCCACCATCATGTTGACCAGCGCAACCATGCCGCTCAACGGATTGAGGCTGTCGTGCATCCCGTTGACCGAGCCGTTGGACGCCGCAGTGGTGGTCACCGACCAGAGCACTGTCGCCGTGGTGCCGAAACGTGCTTCCTTGCCTTCCAACGGAGCGGTCTGTTCGACCGCAGCGTTGTTAAGGCTCGGGTTCGGCTGATACTCAGCCCACATCGAAGTGGCGCCACCGATCAGGAACAGCGCCAGCATGCAGGCAATGATCGCGCGGCTCTGACGCAGGTCCTTCACGTAATGGCCGAAAGTGAACACCAAGGCCACCGGAATCAGGATGATCGAAGCCATCTCGAACAGGTTGCTCCACGCCGTCGGGTTCTCGAAAGGATGCGCCGAGTTGACCCCGAAGAAGCCACCGCCGTTGGTGCCCAACTGCTTGATCGCAATCTGGCTGGCCGCCGGACCCAGCGGGATGACCTGATCGACACCCTGCATCGTCAGCGCATTCACATAGTGAGCGAAGGTTTGCGGCACACCCTGCCACACCAGGAATAGCGCCAGCAGCAGGCACAACGGCAGCAAGCCATAGAGGGTGGCACGGGTCATGTCGACCCAGAAGTTACCCAGGGTTTTCGTCGACTTGCGCCCAATGCCGCGACACAAGGCCACCAGCACCGCCAGGCCAGTGGCGGCACTGACAAAGTTCTGCACCGTGAGGCCGACCATCTGGCTCAGGTAACTGAGCGTCGCTTCGCCGCTGTACGACTGCCAGTTGGTATTGGTCATGAAGCTCACGGCAGTATTAAACGCCTGAGTCCACTCCTGGCCCGGCAACTGCTGCGGATTGAGCGGCAGATAGTCCTGGAACAACAGGATCGCGAACAACAGCACAAAACCCGCCAGGTTGAACGCCAACAGCGCCAGCGCATACTTCTGCCAGCTCTGCTCGACCTGCGGATCCACCCCCGCCACCCGATAACAACCACGCTCCACCGGCCCGAGCACCGGACTCAGCCAGGTGCGCTGCCCTTCCATCACCTTGTAATAGAATCGCCCGAGAAACGGCGCCGGGATAAGTACCACGGCGAAGAACGCGAGGATCAGCCAATAGTCATAACTGTGCATACCCGCTCCTAGTTCCGGTCCGCGCGCAACAGCGCAACCAACAGATAAATGAACAGCCCCACTGCCAGCAGCAGTGACACTCCATCCAGAACGCTCATGGAAGTTCTCCGTGTTACGGCGTATTGCCGCGTGTGGAGGTATTGTCGGCAGGGAGGGCGTAAAGGAACGAGATCGAGGGGGGTTGTGGGGGATAAAGAAAGTGTAAAGAGTGGGGTTATGGCGGCGTTACAGCCAGGCAATGAACTCACTGGAGCACTAAAGCCACGCATGCGGTAGCAGTCTTCCCTCGCCGCTGGAGCATTCAACGAGCTGCAGCCGGAAGCTTCGGGACTGTGGGGATGAGCGATGGACTGTCTGCACTTCCGCTCGCGCACGACCGGCATTTTGGGTGAGAATGTCGACCATCAACGTATTTGCAGGGGAAATAACTTGAATGTAGTTACCACCGATCTACCTGGTGTAGTCATCATCGAACCGAGGGTTTTCGGTGATGAGCGGGGTTTCTTTTACGAGAGCTTTAACGCCAAAGCTTTTACAGCAGCAACCGGTGTGGATAAGCAATTTGTTCAAGACAACCATTCACGCTCTCAAAAGGGCGTGTTACGTGGCCTGCATTACCAACTGGAGAACACCCAGGGCAAATTGGTTCGCGTGACCGTGGGTGAAGTACTCGACGTTGCCGTGGATATTCGCCGTAGCTCAGCGCATTTTGGAAAATGGGTCGCTGTTCGCCTGTCCGCAGAGAACCACCGCCAGCTTTGGGTTCCAGAGGGTTTCGCCCACGGGTTTGTAGTACTGAGTGAATTCGCCGAGTTTCTTTATAAGACTACCGACTACTACACTCCATCCGCCGAGCGCAGTATCCGTTGGGATGACCCGGATTTAGCCATTGACTGGCAGCTGGATGAAACACCACAGCTGTCGGCCAAAGATCAGGCAGCAGCCTTTTTCAACGAAGCGGAAGTCTTTTCCTAAATTCCTGCGACCAAATGCGCCCGATCCTGTCGGGCGCTTCGAATTTATCGATCTGCCCCTGAATACGAACCCGCTCAACAAGGCGGCATAAAAGCCCCCCAATGCCCTCCACTGGCGCACTCACACCTCCCCAACATACCCAATACGACAGCTTTCGGCATTTTACGACCGCTTTTGCGCCAATGGCACGCCCACTGCACACGCACTCCCCCGAGCTTTCCAAACCGTTCAGGGAGCAAGCGCATGAACATACAACTCAAACCCACACTCGGCACGCTGCACCTGTGGGGCATCGCAGTCGGGCTGGTGATTTCCGGCGAGTACTTCGGCTGGAGCTACGGCTGGGGCGTGGCGGGTACGCTGGGTTTCCTGGTGACCTCCTTCATGGTCGCCACCATGTACACCTGCTTCATCTTCAGTTTCACCGAGCTGACCACCGCCATTCCCCACGCCGGTGGGCCATTTGCCTATAGCCGGCGTGCTTTCGGTGAAAAAGGCGGTTTGATCGCCGGGCTGGCGACGCTGATCGAATTCGTCTTCGCGCCACCGGCCATTGCCCTGGCAATTGGCGCCTACCTGAATGTGCAATTTCCCGCGCTTGATCCAAAACACGCCGCAGTCGGTGCGTACATCGTATTCATGGGGCTGAACATCTTAGGCGTCAAACTGGCCGCGACCTTTGAACTGGTCGTCTGCGTACTGGCGGTCGCCGAATTGCTGGTGTTCATGGGAGTCGTCGCGCCCGCTTTCAGCTTCAGCAACTTCGCACTCAATGGCTGGGCAGGTTCCGATGTCTTCGGCGCCCCAGCCATCGCCGGCATGTTCGCGGCAATCCCTTTCGCCATCTGGTTTTTTCTCGCGATTGAAGGCGCCGCGATGGCTGCCGAAGAAGCCAAGGACCCCAAACGCACGATTCCCAAAGCTTACATCAGCGGCATCCTGACCCTGGTGGTGCTGGCGATGGGCGTGATGTTCTTCGCCGGCGGCGTGGGCGACTGGCGCACCTTGTCCAACATCAACGATCCGCTGCCCCAGGCCATGAAAACCGTAGTCGGCGAAAGCTCCGGCTGGCTGCACATGCTGGTGTGGATTGGCCTGTTCGGCCTGGTGGCGAGTTTCCACGGGATCATCCTTGGTTACTCGCGGCAATTCTTCGCCCTGGCACGAGCCGGATACCTGCCAAAATCCCTGGCGAAACTGTCGCGCTTCCAGACACCCCACCGCGCCATCATCGCCGGCGGCGTGATCGGCATCGCGGCGATCTACAGCGACGGCCTGATCAACCTCGGCGGCATGACGCTGACGGCCGCGATGATCACCATGGCGGTGTTCGGCGCTATCGTGATGTACATCATGAGCATGCTCAGCCTGTTCAAACTACGCAAAACCGAGCCCAACCTTGAGCGCACATTCCGCGCGCCGTGCTATCCGTTGGTGCCGATGATTGCGCTGTTGCTGGCGGTGGTGTGCCTGGTGGCGATGGCGTGGTTCAACACCTTGATCGGGATGATCTTCTTGGGCTTCATGGCGGTTGGGTTCGTGTACTTCATGCTGACCGCGCAACTGCGCGCCGATGCGCCTGCCGACGCGATGCTAACCGGGCTCTAACGCAACCCCTGTAGGAGCTGCCGAAGGCTGCGATCTTTTGATCTTGGCATCGTCACAGGCACTTAAGATCAAAAGATCGCAGCCTGCGGCAGCTCCTACGGGATATGTACCGGCCATAACAGGCATACAATGGAACCACTGCGAATATAAATCGCTCAAAGTGGTATGCACGATCGGCCGGCGAAATCCGCCTGCCGGCCTGCCCCTCAAGGAGAGCCCTATGCCCTGGTATGCCTGGTTGATTCTGGTCGTTGCAATCGGCTCGATCGTCGGCGGTTTGATGATGTTGCGTGACACCGCCAACAAGGTCGATCTAACCGAAGAGCAACGTAAACGCGTCGCTGAGCGGAATGCGGAAATGGATGCGAAGGATGCGCAGGACCGCTGAATCGACAGATCAAAAGATCGCAGCCTTCGGCAGCTCCTACCCGGGGGATGCGATCTTTTTTAAGCTACTTTTCCCAATCTGCCTTGGCGATATGCAACCCGTGCATCCCGTTGTAGGACGCCCGCTCCGGCTGACTCCAGCCCTCATGTAACTCATCGTCCAAACGATAAATCTCAACCCCAAGCGGGCGACACACGCTTAGTGGATCCTGCGCATCCGGCCCCCACATCGCCAGCGACAGATCGCCACCCGGGCAAGTAGATAACGCGCACAGCAGATCAATTTCCGCGAAGAACTCCAGGTAGTCACCCTTCTGCGCCGGACAGGCTTTCATAAAATACATATCGTCATGATTGAGACCAGTGCACTGGAAAATATTCAACACGTCATGCACGTCAAACTCGGTCAGCCCATGGGGTAACACTGCGCGAGTCAGGTTCGAGTGGCAGTGGTGGTGGAAGTCTTCGCCCGTGAGCATCTTGTTCACATAAGGATCACAGCGCGTGCCGAGCAAGTCGTGCAAACGACCACCGTGTTCGTCGACGCCGTAACCAGCCAGGCTGTCATCGGTGATGGTCACCAATGGCCGTAAAAAAGGCAGGTTCGACCACAAGCGGTCATGCGTACTGACATGTGCACCTTGCAACTGCCGAGTCCGCGCCGCCCACAGCCGTTCGCGCGGATCGTTGGCGTTCCAGACGTTAAAATCACCCACTTGCGGCCCGACTGGTGTGGTAACTCGAAACACATGCCCGGCAGGCACATGCCAAGCACGCCCAGTGCGAATCGGTACTTCAAACTGCTCGATCAGCGTTCGACCGTCCCTGGCCTCGCGGATTCGATTGTAAAAGGTGGTGTCCACCTGCAAAGCCGCGCCTTTACTGACCTGATAGGCCGCCGGGTAATCTTTGTACATGGCACGAATCCTCGATCAAGAAGAACCGCGCACGTTTGGCGGTCCAGAGTGGTTACAAGTCTGCAGCCGAGTAATCACTATTCATGCCAAGTTACCGACACTTCGCACATGCTTCGAAGCATCTGCGTGCTTTTTTAGAAATAGAAGTACAGTCACCATCTAAGCTTCCTTGGTTAAGATGACGCATTGCCGTGGAGATTTCAGATGCGTTACTCGCAGGATCACAAAGCCCAAACCCATCAACGCATCATCAAGGAAGCCGCCGCCCGCTTCCGACGTGACGGCATTGGCGCAACCGGCCTGCAACCGCTGATGAAAGCACTGGGACTGACTCACGGCGGCTTCTACTCACACTTCGCTTCCAAGGACGAACTGGTCGAAAAAGCCTTGCAGGCTGCTGGCGCAGAACTCGACGCGCATTGCGCCATGTTGTTTGCCAAGGAAAGACCACTGGATGCGTTCATCGACAGCTACCTGTCCGAGTGGCACCAGTCCTCGCCGCATCAGGGCTGCCCGCTGCCGACCATGTCCTCGGAACTGGGCTTGCGTGGACAGCCAAGCCCGACTACCGATGCCGTGCTCAATGCCCGGCTTGAACAGGTACAAGGCACCCTGGAAGGCGAGCACGTCGATGCTCGCAGCATCGTCATCATGTCGACGCTGGTCGGCGCACTCCTACTATCGCGTAGCGTCGAAAATCCACAGCTGGCGCAGCGGATCCTCGACGTCACACGCGATCACCTGAAACAGTCCCAGGACTAATCCTGCCAGCGCTTGAACAGCACGCTGGCATTCACTCCACCGAATCCGAAGCCGTTGGACAATGCGTATTCAATGGCCATCGGCCGCGCCTCTCCATGAACGATGTCCACCCCTTCAGTGGCCGGGTCCGGGTTATCGAAATTCAACGTCGCCGGCGCCACCTGATCACGAATCGCCAATAACGTGAAGATCGCCTCGATGCCGCCTGCCGCGCCGAGCAAATGCCCAGTCGCGGACTTGGTCGCAGTCACAGCTATCCTGTTCTCGGTACCAAACAAAGACTTGATCGCCGCCAGCTCCCCAAGATCCCCCACCGGAGTCGAAGTCGCATGAGCATTCAGGTGCTGCACCTGCTCCGGTAAAATTCCGGCTTGCGCCAACGCCAGGGACATCGCTCGGCGCGCACCGCTACCGTCTTCAGGGCCGGCGGTCAGGTGATAAGCATCCGCGCTGGTGCCATAACCGACCAGCTCCGCCAGCGGCTTGGCCCCACGGGCCAACGCATGCTCCAGGGACTCGATTACCAGCAGACCCGCCCCCTCACCCATCACAAAACCATCACGGCCACTGTCGAACGGCCGCGATGCACGTTCAGGCGTATCGTTATAACCGCTCGACAAGGCCCGCGCGGCGGCAAAACCAGCGAGACTCACCCGATCAATCGCCGCCTCCGCCCCGCCACACACCGCAATATCTGCCTCACCACTGCGAATCAGCCGCGCCGCATCACCAATCGCCTGCACCCCGGCCGCACACGCTGTCACCGGAGCACCCAAGGGCCCCTTGAAGCCATGCTGAATCGACACATGACCTGCAGCAAGATTGACCAGGAACGACGGAATGGTGAACGGCGATAACCGCCGAGGACCGCGACTGTCAGTGGTGCGAACCGCATCGGCAATCGCGCCGAAACCACCAACACCCGAGCCAATAATGGTTGCCGTGCGCTCCTGCGCAGTGGCATCCAACGCCTGCCACCCCGCCTGCTCCAGCGCCTGACGCGCCGCTTCCATCGCGAACACGATAAAGCGGTCCATCTTCTTCTGCTCCTTGGGCGGCGTCGCGCGATCCGGATCGAACCCCGCCTCGGCATCATCCGCCAGCAACGGCACCACACCACCGACCCGGGTCGGCAAATCGGCAACCACACCTTCCGGCAAATTGCGCAGTCCCGAACGCCCTGCCAACAGACGCGCCCATACCGCTTCGACGCCAGTGCCCAAAGGCGACACCAGCCCCATTCCTGTCACAACAACTCGACGATCATTCATACCGCAAACACCTCAAGTCGCCTCACTTGTAACGTGCGGCAGCTTTGCTCTTGGACAAATTCGGCGCCATCACATGACGCGCCGCTACAAAGGCATCCCAATCGGCCGCATTCGGCAACGAAGGGATGGTGATGAGTTCGCCCTGGTCCAACCCGGACAGCGCCGCGTCGACCATCTCCCCCGCTTCCATCACCATATCCGTAGGAATCTGCGATGCGTCGATACCGGAACGTTCCCAGATTTCAGTGCGGGTTACGCCTGGCAATACGGCTTGGACCTTGACGCCGGTACCATCTAATTCAGCGTTAAGGGACTGGGTCAGACTTAACACATAAGCCTTGCTGGCGCTGTAGGTCGCGTTGAAGCGCTCGGGGAACAGCGCGACGACGGAGGCGATGTTGATGATCGTGCCGCGGCCTGCCTTGGCGAAACCGGCGGCTGCCGCTGAAGCCAGGCGGGTGACGGTCGTGATGTTGAGCTGGATGAGGCGCTCTAGCTGGTCCAGGTCGGAATTGGCGAGCAGGCCATCCGCTGCGACGCCGGCATTGTTTAGCAGAAGGGTGATGCTGGAGTCGCTGCGCAGGCGCTGTTCGAGTTTTAAGACGTCGTCTTTTTGCGTGAGATCCGCCTTAAGGACTTCGACCTGAATGCCGTGGGCATCGCGTAGCTTGGTGGCCGCGGCTTCGAGGCGTTCCAGGTCGCGGGCAACCAACAGCAGATCGAAGCCACGGGCGGCTAGGCGCTCGGCGTAGATGGCACCGATGCCGGAAGAGGCTCCGGTGATTAGGGCTTTTCCTTGGGGTTGGGGAGATGTCATCGGTTTGCTCCTGTGGAGGGATTCAAGAGTGACTAGGGAGAGGCCCACGACGAACGTTTTTATGTGGCCCGGCATTTTATTATAGGCATAATTTTATGTTAGTATGATAGCCGCAATCTTAAATAAGCAGACGGGCGGAAGGAGACAATTTCTCCCAGTGACCAGATGCAAAAAGGCCGGTCAACGACCGGCCTTCAATGGGGACTTATTAGCTTAGTTCACCACCAGCCTCTCGCGGTTCTTATCCAGAATTGCCTTCCCGATGCCCTTGACCTCCAGCAATTCGTCCACCGCAGCGAAAGGGCCATTCATATCACGATACGCAACAATCTCTTGTGCCTTTGCTTCGCCTACCCCGACCAGGTCGCGCTGAAGAGTCGTCGCATCTGCTTTGTTCAGATCGACTTTTACGGCCTGTGGCTTGGAGGATACCTCCTGAATCGCGGGGGTGGCGCTAGTCTCGGCCTTAGGTGCCGGAGCAGCATTGGTATTGAGGGAGATGCTGGTGAGCAGGGCAAAAACCAGGGAGGAAAGGTAGCCAGTACGCATAGTTGAAGCTCCATGTGATCGATTAAGAAAGCAGCTTTTCCGAAGCTGCCTCCCAAATTTAGGCGATGTACGGAAGCTGTCAAAAATGTGTCTGTTGCGGGATGTGAAACAATCGCGAGTGTTCTAATGAACCAAAAATGGAGATTGCGTTTTTAATACCCGATTCCCTCCAGAGCCACCGATACCGAACGACAAGATTCAGCGATTCCCTCGTCCCGAGAGACCATCATGATCCGGTTCGTGTATATTTGCAGGGTTCTGAAAGCGGGCCGTCAGTTGTAAGCTATCAAAATAGGAGAATACATGATTATTTACGCAATTATTGGGGCCGGAGGTTTTGGTCGTGAAGTGCTGCCGCTTGCTCGTGAGCTCATTCGCACTGCGCCCAGTGACAAATGCCGAATTGTATTTGTCGATGACGGCTCAAACGTAACCAATGTTAATGGCATTGAAGTTATGACCACAGAGGAGTTTAAAGCGACTCCCGCTGTAGATAAATTTTTCAACATCGCTATCGGCAACAGTAAAGTTCGTGAAGAAATAGCTACAGATATGATCTCTAGCGGTATAAAACCCTTTGCGATAACCTCAATCTATAGTGTAGTCCTCGACGAAAACACAATCGATGACGGCGTAATTTTGTGCCCATTCACCACAGTTACCTCGAACGCTAAAATTGGTAGATTTTTCCACGCCAATATCTATTCCTACGTTGCCCACGACTGTGTAATTGGCGATTTCGTAACTTTCGCACCTGGGGTAAAGTGCAACGGTAACGTAATCATTGAAGACCACGCATACATAGGCACAGGAGCCATAATTAAACAAGGCACGCCAGAAAAGCCCATAGTGATAGGCGAAGGCGCGGTGGTTGGTATGGGGGCGGTTGTGACCAAGAGTGTCCCCGCCGGAGCCGTAATGGTAGGGAACCCAGCAAAACCACTCCGCAAGGGGCTCGGCAGCTAATGGCAGACTTCACTTTAGCTTCGGTTCCCATCAATGAAATAGAAGTAGGGATGAAAGCTAGCTATTCCCAGACGATAACAGATGCTGACATCAAGGCCTACGCCGGGATCAGTGGCGACCATAACCCGGTACACGTTGACAGCGAATATGCTGCTGGATCCCGATTTGGAAAACGAATTGCACATGGTTTAATGTCTGCCGGCTTTTTTTCCGCAATATTCGGAATGAGGATTCCCGGCCCTGGCTGTGTATACGTATCACAAAACCTTAACTTTTTAAGACCCGTTTATATAGATGACACCGTGACGGCAGAAGTTATTGTAACGAGGGTTGACCAAGAGAAAAGACGCGTATTCTTTGAAACGACTTGCAGGGTCAAAGGAAAAAAGGTAATTACTGGCTCTGCAGAAATCTTCATTCCAATTAAATGATAACACCCCGCGAACGCGGGGTGTCTATTTCAAATATCGCTTCTACACTTTTATAAAGACCAGGCAACGCTAACCAACACCAGCTTGGCGGAACTTTCTGACAATTTTTTTGGAAGATATAACCTGAAAGCTACTATCGAGTTCAACAACCGTTTGGCTGGCCTGATTAATATAATACGTGCCATACATACCTAATATATTCGTTACTAACATAACTCTATTCCTGACCATAGTGATACCGCACGCACATGCCCCCCTGGAATCGGGAGTCTATTGCTCAATTACAAATCAGGGTTCGAGTCGCCGCTATTGGTAGATCCAGTCAACAATATCTTCATCGGGTGTATAACCGCTAACGGTATCGCGAAGGATTTTCCTGATACGTGAACAATCGTCCGGCCCCAAGGCCTCAAGCAACTCTGCCAACTTCACTTTGATCACATCCCATGCCCGATGATCCTCGTTTGCACCGTTGATCATTGGATGCTAAGTATCGCTGACGTTGTCGCCGAGCAACAACTCTTCGTCGAGCTTGTTACCAAGACACAACTCAGCGAGCTCGATAGAAATATAACCGTGCTGGCTTTTTTCTAACAAATGATAAAACGATAAAACGATAAAACGATAAAGAGATCATCTTTTTAGCAAGTTCAACAATTTTGACGGACTCCCCCGCGTCGAAGACAAACTCTGCGACTGCACCAATTACTGCCAGATAAATCAGTTTTCAAGGGACTGGTTGTTTTCCGATTTTTCGTCCGAGTGAAATTTTATTGCCAATATCAGAAGAGGTGTGTAGGCGACTATAAGCGCCAGTACACCTTCTAATCGAAAGTAAGCTACGCAAAGCGCAATGGGCAGTAGCCAGACAATATTGATAATTCCAACAGCGAGAGAGACTGGTACATGCTTTCCATACCTGCGCGATGCAATTTGATAGACATGACTACGATGGGCTTGGTAAATCTTGTCACCGCAGACCAAGCGACGAATTAACGTGAAGGTTGCGTCGACAACAAACACTCCTAACAAAATAAGCCAAGCCCACCAAAACTGCGGAGCAATCCATGCAGCCTGAATGGAGATGATACCAAATACGACCCCCAGGAAACCGCTTCCTGCGTCCCCCATGAAAATGTGGGCCTTGGGAAAATTCCAGAACAGAAACCCTCCAACCGCCGAAGCTAATATGCCGGGAACCCAAATTAGGTTCTCGAACCCCATTAGCCAATACAGGAGGCATGCACCCGAACATACCGAAATCGCCTCAATACTGGCAATTCCATCAATTCCATCCATGAAATTGTAAAGATTGAGCATCCAAACGAGATAGAACGCCCCCAGAATCAGCCCCGGCCACCCCAAATCCACAACGAATCCGAAGACATTGATGGGAGGAAAACCTCCCAGCCAGAATAATGACCAGGCGGCCGCGCAAAAATGCGCTGATAGTCGCCAAGCTACAGCGACATGACGGTAATCATCCATAAAACCTACAACAGCAACCAACCCCCCGGCGCCACCGATGGCGATTAATAGTGGAAAATCCACCAGCTGAGTCGGGGAGAGAAACGAAAGAACCAACAAAAATGTGATTACAATAGCAACGCCGCCACCCCGCGGGGTAGATATTAAATGAGAACTGCGAGCGTTGGGAACATCCACAATGCTTCGAGCCAAGGCGTACGTTCGAAATACAGCTGTTAATATTAGAGAACAACTCGTAACCACAGGAATTAACCACCAATACATCATAGTTTTTTTCTTTCCCGAACATATTTCGCTGAGCAGAGATTAACGGCGACTATCCCAGCAAGTAGCGCGTTTCGTATATGTCTACATGTAGAGAGCCACATAATCGGCTTGAAAACCTCCCGACCCAGCACCCCTTCGACTCCACGAACAACAAAGGAAGGAAGGAAGGAAGGAATTGGCGCAAGACGAGCCTCCCTGTCAGGGGCAAACGCTGCCTTGCGTAGCAATTCGGTTGTGGGAATATCTTCACCATCGCTGACCAGGACTGTTTGGTTAGCAGCCGTTGGGTGACCACTACATGTGAAAATCAAATCCACTAGATCCTCCAAAGCGACAAAACTGCGAGTATCAATCGCCCCGAAATGCAGCGAATTGCCTTTATCCAAGCAGTGCAGAATACTCCAAATGTTAGGCTTGACTCTAGGTCCATACACCAGTACGGACCTAATAAGCACGACATCCATCTTGACTCGACAGACGTTCACGCAACTGCGCTTCGGCTTCCTTCTCGGAACGTATGGCTCCGCAGGGGCTGGTACATCCCCTGGATGTGTAGGCAATACCGTAATCAGTACTCTCTCCATTGACCTAAATGAAGCGCCGGACACCCGCACAAGCTGCTTGGTGTGCGAGATTCAAAGTCCCCTATACGTTGATCTTTATGTAAACCGCCAAGGGGTCAACTTCTGTTTCATTGATTACATGAGCTCGAGCGAGGGCATGTATAAAAATTTCCATACCGGCGAGTGCGCTCCTCCAAGGCGTGGCACCATCAATACCGCCAATATCTGGACTGACAGGCACTATGCTCCATGCAGAACAGCAGTGCAATGACCAACTCCGGAGTAGCCCATAGTGCCAGAAAATCCCCTGTGGCCTTCGCTATCCGCAAAGCGCTGCCGTTGACCTAGTCAGCACGTAGTTTGTACCCGAAACTGGATAGGCCACGGCCTACTCAGCGGGTTCATATCAAAAACTATTTTCTCGAACATATCATTTGTCTTCAGGCAGACCAACATCCATGCTCAATCAAAAGCATGAGGTAGCGTCCATAGGAAATCGATCCAACGGCAACAGACCACTCAGAAATCTTGACGTTTGCCGACTGACCCTTAACTGACTGGGACCTGCATAACGGTATTGCCTGCTTTGATGCGCGTCCCGCGCGGTTTAGCACGCTCACTCAGCAACTCGTGGGGAGGTCGCATCATGGTGAAGCCGAATGAGTCAGTACCAGCATGATGCAAAGCAGGAATTCGCGAACTATTCCTCGAGCGCGTTGCTCAGACCCACTCGACAGAGGACATCTGGTACCCGTAAGCGGCCTTACGCCTGGGAGCCAGGCACTATCGCCCCAGAGATATGAGTGGAACGGGTCACGTCCAGAGGTTGATAGGAAAATGTCATTGGAGGTTGAGGCAATGCATCACCGATCATTACGAGGGCAGTCGTGCCGGGATGATGAACCGTATAGCACAATGGCTTGCATTATGGCAATAATTCAGTAGCCTTAGGTTACTTCCGATGGAAAGCAGGATTTTACTGTTCACAACACAAGATCTGCAAGCCACCTGCAAGTAAACTAAGCTTAGAAAACATCAACATACATTCGCAAACGTAACAACCACTTACATGTAGAACGCGGAAAGGACAGAGCATGAATTCCGGAAGTTTCCTTATAGCGAAAAATTTCTTTGGCGAAGAAAAACTGTTAGAAATTCAAAAAATCGCCCAAGAATTGGAAATAAACAAAGCGAATGTACACGCTGAAGGAAAGTACGCAGGCATACAATGGCATAAAATAGATCTAGACCCGAAAACTCATACCTTCATGCAAAAAATATATGATTTTCTTGGTGCAGATCAGAGTGGAGTTTGCGTATTTTATTACTTGTCTCCCGGAGCCGTGCTACATGCCCACCGCGATCTAACCGGAGCGTCGAGCAACGCGAGGATACGCTTCCACGTTCCGATCATTACCAATGACAAAGTTTTTTTCAACGTTTCAAAAAAACGAGTGATGATGTCTCATGATGAACTGTGGGCGCTTGACACATCTTACTTGCACGAAGTAAGAAATGAGAGCAGCCAAACGAGAGTTCACATCGTCATTGAATGCAACATCAATGAATCTGTAAAAACCAAACTCCCGGAAAAAAACATTCGCGGAAAGCTTCACGACGTTTATTTCTTTGCCATCCTTGGTATAAACTTACTAAAATCCGTTGGCATAAATATCTGGAAAGACCCGAAGTACTTTATGGCACAGATGAGGATGCTTAAGAAGTTTGTAAAATGGAAATTTCTTGGAAAACAGAAGGTAGAGTAAACAGCGCCACCTGCTTGCTGTACCACATGACTTAATCAATACGGATCATTTCTGATCGAATGATCCGCCTCGATGCAAATAGGGTCGGATTTTTTCAACGACCTTAATTCCAGCAAGCACCCCACACAACTCATCAAAACTTGCTCTCAGTGCTCAAACCTAGCCGTCCCTCCGGCATCAGAGAGTTGTCGGCTGAACAAAATTACGATCGTTTCGATGAATTCCGTGACGACCTCAATCCTGATTCAAATAACTAGCCAATTCTGTCATATAATTATGAAATACAAATGCAACTCATAACCCCCTCCCTCTTAATAAAAAACTTAAACTCCTTTGCCACTTTTGCACAATCATTTTATATTTCTTTCTATATGAGCATCGAGAGCCTCATTAAATCGTTGCTCTCCATCCCCCTTAGTAGCACTCAAAGTTTGGGAGATCACATTCTGATAAGGCACATATGCGATAAAAGCAGGATCCAGAAAGTTTTTCGCCAAAACCGCTAACGATATAACCATTAGAATAAAGGTTTCCAACATAAACCCACGCTTTACAAACTTGAATGAAACATAAACCGCCTGAATTGCAACGGTGATAACCTGATATCTATTCCAAAAGACGGGTAAAAACCACATACCAACCTGAAGGGAAAGCAGTATAAGTGTGCTCCACCTTACCAGATTCAACAATTCTGACTCAATTCTATCCCTAAATAAGCAAATCATAAAAAAACCATTTAACACCACATATAACAACGAACCGATGGACATCGGAGATTGATTTTCAGTATACAACAACAACTTCTCAGAGAAAGGAATGTAAGAAAACAGCCCCGAACCCACTAGATAATTAAAGCTCAAACCAAAGAGAACGCCAGCCGACAAAGTTAGAAAAGCTAGGCCCGCCTTTAACTTAACTTCGGACAACAGCAATAAAGGCACAAATACAACCGAAAAAGTATGAAAACCAACAGACAAAAAACTGATAAATATAGATTTAAACCTATGCCTTTCAAGCCAAAATAACACCGCAAGCAGCACCATTGAAGTCGACAGCGAAAACCTTAATGTCGCCATATTTGTTGCCAAGTACGTCCAACAAAAACAAATAGCTCCAACGCCAGAGAATCCAGCACCAAAAAACCTACAAAACCTTTGAAGAACAAAGCCGTTAAAGACAGATACTAAAAACAAAAAAACTTGAAAGCTTACAATCTGGCTGCTCACGAATGTAGCGGCCAAATATAGCGGCTCAAATGTAGACGCTTTAGCATATGCGAAAAAATCAGAAACTTGAATCAGTTCGTAATCCTGCTTGTAAATAAGCCAATCATTACCAGTTTCAAACCTGAGACCCGCAAATAAAACAAACAGCAACAACGCAAAAAAATCTAAAGCTCGACTATCCCGCCCCAAGCTTATAGACATCAAAAACAGAATCCACAACGTCAAGCTAATTGAAAAATATGCAATCACTTCACTTGCCCCACCTTAAACCTGATAATAAAAAGTCAACAAATAAAAACAAATATAAAAATTCAGCAATTTGTTATTGACTGGAGCCCATAATTCTCTCTTGCCGGTATAGGTCTTTTTCCAAGAGAGACCACGCGGTCACTAGTGCCACACTGACATGACGAGTGACCACAGAACCATTAAAAGCAGCTCCACCTGTAACTAAGATTTTCATCTACATTTTTTCTTCTTCGTGTCTGTTTATTTAAAATATGAGCTGCTTTACTAACCGGACCGGGTAGCAGTGACCATGGTATGGATTTGTGCTCGCCTGGCATAGGTTGTTTGTGTAGCTCCACGCAACTACCTCTCTTGCCGTAAGCTTGAATGGTCGGACCGAGTATGGTTTGGGCTCGGTAACCCGAGCTCGGAGGACATTGTGTCGCAGGTCGTTCAGCATGACTATCACAAAATTGACGATCAGACCGCTTCTCCACATTCAGGTCCCTGTCCTAACGGAAGCTGGGCGAGCGGTTTCTGTCAGATGGAGGGACCGTCTTCAATGCGCCTGATGCTATCGGCGGCAACCAACTGCTTGAGCTCGGCTCGCAATGACCCGATTTAGTTTCTTTTTCCCAAAAGGTACAGGACTCACATGTTGAACCCTGTCATGACTAGGGATCAGCGCGTTGATGGCATCCACGCAAAATTGGATGGGCAGAACCGTCCTCGGTACGCACTCTTTCACCCAGGCCAGGGGTCAGTCAATTTGCCGGTCGAATTTAGCTTCCATCGACGGTGGCGCTCTGCTTCAACCAGAGCATGAGTCGAAGAGGGTACTGCCACGACAGTGAGCCAATGGAACGCTTCTCTCGCAATCATAAAACGGAACGCTACCGGCCGGGCACCGCTCGACATTAATCAGCTTTTCATGCCACCTTTCGCAGGAAAGAGCTGCCTCAATTGAACGACGGGTTGCCTTCGCTGTTGCCGAGGAAAGACTAAATCCAGTGTCCGGGTTGGTCGACCATAACTCCTGTTGAATGAGCACTTTGAAGATTGCGGGCGAGTTACCCAGGACATATGGATACATCTATTGTCGAAATTCACCAACCTACTACAAGCTAAGTCCATATGTGATCGATCAGTAGTACATGCCTGCCTCAAGGCCGCCTCGTTTGGCCCACTTGAGCCCGAACGGGTTTTCGCCCGCCAACGGGCGACGGTCGTGCTACTCTTTTCTCTGCTCTGTTGCCCAAGGCGCCAGCCAATGAGCAACTGACAGGGGGAGCGGGAGCCTCTGGTCGAACTCAAGCACTTGCGGTTCTGGAAAACCTCAATGTACTCAAAGGCCATTCCTCGCATTCCACAGCGCGTCTGGTACCAGGCGCATCAATCAGGTCGGCGGTCGAGATAACTTTTTAGCAAATGAAAAATAGAATACTTGTTTCCGTCTCACTACTCGCAACCACTCTGTGGTTTTGTAGTATTTCTTTGAGCGCCACACAGTCTGTGAAAGTCGAACGGATTTCTATCGAAAATGCCAAAACTTCGCTTGGTGTTGACACGCCGACCCCAAGATTCAGTTGGGTTATTACGTCGAAAGAGCGTAACCAGAAACAGACCTTCTATCAAATCCGAGTTGCATCAAGCCCGGAGAAACTAAGTGACGCAGATGTGTGGGACAGTGGCAAGATCGCCGACGAGCAGTCGCAGTTTGTTCCGTATGCCGGCCCCCCACTGAATTCACGGACGAAGTACTCTTGGACAGTTCGCATCTGGGACGCTCAGGGCCAGCCATCTAAGTGGAGCGAACCCTCGTGGTGGGAAATGGGGCTGTTGACCGCTACCGATTGGAAGGCACAATGGATCAGCCGTGGTGGCCTGTTACCCGTACCCCCGGATCTCATAAAATCTCAACTTCCCGCGACTGCGTCCCAACTCAAGCCAGGGGAAAGTCAAGGCCAGAGTTTTACTACCGATCATTCAATCGCGTCAGTAAGCGCAGAGGTCTCGACCTTCAAGACCAAAAATACCAGCTTTACTCTCGTGCTAAGAAAAAACGGTCCCCAAGGTGAAGTAGTGGTCAAGCGCCGCATTGTCAACCACACGGATAATGAATGGGCAACCCTGAAGCTCGACAACCCCCTTCCACCTGGGAAATTTTATCTCGAACAATCTGAATTAGTAGGCGACGCGGGTTGGTACACCTATCCAGACAGCACTTATGCGTTTGGAGAAGCCTATGCTAATGCAATTGAAATTGCAGGAGACCGCAAGACAAAATGGGAAATCAGTGGTTCGCGAGAACCTGATGGGCTGACATCTCAACTGCGCCGAGATTTTGATGCCCGTAAGGAAGTTAAACAAGCCAGGTTGTATATCACTGCCCTCGGGCTTTATCGAGCTCAGATAAATGGAAAATTTGTAAGCACTGATTATTTCGCACCTGGCTGGACCGACTATCGAAAGAGAGTTCAATATCAAACCTACGACGTGACAAACTTGGTCCACGCGGGCCGGAATGCTATCGGAGTCGATCTGGGTCCCGGTTGGTACGCCGGGCATGTTGGATCATTGGGTCCAAACCAGTACGGCCAATTGCCTTACCTGCTCGCGCAACTCGAATTGCAATATACGGACGGTAGCAGCGAAAAAATCGTGACAGATAACAGTTGGAAGAGCTCACTTGGGCCAATTGTTAACTCCGATCTGATAATGGGCGAGAATTACGATGCCCGATTGACGACACCAGGCTGGAATTTACCGAACTACGATGACGAAAACTGGAAACAGGTCCTGGTAGGTCCAAATTCGGCAGCCTCCCTGGTGGCGCAGGTCGACCCTCCGATTCGCGTCGATCATGAGATAAAGCCTGTAAAGGTTACGCAAACCAAGCCCGGCACCTACATTTACGATATGGGTCAAAACATGGTGGGTGTCGTAAGATTCCGCGGCCGCGGGAAGGCTGGGCAAGTTATTACGCTTCGGTACAGTGAGGTTTTAAATACCGACGGTACCTTGTATACGGAAAACCTTCGCACTGCGAAGTCAACAGACCAGTACATCATGAACGGGAAGGGGAAGGAGAAATTTGAACCTACATTTACGTTTCATGGCTTCCGATATGTCGAAGTTGGCGGAGCAACGTCTCAGCCTGAAATAGTCGGTCGTGTGCTGCGCACAGCAATGCCATTGACTTTCTCCTTTGATACGAGTGTGCCGATGCTGAATCAATTGCAACGGAACGTCGTATGGAGTCAGCGTGGGAACTTTCTTTCGGTTCCAATGGACACACCTGCACGAGATGAGCGCTTAGGGTGGACGGGGGACCTCGGAGCATTTGTTGGCACAGCCGCATACAATATGCACACGTTATCCTTTCTGGAAAAATGGCTGACTGATTTGCGTGATACTCAATCGACTAGCGGAGCTTTTGCCGATATTGCACCTACTCTTCAGGGAATAAAAAACGCTGACGCAGGTTGGGGTGACGCCGGTATATCAGTACCATGGACCTTGTATGAGCGATATGGAGACCTGCGTATACTCGAGCAAAACTACAAAGCAATGGACAGTTGGCTTTCGTATCTCAAAAATAACAGTACGGACTATGTTCGTCCCAGTAACGGGTACGGTGACTGGATGAACGTAGATGATGAGACGTCGAAAGATCTGATTGCGACAGCATTCTTCGCTGAAAGCGCTCACACCCTCGAAAAAGTTGCCAGCGCGCTTAACAAGGATTCTCGTCGTTATGCAGATCTTTATGCGAATATTCGAAATGCATTTAATCGTGAGTTTGTCCTTGCAGACGGCAGATTGAAGTCTGACACGCAAACGGCCTACGCACTAGCGCTGACGATGGATCTCTTGCCGGCGGAATCACGGAAGTCTGCTGCAGATCGATTGGTTCAATTGATCAAGGACAGGGACTGGCATCTGTCTACCGGTTTCCTCGGTACACCTCGTCTGCTACCCGCACTATCGGAAGCAGGGCATGCCGACGTGGCGTACCGCCTGCTGCTTCAAAATAGCTATCCATCGTGGGGTTATCAGATAAGCAAAGGTGCTACCACGATGTGGGAACGTTGGGACGGAATTCGGCCAGATGGCAGCTTTCAAGACAAGGCAATGAACTCATTCAACCACTACGCCTACGGGTCGATTGGAGAATGGATGTACCAGAACATTGCCGGTATACGTCCCACTGCGCCCGGCTTTCGACGTTTTATTGTCAAACCTGTCCCAGGGGGCGAGTTGCGTTCAGCCAATGTCCGTTATGAGTCGGGTTTCGGGACGATTGCCGTGCGCTGGAAAAGAAGTGATCACGGGAGGCTTTTTGTCAGTGTCCCGGTGAACACAAGCGCGGAAATCTGGGTACCAAACAAAGGAGGAACCGTTCAAAGCGACGGCGCAAACTTCGTCCGTACTGAGCCGGGATATTCGGTCTATGAGGCGGGTTCCGGAGACTACCATTTTACCATGCATTGAGTAACCAGGGCTTTGACAGGCGCTGCTTCAGAACTCCTTAGTTCTAGCTAGCCTGATCAGGCTTACCGAAGCAGGCCACTGCCAGGCAAGTACAAAAAGACCGGATCGGGTCGGTGCCAAGGATGCAGCCTATACCGGGATTTCGTCTTTCTGAGCGAGGTCCCCGACGGGTCACCAGCACTGATGGCATGACGTCCGTCAAAGATCTGCAGGCCTGCAAGCGCGTCTAGCGTTTCCTCGCCGACAGTTGGTGGCAGCCCGCCGTTGAATTAATGCCCACTGGCTTGCACCCAACCCCAGGACTGGCTTGCCGACTCCCAACCTGGCTCTTGAGCCCCCCTTCGCAGTGGACGCCCGCGTTCCCCAGCAACCGATCACGCCTCTGATCAGCGATCGTTGCTGGTGCTTGCCGCATGGGGTAATCAACCTTGCGAAAATGCGTTTAAAGTGAGCCGATGAGATGATACCGGCACAAGTGTGTCGGTTTTTCGATGTGAAACTATCAGGGTTCGAGGCGGCGTTGCTGGTAGATCCAGTCGACAATTTCCCCGTCGGGGGTGTAGCCGCTGACCGTATCGCGCAGGAGTTGGCGAACGCGCGCATAGTCATCCTGATCCACTGCAGCGACCAATTCGGTCAACTTGATCTTGAGTAAATCCCAAGAGAGGTGATCCTCATTGGCAGTCATGATCATCGGGTGCTGTGTGGCCGCCACGTTATCGCCTATCAACAGCTCTTCGTAGAGCTTCTCGCCCGGACGCAGTCCAGTGAACTCGATAGCGATGTCGCCATGCTGGTTTTTCTCCGAGCGAACGCTCAGGCCGGACAAATGAATCATCTTTTCGGCAAGCTCGGCGATCCTCACGGGCTCACCCATATCCAAGACAAAAACATCACCGCCCTGCCCCATGGAACCCGCTTGAATGACCAACTGCGCTGCCTCAGGAATGGTCATAAAATAGCGAGTAATCTTCGGATGGGTGACGGTCAGCGGCCCCCCGGACTTTATCTGCTTGTGAAACAACGGTATGACCGAGCCAGACGAACCCAGTACATTACCGAAACGGACCATAGTGAAGCGCGTCTTATTCACATGCGAGATATTGGAGGTTTCACCATACAATGCCGGGGCCAGTTCTCGACTGAGTGCTTGCAGGGTTAATTCAGCCAAGCGTTTGGTGCTGCCCATGACATTGGTAGGTCGCACCGCCTTGTCTGTCGAGATGAGGACAAAATTCGCAACGCCTGCTTTCAGCGCAGCTTGGGCGGTGTTGAGCGTACCAATAACATTGTTCAAAACACCCTCGGCAATGTTGTGCTCTACCATCGGTACGTGTTTGTACGCGGCGGCATGGTAAACAGTGTCTACATGCCAAGTCTTCATCACATCCAGCAACTTCTCCGGATTGCGCACAGAACCGAGAATGGGAAGTAAACGTACCGACAAGGACTCCCTGGCAATCCGTTGTTCTAGTTCGGACATGATGCTGTACAGATTGAACTCACTATGCTCGAACATCAGGAGCGTTGTTGGTTTCAGAGCTAGAATCTGCCGACATAACTCTGAACCGATTGAGCCCCCGGCCCCGGTAACAAGCACGCACTGCCCCTTGATGCAGTGTTCTAGTAAGTCACTCCGAGCCGGAACCGCATCCCGGCCCAGAAGGTCCGCAACATCTACTTCCTGGATATCATCAACCTTTACCCGTCCGCTGGCCAGGTCCATGAAACCGGGAACGCTCCGGACGTGGAGTGGGAAACCTTCAAGGAACCCAAGAATTTCGCGACGCCGGCCTCGGTTAGTAGACGGGATAGCCAACAGGATTTCCTGAGCCCCAGTGGTATCGATCATCTGCTGGATATGCTTAGGTTTATAGACCTGCAATCCGGAGATGACTCTATCGGCAATCCCGCTATCGTCATCGATAAATGCGACCGGACGCATGATACGCCCCATACGCAAGGCAGCGACCAACTGGTTACCGGCTGAGCCCGCGCCATAAATGGCAACTCTTGGCAAGCCATCGTCCCGATTGGTAAACGGGACATGCTGAGCCGCACTGAACCAGTCGCCCAAGAAATACTGGCGCATTGCCATGCGAAGTCCACCGATCATGATCAGACTCAACCACCAATAGTTGAAAATGATCGAGCGCGGGACTACATTTTGGTGGTTACTATACCAATAAACAACTACGCCAAGAATTAATGACGATAAGCTGACCGCCTTGATGATCGCGATAAGCGCATCGTTGCCGAAGTACCGCATTACAGCGCGATACATGCCAAACCGGATAAACAAGGGGATTGTGACTAGCGGGGTACATAAGAAAAGCCAGGAATGGACGATCAGTGGATTAACCATGTCATCAACACCAAGGCGAACCAGAAATGCCAACCACAACGCGGCCCATACTAGAACGACGTCGACCGTAACCTGAAGGAGCCGTTTTTGACGCCGTGGCAGTCCAAGCAACAGTTTGCGCAATTTATCCATAACCCCGTCGTCCACCTCGAACCGCTCACCTATTGATCGTATTGACGAGTGTACGTCTCCGACGCACTCGTAACGTGGAAAAATCTTATCTGCTTCAGAGCACTGATACCGGTAACACCACAAGAGAACCAAATCACTTCATGAGGGGGCGCAAGGAATACAGACCTCGACCGCCGCTACTGGAAATACGGAAACGTGAGGAGGGGGTCAGATTGTGCGAATATCAGACAAATTTTCGCCATACCCCTTTCCCTCCTACCAGAACCGACTCACACCATAATAGAATTGTGAGACCACAAACAGGCTACGGTTTCACGGCTTGCTGCATAACAATGCGAATCACCTCGCAGGTCTTTTCTATTTCGGCCTCAGTCAGCGTCGGATGTACCAAAAACATCAAGCTTGTCTCACCCAGCTCTTTCGCAATGGGTAGGCTTACTTCTGGACGCCAGCCCGTATCGTCGAACGCTTTCTCGAGGTAAACCTCCGAGCAAGAACCTGAAAAACATGGAACGCCGAGAGCAGTAATCTCGGACAGGATACGGTCTCGGTTCCAGTCAGCTTTTAAATGCTGCAGCTCTACGAACACATAACATTTATAGGCAGCGTGTTCAAAGTCTTCGGAAACCACTGGAACACGCAGACCCTTAAGCTTGCGAGCCTGCGACCAAATACGTTCAGCGTAACCGATTCGCCCAACACGCCACTGCGCCATGCGACGAAGCTGTATCCGGCCTATGACCCCTTGCACTTCCAGCATCCGCCAGTTTGTGCCGAAACTCTCATGCAACCAGCGGAAGCCTGGTCGATGCTCTCGTTCGTAAATAGCCTCCCAACTCTTGCCATGATCTTTGAATGCCCACATTTTCAACCAGAGATCGCGGTTGCTGGTTGTCACCATCCCCCCCTCCCCCCCTGTTGTCATAATTTTGTCCTGGCAGAACGACCAAGCACCTATATGACCAATGGAACCTACAGGGCGTCCCTTGTACTTCGCGCCATGAGCCTGGGCGCAATCTTCGATTACCTTGATATCATGAAGTGCTGCCAACTCCATGATTGGATCCATATCACACGGCCAGCCGGCCAAATGAACACAAATAATACCCCGAGTACGGGGGGTCAATACGGCCTGGATAGTCTGAGCAGTAATGTTTTGGGTATCGCGGTCGACCTCGGCGAAGACAGGGATAGCACCGGCATTGACAATGCTGGAAACCGAGGCGAGGAAAGTGCGAGGCGTGACGATGACTTCGTCACCCTGCCCAATTCCCAGCGCAATCAGTGCGAGGTCAAGTGCGACAGTGCCATTCGCCAGTGCGACGGAATATTCAGTGCCTGCCCACGTGGCGAATTCTTTCTCAAACTCGCGGCACTCTTGCCCCGTCCAGTAGTTGACCTTATTGGAAAGCACAACGTCGCGGACGGCATCGGCCTCTTCCTCAGTGAACGAAGGCCAAGGAGAAAATGGGGTATTCAACACGGTTTTTACCTGCCAGCCATAATTATTAATGAATCGTCGGCAATCGACGACAGCCAATCAGTCACGTGCATCCGATAGCCAATCACTCAGGATCTTCCAATCTGTCGAGCGGCGACCGTCATGTTATCAGAGATATCGCAGATCAACCCGGCTCCAGCCTCAGCGTACAGCCTCTTCATTTTTTTGAACCGGTGAACCGAGTCATTGTCACTTCCCCCTCAGCGCTGATGCCATCCCTGATCAAGACTTTTTTGACAGTGAGGAAAATTATTTTCAGGTCGAGCCACAGCGATTGATTTTCTACATACCAAACGTCAAGTTTGAATTTCTCTTCCCAAGACAATGCATTACGACCATTTATTTGTGCCCATCCGGTAACCCCGGGCCGCGCATTATGTCTGCGAATCTGCACTTCATCGTACAGAGGCAAATACTCCATCAATAGTGGGCGAGGCCCTACTAAACTCATATCCCCTTTGATGACGTTCCACAGTTCTGGCAACTCATCCAAACTGCTGGATCGAAGAAATCTCCCAAAATCTGTCATTCGCTCAGAATCGGGTAACGAGTTGCCGTTGGCGTCAAACGCATCCCGCATAGTGCGAAACTTAACCATCTCAAAAGGTTCGCCATCGAGCCCCGGTCTGACCTGTCGAAACAAAATCGGTGATCCCAATCGCTTGCGAATCAGGTATGCGACGATCGCGATCACGGGAGACAAGACAATCAACCCGGCTACCGAAGCCACAATATCAAAGAAGCGTTTTGACATCAGAGGTCCTTGAAAGAAAAGTTGTTGGGACGAAAGCTTTGGAGTTCATTTCGATAAACGCTTGAAGTGTTCACCAAAACGCTTGACACCAACTTTAAGGGACAGCTCTCTATGATAAAATTCCAATCCGTTTTCAGCCATTTGCTTGTGACCTTGTACCGATACATCTATCAAGTCCTGGACCGCTCCCGCAAGCGCCTGCGGATTGTCTGATTCGCTGACAACTCCGCATTCGGCGTCGCGTACAAGATCGGCGGCATCACCATCTACCGCCATCAATATCGGCTTACCGGCCGCCATGTACGCCTGAGTTTTAGAAGGAATAGTGATAGTGAATAACGGATCCTTCTTCAAATGCACCAGCAACGCATCGGCGCTGGATAGATATCCTCCCACTTCGGACATCGGAACAGCAGGCAGGAAGAACACATTATCAAGCCTCCTGCTTTTCGCAAGTGCTGCCAGCCTAGCGGTTTCAACTCCCCCACCCAAAAAAATAAACGCTACTTCACTCCCTTTTTCCTGCAACAATTCCGCCGTTGCAATGACAGTATCAAGCGACTGCGCCTTACCCATATTTCCAGCGAACAGAATTCGAAACGCCGAAGTCTCTGGAAAATTGGCCGGTGGATTACTAGAGGAGGAACAAACCAAATCTTCGGCACACCAGTTATATATGACATCGATTTTTTGCGAAGGCACTCCTCGCTCGATCAATAGCCGTTTGAAACCAGGTGACAATACAACAATCTGATCAACGTGAGCATATACCCAATCGCAGACGCGGGAGACGACTTTCAGGAGCTTTTCGTTGGAAAACATCCCTGTGGCTTTGAGCGTGTCCGGCCACATATCCTGAACATCGTATACCACGGGCACGCGTCGAAAAAAACGGACTAGCGCAGTTGCAATACCTACCGTCAATGGAGGATGGTAGGCATAAATGACATCCGGTTTTTTAGCTCGAAAGAGGCCATAAAGCAAAATACTGGCTGCAAAGCTGATGTAGTTGAGAAGTCGGCCGACACCACTCTGCCCATGGCTAGGGTAAAGTGGTACGCGCGTCACTTGGACGCCGTCAATGACTTCGCGCTGTAAGAGTTTCATCTTATAGTCAGGGTACAACTTACCACCGGGATAATTTGGAAACCCGGTGACAACCTCTACCTCAAAACCCTGCGCAACCAACTCACGAGCAAAAACAAGCCCCTTGAATGTGGGCTCAGGATCAAACCACTGAGTGAACATTAAAACACGAATAGCCATTCGTATCAGTACCTTCTCCAAACAGTCCGCATGATATAATCACGATAGCTGTGAATGATTCTAACCACTTTCTCAGCTACATTGGGCATGCTGTAGTCCGCTACTAGTCGAAGCGTACGTTCTTCGCCACGATCCTGGCTTTCCAGCACCTGCAAACCCTGCATCACCCGCTCGACCTCAAGTCCAACCATCATTACTGCAGCCTCTTCCATGCCCTCTGGACGTTCATGAGCTTCCCGAATATTCAGGGCAGGGAAGTTGAGAATGGAGGATTCTTCGTTGATCGTACCGCTGTCAGAAAGGACTGCCTTGGAGTCAAGTTGCAACTTGTTGTAATCTTTGAATCCGAGTGGTTTTAGCAAGCGAACATTCTCATGGAACTTGGCACCCAAGGCATCGACTCGTTTTTGAGTTCGTGGGTGGGTTGAAACAATCACGGGATAGCCGTAATGCTCAGCCACCGAATTCAAAACCTCGACTAGCTTGCCAAAGTTTTTATCGGAGTCGATATTTTCCTCGCGGTGTGCACTAACGACAAAAAACTTGCTCTTCTCCAAGCCTAGACGAACCAGTACATCCGACGCTTCAATGCCTTCACGGTAATAATTGAGCACTTCAAACATCGGGCTACCGGTCTTAATGACCATGTCAGGCGAAAGACCTTCGCGCAGCAAATAATCCCGAGCGATCGTGCTGTAAGTGAGATTGATATCCGCAGTGTGATCAACAATACGCCGGTTGATTTCTTCAGGAACACGCATGTCAAAACAACGATTACCCGCTTCCATATGAAAAGTCGGAATCTTGCGGCGCTTGGCAGGAATGACTGCCATGCAGCTATTTGTATCTCCCAAAACCAAAAGAGCCTCTGGTTCAATCTCGGCCAGGACGCGGTCGACACTAATAATCACATTGCCTATGGTCTCTGCCCCGGTATTGCCCGCAGCGTTAAGGAAATGATCCGGTTTGCGGATCCCGAGGTCATGAAAAAATATCTCATTCAACTCGTAATCGTAATTTTGACCTGTATGGACCAGCACATGATCGCAATACTTGTCTAGCGAAGCGATGACACGCGACAAGCGAATGATTTCGGGGCGGGTGCCTACGACAGTGACGACTTTCAACTTTTTCATTGTAATTCTCATCCAAATACGATCAGACTTCGGTGCCCACTGGCATAGTGTAGGTGTCCGGAAACTCACGATTAAAAATCTCGTTTGCCCACAACATGACAATCATTTCACTATCACCAACGTTGGTAATGTCATGACTCCAACCGGGCACGGTCTCTACAACTTTAGGTATTTCTCCATCGGTGAACAACTCATAGAATTCACCTGATATTATATGGCGAAATCGAAAGCAGGCCTTGCCGAAGATAACCAGAAACTTTTCTGTTTTGGTATGATGATAATGGCCGCCCCGAGTAATACCCGGGTGCGCAGTAAAATAAGAAAACTGACCGGAATCCTTGGTCTTGAGCATCTCCACGAAAACGCCTCGGGCATCTCCGTGCTTGGGAACCTCATAAGTAAACTCTTCGGGCGGCAAATAACTGAGATAGGTTGAATACAAAGCTCGCACTAGGCCAGTGCCGACCCGCTCGGCTATCATAGACTGCCGACTCTCTTTAAAGGCATAAATTTGTGCCGATAGATCACCAACAGTTATAGAGTATTTTGATTTTATATTTACAAAAGGGTTACCGGACAACCGTCCGTCCATTACAGAAATAAAACTGCTTACAACGTCATCGATATAAACAAGTGAAATTTCAGCGTTCGCGTCGTTGATAGTGACAGGCAAACCATTTGCAATATTGTAACAAAAAGTCGCCACGGCCGAATTGTAGTTGGGTCGAGCCCACTTTCCAAATACGTTTGGCAGCCTGTAAAGATGCACACTACTGCCTAATGTGTTAGAAAGATTCAGCAGAGCATCTTCAGCTTCGCGCTTACTATCCCCGTAAGCATTGGCCGATTCAGCTTGAATTGAGGAGGTGTAAAGCAGTGGAATTTTACGCCCACTCGCGGCGACCGCTGCGCATAACGCCTGAGTGAGATCGGCGTTCCCAATTTTGAACTCTTCAACATCCCGAGGGCGATTGACACCGGCTAGGTGGAAAACGAAATCCACCTCTGATACGAGCGAATGCAGACTGGCGATATTATCTTCGCGACAGAATCGCAGCACCTCGACGTCTTCTCGCTCACGCAGATGAGCTATTAGGTTCTTACCAACGAAACCATTGGCACCGGTGATCAATACTTTCATGCTTTATTCCTCGGGTGTCGCGAATTCGCCGCGCTGAATTGCACGCATGAAATCAAGTTTCAGCAACAGACTCTGCATCCCCTGAACGTCCAGGCGCTCAGTGTTATGCGAGTTGTAATCCACCATGGTAGAAATTCTCTCTTCGCCTTGCTCGACAAATTTACTGTAATTCAGATCCCGAAGATCCGGCGGCACTCGGAAGTACTCGCCCATATCCTCTGCGCAGGCCATTTCTTCCCGACTCAAAAGCGCCTCGTAAAGTTTCTCGCCGTGGCGGGTACCGATAATCTGAATAGGATGTTCAGGCTGGCCCAGCATGGATGTAAGAGCGAGAGCAAGAGTCTCAACAGTCGCGGCGGGAGCCTTCTGAACGAATAGATCCCCGTTGTTGCCATGCTCAAACGCATACAGAACCAAATCGACGGCATCCGCGAGAGTCATCATGAAGCGCGTCATGCTTGGATCTGTAATGGATAGCGGTTGGCCAGCACGAATTTGACCAATGAACAAAGGAATAACGGACCCACGCGAAGCCATGACATTGCCGTAGCGCGTCCCACAAATCACCGTTTTGGTTTCATCCACGTTACGGGATTTGGCAACCATGACCTTTTCCATCATGGCTTTGGAAATACCCATAGCATTGATCGGGTACACAGCCTTGTCAGTACTCAGACAAACTACCCGTTTAACTTGATTCTGGATCGCCGCCTCAAGAACATTCTCCGTACCAAGAACATTGGTTTTGACAGCCTCCATCGGATGAAATTCGCAGGATGGCACCTGCTTGAGCGCCGCGGCATGAAAAATGAAGTCCACGCCACGACTAGCATTCAATATACTCTGATAATCCCGCACATCGCCGATGTAAAATTTCAGTTTCGGACTGGCATAGCGCTTGCGCATGTCATCCTGCTTTTTCTCGTCGCGGCTGAAAATACGAATTTCAGTGATGTCGGTATCTAAAAATCGCTTGAGCACAGCGTTGCCAAAAGAACCTGTTCCGCCGGTTATCAGTAGTGTCTTATTGTCAAACACGGCCTACCCTCTTTATTAAATGATATGAAAAATAGCTACTAACCAGACAAACCGGATTTTGATTTTATCAAAAAAACCACGATTATTATTGGTCAGATTAGTACCGTGAATACGTCTTAACGTAACCGTTTCGTTCAAATGAACGACTGAATTACGTCTATTTGCAACAAAAGCTATCCAAATATCATGACTGATCACCTTAGAATGAAAAGGGATCAGAAAGGGTTTAATTTTTTTCGACAACAGCATGGCACAACCGAAATACGGAGCGCTACGCCCGATAAAAACCTCAAATATATTCTTGTAAGGAGTACAATTTCTCGTATGGTCAAAGCCACAAAAAAACTCACGTGAGTGAACATCATCTACAAATGATTCCAGACAGCCCACAACCAGCAAGCTATTCGAATTTTTCATTGCAGAAATCATTTTGTCGACCCTACCCACCGGCCATAGATCGTCTTGATCACTCAAAAAAATATAATCACCCGATGCTTCACCAATCAAATTTTCAAAATTACCTATATACCCAAGATTCTTTGTATTTCTGATAATCCTGATTCTTGAATCATCAAACTCTTCAACAATACGAAGTGTGTCATCCTTCGAACCATCATCACCAATCAGAACTTCAGAATTTTCCGGAATTTGTTCAAGTATTGAACTTAGCTGATCCCTGATGAATTCAGCCCCATTGTAAGTAGCTAAGCAAACGCTAACCGAAAACATATTTATTCCTAGTTAACACCCAATAAAGAAACCAGAACACCCAATTATCAACGTAATGAGCCGGTCCGGAAGAGCGCCCTTTCTAAATTTGGCTACACTATTCTGATCACATTCGCCACCTGGGGAAAAACTCGTTAGTTACTAACATTATAGCTATAAAAAGCATAAACACAAACCCAGAAGCCAATGCAAGGCTTTTCCTCACCCGGCATAACCGCCACTATGGCTCAGGCCCCATGGATCTCACGCTTCATCACGCTAACAAATAAAGCAATCCAACAGGAAAGCCTTTTGACATCACCGGAAAGCCGAGTCAAAAAACCTTCATCAAGCCTGACTCTTACTCTGAAGCCTGACAATCAGAAACACGTAACAAATGACCGCATAGAAAACACCAAACCCAACAACTATCCAAACTAACCCACTAAAATCAAAAAAGTGAAACTTATTAGCGGCAAAAATGAAAGATGTCATACATATGCCATACACAGTTAGAGAAGCCATATAGGTTTTTGCCAAACCAAGGTATACGAACAGGAAATTTAAAACCGCATGAAAGTACATAACAAAATAAAAAAATGCGAAACCGATAACCAACTCATAATAAATTAGATATTTTTCACCTAAAAAGACATTTAAGAATAGTTTAGGGACAACGGCACCGGAAAACATCAGCCACGACACCAAGACACCAACAGCAAACATCGCAGCTGAAAGGTTCAAAAACCTCACTGCGCCCTTACAACCTGATGCAATTAATCTAGGGAAGAAATAGTTGTTGAATGCACCGTACAGAAGCCCTCCGCCCAAAACCAAAGTCAACATATTCGAATAGAAAGCTGCAAACGAAGGATCTGCTGTGGCGACGAAATACCTAGGTATATTCACGATAACACTCGAAAGAAATGCAGCTGCGCCTAAAGCATATCCACTAAAAGACGCCACACTCCCAGTGAAAGCCACTGAAACATATTTCAAAGTGAGGATGGCAAACACCACACTAACTATGAACAGCGCGACATTTAGAGCCATCCCAGCGTATAGAATGGAAAATATTATAGAAGAAAATAGCACAAACCTGAAAAGCGTCTGTTTAAACACATCATTATAGCTGCCCTTCCTGAGACCCTCGCAAAGAATTGGCTCGTATATAAATTCTGCGCACCTATAAAGAAAAAAACAAAAAATAATTTGCGTCGAAAAATAAAAAGAGCCGACCAATCCCAATAGCAAAAATGGGATTATCAGCAAAAAACGTGTGCGCAATGAGTCTCTAAAATTTAGTTGGCCACTCAGTATTGAAACATTGTGCTGCATGGAAAAAAACAGTTGTACAGGCGCACAAATAGAGAAAGAGACCCCTAACAAAGCTGCGTCGCTGTAACTTCCAAAGTGTGAGGTAACCATTACCAAAAATATGGAAGGCGCACTAAAAAAAACATTTGTGAGAAATGCATATATAAAATTAATCATATGTGGCCACGCGAGCGGCTTTAGCACCAATACACCTTGCAAATATACTTAGCACTGATTACTACCATTTTTATAAATGACTATCATTTCAAACACCATTTCGGAATTTAGGATAAAAAATCCGAGTATCTACACACGGCAATATGGATAGAACATCATGCATATTAAATTTTGTGCTGTGATTACCAGTAACTTGAAACGGGCTTATATTTCTCGTAACACCCCACCGCCTAAAGATCTACCGTTAACGCGCTGAGTGCCTCTCAATGCTTCAGGCAACAGTCCTTTTCGAACCCCGAGTGGAGTGACTTCGGCGACATGATACTCATCCCCTCCATCACTCCAACTGCCACGAATTTCGTTGCGTTATACCCGGATGAACTCAGCAGAGTTAAACCCGCCCCCTGCGAACAAGCATGAAATTGCGAACCAACGCTACCATCAACCCTAGTGCACCACCCAAGACAACACCTAGCAAGATGATGTACTTCTTTTTCGGTTTTATCGGGCTATCCGGGCGTTCAATAGGGCCATCCTGGCGGTACACAGAAACAGCATCAGGACTTACCTTCAAATCCTCATAAAAGCTTTTTTTGATTTGCAGTGATCTCAAGTTTCCGATGAATGGATCATCCGACTTGCGTGTTTCCAGATTTTCAATTTCTGCCCTCAACGCTTTGCTGCCACGCATGTAAGTCAATTTACCATCCATCCCAGCAGAAACTTCAGCAGATAGATCACCAGAGATGATGGGCGGATTTTGCAAACCAATGGCCTCAGCAATTGTTAACGCTTCGCGCAATCGGCTGATGGAATCCTGTCGGATTCGACCTTCGGTCTCCTGCAAAGTGGCGATCTGCTGACCAAGATTACGTGCTCGGACTTCCGCTTCGCGGGTAACGTTGCTGATCATTTCCATTTTTGCAGCGGCACCTGCCCGAGCTGAAAAATCGCTGACCCAACCGGTTACTAAAGCGGGATCTTCGCCCTGAACGGTGACCGAATACCGATCTGGTTGTTCTTTGCTCGGAAGCGCAACGGTGAACGTTTTTGAAAACTCGGCATAAAGCAGGTCTTGCGATCCGGCACGCTCAGCCTCCGGCAGCGAGGGCAAATAAACTTCGTAGAAAAAGCTTCGTCGTAGCGCCTCGCTCTGCAGGTTACGAACGAATACCTCGTACACATCTTTAATCGAATAAGGTACTAGCTCTGCCCCGATTGTTCGGCCATAGTTAAAATTCGCGATACCATTCGCGGTAGGTGGCAGCAGATAACCGCGCGCTTCATAAACCGGTTTGGTCAAAAAAGCAAACGTGCCTGCTGCAACGGCACCGATCAGCGCAAAGCCGATGATCAAGGCTTTTTGAGCCCATAACGCCGCAACCAGATCAAAAAGATCAAGCTCATTCGTACGTTGCGTCGATTCGTGAGTATTAGTCATACCAAACTTAACCTATTTTATTTTCATAGTGGACTAGACGCGAACTTCTATCTCTCAGCATTCTACCCATACACTTCATCGCAACGACTGCCGAATGTTCCGCCAGGCTACAAGCCATTAGCAGGGTGTGAAAAGTCACTTTTGGAAGCCCACTATTCGCCACTTAACTCTACACCTAGCTGAATCTTCAAACCGGTAACCTGGAGCGGACTAAGCTGGGCCGACCATCATCGTCAGCACCAACATAGCTCGCTACCTGAAGTGATGGCTTGTCGAGGACAAGGCTGGTTGAAACTCGCAAACAAAATATTGTTTTAATCTTTCAAGTTCCCCTTCGAGAACATCCAGCCATGCCCCCTACAATCGAACGCATAGAAAATTTATGCGCTCGAGTTATCGAGAAGGCGAATCCAGCAGCTTCTGTAAGTACTGGCCATAGCCGGTCTTTTTCAGCGCCTCTGCTTGAACGCCCAGCTGCGCCGAAGTGATCCACCCACTGTTGTAAGCAATTTCTTCCAGACAAGCCACTTTCAGCCCCTGCCGCTGCTCAATGGTATGCACAAAGTGACTGGCCTCCAGCAAGGAGTCATGGGTGCCGGTATCCAGCCAGGCGAAGCCACGACCGAGCATTTCAACCTTAAGTGTCTTGCGTTCGAGATAAGCACGGTTGACGTCAGTGATTTCCAGCTCACCACGCTCGGAGGGCTTAATGTTCTTGGCGATTTCAACGACATCGTTGTCGTAGAAATACAAGCCTGTTACCGCATATTTGGATTTTGGCTTGAGCGGCTTCTCTTCGATGCTGAGGGCTTTGCCTGAAGCGTCAAACTCCACCACCCCAAAACGCTCCGGATCCGACACGTGATAACCGAATACAGTCGCGCCGACTTGCTGGGTACTGGCCGAACGAAGATTGTCCGAGAAATGCTGACCATAAAAAATATTATCGCCGAGGATCAAGCAGCAAGGGTCTTTGCCGATGAACTCTTCACCGATAATGAACGCTTGTGCCAACCCGTCCGGGCTAGGCTGTTCAGCGTAGGTCAACTGAACGCCATACTGGCTGCCATCACCCAGTAACTTACGAAAGCAGGGCAAATCTTCAGGCGTTGAAATGATCAAGATTTCCCGCATCCCTGCAAGCATCAGCACCGACAATGGATAGAAAATCATCGGCTTGTCGTAGATTGGCAACATCTGCTTGGAAACACCAAGCGTCAGGGGGTGCAATCGGGTTCCCGAGCCGCCAGCGAGGATGATGCCTTTACGATTTATCGTGGTCATTTGTTCAGAACTTCCCTAAGCATTCGAGTTACACCACTTTGCCAATCCGGCAAGTGTAGAGAAAAATTATCACGCAGCTTCTGAGTGTTCAGTCGTGAATTCAAAGGCCGACGCGCGCGTGTTGGGTAGGCGATCGTGTCGATAGGACCCACCGACTTGACAACAAGCTCCTGCTCATTGGCTTTCGCGAAATCGATCACATAACGTGCGTAGCCGTGCCATGACACTTCACCAGCAGCGGCCAAATGATAAAGGCCTGACAGCTCAGGGCGCTGAACAACCTTCTGAATAGCCAACGCCGTCACATCTGCAATCAAATCGGCACCCGTGGGTGCGCCGATCTGGTCCGCGATTACATTCAGCGTCTCGCGATCTTTAGCCAAACGCAGCATAGTCTTGGCGAAGTTGTTTCCGCGAGCGCCGTAGACCCAGCTGGTACGGAAAATCAGGTGCTTGCATCCGGAAGCTGTGATCGCCTGCTCTCCCGACAACTTGCTGGATCCGTAATGATTCACGGGAGCGACAGCATCTGTTTCCAGCCAGGGAGTTGAGCCGTCCCCGTTAAAGACGTAATCCGTGGAATAGTGAATAAGCCAGGCGCCCATGGCCGCGGCTTCTTCAGCCATGACCCGGGTCGCGAGACCATTCACTGTGTCCGCCAATTCGGTTTCGGTCTCTGCCTTGTCCACGGCGGTGTACGCGGCCGCATTGACGATGAAGTCAGGTTTGACCTGCCGAATAGTCGCGCGCAATGCGTCGAGATGAGACAGGTCTCCCGACAAACCATCATGCGTTTGGCGATCCAGTGCGATCAGCTCACCCAGTGGAGCGAGGGAGCGTTGTAACTCCCATCCGACTTGGCCATTTTTGCCCAAAAGAAGGATCTTCATGCTTTGCTCGAGCGGTCCGTGTAGTTCTGGTCGATCCACTGCTGGTAGCTTCCGCTTTTAACGTGCTCTACCCATTCGGTATTGCCCAGGTACCATTCGACCGTCTTGCGGATGCCGGTTTCAAAGGTTTCTTCCGGAGTCCAGCCCAGCTCGCGCTGGATTTTGCTGGCATCGATTGCATAGCGCTGGTCATGGCCAGGCCGATCCTGGACGTAGGTGATCAGGCTGGCGTGGGGACGATGTGCGGAGTCAGGACGCAGTTCATCAAGCAATGCGCACAAGGTGTGCACCACTTCGATATTCTGCTTTTCGTTATGCCCGCCAATGTTGTACGTCTCGCCAATCACACCTTCGGTGACGACTTTGTACAGTGCGCGCGCGTGATCCTCGACGTATAGCCAGTCACGGACCTGGTTACCTTTACCGTACACAGGCAGCGGTTTGCCTTCCAGCGCATTGAGGATGATCAGCGGGATCAACTTCTCAGGGAAGTGGCAAGGGCCGTAATTGTTCGAGCAATTGGTCACCAGTGTTGGCAAACCGTAGGTGCGCGCCCATGCACGGACCAGGTGATCGGAGCTGGCCTTGCTGGCGGAGTACGGCGAGCTTGGCTGGTAGGGCGTCGTCTCGGTAAAGAGATCTTCGGGGCCTTCCAGGTCTCCATATACCTCATCTGTCGAAATATGATGGAACCGGAAACTGGCTTTACGCGTGTCTTCTAGCGACATCCAGTAGTGCCGCGCGGCTTCCAGCAAGGTATACGTGCCGATGATATTGGTCTGGATGAATTCAGACGGACCGGAGATGGAACGATCGACGTGAGATTCTGCGGCCAGGTGCATGATGGCGTCCGGCTGGTGCTCGCGCAAAACCCGGTCGACTTCTTCACGGTCGCAGATATCAACGCGCTCAAACACATACCGGGAGTCTTGGCTGACCCCTGCCAAGGATTCAAGGTTGCCCGCATAAGTGAGCTTATCCACATTCACGACAGAATCGGAAGTGTTGGAGATGATATGACGGATTACCGCCGAACCAATGAATCCGGCGCCGCCGGTTACTAGAATTTTCACGCGAAAACATACCCTTGAGTTACTGACAGGGCCGCCAACCGAGCACTGTCTAATCCATGAATGCAAAAGCCGGCAATGACCCGAGGCTACTTGCAGAGTCAGTCCGCCCGACCTCGGAACCAGCCGCTTTCGGACAAGCGAAGCATTTTACAGCTTAATGACGTTTTTACTAATGGATGTAGACAAGCAGTGGCTAAAGGAAAACACATATTTCGACACGAGACGTGCTAACCAGGATATTTGGCACGTATGGATTTTCGCTTGATGAACCAACCCAGGAAGGGGCCGATCAACATTCCCAGCAGGAGGGCAGAAAGCATCGCCAGTGAAACGGGCAATTGCGGACCTGACCAGCCTAGGAACAACAAGGAAACAGATTGCTGATTCTCCAGCACGAACGCGAGAATTGCCAGAACCAGCAACAGGCAAAATACTGCCAGAACCACTCGCTTCAAGTTACGCATCAGCAACTCCTTGAAAATCAAAGACCGTCAACCCCCCTCCTCCTCATCCTCATTAACCCGATCCCGCAGCTCCTTCCCCGGCTTGAAATGCGGAACGAACTTGCCATCCAGGCTAACCGACTGCCCGGTCTTCGGATTGCGCCCTACCCTTGGCGCACGGTAATGCAGAGAGAAGCTACCAAAACCCCGGATTTCAATACGATCCCCGGTAGCCAGGCATTGGGACATTTGTTCAAGCATGGTCTTGATGGCCAGCTCCACATCCTTGGATGAGAGCAGCCCTTGATGGGTGACAATTCGTTCGATCAACTCCGACTTCGTCATATTTTTCCCTTCTTTTTCAAGCAGCTAGATCAGCGCTTCAAAGGTTTTAGCATGCTCGGAGCTATTTGAACAGTCCAAGGTTTGACATATCTTTACCGGCTTGGAGTCGCCCTGTTTCCGGGCATCTACAGCTGACTGGAGCTCTGGTCGGTTACCTGCAGATCACCAGCATGGTGCGTGTCAGGTAGCCTGCCGGGTTGAAGCCGAATGGGTATTCGTCCTCGTCTTTGGCGTCATCGGACCTTACGATTACCTTGTAGCCTGAAGCTTTGCATTCCTTGTCGGCGCGCTTGCGGCATTTTTCCCAGCCGGAACCCAGGCCGGAGCAGTCAATCTCGATACCGCTGACTCCCCGTACTGCGTGGGTCTTGGCGCTGGTGGTGCAGCCTGCCAGTGCCAGTACTGCTATGGCGACCATGAGCTTGTTCATGCACTTCCTTTTTAGTCAGGCACCCTACCGGAGGGCGCTTGCGCCTTGTGCTTCAGAGTAGCTGCAAATAAGCGATTGATCCTGTTAAAGAAAGAGACAATTTGGGGATAGTGTTGGTTCAGCCGCAGTTACGCCAAGGACGGTTAAGATCAAAAGATCGTCCGAACGCGGCCCGAACCTTCGGCAGCTCCTACGGGGGATCGGGGAGATTTCGGAGAATAGGATTAGATCGAAAGAGGATTGTAACCGTCCGGCCAACACACCTTTCTGACGCCGTCGCTTAAGGCGATGGTGTCCACCTAAATTTAAGTGGACACCATCTTTAGCCTTTTTAAGCGGACGCCCATGCCACAACAACGCCGTTCCTATTCCAAATCCTTCAAGACCCAAGTCATTGCCGAGTGCGCCCAGCCCGACAACTCAATTGCCAATGTCGCGTTGACCCACAACCTCAATGCCAACCTCGTCCATAAATGGATTCGCGTGCAGACGCAAAAATCTCTGGCGCTGCAAACCGCGTTCATCCCGGTCAGAGCATCGCCATCGGCACCTCAAGTCCTTCCTGCCATGATCAGGATCGAAATACCTCATACAAAAGGCTCAGTTGTTGTCAGTTGGCCGGCAGAAAACGCAGCGGCATGCTCTGCTTTTCTGCGAGATCTGCTGCAATGATCCGCGTCGATTCAATCTGGTTGGCCACCGAGCCCATGGACATGCGCGCCGGCACTGATACAGCGCTGGCCCGCGTCGTGGCGGTGTTTGGTGCGGCGCAGCCGCACTGCGCGTATCTGTTTGCCAATCGGCGCGGCAACCGCATGAAAGTGCTGGTGCACGACGGTCAGGGCATTTGGCTGGCGGCACGCCGCCTGCACCAGGGCCGATTTGTCTGGCCTGGCACTCGGCACGGTTCGCAGCTGGAGCTCAATTCCGAGCAGCTGCAGGCGTTGGTGATCGGTTTGCCTTGGCAGCGGCTCGGGTCTGACGGAGCAATCCGAATGATTTAAAGGAAATGCCTGACATACACTCAACAGTATTTTGGTCAGAATCAGCCCATGATTTCTGCCAATTCTCTTGCTCAACTTAACCCCGAACAACTGCGCAGCCTGGCTGCGCAGTTGTTCCAGCGCGTCGAGCATCTGGATAAGCAGGTTGAAACACTCGATAAAGCGCTGCTGCACCACAAAACCCGCAACCAGCAGCTCACTCACGAAATCGCCTTACTCAAACGCCACCGGTTCGCCAAGCGTGCCGAGTCGTTCAGTCCGGCTCAGGCCAGTTTGCTGGATGATTTGCTGGAAACCGATCTGGCCGCCATCGAGACCGAGCTTGAAACGCTGACACCCGAAGCTGAGCCTGCACCCAAGCGTCAGCCACCCAAGCGCGCCGCCTTGCCTGCCGAATTTCCGCGCACGCTGATCCATCACGAACCCGAAAACACTCAATGCCCATGCGGTTGCGCCCTCAAGCGCATCGGCGAAGACGTCAGCGAAAAGCTCGATTACACGCCCGGCGTATTCACCGTCGAACGCCATGTCCGCGGGAAATGGGTCTGCAACCAGTGCGAAACCTTGATCCAGGCACCCGTTCCGGCTCACGTCATCGACAAAGGCATCCCGACTGCCGGGCTGTTGGCCCAAGTGATGATCGCCAAGTATGCCGATCATTTGCCGCTGTATCGCCAGGAAAAAATCTTCGCCCGTGCCGGGCTCGCTATCCCGCGCTCAACCCTGGCCAGCTGGGTCGGCGCCTGCGGCGTGCAACTGCAGCCACTGGTTGATGCCCTGCGTGAAGTACTGCTGGATCACAACGTCGTGCACGCCGACGAAACGCCGGTACAAATGCTCGCGCCAGGCGCTAAAAAAACCCACCGCGCTTACGTCTGGGCCTACGCGACCACCTCGTTCGCCGACATTAGCGCCGTGGTGTACGACTTCAGTCCCAGCCGCGCTGGCGAACACGCTCGTGCCTTCTTGCAGGACTGGAAAGGCAAGTTGGTGTGTGATGATTTCGGCGGTTACAAGGCCAGTTTTGAAGGCGGTGTGACCGAGCTGGGCTGCATGGCTCACGCACGCCGCAAGTTTTATGACTTGCACGCAACGCACAAAAGCCAGATCGCCGAGGAATCGCTGCACTACTTCGCACAACTATATGACATCGAGCGCGAGGTGCAGGGGTTGGAGGCGGTTGAACGCCAGCGAATACGCCAGCAAACAGCAGCGCCCATCGCGGATGCGTTACATGCCTGGATGAGCGAAAAACGCCAGCTGGTACCTATCGGCTCAGCCATCGCCAAAGCGTTGGATTACAGCCTCAAACGCTGGGCGGCGCTGACGCGCTACCTCGATGATGGGGACGTGCCCATCGACAATAACTGGTGCGAAAACCAGATACGCCCGTGGGCGCTCGGTCGCAAAAACTGGCTGTTTGCCGGCTCGCTGCGCAGCGGCAAGCGCGCGGCTGCGCTGATGAGTTTGATTCAGTCGGCCAAGCTTAATGAGCATGATCCGTATGAATATCTGAAGGATGTGCTGGAGCGGTTGCCGACACAGAAGATGAGCGCGATTGCCGAGCTACTGCTGCATAACTGGGAACCGGTTTGTAAGGTGTGATGCCCGTTCGCTTACAGAGGATTGACAGGGGTCGGGGATGTTCTGGGGATCGCGCGCCTCACCAAATCGCAGGCACAAAAAAGGGCGACCGAAGTCGCCCTTTTTCTATGGTAGGACAGAACTTAGTTCTGTTTTTCCATTTGTGCACGCAACAGGTCGCCCAGAGTGGTAGGACCAGCAGCAGGTTCCGAAGTCGCTGGCTTGTCGCGCAGGCTTTGGATTGCTTCTTTCTCTTCAGCATCGTCTTTCGACTTGATGGAGAGCTGGATTACGCGGCTCTTGCGGTCAACGCTGATGATCTTGGCTTCTACTTCCTGGCCTTCTTTCAGAACGTTACGCGCGTCTTCAACGCGGTCACGGCTGATTTCGGAGGCTTTCAGAGTCGCTTCGATATCGTCGGCCAGAGTGATGATGGCGCCTTTAGCGTCAACTTCTTTCACGATGCCTTTAACGATTGCGCCTTTGTCGTTCTCTTGAACGTACTCGGAGAACGGATCGCTTTCCAGTTGCTTGATGCCCAGGGAGATGCGCTCGCGCTCTGGGTCAACCGACAGGATAACGGTGTCCAGCTCGTCGCCCTTCTTGAAGCGGCGAACGGCTTCTTCGCCCACTTCGTTCCAGGAGATGTCGGACAGGTGAACCAGGCCGTCGATGCCGCCGTCCAGACCAATGAAGATACCGAAATCGGTGATCGACTTGATGGTGCCGGAAATTTTATCGCCCTTGTTGAACTGGCCAGAGAAATCTTCCCATGGGTTAGATTTGCACTGCTTGATGCCGAGGGAGATACGACGACGCTCTTCGTCGATGTCCAGAACCATAACTTCCACTTCGTCGCCGACTTGTACGACTTTCGAAGGGTGGATGTTCTTGTTGGTCCAGTCCATTTCGGAAACGTGTACCAGGCCTTCAACGCCTTCTTCCAGCTCAGCGAAGCAGCCGTAGTCGGTCAGGTTGGTTACACGAGCGGTAACGCGAGTGCTTTCTGGGTAACGGGCTTTGATAGCAACCCATGGATCTTCGCCCAGTTGCTTCAGGCCCAGGGAAACACGGTTGCGTTCGCGATCGTATTTCAGAACCTTGACATCGATCTCGTCGCCAACGTTGACGATTTCGGAAGGATGCTTGATACGTTTCCAAGCCATGTCGGTAATGTGCAGCAGGCCATCGACGCCACCCAGATCGACGAATGCGCCGTAATCGGTGAGGTTCTTGACGATACCTTTGACTTGTTGGCCTTCCTGCAGGGATTCCAGCAGAGCTTCACGCTCAGCGGAGTTCTCGGCTTCGAGGACGCTACGACGGGAAACGACAACGTTGTTGCGTTTCTGGTCAAGCTTGATGACCTTGAATTCCAGCTCTTTGCCTTCCAGGTGCGTGGTATCGCGCACAGGACGGACGTCAACCAGGGAACCTGGCAGGAACGCACGGATGCCGTTAACGTCGACAGTGAAGCCGCCTTTAACCTTACCGTTGATAACGCCCTTGACCACTTCCTCAGCTGCGAAGGCTGCTTCCAGAACGATCCAGCACTCAGCGCGCTTGGCTTTTTCACGGGACAGCTTGGTTTCACCGAAACCGTCTTCTACCGAGTCCAGAGCAACGTGAACTTCGTCACCGACATTGATAGTCAGATCGCCAGCGTCGTTGTAGAACTGCTCAAGCGGGATGAGTGCTTCAGACTTCAGGCCAGCGTGAACGGTTACCCAGCGAGCTTGGTAATCGATATCAACGATAACACCGGTGATGATGGAGCCTGCCTGAAGGTTCAGGGTTTTTAGGCTTTCTTCAAAGAGTTCCGCAAAGCTTTCGCTCATTTTAATTCCTGAGTATAAGGGCGAAGAATACGCCCATCTCCACATCCCAGACGACGTGGGTTACGTTCAATTAAAGAAGCGCCGCAAGACTAAGACTGGTCCCCTGAAGCGCTTCTTGGTCACCCGGCGATATCGCGGATTGCGATCTCGCTCATGATGCGTTGCAACACCTGATCGATGGATAATTCCGTGGAATCCAGCTGTATGGCGTCAGCCGCCGGCTTGAGCGGGGCCACCGCTCGCTGGGTGTCACGCTCGTCGCGGACACGTATCTCATCTAGCAGACTCGACAGACTAACACCATCGACTTTTCCCTTCAACTGCAAGTAACGACGGCGCGCACGCTCCTCGGCACTGGCGGTGAGAAAAATCTTCAAGGGTGCGTCCGGAAAAACTACCGTACCCATATCGCGGCCATCGGCTACCAGCCCCGGTGCCTCCTGAAACGCCCGCTGGCGCTGCAGCAAAGCGTCGCGCACGGCCGGCAGGGCGGCCACTTGCGAGGCCCAGGCGCCGACTTGTTCGTTGCGCAGATCATCGGTCACGTCATCGCCTTCGAGGATGATGCGTTGCGGATGACCTTCTGTCGCGCCGACGAACTGCACGTCCAGATGAGCGGCCAGCAGCTTCAGCGACTCTTCATTGGTCAGGTCGACACCATGGTTGCGCGCGGCAAATGCCAGCAGGCGGTACAGCGCACCGGAATCCAGCAGGCACCAGCCCAGGCGTTTGGCCAGGATCCCGGCGATGGTGCCCTTGCCCGACCCGCTCGGGCCGTCGATGGTGATGACCGGTGGCTTGATGTTCACGACTGAGCCTCTTGCGCTACGCGGATGCCGACCTGCGCGCACAGCGCGAGGAAGTTGGGGAACGAGGTAGCGACGTTCGCGCAATCATGGATGCGGATCGGCGCCGTGGCGCGCAATGACGCAACGCTGAACGCCATGGCAATCCGGTGATCACCGTGACCGTGCACTTCGCCGCCGCCGATCAGGCCGCCGTCGATGATGATGCCGTCCGGGGTCGGCTCGCATTTGACGCCCAGTGCCAGCAGGCCATCGGCCATGACCTGGATGCGGTCCGATTCCTTGACCCGCAGCTCTTCCGCGCCACGCAGGATGGTACGACCCTCGGCGCAGGCAGCGGCGACGAACAATACCGGGAATTCATCGATCGCCAGCGGAACCAGCTCTTCTGGAATCTCGATACCTTTGAGCTTAGCTGCTCGAACGCGCAGGTCAGCCACGGGCTCGCCGCCGACTTCACGCTGGTTTTCCAGAGTGATGTCCGCGCCCATCAGGCGCAGGATGTCGATGACGCCGGTGCGGGTCGGGTTGATGCCGACGTGCTCCAGCACCAGCTCCGAACCTTCGGCGATCGATGCTGCCACCAGGAAGAACGCCGAGGACGAGATATCGCCCGGTACTTCAATGTGGGTAGCAGTCAGCTTATGCCCGGACTCGACCGAAGCGGTCGCGCCGTTAACGCTCACTGGGTAGCCGAAGCCGCGCAGCATGCGCTCGGTATGGTCACGAGTCGGTGCCGGCTCGGTCACGGTGGTTTTGCCTTCGGCGTACAGGCCGGCCAGCAGCAGGCAGGATTTAACCTGGGCACTGGCCATCGGCATGGTGTAGGTCAGGCCTTTGAGCTTGTTGCCACCGCGAATGACCATCGGTGGACGGCCTTCGGCGGCGGTCTCGATCACGGCGCCCATTTCGCGCAGCGGGTTGGCCACGCGGTTCATCGGGCGCTTGGACAGCGAAGCATCGCCGGTCAGCGTGCTGTCGAAATCCTGGGCAGCCAGCAGGCCGGACAACAGGCGCATCGAGGTACCGGAGTTGCCCAGGTAGATCGGACCCGGGGCAGGCTTCAAGCCATGCAGGCCAACGCCGTGAATGGTCACGCGACCGTGGTGCGGACCTTCGATCACGACACCCATGTCGCGGAAGGCTTGCAAGGTCGCCAGGGCATCTTCGCCCTCGAGGAAACCTTCCACTTCGGTGACGCCTTCGGCAAGGGAGCCGAGCATGATCGAGCGGTGGGAAATCGATTTGTCGCCTGGTACTCGAATCCGCCCAGTCAGGCGGCCACCAGGTTGTGCCAGGAAAATCAGGTCGTTGGAGTTCATAGCGTCCACATAAGCCCGGCGGGCCAGGATTTTACTGAAATGTTCGCGGGCAACCCGGGCGCGAGTGAAGACGCCCAACAGTTGGTGCCCATCCCCTGCATCGACCGCGTCGCGCAAGGCGTCGAGGTCGCTGCGAAATGTATCGAGTGTACGCAGGACAGCTTCGCGGTTGGCGAGGAAGATGTCGTGCCACATGACCGGGTCGCTGCCCGCGATTCTCGTGAAATCGCGGAAACCGCCGGCAGCGTAACGGAAGATCTCAAGATTTTCATTGCGCTTGGCCAACGAATCGACCAAACCGAACGCCAGCAAGTGCGGCAAGTGGCTGGTCGCCGCCAAGACTTCGTCGTGACGTTCGACCTGCATGTGCTCGACGTCGGCGCCCAATTCGCGCCACAGACGATCGACCACTGCCAGGGCTGCCGGATCAGTTTGCTCAAGCGGCGTCAGGATCACTTTATGCCGACGGAACAGCTCGGCATTCGAGGCTTCCACCCCGCTCTGCTCGGACCCGGCAATCGGATGGCCCGGCACGAAACGCGACGGCATGCCGCCAAACGCCGCGGTCGCCGCACGCACCACATTGCCCTTGGCGCTGCCAACATCGGTGAGGATCGCTTGTCCCAGCTCCATGCCAGCCAATTGGGCGAGCATTTTCTCCATGGCCAGGATCGGCACGGCGAGCTGGATCACGTCGGCACCCTGGCAGGCAACCGCCAGGTCTTCCTCGCAGCGATCGACCACGCCCAGCTCTACCGCCAGCTTGCGCGACTGCGGGTCGAGATCGACCCCCACCACTTCGCGGCACAGGCCACTTTCACGCAAACCCTTGGCAAACGAACCACCGATCAACCCCAGGCCGACTACCACCAGGCGCCCGATCATAGGTGCAGCAGATTGCAGTGCAGTGACATCAACCACGAGCCAGAACCTTGGTCAGCGCCTCAAGGAAGCGGCTGTTCTCGGAAGGCAGACCAATAGTGATGCGCAAGTGGTTCGGCATGCCGTAGTTGGCCACCGGGCGCACGATCACGCCTTCGCGCAGCAAGCCCTGAAAAACCGGCGCGGCGACGCGTGCCAGGTCAACGCAGATGAAGTTGCCCTTGGATGGAATCCAGCTCAGCCCCAACGCCTGGAAGCCCGCTTGCAGTTGTTGCATGCCAGCTTCGTTCAGGCGACGGCTTTCAGACAGGTAGTCAGTGTCCTGCAGCGCTGCACAGGCGGCCGCAAGGGCCAGGCTGTTGACGTTGAACGGCTGGCGCACGCGATTGAGCACGTCGGCCACCACCGCAGTCGACAGGCCGTAGCCGACACGCAGCGCCGCCAGGCCATAAGCCTTGGAGAAGGTGCGCGAGACCAGCAGGTTCGGGTAGGCCGCCAGATAATCCAGGCCATCCGGCAGGTCGCTGCCTTCGGCGTACTCGATGTAAGCCTCGTCCAGCACTACCAGCACGTGCTCGGGCACATCCTGGAGAAATTCATCCAGCGCTTCGGCGCCGAACCAGGTGCCGGTCGGATTGTTCGGGTTGGCGATGAAGATCACCCGAGTACTGGCATCGATTGCCGCGAGCATGGCCGTCAGGTCGTGACCCCATTCCTTCGCCGGGATCACTCGCGCTTCAGCGCCCACTGCCTGGGTCACGATCGGATAGACCGCAAACGCGTGCTCGCTGAACACGGCATTCAGGCCTGGCGCCAGATAAGCCCGCGCGACCAGCTCCAGAATGTCGTTGGAACCGTTGCCCAATGTCACCTGGTCAAGCTCGACGCGGCACTGTTCGGCCAGCAGGGTCTTGAGGGCAAAACCGTTGCCGTCCGGATAACGGGTCAGCTCGGCCAGTTCCTGGCGAATCGCTTCCAGGGCCTTGGGACTTGCGCCCAGCGGGTTTTCGTTGCTCGCCAGTTTGACGATGCTGGCCGGATCGATGTCCAGCTCGCGCGCCAGTTCGTCCACGGGTTTGCCCGGAACATAAGGCGAAAGTTGTTGCACGCCCGGCTGTGCCAGAGCGAGGAAGTCACCACTCATTTTGCTATCGCCCTTAGAGAACTGCTTTCGGGTAGGAGCCCAACACTTTGAGTGCCACGGCTTCCTGACTGATCTTTTCCAGCACACCCTTGATCAATGGATCGCGGTGATGGCCGACGAAGTCGATAAAGAACACGTAGGTCCATTTACCGCTGCGCGAAGGCCGAGTCTCGATTCGCGTCAGGTCGATGCCATTGTCATGGAAAGGCACCAGCAGCTCGTGGAGCGCGCCAGGCTTGTTGCTCATGGACACGATGATCGAAGTCTTGTCGTCGCCGGTCGGTGGCACTTCCTGGCTGCCGATCATCAGGAATCGCGTGGAGTTGTCCGGACGATCCTCGATTTTCTCCGCCAGGCGCGTCAGCCCGTAGAGGCCCGCCGCCATGTCGCCGGCAATCGCCGCCGAGTTCCACTCACCCTTGACCCGCTTGGCCGCTTCGGCGTTGCTGGAAACCGCCACGCGCTCGACGTTCGGGTAATGCGCGTCCAGCCACTTGCGGCACTGGGCCAGGGACTGGGCGTGGGAGTAGATGCGGCTGATGCTGTCGGTCTTGGTGTTTTCACCCACCAGCAGGTGGTGGTGGATGCGCAGCTCGACTTCACCACAGATCACCATGTCGTGTTCGAGGAAGCTGTCGAGGGTGTGGTTGACCGCGCCTTCGGTAGAGTTTTCCACCGGGACCACGCCAAAATTCACCGCACCCGCCGCGACTTCACGGAACACTTCGTCGATCGCCGCCATCGGCTTGCTGATCACGGCGTGACCAAAGTGCTTCATGGCTGCGGCCTGGGTGAAGGTGCCTTCAGGGCCGAGGTAAGCCACTTTCAGCGGCTGCTCGAGGGCCAGGCACGAGGACATGATTTCGCGGAACAACCGCGCCATCTCTTCGTTGCCCAGCGGCCCCTGGTTACGCTCCATCACGCGCTTGAGCACCTGGGCTTCGCGCTCAGGACGATAGAACACCGGCACTTCGCCTTCGGCCAGCGAGGCCATCTTTACCCGCGCAACTTCCTGGGCGCAGCGAGCACGCTCGCTGATCAGCTCCATGACCTTGGTGTCCAGGGCGTCAATGCGAACGCGCAGTGCCTTGAGTTCTTGCTCAGACATTAGCCATGTTCCTTCTCGAACTCTGCCATGTACGAAATCAGTGCGTTGACCGCAACGATGTCGACGGCGTTATAGATGGAGGCGCGCATGCCGCCCACGGAACGGTGACCCTTGAGGTTCAACAGGCCACGTTCTTCGGCGCCGACCAGGAACGGCTTGTCGAGACGGTCGTCCGCCAGGCGGAACGGTACGTTCATCCACGAGCGGTCCGATTTGTTGATCGGGTTGCTGTACAGGCCGCTGGAGTCGATGAATTCGTACAGCGTGCGCTGTTTCACTTCATTGAGCTTGCCGATGGCTTCGACGCCGCCCTGCTCTTTGAGCCACTCGAACACCAGGCCGGACAGATACCAGGCCAGGGTCGGCGGAGTGTTGTACATCGAGCCGTTGTCAGCCGCGACCTTGTAGTCGAGCATGGTCGGGCACAGGGAACGCGCGCGACCCAGCAGGTCTTCGCGAACAATGTTGACGACGATGCCGCTCGGGCCGATGTTTTTCTGCGCGCCGGCGTAGATCATGCCGAAGCGCGAGACGTCCATCGGGCGCGACAGGATGTCCGAGGACATGTCGGCCACCAGCGGGACGTCACCGGTTTCCGGGATCCACTGGAATTCCAGGCCACCGATGGTTTCGTTCGGGGCGTAGTGCACGTAAGCGGCGTCTTTGGACAGCTGCCATTCGTTCTGGCCGGGAATGGCGAAGTAGTCGTAAGGCTTGGCGGTGGCGGCGACGTTGACGTGGCCGTAGCGCGACGCTTCTTCAATGGCTTTCTGCGACCAGATCCCGGTGTCGATATAGTCGGCGGTGCCGCTTTCCGGCAGCAGGTTCAGCGGAATCTGCGCGAATTGCTGGCTGGCGCCACCTTGCAGGAACAGCACTTTATAGTTGGACGGGATATTGAGCAGATCACGCAGATCCTGCTCGGCCTTGGTGGCAATGGACACGAACTCATCGCTGCGATGGCTCATTTCCATGACCGACAGGCCTTTGCCGTGCCAATCAAGGAGTTCGCCCTGAGCGCGCTTCAGGACAGCTTCAGGAAGCGCCGCAGGACCGGCACAGAAGTTATAGGCTCTCTTGCTCACATCCAATCTCGCTCTGATTTGGTGGTATCACGCAATAAATCTGAAAACTCGAAATCCTGTAGGAGCTGTCGAGTGAAACGAGGCTGCGATCTTTTCCTGGATCCTACAAAGCAAGATCAAAAGATCGCAGCCTCGTTTCACTCGACAGCTCCTACAGGGTCCTACATTCCATATTCAAACAGGAGAAACAAGAAGGGGGCGAATTTTCATCCGCCCCCCTGTGTGTCCGCTTATTCCTGCGGTTCTTCGTCGGCTGCGGCGTCGAGTTGCTGGTCTTCGGCAACGTCGTCGATCACGACCTCACCGTCGAACACTGCACCTTCTTCACCTTCTTCGAGCTCTTCGCCTTCGACTTCCGACGGTTCCTGAACCCGCTCCAGGCCTACCAACGTTTCATCGCTGGCCAGCTTGATCAGGGTCACGCCCTGGGTGTTACGACCCAGGCTGGACACTTCGTCAACACGGGTACGAACCAGGGTGCCCTGGTCGGAAATCAGCATGATCTCCTCGCCATCGAGCACCTGCACCGCACCAACGAGACGGCCGTTGCGATCGTTGCTGACCATGGCGATGACGCCCTGACCGCCGCGCTTGTACTCAGGGAACTCGCTGATCGCTGTACGCTTGCCGTAACCACGGGCGGAAGCGGTAAGGATCTCGCTGCCTTCTTCCGGGATCAGCATGGAAATCAGCTTCTGCCCTTCCGGCAGACGCATGCCGCGCACACCACGGGCGGTACGGCCCATGGCACGCACGTCGGATTCCTTGAAGCGCGTGACCTTGCCGCCGTCGGAGAACAGCATGACTTCACGCTCGCCATCGGTGATCGCGGCAGAAATCAACACGTCGCCTTCGTCCAGCTCCAGCGCGATCAGGCCGACGCTGCGTTGACGGCTGAAGGATTCCAGCGGGGTCTTCTTCACGGTGCCTTTGGCGGTCGCCATGAAGATGAAGTGACCTTCGGTGTATTCCTCGACCGGCAGCATGGTGGTGATGTATTCATCACTGTCCAGCGGCAGCAGGTTGACCAGCGGACGACCACGGGCAGCGCGGGACGCTTCCGGGATTTCGTAGGTTTTCAGCCAGTACACCTTGCCCTTGCTGGAGAACAGCAGGAGTGTGGTGTGGCTGTTGGCGACCAGCAGGTGAGCGATGTAGTCCTCATCCTTGACGCCGGTTGCCGACTTGCCTTTACCGCCACGACGCTGGGCCTGGTACGCAGCCAATGGCTGAGTCTTGGCATAACCGCCGTGGGAGATGGTCACGACGCGCTCTTCTTCCGGGATCATGTCACCCAGGGTCAGGTCGAGACGGGCATCGAGGATCTCGGTGCGGCGCACGTCGCCGTATTCGGCGCGGATCACTTCCAGCTCTTCGCGGATGACTTCCATCAGGCGCGTGGCGCTGTTGAGGATGCGGATCAGCTCGCCGATCTGGTTGAGAATCTCCTGGTACTCGGCCAGCAGTTTCTCGTGTTCCAGGCCGGTCAGGCGGTGCAGACGCAGTTCCAGGATGGCTTGCGCCTGTTCCGGGGACAGGAAGTACTTGCCTTCACGCAGACCGTATTGCGGGTCCAGGGTCTCTGGACGGCACGAATCGGCACCGGCACGTTCAACCATCGCGACCACGGCGGAAGATTCCCACGCCATTTTGATCAGCGCTTCCTTGGCTTCCGACGGAGTCGGCGAAGCCTTGATCAGGGCGATGACCGGGTCGATGTTCGACAGGGCAACTGCCTGGCCTTCCAGGATGTGGCCACGCTCACGGGCTTTGCGCAGTTCGAATACGGTACGACGGGTAACGACTTCGCGACGGTGGCGAACGAAGGCTTCCAGCAGGTCCTTGAGGTTCAGGATGCGTGGGCGGCCGTCGATCAGCGCAACGATGTTGATGCCGAATACCGCTTGCAGCTGGGTCTGGGCGTAGAGGTTGTTGAGGATCACCTCAGGCACTTCGCCGCGACGCAGCTCGATCACGACGCGCATACCGTCTTTATCAGACTCGTCGCGCAATTCGGTGATGCCTTCCAGCTTCTTCTCTTTGACCAGCTCGGCGATCTTCTCGATCAGGCGAGCCTTGTTCAACTGGTACGGCAGTTCGGTGATGACGATCTGCTGGCGGCCACCGACCTTGTCGATGTCCTCGATCGTCGAGCGGGCACGCATATAAATGCGGCCGCGACCGGTACGGTAGGCTTCGATGATACCAGCGCGACCGTTGATGATCGCGGCGGTCGGGAAGTCCGGACCCGGGATGTATTGCATCAGCTCATCGATGGTCAACTCGGGGTTGTCGATGAGGGCCAGGCAACCGTCGATGACTTCACCGAGGTTGTGTGGCGGGATGTTGGTCGCCATGCCCACGGCGATCCCGCTGGAGCCGTTGACCAGCAGGTTGGGAATACGGGTCGGCATGACCGCCGGGATCATTTCGGTGCCGTCGTAGTTCGGCACCCAGTCCACGGTTTCTTTATGCAGGTCAGCCAGCAGTTCGTGCGCCAGCTTGGTCATGCGCACTTCGGTGTATCGCATGGCCGCGGCGTTGTCGCCGTCCACCGAACCGAAGTTGCCCTGGCCGTCTACCAGCAGGTAGCGCAGCGAGAATGGCTGCGCCATCCGAACGATGGTGTCGTACACCGCGGTATCACCGTGCGGGTGATACTTACCGATCACGTCACCGACAACACGGGCAGATTTCTTGTACGGCTTGTTGAAGTCGTTACCCAGCTCGCTCATCGCGAACAGCACACGCCGGTGCACGGGCTTCAAGCCATCGCGCGCATCCGGCAGTGCCCGCCCGACAATTACGCTCATCGCGTAGTCGAGGTAGGACTGCTTCAGCTCGTCTTCGATATTGACCGGGAGGATTTCTTTGGCCAGTTCGCCCATGAGAAGCCTGATTCCTTTTTCTGGTGAAACCTCGTCACATCCATATGGGACGAACGAAGCTCGCCGCTGCAGGCTGAGTGCCATGCACCGACTTACGACAAATCAACGAGTTATGCCATGGATCTGCGCAGTAAAGGCAGCCACATCGGGCTACCTTGGAAACCGCCGAATGTTATCACAAGAGCCGCCACGCACCTATCCCCCTAATGCGCATGGAGTGTAGTTAGTTGACTGGTGGCGGGCTTGAAGGGGACGAGAGAGGCTCAGAGCTGCGAACAGCTGGCTAAATTCGCATTTTTCACTTGCAAATACCGACCTGTAAGAGCTGCCGAAGGCTGCGATCTTTTGATCTTTAAAATCAAGATCAAAAGATCGCAGCCTTCGGCAGCTCCTACATTGGATCGCGCTGGCTTTAATGCAGCCGCTTACGGCACATCAACTGCGCCATCTTCGCCGTGTCCGGACGCTCAACGATGCCCTTCTCGGTCACGATCGCGTCAATCAGATCCGCCGGCGTCACGTCGAACACCGGATTGAACGCATCGACATCCGCCCCGACCCGCTTGCCGCCGACTTCCAGCAATTCGCGCCCGTCGCGCTCCTCGATGGGAATGTCATCGCCGCTGGCCAGGTGCATGTCAATCGTCGAGCTCGGCGCCACGACCATGAAGCGCACGCCGTGGTGCATGGCGTTGACCGCCAGCTGGTAGGTGCCGATCTTGTTCGCCACGTCACCGTTGGCGGTGATCCGGTCGGCGCCGACGATCACCCAGGTGATGCCCTTGGTCTTCATGATGTGCGCAGCGGCGGAGTCGGCGTTGACTGTCACCGGAATGCCTTCATTGGCCAATTCCCAGGCAGTCAGCCGCGAACCTTGCAGCCATGGTCGGGTTTCATCGGCGTAGACGCGCTCGACCATGCCTTCGATGAACGCTCCGCGAATTACGCCGAGCGCCGTACCAAAGCCGCCGGTGGCCAGTGCGCCGGTGTTGCAGTGGGTGAGGATCGCCTGGGCGTTGCCCTGGTGCTTGCGGATCAAGTCAACGCCCAGCTGCGCCATGGTCAGGTTGGCTTCGCGATCACTTTCATGAATGGCCAGCGCTTCGGCTTCCAGCGCAGCCAGCGGATCTGCCTGACTCTTCAGGCGATCAAGCCGGTCATGCATGCGACCCAGGGCCCAGAACAGATTGACCGCAGTCGGACGAGAATCAGCCAGCAGGGCGAAATCCTCTTCCAGCGCCGCATACCAGTCGCCACCTTCGGCAATCCGGGTGCGGGCTGCCAATACGATGCCATAAGCCGCACTGATGCCAATTGCCGGGGCACCTCGCACCACCATCGAACGAATCGCCTCGGCCACACCTGCCGCGCTGGTGTAGGCAATCCAGGTTTCCTCAAACGGTAAAACGCGCTGATCCAGCAGGTACAGGGCGCCATCACGCCAATCGATGGCCTTCACTTTCTCCGCAGCCAACAGTCGATCGCGCATCCCTCACCCCGCACTCATGAACAAAGCCGCCGATTATAGCGATCCCCCCGCCAAGACGCTCGGGTATACTTCGCCATCCTTAACAAAAGCTCTGGAACCGATCTTCGATGCCGAACACTGCCGCTGCGCTCGACCTGTTATTGCTGCCGACCTGGCTGGTACCCGTCGAACCCGCGGGCGTTGTGCTCAAGGAGCATGCACTTGGCATCCGCGACGGCCGCATCGTCTTTATCGGCCCGCGCGACGCGGCATTGAAGCTTGAGGCCCGCGAAGTTCGTGAATTGCCGGACATGCTGCTTAGCCCCGGCCTGATCAATGCCCATGGCCATGCGGCCATGACACTGTTCCGCGGCCTGGCCGATGACCTGCCGCTGATGACCTGGCTGGAAAACCACATCTGGCCGGCGGAAGCCAAGTGGGTCGACGAAGACTTCGTGCGCGACGGCACCGACCTGGCCATTGCCGAGCAGATCAAAGGCGGCATCACCTGTTTCTCTGACATGTACTTCTTCCCGAAGGTTGCCAGCGAGCGGGTGCACAACAGCGGGATTCGCGCGCAGATCGCCATTCCTATCCTCGACTTCCCCATTCCTGGCGCCAGCACGGCGGACGATGCCATTCGTCAGGGCGTGGAGCTGTTTGGCGATCTCAAGCACCACGAGCGCATCAAAATCACCTTCGGCCCCCATGCACCCTACACCGTGGGTGATGAAAACCTGGAAAAAATCCGGGTCATCGCCGAAGAGCTGGACGCCTCGATCCACATGCACGTGCATGAAACCGCATTCGAAGTGCAGCAGTCGGTTGAACAGCGCGGCGAACGCCCGCTGGCCCGCCTTGCTCGCCTGGGCCTGTTGGGCCCGCGTTTCCAGGCGGTGCATATGACCCAGATCAGCGATGACGACCTGCAGTTGCTGGTAGAAAGCAATACCAACGTTATTCACTGCCCGGAGTCGAACCTCAAGCTGGCCAGCGGGTTTTGCCCGGTGGAGCGTTTGTGGCAGGCCGGGGTCAATGTGGCCGTGGGTACCGATGGCGCGGCCAGCAACAATGACCTGGACCTGCTGGGCGAAACCCGCACCGCCGCGTTGCTGGCCAAGGCCGTCGCCGGTTCGGCCACCGCCCTGGACGCGCATCGCGCATTGCGCATGGCCACGCTCAACGGTGCCCGGGCGCTGGGGATCGATGCCGAGGTCGGCTCGCTGGAAGTTGGCAAGGCTGCGGACATCGTCGCCTTCGACCTGTCTGGCCTGGCGCAACAGCCGGTCTACGACCCGGTTTCGCAGCTTATATATGCCACCGGTCGCGACTGCGTGAAACACCTCTGGGTCGCCGGCAAACAATTGCTCGACGACCGCAGGCTGACCCGCCTTGACGAGGAACAGCTGTGCGCCACCGCCAAGGCCTGGGGCCAGCGCATCAGCGGCCACACCGAATCGTAAGTCCCCCGGAACAGCTTCCGGGGCTACAGGATTTTTCAAGTTTTAGAGGACTGAACCATGAGCAACGTCGACTACGCCGAAATCGCCAAATTCGAAGCCCTTGCCCATCGCTGGTGGGACCGCGAAAGCGAGTTCAAACCGCTGCACGACATAAATCCGCTGCGGGTCAACTGGATTGACGAACGCGTCAACCTGGCCGGTAAGAAGGTGCTCGACGTCGGTTGCGGCGGCGGTATCCTTAGTGAAGCCATGGCCCAGCGCGGCGCGACCGTGATGGGTATCGACATGGGCGAGGCTCCACTGGCGGTTGCCCAGTTGCACCAGCTGGAATCGGGCGTCACCGTGGAATACCGGCAGATCACCGCCGAAGCCCTCGCCGAGGAAATGCCTGAGCAGTTCGATGTGGTCACCTGCCTGGAAATGCTCGAGCACGTGCCGGACCCTTCCTCGGTCATCCGCGCCTGCTTCCGCATGGTCAAGCCGGGCGGCCAGGTGTTCTTCTCGACGATCAACCGCAATCCGAAGGCGTACCTGTTCGCCATCGTCGGCGCTGAATACATCATGAAGCTGCTGCCGCGCGGCACCCATGACTTCAAGAAATTCATCCGCCCATCCGAACTGGGTGCCTGGAGCCGCATGGCGGGGCTGACGGTCAAGGACATCATCGGCCTGACCTACAACCCGCTGACCAAGCACTACAAACTGGCCTCCGACGTGGACGTCAACTACATGATCCAGACCCTGCGCGAGGAATAAGCCGATGCGTATCAGAGCGGTCCTTTTCGACATGGATGGCACGCTGCTCGACACCGCGCCGGACTTCATCGCCATTTGCCAGGCCATGCTGGCCGAGCGCGGCCTGCCGCCGATCGATGACAAACACATCCGCGACGAGATCTCCGGTGGTGCCAAGGCGATGGTCGCAGCGACCTTCTCCATGGACCCGGAATCACCCGGCTTCGAAGAGCTGCGCCTGGAATTCCTCGAGCGCTACCTCCAGGGCTGCGCGGTGCACAGCAAGTTGTTCGACGGTATGGGCGAACTGCTGGCCGACATCGAGAAAGCCAACCTGATCTGGGGTGTGGTCACCAACAAGCCGCTGCGTTTTGCCGAACCGATCATGCAGCAGCTGGGCCTGGCAGAGCGCTCAGCACTGCTGATCTGCCCGGATCATGTGAAGAACAGCAAACCGGATCCGGAACCGTTGATCCTGGCCTGCAAGATGCTCGACCTGGACCCGGCCAGCGTGTTGTTCATTGGCGACGACCTGCGCGACATCGAGTCTGGGCGCGATGCCGGAACCAAAACGGCGGCGGTTACCTATGGCTACATCCATCCGGATGACAACCCGCGGCACTGGGGTGCGGATGTGGTGGTGGATCATCCGCTGGAATTGCGCAAGGTGCTCGATAGCGCGCTTTGCAGCTGCTGAGAGCGGGCTTCGGACCCTGGGAATGTGGCGTGAATGCTGACGCCTTCGCGGGCAAGCCCGCTCCCACAGGGTCCCGATGCCGGGCACAAATTGTGTGAACACTCTCGATCCTTGTGGGAGCGGGCTTGCCCGCGAATATCCACGCCGCAATCTGTTTTTTGTTTTAGCCGAGGTTTTTTATGTTTGATTATTCCGCCCGTCCCGACCTGCTCAAGGGCCGGGTCATCCTGGTCACCGGCGCTGGCCGGGGTATCGGTGCTGCCGCTGCCAAAACCTACGCCGCCCATGGCGCCACCGTGTTGCTGCTGGGCAAGACCGAGGCCAACCTGACCCAGGTCTACGACGAGATCGAAGCCGCAGGTCAGCCGCAACCGGCTGTTATTCCGTTCAACCTGGAAACCGCCCTGCCCCATCAATACGATGAGCTGGCAGCGATGATCGAAACCGAGTTCGGCCACCTCGATGGCCTGCTGCACAACGCCTCGATCATTGGTCCGCGTACACCGATCGAACAGCTGTCGGGCGAAAACTTCATGCGAGTCATGCAAGTCAACGTCAATGCCATGTTCATGCTCACCAGCACCCTGCTGCCATTGCTCAAGCTGTCCCAGGATGCGTCGGTGGTGTTCACCTCCAGCAGCGTCGGACGCAAGGGCCGGGCTTACTGGGGCGCCTACGGTGTTTCCAAGTTCGCCACCGAAGGCCTGATGCAAACACTGGCCGACGAAGTCGACACGGTTGCCCCGGTGCGCTCCAACAGCGTCAACCCGGGTGCGACCCGCACCAGCATGCGTGCCCAGGCTTACCCTGGGGAAAACCCGCTGAACAATCCGACGCCTGAGGAGATCATGCCGGTCTATCTCTACCTCATGGGCCCGGACAGTACCGTTGTCAACGGGCAGGCTTTCGACGCCCAGTAACACCGCACGTCGCTTCGCGTGCCGCGCCGGCTTCCCGCCGCGGCACGCACCAGGTGATGCAAATGAGCTTACTGTTAGTCAAACAACTGCCGCTCAAATCGCCTCGCGCAGGCTTTTTCGCTACCAACCCCATGATTTAAAAGCTGTTTTATTCGAATGAACCGAATGGCATGAGTTTCGCTCTAATTTTGCTCAGACACGCGAGTGAAAGCATTTAGGGGCAGGGCTCCAGTCGATAGGTTACTAATCGTCGACAAAGCGGACTAGACTTGGCGCATATGTCCTACGGGACTGATGGACCAGTACGACGCGCAGCCCAAAAGCCGCTCTCACCCAGCTTGTAAGACAGTCTTACTGCTCAGGGGCGCATGCCATATGAAATCACCTTCCCAGACCAACGCAATTGACTTCGACAGTGCCAAATTGCAACGCCTGGGCTTTGGTCAGCAGCCCCGGATTCTGGAAAGGCCCGTCAGTCTTGCGCAAGTACGCCAGCAACTGGTTTTGCAGCTGCAAACCAGTCTGGAGCCACAACGCATACTCGGGCTGTTTTTCCGCGAGATCCAGCGACTTGTCCCGCTCGACGCCCTGAGCTACCAGCACAAGGCCAGCGATCTGCGTCTGGAATTCGGCCAGCGCGGCCATCACTCCATCAGCTACAGCCTGAGCCATGAAGGCGAGCACCTGGGTGAGCTGACGTTCCGCCGCAACCAGCGCTTCACCGAACAGGAACAGGGCAACCTCGAATCACTGCTGTCGGCGCTGCTGTTTCCGATGCGCAACACCCTGCTCTACCGCGCCGCCACCCAGAGTGCCCTGCGTGACCCGCTGACGGACACCGGCAACCGCGTGGCCATGGACCAGACACTGCAGCGGGAAATCGACATGTCGCGGCGGCACTTGCAGCCACTGTCGCTGTTGATGCTGGACATCGATCACTTCAAGCGCATCAACGACAGCCACGGACACAGTGCCGGCGACGACGTGCTCAAGGCCGTTGCTGCCTCGATCAAGGGCCAGCTGCGCAATGTCGACATGGTGTTCCGCTTCGGCGGTGAAGAGTTCCTGATCCTGCTGTCGAACACTGGCCGTGAAGCGGCGGCCATGATCGGCGAACGCCTGCGCTTTGCCACCCAGGCCGGGCAATACTCGGCGGACGGCCAACCTATTGAACTGACGGTCAGCCTCGGCTGCTCGACCTTGCTGCCCGGCGAATCCGCCGAGAGCCTGCTGCGTCGGGCCGACAGCGCGCTGTATGTGGCCAAGCGCGAGGGTCGCAACCGGTTGGCGATGGCCGGCTGAGTTCACCTGCGGGCACGCTGTTCAGGCGGCCCGCCGGGAACTTAATCAGCGCACTGTGCCGCGCAACTCGCCCACCTGACTTTGCAGAATGGCCGGCGTAGCCGCCTCCACAGGCACTGCAGCCCCCGCCACCAGAGTTACCCGCGACCACAATCGGCGAAACAGCCCTTTGCCCGGGTCGCGACTGAAGAAACTGCCCCACAGCCCCTGCAGCGCCAGCGGAATCACCGGCACCGGCGTCTCTTCGAGAATGCGCGTCAGGCCACCCCGAAACTCGTTGATTTCGCCATCGGTGGTCAACTTACCCTCCGGAAAGATGCACACCAGTTCGCCATCCTTCAGGTACTGGGCGATGCGCTTGAACGCCTTCTCGTAGATCTGGATATCTTCCTGGCGCCCGGCGATCGGGATTGTGCCGGCGGTGCGGAAGATGAAATTGAGCACCGGCAGGTTGTAGATCTTGTAATACATCACGAAGCGAATCGGCCGGCGCACCGCCCCGCCTATCAGCAAGGCATCGACGAAAGACACGTGGTTGCACACCAGCAATGCCGCGCCCTCGTCGGGAATCAACTCCAGGTTGCGATGTTCGACGCGGTACATGGAATGACTGAGCAGCCAGATCATGAAGCGCATGCTGAACTCGGGCACGATACTGAAAATGTAGGCATTGACGCCGATGTTCAGCAGCGAAACCACCAGGAACAGCTGGGGAATCGACAGCTCGATCACACTCAGCAAGACGATCGAGACAATCGCCGACACCACCATGAACAGCGCATTGAGGATGTTGTTGGCGGCTATCACGCGCGCCCGCTCATTCTCGGCGGTGCGCGACTGGATCAGCGCATACAGCGGCACGATGTAAAAACCGCCGAACACGCCGAGCCCGAGGATGTCGATCAACACCAGCCAGGTGTGGGCAAAGCCCAGCACTTCGATCCAGCCGTGGCCGGTGACGCTGTCCGGAATCCCTCCGGAGTGCCACCACAACAGCAGGCCAAACACGGTCAAACCGAACGAACCGAACGGCACCAGGCCGATCTCGACTTTACGCCCCGAGAGTTTTTCGCAGAGCATCGAGCCGAGCGCAATGCCTACCGAGAACACGGTGAGGATCAGCGTCACCACGGTTTCGTCGCCGTGCATCCATTCCTTGGCGTAGGCCGGGATCTGCGTCAGGTAGATCGCTCCGACAAACCAGAACCACGAGTTGCCGACAATCGAGCGCGACACCGCCGGAGTCTGGCCCAGGCCCAGCTTCAGGGTGGCCCAGGACTGGCTGAAGATGTTCCAGTTCAGGCGCATGTGCGGTGAGGAAGCGGCAGCCCGCGGAATGCTGCGGCTGGCGAGGTAACCGAGAACGGCAATGCCGATAATCGCGGTCGAGACGATGGGCGCGTAGTGACTGGACGACATCATGATGCCGGCGCCAATGGTCCCCGCAAGGATCGCCAGGAAGGTGCCCATTTCCACCAGGCCGTTGCCGCCGACCAGTTCTTCTTCGTGCAAAGCCTGGGGCAGAATGGAGTATTTCACCGGCCCGAACAGCGCCGAATGCGTGCCCATGGCGAACAGCGCCAGCAGCATCAGCCACAGGTGGTCGAACATGAACCCGACCGCGCCCACCGCCATGATGGCGATCTCCCCAAGCTTGATCAGGCGGATCAGCGCGTCCTTGGCGAACTTCTCGCCGAACTGTCCGGCCAGCGCCGAGAACAGGAAGAACGGCAGGATAAACAGCAATGCACACAGGTTGACCCAGATCGAGCGATCGCCATCGATGGTCAGCTTGTAGAGGATGGCGAGGATCAGCGACTGCTTGAAGATGTTGTCGTTGAAGGCCCCGAGGGACTGTGTGACAAAAAAAGGCAGGAAGCGCCGGGTGCGCAGCAAGGTGAACTGTGAGGGATGACTCATCTTCCGTGTGTCCCTGTTGTGGGGTAGAGAGTGGGTAGCGAGTGGCGTGGATACAGTACTTGGAATGCCGAATCGCGCTCCAGGCCACACATTACCTGTCTCCTTTGTTTATTTCCTTAAACCTGCAATGCACGGCGAAACAAACAGCTCGCCCCGCCACGCGCCTTGCACCGTGCGCTTGCTGACGATAAGCCACATCACTGCGAGCAATGCCACCAGCAGGCAGCCAAACACGCTGAAGAAGGTCAGGTGCAAGGTGCTGGCCAGTTTCAACGTTGCCAGGGCATACACGCCCAGGGGAAAAGTGAAGCCCCACCAGCCGAGGTTGAACGGTATGCCGGCGCGCAGATAGCGCACGGTGATCAGCAGTGCAATCAGCATCCACCACAGGCCGAAGCCCCACAGGGTGATCCCGGCGATCAGGCCCAGGCCGGCGGCGATTTCGCCGATGCCGTTCATACCATTCGCAGCGAAGATTGCCGGCGCGTCGCCGCCCAGCAACAACATGCCCAGGGCACCGGTACCGATGGGGCCCAGTGCCAGCCAGCTTGAAGCGGCCATGTTTTCATGGGGCAGTTTATGCAAGGCCATGCGCAGCATCAGAATGGTCAGGATGCTGAAGGCCACTGGCAGGGAGAATGCCCACAGCACGTAGCTGGTCACCAGCACCACCAACTGCGAATGCGCGTCGCCCAGGTGCGGTGCGAGCAGGCCACCGCTAGCCGCCGCGACTTCTGCCGCGACCACGGGCAACAGCCAGACTGCAGTCATCTGGTCGATGCTGTGCTCCTGGCGCGTGAACATCATGTAAGGAATCAGCACCCCGCACGCCAGCGCCATCGCCACGTCCAGCCACCACAGCACCTCGGCGAGCTGGATCACGCCATCGCCCCAGCGTGGCAGGCCGAACAGCAGGAAGCCGTTGATGATCGTCGCCAGGCCCATGGGGATGGTGCCGAAGAACATCGATACGGTGGAGTGGCCGAAGATGCGTCGCGCCTCGTCGAAGAACAGCACCCAGCGTGCGGCGTACAGCGCGCTAAACAACACGAACAGCCCGATGTTGAATAGCCACAGGGCTTCGGCTGCAACGCGCAAACTGGGAATATTCAGGGGCAACTGAGTGAGCGCCAGCGCCAGGACGCCGGTGCCCATGGTGGCGGCGAACCAGTTCGGCGTGAACTGGCGGATGACTTCGCGCGGGTGCTGCAAATGACTGAAAGGTCTGAAGCCTGGTTTTGCGATAGTGGTGCAGGTCATGGCGAACTCCTGTCCTCTGGTGAGGTAGAACTCATGGTAGAACCGAATCGAATATCTATATAACGGGTAATATCTCTAACTGTTATCGGTATTATAGATATAAACCGTATCGGCCTCATCGCGAGCAGGCTCACTCCTACAGGTGTGTCAGCCGCCGCCAATCGTTGTGGACGCTGTAGGAGTGAGCCTGCTCGCGATGGGGACCATTCAGACACCAAACATTCCACGGGCCAAACACCCTGCGACACCCCACCACGCCTCGACCTTGGTCGACACTGACTATCCCCCTCCATCGTGCGAGACTGTCTGACCGGGCTGGAGTCCCGGATGTCTTTGCCCTGGAGTTCCCATGCCGCTGTCCACCGGGCTGATCGCCGCCGTCGCCCTGGCCTATATGGCCATCATGTTCGCCATCGCCTTCTACGGCGACCGGCGCGCCACGCCGCTGCCGCCGCGCGTGCGAGCCTGGGTCTATAGCCTGTCGCTCGCAGTCTATTGCACCAGCTGGACATTCTTCGGCGCCGTCGGCCAGGCCGCCGAACAGCTCTGGTCGTTCCTTCCGATCTACCTCGGACCGATCCTGCTGCTGGTGTGTGCGCCGTGGGTCCTGCAGAAGATGGTGATGATCAGCAAGCAGGAGAACATCACCTCGATCGCCGACTTCATCGCCGCCCGTTATGGCAAATCGCAGTCCCTGGCGGTGGTGGTGGCGCTGATCTGCCTGGTCGGGGTGTTGCCGTACATCGCCTTGCAACTCAAAGGCATCGTGCTCGGCGTGAACCTGCTGATCGGCGCCGGGGCCGACGCCATGGGCGTGCGGGCCCAGGATACGGCGCTGATCGTGTCCCTGGTGCTGGCGCTGTTCACTATCGTGTTCGGTACGCGCAACCTCGACGCCACGGAACACCACCGCGGCATGGTGCTGGCCATTGCCTTCGAATCGCTGGTCAAGCTGTTCGCCTTCCTCGCCGTGGGCGCGTTCGTCACCTTCGGCCTGTACGACGGTTTTGAAGACCTGTTCGACCAGGCCAAGCTGGCGCCGCGCCTGGAAGAATACTGGAAGGAAACGATCAACTGGCCGTCGATGATCGTGCAGACCGGCGTGGCGATGATGGCGATCATCTGCCTGCCACGGCAGTTCCACGTCACCGTGGTGGAAAATATCGATCCGCAAGACCTGCGCCTGGCCAAGTGGGTGTTTCCCGCTTACCTGGCGCTGGCGGCATTGTTTGTCGTGCCGATCGCCCTGGCCGGGCAAATGCTGTTGCCCAGCTCGGTGCTGCCGGATTCGTTCGTCATCAGCCTGCCGCTGGCCCAGGCGCACCCTGCCCTGGCATTGCTGGCCTTTATCGGCGGCGCTTCGGCGGCGACCGGCATGGTGATCGTGGCCAGTGTGGCGCTGTCGACCATGGTCTCCAACGATATGTTGTTGCCGTGGTTGCTGCGGCGTAACAATGCCGAGCGCCCGTTCGAAGTATTCCGCCAATGGATGTTGTCGGTGCGCCGCGTCAGCATCGTGGTGATTCTGCTGCTGGCCTATGTGAGCTATCGCCTGCTGGGCTCGACCGCGAGCCTGGCAACTATCGGCCAGATCGCGTTCGCCGCCGTCACCCAACTGGCCCCGGCCATGCTCGGTGCGTTGTACTGGAAACAGGCGAACCGCCGCGGCGTGTTCGCCGGCCTCGCTGCCGGCACCTTCCTGTGGTTCTACACGCTGGTTCTGCCTATCGCCGCGCACAGCCTGGGCTGGTCGCTGCATACCTTCCCGGGCCTGGCCTGGCTGCAGGGCAACCCGCTGGACCTGCCGATCACTCCGCTGACCCAAGGCGTGGTGTTGTCGCTGGTGGGTAACTTCACGCTGTTCGCCTGGGTCTCGGTGCTGTCGCGCACCCGGGTGTCGGAGCACTGGCAGGCCGGGCGTTTTATCGGCCAGGAGATCAGCGCCCGCCCCAGCGCACGCTCGATGCTGGCGGTGCAGATCAACGACCTGCTGGAACTCGCCGCACGTTTTGTCGGCGAGGAACGCGCTCGCCAGAGTTTCATCCGCTTCGCCTATCGTCAGGGCAAAGGCTTCAACCCGAACCAGAACGCCGATGGCGAGTGGATCGCCCACACCGAGCGCTTGCTGGCGGGTGTGCTAGGCGCCTCTTCAACCCGCGCAGTGGTAAAAGCGGCCATTGAAGGTCGCGAAATGCAGCTCGAAGATGTCGTACGAATCGCCGACGAAGCCTCCGAAGTCCTGCAATTCAACCGCGCATTGCTGCAAGGTGCGATCGAGAACATCACCCAGGGCATCAGCGTGGTCGACCAGTCGCTGAAGCTGGTGGCGTGGAACCGGCGTTACCTTGAGCTGTTCAATTACCCGGACGGTTTGATCAGCGTCGGCCGGCCGATTGCCGACATCATTCGCCATAACGCCGAGCGCGGCCTGTGCGGTCCGGGCGAAGCTGAAGTGCACGTGGCGCGGCGCCTGCACTGGATGCGCCAGGGACGCGCCCATACCTCCGAGCGCTTGTTCCCCAACGGCCGGGTGATCGAACTGATCGGCAACCCGATGCCCGGCGGCGGCTTCGTCATGAGCTTCACCGACATCACCGCGTTCCGCGAGGCCGAGCAGGCGCTGACCGAAGCCAACGAAGGCCTGGAGCGTCGGGTGACCGAACGCACCCACGAACTGTCGCAACTCAACGTTGCGCTGACCGAGGCCAAGGGCACGGCCGAGTCCGCCAACCAGTCGAAAACCCGCTTCCTGGCCGCTGTCAGCCACGACCTGATGCAGCCGCTGAATGCCGCACGGCTATTCTCCGCCGCCCTCTCCCACCAGGACGACGGCCTGTCCGCCGATGCGCAGAAACTGGTGCAGCACCTCGATACATCGCTGCGCTCGGCCGAAGACCTGATCAGCGACCTGCTGGACATTTCCCGCCTGGAAAACGGCAAGATCAACCCCGATTCGCAGCCGTTCGAACTCAACGAACTGTTCGACGTGCTCGGTGCCGAGTTCAAGGCGCTGGCCCGGGATCAGGGCCTGAAGTTCCGCGTGCGCGGCAGCACGCTGCGGGTCGACAGCGACATCAAATTGTTGCGCCGCATTCTGCAAAACTTCCTCACCAACGCTTTCCGCTACGCCAAAGGGCCGGTGTTGCTGGGCGTTCGGCGACGCAAGGGCGAGGTGTGCCTGGAGGTCTGGGACCGCGGCCCGGGCATTGCGCAAGACAAACTGAAGGTGATTTTCGAAGAGTTCAAACGTCTCGACAGCCATCAGACCCGTGCCGAGAAAGGCCTGGGGTTGGGGCTGGCGATTGCCGACGGGTTATGCCGGGTGCTTGGCCATAGCCTGCAAGTGCGCTCCTGGCCGGGGCGCGGCAGTGTGTTCAGTGTCAGTGTGCCCCTGGCACGAGCGCAAACCGCGCTGCCGGTGAAAGCTGCGGAGCTCAACGGCAAGCTGTTGAGTGGCGCCCAGGTGCTGTGTGTCGATAACGAAGACAGCATTCTGATTGGCATGAACAGCCTGCTGACCCGCTGGGGGTGTCAGGTCTGGACTGCGCGTAATCGTGATGAGTGTGCGGCGTTGCTCAGCGAGGGGATGCGTCCGCAACTGGCACTGGTGGATTACCACCTGGACGATGGCGAAACCGGAACCGACCTGATGGCCTGGCTGCGCACCCGCCTGGGCGAGCCGGTGCCGGGCGTGGTGATCAGCGCCGATGGCCGCCCGGAGATGGTGGCGCAGGTGCATGCGGCGGGGCTTGGGTACCTGGCGAAACCGGTGAAGCCGGCGGCGCTGAGGGCGTTGTTGAGTAAACATTTGCCCCTGTAACAGCCAGATCAAGAGATCGCAGCCTTCGGCAGCTCCTACCGGATCGCATGGATGCACACCCCCCCGTAGGAGCTGCCGAAGGCTGCGATCTTTTGATCTTAATCTCTTAATCTCTTGATCTCTTGATCTCTTGATCTCTTGATCTCTTGATCTCTTGATCTCTTGATCTCTTGATCTTCCGACCCTACTCCGGCAACTCCGCCAACCCGTCCACATCCGTCATCGCCCGTTCCAACAGATCCGCCGGCAAGCTCTTGCTCGCCCGCGCGCCCAGCAACTTCAGCTGTTCACTGCGACTGACCAGATTACCCCGTCCTTCGGTCAGCTTGTTGCGCGCCGAACTGTAGGCCTTGTCCAGCTGCTGCAGGCGATTGCCGACCTCATCCAGATCCTGGATAAACAACACAAACTTGTCATACAGCCACCCGGCCCGCTCGGCGATTTCCCGGGCGTTCTGGCTCTGGCGTTCCTGCTTCCACAGGCTGTCGATAACTCGCAGAGTGGCCAGCAGCGTGGTCGGGCTGACAATCACGATGTTGCGATCAAACGCCTCCTGAAACAACGTCGGCTCCGCCTGCAGCGCCGCCGAGAACGCCGCTTCGATCGGCACGAACAGCAATACGAAATCCAGGCTGTGCAAACCGTCCAGGCGCTTGTAGTCCTTGCCGGACAAGCCTTTGACGTGAGTGCGCAGGGACAGCACGTGTTGCTTGAGGGCAATCTGGCCGATGGCGTCATCATCGGCCGCCACGTACTGCTGGTAGGCGGTGAGGCTGACCTTGGAGTCGACCACTACCTGCTTGTCACCGGGCAGATAGATAATCACGTCCGGCTGGAAACGTTCGCCATCCGGGCCCTTGAGCGTGACCTGGGTCTGGTACTCACGGCCCTTTTCCAATCCGGCGTGCTCCAGCACCCGCTCAAGAATCAACTCACCCCAGTTGCCCTGGGTTTTCTGCCCTTTCAGCGCGCGGGTCAGGTTGGTGGCTTCGTCGCTCAAGCGCAGATTCAATTGCTGCAGGCGCTCAAGCTCCTTGGCCAGGGAAAAACGCTCCCGCGCTTCGGCCTGGTAGCTTTCCTCCACACGCTTTTCGAACGACTGGATGCGTTCCTTCAACGGGTCCAGTAACTGCCCCAGGCGTTGCTGGCTGGTCTCGGCAAACCGCTGCTCGCGCTCATCGAAAATCTTCCCCGCAAGCTCGGCAAACTGCGCGCGCAACTCGTCCCGCGAGCCCTGCAGGTCGCTGAGGCGTTGCTGATGGCTGTCCTGTTGCTCGCGCAGCTCGGCGTTGAGGGAGGCGGCCTGGGCGTCAAGGCGGCGCAGCTCGGTCTCTTTGCCAGCGCGTTCGATGTTCCAGGCATGTGCGGCGTCCCGGGCGTCATCGCGCTCGATCTGCAGCAGCTCGACTTCACGCCGCAGCGCTGCCAGCTCGGCCTGCCGGGTGGTATTGATCTGGCTGAGGTCGGCGATTTCATCGCGACTGGTTTCGAGCTGGGCATTCAGCCCATCCTGCGCCAGCAGGGACATCGCCAGGCGCTCCTGCAGCAGGGCACCTTCGGACTGCGTCGCGCTGGCGCGGCGCTGAAGTTGCCAGGCCAGTACCAACAACGGCAGTGCAGCCCCCGCCAGACCAAGCAGAATGCTGGTCAACTCCATAGCCATAGCCATTCCTGTCCATTCGGTAAAGCTTGAAGGTTAACCAAGGCGCCGGCTATTGGACAGCTCAGTCTTCGACCAGGCCCAGTTCACGTTGTGCGCGCCGATCCCCTGCCCGCGCGGCTTGGCGCAGCAGGTCCTGGCCGATACGGCGGTCCCGGGCATTGCCACACTCGCGGCACATTAATTGGCCAAGACGGCTTTGCGCAGCCACGACACCTTCACGTGCCGGCTGTTTGAGCAAGTGTCCGGCGAAATGTTTGACGTTGGTGTTTTCGCCCAGGCGCGGGCTGTCCAGCAACCACTCCGCCACTCGCATGGAAAAGCACTTGGGTGGGATGGAAGCGGTGGGTGACGAGGAATCGGAGACTGATACTGAACGAAACTTCATAAAGCACTGTAGGGCAGATCGGAAGGCGCGCCACTGTACTCTTTTTTTCCTACAGGTAAAGCTTAAAAAACCCGGCACGCCCGTCCTAGAGCAAGCGCTCGGGACAATCCACAGAAGCTGTGGATAACTCAGTGGACAACCCGCCTTGAACTCTCGCAAACCCCTGTGGAATGGGGCTCGCAGTCAAACTGACGATTTTTTCACCAGCAAAAAAAAGCGATGTTTTTCATTGACTTAAATTTTCGTTACAGGCACCCACTGCGCTTGTGAGCCAAATGACAGTGCGGTTACAGTCCGCGCAACTAATGTGTACAAGTACCTTCACGACGGTTATATCGATGCGCTTTTTCGGCGCGTTTTGACTCAGGGGTCCGGGGATAACCCCGGTCAAAGCCTTGCGCCAGGCCTGTCTGGGCAAAACCCGCTGCGGCTGCCAGCGGTCGGATTCTGTGCTAGTACAGAGCGATCCCGACCAAAGGTCGAGGTGCCACAGGGGGATTTTTAGCCCCGCTCAAATCTTTTTTGTTATTCCACTTCCATTACCCAAACTGATTTGATAGAATCCACAGCGTTAGTACCAAGCTGAAAGTCAATTCTGGTCGAACAAATCCCCCCGGACAGCATTCGAAAACGAAGCTTCATCCGAACAAGCGGGATCGACCACCTCGATGGTTTCCAGGTAAACCTTGCGTCAATACAGCCTTTGATCGAAAGCAAAGGGTATTGCCAGGCTCACTTACTCTGACCGAACCAGCCTGCAAATTGATCAGGATCTTCACCCCGGGCCCAGAACCTTTGCCCTTGATGTGTTGCCTGCCCTCCTAAGTACCTACCTGCCAGCCCAAGCGCGCCAATTATCAGCGCTTCAAACTGGCTGCTTTGTTCCAGTCGGGTTCTTCGTTCGACCAACGGTGGTCGTCGTCACTGGAACGTTTTAATTTTGCACGGCTCTTATCCGTGTCGCTTGTAGGAACACCCAATAATGACTACTCAAATCCACACCCAGGATGCTATCCGCACCCTAACCAACGCTTTTGCACCAATGAACTGCCTGATCATGGCCGCTCGCAAAGGCTGCTTCAGTTTCACTCTGGTCAACGAACACGGCATCGCTCGTCACAGCGAACGCCTCTACCCTGATCAGTACTCCAGCGCCGAACCGCTGCAGGCTGTGATCGAGCGTACCCGTCAGGCACTGGTTGCCTGATACGCCGAAAAGACTGAAACATCAAAAGCCTCGCTTAAAACGCGGGGCTTTTTATTGCCTGATATTTCCCTTTCAGTCGCTCTGGCTTAAGTACTATCCGATATAACGATTATAACTGGCAGCCGGAAATATTGTAAAAACAGGCCTTTACGTCGCGAATATGACACTACACTTCAACTCAAGCGGCTTGATCCGCTTCCGGCGAGCCTGAACCGATCCACCGCTGCCAAGGCCCCCTTTCAGGTGTCGCCGCCTACTTCCGTTTCGAGGGTGTTATGGGTATCGCTGCCAGCGAACTGTGCCGTTATGTGATCCGTCCGACCCTGCTTTATCTCGGACGCCACAGCGCAACTGCCGAATCCCTGCTGCTGGGCATCGCCGCCAGTCAGTCAGCCCTCGGCTCCGCCCTGCACGACCGCCGTGGACACGGCCTGTACCGAATTGCCGAACCTCGCCACCAGGCGCTCTGGGACCATTACCTGGCCCTGGACCCGGAGCGCGCCAGCCTGGTGCGCGGCCTCGCCAGCCAGCATGCTTTCCTCAGCAGCCCGCACCTGGAATTGACCGTCAACCTGCGTTACGCCACTGCCATCGCCTGGCTGCTGGTCGAAGAACAGAACACCTCCCTGCCCGAAGCGGATGATCTGCTTGGAATGGCCCGCATCTGGCGCCAGACCTTCCAGCCCCAAGGCCGACTTCGGGACTTCACGTACGCCTGGCACACCTGTGTTTCAACGCTGAATCAGGTCGCCTGCTGATCCCCCCAATTCAGAAGATCGCCCAACACGCGGCGAATCCGGTCTGATTGTCCTACAAAACCGCTCTAACTCAAGCCTCACAGCCTATAGCGCTGGGACGAAAATGTTGGTAATTTTCGCCCCGGTGATCACCAGGAGTTCTAATAATGAAAAAAGTAATGCTCAAAACCACCCTTAGCCTCGCCGTTACCCTGGCATCCACCCAGATCTTTGCAGCTGGCTTTGCCATCAACGAACAAAGCATCAGCGGGATGGGTACAGGTTTTGCCGGGCGATCTTCCTCTGCCGATGACGCAAGCACCATTTTTGGCAACCCTGCCGGCATGTCGCGGATCAAGCGCGAACAAGTGACCGGCGGTGTTGCAATGCTCGACGCACATACCGACATCAGCAACGCCAGCTCCAGCCCTAACAGTGGCACCAACCACGGCGACATGGTGCCGTTCATCGCCGTACCGATGGGCTATTACGTCAAGCCAATCGATGACAAGTGGGCAGTCGGCGTAGGTGTCTACGCCCCCTTCGGCCTGGTGACCGACTACGAGAACAACTTCGGCGGCCGCTACTTCGGCAGCAAGAGCGACGTTAAAATCGTGACCCTGCAGCCCACCGTCAGCTACGCCTTCAACGACAAGGTGTCGATCGGCTTCGGTCCGACCATCAACCGTATCGACGGCAAGCTGGAATCGAACCTGTCGATCACCCAGGCCGCCGGCGATGGCGAAGTGAAGATCAAGGGTGACGACACCGCGCTGGGCTACAACATCGGCGTGCTGGTTCAAGCCACCGACAGCACCCGCCTGGGCCTGACTTATCACTCGAAAGTGAAGTACAAGCTGGAAGGCAACACCAAGGTCAACTACAACGTTCTGGGCCTGATCGGTCAGAACCCGAACCAGAAGTACGACGCGTCCCTGGACCTGACTACTCCTGAATCTGTCGACTTCTCGGTTACCCACCAGCTCGACGACCAGTGGACCCTGTACGCAGGCAGCACCTGGACTCGCTGGAGCCGCCTGAAAGAAATTACCGTGGAAAACAGCGGTGTACCTGGGGTACTCAATGGCCAATTCGGTACCATCACCGAAGACCAGAACTGGCACGACACCTGGGCTCACGCCATCGGCGCGTCCTACCAGCTGAACAAGCAATGGGTCCTGCGTACCGGCCTGTCCTTCGACCAGGCGCCGACCAACAACGTCGACCGTTCCCCACGCATCCCGACGGGCGATCGCAAGATCTTCAGCCTGGGCGCCGGCTGGAGCCCGACCGACGACCTGACCATCGATGTGGCGTACTCGTACCTGCGTGAAGAAGCGGTCAAGGTCAACAACAGCAATGACCGTGGCCAGAGCTACAACGCCAAGTATGAAAACTGGGCGAACGGTTTTGGTGTAGGTGCAACCTACCGCTTCTGATGACGGACGCTTCCAGCGTCTGAAATCAAAAAAGCCCCGCTCTGAGTGACAGCAGCGGGGCTTTTTAATGGGCGTCGATCAGGGGTGCGACGCGATAGCCTTCTCGACGGCAGCGATGAATTCAGGATCGTCGGGCTTGGTCAGGCTGGAGAAATTGGCGATCACCTTGCCCTGGCGATCGACCACGTATTTGTAGAAATTCCATTTCGGTGCAGTGGTCTGCTCGCCAAGCACCTTGAACAGGTGAGTCGCGTCGTCGCCGCGGACTTTCTGCGGCTCGGTCATGGTGAACGTCACGCCGTAGTTCACGTAGCAGACCTTGGCAGTCTCGGCGCCATCCTTGGACTCCTGCTTGAAGTCATCGGACGGCACGCCGATCACCTCCAGGCCCTGGGACTTGTACTTCTGGTTCAGCGCCTCAAGGCTTTTGAACTGCGGGGCGAACCCGCAGAAGCTGGCGGTATTGACCACCACCAGCGGCTTGCCGGCGAAACGCTGGCACAGATCGATCGATTCCTTGGCGCGCAACTTGGGCAGCGAGCCTTGCAACAGCTCCGGGCATTCGGCCGCCTGGGCCAGTCCAGAAAACGCCACCAGTAACGCGGGTACTGCAAGCCAGCGCATGAGCATATCCGTGCATCCTTGAGAGGGTCTTGAGCACGAAGTTACTCGTGCACGGCTGCCTCTAGCAAGCGGCTATCTGTTAAAAGCTCCCCAGCGTTCCTAGCAGACAGCCATGCCCAACTGCATCAATGCCAGCCCGCCCTGATGCCAGCCCCACCACGCCAGTGCCAGCAGCAGGGCGCCAGCCGCCGTCAGGCCGATGCGTGGCCACAGACTGCTCATGACGCACTCAGTTGCGTCTGCAGGCGCGCTACCGGCTGCTCGCGCACAGGCCAGTTCAAGGCCGCCGCCAGCAGACTGAGGAGAATCGCCACTTGCCAGATCAAGTCATAGCTCCCGGTTCGGTCATACACCACCCCGCCCAACCAGCCACCCAGAAATGAGCCCAACTGGTGAAACAGGAAGACAATCCCACCGAGCATGGACAGGTTTCGTACGCCAAACAAGGTGGCCACGGTGCCGTTGGTCAATGGCACCGTCGACAGCCACAAAAAGCCCATCGCCATGCCGAACAGGTAGGCGCTGGTGGTCGTGACCGGCACCCACAGGAACAGGCTGATGACGACCGCGCGCAACAGGTACAACCCGGTCAGCAGCCGCGGCTTGGACATCCGTCCGCCGAGCCAGCCGGCCGTGTAGGTGCCGAAGATATTGAACAGGCCGATCAGCGCCAGCACCGTAGTGCCGACGGTTGCCGGCAGATGTTGGTCCACCAAGTAGGCCGGCAAGTGGACACCGATGAACACCACCTGAAAACCGCAGACGAAAAAGCCCAACGCCAAAAGCCAGAAACCCGAATGGGAACAGGCTTCGCGCAGCGCTTCGGAGAGCGTCTGCTCATGGCCGAGCGATGGCAGGGGCTTGTCCTTGAGCATGCTGACCAAAGGCACGATCAGCGCTACCAGCAAGCCTAGCACCAGCAAGGCCGCCGACCAGCCCAGCCACCCAATGAGCCCCAAGGTGCCGGGCAGCATGGCGAACTGACCAAAGGAGCCCGCCGCACTGGCGATGCCCATGCCCATGCTGCGTTTTTCCGGCGGCACCGCGCGCCCGACCACGCCGAGAATCACCGAGAACGAGGTGCCCGACAGGCCGATACCGATCAACAGCCCGGCACTCAGCGACAAGGTCACCGCTGAATCAGACAGGCCCATGCACACCAGGCCAGCGGCGTACAGCACGCCGCCGACCAGCACGACCTTGGCTGCGCCAAAACGGTCCGCCAACGCGCCGGTGAACGGCTGCGCCAGACCCCAGATAAGATTCTGCAGGGCGATTGCAAAGGCAAACGTTTCGCGGCCCCAGCCGAACTCGGCACTCATCGGCGCGAGAAACAGGCCGAAGCCGTGTCGAACGCCCAGCGACAGCGCAAGAATCAGCGCACTGCCCAGTAATACCCAACCGCATGTACGCCACATGGAAGTCATTATTGTTCTCCGGTTGCGGGTATATACCCGCTTATATTCGAACAAACCGGCGTCAAGCCAATTCATCCAGCAATTTGATCAAGGTTTCGCGTTTTTCCGCGCCGAGACGGTCGATCAGCCGCTGCTGCGCCGCTTCCCAGGCCGGTAACGCGGCAGCCAGGCGTTCGGCGCCGCTGTCGGTGAGCTTGACGATGCGATTGCGCATGTCTTCACCCTCAACCAGCATCACCAGCCCTTCCCCTTCCAGCACCCGCAGGTTGCGCCCCAGCGTGCTGCGATCCAGGCCCATGGCTTCGGCCAGGGTGGAGATACTTGGCTGGTCGAGGCGTTGCAGATTGCAGAGCAGAGAATACTGGGCGACGTTGATCCCGAAGCCGTCGAGGGCGCCGTCGTAATGCCTGCTGACGCCACGGGCAGCGCGACGCAGGTTGGTGCATAAGCATTGGGAGTCGAGCATGATGCGTGTATATACCCGTGAGTAAGTTAAATCAAGTTTCTTCCAAAACCGTGGGAGCGAAGCTTGCTCGCGATGGAGTTTTGGCAGGCGACAAATGTGTTGAATGGCAATCCGTCATCGCGAGCAAGCTTTGCTCCCACAGGTCACCTTTTCAGGTCAGCATTTGGGACTGTAGGAGTGAGCCTGCTCGCGATGGGGCCGGATCAGATCACCACCAGCCCAACCAACACTCCAACCTCCAGCAACTCCAGCATCGCCCCCGCCGTGTCGCCTGTGGTTCCACCCAACCGCCGCAGCATCACCTGCCGCAGCCAGGCAAATGCCAATCCCGCCAGCACCAAGGCAAAAACACCCTTGAGCCCCGCCAGCAACACACACGCCAACGCACTCACCGCCAACACCTGCTCGCCAGCCCGGCGCGGCAGATGATCGGCCAACGCCTGCCCAAGTCCACCGGCACGCACATAAGGCGTGGTGAGAAACAACCCCAGCAACGCCCCCCGCCCAATCAGCGGAACAATCAGCAGCCACACGCCATGCTGCTGCTCGATCAACGCCAGCAACGCGGCAAATTTGAGCAACAGCACCAGCACCAGCGTCACCACCGCAATCGGCCCACTGCGCGGGTCCTTCATGATGGTCAGCGTGCGCTCGCGATCACCGAACCCACCGAGCCAGGCATCGGCACTGTCCGCCAGGCCGTCAAGGTGCAAGGCGCCACTGAGCAGCACCCACACCGTCAGCAATAGCGCCGCGTGAAGCAGTAACGGGGCGCCGCTCAGCAGCCAGTTCATGCCCCACAGAATCACCCCGAACAGCAGCCCTACCAGCGGATAAAACAACAGCGAGCGCCCAAGCTCCTGTGGCGTTGGCATGCCGGGCAGACGAACCGGCAGGCTGCTGAGAAATTGCAGGGCGATCCAGAACGGCAACATGCTCAGCTCGCTTCCCGCAATAGTCCGGCGGATTCGACCACCAGGGCAAACATCGCGCCGTGACCGACTTCAACATTCAGCAACTGCTCGCGGGGCAGCCCCCGCGCCTGGGCCAAGAGCAGGCGCATGACCCCGCCATGACTGACCAGCAACACTCGCTCACCCGCGTATGCCCCATGCAAACGCTCGACAGCAGCCAATACCCGCGCGGAGAAATCCTCGACCCGCTCGCCCTGTGGCGGCGTGAACGAGTAGGGATCGGCCCAGAACAACCCCAGGCCTTGGGCGTCGGTTTCCATCAGCGCCGCAGCGCTCTGCCCTTCCCAGGCGCCGAAATGCAGTTCCTGCAGATCCTGGTCCAGCTGCACCGGCACGTTCAAGCGCGCCCCGAGTTCTTCAGCAAAGCGCGCACAGCGTTGCAACGGCGAACTGATCACACGATCCCAAGGGCCCTGTTCGACCACAGCCGCGCGCATCTGCGTCCAGCCGGTCTCGGTCAGCGCATCGTCGATACTGCCGCGCAGGCCGCCGCCGAGTTCGGTTTCGCCATGGCGCAGCAGGTCGAGGCGCAAGGTCATGCCGGACGGTCCGCGACGGCGGCTTCGGCGAAGGTTGCCATCTGCCCGTGCAGGTCGCAGGCCAGGCGCAACAACGGCACGGCCAGCGCCGCACCGCTGCCTTCGCCCAGACGCAGGCCGAGCTCCAGCAATGGCTGGGCACCGAGTGTTTCCAATACGTGGCGATGGCCAGGTTCGGCGCCGCAATGGGCGAACAACAGCCACTCACGGCATTGCGGATTCAGCCGTACTGCCACCAGCGCGGCGACGCTGCAAATAAAGCCGTCCACCAGCACTGCCACGCCCTCCTGGGCGCAGGCCAGATAGGCGCCAACCAGCGCCGCAATTTCAAAACCGCCAAGGTTGTACAACGTCTGTAAGGGATCACCGCGCTGTACATTGTGCAGCGCCAACGCACGCTCGATAACCTGGACCTTGCGGCTGACCCCCGCCGCGTTCAATCCGGTGCCCGGCCCGGTCAGGTGCAGCACCGGGCAATCGAGCAATGCGCAGGCCAGGGCGCTGGCGGCGGTAGTATTGCCGATACCCATTTCACCACCGATAAACAGCTGCGCACCGTCAGCGACTGCCCGCTGCACGCTGTCGCGACCGGCCTGCAGCGCCAGTGCGCCCTGCGCCTCGGTCATCGCCGAGGTCAGGGCAAAATTCGCCGTGCCCGGGCCGATGTTCAAGTGCCGAACACCCTTGAGCTCGAGTGCCGGGTTGACGGTGCCCAAGTCGACCACTTCCAGGCCAGCGCCCAACTGCCGGGCGAGCACACTGATCGCCGCGCCACCGCTGACGAAGTTATGCAACATCTGCCCGGTCACTTCCTGGGGAAACGCCGACACGCCTTCAGCGACTACGCCATGGTCACCGGCAAATATTGCAATCCACACCTGGTCGAGCGTCGGCTTGAGTTGCCCCTGCAGCCCGGCCAGTTGCACCGCTACCGACTCCAGCCGACCGAGCGAGCCGGCCGGTTTGGTCAGCTGTTGCTGGCGCGCCGTAGCCTGTTCCAGCGCCTGGGCATTGATCGGCTTGCACGGGTTGAGCCACCAGGCTTGAGTCATAACGCAGTTCCTTTAAGAGTCAGGGGCAGGCCGGCGACGGTCAGGACGACTCGCTGGCAACGTTCGGCCAATGCCTGATGCAGCCAGCCGGCTTCATCGACATAACGCCGGGTCAACTCGCCAAGCGGCACAACACCCATGCCGGTTTCGTTGCTGACAAAAATGATTTCACCGGGCAAGGTCGCCAGGCAGTCGAGTAAAGCGTCGCGTTCGGCCGACAGGCGTTCAGCGTTGTCGAGCATCAGCAGGTTGGTCAGCCACAGGGTCAGGCAATCCACCAGCAGACAGCGATCGGCGCTGGCGTTGTCGCGCAGGATGCGAGCCAGTTCCACAGGTTCTTCGATCAATGCCCATTCGGCTGGACGCCGGGCGCGGTGATGGGCCACCCGTTCGCTCATTTCGCCGTCGAGGGGTTGGCTGGTGGCGATGTACGTGACGGCCAGTGCGCTGTCGCAGGCGAGCCTCTCGGCCAGGCGACTTTTGCCGGAGCGGGCGCCGCCGAGGATTAGTTGCAGCATGGTTGATTCCTTGAAATCTGTATTGGGGCGGATGACGCCATCGCGAGCAGGCTCACTCCTACAGGTACGCCGCCCCCCTGTAGGAGTGAGCCTGCTCGCGATAAGGCCCTCAAGCTCACATCAAAACCCACAAAGTTCACGCAACAACCGGGTATCCAGATGCCCCTCCACCAGATCCGCCAACCGCTCGATATCCCGCTCGCGCAACCCGTGATAGTCCACTTCCTGCACATCCTCCAGCCCCGCCCAGCGCAACAGCGCACTGCACGCCGCTGGCGATTCAAACAAGCCATGCAGATACGTGCCAAAAATCTGCCCGTCGACACTCTGCGCGCCGTCGCAGCGACCATCGTCCAGCCACACCGCCGCCCGCTCCAGCGCCGCTCCGGTAGTCACCCCGGCATGGATCTCGTAACCACTGACCTCTGCATCTTCGAGCACCAGGCGGCCACGTACGTTGCGCAGTTGTTTCTCCTCTTCAAGTCGCGTTTCAAATTCCAGTAAACCCAAACCTTCACTGGAGCCCGGCGCCCCTTCCAGACCCAGGGGATCGTGCAACTGCTCACCCAGCATTTGCAGGCCGCCACAAATCCCCAGCAGCTTGCCGCCATAACGCAGATGACGGGCAATCGCAGTGTCCCAGCCATTGGCGCGCAAGTACTCGAGATCGCTGCGCACGCTTTTCGAGCCGGGCAGGATGATCAGGTCGGCCGGGGGAATCGCCCGGCCCGGGCCGATGAACTGCAGGTCCACCTGCGGGTGCAGGCGCAGCGGATCGAAATCGGTGTGGTTGCTGATGCGCGGCAGCACCGGCACCAGCACCTTGAGCACCTGCTGCGCCTTGTCTGTCTGGCGCTGATCGATGCCGTCCTCGGCCTCCAGGTGCAGGTCCATCACGTAGGGCAGCACGCCGATGACCGGCTTGCCGGTGCGTTCTTCCAACCAGTCCAGGCCCGGCTGCAGCAAGGCAATGTCGCCGCGAAAACGGTTGATGATGAAACCCTTGACCCGCGCCTGCTCGCTCGCCGACAGCAACTCCAGGGTCCCGACCAGATGCGCGAAAACCCCACCACGATTGATGTCGGCGATCAGCACCACCGGGCAGTCGACAGCTTCGGCAAAGCCCATGTTGGCGATGTCGCCGGCGCGCAGGTTGATCTCGGCAGGCGAGCCCGCGCCTTCGACCATCACCAGTGGATACGCTGCACTCAAGCGCTCATGGGAGGCGAGCACCGCTTGCATCGCGATTGCCTTGTAGTCGTGATAAGCGACCGCGTTCATGGTCGTTACCGCGCGCCCATGGATAATCACTTGGGCTCCAGTGTCGCTGTTGGGCTTGAGCAGCACCGGATTCATGTCGGTATGCGGTTCGAGATTGGCGGCCTGGGCCTGCACCGCCTGCGCACGGCCAATCTCGCCACCGTCGGCGGTGACCGCACTGTTGAGCGCCATGTTCTGCGGCTTGAACGGCACGACGCTGACGCCCTGGCGCACCGCCCACCGACACAGCGCCGTCACCAGCGTGCTTTTACCGGCGTCAGAGGTCGTGCCCTGCACCATCAACGTAGTCATCGTGTTTCCCCTACGAAGGCTTCAAGCGCCAACTCAAGACGCGTCCAGTCCGCTTCCTCGGCGGGCAGCCCAAAGCGCAGGCTGCTATTGTGGATAAACAGGCGCAACAGGATGCCGCGGCGGGCCATGAACTGATGCAGCGTTTCGGCGCGATCGGTCGTCAACCACTGGAACAATGCGCACCCGCCCTGGGGCTGAAAACCATATTGCGCCAGCAGCAACGCCAGGCGCTCGCTGGCCGCTGCGGTACGCAAGCGCTGGCGAATGTGCCCCTGGGTATCCAGCAGGCAGGCCTGGCCCAGCACTCGGGTCGGCCCACTCACGGCCCAAGGCCCGACCTGTTCGGCGAGCAATTTGAGCAACTTGCGTTCGGCCAGCACAAACCCCAGCCGCACGCCGGCCAGGCCAAAGAACTTGCCGAACGAACGTAGCACGATCAAGCCGACCTGATGGGCATAGGACGCCACGCTCAACTGCGGGGTGTTGTCCATGAACGCCTCGTCCACTACCAGCCAGCCACCGCGCTGGGCCAGCCGCGAGTGCCAGTCGAGCAGGCGATTGGGGCTCAGGCTCAGGCCTGTGGGGTTGTTCGGGTTGACCACCACCAGCACGTCCAGATTGTCGATAAAGAAATCAACTTCCTGCTCCAGCACTTCGCGCACGATATAACCGCTGCGGCGCCACGCTTCAGCGTGTTCGGCATAACAGGGTGACAGCACACCGACCTTACCGGCGCGGCGCAAGCGCGGCAGCAACTGGATCGCCATTTGCGAACCGGCCACCGGCAGCACCTGAGTCGCCCCGTAATAATCGCAAGCCGCCTGCTCCAGGCCGTCATCGGTTTCCGGCAGTCGCGCCCAGGCGCTCAGCGGGATCTCCGGGATCGGGAACGGCCACGGCGCCAGGCCACTGGACAGGTCGAGCCAGTCGGTCTCGGCGATGCCATATTCGAGTGCCGCCTTGCGCAAACGACCGCCGTGTTCAAGCATAAAATTCCGCCCCCACGCAGATGATCAGCAGCCACAACCATACCCCGCGCTGGACCAATTGCCAGCCACGGTCGATGGAGTCCGCATCCGCAGGAACACCCTCGCCCAGCTGCGGACGCTGGTGCAGCTCACCGTGGTAGATCGCCGCCCCACCCAGCTCGACGCCCAGTGCGCCGGCGCCTGCGGCCATCACCGGACCGGCATTCGGGCTGTCCCAGGTCGGGCCCTGGGTGCGCCAGCATTTGAGCGCCAGGCGGGTTTTGCCGAGCACGGCATAGGTCAATGCCACCAGCCGTGCAGGAATGTAGTTGAGCACATCGTCGATCTTCGCCGCAGCCCAGCCGAAGCGCTCGAAGCGTTCGTTGCGATAACCCCACATGGCATCCAGGGTGTTGCTCAACCGGTAGAGCACCACGCCCGGGGCGCCGGCGACAACAAACCAGAACAGCGCGGCGAACACCGCGTCGCTGCCGTTCTCCAGGACCGATTCGGTGGCGGCGCGGGCGACTTCGGTCTTATCCAGTTCGCTGGTCTGGCGGCTGACCAGGTAACCGACGCGGGTGCGTGCCTCGTCCAGGTCATCGCTGCGCAGCGCCCTGGCTACCGGCTCGACGTGTTCGCCGAGGCTGCGCATTCCGAGGGCGCAATACAGCGCGAGAATCTCGACGATCCAGCCCACATACGGCGCCCAGGAAAACGCCGTGGCCAGCAAGGTCAAGGGCAACACGGCGATCACCCAGGCGGTCACGCCGTGGCTGCGCCAGCCCCGTCCAGCGCTGTTAAACCGTTGCTCGATGCGCTCGGCAAATCGGCCGAACGCCACCAGCGGATGCCAGCGTTTGGGTTCACCCAGCAGCGCATCCAGCGCCACTGCGGCGACACTCAACAACGCCACACTCATTGACTCACTCCCCAGACATTTTCATACAGCAATTCACCCAGCGGCCGCGCCTGCGCCCAGCCTTCGAGGACCAGCATCGGCGCTGGATAAAATTCTTGCACCGGGCCCAGGCACAGCACGGCCATCGGTTTGGCGCCAGGCGGCATCTGCAGCAGAGCGGCCAGGGCCTGCGGTTCGAACAGCGAGACCCAGCCCATGCCCAGCCCTTCGGCGCGTGACGCCAGCCACAGATTCTGGATCGCGCAGGACAACGAGGCGAGGTCCATTTCCGGCAAGGTGCGACGGCCGAAGATGTGGCGCTCGCGATCATCCATCAGCGCGGCGACCAGCACTTCGGCACAGTCGTTGATGCCTTCGACCTTGAGCTTCATGAATTCATCGGTGCGCTCGCCCAGGGCTTCGGCGGTGCGAATGCGTTCTTCTTCGACCAGGGCCTGGATCTGCTTGCGCAAGGCGCGATCGCTGATGCGGATGAAGCGCCAGGGTTGCATCAGGCCGACACTGGGCGCCTGGTGCGCGGCTTCGAGCAGACGCTGCAATAATTCGGGCTCGACCGTGCCACCGCTGAAGTGGCGCATGTCGCGGCGCTCGGCGATGGCGCGGTAGACCGCAGCGCGTTCGGCTTGGGAAAATTTGTTGTCAGTCATGGACTCTTCGCGAGCAGGCTCGCTCCTACAGGGGATCGCATTTCTTCAGGTTTTACATCGTCCACTGTAGGAGTGAGCCTGCTCGCGATAACGGTCGCAGGGTCAGGCGCAAAAAGCGCAGCCACCGCCACCGGATTCGACGGAAAATAAAAGTGCACATAAGAAGCCGTCATCCGCCCCTCACGATAAACCGCCTCCGCCCCACGTCCGCCGTTCGGGCTCAACCCCCGGGCGATCGGCTCAAGTTCGGTGCTGGTCAGCGAGTGGTGATAGGTATGCCCGCGCAACGACCCCTCGGGCAGCTCGACCGCCTGCAAGGCCAGCGCAGCCAGGCGCTTCTGCATCACCGCATCGCCTGCCAGCAAACCTACCATTTCAGCACGCGTACCCTCGACGTCAGTCAACGAATCCAGCAGGTAAAGCATCCCGCCGCACTCCGCCAGCAATGGCTTGCCCGCCGCATGGTGCGCGCGGATCGCCGTGAGCATCGAGGTATTGCGCGACAGCGCCACATGGTGCAACTCAGGATAACCGCCGGGCAGGTAAAGGCTGTCGGCCTCGGGCAAGCCGGCATCACGGATCGGCGAGAAGAAGCGCAATTCGGCGCCCATGGCCCGCAACAGATCCAGGCTCGCGCCGTAGGTAAATGCGAAGGCCTCATCGTGGGCCACGGCGATGCGCACGCCGGCCAGCAAGGGTTCGGCGACGATTACATCTGGGGCGGCAAACTCCACTGCCGGTGGCAGCGCCACTTCACAGCTGCTGCCAAGGGCATTCGCCGCTGCATCCAGGCGCAGGTTGAGGTCGTTCAATTCACTGGCTTGCACCAGGCCGAGATGGCGACTTGGCAGCTCGATCCCGGTTTCCCGGGACAGTGCGCCGTACCAGCGCAAGCCTTCAGTCAGGCTGCCTTCCAGCAGCTGCGCATGGCGCAAGGTGCCTACGCGGTTGGCCAGCACGCCGGCAAATGGCAAGTCCGGCTGATAACGCGCCAGTCCCAGGGCCAGGGCGCCAAAGGTCTGCGCCATGGCAGTGCCGTCGATCACCGCCAGCACCGGCACGCCGAAATGCCGCGCCAGGTCGGCACTTGATGGTGTGCCGTCGAACAGCCCCATCACCCCTTCAATCAGGATCAGGTCCGCCTCGCCGGCGGCTTCCCACAGCAGCCGACGACTGTCCTGCTCGCCGACCATCCACATATCCAGTTGATAGACCGGCGCACCACTGGCGCGCTCGAGAATCATCGGGTCGAGAAAGTCCGGGCCGCACTTGAATACGCGCACCTTGCGCCCCTGGTTGCGATGCAACCGGGCCAGCGCAGCGGTCACGGTGGTCTTGCCCTGACCGGAGGCCGGCGCGGCAATCAGTACCGCCGGGCAATGCCGAGGCTGACTCACAACTCAACGCCTTTTTGCGCCTTGATCCCGGCCTGGAACGCGTGTTTGACCACGCCCATTTCAGTCACGGTATCGGCCAGTTCAATCATCTCCGGCTTGGCTCCGCGGCCAGTCACCACCACGTGCTGCATCGGCGGGCGGGCCTGCAGATCACTGAGCACCTGATCGAGATCGAGATAGCCGTGCTTGAGGGCGATGTTCAACTCATCGAGCACCACCAGGCCGATCGACGGGTCGCGCAGCAACTCGCGGGACACCGCCCAGGCGGCCTCGGCGGCGGCGATATCACGCTGGCGGTCCTGGGTTTCCCAGGTGAAGCCCTCGCCCATGACGTGGAACCGCACCTGCTCCGGAAAGCGCCTGAAGAACAGTTCTTCTCCGGTGCTGTTACGCCCCTTGATGAACTGCACCACGCCGCACTGCATGCCATGGCCCATGGACCGCGCGAGCATGCCGAACGCCGAGCTGCTTTTGCCCTTGCCATTACCGGTAAGCACCAGCAGCAAGCCGCATTCATTCGGGGAGTTGGCGATGCGTTCGTCGATCACGGCTTTTTTGCGCAACATGCGCGCCAGGTGGCGTTCGTCACGCTCGGGGGTATCAGACATGGGGAAGCTCTCCGTTGGGGCTGGATAACGGCGGGCAGGCACAAGAATAGACGGCAAGAAGCCTGGCATCGCCCACCGTGATGCCGCTGGATGGATCAGGCCGGTCTCCGGGCTCATGAGCGGCTGCAGGCCGGACTGCGCGCCTTCCCATATCGATCGCTCGACACAGTGGCACTCGGCGCAGTCTTCACTCATTTACCGTTGCGGGGGCAGCGCCGGGATCGTGATCGGTCCTCCATGGAGATGATCACTCACCGGCTTCCCTGTTTCACCCTGTCGACAACGTCACAGGGCACCTGAAACAAGCCGCGAAGGTTAGAGGGTTGGGGGTGGAGCGTCAATTAAAGAGCGGCTTCAACGGCTGATTTGCTGTCGCACCGTTGAACCATCGCGCATTTGCGCTTCTCTACTGAACAGGTCACTGCATTCATAGGGAAGGTCAGCATGCGCAAGTCCCAACTCGTTTTCGTTGTCGCGTTAGCCGGAGGACTCGCCGCCTGCGGTGAAACTTCCAGCCTGCAAGTCTCCGACGGCACCGGTCCGTCACCCAAACTGCCAGAACCGAACAAGACCCTGATGCCGACGGTGAACATCGCCCCGGCAATCGGCTGGCCGGACGGCGCCAAACCGACTGCCGCCACTGGAACCCAGGTGGCTGCGTTTGCCGAAGGCCTCGATCACCCGCGCTGGCTTTACGTGCTGCCCAATGGTGACGTGCTGGTGGCCGAAACCAACGCCCCGCCCAAACCCGACGACGGCAAAGGCATCAAGGGCTGGGTCATGAAGAAAGTCATGGGCCGCGCCGGCGCCGGCGTCCCCAGCCCGAACCGCATCACTCTGCTGCGCGATAAAGATCACGACGGTATCGCCGAAACCCGCACGGTGTTCCTGGAAAATCTCAATTCGCCGTTTGGCATGACCCTGGTGGGCAATGATCTGTACGTCGCCGACACCGATCGACTGCTGCGCTTCCATTATGAAACCGGCGATACATCGATCAAGTCGCAACCGATCAAGGTAGTCGACCTGCCAGGCGGCACGCTGAATCACCACTGGACCAAGAACGTTATCGCCAGCAAAGACGGCAGCAAGCTGTACGTCACTGTCGGCTCGAACAGTAACGTCGCAGAAAACGGCATGGACAAGGAAGAAGGCCGCGCGGCGATCTGGGAAGTGGACCGCGCCACCGGCAATCACCGAATCTTCGCCTCCGGCCTGCGCAACCCCAACGGCATGGCCTGGGAACCCCAGAGCGGTGCGCTGTGGACCGCGGTCAACGAGCGTGACGAAATCGGCAGCGACCTGGTGCCGGACTACATCACCTCGGTCAAGGACGGCGCCTTCTATGGCTGGCCGTTCAGTTACTACGGCCAACATGTGGACGTGCGCGTCGAGCCGCAAAACCCCGACCTGGTCGCCAAGGCCATCGCCCCGGACTACGCAGTAGGCCCGCACACCGCCTCGCTCGGCCTGACATTCGCCGAAGGCAACACCTTGCCTGCGCAATTCAAGGAAGGCGTGTTCATTGGCCAGCACGGCTCGTGGAACCGCAAACCGCACAGTGGCTACAAGGTGATTTTTGTGCCATTCAGCGCCGGCAAACCGACCGGTCAGCCGATTGATGTGCTGACCGGGTTCCTTAACAAAGACGAAAAGGCCATGGGCAGGCCGGTGGGTGTGGTGATTGATCAGCAGGGGGATTTGCTGGTGGCGGATGATGTGGGGAACAAGGTGTGGCGGGTTTCGGCAACTAAATAGATACAGCAGGGACTGTGGGAGCAAAGCTTGCTCGCGATGGATTCAACATTGATGTCGACAGACATGACGCCATCGCGAGCAAGCTTTGCTCCCACAGGTATCACCACCCATAGATCCTCATTTAAAAGTCAGAAATGTGCACGACCAAACCAGCGCAGCGCGCCGGCTTGATGCCTTGGTCGGCCCGAAGGCCGCCACGGCAAGGCTTTTGATTTTGATCTGAGGCGCCCCGTTAACCACGCTGGCCGAACGCAGGTATTGCGTAGCGGGTAAACCGGCAAGGATGCCGGTTTAGCCGCGCTGGCCCATGGATGGGCCATCGCGGCGGGCCCGCGGAGCAATGCCGGAGTGAGGGCACACCGAGCCTAGGCGAGGTGCCGAGTGGTGGGGCATAGACCTTTTGGTTACTTTTGGGGCGTTTGCCAAAAGTGACTCGCCGTAAGGGCGAAACCATTACCGGCCGTTACCGCAGCAATGGATATGTACACAAAACAAGCAAGATCAAAAGATCGCAGCCTCGTTTCACTCGACAGCTCCTACGGGTGTGCCTCGCCGTACACCCCGATCAAGGATTCCGCGCCAAATGCTCCGGCTGCAACACCCGTTTCGCACTCAAATAAGCCTTCTGCCAATAAGCCTTCGAAAGACTATCAAGCTTGACCGTCCCCCCAGTCGCAGGAGCATGCACAAACCGCCCCTCGCCCACATAAATCCCGGCATGACTGACCTGCGACCCACCATTAGTGGCAAAGAAAATCAGGTCCCCCGTCTGCAACCCCTCCTTGCCCACACTGGCCGCCTGCATCCCGATCATCTCGCGGGTAGTGCGCGGCAGCGTAATCCCGGCGACATCGCGGTAAACGTAGCCAATCAACCCACTGCAATCAAACCCGGAGTCCGGCGTGTTGCCACCCCAACGATAAGGCGTACCGACCAAACCCAACGCGCGAAAAAGCACATCTTCAGCTTCAGGCGAAAACGGTTGGGCAGGACCAAAAACCAGGGGAGCGCGAATCACCGGCGCCGGAGCGGGCGGCGGAGTGCGGCTGGCACAGGCGCTGAGCAGCGCTGCGGCGATCAAGAGTACAAGGCGGGCCGACGTCTTCATTTACAGAACACCCTGATCTGGCTGGGGCTAATTCTACCGGGGGGCAGAAAAGAAAACCGCCGGCGCAGTGCGCAGGCGGTTAGCCATCAATAATAGATCAGGATTCTAGACGCTATACGGCAAACTTCAAGTAAGACTTTAAGTTCGCCTTACAAACTGTAGGCTTACTTGCGAGCAGTGACTATGGTCGGCGCCATCGCAAGCGCCCGCTTGGCCTCAATGAAGGTTTTGCTCCAGTAGCTGTCGCCCAGGCTATCGACCCGAACTCCACCGCTGCGGCTGCTGCTGGAGTGGATGAACTGGTCATCGCCCAGGTAGATGCCGGCATGGCTGACGCGACCGCGACGACCATTGGTAGCGAAGAACAGCAGGTCACCTGGCTTGAGATTACCGCGAGACACCAGCGGCGCATCCACGTTGATCATTTCCCGAGTCGAACGCGGCAGATTCATGCCAGCCTCTTCACGGAACAGGTAGCCGATGAAACCGCTGCAATCAAAACCGGCTTCAGAGGTACCACCAAAACGGTAACGGGTACCGATCAGGGACATGCCACGTTCAAGAATGCTGTCTGCCAGAACTGGCAGCTGGTACGACTTGCCGCCAGCGAAGCTGGCCAGTTGTTTTTCGGTAGCCGACTCTTCCTGGAAGGGAGATTCCAGATAACGAACGGAAGAGGACTGGGCGGTAACGGAGGATTTAACCGGTTGCTGGGGCGCTGGCTCGGAGACTGGAGAGTGAGCGGCGCAGCCGAACAACAGGGTAACGAGTGCGAGAGGCACGAGGGGTGCGAAGCGATTTAGCATGGGCACGACCGTGGCTGATAGGTGTAAAGAAGCCGAGACTATGCCCGCTATCATCCTCATTTGCAAATTCAATCGAACTTTATGTGACTTTTCGGTTTCGCGATTTCATCTAAGCGCTAATGCCCCATTTAGACACTTGCGCAGCCTGCACCCTGTAGGAAAGCGGATTTTTTGCCGTCTGAAATATGGCAAAACGCCTGTAGGACCTGGGCTTTACCAGCCCAAAGTCTCTTTCAGAAACGGAATCGTCAGCTTGCGTTGAGCTTGCAGCGACGCCTGGTCCAGCTGCTCAAGCAGTTCAAACAGCGCACTCATGCTGCGAGTTCCGCGAGTCAGGATAAAGTGCCCCACTTCATCAGTCAGGTGCAGGCCGCGACGGGACGCGCGCAATTGCAGCGCGCGCAATTTGTCTTCGTCGGACAGTGGGCGCATCTGGAAAATCAGCGCCAGGGTGAGTCGTGACTTGAGGTCCGCCAACTTCACCGGCAGCTCCCGCGGGGAAGTCGAAGCGGCGATCAGCAAACGCCGGCCGCTGTCGCGCAGGCGATTGAACAGATGGAACAGCGCCTCTTCCCAATCGGCACGCCCGGCCACTGCCTGCAAGTCATCCAGACAGACCAGTTCGTATTGTTCGAGGTTGTCGAGAATTGCGATGCCACGATCCAGCAGTTCGGCCAATGGCAGGTACACCGCCGGCTCGCCCAGCTGTTCGAAGCGCAGGCAGGCGGCCTGCAACAGGTGCGTACGCCCTACGCCGTCCTTGCCCCACAGGTAGATCAGGCTTTCGGTCCAGCCGGCGTCGGCTTCGCAGAGCCGCTCGACATAGCCGAGTGCAGCGGCATTGGCGCCTGGGTAGTAGTTGATAAAGGTGGCGTCATCACGCAGACGCACACCTAGGGGCAGCTGAATCGGTTTCATCCTGACTGAACAGTTCCGACGGAACCGTTAGTGGCCTCTGTGTAAAGTTTGCGAAGTTTATACCCGTGAGGCTGACCGCACAATGCGACAGACCACAAGCAAAATCAAAGGTTTGCGTTAACAGGCTGGTTTTGTGACAGATTTGCGGACAGCGTAGGCGAATGCTGTAAGCGAGAAATACACCGCCCGGCACGGGACCGGGCGGCTGATGACATTCTAAAAGAGGCCCTAAAGCTCGGGCTCATCCTCGCCGCTGTAGATCTCCGAATCCTTGTACAAATCATGCATGTGCCGCAGCAGCACCATGATCACCGCAGCGACCGGCAATGCCAGCAGGATACCGGTAAACCCGAACAGCTCGCCGCCGGCCAGAATGGCGAATATCACCGCCACCGGGTGCAAGCCGATCCGGTCTCCCACCAGCAACGGTGTCAGCACCATGCCTTCCAGGGCCTGGCCCACCATGAACACGGCAACGATGCCGACCATCGGGTACAGGTCGCCACCGAACTGGAATAGCCCAGCGATCAACGCCGCACCGATACCGATCACGAAGCCCATGTAAGGCACGATGGCCGCCAGCCCGGCGATCAGGCCAATCAACAGCCCCAGCTCGAGCCCGACGAGCATGAGACCCGCCGCGTAGATAACACCCAGCGCCACCATGACCAGCAACTGCCCGCGCACAAATGCACCGAGCACTTCATGGCATTCACCGGCCAGACTGACGATGCGTTCTTCACGATCCCGGGGCAACAGGCTGCGGATCTTGGCCATCATCACGTCCCAGTCCCGCAGCAGGTAGAAGCTCACCACCGGGATCAGCACCAGATTCGCCAGCAATCCGATCAACGCCAGGCTGGAAGCAGTCGCCTGGCTCAGGACCACGCCTACTATGTCGGTGGTCTGACCCATATGCTCGCTGATCGCGGCCTTGAGCTTGTCAAACTTCCAGAAGCCATCCGACAGGCCGAACTTCGACTGCGCCCACGGCAATGCGGTGTGCTGCAGCCAATCGAGCATCTGTGGCGCCAGTTCATACAGGCGGAACAATTGCTTGGCCAGCATCGGCACCAACACCAGCAGCAGCGTGGTGAAAATCAACGTGAACAGCGCAAACACCGCGACCACGCCCCAAGTCCGCGATAGCCCGGCCTTCTCCAGTCGATCCACCAACGGGTCGAACAGATAGGCCAGGAGCAACGCCACCAGAAACGGCGTCAGGATCGGATGCAACAGCCAGACAAACGCGCAGAGCAGGACTATCCCACCCAACCAGAACCAACGCCGCGTATCGGCCATGAACCACTCCTGCTTTATATAAGGAAAGAAAAACTACCAGCGAAAACGTAACTGCGGAACCGGGGCCGGAGTTGGCGCTATCGCAGGCGCCGCACCATCGGCTGCCGGCTGTACCGGTGGCACCGGCGCGGGCGCCTCACCTGCCGGCAACTCCTGCAACTTGGCCAGGGACAACTGCGCTTTCAATTGCTCGGCACTGCCACGGACTCGATAGAGAATCCGGTCGCCATTCACACTCTGCAAGCGCATGCCAAAGGGTTCCAGCAGCCGCCCGAGTGCGGCATAACGCTCCAGGTTCATGCCCTGGACTTCAAGTAATTGCTCGCCCGAAGCGCCGGGCTTGACCACATAACGCGGTGCCAGCCGCTGACTGACCGCCAGCATCACGGCATCCGCTACGGCCGCCTGATCGGCGCCCTCTACGCTACCCGTTTCTTTCTTGTCACCCATCCACAAATTCCATTTGGCCTGCCACTGGCCGCCCTCCTCCTTGGCGTGCACGGCAAGCAGCGCGTCGGCGTTGTAACGTTCGGAGGCGCTTCGCAGCGGCGCCGCATCAGTGCCTTCCAGGGTCGGTGCGGTCGCCACCAACTGTTCGCTCAGGTCTGCCAGCGGCAGACGCAACGGCAGCCCCCGATGTTGTGCCGCGCGCCGCAGTGGCGCCGCGCTGGCCTGGCCATCGCCGACCAGGCTCGAACCTTCGGTGGCATCGTTCAGCCACCAACCCAGGATCGACGGCCGATTGGCGCCCCACAGGGACAATCCGGCACGCCGCAGCGCTTGTTCCGTGGTCGCTGGATCGAAGTCGACTTTCAGTACCACCGGCGGTCCCGCTTCAAAGCCGTACTGGCTGATGATCTGTTGCGGGTCCTTGCGGATGGCGGCCAAGCCGGGATTTTGTGCGGCCTTGGGGTCGCCGGTCAGGCGCAGCACCAGCGTATCCAGTGCTTCCTGGGTCGCCTGGTCGCGGATCTCCGGCGACTGGCCGCTCACAGGCTGGCGGACCTCATAAAGACGCTTGAGGGTCTCGGCATGACTGACCAGGCTGAACAGCGACAAGCAGCCCACAACTAAACATTTCGAAAAAAAACCCATGGAAGATTCCTGAAGACTGAAGCGGCTGGAACAGGCCGCGTGAACCGGCGGCGCATGGCTGTGACCACACCCCCCGGCAAAACATTCACCCGCCCCTGGCAAGTTTTTGCCCTGTCATAACGATAGACGGTTAATGGCGCTACCTTATACAGCCATGAGGAAGCGGACCAATACGGGATATGACGGTTTTTTTCGGCCGATATGCCCCCTGCCGTCGGCCTGAGGATGGCCGCTGCCCTTCAAGCCTGATAAAATCGCGCGCCTTCGCAGACCGGCTACAGCCCGGCACCCTGGAATTCGCGCATGGCTCCCGCCTTCGCTTGTTTTTGCGGTCCCGCTGGACTCGGTCGTTACCCCTGAATCCCCCCTAAAGGCCTGGATCATGAGCAAGCAACCCTCCCTGAGCTACAAGGACGCCGGTGTAGACATCGACGCCGGTGAAGCATTGGTCGAACGCATCAAGAGCGTCGCCAAGCGCACTGCGCGCCCGGAAGTCATGGGCGGCCTGGGCGGTTTCGGCGCCCTCTGCGAAATCCCGGCCGGCTACAAGCAGCCTGTACTGGTTTCCGGCACCGACGGCGTCGGCACCAAGCTGCGCCTGGCGCTGAACCTGAACAAGCACGACAGCATCGGCATCGACCTGGTGGCCATGTGCGTGAACGACCTGGTGGTCTGCGGCGCTGAGCCACTGTTTTTCCTCGACTACTATGCCACCGGCAAATTGAACGTCGAAACCGCGACCCAGGTGGTGACCGGTATCGGCGCTGGCTGCGAACTGTCGGGCTGCTCCCTGGTAGGCGGCGAAACCGCGGAAATGCCTGGCATGTACGAAGGCGAAGACTACGACCTGGCCGGCTTCTGCGTTGGCGTCGTGGAAAAATCCGAAATCATCGACGGTTCGAAAGTCGCTGCCGGCGACGCTTTGCTCGCCCTGCCTTCTTCCGGCCCGCACTCCAACGGTTACTCGCTGATCCGCAAGATCATCGAAGTGTCCGGCGCCGACATCGAGAACATCCAGCTCGACGGCAAGCCGCTGACCGACCTGCTGATGGCCCCGACCCGCATCTACGTGAAGCCGCTGCTCAAGCTGATCAAAGACACCGGCGCCGTCAAGGCCATGGCCCACATCACCGGTGGTGGCCTGCTGGACAATATCCCGCGGGTTCTGCCAAAGGGCGCCCAAGCGGTAGTTGACGTGGCAAGCTGGACTCGCCCTGCCGTGTTCGACTGGCTGCAAGAGCAAGGCAACGTTGACGAAAACGAAATGCACCGCGTGCTGAACTGCGGCGTTGGCATGGTTATCTGCGTGGCTCAGGAGCACGTTGAAACCGCGCTCAACGTATTGCGTGAAGCCGGCGAGCAACCTTGGGTCATCGGCCAGATCTCCACCGCTGCCGAAGGCGCGGCACAGGTCGAACTGAAGAACCTTAAGGCGCATTAATGTCCGTCCCCTGTGATGTGGTGGTGCTGCTCTCCGGCACCGGCAGTAACTTGCAGGCCTTGATCGACAGCATGCGGACCGGCGACAGCCCGGTCCGCATCGCCGCGGTGATTTCCAACCGCGCCGACGCCTACGGCCTGCAACGCGCCAGAGACGCGGGTATCGCTACCCGCTCCCTGGATCACAAGGCATTCGACGGCCGCGAGGCCTTCGATGCCGCGCTGATCGAACTGATCGACGCATTCAACCCAAAACTCGTGGTATTGGCCGGATTCATGCGCATTCTCAGCGCTGATTTCGTGCGTCACTACGCGGGTCGCCTGCTTAATATCCATCCCTCGCTGCTACCCAAATACAAAGGGTTACACACTCATCAGCGCGCGCTGGAAGCCGGTGACACTGAACACGGCTGCTCCGTGCACTTCGTCACCGAGGAACTCGATGGCGGACCACTGGTCGTACAGGCAGTAATACCGGTAGAGTTGCATGATTCGCCGCAGAGTCTGGCGCAGCGAGTCCACACCCAGGAACACCTGATCTACCCGATGGCCGTACGCTGGTTTGCCGAAGGTCGCTTATCACTCGGCGAGCAAGGTGCTTTACTGGACGGGAAGTTACTCGCCGCCAGCGGCCACTTGATTCGAACCTAGGAGATATTATGCGTCGCGCCCTGCTCTTCGCTTGCGCTCTGCTCGCCCTGCCACTGGCGCAGGCAGCTGAACTTCAACCTTTCTCCGCCAGCTACACCGCCGACTGGAAACAGCTGCCCATGAGCGGCACGGCTTCGCGCAGCCTGACCAAGGAAGCCAACGGCATCTGGAAGCTCAGCTTCAAGGCTTCGATGATGATCGCCAGCCTGACGGAAGAAAGCACCCTGACGCTGGACAAGGACACCCTGCTGCCGCAGTCCTACCACTTCGAACGTGGCGGCCTGGGCAAAGCCAAGAAAGCCGACCTGGATTTTGACTGGACCACCAAAATGGTCACTGGCACCGATCGCGGTGACCCGGTCAAGCTCCCGCTGAACCGCGGCATGGTCGACAAATCCACTTACCAGTTGGCGCTGCAGCATGACGTGGCTGCCGGCAAGAAAAGCATGAGCTATCAGGTGGTCGATGATGGTGAAGTCGATACCTATGACTTCCGCGTGCTGGGTTCGGAAAAAGTCGACACCAAGGCTGGCCAGATTGACGCGATCAAGGTCGAGCGCGTACGCGACCCGACTCAAAGCAAGCGCACCACAGTGCTGTGGTTCGCCAAGGACTGGGATTACCTGCTGGTTCGCCTGCAACAGGTTGAAACCGACGGCAAGGAGTACAACATCATGCTCCTCGACGGTACGGTGAACGGCAAGGCTGTCAAAGGCAGCTGACCCGCATCGCATTAAAAAACCCCGCATTTGCGGGGTTTTTTTTGTCTTATGGCAAGGGATGCCATTACCGCGAGACCGTGCGGGGCAGGATGGCGAGGAAGTTGTCCCGGGCGACTTTTCTGGCAACTGCTTCCGGTAAAGCGTCGAGGAACGGATCGAAGCTGTGTATCTCCTTACCCAGCTTGTTGAAACGCCCCACCACATCCGAGCCGAGCATGAAGCGCTCCGGAAAGCGTTCCACCAGTGCCAGCCACTCCTTGCGCGGCTTGCCCTGTTCGTCCAGCAAGTAAGGCGTCAGCATGCTCCAGGACAGGTCGATGAACAAATTGGGATAGGCCTCCAGCATGCGGCTCAGGGTCGGCAGCAGAAAATCCATCTGCACCTGATGCCGATGAATTTCCGCACTGGTGCCGGCATGCGCCCAGATCAATCGGGTGTGCGGATGGTTGCGCAGTGGCTCTTCGATTTCCGCCAGGTACAGGGGGTTTTTCTCACGCTTGGAGGTGATGTTGGAATGCACCATCACCGGCAGGTCATTCTCCGCGGCCAAGTGGTAGATCCGCGTCATTGCCTCGTTGTTTGCCCTTGGCGTATCGCCCGAGGTCAGCGCAGTCAGATCGTCGTGCCGGGTAAATACTTCGCCGATGCCCTGCCACATGCCAGGGTTGAGATCCAGCATGCGCTGGATATGCGCAGCAGAGTTCTTGTCGTTGGGGTTGAAGCCCGAAAGGAACGGGTGAAAATGTCGGCGCTGCTCGGCGGTCAGCTTATTTACTGCTGCAGCGACGATGACGTCGGTTGCGCTGTACCAATAGGCATCAGCGTCATCGCCTGCGTAATAACGGGGGCGCTTGGGCTCATCTTCATGCCATTTCTTCGCCACCGGAATGCCGGAGATCATCACGTGCTCAATGCGATTATCGGCCATTGCCTTGAGTAACTTCGGCATGCCCGCCGTTTCCTGGAAAAAATCCACGTAATGCAGATGCGCATCGCTATAGGCATATTCGCGCGCGCTGGCAACAGCGCTTGAAAGGGCCAGCAGGCAGGCAATGCTGAGTCGTAACGGCTGCACGGGCAATCTCCACAGAACAGGAACAGCGTAGACCCCCAGGCTAGCATCAGGGTTCACCGGCTAGGAAAGTGGAACGCGCACCTGTAACAATGCTCTATAACTTCAAAGCCCTTTTTGATCGAACGAATTTTCCTGCCACCTGCGAGGTTCACCATGACCGTTACCGTCAATACCGTCTCCGCCGAAGGTTTTCGCCACAGCGTGCAGATCGACGATCACGAACTCTTTGCCGATGTACCAACAACCTCAGGGGGCGAAGGCACGGCGCCTGAGCCGCACGACTACTTCGACGCCGCTCTGGGCGCCTGCAAGGCCCTGACCCTGAAAATGTACGCGAAGAAGAAAGACATCCCGCTGACCGGCGTCACTGTCGAGGTGAAGCGCGACAACAGCGAAGAGCAAAAAGGCAAATATGCGCTGCACGTCAAGCTGACACTCAAGGGTGTGCTGACCGACGCCCAGCGTGACGAACTGCACCGTGTGGCCGATCGCTGCCCGGTTCACAAGCTGATGACCACCACCGACGTCAGCATCGAAACCCACCTGTCTGAAGGTGCGTTCAGCCAATAGCGGCAAGGGCTGCGCAGGCGGGTTATGCTCTTGGCGTCACCCGCTCAGCCTGGAACGCACCATGAACACTCCGCTCGTGATCCGCCCTCGCCCTGAAGATGTAGAGGGCCAACCGATTCTTCGCCCGCTGCCGTCGGCCAAATGCCGCAGCGTCGGGCCCTTTGTGTTTTTTGATCACATGCTGGAGACCCGCTATGCGGCGGGCACCGGCATGAATATCCGCCAGCATCCGCACATCGGGCTTTCCACCCTCACCTACCTGTTTCAGGGGCAACTGCAGCACAAGGACAGCATCGGCTCCGATCAGATGGTTGCGGCCGGTGACGTCAGCTGGATGACCGCCGGCAGCGCAATCGCCCACGTCGAGCGTACGCCTGCAGTCTTGAAGGAAAGCGGCTTTACCATGCATGGCTTGCAAGTCTGGCTGGCCTCTCCCAAGGAACATGAACAAGGGCCTGGGCACTACAGCCACCATCCGGCAGCCAGCTTGCCGGTCAGCGACAACCTTGGGGTGCAGATCCGGATGATTGCGGGGTCGGGCTTTTGCCTGGAATCGCCGGTGCCGGTGCTCTCTCCCACCCTGTACGCGGAACTGCACCTGCAGACGGCGACGACCTTGTTGATTCCAACCGAGCACGAAGAGCGGGCGCTGTATGTGCTGGATGGCGATGTGCAACTTGATGGTGAGCGCGTGGAAGCGCATTCGCTGGTGGTGTTGCCTGCGGGGCGGGAGATGATGCTGTTTGCCGAGGGTGATTGCCATGCTGTGCTGTTTGGTGGCGCGCCGCTGGATGGGCCGCGGCGGATCAACTGGAATTTTGTGGCGAGTGATCCGGCAGCTATCGATGAAGCACGCCGGCGCTGGGCGGCTGGGGATTGGCCGACGGTGCCCGGGGAGAGTGAGCGCATCGAGTTGCCTTGAGATATGAGGCGGTAGTGCCGGCGCCATCGCGAGCAGGCTCACTCCTACAGTGGGCAGCGTTTCCTGTGGGAGCGGCGGTGCGACGCGGTCAACTGTAGGAGTGAGCCTGCTCGCGATGGCGGCATCAGGATCGCCATCCCTGCACGCCCATCCCACAACGTTAAGCCAAAATCTCGCCATAAAAAAACCCGCCGAAGCGGGTTTTTTATTGCAGCTCGGTTAAACCGACAGTTCAACCAACAGCTTGTTGAGACGACGCACATACGCCGCCGGGTCCTTCAGACTGTCGCCGGCCGCCAGGGCCGCCTGGTCGAACAGGATGTGCGACAGATCGCCGAAGCGCTCGTCGCTCTGCTCATTGTCGAGCTTCTCGATCAGAGGGTGAGCCGGGTTGAATTCGAAGATCGGCTTCGAATCCGGAACCTTCTGTCCGCTGGCTTCGAGAATCTGGCGCATCTGCAAGCCCAGGTCCTGCTCGCCAATGGCCAGGATCGCCGGGGAATCGGTCAGGCGGTGGGAAACCCGCACTTCGGCAACCGAATCGCCCAGTGCAGCTTTCAAACGCTCAACCAGGCCTTCTTTGGACTTGGCGACTTCTTCAGCAGCCTTCTTGTCCTCTTCCGAGTCCAGGTTGCCCAGGTCCAGGTCGCCACGTGCCACGTCGACAAAGCTCTTGCCGTCGAAATCGCTGAGGTAGCTCATCAGCCACTCGTCGATGCGATCAGTCAGCAGCAGCACTTCGATGCCTTTCTTGCGGAAGACTTCCAGGTGCGGGCTGTTCTTGACCTGGGCGTAGGTTTCGCCGGTCAGGTAGTAAATCTTGTCCTGACCTTCCTTGGCGCGAGCCAGGTATTCGGCCAGGGACACCACTTGCTCGCCTTCCTCGCCCTGGGTGGACGCGAAGCGCAGCAGGCCGGCGATTTTCTCCTTGTTGGCGAAATCTTCAGCCGGGCCTTCTTTCATGACCTGACCGAAGTTTTTCCAGAAACCCTTGTATTGCTCAGGCTCGTTCTTCGCCAGTTTTTCCAGCATGTCGAGGACACGCTTGGTCAACGCCGACTTCATAGAGTCGATGATCGGGTCTTTCTGCAGGATTTCCCGCGACACGTTCAGGGACAGGTCATTGGAATCGACCACGCCTTTGATAAAGCGCAGGTACAACGGCAGGAACGACTCAGCCTGGTCCATGACGAACACGCGCTGTACGTACAGCTTCAGGCCTTTCGGCGCTTCACGCTGGTACAAGTCGAACGGAGCACGGGCCGGAACGTAGAGCAGCGAGCTGTACTCGAGCTTGCCTTCGACCTTGTTATGGCTCCAGCTCAGCGGATTTTCGAAATCGTGAGCGATGTGCTTGTAGAACTCCTGGTATTCCTCGTCCTTCACTTCGTTGCGCGGGCGAGTCCACAGGGCGCTGGCACGGTTGACGGTTTCCCATTCAACGGCCGGCTGCTCTTCGCCTTCAGCTGCAGTGACTTCTTTTGGCAGCTCGATCGGCAAGGCGATGTGATCGGAGTACTTCTTGATGACGTTGCGCAGACGCCAGCCATCGGCGAATTCGTCTTCGCCGGATTTCAGGTGCAGGACGATACGCGTGCCGCGCTCGGCTTTCTCGATAGTGGCAACTTCGAAGTCACCTTCGCCCTTGGACGACCAGTGCACGCCTTCACTGGCGGCATCGCCGGCACGACGGCTGTAAACGTCGACTTTATCGGCAACGATGAACGCAGAGTAGAACCCCACGCCGAACTGACCGATCAGGTGCGAGTCCTTCTTCTGGTCGCCCGACAGGTGTTTCATGAAGTCGGCCGTGCCGGATTTGGCGATGGTGCCCAGGTGGGTGATCGCTTCTTCGCGATTCATGCCGATGCCGTTGTCTTCGAGGGTGACGGTTTTGGCGTCTTTGTCGAAGCTCACGCGGATTTTCAGTTCGGCGCCACCTTCCAGCAGCTCTGGCTTGGCCAGGGCTTCGAAACGTAATTTGTCGACAGCGTCAGAGGCGTTCGAGATCAATTCGCGAAGGAAAATTTCCTTGTTGGAATACAGCGAATGGATCATGAGGTGCAGCAGCTGCTTCACCTCGGTCTGGAAGCCCAGGGTTTCCTTTTGAGTTTCCACACTCATGGTCATCAAACTCCAATCAGATGGCAGTGGCCACGACCTTCAGGGTCGGCGGCGGGTTGTCATCAAAGTTGGGGGCTTCCTTCAGGATTTCAAGGGCTCTTCGATTTTGAAATGCGCCCGAGCGGTGGCAATGGGTTCCGCTTCGGTCGTTTGCCAGGCTGTGACAGCCACGTTGGCCACGCGCCGGCCCTGGCGACAGACCTGACATCTGGCCCAGGTATCGCGAAATTGCCCGGCCCGCAGGTAATCCAGGGAGAAATCGATAATCTTCGGCACTCCTGGTGAGCCAGTGAACACCAGCAGGTGCAGCGCTGCGGACAGTTCCATAAACCCGGCGATGACCCCGCCATGGATGGCCGGCAGTAAAGGGTTACCAATGTTGTCCTTGCTGGCCGGCAAGCGGAACAGCAGCTCATCGCCCACTCGCGAACATTCGACTCCAATCAGCTTGGCGTAGGGAATCAGGTGCAACAGCGAGGCATAGTCGCCCTGCTCATGGGCTTGCTGCAGCTGCGTTTTGAAAGCGTCGTTCATTTTGCACCCCCGGCAATCGCGCCGCCAAAGCCTTTGGTGCCTCTCACTGCTTTGCCCATGCGCATGAAAGTGCCCACCACATGCGCGATCGGTTGTTCGGGATCGTCCTGATAGGCGAAACCGCGGGCAAAGATCACGTCGGTGGTCACCCGGTAGCACTGGGCGAAACCATAGACATCCTTGTGCGGTTCGGCGGCGTGCATGTAGTCAATGCGCAGGTCGAGTGTCGGGCAGACTTCAAATTCCGGCAGTACACAGAGCGTGGACATGCCGCAGGCCGTGTCCATCAGCGTCGTCAGGGCGCCACCGTGGATCACCCCGGTCTGCGGATTGCCGACGATTTGGGTGCTGTAAGGCAGGATGACTGTCAGTCCTTCCTGAGTGGCGCTGTGCACGCGCAGCCCAAGCACCTGGCAGTGGCGCAAGGCCGAGAGAAATCGCGTCGCGCGCTCAAAAACGGGGTTTTCAGCCATTTATCGATACCCTTCCAAATGTTAAACCATCGCATCATGCGTCTGGGTCGAAAAGTTCCTGTGAGAATATTCCTATATATCTGTGTGATAGGTGGAACTTAACATTGATGGCCGTGCTCGAAAGGCCAGTAGATGATTTTTATAAGGAGAAACACCCCATGCAAAAGACTTTAGCTATTGCCTTGATGTTGACCGCTTCCCTCGGTCTCGCAGCCTGCGATAAAAAATCCGAGGACAAAGCTCAAGATGCTAACCAACATGCTGAGCAAGCTCAGCAAGACATGAACAAAGCACAGGATAAAGTGAACGACGCAGCAAAAGAAAACGCCGAAGCTGCCAAAGCTCAAGCCGAATCGACTAAGGCTGCACAAGAAGAAGCTGCCAAGAAGCAGTAATTTGCTTTTGGTATGACAAAGAAAACCCGCCAAGTGCGGGTTTTCTTTTGCCTGGGTTTTAATTTAGTTACCGCTATTAGAGCAAAATCGTTCTAAAAGTCGGACTAATCATCAAGAGTAATGAACACACTAGGCCGACCAGCCACACCAGACTGCGCTGCCAGGCCAGATCTGCCCAGTAGCACGCCAAGTATATGATGCGTGCAATCACAAAGATGATCGCCAGCGAGTCGATCAGCCAGCCCGCGGTTTGTGTGGTATGGGCCATCAATACCCCCACGGCAAACAAAATGAAGGCCTCGATGCTGTTCTGATGCGCCGCCAGTGCCCGCGCACCGAACCCGGTGAGTTGCGCCTGCTGCTGACGCGGCGAGTGGTTGTTGTAGCCGCCCTGCTCTTTCATGGCCTTGGCCACCGGCATGCGGGCCACGTATATCAGCAGCGCACTGATAAACACGCACCAGAACGGAATACTCATCAAACAGCCTCCTTGTTCGCTTCGGGCAACGGTGCCTCTGTAGGGGTATAGACCATCACGTCGAGAACGTCGGAATGAAACTCCCGGCGATAGAGCACCAGCACCACGCCGGCGCTCATCAACATGAACAGCCATGGGCTGACAAACCAGGCCAGCATGGTCATGCCGAAGTAATAGGAGCGCAGCCCGAAGTTGAACTGGTTGGCCGCCATCGAGATGACTCGCGCGGCGCGTGCAGCAAAGGATTTGCGTTCCTGCTCGGAAACGTACCGCTCGCCCACCATTGGTGCCGAGCCAATCAGGATGGCGGCGAAGTTGTACTGGCGCATGCACCAGCTGAAGGTGAAAAACGCGTAGACGAACACCATTGCCAGGCACAGCAATTTGATCTCGGACATGCCCTGGGACGCCTGTTGCACCATCGGGATATCCGCCAGCAGCGATACCGCCCGCTCTGATGCGCCGAGTACGGTGAGGATACCGGCCAGGATAATCAGGGTGCTGGAGGCGAAGAACGATGCATTGCGCTCCAGGTTGCCGACCACGCTGGCGTCGGCGATACGGTTGTCGCGCAGCAACATCCGGCGCATCCAGTCTTCACGATACAGGTGCAGCACACTGGCCAGGCACGCGGTATCCCGGGCTTTCCACGAGGCATAACGGGTGTAGCCGCCCCAGCAGATGACAAACCAGAGCGCGGCGAGCAGGTGGATCAGGTTGGCTTGGATGAACGACATGCGGGTCCTTTAGCTGTAGTTGCGCAACACATATTACCTGTAGGAGTGAGCCTGCTCGCGATAGCGGTCGAACATTCAACATCTTTGTTGGCTGTAATACCGCTATCGCGAGCAGGCTCACTCCTACAGGGGTTATGCAGAGTTTCGACGTTAGCGCATGAGAAAAGACACTGCATGATGCCCAAAAAAAATGCCCCGTATCGTTTGATACGGGGCATTTCCATGTGTGCTCGAAGCCCGCTTGTAACGGGCCGCAGAGCAGCTTAAGCCAGCGCTTCTTCGCGCTTGCCCAGCAGACGGTCGCACACCACCGCAACCACCAGCGTCATCACCGAGGGCACCAGCCAGGCCAGGCCCTGCTCGCTCAGTGGCAGGTGAGCCATCTGGGTCGGCAGCCAGTCCGCCAGACCAGCGCCCTTGAGAGCGTCGATCAGGCCGAAGATGAACGACACCAGCATCACCGGACCGACGATGCGGCCCTGTTCGTGCCAGAAGTTACTGCAGAAGCTCAGGGCCACCAAGGCAATGCACGGCGGATAGATCGCCGTCAGCACCGGGATCGAGAACGCGATCAGGTTGGTGAGGCCCAGGTTGGACACCAGCAGCGAGAACGCGGCGAGGATGATCACCAGGGTCTTGTAGGACAGTGGCAGCACACGGCTGAAGTATTCAGCGCAGGCGCAGGTCAGGCCCACCGCAGTCACCAGGCAGGCCAGGGAGATCAGCACTGCGAGGAAACCACTGCCCAACGAACCGAAGGTGTGCTGGACATAGGCGTGCAACACCGCCGCGCCGTTGGTTGCGCCAGCAGCTACTTCATGGCTGCCCGAACCCAGGCGGAACAGGCTGACATACACCAGCGCCAGACCCACACCGGCAATCAGCCCGGCAATGATCGCGTAGCGGGTGATCAGCGCAGGCGACTCGACGCCGCGGGAGCGAATGGCGTTGACGATAACAATGCCGAACACCAGTGCGCCCAGGGTATCCATGGTCAGGTAACCATTGATGAAGCCCTGGGAGAACGGCGCCGCCACGTACTCGGGCGTAGCCACGCCGATATCACCGGCCGGCAATGCGAACGCGGCGATGCCGAGCGCTGCCAGGGCGATGATCTTCAGCGGGGCGAGGAAACGCCCGACGGTATCCAGCAGGCGGCCTGGGTACAGCGAGATGAAGAACACCAGCAGGAAGTACACCGAGCTGTAGAGGAACAGCGCCAGCGGGCTTTCACCGGTCAGCGGCGCCAGGCCCACTTCGAACGACACGGTGGCGGTACGCGGGGTGGCGAACAGCGGACCCACCGCGAGGTAGCACGCAGCGGCCAACAGGCCTCCGGCAACTTTACCGATCGGGCTGCTCAACGCATCCATGGCGCCGCCGACTTTCGCCAGGGCGACCACGGTGATGACCGGCAGGCCTACCGCAGTGATCAGGAACCCTAGCGCCGCCATCCAGACATGGGGCCCGGACTGCAAACCGACGATAGGCGGGAAGATGATGTTGCCAGCCCCGACAAACAGGGCAAACGTCATAAAACCAAGTGCCAGGATGTCCTGGCCTTTCAACACTTTCATTAAGGAAATACCACACTACTGAATCGGAATTTAGAGAGGGATTTCCCTTGTGGGTGAGGGAAATGCTGTCGATCCGTATGGGACTGACCCGTTTAGCGCGTAGCTGCCTTGTGGGCGGCGGACGCAAAATGGCGGCTAGACTAACGAATTTGCGTGGCAAACGCACTGTTAGGGGGCGAAGTATCCGATCTGCGACATTTCTGTGTCGCGTTTACATATATAAAAGTCAAAAGATCGCAGCCTCGTTGCACTCGACAGCTCCTACAGGAGATTGGATTCCAGCTGTAGGAGCTGTCGAGTGCAACGAGGCTGCGATCTTTTGATCTTCACAAACAACAAAGGCCACCCGAAGGTGGCCTTTGTTTGTAGAGCGTCAGCTAAGCGCGAAGCTTACTTGACAGCCCAACCGGTCAGCTCGGACAGAGCCTTGCCGATGTCTGCCAGCGAACGCACGGTTTTCACGCCTGCGTCTTCCAGGGCAGCAAACTTCTCGTCTGCAGTGCCTTTGCCGCCAGAGATGATTGCGCCAGCATGGCCCATGCGCTTGCCCGCAGGGGCAGTCACACCAGCGATGTAGGAAACAACCGGCTTGGTCACGTGTGCCTTGATGTAGGCAGCCGCTTCTTCTTCAGCCGAACCGCCGATCTCACCGATCATTACGATCGCTTCGGTCTTCGGGTCTTCCTGGAACAGCTTCAGGATGTCGATGAAGTTCGAACCCGGGATCGGGTCACCACCGATGCCGACGCAAGTCGACTGACCGAAACCGGCGTCAGTAGTCTGCTTCACAGCTTCGTAGGTCAGGGTGCCGGAACGCGAAACGATACCGACCTTGCCTGGCAAGTGAATGTGACCCGGCATGATGCCGATCTTGCATTCGCCTGGGGTGATCACGCCTGGGCAGTTAGGGCCGATCAGGGTAACACCCAGCTCGTCGCACTTAACTTTAGCGTCCAGCATGTCCAGGGTAGGAATGCCTTCGGTGATGCAGACGATCAGCTTGATGCCGCCGAAAGCAGCTTCCAGGATCGAGTCCTTGCAGAAAGGAGCTGGAACGTAGATGACGCTGGCGGTGGCGCCAGTAGCAGCTACAGCGTCTTTCACGGTGTTGAACACTGGCAGGCCCAGGTGCTCGGTGCCGCCTTTGCCAGGAGTTACGCCACCAACCATCTTGGTGCCGTATTCGATGGCTTGCTGGGTGTGGAAACTACCTTGCGAACCGGTAATACCCTGGCAGATAACTTTGGTGTCTTTATTGATCAGGACGCTCATTATTTGCCCTCCGCAGCTTTAACGACTTGTTGAGCAGCGTCGGTCAGGCTGGTAGCAGCGATGATGTTCAAACCGCTTTCTGCCAGTACTTTAGCGCCCAGCTCAGCGTTGTTGCCTTCAAGGCGAACAACAACCGGGATTTTCACGCCGACTTCTTTCACTGCACCGATGATGCCTTCGGCAATCATGTCGCAACGAACGATGCCGCCGAAGATGTTGACCAGTACTGCAGCGACGTTAGTGTCGGACAGGATGATCTTGAACGCTTCGGTAACGCGTTCTTTGGTAGCACCGCCGCCCACGTCGAGGAAGTTGGCTGGTTTGCCGCCATGCAGGTTGACGATGTCCATGGTACCCATGGCCAGGCCAGCACCGTTGACCATGCAACCGATGTTGCCTTCCAGTGCCACGTAGTTCAGTTCGAACTTGGCAGCGTGCGCTTCGCGCGGATCGTCTTGCGACGGATCGTGGAAAGTCTTCAGCTTAGGCTGACGGTACATGGCGTTGGCGTCGATGTTGATCTTCGCGTCGAGGCAATGCAGATCGCCGTCAGCCTTGATCACCAGCGGGTTCACTTCCAGCAGGGCCAGATCGTGATCCTGGAACAGTTTGGCCAGACCTACGAAGATCTTGGCGAACTGGGCAACTTGCTTGCCTTCCAGACCCAGCTGGAAAGCCAGCTCGCGACCCTGGAATGGCTGAGCGCCAACCAGTGGATCGATAGTGGCCTTGAGGATTTTCTCAGGAGTATCGTGAGCGATTTTCTCGATGTCCACGCCACCTTCGGTGGAAGCCATGAACACGATACGACGGCTCGAACGGTCAACAACAGCGCCCAGGTACAGCTCTTTGGCGATGTCAGTGCACGATTCAACCAGGATCTTGGTGACTGGCTGACCGTTGGCATCAGTCTGGTAAGTCACCAGACGCTTGCCCAACCACTGTTGAGCGAATGCTTTGGCGTCTTCTTTGCTGCGAACCAGCTTAACGCCGCCCGCTTTACCGCGACCACCTGCGTGAACCTGGGCTTTGACAACCCACTCGGTCCCGCCGATCTTGTCGCACGCTTCTGCTGCTGCTTCCGGGGTGTCTACGGCGAAACCCTGGGATACTGGCAGGCCGTATTCAGCGAACAGCTGCTTACCCTGATACTCGTGAAGATTCATGCTTATTACCGTCTTCGTTAGGTACTGCGCATTCGGTGCTGCACTTGTTCAGTGCCGCACCACCTGTGACTGCTGCTTGCGTAGGTGTTCCGGATAACCGGTGAGACTACGCAAGGCTGCGTCCGGCGGAAATTCCGCGGTGAGTCTTGCACGCAAGGCTCACGACGGGCCATCCGCCGTGGTTTCTTATTGTCTTGTCTTAACGCTTCTTGCGGTTGGCAATGTGGATGGCGCCGCCATTCACTGCCAAAGCTGCTTCGTGCAAGGCTTCGGACAGGGTCGGATGGGAGAAAACCATCATGCCCAGGTCTTCAGCGCTGGTGCCGAATTCCATACCGATCGCGCCCTGCTGAACCAGTTCTGCAGCGCTCGGGCCAATCACGTGGACGCCCAATACGCGGTCAGTCTTGGCATCGGCGATGACCTTGACGAAACCACCGGTATCGTTGGCTGCCATGGCACGGCCGGAAGCTGCGAACGGGAAAGTGCCGACGTTAACTTCAACGCCTTCGGCTTTCAACACCTGCTCGGTTTTGCCAACCCAAGCGATTTCCGGGTGAGTATAAATAACCGACGGAATCAGGTCATAGTTGATTTGGGCTTTGTGGCCCTTGATGCGCTCAACCACCATGATGCCTTCTTCGGACGCCTTGTGCGCCAGCATCATGCCGCGAACCACGTCGCCGATTGCGTAAACGCCCGGTACGCTGGTGGCGCACTGGTCGTCAACGAAAACGAAGCCACGTTCGTCGATGTTCACACCGCTGTCAGCTGCCAGCAGCTCGGTGGTCACTGGACGGCGACCAACGGCAACGATCAGCTTGTCGAACGTGATGTTCTGTTCGCCGTTGGCATCGGTATAGTTCACCACGACTTCGTCGCCGTTCACTTTCGAGCCGGTGACGCGAGCGCCCAGCTTGATGTCCAGGCCTTGTTTGGTCAGGGTCTTGAAGGCTTCCTTGGAAACCGCTTCGTCAGCGGCTGGCAGGAACTTCTCCAGTGCTTCCAGAACCACGACTTCAGAGCCCAGGCGGGACCATACCGAACCCAGTTCCAGACCGATCACGCCAGCGCCGATCACGCCCAGGCGCTTAGGAACCGATTGGAATTCCAGCGCGCCAGTCGAATCGACGATCACGTTCTGGTCAACCGGAGCCGGTGGAATGTCGATAGGACGCGAGCCGGAAGCCAGGATCACGTTCTCGGCTTCGATAATTTCCACGGTGCCGTCTGGCTTGGTCAGCTCGACTTTCTTGCCGGCCAGCAGTTTGCCGTGGCCTTGCAGGGAAGTAACGCCGTTAGCCTTGAACAGGGTGGCAACGCCAGAGGTCAGGCCTTTGACGATGTTGGCTTTACGGCCAACCATTGCGGCCACGTCCATGGTCACGCCAGCGTGATTGATACCGTGGATCGCGAAGCCTTCTTTGGCTTCCTTGTACTTCCAGGAGCTGTCCAGCAGCGCCTTGGATGGAATGCAGCCGACGTTCAGGCAAGTGCCGCCCAGTGCCAGTTTGCCTTCCTTGTCGGTGTACTTCTCGATGCAGGCCGTCGTCAGACCCAGCTGCGCTGCCTTGATGGCAGCCACATAGCCGCCAGGGCCAGCGCCGATCACTACTACGTCAAATTTCTGCGACATTCAAAAATCCTCTTTTGGCAACAAGCTTGAAGCCACAAGCCTCAAGCCAGGCTGCAATATTTTGCAGCTGATGGCTTGAACCCTGTGGCTGCTTCTATCAGATATCCAGCAGCAAACGAGCCGGGTCTTCCAGCAGGTTCTTGATGGTAACCAGGAAGGTCACAGCTTCTTTGCCATCGATCAGGCGGTGATCGTAGGACAGAGCCAGGTACATCATCGGACGGATAACGACCTGACCGTTGATCGCCATCGGACGCTGCAGAATGTTGTGCATGCCCAGGATGGCCGCTTGCGGCGGGTTGACGATCGGAGTCGACATCATCGAACCGAAGGTACCACCGTTGGTGATGGTAAAGGTGCCGCCGGTCATTTCGTCCATGGACAATTTGCCGTCACGGGCCTTCTTGCCGAAAGCGGCGATGCCGCCTTCGATTTCAGCCAGGCTCATCAGTTCAGCGTTACGCAAGACCGGTACAACCAGACCACGGTCGCTGGACACAGCAACACCAACGTCGGCGTAGCCGTGGTAAACGATGTCGGCACCGTCGATCGACGCGTTGACAGCCGGGAAGCGTTTCAGCGCTTCGGTGGCAGCCTTGACGAAGAACGACATGAAGCCCAGGCGCACGCCGTTATGGCTCTTCTCGAACAGGTCCTTGTACTTCGAACGCAGGGCCATGACTTCAGTCATGTCGACTTCGTTGAAAGTGGTCAGCATCGCCATGTTCGATTGCGCTTCAACCAGGCGCTTGGCCACGGTAGCGCGAACGCGGGTCATCGGTACGCGCTTCTCGATGCGGTCGCCAGCGGCGAACACAGGAGCAGCGGCAGCTGGAGCTGCAGCCTTGGCAGGCGCGGCAGCCGGAGCGGATTTCTTCGCGGCAACAGCAGCGACCACGTCTTCCTTGGTCACACGACCGCCTTTGCCAGTGCCGGCAACGGAAGCGATGTTGATGCCGTTCTCTTCAGCCAGCTTGCGCGCGGCCGGGGCAGCAACCGGATCGTCTTCGCCTTCGGCAGCCGGAGCAGCAGCCTGTGCAGCGGCCGGAGCAGCAGCGGCAGCGGCTGGAGCGGCAGCAGCGCCGCCCGCTTCGATCGAGCCCAGGACTTCGTCGGACAGAACGGTGTCGCCTTCGTTCTTGACGATTGCGCCCAGCACGCCGTCAGCGGTAGCCAACACTTCCAGGACAACCTTGTCGGTTTCGATGTCGACAATCAGGTCATCACGCTTTACAGCGTCGCCCGGTTGTTTGTGCCAGGTGGCAACGGTGCCATCGGCAACCGATTCCGGGAAAGTGGGGGCTTTGATTTCGATAGCCATTATCTGTGGGTCCTTAAATTCGGTTTCAGGTGCGCGAAGGCGTTAAACAGTAAAGGCGTCTTTCAGCAGTTTTTCCTGCTGTTCGGCGTGCATCGACGCATAACCACAAGCAGGTGCAGCGGAAGCATCACGGCCGGCGTACTCGAGGACGAGTGCCTTGTTGTGATTGCCCACGATGCGACGCATGTGGTGCTGGCTGCAGTACCAGGCACCCTGGTTCATCGGCTCTTCCTGACACCAAACGATATGTTTGAGGTTGGTGTACGGAGCCAGGACTTCGTTCAAGTCGTCCTCAGGGAATGGGTACAGCTGCTCGATGCGCACGACGGCGATGTCGTCACGACCTTCGGCACGGCGTTTTTCCAGCAGGTCGTAGTAGACCTTGCCGCTACACAGAACAACGCGCTCGACCTTTTTCGGGTCCAGTGCATCGATTTCCGGGATCACGGTCTGGAACGAACCTTCGGCCAGATCTTCCAGGGTCGATACGGCCAGTTTGTGACGCAGCAGCGACTTCGGAGTCAGCACGATCAACGGCTTGCGCAGCGGACGGATCACCTGGCGACGCAGCAAGTGGTAGATCTGAGCTGGTGTAGTCGGTACGGCTACCTGGATGTTGTGCTCGGCGCACAGCTGCAGGTAACGCTCCAGACGAGCCGACGAGTGCTCCGGACCCTGACCTTCATAACCGTGCGGCAGCAGCATGGTCAGACCGCAGAGACGGCCCCACTTGTGCTCGCCACTGGTGATGAACTGGTCGATAACCACCTGGGCACCGTTGGCGAAGTCGCCGAACTGGGCTTCCCAGATCACCAGCGCCTCAGGCGTGGTGGTCGAGTAACCGTATTCGAACGCCAGAACGGCTTCTTCGGACAGGAACGAATCGTACAGGTCGAAACGCGGCTGGCCGTTGTACAGGTTTTGCAGCGGGATGTAGGTACCCGCGTCTTTCTGGTTGTGCAAGACAGCGTGACGGTGCGAGAACGTACCGCGACCGATGTCCTGGCCCGTCATGCGGATCGGGTGACCTTCGAACGCCAGGGTCGCGTACGCCATGGTTTCGGCGTAACCCCAGTTGATCGGCAGGCCGCCGACTTGCATTTTCTGACGGTCTTCGTAGATCTTCGAAACCTGGCGCTGAACCACGAAGCCTTCCGGAATTTCCAGCAGCTTGGCGGACAGTTCCTGCAAAGTCTTCAGATCGAAACGAGTGTCGTGACGCGCGGTCCAGGCGTGGCCCAGATACGGACGCCAGTCCACGAACAACTCTTTGTTCGGCTCTTTGACCAGGCTTTTTACTACGTGCAGGCCGTTGTCCAGCGCGTTGCGATATTCGTCGACTTTCGCCTGAACACGTTCTGCGTCGAGCACACCGCCCTGGGTCAGGCGATCAGCGTACAGCTCACGGGTAGTGCGCTGCTTGGTGATCTGCTGATACATGATCGGCTGGGTGCCGCTTGGCTCGTCGGCCTCGTTGTGGCCGCGACGACGGTAGCAGACCAGGTCGATCACCACGTCACGCTTGAACTGCATGCGGTAGTCGATGGCCAGCTGGGTCACGAACAATACGGCTTCCGGATCATCACCATTTACATGGAGGATCGGCGCCTGGATCATTTTCGCAACGTCGGTCGCGTACTCGGTGGAACGCGAGTCCAGCGGGTTGCTGATGGTGAAACCAACCTGGTTGTTGATCACGATGTGCACGGTACCGCCGGTCTTGAAACCGCGGGTCTGCGACATCTGGAAGGTTTCCATCACCACGCCCTGACCGGCGAATGCCGCGTCACCGTGGATGGAGATCGGCAGAACCTTCTCACCGGTAGGATCGTTACGACGATCCTGACGGGCGCGAACCGAACCCTCGACCACCGGGGAAACGATTTCCAGGTGGGACGGGTTGAACGCCATGGCCAGGTGAACTTCACCGCCGGTGGTCATCACGTTGGACGAGAAGCCCTGGTGGTATTTAACGTCACCGGAACCCAGCTCGACCTTCTTCTTGCCTTCGAACTCGTCGAACAGCTCGCGCGGGTTCTTGCCGAAGGTGTTGACCAGTACGTTCAGACGACCACGGTGGGCCATGCCGATGACGATTTCCTTGGTGCCATACGAACCGGAACGCTGGATCAGCTCGTCGAGCATCGGAATCAGGCTCTCGCCGCCTTCCAGGCCGAAACGCTTGGTACCCGGGTATTTGGTACCCAGGTATTTTTCCAGGCCTTCGCCGGCGGTGACGCGCTCGAGCAGATGGCTCTTGATGTCGGCGGAGTAGGTCGGACGGCCGCGTACGCTTTCCAGACGCTGCTGGAACCACTGGCGCTGCTCGGAATCGGTGATGTGCGTGAATTCAGCGCCGATGGTGCGGCAATATGTCTGCTGCAACGCTTCGTGAATTTCGCGTAGGCTCGCCTCCTCTTTGCCGATGAACAGGTCGCCGGCACGGAAGGTCGTATCAAGATCGGCATTGGTCAAGCCGTAATGATTGATCGACAGGTCTGCAGGTGCAGGACGCTGCCACAGCCCCAGCGGGTCAAGCTGGGCTGCCTGGTGGCCACGCATACGGTAGGCCTGGATCAATCGCAGCACTTCAACTTGCTTCTTCTCGTGCTCACTGCTCACGCTCCCGGCGGAAACCGGTTGGGCGCGGCGCTGGTTCTTTGCCAGCAAGACGAAATGATCGCGAATCGTGGAGTGCGAAACATCGGTGGCAGTGTTGCCGTCAGCAGGCAACTTCTGAAAGTAGGTGCGCCACTCTTCTGGCACAGCGTTAGGGTCGTGCAGGTAGAGCTCGTAGAGCTCTTCCACATAGGCAGCGTTACTACCGGAAAGGTAGGCGCTGTTCCACATGCGCTGCATCACGCTTTCTTGCATGCTTGGTCACCCTCGGTTAGGGGAACACCACCGGCGTCGACACCGAGCACGCTTGCAGAAGTCCGAATGCAGCGACTAAAACAAGCCACCTTGGATCACGCTGATAGTCCGGGTACCAGCCCGGATGCCCCTGCTTGTCTCATTTCTTCAAAATAAGAGCTGCAGCCTTGTGGGCTGCTGCTCAGGTTAAAACTACGGCGCCGGTTGAAGCCTGCGCCGCAGCATCTACGGGTACAGCGGTGCTGCGGTTTTACAGCTGTATCACACGCCGCTTTGCAGAAGCATGTTACGGATGTGACCGATGGCCTTAGTCGGGTTCAGGCCTTTCGGACATACGTTGACGCAGTTCATGATCCCGCGGCAGCGGAATACGCTGAACGGGTCATCCAGCGAAGCCAGACGCTCGGACGTCTTGGTGTCACGGCTGTCTGCCAGGAAGCGGTACGCTTGCAGCAGGGCAGCTGGACCCAGGAACTTGTCCGGGTTCCACCAGAAGGACGGGCACGAAGTCGAGCAGCAAGCGCACAGGATGCACTCGTACAGACCGTCGAGCTTTTCACGCTCTTCAGGGGACTGCAGACGCTCGATGGCCGGAGCCGGCGTGTCGTTCTGCAGGTAAGGCTTAACCTTCTCGTATTGCTTGTAGAAGATGCTCATATCGACGACCAGGTCACGGATAACCGGCAAACCTGGCAGCGGACGAACGACCAACTTGTTACCTTTTACGACAGCGGACAATGGCGTAACGCACGCCAGGCCGTTTTTGCCGTTGATGTTCATGCCGTCGGAACCGCAAACACCTTCACGGCAAGAGCGACGATAGGAGAAACCCTCGTCCTGCTCTTTGATCAGGGCCAGCACGTCCAGCACCATCAGGTCTTTACCACCGGTATCGACCTGGAATTCCTGCATGAACGGCGCGGCGTCCTGATCAGGGTTGTAACGATAAACGCTGACTTTCAACATGGCAGCCACCCTTAATAAGTCCGAATCTTAGGTTCAAAAGTCGGAACAGTTTTCGGCGAGAAGTTCACGGCACGCTTGGTCACGCGCTTGTCACCCGGGAAGTACAGGGTGTGGCACAACCAGTTTTCGTCGTCGCGGTCTTCGAAGTCTTCACGGGCGTGAGCACCACGGGACTCTTTACGCACTTCGGCAGCGATGGCAGTGGCTTCGGCCACTTCCAGCAGGTTTTGCAACTCCAGCGCTTCGATACGCGCGGTGTTGAACGCCTGGGACTTGTCGTTGATCTTGACGTTGCCGATGCGCACGCGCAGGTCAGCCAGCTGGGCAATACCCTTCTGCATGTATTCGCCGGTACGGAATACACCGAAGTAGTTCTGCATGCAGCTTTGCAGCTCGCGACGCAGGGTTGCCACGTCTTCGCCATCGGTACGGCTGTTCAGTGCGGACAGACGCGACAGGGCCGCTTCGATGTCTGCATCGGTGGCGTCGTCGTATTCGATACCGTCGGTCAGGGCTTTTTCCAGGTGCAGGCCGGCTGCACGACCGAATACCACCAGGTCGAGCAACGAGTTGCCGCCCAGACGGTTGGCACCGTGAACCGATACGCAAGCCACTTCGCCTACCGCGAACAGGCCATGGATGATTTCGTCCACGCCTTCGGCGTTCTGGGTGATCGCCTGGCCGTGAATGTTGGTCGGCACGCCGCCCATCATATAGTGGCAAGTCGGAACAACCGGAACCGGAGCAACAACCGGGTCAACGTGAGCGAAAGTCTTCGACAGTTCGCAGATGCCTGGCAGACGGCTGTGCAGCACTTCCTCGCCCAGGTGGTCGAGTTTGAGCATCACGTGGTCGCCATTCGGACCGCAACCGTTGCCGGCGATGATTTCTTTAACCATCGAACGGGCAACCACGTCACGACCGGCAAGGTCCTTGGCGTTCGGAGCGTAACGCTCCATGAAACGCTCGCCGTGCTTGTTGATGAGGTAACCACCTTCACCACGGCAACCTTCGGTAACCAGTACACCGGCGCCGGCGATGCCGGTCGGGTGGAACTGCCACATTTCGATGTCTTGTACCGGCACGCCAGCACGCAGGGCCATGCCAACGCCGTCACCGGTGTTGATCAGGGCATTGGTAGTGGAAGCGTAGATACGACCGGCACCACCGGTCGCCAGGACGGTAGCCTTGGCGCGGATATAGCTGGTTTCACCGGTTTCGATGCAGATCGCGATCACACCGACGAACGCGCCGTCCTGGTTCTTCACCAGATCGACAGCGTAGTACTCGTTAAGGAACACGGTACCGGCTTTCAGGTTGCCCTGATAAAGGGTGTGCAGCAGCGCGTGACCGGTACGGTCGGAAGCGGCGCAAGTACGGGCAGCCTGCCCGCCTTTACCGTAATCCTTCGACTGGCCGCCGAACGGACGCTGGTAGATGCGGCCTTGCTCGGTACGCGAGAACGGCATGCCCATGTGGTCCAGCTCGTAAACGGCAGCCGGGCCTTCCTGACACATGTATTCGATAGCGTCCTGGTCACCGATGTAGTCGGAACCCTTGACGGTATCGTACATGTGCCAGCGCCAGTCATCGTTTGGATCGGCGGAAGCGATGGCGCAAGTAATGCCACCCTGGGCCGAAACGGTGTGCGAACGGGTCGGGAACACCTTGGTGATCACGGCAGTCTTGTGACCGCCCTGGGCCAGTTGCAGCGCTGCGCGCATGCCGGCACCGCCACCACCAATGATGATGGCGTCGAAAGAAATCGTTGGAATGTTAGCCATGACTCAGATACCCCAAAGAATCTGCACACCCCAGACGAAGTAGGCGAACATCGTAACGCCGCATACTGCCTGGAAAAGGAAACGTACTGCAGTCGCGGACTTGCCCAGCGCCATCGGCGTCAGGTAGTCGGTCGCGATGGTCCACATCCCGACCCAGGCGTGAGCGCCCAGGGCAACGAGGGCCAGCAGACTGAAGATACGCATCCCGTTGTGGGCGAACAGGCCATGCCACTGGTCGTAGCCAATGCCCGGGTTCGCTGCGAGGTATCCGATCAGGAAAATGAAATAAGCCGCGAGAACGACCGCAGACACACGCTGTGCCATCCAGTCATAGAGGCCTGAACGCGACAGGTTCGTAACGCTGGTTACCATATCCAAACTCCCGCCAGAACGATCAACACCGCAGACACGGCGATAATGATTTTCGAGCCCAGCTTGCCGCCTTCCAGCGTCTCACCGATGCCCATGTCCATGATCAAATGGCGCACACCGGCTACCAGGTGATACAGAAGAGAGGACAGGAGACCCCATGCTACGAACTTGGCCAGAGGACTGGTCAAGGTTGCCTTCACGTCGGCAAAACCTTCCTCGGAACCCAGGGATTTGCCCAATGCATAAAGCATGAAGCCAAGGCCCAGGAAGAGGATGATGCCGGAAACACGGTGAAGAAACGACGTAACGCCGGTGATGGGGAGTTTGATGGTCCTTAGGTCTAGGTTTACAGGTCGTTGGCTTTTCACGGCTTTTTTTCACACTGAAGAGCCCCTAACAATCAGGGCAAAGTTGTTGGGGAGTGCACTGGTCAGGTAACCACCACCCAGGGATGCGACCCCCAATAAAGCAGGCCCAAAAGCCCCTGGCGGTCGGTGGCCGAGTATAGACAGTTAGGCTACTAATGACAACGCGTTCACCTTCCCCTAATAGCGCATTGCACAAGTTGGATAAAAGGCGTAAATGGCAGGCAATTTCGAGGAAAAAGTGGGGTTAAAGCCTTCTGGGGCAAGACTTTAGGCAAATTGACATCTGAATTTATCTCACTATAGTGGTGCGGGCCCTGCGTGGGGGGTCTGTCTGATGATTTCAAGCATAAATAGGAGGCCACATGGCTGACAAAAAAGCGCAGTTGATCATCGAGGGCGCAGCCCCCGTCGAGCTGCCCATTTTAACCGGCACCGTTGGTCCCGATGTTATCGACGTACGGGGCCTGACGGCCACGGGCCGTTTCACCTTTGACCCTGGTTTCATGTCGACCGCCTCGTGCGAGTCGAAGATCACCTATATCGACGGCGACAACGGCATTCTGTTGCACCGCGGCTACCCGATCGAACAGCTGGCTGAAAAATCGGACTATCTGGAAACCTGCTATCTGCTGCTCAACGGCGAACTGCCGACGGCAGAACAGAAGGCCCAGTTTGTCAGCACCGTGAAGAACCACACCATGGTTCACGAGCAGCTGAAGACCTTCTTCAACGGCTTCCGTCGCGACGCCCACCCAATGGCCGTCATGTGCGGTGTAGTCGGCGCCCTCTCGGCCTTCTACCACGACTCCCTGGACATCAATAACCCGCAGCATCGCGAAATCTCCGCGATCCGCCTGGTTGCCAAGATGCCGACCCTGGCAGCGATGGTTTACAAGTACTCCATGGGTCAACCCATGATGTACCCGCGCAACGACCTGACGTACGCGGAAAACTTCCTGCACATGATGTTCAACACCCCGTGCGAGATCAAACCGATCAGCCCGGTACTCGCCAAGGCCATGGACAAGATCTTCATCCTCCATGCCGACCACGAGCAGAACGCGTCGACCTCCACCGTGCGTCTGGCGGGCTCTTCGGGTGCCAACCCGTTCGCCTGCATCGCCGCCGGTATCGCCGCACTGTGGGGCCCTGCCCACGGCGGCGCGAACGAAGCCGTGCTGACCATGCTCGATGAAATTGGCGACGTGTCGAACATCGACAAGTTCATTGCCAAGGCCAAGGACAAGAACGATCCGTTCAAGTTGATGGGCTTCGGTCACCGCGTTTACAAGAACCGCGACCCTCGCGCGACTGTAATGAAGCAGACCTGCGACGAAGTGTTGAAAGAGCTGGGCATCAACGATGATCCGCAACTCGAACTGGCCATGCGCCTGGAAGAGATCGCCCTCACCGACCCGTACTTCATCGAACGCTCGCTGTACCCGAACGTCGACTTCTACTCGGGGATCATCCTCAAGGCGATCGGCATTCCAACCAGCATGTTCACCGTGATCTTCGCCCTGGCGCGGACCGTCGGCTGGATCTCCCACTGGAAAGAAATGCTCTCCAGCCCGTACAAGATTGGCCGCCCGCGCCAGTTGTATACCGGCTACGAGTCGCGTGACATTACCAAGCTGGAAGACCGCAAATAAGACCTGTCTTACGATAACGTCTTGAGTTGCACCGGAAACGGCCTCTATGTGAATAGAGGCCGTTTTTGTTTGGGCTGTTTATTGAAGATCAAAAGATCGCAGCCTTCGGCAGCTCCTACATTGGATTGGCGCACACCCTGTAGGAGCTGCCGAAGGCTGCGATCTTTTGATCTTGCTTCACATGCACAAACAAAAATGCCCCGATCTCTCGACCGGGGCATTTGTTAACAGCCTACAACGCTCTTAGTGCGAAACCGCCCCACTCGCCCCCAGACCCGTCTGCGAACGTACGAACTGCGGGTAGAACAGCGCCCGTTCCTTGTCCGCAGCCGCCGATTTGTCGGTGATCGAGAAGAACCAGATCCCCACAAACGCGATGATCATCGAGAACAACGCTGGGTACTCGTACGGGAAGATCGCCTTCTCGTGATGCAGGATCTGCACCCAGATGGTTGGACCCAGGATCATCAAGCCAACAGCGCTGATCAGACCCAACCAGCCACCGATCATCGCCCCACGGGTCGTCAGCTTCTGCCAGTACATGGAAAGCAGCAGTACCGGGAAGTTGCAGCTCGCCGCGATGGAGAACGCCAGGCCCACCATGAACGCGATGTTCTGGCTTTCGAAGAGGATACCCAGGCCAATCGCCAGCACCGCCAGAGCGATGGTGGTGATCTTCGACACGCGGATCTCGTCTTTCTCGTTCGCCTTGCCTTTCTTGATTACGCTGGCATACAGGTCATGGGACACTGCCGAAGCACCGGCCAGGGTCAAACCTGCTACAACCGCCAGGATGGTCGCGAAAGCCACCGCCGAAATGAAGCCGAGGAAAATACTGCCGCCCACTGCGTTGGCCAGGTGCACCGCCGCCATGTTGTTGCCGCCCAACAGCGCGCCAGCCGCATCTTTGAACGCCGGGTTGGTGCTGACCAGCAGGATCGCGCCGAAGCCGATGATGAACGTCAGGATGTAGAAGTAACCAATGAAGCCGGTGGCGTACAACACGCTCTTGCGAGCTTCCTTCGCGTCACTCACGGTGAAGAAGCGCATCAGGATGTGCGGCAGGCCAGCGGTACCGAACATCAGCGCCAGGCCCAGGGAGAACGCCGAGACTGGATCTTTCACCAGGCCGCCCGGGCTCATGATCGCTTCACCTTTGGCGTGCACCTTGATCGCCTCGGAGAACAGGGTGTTGAAGTCGAAGTTGACGTGCTTCATCACCATCAGCGCCATGAACGAGGCACCGGACAGCAACAGCACTGCCTTGATGATCTGCACCCAGGTGGTCGCCAGCATGCCGCCGAACAGCACGTACATGCACATCAGGACGCCGACCAGGATCACGGCAACGTGGTAGTCGAGGCCGAACAGCAGCTGGATCAGCTTGCCGGCACCCACCATCTGCGCGATCAGGTAGAACGCCACCACCACCAGCGAACCGCAGGCGGACAACGAGCGAATCTGGGTTTGCCCGAGGCGGTAGGACGCCACGTCGGCAAACGTATATTTACCCAGGTTACGCAGGCGCTCGGCGATCAGGAACAGAATGATCGGCCAGCCCACCAGGAAGCCGATCGAGTAGATCAGACCATCGTAGCCGGAGCTGAATACCAGAGCGGAAATACCCAGGAAGGACGCCGCAGACATGTAGTCACCGGCAATCGCCAGGCCGTTCTGAAAACCGGTGATCTTGCCGCCAGCCGCATAGTAGTCGGCTGCCGAGTTGTTTTTCTTCGAAGCCCAATAGGTGATGTACAAAGTCGCGCCGACGAACGCCACGAACATCAGGATCGCGGGGATGTTCAGCGGTTGTCTGGCCACTTCGCCGGTCAGGGCTTCAGCCGCCCACGCACCAGGCGCGAAAGCTGCGATGCTCAATAGAGCCATTAGACGCCGGATCATTGCTGAGCCTCCTTGAGAATCGCATTGTTCAGGTCGTCGAATTCGCCATTGGCGCGTTTTACGTAGATGCCGGTCAGGACGAAGGCAGAAAGGATCAGCCCCACACCGATCGGTATGCCCCAGGTAATGGATGACTCAGGACTGATCTTCGCGCCCAGAATATGCGGCCCGTATGCGATCAGCAGGATGAATCCGGAGTAAAGCCCAAGCATGATCGCCGAGAGAATCCAGGCGAACTTTTCTCGCTTGCTAACCAGCTCCTTGAAACGCGGGCTGTTTTGAATCGAGAGGTAAATGCTGTCGTTCATTGTTTTTATCCTCGCAGCACAGATTATTGTTGGAACGTTATCCACTCTATGCGGCTGCGAGCCAGGTTCCAGACGACCTTAGTATTAGAACGACATGACAGAATCGCCAATCTCAAGCATGCACAAATAAATGTAGGAGTGAGCCTGCTCGCGATCGCGTTGTGTCAGTCGACGGTTATGTCATCTGACAGGTTGCTATCGCGAGCAGGCTCACTCCTACAGGGGGCCTGCGGTGTTGGGGTTATTTGGTCCAGTCAGCCACGCGCTCCGGGTGCTTGGCAACCCAAGCCTTCGCCGCTGCATCAGGCTTGGCGCCATCCTGGATGGCCAGCATCACTTCACCGATTTCGTCTTTCGACGCCCACTGGAAGTTCTTCAGGAACTTGGCCACTTCCGGTGCCTTGGTTGCCAGTTCTTTGCTGCCGATGCTGTTCACCGTTTCAGCTGCGCCGTACACGCCTTTCGGGTCGTCGAGGAAGCGCAGTTTCCACTTGGCGAACATCCAGTGGGGCACCCAGCCGGTGACAGCAATGGATTCGTTCTTCTTCTCGGCACGGGTCAGCTCGGCAATCATGCCAGCGCCGGAGCTGGCCTTGAGGGTGTAGTTGCTCAGACCGTAATCCTTGATCGCCTGATCGGTCTTGAGCATCACGCCTGAACCGGCGTCGATGCCGACGATACGGCCCTTGAAGCTGTCGTCGGTCTTGAGGTCTTCAATCGACTTGGCCTTTACGTATTCGGGCACGATCAAGCCGATCTTCGCATCCTTGAAGTTCGGACCGTAGTCGACCACCTGATCCTTGTTCTTGGTCCAGTAGTCGCCGTGGGTCACGGGCAGCCAGGCGGAGAGCATCGCGTCGAGTTTGCCGGTGGCCACACCCTGCCACATGATCCCGGTCGCCACCGCTTGCAGCTTCACGTCATAACCGAGTTTCTGCTTGATCACTTCGGCCGCCACATGAGTGGTCGCGACGCTGTCGGACCAACCGTCGACATAACCGATGCTCAGGGTCTTGCTCTCGGCATTGGCCATTGTCGAGCCAACCGCAAGCACCAGTGCGGCACCCGCGCCTAAAAGTCGTCGCATCTTCATCGTTACTTCCCCGAAAGTGCTGCGCTCGACGGATGCCGAGTCGCGTCAACGTATTGTTCTGGTGCACCGCGCCCCCTTCACGCACACCGCCAGCTCGTTCGATCATCAGCTCGATTTTTCAATGAGAGCACTGATGCCTCGATAATCAACCTGACGCCGTGCGCGACCTGCTCTGCCAGCGACCTCAAGCCATCGAGAAACGACATCAGAACGCCATTAATGACGGGCACCCCGCCTGCACGTGCCAGTCCGCCCGAACATTGCATGTCAAAACCATGCGAGGCACCAAGCGCACGGCAAATGCAGGTAACATGCCCGGCTTTGCTCCCAGACGGCCTGACCATGTCCGCGACCTCGCGCTTTCCTTTTTTTGCTTATCTGTTCGCTTGCCTGCTGGGGCTGTTTGCCCTGGGAGGCTTCTGGTACGGCCTGGGCAAACCGGTGATCCTGCCGGACGTGGCCAGCGCCACGCACAAGCTGCAATGCGCCTCCTACACCCCGTTCGACAAAGACCAGTCGCCGTTCGACGTGCCGTTCAAATTGCGTCCCGAGCGCATGGACGCCGACCTCGCGCTGCTCGCTACGCGCTTCGAATGCATTCGCACCTACTCCATGACCGGCCTCGAAGCCCTGCCCGACCTGGCGCGCAAGCACGGCCTGAAGCTGATGATCGGTGCCTGGGTTAACAGCAATCCGGTGGACACCGAGAAGGAAGTCGACCTGCTGATCGCGTCGGCCAAGGCCAACGCCGACGTGGTGACGTCGGTGATCGTCGGCAATGAAGTCCTGCTGCGCAAGGAAATCACCGGCCCGCAACTGGCCAAATTGATCTACAAGGTCAAGAGCCAGATCAAGCAGCCCGTGACCTATGCCGACGTCTGGGAATTCTGGCTCAAGCACCCGGAAATCGCCCCGGCCGTGGACTTCCTGACCATCCATTTGCTGCCGTACTGGGAAGATGATCCCTCGAACATCGATGCCGCGCTGCAGCACGTGGCCGAAGTGCGCCAAGTGTTCGGCAACAAGTTCGCGCCCAAGGACGTCATGATTGGTGAAACCGGCTGGCCGAGTGAAGGCCGCCAGCGCGAGACCGCCCTGCCGAGCAGGGTCAATGAAGCCAAGTTCATCCGCGGTTTTGTCGCCATGGCCGAGCAGCAAGGCTGGCACTACAACCTGATCGAAGCCTTCGACCAGCCATGGAAACGCGCCAGTGAAGGTGCAGTGGGCGGCTATTGGGGGCTGTTCGATGCAGACCGGCAGGACAAGGGCGTGCTGGCAGGCCCGGTATCGAACGTGCCGTACTGGTCGCAGTGGCTGGTGGTGGGTGGCGTGATTTTCCTCGGCACGCTGATCCTCGGCGGTCGGGTACGCAGCACTCGTGCCGCGCTGGTCTTACCGCTGCTGGGCGCCCTCGCCGCCTGCTCGATTGGCGCCTGGGGCGACCTGGCGCGGGTCACCACGCGGTTTGCCAGCGAATGGCTGTGGGTCGGGTTGCTGACGGCGTTGAATCTACTGGTGCTGGCTCATGCGGCACTGACCTTGAGCGCCCGTACCGGCTGGCGTGGTCGGGCATTTGAGGTGCTGGAGCGTCGGGCAGGCTGGCTGGTGGCTGCGGCGGGCTTTGCTGGTGCCGTGATGATGCTGGAACTGGTGTTCGACTCGCGTTATCGCAGCTTCCCGAGCGTCGCGTTCATCCTGCCGGCGCTGATTTACCTGTGCCGCCCGGTGAACGTGCCACGGCGTGAAATTGCTGTGCTGACTTTCATCATTGGTGCAGGTATTGCGCCGCAGCTGTATGTGGAAGGGTTGCAGAACCAGCAGGCCTGGGGATGGGCGCTGGTGAGTGGGTTGATGGTGGTGGCGTTGTGGCGGTGTTTGCGGGTTCGCACTGCCACCAACGTTGCATGAGTTTGCTCCAGAAGTGATCGAATCTGCGGACAAACAGATTCGATTACTGCTCCCTAACCATTTGCACCAATTGAGTAATATGCGGCTCCTCGTTCGGATACTTCGATACATATCTTTCTGCCACTCGTGTCAGATGATCATCTGCCTGGTCGAACGCTTTAATAAGTGGCAACTGTTCCTTCGGTAGCTTGTACTGAATAGAATCCGGAAATTCGTTGGCCACGGCGAATCGTTCAAATTTTTCTATCCTTGCCAATACCTGATGAGCTCGTTCTTTTGCGAGCCTGTACTTTGCACCCGCGTCGTACACTTCGGTCAGCTCTGCTCCTGCCATTGCCTGAGTTGAAACCGGTTTTTCAAACTTACTCGAAACGCTATTGTTTACCCCCCGAAACCTTTTACCGATCCGCTGCCCGATAGATACCGCCCCAGACGCGAGCTGCTCTATTCCACGAACGAAAAACCCAAATTCACCCTTCGGATCTACCATATTGACGGGATCCCCAAGGCAATACGCATAAGCATTCACCCCGCCCTTCCCAAACGGACTCAAGCGGTCCGGGCTGTTGAATCGCATCAGCACCGGATTAAAGGCGCGGTGACCATTGCCGAGCAAGTAATGCCCGGTCACCGAATCTCTGCGCTCCCCGTTGAAGCCAAGGAGACTGATCAGACCATTTCCGGGAGAGCGATGGCCATAGGGGGAATAAACAGGTCGTTGATGCTGCTCGGCGGCAACAGAGCTCAAAACCGAACTTTGAAGATCAGTGGCCAGCAATGCACAGCCGACCTGACTTGCCTGCTGCTGTTGCTGCGCCAGCAGCTGCGTCTCGTGCGCAAAAAACGAGTATCGCATTTGCCCCTGGATCTCAGTGGCCAAGCGTTTTTTCTGATAAAAGCGCTGGATACCGACGCTATCCAGCGTTGCGCAATCGGCTACACGATCCAGCGGATCGTATTGATAGCGGCGTAGCAATTTTTCTGGCTGGACGGTCATGGCCTGGCTCCGATTCATACCGAGGGCGCGGATTGCTAGACTCGGAGTTATCGCGGCGACTGTCTACTATCAGAACTGCTAGGTGCGCATCTCTGAAATCATCGACAACTTTACCGATCCCATCGCGAGCAGGCTCACTCCTACAGTTGATCTTTGGTGAGCGCAGAATTTGTGCATGACACAGATCCCTGTAGGAGTGAGCCTGCTCGCGATAGCTATTTATCAGGCGCTACGAGTCGCCCGAACCAACCGCAAAGCCGCAATCACCACCGCGAACACCGCCAAAGTCGTGTTGTACAACGCCAACGCCGGAAACCCCAGCACCAGCGCCAGCACCGCCAGCCACCACCCCGCCCGGCCCGGCAACACAAAACCAAGTACTGCGGCACCTACTGCCGACCAACCCAACACCTTGAAGTGAATCATCAACCCCAGGTTCGACCGCACCTGACATTCCCAGCGGCTCGCCTCATCCACGCAGACACCCACCCACTGCGCGTCTTCCATGAAGCCATAACGCGCGCCATAACTGGCGGCCAGCCATAACGGCAGCAAAACAAGCAGCAGGATCACAGGCAGACGGCGAGACATGGAGCACTCCAATAGGCGAAAACGGCCGCCAGCTTAATCCCCCGGAAGATTTAAGCAAACGCACGTAACAGATAAGTAGTCATGAAATGGCTGCAAAGTGTATCGTCCAGCTACTATTACCCGGAATTACGCCTGTTTCGTGCCGATGCGTGGCACTTTGGCGGCAAAGCTGTGGTCATAGCCTGCGAACTTCATCCGGCACCTTCCTCTAAGGGATCTAGTCATGCTCCGTTCCTTGCGCTTCGCCGCCCTGTTTGGCGGCCTTATTTTGAGTGCGTCCGCACTGGCGGTCGACATCGACGCCGCCAGTTATGGCTATCCCTTGACCAACCCGTTCGAGGCCACCATTGCCACGACTCCTCCGGACCTGCGCCCGGAGCTGCCACTGGACGACGACATCAACCAGGAAGATCGCAGCGTCACCCTGCGGCCAGAGCGGGCATTCGAATTGCCGGACAACTTCTGGCCGGTGAAAAAACTGACCTACCGGATCGCGACTCAGGACAAGGCGGCACCGCTGATCTTCCTGATTGCCGGAACCGGTGCCCGGTATGACAGCAGCCTCAACGAGTACCTGAAAAAGCTCTACTACAAGGCCGGTTACCACGTGGTGCAGCTGTCGTCGCCGACCAGCTTCGACTTCATGAGCGCCGCCTCTCGCTTTGCCACCCCGGGTATCACCAAGGAAGATGCCGAAGATATGTACCGGGTCATGCAAGCGGTGCGGGCGCAGAACCCGAAAGTGCCGGTGACCGATTACTACCTGACCGGTTACAGCCTGGGCGCCCTGGATGCCGCATTTGTCGCGCATCTGGACGAGACCCGCCGTAGCTTCAACTTCAAAAAAGTCCTGCTGCTGAACCCGCCGGTCAACCTCTATACCTCGATTACCAATCTGGACAAGCTGGTCCAGACCGAAGTGAAGGGCATCAACAACTCCACCACCTTCTATGAACTGGTGTTGAACAAGCTGACCCGCTACTTCCAGCAGAAAGGCTACATCGACCTCAACGATGCGCTGCTGTATGACTTCCAGCAGTCCAAGCAACACCTGACCAACGAACAGATGGCCATGCTGATCGGCACGTCTTTTCGCTTCTCGGCAGCCGACATTGCCTTTACTTCGGACCTGATCAACCGTCGCGGCCTGATTACTCCGCCAAAGTACCCGATCACCGAAGGCACCAGCCTCACGCCGTTCCTCAAGCGTGCACTGCAGTGCGACTTCGACTGCTACATCACTGAGCAGGTGATCCCGATGTGGCGTGCCCGCACCGACGGCGGCAGCCTGCTGCAGCTGATCGACCAGGTCAGCCTGTATGCGCTCAAGGATTACCTGCAGGCCAGCCCGAAAATCGCCGTCATGCATAACGCCGACGACGTGATCCTCGGCCCTGGTGACCTGGGCTTCCTGCGCAAGACGTTCGGCGACCGCCTGACCGTTTATCCATATGGCGGCCATTGCGGCAACCTCAATTACCGCGTCAACAGCGACGCCATGCTGGAGTTCTTCCGTGGCTAAACATCTCCTGCTTCTCGCAGCGTTACTCTGTGCAGGCGTCGCCAATGCCGACAACAGCAAAGCCAACGCGCCTAGCGTTGTCGATAGCGACGGCTTCAAGGAACCGCTGAGCAAACTCACGATCAACCCGGGGCTGGATCAGCGCGAGTTCGAGCGTTCGACGCTGAACGCGCTGAACGTCTATGACCCGCTGGAAGAGTGGAACCGCCGGGTCTACCACTTCAACTATCGCTTTGACCAATGGGTGTTCCTGCCGGTGGTCGATGGCTACCGCTACATCACCCCGAGCTTCCTGCGCACCGGCGTCAGCAACTTCTTCAACAACCTCGGCGATGTGCCGAACCTGATGAACAGCCTGCTGCAGTTCAAGGGCAAGCGCTCGATGGAAACCACCGCGCGCCTGTTGCTGAACACCACGATCGGCATCGCCGGCCTGTGGGACCCGGCCACCGCCATGGGCCTGCCGCGCCAGAGTGAGGACTTCGGTCAGACCCTGGGCTTCTACGGCGTACCCGGCGGCGCCTACTTCGTGCTGCCGATCCTCGGCCCGTCGAACATCCGCGACACTGGCGGCCTGGCGGTGGACTTCACCGCCGAATCGGCGATCAACTTCCTCAACGTCTCGGAAGTAAGCTCCAACCACCCGGAAGTCTGGATGCTGCGCGCGGTGGATCGGCGCTACCAGACCAGCTTCCGCTACGGCCAGCTGAACTCGCCATTCGAGTATGAAAAAGTGCGGTACGTGTACACCGAGTCGCGCAAGCTGCAGATCGCCGAGTAACAGCGGCGGTAACAAAAAAGGCCATTCGATGCAGATCGAATGGCCTTTTTTGTAATTTCGGCAGCACCACAGATCCCTGTAGGAGTGAGCCTGCTCGCGATGAGGTCTTAACATTCAACATTACTGTTGCCTGTTACACCGCTATCGCGAGCAGGCTCACTCCTACAGGGGGACAATTCACAGGTTTTAGCTTTTGGCTGATTTCCAGATTTTGCCCACAACCATCACCACCGCCAACACCGCCGCCCCCGCGATAATCCCTGCCACAGCATTGAGCAACATCGGCACGATAAACCCGGCGCCACCAGCGCTCGCACTCACGCCTTCGATCCAGTGATGAATCACTGGTACCCCATGGGTCAGGATCCCGCCGCCGACCAGGAACATCGCTGCCGTACCAATCACCGACAGGCTTTTCATCATGTAAGGCGCAGCGTGCAGGATGCCATTGCCGATGCTTTTGGCCATCTGCCCCGGCTTCTGGGTCAACCACAGGCCAAGATCGTCGAGCTTGACAATGCCCGCCACCAGGCCGTAGACACCCACGGTCATGACAATCGCAATACCCGACAGCACGATGACCTGCTGGGTCAGCGAGGCGCCTGCCACAGTGCCCAGGGTGATGGCGATAATTTCCGCCGACAGAATGAAATCGGTGCGGATGGCGCCCTTGATTTTGTCCTTCTCGAACGCCACCAGATCAACCGCCGGGTCGGCTACCGCTTCTACCAGGTGCGCGTGTTCGGTCTGGTCTTCAGCCTTGCTGTGGAGAAATTTGTGCGCAAGTTTCTCAAAGCCTTCAAAGCACAGGTAAGCACCACCGACCATCAACAACGGCGTAACCAGCCAGGGAATGAACGCACTGATAGCCAGCGCCGACGGCACCAGGATCAGTTTGTTCAGGAACGAGCCCTTGGCCACGGCCCACACCACCGGAATTTCCCGCTCGGCACGCACTCCAGAGACTTGCTGTGCATTGAGTGCCAGATCGTCGCCGAGCACGCCTGCGGTCTTCTTTGCCGCCATCTTGGTCATCAACGCGACGTCGTCGAGCACGGCGGCGATGTCGTCGATCAGCAACAGCAAACTGCTTCCTGCCATAAATGAAATTTCCTGCAAAGATTGAATGCTGCGCAGCATAGCTTGCCCACGGTGCCACGGGGCATTCTTGAGCGTTGCGCAAAGCCGGTGCTACCATGCGCCACCGCCAGTACAGGCAAGGAACCACCTGGTTTATGAGCACTATCCGCGAGCGCAACAAAGAATTGATCCTGCGTGCCGCCAGTGAAGAATTTGCCGACAAGGGCTTCGCTGCGACCAAAACCAGTGACATCGCAGCCAAGGCGGGATTGCCCAAGCCCAACGTCTACTACTACTTCAAATCCAAGGAAAACCTCTACCGCGAGGTCCTGGAAAGTATCATCGAGCCTATCCTGCAGGCCTCGACGCCGTTCAACGCCGACGGCATCCCCAGCGAAGTGCTCAGCGGCTACATCCGCTCGAAAATCCGCATCTCCCGCGACCTGCCGTTTGCCTCCAAGGTGTTTGCCAGCGAAATCATGCATGGCGCCCCGCACCTGAGCGCCGACCTGGTGGAGCAGCTCAACAGCCAGGCCAGGCACAACATCGACTGCATCCAGACCTGGATCGACCGCGGCCAGATCGCCGCCATCGACCCCAACCACCTGATGTTCAGCATCTGGGCCGCGACCCAGACCTATGCCGACTTCGATTGGCAGATTACCGCCATCACCGGCAAGGCCAAGCTGGATGAAGAGGATTACGAAGCGGCGGCGCAGACGATTATTCGGTTGGTGCTCAAAGGGTGTGAGCCGGACCGCTAAACCGAGTAGACCCAATCGCGAGCAGGCTCACTCCTACAGGAGTTCACCAGCGCCCCTGTAGGAGTGAGCCTGCTCGCGATTGGGGCACCTCGGTCCCACGATCAAACCCAGATAGCATCCCACAGCGGATAGTCGCCAAGCTTCTCGACCAACCCAGCCCGCAATGGATTGGCAACTACATACCTCGCCATATTCACCAAGCCCTCATCTCGCCGCAATGCCCGGTCATGGAACCCTCTTTGCCAGAGACTGATGTTGCGACCCGTGGCCAGATTTACCGTTTTGGTGCTGAGTGATTTGGTCTTCTGCATCAGTTCACTCAGCGAACCCTTCTGTAACTCGACCAACCAATGAAAATGATCGGGCATGACAACCCAAGCCAAAGTATTGGCATAACCTTGATCCTGTGCGGCTCTAAACTGTGCGACAACCAATCGACCCAAGGCAAAGTCCCTGAAGACAGGTTCTCTATCAAAGGTGTTGGTGGTCAGCAGATAAATTCGGTTCTGTTCGGCATAGCGACCGACTCGCAGGCGTTTTCCACAGGGTAGATCAGGCATTCCTTTGCCCCTTGCATGATTAAAGTCATCAAGGAGGTTAGTCACTGAATTGGCTGTGAGTGGGCTGGACTTTTGGCTGGATGTGTCTGATGGATTGCCATCGCGAGCAGGCTCACTCCTACAGGAAATCCCAAATACCCTGTAGGAGTGAGCCTGCTCGCGATAGCGGTAGATCAGTCAAAGCAAAATCAAGCACTCACCCCCGCATCCGCCCGCAACCCCAACGCCTCAATCGCATTGATCGCGCACTGCTCATCAACATCCGACAGATCCCCGCTGATCCCCACAGCCCCCAGCACATTGCCCTCCTGATCGCGGATCAACACACCACCCGGTGCCGGCACGACGCTGCCCTGCCCCAGGCTGTTTAAAGCGGCGATAAACGCCGGGCGTTGTTGGGCGTCCAGGGCCAGCAGGCGTGAGCCTTTACCCAGGGCGATAGCACCCCAGGCTTTGCCGATGGCGATCTGTGGGCGCAGCAGGCTCGCGCCGTCTTCTCGTTGCAGCGATAGCAGGTGACCGCCCGCGTCCAGTACCGCGATGGTGAGTGGAGCAGCCGAAATGGCCCGGGCTGCGGAGATCGCCTGACTGGTCAGGTTGACTGCGACTTTCAAGGTTAAAGCGCTCATGGTGCCGTCCTCATTTTGTTTTTGGGAAAGTCGTTGGACTGCTTCCTGTAGAGGAGTCCGATGCAACAAATAGAACACAATGAGTTATTTTTTTGTATACAATAATTATCGAAAAGCGCCACATGCGACGAAAAGCCACAGTAGACAAGGCTTCCGACGAATGAAACAGTCGCTTGAGAAAATGGATTGACCTGCGCCGTCCGCCGTGAATAAACTCTGCGCAAAGCCACTTGTATACAATTACAAAACGTAAGAGGCACAAAACCATGAGCAAAATGAGAGCAATCGAAGCCGCCGTTCTGGTGATGCGCCGTGAAGGGGTTGATACCGCTTTTGGCATCCCGGGCGCCGCGATCAACCCGCTGTATAACGCCTTGCAGAAGGTCGGTGGCATCGATCACGTCCTCGCTCGCCACGTTGAAGGCGCCTCGCACATGGCCGAGGGCTACACCCGGACCAAGGCCGGCAACATCGGCGTGTGCATCGGCACGTCAGGCCCAGCGGGCACGGACATGGTCACCGGGCTCTACAGCGCCTCGGCCGACTCGATTCCAATCCTCTGCATCACCGGGCAGGCACCCCGCGCCCGTATGCACAAGGAAGACTTCCAGGCGGTCGACATCACCGCCATCGTCAAGCCGGTCACCAAGTGGTCGACTACGGTGATGGAACCCGGCCAGGTGCCGTACGCGTTCCAGAAAGCCTTTTTCGAAATGCGCTCCGGCCGTCCAGGCCCGGTGCTGATCGACCTGCCGTTCGACGTGCAGATGGCTGAAATCGAATTCGACATCGACGCCTACGAACCATTGCCGTTGGCCAAGCCGACCGCTAACCGCGTGCAGATCGAGAAGGCCCTGGCCATGCTCGATCAGGCTGAGCGTCCGTTGCTGGTCGCCGGTGGCGGTATCATCAATGCCGACGCCGCCGAGTTGCTGGTGGAGTTCGCCGAGCTGACCGGTATTCCGGTAATCCCGACCCTGATGGGCTGGGGCACGATCCCGGACGATCACCCATTGATGGTGGGCATGGTTGGCCTGCAAACCTCGCACCGCTACGGCAACGCGACGATGCTCAAGTCTGACCTGGTGCTGGGCGTAGGTAACCGTTGGGCCAACCGCCACACCGGTTCGATCGACGTCTATACCGAAGGCCGCAAGTTCATTCACGTCGACATCGAGCCAACGCAAATCGGTCGCGTGTTCACCCCGGACCTGGGCATCGTCTCCGATGCTGCCGCAGCCCTGACCGTGTTCATCGAAGTCGCTCGCGAATGGCAAGCCGCCGGCAAGCTGAAAAACCGCAGCGCCTGGCTGCAGGATTGCCAGCAGCGCAAAGCCAGCCTGCACCGCAAGACCCACTTCGACAACGTGCCGGTCAAGCCGCAGCGCGTGTACGAAGAAATGAACCAGGTGTTCGGCAAGGACACCTGCTACGTCAGCACCATCGGTCTGTCGCAGATTGCCGGCGCGCAGTTCCTGCACGTCTACAAGCCGCGTCACTGGATCAACTGTGGCCAGGCCGGCCCGTTGGGCTGGACCATTCCGGCGGCGCTGGGCGTGGTCAAGGCAGATCCGACCCGCAAGGTCGTGGCGCTGTCGGGCGACTATGATTTCCAGTTCATGATCGAAGAACTGGCAGTCGGCGCGCAGTTCAAGCTGCCGTACATCCACGTTGTGGTAAACAACTCTTACCTGGGACTGATCCGTCAGGCCCAGCGCGGTTTCGACATGGACTACTGCGTGCAGCTGTCCTTCGATAACCTGAACGCTCCGGAACTCAACGGTTACGGTGTCGATCACGTCGCGGTCGCCGAAGGCCTGGGCTGCAAGGCACTGCGCGTGTTCGAACCGGCTCAGATCCAGCCTGCCCTGCGCAGGGCCCAGGAACTGATGGAGGAGTTCAAGGTGCCGGTGATCGTCGAGATTATCCTGGAGCGTGTGACCAACATCTCCATGGGTACCGAGATCAACGCCGTCAACGAGTTCGAAGACCTGGCGCTGGTCGGCAACGACGCACCGACTGCGATTGCGTTGCTCGACTGATCTATCAAGTTGTGATGGTCGCGGCTTCGCCACTGTAGGAGCTGCCGCAGGCTGCGATCTTTTGATCTTTGTTGTTGAAGATCAAGATCAAAAGATCGCAGCCTGCGGCAGCTCCTACAGAGGGCCATCATTCTCAATTACAACGGGAGACCACCATGCCGCGTTTCGCAGCCAACCTGTCCATGCTGTTCACTGAGAAGGATTTTCTTGCCCGCTTTGAAGCGGCCGCCAAGGCCGGCTTCAGTGGTGTCGAATACCTGTTCCCTTACGATTTCAGCTCCGCCGAGATCAAGGCCACCCTCGATGCCAACGGCCTGACCCAGGTGTTGTTCAACCTGCCGGCCGGTGACTGGGCCAAGGGCGAGCGCGGTATCGCGTGCCTGCCGGACCGGGTTGAAGAATTCCGCGCCGGTGTTGACTTGGCCATCGCCTACGCACAAGTGCTGGGCAACACCCAGATCAACTGCCTGGCGGGCATTCGGCCACAGGGCGTGGACGATGCCACGGTGGAAAAAACCTTCGTCAGCAACCTCAAGTATGCGGCCGACAAGCTGCAGGCGGCGGGCATCAAGCTGGTGATGGAAGCGATCAACACCCGTGACATTCCGGGCTTTTACCTGAACAACACGGCGCAAGCCCTGTCGATTCGCGAACAGGTCGGCAGCGCCAACCTGTACCTGCAATACGACATCTATCACATGCAAATCATGGAAGGCGACCTCGCCCGCACCCTGCAATCGCACCTGGGCGAGATCAACCACGTGCAGCTGGCGGACAACCCGGGCCGTAACGAACCAGGCACCGGTGAGATCAACTACCGCTTCCTGTTCGAACATCTGGATCGCATCGGTTACCAGGGTTGGGTTGGCTGTGAATACAAGCCGCTGACCACCACCGAAGCGGGCCTGGGCTGGCTGAAGACCCATAACGCAATCTGACGCAGATCCCCTGTAGGAGCTGCCGAAGGCTGCGATCTTTTGATCTTGATCTTCAAAAGCAAGATCAAAAGATCGCAGCCTTCGGCAGCTCCTACGGGGTGACACACAAAAAAAAGAGGAATTTCTCATGGCTAAAATCGGATTTATCGGCACCGGCATCATGGGCCACCCAATGGCTTCGAACCTGCAGAAAGCCGGTCACAGCCTGTTCCTGTCGGCGCACCACGACGCCGCTCCTGCTGACCTGGTGGCCGCTGGCGCAATCTCCCTGGCGAACCCGAAAGAAGTCGCCCAGGAAGCTGAAATCATCATCATCATGGTGCCGGATACTCCGCAGGTCGACGACGTCCTGTTCCGTGCCGACGGCGTCGCGGCCGGTGTCGGCAAAGGCAAGATCGTCATCGACATGAGCTCGATCTCGCCCACCGCGACCAAGGCCTTCGCAGCCAAGATCAACGAGAAAGGCGCCCAGTACCTCGACGCGCCGGTCTCCGGCGGTGAAGTCGGCGCCAAGGCTGCGACCCTGAGCATCATGGTCGGCGGTGAAGCCGATGCCTTCGAACGCGCACTGCCGCTGTTCCAGGCCATGGGCAAGAACATCACCCTGGTCGGTGGTAACGGCGACGGTCAGACCGCGAAAGTGGCCAACCAGATCATTGTCGCGCTGAACATCCAGGCCGTGGCCGAAGCCCTGCTGTTCGCTTCGAAGAATGGCGCGGATCCAGCCAAGGTGCGTGAAGCACTGATGGGCGGCTTCGCTTCCTCGAAGATCCTCGAAGTGCACGGCGAGCGTATGATCAAAGGCACCTTTGATCCAGGCTTCCGCATCAGCCTGCATCAGAAAGACCTGAACCTGGCCCTGGCCGGGGCCCGCGAGCTGGGCATCAACCTGCCGAACACCGCCAACACCCAGCAAGTGTTCAGCACCTGCGCGGCAATCGGTGGCAGCAACTGGGACCACTCGGCGCTGATCAAGGGCCTGGAGCACATGGCGAATTTCTCGATTCGTGATAAATAACACCATGCCCCAAACCCTGTGGGAGCGAGCCTGCTCGCGATGAGATCGCTGCGGTGTGTCTGATGCACCGTGGTGCCGGAATCGCGAGCAGGCTCACTCCTACAGGAGATCGAATTGCCCTTCAAATAACAAGAATTCCGGGAGCCTGCCATGTCGGTCGATCCGCAACAATTTCTTCGCGACCTGTTCGCCACCGCCATCGACGCGGCCCATCCGCAACAAGTCCTCGAAGCTTATCTGCCACGTGATCGCACCGGCCGGGTCATCGTCATCGGCGCCGGAAAAGCCGCGGCAGCCATGGCGCAGGTGGTCGAGCGCTGCTGGCAAGGTGACGTTTCGGGCCTGGTGGTCACCCGTTACGGCCACGGCGCACCGTGCGAAAAAATCGAAGTGGTCGAAGCCGCGCACCCGGTGCCCGATGCGGCCGGCCTGGCTGTCGCCAAACGCGTGTTGGAACTGGTCAGCAACCTGACCGAGGACGACCGTGTGATCTTCCTGCTCTCCGGCGGAGGCTCGGCGTTGCTCGCCCTGCCCGCTGCGGGCATCACCCTGGCGGACAAACAGTCGATCAACAAAGCCCTGCTCAAATCCGGCGCCACCATTGGCGAGATGAACTGTGTGCGCAAGCACCTCTCGGCGATCAAGGGTGGCCGTCTCGGCAAGGCCTGCTGGCCTGCCACTGTTTACACCTATGCCATTTCCGATGTGCCGGGCGACCTCGCCACGGTCATCGCTTCCGGCCCGACCGTGGCCGATCCAAGCACCAGTACCGAAGCCCTGGCGATCCTCAAGCGTTACGCCATTGAAGTCCCGGCGTCCGTGCGCGAGTGGCTGCAAAGCCCCGAATCGGAAACCGTCAAGCCTGGCGACCCATGCCTGGCTCGCAGCCATTTCCAGCTGATCGCCCGCCCACAACAGTCCCTGGAAGCGGCCGCAGTCAAAGCCCGGCAGGCCGGTTTCAGTCCGCTGATCCTCGGTGACCTTGAAGGCGAATCCCGGGAAGTGGCCAAGGTGCACGCCGGCATCGCCCGGCAAGTGGTGTTGCATGGTCAGCCCCTGCCCGCGCCGTGCGTGATTCTGTCCGGTGGCGAAACCACCGTGACTGTGCGCGGCAATGGCCGTGGCGGACGCAACGCCGAGTTCCTCCTCAGCCTGACCGAGAGCCTCAAGGGTCTGCCGGGCGTCTACGCCCTGGCCGGTGATACCGATGGCATCGACGGCTCCGAAGACAATGCCGGCGCGATCATGACCCCGGACAGCTACGCCCGCGCAGCGGCCCTGGGCCTGAGTGCCAGCGATGAACTCGACAACAACAATGGCTACGGCTATTTCCAGGCGCTGGACGCTCTGATCGTCACCGAACCGACCCGCACTAACGTCAACGACTTCCGCGCCATCCTGATTCTCGAGAGCCCTAAAAATGACGCCTGACAAGAAGGTTAAAATCCTCGCCACCCTCGGTCCTGCCACCGACGGAATCGACGACATACGTGAGCTGGTCGAGGCCGGAGTCAATATTTTTCGGCTGAATTTCAGCCATGGCGACCACGCCGATCACGCCCAGCGTTATCAGTGGATCCGCGAAGTCGAGCGCCAGCTGAACTACCCGCTGGGCATCCTGATGGACCTGCAAGGCCCCAAACTGCGGGTCGGCAAATTCGCCGCAGGCAAAGTACAACTGGTGCGCGGCCAGGCCTTGCGCCTGGACCTGGATGCCACACCGGGCGACGAACGTCGCGTCAACCTGCCCCACCCGGAAATCATCGCCGCGCTGGAACCGGGCATGGACCTGCTGCTCGATGACGGCAAGCTGCGCCTGCGAGTGGTCACCAAATACGCCGACGCCATCGACACCACCGTGCTCAATGGCGGCGAATTGTCGGACCGCAAAGGCGTGAACGTGCCACAAGCGGTACTCGAATTGAGCCCGCTGACCGCCAAGGATCGCCGCGACCTGAGTTTCGGCCTGGAGCTCGGAGTGGACTGGGTAGCCCTGTCGTTTGTGCAGCGCCCGGAAGACATCCGCGAAGCCCGTGCACTGATCGGCGATAAAGCGTTCCTGATGGCCAAGATCGAGAAGCCCTCGGCGGTCACCCAGTTGCGCGAAATCGCCGAATTGAGCGATGCGATCATGGTCGCTCGCGGCGATCTGGGCGTGGAGGTACCGGCCGAAAGCGTGCCGCAGATTCAGAAGAACATCATCACCACTTGCCGCCAACTGGGCAAACCGGTGGTGGTGGCCACGCAGATGCTCGAATCGATGCGCTTCTCCCCGGCGCCGACTCGCGCCGAGGTGACCGATGTCGCCAACGCAGTGGCCGAAGGCGCTGACGCGGTGATGCTCTCGGCGGAAACCGCCTCCGGTGAATACCCGCTGGAAGCCGTGCAGATGATGAGCAAGATCATCCGCCAGGTGGAAAACGGTCCGGACTATCAGACGCAACTGGACGTTAGCCGGCCAAAAGCCGAGGCCACGGTTTCCGATGCGATCAGCTGTGCGATTCGCCGTATCAGCAACGTGCTGCCGGTGGCCGTGCTGGTCAACTACAGCGAGTCGGGTGCTTCGAGCTTGCGCGCGGCGCGGGAGCGGCCGACGGTGCCGATCCTCAACCTGACGCCGAACCTGCAGGCGGCCCGCCGCTTGACCGTGGCGTGGGGCGTGCACTCGGTGGTCAATGACCGGCTGCGGCAGGTCGACGAAGTGTGCTCGACGGCTTTGGAAATCGCGCAGGCCCAGGGCATGGCTCAGCGTGGCGATACGCTGCTGATCACTGCGGGTGTGCCGTTTGGGCAGCCTGGGTCGACTAACTCGTTGCGTATTGAGACGTTGCTCTAGCGCCCCTACTGGCCTCATCGCGAGCAGGCTCACTCCTACATTGGTTGGTGTCGATCACAAATCCAATGATTGAACCGAGATTCACTGTGGGAGTGAGCCTGCTCGCGATGCAGGCGCCACCTTTCCCCTGACACAATAAAAATGCCTGCCAACCACTTCAACACCCATTGCCCCGATTGGGCGACTGCCCTGCTCAACGGCTTCAGCCAGATCTTCCTCCAGCGTCATCCGCTGTTCGGCTTGCTGTGCCTGTTGGCCATTCTTTTCACCGCGCCCGCCCTGCTCGGCGGCGCGCTGCTGGGTGGCGTTGCCGGGTTGCTCACCGCGCAGCGTCGCGGTTACGCCAAGGCCGACCGTCAGGCCGGGCTGTTCAGCTACAACGGTGTGCTGCTCGGTTTATTACTGAGCCTGTATTTCCCCTGGTCCGCGCTATTGCCGCCGCTGATCATTGCCGCCGGTGGGTTAAGTGCGATGGTCACCCAACAGTGGCTCAAACGCGTGTGGTTCAGCCAATACTTGCCGGCCTACACGGCGCCCTTCGTCGGGCTGGGCTGGTTGCTGCTGTGCTTCGCCACGCCCTCAACCACTGCGCACATGATCGAAATCAATCCGCAGAACGTGCTCGCCGCCCCATTCAAAGGCCTCGGCCAGGTGATGTTCCTTGGTCATCCGCTGGCCGGTGGGCTGATCGCCGCAGGTTTGCTCATCGCTGATCGCCGTGCATTCTGCTGGGCGCTGCTGGCGTCTGTCACCGGCATGGGCTGGAGCATGCTGCATCACGACTTCTATAGCGCGTTGATCGGCCTCGGTGGCTACAACGCCGTACTCGCCGCCCTCGCCTTCAGTTCGCCGGGCCAGAAGCCCTGGCTGCCGCTGCTCGGTATTGCAGCGGCGCTGCTGCTGACGCCGGTGTTTTCCGCCATCGGCCTGCCCACGCTGACCGCGCCGTTCATCCTCGCCTGCTGGCTTATCCGCACGGTCATGCAACTGCTCGGCAAGACCGCTGTCGCCCGTACGTCTTGCGCTCTGGAGGAGAATCAACCTAGGCTTCGCTGATCATTGGTTCAGGCGGTATCCATGGACAGCAGCAAAAACTGGCGTGAAGAGCTTTACGTCATGGTTTTCCAAAGCGACACCAAGGCCGGCCGGCGCTTCGACGGCATTTTGCTGTTGATCATCCTCGCCAGCATCGTGATTGTGATGCTCGACAGTATCGACAGCGTCCACCAGAACTACGCCAACGTGCTGGCGTATATCGAGTGGGGCTTCACGATTATTTTCGCCATCGAGTATTGCTTGCGGTTGTACTGCTCACCCAAGCCTTTGCGTTATGCGTTCAGCTTTTACGGGCTGGTGGATTTGCTGGCGATCGTGCCCGGCATCCTTGCGCTGTACTACGCCGACGCGCAGTACCTGCTGATCATCCGGATCATCCGCATGCTGCGGATATTCCGCGTGCTCAAGCTCAGCCCGTACCTCAAGCAAGCCAACTACCTGATGTCGGCGCTGCGGGGCAGCAAGCAGAAGATCGTGGTGTTCCTGGTCAGTGTCTGCACCCTGGTGACCGTGTTCGGCACCCTCATGTACGTGATCGAAGGGCCAGAACATGGCTTCACCAGCATCCCCAAAGGGATCTATTGGGCGATCGTCACGCTGACGACGGTGGGCTTCGGCGACATAGTGCCAAAGACCCCGCTTGGCCAGGTGATCTCGTCCCTGGTGATGATCACCGGTTACTCGATCATCGCCGTACCCACCGGGATCTTTACCGCCGAACTGGCCAACGCCATGCGCGGCGAACAGCTGCAACACGACTGCCCGGTGTGCCGGAAAAATAGCCATGAACACGGCGCGGCATTCTGCTCTCGCTGCGGCAATGCACTGTTCAAGAAACTGGAATAAGCAAAGAGCTTTTTAATCTTTAAAGGACTATGCGGGTGCCGTTATAGTCGCTGGCAAAACGGTGGCAACACCTTTGAATGACTCACAACCAACGCGTAGGAGCTGCCGAAGGCTGCGATCTTTTGATCTTGCTTTTTTAAGATCAACATCAAAAGATCGCAGCCTCCGGCAGCTCCTACGAAAGAACAAGGAATTCGCAGTGAAAAAACTCTTTGGCGCCTCACTACTTGCCGCTGGCCTGGCCCTGACCAGCGTGGCTCAGGCCGCACCAACCCTGCTCAACGTTTCGTACGACGTGATGCGCGATTTCTACAAGGATTACAACGCTGCGTTCCAGAAACACTGGCAAGCCGAGCACAACGAAAATATCACCCTGCAGATGTCCTTTGGCGGCTCCAGCAAACAGGCACGTTCGGTCATCGACGGCCTGCCTGCCGACGTCATCACCATGAACATGGCCACCGATATCAACGCCCTGGCGGACAACGGCAAACTGGTCCCGGACAACTGGGTGACCCGCCTGCCGAACAACAGCGCGCCGTTCACCTCGGCCACCGTGTTCATCGTGCGCAAGGGCAACCCGAAAGCCCTGAAAGACTGGCCGGACCTGCTCAAGGATGGCGTACAGGTCATCGTGCCAAACCCGAAGACCTCGGGTAACGGCCGCTACACCTACCTCTCGGCCTGGGGTTACGTGCTGAAAAACGGCGGTGACGAGAACAAGGCCAAGGACTTCGTCGGCAAACTGTTCAAGCAGGCACCGGTGCTCGACACTGGCGGCCGTGCAGCCACCACCACCTTCATGACCAACCAGATCGGCGACGTACTGGTAACCTTCGAAAACGAAGCGGAAATGATCGCCCGCGAGTTCGGCCGCGACCAGTTCGAAGTCGTTTACCCAAGCGTCTCCGCCGAAGCCGAGCCGCCGGTGTCCGTGGTCGACAAAGTCGTCGAGAAAAAAGGCACCCGCGCAGCCGCCGAGGAATACCTGAAGTACCTGTGGTCCCCGGAAGGCCAGGAGATCGCAGCAGCAAACTACTTGCGCCCGCGTGACCCGGCAGTCCTGGCCAAGTACACCGATCGCTTCCCGAAAGTGGATTTCCTCTCGGTAGAGAAGACTTTCGGTGACTGGCGCACCGTGCAGAAAACCCACTTCAATGACGGTGGGGTTTTTGACCAGATTTACAGCGGTCAGTAGGCGCTGAGTGGTAATGAAAAAGGCGGCCTTTGAGGTCGCCTTTTTTGTGGGCATGCGGTCTAGTCAGATCCCTGCGGCCATCAAGGCAAAACCGCCTCCACCTCGATCTCGATCAACCACTGCGGCAATGAAAGCCCACTGACGATGACCCATGAAGACGCAGGCGGGTTATCCGCAAACCGCTCGAGCAGCACACGGGTTATCTGATCCTGCTCATCCCTGGCAGATTCAGCGATGTAGATCCGCATCATCACCACATCAGCCAGATTCCCACCGGCAGCTTTCAGAATGCTCTCGATGTTCTGAAATGCCTTTACTGTCTGCTCGTAGAGCCCGGGCGCGACGGTGCGCTCAGACTCATCGACGCCCACCTGACCAGACAACAGCAGCCGCCGTCCGCCACTGACTTCTACAGCCTGGCTGAAACCATATTGAAGAGAATTGAAAACGGTCGATGGATTGATCGTTGTTTTCAGCATGGAAACTCCCTGTTCGTTTAAGCGAATCGCGAAAACTAAACTATCGCTATGACGAGTTCTACCGGGGGTGTGCCAATTGCAACACCTGGAAACTTAACAGCCAACGACCATTAACTTTCGTGATTACTCCTGGGGTTCGATGTTATCCAGCGCCCGGTTTACTGCCAGCTCGGCCAGCATGATGATCTGCGCTATTCCCAACAGCGCGTTGCGATAGGGCCCGGTGATAAAGCCTGCCAGGTCATTGGCCATCACATTCGCCGATGCGAGGGATTCGCAGGCATGGGCGAGCAAGGTTTCGGTGGCTATGTCGGGGGCGATCATGAACATGCTTTCGGGTTTGTAGGGGGTGTCTGCGTATTTCAGGGCGCTGGAGTTGAGGTAGTTTTGTTGGGCGGAAGGTTCTGCTTCGGTGTGCTCGGTGTCTGGTTGGGGGGGATTGGGCGTGGGTTTAAACATGGTGATGCTCCTGGTTTTCCGAAGGAGCTGCCAGATATCACTTGCAGATGATGGGTGGCAGCTAGCGCGGGCCTGCAAGACCGGGAAACCAGGTACCCAGCAGACCCGAAGGTCTCCCGCGCTGAGCTGCCATTACAGCGGACACAAAAAAGCATCCTTGTTGGCAACGCTATGCGACTGGTATTCCGGCGGGCTTGCAGACCCGATCACTGATGAGCAGTGACAGAAACCAAGCTACCGAACGCACCCAAGCCACACAAGCCGGCGGATTCTGGCGTAGTTGTAGGCAACGACGCAAGGCGACGTAGCCTGTTGCCTACATCCCACGTGATGCGGTGTTTGTCAGACCGCTATCGCGGGCAAGTCGAATCGTCGCACCGCCGCTCCCACAGGACGTGTGCCAGCCCTGTGGGAGCGAGCTTGCTCGTGAAAAGCTGAAGAACACCTCAGTCATCCCAGGCTATTTGCGTAATCGTTGGCCACCATCGCGAGCAGGCTCACTCCTACATGCCGATCGCAGTCGTGCACAAATTTCATATTCACTGGAGATCTCGGTAGGAGCTGGCTTGCTAGCGATGGCGTCGTCATGTTCGCTATGGAAGTGGATGTAAGTAAATGTATCATCGGCATTTGACAGGCACGCAGCTCCCCCTCATTCATTCCCCGAGCGAATGATTACTATCAATCCAATCTCGCTTCCGCCCTCCAGCCCTGCGCCTTAGCCTGCACCCATTCCTCAGTTGTTTAACGAGACACCTCATGACTCCAGCAAACTCAGTGCCCCACGGCACCGCGACAATGACCCGAGGCATGGTCCTGCTATTCGCCTTTTGCTGCGGCGCCATCGTGGCCAACATCTACTATGCCCAGCCGATCATTGGCCTGATCGCGCCGGATATCGGCCTGACCAGCACCATGGCCAGCCTGATTGTTTCGCTGACGCAAATTGGCTACGCGCTTGGCCTGTTCTTCCTGGTGCCGCTGGGCGATCTGCTGGAAAACCGCCGGCTGATGATCATCACTACACTGGTAGCGATTGCCAGTTTGCTGGGCGCGGCGTTCACCGATCAGCCGAATGTGTTCCTGCTGATTTCATTGCTGGTGGGCTTCAGCTCGGTATCGGTACAGATCCTGATCCCCCTCGCCGCACACCTGGCCCCGGAAGAATCCCGCGGCCGGGTGGTCGGCGGGATCATGGGTGGTCTGTTACTGGGCATTTTGCTGGCACGGCCGGTAGCTAGCGTCGTAGCCGACCATTTCGGCTGGCGGGCGATGTTCGTGATTGCCGCCGTGCTGATGGCCGCGATCAGCATCGTTCTGGCCCTGACCATTCCCCAGCGCAAGCCGGATCACAGTGCTTCGTACGGACAATTGCTCGGCTCGCTGTGGACGCTGCTGCGCAGGCAACCGGTTCTAAGGCAGCGGGCCTTTTACCAGGGCTGCATGTTTGCGAGTTTCAGCTTGTTCTGGACCGCAGTGCCGCTGGAGCTGGCGCGCAATCACGGATTGTCGCAAACCCAGATCGCGATCTTCGCCCTGGTCGGCGCTATCGGTGCCATCGCAGCGCCCATCGCCGGACGCCTGGCCGATGCCGGGCATACCCGCATCGCATCACTCTTGGCCCTGGTGTTTGCCAGCCTGAGTTTCCTGCCAGCGTTCATCCACCCGGCCTTCAGTGTCATTGGCCTGGCGGTAACCGGCGTGGTGCTGGATTTCTGTGTGCAGATGAACATGGTGCTCGGGCAACGTGCGGTTTATGCCCTTGACGGCAAGAGTCGCAGTCGCCTGAACGCGCTGTACATGACCAGCATCTTTATCGGCGGCGCATTTGGCTCCTCCGTGGCCAGTGTGGTGTACGAACATGGCGGCTGGTTGTGGATCGTGATTGTCGGCAGCGCGTTCCCGGTTTTAGCCTTGCTGCGGTTCTTGAGCGTTGCAGAGAAACCTGCACTCGCCAGCGCATAACGCTTCGAAAGCTTCGCGGGCGAACCTTGCCGGACCGCCCGCGAAGACAAAACTGCTTAGTGACGAACCAGCTTCTCCATCGCCGCGTCGGCCAGAAAGGACGAGCGACTCTTGATGTTGTGGTCGCGCACATAACGATCGATGCGCTGGATCACATACCCGGGCAGCGTCACGTTGACCTTCTCGGTCTTGCCCATGTACGGCGAGATATCCAGCTCCAGCATTCCCCACCCCATGTCCGCGAAGTCGGGATTACCCCGGTGCTCAGCCGCGGAGGTCGGCATGGGAATCTGATCGCCGCCTCCCGCAATCTCCTGCAGCATGATGTGGGCAATCTCGACTGCCGCGTTGTACGCATCTTCAAACGTATCCCCAGCCGTAACGGCGCCAGGGATATCGGGGATCTGAATACCGATGGCGGTGTTCTCGTCGCCCCACTCGATACAGATGGGATATTGCATTATGGATCTCCTGCGTAACTGGCGGCCGGGTAGTTGAGCCCGGCGCGCCTCCTGATGCTTTTGACCGTGCCCACCGGCAAATCCTTTTTCGGGTGCGGCACGGGAATCGTGTATGGGTTGTAACGGTGAGTGAAGACGTGATGACTGCCAGTAACCCGATCCAATACCCACCCCGCCTCTTCCAGCTCCTTGATCAATACTCTGCTCTGCACCGCCAGCCTCCTTGCCACGCCAAAATAAAGATAACCCTAGGGTTATCTTTATTCAAGCACAAAAGCTGGAATTTACACGGTTGGGTGTTTTGCAGGGTGTGATCATGGGAGTCGAGTTGCTGGCGATGCAGCCATCAGGATTACGGCGGCGACAAGGGGGCAGTGGATTGAGCGTTAATACACCCCAACAAACACTCAACCGTATCCTCCAGCGCCCCGGAGTTATCAAGCACACAAAGCCCCGGATCGTGCTGCGCAACCACCTGTTCACTAAACCACGCATTGCGTGCCAGACGGGCCTCGATCTCTTCCACTGACTCACGCCCCCGCGCCAGCAAGCGCTCGCGCAGTACGCTCGGCTCCACAGTCAGCAGCAGTACCAGGAGGTTCGGATAACGCAGGCGAGTTTCCGGCAAATGGCCGCGCGAACCATTGACCAGTACGTTCTGCCCCGCCGCCAGCCAATCGTCGATTTCTCGGGGGATACCGTAGCAGAGCCCATTGGCGCGCCAGCTCAAGGCGAACTCGCCCTGGGCCTCGAGCGCAGTGAATTCTTCGAGACTCACGCCCCGCGCCGCTTCACCCGTGGCCTCGGCCGAACGGGTGATGACCCGCCGCACGATGCGGCAGTTTTGCTCGGCCAATCGCGTCCGTGCGGCATCCAGCAGGCTGTCCTTGCCCGAGCCTGAAGGTCCGATGAGATAGATCAACCTGCCCGTCATCAATTCACTCTCTTCACTTGCCGCAGGATTTGATAAAAGCGGGGCAATCAAGAAGGCGACCCTGAGGTCGCCTTTGCGTCACTTGAACTGCCGGCCCAAACCGCTAGGCACGCCATGGATGTCGGTATCTTCCCATGGACCGTTCGGGCTGACCGAGCGGCTCCAGCCATTGCTCCAGCGGTAATAAGTGCGCTGGCGATAGAAGGTATTGGTCTGGTCATCCAGCACGTAGACGCCAAGCTTGGCATCCCAATGGCTGTTACCACCCGGTGGCGGTGCGAAGCTCGCGGAGGTGCGTGGCACTGGCTTCGCAGGTTTCGTCGGGATGCTCGGCTTGCTCGGCGTCGGTGCAGTGGACGGCGTCGGCTTGGGCTGCGAGGGCGGAATCGGCGGCAACGGCGCGGGTTCGGGCCGCTGGACCGCACAAGCGCTTAACCCCAGGACCATACTGAGCAGGGTGATTCGGGCGATGGCGGTCATAGGTGCTTCCTGTTATTTGTCCGGACTGTCGATGGTCAGTGTTTGTGGCGCGGTGGTGCTGCTGGCCAGGGGCTGGCCGCGACCGATCCATTCACCGGCAGTCGGTTGGCCGGCTCGGGATACGCGCGCAACCAGTTGGACTTCAGGAAAGTTGGACAGTTTCAACTGCGGCATCATTGCGTCGGCATCGCCCAGTTCGACGGTCGCCGGCAAGTCGGCCACAGTCAGGCGCTTGGCGGCCAGAGGTGCCGGAGGGCCGGATGTGGCACGAGCAAAAATGAACACGCTGTCGCCCGGCTGAACCTTGGCCTTCAACTCGGGTGCAAGGTCGACGGTAACTTTCAGCAGGGCTGCCGCTTTCGCCGCAGGTGCCTTGGCGACTTTGCCGCCGCCCGCTTCGAGTTTCTCGGTGGCACGGGCGATTCCGCCTTGCAATGCTGCACGGGAATTGTCCTCTGGTGGCAATTGCGCCAGCAGCCGGTTCCAGTAATCAATGGCGTCCTGATAACGCTCGCCTTCAAACGCGGCGATACCGAGCAGGCCCAGGCTGGTGACTTCTTTAGGATCAGCCTTGAGCGCTTCGTCGGTCAGAGCCTGGACCTTGTCCGACCACTTTTTGCCGTCGGCGAAGTATTGGGCTTGCGCCCATTGACCGAGCAACTCCGGTTGCCGACCGGCCAAAGCCACTGTGCGCTCGAACATCTTCGCCGCATCGCCGGGGCGATCCTGGGCCATGTAGGTGCGACCCAGGAAGTACAGGCCTTCAGCCGAATCGGGCTGGGCCGCGACAGCACGCTCCAGGCGCCGGGTCATCTCTTCCATGGACTGCGGGGCCTGGGCGAATTCACGGGTCAGTTCGACCTTGTCGCTGGCACCGAAATGCAGGTACAAGCCAAGGCCCAGAACCGGCACCAGAATCGCCGCCAGCAGTGGCAGCGGCTTGCCCAGGCGCGATACGCGCGGTGCCGCGACGCCTTCGGTGTCGGCCAGCAGTTCACGGGCCGCTTCGGCGCGACCGGTGTCCAGCTGGGTGGCGTTGAGCACGCCCTCTTCCTGCTGAGTCTGCAACTCAGCCACGCGCTCCTGATACAGCGCGACGTTCAGGGCAGTACGATCCTCTTCAAGCTGGGCGCGACGGCCACGCAAAACGGGGATCAGCAGAAAACTCAGGGCAACCAGAAGTAGCAGACCTGCAGCGAGCCAGAAATCAATCATTCTTGGTTTTATCCAACAGATGGTCGAGGCGCTCGTGCTCCTCGGCGGAAAGCGTGTCCGGGGCGTCGGTGCGCTGGACGCGGCGACGGCGGACAATCACGGCGATGGTCACAAAACCGCCCAGCAGCAGGCCGGCAGGGCCGAACCAGAGCAAAGCAGTCTTGGCATTCAGCGCAGGTTTGTAGCGGACGAAATCACCATAACGATCGACCATGAAGTCGATGATCTGCTGGTTGTCCTTGCCCTCGCCGAGCATGCGGAAGATCTCTTTGCGCAGGTCGGCGGCGATAGGGGCATTGGAGTCGGCGATGTCCTGGTTCTGGCACTTGGGGCAGCGCAGTTCCTTGGTCAATTCGCGAAAGCGCTCGCGATCACCTTCCTTGGCGAACTCGTAGGTGTCGATGGCTGCATGGGCCACACCCGCCATGCTCAAGCCAAGCACAGCAGCAGCGATCCAGCGCTTCATGGCTTGGCCTCGTCAACCAGCGCCTGGTACTTGGCGGCCAGTTTTTCGCGCCATACCTGCTCGTCAATCACCCCGACGAACTTGTCGCGGATGATGCCCTTGGCGTCGATGAAGAAGGTTTCCGGAGCGCCGTAGACACCAAGGTTCAAGCCCAGAGTGCCTTCTTCGTCGCGGATATCCAGCTGATACGGGTTGTGAAACTCCGCCAGCCACTTCAAGGCGTCGGCGTTGACGTCCTTGTAGTTGATGCCGTAAATCACCACGCCCTGCTCGGCCAGTTTGTTCAACACCGGGTGCTCGACCCGGCAGGACACGCACCAGGTGCCCCACACGTTGACCAGCGCCGGCTTGCCGAGGATGTCGGCCCGGGTCAGGGTCTTGTCACCCTGCACGGCGGGCAGGGAAAACTCCGGAAACGGCTTGTTGATCATCGCCGAAGGCAACTCGGCCGGGTCCAGGTACAGCCCGCGATACAGGAAAACCGCTACCACCAGGAAAATTGCCAGTGGGAGCAACATCAACCAACGTCTCATGCAGTGGCTCCCGACATGCCCAGTGCTTCGCGCACGCGGCTTTTCACCTTGACCCGATAACGCCGATCCAGAGCCGCCAGCAACCCGCCGAAGCCGGTAAGCAACCCGCCGAACCAGATCCAGCGTACGAACGGCTTGACGTGGACGCGCACGGCCCAAGCGCCATCACCCAAAGGTTCACCTAGCGCAACGTAGAGGTCACGGGTGAATCCGGCATCGATCCCGGCTTCGGTCATCACTGAATTCTGCACGGTGTAGAGGCGCTTTTCCGGGTGCAGCACGCTGATTTCCTTGCCGTCTCGAATCACCCGAATGGTGCCCTTATCGGAGGTGAAGTTCGGGCCTTCGAAGTGTTTGGCCCCTTCGAACACGAACTGATAACCCCCCAGGCTCATGGATTCGCCAGGCGCCAGGCGCAGGTCGCGCTCGGCACTGTTCTGGCTCGACAGCACGACGCCCAGTGCACATACGGCGATACCGAGGTGGGCGATCTGCATGCCCCAGTAGCTGCGGGTCAGGGTTGGCAGGCCCTTGATCAGCCCCTTGTGGCGAGTCTTGTCGAAGATGTCGCGCACGCCGGCCAGCAATACCCAGGCGGCGAGCATGAAGGTGGCGATTACTGCCCAGTTGAAATCGCCATAGGCGACGCCGGCAATCACGGCCAGTGCGGCGCTGCCGAGCAACACCGGGGTCAGCATGCCCACCAGCCATTTGACCGGGGTGTCCTTCCAGCGCACCAGCATGCCGACGGCCATCACTGCCATCAGCAATGCCATCAGCGGAATAAACAGCGCGTTGAAGTACGGCGGGCCGACGGACAGCTTGGCGCCAGTCATCGAGTCCAGAATCAACGGATACAGGGTGCCGAGCAGGATCATCGAGGCCGCTACCACCAACACCAGGTTGTTGCCCAGCAGCAGGGTTTCCCGGGACCAGAGGTTGAACCCGACGTGGCTTTTCACCACCGGCGCACGCAGGGCGAACAAGGTCAGCGAGCCACCGACCACGAACAGCAGGAAGATCAGGATGAACACCCCGCGCTCCGGATCGGAGGCAAACGCGTGCACCGAGGTAAGCACACCGGAACGCACCAGGAAGGTGCCCAGCAGGCTCAGGGAGAACGCGGCGATTGCCAGCAACACGGTCCAGCTCTTGAACACGCCACGTTTTTCCGTGACGGCCAGAGAGTGAATCAATGCGGTACCAACCAGCCAAGGCATGAAGGAGGCGTTTTCTACCGGGTCCCAGAACCACCAGCCGCCCCAGCCGAGTTCGTAGTAGGCCCACCACGAACCGAGGGTGATACCGATGCCGAGGAACGCCCAGGCAACGATGGTCCACGGACGCGACCAGCGCGCCCAGGCTGCATCAAGTCGACCGCCGAGCAAGGCGGCGATGGCAAAGGCAAACGCTACGGAGAAGCCGACATACCCCATGTACAGCATCGGCGGGTGAACGATCAGGCCAATGTCCTGCAGCAAGGGGTTGAGGTCGCGACCGTCGGCCGGAATCTGCGGCAGGATGCGCGCGAACGGGTTGGAGGTCAGGATCAGGAATAGCAGGAAACCGGTGCTGATCATGCCCATGATCGCCAGCACCCGCGCCAGCATCACTTGCGGCAATTGCCGGGAGAACACCGATACCGCGAAGGTCCAGCCACCGAGGATCAAGGCCCAGAGCAGTAGCGAACCTTCGTGTGCGCCCCACACCGCGCTGAATTTGTAGTACCACGGCAGCGCACTGTTGGAGTTGCTGGCGACGTAGTCCACGGAGAAGTCGTCGGCCATGAACGCGTACGTCAGGCAACCGAAGGCGAACAGCAAAAATGCGAACTGCCCCCAGGCGGCCGGTTGCGCAAGGCTCATCCACAGGCGATCGCCGCGCCAGGCACCGAGTAATGGCACCACCGACTGCACCAGGGCGAAACACAGCGCCAGGATCATCGCCAGGTGGCCGAGTTCCGGGATGAACAGCCCGGCGCTATAGAGTCCAGCAGTCATCAGTTAGCCCTCTTTCGCAGGAGTAGGTGCCGACATGCCACTGTCTTTCAAGGCTTTGGTCACTTCCGGCGGCATATATTTTTCATCGTGCTTGGCCAGCACTTCGTCAGCGACCACCACGCCATCGGCATTGAGCTTGCCCAGGGCGACAATGCCCTGCCCTTCGCGGAACAGATCGGGAAGGATGCCGCGGTAGCTGATGGTCACGGTCTTGTTGAAATCGGTGACGTTGAACTTCACGTCCAGTGAGTCGCCAGAACGCTGCAGCGAACCTTTCTCGACCATGCCGCCTGCGCGAATCCGCGTGTCTTGCGGGGCTTCGCCGCTGGCGATCTGGGTCGGGGTGTAAAACAGGTTGATGTTCTGCTGCAGGGCACTCAGGGCCAGGCCAACGGCAGCGCCGACGCCGACCAGGATCGCGAGAATGATGATAAGACGCTTTTTGCGCAGCGGATTCACTTGCCGTTCTCCCGGCGCAGACGACGCGCCTCTTGTTGCAGATACCGCTTGCGGGCCAGGATTGGCGCCGCCACGTTAAAGCCCAGCACCGCCAGGCAGATGCCGTAGGCTGACCAGACATACAGGCCATGATGGCCCATGGCGATGAAGTCGCCGAATGAAGCAAAACTCATCGAGCGGCCTCCAGGCTGTTCTGCACTTCGGCTTTGACCCAACTGGCCCGGGCTTCGCGCTTGAGCACTTCGAGGCGCATGCGCAGCAACAACACCGCGCCGAAGAAACAGTAGAAACCCAGCACCGTCAGCAGCAGTGGCAGCCACATCTCGGCAGGCATCGCCGGTTTTTCGGTGAGGGTGAAGGTCGCGCCCTGGTGCAGGGTGTTCCACCACTCCACCGAGTATTTGATGATCGGGATATTGATCACGCCGACAATTGCCAGCACCGCGCACGCCTTGGCGGCGCTGTCACGATTGCTGATGGCGTTGCCCAGCGCAATGAGACCGAAGTACAGGAACAGCAGAATCAGCATCGACGTTAGTCGCGCATCCCAGACCCACCACGAACCCCAGGTCGGCTTGCCCCAGATGGCCCCGGTGACCAGCGCCACAGCCGTCATCCACGCACCGATGGGTGCCGCACATTGCAGCGCGACGTCGGCCAGTTTCATCTTCCACACCAGCCCGACGATGCCGCACACCGCCAGCATTACGTAGATCGACTGCGCAAGCATGGCAGCGGGAACGTGGATGTAGATGATGCGAAAGCTGTTGCCCTGCTGGTAGTCGGGTGGCGCGAAGGCCAGGCCCCAGACCACACCAACGCCAATCAGCAGCAACGCGGCGATGCTCAACCACGGCAGCATTTTACCGCTGATGCCGTAGAACCATTTGGGTGAGCCGAGCTTATGAAACCAGGTCCAGTTCATTACTGTTTCCATCACGGTTGCTCTTCGCTATGAAGAGCCAAGGGTCTGTCTTTTTTTCAAAAGCAAGCGATCAAAAAATGACCAGACCTCGTTATTATTCGCCGACGCTGATCTTCAGGCCAGCAGCTATTGCAAAGGGTGTCAGGGTTATCGCCAGGGCGGTCAGGCTACCAAGCCACAGGAGATAACCGGTCGCCGGCATGCCCTGCAATGCCGCCTGCAAGGCGCCACTGCCAAGAATCAATACCGGGATGTACAGCGGCAGTATCAGCAGTGCCAGCAGCAAGCCGCCACGCTTGAGGCCTACGGTCAGTGCTGCGCCCACCGCACCGAGCAGGCTCAGCACTGGTGTACCCAGCAACAGGGAAAGCAGCAACACCGGCAGACAGGCGGCAGGTAAACCGAGCATCAACGCCAGCAATGGTGCGAGCAAAACCAGGGCCAGCCCAGAGAAGGCCCAGTGTGCCAGTACCTTGGCCAAAACCAGAAGAGGCAGGGGGTGCGACGAAAGGACCCACTGTTCAAGGGAACCATCTTCGAAATCACTGCGGAAAAGCCCGTCCAGCGAGAGCAAAACCGATAAAAGGGCGGCTACCCAGACCAGTCCCGGAGACAAGGTTTGCAACAATTGAGACTCGGGGCCGACCGCCAAAGGGAACAGCGCAACCACGATCGCGAAGAATACCAGCGGATTGGCCAATTCGGCGGGCCGACGGAACAGCAAGCGGGCCTCACGGGCGACCAACAGGCCAAAGACACTCATACGGCCCAGTTCCCCAGATCAATGTCGCGATAACCGGCCGGCATCCGGCTCAGGGTGTGGTGAGTGGTCAGCACCACCATGCCGCCTCGCTCGCAGTGCGCTGCCAGGTGTTCTTCAAGTTGCGCCACGCCCTGTTTATCCAGCGCAGTAAAAGGCTCATCAAGGATCCATAACGGCGGGCTGTCCAGATACAGCCGCGCCAACGCCACTCGACGCTGCTGGCCGGCGGACAGGGTGTGGCAGGGAACATCCTCGAATCCGCGCAGCCCGACAGCATCCAGCGCTTGCCAGATGGCTTCATGGGATGCAGGTTGATGCAGGGCGCAGAGCCAGCTGAGGTTCTCTTCCGGCGTCAGCAGGTCCTTGATTCCGGCGGCATGGCCGATCCACAACAGGTTGCGCGCCAGTTCATGGCGTTGCTCGGTCAGCGGCTGGCCGTTGAGCAGCACCTGGCCGGCAGTCGGCTGCATCAAGCCTGAAAGCAGCCGCAGCAAACTGGTCTTGCCACTGCCATTGGGGCCGCTGATTTGCACCATTTCGCCACTGCCCAGTCTCAATTCGAGATTTTCGAAGAGCAGCCGAAGGTCTCGCTCACAGGCAAGGGCAACGGTTTGCAGGACTGGACTGGTCAAGAGATCACGGGCCTTTACGGTTCAAGTCGGCGGTATTGCGGCCGCTAAAGAGATGCAGGATAAATGCATTGGCGGCCCTTTATGGAGAGCTGCGTCAAACAATTGCATTGTTTCGCGCGCCCCATAGACGACGGGGCGGCATTATACATGCCATCTCCTACTCTCAAGAGTGCAATTTCCGCAGGTTGTGACCGCGTATGACAGGCGAAATGAACATCCTCCCGATCTCGCAGAATGCGCCGGCTTCTTCACGCCCGCAGACCAGCGGTGAGCTGCTCAAGCTGCTGACGCCGATGGAGGGTCTGATTTCTGCGGGCCAGTCTGCTAACGCCGAAGTGTTGTCGCTCAAGCAGGCCGACCAGGCCTTTCAGTTACTGCTGAAGATCACTCTGGAAAACGGTCGTCAGACCACGCTCCAGGCCCTGAGTAGCCAGCCATTGCCCCAGGGTTCCAGCCTGGCAATCACCCAGCCCTCGGCAGGCAATCTGGCCATCACCCTGCAACAGGCTCTTGCTTCCAGCGCGGCCACCCTCACCCGCCTCGACCCGACGCAACTGCCGGCCGGCACGCTGCTGCAAGGCAAGGTCCTGACCTCCCAGGTGCTGCCGCAGGAACTCGGGCAGCCCACGGTGTATCGCTCAATGGTCGGGCTGCTCAACACCGCATTGAGCGGTAGCACCTTGAGCATCGACAGCCCGACTCCGCTGCGTATCGGTACCTTGCTCAGCGCCCTGGTGCAGGACAGCCAGACCTTGAAGTTCGTCCCGCTTGGCAGCCGTTCGGAGCAATTGGCCGTCACCCAGCAACTGGCCAGCCAGCAAAGCCGGCAAGGCTCCCTGGACGGCCTGCTGAAACTTCTGCAGAACCTTCCCGCCGGCGGCCAGACCTCCAGCGACCTGCGCGCCGCCGCCGACAAGCTGCTCGCCGGACTGCCGGATATTCATCAACTGAGCAGCCCGAAAGGCCTGGCCCTGGCCCTGGCCAACAGCGGCGTGTTCCTCGAATCGAAGCTGCTTGGCGGGCTGAATCCGTCGCTGGCGCCGGATATGAAAGGTGATCTGCTCAGGCTGATTGCCCAGTTGAGCCCGACACCCAACACCCAACTGAATGCGATCATTGCCGCCAACACCCTGGCCCAAGCGATGCCGAGCTTCATGCGCAATGCCCTGGGCATGCTCAGTCAGGTCAGTGCCAAGCCCTCGCCGACCAGCTTCCCAATCGCCGATCGCCTGTTGCAGAGCGCCGAAGGCGAGGATGACCTTGAACACCTGCTGCGCCTGGCAGCCGCTGCAGTATCGCGCCTGCAAAGCCACCAGCTGTCGAGCCTGGAACAGACCGGCGTGACCGCTGACGGTCGCTTGATGAGTACCTGGCAGCTGGAAATTCCGATGCGTAACCTGCAGGACATCGTCCCGTTGCAGGTTAAATTCCAGCGTGAAGACGCGCCGGAAAAAGAACAGCCGAAAGATCGCCAGGAAGAACGCCCGCCCAAACAGCAACTGTGGCGAGTCGAGCTGGCGTTCGACATGGAGCCGCTGGGGCCGTTGCAGGTTCAGGCCCAGTTGATCAGCGGCAGCCTGTCCGGCCAGCTGTGGGCTGAGCGGCCGTACACCGCCAGCCTGATTGAAAGCAACATGGCGGCGCTGCGCCAACAGCTGCTTGATTCAGGCCTGAACGTCGGCGACATTGACTGCCACCTCGGCACTCCTCCGCAAGGCCGGCAAACAAGCCTCGAACAACGCTGGGTGGATGAAACCGCATGAAAACCTCAGACACCCCACGCCAGGCCATCGCCCTCAAATACGACGGCACCCACGCCCCGACTCTCACCGCCAAGGGCGATGATGCGCTGGCGGAAGCGATCCTGAAGATTGCCCGGGATTACGAAGTGCCAATATACGAAAACGCCGAGTTGGTGAAGTTGCTGGCGCGAATGGAGCTGGGCGAGAGTATTCCGGAGGAGTTGTATCGCACGATTGCGGAGATTATTGCGTTTGCGTGGAGGTTGAAGGGGAAGTTTCCGGAAGGGCAGGATCCGGATGCGCCGATGGTGGAGAAGGATGTGACGCTGTCATCCCACAGGGAGTGAGTCCTGACGAGTCCTTCTCCAATCGACATGAGCGAGTAGCCTGCAAGCGAACCATTCACGGTCGGTCATTTTTTACGTCCTTTTTATCTTTCCAACGCCTGATCAAAAGGCGAGGGATGTATAAAATCGCGATATATAACCCCAACGGAATGAAATAAAAACTTAAAAGCATTACCGAGGCGAACAACGAATAAATTACCGTATTTAAGCCGAAGATATAAAGCTTGCGATTGTGCTGAGCCAAATCTACGGCTTCGAAATAGTTTATAGAGACGAATATAGCAAAAAAAACCAGGAAAACAATCAGTCCAAAAATATACTTGCCAAGCGTAAGCTCATTATATTGATTCGAATCTATAATCATTGTTGTGTAGGTTTTGTAAAACGCAACCAAAGCAAACAAAGGACCAAACAAGCTTATGTAACTGGTAGTCAGCTTAGAGCTGAAAGGAAAGAGAGAGGACCAGAAACCCACCAAACCAAACAAATGCTGATTTAATAATTCATCGAGCCGTAATTGGATTTCGGTAGTAGCATGTGCTGGCAAGAGATTGGCAATGAAAAAAACTGGAACCAGGCTAATCACGATGATAATGTAAGGTATGGATATAACTTGATTAACTTTGAAAATCATACAGTCCACCTTACAAGAATAGCCGTATAAAAAATACTCCAAAGCAGCGACCAACAAGCTCCCAACAGGCCCGACTCCCTTAGTCGCCTGGCCCAGGCTACCATATTGGAGCCGATCGGCTCACTATTATGTAAAAACTTTTAAAATAGAGGTATTTATTTCATCCACCTTTTGCGCATCTAAATAGGCCGCCATGATCGCCATTAATATCGCTACCATGACCACCCCTGCGGCGCTGGCAGCAAATATAGGAAAAAATAAAGCCATACCGACTGCTAGGAGCGCTCCAGCGCCAATACCTAACCCGATACTTTCTAGCTCAAGACCCAAGGGTTTCCAATCGCCTCTTTCAACCCCTAAAATTGTCTTATCCAGAACCGCATTCAATTGAATAATTTTCCCGACTACGCCGAATGCCTTCCCTAAGCGAGTAACATTATCTGCAAGCGTAGCTCGGTCAAGAGCTTGGAGCGCGCTAGCTATAGCTTGTGTGTCTCGAACATTCAGCTTTATGTTGGGGTTGATTCGCACCTTTTCAAAGGTTTTCATCGCGTCGGCGTAGCTTCGAACTTTCTTGCCCGAAATATTTTCCTGCAAACCTAAGGCGACTTTGCTCATATTCTCTCCATATTTGGCGAGAATACTTTTATTGATGTCTGCTAGAAAGCTTACTGCATCTTTATAAGCTTTCGCCTCTCCTGCAATACGTGCTTGCTCATCAGCGACGCGCTGAGCTTCGATCTCCGCTGCAATACGTGCTTGCTCCTCAGCGACTCGCTGGGCTTCGACCTTCGCCGCAATACGTGCCTGCTCATCAGCAACGCGCTGCGCTTCGACTGCGGCGGAGAGTCGAGCCAGCTCTGCAGCTTCGGCTGCCAACCGTTGCGCCTCCGCTTCGGCGGCAATCCGAGCCTGGATGGTCGTTAACTCTAACTTTAATGCAGCGGATTGATTATTTAAAAGCCCAATACCTTCGGACAGTAGTTTGGAGTTATAGGCAGCAGTGTATGAGTCTGACCAAGCCGCTTTAATTGCAGATAGTAGTTGCCGAGGGCGATATTGGCTCGCAAGGTCAAACGGCGTTTTGGAGAGCGGATCACTCCCGTAAAAAGCGTTCGCCAATTCACTCTGACGTGCAAATTCGGATGACTTCAGTCCAATTAGTGTGTCACGTATAGCTATTTCGTGAAGAACAATTTCAACGGAGACAAATTGACTTGACGCGCCGTCAGCCCGGATTCTAGCTAATTCAGATTCCAGTATAACAGTAAGGTGTTTTTGTTTTTCGGAGTATTCGCTTCTAACTTTTTCGGCGATGACATCGTGGTTCGCTTCTGCCCAATTATGCAGTGCCCCTTGGGCCCCCTTGCCAAAAACACCGTCTTTTAATGGGCCTTCACGGTCAAAGGCATTAGATCCAAAGCCATCGCCAGAGCCGTACGGACTGATAATTGGTTCCCACTCATATGCTGTGACATGGGTGATAGGAAGATCTGCTGAAGACATAACATTTTCTTTTCGATAATTTCGAATGATCGTCCCCATCAAAACGATGGGTGACACGACTGAATGCGCTCTTATATGAGGCGTTCCCCACCACATGCAATGTGCTCGGATAGCACCCAGCTACGACTTTGCAAAAGCAGGCAATGAATGAAACAAAACTATTCACTTCATGCCGTGCGATACTCGACCCTATTTATCCCTTACACTAATAGCTACATATGTAATCATAAAGCATAAACATCTGCCGCCCAGCCGGACCATTCCGTAAGATTTGTGGTAACGCTCCCAGGACTCTGTAGTCCATTTCCTAAGACTTTGCCCTGTGTGGATTTGAAGGACAAATGCATGAAAAATCGAAAGGAACAAAAATGGTCAAGCGAGGGGAACTACGGGGGCGGATATACTTTTTTACGCCTACGGTCGTCGCTTTCGCGTGGAGGTACAGGAGGAACTTGGCAGGGAGGCACGCCGGGCGGAGTCAGGGGTCAGAGGACAAGGGGACAAGGGGACAAGGGGGGACAACATCGAGCAAGATAAAGCACTGATCGCCCGTTCACAAGGAACGATCAGCCCTCGAATTATTCAACAGGAACATTTTTCAACTGACACATTCAGCTTCTCGCTGAATATCACCAGCAGTAACGGTGCCATCGGTCCACCGGACCAGAATAAAAGAAATGCGTATACCGACCAGAGGCAACAGATCCTCCCACTTCAAGAAATCGATGCCGCGCAGAACATAAACGTTGTTGTCATTCGAAGACCTGACAGTGCCCTTTGCTTTTGGGGTTATGACTGGCCAATCGGGTGTTTCGAGAACGAATGTTTCAATGACACCGCTATGACGAGCTGTTTCATTGCTCATTACATATTTCCCCTCAGTTATATTGGACTAGATATTTCGGGTATCGAAATACATCTAATGACCAATATTCGGGATTATGTAGATTTCCTGGGACTTGAACAGATTGAATATGTAACGAGTAAATTATATTTCAAGTTGTAGGATATTTATGAAATTTTGTGGTGTTAGCGAAAAGATCGCAGCCTCGTTGCACTCGACAGCTCCTACAGGGGTGCAACACAGGGTGTGTGCCGACCCGGTAGGAGCTGTCGAGTGCAACGAGGCTGCGATCTTTTGATCTGTCAGTGCTTGTGCAACTTGCTCATCAACTCCGCCTCAGCCTGGGTCAAGCCGCAGGACTGAGTCAGTTCGTCGACGCTGGCGCCCATGCCCACCAACCGCGCCGCCTGGGCAAACGACAGGCTCGACGGGTCGCGTTGCTCAAGCTGCGTCAGCTTGTCTGGCATAGGGCCGACTACTGCGCGTAATTCCTGCAGTTCCTGGCCCATGCGCACGTTACCGTCCTGGTAATTTTCGACGCGCCTGGCCAGGTCCTTGATGCGCTGGTCGCGCAGCGCATCACCCGCGACCTGTTGCGCGGCGAGCAGCTTTTGCGCGCGAACGTACGCCAGGAACATTGCCAGGGTGCCTGCCCACAAAAGGAACAGGACAATGATCGCGACCTCAAGAATCAATCAGATGTTCTCCAGATCCGACCATTCTTCTTCGCTCATCATCTTGTCGAGTTCGACCAGGATCAGCAGTTCGTTGTTCTTGTTGCACACGCCTTGAATGAATTTGGCGGACTCTTCGTTACCGACGTTCGGTGCGGTTTCGATTTCCGACTGACGCAGGTAAACCACTTCGGCCACGCTGTCGACCATGATCCCGACCACTTGCTTGTCGGCTTCGATGATGACGATACGGGTGTTGTCGCTGATCTCGGCGTTCATCAGGCCGAAGCGCTGGCGGGTGTCGATCACGGTGACCACGTTACCGCGCAGGTTAATGATCCCGAGCACGTAGCTTGGGGCACCTGGCACCGGGGCGATTTCGGTGTAGCGCAGCACTTCCTGCACGCGCATTACGTTGATGCCGTAGGTTTCATTGTCCAGCTTGAAGGTTACCCATTGCAGGATCGGATCTTCAGAACCCTTTGCAGCCATCGCCTTATCATTCATACCCTGACCCCTCAAAAAACCGCCGTGGCGGTGTGTGTTCTGTACAACGGCCCTCGATAGGCCGCTGCCTGTTTATCATGTCGGTTTGTGAGCCGGCGTCTTGCTGCCCATGTGCTTTGCCCCGCCGCTGGCGATCAGCTCCGCCAGCTCGGCAACATCGAGCAATGCACACATGTGTTCAATCACGGTGCCGGCCAGCCACGGGCGTTGGCCCCGCTGACTGCGCCATTTGATTTCGTTAGGGTCCAGGCGCAGTGAGCGGCTGACTTGATGCACCGCCAGCCCCCATTCGTAACCCTGGACCGAGATGACATATTGCAGGCCCTGGCGAAAATCGTCGCGGTAGCGGTCGGGCATGACCCAGCGCGCGGTGTCGAGGACTTTCAGGTTGCCGGCCTGGCTCGGCAGGATCCCGAGGAACCACTCCGGCTGGCCGAACAATGGAGTCAGCTCATGACCTTCCAGCGAATAGATCGAGCCCAGGCACACCAGCGGCACGGCCAGGGTCAACCCGGCCACATCGAACAGCAGGCATTCGAATGGCTCGGCAGCCCAGGCGGGACGACCATTGGTCTCCACCGGTGGCGGCGTGTTGCTGGGAGGCAGGTGGACTTCCACAATGGGAGGCACGAGGACCTGGAGCAGCGGTGCGAGGGTCGATACGGGCACCGGGATAGGTGCTTCGACCAGTACAACCGGGGCCTTCTCGACCGGGATAATCACGGGGGCGGCCACTACAGCAGGTATTTGCGCATCCCGGGCCTGCTCTTCGAGCACCGCTGCCTGGAACTCGTCCAGGGTGGCTTCTACCTCGACCGCTTCAACTTCGACCGGTACGTCTTCGGTCGCTTCCTGCAGCAAGCTGTCCAGGTAGGACTGCAGCGCCAGTTGCGGACGAGAGGTGATCTTTACCGGGCGATTCATTGGAATGCGCTCACTGTAGGAGCTGCCGAAGGCTGCGATCTTTTGATCTTGATCTTTTTAAGGGCGCCACAAAGCCAGATCAAAAGATCGCAGCCTGCGGTAGCTCCTACGGGCTGCGATCTTTTGATCTTGATCTTTTTAAGGGCGCCACAAAGCCAGATCAAAAGATCGCAGCCTGCGGCAGCTCCTACGGGCTGCGATCTTTTGATTTTGATCTTTTCAAGGACGCCACAAACCAAGATCAAAAGATCGTCCGAACGCGGCACCGAGCCTGCGGCAGCTCCTACCGGGAATGAGTTCATCTCATGCCTCCTGCGGCACGAGTTGTTGCTCCAGCAAATGCTTGAGCAACGAACGATACGCCAGCACCCCACGGCTCTTGCCATCGAACTGCGACGGCGTAAGACCAGCGCGGCTGGCATCGCGCAGGCGCGTGTCGACCGGGATATAACCTTGCCAGACTTCGTCCGGGAACATGTCGCGCACTATGCGCAAGGTGCCAATGGACGCCTGGGTTCGGCGGTCAAACAGGGTCGGGACGATGCTGAACGGTAGCGGCTGTTTGCGCGAGCGATTGATCATCGCCAGGGTGTTGACCATGCGCTCCAGGCCCTTGACCGCCAGATGCTCGGTCTGCACCGGGATCACCAGTTGCTGGCTCGCGGCCAGCGCGTTAACCATCAGCACACCCAGCAGCGGCGGGCTGTCGATCACCGCGTAATCGAAGTCCTGCCACAACTGCGCCAGACTCTTGGCGATCACCAGCCCCAGGCCACTCTGTCCCGGCGACTGGCGCTCAAGTGTCGCCAGCGCAGTGCTCGAAGGCAGCAGCGAAATGCTTTCATGGCTGGTCGGCATCAACAGTTGACCCGGCAACCCCGCAGGGACGCTGCCCTTGTTCAGGAACAGGTCGTAGCAGCTGTGCTCCAGGCTGTCGGGGTCATAACCGAAGTAGCTGGTCATGGAACCGTGGGGATCGAGATCGACCACGACCACGCGCTTGCCCGCCTCGGCCAGCAACCCGGCTAAAGCGATGGAGGATGTGGTTTTACCGACACCACCCTTTTGATTGGCGACTGCCCAGACTCTCATTCGATTAATTCCTCCCGGTCGAGAATGCCGACCGAGAAATAACTCAGCGTGTTAATGCGGGTGACGGAGAATTGACGGCGCTCTCTCGTCCCGGCGGCTTGACCGGTGCAGGTGCAGTTTGTGTGCCAGCACGCTTCAATGCGGCATCCGGCTGCGCATTGGCGGTGCCGGTGCCCGTCAGGCTGCGGCGCACATCAAGGTTTCGTGACACCACCAACACTACTCGCCGGTTGCGCGCGCGGCCTTCGGCAGTGGCGTTGTTGGCCACCGGCTGGAACTCGCCATAGCCCACCGACGCCAGGCGTCCGGGGTTGACCCCCTGCATCGCCAGCATGCGCACGATGCTGGCCGAACGCGCCGAAGACAGCTCCCAGTTAGTGGGGTATTGCGCGGTGCGAATCGGTTGATCGTCGGTGAAGCCTTCGACATGAATCGGGTTGTCGAACGGTTTCAGAATCGCCCCGACCTTGTCGATGATGTTAAACGCAACGTCGCTGGGCATTGCATCCCCGCTGCCGAACAACAGGCTCGAATTGAGCTCAATCTCGACCCACAACTCATTGCCGCGCACGGTCATCTGGTTCGACTTGATCAGGTCGCCAAACGCCGCACTGATGTCATCGGCAATGCTCTGCAAAGGGTTGCTCCCGGCCTGGGCGATGCCGGCATCAAGCTGTTCGCTGTCCTTGACCAGCGGCTTGGCCGGGGTCACGGTCTGCGGGCGTTCTTCACCGATGGGGATCGGTTTCAGCGACCGGTCGGAGTCGTTGAAAACGCCGATCAACGCCTCGGAAATCACCTTGTACTTGCCCTCGTTGATCGACGAGATCGAGTACATCACCACAAAAAATGCGAACAGCAGCGTGATGAAGTCGGCGTAGGAAACGAGCCAGCGTTCATGGTTCACATGTTCTTCAGGTTGCCGGCGGCGCGCCATCGTCCATTACTCCCATCAATCCATGAAGCCCTGGAGCTTCAACTCGATAGAGCGAGGGTTTTCACCTTCGGCGATCGACAGAATGCCTTCCAGCAACATCTCGCGATAACGCGACTGGCGCAGGGCGATGGCCTTGAGTTTGGCGGCGATCGGCAGCAGCACCAGGTTGGCACTCGCCACGCCGTAGATAGTGGCGACGAAGGCCACGGCGATGCCGCTGCCCAGTTGCGACGGATCGGCCAGGTTGCCCATGACGTGGATCAGGCCCATCACCGCACCGATGATGCCGATGGTTGGCGCGTAGCCGCCCATGCTTTCAAAGACCTTGGCGGCTTCGATGTCACGGCTTTCCTGGGTGTAGAAATCCACCTCCAGAATGCTGCGAATCGCTTCCGGCTCGGCGCCGTCCACCAGCAGTTGCAAGCCTTTGCGCGAATAGTTGTCGGGTTCGGCGTCAGCCACCCCTTCCAGGCCCAGCAGGCCTTCCTTGCGGGCGGTGAGGCTCCAGTTGACGACGCGATCGACGCCGCCGGCCAGGTCCACCCGCGGTGGAAACAGAATCCACACCAGGATTTGCATCGCGCGCTTGAACGCGCTCATCGGTGACTGCAGCAGTGCCGCGCCAACGGTGCCGCCGATGACGATCAACGCCGCCGGACCGTTCGCCAACGCGCCGAGGTGGCCGCCTTCAAGGTAGTTGCCGCCGATGATGGCGACGAACGCCATGATGATCCCGATAAGGCTCAGTACATCCATTAGACACACGCCTCGACCAGGTGCCGGCCGATTTCATCAAGGCTGTACACCGCGTCGGCCAGCTCGGCCTTGACGATAGCCATCGGCATGCCATAGATCACGCAGCTGGCTTCGTCCTGGGCCCAGATGGTGCTGCCGCCCTGCTTGAGCAGACGCGCGCCTTCGCGACCGTCGGCGCCCATGCCGGTCAACACCACCGCCAGAACTTTGTCACCGTAGGATTTGGCCGCCGAACCGAAGGTGATATCCACGCACGGTTTGTAATTCAGGCGCTCGTCGCCCGGCAGAATCTTCACCGCGCCACGGCCATCGATCATCATCTGCTTGCCACCCGGTGCCAACAGCGCCAGGCCGGGACGCAGGATGTCACCGTCCTCGGCTTCCTTGACGTGGATGCGGCACAACTTGTCCAGGCGCTCGGCGAAGGCCTTGGTGAACGCTGCCGGCATGTGTTGCACCAGCACGATCGGCGCCGGGAAATTCGCCGGCAGCTGGGTCAGTACTCGCTGCAGGGCCACCGGGCCGCCAGTGGACGTACCGATGGCGACAAGCTTGTAGCCTTTGCGCTTGGGCGCAGGCGAAGAAGGCGCTGACGCAGTGGCGCGGGTTGCAATCGGTGTCGGAGTCGGACGCGCAGGAACACTGCTGCCGTAGCTCGAAGGCGCAGGCGCAGGCGCTGCAACTGGCGCAACGACCGGCGCCGGCGCGCTATAGGCACTGGCCCGACGATTACTGCGCGAGATCGTGTGGATCTTCTCGCACAGCAGTTGCTTGACCTTGTCCGGGTTGCGCGAGATGTCTTCGAAATTCTTCGGCAGGAAATCCACCGCGCCAGCGTCCAGCGCATCCAGGGTGACCCGGGCGCCTTCGTGCGTGAGCGAAGAGAACATCAAGACCGGGGTCGGGCAGCGCTGCATGATGTGCCGCACCGCCGTGATGCCATCCATCATCGGCATCTCGTAGTCCATGGTGATCACATCGGGCTTGAGGGCCAGTGCCTGGTCGATCGCCTCTTTGCCGTTGGTTGCCGTGCCGACCACCTGGATGTTCGGATCCGCCGAAAGAATTTCCGAAACACGGCGACGGAAAAACCCTGAATCGTCCACCACCAGGACTTTGACTGCCATAAACACTCCATTAGCAGGAGCGAGGCTCAGTCGCCCCGCTCCAGCAGAATCAAATACGCCGGGTGGCGTAACGCTTGAGCATGCTCGGAACATCGAGAATCAGCGCAATGCGGCCGTCACCGGTGATGGTGGCGCCCGACATGCCCGGGGTTCCCTGGAGCATTTTGCCCAATGGCTTGATGACCACTTCTTCCTGGCCCACGAGTTGATCGACGACGAAGCCGATCCGCTGGGTGCCCACCGTAAGGATCACCACGTGGCCTTCGCGCTGCTCTTCATGAGCAGCGGAGGCCACCAGCCAGCGCTTGAGATAGAACAGTGGCAGCGCCTTGTCGCGCACGATCACCACTTCCTGGCCATCGACCACGTTGGTACGCGACAGGTCGAGGTGGAAAATCTCGTTGACGTTCACCAGCGGGAACGCGAACGCCTGGTTGCCGAGCATCACCATCAGGGTCGGCATGATCGCCAGGGTCAACGGCACCTTGATCACGATCTTGGAGCCCTGGCCCTTGGCCGAGTAGATGTTGATCGAGCCGTTGAGCTGGGAGATCTTGGTTTTCACCACGTCCATGCCCACGCCACGCCCGGACACATCGGAGATCTCGGTCTTGGTCGAAAAGCCCGGGGCGAAAATCAGGTTGTAGCACTCGGTGTCGCTCAGGCGATCGGCCGCATCCTTGTCCATCACCCCGCGTTTTACCGCGATGGCGCGCAGGACGTTCGGGTCCATGCCTTTGCCGTCATCGGAGATCGACAGCAGGATATGGTCACCTTCCTGCTCGGCCGCGAGGATGACCTTGCCGCCACGGGACTTGCCCGAGGCTTCGCGCTCTTCCGGCGACTCGATGCCGTGGTCGACGGCGTTGCGCACCAAGTGGACCAGCGGGTCGGCCAGGGCCTCGACGAGGTTCTTGTCGAGGTCGGTTTCTTCGCCGACCAGTTCCAGGATGATCTCTTTCTTGAGCTGGCGGGCCAGGTCGCGAACCAGACGCGGGAAGCGTCCGAAGACCTTCTTGATCGGTTGCATGCGGGTCTTCATGACCGCGGTCTGCAGGTCCGCCGTGACCACATCGAGGTTCGACACGGCCTTGGACATGGCTTCATCGGCGCTGTTGGCACCCAGGCGCACCAGGCGGTTACGCACCAGCACCAGTTCGCCGACCATGTTCATGATTTCGTCGAGGCGCGCGGTGTCCACGCGCACGGTGGTCTCGGCTTCGCTGGCCGGCTTTTCAGCCGGTGGCGCAGCCGGTGCACGGGCTGGCGCAGGCTTGGGTGCTTCGGCTTTGGGCTCTGGCGCTTTGGCCACTGCTTTTGGCGCAGCAGCCTTGGCCACTGGCGCGGCAACTGCAGCGCTGACACCGGTAGCAGTGCCGACTTCGGTAAATTTACCTTTGCCGTGCAATTCGTCCAGCAGCGCTTCGAACTCGTGATCGGAGATCAGGTCACCGCCTACGACCGCAGCCGTTGGCGCAGCCGGAACTGGCGCAGACGCAATCGCCGACTCCAGCGCTTCGACGGCAAAGTTGCCCTTGCCGTGGAGCTGGTCGAGCAGTGCTTCGAATTCTTCGTCGGTGATGTCGGAGCTGTCGCCGGCGGCTTTAGGAGCAACCGGCGCTGCCGGGGCGGCTGGCGCAACCACGGCGTCGACGGCGAACTGGCCTTTGCCGTGCAACTGATCGAGCAATGACTCGAACTCGTCGTCGGTGATTTCGTCGCTGGCCACCGTAGTGCTGACAGGCGCAGGCGCAGCAGCAGGTGCCGCTTCTGCCTGGGCCTTGACGGCGTTCAGTGAGTCCAGCAGTTGTTCGAATTCGTTGTCAGTGATGTCAGCCGATTCGCTTTCAGCCACAGGCGCCACTTCGGCAACCGGTGCAGCCTGGTCGGCAGATTGCGGCTCGGCCAGACGCGCCAGCGACGCCAGCAATTCAGGGGTGGCAGCCGTGATCGGGCTGCGCTCGCGGACTTCGGTGAACATGCCGTTCACCGCGTCCAGTGCTTCAAGAACCACGTCCATCAGTTCCGAGTCGACGCGACGGTCACCCTTGCGCAGGATGTCGAACACGTTCTCGGCGATGTGACAGCACTCCACCAGCTCGTTGAGCTGGAGGAAGCCGGCGCCTCCTTTTACAGTGTGAAAACCGCGAAAAATTGCATTGAGCAAGTCCGCATCATCCGGTCGGCTTTCCAGCTCAACCAGTTGTTCGGACAGTAGCTCTAGAATCTCGCCGGCCTCAACCAGGAAATCCTGAAGGATCTCTTCATCGGCGCCGAAGCTCATTAATGGGGTGCTCCTACAGGTCTAAAATCCAAGGCTGGATAGCAAATCGTCCACATCGTCCTGACCGGACACAACGTCTTCTCTTTTATCGGCATGAATCTGCGGACCTTCACCCTGAGAGAGATGTTTTTGTGGATCTTTTTCAGCCAGCATCGCTTGACGGTCATGTTCGATGCCCGCAAAGCGGTCCACCTGACTGGCCATCAGCACGAGCTTGAGCAGATTGCTTTCAACTTCGGTGACCAATTGAGTCACGCGCTTGATCACCTGACCGGTGAGGTCCTGGTAATCCTGGGCGAGCAGAATGTCGTTGAGGTTGCTCGACACCACGCGGTTGTCTTCGCTGCTGCGTGTCAGGAAACCGTCGACGCGACGCGCCAGCTCGCGGAACTCTTCAGCCCCGACTTCGCGACGCATGAAGCGGCCCCAGTCGGTGCTCAGGGCTTGCGCTTCCTGGCTCAGGCCGTTGACCAGGGGCGTAGCGTTTTCCACCAGGTCCATGGTGCGGTTGGCGGCGGCCTCGGTGAGCTTGACCACATAACCCAGGCGCTCGGTGGCGTCAGTGATCTGCGAGACTTCCTCGGCTTGCGGCATGTGCGGGTCAATCTGGAAATTGACGATCGCACTGTGCAACTCGCGGGTGAGCTTGCCCACCTCCTGGTACAGGCCGCGGTCACGGGTCTGGTTGAGCTCATGGATCAGTTGCACTGCGTCGCCGAACTTGCCCTTTTCAAGGCTCTCGACCAATTCGACGGCGTGTTTTTTCAGGGTCGATTCAAAATCGCCCTGTGAAATTTCTACTTGCTCCATAGCTCCCCCGTGGCGCAGTGACTCAACCTATGCGTTCGAAAATCTTTTCGATTTTTTCTTTCAACGCCTGGGCCGTGAAGGGCTTGACCACATAGCCGTTAACACCGGCCTGGGCTGCTTCGATGATTTGCTCGCGCTTCGCTTCGGCGGTCACCATCAGCACGGGCAGGTGCTTGAGCTTTTCGTCGGCGCGCACGTGGCGCAGCAGATCGATGCCGGTCATGCCGGGCATGTTCCAGTCCGTTACCAGAAAGTCGATGCTGCCGCTGTTGAGTACCGGGATGGCGGTAGTGCCATCGTCGGCCTCGACCGTGTTGGTGAACCCAAGGTCACGCAACAGGTTTTTAATGATCCGCCGCATCGTTGAGAAGTCATCAACGATGAGGATTTTCATGTTCTTGTCCAATTCGACCTCCAAGCAGTCTTAAACGCGCCCAGCACCTGGACACGCCATTTCATTCAATCCGGCAAAGCACTCGATGACTGTCTGGAGCACAACAGATCGCGACCGGCGCGTGTGAAACCCGCCAGCCCGTTTGCAGTGTCCCCACACTGCCTTCAGCGCGCTCGCCACTCCCCCAAACGCCCCCGCAAACGGGCCGCGCACTGGCTGTGTAACTGGCTGACCCGCGATTCGCTGACCCCCAGGACCTCACCGATTTCCTTGAGGTTCAGCTCTTCGTCGTAGTACAGCGCCAACACCAGTCGCTCACGCTCCGGCAAATTGGCAATCGCGTCGGCCAACGCAGCCTGGAAGCGTTCATCTTCCAGGTCGCGCGATGGCTCCGTATGGGCACTCGCGCCATCCTCGTGCAGCCCTTCGTGTTCGCCGTCCTGTAGAAGGTCGTCGAAACTGAAGAGGCGGCTGCCCAGGGTGTCGTTCAAAATCCCGTAATAATCGTCAAGGCTCAATTGGAGTTCGGCCGCAACTTCGTGATCTTTAGCGTCGCGACCGGTTTTAGCTTCAATTGAGCGAATTGCGTCGCTGACCATCCGGGTATTGCGGTGGACCGAACGTGGCGCCCAGTCCCCCTTGCGCACTTCATCGAGCATCGCGCCGCGGATTCGAATGCCCGCGTACGTCTCGAAACTCGCGCCTTTGCTGGCGTCATACTTGGTCGATACTTCAAGCAGGCCGATCATCCCGGCCTGGATCAGGTCTTCGACCTGGACACTCGCCGGCAAACGCGCCAGCAAGTGGTAGGCAATGCGTTTTACCAGTGGCGCGTAACGCTCGATCAACTCGCCCTGAGAATCGCGGGCTGACTTCTTGTAGAGGTTATAGCCACTGGCGGTCATAGCACAGGTCCTGCCGTCTGTTGCACGAGACGCTCGACGAAAAATTCCAGGTGCCCGCGCGGGTTCGCCGGCAGCGGCCAGGTATCGACCTTCTGCGCAATCGCCTTGAACGCCAGCGAACACTTGGAGCGTGGAAACGCTTCATACACCGCACGCTGTTTCTGCACGGCCTTGCGCACGCTTTCGTCATACGGTACCGCGCCGACGTATTGTAGGGCGACGTCGAGGAAGCGGTCCGTGACCTTGGTCAACTTGGCGAACAGGTTGCGCCCTTCCTGCGGGCTCTGGGCCATGTTGGCCAGGACGCGGAAGCGGTTCATGCCGTAGTCGCGGTTGAGCAACTTGATCAGCGCGTAGGCGTCGGTGATCGAGGTCGGCTCGTCGCAGACCACCAGCAGCACTTCCTGGGCCGCCCGCACGAAACTGACGACCGAGTCGCCGATGCCCGCTGCGGTGTCGATCACCAGCACATCGAGGTTGTCGCCGATGTCGCTGAATGCCTGGATCAGCCCGGCGTGTTGCGCCGGGGTCAGGTGCACCATGCTCTGGGTGCCGGACGCGGCCGGCACGATGCGAATCCCGCCGGGGCCTTGCAACAGAACGTCGCGCAGCTCGCAGCGGCCTTCGATCACGTCGGCCAGGGTACGTTTGGGTGTCAGCCCCAGGAGGACGTCGACGTTCGCCAGCCCAAGGTCGGCGTCCAGAAGCATGACGCGCCGGCCGAGCTCTGCCAAAGCCAGCGACAAGTTCACTGACACGTTAGTTTTGCCGACGCCACCTTTGCCGCCGGTCACCGCGATCACCTGTACGGGATGCATGCTGCCCATGTTATTTCTTTACCTTGTCTTGCATAGACGGAGGCCACATTACTGGCTGCGCGTTCATCAACTGAACAATGCATGGCAGACCATCGATGTAGGTACAAAAACGATTCATTAATACCTCAGCCAACCTGCTTGGTGGGACTGTGGTAAATATCAGCGAACATGTCAGCCATGGCTTCTTCGCTGGGTTCTTCCTGCATTTGCACGCTGACTGCGCGGCTGACCAACTGATGACGCCGCGGCAGATGCAAATCATCCGGGATCCGCGGCCCATCGGTCAGGTAGGCCACCGGTAGTTCATGACTGATGGCCAGGCTCAACACCTCGCCCAGACTTGCCGTTTCATCCAGTTTAGTCAGGATGCAGCCGGCGAGCCCGCAGCGCTTGTAACTGTGATAAGCGGCGGTTAGCACCTGTTTCTGGCTGGTGGTTGCCAGCACCAGGTAATTTTTCGACTTGATGCCACGCCCGGCCAGGCTTTCCAGTTGCATGCGCAGTGCCGGATCGCTGGCCTGCAGGCCGGCGGTATCGATCAACACCACGCGCTTGCGCAACAACGGGTCCAGTGCCTGCACCAGCGATTGCCCTGGATCGACGTGAGTCACCGGGACATTGAGGATGCGACCGAGGGTCTTGAGCTGTTCCTGGGCACCAATGCGGAAGCTGTCCATGCTCACCAGCGCGATGTTCTGCGCGCCGTACTTGAGTACGTAGCGCGCCGCCAGCTTGGCCAGGGTGGTGGTCTTGCCCATGCCGGCCGGGCCGACCATGGCAATCACGCCGCCCTCTTCCAATGGTTCGATTTCCGGTGTGGCAATCATCCGCGCCAGGTGCGCCAGCAACATGCGCCAGGCCTGACGGGGTTCTTCAATGTCGGAAATCATCGCCAGCAGGTCGCGCGACAATGGGCCGGACAGACCGATGCGCTGCAGGCGACGCCACAGGTTGGCCTGGGCCGGACGGCTGCCTTGCAGCTGATTCCAGGCGAGTGAGCCCAACTGCACTTCCATCAATTCACGCAGGCTGTTGAGCTCGAAACGCATCGAGTCGAAAGCCCGTGGGTCGACGCCGCCGGTGGCAACAGGCGCTGGAGCCGGACGTGCAGGCTCGGTGTAGGTTGGTTCGACCAGCGGTTCGGCGGCGGTCAGTGGCAAGCCGGCAAACAGCTGGCGATTGGTCGCCTTGTCGCTCTCGCCTTCGCTGCGCAGGCTCAGTTCGGCCTGGGCGGTGACGATCCGCGACTGGGTCTTGCGCAGTTCATCTTCGAGTTCAATATTCGGAACACGCGGCGCCAGCGCCGACAGCTTGTAATCGAGGGCGGCCGTCAGTTCCACGCCGCCGGCGATTCGGCGATTGCCGATAATCGCGGCATCGGCGCCCAGCTCGTCACGGACCAGTTTCATGGCCTGACGCATATCGGCGGCGAAAAAACGCTTAACTTGCATAAACCACTACCTCAGCCGTTGGGCCCTACTGTCGCAACGATGGTCACTTGCTTGTTGTCAGGAATTTCCTGATACGCCAACACGTGCAAACCCGGGACTGCCAGCCGACCGAAGCGCGAAAGCATTGCGCGAACGGGGCCGGCTACCAGCAGTATCACCGGTTGACCTTGCATTTCCTGACGCTGCGCCGCATCGATCAACGAGCGCTGCAGCTTCTCCGCCATGCTTGGCTCCAGCAGAACGCCCTCTTCCGAGCCTTGTCCTGCCTTCTGCAGACTATTGAGCAATATCTGTTCCAACCTTGGTTCCAGCGTGATAACTGGCAGCTCGGAGTCAGTGCCTACAATGCTTTGGACGATTGCGCGGGACACGCCGACTCGTACGGCAGCCACCAGCGCGGCGGTATCTTGACTCTTGGCCGCGTTGTTCGCGATGGCCTCGGCGATGCTGCGGATGTCGCGCACCGGCACTTGTTCGGCGAGCAAGGCCTGCAACACCTTGAGCAACTGCGACAGCGAAACCACCCCCGGCACCAGCTCTTCTGCCAGTTTCGGCGAGCTTTTGGCCAGCAATTGCATGAGTTGCTGCACTTCTTCGTGCCCGATCAGCTCGCTGGAGTGCTTGTACAGAATCTGGTTCAAGTGAGTGGCCACTACTGTACTGGCATCGACCACAGTGTATCCGAGTGATTGCGCCTGGGCACGCTGGCTGACTTCGATCCAGACTGCCTCCAGGCCGAAAGCCGGATCTTTGGCGGTGATGCCGTTGAGCGTGCCGTAGACCTGGCCGGGGTTGATCGCCAGCTCGCGGTCCGGGTAAATCTCCGCTTCGGCGAGGATCACCCCCATCAGCGTCAGGCGATAAGCACTCGGCGCCAGGTCGAGGTTGTCACGAATGTGCACAGTCGGCATCAGGAAACCCAGGTCCTGGGACAGTTTCTTGCGCACACCCTTGATCCGCGCCAGCAACTGCCCACCCTGGTTGCGATCCACCAGCGGGATCAGCCGGTAGCCGACTTCCAGGCCGATCATGTCGATCGGGGTCACGTCATCCCAGCCCAGCTCCTTGGTTTCCTGGGCGCGAGCCGGCGATGGCAGCATTTCCTGCTGACGCTTGACCTCTTCCAGGGCCTGTACCTTGACGCCGTTCTGCTTCTTCCAGAACAGGTAGGCACCGCCAGCTGCCAGGGCCGCCATGCTCAGGAACGAGAAGTGCGGCATGCCGGGCACCAGGCCCATCACCGCCATCAAGCCAGCGGCCACGGCCAGGGCTTTGGGCGAGGCGAACATCTGGCGATTGATCTGCTTGCCCATGTCTTCGGAACCGGAAGCACGGGTCACCATGATCGCGGCGGCAGTGGACAACAGCAGTGATGGCAATTGCGCCACCAAACCGTCACCGATGGTCAACAACGCGTAGACCTTGCCGGCGTCGCCGAAGGTCATGCCGTGCTGGAAAATACCGACGGCCATGCCACCGATCAGGTTGATGAACAGAATCAGCAGGCCGGCGATGGCATCCCCGCGAACAAACTTGCTGGCACCGTCCATGGAACCGTAGAACTCGGCTTCCTGGGCCACTTCCGTACGGCGGGCCTTGGCCTGGTTCTGGTCGATCAGACCGGCGTTGAGGTCGGCGTCGATGGCCATCTGTTTGCCGGGCATCGCATCGAGGGTAAAACGCGCACTCACCTCGGAAATCCGCCCGGCGCCCTTGGTCACCACGACGAAGTTGATGATCATCAAAATGGCGAACACCACGATACCGACCACGTAGTTGCCGCCGATCACCACCTCACCGAACGCCTGGATCACCTTGCCCGCCGCCGCGTGGCCGTCCTGACCGTGCAGCATCACCACCCGGGTCGAGGCCACGTTCAACGCCAGCCGCAGCAGCGTCGCCACCAGCAGAATGGTCGGGAACACCGCAAAATCCAGCGGGCGCAAGGCGTAGACGCAGACCAGCAGCACGACGATCGACAACGCAATGTTGAACGTGAAAAACACGTCCAGCAGGAACGGCGGTATCGGCAACATCATCATCGCCAACATGACCAGCAGCAACAACGGCACGCCCAGATTGCCTCGACTTAAATCGGCAACGTTTGTGCGAGCACTGTTGAGTAACTGAGAGCGATCCACCGGTTTTCCCCGTTCCTGTAAAGCAAACTTTTGACGCCAGATGCAGGCGCAGAGGGGCTACTGCAAGAAGCCTTCCAACTTTTGCTGAGGTATGGAGTCGGGGATTCGCGTCGCACGTCGCACCTTGATCCTGTAGGAGCTGTCGAGTGAAACGAGGCTGCGATCTTTTGATTTTTCTATTTGAAAGCCCAGATCAAAAGATCGCAGCCTCGTTTCACTCGTCAGCTCCTACGCTGGGGTGAGCTACGAGACTAGCGACCCAGATCATGCCCGCGCCGATAGTTGTTGCGAATGATGCTGTCAATCAGCGAATCACCGGGGAAATCTGCCATGACGATACCCACGGTTCTTATCTGCGTGGATTGATCATTCAACGCCTTTAAATCGTCCCGCGTCAGGATGTTCGTGCCCTCAAAGGAGATAGAACACATTGGCCCTATACAGGCAGTCCTGGGAAACTTCGGATAGAGGTCGGCATGTCCAAAATCAAGCAGGCCTGTCCACAATCTGGCTGCACCTGTTCCGGAGGACACATGACCACTGGCAACGAAATAAGGAAACGAACGATGACTGGCCGACAGATAGTTCACATAGAACGTATCCCGGCTGCCCGCTGCAGCATGGTGCAATTGTTGTTTGATTTTGATGTACTTGTCATGCAGTGCCCAGTTCGAGCTCATGGTGTACTCGTCCTGAATATCGAAAATACTCCCATCCCTGTAACTCAAGCCAAATTTGTTGAGCCTGGAGTCCGCTGACAACACCACAAACTTTCCACGGGCCTCGCCCAGCGTGAGCTTGGGATTTTGTGTTTTCAGATAAACGCCTGAATACAGCTGCATGTACTGGTCGAAGACATACTCGAGACTCTGACTCACGTTCAAGTCTGCCACGTGCTCATCACTGACTCTAATCAACACTGTTTCGCTGGGATTGTCTCGAAGGAAGCGCTGAATCGCCTCCAGCGCCGAACCCAACATTTTTTCCAGATAGGCTGCGCCGTGGTGCAATGCCAAAGCATCGCCGGTGCGCCGAATCCGCAGGTCAAAGACGCGAATCCCGTATTCCAGCTGCTTGTCAAAACCGAGGGTTTGAGTCTCGACGATGTCCTTGTAAATCGGTAACCAGGTAACCTGAAAAGTGGCCGAGTCATGGGTTCCGGGTAGCGCCATTTCGCTAAGTTGGACATCGTCACGGATGTTTTTCATCCACTGGGATCTTTCGGTGAACGGATCGTCCGGATCGTGCGAGTAGGCACCGTCGAGATGGCCATAGGCAGGCCATGCCAGGCACAGGAGTAGTCCCAAGAGAAATTGAGTTTTCGTTACAAGCTTCATAGCCACGCCCTCCTTGGCTGCTAATGATCGTCCGTTGATCCTATCTGCCTCTGTTTAGCGAGAGCCCTAAATAGATAGTTTTTTGCCATGACGAGATGCGTTGGAGCTGTGTAGGAGCTGTCGAGTGGAACGAGGCTGCGATCTTTTGATCTGGCGTTTTCACAAACAAGATCAAAAGATCGCAGCCTCGTTCCACTCGTCAGCTCCTACGCAAGGGCGGGGTCGCTGGGAAATGACTAGCAGTTCTGCTAGTACCCCCCCGCCCAATAACACCCGATACTCGCTCCCAACACAGCGACCCTAGAGCGCCTGATGCAATCACTGCCGACTACCCAGCTCTGCCGTTATGGCTACGACCCTCTTGATCGACTGATCAGCCAGACTCGAGCAGAAACCCAAGATCGCCTGCGCTTTTACTGTAAAAACCGACTGACGACTGAAATCGAAGGGACGGCCAGACATTCGATTGTTCAGCACGGCGACCGACTGCTGGCACAACAGAAGAAGGGTGATTGCGGCGCGATCACTACTGGATTGCTGGCCAGCGATTCTCGACGTTCGGTATTGACCAGACTCGAGGACCATCAGACGCGGGAAACTCTCGCCTACTCACCCTACGGCCACTGCCCCCCTGAAAGAAATTTACCTGGACTGCTGAGTTTCAACGGCGAACGTCGAGATCAAGTATCTGGCCACTATTTGCTGGGCAATGGGTATCGCGCATTTAATCCTTTCTTGATGCGTTTCAATAGTCCAGATAGCTGGAGTCCATTCGGCAAAGGCGGGCTGAATTCGTATGCATATTGCCAGGGCGATCCAGCAAACAACACGGACAGCTCTGGTCATTTGCTCGACGCCATAGTCCGACGCATGTTTAACAAATGGCGTAGTAATACAAAGCTATTAACGAAACGAGCAGCCAGCCCAAAACTATACGTCACCAACGAGCTATCTACTTCCGAAGATCGTATGGTAACGCACCCTTACTACCCATTAGAGCCTGGTCATCACTTCCCAATTACGAAGCTTTCTTCTGCGAAGGACTTGGCTTCTATCCCATCACCCAGCGAGCTGAGCAAGCTCCCTCGTACAAGATCAGAAATACTTGGTCGAAGACCCAAACATCTAAACTTCATCTTCACCGCAAAAAAAGAGCTCTTCGTTTCAACTACCGGCCATCAATATTTAAGTGACATGACCGGAAACCCGGAGCTTATTAGCGCCGGCCAGCTGAGCAAGTTTGAAGGCGGGACAAAACTTACAATAGAAAACAACTCAGGGCATTTCATACCTGACTACTGGTCCCTAAAACCCGTCCGAGAACACTTGGAAAGTCTTGGCGTAAAGAAGATAACTGCGATACGCAAATGGAAATAAACAACGATCAGCGGTCTTAAAAGGGAAACAATGCGGCGTGCTGAAGGGCATGCGTGATTTTGACTGACCTCATCGCTGAGCCCTCAGATAATCAGGAATCCCGGCGCAAATCCGGCGGAATCGGCAGGTCATCCTTCAGCGGATCCGGCCGCTTGCCCTTGCCCGCCTTGTACTGGCGAATCTGGTACACGTAGGCCAGTACCTGGGCCACTGCCAAGTACAGCCCACCCGGGATTTCCTGATCCAACTCTGTGGAGTAATAAATCGACCGCGCCAACGCCGGCGATTCCAGCAGCAGCACATTGTTCGCCACGGCAATCTCACGCATCTTCAGCGCCAGGAAATCGCTGCCCTTGCCCACCAGCATCGGCGCCCCGCCTTTGTCCGGGTCGTACTTGAGCGCCACGGCATAGTGAGTCGGGTTGGTGATGACTACGTCGGCATCAGGGATCGCTGCCATCATCCGCCGCTGGGACATGTCCCGTTGCAGCTGGCGGATGCGTTGTTTGACCTCCGGGCGCCCTTCCTGCTCCTTGTGCTCGTCGCGGACTTCCTGCTTGGTCATTTTCAGCTTCTTGGCGCTTTCCCACAGCTGTACCGGCACATCCACTGCGGCGATGATGATCAGGCCGCAGGCCATCCACAAGGTGCTCCAGCCCACCACTTGCAGGCTATGGATGATCGCCATGTCCAGCGGTTCGTGGGCAATGCGCAACAAGTCGTCGATGTCCGAGGACAGTACGGCCAAGGCCACGAACAGGATGATGAAGAACTTGGCCAGGGCCTTGAGCAGCTCAACCACGGCTTTCGACGAGAACATGCGCTTGAGTCCGGCGCCGGGGTTCATGCGGCTGAACTTGGGGGCCATGGTGCCGGCGGAGAACAGCCAGCCGCCCAGGGAAATCGGGCCAATCAGCGCCGCCAGGAGCAAGGTGATCATCACCGGCTGAATCGCCAGCAAGGCGATCAGGCCTGAATGCAGGAGGAAGCTGCCCATGGAGCGCTGGTCGAGGATCACTTCACGCGACAGCGAGAAGTTCATGCGCATCAAGTCCATCAGTTCCTGGGCCAAAGCCCCGCCGAAAATCAGCAGCGCGCTGGCGCCGGCGAGCATGATCGCCAGGGTGTTGAGCTCTTTGGAACGGGCGATCTCGCCCTTCTCCCGGGCGTCCTTTTTCTTTTTCTCGGTGGGGTCTTCTGTTTTGTCCTGACCGCTTTCGCTCTCTGCCATGACTCAGCGCGCCCGTGCCAGTTCGCGTAACCACTGCAAGGCCTCGGTGGCCAGCGGTTGGTACTGGTTGATGATGTCCGCCAGCCCGACCCAGACGATGAACAGCCCGAGCACCAGGGTCAGCGGAAAACCGATGGAGAAGATGTTCAATTGCGGCGCCGCCCGGGTCATCACGCCAAAGGCGATGTTGACCACCAGCAGCGCGGTGATCGCCGGCAGCACCAGCAACAGCGCTGCGCCCAGGACCCAGCCGAGCTTGCCGGCCAGCTCCCAGAAATGCGTGACCATCAGGCCACTGCCCACCGGCAAGGTGGTGAAGCTTTCCGTGAGAATCTCGAAGACCACGAGATGGCCGTTCATCGACAGGAACAGCAGCGTGACCAGCATGGTGAAGAACTGCCCGATCACCGCCACCGAAACGCCGTTGGTGGGGTCGACCATCGAGGCGAAGCCCATGCCCATCTGAATCGAGACGATCTGCCCGGCAATCACGAAGGCCTGGAAAAACAGCTGCAGGGCAAAACCGAGTATTGCCCCAATTAGAATTTGTTCGGCAATCAGCAGCAGGCCACTCAGGTCCAGCGCGTTGACCGCAGGCATTGGCGGCAGGCCGGGGACAATCACCACGGTGATGGCCAGCGTGAAGTACAGGCGCACGCGCTTGGGCACCAGGGTCGTGCCGATGATCGGCATGACCATCAGCAACGCGCCCACGCGAAACAGCGGCAACATGAACGTCGCCACCCACGTGCTGATCTGGGTATCGGTCAGTTGCAGCAGCGACTGCATGGTTTAGCCGATGACCTGGGGAATACTGCCGTACAGCTGCAGGATGTATTCCATGAAGGTCTGCACCAGCCAGGGCCCGGCAACAATCAGCGTCACCAGCATCACCAGCAGGCGCGGCAGGAAACTCAGGGTCTGTTCATTGATCTGGGTCGCGGCCTGGAACATCGCTACCAGCAAGCCCACCAGCAGACTCGGAATCACCAGCACGGCAACCATCAGGGTGGTCAGCCACAGCGCCTCGCGGAAGATGTCTACCGCTACTTCCGGCGTCATGGCGACACACCGCCGAAGCTGCTGGCCAGGGTGCCGATGATCAACGCCCAGCCATCCACCAGCACGAACAGCATGATCTTGAACGGCAGGGAAATGATCAGCGGCGAGAGCATCATCATACCCATCGCCATCAGCACACTGGCCACCACCAGGTCGATGATCAGGAATGGAATGAAGATCATGAAGCCGATCTGGAACGCGGTCTTGAGTTCGGAGGTGACGAACGCCGGCACCAGGATCGTCAGCGGCGCCTGATCCGGTGTGGCGATGTCGGTGCGCTTGGACAGGCGCATGAACAGTTCCAGATCGCTGCTGCGGGTCTGTGCCAGCATGAAGTCCTTGATCGGCACCTGGGCCTTGGCCACGGCATCCTGGGCAGTCAGTTTTTCCGCCAGGTACGGCTGCAAGGCATCCTGGTTAACCCGGTCGAACACCGGCGCCATGATGAACAGGGTGAGGAACAATGCCATGCCCGTGAGGATCTGGTTCGACGGCGTCTGTTGCAGGCCGAGGGCCTGGCGCAGGATCGAAAACACGATAATGATCCGGGTAAAGCTGGTCATCAGCATGACAAACGCCGGGATGAAACTCAGCGCGGTCATGATCAGCAGAATCTGCAGGCTGACCGAATATTCCTGGGCGCCGTCGGCGTTGGTGCCGAGGGTGATGGCCGGGATCGATAGCGGATCGGCAGCAAGCGCGAGTGGCGCAGCCAGCATCAGGGCCAGCGTCAAGACGATGCGTAGCGCACCCATTACTTCTTATCCTTCTGGTCCTTGCCCATCAGCTCCATCAGGCGCAGGGCGAATTCCGGGGTGGCTTTTTCAGCAGTACTGGGCACCTGCACTGGCTCTTTCATCACGTGCAAGGCGGTGATCGAGCCGGGGCTCAGGCCGAGCAGGATCTGCTCGTTACCGACCTGCACCAGCATCAGGCGGTCACGCGGACCGAGTGCGCGGGAGCCGATCAGCTCAATCACCTGGCCCTTGCCTGCGGGACCTGCCTGCTGCACACGGCGCAACAGCCAGGCGAGGAAGAAAATCAGCCCCAGCACCAGCAGCAAACCGAACACCAGCTGCGTCAATTGCCCGGCCACTCCGCTACTGGCCACCGGTGCCGCAGCGGCCGTGGCCAGCGGCTCGGCCGCCAGCGCGCTGAACGGCAGGGCCAGCACAAACCCCAGGAGCCTGTTCACTCAGCGCAGCTTCTTGATGCGTTCACTTGGGCTGATCACGTCGGTCAGGCGGATGCCGAACTTCTCGTTGACCACCACCACTTCGCCGTGGGCGATGAGCGTGCCGTTGACCAGCACGTCCAGCGGCTCACCGGCCAGGCGATCGAGCTCGATCACCGAGCCCTGGTTAAGCTGCAGCAGGTTGCGAATGTTGATGTCGGTGCTGCCCACTTCCATGGAAATCGACACCGGAATATCGAGGATCACGTCCAGGTTCGGACCGTCCAGCGTGACCTGTTCGTTGTTTTTCGGCGAGGCGCCAAACTCTTCCATTTGCAGGCGGTTGGACGGTGAAGAAGCGGCATCAGCGGCAAGCAGCGCGTCGATGTCGTCCTGCGAGGCATCACCGGATTCTTCCAGGGCCGCAGCCCATTCATCAGCCAGTGCCTGGTCGTCCTGGGAATTCATATCGTTAGCCATCATGTGTCCTCGGCGAGCGCCCATTTCGAATGGACGCCGTCAGTTAAAAACGGATAGAGACGCCGATCACCGGCGCTCGATTGGCTCGATCACCTGCAACGCGAGGTTGCCTTTGTGCGAGCCCATCTTGACCTTGAACGCAGGCACGCCATTGGCGCGCATGATCATTGTTTCCGGCATGTCCACCGGGATGATGTCCCCCGGCTGCATGTGCAGGATGTCGCGCAGGCGCAATTGGCGGCGGGCCACGGTGGCACCGATCGGCACGTCGACGTCCATCACGTCCTGGCGCAGGGCATTGACCCAGCGCTCGTCCTGGTCGTCGAGGTCGGACTGGAAGCCGGCATCAAGCATTTCGCGCACCGGCTCGATCATCGAGTACGGCATGGTGATGTGCAGGTCGCCGCCACCGCCATCGAGTTCGATGTGGAAAGTCGACACCACGATCGCCTCGCTCGGCCCGACGATGTTGGCCATGGCCGGGTTCACTTCCGAGTTGATGTACTCGAAGTTGACTTCCATGATCGCCTGCCAGGCTTCCTTCAAATCGATGAAGGCCTGCTCCAGCACCATGCGCACCACGCGCAGTTCGGTCGGGGTGAATTCACGGCCTTCGATCTTGGCGTGACGGCCGTCGCCACCAAAGAAGTTGTCCACCAGCTTGAACACCAGCTTGGCGTCGAGGATGAACAACGCGGTGCCGCGCAACGGTTTGATCTTGACCAGATTGAGGCTGGTCGGCACGTACAGCGAGTGCACGTATTCGCCGAACTTCATCACCTGCACGCCACCCACCGCCACGTCTGCCGAGCGGCGCAGCAGGTTGAACATGCTAATGCGGGTGTAGCGGGCGAAACGCTCGTTGATCATCTCCAGGGTCGGCATGCGTCCGCGGACGATGCGATCCTGGCTGGTCAGGTCGTAGCTTTTGACGGCGCCGGGTTCGGCAGCGTTGTCGGTCTGTACCAGACCATCGTCGACGCCATGCAACAGCGCATCGATCTCATCCTGGGACAGCAGGTCCTGCACGGCCATGTCGTGTTCCTACTGCAGTACGAAATTAGTGAAGAGCAACTGTTCGATGGCGACCTTGCCGAGTTCTTTCTGCGCCACTTCCTGGACGCTGGCGGTGGCCTTCTGACGCAACATTTCCTGGCCGACCGGCGAGGCCAGGGTGGCGAAGTCCTGCCCGGAGAACAGCATCACCAGGTTGTTGCGGATGACTGGCATGTGCACCTTGAGCGCTTCCAGGTCAGCCTGGTTGCGGCCCATCATGGTGATGCTCACCTGCATATAGCGCTGGCGGCCGTTCTGGTTGTAGTTGGACACGAACGCCGGCAGCAACGGCTCGAAGATCGCCGCCTGCTTGCCGCTCACGGCGGTTTCTTCAACGGCGGCGGGCTTGCTCTCGGCACTGTGCATGAAGAACCACGTCGCCCCCACGGACACACCGATCGCCAGCAGCAGCGCTACCACGACCAGGATGATCAGCTTGAGTTTGCCTTTGGTTGCGGGGTCTTTTACTGCTGCGTCGCTCTTCGCCATGCCAATAATCCGTCACTATTCGGGGTTTCACAGTTGCACGGGTAGGCAAGAGCAAGTGTTATGCCATGTAGGGAAAATTCAGTGGGGATGGAAGATCAAAAGATCGCAGCCTTCGGCAGCTCCTACAGGGTGTACGCCATCACCCTGTAGGAGCTGCCGAAGGCTGCGATCTTTTAAGGGAGCATCGCCGGATATCAGGCGTAATAGTCGACGGCGCTGGAGCCGATCACGCTGGTGGCTGCGGCCACTTCGGTCACTGCCGGCGAAAGGCTTTCGTCCGTGGAATCAAGGCGACCTCCACTGCCGGTGCGCCCTGCCTGACTCTGTTGCGCCTGCTGCTGATCCTGCCCACGGGACTGATCAGACACATTGACGTCCACCTGCCCCATGCCCTGCTGCACGAACATCTCGCGCAGCCGATGCATCTGGCCGTCCAGCGCTTCGCGAACGCCGGGGTGCGCGCTCATGAACGTCACCTGGGTCTGCTGGTCGGGCACCATGTTGACCCGGATGTCCAGCCGGCCCAGCTCAGCCGGTTGCAGCTGGATATCGGCGGCTTTGAGGTTGGCGCTGGACAGGTACATGACGCGGTTGACCACTTCCTCGGTCCAGCCGCTCTGGTGCATGGCAATCGGCTGGTTCACCGAGATCGCATTGGCGGTTTTCGGCGTGGCAGCCTGGGTCAGCGCAGCCAGGCGGTTGGCGAAATCTTCGACGCGGGTGTCGCTGCTCGAAGCTTTCAAATCTTTCAGGCCATCATCGATCAGGCCGCTGAAAGCCTTCTCTCCGCCCTGGCTGGTACTGTCCTTGTTGGCCTGCACGTCGAGCATGTTGGCCAGACCCGAGGCAAAGTTCTGCGCCGAAGTTGGCTCGCCGTCGGCCTGAGCCTGGGCCGGGGAAGTTTTGGCCTGCGCCTGACTGGAGGCGGACACATGCCCGCTCTGTTCCATGGCCATGCGCACGGCCGGCAACGCATCCAGCGGATCCGCCTCGGGGTCGAAAGCGGGGTCCGCAGGTACGGTGGACGCCGCGATGGCGGCGGCCACAGCTGCGTCCGCCACCGGCTCAGCGTTAGCGACCGGGACCGGGACCGGGACCGGGACCGGGGTCTGAGGCTGGGGCTCAACCACCGGCGGCACTGCCGGATCAACCGTAGCGTCGGCGATTGCAGTATCGGTAGCGTCGTCACTCGCCACCTTGTCATCCGCCTGCGCCGGCTTGTCGGCGGGCAAGGATTTGCCGCTATCGGCAACCGCAGGTTTCCCGGCGGCAGGCTTGTCATTGTTCTTTGCCGCAACGTCTGGGGTCTTGTCGCGCAGTGAGCGGGCTGCACCATCAAAGGCACTTGCAGGCTTGGCGTAGTCTTGCCTGGCATACACCTGGGCGAAGCTGGAAGCCTTGTTTGCCGGCTCGGCAGGCGACGCCAAGGGATTGGCGGCCGACGGTTGAGCCTTGGCCTTCGCGGCGGCCTGAAGCAGCAAATTTGGGGTAACGGGCATGAACAGTCTCCGCCGCACTGGGATCGTTGATACAAGTGACGGAGATTACTGCAAGGGTCGAGCCAGGTTGGCCAACCGGACTAATTGCGCCGAGCGACAGCCTGGGAACGTTCGGCTTCGTATAGCGGACGAACGATGGCGAACTCGATGCCGATTTCACTGACCAGTTGTGTCAGATCAGCAGGACTGGCGACCTTGGCGCGCTGCTCCAGCTCGTTGCACAACTCTGCGAGCCGTTGCGCGCCCATGTTGCTGCTGCTGCCTTTGAAACTGTGGGCAGTTTCCATCAGGTGCACGGCATCCTTCGGCTGGCGCAACAGGCGCAATCGATCTTCGGCGTCGTCGAGAAAAGTATCCAGCAACACCGGGTACTCGTCTTCCATGACTTCCTGCAAGTCGTCCAGCACCTTACGATTCAGATGTGGCTCAGCCACTTGTTCACTCCTTGATCAAGAATGGGCGGGATTATGCCAGAGCCTCCCAGAAAAACTCTACGCGAGCACTGCGACCATCGTCGGACCAACTGGCATTACGCCCGAGTTGCCGCACCAGGCTGACGCCACGTCCCGACAGACGGCCACTGTCCACCGGTCGCTGCATCACTTGTTCAACGTCAAAACCCTTGCCGCTGTCTTCGACCCGGATGGTCAGGCAACCGCCCTCGCCCTGCGGCACCACCTCCAGGTGCACCCGCACGTAGCCTTTGTCCAGGCCATCGAGACGGCTATTGCGCTCCTGATAATAGCGCGCAAATCCCGGGGCATCGCGCTTGAGACTGGAATCCAGCCCGAGTACGCCATGCTCCAGGGCATTGGAATACAGTTCGGCAAGAACGCTATACAGCGCGCCGCTCTGGGCCCGCAGGCCATGCACTTCGCTGAGCAATTGCAACAGGTATGGCAGCGGATTGAAGCGCTTGAGCGAAGCGGCGCGAAATTCGAAACTCACCGACCAGTCGAGCGGGGACAATTGCCCGCTGTCGGAGTAGACCATGGCTGGCGGGCGCATCTGCGCCACGTCCAGCAGGCTGACTTCGAGCAGACTGACATCGTCGCGGGCTTCACCACGAAAATCATCCAGTGCCTGCTCGATCTCCTGAAACAACGCATCGGGCTGACGATTGGCGGCAAACACCTGCTGCAGGCGCTCGACGCCGAACAGCTGCTCATTGGCATCGCAGGTGTCGATCACCCCGTCGGACAACAGGAACACCCGATCGCCAACGGCCATGGGGAATACTTCGGTACGATCGTCAAAACTGTGCGGGTTCAACACGCCCAGCGGCAAGTGCCTGGCCGGCAACGGCGTGCGCTCGGCAGTGGCGACGCAGTGCAGGTAGCCGTCGGGCATGCCGCCATTCCACACCTCGACCGAGCGCCGCTGGAAGCTCAGGCACAGCAGGGTTGCGCAGCAGAACATGTCCACCGGCAGGATGCGCTTGAGCTTGGCGTTCATCTCGCGCAGGGTTTCCGACAAGCCGTAGCCCTTGGCGGTCATGCCATAAAACACTTCCGCCAGGGGCATCGCGCCGACAGCCGCCGGCAGGCCATGGCCGGTGAAGTCCCCGAGCAGCACATGCATGTCGCCTGCAGGGGTGAACGCGGCCAGCAGCAGGTCGCCGTTGAACAGGGCGTAGGGCGATTGCAGGTAGCGGATGTTCGGGGCGTTGAGGCAGCCGGAATGCGCCACCTTGTCAAACACCGCCTTGGCCACGCGCTGCTCGTTGAGCAGGTACTCGTGGTGGCGGGCGATCTGGTCACGTTGCTGCAGCACGGTGGCCTGCAAGCGGCGCAAGCGATCCATCGCCTTGATCTTGGCGGCGAGAATTACCTGGTTGTAGGGCTTCGCCAGAAAGTCGTCGCCCCCGGCCTCCAGGCAGCGCGCCAGACCTTCGCTTTCAGTGAGCGAGGTGAGGAAGATGATCGGCACCAGGGTTTCCCCGGCCAGCGCCTTGATCTGTTGCGCGGCTTCAAAGCCATCCATCACTGGCATCATCGCGTCCATCAGCACCAGCTGCGGGCACTGCGCACGGAAGACTTCGACCGCCTCTGCCCCGTTGGCTGCGGTCAAGACTGCATGACCCTGGCGACGGACGATGGTCGAGAGCAACAGGCGATCGGCCGCGCTGTCCTCGGCGATCAGGATCGTCAGCGGTTCGAACGGCGGTTGCATGGCGGTCACGCCACGTCGAAAATTTGTTCAAAGTTGGAAATGGCGAGAATTTTGCGCACATCCACATTGGCGTTGGTCAGCGTTACTTCGGCGTTCTCGCCACCCGCGTGATCACGCAATAACAACAACATGCCCAAGGCTGAACTATCTAGATAAGTGGCGTCCTTCAGATTGACTTCGAAGAGTTCGGGTTTCGGCTGAAGGTTTTCGTAGGCTTCGCGAAACTCCTGGTGCTTGGCGAAATCGAATCGGCCCTTGATCGAGATCGTCAGCTTTTGCCCATCCGCGGAAACTTCTGAGACGACTGACATTGTTGGCTTCCTTGTCGTAGGGGAACTTGCTTGTACAAGGTTTAGCATTTGGTAGAGGTCGGGGCAAGGCCAGAGATTGATGGCCCCCATGAATACGCCATCGCGGGCAAGCCTTGCTCCCACAGGATTTGCGCCGGGCACACTCATTGCCTGCAACACCAGACCTGTGGGAGCAAGGCTTGCCCAGCACTGACCTGTGGGAGCAAGGCTTGCCCGCGATGAACGATAACGCGATCGACCAGTTAATAAGGATTCTGCCGCGGCAAGCGCTGGGACAACTCATCAAGCAGCTTCTGCTCGCGCTTGTCTTCCAGGCGGCGCGCCTCGTCGGTGTAGCGCAGCACCAGTTTGCGCAAGCCTTCGACCCGGGCATAAGCCTGTTGCCAGGTGTCGCGCGCCTTGTTCAGATTATTCTGGTGCCAGGCCAGGCTCTGCCGTTGCTGGTCGATGGCAGTGCCCAACTGCGCGAGAAAACCCTGATAGCCGAGCAGCCATTGGCCGGACACGCCACTGCTGCCGCGCACAATCCACTGCTCCTGATAATCCAGGCGAAAGGCTTCAAGGTCGGCGAGCTTGCTCTCGGCCAGGCGCACCTGACCCTGGAAATGCCCAAGGCGCTGCACCGCGGCTTTCTCGACCTTCTCGGCCATGTCCACCACGGGTGCCAGGCGCGCAGCTCGACTCTGGGCCATGGCCGGTTAGCCGCCGGCTGCCGGGGCGAAGATCGAGCCAAGATAAGCTTCGCTCTCACCCAGGCTGATGTTGTCGTTCAAGCCCTGGCGCAGGTACTTGACCAGTTGCGGTTGCAGGGCAATCGCCAGGTCGGTCTCGCGATCGCCGCCGGCCACGTAGGCACCGACGCTGATCAGGTCGCGACTCTGCTGATAACGCGACCACAGCTGTTTAAAATACTGGGCCCGGGTCATGTGCTCCGGTGTCACCACCGAAGGCATCACCCGGCTGATGGACGCTTCGATGTCGATGGCCGGGTAATGACCTTCCTCGGCCAAGCGCCGCGACAGCACGATGTGGCCATCAAGCACGCCTCGCGCCGAGTCGGCAATCGGGTCCTGCTGATCATCGCCTTCGGACAGCACGGTGTAGAACGCGGTAATCGAACCACCGCCCTTCTCCGCATTACCGGCGCGCTCGACCAGTTTTGGCAACTTGGCAAACACCGAAGGCGGGTAGCCCTTGGTCGCCGGCGGTTCGCCGATGGCCAGGGCGATTTCCCGCTGGGCCTGGGCAAAACGCGTCAGCGAATCCATAAGCAACAGGACATTCTTGCCCTTGTCGCGAAAATACTCGGCGATGCGCGTGCAGTACATTGCCGCACGCAAACGCATCAGCGGCGCGTCATCCGCCGGCGACGCAACCACTACCGAACGCTTGAGCCCTTCCTCGCCGAGAATGTGCTCGATGAACTCCTTCACTTCGCGTCCGCGCTCGCCGATCAGCCCGACGACCACAATGTCGGCTTCGGTGAAGCGGGTCATCATGCCCAGCAGCACACTCTTGCCCACGCCGGTACCGGCAAACAGACCCAAACGCTGACCGCGACCCACCGTCAACAAGCCGTTGATCGAACGAATGCCCACGTCCAGCGGTTCGCTGATCGGTTCGCGCTTGAGCGGGTTGATCGTCGGGCCATCCATCGGCACCCAATCCTCGGCCTTCATCCCGCCCTTGCCGTCCAGCGCGCGACCGGCGCCATCGAGTACCCGCCCGAGCATGCTCATGCCCATCGGCAAGCGACCGGCATCCGCCAGCGGCACCACCCGGGCGCCCGGCGCGATGCCGGCGACACTGCCGACCGGCATCAGAAATACCTTGCTGCCGGAGAAGCCCATGACTTCGGCTTCGACCTGCACCGGCTGATAACTGTCGTCGTTGATCACCATGCAGCGGCTGCCCATGGCGGCGCGCAAGCCCTCGGCTTCCAGAGTCAGGCCGACCATGCGCAGCAGGCGGCCTTCCAGGATCGGCCCGCCGGACAGCTGCGTGGCCTCGGCGTAACTGCCCAGGCGCTTGGCAAAACTGGTGCGATCAAGGCGCATCAGGTTCGTCCGCAGCCGGGGCGGCTGGTGGCGGGGTGTGCCCCGAGAGCTCCAGGCTCAGGTCCGGGGCGGCAGGATGCAGCGCCTGTTCGTGCATCTGGTCGAACAGTTTGTCCATGACCCGCGCCAGACGGGTTTCCACCGTGGCGTCGATGCGACTGTGTTCGGTCTCCACTCGGCAACCGCCCGGCAATAGCGCCTCGTCTTCAACGATGCGCCAGGTTTCTTCATGCCGTTCGCGCAGCGCTTTGACCTGTTCGAAATCCTGCGGATTGATGTACAGCCGCACGTTGCCCACGCCCAGCGGCAACAGCTTGAGCGCATCGCGCATGACGTGCTCGAGCTGAGTCGAGTCGATCGCCAGCTCGCGCTGGATCACCTGTTTGGTGAGGTGCTGGACCAGGTCCACCAGGGACTTCTCGATCAAGGTGTCCTGCTCGGCGATGGGCTCAAACAGCTGGCCCATGAGCTGTTCCAGCGCGCCGACTTTCGCCGTCAGCGCCGCTTCGGCTTCCTGGCGAACCTTGAGCGTGGTGCTGTGAAAACCTTCACGCTCGCCGGTAGCGAAGCCTTCGTTGTAGGCCTCCTGGCGAATGCTTTCGAGCTCTTCGAGGGTCAGCGGCTGGACTTCATCCAGCGGCACCTCTTCCATTTCCGGCGGCTCGGGTTCTGGCTCAGGTTCCGGCTCTGGGACGTACGGATCGAAACTGGGCAAGGACCACAGATCGACAGCGCTGACGTCCTTGGCACGGATCAGGTCAGTCTGGGACTCATCGTGTTTGGTCGACATGGTGACCTTAGATCATCTCTTCGCCGCCTTTCCCGCCGAGAACGATTTCTCCGGCTTCGGCCATACGGCGGGCGATGGTGAGGATTTCTTTCTGTGCAGTTTCGACGTCGCTGACGCGCACCGGGCCCTTGGCCTCGAGGTCGTCGCGCAACAGTTCCGCTGCTCGTTTGGACATGTTCTTGAAGATCTTTTCCTTGACGTTCTCGTCCGAGCCTTTGAGGGCCAGCACCAGCACGTCGGAGGACACTTCGCGCAGCAACGCCTGGATGCCGCGGTCGTCGACGTCGGCGAGGTTGTTGAACACGAACATCAGGTCTTCGATCTGACCGGACAGGTCTTCGTCGACTTCGCGGATCGAGTCCATCAGCTGCCCTTCGATCGAGCTGTCGAGGAAGTTCATGATGTCGGCCGCGCGCTTGATCCCGCCGAGGTTGGTGCGCGAGGCGTTTGAGTTGCCGGAGAACTGCTTCTCGAGAATCTGGTTGAGCTCTTTCAAGGCGGCCGGTTGCACGGTGTTCAGCGAAGACACCCGCAGGATGATGTCGAGACGCACCTTGTGGTCGAAATTGCCCAGCACTTCACCGGCCTGGTCGGGGTCGAGATACGCCACCACGATCGCCTGGATCTGCGGGTGTTCGTAGCGGATCACATCGGCGACGGCGCGCGGCTCCATCCACTTCAGGCTATCGAGGCCGCTGGTGTTGCCGCCCAGCAGGATGCGGTCGATCAGGCCGTTGGCCTTGTCTTCGCCCAGGGCCTGGGTGAGCATCTTGCGTACGTAGTCGTCGGAACCGACGCCCAGGCTGGTCTGGTCGCCGACGATGTCGACGAACTCGCTCATCACCTGCTCGACCTGCTCGCGGTGCACGTTGCCCATCTGCGCCATGGCCACGCCGACACGTTGGACCTCTTTGGGACCCATGTGGCGCAACACCTGTGCAGCATCCGTGGAGCCCAGGGACAGCAGCAGGATCGCGGCTTTGTCGACCTTGGACAGTTTGGCGGCAGCGACTCGATTATCATTCATCTGCGTTAATCCACTCTTTCACGACCTGGGCCACACGGCCCGGGTCTTCTGCCACCAGACTCTTGATTGCATTCAACTGCGCGTCATAGCCTTCGCTCGGGCTTGGCAGCAGGATGCTTTGCGGGCCGCCGAGGCTGACGCGGTCGTTGGCCAGTTCGCCATCCAGGCCGCCCATGCCACCCAACTCGACGTCGCTGCCCATGCCGACCAGCTGTTTGCCTTTGCCGCCATTGGTGATGTTGTTGAGCACCGGGCGCAACACGCCGAACACCAGTACCAGGATGAACAACACGCCCAGCACTTGCTTGATCACATCCCAGAACCACGGCTGGGAATAGAACGGCACATCGGCAATCACTTCGCTGCGCTCGGCGGAGAACGGCATGTTGATCACGCTGACGCTGTCGCCACGGCTGGCGTCGAAACCGACCGCATCCTGCACCAGGCGAGTGAAGCGCGCCAATTCATCGGCGGTCCACGGCGCACGGCTGGTTTCACCGTTGGCCGGGTTGATCTTGACCTGATCGTCGACCACCACCGACACCGACAGGCGATTGAGCCGGCCCTGCTGCTGCTTGGTGTGGCTGATGGAACGGTCGAGCTCGAAGTTCTTGGTCGACTGCTGACGCTTGTCGGCCGGGTACGGCGCGAGCATCGGCTGGCCGGTGGCCGGGTCCATGATCTGCTGGCCGTTGGCATCCAGCAGCGGCTGGCCGGGCTGCACCATGCCGGCCGACGCGGTGGCGCCACCGGTGGTTGCAGGCGCGGACGCTGGCGACGGCGGTTGGTTGCTCAGGGCGCCAGGCACGCCTTGCGATCCATTGCTCGTGGTGCGTTGCTCGTTGACCGACTGCTCGCTGCGCAACGCCGGTTGATCCGGGTTGAACTGCTCAGAAGTCGATTCGACCGCGCTGAAATCCACGTCGGCCGAAACTTCAGCCTTGTAGCGATCGTTGCCCAGTACTGGTTGCAGGATGTTGTGCACACGCTGGGTCAGCATACTTTCCATGCGGCGGCTGTAGTCGAATTGCTTGCCGGCCATGGTCAGTTCGGAGTTTTCCGCTTGGTCCGACAGCAAATTGCCCTTCTGGTCGACCACGGTGACCTGGGATTTGCTCAGCTCCGGAACACTGGTCGCCACCAGGTTAATGATCGCCAGGACCTGGCCAGGCTCCAGGGAGCGGCCGGAATACAGTTCGATCAACACCGAGGCGCTGGGCTTGCGCTCGTCGCGCACGAACACCGAGCTTTTCGGAATGGCCAGGTGCACTCGCGCGCCCTTGACGTTGTTCAGGCTGGAGATGGTGCGGGCCAGTTCGCCTTCGAGGCCGCGACGGTAACGGGTCGCTTCCATGAACTGGCTGGTGCCCAGGCCCTGGTCCTTGTCGAGGATCTCAAAACCGATATTGCCATCGCTGGGAGTGACACCAGCGCCCGCAAGCTTGAGCCGCGCGCGGGACAGGTCTTCGGCTTTGACCAGCAAGGCGCCGGAGTTGGGCTCGACTGAGTAGGCAATGTCGGCGGCCGCCAGGGTATCCATGACCTGCTTGGCGTCCATGCCGGCGAGGCTGCCGTACAGTGGGCGGTAGTCCGGTTGCTGCGACCACAGGACCACGGCAAAGCCGATGGCCACGCTCGCTGCCAGGCCGACCAACAGGCCGACCTGACGCAACATGGTCATCTGGGAAAGGTTTTCCAGGAAGGACAGGCCGAACAACGGCGGTTTGCCGTCTATCGAGCCGGACTTGGCCGGAACGTTATCGCTGGCTGCTTCTGCCATGACTCAATATCGTCCTTAAACCGGCATCTGCATGATGTCTTGATACGCCTGGACCAGCTTGTTGCGCACCTGGGTGATGGCCTGGAACGACACGCCGGCTTTTTCCTTGGCGATCATCACGTCAGTCAGGTCGACACCGCTCTTGCCGATTTCGAAGGCGGTGGACAACTGGCTGGACGCCTGCTGGGTTTCGTTCACTTTATTGACGGCCTGGCCGAGCATGTCGGAGAAGCTGCTGCCCGGCAATTGAGGCACGGCGGCAGTCGCTTTAGGCGCAGACATGGCGTCCATTTGCATGGCGCGCATATCCAGCATCAACCGATTGAATTCAATACCTTGGCTCATGTTCCACTCCCAATGACTACCCGCAATATTTTGACGCTCACTCGGCGGGTAAACAGGTGTTAGCAACAAGGGTGCCAGCTCGGTGGGCACGGATAACAAATCCTGTTCTCTGGCTTGAACTCAATTTTCCCTGGAGGCAATGCTTACCGTGGGAGCAAGGCTTACTGTGGGAGCAAGCCTTGCTCCCACAGAATCTTTGCAAGCCTTGCTCCCACAGGGATCAAGTAGCAAACAGGTAAGCTTCCACATCCATCCCCGCATCGCGCATCTGCGCCAGCTTGTAGCGCAAGGTGCGCGGGCTGATGCCCAGGCGTTCGGCGGCTTCCTTGCGCCGGCCGCGCTCGCTGCGCAAGGTGTCGATGATCATCTGGAACTCGCGGCGGCGCAGGTCATCGCCCAAGCCTCCCGCCGACTCCACCTCCAACGCCTGCACCGGGGCTGCCAATACCGGCAACGGCGCGCAGGCGACCGGCCCCGCCAGGCAGAAATCCTGCGGCTGGATCAACCCGCCCTGCTGCAAAATCAACGCCCGCTGGATCGCGTTATCCAGCTCGCGCACATTCCCCGGCCACGGGTAACCGATCAGGCACGCCTGCGCCTCAGGCGAAAGCTTCGCCGCCGCATGCTTCATTTTATTGACGTGTTTGGCCAACAATCGCTCGGCCAGCGGCAGAATGTCGGCGGTTCGTTCGCGCAACGGACGCCAGGCCAGCGGAAACACCGACAACCGATAGTACAAATCTTCCCGGAAGCGCCCCGCCGCCACTTCCGCCGCAAGGTCGCGGTTGGTGGTCGCGACCACCCGAATATCCAGGCTGATCGGCTTGCGCGCACCCACCCGCTCGACCTCACGCTCCTGCAACACCCGTAGCAGCTTGGCTTGCAGGCCCATGGGCATTTCGGAAATCTCGTCGAGCAGGATGGTGCCGCCATCCGCCTGTTCGAACTTGCCCGCCTGCGCGGCAATGGCGCCGGTGAACGAGCCCTTCTCATGACCGAACAGCGTGGCCTCGAGCATGTTGTCCGGGATCGCTGCGCAGTTGATCGCAATGAACGGCTGACTGGCCCGATGGGAGTGCTGGTGAATGTAGCGCGCCAGCACTTCCTTGCCGGTCCCCGACTCACCGGAGATCAGCACCGTGGAATCACTGCGGGCGACGCGCGCGGCCAGTTCCAGCAGCTGTGCGCTGGCCGGTTCGAAGGCGATCGGTCCCTCCCCCTCGGCACACAGACTGCCCAGGGCGTGCCGCGCCAGCAGGTCCAGCAGCGCCTTGGGCTCGAATGGTTTGACCAGGTAATCGGCCGCACCTTGGCGCATTGCGTCCACCGCTCGCTCGACTGCGCCGTGGGCGGTCATCAGCAACACTGGCAGCTGTGGTTGACGGGCGCGTAACAGGCTGAGCAATTGGTGGCCGTCCATGCCGGGCATGTTGACGTCGCTGAGCACCAGGTTGAAGGCGTCCTTGGTGACCGCGGTCAGTGCTTCTTCTGCTGAACCGACGGCGACGTAATCGTGGCCTGCGAGCAGCAGGGTGTCGGCCAGTGCTTCGCGCAGGGCTCGGTCATCCTCGACCAGTAGAACTTTGATGGGCATGAGTTTTAGTTCGCTCCCTGCGCTTGGTGGTCGTTCGGGATTTCGCGGGCGGCCTGATACCCCCGGGCGCTCTCGGGTTTTTCGCGAGCAGGCTCGCTCCTACAGGGGGTGGGGGTGGTTGGTTGGAATAGTGGGAGGGTTAGCTGCGCGCAAGTACCGCGACCGGGTCGCGAGCGCAGCAGCAATTCTCCCTGATGTGCCCGGGCGACTGCCTTGACCACGGTCAGGCCGAGGCCGGTTCCGGTGGCTTTGGTGGTGAAAAAAGGTTCGCCCAAGCGCGCAAGTACTTGGGGATCGATGCCGCTGCCGCTGTCGCTGATCGACACCCGCAGATTGCTGCCGCGCGTATAGAAGTGCACTTTCAATCGCACCTGCGTGGCGCTGGCCTGGATGGCGTTCTCGATCAGGTTGAGGATAGCGCCCACCAAGGTGTCGCGATTGCACAGCAACTCGCCGGCATGGCTGTCGCACTGCCAGCGAATCGGCAGATCCTGCACATGGGTCTGCGCCGCCGCCTGCAGCGATTGCATGAGCATTTTCGGAGTCAGGCGATCGGTCAGCGGCAGCTCGCCACGGGCGAAAATCAGCATGTCGCGCACCTGATGCTCCAGCTCGTGCAAGCGCTCTTTCAAGCGTCCGGCGAAACGCTGCTGAGTGGCGACTGGCAGTTCCTGCTCGGTCAGGTGGCTGGCGTACAGCAAGGCGGCGGACAGTGGCGTACGAATCTGATGCGCCAGGGAAGCGACCATCCGCCCCAGGGAAGACAGCCGCTCATGCCGGGCCAGCTGGTCCTGCAAATGACGGGTTTCAGTCAAGTCATTGAGCAGCACCAACTGACCCGGTTCGGCATCCAGCGAACGGGTCGAGATCGACAGGCGCCGCCCGTCCTTCAGCGAAATCTCGTGTCCGTCATCCTCACGCGGCGCAAAGCAGCGGGCAATCACCTGGCGCCACAGTTCGCCCTCAAGGGGCAGGCCGAGCAATTCGCAGGCGGCGGGATTGGCTTCGCGCACGATGCCTTGGGCATCGATGACGATGACGCCCCCGGGCAACAGATCAAGGAGGTTTTGCAGACGGTTGGCCAGGCGTTCTTTTTCCGCCAGTTCCTGCATGCGCTGGGCGCTGACCAGTTCCAGCTCGCCCTTGAGCTCGGTGACCCGAGCTTCGAGCATGCTGTAGGAATCGGTCAACTGGCTGGACATCTGGTTGAACAGCGCAAACGACTGCTCGAGACCCAGCCGGTTTGCCTGCTCTACGGACGACAGTGGCCCTGAAGCGTCAGGGACAGGAGACATCTGGGCGGCTTGGGGCATCGGGCACTCTCGCTTGGCTGACCGTCAGTTAAACGGAACGTTGCGAGGGGTGTAGCAATACCCGTGCCTAAAAAAAACCGCCTACTGGCCTACTGTAGGAGCGAGCCCGCTCGCGAAAATCTTTAACGATAACGCCGCCTTACTGGCTAAACGCGGCGCCTTTGAAGCAAGCTCGCTCCCACAGGAAGGGCAAAACGGGCGTCAATCATCCGCCTGTTCTTCACCGTCACGCCGGCTCATGCCGTACTTGCGCATCTTCTCCACCAGGGTGGTGCGACGAATACGCAGGCGTTCCGCAGCGCGCGCCACGATGCCGTTGGCATCATCCAGCGCCTGTTGAATCAGCCCCTGCTCCAGGCCACCGAGGTAGTCCTTGAGGTCCAGGCCTTCCGGTGGCAGCAAGGCATTCATCGAGAAGTCCGGGGTATGCCCATTGATGGCCACCCGCTCTTCCAGGTCGCTGCGCAGGCTGTCGACCAGTTGCTCGTCTTCGTCGTCGACGTAGCGGAATTTCTTCGGCAACTCGACCACGCCGATCACCCCGTACGGATGCATGATCGCCATGCGCTCCACCAGGTTGGCCAGCTCGCGAACGTTGCCCGGCCAGCCGTGGCGACACAGCGACATGATCGCCGCCGAGTTGAAACGGATCGAACCGCGCTTCTCGTGCTCCATGCGCGAGATCAGCTCGTTCATCAGCAGCGGGATGTCTTCGACGCGCTCGCGCAGCGGTGCCATCTCGATCGGGAACACATTCAGGCGGTAGTACAGATCTTCGCGGAAGGTGCCGATCTCGATCATGCTTTCGAGATTCTTGTGGGTCGCGGCAATGATGCGCACGTCGACGCTCTGGGTCTTGTTGCTGCCCACGCGCTCGAAGGTGCGTTCCTGCAATACGCGCAGCAGCTTGACCTGCATCGGCAGCGGCATGTCGCCGATTTCGTCGAGGAACAGCGTGCCACCGTTGGCCAGCTCAAAGCGCCCGGCACGACTGGTGATCGCCCCGGTAAACGCGCCCTTCTCGTGGCCGAACAATTCGCTTTCCAGCAACTCGGCCGGGATCGCCCCGCAGTTGACCGGCACGAACGGCGCGTCACGACGCTTGGAGTGATAGTGCAGGTTGCGCGCCACCACTTCCTTGCCGGTGCCCGACTCGCCAAGGATCAGCACGCTGGCGTCGGTGTCGGCGACCTGCTGCATCATCTGGCGCACGTGCTGGATCGCCCGGCTGGTGCCGACGAGGCTGCGGAACAGATTGGGTTCGCGATGCCGACCGCGCTCGCGGGCCTGGTCGTACATCTCGCGATAGACCTGGGCACGGTGCAGGGAGTCGAGCAATTTGCTGTAGCTGGGCGGCATTTCCAGGGTCGAAAGCACGCGCCGACGCTGGTCTTCAGGCAAGTCGCTGGCAGAATTATCGCCCATCAACAAAACCGGAAGGAACTCATCCCAGGTAGACAGTGTCTTAAGCAAGCCTAAAAGCGCGCCAGGCGCATTGACCGTCCCGATCAGGACGCAGATCACTTCACGACTGGACGATAGAGAGCCCACAGCCTGCTGCCAGTCATGGCTTCCGCAGGGCAAATTTTCTTCACCGAGAAAATTAAGAATCACCGCCAAATCACGGCGGCGGACGCTATCGTCATCAATCAGCAGAATTTTGGTTTCACGCCACATGCAATAGCAACTTCCCTAGTCAACTCGGTGCCCGAAATGAGTGGGCAAGCTAGACGCTCGCAGACCTGTAAAGTCTGTAGACGCCTGAAATCGGTGAACAGCCACTAGTTAAGTCAAAAAACTGTCCACAGTCAAATATATGGCGCACATCTCTGGATTAACCCGGGATTAATTAACCGAACAGATGGTAAACCTTTGCCGCACTCTTCGCTTGGGTGATCTGCGACATCTCGTCGACTATCGCCTGACGCTCGCCCATCGTCACCGTCAATAAATCCTTGTACACCGCCAGCAAACTTTCCAGATTGGTCCGCAGCGCTTCCTCGTCGATCGGCGCTTCGCTGAGCACCTCGTCGACGCATTCACGGCAAGCCGAATCCAGCGCACCAATCGCACCCCAATCACGCTCGGCCAGCGCATCGATGAGCGCTTCGCGGGTTTGTTCAATCCGTTGCAATGCTTGACTCATGGCGTCGTTCCTCGGCGGGTGGGCCTATTGGTGTGCGATGGCATCCCAGCCGCTTTTTACCGTAACCAACAGCTGCATGACTTCATCGATGATCTGCGTGTCGTTGCTGACATTAGCCTGCACCAGGCGCGCATTCATGTATTCGTACAGGCTGTCGAGCTGTTCGATCGAAGCCGGATCTTCCGCCTTCTCAGCGTCCAGGCCTTGGCGCAGGCCGGTGATGATGTCGATCGCCTTGGTGATCAGCAGGCATTTCTGCGCGATGTCACCGCGAGCCAATGCGCCCTTGGCCTGAGCCAGTCGATCCAGACCGCCTTCCAGCAGCATCTGAATCAACCGATGCGGGCTGGCCTCGGAGATCTGGGCGTGGGAATTGACCTTCTGGTATTGGCGAAGGGCTCTCATAGGGTTCATGTTGCTACCTCGTTACAGGCCACAGGCGGAAAAATTGCTCTATTCATTTTGTCGACTGTGTCGCATAAAACTTTAATCCAGAGCCGAAAAAGCCCGGACCACTCATACGCTCTTTTGCGGGGCAGGTTAACGCCCCCATCATCAATCCGACTTCGGATTGTTCAGCGAGTTAAGCGTGGTCATGATGCTGGAGCTGCTGGCGTTGATCTTGGCAATCAGGCTGTCCATGGCGTTGTACTTGGCGGACAGCGATGTCTGCAAGCTATCCATGCGCCGATCAAGGTCCGACTGCTGGGTGGTCAGGTCCGTCAACTTGGTGTTCAAGTCCTTGACGCGTGAGGCGAGTAGCCCGGTGGTGCCGACATAAGTCTCGGTGGCCTTGTTCATCCGAGTGATCAGGCCTTTATCGCCAGTGAACAGCTTGGCGATATCCGCAGAGCCCTTGACCACGGCCTTGTCCCACGACTTGTCGTCCAGGGTCAGCAAACCGGTTTTCTGGTCAGTGGTAATGCCCATCTGCGACAGACCGCTCATGGCGCTTGAGCCAGAGCTGTTTACCAGCTCACTGCGCAGACTTGCTACCAGCTGGCGCATCGAGGAATCGCCAGTGAGAGCGCCCGCCGTGGTAGTGGCGGAATCACCGGTGGCGGTAACCTTGGTCTGGGTATTGATACTGGTCATCAGTGCGTTATAGGCCGAGACGAATGACTGTACCGAGGTCTTCAGGGTGGTCGCGTTGCTGTCCACGCTGATCGTGATCGGCTTGTCCTTGTCGCTGGCAACCAGTTCCAGACTTACACCACTGATGGCGGAAGTTACCTTGTTGGAGGTGGACTCCATGGCGACGCCGTCGATGGTGTACTTGGCGTTTTTGGCTGCAACGCCTGCGTCGTAGCCTTTGGCAAGATCCGAATCGCCACTCAGGGTGATGTCGGTACCAGCGCCGCTGTTAGTGGAACCGATCACCAGACGCGCACCGTTGGCATCGCTCAAGATGTTCGCACTGATGCCCTGGGCCGAGAGCTGGGTGTTGATCGACTCGCGCACCTGGCTCAGGCTTGCGCCACCGGGAATCGACACATCGTAACTTTTGCCGGACTGGGTAATCGTCAGCTTCTGAGCCTCGCTACCCGGGTTGGCAGCGCCCGTAGCGCCCCCGGCGAATACCTTGCTGGTGATTTTCGACGAGGTCGCGAGATCCTGCACCACAACCACGTATTTGCCGCTGGAGGCGCCGTCGCCAAGGGTAACCTTGACGTTTTTTTCTTCCGACGTGGACGCAGCGAGGCCATTGAACGCGGACAGATTATTCAGCTTCGCGAGTGCCGCGCGGTAGGTATCCAGCGCACCTTTTACAGTGCCGACAGCCGACAATTGAATGGTCGTGTCTTTCTGCTGGTTGGTGATCTGCGTCTGCTTGGGCGCTTTTTCCGCACCAACCAAGGCTTTCACAATACCCTGAGTGTCGTAGGTCGACCCCACGCCGCTAATCGTTGAACTCGCCATCTGTAATCTCCTTGTCCTGTGGCTGCCGCATTATTGGCGCAGATCGCCTTGGCTGCAGTCAGAAACACATTTCATGCCAGCTCAGGCCTTCGTATCAAACAGCAAGCTGCTGGCATCACTCAAATTCTGTGCAAGCTTCAAAGCAGTTTCCGATGGAATCTGCCGAATCACTTCGCCACTTTCGGTAGCGACCACCTTGACCACTACCGTTCCGGTGGAGTCGTCGATGGAAAAATCCAGGTTTCGCTGAGTCGATTGCACGAACTCGCGAATATCGGTCACGGCCTTTTCCAGTGCCACGCGCTTGGTGTCTTCAGTGACTGCGGGCTCTTGCTCGGCCACTGGCGGTGCCAGGGTGACAGAGGCGCTCGCCGCTTGGGTCGCGGCAGTCGGGTAATGCGCGTTCAGCTTAATGCTCATATCCATGTCATCACCTCAAAACTGAAAAAACGGAAGGGCACGTAGAGCGCCCTTCCGTTGATTAACCGCTACCGATATTACTGAAGCAGCTTCAGTACAGCGGATGGCAGCTGGTTAGCCTGGGACAGGATCGCGGTGGAAGCCTGTTGCAGGGTTTGTTGCTTGGTCAGCTCGGCGGCTTCGGAAGCGAAGTCAGCGTCCTGTACGCGGCTACGTGCTGCGGTGGAGTTTTCCGAGATGCTTTGCAGGTTGGCTACAGTGCTGGTGAAACGGTTTTGAACAGCACCCAGTTGCGAACGTTGGGTGTCGATCTGCTGGATCGCGCCGTCCAGAGCCTGGATGGTTTGCTGGGCGCTGGCCGAAGTCAGAACGCTCAGGTCAGCAACGGTGGTGTCCATCTTCACAGCAACTGTTGGCGCAGTAGATGCGGTGGTCAGACCCAGAGTGGCCAGGCCAGTACCGGTGCTGCCGTCTGCAACGGTGATGTCCTTGGTGGAGAACAGGCTCAGGGAGTTGTCAGTCTTGTTGACGCTGGCAGTTACACCGGTGCTGGCGCTGTTGATGGACGACACGATGTCGGCCATGGTGGAGCCTGCGGTGAACTTAACTTCAGTACCGTTCAGGCTTACCGAAGTAGCTGCAGTCAGCTTGGCTTCAGTGTTGCCAGCGGTCAGGCCGAGTTTGGCCAGTGCACCTGCACCACCGTTGGCGGCTACGCCAGTGCCGTTGCCCAGCTTGATAGCTTTACCGTCAGCGGAAGTCAGCTCCAAGCGGCCTGCAGCGGAAACTGTAGCAGCAACGCCAGTTGCAGTTGCGCCAGTGTTGGCAGTGTTGATTTTGGTGGCGATGGCAGCCATGTCATCGTTGACTGCGAAAGCGACGTTTGTGCCGTTGATGTTGATTTCAGCAGCTGCAGTCAGCTGGCCTGCTACGGCAGGAACGGCAGGAACAACTGCACCACCGCCAGTACCTGCGGCCAGCGCTGTACCCAGAGTACCAGCACCGGTAACAGTGTTGGCTGGGCCGCCCGCTGCGCCAGTCAGAACCAGGTCAGTACCGCTTGCGCTCGCAATGGTCGAACCGGTTGCGGTGTTGATTTTCGAAACTACAGCCGCAAGGTTGTCACCGCTGAGCAGGTTGACCGCAGTGCCGTTGACGGTAATGGTTTCGTTGGCGCCCAGAGCGGCGGTCATGTCACCGGTGTTGGTGTAAGCAGTGGTAGTAGCTGGTGTACCTGGAGTACCACCTGGGAGAGTAACCGGGTTACCAGTTACCGAAGCCGACAGGGAAGTCAGCGAACCAGCAACGGTAGCTTCGCTGTAAGTACCCTTCAAACCAGTGGCGCTGATGTCGCTCATGCCGAACGAGATGGTCTGGTTGGCGTCGGAACCGATCTGGAAGCCAACGTTCTGGAAGGTACCGTCGAGCAGGTTACGACCACCGAAGGTAGTAGTAGCAGCGATACGAGTCAGCTCGCCGACTTTGGCGGTGAATTCCTGTTGCAGGGAATCACGGTCAGCCTGGGATTTATCACCGTTCGCGGAGTTCAGAGCCAGCTCACGCAGACGTTGCAGAATGTTGGTCGATTCTTGCATCGCGCCTTCAGCAGTCTGGGCGATGGAAGTACCGTTGTTGGCGTTGTTGATCGCAACGGTCATGCCTTTGACCTGGGAGGTCAGACGGTTGGCGATCTGCATGCCGGCAGCATCGTCTTTAGCGCTGTTGATTTTCAGGCCGGAAGACAGACGGGTCATCGAGGTGCCCAGGGCATCGCCGGCTTTGTTCAGGTTCCGCTGAACGGTCAACGATGTAATGTTGGTATTTACTGATAAAGCCATGACGAATTCCTCGTTGGTTGGGTGCTGCGGCTTCCGGCCCTGGCAACCGCCGGGTGTGGCCTAGAGAACCTTCGTAATAGTTATCGTCGTGAAAGCGGGTTGCTTGAGCGCTTTTTTGTTTTTTTTTACTAGCACCGTGCCACCCCTTGTGATTCAAGGCCTTACCCTTACACCCCAGAACGCAAAAACGCCCATGACCTCGCGGTCATGGGCGTTTTTTTGGCGTTATTTAACTGGCGCGTCAGGGGCGATAAATAATCGCCGATCCCCAGGACAGGCCCACGCCGAAACCACTGATTGCCACACGCTTCCAGCTGGAGTCGAACATGTGCTTTTCCAGCAGCAGCGGAATGCTCGACGACACGGTGTTACCGGTCTCGACCATGTCCTTGATGAACTTCTCCGGCTCGCCTTCGAATCGGCGAGCCACGGCATCGACAATGGCAGCACTGCCCTGGTGGATGCAGAACGCATCGATGTCCTCGGACACCAGGCCCGACTCGCCGAGCAGCTCGTGCAGATGCGCCGGCACCTTGAGCAGGGCAAAGTTGAATACCTGCCGACCGTTCATATAGAACACGCCGTCAGTGACCTTCAGGTGCGGGGCACCGGAACCGTCGGTGCCGAACTTGGCCTTGCCCAGTTGCCAGGCCGCGTCTTCACCCATCCAGGTGGCTGTGGCGGCATCACCGAACAACATGGTGGTGTTGCGATCTTCCGGGTCGACGATTTTCGAATACGGGTCGGCGGTGATCAGCAAGCCGTTCTTCAGGCCTGCAGCTTCCATGAAGCCCTTGATCGCATAGATGCCGTAGACATAACCCGAGCAACCCAGGGAAATGTCGAACGCTGCCACGTTGGTCGACAAGCCAAGCTTGTCCTGAACGATGGCCGAGGTGTGTGGCAGCCCTTCTTCGTCACCGTTCTGGGTGACGACGATCAATACGTCGATGGCTTGACGATCGAGTTGCGGGTTGTTGGCGAACAAGGCATTGGCTGCCTCTACACACAGGTCGGAGGTTTCCTGGGCAGCGTCCTTGCGCGGCAGGAACGCCGAGCCGATTTTGCCAAGGATGAACTCTTCATCCTTTTCGAACTTCGCGCCCTGAGCATAGTTATCCAGCCCACTCGCTGGCACGTAGCTGGCAATGCTTTTTATGCCAATCATTGTGGCTTCCCAATACTAAATAGCTGGAGATCACCGCTCGCAAGACCGAGAGGTACTGACAATACTGGACTTCGCCGAGCGAAAAAATACGGCACAGGCGCTCCGCAACCCCGGAATACACGCCCGACAAGGGACCTTCCCCTGCCCATCCTTTTTTACACAATACAGTGAAGATGCGCTTTATGACTCGCAGGTCACGCATTATGCGTGGCTTATAGCAAACATCCAGTCACAAACGCAGAGAAAAGCATCAGCTAGACATTGCCGGCACCCGGGGTGCCGGCAATCAAGAAGGGATTACAGCTTGTTGAACAGGCTCAACTGGGCGATTTTCACGAAGGCCAGTTGCGAGGCTTGTAGTAGCGATTGCTGGAAGGCCAAGTCAATCGAAGCGGTTGCTACATCGGTATTGCCAATGGCGGCCTGAGTGCTGGCATTGGACAAACCGAGGCTAATGTTTTCAGTGGTGGCAATTTCCACCGAGTTCAAACGGGCGCCAATCGCCCCCTGCACACTCAGGATCTGTTCGCTGGAGTTCGTCAGGTTGCCAGTTGCCGAGTTCAATGCGTCCTTGAGCTTGATCTGCGCCATGACATCGCCGTCCGATGGCGTCTCCAGAGTCTTGCGCAACTGGCTCAGGGTATCGAGCGCGCTCTGGGTCTTGTGACCGCTGGCACTCACCACGAACTGGTCATTCGCCTCCGGGTTGCCGGTGAAATCGAGTTTGACACCCGCTACCGTGACCGAGCCAGCGGTCAGAGCGCCCTCGCCTATCGACTTGCTATCGGCGCTGATCGGCTGGGCGTACACCTTGTAGTTGGTGGCATCAGTGAACTTGACCACCACACCACTGCTGGGAAACCCATTGGTGTAAGCCGCCTGATCCGTGACGCCGGAACCCGTGACCTGCGCTGTCGAAGCGTTGCTCGGCGTGCGGGAGGCATTAAAGCTGTCAGGCTTGCTACCCAGACTGAACACATGATCCTTGACCTCTGCGTCCGGGGTCATCGGCAGCGTGGTTGCCGGATCGATAGGCGCCTTCAGGCGCAAGGTGATATCGAACTCCACGCCACGCAAGTTGATGCTCGCGCTGCCTTCCTTCTTGGAGTCGAAGACGCCGTTACCGGCAACCTCGGAGGTGATGTCATTACCGTCCTTGTCCGCGATAGTGTAGTGCGTGCTGTCGATGAACTTTAGCTCGTAAGGCTCGCCGGCCGAGAAATTCTTGGTGTAAGCCGCGTTCGAGGTCAACAGCCCGGCAGACACTGAAACGGTGCCGTCGTTGGGCTTTGACGGGTCGAGCACAGCCTGGGTGCGGCCTGAGTTGATCGCCGACTCAAGGATGCTTTTTCCGGTGTCACCGGCCGCGATCGACAGCGTATCCGAGACCTGGAGGTTCAGTTGGGTATCGTCACCCTGATAGGAATAGGTGCCGTCGTTGTTGCGCACATACGGCGCCGTGGTGGTCTTGGAACCGGCGAACATGTAGCTGCCGGACGGATCCTTGCTGTTGAGCAAGCTCAACACGTTGGCTTCGATCTCGCCCAGTTCCGCTGCGATGGACTTGCGATCTGCATCGCTCTTGCCGCCATCACCGGCACTCAACGTCAATTCACGTGCGCGCTGCAGCGCCGTGTTGATGCTGTCCAGTACGCTCTCTTCGTTGGTCAGCGAATTCTTGATGCTGCTCATGTTGGCGCTGTACTGACCGAGCATGTCCTTCTGCTGTTGCAACATCAGCAACTGCGCGGCGCCAACCGGATCATCGCCAGCACTTTGGATACGCACACCTGAAGTGATCTGCTCCTGGGTCTTCACGATCGAGGAGAAGTTATTCTGGTAGGTGCTCGCACTCGTCTCAAAGTACTGGGCTGTAGAAATTCGCATCGTCGAAGACTCCCTTAAAGACTGTTGATCAGCGTGCTGAACGTTTCTTGCGCGGCCTTGATAATCTGCGACGACGCGGTGTAGTACTGCTGGAACTTGACCAGGTCGGCGGCTTCGTCATCCAGGTTGACCTGGGACACGGACGCGACTTCGGACTTGGCCCGGGACAAAATTGCCCCGCTGGCGGTGCTGTCGCCCAGGGCCTGGCTGGCCTTGGCGCCGACCTGTTCCACCAGGCGGCTGTAGGCGGTGGTCATGCTCATGCCGGCGTTGCCGCCGCTGACGCCGACTGTGGCCTTGGTCTGCAAGCCCAACAGTTCGTTGGCGTTGCGGTTGTCTTTCTTGCCGTCGACGTTGAAGGCGACTTCGTACTTGTCGTTCTTCGACGGCGAGCCGCTGACCGTGGTGTTGAAGGAAAACGACTTGCCGGCAATCGGCAGTCCAGCATCGTCGAGGATCGGCACGTTGATCGTCAGGTCGTTGCCCTGCCCCGGCACGATGGTGCCGGTGCCTATGCTCTGGCCTTTGGAGTTGAACACTTCATAACCCTGGCTGCCGCCGACCGGGTCCTTGAAGGTCAGGGTCACCGGCATGGAATTCTTGATTCCGGCCTGCAGGTCGGCGAGGTCGGTGCCGGCGTAGATGTCCATCGGCACGGTCAGTGCGGGTGGGGTCAAGGCACCCGTGCCGCCATTGCCGGTGTTGCTGGTTGCGACCAGGGCGCCGGCAAAGGCGAGCTTGTTCGAATCGGTCATCTGCGTGGTGATGGTGCTCGCACCGGTACGGGTCGGGATCACCTTGAAGGTATCGCCCGCACTCAGGGCACCACCGTTGAGGTTGAGCTTGAACCCGTCGATTTCGGCGGCCGGGGTCAGGTCAAAACTGCCCATGTTTTTGCCGTCGGAACGCTTGACCGTGTACTTGTCCGCCGCAGTGAAGGTCACTTCGTAATCGAAGGTGGTCAGCGCACTGGAGTTGCTGATGCTGACGTCGAGGTTGCCCGAGCCCGCGCTGTTGGTCGATGCCGCCAGACTGCGCTGGCTGATCGCCGCGGCGCTGTTGATGCTGGAGAACAGCGAAGCGCCAAACTCGCCATTGGCGTCGAGGCCCTGACCCAATTGGCGGTTGATCTTGTCGGCGACCACGATCGCGGTGCGGCCGAGGTCGTTCATCGCCGGCACCAGCACGTCTTCGCGGTAGCGCAGCAAACCGCCGATCTTGCCGCCGCTGATCACCGAGGTCACGTCGCTCACCGAAGACGGCGAGTTGACCTGGATATTCAGCTGGTTCTTGTCGATGCCGGTGCGGGCGGTCGATAGCGTGTTGAAGGTGTTGCCCAGCACCAGCGACTGGCCGGTGCCCAGGGACACATTGTAGCTGCCGTTCTGTTCCTGGACGGTCACGCCGACCAGTTCGTTGAGTGTGCGCACGGCTTCGTTACGCGCATCCATCAGGTTGTTCGGGCCGCTGCCGGTCGAGGCGGTGGCCTGGGAAATCTGCTGGTTCAGCGAGGCAATGGATGAAGTCAGCTGATTGACCTTTTCGGTCATGGTGGTCAGCTGGCTGTTGATGCCTTCGTTCTGCTGCTGCATCTGCGACGCCAGGGCGTTGAAGCGGTTGCTCAACGTTTGCGCGTTGGTCAGCAGCAACTGCCGCGAAGCGTTGTCGCTCGGGGTGGCGGCAGAGGTTTGTACCGATGCAAAGAAGCTGCTCAACACCGCACTGATCCCCGTGGTCTTGTCGGAGAACAACTTGTCGAGCGGGTTGACCTGCTCGAGGTAGGAGTTGGCGTCGTTGCTCAGCGAGGTGCTGGTCTGCAGCTGCTGATCGAGGTAGGCGTTATACACCCGGCGCACATCCGCCAGGGTCGTGCCGCTGCCGATGAACACGCCGCCATTGAGGTTGGACGTATTACTGGTCTGGATGGTCTGCTGGCGTGAATAGCCGGCGGTGTTGGCGTTGGCAATGTTATTGCCGACAGTCGCCAACGACACCTGACTGGCGTTGAGACCCGACATCCCGATATTGAGCAAACTCATGGTTCAGACCTTATACCTTGTGCCTATAAAGGCGTAGTGGAAACGCCCGCCGCAGCGTAGTTCTGGTAACTCGTCATCTGCTTGGCTATCTGCGAAATCTTGCTGGCGTATGCCGGGTCGGTTGCGTAACCGGCCTTTTGCAACTCGCGTACAAATTGTTCCGGGTTATCGGCAGACTTCACGACATCTTGATAGCGATCGTTGGATTGCAGCAGCGTTACCAGGTCGTGGAAGCTGTCTTTGTAAGAGTCGTAGGAGCGGAACTGCGCCGTCTCCTTGACCATCTCGCCATTTCTGAATTCGCTGGTGATCGCCCTTGCCGAATCGCCCTTCCAGTTGCTGCTGGCCTTGATGCCGAACAGGTTGTGGCTGCTGCTGCCGTCCTGGGCGCGCATGACCGATTTGCCCCAGCCGGTTTCCAGGGCGGCCTGGGCCACCAGGTAGCGCGGATCGACGCCGATGCGGTCGGCGGCTTCCTTGGCCATCGGCAGCATGGCGTTGACGAATTCGTCGGCGGAGCTGAAGGCTTTCTTCGGCGGTGCCAGGGGGATCTGCGCCATGGCGCGGCCGTAGACTTGCAGGCGACCGCTCGCCGGCGCTTCGGTTTGCGCGGTCAGCCAGTCGCCGTTGTACAGGGAGCCTGCGCCGCTGACTTGGGGCACTTCGATTTTGTTGATCGCGGTCGTGACGGTTGCTGCCGGGGCGGTGGCCGATGGGACCAGGCCGGCGAGCAAGCGGTCGGCGAGTTTCGGTGGCAAGGCCAAACGGCGCTGGTTGATCAGCGCCATGTCATTGCGGTGTGCACCCTCGCCCTCGCCTGCGGCCTGCGGCGCGTGGATCGAGCGCGAAGCCCATAATGGACGCTGGCCGTTGAGGCGCGACAAAGGACCGTTGGTGGCAGCCGTGCCGGCGGCAATCGGCGTTTCCACCGCAGCTTTCGCTTCGGCCTGCTTGGCCGCCGACGCGGCCGCCGCTTCACCCGGGGCCATGGGTTTGTTCTTCGACATCTGGCGCATCAGCACGTCGGCCAGGCCGATACCGCCGCCTTCGCGGGACATTGAAACGGCCAGCTGCTGGTCGTACATTTCCTGGTACTGCTTGGCTTCGGCGGTGTTCAGCGGATTGTCCTGGCCCAGGGTATTGGTGGCCGAGCGCATGGACTTGAGCATTTCACCGAGGAACAGCGACTCGAATTCCTGCGCCACTTTGCGCATGTTGCCTTCGCTGTTCTTGTCGCCGACCTTGAGCTGATTCAGGCGATTCAAGTCCGAGTAGGACCCCGAATCGCTGCTGCTGACCAGACCGCTCTTGTACATATCCATCTTCGCTGTCCTCAGATCACGATCAGGTCGGCTTGCAACGCGCCGGCCTGTTTCAGTGCTTCGAGGATGGCCATCAAGTCACCCGGCGCCGCGCCGACCTGGTTCACCGCTCGGACGATTTCGTCGAGGGTGGTGCCCGGGCCGAACTTGAACATCGGCTTGGCTTCCTGCTGGGCGTTGACCCGCGAGCGCGCCACTACAGCCGTCTCGCCATTGGACAGAGGGCCGGGCTGGCTGACGATCGGGTCTTCAGTGATGGTCACGGTCAGGCTGCCGTGGGTCACGGCGGCCGGGGACACTTTGACGTTCTGGCCGATGACGATGGTGCCGGTACGCGAGTTGATGATGACTTTCGCCACCGCCTGGCCCGGATCGACTTCAAGGTTCTCGATGATCGACAGGTAGTCGACGCGCTGGCTCGGGTCCAGTGGCGCACTGACGCGGATCGAACCGCCATCGATGGCCTGGGCCACGCCCGGGCCGAGCATGTTGTTGATCTTGTCGACGATGCGCTTGGCGGTGGTGAAGTCCGAACGGTTGAGGTTCAGGGTCAGGCTGTTGCCCTGGTTAAACCCGCTCGGCACCGAGCGTTCCACCGAGGCACCACCGGGGATGCGCCCGGCGGACGGGACGTTAACGGTGATCTTCGAACCGTCGCGACCTTCGGCATCAAAACCGCCGACCACCAGGTTGCCCTGGGCGATCGCGTAGACGTTGCCGTCGATACCCTTGAGCGGCGTCAGCAGCAAGGTGCCGCCGCGCAGGCTCTTGGAGTTGCCGATCGACGCGACGGTGATGTCGACCTGCTGCCCCGGCTTGGCGAATGCCGGCAAGTCAGCACTGATCGATACTGCGGCGACGTTCTTCAGCTGCACGTTGCCCGAACCCGGCGGTACCTTGATGCCAAACTGCGAGAGCATGTTGTTGAAGGTCTGCAGGGTGAACGGGGTCTGCGTCGTCTGGTCGCCCGTGCCGTTAAGCCCGACCACCAGGCCGTAACCGATCAACTGGTTGGAACGCACGCCGGAAATACTGGCGATGTCCTTCAGCCGCTCGGCTTGCGCATTGAACGCTGCGCACAGCATCAGGGCGGCCACCGTCAGGTGTTTGAGATTCAAAGTAGCCACCTAGAAAGGGAACAGCGGGCTGAGGAAAAAACGATCGAACCAGCCTGGCTGACTCGCATCGGCGAAGGCACCGGTGCCCGAATAGGTGATGCGTGCATCGGCGACGCGGGTCGACGACACGGTGTTGTCGGTCGCGATGTCATCGGCCCGGACCATGCCGGCAATCCGCACCAGCTCATCGCCGGTGTTGAGGGTCAGCCACTTCTCGCCGCGCACGGCGATGATGCCGTTGGGCAATACATCGGCGACGGTCACGGTGATCGAACCAGTCAGGCTGTTGCTCTGCCCGGATTTGCTGTCGCCCTTGGTCGCGCGGTCGGCGCTGTAGCCGGCATTGAGGCTCAGGTCGCCGCCACCGATCGGGTTATTGGTGGTCAGGCTCGAGCCGAACAACGAGGTCAGGCCAACGCTGGTGTCGCTGTTCTTGCCGATCTGCGAGTTGGCGTTCTTGCTCGCCTGGGTGCGCTCGTTCAGCGTGATGGTGATGATGTCACCGACGCGGAATGCCTTGCGGTCGCTGTACAGGTTCTGTTCGAAACCGGCCTGGTAGATCGAGCCATTGTTGGCGGCAGCCGGCAGCGGCGTGCGCGGCAACACCGGGGCGTAGTAAGGGTCATTGGGCCGGGGCGCGGGCGCGACACAGCCCGCGAGCGCGGTGATCCCACTCAGTGCCAGAACAGATACGAAGCGATTCATGACCCTACCTCACGGTGTTGCAGGCGACCTCTTGGCCGCCTCATAGACTTGATTACAGATTCTGCGTTACGAACGAGAGCATCTGGTCGGCGGTGGAGATCACCTTGGAGTTCATCTCGTAGGCGCGCTGGGTGGTGATCATGTTGACCATCTCCTCAACGGTGCTGACGTTGGACGTTTCCAGGGTGTTCTGCAGCGTGGTACCAAAACCGGCGAGACCCGGGGTGCCGACTTGCGGCGCGCCGCTGGCGGCGGTTTCCAGGAACAGGTTGTTGCCCACGGCTTGCAGGCCGGCCGGGTTGATGAAGTCGGCGGTTTGCAGGTTACCGATCACCTGGGACGCAGCGTTGCCCGGCACGGTGACGGACACAGTGCCGTCGCGGCCGACCGTGAAGGTCTGGGCGTCGTTCGGGATGACAATCGCCGGTTCCAGGGCGAAGCCGCTGGCGTTGACGATCTGGCCGTTGGAGTCCAGGTGGAAAGTACCGTCACGGGTGTAGGACGTGGTGCCGTCCGGCTGCAGGATCTGGAAGAAACCACGACCGTCGATGGCCATGTCCAGCGGCTGCTCGGTGGTTTGCAGGCTGCCCGCGGTGAAGTTTTTCTGGGTGCCGACGATGCGCACACCGGTACCCACTTGCAGACCCGACGGCAGTTCGCTGTCCTGGGTCGACTGGGCGCCAGGCTGACGCTTGATCTGATAAAGCAGGTCCTGAAACTCGGCGCGATCACGTTTGAAACCCGTGGTCGATACGTTCGCCAGGTTGTTGGAAATGGTGGTCAGGTTGGTGTCCTGGGCGGACAGACCGGTTTTGGCAACCCATAGAGCCGGAAGCATTCGATTCTCCTCGTGCGCCTGTTTTACGGCGCGACGTTCTGGTAATTAGCTGATCTGCAAGACCCGAGCCATGGCCTGGTCGTCTTCTTTGGCGGTGTTCATCATCTTGATGTGCAATTCGAATTGCTTGGCCAGCGCCAGTACCGAGGTCATTTCTTCCACGGCGTTGACGTTGCTCGACTCGAGGAAACCGGACACCAGTTTGACGTTGGCATCCGCTTGCGCAGGCTGGCCGTCCTTGGTGTGGATCGAACCGTCCAGGCCTTTGGTCATGTTCTTGAAGTCCGGGTTGACCAGCTTGATGCGGTCGACTTCGGCCATCACGCGCGGGCCTTCACCCATCGCGCGAATGCTGATGGTGCCGTCCTCGCCGACTTCAATTTTTTGCTCGGGCGGCACGGCAATCGGCCCGCCGTTGCCCATCACCGGCATGCCGTTGCCGGCGCGCAGTACGCCAAGGGCATCGACGTTGAGGCTGCCGGTGCGCACGTAGCTTTCACCGCCATCGGGGTTCTGCACGGCGATCCAGCCATTGCCCTGAACGGCGACATCCAGCTCCCGCCCGGTTTCAACCAGGGCGCCTGCGGAAAAATCGGTGGCCGGACGCTCGGACATGGCAAACGCCCGCGCCGGAAAGCTGTCACCAAACACCGGCATCGAACGCGCCTGTTCCAGGTCTTTCTGGAAACCGTTGGTGGAGATGTTCGCGAGGTTGTTCGCATGAGCCTTCTGCGCCAGTGCATTCTGGCTGGCGCCGGTCATAGCTACATAAAGGTACTTGTCCACACTCTTTCCTCTGCATGCCGGACGTTTGCCGCCCACCGCTGTACTGCTGAGCCATAAGCAATTTGCAGACCAACTATTTTCTGGCGGCACGGGGCCGGGCAAACATTGGGTTTTAGGGGTATGGAGGGGGAATGGGGATTGAGTGGGAGACGAAAAACCGGCGGTGTTGTGCCGCTTCGCGGCAATGGATCAAAAGATCGCAGCCTGCGGCAGCTCCTACGGGGATCGAGATTTTACGTAGGAGCTGCCGCAGGCTGCGATCTTTTGATCTCAAGAGCTGCTGTCCTTCCCAACCTCATATTCACGCAGCTTGTTGGCAATGGTGGTATGCGAAACCCCCAAACGCTTACCCAGCTGCCGACTGCTCGGATGCTCGGAATACAGCCGCTCCAGCACCGCCTTCTCGAAGCGCCCGACAATCTCGTCCAGCCCGCCTTCCAGGGAAAAATCGCCAAGGGGCTGGCGCACGCCGTAATCCGGCAGGCGAATATGCTCGGCCTTGACCGTGCCGCCCTCACACAGGGAAACCGCTTGAAACAGCACGTTCTCCAGCTGTCGGACATTGCCCGGCCAATGGTAATGACTGAGCCGCTCCATCGCCGCCGGCGCCAGTTTCGGCAGCGGGCAACCGATCTGCCGGCTGGCCTGATCCAGAAAATGCTCGACCAGCGGGGTCAAACCATCCAGGCATTCGCGCAGTGGCGGGATGTGCAGCGAGAGCACGTTGAGGCGGTGATACAGATCCTGGCGAAACTCTCCGCGCGCGCACAGCTCGGACAGGTCCACCTGGGTCGCACAGATCACCCGCACATCGAGATATACCTCTTCATCACTGCCTACCCGGCGAAAGCAGCCGTCCTGCAAAAAACGCAGCAATTTCACCTGCAACCGCGGGCTCATTTCGCCGACGCCATCGAGGAACAGCGTACCGCCCGCCGTGAGCTCCAGCAGCCCGAGTTTGCCTTCGGCACGCGCGCCTTCGAACGCGCCGGGGCCGTAGCCGAACAGTTCGGTCTCAGCCATGGATTCTGGCAGCCCGGCGCAGTTGAGCGCCATCAGCGGTGACTGGCCCCGGGGACTCGCCAGGTGGCAGGCTCGCGCCAGCAGCTCCTTGCCGGTGCCGGTTTCACCTTCTATTAATAGCGGCGCATCCAGGGGCGCCATGCGCCGCGCTTCGCGGACCACAGCGGCCATCACTTTCGAACTCTGGAAGATGCTGTCGAACCCGCGCAGTTCCTGCTTGCGCACGTTGTAGATGCGTTCGCCCACGCGGTCTGCGCGGTGCAGGGTCAATACCGCGCCGGCCATGGCTTCGCTGTCGTCATGCTCCGACTGCAGGGGCGCGATGTCGGCCAGGAACACATCGCCCCTGACCTTGACCCGCAACCCGTTGATCCGCGACTTGTTGGCACGCACCAGTTCCGGCAGGTCGAAATCCTCGGCGTAACGGGACAGCGGAATCCCTGGCACCTCGTCCACCCGCACCCCGAGCAACTGCGCAGCCGCACGGTTGGCGGCCACGATCGAGCCGCCCATGTCGATCGACAGCACCGGAAATTCCAGCGCGCCGAGCAGCGCGTTGAGCTCCATGTGCCGGCGCTCGCTGGGCATCAGCCCTACGCGCTTGACGCCAAATACCCCAGGGATCGACTCGAACTTCGCCCGCAGCGCCTGGAACTGCAGGTTGATCAGGTTCGGGCAGTGCAGGTAGATCGCATTGCCGTGTTCGCCGCCAACTTCGCCGCGCGCGACGTTGATCCCGTACTCCACCAGCAGGTTAAGAATGTCACGCAGGATGCCGATGCGGTTCTGGCAATGGACTTTGATACGCATATAAATGCCTAAAAAAACGGTGGATGGGCGTGGCTCCCTGTAGGAGTGAGCCTGCTCGCGATAGCGGTGGGTCAGGCAAACCGGTCTTGTCAGACCGACCGCTATCGCGAGCAGGCTCACTCCTACAGAGGTGCACCAGCAAATTTCTGCTGCGAGGCACAGATAGTCGTCAAGATTATGTGACACCTGGAGCGCTTTTCAAACCCGAAAAACCCAACAACGGCGCTTTACCCCACAATCCGTAACGAAAAATTTACGAATTAGCCGGGTTTTTCCTACGCAAGCATCACACGGAGGGCTGCACTACCGAACGCCATGGGTTATTCCTAAGTCCATAGCTGGACATAACAAGAACGAATTCCCCTAGCAGGAGAGCAGCATGAAGCAGACGCAATACGTGGCTCGCGAGCCCGATGCGCAAGGTTTTATCGACTACCCCGCCGAAGAACACGCGGTGTGGAACACGCTGATCACTCGCCAACTGAAAGTGATCGAGGGTCGTGCGTGCCAGGAATACCTGGACGGTATCGAAAAACTCGGCCTGCCCCACGACCGCATTCCGCAACTCGGGGAAATCAACAAAGTCCTCGGTGAAACCACTGGCTGGCAAGTCGCGCGGGTTCCGGCGCTGATTCCCTTCCAGACTTTTTTTGAATTGCTCGCCAACAAGCAATTTCCGGTGGCCACCTTCATTCGTACCCGCGAAGAACTGGACTACCTGCAAGAGCCGGACATCTTCCACGAGATCTTTGGCCACTGCCCGCTGCTGACCAATCCCTGGTTCGCCGAATTCACCCACACCTACGGCAAGCTTGGTTTGCAGGCGACCAAGGAAGAACGGGTATACCTCGCGCGCTTGTACTGGATGACCATCGAGTTCGGCCTGGTCGACACGCCACAGGGCCAACGGATCTATGGCGGCGGCATACTTTCCTCGCCCAAGGAAACCGTCTACAGCCTGTCGGACGAGCCCGAGCACCAAACCTTCGATCCGCTGGAATGCATGCGCACGCCGTACCGCATCGACATCCTGCAGCCGCTGTATTTTGTCCTGCCCAATCTCAAGCGCCTGTTCGACCTGGCCCACGAAGACATCATGGGCATGGTCAAGCAAGGCATGCAGCTGGGCCTGCACGCACCGAAATTCCCGCCCAAGCCGAAAGCGGCCTGAGCAGATCCCGCTCGCGACTTGCGCGCAAAGATAGTAATTTCCAACAAGAATCGAATTCAGGAATACACCATGAACGCTCTGAACCAAGCCCATTGCGAAGCCTGCCAAGCCGGCGCACCTCAGGTCAGCGACGAAGAACTGCCGGTGTTGATCAAACAGATCCCGGACTGGAACATCGAAGTCCGCGACGGCATCATGCAGCTGGAAAAAATCTTCCTGTTCAAGAATTTCAAACACGCGCTGGCCTTCACCAACGCCGTCGGTGAAATCTCCGAGGCCGAGGGTCACCACCCAGGCTTGCTCACTGAGTGGGGCAAAGTGACCGTGACCTGGTGGAGCCACTCGATCAAGGGTCTGCACCGCAACGATTTCATCATGGCCGCGCGCACCGACGAAGTGGCCAAGGACGCCGAGGGCCGCAAATAATGCATTTCGACTCGATCGGCCGGGTACCTGGCGATCCGATCCTGGGTTTGATGGAAGCGTATGCGCAGGATCCCAACCCGCGCAAATTCGACCTCGGCGTGGGCGTGTACAAAGACGCCCAGGGCCTGACGCCGATCCCGCAAGCGGTGAAACTGGCCGAGGCGCGACTGGTTGATAAGCAATCCACCAAGACCTACATCGGTGGCCACGGCGAGCCGCTGTTTGGCAAGGTGATCAACGAGCTGGTGCTGGGTGCCGATTCGGCACTGATCGCCGAACAGCGCGCTGGCGTCACCCAGACCCCGGGCGGCACGGGCGCATTGCGCCTGAGTGCCGACTTTATCGCTCAGTGCCTGCCCGGCCGTGGCGTGTGGTTGAGCAACCCGACCTGGCCGATTCACGAAACGATATTCGCCGCAGCCGGAGTCAAGGTCAGCCACTACCCGTACGTTGGCAGCGACAACCGTCTCGACGTCGAGGCCATGCTGGCGGTACTCAATGAAGTGCCCAAGGGCGACGTGGTGTTGCTGCACGCCTGCTGCCACAACCCGACCGGCTTTGATCTGTCCCATGACGACTGGCGCCGGGTGCTGGACATCGTGCGCAGCCGCCATCTGCTGCCGCTGATTGACTTCGCCTACCAGGGTTTTGGCGATGGCCTGGAGCAGGACGCCTGGTCGACCCGACTGTTCGCTGCCGAACTGCCGGAAGTGTTGATCACCAGTTCGTGTTCGAAGAACTTCGGCCTGTACCGCGATCGCACGGGGGCGCTGATTGTTTGCGCGAAAAATGCAGACAAGCTGGTGGATATTCGCAGCCAGCTGGCCAACATTGCCCGCAACCTGTGGTCGACTCCACCGGATCATGGCGCTGCAGTCGTGGCGACTATCCTTGGCGACCCGGAACTGAAAAGCCTGTGGGCCGACGAAGTGGAAGCCATGCGCCTGCGCATTGCGCAACTGCGCAGCGGCCTGGTCGAAGCGCTTGAGCCTCATGGCTTGCGCGAGCGGTTTGCGCATATCGGCGTGCAACGCGGGATGTTTTCCTACACCGGCCTGTCGCCGGAACAGGTGAAAAATCTGCGCGACCATCACAGCGTGTACATGGTCGGCACGGGCCGGGCAAACGTGGCCGGCATCGACGCCACCCGCCTGGACCTGCTGGCCGAGGCGATTGCCAAAGTCTGCAAGTAACGCACGCACACCACCACCTCCTGTAGGAGTGAGCCTGCTCGCGATAGCGGTCTATCAGCCACATTGATGTTGAATGTGACGCCGCCATCGCGAGCAGGCTCACTCCTATAGGGAAGGGGTACGGGTGTTTAGCCACGCTCAATTCACAGGGTGCGGCCATCTGTCGCAGAAATCCCAGATAAAAGTCTATTTGTCATTTCTCCTGCTGTATCCTGCCCAGGCTTTGTAAAAGCGCGGATCTACCAGACCTATCAACAGACTTTGCGAGGAGCGCGAAACATGCACGAGATCCCTAATCTCCCCTTCCCAAGCCTGCACGAAACTGAGCAGACAACCCCGCAACAAGCCGGTGCCCAACAGCCCGAGCCGAAAGAAGCAGCTGACAGTCGCAAGGCTGACAGCGAAGACTGAGACACCCGCAATGCCAGACCGTGTGGAAAGCGCTAACATGCGCTTTCCACACCGCCTGAACATTGAGCGCCCCTGCATGAACAACGACTTCGATGAGACCAAGGCGAGCGTATTGATCGGCACCGCCGAGAAAATGATCGCGATCTGGAACCGTCTCTCCCCAGAAAAACAAGCCGCCCTGCTCGACCGATTCGGCACCGAGGAAAACGCCCTGGCCGCCCTGGTCACGACGCAGCTGGTTGCCCCGGCCAAGCCTGATTCAACCCCGCCCGGCAAATAGTTTTACTTTTTCACGACCTGCGTGGACTCGCGCCGCTATCATAAGCAGCCTATCTATCCTGCTTTGCCGTGGACCTTTACCCATGCCTGAAAACCAGCGCCCCATGGCAGTCACGCTGCAAGTTGTCTCCATCGTTCTCTTTACCTTTATCGGCTACCTGAACATAGGCATTCCCCTGGCCGTGCTGCCGGGCTACGTCCACAGCGACCTGGGCTTCGGCGCCGTGATCGCCGGGCTGGTGATCAGCGTGCAATACCTGGCCACCCTGCTCAGCCGGCCTTACGCCGGCAAGATTATCGACAACAAGGGCAGCAAGCTGGCGGTGATGTATGGCTTGGCTGGCTGCGGCCTGAGCGGAGTGTTCATGCTGATTTCGGCCTGGACCCAGAGCCTGCCGATGCTCAGCCTCATCAGTCTGCTGATCGGCCGCCTGGTGCTGGGTAGCGCGGAAAGCCTGGTGGGCTCCGGTTCGATTGGCTGGGGCATCGGCCGGGTCGGCGCAGCGAACACCGCCAAAGTGATTTCCTGGAATGGCATCGCCAGCTACGGCGCACTGGCCGTCGGCGCGCCGCTGGGCGTACTGCTGGTGCGGGAGCTGGGCTTGTGGAGCATGGGCGTGAGCATCGTGTTGCTGGCCGTGATCGGGCTGGCACTGGCCTGGCCAAAAACCGCTGCACCGATCGTGGCCGGTGAGCGCTTGCCGTTCCTGCACGTGCTGGGGCGAGTACTGCCCCACGGTTGCGGCCTGGCGCTGGGGTCCATCGGGTTCGGCACCATCGCCACCTTCATCACCCTGTATTACGCCACGCAACACTGGGACAACGCCGTGCTGTGCCTGAGCCTGTTCGGCGCCAGTTTCATCGGCGCGCGCCTGCTGTTCGGCAACCTGATCAATCGACTCGGCGGCTTTCGTGTGGCGATTGCCTGCCTGTCGGTGGAAACCCTGGGCTTGCTGTTGCTGTGGCTGGCGCCGGATGCCCACTGGGCATTGGCGGGCGCGGCACTCAGCGGGTTCGGCTTTTCCCTGGTGTTCCCGGCGCTGGGCGTGGAAGCGGTCAACCTGGTGCCGGCTTCAAGTCGAGGCGCTGCGGTCGGCGCGTACTCGCTGTTTATTGATCTGTCGCTGGGGATTACCGGGCCGGTGGCCGGCGCGATTGCCGCAGGCTTCGGCTTTGCCTCGATTTTCCTGTTTGCCGCCCTCGCCGCCCTTAGCGGCCTGGCCCTGAGCATCTACCTCTACCGCCAGGCGCCGAAGTACCGGGAAGAACGCGACGCCGGCTAGAAGTCGACCTTGCCGCGCCCGGCCTTGATGCTGCCACGCTTGGTCTTGGATTCGAGGCGACGCTTTTTCGAGCCGAGCGTTGGCTTGGTCGGGCGGCGTTTCTTTTCGACCTTGGTGGCGCTGAGGATCAGCTCGGTCAGGCGTTCCAGCGCATCGGCGCGATTGGCTTCCTGGGTACGGTACTGCTGGGCCTTGATGATCAGCACGCCTTCGCTGGTGATGCGACTGTCCCGCAGCGCCAGCAGCCGTTCCTTGTAGAACTCGGGCAACGACGAGGCGCGAATGTCGAAGCGCAGGTGCATCGCGCTGGAGACCTTGTTGACGTTCTGCCCGCCAGCGCCCTGGGCGCGGATGGCCGTCAACTCGATCTCGGCATCCGGCAGATGCACGTTGTTGGAAATCACCAGCATGGAAAAAGCGTCCGTATTCAGAATGCGCAGGATACCGCGAATGGGACCTTCAGCACGCCGAAGATCACCTGTGGGAGCGGGCTTGCTCGCGAAGGCGGTGGATCAGTCGACACCTTCGTTGCCTGACCCACCGCCTTCGCGAGCAAGCCCGCTCCCACAGGAGATTTGCGCAGGTCATGAAATCAAAAAACCCGGCACATGGCCGGGTTTGTTGTTGCTGCGTACTGCGTTACTTCACCGCAGGCTGCATCCCGTGACGGGCGCTGCGTTTGTTCTTGATGCCGTAGCAGACCCACATGAAGGCCAGCCAGACCGGGATCGCGTACACCGAGATCTGGATGCCCGGGATCAGCAGCATCACGCCCAGGATGAACACCACGAACGCCAGGCAGATGTAGTTGCCGTACGGGTACCACAGCGCCTTGAACAGCGGCGTCTGGCTGGTCTTGTTCATGTGCTGGCGGAACTTGAAGTGCGAGTAGCTGATCATCGCCCAGTTGATCACCAGGGTAGCCACCACCAGCGACATCAACAGCTCAAGGGCGCTGTGCGGGATCAGGTAGTTGAGCAACACCGCAATCAGCGTTACCGCCGCCGAGACCAGGATCGAGCGCACCGGTACGCCGCGCTTGTCGATCTTCGCCAAGGCTTTGGGCGCGTCACCCTGCTCGGCCATGCCCAGCAACATGCGGCTGTTGCAGTAAGTGCCGCTGTTGTACACCGACAATGCCGCCGTCAGCACCACGAAGTTGAGGATGTGCGCGGCGGTATTGCTGCCGAGCATCGAGAACACCTGCACGAACGGGCTGCCGCTGTAGGAATCGCCGGAGGCGTTCAGGGTTTCCAGCAGGCTGTCCCATGGCGTCAGCGACAGCAGGATCACCAGGGCACCGATGTAGAAAATCAGGATGCGGTAGATCACTTGGTTGATCGCTTTGGGGATCACGGTTTTCGGCTTGTCCGCTTCAGCTGCGGTGAAACCGAGCATTTCCAGGCCGCCGAAGGAGAACATGATGATCGCCATGGCCATGACCAGGCCACTGACGCCATTGGGGAAGAAGCCACCGTGGGACCACAGGTTGCTTACCGACGCCTGCGGCCCGCCATTGCCGCTGACCAGCAGGTAGCTGCCCAGGGCAATCATGCCGACGATCGCCACGACCTTGATGATCGCGAACCAGAACTCGGCCTCGCCGAACACCTTGACGTTCGCCAGGTTGATCAGGTTGATCAGGACGAAAAAACCGGCGGCCGAGACCCAGGTCGGGATATCCGGCGCCCAGTAGTGAATGTACTTGCCGACCGCGGTCAGCTCCGACATGCCCACCAGGATGTACAGGATCCAGCAGTTCCAGCCCGAAAGGAAGCCGGCGAAACCGCCCCAGTATTTGTGCGCAAAGTGGCTGAACGAACCGGCGACCGGCTCTTCGACGATCATTTCGCCCAGCTGGCGCATGATCATGAAGGCGATGAAGCCGCAGATGGCGTAGCCGAGGATCATCGACGGGCCGGCGGATTTGAGCACTCCGGCCGAGCCGAGGAACAATCCGGTACCAATCGCGCCACCGAGGGCGATCAGTTGAATATGGCGATTCTTCAGGCCGCGTTTCAGCTCGCCTGAATGCGAGTTTTGTCCACTCATGAAAAGGGTCTCACGCAAGGTTTGATGATGTTCGGTAGACGTACTGCTCGGGTTGCGATTTCAAGCAGCGCCGATCAAACCCCAGCGCAAGCACCAGGAGTTCAGCGTATTAACAACGTTCATGCGTCACCTGTTTGTTTTTATCTGTGACGAAATCGAACCCGACACGCTTGTGGCGCGACGGAGTGAACAAGGCGGATAGCCTTGAGGTTTGCGCAGATGCGCAGGAAGTCACAGTTAAAACGCGGCGCATTGTACACCTGTAACCCCCTGCTGCCAGACCCGCTGGATCAGCGTGTCGTTTGCCGGGATTGCCTGTGTCCGCCCCGGGCGTGCCGGGCGGCTGCAAAAATTGAGTCAGACCTTTGCAGGTCATCGACGGGGACGATGGGAAAATCGGCCCTCGGAGAGAGGTGGAGCGGGATCACGGCGTTCATTGCGCCTCCTTGTTTTTATGCACCTGCGCGGCAGGCATGGGGCGCATATGATCCTGCTATGGCGGCCGAGACAAGCGGGCTAGAGGGGTGGGGAAGGTGTTGCGGGATTTTTGGCGGAAGGTTTTCCTTACAGGATTCTGCAGGCGGCAGGAGTGCTGGGTAATTCGTCAGTATTTCGTTACAGGGCGTAACGAGGGGTTTCCAGGCGACATTCTCTGGTGGCTCTGGCACCGCATCGCGAGCAGGCTCACTCCTACAGGGGATCGGGGAGTTACATAAATACGCGGTCCACTGTAGGAGTGAGCCTGCTCGCGATGGCGGTCTACCAGACGCCACGACATTCAAACCAGACCAAAAAAAAACGCCACCCCGAAGGATGGCGCTTTCACTCGCAGCTCAAGGCTTGAAGCTTACAACTGCCTCACTCAGGCTTTCGACGCCCAAACCCCGGACGCTGGCCCGAACCGGCCGGCGCGCCACGGCGTTTACCCGATGGCGCGTCCTTGTCGACCAGCACAATGCCCGGACGCTTTTTCGGCGCTGGCTTGGCTGGGCGCTTGGAGTCCGAAGGACGGTCAGCCACTGGCGTACCGCGACCGGCTGGTGCGCCACGGCCTTCGCCACGCTCGGTACGGCCATTGGCCGGACGCGGAGTGCGCGGGCCACGCTCGCCATCGGCACGCGGTGCAACCGGCTTGCGGGCCGGACGTTCGCCTTCGATGTGCGGCTCACGGGCTGGACGCGGAGTGGCGGCTGGAGCACCCGCGGCAGGACGCAGGGTACGTACGCGCTCGGTAGTGCCCATCGGGCGGGACGACTTGCGCTGCATACGCTCGAGCTTGTCCTTGCTCTTGGCATTCATCTGCGGCATCGCCACCGGCGTCAGGCCCACTTCGGCACTGAGGATGTCGACTTCGAACTGGCTCATTTCGCGCCAGCGACCCATCGGCAAGTCCGAGTTGAGGAATACCGGACCGAAGCGCACGCGCTTCAGGCGGCTGACCACCAGGCCCTGGGATTCCCACAGGCGACGAACTTCGCGGTTACGACCTTCCATCACCACGCAGTGGTACCAGTGGTTGAAGCCTTCGCCGCCTGGCGCCTGCTTGATGTCGGTGAACTTGGCCGGGCCGTCTTCGAGGACAACCCCGGCTTTGAGGCGCTCGATCATCTCGTCATCGACTTCGCCCCGCACACGTACCGCGTATTCACGGTCCATTTCGTAGGAAGGATGCATCAGGCGGTTGGCCAGCTCACCGTCAGTGGTGAACATCAGCAGGCCGGTGGTGTTGATGTCCAGGCGACCGATGTTGATCCAGCGACCTTCTTTCGGACGCGGCATCTTGTCGAATACGGTTGGACGGCCTTCCGGATCGTTGCGGGTGCAGATCTCACCGTCGGGCTTGTTGTACATGATCACGCGGCGAACCGACTCGGCGGCTTCTTCGCGCTTGATCACGCGGCCATCGATGGTGATGGCGTCATGCAGGTCGACGCGCTGCCCAAGGGTGGCGTCTTTGCCGTTGACCTTGATGCGGCCGTGGCTGATCCAGGCTTCCACGTCACGGCGCGAGCCGACGCCGATACGGGCGAGGACTTTCTGCAGTTTTTCGCCTGCTGGGCCGATTTCCTGGTCGTCTTTCTGGTCGTTGATACTCATCTGGGCACCTCCCGGTGTGGTCTGTTCAGGAGGCGCAGAATGAGCATCCTGAAGCGTTGTAAATCTGGTACTTGGGCGAAGGGATCGCCGAAGGGTCGCGAATCATACGCTCATGCGCGGGTTTACGCATCAGAGACTAGCGGAGTGTCACCAGGTTATTTGCTTTTGCGCCGAGCGGTCGCCCCGAGCGCGAACAGGCGCAGCGCGGCTTCGGCGAGCACGCTGCGCCTGTCGACCTTGTCGAGTTTCTTCCATGACTTGATTTCACGCTTGCTGCGCCCGCAGCCGATGCAGATGTCGTCGGTGAATTTGCACAGACTGATGCAGGGGTCTTTGGTGGAACTCATGCAATTCTCCGGTTAACCCAAAACCCACTGTGGGAACGGGCCCCTGTGGGAGCGGGCTTGCTCGCGAATGCGGGGTATCAGTCGACATCAATGTTGAATGACACACCGCATTCGCGAGCAAGCCCGCTCCCACAAGGAAGATCGGGGTCAGTCATCGAACTCGCGGCGTTCGGCTTCGATGGCTTCAGCCAGGGCCTGGGCTTCGGCTTCTTCGTCGGTCAGCTCCGGGGTGAGCGCAGCAACTGCCGCCAGCAGTTTCTCGCGAGCCTCGGCCACACCCAGCACATCATCTTCGCACTCTTCTTCAACTGTGGCTTCGACCTCAACCTGAAGTTCAACTTCGATCTCAGGCTCGGCCTGATCCGGTAGTTCCTCAACTTCGGTCACCGCGCCATCGCGCAGGATGTCGTCGAAGTCGGTCTTGAGCCCCTCCTCCATGGTGTCCAGCTCCTGCAGCAAAGTATGGAAACTGGTCTCCTCCTTCGGCTCTTCGGGCTCGGCGCTGGCGTCGGCCAGCTCCTGCAGGCTGGCCGGCACCGGGGCGTCGTCGAAGTCGAGTATCGGGTCGGGCTCCAGCTCGCGCAGTTCCGCCAGGGGTGGCAGATCGTCGAGGTTCTTCAAGTTGAAATGATCGAGAAAGGCCTTGGTGGTCGCGAACATCGCCGGTTTGCCGGGCACGTCGCGGTAACCGACAATGCGCACCCACTCGCGCTCAAGCAGCGTCTTGACGATGTTGCTGTTGACCGCCACGCCCCGCACGTCCTCGATCTCGCCCCGGGTGATCGGCTGGCGGTAGGCGATCAGTGCGATGGTTTCGAGCATGGCCCGGGAATAGCGTTGCGGCCGTTCTTCCCACAGGCGGCCGACCCACGGCGAGAACTTTTCGCGAATCTGCAGGCGATAGCCGGAGGCGACTTCGATCAGTTCGAAGGCGCGGCCATCACAGGACTTGGCCAGGATCGTCAGGGCCTTCTTGAAGACCGGCGGTTCCGGTCGCTCGGCTTCTTCGAAGAGTTCGAACAGGCGCTCAAGCGATTGCGGTTTTCCCGAGGCCAACAGAAAGGCTTCAAGCAGTGGTGCCAGCTCGCGGGGTTCAGTCAGGTTCATGATTCAACTCGTTAATCGGCTCGCGCCCGCACGTGGATCGCCGCGAACGGCTCATTCTGCACCAGCTCGACCAAAGATTCCTTGACCAGTTCGAGGATTGCCATAAAGGTCACCACCACCCCCAGGCGCCCTTCTTCAGCGGTGAACAGCTCGACAAAGGGCACGAAGCCGCCGCCCTTGAGGCGCTCCAGCACATCGCTCATGCGTTCGCGGGTCGACAATGCCTCGCGACTGACCTGGTGACTTTCGAACATGTCGCCACGGCGCAGCACCTCGGCCATGGACATCAGCAACTCTGCCAGACTGACGTCCGGCACCAGCTTGCGTGCCCGGGCCTCCGGGGCGTCCAGCCGGGGCACCACAACGTCCCGACCGACCCGACTCAGGCCATCGATGCCTTCCGCCGCGGCCTTGAACCGCTCGTACTCCTGTAGCCGCCGGATCAGCTCGGCGCGCGGGTCGTCTTCTTCGGCCTCGATGGTTTCCGCCCGGGGCAAGAGCATCCGCGACTTGATCTCGGCCAGCATCGCGGCCATCACCAGGTACTCGGCGGCCAGCTCCAGGCGCACTGACTGCATCAACTCGACATAACCCATGTACTGGCGGGTAATTTCCGCCACCGGGATGTCGAGGATATTGATGTTCTGCTTGCGGATCAGGTACAGCAGCAGGTCGAGCGGGCCTTCAAAGGCTTCGAGGAATACCTCGAGAGCGTCCGGCGGGATGTACAGGTCCAGCGGCATTTCCAGCACCGCCTGACCGTAGACCATGGCGAAAGGCAGCTCCTGCTGGGCGCCGGCCTGACTGTCGACGGGTTCTACTGCAGACATCTAGGCCTCGGCCATGAACGGCGCAGGGTCGCCGCAACCGACACGAATCACTTCCGGCTCGCCATCGGCCAGGTTGATCACGGTGGACGCCTTGATCCCGCCAAAACCGCCGTCGATGATCAGGTCGACCTGATGTTCGAGCATCTGGCGCATTTCATACGGGTCAGTCAGCGGATCGGTGTCACCGGGCATGATCAGCGTCACGCTCATCAATGGCTCGCCCAGCTCTTCGAGCAAGGCCAGGGCAATCGGATGGCTCGGTACCCGCAGGCCGATGGTGCGTTTTTTTGGGTGCAACAACAGCCGCGGGACTTCGCGGGTGGCGTTGAGAATGAAGGTGTACGGCCCAGGCAGGTGCGCCTTGAGCAGGCGGAACGTCCCGGTATCGATCTTGGCGAACAGCCCCAGTTGCGACAGGTCGCTGCAGATCAGCGCGAAATTGTGCTTGTCGTCCAGGCCGCGCAGGCGGCGTACGCGCTCCACGGCAACCTTGTCGCCGATCTGGCAACCAATGGCGTAGGAAGAGTCTGTGGGGTAGATCACCACCCCGCCCTTGCGAATGATCTCGACAGCCTGTTTGATCAGGCGCGCTTGCGGGTTTTCCGGATGAATCTGGAAAAATTGACTCACATTCTCTACCTGTTCAGACGGCGTCAATAATTGGGTCATGTTTGAATCGACACCACAGTGGCGGCAGATCCTCCGGAAGCGGGCGATACTCGCCGATCTCGGACCAGCCTCCAGGGCCATGAAAATCACTGCCGGCGCTGACCAGCAGACCGAACTCACGGGCAAGAATCGCCAGGCTGCCGACCTGTTCGGCGGGCTGATGGCCATTGACCACTTCGATGGCGTGGCCCCCTGCTTGAATATAGTCAGAAATCAGCCGGCGACGCTTGCTGCGAGTGAAATCGTAATGCCATGGGTGCGCCAGGCTAACCCAGGCTTTTGCCGCACGCAGGGTTTCGACGGTTTCTTCCAGGGTCGGCCAGTGTTGCTTGACGTCCCCCAGCTTGCCGGCGCCCAGCCATTTGCGGAACGCCTCGGCGCGATCCTTGACGAAACCTTCGCGCACCATCCAGTCGGCAAAGTGCGGACGGGCCGGCGCGTTGCCGCTGTCGCCCAATTCCTGCTGAATGGCCCGAGCGCCTTCCAGCGCCCCCGGCATGCCCTTCAACGCCAGCTTGCGGCTTATTTCTTCGGACCGTAGCCAGCGGCCATCGTGCAGTCTGGCAATCGCTTCGACCAGCGAAGGCGCATTTACATCAAAACCGTAACCCAGCACATGAATGGTCGCGCCGCCCCAGGTGCAGGACAATTCGACGCCGTTGATCAGCTGCATGCCCAGCGACGTGGCGGCCGTACGGGCCTCATCCAGGCCTTCGAGGGTGTCGTGATCAGTCAAGGCCAGAACTCGCACGCCTTTCTCGAACGCACGCGCAACCAGAACCGCAGGCGCCAGGGCGCCATCGGAGGCCGTGCTATGGCAGTGCAAATCAACATTCACGGGGATGTGTAACCTCAAATCAGCTGGCGCTATCGCGCGCCCATATGTTTGGTATTATGCCGCCACATCCTGCTTCTGGCTGCCACTGTGAAACAATTCATCGATTTCATCCCGCTTCTCCTGTTTTTCATCGTCTACAAACTTGATCCACGGGTCGTCGACATCGCCGGCCACGAGCTGACTGTAGGCGGAATCTACAGCGCCACCGCGATGCTGATCATCAGTTCGCTGGTGGTCTATGGCGCCCTGTTCATCAGCCAGCGCAAGCTGGAGAAGAGCCAGTGGCTGACCCTCATTGCCTGCCTGGTCTTCGGCGGCATGACCCTGGCGTTCCATAGCGAGACCTTCCTGAAATGGAAGGCACCGGTGGTCAACTGGTTGTTCGCCCTGGCGTTCATCGGTAGTCATTTCATCGGCGACCGCCTGTTGATCAAGCGCATCATGGGCCACGCACTGACCCTGCCAGACCCGGTCTGGACTCGCCTGAACATCGCCTGGATCTGCTTCTTCCTGTTTTGCGGAGCCGCCAACCTGTTTGTCGCGTTCACGTTCCAGAGCTACTGGGTCGACTTCAAGGTCTTCGGCAGCCTGGGCATGACCTTGCTGTTCCTGGTCGCACAGGGCATCTACCTGTCGCGCCACCTGCACGACACCGATACCACAACGCCAAAAACCGAGGACTGACATGCTTTACGCAATCATTGCCACAGACGTCGCCAATTCCCTGGAAGCCCGCCTGGCCGCGCGACCTGCCCACCTCGAGCGCCTGCAACAGCTCAAGGGCGAAGGCCGAATCGTACTGGCCGGGCCGCACCCGGCAGTCGACAGCAATGATCCGGGCGCTGCAGGCTTCACCGGCAGCCTGATCGTCGCCGAGTTCGATTCCCTGAGCGCCGCCCAGGCATGGGCCGACGCTGATCCGTACATCGCAGCGGGCGTCTACGCCAACGTTTCGGTCAAGCCATTCAAGCAAGTCCTGCCTTAGTTCTCCCCTCACGATGAACCTTCGCCGGTTCATCGTGTTCTCAATCACTCATCATTCCCGTTTGCCTGCCGACAACCTGCCCAATAACCGATTGGAATCAGGAGTCGCGATGCGCAAGGGTCCGTTGTGTCTGATGTTGCTGACGTTGTCGATCGGGGCCCCGGCCCACGGTGAGGAAAATCCCGCAGGTATTAGCGCCGCCAGCCAGATCAGTGATCTGCAGCAACGCCTTAATGCCAGCGAGCAACAACGGCAAGAGCAGGTCAAACAATTGCAAAGTTCCGATGGCGAACGCGAAAGCGCTCAGTTGAGCCGGTTGCGCCAGGAGAATCAACGTCTGAAGCTGCAACTCAAGGAAGCGCAGGCCGGCAACCATCTACCGCGCCTGTTGACCGACCAGCAGCAGTGGTTCGTCACCGGGGCGGGAGTTGCACTGTTTGCCCTGCTCTGCGGTATCTTCGCCAGTGGGGCATATCGAAAACGTCGGCAATGGCTAAATTGAGTGATTCATGAGCGAGTTGTTATTGATTGATGATGACCAGGAGCTGTGTGAGCTCCTGGTGAGCTGGCTGAGCCAGGAAGGCTTTCTGGTGCGTGCCTGCCACGACGGCCAGAGTGCCCGCCGGGCGCTGGCGGAAACGGCGCCGGCAGCGGTGGTGCTGGACGTGATGTTGCCGGACGGCAGCGGGCTGGAGTTGCTCAAGCAACTGCGCAGCGATCACCCGGACCTGCCGGTGCTGATGCTCTCGGCCCGCGGCGAGCCGCTGGACCGCATTCTCGGCCTGGAGCTGGGTGCCGACGATTACCTGGCCAAACCCTGCGATCCACGGGAGCTGACCGCCCGCCTGCGCGCAGTATTGCGCCGCAGTCACCCGGCGGCTGTGTCCAGCCAGGTGGAATTGGGCGATCTGTGCTTCAGCCCGGTGCGCGGCGTGGTCAGCATCGACGAACAGGAGTTCACCCTGACGGTGTCCGAAAGCCGCCTGCTCGAAGCGTTGCTCAAGCAACCGGGCGAGCCGCTGGACAAACAGGAGCTGGCGCAGATCGCCCTGGGCCGCAAGTTGACCCTGTACGACCGCAGCCTCGACATGCACGTGAGCAACCTGCGCAAAAAGATCGGCCCCCACCCCGACGGCCGCCCACGCATCATTGCGCTGCGTAGCCGTGGGTACTACTACAGCCTCTGAACCTTCCCGTGGGTTCGATAAAACTGCGATCCCCTGTAGGAGCTGCCGAAGGCTGCGATCTTTTGATCTTGCTCTTCGGCGACCCCTGAAGGATCAAGATCAAAAGATCGCAGCCTTCTCCTACGGGGAGTTTCATGCAGCAGGTTTGTCAGGCCGGGGCAAAACTCTCTTTACCTAAGCTTTACGCTCCGCTGACCGCCGCTTACCTTGACCTCGTTAATCTGTACTCATCCGGAACGTACCGGGAACGAGACAAGGAGATTCACCATGCGCAAGACTCTTATCGCTCTGATGTTTGCCGCCGCCCTGCCGACCGTTGCCATGGCGATGCCTGAAGGCGCCGGCCCGATGGGTGGTTCGATGGACGGCCCGCGCCACGGCGGTCAGATGCACGGCATGCACGGCAAAGGCCCATACGGTGAACTCGACCTGAGCCGCGAACAGCGCGAGCAGATCCGCAAGATCATGGGCGAGCAGATGCACGAGCGTAAGCAAGTGGTCGACAAGTACTTGGAGAAACTCTCCCCGGCCGACCAGAAAGCCATGAAAGATGAAATGGCCGCCAACCACAAGAAGGCCGAAGCGGACGTACGCGCCCTGCTGAAACCGGATCAACAGAAGCAATTCGACGAGATCCAGAAGAAAAAAGCCGAACGCCGCGCCGAATGGGCCGAGTTCAAGGCGTGGAAAGCGCAGCAACCGCAAAAAGCGCAATAATGCGCTGACCACGGACCCAACGGGTGAACACCGTTGGGTCTGAATTTATGCAAAACCCCTGTAGGAGTGAGCCTGCTCGCGATAGCGGTGTGTCAGTCAAAATAGCTTGTTCTGACACACCGCTATCGCGAGCAGGCTCGCTCCCACAGGGGGTCTCTGCCAGCTTGAGGAATTTCTGTGCGTTCACTGTTCTGGCGAATCCTGGCCAGCTTCTGGCTGGCCATTGCCCTGGTTGCAGGGCTTTCCATCCTGCTGGGGCATATGCTCAACCAGGACGCCTGGATTCTCAGTCGCCACCCGGGCCTCAACACCCTGGCCGAACAGTGGACGCAAACCTACGAGGCCCAAGGCGAAGAAGCCGCCCAGGACATCCTCGAACAGCGCAAACGCCAGTATCACATCGACGTTCAGGTGCTCAATGAGAGCGGCGACCCCGTGGTGCGCGGCACCTTCCCGCGCCGTGCGGCGGCCTTCGAAGCCCGGCAGAACGACGGTGATCGCCGCCTGCCATGGCGGCGCCTGACCGACGAATACACCAGCGAAAAAACCGGCAACACCTACTTGCTGATCTACCGTATCCCACACCCGGAACTCGACTCCTGGCATCGCGAAAGCCTGCTGTGGCCGTTGAGCGCGCTGGGTATCGCGCTGGTGGTACTGACCCTGTTCAGCCTGTTCGTGACCCTGTCGATTACCCGCCCGCTCAGCCGTTTGCGCGGCGCCGTGCATGACCTGGGGCAAACCACCTACCAACAGAACAGCCTGGTGAAACTGGCCAACCGGCGCGACGAGTTCGGCGTGCTGGCCAATGATTTCAACCGCATGGGGGCGCGTCTGCAAAGCCTGATCGGCAGCCAGCGGCAATTGCTGCGCGATGTCTCCCACGAACTGCGCTCGCCCCTCGCCCGACTGCGCATTGCCCTGGCACTGGCCGAGCGCGCCAACCCCGAAGAACGGGAAAAACTCTGGCCACGCCTGACCCGCGAGTGCGATCGACTGGAAGCGCTGATCAGCGAAATTCTCGTGCTGGCGCGGGTCGATGCCGACAATGCCAGCGCCGAAGACGTCGATCTCAATGACCTGCTGCACACTCTGCAGAAGGACGCGCAGCTGAGTTCACCGGAACAGACCGTACGCCTCGAAGCCGAGCCGCAGCTCAGCCTCAAGGGCTGGCCGACGATGATCGAACGTGCGGTGGATAACCTGCTGCGCAACGCGCAACGCTTCAGCCCGGCTGGGCAGCCAATTGAAATGCAGGCGATGCGGCATGGCGAGCGGATTGTGGTGAGTGTGCGCGATCACGGCCCTGGGGTGGAGGCTGCGCACTTGAGTCAGTTGGGTGAGCCGTTCTATCGGGCACCGGGGCAGAGCGCAGCAGGGCACGGCCTGGGCCTGGCCATCGCGCGCCGGGCGGCGGAGCGGCATGGCGGGAGCCTGGTGTTGGCGAATCATCCTGATGGTGGGTTTATCGCCAGCCTGGAATTACCGTTGGTGCCCGGGGCCGTGGTCCAGCCGTAAAAATTTCGGGAGCCGAAAAGATCGCAGCCTCGTTGCACTCGACAGCTCCTACAGAGGGTGCGCACCGATGCGACCTGTAGGAGCTGTCGAGTGCAACGAGGCTGCGATCTCTTGATCTTCAGCCCTTACCAGGCCAAGCGCTGACGAACTCGCTCAGATCAACCTTCTCCGCCACCCGCGGTTCTTTCTGCGGTGTACCCAGGTAAAGGAACGCAATCACCTCCTCCCCCTCCGCCAGACCCAACCCCTTGGCCACGTGCGACGAATACGCCAGCTCGCCGGTGCGCCACACCGCGCCAATCCCCTGCGCATACGCAGCCAGCAAAATCCCGTGGGCCGCGCACCCGGCAGCCAGCAGCTGCTCGGACTTCGGATATTTGACGTGATCCTGTAACCGCGCAATCACCACGACCACCAGCGGTGCCCGCAGGGGCCCGTTGCGCGCCTTGTCCACCGCCGCCTCGGACACTTCGTTGTCCTGCAACCTGGCAGCTTCGGCCAGCAACTCGCCCATCTGCTCCCGTGCCCCGCCCTCGACTGTCAGGAACCGCCACGGCTGCAAATGGCCATGGTCCGGTGCACGCATGGCAGCGGCGAACAGTGCTTCACGTTGCTCGGCGGTCGGTGCCGGTTCGAGCAGTCGTGGAACGGAAACACGGTTGAGCAAAGCGTCGAGAGCCTGCATCGGCCACCTCCAAGGAAAAATGTTTGGCTATTCTAGCGGTAACTGCCGCAGGGATGCCGGTTTACATGCCCTGTCCCGCAGGTAGAATGGCGCCCTTCCCTATTACAGCCCGAGCGGACTTCATGGCGTTGCCGACCTTAAGGACTATTGGTTTCATCATCGGCATCTTCCTGATCACCCTGGCTATCGCCATGGTCGTGCCGATGGCCACGCTGGTGATTTTCGAGCGCACGGGCGACCTGCCGTCGTTCCTCTGGGCGAGCATGATCACCTTTGTCGCCGGCCTGGCGCTGGTCATCCCCGGTCGCCCCGAACACGTGCACCTGCGCCCGCGGGACATGTACCTGCTGACCGTCAGCAGCTGGCTGGTGGTGTGCATTTTTGCCGCGCTGCCGTTCCTGCTGACCCAGCACATCAGCTACACCGACTCATTCTTTGAAAGCATGTCCGGCATTACCGCCACCGGTGCGACCGTGCTTAACGGCCTGGACACCATGTCCCCGGGCATCCTGATGTGGCGCTCACTGCTGCACTGGATCGGCGGCATCGGCTTTATCGGCATGGCGGTAGCGATCCTGCCACTGCTGCGTATCGGTGGCATGCGCCTGTTCCAGACCGAATCGTCCGATCGCTCGGAAAAAGTCATGCCGCGCTCGCACATGGTGGCGCGCCTGATCGTGGCGGCCTATGTCGGCATCACCATTGTCGGCAGCCTGGCGTTCTGGTGGGCCGGGATGAGCCCGTTTGATGCAATCAACCATGCGATGTCGGCGATTTCCACCGGCGGCTTCTCGACCTCCGACAAGTCCCTGGCGAAATGGACCCAACCGGCGGTGCACTGGGTGGCGATCGTTGTCATGATCCTCGGCAGCCTGCCGTTCACCCTCTACGTGGCAACCCTGCGCGGCAACCGCCGGGCGCTGATCAAGGATCAGCAGGTCCAGGGTTTACTCGGCATGTTGCTGGTGACCTGGCTGGTGCTCAGCATCTGGTACTGGTGGACCACTCAATTGCATTGGCTGGACGCGCTGCGGCACGTGGCGCTGAACGTCACTTCCGTGGTCACCACTACCGGTTTTGCGCTGGGGGACTACAGCCTGTGGGGCAATTTCTCGCTAATGCTGTTCTTCTACCTGGGTTTTGTTGGTGGCTGCTCGGGCTCCACCGCCGGCGGGATCAAGATTTTCCGTTTCCAGGTCGCCTATATCCTGCTCAAAGCCAACCTTAACCAGCTGATTCACCCGCGGGCAGTGATCAAGCAGAAGTACAACGGGCACCGCCTCGACGAAGAGATCGTGCGGTCGATCCTGACCTTCTCGTTCTTCTTTGCCATCACCATCTGCGTCATTGCCTTGCTGCTGTCGCTGCTCGGCGTGGACTGGATGACCGCGCTGACCGGCGCGGCCAGTACCGTTTCCGGGGTCGGCCCGGGGCTGGGTGAAACCATCGGGCCTGCGGGTAACTTTGCGACCTTGCCCGATGCGGCGAAATGGATCCTGTCGTTCGGCATGCTGCTAGGTCGACTGGAAATCATCACGGTGTTTGTGTTGTGTATTCCGGCGTTTTGGCGTCACTGACCGGCACCGGCGTCTCCGTCAGCCGTGCCCGGTATTCGCCGGGTGTGGCGTCAAACCAGCGGCGAAACGCGCGGAAGAAATTGCTAGGGTCGGCGAAGCCCAGCAGGTAGGCGATTTCCAGCAAGGTCATGCTGGGCTGGGCCAGGTACTGCTCGGCCAGTTCGCGACGGGTGTCGTCGAGCAACGCTTGAAAGCTGGTGCCTTCCTCCTGCAACCGGCGCTGCAACGTGCGCTGCGACAGGTGCAGGGTCTGCGCCACGGTGTCGCGCTTGGGTTCGCCCTGGGGCAGCAGGCGGCACAGCACCTGTCGCGCCTTGTGGGTGACTCGGCTCTCGGAAAACCGCGCCAGGTATTCACCGGCAAACCGGTCATGCAACACCGCCATCGCTTCGTTGGCCGTCGGCAGGGGCGCTTCCATGTCGGCGCGCTCGAAGATCAGCGCGTCATATGCCGCGCTGAACACCAGCGGGGCGTGGAATGTCTGATTGTAAGGCTCAAGGTTGACCGGCTGATCGCCCTGGAACATCACCTTGCGCGGTTGCAGGGTGCGCCCGGTCAGCCAGTTGCACATTCCGAGGGCGCAGGCCAGCGAGGCCTCGGCGCTTTGCCGGGTCGGCGGCAGATGATCGCCGTGCACCGTCAGGATCAGTGCATAACCCTCGTCCAGCAGGCGGAAGCTCAGGTCGGCACTTTCCGCGATGATCCGCTGATACCGCACCAGGCGCTGGAAGCCTTCGACCAGGGTCTGGCTCGACATCAAGGCATAGCCAGCCACATGGAACGACGCTGGCCGCACCACCTTGCCCATGTTCAGGCCGATCGCGGGGTTGCCGGACAGCTCGACCGCGCGCTGCCACAGTCGTGTCATCGAGTCCTGGGTGAAGCGCGCATCGGGATCATTCAGTGACGCATAGTCCAGCCCCAGCTGCCTGAACAGAACCCGACAATCCAGGCCGTCCATTTCCAGTGCCTTGACAATCCCCATCGCCCAGCTTGCAGAAGTCGTTCTTTCGCTCATGGCGTTTACTGTCTTGGTGAGCCGTCAACGGCGGCAGGTTTACCGAAGGATACTAAAGTGGCGCCTATTGTCACTGGCTGATGCCAATGATCACTCTAGACTCAAATAAGCTACCCGCAGAACAACTTGTCGTCAGAACAAAAACCATAGAGATCGCGGTCGTGGAAAACATCAAACGTTTCAACAGCTTCGCTGAGTTCTACCCGTATTACCTCAGCGAGCACGGTGACAGTACGTGTCGTCGACTGCACTTTATCGGTACCACGCTGGTTATTTTCATTCTGGCCATGGCCATCGGCCAGGGCGCCTGGCTGTTATTGCTGAGTCTGCCGCTGGCCGGTTACAGCTTTGCCTGGGCCGGGCATTTCTTTTTCGAGAAGAATCGTCCTGCGACTTTCCAGCACCCGTTGTACAGCCTGCTCGGCGATTTCGTCATGTATCGCGACATGATTCTGGGTCGCGTGCCGTTCTAGGTGTCACCCGTCATTCGAGGAAAGCCGATGAATGCCAATGCCCGATTTACCCATATGCAGGACGGCACCCAGGAAGACTGGGCGATCATCGCTGCCGACTTCAGCGCCTACGCCAGGCAGTTGCCGACCCGTATCGTGGCGCACCTGAAGTTGCTGGAGGGTGACTTTGGCGGCTTTCCCGTGGACCGTCTGACCCACTCGCTGCAAACCGCAAGCCGCGCCTGGCGCGATGGCCGCGACGAGGAGTACGTGGTGTGTGCGTTGCTGCATGACATCGGCGACACCTTGGGCTCCTATAACCATCCGGACATCGCCGCGGCGATTCTCAAGCCATTCGTCAGCGCCGAGAATCTGTGGATGGTGGAGAAGCATGGGATTTTCCAGGGTTACTACTTCTTCCACCACCTTGGCATGGATCGGCATCTGCGCGAGCAGTTCAGCGATCATCCGCAATACCAGGCGACCATTGAGTTCTGCGCCAAGTATGACGCGGCGGCGTTTGATCCGGGTTACGAGACACTGCCGCTGAGTTTCTTTGAACCGATGATGGAGCGGTTGTTTGCCCAGCCCAAGCATTCGATTTACAAGGCGGCGATGGAGGAGCACGCGCCAGCCTAAGATCAAAAGATCGCAGCCTTCGGCAGCTCCTACGGAGGTACGCATTCCACTGTAGGAGCTGCCGAAGGCTGCGATCTTTTGACTTTGATCTCAGGCAGGCTCAGCCACCTTCACCGCCCTCAACTCCGCCTCCCGCGCCTGCGCATCCGCCAACCGATACAACTCGATCGACCCGTCCCAATGCTCGATCAACGCCGTGCACGACTCCACCCAATCCCCGCAGTTAAGGTAATCCACCCCGCCCACCCGACGAATCTCGGCGTGGTGAATATGCCCGCACACCACGCCATGCAACTCGCGCTTCACGCACTCATGCGCGATGGCTTCCTCGAAATCGCTGATAAAGCTGACCGCGGTTTTCACCTTGTGCTTGAGGTACGCCGACAACGACCAGTACCCATAACCGTAACGGGCGCGCCAGTGATTCAGCCAGCGGTTGAGGGTCAGGGTGAACTCGTAGGCGGAGTCCCCAAGAAACGCCAGCCAGCGGTGGTAGCGGGTAATCACGTCGAACTGGTCGCCATGGATAACCAGCAGATGCCGGCCGTCGGCCGTGACGTGCACAGCTTCGTCCACCAGCTGGATATTGCCCAGAATCAATTTCGAGTAGCGCCGCAGGAATTCATCGTGGTTGCCGGTAACGTAGATCACCTCGGTACCGCGCTTGCTCATGGTCAGCAGGCGACGAATCACGTTGGTGTGGGCCTGTGGCCAGTACATGCCACTGCGCAGCTTCCAGCCGTCGATGATGTCGCCGACCAGGTAGACCTTGTCCGCGTGGTAGCCCTTGAGGAATTTGCTCAAGTGCTCGGCCTGGCAGTCCCGTGTGCCCAGGTGCACATCGGAAATCCACAAGGTCCGCACCAGTTGCTTGCGACCGGGTCTGGCGAGCTCGGCACTGGTCATTGGCAACCCTCCACGATGGTTTTTGCAACTGTGCGCCAGGCGGGTTAATCGCCCATGACAATGACGAGTCATTCCTGTGACAGCGCCACACTGCGGGCTCGGTGTAGAATGCGGACCTTGCCCCGGAGACCTGCGATGAGACCGATCCTCACGCTGCGCCAGTACACCAAGGACCTGATCATCCACAGCCATGACCATGCGCAGCTGGTTTTCGGCTTGTCCGGTGCGCTGGATTTCGAGGTCGGCGGGCATGGCAGCCAGGTGGTGCAGCAGAGTTTTGTGGTGGTGCCTTCCGGCTTTCATCACGCCTGCAACAGTGCCAACGGCAGCCGCTGCCTGGTGCTGGATGTGCCGAGCGATCAATGGGTGGCGCAGTCGCTGGGAGATCATGCCGACGCCAGTCGACGCCTGCTCGACAGCGCCGGGCGCCTGCCGCTGGATGCCGGGCAAAGCCAATTGGTGAGCTGGCTGGCGGGGAGCCAGGTCGACGATCCGCTGATCGCGCAACAGGGCGCAGTGCTGTTGCTGGCCAGCCTCAACAACGTCCAACCCCAGGTCATGGGCGGGCGACGCCTGCCTTATGCGGCGCTGAATGCGCATATCGACCAGCACGCGGCCTATCCCCTGCAGGTCGCCGACCTCGCGCGTATCGCCGACCTGTCCAGCGCACGCCTGCATGCACGTTTTGTGGCCGAGTGCGGGCAGACGCCGATGGACTATATTCGCAGCCGCCGTTTGCATCGGGCCGTCGAATTGCTGCGCGACACGGCGCTGCCCATCGGCGAAATTGCCAGCCGCGTCGGCTACAGCTCCCAGAGTGCGTTCGCGGCGGCGGTGCTGCGCGAGTTCGGCGCAACTCCGGGCAAACTGCGGCGCGAGGCTGGCGATAAAAGACGATAGTCTGGCGACAGACGTAAGGGCTCCACACGGTTCAATGTAGGAGCTGCCGAAGGCTCGGGCCGCGAGCCTTCGGCAGCTCCTACGGGGTCCATCCGTGAATGGTTGGCCCGGTTCAATACATCCATCAAGGATCTGCAATGACTCCCCGTACCGCCCTTGGCGCCCTGCACATTGGCGCACTGATGTTCGGCCTGACCGGCGTGTTCGGCAAACTCGCTGCGGCCTCCCCGGCGGTCATCGTGTTTGGTCGCGCCGCCTTCGCCGTGCTCGCCCTGGCAGTATTTGCGCGCTTCGCCAGTGCCACTCGCTGGCGGAAACTCGAAGCCGTGGACTGGCGCCGGCTGTTGCTCAGCGGCTTGTTGCTGGCCGGACATTGGGTGAGCTTTTTCATTGCGGTGAAGGTCGCCGGCGTCGCGATCGCGACCTTGGGTTTCGCCAGTTTCCCGGCCTTTACCGTGATTCTCGAAGGGCTGATCTTTCGCGAGCGGATTCGCGCCAACGAAATTCTGCTGGTGGTGCTGGTGAGTGTCGGCCTGGTGCTGGTCACGCCTGACTTCGACCTCGCCAGCGGGGCGACCACCGGGCTGTTGTGGGCGGTGGGTTCCGGCCTGCTGTTCGCCTTGCTGTCGTTGACCAACCGCGCCAGTTCGGCCCGTATCCCGCCGGTGCAGGCAGCGCTGTGTCAGAACGTGGTGGTTGCCTTGTGCCTGCTGCCAGTGGCCGCTCCGCAATTGAGCGAAGTACGAGCCCTGGACTGGTTGTGGATCGGCCTGCTCGGCATATTCTGCACCGGCGTCGCTCACAGCCTGTTCGTCGCCAGCCTCGCGGTGATCAAGGCCCGCACTGCCGCCGTGGTGTTCGCCCTGGAGCCGGTCTACGGCATCACTTTGGCGTGGCTGCTGTTCAACGAAAACCCAACGTTGCGCATGCTAATCGGCGGCGCGCTAATCATCCTGGCGATTGTGGTCTCCAGCCGTCTTTCCAGCGGCTCAGACAAGAAGGCCGTCGCCGCAGAAGCAGCCTCTCACTGAGTGCGATCGTTGTGACCGAGGTCGCGGTCCGGATCAATCTGATCACGGACCCGTTGCTTGAGCACCTTGGCCTCGGGAAAACCACCGTCAGCCTTGCGCTCCCAGAGCTGCACTTCGTCACAGAAAATGTGAAAGACCCCACCGGTACCGGGCACCAGCGACACTTTGCCCAGGTCATCGCCAAAAGTACTGAGCAGTTCCTGGGCCAGCCAGGCAGCGCGCAGTAACCACTGGCACTGGGTGCAATAGGTGATGACGACTTCCGGTTTGCGTGCGGTCATGATTGACGAGTCTCCTGAGGCAAAGGGCGCCGCTATAATAGCGACCTTTTTCACCGGTCCCGAGATTCATGATGCGTCATCTTCTGTGCTGCCTGTTGCTCTGCCTGCTGCCCATGATCGTCCAGGCCGCCGAGCCTGCGCGACCGAAAGTCGGCCTGGTGCTGTCCGGTGGCGCGGCCCGCGGCCTGGCGCACATCGGCGTGCTCAAGGCGCTGGAGGAGCAAGGCATCCAGATCGACGCCATCGCCGGCACCAGCATGGGCGCGGTGGTGGGTGGGCTTTATGCATCCGGGTACAAGATCGACGAACTGGAAAAGCTCGCGCTGAACATCGACTGGCAACAAGCGTTGTCCGACGCGCCGCCCAGGGCCGACGTGCCGTTCCGGCGCAAGCAGGATGACCGCGACTTCCTGGTGAAGCAGAAACTCAGCTTTCGCGACGACGGCAGCCTCGGCCTGCCACTGGGGGTGATCCAGGGCCAGAACCTCGCGCTGATGCTGGAAAGCCTGCTGGCCCATGCCAGTGACACCCGGGATTTCGACAAGCTGCCCATCCCCTTCCGCGCAGTCGCGACCGACATCGCCAGCGGTGAAAAGGTGGTGTTCCGCAAGGGCCACCTGCCGCAGGTAATTCGCGCCAGCATGTCGATCCCGGCCGTGTTCGCCCCGGTCGAACTGGATGGCCGTCTGCTGGTGGACGGCGGCATGACCGATAACATCCCGCTGGATGTGGCCCGGGAAATGGGGGTCGATGTGGCCATCGTGGTCGACATTGGCACGCCACTGCGCAGTCGCAAGGAGCTGGCCACCGTGGTCGACGTGCTGAACCAGTCGATCACCCTGATGACCCGCCGCAACTCCGAGGAACAACTGGCGGCCCTGCACAAGGACGACATCCTGATCCAGCCGTCGCTGGCGAGTTTCGGGGTCACCGACTTCGGCCGCGCCGAGGAGATGATCGACGCCGGCTATCGCGCGACGAAAATCCTCGATGCACGCCTGGCGCGCCTCAAACCCGCACAAGCGCTGGATCCCGGGTTGAGCGCCGCCCGCGCGCCGAGTGAACGCACGCCGATCATTACGGCGATCAAAGTGGAAAACGATTCGAAGGTCGGCGACGACGTGATTCGTTACTACATTCACCAGCACATCGGCCAGCCACTGGACCTGGGGCGCCTGCAAACCGACATGGGCACTCTGTATGGGCTCGACTACTTCGAGCAGGTGCAGTATCGAGTCGCGCACAAGGGCCAGGCCCACACGCTGATCATCAGTGCCCGGGGCAAGCGCAGCGGCACGGATTACCTGCGACTCGGGTTGAATCTTTCAGACGATATGCGCGGCGACAGTGCATTCAACCTGGGCGCCAGTTACCGGGTCAACGGCATCAACCGCCTGGGCGCCGAATGGTTGACCCGCGCGCAGATCGGAGACCGCCAGGAGCTCTATACCGAGTTCTACCAGCCGCTGGACGTCGGTTCGCGGTATTTCATCGCGCCTTATGCCGCCTTTGACGCGCAGAACGTCGAAGCCATCCTCGACAACGATCCGATCGCGCAGTATCGAGTGGAACGCTACGGCTTCGGCCTGAACGTCGGGCGCCAGATCGGCAATAGCGGCGAGGTGCGCCTGGGTGTTGGCGAAGCGTGGGGCAAGGCCGATGTGCGCATCGGCGATCAAGACCTGCCCAGCGAAAGCTTCAATGAAGGCTTCTATGAACTGAAGTATTCGTTCGACTCACTGGACAACGTCTACTTCCCCCATGCAGGTGAAGACTTCGGCCTGGCATTCCGGCAGTACGAACCGGGGTTGGGCTCGGACAATCGCTACCAGCAATGGGAGCTCAAGCTGGACAAGGCCCTCAGCAGCGGCCCGGATACGTTCATTCTCGGTGGCCGTTATGGCCGCACGCTTAACGATGCCAACGTGGTCACTTCCAGCTTCCTGCTCGGCGGCGCTCGGCAGCTGTCGGGCTTCAGGGAGGATGCGATTTCCGGGCAGAACATCAGCCTGATGCGCGGCGTCTACTACCGCCGCCTGACCCCCCGATCGTACCTGCCGCTGGACTTTCCGCTGTATGTTGGAGGTTCGCTGGAACGCGGGCGGGCATGGAACAATGACAATGAATTCGACAGCGGGTACATCAACGCGGCGAGCGTATTCATTGGCTTCGATACGCCGTTGGGACCGTTGAACTTCAGTTATGGGTTCAACGATGCGGATGAGCAGGCGGTGTACCTGAATCTGGGGCAGACGTTCTAAATCCTGTGGGAGTGAGCTTGCTCGCGATTACGGTTGAACATTAAACATTTGTGTCGACTGACTCACCGCTATCGCGAGCAGACCCATTCCTGTAGGAGTGAGCCTGCTCGCGATTGAGGTCAATCATTCAACATTTGAGTCGACTGACACCCCGCTATCGCGATCAGACCCATTCCTGTAGGAGTGAGCCTGCTCGCGATTGAGGTCGTTCATTCAACATTTGAGTCGACTGACACCCCGCTATCGCGAGCAGGCTCGCTCCTACAGGTAAATCTTAGCTGATGCCTGCCAGCAAACTCCGGGCAGTCTGCTTGAGCGGCTCATCGGCGTCCTTAAGCAACTCATTGAGCAGCTCTATCGCGCTGTCCAGGTCACCGTCATCAATGCACGTCTGCGCTTGCTCGAGTTTGCCGGCATTGTCCGGTTCCAGGCTCAACGGCTCCAGTTGCATTGCCGGCTCGGGGTCGCCGAATTCTGCGAGGAAATCGTCATCCAGCGCTTGGGAGTCCGGTTCTGCACTCCATTGCAGCTCAGACTCTTCCTGGGTCGACTCTTCGGGCATTTCGAATACGTCAGGCAGGACATGGAGGTTAGAGGCGAACGCCGGCTCCTGCGCAGGAGCCGGCGGCTGGGCTGTTTCAAAGGGGCTGATCAGGTCCCAGTTGGCATCCATCGACAAGTCATCCAGGTTCAACTGGAACTCATCGCCCTGGATAACCGCAGGTGCTGCGGTGATCGCCGCCGCGACAATCGGCGCAGCAGATACCGGCGCCACACTGTGCATTTTCGGGTGACGACTGCGAATATCCTCAAGCGTCTGCGGATCAAACCCAGCGTCGCGCAGCTGATTTTCCTGAGCATCGTACGCCGCAACGTCGCCTTGTTTACCGAGTACTTCCAGCAGCTGTACCGCCAGATCCGTGCGCTGCGGTTCCTTGGCCAGCCCTTCGCGCAACAAACCGGCAGCCTCGGAAAAGCGCCCATAAGCCAGGTAGATGCCTACGCCCTCAAGCACATCACCGGACGGCGTCTGCTCATGCTGATCGGCATCCGATGTTGCCAAGGGCGCCTGTGCCGCTGTTTGATCGTCGAATTCTGAATCAGCTCGGGAGACTGGACCGGGATCCGCCTGCGGTAAATCATCTGCCAGCTGGTGCTGGCGTTGGCGTTGGCGCCGAATGAACAGACCCAGTAGCAACAGGCCTGCAAGGGCCAGCAAGCCGAGCATTGTCAGCCAATTGCTGGACTCAGGTTCCTCGACCACCGCTACGGCAGGCGCCACCGCAACAGGTGCTGCTGGCGGTGCCTGCTTGAGTTCAGCCAGTTGGGTTTGCAGCTCTGCTACGTGTTTCTTGTAGCCGGCAACTTGTTCGTCCTGCGCCTGGAGCTTGGTATTCAATTCGCCGACGGTCGCCTGCAGTTGCTGGTTCTGCAGCACGCTGGCGGCCAGTTGCTCTGCTGCGGGGTCAATCACCGGCGCCGGGGCCACGGGTTCGGGCTTGGGCGCTGTCGCGGTTTTTTTCCCGGGCAGGGGCGTTGCTGCAGCGGGCTTGACCTTGGGAAATGGAGAGTTGCGCGCAGGCGCCTCGGGTTCATCGACCACCGGGACAATCCCCGGCGCACCCGGCGGATCGATCAACACCGTGTATTCGCGCAGCACACGCCCATTGGGCTGATTGAGCTGCACCAGAAAATTCAGGAAGGGTTCATTGACCACTTTGTTGGAGCTGACCCGAATCAGGCTGCGATTGCCCCGCAGGATCGGCGTGAACTTCAGATCGTTGAGAAAAAACACGCGCTCGACACCGGCTCGACTGAATTCGTCCGCCGTCGCCAGGTTGACTGACAGGTCGCCTTCTTCAAGACCCGCCGCGTCCACCAGGGCGATGTCTGCGCGTAATGGCTGGTTCAGCGCCGAGTGCAGGGTGATCTCACCCAATCCCAACGCCGGCGCCAATGCCGAGTAAAACACAGCACCCGCTACCAGCAGCAGCCTGGCGCCGCACCGCAAGCCAACGTGCAAACTCTCAGACATGAGCATCCCTTAGATAACCAGAACCAACCTGTACGTGTTCGCACATCCGGTACGAACCCGATATTGCCTAGTAGTTCTTTATAGTCCGCCCAACGGGGTAACTCAAAAGTCTGGCAGGGGCTAATGAATCAAGACTTTTCCAGATTGGCCAGGATGTGTCCGTGAACCCGCATGCACGTTTTCAAATCCGCCTCGTCGACGCCTTCGAACAGTTCCAGGCGCAGCTGATTGGCGATGGTTTCAATCTGTTCGATCAATGGACGGGCCGGGGCACAGAGGACGATTTTCTTCGCCCGGCGGTCTTCGAGTACGGCCTGACGCTGAACCAGGCCCTGACCTTCCAGGCTATCGAGCAACCGGGCCAGGGTCGGCCCTTCGACGGCGACGCTTTGCGCCAGTTCACGTTGGGTCGGCGGCTCCTCGAAACGCGCCAGATGCAACAGCACCAACCAGCGTGCCTGGGACAAACCAAGGCCTGCCAGGCGTCGGTCCAGCTCGGCCCGCCAGCCCCGGGACATGTGCGCCAACTGCATGCCAAAGCGGTGATGATCGGTTAACGGCATAAAAAACTCATGGTTAGACTGAAATAGAGAAAACCTAATTATTAGTCAGCTAAGCATGACCGATGACTTGAAGCAAGGCTCGCTTTGTACTGAATCGTTACATCAACGCAAGGCTTGTTTCAGATTTCAAATTCAGACTGCAGCGCGGCCCGGACACAGTACAGGACCCCCTCAGGAACCCGCCCGGCAAACAATGCAGCAATCTCCGCCACCGGTGGCAATTCGCCCTCCCCATCGAGGAACGCATCCTGGATTTCTCCCATCAAGTCGTCGGGTAGATCAAGTGCCTGCTCCAGAGACAACTGCTGCTTGCCAATCGCCTCGGCCAACAGGGTGTAGACGTTCTTCTCCGAGCACTGCAGCTGACCGGCGATCTGCAGCGGTGTCATGCCGGCGCGGGCCAGGGTGATCAATTCGTGGCGCAGGTCGGCCACCACTTTCGGTGCCTCGGCCTGGCCCCCGAGCACTTCGAGGAAGGCCTCGCCGTAGCGCTCCAGCTTGCGCGCGCCGACGCCGCTGACCCGGGCCATCTCGGCCATCGAGCTCGGCTGGCTGCGCAGCATTTCCAGCAATGTCGAATCCGGAAAGATGACGTACGGCGGCACCCCATGTTCTTCGGCAAGCTTGCGGCGCAACGCACGCAGGGCTTCCCACTGTTCGCGTTCTTCGCCGCGCACCAGCTGGCTCGCCTGGCTCTTGCTGCTTTTGGCGGTGGTCTGCGGCTTGAGGTCGCGGCGCAATTCCAGGGTCACTTCGCCCTTGAGCAGCGGGCGACAGGTAGCGCTCAGGCGCAGGCCGCCATAACCTTCAAGGTCGATGTCCGCCAGGCCCCGGGCAACCAGCTGGCGAAACAGCGAGCGCCATTCGCTCTCGCCCATCGCCTTGCCGACGCCATACACCGACAGGTGCTGGTGACCGAAGCTGCGAATCTTTTCGTTGTCCTTGCCCAGCAGCACGTCCACCAGGTGCCCGACGCCGTAGCGCTGGCCAGTGCGGAAGATCGCCGACAACGCCTGGCGCGCAGGTTCGGTGGCGTCCCAGGTCTGCACGCCATCGACACAGTTGTCGCAATGGCCACACGGCTGCGGCATGTCTTCGTCGAAGTAGGCCAGCAGGGTTTGCCGACGGCAGCGGGTTTCTTCGCAGAGCGAGAGCATGGCGTCGAGCTTGTGCTGCTCCAGGCGTTTGTGCCGCTCGTCGCCTTCGGAGTTCTGCAGCATTTGCTTGAGCATCACCACGTCCTGCAGGCCGTAAGCCATCCAGGCATCCGCCGGCAGGCCATCACGACCGCCGCGACCGGTTTCCTGGTAGTACGCCTCAAGGGATTTCGGCAAATCCAGGTGCGCGACGAAGCGCACGTTCGGTTTGTCGATACCCATGCCGAACGCCACGGTGGCAACCATGATCAGGCCTTCCTCGTTGAGGAAGCGCTTCTGATGATGGGAGCGGGTTTCATTGGGCAGGCCGGCGTGATACGGCAGCGCCGGGAAGCCTTGCTCGCTGAGGAACACCGCGACTTCGTCGACTTTCTTGCGCGACAGGCAATAGACGATGCCGGCGTCGCTGCGTCGCTCGGCAAGGAACGCCAGCAACTGCTTGCGTGGCTGCTCCTTGGGGACGATGCGATAGAAGATGTTCGGCCGGTCGAAACTCGACAGGAAACGCTCGGCATCCTGCAAGTGCAGGCGATCGACGATTTCTTCGCGGGTGCGCTTGTCGGCGGTGGCGGTCAGCGCGATGCGCGGGACGTTGGGGAACAGCTCCGCCAGTTGGCCCAGTTGCAGGTATTCGCGACGGAAATCGTGGCCCCATTGCGATACACAGTGCGCCTCATCGATGGCGAACAGGGAGATTTCCAGGCTCTGCAGGAAGGCCAGCATCCGCGGCTGCACCAGGCGTTCGGGGGCGAGATAGAGCATCTTCACTTCACCGCGCTTGATGCGGTTGGCCAGGTCCCGTTGCTGCTCGGCGCTGAGCGTGGAGTTCAAGGCGGCGGCGGCGACGCCCAGCTCTTCGAGTGTGGCGACCTGGTCGTCCATCAATGCGATGAGCGGCGACACCACGACTGCCAGGCCTTCGCGCAGCAGCGCCGGCACCTGGAAGCACAAGGACTTGCCGCCACCGGTAGGCATCAGTACCAGGGCGTCGCCACCACTGGCCACGCGCTCAATGATTGCACCCTGGCGGCCACGAAAGCTGTCGTAGCCGAAGATGTCCTTGAGGACGCGTTGAGCCTGTTCGAGCATAAAAACTCCAAAAATCACCGAAACATCCCTGCAAGGCTGGTCCAAAATCGCGCAGTCTGCACCGACGAGTCGTAAGTGCGCGTTGCATGACGCTGTCCATCTCAGCCATGACGCCAGCAGGGCATCACAAAACGCGGGAGTATACCCGAGGGCTTCTCTGCGAGGGGTGCCGCTTAGAAGACACATGCGGACAAACACTGCATTCCTTGTGGGAGTCAGCTGAGGAGCTAAGAAGCAAAGCTTGCTAGCGATGGCGGCTTTCGGGGTACATATCCGTTTCTGCGGTAATGTCTTCTATTGGTTTCGCTTTTACAGCGACTCACTTTGAAAAGCCCAAAGTAAGCAAAGGCTCTTGCCCCTCCACTCGGCACCTCGCCTAGGCTCGGTGTGCCCTCACTCCGGCATTGCTCCGCGGGCCGCCGCGATGGGCCTTCCCTGGCCCAGCGCGGCTAAACCGGCATCCTTGCCGGTTTACCCGCTACGCAATGCCTGCGTTCGGCCAGCGTGGTTAACGGGGCGCCTGCGATCAAAAGCTTAGCCGTGGCGGCCTTCGGGCCGACCAAAGCGTCAAGCCGGCGCGCTGCGCTTTTTTTGGTCGCGCACATCTTCCGGCCTTGCAATCCCCCAGTGGGAGCGGGCTTGCTCGCGAAGAGGCCGGGTCAGTCGCCATCAATGTTGAATGTCAGTCCGCATTCGCGAGCAAGCTCGCTCCCACAGGGGATATGTCTCGGGCACGACAACTACGCGTACGCAACACCGCCGATGTCTGCGCGAACTACGTGCCAGGTCGGCTCTCAGGCCGCCTCGGCCCGGTTCTTGATCGCGGACGCCCCGTTAACCACGATGGCCGAACGCAGGTATTGCGCAGCGGGTAAACCGGCAAGGATGCCGGTTTAGCCGCGCTGGCCCATGGATGGGCCATCGCGGCGGCCCGCGGAGCAATGCCGGAGTGAGGGCACACCGAGCCTGGGCGAGGTGCCAAGTGGTGGGGCAAGAAGCCCTTGGTTACTTGGGGCTTTTCCAAGTGACCCGCTGTAAAAGCGGAACCGATAGAAGCCGTTGCCGCAGAAACGGATATGTACACGAAGCAAGATCAAAAGATCGCAGCCTCGTTTCACTCGACAGCTCCTACACAGTTCCTACACGGTCCTGCAGAAAAAGGTGTGCCCCGCCGCAAGGTTTCGCGGCCCCACTGGGCCAAATATCCCACGCGGCTGGCCTGACTGCTCAAGAAGGCCTAGAATTCGCGCATCTGTTTAATTCCAAGGTAGCCCTTTAATGTCCTTCGCTGAGCAACTAACCCGCCTGCAAGTCTTCCTCGACGCCGATGAACTGCATGACGAGGCGCTGGACTACGTGGCCGCCCACGGTTACCTCACAGCCCTGTCGATCTGCTCCGAAACCGTTCCGGACCGTGAATGGATCGACGCCCTGTTCGCCGAAGAGCCACATTACGCCGACGATACCGAGCGTGAAGCCATCGAATCCACCCTCCTGGCACTCAAGGCCCACATCGCTCGCCAGCTGGCATCCGACGAAGAATTCGAGCTGCCATGCGAACTCGATCTCGGTGAAGATCCGGACGACTCCGACCTGCGCGGCTGGTGCATCGGTTTCATGGAAGGCGTGTTCCTGCGTGAAGCGGCCTGGTTTGAAACCGCTGAAGACGAAGTCAGCGAAATGCTCCTGCCGATCATGGTCGGCTCGGGCCTGTTCGACGAGCAGCCGGAGTTCTCCGACATCGCTGCCGATGCCAACCTGATGGATGACATGATCGTGCAGATCCCGGAAGCCCTGACCGCGCTGTACCTGCTGTGCAACGCGCCTGACGAAAAACCGGCGATCCTCAAGCCTCGTCACCACTAAGGTCCTGCCTATGGACAATCCCATAGGCAACCGCTCCCTGATGTTGCGCTACGTGCTGCTGGCCATCGGCTGGCTCAGCGTAGCGTTGGGGGTGATCGGGATCTTCCTGCCGGTATTGCCCACTACTCCCTTCCTGTTGCTGGCGGCCGCCTGTTTCGCCCGTAGCTCGCCGCGTTTTTACCATTGGCTGGTGGAGCATCCACGACTCGGCCCGTGGATCCGCGACTACCTCGACGGCAACGGTATTCCGCTCAAGGGCAAGGTCTACGCCATCGGGCTGATGTGGGTGAGCATCCTGTTCTCCTGCTACCTGGTGCCAATGCCATGGGCCCGCGGGTTCATGCTGACCAGTGCGGTGCTGGTGAGCATCTACATCCTCAGACAGAAAACCCTGCGCAAACCCTGATCGTCTGGCCAACCGACAATCTCCCCTCCCCCGCTGAAAACAACGCCTAGACTCCATCCATCTGCACCCCGAGCAGCCCGACATGCCTCGTCGCCGGCGTAGTCCAGGATGGTCAACGCTCCGATTTCGGTTCGGCGGACGGCTATTGCTGGCAATTTTGCTGGTCTGCGGCCTGGGCTCGGTGTTGGCCAGCTGGGATTTCACCCAGGTGCTGCAAAATGCCCAGACCCGTTATGGTGCGCTCGGCCCGGCGCAGCAGCGGATCAAGGACTGGAGCCAACTGCTGCAAGGTCAACAGGGTCAGCCCGAGCGCGAGCAGCTCAACACGGTCAATCGCTTCTTCAATCAGCAACTAACCTTCCAGGACGATATGCGCATCTGGCGCCAGACCGATTACTGGGCCACGCCCGTCGAATCGCTGGTCAAGGGTGCCGGGGATTGTGAGGACTACGCGCTGGCGAAGTATTTCAGCCTGCGCTATCTCGGCATCCCCAGCGAGAAACTGCGCATCACCTACGTTAAAGCCCTGACGCAGAACCAGGCGCACATGGTGCTGACCTTTTACAGCAGCCCCACGGCCGATCCGCTGGTGCTGGACAACCTGAAGGGCGAGATCTCCCCTGCCTCACGGCGCAAGGACCTGTTGCCGGTCTATGCCTTCAATGCCGAAGGCCTTTACCTGCCGGGCACCAACGGCGGCAAGCGTTCGAGCGACTCGAAAAAGCTGTCGCGCTGGCAGGATGTACTGAAAAAAATGCAGGTTGAAGGTTTCGCCGTGGGCGACGGCTGATCGTCCTCGCAAGGAGCGTCTTTATGTCACTGCGCAAACAATTGTTTCTCGCCATCTGTCTGTTCCTGCTGGTGGCGTTCAGCGGCAGTTTTTTTGTCAGCCTGGAGAGCTCCCGCGACCAGATGCTCGGCCAGTTACGCTCGCACGCCCAGGACGCGGCGACGGCGCTGGGATTGTCGCTGACCGCGCAGGTCGACGATCCGGCGATGACGGAATTGATGGTCAGCTCGATTTTCGACAGTGGTTATTTCACCAGCATCCGCGTGGTCAGCATTGCTGATGAGCAGGTGCTGGTGGAACGCAGCGTGGCGTCCGATGGCGAGCGTGTGCCCGGCTGGTTCGTGGCGCTGGTCAATTTGCGCCCGCAAGGTGGCGAAGCATTGATCATGCGGGGCTGGGAGCAATTCGCCCGGGTCGAAGTGCTGAGCAATCCGCGATTTGCCCTGGCCAAGCTGTGGGACAGCACCCTGGGCAGCCTGATCTGGCTGCTCATCTGCGGACTGCTCAGCGCGGTGTTTGGTGGCTGGTTGCTGCGCCGGCAATTGCGCCCGCTGGACAAGATGGTTAAACAGGCCGAAGCCATCAGCAAACGAGAATTTCGTAGCCTGCCGAAGCTGCCGCGCACCCCGGAATTGAAACGCGTGGTGCTGGCGATGAACCAGATGGTCGAAAAGCTCAAGGCGCTGTTCGACGAAGAGGCGGCACGCAGCGAAAAACTGCGCACCGAATCCTATCAGGACAACCTCACCGGGCTGGCCAATCGGCGCTTGCTGGATGAACAACTGGCGGACCATTTGCTGGTCGCCGAGCACAGCAGTGATGGGCATCTGTTGATGCTGCGGATCAACGACCTGGCGGGGCTCAATCAGCGCATGGGCGGGCAACGCACTGATGCCTTGATCAACGGGGTCGCCGAACTGCTCAAGCGCGTAAGCGGCCTGCCCGATCGCCGTCACTGGCTGGCTGCCCGCAACCGCGGCGGCGAGTTCAGCCTGCTCACGCCAGGCCTGGACCAAGCCGACGCGGTACGCCTGGCGACCGAACTCAGTGCATCCCTGGAAAACCTGCGCCTGACCGGAGCCAGCGACAGCATGCCCGTGGCGCATCTGGGCATCGTCCCCTATCACCCGGGAGAATCCACCAGCGCCGTATTGCTGCGCCTCGACCAGGCGCTGACCCAGGCCAGGCAACACCCCGAGCGGCCGTGGATGTACCTGGATGGCGGCGATTGTGCGCCGAGCCAGTCCCAGCATGACTGGCGCAGCTGGATAGACGAGGCCCTGACCCAGGGCAATATGCAGCTGTACTTTCAACCTGTGGTGCAATGCGCCGATACCAGCCAGGTGCTGCATCACAAAGTCCTGGCGCGCCTGCTCGACCCACAAGGCGAAGCAATTGCAGCCGGGCATTTCCTGCCCTGGATTGAGCGCCTCGGATGGTCGGCGCGCATGGACCTGGCGATGCTCGAAGCGACCCTGGACTATCTGGTCGTCAACCGCTGGCCGCTGGCATTGAGTCTGTCCGGCAGCACCCTGCGCGATCCGCTGCAACTGGCGAAAATTCTCGACATGCTCGAATCCCTGCCCGAACTGGCGCCGTTGCTGACATTGGAGATCGACGAACGCCAACTGCCGCCGCCGCTGGAGTTGCAGCGCTTGTGTCACAGCCTGCTCGAGACCGGGTACCGCATCGGGCTGCAGCATTTTGGTGGCAGCTTCAGCCAGATCGGCAACCTGACTCAATTGGGCTTGGCTTATCTGAAGATCGACGGGGCGTATATCCGCGGGATTGATCGCCAGAGTGACAAGCGTCTGTTCATTGATGCGATTTTTCGGGCGACCAACAGCATCGATTTGCCGCTGATTGCGGAGATGGTCGAGACTCGCGGGGAGTTTGAGACCATCAGGGAGTTGGGGGTTTATGGGGTGATGGGACGGTTGATCGGGCCGCCTGAGCCAATGTAGCACTTCAATCCACCCCTCCTGTGGGAGCAAGGCTTGCCCGCGATGGCGTCCTCAAGATTGCTATCGCGGGCAAGCCTTGCTCCCACAGGCGGCTGCTACCCCTCAGATCAAACCGTATCCACCTTCAACGAATGGTCGTTCAACATTCCGTTGATAATGGTCGCCGTGTCATGCCCCCCAGCCACTACACCACCCGCCCCCGGCGTAACGCCGTAATGACTGGCGAGGTTGACGCCGGCCAGGTCGATGGTCTGGTTCGGCGTGGCGCCGGCCATGGCGCTGACGTCGATGCTGGTGAGTACCGAGGCGCCGCTGCCGATGACCTTGAAGTGCAAGTAATCATCCAGTGAGGCTGTCGTTCCGTTCTCACCTTGCAGCAGTTGCGACAGGTCAAGCTTGTCGGTGCCTGGGGTGAAATCGGTGACCACGTCATGCCCGGAGTTGCCTTTAAGCCACTGGAAGGTATCCGCGCCAGCACCACCGGTGAGGGTGTTGTTGCCCAGGCCGCCGATCAGGAAGTCATCGCCGCCACCGCCGTTGAGGACGTCGTTGCCCAGGCCGCCAGTGATGACGTTGCTGTTATTGTCTCCCGTCAGGCTGTCATTGAAGTTGGAGCCCACCAGGTTCTCGATCCCGGTCAGGGTATCGGTTCCCGCACCTCCGGTGTTTTGCGGGGCAAGCAGGCTGAGGTCGACGGTGACGCCGCTGGCGGCATGGGCGTAACTGGCGGTGTCGATACCGCTGCCGCCATCCAGGAGGTCGTTGCCAATGCCGCTGAACAGCAGGTCATTGCCAGCGCCGCCGTGCAGCTCGTTGTTGCCAGTGCCCGCAGTCAACACGTCGTTGCCGTCGCCGGCATTGAGGATGTTGTTGCCGGTACCGGCCACCAGTACGTCATCGCCCGCCGTGCCGGTGAGGGTGTGGCCGTCCTGATAACTGATCGTCACGTTCGCCGCGTCACTGCCGCCATGGGTGTCGTTGGCGGTGTAGGCGCCGTGGAAGTCCGGCGTGATGTCATGCGCACCGGCGTAGTTGACTGTCATGGTCAGCTGGTAGTTTTCGGCATTGTTGGTGCCGCTGCCACTGGTGTTGGTGATGTTGGTGACATGGATCTGGTAGGTGCCATCGGCCGCTGCCGTGATGGTCCCACCGTCGGCAATGGTGACGAACGCACCGCCATTGAGCGAGTACTCCATAGTGACGTGACCCGCCGCCAGGTTGTGATCCAGATTGAGGGTCTCGCCCTCTTTGAGTTTCACGGTGATCAGGTCTTCATCGTTGGCGTTGGACGTGGTGACGCCGCCCAGATAGCCGCTGATCACCAGCACTGCGGTCATGGCTGCGGTGTTGGCCGCGAAGGATGAACGCACATCCGCGAGGTTCTGGTTAGCAGCGTTGTTGCCGGTACCCTTGAAGTTGATCGCACCTGTGCCGACGAAGTCAGCACCCTTGGCCACCCATGCGGTGTTGAAGGTGGTCGGTGCTGCGGTCAGCTGATCGCCTTCCGGATCAGTATCGTTGGCCAGCAGCAACTCGCCCGGTACCACGACGCTGCCTGACAGCACGTTGGTGATGACATGATCATCGCCGGCCACCGGTGCCCCGTTCGGAATAACCTTGACCACCAGGGTCGAGCTGGCCAGATCGCCGTCGTTGTCGCTGACGGTGAAGCCGATATTTTCCGTGATCAAAACCGAGGTGGCTTTCTGCGAGATGTAGTTGTACTCGCCGCTATCCAGATTGATGACCAGGGTGCCGCCGCCGTTGGTGGCGATACTCAGGGAGTTATCGGCGGTGTTGAACGTGCCGTGGTTGGCACCGCCGCTGAAGTTCAGCGAACCCTGGTTACCCAGCGCTTTGGGGTCGTAGGTGTAGGTGGTGCCATCGACCACGATGGTCTTGATGAAACCGCCATCGGCACCAAAGGTTCCACCCTCCAGCAAAGTGCCCGTGACCGGCGCGCCCTGCACGGTGCCCGAAAGCACGGAGTTGAGCTGGTTGAGGTCGGTGACCACCACCGCGTTGGTGTTGGTGTGGGTACTGCCGTCGTAGGCCACCGGATCAAGGTTGGAATTGCTGACACCGCTGCCCAGGCCGATCGCGTAGTTCTTGATGCCGTTGGCGTCGAGGAAGGCTTTCAGAGCGACTTCATCCTGAGCACCAATGTCCTGCCCACTGGTGGGCTTGCCGTCCGAGAAGAAGTAACCGACGTTTTGCGCCCCGGTCAGTTTGCCCGAGGTGTTGAACGCGGTTTGCATCATGCTCACGGCAGCGTCGTAGTTGGTACCGCCGCCCGCTGTCAGGCCGGCGATGATCGACTTGGCCGTGGCCACATCGACCCAGACCGAAGTCTTGTCCGTTGCGGAGCTGCTGAAGGTGACAATCTGCACCTTCACATCGCCGAGGTCGTCGTACTTGTCGAGCAAGGCACTGATCGCCTGCTTGGCCAGGGCCAGGCGCGACAGACCGGGTACGCCGGATGCGTCGGCCATACTGCCGGACACGTCGATGACCAACAACAGGTTGGAATCGATTTCCACCGCCGCCACCGAGCGGTCCGAAGCGACCGCCTTGGGCACGTCATCGACAATGTTCACCACGATGGTGCTGGTGGTGCTGTTGCCCAGCGCATCGGTGGCCTTGTAGGTGAAGCTTTCGCTCAGGGTGTTCGGCCCATCGTTGGCGTTCGGTGCGGTTTTCGGCGCCGAGGTCAGGGTGTAGGTGTAGGTGCCGTCGGCATTGAGCAGCATCTGCCCATAGGCCCCGGTGCCGTTGCTGACCAGGGTGTAGGTAATCGCGCCGCTAGCTCCGGTGACCGAGCCCACGAGTGTGCCGGTGGAGGTTTCGCCGGTGTGGCCCGGGTCGCTGCCGACGACCGTGCCGGCCGCGAGATCCTGACCATCCTTGCTCAGGTCCAGGGCTTTTTCGTAGACCGTCACGTCGGTGTCGGTGGCCGCCAGGAGCTTGCTGTTGCACACATCAATAGTGATGGTGGTGGTGCTTTCATCGCCATCGGCGTCGCGTACGGTGTAGGTGAAGACATCAGTGGCACCCGGTGTGCCCACGGAGTCAGGCCGGCTGTGATAGGTCGCATTGCCGTTGGCATCCAGGGTCAGGTAACCGTAGGTGCCGTTGATGTTGGTATTGAGCCCGCCGCTGGCCGAGGTTGAGGTGTCGCTGCCCGCGCGCACGCCGACCACTGCCCCTGTTGTCGCCGGGCCGTCGGAGCCCGCGATGTCGTTGGCGAGCACATTGCTGCTGACCGTCCCGCCTTCTTGCACATGACTGGAGTCCGGTTTTGCGCTCGGCAAGTCATCGATGATGTTGACGTTGATCTGGCCCGACGCAGTGCTGCCGTCGTTGTCGAAGGCCACCACATTGAAGTTCTCGGCGATGCTGTTGGCGCCATTGGCCGTTGGATGGGTCTCGCTGCCGACCAAAGTGTAGCTGTAGCTGAGTACGCCAGTGGTGGTATCAAAACCGGTGATGGTCAGGAAGTTACCCAGCGGGGTGACTACGGTGTGCGGCAAACCGACCACTGCTCCGTTGTCCACCACCGCGTAGCCACCCACGACCAGGGAATTCAGGCCGTCGAGCGCCGTTACGGTGAAAGTGCCGGATTGAGTCAGCGCCGGTGCGTCGGGGTTGGTGCCCCAGCCGAGGTTTTTCTCGTAGACGGTCAGTTCGCCGCCGTTGACTTCCAGGCCATTGAGATAGACCGGGTCGTTGTTGTTATGGATCTGCAGCACCAGGTTCGCCGTGCTGGTATCGCCGTCGGCATCAGTGAGGGTGTAGGCGAACGTTTCCGTGCCGTTGCCGCCGCCGTGCAGCGCCTTGAAGTCCGCATCGCTGGTGTTCAGCGTATAGGTGTAGGTGCCATTGGCGTTCAGCACCAGGGTGCCGTAGGTGCCGGTGAACGTACCGGGAGTGATCGGGCCGGCGTTCGGACCGGTCGCCACAGTGTCAGCGCCTTGCACGTCGTTGGTCAGGACATTGCCATCGAGGGTCAGGCGGGTTTCCGACGCAGTGTTCGCGTTGCTGTCGTTCACCGCCTTGGGCACGTCGTCGACGATGTTCACCACGATGGTGCTGGTAGTGATATTGCCGAGGGAATCGGTTGCCTGGTAGGTAAAGGTTTCGCTCAGCGTATTCGCGCCGTCGTTGGCGTGCGGGGTGGTACTCGCCGGCGAAGTCAGGGTGTAGGTGTAGGTGCCGTCGGCATTGAGCTGGAGCTGCCCGTAATTGCCTGCGGCACTGCCCACCAGGGCGTAGGTAATCGCACCCACGGCGCCGGTGACCGAGCCGACCAGCGTGCCGGAAGCGGTCTCGCCAGTGTTGCTCGGGTCGCTGCCCGCGACGGTACCTGCCGCCAGGTCCTGGCCGTCTTTGCTCAGGTCGAGGGCTTTTTCGTAGACCGTCACATCGGTGTCGGACACCGCCTTGATGCTGCTGTTGTAGACATCGATGGTGATGGTGGTGGTGCTTTCATCACCGTCGGCATCGCGCACGGTGTAGGTGAATACGTCGGTGGCGCCTGGCCCGCTGACGGCGTTCGGATTGCTGTGATAGGTCGCGTTGCCGTTGGCGTCCAGGGTCAGGTAACCGTAGGTACCATTGATGTTGCTGTTGAGGCCGCCAATGGCCGAGGTCGAAGTGTCGCTACCCCCGCGCACGCCCACCACTGCCCCGGTTGCCGCCGGACCGTCGGAACCGGCGATGTCGTTGTCGAGCACATTGCCGCTGACTGTCCCGCCTTCCTGCACATGATCGACGTCCGGTTTGGCACTCGGCAAATCATCGACGATGTTGACGTTGAGCTGGCCCGACGCCGAGCTGCCATCGGTATCGAATGCCACTACGTTGAAGTTTTCGACGATGTTGTTGGCGCCATCGGCCGTTGGATGGTTTTCGCTGCCCACCAGGGTGTAGCTGTAGCTGAGCACGCCTGTGGCGAAATCGAACCCGTTGATGGTCAGGAAATTACCCAGCGGGGTGACAATGGTGTGAGGCAAACCGACCACCGCGCCGTTGTCCACCACCGCGTAGCCACCGACGACCAGAGAGTTGAGGCCGTCGAGCGCGGTTACGGTGAATGTGCCGCTCTGGGTCAGCGCCGGTGCGTCAGGGTTGGTGCCCCAGCCGAGGTTTTTCTCGTAGACGGTCAGTTCACCGCCGTTGACTTCAAGGCCGTTGAGATAGACCTGATCGTTGTTGTTGTGGATCTGCAGCACCAGGTTTGCGGTGCTGGTATCGCCATCGGCATCGGTGAGGGTGTAGGCGAAGGTCTCAGTGCCGTTGCCGCCGCCTTGTAGCGCCTTGAAGTCGGCATCGCTGGTGTTCAGCGTGTAGGTGTAAGTGCCGTTCGCATTCAGCACCAGGGTGCCGTACACGCCAGTGAACGTGCCGGGGGTGATCGGGCCGGCGTTGTCGCCGGTCACTACGCGGTCAGCGCCCTGCACGTCGTTGGTCAGCACGTTGCCGTTGAGGGCCAGCAGGCTTTCCGAGGCGGTACCGGCGTTGCTGTCGTCCACGCCTTTGGGCAGGTCATCGACGATGTTGACGTCGAGACTGGCGTTGGCGGTGGTGCCGTTGTCGTCAACCACAGTGACAGCGAATTGCTCGGACAGACTGTTCGCGCCATTGGCCGTCGGATGAGCCTCGTTATCGGCCAAGGTATAGCTATAGCTGACCACACCGGTGGCGCTGTCAAACCCGGTGATGGTCAACGTGCTGCCCAGCGGGGTGACGATGGATTGCGGGAAGCCCGCGCTCACGCCGCCCACCACCACGTTGATGCCACCGACGCTGAGGGTTTGCACGCCGTCCAGCGCAGTGATGGTGAAGGCGCCGCTTTGGGTCAGAGCGGTGGCATTCGGCGCACTGCCGTCGCCAAGGTTTTGCTCGTAGACGGTCAGCTCGCCGCCGTTGACGTTGAGGCCGTCGATGGTCACTGGATCGTCGTTGTTATGGATCTGCAGCACGAGGTTGGCGGTGCTGGTATCGCCATCGGCATCGGTGATGGTGTAGGTGAAAGTTTCAGTGCCGTTGCCGCCGCCATGCAGTGCCTTGAAGTCGGCATCGCTGGTGGTCAGCGTGTAGGTATAGGTACCGTTGGCATTCAGCACCAGGGTGCCGTACACGCCAGTGAAAGTGCCGGGGGTGATCGGGCCGGCATTCTCGCCGGTCACTACCCGGTCAGCGCCTTGCACGTCATTGGTCAGTACGTTGCCGTTGAGGGTCAGCAGGCTTTCCGAAGCGGTGTTGGCGTTGCTGTCGTCCACACCTTTGGGCAGGTCATCGATGATGTTGACGTCGAGACTGGCGTTGGCGGTGGTGCCGTTGTCGTCGACCACGGTGACGGCGAATTGCTCGGAGAGCGTATTCGCGCCATTGGCCGTCGGATGAGCTTCGTTATCGGCCAGGGTGTAGCTGTAGCTGACCACGCCGGTCGCGCTGTCGTAGCCAGTGATGGTCAGCGTGCTGCCCAGTGGGGTGGTGATCGATTGCGGGAAGCCGGCGCTCACGCCTGCGGTCACCACGCTGATTCCGCCGATGTTCAGGCTCTGCACACCGTCGAGGGCGGTGATAGTCAGCGTGCCGTTTTGAGTCAGGGCTGCAGAATCCGGCGCACTGCCATCGCTGAGGTTTTTCTCGTAGACGGTCACTTCACCGCCAAACACGCCGAGGCCGCCAATGGTGATCGGATCATCGTTGTTGTGGATGTTCAGCACCAGGGTGGCCGTACTGGTATCGCCGTCGGAATCGGTCAGCGTGTAGACGAAGTTTTCCGTGCCATTGCCGCCGCCGTGCAGCGCCTTGAAGTCCGGGTCATTGGTGTTCAGCGTGTAGGTGTAGGTGCCGTTCGGGTTGAGCACCAGGGTGCCGTAGGTACCGGTGAAAGTCCCACCGATGACCGGCCCGCTATTGGGTCCGGTGGGGATACGGTCGGCGCCTTGAGTGTCATTGGGCAGCACGCTGCCGGTCAGGGTCAGCAGGGTTTCCGAGGCGGTATTGGCGTTGCTGTCGTCGACCGCTTTCGGCGCATCGTCGGTGATGTTGATGTCCAGGGAACCGGTGGCGGTGTCGCCATTGGTGTCGCCGGCCACCACGGTGAACTGTTCGCTGAGAGTGGTGCCATCACCCGCCGAATGGGTGTCGTTGCCGTTGAGGGTGTAGCTGTAGCTCACCACGCCGGTGGCCGGGTTGTAACCGGTGATCGTCAGGGTATTACCCAGCTGGGTGGTGATCGATTGCGGCAAGCCCGAGGCTACGCCGCCGCTGAATACGCTGATGCCGCCCACGTTCAGATTCAGCAGGCCATCGGGCGCCGTCACGGTGAAAGTGCCGTTCTGGGTCAGCGCTGCGGGATTACTGACAGTACCGTTCGGCAGGTTGGCTTCGTTGAACGTCAGCTCGCCGCCGGTAGTATCGAGGCCGCCCAGGGTGACGGGATTGTTCACCACTGGTGGGGCCACTACTGGCGGGACCAACACTGGAGGCAGCTCTAAGGGCGGCGTGACGTCTGCGAGATTGTTATCCGGATCGTTGAAAATACGCTCCAGCGGAAATTCCGGAATGCCGTTGAAGCCGGCCGTCGGGAAACCTATGTTCGGGTCGACCCGGCCACCCACTTCTTCGAGCAGGACAAAACTGTGACCGCCGCCCAGTGCGCCGGAAGCGTTGCTGCCGCCAGGTCCCGCCGCAGTGGCTTCGCCGGTTTGCGTCGGGTCATCGCCGGCGGCAATGGCTCTTTGCAGTTTTTCGACATCGGTCAGCTGCGCTTCGCTCGGCGTGATGATTTCAGGCGAGTCTGCATGGGGCGCCTGATGCGCGAGCAATTGCGAAGTCATCTGCAGGCTGCTGTCGCGCCCGAGCGTCAACTCCTGGCCATTTTGCAACTTCACCGCCACCGCCCCTTCGGCCCCGGTGACCAGTTGATCGCCGGCAAACAACCGATCGCCTTCGACCAGTGCGCGTCGGGTGCCGTCACCCGCTACAGCAACTACCTGACCAATGACCTTGGTAACGATACCGATGAGAGTAGCCATATGCATTTCCTCCGCTGCCAAGCGCTGCCGGCAACCAATTTTTTGCGAGGAGAATGCCAATGGATAAAGGCAGGTGCCGGGCGGACCATCTACCGGGCAAACGTGCTTTCACCGGGTTTTCCCCGGGTGAAACCGCCGCCCTGGCGACATTCTCGCCAAGCCTGTCGCTTGCGGGTGACCAGCGCCTGATTCGGACAACCCCAATACATTCAATGGCTTTGGGCTACTAATCAGCGAAAATGATCACTTGCCAGCGATGCGTAACAGTCCTGAACCAGCAAAGTGACAAAAAAACGTCACCCCCAAACTGCCCCGCCTCCTTCCCCTCCAGCACTCCCTCGTCCCGTGTCGATAAATGGATGGAACTTTCGATTTGCCCTTGCAAGCTCCCTAGGGCTCGTAATACAAGGGCTCACGAGTGCACAATGTGCTGGATTTTTCAGAGCTCATAAGTTTTTTTTGGCATAACAGATATGAGAAATATTTCTTAGCTTTGCTCTAGAATGTTCTTAGCTCTGTTGTTACAAGCTTGAAACGGTTTTCACTATAAATGCCGTCAAATATTTGGCGACTGATAAGCATCATTAGGAATACAGGGAGAAGTACCCATGCGCGTTTTAACCCCCCTCTGCAGCGCGATATTGCTGGCAATGGCTTGCACGTCACCGGCCCAGGCCATGTCCCTGACCGAGGCGATCCAAAGCACTATCGCTACTCACCCGGAACTTGCCTCGCGCGTGGACGCGCGGCTGTCCGCGGATGAAGAAGTGAAAATCGCCAAAGGGGGCTTCTATCCATCTGTCGATCTGAACGCCTCTTACGGCCGTGGCTACAGCGATAACACCAGCACCCGCGCTCAGGGCAATCACCACACGGAGATCCTGACCTACACCCAGTCGGAACTGCGCCTGCGGCAGATGCTGTTTGACGGTTTCAACACTGCCAACGAAGTAGAGCGCACCAAGGGTGTGGTCAACTCCCGCGCCTATTACGCCCAGGGCACCGCCCAGGACCTGGCACTGCGCACCATCGAGGTCTACCTCGAAGTGCTCAAGCGCCGCGAACTGGTGACCCTGGCCACCAACAATTTGCAGGCTCACCTGCGGGTCAACGACCAGATCGGCCTGCGTACCCAGCGCGGGATCGGCAGCACCGCTGACGCCGACCAGTCCACCGCTCGCCGGGCACTGGCGCAGAACAACCTGGACACCGCCGAAGTCGATCTGGCCGATGCCGAATCGAATTTCTTTGCCGTGGTAGGTCGCATGCCGGATGAGCTGGAAACCCTGCCGTCGATTCGCGGCGAGTTGCCCGCCACCCTGCCGGAAGCCCAGCAGAGCATGGTGGAGAACAACCCTTACCTGAAATCCGCCCAGGCTGACGTACAGTCTGCCGAGAGCCAGTACGAAGTCGCCAAGTCGCCGTTCTTCCCACGTTTCGATGCCGAAGCAGCGGTGGGCGCGAACAACAACGTGCAGGGCGATGAAGGCCACGACAACGAGTGGCGTGTCGGCATTGTGATGAACTACAACCTGTTCCGCGGCGGCAGCGACAAGGCCCGCCTGCAGTCCAATGCGCACCAGATCAACCAGGCCATGGACATCCGCAACAACGCCCTGCGCCAGCTCAACGAGAACATCCACCTGGCCTGGAACGCCATGCTCAACGCGAAGAAGCAGACGCCGACCGCCCGCGAGTATGCCGAAACTACCAAACGCGTACGTGCGGCCTATCAGGACCAGTTCGGCCTCGGCCAGCGCACCCTGCTTGACGTGCTCGACAGTGAAAACGAGCTGTACAACGCCAACCGTCGCTACACCGAGGTTCGCTACACTGAGGAATACTCGATGTACCGCATCCTGTCGAACATGGGTGAGTTGCTGAGCAAACAACGCGTGGTGCTGCCTGCCGATGCGATTGCCAAGAGCGAAGTCAAGAGCGAAGCCCGGTTGCCTGAGCTGAGGTAAACGCTGCGGCGTAGGAGCTGCCGCAGGCTGCGATCTTTTGATGTTTTTTTAGAATCAAGATCAACAGATCGCAGCCTGCGGCAGCTCCTACACGGTGTGTAGTGGTGATGTGTGGCAGCCCGTTCAACTGGAGCGATCAATGTGACCAGCATGGAAACCGGCAACACCGGTGTCGATCCGCGTCTTGGCTTCGACGACCCGCTACTCGACGGGCTCTTGATCCTCTGCAAGCTCCACGGCGCGACGGTCAGTCGCGCCAGCCTGAGTGCCGGGCTGCCCCTCAACAAACAGCGCCTGAGCCTGGACCTGCTGCCCCGCGCAGCAGCCCGGGCCGGTTTGCAGGCGCGTGTGCTGCGCCGGGAACTGGCGGATATTTCCTCTCTGAACCTCCCCGTGATGCTGATGCTCGGCAATGGCCGCACGGCCATTCTGCGACGTCTGGGCGACGACGGCCGCCTGCTGATTTTGCCCAGCGAGGCCGACGGCGGTGAGCAATGGGTCAGCCGTGAAGAACTGACCGAAAATTACAGTGGCCAGGCGTTGTTCGCCCGGCCGCGCCATGAACTCGAAGACCTGCGCTCACCCCTGGTGCCGCGTGTGGAGGCCTGGTTTCGCGACACCCTGAAACTGTCGAAATGGCTCTACAGCGATGCGATCCTGGCGAGCTTCCTGATCAACCTGCTGGGCTTGATGGTGCCGCTGTTCGTCATGCAGACCTACGACCGGGTCGTGCCGAACCAGGCCACCTCGACCCTGTGGGTTCTGTCCATCGGCTTGCTGATCGGCACCGGTTTCGAACTGGTGCTGCGGGTAGTCCGCGCGCACTTGCTGGACACCGCCGGGAAGAAAACCGACGTGATTCTCTCGGCCACGCTGTTCGAACGCATCACCGGCATGTCGATGAAAGCCCGCCCCGCCACCATCGGCGGCTTCGCCCAGAGCATTCATGACTTCCAGGGCCTGCGTGAATTTCTCACTGCGGTGACCCTTACCAGCCTGATTGACCTGCCTTTCGCCGTGCTGATGCTGGTGGTGATCGGCCTGCTTGGCGGCTGGCTGGTGGTGATTCCGCTGCTGGCATTCCCGATCACGATCATCTTCGCCATGATCATCCAGGTGCGCCTGCGCGACACCGTGCAAAAAAGCCTGTCCCTGGGTGCAGAGCGCCAGGCCTTGCTGATTGAAACCCTCGGCGGCCTGGAGACCCTCAAGGCCTGCAGCGCCGAAAGCGAGCGCCAGCACAAATGGGAAACCACCCACGGCGCCCTCACCCGCCTCGACAGCCATGCGCGCAACCTTTCCGCGCTGGCCACCAACGGCACGCTGTTCATCCAGCAGTTCTCCGGCATGGCGACCATCGTCGCCGGGGTCTACAGCATCATCGCCGGCAACCTCAGCGTCGGTGCGCTGGTGGCGACCTACATGCTCGGCAGCCGTGTCCTGGCGCCGCTGGGGCAGATCGCCGGCTTGATCACTCGTTACCAGCAAGCACAGCTGACGATGAAAAGTACCGATGCGCTGATGGGCCTGCCCCAGGAGCGCGACGCCAAACAGCGGCCACTGGAGCGCACGCAACTGCAAGGCGCCCTCGAAGTCAGCGGCGTGACCTTTCATTACAACGGCCAGAATGCCCCGGCGCTGCACAACGTCAGTTTCAGCATGAAGCCCGGCGAGCGCATCGGCATCATCGGCCGCAGCGGCTCGGGCAAAAGCACCCTGGCGCGCTTGGTCATGGGTTTCTATACCCCGGAGGAAGGCCAGTTGCTGCTCGACGGCCTGGACCTGCGCCAACTCGACGTCGCCGACTTGCGCCAGCAGATCGGCTACGTTGCGCATGACCTGCCGCTGCTGGCTGGCAGCCTGCGCGACAACCTGACCCTGGGCGCCCGCTACATCAGTGACTCGCGGATGCTTGAAGTGGCGGAACTCACTGGCGTCACCGAACTGGCCCGCCAGCACCCGCAGGGTTTCGACCGCCCGGTGGGTGAACGCGGACAATTGCTTTCCGGTGGCCAGCGCCAGGCCGTGCTGCTCGCCCGGGCCTTGTTGCTCGACCCGCCGATCATGCTGCTCGACGAACCGACCAGCGCCATGGACAACAGCAGCGAAGATGTCCTGCGGCAAAAACTGCATGGCTGGGTCCAGGGCAAGACCCTGCTGCTGGTCACCCACCGCACCTCGATGCTCAGCCTGGTGGATCGGCTGGTGGTGCTGGACAACGGACGGATCGTCGCCGACGGTCCGAAAGAAGCGGTCATCGATGCGCTGCGCAAGGGCCGTGTCGGCTCGGCAGCGGTCTAGGAGTTGCCCATGGCCCGTTCATCTTCCGACTCCTCCGATTCGCAGAAACGTGGATATTTCGGCAGCTTCAAGAAAAGCGCCGAGAGCGAGTTCATGCCCGAGACTGCGGGGGCCACCTTGCAGGACTCGCCGCGCTGGTCGCGGATTACCGTGTGGCTGGCCGCCGGGCTGATTGTCAGCGCGGTGGTCTGGGCCAAATTCGCTGTGCTGCAGGAAGTCACCATGGGCGAAGGCAAGGCGATTCCGTCGAGCAAGGTCCAGGTGATTCAAAACCTGGAAGGCGGCATCGTCACCGAGATCTTTGTTCGCGAGGGGCAAATGGTCAACAAGGGCGACACCTTGCTGCGCCTGGATGACACGCGCTTTCTATCGAACAAGGGTGAAAGCGAGGCGGACCGGTATGCCTTGACCGCCCAGGTCGAACGCCTGTCTGCCGAGGCCGAAGGACGGCCGTTCAAGCTGTCGCCCGAAGTGATTGCCAAGGCCCCGCAAGTGGCCGAGGACGAACGCTCACTCTTTGAACAACGGCAGCGTCGGCTGGCCAGTGAACAGCGCACGCTCAGCGAACAACTTCGGCAAAAAACCCAGGAATTGGCGGAATTCCGTTCCAAACAGGGGCAATTCAGCTCCAGCCTGGCATTGCTGCAGCAAGAGATGAACATGTCGGCGCCACTGGTGGGTACCGGCGCGGTGTCGCCGGTGGAAATCCTCCGGCTGAAGCGTAGCGCCGTGGAAATTCGTGGCTCGTTGAATGCCACGACCCTGGCCATCCCACGCGCAGAGTCGGCGATCGCCGAGATCAAGAGCAAGATCGACGAGTCCGAACAGTCCTTCCGTTCGGACGCCGCCAAGGAGCTCAACGAGAAACGCACCGACCTGTCGAAAATCACTGCGTCGAGCATCGCCATTGATGATCGGGTCACCCGCACTACGGTAGTGTCGCCGGTGCACGGGATTATCAAGGTGCTGAAGGTCAACACCATCGGCGGTGTGGTCCAGCCAGGCAGTGACATGGTGGAAATTGTGCCGCTGGAAGACAACCTGCTGATCGAAGCCAAGGTCCGCCCGCAGGACGTGGCGTTCCTGCATCCGGGGCAGAAGGCGATGGTCAAGTTCAGCGCCTACGACTACACGATTTATGGCGGGTTGAGCGCGAAGCTGGAGTTGATCGGCGCGGATACCATTACTGATGACAAGGGCAACAGCTTTTATCTGATCCAGGTGCGCACCGACAAGAACCACCTGGGCGGGGATGCCAAGCCACTGCTGATCATTCCGGGGATGGTGGCGACGGTGGATATCATTACGGGGGAGAAGAGTGTGCTGGATTATCTGCTCAAGCCGGTGTTGAAGGCGCGGACTGAGGCCATGCGCGAGCGGTAGGTTCTGGCTTGAAGTTGTGGTGGTTGGACTACCGCTATCGCGAGCAGGCTCACTCCTACAGGACTCGGTCAACTGTAGGAGTGAGCCTGCTCGCGATAGCGGTGGACCAGTCACCGCCTATTTCGGTCCATGGTTACGCAAATAAACCGCTTCCCCCATCGCCGCAATCTGCCCCTCGATCAGTGCTTCGAACGGCCGTAGCAACGGTTCAAAAGAGGTCGGTGCTTCAAGTGTCTGCAACGCCTGAACAATCGCCTCCACCGTCGACAACGCCCCCGACCCCGGTGCCTTGCGCAACCGGTACCGCGACACCCCACCCTCTGCCAGCGTCACCCGAGGCAACGCTGCCAGCAGCGGATTCAGGTGCAGCATCTTGCGCGCCTTGCGCCAGGTGCCGTCCGGCACTACCAGCAACAACGGCCGATCGTCCACGACATAACCCTGCAACGTCTGCGCATCCTCGCCCGGATACAGCAGCCGTGCCCGATACCCCGGTTGATTCAACAGCGCAGGCAGATCCTCAAACACCTCACCGACGATCAGCTCGGCATTGCTCAGGCCCAACGCAGCCAGCCGCGCAGTATTCAGCGCGTGGTTCACTTCACTCGGATGCTGCAACACCAGCACCCGGGTGCGGCTGTCGAGGCTCGGGATCAACGGGCACAAGCAGTGGGTTTCAGGGCGCAGGCAGCGCGGGCATTGGGTTCTGGACATGATTTCAAGCCTGATTGAGCTGCGCTTTGAGCAAGTCGCGAAAAGTCTGGATCAGCGGTTCGCGGCTGCGGCCTCGGCGCACGATCATCGAAAATGGCGCCTGATAACCGAAGGTCGCCGGCAGCAGCACCCGCAGGTCGCCCTTGTCTGCCCAAGCCTGGGCGTAGTGCTCCGGCAGATAGCCGATGTAGGCGCCGGACAGCACCAGGATCAGTTGCGCCTCCATACTCTCCACGGTCGCGGCGCTGTGCTTGAAGCCGTGTCGCGCCAGCTCCGCCTGGCTCCAGTAACCGCGACCGACCATGCGCTGCTGGGTGATCACCTGCTCGGGAATGCGCCGCTCGGTGAACAGCGGATGCCGGCTGCTGCAGTACAGCCAGTGCTGCTCGCGGTACAGCGGCATATAGACCAGCCCGCTCATGCGCGTGGAAAATGCGCCGATGGCCAGGTCGAGGCGATTGTCCTGCACGCCGAGTTGCAGTTCGTAAGGGCTCATCACCGACAGGTGCAAATGCACGGCCGGGTGTTCCTGGCTGTAGGCGCCGATGGCTTCGGCGAACGGCAAGGCCTTGTCGCTGACCGTGGAGTCGATCACCCCCAGGTTCAGGGTGCCGCGCAACTCACCCTTGAGGGCCGCTGCGTATTGCTCGAACCCTTCGAGCTCGGCCAGGAGGCGCAGGGTTTCCTGGTGGAACAGTTCGCCTTTGCTGGTAAGGCTGAAGCCGCCACGCCCGCGATGGCACAGCACCAGGCCAAGGGCGGCTTCGAGCTGGCTCATGTAGGTGCTGATGGCCGACGTCGAGAGGTTGAGCTCTTGCTGGGCAGTGGCGAACCCCTGATGACGAACCACGCTGACGAAGATGCGCAGCAGTTTCAGGTCGGGTAAAGCGTTGGCCATGGGGCACTCCAGAAAACCGGCAAGATCATTCCCCTGTAGGAGCTGTCGAGTGAAACGAGGCTGCGATCTTTTGACGTTGATTTTTTAAGATCAAAAGATCGCAGCCTCGTTTCTCTCGGCAGCTCCTACGAGCAATGGTGTGATGGAACAAGTCTATCGCCAGCCCAACCATTAGTTTAGAAAAATCTGAACTAAGTATTTGTTCGTAGCGATTCTTCCCGGCCACTACATTTCGCAGAATCGGCGCCTGATACAGCTCCTAATATAAAAAAGATGAGGCCTGAACCCGTGGACAAGATTCTTCACCAACCACTGGGCGGCAACGAAATGCCGCGCTTCGGCGGCATCGCCACCATGATGCGACTCCCCCATTTGCCTACCGCTGCCGGTCTGGACGCTGCCTTTGTTGGCGTGCCACTGGACATCGGTACCTCCCTGCGTCCCGGTACCCGCTTCGGGCCTCGCGAAATCCGCGCTGAATCGGTGATGATCCGCCCGTACAACATGGCGACCGGCGCCGCGCCGTTCGATTCACTGTCGGTGGCCGACATTGGCGACGTGGCAATCAACACGTTCAACCTGCTGGACGCCGTACGGATCATCGAAGAATCTTACGACAACATTCTCGAACATGACGTGATCCCGCTGACCTTGGGCGGCGATCACACCATCACCCTGCCGATCCTGCGTGCCATCCATAAGAAACATGGCAAGGTCGGCCTGGTGCACATTGACGCCCACGCCGATGTGAACGATCACATGTTCGGCGAGAAAATCGCCCACGGCACCACTTTCCGTCGCGCCGTCGAGGAAGGCCTGCTGGACCCCGATCGCGTGGTGCAAATCGGCCTGCGCGCCCAGGGTTACACCGCCGACGACTTCAACTGGAGCCGCAAACAGGGGTTCCGTGTGGTCCAGGCCGAGGAGTGCTGGCATAAATCCCTCGCGCCGCTGATGGCTGAAGTCCGCGAGAAAGTCGGCGGTGGCCCGGTGTACCTGAGTTTCGACATCGACGGCATCGACCCAGCTTGGGCTCCGGGCACCGGCACCCCGGAAATCGGTGGCCTGACGACCATTCAGGCGATCGAGATCGTGCGTGGCTGCCAAGGTCTCGACCTGGTCGGTTGCGATCTGGTAGAAGTCTCGCCCGCCTACGACACCACCGGTAACACCTCGCTGCTGGCCGCCAACCTGCTGTACGAAATGCTCTGCGTACTGCCTGGCGTGGTTCATCGCTGAGGATCGGTCATGAACGAACGCGATCAAGTTTTGCAAGCTGCCGCCGATCTGGTGTCGGCCTTTGCCCGTAACGATCGCGAAGCCTACTTCGGCGCCTTCAGCGCCGATGCCAGCTTCGTCTTCTACACCCTCGAACAGCCGCTGCTGTCGCGCGACGCCTATCAGGCGTTGTGGGACAACTGGCGATCGCAGGATGGCTTCGAGGTGCTCTCGTGCACCTCGAACAACGCTTTTGTCAGCCTGCAGGGTGACGTGGCGATTTTTATCCATGACGTGGCCACCGAGCTGCGCATGCAAGGGGAGCAACACTTCAGCCAGGAGCGCGAGACGATTGTTTTCAAAAAACAGGCGTCTGGCCAAGAACAACAAGGCCATTGGCTGGCCTGCCACGAACATTTATCCGCGATGCCGGAAGGGCTGCCACCCCCTTAGCCAAACAGGTGACGCTCACACACGATGAGCGCGCCTTTATGATCGGAGCAGATCATGAATAACAACAACAACGAAAAAAGCCTTAGCAGCATCGAAACAAACGGAGTCGAACAGATCCCGGACCACGAACGCGACGCCCGTCCCGGCGACCTGTTTCGCCTGATCTTCGGCGGAGCCAACACCTTTGCTACCGCCGTACTCGGCAGTTTCCCGGTGCTGTTCGGCCTGTCCTTTCAGGCCGGTGTCTGGGCGATCGTGCTGGGCGTCGTGCTCGGCGCGCTGATCCTGGCGCCGATGGGCCTGTTCGGCCCGATCAATGGCACCAACAATGCCGTGTCCTCCGGGGCGCATTTCGGCGTGCACGGGCGAATTGTCGGTTCGTTCCTGTCACTGCTGACCGCCATCGCGTTTTTCTCGCTGTCGGTATGGAGCTCGGGGGATGCGTTGATCGGTGGCGCCAAGCGTCTGGTCGGCCTGCCGGAAACCGACCTGAGCCTGGGCCTGGCCTACGGCCTGTTCGCGATCCTGGTGCTGACCGTGTGCATCTATGGTTTTCGCTTCATGCTGTGGGTCAACCGCATCGCGGTATGGGCGGCCAGCGCACTGTTCCTGCTGGGCATCTTCGCCTTCGCCCCAACCTTCGACAGTCACTTCGCCGGCACCGTCGCCATGGGTCAGGCGGGTTTCTGGGCAGCCTTCATCGGCGCTGCACTGGTCGCCATGAGCAACCCGATTTCCTTCGGCGCGTTCCTGGGTGACTGGTCGCGGTACATCCCGCGCGAAACTCCGAAAGGCCGGATCATGTTCGCGGTGATCGCGGCACAACTCGCCACCCTGATCCCGTTCCTGTTCGGCCTCGCCACCGCCACCATCGTGGCCATCAAGGCGCCTGACTACATTGCAGCCAACAACTATGTCGGCGGCCTGCTCGCCGTTTCGCCGAGCTGGTTCTTCCTGCCGGTGTGCCTGATCGCGGTGATCGGCGGCATGTCCACGGGCACCACTTCGCTCTATGGCACCGGGCTGGACATGTCCAGCGTGTTTCCACGAGTGCTGTCCCGGGTCAAGGCCACGCTGCTGATCGGGGTGATGTCGATTGCCTTCATCTTCATCGGCCGCTTCGCCGCCAATCTGGTGCAGAGCGTGTCGACCTTCGCCGTGCTGATCATCACCTGCACCACGCCGTGGATGGTGATCATGATCATCGGCCTGGTGGTGCGTCGCGGCTTCTATTGCCCGGATGACCTGCAGGTGTTCACCCGCGGCGAAAAAGGTGGGCGCTACTGGTTTACCCACGGCTGGAACTGGCGCGGGCTGGGGGCGTGGATCCCGAGTGCACTGGTGGGTTTGTGCTTTGTGAACCTGCCCGGGCAATTCGTCGGCCCGCTGGGCAACCTCGCCGGCGGCATCGACATCAGCTTGCCAGTCACCCTGGGCCTGGCCTCGGTGGTGTACCTGGTGCTGCTGAGCCTGTTCCCGGAACCCAAGGCAGTGTTTGGCCCGGATGATTTGCGCAGCAAAGAGGCGAGCACCCTAGAAAAACCTGAAATTCGGCAGCCCGCCTGACACAGATCTACCTGTAGGAGTGAGCCTGCTCGCGATGACTGCGGCACATCCGGCATCGATGTGACTGCAAGACTGCTATCGCGAGCAGGCTCACTCCTACAGAGAGCAATACCACTTTTGTTTCACCATAAAAAAGACAATCGGAGACACGCCATCATGGCTTTGGATTTATTCGTCGTTCTCATATACGCCGCCGCGATGCTGGTCCTCGGCTACTTCGGCATGCGCAAGGCCAAGACCAACGAAGACTACCTGGTCGCCGGTCGCAACCTCGGCCCGACCCTGTACATGGGCACCATGGCGGCTACGGTCCTGGGTGGCGCGTCCACCGTCGGCACCGTGCGCCTGGGCTATGTCCACGGTATTTCCGGGTTCTGGTTGTGCGCGGCCCTGGGCTGCGGGATCGTGGCGTTGAACCTGTTCCTTGCCAAGCCGTTGCTCAAGCTGAAGATCTACACCGTTACCCAGGTCCTGGAAAAACGCTACAACCCGATGGCCCGCTCCGCCAGCGCAGCGATCATGCTGGCGTACGCGTTGATGATCGGCGTGACCTCGATTCTGGCGATCGGCACCGTGCTGCAAGTGCTGTTCGGCCTGCCCTTCTGGATCTCGGTGCTGCTCGGCGGCGGTGTGGTGGTGATTTACTCGGCGATCGGCGGCATGTGGTCCCTGACCCTGACCGACATCGTCCAGTTCGTGATCAAGACCGTCGGCCTGATGTTCATCCTGTTGCCCATCTGCCTGTACCGCGTCGGCGGTTGGGATGAGTTGGTGCTGAAACTGCCGGCGAGCGCCTTCAGCTTCACCACCATCGGCTGGGACACCATCATTACGTACTTCATGATCTACTTCTTCGGGATCCTGATCGGCCAGGACATCTGGCAGCGCGTGTTTACCGTCAAGAACGCGAAGATCGCCCAGTACGCTGGTACCTTCGCCGGTTTCTACTGCATCCTCTACGGCCTGGCCTGCGCCCTGATCGGCATGGCGGCCCACGTGCTCATTCCGGACCTGGACAACGTCAACAACGCCTTCGCCGCCATCGTCAAACTGTCCCTGCCGGACGGTATCCGTGGCCTGGTCATCGCTGCCGCACTGGCCGCCATGATGTCCACCGCGAGCGCCGGCCTGTTGGCTGCGTCGACCACCCTGACCGAAGACCTGCTGCCGAAACTGCGTGGCGGTAAACAGTCGAGCCTGCGCATCAACCGCCTGTTTACCCTGCTGACCGGTATCGCCGTACTCGGCATCGCCCTGGTGGTGAATGACGTAATCAGCGCCCTGACCCTGGCTTACAACCTGCTGGTGGGTGGCATGCTGATCCCGCTGATCGGCGCCATTTTCTGGAAACGCGCGACCACCGCCGGTGCTATCGCCAGCATGGGCCTGGGTTTTGCCACGGCACTGGTGTTCATGTTCAAGGATGGCCTGGATGCCAACACCCCGATCTATTACAGCCTGGGTGTCGGCCTGGTGAGCTTTGTGGTGGTCAGCCTGGCGTCCCGTCGCCCTTCGGTGGTGGCGAGCGCACTCTGATCCTGAAAAATGATCTGGCTTTTTCTTCGACGGGTGGGGCGTCGGTTGCCCCACCCGTTTTTTTTCGCCTGCAGAAAAGTCGCGGGCAAGACGAGCGGCAGCGTCGGTTGCTCTGTGGCCTGCTGTAATCAACGGGTGGGACAACAATAATTACCCCGCGAAGACCGACCATGAAAAGAGCCGCCGTACGCGCCGCCGTGCATCGCTTCATCAGCCGCCTGCTGGACAATCAGGACGACTTTGACGACAACTCAAGGCTCGATGAGCTGGGGTTGGACAAGGAGGATATCGAGGAGCTGATCTTCCATCTGGAGGATGAGCTGGGCTTGACTGCGTTTACCGGGGAGGAAGATGAAATGCTCAGGAATGCAAAAACGGCTAATGATTTAAGCCGTTTTTTGCTGGAGATTGGGCGGCATTAGACTGCCAGGCAAACTACACCATGGCATGGTGTATGACCTGTGGGAGCAAAGCTTGCTCGCGATCTGGTTGGAGCGCCGCGTGCGTCATGGATGGCCGCGTTATCGTTGGCGACAATCGCGAGCAAGCTTTGCTCCCACAGCAAGCATCGCTCCCGGAGCTCCCGGAGCTCCCGGAGCACCTACCGGCGGCGCGGCTGGCGGCGGCGCTCGTCGTCTGTACGGATAGGCACAGGTTGCATAGGCGGTTCAATCAAGCCGAGTGCGACACCCAGGTCGTGCAGCCAGTTTTGAATTTTCTCTTTCATGGTGCCCCCTTCAGGGTAGTGCCGAGCGACCGGAATTCTGAAGTCGCTTCGCACTGATAATAGTCCGAAGTCCTACGCAATGCTCGGCAAATGAAGCAATGATCTGTTACTGAATTGATCCGAATCCGGCGCGGATAGTTCAAACATGGCCTGCCCGGGCAGGCCACCGTTCAACGTAGAGCCGTTAAAGCGCCTTTTGAGCCGCCCAGTAGCCAACGGTACAGGCGATGCACGTGGCAAAGGCGCCCCACGCCATGTCCATGATTGCGAGCTGCGCCGACCAACCTTTCAGCGTGGCCCAGTTGCTCAGGTCGTATGTGCCGTAGGCCACCAGGCCCAACAAGGCGCCCATGCCGGCAGCACGCTGCCAGCTAGTCGCTGGCAAGACCACGAACACTACACAACCGACGACATACAGGAGATAGAAAACCGCTGCCGGACCCAGCAGCGGTTTGTCGAGCATCAGCGAACCCAGCAGCGATTTGTATTTCGCCGCCATCAGCACGCCAAGCCATAGGCCATCAAGCACCAGAAACGCGAGCAAGGTGCCCGCGTAGGCAAATAATGCGTTTTGCATAGTCGTCCAGCCTCCCTGTGATAAGCATGGGGCTGGTGGGCCGTCAGCTTAGTTCAATACGATCTGCATGAATGACGATCTGGCCGTTCTTGTACAACGCGCCAATCGCCTTCTTGAAGTTACCTTTGCTGACGCCAAACAGGCTGCTGATCACGGTCGGATCGCTTTTGTCGCTGACCGGCAGACTGCCATTGTTCTCGCGCAACTTGGCGAGAATCTTCGAGTTCAGACTGGTGGCGGCTTCTTCTCCAACCGGCTGCAGGCTCAAGCTGATCTTGCCGTCGGGACGGACTTCTTTGATAAAGCCCTTCTCTTCCTTGCCGGCCCGCATGAACTTGAAGATCTCGTTCTTGTGGATCAGGCCCCAATGCTTGTTGTTGATGATCGCCTTGAAACCCATGTCGGTTGCTTCGGCCACCAGCAGGTCGACTTCCTGGCCCGCAGTATAGTTGGCCGGCGTCTTGTCCAGATAGCGGTCCAGGCGTGCGGTGGCGGTGATGCGGCGGGTGTGCTTGTCGAGATAGACGTGCACCACGACATATTCGCCGGCGGTCATCTGGCGCTTTTCTTCAGAGTACGGCAGCAGCAAGTCCTTCGACAGACCCCAATCCAGGAATATGCCGATGCTGTTAACTTCAACGACTTTCAGACTGGCGAATTCACCGACTTGAACTTTCGGCTTTTCGGTAGTTGCGATGAGTTTGTCATCGCTGTCCAGATAAACAAAAACGTTGAGCCAATCTTCATCTTCGCTGGGAATATCTTTGGGAATATAACGATTGGGCAGGAGGATTTCGCCATCCGCGCCACCGTCCAGATATAAACCGAAGTTAGTGTGTTTAACCACTTGCAAACTGTTGTAACGCCCGACTAAAGCCATGTCCAATACCCTCATTGCGTGGGCGGCATTCTACCCGGTTTTGCAGTCGGCGTTCTGCGCCCGGCCCGATGGCGCCGAAAATCATCGCAAAAGCCTGTTTTTGAAGGGTTTCGCTCAGAGGCTTGAGCCGCTCGTCCGACGCACGCGGACAGTTTGTGCCACATTCGATTGCTCAGCACAGGCAGCTTTTCGACCGTTGTTAATTAAAACAGCGGCTTAGGTATGCACTTGGAATGAATCCCAGCCTTAGCGAGATTAAAATCGGGGGGATATTTACCAAGCAATTGTCAAGTATTTCCTGTACTATGCCTGGCCAAGTTAATTTTCTACAGGTTAATGGCCGCCATGCGTGTAAAAGCATCCAACAGCAAAGCAAAGCCAGCTCCAGCCGTTGAAACCAGCGAGTCGATCAACAACCAGATCGCTGCGTTCCTCAAGTCCGGCGGCGAGATTCAGCAAATTGCCAAAGGCGTCAGCGGCCAGACATTCGGCCCGTCCAAGCAGATCACGCTGGGCAAGAAGTAACACTGGCTACACCTGGTCCATAGGCGCTTTGAGCTTCGAAGCGCTTGGACTGGAACCCCTCGAAATACCCGCACAAACTCCTGATTCTCACTCCTGATTCTCAAAAAGCGACGAACGGCCTTCAACGCCGAACATTCGCCGGTATCCTTGCACACGTCTAGATCAAGCGTTTCAGCAGGTTGCCCGTTCCTGCTTTGCGCTGTTCATGGAGTGACGCATGGCCAAGCCCCCACTCATATTGCTCGGCATCCTGCTGTCGTGTTCGGTCGCCAACGCGCAAGTCTTCCAGCGCGAATTGGGCGACTTCGACCTGAAACTCGGTACCACCCCCAGCCGCAGCATGGCCCAGGGGCTGGTTAAGCCGGCGGCTATTGGCTCATTCCACGGCGGGCTCGACCTAAGCCATGACAGTGGTTTTTATGTCGGTCAGTGGGCGCCCAGCATGGGGATCAGTCCTGGAAAAAACCTCGAAGTCGACTCCTACATGGGCTTCAAGCAACCCTTCGACCAGACGCTTGGTTATGAAGTGGGCATGATTCACTACAGCTACCCGAAAGTAGACATCCTAGACAGCCAGGAGCTGTTCGGTGGCCTGACCCTGCTCGGTAGCCGTTTCGGCGCAGCCTTCAGCAGCGATCCGGACAAACAGAACAGCACCGTATTTGCCGATCTCGGCGGCAACAAGCCGTTTGGCATTGGCGTGAGCATGAAGTACACCACCCACCAGCTGAACGCGCCGGTCTCGGTCGACGGTGGTTACATCGGCAGCTTTACCGACTGGTCGGTGCAGCTCTCCCGGCCGTTCATGGGCATCGACCTGGACCTGATCTACAGCGATTCCAACCTCAGCGGCAGTGACTGTTCAGCCTACTCCGGGCACAACAGCCAATGCGATGGGCTAGTGACGCTGAAGGCTGTGCGCAGCTTTTACTGATCGTCTGAACTGCGAGGCTCATCCTGCGTTCACATAAGAATCCATTCAAGTAGCCAGGCTTTTGCAAGGACTCGCCCATGTCGCGCTGGTTTAAATATCTCGCCGTCCTCATCACCCTCTGCCTGGCCCTTGGTGGCTGCAGCCGCGTAGGCCTGGCCTACCGTAACCTCGACGTGATCATTCCCTGGACGCTCAGCGACTACCTGGATATGAACGGTGAGCAGAAAGGCTGGTTCAACGAACGCCTCAAGGAGCACCTGAGCTGGCACTGCACCACGCAGCTGCCGGGTTACCTGGATTGGCTGGACCGGATGCAGGTCATGGTCGAGAACAACCAGGTGACCGATGCGGCATTACAGGCCCGCACCCAGGAAGCCAAGGAGGCGATCGCCCAGACCGCTCGCGAGATCACCCCGTCAGCCATCGAGCTGCTGCAGGGGTTGGACGACAAGCAGGTGGCGGAAATGAATGAGGCGTTTGCCAAGGATCAGCGCAAGCGCCAGGCCGAATACCTCAAGCCATCCCTGGATCAGCAGATCAAGGACCGCGCCCAGCGCATGGAGAAACGCCTGGATGACTGGCTGGGGCCGCTGAGTGCGACCCAGAAGCAACGGGTAGCCGCCTGGTCCAGCGCGTTGGGAGACCAGAACACCCAATGGATCGCCAACCGCGAGCATTGGCAGAAGCAGTTCAGCGCGGCGGTTGAGCAACGCCAGAGCCCGGAGTTCCCACAGCGCATTCAAACGCTATTGGTGAATCGCGAGAGCCTGTGGACCCCGGCTTATCGCCAGGCTTTCGCAAGTACCGAAGCGCAAGCGCGATCGCTGTTTGTAGACTTGATGGCCGAAAGCACGCCGACGCAGCGCGAGCGGTTGCTGAAGAAGATTGAGGGAGTGAGAAAGGACTTCAACGACCTGAAATGCCTGAAGGCGGCGCAGCAGAATTAGCCGCCCCCGCACGGCCGTGTAGGAGTGAGCCTGCTCGCGATAGCGTAATAACCGCCGACATCAATGCTGAATGTCAGACCGAAATCGCGAGCAGGCTCACTCCTACAGGTTTCTTCCGAGGGGATTCATTACCCAAAGGATCAGAGGAAACTCAGGCGATCTGCGCTTTGGAAGCTACTGTGTCGAATGTCGTTTCATCCAGCGCATCCGCTTGATCATCCAACACCTGACGCGGGTGATCATTGCCGGGAATGCTGCTGTCGATAAGACTCAGCAAGCTCGAGCCGCGCGCAGTCAGAATGTAGTTGGACCCCGAACCACCCTGCTCTTCAGGCCGAGGCTCGATGTAACCACGTGCCAGCAGCACCTTTTCGTACTCCCCGGCCACCGTTTTCAGATGGTCGAGGTTTTCGGTCTCCTCGCCCGCTGCCGCCTTGGCCGCCGCGTACTTCTCGGCGTAGGCACGTGGCGCGTAGCTGGGGTCGTCGTTCTGCACTTCATGCAGCAAACACTCAATCAAATCCCAATTATAAGTCGTCATCCTGATTCAACCTCCAAGCCTGAGAGTGAGATGGCCTTCATAGTTGTGACCTGCGCCGCACCCAGCCGTTCAGCCTGCATTTTCAGCAGCAGTGACCAGCGGTATGTCGAATTGGACGATGGTGGAACGACTAGTCTTTGTCAGTCACCCCCGCCTCGCGCAGGAGAATGCCCCCATGAACATTCAGAACCATCCGGTCGTAAGCCGGGAAGAATGGCTCGCCGCCCGCCGACAACACCTGGCCCATGAAAAAGCCTTTACCCGGGAACGCGACAAGCTCAACGCAGAACGCCGCGCCCTGCCTTGGGTGAAGATCGATAAGGACTATCACTTTCAAAGCGCCAATGGCGAATTGAAATTGGCTGACCTGTTTGGCGGCCGCAGCCAGTTGGTCATTTACCATTTCATGTTTGCCCGAGGCTGGGACGAAGGCTGCTCCGGTTGTTCGTTTCTCAGCGATCACATCGACGGAGCCAACCAGCATCTGGCTCATCACGACGTAGCCGTGATAGCGGTTTCCCACGCGCCGTTTGCCGAGTTCCAGGCCTTCAGGCAGCGCATGGGCTGGAAGTTCGAGTGGGTGTCGTCTGAAGGTTGCGATTTCAACTACGACTTTGGAGTTACGGCGCGAGCAGAAGACGTCGCCGCCGGCACAGCCACCTACAACTACGAAAAAACTCACGGAGTGGAAGAAGAACTCCCCGGTCTCAGCGTGTTTTATCGCAATGGAGCTGGCGAGATTTTCCACACCTACTCCACCTATGCCCGGGGCCTGGACATGCTGGTCGGCGCTTACAATTATCTTGATCTCACGCCCAAGGGGCGCAATGAGGAGGAGATCATGGAGTGGGTGCGCCATCACGACCGTTATGAGGAGAAAGCCCCTGCCACCTGCTGCCACAGTTGACAGCACATGTGAACTTTTTGCGTAGCTTGAGGCTCAACCCGTTATACCGCCTTAACCGGAAACGAGGCCGCCCCCCATGAAAACCCTGTTGAAAGTCACGCTCGCCGCCACACTGGCCTGCGCCCTGCCCGTCTGGGCCTGCACGCCCGAGGAAGCCACCGCCAAACGCGAACAGCTGGCCAAGGAAGTCACGCGGCTGACTCAGCAGAATCCGACCAAGGCCAAGGAAATCAATGCAGAGTTGCAGAAGATGGACTTGGGGACTGCCAGTGCGGATTTGCCGGACAAGTGCCAGTTGATTGATCAGCGGCTCAAGGAGCTGGATTCGGCTGAGAAGAAGACTGAGGGCTAGAGCAAGATCAAGAGATCGCAGCCTCGTTTCACTCGACAGCTCCTACACAGCCCCTACAGTGATATCAACCGACCTGTAGGAGCTGTCGAGTGAAACGAGGCTGCGATCTTTTGACGCAAAAAAAAACCGGACATTTGTCCGGTTTTTTTTGTGGGGCGCTGGAACCGCTTATTCAGCAGCCGGCGCTTCCGGCTTACGACGCTTGAGCGGCGCCATGCCGTCCTTGCTGACCAGCGACAACGCATCGGTCTTTGGACGGTTGGCGATCTTGCGTTTGGTCGGAGCCTTGGCGCCGGTTTTCTTCTTGTCGCCCTTGGCGTCGACCTTTTTCTTCTTCACGCCAACGGCCTTGCCCGAAGCCTTGACCTTCTTCGGTCCGCCGTAGGTGCCTTTGATTTCCTTGATGGTGCGACGCTCGAAGCTCTGCTTGAGGTAGCGCTCGATGCTCGACATCAGGTTCCAGTCGCCATGGCAAATCAGCGAGATTGCCAGGCCGTCGTTACCGGCACGACCGGTGCGACCGATGCGATGCACATATTCGTCGCCGCTGCGTGGCATGTCGAAGTTGATCACCAGGTCCAGACCGTCGACGTCCAAGCCGCGAGCGGCAACGTCGGTGGCTACCAGGATCTTCACGCCGCCCTGCTTCAGGCGGTCGATGGCCAGCTTGCGGTCTTTCTGATCCTTGTCGCCGTGCAACACGAACGCTTTGTAGTCCTGCGCCACCAGCCGGCCGTAAATGCGATCAGCCATGGCCCGGGTGTTGGTGAACACGATGGCTTTCTGGTAGGTCTCGTTGGCCAGCAACCAGTTGAGGATCTGTTCTTTGTGCTGGTTATGGTCAGCGGTGATGATCTGCTGGCGCGTGGTGGCGTTCAGGTCGCTGACGTTGTTGAGCTGCAGGTGCTCAGGGTTGTTCAGCACCTTGGCGACCATCTCGCGCAGACCCGAACCACCGGTGGTGGCCGAGAACAGCATGGTCTGCTGGCGATTGGTGCACTCTTCCACCAGACGCTGGACGTCTTCGGCAAAGCCCATGTCGAGCATGCGGTCGGCTTCGTCGAGCACCAGTACTTCAACTTCTTTCAGGTCGAGGTTGCCGGCGTTCAGTTGCTCGATCATCCGCCCCGGGGTACCGATCAGGATGTCCGGCACTTTGCGCAGCATCGCCGCCTGGACCTTGAAGTCTTCACCGCCGGTGATCAGGCCGGACTTGATGAACGTGAACTGGGCGAAGCGCTCGACTTCCTTGATGGTCTGCTGGGCCAGCTCGCGGGTCGGCAGCAGGATCAGGGTCTTGATGCTGACGCGGATTTTCGCCGGGCCGATCAGGCGATTGAGGATCGGCAGGACAAAAGCAGCGGTTTTGCCGCTACCGGTTTGCGCAGTCACCCGCAGGTCACGCCCTTGGAGCGCCAGCGGAATAGCCGCTGCTTGCACGGGCGTTGGCTCGACAAATTTAAGCTCGGCCACGGCTTTGAGCAGGCGTTCGTGCAAGGCGAATTCGGAAAACACGGGTGCTACCTCGAAGAAATACAAAAAAACAGCTGCATAGGTTACCGGTTTCGAGCGCCCAGGCCGAGTTTCTTTATACAAACGGCGGTAATCAGTGGCTTTTTTGTTGCCTTATTTGTCTCCAGACGTAATACAAAGCGTCTTAAATGCTCTAATCGACCCGTCGCGTCCTACAGAAGACCGTTTTAGCTTATGGATATCAAACAGCTCTGGCTCAACGCCCAAGACCTCTGGGGTGCCCTCGATCAGCACCCGCTCCTGCATTCCAGCCTGGCATTGATGATATTGCTGGTGGTGGCCCTGGTGCTCGGACGAGTGGCGCGTTACCTGATCCTGCACGCCGCCAAGCTGCTCGGGCGCCAGCCGGCCATGCACTGGATGAACGACCTGCGCCACAACAAGGTGTTTCATCGCCTGGCCCAGATGACGCCCTCGCTGGTGATCCAGTTCGGCCTGCACCTGGTGCCGGAGCTGAGCAAGACCAGCCTGGTGTTCCTCGGCAACGTGGCACTGGCGTTCACCGTCCTCTTTCTGCTGCTGGCCTTCAGCGCGATGCTCAGCGCGTTGCTGGATATCTACGCGCGGACCGAGCACGCCCGCACCCGCTCGATCAAGGGCTACGTGCAACTGACGAAAATGGTCCTGTACGTGTTTGGCGCGATCATCATCGTCGCCACCCTGATCGATCGTTCGCCGTTACTGCTGCTGTCCGGCCTGGGTGCCATGTCGGCGGTGATCCTGTTGGTCTACAAGGACACCTTGCTGTCTTTTGTCGCCAGCGTGCAGCTGACCAGCAACGATATGCTGCGGGTGGGCGACTGGATCGAGATGCCGCAGGTCGGTGCCGATGGCGATGTGGTCGACATCACGCTGCACACGGTGAAGGTGCAGAATTTCGACAAGACCATCGTGTCGATCCCGACCTGGCGCCTGATGTCCGAGTCGTTCAAGAACTGGCGCGGCATGCAGCAGTCCGGTGGACGCCGGATCAAGCGCAGCCTGTACATCGACGCCAGCGGGGTGCGTTTCCTGCGTGATGAGGAGGAGCTGAAGCTGTCCCAGGTGCATTTGCTGACCGACTACATCAGCCGCAAGCAGGCCGAACTCAAGGCGTGGAATGAAGCGCAGGGCAATGTCGCGGCGATGTCGGCCAACCGGCGGCGCATGACCAATATCGGCACCTTCCGCGCTTACGCGCTGGCGTATCTGAAGAGCCATCCGGAGGTGCAGCCGAACATGACCTGCATGGTCCGCCAGATGCAGACCACGGCCCAGGGGATTCCGCTGGAGATCTACTGCTTCACCCGCACCACCGCTTGGGCGGATTACGAGCGGATCCAGGGGGATATATTCGATTACCTGCTGGCGGTGTTGCCGGAGTTTGGCTTAAGCCTTTATCAGCAGCCGAGTGGCGGGGATTTGCGGGTGGGGTTGTTGCCGGCGATGCTCGGCGCAAGCCACATCCCCGAGCCAGAAAAACACGTTATGTGACACCTCCCCCTTGTAGGAGTGAGCCTGCTCGCGATAGCGGTCTATCAGAGGAATCTATTCCAACTGACACACCGCTATCGCGAGCAGGCTCACTCCTGCAGTTTCTAGCGTACGACTGCCGCCTTGCGTATACCCAACCGACTGATCCACACCGCCGCCAGAATCACCATCGCGCCAAAAAACAACCGTCCCAGTTCCTCATGCTGATTCCAGATCAGCAGATTGAGCAACAGCCCCACGGGCACATGCAGGTTGTTCATCACCGCCAGCGTCCCGCCGTTGACCATACACGCGCCCTTGTTCCACCAGTACAATCCGAGCGCGGTCGAGACCAGGCCGAGGAATACCAGCACGCCCCATTGCAGCGGCGCCTCGGGCAGGAAGTCGGCTTTGCCGAATAGCAGGAACGCGGGCAACGCCACCGCGAATCCGCCCAGGTAGAAATAGCCAAAGCGCCGATAGTGCGGCAGGTCGCTTGGGTGTTTCGCTACCAGATGTTTGTACAGCACCTGCCCGGCGGCGTAGGTGAAGTTGGCCAGCTGCAGCAGCAGGAAGCCCATGAAGAAGTCTGGATTGATCCGGTCGTAGCGAATCACCGCAGCGCCGAGCACGGCCACCAGCGCTGCCACCAGGGCCCATGGGTTGAAGCGGCGGTTCAGCGCGTCTTCTATCAGGGTCACGTGCAGGGGCGTGAGGATGGTGAAGAGCAGCACTTCGGGCACGGTCAGGACCCTGAAGCTCAGGTACAGGCAGACGTAGGTGACGCCGAACTGCAGGGCGCCGATTACCAGCATGCCGCGCATGAACGCGGGCTCTACCGAGCGCCAGCGTGTCAGCGGGATGAAGATCAGTCCAGCGAGTACCACGCGCACCAGTACGGCGAAGTAGCTGTCGACGTGGCCGGCGAGGTATTCGCCGATCAGGCTGAAGGAGAATGCCTGGATCAGCGTGACGAAAAGTAGATAGCCCATGGGTCGCCTCGTTTTGAATGGCGGCGACGATAGCGGGTTTTTTGTGTTATCGCGATGTTGGGTTTGTGTGCATATCCGTTATTTCGGTGATGGCTGATATTGGTACCACCCGCACACCGGGTTACTCCGTTTTTCTGTAGGAGCTGTCGAGAGAAACGAGGCTGCGATCTTTTGATCTTGCCTTGTGTACATATCCGTTGCTGCGGTCGGTTCCGCTTTTACAGCGGGTTACTCCGTTTTTCTGTAGGAGCTGTCGAGAGAAACGAGGCTGCGATCTTTTGATCTTGCTTTGTGTACATATCCGTTGCTGCGGTCAGGGCCGCTAATGGTTCCGCTCTTACAGCGGGTCACTTGGAAAAGCCCCAAGTAACCAAGGGCTTCCTGCCCCACCACTTGGCACCTCGCCTAGGCTCGGTGTGCCCTCACTCCGGCATTGCTCCGCGGGCCGCCGCGAAGGCCCATCCATGGGCCAGCGCGGCTAAACCGGCATCCTTGCCGGTTTACCCGCTCCACAATGCCTGCGTTCGGCCATCGTGGTTTTATGGGGCGTCCGCGATCAAAAACCGGGCCGTGGCGGCCTTCGGGCCGACCAAGGCATCAAGCCGGCGCGCTGCGCTTGTTTTGCCTTGCGCACCCTCCCGCATTGATGCGATCACTTTGTGGGAGCGGGCTTGCTCGCGAAGAGGCCGGGTCAGTCGCCATCTATGTTGAATGTCAGTCCGCTTTCGCGAGCAAGTCGAATCGTCGCACCGCCGCTCCCACGGGGGATCCCTTTCAGGCAAGACATTGGTGTGTGCCATTCGCCGCCGATGCACGGCCGAACTACCAGCCAGGTCGGCTCTCAGGCCGCCTCGGCGTGGTTCTTGATCGCGGACGCCCCGTAAAACCACGATGGCCGAACGCAGGTATTGTGGAGCGGGTAAACCGGCAAGGATGCCGGTTTAGCCGCGCTGGCCCATGGATGGGCCATCGCGGCGGGCCCGCGGAGCAATGCCTGCGTTCGGGCACACCGAGCCTAGGCGAGGTGCCGAGTGGTGGGGCAAAAAGCGCTTGGTTACTTGGCGCTCTTCCAAGTGACCCGCTGTAAAAGCGGAACCAATAGAGGCCGTGACCGAAGTAACGGATATGTACACAGCAAGATCAAAAGATCGCAGCCTCGTTTCTCTCGACAGCTCCTACAGGAGAACGGAGTAACCCGCTGTAAAAGCGGAACCAATAGCAGTCGTTACCGGAGAAACGGATAGGTACCCGAAAAAAAGGCCCTCATCGCAGGTTCAAAAAAACCCAGACAAAAAAAAGCCCGATCTCGCTAAAGCGTTCAATCGGGCGGCAGCACTCAGGAGCACAAGTGCAAAGGGAGGTTCGATGCGCGTCAAAGCCTTGAAGTGGAGACGCCAGATCACTAGAACATCCAGCGATTATCTGGCGATTAACATATCAAGCAACCTGAGCCAGCTTGGCGTTTGCCTGATTCAGACCTTTCTCCTGGAAATCACCGCCCAGGTTCATGCCTTCAGCATGGATAAAGGTCACGTCATTGATCCCGATAAAACCCATCACCTGACGCAGGTACGGTTCCTGGTGATCCGCCGGGCCGCCGGCGTAGATCCCGCCGCGGGCGGTCAGTACGAAGGCGCGCTTGCTGCTGAGCAGACCCTGCGGGCCGGTCTCGGTGTACTTGAAGGTCACACCAGCACGCAGCACATGGTCGAGCCAGGCTTTGAGAGTGCTCGGGATGGCAAAGTTGTACATCGGTGCAGCCATGACCAGTACATCAGCGGCGAGCAATTCGTCGGTCAGCTGGTTGGAGCGCTCAAGGGAGGCCTGTTCGCTGTCATTGCGCTGATCCACCGGCTTCATCCAGCCACCCAGCAGATTGATGTCCAGGTGTGGCACCGGATTGATGGCAAGATCACGCACGGTGATCTGGTCAGCCGGATGCGCGGCTTTCCACTGGTTGATGAAGGTCTGGGTCAGTTGACGGGAAACCGAATCTTGCTGACGGGCGCTGCTTTCGATGATCAGGACGCGTGACATGGCTTGTAGGCTCCATCTGAGAATGCTGTAAGGCGATGGAGTGAAGGTTAAACAGAACCATATCGATGAAAAAGCGCAAATAACTGCTACAACCCATCAATAAATTCGTTTATAAGCATGAGCACACCCCCTGTAGGAGTGAGCCTGCTCCGGGCGGCGTTCCGACGATAGGGGTGTGTCAGGTTGAACAATAATTAATGACACACCGCTATCGTCGGAACGCCGCCCGGAGCAGGCTCGCTCCCACAGTGATTTCCCACAGGATCCAGTGGCTATTTCGGCGAGCAGCTCAAGTCGATGCGCATCTTGATAATGGTGCGGGTGAACTTGGCCGTGGCATTGGCATGCTTGCCTGCGGCCACCTCGATCTTGCGGGTACGCGGAGCTTCCGGGCCGTTGTTGAAGACCACCTTGCAGAGTGCATCGGTGGTGCCGTAGTTGTTGACCTGGATGGAGGCGATGTCGCTATCCGTGTCGTAGGCGTTGTAGTCGATGCTCAAACCATTGAGCTGCTTGGTCACATCGATGGGGTACGCAAACGCAGTCAGCGGCAATATCGCTAACAGCAGGCAACAAAATTTTTTCATTTGGCAGTCTCCAATAAGAGCTGCCAGCTTAGGACAAGAGGAGCTCAACATGAAAGCGCCCCGCGTGACCCTTGATCAATGGCGAACGTTGCAGGCCGTGGTCGATCACGGCGGTTTCGCCCAGGCCGCCGAAGCGCTGCATCGCTCGCAATCGTCAGTCAGCTATACCGTCGCGCGCATGCAGGACCAGCTGGGCGTGCCGCTGCTGCGCATCGATGGCCGCAAGGCCGTGTTGACCGAAGCCGGCGGCGTGCTGCTGCGTCGCTCCCGGCAGTTGGTGAAACAGGCCAGCCAGCTCGAAGACCTGGCCCATCACATGGAACAGGGCTGGGAAGCGGAGGTGCGCCTGGTGGTCGATGCCGCCTACCCGAGTGCCCGCCTGGTGCGCGCCCTCACCGCCTTCATGCCGCAAAGCCGGGGCTGCCGGGTGCGGCTGCGTGAGGAAGTACTGTCGGGCGTCGAGGAAGTGTTGCTGGAGGGCGTGGCTGACCTGGCCATTACCAGCTTCAGTATTCCAGGATATCTGGGCGCGGAATTGAGCGACGTCGAGTTTATTGCCGTGGCTCATCCCGATCATCCGCTGCATCGCCTGAACCGCGAACTGAGCTTTCAGGACCTGGAAAGCCAGATGCAGGTGGTGATTCGCGACTCCGGTCGCCAGCAGCCGCGGGATGTCGGCTGGCTGGGGGCGGAGCAGCGCTGGACCGTCGGCAGCCTGGCCACGGCGGCGACTTTTGTCAGCAGCGGCCTGGGTTTCGCCTGGCTGCCCAGGCACATGATTGAACGTGAACTCAAGGAAGGTACGCTCAAGCTGCTACCGTTGGATCAGGGTGGCAGCCGCAACCCGAGCTTCTACCTGTATTCGAACAAGGACAAACCCCTGGGCCCGGCAACGCAGATCCTCATCGACCTGCTGCGCACCTTCGACACCGCGCCGCTGGATGCGCCGTTTGCCGCCCCTGAACAAGCCTGACATGGAGTGACTGCATGGCCTATTTCGAACATGAAGGTTGCAACCTGCACTATGAGGAATATGGCCACGGCACCCCGCTGCTGCTGGTCCATGGTCTCGGTTCCAGCACCCTGGACTGGGAGATGCAAATCCCGGCCCTCGCCGCCCGCTACCGGGTGATTGTCCCGGATGTGCGCGGCCACGGGCGCTCCGACAAACCCCGCGAGCGCTACAGCATCGCCGGGTTCAGCGCCGACCTGATCGCGCTGATCGAGTATCTGAACCTTGGACCGGTGCACTACGTGGGCCTGTCGATGGGCGGCATGATCGGTTTTCAACTGGCCGTGGATCAGCCGCAGCTGCTGAAAAGCCTGTGCATCGTCAACAGCGCGCCTGAAGTCAAACTGCGCAGCCGCGACGATTACTGGCAGTGGTTCAAGCGTTGGAGTCTGATGCGTGCGCTCAGCCTTGGCACCATCGGTAAAGCCCTGGGCGCCAAGCTGTTCCCCAAGCCGGAGCAGGCCGACCTTCGCGAAAAAATGGCCCTGCGCTGGGCAAAAAACGACAAACATGCTTATCTCGCCAGCTTCGACGCCATTGTCGGCTGGGGGGTTCAGGAACGACTTTCCAGAGTCTCCTGTCCAACGCTGATCGTCACTGCCGACCGTGACTACACTCCGGTCGCACTGAAAGAGAACTATGTAAAACTGCTGCCCGATGCGCGGCTGGTCGTGATCGCCGATTCGCGCCACGCCACCCCGCTGGATCAGCCCGAACATTTCAATCAAACCCTGCTCGAGTTTCTCACCGCAGTCGACACCACCACACTCAGGATCACTGACCCATGCTGAAAAAAATCGCCCTCGCCGCCGGCACCGTTCTGTTTGCCGCCAACCTGATGGCCGCCACGCCTGCCAAGGCGCCGCACGTGTTGCTGGAAACCACCAACGGCCAGATCGAAATCGAACTGGACCCGGTCAAGGCGCCGATCAGTACCAAGAACTTTCTTGAGTACGTGGACAGCGGCTTCTACAACAACACGGTGTTCCATCGCGTGATCCCGGGCTTCATGGTCCAGGGCGGCGGCTTCACTCAACAGATGCAGCAAAAAGACACCAAGGCGCCGATCAAGAACGAGCACAAGAACGGCCTGGTGAACGTCCGTGGCACCTTGTCGATGGCCCGTACTTCGGCACCGGATTCGGCCACCAGCCAGTTCTTCATCAACGTCAAGGACAACGATTTCCTCGACCAGGGCGACGGTTATGCGGTGTTCGGTAAAGTCGTCAAGGGCATGGACGTGGTCGACATCATCGTCAACTCGCCAACCACCACCCGCGGCGGCATGAAAGATGTGCCGGCTGACCCGGTGTTCATCAAGTCGGCCAAGCGTATCGACTAAGCTGCACGGGTAACACCGAGCGGCGCCTGTGACGGCGCCGTTCGCCTTGTCAAAGGAGAGCCCGAGCGCGGGCGGAGAACCGATGCTTTATCGCCGTTTTGAACAACTGATCGACATTTTCCGTGATGCACCGACGGCGGCTCCGCCGGACCGGGTTCTCCCCTTCTATATCTATTACCTCAAGCAGGTCTGGCCGAGTTTCGCCGCCCTGCTGATCGTTGGCCTGTTCGGCGCATTGATCGAAGTGGCGCTATTCAGCTACCTGAGCCGCATCATCGATCTGGCCCAAGGCACGCCCAACGTCAATTTCTTCCAGGAACACGGCGTCGAGCTGGCCTGGATGGCCGTCGTGGCGCTGGTCCTGCGCCCGGTGTTTGTCGGCCTGCATGACCTGCTGGTGCACCAGACCCTCAGCCCCGGCATGACCAGCCTGATCCGCTGGCAGAACCACAGCTACGTGCTCAAGCAGAGCCTGAATTTTTTCCAGAACGACTTCGCCGGGCGCATCGCCCAGCGCATCATGCAGACTGGCAACTCCCTGCGCGATTCGGCCGTTCAAGCGGTGGATGCGCTGTGGCATGTGCTGATCTATGCAATCAGTTCGCTGGTGCTGTTCGCCGAAGCCGACTGGCGCCTGATGATCCCGTTACTGACGTGGATCGCCGCCTACATTGGCGCGCTGTGCTACTTCGTGCCGCGGGTCAAGGACCGCTCGGTGGTGTCCTCCGATGCCCGCTCCAAACTGATGGGGCGGATCGTCGACGGCTACACCAACATCACCACACTGAAGCTGTTTGCCCACACCAACTTCGAACAGCAATACGCCAAGGAAGCCATCCAGGAGCAGACGGTCAAGGCCCAGCTGGCCGGGCGCGTCGTCACCAGCATGGACGTGGTGATCACCAGCATGAACGGCCTGCTGATCGTCGGCACCACGGGTCTCGCGCTATGGCTGTGGACCCAGTCGCTGATCTCGGTCGGCGCCATCGCCCTGGCTACCGGCCTGGTGATCCGTATCGTCAACATGTCCGGCTGGATCATGTGGGTGGTCAACGGCATCTTTGAAAACATCGGCATGGTCCAGGACGGTCTGCAGACCATCGCGCAACCGGTCAGCGTCACCGACCGCGACCAGGCCAAGCCGCTGACCGTGCCACGGGGCGAGGTGCGTTTCGAGCACGTCGATTTCCACTATGGCAAGAAGAGCGGGATCATCGGCGACCTCAACCTGACCATCAAGCCGGGGGAAAAAATCGGCTTGATCGGACCATCAGGTGCCGGCAAGTCGACCCTGGTCAACCTGCTGTTGCGCCTGTATGACGTGCAAGGCGGACGCATCCTCATCGATGGCCAGAACATCGCCGAAGTCGGCCAGGAAAGCCTGCGCGAGCGCATCGGCATGATCACCCAGGACACTTCGCTGCTGCACCGTTCGATCCGCGACAACCTGTTGTACGGCAAGCCCGACGCTACCGACGCCGAACTCTGGGAAGCGGTGCACAAGGCCCGTGCCGATGAGTTTATTCCTTTGCTGTCGGACTCCGAAGGGCGTACCGGATTCGATGCGCATGTGGGCGAGCGCGGAGTCAAACTCTCCGGCGGCCAGCGTCAGCGGATCGCGATCGCCCGGGTGCTGCTCAAGGATGCGCCCATCCTGATCATGGACGAGGCCACCTCGGCACTGGACTCGGAAGTCGAGGCCGCCATCCAGGAGAGCCTGGAAACCCTGATGCAAGGCAAAACCGTGATCGCCATCGCCCACCGTCTTTCAACCATCGCGCGGATGGACCGCCTGGTCGTCCTCGAAAACGGCAGGATTGCCGAAACCGGCAGCCACTCCGAGTTGCTCGCCCATGGCGGCTTGTATGCGCGGCTGTGGCAGCACCAGACGGGTGGGTTTGTCGGCATAGACTGAATTGAATGGACAACACCAAACCTGTGGGAGCGGGCTTGCTCGCGAAAGCGGTGTGTCATTCAGTATTTGTGCTGACTGACTCACCGCCTTCGCGAGCAAGCCCGCTCCCACAGGGATTCGCTGTAACCTCTTGAACCGCCAGAGCCCTTTCACCAGAGCCCTGGCGTTTTTTTTCGGCGCTGGAAATCCACAAAATCCCTGCTGTACTCAGCCAAGGCTCTGGAGGCGAGCCTGTCGTAAATCTGCAGGATGCATAACTCGATACAGTCTCGATAGGAAGCCTATCAAGGACGCTCTCATGTCTCTGTTCAAACGTTCAGTTACTGAGTTGTTCGGCACGTTCTGGCTGGTGTTGGGGGGTTGCGGCAGTGCGGTCCTGGCCGCATCTTCTCCGCTGGGAATCGGGGTGCTGGGTGTGGCCCTGGCGTTTGGCCTGACGGTACTGACCATGGCCTTTGCCATTGGGCATATCTCCGGTTGCCACCTCAACCCTGCAGTATCGGTCGGCTTGGTCGTCGGCGGTCGATTTCCGGCCAGGGAGCTGCCCGCCTACATCGTCGCCCAGGTGATTGGCGGGGTCATCGCCGCCGCGTTGCTCTACTACATCGCCAGCGGCAAGGAAGGTTTCGATCTGTCGGCCGGGCTGGCCTCCAATGGCTACGGCGAACACTCTCCCGGCAAGTACTCGTTGGCCACCGGGTTTGTCACCGAACTGGTCATGACGGCGATGTTCGTGCTGATCATCCTCGGCGCCACCGACAAGCGCGCACCGGCGGGATTGGCGCCGATCGCCATCGGCCTGGCCCTGACGCTGATCCACCTGATCTCGATTCCCGTGACCAACACCTCGGTCAACCCGGCCCGCAGTACCGGCCCGGCGCTGATCGTCGGCGGCTGGGCCATCGCGCAGCTGTGGATGTTCTGGGTCGCGCCGCTGCTCGGAGCGGTAGTCGGCGGGGTGACCTACCGCTGGCTGGGCAAGGAAGATACCTGAGGCTGGGGGGCGAGGATCACGCCTGCCTATACGGCAGCGCGGTCCTCGCCTCTTCCGCGTAAGCCAGCACGCCCAGGCGCTCCTGCTGCAGGAAGTCTTTTACCGCCGCTTTCAGCCCGGGGTGGCGCAAGTAGTGCCAGGAATGGGTGATCACCGGCTCAAAGCCGCGGATCAGCTTGTGCTCGCCCTGAGCCCCGGCGTCGAAGCGCTGCAGGCCGTTGGCGATCGCGTAATCCATACCCTGGTAGAAACAGGTCTCGAAGTGCAGGCGGTCAAATTCCGCCAGGCAGCCCCAATAACGTCCGTAAAAATTGCCGCCACCCACCAGGCTGAACGCCATAGCCACCGGGCGCGCGCCCTGTTTGGCCAGGACCACACGAATCGACTGGGGCATGCGCTCGGCCAACAGGCTGAAAAAAGCCCGCGTCAGATACGGCGCTTGCCGACGCACTGCGTAGGTATTCGCGTAGCAGGCATAGACAAAATCCCACTGCGCCTCACTCAGTTGTCGGCCTTCCAGCCATTCAAACTCGATGCCCTGCCCCGCGACCTGCTCGCGCTCCTTGCGCATCTGCTTGCGCTTGCGTGAACTGAGAACGTCGAGAAAATCCTGAAAGTCCCGGTAACCGCGATTTTGCCAGTGATACTGGCAGCCGATTCGCTGCAGCCAGCCCGGCTGCTCCGCCAGCGCCGCATCGGTAAACGCATCGGTGAAATTGATGTGCGCGCTGGATAGCTCTTCGACCTCCAGATAACCGGGCAGGCTGTTCAGCAATTCAAAACCATCCTCGACTGTGGCCGCCAACAACCGCGGGCCACTGACTGGGCTGAACGGCACCGCCGTCAACAGCTTGGGGTAATAGTCGATGCCGGCCCGCGCGCAGGCATCGGCCCAGGCGTGATCGAACACATACTCACCGTAGGAATGCCACTTGCGGTAACTCGGTAGCGCAGCGATCAGGCGGTCACCCTCGACATGCAGCAGATGCTCGGGCTGCCAGCCGGAATGCGGGCCAATGCTGGCGCTGTCTTCAAGGGCGCTGAGGAACCCATGGCGCAGAAATGGCTGGGCGTCCGGCACCAGGGCGTCCCAGGTGTGCGGAGCAATTTCGGACAGATTTTCCAGTCGCTGCAGCGGCATAAATTCCTCTTCACCTGATGCATCAAAGCCCCGCGAGTATCGCTTATCGCAGCGCAACTCACACGACCTATCCGACCGCAGTGCTCTGGGAAGGGCATTGCAGAGGACTTCATATCGTCACGGCAATGCCATCACTTTGCCACCGCTCTGTCATAAACGATCGCGATACTGGCGCCTGTTTTTAGAGCGTCGGGTTCTACCCCGGCCACTGTTTTCCGTCCTCAATGGTCGGTTGTGCCCTGGATGGCTCAGTCATCCACTCTCATCTTCGGAGATTGATATGCGTCTTGCTTCCACGAAAACTGCGGCGGCCCTGTGTGGCGGTCTGCTGCTGGCCATGAGCGTTCCGGCCAGTGCCGCAGTCGACGCCAAACTGCTCGACATGCTCAAGGCTAACGGCTCGATTACCAATGCGCAGTACGGCGAATTGCAAGCCGAGCTGGCCAGGGACCAGAAAGACCAGCAGATCGCCCGTCAGGCTCAGCAAGAGACTAACGAGCAAATCGCTGCCACCGCGAAGAAGACAGACGCGCTGAGTACCTTCGACCAGAAGCTGGCCTGGGCTGCGAAGACCCAGTTCAAGGGCGACGTGCGTTTCCGTCAGGAAACCATCAAGAACGATGGCGTCTCCAACAACCGCGATTCCGATCGCCAGCGTGTGCGTGCCCGCCTGGGTGCCTATACCGAGATCAACCCGCAGGTCGACACCGGCATCCGTATCGCCACCGGCAACAACGACGACGCGCGTTCCACCAACCAGAGCCTGGACAACTACTTCGACAAGAAGTCGATCTGGCTGGACCAGGGTTACGTCGACTACCACCCCGACGCCATCAAGAATCTGCACATCGTTGGCGGCAAGATGCCGCAGCAATGGGTGAGCATGGGCGACATCATCTGGGATAGCGACATCAGCCCGGAAGGCCTGGCCGTTACCTACAAGTACCCGCTGGGCGCGAGCACCGAGCTGTTCGGCAGCGCCGGCCACTATACCCTCAAGGACAACGTCGACGGTGAAGGCGTGCAGTTCAAGCACGACCTGCGTCTGTACGCTGGCCAACTGGGCGCACGCTTTGCCATCACCGACAGCCTGAAGCTGACCCTGGGTGGCAGCGTCTACGGCTACGACAACGACGACGACATCACCGCCGGCGGTACCAGCATCCCATCGGTACTGGCCACTAACGGCAACACCCCGAACGAGCAGTTCAAACTGTACGAAGGCTTCGGTCAGCTGGACATCGGCGGCCTGCCAATGCCGCTGTCGTTGTACGGTCAGGTGGTCAATAACAAGGATGCCAGCAACGACCAGGACATGGGTTGGCTGGCCGGTGTGAAAACCAAGGTCTATGGCTTTGGCCTGGACTACAACTATCGCGACGTGCAGCGTAACGCGGTGGTGGGTGCTTTCACCGACTCGGACTTCGCCAACGGTTTCACCGGTTCGCGCGGCAGCAAGTTGAAAGTGAGCTACGAGCTGGACAAAAACTTCACCCTCGGCGCCACCTACTTGATGGCGAAATCCGACTACACCAACGCCACGTTGCGCGACTCGAAGATCAACACCCTGCAACTGGATGCTGAAGCCAAGTTCTGATAATCCCCGCTATACGTCTCGGGCAGGGATGCCCGAGCCGCCTTCCCAAACCCGCTTTGCAATATCGGTCCCCATCATCCGTCCGATAGTGCAATGCGGGTTTTTTGTGGGTGTGTGGAAAACAATCTGTGGGACTGTGGGACTGTGGGACTGTGGGACTGTGGGACTGTGGGAGCAAAGCTTGCTCGCGATGGCGATCTAAAGAATGTCATCGCGAGCAAGCTTTGCTCCCACAGTTTTTATGGCTTCACAGGTGTAACAGGTGCCACTTGAGCCACATGAGCCACTTATCAATCAACGCTTGCGCAGGATCACGCTGCCGATCGAGTAACCGGCACCAAACGAGCTGAGCACTGCCAGCGAGCCCGCTGCCAGATCATCCTGGTTCTTGTGAAACGCAATCACTGACCCGGCAGAGCTGGTGTTGGCATAAGTGTCGAGAATCACCGGCGCCTCTTCTTCGCTCGCTTCACGGCCCAGCAACTTCTTCACGATCAGGTGGTTCATGCTGAGGTTGGCCTGGTGCAGCCAGAAGCGCTTCACATCACCCACGTTCAGCTGGTTTTCTTCCAGGTGAGTGGCGATCAATTCGGCCACCATCGGGCAGACGTCGCGGAACACCTTGCGGCCTTCCTGCACGAACAATTTGTCCTTGGCCCCGACGCCTTCTTCCGCCGCGCGGTTGAGGAAGCCGAAGTTGTTGCGGATGTTGTTGGAAAACTTGGTCAGCAGCTTGGTGCTGACGACATCGAACTGATGCTCGGAGGTCGCGAGATCGGCACGCTCGATGATCACCGCAGTGGCCGCATCACCGAAGATGAAATGGCTGTCACGATCACGGAAATTCAGGTGACCGGTGCAGACTTCCGGGTTGACCATCAGGATCGCCCGGGCCTGGCCCAGTTGTATGCTGTTGGCGGCTTGCTGAATGCCGAAGGTCGCCGAAGAGCAGGCAACGTTCATGTCGAAACCGAAACCCTGAATACCCAGCGCTTCCTGGACTTCGATGGCAATGGCCGGGTAGGCGCGTTGCAGGTTGGAGCAGGCGACAATCACGCCGTCGATGTCGGCAGCGGTCTTGCCAGCGCGTTGCAGGGCTTGCTCGGCAGCGCCGATCGCCATCTGGCACAACACCGACCACTCGTCATTCGAGCGTTCCGGCAGACGTGGCGCCATGCGTTGCGGGTCGAGGATGCCTTCCTTGTCCATAACAAAACGGCTTTTGATGCCCGAGGCCTTTTCGATGAATGCGGCACTGGATTCCGTCAGGGCTTCGACTTCGCCGCGGGCGATGGCTTCAGCGTTGTCGGCGTTGAACAGCGCGACGTAGGCATTGAAAGACTGCACCAGCTCTTCATTGGAGATGCTGTTGGCCGGGGTGTACAGGCCGGTGCCGCTGATGACGACATTATGCATGGTCGTTTCTCTAATCTGATCAGGCAGAAAGCGTTGGCACCGTCGTACCAACACATAAAGGGTCTATTCCCATCCGGGGGACGCAAACCTGGCATCGCTTTATTCCGGTCCGCCGGCAGCGCAAAGGCTCAAAACCGCAGGTCCGGTGTTTATAGGCGCGAAGTTTGCCATAAAGCTCGGGTTTTCGCCCTATTTGCGAGAACTCCGGCCACTGTAGGAGCTGCCGAAGGCTGCGATCTTTTGATCTTCCTGTGCCGCGACCCGGAAAGATCAAAAGATCGCAGCCTTCGGCAGCTCCTACAGGGGTAGTCAGGAGATCAAGCCGGGTGGGCTACGGCTCGACTTGCGCCCACTGCTTGCTCAAGCGCTTGTCCGAGATCGGCACCTTGGTGCCCAGCTGCTGGGCAAACAACGAGACCCGGTATTCCTCCAGCCACCAGCGGTACAGCTCCAGCTGCGGATCGCGCTTGCCTTCCTGGGCATGTTTGCTGGCTCGGGCCTGGTACTGCGCCCACAGGCCGGACAGTTCACCACTCCAGACCCGATCTTTTTGCACCTGGGCACCGAGTTTCTCGAAGCGCTGCTCAATGGCTTTCAGGTAACGCGGCAGTTCCTTGAGCCACGGCATCGGCGTCTCACGCACGAAGCCCGGATACACCAGATTGCCAAGCTGCTGCTTGATGTCGTTCAGGGCCACGGCTTGCGCCAGGTCGATCTTGCCCTTGAAGCGTTTTTGCAGACCATGCCACAGCTTGAGAATTTCCAGGGTCAAGCGGGCCAGGCGTTCGGCATGCTCGGTCCAGCCGCCGCGCTTGCGCTCGGCCAGTGCCGCGAGCCCTGCGCCATCGCGGGGCAGCGGGTCTTCACCGTCAAGAATGCAGCTGTCGAGGCTGGCCAGCAGAATGTCTTCCACCAGGCTGTCGATGCGCCCCATGTCGCGGTACATCAGCCCCAGCTCCGTCAGCCCCGGCAACTTGCTGCGCAGGAACTTCGCCGGTTCCGCCAGCTGCTGCATCAGCAAACGCTGCAAGGCGCGCCGATGCTGGAACTCGGCTTCGGCCGGGGTCGAGAAACGCCCTTCCTTGACCGTGCCGGCTTCCTCTACCAATGCCGGATAAACCGTCATCGACAGCCCGGCGATCTTCTGCTGGGTTTTTTCCGCCACCGCGGCAAAGACTTTCGGCTCCACCGGCTGCTGGCTTTTTGCAGTTTGCGGCACCGCCAATGCCGCCTGACTGGCTTCGGCAAACCGCGCAGTCAGTTCCGCCAGATCACGCCCCTCGCCGAGGAACTTGCCCTGGCCGTCGACGATTTCCAGGTTCATTCGCAGGTGGCTGTCGACCTGCTGCGCCGCTTCGGCCCAGGCTTCATCGCTGACCCGCGCACCGGTCATGCGCAGCAATTCGCGACCCAGTGCCTGGGGCAACGATCCCTCGGCAAAGGTCATGCGTTGCAAGGCAGCCTTGACGAAATCCGGCACCGGCACGAAGTTCTTGCGCAGCGCCTTGGGCAGGTTGCGCACCAGGGCAATGCACTTGGCCTCGATCACGCCTGGCACCAGCCATTCCAGGCGTTCCGGCGGCAGCATCGGCAACAGCGGCGCCGGCACGCGCAAGGTCACGCCGTCCCGCGGATGGTTGGGCTCGAAGTGATAGCTCAGGGCCAGTTCCAGATCGCCGATGTGCAGGGTGTCCGGGTAATGCAGCGCGGTGACTTCGCTGGCCTCGCGGGCGAGCACATCTTCCTCGCGCATGATCAGCAGCTGCGGGTCTTTCTGGCTGTTGACGCGATACCAGCTGTCGAACGTCGCGGTCTGGTGAATCTCCGCCGGCAGCCGCGCATCGTAGAAGGCGAACAAGGTTTCCTCGTCGGCAAGGATGTCGCGACGACGGGCCTTGGCTTCCAGTTCATCCAACTGTTCGAGCAACTGCGCATTGGCCACCAGGCACTTGGCTTTGGACTGAATCTCGCCACGTACCAGACCTTCGCGAATGAACAACTCGCGCGATACCACCGGATCGATCGGCCCGTAATGCACCGGCCGGCGACCCACCACGATCAACCCGAACAAGGTGATCTGCTCGAAAGCCACCACCTGCCCGCGCTTCTTCTCCCAATGGGGTTCGAAGTGGTTTTTCTTGATCAGGTGCCCGGCCAGCGGCTCGATCCAGTCGGAGTCGATTTTGGCGACCATGCGCGCATAGAGTTTGGTGGTTTCCACCAGCTCGGCGGTCATCAGCCACTGCGGACGTTTCTTGCCCAGGCCCGACGATGGGTGAATCCAGAAGCGTCGCTGGCGGGCGCCGAGATAATCGCCTTCGTCGGTCTTCTGGCCGATCTGGCTGAGCAGGCCGGAGAGCACCGCCTTGTGCAATTTCGGATAATCCGCCGGCTCTTTATTGAGGCTCAGCTGCATGTCGCGGCAGATCAGGCTCAATTGCCGATGGGAGTCGCGCCATTCACGCAGGCGCAGGTAATTGAGGAAGTTCTTGCGGCACCAATTGCGCAGCGGGCTCGCCGTCAGCGCCTGCCGCTGCTCCTCGAAACCGCGCCACAGATTGACCAGCCCGGCGAAATCCGAGTCCACATCCTTCCACTGGGCGTGGGCCTGATCCGCTGCCTGCTGACGCTCCGGCGGACGCTCACGCGGGTCCTGGATCGACATGGCGCTGGCGACGATCAGGACTTCCTGCAAGCTGCCAAGCTTGGCCGCCTCCAGCAACATGCGGCCCATGCGCGGGTCCACCGGCAGCCGCGCCAACTGACGACCGAGCGGGGTCAGCTGGCTGTTGCGGTCGACCGCCGAGAGCTCTTGCAGCAGGTTGAAGCCGTCGCTGATGGCCTTGCCATCCGGCGGCTCGATAAACGGGAAATCGGTGATCTCGCCGAGACGCAGATGCAGCATCTGCAGGATCACCGCGGCAAGGTTGGTACGCAGGATTTCAGGGTCGGTAAATTCCGGACGCCCAATAAAATCCTCTTCGCTGTACAAGCGTATGCAAATCCCCGGCTCAACCCGGCCGCAACGGCCTTTACGCTGGTTGGCGCTTGCCTGGGAAATCGCCTCGATGGGCAGGCGCTGGACCTTGGCGCGATAGCTGTAGCGGCTGATACGCGCGGTGCCGCTGTCGATCACGTAACGAATGCCCGGCACGGTCAGCGAGGTTTCCGCGACGTTGGTCGCCAGCACCACGCGGCGGCCCGGATGCGACTGGAAAATCCGCTGCTGTTCGGCCGGCGACAGCCGTGCGTACAGCGGCAGGATTTCAGTGTGCTTGAGTTGGGCCTTGCGCAGCATGTCGGCGGCGTCGCGAATCTCACGCTCGCCGGGCAGGAACACCAGCACATCGCCGGGGCTCTTGCGTTCACTGCGTTCGAAATCGGCGATTTCGTCGAGGGTCGCGAGAATGGCCTGGTCGACGGTCAAGTCATCCTCGACCCGGTTGCCCTCTTCGTCCTGCTCCAGGGTCAGCGGGCGATACCAGGTTTCCACCGGGAAGGTGCGACCGGAGACTTCAACGATCGGTGCATCATCGAAGTGCTTGGAGAATCGTTCCAGATCGATGGTGGCCGAGGTGATGATGACCTTCAGGTCCGGACGACGGGGCAGCAGGGTTTTCAGGTAGCCGAGCAGGAAGTCGATGTTCAGGCTGCGTTCGTGGGCTTCGTCGACGATGATCGTGTCGTAGCGTTCGAGGTATCGATCGTTCTGGGTTTCCGCCAGCAGGATGCCGTCGGTCATCAGCTTGATCAGGGTGTTGGAATCGCTCTGATCCTCGAACCGCACCTGATAGCCGACCAGCGCACCCAACGGCGTGCCCAGCTCTTCGGCAACCCGGCTGGCCACGCTGCGGGCGGCAATTCGACGGGGCTGCGTATGGCCGATCAGGCCGTGCTGGCCGCGCCCGATCTCCAGGCAGATCTTCGGCAGCTGGGTGGTTTTACCCGAACCGGTCTCGCCCGCGATGATCAGCACCTGATGCTGGAGCAGGGCCGCCTTGATTTCATCGCGCTTGGCGGCAATGGGCAGACTGTCGTCGTAACGCACCACCGGCAGGCTGGCACGCCGCGCCAGCACCTGGTCGCAGGACGCCTGCATGCGCGTGACCCACTGGGCCAGCTTGGCTTCGTCAGGCTTCTTGCGCAGCTCAAGCAGCTGCCGACGCAGCCGGTGGCGGTCGGCGAGCATGGCGTGATCGAGGTTTTTCAGCAGTTTGTCGATGGAGGGCGATTCGTCGGTCATCGGGTACGCAATTCAGTCGTCTAGTGGCGCAGGGGGACGATTGTCGCAGATTTACTATGGATTGCGGATGTTCAAAGCGGGGGCTTGCGTAGGAGCTGCCGAAGGCTGCGATCTTTTGATCTTGATTTTTTCGATGCTTCTGAGAAACAAGATCAAAAGATCGCAGCCTTCGGCAGCTCCTACAGGGGTTGTGGCGTTATTCGTTATCGAGGCCCCTGCGCCGATACGGGAACACATCGATGACTTTCCCGGCGCGGATGGCTTCCTGCAGGCTTTTCCAGTAATCGGCGTTATACAGCTCGCCATGCAACTGATCGAACAGCCTGCGCTGCCCTGCATCGGCAAACAGGAACGGCGGAAACTCTTCAGGAAATACATCCAGTGGCCCGATCGAATACCACGGTTCAGACGCCATTTCGTCTTCAGGCGTACGCGGTTGCGGGATATGCCGGAAATTCGCCTCGGTCAGGAAGCAGATCTCGTCGTAGTCATAAAACACCACGCGACCGTGACGGGTGACGCCAAAATTCTTCAGCAGCATGTCGCCAGGAAAGATGTTGGCCGCCGCCAGCTGCTTGATCGCCAGGCCGTAATCCTCCAGCGCCTCGCGCACTTGATCGTCGTTGGCGTTTTCCAGATAAAGGTTGAGCGGCGTCATCCGCCGTTCGGTCCAGCAGTGGCGGATCAACACCGTGTCGCCCTCTACCGACACCGTCGACGCCGCCACCTCAAGCAACTCTTCCAGGCACGCCGGGTCAAACTTGCTCAGTGGAAAACGGAAGTCGGCGAACTCCTGGGTATCGGCCATGCGCCCGACCCGGTCGACACTTTTCACCAGGCGGTACTTCTCGATCACCGTGGCGCGGTCGACGTTTTTCGACGGCGAGAAGCGGTCCTTGATGATCTTGAACACGGTATTGAAACCCGGCAAGGTGAACACGCTCATCACCATGCCGCGCACACCGGGGGCCATGATGAACTGGTCATCGGTGTTGGCCAGGTGATTGATCAGCGCCCGGTAGAACTCGGATTTGCCATGTTTGTAGAAGCCGATCGAGGTGTACAGCTCGGCGATGTGCTTGCCCGGCAGGATGCGCTTGAGGAAGCCGATGAACTCGGCCGGCACCGGCACATCCACCATGAAATACGAGCGGGTGAACGAGAAGATGATCGAGACGTCGGCTTCGTCGGTGATCAACGCATCGATCTGAATGCCGCGACCTTCGCGGTGCAGCAGCGGAATCACCAACGGCCATTGTTCGTCGCGGGTATAGATGCGGCCTACCAGGTAGGCGCCCTTGTTGCGGTAGAGCACCGAGGAAAACAGTTCGACGCCCAGTTCCGGATCCTTGCACACCCAGTCTGGGAGATTCTCGCGCAGCTGCGCTTCCAGGCGGCGCAGGTCGCCGGGCAGGTCGGCGTAGGCTTCGCTGAAGCTGTAGTCGGCAAAAATGCTCGCCAGCATGCCGGACAGCTGACCTTGGGGCTTGTAGGTGCGGGTTTGCGCCGCCCGGGCGCGGCGCAGGCTCGGCCGGGTGGTGTGAATGAACATGCTGCCGTCGCTGATCAGGTCGTGGCTGAACAGCCCGCAGAAGATCGAGTTGTACCAGGTCTCGGACAGCTCGTCGTCGAAGCGCAGGTCGATCAGGCTGATGTACGCACTCTTGACCAGCGGCCAGCAACTGACGTCCATCAGCGCGTCGGTGTCGAAGGACGCGCGCAGGTGGTCCACCGTTTCGCCGACCTTCTCTTCGTACAGATTGATCCGCGCGGCCGAGGCCGATTGCGTTTCCTGCCACTGGGCCTGCTCGAAACGAGCTCGCGCGCCGTCGGTGATCTGGCGGAAATGCTCGCGGTAATCGTCAAAGCCATCGAGGATCATTCGGGCGATATCGGCGGCTGGCCATTGCTGCGGCATAGGTAAAACCTCGGCGGCTGTTCTTGTCGTTGGAGACTGAGCTTAGTGGCCCTTTGTTACGCAACGCAACCATTGCCTTGTGCCCCGACTGGCGCGACACTTGCGCGCCCATCAAGGAAGGAACGTGCCGTGAACCCCGTCGATATTTTTCGCATGCTGTCATTGGCAGCCATCTGGGGAGCGAGCTTTCTGTTCATGCGCATCATCGCCCCGGTCATTGGCACCGTGCCCACGGGGTTCTTCCGGGTCTCGATCGCCGCCGCCGGTCTGTTGGTGATCCTGGGCCTGATGCGCATCAGCTGGGACTTCAAGGGCAAACTGAAAACGGTGATGCTGCTCGGGGTGATCAACTCCGGCATTCCGGCGACCTTGTATTCCGTGGCGGCCCAGGTGCTGCCCGCCGGTTACTCGGCGATTTTTAATGCGACCACCCCATTGATGGGGGTGTTGATCGGCGGTTTGTTCTTTAGTGAAAAGCTCAGCGGCACCAAGCTCGGTGGAGTGTTTCTCGGGCTGTTCGGCGTCGGCATCCTGACCCGCGCCGGGCCGGTGGCATTCGATCTGCAACTGTTAATGGGCGCCCTCGCCTGCCTGCTTGCCACGACCTGCTACGGCTTCGCCGGGTTTCTTGCGCGGCGCTGGCTGGACCAGGCCGGCGGTCTCGACAGCCGTCTCTCGGCGCTGGGCAGCATGCTCGGCGCGACGTTGTTCCTGTTGCCGCTGTTCGGTTACAGCGTGATCAGCCAGCCGCCGGCGAACTGGGGCGGTTGGAGTGTCTGGTTGTCGTTGCTGGGATTGGGCCTGGGCTGCACGGCCTTTGCCTACATCATCTACTTCCGCTTGCTGAGCTCGATCGGGCCGGTCAAGTCGATGACGGTGACCTTCATGATCCCGCCGTTCGGGGTGTTGTGGGGGGCGTTGTTTCTCGATGAGCCATTGTCGATGGCGCACATTTACGGCGGGGTGTTGATTGCGCTGGCGTTGTGGCTGGTGTTGAAACCGGCCAGGGTGGTTGGCCGGTAGATTTGTTCAAGGCTGATGAACTGATGAACTGATGAACTGATGATCTGATGATCTGATGATCTGATGATCTGATGAACTGATGAACTGATGAACTGATGTTCTGTGGGAGCAAAGCTTGCTCGCGACTGCGGACTGTCATTCACCATGATGCTGACTGTCACGACGCCATCGCGAGCAAGCTTTGCTCCCACAGATCATCAGCCAGCATCAGCAGGCATCAATAGGCATCAATAGGCATCAGCCAAACAACCAATACCCTAACAACACCAGCACCACCACCGCCAGCACCGGGCGCAGCACGCGGTAGGCCTTTGGATTTCGGCGTTTCCACTGCTTGATCACTCCACTGAACCTGTCACTGGAATTCTTGCTCCAGGCATACGCATGGTTGATCCCGCCCACCCGTTCGTCATCCAGGTTCTGCGGCGCGGTAGCACGGCCCAGCAGGCCGCTGATCCAGCGATTGACCCGGGTCATGAAACGGTTGCTCAACGGTCGCTCGATGTCGCAGAACAGAATCACCCGAGTCTGATCAGTCTCGTTCTTGACCCAATGCACATAGGTTTCATCGAACATCACGTCCTCGCCATCACGCCAGGCATACTCCTGGCCATCGACGAAAATCCGGCAAGCATCGGAATTGGGTGTCGACAGTCCGAGGTGATAACGCAACGAACCGGCGAACGGGTCACGGTGCGGGTTCAGATGGCTCCCTCCTGGCAACAACGCGAACATGGCACCCTTGACGTTGGGGATGCTGCTGACCAGCGCCACAGTCTTCGGGCACAACGCCTGCGCAGAAGGCAGCGGTTTGTCGTACCACTTGAGGTAAAAACGCTTCCAGCCCTTCTTGAAGAACGAGCCAAAACCGGCGTCGTTGTTCTTTTCGGCAGCGCGGATGTAACCCTCGTCAAACAAGTGCATCGCCTCGTCACGAATCACTTGCCAATTGTCCTTCAGAACGTCAAGTTCAGGGAACTTGCTGCGGTCCAGATAGGGCTTGGACGGCACTCCGGAGAACATGTACATCAAGGCGTTGTAAGGGGCGAACAAAGCGGAATGATTGACGAACTGACGCAGGACCGGCAGTCGCGCCTTGCCGCGCAAATGCACGTAGAGGGTGCTGCCCAGAAACAGCAGTAACAAAGATGCCTTCGCGGCAAAGGAAAAGGTCATCAACAACTCCTTGATAATGGGCAACTCTGCACAACGCCATCTACCCGACGTGGCAGCCGGCCATGATCATCACTGCCGGCATAGGGGAAAACCCGTAAAACTGAAAATTCACTGTTGGGGATTCGGTAACAAACTACTTTTTAGCACAGGATTGCTGAACGGGGGCTGACTTGGGTCAGGCCATAGGCCTGTGTCCTTTGTAGGAGTGAGCCTGCTCGCGATAGCGATGTGTCAGTCGACATCAATGCCGGTTGATCAATTGCAATCGCGAGCAGGCTCACTCCTACAGGGAATTTGCAGTGTCTCTTAAGCCTGGTTTTCCTGGTCGGTGAACAGGTCACTGAACAGCATGCTCGACAGATAACGTTCTCCGGAGTCCGGCAGGATTACCACAATGGTCTTGCCCTGCATCTCCGGCGTTTCGGCCAGTCGCACCGCCACTGCCATCGCCGCACCGCAGGAAATCCCGCACAAAATCCCCTCTTCCTGCATCAAGCGCAAGGCCATGGCCTTGGACTCTTCATCCGTCACCAGCTCGACCCGATCGACCATCGACAGATCAAGATTTTTTGGCACAAAACCGGCGCCAATGCCCTGAATCTTGTGCGGGCTCGGCTTGATTTCCTGCCCCGCCAGCGCCTGGGTAATCACCGGCGACACCACCGGTTCCACGGCCACCGACAGGATCGGTTTGCCCTGGGTATTCTTGATATACCGCGAAACTCCGGTGATAGTTCCGCCGGTTCCTACGCCCGCTACCAGCACATCAACTGCACCGTCGGTGTCGTTCCAGATTTCCGGACCCGTGGTTTTCTCATGGATGGCCGGGTTGGCAGGATTTTCAAACTGTGCCGGCATGAAATGGCTGGCCGGATTGCTGGCGACGATTTCGCTGGCCTTTTCGATGGCGCCTTTCATGCCCTTGGCAGGTTCGGTCAGGACCAGTTCTGCGCCGAGCGCCTTGAGTACCTTGCGACGCTCGATGCTCATGGACGCGGGCATGGTCAGCATCAGCTTGTAACCCCGGGCGGCGGCCACGAACGCCAGGCCGATGCCGGTGTTGCCAGAAGTGGGTTCGACAATGGTCATGCCCGGCTTGAGTTTTCCGGAGCTTTCGGCGTCCCAGATCATGTTCGCGCCGATCCGGCACTTGACCGAATAACCGGGGTTGCGTCCTTCGATCTTGGCCAGGATGGTCACGCCGCGCGGTGCGATGCGGTTGATCTGCACCAGCGGCGTATTGCCAATGGAATGGGCGTTGTCAGCGAAGATACGGCTCATGGCTGGGTCCTTATGCAGCGTTGAAATAGCGCTCCAAGGTAAGCCTGTTGTGGGTGCTAGTCCAGTCAGGTCGAACGTCCAGCGAGCATGACAGTCAATGGTTTTACATCGCTGGAGAATTGTCATCATGAAACGTCGTTACAGCTGGCCCCTGTGGACCCTCGCCGGTGTGATTGTGCTGCTGGTTGCACTGCACATCGCCCTGCCCTACATGGTGCGCGACTACTTGAATGAAAAACTCGCCGACATGGGCGATTACCGCGGGCAGATCACCGACGTCGACCTGGCGTGGTGGCGTGGCGCCTACAAGATCAACGGGCTGAAAATCGTCAAGGTCGACGGCAAGGTCCCGGTGCCATTCGTCAACGCGCCGTTGATCGACCTGTCCGTGAGCTGGCACTCACTGTGGTCCGACCACGCGGTGGTGGCCGAGGTGCAGTTTTTTAATCCGGAAGTGAATTTCGTCGACGGTGGCGCCAACAAACAGAACTCGCAGACTGGTAAGGGCACTGACTGGCGCGCCCAATTGAGCAAACTGGCGCCCTTTACGTTTAACGAAATAAAAATCAACGACGGCAAGATCACCTTCCGCAATTTCAATTCCAAACCGCCGGTGAACATGAACGCCACCAAGGTCAATGCGAGCCTCTACAACCTGACCAACGTGGTCGACACCGAAGGCAGGCGTGACGCGCGTTTTGAAGGCAAGGCCCTGTTGCTCGGCCATGCGCCGCTGGAAACTACCGCGACCTTCGACCCGTTAAGCAATTTCGAGGACTTCGACTTCCGCCTGCGGGCCCGTGACATCGAGCTCAAGCGCATGAACGACTTTGCCTCAGCCTATGGCAAGTTCGACTTCAACGCCGGTCACGGTGACGTGGTGATCGAGGCCGAAGCCAACAAGGGCAAACTCAAGGGCTACATCAAGCCGCTGCTCAAGGACGTCGACGTGTTTAATTGGCAGCAGGATGTGGAAAATAAGGATAAGGGGATATTCCGCTCAATATGGGAGGCTGTGGTCGGAGGCTCGGAGACCGTGCTGAAAAATCAGGGCAAGAACCAGTTCGCGACCCGTGTGGAGCTGAGCGGCAACGTGCATCGGCAAGATATCAACGCGTTTCAGGCGTTTTTGCAGATTTTACGCAACGGATTCATCCAGGCTTTTAATGCTCGTTATGAACGACCGAAGCCGGATGCGGGCTGAGTCATCAAGTGACGCTCCATTCAGAGACTGAATAAGCCGTCTGCGTTCACAGTCGACCGGCCTGCGCGTTATAGTCGGGCATAATATTTAATTCGCCCGTCCCGCCCTGCTTCGTTCAGGTCGGCGTCACCGTTCGAGGATTAGCAGATGAAGTTCGAAGGCACCCAGGCCTACGTCGCCACCGATGACCTGAAGCTGGCGGTCAACGCCGCCATCACCCTGGAGCGTCCGCTGCTGGTCAAGGGTGAGCCGGGGACCGGCAAGACCATGCTCGCCGAGCAACTGGCCGAATCCTTTGGCGCCAAGTTGATCACCTGGCACATCAAGTCCACCACTAAGGCCCACCAGGGCCTGTACGAGTACGACGCGGTCAGCCGCCTGCGCGACTCGCAGCTGGGCACCGAAAAGGTCCACGACGTTCGTAACTACCTGAAGAAGGGCAAGCTGTGGGAGGCTTTCGAGTCCGAGGAGCGGGTGATCCTGCTGATCGACGAGATCGACAAGGCCGACATCGAGTTCCCGAACGACCTGCTGCAGGAACTCGACAAGATGGAGTTCTACGTCTACGAAATCGACGAGACCATCAAGGCGAAGAAACGCCCGATCATCATCATTACCTCCAACAACGAGAAAGAGCTGCCGGACGCCTTCCTGCGTCGCTGCTTCTTCCACTACATAGCCTTCCCGGACCGCACTACCCTGCAGAAAATCGTCGACGTGCACTACCCGGACATCAAGAAGGACCTGGTCAGCGAAGCGCTGGACGTGTTCTTCGACGTGCGCAAGGTGCCGGGCCTGAAGAAAAAGCCTTCGACCTCGGAACTGGTGGACTGGCTGAAGCTACTGATGGCCGACAACATCGGCGAAGCCGTGCTGCGCGAACGCGATCCGACCAAGGCCATTCCGCCGCTGGCCGGTGCCCTGGTGAAAAACGAACAGGACGTGCAGTTGCTCGAACGCCTGGCGTTCATGAGCCGTCGCGGCTCCCGCTGATCCCTCTTTTAACACGATAGAGGGCGATAGCCATGCTGCTCAACCTGTTCAATGAAATGCGCGCTGCCAAGGTGCCGGTCTCGGTACGTGAGCTGCTGGACCTGATCAACGCGCTAAAACAGCGCGTGACCTTCGCCGACATGGACGAGTTCTACTACCTGTCCCGGGCGATCCTGGTGAAGGACGAAAAGCATTTCGACAAGTTCGACCGAGCCTTCGGTGCGTACTTCAATGGCCTGGAAAAACTCGACGACCACCTGCAGGCACTGATTCCTGAAGAGTGGCTGCGCAAGGAGTTCGAGCGCTCCCTGACCGACGAGGAACGGGCGGCGATCCAGTCCCTGGGTGGCCTGGACAAACTGATCGAAGAGTTCAAGAAACGCCTGGAAGAACAGAAGGAACGCCATGCCGGCGGTAACAAGTGGATCGGCACCGGCGGCACCAGCCCTTTCGGTTCCGGCGGCTTCAACCCGGAAGGCATCCGCGTCGGCGATGCCGGCAAGCGCCAGGGCAAGGCGGTCAAGGTCTGGGATCAGCGCGAGTACAAGAACCTCGACGATTCGGTGGAGCTGGGTACGCGCAACATCAAGGTCGCGCTGCGCCGGCTGCGCAAATTTGCCCGCCAGGGTGCGGCCGAAGAGCTGGACATCGACGGCACCATCGACCACACCGCGCGCGATGCCGGGCTGCTGAATATCCAGATGCGCCCGGAGCGGCGCAACACCGTCAAACTGCTGCTGTTATTCGACATCGGCGGTTCGATGGACGCCCACGTGAAGATCTGCGAGGAATTGTTCTCGGCCTGCAAGACCGAGTTCAAGCACCTGGAGTACTTCTATTTCCACAACTTCGTTTATGAATCAGTGTGGAAGAACAACATGCGCCGCACTTCCGAGCGCACTTCGACCCAGGACTTGCTGCACAAGTACGGCGCTGATTACAAAGTGATCTTCATTGGGGACGCCGCTATGGCCCCGTATGAAATCACCCAGGCCGGGGGCAGCGTCGAGCACTGGAACGAAGAAGCCGGTTATGTGTGGATGCAGCGGTTCATGGAGAAGTACAAGAAGGTTATCTGGATCAATCCTTATCCGAAGGATACTTGGGCGTATACCTCTTCGACCAACATTGTGCGGGATCTGATTGATGATCAGATGTATCCGTTGACATTGCGGGGGTTGGAGGAAGGGATGCGGTATTTGTCCAAGTAGGTTGTGTTGTCTGGGCGGACGCCTTCGCGAGCAAGCCCGCTCCCACATTGGATTTTTAGTGATACGCAAAATTGTGTATTCACCGAAGATCTACTGTGGGAGCGGGCTTGCTCGCGAAACTTTTAGCTATCCAAATACCGCCGCAAATATTCGACCTGCTCACGATGCGCAGCATCCTGCACCACCGGCCGCAACCTTACCTGCACCCCAGGCAGATACTGCGCCAACCGCGCCAGCGCCAGCGGCGTCAGCGCCCCCAGCCGTGGATACCCGCCAATCGTCTGCCGATCATTGAGCAATACAATTGGCTGCCCATCCGGCGGCACCTGCACCGCGCCCAGCGCAATGCCTTCGGAAATCATCGGTTTGCCCTGATACTCGAGCGCCGGCCCTAACAACCGAATGCCCATGCGATCCGCACGACTGTCCAGGGTCCAGGCACTGTTGAACGCATCGAACGAACTTTGCCCGCTGAACTCGCCGATCTGCGCCCCGAGCACCAGGTCCAGCGGCCGGCTGTCGTTGAAATCCGGCCGCTGCCCGGCAGACAGTTCGCGCAGCAACACCAGCGAACTTCCCAGGTAGCTCAACGGATCACCTGGCGCTAGCGCCCGGCCCAAGCCATTCAACCCGCCCAGCGCCTCACGGACCACCGTCGCACTGCTGCCCAGGACCTTCGGTGCAGCAAAACCACCTGGCGCGGCCAGGTACGCGCGGGCGCCGAGCAGCGGCTGAGTCAACTGCAAGCGCTGCCCTTTGCTCAACCGGAAACTGCGCCACGGCGCGAGCGGCTGGCCATCCACCTGGGCGCCCAGGTCCGCTCCCGCCAGCGCGAGCACGCAATCGTCCTGCGCCACCACGGCAAATCCGCCCAGGGTGATTTCGATCACCGGGGCATCCAGTGGATTGCCCAGCAACCAATTGGCCCAGGACAGCGAGCGCCAATCCAGTCCGCCGCCCTGGGTCACACCCAAGTGCCGCACGCCGAATCGACCGGCGTCCTGCAGCAGACACAGCGGCGTGCTCGCTTCAATCCGCAGGCGGCTCATGTCTGCACCTCAAGGGGGGTATCGTCGCCGCCGAGGTTAATAAATTCGGCATACTCCACCGCTTCAAAACGCACCGTATCGCCCGGCTGCATCAGGCTGTAGCCGTCCCGCTCGCGGTCGAACAGTTTGGCCGGGGTGCGCCCGATCAGGTTCCAGCCACCGGGAGACACCACCGGGTAAGCCGCCGTCTGCCGCTCGGCGATGCCGACGCTGCCAGCGGCGACTTTCTTGCGGGGAGTGTTCAAACGTGGCGCCGCCAGCTCTGGTTCCACCAGGCCCATAAAGGCAAAGCCCGGCGCGAAGCCCAGCGCGAATACCTGATACTCGTGCTCGCTGTGGCGACGAATTACCTCCTGCACGGCCAGCCCGCTGCGCCGGGACAACAGGCTCAACTCGGGGCCAACACTCAGGTCGTACCAGACCGGCAACACATGACAGGTGCCGGCGGCGCGGGCATTGGGCGACAGATCGATCAGGGCTGCGCTGATCAATTCCCGGGCCTGGGTCGGGCTCAAGGTGGTCAAGTCGTAATGCACCATCAAGGTGGTATAGGACGGCACCAGGTCGATCAGATGCCCGACGAACGCTGCCCGCAGGCTGGTACTGGCCGCGAGCATCCACGGCATGTTGGCCTCGGCGATTTCATCAAACAACCGCACCATCAGGCAGTCCAGCGCCACCACTTCGACCCGCAGTTTCATGGTGCAGGCTGCTGATCAAGGGCCTCGCGAATGCGCCGCACGGCGGCAACCGAACTGCTATTGTCGCCATGAACGCACAGGGTATTGGCCTGCAAATGCAGGGCGCTGCCGTCGCTGGCGGTGAGATCGCCGCCGCGGGCGATGGTCAGCGCCTGTTCGATGATGGTTTGCGGGTCGTGGTGCACGGCGCCGGGCAGTTGGCGCGAGACCAGCCGGCCGGCGCTGTCGTAGGCGCGATCGGCGAAGGCTTCGAACCACAGGGTGATGCCGTATTCATCACCCAGCTGCTGCGCGGCGCTGTTGTCGCGGGTTGCCATCAGCATCAGCGGCAAGGTGCGGTCGTAGGCCGCCACCGCTTGCAGCACTGCGCGCAGTTGCGCCGGGTTGGCCATCATGTCGTTGTACATTGCGCCGTGGGGTTTGACGTAGCTCACTCGCCCGCCCTGGGCGCGGCAGACGCCATCCAGTGCGCCGATCTGGTAGTGCAGAATGTCCTGCAGCTCCTGGGCGGTGTAGGTCATGGAACGGCGACCGAAGCCCACCAGGTCCTGATACGCCGGATGCGCGCCGATCTGCACGCCGTTGCTCAATGCTAGGCTGACCGTCTTGCGCATGATGCTCGGGTCGCCGGCGTGGAAACCACAGGCGATGTTGGCGCAGTCGATGAAGGGCATGACTTCGGCGTCCAGACCCATGGTCCAGCTGCCAAAGCTTTCGCCGATGTCGCAGTTCAATAGCAGGCGGGTCATGGGGAACACTCCTGATTGCTTTGTTGAATTCGGTGGGCGAAAAGCAGGATCAAAAGATCGTCCGATCGCGGCCCGAGCCTTCGGCAGCTCCTACGTTGGAATGCGTACACCTGTAGGAGCTGCCGAAGGCTCGGGCCGCGATCGGACGATCTTTTGATCTTAGAGCCCGCGCACATCCCGATCTTCAATCGGCCGGCTCTGGCGCAAACGCTTGCCGCCCAACACCACCCAATCAATCAACCGGAACAGGCACTCGATCCCGAACGACAGCAGCAGCGCGCCGCTCATCCCCCAGATCATCGCTTCCGGGGTCAGCAGGATCTGGTAGCTGTAGCCATTCCAGGTTTCTTTGCGAATATCCGGGTCAGCGGCCAGCGCCACCTGCAGCACGCGGATGTACCAGGGGCCCTGCATGGCCTGGAACTGTTTATCGAGGGCCAGCTGACGGGTGAGCAGGTTGCTCAGGCTGTCGGCATCACTGCGGAAAATCGGGTCTTCACTGGCGCGGTAATGCGCCACCAGCGCCTGCATGTCGCCTTTGAAGAACTGGTTGGCGGTGCCCTGAAAACCACTCAGGCTGGTCTGCGCTTCAATCAGATGCGCCTCGACCCGCTTGGCATAATCGCTGATGAACCCTGGCACCTGCACCCCGATCAACAGGCCCGCCGCGAACAACACCAGCCGTAGATAACTGAGCAACATCGGAAAGATCCTTATTCGGTCTTGCCCTGGCTGACGCATTCACCGCGTCGCCACAGGCTCCACTGGCCCGGTTCGTAGCGGGTCCAGGTCTCGTTTTCAGTCAGGGGTTCGGTGGCGATTACCGTGACCACATCGTTGGGCGTGGTTTCGGCCTGGAAATCGACGATCACATCGACATCTTTCAACCGCGCAGGGCCAAACGGGGCACGACGAGTGATCTGCGCCAGTTTGGTCGAGCAATAGCAAAACAGCCAGTCACCATCGCTGAGCAGGCAGTTGAACACGCCTTTGCTGCGGTATTCGGCGCATGCAGCCACCAGATCCGGGAGAAACTCTTCAACTTCGACCGGCTCGGGAAACGCCGCGCGCACCCGGTTCAGCAGATCGCAGAATGCCGCTTCACTATCAGTGTCGCCGACCGGGCGGTAAAAGCTGGTAATCGGCTGGAAATCCGCCAGTTGGCCGTTGTGCGCGAAACACCAGTTGCGCCCCCACAATTCACGGACGAACGGATGGGTATTGGACAGGCAGACCTTGCCGACGTTGGCCTGGCGGATGTGCCCAATCACCACTTCGCTTTTGATCGGATAACGCTGCACCAGGTTCGCCACTTCGGACTCACAGCTCGCAGCCGGGTCCTGAAACAGGCGCAATCCGCGGCCTTCATAAAAGGCGATGCCCCATCCATCACGGTGCGGGCCGGTACGCCCGCCGCGCTGCATCAGCCCGGTAAAGCTGAACACGATATCGGTCGGGACATTGGCGCTCATGCCCAATAACTCACACATGCTCGGACTCTCGATGAAAAGCTGGGGCAGGTTTACAAACGCGGTTCAACCCGCAAACGCTGAGGGTTGCTCGGGACTGGCGGACGGCCGTAACGATCGTCGCCGGCACCGCCGAACAGCTGATCGTCTTCTGGCTCGTCGGCGCGGACTGCGGCCTGGGCAGCGTCAGCCTGAGCCTTGCGAGCCTTGGCCGAGCGTTCCCTGGCGAAACGGATGGCGACATAGACCAGGTAGATGCCAAAGGCGAACATCCCGTACATCATCAGGTCGGCAATCGCCCGAAAGGCGTTGTTGCCGACCTTGAACATCAGGTCGAGGGCGGTGATGGCGATCGCCGGGGCGACTTTTGCCTTCACCGGGTCAACCATGGTCGGGGCAAACAGCAACACGGCGACCAGCACCCGCAGCGGCTCGCGCAGCCAGCGCCACATCCAGCGGGTCAGGCGCATCCACACCAGCAGGCAGCCTAAAGCGGCAAAGGCGTAGAGGCCCCAGGCGATCAGATAGTCGTTCTCGGTCATGGTGTCCATGGCAAGGCAGGCAAAGAGACGCTTATAGTAACGACTTTTCGCACGCCAGGCTTGTCCCAATACCTCAGGACAAAACACAACCCCTGTAGGAGCGAGCCTGCTCGCGATAGCGGACTGCCAGCCAACATCGATGTTGAATGTGCTGGACTCATCGCGAGCAGGCTCACTCCTACAGGGACTGCGCAGCTAACCCCATTTTTCGTACACTGTTCGAGAGCCCTTCATGCCCCCATCCGCCAACATTCACGACGCACCCATTGCTCACAAGGCTGAAGGTCCCGACCCGTATGCCTGGCTGCAGGAACGTGACACCCCCGCAGTGCTCGATTATCTGAAGGCCGAAAACAGCTATCAGGAAGCCCAGACCGCCGATCAGGCCGGTTTGCGTGAAAGCCTGTTCGAAGAGATCAAGGGCCGCATCCTCGAAACCGACCTGTCCCTGCCTTCGCCCTGGGGCCCGTATCTGTACTACACCCGCACCACCGCCGGGGACGAGTACGCCCGTCACTACCGGTGCCCGCGCCCGGCCGATGACAGCCTGGAGCTCGACGAGAGCCAGGAACAACTGCTGCTGGACCCGAACGCGCTGGCCAAAGGCGGCTTCTTTTCCCTGGGCGCGTTCAGTATCAGCCCGGACCATCAGCGCCTGGCCTACAGCATCGACTCCACAGGCGATGAGATCTACACCCTATTCGTGAAAGAACTGTCCAGCGGCCGCGTCAGCGAGCTGGAGTTCGAAGACTGCGACGGCAGCATGACCTGGGCCAACGACAGCCTGACGCTGTTTTTCGGCGAGCTGGACGACACCCATCGCCCGCACAAGCTGTACCGCTATCGCCTGGACGGCACCGCAGCCGAAGAAGTCTTCCATGAACCGGACGGACGGTTTTTCCTGCATTGCTACCGCTCCAGCTCCGAGCTGCAATTGCTCCTGGCGCTGGGCAGCAAGACCACCAGCGAAGTCTGGATACTCGACGCGGCGCAGCCACACCAGGCGTTCACCTGTGTGGCGCCTCGCCGCGAGGGCCATGAGTACGACGTCGATCATGGCGTGCACGACGGCGCGTGGAGCTGGTTTATCCGCACCAATCGCGACGGCATCAATTTCGCCCTGTACCACGCCGATGACACTGACGTGGCGCCAACCGAAGAGCAGTGGCAGAACCTGATTCCCCACAGCCACCTGACGATGATCGACGGCATGAGCCTCAATGCCACGGCCATGACCCTGAGCCTGCGGGTCGGCGGGTTGCCGGTGATTGAAGTGCATCCCCAGGATTTGCCGAGCTACCGCGTGCAATTACCGGATGCGGCCTACAGCCTGCATGTGCAGAACAGCCTGGAATTTGTCAGCGAGCGCATTCGCCTGCGCTACGAAGCATTAAATCGTCCGGCGCAGATCCGTCAGCTGGACCTGGCCAATGGCGAGCAGAAGGTCCTCAAGCAAACCCCGGTACTCGGCCCGTTCGACGCCGACGCCTACGTCAGCGAGCGCCTGTGGGCGACGGCACCGGACGGGACGCAGGTGCCGATCAGCCTGGTGGTCAAGCGTGAAGCGCTGGGCCAGCCGACTCCGCTGTACCTTTACGGCTACGGCGCTTATGGCGAAAGCCTCGACCCGTGGTTCTCCCACGCGCGCCTGAGCTTGCTGGACCGCGGAGTAGCATTCGCCATCGCCCACGTGCGCGGCGGCGGCGAACTGGGTGAGGCCTGGTACCGCGCAGGCAAGCAGGAGCACAAGCACAACACCTTCAGCGACTTCATCGCCTGCGCCGAACACCTGATTGCCAATGGCTACACCACCGCACCCCAGCTGGCAATCAGCGGTGGCAGCGCCGGCGGCCTGTTGATCGGCGCGGTGCTCAACCAGCGACCCGAGCTGTTTGGGGCGGCAATCGCCGAAGTGCCGTTTGTTGATGTGCTCAACACCATGCTCGATCCGGACTTGCCATTGACCATTACCGAATACGACGAATGGGGCAATCCCGAGGAGCCGGAGGTCTATGAGCGGATCAAGGCTTATGCGCCTTACGAGAACGTCAGCGCCCAGGCTTACCCGGCGACTCTGGTGATTGCCGGCTACAACGACAGTCGCGTGCAGTACTGGGAAGCGGCGAAGTGGGTAGCCAAGTTGCGCGCGACCAAGACCGACTCCAATCCGCTACTGCTCAAGACTGAATTGGGTGCCGGGCATGGCGGGATGAGTGGGCGGTATCAGGGATTGCGTGATGTGGCCCTCGAGTATGCGTTTGTGTTCAAGGTGCTGGGCATCGCCTGATACCCGTCATGGTTTAACCGCCAGGGGATTTGATCCTGGTGTTGTTCTGCTCAAGGCCCGGTAACGTCTGGTCCTTGGGCGGATTGGGCATTTCGATCGGCGGCAGCAACGGAGGGCTGCCGCTGCCGGCACCTGCCCTGGGCACGCTGGATGGGGTGATCTGCGGGTACGGTGTCGGTGTGGCGGTACCCGGGGAACCGGACATCGGCGCCGGGCTGGTGGGAATGGTTTGCAGCTCCTGGGCCTGCACTGCAGTTATCGAGAGCGCGGCCAAGGCAATGACCGTTAGAATGGTGCGCTTCATCAATGGCTCCGTTAGCCTTGTTGTCTTTCTCAGGCTACTCCCAACTGTGCGGGTTTGCCCTTCCCAATGCCAATTCTTCTCAAGCCCATTTTTTTCAAGACCATTTTTTTCTAGCCCATTCTTCTCAAGAGAGCCCCATGAAACGTTTTGTTCTGCTCGACACCACGCCAATCCCGGAAAACGGCGGTGCCCTGTGCCTGTTCGAGTACGGCGAGGACTTCGTCATCAAGATCCAGGGCGGTGACGGCGGGCAACTGATGAACACCCGCATGCACGGCTCTGAAGATGCGCTGGCGGAGATCCCCTGCCGCAAGGTCGCCGGCCGGCCAGATTCGCGGGTGTTGATCGGCGGCCTGGGCATGGGTTTTACCCTGGCTTCGGCGCTCAAGCACCTGGGCAAGAGCGCGCAAGTGGTGGTCGCCGAACTGGTGCCTGGGGTTGTCGAATGGAACCGCGGCCCCCTGGGCGAAAAAGCCGGCAACCCGCTGCTCGACCCGCGCACGGTGATCCGCATGGAAGACGTGGCCAAGGTGCTGCAGGCTGAGCCCCAGGGTTTCGACGCGATCATGCTCGACGTCGACAACGGCCCTGAAGGCCTGACCCAGAAAGCCAACAGCTGGTTGTATTCCGCTGGCGGCTTGAGCGCTTGTGCCAAGGCCCTGCGGCCCAAGGGCGTGCTGGCGGTGTGGTCGGCGAGCGCCGACCGGCAGTTTTCCGACAAACTGAAAAAGGCCGGTTTCAAGGCCGAGGAAGTCCAGGTCTTCGCCCATGGCAACAAGGGTACCCGCCACACCATCTGGATTGCCGAGAAGCTCAAGGGCTGAGCTAAACTGCGTGTATAACCGTCATTAGTCTTTTACAAAGGTGAACCCATGAGTTCGTCAACCACCCCGACCAACACCTCGAAGCTGGACCGCATCCTCGCCGACAACCAGCGCGACAAGGAAATGGGTTACCGCGACAAGGCCCTGAAGATGTACCCGCACGTGTGCGGACGCTGCACCCGTGAATTTTCCGGCAAGCGCCTGAGCGAATTGACCGTGCACCACCGTGACCACAATCACGACAACAACCCCCAGGACGGCTCGAACTGGGAGCTGCTGTGCCTGTATTGCCATGACAATGAGCACTCGCGTTACACCGACCAGCAGTACTTCAGCGAGGGTTCGTTGAGCTCGCCAAAGATCGCCAAGGCGACGCATAACCCGTTTGCGGCGCTGGCTGGGTTGATGAAGAAGGAAGACTGAAGGCTTTCGTTGGCCGGGCTGGCCTCATCGCGAGCAGGCTCACTCCTACAGGGATCTGTGGTGGACCAGATAATTGTGACCACCGAATATCCCCTGTAGGAGCGAGCCTGCTCGCGAAGGGGCCAGCCCAGCCACCACAAACCTCCAAACCAGACACAACACTCATTACCACCACCAACCTGTAGGAGTGAGCCTGCTCGCGATAGCATTCCCCCAGGCACCCCCAACCTCAAACCAAACACCCCTCCCCCCAATCCCCGTATAATCGCGTTTTTTTTCCCGAAGGCACCCCGCTCGTGGCAGACAAACGGTACAGCTGCATTGGTTTGTATAACCCCAAGTCACCGGAAAACGTCGGTTCGGTCATGCGCGCCGCCGGCTGCTATGGCGTGGCCTCGGTGTTCTACACCGGCAAACGGTACGAACGCGCCGCCGATTTCGTCACCGACACCAAGCGGGTCCACTACGACATCCCGCTGATCGGCATCGATGACCTGAAAAAGATCCTGCCCCTGGGTTGCGTCCCGGTCGCCGTGGAACTGGTCGAAGGCGCCCGCGCGCTGCCCGAGTACACTCATCCTGACCGCGCCCTGTACATTTTTGGCCCGGAAGACGGCTCGCTGGATAAAGAGATTCGCGACTGGTGCGAAGACGTGGTCTACATCCCGACAACCGGCTGCATGAACCTCGCTGCCACGGTCAATGTCGTGCTCTATGACCGCATGGCTAAAGGCCTGAATACCCGATCCGGCGCCAAATTCCGCTGAATTGCCGCACATCCGATGGAACAAGCCACACGCGATGGCAGTCAGCTTAATTATCTATTCTTGAAGCAGTCCATCCAGCCAGGAGACAGATCATGAGCGAACTCAAACGCGTAGAGCGCATTGAATCCACCCCGTTCCAGACCAACACCAACCAGAACGTCCATGGCTGGGAGCGTATCGGCTCCCTCGCCGGGGGCGTGGTGATGATGGGCAAAGGCCTGCGTCGTGGCGGTATTTTTGGTTTGATCCAGGTGGCGATCGGTGGCGTGGCCTTGGCCCGTGGCATTACCGGCCACAGCTCGGCCAAGAGCCTGCTGGAAAAAAGCCGTCAGGATATGAACAACGTGCGGGCGAAAATCGAGCGCGCCGGGGAAGAGTTGAGTCAGCTGAAGAAGAATGCCGAGGCGGCGACCAGTACGGCTACTGTGACTGGCAATGATTCGCTGGTTTCGCCGAAGACCGGGGTTTGAGATTTTAAGATCAAAAGATCGCAGCCTGCGGCAGCTCCTACAGATGTCAGGTCGTTCACGAATGTTGTGAACGACCCGACACCCGTAGGAGCTGCCGCAGGCTGCGATCTTTTGACTTAATGAAGCAACTCCGTATCCAAGACTTTGGAAGGCTCGCCAATCACACTCTCGGCCAGCTGCACAAACTCCTTGGTATCCACAGTCTCCAACCGCATCGCCCCGCGCAGCACATCATCCAGCGAACGCTTGTTACGGGTCTTGATGCGAATCTCCTGATCCAGCTCTCCAAGCAGCAACACCGCCTTGCCAATCTGCGCCGAATCCACCTGCTCCCCGCGCAAGGTCGTGACCTTCTGCCCATCCCGGGCCAATTTCTTCAACAAACTCGCATACCGCTCATCGCTCATGCCACCCGCGCGGCGCACCAGCTCAATGGCGTAATACTCGGCAAATCCTTCGCTGATCCAGTCACTGCGGTGCTGGTCGTTGATCCGTCCAAACACCTGGGCCAGTTCGCGCACCAGCGCACTGCTGCCGCTCTCGCTCACCAGCGGCAGACGCGTGTTCAGGTAGATGGATTCCCTTGCCGCCAGGGCGCCGCGCCACATCGGGTCATTGGCGCCGACGATCAGCAACTTGGCCGGATGCCGCGGGAACACTGCCTGCACCTGGGGCCAGACGAAACTCAGCAACGTCAGCACATCCATGCGACGCATGCCCTGGCCCCGGGGAGATGCGACGGTGACTTCGGTTTCCCCCAGCCGCGTGCGGCGAGTGCCGAGATGGCCAGCGAGCATCCAGCCAGTCGGGCGGTCGAACAGGCGCGAGACATTGTCGATCCGGAACTTGTTCTTGCCGATGCGCGGCCAGGCGGTTTCCACGCTTTTCCAGCCAGTCGGCAGTTCGAATTCCAGGCGCGACACCAGCTCGATGCCGTCCTGTTGATCAAGCCTGGCCGCAGGCACCAGGTCATCGCCGCGCATCAACGCCCAAGTGGGCGTCATGCGCGTGTCGAAGCTGCCGCTCTTGCGACCGTGGCTGATGCGCACGCGGTAGATCAGGCTGGATTTGTCCGCAGCCGGGCGCCAGATACCGCGCGCCTGCTTGCCCGGTACAAGTTGCCACTGGCCGTCGGCCTTGAAGTCGCTGTAATGGCTGCCATCGCCCAGGTCGAAATCCAGGCTGCGCACGGCCGAACCCTGGGCGAGGGTCAGCCGCACTTCGGCCTGATCGCTTTGCGGCAACAGGCGCACGTGATAATCCAGATCGACTTTCTTCGCCGCCCACACCGACGAACTCAGGGCCAGCAGCGTAATCGCCAGCGCCTGGCGCAATCCAACAGCCATACACACTCCTTGTGGCAGATACAGTTAGCCCGCGCGAAAAATCAGATGGTCTTCCCAATCGTCCTCGGCCACGCTGCCTTCGGCCAGCATGCGCCCCGATTGTGAAATGCGCTGTTTATGCACTTGATCCCGGTCTCCGCAGACCAGATGGTGCCAGAGCAGCAGATCCTTGCCCTCGCTGACCAGCCGATAACCGCAGGTCGGCGGCAGCCATTTGAATTCGTCGGCCTTGCCCGGCGTCAGCTGGATGCAATCCGGTACCGACTCGCGACGATTAGGGTAATCGCTGCACTGACAGGTTTTCAGGTCCAGCAATTTGCAGGCAATTCGCGTGTAATAAACGCTGTTGTCCTCTTCATCCTCAAGCTTTTGCAGGCAGCACAGGCCACAACCGTCGCACAGCGACTCCCATTCCTCCTGATCGAGTTGATCGAGGGTTTTGCGTATCCAGAACGGTTCGACTTTGGCGGCCATGGTTCGAGCATCGACATCAGGTGGTGAAAAGGCCGCCAGTCTAGTGCCCGGAGCTCTGCGGGCCAAGCATTGGCGACTGCCGGTAGAACGCACTTGTCAGTTTTCGCGCCGCCACGTAGGGTTTTGCGTCGCCCACATTCAAACCGACCAAGGAATCTGTTGATGAGTGCCAACCCACGTGTTGCCGATTACGCTATCCACCCGCAGTTCACCGATCGCTGGTCGCCCCGTGCATTCACCGGCGAAGCGATTCCTGAAGAAACCCTGCTGAGCTTCTTCGAAGCCGCTCGCTGGGCGCCATCGGCCTACAACTCGCAACCTTGGCGATTCCTGTACGCGCGGCGCGACACACCGAACTGGGAGCGTTACCTGGGGCTGCTGAACGAATTCAACCGCGCCTGGGCGCAACATGCCTCGGCGCTGGTGATCGTGATCTCCAAGACCACGTTCACCGCACCTGGCGCCAGCGAAGAAACCCCGGCGCTGTGGCACACCTTCGACACAGGTTCGGCTTGGGGCCACCTGGCGCTGCAAGCGAGCATCAGCGGCTGGCACACCCATGGCATGGCCGGCTTTGATCAGCAGCTGACCCGCAAGGAGCTGAACATCCCCGAGGGTTACGCGCTGCACGCGGCGGTGGCTGTGGGCAAGTTGGGGGATAAGGCGACTTTGGCTGAATACCTGCAGGCACGGGAAGAACCGAGCCCGCGGCGTCCGTTGAGCGAGTTGGCTGCGGAAGGTGATTTCACCCTGTAAAAGCAAAAGATCGCAGCCTTCGGCAGCTCCTACAGGGTCATGTGTACACCTGTAGGAGCTGCAGAAGGCTGCGATCTTTTTGGTGACGCCTCAATACCCGCGGTTGAAATCCACTTCCCCGCGCAACGCCTCTCCCGCCTGATACGCCCGCAGATTATCGACAAACAGCTGCACCATCATCGAAGGCGAAGTCGGTGCCGAGCTGTGGCCAGTCAGCAGCAGGCCCCAGGCCGTCCAGAACGGATGACGCTGCGGCAATGGCTCCTGGCGGCAGACGTCGATTACCGCGCCCGCCAGATGCCCCTCCTTCAAGGCTTCCACCAGATCGGCATCAACCACCGCGACGCCGCGACCGACGTTGAGGAACAACCCGGTCGGCTTGAACTGCTTGAACAGCGCCGCATCGTAAAGATCGTGAGTGTTGGGCGTATTTGGCAGCAGATTGATCACGTAATCCACTTCACCGACCAGCCGCGGCAAATCCGCCAGTGTCCCGACTTCCAGAAATGGTGCCTGTTCACGAGCCTCGCTGGCGATGCCGTACAACTCGACGCCGAAAGGCTGCAAAAACTTCGCCACGGTGTGGCCGATATCGCCGGTACCGACGATCAACACCTTGCGGCCCGCCAGGCTCTGGCCTTGTCGACTGTCCCACTTGCGCTCGACCTGGCTGACCAGGCGCGGCAGCACTTCGCGCTCATGGCCCAGCAGGTAAGTCAGCACGTACTCGGCCATGACCTGGCCGAAAATCCCCACCGCCCGAGTCAGCCGGTAGTGCCGTGGCAAGCCGTCGGCGAGCAGCGGCGTGATACCCGCCCAGGTCGACTGCAACCATTGCGGTTGGTGACCCTGGCGCAGCAAGTTCGCCAGCAGGTCCGGCTGACCCAGCCAGATCGGGCAATCGGCGGCCTGGGCGGCCAATTCGGCGGAGTCACCACTGGTCAGCACTTCCAGCTCAGGCGCTGCCTGGCGCAACAGTTGGGCATACACAGGATGGTCGTGTTCAGCAATCAGCACGCGCATGGTTCAAACCTTTCAAAAACAGAGCGGACGACCGCCGCTGGAGTCACGCCCCATCGGCGCGGTCGTCGCCAGATATCAATTCCAGTGTGTCAGCGAAGCTTGCAGCCCGGACCGATTACATCGGGTCGTTGCGTCGCAGCAACTCTTCCGGAAGGTGCTCGATGTATTCGTCTTCGGCGGGCGGCATCTGCAGGTGGTAGCCCTGCTTGTCGAGGTTTTCCAGGACCACCGTGATGTCCTCGCGCGACAGCTTGCGCTCGGGTGAGAGCACCAGGTCAAAGGCATGGTGCGGCTTGCCGAACGCGGCCATCAGGCTTTCCGGAACGCGCTCGAGGGCATCGCTCTTGAGCACATAGAGGTACATCTCGTTCTTTTTCAGGCTTCGATAAATCGAGCAAATACGTTTCAAGGCTGTTCTCCGGCGGTGGCCAGGCTGTCGAGCAGCGCCTGGCCCATCAACTCGCGGCGCCAGCCACGCAGCGAATCAGGCAATTGGTAGGGACCATTGGGGAAGCCGCTCTTGAGCAAGGCTTCCAGGGTTTTCTTGCGCAGCATCAATTCCGGCGCGATGTTCAGGCGCTCGGCTTCGGCCTGGCCGATCGCGCGCAGTTGTTTGACCAGCGCGGCGGCATCCACCGGCAACGGCTCCGGCACGGCAGGTGGCCATTGATCAGGCGACACACTGCCTGAGCGCTTGATCAGATCAAGCAGAAACTCGCCGTCCTGACGCACGGTACGCGGGTGCATGTCCTCGATCTTACCCAGTGCGCCGAGGCTGTCCGGCTGGGTTCGTGCCAGCGGCCACAGGGAATGTTCACGCACGATGCGGTTGCGCGGCAGGTCGCGGGCGCGGGCTTCGCGCTCGCGCCAGGCGCACAGTTCACGCAACACCGCCAATTGGGCGCGAGAGAGTTTCCAGGCCAGCTTGGCTTCGCGGTAGACCTCGTACGGGTCGATCTCCCGACGCAGGTTGGCCACCAGCTCGGCGCCGTCTTCCAGGACCCAGTTGTATTTGTCGTCAGACAGCTGCGGACGCAGGCGTACGAAAACTTCCGCCAGGTGTAGCGCATCTTCCGCGGCGTAGCTGATTTGGGTGTCGGAAAGCGGACGTTGCAGCCAGTCGGAACGGGTTTCGCCCTTGGGCAGGTCGATGCCCAGCACGGCCTGCACCAGCCGCGAATAACCCATGGAGAAACCCAGGTTCAGGTACGCGGCCGCCAGCTGTGTGTCGAACAACGGCGCCGGCAGGCTGCCGGTCAGGCGCAGCAATACCTCGAGGTCTTCGCTGCAGGCGTGCACCACCTTGACCACCGCCGGGTTTTCCAGCAAGGCGGCCAGCGGCTGCCAGTTGTCGATGGTCAGCGGGTCAATCAGGTAAGCGCGTACGCCATCGCCGATCTGCAGCAGGCCTGCGATCGGATAAAAGGTGTCGACCCGCATGAATTCGGTGTCGAGGGCAACGTAGGGCAGTTGCTGCCATTCGGCGCAAAAGCGGCCGAGGCTATCGTTGTCGCGAATCCAGTGAATATCGATGGCCACACGGCTCTCCCTTGAAGAATGGCGCGCAGTATATATCGCCCCCGGCGATTTCCGCGCCTCCACTGAACAAGAGCTTTAGCGAAAAGACCTGCATCACAACAAGAAATGTCTGACAGGCGCTGGTTTACCGGCTGTCAGAAGGATTGAGAGCCCTACTCTTTGGCCAGCACGCCGTCGATCGCCGCACCGCGGCAACCGGCAAACATATCCAGGGCCTGGTTATAGACGTGACTGTTGACCTCCAGCAGACCCAGCATCGAGTGGAACAGGTTGTCCTGGCTCAGCGGTTTGTCACGGCTCAGCTGCAGGCAATGAGTGTCCACCGAAAAGGCCTTCTGATAACTGTCGGAGAACCAGGCCAGCATCGCTACATGCTTTTGCTGGTCTGGCGCCAGCATGTAAGGCGTTCCATGCAGGTACAGATTGTATTCGCCCAGGGATTCGCCGTGATCCGACAGATAGAGCATCGCCGTATCGACTTTGTCCTGATTGCTGCGCAACACGTCGATCAGCGAAGACAGCACATGATCGGTATACACCAGCGTGTTGTCGTAGCCATTAATAATGCTTTCGCGACTGCAATTGTTCAGCGCATTGCTTTCGCAGACGGGCGTGAAGTGTTCATATTCTTTTGGGTAACGCTTGAAGTACTCCGGACCATGGCTGCCCATCTGGTGCAACACCAGCACGGTGTCCTTGTCCAGGGAGTCGATGAAGTGCTGCAGGCCCTGCAGGAGGATTTCATCGCGACATTCGCTATTGGCACAAAGGCCGGGGTCTTTCAGGTTGCTGACGTCGTCGAAGGTGACGCGGTCGCAGGTGCCTTTGCAGCCCGACTGGTTATCGCGCCAGATGACGTTCAGGCCTGCACGCTGAAGTACATCCAGCAGGCCCTCTTCGTTCTTCGCCTTGGTCGCGTTGTAATCCTTGCGACCCATGTTGGAGAACATGCAAGGCACCGACACCGCCGTCTCCGTGCCGCAGGAATGCACATCAGTGAACGCGATCAGGCCGGCTTCCTTGTCCAGTTTCGGCGTGGTATTGCGGCTGTACCCCAGAATGCCGAAGTTCTCGGCCCGGGCACTTTCGCCGACCACCAGCACGGTCAGGGATTTGCGGCCATGGGTCTGCCATGCCGGGTTGCGCTGGGCATCTTCGCCGATCTTGACGAAGGGTTGCCGCGCGGACACCACCTGCTCCTTGACGAAGGAGATTGAGGCACCAATGTAATTACTAGGCACCACCATCAAGCGCAGTTCATGGTGATTGCGAAACAGCGAGGAAAGCCCTTGGTAGTTGACCAGCGCAACACCGCCGATCACCGCAGCCGAGGCAATACTGACCAGCACTTTACTGAACAACTCACGGTGCCAACGGCGGTAACTAATCGGAAGTTTCCACAACAACCAGGACGGCAGAATACCGAGAATCAATATATAACCGAGCAACTTCCAAGAGAGTAAATCGCGGACTTCCGTAGCATTGGTTTGGGCAAAGTTGCGCAGCATGCCGACATCTATCAGCGCGCCATACTGCCCCATGAAATACGCCACACCGGCGCTGCACATGAAAATCAGGGTCAATACCGGTTTCAGCACCGGTCGAAAAGCCAGCAGCGTCAGCACGATGTTGAAGGCCGCCAGGATCATCACCCCGAACGCCACCCGCATGACCAGGCCCTGGCCGTCGGTGCCGGTGATTTCAAACAGATGCTGCCAGAGAACGACATTGAAGCCAGTCAATAAAAACGCACTGGCAATCAGTGTCACCCATTCGGGGCGCACGGCTTTTAACTTCAACATGATGGTTTGCAGTTCCTGAAAGAAGTGCCTGCAGACAATGTGAAAATTTCATTGACCGCGACAACACAAACTCTAGGCAGGCAACCATCAATTTTTTGTGAAAAATTAGCCAACGATTAGTTGGCTAATGGCACATTGCTCAAACTTCCAACATATTTGAGAATGATTCAGCTTTTATTCAGGCTTGATGCAAGTACCAGCGCCAGTCCTGTTCGCCGACCTCACCCATGAATTGCCGGTACTCGGCGCGTTTAACCGCCAGGTAAACCCCGAGGAATTCGCTGCCGAACGCCTCCCGTGCCCAGCTCGAACCTTCCAGCGCGCGCAAAGTCGTCAGCCAGTCGGTAGGCAACAGCTCCTTGGCCTGGGCATAACCATTGCCCTCCACAGGAGCGCCGGGGTCGAGCTGTTCACGTATCCCCCGATGGATCCCGGCGAGAATCGCCGCGGCGGCCAGGTACGGGTTGGCATCGGCGCCACAAATGCGGTGCTCGATGTGCCGGGAAAACGCCGGGCCGCCAGGCACTCGCAAACTCACCGTGCGATTGTCCACGCCCCAAGTGGCTGCCAGCGGCGCGTAGCTGTTGGTCTGGAAGCGGCGGTAGGAGTTGGCGTTGGGGCAGAACAGCAGCAAAGAATCCAGCAGAGTGCTGAGCATGCCGCCGACCGCGTGCCTGAGCAGCGGCGTGCCGTCCGGCGCTTCGCTGGCAAACAGATTGTTACCCTCGGCGTCCGCCAGGCTGACGTGCATGTGCATGCCGGTGCCTGCCAGGTCATCAAAGGGCTTGGCCATGAAGCACGCCGTCATCCCGTGTTTGTGCGCCACGCCCTTGACCAGCCGCTTGTATCGCACCGCTTCGTCCATCGCCTGCAGCGCATCAGTGCGGTGTTCGAGGGTGATTTCCACCTGCCCCGGGGCATATTCGGAAATCGCCGTGCGCGCCGGAATACCCTGGAGTTTGCAGGCACTGTAGAGATCGGCGAGGAACGGCTCGATCTGCTCCAGCTCGCGCAGGCCATAGACCTGGGTGCCCCGCGGACGCCCGCCATCGACGTCCCGCGCCGGCTGCGGACGACCATTGCTGTCACGCTGCTGATCCAGCAGATAGAACTCCAGCTCCGCCGCCATCACCGGGTAATAACCGTCGGCCTGCAAGCCTTCAATCACCTTCGCCAGCAGATGACGGGGATCGGCAATCGTCGCCGGCAAACCCTCGGTGGGATGCATGCTGACCTGCACCGCCGCCGTCGGAATCAACCGCCACGGCATGCGCGTCAGACTGCCGCTAATCGGGTACGCCCGGCAGTCGATATCACCCACGTCCCACACCAGCCCGGAATTCTCGACGTCATCGCCATTGATGGTCAGGCCCAGAATCGTGCTCGGCAACGGCCGGCCGGTGGCATACACAGCCAGCAGCTCATCGCGATGTAACAACTTGCCCCGGGGTACGCCGTTGTTGTCGAGGATGAACAACTCGAACATCTCGATATCCGGGTTCTGTTCGAGGAAGGTCAGGGCTTCTTGTTGAGTGGCGAAGGTGGTCGTGGCACTGCTCATGGGAATTCTCGTGTTTGCGTGTCAGGCAGACGCGCACGCGCTGCCCGGATGGTCCCGGTAAAAACGCCAGGACCTGTTGAAGATCAAATCAACGCAAAACGCAGAAATCCGGCGGGCGCGCGTGACGGCAGTGCCACAGCGCCCAGAAGGCCAGATCGGAAGGAAGTGTGACGGGGCAACCGTCCATAGGAGAAACCGTGCAGAACAGATGGGAGCAGCGTCACACGGGTGGATAGGGTGTTAAATCGGGATTTGAAGAACTTTGCTTACGGAATGGCTAAACAATCCACGGCCACGCACGATCACTGTGGAAACTTCACTCCTGTGGGAGCAAGGCTTGCCCGCGATGACATCGGCACATTCAACACCAATCTGCCGAGGCGCCAACATCAACAACTATCTAATTTCCAAATACCCCAACAGACTTTCTGATTTGCCGCCCCCCACCCCGCACCCGCCTAATCGCCACCTGTTCATTCAAGGTCCGATCGATGGAAACCGTGCGCGCCAACACCCGCCCCGCCCTCCTGCTGATGCTCGCCATCGTGCTGGTCGCCCTCAACCTGCGCCCCTCCATGGCCGCCGTTGGCCCTCTGCTGTCAGCCATTCGCGGCGATATCGAACTGAGCTTCAGCCTGGCCTCACTCCTGACCATGCTGCCGGTGATGGCGATGGGCATGGCGATGTTCTTCGGCATCAGAGTCAGCCAGCGCCTGGGCGAACAACGCACCGTGATCCTGTCTTTGCTGATCATCGGCCTCGCCACCGCATCGCGACTGTTCCTCGACTCCGCCGCCGAACTGATCCTCAGCGCCGTGCTGGCAGGCGTCGGCATCGCCCTGATCCAGGCGCTGATGCCTGCCCTGATCAAGTCGCGCTTCAGCGACAACGTCGCCCTGTGCATGGGCCTCTACGTCACTTCGATAATGGGCGGCGCGGCCATCGCTGCCTCCTTCGCGCCACTGGTGATGGTGCGCACCGGCAGCTGGCGAGTCGGCCTGGCGGTCTGGGCTGTGCTGGCGCTGGTCGCGCTGATTTTCTGGATCGCGCAGCCGGCACAGCTGACGCTGCCTGAATCAAAACCGGCCACCAAGGATGGGTTCTTCAACAACTCCCGCGCCTGGCTGCTCGCAATCTTCTTCGGCCTGGGCACCGCGTCCTACACCTGCGTCCTCGCCTGGTTAGCCCCGTACTACATGGAAAAGGGCTGGAGCGAACAGGACGCCGGCTTGCTCCTGGGTTTCCTGACGGCTATGGAAGTGGTGTCAGGCCTGGTAACTCCCGCCATCGCCAACCGCAGCCGTGATCGACGCCTGGTGCTGGTGGTGTTGCTGGGCCTGATTATGGCCGGATTCTGCGGACTGATCCTCAGCCCGCAACACCTGAGCCTGCTGTGGCCCTGCCTGTTGGGGCTCGGCATCGGCGGGCTGTTCCCAATGAGCCTGATCGTGTCCATGGACCATCTGCACAACCCCCAGCGTGCCGGCGGCCTCACCGCGTTCGTGCAAGGTATCGGCTACCTGATCGCCGGCATCTCGCCGCTGCTCGCCGGCCTGATACGTGATCAACTGGGCAGATTCGAATGGGCCTGGTGGGCACTGACCGCCGTGGTGGCGGTAATGATCCTGATGGTCCTGCGCTTCGATCCACGGCACTACGCGCAACACATTCGCTGAACACTTGTTGCAGAGGCAGGTGCAATCAACATTCTCCTGACTCGGTCGATCCGTTAGGATCCTTCGCAGACTTTTGCGCCCACCCGCGCAACACAGCACTGCGAGACGGAACGGATGCTGAACAGCAACTTGCTTAGAAAACTCGACATGCAGGACCTCACGGTGTTCGTTGCCGTGTACCAGCAGAACAACGTCACCGACGTGTCCGAAGCCCTGTGTGTCAGCCAATCGACCGTGAGCTACTGCCTGAAAAAACTGCGTGGGGTCTTCGCCGATGAGTTATTCCTCAACACCCGCGCGGGCATGCAGCCCACCTATAAAGCCGACAGCATGTACCCGCACGTGCTGAAAATCCTCGAACAGATCAACCTGTGCCACGCCGGCGCCGCCACCTTCGACCCCGCCTCCCGACCCACCACCTTCAACCTGTGCGCCCCGGAATACTTCGAACAACTGATCCTGCCCCGCCTGCTCAAACGCTTCGCCTTCGCCGACTGGCCGGTGACCGTCAATGTGCACAAACTCGAAACCGACATCCCGGCCGAAGCCCTGCGCGACGGCAGCCTCGACCTGGTGATCTGCTTCGGCCCGAACTTTCACCGCAGCCATGGCGACATCAATTGCGAGACGCTACTGGAGGATCAATTGGTCTGCCTCTTCGACAAACACGCCGCGCCGGGTGTTGTGCGATTGAGCCTGGAAGAGTTCATCGAACGCCGACACGTGTTCCCTACGCCGTGGAGTTCCAGCAGCAACATGGTCGACGGCTGGCTGGCGCAACAGGCGCAGACCCGCCAGGTCGTGGCGCGGGCCAACAGCTATGGCGCGGCGTTGAAGATGATCACGGGGACGGAGTTTGTGGTGACGCTGCCGAGGCGAATTGAGCAGTTGCTTGCTGGTGACGGCGGGTTTGAGTGTTGTGAAGCACCGGTGGGGTTGCCGGGTTTTACGCTGGATATGCAGTGGCATCGGAAAGTGGATGAGGACAGCTCTAACGCTTGGCTGCGTGAGCAAATCAATCTGGCGTGTGCCCGGAAAGAAACAATCATCTGATCGATCAGGGGTCACCCGGTGAAGAGCGTCCCTGTCCGAATCGAGCATTACCTGATCGGGTTAAGCGTGCAAAAACAACTCAATGACCAACCACCGTCTTCGCATAAGACTCCCGATCAATATCCAGAATCTCCACGCACAACTGCACCTCCACCCCCGCCGGCCATTCGCACAACTCCTGCACCACCGCCAACAAACTCTCGGACAGTTGCTTCTTTATCTGCGCCGATCTCCCACTGAGCAGTGCCAGCTTCACATGCACAAAACCACGCTCGCCCATGGCGGTGCCGACCTTGAAGGTCTCGACCTTGATCGCGCGGCTCTTGATGTCGAACTCTGCGCCGAACTGGCCGGAACCCACCAGGGTGTTGTTGAGCCGGATCAGGGCGACGTCGGGGTTCAGGCCTGGCAGGTTGGCGGTGTATTCCATGTGCAGGTGGGGCATGTCGCTTACTCCTCAGAATTGGCGGAAGGGTCGTACGTATAGCACAGAGTTATCCGGCTCACTGTGATGGAGCGCTGAGATCCGTGGCGCTCATGAAGGTTTCCAGGCGTTTGCGCAGCCAGCGTTCGGCGGGGTCGGTGTCGACGTGACTGAGCCAGACCATCGACAGGTCGAGGGTCGGGGTCTTGAACGGGAATGGCTCTTTGAACAAGGTACCGGAGGCGGCCATGGCTTCGGCGGTGTAGTCCGGCAGGCTGGCGATCAGGTCGGTGCCGGCCAGCAGCGCCGGCAGCGAGCTGTATTGCGGCACGGACAGCACCACCTGGCGGGTGCGGCCGATTTCGGCCAACCACTCATCGGCGTAGCCACTGACGTTGGCGGTGTGGGACACGAGCACGTGGGGACGCGCGCAGTATTCGTCGAGGGTCAGCGGGGTGTCGCTGGCATCGGCACGCAGGATGCTGGGCTGGATGTGGCGCAGCAGTTTGCGCTTGGCATTCGCCGGCAAGCCACGGGTCTGGCTGATGCCCACGGTGATGTCGCCGGACGCGAGCAAGTCGGGGATGCGCCAGTAGTCGACGTGCTGGACCACGAACACCACTTTCGGTGCTTCCTGACGCAAGGACCGCAACAGCGGCGGCAGCAGGCCGAACTCGACGTCGTCGGACAGGCCGATGCGAAAGGTCATGGTGCTGACCGCAGGATCGAAGTCGTGAGTCAGGCTCAGGGCGACCGACAGCGAATCGAGGGCAGGCGACAGATACTGGATCAACTCTTCCGCCCGCGCAGTGGGTTCCATGCGATGGCCGACCCGAATGAACAACGGGTCGTTGAACATCGTGCGCAGGCGATTGAGCGCCGAGCTGATGGTCGGCTGGCCGAGAAACAGTTTTTCCGCGACCCGCGTGACGTTGCGTTCGAGCATCAATGTCTCGAACACCACCATCAGGTTGATGTCGGCCTTGCGTAGCTCATTGCGATTCATCCGTTGCCCCTCGGTCCCCCTGGACTGCGGGCAGTGTAGAAAGACCTGGGGGCTGGCGTCCATCGACATGAACGCCAGCGGGGTGATCCGGCATTCAGACTGGCAGCGGGTAAAGCGCCTCGTCGAACTGCGCCAGGCGCGGGAAAACCAGCGGCTGCTCGTCGCTCAGGTGCTGCAGGCGCTGCTGGTAATCCTGCAGGAAACCCTGCCGCGCCTCGTCGCTGATGTAGGGCACGTGCCAGGCGACGAAGGGCTGCAGCACGTCGAGGCCGACGTACGCCAAAGTGCCACGCAGCAGTGGGCGCAGCATGTCTTCCAGCGGCCCGTGGATCGCGCCGTCGCCGAACATGTGCTCGCGCCCGCCGAGGGTGACGGTCACCAGCGCCTTCTTGCCGCTCAGGCCGCCCTGGTCGTAGAAGCGCTTGCCGCCATAACAAATGCCGGACACCAGCACCCGATCGATCCAGCCCTTGAGAATGGCCGGGGTGGAGAACCAGAAAATCGGGAAGTTGAGAATCAGCAGGTCTGCCCACAGCAGTTTGTCGAGCTCCTGCTGGATGTCCGGCGCCAGGGACTGGCTCTTGACGCCCAGCCGTTGTTCCAGGGCATACACCAGGTACTCGGGATTCTCCCGCGAGGAAAAATCATCGGCGCTGGCCACCGGGTTCCAGTTCATTGCATACAGGTCGCTGACCTTGACCTCGTGCCCCTGGGCTTCGAGTGTCGCGACAGCCTGATCACGCAGGGCTGCGGTGAAGGATTTTGGCTCGGGGTGGGCGTGAACGATCAGTACTTTCATGGTGGTTCCTTAGACGCTTGCAAGCTGAGTGTTGGAAGAAGGTAACGCACGGGACGCGAGCAACCGGTCGAGCCAGTTGGAACTCGTCAGGACTCACACCTGGATCGCCTTCACTTCAACGAATTCGTTGAGTCCCTCTTCCCCCCACTCACGGCCATTGCCTGACTGTTTGTAGCCGCCAAAAGGCGCCTGGTAATTGAACGCCGCGCCATTGAGAAAACACTGTCCCGCACGCAATTGCCGGCCCAGGCTCAGAGCCCGCTCCGGGCTGGCGGTCCAGACGCCGCTGGACAAGCCGAACGGCGAGTCGTTGGCGATCTGGATCGCCTGGGCTTCATCGGCGTAAGGAATCAGGCACAGCACCGGGCCGAAGATTTCTTCCTGGGCGATGCGCATGCGGTTGTCGACGTCGGCGAACAGCGTCGGGCCGACGTAGAACCCGGGCTCGAACTCCATCGCCGAATCGCCGCCATACACAAGGCGTGCGCCCTCCTCCTGGCCGACCTGTATGTAGTCACGCACGGTGCGGCGTTGGGCTGCCGAGCACATCGGGCCAAGGAAACTTTGCGGGTCCAGCGGATCGCCCATGCGCAGGCTTTGCGCTTCGGCAATCGCCAGCTCCACGGCTTCGGCGTAACGACTGGCCGGCAGCAGCATGCGGGTCAGCGCGGTGCAGGTCTGGCCGGAGTTGATCATCACGTCCTGCACGCCATAGCGCACGGCCGCAGCCAGGTCGGCGTCCTCGGCAATCAGCAGCGGCGACTTGCCGCCCAGCTCCAGGCACACGCGCTTGACCGACGGCGCCGCTGCCTGCGCCACGCGCACGCCGGCACCGGTGGAGCCGGTGAAGGACACCATGTCCACGTCCGGGTGTTTGGCCAGCGCTTCGCCGACTTTTGAACCGGGCCCGCTGACCAGGTTGAACACACCGGCGGGCAAGCCGATCGCCTCGATCATTTGGGCGAGGAAAAAAGCGTGCAGTGGAGTTTCCTGACTCGGCTTCACCACCACCGTGCAACCGGCGGCCAGCGCCGGCGCCAGCTTGCCAATCAGCTGATGCAGCGGGTAGTTCCACGGGTTGATGAAGGCGCAAACGCCCACCGCTTCGCGCACTACCAATGAGTTGCCGACCTCGCGCACTTTATCCATCAGGCCAGCCAGTTCGATGTATTGCTCCAGTCCCTGGATGGGCCCGTCGACCTGCACCGACCGGCACCATTGCACAGGCATGCCAAGTTCGGCGGTGATCACCGCAGCCATCGCGTCGGCATGCATGCGCAGTTGCCCGGCGAGGGCCCGGATGTAGCTGGCACGCACGCTCGAAGGCGTACGTGACCAACTGCTGAAAGCCCGCCGTGCGGCGGCCACCGCATGGTCGACATCGCGCTCGTCGCCCAGGGGCACCGAGCCGGCGGCGGTTTCGGTCGCCGGGTTGATCACCTCGGCGATGCCCTGCCCGAACGGGGCCTGCCAGCGGCCATCGATAAACAGCGCCTTGTAGTCATGCATAAATTCGCGTCTCCATCAGTTCACTGGCACAACGGGCGATACGTTGGCAGGCCTCGCGCAGGGGTTCTGCGCCTACCACCAGGCCCAATCGAATATGTCCGGCAGCACTCGGGCCGAACGCTTCACCGGCCAGCACCGAGACGCCATGGCGCTCGAGCAGGCGATCGGCGAACGCCTGGGCACTGAGCCCGGTGTCGCGAATGTCGACCATCACGAACATTCCGCCATCGGGTTTCAAGGCCCGCACGCCGGGGCAATCGGCGAGGCTGGCGCACACCAGGTCGCGGCGCTGGCGATAGGCGTCGCGCATGGCGTCCAGCTCCGGCAAGTTGCTTTCCAGAGCCACGACCGCGGCGTCCTGAATGAAATCCGGGGAGCCGTACAACATGCATATCGCGAGGTTTTCCAGGTGTGCCGACAACGACGGCGGCGCTAGCGCCCAACCCACTCGCCAGCCCGTCATGGCATGGGACTTCGACAGGCTGTTGAGCGTCGCGGTGCGTTCGGCCATGCCCGGCAAACTGGCCGGGCTGACGTGCTCGCCGTCGAACAGCAATTCGCTGTAGACCTCATCGGAAATCAGCCACAGGTCGTGGGCGATGCACAGGTCGGCCAACGCCTGCCAGGTGGCGCGTGGCAGGCTCGCGCCGGAAGGGTTGTGCGGGCTGTTCAGCGCCAGGGCGCGAGTCCGCGGGGTGATGCGCGCCGCGACGTCTTCGGGCAACACCCGAAAGCCATTCTCGGGGCGCACCGGCACCGGGATCACCACTGCGCCGCAGGCCCCGAACACCGCTTCGTAGGTCACGTACATCGGTTCGGCGACGATCACTTCGTCACCCGGGTTGAGCACACACTGGGCCACGCAAAACAGCGCACATTGCGCGCCAGCCAGCACCGTGACCTCCTCTGCCGTAACCGCTTGGCCGCTGCGTTGCTGGTGGCGCCTGGCAATGGCTTCGCGCAGTGCCCGCTTGCCGCGCACGTCCGCATAGTGGGTGTTGCCGTTGAGCAGGCTGTCGATGGCCGCCTGGACAATCGGCACCGGGGTATCGAAATCCGGGTCGCCCACTGACAGCAGCAGGATGTCCTCACCCTGCTCGCGCAGCGCCAGGGCGCGGTAATGAATGTCCCACGCGGCGGCGCCGTCACCGGCGATACGTTGGGTCAGATCGGAAAAACGCATGGCCCGCTCCTTTTGAAAAGCCGCGAAAAATGAAGATCAATGCGCACAGGCATGCTTGAGTTCGATCAGGGTCACGCCGTTGCGCTTGAAGCCGTGCCGCAGATCGGTCTGCAGTTCGGCCAGGCTCTGCGGCTGGGTGACGGTGCAACCGAACGCGCGGCCCAGGGCGGCGAAATCCGGGTTGCGCGGCAGCACACCGATCGGCTCGATATCCAGGCCGAGCATGTCGTCGCGAATCTGCCCCAGAGCGTCGTTGTTCCACAGCAACACCACCAGCGGGCTGTCCAGTTCCTCGACCGCTGTCGCCAGCTCCTGGGCGGTGTAGAGGAAACCACCGTCGCCGACCAGCACCAGGCCCGGGCGACCTGGCGCACCGAACTTGGCGCCAATACCGGCCGGCAGGCCGTAGCCCAAAGTGCCGTAGCCCGTCGGGTGCAGCCAGCTGCGCGGGGCGCGGCTGTTGAAGGCGTAGTTGCCGGTGTAGGCCAGCTGGGTCATGTCGGTGCTGATGAAGGCGTTGTCCGGCAGCTCGGCGGCAATGCGTTCAAGAATTGCCTGGTGGATCGACTGCAGCGGGCCGTGGCTGTTCTTCACCGCGTCACGCAGTTGCGCTACGCGAGTGATGGCCGCCGCGGCGTCGCGATCAGCCGCGGGCAGGCGCTCCAGCAGCGCCGATAACGTCTGCTGTGCGTCGCCTTGCAGGGCCACCGCGCAAGGGTAGAAATCGTTGAACTTGCGTGGGTCGATGTCCACCCGCAGCAGCTCGGCATTCAGCGGCAAGCGCTCGCGCCAGAAATCGGTGTCGGCCATTTCAGTGCCGACCGCCAGCACCACGTCGGCTTCAGCGATCAGGTTCCAGCCCGGCTCGACGCATAGGCTCGAACCGGCATTGAGTGGCGCGTCCGGCGGCAGCAGGCCTTTGCCGGCCACGCTGCTGAACAGCGGCGCGGCCAGCCGCGTGCTGATCGCTTGCAGTTGCTGCGCCGCATTCAGTGCGCCGCCGCCGGCGATGATCATCGGGCGCTTGGCATTCTGCAGCTTCGCTACTGCTTCCTCGATGGCATTGAGCGAGGCAGGACCACGCCCCGGACGACGCACCACGTCGTTGCTCCAGTCGCGAGCCACTGGCGCTGCCAGCACGTCCAGGGGTACCGAAATGTGCACCGGGCGCGGGCGCTCACTGTCGAACACGGCGTAGGCGCGGGCGATCAATTCAGGCAGGTCTTCGGCGCTCAATGCCACCGCCGAAAACGCGGTGATCGGCGCGGTCATCGCGCGCTGATCCTGGGTTTCGTGCAGGCAGCCCCAGCCCTTGCCGAGGCTGGCGGTGTGGTTGACGCTGGAGATCACCAACATCGGAATCGAGTCGGCGTACGCCTGGCCAATGCCGGTGGCGGCGTTGGTCACGCCAGGCCCGGTGATGATGAAACACACCCCTGGTTTGCCACTGACCCGGGCATAACCGTCGGCCATGAAACTGGCTCCCTGCTCGTGCCGGGTCAGCACATGGCGAATGCCGCTGCCCGGCAGGCCGCGATACAGCTCCAGCGTGTGCACGCCGGGAATGCCGAATACGGTATCGACGCCGTAGTTGGCCAGAAGGCGGACCAGGGCCTGGCCGCCGGTCATTGTTTTGGTTTGCATGTTCAAATCCTCACTCGTGGCCAAGGCGAATCAACGCATCGACCGCAGTCGTGCCATGGGCACCGACCAACAATGGGTTCACATCGAGTTCCAGCAACTGGTCGACGTTTTCGCAGGCGTAGTCGGCGACTGCGCGAATCGCCGCCACCAGCGCGTCAATGTCCGCCGCCGGACGACCGCGAAAACCTTGCAGCAACGGGGCACTGCGCAGGCTCAGCAACGCGCTGCGAATGGCGCCGTCGGTGGTCGGCAGCAGCAGGCTGCGACTGTCCTTGAGCAGCTCTACCAGGATGCCGCCGGCGCCAATCACCAGGGCCAGGCCGAAGTCATTTTCGCGCTTGATGCCGACGATCAGTTCGGCCAACGGCGGCGTGGCCATCGGCTCCAGCAGCAGTTGATCGAACGGCACGTGCGGTGCGTAATCGGCAATGCTCGCGCGCATCTTGTCCAGGGCTGCGCTCACGGCGCCAGCGTCCTTGAGATTCAACGCTACGGCGCCGGCTTCGGTCTTGTGCGGCAGTTGCGCGCTGACTGCCTTGAGCACCAGCGGGTAGCCCAGGACATTGGCATCGGCTGCAGCATTTGCCGGGGTGCTCAACACGCCATTCGGCGTCGGCAGGCCGAAAGCGCGCAGTGCCTGTTTGGAATCCCACTCGTTGAGCAGGCGACCTTCGCCTTCCAGGGCCTGGGGACACAGCGGCACCAACGCCGACTCACCCAGCGCCAACAGCGCCTGGCGATTGGGCTGGTAATTGGCAATCCGGCCCCATGCAGCCAGGCCGTCTTCCACCCCTTGCAACGCTGCCACACCTTGGGCATGCAGGCGTTCGCGGGCACTGGCCGGCAGCAGCTCGGGGAACGCCGAAGTGACAAAGCCGGTCTTGCCGTGACGCGCCAGCGCTGCGCAGTAAAGCTCCAGCAGCAGGTCGCACTCCTTGCGTTCGCCGGTGGACTCCGACGGGTAGTCGAGCACCAGCATCGCCCCATCGGCTTCGGTGCGCAGGGCGCTGTCGAGCATGCGATTCAACGCCTCGCCATCGCCCCAGATCGCCGTGGTGAAATCCAGCGGGTTGACCAGGTTGGCGTAGCTCGGCAGCACCCGGGCGAGTTCTTCAACCTGGGTTGCATCGAGCTTGGGCAAGGTCAGTTCGTTGCGTTCGGCGTAGTCGGCGATCAGCCCGGCATCGCCACCGGAACAGGCCAGCGCAATCAGGCTGCCGCCCGCAGGGAGTCTTCCGCAGGCCGCGGCCTTGAGGGTTTCAACGAAGCTCACCGGGCCGCTGACGCGGATCACGCCGAGGCGCGCAAACAGGCTGTCGTACAGCGCATCGGAACCGGACAGCGAGCTGGTGTGACTGAGCGCCAGTTCGGCACCGATCTGCGACACCCCGGTTTTCAGCGCGATGATCGGAATGCCCTTCTCCAGTGCCTTGTGTGCGGCACGGGCAAAACCCGGCACGTTCTTCAGCCCTTCCATATGCAGGCCAATAGCGGTGACCCGCGGCTCATCGAGCAGCACGTCCATCAACTCGGCGACGCCCAATTGCGCCTGGTTACCCACCGAGGCCATGTAGGCCACCGGCAGCGAGCGATCACTCATGGACAGGTTGTAGGCGAAGTTGCCGCTCTGGGTCAGCACCGCGACACCCTTCTCCACCGGCTTGCCGCCATGGGCCACCGGCCACAAGGCCGAGCTGTGCAAGTAGTCGAGCAGGCCGTAGCAGTTGGGACCGAGCAGAGCCATCTGCCCCGCCGCCTTGAGCAACTGCTGCTGCAACGCCTCGCCTTCGGCGCCCGTCTCGGCGAAACCCGAGGCGTAGCAGATCGCCCCGCCGGCACCCTTGGCCGCGAGCTCGGCGACGCAGGTCAGCGTCAGCTCGCGATTGGTCGCGATGAACACCGCGTCCGGGCCGCAGGGCAGCTCGGCGATGCTGCGTACACAGGGCACGCCTTCGAGGCTTTCATGCTGCGGGTTCACCAGCCACATCTGTCCCTGATAGCCGCCTTCGGCGCAACGCTTGAGCGCGCGCGCCATGCTGCGACCGCCGACAAACGCCAGGTGGCGCGGGGCGAGCAGGCGCTTGAGATTGTCACGAATAGTCTGCGACATGGGAGTTCTCCAGGGCGCTCAGCGCAGCAGCGGCCGCAGCAGTTCACGGGAAATGATGTGCCGCTGGATTTCCGAGGTGCCTTCCCAGATTCGCTCGATCCGCGCGTTGCGCCAGATGCGCTCCACCGGTCCCTCATCCATCAGGCCCATGCCGCCAAAAATCTGCACCGCCTCATCGGCGGTACGGCCGAGCACTTCACTGGCGAACAGCTTGGCCATGCCGGCCTCGCCATCGGTCATGGTGCCCTGGTCCATTTTCCACGCGGTGTGCAAGGTCAGCAGTTCGGCTGCGCGGATCTGCGTGGCCATGTCGGCGAGCTTGAACGAGATGCCCTGGTAGGTGCCGATCGGCTGGCCAAACTGCTTGCGATCCGCCGCCCATTGCAGCGACACGTCGAGTGCACGCTGCGCCTGGCCGACGCAGTTGGCGGCGACCATGACCCGACCAGCAGTGAGCCAGGCGTTGGCGACTTCCCAACCCTTGCCGACTTCGCCGAGTACTTTGTTGGCCGGTACCCGACAGTCGTCGAAGAACATTTCGAAGGTGTGGTAACCCCGGTTGCTCACGCACTTGGGACCGCGGCGAATGGTCATGCCCGGGGTGTCGCGATCCACCAGGAACGAGGTCACGGCGTTGCGCTTGCGGCCGTTGTGTTCGTAGGTGTCGGTGACCGCAAAGACGATGGCGAAATCGGCGTGCCCGGCGTGGCTGATGAAGTGCTTGCTGCCGTTCAGGATGAAGTCATCACCGTCGGGTACCGCGCGGGTCTTGATTGCATTGGCGTCGGAACCGGCACCCGGTTCGGTGAGGGCAAAGCAGTCGATTTTCTCGCCTTGAATGCACGGCAACAGGTAGTCGCCGATCTGGCTGCCGGTGCAGGCCATGAGGATCTTCGACGGCCGTGCGACGAACACGTGCAGCGCCCAAGACACCTTCGACAGCTCGCGCTCGATCAGCGCCTGGGACAGGTAGTCGAGCCCGCCGCCACCCACTTCTTCCGGCATGTTGAAAGCATAGAAACCGGCAGCGATAGCCTTGCCGCGAATCTCAGCCGCCAACTCCGGGGAAACCTCATCGGCACGGTCGACCGCTTCTTCGTGGGGCAGCAGTTCCTTGGCGACAAAGCTGCGTACCGCGTCCACCAACATTTCTTGTTCTTGGGTCAGTTGGAAATTCATGGTGCTACCTGTTGTTCGTTCACGGTTATGGGGGCGGGACGGCTTATTTACCGACGAAGCGCGCCGGGCGCTTTTCCACGGAGGCACGCAAGGCTTCCGCGCCGTCTGTGCTGCGACCGCACAACAGGCCGGCGGCCAGTTCGGCTTGCAGTTGCTGCGGCAGGTCACGTTGGGCGCCTTCGCGCATGAGTTTTTTGGTCTGGGCAAACGCGAAGGTCGGGCCGTTGGCCAGGCGGCTTGCCAGGTCACCGGCGGTGTCGAGCAGCAGTTCATCGGCGCACACTTCGCCCACCAGCCCGGACGCCAGGGCCCGGTCGGCGCCCCACAGTTCGTCGAGGAACAGCAGGCGCTTGGCTTGCTCGGTGCCGATCAGCCTTGGCAGGTGCCAGCTGGCACCGGCATCCGGGGAGTACGCCATGCTGGTGTACCCAGCCTTGAACCGCGCCGATTGCGCGGCGATGCGCAGGTCGCAGCACAGGGTGAGGTCCATGCCGGCGCCGACGGCGGTGCCGTTGATGGCGGCGATGGTGGGTTTTTCCAGGCTGTACAGGCGGCTCATCAGGGCGTGGGCGGTTTCGGTCCAGCCGTAGGTTTCGAGGTCGCCACGGGCTTCGGCTTCAGCCCATTCCGCGAGGTCGGCACCGGCGCAGAAGCTGCGGCCGCTGCCGGTCAAGACGACGACCCGGACGGTGGGGTCGCTGTTGAACTGGTCGAGCAAGGCGTGCAGGTTTTTCAGGGTCGGGATGTCGAGGGCGTTGCGCTGGGCGGTGCGGTTCAGGGTGATCCAGGCGACGCCTGCTTCGACCTGGCTGAGCAGAGAAGGTTGAGTAGTCATTGCGGGGCCTCGGATTTTTTTTGATTGGAGTGAGGGGGTGCGACTTGAGGCCATACTAAACGAGTGTTCAGTAAGGCGGCAATTGGGGGGATGGGTGGTTGTAACTGTGGGTTTTTATTCGTATGTAATTGATGTTATTGGTTTATTTTTGTTTTTTTGGTTTGGTAGGGATGGGTTTGTTACAACTTTGAACAACTGGGTACATGGGGTTTTGGGGTTTGCCGTAGCAGCTTCTATTGGTTCTGCCCTTACATCACACGATTACCTTGTAGGAGCTGTCGAGTGAAACGAGGCTGCGATCTTTTGATCTTGCTGTGTACATATCCGTTTCTGCGGTCATGGCTTCTATTGGTTCCGCCCTTACGGCGGGTCACTTTGAAAAGCGCAAAGTAACCAAACGCTTTTTGCCCCACCACTCGGCACCTCGCCTAGGCTCGGTGTGCCCTCACTCCGGCATTGCTCCGCGGGCCCGCCGCGATGGCCCATCCATGGGCCAGCGCGGCTAAACCGGCATCCTTGCCGGTTTACCCGCTACGCAATACCTGCGTTCGGCCATCGTGGTTAACGGGGCGTCCGCGATCAAAAACCGGGCCGTGGCGGCCTTCGGGCCGACCAAGGCATCAAGCCGGCGCGCTGCGCTTGTTTGGTCGTGCACCTTCCTGAATCTGAAAAGAGAACCTGTGGGAGATGGACCAGTGGGAGATGGACCTGTGGGAGATGGACCAGTGGGAGATGGACCAGTGGGAGCAAAGCTTGCTCGCGATAGCGGTATATCAGTCACCACCAATGTCGAATGCCTATCCGTCATCGCGAGCAAGCTTTGCTCCCACAGAGGGTGTCCCATTTGCGGGTGTTTAATTTGCAGGTGTTTCATGGGCGCTGAGACTGCACCGAACTACCAGCCAGGTCGGCTCTCAGGCCGCCTCGGCCCGGTTGTTGATCGCGGACGCCCCGTTAACCACGATGGCCGAACGCAGGCATTGCGTAGCGGGTAAACCGGCAAGGATGCCGGTTTAGCTGCGCTGGGCCATGGAGGGCCCATCGCAGCGGCCCGCGGAGCAATGCCGGAGTGAGGGCACACCGAGCCTAGGCGAGGTGCCGAGTGGTGGGGCAGGAAGCCCTTGGTTACTTGGGGCTGTTCCAAGTGACCCGCTGTAAAAGCGGAACCAATAGAAGCCGTTACCGCAGCAATGGATATGTACGAAGAAGCAAGATCAAAAGATCGCAGCCTCGTTTCACTCGACAGCTCCTACACAGCTCCTACACAGCTCCTACACAGCGCCTACAGGGAAGTCGAATGGAACTGATAAAAACAAAAAAACGCGACAGTCATCCATCGCGTTTTTCGTCCAGCCCAATCAATCAGGCAGAAGGCAAACTCGGCGCCAACATCTCCTGACGCTTGCGATAAAACAGGAAGTAAGTGCCATAGCACAGCGCAATAAAACCAAACCCCCAATACAGCGAAGGACGTTGAGTCGCATCAAGTGCCAGAAACACAAACAACGAACAGCACAACACAATGCACGTAAGCGGAATCAGCGGGAACCACGGCGCCTTGTATTTCAGGTCGCTCAGTTTCCCACCATCACGCAGGTAAGCCTTGCGGAACTTGTACTGCGCCAGGGCAATGACAATCCAGGTCACCGTGCCCGACATACCACTCACCGCCATCAGCACCATGAACAACGTATCGGCCGCGACGAAGCTGGTCATCAACGACACCAGGGCAAAGCACAGCGTGATACTCAGCGCCCGCAACGGCACACCACGCTTGCTCAGGGGCGACAGGCTCCGAGGTGCCATGCCAGTCTTGGACATCGCCCACAAAATACGCGTCGAGGCATACAACCCGGAATTGCCGACCGACAGAATCGCGGTAAGGATCACGAAGTTCATCAGATCAGCGGCGTACGGAATGCCCACCATGTCAAACACCTGCACGAACGGACTCTCCATCAGCCCGGCCTGCTGCCACGGCACGATCGCAGACAGCACCACAATCGCCAGCACGTAGAAGATCAACACACGGAACACCACGTTGCGCACCGCACGGGGAATGCTCTTTTCCGGCTGGTCGGTTTCGCCCGCCGCCACGCCCATGATTTCGCAACCCTGGAAGGCATAGACCACGGTCATCATCACCGCGAACACCGCCGACAGGCCGTTGGGGAACAGTGAATCACCGATCAGGTTGTTCATCATCGGTGCCGGCTCGCCGCTGGTCAGCGGGATCGCGCCGAAGATCACCAGCACGCCGACCACGATGAAGCCGAGAATCGCCGCGACCTTGATCCCGGAAAACCAGTATTCCGCTTCACCGAATGCGCGGGTCGCCAGGGCATTCAGGCCGAACAGCACTGCGACGAACAAGGCCGACCAATACCAGATCGGCACCGTCGGAAACCAGCGCTCCATCAACATGCCCGCAGCGGTGAACTCCAGCCCCACGGTGGTTGCCCAGCTCATCCAGTAGACCCAGCCAATCATGAAGCCAGTGCCCGGCCCGATGAATTTGGTGGCGTGAGTCTGGAACGAGCCGGACACCGGCATCTGCACAGACAATTCACCGAGGCAGACCATCACCAGGTACATCAGGAAACCGGCGACCAGGTAGCACAGGATCGCTCCCACCGGACCGCCCTGGTTGATGGTCACGCCGGAGCCCATGAACAACCCGGTGCCGATCACGCCTCCCAGGGACAGCATGAAGATGTGCCGGCTTTTCAGTGCGCGGGTCAGGTGGATGCCTTGGCGGTCGATTGATTCGCTCATGTCGGCACCTCAATAGTCGGCGAGGTGCGCGGCGGCTGACAGGACGTCATGGCGCGAGGAAGGGTCAGCTTTACGGCGGTTCATTATTATTATCTCCAATAAGCTTCGAAGACCGCGCTGCGGCGGTTGCGTCGATTATTGGAAAGGCATGTAAGTTCGAGTTGTACGCGAGGATCAAAGATGTAAAAAGTCGTAACAAACTTGTACGTCAGGCCTGCAGCAGGCCCGCCAGGGTCTGCCGCGAGCGACCCAGTTGCTCGTTTACCTGTGGCGCCAATCCGCGTAGCGCCACCTCATCGTGGATCATCGCTGCCTCTTCCAATGTGCGCAGCACCTGGGCCAGCGCACGAAAGCCCAACGAGTCGCTGCTGCCGGCCAGGCGATGGGCCAGGTGCGCCACTTCCGTGCAGTCGTCGGCGTCGATGGCTTCGCTGAGCGCAGCGCTGTGTTGCTCGATCGAGTCGCGCAACACCTTCAACAACCCGTTTAGTTTTTGCTCGCCCAGCAGGGTGCGGTGAGTGTCCAGCAGTGGCCAGTCCATGACTTCATCGGACGGCTGCGACTGCGGTGGCAACTGACCGCCCAGGGCCTGGCGCAGATTGTCGAGTTTCAACGGTTTGGCGAGGATGCCGTCCATGCCGGCATCCAGGTAACCGCGAACCAGGGCCGGCTGCACACTGGCAGTCAGGGCGAAGATGCGGCTGTGCCGATTTGGTCCCGAGTTGCCGCGCAGCTGCTTGCACAGCTCGACGCCACTGATGCCCGGCAGATGCACGTCGAGCAGGATCAGATCAAAGGACTGCGCGGCACACTGCACCAGCGCCTGTTCAGCGTCTTCTGCGAGCCACACCTGATGCCCGTCGCGTCGCAGCAGGCCGCTGGCCACCTCGCGGTTCAGCGCCACGTCTTCGACAACCAGAATCCGCAGGGCCTGGCCCGGGACGCTACTCGGCAACAAGACCGCCACACCGGTCGCCGGTTGCAGTGTCAGCTCGAACCAGAAACAACTGCCGCGACCGACTTCGCTGTCTACGCCGATACTTCCGCCCAACTGCTCCACCAGGTGCTTACAGATCGCCAGCCCCAGTCCAGTGCCGCCGAAGCGTTGCGCCACCTCTTCGCTGGCCTGGGTGAAGCGCTCGAAAATCTTCTGCTGCATCGCCGGCTCGATACCGATGCCATCATCGGTGACGCTGACGCGCAACCTCTGCCCGGGGTCCCCAGGCAACAGCGTTACCTCAACCTTGACCAGCCCGCCCTCGGTGAACTTGATGGCGTTGGCCAGCAGATTGCTCAGCACCTGGCGCAGGAATTGTTCGGCGCCATGCTGGCGCTGCGCGACCCGTGGATCGACGTGGCATTGCAGGATCGTGTCGTTACCCAGGGCGCGCGGCTCAAGCAGCGTCAACACCTCCTCCAGCAACTGGCGTAGGGAGAAATCCACCAGTTCCGGAAGGCTCACACCCTCCTCCAACCGGGCGAAATACAACACCTCATTGAGGATCGACAGCAGTCCTTCGCCCGCCTTGTACAGAGCATCCAGACGCTTGCCGCCGACTTCATCGAGCGGCGCATCACGGAGCAATTCGGCCATGCCGAGGATGCCATTGAGCGGGGTGCGAAGCTCGTGGCTCATGGTCGCCAGAAACCGTGATTTAGCCAGGTTGGCCGCTTCGGCTTCGTCCTTGGCGCGCATCAGGCTGGCAGTGCGGCGCTCGACCATCCGCAGCAGTTCGTCGCGGTTGTCCTGCAACGCCAGTCGATCACTTTCCCGCCGATCAATGTCACTGAGAATAGCCCGACGCATGTCGTCCAGCGCGTGGGCCACGGTATCGATTTCGTCGTCCTGCGGACCACGACTCTTGTCCAGCCGCAGCGGCTCGTGGGAGTCGCCCGCTGCGATGCGCCGGGCGAACTCAGCCATGACCTGCAGATGGCGCGTGACCAGGCGATAAAACAACCCCGAAAGCACGACGGCGAGGCCACATAGAAACACGCTCATCCATAACAGGCTGGTCAGCCCGGTAGTAAACAGGCGCTCGTGCACCGCCCCCAGGTCGGTGCTGACTTCCAGCGCGCCCAGGTGCCGCAGGCCCCCCGACGGTGGTTGATAGTCCAGGGCAAAACGCTCGATGCGCAGTGGCCCTACCGGGTCGGGATTGCCTTGCAGCAGAGCAAAATCCGGGCTGATCAGACGCACCCGCGCGACGTCGGAAAAATCCACCAGCCCGCGCAATTGCACATTTAGCTGTTCCTGGTTCAGATCCCACAGACTGCGCTCCAGACTGGCCAGATAGCCGGCGCGGATCAGCTCCATGCGCGAGTCGATATCGCGCATCTCGCGCCGGTACTCGAAGTACAACTGCACGCTGCTCGCCAGCACGGTGAAGCACAGGCTGAAGAACAGGATGAACAGCAACAGGCGCCGCAGCAGGCCACCGGGCCGGGCGCGAATCACCGTCGATCCGCCGGCAGGCCAAACGTGTCGCGGTAAGTGACCTCACTCTCGTGGAGCAAGCGCTCGATCTCGCCCGAGTCGGCCATGCGCTGCAACTGCGCGTTGATCTCTTCCATGCGACTGGCCAAGGGAGAACGGCGCGAGACCGCCACTCGCAGGTAATCCACGCCAAAGGAGTTGGCCAGGGCGACGATGTCCTGCGCCCCCGGCAATGTATCGACCTGCATTTGCCCGGTGCGGCGCTCGGAGACGATAAAGTCGATGCGCCCGCGTATCAGCTTGCCGAAGTTCTGCCGGCTATCGGAGACCTTTTCGATGTTCTGGTGCTCGGCGACAAAACGGTCGAACGTCTCACCGTAACTTTCACCGAACAGGAAACCACCGCGGTAATTTGCCAGATCTTCCAGCCGATCGATCCGCACCGGATGCTGGCGATTGACGAACACCGCGACCTCCTCGCGCAACACCGGCACCGTCGAAAAATCCAGGCCCTGCTCACGCTCGGCAGTGCGATAGGCCAGCACCACATCCACCCGACCTTCGACGGCATCCAGCACGCAGCGATTCCAGTTATCCAGCTCGACGAGTTCGACTTCGTAGCCCAGTTGCCCGAACAGTTTTTTCACCACGCTGGGCGCAACGCCGCGGATCTGTTTGCCGTCGCTCCAGGAGATCGGCGGGTAGACCGGATAGTCGCAATAGCGAATCTTTTCCGCAGCCGTCACGCCTGTCGCCGCGAGCATCAACAGTAACCAGAACCCGCGCCACATGCCGCTCAGGCCGCCACGCTGGCGGTGAACAGATAACCGGCGCCGTGAATGGTGATGATCAGCTCGGGCTCGGCGGGGTCATCATGCAACTTGCGCCGCAAGCGCCCGACCAGTACATCGATCGAGCGATCGTTGGGCACCCACTCGCGATTGCGGATCTGGTCCATCAGCTGGTCCCGGCTCAAGGTATGCCCGCTGTTGCGCAGGAACACGCTGAGCAGCTGGTACTCGCCATGGGTCAGCAGGGTTTCGCTGCCGCTGTGGTCGATCAGGCGGCGCCGGTCGGTGTCCAGTCCCCAGGCAGCAAACTGTTTGACCGGGCGGGCGACGGTGGCAACCGGTTGGGGCGTGTGAGCGTGGCGCACCCGGCGGATCAGGTTCTTCGCCCGGGACACCAGTTCCCGTGGATTGAGCGGCTTGATCACGTAGTCATCGGCGCCGCATTCGAGGCCGACGATGCGGTCGATTTCATCGTTGCGCCCGGTGATCAGGATGATCCCGACTTCCGAACGGACCCGCAGCTCCCGGGTCAGGGTCAGGCCATCCTTGCCCGGCAGGCGGATATCGAGCATCACCAGATCGACGCTCTGGGTAGCCAGGAAGGTTTCGGCCAGCTCGGCAGTGGCGGCGCAATGCACGGCATAACCTTCCTGGGACAGGTAGGCCTGCAGCAGTTCGCGAATCAGCGGATCGTCATCGACGATCAATACCCGAGGAGTCATCGCTAGGTGTCCCGCGTATGCCCGAAGGCGTGTTTCTTATTAGAGTTTTGTTCTTGCACTGAGGGCCGAGAATAGCCACTGCTGAACGATCGATCAACAGCCCGTCGTCTGCAAAGTGAAGCGCTGCCGACCGCCGGCCTGCAAACCATCGACCCAGGCTTCGCAGATCTGCATGCCCTGTTCCGGGGTAAAGGTGCCGGGGTTGAGGCCCGATTCCAGCCACAAGCCGTCGAGCAAGGCGCTGAGGCTGATGGCCGCGAGGTCGGAGTCGAAGTGCTCCCAGCCCTCTTCCGCCGCCAGCTCATTCAGCACTTTGCGCAGGATGGCGCGGTATTCGCCGTAGGAATGTTCGTGCGCCAGGTTGATTGCCTCTGCCGTCTTCACCGCGCCCCAGAACGCCAGCCAGGCGTCGAGCAGTTGCGGATCGAGCAGCTCGGCGGAGAACGAGCCACGGAAAAATGCCGACATCCTTTCACGGGCATTGGGCGCCGCCTGCTCCATGGCTGCGCGCAACAGGCTCATGACCCGGCCGGTCACCGCCAGGTAGGCTTCTGCGACCAGTTCGTCCTTGCCGGAATAGTGATGGCTGATCAGCCCGACCGACACCCCGGCCTCGGCGGAAATCTTGCGGATGGACGCGCCCTGGAAACCGTGGCGCTGCAGGCACACGAGCGTGGCCTCGATGAGATTGGTTTTGCGCAGTTCAGGCGCCATTCTGGAGAATCGGACTTCCTGAGTCATTGGACGACCTTCCTGGAGGCGAGAGTTGAGCCCGGTACGAGCCATTCACGAGCTGAACGACTGTACAGCAACAACCCTCGCCTACTCCAGATGTCGAGACGGATTACATGCACGCGAGCGTCTTACTCCAGTAAAGATTTATATTGATTTTTTACTACAGGTAAATTCTTATGGCGAAATAATGACGCCGAAAACCGGCCCTTTCGGCTTCAGGCCGCCTGGAGTAGCCACACCATGAGCACCTCGTCCCACGCTTTTGCGCACCTGTTCGAACCGCTGCAGCTACGCGGCAAACGCCTGAAAAATCGCATCATGTCCAGCGGACACGACACCTCGATGCCCACCGACAACCTTGTCAACGATCAATTGATCGCCTACCACCAGGCACGAGCCGCGGGCGGTGCCGGGTTGATCGTGCTGCAGGTGGCCGGGGTGCACGACAGTGCGCGTTACACCTCCCACGTGTTGATGGCCACCGAGGACGCCTGCATCGAGGGCTATCGCAAGCTCGCACAAACCTGCCATGCACACGACACGGTTGTCCTGTCGCAGATCTTCCATCCGGGGCGGGAAATCATGGAGTCCAGCGATGGCCTGCTGGCGGTCGCCTATTCCGCTTCGGCGGTGCCCAACGAGCGGTTTCGGGTGATGCCGCGCGCGTTGGATCAGGCCATGATCGACGAGATTGTCGCCGGCTACGCAGCAGCGGCCCGGCGCCTGTTTCAGGCCGGGATCGATGGAGTCGAAGTGGTCGCCAGCCACGGTTACCTGCCTGCACAGTTCATCAACCCGCGAGTCAACCGGCGTACCGATGGTTACAACGGCGAGCTCGAACAACGTCTGCGTTTCCTTCGGGAAATCATTGCTGCGGTGCGCGCCAGCACCGACGACAGCTTCATCATCGGCCTGCGCATCTCCGCCGACGAGCGCGATCCAGAGGGGCTGACCGAGGACGAATCGCTGCTCGCCGTGCAATCCCTGCAAGGCAGCCTGGACTACGTGCACATCGTCGCCGGTACTTCCGCATCCCTCGGCGGCGCCGTGCATATCGTGCCGCCGATGGCGATCGAGGCCGCGTACCTGGCCAAGGAAGCCGGAACCTTCAAGGCCGCGCTGTCGATCCCGCTGTTCGTCACCGGGCGCATCAACCAGCCTCAGGAAGCCGAGTTGATATTGGCACGCGGTCAAGCCGACGTCTGCGGCATGACCCGCGCGCTGATCTGCGATCCGCAAATGCCTAACAAGACCGATACCGGCCACGTCGAAGATGTGCGCGCGTGCATCGCTTGCAACCAGGCGTGTATCGGCCACTTCCACAAAGGCTTGCCGATCTCCTGCATCCAGCACCCGGAAACCGGCCGCGAGCTGATCTTCGGTCAGCGCCGACCGGCCGGCCAACGCAAGCGCATCATGATCGCCGGCGGTGGCCCGGCCGGCATGAAAGCCGCTGCGGTGGCCGCCCAGCGTGGACATGAGGTGACGCTCTACGAAGCCACCGCGCAACTCGGCGGCCAGGTGCTGCTGGCGCAACTTTTACCACGACGCAGCGAGTTCGGCGGCGCCAGCACCAATCTGCAACGGGAGATGGAAATGGCCGGTGTGCGGGTCGTGCGCAACACCCGCGTCGACCGCTCTCTGGTAGAACGCGAGCGCCCGGACCTGGTGATCGTCGCCACCGGGGCCGAACCCTATTGGCCCAACTTCGAGCGCGGCGGCGAACTGCAGGTGGTGGACGCCTGGCAAGTGCTGCGCGATGAAGTGCAGATCGGTCGTTCAGTTGTCGTGGTCGACTGGCGCTGCGACTGGATCGGCCCCGGCATCGCCGAACGCCTGGTGCGCGCCGGGCATCAGGTGCAACTCGCGGTCAACGGCACCCACTGCGCAGAAAACCTGCCGCTGTACGTGCGCGATCAACTGGCCGGCGAACTGCACAAACTCGGCATCCCCATCACCCCCTACGCCCGCCTCTACGGCTGCGATGACAACACCGTCTACCTGCAACACACCGCCAGCGGCGAACCGATGTTGCTGGAAAATATCGACACGCTGGTGTTGTGCCAGGGTCATCAACCGGTCGACACCCTGGGCGCCGAACTGCAAGGCCTGGTGGAATTCCGGCGCATCGGCGACTGCCTCGCACCACGCACTGCCGAAGAGGCAATCTACGAAGGTTTGAAAGTCGCCTGGGCGCTTTGAGGCTGTTTATACTCCGGGGTTTTCACCCAACCCCGGCCTGGAGCACGCATGAGCAACAGCAGCAAGATGCCGCCTGCCCGCGGCGCGCCCGCACAGGACAGCGCCGCGGCAGAGCCGAGCTTCCTCGGCACCCGAATCCGCGGCCTGCGCAAACGCCGGGGCATGACCCTGGCCGAACTGGCCAGCATGAGCGAGCTGACCGCCGGCTACATCAGCCAACTCGAACGCAACCTCGCCTACCCCTCTATCCCCGCCCTCTTCAACATCGCCCGCAGCCTGGGTGTGACCATCCAGTGGTTCTTCGCCAGCGAAGCCATCACGGCCCCCGAAGACCAAGGCGTAGTCGTGCGCAAAAACACGCGGATGAGCGTGCATTACGAAGACGGCATCGTCGACCAACTGCTGACCCCGCAGCCGAACCGGCAGTTGGAGATGCTGCACTCACGGTTTCCGCCTGGCACTTATAGTCAGCAGAGTTACAACCATGAGGGCGAAGAAGCCGGGTATTTACTGTCGGGGAGTTTTGAGTTGTGGGTTGGCGAGCGGTATTTTCAGCTGAGCGAGGGAGATAGTTTCAGCTTCTCGAGTCAGGAGCCGCACCGGTATGGCAATCCTGGGGAGGTGGATGCGGTGGTGATATGGGTGGTTACGCCGCCTACGTTTTGATGGGTTGTTTGTGATGAAGAGGCCTCGAAGCTTGATTTGCTTTGGGGCTTTTTTGTTTTTGGATGGGGACAAGGAGTTTTTTCCTACAGTCACTTCCTGATTTTTCCCAACTACTGGTGGGCAGTAATTTAATGCTTAAGATCTGTTAAACAACTCTCACGACAAGGATGAAAGGCAATGGCATTCGACGCGTATCTGAAGATAGAGGGAATTCCCGGTGAAGCTCTGGATGAGCAGCACAAGGACTGGATAGAAACCACAGGTTACAGCTTTGGTACCCACCAAAGTACTTCTGCTACCGCCAGCTCTGCGGGAGGGGCTTCATCAGGCCGAACCACTGTCACCGATTTAACCATTACCAAATTTCTGGACAAATCCAGCTGCAAGCTGATCGAAGCTAGCTGTGCAGGCGAGCACCTGAAAGAAGTAGTTCTGTCCTTGCACAGGGCGGGCGGAGATAAATTAAAGTATTTCGAGATCACCCTTGAAGAGGTGATTATTTCAATGTACTCGCAAGTTGCGAATGATGGCGTGCCAACCGAAACGATCAGCTTGAACTATGGGCGTATCAAAACGACTTACACTCAGCAAAAACGAGCGGATGGCGCCGGCGGAGGGAATGTCGCAGGTGGTTGGGATCGAATCAACAATAAGAAATACTCCTGAGGCTATTATCTATGTCTGAGGTATACAGCTTCATTAACCCAAGAGTACAACCCTATTCGTATTTGAAATCGAATCTACAGCTCGGTAAAAATACCGGCGCGAAATTCGACATTTTGAACGCGCACATCTTCAACACTGTGGTATTGCCGGGTGAGATAGTGATTATTGGGGATCACTCGACCCCGTTTTGTACAGCTGAAGAAGCTTTCTATATGCGCAAAGCTTCTGAGACCCATATCGCGCTTATGACAAACGGAATGCAAAGCGATGGCTTCCTGGTTGAAAATCATGAATTTCTGACAAAGGTCCTCGGCTATTCTTCACTCGGCATCGGTACGGTAGGTGATGCATGGAGCAGACATCTCGAGGGCATCAAGACCACCCTGCTCGATATTGAAGCAGCGCATAACGAACACTTAAGGAGTGGCACGAGCCTGAGTCGAGAAGCCTTTTACTCAAAGCGTAGAATGCTATTTGACAAGCTCGACAGCCAGTTAAAAAGCTTTGCGGGCCATGGTTCAGGGATGCGGAATCAAGGTCCAATCAAGAGTATGCTTGGAATTTCGACCAAGAGCTTTTTACATAAGGGGATCATCGCGGGTTACGCGGACACCATCAGCGGTGTGTCTAAGGCTTCGAACCTGATAAAAAAAGGCACATACCTGGGAGTTGGGTTAAACGTCGCAGCGGCGGGGACATCAATCTACACAGCGTGCTCCAGCGGTCGGGAACAAGAGTGCCGAAAGGCCAAGTATACGGAGGGTGGTAAGTTGGTGGGAGGCGTGGCTATTGGAATGCTCGGCGGTTCAGTCGGAGTCGCAGCGGCTACTACTATTTGTGCGGTCGCATTCACTCCAGTCACGTTTGGTGCAAGTATTTTCGCCTGCACGTTAGTCGGAGGAGTTTTAGGAGGATGGGCAGGAGGCGAATACGGCTCCAGGGCTGGGGAATATATGGGTAATGTTATCTATGAGCACCCCCAATGAGCAGCTTAATGTTGGTTATCGCTGGTATAGTTATAATGATCGCACAAATATCCTCAGTAATCTGGCTCATCATCTCCGCCCATAGGCTGACTGAACTAGCAGAAAGTCACTTAAAGAAAAGCACATTTGTAGAGAACAATCTAAAAACTCTTGGAAGCTTTGGAGTGTTTGGAAAAGTCGCAAGAAACGGGTCTATAGCCCTGATGTTCTTAGCTCCTAATTTTTTTGAGCGATGTGGAATGATAGACGCACATGAGTTGTCAAACATGCCGACTAGCCTTAGATACAAGCTCATACTGCCCTGGATCGTCGGCATAATATTCGGCTTAGCGTTTATTATGTATCCATATATGGGCAGGACCTATTCGTAAAATACGTGACCACTCAGTATCTCATTCTGCCATTTTCTTAATCGTCACCTTTCAGTAGTTTTTTGGCCAAGAGCAACTCGACGAGCTTATCCATGAGCACTTTCCACAATGAACATCCAAACGTTGATTATCGCTGGTACATTTATAATTTCCGGGCAACTGCTGACTGTAATATGGATCTTCATGTCTGCACACAGGCTAACCGATCTAGCAGAAAGTTATTTAAATAAAAGCAAATTCGTATCGAGCAATCGAATAGTATTTGAAAGCCTTGGATTGATGGGTAAAGTCGTAAGAAGCGGTTCGATTGCAATGATGTTTTTAGCACCTAAACTTTTTGAGAAACGTGGAATGATAGACGCACGTGAGCTGTCAAACATGCCGACCAGTTTAAGAAATAAGCTTATAATGCCGTGGATCGCCGGTACATTATTCCTTATCGCTATGTTTTTTATCAATTAGTTGACAAGACATTGATCTGAGAGGAACTCTTCACAATGGGCAGCTTAACATTGGTTGTCGCCGGCACATTTGTAATGACTACTCAAATATCTTCAGCAATCTGGCTCATTGTCTCGGCCCACAAGCTAACTGAACAAGCAGAAAGTCATTTAAAGACAAGCAAACTTGTTGAGATCAATCTGAAAACTTTTGGAAGCTTTGGATTGTTTGGAAAAATTCCGAGAAACGGTTCGATTATTGTGATGTTTTTAGCACCTGATTTATTTGAAAGACGCGGATTGATAGACGCACGCGAGCTGTCGACCATGCCAACTAGCCTGAGAAACAAGCTTATACTGCCGTGGATCGTCAGCATAATATCTTCCTTAGCTTTTTTTTTCGTTCCCATATATGGGCAAAATATTTAGATAACGTACGCGCCGCGCCTCCGAGACTTTGATAAATTTGAAGCATTCGAGCGAGCATTGCGGCTCACCACTGGAAAGATGACTCGTCAGACACGTGCTTCCCGATCATGAACATCAGCTACCCACTGGTTGATGCGTTTGTTAGCAAAGCTGTGCTTTTACAGCGTCCGTCGCGTGCAGCGCTGGAGCGAGACGCAAACTGAGGTTTCCCGAAAACGGTTTCTGCGGTGCGCAACCGAGCTTGGCGCACGCTTCCAGATAGTCAGTGACCGCCTCTTTAAATGCTGAGCGAAGCTCGCCGACCGATTCGCCGTGAAACCCAACGACGTCCTTGATGCCGGCAATGTGGCCTACAAAAAGGCCTTCTTCATCTCTGTATTCGATCCGGGCAACATAGCCCTGATAATTCATAACGTTCACGGGTTAACCCTGCTTGTTCAAGAAAAGCCCGAACGTCCCGCACCTAGTAGGGCTTTGCTTCTTTAACTGGATGCGGCCGATGAGAGGTCGCGACTATGCAGCTGAGCTTAGGGAGAACCCGCGCCCCACTGCCCTTAACGGCCTAGGAACTCCCAGATTCAGTCGTTTTTTTAAGCCCATAAGAATATCGGGGTGACTCTCGACGGAGTTGTAGGCAAACTCCGAGAGTTGCGTACGAATTTGCTTTGTTGTGTTTTACGGCAGGCCAGCGCCTTGATGGCGTGAGTTGCGTCGGTATACCCTCATGAGGTCGCTGGATATCCAGCGATCGGGCTTGGTAACCCGACGAGTTGCGCAACAGCGCCCCCTTCACATTTTCCTGGTGTCTTGACGCCTGAATATCTGTGTTATGGCGGTTGTGCGCGGGACGCTTTCGGGCGTGCCGGTCTCCGTGACTCCCGGTTTACCAACCTGCGCACAGCTGCCACCCATTCGCTTGGTAACGAAAATGGCAGCTCCCCAAGTCACGGAGCTAGACATGGAAACTGTAAATCCGCACAAACAAAGTCTTTCCCCTCAACGTAGTTCCAAATCCTTTCAAACCTCTCGGCTCGATCTCACCTGCTTCATTGAAGGGGGTGGCAGATGAGCGACAAACCCGAACTGACGACCATTGGCCTCACTCCGTTCCACTACTGCGCCAACCAGCCGCTGTTTCGCGTAAACCCCGGCGTGCCTATCGGGAATGCTCTGGCGCAAGCCTCTGATCTTTTGTGCCTGGCCAAGCTGTTGACTGCCAATGCTGCTCAAGATAAGGACACAGACAGAAACGCCTCGGCAGCGCACTACCTGACCGCGATGAGCAAAGCAGTAGTAGATGACGTACACAAGGTGTTGCGTAGGTGGCCACCGGTGAATACCGACGGTTGACACTCGCTCGTAGGCCCGCCTACTAACGCCCGAGAAAAACCCACAGAAACGAAAAAGCCCCGCAACTTCTCAGCTACGGGGCTTTTTCTATGTAATGGCGGAGAGATAGGGATTCGAACCCTAGGTACCGGTGAAGGTACAACGGATTTCGAATCCGTCCCATTCGGCCACTCTGGCATCTCTCCAACGGCGCGCATCATAACAACACTTTCGCCGGATGCGAAGCCCCTAAGCGAAATATTTCTGTGCTATCAGATGCTTGCGTCGATTAGAGCGGTACGCCCAGACGGTTGGCGACTTCTTCGTAGGCTTCGATGACGTCACCGAGGCCCTGGCGGAAGCGGTCCTTGTCCATTTTCTTGCCGGTGGCCTTGTCCCACAGGCGGCAGCCGTCGGGGCTGAATTCGTCACCCAGGACGATGGAGCCGTCGCTGAATACGCCGAATTCGAGTTTGAAGTCGACCAGTAGCAGGCCGGCGTCGTCGAACAGTTTGTTCAGGACTTCGTTGACCTTGAGCGACAGTTCCTTCATGCGGACCAGTTGCTCGGCGGTGCCCCAACCAAATGCCACGACGTGGGATTCGTTGATGAACGGGTCGCCCTTGGCGTCGTCCTTCAGGAACAGTTCGAAGGTGTAAGGGTTGAGCTTCATGCCCTCTTCAACGCCCAGGCGCTTGACCAGGCTGCCGGCGGCGTAGTTACGCACGACGCACTCGACCGGGATCATGTCGAGCTTCTTCACCAGGCACTCGTTGTCGCCCAGCAGCTTGTCGAACTGGGTCGGCACGCCGGCAGCTTCGAGTTTCTGCATGATGAAGGCGTTGAACTTGTTGTTCACCATGCCCTTGCGGTCGAGCTGTTCGATGCGCTTGCCGTCGAACGCCGAGGTGTCGTTGCGAAACAGCAGGATCAAGCGGTCAGCGTCGTCGGTCTTGAAGACCGATTTGGCTTTGCCGCGGTAGAGTTCTTCACGTTTTTCCATGATGGGCTCCGCTTGCTAAGTAGGTGGGCTAGGCGATGTGTCGCCAGTCGAGCCCTGAATCTTGATCGGCCAGTTGCAGCCAGTCCGGGTCGCACCCGAGGGTGTCGACAAAACATTGCCGGGCCAGCTGCGGCAGGTTGTTCTTGCTGCTTAGATGGGCCAGGACCAGGTGTTGCAGGCCTTGCCAGCCCAACTCGGACACCAGGAATGCCGCCTGGTGGTTGTTCAAATGCCCAAATTCGCCGCCCACCCGCTGCTTGAGAAAGTACGGGTAGTGACCGCGAGCCAGCATGTCACGGCAGTGGTTGGACTCGATCATCAGCGCATCGAGATCCCTGTAGCCATCCAGCACCGTGTTGCAATACGAGCCCAGGTCGGTCAGCAGGCCAAAGCGCCGTTCACCATCACTGAACACGTACTGCGTCGGTTCCTGTGCATCATGGGCCACGGCAATGACGCCGATGCTCAGTGCGCCGATCTGCAGTTGCTCGCCGCCGGCCAGGAGGCCAGCCGGTTCTATCGGTTTGCGCATCCCGCGCAGGGTGCCGCGACTGAGGTAGACAGGCAGATTGTAGCGCCGAGACAGCAAACCCACGCCATGCACGTGGTCGGCATGTTCGTGGGTTACGAGTATCGCGCTCAGCTGCGCCGGGTTTACACCAAGGCGCAGCAGGCGTTTTTCGGTTTCCCGCAGGGAGAAACCACAATCCACCAGCACATACGTGTCAGCGCTGGCTATCAGCGTGCCGTTCCCTTGGCTACCGCTGCCGAGAACGGCAAAACGCATGAGATCAGCCCAGGTTGTCCTGAATCACGCTCAACACTTTGCGCGCCACATCAGCTGGCGCCACAGTGTTGATGTTCTTCTCGACGGTGACCTGGACGTTTTCACCCACCTTGCTCAGGCGAACCTGATAACGCTCGGCGCGGGCTTCAACTTCTTCCTTGTTCGGCGCGCTGCCGAACAGGCTGCTGAAGAAACCAGGCTTGTCGTCTTTCTTCTCGGCCTTTTCGGCGAGGTTGATGTAGTACAGGCCCAGGCTGCGGTTGATGTCTTCCACTCGCCATTCGCCCTGCTCCAGCGCACGACCGACGCTTGACCAGGCACGATCCAGGTCGTTGCCGATGTTCAGCACCGGGTTGCCGCTGCCGTCTTCGCTGAGGCTGACACGGCTTGGCGTATCGAAGTCACGCGAAGCCAGCATCGACACCGAACCGCCCTTCTCGGAGATACGGCTCATGCTCGCGAGCATGTCGTCGACCAGTGCTGCGTCCAGGCCGGTGTTGACCGAACGGTTGGTGAAGTCGACGTCGGCAGTGCTGCCAGCAGGACGCTCGGCGCTGACCACGTAGATTTCACTGGTATTGCGCTGCACGCCTGGCTCGATGCGCACCCGCACGCGGGTTTCGCTGTCGGCGCCGACACCGGCTGCGCTCAGGCGCTTGGCCATGGCGGCGGACAGTTCGTCGGAATGCTGCCAGGTGGTGGTGAATTCGCCGGTTTGCGGGCGCTGTTCGTCCAGGCGGAAGCCGTTGTCCTGGAAGAACTGCACCGCCACTGGCCAGGCTTCGGCCGGTGGGTTCTGCGCGACGATCCAGCGGGTGTCACCGCTTTTCTGCAGCGAGTAGGCACTGGCGTCAGCCGCCGCGGTCAGCGGTTGCGGACGAGGAACGATGTACTCGCCCTTGACGGAGTCATCGGCCACGTTGCGCGGGATCGGCAACAACGGGTCCAGGCGCTTGGCGGTAGTGACATCCGGTGGCAATTGCATCGGTGCAGTCTGTTGCGCTTCCAGGTAATCGCTACCACGGTCACGGAAATAACCTTCCGGGCCCCAGACCCATCCACAGCCACTGGTGCTGGAGATGATCACGGCTAGTGCGGAAAGTCCGGCCAATCGCTTCATGCGTAGTACTTCCTCAATTAAACCAGGACGCCGGACTGGCGCATGGCCTGCCGCAGCGGTTCGTGACAGGCAGTGCTGAGCCAGGTGAGCGGCAGACGGATACCGTCCGGCATCAAGCCCATTTCATGCAGTGCCCATTTCACGGGAATAGGGTTGGATTCGATGAACAGGGTTTTATTGAGTGGCATCAGCTTTTCGTGAATGGCGCGGGCCGTGACGGCGTCGCCTTTCAAAGCGGCTTCGCACAGGTCGGCCATGTCGCGCGGAGCAACGTTGGCGGTCACCGAGATGTTGCCCTTGCCGCCCATCAGGATCAGTTCGACCGCAGTAGGGTCGTCGCCCGAGATCACCAGGAAGTCAGCGCTGACGCCATCGAGGATGGCCTTGGCACGGGTCAGGTCGCCGGTGGCTTCCTTGATACCGATGATGTTCTTCACGGTCGACAGGCGGATCACGGTGTCGGCCTGCATGTCGCATGCGGTGCGGCCAGGCACGTTGTAGAGGATCTGCGGGATGTCGACCGCTTCGGCGATGGCCTTGAAGTGCTGGTACAGGCCTTCCTGGGTTGGCTTGTTGTAATACGGCGTCACCAGCAGGCAGGCGTCGGCACCGGCGGTCTTCGCGTTGGTGGTCAGCTCGATGGCTTCGCGCGTCGAGTTGGCGCCCGTGCCGGCGATCACCGGAATGCGCCCTGCAACCTGCTTCACCACGAAACGAATCACTTCGATGTGCTCGTTCACGTCAAGAGTGGCCGATTCACCTGTAGTGCCGACCGCCACGATGGCGTGGGTGCCGTTTTGCAGGTGAAAGTCCACCAGTTTGCTCAGACTGTCCCAGTCGAGACGACCCTGTGCATCCATGGGTGTGACCAGTGCCACCATACTGCCCGCAATCATGCAACCGCTCCTGCCGGAAAAAGAGAGCGGTAATGGTACTGGCGCCAAGATGCTTGTACAAGCAAAGTACTGCGCTGCTGCCATTCCCCTTGGCGCTGCTTTTCGCTACCCTTCAGACTTTGATCGGTACTGATAAGCTCGTACGCCGGGTTCCAGCCTCCATTTTCGGCATCACAAGCCCCGATCCAGCGTTGCCACCCCTCGCTCTTGCCTCAATGGAGCACGTCGCAACCTGCCATCGGGTTTTCTGAATTCGCATCCGCAGGCTCGTTCCCGGTAAAAAGCCCATTGAGGTATCGACCGCTCATCGCTTTAGGAATGCTGCATGTCCACCCCCACAGTTCGCGAACAATTCCTTGTCATCAGTGCCCTCGGCGCCAACCCTATGGAGCTGACTAACGTCCTGTGCCGCGCCAGCCATGATAATCGCTGCGCCGTGGTCACCTCTCGCCTGACCCGTCATGGCGAATGCAGTGCGTTGATCCTCGAGATCTCCGGCAGCTGGGACGCCCTGGCACGCCTCGAAGGCAGCCTTTCGGGCCTGGCCAAGAAGCACGCCTTTACCGTCAACGTGGTGCGCAGCGCGGCCCTGGAGAACCGTCCACAGGCCCTGCCGTACGTCGCTTACGTCAGCTCCGCGTATCGTTCGGACATCATCAACGAGCTGTGCCAGTTCTTCATGGACCACAACGTCGAGCTGGAGAACCTGACGTGCGACACGTACCAGGCGCCTCAGACCGGCGGCACCATGCTCAACGCCACGTTTACCGTGACCCTGCCGGCTGGCGTGCAGATCAGCTGGCTGCGTGATCAGTTCCTGGATTTTGCCGACGCGCTGAATCTGGATGCCCTGATCGAACCGTGGCGCCCACAGAACCCAATGTAAGGAAGCTTTTCATGGCCGTTGCCATCGACCAACCGGTTGCCGACTTCGAAGCACCCGCCACCAGCGGGCAAACCGTCAGCCTCGCGGGGCTGAAGGGCAAGCAGGTGGTGATCTACTTCTACCCGAAGGACAGCACACCGGGCTGCACCACCCAGGGCCAGGGCTTTCGCGACCAGCTTGAGGCGTTCAAGGCGGCCAATACCGAGGTGTTCGGCGTGTCCCGCGACAGCCTCAAGTCCCATGAGAATTTCAAGGCCAAGCAGGCGTTCACCTTCGAGCTGATCAGCGACAAGGAAGAGGCGCTGTGCCAGCTGTTTGATGTGATCAAGCTGAAGAAGCTGTATGGCAAGGAATACATGGGGGTTGATCGCAGCACTTTCCTGATTGATAAGGATGGGGTGTTGCGTCAGGAATGGCGCGGGGTGAAGGTGCCGGGGCATGTGGATGCGGTTTTGGCGGCTGCTCAGGCGTTGAACAAGGCTTGATTGATCAAAAGATCGCAGACTTCGGCAGCTCCTACGGGTTTATGCGAAATCCTGTAGGAGCTGCCGAAGGCTGCGATCTTTTCTCGCGGCGTCAACTCAAAGCAACGGCGCCACCACCGGCTCCTTGCGCGGCCACGCATCCAGCACCGCCTTGAACAGCGTCGCCAGCGGAATCGCAAAGAACACCCCCCAGAAGCCCCACAACCCGCCAAACAACAACACCGCGCAAATGATCGCCACCGGATGCAGGTTCACCGCTTCCGAGAACAGCAATGGCACCAGCACATTGCCGTCCAGCACCTGGATGATGCCGTAGACCGCCATCAGGTAGATGAACTGATCGCTCCATCCCCACTGGAACAGTGCAATCAGCAAGACCGGCACGGTCACCACCACGGCGCCGACATAGGGCACGACCACCGAGACACCTACCAGCAGCGCCAGCAGCGCCGCGTAGTTGAGCCCCAGAACCACAAATCCGATGTAGGTCGCACCACCGCAAATGAAAATCTCGATGACCTTGCCGCGAATGTAGTTGGCGATCTGCCGATTCATTTCATGGGCGACACGGGTGATCAGCGCCCGCTCCCGAGGCAGATAACCGCGCACCCACTGGCCGATCATCGCGCGATCCTTGAGGAAGAAGAACACCAGGATCGGCACCAGCACCAGGTAGATCATGATGTTCACCAGCAGCGGCAGGCTCGACAGCGAGAACGTCAGTGCCCACTGGCCGAAATTGCCGATCTCGCCACGCGCCACCTCGATAGCCCGCAACACCTGCTCGTCCGACACCAGGTGCGGGTAGCGTTCCGGCAACAGCAACAACAGCGATTGCCATTTTGCGAGCATTCCGGGCAGTTCGTTGAACAGCGTGATCAGCTGGTGCCACAGCAACGGCACCACGACGATGATGAACACCAGCAACACGCCCATGAACAGCGCGAACACCAGGCCCACCGCCGCCCCGCCGGGCACGCGCAAGCGTTCGAGGGTCACCACCAGGCCCTGCATCAGATACGCCAGCACCATCCCCGCAAGAACGGGGGCGAGCATCCCGCCCAGGGTTAGGACCGCAGTGAATGCCAGGAACAGCAGCACCGCCAGCACCACGGCTTCTTCATCGGAGAAATAGCGCTGAATCCAGTCGCGTAACACCTTGAACATCAAAAATCCTTAGAAACGAACCCGGCAAATTTCAGGCTTTTTTCAACCAGTAGCGGTAGACGCCTGCTTCATCTTCTTCACGCAGCAGCGTATGACCGGCCAATCGGGCAAAGGTGCGAAAGTCGCGCTGCGAGCCCGCGTCAGTGGCGATGACCTTCAGCACTGCGCCACTGGCCAGTCGGTTGAGTTCGAGCTTGGCCTTGAGCAGCGGCAGCGGGCAATTCAGGCCGCTGGCGTCCAGTTCGGCGTCGTGGGCTACAGCGTCGGTCATTGCATCACTCCGGTTCGGGCGGTTGAGCGGCTTAGAATATCTGGTCCCAAGCCTGGTGTCCGGCTACAGTAAGGTCTTTGTCGATTAAGGCTTTGTGCATGACCTTTCTGCGCCCTACCCTGCTGACGCTCGCTTGCCTGCTCGCCTCACCGGGCTTCGCCGACGACCTGCCGTCACTCGGCGACGCCAGTTCTGCCATCGTCTCGCCGCAACAGGAATATCAGCTGGGCCGCGCCTGGCTCGCGCTGCTGCGCAGCCAGGTCTCGCAACTCAACGATCCGCAGCTCAAGGACTACGTCGAATCCAGCGTGTATCGCCTGGTGGAGACCAGTCAGGTGAATGACCGGCGCCTGGAGTTCATCCTGATCAACAGCCCTCAGCTCAACGCCTTCGCGGCGCCGGGCGGGATTGTCGGGGTCAACGGCGGCCTGTTCCTGAATGCCCAGACCGAAGGCGAGTACGCCTCGGTACTCGCGCACGAATTGGCTCACTTGTCGCAGCGCCACTTCGCCCGTGGGGTTGAAGCGCAACAGCGCATGCAGGTGCCGATGATGGCCGCGCTGCTGGCCGGGATCGTGATCGCCGCAGCCGGTGCCGGTGATGCGGGGATTGCCGCGATTGCCGGGACCCAGGCGGCGGCGATTCAGGAACAGCGACGTTTCTCGCGCCAGAACGAACAGGAAGCTGACCGTATCGGCATCCTTAACCTGGAAAAAGCCGGTTACGACCCGCGCTCGATGCCGAGCATGTTCGAGCGTCTGGGGCGCCAGTATCGCTTCGATGCCAAGCCACCGGAATTTCTCCTGACTCACCCGGTGACCGAATCACGGATCGCCGACACCCGTAACCGTGCCGAGCAGGCCAAAAAAGGCGGCGTCGAAGACACGCTGCGCTATCAGCTGATTCGTGCTCGGGTCCAACTGGTCTACGAAGAAACTCCAGGGCTGGGCGCCAAGCGTTTTCGTGCCCAGCTCGATGAGAACCCGAAAAGCGACGTTCCCCGCTATGGCCTGGCGATCGCCCAGATCAAGGGTGGCCAGCTGAATGAAGCAAGGGAAAACCTCAAGTTGCTGCTGGCCAAGTCGCCGAACGAGATCATCTACAACCTGGCGCAGGTGGACCTGGACATCACCAACAATCGCCTGGCGGATGCACAGACACGGGTTGACCGGATGCTCACCCAGTACCCCGGAAACTATCCGCTGAACCAGGTGCGGGTCGACCTGCTGCTGAAACAGAACCGCGCCGCCGATGCAGAGAAGGCGCTTGAAGGATTGCTGAAGTCGCGCCCGGACGATCCGGACGTCTGGTATCAGGTCGCCGAAACCCGCGGCCTGTCGGGCAACATCATCGGCCTGCACCAGGCGCGTGCCGAGTATTTCGCACTGGTGGGCGACTATCGCCAGGCCATCCAGCAGCTGGATTTTGCCAAGCGCAAGGCGGGGAGCAACTTCCCGCTGTCTTCGCGAATCGACGCACGTCAGCGTGAGTTGATGGAGCAGGAACGGATGGTCAAGGATATGATGGGTTGAATCATCCGCGATGAATCTGCAGACATAAAAAAACCGCCTCTCTCGAGGCGGTTTTTTATTCAGCCAACAACCGGCTTATTCAGCCAGCTTGAAGGTGATGAAGCTTGCGCGACCCTGGCGCAGGACTCGCATCGACACCGAACGATTCTTCGGCAGCGCCTTGGCGATATCGGTGAACTCCTTGGTGGAACCAATCGCCTGGTTGTTCAGGTGAGTGATCACATCATTGGGTTGCAGGCCAATCAACGAAGCAGGACCGTCCTGGACTTCCTTGATGATCACGCCCCCCTTGAGGTCGTAGGTCTTTTTCTGCTCAGGCGTCAGCTCGGCTACGGCTACACCCAGGCGGTTGCTGCTGCGCTCAACGCCGGATTTGCCCAGGGCCTCCAGCTCCTTGCCTTCTTCCGGGATTGCGCCAACGATCAGTTCGACGTTCTGGCGCTTGCCGTCACGAATCACTTCGAGATTGGCCTTGGAACCTGCTTTCAGCGCGCCGACCAGGTGTGGCAGGTCGGCAGACATCACGATTGGTTGACCGTTCATGCTGAGGATCACGTCACCCACCTGCAGGTTGCCCTTGGCAGCCGGGCCATCATCCTGGATCTGCGCAACCAGTGCACCGGCCGGCTTGTCCAGGCCGAACGACTCGGCCAGGTCCTTGTTCACTTCCTGGATGACTACGCCCAACCAGCCACGGCTGACCTTGCCACCGCTTTTGAGCTGGTTGGAAACGTCCAGGGCCACATCGATCGGGATGGCAAACGACACGCCCATGAAGCCGCCTGAGCGGGTGTAGATCTGCGAGTTGATCCCGACCACTTCACCATTCAGGTTGAACAGCGGGCCGCCGGAGTTGCCCGGGTTGATCGGCACGTCGGTCTGGATGAACGGCACATAGTTCTCGTTCGGCAGGCTGCGACCGATGGCGCTGACAATGCCTTGGGTCACGGTGTGGTCAAAGCCAAATGGCGAACCGATGGCGACGACCCACTGGCCGGCCTTCAGGTCCTGGGACTTACCCAGTTTGAGAACCGGCAGGTCCTTGCCTTCGATTTTCAGCAGCGCCACGTCGGAACGTGGATCGGTGCCGACCAGCTTGGCTTTCAGTTCACTGCGGTCAGCCAGACGAACGAGAATTTCGTCGGCATCGGCGATCACGTGGTTGTTGGTCAGGATGTAGCCGTCAGACGAGATGATGAACCCCGAACCCAGGGACTGCGCCTGCTGGCGATCACCCCGGGGTGAGCGTGGAGAACGCGGCTGCGGCATGCCGCGCTCGAAGAACTCGCGCAACATTGGCGGCAAGCCTTCGAGGTCCGGCATGTCCTCGGCGGACACTTTGCGGTCCGGGAGTTTTTGCGTGGTGCTGATGTTGACGACAGCGGGCGAGGCTTGCTCGACCAACTGTGTAAAGTCCGGCAACTCGACCGCCTGCACGGCGGCCGCCTGCCCGAGCACCAGCACGGTTGCGAAAATGGAAAGGTAAGACTTCAAGCGTGGTATCGACATACGGCTCCCGTTACGACGAGCATGGTTAAGCGATATGGAGCAAGGAACACCGGGAAAGATACGCCGGTATTTTTGTTCCGGGAACAACAAACAAGGCCAGAGCCGAGAGGCTGTGACCTATAAAAAATTCTGGGGGTATTTGCAAATTGAAATGCTCACCAAACATTTCGATATCGACTCACTACTTGGTTGCAGTGGCATCGGTGCGCATGGACAGCGCAATTCTTTCAGCGGTACCAATCGGGATTTCACCGACGACCGTCACCATGATCTCGCCTTGAGGGGTAGTCAAGCGTCGCGAGACCGCAACGGTAGGCCCCAATTGAGTTCGGGTGTCAGTCACGGCAGTACCGTCAATGGGCTCGAGGAATACCGAGAAACGGGCCAGGCCATCGTCGTACATCAGGCTGTTCACCTGAGCTTTGGTCTGCGGATCCTTGCGGGCGGAACTGCTGGCCAGTTCAAAGCCGGGTGGTAACCAGTCCGAACGCCATGTTTGTGCAACACTCGCGGCAGAAGCCTTGTTGCCGTCAAAGACAACGGGCTTGCAATCAGCACCTGGCTGCAAATCGTTTTCGGAAGGCACATCAGAAGTATTAAGCTGGGTGAACTGGAAGCGCTCCAGCAACTGCCCTTTGTCATTCAACAACAATGATTTCAGCGGCAGGCCGGTTTCCTTGTCCAGATGCAGCTCGAAGCCATATCGATGCTGATCCCGTGGCGTCAGGGCAACAATCACCGCCGGACGCCCAGCCACACGCGACTTGCCGATTACAGCAAGGTCATACCAATTCTTGAGCTTTTGTGGATCGAGTGCACGAGAGGCGGACTTGGAGTCTCCAAGCCCCGCAATCAGGGTGCCGCTGACGCATTGGGTGTGTCCATCAACACGTACGACTTCCTGCGCCGAGCCGTCGAGCTGGAGTAGACGCTCGCGGACCTTGCCATCCTGGACTCGGTGCCAGATGTTGTGGGTAGAAAAACTACCGTTACGCTCGTAGACAAAAGTACCGTTAAAGCTTTGCGTCTGCTCGGCACGGCCCAGTCGGGTCAACCAGTCCTGGGCTTCATCGGCGTGGGCTGGAACAACAAACCAGCCACTGAGCAGAAGCGAGAGTAGAGGTATGGCGCGCATGATCCTCCTTAACGGTTTTCCAGGCTTGCTGCACGAGCGTACGGCAGTGCGCTTTCAGTACCTTTCATCGCAGCTTCTTGAGCATGCTGACGCAGGTAACCTGGCAGACGCTGGTCGTGCCAACCTGGCTGACCTTGAAGAACGCCATTGGCCATGGGACCAGTCGCTTCGGAACTCTCACTATAGCCTGCCAATACGGCTGGACCCTTGACCTGAGGAACGGCCAGGGTTGGCTGATTGGACTGCTGTGCCAGTTCGACACCGGCAATTTCGTCCTGGTTGTACAGGCGAACACCAGCCAATACCGCAACGGTCACGGACGCAGCAACAGCCAGACGACCCAGGCTGCGCCATGGACCACGGGTGGCTTTTGCCGGTACGGTTTCGTCAGCCAGGGCTGCCGAAACGGCTGCCGCGATATCCAGGCGTGGAAGCAGCAGGTCCTTGTGCATGACTGCCCGAGCGATTTGATAACGAGCCCAGGTTTCACGGGTTTCAACATCGTCGAAGGCATTTAATACCCGACGCAATTCCAGTTCGTCCGCCTCGTTATCCATCACTGCGGACAGCGATTCCTGCAGGGCTTCACGACTCATGGCGTTCCTCTCTTGGCTATCGCCGCTGTCTCTAGTTTTCCTGCAACAACGGCTGCAGGGCTTTATCGATGGCTTCCCGAGCGCGGAAAATCCGGGAGCGCACGGTACCCACCGGACACTGCATGACTGCTGCAATGTCCTCGTAACTCAGACCATCGAATTCACGTAAAGTTAAGGCCGTACGCAAATCTTCTGGAAGTTGCTGGATGGTTCGATGGACGGTGCCTTCGATCTCATCCCGCAGCAATGCGCGTTCTGGCGACTCGAGATCCTTGAGGCCATGATCGCCATCGTAGAATTCTGCGTCTTCGGAACTGACATCGCTATCCGGCGGCCGACGGCCGCGTGAAACCAGATAGTTCTTCGCCGTGTTGATGGCGATGCGGTAAAGCCACGTATAAAACGCGCTGTCTCCGCGAAAATTGCCTAACGCTCGGTACGCCTTGATAAAGGCTTCCTGCGCCACATCCTGGGCTTCATGGGTGTCGTGCACAAAACGCACGATCAACCCGAGAATTTTGTGCTGATATTTCAGCACCAGCAGATCGAACGCTCGCTTGTCGCCGCGTTGAACGCGCTCGACCAGCTGCTGATCCTCTTCCTGGGTTAGCATGAACACTCCTCGATGAGCTCGAAGGAGGCTTGCATAACTAAACGACCAGACTTGCAAACATAGACTCGGGCTTTTCGCAAAAGTTCTCCCCCTCCAAGCAAGTTTCCTGCGGGCTCTGATTTGGCACGCACGAAAAGCGCAGCGCGGGTTAACCCGGCTGCGCGAATAATCTTGTCGCCGGATTCACATGGCAGGGCTCTGAATCACAGATCCTGCACTGAAGCCGACACTGTCCCTTGATTCGGGCAACGGTCTATTGATCTTGGCACTTTGGCAAAAGTTCCAATTATTTATAGCCTTGCGCCAGCAACATCGGGCAAATGTGAGCAAAAACGACTGTTAAATCCACGATACAGTCGCGCTGTCGCCGAACCGGTGAAAAAAACATCCGACGAAGCGTCAGATTTTTCCTGTCACGGTAGTTTCACAATGCCATGTCGCCTCGGCTATTGTGCCGCTCCCCCCCTCTATATACTAGTGGGCTGTGTGGCTGCCTTGACTCGCCGTTGCGGAGTCTTGCGCCAACCCCGACTCGGGTCGCTTTGTGCGGAATTCTGAAATGAGCCAACAGTTTCAACACGATGTTCTGGTTATTGGCAGCGGCGCTGCAGGTTTGAGCCTGGCGCTGACCTTGCCCGGTGATTTGCGCATCGCCGTCCTAAGCAAAGGCGACCTCGCCAACGGCTCGACATTCTGGGCCCAGGGTGGCGTCGCGGCGGTCCTGGATGACACCGATACTGTCGAATCCCACGTCGATGACACCCTTAATGCCGGCGGCGGGTTGTGCCACGAAGACGCGGTGCGCTTCACCGTAGAGCACAGCAAGGAAGCCATTCAGTGGCTGATCGACCAGGGCGTGCCTTTTACTCGCGATGAACAGTCGGGCACCGAAGACGGCGGATTCGAATTTCATTTGACGCGCGAAGGGGGCCACAGCCATCGGCGCATCATCCATGCCGCCGACGCCACCGGCGCCGCGATTTTTCGCACATTGCTCGCCCAGGCCAAGCTACGACCGAATATCGAACTGCTGGAGCAGCGGGTCGCCGTCGACCTGATCACCGAAAAACGCCTGGGCCTGGCCGGTGACCGTTGCCTTGGCGCCTACGTGCTCAATCGCGGCACTGGCGAAGTCGACACCTATGCCGCGCGCTTCGTGATCCTCGCTTCTGGCGGTGCGGCCAAGGTCTACCTCTATACCAGCAACCCCGACGGCGCCTGCGGTGACGGCATTGCCATGGCCTGGCGCTCGGGTTGCCGCGTGGCGAACCTGGAATTCAATCAGTTCCACCCAACTTGCCTTTATCACCCGCAAGCCAAGAGTTTCCTGATCACCGAAGCCCTGCGCGGTGAAGGCGCGCACCTCAAGCTGCCCAACGGCGAACGCTTCATGCAGCGCTTCGACCCGCGCGCCGAACTGGCGCCCCGGGACATCGTGGCACGGGCCATCGACCATGAAATGAAGCGCCTTGGGGTGGACTGCGTCTACCTGGACATCAGCCATAAGCCGGAAGCGTTCATCAAGAGCCACTTCCCGACGGTGTATGAACGCTGCCTCGAGTTTTCCATCGACATCACCAAGCAGCCGATCCCCGTGGTACCGGCCGCGCACTACACCTGCGGCGGCGTAATGGTCGACCAGCACGGCCGCACCGATGTGCCCGGCCTGTATGCCATCGGCGAAACCAGCTTCACCGGGCTGCATGGCGCCAATCGCATGGCGAGCAACTCGTTGCTGGAATGTTTTGTGTACGCGCGCTCTGCGGCGGCGGACATTCTCGAGCAACTGCCTGCGGTATCGATCCCCATGGCCCTTCCCGTCTGGGACGCCAGCCAGGTCACCGACTCGGATGAGGACGTGATCATCGCGCACAACTGGGATGAACTGCGGCGGTTCATGTGGGACTACGTGGGCATCGTGCGCACCAACAAGCGCCTGCAACGGGCTCAGCACCGGGTGCGCCTGCTGCTCGATGAAATCGACGAGTTCTACAGCAACTATAAAGTCAGCCGCGACCTGATTGAATTGCGCAACCTGGCCCAGGTGGCCGAACTGATGATTCAGTCAGCCATGGAACGCAAGGAATCCCGGGGCCTGCACTACACGCTGGACTATCCAGATATGCTGCCAGTGGCGCTGGACACTATCCTGGTGCCGCCCACCTACGCCGACTAAAGGCCAGCCGGACCCGCAGGCGGCGATGCGCGTCCGCCGCCTGCGAATCCCGCAGTACGCACACCGAGCGGACCCGGCGCTCCCCGCGCAGGCGAAAACGCAGCACCACGATCAGCGGCAGCGCCAGGCTGTCCGGCCGCAGCTGCACCGGTTGCCATCCGCCCGCCCTGCTCCACAACTGCCAGCCATCGGCGTCGCGGCGCAGGCCAGTGAAGGCGCGCGGATGATTCAGCAAAATCTGCCGTGGCAACACCCACGCGCCCTGGGCCAGACACAGCAACACCCCGAGCACCGTCGCCCAGATTGGAATGGCCAGCAGGAACAACGAACCCAGCGCGAACAGCTGGGCCAGCAGATAAGCCGCCAGCAACTGCCGTGAGGCGTGCCAGCGGCATTCGAACAGATTACTTGGGCTGGACACGATCCAGAATCATTCGGACCATGCGCTGCAGCTCCGGATCTTCCGATTTGGCGCGCTCCATGAACCAGCCGAACATGTCCTGGTCTTCGCACTCGAGCAATCGGACGTAGAGGTCTCGATCAACCTGGTTCAGATGCGGATAAACCTCCTTGACGAAGGGCACCAGCAACACGTCAAGTTCGAGCATGCCGCGGCGGCTGTGCCAGTAGAGGCGATTGAGTTCAACTTGTTCGACCATGGAGCGCTCCTCAAATAGGCCGCGAGTATACAGTCCCGTGTCCGGTGGGGCACTCGGCTTTGGTCGGGCACTGCCGGGCTTTTGTAAACTACCCATTTCGAGGGCGCCCCCTTATGATGTCCTCCAGACTCTTTACCCTGCGATGACCCATGGCCGATTCTGCTTTTTTCTGCACCCTGTCTCACGAAGGCGTACTGGCGGTCCGAGGCGCGGACGCCAGCAAGTTCCTGCAAGGCCAATTGACCTGCAACCTCAATTACCTGAGTGACACCCAGGCCAGCCTGGGCGCGCGCTGCACGCAAAAAGGCCGGATGCAGTCGAGCTTCCGCATCCTGCTGGAAGGTGACGGCGTGCTGCTGGCCATGGCGACCGAGCTGCTGGAACCGCAGTTGGCGGATCTGAAAAAGTACGCAGTGTTCTCCAAGTCCAAACTCACCGATGAAAGTGCTGCCTGGGTGCGCTTCGGCCTCGAGCATGGCGATGCTGCATTGAATGCCCTGGGGCTCGACCTGCCGGCAGCTACTGACAGTGTCGCGCGCCTCGCCGGGATCATCGCCATCCGGGTCTCGCCTGAGCGCGCCGAACTGTGGGTTGCCGCCGATCAGGCCGCTGCCGTGAAAAGCCAGCTGGCTGTCGAATTGGCCGAAGGCGAGCTCAATCAATGGCTGCTGGGCCAGATTCGCGCCGGGATTGGCCAGGTCATGCCCGGCACCCGCGAGCTGTTCATCCCGCAAATGCTCAACCTGCAAGCCATCGGTGGCGTGAGTTTCAAGAAAGGCTGCTACACCGGCCAGGAAATCGTCGCGCGCATGCAGTACCTGGGCAAACTCAAGCGCCGCCTGTATCGCCTGCAGTTGACTGCGGACGCGCTACCGGAGCCCGGTGCGCCGCTATTCTCGCCGACCCACGGCAGCTCGATTGGCGAAGTAGTGATCGCCGCACGGGCAGAGCAAAACATTGAACTCCTGGCGGTATTGCAAGCCGAAGCAGCGGAAGGTGGTGATATTCACCTCGGCACCCTTGAAGGGCCGGCCCTGACCTTGCTCGACTTGCCTTACGAACTGGATCGCGACCGCGAAATCCAGCGCTGAAGGCAGCACCTGTCGCATTCCCCCTGGATAGACTTAATGAGCAAATTGGCGGAAATGGTCCAACAGGATTTGGTTGCAGCCATCGATAACGATGACCTGGTTCTGCCAACACTGCCGGAAGTGGCCTTGCAGATTCGCAAGGCCGCCGAGGATCCGGAGATCAGTGTCAGCGCCCTGAGCAAGGTGATCGGCCGCGATACCGCGCTGTCGGCGCGCCTGATCAAGGTGGTTAACAGCCCGTTGCTGCGGGCGACCCAGGAAGTCACTGACCTGCACACGGCAATCACGCGCCTGGGCGTCAACTACAGCAGCAACCTCGCCATCGGACTGGTGATGGAGCAGATCTTCAACGCCCGCTCCGCAGTGGTTGAACAGAAAATGCGCGAAGTCTGGCACAAGAGCCTGGAAATCGCTGGCGTCAGCTACGCCCTGTGCCGCCGCTACACTCAGCTCAAACCTGATCAGGCCGCGCTGGGCGGGCTGGTGCATCAGATCGGCGTGCTGCCGATCCTGACGTATGCCGAGGACCACAACGAGTTGCTGGCCGATTCGGTGAGCCTCAACCACGTGATTGACCAGATTCATCCGTTGATTGGCGACAAGCTGCTCAGAGTCTGGGAATTCCCCGAGAAGCTGGCGCAGGTGCCCGGGCTCTACCTGGATTTGCAGCGCGATTCAGAGCGCCTGGATTACGTCGACCTGGTGCAGGTCGCCAGCTTGTACTGCCACAAGAACAGCGACCATCCGCTGTCGCGAGTCGATGCCTTCGACGTGCCGGCTTTCAGGAAGCTGGGTTTCGATCCACAGAACGAGGGGCTGTGCCGGGATCTGGAAGAGTCGCGGTCGATGTTTTACTGATCGAGACCGATAAAACTCACTCGAACCTTCAGCCCCGCCTGTTCGCCATCGTGCAGGCTGATCTGCGCCAGGTGCGCGCGACAGATTTCGCCGACAATCGCCAACCCCAATCCCGAACCGGCGACTTGCTGGTTGCGCCGATAAAAACGCTCGAACACCCGCTCCCGCTCTTCAAGGGGAATGCCTGGGCCATCATCCTCGACTTCCAACACCGCAGGCGCAGTGACCCGCAGGATCACATTGCCGCCAGACGGCGTGTGGGCCAGGGCGTTGTCCACCAGGTTGCTCAACAGCTCATTCAATAACGTCGGCTCACCGCGCAGCCACACCGGTTCGTCCGCCTCCAGGGCCAGAGCCACGCCCCGTGCGTGCGCCAGGGGCGCCATGGCCATCCCTAGCTCTCGGGCCAGCTGACTGAGGTCGAGCAGCTGCGCGCCGCCTTCGGCAATCGCCCGCGCACCGTTCTCGACTCTGGCCAATGACAGCAACTGGTTGGCCAGATGGGTCAGGCGGTCGGTGCCTTGGGCAGCAGTTTCCAGGGTAGTGCGCCAGGTTTGCGGTTCAGTTGCCCGCAAGCCCAGTTCAAGTCGCGCCTTGAGTGCCGCCAGCGGTGTGCGCAGCTCATGGGCGGCATCGGCGATGAATTGCGCCTGGCGTTCGAACTGCCCGCGCAGGCGCTCGGTGAAATGGTTGAGCGCGCGCACCAGTGGCCACAACTCGTGCTGCACTTCCACCAGCGGCAACGGCCGCAGATCATCGGGCTGACGTTCTTCCACGGCCGTGCGCAAACGCTCCAGTGGCCGCAACGCCGCACTCACGGCAAACCACACCATCAACAGCGCGCCGATCGCCAGCATGCCCAGGCGCAACAAGGTATCCGCCGCCAGACTGCGCGCCATGGCGACCCGCGCTTCATCGGTTTCCGCGACGCGAATCTCGGCCATGCCATTCATGTTCGGCTCGCTCACCGGTTTGAGCAGGCTGACCACACGCACGTTCTGCCCTTGGTACTTGGCGTTGTAGAACCGTGCGAGCGCCGGGTAATCGTCGGTACGCGGAGTGCCTGGGGGCGGCGGCGGCAGGTTTTCGTAGCCGGAGATCAGCTTCTGGTTAATGTCGTTGACCAGATAGAAAATTCGCCCGGCGCTGTCGTAGGCAAAGGTGTCGAGGGCGACATATGGCACATCGGCGCTGAGGGTGCCGTCGACCTGGGACACCCCCGCCGCTATGGTGCGCGCCGAGGCCAGCAAGGTGCGGTCGTAGGCCGTGTCGGCGGCTTCGCGACCATTCCAGTAGGCGCTTAAACCACTGGCCAGCATCAACACCACCAGCAACAGCGCGAGGTTCCACAGCAACCGCCAGCGCAGGCTGCTGGGCTTATGCATCGCGGCTTTCCAGCAGGTACCCGAGGCCGCGGAAGGTGACGATGGCGACCGGCTGGCCGTCGAGTTTCTTGCGCAGGCGGTGGACGTAGATTTCGATCGCGTCGGGGCTGGCTTCTTCGTCCAGGCCGAATACCTGGGACGCCAGTTGCTCCTTGCTCATCACCCGCCCCGGACGGGCGATCAGCGCCTCGAGTACCGCCTGTTCGCGGGAAGTCAAGGTGAGCAGTTCCTCGGCGAGGGTGAAGCGTCGAGTGTCGAGGTCGTAGGACAGCACACCGCAGGTCTGCTGGCGCTCGCCACCCAGCACGCTGCGGCGTAGCAGCGCTTTGACTCGCGCCTCGAGTTCGGTCAGTTCAAAAGGTTTGGCCAGGTAGTCGTCGGCGCCGAGATTGAGGCCGTGCACCCGATCCTTGACGTCACTGCGCGCCGTCAACATCAACACTGGCAGGTTTTTGCCGCGCGAGCGCAGGCGCGCCAACACCTCGAACCCGTCCATGCGTGGCAGCCCGACGTCGAGGATCGCCATGGCGTATTCCTCACTGCTCAACGCCAGGTCCGCAGCCACGCCGTCGTGCAACACGTCCACGGTCAGCCCGGTGCTTTTCAGCGCCTGGGCGACACTTTCGGCCAGCTGCAAGTGGTCTTCGACGAGCAGAACACGCATGGATCTTTACCTCTTTAGGGATGGTCGACGCCATTCTTTGGCGCGGAGTTTACAGCCCGCTCAGTCGCTGTGAAGCAGCAAAACCGTGAAAGCACGCTGAAAGGTTAGTGAAAGGTTGGCCAGTTACAGTCGGCCCACGGATGGTTTCGACTGCAAGCCATCGACCCGTGGTTTGAAATGTAGCTCCCGAAAAACGCCTTGAAGCGTTTTCGCCAATAAGAACAATAACCGAGGTACTGCTCCATGCCGTCTACATGCCGCCAGGCTGACCTGCTCCGCCCCTTGTTTCGCTCCCCAACGCTTTCCAGTGCCGCTTCCCCGGTGCGAATTCGCTTCGCCTGAATCATTCCAAAAACAATAACTCCTGTGGAGACACCATGAATCGATCACTGCGCCGTTTCGCCCTCGCCGCCAGCTGCATGTTCTTTGCTGGCCAACTCATGGCCGAGCCCAAACGCCCGGAATGCATCGCGCCGGCCTCGCCGGGTGGCGGTTTTGACCTGACCTGCAAGCTGGTGCAGAGCGCCCTGGTGAACCAGAAGCTGCTGAGCAAACCGATGCGCGTGACCTACATGCCCGGCGGAGTCGGTGCAGTGGCGTACAACGCGGTGGTGGCGCAGCGTCCGGCCGACGCCGGAACGCTGGTGGCATGGTCCAGCGGTTCCCTGCTGAACCTGGCCCAGGGCAAGTTCGGGCGTTTCGACGAAAACGCGGTGCGCTGGCTGGCAGCGGTCGGCACCAGCTATGGCGCGATCGCGGTGAAAAGTGATTCGCCCTACAAGACCCTCGACGATCTGGTCCAGGCCCTGAAGAAAGATCCGAGCAAAGTGGTGATCGGCTCCGGCGGCACCGTTGGCAGCCAGGACTGGATGCAAACCGCCCTGATCGCCAAGGCCGCCGGGATCAACCCGCGCGACCTGCGCTACGTTGCCCTCGAAGGCGGCGGTGAAATCGCCACGGCCTTGCTGGGCGGTCACATCCAGGTCGGCAGCACCGACATCTCCGACTCCATGCCGCATATCCAGAGCGGCGACATGCGCCTGCTGGCGGTGTTCTCCGAGAAGCGCCTGGACGAGCCGGAAATGAAAGACATTCCGACCGCCAAGGAACAAGGCTACGACATCGTCTGGCCAGTGGTTCGCGGCTTCTACCTCGGGCCTAAGGTCAGTGACGAAGATTACGCCTGGTGGAAAGACTCCTTCGACAAACTCCTGGCTTCCGACGAGTTCGCCAAGCTGCGTGATCAGCGTGAGCTCTTCCCGTTCGCGATGACCGGCCCCGAGCTGGACACCTACGTGAAGAAACAGGTTGCGGACTACAAAGTGCTGGCCAAAGAGTTCGGCCTGATCCAGTGATCGCCTCTGTCTAGCGGCTGCAGCCTCTTTACGAAGGAGGCTGCGGCCAGGAGTTCCTCATGCTCTTACAACGCATTTTTGCATCGGTGCTGTTGCTGGCCTGTCTCGGCCTGGTGTTGATGGCCTGGCCGTATCAGGCGGCTTTTTCCTACGAACCGATCGGTCCACGAGCTTTCCCCCTGCTGATGCTGGGATTAATGGGCCTGGGTCTGATTTACATGGTGTATCGCCCCTCGCCGATCGTTCACTCAGATGACGACCCACCGATGGATCGCGAAACTCTGACCAAGATTGGTCTATGCGTCGCGTTGCTGCTGGTCTTCGCAGGGTTGTTCGAACCGCTGGGTTTCATCCTCAGCAGCATGCTGATTGGTATTCCAATGGCCCGCCTGTATGGCGGACGCTGGTTGCCCAGTGCAGCGATCATCGGCCTGATGAGTATCGGGCTGTATTTGCTGTTCGACAAAGTCATGGACGTGCCACTGCCTCTGGGCCTGCTCGACGTTCTGGAGAACTGATATGGATACGCTTGGTTATCTGAGTCACGGCTTTGGCGTCGCATTGACGCCCTACAATCTGGTCACCGCCCTCAGCGGCACACTGATCGGCACGGTCGTGGGCCTGCTTCCCGGCCTCGGACCGATCAACGGCGTGGCGTTGCTGATCCCGATTGCCTTCGCCCTCGGCTTGCCCCCGGAATCAGCGCTGATCCTGCTGGCTGCGGTGTACCTGGGTTGCGAGTACGGTGGCCGGATCAGTTCGATTCTGCTGAACATTCCCGGCGAAGCCTCCACTGTAATGACGACCCTCGACGGCTACCCGATGGCCCGTCAAGGCATGGCCGGGGTTGCTCTGTCACTGTCAGCGTGGAGTTCATTCATCGGCGCGTTCATCGCTACCTGCGGAATGGTGGTGTTCGCGCCGATTCTGGCGAAATGGGCGATCGCCTTCGGTCCGGCCGAGTACTTTGTACTGATGGTGTTCGCGATTGTCTGCCTCGGCGGGATGGCCGGTGACCGACCGCTGAAGACGTTTATTGCGGCTTTGATCGGCTTGTTCCTGTCGACCGTCGGCATTGACGCAAACAGTGGTGTCTATCGGTTCACCGGGGACAATCTGCACCTCACCGACGGCATCCAGTTTGTAGTGTTGGTGCTAGGTCTGTTCTCCATCAGCGAAATTCTGTTGCTGCTGGAAAAAACTCACCGCGGTCAGGAAGCGTTTCAGGCCACCGGTCGCATGATGTTCAACTTCAAGGAAGCTGCATCGGTATTCTGGGTGAACATACGCTGCGGCGTGCTGGGATTCTTCATGGGCGTACTGCCCGGTGCGGGCGCAACGCTCGCCAGCGCCGTGGCCTACATGACCGAAAAACGAATCGCCGGGCCCAGTGGCAAATTCGGACAAGGTGACAAGCGCGGTCTTGCCGCTCCGGAAACCGCCATCGGGGCTGAAGCATGCGGCGCGCTGGTGCCAATGCTGACGCTGGGCGTTCCCGGTTCGGGCACGACGGCGGTGATGATCGGCGCGCTGTCGCTGTACAACATCACTCCTGGCCCACTGTTGTTCCAACAACAACCAGACATCGTCTGGGGCCTGATCGCTTCGTTGTTCATCGCCAACATCATGCTGGTGATCCTCAACATCCCGATGATCCGTATCTTCACCAAGATCCTCGCCGTACCGAACTGGGCACTTGTGCCGATGATAGCGATCATTACCGCCATCGGCGTGTATGCGGTGCATGCCACCACCTTCGATCTGTTCCTGATGATCGGCATCGGCATCTTCGGCTACATCCTGCGCAAGCTGGACTTCCCGTTGTCACCGGTATTGCTCGGCTTCATTCTTGGTGGCTTGATGGAACAGAACCTGCGCCGGGCATTGTCGATCTCCAACGGATCGCTGGAGATTCTCTGGTCGAGCGGGATCACCCTGAGTGTCTGGGCATTGATCGTGGTGATGCTTTTGGTGCCGATCCTGCGCATCTGGCGCAAACGTTCGGTTGCTCGTCGCGCAGTTGCCGATGTCTGATCGAACACCGTTCAACGCCTGGTGGGGTACGCCGCTGGTTGGCGCGCTGGGCGGTTACCTGGCCAGCCTGGTTGGCTGGCCGCTGCCGTGGATGGTCGGCTCGTTGCTGGCGATCATCCTGGTGCGCTGCCTGACGCCCTGGCAATTGGCGGAGATCCCTGGCGGGCGCAAGTGCGGCCAGTGGATCGTCGGCATCGGCATCGGCCTGCATTTCACCCCGGTGGTGATGGAGCAGGTGCTGAGTCACTTTGGCCTGATCTTCTTTGGCGCACTGGTCACCAGTCTGTCTGCGGTAGTCGGCGTCTGGCTGATGCGCCGCACTGGCGAGGATCGCGCCACTGCGTTCTTTTCCAGCATGCCTGGCGGTTCCGGCGAGATGGTCAACCTTGGCGCACGCAATGGTGCGGTGTTGAGCCGTGTCGCTGCGGGACAGAGCTTGCGGGTATTGGTGGTGGTGTTGTGTGTGCCGGCAGCGTTCAAGTATCTGCTGGGCGAAGGCGCACCGATTTTTCATCCGGCTGCTGTCAACTGGTGGTGGCTGGCCCTGCTCTTCCCGGCGGGCGCTTTGGCGGCCTGGATCTGGGAACGTCTTCGTCAACCCAACCCGTGGCTGTTCGGGCCGTTGCTGGTGAGTGCTGCGGTCAGCATCGGTTGGGACCTGCACATCGGTCTGCCGAATGGCGGCAGTCAGATTGGCCAATGGCTGATCGGCAGCGGGTTGGGCTGTCACTTCAATCGGCAGTTCTTCCGCCGCGCGCCGTCCTTCATGGGGCGGACCTTGATCGGCACCGTATTGACCATGCTGATCGCGACACTGGCGGCGCTGGGCTTGAGTGCCTTGACCCATCTGGACTTGCGTTCACTGACCCTGGGCATGATGCCTGGCGGGATTGCCGAGATGAGCCTGACAGCGGAAACCCTGCAGCTGTCGGTGCCTTTGGTAACGGCGATGCAGGTGATGCGGTTGTTGTTTGTGCTATTTCTAGCGGAGCCGTTGTTCAAGTATTGGAACCGGCAGCCGGATTCTGTCTGAGCGACCGGGTTGTCCCCTTCGCGAGCAAGCCCGCTCCCACAGGGTTATCGCAGTCCCTGTGGGAGCGGGCTTGCTCGCGAAGGGGACACCTCGGTCTACCCCATCAAACCGGTGGCAACCGCCACTCGATCGGCGTCTCGCCATTCTGCTCCAGATACTTGTTGGTCCGACTGAAGTGCCCGCACCCGAGAAACCCCCGGTACGCCGACAACGGCGAAGGATGCACCGAGGTCAGCACCAGGTGCTTGGTCGCATCAATCAGCTTCTGTTTGCTCTGCGCATGCGCCCCCCACAACATGAACACCAGGTGCGGTTGTCGCTGGCTGACCACTTCAATAATCCGGTCGGTGAAAAACTGCCAGCCCTTGTCCTTGTGCGCATTAGCATTGGCGCGCTCCACCGTCATGGTGGTGTTGATCATCAGCACTCCCTGATCGGCCCAGCTCTGCAAATAGCCGTGATTGGGGATGTCGATGTTCAGGTCACGCTTCAATTCTTTATAGATATTCACCAGCGACGGCGGCGCCGGTACGCCCGGTTGCACCGAGAAGCACAAGCCATGGGCCTGGCCCGGACCGTGATAGGGGTCCTGGCCTAAGATCACCACTTTGACCTTATCCAGTGGCGTCGAATTGAGCGCGTTGAAAATCATCGGGCCCGGTGGATAGATCTCCTTGCCCGCCGCCCGCTCCTGCTGCAGAAAGTTGCGCAACTCTGCCATGTAGGGCTGGTCGAACTCAGCACGCAGTGCCTCCTTCCAGCTCGGTTCGAGTTTGATACGGTCGTCAGCAGTCATGGTTATACCCGGCAAAATCAATGGGCGAACCCTAAGAAGGCCCGCCACGCTTGTCAAATGATCTGACGCAGATCCGGCACTTTCCTGCACAGCGATCATACTGAACGCTCAAATTCCTGATCGAGGTCACGATGAATCTGCACTTCGAAGAACTCACCGGCACCGACGGCGCGCGCATCGGCGTGGCCAGCCTGGATGCCGAAAAATCCCTCAACGCCCTGTCCCTGCCGATGATCAATGCCCTGAGTGATCAACTGGACGCCTGGGCCAAGGAGCCACAAATCGTCTGCGTGCTGCTGCGCGGCAATGGCGCCAAGGCTTTTTGTGCCGGCGGCGAAGTACGCAGCCTGGTGGACGCCTGTCGTGCGCAACCGGGTGAAGTACCGCCCCTGGCCGCACACTTCTTCGCGGCGGAGTACCGCCTTGATTTCAATTTGCACACCTACCCCAAACCGCTGATCTGCTGGGGCCATGGTTATGTACTCGGCGGCGGCATGGGCCTGCTGCAAGGCGCAAGCCTGCGTATCGTCACCCCGAGCAGCCGCCTGGCGATGCCGGAAATCAGCATCGGCCTGTATCCGGATGTGGGCGCCAGCTGGTTCCTGTCGCGTCTGCCGGGCAAGCTCGGGCTGTTCCTCGGGCTGACCGGCGCGCACATGAATGCTCGCGATGCGATCGACCTCGATCTGGCTGATCGATTCCTCCTGGATGAGCAACAGGAGGCGTTGCTTGAGGGCCTGCTGCAGATCAACTGGCAGGAGCAGACGGCCATGCAGCTCAACAGCCTGCTCAAGGCCCTGCAGCAGGAAGCCGTGGCGCAAATGCCCGAAGCGCAGTGGTTGCCGCGTCGCCAGCAGATCGACGAGTTACTGGATGTCAGCGATGTGCGCTGTGCCTGGAAAGCCATCAGCCAGCAGCGCGACCACAGCGACCCGCTGCTCAGCCGCGCCGCCAAGACCATGAGCGAAGGTTCGCCACTGACTGCGCATCTGGTGTGGGAGCAGATTGCCCGGGCGCGGCACATGTCGTTGGCTGAGGTGTTCCAGATGGAATACACCCTGAGCCTCAACTGCTGCCGTCATCCGGAATTCAGTGAAGGGGTGCGGGCGCGATTGATCGACAAGGAACAGAAGCCGCATTGGCACTGGCCGGATATCAACAATGTGCCGGATGCGGTGGTGGAGGCGCATTTCCAGAAGGCCTGGGAAGGGCGGCATCCGCTGGCGGATCTGTCGCAATATTGATTGGTGCTAAACCCCACCCGTAGGAGCTGCCGAAGGCTGCGATCTTTTGATCTTTTGCGTCAATGGCGGCGCTGAAGATCAAAAGATCGCAGCCTTCGGCAGCTCCTACAGGTGGTGGTGTGTCAGTTAGATAGCGGATTGCCGGCAATCCATTGCCGGCGATCTGCTCGTTCAACGTTTTAGCGGTTTCGGCCACCGCGGCCATCGTGATCACTGCGGCCATTATGGTCCCCTCGCCCGCCGCGATTATCGTGGCGACCACCGCCCCGGTAATCATTATTGCCGCCACGATTCCGTCCATCCCAACCGTGATTCTGATGAGCCCGGTAATCGGCCCGTGGTGATGAATGGTAATAACGCGGTGCCGGTTGATAAACCCGCGGCTGATAGTAGTAGCGCGGAGTGGGCTGGTAATACCGCGCAGGCGGTGCGTAGTACCGGCGTGGCTGGGTGTAGTAACCGCCTCCCCCCGAGTAGTAAGTGCCGCCGGAATAATAGGCAGGCGCGGGCGAGGTGTAGACCTCGGAACTGTAGTAGCTGGCTCCCCCATCGGAATAAGGCACGCAGGCACCCAGGGATAATCCCAACACAGCAATCAGAAGAATTCGGCGCTTGATTCGAGAGAGCATGGCGGCCTCCTGGACCGCGAGTGAGCCGTACCAGCGACGCTGGCAGGCGACAGTCGATTATTCGCTGACTGTCGATAGATCAGACATCGATTCCGGAATCTGGTGCGGCCTCGTTACACGTTGAAACATCTCGCCGATGAAAGGTTCTTCATCTACCAACTCCCGCACTTCAGCGGTACCGACGATCCAATGCGGTGCATCCCTGCACCATCACAATGCGCCCTTTCCCCTTCGCAAAACCGTACCCACCATTCAACACCCCGTCCTAGAGCGTTCGAAACAACTTGGCACGTCTCTCGCTATAGCAAACCCGTGCAGGAGTCATCACAGGTTCGCGGCACCACAATTTGCAATGGCTGACTAGGGTTCCGGCTCGCTAAGGCGAGTGGCTGGTCCGAGAGTTGGCGACCTCCAGTTGAGGTTACACGGCGGGACAAAAGCCCGGGAGACAAGCCACCGTTCGCGGTGCCGCGTTGCTTTCCTGTCCGCCCATGATCAACTGGAGAACCACCATGTCCCAGCCCCGTTTACCCGCCCTGCTCGCCGCAGCCTTTGCAGCTTTCGTGAGCTTCTCGTCCCAGGCCGCGCCAAAAGACCACTTCAGCGTCTGCTGGACTATCTATGCCGGCTGGATGCCCTGGGAATACGCTGGCAGCCAGGGCATCGTCGACAAGTGGGCGAAGAAGTACGGCATCACGATCGAAGTGGTGCAGCTCAACGACTACGTCGAATCCATCAACCAGTACACCGCCGGCCAGTTCGACGGCTGCACCATGACCAACATGGACGCGCTGACCATCCCGGCAGCCGGCGGCGTCGACAGCACCGCGCTGATCGTCAGCGACTTCTCCAATGGCAACGACGGCATCGTGCTCAAGGGTGAAGGCAAGCAGGTCAGCGACCTCAAGGGCATGGACGTCAATCTGGTGGAGCTTTCGGTGTCCCACTACCTGCTGGCCCGGGCGCTGGACTCGGTGGACCTCACCGAAAAAGACCTGAAGGTGGTCAACACCTCCGACGCCGATATCTCTGCAGCCTTCAACACCGACCAGGTCAACGCCGTGACCACCTGGAACCCGATGCTCTCGGACATCAAGGCCAAACCCGACGTCAGCGAAGTGTTCAATTCCAGCCAGATCCCCGGCGAAATCATGGACATGATGGTGGTCAACAGCGCCACCCTCAAAGACAACCCGGCCTTGGGCAAGGCATTGACTGGCGCCTGGTTTGAAGTGGTCGAGTTGATGAATGCGAAAACCGCCGCCAGCAAAGTCGCCCTCGAACACATGGCCAAGGCGTCCGGCACTGACCTCGCAGGTTTCCAGGCGCAACTGGACACCACCAAATTGTTCGCCACTCCGCAAGAAGCCCTCGACTTCGCCACCAGCCAGCAACTGCCGGAAACCATGCGCAAGGTCGCCGAATTTTCCTTCCAGCACGGCTTGCTCGGCGAAGGCGCCAAGGACACCAGCGCCGTCGGCATGGCCTTCGCCAATGGCGTGACCAGCGGCGACAAGGGCAACCTCAAGCTGCGTTTCGACCCGACCTACGTACAGCTCGCCGCCGACGCCAAGCTGTAATCAGGAGGACTTGCCATGCGCCTGATCAATCGTCACCCGGATCGCCCTAGCCGCCTGTTGCTGGTGATCCTGCCGTTCGCCCTGGTGCTGTTCGCCTACTTCACGGGCTCGGCCGACCGCCTGGCGGACAACCCCAACGACAAGCTGCTGCCCAGCGCCGCGCAGATGAGCGACGCGGTAAAACGCCTGGCCTTCACGGCCGACGCTCGCACCGGTGACTACCTGTTGTGGCAAGACAGCGCCTCCAGCCTGCGCCGCCTGGCCATCGGCCTGGGCATCAGCGCACTGGCCGGCTTGTGCCTGGGCATCGCCGCCGGGACCCTGCCGCTGTTCGGCGCGCCGTTGTCGCCACTGCTGACGGTGCTGTCGATGGTACCGCCACTGGCGATCCTGCCGATTCTGTTCATCGTGTTCGGGCTGGGGGAACTGTCCAAGGTGATGCTGATCGTCATCGGTATCACCCCCTGCCTGGCCCGCGACCTGGAACAGCGCGCCCGGGAAATCCCGCCAGAGTTGCTGATCAAGGCCCAGACCCTCGGCGCTTCGACCTGGACCCTGATGTTGCGCGTGGTACTCCCGCAGTTGCTGCCGCGCCTGCTGATCTCGCTGCGGCTGATGCTCGGCTCGGCCTGGTTGTTCCTGATCGCCGCCGAAGCCATCGCCTCCACTGACGGTCTCGGCTACCGGATCTTCCTGGTGCGCCGCTACCTGGCGATGGACGTGATCCTGCCGTACGTGGTGTGGATTACCCTGCTCGCCTGGTTGATGGACTGGGGCCTCAAGCGCCTGACTCAACGCGCGTTCCCCTGGTACGAAGGAGCACGGGCATGAGCTTTATCACCGTGAAGAATGTCTGGCAGCAATACGCCGACCAGGTGGTGCTCGAAGGCTTGAATCTCAACGTCAACGAGGGCGAATTCTGCACCCTGGTCGGCGCTTCCGGTTGCGGCAAGTCGACCTTCCTGCGCCTGCTGCTCGGCCAGGAACGCGCCAGTCGCGGCGAGATTCTGCTCGATGGCCAGGCCCTGGCCGGCGAGCCGGATTCCAGCCGCGGCGTGGTGTTCCAACGCTACTCGGTGTTCCCGCACCTGACCGTGCTGGACAACGTCGCCCTCGGCCTTGAACTGCCGCGTTCACTATTGCTCGGGCGCCTGTTCGGCAGCGCGAAAAAAGACGCCCGCGAGCAAGCCTCGGTGCTGCTGCACAAAGTCGGCCTCGGCCACTCGCTGGACAAATACCCGGCGCAGCTGTCCGGTGGCATGCAACAGCGGCTCGCTATCGCCCAGGCGCTGATCATGAAGCCGCGGGTGCTGCTGCTCGACGAACCCTTCGGCGCCCTCGACCCGGGCATCCGCAAGGACATGCACGGCCTGCTGCTGGAGCTGTGGCGCGAGACGCAACTGACGGTGTTCATGGTGACCCATGACCTGTCTGAAGGCTTCAGCCTCGGCACTCGTCTGCTGGTGTTCGACAAGGTCCGCGTCGACCCCCACGCACCGGGTGCCTATGGCGCGCGCATCACCTACGACATCCCTTTGAACAGCGACCGCCGCGTCCAGCGCGCCGCCGTCGACGTCCTGCCAGCAGCGCTGGCGGGCACGCTCCGTATCGCTTAGAGGAAATTGCCCATGACTGATTCGACTCAACTGTTCCCGGTGTTCGCCGAAGAAACCCTGCCAGGTGGCGGCCATCGCTCGTTCATCCTCAAGCGCGGCCAGCTGCTGCGCCTGACCGACCTGCGCGGCGGCGCCAACGTCAGCCTGACGCTGCTCAACGCCAACGAGAAAACCGAGCGCCTGAACCTGCCCGACAGCCTCAAATGCCAACACACCGCCAAGCTCACCAGCGGCCATTGCCTGTACTCGGACATGGGCCGCGTGCTGGCCGCCATCACTGCTGACACCTGCGGCTGGAGCGACAGCCTCGGCGGCGTGCTGTGCGCTGAAGAAGTCGCGGATAAATACGGCGCGGGCCGCTATCAGGAACTGCGCAATGGCTTCTTCCGCAACGGCACCGACAACCTCCTGGTGGAGCTGGGCAAGTGGGGGCTGGGCCTGTCCGACCTGCTGATGACCCTCAACCTGTTCAGCCGGGTCAACGTCGATGAGGCCGGGGCTTTTCACTTCGTCGAAGGCAACTCTACGGCCGGGGACTACATCGAGTTGTACGCACCGATGGACACGCTGGTGGTGCTCACCGCCCTGCAACACCCGATGGACCCGGCGCCGGAATATGCGCCCAAACCGCTGAAGCTCAGCTGGATGAATGCCGATGCCAGCGTCGCCGAACACTGCCGCAGCTCGCGCCCGGAAAACCAGCGCGGCTTCATCAACACCGACCGCCTGTTCGCCTGAGGATCGCTGCCATGTCACTCGCTATCGCCACCGCGCTACAACTGCCCGAGTCCGCGACCTACCGCGCCACCATCCCGGCAGGCGAACCCTTCCTGCTGGAAGTCAAGGCCGGCCAGACCCTGCGCATCCTCGACCTGGAAGGTAACCAGGCGGTCGACACCTTGTTCTACAGCCTGGCCAACCCGAGGGAACGTTACGACGTACAACGCACCTTGCGCCGGCAGAACAGCGTCTACCTGGGCACCGGCAGCGTGCTCTACTCCAACCTCGGCAAACCGATGCTGACCATCATCGCCGACACCTGCGGCCGCCACGACACCCTCGGCGGCGCCTGCGCGCAAGAGAGCAACACGGTGCGCTACGCCCTGGAAAAACGCTACATGCACAGCTGCCGCGACAACTACCTGCGGGCCTGCGTCCACGACGGGCGCCTGGGCAAAAGTGATATCGGGCCGAATATCAATTTCTTCATGAATGTGCCGGTAACCGCTGACGGCGGGCTGACCTTCGAAGACGGTATTTCAGCACCGGGCAAGTACGTCGACTTGCGCGCGGAGATGGACGTGATCGTGCTGATCTCCAACTGCCCGCAATTGAACAACCCGTGCAATGCCTACAACCCGACTGCTGCAGAGGTGCTGGTATGGAACTGAAAATAATGCGGTTGCGCAAATGGCTGTTTGCCCTGTGTCAGGCCCGTTCAGGCCAGTGCATTAAATGACGTCCCCGTAGGAGCTGCCGAAGGCTGCGATCTTTTGATCTTGATCTTCAGAGGCAGTCAAGTACCCCAAGCAAGATCAAAAGATCGCAGCCTTCGGCAGCTCCTACCGGGGTATCGGTTTCAGGCACCCGGGACGACCTCGGCGCCTGTCGAAAAACTGCGGGACGGCCCGCATCCCCTCTAGGGGTTTGCCATGTTCGAAAAAGTCCTGATTGCCAACCGTGGCGCCATTGCCTGTCGCGTCCTGCGCACCCTGCGTGAATTGCAGGTCAAGGGCGTTGCCGTGTACTCCGAAGCCGACGCGGCCAGCTTGCACATCCTGCAGGCCGATGAAGCTCACAGCCTGGGCGAAGGCGCAGCTGCCGGCACCTATCTGGTGGTCGAGAAAATCCTCGCCATTGCCAAAGCCAGTGGCGCCACGGCGATCCATCCCGGCTACGGTTTCCTCTCGGAAAACGCCGCCTTCGCCGAAGCCTGCGCCGCCGCCGACATCGCCTTCATTGGCCCGACGCCGGAGCAGCTGCGGGTGTTCGGCCTCAAGCACACCGCACGGGCCCTGGCCAAACAGCACGGCGTGCCGATGCTCGAAGGCACCGAGCTGCTCGACAGCCTCGAAGCCGCGTTGATCGCCGGCGAGCAGGTCGGCTACCCGGTGATGCTCAAGAGCACTGCCGGCGGGGGTGGCATCGGCATGCGCGTGTGCCGCAGTGCCGCTGAATTGGGCGAGTCCTTCGAAGCGGTGAAGCGCCTGGGCCAGAATAATTTCAGCGACGCCGGGGTGTTCATCGAGAAGTACATCCAACGCGCCCGGCATCTGGAAGTCCAGGTGTTCGGCGATGGTCGCGGGGAAGTGATTGCACTGGGTGTACGCGATTGTTCGGTGCAGCGCCGCAACCAGAAAGTCCTTGAAGAAACCCCGGCGCCCAACCTGCCCGAGGGCATGACCGACGAGCTCTGCGCCGCCGCGATCAAACTGGCGAAGGCGGTGAACTACCGCAGTGCCGGCACCGTGGAATTTGTTTTTGACAGCGCCGACCAACGCTTCTACTTCCTCGAAGTGAACACTCGCCTGCAGGTGGAGCATGGCGTCACCGAACAGGTGTGGGGCGTCGACCTGGTGCGTTGGATGATCGAACTGGCCGCCGGAGATTTGCCGCCGCTGAGCGAATTGAGCCGCGGCTTGAAAGCCGAGGGCCATGCGATTCAGGCGCGGCTGTATGCCGAAGATCCTGGCAGGGACTTTCAACCGAGCCCTGGCTTGCTGACTGCGGTGAACTTCCCGGCTGCCGACGGCAAACACCTGCGCATCGACACCTGGGTCGAAGCCGGCTGCGAGATCCCGCCCTACTTCGACCCGATGATCGCCAAGGTCATCTGCTGGGCAGCGAGCCGTGAAGAGGCCGCCGGCGCTCTGCATCAGGCCCTGGGCGACAGCCTGCTGTACGGCGTGGAAACCAACCGCGATTACCTGCGTCAGATTTTGCTCGACGCGCCATTCGCCAGCGGCCAGCCGTGGACCCGTTGCCTGGAAGACCTGGTCTATCAGGCCAACACTTTTGAAGTACTCAGCGCCGGCACCCAGACCAGCGTGCAGGACTATCCTGGCCGCCTGGGTTATTGGGCCGTGGGGGTGCCGCCGTCCGGTCCGATGGACAGTCGCGCGCTGCGTTTGGGCAATCGCTTGCTGGGTAATGACGAAGGCGCTGCAGCGCTGGAAATCACCATGAGCGGGCCGTTGCTGCGCTTCAATTGCGAGGCAGTGGTGGCGGTCACCGGGGCAGCGATTCCCCTGACCCTGAACGGCGAAAGCGTTGCGATGAATACCACGCTGCGGATCCCGGCCGGCGCCACCTTGAACCTCGGCACCATCGCCGGCGCGGGCGCCCGCAGCTATCTGTGCCTGCGCGGCGGCCTGCAGGTTCCGGATTATCTGGGCAGCAAAAGCACCTTTACGCTTGGCCAGTTCGGCGGCCACGGCGGCCGCGCGTTGCGTGCGGGCGATGTGCTGCATGTCCCTGCCCTCAACGACCAAAGCCATGGTGTAGCGCTGGCTGAAGAACAGCTCAGCGAATTGCCCGCCGTTCGCCACATCCGAGTGATCTACGGCCCCCATGGCGCTCCGGAATATTTCAGCGAAAATTACATCGGCACATTCTTCGCGACTCAGTGGGAAGTGCATTTCAACTCCAGTCGCACCGGCGTTCGCCTGATCGGCCCTAAGCCTGAATGGGTGCGCGCCGACGGTGGCGAAGCGGGTCTGCATCCGTCGAATATTCACGACAATCCTTATGCGATTGGCGCAGTGGATTTCACCGGGGACATGCCGGTCATCCTCGGGCCGGATGGGCCGAGTCTTGGCGGGTTTGTCTGCCCGGTGACCGTGATCGAGGCAGACCTGTGGCAGCTCGGCCAGCTCAAGGCTGGCGACAAGGTGCAGTTTCACCCAGTGGATCTCCAGACCGCCCGCACCCTGGCCGTGAAATTCCCCAATACCTGTAGGAGTGCGCCTGCTCGCGATGGGGCCAGACCAGACACCGCATCAACTTCATCGCGAGCAGGCTCACTCCTACAGGGGTTTGCCCGGCTGGAAGTTGTGTCGCCTGTAGTGATGGATTTGGGTCAAGGGGATATGCGGTTGGTTGCCAGGCTCTCCGGCGACACCCACCTGCTCCTGGAAATCGGCGCCCCCGAGCTCGACCTGGTCCTGCGCTTTCGCGCCCACGCCCTCATGCAAGCGCTGGAAAGCAAACGCCTGCACGGCGTGATCGACCTGACGCCGGGCATCCGTTCGCTGCAAGTGCATTACCAGCCTGAGCAACTGCCCCTGGCCGATCTGCTGGGTATCGTCGCCGGGGAATGGGACGCCGTGTGCGCCGCCAAGGACCTGCAAGTGCCTTCGCGTATCGTCCACCTGCCACTGTCCTGGGACGATCCCGCCTGCCAGCTGGCGATCGAGAAATACATGACCACCGTGCGCAAGGACGCGCCGTGGTGCCCGAGTAACCTGGAGTTCATCCGCCGCATCAACGACCTGCCCAACCTCGACGAAGTGCAGCGCACAGTGTTCGACGCCAGCTACCTGGTGATGGGCCTGGGCGACGTCTACCTGGGCGCACCGGTGGCCACCCCGCTCGACCCACGCCATCGCCTGGTGACCACCAAGTACAACCCGGCGCGCACCTGGACCGCGGAAAATTCGGTGGGCATCGGCGGAGCGTACATGTGCGTCTACGGCATGGAAGGCCCCGGCGGTTACCAGTTCGTCGGTCGCACCTTGCAGATGTGGAACCGCTATCGCGAAGTCGCTGCCTTCGATGGCAAACCGTGGCTGCTGCGCTTCTTCGATCAGATACGTTTCTACCCGGTCAGCGCCGAAGAACTGCTGCGCATCCGTCGGGATTTCCCCCTGGGTCGCTTCGAGCTCAACATCGAGCACAGCCAGCTGAACCTCGCCGACTATCAGGAATTCCTGGCGCAGGAAGCCGAGACCATCGCCGCCTTTCGCGAGCAGCAGCAAGGCGCATTCAACGCCGAACGCGAGCGCTGGATCGCCAGCGGCCAGGCGCATTTCGACAGTGAAGAACCCGCCCCTGAAGCCACCGAAGAAACCGCATTGGCCAGCGGCGAAATGAGCGTCGACAGCCACATCGCCGGCAACCTCTGGCAGGTGCAGGTCGAGACCGGCAGCCGGGTTCAGGCCGGTGATGTGCTGGTGATCCTGGAGTCGATGAAGATGGAAATTCCGCTGCTCGCGCCGATGCCCGGCATCGTCCGCGAGATCCGCGTGCAACCCGGTTCGCCGGTGCGTGCCGGGCAGCGCGTGGTGGTGCTGGAACTCGAGTGAACCTCATTTTTTAAAGGACTGACAGCATGACCATCAACCTGCAATTCGACCCCCTGCGCAGTGCCTATCGCGACGGCAGCCTGACCCCTCGGGAATTGCTCCTGGGCCTGCGCAACAAGGCCGCCGCACTGAACCCGGACTATCACCTGTTCATTCACCTGCTCAGTGTCGAGGAACTCGAACCTTATCTCGCCGCGCTCGATGGGCGCGACATCGACAGCCTGCCGCTGTACGGCGTGCCGTTTGCGATCAAGGACAACATTGATCTGGCCGGCATCCCCACCACGGCCGCGTGTCCTGAATTTGCCTATGTGCCGGACCGCTCGGCGACCATCGTCGAGCAGTTGCTGGCGCTGGGCGCGATTCCCCTGGGCAAGACCAATCTCGATCAGTTCGCCACCGGCCTCAATGGCAGTCGCTCGCCCTATGGCGCATGTCCCAACAGCGTGCTGCCGGAGTATCCATCGGGTGGCTCCAGCGCCGGGTCTTCGCTGGCGGTAGCGCTGGGCGTGGCGAGTTTCGCGTTGGGCACCGACACGGCGGGCTCCGGACGCGTGCCCGCCGGGCTGAACAATCTGCTGGGGATGAAGGCTACCAAAGGCTTGATCTCCACTGCTGGCGTGGTCCCGGCCTGCCGCACCCTCGACTGTGTTACTACCTTCACCGCCACCGCCCGGGAAGCCAGCCAGCTCCTGGCGCTGACGGCGCAGCTGGATCCTCGGGACGAGTACAGCCGCAGCAATCCGCTGTGGAATGACGGCTCGGCGTTTGGCATTCCACGGCCATTTCGGTTCGGCGTACCGCGCGCCCAGGACCTCGAGTTCTTCGGTTGCCCTGAAGGCCCCTTGCTGTTCGGGGATGCCATCGACCGGCTCAAGGCTCTGGGCGGCGAGGCGGTGGAACTGGATCTGTCGCCCTTCCTCGAAGCCGCGCGCCTGCTCTATGAAGGGCCGTGGGTCGCCGAACGCTACAGCGTCGCCGGCGAGTTGATGGAGCGCAATCCAGAGGCGGTATTGCCGGTGATTCGCGCAGTACTGGCCAAGGCACCGGCGGTCAATGGCGTGCAGACCTTCCGCGCCCAGTACCGCCTGCAGGCCTTGAAGGCACTGTGCGACAAGGCACTGGAACACCTCGACTGCGTCGTCACACCGACCATCGGTCGTCCGGTGACCCTGGCTAAACTTGAAGCCGAACCTGTTTTGCGCAACTCGGAACTGGGTTACTACACCAACTTCATGAACCTGCTCGACTACGCCGCCGTCGCCGTCCCCAGCGCTTTCATGGGCAATGGCCTGCCGTGGGGTGTGACGCTGTTTGGTCGGGCGTTTACCGATCAATACCTGCTGAGCGTGGCCCAAGCTTACCAGCAGCCCGGCGCAGCCCCCGTAGCGACCACGGCCGCCCGCAATGACCGCGCCCGACTGGTGGTGTGCGGCGCCCATCTGGACGGGCTGGCGTTGAACTGGCAACTGAAACGCCGCGGGGCGACGCTGGTCGAGACGACAGTCAGTTCGCCGGACTACCAGCTGTATGCACTGGCCGGTGGCCCGCCGTTTCGCCCGGGGATGGTGCGGGTAAAGGAAGGCGGCGTGGCGATTGCGGTGGAGGTTTGGGAGTTGCCAAGCAGCGAGCTGGGTTCGTTCCTTACCGGAATCCCGGCGCCTTTGGGCCTGGGAAAAGTGCAGCTGGCGGATGGTCGATGGGAGAGTGGGTTTATCTGTGAGGGGTACGGCCTGGAAGGCGCGGTGGACATCAGTGGTTTTGGCGGATGGCGTGCGTACCTGAAAGATCGGCAGTGAATTCACGAATTGCAGGCAAGTCAGCTCCCACAGGATTGATGCGGTCCCTGTGGGAGCTGGCTTGCCTGCGAAGGCGTCAGTCCAGGCACCTCTATCCTTATCCCGGCCAATTCACCCCACAAATCCGCAGTTATTTCCCCACAGTGCCTTTAGAATGCTATGTATCGGGCCAGGCAAACTGGCCGTAACCGCACCTGCGTGCTGCTGTCACTCAAACGGGCCCCGCTGCGCCTATGAACAAACCCGACACCTGCCCGGCCTGCGGCGCGCCCAACGACTGCACCCTGGCCGACCCACGCACCGCCGCCCGGGCCTGCTGGTGCTACGGCGTCAGCATCGACCCGGCAGTCCTCGAAGCCTTGCCGGCCGAGCTGCGCGACGTCTCGTGCCTGTGCCCTCGCTGCGCCCAGGTGGAAGCGCAACTGCAAGCAGCAGGCCGGCCGATCACGTAAGCTATCCGGCCTTTTCCTGCCGATTCCCCGTCATGCGCGTAGACCGTTTTCTCAGCAACCTGCCGTGCTTCAACCGCAAGCAGGTGCGCCTGTTGCTGGTGGAAAAACGTGTGCGCATTGATGGATCCGTGGTCAGCGACCCGCATAGCGAAGTCCGCGAATTCAGCCGCGTCGAAGTCGATGGCGAGGTGCTGCAGGCCGGCAAGCCGGTGCGCCATTTCATGTTGCACAAACCGCCAGGCTGCGTCAGCGCCACCCGTGACCCGCAGCACCCGACCGTCCTCGATCTGATCCATGAACCGCACAAGGAAGAGCTGCACATCGCCGGTCGCCTGGATTTCAACACCACCGGTTTGCTACTGGTGACCAATGACGGCAGCTGGTCGCGGCGCCTGACCCAGCCACAGACCAAACTGCCCAAGGTCTATTACGTCGAGACCGAGCAGGAAATCGGCCCGGAGTACGCGCTGAAATTCACCGAGGGGCTGTACTTCGCGTTCGAAGACCTGACCACCGTGCCCGCCGAGCTGGTCGTGCTCGGGCCAAGGTCGGCGCGCCTGAGCATCGTCGAAGGCCGCTATCACCAGGTCAAGCGCATGTTCGGCCACTTCGACAACAAGGTGCTGCGCCTGCACCGCGAACGCATGGGTCCGCTGGTGCTCGACAGCTCGCTGAAACCGGGGGAATACCGCCCGCTTAGTGCCGATGAGATCCAAATGATCTAAGCAGCCTACCGCTGAGCAGAAGTTGTCGAACAATTCACCAATGGCACTTGCGCGAAGCCTTCGCCCCTGCTTGAATCAGGACGTCAGCCGAAATGTGACTGACGAGTCACAACATACTTCTAAGAAACTTTTTGCCGGTTAGTGAACCCTCAGGTTCCGCCTCAGACCGGCAGACTGCCCGCCAATAATAATACCCGTCGACCTGCTGCATCGGATCGACATGGGCCTCCAAAAATTCCAGGCATATGCCTACCTGTCACAAAGCTCGTGCAATCTCAATTGCGCGCATACCCGCTTGCCAGGAGTCTTATGACATGAGGCCAGAAATCGCTGTGCTGGATATACAAGGTCAGTATCGGGTTTACACGGAGTTCTATCGCGCAGATGCCGCAGAGAAGACCATCATCCTGGTCAACGGCTCGATGGCCACGACTGCGTCGTTTGCACAAACCGTGAAAAACCTGCACCCGCAGTTCAACGTGGTCTGCTACGACCAGCCCTACGCGGGCAAGTCCAAAGCCCACAACCTGCACGAGAAATTGCTGACCAAGGAAGTCGAAGGGCAGATCCTCCTGGAGCTGATCGACCACTTCGCCGCCGAACACGTACTGTCTTTTTCCTGGGGCGGCGCCGCGACCCTGGTCGCCCTCGCGCACCAGCCACGACGCATCGAAAAAGCCGTGATCAGCTCGTTCTCCCCGGAAATCAATGCGCACATGCTCGACTACCTCGAGCGCGGCATCGACTACCTCGGCAGCCGCGACGGCGACCGCGTCGGCAACCTGGTCAACAGCACCATCGGCAAGCACCTGCCGACCCTGTTCAAGCGCTTCAACTACCGCCACGTCAGCAGCCTGGCCGAGCACGAATATGGGCAGATGCATTTCCACATCAGCGACCTGCTCACCAGCGACCGCCAGTGCTTCCTCAAGGCAGCCGAGAAGATCAAGGTGCCGGTGCTGTTCATGAATGGTGAATGGGACGAATACACCGCCGCCGACGGCGCGCGACTGTTCGCCAATCACGTGCAACACAGCACCTTCACCACCCTGGAAGCGACCGGCCACTTCCTCGACATGGAACACAAAGCCGCCTGCCGCGACAGCCGCAACGCCCTGCTGGGCTTTCTGAAACCTGCACAACACGAAAGCCGTCCGCGTTACCACTACGTCCAGGATCACCATGCACTGGCAATCTGAAACAGCGTCATCGCGAGCAAGCCCCTCCCGTTGCAGGAGCAAGGCTTGCCCGCGATAGACCGTCACGCGGTTTTTCACCTGTAATAACGCGATCGACACAAAGAAAACTTCATTTCCACGCGCACATCTGGTACAAAGTCAGCCGCTCTGAGCGGGTGTCGTATAATGGCATTACTCCAGCTTCCCAAGCTGATAACGAGGGTTCGATTCCCTTCACCCGCTCCACTATTTTCAAGGCCTGCAGCGATGTTCATCCTTTACCGCATCCCTCTGGGGGCCGTATTGGGGACCGTTTGATAAGCGTAGACGCAAATAGCCGCACGACCTGATCCCAACCCCCGTATAGGTGCCAATCCTAAAATCTGTGGGGGTCCAAAAAAAGAGCGATATTAGTAATATTCCCTCCTGAATCTAGCTACAGCCCTTGTAGACCAAGGCTTTCAGCGGTTTGTGGAAAAGGCGATATTCTAGCGATAGGAAGGCGATAGTATTACCTTTCTTAAAAGCTATATTTCTATTCCTCAAAACCCAATGAAACCGGGGGGTTGCCGGAAATATTACTGTTCATATCGCTTCGTATTACCTTCCCCTGTAACATCTAAAGCCCAGTAAAACCGGGGCATCCAGGCCATTCACCTAATCCATATCGCTGATATCGCTCTTTTTGAAAATACCCCCCTGCCCATAAGAACCACTCTCAACAAAAAGACGTTTTTTCAGGGCGCCTGGTTCGGTTGCATAGAGGCGAAGCTGGTCGTCAATCGTGTTCAGTTCTGTGAAATCCATCAAACACGCCACAGCCCCCGTCAGTCGTGGCCTGCAGGGAATTCAGCCTCTCCCAGTCCCCAGCCAGTCCCCAGCCAGTCCCCGCCCGAAAAAGATCGTGCGCGTTTTTGAAAATCCACCGAAACCCACGTTTTCAAAGTTTTCGCCCAATGAAACCGGGGGTTCCATCGCTACCCTGTCCGTGACCGCCCTGAGTCCCGCTGTGCAGCCGCCCTGCATTTCCCTTCCAAACTTTGCACTCTGTGCAATGGCCAATACCCTGCAGAGCCCCACGGCCCGCCTGGGCTGCAGGTTCGTTTGCACTACATCCGGATTTGCACAAAAAAAGGACACAAAGCCCGTCGGCGGGAGGGGGATAAGTGCTTTATCAGTTAGTTTTTTATCCTGAGCGAACTTTTTTCATCGAAGCGCTCATCAGCGCCTTCAAACGGGGATGGGGCTTTGAATTTCGGCGTCAATGGCTTAATTTAAATGCGCGGATTTGTGAAAGCTCAAGGGGAGCGTCTGTTGGTGTTTTCTGAAAATCATCTCGTATTTGCATGGTGGAACACCAGCCTTGCCCCTTCAGGCAACAGCAGGTCGACTCCCGCAGAAAGAGCGATCGCCTGCCAAGTGGTAATAAATTTAATATCCGAGATTGGCGCTGACTTCATTGCTCTGGGAGAGATGTCAGATATAGACCTCTCTGCTATAGCTCTAGTATGTAATGAATTGGGATATAGCGTTCACTCAGGCATAACCAAAGCGGGCCGATCAAAGTTTGATGTTTGTTATATTTGCAATGATCAGAAGCTGTCGATACTTGGCTTTAAGGACATAATATCCAAGAAAGGAGAATCGACGTTAAAAATTGCAAAAAGAGTTGACCTGATATCTTTGATAGATGAGACGGTATTTCACTTATTCATTTCCCACTGGCCCAGCAGGCTCTGGTGTGAAAAAAATAATGCCGATCGTCACACTTTGGGGATACGCCTTAGAGATTCATTTGATGACATTGTCGAAATATACGATGCCTGCCCATTCGTAATCATGCTGGGTGATTACAATGATGAGCCATTCGATGAGTCTCTTAGTGAGCAAGTCATGGCAAGTCGCGACATCGACTTGGTGCGCCGTAAGAAATATCTGCTTTATAATCCCTTCTGGAGGCATTTGTGCAAGCAGACTGAAGATCACCAGGGCGCTGGTAGCTATTACTACAAAGGCGGTAAGACTACCAAGTGGCACACCTTCGATCAGCTAATGTATTCTCAGGCTTTTCTGGCTTCACGCGGATGGTCGTATAACCATAGGTCCGGTTTGGTGCATGAAATCCCAGAGCTGATAGAATTGGTAAAAAATCCAGACTTCATATTTGATCACCTTCCTGTATATGGAAAAATAGAAAAGGTCATGCACAATGGTTGATTTCATTGATTCATTTAACAAAGGACTCTCAGCTGCAGAGAAAGCCATTGCAAACAAGGATGAAATTGACTCAGTTATAGAGCAACTTAGCGAACAATTGAGTCAAGCAACAAATGGCAGGCTAAAAATTAGCATTGTTGAAAAACACTCGCCCTTATCCGGATTCTCGATGAGTTTATCTGAACTCGTGAATAGAAAAACATACTGGGCCATCGCTGCTTCAAACCCACTGACAACTTATCAGTCAACGGAGCTGGCTGAGTGGAAACTCAGTGAATCAGGATATCCTTGCCGCATTGTTTTGTCAGATAAAGAAATATATTGCGAAGACAAAACTGCTTTGGAAAACGCATTGAGCAAGATGATTGCGACCCCAGAAGCGGGTAAGAAACTGAAAGCCGTAATTGAGCAAGAACCTAATAGTTAGCAGCAACACCAGTCAGCCTGCAACCGATAGACCCCCCCTCAGGGCGGGGTCTGTTGCCATCTGCATTAGGGATTTGGCTGGAGGGGGTAAGTGCTTCTCCGAATGTTTTTTATTAGGTCGAACGATTTTCCTTCGGTCGGATCCAATTTTTTCCACGATGGGACTACCATCTGCGAATGGATGACATTGAGGGGGAAAACATGAGCGAAACGACTAGCCACGGTTGGACATGGGCCTATCGAAAACTCCGCGGGCTCCACTGCTCCCGATTCACGTCCGTGTACCGGGCAACTCTATACGCCGCTCGCGGCGACACAGGGACGGTTGCTAGCGAAGACAACTGGCAGAAAATACGACTCAGACGTTGATCTGGGTGAAAGTGAGGTGTTTGTGACGGTTGCTCAGGTTTAACTCTCGATACGGTGGTGGCAAATCGGCATAATCCGCCGTCTTCAACCACACAGAGCAATCGGAATGCGCGACCACCGCATGGATAACGCAAAAGGGCTACTGATTTTCTTGGTCGTGCTCGGGCACTGCTTAGAAGCCGTCAAAGGCTGGGAAGATCCCATCATCAGGGGGCTGTTGACTGCCATCTATATGTTCCACATGCCGGCTTTCGTATTCCTTGCGGGCATTACTGCGAAACAGGACCAGTTGGGGCGACGCATAGCCAACTTGGCAATCATCCTCGTATTGTTCCAACTGGCGTATGTAGTACCGGTCACCATTAAAGATGGCACCAGCCCGGTAGGCCCACTTCAGCCCTACTGGGCTCTCTGGTTCCTGCTCTCGATGGTTTGGTGGCTAGCACTGCTACCGTTGATTGTCCGCCTCCCCTTCCCCTTGCTCATCTCGACAGCGGTTGCGGTGGGGGCAGGTCTTCTATCCTGGGCAGGCTATCCGCTCAGCGTTTCACGGACACTCGTCTTCCTCCCATTCTTTGTGGCTGGTCAGGTCCATGGCCGACGTCTAATGGCGATGTTGCCAAGCTCGCCGCTTTGGGCGGTACCCGCCGTTCTGGGTCTTGCATCAATGGCGACCGTGTTGTACGTGGCAGAGATCGGGCACCCATGGCTCTCTGGATACGCCAATTTCGATGTGTTGAACACAGGCGGATTGCCCGCCATAGCCATTCGGGGTGGGTTGATTTTGATAGCGGCCGCTTCGACTTACGCGGTGCTGGTTGCATCTTCAGCAAAAGCCGGTTGGCTATCGTCGATTGGCAGCGCAAGCATGGCAGTCTTCTTGCTACACGGCTTCCTCCTTATGGCAGGAGGTGGCAGAGCTTTGAGGTGGGTCTCGACACATCACGGAGCTATAGCGGTGCTAGGTGCTGCAGTGGTGGTGGCCGCCTTGATCACCGTAGTGCTTGGTAGAGGCTCGATTGACCGCTACATCAGAAATGTATCGGCTTGGATCCTGAACCGAAGTGTTCCGATTTTAGCTCGATAGCATCCATAAAAAAGTCCGCTTATAAGCGGACTTTTTTTGAGCGGGCGTATCAGGGATCAGTTCAGATGGCGACACCCAGCGCCGCGAAGCGCTTTTTCACTGACTGATACATCGCGTCTTTCTCGGTCGCGGTCAGCACACGTGGGAACACCGCGAGAAAACCAATATCAATCAGGCCAATCGCCGACTGGTCAGCTCGGTAGTGGGTGCCGATCCGCAGCGGAAAAGAAGCCTCATCAACGGTCGGAGCCAAACTCGCCGTGGTACTCGTGGCGTTGGTTCCGGTCAGAGGCGCGGGGGTCAAGCGGGCGATACTTGTCCGCGCACCGGTCGGGATAAGAGGCTCAACCGTACCTGCGATAAACGCCGGACCAGTCGGAGACACTGCAGTCTGGTTAGTAAACGTCTGGTACACGTTGGAAGTGTTGGTACCGAACACCGTCATGGACGCGGCTTCTACGCCATTGGCACGCAACAACGAAATGCCTCGGCGGCCAGGATCTACTACGGCTTCGCGCTCGCTGCTCAGCAGCACCCCATGCAGGGTGGCCGGGACGATGCTGCGATAGACCGCCATCACGGTGATTTCCGGCGTGCGATACACGCCACTGGCCAGATAATTCTGCGGGCCGAAACGGCGAAAGGCCGCATCGATCTTTTCAGGCGCACCTTTGGCTACCGTCAGGTCGGCGCCCGAACCGAAGTTGCGCAGCCAGGTAGTGTCGTCAGAGTCTCCGACAAAGGCGCACAGTGAAGCCCCCTCAACCGGCGGCGAGTAATGCGCAATATGACCGGATGCGAAGTTAGCGCCTTTCACGATAATAGTTGTCATGGGTATACCTCTCTTAGAATTTGGCGACGGCCAGTTGCACGTCTTTGATCACGCAGCCACCCGCACCAGCGGTGACGGTGAGCGTGAACGATTCGTTGTAAAGCGCGGCTTGCCAGCGATACGACGCGAAGTCATCACCGGCATTGACGACTGAATCAGCCAGGCGCGTGGCGGCAACGGACAGCGCTCCACGCACATCCAGGCTCAAGTAATAGGCACCGAAGCCCACGGCTACATTGCGCCCAGGAACGAACGTCAACGTCTGGCCCTGGGCTAAGGTGACCACCCCATCCGCCAGGCTGCCGGTGGTCGCATAGGCCGCAAACTCGGCGCCGCTGTAGTCGCTGTAAATGATGCTTTGCCCCGCCAGTGGTGGAGCCAGCGTATCGGTCGCGAACTCGTCAAATCCCAACTTCAGCAGGTTGTCGAACTGGTTGTTGGGTACGGTCCAAGCGGCGACCTTTACCCCTCGGCGGTGGGCCTCTGCCACGGTTTCCGCCGTGTATGCGCTGTACGAGGCATAGAGCGCCGCTGGCTGCATGGCGACCATGTGTTCAATTGCCGCCGTATTGACGCTGCCGTAGATGTAATACAGCTCGACCTTGGGAAAGATACTGCGCACGTAGTCCAGGTAGTCCAGTTTGAACGAGCAGAAGGCAAACCCATCAGCGCCCAAAATTTCGATAGCCCGGTTGGTGATGGCCTCAATTTCAGCGTTGGTGAATCCGAAGTACTTCAGCTCGATCACTGGGTACAAACCGAAGTCACGGCACACACCCAAGAACTCGTCCAGGGTAGGAATCTTTCGACGGAAGCGCGGGACCGCTGACGTCAGCACGTAATTGGCGCGCAGTTCCGCCATGGTCTTGTCGAGCGCGTTAACCGTACCGGTAATCACTGAGTAATCAGCCGCATTCCGGCAAGTTCGATTAATAGAGTCGTCGTGCATAATCAAAAACTGACCGTCGGCGGTCCTGATCACGTCTGTCTCCACACGCTTGTAGCCGGCGCGCGCCGCCAGCTTGTAAGCGTCCAGCGAGTTTTCCGGTGCAATGCCACCGACAGTGGAGCCACGGTGGGCAATAACCTGGCGGCCTGACGTAGGAATCGCGGCCAAACCACCGACGGTGCTGGGGGCTGAAGGGGTAGGTGCACCACTCAATGATTCGTGGGCCCCCACATGCACCGCATGAAAGCCTGACGGGTCGACCACGGCGAAGCGCACACCAGGCGCGGAGGTACGCATCTCAAAGCCATCGATGGCCACCTTGTCGGGGCCGAGCTGGACGGCTGGCGTTTTTAAACTGCCATCTTCGCCCAGCACCAGACGGGCAAAGCCTGCGTCGTCATTAATGGAAAAGTCAACGCCGGAGCCCGGCGCACCCATTTCAAACGAATCGTTGGCTATTTTTTCGGGTCCAAAGTGAACCTCTGCGGTCCCAAATCCGCCATCGGCGGTCAGTGTGAACTTGGAAAAACCACCCTCATCCGCCACGCTGAACAGCACGTCACTCGAATGGTCCTGTCGAACATTTTTGATCGCAACATCCAGCGCGGCCGCATTGGGATAACTATCAACTGGTACCGCCGCGCCAGCCTCGTTTTTGTAGATGGTCAGGTACTTATTCGACTCCAGGCTGGGAGCGGTGAAGTTTTGCCCGGGGACAGTCGTTGCCAACCCGTGGGCGACGTCGTCTTTAAGCCCTGCCGACAGGTGAACCACGTCGCGTGCCACTTCAGCGCGTTCAGCTGCGGCTTCAGCTACCGCAACGGTCTCGGACACATCGTTGAATTGCGCACGAATCCGGTAGTCCCGGCTGTCAGTTTCAACACGGACGTCATAGAGGCCGTTAGCTGCAGCGAACTGGATAAGCCCCAGTTGGTCTGCCACAAATGGGTTGGTCAACGGCACGCCATTCGCTGCAAGCAGACCGCTCACAAGCGTCTCAGTACCTCGCATGTACACGGAACATTTCGCTGCGCTGAGCGCATTACCTTGATCGTCCAAGGCAAAAAAATTCTTGAGTTCCAAATTAAGCTCCGGTGATGGGCTTGAGCTGCCCAGTAAGCTGTATGCCGGTACCGGCGTGTTCGATGAAGTTCGCAGCGGTGGTCGGGACAGGGCTCGGCCCGTGGACATGAGCGGCCAGTTCTGTGTTCATCTGCGTGACCAGGTCGATCAGATCGCACAACACCTGCAGCACGTTCACCGACTCCGAACCCAACCAGGTCGTGGGAGCGACACTGCGTCGCAGACCTTCAACGCGCTCCTGCAGATCACCTCCCACTGTCAGGTTCAGTTTCTGGCCCACCACCTGGTTGAGGTCGCGCCCGCTGGCCAGGTGCAGGTCGTCCAGTGCGGCCAGACTCGCGGATCCGCCCGACAACAGCTTCAGCGCGCCGATCGCCTCGATCGTTTTGATGCCGCCGACCGACTCAGTCGAATGGTCGTCCACCTCCACCGTGCTGCTCTGGTGGCGTTCGGCATTGGTCAGGCTTTCAACTTCCCGATCGATCGACTTGTCTCGAATCCGGCCATCGGTCTGGCGCAGCCAGTTACCGTCCGCGTCGGCACGCTGCTGCGCCGCATCGCTGTGCTGCCACACCTGGTCACCCTTCGGCACCTTGGGCAGGCTCAGGCCGTGGGGCAGGATCGCCTGGATAAACGGCTTGTTCGGCAATCCGTAGGCGAAGGCAACGACCACCCGTGTCCCTTCCTCGGGGAATGCGAAAAATCCCATCTCGTCACCCCCCATCGGCATGGGCAGCGGGACGCCAGCGAGCACGGGCAATTGCGGATCCGGCTCGTCGTCTTCCCCCAGCAGCTCGAGGTCGACCGCGAAGCGCGGACGGAAGTCGTCGCAGATACCGGCGCCGGCGGGGGCATCAGCCACACCCACCACACGGGCAAAGCGCGGCAGGTGGTAGCCGCCGGTGAGTTCAGGAAATTGCCGCTCTACGCTGCGGCGGATTGCATCTTCCATCGGATCGCCATTTGGTTGCCGGTCAGCGTCACCTGGGTGATCCGCTCGCCGTTGTTGATGGATGCACCTGGTCGTAACCCGGGAAGGGCCGCAATCATCGCGCTCTGGTTGTTCTGGTAGTCGTTGAACAGATCGACCGGCAACTGCAGCGGCGATCGGGCACCAAAGAAGCTGTCGGCCCAACTGCCCACAAACACTTCGCCGTCACCCTGCTGCTGCCAGATGAAGTCGGGTATACCGAAAACACGGGGCAAGCTGTCCAAGGCTTGGTAGCCGGCGGCCAGGTTGTAAAAGAAGGGGGCTTTGACCTTGGCGTAAGCTTTGTCCGGAACGCGAAAGCTCAGCCCAGTTTTCTGATTGATCTCGGCCAGTACCGTGCTCAAATCTGCGTGGCGCAGATTGAGAGGCAATGGGTTGGCCAGGATCGCGGCCAGCTCGCGACAGAACAGCACCTGCTCGATCGCGTTGGACGACGTGCAGCGTTCGACGTAGCCGATGAAGTGGCGCTGCAGCGGGTTGTCGTTGTAGCCGATGTCGAGGGTGACCAAGCCCTTTACCGGCACCGCTGCCTGGATGGTCAGCGTTGCCCTGCCAGGCGATCGCAGCTCGAGGCGCACGTCATCGGCGATCAGCGGATAAACCACCCCACCGATGGTCAATACTTTGTGCAGCTTCATGCTCATGAAACACCGCCGAGGTAGTTATCCAGTTTCTTCAAGGTGGCTTCAAAACCGCTCAGTTCCTCACCGTTCTCGCCGGTTTCGCCTGCACCAGGTGCAGTCACGGACTGTCCCGGGGCCCCTTGCTGGGTAACGCTCTTACCGGCTCGGCGAGTCTCGACCCGCTCGGGGTTGGAGAGCTTTTCCGACAGCGTGAATTGAACAAGCCAAGCCCGAAGTGAGTCGTCTTCCCGGGCGCTGACGCCGTCGGAGAATTCCACCTGACGCACGCCAAACGCAGACGCGGTATCGTTTACGACCCGATAGGTTTTGAGCTGTCCACCGGTGCCGGTTGCTTCGGCCAGGCGCATCAGTTTGCGTAAAAAGGCGTTATCCACAAACGGGATTTGCAGCGTGACCGCCAGTGTCTTGGGCTTGAAGCCCTTGTGAGCCGATTCGGTGCTGCTGGTCTGTCCGGACAGATCGTCGCTTTCGATCCGCAGGTTCGCCGTGACCTTGAGGTTTTTACCGCGCACCTGTTCGCCATCGAGCAATAAAGTCATAGGCCCACCAATTCGCGAACAAAGCTCAAGCCTTTCAGGGATCCGACCAGGAGCACTCCGGCGGACAGTCCCCACTCATGACCTGGTGCATCGCCCTGTAGCAGCTGGCGACGCAACTCGGCGGCATTACCTGGGCCAAGGATGCGTGCGCGCATGGTGTCGTCAGCAGTGCCGCCGGCGAATTGAGACTTGAGATCGACCAATTTCTGCGCCTGCGCCTGTGCCTGACTGGCTTTGCGAATGGCCATCTTGGCCAGATCTGCCATCGGCGAACTGTCCGCGTAGCTCTCCAATGCCGACAGCTGACTGTTCAGGGCTTGGGTGGCGGCCTTGGTCACGGTGCAACGCTCCAAAGGCAGAGCCCCCCAACGCGGCAGTGTGCCGGCGGTGGGCAATTCCCATTTTTCAGCGTCCAGCGCGGACAGGCTTTTCGCTCGGCGTTCGGCGCGCTGCAGGTCTGGCGTGGGTAGCACAGTGTTGAACCTGGACAAGGTCGCTGCGAATTTGTCGTAACGCGTACCCAGGAACATCACAACTAAGGCGTATTGCGAGCCAGCCGGACGACCATCGTCTCCGACGTCCTCCAGTTTCTCGCCCAGCTGCTGCAGCAAGTTAGGTGCCGACAGGTAACGCTGGTAGCCGCGCCCCTGCCCCACACCACTTTGGAAAGGCGTCACCACCAGGCAGGCCGGCACTTCGCCCAGGGAATCGCTCAGACCTGCACGACCAGCAGCGACGGCGGCTTCAGCGGCGGCACCGACCGGCCCTGGTGAGGTGGTGGCCAAGTCGGCCAGACCTTCCAGGCGTTGCGCGGTGCTAGCCAACTCACTGCCGGCTAAAGCTTTGGCGGCCTCGAGGTCGCTGAGCCACTGAGTGGACTGCTCCGGCCAGCGCATGGTGATGGTGGCCCAATTCATACTGGCGCGGACTCCCATCTCACAGCATTGACCGCGTCCAGGTCAGACGCCGATCGCGCCGCAGCCAATGCTTGTTTGAGATCGTTAACCTTACGCAGGCGCTGCATTTTGAACTCGGTGAACTCGTCGCCGATCTGGCGCAGCTGTTCGCTGCTGTGCTCCAGGAAGGCCTTCGCCCCGGATGCATTACGGCAGGCAAATTCACCACCCGCCCCCCGCAGAATCATGCCGGCAAGGTTCAGTTGGTCCTCGAGCTGGGTGTCGTAGAAAAAGCGATCGCCCAACACCGCCGACCAAAACCCGCCGGTGATCTCCTGTAGACAGGCCAGATTGACCGCTGATAACTGAACTACGTAACGCAGTTCGATCACAGCAGGGATGTCATCGACCCAATGTCCATTGCCCCAAATTTGTCCAGGGCCAGGGACTTCCAGGGTGTAACCCGTCGGCAAAGATCCCGCACGCTCAATCACCAGGGGCTCGCGAGTTTCAACGTTGTAGGCCGTCAACCCTTGGTAGGAGTCGACCAACTGCCAGCGCCGGCCATCCCAGAACGCGGCTTTTTTATCGGGCACCACTGGCGGTGCGACCTCCACGCAACCGCCAGGAATCAGCCAGACACCCGGCTCCAACGGCGAGCGATCGGCCACCGTTTTGCCGGTGAAGATGCCCAGGTGATCGGTTTGGTAGACGACTTTGGTATCCATGGCAGGTCTCAGTACTTAATACAGGCGAGGAAGGCAATGTTTTGCGGGCGCGTTTCTGTCCCGCCGGCGTAACCCACGGTGATGGCGTGACTGTGATCGCCGACACCCGCGACCGAGACGGTGTGACTGTGATCGGCTACACCATCGACCGATACGGAGTGGTTGTGCGCTCCACCTTCACTGGTCAGCTTGTCGTGAACTCCATCCTCGCCAAAATTGACGATGTTCCGCGGCTCCCAGACGTCGCCGCTGATGTCGACACCGTCAGGCGTGTATGAACCCGATCGCACGCTGTGGGCGTGGTTACCGGAGTTACCCGTTGAAGCGGTGTGCGAGTGGCTGCCGGCTGCGCCGGTAGAGGCCGTATGCGCGTGACCGCCCGCGCCTGCCGAGCTGCCCCCATGGTTATGACTACGCGTTTCGTCTGCTTGAGAGCTGCCCAGAGTCCGGCCGGCATCGATGCCACGTCCATCGTCCAGGACACGAATGAACTTTCCGCGAGGGTCTGGCAGGTTGAAGGTGCTGACGCCGTCGCCGGCACCGTAAGTGGTGCCGATCTTGGCAAATAACGCGGCATACACCGTGCGGGAAACGGCGGCACCGTTCGCCCGAAACCATCCTGGTGGCGGTGTGGCCATCGCAAACGTGCCGATACGCCCGACCTCAGAGTCAGCAATGATCTTGCGCAGCGCATTAAGAGCTTTGGTGGTAGCGAGGACTTCACTGCTGTCAGTACCTGGGTCATCGCTCTTGGCATTTGGCAACTCGCCCAGATCGACATCGTCCTTTGTCGTCGCTCTGGCGCGCAGGTTCTCGTAGTCACCGTTGCGCAACGCGAACTGCTTGACCAGGGCGCCAGTGATGGGCTCGCTTGCGCGCAAATCAGTGATCGCACCCGATACGTCAACGCTGGCCAGCTCGACCACGTAATGCGCAGTACCGTTACTGTCGATGTAGTCCGTTTTGGCCTCACCAAACACCACTTTCCAGGCAGCCACCGCATCGCTGCCTTCCCGGGCCAGCGCAACGTCCAACCAAGCTTTGACCGGAAGCGCCGGCAGTTGGGTCTGCACCGGTTCTGCCAGTTCGACGCGAATCCCTTCGATATAAGCAACGCCCGCTTTGACTTGGTAGAGCCCGAAACTGGTTTCCATCAGCAGGCTGTTGGCCAGGAAGCAGACACGACCAAACACGTCGCGATTGCTCATGCGCTCGCGCCGATCTATGCCGTTCAATCGCACCGTAAAGTCGTGCTGCCAGGTACTCGCATCAACGGTGATGCCCGTCAGCGCCTGAGCACCGTTGAACTCCACCAGGAAGTTACGGGTGACGTTGTTTCCGATCTGCAGCGGCGGGATGTTCTTGCGCTTCTGCTGCACCGGTACGGTCGCGACGGCCAGCAATTCGCCGCCGGCGGCTTCCAGACCGATCCAGTTAAAGTCCCAGTCCCCCACATCCGAGCCGACCATCAGGCTGTAAATCACCTGGTTGGGGCTGACATACCCTTTGCGGTCGTAGGCTTTGGTGAAAACGATCTGCGCCGCCGGCGGCTTGCCGGCTGCGCGATCGACCGGGGCATTTGGATCGAGACCTGGAACAAGGGCCAGAATGAAGCGAGCAATCTCAAGCTTCTCCCCAGCGCCTTGCTTTTGGGCAATCAGACTCTCGCCGGCAAGGGTAATGCTAGCTCCCATGGGTGCTCCTAAAGTTTCAAGAAGGTGAGCAATGCGAGCTCGTTGATCACGACCAAGCGACTGGCGCTGTCATCCAGCGTTGCAATAAGGGTTTGTTGGTCATCATTGAAGTCAGCCACGCCGATGTTCAGCTTCACTGGGGTGATCGTGACGAAGTCGTACCGCCGGCAAGTGCGGCCGTACTGCTGCATCAGGACGCGCAGCAACACCGGGTTTTCGCTCAGCTGCGTGTCAGACAGGTGCAGCAGCACCACATCCCATTCGAGGTGCGGCAGGCGCTCCTGGATCTCCACGTAACCCACGCCCAGGCGTTCGAAAATACGCACCATGCCAGCGGTGCTGCCCGCGTCCACGGCGTTGATAAAGGCGTACTTGACCCGCAGGCGGTACAGGCGTTCGGGCTCTCCATGAAAGCGCTGAATGTCGCGCTGCCAGGCCAGCAGATCGAGCACGCTTAGGTGGCAGGTTTCGGCGTCCATTTGCAGCAACGGCCAGTGCAGCCAGTTTTCGACCTTGCCCCACCAGGCTTGCGCGGCCGCTTTGAGCTTGGCTAGCTCCGGCCCGTCGAGCCAGAAAGGAAGGCTCAACTTAAGCATTCAGAACCACCTCAACCCCGGACAGGCGCGGGATGTTCAGTTCTGAAATGATGTCGACATTGTCGAACTTCAGCGAGTCGATGCCCGGGAATTGCTGGTGCAGCTCCTCGCCCAATCGACTGAAGGAAAACCGGGATTGCGGGTGGGTCAGCGTTGGCTGGTAATCGCTGTCCGTGCTTTCGCGAAACGCGGCGCGGATGTAAAGCTCGATGTCGGCCTTCAATGCTGGATGACGTTCGGCACCCACTTCGGCCTTGGGCCAGACCGTCAAGCTGACGGCATGCAGCGTAGCGGGCATCTCCAGCACCAACAGGTCATCGCCGTGGCCATGGTTGCCCTGGTCCCGGATGTAGTTGTTGATTTCAGCCAGGAAGGTGTCCGCTGGTGAGTCGGCTTCGAACAACACAAAGGCGTTGGCGCTGCCGGGGCCCCGGGGTGCGCTGTGTTCAAAGTAAACGCCGTCGGGCTGCACACCAGGAAACGCGGCGATCATGGCGCGATACACCGCATCGGTGTGCCACTGGTTGACCGCTGAAAATTGGTTGCGCACCCGTAAACGCAGCTCGTCGTCAGGCTCAACATCCGCACCTGGTTGGCTCAGCCAGCCGTCAGCATTCACGACCTGGACAACCCCGGGCACGGGCTCGGGCAGAATCGAAAAGTAACCTGGTGCAAGATTGAACCCGCTGCCGGGCTGCTTGGCTCGGGCCAATACGCGGATCTGCGATTCGCCGTCGGCAAAACTGGCCGCTGCCACCGTCACCAGCTCGTACACGTTGCCGTTGATCGCGATCGATTGAACACGGGTACCGACGGGGACTTCCAGCAAGCCGGCCAGCGCGCTCCTGGTGAATAGCAGTAACCCTTCGGCTTTAGTCGCCGGCTTGCGGGTGACGTTGACCGCCCAGGCCAACATATCCAGCCAGGCGCCGGTGGCGGTCTTTACGAAGAAATTCGGCAACACGGTGCCGGCGATAAATTCGATCAGCCACATGACGGGCTTGGTCACCAGCGCGGTGATCACCCGCCAGAATGGCGACCAGGCGCTCGTATTGCTCAGCTTGCTGCCCTGGGCGATGACTTCCAGCTCCCAGGCAGCACGCATCTTGGCCTCTGTGGTCGGAATGCCGGCGTCGCTCAACGCCTTTTTGAAATCTACGTCACTCACAGCACTACCTCGACAGATCCAAATTCAACGGTTTTGGCGGTGACCAGGTACTCGCCCTGCCCTTCTCCCAGGATCCGCACGGTGCCCGGGACCAGGCGCACGTCGTTCTCGACCAGCAGCTCCAGTTGCTGGATACAGTCGGCCTGTCGGAAGCGGTCACGTTCGGCTACCAGCGTCACCAAGAGGCCGCTTTCGCGGATCATGTGACCGATGTCCTGGGCAATACTGGCCCGATCGTCCACCAGCAGCGGTTGGCTCGAGGGGTCCAGGGTCAGGTCGTTATTAGTGATCAGCAGATCGATGTAGAGGCTCATCCGCCCACCCCCATCGCGACCATGTTTTCCAGCTCCAACGGAGTCATTGGCTTAGCGGTATGGATGTTCACGTTCTCGACGTGCGTGCCCTTGTTCTGACTGCTGGTGTTCTGAATGCTGGTGAGCAGTCCACCAGGTGGTACAGCGGAAGGCCGCGACGGTGAAAGGCTGGGGATTGCGGCATTGATAGTCTGTTTCGCTTTCTGCGCGGCCTGGGCGGTATTGGCTGCATTCATAGCCGCATCGACACCCGGCACTTCAGGCATCCCACCGAACCGCGCCTCGATGTTCACGCCCGGGATGCTGTTGATCATCTCGATCAGGCTGTTGATGGCCTTATAGAAGACGCCAACGATGCTGTCCCAGGAGCCCTTGGCCATGGCTGACCAGCCGCCCATGGAGCCAAACCAGTCGGACAGCGTCTTGAACTGATCGCTGACCCATTTGAAGGCGTCACTGTTGAGCAGCGCGGCGGTCCATTCGTCCCAGTAGTAAACGGCAGCGATCACAGCCGCGACCAATGCGACCACACCCGCCACGATCAACACCACCGGGTTGGCCAGCAGCGCCGCGTTGACCAGCCAGATCGCGCCCTGCCACATCAGCATGACGCCACGGACGATGGCCAACCCCGCGCTCAGCAGGTAGATGACCGCGATGTAGGCCAAGATCGCCAGCTTCTGCAGCACGAAGCTGGCAGCAGTGCGCAAGTTCAATAACTGCACCACCTTCCAGACCGTCATCACTCCCAACCAGGTCATGCGGCTGATACCGATCACCAGGGTGAGCGCCGACATGGCGGCGATAATCCCGAACACGGTCAGCGTGGTGATCCCAATGATTCGGGCGATGTTCGGGAACAACAGCGTCCAGCGACTCAGGGCCGCCCCGATCGCAACCAGTTTGTCCATCAGAGGGGCCAAGATCGGGATCAGCACTTGACCAAAGGTGATGCGCAGCGCTTCGACCGCCGCCCCGAATTGCTGCCAGGGGTCGACCATGGACTTGGCCATGTTCTCGGCGTTCTCAAGACCCCGGACTTTGCCCAGCCGGTCCATGCCGTTGCGCAGGCGCTCGGTGTCCTTGGTCAGCGCGGTGATTACCCGAGCGCCCTCCCCGCCAAAGGCCTCGATCAGCTTGGCGCCGGTCGACGCGCTGTTCAGGTCGCCAAACTTGCCTTCCAGCTTGCCAAGGATGTCGAGCATCGGCAGTAATTTGCCGTTTTGGTCGACGAATTTGAGGCCGAGCTTTTCCGACGCGCCGCCGATGTTCTCGAAGAATGATTTGTAGATGCCGCCGGCGTCCCCGCCTTCCATGGTGCTGCTAAGCGAGCCGATAACCGCGAACTGCTCGGCCAGGTCCACCCCGAACGTCGTAGCGATCGAGCCGACTTCCTTGAAGGCGTCCTTGAGCTGGGCGCCGTCGGTGCGAAACAGCTGCACCGCCAGTGCTGTCTGGCCACCAAGTTTCTCAACCCATTCGCCTTTGCCCATGGCATCGGCTTGGCCTTTGAACAGGTTGTACATGGTGCCCACGTAAGCGGTCATGGTGTCCGCGTCAGACTTGGTCGCCTTGGCCAGCAGGTTGCTGGTGTTGGTGAACGTGGCCAGTTGGTCGCCGGTCAGGCCTTTGATCGCGCCTTCAATCACGTACGCAGACGCCACAAAATCCCGGGCGTTCTCACCGTAGGCCACCGAAAACTCCAGCGACTTGCGGTTCAGCGCGTTCAACGCGTCCTCGGCCACGCCCAGCGATTTAACCTCGCCCAGGGCGCGGTTCATTTCCAAGGCAGGTGCCAACGATTGCGTGATTGCTACGCCGGCGCCCACCATGCCGCCCAGCCCCAGGCCCATCGTCTTGATGTTCTTTTCGCTCTTCTCGGCAAGGTCGGAGAACCCCATTTTCACTTTGCCCAGGGGCGCTGTGACCTTGTCGGTCAGACTCAAGATGAAGGCCAGGCGGGCGGCGCGGTCAGCCATGTGCGGTTATCCGTTCAATGCGTAAGCGATGCCGTTTGCCACGGCGATTTCCATGCGTCTCCAGTGCTCGTCCTCCAGCCACTTGGCGGTGCCCATCACCTCGGGTGTGGGCTCTGCACCAGGTAGCCAACGACTGGACAGGGCCATCAGTTGGCCCAATCCGTCTTCGCTCAGGCGCTCAGCGTGCTCGAGGGCTTTTTTACGATCACTTCGATGTCCGGCGCGTACTCTTCGAGCAGTGCACTGGAGATCTGCATCGTCATCACCGGGTTGAGCAGCACTTTGCGCAGCTCGTCTCGCTCAGCGTGGAGCCCGGTGTTGATCAGCAAGTTGTGCGACGGCGACACCTTGTTGTTCGCCGTCATGGCGTTGAAGTACTTGGTCACGTCCTGGGGCGTTACCGAGAAGGTGAATTCTTTGTCGCCGACTTCCAGGGTGATTTCGCGTTTCTCGGTCATCTTGTTGTTCCATTTGATTGAGGGGTGACGTTCAGCGCAGGCAGATCCGGCGCACGTGGTCTTGCAGGCCCAGGATCATTTGCCGGCTGAGGGCGAGTTGATCTCTGAGGGTGAAATAATCCGATCGAGCGTCTGCTGCGAGTTCGGCGGTTCCCCCATCAGCCACGCCGCCGGCGCTGGCCTGGTGGGACTTGGGACTGCTGCAGGTGGCGTTGACGAGCAGCCGCTGACTGCCATCGCCAACAGCGCGGCGCAGGACATCGTTTTTGTTGCGCTCAATGGCGAGCTCCTGAGTGCGTTGAATATCGATGGCTTCGCTCGCGGCCAGCATCTCGCCGCTGATTCGCGCCGCTTCACGCAGGCCGGTGACTTCGCTTCGGGCGAGATCACGCTCGCTGCGAGCGGTGTCGCGGTCCTGCACGACTTGGATGAACCAGAACAATGGAATCAGCCCGGTCAGAGCCACCACGAGAAAAAATCGGAACGGGGTTATGGTCATTTCACGCATAGCTCCGCTTCTGCCAGGCGGCGCGCATGCAAGCCACGCACGAACAGCTTTTGGCCCTTGGAATCGGTGACGAATGCCCACACCGGTGTTTTGCCATCGGGGCCCCAGGCCAATGCTTTGCAGCCGTCTTGGAGGCGTCCGGCATTGACCAGCCCCACGGCTCGACTGGCGCACGTGCTCGGCACACCGAAGTTGTGGCCATGGCTGCTCAGGGCATCAAAGGTGTTCTGCCCGATCGCTTGATTTGTCAGGCAGTCAGCCAGAGCCAGTTGGCCTTTCTCGATCACCAGCTGCTCCACCTGGTCACAGCGAGCGTCTGACCAGTAATCGCCGATCACGACCGGATAAGGGCTGGTATGACGGGTGATGCCTTTGCACACCGTGGGCAGGCCACGGGCCAACGTGTCGGGGTACACAACGTTCTGGCCCTGGCCTTCCCACTTGCCGAGAAAACCGAGCAACGAAGCGCTGGCCAGCGCAATGGCGCCGGTGGCGATCTTGATGCGCAGGTTCATAACTTGCCCTTCCAGTCGCGCAGCATTTGTTGGTACTTGGGGACCAGTAGAACGATCTGCAGCACCATATAAAGTGCGGTCAGCATGTAGGCGACCGCTGACCAGTCGACGGTACCGGTCACACCGGTAGCGGCCACGCCGATGGCCGGTGACGCCTTTACAAATGCAATGGCGGTGTCCTGAGCAGCCTGATTCGTGCTCATCGGCGAACCTCTTTCTCAAAAATTGATTGGCATGGCACGCAACGCAAGATCCCGTCGAGCGCCTGACGCGCTTTAGGGATCTCACCGTCACAGTCCAGACACTCGCTACGGCTTGGCCCGATCGGGCGTGCCTTGGCGAGCTGGGCGGCAATCGCCTGATCACGCTGGCGTTGTTCCAGCGCCTGGGCACGATCGAACGGGCAAACCATCAGCGCAGGCCCTCGATCTCGGCGGCGGCCAGATAAGGCACGCCATTGATGCGAATGAAGTCCGGACTGGTGACGTCAAACGGCACCTTGTGCTTGGATTTCTCGCCACCCTTCTGATCGATCCCGAGCAAGCTGGAGACTTTCAATTTGCAGCCGAACGCCTCGACGCGCAGTTCTTCCTCACCTGCCTTGGCAAAGAAGACGATGTCGAACGTTTCCAGCCCTCGAAAACTTCCGGCAGTGCGCGCAGCTTCGATCAGCAGGTTGAAGTTGCTGGTGTCGAACTCGAACTCACCACTAGCCGAGACATCGCCGTCGACGTGGCCATCAGGCACGCCCTTGCTCTGCGCCACGGCAGTGTTGTCCGTGACATCCAGTGTGCAGTTCTCGACGTGGACCTGCAGATCTCCCAGGTTCACGTCGAAGTTTTTGCCGCCAATACGTGACATAGTGGGTTACTCCGAATCGTCGGTGGAAAGGTCGAGGGCGATGTTTGCCGTCAGGTCCTTCGGGCAGTTGAGCGGTCGGATCTTGATGTAGAGCTCGACCTTGGTTTTGCTGAGCCACACCAGGACGATGTCGCCGTCCTTCGGCGCCTCGATCTCACCAGGAAACACTTGACCGGCAAACGTGGCGGACTTAGCCATCTGGCGCAGGGGTTTCATCAGCGCACTGATTGCTGCGGCCACGCTGTTGGGGGTGTTGTTGAGTCGACGATCAGCGACACGACGGATCAGCAACGGGCGAACTTGACGTGCAGCCTTGTCGGCCAGACGCAGGTACTCGACTACCTGGAAGTCACTTGCCGGCGAATCGAGCATGTTGCCGTCGCCCCAGAACACGCCTGGGTAATCCGGGTAGGTCTGCGATACGGAGAAGCGCGCTTTATCAAGCTCTGCACGGATGGCGGATGGCAGCGGCACGCCGTCAAGGTCGTTGGGTACAGCGCCCAAGCCCAGCACTGCACCGGAAGCCACGCGCATTGGGCTGTCAGCAATGCTCACAGCCGCATTCGCTAAACGACCGGCCAGCACGCCCAGGTCATTGCCGTGCAACTGAGGCACGACCAAGACACGCGGCGCGGCAAGGCCCATGGTGATTGCCCGCTGCTCGACCAGGTATTGATCCCAGGTCTGCAGCGGAGTGATACCGGCACTTGCCGCCATCACAAAAGCCCGCCGGCCATAGACGTTGTTCAGATCGATCGCCGCGTCATGCATGGCCGACAGTTGCGCTGCAGCAGTCACCGGCTTGGTAATTACCACTGCCTCGACGGAGTACCCCTGCTGTTGGGCCTGTTCCAGTGCTTCGGACCAGTCACCATCCGCCGCGATTGGCGCAGCCAGGCAGGCCCAACGGTCGCCGCCGTTCAGCTTCGCAGCAATGATCTGAGTTTTCAGATCACTGGCTGGAATACCGAGCGTGCTGTCCAGGTCGCTGTCGGTGTTCAGAGGAATAAGCTGGCCGAGGCTCTTCGCGCCGGTGCCAATGAGAAGGAAATAGCGCTCGATCTCAGTCACGGCACCTTGGCCCAGATTGAGATTGTTTACGCTGACTTTGCCAAGTGCCATGCAGTGCCTCGCTAGCGGGGAGATTTAAGGATTTGTTGGAGCACCTGGTTCAGCAGCAGGCCGGTGTCGCGTTCGGTGCTGACCCCGATGAACTGGCGCTTGGGCAAGGTGATTTCCCAGCTCTGGGCGCCACTGCTCTCGGCTTTTTCATCGTCCAGGATCCGGATCAGCAGGCCAGCCTTGGCGTAATTCACATGCTCTTGAATCCACGCCACAGACGGACGCGTGAGGCTTTTTTTGCCTTCCTGGCGTACCTTGAAGCCCAGCCTGCGCAGACGCTTGGCCTGTTTTTCTGTAGCAGCCAAGCCGACGGGGACGGTGTTCCACTTACGCATTTGGGCGGCTGTGCGGCGCTCGCTGACGCCGTGGTGCTGCTGCGATGCGACCCAGCTGGTCAATGCGTTGCGCCAGCCCAACTCGGCCTCATTGGCGTTCACGCGAGTGACCACCATCAGCTTGGCCAGGCCGGCTTCCATCTTCTTTTTGCCCTTGGCGGATCCTTTGCGCGCCTCGAACGGCGAGCCGTCCAGGTTTCGCTGGTCTCTTGCCCGCTTACGGCTCATTGTCCGGACGCGTTTTGTGACGTTATTGAGCAGGCGCCGGCGAAGCTGCGGGGGCAGGCTCAGCAATGCCAACTGCTCACGGATGCCTAAATAGCCGCGAGCATCGAGCTCGAACGTGCTACGACCGGCCATAGCTGGCCACCTCGCCGTGCTCGGCAACCCACAGGTCAAATGGGACAAACGCCCAGGTCTTACCGAAGGCCTCGATCTCGCCGGCAGGATCCTCGGTCAGGTATTGCGGCTCGTTGAACTCCAGGGTGATGTCCACGTCGGCCAAGTCGTTGTCGAGCATGGTGATGTCGAACTTCGGCGCCGGCAGTTCGTCACGGTCCTGGTCATTGTTCTCAAGCCAACTGCCCACCAACGCCATCAGGCGACCGGGGTGATCGGCGAAACGCTCCAGGGCGATCGTCGCGCTGTAACGCATGTCACCCATGTGCAGACCGCCGACGTCCGGTTTCCAGATCAGGCCCAGGTTCACCTGGTCGGTCCAGCTGTCGAGCTGCTCAGGCAGCACCAGCTGACGCGCGATCAGGTACGTGGTGAGTGCGCGCAGTTTGATCACAGGAGTGCCGCCGTAATGCGGCCACGGCCCTGAAGCGAACGCACGGCCTGCTGGCTGAACTCGAGGAAGGTCTCGCCACGTTCGGGCAATTCTTTTCCGGTGTTCTCCGCACTTTCACGGCGGGTCACGGTGGCGAACTGCGTCAGCAAACTGGCTTTTGCGCGGCAATACACGGCGCGCTTGTACGTCGCTGCGTGAAATGTGCGTTCCTGCAGCACCGTAGGGTCTGCAGATTCCACGGAGGTGATGCCTACGGATTGCCAGGCTGCTTTGCGCTTGGCGAGATCCTTGTTGACCTCGATCATTGCCGTGGTCAGATCAGTGGCCAGCATGTCTACCAGGTACTCCGCCGGCAGGCGGTAACCCTTCTGGAAGTCGGACAAGGAGAGGTTCGGCCAGAAGCCGTCATTCTCGATCGCCTGATCCACAAAGGTGGTGGGTTTCCCGGAAAAGCTCATTGCTGGGCACTCAAATAGGGGCGGGAAAACTGTTTCAGTGGGTCAGGCCAAAAATGGTTGGCTCACATCCACAGTTTCTCGCCGGGGGGGGTAGTCAGTTATTCGGCGGCTGTGTCAGCCGGTGGTTGTTGGGCCTGCTCTTTTGTCAGTGCCTTGCGAGCGCCTTCCAGGCGAGTGCCCACACCGATCCCTTCGTACAGCGCTTCCGCACGTTCGAAGTGGGTGATGGCTTTCGCAAAATCCCGCTGGTCCAGCGCGAGAATCCCAATCTGCTTGTGATAGCGAGCCGGAATGCGATCAAAGAGCTTCCATTCACCGTCCACCAAAGGCAGCAGGTTGGTGAGGTACGGTTCGGGACTGCGTTTGGCCTTGTACTCAGCCTCGGCCCAGTCGATCACCGCATCTGCAACGAAGGTCTGCACGTTGCGCTTGAAGCGCTCAGGCATTGCTTGCCCTTGTTCCATCGCGAAGCCGGCCAGGTCGAACCCTGCTTCGAACTGCTCGGTATCAAACAGCCAGACCAAGACCTGCATCACTACCGAGTTCGGGAAACTCAATCCGGAATCGCGGTAGCGCTGCACGTAGTCCAGGTATTTGGGCAGCAACTCGTCACGCTTGAGCAGCTGGCGCAGCCCGTGGTTATCCATCGAGCTAAGACGCTCAAGATCCTGCGCCATTGCGTCTTCCATTAGCTTCAAGTGCTTCTTCGCGTTTGCTGGACTGGACAACGCAGTGGCGGATGAATACGCCACCGATTCGGCATCGGCGCGTGCAGCGGCTGGACCTTCGGCCAGAATTCGGCGCTTGTGCGCCAGTGCCAGGCTCATCAGACGAGCTCCACGTTTTCAGTCATCGCGAACTTTTCCAGCTGCTCGATCACATAGCCTTCGTTACGGCTGTTGTAATCCTCGACGCGGGAGCGCTTCGGGTTGTCGATGGTTTGCTTGCGCCAGCTGCTGTCCTGAAAGTAGATCGACAGGTTGTCGAAGCTGGTGACCACGACACCGTTGACCGGGAAGAACGGCACGCTGAAGCTCGGTAGACCGCCATAGGTCGCGATAACCTGGGCATCTTCGATGCGTTCTTTTTCGGTCGGGACATCGCCCTGCTTGGCATACAACTTGGCTTTGTCAGAGGCCAGCAGGTCGCTGCCGATGATCGCGATCAAGTCGCCACCGTCACGCAGTCGCTCATCGACCATCTGCTTGGTGTCGTGCACCAGGGCATCAAGGTTCGGGTAGTCGCCGCCCTCGCCCAGCGTAACTTTGCCGGCAGTCAAACCTTGCTTCATGACCTGCTGCGGGATCTGCTCACGAGCGATCTGCAGCCACCCCTTGTTGACGTCTTGCAGCATCGGGTGGGCGACGATATCGGTCTGCGTGGCGGCAGTGGTGCCATGGAAGCCGATCATGATGCGATCGAGCGCGATCTGTTTCTGCACAGCAGCGGAGTACTTCTGATGGAAGTCCGGGAACTTCGCCCATGCGTCTATTTTCGCGTATGGCAGGCTAACGTCGGACTCGGTGGAAAACAGCTCGTAGGTGTTTTCGTCGAGAGCCGAGCCGTCTTTGGCTTCGCGATCGGTGGTCTTAGTGTTGGTGCGGCCGGTCACGGGACCAGACACGCCCAAGAACACCTTCTGACCTTTGATCTCGCTCACGCCAATGACGTTGATGCGCTGCAGGAAGTCCGACTTGGCAGTGATTGCCTCGTTCAACTCTTGAGCGATTGTCGGCTCAACGCTGAACATTTTATTCGCCAGCTCAACGCCGTAATTCTCGGCAATATCGAGCTGCATCTGGGCGTACATTTTGGCGCCCAAAATACTCAGAGATTGAGACATGTCAGAGCACCCGCGCTTTCTTTTGATCAGCGGCACTAGTGGTGCGTGGCAGATCGCGGCCTTTCGGAGTGTTCAACAAAGCGCTGAACTGTTTTTCAATGCGGGCGACACTGGCAGCCAGCGCCTTGTTGCCTGCGCCTTGACGGGTAAACTCTCGATCCTGCTCGGCTGTAGAAACGATGTCGTCCACCGCTGTCTGCACGTCATCGATCGGCGCCTGATCAGGCTCTGGGGCGTCTTCGGCGGCAGGCTCAATCACTGCCTGAATGCCGGCAGCGACAACAAGCAATTGAGCCAGCAAGGCCTTCAAAGCCGTAGCTGTAGCTTCATCCATTGGGGGTTTGCTCTCGTTGGGGGGGTCGGTTTTGTCAGCGGCTGCCGGGGGCTCGACAGCGAAGCGCTTGAATAGGCTGGTGACCATCGCCGCCAGCTTGGCGATCTCGCCTTGAGGCTTTTCTTCGTTCAGATCGCCCAGCTCGACAGAGGCGGCGTAATACGTTGCTTTGTTGGTGCGCTGCGAGAAGTACAGTTCCTGGGTGCCGAGGCTTGCAGGTTGGTCAGTCACAGCCAGGCCGGTCAGATAGGCTTTGCCGGTACCGGCAAAATTCGGCCAGATTTCGATGCTGGAGAACAGTTTCTCGCCTTGGTCATTGAGCCAAAGCAGCTTCTGATTCGGCTTAAGCTGGGCTTCCAGCGCGATTTGACCAGGCTCCAAATCATCGCCTTCCTCAACGAGGCGCACGGCGAAGACGGTGCCGTGGGATCCGCTCCAGCGTTCGTGCTCGCACCAGATAACGGCGGTGTATTTGGAGGGTGCATACGTCTCGGCGATATCGCGCAGTTCCTGGGGAAGGATTTCGCGACCATCTACGGTCGGGCCGCTGGTGGCGACACGTTTCCAATACGAAACTAGGGAACGGGGCATGGGCGTTAACTGCGCTCAATCTTGATTTGAGCCGCCACGATATGCACCGGAACACCACCGAACAAACGCTTTGCTGCGGCGCCATTCGTAGAATCTGGTTCTACGAAGAACGTGGTTTTTAACCCCGCGTTTCGCGTGTTTTCGCCGCATAGACTGCGGTCATGCCATACGCCCCCGAACTTAAAGAAGCCGCCAAACGCCTCTATTTACGCCGGTGCAAGCCGCGTGAAATTCAGGCGCAATTGTCCCTGCCCAACATCCGGATCATTTACTACTGGATCCGTCAGGGTGAGTGGGACGACATGCTGTCGGATGAAGAGCCGCTGACGGCCGTTGGCCGGCGCATCACTCTCATCCTGGACAAAGCCACGTCGCTGACCAAGGGCGACCTGGACGAGCTCGACCGCCTGACGACCGTCCGCGATCGGCTGCTGAAGCAATCCGTGAAATTGGTACCGACGCCGATCGGCGATCCGCCGGCGGACGATGGCCAGCGCAAAGAAGGACAACGCAGCGAGCGTCGTGAGCGTGGCGATCGCAACGACAAGGGCGGAAAGAAGCGCGATAAGAAAGCTAAAAACGAGGTCGGCGAGCTGACCGAGGTGGACTTCCTCGACAAGTTCATCAGCAAAATGTACGGCTACCAGAAGGAGTTATTTGCCGCCAAACAGAACCCGCTGACGAGCCGTATCCGCAACATCCTCAAAAGCCGCCAGGTGGGTCTGACGTATTACTTCGCCGGCGAAGCGTTCATGGACGCTGTGCTCACGGGTGACAACCAGATCTTCCTGTCCGCCAGTCGCGCACAGTCCGAAATTTTCCGCAGCTACATCATTTCATTTGCCCAGGAATGGTTCGGCCTGGAGCTGACCGGCAACCCGATCGTTTTGAGCAAGGACGGCAAGCCCTGGGCCGAGCTGCGCTTTCTCAGCACCAACAGCAGCACCGCCCAGGGCCATCATGGCCACGTCTACGTGGACGAGTACTTCTGGATTCGCGACTTCGAAAAACTCAACACCGTCGCCAGTGCTATGGCCACACACAAGAAGTGGCGAAAGACCTACTTCTCCACGCCCAGCGCGGTGTCGCACCAGGCCTACCCGTTCTGGACCGGTGAGAAATTCCGCAACAGCAAACGCAAGAACGCCAAAGATCCGTGGCCGAGCGAAGCCCAAGCTGCAGCTGGCTCACTGTGTCCGGACGGGCAATGGCGCAAGGTCATCACCATCCTCGACGCCATCGCTGGCGGCTGTGATCTGTTCGACCTCGAGCAGCTGCAGCTGGAGTACGACGAGGACAAATTTCAGCAGCTGTTCATGTGCAAGTTCATCGACAGCACGCAGAGTGCGTTTTCCCTGGTCGACCTCGAGCGTTGTTACTCCGACCTGTCGTTGTGGACCGACTACGACCCGGACGATCCCCGACCGTTCGGCAACAGCCCCGTCTGGATTGGCTACGACCCGAGCCGCACCCGCGACGATGCGAGCTGCGTGGTCATCGCACCGCCGCTGGAGGATGGTGGCAAGTTCCGGATCCTGGAGAAGTACAGCTGGCGGGGACAGTCGTTCAAGTACCAGGCCGACCAGGTCAAGAAGCTCACCGAGCGATTCAACGTCCAGCACATCGGCATCGATACCACCGGCATCGGATACGGCGTGTTCGACTTGGTGCGCGACTTCTACCCGCGTGCGACCTCAATCCACTACAGCCTCGAGACCAAAAACACCCTGGTGCTCAAGGCCCAGGACACGATTCAGGGCAGCCGGATCGAGTGGGACGCTGGCTGGAACGACATCGCCCAGGCCTTCCTGACGATCAAGCGCGGCACCACTGGCGGTGGCCAGGTCACGTATAGCGCATCGCGTACTGACGCCTCGGGCCATGCCGATATTGCCTGGGCGATCATGCATGCCCTGGCCCATGAACCTCTCAACATCAACAAGCAGCGGCGCAGCCGCTATGCACTCAGCGGATCAAGTACCCATGGGCAAACCAGTAAGAAAGCAGCAACAACCATCGGCACCCGGTCCCATGCGGGCGTTTTCGTTCGGGGCACCGGAACAGGTCCTCACCGACAACATCGGGCAGTACCTGGGCGTGTTCGCCAGTCACGACGGACGTCTGTACACCCCGCCCGTGTCGCGTCAGGGTCTGGCCAAGCTGCTGCGCGCCAACGCTCACCACGGCGCCATACCGGGGTTCAAGCGCAACCTGTTGCTGCGTGAGTTCATGCCATCAGCAGGCTGCTCGGTCAGCACCATGAGCCGGGCTGCATTGGATTTTATGGTTTTCGGAGAAGCGTATTTCCTGCGCGTTCGCAATGCGTTCGGCCAGGTACTGCAAATGCAACACCTCCCGGCGATCAACATGCGGATCAAAGTCGATAGCGGTTTCGTGATGCTGCTGAAGGATGGCAAAGAAGAGGAGTTTCACCAGGACGAGATCGAGCACGTCCTGAACTACGACGTTGAACAAAACGTCTATGGCGTTCCTGAATACTTAGGTGGCATGCAGGCGCTGTTGTTGAACGAGGCGGCCACCCTCTTCCGCCGGCGCTACTACAGCAATGGCGCGCACGCCGGTTACATCTTCTACACCAACGACCCGAACCTGACTGAGGACGACGAAGAGACGCTTCGCGACCAGATCAGCGCCAGCAAGGGCGTCGGCAACTTCCGATCGATGTTTGTAAACATCCCTGGCGGTGCCGAGAAGGCTATTCAGATCATTCCGGTAGGAGACTTTCAGGCCAAGGACGAGCTGGAGAAGGTAAAGAACATTACGCGCAACGACGTGATTGCAGCCTGGCGAATGAACCCAGCTCTGGCGGGCATCATCCCGGAAAACAGCGCGGGTTTTGGGGACATCGAAAAGATCGATCGCGTATACACCAGCAACGAGATTCGACCGATCTGCCAGTTGTTCAATCAGCTGAACGACTCTCTACGAGAAGACAGGCGATTCACCTGGAGAGAAATCAAAGAACCAGTGGATACCACTGCATCCGGTACGGCTTGAGGGGATTGCCACTATATATTGTGGCAATATAGTGGCGATTGGCTGCCCTGGGGAGGGACACAATGCGAGTTACATGCAAATGCGGAAACAAGGGTTTGATTCGGGACAGCAAAAAGCATTCACCGGATTTCGTCACGCTCTACTGCCTGTGCTTGAACGTAGAGTGCGGGCACAGCTGGGTTGCCCACCTGACGTTTTCTCACACGGTGAGTCCATCGGCTCAGACCTACGAAAGGATGTTGCTCGATTGCTTGAAGAGCATGCCCAAAGCGAAGCAGCGGGAGCTGTTTGAACAGTTTGGATCGCAGGCGATGGAGTGATGCGCAAATCGCCGACTCAACGATGTCGGCGATCGATTACATGGAACGGGCTATCAGCGACGCGGAATATCAGTTTCTGGCCGGCTCATTCGGATTGGTGGCGAGTACCTGGGACATCCGCCGGAGTTGAAGTTGCTCCTGCTCATTCAACAGGCGATACAGGCGGATCAAACGACGTTCAATTTTGGACAGATCCACCCATTCGAACTCATTGGTTTGAACGGTGATGGGTTCAGTTTTTGTGCGATCCAACATGCTTACTACTCCATAAAGTGCATTGCTGAATCGACGATATCGGGGCGAGAACTGGCTTTTGGATGAGGGGGCGACGAATGCCGCACATGCTTTGTTACAAGTTAATTCCGATGACGGGCGGCGTCGTCGGCCATGGCTTGCAGGAAACGACGAATCGCCTCCTGGTCGAACGGCGTGATGCTTCTGTATTGCTTGATCAGCTTTTCTTCTTCTGGAGAAAACAGTTGTCCCAGCGGCGTGGAACGCCGGCCAGTCAATACAAACGCTGCATCTACACCGCACTCTTCAAGTGCCGCCACATAGCGAAGGTCGAGCGAATTCGCTCCCAACTCATAGTTCTTTTGAGTCCCACGACTCACCCCAAGAAGCGCTCCAAACTCTGTTTGATTTAATCCTAAGCGCTCGCGCTCTTCCCTCAGGCGTTCACCTACTTGATCCGCTATGAGCATTTTTTTATTCACCGCCATTGACTTGATCAATTTTTTGACCAAGAATCACCCCAGACAAACGCAAACAACCACAAACGAACAGAGTAACCACTATGCCCGCCACTGTTACGCCCGAGCAAGCCCGCGCTGATCTGGATCGCAGAGGGATAAGCATTGCGGAATTCAGCCGTAAACATGGGCTGAACAAAAATTTAGTCAGCGACCTATTGAACGGTCGGATCAAAGGTCGCCGTGGGGAGGCACATCGCGCCGCCGTGTTACTCGGTATCAAAGACGGCGTGATCGAACAGTAATGGCACTGAGCCACAGGGAAAAGCAGAACATGAAAAGTTCAGTTCTAAAAACTCGCCGGGAAGTTGTCAGCGCCATTATCTGTAGTTATCCGGGTGGCCGGGAATGCGCTGCAGCGCGCATAGGTTTGGCACTGAAAAAGTTCGACAACCACGCCTACGAAAACAACAACAGCCGTCCGCTATCAGACGCCCAGCTCTACCAACTGGAACAGGAAGCCGGCACTCAGCATTTGCCCAACTACGTGGCAGCGATGTACGGCGGTTTGTTCGTTCCGGTGGCAGATCCAGAGAGTTTGGACAACGTAGAGATGTACACCCTTTCTGTGAACGTAGCAGCCAAGCGCGGATGTGTTGATCAAGAGATTGCTAAAGCGTTAGCGGACGGCTGCATTTCCGAAACCGAAGCCGAACACATCCTCAATGCCCACAACCTGCACATGGCAGCACGCCACGCCGAAGTGCTGGCAGCCATTGACTTGTACCGCAACAAATCAGGGGTTACTCAATGAACCATCTGCCTGCGGTACTTGAATACCAGGACGTGCTCAAAGCAGCAGCGCTCGCATTTCTGGAGCGCCACCAATGCGAACACTTGGGCGACGATCAGCAGTTGTTTGATCGTGCAGTGCAGCACTTGGTAACCGACTACGACGTTTTGACGACCACCGCCGAAAAGCTTGTTCACCTGGCTTGCAGCGATATGTCAGCGATCCGCGATCGGCAGCGGTTGGACATGAGCAGCAGCACGTCGACGCACACAGTCATCATCGATCCCGCCACCGGTAACGCTTGGGCTGTTCCTGTCAGCCTGATCTACGAACGCATTCTCAACGCACCGGACAACGGTCGTTTCCGCATAGCCGCACCGTAATACCCACCCACTGAATCGCCCGTCCCGCCGCTGTGGGCTTGGGTGAGCTGCGCCCGGAATAGAGGTTTGACGATGGAAAACGCCATGAACATCAACGCAAAACTGACACCAGGTCAGGCCCAAGCGCTCTTGGCCAACCTGCGCGAGCAATACCGTCTCAGCCTCAATGACCTCTGGTACGCAGATCAGTACCGCATGATTCCTGATGGCTTGCGCCATGGATCAATTCTCGCCAACAGCCCTGTGATGGCTGCCCAGAAGCACCTGATCGGCGCCATAACCCAAAGCCTCGGCCTTAGCCTCAAGGCAGTGAAGTAACTATGAGAGACGATCTGCGTCACGACGTTCTGCAGCGCATCGAGTCCGAATTCGGTCTCAAACACCGTGCGCCCACCAACTACATGCGTGGGGGCACTTGTCCCAAGTGCAATAAGAAAGAGCTGTACACCCGTTTCGACAGTCCGTGGCAGCTCATCTGTGGACGTCAGGAAAAGTGCGGCCACACCGTGCACGTGAAAGAGATTTACGACGACCTCTTTGAAGACTGGAGCAAGCGCGTTCCAGCCACTGAGAACGCCCCAACGGCGACTGCGCGTGCATACCTTGAATTTGCCCGCGGCTTCGACATTTCGTTGATCGCCGGTTGGTTTACACAGGAAACGTATTACTCGGCCCAGCACGACGCAGGCAGTGCGACGGTACGCTTCGCCTTGGAGAAAGGCGGCTATTGGGAACGACTGATCGACAAGCCTGCGCGTTTCGGCAAGATGAAGGCGCGCTTCAAGCCGGGTGAGTCCTACAAAGGTGTTTGGTGGTGCCCGCCTTGCGTTGACGTGCTCGAGGCGAAAGAGATCTGGATTGTCGAAGGGATCTTCGACGCGCTTGCCCTGGTGCACCACAACATTCCCGCAGTGTCGGCTATGTCCTCAAACGCCTTCCCAGCGGACTCATTGCAAGCGCTGGCAGCGGCTCGTCCAGGCCACCTGCCAAAACTGGTTTGGGCGCTTGATAACGAGCCTGGCGCACACGCTTACACCAAGCGTTGGGTCCGCATGGCCCGCGAACTTGGCTTCACCTGCGAAGCAGCCCAGATACCGCAGCGGGATAACAAGAAGGTCGACTGGAACGATCTGCACCAGCGGTGGCAGTTTCTGGACGAAGGCGAGAAGCGTGATGCTCAGGTCGACAAAGACATCACCACTGCGCGGCATTACGGCGCCCTGCTGATTGCTGAGAACGCCACCGAGAAAGCTCTGGTGATGTTTGATTGGAAGCGCCGCAGCGAATTCCACTTGGAATTCGGCAATCGACTGTACTGGTTCAAGCTCGATCTGGAGAAGTACAACAAGGCGATCCAGGAACTCGAGGACAGCGATCACCACGACGATCAGCAGCTGAACAATAAGCAAATGCGGGCCAAGGCTATGCAGCAGTGCGGCGCGCTGCAGCGCATTGCGACCTGTAATCCGAAGGCCCTGTACTACCAGGAAAACAAGCTCACCGACGAGTCCTGGTACTACTTCCGGATCACGTTCGCCCACGATGCTGCACCGATCAAGAACACCTTCACCAGCTCGCAGATCGCCTCGTCGGCAGAGTTCAAGAAGCGCCTTCTCGGTATCGCCCCGGGCGGGATGTTCACCGGTACCACCCAGCAGCTGGACGCCTTCATTGAGGAGCAAACCGACGCCCTCAAAACCGTTCAGACCATCGACTTCACCGGCTACACCCGTGAGCACAGCGCGTACGTCTACGGCGACGTAGCGGTGCGCGATGGGAAAGTGTTCAAGCTGAACGAGGAGGATTTCTTCGACATGGACCGGCTGAGCATCAAGACCCTCAGCCAATCGGTGATCCTCAACCTGAACACGGAGCTGGAGAAGTTCGACACCGAGTGGCTGGACATCATCTGGCAATGCTTCGGTGCCAAGGGTCTGGTCGCGCTCGCATTCTGGTTCGGCTCGCTGTTCGCCGAGCAGATCCGGCAGCATCAGAAAAGCTACCCCTTCATGGAAATCATCGGTGAGCCAGGCGCCGGTAAGTCCACGCTGATCGAGTTTCTATGGAAGCTCTGCGGACGTATCGACTACGAGGGTTTCGACCCAACCAAGGGCACCCCAGTTGCTCGAGCACGGAACTTCGCCCAGGTCGGCAATCTGCCGGTGGTGCTGATCGAATCGGAGCGGGAAAAGACCGATGGCAGCCAAACCAAACAGTACGACTGGGACGAACTGAAAACCGCCTACAACGGCCGCAGCGTTCGCTCCACCGGTGTGAAGAACAACGGCAACGACACCCGGGAACCTCCTTTCCGTGGCGCTGTGGTCATCGGCCAGAACCACGCGGTGAACGCTTCAGAACCCATCCTGCAACGCCTGGTGCACATCGCCATGACGAAGGACGGGCAGACGCCGCAAACCAAATTGCTGGTGGAAAAGCTCGAGCGGATGCCGGTCGACCGCGTCAGCGGCTTCCTGGTCAAGTCCACCATGATGGAAAGCAAGGTGATGGAGACCGTCCGCGAAAAGGGGCCCAAATACGAACAGCAGCTGCTGGCCCTTCCCGAGATCCGCACCGTCCGGATCGCGAAGAATCACGCGCAGCTGCACGCCCTAGTCGATGCCCTGGTTCACGTTGTTCCGCTGAAAAAGCACCAGGTGGACGCTGCCCACGCCGAGATCCAGAGCATGGCCAAGGAACGTCAGCTGGCGATCAACGCTGATCACCCGATCGTCGTCGAGTTCTGGGAACTGTACGAGTACTTGAACAGCACTGCAGGTGGGCTCAACCACTCCCGCAATGACGGCCTGATTGCGGTGAACCTCAACGACTTCGCCAAGGAAGCCGCTGAGAAACGCCAGAAAGTCCCGGACCTGACTGAGCTCAAGCGCCACCTAAAAACAAGCAAGTGCCCCAAGTTCGTTGAGACCAACAGGAATGTCTGCTCCGCATGGGATACCGATGCCGCCGACAAACCGAAGACCGTGCGGTGCTGGATTTTCCAGGCTGCCTGATTACACACCAAGGGAGGAATCACAGATGCAAGTTCAAGTGTTCATAGGAAACGCCTGCGACGGCAAAACCAGCAAGCTGCAGGAGATCCAAGACAGGATGATCTCGGCTGGACAAAACACCCCGATCATTCAAGCCGGGGCATATGGCGAAGACGGGCTACTGCAGATTCTGGAAGTTAGAGCTGCAGCTGGCCAGCGAGAGATCCTGGTGGACGACTGCAGCCGCTTGCAGGTTCTGAAGGTTCTGGAATGGCGGTCATGCACAGGGGACGACCCTAGTTTTGATGACTTGGTCATTCACCTGGCTCGCCAAGCCTAACCAGCCAATTCTGTAGGATACAAAGTATGCGAAAACTAGACCGATTTATGCGAGAAAAGGAAGTGCTAGACGTAACGTCGTTGTCTCGAGCGACTCTTTGGCGAGAAATCAAACGCGGGAGGTTTCCAAGATCGGTGATGATTTCGGCTGGTCGAGTTGGCTGGAGAGAATCTGCGATAACGGCCTGGCAAAACTCACCGGAGAATTGGGGAACCGCCGCAAAAGATGAGGCTGCATAAGCACCCCCGTCGCATCGAACACCTCAGAATCGAGAAACTGTAAAGAGCCTTATCGCGGTATTTCAGGTGCAAAATACCGCACACGATGGTATACGGTTTGTGCTGAACCACCATACGGACATGTTTTTTGCCCGTCTTTACGTAAGAAGTAAAGGTGGACAACTACCAACCAGGTCAGACCTTAAAAGATGATCGATGATTTCAAGCAAGACTTAGCGATACTTACAAGCTTACAGATAATCAGAAAATATATACTGGCGGCCGAGAGTAAAATTCTAAGTGTCGATCAGCACTACCGCCTGAAAGAACAGGTCTGCGAAAATTTTGGCATTGAATTTAGCGACGTCATTGTAGTTGGCTCGGGAAAGTTAGGCTTCAGCATAAAACCCAGCCGGAGGTTCCAGTCTTTCAACGACGAGTCCGACATAGATATAGCAGTCGTATCACCTAAATTATTTGAAGCGGTCTGGGCCGAGGCATATCTATTTAAGAAAGGCGGGGCATACTGGCCAAAATCTGAATCTTTTTTCAGATACCTTTCGGAGGGCTGGATTAGACCAGACAAACTTCCGAGAAATCAATTTACGACAGAGTGGTGGGCGTTCTTTAACGCCCTAACTTCAAGCGGGCAATACGGACCGTATAAGATACGAGCAGGACTATACCACTCAAACTTTTTCCTGCATGAGTATCAAAAAATCTGCATCGAACAATGCAAGGAACTAATTTAATGGATACTTCAGCTTCAAATAGACGCCTCCGAGTTCTGTTGACCGCCATAGCCAACACAACTTTAATTCCCCAACCAGAGTTCCAACGCCGTCTGGTGTGGATCAACAAGGACAAGGTTGAATTTATTCGCACTGTACTAGAGGGTTACCCTTTCCCTGAAATTTATATAGCGGCCGGAAAAGTTGATACAAAAACTGGCGAAGGTGCTGAGATGTTGGTAGACGGCCAGCAGCGCATAACCACTCTTTACCAATATTTCAAAGGGTCACCCGACTTACGTTTACCAGCCGGCTTTCTGAGCTATGACGAATTAGCCGAAGAAGATCAGGTTAGATTTTTAGAGTACAAAGTCGTTGTTCGTGACTTGGGCAACATGTCGATCGAACAGATCAAGCAGGTGTTTCAGCGTATCAATTCGACTAGCTACGGATTGAACGCCATGGAAATCCACAACGCTCGTTACGGGGGCGAATTTAAAAAGGCCGCCGAAACGTTTGCGCAGTTTGAGTTCTTTAACGACTACCGGATCTTTACTTCGACTGATGTCAAGCGCATGAACGACACCATGTATTGCGCAAGTTTGCTGGCAACAGTTATGAGCACTTACTTTAATCGCGACAACGAAGTAGAAGCATTTCTCGACCAATTCAATGAATCATTCCCAAACAAAGATCAGATACTACACAATACTCAAGTTGTCCTTTCATTCATAGACAGGCTGAACTTCCCGCCCAAGAGTCGCATTTACAAAAAAGCTGACTTTTTCACATTATTTGTAGAGCTCTATAAACTTTTAATTCTTGCAGAAGTGGATCTAAGAGTCCCGATGGTCCGCCATGAACTCGAGAAATTCATGACGCTGGTAGATAACGTTGGTACCGGGACGGAGACGGAAGAAGACCCACTTGACGCTGACAATATGAGATATTACAAGGCAGCGATACAAGCTACTAACGACAGAGGTAGTAGAATCCTTCGGGGCGAGATCATTAACAAAGTGATTAGAAGCGCTATCATTTGATAATGCATGGGGGCGCTTTATGCGCCCCTCTGCAAATCCCGTCGTGCAGACATACTTTAAGCTACATGGACGGCGCTTTAACTTTTACATTTATGACATTCTTATCAAGCCAAATAGCCCAGCGCTGGAGGCCCTGCTTTTTTTCCGGAAAGTAACTGTATCGATCGTAATGCTTTGACGACACGTCGTTGAACGCATGCCCTTGTATTCGATCCCGCAGCTCTTTGTCCAATTTCGCCATTCCCATTAAAGTCTTGCAGGTCCGGCGAATGTCACGCAGCGTGAACGGAGCGCTGAATTTGTCAGTGTGCCGACCGTAAAGCTTTGTCACTGCTCGGGATAGTGAGTTTGTATGAAGCGACTGACCTTCGATCTTGCCCTCAAAAGGATACGCGCTCGTTTGGCTGACTTCGTTCATCACCTTCAAGCTATGCCGCATCAACTTGTTGTATGGCACCACATGCAGCGAACGCTCCCCTTCAATCCCTTTGCGGCTACTCCTGCCCTTTTTGTTTCTGATAATTAAATGGTCGGCCAGGTACTGCCGACGATCGCAGGCCAGAAGCTGTTCCGGACGCTGGCCACCGGATGCAATCAAGAATTTCAACAGTTCCGATGTCACCAGGGAGAGGTGTTCCGGCAGGAGTTGCCATAGCGTGGCTAACTCCGTCGAGGACAAGGCTCGATCGCCTGGTGACTCCCAGTCAGCTTGAACCGGGACGCTCGCGACAGGATTGCTCTGCAGCCCATACTTCAAATCCTGCTTATTGTAACTGCGCGGGTTGAACTCCTGCTCAAGGCCGACCTGAAATGCAGCATGCAGTTGCGATCGCAGCCGGTTGCAATAGGTCGTGATGCCAGCAGCAATCATCTTGCTGATGATGTCGCGAATGTCTGCAGGTCCGATCAGGGATACCGGCCGCTTTACGAGGTCAGAGAACGGCTCGGTTACGTAGTGGCGAAATGACCATTTCACATCATCGGCCGAGGCGGCGTTCTCACCTTCCAGTTTTGTGATGTAGCCGTCTAGCAAATCTTGAAAGGTACCGGCCGATACCAGGATCTCTTTTTCGACTCGGCAATGGTCCCGCGCAGCAGCCAGGCCAAGAGTCGGCCAGGTGCCCAATTTCGTCTTAGACTTCTTGCCATTCACGCGACGTTGAAAATAGAACTCCTTTGTCCCGTTGGGACGGACCCGGATCATCAAGATGCCCTCGCCTCGAGCGCTACGTCCATCTGAGACTGTGTATTCCTTCTCACAAGGCTTCATAGCCTTGATTTGTTTCTCTGTGAGCATCTGGGGGCCGTACTTGGGGGCCGTTGGCCTGAAATAAGTGGTCTATCCGTGAAGCAGCCTGAAACTGCCGATTTCATCGAAACCCGCATTCTGGCTGGGCTATCGACGCATAAGCATACAGTTCGCGACCGCATGAAACATCACCCACCAAAGCTTCCCAAGCTGATAACGAGGGTTCGATTCCCTTCACCCGCTCCATCTCCCATCTAACTCATTGATTTCTCAATCAATTTTATGGGTTAGCAGTAGCTTGTCACGAGGCCCTCCTACACTGGAGTCACCCAACGTGATGCATCGTGACAACCTCTATCGCCGTTCGAGCGGAATCTACGTTTTACGCATCACCATCCCCAAACGCTTCCGACTACATTTTGGTCAACGCGAACTTCACACCTCGACCCGATCCAGTGATTATCGTGCGGCAAAAGCTGTAGCATGCCGATTGCTGTTGCATTGGCATTCGTGCGTAGAAGAATTGGATCAGATGAACCTAGAAAAATTGAACATGAGCAGTGCTCTCCTATCGACCGTAGGGTTCATCAGCATTAGCGAACTCAGCTCAGCTTCCGGCCTGCCTGTAGAGCACCTCCTCAGAGAGACGCTGAAACACAACCTTCCCGTGTTCTACGCGGCAAACGCACAGCCCGGTTATTTAGTTACCGACTACGACGAGGTTGATCGGGAGTCGGACACGGGTGGATTTGTCCTAAACAGCGCTTTTACCGAAGGAGACCCGCACACATTTACAGGCAACCTCAGACCATTCCACAACCGCAATACGATTCTCAGCATTCTTGAGGACGGAGTGTCAGAGGAGGTCGCTTTCAACGTGCCTGGAGGGCGATCTGGCGCATTCTTTGATCTGCCCGGCCTTCGCCTAACTGCTGCCTCTGTGCTGATTTCAACGGTTCAGGCGCAAAGTCTATTTATCGTTCCGCTCATCAAAGCGTTGACGCCTACAACAGTCGCGCCGGTCAGCGCACTGACCACTGCAACACCCATTTCGGCTTCGTCAGCACCCCCAGCTCCGACAGCATCTGACTCCTGTTGCGCACCAGAACACTCATCCATGACTGTTGCCGACCTACTCACTCTCTACCTGGCATACAAGGCAAGCTGCAAAGAGGAGACGCGCATCCGGATCGCCTCAATGGTGCGAATATTCATTTCTCTCATGAACAACCCTGCGCTCGGAAAACTCAATCGAGAATTGATCAGAAGCTACCATCAGTTGCTGAAAAAAATGCCGGTGAAGCGCGACATTTCCGCAAAGAAGCATGGAACGGACGATCCAGCCATTCTGATTGAACTCGCCGAGATCAATGACGAACTACGAATGACTGAGAACGCAGTCAAAAAACACATGGAAAAACTCGCGGAGATTTTCCAGTGGGCAGTAATTCAGCAGTATCTCAAAGAGAATCCAGCAAAAAACATCACGCCCCCTGTCAAAAAGACCAGACGGGACCAAGACAGCCGAGGTGTATTTAGCGATGACGAAATACGTAAAATCTTTTCTTGTGCATGGTTCGTCACCGGCACTGACAAAAAAAACCAATACGGGGGATTCACATCATATCGCCCTCATTTTTACTGGTTGCCATTGCTCGGCCTTTACACCGGAGGCCACATCAACGAGCTATCTCAGCTGTATTTGAAAGACTTTCAAAGCACGAAAATTGGCACGCACTTCGTTTCCTTCAACAAAGATGGTGCGGGCAAAGTCGACTCAGCCGGCGATAAGTCCCTGAAGACGCTGAGTTCAGACCGGAAAATACCGCTTCATGCGAAACTGATCGATCTCGGACTTTTGGACTACATCGAGGAACTCAAGGCAAACAAGCATGAGAGATTGTTCCCCGAACTGAAATACGACCGGGTAAAAGGCTACGGTAAACCGGCAAGCTCATGGTTTAACGAGAGGTTTCTTGGCAAGCAGCTAGGCATAAAACGCGACGGACGCAAAACCTTCCATAGTTTCCGACACATGTTCATTAGCGAGATTTTCAATCAAGGTCATCCGGAAGACGTTGCGTCCCAGCTTGCAGGTCATGAGCGTGGAGAGTCACTTGCGGCTCGCACATACCGGAAAGACACCTTTCCAGACCGAATGGCTCCAATTGTGAACGCGCTGGAGTTCCCCCTTCCAGAAATTCACAAATTCAATATCACTGACGGGCTGCTGGCCGTGGCAAGCGCAACAAAAAGAAAGATCCAGAACTCCAAAAAGTAAACGCATTACAGAAGTGGCGACTTCCGCCACTTCATGTTGCTCGCGCACCCTCTGCGAGTGAGCCACGACTGGAAGCTTGAAGAAGACTATGGGGGCGGTGGAAAAAAGCTTCCTGATGAAGGCACATAGCGTCAGAAATGAGGCTAAGCGCTCGCATCCGACCTCCAGTGACCTGGTCAATAAAGTCTCTGACCGGTGCCAACAATCGAATGACGAGCGACTTCGGCGCTTGTCACCGCAATCGCCGTTGACGCTACTCGCCCCTCCCTCCCTGGAAGCGATTGAGGGGTTTGCGGCGGCTCTCGGCGTAGACTGGGCGCGCGTTTTCCGAGATCGTCGCTCCAGCGGCACCATACGAAGCCGTAGAGTTGCCGTTCGGAGAGCTGCACGTTGATACCGATGGCGGCGATAGGCAGTAACCGGCCGAAGAGGCTATCGGCTACCGTTTGAGCTCATGGCCAATCCGTTGATGACAAGCGATAATACGGCTTTTGACGCCTGATTCAATAACCAAGCAGCCATAGTGGCTGTCCGGTTACTTTTTTTGAATCAATTCGCAGTAGCGGATCACCTCGTCAAGGTGGCCAATCGCCTGAGCTACAGGATCATGTTTGGCGTCACTGATACTTGTCGCGATCTCTTGTCGATTGCTGGCGAACAGCTCCTTGGCGAACTCTGGCATGACCTTGGATTCCGCGATCGCTTCCTCCAGTTCGGCCATGCTGAACGAAGCTCCCCTAAGGTGGGCGACGTTATCCATCCCAAGCAATGTTTCGCGTAATAGCTGGCAAAAATCTTCAGCGAATTCCAGGCATAGGGTTCCAACGTCTTCGGCAGGTGCCGGAATCTCTATAACCTGCCCACTATCACCTAGTCGGGTAATTTTTGCAGGAACAAAGTAGCGTCCATCGACCCAGGCGCTGACGACAGGATTGCCGTCATGGGTCGCTGCGTTACGCGCATCCTTCATGAAAGAACCATGGCGAAGTAGCTTGATCGTTGACCACGGTAGCTGCTCGCCGGTCACTGTCTTAGTCGCGTCCTTCAGTGTCTGGATGACATTCGCATACGCAGAAAATCCGTAGACAAGGGCCTGACTGTTTGTGCTGGGAACTTGATGCCCACTGGCGAACAGCCGAAGAGAATGGTCACTGGCGGTAACGATGGCGGCCAAATAGTAGTGCAGTTCCTTAACCTTGCCGCCGAAATGGTTTGCCACCCAGCGACGATGACGCACAGAGAGATCCTGCATTGCTTTCATTCCTTCATCCGCAAATTTTGAGTGCCACACCGTGCCGGCATGACTAGGTGTTGCTCCCGTGTTCTACCACAAACTCAGCATTGAAGATGCACATCACACAAAGCCTTCAACAACTAACGCACTTCTCTTTTCTAGACATGGTGCCGCTGCATCCGTCGCTTACAGCTACGTCAGCCGTATAGAGCGCGGGATGAAGGTTAAAAACCAACGATCTTCTGTTGCATTGCATAGGCGTTACGTTGCACAAAAAACGCTACAGCCCACTACCAACCTATTAGTTTGCATGGGCTATCGCTCTAAAACGCCGGCGGATCTTAGGCACGCTTATGAAGGAGCTCAGCCACATCGGGCATTCTCCCGACAAGGCCGAAGGGTTCGCGTAACGCATCAAATATTCCCAGGCGTCTGCGCTTGTTTAGCGTTTTCTCTCTTAAGGCCATCAAGATGCGCTTTTGACAATAGCTGAACAGACCCTGTCTCCGGGTCGCCAGAATATTGAGTCAAAACAATGGCTACGTCTTTTTTCGTCCACCATATTTCTTTACCGGTAACGCTTGCGCCATATTGATTTTGAAGGGTTGTTTTATTGGAAAATGAAGGCTTTCCATATTTGGCAGAAAGAGCCTCTAAAGCAGAACTAAAAGCCCCCGAGTAGAACTTTGCAGTGGCAACCCCAAGTTTTCTGTTGGAAAACTGAAAACTATAACTCAACACTTGATATCCGGCAAAAAGTTGCTTATCACTTGGTATCGTCTGTTTGTCGGGCTGATCCCTATTGCGAAGAGCTATACAAAACACACCATTGCATTCAGTATTAAAATCTTTTGCGATTTTTTCTGGCCCGTCGCCTATCTGCACGCCCTTCAATTCGAACGGGACAGGAGATTGGTTGCTGCTTTTATTTGCGTTTTCTGTGCCTCCGAACGCGGAGGAAGCTGCAAGATAGATTGAGCATCCAACCATGAGCGAGCGCAGCGGTTTTAATCGGGTGAAGGGTAGTCTCCGGTCGATCCAACGCATGATTACTCCTTAGATTTGTCACGAACATCAGAATAGATTCACTGCGATCCAAAAAGCAACGACGCCAAGCCTAAAGTCACCGGCGGCCCTTAGACGATCTCAGGATGGGCCTCAGGGGCCACGTATAAGTTTTTATCAGTTTCTCCCGCCGACAACAAAAGCAACCCCTTTGAGGGGGCCTTATGGTTCTAAGGGTTCGCTTTTATTGAGAGTTACTGTGGGTGCTTCACATAGATGCTTACGGTAACTACACAGTTATTAGGACGGTGGGATCAATGTCCTGTGCTTGCGCGGATTTCGGGCGGCTTGTGGGTCGACTTTTGTCCCTTTTTTTTGCGCAAGCATTCTACAGGCTGAGTCGGCGGAGAGCGCCCTTTACCGCCCCCTGAAGCTCGCTGTCAGCTTCAAGGTGCCGACTCTCCGCACGCATCTTGCGCCACTTGTCACGCTGCCCTACTTTATCGAAGCTGTGCATGCCGCGTTCCGGGGTTGCGTCATGCAGTTTGCGATTTATCTTGATCGCCGACAGCTTGAAGCGGTCGCCGTCAGCTTGCTTCTCTGGCGCTACTGGTCGTCGAAAACGAAACAGTCCGGCGAGTTTATCGAAGTGGAAATGCTGAAGATCAGACAGCAGGTTCATCCCGTATTCATGCAGTGCCGAACCTTGCAGTGTTACCTCGACTCGTGCTCGCCACTGATCTTTCGCGAGTGGTTTTTGGTTGTCGGTTTGTTTGTAGTAAACCTGCCAGGCGAATGGGTCTTCTTTGTTGCCTATGCGAAAATTCAGGTTCGGATCTAATCGATCCCCGTGACGGTCGAGATAACGATTCTCCCAGGTGGCGGGGTCGAACTGGCGGTGCTTTGTCACATCGGCAAAAAGGCTTGATTGCAACCTGTGAGTCATTGCCAGCATTTCGGGTATCGAGCCGGTCTTGTGCCGGAAGTCGCAGGCCACTTCAACCGCTGTGATTTTTGGCAGTGCTACGAAAGGGTATCGAAGGGAAAGCTCGCCCATCGTGTGATCTAGTTTTGTGTAGTCGTTCGCCAAGACATCGTGAAAGCGAACTCTAAACACTGTTCCGACGTTACCGGCCTGTTTATCAAGCGCCTTGACCCAGAGCGTGGTGCGGGTGATTTCTCTGAGCGCTTCTTGAAGGTGGTGGTGTTGTGTTGGTCTGGACGTTTCGACAACAACGTCGAGCCAATCAATGCAGGCTGTGACCTTGAAGGATTTGCGGTTGACCACGCCTGACCCGTTCACACCGCTGCACCCCCTTTCCAGAGCCTCTTGTCAGCAGGCGAGACCTCAAACTCATACATCTGAACCGGGATCATTGCCGTCGATGATGGAGCGATACTTAGGGCTGCATTGATGAAGTCCGCGATGTCCTGGAGGCGATAGTATGGGCGCAGCGCTTTACCGTCATGGCTCGACAAATAAGGAGTCAGGGTCAAGCCGAAGTAGGAGCTACGCCCCCTTCTCATGTCAGCCAGCACGTCGTCCCATGCACGAACAGCACCGAGTTTGCGGCGAAGAATGTATGCAGTTTCACTGGCCGAAATCGTTTTTACTTTCATAGGTGGGTCCGCCTTTTATGATTCAACAGTCGGGGCAATCATCAGGTGCAGTTGCCCTTTCAGCAGGTTCTCGACGATCACGAACGGCTCGCCACCATAGGAAGTCGAGCGCCGACCGATATGCAGCACGAAGGAGCCAAAGCTGCCGTCTCTTGTGATGGTGGTGGCGTCCGCCAGCTCGTTGGCCAACTGGTCGTCGTCGATGCGGTAGTAGCCTGTTCCGGCAATCTCGTGTGGTTCCTCTAGCTCGGACTTTCCAATACCAGACTCTTCAGCCATCGCGGCGAATTGCTCGGTCAGTAACTCGTCAGCGAGCGCAGACCGGATGACCGCAGCTTTGTTCGGCGCGTCAGGCTTTTGCGCCAACACAACACGCGCCCAATCCTGCCAACGGATGCCACGACTGTCGGCAAAGGCCTCTATCGCCGCCCATGTAGTTTCTTCAAACCGGAAAGACGTGCGCCTTCCATCTGCTAGCTCTGCCGTGCGGACCTTGAATGTTTTCATTGGTGAATCCTTCAGTGGTGTGAGAAAAGCAACATTACCACAAAAGCACTACCTCAACACAATCATTATACTGAGGTTAAATATAATGTTATTCTGACCACACATTAAACGAACGTCTTGTAGCGTGGTCACGAGTGAGGTTTACCGATGTCAGGGCTAAATTTTGTCAGCTATCTCCGCGTCTCTACTCAGAAACAAGGCGCTTCCGGGTTGGGGCTAGATGCACAACGCAATGCTGTCGAGCACTTTGTAGACGGGGCACATGGAACGCTGATCGCTGAGTATCAGGAGGTGGAGACAGGGAAGGGCTCAGACGCTTTGGTCAAGCGCCCCACATTGAGAGCTGCACTTGAGTTCTGCCGAAAACAAGGCGCCACTCTCGTGATTGCAAAACTTGACCGCCTAGCAAGGAACGTCCACTTCGTCTCAGGACTCATGGAGTCTCGGGCAAAGTTCGTTGCTTGTGATATGCCCGAGGCAAATGAACTGACCATTCACATCATGGCCGCGTTCGCAGAACACGAAGCGAAGCGCATCAGCCAAAGGACCAAAGAAGCATTGGCAGCTGCCAAAGCCCGCGGGGTCGCGTTAGGGACGGCGGGCGCCGCCAATTTGAAACCCAACATGGAATTGCGCCAGCGAACCGCCACCGCGTTCGTAGAGCGGCTACGCCTCCTCTTCGATGGGATGACTGCCAGAGGCCTATCTCAGCGGGCCATGGCGGCAGAGCTAAACATGATCGGCATCCCAACCCCAAAAGGCGGCCTATGGGGGCTGACCCAGATCCAACGGACCATTGCACGACTGCGCTCTGAAATTGGACTGTGAGGTTAGGGCCCGGTTTAAAGCATTCTCAGCAGGCTAGATCAGAATAGTAATGCCATCAACGTCGCCCACTGGACTTGCTAAATCTCACACGGCAAGCTTCACGCTTTAGTGATGGCACGGAGACAGCAATGCTGCCGAAAGAGTTCGTATTCACCATTCGCCCACGCAATCTTGTGGGCACTCTGCTTGTATCGCCGTTAGCTATTCTGGTCGCGTGGTGGATTTTCAACTGGTCTTGGGAAAGCCCAAACGCGCCGGCTTGGGTTCAGGCTGTTGGCTCTATCGCGGCCATCCTAGCGTCGGTGTGGATAGCCAATGCGAAGGATCGACGAGATGAGGAGAAGGCGAAAGAGAAAATAGCTTTGCTCCAAAGCGCGATCAGCCATACCGCAGCAACCACGCACTACTTTGCTGAGGATCTTTTAGACCGTCTTCAGAACTTGGAGCGCATGGGCGCAGTTGATTGGAATCAAGTGAACAGATCGTGTGCTGGTTATTACGAGCAGCTGGATAAGTTTTGCCCAACGGATTTTCACGACGAGCAAGCGGCAATAGCTTATCGGTGCCTGTGGGGAGCTATTAGAGACGCTCGTGCCGACATCAATCCCTCAGAGAGTGCCCGTCAAAGCGTGGATTTTCTTCCAACCGTCCACAAACGGTGCAAGCGAATCATTGAAGCGTCCAACTTTTGGTTTGAAACAGTGCAGTTCGATTATCGCTCAACAAAATGGTCAAGACCTTCGCCAAGTAGTAGCGCTGGGAAAAGCGAATCCAGCGCAATGGGCTCCACTTCGCAGTAGATCCGGACTGCTATCATCTACCGAGGCCGCCGCTTGTCACTCCTACAAAGCGGTCCTACAAACCCAAAATAATTTAACCAATTAACAAGAGCTTACGTGACAGGTAGGGGTGGAGCGGGTTCCCTTCACCCGCTCCACTCAGATTTCGCTCTCACGTTGGTTTTTTGACGGGGGGGCAGATAAAAAAACCGGCTTTGATGGCCGGTTTTTTTGTGCCTGGGATTTGGACATTGGAAGACACGGAGTGGTAGAAAATTAGCGTTTTCGCAAAACATTGCCATTCTCTTAGCGTTTTTCTGCACTCAGTAACAGATTTGCTGGGGACTGCTCAACTTTCCCCCGGTCACCTCCTCGCCCTTTTCCCGTGTAAACGAATCCGCCAGAGCACCTCGAACATGACTCAAAACATCTACGACGATCTCGAATTTTTCCAGGCCTACAGCCAGCTGGGCCGCTCGGTCGGCGGACTCGATGCGGCACCCGAGTGGCCTGCCCTCAAGGCGATGCTGCCACCCCTGCAAGGGTTGAAAGTGGTGGACCTGGGCTGCGGTTATGGCTGGTTCAGCCGCTGGGCCAGTGAGCACGGCGCTGGAAGTGTGCTGGGGCTCGACGTGTCAGAGAAAATGCTGGAACGGGCGCGCCAGACCACCACTGCGTCCAACGTATGTTTTGAACGCGCAGACCTGGAACACCTGGAGTTGCCGAGCGCCGAGTTCGATCTGGCGTACAGCTCGCTGGCACTGCACTACATCAAGGATCTGCCGACGCTGTTCGCCACCATTTATGCGGCGCTGAAGCCCGGCTCGCGTTTCGTCTTCTCGATTGAGCACCCGATCTTCATGGCGCCGCGCAATCCTGGCTGGCTGACTGACAGCGAGGGTCGCAAGCGCTGGCCGGTGGATAGTTATCAGCGCGAAGGTGAGCGAGTGACTAATTGGTTGGCCGAGGGTGTGATCAAGCAGCATCGAACTGTGGGCACGTTGCTGAACACTTTGATTGCAGCGGGATTCACTATCCGCCACGTCAATGAGTGGGGCCCGAGTGATGCGGATGTGGCGGCACTGCCGGCGCTTGCCGAGGAGCGGGAAAGACCGATGATGATGTTGGTGGGTGTGGAGCGCTGAAGAGTGCGAACCGAACAAACGGAGTCCACCTCAAGCCTGTAGGAGCAGAGCTTGCTCGCGATGGCGTAGTGTCAGTCGACATCAATGCTGGATGTCAGTGCGTAATCGCGAGCAAGCTTTGCTCCCACAGAGATGGGATTCAATATTTCTAGGCAGTTACCGGGTCGCCACGATAAACAACCGCGGGAACGGCAGCAGCACTGATCCATCTTCCAACACCGGATAAGCTTTCTCTACACCCGCCAGATACTGCTGCAGAAAATCTTCGCGTTCGCCCTTGGCAAGAGGCTCAAGAAAGGGTCGCAAGCCACTGCCCTTGAACCACTCGACGATCCCCGACGGCCCCGCTGCCAGTGGATGATGGTAGGTGGTCAGCCAGACATCCACCCGCGAACAATATGGGCGCAGCATCGAATAATAATCGCTGGCACCAGCCACTTCCGTGCGCTGCCCGGCAGCTCCTGAGAGCTTTTTCGCCCAAGGCCCGGCAGCGGCCACTTTGCGCATTAACCGGTGCGACGGCTGGTTCAGGGTGTCGGGCATCTGGATCGCCAGGCTTCCCCCCGGTGCAAGCTTGTGCACCAGGGCGGGCAGCAAGGAGGCGTGGTCAGGCAACCACTGCAGAACCGCGTTGGCGAAAATCACATCGAACGGACCGGCCTCGCTCCACTTGTCGATATCCGACACATCGAACTGCAGCTGCGGCAAGCGCTTGCGCGCGGCGTCGATCATATCGCTGGAACTGTCCAGCCCGCGCACAGTGGCATGGGGAAAACGCTCCACCAGCAGCTCCGTGGAATTGCCGGGACCGCAGCCGATATCGATGGCCGAATGCACTTCCACGGGCGGCAACGCCGCCAGCAGGTCACGCGCGGGACGAGTGCGCTCATCTTCGAAGGCGACGTATTGCTTGGCAGACCAACTCATTGCGTTCTCCTGTCGGCTCAACTCTCGAAAATAGCCTCGTAGCAACGGCCCAGCAAAAATAACACGGTCCTATTTGTCTGCCGCGTCCTTGTCCTGCATTTGCACCGAAGACTTGGTGCCATCGGTATTGTCTTGGGTCTCGTTATCCGAATTATCAAAGCAGCCTTGCAGGGCGAACAGGCAGCATGAAAAACACAGGGTGCGGACGATATTCATGGCGCTCTCCAATTCAAAGGGGGTCTAACAAGTGACTGGCTTGTCCGGGTAAAGGTTGCGACCACTGCCATCCGCCACGCCTCTTCAACCATAATTAATATGTAAGCAGAATTTTCCACATGCCGGCGCTGTCTCAAATTTCAGGCGCATCCCAATAAGGAATACGGCAATGAAATTCGCAAAAATCTCGCAGAAGCTCGCCCTGTGGGCTGGCAGTCCCAAGACATTCATGGGCGCCTTGATCCTGATTTTCCTTTGGGGTTTGAGCGGTCCGATTTTTGGCTACGACGACACCTGGCAGCTGATCATCAACACTTCCACCACGATCATTACCTTCCTGATGGTTTTCCTGATCCAGAACACGCAAAACCGCGACACCGACATCCTGCACCTGAAAATCGACGAGTTACTGCGGGTCAACAAGGAAGCGCAGAACGCGATGCTGGGCCTGGAATTACTCGACTTGAAACAGCTGGAAGCGTTGCGTAAACACTACCGCGCCATGGGCGAAAAAGATGTGCATGGGTTGGAGGGGCTGGCATCTGTCAGCAAGCGTAAGCAGAATCTAAACGAATGCTGAGGGAAAAAAAACGGCGCGTTAATCGCGCCGTTTTTCATGTTGTTATCGGCTGGCTTGCAGAGCCCTGGCCATCTGCAGATGGTTCTGCAATTTAGGCAACGTTTCTTCGGCAAAGGCTTTGATTTCCGGCACATCAGTGGACTGCGCCTGCTGCTGCAATTGTTGAATTGCTTCCTCTGTAGTCTTTACCTGATTGGCCGCATACGCCTGATCGAACGCCGCCCCGTCCTGCACCTCTGGCATCAGGGTCTTGGCTTTATCCACCACCTCTTCTCGCGGCGCCACTGGCAAGTCCAGCTGCTTGGCGATCTTGGCCAAATGCTGATTGGCCGTGGTGCGGTCGTTGATCACCACGATGGTGTAGTCCTTGACCTCTTTGGATTCGGTTTTCTGGTGAGCCAGGCGGCTCGCTTCGATGTCGGCCATGCCTTTGGCAGAAGCATCGTTGATGAATTCGGCGGGCGACTGGGCAAAGGCATGCGTGGCAAACAGCCCCAGTAGCGTGGCAAAACTGATTGTGCGTAATCGGGTGGCCATCCGACTCATGGTCGTGCCCTCCTCTTGAAGAATTCAGGCAGGAGCATGAGCTCCCGCCTCTCGATGATGATTGCGGCGAGCAGCAGCCCGCATGGAATAGGAAATTTTAAAAGCCGAAAGGTTTAGAAAGGCTGCGGCTAGTGCGACGAACGGTGGCACGGCGCTTTACTTCGAGGTCGGTGACAGCCAGGGTCAGGTGGTTGAGGCCGGTTAGCAAATTTGTCTCCTCATGGGTATGTTAATGATTCACGGTTATTGGAGCTTAAAAAATGGAAATCAGGACCGAAGTGCTGAATGGTTTTCTTGATACAACAGGTACTTCGCGTGAACACCCAGTCTACGAAAATTCGTTGAACGAAGAACTACGGCAAGCTCTGACTGAGGCTGAGGACGGTGATTTCGCAACAGACGAAGAAATGTGCACTGTCATTAGCAAGTGGACGGTAAACGCCCGCTGATGCTCGCCTAACGGCACAAAACCGATTTGGAACCGTTCGGAGCTCTCCGGCAAGCACGTTCAAGACCTGTGAACTAGCGCTTCTGCGATCCGCCCATTCAACCAGTTGAACGCCTGATTCCCACTTCGGCCGTTGAGTACAGGGTTGCGCATGCCTTCCCTACTGTGGGAGACGAGCTTGCTCGCGATAGCGGTGGATCAGTCGACACAAGTGTTGAAAATCAGACCGCCATCGCGAGCAAGCTTTGCTCCCACAGAGTTCAGATGTGTGTTTGGGAGTGGGGTGTTCAGGAGTTCTAGCGCCGAGGGGTATAGTCTGGCCGCAAAAAACCACCCAGGGCTTGCCATGAAAAGCAGCACCACCCTCCTCGTCACCTGTACCACGGTGTTCCTCGCGCAGTTGGGCATGAGCATCTACCTGCCCGCGCTGCCGGAGATTGCCGGGGCTCTGTCCGCCGACGTGTCGCAGGTGTCCTGGGGATTGGCGGTGTACCTGATCGGCATGGCGTTGCCGATGTTGTTCTGGGGCAGCCTGGGGCAGCGGTTCGGTCGCAAGCCGGTGCTGCTCGCGGCACTGGGTATATACGGGCTGGGCAATCTTGCGCTGCCCCTTGGCCAGACACTCGAATCCTTTCTGTTTTTCCGACTGGTGCAGGGCATCGGCGCCAGCGGAATTTCGGTCATGGCCAGGGTGCTCATCCGCGACAGCTTCAGTGGAGACTTGCTGGCCAAAGCGCTGTCGTGGGTATCTATTTCCTTCGTGGTGGCGCTGGGGATCGGACAGTATCTGGGGTCGATTATTCAGGTGACGGCAGGCTGGTCGGCGATTTTCTACGTGCTGGGTTTTGTCAGCCTGGTGCAGGCGGTGATCGTGTCACAGGTCGCGTTTGCGACACGCGTAGAGGACAACGTTCAGTCATCCGCGTGGCCAAGTTATTGGCGCATTTTGGGCGATCGAGCCTTCCTGCTACCGGCCCTCGCCGGTGGTCTGGGTTATGGAGTGATCATCGCGTTCAACACCGCCGCGCCGCTAATTCTCCAGGGACCGTTCAATTGGTCCGCCGTGGAGTACGGGCTGTTGGGCTGGCCGATCAGTGCGGCGTATTTCCTCGGTGCATTGGCCGTCAACGCTCTGGTGTTGCGCACGGGTCAGCGCCGGCTGATGAAGGTGGGCGTGGGTCTGGCGCTGGCCGGCAGCTTGGTGATGTTGCTGGGAAGTATCGCTTGGGCTTCAATCGCCCTGCTGCTCTGGTTGCCCTACTGCATTGCAGTGTTCGGCCAGTCGTTGAACTACCCGATCAGCCTGGCGCTGGCTAACGACGGTGCGCCGGTCGGTGGTGCCTATGCGATGGCGTTGAGCGGCTTCATTCATCAGCTGATGGCGGCTGTTATCGGCGGAATTGCCAGTCTGATCGCGAGTCCGCAAGCATGGCCTTTGTCACTGCTGTGCACCTTGCTGGCCACGGGTGCGATGCTCTGCGTGACAGTCGCACCCGGCCGCAAAGCCACTTAGAACGCGCTGCGGAAAATCTCCTCGATCTGGCGTTGATCTGCCGCCCGTGGGTTGGTCAGGCCGCAGGCATCTTTCAAGGCGTTAGTGGCGAGGAGCGGGATGTCGCTGAGCTTGGCGCCGAGGTCGCGCAGGCCGGCGGGGATCTCGACATCAAGGGCGAGGGTGCGGATCGCGGTAATGGCGGCCTGGGCGCCCTCCTCCGGGCTGAAACCGCGGATGTCGGCGCCCATGGCATGGGCCACGTCGGTCAGGCGGTCGGCACACACCAGCGCGTTGAAACTCTGCACGTGGGGCAGCAGTACGGCGTTGCATACGCCGTGGGGCAAGTCGTAGAAACCACCCAGTTGGTGGGCCATCGCATGCACGAAACCCAGGGACGCATTGTTGAATGCCATGCCAGCGAGGAACTGCGCGTAGGCCATGTTTTCCCGCGCGGCGAGGTCGCTGCCGTTGCGCACGGCGAGGCGCAGGTTGTTGCTGATCAGGGTGATGGCCTTTAGCGCGCAGGCGTCGGTGATCGGGTTGGCGGCTGTGGACACGTAGGCCTCGATGGCGTGGGTCAGTGCGTCCATGCCAGTCGCCGCAGTCAGGCTTTTGGGCATCGCTACCATCAAGGCCGGGTCATTGACCGACAGCAGCGGCGTGACATTACGGTCGACGATGGCCATTTTCACGTGACGGGATTCATCGGTAATGATGCAGAAACGGGTCATCTCGCTGGCGGTACCGGCGGTGGTGTTGATGGCAATCAGCGGCAGTTGCGCAAGGCTGGATTGATCGACGCCTTCGTAGTCACGGATCTGTCCTCCGTTGGTCGCGCACAGGGCGATGCCCTTGGCGCAGTCGTGAGGCGAACCGCCGCCCAGGGATACTACAAAATCGCACTGGGTTTCCTTGAGCAGGCCCAGGCCAAGCTCGACGTTGGCGATACTCGGGTTGGGTTTGGCCCCGTCGAAAATCACCGACTCGATGTCCAGCTGCGCCAGTTTCCCGGCGATCATCGCGGCCACTCCGGCCTTCGCCAGCCCCGTATCGGTGACGATCAGCGCCTTGCGAAAACCGTACTTGCCAATCGCGACCATCGCTTCGTCGAGGCAGCCGATGCCCATGATGTTTACCGCAGGGATAAAAAAGGTGCTGCTCATGAGCCAATCTCCTGACAAGGGCCAGACCGGCGGTGCCGATCCAGCGGGTACCCACAGGATCGACTCATCGGTGAAGCAGCAACTTGATCTGGCTCAAGGTCTGGTCGTGATAAAGTCGCCGCCCATCAGACCTTTTGCTTCGAGACTTTGACCGCAATGACCGATTTCCAGGATGTTGATGCCCAACTTGAAGACTGGAACGCCTTGCGCGCCACCGCCTCGCTGGACGGCCTGCTGGTGGGCAACGGCGCCAGTCGCGCCGTGTGGGACGATTTCGGCTACGACTCGCTGTTTGAAAACGCCCGCACCGTCGAGGAAAAACCCTTGAGCCAGTCCGAGCTGAGTGTGTTCGATGCCCTGCAGACGCGCAGTTTCGAGCAGGTGCTGAGTGCGCTGAAAACTACCAGCCGGGTCAACAAGGCCCTGGCCGTCAGCTCTGCCGCACCGCGCAATCGTTACTATGCGATCAAGGAAGCACTGATCAATACCGTGCACGCGGTGCATATCCCGTGGCGGTTGGTCGTGCCTGCGACCCTGGCGGCCATCAGTCAGGAACTGGGCCGTTACCGCACGGTGTTCACCACCAACTACGACCTGCTCAACCACTGGGCTATCCAGCACCAGCCAGACGCGATCAGCGACCTGTTCCAGGGCGCAGAACCGCGCTTCGACCTGAGCGCCACGGCGACAGGTCAGACCCGCCTGCTGTACCTGCACGGCGGCCTGCACCTGGTGCGCAACCAGGACGGCACGGCGCGCAAATTGATGACGACCGAGGGCACTTTGCTCGGCAGTTTCGCCATCAACAATACGATCAAGACCCTCGACGATGTGCCGTTGTTCGTCAACGAAGGAAAGTCCCAGGACAAGCTCCGGACCATCCGCAGCTCGGATTATCTGTCGTTCTGTTATGACCAGCTACTGGGGCATGGCGCGGGACTGTGCATCTTTGGGCATGCACTGGGTGAGCAGGACAGTCACATCATCGAGGCGCTGCGTCAGGCGCGACCGAAGGTGGTGGCGATCTCGATTTATCCACGCAGCAAGGCGTTTATCCAGCATCAGAAGCGTCATTACGCGAAGGTGTTCGAAGGGACCGGATCAGAGCTGCGGTTTTTTGATTCGAAGACTCATGCGTTGGGGAGTCCTAAGCTGACGGTGCCCGTCGAGGTATGACCCAACCCTGTGGGAGCCGGCTTGCTGGCGAAGGCGTCCTGTCAGATAACAGATATGTTGACTGACATACTGCTTTCGCCAGCAAGCCGGCTCCCACAGGATGCGCGGTGTGGCTGACTCAATCTTCGGTGCTATGCACCACCACCAGCAACTGCGCCTGAACCTCGCCTACCGAGCGGATCCGGTGCGGTTTCTGCGCGTTGAAATGCAAGGCATCGCCGCGCTCCAGCAGCACTCGCTCATTCATGAAATCCACTTCCACCTGCCCTTCGTGAACGAATAGAAACTCTTCGCCTGTGTGTTCCTTGAACGCCTTGTCGGTGAACTCTGTCGGCGGGTAGATGATGAACGGCAGCAGGCTACGCTCACTGACCTGGTGCGCCAGCACCGCATAGCCCGGACTTTGGTCGTTGGCCGCCAGGGATTGGCGCTCGTTGCTGCGCACCAGGCTGTAGCTGTCGAGGCTGACATTGTCTTCGGAGAACAACTCCTCGACTTTCACATTCAGCGCCTTGGCCAGTTTCAGCGCGGCCGCAATCGACGGCGTGTTCAACCCGCGCTCTACCTTCGACAGGTAACTCTTGGTCATGCCGGATTTTTCGGCCAATGACTCCAGGGTCACACCAAGTTTTTTTCTCAGTAATTTCAAACGGATAGACATGCGAAGCGATTAATCCATCAAGGAATCGACGATTTGTCCTTGCTAATGACACAATGTGTCATATAGCATCTTTGGTGTCATTTGAATGAACTGACCGAAGGACACACCCATGGCCAAGACATTAGCACTACCCAAGGAACAACTGGTCAAGCAGGCGCTGACCCAGATGCAAAATACCCTGGCGGATAATACGTGGACCGAGCGGCAAAAGCTGGCCCTGACCTGCCGAATCCTGTTCGAGAACGGTCACGACTCGGGCCTTGCCGGGCAAATTACCTCGCGCGGCCCGACGCCAGGCACTTACTACACTCAGCAACTGGGCCTGGGCTTCGACGAAATCACCGCCAGCAACCTGTTGCTGGTCAACGAAGACCTCGAAGTCCTGGAAGGCCACGGCATGCCCAACCCGGCCAACCGTTTTCACAGTTGGGTGTACCGCGCAAGGCCTGACGTGAACTGCATCATCCACACGCACCCGACCCACGTCGCGGCGCTGTCGATGCTGGAGGTGCCGCTGCAGATTTCCCACATGGACCTCTGCCCGCTCTACGAAGACTGTGCATTTCTCGAAGGCTGGCCAGGCGTGCCGGTGGGTAACGAAGAAGGTGAACTGATCGCCGGCGCCCTGGGAAACAAGCGCGCGATCCTGCTTTCGCACCATGGCCAGTTGTCCACCGGGACGACAATCGAGGAAGCCTGTGTGATCGCCCAATTGATCGAGCGCGCGGCAAAGTTGCAGCTGCTGGCCATGAGTGCCGGGACCATCAAGCCGATCCTGCCGGAACTGGGCCGCGAAGCCCACGACTGGATCGCCAGGCCCAAACGCCACGCCGCCGCTTTCAACTATTACGCTCGGCAGAACCTGCGCCACCACGCTGATTGCCTGAACTGAACCCATTCCATTTTCAAACGGAGAGACAGCATGTCGACCCCAACCATTCACGGCATCATCGGCTACACCATTACCCCTTTTACCGCCAAAGGCGAAGGCGTTGATCTTGACGCGCTCGGGCGCTCCATCGACCGCCTGATCGACGCTGGCGTGCATGCAATCGCGCCGCTGGGCAGCACCGGCGAAGGCGCTTATTTAAGCGATGCCGAGTGGGATCAGGTCAGTGAATTCAGTATCAAGCACGTGGCCAAACGGGTGCCCACCGTGGTCAGCGTGTCCGACCTTACCACCGCCAAAGCAGTGCGCCGCGCGCGCTTCGCCGAAGCCCAGGGCGCAGACGTGGTGATGGTGTTGCCGGCGTCCTACTGGAAACTCAGCGAAGCGGAAATCCTCGCCCATTACCAGGCCATCGGCGACAGCATTGGCGTGCCGATCATGCTCTACAACAACCCGGCCACCAGCGGCACCGACATGTCGGTGGACCTGATCCTGCGCATCTTCAACTCCGTGGAGAACGTGACCATGGTCAAGGAGAGCACCGGTGACATCCAGCGCATGCACAGGCTGCAATTGCTCGGCGAGGGGCAGGTGCCGTTCTACAACGGTTGCAATCCGCTGGCACTGGAGGCTTTTGCGGCCGGAGCAAAAGGCTGGTGCACGGCGGCGCCGAACCTGATCCCACAGCTCAATCTGGATTTGTATCAGGCGGTACTGGCCAACGACCTCGGCAAGGCGCGGGAACTGTTCTATCGCCAGTTGCCACTGCTGGACTTCATTCTGAAAGGCGGGCTGCCGGCGACGATCAAGGCGGGCTTGCGCGCGACCGGACTGGAAGCGGGTGATCCGCGGCTGCCGGTGTTTGCGCTGGGAGATGCGGGTGTCGGGCAGTTGCAGGATTTGCTGAAAGAATTGCGCTGATCTGTTGAGACACCTCAACCCCCTGTAGGAGTGAGCCTGCTCGCGATGGCGGTGTATCAGTCGACATCAAAGTTGCCTGTAACACCGCAATCGCGAGCAGGCTCACTCCTACAGGGGGATTAGTGTTGGATTTGAGGGTGTGATCAGAGCACCAGCAAGGTCTTGTCCTTGATCACCGTAGTCGGCCCGTTCGCCTTGACGCTGGCAATGCCTTTTTCCAGCGCAGATGCATTGGTGTATGCCTCGCTACTGCCGATGATCTCGTGATTGCCGGCTTTGAGGTTGAAGTAGGGGTGACCGTCCCTGGTGGTTTTCTTTTCGTAGCGTTCGTCCAGCGGGCTGTTGCTCTGAACCGCCGCAATGCCTTTGTCGGCAGCGGCGCGGGTGGTGTACTGCTCGCTGGTCAGAATGGTTTCGGCATTGGCGGCTTTCAGAACAAACCTGAACTGGCCACTGCTGCTTTTGCTCACTTCATACCATCCGGACATGCTGGTTCTCCTTGGCGATTGAGAGGATTCGCGCTTCAGAGTAAAGACCAGCCACGGTTTTTTGTCGCCTGTGCGGGCCTCATCGCGAGCAGGCTCACTCCTAAAGGGAAATGCATTCCACTGTAGGAGTGAGCCTGCTCGCGATGGAGGCGACACGGTCTGCGCTACTTGGCAGCCGCGCGCACCACCGACAACCCAGGCACCGGCACCCGCCGCTGGCTCAGATAACGCGTACAACTCACCCGCAGAAACGAAGCAAAATTCACCACCTCCCCGCGATAATCCATCACCTCTTCATACAGCTTGGCGATCAACTGGTTGGTGGTCATCCCGTCGACTTGGGCGATTTCGCTGAGGATGTCCCAGAACTGGTTTTCCAGGCGCAGGGTGGTCACCACCCCGCAAATGCGCAGCGAGCGAGAGCGCGATTCGTAGAGGATCGGATCAGCCTTGACGTAAAGCTCGCACATCGGCGTTTTCCTCGTTACAGGGTGATTTTGGTACCCAGCAACCCGAGGAAACCGGCGAGCCAGTTCGGGTGCGCCGGCCAGGCAGGAGCAGTCGCCAGATTGCCCTGAACGTGGCCCTGCGTCACCGGGATATCGATGAACGTACCGCCCGCCAGGCGCACTTCGGGTGCACAGGCCGGGTAGGCGCTGCACTCACGCCCTTCGAGAATCCCCGCGGCCGCCAGCAATTGTGCACCGTGGCACACGGCTGCGATCGGTTTGCCGGCCTGGTCGAACGCTCGCACCAGGTCCAGGACCTGTTCATTGAGGCGCAGGTATTCCGGTGCGCGACCGCCCGGGATCACCAGTGCGTCGTAGTCCTGCGCCTTGACCTGGGCAAAATCGAAGTTCAGGGCGAACAGGTGGCCGGGCTTTTCGCTGTAGGTCTGGTCGCCTTCGAAGTCGTGGATAGCCGTGCGCACGGTCTGGCCGGCGCTTTTGTCCGGGCAGACCGCATGCACCGTGTGGCCGACCATCAGCAATGCCTGGAACGGCACCATCACTTCGTAGTCTTCGACGTAATCGCCGACCAGCATGAGGATTTTCTTGGCAGCCATGGGGAGGACTCCTTTGGGGTACGGGGAGTACTGAAGGTAGTCTCTTTGTTTTGGGGTGGGTAATAGCCTGTTACTACGGTGAAAGCAAAATCAAAAGATCGCAGCCTTCGGCAGCTCCTACCGGAGTACGCCCTCCAAATGTAGGAGCTGCCGTGTTGCGATCTTTTGGGATTAGCTCAGATACCCGTCAGCCCGCAGCAGCGTCTCCAGACAATGCTCACTAATCCGATAAAAATCCTTCAACTCCTGGATCTTCAGCAGCAACTGCGCCGGATCCACCGGCTCGGCGCGCTTGACCGCGAGGATCATCTTGTTTTTGTTGGTGTGGTCGAGCGAAATGAACTCGAACACCTTGGTCTCATAACCGCAGGCTTCGAGGAACAGCGCACGCAGGCTGTCGGTGACCATTTCCGCCTGCTGGCCCAGATGCAGGCCATATTGCAGCATCGGCTTGAGCAAGGCAGGACTCTGGATCTGCAAGCGAATCTGTTTGTGACAGCACGGCGAACACATGATGATCGAGGCGCCGGAACGGATGCCGGTGTGGATCGCATAGTCGGTGGCTATGTCGCAGGCATGCAAGGCGATCATCACATCAAGCTCACTCGGCGCCACGCTGCGCACATCGCCGCATTTGAACACCAGCCCCGGATGGTCCAGCTTGGCGGCCGCAGCGTTGCACAGGGTCACCATGTCCTCGCGCAGCTCGACCCCCGTGACCTCCCCCTCGGCCTTCAAGGTATTGCGCAGGTAATCGTGAATCGCAAACGTCAGGTAGCCCTTGCCTGAGCCAAAGTCGGCGACGCGCACCGGCTGGTCCAGCACCAGCGGCGAGGTGGTCAGCGCATGGCTGAACACCTCGATGAACTTGTTGATCTGCTTCCACTTGCGCGACATCGCCGGGATCAGCTCGTGTTGCTTGTTGGTCACTCCAAGGTCGGCGAGAAATGGCCGGCTCAGGTCGAGAAAGCGGTTTTTCTCACGGTTGTGCTCGGCCGAAGGCACTTCCCGCAATTGCTGTGGTTTGCTCTTGAACAGCGAACTCTTGCCCTTCTTGCTGTATTCGAGCTGGGCCTCATCCGTCAGCGCCAGCAAATGCGCATTCTTGAACGCCGCCGGCAGCAGTGCAGCAATGCTCGCCACACCCTCGGCCAGCGCCAGGTTCTTGGTGATGTCGCGGGTCTTGTAGCGATAGACGAACGACAGACACGGCTGATCCTTGACCGTCAGTTGCTTGATGATCAGGCGCTGCAAGTCCGGCTCCTCACCGACGTACTTGGCCAGCACCAGCTTGATGAAAGCGTTCTCATCAAGGCTCGATTGCAGCAGATCAATAAACTGCGCGTGATGATCCGGCACGAGGCTGGCGGGGTTGGCAACAATGGACATGGCAGAAACGGCCTCGGGCGTAGCGAAACGGGGAATGCCGGTATTTTAAGGGGGATGGCTGCTTTGGGCACGGAGTAATTTCCCCGGGCCCTGAACTGCGTCTCTGCGGTGAGCCCTACGGCTCCACCAGCCGAAGTTTGCGATTGATCGGCGAGTTGATGACGTATTTGACGATAAGCCCCACCGGCACGGCCCACGTAAGGCCGTTGTCGGGATCGGTAATCACGGCAATGGTGTCCGAACTGGCAGCGACATCCAGGCGCCGTCGATCGTTGCAGGACTTGAGCAGCCCATAGGCGTGGCTCACCAGCTTTTCCGCCAGGTGCATCGGCACGTCCAGGTCTTGCAGATGCTTCACCGCACGACAGAACAATACCTGATCATCGCTCACCGCCTGGCTTTCATGGCGCGCGAGAAACGACCTGGCGATATCCAGCAGATCCTCATGCATTTCAAAATATTCATCGTCTGTTTTCATGCTCCCGACTCCGGGTGCGTGCTCGCCGCAGGCTCGCTCTCCACGACCGGTCGGGCCGCACTGCGTAGATCAGGTCCGGCACACGGCAGGTGCACCGCCGGATTGGGCATACCGCTCGGAGACAGCTCATGAGTCATTTCGAATTCGGCGCGAACCGACCAGCCGCACGCTTCCGAAGTGCATTGCAGGTAGGCCACCCGCAGGAATATATGCCGCCCTTCGCTGGTCCGGATACGCATCCGGTTCAAGCAGTGCGGGCACACCATTTTGTAGGTACTCATGCGGGATTCCCTGAAGTCAGCTGGTGGTAATCAACTTGAGCAAACGCAATACTGCCGCATGCATTGATCGCCTCGGTTCGGTCATGGGTTAAACGTCTGCCAGACGCAAGGATGGGCGACGCGCAGCCGCGCAGCGGGTACAAGCCAAGCTTGTAGGAAATCACCCTGATACCATTAGGAAGTTTCGACATCGTATTCTTCTTGCTCATAGTTGAAGTTTGATTGCTCACAAGATAAAAACAACTCAATACGCATACGTTAATTACTCGAAATGCATGTGTCAAAAGCCAGAGGCTCCAATTGCGTAACAAAAAATCCCAAGCCGTCCTGGCGCGCCTGAAGCTGATCACCGGCACAAAGACCGATGCGTCCTTATCTTTGGCGCTACAGATCAGCCCCCAGACCCTTAGCAGTTGGAAAGGTCGAGACAGCACGCCATACTCAATATGCGTAGATCTTGCCCGCGCCAAGGGCATATCACTCGACTGGTTGCTGCTCGGTGAAGGGCCCATGTTGCGTCAATCGTCTGAAGATCGGGTGGGTGACACGTCAGAACGGACGCTGCAGGAAACCACCGTATTGACGCTGTGGCGGCTGCTCAGCGAAGAGGATCGCGTGGTCGTGCAGAGCGTGCTGGAAGACAAGCACCGCCTGCGGGATTTGGAACTCAAACTGTCGGAAATGTCCGCCGCGCTGGCCGAGCTGAGGCACCCTGGATAATGGACCCAAGGCCACTGCGCCGTTACTTCACCGCCCCCCACAACAGCATGATGTTCCCACCACTGCGGATGATCAGTAGGCAGGCCAGCACACTCACTCCCGCATGCCATGGACTGACGGGCACCGAGCTCAGCAGAACATCCATGCCGGCCAGGCAAAACGTGCCTCCGCATAGGCTGTTCACCAGTCCGTCACGCCACCAGTTACACCCCTCATCTCGCCGATAGCAGGCCAGCCTGAGCGCACTGAGCAAATGCGCAATGGCCGTTAACAACACCAGAATCATCGATGCGCCGCCCATCATCCGCGCCCCTTGAGGTGGCGGATGATGTCGCCGATGCCTGCGCCATCGATCCACTGCATCAGTTTTATACTCACCGGGATCACGATCAGTGCGCAGATAAAGGCCGTTACCCCTCCGGTCAGCGAGGGCGCCAACGGCAGTGCGACGGGGGTGAACAGATAGCCGACGCCGGCTGATAACAGCAACGAGCCCAGGCGCTGCCAGGCCTTGAAGTTAACCCGAGTGGTGGTGACGAGCCAGGCGCCGAGCGCCGCACCGAACAACGCCTCGCCATCGATCGACGGCAACGTGCCGATCCCCAGCCCCAACAACAGGCCGCTGACGCTGTTGTAGGTCGAGTCAGTCATGCTCATCGCAGACTCCCCCGTCGCGCCTGGCCACTGCGATGACTCCCAGTTCAATGGCTTTGTAGACGGCGGCCATACGCGAATGCACGGCGAATTTGCGGCGGATATTGGTGAAGTGAAAATTGACCGTGGACACCGAGCAATTCTGTATCAGGGCAATCTCCCAGGAGGTCTTTCCGTGGAAGCACCAATGCAGTACTTGTTTCTCTTTGACCGTCAGTTGGGTCACAGGCGGCTCGTCGTCAGTGAGCCCCCCTTCGTTGACAGAGTTGAGCGGTTGATGAGCTGACATGACAAAAACTCCCTCCAGGTCAGAACACCCGATTCAGGGCGTTCGCTATTGGAGGGAGATGTTGAAGACAAGCCGGAACTCGAACAACGGCCGGGGTTTGTAGCGCAGTGATACACAACCAGGCGCTATGACCTAACCCAATACCACCAAACGGTTGGGCAACTCATTTCGCACATGCGTCACTGGCACATGCACCTTCAGCAGTTCGCCACAGGCTTCAACGCAGGTCACAAACCCCTGCAACGTCTGCCCCCGCTTCACCTGACGGGTGAAGGCCGAGACAATCGCATCCCAGCTCTTGTCGTCCAGGCGACTGGAAATCCCCTCGTCCACCAGAATTTCCACATACCGTTCGGCTTCGCAGACGAAAATCAGCATGCCGGTACTGCCTACCGTGTGGTGCAGGTTCTGTTCGAGAAACTGCCTACGCGCCAGGTTAGAGGCCCGCCAGTGACGAACCGAACGCGGGATCAGGTGGGTGGTGATGCGCGGAATGCGGAACAACAGGCACAGCACGATGAAACTCGCCCATTGCACCAGCAACAGGCTGTGCAGGGTCAGCCAGCCCGTCAGGTAATGCACGATACCGGGCACCACCAGCGCCAGAAGGCTGGCCCACAGCAGCGGGATGTAGGCATAGTCGTCAGCGCGAGCGGCGAGTACGGTGACCAGTTCAGCGTCAGTGTCGCGCTCAACCCGGGCAATCGCTTCGGCGACCTTGCGCTGTTCGTGTTCATTCAGTAATGCCATTTCAGAAACGCTCGCTCACTTATTGTCATCACCAGCCGCCCGACGAACCGCCGCCCCCGAAACTGCCCCCGCCACCACTGAAGCCTCCGCCTCCGCCTCCACCGCCACCAAAACCACCACCGCCGAAACCGCCGCCCGAACCGCCTCGACCACCGCCGCCACTGGGCAGGATGCCGAGCATCTGGCAGACGAACACGACCAGGATGAACAGCATCACCAGGAACACGAACACCCCTGGGTGGCGTGACATGAAATCGCTGTCCGGGTCCCCTCGGGACTCGTAGACCGTGGAGGGCTCGTCCAGGGGATTACCGCCCAGCACCACCAGCATGGCCGCGACACCGTCGCTGATGCCCTTGCTGAAGTTACCGGTCTTGAACGACGGCGTGATCACCTGGTTGATGATCACCGAACTCTGCGCATCGGTGAGGCGGTCTTCCAGCCCGTAACCGACCTCGATCCGCAAGCGCCGATCATCACGAGCCACGATCAACAGCGCGCCGTTGTTCTTGTCCTTCTGGCCGATTCCCCAGTAACGCCCCAGCTGATAACCGAAGTCAGCAATGTCGGCGCTCTGCAAATCCGCCACGGTGACCACCACCAGCTGTTCACCGGTGGCTTTTTCGTGGGCTTCAAGCTGCTGGGCCAACTGCTCGCGCACCGCAGGCTCAATCATCTGGGCGTTATCGACTACCCGCCCGGTCAGCTGTGGAAACTTCAATTCGGCCTGGGCCGCCAGGGCAAACACCCAAAGCAGCAGCACCAGGCCAACTCTCAACACGCGCATTGGCAACCTCTTCCGTGGTAAAGCAGCAACCCGATCAGAACTTCACTTGAGGTGCTTTCTCGGCATCGGGACTGGTCGCCTCGAAGGTTTCACGCACTGGCAGGTCGCTGTACATCACACTGTGCCAGAGGCGACCCGGGAAGGTGCGGATCTCGGTGTTGTATTTCTGCACTGCGAGGATGAAATCCCGTCGCGCGACCGCGATACGGTTCTCGGTGCCTTCCAGCTGCGACTGCAGCGCCAGGAAGTTCTGGTTGGCCTTGAGGTCCGGATAACGCTCGGACACCACCATCAGGCGGCTCAGCGCACCGGTCAGTTGATCCTGGGCTTGCTGGAACTGCTTGAGCTTTTCCGGGTTGTCGAGGGTGCTGGCATCCACCTGAATCGAAGTTGCCTTGGCTCGCGCCTCGATCACTGCGGTCAGGGTTTCTTCTTCATGCTTGGCATAGCCCTTCACTGTCTCGACCAGGTTGGGGATCAGGTCGGCACGGCGCTGGTACTGGTTCTGCACCTGACCCCAGGCCGCCTTGGCCTGTTCGTCGAGAGTCGGGATGTTGTTGATGCCGCAGCCGGCCAACAGTGTGGTCAGCAACATCAAGGCGGCCATTTGCAGGCTCGACCGATAGTGGTGTCGTACATTCATCTGGTTGACGCTCCCTTGCACATTCCGTTGAAAAAACAACCTGCGAACTTTGAACACGGCTCTTGGGGCATAATCGGCGCCGCTACTGGATTGCATCCTGCCGATGGGCTAAAAGATGCTCCAACATTAAAACAGTTCAGAAGTTTGCTGCATTTACTTGAACAACAATAGTCGCTCCCTAAATTTTGGCTGACCGGCGCGTCATAACCGCCGCTTAGGCTTTCGAGAAAACTATTCATGAAGAAGCTGTGTTTGCTGGGCCTGTTCGTCAGCCTGGCCAGTCATACCGTACTGGCCGCCACGACGCCCGCACCCGTGGAAAACAAGGACGCGTTCATCGGCAACCTGATGAAGCAGATGACCCTCGAGGAAAAAATCGGCCAGTTGCGCCTGATCAGCATCGGCCCGGAAATGCCCCGGGAGCTGATCCGCAAGGAAATTGCCGCCGGCAACATTGGCGGCACGTTCAACTCGATCACCCGTGCAGAAAACCGTCCGATGCAGGACGCGGCGATGCGCAGCCGGCTGAAGATCCCGATGTTCTTCGCCTATGACGTGATCCACGGCCATCGCACGATCTTCCCGATCCCGCTGGCCCTGGCCTCGAGCTGGGACATGGACGCCATCGGCCTGTCCGGGCGCATCGCCGCCAAGGAAGCCGCGTCAGACAGCATCGACCTGACTTTCGCGCCGATGGTCGACATCTCCCGCGACCCACGTTGGGGCCGTACCTCCGAAGGCTTCGGCGAGGACACCTACCTAGTGTCGCGCATCGCCGCAGTGATGGTCCGGGCCTTTCAGGGCACCGGCGCCAACGCGGCCGACAGCATCATGGCCAGCGTCAAGCACTTCGCCCTGTACGGTGCGGTCGAGGGCGGTCGCGACTACAACGTCGTCGACATGAGCCCGGTGAAGATGTACCAGGACTACTTGCCGCCCTACCGCGCCGCAATTGACGCCGGAGCCGGCGGAGTCATGGTAGCGTTGAATTCGATCAACGGCGTGCCGGCCACTGCCGACACCTGGCTGATGAATGACCTGCTGCGCCGGGACTGGGGCTTCAAGGGCCTGGCCGTCAGCGACCACGGGGCAATTTTCGAACTGATCAAGCATGGTGTTGCCCGTGACGGTCGCGAGGCCGCGAAGCTGGCGATCAAGGCCGGCATCCACATGAGCATGAACGACACGCTCTACGGCAAGGAATTGCCAGGGCTGTTGAAGGCTGGCGAGATCGAGCAGAGCGATATCGACAACGCCGTGCGCGCGGTGCTCGATGCCAAGTACGACATGGGCCTGTTCAAGGACCCGTACCTGCGCATCGGCAAGGCCGAGGATGATCCGGCCGACACCAATGCCGACAGCCGCCTGCACCGCGCCGAGGCCCGCGACGTTGCACGCCGCAGCCTGGTGCTGCTGAAAAACCAGGGCGAAACCCTGCCACTGAAGAAAACCGCGAAAATCGCCCTGGTCGGTCCGCTGGCCAAGGCGCCGATCGACATGATGGGCAGCTGGGCCGCCAACGGTCGCCCTGCGCAATCGGTGACCCTGTTTGAGGGCATGACCAGCGCACTCGGTACGCAATCGACGCTGATCTATGCCCGCGGCGCCAACATCACCAGCGACAAGAAGGCGCTGGATTACCTGAACTTCCTCAACTTCGATGCCCCGGAAGTGGTGGATGATCCGCGCTCGGCGCAGGTGCTGATCGATGAAGCGGTGAAGGCCGCCAAGGATGCCGATGTGGTGGTGGCCGCCGTGGGCGAGTCCCGTGGCATGTCCCATGAGTCGTCGAGCCGCACTGACCTGAACATCCCGGAAAACCAGCGTGAGTTGATCCGCGCCTTGAAAGCCACCGGCAAACCGCTGGTATTGGTACTGATGAACGGCCGCCCGCTGTCGATCCTGCAGGAGAAGGAGCAGGCTGACGCGATCCTGGAAACCTGGTTCAGCGGCACCGAAGGTGGCAACGCCATCGCCGACGTGCTGTTCGGCGATTACAACCCGTCGGGCAAACTGCCGATCACCATCCCGCGCTCGGTCGGCCAGATTCCGACCTACTACAACCATCTGAGCATTGGCCGGCCGTTCACCCCGGGCAAACCGGGCAACTACACCTCGCAGTACTTCGATGACACCACTGGCCCGCTGTTCCCCTTTGGTTTCGGCTTGAGCTACACCGATTTCAGCCTGAGCGACATGGCCTTGTCGTCGACCACCCTGAACAAGACCGGCAAGCTCGATGCCAGCGTAGTGCTGAAGAACACCGGCAAGCGCGATGGCGAAACCGTGGTGCAGCTGTACATCCAGGACGTGACCGGATCGATGATCCGCCCGGTGAAAGAGCTGAAGAATTTCCAGAAAATCATGCTCAGGGCCGGCGAGCAGAAGGTGGTGCACTTCACCATCACCGAGGATGAGCTGAAGTTCTTCAACACCCAGCTCAAGTACGCGGCGGAGCCTGGCAAGTTCAACGTGCAGATCGGCCTGGATTCCGAGGATGTGACGCAGCAGAGCTTTGAATTGCTGTAACCCTGGCAAAAAGCAAAAGATCGCAGCCTTCGGCAGCTCCTACACAGTTCTGTGTACACCCGTAGGAGCTGCCGAAGGCTGCGATCTTTTGATCTTAAAAAACTACCCCCGCCGATCCAGCAGATTCACCACCACCCGATCCACCCATCCCCAGATCCGCTGCTTCACCCGCCGCCACAGCGGCCGGCGCTGCCAGGCTTCCAGGCTGACTTCCTGGCTCAAGGCAAAATCTTTCTCGAAGCTGGCAACCACCGCCCGCGTCAACCCGGGGTCAAGTGCTTCGAGATTCGCCTCCAGATTAAAACGCAAATTCCAGTGATCAAAATTGCACGAGCCAATGCTCACCCAGTCGTCGATCAAGACCATTTTCAGGTGCAGGAAACACGGCTGGTACTCAAAGATCTTAACCCCCGACCTGAGCAGTCGCGGGTAATAACGATGCCCGGCGTACCGCACCGAGGGATGATCGGTGTGCGGCCCGGTGAGCAGCAGGCGCACATCAACGCCCCGTGAGGCGGCACGGCGCAGTGAGCGACGGACTTTCCAGGTCGGCAGAAAATACGGCGTGGCCAGCCAGATGCGTTGCTGTCCACTGTTCAGCGCGCGGACCAGCGACTGCAAGATGTCCCGGTGTTGCCGGGCATCGGCGTACGCCACCCGGCCCATGCCCTCGCCGGTAGACGGCACGCGGGGCAGTCTTGGCAAACCAAAGTGCGACGAGGGTTTCCAGGCGCGGCGATGCCGGTTGGCGATCCATTGGCGGTCGAACAGCAGCTGCCAGTCCAGCACCAATGGGCCGCTGATCTCAACCATCACTTCGTGCCACTCGCTGACGTCCTCACCCGGGGTCCAGAACTCATCGGTAACGCCCGTGCCGCCGACCACCGCCAGGCTCTGATCGACCAGCAGCAGTTTGCGGTGATCGCGGTAGAAATTGCCGACCCAGCGCCGCCAGCTCAAACGATTGTAGAAGCGCAGCTCGACGCCAGCATCGATCAGGCGCTGGCGCAGAGTCAGGGTGAATGCGAGGCTGCCGTAGTCATCGAACAGGCAGCGCACCCGCACGCCGCGCTCCGCAGCCTGGATCAACGCCTGCACCATGGCGTCGGCACAGGCGCCCGCTTCCACCAGATACAGTTCCAGCTCGACCTGATCCTCGGCACGGGCGATCGCTACCAGCATGCGCGGAAAAAACTGCGGACCGTCGATCAGCAGTTCGAAGCTATTGCCTTCACGCCAGGGAAAGATTGCACCGGCCATGGCCGTCAGCGCGCCGTGAAGATCAGTACCGCACCCACCGGTACCGACAGACTGATGGCGGACAGACCGGCAACCTTGCGCAAGCTTTCCAGGCCGGGCACCAGGTCGAAATCCGCAGCGCTGATTACCAGCGGCTCCAGCGTCACCACTTGAAAGCGCCGGTCATCCAGACGAGTCGCCAGCAGTTCGGCGTTGTATTCCTGGGTCTTGCCATGCAGGTTGACGGTCACCGGCAAACGCAATTCGAGCTGCGCACCGGACGCGAGGTCGTTGATCGGGCGCAGATCGATCTGTGCCGTGATCAGGGCTTCGGGGAATTTCTGGACGTCGAACAGCTCCTTGCGCATGCGCTCGTCGCGCAACGGAATGCCACTGCTCACCGAGTCCAGCTCGACTTCGACCTCGGCCAGGCCCTTGGGGCTGACCTTGCCGTGTAGCACCAGAAAGCGCTGCACTTCGGAAATGTTGGCGTTCTTGGTACTGATGAACGACAGCCGCGAGGATTCGCCGTCCAGGTACCAGTTGGCCTGGGCGGCCAGGGATGTGCCAGCCAGCAGCAGGAAAGCGAGGGTTTTGCAGAGGGACGGCTTGAGCATAAAGACTCGTGCTGAAAATAAACTTGCACGAACCTTAACCGCCCCTGAACCAATTGCATACATCTATGGGGCGGGCAAAATCACTGTAGGAGTGAGCCTGCTCGCGATGGCGGATTAACATTCAACAATGTCATTGGCTGCAAGATCGCAATCGCGAGCAGGCTCACTCCTACAGGGTTCGCGGGCCGCTGCAGGGATCGCAGCATTCAGGGAGTCAGGCGACAGCCCTGGCGTTCGCCGATCCACTGCGCGCTGCTGCTTCGGCCCATGCCGCTGACGGTGATGCGTTTGCCGAGCGGGTCATCGGTAAAACCGCTGGTGGGCAGCCACTGTTTCACATAGCTGTGGCAGTAGTCGGCGGGGTTGTTCATCACGTACCGGCATGAACAATACTCCTTGGCGGTGTAGCCGCTGATGATGTCCGGGAACGCCCACAGCGCTACCCGCTCCTGCCAGATCCAACCTGACAAGGCGAGCAGCACAATCAACCCCAATATGCTTAGCGGACGGCGACGGATAACACTGCGGCGGGTCATGGCTGCACCTGCCCGGCGACTGCCTGGCGTATAAGTTGGAGCAGTGCGTTGTGGCTGTAGCTGCCATCGCGATCATCGCCGTAACGCACGATCACCAGGTTCTCGCTGGGGATCACGTACAGGGCCTGCCCCCAATGCCCAAGTGCCGCGAAGGTATCGGCGGGCGCATCGGGCCAGGGTTGGGCGGCGCCGTCGGCAGCGCGATTGAGCCACCAATGGCCGCCCGGCACCGTGGCGTCCTGATGGGCCTTGTAGTGCTTGAAGGGCTCGAGATTGAAAGCTACCCACTCCTTGGGCACCAACTGGCGCTCCCCCCAGCGCCCGTCGCGGGCCATTAACAGGCCGACGCGCGCCAGGTCGCGGGCAGTGAGGTAAGCGTAGGAGGAAGCGACAAATGTACCGCTGGCATCGGCCTCCCAGGTCGCATGACGAATACCCAGCGGCTCGAACAGTGCAGTCCACGGATAGTCCGCATAACGCACTGGCCCGACGATGTTTTTCAGCGCGGCAGACAGCAGATTGCTGTCGCCACTCGAATACCGAAAAGCCTGACCTGGCTCGGCGTAGGCGACATGGCTGGCGGTGAACGCCGCCATGTCGGAATGGCCGCGGGTGTACAGCATCGCCACCACCGACGACTTCAGCGGCGCGTATTCGTAGTCTTCCTGCCAGTCGAGACCGGAGGCCCAGTGCAGCAGATCGGCGAGGGTCAGGTCCGGGTGTTGTTTCAGCGCCGGATAGAATTTCAGCGCAGGGTCCTGAAGCTTGAACAGGCCTTCGCCGTAAGCCACTCCGAGCACCGTGGCCATTAGGCTTTTACTGATCGACCAGGTCAGGTGCGGGGTGTCGGCGGTGGTCGGCGCGGCGTAGCGTTCATAGACCACTTGACCGTCGCGGATCACCAGCAGGGCGTCGGTGCGGATGCCGGTTCGGGTGGTGTCATCTCTGGGAGGAAAGGCGTAGGTCTCCAGGGCGTGGAGCGCAGGACCGGAGAGAGTCGGGCCGCGAGACCAGTGTTCGGCAGGCCAATTTTCGGCGTAGGTGGTGAAGCTGAGCATGAGCATTAACCACAGGGGCAAGCCTTTGAACATGGCGGGGGCTCGGTGGATTGAACCTGGTGAGCCTAGTCGTAGTTAATGACAGTTTTTGAGTCAGACCAGTATCTGCAGCGCGTCAGGGATTTTTGCGCACCATCAATTCCCTGTGGGAGCGGGCTTGCTCGCGAATGCGCTGTGTCAGCCACCATCAATTTCGACTGACACACCGCTTTCGCGGGCAAGCCCGCTCCCACAGGGGACGGCGTCAGTTTGGAGGGTGTGCACGATCACAGCAGCGCAGCGCGCCGGCGTGATGCCTTGGTCGGCCCGAAGGCCGCCACGGCGAGGTCGTAGATTGCGGACGCCCCGTTAACCACGCTGGCCGAACGTAGGTATTGCGGAGCGGGTAAACCGGCAAGGATGCCGGTTTAGCTGCGTTGGGCCATGGATGGCCCGTCGCAGCGGCCCGCGGAGCAATGCCGGAGTGAGGGCACACCGAGCCTTAGCGAGGTGCCAAGTGGTGGGGCAAAAAGCGCTTGGTTACTTGGGGCCGGGGCGCGCAGCCATCTCCAAGTGACCCGCTGTAAAAGCGCAACCATTGGAAGCCGTTACCGCAATAACGGATATGTACACAAGGCAAGATCAAAAGATCGCAGCCTCGTTTCACTCGGCAGCTCCTACAGGGGGGGGAGTGCTAGAAAGGCGGAACTTATAGAAGCCGTTACCGCAATAACGGATATGTACCCCAAGGGCTGTCATACAAGCATCACCAAAGCTTCATGGCGATGACACCGGCGCTACATAGCCTGACTTTGCACAACACGGCTGCATAAAGAAAGTCGATCGACTGCCACCCAAGACGGGTGACCAGCCCGCACGGAGATTCGCCATGACTCAGATCGCCCGCATCCGCGACACCGGCAGTGAACGCCGCCTGCAAGCCGAACGCCTGATCGGCGCAAACGCGTTGCAGGAAGCCCAGGCTTTGCGCTTCAACGTGTTCAGTGGAGAATTCAACGCCAAGTTGAAAGGCGCCGAGCGCGGTCTGGACATGGACGACTACGACGTTCATTGCGCCCACATCGGCGTGCGTGACCTGAACACCGGGCGTCTGGTGGCGACCACCCGCCTGCTCGATCACCAGGCCGCGAGCAGCCTGGGGAAATTCTACAGCGAAGAAGAATTCAGCTTGCACGGCCTGGTCCATCTGCAGGGTCCGATCCTGGAAATCGGCCGCACCTGCGTCGACCCGGCGTATCGCAACGGTGGCACCATCGCCGTGCTCTGGGGCGAGCTGGCCGAAGTGCTGAACCAGGGCGGCTACAGCTACCTGATGGGCTGCGCGAGCATCCCGATGCAGGATGGCGGCATCCAGGCCCACGCAATCATGCAGCGCCTGCGCGAACGCTACCTGTGCACCGAACACCTGCGCGCCGAGCCGAAAAAACCGCTGCCGGCCCTGGCCATTCCGTCCAATGTCATCGCCGAAATGCCGCCGCTGCTCAAGGCCTACATGCGCCTGGGCGCTAAGATCTGCGGCGAGCCGTGCTGGGATGAAGATTTCCAGGTCGCCGACGTGTTCATCCTGCTCAAGCGCGACGAACTCTGCCCGCGATACGCCAAGCACTTCAAGGCGGCCATGTGATGAGCCGGCTGCGAGTTTACGCGCGGATCGCGCGAGTGCTGGTGGTGGTCACGCTGGGGCTGAGCATGGCCGGTATGTTCGGCCTGTTCGAGCGGTTGGGCATTGCGCACTCGATGGTTCGCCGTCAGCGCTGGTCGCGTTTTTTCATGGCGCGTCTGGCCAATGCCCTGCCCTTTCGCGTGACAGTCCACGGCGAGCTGCCGCAACAACCAATGCTCTGGGTCAGCAACCATGTGTCCTGGACTGACATTCCACTACTGGGCATGCTCACGCCCATGTCGTTCCTGTCCAAGGCCGAGGTGCGCACCTGGCCGGTAGCGGGCTGGCTCGCGGCCAAGGCTGGAAGCCTGTTCATTCGTCGTGGCTCGGGCGACAGCCAACTGATCCGCAAGCAGATGACCCGTCATCTGCAGCAAGCGCATCCACTGCTGATGTTCCCGGAGGGCACCACCACCGATGGCCGCGCGCTGCGCACCTTCCACGGGCGTCTGCTGTCGGCGGCGATTGATTCCCAAGCCAAGCTACAACCGGTGGCGATCCGTTATCTGCGTGAAGGTGAACTGGATTCGCTCGCGCCATTCATTGGCGATGACGATCTGCTCTCGCACCTGATGCGTCTGTTTGGCAATGATCGCGGCGATGTGGAAATTCACCTGCTCAAGCCGATCGCCTGCGAAGGCCGCGAGCGCGCGGCGCTGGCGTTTGACGCGCAGCAGGCGGTGCAGAAGGTGTTGTTTGGAGAAATTCCGCAAAAGCAGCCAACGCCAATGCGCCCCGCGATCGCCGCCTGATCCACTGCAGGAACACCTATTCCCTGTAGGAGCGAGCCTGCTCGCGATGGCTGCTTCAAATTCAACAATGATGTTGAATGAAGATCGCCATCGCGAGCAGGCTCACTCCTACAAAGGGGCTCCCACAGAGGTTGTATGTTGCAGGGATATCAAGTTACCTGGCGGTTCCGGGCGAAATCCTGCAACTGCGGATAGAACAACCGGAAATCCTCGCTCAACGGCTCATACAACGCCCGCAATTCCTGCATCGCGGCAGCCAGCTCTTCAGGCCGGGTCAGCCGACGCGAAATCCCCCGCAGCACCTGCTCCAGCACCTCAAACTCCTGGTAAGAACCCAACCAGTCGTTGGCCACCATATGCGGCGCGATCCGCGCCAGGCGCTCCGGCAATTGCTGCTCGCCAGCCAGCACGTGGTACACATCAGCCGTAAACAACTGCAGCGGCCCCTCGGCATAGAGCGTCCAGTCCCGCGCCAGGCAGTGATCAAAAAACACATCGACGACAATCCCGGCATAACGCCGGCGAGTCAGGGAAAACCGCGACAACGAGATGTCCACCAACGGATGCCGGTCGGTGAAGACATCAATGCTGCGATGCAGCTGGATGGCCGCTTCGACCTCCGGAGCAAATTGCCCTTGCAGCCGCCCTTTGACGAAATCGCCATACAGGCTGCCGAGCAATTGACCGGGGCGCTGGCCACCGAGGTGCAGATGTGCGAGATAATTCATGTCGCGCAGCTTAGCACTGCGCACTCGAATCGTTAAAGTCAACGTATCGTTATAACCCGATATAGCGAATTATGCGGTCGTCAGGCCAAATTCATATTTGTATATCGCGAAATTACGATTTAAAGTTCGCCTCATCGCGATATAACGTTTTATTAATCACGAGCCCACACCATGTCTATCAATCTCGACGAAATAATAAAAGCCCTGGCACACCCAGTACGGCGAGAAATCCTGCACTGGCTAAAAGACCCGACCGTTGAATTTCCCGACCAGTCCCACAGCAACGAACACGGGGTGTGCGCCGGACAGATCGATCAACGCTGCGGCCTCTCGCAGTCCACGGTCTCGGCACACCTTGCCACCCTGCAGCGCGCTGGCCTGATCAGCAGCCGCAAGGTTGGCCAATGGCACTTTTTCAAACGCAACGAGGAAACCATCCAGGAATTCCTCAGCACTTTCAGTAAAGAGCTCTGACCCTTTCAAAGGAATCCACATGCCCCTCTCGCTCCTCATCCTGGCCTTGAGCGCCTTCGCCATCGGCACCACCGAGTTCGTCATCATGGGCCTGCTGCCTGATGTGGCGGCCGACCTCGGGGTGTCGATTCCTGGCGCCGGCTGGCTGGTGACCGGCTACGCCCTGGGCGTGGCCATCGGTGCGCCATTCATGGCACTGGCCACCGCCAGACTGCCACGCAAGGCCGCCCTCGTAGCGTTGATGGTCATCTTTATCATCGGCAACCTGCTCTGTGCGCTGGCCAGTGACTACAACGTGCTGATGTTCGCCCGGGTAGTGACCGCGCTGTGCCACGGTGCCTTCTTCGGCATTGGCTCAGTAGTGGCGGCAGGCCTGGTTCCGGCGAACAAGCGGGCCTCCGCCGTGGCCCTGATGTTCACCGGCCTGACCCTGGCCAACGTGCTCGGGGTGCCACTGGGCACTGCGCTCGGCCAGGAAGCCGGCTGGCGCTCGACCTTCTGGGCGGTGACCGTGATTGGCGTGATCGCGCTGATCGGGCTGATTCGCTTCCTTCCGGCCAAGCGCGATGAAGAAAAACTCGACATGCGCGCCGAACTGCGAGCGCTCAAAGGGGCCGGCATCTGGCTGTCCCTGAGCATGACCGCACTGTTCGCTGCGTCGATGTTCACCCTGTTCACCTACGTTGCGCCGCTGCTTGGCGACGTCACCGGCGTCTCGCCCAAGGGCGTGACCTGGACCCTGCTGCTGATCGGCCTGGGCCTGACCGTGGGCAACATCATCGGCGGCAAGCTGGCAGACAAGCGCCTGGCGGCGACCCTGATCGGCGTTTTCATCTCAATGGCGGTGATCTCGACCGTACTGACCTGGACCAGCGTCGCGCTGATCCCGACCGAAATCACCCTGTTTCTCTGGGCCACCGCATCGTTCGCTGCCGTGCCAGCACTGCAGATCAACGTAGTGAGCTTTGGCAAGGCGGCGCCGAACCTGGTGTCGACCCTGAACATCGGCGCGTTCAACGTCGGCAATGCGCTGGGCGCCTGGGTCGGTGGCAGCGTCATCGCCCACGGCTTCGGCCTGACCAGCGTGCCCCTGGCGGCTGCCGCACTGGCGGTGCTCGCCCTGCTGGTCACGCTGATTACTTTCCGTCAGAGCGGCGACGCCGAGCTGGCCCCTGCTACCCATTAATCTCCCACGAGGCCTTTATTTCATGACGACTATTTTCGATCCGATCAAACTGGGCGACGTCGAACTCGCCAACCGCATCATCATGGCCCCCCTGACCCGCTGCCGCGCCGACGAAGGTCGGGTGCCGAATGCGCTGATGGCCGAGTACTACGTGCAACGCGCTTCGGCCGGCCTGATCCTCAGCGAGGCCACTTCGGTCACGCCGATGGGCGTCGGCTACCCGGACACCCCGGGCATCTGGTCCAACGACCAGGTCCGCGGCTGGAGCAATGTGACCAAGGCGATCCACGGCGCGGGCGGCAAGATCTTCCTGCAACTGTGGCACGTCGGCCGGATCTCCCACGAGTCGTACCTGAACGGTGAAGCACCGGTGGCTCCAAGCGCCATCCAGCCAAAAGGCCACGTCAGCCTGGTGCGCCCACTCGCCGACTACCCGACGCCGCGTGCCCTGGAAACCGCAGAGATCGCCGACATCGTCGACGCCTACCGCACCGGTGCTGAAAATGCCAAGGCCGCCGGTTTCGACGGAGTGGAAATCCACGGTGCCAACGGTTACCTGCTCGACCAGTTCCTGCAAAGCAGCACCAACCAGCGCACCGACAACTACGGTGGCTCCCTGGAAAACCGTGCGCGCCTGTTGCTGGAAGTGACCGATGCCGCCATCGAAGTCTGGGGCGCAGGCCGCGTAGGTGTGCATCTGGCACCTCGCGCCGACTCCCACGACATGGGCGACGACAACCTGGCCGAAACCTTCACCTACGTCGCTCGGGAGCTGGGCAAGCGCGGCATCGCGTTCATCTGCTCCCGGGAGAAAGAAGGCACCGACAGCCTGGGCCCACAACTGAAAGAAGCCTTCGGCGGCCCGTACATCGCCAACGAACGCTTCACCAAGGACAGCGCCAACGCCTGGCTGGCTGCCGGCAAGGCTGATGCGGTGGCTTTCGGCGTGCCATTCATTGCCAACCCGGACCTGCCGGCTCGCTTGAAGGCTGATGCGCCGTTGAACGAAGCACGCCCTGAACTGTTTTATGCCAAGGGGCCGGTGGGTTACATCGACTACCCGGTGATGTAATTCAGCGCCAATGAAATGCAAAAGCCCCGACTCGAAAGAGTTGGGGCTTTTTTGTGAAACAAATCTTTGGATTGACACCGCTCACTGTAGGAGCTGCCGAAGGCTGCGATCTTTTGATCTTGATTTTCCGGCAGAACGCCAGAATCAAAAGATCGCAGCCTTCGGCAGCTCCTACGGATCGGCGTGAACGCGCTTGCTCACAAGTCCGACACAAATTTCCTACAAAATACGCCGCTCCCGGCCTGTCATCCCCAAGCCCGTGCGTATATAAAAGCCACCCGCTGCAAAAACGCGGGTAAAGCGGTAAAGCGGTAAAGAGGTGATCTTCGCCAGCGTCTATTGACACGCAAGGATCCAATTACGCATTTTGTATCAATTGCGCAGGCTCGGGCTGTAGCGCAGCATGTCCAAGCCTGTGTCGGTCCATCGCTCCGCTTCGGTGTGCAGTTCAAAGCTGTCCGGAGCCAGCAGCCACTGATACAGGATGCCGTCGATGTAGGCATGCAGGCTGATGGCGGCGCGCTCCGTGTCGAGGTTTTCCGGCAATTGCCCACGGTTCACGGCATTACGCAAAGCGAGGCCGATCCGCACGTTGCAGTCGAGGCTGGCGGTCTGGCGCTGCTGGCGCAGGTCGCACATTTCATCGGTGAATTCGCACTTGTGAAACAGGATCTCATTGAGGCGCCGGGTTTTCGGGTCCAGGGCAATCTGATGAAACAAATGAATCAGCAGCTTGCGCATGCAGCCCAGGGGGTCGAGTTCCTCTGCGCTTTCGCTCGCCTTGGCCATTTCATCCAGTGGCTCCTGCAAGGTGTCGAGCATCGCCTGCACCACATCGGCCTTGTTGCTGAAATGCCAATAGATGGCACCGCGAGTGACGCCGGCCAGGGTCGCAATGTCGGCCAGGGTCGTGCGCGCCACGCCCCGCTCGTAAAAGGCTTTTTCTGCCGCTTCGAGTATTTGGGCGCGGGTTTCCTGAGCTTCCTCTTTGGTACGACGGACCATGGCAGTACAACCTCAATCAGGGTGCTTCAGCGATGTCTGAATATCAGCTGAATAAAAGCGGGGCGAACGTTCTTGGGGTTCGTCCCCGGGCCTACAATTCAAACCTTGCGGCGGTCTCTGCAAAAGCGAGGGTACACAGCCAAGGTATTTACAAACAACCATGAATGTAAGTATATTCCTTAGCAAGCTACATATCCACTCAGCGCTGATTTTTTACTTTCCACCCTTTCCGGTGCGCCATTGGCGCGCCTGACCCGAGGATTTTCATGCAATTCAAGCCAGCTGTTACCGCTCTGGTCACTGCCGTCGCCCTGGCATCGCTGCTAAGCGGATGCAAAAAGGAAGAGACGGCACAGGCCGCCCCACCCCCTCAGGTCGGCGTAGTCACACTGCAAGCCCAGTCCTTTACCCTGACTTCCGAGCTTCCGGGCCGCACCAGTGCGTTCCGCATTGCCGAGGTTCGCCCGCAGGTCAATGGCATCATTCTCAAGCGCCTGTTCAAGGAAGGCGGCGACGTCAAGGCCGGCCAGCAGCTGTACCAGATCGATCCAGCCGTTTATGAAGCCACGCTGAAAAGCGCCGAGGCCAACCTGCAGCAGACCAAGTCGATCTCCGATCGCTACAAGCTGCTGGTCAAGGAACAGGCCGTCAGCCGCCAGGAGTACGACACGGCCCTGGCCAATCGCCTGCAGTCGGAAGCAACCTTGCAAACCGCCCAGATCAACGTGCGCTACACCAAAGTCTACGCGCCCATCACCGGTCGCATCGGGCGCTCCAACGTAACCGAAGGCGCTTTGGTGACCAGCGGCCAGACCGACGCCATGGCCGTCATCCAGCAACTCGATCCGATCTATGTCGACGTGACCCAGTCGTCCGTGGAGCTGCTTGAATTGCGCCGCGAACTGGAAAGCGGCCGCCTGCAAAAGGCCGGTGACACCGCCGCTGCGGTCAAGCTGACCCTGGAAGACGGCAGCCAGTACAAGCTTGACGGCAAGCTGGAGTTCTCCGAAGTCTCGGTTGACCAGACCACCGGTTCCGTAACCTTGCGCGCCGTATTCCCGAACCCTGATCACACCTTGCTGCCAGGCATGTTCGTGCACGCCCAGCTGCAGGCCGGCGTGAACAGCGCGGCGATCCTGGCCCCGCAACAGGGCGTGACCCGCGACCTCAAAGGCTCGCCGACCGCACTGGTCGTCGGTCCGGACAACAAGGTCGAGTTGCGCCAGCTCAAGGCCAGTCGCACCGTGGGCAGCCAGTGGCTGATCGAAGACGGCCTCAAAGCCGGCGATCGCCTGATCACCGAAGGGCTGCAATACGTCAAACCTGGCGTCGAAGTGAAAGTCAGTGAAGCGACTAACATAGGCTCCAAGAACCCGGCCCCCGCACAGGCAGCTGATAAGGCTTCCAGCGGCAAAGGGGAGTAACCCATGTCGAAATTTTTTATCGACCGTCCGATTTTCGCCTGGGTAATTGCCTTGGTGATCATGCTGGTCGGGGCTCTATCGATCCTCAAACTCCCGATCAACCAGTACCCGAGCATTGCGCCACCGGCCATTGCGATCTCCGTGAGCTACCCGGGCGCTTCGGCACAAACGGTTCAGGACACTGTGGTCCAGGTGATCGAGCAACAGCTCAACGGTATCGATAACCTGCGTTATGTCTCTTCGGAAAGTAACTCCGACGGCAGCATGACCATTACCGCGACCTTCGAGCAGGGTACCAACTCTGATACCGCGCAAGTCCAGGTGCAGAACAAGCTGAACCTGGCCACCCCGCTGCTGCCCCAAGAAGTGCAGCAACAGGGGATCCGCGTAACCAAGGCAGTGAAAAACTTCCTGCTGGTGATCGGCGTGGTGTCGCGTGACGGCAGCATGACCAAGGACGACCTGTCCAACTACATCGTGTCGAACATGCAAGACCCGATCTCGCGGACCGCCGGTGTCGGTGACTTCCAGGTCTTCGGTTCGCAATACGCGATGCGCGTCTGGCTCGACCCGGCCAAGCTGAACAACTTCAGCCTGACTCCGGTAGACGTCAAGGCAGCCATCGCCGCACAGAACATCCAGGTGTCCTCCGGTCAACTGGGCGGCCTGCCTGCAGCGCCCGGCCAGCAACTGAACGCGACCATCATTGGCAAGACCCGCCTGCAGACCGCCGAGCAGTTCAACAAGATCCTGCTCAAGGTCAACAAGGACGGTTCGCAAGTACGCCTGTCCGACGTCGCCGACGTTGGCCTGGGTGGCGAGAACTACAGCATCAATGCCCAGTTCAACGGCGCACCGGCTTCCGGTCTTGCAGTGAAACTGGCCAACGGTGCCAACGCCCTCGACACCGCCAAAGCCCTGCGCAACACCATCGACACCCTCAAGCCATTCTTCCCGGAAGGCATGGAAGTGGTGTTCCCGTACGACACCACCCCGGTGGTGACCGAGTCGATCAAGGGTGTGGTTGAAACCCTGGTCGAAGCGATCGTACTGGTGTTCCTGGTGATGTTCCTGTTCCTGCAGAACTTCCGCGCCACCGTCATCACCACGATGACCGTGCCGGTGGTACTGCTCGGTACCTTCGGGATCCTCGCGGCGTTCGGTTTCAGCATCAACACCCTGACCATGTTCGGCATGGTGCTGGCCATCGGCTTGCTGGTGGACGATGCCATCGTCGTGGTGGAAAACGTCGAACGGGTGATGAGCGAAGAAGGTCTGTCACCCAAGGAGGCCACCAAGAAATCCATGGGGCAGATCCAGGGTGCCCTGGTCGGTATCGCCCTGGTGCTCTCGGCGGTACTGCTGCCGATGGCGTTCTTCAGCGGTTCCACTGGCGTGATTTACAAGCAGTTCTCGATCACCATCGTTTCGGCCATGGCCCTGTCGGTACTGGTTGCCCTGATCTTTACCCCGGCGCTTTGCGCGACCATGCTCAAGGCGATTCCGAAAGGCGAGCACGGCACCCCGAAACGCGGCTTCTTCGGCTGGTTCAACCGCAGTTTCGACCGCGGCGTGCGCAGCTACGAGCGCGGCGTCGGCAACATGCTCACGCACAAGGCTCCGTACCTGTTGGCCTACGTGATCATCGTGGTCGGCATGATCTGGCTGTTCACCCGCATTCCAACGGCATTCCTGCCGGAAGAAGACCAGGGCGTATTGTTTGCCCAGGTGCAGACCCCGGCCGGCTCCAGTGCCGAGCGCACCCAGGTGGTGATCGACGAGATGCGCGAGTTCCTGCTGCGTCCGACCAAGGACGGCGGTGAAGGCGATGCAGTGGCCTCGGTATTTACCGTAAACGGCTTCAATTTCGCCGGTCGCGGCCAGAGTTCGGGCATGGCATTTATCATGCTCAAACCCTGGGACCAGCGTAACGCCGATAACAGCGTGTTTAACCTGGCCAGCAGAGCCCAACAGCACTTCTTCTCGTTCCGAGATGCCATGGTGTTCGCCTTCGCGCCACCAGCGGTACTGGAATTGGGTAACGCCACTGGCTTCGACGTATTCCTCCAGGACCGTGCCGGTATCGGTCACGAAAAACTGATGGAAGCGCGCAACCAGTTCCTCGGCATGGCAGCGCAAAGCAAGGTGCTGACGCAGGTGCGTCCAAACGGCCTGAACGACGAGCCGCAGTACCAGCTGGAAATTGATGACGAGAAAGCCAGTGCCCTGGGCATCACCCTTTCCGACATCAACAGCACCCTGTCGATTGCGTTGGGCAGTAGCTACGTCAACGACTTCATCGACCGCGGTCGGGTGAAGAAGGTGTACGTGCAAGGCCAGCCAGGCTCGCGGATGAGCCCGGAAGACATCAAGAAATGGTACGTGCGCAACGCCGAAGGAACCATGGTGCCGTTCTCGGCCTTCGCCAAGGGCGAGTGGATCTACGGTCCGCCTAAGCTCTCGCGCTACAACGGCGTGGAAGCCATGGAGATCCTCGGTGCCCCGGCGCCTGGCTACTCCACCGGTGAAGCCATGGCGGAAGTCGAAGCCCTGGCGAAGAAACTGCCGGCGGGTGTCGGTATTTCCTGGACCGGCCTGTCGTACGAAGAACGTCTATCCGGCTCCCAGGCGCCAGCGTTGTACGCGTTGTCGCTGCTGATGGTGTTCCTGTGTCTGGCGGCGCTATATGAAAGCTGGTCGATTCCGATCGCGGTGATGCTGGTGGTGCCCCTGGGGATCATCGGGGCATTGCTGGCCACGAGTCTGCGCGGCCTGTCCAACGACGTTTACTTCCAGGTGGGACTGTTGACGACCATCGGTCTGGCGGCGAAAAACGCCATCCTGATCGTCGAATTTGCCAAGGAGCTGCATGAGCAGGGCAAGAGCCTGCGCGATGCAGCGATCGAAGCTTGCCGCATGCGCTTGCGTCCGATCATCATGACCTCGCTGGCCTTCGTCCTCGGCGTAGTGCCGCTGGCGATTTCCACGGGTGCAGGTTCGGGTAGCCAACATGCGATCGGTACCGGCGTTATTGGCGGTATGATCACGGCCACGGTCCTGGCAATCTTCTGGGTCCCACTGTTTTTCGTTACCGTGTCCTCCATTGGTCAGCGCAAGAAAACCGATCAGGATGACGCTATTGAAACTTCTAAAGAGGCTGGCCAATGAGCAAGTCGCTACTCTCCCTGGCGGTCGCCGCGTTTGTTCTCGGTGGCTGCTCGCTGATACCTGATTATCAGCAGCCAGAAGCCCCGGTGGCGAGCCAGTACCCGCAAGGCCCGGCGTATTCGCCGGCCCAGGCGCCAGGTCAGGCCGCCGCTGAACAGGGCTGGAAACAGTTTTTCCATGACCCGGTCCTGCAACAGCTGATCCAGGTGGCGTTGGAAAACAACCGTGACCTGCGGGTCGCTGCGTTGAACATCGACGCATTCGCCGCGCAGTACCGCATCCAGCGTGCGGACCTGTTCCCGGCGGTGTCGGCCAATGGCACTGGCAGCCGCCAGCGCGTTCCGGCCAACGCTTCGCAAACCGGCGAGGCAGGGATCACCAGTTCCTACTCGGCCACCGTCGGCATCAGCGCCTACGAACTCGACCTGTTCGGTCGGGTTCGCAGCCTGAGCGAGGAAGCCCTGCAGCAGTACTTCGCCACTGAAGAAGGTCGGCGCAGCACACAGATCAGCCTGGTGGCCAACGTCGCCAATGCCTATCTGACCTGGCAGGCTGACAAGGAACTGCTGAAGCTGACCCAGGACACACTCGGGGCGTTCGAGGAGAGCTTCAAGCTCACCTCGCGCAGCGCCGAAGTGGGCGTAGCCTCGGCACTGGACCTGGCGCAGTCGCGCACCTCGGTGGAAAACGCCCGGGCGCAACTGGCCAAGTACACCCGCCAGGTCGCCCAGGATGAAAACAGCCTGGTGCTGCTGCTCGGCACTGGTCTTCCAGCCAACCTGCAGCCGACCCGGCCGCTGGCTGACGACCTGCTGAGCGATGTGCCGCCGGGCTTGCCGTCGGACCTGCTGCAACGTCGTCCGGACATCCTCCAGGCCGAGCGCAACCTCAAGGCCGCCAACGCCAACATCGGCGCTGCCCGGGCTGCGTTCTTCCCGAGCATTAGCCTGACCGCCAATGCTGGCTCCCTGAGCCCCGATCTGTCCGGCCTGTTCAAGGGCGGCTCGGGCACCTGGTTGTTCCAGCCGCAGATCAACCTGCCGATCTTCAACGCCGGCAGCCTGCGTGCCAGCCTGGATTACTCGAAAATCCAGAAAGACATTGGCGTGGCAAACTACGAGAAGTCCATTCAAACGGCCTTCCAGGAAGTCGCCGACGGCCTGGCCGCCCGCCAGACCTACACCCAGCAGCTGCAGGCCCAGCGTGATTTCGTCACCGCCAACCAGGACTACTACCGTCTGGCCGAGCGTCGTTATCGCATTGGTGTCGACAGCAACCTGACCTTCCTCGATGCCCAACGTCAGTTGTTCAGTGCCCAGCAGGTACTGATCACTGACCGTCTGGCGCAGCTGGTCAGCGCAGTGAACCTGTACAAGGCACTGGGCGGTGGCTGGAATGCGCAGACCGCGCAGAATGAGCCGGTGAAGGAAGAAGCACCGAAATTGAAGTTGTTCTGATAGCGCTGTAGCAATGTCGAAGCCCACCTTTCAGGTGGGCTTTTTGTTGGGCCGTAAGATAGAGATCGCAGCCTCGTTTCACTCGACAGCTCCTACAGAGAACCGCGTTCACCCTGTAGGAGTGAGCCTGCTCGCGATGGCGGTCTGCCTGTCACATCAATGTTGAATGTTTCATCGTCATCGCGAGCAGGCTCACTCCTACAGGGGGGTATCTGAGCGACCTACTCCCGGGACTCGACTCCAAGCTCATCCCACACCGACTCAGCCAAGTGGAAGGTCGCGTTGGCGGCCGGGATGCCGCAGTAGATCGCGCTCTGCATGATCACTTCCTTGATCTCGCCACGGCTGACGCCATTATTGGCCGCGGCGCGCAGGTGCAGCTTGAGTTCATCGTTGCGGTTCATGCCGATCAGCATCGCGATGGTGATCAGGCTGCGGGTGTGTCGCGGCAATCCTGGACGGGTCCAGATGTCGCCCCAGGCGTGGCGGGTGATCATTTCCTGGAACTCCGAGTTGAACTCGGTCAGGGCACTCAGGCTGCGATCAACATGAGCGTCGCCGAGCACCGCGCGGCGAACTTCCAGGCCTTCGTCGTAACGTTGTTTTTCGTCCACGAGTGTCCCCTTAGCGAGCGGTCAGAAACGCCACAACCCGCTCGCTGAAAGCAGCGCCGGCCTGGACGTTGGACAGGTGCGCCGCATGGAACTCCGCATACTCGGCACCCGCTACATGTTCCTGGATGAAATGGCTGCCGGCCGGCGGCGTAACCGCGTCTTCGGTGCCGGCAATTACCAGCAACGGCACCTTGATTGCGGCCAACTGATCACGGAAATCGGCATCGCGCACCGCCGCACAATTGGCGGCATAACCTTCAGGCGATGTAGCGGCGAGCATGTCGGTGATTTTGCCGGCGACAGCAGGATTGGCAGCGGCAAACTCCGGCGTGAACCAGCGCGCAATCGATGCATCCCGCAGCGCAACCATGGCCGCCGCGCGATCACGTAACACTGATTCGATTCGCGGGTTCCACACCGACGGATCGCCGATCTTCGCTGCGGTATTGCACACCACCAGTTTGAGCAGGCGCTCACCGGCATTGATCCCCAGCCACTGGCCAATCAAGCCACCCATGGACAGGCCACAGAAATGCGCGCGCTCGATGTGCAAGGTGTCCAGCAGGGCCAGTACGTCACCACCCAGCTGTTCAATGGTGTAAGGGCCCGGCGTCACCAGCGATTTTCCGTGCCCGCGGGTGTCGAAACGCAGCACCCGGAAGTGTTGAGTAAACGCGGCAATTTGCGCGTCCCACATGTGCAGGTCGGTGCCCAGTGAATTGGACAGCACCAGCACCGGCGCATCTTCAGGTCCATCCAGTTGGTAATGCAGTTCGCCCTCGGCGAGTTGTACAAAAGCCACAGCAATCTCCTTCAGGCAGTTAATGCAACATGTTCAGCCACGGCTCGTTCGACCCAGGTACGGGCCTGACCGAGATAATGGGCAGGGTTGAGCAGATGATCGAGTTCAGCGGCGGACAGTTCGGCGGTCACTTGCGGCTCATCGCCCAGCACCGCACGCAAATGGCGCTGCTCGGCCACGGCGCGCTTGCAGCATTGTTCAAGCAGATGGTGAGCGGTGTCGCGGCCCAGCCGTTGAGCGAGGACGATGCTCACCGCTTCGGCCAGCACCAGACCTTGAGTCAGGTCGAGATTGCGCACCATGCGTGCGGCGTCCACTTCCAGCCCGCCCGCCACCAGCAGCGCCTGCTTCAGGCTGCCGGATACCAGGCAACAGATTTCCGGCAGGGTTTCCCACTCGGCATGCCAAAGACCCAGGCTGCGTTCGTGTTCCTGGGGCATTGCACTGAACAAAGTCGAGACCAAACCGGGCACCCGGGTTGCAGCGCTGATCAGCACGGCCGCGCCCACCGGATTACGCTTGTGCGGCATGGTCGAGGAACCGCCCTTGCCCGGTGCCGACGGCTCGAACACTTCAGCAGCTTCGGTCTGCATCAACAGGCTGATGTCACGGCCCAGCTTGCCGAGGCTACCGGCGATCAGCCCGAGCACTGCGGCAAATTCCACCAGACGATCGCGCTGGGTGTGCCAGGGTTGTTCCGGCACGGCCAGTTGCAGTTCTTGCGCCAGCGCCTGGGCCACCGGCATCGCCTGCTCGCCCAGCGCCGCGAGGGTGCCCGAGGCGCCGCCGAACTGCAGCACCAGTAACCGCGGTTTAAGTTCCGCAAGGCGCTGGCGGCTGCGAGTGATCGCGCCCAGCCAACCGGCGATTTTCATCCCGAGGGTGACCGGCGTCGCATGTTGCAGCCAGGTGCGTCCGGCCAGCGGAGTTGCAACATGGCGCATCGCCTGAGCCGCGAGGAGCTCGCCCAACTGCGCCAAGTCGTTTTCGATGAGTTGCAGTGCACGACGCAGTTGCAGCACCAGGCCACTGTCCATCACGTCCTGGCTGGTAGCGCCCAGATGCACATAACGTTCGGCCTCTACGTCGGTGGCCGCAATCTGCTTGCCCAGGGCCTTCACCAGTGGAATCGCCGAATTGCCTGCGGTGGCGATTGCCTCGCCAAGCAGTGCAAAGTCGTAATGACCGGCCTGGCACGCCGCTTCAATCGCAGCCACCGCCGACTGCGGAATCAGCCCGACTCGCGCCTGCGCACGAGCCAACGCCGCTTCGAAGTCGAGCATGGCCTGGACACGGCCCTGATCACAGAACACTTCGCGCATATCGCGGGCAGTGAAGTAGGCATCGAACAACTGATTGCCCGGTCGCTCGTTCATAAACAATCCCTGAAGGCGTGGGCCGTTTCGGCCCACGGGTAAAAATCAAAGGTCGTGGTGCAGGTATTTCGCCTGTTTCGGCAGGCGCAGGCTGAACAGGAACGCCACCGCCATCATCACCGTCACGTACCAGTAGAAGGAGTTTTCCATGCCTGCGGCCTTGAGGCTCAGCGCCACATACTCGGCCGAACCGCCGAAGATCGCATTCGCTACCGCATACGCCAGGCCAACGCCCAGTGCGCGCACTTCCGGCGGGAACATCTCGGCTTTCACCAGGCCGCTGATGGAGGTGTAGAAACTCACGATCGCCAGCGCCACGGTAATCAACACGAACGCCAGGAACGGACTGCTGACGCTTTTCAGACTGAGCAGAATCGGCACGGTACACAGGGTCCCGAGAGCGCCAAACCAGAGCATCGAATTACGACGGCCGATCTTGTCCGCGAGCATGCCAAACAGCGGCTGCATGCACATGTACAGGAACAGCGCGCCGGTCATGATGTAGCTGGCGGTCTTGGCGTGCATGCCAGCAGTGTTCACCAGGTACTTCTGCATGTACGTGGTAAAGGTGTAGAAAATCAGCGAACCGCCGGCGGTGTAGCCGAGCACGGTAATGAACGCAGCCTTGTGATCACGGAACAGTGCGCGGATGCTGCCGGCGTCCTTGTTCTCGCGCATTTCCTTGCTGCTGGTTTCTTTCAACGAACGACGCAGGAACAGCGAGATCAACGCGGCGGCTGCACCGACCACGAACGGGATCCGCCAGCCGTAGGCGCGCAAGTCGTCTTCCGTGAGAAATTGCTGCAGGACCACCACCAGCGACACCGCCAGCAGTTGTCCGCCAATCAGCGTCACGTACTGGAACGAGGCGAAAAAGCCGCGTTGCCCCTTGAGCGCGATTTCGCTCATGTAGGTGGCAGTCGTGCCGTATTCGCCACCGACCGACAGGCCCTGCAGCAAACGAGCGAACAGCAGCATGATCGGCGCCCAGACGCCAATGTCCTTGTAAGTCGGCAGGCAGGCAATGAGCAAGGAGCCGAAGCACATCATCAGAATCGATATCAGCATCGAATTCTTGCGCCCGTGCTTGTCCGCCACTCGACCGAAAATCCAGCCGCCGATAGGCCGCATCAGGAACCCGGCAGCGAATACGCCTGCGGTGTTAACAAGCTGCACGGTCGGGTTGTCAGACGGGAAAAACGCCGGGGCGAAGTAGATCGCGCAGAAGGCGTAGACGTAGAAATCGAACCATTCGACGAGGTTGCCCGACGAGGCGCCGACAATCGCGAAGATTCTTTTCTTGCGCTCTTCACCGGTGTAGTGCGCTGTAATAGCGGTGGGGGTTGTCATTGGTTTTCACTCTTTGGGGACAGTGACATTCTAGACACACTTTGCAACAGTCCCGTTCCACAGATGCATTCAGCAACACCACGCACCACTGTGGGAGCGGGCTTGCTCGCGAATGCGGTGTGTCAGGCAACTTGATGTCGGCTGACACGACGCCTTCGCGAGCAAGCCCGCTCCCACAGGGTCTGTGGTGGTCTCAGTAATCGAAGAACACTGTCTCCGCCTCAGTCCCCTGCAGAATCACATTCCACTGATACACACCCGTCGCATCCGGCTTCGCCAGCAAAGTACTGCGACGCTCGGCCGGCACACACTCCAACAGCGGGTCCGCGACATTCGCCGGCTCGCCATCAAAGTAAATCCGAGTCAGTAAATGCTTCACCAGCCCGCGAGCAAACACCAGTACCACCAGATGCGGCGCCTGGGTCGAGCCCTGCAGCCCGGGCACGGTACCCGGCTTGATCGTGGTAAAACGGAAGCGCCCTTCTGCGTCGACCGGCACCCGACCAAATCCTTCGAAGTTCGGATCCAGGGCTTTAGCCTGGTCATCTTCAGGATGATCGTACTTGCCAGCCGCATTGGCCTGCCAGATTTCCAGCATGGCGTCGTTGACGAAGTCGCCATTGCCGTCCACCACTTGCCCGGTGATCGCCACGCGCTCGCCCAGGGTTTGCTCGACGGTGAGGTTTTCGCGGTTCAGCCAGGTCAGGCCGATGTGGTAATAGGGTCCGACGGTGTGGGACGTGGTCGCGTTCAGCGTCATCTTATTTCTCCATCGGCGTGGCTTCACGGCCGCGCAAGACGATGTCCCAGCGATAACCGAGGGCATAGGAAGGAATGGTTTTTTCCAGGTCAAAACTGGCGATCAAACGCTCTTTGGCGCTGGTATCCGGCACGCAGTTGTAGATCGGGTCATACGCCAGCAGCGGGTCGCCCGGGAAGTACATCTGAGTGACCAGGCGCGTCAGGATGCTCGGCCCGAACAGCGAGAAATGGATATGCGCCGGGCGCCAGGCGTTGTGATGGTTACCCCACGGATACGCGCCCGGCTTGATGGTCTGGAACTGGTACCAGCCATCGGCATCGGTCACGGTGCGACCGGTACCGGTAAAGTTCGGGTCCAGTGGCGCGTCGTGCAGGTCGCGCGCATGGTTGTAGCGCCCGGCGGCGTTGGCCTGCCAGATTTCCACCAGGATCCCCGGCACCGGCAAGCCGTCTTCATCCAGCACGCGGCCATGGACGATGATGCGCTCGCCCTGGGGTTCGCCCGCATGCTGGGCGGTCAGATCGTTGTCGCGCTCCTGAATGCGCTCGGCACCAATGGTCGGGCCGGTGATTTCCGACAGCGAATGCGGCAAAAACACCAACGGCTTGGACGGCGCACGCACGTTGGTGGATTGATACTCCGGGTGCAGATATTCCGGCTGAGTGCCCTCTTGCGGGCGGCGGTAACCAGGTTTGTCAGTCATGACGCTTTCCTCTGTTCTTGTTAGCTGACGCGTTCGATCGCCAGGGCCAGGCCCTGGCCAACGCCGACACACATGGTCGCAAGGCCTTTGCTGCCACCCGTTTTTTCCAGCTGATGCAGTGCCGTCAGCACCAGGCGCGCACCGCTCATGCCCAGCGGATGGCCCAATGCAATGGCGCCTCCGTTCGGGTTAACCTGGATCGCGTCATCCGCCAGCCCCAGTTCGCGCAGCACTGCCAGACCCTGGCTGGCGAATGCCTCGTTGAGTTCGATCACGTCGAAGTCGCTGACCGCCAGGCCTAGGCGTTCGGTCAGCTTGCGCACGGCCGGCACCGGGCCGATCCCCATGACCCGCGGGGCGACGCCTGCACTCGACATGCCCAGCACCTTGGCGCGCGGGGTCAAACCGTGTTTTTTCACCGCTTCGGCGGACGCCAGAATCAATGCCGCCGCGCCGTCGTTCACACCTGAAGCATTGCCAGCGGTGACCGTTTTGTCCGGACCGTTGACCGGCTTGAGCCTGGCCAGGGTTTCCAGGGTGGTGTCGCCGCGAGGATGCTCGTCCTGGCTGACCACGGTTTCACCTTTCTTGTGGGCAATGCGCACTTCGACGATTTCTTCGGCGAAATAGCCGGCCGCCTGGGCGGCGGCGGTGCGTTGCTGACTGCGCAAGGCGAACGCGTCCTGATCTTCCCGGGACACTTGGTAATCGTCTGCAACGTTGTCAGCAGTTTGCGGCATTGCATCCACACCGTACTGGGCTTTCATCAACGGGTTGATGAAACGCCAGCCGATGGTGGTGTCTTCCAGCTTCATGTTGCGCGAGAACGCCGCATCGGCCTTGCCCATGACAAATGGCGCCCGGGACATCGACTCGACTCCACCGGCAATTGCCAGCTCCATTTCGCCACTGGCGATGGCGCGGAACGCGGTGCCGATAGCGTCCATACCCGAAGCGCACAGGCGGTTAAGCGTGACGCCCGGAATGCTTTCCGGCAGCCCGGCCAACAACAGGGCCATGCGTGCGACGTTGCGGTTGTCTTCGCCGGCCTGATTGGCGCAGCCGAAGAACACTTCATCCACTGCGCTCCAGTCCACGGATGGATTGCGCTCCATCAGGGCCTTGATCGGCACGGCGGCCAGGTCGTCAGCGCGTACGCCGGACAGGCCACCGCCGAACCGGCCGATGGGGGTGCGAATCGCGTCGCAGATATAAACGTCACGCATCACGCTTCTCCGGGTGCTTGGCCGTGGGCGGCGGCGGTGCGGGCTTCCAGATCCCTGAGTGCCTTGAGCTCGACGTCGGTCGGCTCGGCAGTATGTTCAACCGCGTCGGCAAAACGAATCGCCCAGCCAGTAGCCGCGACTACTTGCTCGCGGGTCACGCCTGGGTGCAAGGCGGTGACCACGAACTCATGGGTATCGGCTTCCGGCTCCATGATGCACAGGTCGGTAATGATGCCGACAGGACCTGCGCCCGGCAGGCCCAGGCGTTTACGCGAATCGCCGCCTTCGCCATGGCCTACCGAAGTAATGAAGTCCAGTTTGTCGACAAACGAACGCGCCGACTGCTTGAGGATGATCAGCACGCTCTTGGCCGAGCCGGCGATTTCCGGAGCGCCGCCGGCACCCGGCAGGCGGACCTTTGGCGAGTGGTAGTCGCCGACCACGGTGGTGTTGATGTTGCCGAAGCGGTCTACCTGGGCAGCGCCGAGGAAGCCGACGTCGATGCGCCCGCCCTGCAGCCAGTAGCGAAAGATCTCACCGGTCGGGACGACCGTGTCAGCGGTTTCCGCCAGTTCGCCATCACCAATCGACAGCGGCAGCACACTCGGCTTGGCGCCGATCGGGCCGGATTCGTAGATCAGCACGACGTCGGGCGAAGAAGTCAGGCGCGCCAGGTTCGCGGCTTTCGATGGCAGGCCGATGCCGACGAAACATACCGAACCGTTTTTCAGGCGGCGAGCGGCAGCGACGGTCATCATTTCATTGGTGGTGTAAGTCATTACTTGGCCTCCGAAGCAGCGGCCAGCTTGGCCTGGAACTCGCTGAAGTCAGCGCTACCGTGGATGTATTCGTTGATCCACGCGGTGAAGGTTTCACGGTCACGGGCGATCGGATCCCAGGCCTGGTAGAAGCGGTTGTCACGCTCGTTGTACCCGTGGGCGTAGGACGGATGCGCGCCACCGGGCACGTGGCAGACCGCGCTCAACGCCCAGGTCGGCAATACACAGGAGTTCATCGGCGCGTTGAGATCATCGACGATTTCTTCAACGGTGACGATGCAACGCTTGGCCGCCAGCGCCGCTTCTTTCTGCACGCCAAGAATGCCCCAGAGCAACACGTTGCCCTTGCGATCGGCCTTCTGCGCGTGGATCACGGCGATGTCCGGGCGCACCGAAGGCACCGCCGCCAGCACTTCGCCGGTGAACGGGCAAGTGACGGTCTTGATCAGCGGGTTGACCTTGGGCAGGTCGGAACCGGCGTAGGCGCGCAGTACCGCGAATGGTAGCCCGGAGGCGCCGGCGACGTAGGCATTGGCCAGGTCGGCGTGGCTGTGTTCTTCGATTTCCAGCGGGTGTGGCCACTGCTTCTCGACGGCGTCACGCAGACGGTGCAGCGAACCGACACCCGGGTTGCCGCCCCAGGAGAAAATCAACTTGCGCGCGCAGCCGGCTCCGATCAACTGGTCGTAGATCAGGTCAGGCGTCATCCGTACCAGAGTCAGGTCTTTCTTGCCCTGGCGAATGATTTCATGACCCGCAGCCGTGGGGATCAGGTGAGTAAAGCCTTCGAGTGCGACGGTATCGCCATCATTCACGAATTGCTTCACCGCGTCGTGCAGCGAAAGGATTTCAGCCATGGGGCAGGCTCCCGTTTTGTTATGAACCGACAGTGGAAGGACAAGGCGCGATGCGTAGCGCCGGAATGCCTGAAGAGTAAGCCGCAGGAACTTGCCAAACAATCCGATAATCGACTGAGTGTTCGATTATCGAACATATTGTTGTTTGGCTATCGTTCTGTGTCGCTCGCAAAAGATCGTCCGAAGGCTCGGGCCGCGTTCGGACGATCTTTGCGGGCGTCAACCCGGATCAGGTTGCATCCGCATGACTGACCATGCCCTTGATCACCACCGCCGTGGTCGCCAGCGCCGCCGGTATCACCAGCGCCGTCAGTACCTGCTCGAAGTTCCAGCCCAGGCCCAGCAACGTCGCCCCCATCCATGCGCCGAGAATCGCGCCGAAGCGACCAATCCCCAGCATCCACGAGACGCCGGTCGCCCGCCCCTGGGTCGGATAAAACCGCGCCGCCAGCGATGGCATCGCCGACTGCGCGCCGTTGACGCACATGCCGGCCACCAGCACCAGGGTTGCCAACAGCGTGATGTTGCCCAGGCTCTGCCCCACTGCGTAGGCAAACACCCCGGCCAGCAGGTAGAAAATGCCGATGACCTTGTGCGGGTTGAAGCGATCCATCGCCCAGCCCACGCCCACGGCACTCAGCACTCCACCAAACTGGAACAACGCGCCGATAAAGGCCGCCTGCTCCATGCTGGCGCCACTGTCACGCATCAGCGTCGGCAACCAACTGGTCAGCAGATAGACAATCACCAGGCCCATGAAATAAGTCAGCCACAGCAGTAACGTGCCGGTGCTGTAGGTGCCGGAGAAGATCACCGCGAACACGTTGCGTGCCTTTACGGTTTTTTGCTCCGGTACACTGAAGCTTGAAGCCTGGGCCACGACTACCGGATCAATCGGCGCCAGGGTCTTGCGCACTTTATCTGTGCCGCGATTGCGCACCACCAGGTAGCGCGCCGATTCCGGCAGCCAGAACAGCAGGACCACGGCGAGGATCAACGGCAGGATCCCGCCTATTAATAGCAGGCTGTGCCAGCCGAACATTGGAATCAGCTTGGCCGAGATAAACCCGCCGCCGGCCATGCCGAGGTTGAAGCCGCAGAACATGCTGGTCACCAGCAGTGATTTTTTGCGTTCCGGGGTGTATTCCGACAGCAATGTGGTGGCGTTCGGCATCCCGGCACCCAGGCCCAGGCCGGTGAGGAAGCGCAATACCAGTAGTTGGTCGACGTTGGTGCTGTAGGCCGACGCCAGGCTGAAGGCCCCGAACAACAGGACCGCACCGACCAGCACCACTTTGCGCCCGAAACGATCAGCCAGTGGGCCGGAGCCCAAGGCGCCGAACACCATGCCGATCAGCGCGGCACTCATCACCGGCCCGAGGCTGGCGCGATCGATGCCCCAGTCCTGGGACAAGGCCGGCGCGATGAAGCCCATCGCCGCCGTGTCGAGACCATCGAGAAACACAATCAGAAAGCAGAGAATCACCACCCGCCACTGGTAGCGCGAAATGGGTTGGGCATTGATGAAGGACTGCACGTCGAGGCAGTTTCCTACAGCAGACTGAGGCTGATTCATTATTTTTATTCCGCAAGATCGCAGTCGAACACGTGCCAGCCTGTTGCTGGCGCTGCGGCGACATTAATGATCCTGGGGAAACAGCGTCAATTCGATAAACGCGAGTTTGTGCGTTTATCGAACATATTAGCGAGTCGGCACTAAGCGAACAGCTGGCTGCTGAGGTCGCGGCTGGCGCTGAGCAGCCCAGGCAGGAAGCGCTGTTCGAGTTCGTTGCGGCTGACCCGGCCGGCGTGAGTGCTGACGTTCAGCGCCGCCACCACTTGCCCGGAGGCGTCATAGACAGGAACGGCAATCGAGCGCAGGCCCTGTTCAAGTTCCTGGTCGACGATGCACCAGCCCTGCTGCCGCACTTCCTGCAGGCATTCGAGCAAGGCTTCGGGGGTGTGCAGGGTGCGGCTGGTCTTGGCCTGCAACTCCGCATGGTCGAGATACTCACGCAGCGAGGTATCGTCCAGCGCCGCCAGCAGGATGCGGCCCATGGATGTGCAATAGGCGGGAAGGCGCCCGCCTACCGAAAGGTCGACGGAGATCAGCCGCTGGGTAGTGGCCGAGCGCGCGATATAGAGAATGTCGTCACCTTCCAGGGTGGCCATGTTGCAGGCCTCGTGCAGCTGTTCGCTCATGCGGTCCAGATACGGCTGGGCCGAGACCGCCAGCGGGGTTGACGACACATAGGCATGGCCGAGCGTCAGGACCTTGGGCAGCAGTGAATAGGTGCGACCGTCCGTGGTGGCGTAGCCAAGCTTGATCAGCGTGTGCAGGCAACGCCGTACTGCGGCGCGGGGGATCTCCGTGCGGTGGCTGATCTGGGCGATGGTCAGGTGACGCTTGCGCTCCTGGAACGCCTGCACCACAGCCAGGCCGCGGGCGAGCGAAGTCATGAAATCCGGGTCACCGGTCAGCGCCTGGATGCGTTTCGCGGGCGACGCGACGATCGGTGGCGCCACCGAAGCGAAGGAATTGCGCATTTCATCATTCATCTCAGGTCCTTTCCCAACACCAATCGGCTGTCATTACAGGCGGGTCCGCAATGGCGCACAAGGCGCGCCAGTCGACACTGGGCGATTATCGAAGCATTATCCGATTATCGCAAACCCCTGATGCCCGACCGCTTGAGGACCCCCCTTGAGACTTTAGGAAACGGGACTTCCGTGCAACTTAAGGTTTGCGAGAACTTGTCTGTCATACTGGCGTCAGAAAGACAGCGTCACAAAATACATACCCTGAATGGCCTAGTTCAGGGTAAGACTTGTGAGTTACCAAACTTTCTTCGGTCAACATCTTGTTTTAACTGTTTGGAGATAGTGTTCTTCGAAACGACCGCTATAATAGAATTCAATGGCGACCTGGCTGCTCATCTGCCGGGTCCACCATTGGGTGGCGCAATGTCCCATTGTCGCTGCCAGCAGCAAGCGCCTGCCGCTGATCATTCGATGCTACGCCAACGCGCTCGCTGTAACAGGAGACTGATGCTACGTCAGCTGTTTATCTCTGGTGCCGTGGCCGCCTGCAACATGTATTGAGTGCGTCTCGCAATTGAAACCCTTCCGGGTCATCGGCGAGTGCGGTCAATACCGCCGTGCAGTGCGTTTCACCAGAATTAATCTCAACTCATACAGGTAGCACTGTGACGAAAGACGAACTGCGCGCGGAACTTGAGCGCCAGGAACAACGTTACAAGGAAGTTTACGGCGGGGAAGTCACCACCTACGCCGCTCAGCCCGAACCGGAACGTAAACCCTGGCGTAAACGCGCCACCGTTCAGGATCAGGCATTCAGCCAGGAACTGCAGAAGATGGAAAAGGAGCTCAAAGCCGAAGAGCCTTGAAGGGCGAGGCTTTGTTTGCTTCAAGGGTCTGGATGCTGGCCTGCTAAAAGTGGGTTGTATAGATGATGCCTTCGCGCCCGCTACGAGCGGGCAGCGGCAGCCTTGCTCACCGGCTGAGGTAAAAAGATCATTTCCGACCCACTTCTCAGAAATTTCCCACAAACGTTCAAGCCTCTACAGTTTGTGCGAGAAAATCCCGTGGGCGCAGGCTTTGCCTTTAAATTCAACAGCCTGCAAAACCGCTCAAGGCACCATCGGCCAGGCGGGGCACGCAAACTAATTCGTTGAAGAATGTTACCAATGAGCAGCTAGTGCATCGATTTCCATCCTTTTCTGGCATAATCGCGCCCCCTTACGACCGGGTCAGAAAACCTTCATGATCGATTTATTCAGCGGACTGGATGCTTGGGTTCTTGTGAGCCTGTTGCTCGCCCTGGCCTTTGTCCTCGCCTTCGAGTTCATCAACGGCTTTCATGACACCGCTAACGCGGTGGCCACCGTTATCTACACCAAAGCCATGCCGCCCCATCTGGCGGTGTTCTTTTCCGGTGTGTTCAACTTTCTCGGCGTGCTGCTGGGCGGTGTCGGCGTGGCGTATGCCATCGTCCACCTGCTTCCGGTAGAGCTGCTGATCAATGTGAACACCGGTCACGGACTGGCCATGGTGTTCTCGCTGCTTGCTGCGGCCATCACCTGGAACCTCGGCACCTGGTACTTCGGTATCCCGGCTTCCAGCTCCCACACGCTGATCGGTTCGATCCTCGGTGTCGGCCTGGCCAACGCCCTGATCAACGATATTCCGTTGGCAGACGGCGTGAACTGGCAGAAAGCGATCGACATCGCCGCCTCCCTGGTCTTCTCGCCGATGGCCGGGTTCCTGATCGCCGCGCTGATCCTGATCGGCCTGAAATGGTGGCGCCCGCTGTCGAAGATGCACAAGACGCCGGAACAGCGCCGCAAGATCGACGACAAGAAGCACCCGCCGTTCTGGAACCGCCTGGTGCTGGTGATTTCGGCCATGGCTGTGAGTTTTGTGCACGGCTCCAACGATGGCCAGAAAGGTATCGGCCTGATCATGCTGGTACTGATCGGAATCGTGCCTGCGCAGTTCGTGCTCGACCTGGGCAGCACCACTTACCAGATCGAACGGACTCGCGATGCGACCCTGCACTTGAGCCAGTTCTACAAGCGCAACGCCGATACCCTGGGCGAGTTCCTGGCCCTGGGCAAAAGCGTGGAAGGTGATCTGCCGGAGAAATTCCGTTGCAACCCGCAACAGACCGAACCGACTATCACCGCCCTGCTCGGCACCCTTAAAGGTGTCTCCGACTACCACTCGTTGCCGTCGGACAGCCGCATAGAAGTACGTCGCTACTTGCTCTGCCTGGATGACACAGCGAAAAAAGTCAGCAAGCTGCCCGGCCTCGATGCCCGTGAAAAAGCCGACCTGGACAAGCTGCGCAAAGACCTGACCACCACCACCGAATACGCCCCGTTCTGGGTTATTCTGGCGGTCGCCCTGGCCCTCGGCCTGGGCACCATGGTTGGCTGGAAACGCGTAGTACTGACCATCGGTGAGAAAATCGGCAAGCAGGGCATGACCTACTCCCAGGGCATGTCGGCGCAGATCACCACGGCGAGCCTGATCGGCATGGCGAACATCTTCAGCCTGCCGGTTTCCACCACCCACGTACTGTCCTCGGGCGTGGCCGGCACCATGGTCGCGAACAAAAGCGGCCTGCAAGGCGGCACGGTTAAAACCATCCTGCTGGCTTGGGTGCTGACCTTGCCTGCAACAGTGAGCCTCTCGGCCGGTCTGTTCTGGCTGGCGTCGAAGGCGCTGGGGAGCTGATACACAGCGGCACAAAAAAGGCGCGTTCCGTGAGGTTCGCGCCTTTTTAATGCCTGCAGAAAACACCACAAAGACCACAATCACCATAAATCCTGTGGGAGCCGAGCTTGCTCGCGATAGCGGTCTAGCAGTCAATGCAGATGTTGAACGCAATGCACCCATCGCGAGCAAGCTCGGCTCCCACACAAGCTCGGCTCCTACAGGTGTTGGTGTTTTGCGAGCAAAAAAAAAGGGCAACCGAAGTTGCCCAAAATGCCTTGCGTGCTCATTGCTTCCAGAAAGAACTACGGTTTTTTCCGCTTGTTCGCATCCTTCCAGATAAAAAATCCAAACCCTGCAAAAAACAGAACCATGAGGCCGACTGTCAGCACTCCGGCGATCACCACGTTGTCGAAAAACATGACTGGCCTCCTGCACTTGCCCTGTTGCGATAGGGCTAAGTTAACCAATCAGGCGGGGCAGAGAATTGACCAGGATCAATGTTGCCCGAGACCGGGCGTAAAGGAGGGGGGGAAAACTGACCTGCATCAATCGATGCAGGGGATTCAGCGCTTTTTCGGTTTGTTCTTCGGCTTTTTCTTTGGTTTGCCCAACGGCATGGCCTGCTCGAATGCGTTGCGCACTTCAATAAGGCGCTTTTCATTGAGGTCATGAACTCGCTTGGCGCGTTCAGTGGTGAGATCGATCAGCTTGTCGTCCTGGCTCATGTCTTAATACATCGCGTCGTTCAAGGGTGCTGCGTTTGCACGCATGGTTGCACCAATAATGGCGCCTGATGACGGCGCTGACCAGCCGCAGGCTTCAAATCTCGATATCGACCCACAAACCCTGCCGAGGCTCGTCCTCGATCAAAGGGACTACCGGCACGGTATTGTCCGCGTTCAGCTCGTAGCCCGGAATCGGCAGATGCTGATCAGGATCGCCTTCGACTTCACGCCGACGCTTTTCCCGCTGCTGCTGACGACGTTGCTCCTCACGCAGCTGAAAAGCCGCCTCTTCGGGGTTGCGCTGTTGCAAGTCGATCGTGCTTTCACTGGGGGTTTGCTGCACCGGGGCCACAGGCGTAATGTCCGGGCGCGGGCGGACCGGATCCTGCTGTGAGGTGATCGGCACGGCACTCAGGGGGAGCATCGGTGGCAGCATGATTTTGTTCTCCTGTCAGCAGGCTGTCGGCTGCGGGGATCGCGACTTGAGCCAGCGCACGCAAACTGTGACCCGGTTGGCACTTGTGCGGTTGCGGCGGGCGTTGGGGTACTAGACTGTCATTTATCGGACAACGCTTATCCCGGGTGTTCCGCCAGGATCAAAAGATCGCAGCCTGCGGTAGCTCCTACGCGCGTTATTCTTTGGCCTGGGGCCCTCATTCCGTTAAGATAGCCCGCTTTTTCAAGGTGGGAGTCAGGCAGCATGGCGCAGCAGTATCAACCGGGGCAACGCTGGATTAGTGACAGCGAAGCCGAGCTGGGTTTAGGCACCGTTCTGGCACAGGACGGCCGCTTGTTGACCGTGCTCTATCCGGCCACTGGCGACACCCGCCAGTACGCGCTACGGAATGCGCCCCTCACCCGCGTGAGGTTTTCCCCGGGTGACTCGATCACTCACTTCGAAGGCTGGAAACTGACTGTTCGCGAAGTCGACGATGTCGACGGCCTGCTCGTCTACCACGGCCTCAACGCGCAGAACGAAGTCGTTACGCTGCCGGAAACCCAGCTGTCGAACTTTATCCAGTTCCGTCTGGCGAGCGACCGTCTGTTCGCCGGGCAGATCGACCCGCTGGCCTGGTTCTCCCTGCGTTACCACACCCTGGAACACACCAGCCGCCAGCTGCAGTCGTCGCTCTGGGGGCTCGGCGGCGTTCGCGCGCAGCCGATCGCGCACCAGTTGCACATTGCCCGTGAAGTCGCCGACCGCATCGCGCCCCGGGTTCTGCTGGCCGACGAAGTGGGCCTGGGTAAAACCATCGAAGCCGGCCTGGTGATCCATCGCCAATTGCTGTCGGGCCGCGCCAGCCGCGTGCTGATCCTGGTTCCGGAAAACCTCCAGCACCAGTGGCTCGTGGAAATGCGCCGCCGTTTCAACCTGCAGGTCGCGCTGTTCGACGAAGAACGTTTTATCGAAAGCGATGCTACCAATCCGTTCGAAGACACCCAGCTGGCGCTGGTTGCCCTTGAATGGCTGGTCGACGACGAAAAAGCCCAGGACGCACTCTTTGCTGCCGGCTGGGATATGCTGGTGGTCGACGAAGCCCACCACCTGGTATGGCATGAAGAAAAAGCCAGCCCCGAGTACTCGCTGGTCGAGCAACTTGCGGAAGTCATCCCCGGCGTCCTGCTGCTGACCGCGACTCCTGAACAGCTTGGCCAGGACAGCCACTTCGCACGCCTGCGCCTGCTCGATCCAAACCGTTTCCATGACCTGCACGCCTTCCGCGCCGAGAGCGAAAACTATCGCCCGGTGGCCGAAGCCGTTCAGGAGCTGCTGGACAAGGGACGCCTGTCGCCTGCGGCGCACAAAACCATCCATGGTTTCCTCGGCAATGAAGGCGAGGCGCTGTTGACCGCAGTCAACGACGGCGACACCGAAGCCAGCGCGCGTCTGGTACGCGAACTACTGGACCGCCATGGCACCGGCCGCGTGCTGTTCCGTAATACCCGCGCCGCCGTGCAGGGTTTCCCGGAACGTAAGCTGCACCCGTATCCCCTGCCGTGCCCGGACGAATACCTCGAATTGCCGCTGGGCGATCACGCCGAGCTGTACCCGGAAGTGAGCTTTCAGGCCCAGCCGGACGCCAATGAAGAAGAGCGCTGGTGGAAATTCGACCCACGGGTCGAGTGGCTGATCGATCAGCTGAAAATGCTCAAGCGCACCAAGGTCCTGGTGATCTGCGCCCACGCTGAAACCGCAATGGACCTGGAAGACGCCTTGCGCGTGCGCTCCGGCATTCCGGCGACCGTGTTCCACGAAGGCATGAACATTCTTGAGCGTGACCGCGCCGCTGCCTACTTTGCCGACGAGGAGTTTGGCGCGCAGGTGCTGATCTGCTCGGAAATCGGCAGTGAAGGCCGCAACTTCCAGTTCTCGCACCACCTGGTGCTGTTCGACCTGCCCGCTCACCCGGACTTGCTGGAGCAGCGTATCGGTCGTCTGGACCGTATCGGCCAGAAGCACATCATTGAGCTGCACGTGCCGTACCTGGAAACCAGCCCGCAAGAACGGCTGTTCCAGTGGTACCACGAAGCGCTCAACGCGTTTCTCAATACCTGCCCGACCGGTAATGCCCTGCAGCATCGCTTTGGCCCACGCCTGCTGCCACTGCTGGAAAATGCCGACGACGGCGAGTGGCAAGCGCTGATCGACGAAGCCCGCACCGAGCGTGAGCGTCTGGAAGCCGAGCTGCACACTGGCCGTGACCGCCTGCTCGAGCTCAATTCCGGCGGCGCTGGCGAAGGCGATGCACTGGTTGAGGCGATTCTTGAGCAGGATGATCAGTTCGCCCTGCCGATCTATATGGAAACCCTGTTCGACGCCTTCGGTATCGACAGCGAAGACCATTCGGAAAACGCGCTGATCCTCAAGCCGAGTGAAAAAATGCTCGACGCCAGCTTCCCGCTGGGCGACGACGAAGGCGTGACCATCACCTATGACCGTAACCAGGCGCTGTCTCGCGAAGACATGCAGTTCATTACCTGGGAGCACCCGATGGTTCAGGGTGGCATGGACCTGGTGCTGTCCGGTTCCATGGGCAACACCGCCGTGGCGCTGATCAAGAACAAGGCGCTGAAACCTGGCACCGTGTTGCTCGAACTGCTCTACGTCAGCGAGGTGGTAGCACCGCGTTCACTGCAATTGGGCCGTTACCTGCCGCCGGCAGCCCTGCGCTGCCTGCTCGATGCCAATGGCAACGACCTGTCGGCCCGTGTCGCGTTCGAAACCCTCAACGACCAGCTCGAAAGCGTGCCTCGCGCCAGCGCCAACAAGTTCATCCAGGCTCAGCGTGACCAGCTGACGCCGCGGATCAACGCCGGCGAAGAGAAGATCTTCCCGCGCCATGCCGAACGTGTTGCAGAGGCTCAGCGTCGCCTGGCCGCCGATACCGACGAAGAACTGGCGCGTTTGACTGCCCTGCAAGCGGTCAACCCGACCGTGCGTGACAGCGAACTGGTTGCCTTGCGCAAACAACGCGAGCAAGGCCTTGCCATGCTCGACAAGGCTGCGTTGCGACTGGAAGCGATTCGGGTGTTGGTGGCGGGTTAAGTCTGCCCTGCTCTACCGGTAAAACAAAAAGGCCCGCAGAGATGCGGGCCTTTTTTTATGCTTGATTATTGCAGTGATGCTGATGGCCTCATCGCGAGCAGGCTCACTCCTACATTGGGTTCACACCCCCCCCCTGTAGGAGTGAGCCTGCTCGCGATGGCGATTAAGCAGTCGCCGCCGAAATCCCAGGCTCAACCACGGCCACCAACCCATCCTTCATCCGCTGCGCATCCCTTACAAAACACCGCGAAGCCATGAACAGAAACACCATGGTCAAGAACAACGCGACCGGAATCAGGAACATCGCGTCATGCAGGCCCACCGCCTTGAACGCCTCGGTCATCTGCTCGGTACCCGTCGCCAGCATCGCCGTATGAGCAAAGTGATCGGACAGCCCGCCCACGACCACCGGCCCCAAACCGCCACCCAACAGGTACAACCCGGCAAAAAACAACGCCATGGCCGTCGCTCGCAGGCGGGGTTCAACCACGTCCTGAATGGCGGTATAGACGCAGGTATAGAAGTTATAGGCAAACAGCCAACCGAGGCTGAACACCGCGACAAACAGGCCGATCTCGATCCGCCCGGCGTGCAAGGCCCAGGCGGTGCAGACGGTCGCGACAATCATGCTGAACGCGGCAAACAACAGCCGCCCATTAGCGACTCGCTGATGAATCTTGTCGGCGACCAGCCCGCCCAGGGTCAGGCCGAACAATCCAGTGACCCCCACGATCACCCCGGTCGCCACTGCCGCTTCATGCAAGGGCATCAGGAAGTAACGCTGCAGCATCGGCACCAGGAAGGAATTGCAGGCATAAGTGGCGAAGTTGAAGCACAACCCGGCCATCACCAGCCACAGGAAGGTCGGTACCGCCAGCACGCGGCGAATCGGCCGATCCACGCGTTCCTGGGACACCTGCACGCTTTCCGCCGCGCCGCGCTTGGGTTCCTTGATGAAAAACATGAACACCGCCAGCACCAACCCCGGCACTGCAGCAATGAAGAACGGCGCGCGCCAGCTGTCGAAGGTCTTGACCATCCAGCCGATGGTAAAGAATGCCAGCAACAGGCCAAGAGGCAGGCCGAGCATGAAAATCCCCATGGCCCGTGCACGACGGTGGGCCGGGAACAGATCGCCGATCAACGAATTGGCGGCGGGCGCATAACTGGCTTCGCCTATGCCAACCCCCATTCGCACAATCAGGAAGGTCCAGAAACTGCCGACCAGGCCATTGACCGCAGTCAGTCCACTCCAGACGGCCAGCCCCCAGCCCATCAACTTGGCCCGCGACCCGGTATCGGCCATACGCCCCAGGGGCAGTCCGGCGATCGCGTAGACAATGGTGAATGCCGTACCAATGATCCCCAACTGAAAATCGCTCAAGTGCCATTCCATGCGGATAGGCTCAATGATGATGGCCGGGATGGTGCGATCGAAGAAGTTGAACAGGTTGGCCAGGAACAACAGGAACAGAATGCGCCAGGCATTCGCCGCTTGGGTCGAGTTCTGCATGCTTCCGTCTCTTTTATTGTTATGGGGCTTCACTGCCCCCGGAACATGCAATCTAGTCACGCCTGCCCAAGCTGTCTGTAATTATTCGTTAAGCTGATATGTCGCCATGAAAAGCTGAAAAAACATTATTTCCAAACGTTCTAACGTCAATTCCAAATTGGTTGACGCCAAATTGCCACTATCTCTTGCGCTTCCACCATGCGCTCTATACTCCAACGCAATGCGCCAGCTTTAACAGCGGCAGCCAGGACGACGAAAAACGGGAAATGCTATGGAATGGCTTGGGTTGCCTTTCATCACCGGCCTACCAGATAGCGGACAGGTAATCCTGAGTTGCACCCACAATCCGTTCCTCGTGTTGCTGGCTTATCTGGTCGCCTGCGTCGGCAGCTTCGCCACGCTGGACATGGCCGAACGTGTTGATCATGCCGAAAAACCAGAATCACAACGCCTCTGGCGGTTAGTCGGAACTGCGTGTCTGGCAGGTGGCATCTGGGCGATGCACTTCATTGGCATGCTGGCGTTTGAAGCGCCTATCGAGATTCATTACGCCCTGCCCATCACTCTCGTTTCCCTGTTAATCGCCCTGCTGGCCTCCTGGTTGGTGATGCAAACGCTCAGCCAGGCGCAACAAACCCTATGGCGTTATGTAAAAGCCTCGGTGTGCATCGGCCTGGGCATCTCGGCCATGCATTACGTCGGCATGGGCGCCATGCATTCGAAGGCCGCCGCGTATTTCGACCCGACGCTCTTCACACTGTCCATAGTAATTGCCATGCTGGCCGGGTTGACGGCCCTGTTAATTGCCCGGCATCTGCGCAGCAGCACCGGGTTGACTCATCAGCTTAAGAAATACAGCGCCAGTCTGATACTCGGCGCCGGTCTCTTCAGCATGCACTTCACCGGCATGGCTGCGTTTAACCTGGTGATGCCCGCAGGCAGCGTGTTGACGCCGCCAGGCGACAACGATCACCTGCAATTGGGCCTCACCCTGGCCGTCATGACCCTGCTGATCATCGGCAGCAGCATCAGCGCGGCGCTGGCCGACAAGAAGCTGCAATACAAGGAACACGACCTGCAACGGGTCAATGCCCTGCTCAGCCAACTGGATCAGGCACGCATGTCGCTGCAGCAAGTGGCGCACTACGACGCCCTGACCAACCTGATAAACCGCCGTGGTTTTAATCAGATCTTCGCCGAGAAACTCATCGAGAAAACCAACGAAGGCGGCATGCTCGCGGTGATGTTTCTCGACATCGACCACTTCAAGCGCATCAACGACAGCCTTGGCCATGACGCCGGCGATGAATTGCTCAAGGTACTGGCCAATCACATCAGGGGGTCGGTACGGGGCCATGAAGATGTGGTGGCGCGTTTTGGTGGCGACGAGTTCTGCATCCTTATCGGCGTGCATGAACGGGAGGAAGCGCGGCAGATGGCGCAACGCATCATGCTGAAGATGAAAGAACCCATTGAGTTGTCCGGACGGCGCATGGTGATGACCACCAGTATTGGCATCAGCGTGTTCCCCGAAGATGGCAGAACCTGCGAGGAGCTGTTGAAAAACGCCGACCTGGCGCTCTACCAGTCCAAGGGCAATGGCCGCAACGGCTTGAATTTCTTCAGCGCCAATCTGAAGACCCGCGCCACCCTGGAGCTGCAGTTGGAAGAAGAACTGCGCCATGCCTTGCGCGAGAACAGCGGCCTGATGCTCTATTACCAGCCGATCTTCGACCTCAAGACCGGCCTGGTGACCAAGCTCGAGGCCCTGGTGCGCTGGCAGCATCCGGTGCACGGCCTGCTCGCCCCGGATCGGTTCATCGCCATCGCCGAAGCCAACGGACTGATTGCGGAACTCGACAATTGGGTGCTGCGCAAAGCCTGCGAAGATTTGGGCGAATTGTCGCGCCAGGGCTGCGAAGCACTGAAGATTGCAGTCAACTGTTCGCCCCTGAACCTGGCGCGCGAGGAACTCGCCGATGAAATCGAACAGGCGCTGCGGGTTGCCGGGGTGGCACCGCAACGGCTGGAACTGGAAGTGACGGAAAATGCGCTGATGGGCAACATCGTCAACACCCTGGTGTTACTGCGCCAGATTCGCGCGCTCGGCGTATCGCTGTCGATCGACGACTTCGGCACCGGGTATTCATCCCTGGCCTATCTCAAGCGCCTGCCACTCAACACCTTAAAGATCGATCGCTCATTTATCCAGGATATCCCGCAGTCCACCCAGGACATGGAGATCGTTCAGGCGATCATTGTCATGGCCCACACCCTGCATTTGCAGGTCGTTACCGAAGGCGTCGAGACGCTGGAGCAGTACGAATTCCTGGAACGTTACGACTGCGATTTTGTGCAGGGCTACCTGCTCAGCCGTCCGGTTCCGCTGGATGAATTGCGCCCTGTACTCAACGAAATCAACCAGCGCAAGTACTCCAGGTCGGTCAATCCTTCGATTCAGGCTCGCGGTACATCTGCACAAACGTCGACGGATCCTTTTCCAGGAAGCCCTTACTCCCGTGCAACCGCATTAATTGCGCGGCCAGTGCGCTGATGGGTGTCGCTGAACCCTGCTCGCGGGAAAATTTCACGGCGGTGTCGAGATCCTTGAGCAACGTGCGAACATGCCATTTCACAGGCTCAAAACGGCTGTCAGCCATTTGCGGCGCGAGGATCTGCAATGGTTTTGAATCGGCGAAACCACCGGCCAGCGCTTCGGCAATCAGGCTGGCATCAACGCCGGACCGCTCGGCCAGGGCCACGACCTCGGCGATCACCAGAGCATTGCAGGCGACGATCATCTGGTTGCAGGCCTTGGTCACCTGTCCCGCACCGACGGCGCCCATGTGGGTCACTCGCTGACCGACGCTCAGTAACGCTGGCCTGACTCGCTCAAGATCTGCCACAGCGCCTCCGACCATGATCGCCAGCGTGCCGGCTTCAGCGCCCACCACGCCCCCGGACACCGGAGCGTCCAGCCAATGCATGCCGGTTGTTGCTGCGAGCGCCGCGGCCATTTCCCGGGTTGCAGCCGGCTCCAGGCTGGAAAAGTCCACCAGCAACTGCGTGCTTTTCGCCCCTTGCGCGATGCCCCCTGCACCAAACACCACCTCGCGTACCACTGCGGTATCCGCCAGGCACAGCATCACCACATCCGCTTGGGCACACAGCTCGGCCGGAGTCGCGACCTGTCGCGCACCGGCCTCGACCAATGGTGCGCACTTGTCCGAATTGCGATTCCATACGGTCAATGGAAATCCCGCGGCCAGCAATCGTTGGCACATTGGCAAGCCCATCAAGCCAATTCCGGCAAATCCCAGCGAAGGTAAAGTGACCACGGTCTGGTTTTCCTCTGAATGAACACGGGTTGATAAAATAAGGCGCGTGCGAGCATCAATTCGAAACACTTAAACAGACCGATGACAGGGTACTCAACTGTTCCCGTTACGCGCACGTCACCCTGACTCATCGTTCGTTGTGGCCTTTCTCCACGGCAACATGCCATCACGCTACGCGCCTACACACTTTCAACTGATGCTTGAGCGCACCAATAGAGTGCGACAACTTATTCCGCCGCCCTTTCCTGGATCAGAATCCACGGCGAAACCACTACTGCCCACAGCTGCGGATCACGCTCGAAAAGATCCAGCGCCCGCGATTCAGAGAGCTTGGCGAGTTTGTCAGCGGCCAGCCAGGCAGCCACTTTCTCACCTTCGTCAGTGGCCACGGCTTCGGCTGCGACGATCAAATCCAGCTCAGGGTCGACCCATAACAGGGCACCCCTGGCGAAGAACGGTTCCAGCTCCTTCCAGGTAATAGATGCAGTCTCACCAAGCAGCTTGGCATAGAGGGTGCTAGGTTCTTGATTCATGGGTTCTGTCCGGAAAAGAAATCGACGGGAATGATAAACGTCCATGGACCGGCAGCAAAACCCGGATGCAAATTGCTTCACCGATTGAAAACCGCAGGAAAGCCAAGGAATGCAGGTGAATCAAGCTATTAGCCAGCTAACATCCCGCCGCTATTCTGTATTTTTCTTTCAATAAAGCGACACCCTCTGGTTTTGCCCCCCGGCGCTGCCTTCCCAGGCTGTCAATCGGCGCTCTACACTGTACCGGTACAGTTGCCGGGGCATCTTCCGGAGGATATCGAAGATATCTGACCCGGTTCTGCTGCTACGGCGCCAGGACTATAAAAACTACAACAGTAAGAGTGGAGCACTATGACTAAGGCTACTAAGCAGATTTCCAAACTGTTTGCCGCTATGGTTCTGGCCGGGGTTGCCAGCCATTCGTTCGCAGCTGACACCATCAAGATCGGCATTGCCGGCCCTAAGACCGGCCCTGTAGCCCAGTACGGCGACATGCAGTTCAGTGGCGCCAAGATGGCCATCGAGCAAATCAACGCCAAGGGCGGTGTAAACGGCAAGAAGCTCGAAGCCGTTGAATACGATGACGCCTGTGATCCGAAACAAGCGGTAGCGGTCGCAAACAAGGTCGTCAACGACGGCGTCAAGTTCGTGGTCGGTCACCTGTGCTCCAGCTCCACCCAACCGGCTTCGGACATCTACGAAGACGAAGGCGTGATCATGATCACCCCAGCTGCCACCAGCCCGGACATCACTTCCCGTGGTTACAAAATGGTGTTTCGCACCATCGGTCTGGACAGCGCCCAGGGCCCTGCGGCCGGCAACTACATTGCCGATCACGTGAAGCCGAAAATCGTTGCGGTCCTGCACGACAAACAGCAATACGGTGAAGGCATCGCCACCGCCGTGAAGAAAACCCTGGAAGGCAAAGGCGTCAAGGTTGCCGTGTTCGAAGGCATCAATGCCGGCGACAAGGATTTCTCCTCGATGATCGCCAAGCTCAAGCAAGCCAACGTCGACTTCGTCTACTACGGCGGCTACCACCCGGAGCTGGGTCTGATCCTGCGTCAAGCACAGGAAAAAGGCCTGAAAGCCAAGTTCATGGGTCCGGAAGGCGTGGGTAACGACTCGATCTCGCAGATTGCCAAGGACGCTTCCGAAGGCCTGCTGGTAACCCTGCCGAAATCCTTCGATCAGGATCCTGCCAACATTGCCCTGGCCGACGCGTTCAAGGCGAAGAAAGAAGATCCGAGCGGTCCGTTCGTGTTCCCTTCCTACTCCGCTGTTGAAGTCATCGCCGGTGGCATCACTGCCGCCAAGAGCGAAGACCCTGCGAAAGTGGCTGAAGCCATTCACGCAGGTACTTTCAAAACCCCGACTGGCGACCTGAGCTTCGACGCCAAGGGCGACCTGAAAGACTTCAAATTCGTGGTTTACGAGTGGCACTTCGGCAAGCCTAAAACTGAAGCTTCGCCTCAGTAAGGCGTTGCCTGGTTGACTGCCCACAAAGCCCACGGCGTGCCGTGGGCTTTGTTTTACGAATGTACTGGGCCGCGCTTGCGTGATCCGCAAGTCTCCCCACCTGAAAATCTCAAAACCGTCATCAGCGGTTCGCTGGCAAACCCCGATTTCGAAGTGGATGCAGATCCACGGGCCTCGGGCGGGAAAATGACTCCACCAGTGAAATGCGTATCAGGTTTTTAGGAGCGCTGTAATGCCTGACATCTATCACTTTTTCCAACAGCTGGTTAACGGCCTGACCGTTGGCAGCACGTATGCCCTGATCGCCATCGGCTATACGATGGTTTACGGCATCATTGGAATGATCAACTTCGCCCACGGCGAGGTGTACATGATTGGTTCCTATGTGGCGTTCATCGCCATCGCGGGCCTGGCCATGATGGGACTCGACAGTGTCCCGCTCCTGATGACCGCGGGTTTCATCGCGAGCATCGTCGTCTGCAGTGCCTACGGCTACAGCATCGAACGGATTGCCTACCGACCCTTGCGTGGCAGCAATCGTCTGATTCCGCTGATTTCGGCCATCGGCATGTCGATCTTCCTGCAGAACACCGTTCTGCTGGCGCAAGACTCCAAGGACAAATCCATCCCCAACCTGATCCCCGGGAATCTCTCCTTCGGGCCAGGTGGCGCACATGAAGTGCTGATTTCCTACATGCAGATCGTCGTGTTCGTGGTGACCCTGGTTGCCATGTTCGGCCTGACGATGTTCATCTCCCGTTCCCGACTGGGTCGCGCCTGCCGCGCCTGCGCCGAAGACATCAAGATGGCCAACCTGCTGGGCATCAACACCAACAACATCATCGCCCTGACCTTCGTCATCGGTGCGGCACTGGCGGCTATCGCTGCAGTGTTGCTGAGCATGCAGTACGGCGTGATCAACCCGAACGCCGGTTTCCTCGTCGGCCTCAAGGCCTTCACCGCTGCGGTTCTGGGCGGCATCGGCAGCATCCCCGGCGCCATGCTCGGCGGGCTGGTGCTTGGGGTGGCGGAAGCCTTTGGTGCCGATATCTTCGGCGACCAGTACAAGGACGTCGTGGCTTTCGGCTTGTTGGTTCTGGTTCTGTTGTTCCGGCCGACCGGCATCCTGGGCCGTCCGGAGGTTGAGAAGGTATGACTAAGAATCTCAAGCAAGCGCTCTTCAGCGCGCTACTGGTCTGGGCGGTTGCCTATCCAGTACTGGGTCTGAAACTGACCATCGTCGGCATCAACCTGGAAGTTCACGGCACCAGCAACATGACCCTGGCGATCATCGCGATCTGCTCGGTGCTGATGTTCCTGCGAGTGCTGTTCAACGACACCATCAGCAAGGCCTGGAAATCCTCGCCGTCCATGCCGTTGATTCCGGCCAAAGCCAGCAACTTCCTGACACTGCCGACCACTCAGCGCTGGATCATCATCGCGTTGATCATCGGTGCCCTGGTATGGCCGTTCTTTGGCTCCCGCGGCGCGGTGGACATCGCGACCCTGATCCTGATCTACGTGATGCTGGGCCTGGGCCTCAATATCGTGGTCGGACTCGCGGGCCTGCTCGACCTCGGTTACGTCGGCTTCTATGCCGTCGGCGCCTACAGCTATGCGCTGTTGTCGCACTACCTGGGCTGGAGTTTCTGGGTCTGCCTGCCGGTCGCCGGCCTGATGGCAGCCACCTTCGGCTTCCTGCTCGGCTTCCCGGTACTGCGCTTACGGGGTGATTACCTGGCGATCGTGACCCTGGGCTTCGGTGAAATCATCCGGCTGTTCCTGCGTAACCTCACCGACATCACGGGTGGCCCGAACGGCATCAGCAACATCGAGAAGCCAACGTTCTTCGGCCTGACCTTCGAACGTAAAGCCGCCGAGGGCATGCAGACGTTCCATGAGTACTTTGGGCTGCAATACAACTCGATCAACAAGGTGATTTTCCTTTACCTGGTTGCGCTGTTGCTGGCCCTGGCTGCTTTGTTCGTCATCAACCGCCTGCTGCGCATGCCAATCGGCCGCGCGTGGGAAGCCTTGCGTGAAGACGAAATCGCCTGCCGTGCACTCGGTCTCAACCCGACAGTGATCAAGCTTTCGGCATTTACCCTCGGCGCCAGCTTCGCCGGTTTTGCCGGCAGCTTCTTTGCTGCCCGCCAAGGCCTGGTGACACCGGAGTCCTTCACCTTCATCGAGTCGGCGATCATTCTCGCCATCGTCGTGTTGGGTGGCATGGGCTCGCAACTGGGCGTGATCCTCGCGGCCGTGGTGATGATCCTGCTGCCGGAAATGATGCGTGAGTTCAGTGAGTACCGCATGTTGATGTTCGGTGCCTTGATGGTGCTGATGATGATCTGGCGTCCCCAGGGTCTGCTGCCCATGCAACGTCCACACATGGAGCTGCGCAAATGAGCCGCGAGATCCTGAAAGTCGAAAATCTGAGCATGCGCTTTGGCGGCTTGCTGGCAGTCAACGGCGTGGCCCTGACCGTCAAGGAAAAACAGGTAGTTGCCTTGATCGGCCCTAACGGCGCCGGCAAGACCACGGTGTTCAACTGCCTGACCGGCTTCTACAAGCCGAGCGGTGGCAGCATCCTGCTCGACGGTCAGGCCATCGAAGGCCTGGCCGGCCACGAGATCGCCCGCAAGGGCGTGGTGCGAACCTTCCAGAACGTGCGGCTGTTCAAGGACATGACGGCGGTGGAAAACCTCTTGATCGCCCAGCACCGTCACCTGAACACCAACTTCCTGTCTGGCCTGTTCAAGACCCCGGCGTTCCGCAAAAGCGAACGCGAGGCCATGGAATTTGCCGAATACTGGCTGGACAAGGTCAACCTCCGGGAGTTCGCCAATCGTACCGCCGGCACCCTGGCCTACGGTCAGCAACGACGCCTGGAAATCGCTCGCTGCATGATGACCCGTCCGCGGATCCTCATGCTCGACGAACCGGCCGCCGGCCTGAACCCGAAGGAAACCGAAGACCTCAAGGCGCTGATTGGCGTGTTGCGTGAGGAGCACAACGTGACCGTGCTGTTGATCGAACACGACATGAAGCTGGTGATGAGTATTTCCGACCATATCGTCGTCATCAACCAGGGCACTCCCCTGGCTGACGGCACGCCGGAACAGATCCGCGACAATCCTGAAGTGATCAAAGCCTACCTGGGGGAAGCGTAATGCTGCAGTTCGAAAACGTTTCCACCTTCTATGGCAAGATCCAGGCCCTGCACGGCGTCAACGTGGAAATCCGCCAGGGCGAAATCGTCACCCTGATCGGGGCCAACGGTGCCGGCAAGTCCACCTTGCTGATGACTCTGTGCGGGTCGCCACAAGCCCACAGCGGCAGTATTCGCTACATGGGCGAGGAACTGGTCGGCCAGACTTCGGCGCAGATCATGCGCAAGAGCATTGCCGTGGTCCCGGAAGGTCGTCGGGTGTTTGCCCGGCTGACCGTTGAAGAAAACCTCGCGATGGGCGGGTTCTTCACCGACAAGGGCGATTATCAGGAACAGATGGACAAGGTCCTCGGCCTTTTCCCTCGTCTGAAAGAGCGCTTTAGCCAACGCGGCGGCACCATGTCCGGCGGTGAACAGCAAATGCTCGCCATCGGCCGTGCGCTGATGAGCAAGCCCAAGCTGCTGCTGCTCGATGAGCCGTCGCTGGGCCTGGCACCGATCATCATCCAGCAGATCTTCGACATCATCGAACAGCTGCGCAAGGATGGCGTGACGGTGTTTCTGGTGGAGCAGAACGCCAACCAGGCGCTGAAAATCGCTGACCGCGCGTACGTTCTGGAGAACGGCCGGGTGGTGATGCAGGGTACCGGTGAAGCGCTGCTGACTGATCCGAAGGTGCGCGAGGCGTACCTCGGCGGTTAAACAACAAACGCACTAGAGCCAGGCACAATACCCTGTAGGAGCTGCCGAAGGCTGCGATCTTTTGACCTTGATTTTGATGTTTCGATACCGCTGAAAGTCAAAAACCAGATCAAAAGATCGCAGCCTTCGGCAGCTCCTACGGGGGTTGTTGGGCGATGCCTTAAAGGCGATCCAGCGCCTCACCACTGCGCTTGAACCACCCCATCAGATAATCCGCCAGCACCTGCGTGCGTTTGGGCAAACCACCCTGATACGGATGCACCAGATACATCGGCATCCTGCGAGTCTGATAATCACGCAATAGCCAGCGCAAACGCCCGTCTGCCAATTCCGTTTGCAGCAGGTAGGACGGCAACCGCGCAATTCCCGCTCCCGCCAGTGCCGCTTTTTTCAGCAGACTGTAATGATTGCTGGCGAACGGCCCCATCACGCGCACCCGCAACAATTCATGCTGCTGGTGATACAGCCATTCCTCGCGGCCGCTGTAGTGACTGTTGAGCAGGCAGCGGTGCTCCACGAGCGCCTGCGGCGTCGGCGGCTCGCCGTATTGTTCAAGGTAGGCCGGGCTGGCACAGGTCATTTCGTGCCAGGCCAACAAGGGGCGGGCCACCAGTCGCTCGTCGTTGCCGACTTCGGAGCGAACCGCCAGGTCAAAACCGTCCCGGGACAAGTCGCGGTAGTTGTTGCTCAGGTCGAGCTCAATCTGCACCTCGGGGTACTGCTGGGAGAACTCCAGCAACAGACCATCGAAGAAGGTTTCTCCCAGCGACACGGGCACGGTCATGCGCACCGGGCCGGCCATGTCGTCCTTCAAGCGCGCCAGGGCCTGCCGTGCCCTTTCGACTTGCACCACCAGCGCCTGGGCTTGCGGCAACAGCGCCGCGCCCGCTGCAGTAAGACTCAAACGGCGGGTGGTGCGCTGCAGCAGGACTACCGAAAAACGCGATTCCAGCAGACTGATGCGCTTGGACAATTGTCCCTTGCTGCACCCCAGTTGCTGCGCCGCCAGGGTAAAACTTCCCGCCTCGATCAATACCGCGAACGCCGCGAGGTCATCCATCTCGCTCATTGATTGTTTCCATTTGAAAACCAAAGGTTGCCTATTAGCACGCTTATCAACAGAAAAAACCAGCCCTAGACTGGAGCCTCGTTTAAACCATATGAGGAACAGGGCATGAAAATTCTGTTGATTGGCGCAGGCGGCACTATTGGTTCAGCGGTCGACGAGGAGTTGTCGCAACGCCACGAGGTCATTCGCATCGGGCGTAATAGCGGTGACTTCAAGGTGGATATCAGCGACAGCGCCTCGATTCGCAAGCTGTTCGAACAGACCGGAAAGTTCGACGCCCTGGTCTGCGCCGCTGGTAACGTGACCTTTGCGCCGCTGAGTGAGATGTCCGAGGACAGTTTTGCACTGGGATTGAAGGACAAACTGATGGGCCAGGTCAATCTGCTGCTGATCGGCCGGGAGTTTGCCAATGACGGTGCCTCGTTCACCTTCACCACCGGCGTACTCAGCCACGACCCGATTCGCAGCGGCGCTTCGGCGGCTCTGGTCAATGGTGCGCTGGACAGCTTCGTGCGCGCTGCGGCCATTGAGCTGCCTCGTGGTCTGCGCGTTAACTCGATCAGCCCGACGGTGCTGCTTGAGGCAATGGGCAGCTATGCGCCGTACTTCCGTGGGTACAAACCGGTTCCGGCAGCTGATGTTGCTTTGGCCTACGCCAAAAGCGTGGAAGGCTTGCAGACGGGTCAGACTTTTCACGTGGGCTGAGCCTGCGGCGATCTGAGAAACTGTGGTGGCCAAGACTGTGGGAGCAAGGCTTGCCCGCGATGGGGCCCTTAAGACCGCCATCTCGAGCAAGCTTTGCTCCCACAGCTGAGGCTCTTTGGGCTGCAGGTGCAGTCCCCATACTGTGGGAGCAAGGCTTGCCCGCGATGGGGCCCTTGAGACCGCTATCGCGAGCAAGCTTTGCTCCCACAGCTGAGGCTCTTTGGGCTGCAGGTGCAGTCCCCATACTGTGGGAGCAAGGCTCAGGCAATGGGCTCAATCATCGGGGTTGTGATGAGCGGTCAGGCTGCGTAACGTGGCGGCACTTGTCTGGAGAACCAAAGATGCGTGTTGCTCGTTCCCTCGTCCTCGTTGCCCTGCTTCCGTTGTTCGCCGCCTGCCAGTTGTTTGATGGCCCGCGGCAAAGCGCCTCCCATGTGGGCCAGACCCGCATGCAGGGGCAGTTGACAGCGGCGGACGGCAAACTGGTGTTCCAACCGTGCAATGACTCGCGCAGTTTTGTGGTCAACGACAGCGGCGGTACCAGTGTCCTGCAGGAGGCCGCAACCCTGGCCGATCACCAGGGCAAGTTGTTCGCTGACGTGCGCGGGCGCATCGACGGCAGCCGTCTCGACCTGGAGCAACTGTACCGAGTCGAACGTTCGGGCACTGCGTGCGCTGATCCGAACTTCAAACTGCTGATCCTGCGCGCTGCCGGCCATGCGCCAGAGTGGAACGTCAAGGTCAGCGGCAAGGGCATGGTCATCGACCGCGCCGGCCAGCCTCCCCTGGCCCTGCCCTACGTCGAGGAACAGCTGGGCGATGGACGGTTCAACCTGAGTACCGAAGCCAACGACCAACACATCGAGCTGTGGGTCGCGCCGCAACGTTGCGTTGACGCCACCACCGGTGCCGTCCAGCACATGAGTGCCGAACTGCGCATCAATGGCCAGGTCCAGCGTGGCTGCGGGTATTTCGGCGGGGCGCGTGACGACTGATCGTTTTAGCCTCACGGATTCCGCGCTTTGGGGCTTATAATCTCCGGTTTGTGCTATTCCGCCCTGGCGCAGTCAAGCGCCCCGCGAACCGGATCCCGTCATGTTACGAATCACTGAACTCAAGCTGCCGATCGACCATCCCGAAGAAGACCTGCGCCCTGCCATCGTGCAGCGCCTGGGCATTGCCAGCGATGATCTGCTCGATTTCACTTTGTTCAAGCGCAGCTACGATGCGCGTAAAAAGTCCTCCGAGCTGTGCTTCATCTACACCATCGACCTCAACGTGCGCGATGAAGCGGTGGTGCTGAGCACGTTCGTCGATGACCGTAACGTCAACGTGGCGCCGGATGTCAGCTACAAGGTGGTCGGCCAGGCGCCGGCCGATCTGCAGCAGCGCCCGGTGGTCGTCGGCTTCGGTCCGTGCGGGATTTTCGCCGGCCTGCTACTCGCGCAGATGGGCTTCAAGCCGATCATCCTTGAGCGCGGTACTGAAGTTCGCCAGCGCACCAAGGACACCTGGGGCCTGTGGCGCAAAAACGTGTTGAACCCAGAGTCCAACGTACAGTTTGGTGAAGGCGGCGCCGGGACGTTCTCCGACGGCAAGCTCTACAGCCAGATCAAGGACCCGAAATTCATCGGTCGCAAAGTCCTGCACGAGTTCGTCAAGGCCGGCGCACCGGAAGAAATCCTCTACGTCAGCAAACCGCACATCGGCACCTTCCGGCTGACCGGTGTGGTGGAAAACATGCGTGAGCAGATTCGCGCCATGGGCGGTGAAGTACGCTTCCAGCAGCGCGTCACCGACGTGCTGATCGAAGACGGGCAACTGGTCGGCGTCGAGCTGAATGGCGGCGAGCAGATTCATTCGAAACATGTGATCCTGGCCCTCGGCCACAGCGCCCGCGATACCTTCCGCATGCTGCACGGTCGTGGCGTATTCATGGAAGCCAAGCCGTTCTCGGTAGGCTTTCGCATCGAACACCCGCAGTCGCTGATCGACCGCGCGCGCCTGGGCAAATATGCCGGCCACCCGAAACTCGGCGCCGCCGACTACAAACTGGTGCACCACGCCAAGAACGGCCGTTCGGTCTACAGCTTCTGCATGTGCCCGGGCGGCACCGTAGTGGCCGCGACGTCCGAACCGGGCCGGGTAGTGACCAACGGCATGAGCCAATATTCGCGCAACGAACGCAACGCCAACTCTGGCATCGTCGTGGGCATTACCCCGGAAGTCGACTATCCGGGCGGCCCGCTGGCCGGTATCGAGTTGCAGGAGCGCCTGGAATCCCACGCCTTCGTGCTGGGTGGCAGTAACTATGAAGCCCCGGCGCAACTGGTCGGAGACTTCATTGCCGGCAAGCCGTCCACCGAGTTGGGGAGCGTCGAGCCGTCCTACAAGCCGGGAGTTGCCCTGGGAGACCTGGCCCTGGCCCTGCCGGCATTTGCCATCGAAGCGATTCGTGAAGCGCTGCCTGCATTTGAAAAGCAGATCCGCGGTTACTCGTTGCATGACGCGGTATTGACCGGGATCGAGACCCGCACTTCGTCGCCGCTGCGGATTACCCGCAACGAGTCGATGCAAAGCCTGAACGTAAAGGGCCTGTTCCCGGCGGGTGAAGGCGCGGGTTATGCGGGCGGGATTCTGTCGGCCGGTGTGGACGGGATTCGGATTGCGGAGGCTGTGGCTCGGGATATTCTTGGTCTGGAAGCTTGATGCAAAGTCTTCAAAACTCCACACCTCCACTGTAGGAGTGAGCCTGCTCGCGATAGCGGATTAACATTCAACAGAAATATTGAATGATCTGAGGCTATCGCGAGCAGGCTCACTCCTACAGGGGCTCTTCAATGCCGCAGAGATTTAGATATTGGCGCGCAGTACACTCGCCGGCAACGCCTCACCACGCTCCGCACTCGCCGCCACCGCATCGATCAAGCCACTCAACTCATACCCTTGCGCCTTGAGCCACCCCTGATCGTAATAGGTGTCCGCATAGCGCTCACCCCCATCGCACAAAATCGCCACAATCGACCCCGACTCCCCCGCTGCCGCCATCTGCTGCGCGGCCATCAAGGCGCCAATCAGGTTGGTTCCGCTCGACCCGCCGACATGCCGTCCCAAACGCCCGGCCAGATAATGCATGGCCGCCAGTGACAACGCGTCCGGCACCTTGACCATCGCATCGATCACCTTGGGCAGGAACGATGCCTCTACCCGTGGCCGGCCAATGCCCTCGATACGCGAACCATGGTCCAGGCGCAGGCTGGCGTCGCCGGTCTGGTAAAAATCGAAGAACACCGAACGCTCGGCATCGGCGCACAGCACGCGGGTGCAGTGCTGGCGATAACGCACGTAACGCCCCAGCGTGGCCGTGGTACCGCCTGTGCCAGGGCTGGAAATCAACCAACTCGGCTCCGGATGCTTTTCAAAGCGCATCTGGTGGAAGATCGATTCGGCGATGTTGTTGTTGGCGCGCCAGTCGGTCGCGCGTTCGGCATAGGTAAACTGGTCGATGAAGTGACCATCATGCTCCCGGGCCAGACGCTCGGATTCGGCGTAGATCTGCGTCGGATCGTCCACCAGATGACTTTGGCCGACGTAGAAGGCGATCTGCGCGATCTTCTCCCTGGACGTGGTCGCCGGCATCACCGCAATAAATGGCAGGCCGAGCATGCGCGCAAAGTAAGCCTCGGAAATCGCAGTCGAACCGCTGGACGCCTCGATCACCGGCGCACCCGGTTTAAGCCAGCCGTTACACAACGCATAGAGGAACAACGAGCGCGCCAGGCGATGCTTGAGACTGCCCGTGGGGTGGCTGGACTCATCCTTGAAATACAGCTCGATGCCGGGAAATCCTGGCAACGGCAAGGGGATCAGGTGAGTGTCGGCGCTGCGCTGAAAATCCGCTTCAATGATCCGGATGGCTTCACGGGCCCACTGTCGATTGTCGCTCATGGTGATTTTCTCGTCGAATTGGGCATCAGTTGGCATTTTTCAACGCCCAGCAGACAAGCTTAGGAAAAAACCTACATCGCGCACAGATACAGCTGAGGTTCAATACGGTTGGCAACTGCTAGGCTCACCGTCGAGTCGAGTGCCTGAGCTGTAACGGCATATAACAAAAAAGAATATAACTTTTGTTTTAACAACTAACGGTACGGGTTAGGGTGTGCCACCTTTCGAACCCGTCAATGGAGAGTGCCCTTGCCTCTGCGTAGCACATTCACGCGCTTCTTCCAGCTGGAAGCTGCCAGCGGTCTGTTACTGATCGCCGCCGCAGCCCTGGCCTTGATCATCAACAACTCCCCGCTGTCGTGGCTGTACACCAGCTTCCTCGATACCCCGGTGGTGGCGCAGATCGGCGCGCTGCAAATCGCCAAGCCGGCGCTGCTGTGGATCAACGACGGCCTGATGGCGCTGTTCTTCCTGCTGATCGGCCTGGAAGTGAAGCGCGAGGTCCTCGACGGCCAGCTGTCGAAACCTTCCCAGGTGGTCCTGCCCGGTGCCGCGGCGATTGGCGGCATGGTCATCCCGGCGCTGGTCTACTGGTTTTTTAACCGGGACAACGGCGCAGCCCTTGATGGCTGGGCCATTCCGATGGCGACTGACATTGCCTTCGCCCTCGGTGTGCTGGCCTTGCTGGGCAAACGGGTGCCGGTGTCGCTGAAATTGTTCCTGATGACCCTGGCGATCATCGATGACCTGGGCGCGATCATCGTCATCGCGATCTTCTACTCCGGTACCTTGTCGACCCTGTCCCTGGCACTGGCTGGGGCCTGCATCGTGGCACTCATTGCGATGAACCGGCTCGGGGTGGTCAAGCTCGGGCCGTACATGATCATCGGCCTGATCCTCTGGGTCTGCGTGCTGAAAAGCGGAGTCCACGCCACGCTGGCCGGTGTGACTCTCGCGTTCTGCATCCCGCTGCGCACCAAAAATGCCGAGCCTTCGCCACTGCTGACGCTCGAACATGCCCTGCATCCCTGGGTCGCCTACGGCATTCTGCCGCTGTTCGCCTTCGCCAACGCCGGCCTGTCCCTGAGCGGCGTGACCGTTGAAAGCTTTACCCATCACGTCCCGATGGGCATCGCGATCGGCCTGCTCCTGGGCAAGACCGTTGGCGTGTTCGGCCTGACCTGGCTGGCGGTCAAAATCGGCATCGCAGCCCTGCCTCAAGGCGCCAACTGGGGCCAGGTTCTCGGGGTAGCGATCCTGTGCGGCATCGGCTTCACCATGAGCCTGTTCGTTGGCTCACTGGCGTTTGAACCAGGTGTCAGCGAGTACGCGGGCATGGACCGCATGGGCATCCTGACCGGTTCGATCCTGGCTGCGTTGATTGGTTATGCGGTGACGGCGGCGGCGAGTCGCAAGGCCCCCGTTCCGGTCCGATCGTAAGATCCAACTGCCACAAATGAAAAACCCCGACCAGTCACCTGATCGGGGTTTTCTTTTTATCCGGTTACGCTTAGTGCGAAACGCGGCTCGTGCCATCCACGGTGGCGATGCGTACGCGCTCGCCGACACGGAACACTTCGTTTTCCTGAACCTGCTGCACGTAGGCGCGCATGCTGCCGTCGTCTTCGCGAACGGTGATTTCCACGCCCTGGGTGCGGGTCAGGCCTTCTTCGGTGGCCGAACCCAGCAAGCCGCCGGCGACTGCGCCGATGACCGCTGCAACGATACTGCCGCGACCGCCACCGATGGCGCTACCGCCTACACCACCGACCACAGCACCGGCGGCGCCGCCGATTGGGGTCTTGGTGCCTTCGATTTTCACCGGGCGCAGTGCTTCAATTGTGCCCATGCGAATCGTCTGCACGCGACGCGCTTCGTCACGGGAATAGGAGTCACCGGTCAGGCTCGATTGGCAGCCGGTGAGCAACATCGCCATCGTGGAAAAGGAAGCAACCAACAAAACAGACTTACGCATAGCATCAACTCCAAAGGACAGGTATTCATTAAACTCCGCAGCATGACGCCTGTCACGGCATCGCCCGGATAAAAGTGGTTTGATTCAGGGCATGTACAGGCGCCCTTTGAATTCACCACACAGTAGCGACAAATTACGAGATCTGCGCCACTGACCCAAGGATTTTCATGGATTACTTCATCATTGTCGTCACCACTGTCGCCGGTTTGTACTTCCACTGGTGGTTGTACGTGCGGATCAAACGCTGGATGGACCGGGATCTGGCGCTAGCCCTCGCTGAAGGTGACGAAGCGAAAAAAGCCTTCATGCTCCAACAACTGGCGAACGCCAAAGCGCAGAGGATCAAGCGTCGGGACCTGCCGCAGTGGCTCAAGGCCGCTGCAGCAAGCTATCCCGCTCGGTAGACTGCTCAGGGTGCCAGACGTTCAAGAATCCAGTTGGCGCCCTGCAGGCGGTAGTTGAGGCGATCGTGCAGACGGCTCGGACGGCCCTGCCAGAATTCGATGCGCTCAGGCAACAGACGGTAACCGCCCCAGTGTTCGGGGCAATGCGGCTGGGTATCGCTGAAACGTTGCTCAGTGTTCTTGAGCAGCGCTTCCAGTTCGGCGCGGTCGGCGATCACCCGGCTTTGCGGCGATGCCCAGGCACCGAGACGGCTGCCCAACGGCCGGACCTGATAGTAGGCGTCGGACTCTTGAGGGGAGACCTTCACCACTCGCCCTTCGATGCGCACCTGACGCTCCAGGGCTGGCCAGAAAAAGGTCATGGCAGCGAAGGGATTCGCTGCCAGGTGCTGACCCTTGGCACTCTCGTAATTGGTGAAAAACGTGAAGCCTTGCGCGTCCAGGCCCTTGAGCAGCAGGATCCGGCAATGCGGACGCCCGTCCGGGTCGACAGTAGCCAGGGTCATGGCATTGGCCTCCACCGGCACCTGTTCGGTTTTCACCGCCTCGGCAAACCACTGGTGAAACAGCCCGAACGGCTCGGCCGGGGCTTGCGCCTCGGTCAGGCCATCCCGGGTGTAGTCGCGACGCATATCAGCCAGGCCCTGGGTCATGGCGCATTCCTTTTGGTTAACGAATCACTTTTTTGCAGCGTCAGCAGCCGCGACGTTCTTGTCAGTGGCTGCGGCCTTGGCTTTCGCCGGCGCGGTCTTCTTCGCCGGAGTTTTGGCTGGAGCCTTTTTCGCCGGAGCTTTGACAGCGGCCTTTTTGGCCGGCGCTTTTTTCGCCGCTGGAACATCGGCTTTCTTCGCTGTAGGAACCGGGGCGACCGGCGCCACGGCCGGCTTGACGTCCTGGGCGGCGACCATGCGGATCGGCGCCGGGGCCGGCATATTGTACTTGCTCAACAAGGCAATCATGGTGTTCTGTGGGGTCACCAGCAGCTCCACGCGACGATTCAACGCGCGGCCCTCGATACTGTCGTTGGCAGCCCGTGGCGCTTCGCTACCCATGCCGCGCAGCATCAGGCGATCGCGCTGCAGCCCGCTGAGGCGGAAGATCGCCGCAACAGCTTGCGCACGCTCCTGGCTCAACTTGACGTTGGCTGGCGCAGCACCGGAAGTATCACTGTGACCCAGCACCAGCACTGCGGTTTTCGGGTCGATTTCGAGAATTTTAGCCACGCGGGTGAACGGGCCCAAGGTGACCGGCAAGAGCATGGCCGGACGGTCCGGGTTGAACGAGCCCTCTACCGGCGCGATAACTACCAGCACGTTTTCACGGCGCTCAAGTTGCAGGTTGCTGTCCTTGATCGCCGTGCGCAGGCGTGGTTCGTAGTCGTCGAGCCAGGCTTGAGTGACTTTCGGATCAGGCATCGGCACGGCCTTTGCGACAGGCTGCTCCTTGCCACCGAACGGCCACCACCATTTACTACCGGCGTCCGCATCAGCCTTGGCCACTTCGACGGGTTTGGCTTCAGGTTTTGCGTCAGGTTTTTTATCCAGAACTTCTTCCGAGCCGAACGGCCAGTACCACGGGTTGGCGCTTTCAGCCTTGGCCACCGGGGCAGTTGCCGCAGGCTTCAGAGGAGCCGGTGCCGGTGCCGGGTCTTTCGCCGCGACTTTGTCGGAGGAACCGAACGGCCACCAGCTGCCGCCATCGGCGTCATTTTGCGGAGTCTGTGCACAACCGGTAACAGCGAAGCACAGTGCCAAGGCGATGGTTTTATTGGATGACATTGGATATCCACAAAATGAAGTTGTAAAAAATCAGGCCCGTATGGCCCGCATAAACAGACGCTTTGAAACCGAAAAGGCCATCAGGTTCCGATATGGAAGGCTGATAGGCTGAATTACAGACAAGTGGCCAGTACTCGCACAAGGTTTTGTGCGCGTGGATCCATCAAGACGTACGGCCCCAGGGTATTTGTCACAAAACCGAAGGCAACATCGTGTTCCGGGTCAGCAAAACCGATGGAACCGCCGGCGCCGGGATGTCCGAACGCCCGAGGGCCAAGGCCATAGGTGGCGTTCGCAACGTCCGGTTGGTCGAGCATGCAGCCCAGACCGAACCGGGTCCGGGTCAATAAAGTCTTGTCGTCACCCACGCTGTGTTCGCGGGTCAGCTCGTCAAGCATCTCGCTTTCGAGCAGGCTGCCGTCCAGCAGGCCAGCGTAGAACCCGGCCAGGCTGCGCGCATTGCCATGGCCGTTGGCCGCCGGCTGCTGCATCCGGCGCCACTCGGGCTTGTTGGTGCTGGTGAGAACCGACGGCGGATTGGTGAAGGCGCGAGTGGTCATCGCGGCCGGTTCGCGCAGGGTCACTTGCAGCAGGCGCTGGGCCGCAGCATCGCCGACATTGCCCTTGCCGCGTGCGATATGCGCTACCCGATGGAATTCTTCATCGGCCAGGCCAACGTGGAAATCCAGTCCCAATGGCTTGGCGACCCGTGCCACGATCGACTCGCCAGGGCCACGACCGTCGGCACGCCGCAGCAATTCGCCAACCAGCCAGCCGTAGGTGATCGCGGCATAACCGTGACCGGTACCCGGTGTCCACCACGGTGCTTCGGCGGCCAGGGCATCGACCATGGCCTGCCAGTCGTACAGGGCTTCGGGAGCCAGCAGCTCGCGTAATGCCGGCAAGCCCGCCTGATGGCACAGCAGTTGGCGCAGGGTCACCGACTCCTTGCCCGCAGCAGCGAATTCGGGCCAGTAGCGGGCCACCGGGGCATCCAGTTGCAACTTGCCTTCGGCGACCAGTTGCAGCGCCGTGACCGCGGTGAAGGTCTTGGTGCAGGAAAACAGGTTGGCTATGGTGTCGCTGTGCCAGGCCTCGCTGCCGTCCTTGTCTGCGGTACCGGCCCACAGGTCGACGACGGTTTCGCCGCCGACCTGGATGCACAACGCTGCGCCACGTTCCTGGGAATCGTCGAACAACGCGGCGAATGCCTCGCGCACGGCTTCGAACTTGAGCTCGTAATGACCCTGAATCTGCACCCGCAACTCCCCGGATTAATGCTCTACAAAGTGGCCCGCATTGTTCCAGCCATTGACGGTTTTGGGAACAGGTGCGGGCTGGGCGGTCAGTTACTTCGCGCCCTTGCCAGCGTCACCTTTGCGTCCGCCTTCGGCATCGTGGCCGGCCTTGTCTGCTGCGACCTGAGCCTTCTCGGCCTCTTTGCCCAGTTGATCAACGGTGGTCAGGTTGCTTTTGCGCACACTGTCGACAAACCCCTGGAATGGCAGATCGGTAATCCCCACCAGACCAAAATGACCGTTCTCGCCATCCTGCAAGCGTCCGGTGACGGGCTGATCCAGATACTGGAACCAGTGCACCCCGACGATCGACGGCTCGCTCATTGCCTGCTTGAGAAAGTTCGCATAAGCCGGGCCACGGTCCTCTTCTTTCGCCAGTTGCGTCACGCCGCCCCAGAACGGGCCGCGATCAGCCGAGCCGAAGTTGAATTCGGTAATCAGCACCGGTTTGTCCAGCCCTCGCAGTTTCTCGAAGTCATAACCGTCCTGGGGTTGCAACGTGTACATGTTGAAACTCAACACATCGCAGAACTGGGCGCAGGATGCCACGGCCTCCGGCGTACTCACGGCAAACCGGCCGCCCAGTAACAGATGGTTGGGCGCGTGCCACTTCAGCGAATCGGAAATGGTCTTGAAATAGGTATCGGCAAACACTTTCTGGAAGTACTTGAAATCGGCTTCGATTTCCGGATATTCCGCACTCGGCAGCGGCGGCACGAAGCCTGGGTCTTCCATCAGCTCCCAGGCCGGCAGATCAATACCCCAGGCCTTGGACAGGCCGGCCTGGTTGCGATACTTGTCGCGCAATTGCTTGAGGAAAGCCCGCTTGGCCGGCACATCGGTGGTCATTTTCAAGGTGCCGTAAGCCAGCGCATAACGGGCTTGCGGATCGTCACCGGGGCCCGCCCAGGCCAGCTCGTTATCGGCGAAATAGCCAATCAGCCATGGATCGTCACGATGGTCGCGGGCAGCGATTGCCACGGCGCGTTCAGTAGCCATGGCAAAACGCGGATCGAATGGATCAGGCATGCCGCCCCACCAGTCGGTTCCCGTGCTGATGCTGGCGTAATCGCCGACGATCGACAGCGGCACGGTGTACGGCACGCGCTCGGCATCGCCGAGCATCGGCGCGCTCCAGTTACCAAGGGTGTTGAAGCCCCAGGCTTGCAAGCGATCCAGGGTATGAGCAGTCCAGCGCTTGTCGTCGAATACTTGCGGTGCGCAAGGTGCGACAGCAGGTTTTTCGGCGGTTTCAGCGTCGGCCTTGGCGGCATCGGCTACCTCGGCCTTGGTTTCGCTGGTAAAGACGCAGGGCTGGCCATAAAGGCGCTGCAAGTTGGCACCATAAAAATCGTACCAGCGCCCGGCGTTGTAGCCGCGCCCCTTGTCCGCGCCGTTGCCACCGCGGTTGTCGCCTTCGCCGTAATGGCTCGCCAGCGGCTCGTCGGGCTTGGGCAGGGATTCGAACATCCACTCGCGACCGGCAACATAAGTCTGATCGACATCCGGCGTGACAGTGTTGACGCCCAGGGAATAGAACGGATGCCCTTCAGGCGTTACCAGGTACCAACGGCCCTCGCGTTTCTCGGTGCGGAAGAAACCGCTGGCCTTGAATTGCGGCCCCTTGGTCCAGCCACCGAACTTGTCCAGGGAGGATTTCTCGCGCTCACCCAACCAGGTTTTCAGCTGTTGCTGTTCCTTGGTGGCGGCGCTTTTCATCTGCTCATCGCCAGTGACTTTTTCCGGCCATTTGGCACGTGTCGACTGGCCGTAGGCATCCACCAGGCCGCCATAAGCCGCTTGCACCACACCCTCGCCGTCCTGCACACCAAAGCGCTCGAGCAGAATGCTCTGGGCAACTTTCGGTTGCTCCATCGACAAAGTCACCGACACCACCTGGCTGCGATCCAGCTCACCGGCACTGCTGGCCAGCAGCACGCGCTGACCATCGACCGTGATCGGCATCGGCGGCCCGGCTTTCATGCCCAAGCCCAGTGGCGAACTCGGTTGCAGGGGCACCAGCAGAGTTTGCGCAGGCCCGGCCGGCAGGTCGACGCGGCTGACCAGGGTCTTGCCATCGTTGCTCTGGATTTTCACGTAGAGGGTCAGCGCCCAGCTCATCGCACTCTGGATGCGCAAGCTCATGACGCCCGACTGCGACCAGTCCCAGGCGCCGCTTTGCGGGGTCAGGCGCAACGTCGGTTGCGCAACCGGATTGAATGTTACACGGCGTAGCACTTCGCCTTCGGCCGTTTGCTCCGCATTGGACTGCGGCAGGCTGGCGTCCTGAGTGACCACCTGAACAACATCGGCGGGGCGCACGAAGTTGAACAGCGTCTGTTGGCCGGCGGGGGCCGCCAGCAAAGGAGCTGTAAACATCAGGGCAAAAAAGGCTGGCAACGAACGGCGAATCATAAGAACGTAGTTCTCCCTAACGACCTTCAATGGGCCAGTGGAAAAGCGATGGCAGAGAGATAGACAACGCGGCGGGCATAATTGCCCACCGGAGTCTCAGGAAATTTCACGCCGGAATGGCGGCAGCGCATTGAGAATCGCCTTGCCGTAACGCTGGGTCACCAGACGTCGATCGAGCAAGGTGATGGTGCCGCGATCTTCTTCGGTGCGCAGCAAGCGACCGCAGGCCTGCACCAGTTTTAGCGAGGCATCCGGCACCGAGATTTCCATGAAGGGATTGCCGCCACGGGCTTCGATCCACTCGGCGAGGGCTGCTTCCACCGGATCGTCGGGCACGGAGAACGGAATCTTCGCGATCACCACGTGCTCGCAATAGGCACCGGGCAAATCCACGCCCTCGGCAAAACTGGCGAGGCCGAACAGCACGCTCGAATCTCCGCCATCCACTCGCGCCTTGTGCTTGTTCAGGGTTTCCTGCTTGGACAGGTTGCCCTGGATAAACACTTGTTTACGCCAGTCGCGGTCAAGCCCGTCGAACACGTCCTGCATCTGTTTGCGCGAAGAGAACAGCACCAGGGTACCGCGTGAGCCTTCGACCAGTTGCGGCAGGTCGCGAATGATCGCCGCAGTGTGCGCCGGCGCGTCCCGTGGATCGGCTTTCAAATCCGGGACTCGCAACACACCGGCGTCGGCATGATGGAACGGGCTGGGCACCACGGCCGTCACGGCTTTTTTTGGCAAGCCGGCACGCATGCGAAAACGGTCGAAAGTGCCCAGTGCGGTCAGGGTCGCCGAAGTCACCAGGGCACCATAGGCCACGTTCCACAGGTTGCGCCGAAGCATTTCCGCCGCGAGGATCGGGCTGGCATTGACCTCGATGTCGAACAGCGAGCCGCTCTCGGCCAGGGTCAGCCAGCGCGCCATTGGCGGGTTGTCTTCCGGGTCCTCGACGGTGAACGCCGTCCACAATTCCCAGTTGCCCGTACAACGGGACAGGAGGCTGCCGAACAGCGGATACCACTCTTCGGCCTGGTTGCTGGCGATGCCGATGTTGACCTCGCCGTCCATGCCTTCTTTCAACAGTTCGGTGAGCCGGGTGAACACGTCGTTCAGTCGAGCAAAACCTTTCTTCAGTTCGATGCCCATTTCCCGCATGTGCTCGGGAATCACTCCGCCGACGAAGCGATGGCGTGGCCGTTCGCGGCCTTCGACGTCTTCGCCCGGCTTGAAATCGGCTACCTGCTCGCAGGCGGTGAACATGAACTGCTGCTGGGTCTTGATCTCCCGCGCCAGTTCCGGGACCTGTTCGATCAACTTGCCCAGATCACCTGGCAGCGGGTGCTGGGCGAGCAACTTGGTCAGGTTCTTCGCGGTGGTCTCCAGCCAGTCGGCCGTGGAGCGCAGGCGCGTGTAGTGGGCGAAATGGCCGATAGCCTTGTCAGGCAAATGGTGGCCTTCGTCGAACACATAAATGGTGTCGCGCGGGTCCGGCAGCACGGCGCCGCCGCCCAGGGCCAGGTCAGCCAGCACCATGTCGTGGTTGGTGACGATGACGTCGACCTTGCCCATGCCTTCGCGGGCCTTGTAGAAGGCGCACTGGCCGAAATTGGGGCAATGGCGGTTGGTGCACTGGCTGTGATCGGTGGTCAGGCGCGCCCAGTCGGCGTCTTCCAGGGCGGTGGACCAGCTGTCGCGGTCGCCGTCCCATTTATTGCCGGCGAGCTTTTCGATCATGCTGGTGAACAGCTTCTGACTGGCCTCGTCGACTTCGATCCTGAAGCCTTCTTCTTCGAACAACTGCGCCGTCGCGGTTTGCGCGTGGCCTTCCTGCAACAGCATGTCGAGCTTGGACAGGCACATGTAGCGCCCACGGCCCTTGGCCAGGGCGAAGGTGAAGTTCAGCCCGCTGTTGCGCATCAGGTCGGGCAGGTCCTTGTAGACGATCTGCTCCTGCAGGGCCACGGTCGCCGTGGCGATCACCAGGCGTTTGCCGGCGGCCTTCGCCGTCGGAATCGCCGCCATGCTGTAGGCCACGGTTTTACCGGTACCGGTGCCGGCTTCCACCGCGACAATCGCGGGGTCGCCACTGCGCCGGCCTTCGTCGTCGGTGTCGATATCCCCGAGGACTTTGGCAATTTCGGCGATCATCAGGCGCTGGCCGTAGCGTGGCTTGAGGCTCTTGGCCTCGAGAAAACGCGAGTAGGCGCCCTGGATCGTGGTTTTGAGTTCGGTGCTGATCATGGATTGTCGGGCGCAAAAAACGCTGGATAAATTTTCAGTGGTTCGGTTCGGCCGCTATCATACCCCGCTAATTAATCCCGCGCAGAACGGAGTACCCAAATGACACCTTTTGGCATCGTTTACAGCCTGCATGTCCTCTCGGCCCTGGTATGGGTCGGCGGCATGTTTTTCGCCTGGATGGTTTTGCGTCCGGCGGCCATGAAGGCGCTGGAAGGTCCCGCCCGGCTGAAACTGTGGGTCGAGGTGTTTTCCGGTTTTTTCCGCTGGGTGTGGGTCGCGGTGGTGCTATTGCCGGTCAGCGGCGTAGCCATGATCCATCTGCAATATTCCGGTTTTGAAACCGCACCGCGCTATGTACAGGTGATGATGGGGCTGTACGTAGTGATGACCGCGCTGTTTATCCGCATCCAGGCGCTGATGCTGCCTGAATTGCGCACGGCGGTGACGGCCCAGGACTGGCCGACGGGCGCTGCAGTGTTGGGGAGGATTCGCCGGTTGGTGGGGATCAACCTGCTGGTCGGGTTGCTGCTGGTGGCGATTGCTGCCGCCCGACCGATGTTCTGAGCTGGCAGGACTGACGCCATCGCGGGCAAGCCTTGCTCCCACAGGTTTTCCACCAATCTGCAAAAAAGCCAGCAACTGTGGGAGCAGGCTTGATCTCACAGCGGCTCCTCCAATCTAGAGGCAAGCCAGCAACTGTGGGAGCAAAGCTTCCACAGCTTCTCCTCCAATCTAGAGGCAAGCCAGCAACTGTGGGAGCAAAGCTTCCGCAGCTTCTCCTTCAATCTAGAGGCAAGCCAGCAACTGTGGGAGCAAAGCTTGCTCGCGATGACAATCTGCAGATCACAAACAGCTTACAACCGCTGCACCGTCACCGAACCCGCTGCCCCCGCAGGCCCTGGCTGGCCATCGACCCCAGGGCGACCGGCCTTGCCGCCATCGGCGCGATAAACAATGCAGCCCTTGGATTTGCCACCGGCACCTGGCTTGCCACCGGGCCCCGCGAGGCCACCGACGCCGCCGGCCACCTGGACCTTGATCTGTTCAACCGGGTAATCGCGTGGCACTTCCAGCCGTACCAGCGCACCCGGCGCACCGGCCTGGCCGTTGCTGCCATCGCTACCGTCGGCACCGCGACCGGCCTGGCCCCAGGTGCAGCCCGGCGCCTGGCCGTTGGCCCCGTCAAGTCCGACAAACCCTGGCGCCCCCGCCCCACCCCGGGCGTCCACCGCCAACTGCGGGGCGTCCAGCGTCTTGATCTGCAAGTTCAGGTTACGTCCTGAACGGGCAGCCTTGAGATAAGTACCCGGTGCGCCGCGAGCGGTAATCTGGCTGCCTTCCGACAACAGGGCCCGGCTGACTTTCAAATCAAGCGCCTGTTCGCTCGGCACGATGGCGATCCGCGCTTCACGCCCCAGGCGCAGTTCACCGACCGTCACTTCGGTGACGTTCGAGGGAATCAGCAAGGTGCCGTAGTCAGCGACTTCCAGCCGTTCCAGCTGCAAGGTGCTGGCGGTGTTGGGCAAGCGCATCAGGGAATTGGTTTCAACGCTCACCACCTGGGCACAAGCCAGCGGGCTGATAAATGCGGCGAGCAGACAAAGTTTACGCATGGGAAGCCTTCGATACGGTAGGAGCCGGGATGGTTTGCAGGTGGAACACGCCGAAAAACAGGATCTTCAGGCGATCACGCCACGGATGGGCACGACCCTTGAGGCTGCGATTGCACAGCAACACTTCCAGAAGATGGACAATCGCCAACAGGCCGCCGGCCAGTGGGACCAGCAGATTCAGCGGGTAGGTAAACGGCATGAGCCAGTTGACCGCCACCACCGCCCAGAACAGCAGGGTCAGCAGCTTCCATAGCCCCCAGAACACCTTCATACGCGCCCCCGATGAGAATTATTCTTTGCGCGCACAGTAACGGCTTCCGCGCGGGATAAGCCAGAGGGCAATCGAAATTTCTTCATGACGGCCGCCGACTGGGCCGTCCAGCCGATAAGTTTCATCGGTGGACGGCTCTATTTCGGGCATTAGCGGTTTATGTGCAGTTCCACTCGACGGTTTTTCGCGCGTCCTTCGTCCGTATCGTTATCGGCGACAGGTTCACGCTCGCCCCGTCCTTCACTGGTGAGTTTGTTCGGCGCCAGGCCCTGGCTCAGCAGATAGTCGGCGACGCTGCTGGCGCGACGTTCCGAGAGTCCCTGGTTGTAGGCATCCGAACCCACGCTATCGGTATGGCCAATCACCTTGATGCTGATTACGTCGGCGTTTTGCAATTTGCCCATCAGCGAATCGAGTTCACTGCGCGCAGCAGGTGTCAGGTCGGACTTGTTGAAGGCGAACAGAACGTCATTGGCGTCGCTCAGCGTCACGACTTCCGACGTCACCGGGGCAGGTTCAGCTGGTTTCACGCTGGCCGGATATTGCGGCAGCGGGCAACCGTGGTGTTCGACAGGGGTATTGGCGGGCGTATCGGGGCAGCGATCACGGCGATCGAATACGCCGTCTTCATCTTCATCGCCATCCTGGGAGTAGCAGATCAGGCCTCCGGTCAAAATGCCCAGCGCTGCGCCACCACCTGCCCAACCGGCGCTTTCAATCGCGCCCAGGCCTCCGCCGACCAGTCCGCCGATGAGGCTGCAGATTGGCCAGGTACGTTGATTCAAGGGGGCAGTGCCATCGCTGTGCGTCGCGCAACCGGTCAGTAGGCTGCCTAGCAGCAGAACCGGCAAGACGGTCCTTGTGAGAACACTCATAGTGAAAGCTCCTGTGTTACCGGCCCATACCGGTTACACAGGAGTAAAGACCCGCATCCGCGACTGCACAAGCCGCGGAGTGCGAGGGTGCCTCAACGATTGATTTTGATTTCCGTGCGACGGTTCATCGCGCGGCCGTCCTCAGTTTTGTTGTCGGCCACTGGCTGGCTCTCGCCGGCACCCGCTACAGACACGAAGCTGGCACGGGGGATGCCACTGGAAATCAGGTATTCAACTACCGAGCGCGCGCGTTTATCCGACAGCTTCTGGTTGTAGGCATCGCTGCCCACGCTGTCGGTGTGGCCGGTCACGGTCAGTTGCGCGGTAGAGGATTCCTGTTTCAGGCGAGTAGCGATTTTGTCGAGTACCTGTTTGTCGGAAGGCGTCAGCGTCGCCTTGTCGAACTGGAAGTGCACATCACGTACGACAATCACTTCTTCCTTGACTACTACCGCCTCTTCGACCACAGGTGCAGGTACGGGTGGTGGGCATCCGTCAGCATCGACCTGCACGCCTTTAGGCGTACCCGGGCACTTGTCGCGACTGTCCGGCACGCCATCACCGTCTTCGTCGCCATCGCCGTGAACCCAGCAATAGGCCGCTGCCGTACCACCGACCAACAGCGCGCCATAGCCTGCCCACGCCGAGCTTTCGGTCGCGCCAAGACCTGCACCTATGACGCCACCGACCGCCGCACAGGTCGGCCAGTCGGTTTTCTGCAAACCTGCGCAACCAGTCAACACACTGGTTAGCAGAACCAAGGGTAATGCTGTCCGAACTATGCTCATCTAGTTTTCTCCTGAGGGATCGGCTTAGAACCGATTCAGGGAGTAAAGACCGGAGTTTTAATCTCCGCCAGCAATAGGCCACGGCAGTTTTGCCCCGTGTTCACCGTGGATCGCAGCATTTGCCGCAATAGAGCGCTAGGCCCGGACCTTTGGGCAGGCTAGTCTTGGCAGACGCTGATTGAGGATCCTTGATGATTGCCGGTATTTCTTCGCGCACGCCGCAACAGGCGCTGGCCGCCTTGCTTGATCGATACGCCCCTGCGCGCCTGCTATTGATTGGCGCCAGTGAGTTTCCCGCGCTCGAGGCATTCAAGCTCGCGCACCCCGACAGCTGTGTCGCTCACGCCGCCCCTGGGCCGTTGCCTGCGGAGCTGGCGGCACGTCGGTTCGACCTGGCACTGGTGGTCGATTGTCTGGAACACCTGCCCAAACGCGACGGTCTGCATCTGCTTGGAGGCATCCGTAATCTCAACGCCAGCCGAATCGCGGTGCTGGCTGACCTGCCCGCCAGCGGCTGGCAGGAAACCGATTTTTTCTCCCTGGCCCTGCAAGCCAGCGAACGCTTCCAGCGCGAGGAACAGGTGTTGACCTTGTTCACCTATGATCTGCTTGACTATAAACAGGTACCTGACTGGCTCAACTCGAGGTTCTGGGCCAATCCGCAGAACTTCGGGAAATACTGGTGGTGACGCAATGAGTACATCCATTTGCCCTTGCGGCAGCGGCACCCTGCTTGACGCCTGCTGTGGTCACTATCACGCCGGCCACCCCGCGCCGTGCGCCGAAGCTTTGATGCGTTCGCGCTACAGCGCCTACGTGCAGGGACTGATCGACTACCTGGTCGGCACCACCCTGCCCGCACAGCGGGTCGGCCTGGATCGCCAGTCGATTAGCGACTGGAGCGCCAACAGCACCTGGCTCGGGCTTGAAGTCGAGAGTTCGGAGGTGTTCGGCGGACAGCCGGAGCATGCCTTCGTGACCTTTACCGCGCGCTGGCATGACAGCACCGGTGAGCACAGCCATCGCGAGCGCTCCGCGTTTGTGCAGAACGCCGGGCAGTGGTATTTCATCGACCCGACCGTGCAACTCAAGGCCGGGCGCAACGATGCCTGCCCTTGTGCCAGCGGACAGAAATTCAAGAAATGCTGTGCGGGTTATTTCGGTAAGTGAGATAGAGCGGTTGTTGAAGGGAACTGCCCAAGGAAACCAACCATGATCACCCGGCGTCTGGTGCTCCACCTGCTGACCCTGAGCCTCGCGCTCGGGCTCGGTGGCTGTGCGTCCTGGTTCAGCAGCGATGAGCCGGAACCCCAACTGCACCTGGTCAAGGTGGAAGTCATCCGGGCAAAACTGCTGGAGCAGCGATTCCTCCTGCACTTTCGCGTGGACAATCCCAACGATAGCGACCTGACGGTACGCGGCCTGGATTACCGTATTCACCTGGGCGCCATGTTGCTGACCGAGGGTGAGCACGAGCACTGGTTCACCGTGGGCCCCAAGCGCAGCGCGTACTTCAAGGTGCCGATCCGTACGAATCTGTGGCCGAAGATCCGCGACCTGGTGAAACTCCTGAAAAAACCTGACCACCCCATCCCCTACCGTCTGGAAGGAGAGATGGAAACCGGTTTATTCATCGCGCACTACGTGCACGTAGCGCGGAATGGCGTGATAATCCCCGCCGATTTAATTCCGGAGTAACCCCGATGACCCAGCAACCCCACGTCCATGGCCCTGACTGCAACCACGATCATGACCATCACGAGCACCATGATCACGACCACGGTCATGTACACGGCCCGAACTGCGGCCACGCTCACCAGGAACCGGTGCGCAACGCCTTGAAAGACGTCGGCCGCAACGACCCGTGCCCATGCGGCAATGGCAAGAAATTCAAGAAGTGCCACGGCGCTTGATTTGATAGTTTGCCTATTCCCTGTGGGAGCGAGCCTGCTCGCGATGGCGTCGGGCCTGATGCACCGCGTCGCAGCTATCGCCAGCAAGCCGGCTCCTGCAGGATTTGTGCTGTGCTCATGACCGTAGCGTACTCGCCATGCAGGTTTCCCAGTGACATCGCGTGCACTTCCTGCGCGGAGTGCCAATGGCCAAAGTAGTCGGCCTTGTCGAACGTAAAACAAGCATCCTCCACCACCCACGTCGCAAACCCTAAATTCCCCGCCGTTCGCGCAGTGGACTCCACCGAGTTGTTGGTCGCCACACCGACAATTACCAATTGATCAATCCCGACCTCCCGCAACCCGACCTCCAATCCCGTTGCACAAAATGCATCCGGCACCCGCTTCTGAATCAAACGCTCGCCGGGCAAAGGTTCGAATCGTTGCTGAATCTCGACGCCCGACTGCTGTGGCCAGAATACCGAATCCGGCGAGTGGGACAGGTGCTGCACATGGATCACCGGCCTGCCGGTCTGGCGCCAATGGGCCAGCAATTGCAGGATCCGCTCTTCGGCCAATGGGTTATTGCGTGCACCCAGTCGCGGTTCGAGAATGCCTTTCTGCTGATCGATGATGATCAGGGCTGCGTTTTTCTTTAGCTCCATGCCGACTTTTCTCACACCGGGTCATTGAATTTCACACACTTGAGCATCGTTTTTGCGCTGGTTCAACTACATCCAGAATCGGCCTAAGTACCGATCGAAGATCAACAGATCGCAGCCTCGTTTCACTCGACAGCTCCTACAGGGGAATGCAAACCCATGCAGATACTCCGTAGGAGCTGTCGAGTGAAACGAGGCTGCGATCTTTTCGATTAATCAGACAAAACCGGAAATAACCTGACACCCCGCTTGCGCGCCCACCTCCTGCTCACTAACGTAGCGACTTTATTGCGTTACTACCCCCGCAGGAGCTTTGCCATGGCCTCGCCAGCCCATACTCATTTTCTTCCCCGGTTCGGCGTTGCCGCAGCAGTGGCCGGTGTTCTGAGCCTGACCGGTTGTCAGTCCCTGAACACCCAGGACACCCTCCCGCCTACCACCGGCGTGCAGCCGCTCAAGGGCCTGGCGCAAAATGTCTCGGTGCGGCGTAACGCCATGGGCATGCCGCTGATCGAAAGCAACAGCTTCCACGACGCGCTGTTTGCCCTGGGTTATGTGCACGCCAGTGATCGCATCACGCAAATGGTCACCCTGCGCCTGCTGGCCCAGGGCCGTCTGGCGGAAATGTCCGGCGCTGACCTGCTGGACGCCGACCGCTACATGCGCGCGGTCAACTTGAAGAAAAGCGCGGGCGAGCTGTACAAGGCCTCTTCGCCACGGCTCAAGCGGTTCTTTGAAGTCTATGCCCGGGGCGTCAACGCCTACCTGTTCCGCTACCGCGACAAATTGCCCGCAGACCTGATGGCGAACGGCTATAAACCTGAATACTGGCAGCCGGAAGATTCGGCGCTGATTTTCTGCCTGCTCAACTTCAGCCAATCGGCCAACCTGCCGGAAGAAATTGCTTCGTTGATGCTGGCGCAGACCGTCAGTACCGACAAACTTGCCTGGCTGACCCCGTCCGCCCCCGATGAAAAACTACCTGTAGCCGAAGCCGAGAAGCTCCAGGGCATTAAGCTCAATGGGCAGATTCCGGGACTCGTCGACATCAGCAAAGCCGCGACCCAGCTGTCCGGCCTGAATCTGCTCGCGGCCACGTCCTCCAACAACTGGGCAATCGCGCCGCAGCGCAGCCGCAGTGGCAAAAGCCTGCTGGCCAGCGACAGCCATGGCCCGCTCGGTGTGCCATCGCTGTTCAGCTACGTGCAGATTCGCGCGCCGAAATATCAGGCCTCGGGCGTGACCATCGCCGGCTTGCCAATGGTACTCGGTGGTTTCAACGGCAAAGTGGCGTGGAGCATGACCACGGTCATGGGCGACAATCAGGACCTGTTCCTGGAAAAAATCAAACGCCAGGGCAATGGCCTGACGTATGAGGCTGGCGGTAAATGGCAGCCGGTCATCGTTCGCAACGAAACCCACTTCGTCAAAGGCCAGCGGCCGACTCGCGAGGCTGTGTACGAAACCCGTCATGGTCCGCTGCTCAACAGCGCCCAGGGCACCTCCCTGGCCAACGGCTTTGGTCTGGCGCTGCAGGCGCCGAGCTTCACCGACGACAAGACCCTGGACGCGTTTTTCGACCTGTCCCGGGCGCAGAACGTCGAGAAAGCATCGGACGCCAGTCGTGAAATCCGCGCGATTGCCCTGAATCTGGTCTTCGCCGATGCCAGTAACATCGGCTGGCAAGTCACCGGTCGTTACCCGAACCGCCGCGAAGGCGAAGGCCTGCTGCCCTCGCCGGGCTGGGAAGGTCGCTACGATTGGGACGGTTACGCCGATCCGATGCTGCACCCCTACGATCAGGATCCGGCCCAAGGCTGGCTTGGCACTGCCAATCAGCGGGTCATCCCCCATGGTTATGGCATGCAACTGTCCAATTCCTGGTCGGCGCCCGAGCGTGGCGAACGCATGGCCGAACTCGCCGGCAGCGGCAAGCACGACACTCGCAGCATGATCGCCATGCAGTACGACCAGACCACCACCTTCGCGGCCAAGCTGAAAAAAATGTTTCAGGCGCCGGGGATGGTCCAGCCACTCAAGCAAGCCATCGCAGCGTTGCCCGCAGCGGACAAGACCAAGGCAACCGAGGCCTTTACCCGCCTGATGGCATTCGACGGCAAACTCAGCCCGACTGCCGCCGACGCGGCGATTTACCAGCTGTTCCTTCAAGAAAGCACCAAGCAGATTTTCCTCGACGAGCTGGGCCCGGAAAGCAGCCCGGCATGGAAAACCTTTATCGCCAACGGCAAGTTGTCCTACGCCGCCCAGGCCGATCATCTGCTGGGACGCGAGGACAGCCCGTTCTGGGATGACGCCCGCACGCCACAGAAAGAGGATAAGGCGCAAATCCTGGCGCGCAGCCTGGCGGCCGCCATCACCGCTGGCGAAAGCCTGCTGGGCGCCGATCACAAGGCCTGGCAATGGGGCAAGCTGCACCGCTATGAATGGAAAAACGCCAGCGGCCAGACCGTGCGCGGTCCGCTCGCAGCCGGCGGCGACCACACCACGTTAAACACCGCAGCGTATGCCTGGGGTCAGGATTTCAACACTACCTTGGCACCTTCGATGCGGTTCATCGTCGATTTCGGCCAGGCCGAACCGCTGATGGGCCAGAACGGCACCGGCCAGTCCGGCAACCCGGCCAGCCCCAATTACCTCAACAGCATCGACCCGTGGCTCAAGGGCCAATACATGAGCCTGCCGATGCAGCCGCAGAACTTCGACAAGGTGTACGGGAAGACGCGGTTGACCCTGACTCCCGGGAAATAATCCCCCCCAGTGCGACCCCCCTCCATTGGGGTGCAGACCATTCTGTGGGAGCAAAGCTTGCTCGCGACAGCGGTATGTCAGGCGCCATTGATGGCGGCTGGCACACCGTAATCGCGAGCAAGCTTTGCTCCCACAGGGAAGGGTGTCCTGTTCACAAAAATCAATAGAACTTCTGACCCCGCCCCATCCTCATAGCTAACAAGTCCCCCAGCCTGGTCACCCACATGGACCTTGTTATTGCTCGCCCCGAAGGCCTGTATTGCCCCGCCGGAGATTTCTATATCGATCCGTGGCGCCCGGTCGAGCGTGCGGTGATCACCCACGCTCATGGCGACCATGCCCGCACCGGCAATCAACACTACCTGGCTGCAGCTCCTGGCAAAGGGATTCTGCGGTCGCGCCTGGGACAGGACATCAACCTGCAAACCCTGGCCTATGGCGAGCGATTGCTGCATCACGGCGTGACCTTGAGTTTTCACCCCGCCGGGCATGTACTCGGCTCGGCCCAGGTGCGTCTCGAATACGGCGGTGAAGTCTGGGTGGCGTCCGGGGATTACAAGATCGAACCCGATGGCACCTGCGCGCCCTTTGAACCGGTGCGCTGCCATACCTTCATCACGGAATCGACCTTCGGCTTGCCGATCTATCGCTGGCAACCCCAGGCCCAGGTGTTCGCCGAGATCAACCAGTGGTGGCAGGCCAACGCGGCCGAAGACAAAGCCAGCGTGCTGTTCTGTTACTCCTTCGGCAAGGCCCAGCGCATTCTCCACGGCATCGACGCGAGCCTCGGCCCGATCCTGACCCACGGCGCGGTCGAGCCGCTGAACCGGGTGTACCGCGACAGCGGCGTGTACATCCCGCCCACGATCTACGCCGGCGACGTGAAAAAAAGTGACCCGATCATGCGCAAGGCCCTGGTGATTGCCCCGCCTTCATCCGGCGGCAGCACCTGGATGCGCCGGTTTGGCGACTACAGTGACGGCTTCGCCAGCGGCTGGATGCGCCTGCGCGGCACCCGTCGCCGGCGCGGGGTCGATCGCGGGTTTGTGCTGTCCGATCACGCCGACTGGCCGGGCTTGCTCTGGGCCATTGAGCAGACCGGTGCCGAACGGGTGATGGTCACCCACGGTTCGATCGCCGTACTGGTGCGCCATCTGCGCGAGCAAGGCCTGGATGCCCAAGGATTCAGCACTGAGTACGGCGACGACGAAGAGGAACTCGGTAGCGTCGAGCCGCAAAGCACTGAACAGGAAAGCACCCCGATGGAAAGCGCCGAGGTGGCGCCATGAAAGCCTTCGCCGAACTCTATGCCGAACTCGATGCAACGACTTCAAGCAACGCGAAGCTCACCGCCATGCAGGACTACTTTGCCCAAGCCGCGCCGCAAGATGCTGCGTGGGCAGTGTACTTCCTGTCCGGGGGACGGCCCCGACAGCTGGTTCCGGTCCGCGTCCTACGCGAACTGGCGGTAGCAGTTTCCGGCCTGTCGCCCTGGTTGTTCGAAGAGAGCTACCAGGCCGTCGGCGACATGGCCGAAACCATTTCCCTGGTACTGCCTGAAGCCTTGCATACCTCCGACGACGGCCTGGCCGTGTGGATCGAAGAGAAACTGCTGCCCTTGCGCGGCGAGTCCCCCGAAATGCTCGCCCAGGCCTTGCCCGCGCTCTGGGCGCAACTGGACCGCTCCAGCCTGATGCTGTGCATCAAGTTGATCACCGGCAGTTTTCGTGTGGGCGTTTCCAAACTGCTGGTGACCCGCGCCCTCGCAGCCATGGCGCAGCTGGACAGTAAACGCGTGGCCCAGCGCCTGGTGGGTTACACCGACCTGTCCAACCGCCCGAGCGCCGCCAGCTACCTGAAGCTGATCGCCCCGGAATCGACTGACGAACATGCCCAGCGCGGCGGACAGCCCTACCCATTTTTCCTCGCCCATGCGCTGTCGCAACCGGTCGACCAGTTTGAAGCGCTGCTCGGCCCGGCCAGCCAGTGGCAGATCGAATGGAAGTGGGACGGCATCCGCGCCCAGGTGGTGAAACGTGAAGGGCGCCTGTGGATCTGGTCCCGCGGCGAAGAGTTGGTCACCGAGCGTTTCCCGGAACTCGACAGCCTGGTTCACGGCCTGCCCGACGGCACGGTAATCGATGGCGAAATCGTCGCCTGGAAAGCCGCCCCGGCGGATACCGAAGACGCCTTCGATCCGCAAGCGCCCTCCTCACCCTCGGTGCAACCCTTCGCCCTGCTGCAGCAGCGCATCGGCCGCAAGACCCTGGGCAAGAAGATCCTCGACGATGTGCCCGTGGTGGTGCTTGCCTACGACCTGCTGGAATGGAACGGCGAAGACTGGCGCAACCAGCCCCAGGCCAAGCGCCGCGCCCAGCTGGAGCAAGTGCTCGCCCAGTGTAACAACCCGATGTTGCTGGCCTCGCCGGTACTGACCGGCGAAGACTGGTTCGACCTGGCCCGCCAGCGCGAGGCGTCACGCAGCCTGGGGGTTGAAGGCATGATGCTGAAGGCGCGCGATGCGCTGTACGGCGTTGGCCGGACCAAGGACATGGGCGTGTGGTGGAAATGGAAAGTCGACCCATACAGCGTTGACGCCGTGTTGATCTACGCCCAGCGCGGCCATGGTCGCCGCGCCAGCCTGTACAGCGATTACACCTTCGCCGTGTGGGACGGCCCGGTGGATTCCACTGAGCGCACGCTGGTGCCGTTCGCCAAGGCCTATTCCGGCCTGACCGACGAAGAAATGCGCCAGGTCGACAGCATCGTGCGCAAGACCACCGTGGAAAAATTCGGCCCGGTCAGCAGCGTCAAACCCAGCCTGGTGTTCGAACTCGGTTTTGAGGGCATCGCCCTGTCCAAGCGCCACAAAAGCGGGATCGCCGTGCGCTTTCCGCGGATGTTGCGCTGGCGACGCGACAAGTCGGTGGACGAGGCGGACAACTTGGCGACTTTGCAGGACTTGTTGGGCTGAGACGAACCGCTTTGGTGCGCCGCTTTATCCACGCCCACTTACGTGCATAAACCCCCGCCAGGGATTTCTCCAAGCAGCTTTTAAAACGCTTGTTCGGGACTATGGTTCAGAAATTGCTACTTTATTCAGGTCTGACGCTTTCCAGTAACAAATTTTACGCGCCACAAGCGCTCAAATTGGTTTTTAGGGATTGAATAATGAAAAAAGCATTGCTGACCCTTTCTGCACTGGCGTTGTGCATGGCTGCCGGTTCCGCGGTAGCAAAGGAGTACAAGGAACTGCGGTTTGGCGTTGACCCTTCCTACGCACCGTTTGAGTCGAAAGCGGCTGACGGCAACCTCGTGGGTTTCGATATCGATCTGGGGAACGCGATCTGCGCCGAGTTGAAGGTCAAGTGCAAATGGGTCGAAAGTGATTTCGACGGCATGATCCCGGGCCTCAAGGCCAATAAATTCGACGGTGTGATTTCGTCGATGACCGTGACCCCGGCCCGTGAAAAGGTTATCGACTTCTCCAGCGAGTTGTTCTCCGGTCCAACCGCCTATGTATTCAAGAAGGGCTCCGGCGTGACTGCAGACGTCGCGTCGCTCAAAGGCAAAACCGTCGGCTACGAGCAGGGCACCATTCAGGAAGCCTACGCCAAGGCCGTGCTGGATAAGGCCGGGGTTAAAACCCAGGCCTACCAGAACCAGGACCAGGTGTACTCCGACCTGACTTCCGGTCGTCTCGACGCCGGCATCCAGGACATGCTGCAAGCCGAATTGGGCTTTCTGAAGTCGCCTCAAGGCGCAGATTACGAAGTCAGCAAGCCGGTCGACAGCGAACTGCTGCCAGCCAAAACAGCAGTCGGTATTAAGAAAGGTAACACCGAGCTGAAAGCGCTTTTGGATAAAGGTATCAAAGCGTTACACGACGATGGCACCTACGCCACCATTCAGAAAAAACACTTTGACGATCTGAATCTGTTCAGCGGCAAATAATGCCCGGCGCCCATCTTTTTGATGGGCGCTTTTTTTATCTGATCAGGTCGCTGATTTATGTTCGAAAATCTCCTGCAAAATCTGGGGCTCTCCGCCTTCAGCCTCCAGGGCTTTGGCCCGTTGCTGCTGGAAGGCACCTGGATGACCATCAAATTATCGGCGTTGTCGCTGCTGGTGGCCGTGTTGCTCGGCCTGCTCGGCGCCACTGCCAAGCTGTCCAAAGTCAAATTGGTGCGGATCCCGGCGCAGGTCTACACCACGCTGATTCGCGGAGTGCCGGACCTGGTGCTAATGCTGCTGATCTTCTACAGCCTGCAGACCTGGCTGACGTCGTTTACTGACTTCATGGAATGGGAATACATCGAGATCAACCCGTTCAGTGCCGGGGTCATCACACTGGGCTTCATTTATGGCGCGTACTTCACCGAGACCTTCCGTGGCGCGATCCTCGCGGTTCCCCGGGGGCAGGTCGAAGCGGCGACCGCCTATGGGCTCAAACGTGGCCAGAGGTTTCGCATCGTGGTGTTCCCGCAAATGATGCGGTTCGCCCTGCCAGGCATCGGCAACAACTGGATGGTGATGCTCAAGGCCACCGCGCTGGTGTCGATCATTGGCCTGGCCGACCTGGTCAAGGCCGCCCAGGACGCCGGTAAAAGCACCTACCAGCTGTTCTACTTCCTGGTGCTGGCTGCCCTGATCTATCTGCTGATCACCAGCGCTTCCAACTTTGTCCTGCGCTGGCTCGAACGCCGCTACGCCGCCGGCTCCCGGGAGGCTGTACGATGATCGAACTCCTGCAGGAATACTGGAAACCTTTCCTTTATACCGACGGCAACAACATCACCGGCCTGGCCATGACCCTGTGGCTGCTCAGCGCGTCGATCTTCATTGGCTTCCTGGTGTCGATCCCGTTGTCGATTGCCAGGGTCTCGTCGAAGATCTACGTGCGCTGGCCGGTGCAGTTCTACACCTATCTGTTCCGCGGCACGCCGTTGTATATCCAGCTGCTGATCTGCTACACCGGCATCTACAGCCTGGCAGCAGTGCGTGCGCAACCGGCGCTGGACGCGTTTTTTCGCGATGCGATGAATTGCACGATCCTGGCGTTTGCCTTGAACACCTGCGCCTACACCACGGAGATCTTCGCCGGGGCCATTCGCAGCATGAACCACGGTGAAGTCGAAGCGGCCAAGGCCTATGGCCTGACGGGCTGGAAGCTGTATGCCTACGTGATCATGCCTTCGGCCCTGCGCCGTTCGTTGCCTTATTACAGCAACGAAGTGATCCTGATGCTGCACTCAACCACGGTGGCGTTCACCGCGACCATCCCGGACATCCTGAAAGTCGCTCGGGACGCCAACTCGGCGACCTTCCTGACCTTCCAGTCGTTCGGCATCGCCGCGCTGATCTACCTGACCATCACCTTTGCGCTGGTCGGCCTGTTCCGCCTCGCCGAACGCCGATGGCTGGCCTTCCTCGGGCCGACCCACTAGGACCCGTTTTCAGGAATAAAGAGAAGAACATGCGCCACCAGATACATGACTTGCTGGCCCCGCTGCCGGGGACCGCACGGCAGATTCACAGCTTTCACTTCGGCCCCTCTTCGGCCAGCGGCAAGATCTACATCCAGTCGTCCCTGCACGCCGATGAAATGCCCGGCATGCTGGTGGCCTGGCACCTCAAGCAGCACCTCAAGGAACTGGAAGCCGCCGGCCGCCTGCGCAGCGAAATCGTGCTGGTGCCGGTGGCCAACCCGGTCGGCCTGGAGCAGGTATTGATGGACGTGCCGCTGGGCCGCTACGAGCTGGAAAGCGGGCAGAACTTCAACCGCTGGTTTGTCGACGTGAGTGAAGAAGTCGGTAACGAGATCGAAGGTCAACTGGGCGCCGATCCGCAGCACAACCTGCATGTGATCCGCAGCAGCCTGCGCCAGGCCCTGGCGCGCCATGTGCCGGCCACGCAGTTGCAGTCCCAGCGCCTGACCTTGCAAAGGCTGGCCTGCGACGCCGATATGGTGCTGGACCTGCATTGCGATTTCGAAGCCGTCGCGCACCTCTACACCACACCCGAGGCATGGCCCCAGGTTGAACCGCTGGCCCGCTACATCGGTGCCGAGGCCAGCCTGCTGGCCACCGACTCTGGCGGCCAGTCATTTGACGAATGCTTCACGTTGCTCTGGTGGCAACTGCAGGAGCGCTTCGGCGAGCAGTTCGATATCCCCGCCGGCAGTTTCTCGGTGACCGTCGAGTTGCGTGGCCAGGGTGACGTCAATCACCCGCTGGCCAGTCTCGACTGCCAGGCGCTGCTCGACTATCTGATCCATTTCGGGGCCATCGCCGGCGAACCGGCGCCCCTGCCAGAACTGCCCTACCCTGCGACGCCACTGGCCGCCGTGGAACCCGTGGTGACCCCGGTGGGCGGGCTACTGGTGTTCACCGCACTGCCGGGGGAGCACCTGCAAGCCGGGCAACTGGTTGCCGAAATCATTGATCCGGTGCTGGATCGCGTCACCCCTGTTCACTGCTCCGTCGCCGGGCTGATGTACGCCCGCTCGCTGCGGCGCATGGCCACTGCCGGCATGGTGATCGCCCATGTCGCGGGCACTGAAGCCTATCGCAGCGGCTACCTACTTTCGCCTTGAGGATGCATGCCCCATGTACAAACTGACCATTGAAGGCCTGCATAAAAGCTACGGCGATCATGAAGTGCTCAAGGGAGTCTCGCTCAAGGCCAACACCGGCGACGTCATCAGCCTGATTGGCGCCAGCGGCTCGGGCAAAAGTACCTTCCTGCGCTGCATCAATTTTCTCGAGCAACCCAACGATGGCGCGATGAGCCTCGACGGCCAGAGCATCCGCATGATCAAGGATCGTCACGGCATGCATGTGGCCGATGCCGATGAACTGCAAAAGATCCGCACCCGCCTGGCGATGGTGTTCCAGCATTTCAATCTGTGGAGCCATATGACGGTGCTGGAGAACATCACTATGGCCCCGCGCCGGGTGCTGGGGTGTGACAAGAAGGAAGCCGAGGACCGCGCCCGTCGGTATCTCGACAAGGTCGGCCTGGCGGCCCGGGTGGCCGATCAGTACCCGGCGTTTCTGTCGGGCGGCCAGCAGCAGCGAGTCGCCATTGCCCGCGCGCTGGCGATGGAGCCGGAGGTGATGTTGTTTGACGAACCGACCTCGGCGCTGGACCCGGAGCTGGTGGGCGAGGTGCTGAAGGTGATTCAGGGCCTGGCTGAAGAAGGCCGGACCATGATCATGGTGACTCACGAGATGAGCTTTGCGCGCAAGGTGTCGAGCCAGGTGCTGTTTCTGCACCAGGGGTTGGTGGAAGAGGAAGGTGCGCCGGAGGATGTGCTGGGCAATCCGCGCAGTGAGCGGCTGAAGCAATTCCTTAGCGGCAATTTGAAGTAGGAGCTGCGTAGGAGCTGTCGAGTGAAACGAGGCTGCGATCTTTTGCTGCGGCAAATATATCCCAAAGGCTGATGTCACCAGTGGTGCCATGAAACCTGTGGGAGCAAAGCTTGCTCGCGATGGCGCCATGCCTGTCGGCATCGATGTTGAATGCCAATTCGTCATCGCGAGCAAGCTTTGCTCCCACAGTTAACCCGGGTGTACGCCTCCACCAACCCAATTAAACTTGCCCCGCACCCTGCGGTCACTGATAAAGGATTATCAGAGCGCAAGCAACCGAATGGGAACCACTCCAGACTTTGCAAAAAAATGGTTCACCGCTCGCGGCTGGAAGCCATTTGCCTTTCAGAAACAGGTCTGGGCCGCCGTCAAGCAAGGCCAGTCCGGTTTGCTCCACGCCAGTACCGGCGCCGGTAAAACCTATGCAGTCTGGTTCGGCGCTCTCAACCGCTTCGCCACTACCACCCTCACCCCGGTGGAAAAATCGCGCAAACGCAAACCTGTAGCCGAACCTCTGACCGTGCTGTGGATAACTCCGATGCGCGCACTGGCGGCCGATACCGCCAGGGCGTTGGAAACTCCGCTGCAAGACCTGCAGATCCAATGGAGCGTCGGCCTGCGCACCGGGGACACCAGCAGCAGCGAACGGGCCCGTCAGGGCCGGCGTCTGCCCACCACGCTAATCACCACCCCGGAGAGTCTCACGCTGTTGCTGGCCCGGGCCGATGCGCAAACCGCCATGTCGACCCTGCGCATGATTGTGGTGGATGAATGGCACGAGCTGCTCGGCAACAAGCGCGGGGTCCAGCTGCAACTGGCCCTCGCCCGCTTGCGCCGCTGGCAGCCGGAGCTGGTCGTGTGGGGCGTTTCCGCGACCCTGGGCAATCAAGCCCACGCTGAGCAAGTACTGATCCCCCAGGGTGGCGGCATCAGCGTTCAAGGCCAGAGCGCCAAGGATCTGCGAGTCGATTCGCTGCGCCCGCCTGCCATCGAACGCTTTCCCTGGGCCGGCCACATCGGCTTGAAAATGCTGCCGCAAGTGGTCGAGGAACTGGAGTCCAGTCCCAGCACCCTGGTGTTCACCAATACCCGCGCGCAATCTGAGATCTGGTATCAGGCGCTGCTGGAAGCGCGCCCGGATTGGGCCGGGCTGATTGCGCTGCACCACAGTTCACTGTCCCGCGATACCCGGGACTGGGTCGAACGGGCGCTCAAGGATGGGCAACTCAAGGCCGTGGTCTGTACCTCCAGCCTCGACCTGGGGGTGGATTTCCTGCCGGTGGAGCGGGTGTTGCAAATCGGCTCGGCCAAAGGCGTCGCACGTTTGATGCAACGTGCCGGTCGCTCCGGACACGCGCCGGGGCGAGTGTCGCGGGTGACGCTGGTGCCGACTCACAGCCTCGAACTGATCGAAGCGGTTGCGGCGCAGGACGCCGTTGCGCAACGGCGCATCGAACCGCGAGAATCCCCGCACAAACCATTGGATGTATTAGTGCAGCACCTGGTCAGCATGGCGTTGGGCGGTGGCTTTTTACCCGAGGAACTGTACGAAGAAGTGCGCGGCGCCTGGGCGTACCGCGACCTTAGCCCGGCCGACTGGGTGTGGGCGCTGGCGTTCGTACGCCACGGCGGGCTGTCGCTGACGGCCTATCCGGATTATCGGCGGGTCGAGCCTGATGAGCACGGCGTGTGGCGGGTACCCGACGCCCGATTGGCCCGCCGCCACCGCATGAGCATCGGCACCATTGTCAGCGACGCGAGCATCCAGTTGAAGTTCTGGAGCAAGGGCGGCGGTGGCAAGCAGTTGGGCAGTGTCGAAGAAGGCTTCATCGCCCGGCTTAAGCCCGGCGACGGCTTTCTGTTCGCCGGGCGCTTGCTGGAGTTGGTGCGGGTGGAAAACATGACGGCCTACGTCAAGCGCAGCACGGCGAAGAAAGCCGCGGTGCCGCGCTGGAATGGCGGGCGCATGCCGCTCTCCAATGAACTGGCCACTGCAGTAGTCGCACGCTTCAGCGCTGCCGCTGCTGGCGAATTTGTAGGGCCGGAAATGAAGGCGCTGCGACCCTTGCTGGAGGTGCAGAAAAAATGGTCAGGGCTGCCAACCGACACCACGCTGCTGGCCGAAGCATTGAAATCCCGCGAGGGCTGGCACCTGTTCCTCTATCCCTTTGCCGGTCGCCAGGTGCACCTGGGCCTGGCGAGCCTGCTGGCGTGGCGGGTTAGCCAACGGCTGGCGGTGACGTTCTCCATCGCGGTCAATGACTATGGCCTTGAGTTGCTGAGCGCCACTCATATCGACTGGTCCGAACATCTCAACCCGCAGTTGCTCAGTCACGAACACCTGATGGCTGACGTGCTCGCCAGCTTGAACGCCGGCGAGCTGGCCCTGCGCCGCTTTCGCGAAATCGCACGCATCGCCGGGCTGGTATTCGCCGGTTATCCCGGTGCACCGAAGAGCACACGGCAGGTTCAGGCGTCCAGCGGACTGTTTTTTGAAGTGTTCAAGCAATACGACGCCGACAACCTTCTGCTGGCCCAGGCCGGGGAAGAAGTCCTGCGCGAGGAGCTCGACATTCGTCGGCTGGAACAGACCCTGGAGCGAATCTGCCGACTCAGGCTCGACCTGCACCTGATCAAACGTCCTACCCCGCTTGCCTTCCCCCTGCTGGTGGAACGCATGCGTGAGAGCATGAGCTCGGAAAAACTCGCCGACCGCATCCGCCGCATGGTCAGCGACCTGGAAGATACCGCTGAAACAGGGAAAGCCTGATGAGTACACCCTATCCCATCCGACTGGCGGGAGAAGAGCTGTGGTTGCTGCCGGAGAAAGCGATTTACTGGCCAGCGCAGCAGGCATTGCTGGTGGCCGACGTGCATTTTGGCAAGGCCGCTGCGTATCGGCGCCTGGGGCAACCCGTACCGCAGGGCACTACCACGCAAAACGTCAGCTTGCTGGACGCACTGTTGGCCCGGCTGCCGTGTCGACAGCTGATTTTCCTCGGCGACTTTCTGCACGGGCCCGGTTCCCACGCGCCTGCAACCTTGGCCGCGTTGGCGCAATGGCGAGCGCGACACGTGGACTTGCCGATGACGCTGATCCGCGGCAATCACGACAAGCGTGCTGGTGACCCGCCAGATTCCCTGAACATTCGAGTCGTCCCAGAGCCATTGCTGATTGGGCCCTTCGCGCTGCAACACGAACCCGACCCACACCCGGACAGGCACGTCCTGGCCGGTCACGTTCATCCGGTTTATCGCCTGCATGGTCGGGGACGGCAAAGCTTGCGCCTGGCGTGCTTCAGGCTCGGGGAGGCGATCAGCCTGCTACCCGCGTTCGGCGCGTTTACCGGCGGGCATCAAGTCGACAGGAGCGATAGTTGCAGGGTTTTCGTCATCGGCGACAACGAAATATGGCCGGTGTAGGAGCTTTCGCCCCTACACGACAATCGCCTCAGTTTACGCGACAGGCGCGGGAGGCGGCTCATCCGGCAGCGTAGGCTCGCCTGGTTCAGTCGGTTGTTCGTTTGGGGTATCGGGATCAGGCTGGCCGGGGATGCCCCCTGCCATGCTGATTGGCGGGTGTGCCAACAAGGACCAGGCCAAGACGCCAACCTGATTGGGCTCAAGCCTGGCCAGTTCGGCACTTATTCGCGGATCGATCTTCATAGAGCACTCCTGAGCAAAGGCCCGGTTCACTGGGGGTAAACCGGGCAGTACACCCAATAGAGTGTCTTTACGTGGAAGAATTCCCGCGCTCCGTCAGATGGATGTCTCAGGTGCGCGGCAGGGTGACGCCGCGTTGGCCCTGATACTTGCCGCCACGGTCTTTGTAGGAGACTTCGCACTCTTCGTCGGATTCAAGGAACAGCATCTGCGCCACGCCTTCGTTGGCGTAGATTTTCGCCGGCAGGTTGGTGGTGTTCGAGAATTCCAGGGTCACGTGACCCTCCCACTCAGGCTCAAGCGGGGTGACGTTGACGATGATGCCGCAGCGGGCATAGGTGCTCTTGCCGAGGCAGATGGTCAATACGTTGCGCGGAATACGGAAGTATTCAACGGTGCTGGCCAGGGCGAAAGAGTTAGGCGGGATGATGCAGACGTCGCTGTGAATGTCGACGAAGCTGCCGGCATCGAAATTTTTCGGGTCGACGATGGCCGAATTGATGTTGGTAAACACTTTGAAGTGATTAGTGCAACGAACGTCGTAGCCGTAACTCGACACGCCGTAGGAGATCACACGGTTATCGTCACTGCCGCGCACCTGGCGCTCGACGAAAGGTTCGATCATTCCGTGCTCTTGCGCCATGCGGCGAATCCACTTGTCCGATTTGATGCTCATGGCGGGTGTCCTGAATAGCGAGGTGGAGAAAATCTGTCCGGCATCTTACCGGGGGCGCGCCGCCGGTTCAAAGACTGCAATACATTTCTCCCGCGCTGCCCCCCGAATTTCCGGGGTTTCACGGTATTTCGCTGCACCGTCAGTCACGAAATCACAGAAACCTTCGCAAGAAGGATTGGCACGTTCCGCAAAAAGGGTTAAGGTGGCGCCACTGTGCTGCTTGTGTCACTGAGAATCTCTACACGATATGTTGAATTTCGATCCAACCATCTACAAGAATTTTTCCTGCTCTTTGCACTCAGTCTCGGCCAGGGTTCTTCCTGCGTCGCAGTTATCTTTGTTCAAGGAGTTACACCATGTCTAATCGCCAAACCGGTACCGTTAAGTGGTTCAACGATGAAAAAGGCTTCGGCTTCATCACTCCACAATCCGGTGACGACCTGTTCGTTCACTTCAAAGCTATCCAATCCGACGGCTTCAAAAGCCTGAAAGAAGGCCAACAGGTTTCTTTCATCGCTACCCGCGGTCAGAAAGGCATGCAAGCTGAAGAAGTTCAAGTTATCTAACTTGTACTTGCTTTAGTAAAAAGCCCCGCCCTCAAAAGCGGGGCTTTTTTGTGCCTGCAGATTTTGTATGGCGACAAAAAAGATCGCAGCCTTCGGCAGCTCCTACGGTGTACGAAAATCCCCGTAGGAGCTGCCGAAGGCTGCGATCTTTTGATCTTCTAAAGTGTTACCAAGCCACGCCAAACCCTGCGGTATAACGCGTCTTCTCCAAATCAGCATCATCAGTACCACTGATGACATCCCGCTCCGCCTTCAGATTAAGCGAAGCCCAGTCCGTCACCTTGTAACGCAACCCAACCTCGGCATCCAGCGCGTACTCCGCCACGCCCGACAACGGCTTGCCCACCTCGCCATTGGTGAAGAACTCAACCTTCTTGCCGATCAAATAACGGTTGTAGTCCCACTTCATCGCCAGGGAATAGAAGTTCTCCTTACCGCCGTCCGCGTACTGATAGTCCGTACGGTTGACCAGCGACCCCAGGGAGAACGCGCCCAGTTCGTCGTCCCAGAATTGGTAACCAGGGCCCGTACCGACGGTGCGCTGGCGGGACAAATCTTCGACCTTGTCTCGCTTATAGACCGCGCGACCCTGCCAGAACCATTTCTCAGTGAGGAACCGATCGAGGGAGTATTCGCCGCGCCAGTTGTCGGTGGTCACCACGTCATCCTGGAACTCGCGGTTGTACTCGCCTTCTGCCGTGTGCCGCCATTTGCCATGCCGCGCACTGGTCTTGAAGTCGATGTCGTAATCATCGGTGTCTTTTTCGGCCCGCTGGTAATCCAGGGCCATGTCGACATTACCCTTCCACACCAGGTCCTCGACCACCGGCTTGGGTTTGAGGATCTGCTGGATACTGGCCAGCTCGACGGTTTTCGGCGCGTCGCCGTTTGCCAGCGTGACCTTGCCATCGTCTGCCGCATGCAGTGCCTTGGCCTTTTCCCCGGTGTAGGCATCCTGCTTGACCAGCAATTCCTGATCGCTTTCCAGGGTCTTGACCTGCTTCCAGTCAATCGGCACCGCGCCGGCGTATTCGGTCTGGATCAACAGCTTGCCGCCGTCGAACAAGGTGATCTTGCCACTCAACTTGTCACCGTTTTTCAGCCAGACGGTGTCGGCGAGCAAGGATGTGGAAGCACTAAGGACAGCAAGGCACAACAGAGATCTGGACAACATAAGCGAACACAGGCTCAAGTTTGCGAAAAAAAGTCGGCATTATCCGTATGAATAAGACCCTAGCAAGCACTGACCCGACTATTTCTATTGAGTTCATTTCTCAATTGGCGATTCTCGACTTACTCTGGATACGCTGAATACCCTATCCGGCAGGAACCGCGTACGTGACAGACCCGATCACTGAAACCGAAAGCGCAGCGCAAATCCGACGCACGGCGCTCTACCTCACACTGGCCCAAGTGCCGGCGGGCAAAGTCGTCAGTTATGGCCAGCTCGCCGAGCTGGCAGGCCTGGGTCGCGCCGCCCGTTATGTCGGACGCACCCTCAGCCAGCTGCCCGGCGACACCAAGCTGCCGTGGCACCGGGTGCTCGGCGCTGGCGGCCGTCTGAGCCTGCCCGCAGGCAGCGCTTCCGGGGATGAACAGCGGGCGCGATTGCGCGAGGAAGGCGTTAGTATCCTGAATAATCGTGTTGATATTCAGCGCCATGGCTGGCGCCCGGTAGAGCACAGCGGTTAGAGTGCGCGCTTTGTTTCCGTAATTTTGAGGCAGACTCCAGCCCATGCCCCGTAAAACCTGGCGCGCCGCGCTCGCCGCCTATGCCAGCCCTTCAACGCTCGTGCTGTTGCTGCTGGGTTTCGCCGCCGGCCTGCCGTACATGCTGGTGTTTTCGACACTTTCGGTCTGGTTGCGTGAAGCCGGTGTGGCTCGCGAAACCATCGGCTATGCAAGCCTGATCGGCCTGGCTTACGCCTTCAAGTGGGTGTGGTCGCCGCTGCTCGACCAGTGGCGCCTGCCATTGCTCGGCAAGCTCGGGCGCCGCCGCTCCTGGCTGGTACTTTCCCAGGCACTGGTGATCCTCGGCCTGATCGGGATGGGTTTCTGCGACCCGCAAAAACACCTGTCCTGGCTGATAGCGATCGCCGTGGTCGTTGCCTTCGCTTCCGCGACACAAGACATCGCCGTCGACGCCTATCGCCTGGAAATCGCCGACGACAGCCGCCAGGCCGCCCTCGCCGCCAGCTACATGTCTGGTTACCGCATTGCCGCACTGCTGGCCACTGCCGGTGCCCTGTTCTTCGCCGAAGGCTTCGGTTCAACGGGATTCAACTACCAGCATTCGGCGTGGGCCTGGACCTACATCCTGTTCGGCGCATTGATGATTCCGGCGCTGCTGACTTCGTTTTTCATGCGCGAACCGCCTGTGCCGCTGCGCACGCAACTGCAGGCCGGACGCTACACCTTCGTGCACCAACTGGCGTCGGTGTTCGTGCTGATCGTGCTGCTGGTTTCCGTGCCGGCGATGTTCACCCAGCTCTACAATACCGATTTTGCCAGCGTGCTGTTCGAAGGTCACAGCGCGCTCGACCTGCTGCTCGAAGACCGCGCCTTCCTGCGGGCCATCCTCTACACCACCCTGACCGTCATGTGCCTGTCGGCCATGGGCCGCCGCGGCCTGGCGCCGGTACTGACGCCGGTCAACGACTTCATCCTGCGCTACCGCTGGCAAGCGTTCCTGCTGCTGGGCCTGATCGCGACCTATCGGATGTCCGATACGGTCATGGGAGTGATGGCGAATGTGTTCTACATCGACCAAGGCTTCACCAAGGACCAGATCGCCAGCGTCAGCAAGATCTTCGGCCTGATCATGACCCTGGTGGGCGCGGGCATGGGCGGCCTGCTGATCGTGCGCTTCGGCATTCTGCCGATCCTGCTGATCGGCGGCATCGCATCCGCCGGCACCAACCTGCTGTTCCTGATGCTCGCCGACATGGGCGCCAACCTGAACATGCTGATCGCCACCATCTCCCTGGACAACTTCAGTTCCGGGCTGGCGACTTCGGCGTTCGTCGCCTACCTGTCGAGTCTGACCAACCTGAAGTTCTCCGCCACCCAATACGCCCTGTTGAGCTCGATCATGCTGCTGCTGCCACGCCTGATCGGCGGCTACTCAGGGGTCATGGTGGAAAAATTCGGCTATCACAACTTCTTCCTGCTCACTGCGTTGCTGGGGGTCCCGACACTGCTCCTGATCATGCTGCACTGGTATCAGGAAAGCCGCCGCGCGGGGCCGACACCCACGCCGGAACCGGTTCCCGCACCGGTTGCGGAAGAGCCTCTATAGCTGCAAAGCGCGCAGGAGCGGGGTGATTCCCGCACTGCTGCGACACCACCGACCGCACGCCTGTACGCCAGCAGATCTCGCCCGTACAATGCTCCGTCATTTCTCGTCATCAGCAACCGACAACGGCCAACCATGCGCACCAGTCAATTTTTGCTCGCCACACAGAAAGAAACGCCTTCCGACGCGGTCGTGATCAGCCATCAGTTGATGCTGCGCGCCGGCATGATCCGCAAACTCGCCTCGGGTCTGTACACCTGGCTGCCCATGGGGCTGCGAGTAATGCGCAAGGTTGAAGCGGTCGTTCGCGAAGAAATGAACGCTGCCGGCTCTCTTGAAGTGTTGATGCCGAGCACGCAACCGGCTGAGCTGTGGCAGGAATCCGGGCGCTGGGAAGAGTACGGCCCCGAGTTGCTGCGCTTCAAGGATCGCCATGGTCGCGATTTCTGCGCCGGCCCGACCCACGAAGAAGTCATCACTGACCTGATGCGCAGCGAGTTGAGCAGCTACAAACAGCTGCCGATCAACCTGTATCAGATCCAGACCAAATTCCGTGACGAAATCCGCCCACGCTTCGGTTTGATGCGCGGCCGCGAATTCATCATGAAGGACGCCTATTCGTTCCACGCGGACCAGCCTTCGCTGCAGGTCACCTACGACCGCATGCACCAGGCCTACTGCAACATTTTCACTCGCCTGGGTCTGAAATTCCGTCCTGTGGAAGCCGATAACGGCTCCATCGGCGGTGCTGGCTCCCACGAGTTCCACGTCCTGGCCGAGTCCGGCGAAGACGATATCGCCTTCAGCAATGTGTCCGACTACGCGGCGAACATCGAGAAAGCCGAAGCGGTGCCACGGGAAACGTCCCGTCCAGCGCCGGCTGAAGAGCTGCGCCTGGTCGATACCCCGGAGACCAGGACGATTGCTGCCCTGGTGGAAAAATTCAATCTGCCGATTGAAAAGACCATCAAGACGTTGATCGTGCGCGCCGAAGAAGAAGGCAAGCTGATCGCCCTGGTTATCCGTGGCGACCACGAGCTCAACGAAATCAAGGCTGCCCAGCAACCTGGCGTGGCCAGCCCGCTGGTTATGGCCACCGATGCCGAACTGCGTGACGCCATTGGCACCGGTGCCGGCTCGCTCGGCCCGCTGAACCTGCCGTTGCCGATCATCATCGACCGCTCGGTCGAGCTGATGAGCGACTTCGGCATTGGTGCCAACATCGACGACAAGCACTACTTCGGGGTGAACTGGGAGCGCGATCTGCCGGTTCCGACCGTTGCCGACCTGCGCAACGTCGTCGCCGGCGATCCAAGCCCGGACGGCCAGGGCACCCTGGAAATCAAGCGCGGCATCGAAGTCGGGCACATCTTCCAGCTGGGCAACAAGTACAGCAAGGCGATGAAGTGCGAAGTGCTGGGCGACAACGGCAAGCCGGTGACCCTGGAAATGGGCTGCTACGGCATTGGCGTTTCCCGCGTGGTGGCTGCCGCCATCGAACAGAACAACGATGCCAACGGGATCATCTGGAGCGATGCCCTCGCGCCATTCCAGATCGCGCTGGTACCGCTGCGCTACGACAACGAACAGGTTCGCGAAGCCACCGACAAGTTGTACGCAGAACTGACTGCGGCCGGCTTTGAAGTGCTGCTGGACGATCGTGACAAGAAAACCAGCCCGGGCATCAAGTTCGCGGACATGGAGCTGATCGGCATTCCTCACCGGATCGTGGTCAGTGACCGCGGCCTCGCCGAAGGCAACCTGGAATACAAGAGCCGCACCGCACCTGAAGCGCAGGCACTGCCAGTCGCTGAAGTGCTGTCCTTCCTCCAGGCCCGTATCCGCCGCTGACACCAGATAGAGAAGTCATGTTCAAGCGAAACACCTTAGGCCTCGGTGGTGCCGCCCTGTGCGGCACCCTGCTGGTCAGCGGCTGTGCCAATCACATGTCGCAACGCAGCGAGCACGAGGAACGTGTCGAGCGCAAACTGCTCGATCACAGCCTGCAGGTCGATGTCGGCGAGCCCAAGGTGCTTGAGTTGCCGCAACGCCGGGTGAAAATCCACGAGCAGAAGACCTTCGAAGTCACCGAATTCGAGGTCACTCGCCATTACGACCGCTATACGCCCTACCAACCCTGGCGGGAGGCTTACGAGATTCCTCTGGGCGCCGTAGCGGTGGTGGCCGGTGTCGGCGCGAACGTAGTCAATGTGTTCGCCTTGGGCAATTTGCCGGACAGCGTGACCAGGGACTGGCTGAGCTACGGTTTTGCCGGGCTCAACCCGTTCATGAACGTGCAGTCCCACGGTCGTGCGCAGCAGAACCTGGCCGGCATCGACGAGGTGCAACTCGACAAACGCACCGAGTACTCGAGCCTGCCGTGGAGCGAGCGTCCGGTGCAGGTCAAGGCTGGCAAGGAAACTTTCGAGCTGACGACCGACAAAAATGGCGTGTTGCGCATCAACCTGCTGGACAGCCCGTTTGCCGAACATGACATCAATCATCTGAGTCGTTTGCTGATCAGTGTCGAGGATGGCCAGGACGACGTGCACGTCGATACGTCTTTGGCTGTCAGCAGCTCACTGCGCGGCAAATTGCTGGAAGCTCATGGCCTGATCTACGACGACCTCGAGGACGACGAAGTGAGCCAGTGGGTGCACCGGGTCAAGCGCCTGTCGGAACTGGGGCTGGAAGAAGAAGCCACGGAACTGGAACAGAGCCTGATTGAACTGACTCGCAATGATCCCGAGCTGCAGACCGAATTCCTCAAGTCGTTGACCAAGGATGCCGGGCGACTGGTCGCGGATCCAGGACCGAATTAAGTTTTTGTAGGAGTGAGCCCGCTCGCGATGGAGTGTCAGTAGACATCAATGCGTCTGACACACCATCGCGAGCAGGCTCGCTCCTACAGGGAGCTACCGCTCAAACAACTCCATCTGCTCAAACCCACCCCGCAAATCCTCCAGCCGCACCCCAACCCCCAACAACCGCACCGGCTTCCCACCTCGATTGAACGCCTGGGTCAGCAACAGCTGATAACTCCCCAGATCCCGCCCTGCCCCGGCCTGCTCCAGCGTGGTTTGGGTGAAATCATGAAACTTCACTTTGACGAACGGCTTGCCCGGGCGGTAGCTGCTGTCGATCCGCGCCATGCGTCCCGCCAGCGTCTCCAGCAACTCGGGCAGCTTGTCCAGGCAACTCACCAGGTCCGGCAAGTCCACGTCGTAGGTGTTCTCGACACTGATTGACTGGCGCCGACTGTCGTTGTGCACCAGTCGATCATCGATCCCACGCGCCAGGCTCCACAGTCTCTCGCCAAAACTGCCGAATTCGCGCACCAGCGCCAACTTGTCCCACTCACGCAAATGCGAGCAATCGACAATGCCCAGCCGGCCGAGCTTGTCAGCGGTCACCTTGCCCACACCGTGGAGCTTGTTCACTGGCAAGCCGCTGACAAAGTCTTCCACCTGACCCGGAGTGATGACAAACAGCCCGTTGGGTTTCTTCCAGTCGCTGGCGATCTTGGCCAGGAATTTGTTGGGCGCCACCCCGGCCGAGACCGTGATGTGCAGCTGATTGGATACGCGCCGGCGGATTTCCTGGGCGACCCGGGTAGCGCTGCCACCGAAATGCGCGCTGTCCGATACATCCAGGTAGGCCTCATCCAGCGACAGTGGCTCGATCAGGTCGGTGTAGTCGCGGAAAATCGTGTGAATTTCCTTCGACGCTTCTCTATAGGCATCCATGCGTGGCTTGACGATCGTCAGGTCCGGGCACAGCTTCAAGGCGTGGCCGGAAGACATCGCCGAACGCACGCCATAGGCCCGCGCCTCGTAATTGCAGGTGGCGATCACCCCACGCCGATCCGCAGAGCCACCCACCGCCAAAGGTTTACCGGCCAACCGTGGGTCGTCACGCATCTCGATGGCGGCATAGAAGCAGTCACAATCGACGTGGATGATTTTTCGTTGGGTCATATAAAAGCGGCGTTCATTGTGCGCAAAGGGATTTCGGCGAGTCGGATCGGCAGTATCTCACCCACACCTGTATATAGCACCAGTAGTAAGAATGTTCTTTCCTCAGCGTAGGAAAAAAGATGAATTTATATTCTCAATCGAAAGCCACCCACCAATAGAGCTGAAACCCTTACCACACCTGCGCTGCAGCCATGCAGAAGGGTCCGTTTTTACGCTAAGCGATTGAACAGGAACAGTTTTCCCCGTGATTGACGGTTGACACCCCCGCCATCCTCTGTAGAATGCCGACACACAGACGCGGGATGGAGCAGTCTGGTAGCTCGTCGGGCTCATAACCCGAAGGTCGTCGGTTCAAATCCGGCTCCCGCAACCAAACATCAAGAAAGGCTACTCGAAAGAGTGGCCTTTTTTGTGCGCGTCTGTTTTGTACAGAACAAAGCGAAACGTGCGCCCGCCTTTCTCCTGCGAAAAGGAGAAATCGTTCTGATTCCGAAACTTAGCGCTGCAACGCCACCGGCTATCACTCATTTCCGCTTATTTGGCTTGTTTCAGGATTAACGGTTGACACACAGTCGAATCTCTATAGAATGCCGCCACACAGACGCGGGATGGAGCAGTCTGGTAGCTCGTCGGGCTCATAACCCGAAGGTCGTCGGTTCAAATCCGGCTCCCGCAACCAAACATCAAAAAAGGCTACTCGAAAGAGTGGCCTTTTTTGTATCTGTCGAAAAAGTCCTTTCGCAACAATGATCTGCCACCCTGGGGTGGGCTGATCGGAATCACTCGAACCTTGAGTTCCGTCTATGCTGATACCGCAACGGCCCATGGCATGCCTGCACCTGATGAGGGTGAGTGGCGTTAATATTTGTGATTATTTTTTTCTGCAGGGATTGGTAACTTGGCTGGATACCCCCATCCTGTCGCGCACAATCCAAGAGGTGATTGATGCGCGCCAACTCGTCTGATCCACAAGACTCCGTCACAGCGACACAACCGATCAAGCCCGGGCGTTTGCGCCTGCTGGATCTGGTGAGCAAATACCGCCAGCCAATCGGCCTGGCAGTTACGTTGCTGCTGTTCGCCATCGCGCTGATTGCCTGTCGTCATCTGTTGAGCGAGCTGGATCTGGACGCTCTGCACGATTCGATACTCGAAGTCCCCAAACCCGCTTTGCTCGGTGCACTGGCAGCGACCGTGGTCGGGTTCATTATCCTGCTGGGCTATGAATGGTCGGCCAGTCGGTATGCGCGCGTGACACTGGCCCCGCGGATTCTCGCCCTGGGCGGGTTCACTGCGTTTGCGATCGGCAATGCCATTGGCCTGTCGATGCTCTCCGGTGGTTCAGTGCGTTACCGCTTATATGCGCGTCACGGCCTGGGTGCGTCGGAAGTCGCGCACATGACGCTGTTCGCCAGCCTCTCGCTTGGCTGCGCCCTGCCGCCCCTGGCTGCCCTTGCCACACTCAGTGACCTGCCAGCGGCCTCGGCCGCCCTGGGTTTGTCCGAGCTCCTGCTAGGCACCGTCGCTGGCGCCGTTTTACTGCTGTTCAGCGTGCTGGCCATCGGCATCTATCGTCGCCGCCTGCCGGAACAACTGTATCCGGACAATCTACTGGTCAAGGCCGGGCGCCGCACATTGCGCCTGCCGGGTCGGCGCCTGACGTTCCTGCAACTGATCATCACCGCCCTCGATGTAGCCGCAGCAGCCACCGTGCTGTATTTGCTGCTGCCGGAAGCCCCGCCTTTCGGTGCGTTTCTATTGGTGTACCTGCTGGCGCTGGCCGCCGGGGTGCTCAGCCATGTGCCGGGCGGTGTCGGCGTCTTCGAAGCGATCCTGCTGGCTGCCTTCGCCGACAAGCTCGGTGCTGCCCCGCTGGCCGCCGCGCTGCTGCTGTATCGATTGATCTACGTGGTGTTGCCATTGCTGGTGGCCTGCGTGTTCCTGCTGATTAACGAAGGGCAGCGCCTGTTCCAATCCCGCCAGTCCCTGCGCGCCGCCTCTGGCCTGGCGGCGCCGATCCTGGCGGTGCTGGTGTTCCTGTCGGGCGTGGTGTTGCTGTTCTCCGGCGTGACCCCGGAAATCGACACCCGCCTGGAGCACATCGGCTTTCTGATTCCCCATCGCCTGGTCGAGGCCTCGCACTTCGGCGCCAGCTTGATCGGCGTACTGTGCCTGCTGCTGGCCCAAGGTCTGCGCCGGCGCCTGTCGGCAGCCTGGATGCTGACCACCATTCTGTTGCTGGTGGGCGCCCTGCTTTCCCTGCTCAAGGGTTTTGACTGGGAAGAAGCCAGCCTCCTGACCTTGACCGCCAGCCTGCTGGGGGTGTTCCGTCGCTCGTTCTATCGGCCGAGCCGCCTGACTGAATTGCCGTTCTCGCCGCTGTACCTGGTGTCGAGCCTGTGCGTACTCGGTGCGTCGATCTGGCTGCTGCTGTTTGCTTACCAGGATGTTCCGTACAGCCATCAACTGTGGTGGCAGTTCACCCTGGATGCCGATGCACCCCGAGGCCTGCGATCATTGCTCGGTGCTGCCGTGCTGCTGGTGGTGGTGTCGCTGACCTGGCTGTTGCGCACCGCGCGTCCGGTGATCCACTTGCCAACGCCTGATGAGCTGGACCGGGCCGTGAAGATCCTCATGGCCTCATCCCAGCCCGACGGTGGATTGGCGCTGACCGGTGACAAGGCGTTGCTGTTCCACCCTGACGAGCAGGCGTTCCTGATGTACGCGCGGCGTGGCCGCAGCCTGGTGGCCTTGTACGACCCGATCGGGCCGGCCCAGCAGCGCGCCGAAATGATCTGGCAGTTCCGCGACCTGTGCGACATCCACCACGCCCGCCCGGTGTTCTACCAGGTGCGCGCCGAGAACCTGCCGTACTACATGGACATCGGCCTGACCGCGATAAAGCTGGGCGAAGAAGCCCGGGTCGATCTGCTGCGCTTCGACCTGGAAGCCAAGGGCAAGGAGATGAAGGACCTGCGCTACACCTGGAACCGCGGTACCCGCGATGGCCTGTCGCTGGAGATCTTCGAGCCGGGCCTGGCGCCGATGGACGAGCTCAAGGTGATTTCCGACGCCTGGCTGACTGGCAAGAATGTTCGCGAAAAAGGCTTTTCCCTCGGCCGTTTCAGCTATGACTACCTCAAGCATTTCCGCATTGCGGTGATTCGCTTCGAAGGCCGCCCGGTGGCGTTCGCCAACCTGCTCGAGACATTCAGCCATGACCTGGCCAGCCTCGACCTGATGCGCGCGCACCCCGATGCGCCGAAGTTGACCATGGAATTCATGATGGTCGGCCTGATTCAACACTATAAGAGTCACGGATACGCGCGCTTCAGCCTGGGCATGGTGCCGTTGTCGGGGTTGCAACCCCGGCGCGGTGCACCGCTGACCCAGCGCCTGGGCTCGATGGTCTTCCGCCGTGGTGAGCAGCTCTACAACTTCCAAGGCTTGCGCCGCTTCAAAGACAAATTCCAGCCTGACTGGGAACCCCGTTATATGGCCGTGCCCGCCGGACTCGATCCGCTGGTAGCCCTGGCCGACACTGCCGCCCTGATTGCGGGCGGCTTGACTGGATTGGTGAAACGCTGATGATTCAACGCTCCCTGCGGTATGTACTGGCCACACTGGTAGTGCTGGCCCTGATTCTCGGTGGCGGTTACTGGTACCTCAAGCGCCCGGCCCCGGAACCCACTCTCGAAACGCTCAAACCGGCCGACGGCGCGGCGATAACCCGGGTGATTCCCGGTACCACGCCCCGCGCCCAGGTGCTGGTCGCGGTAACTGAAGAGCAAAAGCTCAGCGACAAACAACTGCTGACCCTGAGCCGCACCGGCTCGGCGCAGATCGTCCAGGTGATCCTGCCCAAGGAATGCCTGCTGCAGAGTCGCGCACTGCAATCGGGCCTGCGCGAACTTCAAGGCCCGGCGACCCTGGTCAGCGGCATCGGCCCCGGCGCCGTGCTGGCCTGGCGCTGGTTGTCCGAGCAGAAGAACGACAAGGCCCAGGCCATCTCGGTGGACCTGGCCCTGGAAAAACCCGGCTGCACTCACTTGCTGCCAAAAAGCGCTGCGCATGGCCACTGGCTAGTCGCCTGGAACGACAACCCGGACGACAGCAGCGCCGGCTTCGTGCGTGACCAGCCCAACGCCGAGACCAGCATCAGCGACTACGACATCAACCTGCCGCAGGTGCTGAACAACGAGCTGCGCAAGATCCTCGTCGGCGGCGACAAGGACGCTGGCGGCCTGCAGATTCCGGTAGTCGAAGTGCCGGCCGGCCAGGCCAAGGACACCGTCACCCTGTTCCTCTCCGGCGACGGCGGCTGGCGCGACCTCGACCGCGACGTAGCGGGCGAGATGGCGAAGATCGGCTACCCGGTAGTCGGCATCGACACCCTGCGCTACTACTGGCAGCACAAGAGCCCCGAGCAGAGCGCGCTGGACCTGGCCGAACTGATGCAGCACTACCGGCAGAAATGGGGCACCAAGCGTTTCGTCCTGACCGGCTACTCGTTTGGCGCCGATGTCCTGCCAGCCATCTACAACCGCCTGGTACCGGCCGAACAGCAGCGCGTAGATGCCATTATCCTGCTGGCCTTCGCCCGGACCGGCAGCTTTGAGATCGAAGTCGAAGGCTGGCTCGGCAACGCCGGCAAGGAAGCCGCCACCGGCCCGGAAATGGCCAAGCTGCCTGCGGAGAAGGTGGTGTGCATCTACGGTGAAGAGGAAGCGGATGAAAGCGGCTGCACCGACAAGACCGCCGTGGGTGAAGCGCTGAAATTGCCGGGCGGGCATCACTTTGATGAGAACTATCCGAAACTGGCGCAACGGCTGGTGGATGTGATCGAGAAGCGCCAGAGCAATGACAAGGTGGTTGAGGAGTGATCTGACGCGGTGACGCGCCGGGATCATTGTAGGAGTGAGCCTGCTCGCGATGGCGGTGCATCTGTTGGCATTTGTATTGCCTGACCCACCGCTATCGCGAGCAGGCTCACTCCTACAGAGATATGTGAAAGCCCCTGCTGCCGGGAAGCAGCAGGGGCTTTTTTAATCGCCGCTACATCTCCACCTGCGTCCCCAACTCAATCACCCGATTCAACGGCAGATTAAAGAACCGCAAATTGCCATTGGCGTTCTGCAACATGAACGCGAACAGTGCTTCACGCCAGCGGGCCATGCCTTCCAGCTTGGAGGCGATGACGGTCTCGCGGCTGAGGAAGTAGGTGGTGCGCATCGGGCTGAAGTCGAGGTCATCGAGATGACACAGCTTCAGCGCCTGCGGCACGTCCGGCTCGTCGACGAAGCCGAAGTGCAGGATCACCCGGAAGAACCCTTCGCCGTGGGATTCGACCTCGAAACGCCGGGTCGGCGGCACCCGCGGGATATCCTCATAGACCACGGTCAGCAGCACCACTTGCTCATGCAGCACCTGGTTGTGCAGCAAATTGTGCAACAACGCATGGGGTACGGCGTCCGGGCGGGCCGTGAGGAACACGGCGGTGCCCTGGACCCGGTGTGGCGGCTGTACGCTGATGCTGCTGATGAAGATCGGCAGCGGCAGACCGCCCTCGTCCAGGCGCTCCACCAGCAACTGTTTGCCGCGTTTCCAGGTGGTCATCAGCACGAACAGCGCGATACCGGCAATCACCGGGAACGCCCCGCCCTGGACGATTTTCGGCACGTTGGCCGCGAAATACAAGCCATCCACCAGGAGGAAGCCCAGCAACACCGGCACCGCGAGCACCGGAGGCCATTTCCACAACAACAGCATGACGGCCGATACCAGAATCGTGGTCATCAGCATGGTGCCGGTCACGGCAACGCCATAAGCCGACGCCAGTGCGCCGGAAGACTCGAAACCGAGCACCAACAGGATCACCCCGACCATCAGCGCCCAGTTCACCGCGCCGATGTAAATCTGGCCCTGCTCGGCACTGGAGGTGTGCTGGATGTGCATGCGCGGAATGTAACCGAGCTGGATCGCCTGGCGCGTCAGGGAGAACGCGCCGGAAATCACCGCCTGGGAGGCGATCACCGTGGCCAGGGTCGACAGCCCCACCAACGGGATCAATGCCCAGCTGGGCGCCAGCAGATAGAACGGGTTGCGCGCGGCTTCAGGATCGCCCAGCAGCAGCGCGCCCTGGCCGAAGTAGTTCAGCACCAATGCCGGCAATACCAGGATGAACCAGGCCCGGGCGATCGGTTTGCGGCCGAAATGCCCCATGTCGGCGTACAGCGCTTCGGCACCGGTCAAGGCCAGCACCACGGCACCGAGTATGGCAACGCCCATGCCTGGGTGCACGATGAAGAAACGCACGCCCCATATCGGGTTCATGGCATGCAGCACTTCCGGGTGCTGCAGGATGCCGTAGACGCCCAAGGCGCCCAGCACCACGAACCAGGTGACCATGATCGGGCCGAACAGGATGCCGATACGCGCCGTGCCATGGCGTTGAATCAGGAATAACGCCACCAGCACCACCAGCGACAAAGGCACCACCCAGTGATCGATGCCATCAAACGCCAGTCCCAGGCCCTCGATCGCCGACAGTACGGAAATCGCCGGGGTGATCATGCTGTCGCCGTAAAACAGCGCCGCACCGATCAGGCCGCAGACCACCAGCAGGCTGCGCAACCTCCTATGTCCGGCAGCGGCGCGTCGCGCCAGGGCGGTCAACGCCATGATCCCGCCCTCCCCCTGGTTGTCGGCGCGCAGTACGAACATCATGTACTTGATCGACACCACCCAGATCAACGACCAGAAGATCAGCGCCAGAATCCCCAGCACCCCGTCATGGTTGACGGGCACGCCATACCCACCGGAAAAAACTTCCTTGAGGGTGTACAGCGGGCTGGTGCCGATATCGCCGTACACCACACCCACCGCCGCGACCAGCATACCGATCGGTTTTGCCGCCGAATGCCCGGCGTCCGCCGCCTGACTACTTGCCTGACCCATCCACCACCCCTACACCCAGACCCGGATTTCACTGAAAAAGCACTATGCTTTGGCTTGCAGCATGCGCTGATTTACTTGCTGTAACAGACGTTTCGTTGACTGTAAAAAATCGGTAAAGCTCCACGGCGCGAAGCATAGCGCAGCACTCGTCGTATTTCCCTGCATAAAGCTGGTCAAGTGCGGCCTCCATCGCTAGAATTGCGCACTTTTTGATCAGAGACGCCACAAAGCGTCCGTCAGCCGCCTCGCCCTTCCCGGCCGCAGGCGTCACAAATACCGAGGTTAGACATGTCCACCACTCCTGCGCCGGCCAATCCAAAGGTTGGTTTCGTATCCCTGGGTTGCCCCAAAGCACTGGTCGACTCCGAGCGCATCCTTACCCAGCTGCGCATGGAAGGTTATGACGTGGTGTCTACTTATCAGGACGCCGACGTCGTGGTGGTCAACACCTGCGGCTTCATAGACTCGGCCAAGGCCGAATCCCTGGAAGTGATTGGCGAAGCGATCAAGGAAAACGGCAAGGTCATCGTCACCGGCTGCATGGGCGTCGAAGAAGGCAACATTCGCAAGATCCACCCGAGCGTGCTGTCGGTGACCGGTCCGCAGCAGTATGAGCAAGTGGTCAATGCGGTGCACGACGCCGTGCCGCCGCGCCAGGACCACAACCCGCTGATCGACCTGGTGCCACCGCAAGGCATCAAGCTGACCCCGCGCCACTACGCCTACCTGAAGATTTCCGAAGGCTGCAACCACAGCTGCAGCTTCTGCATCATCCCGTCGATGCGCGGCAAACTGGTCAGCCGGCCGGTGGGTGATGTGCTGGACGAAGCCCAGCGCCTGGTCAAGGCCGGCGTCAAGGAGCTGCTGGTGATCTCGCAAGACACCAGCGCCTACGGCGTCGACATAAAATACCGCACCGGTTTCTGGAACGGCGCGCCGGTCAAGACGCGTATGACCGAACTCTGCGAAGCCCTCAGCACTCTGGGCGTCTGGGTGCGCCTGCACTACGTTTACCCGTACCCGCACGTCGACGAGCTGATCCCGCTGATGGCCGCCGGGAAAATCCTGCCCTACCTGGACATCCCGTTCCAGCACGCCAGCCCGAAAGTCCTCAAGTCGATGAAACGCCCGGCCTTCGAAGACAAGACCCTGGCGCGGATCAAGAACTGGCGCGAGATCTGCCCGGACCTGATCATCCGCTCGACCTTCATCGTCGGCTTCCCCGGGGAAACCGAAGAAGACTTCCAGTACCTGCTGAACTGGCTGACCGAAGCCCAGCTTGATCGCGTAGGCTGCTTCCAGTACTCCCCGGTCGAGGGCGCCCCGGCCAACGACATGGACCTGGAGATCGTCCCGGACGACGTCAAGCAGGACCGCTGGGACCGCTTCATGGCACATCAGCAGGCCATCAGCTCGGCGCGCCTGCAAATGCGTGTCGGCCGTGAAATCGAAGTGCTGGTCGATGAAGTCGACGAGCAAGGCGCGGTCGGCCGTTGCTTCTTCGACGCCCCGGAAATCGACGGTAACGTGTTCATCGACAACGGCAGCAACCTGAAGCCGGGCGACAAGGTCTGGTGCAAAGTCACCGACGCCGACGAATACGACCTGTGGGCTGAACAGATCTAACGCAAAAAATCTGAAAGCCCTGCTCTCCTGACGAGATGCGGGGCTTTTTTACGTCTATCGTTTTGTGATGAAAGGATTCATTTCATCTACCACCCAAGGGGCAACCGGCCATGCGCCATCATTCGGTCATCCATACGCCGAAACTCAGTGACTACCAGGAACTCACGCAAGTCTGGGAAGACTCGGTGCGCGCCACCCATGACTTTTTGCCGGAAAGTTACATCGAACTGCTAAAGAACCTGGTGCTGACGCGCTATCTCGATGCCGTCATGCTGATCTGCACCCGCGACCGCAACCAGCGCATCACCGGGTTCGCCGGGGTCGCGGCGGGCAAGATCGAAATGCTCTTCATCGACCCGGCTCATCGTGGCCAAGGCCTGGGCAAGCAGTTGTTGCGCTACGCCTTGGAGCACTTGAACGCCTCTGAGCTGGACGTCAACGAACAGAACCCGCAGGCGCTGGGGTTTTACTTCAAGCAGGGGTTCGAGGTGATCGGCCGCACGGAGCATGACGGGATGGGGCAGCCTTATCCGTTGTTGCATATGCGCTTGCGCCAGCCGCAACAACTGACGCGAAATGCCTGACACAACATTGAACAATTGGTCTGCTCCCAAACTGTGGGAGCGGGCTTGCTCGCGAAGGCGGTGTGTCATTCACGGAAAAATTGACTGATGTACCGCCTTCGCGAGCAAGCCCGCTCCCACATTAAAAGCACCTGAGACAAATGGACCCGCGATTAACCGGCGCCCAGCAGGTACAATGCCCACCCCTTTTTTGTTACGGCCCTGTCATGACTGACCCGATTCGTCTCTCCAAACGCCTCATCGAACTCGTCGGCTGTTCCCGTCGGGAGGCTGAGCTGTTCATCGAGGGCGGCTGGGTCACCGTGGACGGTGAAGTCATCGACGAGCCGCAATTCAAGGTCGACACCCAGAAAGTCGAACTCGATCCGGAAGCCAAGGCCACTGCGCCAGAGCCGGTGACCATCCTGTTCAACGTCGCGGCGGGCATGGACGCTGAGACGGCCATGGCCACCATCAGCGCCGAGACCCTGAGCGAAGAACACCGATTCAGCAAACGCCCGCTCAAGGGCCACTTCCTGCGCCTGACCGCCAGCACCGACCTGCAGGCCAATGCCAGCGGTCTGCTGGTGTTCACCCAGGACTGGAAGATCCTGCGCAAGCTGACTGCGGACTCCGCCAAGATCGAGCAGGAGTATGTGGTCGAGGTGGAAGGCGACATGGTCGCTCACGGCCTCAACCGCCTGAACCACGGCCTGACTTACAAAGGCAAGGAGCTGCCGGCGGTCAAGGCCAGCTGGCAGAACGAAAATCGCCTGCGCTTTGCGATGAAGAATCCACAACCGGGTGTGATCGCCCTGTTCTGCCAGGCCGTCGGCCTGAAGGTCGTTGCCATCCGTCGCATTCGCATCGGCGGCGTGTCCATTGGCAAGGTGCCAGTGGGGCAATGGCGCTACCTGTCCGGCAAAGAAAAGTTCTAAGGCTTTTCACGCCGCCCTACATTTCGGCGCCGCTACTTGTGCGGCGCCCACTGCTGAATATCAGGACTGCACACCATGATCCACAATGACGTACTGCGCAGCGTGCGCTACATGCTCGACATCAGCGACAAGAAAGTCATCGAGATCATCAAGCTCGGCGGCATGGACGTGAGTATGGAAGACCTGCTGACCTACCTGGACAAGAAAGAGGAAGACGAAGAAGGCTTCGTCCGCTGCCCGGATGAAGTCATGGCGCATTTCCTCGACGGCCTGGTGATCTTCAAGCGCGGCAAGGACGACAGCCGTGCACCACAGCCGATTGAAACGCCGGTGACCAACAACATCATCCTGAAGAAACTGCGCGTGGCCTTCGAGCTGAAGGAAGACGACATGCACGCCATCCTCAAGGCTGCCGAGTTCCCAGTGTCCAAGCCAGAGCTGAGCGCGCTGTTCCGCAAGTTCGGCCACACCAACTACCGCGCATGCGGTGACCAGCTCCTGCGCAACTTCCTCAAGGGCCTGACCCTGCGCGTGCGTCCTCAAGAATCTTGACCCGATTCTGATGCAGGAGCCGGCTTGCTGCCGATGGCGATCTTGCCTGTGGGAGCAAAGCTTGCTCGCGATGGCAATCTCGAAAACGCCATCGCGAGCAAGCTTTGCTCCCACGGTGAACGGTCTCTGGGTGAGTTATCATGCCCGTCCAGTTCCCGCCTCGACCCCAAACCATGACCTACAGCGTTTCCCCCATCGGCTTCGTGCGCTCCTGCTTCAAGGAAAAGTTCGCCATTCCGCGTCAACCGCAGCTGGCGCCCGCCGCGCGTGGCGTGCTGGAACTGGTCGCGCCATTCGATCAGGGCGATGCTGTACAGGGCCTGGAGCAGGTAAGCCATGTGTGGCTGCTATTCCTGTTCCACCAGGCGCTGGAAGAGAAGCCACGTCTGAAAGTGCGCCCGCCGCGCCTGGGCGGTAATAAATCCATGGGAGTGTTCGCCACCCGCGCCACGCATCGGCCCAATGGCATGGGTCAGTCCGTGGTGAAGCTGGACAGAGTCGAAGCGGATCGACTGTGGATTTCCGGCATTGATTTGCTGGATGGCACGCCGGTTCTCGACATAAAACCCTACGTACCTTACGCCGACATCATCGAGACGGCCTCCAACAGCATCGCCAGCGCTGCGCCGCAGCTGATTCCGGTGCAGTGGGCGGATGCAGCGCTACAGCAGGCCCATGGCCATGCTCAGCGCCTTGAGGAGCCTTTGGTCGAACTGATCGAGCAGTGCCTGGCGCAGGATCCGCGTCCGGCGTACCAGACACCAACCCCGCAAAGGGAATACGGCGCACAGTTCTGGGACCTGGATGTGCGCTGGCATTACCCCGAGGCGGGCGTGATTCGCGTGCTTGAAGTCATACCCGCAGAAACCTGAATCCCGGAAACAACTGTAGGAGTGAGCCTGCTCGCGATAGCGGTGTATCAGCCAACGGTAATCTTGGCTGGTATACCGCTATCGCGAGCAGGCCCACTCCTACAGGTAGAGCAAAGCAATTGCGCGAGAGGCTTACTTCTCGACGAACGCACGCTCGATCAGGTAATCACCCGGCTCGCGCATCCGCGGCGAAACTTTCAGGCCGAAGCTGTTCAACACTTCGCTGGTCTCGTCGAGCATGCTCGGGCTGCCGCACAGCATGGCGCGGTCGTCCTGCGGGTTGATCGGAGGCAGGCCGATGTCGCTGAACAGCTTGCCGCTGCGCATCAGGTCGGTCAGCCGCCCTTCGTTCTCGAACGGCTCACGGGTCACAGTCGGGTAGTAGATCAACTTGTCACGCAAGGCATCACCGAAGAACTCGTTCTGCGGCAAGTGCTCGGTGATGAATTCGCGGTAAGCGACTTCGTTGACGTAACGTACGCCGTGGCACAGGATCACCTTTTCGAAACGCTCGTAGGTTTCCGGATCCTGGATGATGCTCATGAACGGCGCCAGACCGGTACCGGTGCTGAGCAGGTACAAATGTTTGCCAGGCTTCAGGTCATCCAGTACCAGCGTGCCGGTAGGCTTCTTGCTGATGATGATCTCGTCGCCTTCCTTCAGATGCTGCAACTGGGAAGTCAGCGGGCCATCAGGCACCTTGATGCTGAAGAACTCGAGATGCTCTTCCCAGTTCGGGCTGGCGATCGAGTAAGCGCGCATGAGCGGCCGGCCGTTGGGCTGTTGCAGGCCGATCATCACGAACTGACCGTTCTCGAAGCGCAAACCCGGGTCGCGGGTGCACTTGAAGCTGAACAGAGTGTCGTTCCAGTGATGAACACTGAGGACACGCTCGTGGTTCATGTTGCTCATGTACGTGGGACTCCTGGAGATATTGCCTGCGCCTATGCTGTGCGCAATTGCATCGCATTCTAATGGCAGCGACAATATCTGTTAAATGGATTATTAAGATAAGGGTTATCGGTTATATAGATATGCGATTTACTCTACGTCAACTTCAAGTCTTCGTCGCCGTTGCCCAGCAGGAAAGCGTGTCCCGTGCAGCGGGCCTGCTCAACCTCTCGCAATCGGCCGCCAGCACCTCAATCACCGAGCTCGAGCGCCAGTCCAGCTGTCAGCTGTTCGACCGCGCGGGCAAACGGCTGAGCCTCAACGCCTTGGGCAAACAGCTATTACCGCAAGCTGTCGCACTCCTCGATCAGGCCAAGGAAATCGAAGACCTGCTCAACGGCAAGTCCGGTTTCGGCTCGCTGGCGGTGGGCGCCACCCTCACCATCGGCAACTACCTGGCCACGCTGCTGATCGGCAGCTTCATGCAGCGTCATCCGGAAAGCCAGGTGAAGCTGCACGTGCAGAACACAGCCAACATCGTGCAACAGGTCGCGCACTATGAAATTGACCTGGGTCTGATCGAGGGCGATTGCAGCCATCCGGACATCGAAGTGCAAAGCTGGGTCGAGGATGAGCTGGTGGTGTTCTGCGCACCCCAACATCCCTTGGCCCTGCGCGGCACGGCGAACATGGAGGAATTGTCCCAGGAAGCATGGATCCTGCGGGAACAGGGTTCCGGCACGCGCCTGACGTTCGACCAAGCCATGCGCCATCACCGCAGTGCGCTGAATATTCGCCTGGAGCTTGAGCACACCGAAGCCATCAAGCGCGCGGTCGAGTCAGGTCTGGGGATTGGTTGTATCTCGCGCCTGGCACTGCGCGACGCCTTCCGCCGTGGCAGCCTGGTGCCAGTGGAAACGCCAGATCTGGACCTGGCGCGGCAGTTCTACTTCATCTGGCACAAACAGAAATACCAGACCTCGGCGATGCGCGAATTTCTCGACCTGTGCCGCGCTTTCACCGCCGGGGTTCAGCGCAGCGACGAGATCGTGCTGCCGACCATCGCTTAAAGCAGGATCACTGCCCACACCAGCGCAATCATGGTCAGCGCCACGAACTGCGCGGCACTGCCCATGTCCTTGGCGTTCTTGGACAACGGGTGCAGTTCCAGGGAGATGCGGTCAATGGCCGCCTCAACTGCGGAGTTGAGCAACTCGACGATCAGGGCCAGCAGGCACACGGCGATCAACAATGCCTGCTCCACGCGGCTGACATTCAAGAAGAACGACAGTGGCACCAGAATGACGTTGAGCAACACCAGCTGGCGGAATGCTGCCTCGCCAGTGAAGGCGGCGCGCAGGCCATCCAGGGAGTAACCGGAGGCGTTGAGAATGCGTTTTAGGCCGGTCTGGCCTTTGAAAGGAGACATATATTAAGCAACTGCACCAAAAAGGAGTGGGAAAGCTAGACCAGTAAAAGTCAAAAAAGCGTGAAGCCGCCGGTTTAATGGCTCGAAATTGACTCAAGTTGTTGCAAGAGCAACGCCGCCTGGGTGCGGGTGCGCACGTTCAGCTTACGAAAGATAGCGGTCACGTGGGCCTTGATGGTGGCTTCCGACACACTCAGCTCGTAAGCGATCTGCTTGTTCAGCAACCCTTCACAGACCATGGTCAACACCCGGAACTGCTGGGGGGTGAGGCTCGCCAGGCCTTCACTGGCGGCCTTGGCCTCGGCTGAAACACTGACCGCCTCGAAAGCCTGAGGGGGCCAGAACACATCGCCGTCCAATACGGCCCTGACGGCCTTCTGAATCACACTCAGGTCGCTGGACTTGGGAATAAAGCCGCTGGCCCCGAATTCGCGGGACTTGACCATGATTGACGCTTCTTCCTGGGCCGACACCATCACCACTGGAATCTGTGGGTACTGACCGCGCAACAGCACTAACCCGGAAAAACCGTAGGCACCGGGCATGTTGAGGTCGAGCAGGACCAGATCCCAGTCGGACTTTTCGTCCAGGCGAGTTTCCAGCTCCGCGATACTCGCGACCTCTACCAGGCGGACTTCCGGGCCGAGGCCCAGGGTCAACGCCTGGTGCAATGCGCTGCGAAAAAGTGGATGGTCATCGGCAATCAGGATGTCGTATGTGGCCATTTTTCAAATGATCCTGTTTTTCAAACAACTCAAAGCGCAGCCACGGAGCTGCACCAACAGGGCACGTTCAACGCCAATCAATCAATAAAACGGCGTTTCAAAGCACGGCCGCGCCCCAATCGGCGCCAAGCATGCCCAGCGCAGCCGGGGTGGTCAAGGTGCTTGGGCGGTACAGATCTTTACAGTATGGGCGACAATCAGCCGACTGCAGCCGCAGCATTCTGCACATAGGGCATCAGCTCGGCGTGTGCGGGAGTTTCGACGTTCATGTCCAGTTGCTGCTTGGCATCGAGGTAGTGCTGGCTGAACACATCGAAATAAGCGTCCAGTGCCGATGCAGCCTCGACATCTCCCGCCAGGTCCAGGCACAGCGCCGCCACCTCAGCCGTGCACAGATGCTCGCTACGGGTTGACCGGCGCAGGCGATAGCGCGAAAGCTTTTCAGGCAGCAGGCTGAGGATCGGCAGTGCATCGAAGTACGGACTCTTGCGGAAGATCTTCCGCGCCTCGGTCCATGTAGCATCCAGCAGAATGAACAACGGACGCTTCGAGCTATCCGCCGCAACGTGGTTGGTCACCCGTTCAGGCTTGACGTACTCCCCAGGAAACACCAGGTACGGTTGCCACTGCGGGTCGGCCAGCAGCGCCAGCAGCTGTTGATCGACTTCGGTGCGCGACCAGATGAAGGCATGGTTGTCGCGCACAACGTCGGCAATCAGCCAGCCGGTATTGCTCGGCTTGAACACTTCCTTGTTGGTCATGATCAGGCACACACCGGAGCGCGCGTCGACCTGCGGGCGCCAGGCGCACAGGCAATGGCTCTCGATCACGCGACAGGCTCGGCAGCGGGTGGCCCTCCAGCCGCGCGCCTGAATCGGCTTGATTCCTTCCTCCTCGCGCTGATCGCGCAAGCGGGCCACGGCATTTGCCGCAAAGGGGGGAGCAGAAGGGATCATCGACACGAACAACACTCGGCTGGGCATAAAGTGCTGGCAGTTTATCAGAGCAACCCGCGCAAGCCTGTACCGTCCAGGCCCCGTCCCCTATAATTCGCCGCCACTGAACGCACAGTCATGTGACGGGTCGAACCACCAGTCACTGAACCAGGAGAGTTTCATGCTGCGCCTTATCGTTCCTACCGCTGCCATTTTGCTGGCGTCGTCCTTCAGCGCCCAGGCTGCTTCCTTGAAAGACATGGAACTGAGCAAAATGCTGCAAAACGTTGCCGCGCAAAGCAGCGTCGGCACTCCGCGGGCAATCAATGAAGACATTCTCGATCAGGGTTATACCGTCGAAGGCAAAGAGCTGATCAATCACCTCAGCGTACAGAGCACTCACGCTGACAAGATGCGCGCCGACCCCAAGGCCGTGTATTTCCAGCTCGGCTCCACCGTCTGCAATAACCCCGGCCTGCGCAAGCTGATGGCCAAGGGCGCGGTCATGCGTTACGAGTTCACAGAGGTCAAGACCAACCGCCCGGTCGCCACTGAGCGCTTCCAGGAATCGGATTGCCCGAAAGCCAACCAGAAGAAAAAGTGATTCAGCGGGAATTGGCGCGTCGCTGTTCATCCTCGGCGCGCAGTTCCGCTACCAGGGCCTGCAAATAACGCGAACGACGCTCGCCGCCCTCCAGACGCCGGCAGCACTCCTCCTCGAGACTCAAATGGTTGGTCTCGGCTGATACTTTCAGCAATCGATACAGCTGCGTATCGATTTCCAGAACGACCTTGGTCATCGCTTCCCGCCTCCCTGCCCTTCGCCCCTTTACGCGAAACTGTCGGGTAAAGCCTGTCATTTAGTAAATCAGAGCACAGCAGTCTCGGACCAGGATCGGACGAGCGGTGAAATCACCTTTCAATTGGCTAATAAGCGATTGCCAGGAAAGACTTTGCGGCGCAATGATCAAGCCTGCGCAAATCATCGCCAAGGACTAGATTTAGAGTAAACACCACTACGTTTCAGGGTCGGGAAGGAGCCGCCCGTTGTTGATTCTGACGTTGCGAACGTTTTTTTCATTTAGCGAAAAAAACCAGAGCCCGCACACAAGGAGAAGTTGAATGCCTTACCTACCGAATGACCTCCTCAGCCGTCATTTTGCAGAAAGCGGCCACGACCTCACCAGCAAGGTCGAAGAACTACTCAGCCTGGTTTCACCCACCAGCCCGAACACACCGATCTACCGTGACATGATCCTTACCGTGCTACGCATGGCGCAGGAAGACCACAATCGCTGGAATGCCAAGATCACCCTGCAAGCCCTGCGCGAACTGGAACACGCCTTTCGCGTGCTGGAACCGTTCAAGGGACGACGCAAAGTCACGGTCTACGGCTCTGCCCGTACGCCTGTTGAGCACCCGCTTTACGGCCTGGCCCGAGAACTGGGTGCTGCACTGGCCCGCTCGGACCTGATGGTGATCACCGGGGCCGGCGGCGGAATCATGGCTGCAGCTCACGAAGGTGCCGGCCTTGATCACAGCCTGGGCTTCAACATTACATTGCCCTTTGAGCAGCATGCCAACCCGACCGTCCAGGGCACGGCCAACCTGCTGTCGTTCCACTTCTTCTTCACCCGCAAGCTGTTCTTTGTCAAGGAAGCCAATGCGCTGGTCCTCTGCCCGGGAGGTTTCGGCACCCTCGATGAAGCGCTGGAAGTACTGACATTGATCCAGACCGGCAAAAGTCCGCTGGTACCGGTGATATTGCTGGATGCTCCCGGCGGCACCTTCTGGCAGGGTGCGCTGGATTTCATCCGCCATCAGCTGGCAGAAAATCGCTACATCCTGCCCACTGACATGAAGCTCGTCAGCCTGGTCTACAGCGCCGAGGAGGCGGTGGAGCAGATCAATCAGTTTTACAGCAACTTCCACTCCAGCCGCTGGCTTAAGCATCAGTTCGTGATTCGCATGAACCACAAACTGAGCGAACAGGCGCTGGAACACATGCAAGAGGCATTTGCCGACCTGTGTCTGAGCGATCATTTTCATCAGCACGTCTACAGCGGCGAAGAACACGACGACCAACAGTTCAGCCACCTGGCGCGACTGGCGTTCACCTTCAATGCGCGCAATCACGGACGCTTGCGGGAATTGGTGGATTACATCAACCTGCCGGAGAACTGGGCGCAGCCGAAGGCCCAGGCACAACAGCGCAGCCGTGAGCCTTCCAAAGTGACGTGAAGCGAATAAAAAAAGCCCGCTATCGATAGCGGGCATTTTCATTTAGTCGTCCATGCCTCGGCCGCTGAACAGCCGGCTGATCATTTCCATGGAATAACCGCGATAACTCAGGAAACGACCCTGCTTCGCTCGCTCCCGGGCATCTATTGGTAAATGCCCGGAAAACTTGCGCCGCCAGGTGTCTTCCAGCTGTTCATACCAACTGATTCCGCTCTCGCGCAGTGCCAGCTCGATATCTGCTCGCTGCAGGCCGCGCTGGCTCAGTTCTTCACGAATACGCAACGGACCGTAGCCTGAACGGGCACGGTAGGAAACGAAGCTTTCAAGGTAACGGGACTCGGACAGCAGCCCCTCTTCCGTCAGACGGTCGAGTGCAGTGTCGATCATGTCAGGGAGGGCGCCGCGCTGACGCAGTTTACGCGTCAGCTCGACTCGACCGTGCTCGCGTCGTGCGAGCAGGTCCATTGCGGTTCGCCGCACTGCGACGAGTGTATCGAGTACGGCGGTCATCTGATCAATCAGATATCAGCGTCGGCCAGGTCATCAGCAGTCTCTTTGACTGGCGATGCTTTAACGTCCGGCGCTGGAGTCAGCAGTTTGTCACGCAGCTGCTTCTCAAGTTTCTTGGCGATTTCCGGGTTGTCCGCCAGGAACTTGGCCGAGTTGGCCTTGCCCTGACCGATCTTGGTGCCTTCGTAGGCATACCAGGCACCAGACTTCTCGACGAAACCATGCAGAACACCGAGGTCGATCATCTCGCCATTGAGGTAGATACCCTTGCCGTAAAGAATCTGGAACTCGGCCTGACGGAACGGCGAAGCGACCTTGTTCTTCACAACCTTGACGCGGGTTTCGCTACCAACGACTTCGTCACCTTCTTTCACCGCGCCAGTACGGCGGATGTCCAGGCGAACCGAAGCGTAGAACTTCAGCGCGTTACCACCAGTGGTGGTTTCCGGGCTGCCGAACATGACGCCGATTTTCATCCGGATCTGGTTGATGAAGATAACCAGGCAGTTGGCGTTCTTGATGTTACCGGTGATTTTACGCAGCGCCTGGGACATCAGACGGGCTTGCAGGCCCACGTGCATGTCACCCATTTCGCCTTCGATTTCGGCCTTCGGTACCAGTGCCGCCACGGAGTCGACGATGATCACGTCAACCGCGTTGGAACGCACCAGCATGTCGGTGATTTCCAGGGCCTGTTCACCGGTGTCCGGCTGGGACACCAGCAGGTCGTCAACGTTAACGCCGAGCTTGCCGGCGTACTCAGGGTCGAGGGCGTGTTCGGCGTCGACGAATGCGCAGGTCGCGCCGGCTTTTTGCGCCTGGGCGATCACCGACAGCGTCAGCGTGGTTTTACCGGAGGATTCAGGACCGTAGATTTCAACGATACGGCCTTTTGGCAAGCCGCCAATGCCGAGCGCGATGTCCAGACCCAGAGAGCCAGTAGAAATAGCCGGGATCGCCTGACGGTCCTGATCGCCCATACGCATTACGGCACCCTTGCCGAATTGACGTTCGATCTGACCCAGGGCCGCAGCCAAGGCTTTCTTCTTGTTGTCGTCCATTAAAGTCCTCACGTAATCAATAAGGCCTGACGGCCAACACCTGTATAAGTAGACAGTATTATTCCACAGCGCTTCCGGATCGCCTACCCCTGATTTGAGATTTCTAAAGCGGCATGCCGCAGCAGCCCCTCTAGCGCGGCCTTCACCGTTTGTCGGCGGACCTCATCGCGATTGCCCGGGAAGTGCTGGACCTCGCTGAACAGCTGTTCGCCGACGCCCCAGGCCAGCCAGACCGTGCCGACCGGCTTGCTCGGAGAACCGCCGTCCGGCCCGGCGACACCACTGACCGCTACGGCAAAAGTCGCCCGGCTTTTCTCCTGCGCGCCCCTGACCATGGCCTCAACGACTTCGCGACTGACCGCCCCGACCGTGGCAAACAGCTCATCGGCAACCCCAAGCTGCGCGGTCTTCTGCCGATTGGAATAAGTGACATAACCGGCCTCGAACCACGCCGAACTCCCCGGAATCCGGGTAATCGCCTCCGCAATCCCACCGCCGGTGCACGACTCGGCGGTAGCGACATGAGCATTGAGAACCTGCAGGCGTCTGCCAAGTTCAGCGGCGAGCTGGGTGATTTCTTTCACGGTCATCTCCTGGGCGGGCGGGATGAGATCTACCGTACACGAGCGCATTGCGCTTGCAAGGCACAGCATCAATCAAAATGTGAAGAACTGCAGGTGCTGCGCCGAGGAATGAAATGCAGTGCATGGCTTTCATCCCTGCGAGGGGCGGACTGCCCATGGTAATCTTGCGCCCATCGCGGAAAAGCCGGGCCGACGTCCCTCCTTTGCCCTACACCTTTCAACGAATTTGCCTGATATCCGATGAATAAAGCGCTCTCCGATCTGTCCTCCCACACGCCAATGATGCAGCAATACTGGCGCCTGAAGAACCAGCACCCTGACCAGCTGATGTTCTACCGCATGGGCGATTTCTACGAGATCTTCTACGAAGATGCGAAGAAAGCCGCCAAACTGCTGGACATCACCCTGACCGCCCGCGGGCAGTCTGCAGGACAGGCAATCCCCATGTGTGGGATTCCTTACCATGCTGCGGAAGGTTACCTGGCGAAACTGGTCAAGCTTGGCGAGTCGGTGGTGATCTGCGAGCAGGTCGGCGACCCGGCCACCAGCAAGGGGCCAGTGGATCGCCAGGTGGTGCGGATCATTACGCCGGGCACGGTCAGCGATGAGGCGCTGCTGGATGAGCGCCGGGACAACCTGATCGCTGCGGTGCTGGGAGACGAGCGGCTGTTCGGCTTGGCGGTGCTGGATATCACCAGCGGCAACTTCACCGTGCTGGAAATCAAGGGTTGGGAAAACCTGCTGGCGGAACTGGAGCGAGTCAATCCGGTAGAGCTGATGATCCCGGACGACTGGCCAAAAGACCTGCCGGCGGAGAAGCGTCGTGGGGTTCGTCGCCGGGCGCCGTGGGATTTCGAGCGCGATTCGGCGCTGAAAAGTCTGTGCCAGCAGTTTTCCACCCAGGACCTGAAAGGTTTTGGTTGCGAGAACCTGACCCTGGCGATCGGCGCTGCCGGCTGCCTGTTGAGCTACGCCAAGGAAACCCAGCGCACGGCACTCCCGCATTTGCGCAGCCTGCGCCACGAGCGCCTCGACGACACGGTGGTGCTGGATGGCGCCAGTCGGCGCAATCTGGAGCTGGACACCAACCTGGCCGGGGGCCGCGACAACACCCTGCAATCGGTGGTCGACCGCTGCCAGACCGCCATGGGCAGCCGCCTGCTGACCCGCTGGCTGAACCGTCCGCTACGTGACCTCAAGGTATTGCTGGCGCGCCAGACTTCCATCACTTGCCTGCTCGATGCCTATCGTTTTGAACAGCTGCAACCGCAGCTCAAGGAAATCGGCGACATCGAGCGGATTCTCGCGCGGATCGGCCTGCGCAACGCCCGCCCTCGCGACCTCGCCCGCTTGCGTGACGCCCTCGGTGCGCTGCCACAATTGCAGGTGGCGATGGCCGAGCTGGAAGCCCCGCACATCATTCAACTGGCAGCGACCACCAGTACCTACCCGGAACTGGCGGCGTTGCTGGAAAAAGCCATCGTCGACAATCCGCCTGCGGTTATCCGTGACGGCGGCGTATTGAAAACTGGCTATGACAGCGAACTCGATGACCTGCAATCGCTGAGCGAGAATGCCGGGCAATTCCTGATCGACCTCGAAGCGCGCGAGAAGGCCCGCACCGGCCTGTCGCACCTGAAGGTCGGCTATAACCGCATCCACGGCTATTTCATCGAATTGCCAAGCAAACAGGCCGAATCAGCGCCGGCGGATTACATTCGTCGCCAGACCCTCAAGGGTGCCGAGCGCTTCATCACGCCAGAACTCAAGGCCTTTGAAGACAAGGCACTGTCGGCCAAGAGCCGCGCGCTGGCCCGCGAGAAGATGCTGTACGAGGCATTGCTCGAAGACCTGATTTCGCAGCTGCCGCCGTTGCAGGATACCGCCGCGGCCCTGGCCGAGCTGGACGTGTTGAGCAACCTTGCCGAGCGCGCGCTGAACCTCGACCTGAATTGCCCGCGCTTCGTCGAAGAGCCGTGCATGCGCATCAGCCAGGGTCGCCATCCAGTGGTCGAGCAGGTATTGACCACACCGTTCGTGGCCAACGACCTGAGCCTGGACGACAACACCCGCATGCTGGTGATCACCGGTCCGAACATGGGCGGTAAATCCACCTACATGCGCCAGACCGCCTTGATCGTCCTGCTCGCGCACATTGGCAGTTTCGTTCCGGCCGCCAGTTGCGAGCTGTCGCTGGTCGACCGCATCTTCACGCGAATCGGCTCCAGCGATGACCTGGCCGGCGGGCGTTCGACCTTCATGGTCGAGATGAGCGAAACCGCGAACATCCTGCACAACGCCACCGAGCGCAGCCTGGTGCTGATGGACGAAGTCGGTCGCGGCACCAGCACCTTCGACGGCCTGTCCCTGGCCTGGGCCGCAGCCGAGCGCCTGGCGTTCCTGCGCGCCTACACCTTGTTCGCCACGCACTATTTCGAGCTGACGGTGTTGCCGGAAGCCCAGCCGCTGGTCGCCAACGTGCACCTCAACGCCACCGAGCACAACGAGCGCATCGTGTTTCTGCACCACGTACTGCCGGGGCCTGCCAGCCAGAGTTATGGCCTGGCCGTGGCACAGCTGGCGGGTGTGCCCAGCGAAGTGATCCTGCGTGCCCGCGAGCACCTCGGCCGCCTCGAAGCCACCGCCCTGCCCCACGAAGCATCCAAGCCGGCCAAAGGCAAACCGGCCGCACCGCAGCAGAGCGATATGTTCGCCAGCCTGCCGCATCCGGTGCTGGATGAACTGGCAAAACTTGATCTTGATGACCTGACGCCCCGCAAGGCTCTCGAAATGCTCTATGCACTGAAGACACGGATCTAACGCACTTGCTTGCAAGCTGTTAGAATCTCGCGCGGTTTGGGATGCTGCAGGCTACAGCCTGGCCTGCAGACTATCGCTCCCGAACCTGGCGACCCCAACGTGAAGGGGCTCCGCTGCCGCCGCCTGAGGAGAGAATTAGAAATGACCTTCGTCGTCACCGACAACTGCATCAAGTGCAAGTACACCGACTGCGTAGAAGTGTGTCCGGTGGACTGCTTTTACGAAGGCCCGAACTTCCTGGTGATTCACCCGGATGAGTGCATCGATTGCGCGCTGTGCGAACCAGAATGCCCTGCTGTGGCCATCTTCTCGGAAGATGAAGTACCGGCTGGCATGGAACAGTTTATTCAGCTGAACGTGGAATTGGCCGAAATCTGGCCGAACATCACTGAACGCAAGGATCCGATGCCGGATTCTGCGGAGTGGGACGGCAAGCCAGGCAAGATCGAACACCTCGAACGCTGATCATTCAGCGCTCCGAAAAAGGCCCCTTGTGGGCCTTTTTGCTTTTCTGCAATCAAGGTTTTCCTCAATGCCCCCTCCCCTCGTAGGAGCTGTCGAGTGAAACGAGGCTGCGATCTTTTGATCTTGTTTGTGAAAAGACAGATCAAAAGATCGCAGCCTCGTTTCACTCGGCAGCTCCTACAGTTGCATGCTGCCTGACGATTTGTTACCAGTGACGCCCCCCAAAGCGTCACTCGAGGCCTTGCATGAAGTTCACCACGATCTCCGTTGCGCGCAAGCTCAAGTTTTACCAACTGGTGGTGTTCGATCAGGTGCTGCAAAGTGGCTCCCTGGTGCGAGCTGCGCATGCGCTGAACCTGACTCAGCCGGCGGTAACGAAGATCATCCATGAGCTGGAATCGTACTTCGATGCGCCGTTGCTGATTCGTGGCAATCGCGGCGTCACGGCCACGGAACTGGGTGAGCTGGTGGTGCGGCGGGCCAAGTCGCTGCTGGCGGAGTTGCGTTCGCTGACCGACGAGGTCAATGCCTTCCAGGAAGGTACGTCCGGGCATGTCATGGTGGGCACGCTGATCTCTGCTTCAACCTCTTTGCTGCCCCGGGCCATGCAGTTGCTCAAACAACAGGCACCCGGGGTGCTGGTGTCGTTGCGGGTGGGGCAGATGGACCAGTTGTTTCCGGCGCTGGCGGTGGGGGAAGTCGATCTGGTGGTGGGCCGGGTGCCTGACGACTGGCGCTGGCGCAACGAGTCACCCATGCTTGATGTCGAGGTGCTGTATGCCGAAGAGTTGAGTGTGGTTGCCGGCGCCAACCACCCATTGCACGGGCGCTCGCCGGTCAGTCTGGCCGATTTGCACGAGTATCCGTGGGTGCTGCCGACCCGTGATTCGCTGCTGCGGCGTACCGCCGACAAGCTATTCGCCGATGCCGAACTGGCCACGCCGGGTAACGTAGTGGAGTCGCTGTCGATCCTCACCAATATCACCTTGATGCAAGATCAACAGACCGTCGCGCTGATGCCGTTTGAAGCGTCGCAACAGTTTGTCAGCGCCGGTCTGCTCAAGGCTTTCGACCTGGGCGAACCGTTGCAATTTGGCGATATTGGCTGTTTCTTCTCCAATACCCGCGCGTTGGGCCCCGCAGCGCGGTTGTTTCGCGAGTGCCTGAATCAGGCCCGCAGCGAGTCCGGAGAACGCCAACAATCGAGCGCTTGAAGCGTTCATTCAGGTATTCCAATTTGACATAGCCAGACCCGACCTTTTTATTATTCACTAATATCCACTCTCCCTACACTTCCTCCGACTACCCATGTTTTCCGGAGGTTGATGTGTCTGCACCCTTGCTGTTGCTGCGTAATTACATCTCGGGCGAATTCGTCGCTTGCGAGCAGACCTTCCCCAATATTTCGCCCATTGATGGCCGCACGTTCAGCCATGTCTGTGAAGCTGACAAAACCCTGGTCGACCGCGCCGTCGCGGCGGCCAAAGCCGCGCAGCACGGGCCTTGGGGTGATTACAGCGCCAGTCAGCGGGCCGCGGTATTGCAGCGTATCGCCGACGCCATCGAGCGTCGTTTCGAAGAGTTTGTCGCCGCCGAAGTCGCCGACACCGGGCGCCCGGTACAACAGGCGCGCACCCTGGATATCGCCCGGGGAATTCACAACTTTCGCACGTTCGCCGAGCTGATAAACCAGGCTGGCAGTGAGTGTTTCGAGATGCGCGCCGCCGATGGCAATGACGTGTTCAGTTACTCGGTGCGCAAACCCCATGGCGTGGTGGCGATTATCTCGCCATGGAACCTGCCGATGCTGCTGATGACCTGGAAAGTTGCCCCGGCATTGGCGTGTGGTAATTCGGTGGTGATCAAACCGTCGGAAGACTCACCCTCCACCGCAACGCTGCTCGCCGAAGTGATGCACGAAGTGGGCTTGCCTGCTGGCGTATTCAACCTGGTGCACGGCTTCGGGCCGGGGTCGGCCGGCGAGTTCCTGACCCGAAACCAGGATGTGGATGCCATCACCTTCACCGGCGAGTCGCGCACCGGCGAAACCATCATGAAAGTCGCCGCTGAAGGTGTGCGCGATGTGTCGTTCGAACTGGGCGGCAAGAATGCCGCCGTGGTGTTTGCCGACTGCGATTTCGATGCAGCAGTGGCCGGCGTCTTGCGTTCCAGCTTCACCAACTCAGGGCAAGTGTGCCTGTGCTCGGAGCGGGTGTATGTCGAGCGGCCGATCTACGAGCGCTTCGTCGCGGCAATGAAAGCCGGCGCTGAAGCGCTGAAAATCGGTTACCCCGATGAAGACGGCGTGAACATGGGTTCGCTGATTTCCCACAAGCATCGTGACAAGGTGCTGGGCTACTTCGAGCTGGCCCGCAGCGAAGGCGCAACCGTGGTCACGGGTGGCGGCGTGCCGCGCTTTGACGATGAACGCGATAACGGCGCCTACGTGCAGCCGACCATCTGGACCGGCCTCAACGACGACGCGCGCTGCGTGCGTGAAGAAGTGTTCGGTCCGGTTTGCCACATCGCCCCGTTCGACAGCGACGACGAAGTCGTGCGGCGCGTCAACGACTCGGCTTACGGCCTGGCCACTGCCCTGTGGACCCGCGACCTGAAGCGCGCCCACAAGGTTTCGCGGCGCTTCGAGGTTGGCATGGTCTGGGTCAATACCTGGTTCCTGCGCGACCTGCGCACCCCGTTCGGCGGCACGCGCCTGTCGGGCCTGGGCCGTGAAGGCGGCCGCCATTCCCTGGATTTCTATTCGCAAATCACCACCATCTGCGTCAACCCATGAGTCTTGGAGTTTCGCCCATGCATGCAGCTCTTATTGAAGCGGCCACTCGGCTACGCCAGGCCGAACGCGGCGGGCAACCGTGCGCGCCAGTGCGCGAACTGATCGCCAGCGCCCTCGCCGCCGACCCTTCGGCCGATCCCGTCGCCCTCGCCTACACCGTGCAGCAGTACAACAACACCGCAGCTATCGAGGCCGGCCAGCGTCCGGTCGGGCGCAAAATCGGCCTGACCTCGCGTGCGGTCCAGCAACAGCTCGGCGTCGATCAACCGGACTTCGGGCAACTGTTCGCCAGCATGGCTCGCGGTGACGATCAGCCGATTGCCTGGCTCGACACACTGCAACCGAAGGTCGAGGCGGAAATCGCCCTGGTGCTGGAACACGACCTGTGCCACGAACGCCACACCCTCGCCGACCTGATCCGCGCCACCGCGTTCGCGTTGCCGGCCATCGAAGTGGTTGGCAGCCGAATCGCCCAGTGGGACATCCGCCTGGTCGACACCATTGCCGATAACGCCTCCTCCGGCCTGTTTGTCCTGGGCAGCCGTCCGGTGCAGTTGTCGCAGCTGGACCTGGTGCGCTGCGGCATGAGCATGACCCTGGGCAGTGAGCCGGTGTCGGTTGGCGCCGGTGCCGCCTGCCTGGGCAACCCGCTGAACGCCGCCGTGTGGCTGGCCGACACCATGGCGCGTCTCGGTACGCCATTGCGCGCCGGCGACATTCTGCTGACCGGCGCCCTCGGGCCGATGGTCGCGGCGCGGCCGGGCAACGTGTTTACCGCGCATATCCAGGGGTTGGGCAGCGTCACCGCAGCCTTCGACCTGCAATCGTGACCGGGGAACCCAGCATGAGCCAGAAACTGAACATCGCCATCGTCGGCTCCGGCAACATTGGCACCGACCTGATGATCAAGGTATTACGCAACGCCCGGCATCTGCAGATGGCGGTAATGGTCGGCATCGACGAGCATTCCGATGGCCTCGCCCGCGCCCGACGCATGGGCGTGGCGACCACCCACAACGGTGTCGCCGGGCTGATCGAAATGCCGCAGTTTGCCGACATCGACTTCGTCTTCGACGCCACCTCGGCCACCGCCCATGTGTACAACGCGGCCTTGTTGCGCGATGCCAAACCCGGCATCCGCCTGATTGACCTGACCCCTGCGGCGATAGGCCCGTACTGCGTGCCCGTGGTCAACCTGGAACACCACCTCGATCAGCTCAACGTCAACATGGTCACCTGCGGCGGGCAGGCAACGATCCCGATGGTGGCCGCCGTATCGCGCGTCGCCAAGGTGCATTACGCCGAGATCATCGCCTCGATTGCGAGTAAATCCGCCGGCCCCGGCACCCGCGCCAACATCGATGAATTCACTGAAACCACCTCGCGGGCGATTGAGGTGATCGGTGGCGCAGCCAAGGGCAAGGCGATCATTGTGATGAACCCGGCCGAGCCGCCGCTGATCATGCGCGATACCGTGTATGTGCTGTCCGAGGCGGTCGATCAGGCCAGCGTCGCGGCATCGATCGAGGAAATGGTCCAGGCAGTGCAAGCTTACGTACCGGGTTATCGCCTCAAGCAACAGGTGCAATTCGACGTCATCAGCGCCGACGCTCCGCTATTGATTCCCGGCCATGGCCGTTTCAGCGGGCTGAAGACTTCGGTGTTCCTCGAAGTCGAAGGCGCCGCCCACTACCTGCCCGCCTACGCCGGCAACCTCGACATCATGACCTCCGCTGCCTTGGCCACCGCCGAGCGCATGGCGCAGGCGATGCTGGGCGCCCGAGGAGTTTTGCAATGACTTTCAACCCAGGCAAAAAGCTCTACATCTCTGACGTCACGTTGCGCGATGGCATGCATGCAATCCGTCATCAGTATTCACTGGAACAGGTGCAAACCATCGCCCGCGCGCTGGATCAGGCGCGAGTCGATTCGATTGAAGTGGCCCATGGCGACGGGCTACAAGGTTCGAGTTTCAACTATGGCTTCGGCGCCCATACCGATCTGGAGTGGATCGAAGCAGTCAGCGATGTGCTGACTCACGCCAAGGTCGCGACGCTGTTACTGCCCGGCATCGGCACCCTGCACGATCTCAAGAACGCCTATGTGGCCGGGGCGCGGATCGTGCGCGTGGCCACCCATTGCACCGAAGCCGACGTGTCGCGCCAGCACATCGAATACGCCCGCACACTGGGCATGGACACCGTCGGTTTCCTGATGATGAGCCACATGATCAGCCCACAACAGCTGGCTGCGCAGGCGCTGCTGATGGAGAGCTACGGCGCCACCTGCATCTACGTGGTCGACTCCGGTGGCGCGATGGGCATGCAGGATATCCGCGAGCGTTTCCAAGCGCTCAAAGCCGTGCTCAAACCTGAGACCGAGACCGGCATTCATGCACACCACAACCTGAGCCTGGGCGTGGCCAACTCGATTGTCGCGGTAGAGGAAGGCTGCGATCGCATCGACGCCAGCCTCGCCGGCATGGGCGCCGGCGCCGGTAACGCACCGCTGGAAGTATTCATCGCCGCTGCCGAACGTCTGGGCTGGGACCACGGCACCGACCTCTACACCTTGATGGACGCCGCCGACGATATCGTGCGCCCGCTGCAGGACCGCCCGGTGCGCGTTGACCGTGAAACCCTGGCCCTGGGCTACGCCGGTGTGTACTCCAGCTTCCTGCGCCACGCCGAAGTGGCCGCGCACAAATACGGCATCAAGGCCGTGGATATTCTCGTCGAGCTGGGCAAGCGGCGCATGGTCGGCGGGCAGGAAGACATGATCGTCGACGTCGCACTGGACCTATTGAATTCGCGCAAGGAGCAACGCCCATGAGCACCGACATTGCCTACATCGCCAACGCGCTGGATCAGGCCGCACGCAAAGCCGAGCCGGTCAGCCAGTTCAGCACCCACAGCCCTTTCAGCCTCGACGATGCGTACCTGATTCAACGTGCATCGATGCGCCATCGCTACGATGCCGGCGAACGCACGATCGGCCTCAAGCTGGGCTTCACCAGCCGCGCGAAGATGATCCAGATGGGCGTCGACAGCCTGATCTGGGGCTGGCTCACCGATGCCATGCTCGAAGAGGATGGCGGCGTCATCGACCTGCAACGGTACATCCATCCAAGGGCCGAACCCGAGGTGTGCTTTCTCACCAGGCGCACCATCGACCGGCCGCTGACCGCGCTTGAAGCAGCCGACTACCTGGAAGCCGTAGCGCCTGCGATCGAGATCATCGACTCGCGCTATCAGGCGTTCAAGTTCAGCCTCGAAGACGTGGTGGCCGATAACTGTTCGTCAGCCGGCCTGGTAGTCGGTGCCTGGTCCAGGGACTTCGCCAACCTGGCCAACGCCGGGGTGCTGATGCGCATCAATGGCCGGGTGGTACAGGCCGGCTCCACCGCCGCAATCCTCGGGCATCCGCTACGCAGCCTGGTGCAGGCTTCGCAGCTGTTGGCCCAGGCGCAAATCGCCCTGCCCGCCGGCAGCCTGATCATGGCCGGCGCCGCGACCGCAGCAGAAGCCTTGAGCCCTGGCGCGCACGTCAGCGTGGAAATTGCCGGTTTCGGCGAGTGCGGTTTCAGCGTCGCAGCGCCGCGAGGAGAGATGCAATGAACAGCAACCGAGCCACCGTCGTCCCTGGCAAAGCCACACCGCGCGGACGCTTTCCCCACATCCGCCGTGCCGGTGACTTCCTTTACGTGTCGGGCACCAGCTCACGCCGTCCCGACAACAGTTTCGAAGGCGTGGAAGTCGACGCCATGGGCACCACTCGCCTGGATATCCGCGCGCAAACCCGGGCGGTGATCGAGAACATTCGCGACATTCTCAACAGCGAAGGTGCAGGCCTTGCCGACCTGGTGGAGATCAGCAGTTTTCTCGTCGACATGAACGACTTCGACGGTTACAACCAGGTCTACGCGCAGTACTTCGACGAAACCGGACCCACCCGCACCACCGTGGCCGTGCATCAATTGCCCCATCCGCATTTGCGCATCGAAATCAAAGCCGTGGCCTACGCCCCCCTCAACGCTTAAGGACGACTCAATGGACAAGCATCACTTCAGTCCGCCCCTGAACTTCAATCGCTGGATCGAGGAATACGCCCACCTGCTCAAGCCGCCGGTGGGCAATCGCCAGTTGTGGAAAGACAGCGACACCATGGTCACGGTGGTCGGTGGCCCTAACCAGCGCACCGACTTTCACGACGATCCGGTGGAGGAGTTCTTCTACCAGTTCAAAGGTAACGCGTACCTGAACATCTGGGACCGTGGCCAGTACGAGCGCATTGATTTGCGCGAAGGCGACCTGTACCTGATGGCCCCGCATGTGATCCATTCGCCACAGCGCCCGGAGCCCGGCAGCCTGTGTCTGGTGATCGAAAAAGCCCGGCCCCCTGGGCAGTTCGATGCCCTGCAATGGTCATGCGCCCACTGTGGCACGCTGGTCAAACGCTACGAGCTGCAGCTGCAAAGCATCGTCAACGACCTGCCACCCGTCTACGAACAGTTCTATGCAACCAGCGACGCCGAACGACGCTGTAACGGCTGCGGCGAAATCCATCCCGGTCGTGACTGGCAGACCTGGCACCGCACCCTGGAGGCAGTCAAACGCCCATGAAAATCGACATGCATTCGCATTTTTTTCCCACCATCAGCCAGGCCGAAGCTGCGCGCCTGAGCCCCGATCGCGGGCCGTGGTTGCACGCCAGCGGGCGCACCGGCCAGATCATGGTCGGCGACAAACCGTTTCGCCCGGTGCACGACGTGTTGTGGGACATGAACCGTCGGCTGGAGCACCTCGACGAGCAGGGCCTGGACGCGCAGATCATGTGCGCCACGCCGGTGATGTTCGCCTACGACGCGCCCATCGAACGCGCCCTGCCCTGGGCGCAATTGATGAACGACCGTGCGCTGGAAATGACTGCCGTGGCACCGAGCCGCCTGAAGGTACTGGCGCAGGTGCCCTTGCAGGACATCGATGCCGCCTGCCGCGAAGCGAGTCGCGCCAAGGCCGCCGGCCATGTGGGCGTACAAATCGGCAATCACGTGGGCAATCACGACCTCGACCATGAGGGGCTGGTGACCTTTTTCACCCACTGTGCGCAGGACGACATTCCCGTGCTGGTGCACCCCTGGGACATGATGGGTGGCGAGCGCATGCGCAAGTGGATGCTGCCGTGGCTGGTGGCGATGCCGGCGGAAACCCAGCTGGGCATTTTGTCGTTGATCCTGTCTGGCGCCTTTGAACGCATTCCGCCATCGCTACGCCTGTGTTTTGCCCACGGCGGCGGAGGGTTTGCCTTTTTGCTGGGCCGCGTGGACAACGCCTGGAAGCACCGCGACATCGTCCGTGAAGACTGCCCGAGCTTGCCATCGAGCTACGTCAAACGCTTCTTCGTCGACTCCGCGGTATTCGATCCGCGCTCACTGAAGTTGCTGGTGGACGTGATGGGCAGCGACCGGGTGATGCTCGGCTCCGATTCCCCTTTCCCGCTGGGCGAGCAAAGCATTGGTGCCGGTGTAATCGAACACCCTGAACTGGATCAGGCCACCAAGGCCCAAATTCTGGGGAGCAACGCTCAGGCGTTCTTCGGGCTCTGATGGATTGAGAGGGGTTAAAAAGCCCTGCTGCGAGTGATCGCAGCAGGGCTTTTTGATTCAGCAAGCTATCAAAACTTGTAGCGCACCCCCATCTGCAATCCTTCGGGGTTTTCGTTGCGCAGCGGGCTTTCCAGGTTCCAGCTGACCGGGTAACGCACCTCTGAATCACGGTTGTGGTGGACATAGCCATACACCGCGTAGAGGTCGGTCTGTTTGTTGAAGTTGTAGATGTACGCCAGGTTGATACCACTGGCGTCGCTCAGGGCTTCGTTCTTGCGGTCATCCTTGTAGACCACGCTGAAAGCAATGTTCTGGGTGTCCCAGAAGTTGTGGCGGATACCCAGCTGCAGGTCGCTGCCGTTGGACTCGAAATCCACCCAGGGCGCATAGGCGTAGTAACCGACATAACGGTGATAGACCGCGGTCAGGTCCGTGGTGCCCATGGTGTAGACCAGGGTGAAATAGGCGTCGGTGGCCTGCTCCATGGTGTGTTTGTCCCACAGGTTGCGCTGGTATTTGCGGTCCACAGAGGCGGCGAAGTACCACGGGCTGTCCGCCCAGTAGTCGATGCTGGTGCTGTAGACCACGCCGTCGCGGCTGCCGTCGTTTTCACCCAGGGTGGCCATGCCGCGAAACTGCAAACCCTCATATCGCGGGCTGATGTACATCAGCGAATCATCCTCTCGCCACGGTGCATAAAACACCTGGACGTTGTTGATCAGGCTGTAGTCGTTACCGTACAGCGGGTCAGCGTAGCCGTAGCTGTTGGCTGACGGCGTGTCCTGGCGACCGGCGCTGAGGGTGCCCCAACGCTCGGATATCACCTGGTAATAAACTTCGCGTTTACCGGTCGAGTCGTCGGAATGAGGGTTGTACATGGCTTCATAGACCGCATTGAGCTTGATGTCATCGGTCAGCTCCTCGGTCCATCTGAACTGGATGCGGTTGGCACTCAGGCCCGCACCCGTCAACCGGTCCACGGTATCGCCTCCCGAGTGCGCCACTTCATACGTCAGGTCAACCACCCCGGACACCTTGAACTCCGCGTAGCAAGCACCACTCATCAATGGAATGGCGAACAATAGTTTGCGCATGAAAAACTCCGGACACTGCGAAAGTGCTGGTCGGTGGCTTGTCGCCAAACCACCGCCAGACTTCTCTTATTTATTTTTATGGTGAGTCGTCAGTTACTGCGTGATCAGTCTCGGGACGGCCACGGTTTGCTCGGGGCGTCGAAACTCGGCTTGCCCAGCAACGGCGTCGACAGTGCGTAGAAGCCGTGGTTGGTGAAGACCCAGATCAGGTTGCGGTCGTATTCGGTGTAGGTGCCGTGGGTCAGGTTGCCCATGGCGTAACTCGCCACGTTTTTGGTGTCGAATGGCGGTACGAAGTACGCACCGATGCTCGGTTTTCCGGGCTCGCGCACATCAAACACCTGCACGCCGGCGTTGTAGAATGCGTACGGCAGGATGCCCTCGCGCGAGATCCCCGGTTGGGTGTAATAACCCGAACGCTTGGGCCCAAAGCTGCCTTTGCGCTGGCAGTAATCGGTAAACGCCGCTTCTTTCGGTGGCGTCGGGCGTGGCAGCACATACTTGATGGACGGCTTTTGCGGGTTGCTGACGTTGACCGCGAAGATGTCTTTTTTCGCCTCGAAGCAATCTTCCGACAGCGGGTAGCCACTGAAGTAGAGGATCCCGGTTTTCTCCACTTGGGAGACGTCGATGTTGTCGCCTTCGGTGCCCGCGACGCTGACCGGGAACTCCAGGTGGCCGACCACTTTCATGTTGTCGGCCTGGGTGATATCGACCACGTAGAGCCCCATCCCGCCCATCGCGGCGTAGCCATATTTGCCGCCCTGCTCGACGGTTTTCGGAATGAACAGCGACATCCTGGCGCCCATCCAAGAGGCCCGGTTGCCGGCGCGCGGGTTGGCCTTGAACACGGCTTCGTGTTTTGGATCACCGACGATTTGCCCTGGCACAGTGAGCATCTGCAGCAGCTTCGGGTTGCCTGGGTCCGACATGTCCCAAGACTGGTAGCCGGCGTTGTAAAGGTCGTTGGGGTATTCGGTCAGCGCGTAGCTGTCGCTGGGCGCTGCGGCCACGTACATCACGTCGCCACCAAAGTAGGCCGGGATGTCGCGCACGCCGGAGCCCTGCTGCTCGCCAATCGGCGCATCGGGATGTTCGATGTCGCTGGTGCGGGTGGCGATCAGTTTCCAGTCCGCCGGCAGCGGCCCGTTCATCTCGTAGACCTTGAAGCCCTTGAGGTGCTTGGACTTGCGGATGGCTTCAACTTTGTCCGGCTCGCGGTACTTGTCACTCAACACGCCAAAGCGGCGCACTTCGAAGGACTGGACCATGATGTATTTGCCCAGCTTCTTGTTCCACTGCACCGTGGCCGCGCCAAACATATCATCGGCGGCGTACGGGTTTTCTTCCGCACCCGGACCGTCCGGGCCCCAGGTAGAACCCTTGGTGAACACCAGCTTCACGTCCTTGGGATGCGTGATATCGAAGACCTTCAGGTTGCGGCGTACGTATTGGTAGAGGTAACGCTTGCCGTCGAAATCGACGATGTTCTGCCAGGTGTGAAACGGCTCGACCGTGATCGGGTAATACGCCTCGACGGTCATGTTCTTGATGTAGCTTTTGGTGTCCCAGTAATCCAGCTCACCGGCAAAAGGCTCGCCTTCGTGACTGAACGGAGTCGCCACCGGGTGGGTGAACTTGCCCGTGGTTTTGTCCATGCCATAGCTGCCCGGCGCCGGCATCGGTGGAATCTTGTCCACGGACATCGCAGTCTGCTGTTTGACGAATGGGTCGGTGATGTTGACCGGCGCCGAGCTGTCCGCGTGGACGCTGCTGCACAGTCCCAGCATCACGCAGGTGGTCAGTGCGCTTGTGAGAAACGGCGCACGGGGTTTGTTGGGGAGTCGCATTGTTTTCATTATTCACTCCAGGGGTGGTGCCCGGTTGGGCAGTACAGGTGATTGCCAATGGTTGTGGTCGGTTGAACAAGCGCATGCCGGCGGCGTGCGCCCGCCCGCCCTACAAAATGTCGATGGGGTAATCGGTAATCAGCCGGAAGTCGTCCAGGTCGCCCGAGCCCTGGTCGCCGTTGGCCCGATGCCAGGCCTGGCGCGCCCGCACGCTCAAGCCTTTGGCGGGCCCGGACTGGACCACATAGCGCACTTCCAGATTGGTTTCGTGATGTTTGCCGTCATCGCCGTAGCGTCCGGAATAAGGGCCGGTGGCGGCAATGCGGCTACCGTCGATGCCCCAGCCGCGCACGTAGCGGCTCATGACGGTCAGGCCTGGCATGCCATAAGGCGCCAGTGACAGGTCGTAACGCACTTGCCAGGACTGTTCCTGCGGGCCGTTGAAGTCGGAAAACTGCGCCGCGTTCGGCAACTGAATCGAGGCGCCCTGATCGTTGCCGTTACGCCCATTGCGGTCTTTGTCACCCACGCCCAGGTAATCGAACGGCGTGTCTCCGTCGATTTTCTGCAACCCCAGCAGCCAGCGATGTGCGCCATGGCGCCAGAAGGTCGACAGGCCGACACTGGTGTTGTTGATCTCACCGGCCTTGGCCTGGCCCTCATCGAGCGTGCGGTAGGCCGTCAGGCCCAGCCCGAACTGATTGAGCGCATCGACATCGGTACGGCTTTCGAGGTTGGCGTAGTACTGGTTCCAGAGGTCCTCAAAGCGCGAACCGTACAGGCTGACGGTCAGCCCCGGTGTCAGTTGATAACTGCCACCCAGGTAGTCCGCCGTTGGCGTGGTAACGCCGGCCATCACCGCCCAGAGATCGCCATCGGCATTGGTGGTGACCGGGCTGGTGGCGGAAGTGAAATGCCCGGCTTGTACTTCCAGCCCTTCGACTTCGCGACTGATCAGCGACAAACCAGTAGCGGTCTGCGGCACGATGCGAAAATGGCTGACGCCAAACACCGGGGTTTCCGGGCGTTGTTCGCCCACCTTCAAAATGCTCTTGGACATACGCAGCTTCAGCGCCGCGCCGGCCTTGGAATAGTTGTCCGCCGGTTGCCCGTCATCGTGCACCGGCAAGTTACCAGTGCCGGATTTGTCCGCGGGTGCATCCAGCTTCAAGCCCAGATACGCAAACGCATCCACGCCAACGCCAAAGGTGCCTTCGGTGAAGCCGGAGGTGTATTGACCGAGCACGCCCTGGGTCCAGTCGCGAGCATCGCGACGGCCGTCTTCCTTGCTGCGGTTGAAGTAGGAATTGCGCAGCAAGACGTCGACGCCGCTGTCCGCGATAAACCCGTGCCCCGGTGCCGTCAGCTGAGCCGCGAACGAAGGTAACGCGCAGGCGCTGGCCAACAACAGAACGGTGGTTCTGGTGTGATTCATGACAACCCCAATGTGGAAGGCGAGCCGAAACGTGATTTACCGGCGCGCGCAATCGACCCCGGCACGCAGGTGCCCGGTCAATGCATCAGCAGAAAAAAGTGCCTGACCGTCCCTGGTCAGGCGTAGCCACTCAGCGTTGCAGTGGCAAAGGCTTGGGCGCGTCCGTCAGCACGGGGGCCTTTTGCCGAAAGCGCAGGAAGTAGATCAGCAGGATCACCACCAGGAACGGCACACCGCAGAGCAACGTCGGAGCAAACTCTTCGGTGAACAGCGTGGTGATCATCACTGCCAGCATCAGCAGCAACCCGGCGAGGCTGGTCCATGGATAACCCCACAGCTTGAAGGCCAAAGGTTGCCCGGCCTGACTGCGACGGAAGAACAGGTGTGTGAGGAAAATCCCGGCCCAGGTGAACATTGCTCCGAACATCGCGATGGACATCATCAGGGTGAAGGCTTTTTCCGGGTAGGCCAGGTACAGCAGCGTCGCCAGGCCAATGCCCACCGAGGACAGCAATAGCGCAGGCAACGGCACGCCTTTGCTGTTCAGGCGACCAAACACCGTGGGTGCCTGACCGGCCCGCGACAAGCTGAACATCAAGCGTGTGGTGATGTAGAGCTGGCTGTTCATCGCTGACAGCGCCGCGATCAGAATCACCGCGTTAAACACCGCGCCCGCATAAGGCACGCCGGTCGCCGCCATCACCGTGACGAACGGGCTCTGGCCCCCACTGTTCTGACCCCAAGGCACAATCGCCAGTACCAGCGCGATGGTCAGCAGGTAAAACACCACCAGGCGCACTATGGTGATACGGAACGCGCGAGTCACTGCACGCTGCGGGTCCTTGGCCTCGCCGGCCGCCACCGCGATCATCTCGATGCTCAGGTAGCTGAAAAACGCGACGATCACCGCCACCCAGGTACCCCACCAGCCGTTCGGGAAGAATCCCCGATCATTGGTGTAATTGGCAAAACCGATGCTGGTGTCTGCCGGAGCGCCGTACACCACGTAAGCCCCCAACAGGATGAACACCACAATTGCGCACAGCTTGATCAGCGAGAACACATACTCAATGGCGCCAAACACCTTGACGCTGAAGGCGTTGGCGACGATCAGCGCCATGGAAAACGCCACCATCCAGTAACCACCCGGCACGTCCGGGTACCAGTACTTCATGTACATCGCTGCAGCAGTGATTTCCGTGCCGACCGCAAACACAATCGACGACCAGTAGGCGTAACGAATCGCGAAGCCAAACCACGGCGCCACGTAGAACTCGGCGAACGAACCAAACGACCCCGAGGTGGGATGGCGCACGGTCATCTCCGCGAGGCAGCCCATCAACAACAGGGCAATCAGCGCGCCGATGCCGTAGCTCACCAGAACACTGGGGCCGGCAAATCCAATGGCGAAACCGCTGCCCAGAAACAGCCCGGTGCCGATGGCGCCACCAATGGCGATCATCGACAACTGGCCGCTGGTGAGGCTTTGCTTCAAGCCTTTTTCGCGGTCTATCAAATGTTCGAAGGTGCTGGTTGTTTTTGTCATTGCACAATTGCTCCGAATCGGTGGGAGGGGCTCAGGTCACTGACTTGCGGGCCAGAAATTCCGGGCGATCCCATTCTTTTTGTTCGAGGATTTCACGCAAGGCGACCACGCTGTCCCAGATATCCACATAGCGGATGTACAGTGGGGCAAAACCAAACCGCAGGATGTCGGGCGCACGGAAGTCGCCGACGATGCCGCGGGCGATCAACGCCTGCATCACTGCGTAAGCCTGCTCATGGGCCAGCGACACCTGACTGCCGCGCTGTTCGCCGTCACGCGGGGAGCGCAACTCGATGCCCAGGCCGGCCAACTGCTGATCGCACAGCGAAATGAACAGGTCGCCCAGAGCCACGCTTTTTTGTCGGAGCACTTTGAGGTCGACGCCATCGAACACTTCCAGTGCCGCTTCCAGTGCCAACACGCCCAGTTGTGGCGCAGTGCCCGTGAGCATGCGGTCGATAGTCGGATGAGGCCGGAAGTGATGGTCAAAATCGAACGGCTTGGCATGGCCATGCCAGCCCGTAAGTGGTTGGCGAATGTGCGGGATATGACGCTCGGCGACGAACACAAACGCCGGCGCACCCGGACCGCCATTGAGGTATTTGTAACCGCAACCCACGGCGAAGTCGGCATTGACTTCGTTCAGCGCAATGGGCATCGCACCGGCCGAATGGCACAGGTCCCAGACCACCAGAGCACCGACTGCCTGCGCCCGTTCGGTGATGCGCGCCATGTCATAGCGCTTGCCGGATTTGAAATTGACATGGGTCAGCGAAACGATCGCCACCTCTTCATCCAGGGCATCGAGGATGTCGTCCGGCTCAACGCAGCGCAATTGACTGCCCATGAGTTCGGCCACGCCATCGGCGATGTAAACGTCAGTTGGAAAGTTGCCGCGCTCAGCCAGAATCACACTGCGCCCGGGACGCAGGCGGATGGCGGCGACCAGCACCTTAAACAGATTAATCGAGGTCGAGTCGGCAACAATCACTTCGTGGCTTTGCGCGCCAATCAACCCGGCAATCTTTGCCCCGGTACGCTGCGGCGCCGGGTACCAATCGGCATCGTTCCAGGAGCGAATCAGGCCTTGGGCCCATTCCTGCTTGAGCACTTTCTCGATCCGCGCCGGGATATGCGCGGGCATCGCGCCCAATGAGTTGCCATCGAGGTAGATTTCGCCCTCGGGCAAGTCGAAACGCTCACGGGAGTTGCGCAATTCGTCAATCTGATCGAGGTGTTCAAAGTCCGCTCGAGTGGCGGGGGTGGACGTGGACATAAACGCTCCTTCTGAGTTTTTCTTCTTCTGGTGGGGCTAACGGGCGAAGTGGCTTGATGCTAACCGCACTTGCCATTACCCGAAAATAGAAAAGCACGCGCCAAGTATTCTCGACTGTTATAGCTGGGGGTAGTTGGGTGCCAGAGGGGCGAGATCAAAAGATCGCAGCCTCGTTGCACTCGGCAGCTCCTACGGGGGGCGGGGGCCAAATGTGCGGCGCAGCGAATCGAGACGTTGGACGTTGGGCGATTGGCGATTGGCGATTGGCGATTAGCCGGTCGGAAATCCAGAAGATGTGCACGAACAATCCAGCGAAGCGCGCCGGCTTGATGCCTTGGTCGGCCCAGAGGCCGCCACAGCGAGGTTTTTGATTGAGGGCGCCCCGTTAACCACGCTGGCCGAACGCAGGTATTGCGTAGCGGGTAAACCGGCAAGGATGCCGGTTTAGCTGCGCTGGGCCATGGATGGCCCAGCGCAGCGGCCCGCGGAGCAATGCCTGCGTTCGGGCACACCGAGCCTTAGCGAGGTGCCGAGTGGTGGGGCAGAAAGCGCTTGGTTACTTGGCGCTGTTCCAAGTGACCCGCTGTAAAAGCGGAACCAAAGGAAGCCGTGGCCGCAGAAATGGATATGTACCCAGACCAAGATCAAAAGATCGCAGCCTCGTTTCACTCGACAGCTCCTACAGGGGATCGGGGGATCGGGGTATCGGGGGATCGGGGGAAGAAGTCCGGAATGGCCAGAACGTCTGCCACGACCACTTTTCTGCAGGCAAAAAAAAGGGGCGGTTTGACCCGCCCACATTTTTTTCCATAGTCCCTGTGTTCCCTTTCATCATCCTGATGAATCGCTCCTGCGATATCCTTTCCCCTCATCCTGAAGGGCGTGTCCATCCGTCGACACAACCCCGATACTAGACCTTTCCCGACCACAAGCAACGCCTCTAAAATCCCCAAGCAACTCAATACCTCACCAACCTGACGATGAAAAATCAACTAAAAATCAGTTAGTTATGCGTTAACTGGCGAGCATGGTACCAACTATCGCACTGTAAAAATAACGAACACTTACGCCACAGTAAGCGAAGACTTACACCAACTCACTGCAAACCCGATTCCCCCGCCCAGCCAAATCCCACCCAACAAAAAGCCCCGAACCAGTCGGGGCTTTTTGCAGCTTGCCTACACTGCGCTTATTGAAACAGCGACTCGCTCGACAAGCCGTTCTTCTCCAGGATCTCCCGGAGACGTTTCAAGCCTTCCACCTGAATCTGCCTAACCCGTTCCCGAGTAAGACCGATTTCCAGGCCCACATCTTCCAGCGTGCTGCTCTCATGACCACGAAGACCGAAGCGGCGAATCACCACCTCGCGCTGTTTGTCGGTCAGCTCGGACAGCCACTGATCGATGCTCTGGGACAGGTCGTCGTCCTGCAGCAATTCACAGGGATCGGTTGGACGGTCATCAGTCAGCGTATCCAGCAGGGTTTTATCCGAATCCGGACCCAGCGAGACGTCGACCGAAGAAACCCGCTCGTTCAAGCCCAGCATGCGCTTGACCTCTCCAACCGGTTTTTCCAGCAGGTTGGCGATTTCTTCGGGTGAAGGTTCATGGTCGAGTTTTTGCGTCAGTTCCCGGGCTGCCCGCAAGTACACATTCAGCTCCTTGACCACATGGATCGGCAACCGGATGGTCCGGGTCTGATTCATGATCGCGCGCTCGATGGTCTGACGAATCCACCAGGTTGCGTAAGTCGAGAAGCGGAAGCCGCGTTCAGGGTCGAACTTCTCTACCGCCCGAATAAGCCCGAGGTTGCCCTCTTCGATCAGGTCCAGCAGCGACAGGCCACGATTGACGTAGCGTCGGGCGATTTTCACCACCAGGCGCAGGTTGCTTTCAATCATGCGCTTGCGCCCAGCCGGATCCCCACTTTGCGACAATCGCGCAAAATGTACTTCTTCTTCGGGGGTTAACAGAGGGGAAAAGCCGATTTCATTGAGGTACAGCTGCGTGGCATCGAGCGCACGCGTGTAGTCAATGTACTTGTGTTGCTTCAACGACGCGGAGTTTTTGGATTTGGCACGAACGGAAGGTGGAGCTGCCCCTTCATCATTCGACACCGATTCCGTACCAATGTCGGCCTCCATAAGGAGAACCTCATCGTCGATGTCAAACTCCGGCACTTCTTTACTGAGAGCCATTGTTATAGTCCTTTGGTGAGTTCGACCTCAAGCTCAAGCGACGCCTTTATCCTTGGCAACGCTGGAGCCTGTTCCCTCTACGTGACGGAACAGGCTGGTAACAAATCAACGACGTGGCAGGAACTGCAGCGGATCTACTGGTTTACCTTGGCGGCGAATCTCAAAATGCAGTTTCACCCGGTCTGTACCCGTTGACCCCATTTCGGCAATTGTCTGTCCGACCTTGACCTGCTGCCCCTCCCGAACCAACAGCCTGCGGTTATGTCCGTAGGCACTGACGTAGGTATCGCTGTGTTTGATGATGACTAACTCGCCGTAGCCCCTTAAGCCACTCCCGGCGTATACCACCGTCCCATCAGACGCAGCTAAAACAGGCTGTCCCAAATCCCCGGCGATATCAATTCCTTTATTCAAACTCCCGTTTGAAGAGAATTTTCCAATAAGAATGCCATTAGAAGGCCATCCCCAGCCGGTCGGGGCTGGGCCCGCTGGAGGCAGTGGAGCAGGTGCCGGTTTGTTCGCGACGGACGGTACAACCACTGCAGTGGTCGGTCCCGAGCCGTTTACCGGACGCTTGAACACCGTGGTTTTGCTCGACGAGGAAGGCGTTGAACTGGACGAGCTGGAAACCGTTGAAGACGTTGAACCGGTACGACCGTCGAAGCGAATCGTCTGACCCGGATGAATCGTGTACGGCGCGGGAATGTTGTTGCGTGCGGCCAGGGCCTTGTAGTCCCAGCCGTAGCGAAAGGCGATGGAGAACATCGTGTCCTTGGGGCGCACGACGTATTGCCCGGTAGTAACCGCCGGCCGTTGAGCCACGGCATTGCGATCGACGACGCGCACGTCGCTGGATTTGTTGCTGGAACATCCGACCAGCAAGGTGCTCAAGACAAGGCCAGTCACCAGGCGCTGAAAGCTCGTTGTACTGATTCGCTGCGCAATGACTTTGAGACTCACCCGCCGCTCCCTTTGTGGTGGCTGAAAATTTGAATTGCCAAGTATCGGCAGGAAATGACGCAAGTATAACGGCCTGTGCCGGCTTTACCTCAATGAAGCACCGCACACGTTTGCTGACTGACGATGAATCTGTTTAACGCGATGTTGCCGCTGTAAGACAGGGGCAAACGAATAGAATTCAGCGCGTTTAAATAAATGCTCAGGCCAGCGGCCCATTGAGCAATGGAACGAACCGGACAGCCCCTAGTACATGCCTGGAAAAGCCCTGTTCTTCACGAATGATCAGCATCAATTGCTGGACCTCGCCAGAGCCGACCGGGATCACCAGGCGTCCACCCGGCGCCAGTTGATCGAGCAGCGCCTGGGGTACATCGGTGGCCACCGCCGTGACAATAATACCGTTGTAGGGCGCCAGTGCCGGCCAGCCTTCCCAGCCGTCTCCCCAGCGAAATACCACGTTGCGCAGGTTCAGTTCGACCAGGCGTTCCTTGGCCCGGTCCTGCAGCACCTTGATGCGCTCCACGGAGAACACCCGCTCTACCAGCTGCGACAGCACCGCCGTCTGGTAGCCCGAACCCGTGCCAATCTCGAGGACCTTGTCCAGCGGACCCGCCTCCAGCAGCAGCTCGCTCATGCGCGCCACCATATAAGGCTGGGAGATGGTCTGGTTATGGCCGATCGGCAGCGCCGTGTCTTCGTAGGCGCGGTGCGCCAGCGCCTCATCGACGAACAGATGACGCGGTGTACGGCGAATCACTTCCAGCACCTTGGCGTTGGACAGGCCCTCGTCATACAGGCGCTGGATCAGGCGCTCGCGGGTTCGCTGGGAAGTCATCCCGATGCCGCGACGCAGGATGTCGTCGTGTTCACGAGCCATTAGCGCAAGCCCTCCAGCCAGCCATCGAGACTTCTGAAGGCATCATTGAAGGTGCGGTCCAGTTGCAGTGGGGTAATCGACACATAACCTTGCATCACGGCATGGAAATCCGTGCCCGGGCCACCGTCTTCGGCATCCCCGGCGGCGGCGATCCAGTAGCCGGATTTACCACGCGGGTCGACCACTTTCAGCGGTGCCGCCGCCCGGGCGCGATGGCCGAGGCGGGTCAACTGGATGCCGCGGATGTGATCCAGGGGCAAATTGGGAATGTTCACGTTCAGCACCGTGCGCGGGGGCAGGTCAAGGTCAGCGTGGGCTTCTACCAGTTTGCGCGCAAAGTAAGCCGCTGTGGGAAGGTTCTCCACTTGCCGTGAGACCAGCGAGAACGCGAAAGCGGGACGTTCCAGGAAACGGCCTTCAAGCGCTGCGGCAACGGTGCCGGAATACAGCACGTCGTCCCCCAGGTTGGCACCCAGGTTGATCCCCGAAACTACCATGTCCGGTTGGCGCTCCAGCAGGCCATTAAGGCCCAGATGCACGCAATCGGTAGGGGTGCCGTTCAGGCTGATAAAACCATTGGCCAGGGTTTGCGGGTGCAACGGACGGTCGAGCGTCAGCGAACTGCTGGCGCCACTCTTGTCCTGGTCCGGGGCGACCACCACGCATTCGGTGTAATCCGCCAGCGCAGCATAAAGCGCGGCGAGACCGGGCGCGGTGACCCCATCGTCGTTAGAAATCAGAATACGCATGGGCTGTCCGTCTGCCCCACCGGCACCAGATCGACAAGCTCGCGCACCAATACGGTGGCGAAGCATCCGGCCGGTAGGACGAATTCCAGTTGCAGAATGTCAGGCTCCGGATAATGCCACGTCAACCCACCAATGGGCAGTCGCAGGATGCGACGTTCGTGGCTCATTCCGGCGTTAACCAGCCAATCGCGCAAGTCTGCTTCGCGAGAGGCGATTTCCTGCTCCAGTTGATGGACAACCCCGGTGGCCGGTGAGTCACCTTCGCCCCACTGCGGTCCTGTTGGATGCAGGTCAAGAATCGCCAGGCGCGGGTCGCTGCACTCAGCTTCGCCGGCCGGAAAAAAGCTGCGGCTGTCGGTAAAGGCCAGCAGGTCGCCGACCTGGGCTTGCTGCCAGGTGCCGTCGGCAACCCGTGCGGCCAGCACCTGGTTGAACAGGAAACTGCGAGCGGTAGACAGCAGGCGCGAGCGTACATTGCGCTGTTCCGGCAGGGCCTTGCGCGCGGCCCATCCGCGGGCATCGACCACGTTACCGCCGTCGAAGCCAAAACGCTGGGCGCCAAAATAGTTGGGAATGCCTTGCTGGCTGATCAGTTGCAGCCGTTCTTCGATCGCCGCCTTGTCACCGGAGAACTGAGTCAGGCGCAGGGTAAATCCATTGGCCGAGTGAGCACCGCGTTGCAGCTTGCGTCTGTGTCGGCCGGTCTTGAGGACTTTCAACGTGTCGTTTTCTGCCGCCGACAGGTCAGGATCGGCCTTGCCCGGCAACTGCACGCTGAACCACTGGCGAGTCAGCGCCTGACGATCCTTGAGGCCCGCATAGCTGACGGTGCGCAAAGGAACGCCCGCCGCCTTGGCGATCCGCCGTGCCGCTTCCTCGGTGTTCAGGCCGCGCTTCTCGACCCAGATCCATAAATGCTCACCATCACCACTGAGGGGAATATCGAGCACTTCGTCGACCTGGAAGTCTTCGGCCGTGGCCTTCAGGACTGCGGTACCGAGCGCCTCACCATAAGCCCGCGGGCCGAGCAGTTGCAGTTCGTTCATGCGCGCAGCAACAGGGCAACGGAATGCACGGCAATACCCTCTTCGCGACCGACAAAGCCGAGCTTTTCGGTGGTGGTGGCTTTTACGTTCACTTGGTCCAACTCAACTTGAAGATCCGCGGCAATCAGCGCGCGCATCGATTCGATATGCGGGGCCATTTTCGGCGCCTGGGCGACGATGGTGTTGTCGACGTTGCCGACTTTCCAGCCCTTGGCGTGGATCAGACCGACGACATGCCGCAACAGCACACGACTGTCGGCGCCTTTGAAGGTGGGGTCGGTGTCCGGGAAGTGCTTGCCGATATCACCCAGCGCAGCGGCGCCGAGCAAGGCATCGCTCAAGGCGTGCAGCAGGACGTCACCGTCGGAGTGAGCGAGCAGCCCGAAGCCGTATGCAATACGCACGCCGCCCAGAGTAATGAAATCGCCTTCAGCGAAACGGTGCACATCATAGCCGTGGCCAATACGCATAAAAAAACGCCCCGAATTTTGTCAGGGCGTGATTCTACCTGCATTAGAGGAGGGGGTGCTCTCAATTAGTTTCCCCTCCGCGGTGGGGAAACTAACTGAGAGCACCCCCTAGGGCGCGTCCGTGATGCTGCAAGTGCTCATCGATGAAACTGGCGATGAAGAAATAGCTGTGGTCGTAGCCGGGTTGCAGGCGCAACGTCAACGGGTGACCGGCCAGTTTGGCCGCCTGTTGCAGGGCTTCAGGCTTGAGCTGGGTGGCGAGGAAGTCATCGCGATCTCCTTGATCGACCAGTAGCGGCAGCTTCTCGTGCGCCTCGGCGATCAGTGCGCAGGCATCCCATTCTCGCCACTTGGAGCGGTCCTCGCCCAGGTAACGGGAAAAGGCCTTGTGCCCCCACGGGCAGTCCATTGGATTGTTGATCGGTGAAAACGCCGACACCGACTGATAGCGCCCCGGATTGCGCAAAGCACATACCAGCGCACCGTGACCACCCATGGAGTGACCGCTGATGCCGCGCTTGTCCGACGCAGGGAAATGCGCTTCGACCAGAGCCGGCAGTTCCTTCACCACATAGTCATGCATCCGGTAATGCCGGGACCAGGGTTCCTGGGTGGCATTCAGGTAAAACCCGGCACCCAGGCCGAAGTCCCAGGCACCATCCGGATCACCGGGTACATCGGGGCCGCGAGGGCTGGTGTCCGGCGCAACGATGATCAGCCCGAGCTCGGCGGCCATGCGCAGGGCGCCGGCCTTTTGCATGAAATTCTCGTCGGTGCAGGTCAGGCCCGACAGCCAATACAGCACCGGCAACTTGCCGCCCTGCTCCGCTTGCGGCGGCAGGTACACGGCAAACACCATGTCGCAGCCGAGCACATCGGAACGATGCCGGTAGCGTTTGTGCCAGCCGCCGAAGCTTTTCTGGCAGGAAATATTTTCCAGGCTCATGAGCGACCTCAGAAATGAATGACGCTACGGATGCTTTTGCCTTCGTGCATCAGGTCGAAAGCTTTGTTGATGTCTTCCAGGCCCATGGTGTGGGTGATGAAAGTATCCAGCGGGATTTCCCCGGTTTCAGCCATTTCGACATAGCTTGGCAATTCGGTGCGACCGCGCACTCCACCAAACGCCGACCCGCGCCAGACGCGACCGGTGACCAGCTGGAATGGACGGGTAGCGATTTCCTGGCCGGCGCCGGCAACACCGATGATCACCGACTCGCCCCAACCCTTGTGGCAGCACTCAAGTGCGGCGCGCATCAGCTGCACATTGCCGATGCACTCGAAGGAGAAGTCCACGCCGCCATCGGTCATGTCGACGATGACTTCCTGGATTGGACGATCGAAGTCTTTCGGATTGACGCAATCGGTGGCGCCCAGCTGCCTGGCGATTTCGAATTTGCCCGGATTGATGTCGATGGCGATGATCCGCGCCGCCTTGGCCTTGACCGCACCGATGACTGCAGACAGGCCGATGCCGCCGAGGCCGAAAATAGCCACGGTGTCACCTGGTTTTACCTTGGCGGTATTGAGCACCGCGCCGATGCCAGTGGTGACACCGCAGCCCAGCAGGCAGACTTTTTCCAGCGGCGCTTCCTTGGCGATTTTGGCCACGGAGATTTCCGGCAACACGGTGTATTCGGAAAAAGTCGAAGTGCCCATGTAGTGGAAAATTTCCTGGCCCTTGTAGGAAAAACGCGAAGTGCCGTCCGGCATCAGGCCTTTGCCCTGTGTCGCACGAATGGCCTGGCACAGGTTGGTCTTGCCCGACAGGCAGAATTTGCACTGGCGGCATTCCGGGGTGTACAGCGGAATAACATGATCGCCGACCGCGACCGAGGTCACGCCTTCGCCAATCGCTTCAACCACTGCGCCACCTTCGTGGCCCAGGATCGACGGGAAGATGCCTTCCGGATCCGCACCCGACAGGGTGTAGGCATCGGTATGGCAAACACCGGAGGCCACTACCCGCAGCAGGACTTCACCGGCCTTGGGCATGGCGACGTCGACTTCAACGATCTCGAGAGGCTTCTTGGCCTCGAACGCAACGGCGGCGCGCGACTTGATCATGGGGACACTCCAGTGAATTAACGAGACAGGGAGTGTAATACATCGGTTTACGGTGAATAATCCGGGCAAAAGCAAAACATTATTGCCATACAGGGATAATCATTGATGTCCGAGAATCGCTGGGAAGGAATTGACGAGTTTGTCGCCGTAGCCGAATTAAGCCAGTTCACGGCGGCAGCGGAGCGTCTCGGCGTTTCTTCCTCCCACATCAGCCGACAGATCGTACGCCTTGAAGAACGTCTTCAGACGCGGCTGCTGTACCGCAGTACCCGCAGGGTGACCCTGACCGAAGCCGGGCAGACGTTTCTGCAGCATTGCCAACGCTTGCAGGATGGTCGTGAAGAAGCACTGCGTGCAGTCGGCGACCTGACCAGCGAGCCCAAGGGCATGCTGCGCATGACCTGCGCCGTGGCCTATGGCGAGCGATTTATCGTGCCACTAGTGACGCGGTTCATGGCGTTATACCCGCAACTGCGCATTGATATCGAACTGAGCAACCGGCAGCTCGACCTGGTGCATGAAGGTCTCGACCTGGCGATCCGCCTCGGCCGTCTTCAGGATTCCAGGCTGGTAGCGGCCCGCCTGGCACCCCGACGCATGTACCTGTGCGCCTCGCCTTCCTACGTCGAACGTTATGGTCGGCCACACAGCTTGTCAGAATTGAGCCGGCATAATTGCCTGATCGGCAGCTCGGACCTGTGGCAACTGGAGCAGAACGGGCGGGAGTTTTCCCAGCGGGTCCAGGGCAACTGGCGCTGCAACAGCGGGCAGGCGGTGCTGGATGCGGCGCTGCAAGGGGTTGGGTTGTGTCAGTTGCCGGACTATTACGTGCTGGAGCACCTTAAAAGTGGCGAGCTGATCTCGCTGCTGGATGCGCATCAGCCGCCGAATACGGCGGTGTGGGCGCTTTATCCGCAGCAACGGCATTTGTCGCCGAAGGTGCGTAAGTTGGTGGATTATTTGAAGGAGGGGTTGGCGTTGAGGCAGGAGTATCAGGGTTGAGTGTTGTGTTATCTGTACTGCCGCTATCGCGAGCAGGCTCACTCCTACAGTGTTTTGTGTTGCTCACTTTTGCGTGCGCCGCAGATCCATTGTAGGAGTGAGCCTGCTCGCGATAGCGGCAGTACAGACACCACATCACTCAGCGACGGTTAGCCCAGCGCTGCCGCAACCACTCAAGATCTTCAGGTCGCGTGACCTTGATGTTGTCCGAGCGCCCTTCGATCAAGCGCGGCGCCAACCCCGCCCACTCCATCGCCGAAGCTTCATCGGTAATCAACGCATCCGCCACCAGGCTGTCAGCCAGCGCCCGATGCAGCACCCCAAGGCGAAACATCTGCGGCGTATACGCCTGCCAGATCACACTGCGGTCCACGGTTTCAACCACGCGACCGTGCTTGTCGACCCGTTTCAACGTATCACGCGCCGGGACCGCCAGCAGTCCGCCGACAGCATCATCCGCCAGTTCGCCGAGCAACTTGTCCAGGTCATCCCGGGCCAGATTCGGCCGCGCGGCATCGTGAACCAGCACCCAGTCTTCATCGTCGGCGCCCAGCGCATGCAAATGCAGGAGGGCGTTTAGTACCGACCCGGAGCGCTCAGCCCCGCCTTCGACACGCTGGATACGCACATCGCCAGCACAGGCGAGGTTCGGCCAATAGGGATCATCAACAGCAAGACTGACCACCAACCCCTTCAGGGCAGGATGATCAAGGAAGCAGCCAAGGCTGTGTTCGAGAATAGTGCGCCCGCCCAGTTGCAAGTATTGCTTGGGACGGTCTGCGGCCATTCGGGCGCCAACGCCCGCGGCGGGAATCACGGCCCAGAAGGCCGGTATCGGGGAATTCATTGAGCCAGCTGGTAAAGGGTTTCACCGTCCTTGACCATGCCCAACTCATGGCGAGCCCGCTCTTCAACGGTCTCCATGCCTTTTTTCAACTCACTGACTTCGGCGTCCATGACCCGATTGCGTTCCAGCAAGCCTTCATTCTCAGCGTGTTGATCTGCGATCTGCTGAGTCAGCTCGGCCACTTGCGCGAGGCTACCATTACCCACCCACAGGCGGTATTGCAGGCCAGCCAGCAACAGGAGCAAGACGAGGAACAACCAATTGGGACTGCGCATCGAATATCGGGTTTCCAGTGAAAAAGACAGCCATGCCAAAACTTGAAGCATCTGATAGCACGAAGCCTGGAGAACCCAGGCTTGTGCTGATAAGGCATCAGATTAGTGGCAAATCCATCGCCGTTGCGATTTTTTCGCCACAATCCGCTGACTTTATATCAGTCAACGATTAACCGCGAAATTCGCTGCGACCGTTGTACTTGGCTTTGCCGTTCAACTGCTCTTCGATACGCAGCAGTTGATTGTACTTGGAGACGCGATCGGAACGGCACAGGGAGCCGGTCTTGATCTGGCCAGCCGAGGTGCCCACAGCCAGGTCGGCAATGGTCGAATCTTCGGTTTCGCCGGAGCGGTGCGAGATAACGGCAGTGTAACCAGCGGCCTTGGCCATCTGGATAGCTTCCAGGGTTTCGGTCAGGGTGCCGATCTGGTTGAACTTGATCAGGATCGAGTTGGCGATCTTTTTATCGATGCCTTCTTTCAGGATCTTGGTGTTGGTTACGAACAGGTCGTCGCCTACCAGTTGGACTTTCTCGCCAATCTTGTCGGTGAGGATTTTCCAGCCGGCCCAGTCGGACTCGTCCAGGCCGTCTTCGATCGAGATGATCGGATAACGCTCGGTCAGGCCTTTGAGGTAGTCAGCAAAACCTTCAGCAGTGAACACCTGGCCTTCGCCGGACAGGTTGTACTTGCCGTCTTCGTAGAACTCGCTCGCCGCGCAGTCCAAAGCCAGGGTCACGTCGGTACCGAGCTTGTAACCGGCGTTGGCCACCGCTTCGGAGATCACTTTCAAAGCGTCTTCGTTGGAAGCCAGGTTAGGTGCGAAACCACCTTCGTCACCGACTGCAGTGCTCAAGCCACGGGCCTTCAGCACAGCTTTGAGATGATGGAAAATTTCGGTGCCCATGCGCAGGCCTTCCGAGAAAGACTTGGCGCCAACCGGCTGAACCATGAATTCCTGGATGTCGACGTTGTTATCAGCGTGCTCGCCACCGTTGATGATGTTCATCATCGGAACCGGCATCGAGTAAACACCCGGAGTGCCGTTCAGGTTGGCGATGTGAGCGTACAGCGGTAGGTCCTGGTCCTGTGCTGCTGCCTTGGCCGCAGCCAGGGAAACGGCGAGGATCGCGTTGGCGCCCAGGGAGCCTTTGTTTTCAGTGCCATCGAGCTTGATCATCGCGTGATCCAGCGCTTTCTGGTCGCTTGGATCGGTACCTTTCAACAGGTCGCGGATCGGGCCGTTGATGTTGGCGACGGCTTTGAGAACGCCTTTGCCCAGGTAACGGCTCTTGTCGCCATCACGCAGCTCGAGCGCTTCGCGCGAGCCAGTGGAAGCACCGGACGGCGCGCAAGCGCTGCCGATGATGCCGTTATCGAGAAGCACATCCGCTTCCACGGTGGGATTGCCACGGGAGTCGAGAACTTCACGACCTTTGATGTCGACGATTTTTGCCATTGTTGTAAACACTCCAAAGTTGACGAAAACGCTTTACCGATCGATTTATAACTTGTGCATTACATTATTGCTTTGGCCGCACTGCTCGCGGTGCCCTCTAGGGCCCCATCGCGAGCAAGCTCGGCTCCTACAGTAGAAATGAGGTTTACGCGGTTTCTACCGTCGCAAAACCCTTCACCAATTCGTCCAGTGCCTTGAGCTGGGCCAGGAATGGCTCCAGTTTGTCCAGACGCAAGGCGCAAGGGCCGTCGCATTTTGCGTTGTCCGGATCCGGGTGGGCTTCGAGGAACAGGCCTGCCAGCGACTGGCTGATCCCGGCTTTCGCCAGATCGAGGACCTGGGCACGACGACCACCGGCAGAATCGGCACGACCGCCAGGCATTTGCAGCGCGTGGGTCACGTCGAAGAATACCGGGTATTCGAACTGCTTCATGATACCGAAGCCGAGCATATCCACGACCAGGTTGTTGTAGCCGAAACTCGAACCACGTTCGCACAGGATCAACTGGTCGTTACCCGCTTCCACGCACTTGTTCAGGATGTGTTTCATTTCCTGGGGCGCGAGGAACTGGGCTTTCTTGATGTTGATCACCGCACCGGTCCTGGCCATCGCGACCACGAGATCGGTCTGGCGCGACAGGAAGGCCGGCAGCTGGATGATGTCGCACACTTCAGCGACGACCGCAGCCTGTTCAGGCTCGTGGACGTCGGTGATGATCGGCACGCCAAAGGCTTGCTTGATGTCCTGGAAGATGCGCATGCCCTCTTCCAGGCCCGGGCCACGGTAAGAGGCCACAGAAGACCGGTTGGCTTTGTCGAAGCTGGCTTTGAACACGTAAGGGATACCGAGTTTTTCGGTGACCTTGACGTACTCTTCGCAAACCTGCATCGCCATGTCGCGGCTTTCCAGCACGTTCATGCCACCGAACAGCACCATTGGCTTGTCGTTGGCAATCTCGATATCGCCTACGCGGATGATCTTCTGCGCCATCAGGGTTACGCCTTCTTCTGGTGTTGAGTCAAAGCAGCTTTGACAAAACCGCTGAACAACGGGTGACCGTCGCGTGGCGTCGAGGTGAACTCAGGGTGGAACTGGCAAGCGACGAACCATGGATGATCCGGTGCTTCGACCACTTCAACCAGGGCGCCATCACCGGAGCGACCGGAGATTTTCAGGCCGGCTTCGATGATTTGTGGCAGCAGGTTGTTGTTCACTTCATAGCGATGACGGTGACGCTCGACGATCACGTCCTTGGCGTAGCAATCGTGCACCAGGGATCCCGGCTCAAGCAGGCAATCCTGTGCGCCAAGACGCATGGTGCCGCCCAGGTCGGAAGTCTCGGTACGGGTTTCGACCGCGCCGGTGGCATCTTCCCACTCGGTGATCAGACCCACGACCGGGTGGCCGCTGGCACGATCGAACTCGGTGGAGTTGGCGTCTTTCCAGCCCATCACGTTGCGAGCGAACTCGATCACGGCCACTTGCATGCCCAGGCAGATACCCAGGTACGGAACCTTGTTTTCGCGAGCGTATTGAACGGCGGTGATCTTGCCTTCCACGCCACGCAGACCGAAGCCGCCCGGCACCAGGATGGCGTCGACACCTTCCAGCAGCGCGGTGCCCTGGTTCTCGATGTCTTCGGAATCGATGTAGCGCAGGTTGACCTTGGTACGGTTGCTGATGCCGGCGTGACTCATCGCTTCGATCAGCGACTTGTACGCGTCCAGCAGCTCCATGTACTTGCCGACCATGGCAATGGTCACTTCATGCTCAGGGTTGAGCTTGGCGTCGACCACGGCTTCCCACTCGGACAGATCGGCACCGCCACATTGCAGGCCGAACCGTTCGACCACAAAATCGTCCAGGCCTTGCGAATGCAGAATGCCCGGGATCTTGTAGATGGTGTCGGCGTCTTCCAGCGCGATCACCGCACGTTCTTCAACGTTGGTGAACTGTGCGATCTTGCGACGCGACGAGATGTCGATCGGGTGATCGGAACGGCAGACCAGCACGTCTGGTTGCAGGCCGATGGAACGCAGTTCCTTGACCGAGTGCTGGGTTGGCTTGGTCTTGGTTTCACCGGCAGTGGCGATGTACGGGACCAAGGTCAGGTGCATCAGCATCGCGCGCTTGGCGCCAACTTCGAAACGCAGTTGACGGATCGCTTCGAGGAACGGTTGCGACTCGATGTCACCCACGGTGCCACCGATCTCGACCATGGCCACGTCGGCATCGCCGGCGCCCTTGATGATCCGGCGCTTGATTTCGTCGGTGATGTGCGGGATCACCTGGATGGTTGCACCCAGGTAGTCACCACGGCGCTCTTTGCGCAGGACGTGTTCGTAGACACGGCCGGTGGTGAAGTTGTTGTTCTGGGTCATGGTCGTGCGGATGAACCGCTCGTAGTGGCCCAGGTCCAGGTCGGTCTCGGCGCCGTCGTGGGTGACGAACACTTCACCGTGCTGGAACGGGCTCATGGTGCCTGGGTCGACGTTGATGTACGGGTCCAGCTTCAGCATGGTGACCTTAAGTCCCCGCGCCTCCAGGATCGCCGCCAATGAAGCCGATGCAATGCCTTTCCCCAATGAAGAAACAACACCGCCCGTGACGAATATGTAGCGCGTCATGAAAAACCCTAGAAGTCTGCGTTAAAGCGGTCCGAGCCGCCGGGGGAAGCGAAGGAAGGCCGAAGCCCCCGATCACCTGCATTAATCACAGTGCACCTTTCGAAAAAACCGCCGCGTTGGGACAGACCGGCAGGTGAAACACCGGTACGTTGCTCGCTACACATTTTTTGGAATCGCCCAGCAAAGACTGCTTGGTAATCGGCAACTCCTGCAATTCAGGCGAATCCACAGAAGTTGTATCAAGAAGGGAGCGTAGTCTACCGGAAAGCCCCTTTCAGCTCAAACCTTGATCTTCGCTCAATGGCGCCCAATGCAAATGCCAGCCGTCCTGCTCGCTGCCATTCAAGCCCCACAGGTTGGCCACCGCCAGCAATTGCGTGCCGCGGTAGAGCAGCGGCAATCTGCCACGGACGAAACCTGGAACCCCGCGTTCGTTGAGCAGGCGCTTGAGGTCGCGGTGCCCGCGATCGCCCACAGCCATGACCTCGCCCCCCTGACGATAGCGGATCTGCAGCGGGCCAGCGGGGATTTGTCCGCTGAAACTGAGCATTCCATTCTCCGTCAGTACCAGCGGTTGCGCTGGATCGTTCCAGGCACCAGCTTCGGCTACAGGGCGCAACCAGCTGCCGGACAACCACCAGATCCGCCCGCCCGCTCGATGCAATTCGCCCTCCGCCAGGCGCCAGACCGGTCGGGCATCAGCGGCGGCATCGCGCAGATTTTCCCAACCCGACCAATGGTCGCTGTCGGGCAGCCGGGTCAGGGGCGTGAGCCAGTGGCTCAGTGCATTGCGCTGGCGTGCGGTGGAAAGCCCTGTAAACGGTGCGAGTTCGAGAGACGGCACGCCCAACCATTCGAAACCGCTCGCTCTGGCACTGGCCAGGTCAATTTGTGCCAGCTCGTCAAGCAAGCCCTGCGCTTCGCCCAGGTGCGCGGCGCTGCGGGCCATGGTGGCCAAAGCTTGCGGCCAGCGCTCGGTCATGGCCGGAATTACCTGATGGCGCAGGTAATTGCGCGAGAACTGGCGGTCCTGATTTGAAGGGTCTTCGATCCAGCTCAGCCTGTGCTCCGATGCATAGGCCTCAAGCTCGGCGCGGGTGACGTCGAGCAACGGACGCACAAGATGTCCCTGCCCCAGCACCCGCTCACGAGGCATCCCCGCCAGGCCACGCACCCCTGCCCCGCGCATCAGCCGAAACAACAGGGTTTCGGCCTGATCGTCGCGGTGCTGGGCGGTCAGCAGCAGTTCGTTGGCTTGAGTGGCTTCAGTGAACGCGCTATAGCGCGCATCCCGCGCGGCACGCTCCAGGCTGGCGCCGGGCTGTACCTGCACGCGAATCACCTGTAGCGGCACACCCAGCGCATCACAGACCGATTGGCAGTGTTGCGGCCACGCGTCAGCCGCAGCCTGGAGGCCATGGTGGATATGGATGGCCCTGAGTGCTGGCAGGGATTGGGTTTTGGCGAGATGGACGAGGAGGTGCAGCAGGACGGTGGAGTCGAGGCCACCGGAGAAGGCGATGCGCCAGGTCGTGGCGTTGCGCCAGGGCGCAAGATTCAAGAGCAACCTTGCAGGCAGATCAATCATGGGCTGACTCATATCGTTCAAACCACAAAAGTCCCTGTAGGAGCTGCCGAAGGCTGCGATCTTTTGATCTTGTCTTGAAAATCAAAACAAGATCAAAAGATCGCAGCCTTCGGCAGCTCCTACGGGGGTATCGCTTGGTCTTTAGAGACCGTAGCTCATCAGGCGCTCGTAACGGCGCTTGAGCAGCGCTTCGTTGTCGAACTTCTTCAGCATCGCCAGTTGCGAGCTCAGCTCGGCACGGATCGATGCGGCAGCAGTTGCCGGGTCGCGGTGCGCGCCGCCCAGAGGCTCGCCAATCACCTTGTCGACAATACCCAGGCCTTTGAGGCGCTCGGCAGTGATGCCCATGGCTTCAGCAGCATCCGGGGCCTTTTCTGCGGTTTTCCACAGGATCGAGGCGCAACCTTCCGGCGAAATCACCGCGTAGGTCGAGTACTGCAGCATGTTCAGCTGATCGCAGACACCAATCGCCAATGCACCACCGGAACCACCCTCACCGATCACGGTGGCGATGATTGGGGTTTTCAGGCGCGACATCACACGCAGGTTCCAGGCAATCGCTTCGCTCTGGTTGCGCTCTTCGGCGTCGATACCCGGGTAGGCACCCGGGGTGTCGATGAAGGTCAGGATCGGCATCTTGAAGCGTTCGGCCATTTCCATCAGGCGGCACGCCTTGCGGTAGCCCTCCGGACGCGGCATGCCGAAGTTGCGGCGAACCTTCTCGCGCACTTCACGGCCTTTCTGGTGACCGATGATCATCACCGGCTGATCGTCCAGGCGGGCAATGCCGCCGACGATAGCAGCGTCGTCGGAGAAGTGACGGTCGCCGTGCAGTTCGTCGAACTCGGTGAAGATATGCTCGATGTAATCGAGGGTGTACGGACGTTTCGGATGACGCGCGAGACGTGCGATCTGCCAGCTGGTCAGCTTGCCGAAGATGTCCTCGGTCAGGGTGCTGCTCTTGTCCTGAAGGCGGGAGATCTCATCGCCGATATTCAGCGAATTGTCATTACCGACCAAGCGCAACTCTTCGATCTTGGCTTGCAGGTCGGCGATCGGCTGTTCGAAATCTAGAAAATTCGGGTTCATAGGCGTCCGTCTTGGGTCGACATCCAAGTGAGCTTGGGTCGGCCGGTTGTCTATTCGCGCCCTACCTTAAGGGAGAGGCGCGTTCAGGTCGAGATTAAAAAGTTTGGTCGAGATCAGGGCCATGTGCTTGATGGCAATAATGGCACCTGACCGTCAACGGTATTGGAGGAAGACGTTGTCTCGCCCGAACTGGTCACGCAAGGCTTGAATCAACGCATCCGCCGGGTCGATCCGCCAGGTCTCGCCGAACTGCAGCAAGGCCTTGGCGTCGGGGCTCGTGTACTCCATGGTGATCGGACACGCGCCGCGATGGCGCTTGAACAATTCACCCAGCCAGCGTAGCTGATCGCCTTTCAAGTCCTTGGTCTGCAGCTTCAGGCGCAGGCTTTCGGCCAGGTTGGTGCGCGCATCCTCCATGCTCATCACGCGCTTGACCCGCAGGCGCAAGCCGCCGGAGAAGTCATCGTTGCTGACCTCGCCTTCGACTACCACCATCGCGTCGGTCTGCAGCAGCGACTGCGCGGAATGGAACGCTTCGGCAAACAGCGAGGCTTCAATCCGGCCAGAGCGGTCGTCCAGGGTAATGAACCCCATCTTGTCGCCCTTCTTGTTCTTCATCACCCGCAGCGCGATGATCATGCCGGCCACGGTCTGGGTATCGCGCGCCGGTTTCAGGTCGATGATGCGCTGACGGGCGAACCGGCGAATCTCGCCTTCGTATTCGTCGATCGGGTGCCCGGTCAGGTACAGGCCCAGGGTGTCTTTCTCACCTTTGAGGCGCTCCTTCAACGTCAGCTCTTTCGCCTTGCGGTGATTGGCGTAGACGTCGGCATCTTCCTCGACGAACAGCCCGCCAAACAGGTCGGCGTGACCACTGTCGTGGGTGCGGGCGGTCTGTTCGGCGGCCTTGATCGCCCCTTCCATCGCATTGAGCAACACCGCGCGGTTCTGGTCGATGCTCGCCTGATAAGCCTTCGGTTCGTCGTGAAAATATGGCCCCAGACGATCCAGGGCACCACTACGGATCAAACCGTCGAGGGTGCGCTTGTTGATGCGCTTGAGGTCGACCCGGGCGCAGAAATCGAACAGATCCTTGAACGGCCCGTGCTGGCGCGCTTCGGTAATCGCCTCGACCGGCCCTTCGCCAACGCCCTTGATCGCGCCCAGACCGTAGATGATCCGGCCCTCTTCATTCACCGTGAACTTGAACTCCGAAGTATTCACATCCGGCGCGTCGAGACGCAGCTTCATGGTGCGAATTTCTTCGATCAAGGTCACGACCTTGTCGGTGTTGTGCATGTCCGCCGACAGTACCGCGGCCATGAACGGCGCCGGGTAGTGGGTCTTCAGCCAGGCCGTCTGGTACGACACCAGGCCATAAGCCGCAGAGTGCGACTTGTTGAAGCCGTAACCGGCGAATTTCTCCACCAGGTCGAAAATGTTACCGGCCAGGTCTGCTTCAATATTGTTGGTCTTGCAACCTTCAATGAAACCGCCGCGCTGCTTGGCCATTTCTTCAGGTTTTTTCTTGCCCATGGCCCGACGCAGCATGTCCGCACCGCCAAGGGTGTAACCGGCCATGACCTGGGCAATCTGCATCACCTGTTCCTGATACAGGATGATGCCGTAAGTCGGTGCCAGTACTGGCTTGAGGCCTTCGTACTGGTAGTCCGAGTGCGGGTACGCCAGTTCGGCGCGACCGTGCTTACGGTTGATAAAGTCGTCAACCATGCCCGATTGCAACGGGCCCGGACGGAACAGTGCCACCAGTGCGATCAAGTCTTCCAGGCAGTCGGGCTTGAGCTTCTTGATCAGCTCCTTCATGCCCCGGGACTCGAGCTGGAACACCGCAGTGGTTTCGGCTTTTTGCAGCAACTGGTAGGTCGGTTTGTCATCCAGCGGGATGAACGCGATATCCAGCGGCGGCTCATCGACCTTCGCGCGGTCGCGGTTGATGGTTTTCAGCGCCCAGTCGATGACCGTCAGGGTCCGCAACCCGAGGAAGTCGAACTTCACCAGGCCGGCCGCCTCGACGTCGTCCTTGTCGAACTGGGTTACCAGACCGTCGCCGGCTTCGTCGCAGTAGATCGGCGAGAAGTCGGTCAGCTTGGTTGGAGCGATAACCACACCACCGGCGTGCTTGCCGACGTTACGCACAACGCCTTCGAGCTTGCGTGCCATCTCCCAGATTTCCGCAGCCTCTTCATCGACCTTGATGAAGTCACGGAGGATCTCTTCCTGCTCGTAGGCTTTTTCCAGGGTCATGCCGACTTCGAAGGGGATCATCTTCGACAGGCGATCCGCCAGGCCGTAGGACTTGCCCTGCACCCGCGCCACGTCCCGGACCACAGCCTTGGCGGCCATGGATCCGAAGGTGATGATCTGGCTTACCGCATTGCGTCCGTATTTCTCGGCCACGTATTCGATAACCCGGTCACGACCGTCCATGCAGAAGTCGACGTCGAAGTCGGGCATGGAGACCCGTTCCGGGTTGAGGAAACGTTCGAACAGCAGGTCATATTCCAGCGGATCGAGGTCGGTGATCTTCTGCACATAGGCCACCAGCGATCCGGCACCCGAGCCCCGTCCAGGCCCCACCGGCACGCCATTGCTCTTGGCCCACTGGATAAAGTCCATCACGATCAGGAAGTAACCGGGGAAGCCCATCTGGATGATGATATCCAGCTCGAAATTCAGCCGGTCGACATACACCTGGCGCTTGGCGTCGTAGTCCTCGGTTGTGTCCCTGGGCAGCAACACACTGAGACGGTCTTCCAGGCCATCGAAGGACACCTTGCGGAAGTACTCGTCGATGGTCATGCCATCGGGGATCGGGAAGTTGGGCAGGAAGTGCTTGCCCAGCTTGACTTCAATGTTGCAGCGGCGGGCGATCTCGACGGTGTTTTCCAGTGCTTCGGGAATGTCGCTGAACAGCTCGGCCATTTCCTCGGCACTTTTGAGGTACTGCTGATCGCTGTAGTTCTTCGAACGCCGGGGATCGTCGAGGGCACGGCCCTCACCGATACAAACCCGGGTTTCGTGGGCGGCAAAGTCTTCCTGCTTGATGAAGCGCACATCGTTGGTCGCCACCAGCGGCGCGCCGATCTTGTCGGCCAGGGCCACGGCGCCGTGCAACTGCTCTTCATCGTTGGGACGATTGGTGCGCTGGATTTCCAGGTAGAAACGATCCGGGAACACCGCCATCCATTCGCGGGCCAGGGTCTCCGCTTCCGCCGGATTGCCACTGAGCATGGCCAGGCCGATTTCACCTTCCTTGGCCGCCGACAACATGATCAAGCCTTCGCTGGCTTCGGCCACCCACTCGCGCTCGATGATGATCGAGCCATTGCGCTGGCCGTCGATGAACCCTCGGGAGATCAGTTCAGTCAGGTTGCGATAACCCACGGCGTTCATGGCCAGCAGGCTGATCCGGCTCAGGGCGTTGTCCGGATCCTTGTTCGACAGCCACAGGTCGGCGCCGCAGATCGGCTTGATGCCCGCGCCCATGGAGGCTTTGTAGAATTTGACCAGGGAACACATGTTGTTCTGGTCGGTGACCGCCACGGCAGGCATGTTCATGCCGACCAGGGTCTTGACCAGCGGTTTGATCCGCACCAGACCGTCGACCAGGGAATATTCAGTGTGCAGGCGTAGATGAACGAATGAAGCCGGCATAGTGATCCTGTCTGTGAGCTCGAAAACAACAAGGCCCGGATTGTACCGGGCCTTGGCGAAAACATCAGCCTCGCGACTAACTCTCGATCAGGCTCTCCCGAGCCTCATACGCCAGGCGTACCGGGGCAAACGAGCGTCGGTGAATCGGCGTCGGTCCCAGACGGGCCAGGGCTTCCAGATGAACGGGGGTCGGGTAGCCTTTGTGGCCGCCAATGCCGTAACCCGGGTAGATCAATTCGAAAGCAGCCATTTCACGGTCACGACTGACCTTGGCCAGAATCGACGCCGCGGCAATGGCCGGCACCTTGCCGTCGCCCTGCACCACAGCTTCAGCGCGCATGGACAGCTTCGGGCAACGATTGCCATCGATCATCGCCAGCTTGGGCTGGATGTGCAGGCCCTCGATGGCCCGCTGCATTGCCAGCATGGTGGCGTGAAGAATGTTCAGTTCGTCGATTTCCTCGACTTCGGCACGGGCGATGCACCAGCTCAGGGCCTTCTCGCAGATTTCGTCGTAGAGCTTCTCTCGCCGGGCTTCGGTGAGCTTCTTCGAGTCGTTGAGGCCGAGGATCGGTCGGTTCGGATCGAGGATTACCGCAGCAGTCACTACTGCACCGCAGAGTGGGCCGCGACCGACTTCATCGACCCCGGCAACCAGTTCTTCGACTTCCGCGACCAAGGTGAAATCCAGCCCTATCTGCATGCTTGTCTTACTCATTATTCTGGCCAATCAGCTTCAGCACTGCATCCGCAGCCTGGTTGGAGGCGTCCAGACGCAAGGTCCGGTGAATTTCGTCGAAGCCGCGGGTCTGCTCTTCACCGCCTTCGATCAAGGGCGACAGGGTCTGAGCCAGGGCTTCGACCGTCGCGTCATCCTGCAGCAACTCCGGCACCAGCAGGCGCTGAGCCAGCAGGTTTGGCAGGGACACGTAGGGGCTTTTGACCATGCGCTTGAGAATCCAGAACGTCAGCGGTGCCAGGCGATAAGCCACCACCATCGGCCGCTTGTACAACAACGCCTCAAGCGTCGCTGTTCCGGACGCGATCAACACCGCGTTGCAGGCAGCCAGCGCCAGATGGGATTTGCCGTCAAGCAGCGTCAGGGGCAGATCGCGCCCGGCCAGCATGGCTTCCAGCTGTGCCCGACGCTGGGGGCTTGCGCATGGCATGACAAAACGCACGCCAGGGCGCATGGCCCGCAGGCGTTGGGCGGTGTCCAGGAACAGCTCGCCAAGGCGCCCGACTTCGCCACCGCGACTGCCCGGCATCAATGCGACCAATGGCCCGTCCGGCAAGCCGAGTTCAGCCCGCGCGGCGGCGCGATCAGCTTCAAGTGGAATCGCGTCCGCCAGGGAATGCCCGACAAAACGTACCGGCACGCCCTTCTCTTCGTAGAATTTGGCTTCGAACGGGAACAGCGTGAGCATCAGATCGCAACCTTCGCGAATCTTCAGCACGCGCTTCTGCCGCCAGGCCCACACCGAAGGACTGACGTAGTGCACGGTCTTGATCCCGGCCTGGCGCAGCTTGAGCTCGATATTCAGGTTGAAATCCGGGGCGTCGATGCCGATGAACACATCGGGCTTTTCGGCGATCAGGTCGGCGATCAGTTTCTTGCGCCGCCCCAACAGTTCGCGCAGGCGACCCAGCACTTCCACCAGGCCCATGACCGACAGGCGTTCCATCGGGAAGTACGAGACCAGGCCTTCGGCCTCCATCAACGGACCGCCGACGCCAATGAACTCTACCGCCGGATGCCGCACCTTGAGCGCGCGCATGAGACCCGCGCCCAGAATGTCACCGGAAGCCTCACCCGCTACCAGCGCAATACGCAAAATAGCCATGATTAACGGGTTATGCCGCGGGTCGAAGACTGGATCGAGTCACGGAACACCGCGACCTCGGGAAACTGCGCCGAGGATTCGCCCAGCTCGGCAAGTGCCTGCTCGACCGTCAGGCCCTGGCGGTAGACCACCTTGTAGGCGCGACGCAGGGCGTGAATGGCGTCTTCGCTGAAACCGCGACGGCGCATGCCTTCGAAGTTCATGCTGCGGGCTTCGGCGGGGTTGCCGAACACCGTGACGTACGCCGGTACATCCTTGCCAATGGCGGTGCCCATGCCGGAAAAGCTGTGGGCGCCGATGTGACAGTACTGATGCACCAGGGTGAAACCGGACAGGATCGCCCAGTCCTCGACATGCACGTGCCCGGCCAACGCAGTGTTGTTGACCAGGATGCAGTGGTTGCCGATGACGCTGTCGTGGCCGATATGGGCATAAGCCATCACCAGGTTGTGATCGCCCAGAGTCGTTTCCGAACGGTCCTGGACAGTCCCACGGTGAATCGTCACGCCTTCGCGGATGACGTTATGGTCGCCGATCACCAGGCGGGTTTCTTCGCCCTTGTATTTCAGGTCCGGCGTGTCCTCGCCTACCGAGGAAAACTGGTAGATGCGATTGTGTTTACCAATGCGGGTCGGGCCCTTGAGAATCACATGCGGCCCGATCACTGTCCCCTCGCCGATTTCCACACCAGCGCCGACGATCGACCAGGGGCCGACCTCGACGTCGTCGGCCAGCACGGCCGTCGGATCGATGATTGCGCGAGGGTCAATCAAACTCATAGTTTGCGTTCCGCGCAGATGATTTCAGCGGAGCACACCGGCTTGCCGTCGACCGAAGCCTGGCACTCGAACTTCCAGATCTGACGCTTGCAGCTCAGGAACTTGGCTTCGAGGATCAACTGGTCGCCCGGCAGCACTGGCTGGCGGAAACGCAGTTTGTCCGAGCCGACGAAGTAGTACAGGGTGCCGTCGGACGGTTTCACGTCGAGCATTTTGAAACCAAGGATCCCGGCAGCCTGAGCCATCGCTTCGATGATCAGTACGCCCGGCATGATTGGATGCGCCGGGAAGTGACCATTGAAGAACGGCTCGTTGATGCTGACATTCTTGTAGGCGCGAATGCGCTTGCCTTCCACATCCAGATCCACGACCCGGTCCACCAGCAGGAACGGGTAACGGTGAGGCAGGTATTCGCGAATCTCGTTGATGTCCATCATTTCGGGGGGAAGCCTATGTAAAGATTGGGAGCGCGCGACTGAAAGCGCACCCCTCTAGCAAATCAAGGAGGCAGTCTAGCGGCTGTGCACACTTGATATGGAAATGGTATCAGCCATCTGATGAAGCATTACCGTCAGGGGTCACTTCCCCTGTCCGCTTTTCCAGCTGGCGCAAACGCCGCGCGATATCATCGAGCTGACGGATGCGTGCCGCGCTTTTGCGCCACTCGGCTGCCGGCTGCATCGCCGTACCGGAAGAATAGGCACCCTTTTCGGTAATCGAATGGGTCACCATGGTCATCCCGGTGATGAAAACGTTGTCGCAAATTTCGATATGCCCCACCAGCCCAACGCCGCCGGCGAGCATGCAATGCTTGCCGATCTTGGTGCTGCCGGAGATCCCCACGCACGCCGCCATGGCGGTGTGATCACCGACCTGCACGTTGTGGGCGATCTGGATCTGATTGTCGAGCTTCACACCATTGCCGAGCACTGTATCGGCCAGCGCACCACGGTCGATCGCAGTATTGACCCCGATCTCCACGTCGTCACCCACCAGTACTCCGCCGATCTGGGCGATTTTCTGCCAGACGCCCTTCTCGTTGGCGAAACCAAAACCTTCACCGCCCAACACTGCGCCCGACTGGATTACGACCCGTTTGCCAATGCGCACGTCGTGATACAGCGTCACGCGCGGAGCCAACCAGCCACCTTCGCCGATCTCGCACCGCGCGCCAATGAAGCAATGTGCGCCAACAGTCACGCCGGCGGCAATACGCGCGGCACTCTCGATGACCGCAAATGCACCAATGCTCGCTGCCGGATCGACCACCGCATCGGCGGCGATCACCGCTGTCGGATGAATGCCGGCCGGCGCCTTCGGCTTGGGATCGAACAGGTGGGAGATGCGCGCGTATGCCAGGTACGGATCCGGTACTACCAGCACGTCACCCGCAAAGGCGTCAGCATCACCGGCTTTGAGCAACAACGCCGCAGCCCGGCAATCAGCCAGGTATTTGCGGTATTGAGGATTTGCCAGAAAGCTCAACTGAGCTGGGCCAGCCTCTTGCAAAGTGGCTAGCCCAGTAATTTCTTTCTCCGGGTCGCCACGCAGGGTGGCGCCGAGGAACTCGGCCAACTGGCCGAGCTTCATAGTCGCTGTCATGGATTACTTCAGCTGATTCATGCGCTCGATGACCTGGCGAGTGATGTCGTACTGAGGTTTGACATCAATCACTGCACCACGCTCGAAGACCAGGTCAAAGGCACCTTTCTTGATGACTTCTTCCACAGCGCTGTCCAGTTTCGGCTTGAGCTGTTTAAGCATTTCACGGTCAGCAACGGCTTTGGCTTCGTTCAGCTCCTTGGACTGGAACTGGAAGTCGCGGGCCTTTTGCTTGAATTCAAGCTCCAGACGCTCACGCTCGCCTTGCTGCATCTTGTCGCCACCGGCCATCAGGCGATCCTGAATACCCTTGGCACTGCTTTCCAGCGTCTTCAGCTTGGACAGCTGAGGGCCGAACTTCTTCTCGGCATCCACCGCGTATTTCTTGGCCGCGTCGGATTCCAGCAGGGCCATCTGATAGTTCAGGACGGCGATTTTCATGTCGGCAAAAGCCGGGCCTGCTACCAGTACGGTCGCCAGGAGAACCAATTGAGTCAACTTACGCACGATGCACTCCTACAAAATCCATTGTCGTTATCTTGGGTCAGACGCTTAGAACGTCTGGCCGAGGGAGAATTGGAACACTTGAGTCTCAGCGTCATCCGGTTTCTTCACTGGCATTGCCAGGGCGAAGCTCAACGGGCCCAGCGCTGTAACCCAGGTCACACCGACACCGACGGAACTGGCCATGTTGCTCAGGCTGATGTCGTTGCACTTGGTACGGGACGGTGAGCCATCAGCATTGGTGGTGTCCTTGCACTGCGAGTCGAACACGTTACCCACGTCCCAGAAGACCGAAGTCCGCAGGGAGCGTTGATCCTTGACGAACGGCAGTGGGAACAACAATTCCACGCCGCCCTGGATCAGGACGTTACCACCGAACGGCAGCGGATCCTGGTCCGGATCTTCCGCAGTACCTGGGTTGTTGCCACGACTTGGCGTACTGCGAGGACCCAAAGTGCTGTCCTTGAAGCCCCGAACCGAGTTGAAACCACCAGCATAGTAGTTTTCATAGAATGGCAAGCCATCGGTCGAGCCGTAGCCGTCGCCATAACCCAATTCGGTGTGCAGGCGCATGGTGTAGTTTTCGCTCAGCGGCTGGAACAACTGGCCGCGGTAATCGAGCTTGAAGAACGACAGGTCGCTGCCCGGCGTAGTAGTTTCCAGGGTCAGGCTCTGGGAACGACCACGGGTGGCCAGCACACCTTTGTTCAGGGTCGACTCCGACCAGCCGACCGACGCCTTGAAGTTCAGGTACTTGTCGCCTTCCTTGTTCACGAAGTCGAAGATCTCGTCGACGGTATAAACGCCGGTCTTGATCGTGTCCTGCTGGGCAGTCAGGCCGAAGGTCAGACGCGAAGTCTCGCTGATCGGGTAGCCCACGCTCACGCCGGCACCCAGGCTGTCTACCGCATAGCTGGCGATGTCAGTATCGAGCTCATCGTAGTCAGTAGTGCGATAGAACGCGTTGTAACCCAGGCTCACGCCATCAGCAGTCCAGTACGGGTCGACATAACCGAAGTTATAGCGGCTCTGGTATTCACTGCGGGTCAGGCCGATGCTGACCTTGTTACCGGTACCGAGGAAGTTGTTCTGGGTGATCGAGCCACCGAGGATCAGACCGGCAGATTGGGCAAAACCAACGCTGGCGGTGATGGAGCCCGAGGCCTGCTCTTCCACGCTGTAGTTGACGTCTACCTGGTCGTCGACGCCCGGTACCGCTGGGGTTTCGACGTTCACTTCCTTGAAGAAGCCCAGACGCTCAAGACGGGTCTTGGACTGGTCGATCAGGTAGGTCGAAGCCCAGCCACCTTCCATCTGGCGCATTTCACGACGCAGCACTTCGTCTTCGGACTTGGTGTTGCCACGGAAGTTGATGCGGTTGACGTAGGCACGCTTGCCCGGATCCACGCCGAAAGTGATGTCGACCGTGTGGTCTTCATCGTGCGGCTGCGGCACACCGTTGACGTTTGCGAAGGTGTAACCCTCGTTACCCAGACGGCGGGTGATCAGTTCGGAAGTGGTGGTCATCAGCTTGCGCGAGAACACCTGGCCTTTCTGCACCAGCAGCAGGGACTTGATCTGGTCCTCAGGGACTTTCAGGTCGCCGCTCAGCTTGACGTCACGAACGGTGTATTTCTCGCCTTCGTTGACGTTGACGGTGATGTAGACGTGCTTCTTGTCCGGGGTGATCGACACCTGGGTGGAAGCGATGTCCATGTTGATGTAGCCGCGGTCCAGGTAGTAGGAACGCAGACGCTCCAGGTCACCGGAGAGTTTTTCACGGGCGTACTTGTCATCGTTCTTGAAGAACGACAACCAGTTGGTGGTCTTGAGTTCGAACAGGTCGATCAGGTCTTCATCAGGGAATACGGTGTTACCCACCACGTTGATGTGCTGGATAGCCGCAACGGTGCCTTCGTTGATGTTGACCTTCAGCGCGACGCGGTTACGCGGCTGCGACACCACTTCGGTGTCGACAGTTGCCGAGTAGCGACCCTGAGCGACATATTGGCGCTGCAGCTCATTACGCACACCTTCGAGGGTGGCGCGCTGGAAGATTTCACCTTCGGACAGACCGGACTGTTTAAGGCCCTTCATCAGGTCTTCAGTCGAAATCGCCTTGTTGCCTTCGATTTCGATACTGGCGACCGACGGACGCTCGACTACCGTGATGACCAGGACGTTGCCATCGCGGCCCAGCTGGATATCTTGAAAGAAACCGGTTTTGAACAACGCACGAGTGGACTCAACCAGGCGACGATCGTCAGCCTGCTCGCCGACGTTCAACGGCAAGGCACCAAAAACGCTACCCGCGGAGACCCGCTGGAGGCCATTGACGCGAATATCAGAGATAGTGAAGGACTCGGCGTGAACTTCGGCGATCATCAATACGGTGAGAACCGCAGTTAGCAGCAGACGTTTCATGAAGTCCTTTCTTATTCCAACTGGCAATAAACAAACTGCCGCAAAATGCGGCAGATTCGCAATTCAGCGAAGCGTTACAGTCGACCCAAATCATTGACCAGAGCGAGCAACATCACTCCGACCACCAAACTGATCCCGATCTGTATCCCCCAACCCTGCACCCGATCCGACAAGGGGCGACCACGCACCCACTCGATCAGATAAAACAACAAATGCCCCCCATCCAGTACTGGAATGGGCAACAAATTCAGAACTCCCAGGCTAATACTCAGATAAGCAAGGAAATTCAGGAAATCAGCGACGCCCGACTGGGCAGAAGCGCCCGCCACTTTAGCAATGGTTATCGGTCCACTCAAGTTTTTTACCGAGAGCTCGCCGAACAACATTTTCTTCAGCGAATCGAGGGTCAGGACACTCATGGTCCAAGTGCGTCGAGCCCCTTCCCCAATTGCCGCCACGGGACCATAGCTGATCTCGCGAATCATCTCTGGTGGCCAATCGACTGCTTTTACCCCGGCACCCAGATATCCATTGGGCGCCTTGCTGTCGCCGCGAGCGGCAAGGGTGACCGGCACGTCGATTTGCGCACCCTCGCGGTCGACCCGCAGCACAACCTTGGCAGCAGGACGCAGACGCACCGTATCGACCACTTGTTGCCAGTCGTCGAGCGACTTGCCATCAAGGGCGACCAGGCGATCCCCGGTTTTCAGGCCAGCAGCCTGTGCCGGACCACTCGGATCGATCTCGGCCAGCACCGGTGGCAGCGCCGGGCGCCATGGACGAATACCCAGCGAGCGAATCGGATCCGGCTCATCTGCACCTTTGAGCCATTCATTCAGCACCAGCTCGCGCGGGGTGTCGGCTGTTGAGCCTTGATCGCGGACCAGCAGTTGCAGCGACCCGCTTTCACCCAACCGGCGCACCAGCTGCAGGTTCACCGCCGCCCAGCCGGTAGTCGGCTCGCCATCTATTGCAACAATTTCCTGCCCGGCGCTCAGGCCGGCCTTGGCAGCGATGCTCGCAGGCTCGACCGCGCCAATTACCGGGCGCACCTGATCGCTGCCCAACATGGCAAGGACCCAGAAGAAGATCATTGCCAGCAGGAAGTTGGCGATCGGGCCCGCCGCCACGATGGCAATCCGCTGACGTACGGTTTTACGATTGAACGACTGATCGAGCTGATCGGCAGGTACTTCGCCTTCACGCTCATCGAGCATCTTCACGTAGCCGCCCAATGGAATGGCGGCGACCACGAACTCGGTGCCCTGCTTGTCGTGCCAGCGCAGCAATGGCATGCCGAAGCCCACGGAGAAACGCAGCACTTTGACCCCACAGCGACGCGCGACCCAGAAATGGCCGAACTCGTGGAAGGTAACCAGCACACCCAACGCAATCAGGGTGCCGACAATCATGTAAAGCGCGCTCATCTAATTTCTCCGCAGTGCTTTCCAGTGCTGCATGGGCTTGCGTATTGCAACACGTGTTACCGCCCGTGGCGACTCAGCCATTGGCCAGCGAGTTCGCGGGCCTTGGCATCTGCCGTGAATACGGCATCGAGATCATCCACCGCGACTACAGGTTCGAGATTCAACACTTCCTCGATGATACTCGCGATTTCCAGATAACCAACCCGCCCACCGAGAAAGGCGGCAACCGCGATTTCATTTGCTGCGTTAAGCATGGCCGGCGCACTGTTGCCCGCCTCGGCCGCCTGACGCGCCAGGCGCAGGCAGGGAAAACGCTCTTCATCGGGTGCCTGGAAGTCCAGACGCGCGATAGCGAACAGATCCAGCGGCGCCACGCCCGAGTCGATGCGCTCCGGCCACGCCAGCGCGTTGGCGATCGGCGTGCGCATGTCGGGGTTGCCCAATTGCGCCAGCACCGAACCGTCGATGTAATCGACCAGGGAGTGGATGACGCTCTGGGAGTGGATCACCACCTCGACCTGGGATGGTTTGGCGTCGAACAGCCAGCAGGCCTCGATCAGCTCGAGCCCCTTGTTCATCATGCTGGCCGAATCGACCGAAATCTTGCGCCCCATGGACCAGTTCGGATGGGCACAGGCCTGTTCCGGGGTCACGTGTGCCAGTTCGGCCAGCGGTGTCTGGCGGAACGGGCCACCCGAAGCCGTGAGCAGGATGCGGCGAACACCGACCGACTCCAGCCCCCGGGCAAAATCCCGTGGCATGCATTGGAAAATCGCGTTGTGTTCGCTGTCGATCGGCAACAGCACCGACCCGCTCTTGCGCACGGCCTGCATGAACAAGGCGCCGGACATCACCAGCGCTTCCTTGTTGGCCAGCAGAATCTTCTTGCCGGCCTCGACTGCCGCCAGGGTAGGGCGCAAGCCCGCCGCACCGACGATGGCAGCCATTACCGTATCGACTTCAGGGTCGGCGGCGACCTGGCACAGGCCCTCCTCCCCAATCAATACCTGCGTCGACAGCCCGGCGGAGCGCAATTGCTCCTGCAGACGACGGCCAGCGCTGGCTTCAGGCACCACGGCAAACTGCGGAATGTGACGCACGCACAAGGCCAGCAGTTCAGCCAGGCGGGTGAAGCCGCTGAGGGCGAACACCTGGAAACGATCCGGGTGACGGGCGATGACGTCGAGGGTGCTCAGGCCGATCGAGCCGGTAGCGCCCAACACGGTGATCTGCTGAGGACGGCTCATGGCGCGGCCATCCACAGCAATACTGCAAAGACCGGGATTGCCGCAGTCAGACTGTCGATGCGATCCAGCACGCCGCCGTGACCCGGCAGCAGGTTACTGCTGTCCTTGATACCGGACTGACGCTTGAACATGCTCTCGGTAAGGTCGCCCACTACCGAGATGAACACGATTACCGCCGCACCAATCAGACCCTTGAGCAGCTCTGCCACCGTCCAGTCACGCACCAGGCCGACGATGGCCGTGATCACCAGCGCCAGCGCCAGGCCGCCGTAGACCCCTTCCCAGCTCTTGCCAGGACTGACCTGCGGCGCCAGCTTGCGCTTGCCGAAGGCACGACCGGAGAAGTAAGCCCCGATGTCTGCGCCCCAGACCAGCACCATCACCGCCATGATCAGCCAGTTGCCCAGGGGCTCCTGCTTGATCAGGATCAGACCTTGCCAGGCCGGAAGCAGCACCAGCAGGCCAATCACCAGCTTGCAGGCGGCACTCGACCAATGACTGCTCGAACGCGGATAGGTCAGCACCAGATAGGTCGCAACGCCCCACCACAGCACTGCAGCGCCCAGTACCCAAGGCGCGAGCCCGGGCAATACATGCATGAAAAACAGCATCACCGCGACGGCCAGCGCATAGGCCACGCGTACTGGCTGTGCGGTAAAACCCGCCAGGCGCGCCCATTCCCAGGCGCCCAGGGTCACGACCAGGCCGATGAACAGCGCAAAGCCGGAACCTTCCAGCAGGAAAAAGCCACACAGGGCAATCGGTAGCAGGATCAGTGCAGTGATGATTCGTTGTTTAAGCATTAAACCCGGGCTCCAGCCTCGACCTGCTCGCTCGTTTTACCGAAGCGACGCTGGCGCGATGCGAAATCGGCCAGCGCTTTGCGCATGGCGTCGTGTTTGAAGTCCGGCCAGAACAGGTCGGAGAAGTACAACTCGGCGTAAGCCAGTTGCCAAAGCAGGAAGTTGCTGATGCGGTGCTCGCCCCCAGTACGGATGCACAGGTCCGGCAACGGCAGATCGCCCGTCGACAGGCAGGTCTGCAGCAGCTCCGGAGTGATGTCTTCCGGACGCAGGTGCCCGGCCTGGACTTCACGAGCCAGGCGCTGGGCCGCTTGCGCGATATCCCACTGGCCGCCGTAGTTCGCGGCGATCTGCAGGACCAGGCGATTCGCGCCCACCGTCATGGCTTCAGCCTCGCGCATGGCGGCCTGGAGCTCGGGGTGAAAGCGCGAACGGTCACCGATGATGCGCAAACTGATGTTGTTCTCGCTCAAGCGTTTGGCCTCGCGGCGCAGCGCCTTGAAGAACAACTCCATCAAGGCACTGACCTCGGCGGCCGGGCGCTGCCAGTTTTCGCTGGAGAACGCGAACAGGGTCAATACCTCGACCCCGGCTTCGGCGCACACCTCGATAACAGCCCGCACCGCATCCACGCCGGCCTTATGACCGGCGACACCGGGCAAAAAGCGCTTCTTCGCCCAACGGTTATTACCATCCATGATAATCGCGACATGGCGCGGCACCGCAAAGGGTGCAGTCTGCTTAGTCTTTTCCATGAAAACGTGACCCTTATACGGCCATCAGGTCCGCTTCTTTCTGCTTGGTCGCCGCGTCGATATCGGCCTCAGCCTTGTCGGTGAGCTTCTGGATATCGGCAGCGGCACGACGTTCTTCGTCTTCGCTGATTTCCTTGTCCTTGACCAGTTTCTTCAGGTCGCCAAGCGCATCGCGACGGATGTTGCGCACGGCAACACGGGCGTCTTCTGCGGCGCTGCGAGCCTGCTTGGTGAAGCCCTTGCGGGTTTCTTCGGTCAGGGCTGGCATGGAAATCAGCAGCAACTCGCCCAGGTTGGTCGGGTTGAGGTTCAAACCGGCGCTCTGGATGGCCTTGTCGACTGCTCCGAGCATGTTGCGCTCGAACGCCACGACCTGCAGGGTGCGCGAATCTTTAACGGTAACGTTGGCAACGCTGCTCAACGGGGTGTCAGAACCGTAGTACGGCACCATCACGCTACCCAGGATGCTTGGGTGAGCCTTGCCGGTACGGATCTGGCCGAACGCGTGCGACAGCGAGTCCAGGGATTTCTGCATACGCTCTTGAGCGTCTTTCTTGATTTCGTTGATCATTGTTGGCCTTCCTCGATCAGGGTCCCTTCAGCGCCACCATGCACGATGTTCAGCAGGGCGCCGGGCTTGTTCATGTTAAATACGCGCAACGGCATCTTGTGGTCACGGCACAGGCAAATGGCCGTCAGATCCATCACGCCCAGCTTGCGATCCAGCACTTCATCGTAAGTCAGATGATCGAACTTCTCGGCATGCGGGTCTTTGAATGGGTCGGCAGTGTAGACGCCATCGACCTTGGTCGCCTTGAGCACGACATCGGCGTCAATTTCGATAGCACGCAGGCAGGCGGCCGAATCCGTGGTGAAGAACGGATTGCCGGTACCTGCAGCGAAAATCACCACTTCCTTGGCGTTCAGGTGGCGCATGGCTTTGCGACGATCGTAATGATCAGTCACACCCACCATGGAAATCGCCGACATCACGATGGCCGAGATATTGGCACGTTCCAGCGCGTCCCGCATGGCCAGGGCGTTCATCACAGTGGCCAGCATGCCCATGTGGTCGCCGGTGACCCGATCCATGCCGGCCGCGCTGAGCGCCGCACCACGGAAAAGGTTGCCACCACCGATCACCAGACCGACCTGAACACCGATGCCGACCAGTTGGCCGACTTCCAGCGCCATGCGATCCAGGACTTTCGGATCGATCCCGAACTCTTCCGAGCCCATCAGGGCCTCGCCGCTAAGCTTGAGTAGAATGCGTTTATAGCGAGCCTGATAACCACTGCCCTGCTGAGCCATTGCGAATCTCTCCTGCGGCGTATTTTAAAAATTCTTTGCGAGCTGTTTACAGCTGGCGCTCACTCTAGCTTGGCGCTGCTTCAGCGCCATCGGAACATGGCTTTGTAAGCCAGTTCCAAAGGGAAACCAATATAAAATTTGGCACCCCATCTGAAAAGAGGCTGCGCGCGTGAGCGGGCAGCCTCTTCAGGGCGACAGTTGAAAACTGTCTTATTGCTTGGCGGCAGCCAGCTGGGCAGCAACTTCTTCAGCGAAGTTGTCGACCGGCTTCTCGATGCCGTCGCCTACTTTGAAGTAGGTGAAGGAAACGATTTCAGCACCGGCTTTCTTGGCCAGTTCGCCAACCTTGATTTCAGGGTTCTTGACGAACGCCTGCTCAACCAAGCTCGCTTCAGCCAGGAACTTGCTGATACGGCCTTTGACCATGTTTTCAACGATGTTCTCCGGCTTGCCGGCGATCTTGTCAGCGTTGAGGGTCAGGAACACGCCCTTCTCACGCTCTACCGCTTCAGCGGAAACTTCCGATGGCAGCAGGAATTCAGGGTTGGTCGCCGCTACGTGCATGGCGATGTCTTTGGCCAGCTCAACGCTGCCGCCTTTAAGGGCAACCACAACACCGATCTTGTTGCCGTGCAGGTAACCACCAACAACATCACCTTCAACGCGAGCCAGGCGACGGATGTTGACGTTTTCGCCAACTTTGCCGACCAGAACCAGACGATCGGCTTCTTGAGCGGCGATCAGTGGAGCGACGTCAGTCAGTTTGTCAGCAAAGGCTTTTTCAACGCTGGAGGCAACGAATGCCTTGAAGTCGTCTTGCAGAGCCAGGAAGTCGGTCTGCGAGTTCACTTCCAGCAGAACAGCAGATTTGCCGTCTTCTTTCAGAGCGATTGCGCCTTCAGCAGCGACGTTACCTGCTTTCTTGGCAGCCTTGATGGCGCCCGAAGCACGCATGTCATCAATGGCTTTTTCGATGTCGCCGCCGGCCTTGGTCAAGGCCTTTTTGCAATCCATCATGCCTTCGCCGGTACGCTCGCGCAGTTCTTTGACCAACGCTGCAGTAATCTCTGCCATTTCAAAATCCTCTTGGATAGGTTTTCAACCATTCCACCCGAGCAAACGGGCGTTCAATTCTTCCCGAAGCCTTATTTGATAGCGGCTGCACGTTACAGGGCTGCAACTGCGCTGCACACAAATGGTTTTCAAGGTGGCAAAAAGGGGGCCAAGCCCCCTTTTTGCTTACTGAGTCAACGCCAAGGCGTCAATTACTCAGCTGCAGCTACCGGAGCTTCTTCAACGAACTGCTCGGTGCCACCAGCAACGTGGTTGCGACCACGGATTACAGCGTCAGCCATCGAACCCATGTACAGCTGGATAGCGCGGATTGCGTCATCGTTGCCTGGGATGATGTAGTCAACGCCTTCCGGGCTGCTGTTGGTATCGACTACGCCGATAACCGGGATGCCCAGCTTGTTGGCTTCGGTGATCGCGATGCGCTCGTGATCAACGTCGATAACGAACAGAGCGTCTGGCAGACCGCCCATGTCCTTGATACCACCCAGGGAACGATCGAGCTTCTCAAGATCGCGAGTGCGCATCAGCGCTTCTTTCTTGGTCAGCTTGGCGAAAGTACCGTCTTCGGCTTGAACTTCAAGGTCACGCAGACGCTTGATGGAAGCACGGATGGTTTTGAAGTTGGTCAGCATGCCGCCCAACCAGCGGTGATCGACGTACGGCGAACCGCAACGTGCTGCTTCTTCAGCAACGATCTTGCCAGCGGAACGCTTGGTGCCGACGAACAGAATCTTGTTTTTGCCCTGGGCCAGGCGCTCTACGAAAGTCAGAGCTTCGTTGAACATTGGCAGGGTTTTTTCAAGGTTGATAATGTGAATCTTGTTACGCGCGCCGAAAATGTACTTACCCATTTTCGGGTTCCAGTAACGGGTCTGGTGACCGAAGTGCACACCGGCCTTCAGCATATCGCGCATGTTGACTTGGGACATGATAGTTCCTTAATAAGTCGGGTTTGGCCTCCACGTATCCCAATGACCAACCAGCAGCATCAGCTGAAGGCACCCAGGTCATCGTGTCGACACGTGTGTGGATTTAAGCCTTTCGGGGTATCCCCGGAAAGCGGCGCATTTTATATCATATGGCTCGCAAAAACGGAACCCGGATTCTCAATTCCTGACGCACGCCTTTGCTGGCGCCCTTGGAATCCCTCAAGAATGCGCCCATCTATAGGGAGAAGCGATGCATAGAGGCTCAGATTTGCCCCTGTCGTCTGGTAGAATCGCGTTTTTCAGGGCTGCGAAGATCGCATGCGCACCGCCCATTTTGACTTAGTGAAGCGCCATCGAGCGCAGAGAGAGCCTGTATGACCGTCAACCTCAAGACCCCAGAGGACATCGCAAAAATGCGTGTCGCCGGCAAACTGGCCGCCGATGTGCTGGAAATGATTGCTGAACATGTCAAACCGGGCATCACCACCGAAGAACTGGACCGCATCTGCCACGACTATATCGTCAATGTGCAGCAGGCGATCCCAGCGCCGCTTAACTATAAAGGCTACCCGAAGTCGATCTGCACCTCGATCAACCACGTGGTCTGCCACGGCATTCCGAACGAGAAGCCGCTCAAGGATGGCGACACCCTGAACATCGACGTCACCGTGATCAAGGACGGCTACCACGGCGACACCAGCCGCATGTTCCACGTCGGCACTGTGCCAGTCTGGGCTGAGCGCCTGTCGCAGATCACCCAGGAATGCATGTACAAGGCCATCGAAATCGTCAAACCCGGCTGCCGCCTGGGCGACATCGGTGAAGTGATCCAGAAGCATGCTGAAAAGAACGGCTTCTCGGTGGTTCGCGAGTTCTGCGGCCACGGCATTGGCAAGGTGTTCCACGAAGAACCGCAGATTCTGCATTACGGCCGCGCCGGTACGGGCATGGAGCTGAAAGCGGGCATGACCTTCACCATCGAACCCATGATCAACCAGGGCAAGGCTGACACCAAGGTGCTGGGCGACGGGTGGACCGCCATCACCAAGGACCGCAAGCTCTCGGCCCAGTGGGAACACACCCTGGTAGTGACCGACACCGGCTACGAGATCTTCACCCTGCGCAGCGATGACACCATCCCGCGCGTTTCGGCCTGATTCAACCAGCGCAGCTCCCAGCCTATAGAAAGGAAAGCCAATCGATGCCGCAGGTGGATCCCGAACTCTTCGACCGTGGCCAGTTCCAGGCTGAACTGGCCCTGAAGGCAAGCCCGATTGCCGCCTTCAAGAAGGCCATCCGCCAGGCTCGCGAGGTGCTCGACGGGCGCTTCCGCAGCGGCCGGGAGATCCGCCGGTTGATCGAGGATCGTGCCTGGTTCGTCGATAACATCCTGCAAAAGGCCTGGGAGCAGTTCGACTGGAGTGAGGACGCCGACATCGCGCTGGTCGCGGTCGGTGGCTACGGGCGTGGCGAATTGCACCCCTACTCCGACATCGACCTGCTGATCCTGCTGGACAGCGCCGATCACGAGATTTTCCGCGACTCCATCGAGCGTTTTCTGACGTTGTTGTGGGACATCGGCCTGGAAGTCGGCCAGAGCGTGCGTTCGGTAGACGAATGCGCGATTGAAGCCCGAGCCGACTTGACGGTTGTCACCAACCTGATGGAAAGCCGCACCATCTGTGGCCCCGAGCGTTTGCGCCAGCGCATGCTCGATGTCACCAGTACCGCGCACATGTGGCCGAGCAAGGACTTCTTCCTGGCCAAGCGCGCCGAGCAGAAGGCCCGCCACCACAAGTACAACGACACCGAATACAACCTGGAACCCAACGTCAAAGGCTCGCCTGGCGGCCTGCGGGATATCCAGACGATTCTCTGGGTTGCCCGGCGCGAGTACGGCACCCTGAACCTGCGGGCCCTGGCCGGCGAAGGTTTCCTGGTCGAGAGCGAAAACGCCCTGCTGGCCTCCTCCCAGGAATTCCTGTGGAAGGTCCGCTACGCGCTGCACATGCTCGCCGGTCGCTCCGAGGACCGCCTGCTGTTCGACCACCAGCGCTCGATCGCCGGCCTGCTGGGTTACGAAGGCGATGATGCCAAGCAGTCCATCGAAAACTTCATGCAGCAGTATTACCGGGTGGTCATGAGCATCGCCCAGCTCAGCGACCTGATCATCCAGCACTTCGAAGAAGTCATCCTGGCACCGGAAGACGAAGCTGCGCCGCAACCGATCAACTCCCGGTTCCAGCTGCACGACGGCTACATCGAGGCGCGCAACGACAACGTGTTCCACCGCACCCCGTTTGCCATGCTCGAAATCTTCGTGCTGATGGCTCAGCAACCGGAAATCAAAGGGGTGCGCGCCGATACGATTCGCCTGCTGCGCGAGCACCGGCACCTGATCGACGACGAATTTCGCAACGACATCCGCAACACCAGCCTGTTCATCGAGCTGTTCAAGTGCAAGATTGGCATTCATCGCAACCTGCGACGGATGAACCGTTACGGCATCCTTGGGCGCTATCTGCCGGAATTCGGTTTCATCGTCGGGCAGATGCAGCACGACCTGTTTCACATCTATACGGTCGACGCTCACACCCTGAACCTGATCAAGCACCTGCGTAAGCTGCAGTACACCCAGGTGTCGGAAAAATTCCCGCTGGCCAGCAAGCTCATGGCCAAGCTGCCCAAGCCGGAGCTGATCTACCTGGCGGGCCTGTATCACGATATCGGTAAAGGCCGGCATGGCGACCACTCGGAAATCGGCGCAGTCGATGCCGAGGCGTTCTGCCAGCGCCACCAGTTGCCTGCGTGGGACAGCCGCCTGATCGTCTGGCTGGTGCAGAACCACCTGGTGATGTCGACCACCGCCCAGCGCAAGGACCTGTCCGACCCCCAGGTAATCCACGACTTCGCGCAGATCATCGGCGACGAGACCCACCTCGACTATCTATACGTATTGACGGTGGCCGACATCAACGCCACCAACCCGACGCTGTGGAATTCCTGGCGCGCCAGCCTGTTGCGCCAGCTCTACACCGAGACCAAGCGCGCCCTGCGTCGCGGCCTGGAAAACCCGGTGGACCGCGAAGAGCAGATTCGCCAGACCCAAAGCGCCGCCCTGGACATTCTTGTACGCGGCGGTACCGACCCGGATGACGTCGAGCAATTGTGGGCGCAACTGGGTGATGACTACTTCCTGCGCCACACTGCCGGCGACGTCGCCTGGCACAGTGACGCGATCCTCCAGCAGCCGGCTGACGGCGGGCCTCTGGTGCTGATCAAGGAAACCACCCAGCGCGAGTTCGAGGGCGGCACCCAGATCTTCATCTATGCCCCCGATCAGCATGATTTCTTCGCGGTGACCGTGGCGGCGATGGACCAGCTTAACCTGAACATCCACGACGCCCGGGTCATCACCTCGAGCAGCCAGTTCACCCTCGACACCTACATCGTGCTCGACACCGAAGGCGAATCGATCGGCGATAACCCGGCGCGGGTGAAGAAGATCCGCGAAGGCCTGACCGAAGCGTTGCGCAATCCGGACGACTACCCGACCATCATTCAGCGTCGAGTGCCGCGCCAGCTCAAGCATTTCGCGTTTGCGCCACAAGTGACGATCCACAACGACGCCCAGCGTCCGGTCACCGTCCTGGAACTCAGCGCCCCGGACCGCCCGGGCCTGCTGGCACGCATCGGCACGATTTTCCTCGAGTTCGACCTGTCGTTGCAGAACGCCAAGATCGCCACCTTGGGCGAACGGGTGGAAGACGTGTTCTTCATCACCGACGCGAACAACCAGCCGCTGTCCGACCCGTTGCTTTGCAGCCGTTTGCAGGATGCGATCGTCGAGCAACTGACCGTCAGCCAGGACTCCGAAATCAAACTGTCGCGACTAACTATCTGAACCTGTGAAGACCGTACTCTGTAGTACCCGGCTTGCTGCCATCCCCCTGTGGGAGCAAAGCTTGCTCGCGATAGCGCATTGCGATTCGACCGAAAATCGAGCCGCTTGCATCGCGGGCAAGCCTTGCTCCCACAGAGGTTGTCGGCAAGCCGGCTCCTGCAGGATCTCCACTCCGAACGAGATTTACCGATGAACAACGCCCTGACCCAGCTGCAGCCCTACCCGTTCGAGAAGCTCCGCGCCCTGCTCGGCAGCGTCACGCCCAATCCGGACAAGCGCGCTATCGCCCTGTCCATCGGCGAGCCCAAGCACCGTTCGCCAGGCTTCGTCGCTGAAGCACTGGCCACGAACCTGGATCAGATGGCTGTATACCCGACCACCCTCGGTATCCCCGCCCTGCGCGAAGCCATTGCTGCCTGGTGCGAGCGCCGTTTCAACGTTCCGAACGGCTGGCTCGACCCGGCGCGCAACGTGCTGCCGGTGAACGGCACCCGCGAGGCGCTGTTCGCCTTCACCCAGACCGTAGTCAATCGTGGTGAAGACGCGCTGGTCGTCAGTCCGAACCCGTTCTACCAGATCTACGAAGGCGCGGCCTTCCTCGCCGGCGCCAAGCCGCACTACCTGCCGTGCCTGGATGCCAACGGATTCAACCCGGACTTCAACGCGGTTACGCCAGACATCTGGAAACGCTGCCAGATCCTGTTCCTGTGCTCCCCAGGCAACCCGACCGGCGCGCTGATCCCGGTTGCAACCCTGAAAAAGCTGATCGCCCTGGCCGATGAATACGACTTCGTGATCGCCGCCGACGAGTGCTACAGCGAGCTGTATTTCGACGAACAAACCCCGCCGGCCGGCCTGCTCAGCGCCTGCGTGGAGCTGGGTCGCCAGGACTTCAAGCGCTGCGTGGTGTTCCACAGCCTGTCCAAGCGCTCCAATCTGCCCGGCCTGCGTTCGGGTTTTGTGGCGGGTGATGCCGAGATTCTCAAAGGCTTCCTGCTGTACCGCACCTACCACGGCTGCGCGATGCCGGTTCAGACTCAACTGGCCAGCATTGCCGCGTGGAATGACGAAGTGCATGTGCAAGCCAACCGTGCGCTGTATCGCGAGAAGTATGATGCGGTGCTGGAAATCCTCGCTCCGGTGATGGACGTGCAGCGCCCGGATGGTGGCTTCTATTTGTGGCCGAACATTGACGGCGATGATGAAGCGTTCTGCCGCGATCTGTTCGTCGAAGAACATGTGACCGTGGTGCCGGGGTCCTATCTGTCCCGTGACGTTGACGGTGCGAATCCGGGTGCCGGGCGGGTGCGCTTGGCGCTAGTCGCACCGTTGGCTGAATGTGTAGAAGCGGCCAAGAGAATTCGCGAGTTTATTACCCGCAACCAGTAAATATCCCAGCCCGCACTGTTCAATGCAGTGCGGGCACTCTCATATAGCCAGTAACACTTCGCTCACAATTTAAGCTCACCATCCTGCAGAGTTCCTATTACTCTCATGCAGCACACAACTGTGCACCCTAATAAACTTTTACAGCCACTTCATGGAAGAAGTAACTAATGAACCGCATTGAAAACTGCACTCTTCTCCAATGGCCTGATGATCAGCAATCCTACGAGGCTGCCGTCAACGAAAACCCCGCAAATGCAAACGCCTCCAGCGGTACTCGCCGCAAACGTTCGCTGATCAATTACTCAAAACTGTGGGCTAACGGCCGGACGCTTAAAATCGCCTTTATCGACGACCCCGACGATAAACATAAACACAAGATTATCGAAGCCGCCAGCCAGTGGCTGCCCTATATCAATCTGAGCTTCGAATTTGTCGATGGACGTGAAGGTGATATCCGGATCGCGACAAAAAACAACGTCAACAGCTCAATGCTGGGCACCGATGCGCTGTTGATTCATCCGGACTGGCCGACTATGAATCTTGGGGTCAAACCTGAAGATAAAGACTTCGACGTGATCGTAACGCATGAGTTTGGACATGCATTAGGCGCCATGCATGAACACCAACACCCTGAGGCCAATATTCCCTGGGACAAACCGAAAGTGTATGCGTTCTACCAGAATCGGGAAATGAATCCACTGACAAAAGAACGGGTCGACAGGAACCTGTTTGAGCCCTTCGATACTATCGAAGCGATTTATACGCCGTACGACAAGAAATCCATCATGCACCACCCAGTGGCTAACACACTGACGCTGGGCGATTGGGAAATCCCTATCAACCGAAAGATTAGCAAAAAAGATAAAACACTTATGAAGTTGCTTTATCCAAAACATTAACGGTGCTTGTCAAAAAAAAACCTGCGACACGCATAGCCCATAGATTTCAAAAAGAACTATAAATCATGAACACATTTCATTTTTGCCAACCTCAAACATCTATTGACCTTCAGGCATCTTTCGAAGCCGCATCAGACGAACGAAAAAGCAACGTACTTCAAAGTAAATCAAATCGACAAAAGCGTAACGTGGGTAGCCATACCAAATTCTGGGCAACGGGCAGAACATTAAAAATTGCGATCTATCGATGGGACGACGATTTGTTCGACATCGTTAAAAATGCCATTAACCAATGGGCACCTTACGTCAATCTTGGTTTTGACTTTGTAGACCTCGACGACAATGACGAACGCTATGAAGGTGACATTCGCATTTATCTGTCACCTAACTACAACACCGTCGCTCGTTCACTCATTGGAACGGACGCAGTGGCGGCTCAACCCAGTGAAGCCACCATGTGGTTGGGGATTAACAAGACCGAGGCAAATTATGAGGCAATAGTCATCCACGAGTTTGGCCACGCTTTGGGCCTGCTACATGAGCATCAACATCCTGACGCGGACATACCTTGGGACAAGGAAAAGGCTTATGAAGCACTGGAAAGAAACCATGGAATGTCGAGGGCCACGGTGGACGCTATCGTGCTTCCTCTCGCCCGAGACAACAATACGACTTATGCACCCTATGACCGACAATCCGTGATGCATTACCCAATACCGAACGAAATCACCCTCGGTGATTGGGAGCAGTCCATGAATAAGCAACTTAGCGAAGGCGATATCGCATTTGCCCGCCAGATTTACCCGTAAGCCCAACAGTAACCGGGGAGTTTGATTACTTCACCACCCCGAGATTGGCTTCGCTCAAGTCCAGCTCCCCTAACACCTCGCGCAAGACGTCATCACCAATCTGGTGGTGACGGCTGAGCGCGTACAACTCCAGGCGCTGCGCCCGCAGCGCTTTCAGGCGCATCCGCCGCTCCAGCAAATCCATCTGGAACGCCAGCGCCTGGGCCTCCGCCGAATCGTTGAACACTTCCAGCTGATGCCTATACTCGGACATGATCCGCGCCTTCAGTTCAATCGCCAGCGCAGCCTGGGCCGCGTCCTGCGGAGTGACCTCGTCGACTTCGAGCGCGTGGATCGCCGCCTCGGCGGTCTTACGCCAGGCATCGCGCACTTCATTGCGGCGTTTGTCGTCCGGGCTTTTTTCGATTCCGCGCAAGAGCAGCGGCAACGCGATGCACGCAGCGATCAGCGACAGCAAGATTACCCCGGCCGCGATGAAAATCAGCAGATCTCGCTCAGGAAACGCCGCACCGCCCATCAGCATCGGCACCGACAGCACGCCGGCCAAGGTCACCGCCCCGCGCACGCCGCCCACGGTCAGCAACCAGCACGAACGGGCAGTCGGGACCTGGGTCATCTGGTCTTTACCTCGCCAACGCCGCAGCCATCCGGAAAAGCGCCAGGTGCTCTGCACCCAGACGAATCGCAACACCAGCAGCACCAGGAAGATCGCCACCACGTCCAGGCAACGGTAGAGCAAAGTCGGCCACAGCGAAGTCTCGTGGCTGGCCACCGCCTTGATGATGTCCGGCAACTGCAGACCCAGCAGGAGGAAGATCAGGCCGTTAAAGGCGAACTCCAGCAGTGACCAGACGCTGCGATTGAGCAGTCGGGTACTGGTCTGGCGCGGCAGCAGGTCGAGCCAGCTTTGCATCATCCCCGCCGCTACCGCCGACAGGATGCCCGACGCGCCCAGACGCTCGGCAAGTACGTAGGCCGCAAACGGCAGCAACAGCATGAACACCACGTGGGTTGCCGGGTCATCCCAACCCCGGGCGATCATCCAGGAACGCAGGCGCCCAACCAGCCAGCTCAGCGCGACGCCGACCGCCAGCCCGCCAACGGCCACCAGAACGAAGGTCAGGCTGGCATTGGCCAGGGAGAACACACCGGTCACGGCTGCAGCCAGGGCAAACTTGAACGTCACCAGGCCCGAGGCGTCGTTCATCAGCGCTTCGCCCTGCAACATGTGCATCAACGGGGTTGGCAGGCGATTCTGCGAGATCGCCGAAACCGCCACGGCATCGGTCGGTGACAACACTGCCGCCAACGCGAACGCCACTGGCAAGGGAATACTTGGCAATAGCCAATGGATGAAATAACCGGCGCCAACCACAGTGAACAGCACCAGGCCCACCGCCAAGGTCAGGATCGGACCGCGCAGCCGCCACAGTTCCCTTTTAGGCATGCGCCAGCCATCGGAGAACAGCAAAGGCGGCAAAAACAAGAATAGAAACAATTCTGGGTCCAGCGCCACGTGCAAACCGAGAGTGGGCCACGCCAGCAAGGCGCCGGCGCAGATCTGCACCAGCGGCAACGGCAGCGGTATCACCCGCCCGACCAGGCGGGAAACGCTGACCAGCATCAGCAGGATCAGGACGGTGTAGGCGGTTTGCATAAAGCGTTTTTCCCAGGCATTCGACAGCATTGAAGTGCCATATTAGCCGTTTAGACTGCGGGCTGGCCGTTACACCAATGTCGCATCGCTATCGCGGGATACCCTTGTAGGAGTGAGCCTGCTCGCGATAGCGATAGTCCTGACAACACGAGGGTGACTGACAAACCGCCATCGCGAGCAGGCTCACTCCTACAGGGGTTTGGGTTTTAGTTCGAGGGTCATGGCATAATCTCTCACCTTTTTTCCAGCACCTGTAAAGGGGGCAATTCCTTGACCGTTTCAAGTAAAACGTTGCACCTTTTCGGCATCAAGGCGTGTGACACCATGAAAAAGGCGCGCACCTGGCTTGATGAACACGCTGTCAGCTATGACTTCCACGATTACAAGACGGCCGGAATCGACCGTGAACACCTGACCCAGTGGTGCGACGAGCACGGCTGGCAAGTGGTGTTGAACCGCGCAGGCACGACCTTTCGCAAACTCGAAGACGAACGCAAAGCCGATCTCGACCAAGCGAAAGCTATCGAACTGATGCTCGCACAACCCTCGATGATCAAGCGCCCGGTGCTCGATCTCGGTGACCGAACCCTGATTGGCTTTAAGCCAGATATCTACGCGGCTGCCCTCAAGTAAGCAGCCCGTCATTCTTTGTAGAGGTATTTACATGTCCAATTCCCTGTTCAGCATTGCCTTTGGCGTCGGCACCCAGAATCGTCAAGGTGCATGGCTGGAAGTGTTTTACCCGCAGCCGCTGTTGAATCCATCGGCCGAACTGGTCGCCGCCGTTGCGCCGACTCTCGGTTACAGCGAAGGCAACCAGGCGATCACCTTCACCACCGCGCAAGCTGCACAACTGGCTGAAGCCGTGAAAGGCATCGACGCGGTACAAGGCAAGCTGCTGACCCGCCTGGCCGAAAGCCACAAGCCGCTGGTCGCTACCCTGCTGGCCGAAGACGCGCAATTGACTTCCACCCCAGAGGCTTACCTCAAGCTGCACCTGCTGTCCCATCGCCTGGTCAAGCCGCACGGTGTGAGCCTGGCCGGGATCTTCCCGCTGCTGCCGAACGTCGCCTGGACCAGCCAGGGCGCAATCGACCTGGCCGAACTGGCCGAGATGCAACTCGAAGCGCGTCTGCGCGGTGAGCTGCTGGAAGTGTTCTCGGTGGACAAGTTCCCGAAAATGACCGACTACGTGGTACCGGCCGGCGTCCGTATCGCTGATGCCGCGCGTCTGCGCCTGGGCGCCTACGTGGGTGAAGGCACCACCGTGATGCACGAAGGTTTCATCAACTTCAACGCCGGCACCGAAGGCCCGGGCATGATCGAAGGTCGTGTCTCGGCTGGTGTATTCGTCGGCAAGGGTTCGGACCTGGGCGGCGGCTGCTCCACCATGGGCACCCTGTCGGGCGGCGGCAACATTGTGATCAAGGTTGGCGAGGGCTGCCTGATCGGCGCTAACGCCGGTATCGGTTTCCCGTTAGGCGACCGCAACACTGTCGAATCGGGCCTGTATGTGACCGCCGGCACCAAGGTGGCGCTGCTGGACGAGAAAAACCAGCTGGTCAAAGTGGTCAAGGCCCGTGAACTGGCCGGCCAGTCCGACCTGCTGTTCCGTCGCAATTCGGAAACCGGTGCCGTGGAATGCAAAACCCACAAATCGGCGATCGAACTGAACGAAGCGTTGCACGCGCACAACTAAGCCGCCGAGCTTGCTCCCACAACATATAGATGACACCTGTGGGAGCAAAGCTTGCTCCTATAACGCGCAGATCACACCTGTGGGAGCAAAGCTTGCTCCTATAACGCGCAGATCACACCTGTGGGAGCAAAGCTTGCTCGCGATGAGGCCCTCAAGGCCGCCGAAACCTTCGCAGGCCAGCCATGTTCCACCAGGGCCTGGCGTTTTTCCGCCCATGTCTGGCAGGGCCAATTTGCATGATGATCCCCTCCCCCTGGCGTGCCGACTTCCCGGCGATCGCCGCGCTGCAACGGCAAGACCAGACCTACCTGGACAACGCCGCCACCACGCAAAAACCTCAAGCCCTGCTGGATGCGCTGACGCATTACTACGCCAATGGCGCAGCCAATGTGCATCGGGCGCAGCACCTGCCCGGCGCTCACGCGACCCAGGCCTTCGAGGACAGCCGCAGCAAGGTCGGGCAATGGCTAAATGTTGGCGATTGCGGACAAATTATCTTCACCCACGGCGCGACCTCCGCGCTGAACCTCCTGGCCTATGGCCTGGAACACTCATTCAATCCGGGCGACGAGATCGTCATCAGCGCCCTGGAGCATCACGCCAACCTGCTGCCATGGCAGCAACTGGCACGTCGTCGCGACCTGAAGTTGGTGATCCTGCCGCTGGACGCCGATGGCTTGATCGACCTCGACGCCGCCGCGCAGCTGATCGGCCCACGCACCCGCCTGCTGGCGGTCAGCCAACTGTCCAACGTGCTGGGCGCCTGGCAACCGCTGCCCGCCCTGCTGGCGATGGCCAAGTCCCTCGGCGCCATCACCGTGGTCGATGGCGCCCAAGGGGTAGTCCATGGCCGGCATGACGTGCAGGCACTGGGTTGCGACTTCTATGTGTTCTCCAGCCACAAACTGTACGGCCCCGACGGTCTCGGTGTGCTGTTCGGCCGACATGAAGCGCTGACACAATTGCGGCATTGGCAATTTGGCGGCGAAATGGTGCTGGACGCCAATTACCATGACGCGCGCTTTCGTCCGGCGCCACTGGGTTTCGAAGCAGGCACTCCGCCGATTGCCAGCGTAATCGGCCTTGGCGCCACCCTGGATTATCTGGCCGGGCTGGACCAGGACGCCGTGTCTGCCCACGAAGCCGCACTGCACGACTATTTGCTCAAGGGCCTGCAATCCCGCAACGGCATTCGCCTGCTGGGCAAACCGCAACTGGCGTTGGCCAGCTTCGTCGTCGAGGGTGTGCATAACTCGGACCTGGCGCACCTGCTGACCGAACAGGGGATCGCCGTACGCGCCGGTCACCATTGCGCAATGCCGCTGCTGAAAAGTCTCGAACTGGCCGGGGCAATTCGCGTATCACTGGCGCTGTACAACGATTCCGAAGACCTGGAACGCTTCTTTGAAGCGCTGGACCAGGCACTGGAGCTGCTGCGATGACCATGCCCCCAGACGCCGTCACTGCCCTGGAAACTTTCCAGGCTGCTGCGGGCTGGGAACAGCGCGCCCGTCTGCTGATGCAATGGGGCGATCGCCTGCCTGCTCTGAACGATGTGGATAAAATCGAGGCCAACCGGGTACATGGTTGTGAGAGCCAGGTCTGGCTGGTCGGGACACTCCACGAGGATCGCTGGCAGTTCGCTGCGAGCAGCGACGCGCGACTGATTCGCGGGCTGGTGGCGTTGCTGCTGGCGCGGGTCAACGGCCTCTCGGCCAGCGAATTGCAGCAGGTCGACTTACCGGACTGGTTCAATCAGCTCGGACTGGCCCGACAGCTCTCCCCTTCACGCAGCAATGGCCTCAACGCAGTCCTCCAGCGAATGCGAGAACTCGCCACGTAGGAGCTGCCGAAGGCTGCGATCTTTTGATCTTCGGCGTCAGTGGTTTCGCTAAAGATCAAAAGATCGCAGCCTTCGGCAGCTCCTACAGATCAAAAGATCGCAGCCTTCGGCAGCTCCTACACGGTTGTGTTTCATGCCTCTGGCTTGAGGCGCTCCGCCGGGCGCCGCACGCCTGCCACAATCTTATCCACAGCCTTGGTCGCCGCGACCATGCCGAACGTCGCCGTCACCATCATCACCGCACCAAACCCGCCCGCGCAGTCGAGCTTGACGCCGTCGCCAACAAAACTCTTCTGGAGGCAAATGCTGCCATCCGGCTTCGGGTAGCGCAGTTGCTCGGTGGAAAACACGCACGGCACGCTGTAATGGCGGGTCACGGTGCGGGAGAAGTTGTAATCGCGGCGCAGCGTAGAGCGCACTTTCGACGCCAGCGGGTCATTGAAGGTACGGTTCAGGTCACACACCTGGATCAGCGTCGGATCAATCTGCCCACCCGCGCCTCCAGTGGTAATGATCTGGATCTTGCGGCGCTTGCACCAGGCAATCAACGCAGCCTTGGCGTTGACGCTGTCGATGCAGTCGATGACGCAGTCGATGTTCGGCGTGATGTACTCGGCCATGGTTTCGCGGGTGACGAAATCCGCCACCGCGTGCACCGTGCACTCCGGGTTGATCCCGCGCAAACGCTCAGCCATCACCTCGACCTTGGGTTTGCCCACCGTGCTGTCCAGCGCATGAAGTTGCCGGTTGGCGTTGCTGACGCAGACATCGTCCAGGTCGAACAGCGAAATCTCGCCGACACCGCAGCGGGCAATGGCTTCCGCCGCCCAGGAACCGACGCCGCCGACGCCGACAATCGCCACATGCGCCGCGCGCAGGCGCTCGAGGCCTTCAATGCCATACAAACGAGCGATGCCGGCAAACCGTGGATCTTCTGTACTCATGACCATTACCCCAAAAACCGGCGCGCATTATAGGGCTACGCAGCGACAAGTTTTAAGCTACACGCTGTAAGTGTAAGAACTTATGTGAAATTTAATGGCCCAATGTCAGGCATTTCCCTGTTAGCTGTACGGTCAGAGAACCTCCAGTGTAGGATGCGCGCCCCTGCCAACTGGCAGTCTGCCGCCAACCGCTCCTTCGTTCCACAGCCCTTTGGAACCCGAAAAAGCTATGTCATCGCGTAAATTTGGACTCAACCTGGTCGTGGTGCTCGCCATCGCAGCCTTGTTTACCGGCTTCTGGGCTCTGATTAATCGCCCCGTCACCGCTCCCAACTGGCCTGAACAGATCTCCGGCTTCTCCTACTCGCCGTTCCAGCAAGGCCAGTACCCACAGAAAGATCAGTACCCAAGCGACGACGAAATGCGCCGCGATCTGGAGATCATGAGCAAGCTGACGGACAACATCCGTACTTACTCGGTCGACGGCACCCTGGGTGACATCCCCAAGCTGGCGGAAGAGTTCGGCCTGCGCGTGACCCTGGGGATCTGGATCAGCCCGGACGAGGAGCGCAACGAGCGGGAAATCCTGCGCGCCATTGAAATCGCCAACACCTCGCGTAGCGTGGTACGGGTGGTTGTAGGAAACGAGGCCATTTTCCGTAAGGAAATTACCGCTGCGGAACTGGGCATGATCCTCGACCGGGTGCGCGCGGCGGTGAAAGTGCCGGTTACCACGTCCGAACAATGGCACGTTTGGGAAGAACACCCGGAGCTGGCCAAACATGTCGACCTGATCGCCGCTCACGTATTACCGTACTGGGAATTCATCCCCGTGGACAAGGCCGGGCAATTTGTCCTCGACCGCGCCCGCGACCTGAAAAAAATGTTTCCGAAAAAACCGCTGCTGCTCTCGGAGGTTGGCTGGCCGAGTAATGGCCGCATGCGCGGTGGCGCCGATGCCTCGCCGGCAGACCAGGCGATTTACTTGCGCACGCTGGTCAACAAGCTCAACCGCCAGGGCTTCAACTACTTCGTGATCGAAGCCTTCGACCAGCCGTGGAAGGCCAGCGACGAAGGCTCGGTAGGCGCCTATTGGGGCGTGTTCAACGCTGCCCGTCAGCAGAAATTCAACTTTGAAGGCCCGGTGGTCGCGATCCCGCAATGGCGCGTGCTGGCGGTCGGCTCGGTGGTATTGGCCCTGCTCTCCCTGACGCTGCTGATGATCGACGGCTCGGCGTTGCGCCAGCGTGGTCGTACCTTCTTGACCTTCATCGCCTTCCTTTGCGGTTCGGTGCTGGTGTGGATCGGTTATGACTACAGCTTGCAATACAACACCTGGTTCAGCCTGACGGTCGGCATCCTGCTTGCCTTCGGCGCGTTCGGGGTGTTTATCGTGCTGCTGACCGAGGCCCACGAACTGGCGGAGGCGGTCTGGACCCACAAACGCCGGCGCGAATTCCTGCCGGTGGAGGGGCATTCGGACTACAGGCCGAAGGTCTCTATCCACGTGCCTTGCTACAACGAGCCGCCGGAGATGGTCAAACAGACCCTTAACGCCCTCGCCAACCTCGATTACCCGGACTTCGAAGTCCTGATCATCGACAACAACACCAAGGACCCGGCCGTGTGGGAACCGGTGCAGGCCTACTGCGAAACCCTGGGCCCGCGCTTCAAGTTTTTCCACGTCGCGCCCCTGGCCGGTTTCAAGGGCGGGGCGCTGAACTACCTGATCCCGCATACCGCCAAGGATGCCGAAGTGATTGCGGTGATCGACTCGGACTACTGCGTCGATCCGAACTGGCTCAAGCACATGGTGCCGCACTTTGCCGATCCGAAAATCGCCGTGGTGCAATCGCCACAGGACTATCGCGACCAGAACGAAAGCACCTTCAAGAAGCTCTGCTACGCCGAATACAAGGGCTTCTTCCATATTGGCATGGTCACTCGCAACGACCGTGACGCGATCATCCAGCACGGCACCATGACCATGACCCGGCGTTCAGTGCTCGAGGAACTAGGCTGGGCCGACTGGTGCATCTGTGAAGACGCCGAGCTGGGCCTGCGTGTGTTCGAAAAAGGCTTGTCGGCAGCGTATTACCACACCAGCTACGGCAAGGGCCTGATGCCCGATACCTTTATCGACTTCAAGAAGCAGCGTTTCCGCTGGGCCTATGGCGCGATCCAGATCATCAAGCGCCACACCGCCAGTCTGCTGCGCGGCAAGGACACCGAGCTGACCCGCGGCCAGCGCTATCACTTCCTCGCGGGCTGGCTGCCGTGGGTGGCCGATGGCATGAACATCTTCTTCACCGTCGGCGCGTTGCTGTGGTCGGCGGCGATGATTATCGTGCCGCAGCGGGTCGATCCACCACTGCTGATTTTCGCGATTCCGCCTTTGGCACTGTTCGTGTTCAAGGTCGGCAAGATCATCTTCCTCTATCGTCGCGCGGTCGGGGTGAATCTCAAGGATGCATTCTGCGCGGCACTGGCGGGCCTGGCGTTGTCGCACACCATCGCCAAAGCGGTGTTGTACGGGTTCTTCACCAGCAGCATTCCGTTCTTCCGCACGCCGAAAAACGCTGATAACCACGGCTTTTGGGTGGCGATTTCCGAGGCACGGGAAGAAGTGTTCATCATGTTGCTGCTGTGGGGCGCCGCGCTGGGGATCTACCTCGTGAACGGCTTGCCGAGCAACGACATGCGCTTCTGGGTCACCATGTTGCTGGTGCAATCGCTGCCTTACCTGGCGGCGTTGATCATGGCGTTCCTGTCTTCGCTGCCCAAACCGGCGGCGGAAACCGAAAAGGCGCCAGCGGTCTAAATCTTCACCGATGCACTAAACGGCGGCCAATGGCCGCCGTTTTGCTTTAAGATAACCGCCATTTTGCAGGGCTTGGCCCTTCCCCTGTGGGAGCAAAGTTTGCTCGCGATTAGCATGACGCGGTGTAACACAAGGACCGCATCATCGTTCATCGCGAGCAAGCTTTGCTCCCACAAATCAAGTTTCCGGAGTTTTCCATGACGGCCCACGCCGACCTTTCGCCGACCCTTCAACTCGCCATCGACCTGATCCGCCGTCCGTCCGTGACGCCGGTCGACGCCGATTGCCAGAAGCAGATGATGCAGCGCCTGGGGGATGCCGGCTTCACCCTGGAGCCAATGCGCATCGAGGATGTGGATAACTTCTGGGCCACCCACGGCCAGCATGATGGCCCGGTACTGTGTTTTGCCGGCCACACCGACGTGGTGCCAACCGGACCGGTCGCCGCGTGGCAGATCGACCCGTTCAACGCGCTGATCGACGAGCAAGGCATGCTCTGCGGTCGTGGTGCAGCGGACATGAAAGGCAGCCTGGCGTCCATGACCGTCGCCGCCGAGCGCTTCGTTGCCGACTACCCGAACCACAAGGGCAAGGTCGCGTTTCTGATCACCAGTGACGAAGAAGGCCCGGCGCATCACGGCACCAAAGCCGTGGTCGAGCGCCTGGTCGCCCGCAAGGAGCGCCTGGACTGGTGCATCGTCGGCGAACCGTCGAGCACCACCCTGGTCGGCGACGTAGTAAAGAATGGCCGACGCGGCTCCCTCGGCGCCAAACTCACCGTGCGCGGAGTACAGGGCCACGTGGCCTACCCGCACCTGGCGAAGAACCCGATCCACCTGGCTGCCCCAGCCTTGGCTGCCTTGGCCGCCGAGCACTGGGACAACGGTAACGACTTCTTCCCGCCGACCAGCTTCCAGATTTCCAACGTGAATTCCGGCACCGGCGCGACCAACGTGATCCCGGGCGACCTGGTGGCGGTGTTCAACTTTCGCTTCTCCACCGAATCGACCGTTGAAGGCCTGCAGAAGCGTGTCGCCGATATTCTCGACCACCACGGTCTGGACTGGCACATCGACTGGGCGCTGTCCGGCCTGCCGTTCCTGACCGAACCTGGCGCCTTGCTGGATGCCGTCGCATCGAGCATCAAGGACATCACCGGCCGCGACACCAAAGCGTCCACCAGCGGTGGCACTTCCGACGGCCGTTTCATCGCCACCATGGGCACCCAGGTCGTCGAGCTGGGGCCGGTCAACGCGACCATCCACCAGGTCAACGAACGCGTGCTGGCCGCCGATCTCGACGTGCTGACCGAGATCTACTACCAGACCCTGATCAAGTTGCTCGCCTGATGCTTGCCTGCCCGATCTGCAGCGAACCGCTGAACGCGGTGGACAACGGCGTGGCCTGCCCCGCCGGGCATCGTTTCGACCGCGCGCGCCAGGGTTACCTGAACCTGCTGCCGGTGCAGCACAAGAACAGCCGCGACCCTGGGGATAACCTGGCGATGGTCGAGGCTCGCCGCGACTTTCTCAACGCTGGCCATTACGCGCCGGTGGCCAGGCGCCTGGCCGAGCTGGCTGCTCAGTACGCGCCGCAGCGCTGGCTCGACATCGGTTGTGGCGAAGGTTATTACACCGCGCAGATCGCCGACGCCTTGCCCAATGCCGATGGCTACGCACTGGACATCTCCCGCGAGGCGGTGAAACGCGCGTGCAAGCGTAACCCGCAGCTGACCTGGTTGATCGCCAGCATGGCGCGGGTGCCGCTGGCTTCCGGCAGTTGCCAATTCCTGGCCAGCGTCTTCAGCCCACTGGACTGGGAAGAAGCCAAGCGCCTGCTCAGCCCCGGTGGCGGCCTGATGAAAGTCGGACCGACCAGCGGTCACCTGATGGAATTGCGCGAGCGCCTGTACGATGAAGTCCGTGAATACACCGACGACAAGCATCTGGCGCTGGTGCCGGATGGCATGACGCTGCAGCACAGTGAAACCCTGGAGTTTCGCCTGACCCTGGAAAATGGCCAGGATCGTGCCAACCTGTTGGCCATGACCCCCCATGGCTGGCGCGCCAGTGCCGAACGCCGGGCGGCGGTCATCGAGCAGGTGGAACCGTTCGAGGTCACCGTTTCAATGCGTTACGATTACTTCGTACTTCAATAATTTTTTGGTCTTGAGCAAACGGCTCGAGGCCGGCTAAATCCGCGAATGGATTTTTCAGACCCGCAGTGAGGACATCCATGCGCCAACCCGATATCGAGATTTACCTCAAAGACGCTGACGTCGACTACAAGACCGTTGCCGCCTGGCTCAGCGAAGCCCTGGGCCCGTGCACCGACTGGGTCCAGAAGGGTCAGACTTACAAGTGCAAGGCCGGCAACGTGCCGGTGACCTGGTTGCCAAAGGCTGTAGGAAAATGGAACAGCCTGTACCTGGAAAGCGACCAAACCCCGTGGGAAGACGACATCGCCTGCGCCCGCGCTGCGTTTGCTGCGCTGAACGTGGAAGTGCGCTGCGCGCCGGGAAGCTGGGTCGAGGAAGAAGGTGAGGAGTCGGCTGATCGCTGGATGCGCATCAGCGCGGATGGCGAAGAAGAGATCACCTGGAAAACCGTTTAACAGCAAAAAGATCGCAGCCTTCGGCAGCTCCTACAGGGTCATGTGTACACCTGTAGGAGCTGCCGAAGGCTGCGATCTTTTGATCTCAGGGTTTACAACCCAACCACATCCTCAGCCTGCAACCCCTTCTCCCCCGTCACCACCGCATACTCCACCTGCTGCCCCTCAGCCAGCGAGCGATGCCCCTCGCCGCGGATCGCGCGGTAGTGCACAAACACGTCCACCCCATCCTCGCGCTGAATGAAGCCATAACCCTTGGCGTCGTTGAACCACTTCACATTGCCGGTCTCGCGCGTTGCCATGAATCGTACCTCTTCTTTTTATTGTTGAGGGGCGAGTATATGACAGCCCGGAAAACTCTCAACTCAACTTTACTTAGCCGCTTTTTTGCCGATTTTCGATGAATCCGGCACACTATCGGCCGCCCGAGCAAATGCTCGGTCTCACCCACTAACGCAGAAGCCGTATGACCCGCTCCCCGTTCCGCCGTCTAGTGTTTGGCACCCTGCGCCGACTGCTGTACCTCTGGGTTCGCTCAGAGACGATCAACCAGTCGTCGTTCACCCTCAACCTCGACCGCAGTCGGCCGGTGTTCTACGTCCTGCAAAATCCTTCGCTGACCGACCTTGCCGTGGTCGATACCGAATGCTCCAAGGCCGGCCTGCCGCGCCCGGTGTTGCCAGTATCGGTGGGCAACCTGCTGGAACCGGCGGCGTTCTTCTATCTGACGCCGGACCCGGATTGGCTCGGCCGCCAGGACAAGCGCGGCGCGCCGCCGACCCTGACCCGTCTGGTCAGCGCCCTGAGCCAGAACGCCGCTGAAGATGCGCAGATCATTCCGGTCAGCGTGTTCTGGGGCCAGTCGCCGGACAGCGAGTCGAGCCCGTGGAAACTGCTGTTTGCCGACAGCTGGGCCGTCACCGGTCGTCTGCGCCGGTTACTCAGCATCGTCGTGCTGGGGCGCAAGACCCGGGTGCAATTCTCCGCGCCGATCCACCTGCGTGAGCTGATCGATCACAACAAGGGCCATGAGCGCACCGTGCGCATGGCCCAGCGCATCCTGCGGGTGCACTTCCGCAACCTGAAAGCCGCAGTGATCGGCCCGGACATCTCCCACCGCCGCAACCTGGTCAAGGGCCTGCTCAACCAGCCGCTGGTCAAGCAGGCGATTCTCGAGGAAGCCGAACGCGAGAACATTTCCCCGGAGAAAGCCAAGGCCCAGGCCCTGCGTTACGGCAACGAGATCGCCTCGGACTACACCTACACCGCGATCCGCTTCCTGGAAGTGGTGCTGAGCTGGTTCTGGAACAAGATCTACGACGGGATCAAGGTCAACCATATCGAAGGCGTGCAGAAGGTCGCCCAGGGTCACGAAGTGATCTACGTACCGTGCCATCGCAGCCACATCGACTACCTGCTGCTGTCCTACCTGCTGTTCCGCAACGGCCTGACTCCGCCGCACATCGCCGCCGGGATCAACCTCAACATGCCAGTGATCGGCAGTCTGCTGCGCCGCGGCGGAGCGTTTTTCATGCGCCGCACCTTCAAGGGCAATCCGCTCTACACCTCGGTGTTCAACGAATACCTGCACACCCTGTTTACCAAGGGCTTTCCGGTCGAGTATTTCGTCGAGGGCGGCCGTTCGCGCACCGGGCGCATGTTGCAACCGAAGACCGGGATGCTCGCGATCACCCTTCGGAGTTTCCTGCGCTCTTCGCGCATGCCGATCGTCTTCGTGCCGGTCTACATCGGGTACGAGCGGGTGCTGGAAGGCCGCACCTATCTGGGCGAGTTGCGCGGAGCCACCAAGAAGAAGGAATCGATTTTCGACATCTTCAAGGTCATCGGCGCCCTCAAGCAACGCTTCGGCCAGGTCGCCGTCAACTTCGGCGAGCCGATCAAGCTGGCGGAGTTCCTTGACAGCGAGCAGCCGGACTGGCGCCAGCAAGAGCTGGGTCCGCAGTTCAAGCCGGCGTGGCTTAACGAAACCACCAACCGCCTCGGCGAGAAAGTCGCGCAGCACCTCAACGAAGCGGCGGCAATCAACCCGGTCAACCTGGTCGCCCTGGCCCTGCTCTCCACCACCCGTTTGGCCCTGGACGATCGCGCCATGGCGCGGGTGCTCGACCTGTATCTGGCGCTGTTGCGCAAGGTCCCCTACTCGCCGCACACCACCTTGCCGGAAGGCGATGGCCGGGCGCTGATCGAGCATGTGAAGGACATGGACCTGCTGTCCGAGCAGAGCGATGCCCTGGGCAAGATCCTGTACCTGGACGAGCAGAACGCCGTCCTCATGACCTACTACCGCAACAACGTGCTGCACATCTTCGCCCTGCCCGCGCTGCTGGCCAGTTTCTTCCAGAGCGCCTCGCGCATGAGCCGCGAGCAGATCCTGCGCTACACCCGCGCGCTGTATCCGTACCTGCAGTCGGAGCTGTTCATCCGCTGGTCCATGGATGAGCTGGATGCAGTGGTCGATCAATGGCTCGAGGCATTCGTCGAGCAGGGTCTGCTGCGTTTCGAGAACGACGTCTACCTGCGCCCGGCACCAAGCTCGCGGCACTTCGTGTTGCTGACCCTGCTGTCCAAAAGCATCGCCCAGACCTTGCAACGCTTCTACATGACCGTGTCGCTTCTGCTCAACAGCGGCCAGCACAGCATCAGCGCCGAAGAACTGGAAGACCTGTGCACCGTCATGGCCCAGCGCCTGTCCATCCTGCACGGGCTGAACGCGCCGGAATTCTTCGACAAGAGCCTGTTCCGCCACTTCATCCAGACTATGCTCGACCTCGACGTACTGCGCCGCGACGAAGCCGGCAAGCTGAGCTATCACGAGCTGCTCGGCGAACTGGCCGAAGGTGCGGCCAAGCGCGTATTGCCAGCGGATATTCGCCTGTCGATCCGCCAGGTGGCATTGCATCGCAGTGAAGATGCAGCGGACCAGCCCCCCGCACCACCCGAACCTTGATGAAATCCCCTGTAGGAGTGAGCCTGCTCGCGATAGCGGTATGTCAGACAACACCAATGGTGAATGTCACACCATCGCGAGCAAGCTCGCTCCTACATTAAAAAGAGAACCGCTATGAAAAAACTTACCCTCCTGGCCGCAGCCACCCTCCTCAGCGCCTGCCAATCAATGCAACCCGCCGCAAAAGCCAGTCTCGACGGCGAAGTCTTCTACCTGCAACGCATCGCCCTGCCGCCAACCGCGACCCTGACCGTCACGTTGCAGGACGTATCCCTGGCCGACGCGCCCGCATTAGTGATCGACGAACAAAAAGGCCCGGTCAAAGGCCAGGTGCCGTTGCCGTTCCATCTGAGCTACGATTCTGTCCAGGTCAACCCCGGTCATCGTTACTCGGTCAGCGCGCGCATCGAAGATAAAGGCCAACTCCTGTTCATCACCACCGAACACCACGCCGTGCAACTGGATGGCAGCGATCCGCAGCCGCTTAAAATCCGCGTCGACGCCGCTCGTTAACACTCTTTACCTACAAGGAAGCCGCCATGCTCCGCACCACCCTTCGCTTCACCGGCCTCTGTGCAGGCATGCTGATGTGCGCCAACGCCATGGCGCTGTCGCTCAATGACCTGTCGCAAAAAGACGCCACCGGCGGCCTCAAGGACGCCCTGACCCAAGGCGCCCAAATCGCTGTCAAGCAACTCGGCACCCCGGGCGGTTTCAGCAACAACCCAGACGTGAAAATCGGGCTGCCGGGAAAACTGGGCAAGGTCGCCAGCAAAATGAAACAATTCGGCATGGGCGATCAGGTCGATCAACTGGAAACCAGCATGAACAAGGCCGCAGAAACGGCCGTGGTCCAGGCCCAGCCGATTCTTGTGGATGCCGTGAAGAAGATGACCGTGGACGATGCCAAGGGCATTCTCAGCGGCGGCAACGACTCGGCCACGCAATACCTGAGCAAAACCAGCCGCGAACAGATCCGCGTCAAGTTCCTGCCGATCGTCAAGCAAGCCACTGACCAGGTGGGCCTGGCCAAGCAATACAACTCCTTCGCCGGCCAGGCGGCCACCATGGGCGTACTGGATACCAAAAACGCCAACATCGAAAGCTACGTGACCGAGCAGGCCCTGAACGGCCTGTTCGAGATGATCGGCAAACAGGAAGAAACCATCCGCAACAACCCGGCGGCTGCGGCGACCAGTTTGGCGAAGAAGGTATTCGGCACCCTGTAACCTTTCCTACAGCAATCTCGGAACTGTCTGATATTGAGATACCAGCTGCCAAATGCTGTACTCCTATCTCAATTTCATAAGTTTTTGAGACAGCAGCGATGAAAAAACCACCCGCGCTGAGCGGTCGAACCGACCCGGTATTCGACCTCTTGGCGCGCCCTCCCCACAAAGATCGCCTCGCAGATTACCTGGCGCTGCTCAAGCCTCTGGACGATCAAGGTCGTTACCTGCCTTTCGCTGAGCTGCGCTACCGCTGGGCGCCAGGGCTGGATGCTCATTTGTGCTGGGCGCTGGTCAAAAAGGCGCGTGCAGCCCAGTACATTACCCTGCTGCCGTTGGGCGAGCCGGTCCGGTGGGGCCACTTCATGTGGACCCCGCTGGCACTCAAAGCCATTTCCGCCATTGATCGACAAGCGACAACAGCGGCTTTGGAGCACATGACCGGCCGGATCGGTGAGCATGCGCATTTCAGTTACCTGCTCAACGATCTGATCGAGGACGAGGCCATCAGCAGCAGTCAGCTGGAGGGCGCGGCAACCACTACCCGCGTGGCCAAGGACATGCTCAAGCGCAAACGTCTGCCACGCACGCCTGATGAGCGCATGGTGATCGGCAACTACAGAATGATGAACTTTGCCTGGGAGCAACGCTACCAACCCCTGAGCGTGGAGTTGATTTGCGCGATGCACCAAGTCGGAGTGGAAGGCATTAACGACGCTCTGTATTCGCCAGGCGACCTGAGAAGCAATGATGAAGTAGTGGTTCAGGATGGCGAGGGCAATATCGTCCACACCCCGCCCCCTGCAGCGGGGCTGGAGTCACGCCTGCAGAAGTTGTGCAGATGGATCAACCAGCCCCATGACGACCCCGAGCATTTTGATTACCTGCACCCGCTGATCAAAGGCATTTCCCTGCATTTCGCCTTGGGTTACGAGCACCCATTCCGCGACGGCAACGGTAGAGTCGCGCGAGCGTTGTTCTACTGGTTCATGTTCAAGAACGACTTCTCGGCCTTTCGGTACATTGCGATCAGCATGCTGCTGCGCAATGCTCCGGTGAAATATGGCCGGTCCTATCTGAACACCGAGGCTGATGACCTGGACCTGAGCTATTTCATAGACTTCCAGTGCTCGGTCATCCTTAGGGCCGTCAGCGGCTTTACCGAGGCCTATCGCAAGAGCCTGGTCTACACCGAAAACTTTGATCGCTGGTTGCTGGAATCCGGGGTCTTCGACCAGCTCAGCGAAAAACAGCGGGCTGTCTACCAGGTGGCCAAGAGTGGCATGGCCAAGGAGTTCACTGCTGTGAACGTGAAGGAAAATCTGGATTGTTCCTAAAACACTGCATCGGCAACATTGAACGGCCTGGTTGCACTAAACCTGTTCGAAAAAAGAAAGATCGGGCGCGAGTGGGTGTTCTTTCTACGCGCCCAAAATATTCCCCAGTAGCGATCAGGCCGGTTCCTTCCTGACGCGGAACCATGCCGCATACAACGCCGGCAGGAACAATAGCGTCAACGCCGTTGCCACGATCAAGCCGCCCATGATCGCCACGGCCATCGGCCCGAAGAACACGCTGCGTGACAGCGGGATCATCGCCAGCACTGCCGCCAGCGCAGTCAGTACGATCGGACGGAAGCGGCGGACGGTGGCTTCGATGATGGCTTGCCATGGCTTGAGCCCGGCGGCGATGTCCTGTTCGATCTGGTCCACCAGGATTACCGAATTACGCATGATCATTCCGGACAGGGCAATGGTCCCGAGCATGGCGACAAAACCGAACGGCTGACGGAATATCAGCAGGAACAGGGTCACGCCGATCAGCCCCAGTGGAGCGGTCAGGAAAACCATCACCGTGCGCGAGAAGCTGCGCAATTGCAGCATCAGCAAGGTCAGCACCACCACGATGAACAACGGAACACCGGCCTTCACCGAGTTCTGCCCGCGCGCCGAGTCTTCGACGGTGCCACCGACATCCAGCAGGTAGCCGTCCGGCAGCTCGGCGCGAATCGGATCGAGGGTCGGCATGATCTGCGACACCAGGGTGGCCGGTTGCTCCTTGCCGTAGATATCAGCCCGCACCGTTACGTTCGGCAGGCGATTACGGTGCCAGATGATGCCCTCTTCGAAGCCGTATTCCAGGGTGGCAATCTGTGACAGGGCCACGCTGCGACCGTTGTCGGTCGGCACGGCCAGGCTCGGCAGCAACGACAGCTCGGTGCGCTCGTGCAGGGTGCCGCGCAGCAGGATCTCGATCAACTCGTTGTCTTCGCGATACTGGCTGACGCTGGAACCGGTCAAAGAACTCTGGAGGAATTTCGACAGGTTCGCCGTACTCACGCCAAGCGCCCGGGCGCGGTCCTGATCGACGTTGAGGTAGACCACCTTGCTCGGCTCCTCCCAGTCCAGGTGGACGTTGACCACGTGCGGGTTCTCGCGAACTTTTGCCGCGACTTTGCGCGCCAGGGCTCGCACTTCCTCGATGTGTTCACCGGTGACCCGGAACTGCACCGGGTAACCCACAGGCGGGCCGTTTTCCAGGCGCGTTACCCGCGAGCGCAATGCCGGGAACTGCTCGTTGAGCGTCTCGATCAGCCAGGTGCGCAGGGGTTCGCGGTCCTCGATGGTCTTGGCCAGCACCACAAACTGGGCGAAGCTCGCCGCCGGCAGTTGCTGATCCAGCGGCAGATAAAAGCGCGGTGACCCGGTGCCCACGTAGGCCACGTAATTATCGATGCCGGCGTGATCCTTCAGCAGCGCTTCGAAGCGTTTGACCTCTTCGGCGGTATTGCTCAGGGACGCGCCCTCGGCCAGCTTCAGGTCGACCATCAATTCCAGGCGACCGGATGCCGGGAAGAACTGCTGCGGGACAAAACGAAACAGCGCAATCGAGGCAATGAACAACACCACGGTCAGCACAATCACCGTCTTGCGCCAGCGTACGCACCATTCCACCAGCCGCCGCACGCGCTGATAGAAAGGTGTCGCGTAGGGATCCGGCTGACCCGCGCCGTGTTTGGCGGCGTGAATTTTCGCCAGGTCCGGCAGGAGTTTTTCTCCCAGGTACGGCACGAACACCACAGCAGCCACCCAGGACGCCAGCAGCGCAATGGTCACTACCTGGAAGATCGAGCGGGTGTACTCGCCGGTGCCCGAGTGCGCCGTAGCGATCGGCAAAAAGCCGGCTGCGGTGATCAGGGTGCCGGTGAGCATCGGGAACGCAGTGCTGGTCCAGGCGTAGCTGGCCGCCTTGATCCGGTCGAAGCCCTGCTCCATTTTGATCGCCATCATTTCCACGGCGATGATTGCATCGTCCACCAGCAAGCCCAAGGCCAGCACCAGGGCGCCGAGGGAAATCTTGTGCAGGCCGATGCCGAGGTAATACATGCAGGCGAAAGTCATCGCCAACACCAGCGGGATCGCCAGCGCGACGACCATGCCGGTCCGCACGCCGAGGGAGAAAAAGCTCACCAGCAACACGATCGCCAGGGCCTCCACCAGCACCTGGACGAACTCTCCCACGCCGGTTTTAACTGCGGCGGGCTGATCCGAGACCTTGCGCAATTGCATGCCGGCCGGCAGGTTGTTCTGGATGCGGTCGAATTCGATTTCCAGCGCCTTACCCAGCACCAGGATGTCGCCGCCGCCCTTCATCGCCACGGCCAGGCCGATTGCGTCCTGCGCCATGAAACGCATGCGCGGCGCCGGAGGATCGTTGAAGCCGCGACGTACGTTAGCCACGTCGGAAATTCGGAACGTACGATCGCCGACCCGGATCGGGAAGTTCTTTATCTCGTCGACTGTCTGAAAGTTTCCCGAAACCCGTAGCTGCAAACGCTCGCTGGTGGTTTCGAAGAACCCAGCCGTGGACACCGCATTCTGTTCCTCCAAGGCTTGCTGCACCGCCGCCAGAGGCAATCCCAGAGTCGCAAGCTTGACGTTGGACAGCTCGATCCAGATTTTTTCGTCCTGCAGGCCAAGCAATTCGACCTTGCCGACATCCTTGACCCGTTGCAGCTGGATCTGGATGCGATCGGCGTAATCCTTGAGCACTGCGTAGTCGAATCCATCGCCGGTCAGGGCGTAGATGTTGCCGAAGGTGGTGCCGAATTCGTCGTTGAAAAACGGCCCCTGAATGCCCGGGGGCAAGGTGTGGCGGATGTCGCTGATCTTCTTGCGCACCTGATACCACAGCTCGGGGATTTCCACCGAGTGCATGGAATCCCGGGCGATAAACGTCACCTGGGACTCACCCGGACGGGAGAACGACACGATGCGTTCGTACTCGCCGGTTTCCATCAGTTTCTTTTCGATGCGCTCGGTGACCTGGCGCGAGACTTCCTCGGCCGTGGCACCGGGCCAGTTGGTGCGAATCACCATGGCCTTGAAGGTGAACGGCGGATCTTCGCTCTGGCCCAGCTTGGTGTAGGAAAGCGCTCCGACCACCGCCAGTAACAGCATCAGGAACAGTACGATCTGGCGGTTACGCAACGCCCATTCGGAAAGATTGAAACCCATCGGGAATTACTCCTTGTCCGCCAGATTGATCACGCGGTTGGCGCGATCCACCGGGCGCACCTGCTGCCCGTCGTGCAGCACATGCACACCGGCTGCGACCACCCAGTCATTGGCGTTGAGACCTTCGAGCACCGGCACGGTTTTCTCGCCGAATGCGCCGACCCGAACCGGGGCTTTTTTCAAGGTGTTGTTGGCGCCGAGCACCCATACATAGGTGGCGCCGTTTTCCGCAGTCACCGCCGAGAGCGGCACCGCCAGCGACACGACGTCGGCGGACTGGATGAACACTCGGGCGCTCTGGCCCAGTTCAGCGGGGACCTTGCCAGCGGTGAAAGCAATCCGTGCGGCAAAGGTGCGCGACTTTGGATCGGCCGCAGGCGACAGCTCGCGGATGCGCCCGGCGAAACGTTGGTCGGGTTGGGTCCACAGCTCCACAGACACCGGCTGGCCGACCTTGAAGCGGCCAAAGCTCTGTTCCGGCAGGCTGATCAGCACTTCACGCTCGCCATCGGTGGCCAGGGTGAATACGGTTTGCCCGGCAGATACCACTTGCCCGACTTCCACCGCTCGTTTGGCTACCACGCCATCCTGGGGAGCGCGCAAAACCGCATAGCTGGCCTGGTTGGTCGATACGTTGAATTCGGCCTTGATCTGCTTAAGGCGGGCTTCACCGGAGCGGTACAGGTTTTCGGAATTGTCGTACGCGGAGCGGCTGACCATCTGACGGTCCATCAGGGTCTTGTAGCGATCACGCTCGGCGCGTACCAGACTGAGATTGGCTTCAGCGGCCGCGACCTGGGCGCGGGTGGCTTCCAGTTGCAGGCGTACGTCCTGCGGATCGAGTTCGGCCAGCGGCTGATCGGCTTTGACCCGCTGCCCTTCCTCGACCAGTCGTCGAATCACCTTGCCGCCAATGCGGAACGCCAGGTCCGGCTCGTAGCGAGCCCGCACTTCACCGGGATAACTTTCCATGGCCTGCGCCGAAGGCTCTGGCTGCACCATCATGGCCGGTCGCACCGTGACCTGAGGCGCCTCCTCGTGACCGCACGCGGACAATAAAAAAGCCAGACCAACTGGCAACGCGAGGGGCAAGGCATAGCGGAACATGGTGAAGGACCTTTCGCTAATGGTGCTTGGAATAATTATACTGACCAGTATGTTATTAATAGCAAACTCACCAGTCCAGTATTAAAGCGAAGAATGTCCAACAATCTTTCAGCCCCAAACGGTCCTGGCCGCCCCAAGGACCTGGCCAAGCGCCAGGCGATCCTCGATGCGGCGAAAATCCTGTTCCTGAGCAACGGCTACGCCAACACCAGCATGGACGCGGTGGCGGCTGAGGCCGGGGTGTCAAAGCTCACGGTGTACAGCCATTTCAACGACAAGGAGACGCTATTTTCTGCTGCTGTCATGGCCAAATGCGAAGAGCAACTGCCGACGCTGTTTTTCGAATTGCCTGACGGCATTGCGGTAGAAACGGTGCTGTTGAACATTGCCCGGGGTTTTCATCAACTTATCAATAGCGATGAATCGGTGAACCTGCATCGCCTGATGATGACGCTGGGTAGCCAGGACCCCAAGCTCTCGCTGATCTTCTTCGAAGCCGGCCCGGAGCGCATGCTGCATGGCATGGAGCGGCTGCTGGGCAGGATCAACCTGAGCGGCGCGCTGAGCATCGATAAACCGCGCAACGCCGCCGAGCACTTCTTTTGCCTGCTCAAGGGCGCGGGGAATTTTCGCTTGTTGTATGGCTGTGGCGAGCCGCTGGCCGGGGAGGCGGCGGAGAGTCATGTGCGGGAAGTGGTTGGGTTGTTTATGCGGGCTTATCGGCCGGAATTAGCCTGAAAGATTGTTGGTGTCAGCACCGGCGCCATCGCGAGCAAGCCCGCTCCCACATTGGGTTGATGTCACACCACAAATCCCTGTGGGAGCAGGCTCCATTGATGTCACACCACAAATCCCTGTGGGAGCAGGCTCCATTGATGTCACGCCACAAATCCCTGTGGGAGCAGGCTCCATTGATGTCACACCACAAATCTCATGTGGGAGCGGGCTTGCTCGCGAAGGGCGCAACGCGGTCTCAAGACTTAAGCGCCTTCTTCGGATAAATATCATACCGACTCGATTTCCCGTCCAGCGCATGGCTAGGCTTCGGCCCGGCAATGCACGGTGCCTTGCGTGGGCGCTTGACCACCACGCGATGGCTGGCCAGTGCCAGCGCCGCTTCGAGCAGAGCCGGCGCATCCAGGTCATCGCCCACCAGGGGCCGGAACAGGCGCATTTCCTTCTTCACCAATGCGGTCTTCTCGCGGTGCGGAAACATCGGATCGAGGTAGATCACCTGCGGCGGCTCGCCCTCCCAGTTGCGCATCACCTCGATTGAATTGCCCTTGAGCAAGCGCATGCGCGCCACGATCGGCGCCACGTCGAAATCCTCCGCCGCCCGCAGCAGGCCATCTTCCAGCAAGGCGCCGATCAGGGGCTGGCGTTCGATCAGGCTCATCTCGCAACCCAGGCTCGCCAGCACAAATGCATCCTTGCCCAAACCTGCCGTAGCATCCAGCACCCGCGGGCGCACACCCTGGCCGACGCCCACTGCCTTGGCAATCATCTGCCCGGTGCCACCGCCAAACAAACGCCTATGCGCAGCACCGCCCTCGACGAAATCCACCCGCACCGGCCCCGGCGCATCGGGCCCGAGCTGTTGCAGCTGCAACCCCTGCTCGCCGATCTGCAGGGCGAACTCGGCGTCGACGACCTGCAACGGCAAACCCAGGCGCTCGGCCCATTGTTCGGCCTGTGGCTGGAAAGTCGTGCCCAGGGCTTCAACATGGATGCGGCAGGCCGCCGGTTGCTCAATCATGGAAAACATACTCAAAAAATTAATGATCGGCAAAAACGGCCGATAACCAAACTATCGAGCATTTTGCCAGAGCTGAGCGTCGACCGAGAGAAATGTCAGACATTCAACCCATCATCAGCGGCTTTATCTCGCCCTACGGCGATTACAGCCTGCGAAATTCCCAAGCACTGAGCGGCGTCAGTCACCTGTGGCAGGATTTTTTTGCCCGGGCCCTGGCGGATCAGTCGAAGGAAGATGTGCTCCCGGCTTCGCTGGATTTCCCGCCGGTGGATCTCGACAGCCCGGTGGAACCCACCGTCGGCAGCGACCTGTTGGCGCACATCGTGTCCCAGCGCGAATGCAATGTGCAGGACAACGAAGTACGCCCACCGGAGCCGTTGTTCCTGCCAATTGCCGAGTTCGAGATGGACCTGGCTGACAAACCCTTCCCGCCATTCCCGAAAGAAGAAATCGTCGCCCAGCAAAAACAGCAGGACTTCGATAGCGCCTGGGTTCGCCCCATCGTGCTCAACGCCGGTCAGCCCGTGGCAGATACCGGCCCGGCGCCACAACAGCGCCCGCTGCGCCTGCCGATTGCCGAATTCGAACTCGAGTTGCTGGACAAACCCTTCCCGCCTTTCTCGCCTGAAGAGCTGGTGGACCAGCAGAAGAACTTCGATTTCGATATCGGCTGGGCCCGCCCGATCGTCCTGCACAACCTGCGCATCGCCGCCTGACCCTCAGCGGCACACCGACCACGGCCCGACATCGACATGAAAGTGATTGCGATGGGCGGCGTTGTAATCCGGGCTCAACACCACACTGAACAGCTCGCAGGCACCGTCGCGAACCTGACGCAGGAACTGCGCGTCCTGATTATCTTTCGGCCAATCCTTGAGCACGCTGATCGATCGCCCATCCGCCAGCCGGAAACCCGCAATATCCAGCGCATCGGCGGAAGCGTGCTGACTGCGCCGGGCATTTTCGCGCCCGTAGACATTGCGACAAGCGAAGCTGCCCAGGTGATCGACTCGCGCCACAGCCTGCCCGTAGATCGCCTGAGCTGTCGGCTGCAGCGCGTGGCGCTCGAATAGTGCGAAGGATACGGCCAGCCGGCAACTGGCGAGGAAACTGCTGCTCAGGGCCACCTCGCCGCCCTGCACTCGCCAGGTATTGCTCAGCGGGCAAGTCGCACCCGGGCTGTCGGCCTGGCGGCTCACGCGCAGGCCGGAACTGGCCAGTGCCTGCTCACACAACTGCGGATCGGACCGCAGGCGCATGAGTTTGTAGCGAGTGAGGAAATTCGGTGCAGCGGCAACGTCCAGCGGCGCCCAGGGATTCCATTGCGGCGGCACCACTAACCAGCCGCGCCAGACGCCGGCAGCCGTTATGCCGAAGATCAACAGCAGCACCAGCCACCAGCGCAACCGCATCGTCAGTCCTTGAACAGTTGATTGGCCTGGGCGTACGGCATCGACCGTGAAGTGAAATCAAACGTGCCGGCGTCCCTGATCTCCTGCGCGGCGCGGAAAAACTCGCCATAGGCCGCCAGGGCCAGCGCCGAACCAACACTGATGCGTTTGACGCCCATGTCGTTGAGCTGCGCGACCGTCAGCTTGAGACCGCCGGACATCAGTACATTCACCGGCTTGGGCGCCACGGCCCGGACCACTGCCAGCACGTCCTCGGCGCTGCGCAAACCGGGTGCATAAAGCACGTCGGCGCCGGCTTCGGAGTACGCCTGCAAACGGCGGATGGTGTCGGCCAGGTCAGGGTTGCCGTGCAGGAAATTTTCCGCCCGGGCCGTCAGCATGAACTTGAATGGCAGGCTACGAGCGGCTGCAACTGCGGCTTCGATGCGCGCCACGGCATGTTCGAAGCAATAGATCGGCGCATCTTCGCGCCCCGTCGCGTCCTCGATCGAACCGCCGACAGCCCCGGCCTCTGCTGCACGCAGAATACTTTGCGCAGATTCGACAGGATCGTCGGCGAAGCCGTTTTCCAGATCTACCGCCACCGGCAGGTCCGTCGCCGCAGCGATCGCCCGGACGTTGGCCAGGGTGTCGTCGAGGCTCAGCCCGCCATCGGGGCGAGCATTTGAGAAGGCATAACCGGCGCTGGTGGTGGCCAGTGCCTGGTAACCCAGGCTGGCGAGCATTTTCGCCGAACCGGCGTCCCACGGGTTGGGAATGACAAAAGCCTCGTCGCGTTCGTGCAGCGCTTTGAACGCCTGGGCTCGAAGGGTTTGCGCATCCATTGGCAGGCTCCTGAAAAAGACCGAAACGCGCTTCAGAGCAAACCAAGTTGCTCGGCGGCGGGCTCTCTGTATAGCTCAGGCAGCGGCGGCAGGCCAGGTAAACGCAGCATCAGTTGAGTGTGGAAACGTTGCGCGAGTTTCGCCGCCAGCAGGTTGTCGGCGGTGTGCAGGAAGATATAGGGCGTGCGCCCTTCCTCGATCCACTGGGCGATTTTTGCCACCCAGGGCACCAGGAATGGATCATTCGCCTCAAGCTGCGGATGACCGATAAAGCGTACCTGGGGGCATTGCGTGAACGCAGCAGGACGGGTCGCCACGTTGGGCTTTTTCGCCTGGGCATCCAGGACTGCAGGATCGGTCGAGGTGCAGCTGAACAGTGCGCGCGGATCGAGGCAGATACGTTCAGTTGCACGATCGCGCAACAAGTTATTGAGCATCCGCTCGCTGTCGCCCTTGGCGAAGAACTCGCGATGGCGCACTTCCACCGCTATCGGCCGCTCCAGCGCATCAAGGAATCCGGCCAGCTCGGGCAAGCGCTGCGGAGTGAAGCTCTTCGACAGTTGCAACCATAGCGGCGAGACCCGCTCACCCAGCGGGCTGAGCAACTGCAGGAAGGTCTCGGCGGCGGTCAATTGGTCGCGCAGATCGCCGTTGTGGCTGATGTCGCCAGGAAACTTGGCAGTGAAGCGAAAGTGCTCGGGCATGCTCTCGGCCCAACGCTGCACGGTGGCGGCAGCCGGACTCGCGTAAAAGGTCGTGTTGCCTTCAACGGCGTTGAAAACCTGGGAATACAACGACAGGAACTCGTTGGGCTTGGCGTCTTGCGGGTAGAAGTAATCGCGCCAGGCGTTTTCACTCCAGGACGGACAGCCGAGGTAATAGGGCAGCAACATCAGATGTACAGGTCGAGGCCCAGCACATCTGCATCCCAATCCACAAAACCGGCAGTGCTGAGGTAGCTGGCCAGGGCCATGGCGACACTCTTGCTCATGGCGCGGTGGTAGAGCATGTCCTGGGGACGGGCCGGCAAATTGCTCGCTCGCTGGGCGGAGGCTTTGGCGGCGCGGGCAGCCTGTTGCTCTTCGGAGGGATATTCCAGTTCGCCATCGATATCGACCGGCTCGTCTTCCACCACAGTGCTCTTACGCTGTTGGCGCTTGATGGGGTAGGACTGAGAGGAAAAGCCGTCTATACGCATAAAGTCATGCTCGGTATCGATGATGGCAGTTTAGTGGCTCGCAGAGCTCTTCGCAAACTGCCGAGTGATAACTAGAACACAGAAAAGGTAAAAGGTTTAAAAGCCGGGGGATAAATCGACGATTGGCTGTGTCTTTGAGGCCGCCTTCGCGAGCAAGCCCGCTCCCACAGGGGACTGTGTCGCATACAGACTCAGTGACAACACGAACCCCTGTGGGAGCGGGCTTGCTCGCGAAGAAACCAACCTGTTCTCAAAACTTACCGCGCTTTAGGCGTCGCCACCTTGTCGCGCAAATAAACCGGCTGCGCCTCATCCGCCACAATCGCCTCACCCCGTTTCCAGGCAAAACGCGCCAGGGTCAGCAGGTCTTCGGCGTGCGGCAACATGCCCGCATCCTGCCCGACCAGCTCAACGCCAATGCGCTCGGCATAACCCCAACCAGTACCGGCACCAAACCACTCGCCGCTGGCATCGGCAGGCAACGCCGTCACTTCCGGAGGCAGCACCGCTTCGTTTCCGACCAGGCGCATCTCCCCCGCCGTCTCGCGGTAGCAGCCCCAATACACTTCATCCATCCGCGCATCGATGGCAGCCGCCACCTGGGTGGCGCCATGTTCGCGCAAGGCGCGCTGGGCCAGCACGGCCAGGTTGGACACCGGCAGCACTGGACGATCCAGGGCAAATGCCAACCCCTGTACCACGCCGATGGCGATCCGCACGCCGGTGAAAGCACCCGGCCCACGGCCGAAGGCGATGGCGTCGACCGCCTGCAAGGTGATGCCGGCGTCTGCCAGCAACTGCTGAATCATCGGCAACAGCTTCTGCGCATGCAGGCGCGGGATCACCTCGTAATGGCTCGTGACCTTGCCGTCATGCAGCAAGGCAACAGAGCAAGCTTCAGTCGCGGTGTCCAGGGCCAGCAAGGTGCTCATCAATGTTTCCGTAAGAGAGTCAGAAAAAGTGCATCAGTATAAACAACTACGGCCCGCAAGCGGGCCGTAGAAGATCAAGCGTGTATCAGCTCAGTGCTTCAAGCACCTTGCCAGTGATCGCTTCGACCGAGCCAACGCCAGCGATGTGGCTGTACTTCGGCTTGCCGTCGGTTTTGGCCGACAGTGTCTGGTAGAACTCCACCAGCGGCTTGGTCTGGGAATGATAAACCGACAGGCGATGACGAACGGTTTCTTCGGTGTCGTCCTTGCGCTGCACCAGGTCTTCGCCGGTGATGTCGTCTTTACCAGCGATTTTCGGCGGGTTGTAGACGGTGTGGTACACGCGGCCGCTGGCCTCGTGAACGCGACGACCGGCGATCCGCTGCACGATTTCTTCGTCGTCGACAGCGATCTCAACCACGTGATCCAGTTCCACGCCGGCTTTGACCAATGCTTCAGCCTGGGGAATGGTGCGCGGGAAACCGTCGAACAGGAACCCGTTAGCGCAATCAGCCTGGCTGATGCGTTCCTTGACCAGGTTGATGATCAGGTCGTCGGAGACCAGGCCGCCGCTGTCCATGACGCTCTTGGCGATCAGGCCCAGCTCGGTGCCAGCCTTGACCGCTGCACGCAGCATGTCGCCAGTGGAGATTTGCGGAATGCCGAACTTCTCGGTGATGAACTTCGCCTGAGTACCTTTACCGGCCCCGGGAGCTCCCAGCAGAATGACGCGCATCGATGTGCTCCTCAATTTTTTATATGGATAACGTCAGATTCGCCTCATGGGGCCAATCTCAAAAATAGGGTCGTGACCGCCCAAACGGCCAAAGGCTGATCAAGATACACAGCAGGCCCTGCCCACACAAGCCGCCGAAAGTCGGAGAAACCCGCGCCTTGCGTGACTTTGCGGCGGGGTACCCCAAGTCGCAACCCCATCACTAACTGTCGCCTGACCGCACTTTCCGACAGACATCCTGCACCTGTTGCAGGTGCAGGATGCCACCACAAAAATGTTAGCCAGTGTTACGCAAACCAGCGGCAATTCCCGCTACAGACACCAGCAACGCCTGTTCTACCGGGCTGCCCTGGCTGACTTCCTGCTGTCGCGAGCGCGCCAGCAGCTCTGCCTGCAATAGATGTAGCGGGTCGAGGTAAGTGTTGCGCAAGCGGATGAATTCGAGGGTGGCCGGGCTGTGTGCCAGCAGCTGGGACTGACCGGTCAACCCCAGGACCACGGCGCAAGCCTGCGACAATAGGTCGCGTAAGTGCGCGCCCAATGGCAGCAGATCCGGCTCGACCAGACGCTCGTCGTAGGAACGGGCGATATCCGCGTCGGCCTTGGCCAATACCATCTCCAGCATGTCGATGCGCGTACGGAAGAACGGCCACTGTTCGCGCATCTGCCCCAACAGCTCACCTTCACCACGTTCCAGGGCCTTGCTCAGTGCCGCTTCCCAGCCGAGCCAGGCCGGCAGCATCAAGCGAGTCTGGGTCCAGCCGAAGATCCACGGGATCGCCCGCAGGCTTTCAATACCACCGGCACGGCGCTTGGCCGGGCGACTGCCTAACGGCAGGCGGCCGAGTTCCTGCTCCGGGGTGGACTGGCGGAAGTACTCGACGAATTGCGGATTCTCCCGCACCACGGCGCGGTAGGCTTTGACGCCGTCGGCGGCCAGTTCGTCCATCAGATCGCGCCAGGCCGGCTCCGGTGGTGGTGGCGGCAACAGCGTCGCCTCGAGCACGGCCGCCAGGTACAGGTTGAGGTTCTGTTCGGCGATATCGGGCAGGCCGAATTTGAAGCGGATCATCTCGCCCTGTTCCGTGGTACGGAAACGCCCCGCCACGGAGCCCGGCGGCTGCGACAGAATCGCCGCGTGAGCAGGGCCACCGCCACGGCCCACGGTGCCGCCGCGACCGTGGAACAACAGCAGCTCCACTTGCTGTTCGCGGCAAATGTCGACCAGGCGTTCCTGGGCTCGATACTGCGCCCAGGCCGCTGCCGTGGTGCCGGCGTCCTTGGCCGAGTCGGAATAGCCGATCATCACTTCCTGCGGGCCGTGCAGACGCGCGCGATAGCCGGGCAACAGCAACAGTTTTTCAATCACCGGGCCGGCGTTGTCCAGGTCGGCGAGGGTTTCGAACAGTGGCACCACCCGCATCGGCCGCAGTACTCCGGCCTCCTTGAGCAGCAGCTGCACGGCCAGCACGTCCGAGGCGGCGCCCGCCATGGAGATCACATACGAGCCCAACGAAGCGCCCGGTGCGGCGGCAATTTCGCGGCAGGTCGCCAGCACTTCGGCGGTATCAGCCGACGGTTTGAAGTACGGCGGCAGGAGCGGCCGGCGGTTATTCAGCTCGCGCATCAGGAAGGCGATGCGCTCTTCCTCACTCCAGTCTTCGTAGCGTCCGAGGCCCAGGTAGTCGGTAATTTCGGTCATGGCTGCCGAGTGCCGCGAGGAATCCTGGCGCACGTCCAGGCGTACCAGGAACAGGCCGAAGGTCACCGCCCGACGCAGGCAGTCGAGCAAAGGCCCGTCGGCGATTACACCCATGCCGCACTCGTGCAGCGACTGATAACACAGCTCCAGCGGGTCCAGCAGATCGCGATTGTCCTGCAACACCTCGGCCGATGCCGGCGTGCTGGCCGTCAGCGAAGCATGGGCCCAGCTGCGCGTGGCACGCAGGCGTTCACGCAGTTGCTTGAGTACCGCGCGATAGGGTTCGGCACTGTCGCCGGCCTTGGCCTTGAGCGCAGCGCTGGCCTGCTGCATCGACAGCTCCGCGGCCAGGTGGTCGATGTCGCGAACGAACAGGTCTGCGGCCATCCAGCGCGCCAGCAGCAACACTTCGCGGGTGACGGCCGCCGTGACATTCGGGTTGCCGTCGCGATCGCCACCCATCCAGGAGGCGAAGCGGATCGGCGCGGCTTCGAGGGCCAGGTGCAGCCCGGTGGCGTCGAGCAGGGCCTTGTCGGCCTTGCGCAAATAATTCGGAATGGCCTGCCACAGCGAATGTTCGATCACCGCAAAGCCCCATTTGGCTTCGTCTACCGGGGTCGGGCGGGTGCGGCGAATTTCCTCGGTGTGCCAGGCTTCGGCGATCAGGCGCTGTAATCGGGACTGGATCTGCTCGCGTTCGGCAGTCGTCAGGTCGCGATGATCCTGGGCAGCCAGTTGCGCGGCAATCGCGTCGTATTTCTGGATCAGCGTGCGCCGCGCCACTTCGGTCGGGTGCGCGGTCAGCACCAGCTCGATTTCCAGCCGGCCCAACTGTCGCGCCAACGCTTCGGCACCATGCCCTTCGGCGAGCAAGCGTGCGAGCAATTCTGGCAGCACGCGGGTTTCAAAAGGTGCAGGCCGGGACTCTTCGCGCCGGTGAATCAACTGGTATTGCTCGGCGATATTGGCCAGGTTAAGGAACTGGTTGAACGCCCGCGCAACCGGGAGCAATTCCTCTTCGCTCAACTGGTTGAGGCTGGCGCTCAGCTCGGCGTCCATCGAGCCACGACGGTCGGCCTTGGCGCCTTTGCGAATCTGCTCGATCTTGTCGAGAAAGCCATCGCCATACTGCTCACGGATGGTGTTGCCCAACAGCTCACCCAGCAGGTGAACATCCTCGCGCAAGCGTGCATCAATATCGGTCATCAGCAGTTCTCCAGCGAAAAATCCGGGCGGCCATGAGCTTCAAGAGTGCCGCTCCAGACCGTTTCTGACAAGCAGACGACGAAGGGACTGTAAACCTTCAGTGTTGGAGCTAGTCTGAAGAGTAAGCCGTACAACGGCTTGCCGCCGACCACAGGTGGGTATTTTCCGGCCTGCCACGAGCAGGCATGCAATGAGGTTCTCATGAAAATTCGCGAGCTCGCCCAGCATTGGGAAGAAAACGCCAAAGGCCGCCTGACCGACACCGGCTACCGGATTCACCTGGACATGGAAGCCGCCGCCCGGCTTGCGGCAATCACCGAAATGTACCCCAAACGCCAGCCCGAGGAACTGCTCGGAGAGCTGATCGGTGCTGCACTGGAGGAGCTTGAGAAAAGTTTCCCGTATGTGAAAGGGTCGACGGTTGTTGCGACGGATGAAGAAGGTGATCCGCTGTATGAAGATGTCGGTTCGACACCGCGTTTCCTGGCGTTGTCACGGCGGCATCTTCACGATCTGGCGAGCGGTGGCGACAAACCCAAACACTGATCCACCGACCGCGGACCTGTAGGAGTGAGCCTGCTCCGGGCGGCGTTCCGACGATGGCGATTGCACATTCAAAAATCATGTGACTGACCCACCGCCATCGCGAGCAGGCTCACTCCTACAGTGGCGGTCACAAAATCCCGCGAATACCCCCGCGCCACCCCAAAGTTCCCCCTCCAAAGCCATGACCAATCGGTCAGATATTTTTTCAGGCGATAGGCCATCTGTTCTGAACTTTTGAAAAACGCCTCCGGTCGTACCCTGTAACCACGCCTGGGACGGCCGTTTCAAAACGCCTGTAGAAACCAGTGGTACGGCTCCTTGCCCAGGATGGATTTTCAAGTTTTTCAGGAGTATTTCCAATGGAGTTGAAGACCATGAAGACCAGCATCGCCAAATCCCCGTCTACCCACCTGCGCGGTCTGAAAATGGCTGCACTGGCAATCGGCACCAGCTTCGTTCTGGCCGGTTGCGCGGGCAACCCGCCGACCGAGCAATTTGCCGTGACTGAATCGGCGGTCAACAGCGCCGTCAGCGCTGGCGGTACCGAATTCGCCGCAGTGGAAATGAAGTCGGCGCAGGACAAACTCAAGCAAGCCGAACTGGCCATGCACGACAAGAAGTACGACGAGGCCAAGGTTTTGGCTGAACAAGCCGAGTGGGACGCCCGCGTAGCGGAACGTAAAGCCCAGGCAATGAAGGCCGAACAGGCCGTCAAGGACTCTCAGAAAGGTGTTCAGGAACTGCGTCAGGAAAGCCAGCGCACCGTGCAGTAAGCGCGCATCCAGACCCCAGACCTGAAGCTCTAATCGATAGAAAGGACGACTTATTATGCGTAAACAATTGATGATCCCTGCTCTCCTGGCCGCAAGCGTTGCACTGGCAGCCTGCTCCACTCCGCCTAACGCCAACCTGGAGAACGCCCGCACCAACTACACCGGCCTGCAGACCAACCCACAGGCGAGCAAAGTCGCGGCGCTGGAGACCAAGGAAGCCAGTGACTACCTGGACAAGGCAGACAAGGCTTACCTGAACAAGGAAGACGCGTCCAAAGTCGACCAGCTGGCTTATCTGACCAACCAGCGCGTTGAAGTGGCGAAGCAGACCATCGCCCTGCGCACCGCTGAAGCCAACCTGAAAAACGCTTCGGCGCAACGTGCACAGGCTCGCCTGGATGCCCGTGACGCGCAGATCAAACAGCTGCAGGACAGCCTGAACGCCAAGCAGACCGATCGCGGTACGCTGGTCACTTTCGGTGACGTGCTGTTCGCCACTGACCGTGCCGATCTGAAATCCAGCGGCCTGGTCAACATCAACAAACTGGCGCAGTTCCTCCAGGAAAACCCGGACCGTAAAGTGATCGTCGAAGGCTACACCGACAGCACCGGTACCGCGTCCCACAACCAGTCGCTGTCCGAGCGTCGTGCCGCTTCGGTCCGCACTGCCCTGGTGAAAATGGGCGTTGATCCAGCGCGCATCGTTGCCCAGGGTTATGGCAAGGAATACCCGGTTGCTGAAAACGGCAATGCTTCGGGTCGTGCAATGAACCGTCGAGTGGAAGTGACCATTTCCAACGACAACCAGCCGGTGATCCCGCGCTCGGCTGTCAGCTCGAACTAAGCTTCGCGCAGAAACGCAAAAGCCCCGCCTGAGTCGATCAGGCGGGGCTTTTTCATTGTTGATCAAAAGATCAAAAGATCAAAAGATCAAAAGATCAAAAGATCGCAGCCTTCGGCAGCTCCTACAGGGTTCTCGCGATCCTCGTAGGAGCTGCCGCAGGCTGCGATCTTTTTTTGCAGGCGCTACGGTTCCAGCTTCTGCGGAGTTTCCTGGCCCACGCAACGCACTGCTTTTTTCTTGTTGTCGACCAACACGCCTGTCAGGCCTTTCTGCTCGGTGTCGAACATCACCAGCACGCCATCGATGCACTGGGCGACTTGGGCCGCCGGCTGCAGGGAGACCTTGTAGTCTTCGCCCGGGACGGTCTTGAGCATGGTGAATTCGCTCAGCAGCAGTGCGTCTTCAGGCTTGGCGAAGTGCAGGTAGCCGTACCACCACAGGGCGGCGACCGTGCCGAGGATGCTGCAGATACCGGTGATGATCAGCGGGATGGCATTACGTTCTTCACTCATTGCGGACTCTCTGGTGGTTCATTTTCAGAATTCGGCGGTGCCGGGTAATTCGGGATCTCGCCCAGGCGGCGCAGCCCGTCGAAATGTTGTGGATCTTCGAGGTAGCGCAGCATGACTTTGCGCCAGACCGGGTCGCCGAACGTCTGCACATGACCACCCCGGGTCAGTTGCAGCACACGCGGCGGCGGCGAAGCTTGATACAGAAGGATGCCGTTGGAAAGAGGCACGATCGGATCGTCGACGCTGTGGAAGATCAATTTGGGCACGCCATTGAGCTGCGCCATGGAGTTGATCGCGCTGTCGCCGTCCGGCACCAGCCAGGACAACGGCACCTGCAATGGCCAGGTCAGCCAGGAGGTGCTCAGGGCAAATTGGCCGACACTGCGGTAGCTGGCGGGGACGCCGTCGAGGACAAACGCCTTGAGCTGCTTCTGGCGCTGCGGGTGCTGGACCAGGTAATGCACGGCCATCGAGCCACCGAGACTCTGGCCGAGAAGGATCAGCGGTTTACCTTTCACCTCGGGGGCCTGGTCGAGCCAGTTGAAGGCGGCATCGATGTCCTGATAGATCGCCGGCAGGCTCGGCTCGCCTTCGGACAGGCCATACCCGCGATAGTCCACCAGCAACACCTGGTATCCCTCTTCCGGCAACCACCAACTGCCACCCAGGTGCATCGGCAGGTTACCGCCGTTGCCGTGCAGGTGCAGCACCGTCCCCTTGACCTCAACGCCCTGCTTCGTCGGCAGCCACCAGGCGTTGAGCTTGAGACCGTCGGCAGTGACCAGGGTGACTTCGCGGTATTCGAGCTTGGCTTTGGCCGGGGTAAAGATCTGCCCGGGTTCGGGGTAGAAGAGCAGAGAGCTGCAACCGCTCAGGGTCAGGAGAAGGCAGATGATGCCGAGGATTCTCATCCGTTGAAGCCCCGCGAATTTGAATTGGAATACGTAACCCTGTAGGAGTGAGCCTGCTCGCGATGGCGGTGTGTCATTCGAAATCAATTTGGCTGACACACCGCCATCGCGAGCAGGCTCACTCCTACAGGGATCTTCATTGTTCAGAGGATGTTGGAGTAATCCGCCTCAATCCGGTCCAGACTCAAGTGATTGAGGAAGTTCGAGAAGCACATCCACGCCGATAACGCGTTCATGTCACGAAACTGCTCCGGCAGGTATTTCGGCGGTACCACCAGTCCTTCATCCACCAGCTGACGCAACGTTCGCATGTCTTCCAGCGTGGTCTTGCCGCAAAACAGCAACGGAATCTGCTCCAGCTTGCCTTTACGCACGGCCAACTGAATGTAGTTGTAAACCATGATAAAGCCCTTGAGATAGGACAAATCTTTGGTAAATGGCAGGCCGGTCGGTATCGAACCGCGGAACACCCGGCTGGCGTTGCCATAGCTTTCGGCCATTTCAAAACCCTGCTCGCGGAAGAACTCGAACACCTGCAGGAAGTCTGCGCCCTCCTCCACCATGTGGATGGCGCGGGTGCGGTTGGTCAGTTTGCGCAACCGGCTTGGGTAGGAGGCGAAGGTGATGATCTCCATGAGGATCGCCAGGCCTTCCTGGGTCACGGTCGACGATGGCGGCCCCTTGGACAGGAAGGTGCAGATCGGCTGGTTCAGGCCGTTGAGGGTGGTGCCGACGTGCACCAGCCCTTCGTGAACTTCCAGGGCACGCACGTCGCGCTCGTTGAACATCGCATCGGTGCGGATCTTGATGTAGTCCGCACCGGCCGCCGCGTCTGCGACGATGCCATCGGATTCAAATACCCGAATAGTCTCCTCAGCCTCGCCGAACACCTTGCTCAAGCGGGTTTGCAGCAGGTTCACCGCGTCCTTGGCAGTGAGGATTTTTGGCTCGTCCTTGAGATCGCCACGGCCATCAATGTTGTTCAGGTAATCGGACAGCATCAAACCGAGGTCGGACAAGGTCGGGTCGCCCGCGTGAAATGCATCGGACGCGGCGCCGTACAGTTCCTGGGAAATCAACCCGAAGTCTTCGGTGCCGCGCGCTTCCAGCATGCGCACCACCATCCGGTATTCCTTGCACATGCGCCGCATGATCTGGCCGACCGGGTTGAACTGGCCGAGCTGGCGGGTGATATCGCGCTCGATGTTCTGGAATTCCAGTTTGACTTTGCTGGAGTCGAAAGACAGTGGCCGATTGAGGTAGTAGTCACGGTCCACCGCCGGCATTTCCTTGCCCTTGGCCTTGAGGAAACCCTTGCGGATGCCATCGTCCCACTTCACCGCGTCGAGGACGCGAATCGGCGTCTGTGCCAGCACAATGCGATCGGACAAAATGCGTATCGTCTGCTGGTAATCGTCCACCCGAAACTCCTGTAGTAAAACCGTTCAGTACTGGGTTTATTTGGCTTTGGCCAGGCGCTGGTAGCGCACGGCTTCGACAAACACGTCGGAATTGGCTGGATCGTCCAGGTAGGCGAATACCTCGGCCATGCTGTTGTTGATCAGCACGCCATCGCCATCATCCGTCTGGAAGCCCTGGCCGCTAAGGGATTTCTGCCCCAGGGCCTGGTTGATCTGTTCAAGGTCGAGGTTATAGACCACCAATTCGCGCTGCTCGTTGAGCTCGAAACCGGCGATGATGAAATGACCGCCGAATTGCGCTGGCGCCTGCGCCGACAAATACCAGCGATCGCCATGCCGCGACACGGTAAACGGATAGGCTTCGCGCGTTTTGGGTGTGGCCTTGAAATAGCTGACGGCCTGGTAACGAGCATCGCCAATGCGCGTCAGTTCCAGGTTCATCGGTTCGCCCCAGGCATTGGTACTGGTCCATCTGCCTAGCAGGCCCTTGGGCGCGGGATCGCTCTGGGCCAGCGGCTCCTTGAAGGATACCAGGCAGCCACTGAGCAACAGGAACGACAAGGCGATCACAACGACACGCCAGGTTTTCATTCAGTACTCCCTATGAACACACACCACCGAGCCCTGTAGGAGCTGCCGAAGGCTGCGATCTTTTGATCTTGCCTTGCAGCAGTGCCAGGAAGATCAAGATCAAAAGATCGCAGCCTTCGGCAGCTCCTACGGGGGATCGCATTACACCGACGCCAACACCAGGTGCATGTAACGGTTGAGGATCCCGAGCATCTCGGCTTCCGCGGCAGGCTCGGCGTCGTTGAGCAGGCCCTGATATTCCATCCGTCCGATAATCGCCGTCAACACCTTGGCGTCCTGTTGTGGCTCACGCGATCCCAATACCTGGAACAGCTGACACGTACCCTGCAACAGAATCTGCTGATGCGAGCGCACCAGTTCCGCCAGGCGCGGGTTCAGCAGTGCCTCCTGGCGGAACGCCTGCTCGGCCATCAGGTGCTCGCGACGATTGACCAGTTGCCGATGCACATAGTCCGCCATCAGCCGCGCAATATCATCCGCCAGATGCGAGCGCGACTCCGGGCTGCCGTCGCCGCGGACCACCATCTGCCGCAACAGCCCCTCGTTGTTCACCCACAGCTTGGCCATGAACGCCGCACTGCGCTCTACGTATTGAGCGAAGGTATCGGTGAGCAGGTCATCGATGTCCTTGAAATAGTAAGTCGTCGCTGACAACGGCACGCTCGCCTCCGCAGCCACGGCGCGATGGCGCACGGCCCGCACGCCATCGCGCACGACGATGCGCATCGCTGCATCGAGAATGTCCTGTCGACGCTGTTCGCTGCCCTGTCGGCTGGCCTTGCGACCCTGGTACTGAACACTTTCAGCGACCGCAGTGGCGATCCCCGCCGCACCTTCTTGAGCTATTGCACGATTCACGACAGGTCTTTCCTCTCAGATGAAAGCAACAAATTGATACGTTTGTACCAGACAGGCAATAAAAAGCCGCCTTGGAAGGCGGCTTTTTAATTAAAACACTTACGCTTGCGGCCGCATGTGCGGGAACAGGATCACATCGCGGATCGACGGGGAGTTGGTCAGCAACATCACCAGACGGTCGATGCCGATACCCTCACCCGCCGTTGGCGGCATGCCGTACTCTAGCGCGCGCACGAAGTCGGCGTCGTAGTGCATGGCTTCGTCGTCGCCGGCGTCTTTGTCGGCCACCTGTGCCATGAAGCGCTCGGCCTGGTCTTCCGCGTCGTTCAACTCGGAGTAGGCGTTGGCGATTTCACGACCACCGATAAACAGCTCGAAGCGGTCGGTGACGTTCGGGTTGTCATCGTTGCGACGGGCCAGCGGCGACACTTCGAACGGGTACTGGGTAATGAAGTGCGGCTGCTCCAGCTTGTGCTCGACCAGCTCTTCGAAAATCATCACCTGCAGTTTGCCCAGGCCTTCGAAGCCCAGCACCTTGGCGCCGGCTTTCTTGGCGATGGCGCGGGCCTTGTCGATGTCATTCAGATCATCGGCCGTCAGCTCAGGGTTGTACTTGAGGATCGAGTCGAACACCGACAGGCGTGCAAACGGCTCGCCGAAGTGGAACACCTTGTCGCCGTAAGGCACGTCGGTGGTGCCGAGGACCAGCTGGGCCAGTTCCCGGAACAGTTCTTCGGTCAGGTCCATGTTGTCTTCGTAGTCGGCGTACGCCTGGTAGAACTCCAACATGGTGAACTCAGGGTTGTGCCGGGTCGAGACGCCTTCGTTGCGGAAGTTGCGGTTGATCTCGAAGACCTTTTCAAAACCACCGACCACCAGGCGCTTGAGGTACAGCTCCGGCGCGATGCGCAGGTACATGTCCATGTCGAGGGCATTGTGGTGGGTTTCGAACGGCTTGGCCGCCGCACCGCCAGGAATGGTTTGCAGCATCGGCGTCTCGACTTCGAGGAAGTCACGCTGCATCAGGAAGCTGCGTATGTGCGCGATGACTTGCGAGCGAATGCGGAAGGTCTGGCGCACGTCATCGTTGACGATCAGGTCAACGTAACGCTGGCGATAGCGCGACTCGGTGTCGGTCAAGCCGTGGTGCTTGTCCGGCAGCGGGCGCAGGGATTTGGTCAGCAGGCGCACGCTGGTCATTTCAACGTACAGGTCGCCCTTGCCGGAACGCGCCAGGGTGCCTTCGGCGGCAATGATGTCGCCCAGGTCCCAGGTTTTCACCGCGGCCAGGGTGTCTTCGGACAGGGTTTTACGGTTGACGTAAACCTGGATACGACCGGACATGTCCTGGATCACCATGAACGAGCCACGGTTGAGCATGATGCGACCGGCAACCTTGACCGGGATTGCAGCCTCAGCGAGCTCTTCCTTGGTCTTGTCCGCGTACTGTTTCTGCAAATCTTCGCAGTAGTTGTCGCGGCGGAAGTCGTTCGGGAAGGCATTGCCCTTGGCGCGCTCGGCGGCAAGCTTTTCCTTGCGCAGGGCGATCAGGGAGTTTTCTTCCTGTTGCAGGGCTTGCGGGTCGAGTTCTTGGTCGCTCATGTCTTTAAGTATTCCATCAGGTTCATTGTCCCCAGCCTGCGGCTGGGGATCGCGGGCAAGCCCGCTCCCACAGGAATCGCGGTGTTTCAGGCGATTCCGCATTGCATGTGTTACAGGCCTTGTTTCAGGCTCGCCACCAGGTATTCGTCGATGTCGCCGTCGAGCACCTTGTCGCAGTCGCTGCGTTCGATGTTAGTGCGCAAATCCTTGATTCGCGACGCATCGAGTACGTAGGAACGAATCTGGTGACCCCAGCCGATGTCCGACTTGGTGTCTTCCAGAGCCTGCGAAGCAGCGTTGCGTTTCTGCACTTCCTGCTCGTACAAGCGCGCCCGCAACATTTTCATCGCGGTGTCTTTGTTGGCGTGCTGGGAGCGTTCGTTCTGGCAGCTGACCACGGTGTTGGACGGTACGTGGGTGATACGTACGGCCGAGTCAGTGGTGTTTACGTGCTGACCACCGGCACCGGAGGAGCGGTAGGTGTCGATGCGCAGGTCCGACGGGTTGATGTCGATTTCGATGTTGTCATCGATTTCCGGCGACACAAACACGGCCGAGAACGAGGTGTGGCGACGGTTGCCGGAGTCGAAAGGACTCTTGCGCACCAGGCGGTGCACGCCGATTTCGGTACGCAGCCAGCCAAAGGCGTATTCGCCCTTGATGTGCACGGTAGCGCCCTTGATCCCGGCAACTTCACCGGCGGACAGCTCCATGATGGTCGCGTCGAAACCGCGCTTGTCAGCCCAGCGCAGGTACATGCGCAGCAGGATGTTGGCCCAGTCCTGGGCCTCGGTGCCGCCAGAACCGGCCTGGATGTCCAGGTAGGCGTTGTTGGCATCCATCTCACCGCTGAACATCCGGCGGAATTCAAGTTTTTCCAGGGACTCGCGCAGGCGCTCGACTTCGGCGGCGACGTCATCGACGGCGGCCTGGTCTTCTTCCTCGGCGGACATCAGCAGCAGGTCCTTGGCGTCGGCCAGGCCCGAGTGCATCTCGTCGAGGGTTTCTACGATCTGCGCCAGCAGGGAGCGCTCGCGCCCCAGTTCCTGGGCGTAGGCAGGGTTGTTCCAGACACTCGGATCTTCAAGCTCGCGATTGACTTCAGTCAGACGCTCATGCTTTTGATCGTAGTCAAAGATACCCCCGAATAGTTTCGGAGCGCTCGGACAGGTCCTTGATGCTGTTAAGGATCGGGTTGATTTCCATAGCGGGCAGCACTCGTTGGCGAACTTTTGAAAGCCGGCGAGTATACCGTAATCAGGCTGTCACGGCAGCCCGCCTGGCGGCTTTAAGGGTGAATGATTTGCCCTGTTGATCCCTGTAGGAGTGAGCCTGCTCGCGATAGCGGAGGGTGAGCCAACAAAAATGTTGAATGTCAGACCGTCATCGCGAGCAGGCTCACTCCTACATTACGAAATGCCGACCTGATTACGCCCATTGTGCTTGGCCAGATACAACCCCTTGTCCGCCGCCAGGATCAATTGCCGGCAATCGGTGCCCTGCTGCGGCGTGATGGTCGACAGGCCGATGCTGATAGTCAGACTGGAACCTTCAGCCGGTGCAATGTGCGGGATTTTCAGGCCCGCAACGGTCTGGCGCAGTTTTTCCGCGACCAGCCGGGCGCCGCCTGGCGAGGTGTTGGGCAGCACCAGGGCAAACTCTTCTCCGCCGTAGCGCGCCGGCAGGTCGGACGGTCGACCACTGGCATCGCGGATCGCCAGGGCGACCTTGCGCAAGGCTTCATCGCCCTCAACATGGCCGAAGCTATCGTTGTAGGACTTGAAGTAGTCGACGTCGATCATCAGCAACGACAGCTGGGTCTGGTCCCGCAGCGACCTTCTCCACTCCAGCTCCAGGTATTCATCGAAATGCCGACGATTCGACAGGCCGGTCAGGCCGTCGGAGTTCATCAGGCGTTGCAGCACCAGGTTGGTGTCGAGCAATTGCTGCTGGCTTACCCGCAGCGCCCGATACGCCGCATCCCGCTGCAGCAGGGTCATGTAGGAGCGTGAGTGATAGCGGATGCGCGCCACCAGCTCGATGTTGTCCGGCAGCTTGACCAGGTAGTCGTTGGCGCCGGCGGCAAACGCCGCGCTCTTGATCAGCGGGTCTTCCTTGGTCGACAGGACGATAATCGGAATGTCCTTGGTCGACGGGTGATTGCGGTACTCGCGCACCAGGCTCAGGCCGTCGAGGCCGGGCATCACCAGGTCCTGCAGGATCACCGTCGGCTTGATCCGGATAGCCTGGGCAATGGCCTGGTGCGGATCGGAGCAGAAGTGGAAATCGATATTTTCTTCGTGCGACAACCCGCGCCGCACGGCCTCGCCGATCATCGCCTGATCGTCCACCAGCAACACCATGGCGGCGTTTTCGTCGGTCTTGAAGTCGTCGAGCTGTAATTCATTCATGTGCGATCACCTGAGTACTACTTGGGCCCGGACTGCTGATAAAGGTCTTCATTTGGCGAAAATCTCCAGCAATCGGGGCGCTATCTTGTCCAGCGAACGAATTTCCACTGCCGCGTCGATGGCCGCAGCCGCCTTGGGCATGCCATACACCGCGCTGCTTTGCTGGTCCTGCGCAATCGTCAGGTAGCCCTGTTGGCGCATGAGTTTAAGCCCCTGTGCGCCATCTCGCCCCATGCCGGTGAGCAAAACACCGACGGCATCGCCGTTCCAGTAACTGGCCACACTTTCGAAAAACACATCGATCGAGGGCCGGTAGATCTCGTTGACCGGTTCGGCGGTGTACGCCAGCGTGCCGTTCTTCAACAAGCGAATATGGTGGTTGGTGCCGGCCAGCAGCACCGTGCCGGTTTGCGGCGGCTCGCCTTCCTGGGCCAGGCGCACGTTGAGGCCGCTGGCACTGCTGAGCCATTCGGCCATGCCGGCGGCGAACACCTGGTCAACGTGCTGCACCAGGACAATGGCCGCCGGAAAATCCCGTGGCAGGCCCTTGAGCAATACTTCCAGGGCGGCGGGCCCGCCGGCGGACGAGCCAATGGCGATCAGGCGCTGGCGCGAACCCGCGCTGCGCAGCGGGCTGGGGGCCGGGCGCTCGAGGTTGCCCTTGTCGCCGATCAGCCAGCCGATGTTCATGATCTTGCGCAACAGCGGTGCCGCCGCCTCCTGGGCGTTGCCGGCCCCCAGTGCCGGGGTGTCGACCACGTCCAGCGCGCCATGGCCCATAGCCTCGAACACCCGATGGACATTCTGCTGGCGGTCGACGGTGACGATGACAATCGCGCAGGGGGTTTCGGCCATGATCCGGCGGGTGGCCTCGACGCCATCCATCACCGGCATGATCAGGTCCATCAGGATCAGGTCCGGAGTGTTCTCGGCGCAGCGTTGCACCGCCTCGGCGCCATTGCTGGCGACCCAGATCACCTGATGCGCTGGGTCGAATGCCAAGGCGCGGCGCAGAGCCTCTACCGCCATGGGCATGTCGTTGACGATTGCGATCTTCATGCCCGTGCTCCTCCGATGAGCTCAGCCACTGCATCGAGCAGGGCATCGTCATGAAAACTGGCCTTGGCTAAATAATAGTCGGCTCCGGCGTCCAGTCCACGACGGCGATCTTCCTCGCGATCCTTATAGGACACCACCATCACCGGCAGCGATTGCAGGCGGTTGTCGCGCCGCAACAACGACACCAGCTCGATGCCGTCCATGCGCGGCATGTCGATATCGGTAATCAGCAGATCAAAATCCTCCGAACGCAGGGCATTCCAGCCATCCATGCCGTCGACCGCCACGGCCACGTCGTAGCCACGGTTGAGCAACAGCTTGCGCTGCAGTTCCCGCACGGTCAGGGAATCGTCGACCACCAGAATGCGCTTGCGCGCCGCTTCGACCACTTGATTGCCCTGGCGCGCAATACGCTCCAGGCGCCCGGTATTGAGCAGTTTGTCCACGGAACGCAGCATATCCTCGACGTCGACAATCAGCACCACCGATCCGTCATCGAGCAGGGCCCCGGCAGAAATGTCCTGCACTTTGCCCAATCGCTCATCCAGCGGCAGGACCACCAGGGTCCGCTCACCGATGAATCGTTCGACGGCCACCCCGTAAATCGCCTCACGCTCGCGGATGACTACTACCTTCAGCGTCTGCTGGTTGCCCTGGCTCGCAGGGCGCTGCAACAGCTGGCTGGCGGCGACCAGGCCGACATGCCGGCCTTCATGCCAGAAGTGCTGGCGGCCCTCGACCTGCACAATGTCGGCCGGTTCGAGGTCGCACATGCGTTCGATGTGCGCCAGCGGGAAGGCATAAGCCTCGTCACCGACTTCCACCACCAGGCTGCGCACCACCGACAGCGTCAACGGCACTTCGAGATGGAAGCGACTGCCCTCGCCCGCCGTCTGCTCCAGCTCCACCGCGCCGCGCAACTGGCGGACCATGTGCTGCACCGCGTCCAGGCCGACGCCACGGCCGGAGACTTCGGTGACCTTGTCGCGCAGGCTGAAGCCTGGCAGGAACAGGAACGTCAGCAGCTCCTCTTCGCTCAACTGCGCGGCGGTTTCGGCCGGAGACAATTGGCGTTCGATGATGCTGCGCCGGACTTTCTCCAGGTCGACGCCGTTGCCGTCGTCGCTCAGCTCCAGCACCAGCAGGCCGGCCTGGTGGGAGGCGCGCAGGCGGATCAAACCTTCAGCAGGCTTGCCCGCCAGCAACCGTTGTTCAGGGGATTCAATGCCGTGGTCGACGGCGTTACGCAGCAGGTGGGTCAGTGGCGCTTCGAGTTTTTCCAGGACATCACGGTCGACCTGGGTCTTCTCACCCTCGATTTCCAGGCGCACCTGTTTGCCAAGGCTGCGCCCAAGGTCACGGACCATCCGCACCTGACCGGTCAGCACATCGGCGAACGGCCGCATGCGACAGGCCAGCGCCGTGTCGTACAGCACCTGGGCGCGTTGACTGGCCTGCCAGGCAAACTCGTCCAGCTCGGCATTTTTCTCCACCAGCAACTGCTGGGATTCCGCCAGCAGCCGGCGAGCATCGTCGAGGGCTTCCTGGGCTTCCAGGCTCAAGGTCTGATCCTTGAGGTGCACATTGAGATTTTCCAGCGCGCGCAGGCCGTTGCTCTGCATGCGTTTGAGGCGCTGCATGGTGGCCAGGTGCGGTTTAAGCCGCAGGGTCTCCACCAGGGATTTGCTCGACAGGTCGAGCAGGCTGTTCAGGCGTTCTGCCGTGACCCGCAGGACCCGCTCGCCGTTCTCGGTGGTGCGGCGATTTTTCAGCAGTGGCTCGGCGGGAGCCGCCGGCAATGGCTCAATAATCGGCACTTCGATTAGCGGCGCCTCCGGTTCCGGCTCCGCCATGAATGGCGCGATGGGCGTGCTGATCGGAGCCGCCAGCGCCAGCGGGTCGAGCAACAACCCCATCAACGCCACATAAGCCTCGATGTCGGTGGTGCCCGGCGCATTATCGGGAGTAGCGATACGCATCAGCAGGTCGGTGCCTTGCAGCAAGGCATCGATGTGTCCCGGTCGCAGGTACAGGCGGCCTTCCTGGGCACTGACCAGGCAGTCTTCCATGACGTGGGCAACGCTGACCCCGGCATCCACGCCGACAATTCGCGCGGCGCCCTTGAGCGAGTGGGCGGCACGCATGCACGATTCGAGGTGATCGGCCTGGGTCGGGTCGCGCTCAAGGGCCAGCAGGCCGGTGCTCAGCACCTGGGTCTGGGCTTCGGCTTCCAGGCTGAACAGTTCCAGCAACGAGGCGTCGCGCATCTGTTCGGGGGTCATGCGAGGCTCCGGGTCACGGCGGACAGCAGTTGCTCTTCATCCAGCCAGCGCAGGCTGCGACCCTTGAATTGCAAGACGCCATGGGTGTACTTGCTGCTGGCCTGGGTGCCGGAACGGGACGCCGCCTCCAGGACCCGCTCGTCGATGGCGTGAATCCCGTCCACTTCGTCCACCGGCACCACCACCGGCCCGCCGTGGGCGCCGATAATCAACATGCGCGGCATCACTCGCGCGCCTGGCAGTACGCTGTTGACTGCGTCGAGGCCGAGCAGCTCCACCAGCGACAGGCACGCCACCAGCGCGCCGCGCACATTCACCACGCCGAGCAGGGCCTGGGAGCGTTGATGCGGCAACGAGTGAATCGCCTGCAACGGTGCAACTTCCACCAGGGTGCGGGTGGCCAGTCCCAGCCACTCTTCGCCGAGCCGGAACATCAGCAGCGAACGGGTTTTCACCTCGCTCTCGACGGCGCTGGAGAGCTGCGCGCGGTCTTCCTGCTGCAACGCGTAGCGGTCGAGCAAACGCGTGGCGGCAGCGGAATACACCGGGCAATTGCGGCAGTGAATATGCTCGCTCAGCAGCGGGCAGGACTTGTCACCGTGGACCCCGATGCGGTTCCAGCAGTCGTCGATGGCCTGGGCATCTGCATGGGTGACGCTCAAGGTGTCGGAAGCGGTCATCGTTTACGCTCACTGTCAACGGCGCGCTCGCTGCGGGCGGCGCGGTCCTGCAATCGTCTGGCACCCGCCGTATCGCCCTGGGATTGCAGCAAGGCCGCCAGGTGCATCAACGCGTCGGGGTGTTGCGGTTCAAGGTACAACGCCTTGCGATAAAAGCCCTGGGCTTCGAGGGCGCTGCCGGCGATATCACTGAGCAAGCCCAGCCAGTAAAACACCTGGGCTACCGGTTCGTGGCTGCGCAGGTAGCTTTCGCACGCGGCCCGGGCTTCGGCGCTCTTGCCTTCGTTGGCCAGCGCGGCGATGTTCGCCAGCAAGGTCGAGGTTGGCGTCTGGGCTTTGGCCACGACTGGCAGCGCAGCCTGGATTGCAAAGGGACGACTGCGCGTTGGCGCGGGGATCACGCTGCGCACTGGCTGGTGCTGCGGCAACGGTTTTGGCGCAGGAACAAATGCCGGAGCAGGCTCAGGCGCGGCTTGGCGACTGAAGGCAAATGACTGCGGGATGCCGATCGAGCGCATGCCAAAACGTCCCAGCAGACTGCCCTCGGCCGGGCCGATAAACAGCACGCCGTCGACATGGGTCAGCTGCTTCAATACTTCAAACACCTGCTGCTGGGTCGGCAGGTCGAAATAGATCAGCAGATTGCGGCAGAACACAAAGTCATACGCAGGCAAATTGGCCAGCAGCGTCGGATCGAGCAGGTTGCCAACCTCCAGCCGCACCTGTTCCAGTACGCGCTCGTCGAGGCGATAGCTGTCGCTTTCAGGGGTGAAATAACGCTCGCGAAATTCGATGTCCTGGCCACGGAACGAGTTTTTTCCGTACACCGCGCGCTTGGCTTTTTCCACCGACAACGGGCTGACGTCCATGCCTTCGACCTTGAACTGATGCGGCTTGAGCCCGGCATCGAGTAGCGCCATGGCAATCGAGTACGGTTCTTCGCCGGTGGAGCACGGCAAACTGAGGATGCGCAGGGCGCGCATGTTGTTGATCTCGGCCAGGCGCCTGGCTGCCAGCTTCGCGAGGGTGGCGAAGGATTCCGGGTAACGAAAGAACCAGGTCTCGGGCACGATCACCGCTTCGATCAACGCCTGTTGCTCGTCACGCGAGCCTTGCAGGCGGTGCCAGTACTCGTCGGCAGTCAGGGCATTGTTCGCGCTGCTGCGCTGGCGCACGGCGCGCTCGATGATCGCCGGCCCCACGGACGTCACGTCGAGACCGATACGCTCCTTGAGGAAATCGAAAAATCGCTGGTCGCTGCTCATGAGCGCTCCTCAAGCAGGGCCGGATCCAGCGGCGGCGATGGAAACAGCAGCGCCCGCACCGAGTCATCCAGCAGATCGGCGACCCGCACCCATTGCAGCAAACCCTGGGCATCCTCGCGCACTGGCCCCAGGTACGGCGCCTGGCGATTGTCCAGGCCGTACGGCTGAAATTCCGAAGCGTGGCAGCGCAGGGTGTCGGTGGCCTGTTCGAGGATCAGCCCGAGCAGTTGCGCCTGCGCGGTTTCAGCAACCCGGTAATGCACCAGCACCAGCCGCGTGCTGGTACGTGCCTGTGCCGGCTGGCCAAAGGTCAGCAAGCTGAGATCGATCACCGGCACGACCGCACCGCGATAGGCAAACACCCCCGCGACCCAGGCCGGCGCCTTGGCGATCGGCTTCAATGGCACGCGCGGCAGCACTTCCGCCACCTCGATCGCCTGCACGGCATAACGTTCGTCGCCAATGCGAAACACCAGGAACAGGGACTGCTTGGCCGGCACCACGGCGCCGCGTCTGGCCGCAAGGTCGCTCATCAGACTTTGAATCGCGACACGCCGCCACGCAGCCCCACGGCCACCTGGCTCAGTTCGTCGATGGCGAAACTGGCCTGGCGCAGGGACTCGACGGTCTGGCTGCTGGCATCACCCAACTGCACCAGCGCATGGTTGATCTGTTCCGCGCCAGTCGCCTGGGCCTGCATGCCTTCGTTGACCATCAGCACCCGCGGTGCCAGCGCCTGGACCTGGTGGATGATCTGCGACAACTGTTCGCCCACCTGTTGCACCTCGGACATGCCGCGGCGCACTTCCTCGGAGAATTTGTCCATGCCCATCACGCCCGCCGATACCGCCGACTGAATCTCGCGCACCATCTGCTCGATGTCGTAAGTGGCCACGGCGGTCTGGTCTGCCAGGCGTCGGACTTCAGTGGCGACCACGGCAAAACCGCGGCCGTACTCACCGGCTTTTTCCGCTTCGATAGCGGCATTGAGCGACAGCAGGTTGGTCTGGTCGGCCACCTTGACGATGGTCACCACCACCTGATTGATGTTGCCGGCCTTCTCATTGAGGATTGCCAGTTTGGCGTTGACCAGATCCGCAGCGCCCATCACCGAATGCATGGTGTCTTCCATGCGCGCCAGGCCTTGCTGGCCGGAACCGGCGAGCACCGAGGCCTGGTCGGCGGCGGTGGAGACTTCGGTCATGGTGCGCACCAGGTCCCGCGAGGTGGCAGCGATTTCCCGGGAGGTCGCACCGATCTCGGTGGTAGTGGCCGCGGTTTCGGTTGCGGTGGCCTGTTGCTGCTTGGAAGTAGCGGCGATTTCAGTCACCGAAGTGGTTACCTGCACCGACGAGCGCTGGGCTTGCGATACCAGCGCGGTGAGTTCGGTCATCATGTCGTTGAAGCCGGTTTCCACGGCGCCAAACTCATCCTTGCGGTCGAGGTTGAGACGACCGCTGAGGTCACCGGTGCGCATGATTTCAAGGATTTTCACGATGCGGTTCATCGGCGCCATGATGGCGCGCATCAGCAGCAGGCCGCACAGGCCCGCGGCCAGCACCGCAATCAGCAGGGAGATGCCCATGATGATCTTGGCAGTGACCACCGCATTGTCGATGGCGATGATGTCCTGATCGGCTACCGCCTTGTTCTGACGGATGATGTCATTGAGCTTTACTCGCCCGGCTTTCCAGGCAGGAGTCAGTTGCTCGTCGAACATGCGGATCGCTTCGGCTTCCTGGTTGCGCTTGTGCAAGTCGAGCACGGCGACCAGGAGCTTGTAGTAGTCCTGGTGCAGTTTTTCAAAGGCGGCGTACTCGAGCTTGTCCTCGTCCGTGGTGACCGTGCCGCGATAGTTGCTCATCTGCTCCTGCAAATGGACTTCGAAGGTGTTGAACTCGTCTTCGTCCGCAGCACTGACCCCCTGACCCTCCTTGAGGCCGAGCATGTGCTGGGTCCGCAGGTAACTGTCAGTCCAGGCGCCTCGGATCATCGAGCTGTAATACACGCCCGGCAGTGCATCTTCACGCACGCTGGCTTCACTTTCCTCGATCTTCAGCAGCCGCGAATAGGAGACGATGACCATCAGCAACATGATGGCGATAATTACCGCAAAGCTCGCCAAAATGCGTTGGCGCAACGTCCAGTTCTTCACAGTCAGTCCTCGGGGCCGTTTCAAATGCTGCGGAGTATAGCCGAGGGCGGTGTGTCATTTATAAGACGGATGCGCACCAGTTCTCATCCTGGTGAGATTGACACCGGGATGAATGGTCATGGAGGTAGAAAATCAAAGGATCGCAGCCTTCGGCAGCTCCTACGGCTGCGATCATTTGAGAAGGGTGTTTACAGTGATGCCTGGCGTACCTGTTTCTCCAGCTCGGCCTTCAAACCGGGCTCAAGCTTGAGCTGGCGGGCCAGTTCATCGAGGTAGGACTTCTCCATGAAGTTTTCCTCATCCACCAGCAGCACGCTGGCGATGTACATCTCGGCGGCCATTTCCGGGGTGCTGGCGGCGCGGGCGACGTCGGTTGGGTCCAGTGGCTTGTTTAGCTCGGCATGCAGCCAATGCTGCAATTCCTGATCGTTGTCGAGCTTGATGAATTCGCCTTCGATCAGCTCACGCTCGCGCTCATCGACATGGCCATCGGCCTTGGCCGCCGCCACCAGCGCCTTGAGGATCGCCTGACTGTGCTGCTCGACCTGGGCTGGCGGAACGCGGTCGACGGTTTGCGGCTCTTGCTTCGGTGCGGTGCCCTGCTGCGCCTGCCAGTTGCCATAAGCCTTGTAGGCAATGACCCCCAGCGCCGCGAGGCCGCCATATATGGCTACCTTGCCGCCGACCTTGCGAACTTTCTTGTTGCCGATCAACAGCCCCATGGCACCGGCAGCCAGTGCGCCACCACCGGCGCCCGAGAGCAGGCCGCCGAGGCCACCCGAGCTTGCGGAACCACCGAGCAAACCGCCCAATCCGCCGCTGGATGACTTGTTGTGAGAGCCCCCGGCCTTGTTTTTCAACAGGTCCTGGCCGGACTTGAGCAGTTGGTCGAGCAATCCACGGGTAATCATGTGCGCCTCCAAACATTCGGTCTATCGGACCAATAAGGCCATCAGCCTAGATCGAAAGTGCCCCAGGCCCTGCTGCGAGAGTGCTTCCAGATGTTGCATATGTCCGGCGACCACACTCAGGCCATCAGAAAAAAAGATATACACTGGCTCAAATCTAAAAATAACGCCCACCGGGTACTTTTTCATGATGACCTTGCGTCAGATCCGTCATTTCATCGCCGTGGCTGAAACCGGCTCGATTTCCGCCGCCGCGCAAACCGCCTTCATTTCCCAGTCCACGCTGACCCTGGCGATCCAGCAACTGGAGCAGGAGATTGGCGTGAGCCTGTTCAACCGCCACGCCAAGGGCATGACGCTGACCCACCAGGGGCACCAGTTCCTGCGTCAGGCGCACCTGATTCTGGCGACGGTGGACAACGCCAAGCGCAGCTTGCAGCAGAGCACCGACCAAGTGGCCGGGCAGTTGATCATCGGCGTGACCAGCCTGGTCGCCGGTTATTACCTGGCAGACCTGCTCACCCGCTTCCAGCGCGCCTACCCCAATGTGGAAATCCGCGTGATGGAGGATGAGCGGCCTTATATCGAGCATCTGCTGGTCAGCGGCGAGATCGATGTAGGCGTGTTGATCCTTTCCAACCTCGAAGATCGCCACGCCCTGCAAACCGAAGTCTTGACCCATTCACCCCATCGCCTTTGGCTGCCGGCCCAGCACCCGTTGCTGGAACACGACAGCATCAACCTGGCCGACGTCGCGCGCGAACCGCTGATTCAGCTGAACGTTGATGAAATGGACCGAAACGCCCACCGCATGTGGTGCAGCGCCGGCCTGCAACCGCGCATCACGCTGAAAACCGCCTCCACTGAAGCGGTGCGCAGCCTGGTGGCTGCCGGCCTGGGGGTGTCGATCCAGCCGGACATGACCTACCGCCCCTGGTCGCTGGAGGGCGACATCATCGAAGCGCGCCCGATTGCCGACCTGAGCCAGACCCTCGATGTCGGGCTTGCCTGGCGTCGCGGCACCGCGCGCCCTGCGCTGGTGGACCCATTCCTGACCGTCGCCCGGGAGCAACCCCACGGCGGGCGCAAGCCATCTATTTAATCGAACGCCACCTTCAGTATTTAGTATTTGTCGACCTCGGGGCCTCAGACTAGTCTTGTTACATCTATATAAGACGGCCGGGCCCCAGTCACTGGGAGCACCATGGCCACACAAGAAAAGAGAACCCGTAAAATGGCTGGCGCGCAGACCCCGTTATTCACCGCGTTGTTGATTGATGGCGAATTAGTCGCGGGCCAGGGCTTTGTCGAACCGATCCTCAACCCGGCCACCGGTGAGGTGCTGACGCACATTGCCGAAGCCAGCACCGAGCAAGTCGAAGCCGCCGTGCTTGCGGCGCATCGCGCTTTTGCCAGCTGGTCGCGAACTACACCGCAGCAACGTTCGGTGCTGCTGCTGGAAATCGCCAACGCCATCGAAAAAAATGCCGACCTGCTCGCCCGTCTTGAATCCCTGAACTGCGGCAAACCCCTGCACCTGGCACGCCAGGACGACTTGAGCGCGACCGTTGACGTGTTCCGCTTCTTCGCCGGCGCCGTACGCTGCCAGACCGGCCAGCTCAGCGGTGAATACCTGCCGGGCTACACCAGCATGGTGCGGCGTGATCCCATCGGCGTCGTCGCCTCGATTGCGCCCTGGAATTACCCGATCATGATGGCCGCGTGGAAGATCGCCCCGGCCCTCGCCGCCGGCAACACCCTGGTGTTCAAGCCTTCGGAACACACGCCGCTGTCGATCCTGGCATTGGCCCCTGCCCTGGCTGAAATTCTGCCACAGGGCGTGATCAACATTGTTTGCGGCGGCGGTGAAGGCGTTGGCAGTCATCTGGTCAGCCACCCGAAAGTGCGCATGGTGTCGTTGACCGGCGATATCGTCACCGGGCAGAAGATCCTCCAGGCCGCATCGAAAACCCTCAAGCGCACGCACCTCGAACTCGGCGGCAAGGCCCCGGTGATCGTCTGCAACGACGCCGACATCCAGGCCGTGGTCGAAGGCGTTCGCACCTATGGCTATTACAACGCCGGGCAGGACTGCACCGCGGCCTGCCGAATTTATGCCCAGGCCGGCATTCATGACCGCCTGGTGGCCGAGCTCGGTGCCGCCGTCAGCAGCCTGCGCTTCGCCGGCAAGCGCGATGCCGACAACGAGATCGGTCCGCTGATCAGCACTCGCCAGCGCGATCGCGTGGCCAGTTTTGTCGAGCGCGCCCTCGGCCAGCCGCACATTGAGCGAGTGACTGGCGCGGCAGTGCATTCCGGCGCCGGTTTCTACTACCAGCCAACGCTGCTCGCCGGCTGCAAACAGACCGATGAAATCGTCCAGCGCGAAGTATTCGGCCCGGTGGTCACCGTGACCCGTTTCGATGAGCTGGAACAGGCGGTGGACTGGGCCAATGACTCGGAATACGGCCTCGCCTCTTCGGTCTGGACCCAGAACCTCGACAAAGCCATGCAGGTCGCAGCACGCCTGCAATACGGCTGCACCTGGATCAACAGCCATTTCATGCTGGTCAGCGAAATGCCCCATGGCGGCCTGAAACGTTCGGGCTACGGCAAGGACCTGTCCAGCGATTCGCTTCAGGACTACAGCGTGGTGCGGCACATCATGGCCCGCCACGGACAGCATTTATAAAAGCGCACTACGCTAACAATTAGCCGTAAAGGCATTGGCTTGACCCCGTTCCAACTGCCCCGACCATAATTAAAGAAGAGGGAAACCCCATGTTCGTGCACAAGACCGCACTGCTCAGTGCAATCACCACAGCGCTGCTGGCCAGTGCCAGTATCCAGGCCGCCGAACCGCTGAAAGCCGTCGGCGCCGGCGAAGGCCAGCTGGATATCGTGGCCTGGCCCGGCTACATCGAACGGGGCGAAAGCGACAAGGCTTATGACTGGGTGACCGGTTTCGAGAAGGAGACAGGCTGCAAGGTCAATGTGAAAACCGCTGCGACCTCCGATGAGATGGTCAGCCTGATGGCCAAGGGCGGTTACGACCTGGTGACCGCGTCGGGCGATGCGTCGCTGCGACTGATCGTGGGCAAGCGCGTTCAGCCGATCAACACCGACCTGATCCCGAACTGGAAAAGCATCGACCCACGCCTCAAGGATGCGCCGTGGTACGTGGTCAACAAGCAGACCTATGGCACCCCGTATCAGTGGGGGCCGAACGTGCTGATGTACAACACCGATGTGTTCAAGACCGCGCCGACCAGCTGGAACGTGGTGTTCGACGCGCAGAACCTGCCCGACGGCAAACCGAACAAGGGCCGCGTGCAGGCCTATGACGGCCCGATCTATATCGCCGACGCCGCGCTGTATCTGAAAACCGCCAAGCCGGAACTGGGCATCCAGAGCCCGTACGAACTCACCGAAACCCAGTACAAGGCCGTGCTCGATCTGCTGCGCGCCCAGCAGCCGTTGATCCACCGCTACTGGCACGACACCACCGTGCAGATGAGTGACTTCAAGAACGAAGGCGTGGTCGCGTCCAGCGCCTGGCCGTATCAGGTCAACGGCCTGATGAACGAGAAGCAGCCGATCGCCTCGACCATCCCCAAAGAAGGCGCCACCGGTTGGGCCGACACCACCATGTTGCACACCGAGGCCAAGCATCCGAACTGCGCCTACAAGTGGATGGACTGGTCGCTGCAACCGAAGGTCCAGGGCGATGTAGCCGCCTGGTTCGGTTCGTTGCCAGCCGTGCCGGCCGCCTGCCAGGGCAGCGAGCTGCTGGGCGCCGAGGGTTGCAAGACCAACGGTTTCGACCAGTTCGAAAAGATCGCCTTCTGGAAAACCCCGCAGGCTGAAGGCGGCAAATTCGTGCCGTATAGCCGCTGGACCCAGGATTACATTGCGATCATGGGCGGCAGATAACACCCCCTCTCAAGATCAAAAGATCGCAGCCTGCGGCAGCTCCTACGCCGACCGCAGGCATCACAAATGCGGCGTCTTCTACAAATCCCGTAGGAGCTGCCGAAGGCTGCGATCTTTTCGCAGCGGACTCGATTTAATTTATTTATAGAAAGCGCGCCTTTTCGGAGCACCGCACCATGACGCTTGCAGTCCAGTTCACCAACGTTTCCCGTCTATTCGGCGAAGTGAAAGCCGTAGATCGGGTTTCCATCGACATCCAGGACGGCGAGTTCTTCTCCATGCTGGGCCCTTCCGGCTCGGGCAAAACCACCTGTCTGCGCCTGATCGCCGGTTTCGAACAACCGAGCGCAGGTTCCATCCGTATACATGGCGAAGAAGCCGCCGGGCTGCCGCCGTATCAGCGTGACGTCAACACCGTATTCCAGGACTACGCGCTGTTCCCGCACATGAACGTTCGTGACAACGTCGCCTACGGCCTTAAGGTCAAGGGCGTGGGCAAGGCCGAGCGCCTGAAACGTGCCGAAGAAGCCCTCGATATGGTTGCCCTCGGTGGCTACGGCGAGCGCAAGCCGGTGCAACTGTCAGGCGGCCAGCGCCAGCGCGTGGCCCTGGCTCGCGCCCTGGTCAATCGTCCTCGGGTTTTGCTGCTCGACGAACCCCTGGGCGCCCTCGACCTGAAGTTGCGCGAGCAGATGCAGAGCGAGCTGAAAAAGCTGCAACGCCAGCTCGGGATCACCTTCATTTTCGTTACCCATGACCAGACCGAAGCGCTGTCGATGTCCGATCGGGTTGCGGTGTTCAACAAGGGTCGCATCGAACAGGTCGACACCCCGCGCAACCTCTACATGAAGCCGGCGACCACTTTCGTCGCCGAATTTGTCGGCACCTCGAACGTCATTCGTGGCGACCTGGCGCAGCAGTTGAGCGGCAATCCACAGCCGTTTTCGATTCGCCCGGAACACGTACGCTTCGCCGAAGGCCCGCTGGCCAGCCACGAGATCGAAGTCAGCGGCCTGCTCCACGACATCCAGTACCAAGGCAGCGCCACGCGTTATGAACTGAAGCTGGAAAACGGCCAGACCCTGAACATCAGCCAGGCCAACAACCAATGGCTGGATATCAGCGCCCAGCACCAGACCGGCCAGCGGATCACCGCGCGCTGGGCCCGGGAAGCGATGATCGCGCTGCAAGACCACGCAGTCGGCGGGGTGTGAGATGAACACCTTGGCTATCTCGCAAACCCCGTCGGGTGGCTCGCCGCTGCGCAGGTTTGCCAACCTGCTGTACCGCCGGCCCAACCTGTACCTGTCAATGCTGCTGGTGCCGCCGCTGATCTGGTTCGGCGCGATCTACCTCGGCTCGTTGCTGACGCTGTTGTGGCAAGGCTTCTACACCTTCGACGACTTCACCATGGCGGTCACGCCGGACCTGACCCTGGCGAACTTCGCGGCCCTGTTCCAGCCGTCGAACTTCGACATCATCCTGCGCACCCTGGGCATGGCGATTGTCGTGTCGATTGCCAGTGCCGTCGTGGCCTTCCCGATCGCCTACTACATGGCGCGCTACACCACCGGCAAGACCAAGGCGTTTTTCTACATCGCGGTGATGATGCCGATGTGGGCCAGCTACATCGTCAAGGCCTATGCCTGGACGTTGCTGCTGGCCAAGGGCGGCGTGGCGCAATGGTTCGTCCAGCACCTGGGGCTGGAGCCGGTCCTGCAGTTCGTGCTGGGCATTCCGGGTGTTGGCGGCAGTACCTTGTCGACCTCGCACCTGGGCCGTTTCATGGTGTTCGTCTACATCTGGCTGCCGTTCATGATCCTGCCGATCCAGGCGTCCCTGGAACGTTTGCCGCCGTCGCTGCTGCAAGCCTCCGCCGACCTTGGCGCCAAGCCACGCCAGACGTTCATGCAGGTGACCCTGCCGCTGTCGATCCCGGGCATTGCCGCCGGTTCGATTTTCACCTTCTCCCTGACCCTGGGCGACTTCATCGTGCCGCAGCTGGTGGGGCCGCCGGGGTACTTCGTCGGCAGCATGGTCTACGCCCAGCAAGGGGCGATCGGCAACATGCCGATGGCCGCAGCCTTCACCCTGGTGCCGATCGTGCTGATCGCCATTTACCTGTCCATCGTCAAACGCCTGGGGGCCTTCGATGCACTCTAATTCTGACAAGCAGGGGGAGAAAGCCTCTCTAGGGTTGAAAATCGCAGCCTGGGGCGGTTTGGTATTTCTGCACTTCCCGATCCTGATCATCTTCCTGTACGCGTTCAACACCGAAGACGCTGCATTCAGTTTTCCACCCAAGGGCTTCACCCTGAAGTGGATCGGCGTGGCGTTCTCGCGGCCCGACGTGCTGGAAGCGATCAAGCTGTCGTTGCAGATCGCCTCCATCGCAACGCTGATCGCGATGGTGCTCGGCACGCTGGCTTCGGCGGCGTTGTACCGGCGCGATTTCTTCGGCAAGCAAGGCATCTCGCTGATGCTGATCCTGCCTATCGCGTTGCCGGGGATCATCACCGGGATCGCCTTGCTGGCGACGTTCAAGACGCTGGGGATCGAGCCGGGGATGTTCACCATCATCGTCGGCCACGCGACCTTCTGCGTGGTGATCGTCTACAACAACGTCATCGCCCGGTTGCGCCGTACTTCGCACAGCTTGATCGAAGCCTCGATGGACCTCGGTGCCGACGGCTGGCAGACCTTCCGCTACATCGTCCTGCCGAACCTCGGCTCGGCGTTGCTGGCCGGCGGCATGCTCGCGTTCGCCCTGTCGTTCGACGAAATCATCGTGACCACCTTCACCGCCGGCCATGAACGCACCCTGCCGCTGTGGCTGCTCAACCAGCTCAGCCGCCCACGGGACGTGCCGGTGACCAACGTGGTCGCAATGCTGGTGATGATGGTGACCATGCTGCCGATCCTCGGCGCGTATTACCTGACTCGCGGCGGTGAGAGTGTTGCGGGTAGTGGCGGGAAGTAACCGACAACTCAAATCCAAATGTCGGAACCGAATCCTGTGGGAGCGGGCTTGCTCGCGAAAGCGGTGGGTCAGCCAACATAAATGTTGAATGTTAGACCGCATTCGCGAGCAAGCCCGCTCCCACAGTTGGAACCAGTTCCTTCAGTTCAAAACAACAGTTCCGAAGAGGACCAACCCATGCAAACCAAACTCCTGATCAACGGCCAACTGATCGCCGGCGAAGGCCCGGCCCAAGCCGTGTTCAATCCATCACTGGGCCGGGTCCTGGTGGAAATCAACGAAGCCAGCGAAGCCCAGGTCGACGCCGCCGTGCGTGCCGCCGATGCGGCGTTCGACAGCTGGTCGCAGACCCCGCCGAAAGACCGCTCGCTGCTGCTGCTCAAACTCGCCGACGCCATCGAAGCTCACGGCGAGGAGTTGGCCAAACTGGAATCGGACAACTGCGGCAAACCCTACAGCGCCGCGCTGAACGACGAGATCCCGGCGATTGCCGACGTGTTCCGTTTCTTCGCCGGTGCGAGCCGCTGCATGAGCGGTTCGGCTGGCGGTGAATACCTGCCCGGCCACACCTCGATGATCCGCCGCGATCCAGTGGGCGTGATCGCCTCCATCGCGCCGTGGAACTACCCGTTGATGATGGTCGCCTGGAAAATCGCTCCGGCCCTCGCCGCCGGTAATACCGTGGTCCTCAAGCCGTCGGAACAAACCCCGTTGACCGCGTTGCGCCTGGCCGAACTGGCGTCGGACATTTTCCCGGCCGGAGTACTCAACCTGGTATTCGGTCGCGGTCCTACGGTGGGCGCCCCGCTGGTTACCCACCCGAAAGTGCGCATGGTGTCGCTGACCGGCTCGATCGCCACCGGTTCGAACATCATTTCCAGCACCGCCGATAGCGTCAAGCGCATGCACATGGAGCTGGGCGGCAAGGCCCCGGTGATCATCTTCGACGACGCCGACATCGACGCCGCCGTGGAAGGCATCCGTACCTTCGGTTTCTACAACGCTGGCCAGGATTGCACCGCAGCCTGCCGCATCTATGCCCAGGCGGGCATCTACGAGAAGTTCGTCGAGAAGCTCGGTGCCGCCGTCAGCAGCATCAAGTATGGCCTGCAGGATGACCCGGCGACCGAGCTCGGCCCGCTGATCACTGCGCAGCATCGCGACCGCGTGGCCGGCTTCGTCGAACGCGCCGTGGCGCAGTCGCACATCCGCCTGATCACCGGCGGCAAAGCGGTGGAAGGCAATGGCTTTTTCTTCGAGCCGACGGTGCTGGCAGACGCACAACAGGACGACGAGATCGTCCGTCGCGAAGTGTTCGGGCCGGTGGTTTCGGTGACCAGGTTCAGTGATGAGGCGCAGGTGCTGGGCTGGGCCAACGACTCGGATTACGGCTTGGCCTCATCGGTCTGGACCGCCGACGTCGGCCGCGCACATCGCCTGGCGGCGCGCCTGCAGTACGGCTGCACCTGGGTCAATACGCACTTTATGCTGGTCAGCGAAATGCCCCATGGCGGTCAGAAATTGTCTGGGTATGGCAAGGACATGTCGATGTATGGACTGGAGGATTACACCGTTGTTCGGCATGTGATGTTCAAGCACTAAAAGCAAAAGCATCGCGAGCAGGCTCACTCCTACAGGATTTTTGGACATTCACAAAATGGGGGTGCACCCCTCCCCTGTAGGAGTGAGCCTGCTCGCGATGGCGTCCCCCCGGTATCAAGGCAGAAACCGGCACCCCGCACCACCAGGCCACACACCAAAGAAGCCAAAACAACAACCACCGATCCGGGCTGCGCCTCGAAGGCCCCGCCACGGTTTCGGACATCCGAAATCTGCCGATTTTCCGGAGCCAACACATCATGAGCGCATCACCCGATCTCTCCGCCGCCGACAGCGATGCCGAGCAGCTACGCAAGCTGGGCTACACCTCCAACTTCAATCGCAGCATGAGCCTTTGGGAAAACTTCGCCCTGGGCTTCACTTACCTGTCTCCGGTCGTAGGGGTTTATACCCTGTTCGGCCTGTGCCTCGCCGCTGGCGGGCCGCCGATGTTCTGGGCCTATCTGCTGGTCGGTTGCGGCCAGTTGCTGGTGTGCCTGATCTTCGGTGAAGTGGTCTCGCAATTCCCCATCTCCGGCGGCGTCTACCCATGGGCGCGTCGCCTGGTGGGCAAGCGCTGGGCGTGGATGGTCGGCTGGATCTACTCCATCGCCCTGTGCGTGACCATCGCGGCCGTTGCAGTCGGTGCCGGCCCGTACCTGGCGGCCATGCTCGGTTTTGAACCGAGCAACAACACCAACATCGTCATCGCGCTGGTGCTGACGCTGTTCGCCACCCTGGTCAACCTGAGCGGCACCAAGGTGCTGGCACGGATCGCCATGTTCGGCTTCCTGTGCGAGCTGGTCGGCGCGGTGATCGTGGGCGTCTACCTGCTCGTCTTCGAGCGCCATCAACCGCTCAGCGTGTTGTCCAACACCTTCGACATCAGCATCAACGGCTCGTACCTGCCGGCCTTCCTCACCGCTTCGCTGGCAGGGATGTTCCTGTACTACGGCTTCGAGGCCTGCGGCGATGTCGCCGAAGAAACCCCGAACCCGAGCAAGCAGATTCCGGTGGCCATGCGCATGACCATCTACATCGGCGGCATCGCGGCGATGTTCGCCTGCCTGGCGCTGATCCTCGCCGTGCCGGATATGCAGGCGGTCATCAACGGCACCGACAAGGACCCGGTCAGCACCATCCTCAACAATGCCTTCGGTCCCCTGGGCTCGAAAATGGTCATGGGCGTAGTGATGATTTCCTTCATCTCCTGCGTCATCAGCCTGCAGGCCGCGGCGAGTCGTCTGCTGTACTCCTACGCACGGGATGAAATGGTCGTCGGTAGCTCGCTGCTGAAGAAGATTTCTCCTACGACCCAGGTTCCAGTGGCGGCCCTGTTCGTGTCCGGCGTCCTGCCTGCCCTTATCATTGTGCTGGGCTTTTTCCTGCAGGACGCGGTAGCCACGATCGTCAGCTTCGCGGCCATCGGCATCTACCTGGCGTTCCAGATGATCGTGCTCGCGGCGCTGTATGCGCGCATGAAAGGCTGGAAACCGAGTGGCAAATTCACCCTGGGCGCCTGGGGCTGGGCGGTCAATATCGGTGCGCTGGTCTATGGTGTCAGTGCCATCATCAACATGGCCTGGCCACGCACGCCGGATGCGGCGTGGTACGTCAACTACGCCATGGTATTGAGCACCGCCATCGTCATCGGCCTGGGCCTGCTGTACATGTGGCTCGCCAAACCCTACGACCACGGCACCGCGCCTGCGGGCGATGCCTGGAAAGTCAGCCGGTAACGGCTCTCGCCCCGACACCTGTGTGGGTGCCGGGGCGATTTATCAAAACCAACAAGGATTGACCATGGATATCACCCGCCGCGACTTCCTCAACGGCGTTGCAGTCACCATCGCTGCCGGCATGACGCCACTGCAGATTCTCCAGGCAGCCCCCGATGGACGCTACTACCCTCCGGCCCTCACCGGCCTGCGCGGGAGCCACGTAGGCTCCTTCGAAATAGCCCACCAGCTGGGCTGGGAGAAGAAAGTCTTCGATACCGACAAGCTGCCCATCGCCGAGGAATATGACCTGGTGGTTGTAGGCGGCGGCCTCAGCGGTCTGTCGGCCGCGTGGTTCTACCGTGAGAAACATCCGAAAGCACGCATCCTGATTCTGGAAAACCACGACGACTTTGGCGGTCACGCCAAGCGCAACGAATTCTCCGCGGGTGGTCGCACGATCATCGGCTACGGTGGCAGCGAAGCTTTCCAGTCGCCCAATCACCTGTACAGCAAGGAAGTGAACGGCCTGCTGAAAAAACTCGGGGTCGACATCAAGCGTTTCGAGACCGCGTTCGACCGCCAGTTCTACCCCGACCTGGGCTTGTCCCGCGCTGTCTTCTTCGACAAGGAGAACTTCGGCGAAGACAAACTGGTCAGTGGCGATCCAACGCCGATGGTCGCGGACGACATCGCACCGGACCAGCTCCACGCACGTTCGATCACCGATTTCATCAACGATTTTCCGCTGCCGCAAGCCGACCGCCAGGCGCTGATTGCCCTGCACACGACGCCCAAGGACTACCTGACCGGCAAGACCATCGAGGAAAAAACCGCACACCTGGAAGCCACCAGCTACCAGGATTTCCTGCTCAAGGACGTAGGACTTTCGGCCCAGGCGGTGAAGTACTTCCAGAGTCGCACCAACGACTTCATGGCACTGAGCATCGACGCCGTCGCCGCTGCCGACGCGTATTCGGTAGGTTTCCCAGGCTTCAGTGCGATGAATCTGCAGCCCATCAGCGAAGAAGCCAAGGCGGAAATGGAAGAGCCCTACATCTACCACTTCCCCGACGGCAACGCCTCGCTTGCGCGCTTGCTGGTGCGCAGCCTGATTCCGGCAGTGGCACCCGGGCATACGATGGACGATGTGGTGCTGGCCGCGTTTGATTACGCCAAGCTCGACCAACCCAAGGCCCCGGTGCGCATTCGCCTGAACAGCACGGCGGTCAGCGTGCGTAACGTTGGCAGCGGCGTGAACGTCGGCTACAGCCGCGGCGGTCAGCTCAGCCAGGTGCGAGGCAAACACTGCATCATGGCCTGCTACAACATGGTCATCCCCTACCTGCTGCGCGACCTGTCCGCCGAACAGTCCCACGCGCTGAGCCAGAACGTGAAGTTCCCGCTGGTCTACACCAAGGTGGTGATCCGCAACTGGCAGTCGTTCCAGAAACTGGGTGTGCATGAAATCTATGCCGCGACCCAACCCTACAGTCGCATCAAGCTCGACTACCCGGTGAGCATGGGCGGCTACGACCACCCACGCGATCCGACACAACCCATCGGCCTGCACATGGTCTACGTGCCCACCAGCCCCAACAGCGGCATGAACGCCCGCGACCAGGCGCGTGCCGGCCGCGGTCGGCTGTACGGACAATCGTTCGAGCAACTGGAAGCGCAACTGCGCGATCAACTGCAACGCATGCTCGGCCCTGGCGGCTTCAACCACCAGACCGACATCCTGGCGATCACGGTCAACCGCTGGTCACACGGCTACGCGTACTTCTCCAACAGCCTGTTCGACGATTCGGATGAGAGCGAAAAACTGATGAACCTGGCGCGTCAGCCAGTCGGTCGAGTCAGCATCGCCAACTCGGACGCGGCATGGAGCGCGTATGCGCATGCGGCGATTGATGAGGCGTATCGAGCGGTGGGGGAAATCGGGTAAGCGCAAAAGACTCGGCCGTAACTCTCGTTACGGCCGATCCCCTGCCTCGTCAAAACCGCGACACTGTTCGCATCGCGTCTACCAGGTAACGCATCGCAATCCGGTCGCTCTCCGACAGGTCGCGATATTGCTCCACCAATTTCATTTCCTCCGAACTCAATCGACGCCTTCGACGACTGACATTGAAGCAGGGGAATATCCCCAACATTTCGGTAAAACCTTGTACTTTCGCCATGGACGACGTCCTTTCACAAGTCAGAGAAAACCTAAATACCCATCGCCGCTTTCCAATTTCGCAGCCACCGGCCTGAAGGGCAGAAACCGGTCATGCCCATAGAATAGAAAGTTAATCGGCGCTGAAAAGGGGTTTTTAGAGTAATTAGTCGAAAAAAGCAGAAATGCCCTCAAATTCAGAACGGTCTGTCAGAAAAATCACCGACATTTCTTGTTTCATTGCCAACCTGTCCTAATGCCATCAATCAATTTTGCTCTGCTACCGAACGGTTTAAGCTAGTTGGCATCTGTTAAGAGACCGTTGCGTTTGGCCGAAGGCATGTCCGAACCCCATTTTTGATCCAGCACGTGCCAGGAACGGCGCGGGATTGTTCACGACAGGTTTACTTATGCACCGCAGGAATTTGCTCAAAGCGTCCATGGCCATTGCGGCCTACACAGGCTTGTCCGCTACAGGACTGCTAGCCTCCCGGGCCTGGGCCGCGAGTGGCACGGCTGATGGCGATGCCCAGGCATTCGACTTCGAAGCGCTGAAGATCCAGGCCAAGCAACTTGCCGGCAATCGGTACCAGGACACCAAGCAGCTGCTGCCACCGACCCTGGCAACCATGACTCCGCAGAATTTCAACGCGATCCGCTACGACGCCGATCATTCCTTGTGGAATGACCTGAACGGGCAGCTCGACGTGCAATTTTTCCATGTCGGGATGGGCTTCAAGCAGCCGGTGCGCATGTACAGCGTGAACCCCATGACGCGCCAGGCCCGCGAGGTGCACTTCCGCCCTTCGCTGTTCAACTACGAGAAAACCACGGTGGACACCCAGCAGCTCAAGGGCGACCTGGGTTTCTCCGGATTCAAGCTGTTCAAGGCTCCGGAGCTGGACCGTCACGACGTGTTGTCCTTCCTCGGCGCCAGCTATTTCCGCGCAGTGGATGCGACCGGCCAGTACGGCTTGTCGGCACGCGGACTGGCGATTGATACCTATGCCAAGAAGCGTGAGGAATTCCCCGACTTCACCAAGTTCTGGTTCGAGACGCCGGACAAGGACAGCACGCGCTTCGTGGTCTACGCCCTGCTGGACTCGCCGAGCGCCACGGGTGCCTATCGGTTCGACATCGACTGCCAGGCCAGCCAGGTGGTCATGGCCATCGACGCGCACGTCAATGCGCGCACGGCCATTGAACAACTGGGTATCGCACCGATGACCAGCATGTTCAGCTGCGGCACCCATGAGCGGCGCATGTGCGACACCATCCATCCACAGATCCACGACTCCGATCGTCTGGCCATGTGGCGCGGCAACGGCGAGTGGATCTGCCGTCCGCTGAACAATCCGGCGACCCTGCAATTCAATGCCTTCGCCGACACTGATCCCAAGGGTTTCGGCCTGGTGCAGACCGATCACGAATTCGCCAACTATCAGGACACGGTCGACTGGTACAGCAAGCGCCCGAGCCTGTGGGTAGAACCTACAACCGCCTGGGGCGAAGGCTCCATCGATCTGCTGGAAATTCCTACAACCGGTGAGACCCTGGATAACATCGTCGCGTTCTGGACCCCGAAAAAACCGGTCGCCGCCGGGGATTCGCTGAACTACGGCTACAAGCTCTACTGGAGCGCCTTGCCACCGGTGGGCACGCCTCTGGCGCGGGTCAACGCCACGCGGTCGGGCATGGGCGGTTTTACCGAGGGCTGGGCACCGGGCGAGCACTATCCGCCAGTCTGGGCGCGGCGGTTTGCCGTGGACTTCAATGGCGGCGGGCTGGATCGCTTGCCGGAAGGTACCGGGATCGAACCAGTGGTGACCTGTTCGAATGGCGAGGTGAAGGATTTCAGCGTGCTGGTGCTGGACGACATCAAGGGTTATCGCATTCTCTTTGACTGGTACCCGACCAACGACAGCGTGGAGCCGGTAGAGCTGCGGTTGTTCATCCGCAGCAATGACCGGACGTTGAGTGAGACCTGGTTGTACCAGTACTTCCCGCCTGCTCCGGACAAGCGCAAGTACGTATGACCGGATAGAAACCGACCACCTAAGGCACCGTCACTGTATTGGCATACCCTGTGGGAGCAAAGCTTGCTCGCGATGGCGGTCTGATGTTCAACATCCATGCTGAATGTTACCCCGTCATCGCGAGCAAGCTTTGCTCCCACAGAGATCACCGCCTTGCAGGAGCCAACCTGACTTCAGTCGCGCAAGTCCGACTCATGAATCGGCTGATCCCTATGCGTCGCCCGCTGATACTGCGCCGGCCAGACGGCCTTGCGCCCGCCCAGGTCATCGTCGGCATGCAACGGCCAATACGGATCACGCAACAACTCGCGAGCAAGAAAGATGATGTCCGCCTGACAGGTCCGCAGAATGTGCTCCGCCTGCGCCGGCTCGGTAATCATTCCTACGGTGCCGGTCGCGATGCCTGACTCCTTGCGCACCCGTTCGGCGAAACGGGTCTGATAACCCGGCCCTGTAGGAATTTCCGCATTGACCGCCGTACCGCCTGACGACACGTCGATCAGGTCCACGCCCAATGCCTGCAGGCGACGCGCCAGCTCGACGGTTTCATCCGGATTCCAGCCATCCTCCACCCAGTCAGTCGCCGACACCCGCACAAACAGCGGTAACTCTTCGGGCCACACCGCCCTCACCGCTTCAGTGACCTGCAGCACCAAGCGGATACGGTTCTCGAAGGAGCCGCCGTATTGGTCCCGGCGCTGATTACTCAATGGGGACAGGAACTGGTGCAGCAGGTAACCGTGCGCCGCATGCACTTCCACTACCTTGAAACCGGCCACCAGCGCGCGTTTTGCCGAGTCGACGAAGGCCTGAATGATCTCGGCGATCGCGCCCTCATCCAGCTGAGTGGGTTGGGTGTGCTGTGGGTCGAAGGCGATCGGCGACGGCCCGACCGGGACCCATCCGCCATCATCTACCTTGACGCTACCATGCTTGCCAAGCCACGGCCGGTACGTGCTGGCCTTGCGCCCGGCGTGCGCCAGCTGAATACCCGCTACCGCGCCTTGGGCGGCGATGAAGCGGGTGATGCGTTGCAGGGGTTCAATCTGTTCGTCATTCCAGAGGCCCAGGTCCTCGGCGGTAATGCGGCCATCGGCAGTGATGGCCGTGGCTTCGGTAAAAATCAGGCCCGCGCCGCCGACCGCGCGGCTGCCAAGGTGAACCAGGTGCCAGTCATTGGCCAGGCCATCGACGCTGGAGTATTGGCACATGGGAGAAACCGCGATGCGGTTGAGCAGGGTTAGCTGGCGCAGCGTGTAGGGTTCAAGCAGCAGACTCATGGGGCACCTCTCGAATCAGTGGGCAGGCTCCAGGGTTCTGTTTGACAGTCGACGAGTGACAGTAAAGAGATGCAGCACCCGCCCCCGCGGGTAAAAATTGACGAGACGTCACAAGGAAAATCAAGCAGTGCTTAGAGCCTAGTCGACATCGGGGGATCGGGGTGGGTTCAGAGTGATTTGCCGGCAGGAAGATCGCATCGCGAGCAGGCTCACTCCTACAGGGGAATGTGGCGTTCACAATCCACCTGTAGGAGTGAGCCTGCTCGCGATAGCCTTAACGCGGTTCTATGTGGGCAATCATCAACTGCACGGTTTCATTGCCACGAAACTCGTTGAGATCAAGCTTGTAGGCCAGCTCCACCCACTTGATGGTTGGATTGGGCCAGATGTCGCGATCGATGCCGAAAGCGATGCCATCGAGTTTCACCGAGCCGCACTCGCTCTTGAGCACCACTTTGAGGTGCCGTTCGCCTACCACACGCTGTTCGACCAGCTGGAACACGCCATGGAACAGCGGCTCAGGGAAATGCTGGCCCCAGGGGCCGGCGTGACGCAGGGCGCGAGCCAGCTCCAGGTGGAACTCTTCAACCGCCAGGGTGCCGTCCGACAGCATGCGCCCCGTCAGGTCTTCTTCGCGCAGCTGCCGGCGCACTTCAGCGTCGAACGCCTCGGCAAACAATGGGAAATTCGCCTCCGGCAGGGTCAGGCCCGCCGCCATGGCATGGCCGCCGTACTTGCTGATCAGCGTCGGATGCTGCGCCGCCACTACGCTCAGGGCATCTCGAATATGAAAGCCCTGCACCGAGCGGCCCGAGCCCTTGAGCAGGCCATCGCCGGCATCGGCAAAGGCGATGGTCGGACGGAAGTAACGCTCTTTCATGCGCGACGCGAGGATCCCGATCACGCCCTGATGCCACTCCGGATCGAACAGGCACAAGCCAAAGGGCATGGACTCGACCGGCAGATCCTTGAGCTGGGCCAGCGCTTCGCGCTGCATGCCCTGTTCGATGGATTTGCGGTCCTGGTTCATGCCGTCCAGCTGCACCGCCATTTCCCGGGCCAGATCCTGGCTGTCGGTCAGCAGGCATTCAATGCCCAGACTCATATCATCCAGGCGCCCCGCCGCGTTCAGGCGAGGGCCAACGATGAAGCCGAGGTCAGTGGAGGTGATACGCGCGTGGTCACGCTTGGCCACTTCGAGAATCGCCTTGACCCCCGGCCGGGCGCGACCGGCGCGAATTCGCTCAAGCCCCTGGTGCACCAGGATCCGGTTGTTGGCATCCAGCGGCACCACGTCGGCAACGCTGCCCAAAGCCACCAGGTCGAGCAACTCGCCGATGTTCGGCTGCGGCTTGGTAGCGTACCAGCCGAGATCCCGCAGGCGCGCGCGCAAGGCCATCAATACGTAGAAAATCACCCCGACTCCGGCCAGCGCCTTGCTTGGAAAAGCGCAGCCTGGCTGATTCGGATTGACGATGGCATCGGCCAGCGGCAACTCATCGCCGGGCAAGTGGTGGTCGGTGACCAGCACCTGCAGCCCGGCCTTTTTCGCCGCCGCCACGCCCTCAACGCTGGAGATGCCGTTGTCCACGGTGATCAGCAGTTGAGGCGTGCGGGTCAGCGCCACTTCGACGATTTCCGGGGTCAGCCCGTAGCCATATTCGAAACGGTTCGGCACCAGATAATCGACGTGGGCAGCGCCCAGCAGGCGTAGACCCAGCACGCCCACGGTACTGGCCGTGGCACCATCGGCATCGAAGTCGCCGACGATCAGGATGCGCTGGCGCTGCTCCAGGGCGGTCACCAGCAAGTCCACCGCAGCGTCGATACCCTTGAGCTGCTGGAACGGGATCAACCGCGCCAGGCTCTTGTCCAGTTCGGCCTCGGACTGCACGCCGCGAGCGGCGTACAAGCGGGTCAGCAGTGGCGGGATATCCCCGAGGAAAGGCAGGACGGCGGGCAGCTGGCGATGTTCGATGCGCATGGGGTGACGGATGCTTCTCTTGATTACGTAGGAAAAAACCGATTATCGCGACAGGCTGAAGCCAATCAGCCGCGTTCGCCGCTCAGCCACTGCAGCTGGACTTCATGCTGACCACGGTCGTCGGTTACAAAAATCGTCCCTTCGCTGATCATCACGTCCCACTTGATCACGCGGGGCATGTCCTTGGCCAGGGTTTCCAGCACGTCCTGGGGAACAGCAGCGATGTGCACGTTTTTCAGGTTCTTGATCGCCGGGATCACCTTGGTTTCCCAGACGCGCAGGCTGCCGTAGGCCAGCAGGCTGGTACGTTCAGTGCGCCGCGAGCACCAAGTCAGGCGATCGGCATCCGGCTGGCCGACTTCTATCCAGTGCAGGACGCGATCATCCAGGCTCTTTTCCCACAGGGCAGGTTCGTCTACGTCCGACAGACCGCGACCGAAAGACAGCTGCTCGTTGTACCAGAAGGCGTAGGCCAGCAGCCGCACGGTCATGCGCTCTTCGGTTTCCGAAGGGTGACGGGCGATGGTCTGCTTCACGCTCTCGTAGACGCTGCGGTCGAGATCGGTAAGGTTCAGTTCAAACTTGTAGGTCGTGGACGGCTGGGCCATGAACGGGCTTCTTGATACGAGGAAAGGCGGCAAGTCTAACCGATGCGACGACCAATCAACGAATTGAAGCGATGAACCTTGGGCGACTGACGCCCGGCTATGCTAAAACGCTCTACCAGTCAGCCTTTGTCCTACAGGATCCAGCATGTCGTTCTCCGCCAAACCGCTCTCAGGCCTGAAAGTCATCGAATTGGGTACCCTGATCGCCGGGCCCTTCGCGTCGCGGATATGCGGCGAGTTCGGTGCCGAAGTGATCAAGGTCGAATCCCCGGACGGCGGTGATCCATTGCGCAAGTGGCGCAAGATGTATGAAGGCACCTCGCTGTGGTGGTTCGTTCAGGCGCGCAACAAAAAGTCCCTCACGCTGAATCTCAAGCACCCCGAGGGCCTGGCCATCCTGAAGAAACTGCTCGGCGAAGCCGACATCCTGATCGAGAATTTTCGCCCGGGGGTCCTGGAAAAACTCGGCCTGGGCTGGGACGTCCTGCACGCCTTGAATCCCAAGCTGGTGATGGTGCGACTCTCGGGGTTCGGCCAGACCGGTCCGATGAAGGATCAACCGGGGTTTGGCGCCGTCGGCGAGTCCATGGGCGGACTGCGCTACATCACCGGCTTTGAGGACCGTCCGCCAGTGCGCACCGGCATTTCCATCGGTGACTCGATTGCTGCGCTGTGGGGCGTGATTGGCGCACTGATGGCCTTGCGGCATCGTGAGGTCAACGGTGGCCTGGGCCAGGTCGTTGACGTGGCACTGTACGAAGCCATCTTCGCGATGATGGAAAGCATGGTGCCGGAGTTCGATGTGTTCGGCTTTATTCGTGAACGCACGGGCAACATCATGCCGGGCATCACGCCCTCCTCGATCCACACCAGCGCCGACGGCAAGCACGTGCAGATCGGCGCCAATGGCGACGCGATCTTCAAGCGTTTCATGCTAATCATCGGTCGCGAAGACCTGGCCAACGACCCTGCCCTGGCCAGCAACGACGGGCGCGACACCCGCCGCGACGAACTCTACGGGGTGATCGACCGCTGGGCCAACTCGCTGCCGCTGGACGCCATCATCGAGCAATTGAACCAGGCAGAAGTACCGGCCAGCCGGATCTTCAGCGCCGAAGACATGTTCGGTGACCCGCAGTACCTGGCCCGGGAAATGTTCCTCAAGGCCAAGTTGCCGGACGGCAAGGAGTTCAAGATGCCCGGGATCGTGCCGAAACTCTCTGATACACCGGGGTCATCGGAATGGGTCGGGCCGCAACTGGGCGAACACAACTCGCAGGTACTCAACGACCTTGGCTACGACCCGGCACAGATTGCCAGGCTGCGCGAAGACGGAGCCATCTAAGCTGAAGCGCCTGCTGTGTTCAGCCCTGCACAACCGCCATGCGCTGGCGGTTTTCGCGCTGCTGGCCGGTTTGGCGGCCCCCGTCGCAGCCCAAGCTAAGGAGACGCTGATCTGGCTGCTACGCGATCTGCCGCCGACGATGATCTTCGAAGGACCGAAAAAAGGTCAGGGCATCGTTGACCGGATGCTGCCGCTGCTGATCGCCGGTATGCCACAGTACGAACATGTGTTGATGCGGGTCAACCGCGCCCGCGGCATGCAGATGCTGCAGGAAGAATCATTTACCTGCGATCCCGCGCTGGTCTGGACCAAAGAGCGAGCGCAGTGGATTGCTTTCTCCAGCGCGGCCTTCCGCGCCGTCCGCAACGGCCTGGTGGTGCGCCAGAATGATCGAGCGGTGCTGGATGAATTTGTTGTCGACGGCGAAGTCGACCTGGCGCCGCTGCTGACCAGCGGTAAAACCCAAGTCGGCGTAGTGGCCGAGCGCAGTTATGGCCAGCCCATTGACTCGCTACTCAAGCAAGCCCCATCCGGCACGCTGACTGCGCACCACGGCAACGACGCCATCGCCAGCCTGCTGCAGATGCAGCGCCTGGGTCGCCTGCAGGTGGTGCTGGGTTACTGGCCGGAAATCCGTTACCTGGCCAATCGCGGCCAGATTGCCGACGACCAGTTGGCATTCCTGCCCATCAAGGGCTCGGACAAATTTCTGTCGGGGTACATCGGCTGTTCCAACACGGCCCAGGGCAAACAGGCGATCAGCGACATCAACCAGCTGCTGCGCACCCTGCCCCGCGAATCCCTGGACCATCTCTACGCAGACTGGCTCGATCCGCAAATGCGCAGCGACTACCTGCAAGACACTCGGGCTTTTTTCGAGCACCAGCCGCAGCCGTGACAAATCCCGGGCAAAAAGAAACCCCGAGAAGTGGGGAGACGACTCGGGGTTAAACGTGGTCTACATAAAGACCAGTAACAGCAAGCGGCAAGCACCGGAGCACAATGCTTGATCCTGCTGTTACATGCTCTGACTAACTTTCAAGCAAAAAGGTTCCCGCAGAATTCGATTCAATTTCGATTGGCGATCAGCTTGTCCTGTGCAGCATTGCGCAACGCGGCGATAACGCAGGGCTCCAGCCGGCCTTCGGCAATCATCAGGTCGCGGTGCAAGCCGTCGACCACATCCGTGAGCAGGCGCTTGTCGCTCAATTGAGCCAGGTTGAACAGCCGTTCGACCACGATGGCACCGGTCGAACTTTTCAGGGTTACCAGGCATTCACACTGGATGCCCGACGGAGTCAGCGTGACTTGATACGGGCTCAGAGCCTCACCGAGCAATAGACTGATACTTTCCATCTCGATCACCACTCAATAGTCCGAAAACAAAGTGCCTGGGGCAGGTCTACATTAAATGACCACCGGCCCGGGAAGAAAGTTCTGGATGACAACTGCAGCAGCGTCGACGCCTCTGGTTGATGAAGCATGCATGGCAAAGATGACAGGGAAAAAACAGCGGCGCCCCACATCAACAAAAAACCCGTCGGAAGACGGGCTTTTTAATGTAACCGCTTCGACGCTTACAACGGTTTGCCGCGATTGCCATGCTGGCTGACGAACGCCTGGACGGCCTTCAGGTCGTTTGGCAGGACGGTGCATCGCTCATCGCGTTCGAACAGGTCGGCGAGGTGTACCGGCAGCTCCAGCGCCTTGCCGACGCCGGCCTTGAGCACTGCATCCGGGAACTTGACCGGGTGCGCTGTGCCGAGGATCACCATCGGGATGTCCAGGCTGCGACGGCATTCGCGGGCGGCCTTGACGCCGATCGCGGTGTGCGGATCGAGCAGCTCGCCGGTTTGCGCGTAGACCTCGGCGATGGTTTCGCAGGTTTGTGCATCGTCCACGGCCAGGGAATCGAACAACTTGCGCGCTTCGGTCCAGCGCTCTTCTTCAACGCTGAAACCGCCGCCTTGCTTGAAGCTGTCCATCAGCCCGGCAATCGCCGCGCCGTTACGACCGTGCAGGTCGAACAGCAGACGCTCGAAGTTCGACGAGACCATGATGTCCATGGACGGCGACAGCGTGGCGTGCAGGGTTTCCTTGACGTACTGGTTGCCGCTCATGAAGCGGTGCAGGATGTCATTGCGGTTGGTAGCGACGATCAACTGGTTGATCGGCAGGCCCATGTTGCGCGCCAGATAGCCAGCGAAGATATCGCCGAAGTTGCCGGTCGGCACCGAGAACGACACCGACCGAGCCGGGCCACCCAACTGCAGGGACGCGTGGAAGTAGTAGACGATCTGGGCCATGATCCGCGCCCAGTTGATCGAGTTCACCGCCACCAGGCGAGTGCCCTTGAGGAAGCTCTGGTCGGCGAAGCTGGCCTTGACCATTTCCTGGCAGTCATCGAAGTTGCCTTCGATGGCGATGTTGTGGATGTTCTCGCCAAAGATGGTGGTCATCTGCCGACGCTGCACTTCAGACACCCGGTTGTGCGGGTGCAGAATGAAGATGTCGACGTTTTCGCAGTGCTTGCAGCCTTCGATGGCGGCCGAACCGGTATCACCGGAGGTGGCACCGACGATCACCACGCGCTCGCCGCGTTTTTCAAGCACGTAGTCGAGCAGGCGACCGAGCAGCTGCAGGGCGAAGTCCTTGAACGCCAGAGTCGGGCCGTGGAACAGCTCCAGCACCCATTCGTTGCCGTTCAGTTGGCGCAACGGCGCTACGGCACTGTGTGAGAACACGCCGTAAGTCTCTTCCAGAATCTTTTTGAAATCGGCGTCCGGAATGCTCCCGACTACAAATGGGCGCATCACCCGGAAGGCCAGCTCGTGATACGGCAGGCCGGCCCAGGAAGCGATTTCTTCCTGGGTGAAACGGGGCAGGCATTCCGGCACATACAGGCCGCCGTCCGTGGCCAGACCGGCCAGCAGGACGTCTTCGAAATTCAGGGCCGGTGCCTGGCCGCGGGTACTGATATAACGCATGACTGGCTCCAATAGACAGTGTTCGCAAACCCGGGCCCGCGCGCGGGCCCGGTGAACGATAACGGCTTAGTTCAGGTGCTCTACACGGATCCTTACAACCGGTCCAACGACACCCGTCAGCGCTTCGAGGGCGGCGATCGCGTCGTTCATGTGCTGTTCCAGCACACGGTGAGTCAGCAGGATCATCGGCACCAGGCCGTCATGTTCTTCGACTTCTTTCTGCATGATCGATTCGATGTTGATGCCGCGCTCCGACAGGATGCTCGCGACTTGCGCCAACACGCCTGGATGGTCCTTGGCCTGGATCCGCAGGTAGTAGGCACTTTCGCAGGCTTCGATCGGCAGGATCGGGTGGGCCGACAGCGAATCCGGCTGGAAGGCCAGGTGCGGTACGCGGTTTTCCGGGTCGGAGGTCATGGCGCGAACCACGTCCACCAGGTCGGCGATCACCGAGGAAGCGGTCGGTTCCATACCAGCACCGGCGCCGTAGAACAGGGTCGAACCGGCAGCATCACCGTTGACCATTACCGCGTTCATCACACCATTGACGTTGGCGATCAGACGATCGGCCGGAATCAGCGTCGGGTGCACGCGCAGCTCGATACCGGCGGCGGTGCTGCGAGCCACACCCAGGTGCTTGATGCGGTAGCCCAGCGCTTCGGCGTAGTTCACGTCAGCAGTGGTCAGCTTGGTGATGCCTTCGGTGTAGGCCTTGTCGAATTGCAGCGGAATGCCGAATGCGATGGACGCCAGGATCGTCAGCTTGTGAGCTGCGTCGATGCCTTCGACGTCGAAAGTCGGATCGGCCTCGGCATAACCCAAAGCTTGCGCTTCGGCGAGCACGTCTTCGAAGGTGCGACCTTTCTCACGCATTTCCGTGAGGATGAAGTTGCCGGTGCCGTTGATGATGCCGGCGACCCAGTTGATACGGTTGGCCGACAGGCCTTCGCGGATCGCCTTGATCACCGGGATGCCACCGGCCACAGCTGCTTCGAACGCCACGATCACGCCTTTCTCGCGTGCCTTGGCGAAAATTTCGTTACCGTGAACGGCAATCAGTGCCTTGTTCGCGGTGACCACATGCTTGCCATTCTCGATGGCCTTGAGTACCAGCTCACGGGCAACGGTGTAGCCGCCCATCAACTCTATGACGATGTCGATCTCAGGGTTCGTGGCCACTTCGAAGACATCGTTGGTAATCGCAATACCGGTCGTTTGGAACTGAGGCTTTGGCGTGCGCATGGCAATTTGTGCCACTTCGATTCCACGCCCGGCACGACGAGCAATTTCCTCGGCGTTGCGCTGAAGTACGTTGAAGGTACCGCCACCGACGGTTCCTAACCCACAGATGCCTACTTTGACCGGTTTCACTGTGAACTCCCCATAAAACGGCCGACGCAAGGTCGGCCGTGAAAACAACCGCATGCTCGCGGTTCTCTATTAATGGCCCGGCGTAACTGCCGCCAGACCATGATCGTCAAAGGCTGACCATGACGATGCGAATTTACTTCGCGCCCAGCGCCAGTTTGGCGACTTGTGGCGCAGGCTGGTAGCCCGGAATGACTTGACCATCAGCCAAAACGATGGCCGGTGTACCGTTCACGCCGATCGACTGACCGAGGGCGAACTGCTTGGCAACCGGGTTCTCGCACTTGGCGGCCTTGATTTCCTTGCCGTCGACCATTTTATCCATGGCCGCTTTTTTGTCCTTGGAGCACCACACCGCCTGCAGCTGTTCATCACCCGGCGAGCCCAGGCCCTGGCGCGGGAACGCGACGTAGCGCACTTCGATGCCGCGCTTGTTCAGCTCGGGTACTTCGGCGTGCAGCTTGTGGCAGTACGGGCAGGTGGTGTCGGTGAATACGGTGATGTGTGACTTGGTTTCACCGATGGCCGGGTAGACCACGGTTTCCGCGACCGGAATCGCGTTGACCAGCTTGGACACGCCCAGGCGCTCGGTCTTCTCGGTGAGGTTGACCGGCTTGCCGTCGGTGAGCTGGAACATGTTGCCCTGAACCACGTACTGGCCATCGGCGCTGGCGTAGAGCACCCGGCTGCCTTGCAGACGTACTTCGTACAGGCCGGCCAGCGGGCTGGCGGCGATGCTTTCTACCGGAACCTCAAGCTGCAGGTTTTCCAGGCTTTTACGAATGGCTTTGTCGGCCGCGTCATCGGCGACGGCAAAGGTGCTGACCAACGCAATGGCTGCGGCGGCGAAAATCTGGGTCAGACGCATGTTAACTCCTGAAGGCGGACAAATGGGACGACCAGAACGCCAGTGCCGAAACACCGGGTCACAACCGCCCACCGTGCAAACCGGCAAAGCCTATCACATAAGGCCCGTGGGGCCGAATGCGGCTGTCGCAAGACATGTTGAGAGTACGGAAGAACCTGTAGGAGTGAGCCTGCTCGCGATAGCGGCAATCCTGACAACACAATGGTGACTGACAAACCGCCATCGCGAGCAGGCTCACTCCTACAGGGATTTTGTTCAGCCCCTGGGGTGATGTTTGGCGTGCAGGTCCTGCAGGCGGGCGCGGGCGACGTGGGTGTAGATCTGGGTGGTCGACAGGTCGCTGTGGCCGAGCAACATCTGTACCACGCGCAGGTCGGCGCCATGGTTGAGCAGGTGCGTGGCAAAGGCGTGGCGCAGGGTGTGCGGCGACAGCGACTTGCCGATCCCCGCCACCTTGGCCTGGTGCTTGATCCGATGCCAGAACGTCTGGCGGGTCATCTGTTCACCGCGCAGGCTGGGGAACAGCACATCACTGGGACGCCCGCCCAGCAATTCGCCACGGGCATCGCGCATGTAGCGCTCGATCCACACAATCGCCTCCTCCCCCATCGGCACCAGGCGCTCCTTGCTGCCCTTGCCCATCACCCGCAGCACGCCCTGGCGCAGGTTGACCTGTTCCAGGGTCAGGCTGATCAACTCCGTCACGCGCAGGCCGCAGGCATACAGCACCTCCAGCATCGCCCGATCGCGCTGGCCGATGGCCTCGCTCAGGTCCGGAGCCTTCAGCAGCGCTTCCACGTCGGCTTCCGACAGCGACTTCGGCAATGGCCGGCCAAGTTGCGGCATGTCGATGCGCAAGGTCGGATCGACCGCGATCAACTTTTCCCGCAGCAGGTAGCGATAAAAGCCACGCACCCCCGAGAGAAATCGTGCAGTGGAACGGGGCTTGTAGTTTTGCTCGAGGCGCCACGCCAGATGATCGAGGATCAACTCGCGACCAGCGTTGATGAGCTCCAGTCCCTTGTCCTGCAGCCAGCCGTTGAACAAGGCCAGATCGCTGCGATAAGCGTCGCGGGTGTTATCGGACAGGCCTTTTTCCAGCCACAACGCGTCGAGAAACTGGTCTATCAAAGGATGATCGATGGCGGGCATAGAGGCTCAGGTCACTGGAAAACTGGAGGCAAGTCTTTCATAGCCTGCTGAGGCTTTATAGAGCCTGATGTAAACGCGGCGCTTGATAGACCGATTCGCGGGCAAGCCACGCTCCCACAGGCTTGTCCCAGGTAAATCGCAGGCAACAAAAAAGCAGCCCGTAGGCTGCTTTTTTCTGCATCGGGAAGCTGGACTTAAGCCAGTTTTTCCTTGATGCGAGCTGCTTTACCGGACAGGTCACGCAGGTAGTACAGCTTGGCTTTACGTACGTCACCGCGACGTTTAACGGCCATGCTGTCGATTTGCGGGCTGTAGGTCTGGAAAGTACGCTCTACGCCAACACCGTTGGAGATTTTACGAACGGTGAAAGCACTGTTTACGCCGCGGTTACGCTTGGCGATAACAACACCTTCGAACGCTTGCAGACGCGAACGGTCGCCTTCCTTCACTTTCACCTGAACGACAATAGTGTCGCCCGGGGCAAAGGTAGGGATTTCTTTGGTCATCTGCTCTGCTTCGAGTGCAAGGATGATTTTGTTAGTCATGCTGTGCTCCTAAGGTAAATCAACGGATTTACCATCGATACGTTGTTAACTATCGTCCCGCTCGCGGATGTATTCCTCGAGCAGCTTCTTCTCTTCTCCAGAAAGCGAGCGGCTTTCCAGAAGATCGGCGCGTCGTTCAAAGGTCCTACCAAGGGACTGCTGTAAACGCCAACGCCGGATATGCGCGTGATTGCCACTTAGCAACACGTCGGGAACACGCTGATCCGCATACACCTCAGGTCGGGTGTAGTGCGGGCAATCCAGCAAACCATCCGTAAAGGAATCTTCCTCGGCGGAGTCCGCATGCCCTAAAGCTCCAGGCAGCAGTCGTGTAACCGCATCGATCAGGACCATCGCCGGCAGCTCGCCGCCAGACAGTACATAGTCGCCAATCGACCACTCTTCATCGACATGAGCATCAATAAAACGCTCGTCAATGCCTTCATAGCGGCCGGCAATCAGGATCAGTGCATCCGAATTCGCCAACTCGCGTACCGCCGACTGAGTCAGTTGACGGCCTTGGGGGGACAGGTAAATCACCTTCGCCGCCTCCCCGGCTGCTGCCTTGGCCTGAACCAGAGCATCTTCCAGGGGCTTGATCTTCATCACCATGCCCGGGCCACCGCCAAATGGGCGATCGTCCACAGTGTGATGTCGATCCGTCGTGTAGTCTCGCGGATTCCAACAGGTAAGCTGCAACAACCCCTGTTTCACCGCACGACTGGTGATGCCGTACTCGCTGATGGCGGAGAACATCTCGGGAAACAAACTGATCACTTCTACGCGCAAGTTAGCCACGCTTAGAAGTCCGCATCCCATTCCACCTTCATCTCGCCTGCTGCGAGGTCGACTGCCAGCACACATTGCTCCGTATAGGGCAACAGGCGTTCGCGATCGTCCAGGCTGCCAGCGCAAGGCTTGACCACCATTACATCATTGGCGCCGGTTTCCAGAAGATGATCGATTTTCCCGAACAGTTGCCCGAGTTGATCAATGACCTTCAGACCTTCGAGCTGGTACCAGTAGTACTCGCCGTCGGTCAATTCAGGGAACAGGTTGCGCGGCACGCAGATCTCATAACCGGCCAGAAGACGAGCTTCTTCACGATCATCGAGACCCTTGAGCTTCGCGACCAGGAACTTGTCGTTCCCACGTCCGCTGACCAGCTCAACCTGCTTAACATTACCTTCGCGCTTGAGCGTCCAGGTTTTGTACTGCAACAGGTTTTCAGTCGGATCAGTAAAGGAATAAACCTTCACTTCGCCGCGAACGCCATGAACAGAATAAATCTTGCCGATAACGATCAAATCATCAGCAATGGCAGGCGTCGCGTTCATATTGCTCAGGCCGCAGCCTTAGATGCATCCTTCAACAACTGAGCAACGCGCTCAGAAGGTTGTGCACCAACGCTCAGCCAGTAGGCTACGCGCTCTTGGTTCACGGACAGACGAACTTCCTGACCACGAGCAACAGGGTTGAAGAAACCAACCTGTTCCTTGTGCGAACCGTCGCGCGGGTTGCGGCTGTCGGTTACGGTCAAGTGGTAAAACGGGCGCTTTTTGGAGCCGCCAAGGGCAAGACGGATTGTTAGCATGTGAACATCGTTCCTGTAGTCGGTGCTGCAAATCTAAAGGCACAGCGGGCATAGGTGCCCGAAAGGCCGCATATTCTAAGGAATATCCGGACTTTTGCAAATGTCTTTTTCCGGCGGCCTATCGGACGCCATCCAGATTTGCTATAGAGCCGTCGTTGAAAACGGCCAGTCAGCTCCCGCCAAGTGCGGGTTTGCTGTGTATCCCCACCTCCGTGTGGGTTAGCGCCGACATAAATGCCGGCGCGAATTCTTTACATTTTCGGCATGCCGCCGCCGGGCAACATACCGCCCATGCCGCGCATCATTTTGGCCATTCCGCCTTTCGCGGAGAATTTCTTCATCATCTTCTGCATCTGCTTGTGCTGCTTGATCAAGCGACCGATATCCTGCACCTGGGTGCCGGAACCCATGGCGATCCGACGTTTGCGCGAACCGCTGATCAGCTCAGGGTCGCGGCGCTCGGCCGGGGTCATGGAATTGATGATGGCTTCCATCTGCTTGAATTGTTTCTCTGCCGCGCCCTGGGCATTGCCCATCTGCGCCAGGTTCACGCCACCGATGTTCGGCAGCTTGTCCATGAGGCCGCCGAGGCCGCCCATGTTCTTCATCTGTTGCAGCTGATCACGGAAGTCTTCGAGGTCGAAGCCCTTGCCCTTCTTCAGCTTCTTGGCGAGCTTGTCGGCCTTGTCCTTGTCGAGGGTCTGCTCGGCCTGCTCGATCAGGCTGAGCACGTCACCCATGCCAAGGATGCGCGAGGCGATACGCTCAGGGTGGAACGGCTCGAGCGCTTCGCTCTTCTCGCCCATACCGATGAACTTGATCGGCTTGCCGGTGATGGCGCGGACCGACAGTGCGGCACCGCCACGGGCGTCGCCGTCGACCTTGGTCAGGATAACACCGGTCAGCGGCAACGCATCACCGAAGGCCTTGGCCGTGTTGGCGGCGTCCTGGCCGGTCATGGCGTCGACCACGAACAGGGTTTCCACCGGGTTGATCGCGGCGTGCAATGCCTTGATCTCGCCCATCATCTCTTCATCGATGTGCAGGCGACCGGCGGTATCGACGATGACCACGTCAATGAACTTGAGCTTGGCTTCTTTAATAGCCGCTTGCGCGATATCGACCGGCTTCTGGCTCAGGTCGGACGGGAAGAAGGTGACACCGACTTCACCGGCCAGCATTTCCAGCTGCTTGATGGCCGCCGGACGGTAAACGTCCGCAGACACCACCATCACCGACTTCTTCTTGCGCTCTTTAAGGAAGCGCGCAAGTTTACCGGCGGTGGTGGTTTTACCCGCGCCCTGCAAACCGGCCATCAGCACGACAGCTGGCGGCACGGCACTCAGGTTCAAATCTTCGTTGGCCGCGCCCATCAGGCTTTCGAGTTCGGCCTGGACGATCTTCACGAAGGCCTGGCCCGGGGTCAGGCTGCGCGACACCTCGGTGCCGACGGCGCGTTCCTTGACCGAATTGACGAAGTCCTTCACCACCGGCAAGGCGACGTCGGCTTCGAGCAACGCCATGCGCACTTCACGCAGCGTGTCTTTGATATTGTCTTCGGTCAGCTTGGCCTTGCCGGTGACATGGCGCAGCGTCTGCGAGAGACGGTCGGTTAAGTTTTCAAACATTGCGCGATCCTTTCAGGCCCTGTGTAGACCGGGATAATGGCGGCCCAGACCGGAATAAACGTGTGCTCGGCGAGCCTGCGGCGTGGGCAGGTCGCGGATTATAGCGAAGACTGCGTCTGGCGGACACCTCGCACTTTCGTGTGATGAGGGTTCTATGCCAAACTCAGCGCCTTTCGGGCTTGCCTAACAGGATTTATGCTCCCCTTGTCACCCAGCTTGCTTACCACCCTCGCCGCCGCCTGCTTATACGCCGCTGCGACTCTCTATCAGGGCTCTCGCCTGGCCACTGGCGCCAAGGCGAACAAGCGCCTGCTGGTTACGCTCGGCGTTCTGGCGGTCCTGGCCCACAGCGCCAGCCTGTTGACCCACCTGTTGACGCCGATCGGCCTGGGCCTGGATTTCTTCAGCGCCGCCAGCCTGATCGCCGCAGCGGTCATTGCCCTGACCCTGCTGGCCTGTTCGCGGATCCCGGTGGAGAACCTGCTCGTCCTGCTGTTCCCGCTGGGCGCCGCTACCGTGCTGCTGGCGCAGTTCGCCCCCGCCGGCACCGTGCAGATCATCGACGAAGCGCCGGGCATACTCGCGCACATCCTGCTGTCGATCCTCGCCTACGGCATGTTTACCATCGCGGTGTTCCAGGCCTTGCTGCTGCTGGTCCAGGACCACCAGCTCAAGCACAAACACCCGTCCGGTCTGATCAAGAATTTTCCGCCACTGCAAACCATGGAAAGCCTGCTGTTCGGCTTCCTCTGGGCCGGCTGGACCCTGCTGTCGCTATCGCTGATCTCCGGATGGCTGTTCGTCGAGAACCTGTTTGCCCAGCACCTGGTGCACAAGACCTTGCTGGCCTGCCTGGCGTGGATCGTCTTCAGCGTGTTGCTGTGGGGGCGCAATCGCCTCGGCTGGCGCGGGCACAAAGCCATCCGCTGGACACTCGCCGGTTTCTGCCTGCTGATGCTGGCCTATTTCGGCAGCAAGCTGGTCCGTGAATACATCCTGCACATCTGACGGGCGGCAATAATGGACGACTTGCCCATAGGGCCGATGCTCGCAGTGATTGCCCTGCTGATTTTATGGTCGGGGCTGTTTACCGCCATCGAAGTCGCGCAACAACACTTGCTGGCCCAGCGCACTGCGTCGCGTTCGAGCGACAAGCCGGTGGCAAAGCTGAGCTTCCCGCTCAACAGCCTGATCCTGTGCAACACCCTGTGCCGGGCGCTGGTGATTGTGATCAGCACCCTGCTGGCGATCTTCGCCTGGGCCGAAAACGGGCCATGGGCGGCGTGCATCGGCGCCGGTGCGGTCCTGCTGGTGTTCGCCGACTACTTGCCGCGGACCCTTGCCGTGCGTTACCCGGACGCCGTCCTGAGCCTGGGCAACACCTTGCTCGGCGTGCCGCTGAAAATCATCTACCCCGCCGCCTGGTTGCTCAGTGGCATCAGCCAACTGCTGATGCGACCGTTTGCCCGCAAGGTCAAAGTGGTGCAGCAGAGCGAAGACGAATCCCCGGCAGAGCGCCACGACGATAACGAGCACTCATCCTGCCGCCCGCACGTGCTGTCGGGCATCCATGCGCTGGACAACATCACGGTCAACGACATTCTGGTACCGCGCAGTGACGTCGACGGCATCAACCTCGACGACGATCTCCCGGAGATCATCGAACAGTTGCGCAATAACCGCCGCACCCGCCTGCCGGTGTTTCACAGCGACATCAACCAGGTCGAGGCGGTGCTCAATACCCGGCAGATCCGGCACCTGCTGGCGGACGCCAGCTTGACGCTCGAAGCGCTGCTGGCGGCCTGCCACGAACCGTACTTCGTGCCGGAAAGCACCCCACTGCAGCTGCAGCTGCTCAACTTCCACAAGCAACAGCGGCGCCTGGGCATGGTGGTGGACGAGTACGGCGAAGTGCTCGGGATCGTTACCCTGGAAGATATACTCGAAGAAATCGTCGGCGAGTTCGAAAGCCAGCACAGCCTGGGCAACCCCCACGTTCATCCCCAACCTGATGGCCGGTTGATGATCGAGGGCGCCGCGTCGATTCGCGACCTGAACAAGAGCCTGGGCTGGCACTTGCCCAGCGATGGACCGAAAACCCTCAACGGTTTGGTGACCGAAGCGCTGGAGACCATTCCGGAGAGCGCGGTGTGCCTGAAGATCGGGCGTTATCGGCTGGAGATTCTCGAGACCGAGGATAACCGGGTGACGCGGGTGTTGGTGTGGCACACCAGTTCGGTGCCGGCGGTCTTGCCCGTCCGTTAGATTGCTAAAAGATCGCAGCCTTCGGCAGCTCCTACATTTGAAATGCGTTCCCTTGTAGGAGCTGCCGAAGGCTGCGATCTTTTTGCTCTTGTTTGATCGATAGCCACCTTTCTATAATCGAGCCGCTTACCCAAGCGCCGCCCTACCCCTGTGCTATCCGCACACAGTTTCAAACCCACATCCCTGGGTGTTCAACCATAACAATTCGCTCCACTGGGGCACATGACTGTCAGGGATAACCGCATGACAACCAGCACGACTTACAGCGAAACCACGCCCGCGCAACCGACCAACTCCGCCACCCGCGTGGCCACCGCGAGTTTCATCGGCACTGCCATCGAGTTCTACGACTTCTACGTTTATGCCACTGCCGCAGCGCTGGTGATCGGTCCGGTGTTCTTTCCGCAGACCTCCGGCACCGCGCAGATGCTCTCGGCCTTCCTGACCTTTGGTATCGCATTCCTGGCCCGACCTCTCGGCTCGGCGCTGTTCGGCCATTTCGGCGATCGCATCGGGCGCAAGTCGACTTTGGTGGCCTCGCTGCTGCTAATGGGCGTGTGCACCACGCTGATCGGCGTGCTGCCGGGCTACGACAGCATCGGGGCCTGGGCGCCGATCCTGCTTTGCGTGTTGCGCTTCGGCCAGGGCCTGGGACTCGGCGGCGAATGGGGCGGTGCAGCGCTGCTGGCTACGGAGAATGCGCCCAAGGGCAAACGCGCCTGGTTCGGCATGTTCCCGCAGCTGGGCCCTTCGATCGGCTTCCTCGCGGCCAACGGGCTGTTCCTGACCCTGGCGATGACTCTGAACGACGAGCAGTTCCGCTCCTGGGGCTGGCGGATCCCCTTCCTGCTCAGCGCAGCGCTGGTGATGGTCGGTCTGTACGTGCGCCTCAAACTCCATGAAACGCCGGTGTTCGCCAACGCCATGGCGCGCCAGGAACGGGTGAAAATGCCTCTGGTCGAGTTGCTCAGCCAGTACTGGGTACCAACGTTGCTGGGCGCGGGCGCGATGGTGGTGTGCTACGCGCTGTTCTACATCTCGACGGTGTTTTCCCTGAGCTACGGCGTGTCGACCCTGGGCTACACACGGGAAACATTCCTCGCCCTGCTGTGCTTCGCCGTGCTGTTCATGGCGGCTGCAACCCCGCTGTCAGCCTGGGCCAGCGACCGTTACGGGCGCAAACCGGTGCTGATCATCGGTGGCGTGCTGGCGGTGCTGTCGGGGTTTCTGATGGAGCCGCTTTTGACTCAGGGTTCTACCTGGGGCGTGGCGCTGTTTTTGTGCATCGAGCTGTTTCTGATGGGCGTGACGTTTGCGCCAATGGGGGCGCTGCTGCCTGAGCTGTTCCCGACACATGTGCGCTACACGGGCGCGTCAGCAGCTTACAACCTGGGCGGAATCGTCGGAGCCTCGGCGGCACCGTTCTTCGCGCAGAAGCTGGTGGCGATGGGCGGTTTGAGTTATGTCGGGGGGTATGTGTCGGGGGCGGCGGTGCTGAGTTTGATTGCGGTGCTGTGCTTGAAGGAAACGCGGCATAACGATTTGAACAGGGTGGCCTGACAGACCGCCATCGCGGGCAAGCCTTGCTCCCACAGGTCATTGTCGACTCACAATTATGCGTACGACGCGGACCTGTGGGAGCAAAGCTTGCTCGCGATGCTTTTACAGCTCTACCACGACGGCCTGAGCAGCCCGGGTCGCCTTCGCACGAGCCGCTTCAATCGACTCATCCCGCGCCAACGCCACACCCATGCGCCGCTGGCCACTGACCTCAGGCTTGCCAAACAGGCGCAACGCCGTGTCCGGCTCGCTCAGCGCTGCCCCCAGGTTGGCGAAAGCCGTCTGGGTCGACTGCCCTTCCACCAGAATCACCGCCGAAGCCGAAGGCCCGAACTGGCGGATCAATGGAATCGGCAGGCCCAGAATCGCCCGCGCATGCAGCGCGAACTGCGACAGGTCCTGGGAAATCAAAGTCACAAGCCCAGTGTCATGCGGACGCGGCGACACTTCGCTGAACCACACCTGGTCGCCCTTGATGAACAGCTCAACGCCGAACAGGCCACGACCACCCAACGCTTCGGTGACCGCCTTGGCCACTCGCTCGGACTCCGCCAGCGCGATCGGGCTCATCGCTTGTGGCTGCCAAGATTCCTGGTAATCGCCCTTCTCCTGACGATGGCCAACCGGCGCGCAGAACGTGGTGCCGCCGACGTGACGCACGGTCAGCAGAGTGATCTCGTAATCAAAGTCGATGAAACCTTCAACGATGACCCGGCCTTTGCCGGCGCGACCACCTTCCTGCGCGTAATCCCACGCAGCCTTCACGTCATCGACACTGCGCAGCAGGCTCTGACCCTTGCCCGACGAGCTCATCACCGGCTTGACCACGCACGGGAAGCCGAGGTCTTCGACCGCTTTGCGGTAATCCTCGAAGGTATCGGCGAAATGGTACGGCGAGGTCGGCAGGTCCAGCTCTTCCGCGGCCAGGCGGCGGATGCCTTCACGGTTCATGGTCAACTGCGCGGCGCGGGCGGTCGGAATCACGGTGAAGCCTTCGGCTTCCAGCTCGACCAGGGTCGCGGTGGCGATGGCTTCGATTTCCGGCACGATGAAGTGCGGCTTTTCAGCTTCGATGACTGCACGCAGGGCCGCGCCGTCGAGCATGTTGATCACATGGCTGCGGTGCGCGACCTGCATGGCCGGCGCATTGGCATAACGGTCCACGGCGATCACTTCAACGCCCAGGCGTTGCAGCTCGATCACCACTTCCTTGCCCAACTCGCCACAGCCACACAGCAATACGCGGGTCGCGGTTGGCGACAATGGAGTTCCGATACGGGTCATCTCAGGTCCTCAAAGAAGCGGATCATCGAGGGAGGCAACGCCGGGCGCGCTTCCCATAGGGAGAAAGCGCGGCATTTTACATGAACCGGCGGGTTTGGCTTTAGCTGGCGACGGCCTGTTTGCGCAGGCGCCAGGCCATGATCAGCCAGACGGCAGTCACGCCAGCGAACTTCGAGGCCATGGCGGTGAGGATCACGCCCGGTGTGAAGGCGTCGATCATGCCGAAGAAGATGAAGGTATCGAGGGGAATACTCAACGCCGAACTTATCCACAGGCGGTCGTGCAGCGGGCGTTTGGTAATGCTGAAGACCAGCCAGTCGATGCACTCGGAGACCGCGAATGCGGTGGCGCTCGCCAAGGCAATGGACGGGTCGGAGGTGACATAGGACAACACCAGCGCCGCCAGCATCGCGAGAATCGCGCCGTGGCCGAAGCGGGTTTGCACCATGTCGCGCAACACGAACACCAGGCCACCCCAGGCCGACCAGATGATGTCCAGGTGCGGGGCGGAGGAAAAGGCGTAGTTAATCAGCACGACGCTGCTGATGTAGGCGATCAGGAAGAGCATGGGGTGTGTAGATACCTGGGATTTGCGGTGCAGGGTACTTGAGAGGCGTGCTGTCGCCAATTTAAGATCAAAAGATCGCAGCCTTCGGCAGCTCCTACATTTTGGAATGCGTTCCCCTGTAGGAGCTGCCGCAGGCTGCGATCTTTTGATCTTATCGCCCTGGAGGGTTGCCGAGCATCCAGATCAAGCCACTGGATTTCGCCCGCTCATGACACAACCCCAACACCCGACGACGCTCATCGTTGTCCATCCGGCTCCAGCGCGTGATCTCGTCGACCGTGCGCTGGCAACCGGTGCAAACATCATCGTCATCCAGCGCACAGACATTCACGCAAGGGGAACGAACCGGTTTTTCCACCGTGGTCATTCTTCTTGCTCAACCAGATCGCGGGCATACCGCTGGGAGTTATGCACATAGTGCGCGGCGCTGGCCTCGAGCATTTTCTTCTGCTGTTCAGTCAATTCACGCACCACTTTTCCGGGGGAGCCCATCACCAGGGACCCATCAGGAATCTCCTTGCCTTCACCGATCAGCGAATTCGCACCAATAATGCAGTTCTTGCCGATCTTTGCACCATTGAGAATCACCGCGTTGATGCCGATCAGACTGTAATCGCCGACCGTGCAGCCATGCAGCATGGCGTTGTGGCCGATGGTCACGCCGGTGCCGATGGTCAGCGGGTAGCCCATGTCAGTGTGCATCACCGTGCCATCCTGAACGTTGCTGTTCTTGCCGATCAGGATCAGTTCATTGTCGCCGCGCAAAACGGCGTTGAACCAGACGTTGGCGCCCTCTTCCAGTTTGACCTTACCCACCAGCACGGCGTTGGGGGCTACCCAGCTCTGCGGGTGGGTTTCGACTCGGGCGTCGCCCAGGCGGTATTGCATCTTGTTGTCCTCAAGGCCAGGCAGGCTCGGGTGTGGCCATATGAACAATGGCTTCAGGTGTTGATAAAGCTCTTGGGCGGCAGGTGCAGGCTGATTTTCGCGTCATACAGCAGGTTGATCAACTCGACGATCATGATCGCTGTCAGGCCCCAGATCTTGTACTCGCCGTAACGATAGCTCGGCACATACCAGCTGCGGCCCTGATAATCGATGCGGTGCGTGTGTTCGCGGGGATCCTCGCGGAAAAACTCCAGCGGTACGCTGAACACTGCAGCGATCTCGGCATCGTTGGGACGATACTCGACGAAATCCGGGATCACGCCGACGTAAGGCGTTACCTTGATGCCGTGCAGGGAAATCAGCGGGCTGAGCGGCCCGATCACCTCGACCAACCCTGGCGGCAGGCCAATTTCTTCTTCGGCCTCGCGCAAGGCGGTGAAAATCAGGTCCGGGTCTTCGGGGTCGCGCCGGCCGCCGGGAAACGCCACTTCTCCGCCATGGGTAGAAAGCCCGCTGGCGCGCAGGGTCAGAACCAGTTCCGGTTCATCACTGCGGGTGATGGGCACCAGTACGGCGGCCTCGGGAAAACGTTTGTCGGTTTCCAGGGTTCGCGGCGTGTGGTTGCTTACCCGATGCAGTAGCTCGTCCAGCATGAGTGATCTCGATCTGTGCCTTACCCTGCATCATGCACCAATCACACCGAGCGCCCAACCCCCGAACAGCCGTCTGTCGCGAAACGACAACTTGCCGACCGACACCGCCGCACGCCAAGATAGGCACAGCATTCAGGAACTCAAGCATGAAATTTTGCAGCCAGTGCGGCAACCCGGTGACCCAACGCATTCCCGAAGGCGATTCGCGCCTGCGGTTTGTGTGTGACAGCTGTCACACCATCCATTACCAGAACCCCAATATTGTCGCCGGCTGCGTGGCCACCTGGGGCTCGAAAGTATTGCTGTGTCGCCGGGCCATCGAGCCGCGACTCGGCTACTGGACCCTGCCCGCCGGCTTCATGGAGAACGGTGAAACCATCGAGCAGGCCGCCATTCGCGAGACCGCCGAGGAAGCCTGCGCCCGGGTTCGCGACCTGAACATCTATACCCTGATCGACGTGCCGCACATCAGCCAGGTGCACGTGTTCTATCGCGCCGAACTGGTGGACCTGGACTTTGCCGCCGGTATAGAAAGCCTCGAAGTGCAGCTTTTCGAGGAAGCCGACATCCCTTGGTCCGACCTGGCTTTCCGCACGGTGGGGCGTACTCTAGAATGCTTCTTTGCGGACCGGCGGTCCGAGGTGTACCCGGTGCGGTCGGAGTCGATTCCGCCGTTGGCTCAGCCTGTGATTGTTTGATGTGTGATCCGAAATATCGCAAAAGCGAAAAGATCGCAGCCTTCGGCAGCTCCTACAGTACATTTTCTTAGGGATATCGTTTTAATGCGTTGGTTGCTTGCCCTGTTTTGCTTGTCGTTCATCGCCGTTTCCCAGGCTTCCACCGTGGTGACCCTGGATGGCAAACGTATCGAAAAGGTGTTGGTGCTCAAATCCGCTCATCAATTGCAATTGATTGCCGATGGCCAACCCGTGCGAACCTACCGCATTTCCCTGGGCAAGCAGCCCAAGGGCGCCAAGCTGATGGAAGGCGACAAGCGCACGCCGGAAGGTTTCTACTGGGTGGACTGGCGCAAAGTCAGCGACCGCTTCAACCTGGCCATGCACATCTCCTACCCCAATGCCGCAGATTCAGCGCGCTCGCAGCGTGAAGGCGTTCCGCCCGGCGGCATGATCATGATCCACGGGACTCCCGATACCTACGACTACCCGGAAAACCTGTTCCACACCCTGGACTGGACCGACGGCTGCGTCGCCATGCGCAACATGGACATGCGCGAGGTGTGGGGCCTGGTGCCGGATGGGACGATGATCGAGATTCGTCCGTAACTACCTGTTGCACCCCAGGCAACTCGCCGCGCCAGCCCCACAGATCGATTGCGCAGTGCTTAAACCCTGAGCAATCAATGGGACAATCAACGTTGTTCCCAGCAATTAAATCTCGCGAGATCGCTTCCTGAGAGTATTCCTCTCAATTTTTTCCGAGCGCTTGCCAACCCTCAGACTCGCGGTTAGGGTTGAAGGCATGAAAACCTCTCACACCCTCATTCAGCTTCGCCAGCACCGCAGTCTGTGCCTCGTCAGTGCACGACTGCCGGGCTGAATCGCAGTGCCTCGTCCTACGTTTCATCCCCAGAACTTTTGATCCACCGGCAGGCCGCCTTCTCTCGGCCCCGACAACAAGGATTTCCCGATGAGCATGCTCAAAGACCCGTCTTCGAAGTACCGCGCGTTTCCGACCATCGACATCCCGGACCGCACCTGGCCGTCGAAGACCATCACCGCCGCGCCGATCTGGTGCAGCTCGGACCTGCGTGACGGCAACCAGTCGCTGATAGAGCCGATGGATGCGGTGAAGAAGCTGCGTTTCTGGAAAACCCTGGTACAAGTCGGCGTGAAAGAAATCGAGGCGTCGTTCCCGGCCGCCTCGCAGACCGACTTTGACTTCGTGCGTACTCTGATCGAAGGCAACCACATCCCGGACGACACCACCATCCAGGTGCTGACCCAGGGCCGTGAAGACCTGATCGAGCGCACCTTCGAATCCCTGCGCGGGGCGAAGAAAGCCATCGTGCACTTGTATAACGCGACCTCGCCGTCGTTCCGTCGCATTGTCTTCAACCAGGACAAGGACGGGATCAAGGAAATCGCGGTCAGCGCGGCCAAGCTGTTCGTCAAGTATGCCGCCCAGCAGCCGGACACCCAGTGGACCTTCGAATACTCGCCGGAAACTTTCAGCGCCACTGAACTGGAGTTCGCCAAGGAAGTGTGCGACGCGGTGATCGAGGTCTGGAACCCGACGCCTGAGCACAAGATGATTCTCAACTTGCCGGCCACCGTCGAATGCGCCACGCCGAACATCTATGCCGACCAGATCGAGTGGTTCGGCCGTCACATCAACCGTCGTGACAGCGTGATCATCAGCCTGCACACCCACAACGACCGTGGCACCGGCGTTGCCGCTACCGAACTGGGCCTGATGGCCGGTGCTGATCGCGTCGAAGGTTGCCTGTTCGGCAACGGCGAACGCACCGGTAACGTCGATCTCGTGACCGTGGCCCTGAACCTCTATACCCAGGGCGTCCACCCTGAGCTGGACTTCTCGGACATCGACGGCGTGCGCAAGGTCGTCGAGGAATGCAACCAGATCCAGGTGCACCCGCGTCACCCATACGTCGGCGACCTGGTTCACACCGCGTTCTCCGGCTCGCACCAGGACGCCATTCGCAAGGGCTTTGCCCAGCAGAAACAAGGCACCCTGTGGGAAGTGCCGTACTTGCCGATCGACCCGGCCGACATCGGCCGCAGCTACGAGGCGGTAATCCGCGTCAACAGCCAGTCAGGCAAGGGCGGGATCGCCTACCTGCTGGAGCAGGAATACGACATCAGCTTGCCACGTCGCATGCAGATCGAGTTCAGCCAGGTAGTCCAGGCCGAAACCGACCGCGTTGGCCTGGAGATGACTGCACCGCAGATCTACGCCTTGCTGCAGCGTGAATACCTGCAAGCCAACACTCCGTACGCGCTGGTCAGCCATCGCCTGCAGGAAGAGAACGGTAGCAGCGCTGTAGAAGTCGAGGTCTCCAGCAAAGGCCAGGGCGAGAACAACCTGCACTGGCGTGGCAAGGGCAACGGCGCGCTGGAAGCGCTGGTGGCAGGGCTGCCGATTCCGGTGGAGATCATGGACTACAACGAACACGCGATCGGTGCAGGCACCAACGCCAAGGCGGCGGCGTATATCGAACTGCGAGTCAATGGTGAGCGTGCGGTGCATGGCGTCGGTATCGACGAGAACATCACCACCGCCAGCTTCAAGGCCCTGTTCAGCGCGCTGAACCGCTCGCTGAGCCAGCCGGAGGCGAAAGCAGCATAAAGCCTTAGCTGAAATGCAAAAGGCCCCTCGGTGAGAACCTTGGGGCCTTTTTTTGTGTGCTATTTGAAGATCAAAAGATCGCAGCCTTCGGCAGCTCCTACAGTGTTTCGCCGAACATCGGTCCTGTAGGAGCTGCCGAAGGCTGCGATCTTTTCGGGGCTACCCAGGTCTCAGGTGAATTCGAAAGTATCAGCATCAAGATTCGCCGGAAACCGCGTGCGATACGCCGCCAGCTCCGCCGCATTCAACACCACCTGAAACACTCCATCCGCCTCCCCCGCACTCAGCAAAGTCTCACCCTGGAAATCCAGCACCTGACTGTCCCCGGTGTAGGCGAAGCCCTTGCCGTCAGTCCCGATGCGATTCACCGCCGCCACATAACACAGGTTTTCAATCGCCCGCGCCGGCAGCAAGCGATTCCAGTGCTGACGCCGCGCGCCGGGCCAGTTTGCGGTGTACAGCAACAAGTCCGTGTCCTGGGCATCGCGGCTCCACACAGGGAACCGCAGGTCGTAGCAAATCAGCGGACGCACGCGCCAGCCCTTGAGCTCGAACTGCACCTGGCGCTCGCCGGGGGTGTAGTGGTTGTGCTCGCCGGCCATGCGGAACAGATGACGTTTGTCGTAATGCCAGACCTCGCCGTCCGGGCGCGCCCACAGCAGGCGATTGCGATGACTGCCATCGGCAGCTTGAACGATGACGCTGCCGGTGATTACCGCATCGAATTTCGCCGCCTGCAGCCGCAACCATTTGCTGGTCGCGCCGTTCTCCGGCTCGGCAAGCGTCTCGGATTCCATGGAGAACCCGGTGGTGAACATCTCCGGCAGGATAATCAGGTCCGCGCCGCGTGCCTGCTCCAGCAACTGCTCGAAATGCTCCAGATTGGCCTGGCGGTCATGCCAGGCCAGGGTGGTCTGGATCAGCGCAACGGTCAGGTTCGGCAGCGCACTCAGATCACGCATAGTTTTTCCGCTGCTTCACGCAGGGTCTCCTCGCGTTTGGCAAAGCACAGGCGGATTAGCCGTTGGCCTTCGGGGGGTGTCTGGTAAAACACCGAGATCGGGATACTGGCCACGCCGTGCTCCCGGGTCATCCACAACGCCATGTCGACGTCGTTGAGGTCTGGGCGGATCTGCGAATAGTCGACCAGCTGGAAATAGGTGCCCGCAACCCGGTTGAAACTGAACCGCGACGGCGCCAGCAAATCGCAGAACAAGTCGCGCTTGGCCTGGTAGAACGCCGGCAGCTCCTCGACATGTTCCGGGTGCTCGGCCATGAAGTCGGCCAACGCAAACTGCAGCGGAGTCACCCCGCAGAAACTGACGTACTGGTGAACCTTGCGCAATTCCGCCGTAAGTGCCGGCGGAGCGACTACATAGCCGGTTTTCCAGCCGGTGACGTGGTAAGTCTTGCCGAAGGAGCTGATCACGAATGCGCGCTGGTACAGCTCTTCGTGGGCCAGGACGCTGACGTGGGGCACGCCGTCGAACACCAGGTGTTCGTAGACTTCGTCGCTGATGAGGTAGATGTCGCGGTCACGAATCAGCCGCGCCAGCTGATCGAGCTCGGCGCGACTGATCAGCGCACCGCTGGGGTTATGTGGGGAGTTGAGCACGATCATCCGCGTACGCGACGTGATGGCCTCGGCGAGCTTTTCGAAGTCGATGGAAAAATCATCCAGCCCCAGCTGAACGTGGACGCAGCGACCGCCCGCCAGCTCTACCGAGGGTTCATAGCTGTCGTAGCACGGGTCGAACACAATCACTTCGTCGCCGCGGTTGATCACGGCCTGGATGGCGCAAAAAATCGCCTGGGTCGCGCCGGGTGTGATCGTCACTTCATTGTCGGCATCGACGGTGATCCCGTAGCTGCGGGCAATCTTGCTAGCCACCTGCTGACGCAACGCCGGCAGGCCAGTCATTGGCGAATACTGGTTGTGGCCCTGGGCGATGTGTCGGCCAACCGCATCGCACAGCGCCTGCGGGGCATCGAAATCGGGGAAGCCCTGGGACAGATTGAGCGCGCCGGTCTGCGCCGCGAGCTGCGACATCTGGGTGAAGATAGTGATGCCGACATTCGGCAGCTTACTGGTGATCATCGGTGATTCCCTGCTCTGCACCCGGCTCTAACGGCGGCGCGGGAGAGCCCGAGGATAGCCCATACGGCGCCCATAAAAAAAGGGCACTCTGGTGAGTACCCTTCTCATCGCCGAACCCCGTAGGAGCTGCCGCAGGCTGCGATCTTTGATCTTGCCTTTAAAGCAAAGTCAAAAGATCGCAGGCTTCGCCAGCTCCTACAAGAGCGGCCAGTCATCCACCGTGCGAGCGCGGGGATGACCATCCGACTCAGCGCTTGTCGCGGCGCTTTTTATCGGCTTTCTTGTGGTGCGACATCATCCGGCGCTTCTTGTTGACCTGACGGTCGGTGAGCGAGGTCTTGTTACCTTCGTACGGGTTCTCGCCGCCTTTGAACTCGATGCGGATCGGCGTACCGACCAGCTTCAGCACACGGCGGTAAGTGTTTTCCAGATAACGAACGTAAGACTTCGGCACCTTCTCGATCTGGTTACCGTGGATCACGATGATCGGCGGGTTTGCACCACCCAAGTGAGCGTAACGCAGCTTGATCCGGCGATTGTTGACCATCGGTGGCGCGTGCTCGCCAACTGCATCTTCCAGGATCTGGGTGAGGCGGTTGGTGGGCCAGCGGGTGACCGCGGACTTGAACGAGTTCTGCACCGAAGCGTAGAGGTTGCCCACGCCGGTACCGTGCAACGCCGAGATGAAGTGGATATCAGCGTAATCAACGAAGAACAGCCGACGTTGCAGCTCGATCTTGACGAAGTCGCGCTCGCTCGGCGTCATGCCGTCCCACTTGTTGATCGCGATCACCAGCGCACGACCCGACTCAATGGCAAAACCCAGCAAGTTGAGGTCGTGGTCGACCACACCTTCGCGGGCGTCCATGACGAAGATCACCACGTTGGCGTCTTTGATCGCCTGCAGGGTTTTCACCACGGAGAACTTTTCAACTTCTTCGTGGATCTTGCCGCGCTTGCGCACACCAGCGGTGTCGATCAGCGTGTACTTCTCGTCGTTACGCTCGAACGGGATGTAGATACTGTCGCGGGTGGTGCCCGGCTGGTCATAGACGATTACCCGGTCTTCACCGAGCATGCGGTTGACCAAGGTCGACTTGCCAACGTTCGGACGGCCGATGATGGCGATCTTGATCCCGTCTTTTTCGCTTGGGCCAGGAATGCGCTTGGCTTCCTCACCTTCGGCAACGACCTCTTCTTCGCCTTCTTCCAGCTCGTCGTCGTCTTTCGGGAAGTCGCTGAGGGCGATTTCCAGCATCTGGGTGATGCCACGACCGTGGGCGCCAGCGATCGGGATCGCGTGGCCCATGCCCAGAGGGGCGAATTCAGCGCGGGCCATTTCCGGGTCGATGTTGTCGACCTTGTTGGCAACCACGTAGGAACGCTTGTTACGTTTGCGCAAATGCTCGGCGATCATCTGGTCGGCGGCGGTGAAACCAGCCTTGGCATCTACCAGGAACAGCACCACATCGGCTTCTTCAATGGCCAGCAGCGACTGCTCGGCCATTTTTTCGTCCATACCGTGCTCGTCACCGGAGATACCGCCGGTGTCGACCAGAATGTAGGAACGCCCTTGCCACTTGGCCTCACCGTATTGGCGATCACGGGTCAGACCGGACAAGTCGCCGACGATGGCGTCACGAGTCCTGGTCAGGCGGTTGAACAAGGTGGACTTGCCGACATTGGGTCGGCCCACCAGGGCGATTACGGGAACCATGCGGCTCTCCACTTCGTTATTTCAGAAAATACAAAAGCCGCTGCTAGGCAGCGGCTGGTGCTCGGGGCAATCACTGTGTGCTTTTCTGTGGGAGCGAGCCTGCTCGCGATAAACGCAAAGGCACCGCGTTTATTCAGGTCGCCAACGTTATCGTTAACGTCCATCGCGAGCAGGCTCGCTCCCACATTCATACCTACAAGTGAAGCCGCTTGGGGTTTAACCCAAGCATAGTCAAACCTTTACTTGATGGTCAGGGCTTCCAGTTTGCCACTGTTGCCATACACATAAATCGTGTCACCCACCACCAGCGGTCGGGCACGCAAGCCGTCGCTGTCGATGCGCTCGCGACCGACGAAGCGACCGTCCACCTGACTCATCAGGTGCAGGTAGCCTTCCATGTCGCCGACAGCCACGTAGCTGGAAAACACTTCCGGAGCCGACAATTGACGGCGAGCCAGCGAATCGTTGGTCCACAAGGCTGTGGTGGTACGTTCGTCGACGCCTTCAACGGTGCCCGAGGACAGGCTTACGTAGACGCTGCCGAAACCCTGGGCGACACCGGCATAGCTGGAAGCATCACGCTGCCAGAGCTGACGACCGCTCTCCAGGTCCATTGCCGCAACGCGACCCTGGTAGCTGGCCACGTACAGGGTACCGCCAGACAGCAGCAAGCCGCCGTCGATGTCGACAACACGCTCCAGTTCCGAACGACCCTGAGGAATGGCAACCCGCTGTTCCCACACCGGCACGCCGTTGGAGATGTCCAGGGCGACTACTTTACCAGTCGACAGGCCAGCCACCGCGAGGCGATTGGTCACGATCGGCGCACTGGTACCGCGCAGGGTCAGGACGGCAGGCGTGCTGTCATACAACCAGCGCTGGTTGCCGGTTGAGGCATCCAGGCCAATCAGACGGTCATCCTGGGTCTGAACCACGACCACGTCACCATTGTTGGCAGGCGGTGCGAGCACTTCGCTGGACACGCGAGCGCGCCATTTCTCTTCACCGCTGCTGGCATCAAGGGCAACGATCTCGCCCTTGAGGGTACCGATCATGACCAGCCCGTAACCCACGCCAACAGCGCCGGAAACGGGCAGTTCGAGATCTTTCTTCCATTTGACGTCGCCATTGCTGCGATCCATCGCCACCACTACACCGGTGACGTCGCCGGCATAAATGGTATCGCCATCGATCGCCGGAACCAGCATGTTGTAAGTTTCGCCCTGACCGTCACCGATCGAACGACTCCACTGCTTCTGCAGGACCACTTCTTCTTTGAAGTCGGTCAACTCGGCCGGTGGCAATTCCTTTTTGCTGTTGCTGCTGCAACCCGCGGCCAAAATGGCCAGGGCCAGCAATGCTGCATGTTTCCAACGGATCACGTCACGCATCCCCTTTGGCCAGGTCATCCAGCTTGATTTGTAGGCCGCCTACCGCCGCTTCATCCGACAGTGCCGCCTTGGCTTTTTGATACGCCGTGTTTGCTTCGTCAGCGCGGCCCAGTTTCACCAGCAGGTCGCCCTTGAGTTCTTCACGGGTGGCCAGGAATGCGGTGTCGGCGTCGCCTTCAAGCAGTTTCAGGGCTTCATCGGCCTTGTCCTGCGCAGCCAGAACCTGTGCCAGGCGCTGACGGGCGATTTCGCCCAGTGCCGGGTTGGCCGGCTTGGCAACGATCGCTTTCAGTTCAGTTGCAGCGTCGTCGAGCTTACCGCTGTCGACTGCGACCTTGGCCACGAACAGGCTGCCGTACTGCGCGTACGCAGAGCCGCCGAATTCGCTGTTGAGCTTGCCAGCCAGGTCCGAAACACGCGCCGCATCAGGCTTGCCGTCCGGGGTCAGCGTGGTTTCCAGCAGTTGCTGATAGAGAATCGAGGCGCCTTGCGACTGATTGCTCTGATACTTCTGAAATGCCTGCCAGCCGAACACGATGACCAGCGCCAACAGGCCGCCAGTAACCAGGGGCTTGCCGTTGCGTGTCCACCAGTCCTTCAAATCCGCCAGGTTTTCGTCTTCGGTACTCGACACCCCAATACTCCTTAATCGCTAAATCGGCTGTTTATGACAGCTTCAACCCTGCACGACGCAGGTGGCCAGGTGTGCAGCAAGCGCATCCCAGGCAATGCTTTGTTGTTCGCCCTGGCCACGCAGGGGTTTGAAACCTACCACTTGCTGGGCCATTTCGTCGTCACCGAGGATCAGCGCATACAACGCACCGCTCTTGTCGGCCTTCTTGAACTGGCTTTTGAAGCTGCCGGCGCCGGCATTGACTTGCAGACGCAGGTTGGGTAATTGATCACGCACTCGTTCGGCGAGGGTCAGGCCAGCCAATTCGGCTTCTTCGCCGAAGGCGCAGAGGTAGACGTCGACCTGGCGGGAGATCTCTTCCGGGATCTGCTCCAGGGTCTCCAAAAGCAGAACCAGGCGCTCGATGCCCATGGCGAAACCTACACCGGCAGTCGGCTTGCCGCCCATTTGCTCGACCAGGCCGTCGTAACGACCACCGGCGCACACCGTGCCCTGGGCGCCCAGCTTGTCGGTGACCCATTCGAAAACGGTCTTGCTGTAGTAATCCAGCCCACGTACCAGCTTCGGGTTGATCACGTACGGAATACCGGCCGCATCCAGACGGGCCCTGAGGCCCTCGAAGTGCACGCGGGACTCTTCGTCGAGGTAGTCGGCCATTTTCGGCGCATCGACCAGCACGGCTTGAGTCTCGGCGTTCTTGGTGTCCAGCACGCGCAACGGGTTAGTCTTCAGACGGCGTTGGCTGTCTTCGTCCAGCTTGTCCAGGTGCGCCGACAGGAACTCGACCAGTGCCTCGCGGTAACGACCACGGGACTCTGCAGTGCCCAGGCTGTTGAGCTCAAGCTTGACCGCGTCACGAATACCCAACTCGCCCCAGAGGCGCCACGTCAGCACGATCAGCTCGGCGTCGATGTCCGGACCGTCGAGGTTGAACACCTCGACTCCGATCTGGTGGAACTGGCGATAACGGCCTTTCTGCGGACGCTCGTGGCGGAACATCGGGCCGATGTACCAGAGTTTCTGCACCTGACCACCGCCGGTGATGCCGTGTTCCAGCACCGCACGCACGCAAGCCGCCGTGCCTTCAGGGCGCAGGGTCAGGGAATCGCCGTTGCGGTCGTCGAAGGTGTACATCTCTTTTTCGACGATGTCGGTCACTTCACCGATGGAGCGCTTGAACAGCTCGGTGAACTCGACGATCGGCATGCGGATCTGCTTGTAACCGTAGTTATCCAGCAGACGCGAGACGGTGCCCTCGAAATGACGCCACAGGGGTGTCTGTTCGGGCAGGATGTCGTTCATGCCACGTATGGCTTGCAGAGACTTGCTCACTATAAATCCTTAAATTCGTTCGGCTCTTCAGTCGGCTCAGCCGCGCGCGATTACCGCTGCTTCAGCTTCGACCTTCTCGGCCGCTTTCTGGCGGATCAAGCGTTCAAGCTCATCCACCAGATTGTCATTCGTCAGTTTCTGCGACGGCTTGCCGTCGATGTAAATCAGGTTCGGTGTACCGCCGGTCAAGCCGATATGGGCTTCCTTGGCTTCGCCGGGGCCGTTGACCACACAACCGATCACCGCAACATCCAGCGGCACCAGCAGGTCTTCAAGGCGAACTTCCAGTTCGTTCATGGTTTTCACCACATCGAAGTTCTGCCGCGAGCAGCTCGGGCAGGCGATGAAGTTGATGCCACGGGAACGCAGGTGCAGGGATTTGAGAATGTCGTAGCCGACTTTCACTTCCTCGACCGGATCAGCCGCCAACGAGATGCGGATAGTATCGCCAATCCCTTCGGCGAGCAGCATACCGAGGCCCACGGCGGATTTCACCGTGCCTGAACGCAAACCACCAGCTTCGGTGATGCCCAGGTGCAGCGGCTGGACGATTTCCTTGGCCAGCAAGCGGTAGGCAGCGACGGCCATGAACACGTCGGATGCCTTCACACTGACCTTGAAGTCGTGGAAATTCAGGCGTTCAAGGTGCTCGACGTGACGCAAGGCGGACTCGACCAGCGCGGCCGGGGTCGGCTCGCCGTATTTTTTCTGCAGGTCTTTTTCCAGGGAACCAGCGTTGACGCCGATGCGGATCGGAATCCCGCGATCCCGCGCAGCATCGACCACCGCCCGCACCCGGTCTTCGCGACCGATGTTGCCCGGGTTGATGCGCAGGCAATCCACGCCCAGTTCAGCGACGCGCAAGGCGATCTTGTAGTCGAAATGAATGTCGGCAACCAACGGCACTTTGACCAGTTGCTTGATCTTGCCAAAGGCTTCCGCAGCGTCCATGTCCGGCACGGAAATGCGCACGATATCGACGCCAGCCGCTTCCAGGCGATTGATCTGTGCCACGGTGGCCGCGACGTCATTGGTGTCGCTGTTGGTCATGCTCTGCACAGCGATAGGCGCATCGCCGCCCACGGGCACATTACCGACCCAGATCTTGCGCGATTCGCGACGTTTGATTGGAGATTCGCCGTGCATGACTTATTGACCCAACTTCAGGCGAGCAGTCTCGCCACTGGTGAACGGAGCGACATCAACCACCTGCCCGTTGTAGCTGACCTGCGCGCCACGGGCATAACCCAGACGCACGGCAAAGGGTGGCTTGCCGCTGACGGAAACATTTTCGCCTTTACGCTTGAGACCACTCAACAGCACCTTGCCGGTGCCATCGGTGACTTGCGTCCAGCAATCGGCGACGAACTGCAGGGAAACCTGGCCCTGGCCGGCTACCGCGGCAGCAGGCGCCGCAGCCGGAGCTGTCGGTGCCACTGGAGCTACCGGCGCAGCCACAGTCGGAGCAGGCGCCACCGGCGTCGCAACTACAGGAGCAGCATTCTGCACCGGTGCAGCCGGAGTAGTCGGGGCCGCAGCCGGGGCAGTCACCACTTCAGGCTCCGCAGAAGTGGCGGCCTGAGGCAATGCCAGTGCAGTTGCGCCTTCAGCCTGGGCTTGCTCGACGGCCTGGTCTTCCGGCTCGTCCAGCGGATGGATCTGGGTAGTGCCGTCGGCGCCTTCGACTTCGACGTGCTCCGGGCTCAAGGTAGTGAGGTCCTTGGCGCGCTGGGAGGTTTGATCCTGCCACCAGACAAAACCGCCGCCGATCACCGCCACCAGCAGCAACAGGCTGACGATGCGCAAAATAGTGTGGGAAACCCGCACCGGCTCTTCGATCCGCCCGAGGCTGTGCACATTGCTGCCCTGGGAATCGGTGCCGGTGGATTGGTCGAACTGCTGGACAAGCACGGTCTGGTCCATGCCGAGCAACTTGGCATAGGCGCGGATGTAACCACGCGCAAAGGTATGCCCCGGCAGCTTGTCGAAAGCGCCGGCTTCAAGATTGCCCAGGGAATTGACGGTGAGGTTGAGCTTGAGCGCCACTTCGGCCAGCGACCAGCCATTGCTTTCGCGGGCCTGGCGCAAGGTTTCACCGGGGTTAACGCGATTCGCTGCTACAACTTCGGGATGCGCCGCTTTCATCATTGCTCCGACAGGTATTGCTGATATTCCGGCGTACCGGGATAGAGTCGTTTTAGTTGCAGGCCAAAACTGGCAGCCTTGTCGCGATCTTCAAACACTTTTGCCAGCCGAACGCCGAGCAATAGACTACGTGCATTTTGCTCGGTGAGCAGGCTAAAACGATCGTAGTAGTCACGCGCGGGCACATAATGCCTATCTTCGAAGGACAACTCAGCCATTTCCAGCAATGCTCGCGGCTGCTGACGATTCAGGCGCAGGGCTTTTTCCAGTTGCTGCTGAGCCAGGTCACGCTCACCCATCTTCGCAGCGGTCATGCCCAGGTTCTCGAACACCCGGGAGCGTTCAGGATACAGGGAGTCGGAAGCGGCCTGTTCGAAGCGTTGGTACGCTTCTTTGTAACGCTTTTCTTCGTAAAGGAAGCTGCCGTAGTTGTTCAGGATTCGCGCATCGTTGGGCCGCGAAGACAAGGCCTTGCGAAAATGCTCGTCCGCCAGCTCCGGCTCCATCTCGGCCTGGAACACCAGGCCCAGCGCCGCGTTGGCGTCCGGGTCGGAACTGTCCAGATCCAGCGCCTTCTTCAACGGCACCTTGGCGCGCTCGGTCATGCCCTGTTGCAAGTATCCCAGGCCCAGCTGCACATACGCAGCACGCGCTTCGTCGCGGCCCTTGCTGGTCTTCATCGGGTTGTAATCACCCGACAGGACACAACCAGCACACAGGCTGGCCAACAGCAAAAGCAGCGCAAAGCGCAGGGACATAGAGATCCTCTCTTAATTTATTTCGCGGCGTTCTGTGCGATATCGTTTTCGGCGCTCAACTCGCGCACGGCGATATAACGTTCGCTGCGACGGGTGCGATCCAGCACCTGCCCTACCAATTGGCCACACGCGGCATCAATGTCTTCACCGCGGGTGGTGCGCACGGTGACGTTGTAGCCGGCATGGTGAAGCTGATCCTGAAAACGGCGAATCGCATTGTTGCTCGGGCGCTCGTAACCGGAATGCGGGAACGGGTTGAACGGAATCAGGTTGATCTTGCACGGGATGTTCCTGAGCAGCTCGATCATCTCGACCGCGTGCTCGACCTTGTCGTTGATGTCCTTGAGCAAGGTGTACTCGATGGTCAGCACGCGCTTTTCGCCCAGGGTCGACATGTAGCGCTGGCACGACTCAAGCAGCATCTTAAGCGGATACTTCTTGTTGATCGGCACCAATTGATTACGCAATGCGTCATTTGGTGCGTGCAGGGACAACGCCAGGGACACGTCGATGTGCTTGGACAGCTCATCGATCATCGGCACCACGCCCGAAGTGGACAGGGTCACGCGGCGCTTGGAGATCCCGTAGCCCAGGTCATCCATCATCAGATGCATGGCGGCGACGACGTTGTCGAAGTTCAGCAGCGGCTCACCCATGCCCATCATCACCACGTTGGTGATGGCACGGTCGGCGGTCGCCGGGATGCTACCGAACGATTTATTGGCAATCCACACCTGGCCGATGACTTCGGCGGCGGTGAGGTTGCTGTTGAAACCTTGCTTGCCGGTGGAGCAGAAACTGCAATCCAGGGCACAGCCTGCCTGGGACGAAACGCACAGAGTGCCGCGTTTGCCCTGGGGAATGTAAACGGTCTCGACGCAGCTGCCGGACGCCACGCGCACCACCCATTTACGGGTGCCGTCGGTGGAAATGTCCTCGCTGACCACTTCGGGGCCGCGAACTTCGGCAATGACCTTGAGCTTGTCGCGCAAGGCCTTGCTGACGTTCGTCATGGCGTCGAAATCATCGACGCCAAGGTGGTGAATCCATTTCATTACCTGACCGGCACGGAAACGCTTCTCCCCGATTGAGTCGAAGAATTTTTCCATTTCCTGTTGAGTCAGACCCAGCAGGTTGGTTTTTACAGTCGATGTAGTCATGGATTCACCTGCGCTCTTAAGCCAATGCTTAGCGAGCGGTTACTTCAGTAGCTGCGAAGAAGTACGAGATTTCACGAGCAGCAGCGGCTTCGGAGTCCGAACCGTGTACAGCGTTGGCGTCGATCGAATCAGCGAAGTCAGCACGGATGGTGCCGGCAGCAGCTTCTTTAGGGTTGGTAGCGCCCATCAGCTCACGGTTCAGAGCGATAGCGTTTTCGCCTTCCAGAACCTGTACAACAACCGGGCCGGAGATCATGAAAGCAACCAGGTCGCCGAAGAAACCACGAGCGCTGTGCTCAGCGTAGAAGCCTTCAGCTTCAGCTTTGGACAGTTGCTTCAATTTCGAAGCTACAACGCGCAGGCCTGCTTTTTCGAAACGAGTGGTGATCTCGCCGATGACGTTTTTTGCAACAGCGTCAGGCTTGATGATGGAGAAAGTACGTTGAACAGCCATGGTGTAACTCCAGAAACGGTAATTTGTGAAAAATTAAACCCGCGAATTATACGCGGGTTCCTGGGTATTGCCTAACCTGCGAGGACGATCAGTCTGCTTCTTCGATCCAGAGCGCCTGAACCGCTTCCAACACCTTCTCGCCACAACGGCCGGAGGTGTTGTCAAAATCCGGAAGTTCCATGATCCATCGCTGCAGGTCCACGAAATTGACAGAAAGTGGATTCACATCCGGCTTGGTTTCAGCCAATTCTTCTGCAATGCGCTGAACATCATTCCAACCATAACTCATGACAGTAGTACCAATCAGTGCGGCGCTTCGGCGGCGTGGTTGAGCGAATACTTCGGAATCTCGACGGTGATGTCTTCTTCACCCACGATCGCCTGGCAAGCCAGGCGCGATTGCGCTTCCAGACCCCAGGCGCGATCGAGGAAGTCTTCTTCCAGCTCGTCGGCCTCTTCCAGCGAGTCAAAACCCTCGCGGATGATGCAGTGGCAGGTGGTGCAGGCACAGACGCCACCGCAGGCGCTTTCCATCTCGATATGGTGTTCGTGAGCCAGTTCAAGGATCGACGTGCCTGGCGCAGCGTCTACAACCATGCCTTCAGGGCAGAACTTGTCATGGGGCAGAAAAATGACCTGCGGCATCAGATATCCTCGATTTCATTCAGATTGCGCCCCGAGAGAGCGGCTTTCACCGTCAAATCCATGCGGCGGGCAGCAAAGGCATCGGTCACTTGCGACAGACGCTTGGTCTGCTGCTCGATGGCGTAGCCATCGGTGCCTTTCATCAATTCGGTCAGTTCCTGCACCTGCATGTCGATCACCATGCGCTCCTCGGCGTCGAGCAGGCGCTCGCCGTCGACTTCAAGGGCGGCTTGCACCGCCTCGATCAGGCGCTGGGCGTCGACCTGCTGCTCGCGCAGTACACGGGCGACCTTGTCGTCATTGGCATGCTGGAACGAATCCTTGAGCATCTTGGCGATCTCGCCATCGGTCAGGCCGTAGGACGGCTTGACCTGAATGCTCGCTTCAACGCCTGAACCCAATTCGCGGGCAGAAACGCTGAGCAGGCCGTCGGCATCGACCTGGAAGGTCACGCGAATCTTCGCCGCACCCGCCACCATCGCCGGAATGCCGCGCAGTTCGAAGCGCGCCAGGGAACGGCAGTCACTGATCAGCTCGCGCTCACCCTGCAGGACGTGAATCGCCATGGCCGACTGGCCATCTTTGTAAGTAGTGAAGTCCTGGGCGCGGGCGACGGGGATGGTGGTGTTACGCGGAATCACCTTCTCCATCAGGCCGCCCATGGTTTCCAGGCCCAGGGACAACGGAATCACGTCCAGCAGCAGCAGTTCGCCGCCATCGCGCTTGTTGCCCGCCAGGGTATCGGCCTGGATCGCGGCACCGATGGCCACCACTTGATCCGGATCGATTTCAGTCAGAGGCTGGCGACCGAACGCTTCTGCGACCGCTTCGCGGACACGCGGGACGCGAGTCGAACCACCGACCATCACCACGGCATGCACTTCGTCGAGCTCGATACCCGAATCACGCACCGCGCGCCGGCAAGCCTTGAGGCTGCGAGCGACCATCGGCTCGATAAGCGCGTTGAACGCTTCACGCGTCAGCTCGGCCTTCCAGTCGCCATAGGCCACTTCAACCGATGCAGCATTTGTCAGCGCTTCCTTGGCCGCGCAGGCGGCTTGCAACAGGCTGCGCTGCTCACCCGGATCGAGGTCTGCGGACAAGCCGGCGCTCTCGATGATCCAGCCCGCAATCGCGTGATCGAAGTCATCGCCGCCCAGGGCGCTGTCGCCACCGGTGGCCAGTACTTCGAACACGCCACCGGTCAGGCGCAGGATCGAAATATCGAAGGTACCGCCGCCCAGGTCATAAATGGCGACCAGTCCTTCGGCGTGCTGGTCGAGACCGTACGCCACAGCAGCCGCAGTCGGTTCATTAAGCAAGCGCAGCACGTTCAGGCCCGCCAGCTTGGCCGCATCCTTGGTCGCCTGACGTTGAGCGTCGTCGAAATAGGCCGGAACCGTGATCACCGCACCCACCAACTCGCCGCCCAAGGCCGCTTCAGCGCGCTCGCGCAGCACCTTGAGGATATCGGCGGAGACTTCTACCGGGCTTTTCGGGCCCTGGATGGTGTCGATGAACGGCATGTGCGACTCGCCGCCGACGAAGCGGTATGGCAGTTGGTCGCCCAGCTGCTTGACGTCGGACAGACCACGACCCATCAAGCGCTTGACCGACAGCACGGTGTTCAACGGATCGGTGGCGGCAGCCAGCTTGGCCGACTCGCCGACTTCAATGCGATCGGCGTGATAGCGCACCGCAGACGGCAGGATGACCTGTCCGTCGGCGTCGGCCAGGGGCCCGGAAAGACCACTGCGCAACGCAGCGACCAGCGAATTGGTAGTGCCCAAGTCGATCCCCACAGCCAGACGACGCTGGTGCGGTTGAGGACTTTGGCCGGGTTCGGCGATCTGCAGTAGGGCCATCGTTATCAGGACTTATCTGTATATCAGGCGTGCGACCGGAGCGGCACTGGGTTAATCGTCGAGGCGCTCTTCTAACTGGCGCACTTCGTAGGTGAGCTTGTCGAGGAACTGCATGCGGCGCATCAGGCGTTCGGCCTGCTCGCGCTGCTCTGCATCATTCCAGCAAGCTGCGAAGCTTTGGTTCAGTTCATCCTGGGCGGTCTTCAGGCGGCGCTTGAACGCAGCAACTCCGTCCAGATCGGCCAGGTCTTCGAGCTCTTCGCGCAGCTCCATCTGCTGCAGGAGAAAGTCCGGATCATGCACCGTGACCTCCAGCGGCAACTCGCGACCACCCATGGCGAGCAGGTATCGCGCGCGCTTTGGGGGATTCTTGAGCGTCTGGTAGGCCTCGTTGAGGCTCGCGGATTGCTCGAGCGCCAGCCGCTGCTCGCGCTCGGAAGCGTCTGCGAAGCGGTCCGGATGAACGCCGCGCGCCAACTCACGGTAGCGCGTAGCCAGCTGGTCGAGGTCCAGGTTGAAACTCGGTTGCAGCTCAAATAAAGCGAAATGACAAGGAGTACCCACGATCAGCCTCAGATATTGAAGCTTTCGCCGCAGCCACATTCACCGCGCACGTTGGGGTTGTTGAACTTGAAGCCTTCGTTCAACCCTTCCTTGACGAAATCGAGTTCGGTGCCGTCCAGGTAGGACAGGCTCTTGGGGTCGATGATCACTTTCTCGCCGTGACTCTCGAACACCTGGTCCTCTGCAACCACCTCGTCGACAAACTCCAGCACGTAGGCAAGGCCGGAACAGCCCGTGGTGCGAACACCCAGACGAATCCCCTCACCTTTGCCGCGCCCGTCAAGGGAGCGTCGCACGTGTCGAGCAGCCGCTTCTGTCATGCTGATAGCCATCGTTGACTCCTTACTCGTCGCCCAATGCTTAGATCAAGCCTTTCTTCTGCTTGTAGTCGCGAACGGCGGCCTTGATGGCGTCTTCAGCGAGTACGGAGCAGTGAATTTTTACCGGTGGCAGTGCCAGCTCTTCAGCCAGCTGAGTGTTCTTGATGGTCTCTGCTTCATCCAGAGTCTTGCCTTTCATCCACTCGGTCGCCAGGGAGCTGGAAGCGATTGCCGAACCGCAGCCGTAAGTCTTGAACTTGGCGTCTTCGATGATGCCTTGCTCGTTGACCTTGATCTGCAGGCGCATCACGTCGCCGCACGCCGGAGCGCCGACCATGCCGGTGCCGACATCAGGATCTTCCGCGTCCATCTTGCCGACGTTGCGCGGGTTCTCGTAGTGGTCGATGACCTTTTCGCTGTAAGCCATGATTCTTAATCCTCACTCATCAGAGAGTCGCTCTTGAGCCCTGCCGCCCAAAGGCTTGCAGGGCTGGTTTGCGGCGACTTGAAATCAGTGTGCCGCCCACTCGATTTTCGAAATGTCGACACCGTCTTTGTACATGTCCCACAGCGGCGACAGAGTGCGCAGCTTGGTAACGGCCTCGCAGACTTTCTGCGCGGCGTAGTCGATTTCTTCTTCGGTGGTAAAGCGACCGAAGGTGAAGCGAATCGAGCTGTGTGCCAGTTCGTCGTTGCGGCCCAGGGCGCGCAGTACGTACGAAGGCTCAAGCGATGCCGAAGTGCAGGCCGAACCGGACGAAACCGCCAGATCCTTGAGCGCCATGATCAGCGACTCGCCTTCAACGTAGTTGAAGCTCAGGTTCAGGTTGTGCGGAACGCGGGCGGTCATGCTGCCGTTGATGTACAGCTCTTCCAGGCCTTCGACCTGCTTGAAGAAACGGTCGCTCAAGGCTTTGATCCGCACGTTCTCGGCAGCCATGTCTTCCTTGGCCACACGGAATGCTTCGCCCATGCCGACGATCTGGTGGGTCGCCAGGGTGCCGGAACGCATGCCACGCTCGTGACCGCCGCCGTGCATGGTCGCTTCGATGCGCACACGCGGCTTGCGGCTGACGTACAGCGCGCCGATGCCTTTAGGGCCGTAGGTCTTGTGCGCCGAGAACGACATCATGTCGACTTTCAGCTGTTGCAGGTCGATCTCGACCTTGCCGGTGGACTGCGCGGCGTCAACGTGGAACAGGATGCCTTTGGAACGAAGCATCTCGCCGATGGCGGCGATGTCGTTGACGGTGCCGATTTCGTTGTTCACGTGCATGATCGAAACCAGGATGGTGTCGTCGCGCAGGGCCGCCTCAACCATCTCCGGGGTGACCAGGCCGTCGGTGCGAGGATCGAGGTAGGTCACTTCGAAGCCTTCACGTTCCAGTTGGCGCATGGTGTCGAGGACAGCCTTGTGCTCAATCTTGGAGGTGATCAGGTGCTTGCCCTTGGTCGCATAGAAATGCGCCGCGCCCTTGATTGCCAGGTTGTTGGATTCGGTAGCACCGGAGGTCCAGACGATTTCACGCGGGTCGGCGTTCACCAGGTCAGCGACCTGACGGCGAGCGTTTTCGACCGACTCTTCGGCTTTCCAGCCAAACACGTGGGAACGGGACGCCGGGTTACCGAAGTTTCCGTCGACCAGCAGGCATTCACTCATTTTTTGCGCTACCCGCGGATCAACCGGGGTGGTCGCAGAGTAATCAAGGTAAATCGGCAATTTCATGGACTATCTCCTAAATCAGGCTGGCTGGCGTGCCGCTAGCTCTTTGGCTGTCATTCGACGGCGGACGCTTCAATCTTGTCCAGGCGCGGCGTCTTGCTGTTGCAACGACGCTGGTCCTGACGCTGGGCTACTTCTTGTACCTCACGGCGAGTGACAAGATCAGCCAAGCTGATACCGCTCAGAAATTCGTGGATCTGCAAGCTCAGGTCGCACCACAGGTGGTGAGTCAGGCAAGTGTCGCCTTGATGGCAATCCCCTTGGCCCTGGCACTTGGTGGCATCGACCGATTCGTTCACCGCATCGATCACCTGGGCCACCTGGATGCCCTGCATGTCGCGCGACAGCTGGTAGCCGCCGCCCGGACCGCGGACGCTGGAAACCAGGTTGCTGCGACGCAGCTTGGCGAAAAGCTGTTCGAGGTAGGACAGGGAGATGCCTTGGCGCTCGGAGATATCGGCCAGTGACACCGGCCCGTGCTGCGCGTGCAACGCCAGGTCGAGCATGGCGGTCACGGCGTATCGGCCTTTTGTAGTCAGTCGCATGGACAATTACCACGGAGTTCGGAATGGGACGAGTATGCAATTCCCGAGTATTTAAGTCAACTATAAGACCTAGTACTTTAGTCAGGATTACCCGCAAAAGAGCGGCGGTATCATAGCAAAGGCTGGGCTCTGACAGCCAGTAGTACCGAGTCATCGTTCATCGCGAGCAGGCTCACTCCTACATTTGGATCGCGCACCCCCCCTGTAGGAGCGAGCCTGCTCGCGATGAAGCCAACTCGGTCTAACTGGCCTGACTCTGATCCTTATCCTTCACACAGGCAAAATCCTCTTCCCGTAGCTCCGGCAGATCCTTGGCACAATAATTACTGCCCAGATCCTTCAACGCCCCGCACATCCCCTCCAGCCGCCCATCAACCGCCTGCAGATGATCCAGCAACTGATTGATCGCGCGAGCCACCGGGTCGGGCATGTCCTCACCCACCCCATAAGCATCAAACCCGATCTTCTCGGCCATGGCCTTGCGCTTGGCATCGACCTCATCATCAGACTTGACGATAATCCGCCCGGGAATCCCGACCACCGTCGCACCCGGCGGCACAGCCTTGGTCACCACCGCATTCGAACCGACCTTGGCCCCGGCGCCGACAGTGAACGGCCCCAGCACCTTGGCGCCAGCGCCAACTACCACGCCATCCTCAAGGGTCGGATGACGCTTGCCCTTGTTCCAGCTGGTGCCACCCAGGGTTACGCCCTGGTACAGCGTGACATCGTTGCCGATCTCGGCAGTCTCACCGATGACAATGCCCATGCCATGGTCAATAAAGAACCGACGACCCACCTTGGCGCCCGGGTGAATCTCGATCCCGGTCAACCAGCGACCGAAGTTCGACACCAGCCGCGCCAGCCACTTCCAGCCCATGCCCCACAACGCCGCTGACAGGCGATGGATCCAGATGGCATGCATGCCCGGGTAGCAGGTCAGGACTTCAAAAGCGTTACGCGCCGCCGGGTCTCGATGGAATACGCTTTGGATATCTTCACGCAAACGCTCAAACATCATTCAGTCCTTCCGCTTTAGAAGCTCACCACGGGCCGCTTTCTGGGTTTCCGTGAGGATGCCACGCAATATATTCATTTCCGCCCGGCTGACCGAGCTTCGTCCGTACAAGCGACGCAGGCGCGCCATCAAGTGTCGCGGTTTTTCCGGATCGAGGAATTCGATAGCCACCAGGGTCTGCTCCAGGTGTTCATAGAATCGCTCCAGCTCATCCATGGTCGCCAGCTCGCCACTTTTGGTGGAAGCCACTTCATCCTTCTCGACCTTGCTCGGCTGGCCTTGGGCCGCGAGCCAGGACATGCGCACTTCATAACTCAACACCTGCACCGCTGCCCCGAGGTTCAGCGAACTGAACTCAGGGTCTGATGGGATGTGCACGTGATAATGACATCGCTGCAGCTCTTCGTTGGTCAGGCCGGAATCTTCACGACCGAACACCAGGGCGATCTCGGCACCCTGGGCCGCTTCCTCGACCACTTTGGTCCCGCACTCACGCGGATCCAGCAGCGGCCAGGGGATACGCCGGTCACGGGCGCTGGTGCCGAGTACCAGGTTGCTGCCGACCAGCGCGTCTTCCAAGGTGGCAACCACCTGGGCGTTTTCCAGGATGTCACCGGCACCGGAGGCCCGGGCATCGGCCTCGTGGTGCGGGAACAACCTGGGTTCGACCAGCACCAGCCGCGACAGGCCCATGTTCTTCATGGCACGCGCAGCCCCGCCGATGTTCCCGGGATGGCTGGTATTGACCAGGACGACACGAATGTTATGCAGCAAGGGAGGCGCTCTCGAACACAATAAAGGGGAGCCGAATCTTACAGCGCCTACTACCGTTAAGCTACGAAAGCGAACGTCGTCCTTCACCTGTAGAAACTTTCTGATAGAATGCCCGGCTTTCTTTAACAACCTTAGGTGACACATCCATGCAGCCCATGCTGAATATCGCGCTGCGCGCCGCCCGCAGCGCCAGTGAATTGATCTTCCGCTCCATCGAGCGCCTGGATACCATCAAGGTCGACGAAAAAGACGCCAAGGATTACGTATCCGAGGTGGACCGCGCCGCCGAGCAGAAAATCATCGACGCGCTGCGCAAGGCTTACCCGAACCATTCGATCCGCGGTGAAGAAACCGGCCTGCACGCCGGCACCGGTATCGAAGGCGAAGAATACCTGTGGATCATCGATCCACTGGACGGCACCACCAACTTCCTGCGCGGCATCCCGCACTTTGCAGTCAGCATTGCCTGCAAATACCGTGGCCGCCTGGAACACGCAGTGGTTCTGGACCCGGTTCGCCAGGAAGAATTCACCGCCAGCCGTGGTCGCGGCGCCCAACTGAACGGTCGTCGCCTGCGCGTCAGCGGCCGCACCAGCCTTGACGGCGCCCTGCTGGGCACCGGCTTCCCGTTCCGTGACGACCAGATGGACAACCTCGACAACTACCTGGGCATGTTCCGCGCCCTGGTTGGCCAGACCGCCGGCATCCGCCGTGCCGGTTCGGCGAGCCTGGACCTGGCCTACGTCGCTGCCGGTCGTTTCGATGCATTCTGGGAGTCGGGCCTGTCCGAGTGGGACATGGCTGCAGGCGCCCTGCTAATCCAGGAAGCTGGTGGTTTGGTGAGCGACTTCACCGGCGGTCACGACTTCCTCGAGAAAGGCCACATCGTTGCCGGCAACACCAAGTGCTTCAAAGCAGTCCTGACGGCCATCCAGCCGCACCTGCCAGCCTCGCTGAAGCGCTAAGCTTCCAGCGACAAAAAAGCACCCTTCGGGGTGCTTTTTTTTGCCTGCAACCCTCTCCTCTGTAGGAGCTGCCGAAGGCTGCGATCTTTTGATCTTGTTGTTTAAAAAATCAAAATCAAAAGATCGCAGCCTTCGGCAGATCCTACAGCGGGGGCGGGTTTTTAGGATACAAAAAAGCACCCCGCAGGGTGCTTCTTGATAAAGCCGCCGGGCTTTACTGCCCAGGCTCAGCCTGCGAAAGCACCAGCTTCCCTTCCTTATCCACCGGAATCTGATTCCCCGGGTCGCGATCCATCCGCACCTTGCCTTCCTTGCCATCCAGCGAATAACGCACGTCATAACCAACGACCTTGTCGCTGATGTCATTCACCGTATTACAGCGAGTCTGGGTCGTGGTGTAGGTATCGCGGTTCTGCATACCTTCCTGCACCTTGTTACCGGCGTAACCGCCGCCAACAGCGCCCGCTACAGTGGCGATCTTCTTGCCCGTACCACCGCCGACCTGATTACCCAGCAGACCACCGGCAACTGCGCCAATGGCGGTGCCGAGGATCTGGTGTTGATCCTTGACCGGCGCCTGACGGGTCACGGCTACGTCCTTGCACACTTCACGTGGCGTCTTGATCTGTTTCTTGACCGGGTCAACGGCTAGAACTTGCGCATACTCAGGGCCGCTTTTAACCAGGCTGTAGGTGGCAACAGCACCCCCGGCAGTGACACCGACAGCACCCAATACCGCACCAACCAGCAACGACTTGTTCACATGAACCTCCTGACCATCACATGCGGGACAAAGCCCGCGCTTCTCCCAGCCTTGGAGCATAAAAAAAGGCGCGAGTTCAATACTCGCGCCTTTTCGGCCGACAACTGGGTCAACGATAGCCGTTATGGGCGGTCGTCGACTTCCTTGTCAGTAGCCACTGGAGGAATCAGATCCTCAGTGCTCAGGTTCAGCCAGATCAGCACCACGTTGGCGATGTAGATCGACGAGTAGGTACCCGCCAGAACGCCGACAAACAGCGCAATGGAGAAGCCCCACAGGTTGTCACCACCGAAGATCAACAGGGCCCCGATCGCCAGCAACGTGGAGATCGAAGTCGCCATGGTCCGCAGCAAGGTCTGGGTGGTCGAGATGTTGATGTTCTCGATCAGCGTCGCCTTGCGCAGCACCCGGAAGTTCTCTCGAACCCGGTCGAATACCACGATCGTATCGTTCAACGAGTAGCCGATGATCGCCAGTACCGCCGCCAGCACCGTCAGGTCGAAGGTGATCTGGAAGAACGACAGGATACCGATGGTCACGATCACGTCGTGAATCAGCGAAACGATGGCGCCGATCGCGAACTTCCACTGAAAGCGGAAAGCCAGGTAAATCAGGATACCGCCGAGCGCCATCAGCATGCCGAGGCCGCCCTGGTCGCGCAGCTCCTCACCAACCTGCGGGCCGACGAACTCGACGCGCTTGACCGACGCCGGGTTGTCGCCGCCGACCTTCAGCAGCGCTTCTGCGACCTGATGACCCAACTGCGGGTCTTCACCCGGCATGCGCACCAGCAAATCGGTGGTCGCACCAAAGTTCTGCACGATCGCGTCGTTATAGCCCGAAGCCACCAACTGCTCGCGCACCTTGGTGACATCGGCCGGACGCTCGTAGGTCAGCTCAATCAGCGTACCGCCGGTGAAGTCCAGACCCCAGTTCATGCCCTTGGTAGCAACACTGAACAAAGCCAGCAACGTGAGGAACAATGTGACGCCGAACGCAACGTTGCGAACGCCCATGAAGTTGATTGTACGTAACATGGCAGCCCCTTAAATCCACAACTTCTTGAAGTCACGACCGCCGAAGATCAGGTTGACCATCGCGCGGGTCACCATGATGGCCGTGAACATCGAGGTAAAGATCCCGAGGGACATGGTCACTGCGAAGCCCTTGACCGGGCCGGTGCCCATGGCAAAGAGAATCCCGCCGACCAGCAATGTTGTCAGGTTGGCGTCGAGAATCGCGGTGAATGCCCGGCCGAAGCCTTCGTTGATTGCCCGCTGGATAGTCATGCCCGCGGCAATCTCTTCACGAATCCGCGAGAAGATCAGCACGTTGGCGTCGACCGCCATACCCATGGTCAACACGATACCGGCGATACCTGGCAGGGTCAGCGTTGCACCCAGCAGCGACATCAGGGCCAGCAGCAACACCATGTTCACCGCCAGAGCGACAGTGGCGATGATGCCGAAGAAGCGGTAGATGGCGATGATGAACAGCGAGACGAACAGCATGCCCCACAGCGAAGCATCGATACCCTTGGTGATGTTGTCCGCACCCAGGCTCGGGCCAATGGTGCGCTCTTCAGCGAAGTACATCGGCGCAGCCAGACCACCGGCACGCAGCAACAGCGCCAGCTCGGACGACTCGCCCTGGCCGTTCAGGCCGGTGATGCGGAACTGCGCACCCAACGGCGACTGGATAGTCGCCAGGCTGATGATCTTCTTCTCTTCCTTGAAGGTTTGCACCGGCACGTCTTTCTCGACGCCGTTAACCACTTGCTTGACGTAAGTGGTAACCGGACGCTGCTCGATGAAGATCACTGCCATGCTGCGACCGACGTTGCTGCGAGTGGCACGACTCATCAGCTCGCCACCATGACCATCCAGGCGGATGTTCACTTCTGGCGTGCCTTGCTCGCCAAAGCCAGCCTTGGCGTCAGTCACCTGGTCACCGGTGATGATCAGGCCACGCTCGATCTGCGCCGATGGACGATTGCCTTCACGGAACTCGAAAGATTCCGAAGTGGCTTTCGAAGCACCCGGCTCTGCAGCCAGACGGAACTCGAGGTTGGCCGTCTTGCCGAGGATACGCTTGGCTTCGGCAGTGTCCTGCACGCCTGGCAGCTCAACCACGATGCGGTTGGCGCCCTGGCGCTGAACGATCGGTTCGGCAACACCCAGCTCGTTGACGCGGTTACGTACCGTGGTCAAGTTCTGCTTGATGGAGTATTCGCGGATTTCCGCCAGCTTGGCTGGGGTCATCGCCAGACGCAGCACCGCCTGACCATTGAGGTCGGCCGGAACAATGTCGAAATCGTTGAAATTCTTACGGATCAGTGCACGGGCCTGTTCGCGGGAAGCTTCATCACTGAAACCCAGCTGAATGGCACCGTTGAGTTGCGGCAGGCTGCGATAGCGCAGTTTCTCTTTGCGCAACAGGCTCTTCACGTCGCCTTCGTAGACTTTCAGGCGAGCATCGAGGGCTTTGTCCATGTCCACTTCCAGCAGGAAGTGCACACCACCGGACAAGTCCAGACCCAGCTTCATCGGGTGCGCGCCCAGGCTGCGCAGCCATTGCGGGGTGGTTTGTGCCAGGTTCAGTGCAACGACGTAGTCATCACCCAATGCCTTGCGCACGACGTCTTTGGCCGGCAGCTGGTCTTCAGCCTTGGTCAGGCGAATCAGACCGCCCTTGCCGTTTTCAGCCAGGGTGGCCGCCTTGACGTTGATCCCGGATTCCTTGAGCGCAGCGCTCACGCGATCCAGATCAGCCTGATTGACCTGCAGCGCAGTGCTTGCACCGCTGACCTGAATGGCCGGGTCATCAGGATATAAATTGGGAGCGGAATAAATCAGACCGACCGCCAGCACCGCCAGGATCAGAATGTATTTCCACAGAGGGTATTTGTTCAGCATCACGCCGCCCGCTTATGACGCGGGGCGCCTTGCGCGCCCCGTCGATTGAGTAGAAGTTGGAACTTAGATCGCTTTCAGCGTGCCTTTTGGCAGCGTGGCGGCGATGGCGCCTTTCTGGAACTTCATTTCGACGGTGTCGGAAACTTCCAGAACCACGAAATCATCAGCCACTTTGGTGATCTTACCGGCGATGCCGCCAGTGGTCACAACTTCGTCGCCTTTCTGCAGGCTGCTCAGCAGGTTCTTCTGCTCTTTGGCGCGCTTGGCCTGTGGACGCCAGATCATCAGGTAGAAGATGACCAGGAAACCGACCAGGAAAATCCACTCAAAGCCGCCGCCCATTGGGCCTGCAGCAGGTGCAGCAGCGTCAGCCATGGCGTTAGAGATAAAAAAGCTCATTTAGCACTCCAGTTGCAAATGTTGAATCTTGGGGTCAGAAAACTCAGTCCAAAGGCGGAACGGGAAGTCCGCGTTTGGCGTAGAAGGCATCGACAAAGGCGGCCAATGTACCCTGTTGAATAGCCTCGCGCAAACCAGCCATAAGCACCTGGTAATGGCGCAAATTATGGATGGTATTCAACATGCTACCCAACATTTCGCCGCACTTGTCCAGATGGTGCAGATAAGCACGGGAGAAGTTCTGGCAGGTATAGCAATCGCAGGTCGGATCCAGCGGCGAATCATCATGGCGATGGAACGCGTTGCGGATCTTCAGCACGCCTGTATCGATGAACAGATGCCCATTGCGGGCATTACGGGTTGGCATCACGCAATCGAACATGTCCACACCGCGGCGCACACCCTCAACCAGATCTTCCGGTTTGCCAACGCCCATAAGGTAACGAGGTTTGTCAGCGGGCATCTGGCCCGGCAGATAATCCAGCACCTTGATCATCTCGTGCTTGGGCTCGCCCACCGACAGACCGCCGATAGCCAGGCCATCGAAGCCGATCTTGTCGAGGCCTTCCAGGGAGCGCATGCGCAGGTCCTGGTGCATGCCGCCCTGAACGATACCGAACAGTGCCGCCGTGTTATCGCCGTGAGCATTCTTCGAACGCTGGGCCCAACGCAACGACAGCTCCATGGAAATACGCGCGACGTCTTCGTCAGCCGGGTACGGCGTGCATTCGTCGAAAATCATCACGATGTCCGAGCCCAGGTCACGCTGCACCTGCATCGACTCTTCCGGGCCCATGAACACCTTCGCGCCATCAACCGGGGAGGCGAAAGTCACGCCCTCCTCCTTGATCTTGCGCATGGCGCCCAGGCTGAACACCTGGAAACCACCGGAGTCGGTCAGGATCGGGCCTTTCCACTGCATGAAATCATGCAGGTCGCCATGCTTCTTGATCACTTCGGTGCCAGGCCGCAGCCACAGGTGAAAGGTGTTGCCCAGAATGATTTCCGCGCCGGTCGCGGTGATATCCCGCGGCAGCATGCCCTTGACCGTGCCGTACGTGCCCACCGGCATGAAAGCCGGGGTCTCGACGGTACCGCGCGGGAAGGTCAAACGACCGCGACGAGCCTTGCCGTCTGTGGCAAGCAACTCAAACGACATACGACTTTGGCGACTCATTGTGTTTCCTCAGGGCCACGTGGTGCTGGGTTGCGAGTGATAAACATCGCATCACCGTAGCTGAAAAAGCGGTAACCGTGCTCGACAGCGGCCTTATAGGCGGCCATGGCCTCGGGATAACCGGCGAACGCCGAAACCAGCATCAACAGCGTGGATTCGGGCAAATGGAAGTTGGTGACCAGGGCATCGACCACATGAAACGGCCGGCCCGGATAGATGAAGATGTCGGTATCGCCACTGAACGGCTTGAGCACGCCATCGCGCGCAGCACTTTCCAGGGAACGCACGCTGGTGGTCCCCACGGCCACCACCCGCCCACCGCGAGCGCGGCACGCCGCCACCGCATCCACCACATCCTGGCCGACTTCCAGCCATTCAGTGTGCATGTGGTGATCTTCGAGCTTCTCGACCCGCACTGGCTGGAACGTACCCGCACCCACGTGCAAGGTCACGAACGCCGTCTCGACGCCCTTGGCGGCAATTGCCTCCAGCAGCGGCTGATCAAAATGCAGCCCCGCCGTCGGCGCCGCCACCGCGCCCAGGCGCTCGGCGTACACCGTCTGATAACGCTCGCGATCCGAGCCCTCATCCGGCCGGTCTATATAAGGAGGCAACGGCATGTGCCCGACGCGGTCGAGCAGCGGCAACACCTCTTCGGCAAACCCCAGCTCAAACAACGCATCGTGCCGCGCCAGCATCTCGGCCTCGCCACCGCCATCAATCAGGATCTTCGACCCCGGCTTCGGCGACTTGCTCGACCGCACATGGGCCAGCACGCGATGACTGTCGAGCACCCGCTCAACCAGAATTTCCAGCTTGCCGCCGGAAGCTTTCTGGCCAAACAGCCGCGCCGGAATCACCCGGGTATTGTTGAACACCATCAAGTCGCCCGGGCGTAAATGCTCAAGCAAATCAGTGAATTGACGGTGTGCCAGGGCGCCGCTGACCCCATCAAGGGTCAACAGGCGACTGTTGCGACGCTCAGCCAAAGGATGGCGAGCAATCAGCGAATCAGGGAGCTCGAAAGTAAAGTCAGCAACGCGCATGATGGGGTTCGTCTAGCAGGGCCGGGAAGTCTAGCGGAAATATCAAAAATTCTCCATGAAACGTGATTGACCAACGGTAATCTCATCTCTATACTTCGCCGCCATTGAGCCCTGATGGCGGAATTGGTAGACGCGGCGGATTCAAAATCCGTTTTCGCAAGAAGTGGGAGTTCGAGTCTCCCTCGGGGCACCAAAATTAAGAAAGGTCTTGCTTTGCAAGGCCTTTTTTTTCGCCTGCGATAAAGCCACTGCCACCCCACCGACCTGCGTAGGAGCTGCCGAAGGCTGCGATCTTTTGATCTTGCTTCTCTTCCGCCCTCCCCCACCGGTGAACCATTTCACAAGGATTCCCCCCATGGAATTGCTACTGGAAGCCGTTGCCCTGTATTGCCTGAAGCTCGCTTATGAGACGGAGGGGTCGAGCCCGATTCTGCGGGATGATCCGATCATGAGTGAATATGAGCGGGAGGTATTTGGGTTGTTGGTTCGGCGGGGAGATGTGGAAGGGATTCAGGTGAAGGTGGGGGAATGTGTGGGGGTGGCGCTGGAGGCGGTTGGTGGGGTTGATACGGTTTTGGGGCGGGAGTTGAAAAAGTTGGCAATTGATTTCAATCGTGCGCGAACGGTGGAGCAGCTTGATGCACCGGCCAACCGACTCAAAGGTTACCTGAAAGATATTCAATAAATGAGGGTGGGCAGCCAAGTAGCTAACAGATCTGCTAGCTATACAAGCGAGGAAAACAGGCAGAGGCTGATGTGAAGATCAACATTGTCCGGAGCCTGTAACATGAGCACACCACGTAAAAGCTCCGCGAACCTCCACCGATACGACCCGCTGGATCGTTTAATTGGCACTAATACGATCCAATATTTTTACAACAAGACCCGTATTGCGACTAAAATTCAGGATGATAGAAAAACTTCTATTTTCGAACATGACGCGATACCGCTAGCCGAAATACAACCTGGCGCCCCTGGAAACTTACTCGCCACTGACCTACAAAATACGGTGCTATCCAGCATCAATCGAACCGTCATTTATCTACAAATCTACAGCCCCTACGGTCATCGCCGCGCAGCGAACAATGGAGTACTGAGCCTGCTAGGGTTTAACGGAGAATGGCTTGACCCTCTAACCGATAATTATTTACTGGGTCAGGGTCATCGGACTTACTGTCGGGTGCTGATGCGTTTTAACAGCCCGGACAGCTCAAGTCCGTTCGGAAAGGGTGGCTTGAATTCTTATGCCTACTGCGAAAACGACCCGATCAACTGCGCAGATCCTTCGGGTAAAATTAAGCGGTTTTTTTTACGCTTTAAATTGTTCAAACAACCAAAACTACTCGCCGTTGTGCGTCGAGCTACCAACAGCTCAAGCGGTATTAAAAAAACTAAAATAACGCGAGTATCAAAAAAGACAGCACCAGTTAAACCTTCAAGCTTCAATCAGGCAGCCGCCGCTACGACGAGCAGAAACGCCACCGGAACTTCCCGCAACAAATCACGCACGATTGCAAATAAAAAAATGGATTCGGTCAAAGCTCCTACAGCACAGAGTAGAACCGCCCTGACCCCAATCCATAACTTTTCAGGCCAGGACGAGTGGCGAGTGCAACTCACCCCTGGGTTGCCGCCTGCCGACAGCAGAACCGCTTTAAGCCCTATCCATAACCACGCCCGACCTCAAGAATGGAACGTACGTCTAGTCCCTGACCCTGTGCAAACTGTCGCTGGTTTGATCCGTACGAAAGTTTAATAACCCACTGTTGGCAACAACTATCAGCTTTGGGCACGAAGGAAAATAGGCGTCAGACCACAACTCCGCCACACCTGACCTCAGGCGGACCGAGCGAAATCTCGCAGTTGCAGGAAGTGATGTTGCGAGATACCCTTTCCGCCGTCGCTGCCAACTCAGCGACCGGGCTTGGAAACCCGATCAAATCTGGAAGTGCATCAGTGCCTTACTCACGTTTGCAGGAGTTCTTACTCTCTCAGTCGTGATCTATGGCGGCTGTGCGTGGGACGTCTTCGGGCGTGCCGGTTTCCTAGATTCCCGGTTTTCCAACCTGCGCACAGCTGTCACCCATTCGCTTGGAAACGAACGTGGCAGCTTCTTAATTCTAGGAGCTTCACTATGCGCAGCATAAATCCCTTCGAAATTTGGCTTTTCCCTCTGCGTGGCTTTCGGTTGCGTAGCGTCCCACTATCCGCCCTCCCCCACTGCCTCTCCATCACCGGAGGTGGCAAATGACCGACGATTCCGAACTTAAAACCATCGGCTTCACACCCGCGATCTACCTCGGTAATCAACCGATGTTCCATGTCACTTGTGGCGTGCCCATTGGTGATGCGTTGTCGATGGCTTCGGATTTTCTTTGCCTGGCCAAGTCGCTTACTGAGGATGCTGCTTATGCGAAGGGCAGTGGGCGGCATGCTTGGGCTGCGCATTATTTGACGGCTATGAGTAAGGCGTTGGTTGATGATTCGGTGAAGGTTTTGGTGCGGGAGCGGGGGGATTCTGAGCCGACGACGGGCTCAGGGGATTAGGGCTGGGGGGGGGTGATTGCGGTGATGGTGGGTCATTTGGGTTGGTGGTGGGTGATCTGGCGCTATCGCGGGCAAGCCTTGCTCCCACAGAGGTGACTTCCACAGTGGGTCATCCTCGGTGACTTGCTCAGTTGGTCTGCCAGAGGGGACTTCCCCGGTGTGGCTTCTGCGGTGGGGATCGCGTGGATTCGGGAATGGTTTTGGATGGTGTCAGGCCCCGGCCTTCTCGGGGCTTTGCGCTTGTTTTAGAGCAGATGCTGCGAGATCAGCTTCGAGATTTCCACCATAGATGTCCGGCCAGTGAATTCGAATTTCACTCTGCCCAGCGACGAAAAGTAGATCTCCAGTTCGGAGTCCAGGTCGAACGTTCCGGAGGTTTCTACCGAGTAGGCGACGATGTTTTTATAGGGCAGCGAGGTGAAGTCTTTTTTGCTGCCCGTCAGACCCTGGACGTTGACGGCGATGATGCGCTTGTTGGTAAACACCACGCCGTCGCGCATGGATTTGTAGGAGTCGATGACTTGCTCGCCGTCGAGTAGCAGCGCGGTGACGCGTTCGGCGTATTCGTCGTTTTGCTTGAGCTTGAAGAAGCCTTTGTTGTTGAAGTCGATCATTTGCGATTGCACCCGATTTAAATGCCTATCTAAGCATGTTACCGCAGCCTTACCTACTCCTCCGAATCCGACGCCTTCACCGCAACTTCTATCGCCCGAACGCTGACCGCTGCAAATATCGCCGTCATCAACACGCCGTTGAACCCAAGCAATATCGCCAAGACCCGCGAAACGCCAAGCTTGGGCACGAGTTCTCCGTAGCCAATGGTAAAGCCGGTGACGAAGGCAAAGTAGATCCCGTCCAGCGCCTTCCAATCCTCCAGATAGCCGATGATCAACCCGGACACGATGATGATCAGCACCAGTACGGAAATGATCGGCCACACCACGCGAAGGTAGAAGCCGGTGGCTCTGAAGAACTCTCTACGGACCTGCGATGCACGAGTGGGTTTCATGGCATGGGCTTCCTGGAGATTGTCTGGGCTGATGGCGAATCAAGATTCCATCAGCTTGGCACAAGCGCTGGAAAGCGTTGGCATGAGCTCACCAAGACGACAGCGCAACTGCGGCGCAGCAAAGCATGTCTGCTGCGATACCCGCCCACGATGTAACGATCAGTTCCTGCACTTTCGCTGTCCCGCCGCCGCCTGCGGTATTATCGCGGGCTCTGTGTACCTTTAACCCGGATGTCCATGTCTCTGCCATTGCCTGACGCTCTCTCTTCCCTGCCCCCTGTCCTGGTCGGCCCGCTGCTGCGGCGGCTCGAGCCCTCGCGGCTGGTGCTGTGGCTGGTGGGAACTCGTGAGTTGTCGCTGACTTTGCGTTTGCACGGCGCGGATGATATTCGCTTGGGCGACGAGCACTGCACGGTGATTCCGATTGGCGCGCATGCGTTTGTGCATTTGATTGATGTGCACCTGGACAGTCCCCTGCCCTGCGACACGCTGATTGAATATGACGTGTTGGTTGAGGGCGCCGGCATCGCCGAGTGGGCGCCGCACCTGTTGTATGGAGATGCGCTGCGGCCGAATTTTGTGCTGCGCTCGCGGATCGATCAGTTGCTGCACGGGTCCTGCCGCAAGCCGCATCATCCTGCCGCCGATGGTTTGTTGTGTGTGGATCAGTTGCTGGCGACCGAGCACGAGCCTCATCAGCGTCCTGCGTTGTTGATGATGACGGGCGACCAGGTGTATGCCGATGACGTCGCCGGCCCGATGCTGCGGGCGATTCATGCGTTGATCGAGCGGTTGGGGTTGTTCGAGGAGCATCTTGAGGGGGCGGTGGTCAGCGACAGCGCCAAGCTGTATGAGCACCCGGCCAGTTATTACCATCGTGCGGATCTGTTACCGGCGCTTGAGAGCAACGAGACGTTGCGTGAGCGATTTTTCGGCGGGGCGCGTAAGCCGATTTTCACCAGTAGCAGCGCGGACAATCATCTGGTGACCTTTGCCGAGGTGATGGCGATGTATCTGTTGGTGTGGTCGCCGACGGCCTGGACGCTGATTGCGCCGCAGCCGCCGGTGCTGACTGCGCCGCGCGCCAAGCGTTATGCGCTGGAGCAGACGCGGATCGACGGCTTTAAAGCAGGCCTTGGTGGAGTGGCGCGGGCGATGGCGCATTTGCCGTGCCTGATGATTTTTGATGATCACGATATTACCGATGACTGGAATCTTTCCGCGCAATGGGAGGAAACGGCCTACGGGCATCCGTTCTCCAAGCGGATCATCGGCAACGCGTTGATCGCGTATATGTTGTGTCAGGGCTGGGGTAATAACCCGGATGCGTTCGAGGATTTGCTGAGGAAAACTGCGTTGTTCAGCGCGACCGGCCAGGACCGTTACCTGGACAGTCCGGTGCAGGATGAGCTGATCGATGACTTGCTGAAATTCCAGCACTGGCATTACGTGCTGCCGACCAGCCCGGCGCTGGTGGTGATCGATACCCGCACCCGGCGTTGGCGCAGCGAGATGACGCTGAAGCAGCCTTCGGGTTTGCTGGACTGGGAAGCCTTGAGCGAGCTGCAACAGGAGTTGCTCGATCACCCTTCGGCCATCATCGTGTCGCCAGCGCCGATCTTTGGGGTGAAGTTGATCGAGACGGTGCAGAAAGTGTTCAGCTGGTGCGGTTTCCCGCTACTGGTGGACGCGGAGAACTGGATGGCCCATCGCGGCGCAGCCCAGGTGATCCTGAATATTTTCCGACACTCGCGGACGCCGGGTAACTACGTGGTGCTGTCAGGCGATGTGCATTATTCCTTCGTCTACGAAGTATTTATCCGACATCGTAAGGGTGGGCCGCGCATATGGCAGATCGTCAGTAGCGGCATCAAAAATGAATTTCCGCCGACGCTGCTGGAGTGGTTCGACCGGCTCAACCGCTGGCTCTACTCGCCGCGCTCGCCGCTGAACTGGCTGACCAAGCGTCGGCTGATGCGCATTGTTCCGCATGTGCCGGAGCATGCCGAGGCTGGGGAGCGGTTGTGGAACTCGGCGGGGATTGGGCAGGTGTTCTTTAATGATAAGGGCCAGCCTCAGGCTATTTATCAGCACAATTCCAACGGTGCGCCGAAGACGCGGATGGTTGCGCCTACGACCACCGACTGACCTTACTTGCGGTAACAGGCCACGCCTCTGCCCAGGTCTACGGCCAGGCAACCGTCGTCGACCTGCAACTCCAGGGACTTGAACATCGCCGACAGGTCGTTGCCCCGGCCAGGGCGGATGCGTTCTTCCCAGAGCAGGTAGAACGCGCGGCTGTCTGGGGCCACGTCGAACCATTCGGTTTCTTGTGCGGTACCGGATAATTTCACGCCGAACTTTTTCAGTGTCTTTGTCGAACTGACAGGCATGCGTAATTGCTGTTGCCGGGAGTCGGTCCATTGCTGCTGTTCTGACGAGCCATCGTCGAATGACCAGAAGATATCCATCGGTTTGATCGCGGGAGGGTCGGCGGGCATGTCGTAGTACATGGACACCCGGTAGTTCTTGTCGATAAGTGCCAGTGCGCTTGGGGCGTTGCGCAAGTAGTGTTGCGATTGCCCGAGGTCGAGCTGGTCGGGTTGTTGGTAAATCATCTGGCTGTTTGCGCGATCGACTGTCCAGTTCAGGGTCATGGCACGCGTTGCCGGGTCGATGGGAAACCATTGGGTGACTTGAGCGTTATCGGCGGACTGAAATCCGACTCGGGTCAGGCTTCTTTCTTCGGAATACGGCAGGTAATACTGCTGCCCTTGGGCGTTGTCCCACAGCCACTCAACTGCCGGGCCATGGTTGAATTCGAATACCAGTGTTACCGGTGGGATGGTCGGGACCGGACGTGAGCGGGCGTACTTGAGATTCAGCAGGTAGTTGCTTTGCGCCTGTTTCAGGGTTTGGGCGGCGTCGGTCTGTTCTCTTGCCTGCAACTCTTTCAAGTTGCGCGCTCGGCTTAAACTGAACAGCAGCTTGTCGGCGGGCGGCTCTACTTCGTCGCTGGTCAGGGTCAGGACTTTATCGGACAGGTCCCAATGACCTTGCGCTTCGCCTTGCGCACCGGCGTAGGCGATGTTGGCGGTGAACGTGTGGTCGGGCTGGAGAATGATTCGGGAGTCGACTTCCATTGCGCGCAGGTAGTAGTTTCCTGGGATGTCTTCGGCGGGAGTGGCAATACTTGCGCCTGAGTAGAGTCCAGCCAGCATAAAAAAGAGTAGTTTTGCGCGCACGTTAGGAAGCTCCTTGCCCTTGAGTGACTGGCGATTCTGCAGGTTCTGCAAGGACTACTCCAGTGAATGATGCTGTTGGCGTCGGGCGACTACAATGCCGCCGTCGCCCGCTACAACCTCACACTGTTGAATAAGGATATTTTATGTTTGCACGGAGCAAGTTGGTACCTGAGCTGATGGTCACCGACATCAGGAAAAGCCTGCACTTCTGGACTTCGTTGATCGGCATTCCGATTGCCTATGAGCGACCGGAAGTTGGATTTGCCTATCTTGATTTGAACGGCGTGCAGCTGATGCTGGAGCAATATGATCCCGATGAGGGTCAGTGGCTGAGTGGTGAGTTGCAGGTGCCGTTTGGTCGGGGGATCAATTTTCAGATCACCGTTGAATCGGTTGAACCGATCCTGCGGCGGCTGGCCGAAGTGGAATGGCCGCTGTTTCGTGCCTGTGCCGACACTTGGTATCGCGCCGACAAGGTTGAAGTGGGCCAGCGGGAATTCCTGGTACAGGACCCGGACGGTTATCTGGTGCGGTTGGTGGAAAGCCTGGGGGAGCGGCCATGGTAGGAGCTGCCGAAGGCTCGGGCCGCGTTCGGACGATCTTTTGATCTTCAACGGTTCCAATATCGCCGAGAAGATCAAGGTCAAAAGATCGCAGCCTGCGGCAGCTCCTACGGGGGTTGTGGGTGACTTGGGGAATCAGATTGCCCGGCAGATCCCTCTGACGATCATTTCCACCTCCCGCTCATCAATTGTCAGAGGCGGCAGCAGGCGGATGGTTTTGCCGCGGGTTACGTTGATCAGCAGGCCGTGGTCCCGCGCGGCGATCAGGGTCAGGTCGCGGATGGGTTGCTTGAGTTCGATGCCGATCATCAGGCCTTGCCCACGGATGGCCAGCACGTTTGGGTTGTCTGCCAGTTCGGCGCGCAATCTGGCGAGCAGCCGATCGCCCTGCCGTGCGGCGTTTTGCAGCAGAGCCTGTTCTTCGATAATTTCCAGGACCGTGCAACCGACCCGACAGGCCAACGGGTTGCCGCCGAAGGTGCTGCCGTGGCTGCCGGGGGTGAACAGGTCGGCGGCTTTGCCGCGGGCCAGGCAGGCGCCGATGGGGATGCCGTTGCCCAGGCCCTTGGCCAGGGTCATGACGTCCGGGACGATGCCTTCGTGCTGGAACGCGAACCACTGGCCGGTGCGGCCGATGCCGGTTTGGATCTCATCGAGCATCATCAGCCACCCTTGCCGATTGCACAGGTCGCTCACGGCTTGCAGGTAGCCGGGTGGCGCCAGTTGCACGCCGCTCTCGCCCTGGATCGGCTCCATCAGGATCGCTACGATGCGCGGGCCGTGCAGTTGCTGCACCCGGTCGAGCGCCTTGAGGTTGCCGAACGGCACTTTGACGAAGTCTCCCGGCAGCTCGCTGAACCCCAGGCGCACCGCCGGGCCGTCGCTGGCAGACAGGGTGCCGAGGGTGCGACCGTGGAAAGCGTTCTCCATGACCACCACCAGCGGCTGCTCGATGCCTTTGCGCCAGCCATGTAGCCGCGCCAGTTTCAGCGCGGTTTCGTTGGCTTCGGCGCCAGAGTTGTTGAAGAACGCCCGCTCCATCCCGGCCAATTGGGTGAGCTTCTGGGCCAGGCGCTGTTGCCAGTCGATGCTGTACAGGTTGGAGGTATGCAGCAACAGTCCGGCCTGCTCGCTGATCGCCGCAACGATTTTAGGGTGGGAATGGCCGACGTTGGTTACCGCCACTCCCGCCACCGCGTCGAGGTATTCGCGACCGGCCTGATCCCACAGGCGAGTGCCCAGGCCTTTGCAGAAGCTCAAGGCCAAGGGTTGATAGGTGGTCATCAGGCAGGCGGCGGTCATGACATCAAGCTCCAGCAATTGTCGGTGTTTTTCCAGTATCGTTAGCCACCTGAGCTGGATAAACGCCGCAATCCTTCAATCATTTTAAAGCTGAGCTTGATAATGGATCTGTTCCAGGCAATGACCGTTTACGTGCGGGTGGTCGAAACCGGCAGCATGACCGCCGCCGCGTACCAGTGTGAAATGTCCACCACCATGGTCGGCAATCACTTGCGCGCGCTGGAGCAACGACTGGGCGTGCGCCTGCTCAATCGCACCACCCGCCGTCAGCGCCTGACAGAATTCGGCACGGCCTACTATCAGCGCTGTCTGGAAGTATTGGGCCTGGTGGCTGACTCCGAGCGCCTGGCCGAACAAAGCCAGGACACCCCCAGCGGCACGTTGCGCATCACCGCACCGCTGACCTTCGGCACGGAAAAGCTCGCGCCGGCGCTCAGCGAGTTCGCCCTGCGCTTCCCGCAGGTCAAACTCGATGTGATGCTCTCCAACGGGCGCCCCGACCTGCTGGAAAATGGTCTCGACGTGGCGTTTCGCCTGGGCGCCATCGAGTCGAGCAATGTGATCGCCCGGCCGCTGATCGACTACACCCTGACCATGTGCGCTTCGCCGGCCTATCTGGAGCGTCGGGGCACTCCGCAGCAGCCGGAAGACCTGCAACAGCATGACTGCCTGTCCTTCGCCTATCCGGCCGGAGACGACTGGCACTCGGTAGCAAAACACTGGCGGCTGAGCGGCCCGGAAGGTGAAATCCTGGTGGCGGTGAGTGGCACGATGCTGATCAACAGTTCAGCGGGCCTGCATCAAGCCGCTCGCACCGGCATGGGGATCGTGATGTTGCCGGACGCGCTGGTGGAGCAGGACCTGGCGAGTGGAAAACTGGTGGCGCTGATGCCGGATTATCAATTGCCGAGCCGGCCCATGAGCCTGATCTACGCCCAGGATCGCTACCGCCTGCCGAAGCTGCGCCACTTCGTTGATTTCGCCATGCAGCTGTGGGGCAAGCAGTAGCCAGGGGCGAGCTGGATGCACTAGTCTGCGCGGGGACCTGATCGACATGGAGAGCAGGTCCCACCTGATCAATACGCCACGGACAGCCAATGACTTCACCTACCCTTTACCGCCGAGCCACCTCTGAGGACTTACTGTCGATCTGCCGATTGGGCCAGCAACTCAACAGCCTGCACCACCAGCACCGACCGGACATTTATGCGCCTTCGACCGGTGATTTCGCCCGCGACAGCGACTTCTGGCGGCCGAGCATCGAGGGCGAACATCACGCGGTGTTCCTCGCTGAACAGGCCAATACGGCGATTGGTTTCATCACTGTACAAGTTACCGAATCCAAGGGCTCGTTGATGCAGCCGCAACTTGTCGGGCGCATTGGTTCGGTCTGCGTGGACCAGGCTGGCCGGGGTCAGGGCATTGGCCGGGCGTTGATGGAGCAGGCGCAAATCTGGGCACTGGAACAGGGCGCCGCGGATTTGCGCTTGACCGTATGGGGTTTCAACGAGCCGGCGCGGCGCCTTTACGAAGAGCTGGGTTTTGAAATGCGCGCTTTCGAGATGGGCAAACGCCTGATCGACGCGTAACCACCAAGTCACGACCCACCTTTTACCAGCACCGGCTTCTCCTGATAACGCTCCGGATACAGCTGTTTCAACTGCGCCACTTTCGGCAAGTCGTTGATGACGATGTAGGGGTACGTCGGGTGTTCGGTCAGGAAGTCCTGATGTTCATCCTCCGCCGGGTAGAAACCGTTGTAGCTTTCCAGCTTGGTCACGATCGGTTTGTTGAACGAATGCGCGGCGTCGAGCTGGGCGATGTAGGCCTGGGCGACTTTTTGTTGCTCGCCATTGCGGGTGAAGATCGCCGACCGATACTGAGTGCCGCTGTCAGGCCCCTGGCGATTGAGTTCGGTCGGGTTGTGGGCCACCGAGAAGTAGATCTGCAGCAAAGCGCCGTAACTGACCTGCGTCGGGTCGAAGGTGACCTCAACGGACTCTGCATGCCCGGTATCACCGTCGCTGACCCGCTCATAGCGCGCGGTGTCGGCGGTACCGCCGGCATATCCTGACACAGCTTTTTGCACGCCCTTGACGTGCTGGAACACGCCCTGCACACCCCAGAAACATCCGCCGGCAAACACTGCGGTTTCACTGCGCGCCTGGGTGGTTTGATCAAGGGCCGGCGGCGGAATGACCACTGCGTCCTCGGCGCCAAAGGAGAAGGCCGAGCATTGGCCGATGGCACCGGCAGCTGCCAGGCCGAGCAAGGTGCGACGCCAGGTGAACGAGACTTTCATCAGATTTACTCCCGAAGCAAAGGATCAAGCCGGCGTGAATTTCATCGCCAGGCCGTTCATGCAGTAGCGCAGCCCGGTCGGTTTGGGTCCGTCATCGAAAACGTGGCCCAGATGACCGCCGCAGCGCCGGCAGTGGACTTCCTCGCGCAGCATGCCGAACGAGCGGTCCTGACGAATGCCCACCGCGTTGTCCAGCGGCTTCCAGAAACTTGGCCAGCCGGTGTGGCTTTCGAACTTGGTGGCCGAGGAAAACAGCGCCAGGTCACAGCCGGCACAGCTGAACGTGCCGTCCCGGTGCTCATTGTTCAGCGCACTGCTGTAGGCCCGTTCGGTGCCCTCCTCACGAAGGATTTCGTATTGTTCATCGCTCAGCAGGGCGTGCCACTCACTGTCACTGTGGGTAACTTCGAAGGCCTCTGCGGCGCTGGCGTTGCTGAGCAATGCGGAGCTCGCGGCAAATTTTGGCAATACACCGATCGCCAGGGCTGCAACCCCCAGCCCGCCGCTCGCTACGAGAAACTGCCGTCGTGAAAACATGCGCGTCTCCAAAAATCCAGGGGGCCTTTCATGGAAGACAACCTAGGCTTGGTTTGATCGCCAAATCCTCACGGAAAGTTAAATAAATCGTGATAACTCGGCCCGTGAAAAACCCGCACAATGTCGTTGCATACACTCGCTCCTACCGTGGCAACAGTGGCAATTGTGACCATCGCACATCGCACATCGCACTTAAGGATTGAGCTTGATGGAACAGACCAAACGCGTCCTCGTAGTCGAGGATGACCTGCATATCGCCGACCTGATCTGCCTGCACCTGCGTGACGAGCAGTTCGAGGTGGTGCACAGCGCCGATGGCACTGAAGGCATGCGCCTGCTGCAACAAGGCAACTGGGATGCGCTGATCCTCGACCTGATGCTGCCCGGTGTCGACGGCCTGGAAATCTGCCGCCGGGCCCGCGCCATGGCCCGCTACACGCCGATCATCATCACCAGTGCGCGCTCCAGCGAAGTGCACCGGATTCTCGGTCTGGAACTCGGTGCCGACGATTACCTGGCCAAGCCGTTTTCCATGCTCGAACTGGTGGCCCGGGTCAAAGCCTTGCTGCGTCGGGTGGATGCCATGGCACGCAACCTGAAGATGGACGCCGGCAGCCTGCTCACCGACGGCCTGGCCATCGACCCGATCACCCGCGAAGTGTCCCTCGATGGCCGTCGCCTGGACCTCACGCCCCGGGAGTTCGACTTGCTGTACTTTTTCGCCCGCCAGCCGGGCAAGGTGTTTTCGCGCATGGATCTGCTCAACGCCGTTTGGGGCTACAGCCACGAAGGTTACGAGCACACCGTCAACACCCACATCAATCGCTTGCGCGCCAAGATCGAGGCCGACCCGGCGCAACCGGTGCGCATCCTCACGGTCTGGGGCCGCGGCTACAAGTTCGCCACCGGGGAGGAATCGCAGCCATGAGGCTGACCCTGACGCAGCGCCTGTCCCTGGTGTTCGCCGTGCTGCTGCTGGTGTGCTGCGGCACCTCGGCGTGGCTGCAGGTGCGTTCCAACCAGATGCATGAACAGGAAGTGGTGCAAGGGTTGTCCCGGGACCTGGCGCAACACATTGCGCGCGACACGGTGTTGATGGACACCCAGGGCCTGATGCCCAATGCGGTGCGTGATCTGTTCAGCAAGCTGATGCAGGTCAACCCCAGTGTCGAGGTGTACCTGCTGGACACCGAGGGCAAGATTGTCGGCAGTGCCGCGCCCGAAGGCCGGATTCGGCGGGAGCGCGTCGACCTGGCGCCGATCCAGCGTATGCTCAGGGGCGATGCCCTGCCGATTGCCGGTGACGATCCACGCAGTGTCGATGCGCGCAAGGTGTTCAGCGCCGCACCGCTGAAGGTTGATGGCAAGCCGGCGGGTTATCTCTATGTGGTACTGCTGGGTGAAGACCATGATCGCCTGGCCGAGCGCGGCGCCACCAGCGCTGCGCTCAATACCGCCCTGCTGTCAATCGCACTGGTCGCGCTGCTGTGCCTGATTGCCGGTCTCACCGCGTTTGCACTGATCACCCGGCCATTGCGCCGCCTCACCGAAACCGTCAGCCAGTTCGACATCGATGGCGTTCCGGTCACGCCAGCTCTGCCCGTCACCGTGGAAAAAGCCGCCAGTCACGACGAAATCGCGGTGCTCGATGCCGCGTTCCGGCAGATGCAGGCGCGCCTGGGCGAGCAATGGCGCTCGTTGACCCGCCAGGACCAGGAGCGCCGCGAACTGGTGGCGAACATCTCCCACGATTTGCGCACGCCGCTGGCGTCGCTGCACGGCTATCTGGAAACGCTGTCGCTCAAGGACGCCACGCTGTCCGCCGTCGAGCGCCGCCGCTACCTGGGCATCGCCCTGGATCAAAGCCGCAAGGTCGGCGGGCTGGCGCAATCGCTGCTGGAACTGGTGCGACTGGAGCATGGCTTTGTGCAGCCGGTGCTGGAGCGGTTTTTCCTGACTGACCTGGTGCAGGATATTTTCCAGAAGTTCGAACTGACGGCGGAGGCGCGCCAGGTGCAACTCAAGGCCAGCTTCGCTCCGACGGTGTCTGGGGTCTTTGCTGACCTGGGGTTGATCGAACGAGTACTGACCAATCTGTTTGATAACGCGCTGCGTCATACGCCCGTGGGCGGGACCATCGGCATCAGCCTGGTATCACAGGGCAGGTTCGTCGAGATCACTGTGAGTGACAGCGGGCCGGGGATTTCTGCGCAGCTGCGTGAAGGGCTGTTTTTGCGACCGTTCAACATCGGCGGCGCGCGGCGTGACGGCGGGTTGGGGTTGCGAATTGTGCAGCGAATTTTGCAGCTGCATGGCCGCGAGATTCGGCTGGTGGATGTGCCGGAGCAAGGGGCTACTTTTGTGTTTTCGTTGCCGGTGGATGAGGAGACGGCGACGGGGTTGGCGATGCGATCGATGAATCTGAATACGCCGGGGCAGGTCTGATTGACCGTGGCGTCTGCATCGCAGGCAAGCCTTGCTCCCACATGGATCTGCAGCGGGCAAGGCATGTATGGAAAACACTGGTCCAATGTGGGAGCGGGCTTGCTCGCGAAAGTGGTGGGTCAGTCAGCATCATTATTGAATGTGACGGCCCCTTCGCGAGCAAGCCCGCTCCCACAGGGTTCGGATCAATCCCGATACCCCGGCGCCACCCGATCCAGCATCCGAATCAACGCCGCCCAGGCCAACTGCATCGCATCCGGGTCAGCAAGTTCACCCTCCTCCAACGGTCGCCCAGGATCATTGAACTGCCGCTCGGTATGCGCGCACACCTGCGCCGGCGGCAAGATCACCTCACCCGCCGCTTGCGCCGCCAGCTGGATTTCACAGGCTTTTTCCAGGTAGTACATGCGCAGGAATGCCTGGCTCACCGTCTCGCCGACAGTCAGCAAACCGTGGTTACGCAGCATCAACACCGACTTGTCGCCCAGGTCCTGCACCAGCCGCTGTTGCTCACTCATGTCCAGCGCCACGCCTTCATAGTCGTGGTAGGCCACCCGACCGTAAAACTCCATGGAGATCTGGTTCACCGGCAGCAGCCCGCACTTCAACGCAGCCACCGCGCAACCGGCTTTGGTATGGGTGTGCAGCACACACTGGGCATCTTCCCGGGCACCGTGAATCGCGCTGTGGATAACAAACCCCGCCGGGTTCACCGGATAGGCACTGGCCTCCACCGCCCGCCCTTCAAGGTCAATTTTCACCAGGTTCGACGAGGTGATTTCATCGAACATCAAGCCATACGGATTGATCAGGAAATGATGCTCGGGCCCTGGCAGGCGCACCGAGATGTGAGTGAAGATCAGATCGGTCATGCGAAAGTGCGCGATCAGCCGATAACACGCGGCCAACTCTTCACGTAAACGTTGTTCCACAGGGGTCATGTCCGCACTTTCTCCGGCACCTTGCACGCCTCAAGTCCTTGCCCCAACGCGTCCCAGCCGTCGAAGCCCCGACGAGCAATAAACACCAATCGTGACTCGCTCGCCAGCGCCTCATCCGTGGCGGGCAGAAACTGACTGCGGGTGCCGACATGTTGCAACCAGTGCGCCTTGCCACCTTGCGCCAGCAACACCAACCCTTTCACCCGAAACACATCGCCTGGTAATGCTTGCAGCCAGCCGCGCAGACGCTCGACATCGAGCCCGGCGGAGTTCTGCCACAACCAGCTGCTGAACATTTCGCTGTGATCGTCCGTCGACACCAGCGTCAGCGGCTTCAGCGCCCGAGGCGCAACATCCAGCTCGGTGTCCAGCCACAGCGCATCCGGCAACTGCGCCTGCACACTCTCGTGCACCCGCACCCGCGCACCCAGGGCGTCGCGCAGGGTCTGCAACTGCGCGTCGTCGACCAGATCGGTTTTGTTCAACAGCAGCAGGTCCGCCGCAGCCACCTGCGCCCGGGCCAGCCGCGCATATTCTCCCTCCAGTTGCAGGTGACGGGTGGCGTCGACCACCGTGATCACCATGTCCAGCTGCATCTGGCTGCGCAATTGCGGGTACGCCAGGGTTTGCACAATGCGCTGCGGATCGGACACTCCACTGCATTCGATGACGATGCGTTCCAGGCGTGGCTGCAGTTGCGCCAGGCTCGCCAGCTGCGCCAGCAAGTCTTCCTGGACCGTGCAGCAGATGCAGCCGTTTTGCAGGCTGTACACCGCGTCGGTCACTTCGGAAACGATCGCCGCATCGATGTTCAGCTCACCGAAATCGTTGACGATCACCGCCAGTCGACTGCCTTCCGCACGGCGCACCATGCGGTTGAGCAAGGTGGTTTTACCGGCCCCGAGGAAACCCGAGACCACAGTGACTGCGATGCGCGGAAGGTCCATTACGCCTTGCCCTCCAGCACCGGTGGTTCGCCCTGCCACACGGCTTTTAATCCAGCGGGTGCCAGGGTCGAATGCCGGTCATAGACCAGCTGCCCTTCGACAAACGTCAGCAACACGTTGGTGCGGTGGATGTAGTTGCGCGCCGGCTCGGCGAACAGGTCGCGGTCGATGACGATCAGGTCCGCCGCTTTGCCGACCTGCAGGCTACCGGTGCTGTGTTCCAGGCCCATGGCTACTGCGCCGTTGCTGGTCACCACGTTCAGCGCCTGTTCGAGGGTGATCGGTTCGCCGAAGCAGGCCGGATCGTCGTTCCATGGGTTCTGGCGGGTGACCATGGTTTCCAGCGCCAGCCACGGGTCGATCGACGCCACTGGCCAATCGGTGCCCATCACCGCCGTGCCGCCCGCGTCCAGAACACCCTTGAAATCATAGATGCGCTTGAGCCGCTCCTGGCCGTAACCGGAGCGTGCCCCGCTGGCGAACGGCGTCGGATACCAGGCAGCGGGGGAAAACTCGGCGATCACGTTGAGTTCCTTGAAGCGCGGCAGGTTGCCCGGGTGCAGCAAGGTGCTGTGCGCACACTGGTGCCGCACTCCGCTGAAACCGTTGCGCCGCCGCGCCTCGGCGACTGCATCGAGAAAGACGTCAGAGGCGCCGTCACCGGTGCAGTGAGCGATCACCCGAATACCCTTGCTGTCCATGTCCACCACCATGTCGGTGATGTGCTCCGGGGTCAGGTTGAGCTTGCCGCGCCAGCTTTTCTCCTGCGGCCAAGGGGTCAGCAGGTACGAGGATTTCGGCTCGACCGTGCCGTCAAAGTGGAATTTCACCGCGTTCGCACTGAGGCGCGCGCTGCGATAGTAGTGACGCTCACCGCTGAGCAGTTCCCAGCGACGCCGCACCGGGAAAATATCGTCCTGCCAGCTGATCGCCGCTTCGATGCGCACGGTCAATTCGCCGCTGTCGTCGAGTTCCTTCAAGGCTTGCAGGCGTTGCTCACAGACGTGCACGTATTTGCTCGCCGTGACCCCGCGCGAACTCTGGAAATGCACGCCGTCGCGATAGGCGCGGCGCAGCACGCTGACCGGGGTCGGCGGCATGGCGGCGTGGATCATTGCGTAAGCGCCGTCGATCATCAGGCCGGTTGGTTCGCCGCTCAGTTCGTCGCGCTCGAAATAACCGTTGCGCGGGTCGCTGGTGTGGCGGTCGATGCCGGCCAGTTCCAGCGCCTTGGAGTTGACCATCATGGTGCCCCACATCCGGTCGAGCAGGGCCACGGGACGGTCCGGCATCACGCTGTCGAGCCACGCCCGGCCCGGGGTCAAGCCGGCTTCCCGGAAGGTGTAGCGCACCCAGTATTGCCCGTAGATCCAGCCGTCTCCCGGATGGCTGTCGGCGTAGGCCAGAATGCTTTCACGCAGCTGCTCCGGCGTGGGATCTTCGATGCCCACGTCGAGGTCGTCGCTGTACCGCGGCGCCAGGGCCAGGTCGGGATGGGTGTGCATGTCGTGCAGGCCGGGCATGCAAAACGCGCCCTGCAGATCGTGCAACAGGGTGTTCGGGCCCTTGAACCCTTCAAGCTCGTCGAGGCTGGCGACTCCGATCAACTTGCCGTCGCGAATCGCCACGGCCTCGGCCCACGGGTTTGCCGGATCCTGGGTGTAGATGCGACCGTTACCGAGGATCAGATCGGCGTATGTCCCTTGTGCAGAATGGGTCGAGGTAAAGTTGTCGGACTCAGCCATGCAAGCCACCTTTTCGAGTGCAGTTCAATTGAAGGCCCCTTGCGCAAAATCCGCGCGGCGGGGCCTGAAAGTTCTTGTTGTTTTAGTCGGCGAGACACGCCGTCCTGGACAAAGGCCTCATGGGCCGATGACGAATGGGGCTAGTATTGTTGAACCAACCGATACAACAATCGATTTTTTTTGGCCTGACTGTTCAATTTAAGTCACCATAAACAGCAAACCGACCACTCTCAGCGGGATGATTTATGCGTTTTCCATCGATGACAGCCCTTCGCGCCCTCGATGCCGTCGCCCGCCTCGGCAGCGTGTCGGTGGCCGCCCGTGAACTGAACCTGACCCGCAGCGCCATCAGCCACCAGATCAGCAAACTGGAGGAGTGCGTCGGTTTTGCCCTGACCGAGCGCATCGGCCGCGGCATCGGCCTCACGTATCAGGGCGAACGGTATGCCCGGGAAGTGCACGGGATTCTGTTGAACCTGCTGGACGCCGGGCAGTTGGTCGACGACCAGGAGATTTCCGGGCGCCTGTGCGTCAGTTGCGCGCCGGGCTTTGCTACCTATTGGCTGTGCCACCACATCGGCGCGTTCCTGCGGCAGTATCCGCAAGTGCAATTGCAGCTGATCTCCCCCAGGACTCCGGACGACATCAACAACCCCGGCGCCGATCTGTTCATCGCTTATGGCATTGGTGACTGGCCGGAAATGGTCGTCGAGGAAATCGTCGCCCTGCGCTTCTTCCCCGTGTGCAGCCCGCGCCTGATCAATTCATTGAGCGGCCTGAAAACCCCGCAGGAATTGAGCGGCTACCCGTTGCTGCACATGACCGACTATTCGGACTGGCGAGTCTGGCTGACCGCTGCCGGCGCCTCCGGGGTGAACGCGGTGAGCGGGATCCTGTTCTCCGATGCGCATTGCGCGCAGTCGGCGTGCATTGCCGGCCAGGGCATTGCCATCGGCGACAACCTGATCAGTGGCGATGCTCTGTCCAAGGGCCTGCTGGTGCGCCCATTCGACATCACCATCGACCTGCACCGCGGTTATTACCTCGCCGCCGACCCGCAAAAAGCCGAGCGCGCGGTGGTGCAGGCGTTCAGCAATTGGGTAAAAACCCAGCTGCAGTCGTCACACCAAACCTGGCAGGACACCTTGTAAAGAACATTCCATCCCCCTGTAGGAGCGAGCCTGCTCGCGATCGCGGTGCGCCAGGCGACATCAATGTTGAATGTGTTGGCCCCATCGCGAGCAGGCTCACTCCTACAAAGTTTGTTCAATAAAACTAACCAATCCCGGCAAAATAATTCCATTGATGTAGCGATATTTTTAACAATAATAAACCCAAAGCCCCTGCCGGATTTACATCCGTCCTCGCACGCCTCGGGGCAACAAAAAAGAGGAACTTCCATCGTGTCCAGCCGTTCAGCGATCCAGCTTAGCGCACAAGGTATCAGCCAGTATTACGGTCGTTTCGCGGCGCTGGATAACGTCGACCTGGATGTTCGCCAAGGCGAATTCCTGACCCTGCTGGGTCCGTCCGGCTCGGGCAAGACCACACTGCTGATGATCCTGGCCGGTTTCCTCAGCCCGACTTCGGGCAAGCTGATGGAGCAAGGCGTCGACATCATCAAGCGCTCTGCCGAGAAGCGTAACTACGGCATGGTGTTCCAGGGATACGCGCTGTTCCCGCACATGAGCGTGGCCGATAACGTCGCCTACCCGCTGCGCATCCGCAAGGTTGCCGCTGAAGAGCGCCAGCGCCGGGTCAAGCACATCCTCGAAGTAGTTGGCCTGGGCGCCCACATGCACAAGAAGCCTTCCGAGCTGTCGGGTGGCCAGCAGCAGCGGGTAGCGATCGCCCGGGCGCTGGTGTTCGAACCGGAATTGCTGCTGCTCGACGAGCCGCTGTCGGCCCTCGACAAAAACTTGCGCGAACAACTGCAGACCGAATTGCAACGCATCCATCGCCAGGTCGGCACCAGCTTCGTCTTCGTCACCCACGACCAGGGCGAGGCGCTGGCGCTGTCGTCGCGCATCGCGATTTTCAACCACGGCAAGCTGACCCAGGTCGACACCCCGGAAAATATCTATAACCGTCCGGAAAGCCGCTTCGTCGCGGAATTCCTCGGCAAGATGAACCTGTTTCCGCTGGTGGACATGAGCCGTAACGGTCCTACCGCCAGCGGCCGTTGCGGCAGCAGCGTCTTGCACGCCCTCGCCCCCAACCCGTTTAGCGCCCAGCCGACGGTGCTGGCGGTACGCCCCGAACACATGGAGCTGCTCAGCGACTGTCCGACCCGGGACGGTTACAACGTGGTGCCCGCGCGACTCACGGACAAGGTTTACCAGGGTTCCAGCACCCACCTGGCACTCAAGGTCGGAGGCGATGCGTTACCGGTCAATCTGTCGGTTCCCGGCAATCATCCGGGTGCGCTGATGCCCACCGGGGCGCCGGTGTGGCTGAGCTGGCCGGTGCAACAAAGCTTCCTGCTGCAGGCCTGAAGCGCGTTAACCCAAGCGTCACGAAGCTCTCTCCTAACTACAAAAAAAGGCCACTGTCCCCAGGGACACCCGCCAACTGAGGACTTGCAATGAGCCAGGATCATCAACGCGACTGTATTGAAGTGCTGATCGAAAAAGCCCGTGGCGGGCAGATCAACCGTCGGACCTTCATCCAGGCCATGGGGCTACTGGCAGCCGTGCCCCTGGCCCTGCGCAGCGGCATCAGCTGGTCGGCCGACAAGCCGCTGGTGGTGGTCAACTGGGGTGGCGATGCGCTGAATGCGTTCCGCTCGGCATGGACCGAAACCTTCACCAAAAACACCGGCATCCAGGTGCGCATAGACGGCGCAGGCCCGACCGAGGGCGCCATCCGCTCGCAATTGGCCAGCGGCCAGCCGAGCTGGGACGTGGTCGACGTCGAGAGCTACAGCGCCATCGTCCTGGGCAAGGAAAAGATTCTCCAGCCGCTGGACTACACCACCATCAAGCGCGACCTGGTGGCCCCGGCGCTTGCCTCCGACCACGGTATCGCCAGCTATCAGTTCAGCTACGTGATGGCCTGGGACAGCGAAAAATTCGGCGATAACGGTCCGAAAAGCTGGGCGGATTTCTGGGACGTGAAGAAATTTCCCGGTAAGCGCACCATGTACAAATGGATGAACGGCATGCTCGAAGCGGCCTTGCTCGCCGACGGCGTGCCGGCGGACCAGCTGTACCCGCTGGACATACCCCGCGCGATGGCCAAGATCGACGAGATCAAGCCCCACGTCTTGTCCTTCTGGAGTTCGGGCGCCGAGAGCCAACAGCTGATGGTCGACGGCGAAGTGTCGATGGGTGCGATCTGGCATACCCGCGCCAAGCTGCTCGCCGAAGACACCGACAACCGCGTGCGCTGGAGCTTCGACAACGGCTTCATCAACTCCAGTAGCTGGGCGGTATTGCAGGGCAACCCGGCCGGTACGCAACCGGCAATGCAGTTCATCCAGCATGCACTGCAACCGGAAGGCCAACTGAAACTGTTTGAACTGCTCGGCAATGGCCCGTCCAACAGCGCGACTGAAAAGCTGATGTCGGCCGAGCAACTGCAGGCCAACTGTGCATCGGCCGAAAACCTGAAAAAACAGATCGCCCTCAACGCCCAGTGGTACGCCGACAACTACTCGAAGACCTTGGAAACCTACCTGACACGGCTGTCCAAGTGAGCCATCGACCATGACCACGACCCTGACCTCCACCTTGACCCCGCCCAAGCCCCGATTCAGTTCGCCGGGCCTGGAGCGCGGCTTGCTGCTGTTTCCGCTGCCGGTGCTGCTGCTGATTTTCTACGTGCTGCCATTCCTCGGCGTGGTGGGCTGGAGCTTCTCGCTGCCGACACCCGGCATCGAGCAGTACCAGCGTATCGCCACGGACCCGGCGATCCACGACATGCTCTGGCGCACCTTGCGCCTGTGCATGACCGTCAGTTGCCTGGCCTTGCTGATCGGCTACCTGCTGGCCTACTGCTGGGTATTCAGCCCGCCGTTCTGGCAGCGCGTGGTGGAGATCTGCATCTTCATTCCGTTCTGGATTTCGGTGCTGGTACGCGCGTTCGGCTGGCTGATCGCCCTGCGCAGCAACGGCGTGCTCAACAATGGCCTGATGGGCATGGGCCTGATCGATCAACCGCTGCAGTTGAGTCGCAATGAAATCGGCGTGGTCATCGGCATGCTCCACGTGATGATTCCGTACGCGGTGTTCCCGCTGCTGTCGAGCATGCGCCAGCTGGACCAGCGCATCCTCATGGCCTCCCGCGGCCTCGGCGCCGGCCCCTTGCGCACGTTCTGGCAAGTGCTGCTGCCACAGACCCTGCCGGGCATGCTGGGCGCGTTCATCATGGTGTTCGTGTTCTGCCTGGGTTTCTTCATTACCCCGGTGCTGTTGGGCGGCGGGCAAACCGTGATGATCGCCGAATATGTGTTCCTGCAAATGTTCCAGACCAGCAACTGGGGCCTGGGTGCGGCACTGAGCGTGGTGTTGCTGGCTCTGGTCAGTGCGCTGATCTGGGTACTGCTGAAAATCACCGGCGTGAATCGCCTGGTCGGCTGAGGTCCATAATGAATACCCATCGCACAAGCCTGAGTACGCGGCTGCTGGCCGTGATCGCCATGGCCTTCATGCTGTTCCCGTTGCTGACGGTCATCCCGGTGTCGTTTACCAGCAAACGCTTCCTGTCGATGCCGGAGGGCAACTGGTCGCTGCGCCACTATGAGGCGCTGGTGAGCAATCCCGACTGGTTCCACGCGATTAGCCAGAGCCTGACCATCGCGTTCGCTACCAGCCTGATCGCCACCGTGCTCGCCGCCAGCTTCAGCCTCGGCATCTGGTACATGCGCTCGAAACTGGCCACCGCGCTGATCGGCCTGGTGCTGCTGCCCATGGCCATTCCGCCGGTGATTTCCGCACTGGTGCTGTATTTCATGGAAACCAAGCTCGGACGCTTCGCCCCGGGCATGGGCTACGACACCCTGACCGGCGTAGTGATCGCCCACGTGATCATGGTCGTGCCTTACGGCGTGGTAACCATGATGGTTGCCCTCAGCCAGATCGACCGACGCATCGAACTGGCCTCGCGCAACCTCGGCGCCAGCCTGATGCAGACCACCTTCATGGTGATCCTGCCCAATCTCAAACTGGGCATTGCCTCCACCGCCCTGCTGGCGTTCGCCCTTTCGTGGGAAGAAGTCGCGGTGACGCTGTTCATCACCAGTGTCAACGTCGATACCCTGCCGAAACGCATCTGGAGCGGCTTGCGCGATAACGTTGACCCGAGTGTGGCAGCCATTTCCGTATTGCTGATCTCGCTGACCTTGCTGGTGCTGATCGGCCGGTTGGTGTTCCAGCATCTGGCCGACAAGCGCGTGCAGAAGCTGCTGCATCCGTGAAGGTAATCGGGAAATAGTCGGCTGCTAGCTACGCAGCACGGCTATTATCCCGACTCACCTTTCGACACGGACGCGTCAAGATGCTTAACGCCCTGCTAAACACCCCGCCGTGGGTCTACGCGCTATTCGTGCTGCTGTGCTACTTCGGTATCAAGGCCCTCTCCCCCACCCGCGAAAGCAAGATCTCGCTGCTGATCACACCGCCAATTTTGCTCGCCTGGTCACTGTATTCGCTGAATCTGTCACTGCATCCGGCGCTGTCCCTGGGCTTCTGGCTGGTCGCCGTACTGGTGGGCAGCGCCGCCGCACTGCTGATTTTTTCCAGCAAGGACGTCAGGCTGGATGACACGGGAAGCGGGCTGGTTTTGCCGGGCACCAGCAAGACCCTGGTGCTGTATCTGCTGTTGTTTGCCATCAACTACTACTTTGGCTACGAAGCCGAAGTGCACCCGCAACTGTCCAAGACCCTCCCGGTGATGTTGCTCAAGGCCTGTGCGTCCGGGATTGCCAGCGGTTTGTTCTGCGGGCGTTCAATCAGGTTTTATCAGGTATTTCGCGGCTTCAAGGCATCAACCGCGTAGGAGCTGCCGCAGGCTGCGATCTTTTGATCTTTGGCAACATTGGGGTCTTCAAGGATCAAGATCAAAAGATCGCAGCCTGCGGCAGCTCCTACAGGGGACCGAGGGTGATCTTTTGGCCGCTGGCCTGTTCGTCCGTGACAACACGGCCTCGGTCCAATAGATTAGGCGGCCTGAAAAGGCCCTGTGCTTTCTCGCCTAAACCCAAGTTAAGAGAAGTAGTGAAATTTCAATGTCAGATTCCAATACCGCTGAATCCGTAGTCACCTTGTCATCCAAAGCGGAATACGAAAACTCCATCAATCTTTCACAGCATGTGCCCCAGGCCAAGACCATCGCCGAGATGGTTCTGGACTCGTTCCAGTCCACCCGCGAAAGCGAGCAGATCCGCGAGCTGCGTGCCGCGATTCGCCAGGCTCACGACAGTTTCGACGATGACAAGGCCTACGAACTGATGGGCGAGCTCAAGCAGCTCAAGGACGCCGAGGCCGCCGACATCGCCGCCCTCGAAGACCTCAGCAGCAAGTTCCCGATCAGCCGCATCCTGTCCAGCTTCAAGGACGACCCGGCGTTCCAGGAAATCGTCTACGGCCTGGCGCTGAAAGTGCTGAACCAGACCCACCAGGCCATCAGCAACCCGAGCGGCGGCAAGAGCAAAGCCGCCAAGGCGAAAAAAGAAGTCGAAGTGTTCACCATCAGCAAGGACGGCACGAGCGTCACCTTGCCGCTGCGCACTCCGCGTTCGCGCCTGAACGTTGACCGCGAAGCCCTGGAGTTCCTCGGTTTCACCTTCGTTGGCGAAGGCGAGGAAGCGGAGCTGGACAGCGAAACGTTCCTGGACAACAGCGGGGCCGAACAGGCGATCAACCGCAAGAACATCATCACCGCGCTGCAGCAACAGAGCGCGTTCGACGGTTTCACTATCGCCGCGCAGTAATGTGGCGAGGGCGCTCGCTCCCGCTGGGCTGCGTAGCGGCCCCAGAATAGTGGCAGCACCACTTCTTTTGTGAGTGCTGCGCACTCAAGCGCGAGCAAGCTCGCTCGCCACGGGTTTGTCGCCAGCAGCTGCCTCCCCCAAGCCCCGCCCTCGTGCGGGGCTTTTTATTGCCTGCGATTCAGGCAAGTCCGCGACTACTGTTCCAGTATCGAAACAGCATCAACACGTCCCTTGATCCCCGAGCACCATGGGTCCGTCTGCGGGGAGCGTCAACTCACTGTCCAGCCCAGGACCTCAGTGGTGCAATTGCTGAGGTCTGCATGAATACACTTCCCCTGTACCGTCAGTTAGCCAACCACTACCTCGACGCGATCCGCAGCGGCACTTTGAAAACCGGCGAACGCTTCCCTTCCATCCGCCTGATGATGGAAAAGCACGCCGTCAGCCTGTCGACCGCGGTGCAGGTGTGCCGGGAACTGGAGGGCCAGGGGGTATTGGAAGCCCGACCGCGTTCGGGCAACTACATCCGCCAGCCCGACTGCCTGCCCCAGCCGATGCCAAAGGCGGTGCCGGACGCCGATGTTTATGTGGGTATTCATCAACAGGTATCAGCGGTGCTCAAGGCCAGCCAGCGTGCGACGATCAAGGTCAATTTCGCCAGCCCCTACTGCGCGCCGGAACTCTATCCGCTGAAAATCCTCCAGAACCATATGGCCAAGGCACTGCGTCAGGATCAGCAGTTGCTGGGCCGGACCGGCCCCACCAGCGGCAACCTGGCATTGCGCACTATCCTCGCCCGCCGCGCCCTGACCAGCAAAACCCAGCTGAGCGCCGAGCAGATCGTGATCACCAACGGCGCAAGCGAAGCGCTGAACCTGGCACTGCGCGCCGTAACGCAACCCGGCGATACGGTTGCCGTCGAGTCGCCGACCTTCCACGGCCTGCTGCAGATTCTCGAAAGCCTGAACCTGCAAGTGCGGGAGGTACCGGCGACGGCGCACTGCGGGATTAACCTTATTGCCCTGGAACAGCTGCTGCGCGGTCCCGAGCGGATCCATGCCGTGATCGTGATGCCCAACCTGCAAAACCCGCTGGGCAGCATCATGCCCGACTCGCACAAGGCACGACTGGTGCAGTTGTGCGCCGAGCGCGGCGCTGTGCTGATCGAAGACGACACCTATGGCGACCTGGTGGATACCGAGCAACCGCAGTCCACGCTCAAGCACTGGGACCGCAGCGATAACCTGATCTACTGCGCCTCGCTGAACAAAACCCTGGCCCCGGGCATGCGGCTGGGGTGGATCAGTGCCGGCAGATGGCATGACCGCGTGGAGATGCTTAAGCACAGTCAATCGAGGGGGTGCGAGGTGCTGTCGCAGTTGGCGGTCGGTGCGTTCATGAAAACTCCGTCTTACGAACGCTATCTGCGGCGGCTGCGCAAGACGCTGACGCAACAACGCCAACAGATAAGTGCGGCGATCCTGCGGCATTTCCCCCAGGGCACCCGAGTGACCGAGCCACGGGGTGGAACGCTGTTGTGGGTGGAGTTGCCGTTTGGGTATTCGGCGATGCGTTTGTTTCATGAGGGGTTGAAGGTGGGGATTCAGATTTTGCCTGGGGATATCTTTTCCAATGGCGCGGGGTTTGGGCATTGTTTGAGGGTGGGTTGTGGTGCGCCGTTTTCGTTGCGGGTTGAGGAGGCGTTGGCGACCTTGGGTCAGCTCCTGAAAAACCAGACTTAAGGCTGCCAGGGAAACGCACATCCCCCTGTAGGAGCTGCCGAAGGCTGCGATCTTTTGACTTTGAATTTTTAAGATCAAAAGATCGCAGCCTTCGGCAGCTCCTACAGGGGGGCATTTCAGATCCCGTATCGGTCCAGGGGGATGTGTTTCAGGTCGCGTTTCGGTGCAGGCCCATGGGCGTGTTTCAGATCGGGTTTTCGTGCAGGCAAATGATATGCGGATCGTTGTTCCAGTGCGGGAAGCGCTCAGCGATCAGCGGATCATGACCGGGGATCACGTGATCTTCACTATCCGCCAGGCGATCGATTTCGCTAAACGCTTCCAGCGACTGCGCCAGGTCATCGAGTATCGGAAACGGACTACGCTCGCGAATGTTCACCCACAAATGCGCTGCATCCGACGCCAGCACTATCCAGCCGCGCCCGGTATGCACCCGCACCACCTGGCTACCCGGCGTGTGCCCGCCCACCGGATGCAGGGTGACCCCCGGAGCCACCTCGACAGTGCCGTTGTGCAAGCGCATCCGCCCCTCGAACAGCGGTGGCAGCGCCGACATCACGTCATCCACCTCGTAGGTTTTGTTCACCGCGCGATGGGCCATCTTCGGCCCGGTGCAGAAGCGCAGTTCCGCCTCCTGCAAATGCACGGTGGCCCTGGGAAACAACCCCAGGTTACCGGCATGGTCCCAATGCAGATGCGTGAGGACCAGATTGTCGACCCGTGCCGGGTCAATCCCCAGCTGGCGTAGGGATTCTTCCGGCAGGCGATACATCTGACGGTTGCGCCGATCCGCCGTGGCCGGCTGAAAACAGGTGTCGACTACAATCACCTGCTGCTGCTCATTGCGAATCACCCAGAAATAATAATCCAGCGGCATCGGCGCATTCGGGTCACCGCAGCAGGCGTCGTAGAGAAAATTCTCCCGGGCCGTGCGCTGGGCATTGGCACCGACCCGGATGGCGAACACTTCGTAAACGGGAACAGACATGGGCAGCTCCTGGTTCACGCCACCGAGGCGGACTTGAGGGTCGGTCGGAAGTCGAAATCGATTTGCCCGGTGATGCCCAGGTCCTCGGCCAGACGCTGCAGCCCGCTGTAGTCGCGCATGATCGTCGCGTTGCGGTTGCTCTCGCGGGTATCGGCGATGATCAGCGCCGCGTCCTCGACCCCCAGTTGAGTCAGGATCGCTTCCCACATCGAGTAGTCCTGGGCGACAAAAGCACTCAGCGCTACCGACAAAGTCCGTGCGAAAAATTCCCGTTGCGGCGGCTGCATGTTGGCGTACATGACCTTCGCAACTTCGGCCAGAACCTTGCTGTGTGCATACTCGTCACGGTTATGCAGTTCGGCCACCCGCCGGTTTTGTGGCTGGATGCTCTGGTCGTCTGCCAGCAGGTCCAGATAAGCGTTGACGCTGATTTCGGCGACCACAGCGAAAGTGATCGAGGCCAGATCGCGCTGCCACTGCTCCGGCAATTCCTCGCGCAGGGCCAGCAGACGCAGGTAAGTCACCGAAGGTGGCAGGTCCAGATCCTGGTCGAGCGCGCGATCTTCTTTGGTGCGCTGGATAGCGCGCAGGTGCATGAGTGTGTGGTAATGCTCGTCAATCAACGTCTGCTGCATGGCCTCGCGAAAATGCCAGTCGTGCTTGCCCAGGTATTGATTGGCAATGACACTCAGGGCCGGGTTCACCACGTGTTCTTCTGCCGTGACCGTGCGCAGGTTGTAGCCGATCCAGCCCCAGGTCACCACACTGCTCTTGAGCTCTTCGCTCAGGGCCTGGAATTTTGGATGCTGGAAAAACGGCACCATGCACTCCGGGTAATCCGGGCGCGCCGGATCGAATGCTTCGCTGACCAGCAACTTCTCCGGCGCACACACCGTGGCCCGTTTGGTCCACGCCTGGTTGAGCCGCACGATCAGTTGATGATCGACCTTGGCGATCTCGATGGCTGTTTGCATAACGCGATACCTGTAGGACGCGTACCCGCCATGGGGTACGCAAAAGGAATGAAGGGGCGATGAAAAAAATCAGGCCAGCCAGTAGCGGGTCAGGTTACGCGCCGGGTCAGTGTATCGACTGCGGGCGTGGATCATGCGCCAGTTGTCCCAGATCAGCAGGCAGCCATCGGGAATCAACACCGGTGTGCTGTGCTCGACGAAATACGCTTCCCCCAGTGTCGCGAAGCGGGCCAGCGGCGAAGTATTGTTGGCCACCAGTGATTGCTGCAGGGCCTGCTCGGAAGGATTCACATCGCCGTAGTGAAACTGGTTGTAGCTGAAGCGGAAAATATCGCCGTCCTCTGTAGGCGTCAGGATGTACTCCTTGACCCGGGTTTGAGCTGCCTCACCGGGTTTGGCGGTGGCGACGAACTCGATCGGTGTTTCGTCGATCCATTCGCGCAACTTGGGTTCGGTGCGCTCCAGAAACGCCAGGAATTCGATTCCGTCGACCAACCCCGTATGCCCGCCACCACACTTGGCCTGATGATGACAATGCAACGCCAAATACCGCGGCGGCGGTCCATAGACCGGCGCTTCGGTGTGCGGGCCGATGCCGTTCATGCTCTGGGAATACGGCAGCGCTTCATACCCCGGCTTGCGGGTAATGGCGAACGCGGTCTGCCCGTTGAATTGCGGAATGATCGGGCCGAATTCCTGCAGGGTGCCGACGACATCGTAGGCAAATTCGGCCGGAGTGAGCACCGTCCAGCCGCGGGACGCCAACTCTTCATGGCGATGGCCCAGTGAAACATAAGGTTTAGACGCAACAATCCCTTGATCTGACATGGTGGTGTTCCTGGCGGTTGATCAGGCGTTAACGGTTGAGGTGTAGGCGGCAATGAATTCGCGACAGGCGCTGCCCGGTCGATAGCGCTGCTCGTCGATGCTCTGCACGGGAGTGATTTCGGCGGCAGTACCCGTCAGAAAACACTCCTCGAAATCGCCGAGCTCTGTAGGAAGAATCGTGCGCTGGATCACTTGGTAATCCAGCACCGCGGCCAGCTCGATAACAGTCTGGCGGGTGATGCCATTGAGGAAGCAATCGGGCAGCGGCGTGTGCAGCGTCCGGTCCTTGACGAAGAACACGTTGGCGCTGGTGGCTTCGGCGACATGGCCACGCCAGTCGAGCATTAGCGCATCGTGGTAACCGTTGTTTTCGGCGTCGTGCTTGCTCAACGTGGCGATCTGGTAATGCCCGGACGCCTTGGCTTCGAAGGGGCTGCTACTGGGTGGCGGACGACGCCACTCGGCTGTTTTCAAACGGATGCCACCCATGTGCCCCGCCGGGTCGAAGTAACTCGGCCACTGCCAGCAGGCGATCGCCACGTGCACCCGGTTAAAGCGCGCCGAGGTCGAGATCATTTCGCTGCCGCGCCACGCCACTGGCCGCAAATAGCCGTCGACCACGTTGTTGCGTTGCAGCAGTTCGTGGCTGGCCGCTTCCAGTTCGGCCAGCTCATAAGGGATCACGAAGTCCATCAACTGCGCCGAGCGATACAGCCGCTCGCTGTGTTCACGCAGTTTGAAAATCCTGCCGTTGTAGACACGCTCCCCTTCATACACGGTGCTTGCGTAATGCAGACCATGGGTCAGCACATGCAAGCGCGCCTGGGACCACTCGACGAACTCGCCGTCGAGCCAGATAAATCCTTCTCGCTGATCAAACGGTATGCCACTCATATCCCTATCTCCTGATGAATCGTCCTACGCCGTTTCCAGCAGGACCGGTATCAATTCCGGCGCCGCAACGGGTTCCGATTGGAAGAAAAATGCGCGCTCGCCGAACGCCGGCCGCAACTCGTCGAACCAGGTGGCTTGCGGATCGAAGCGCGCATGAAAAGTGCGCAGCACCCACTGTGGATCCCGAGCCTGGAGGAACTGCAGCACGAAGACTTTTTCTCCGGCCACGGTTTCAATGCCGTTGATCAGGACCTTGCCGTAGAAGGTGCTCATCGAGGGCCCGCGTACCGTTCGCGCCAGTCCGGAAACCGTGCGATAGGCCGCCTGGAAAATCTCGAAGGCCCGCGCCAGCGGCATCGCGAAGTAGTGGCGAGGGCCGGTGTCGCGCTCGACGAACATGTAATAGGGCACCGCGCCAAGCCGTACACCTTCGGTCCAGAGCTCGGCCCAGTCGGCAGGGTTTTCGTTGATATGGCGGATCACTGGCGCCTGCATGCGCAGGGTTGCCCCAGTGGCGCGAATATTCTCGACAGCCTGGCGGGCGATGTCCTGGCGTAGCTCCACCGGGTGGTTGTAATGGCCCATCACCGACAGGTGTTTGCCCGCCGCAACGATCCGTCGGAACAACTGCAGCAGCTCCGGCGCGTCCTTGTCGCTGACAAACCGCTGCGGCCAGTAAGCCACCGACTTGGTGCCGATGCGGATGCTCCTGAGGTGCGGCACCTCCAGCAGCGGCTCGATGTAACTGGCCAGCGAGCGAGTATTCATGATCATCGGGTCGCCGCCGGTGATCAGCACATCCGTAACCTCGGTGTGCACCCGCAGGTAGTTCACCAGGTCCTGGGATTCACGGGCGTTGAATTTGAGCTCTTCCTCGCCGATGAATTGCGCCCAGCGAAAACAGAAAGTGCAGTAGGCGTGACAGGTCTGGCCCGCGCCGGGGAAAAACAGCACGGTTTCACGGTACTTGTGCTGAATACCCGCCAAGGCTTTGCCGCCGAGGCTGGCGCCGTTGTGCGTCAACTGGCCCGCCGGGTGTGGATTCATGCGCAGCCAGATCGCTTCGATGCGGCGCTTGATGGCAATTGCGTCATCCTGCTCGATCAGTTGCCTGAGCGACTCGTATTCGTCCGGTAGCAGCATGTCCTTGTGGGGAAAAGTCATGCGAAAAATCGGATCGTCTGGAATGTTGTCCCAATCGATCAATGTGCCCAGCACATACTCGTTGGTGCGAAATGGCATCACCCGCGCCACCACGTTCATGGCCTCCTGCAAGGCTGGGGTGAGCCTTTGCCAGTACGGCGTCTCGCGAATGGTCCGTGAGTTGTAAGGCTTGTATCTGTGCAGCTCCGACATTCCCTGCATGGCAGCGCTCCCTATGGGTTCCTGGCTTTCTTACTGGGCGGCCGGCGGCGTACGCTCGATGTCCATCCAGGCCCGCACGCTGTCGCGGTCCCACTGCCGACGGACATAGGCGGCAAGTCGCGCCGGCACGTGGTCGCCATTGGCGAGCAAGCGGTTGAGCATGATTGCCAGGTCCGTGTCAGCGATGCTCCAGTCGCCGAACAGGTGGTCAGCGCCGCCCTTGAGCAGGCGATCGGCCACGAAGAACAAACGGTCCACAGCCGCCAGTGCGTCATCGGATAAGGCTGTGTCTTTTTGGCCGAAGTAGATCAGGTCTGCCGGACGCTCTTTGCGGATGATCAGCAGATCACTGCGCAACCAGGCCTGCAGCTGGCGGGCCCTGGCACGCAGCCGGGCGTCTGTGGGAAACAGTCTTGGTGCTTGCGCAATGATATCGTCGAGGTATTCGGCAATCGCCGAGGACTCCGACAGGGCGAAATTTTCGTGGACCAGGGTGGGTATCTTGCAAGTCATCGACAAGTCTCGATAACTCGCCTGGTAGTTCTCGCGGCTTTTTAAATCAAGCGTTACCAGATCAAACAGAAGTTGTTTTTCTTTTAGCGCAACAAATGCCGACATGGCAAAAGCACTGACAAAATCCGCACCCAAATAAAGTTTGATTCCCGCACTTTCCATATAACGCTCCTGTGCATTTATTTAATTAATCGGTTGCACTGGAATCGATCCTAGATAATTGAGCAGGCGGCGAACAGATACAGAAATCAGCTGTTTATACGGATACAGAAATGCGCAGCCTGGAAGACTGAAACAAAAAAAGGGAGTCGGCGAATGCGGACTCCCGGATGGGCAGCAGAGAGGAAATCAGAAGTTTTTCGAGGCTCAGCTTATGGGGTTGGCTATGCTCGAAAGCAGCGCCAGTTGCGGCATATTGCTTATGTTGAGCATGGCCAGAGCCTCGCTGGTGCTGGTGTTGACGAAGCCATGACGAGTCCAGGCTGGCACCAGCAATACGTCGCCTGTACTGGCCCGGACCTCCTCGGCATCGCCCAGGGTCAGCACGCCGCAACCGCTCTGGATGATAAACAGGTGCCACCAGGCATGAGCATGCCCGTTTAACGTTGAGCCCGGTTTAAGCCACTGCATGGACACCGCCACCCCGGGTGTCAGCTTGCAGCCTTCGATGCTGTTGTCGTGCGCCAGCGCGACTATATCAACTTCACTGCCCTCAAGACTTTTGCGCATAGCGGCAAGTTCATCACGGGTCCACACCCGCGCACCAACGGGTGACTGGTGTAAACTCTGGCGAAACTCATCATATGAAAAAAACGCACCTTGGACGTTATTCATTTATGCATTCCAACCTATTAGGCCGACGTGATTCACCGAACCTTAGGTGAACCCGTCGCCACTGTAAAGTCGACAATCAAGTCTTATAATGCGGAAGGACGCAATGCCGCGATCATGTCCACTTCTACTGCCGCGTTCTTTGGCAATTGATAAACACCCACGGTGGTTCTTGTATGTTTACCGGCATCCCCCAGTACGTGGCTAAATACATCCGATGCACCGTTGGCTACCTCGCTCAGGTCGACAAAATCCGCCGTGGATTTCACGTACACAGTCACCCGCACCAGCGACTTGATCTTGTCCAGCGAACCGATGGCATCCACGATCAACGCCAGCCCGCGCATCGCGCTGATGCTGGCGGCGGCCTGGGCATCACTGAGGCTCAGTTCCAGGCCAACTCGGCCTGGGTACTGAATCGCGCCGTTCATCCGCGGCACCATGCCGCTGATGTACAACTCGTCATGGTGCCGCACCAGCGGCGCGTAGTGGCCGCCGGCAGTGTTTTCGCCGTAGATGTCGTAGCCCAGTTCCTTGGCGAGGGTGATGAAACGCTCATCACAGGTGGTGTGTTCAAACATGGGTAAAACCTCTCAATCAAATCAGCCAGACAACAGGGTTCAGCCCATCGCTCTGGCGGGTGGAGCCACGCAGGCGACGTCCATGCGGTCTTCGATAGCCTCGGCCAGGCGCAACAAGTCAGCGCTCAGTTGTTCGTAGTGCTGGTTAAACAGGACGATGTGGCCAATAAACGCGGTGTTGTCCTTCACCTGTGCCGTCACTGAATCGCCGATGCGTTTTTCGTACACCGCCTCCACCAATTCGATACCCAGCCTGTCGGCCAGCAACTCGATGTTCGGCAGGTCACGCAGCAGGCCGCCCGCCGGCGCCCTGAGCAGGCGGATGCCGCAATAGCCGCGCGCGACCGGGTCCTGTTGTTCGACCTTGCCTTCTACGGCCCAACGGACCCAGCGTTCCCAGGGGTCGAAGTCGACAAAGGCGATCCGCGCCAGGTCCCAGATGTGCATGCCGCCGGGGCGCATGTTGGTTTCCACGGCCGAGGTCAGTGCGTCGCCGCGCAGGAAGATTTCGTTGTGGTAGGCGCCGTTATCAAGTGAGACCAGCCCCGACATGTGACGGCCGGCCGCTGTCAGGCGAGCCTCGGCATCGGCTGCCAAGGGGGCGGGCACCACTTGCTGGATCTCGGCGCGGTAGGCGCCTTCGGTGGTGGTCTTTTCAGTGACCCAGGTGTTGCCGGCCACGTAGTCCCAGCTGTACTCCCGAGCCTCTCGAATCAACTCTTCGAGGACGATGCCGCCACTACGATAAGGCTTGAGCGCCAGCCACGCTTCGTCGCATTCGGACGGATGATGAATCACCCGGCAGCCGCGACTGGCGCCTTCGCACGCCGGCTTGATGAACGCCCTGCCGCCGAGTTCGACAACGCGCTGGCGCAGCTCTGCCAAGCTTTCGACTGGTGTTGAAAACACCGGTCGGTAGTCTTCAGGCGCAGTCGTGGAGCTCGCTTCCAGCTGGCGAAAAATCTGCTTGTCCAGGCCTGCCCGTGCCTCGGCCGGGGTTATGCCCGGCAGGCCGTAGTGAGTGGCCAGGGCCGCCCCGAGCAACACCCCGCGGTCGGAAAACGGCAGGACGCCGATCAGTTTCCAGCGGTCGACCGCCAGGCATCCTGCGACCAGTTCCAGCGAGTCGGTGACGTCCTCTGGCGACAGCGAAGTGCTGCAGACGTGGTCCGCCACTTGGTCGTCATCCGGCGCAATGCGCTCGACTACCAGGATCAATCTTGCGTTGTAGAGCGTCTTGCAGAGGTCGCGCAGCTTCTGGATATCGTGAACCCGGTTGCCGTTGTACCCGACCACTACTACGCATGACGTCGTCTTCATGAAACCTCCGACCTGTGAAGCAAAAAACGCAACCGCGATGGCTTGTTCCTTAAGACTCAGTCGTGCAGTGACGCATTGGATTTTCGGTTGAGCCAGTACCACGCCAGAATCCCGCCCGCGCCAATCGCTGCCAGGAGCAAGGCGTTATAGGGCGCAGGCACGACCCGCATGATCAGCACGGTCAGACCGGCCCCGACGCCAAGGGACACTTCCTTGACGAACATGTTGTTCTGCTTGACCGAGAAGTAATCGAGGTAGCTGAAGGCGCATTCAGCCAGGGACAGCAGCGCCACCCAGATCAACGCACCGACCAGGGTTTCGACATGGAATGCCGCCGGTGACGAGAGCACCAGGAAGCCGCCGACGATTATCCCGATCACCGCGAGCACCTTGAAGCGCCCGGTCCGCTCGATGAGTTTCATCATCGGCACCTGGGCGAAGACCACCACCGCACTGTTGAGGATCAGCATCAGCCCATACCAGGCTGGCAGCTCGCCGGTTTCAAGGAGGATGGCCTGCGGAAGGATCGAGAACACGCCGAACAGCTTGATCCCCATAATGATGCCGGCGATTACCCACGGCAGCTTGTTGCGCCAGCCGCTGCCGTCATGGCTCGCGGGGCTGGCCACGGCTGCCTGGGTAGTGAAGGTCGCGCCCATGGCGATCGGCAGGCACAGCAGGACAAAGCTGGCGGCACCGAGGAAGAACATGGTCGGGGTCAGCAGCGGCGACAGCAGGATCAACCCGGCCAGCAGGCTGCCCATGTTCATCGCCACCCGGTTGTACGCCGCGCCTTCCTTGGTCTGCGCCGCCTCGCTTTTGATCAGGTAACCGGCAATCGCAATGCCGTAGGCAAACAGCGCGGCGGCGAACATCACCACGCCCTGGTTGCTGGTCACCGCCAGCAGCACCAGCCCCAACGCCGCGCAGAGCAAAGTGACGCTGAGGGAACGCCGGCCGAGCACCAGCAAGGTCAATGGCAGGAGCAGCAACAACGCGCGATAACCGAGGGCGAGAATGCTGTTGGTGGCGGTGTCTAGCCAGACGTTGGCTTTGCCCAACACGGCAAACAGCGACACCGCAGTAATGATCCGGATCGTGAACAGACGGATATTGATCACCGGTTTGGCGATGGCGACCGTTGTCTCGATACTCATGCAACACCTCTTGAACCAAATGATTGTGCGAGCAAAAAACGTCGACAATCAGGAAAGACTGTAAGGTGATGGTAGAGAGAGGGGCTTGCCTTGATCAGAGCAAGTTCGTATAGAATCAAACGAAGTTTATTGCTGGAGTGACCAGTAAAATGCAGGTTCAACGCGCGGTCATTGCCGCCATCGAATTCCAGCCAGGGGTCCCGTTGGTGCAGCAGATCGTCGATCAGCTGTCGGTGGCAATCAACCAGGGCGGCCTGCCCCACGGCTCCCGGCTACCGCCGATTCGCGAACTCTCGGACCTGATGAATGTGGGCAAGTCGACGGTGGTCGATGCCCTGGATCGCTTGCGTGCCAAGGGGCTGGTGGTATCGCGCCAGGGCTCGGGGCATTTTGTGCACCGCTCCAGCGCCATGCCCAAACTTGATGCCGGCCCGGACCTGCTCCCCCAGGACACACTCAGCGTGGTCCGCCGCGCGGTGCTGCAGGACAACGGCGCACTGCGCCCCGGTGCGGGTTTTCTGCCTTCGTCGTGGCTGCCGGCGGATGAATTGCTCAAAGCCGTGCGCGGGACCCTGCGCGCTGCCTCCCTGCGCATGGGTGAATATGGCGTAGCCGCCGGCTATCCGCCGTTGCGCGAAGCGTTGCGGGTCAAGCTCGCAACCATCGGCATTGAAGTGCCGGTGGAACAGATCGTCACCACCGCCAACACCGTGCAAGCCATCGACATGCTGATGCGCCTGCTGATCAAACCCGGCGACACGGTGCTGCTCGACGACCCGTGCTATTTCACCATGCACACCAATCTGGCCTTGCATGGCGCCAAGGTGGTCACTGTGCACCGGGGCGTTGACGGCATGGACCTGGACGCCTTCGAACGCACAGTGATCGCCCATCGGCCTGTGCTCTACATGACCAACAACAGCCTGCACAACCCGACCGGGCACTCCTTCTCCCCGGCGCAGGTTTATCGCCTGCTGGAGTTGAGTCACCGCTACGGTTTCCACATCGTCGAAGACGATTTGTATTGCGACCTGCAACAACGAAGCACCCCGCGTCTGGCGGCGGGCGGGCTGGACAACGTCAGCTACGTGTCCGGCTTCTCCAAGACCCTGACTGCCAACAGCCGCGTCAGTTATGCGGTACTGGCGCCGCAACTGGCAGCACGGATGATCGGGCTCAAGATGGCCGCCGGCGGCATGACTTCGGAACTGGCCGAGCAGATCGTCTGCAACATGCTCAGCGACGGCAGCTACGCCAAGCACACCCGCCGCACCGTAGACCGGCTCTACGAGTCGAGCAGCCGAGTGACCCGCTGGCTGGAAGAGGCAGGCTGCTCGGTGTCATCACAGCCTCACGAAGGGCTTTTCATCTGGACCCGATTACCCGACGGCTACCACGCCGAAACCCTGGCCCGAAAAGGCCTGGACATCGACCTGGTCCTGGCCCCCGGCACCCTCCTCAGCAAAGCCCCGGACGCCAGCCAGTACCTGCGTTTTAATGTGGCTCACAGCGATAACAGCCAGGTGCGGGAGCGGTTTTTTCGGTTGCTGGATATCCAACCAAAATAACGGCTCCCCTCTGTAGAAGCGAGCTTGCTCCTACAGTGGTTCAGCTTTCCGTTCAAACGGCTGCCAGTCGATCAACCATGTCAGGGAATTTCTCCACCAGCCTGATCAACAAGGCAGCTTGGGCATTGGGTTTTGACTTTTCCTGCTCCCAATTTCTCAGGGTGCTCGGGCTGGTCCGAATACGTTTGGCGAAAACGGCTTGGGACATGTGTAGTTTTGCCCGTAGTGCGACGATTTCTTGCGCCCCCACATCAGGCGCCGGAATGTCCTCCACCGTCGTATTGCGCAGTGTGATCTTGCCTTCGCGTTGGGCCGCCATCTCTTCAACGCCCTGCATCAACTCTGCAAACAGGTCACGCTTTTTCATGGGGTACCTCGTACTTTCAACTCTGTTTCGATGGCTTTCTTAAGCGCCTTCTCTTGGTCGGCAGTCAAATTCTCAAGCTCATCTTTGTCATAAATAGCAAACATCCAGAACTGGCCATCATTCATAAGCCAATAATAGATAACCCGCAAGCCACCCCGCCTGCCTTTACCCCGGCGACCATCAGCCCAACGCAGCTTGCGAAAGCCGCCCGTCCGAGGCATCACGTCGCCGGCCTGTGGATGCAGCTGCATATGATTCTGCAGCGCTCGATACTCGTCGTCCGTCAGGTAATCGCTGAGGGCTGCCGTAAAGGATGTGGTTTCGAAAAATATTGTTCGCACGAGGTAACTATAGGCAAATTGCTTATAGTCAATCAAGTCCCAGCGTATGCATCAGACGAGCAGTTGATGCGGCCCATCAACAATCACCCAATAAAAAACCCCGCACATCTCTCGAAGGCGGGGTCTCTCTTTACAGGATCCAACGCTTAAGGCGCGTACGTCAGCAACAACTCGCCCGGCACCTGGAAGTCCAGGGACATCATCACGCTCAACGCGGTAATGGTGAAGATCGAGAACACGAACAGCTTGCGTGCCCAGACCGTGTCATCCACAGCCTTGTAGCCGGTCCAGGCCATGTACAACCAGTACATGCCCATGGCCGCGGCGACGGCGAGGTAGCTCATGCCGGCGTAGCCGCTGAAGGTCAGCATCAAGGTCGCCACGAGGAACGCCAGGATGTAGAGCAGGATGTGCTTCTTGGCCACCTGGATTCCGCGCTTCACTGGCAGCACCGGAATCGATGCGGCCAGGTAATCGTTGAAGCGGAAAATCGCGATAGCGTAGGAATGCGGCATCTGCCACAGGCTGAACATCACCAGCAGGGTCAGCGCGGCCATGTCGAAGCTGTTGCTCACGGCAACGTAGCCAATCACCGGCGGCATCGCTCCCGACAGACTGCCCACCAGCGTGCCGTGCACCGACTTGCGCTTGAGGTACAGGCTGTAGAAGCCGACGTAGATGACAAAACCGATCACCGCAAACAGCGCGGCCAGCGGGTTGGCCACCTTGTACAACAAGGCAACGCCGGCGACACCCAGGACGGTCGCGTAGATCAGCGCCAGTTTCAGGGAGATCAAGCCCTGCACCAGCACCCGGTTCTTGGTGCGTTCCATTTTTACGTCGATGTCGCGGTCGATGCAATTGTTGAACACGCAACCGGAAGCCACCACCAGGGACGTGCCGATCATGGCGGCCAGGAAAATGGCCAGATCGACATGCCCTTTCGAGGCCAGGAAAAATCCGCCTGCCACTGAAAGCACGTTACCGAAAATGATCCCCGGTTTGGTGATTTGGATAAAGTGCTTCAAGGACATCCGGATTTACCTCAGTGCGCCATCATGTTGGTGTGGATGCTGAACATGATCCACAGCGACAGGCCGACCAACAGGACGATGACCAGTGCAGCGAAAATAAACGCGATCACGTTATTACGCTGGGCAGCCGAGCGGTCCAGGTGGAGGAAGTACACCAGGTGCACCAGCACCTGGACGACTGCGAAGATCAGTACGATCCACAGGGTCATGGCTTTCGGCAGCGACGGGTACATCACCAGGCCGAATGGAATGACGGTCAGGATCACCGACAGGATGAAACCGATAGCGTAAGACTTGACGCTGCCGTGGCCGGCGTCGTGGCTATCGTGGGAATGAGCGTTAGCCATTTACATAGTCCCCATCAGATAAACAACGGTGAATACGCAGATCCACACCACGTCGAGGAAGTGCCAGAACAGACTCAGGCAGCTCAGACGGGTCTTGTTGGTCGCCGTCAGGCCGTTTTTCTGCACCTGGTACATCATGATCGCCATCCAGATCAGACCGCTGGTCACGTGCAGACCGTGGGTACCGACCAGGGTGAAGAACCCGGACAGGAAGCCGGAACGGCTAGGACCGAAGCCCTCGGAAATCAGAACGTGGAATTCGTTGATTTCCATGCCAATGAAGCCGGCACCGAACAGGAAGGTCATGCCCAGCCAGCCCAGTACCTGATTCTTCTTGCCCTTGAACAACGCCAGCATGGCGAAGCCGTAGGTGATCGAGCTGAACAGCAGCAGAGCGGTTTCGCCCAGTACGTATGGCAGCTCGAAGATGTCGGCGCCCGACGGGCCACCGGCTACGTTGTTAACCAGTACCGCGTACACCGCGAAGATCGACGCAAACAGGATGCAGTCGGTCATCAGGTAGAGCCAGAAACCGAATACGGTCATCTCGCCCGAGTCGTGGTGATGGTCATCGTGCCCATGTCCATCGACATGGGTGTGTCCAGCATTGGTCACTAAGTTCGACATGGTTTAAGCCTGTTCCAACGAGGTTTCAACACGGGTGGCGGTGGCTGGGACTTTCCCGGCCGCTACCAGACGCTTGTGCTGCTCGGCTTCGATGCGCTCGATCACGTCGACCGGCACCATATAGCCCTGGTCATCACGTGCAGCGTGGATCACGAAGTACACCACGGTGCCGATCAGGCCGAAGGCCGCCAGCCACCAGATGTGCCAGATCATCGCGAAGCCGAACACGGTCAGCAGAGCACCCATGACCACACCGGTCGCGGTGTTGTTTGGCATGTGGATCGGCTCGTACTTGGCCGGAGCCTGGTACGCGGTACCGTTTTCCTTGGCTTCGGTGAACGGGTCGATGCTTTCCGCTTTTGGCAGCACAGCGAAGTTGTAGAACGGTGGTGGCGACGAGGTCGACCATTCCAGGGTATGGGCATTCCACGGGTCACCGTGGTCGCACATGTTCTCTGGCTTGTGGCGATCACGTACGCTGACATACAGCTGGATCAACTGGCAGGCGATGCCGACTGCGATCATCACCGCACCGAACATGGCGACGTACAGGTACGGCACCCACTCAGGGTTGGTGGTGGCGTTCAGACGACGGGTCATGCCCATGAAGCCCAGTACGTAGAGCGGCATGAATGCGACGAAGAAGCCGGTGATCCAGAACCAGAACGCTGCCTTGCCCCAACCTTCGTGCAGCTTGAAGCCGAACGCTTTAGGGAAGTAGAACGCGAAGCCTGCGATGTAGCCGAATACCGCGCCGCCGATGATCACGTTGTGGAAGTGAGCGATCACGAACAGGCTGTTGTGCAGTACGAAGTCAGCACCCGGGATGGCCAGCAGTACGCCGGTCATGCCGCCGATGGCGAAGGTCACCATGAAGCCCAGGGTCCACAGAACCTGGCTGGTGAAACGCAGACGGCCTTGGTAAATGGTAAACAGCCAGTTGAATAGCTTCACCCCCGTCGGGATCGAAATCAGCATCGTCGCCAGGCCGAAGAAGGCGTTGACGCTGGCACCCGAACCCATGGTGAAGAAGTGGTGCAGCCAGACCATGAAGCCCAGGATCGAGATCGCGCCGGAAGCGTAGATCATCGAGTGGTGGCCAAACAGACGCTTGCCGGTGAAAGTCGAGATGACTTCGGAGAAGATCCCGAACGCCGGCAGAATCAGGATGTAAACCTCGGGGTGACCCCAAGCCCAGAACAGGTTGACGTACATCATTGGATTGCCACCAAGTTCATTGGTGAAAATGTGGAAATCCATGTAACGGTCAAGTGTCAGCAGTGCCAGGGTAGCGGTCAGGATCGGGAACGAAGCGACGATCAGGACGTTGGCCCAGGTGCAGGTCCAGGTGAAGATCGGCATGTCCATCAGTTTCATGCCAGGGGTACGCATCTTCAGCACGGTGGCCAGGAAGTTGACCCCCGTTAGCGTCGTACCTAACCCGGATAACTGTAGCGCCCAGATGTAGTAGTCCATCCCTACGCCAGGACTGTATTGCAGGCCCGACAGCGGTGGATAGGCAACCCAGCCAGTCTTGGCGAATTCGCCGACGCCCAGGGACAGGTTGATCAGCACTACGCCGGATACCAGCAGCCAGAAGCTCAGGGAGTTCAGGAACGGATAGGCAACGTCACGCGCGCCGATCTGCAGCGGCACTGCAAGGTTCATCAGGCCGGTGAAGAATGGCATCGCCATGAAGATGATCATGATCACACCGTGGGCGGTGAAGATCTGGTCATAGTGTTCAGGTGGCAGGTAGCCAGGCGAACCCTCGGTGGCCATGGCCAACTGGGTACGCATCATGATGGCGTCGGCAAAACCGCGCAGCAGCATGACCATGGCGACGATGATGTACATCACGCCGATTTTCTTGTGGTCGACCGAGGTCAACCACTCGGTCCACAGGTAGGTCCACTTCTTGAAGTAGGTGATACCCGCGAACAGTGCCAGACCACCGAGCGCGATCATGGCGATGGTAATCATCACGATCGGTTCGTGGAACGGGACCGCTTCCCAACTTAATTTACCAAACATCGTTTACTCCTCTGCCCCGGCAGCTGAATGCGAACTCATGTCCATCCCTTCCATGTTGTGCGCCACTTCCTTCTCTTTCTTCTCGTGGTGCATCGGCTTGCCCGGTTTCATGCCTTCGTACTTGTCGACGATGATCTGGAACAGGTTCGGCGTGACCGAGGAGTAGAGCTCTACTGGGTTGTTCTGGCTTGGCTTGGCAAGGGCTTCGTATTCAGCTTTTTCCAGCTGTTTAGGTGCCTTTTTGACTTCGCTTACCCAGGCGTCGAAATTCTCCTGAGAAGTTGAGATCGCTTTGAATTTCATGCCGGTGAAACCTGCGCCGCTGTAGTTGGCAGAGATGCCTTCCATCTCAGCGTCACGGTTGGCAATCAGGTGCAACTTGGTCTGCATGCCGGCCATCGCGTAGATCTGGCCGCCCAGACCCGGGATGAAGAACGAGTTCATCACCGAGTCCGACGTCACCTTGAAGTTGACCGGGGTATTCGTCGGGAACACGATCTTGTTGACCGTGGCAATGCCCTGCTCCGGGTAGATGAACACCCACTTCCAGTCCAGCGCGACCACTTCAATGGTGATCGGCTTGACGTCGGACTCCAGCGGCTTGTAGGGGTCCAGAGCGTGGGTCGACACGTAGGTGACGTAACCCAGGGCAATGATGATCAGCACGGGAACTGCCCACACCGCGATCTCGATCTTGGTGGAGTGCGACCACTTCGGCGTGTACACGGCGTCAGTGTTGGTCGCGCGATATTTCCAGGCGAACAGGAAGGTCATGACGATGACCGGGACCACGACCAACAGCATCAGCAACGTTGCGGTGATGATCAGGTTGCGCTGCTCCAGGCCAACCTGGCCCGTTGGATTGAGCAAGGTCATGTTGCAGCCTGACAGCAGCAACGTGCCGATCAGCGGCAATAAGCCTAGTAGTCTGGGGTACCTGTTTTTACTCATCTCACGACCTCTAAAGCAGCTTGCGCAATGCAGTTGGGTTTTGATCGCCAACACTTCACCCTGCCAAGGGTTGGCATTTTTCTTGGATTGAATAAGGGCTGGCCGTCGCGCGTCAGACGCTGTTCGACAAATCCTGGGCCAGCGGTGAGTTCTTATTCGAATTCGTGGTCAAAGGCCTTGTTACAGACCAATTCCATTTGGTGCGGAAAATTGGAAGGCACCGACACCTGGGGAGTCGCATGAAGCTCTGGAGCTTCTCGACACCCTGTTCTGCTCTGGGGTGAGCAGTGCCGGGAATTCAGTGGTGGCGATTGTAGATATGTAACGTTTTATAAACCATGTCTCATCCCGAAATAATTTTTATCCATTCCAGCAACAATCATTCACGGTTTTCGCAAAAGCGCGCCATGGTATCGAAATACATTCTCAACAAAAACACCAAAAAATGTAGGTCTACCGGGCGCAGTTCAGACAGTATCGAATGCCAGGCGACCGCCCTCGACCTCGCTTTAGCCCCCATATGACAAGGGCTCTGGCGATTCGCCAAGGCCTGTTAAAACTGCCTGATCAAGGGTTTTTGGCTCTGCGCCTTTTAACTGCGATGCAGGCCAATTTTGTCGCGCAGAACTGCGCCAATCGGCCATATTGAAATGCTTTGCGACACTCGCGCTGTGACAACATGTCGCACACCTGTCGCACCCTTGGCTGTCACACATCACGCTCTTTTTACTTTTGGGCTGGAACGGACTTTGACCCATAAAAAATGCCCCGGCCTCTCAGCGAGGATCGGGGCATTTTTTGCAGGGCGGTTTGCCGGGAGGCGATTAAGCCTGGCGCAGGGCTCTGCGATTACGCATCGTCAGCAACGGTACCAGCACCACGATCAACACGAACGCCACCAGTGCCCATTGGGCCAGCGACAGTCCGAGAATCGGCGGATACGGTGTCGAACAGAAGCCATCGACCTGGAACCCCAACGGGAAGACCTTCGCCAGCGGCAGGCCATCGACAATCGGCTGCAGTACATCGATGCCACAACTGACCGCCGGGTAGAACTGGGTGTAGACGTGATGGCCGGCCACGGCGACGCCGGCCAGCGCACTGATCACCACCAGGGTTTCAAGTACAGTGATGCTGCGGCGAGTGCTCATCGCCGCGCCGATGAAGGCGAACACCGCGATCAGCAGCAATGCATAACGTTGCAGGATGCACAGCGGGCAAGGCGCCTCGCCCAGGACGATTTGCATGTACAGCGCACCACCGATCAGCGCCAGGCAGATGATGCCCAGCAACACCAGGTAGCGCCGCTCACGGCCCAACCGCATCGTTTCCTCGCTCATTGCGTTTCCCTTCTAGATATCGATTGACCGGAAGTCTACACGCTGGCCCGAGGCTTGGAGAGCCCTGGGGCGCATGGAATAGATGTCGGGGAATAAACGACAGGGCGGTTAAGAAGGGATTAACAGGGGATGCCGTTGTAGGAGCGAGCTTGCTCGCGAAAAACGCCGGGACAACGCATGCATTCAGACCGCTCGCGTTATCGTGACGTCCATCGCCAGCAGCCTGGCTCCCACATTGTCCTGCGTTGGAATGCAGTGAACTGTGGGAGCCAGCCTGCTGGCGATGCTGTTGATCAATCGCCGTAGATATCAGACTTGAAGTACTTCTCGGAAATCTTCAGGTATTCGCCATTGGCGCGAATCCCGTCGATCGCAGTATTCAGCTCGCTGACGAGCTCGGCATTGCCCTTGCGCACCGCGATCCCGGCGCCCTCGCCCACGTATTTCGGGTCCTTGAGCTCCGGCCCGACAAACGCATACCCCTTGCCCCGTGGCATCGAGAGGAAGTCATTCAACGGAATGGTGTCAGCGAAGATGGCATCAAGGCGACCGGCCGCCAGGTCCATGTAGATCTCTTCGTTATTGCTGTAGCGCTTGACGTTTACACCCTTGGGCTCGAACACCTCGGTGGCGTAGCGGTCGGTGGTGGTCGCCCGTTGCACGCCGACGTTCTTGCCCTTGAGGCTGGCGTACTGGTCATCCACGACGGCGCCGTCCTTCATCACCAGGCGCGACGAAGTGAAATAGTACTTGTGCGTGAAGTCGACGGACTTCTTGCGGTCTTCGTTGATAGTCATGGACGACAGGGCCATGTCGATCTTCTTCACTTTCAGCGAAGGAATCAGCCCGTCGAACTCGCCTTCGACCCACACGCACTTGGCCTTCATCTGCGCGCAGAGAGCGTTGCCGATGTCGTAGTCAAAACCGACGATCTCGCCCTTGTCGGTCTTGGAGGCAAACGGCGGGTAGGCCGCTTCGATGCCGATGCGCAAAGTTTTCTCGGCGGCGAACACAGAGCTGCACGCCAACAGGCTCAGGGCCAGACCGGTGATGAGGGGGAATTGCTTCATATTCGTTCTCTCGCGGGTTGTTGTTGGTTTGGCAAGACGGAAGAAAAAGCTGAAACGGGGGGCGGCCTTTTTTGTACTTATAATTCCATACTGGACTTTTGTGTACTGGGCGTCAATTGGGGGATTGGCCGGTGGTCGGGTGGGCATCGGGCAGGATTTTGCGGGTAGCGGATGGCCTCTTCGCGAGCAAGCCCGCTCCCACAGGGGAGTTTTGCCGTTCACAGCAATTGCATCCACCAAGATCCACTGTGGGAGCGGGCTTGCTCGCGAAGGCGGCATGACAACCAACGATAAAACAACAGACTCCAACTACTTCCAGCGATCCGCCGCCGCATGATCACTGTCCCGCCCTTCTACCCACCGCGGCCCGTCGCTGGTGTTTTCCTTCTTCCAGAACGGCGCACGGGTTTTCAGGTAGTCCATGACAAAGGCACAGGCGTCGAATGCCGCCTGGCGATGGGCACTGGCGGCGCCGACGAAAACGATCGGCTCGCCCGGTTCCAAGGCGCCGATCCGGTGCAGCACTTCCAGCTTGAGCAGCGGCCAGCGCTGTTCGGCCTCCAGGGCAATCTTGCCCAGGGCTTTTTCGGTCATGCCCGGATAGTGCTCAAGGAACATCCCGGCCACGTCCAGCCCGTCATTGAAGTCGCGCACATACCCGACAAAACTCACCACCGCCCCCACACCAACGTTGGCAGCGTGCATGGCGTTGACTTCAGCGCCCGGGTCGAACGCCGTGGACTGCACGCGAATAGCCATGCTCAGCCCCCGGTCACGGTGGGAAAGAACGCGACTTCATCGCCGTCACTCACCGGCTCATCAAGCTGGCACAGGTCTTCGTTGCGCGCGCACATCAGGTTCTGTTCGGTCAGCACCACAGCGCCGTCACGGCGGGCCAGCAGCTCGCGCACTTCGTCGACAGTGGCGAAATCCCCGGAAACCTGCAGCGAATCCACGCCCATCGCTTCACGGTAGCGGGCGAAAAACTTCACGGTGATGTTCATGGCTGTTCTGCCTGGAAATACCCGCTCTTGCCGCCGACCTTTTCCAGCAGGCGCACGCTTTCGATGACCATGCCGCGGTCCACCGCCTTGCACATGTCATAGATAGTCAAGGCGGCGACGCTGGCTGCAGTCAGGGCCTCCATCTCGACGCCGGTCTGCCCGGACAATTTGCAGCGCGCAACGATGCGCACGGTGTCGTCGCCTTCGGCGCTGAGCTCGACCTTGACGCCGGTGAGCATCAACGGATGGCACAGCGGGATCAGATCGCTGGTTTTCTTCGCAGCCTGAATACCGGCAATCCGCGCCACGGCGAACACATCACCCTTGGGGTGACCGCCGCTGACGATCATCTGCAGGGTGTCGGGCTGCATGCGCACCAGCGCCTGGGCCGTGGCTTCACGGAAGGTCACGGCTTTTTCGGTGACGTCGACCATGTTGGCGCGACCTTGGGAATCGAGATGAGTCAGCACGGGGTTACTCCTGATCAGGAGCACCGATTGTAAACCTGCGGGTCAATTTTTCGCACGCAAGATTACAAGACTACCGCCGAACACTGTAGGAGCTGCCGAAGGCTGCGATCTTTTGACTTTGGCTTTTTAAAAAACAAGATCAAAAGATCGCAGCCTTCGGCAGCTCCTACAGTTTGTCCGGCGTGAGATTTGGGCACAAAAAAACCGGGCGGTTTTCGGCCGCCCGGTTTCGGCAAAAGTTACAAATGCGTCTCTGCGTATTCAGCCAGGATCGAACGAGGCACCCCTTGCAGGGTGATGTGCACCCCATTCGGGAAGTCTTTGAAGCGTTCAGTCAAGTACGTCAGCCCGGAGCTGGTCGCGGACAGGTAAGGGGTGTCGATCTGCGCCAGGTTGCCCAGGCACACCACTTTGGAACCTGCGCCGGCACGGGTGATGATGGTTTTCATCTGGTGCGGCGTGAGGTTCTGGCATTCGTCGATCAGGATCAGGCTCTGCTGGAAGCTGCGACCCCGGATGTAGTTGAGGGATTTGAACTGCAACGGCACTTTGCTGAGGATGTAGTCGACGCTGCCATGGGTGTTTTCGTCATCCATGTGCAAGGCTTCGAGGTTGTCGGTGATGGCACCCAGCCATGGCTCCATTTTTTCCGCTTCGGTGCCCGGCAGGAAACCGATCTCCTGGTCCAGGCCCTGCACGCTGCGGGTCGCGATGATCCGGCGATAGCGTTTGCTGACCATGGTCTGCTCGATCGCCGCTGCCAGGGCAAGGATGGTCTTCCCGGAACCGGCCGCGCCCGACAGGTTGACCAGGTGGATGTCCGGATCGAGCAAGGCATACAGCGCCAGGCTCTGGTAAATGTCGCGCGGTTTCAGGCCCCAGGCTTCCTGGTGCAACAGGGGTTCCTGATGCAGGTCGAGAATCAGCAGCTTGTCTTCGTCGATCTCCTTGATCCAGCCGACAAAACCCTGCTCGTCGATGATGAACTCGTTGATATGTACCGCTGGCAGGTTGTCGATCATCCGCACCTGATGCCAGGTGCGGCCGTGGTCCTGGCGGGTTTCGACATTTTTCACCAGGTCCCAGAAGGAGCCGGTCATGTTGTGGTAGCCGTTGGGGAGCAGCGAAACGTCGTCGACCAGTTGGTCGGTGCTGTAGTCCTCGGATGCGATCCCGCAGGCCCGGGCCTTGAGGCGCATGTTGATGTCTTTGGTGACCAGCACCACCGGCAGCTTGGGCTCGCGCGCATGCAGGTCGATCAGCTGGTTGATGATGATATTGTCGTTCAGGTGTTCGGGCAGGATGATGTTCGGTTCGGCCCGCTTGCTCATCAGAATTGACAGCAGACCCTTGGGCCCACTTTTGCCCCGCTGGATCGGTACTCCCAGTTCGACGTCTTCAGGGCTGGCTTCACCCAGTGTCTTGTCGATCAGGCGAATCGCCTGGCGACATTCCGCAGCCACGCTGTGATGCCCGCTCTTGAGCTTGTCCAGCTCCTCAAGCACGGTCATGGGGATGGCGACGTGGTGTTCTTCGAAGTTGAGCAGTGCGTTTGGATCGTGAATCAATACGTTGGTATCGAGTACATAAAGGATTGGCTGGTTGGAGGAAGAACTACGTCCGTGATCATCCATACTCGGTCACCTTTGTGGGAGCCATTCGACGCAATACCATGACGGTGCTGCGCCTCGAAGTAGCCACCGAATTCACCTGCGAGGGATCAAGTGAACTGCACGCACAACTGGGTCTTGGGAGACGCCACCTGTGTTGCAGGTTTCGGCGGTCTGTCTTCGTAATACTCCAAAACAGGTGACAGGAAAAAGTACTTTGACGCTTTTTTGAAGTTTATTTTTCAGAGTGACGAAAAGCCCTTGGCGTGCAGGCAATGTGCCGTTAAAGTCGGAAGTCCGCCTGCATCGAAATTCATCGTAAATTCGCCGCACACCCAATGTTTACGGGCTTTTGTCCTATTCAGCGAAAACCGTCCTGACAGTCGTCCCAACCGATCCCGCTGGCTGCCGTTTGCGTGATCAGCCAGGGCAGCGCGGTTTTCACTGCGTCCTGCTTCACATTGAAATTGATCACGCCGTGACGCCACAGCAGCATCAGGCTCAGCACCCGCTGCCCAGCCTGATCGGCCTTGAGCTTGCCCGCCCCATCCTGGGCATCGATGTCCCACAGTGCCACCTGCAAACCCTGCGCCTTGAAGAAGCCCGCCGCGTCCGCCCGGCGCTGGCCGTCGGGTGGGCGAAACAGCGGCACGTAGTTCTCCGGCAGTTTGCTTTTGACCAGGTCGGCGCTGCGCCGGACCGAGTCCTGCCAATCCTGCCAGTGGCTGTGGGAGCGGAACTCCCAGCCCTGCACGCCGATGCATTGCTGTGAGTAAGTCGCCTGCAGGCTGGACACCGAACGCTCGGCGAGCCGCGCCTGGATGTCCTTGCCCAGCACGAAGAATGTGCCGTTGATGTTCGACTTGCGCAGGTACTCCGTTACCCAGGCAGTGTTGTCCGGGACGGCATTGGCGGCGCTGTCGAAAGTCAGCAGGAACAGCCGGTCATGCATGGCCTCGCCGTTGCGCTCATAGTCGCCGAAACGATCGACTTCACTGCTGGTCTGCGGGAACAGCGCAGCCTTGCGCAACAGCTCGTCAAGGTACTGCGCGTGGAACAGCCGGCTCGGCTCGGCCCACTTTATGTAGTAGCTGTCTTCGCTGACCTGAAACTTGGCGGCCTGTTCACGCAGGGTGGCCATGTCTTCCACCAGAAAGCAGAACGAGGCGTCCTGATCGCAGCTTTGCTGGGCGAAATTGTAATTGGCCAGCAGGCGTTGCCACAGGCGCTCGCGCAGGTGGTTGATGGCGTCCGCATTGATGGTGCGAAGGCCCAGGCGTTGCGCCAGGCCTGATTGGTCCGTGGACTCGCTGGCCAGCAACACGCGCGCGAACATGAGGATTTCCGCCCGTGACGCGACGTCGAACAGGGTCGGGTTATCGAGCTGTTCGGGCCAGGTGCTGCGGTCGAGCGTCGCCACCTCGCCGGGTGCCGCTGTGGCGCCGAGGCTGATGAGGCAGGCAAAGGCCAGAAAAACGATACGCAATGGGATGTCTCCATAACAAAACCCGCGCGGCACTATATATCGGGTAGATCAAAAGATCGCAGCCTCGCTTCGCTCGACAAAGCTCCTACAGGGACGTCACCCCAATCTTGAGTCAACTCGGTCCGTAGGAGCTGCCAAGTGAAACGAGGCTGCGATCTTGTCCCATGACACCACCGATCACCTATCACACCCATAGCTGGAGTCAACACGAACAACCCCCTAGAATCGCCCCCACGATTAAAGGAGACGACTTCATGCTGATGGTGATTTCCCCCGCCAAGACCCTCGATTACGAAACACCGCCGGCCACCCAGCGCTTCACCCAGCCGCAATACCTGGACCATTCCCAGGAACTGATCCTGCAATTGCGCGACCTCACGCCTGCGCAGATCAGTGAGCTGATGCATGTCTCCGACAAGATCGGCGGGCTCAACTCCGCGCGTTTCGGCAGCTGGACGCCCGCGTTCACCCCGGAAAACGCCAAGCAGGCATTGCTGGCCTTCAAGGGCGATGTCTACACCGGCCTGAACGCGCAGACTTTCAGCGAAGCCGATTTCGACTACGCCCAGGACCATCTGCGCATGCTCTCTGGCCTTTACGGTCTGCTGCGTCCACTGGACCTGATGCAACCCTATCGTCTGGAAATGGGCACCAAGCTGGCAAACGCCCGAGGCAAGGATTTGTATGCGTTCTGGGGCACGCGCATCAGCGAATGGTTGAACGAAGCCCTGGCCGACCAGGGCGATGACGTGCTGCTGAACCTCGCCTCCAACGAGTACTTCTCGGCGGTAAAACGCAGCGCCCTCAACGCGCGCATCATCAATACCGAGTTCAGGGACCTGAAAAACGGCCAGTACAAGATCATCAGCTTCTACGCGAAAAAAGCCCGCGGGATGATGAGCCGGTTTGTCATCGAAGAGCGCATCAACGACCCGCAAGCGCTCAGGCAGTTCGACGTTCAGGGCTATCGTTTCAGCGCCGAGCAGTCCAAACCGGACAACCTGGTGTTCCTTCGCGATCACGCTCCCGAGTGATCCACATGGACGGCGCACACCCCTCGTGCGCCGTCGTTTGATCGTCTGACAATACCCCCCGCCTTTCGTCGACTATTTGGCGCCAAAAATCAAGCACCCTTTCCTTTAACTTTTGTTTCACTCGACGCAGGTGTTTTTTTTCAGTAGTGGCACTGAAAATATTTCTCTGTAGTGGCAAAAAACTATCTCCGTCGATTATCCGCCTTTATATAAAGGGCGAGACGGCAAGTGCTATCAATATGAGAGCAGTGCCATCTTTGTCAATATTTCAAGAAATTTCAGGTTTCGCGATCGGCGGACCGGAACTATGTCCAAATACGTCGTTCATACCACCGGTAACGATTATCCGTGAGGTTGTACGAGATAACTTACGCAGATAAGGGATTCATGCAGCGAAGTTGTCACATTAACTAACGCTAACTAATCGCTCATTTTGGCAACATCGAAAGGATTGGAGATAAGGCCACACTGTTATCCCCCAACGGCCAAGGCTGCGCCCCTATAAACGTGCTCACCTGAGCACCCAACCGCTTGATTTACTGGCCTTTAGCCTGGATTCGAGCGCGCAAGATCCTTGCACGAAGCTCCTCTGAACCGAGGGTCCGCTGCATAACAGGGCAAGCCATAACAATAAAGCCTGGTTGCGCACATCTTGAGTGCACTTATTTAGCCACTCGGAACTTATATGCCTGTACGCGGCACTGCGGCGCCTGTATGCCGTACTTCCGAGTGCACTTTGACCGCTGAACACCATTAACTCCGGCCATGTAATGGCTTGATAAAACACAGAGGTAATTTGCGATGCGCATCAGCATATTTGGTTTGGGTTACGTGGGCGCTGTCTGTGCCGGCTGCCTGTCTGCACGGGGCCACGACGTGGTTGGCGTCGATGTTGCCAAAGACAAGATCGATATGATCAACGCCGGTAAATCACCGATCGTTGAGCCGGGTCTGGGCGAACTTCTGCGCAAGGGCATCGATACCGGCAAATTGCGCGGCACGACCAACTTCGCCGAAGCGATTCGCGACACCGACCTGTCGATGATCTGCGTCGGTACGCCGAGCAAGAAAAACGGCGACCTGGAACTCAACTACATCGAGGCCGTGTGCCGCGAGATCGGTTTTGTCCTGCGTGACAAGACCACCCGCCACACCATCGTGGTGCGCAGCACGGTTTTGCCGGGCACTGTCGCAAACGTTGTCATCCCGATCCTCGAAGACTGCTCCGGCAAGAAAGCCGGTGTTGACTTCGGCGTTGCAGTGAACCCTGAGTTCCTGCGTGAAAGCACCGCGATCGCCGACTACGACCTGCCGCCAATGACCGTCATCGGCGAGTTCGACAAAGCCTCGGGCGATGTCCTGCAGTCGCTGTACGAAGAACTCGACGCGCCGATCATCCGCAAGGACATCGCCGTCGCCGAAATGATCAAGTACACCTGCAACGTCTGGCACGCCACCAAGGTGACCTTCGCCAACGAGATCGGCAACATCGCCAAGGCGGTCGGCGTTGATGGTCGTGAAGTGATGGAAGTGGTCTGCCAGGACAAGACGCTCAACCTGTCCCAGTACTACATGCGTCCAGGCTTCGCGTTCGGCGGCTCCTGCCTGCCAAAAGACGTGCGCGCCCTGACTTTCCGTGCCGGTTCCCTGGACGTCGAAGCGCCGCTGCTGAACTCGCTGATGCGCAGCAACGTGTCGCAGGTGCAGAACGCGTTCGACATCGTCTCCAGCCACGACAAACGCAAAGTCGCCCTGCTGGGCCTGAGCTTCAAGGCCGGCACCGACGACCTGCGCGAAAGCCCGCTGGTAGACCTGGCCGAAATGCTGATCGGCAAGGGTTACGACCTGAGCATCTACGACAGCAACGTCGAGTACGCCCGTGTCCACGGTGCAAACAAGGATTACATCGAGTCGAAGATCCCTCACGTCTCGTCCTTGCTCAACTCCGACTTCGACGACGTGATCAACAACTCTGACGTGATCATCCTCGGCAACCGTGACGAGAAATTCCGCGCCCTGGCGCAGAACGCCCCGCACGGCAAGCAGGTGGTCGACCTGGTGGGCTTCATGTCCCAGGCCACCAGCGTCGCAGATCGTACCGAAGGTATCTGCTGGTAACACACAGGATTTCTGGCATCACCCAGATTGGGTGGTGCCAGTTTCCACAAGCCTGCCTTAACCCCATCGGGCCACCCCACAGGCTCGCCCGAGATCGAGACGGATGCAGATTATGCACAGGCTAAAGCACGGCCTACTTCAGGCCGCCGGTTGGCTGTTTTACCTCAGTATCTTGATGGGCATCGCCATGGCGTTGCCTGTGTCCACGTTTGACTCCGAGTCGAAGGACTTTATCTTCCTGATCGGTATCGTCGGTATCTGGCGCTACTCGATGGGTGCCACGCACTTCCTGCGCGGCATGCTGTTTCTGTACGTGGTCTACCCGCACCTGCGGCGCAAAGTGCGCAAGCTGGGCAAGGCGGCAGACCCGTCCCACGTATTCCTGATGGTCACCAGTTTCCGCATCGACGCCCTGACCACCGCCCAGGTGTACGCCTCGGTGATTCGCGAAGCGATCGACTGCGGCCTGCCAACTACCGTGGTCTGCTCCATCGTGGAAATGTCCGATGAGCTGCTGGTGAAAAGCCTCTGGTCGCGGATGAACCCGCCAGAGCGCGTCAAGCTCGACTTCGTGCGCATTCCCGGCACCGGCAAGCGAGATGGCCTGGCTTACGGTTTTCGCGCCATCTCCCGGCACATGCCGGATGACCGCGCCGTGGTTGCCGTGGTCGATGGCGACACCGTGCTCGCCGAAGGTGTAGTGCTCAAGACCGTGCCGTGGTTCCAGCTGTTCGGCAACGTCGGCGGCCTGACCACCAACGAGTTCTGCGAAGTGCGCGGCGGCTACATCATGAGCGAATGGCACAAGCTGCGCTTCGCCCAACGCCACATCAACATGTGCTCGATGGCCCTGTCCAAGCGCGTGCTGACCATGACCGGGCGCATGTCGGTATTCCGCGCCACCGTGGTCACCGACCCGGACTTTATCGCCGACGTGGAAAGTGACTCACTGCAACACTGGCGCCTGGGCCGCTTCAAGTTCCTCACCGGTGACGACAAGTCGAGCTGGTTCAGCCTGATGCGCCTGGGCTACGACACGTTCTACGTGCCCGACGCGGCGATCCACACCGTGGAACACCCGCCGGAAAAAAGCTTCATCAAGGCCAGCCGCAAACTGATGTTCCGCTGGTACGGCAACAACCTGCGCCAGAACGCTCGCGCACTGGGCCTTGGGGTAAAACGCCTCGGCCTGTTCACTTCGGTGGTGCTGTTCGATCAGCGCGTGTCGATGTGGACCTCGCTGCTGGGCCTGACCGTGGCGATCATCGCCTCGTTCAAGTACGGCACCGCGTTCATCCTGGTGTACCTGCTGTGGATCGGCATCACCCGCCTGATCCTGACCCTGTTGCTGTCCTGCTCCGGGCACAAGATCGGCCCGGCCTACCCGGTGATTCTCTATTACAACCAGATCGTCGGCGCGCTGGTGAAGATCTACGTGTTCTTCCGCCTCGACCAACAATCCTGGACTCGCCAGGACACCAAATTGACCCGTGATCTCGCCAGCTTTCAACGTTGGTTCAACACCTGGTCGTCTCGGACCATGACCTTCTCCGCCGGCAGCATTTTTGTCGCCGTGCTGCTGATGATGGTCTGACCGCCCCCTTATTGAATTAACCAGGAAATTGCCTCTATGAATACCGCCGTCAACGCCAACGTAGTGCACGAATCTGAAGCCCAGCGCCAGCACGCCCGAGTGAAAATCCCGGCCAAGCTGCGCTTCTTTGGTCCGGACCGGACCCCGGTTGAAGCGCGAGTGCTCGACCTCTCCGCCGGCGGCCTGGCCTTCAACGCCGGCCAGTTGCCGCTGAAAATCGGTGACGTGCACAAGGCCCGTCTGCAGTTCGTCATCGACAACCTCGGGCTGGCCATGGACGTCGAGCTGCAAGTGCGCTCCTTCGATCGCCAGACCGGTCGCGCCGGTTGCCAGTTCCAGAACCTGGAACCGCAAGACATCTCGACCCTGCGCCACCTGATCACTTCGCACCTGGCCGGCGACATCGTCAGCATGGGTGAAGTGCTGGCAACGCTGCAGCGCGACAACTTCACCAAGGCGCGCAAGATGAAGGATGGCGGCCACGGCATGACCCCGTTTGGGCGTTTGCGTGCGGTGACTTTCAGCCTGGCGATTTTCCTGGTCGGCCTGGCGGCGTTCGGTTTCATCTTCAAGTCGGTGTACGGCATGTACTTCGTCAGCCACGCCCAGGCCGGTCTGGTCAGTGTGCCGGGCATGAACATCACCATGCCGCGCGACGGCACCGTGCAAAGCCTGGTGAAAGCAGACGGCATCGCCGCCAAAGGCGCGCCGCTGGCGACTTTCAGCACCAGCATGCTCGATGTGCTCAAGGGCCATCTGGACGAAGACCAGCTGCAACCGGCCAAGGTTGAAGAGCTGTTCGGCAAGCAAATGACCGGCACCCTGACCTCGCCGTGCGACTGCACCGTGGCGCAGCAACTGGTCGGCGACGGTCAGTACGCCAGCAAGGGCGATGTGATCTTCCAGCTGGTACCGCGTAACAGCGAAGCCAATGTCGAAGCGCGCTTCTCCTATCGCCAGTTCAGCGACGTGCGTCCAGGTACCCCGGTCAGCTTCCAGATCGCCGGCGAAGACAAGACTCGCACCGGCAAGATCGTCAGCAGCAGCAGCCTGAAAAGCGCTGACCTGTCTTCCGACATCCGCGTACTGATCCAGCCGGACGAGCCGCTGGACAGCAAGTTCGCCGGTCGCCCGGTTGAAGTGAACAGCGACCGTGGCCCGAATCTGAACTGGCTGATCGACAAAGCCATGGCTGCTGGTCTTTAAGTCGAGGACATGCCTGTGATGACTCCAAACCTCAGAACACCGCAATCCCTGTGGGAGCGGGCTTGCTCGCGAATGCGGTTTAACATTCAGAATCAATGCTGGCTGACCCACCGCTTTCGCGAGCAAGCCCGCTCCCACATGGGATCACTGTCGGCAGTAGCTTTGGCGGTTAGCCTCGCTGGCTGCGCCGGCCTGCCCGACCAGCGCCTGGCCAACGAAGCCCTCAAGCGCGGTGACACCGCGCTGGCCCAGCAGAACTACAAGCAGCTCGCCGATCTCGGCTACAGCGAGGCCCAGGTTGGTCTCGCCGATATCCAGGTCGACAGCCGTGACCCGGCGCAGATCAAGCAGGCCGAAGCGACTTACCGCGCGGCCGCCGATGTCTCGCCACGGGCCCAGGCCCGCCTGGGTCGCCTACTCGTGGCCAAGCCTGGCTCCACCGAGGCCGAGCAGCACGAAGCCGAAGGTCTGTTGAAAAAGGCCTCGACCGCCGGCGAAGGCAATACGCTGATCCCGCTGGCCATGCTGTACCTGCAATACCCCCACAGTTTCCCCAACGTCAACGCGCAACAGCAGATCAGCCAGTGGCGCGCCGAAGGCAAACCGGAAGCCGGTCTGGCCCAGGTGCTGCTGTATCGTACCCAGGGCACTTACGACCAGCACCTGGACGAAGTCGAGACCATCTGCAAAGCCGCGTTGAACAGCACCGACATTTGCTATGTCGAGCTGGCCACGGTCTACCAGAAACAGGCCAAGCCCGAGCAGCAAGCCGAGCTGATCAAGCAAATGCAAGCCGCCCATGCCCGTGGCACGGTTTCCGCGCAGCGCGTGGACAGCGTGGCCCGCGTACTCGGCGACGCCACCCTCGGTACCACCGACGAGAAAACTGCCCAGTCGCTGCTCGAAGGCATCGCTCCCGGCTACCCCGCTTCCTGGGTCAGCCTGGCGCAATTGCTTTACGACTTCCCGGAACTGGGTGACGTCGACACCATGATGAAGTACCTGGACAACGGCCGTGCTGCCGATCAGCCGCGCGCCGAGTTGTTGCTGGGCAAGCTCTACTACGAAGGCAAGATGGTCCCGGCCGACGCCAAAGCTGCTGAAGAACACTTCCAGAAAGCCGTCGGCCGCGAAGTCGCCGCCGATTACTACCTCGGGCAGATCTACCGCCGTGGTTACCTGGGCAAGGTCTATTCGCAAAAAGCCCTGGATCACCTGCTGACCGCTGCGCGCAACGGCCAGAACAGCGCCGACTTCGCCATCGCCCAGCTGTTTTCCCAAGGCAAGGGCACCAAGCCCAACCCGCTTAATGCGTACGTCTTCAGCCAGCTGGCCAAGGCTCAGGACACCCCGCAAGCCACCGAGCTTGCGCAAACACTCGAAGCCCAACTGCCGCCTGCCCAACTCGCCGAGGCCCAACGCCTGTTGAAACAGGAACAGGCCGTTCGCGGATCCTTGAGCCAGAACACGCTGCAACTGCACGCCCTGCAAGAAGAAGACGGCGAGGAAACCCTATGAAGCTCAATCCATTCGTCCAGGCCGGTATCGGCCTGACATTTGCCTTGCTCTGGTCCTGCCCGACCCTGGCCGCACTCACCGACACCAAGAACTACGGCCTCGACGTAAAAATCACCGGCCAGTCCGAAGACGACCGTGACCTGGGTACCGCCAGCGGCGGCGACGTCAGCGGCGTCGGCCTCGACCTGCGTCCGTGGATCTATGGCGAAAGCGGCGCGTGGAGCGCCTACGCCATGGGTCAGGCGGTGACGTCAACCGACATCATCGAAACCGACACCTTGCAGCAGTCCGACAACGATGGCACCCAGACCACCGACAACGGTGATCGCAAGACCAGGAAAAACTACCTGGCCATGCGCGAGTTCTGGGTCGGCTACAGCGGCCTCACGCCCTACCCGGGCGAGCAGTTGAAGCTCGGTCGCCAACGCCTGCGCAACGACGATGGCCAATGGCGTGACACTAATATCGAAGCCCTGAACTGGACCTTCGATACCACCCTGTTGCGCGCCAACGTCGGCGTCGCCGAACGCTTCAGCGAGTACCGTACTGACCTGAAGGAGCTCGCTCCGAAGGACAAGGACCGGATGCACGCCTACGCCGATGCCGCGTATCAGTGGACACCGGGCAACTGGGTCGGCGTTCGTGGTCACCACACCCACGACGATGGCAAGCTCGACTACCCGGAACCGGGCGTGGCGGGCGATTCGCTGGACAAGAAACAGAACGGCGACATCAGCTGGCTCGGCCTCACCGCCCACAGCGACGCCTATAACTATCGCAACACCAACACCCTCAACTACTGGGGCAGCATCACCGGCATGAGCGGCGACACCGACACGGTGAATGCGCTGAATGCCGATGGCACCCGTCCCGCGGAAGCCAAGCGCGGTGAAGACCTCAACGGCTGGGCCACCGACATCGGTGTGCGCCTGCGCCTCGACCAGCAATGGCAAGTCGGTGCCGCCTATGCCCGCGCCAGTGCCGATTACGAACAGAACGGCCTGGAAAGCAACCGCTCGAACTACACCGGTACCCGCTCGCGCGTGCATCGTTTCGGCGAGGCGTTCCGCGGCGAAATGAACAACATGCAGACCGCGACGTTGTTCGGTTCGTGGATGCTCAACGACGAATATGACGCCAGCCTGATCTACCACAAATTCTGGCGCGTCGACGGCAACAAGCCGGTCGGCAGCAACGGCATCAATGCCGTGCAGAACGATACCGACGACGTCACCGGCGCCGTGCTCTCCAGCACTTCCCTGCCGCTGGAAGACGGCAACAAGGACCTGGGTCAGGAGATGGATCTGGTGGTCACCAAGTACTTCAAGCAAGGCTTGCTGCCGGCGTCCCTGAGCCAGTCGATCGACGAACCTTCGGCGCTGGTGCGCTTTCGTGGCGGCGTATTCAAGCCAGGCGATGCCTACGGCAAGGACGTCGACTCGTACATGCACCGTGCGTTTATCGACGTGATCTGGCGCTTCTGATGGCAATTGCGAAGGGAGTGCCCGACATGAACTATCCGAAGCGAGGTTCGCTTACCTTGCTGGCCGGCGCGATGCTGCTGGCCAGTTCGGCCGCCTTCGCCAGCGCGACGCCGACGACCAAGCCGGTGACGATGGGCAAGGAACTGCAACAGGCTAAGACCTACACCGTCACCAGCGCGCCAACCGCACCGCTGGAGCTGGAAAAACCGACGTTGCCGGACACCTCCGGCTACACCGCCGAAGCCATCGCCGCGAAGATCGTGCGCACCAAGGCCGGCAAAGTCAGCGTGCGCCGGATGATGCAGGAAAACGCCCTGAAGGACTTCATCGGCGGTGATAACAAGATGGCCGAATGGGTGGTGCGTCAGCACGGTATCCCGCAGGCGATCTTCATCGACGACGGCTACATGAACCTCAAGGACCTGGCGAAGAAGCTGCCCAAGCAGTACTTCAGCGAGACCTCGCCGGGTGTGTACCTGGCGAAGTTGCCGATCGTGGTCGGGGAGAAAGGCATCCTCGAAATCGACCAGCAGACCCAGGAACTGCGCCTGTCCCAGGAGGCCGGTTCGTTCCTGGTCAACGATGGCCAGCTGTTCGTGCGCGATACCAAAATCACCGGCTGGCGCGAGAAGGACAACGGCCCGGCGACCTTCAAGTCGCCGAAGGAATTTCGTCCGTTCCTGCTGTCCTGGGGCGGCACCGAGACCTACATCGCCAACAGCAAGATCGCCAGTTTCGGCTACGCCAACAGCAAGTCCTATGGCGTGAGTATTTCCCAATACACGCCGAACATGGCCAAGGTGCTCAAGCGCCCTGAACCGAGCGGCTGGATCGTCGGCTCCGAGTTCTCGGACATGTGGTACGGCTTCTACTGCTACGAAACCCGCGACTTCGTGGTCAAGGGCAACACCTACAAGGACAACATCGTCTACGGCATTGACCCGCATGACCGCTCCCATGGACTGATCATCGCCGACAACACCGTCTACGGCACGAAGAAGAAGCACGGGATCATCATTTCCCGTGAGGTCAACGACAGCTTCATCTTCAACAACCGCAGCTACGACAACAAGTTGTCCGGCCTGGTGATCGACCGGAACAGCGTCAACAACATCATCGCCTACAACGAGATCTACAAGAACCACACGGACGGCATCACCCTCTACGAGAGTGCCGACAACCTGCTGTGGGCAAACAAGGTGATCAGCAACCGTCGCCACGGCATCCGCATTCGTAACAGCGTGAACATCCGCCTCTACGAAAACCTGTCGATGGCCAACGGCCTGACCGGCGTCTACGGGCACATCAAGGACCTGACCGACACCGATCGTGACATCAAGCTCGACCCGTTCGACGCCCAGGTGTCGCTGATCATCGTCGGCGGGGAACTGGCCGGCAATGGCAGCGGCCCGCTGTCGATCGACTCGCCATTGAGTGTCGAGCTGTACCGCGTGTCCATGCTCGCCCCGACCAAATCCAGCGGCATCAGCTTCAACGGGATTCTTGGCGAGCGCCAGGATGAAATTCTCGACCTGCTGGTGCGCCAGCAGAAAGCCGTGCTGATCGACCCTGTCGAACGCCAGACCGAACTGCAGGACTGAGGATAATTTTATGCACCCACACTTGATCAAATTACTCAGCCTGTCGGGCCTGACCCTCGGCATTCTCGCCGCCAGCCATGGCGTGCGGGCCGACGAACTCAAGGCGCAAGCGTTTACCGCCGAACCTTGCTGCAACCTGTGCCCCGAAGCCCATGACGCGAAGAACTACACCACGCGCTACCAGCAGAACTTCACCACGCTGGTACAGGCCCAGGGCGACTGGCTGTTCCGGACCCAGGAAGACCTGCGGACCGAATTCGACACCACGCCAGCAGGCTACAAGCGCATGCAGCAACTGCACGATGCGTTCAAGAGCAAAGGCGTCGAACTGGTGGTCGTCTACCAGCCGACCCGTGGCCTGGTGAACCGCAACAAGCTCAACCCGGAAGACAAGGCCAGGTTCGATTTCGACAAGGCGCTGAAGAACTACAAGACCATGCTCGGGCGCTTCGCGCAGATGGGCTACGTAGTGCCGGACCTGTCGCCGCTGACCAACGAGTCGCTGCCCGACACCCTGCCCGCCCACGATTTCTACTTCCGCGGCGACCAGCACTGGACGCCGTATGGCGCCCAACGCACGGCGAAAATCGTGGCCGAAAAGGTCAAGCAGATTCCGGCCTTTGCCGACATTCCCAAGCGTGAATTCGAGACCCACAAGTCGGGCCGCATGGGCAAGACCGGAACATTACACAATATGGCCGGTCAACTCTGCGGTACCAGTTACGCCGTCCAGTACATGGATCAATTCACCACGGAACCCAAAGGCGAAGCCGCCGATGGTGATCTGTTCAGCGACTCCGGCAACCCGGAGATCACCCTGGTTGGCACCAGCCACAGTGGCAAGAACTACAACTTCGCCGGTTTCCTCGAAGAGGCCATCGGCGCCGACATCCTCAACGTGGCGTTCCCCGGCGGTGGCCTGGAAGGTTCGATGCTGCAGTACCTGGGCAGCGAAGAATTCCAGACCAAGCCGCCGAAGATCCTGATCTGGGAATTCTCGCCGCTTTATCGCCTCGACCAGGAAACCATCTACCGCCAGATGATGGCGCTGCTGGACAACGGTTGCGAAGGCAAAGAAGCACAGATGACCGGCAGCACCACGTTGAAACCGGGCAAGAACGAATTGATGGTCAACAGCAAAAACCTGAACCTGCAAAACGGCAGCCATCAGGTCGACATCCGGTTCGCCGATCCATCGGTGAAAACCCTGCAAGCCACCCTCTGGTACATGAACGGTCGCCACGAGGACATCAAGATCGATAAACCGGAAACATCCGACACCGACGGGCGTTTCGCCTTCGAGTTGCGCACGGACGAAGACTGGGCCTCGCAGAACCTGCTGGCCGTCGAAGTCCAGGGCCCTGAAGCCGGTGCCGCGCCACAGAAAGTCGAAGCGAAAATCTGCAAACGCAACGTGTTCCCTGGCGCTGGGCAGCGTACCGCTCAAGCCGGGCAATGAGGTTACCTCTTATGACATGCATGCAATCGCGAACGTTGAAAAAGTTACTCGCTCCCTCCCTGCTGACGCTGGCGATGTTCGCCGGCGCGACCCAGGCCGCCGCGCCGCTACGTCCGCCACAGGGTTACTTCGCGCCGATTGAAAAAGTCAAAACCGGCGACGCCAAAGATGGCTGCGACGCGATGCCGACGCCCTACACCGGCTCGCTGCAATTTCGCAGCAAGTACGAAGGCTCCGACAAGGCCCGTTCGACCTTGAACGAGGCATCGGAAAAAGCTTTTCGCGAGACCACTGCCGACATCACCAAGATCGAGCGCGGCACCAGCAAGCGCGTGATGCAGTTCATGCGCGATGGCCGTCCGGAACAGCTCGAATGCACGCTGAACTGGTTGACCGCCTGGGCCAAGGCCGATGCGCTGATGTCCAAGGATTTCAACCACACCGGCAAGTCCATGCGCAAATGGGCGCTGGGCAGCATGGCGTCTTCGTACATCCGCCTGAAGTTCTCCGACTCGCATCCGTTGGCGAACCATCAGCAGGAGTCGCAGTTGATCGAAGCCTGGTTCAGCAAGATGGCTGATCAGGTGGTCAGCGACTGGGACAACCTGCCGCTGGAAAAAACCAACAACCACTCGTACTGGTCCGCCTGGTCGGTGATGGCAACCTCCATCGCCACCAACCGCCGCGACCTGTTTGACTGGGCAGTGAAGGAATACAAGGTCGGCGCCAATCAGGTCGACAAGGACGGTTTCCTGCCTAACGAAATGAAGCGCCAGCAACGCGCCCTCGCCTATCACAACTACGCGCTGCCACCGCTGTCGATGATCGCCAGCTTTGCGTTGGTCAACGGTGTCGACCTGCGCCAGGAAAACAACGGCGCACTGAAACGCCTGGGTGATCGAGTACTGGCAGGGGTTGAAGACCCGGAAGAATTCGAGAAGAAGAACGGTAAAGAGCAGGACATGACCGACCTCAAGGTCGACTCGAAATTCGCCTGGCTCGAACCGTTCTGCTCGCTCTACACCTGCTCGCCGGAGGTGCTTGAGAAGAAACATGAAATGCAGCCGTTCAAGACTTTCCGTTTGGGGGGTGACCTGACCAAGGTCTACGACCCGGCCAATGAAAAAGGCAAGGGCTCGTAGAGCCAAATACATAACCCTGTAGGAGCTGCCGAAGGCTGCGATCTTTTGATCTTGCTTGTAAAGATCAGGATCAAAAGATCGCAGCCTTCGGCAGCTCCTACAGGGTCAGTGTCGAGTTTGAGTTTTGTGAGTTAGCCCCCCGGTTTTTCGGTGGGGGGTTTGGGGGGGCCGTTGGCCCTTGACTGTTGGTTAAAAACGGAGAGACCGGGATGGTATTTTCATCCAACGTGTTCCTGTTCTTGTTCTTGCCGATCTTTCTCGGCATGTACTACCTGAGCGGAATACGCTATCGCAACCTGCTGCTGCTGCTTGCCAGCTATGTGTTCTATGCCTGGTGGCGAGTGGACTTCCTTGCACTGTTCGCAGCGGTCACGCTGTGGAACTACTGGATCGGCCTCAAAGTCGGCGCCGCCGGTGTGCGCACCAAACCGGCCCAGCGCTGGCTGCTGCTCGGCGTGGCGGTCGACCTGTGCATTCTCGGCTACTTCAAGTACGCCAACTTCGGCGTCGACAGCATTAACGCGATGATGACTTCGGTCGGCCTGTCGCCGTTCATCCTGACTCACGTGCTGTTGCCGATCGGTATCTCGTTCTACATCTTCGAGTCCATCAGCTACATCATCGACGTGTACCGCGGTGATACCCCGGCCACCCGCAACCTGATCGACTTCGCGGCTTTCGTGGCGATCTTCCCGCACCTGATTGCCGGGCCGGTCCTGCGTTTCCGTGACCTCGCCGATCAGTTCAACAACCGCACCCACACCCTCGACAAGTTCTCCGAGGGCTGCACGCGGTTCATGCAGGGTTTCATCAAGAAAGTCTTCATCGCCGACACCCTGGCGGTGGTCGCCGATCACTGCTTCGCCTTGCAGAACCCGACCACAGGCGACGCCTGGCTCGGCGCCCTGGCCTACACCGCGCAACTGTATTTCGACTTCTCCGGCTACAGCGACATGGCCATCGGCCTGGGCTTGATGATGGGTTTCCGCTTCATGGAAAACTTCAAGCAGCCGTACATCAGCCAGTCGATCACCGAGTTCTGGCGGCGCTGGCACATCAGCCTGTCCACCTGGCTGCGTGATTATCTGTACATCACCCTGGGCGGTAACCGCAAAGGCACGCTGATGACCTATCGCAACCTGTTCCTGACCATGCTGCTCGGTGGTCTGTGGCACGGTGCGAACATCACCTACATCATCTGGGGTGCGTGGCACGGCATGTGGCTGGCGATCGAGAAGGCCCTGGGCCTGAACACTTCGCCGCGCAGCATCAACCCGATCCGCTGGGCCCTGACGTTCCTGCTGGTGGTCATGGGCTGGGTCATCTTCCGCTCGGAAAACCTGCACGTCGCCGGCCGCATGTACGGCGCCATGTTCAGCTTCGGCGAATGGTCGTTGTCCGAACTCAACCAGGCCAGCCTCACCGGCCTGCAAGTGGCAACCCTGATCGTGGCCTACGCCACCCTGGCGTTCTTCGGCATTCGTGATTTCTACAGCAACCAGCCACCGGTCAAGAGCACGCCTGAAGTCAGCGCAGAGGCCGATGGCCCAGCCGCTGCCACCCCGGGAATGATCAAGGCGGTACCGGGCGACAACCCGGGCAGCATTCACCAGCCTGGCTACACCGTCGGCGTCGAAGCCCAGGTGCAACCGGCCTACTGGAGCGCTGACTGGTCACGCTATGTGATGCGCGGCCTGATCCTGCTGCTGTTCATCGCCTCGATCTTCAAACTTTCGGCGCAAAGCTTCTCGCCGTTCCTTTACTTCCAGTTCTGAGGGATCTGACCATGACCCGCTCATTACGTATGTTCTACATCGCCCTGTTCATGGTGACCCTGGTGGTCCTGGGGCTGTGGTCCACGCGCAGCTTCATGGGCTTCAGCACCAATGCTGAAACCACGGTGCTCAACGGTCGCTGGGCCAAAGCGGTCGAGACCCACTACGACGACGAGTTCCCGATCAAGCGTCTGGGCACCAACCTCTGGGCTGCGCTGGATTTCAAACTGTTCAACGAAGGTCGTCCGGGCGTGGTGCTCGGTCGCGATCAATGGCTGTACAGCGATGAAGAGTTCAACCCGATCGTCAACGAAGAGTTGAACCTGCAGGGCAACTACGCGCTGGTCGAAGGCGTCCGCCAAACCCTGAAAGAGAAAGGTGTGAAGCTGGTGATGGCGATCGTGCCGGCCAAGGCGCGCCTGTATCCGGAACACCTGGGTGAAGTGAAGCCTTCGAGCATCCACGGCAACCTGTACCAGGACTTCCATGCCCGCGTCGCGGCGGACAAGATCCTCGCCCCTGATCTGCTCGGCCCGTTCAACCAGGCCAAGCTCAAAGGTCAGCAAGTGTTCCTGCGCACCGACACCCACTGGACTCCGGAAGGCGCGCAAGTCGCTGCCGAAACCCTGGCGAAAACTATCGCCAGCAAATATCCGCTGAGTGGCGAGCCACAACACTTCGTCACTAAACCGGCGGAGAAAGTCACTCACAAGGGTGACCTGCGCCTGTTCCTGCCGCTGGACCCGCTGTTCGAAAACTTGATGCCAGAGCAGGAGCCGCTGCAGAAGCGCAATACCGTCGCCGCCTCCGAGCAGCCAGCCGGTGATGACGCCCTGTTCGCCAACACCGAAGTGCCAGTGGCCCTGATCGGCACCAGCTACAGCGCCAACCCGAACTGGAACTTCGTCGGCGCACTGAAACAGGCGCTGAACAGCGACGTGGTCAATTACGCCGAAGACGGCCATGGCCCGATCCTGCCGATGCTCAGCTACCTGAAAAGCGATGCCTTCAAGAACAGCCCGCCACAGGTGCTGATCTGGGAATTCCCTGAACGTTATCTGCCTGTGAACAACGAAATCGGTGACGCCGACCCGCAGTGGGTCGCAGAGCTTAAACAAGCCGGCGCCCGCCAACAAAACGTAGCTGCAACCACTAAATCCGAGACGCCCGACCGGGCGCAAAACTGAAAGAGAGAGGTACTACCATGACTTTCACTACAACTCCTCGTCGTCTCGCCAAGACCTTTGCACTGGCCGCGACCTTCAGCGTGCTGTCGATGAACGCCTTCGCGGGTGGCGACTCCGCGCTCTACGGCCCGACCGCACCGAAAGGTTCGAGCTTCGTTCGTGTCTACAACGCTGGTAATGCTGAAGTCAGCGCCACCGTCGGCAGCACCAACCTGGCCGAAGTCGCGCCGCTGTCCAGCACTGACTTCAGCTTCATGCCGGGCGGCGACTACAGCGCCAAGGTCGGCAGCCAGTCGCTGCCGGTGAAATTGGCCGGCGATCACTATTACACCCTGGTCAACAACGCCAGCGGCGCGCCACAACTGATCGAAGAACCGCCATTCAAGAACAAGCAGAAGTCCCTGGTGCGCGTGCAGAACCTGAGCGACAAGGCCCTGACCCTGAAAACTGCCGATGGCAAGACCGAAGTCGTGCCATCCGTGGCGGCCAAGGGCCGTGGCGAGCGTGAGATCAACCCGGTCAAAGTCAGCCTGGCCCTGTACGACGGCGCCACCAAGGTCGGCGACGTCAAGCCGGTTGCCCTGGAGCGCGGTGAAGCGGCGGTGCTGTACGTCACCGGTAAAGGCAGCAGCCTGTCGCCAGTCTGGGTAAAACGCCCGGTTTCGACTCGCTAAACAATTTCCTGAGGGCAACGCACCCTTGCGGGACCGATGAATGAAACACGGTCCCCGTAGGAGCTGCCGCAGGCTGCGATCTTTTGGCGTCATCAATGGGCACCGAAGATCAAAAGATCGCAGCCTGCGGCAGCTCCTACACGGTCAGCGTTGGTCCTCGGACACGAAACAAGAACAAGAGTGAAACGACACAGCGTTCGTAGCTCTAACCAAACGATTTTCAAGGAGTAACAACATGATTCCGGTGATCTTGTCAGGTGGTAGCGGCTCACGTCTTTGGCCGCTTTCGCGCAAGCAATTCCCCAAGCAGTTCCTCGCCCTGACCGGTGAACACACGCTGTTCCAGCAAACCCTGGAACGCCTGGTGTTCGACGGCATGGACACCCCGATTGTGGTCTGCAACAAGGACCACCGCTTCATCGTCAACGAGCAACTGAGTGCCCGCAAGCTGGAGACCCAGCGCATCCTGATGGAACCGTTCGGCCGCAACACTGCGCCGGCGGTAGCCCTGACCGCGATGATGCTGGTCAACGAAGGTCGCGATGAGTTGATGCTGGTGCTCCCGGCCGACCACGTACTCGAAGACCAGAAAGCCCTGCAACGCGCCCTGGCCCTGGCCACCGTGGCAGCCGAGAACGGCGAAATGGTGTTGTTCGGCGTCCCGGCCACCAAGCCGGAAACCGGTTACGGCTACATCAAGTCGACCAATGATTCACTGCTGCCCGAAGGCGTTAGCCGCGTCTCGCACTTTGTCGAGAAGCCGGACGTGAAACGCGCCACCGAGTTCGTCCAGTCCGGCGGTTACTTCTGGAACAGCGGCATGTTCCTGTTCCGCGCCAGCCGCTTCCTTGAAGAACTGAAAAAGCACGACCCAGACATCTACGACACCTGCCTGCTGACCCTTGAGCGCAGCGAGCAAGATGCCGACACCATCACCTTCGACGAAGCCACTTTCGCCTGCTGCCCGGACAACTCCATCGACTACGCCGTGATGGAAAAAACCCAGCGCGCCTGCGTCGTACCGCTGACCGCCGGCTGGAGCGACGTCGGTTGCTGGGCGTCGCTGTGGGAAGTGAATGAAAAAGACGCCAATGGCAACGTGTCCAAAGGCGACGTGGTGATCCAGGACAGCAAGAACTGCATGATCCACGGCAACGGCAAGCTGGTGTCGGTGATCGGCCTGGAAAACATCGTGGTCGTCGAAACCAAGGACGCCATGATGATTGCCCACAAGGACTCGGTCCAGGGCGTCAAGCAGATGGTCAACACCCTCAACGAGCAGGGCCGCAGCGAAACCCAGAACCACTGCGAAGTCTATCGTCCGTGGGGCTCCTACGACTCGGTCGACATGGGCGGACGCTTCCAGGTCAAGCACATCTCGGTCAAGCCGGGCGCGTGCCTGTCCCTGCAGATGCACCACCACCGCGCCGAACACTGGATCGTGGTCAGCGGCACAGCTGAAGTGACCTGCGACGACAACGTGTTCCTGCTATGTGAAAACCAGTCGACCTACATCCCGATCGCCTCGGTGCACCGCCTGCGCAACCCGGGCAAGATTCCACTGGAGATCATCGAAGTGCAATCGGGCAGCTACCTGGGTGAAGACGATATCGAGCGGTTCGAAGATATCTACGGTCGCTCTACCCCGATCGAGCGTGGCGTGTCGGTGAAAACCATCGCGCAGTAAGCGTTCAGCAAGACTAGAAGCCCCCGTTCAGCCCGCGGCGATTCCCCATCCGCAGCGGGCTGGGTGGGGGCTTTTTTTGTAGAACAATCAAGATCAAAAGATCGCAGCCTGCGGCAGCTCCTACATTGGGAATGCGCTCTCCTGTAGGAGCTGCCGCAGGCTGCGATCTTTTGACTTTAGCTCTGCCCATCGCCAACCTCCCCCACCCTTAGGTAGGATGACCCCCTCTCCCACCGAGGTTTCGCGTCATGTTTATCGGCGTCCTGCTGGTCATTACCTGGCTGGTCCTGCTACTGCGCTACCCCGCCAAAGCCCTGCCGGTTTCCCTGGCGGCCGCCGCCGGGCTGGGCATCGTAGCCACCTGGGTGATCTGGATGGATCACCGCGAACTCAAGCAACTGGAGCGCCTGGAATTGCGCATCAGCTATGCGCCCCAGAGCTGCCCCGCAGACCGGCCGTTACAACTGACCATGAACAACGGCAACGACGTACCGCTGACCGAGTTGCGCTGGCGCGTCGCCGCCTATGCTCCGGGCGATACAGTCAACCTCGCCGACAATCAATACACTGCACCGCGCTACCGCGGCCCCGGCGAACTCCAGGCCGGTGGCAACTGGGAAGACTGTTTGCCGCTACCGCCACTTCGGCCGGGTTATCGCCCGGAAACCCTGGAGTTTCGTGCCGAGCGCTTGCAGGGTAGTTTCTCCGACTGATTTGACCTTTTACTCTTGCACAAGGACCGCGCCATGCCCGTTGCGTTGATTACCGGATGTTCCAGCGGCATTGGCCGCGCCCTGGCTGACGCTTTCAAGGCGGCCGGCTACGAAGTCTGGGCCAGTGCGCGCAAGCCTGATGACGTGGCGGCGCTCAGCGCTGCCGGCTTCACTGCCGTGCAACTCGACGTCAATGACGGGGCGGCACTTGAGGCGTTGAGTGCACGGATCAATCAGGAGCGCGGCGGGCTTGATGTGCTGATCAACAACGCCGGCTATGGCGCCATGGGGCCGCTGCTCGATGGCGGCGTGCCCGCGATGCAGCGGCAGTTCGAAACCAATGTGTTCTCGATCGTAGGCGTCACCCGCGCGATGTTTCCGGTGCTGCGGCGCACCAAGGGCATTGTTGTGAATATCGGCAGCGTGTCTGGCGTGCTGGTGACGCCATTCGCCGGCGCCTACTGTGCGTCGAAGGCCGCGGTGCATGCCTTGAGCGATGCGTTGCGCATGGAGTTGGCACCGTTTGGTATTCGGGTCATGGAGGTTCAGCCGGGCGCTATCGAGTCCAGCTTCGCGAAAAATGCCGGGCATGAAGCCGAGCAGTTGATCACCGAGCAGTCGCCCTGGTGGCCGTTGCGCGAAGGCATCCGGGCGCGGGCCAAGGCGTCTCAGGACCAGCCCACGCCGGCCAGTGAGTTTGCTGCCGGGTTGCTGAAGGCTGTGCAGCAAGGTCGACCGCCCAGGTTGATTCGGTTGGGCAATGGCAGTCGGGCGTTGCCGTTGCTGGCAGCGTTGTTACCCAAGGGGTTGCTGGAGGCGGGGTTGATGAAGCGGTTTGGGTTGAAGGGGCAGCTTTGAGACCGGGTTGACGCCATCGCGGGCAAGCCTTGCTCCCACAGAAATATGTGTTTCACAGTTCATTCACGGGCGCACATGGCCGCCTGTGGGAGCAAGGCTTGCCCGCGATAGGGAAAATACAGGTACGACACAGTGGAGGAGTGAGCCTGCTCGCGATGCAGGCGACTCGGTTTTACTGTTGGTTAACGATCACCGTACAAGTAATCCCCGCCGCCAACAACACACCCTCAGGCACCTCGTCGATGTGAATCCGCACCGGCACCCTTTGCGCCAGGCGCACCCAATTGAATGTCGGGTTCACATCAGCGATCAGCTCGCGGCTCTCGGGATTGTCACGGTCATAGATGCCGCGGGAAATGCTTTCCACATGGCCCTTGAGCACCTCGCCGCTCATCAACTGCATGTCGGCCTTGTCGCCGACTCGCACGTGGGGCAGCTTGGTCTCTTCAAAGAAGCCGTAGACCCAGAACGAGTTCATATCCACCACGGCCATTTTCGCTTCGCCAATGCGCGCGTAGTCACCGCGATGCACGTTGAGGTTGGTCACGTAACCGTCCACGGCCGCGCGGACTTCGGTGCGCTTGAGGTTCAGTTGCGCCGCCTCCAGTTGCGCCTGGGCGTGCTGGTAGTCGGCCAGGGCCGAGTCGGCGATGTTGCTCGCGTCGTCGCGGTTTTCTTTGGAGATCACCAGTGCGTCCATGTCCGCGCGGCGATGCGCGTTGACCTTGCGCATTTCCCAGGTCGCCTTGCGTGAAGCCACCAGCGACTGCGCCTGTTTGACCGCGATGCGGTAGTGCTCGGGATCGATTTGCATCAACAGATCGCCCTTGCGCACCAGTTGGTTGTCGCGCACCGGCACGTCCACCACTTCTCCGGTGACATCGGCGGCAACGTTGATGATGTCGGCACGCACCCGACCGTCGCGGGTCCAGGGCGTGTCCATGTAATGCACCCAGAGGGTCCGGCCGATCCATATCGCAAGCGCCAGCACCAGCAAGGTGGCGAGCAGGCTGAAAAGCTTTTTCATCACGTCGTTCTCATTGGTAAACAGTCAGCGCCAGGGCGCCGAACAGGCAGGTAAACAGGCTCAGGCGCAGCAACGCCGGGTGCCAGAAAAAACGGTACAGGTCGAGCCCGGACAGGAAGCGGTCGAGGGCCCAGGCCAGCGCGACGGCGAGAAAGAACATCAGCGTCATGGTCGGCATGTACACGCCGTGGAAGGCGATTTCACGGGGCATGTTCAAGTCCTTGGGGCTTGGTGGCGGCATACGCGGCAAGCGGCGACTGCGGGTCCAGCAACGAGGTGCGGATGAAGTGCAGGTAGCTCTTCACCCGACGTAACGCGGAGGTATCGAAGTGCGGCGCGAAAGGTTCGTCGGTGGCTTGTACGCGGCTGATCGCGTGATCCACGGCAATCAGCCCGCGCTCCAGATTGCTCTGGCTCGGCTGCAGGAACAGGCGCACCTGCGAGCGGCCCATTACGCGGATCGCCTGGCGCCATGGCTGGGATTCGGCATAGGCTGGATGCACCGGCAGGATCGCCTGCTCCTTGCGCAACTCGATGATCGCGTGACCAACTTCCAGCACCACGAACATCCAGCGCAGCAGGTCGCGTTGCACCTGTGGCTGCCCCGCCGCCAGCCCGTAGGCCTGGTGCAACAGGTCGCGGGTGCGGCTTTCGAAACTGCTGGCCAGGCCCTTGAGCTTGCCACTGATTGCGTACACCACCTGGCCGCGCAAGTCCTGCTCCAACCGGCGCCACAGCCAGCGGCTGTTGGGCGGCAGGATGATCGCCCCGGCTGCCGCGCACACCAGCATGCCCAGCACCATGGCGATGTAGTCGTTAATAAAGTTGTAGGGGTTGTAGACCGTGAGGTTGTCCGGCACCGAGCCGGTGCTGAAGAAGATCAGCAGGCCGAGGCCGACTCCGGCGTATTGTGGCCGCGAAGTCAGGAATGAGCCGAGCACGATCACCGGCGCGAGCATCACGCACAACAACGGAAAACCGTCGATCCAGGGGAAGATGAAAAACATCTCGACGAAGCCGATCAGCGCGCCGAGGAATGTCCCGCAGGCCATCTGGAAGGCCATGCGTTTCGGGTTCGGCGTGGCGGCGGACAGGCCGATGGTCGCGGCGGCAATCAGGGTCATGGTCGCCCCGCTCGGCCAGGCCGTGGCCACCCAGTAACTGCCCAGCACCACCAGTACAAAAGCCGCGCGGATCCCTGAAGCGGCGGACGCCAGCCAGTTGGTTTGCGGAGTGAATGGCTCGTCCCACTGCTCCCGCGCGTGACTGTGATCGGCCAGTGACGCGTGGGTCTGGGCGTAGTTGTGCAGGTCGTCGACGAAGCGATACAGCAGTTCGTATGCGGTATGAAAATCCAGCTGCTCGGCGTCGCTCGGTTCGCTCTGCTGAAAGGCGGCGCGCAAGCGGCGTACCCGTGCAGGCAGATCCTCTTTGTAGGTTGCCAGCGCCAAGGCCAGGCGCGCGGCGTCGGGGCTGGTCAGGGCGCGACCGCTAAAGCTGTCGAGCACTTCGGCCAGGTCCTGCAAGCCTGGGGTGATCGCCGCCACCACGTGATCGGTGCCGCTGCTGCGCAGGCGCTCCAGCAGTTGGTGCAGCGCATTGAACCGCGTGGTGATGCCCATGAACTCGCTGTTCAGGCGACTGAGACGACCGTTACGTCGGCGCATGTGCGGGTCCTCGAACACCGTGACGCTGCGCAGGCCTTCGAGGCCGACTGCCTCAGCAATAAAACGCACGTTGCTCGCTTCAAAGGCCTCCTGTTTGCTGCGCCCGCGCAAGCCGTCGGTGACGAATAGGGCGAACACCCCGAAGCGCTGATACAAGGCATTGCGCATCGCGGCGCTGGCGGTTTGCGGCAGGATCGCGGCGCTGACCAGGGTGGCGCAGAGAATCCCCAGGGAAATTTCCAGTACGCGCCACACGGCGGCCATGAACGCGCCGTCTGGATGAGCCAGCGCAGGTAGGCCGACCATAGCGGCGGTGTAGCCGGCCAGTACAAAACCGTACGCACGAAAGTTGCGATAACGCGCGGCACCCGCCGAGCAGATGCCGACCCAGATCGCCAGCGAACCGAGGAACAGCTCGGTGTTCTGCGCGAACAAGGCAATCAGCGCGACCATCACAGCCGAACCGGTCAGCGTGCCGAGGAAGCGATAGAAGCTTTTGGCGAACACTTGGCCGCTTTGCGGTTGCATGACGATGAACACGGTAATCATCGCCGTGCGCGGCTGCGGCAACTCCAGGCGCATTGCCAGCCACAGGGTCAGGAAGGCGGCGAACAATACCTTGAAGATGTAGACCCAGGTCACGCCATCGCTGCGTGCCCAGTCGAAAAAACCCCGGCGCCATTCGAGGGAGTACAGCCAGCGCAGAGGAGCGGGCAAGGGGGTCATGGATTCCTGCTCAATGAACGGAGGTAGTACAGCGACAACTCGGACCCTGTGGGAGCGGGCTTGCTCGCGAATGCAGTCTGACATTCAGCATTGATGTCGCCTGGCACACCGCTTTCGCGAGCAAGCCCGCTCCCACAGGGACAGTGTTCATCCACAGGTTCTGTGCTCAATTCGTGAATCACTTAAGTAGCGCCGGGGTTTTCGGTGCCTGGGTCTGGCCGGCTGCCGGCACATCCCCACCCGCCCCAAGCCCTCCGCCAAGCGCAGTAACCAGCTCCGCATGGGCGCTCAGACGCGCCGCTTGAACCCGTTGCTGCACCTGCTGCTGCTTGAACAACAGGCTCTGGGCATTCAGCACATTGAGGTAGTCGGTCAGCCCGCGCTGGTAGGCGATCAGCGCGATGCCGTAAGTCTTCTGCGCCGCGGCCACAGATTCGGCAGCGAAGGTTTGCTGCTTGTCCATGGACTCGCGGCGGATCAACTGGTCCGAGATGTTCTTCAGCGCGTTCACAAGGGTCTGGTTGTAGCGCGCCACGGCGAGGTCATAACCCGCCGACGCTTCACCCAGCTCCGCACGCAACCGACCTCCATCGAAAATCGGCAACGAGATCGCGGGGCCCACGCTGTAGTTGAGCTTCTTGCCGGTCAGAAACTCCAGTGCACCACCGCCAGTCGCCATGTAGCCCAGGCTGCCGACCAAGTCGACGTTGGGATAAAAACCGGCATGAGCGACATCGATGCCCCGGGCTTGTGCCGCGACCTGCCAGCGGCTGGCCACCACATCCGGGCGTTGACCGAGCAGTTGCGCCGGCAGCGCCGACGGCAATTTCAGCGCCGCCCCCAATGACAGCGTGGGCCGCTGCAACTGCGCACCCGCGCCCGGCCCCTTGCCGGCCAACGCGGCGAGTTGATTGCGGCTCAGGGCAATTTCTTCGTCCAGGGCATCGATCTGACGATGGGTTTCCGGCAATGGCGTTTCGGCCTGGCTGACTTCGAAATGGGTACCGATGCCACCGTCGAGACGCTTTTGCGCCAAGTCGAGAATCTGCTGTTGCTGCTGCAACGTGGCGGCAACGATGTCCCGCTGCGCGTAATGCAGCGAGAGTTCGATGTAGGCGCGCACGATATTGTTCTGCAATTCAAGCTGGGCCTGTCGGGCCTCTGCAGCGCTCATGTGCGCCAGGTCGACAGCACGTTCGCTGGCATTGCTTTCGCGGCCCCACAGGTCGAGGGCATAGCTGAAACCCAATGCGGCGTTGTTGTCCCAGGTGGTGGTATCGGCCAGTTCGCCCGGCCCGTAGAATTGATCGGTGGGCCAGTTGTGGCGCTTGAGGGTCGACTCGGCGTTGATCTGCAACGACTCGGCAGACTCGGCAATGCCCGCCATGGATCGGGCCTGACGCACCCGTGCGGCCGCCATCGCCATGGTCGGGCTGCCCTGCAGGGCAAGGTCGATCCAGTGGTTCAACTGAGGGTCGCCGTAGGCCTGCCACCATTGCGTGGTCGGCCAGTGTGCATCTTGCGCGGCACTCTGGATGGCTTCGTCGGTGGCCAGCGCATTGGCTTCCAGTTCTTTGCCCTGTGGGGCAATACCTGCAGTGCCGATGCAGCCGCTGATTGCCAGGGTGAGGGCTAAAACACTGAGCGTCTGAAGCGCTCTGCTGATGCGACGCGGCACTGCGGCGATTTCCTGAGATGAGAGAGGTCCCATGTAGGAGCTGCCGAAGGCTGCGATCTTTTGATCTTGGCCTTTTTAAAAGCAACATCAAAAGATCGCAGCCTGCGGCAGCTCCTACACAGAGAAGCGCAATTCTATGGGCGAGTTTTGTTGGCGATAAGCTGGGATTCTTGTGAATCTTTGTTACCGTTAAAGCGATAATCCCTTGGTCGGGGTCTCGAACTCTGAAACGTTGTGTCACAATTTGCCATTCGCCCAGAGAGCACCCCATGGACACTTTGCAAAACATGCGCGCCTTCAGTTACGTGGCCGAGGCTGGCAGCTTCACCGCCGCCGCCGTGCAGCTCGACACCACGACGGCCAACGTCTCGCGCGCGGTCTCCAATCTGGAGGCCCACCTGCAAACCCGACTGCTCAACCGCACCACCCGACGCATCGCCCTGACCGAGGCCGGCAAACGCTACCTGTTGCGTTGTGAACAGATCCTGGCCTATGTCGAGGAAGCCGAGGCCGAGGCCAGTGACGCTCACGCCCGTCCCGCCGGACAGCTGAAGGTGCACACCATGACCGGCATCGGTCAGCACTTTGTGATCGACGCAATCGCCCGCTATCGCAAGACCCACCCGGACGTGACCTTCGACCTGACCCTGGCCAACCGCGTACCGGACCTGCTCGACGAGGGCTACGACGTGTCCATCGTGCTGGCCAGCGAACTGCCCGACTCGGGATTCGTCTCGCAACGCCTGGGCATTACCTACAGCATCGTCTGCGCCTCGCCGGCCTACGTGAAAGCCAACGGCTGCGCGCAAAAACCCAGCGACCTGCTGAACCACGCCTGCCTGCGCCTGGTCAGCCCGGTGATCCCCTTGGAGAAGTGGACATTCGATGGCCCTGAAGGCCAGGAAATGGTCACCATCAACAGCTCGCCGTTCCTGGTGAACTCCGCAGACGCGATGAAAACCGCGATCACCAGCGGCATGGGCGTTGGCGTCCTCCCGGTGTATGCGGCGATCGAAGGCCTGCGCAACGGCACGCTGGTGCGGGTGATGCCAAATTACCGCTCCCAAGAACTGAATCTGTACGCGATCTATCCCTCGCGGCAATATTTGGATGCGAAGATCAAGACCTGGGTTGAATACCTGCGCGGTTCGCTGCCGGAAATACTGGCGGCGCATCAGGCGGAATTGGCGGCCTATGAGTTGAGCGGAAGTTTGGGCGGGGTTCGCCTGGCGAATTGATTGCCCCGGCTCGCCGAGCACCTGAAAAGAATGTTAGCGTGCTTGGCATCTCCAAGTCCGACGAGCCCTCCTCCATGAAAAAGACCGTACTCGCCTTCAGTCGCATCACGCCGCAAATGATCGAAGACCTAAAACAGGATTTCGTCGTCATCGTGCCCAACCCGAAGAATGGCGATATCAATGCGCAATTCAACGAGGCGCTGCCCCACGCCCATGGCCTGGTAGGTGTAGGACGCAAGCTGGGGCGTGCGCAGCTGGAGCACGCGGTAAAGCTGGAAGTGGTCTCGAGCGTCTCGGTGGGCTACGACAACTACGACGTGGCGTATTTCAACGAACGCGGGATCATGCTCACCAACACCCCGGACGTCCTCACTGAAAGCACCGCCGACCTGGCGTTCGCCCTGATCATGAGCAGTGCCCGGCGGGTGGCCGAACTGGATGCCTGGACCAAGGCCGGGCAGTGGCAAGCGAGCGTCGGCGCCCCGCTGTTTGGTAGCGATGTGCACGGCAAGACCCTCGGTATCGTCGGCATGGGCAATATCGGCGCGGCCATCGCCCGTCGCGGTCGCCTGGGTTTCAACATGCCGATTCTCTACAGCGGCAACAGTCGCAAGACCGCACTGGAACAAGAGCTTGGTGCGCAGTTCCGCACCCTTGATCAGCTGCTCGCCGAAGCCGATTTCGTCTGCCTGGTAGTGCCACTCAGCGACAAGACCAGACACCTGATCAGCCATCGCGAACTGGCCCTGATGAAGCCGAGCGCCATCCTGGTGAATATTTCACGCGGCCCGGTGGTGGACGAACCGGCGCTGATCGACGCGCTGCAGAACAACCGTATTCGAGGCGCTGGCCTGGACGTCTACGAGAAAGAACCCCTGGCCGAGTCGCCACTGTTCCAGCTGAAAAATGCGCTGACTCTGCCGCACATTGGCTCGGCTACCCATGAAACCCGTGAGGCGATGGCCAACCGAGCCATCACCAACCTGCGCAGCGCGCTGTTGGGCCAACGCCCACAGGATCTGGTCAACCCGCAGGTCTGGAAGGGCTGACCGTGATAGGGCACGTCCTGACCGACGTGCCATACATATATATGTCGTCTTAAACTTTGACTCCTTGAAAACGACACAGCTTGCAACTTAGTAGCAGGCAGCTTTGTGCGCACTCGTTATAAACTCCGATATGTTCAACAGTCAGAAAACGGACTTTCGGAGAATACCTGCATGAGCAACTTCACTACCGCCATTACCATCAGGCGGAGCAAAATATTGATCGTCTTGATGGCCGCAATTTTCGGGCTTACGACGCTTATCAACAACTTCACGGACTACGCGGCCTACTCCGAGTACATTGGCCGCATCCTCAGCATGAGTGATACGCAAGGAAACGATTCCAGGCAGTACCGCGGCGTCACCTCGTCAATGTTCCATCATCGCTTCTATTGGGCAATCATAACCCTCGAAATAATTTTCACCTTCAGTTTGCTGTATGGCTCCTGGCAGCTCTATAGGAAATTGAAAGCGCCGCGCAGTGAGTTCAATGAGGCCAAGAAATTTTCGATCATCGGCTTTACAGCGGCGTTATTCGTTTACCACGTGTTCTACATAACCATTCTCAGTGAATGGTTTGACATGGAGTACTCCGCTCAATATGACGCCTTTCGCTGGGCGCAAAACAATATCGAATACATGTTCCTCGCCTTGATTTACCTGACAGTGGCAAAGGACAGTTGAGGAACATGCTTTCATGCCAACTTGCCTGTCATCGGCTTGATGCCGGCCCGGGGTTTGCGGAAGACCAGGACGTTACCCAGCATCACCAAGACTAACCCCAACAAGGCCGGAGCAGTCCATTGGTAGCCTTCCGCGAACGCCGACACATTCAGCGCCACCACCGGAAACAGTACCGTGCAATACGCAGCTCGCTCAGGCCCCATACGCCCGACCAACGTCAGGTAAGCGGTAAAGCCAATCACCGAGCCGGGAATGACCAGATACAACAATGAACCGATGTAACGGGTGTTCCACTCCATGTCGAACGGAATACCCTTGACCAGGCACCAGGCCGCCAGCATCGCTGCGCCGTAGGCCATGCCCCAGGCATTGGTCGTCAGCGGCTTGAGGCCGGATTTCTGCTGCAGGCTCGACAGCATGTTGCCGGCAGAAAAACACAGCGTGCCAAACAGTGCCAGCCCCAGGCCCAGCAGGGTCTCCGGGCTGGCGGTGTGGCCGGCGAGCTCGGGCCAGAACAGCAGGCCGAGCCCGACCAAGCCCAGTGCGCCCCCCATCAATACATTACGTGCGATTTTCTGACCGAAGAACATCCGTGCGTTCAGCGCATTCCACAAGGTGGCCGTGGAGAACACCACCGCCACAAGGCCGCTGGGGATCCACTGACTGGCGGTGAGGAAACACATGAAGTTGACGCAGAACAGACACAGGCCCTGCGCCACGCAAATCAGGTGCCCGCGGCGATTCATCACTTGCAGGCGTCGGCTCAGCAGCAACAGCACAAACAGCACCAACGCGGCGAGGCCGAAGCGATAGACGATCGACACCGGAATGGCCACCACGCCCAACTGCCATTTCAAGGCAATCCAAGTGGTGCCCCAGATCAGCACGGTGAGCAAATACAACGAAAGGTTCATGATCAAAGCTCCTGAATAGGGATTCAGTGTGCTGCGCCAGGCTTCGGTGCACTTGCATAAACTTGCGCTTTTGTCGGGCCATGGGCTGGCAGGTCGGGCGCCAGGGAGTAGGATGCAAGTCGTTGGAGAACGCGATCATGCCCGCACTGGAAACCCTGCAAGTCTTTCAAGCCCTCAACCGTTCGCCCCATGCTCGCCTGGAGCACAGCGCCGAACTCGGTGACGGCATGGCTGCAGCCCTGTGGAACAACCATCACGACTCGCAGGATTACGAGGCGCCGGGGCACCACACCCTGTCCTGCTACATCGCCGGGGGCACTGGCACCTTCCGCCGCGATCAACCTGGGCTGATGGGCGCCCCGGACAAACTGTGCATCCTGCCTGCCGAGCACCCTTCGGCCTGGGTGATCAATGGCGATATCCGTCTGGCTCATGTGTACTTCAGCCCCGAGCAGTTTGCCCTTGGCTGCGTCACCTTGCTGGATCGCGAACCTCGCGAATTGCTCCTGCGCGAGCACACCTTTCTCGACGACGCGCTTCAGGCCCGACGCTTTCGCCAGCTGATCGCGCTCAATTGGCACGAGCCCGGCGAGCGCCTGCTCACCAGTAGCCTGGCCCACGAGATGCTTAGCCACGTGCTGCTCGGGCAAGTCGGCAAGCGCGAGGGCTTGCGGCTCAAGGGCGGACTGGCGGCACATCAGCGGCGGCAGTTGGTCGAATTCATCGACGCGCAATTGGCCGAGGCCATCAGCCTGGGGCAATTGGCCGGGTTGTGTGCGTTGTCGGAATATCACTTTGCGCGGATGTTTCGCGAGAGTTTTGGCTTGCCTCCACATCAATACCTGTTGGCCCGGCGATTGCGCCGGGCTCAGGATCTGTTGCGCACGACTTCGCAGGCGTTAGGCGAGATTGCCCTGGCGTGCGGTTTTTCCAGTGCGAGTCATTTCACCAACCGGTTTCGCCAGGCGTTGGGTGGGGCGCCTGGGGAGTATCGGCAGGCGTTTTTGCGCTAGGGCCTGGGATTTGTAGTGGCTGTGCCGCCGTCATCGCGAGCAGGCTCACTCCTACATTGGATCTCCAGTGAACGAAGAACTTCTGTATGACCACGATCCATTGTAGGAGTGAGCCTGCTCGCGATGAACGATGACGCGGTTTAAGGTCAGAACTCCAGCGTGCTCGATAACATCACCTGCCGCGAATCCCCCATCGACACAAAGAACCGGCTCGCCGCCGACGTGTAGTACGTGCGGTCAAACAGGTTCTTCACGTTGAGCTGAAACTTGATTTTCTGCCCCTCGAGCTGGGTGTGATAGGTGGCAAACGCATCGGCCACGGTGTAGCTCGGCAGGTCAAAATCATTCACTGCGTTACCCGCCCTCTCCCCGACGTAACGAGCGCCAGCGCCCACCCGCAATTGATCACCACCGACGATGCTGCCGAAGTCATACACCGCTGACAGCGAGCCACTGTTCTTCGCCACGTTTTGCAGTTTCTTGCCCTTGTAGGTCGGGTCTTCGGTGACCTCGGCGTCGGTGTACGCATAACTGCCGATCATGCTCCAGCGGTCGCTGAGCTGGCCGCTCAGGTCCATTTCCAGGCCACGGGAACGCACTTCGCCAGCGGCGCTATAGATCGTCACCGGCCCCTCGGAATTGGCCACCAGCACGTTGCGCTTCTTGATATCGAACAAGGCGACATTACCGGTGACGCGTCCTGGCAGGTCCAGCTTGGCACCGACCTCCCACGACTTCGCCTCTTCCGGCGCAATGCTGCCATCCAGCACGGTGCTGCTGCCACTCAGCGGCGCGATGGTCGAGTTGGGCTTGAACGATTCGGTGTAGCTGCCATAGAACGACAAGGCGTCGGTGTAGCGATACACCAGCCCGGCACGGGGCACCCACTTCTGCCCATTGCTGTCGGTGTTGGCCTGGAACGGCACGCCCTTGCCGGCGTACTGGTCGTACGCCTGGAACCGTGCACCGCCGACCAGAATCCACTGCTCGGTCAGGTGGACCGAGTCCTGCAGGAACAGCGAATCGCTACGCAGCAGATCGGTCTGCGCGCTGTCCGCCGGGCTGACCGTGGTGCCTTCCACTTCGCGACCATAAACCGGATTGGTGTAGCTGAAAGTGCTCAGGCTTTTCTGGCGGATCAGATCGGCGCGGTAGATCTTGCGGTACTCGTCGTCGATTCCGAATACCAGGTCATGCTGCATGCCCGCGACATCAACCTTGCCTTCCAGGCTGGCCGTGGTAAAGCGGTCGGTGCTGATCGCATTATGGGTGCCGTCCATGCTGCGGGTCAGCGTGCCTTTGCTGGTGTCGATGGCCGTGACGCGCACCTGGCTGGCGTCGTAGGTTTCGCGGTTCCAGCTGTAGCCGAAGTGAGCGCTCCAGTTATCGTTGAGCTCGTGGTCGGCCTCGAAGTGATAGAGGTCCGAGCGGCCTTCCATATCGTTGAACGGTTCGTCGAGGCGGCGCCCACGGGAGATGTCCAGCGGATGATTGTCCCGCGGATCGATGACTGTGCCGCGATCGAACGGTGTGAGGAATTCCCGGTGCTCGTAGGCGAACAATAGCGTGGTGCTCTCGCCGAACCAGGCCAGTGACGGCGCTACCAGGGTCTCGCGACTCACTCCGTAATTGCGCCAGTAATCCTCGTCTTCGTGGTCCAACACCATGCGGTACGCCAGCCCGGACTCGCCCAGCGCGCCCGTGCTGTCGAGCCCGCCGCCACTGCCGTTTTTGCCGTTGCCATAGGTCGAGCCGCGCAGGGTCAAGGCGTTGTATTGCTCAAGCTCGGGTTTCTTGCTGACCATGTTGACCACACCACCGGGGTCCTGGATGCCATACAACAGAGAGGCCGGGCCCTTGAGCACTTCGACCCGGTCCACCGTGGCGTTGAGGCCCCGGCCCTGCACCACTGGCATGCCATCGCGCATGATCGAACCGTTGCGGTTGTCGCCGAAGCCGCGGGTCATCACCGAATCCTGGGTGCTGCCAAGCGTGTTGCCCTGGGTGATGCCACTGACGTTGGCCAGTGCGTCATCCAGGTTACGCGGCGCCTGGTCGCGAATGACCTGCGCCGGGATCACGTTGACGGTCTGGGGAATTTCCTGGAGCAACGCCTGTGAACGCATCACCGAACTGGTGGGGGGTGGCTGATAGCTGGTGGATTGATCCATCACTGAGGTGATGGTGGTCGCGCCCAGGTTCAGGGCACCCTGGGTGGGTAGCGGTTCCAGAACCAGGGTGTGCGCGTCGGTGCGGCGAAAGGTGAGTCCCGAACCGCTGAGCAAGCGCTGCAGTGCCTGCTCGGCACTCATCTGCCCGCTGACTGCGGGGGCGTTGAGGCCGTAGGGCGCATCGTCGGTGTAGACCACGCTGAGGCCGGTGAATCGGCTGAAGTCACTCAAGGCCTGGGGCAGTGGTTTGGCGGCCAGGGCGAAGCTGAACTGGCTGCGCTGCTGAGTCGCCCCGGCCTCCGCCGCCTGGGCGATACTCCACGGCATTAATGCCAATGCGGTAAAGCCCAGTGCGGAAGCACCCAACCATTGTTTGACCGACACCACTTTTGCCCTGGACTTCATTGCTCATGACCTGTGTAGAACCGCAACGGATGCGAATGACTCGCAGTTTCAGTCACTACACGGATGGCGCTGCGGTTTACCTCACCTGGATTCTCGAAATATTTTTGCAAGGGCAAAAGATCGCAGCCTTCGGCAGCTCCTACGGTTGCAACGCAATAACCGGTAGGAGCTGCCGAAGGCTGCGATCTGTTGATCTGGCTTCACCGCAAAATAATCAGACGCCCCATCACTTGGGTCTGCTCAAACCCCAACACCCCCTGCAACGAACTCAACACCGCCTGCGGCTCCTTGCTCGGGAAGCTGCCACTGACCCGGCGCGCCGCCAGTTCATCGTTCAGCAGCACAATCCGCCCTGGGTAATACCGGCCGAGGTCCTTCACCACTTCCGCCAGTGGCACCTTGTAGTAATTGAGCCAACCCTGGCGCCACGCCAGCTGCGCTTCGCTGTCCACCCCGTGGGGTTGCTGCGCCGAGCCTTCGCCATACGCCAATTGCTGGCCGGCGCCGAGGATCTGTTGCGCAGCCTGCCTGTCCGCCGTAACGCCGACCCGCCCCGACAGCACCGTCACCTGCGCACCCCCCGGTTGCAAACGAACTTCAAACTGCGTGCCCAACACTCGAGCCTGGCCCTGTCGCGCCTCTACCACAAAGGGTTCGCCAGTGTGCGTGACGCTGAAAAACCCGGCGCCGCGACGCAACTGCACATGGCGTTCGCCGCCAGTGAAATCCACCGCGATGGCGCTGTCTGCATCCAGGGTTACGCGGGACTGATCGGCCAGGATCACCGTGCGGATTTCCCCCGGGGCCGAAACATAGTCTGCCCCCAGGTCATCCATCCAGCGCGCCGGCTGCCATCCGGCGCCCATGCCAATCATCAGCAACAGACAGGCAGCCAGCGCCAATCCACCAGTCCGGCGCCGCAGCCGATGTTGACGGGAACGGTTGATCGCGTTGAGGTAACCCTGCAAAGCCAGCGCATCTTCATTGGCCAGCGTGCGTGCAGGTGCTTCGCTCAACTCCCACACCACCTGCGCCTGGGCGTAAGCCTCAGCGTGGGCGGGATCGGCTTGCAGCCAGTGGCTGAAGGTGACCTGATCGCCGCTGCTGGGCTGGTCATGCAACAGGCTCAGCCAGGCATAAGCCGCCTGCTCTTGGGCACGTGTCGGAATTAAGCGCTCGGCGTGGTTCACGGTGCTTTCCCTGGCCGTCGTGGTTCAGTTTCGCGCAAGCTCGCCTTGCAAGCTTCGAGGGCGCGCATCATATGTTTTTCCACGGCGCTCTGGGATAAACCCATGGCCTTGGCAATCTCCGCATACTTGCGTCCATGGATGCGGTTGAGCAGAAAAATCTGCCGGGTGCGCTCAGGCAACGCGCGTAATGCGGCCTCGACGTGGCGCAAATCATTGCCGGCTTCCAGCGCCGCCTGCGGCTCGCTGCCGTGGCTGTCCGGCTGATCCGGCAGCCAACCTTCATTGACGCGCACCCGCGTCCCTTCACTGCGCAAGTGGTCGATGGCTATGTTGCCGGCGCAGCGCAGCAGGTAGGTGCTGAGTTCCTCGACCTGCACCAATGGCCGCCGCCAGAATCGCAGGAACAAGTCCTGCACCAGGTCGGCCGCCGTCGCCCGGCAGCCGACGCGCCGATTAACCAGTGCTTCCATCTGCGAACGCTGGGACAGGAACACCTGCAGGAAATGCGCACGTCCGCTGCCCTGTTGTTCGTCTTCGCTGGATGGCGGCGGGTGGCTGGTCATCAGGTCATCACTGCGAATGCGGCAACGGGGCTGGCAAGCAGGCTCACCCCCGCCAGCACCAACACCAGGCGCGGGCGATACGGCAGCAACAGTACCAGCGTCAAGGCACTGAGCATCAATACCGCCGACCACTCGACCAGCCCCAGTCCCCAGCCCATTCGCGCCACCAGCGTCCAGGGCGAAGCAGCCAACAGCAACCAGCCCGCCAGCTTCAGGATTTGCCGGCGCCGGACCGTGGGCTTGTGACCGAGCAAGTTAGCATGATGCCGATCCATCGACAGGCACAACGCAGTAAAACCGCTGTAGCAAAGCAACAGGGCCAGCAGCATCAGTTTGCCTCTCGCTCAAGGGTGATGGGGCGAGCGCGCTGGCGGGTGGCGGGCGCAACCTGGTCGGCCTGGCGCATTTTCCATGCCGCCCAGGCCAGGAACACGCCACTGCACAGGCACGCCAGATCAAACCCGGCCATCGCCCAATCGCCTTGCGTCAGCGTCGCGAGCAAATGATGCGAGGTGGTCAGGGCATTGAGCAGCGGTATGCCGCAAAACAGCAACGCGGCCAGCGCCAGCTGTTCAAACCAGGCGCTGCGACCGCGCCGCAGCAGCGCATGAATCACGCTCAAGCTCCAGGCGATGAAGAAGGCATTAACTTCCCAATCCGCGCGCGCCGTCATTTCGACCGGCAACAGGCGATTGGCCCAGAAGAACACCGCCACCGCGACTGTTAATCCGGACATGCTGGCGATGTTCAGCACTTCCACCAGGCGCAACTCAAACGGCATCACGCCACTTTTTGCATGTTTGAGCTGGCGTTTGCCCAGCCAGATCACCAGCCCGGTGCCGATCACGGCGGTGCTCGCCAGGCCGCAAATGAAGTACAGCCAACGCAACAGCGGGCTGGCAAAACGGCCCATGTGCAAACCATAAAAACTGCCGGCGACGGCCATCGCCACTGGCTGGTTCGGCGTGGCGCTCAGCAGTTGCCCGGTGACGCCATTGAACGTCACCGCGCTGCTCACATCGTGGACGACCCGGTCGGCACCGTCGCGCACCAGCACCACCGAGGCATTGGCATCCCCCGGATTGTTTACCGTCAAGCGCGCCACGCGACCGCCCGACCACTGCTCCCGCGCCCGTTCCAGCAAGGGCGCCATCGGTGCCAGCTGGCCCGGCGTACCGGCGAGCTCCGGCGTGCTGGAAGCTGGAAAGACCTCATCGTAAAACGCCCGGACATCACCTTTGTAGGAAGCGAGGATGCTCGCCGGCATGACCATCGACATGAAGATCACCAGGCTGCTGTAGCTGATCATCAAGTGAAAAGGCAGCACCAGCACACCCACCGCGTTATGCCCGTCCAGCCACGACCGCTGGCCCTTGCGCGGACGGAAGGTGAAGAAGTCCTTGAAGATTTTCTTGTGAGTGATGATGCCGGTGATCAGGCCGATGAACATCACCATGGCCGCGATCGTCGACAACCAGCGCCCCCAGGGATGCGGCATCTGCAGCTGGAAATGGAAGCGATAGAAGAACTCGCCACCCCGCGTCTCCCGGCCTTGCACCTCGGTGCCAGTCTGTGGGTCGAGCAGCTTTTCACTGAACTGCCCACGCTCACCGCGCTTGGCCGGCGACTGTTGCCAGCGCACCGACAGGCCAGGCTCTCGGTCGCTCGGCAAATCGATCAGCCAGCGCGAAGCGCCGGGGGCATGCTGCTGCAAGTAGTCCTGCGCGAGGTTCAGGCTGTGTTCGGAGGAGACCAAGCGCGCCGGAATTTCCGGCTGCATCCAGTGGCTGATTTCGTCCTTGAAGTAGGCGAGTGTGCCGGTCAGGAAAATCGCGAACAACAGCCAGCCAAAGAGCAAACCGGTCCACGTATGCAGCCAGGCCATGGCCTGACGGAAGCCCTCTTTCATGACTGTCCCATCCAGTACGCGCCGCCGGCTATCGCCGCCAGCACCAGCGCCGGGACCATCACGCCGTACCACGCTTGCCACGCACTGCGGCAGGCAAAGCACCACAGCACCGCGCACAGGTAGACCAGAAACGAGGTCATCATCCCGGTGACCACGGCTTCGGCGCGCGGCATCGGCAGCCACAACGTCAGGCAGACGCTGGCCAACGCCGCGACCACATACCCGCCCACCACGGCGGCAAGCACTCGCGAAGTGACCGCCAGTCGATAGGAAACGGGGAGCGTACTGGTTTTGACTTTCATGTTTCGGCCTTGAAACAGGTGAGGCTGCGCGAGCATCCGGCAGCGAAGCAGTCGCCAATAATAATGATAAATATTCTCATATGCAAAAGAGTCCGATGAGAGTCGATTGCCCGAAACCGCTCCAGCCCATTACAATGCGAACAATTCTTGTTCTCTAACGCATCCGAACGCGCTCGGAGTGATCCTGTTGCCACCCGCCAATCCCGTCGAAGTGCTCTATCACGCCCATCACAACTGGCTGACCGGTTGGCTGCGGCGTCGGCTCGGCTGCCCCGAGAGCGCCGCCGACCTGGCCCAGGACACCTTCATCAAGGTACTGACGGCCCGGCAAACCCAGATCATCGAGCCCCGAGCGTTCCTCACCACCATCGCCAAGCGTGTGCTGTTCAATCACTACCGCCGCCAGGACCTGGAGCGCGCCTACGCTGAAGTCCTGGCACAAGCTCCCGACATGTACGCACCGTCCGAGGAAGACCGGGCGATCATCCTGCAGACCCTGATGGACCTCGATGCATTGCTCGATGACCTGCCGCGCCCGGTCAAACGCGCGTTCCTGCTGGCCCAGGTCGATGGCCTGACCTACCCGCAGATCGCCGCCGAGCTGGGCATCTCGATCGCCACGGTCAAGCGACACCTGACCAAGGCGGCCATGCGCTGCTACTTCGCCCTATGAACTCGCCGGCGAATTTTTCTTCACGGGTGGCCGAGCAAGCGGTGCAATGGCTGCTGGAAATCCAGCAAGGTCCGTTGAACCCGCGCCAGCAACACGCCTGGCAGCAATGGCACGATGCGCACAGCGAACATCAACGGGCGTGGGAGCACATCCAGCGCGTCAACCAGCGCCTGCACGGCGTATCGTCGCCCCTGGCGCACGCAGCGCTGAACGCGCCGAGCTCGCGCAGTCGACGCCAGGCACTCAAGCTGCTGCTGATCCTCGGCGCTGGCTCTGCCGCCACCTGGGGCCTGCGTGAACACAACCCATTGACGCCAATGCTCGCCGATTACCGCAGCCCGATTGGCCAGCGACGCAAGGTGGCGCTGGGCAATGGCAGCCAGTTGCAGTTGAACACTGCGAGCTCGGTAGACGTCCGCAACGAGGGGTCGCAGCAGCTGATTCGTTTGCTTGAAGGCGAGATGCTGCTGACCGCCACCCAGGCGTTTCAGGTACGCACCGCCCAAGGGCTTTTGAGGACGCAGGGCGGGCGTCTGAACGTCCGGCAGTTCGCCGATCGGACTCAGGTGGTAGCGCTAGAAGGCGATGTGCAATTAATGCCCGACAATGGCGGTGCGTTGCTGCTCAAGAGCAACAGCCAACTGAGTTTCGGCCCTCACGGGCTCGCCCGCCCCGCTCCCTTGGACGCCAACAGTGGCGCCTGGGCCGACGGCATGCTGGTGGCAGCGCATATGCGCCTTGGGGATTTCCTTGATGAACTTGGACGCTACCGCCGCGGGCAACTCAATTGCGATTCCAGGGTAGCCGACTTGCTGATCTCGGGAAGCTATCCGCTGGACGATAGCGAGCGGATTCTTGATCTGCTGCAGATCAGTTTGCCGGTGAAGGTGAAGCGGTTTACGCGGTATTGGGTGACGGTAGAAGCGCGCGCTTGAAACTCGGAATCGTCCTACGCGAAACAACGAAACGTCTGATATTTCTTCTGTAAGCCTCTCGTTTAGCGTTTCTGTCCCGGGATCAAAACAAAGGACAGACCTAGCATGAAGCGCTATTTCATCACCGTTGGAGCCAAGACCACCGCGAACGGCACGGTACGCACGGGCTGGGAATACGGCGACATCAATGGTGAACTTCTGGCCCGCGAAGACGACGCCATTTACTGCCCGGAGTGCGACAGCATCGGCAAGATTGTTCTGGCCGGCCCGCGCCTCCCTCACGACTTGGGTGGACGCGAAGGCGCCCTCGACGGCGACCTTTGCAACTGCAAGTGTGAACCATGGCCCAAGCTGATTGCCAACCAAACACTGCGTTGTCAGTGGATTGAGGGCGATGTAGCACCGCAGGCCAGACCAGCCGCGCAACCTGCTGCACCACAGCCAACTGCACCCTCCCCAGCCGCACCCCGTACCTCCAGCTTTGCATCACGCCCGTCATCGTCGTTCAGTGAAGTCCCTGGACACGTCTGCGAAAACCTCTGGCGCAGCTATCAGCAACAAGCCGAAGCCATCGTCGCGCCTGGCGGCGTGCTGATTGCAGATCCCAAGGCACGCAACCGCGCGATCAATGCCGCGTATGCCCGGCTGTGGCTGGAAGATGATCGCTTCCAATGGGCGGGGCTGGCGGCGTTTGCTTCCAAGCAGGTGGGTTGTGGATTACTCCATGCCGCTGAGTCAGTCGAAAAAATTCAGGCGCAACACGAAGCAAATGTCCGTTTAAAGGATGCCGTGCGAAGAGGCTTTAGCGGATTATTCGACAAGCGCAGCGAGCTGGAGCGGCTTGAAAGCTCACAACAACGTGAACGAGCAGAACGGGAATACGAAGAAGCCTGTCGCAACAATCCACTGCCCGCTGGGGCCCGCCACGCAGGCGAGTCTTTATCGTATACACAGAAGCAACTCATGTTGGTGCACGACATGCTGGCGTTAGGTAATACCACGCTCTTTCTGGATGTGTATCCGCTGCATGTTTTCTATAAAGAGCGAGGATTCCAGGCGCTTGAAACGTGTCTGGGTTCACGTCAAAAAATTTATGGACATGATCAGTTTCCAGTTCTATGGCCAATCGAGCAGCGCAAGTTGCGGTTCGGATACGACCACAAGGAAATTCTGCAAGCGTTTGAGGCGATTGAAGCGGGAAATGTAGCTGAAAGCGTCGTGTTTCTGGCTGAACATGAGCAGAAGAATATATTGCAGCCAGCGATGTACAACGACTGGTGGTTTGAGTACCTGCTGAGGGGAAATCATTTCTCTTACGTCCAAAACTTTCCTTCCGGCGCTGCCGCAGCCGTCGAACTCACTTTAGCCAGCCAGTGCAGACCCGAGGAAGGACGTACCGTAGGCTTCAGCGGGGACTCCTTTGCCAACTTGGCCGACCTCGGTCAGCGAATGCACTTCGTATTGAGAGCGGCAACTCAGTTTAATAACCTGTTACGAAGCTCGAGTAGTCGCCAACAGATTGAACACTCCATTCGGGACATTGCTGCAGGTCGAGGTGTGCAGTGAGCTTGATAAGACGAATGGGATGGCGACGCCGAACCTTTTTATTGGCAGTCGTAGCTCTACTCATCGCTGTGGCAGTTCGCGCACTATCCGATGAGCCGGAAATTGCGCTGATGCTTGGCGAACCTTGGGAAACCATGCGCCAACGCTCTACCGCGACTATTGCACCAGCGCTCCCCGGGCAATCCTGGTTCCATATACCAAAATCTGATGCGAGTCTTCGCTTTGAGGATTTCCAATACGGGTTCGTGACCCCGCTTGCTCGGTTTTTCACGGTCAGTTTTGATAGTGATGGACGAGTGGGGAGCGTCCGAATGTCACCTCAAATCGAGCCGCTGCTACTCGACGATACATTGAAGGTACTGCTGGATTTGCAAGATCAATGGCGCCAGGCAGGGTGGACTCCGATAAGACTCGATGACTTTCCTTCGTTCGCCGACACTCCAGAATGGCGTGCCAGGCTGCAAAACGTGAATATAGGTGGCACTGCCTATTGGCGGGCTGAGGACAAGTATCAGGTTTTGTTGGGGGTCAATCGGTTTCTGGACGATAAGCGTCCGACAGAGGAGCGCTACCTGATCACGTTGCAACTGGCTACTCCATGGGGGAGGCCAGGACTCTGAACCTTGATGGAAGAAGTGTTAGCCGCATGGGTGGAACTGGTAGTTTCCTGGCACTGGCATTGGCGGTTCTACTGGCTGTAGCGGCAGTTCGCGCGTTATCTGATGAACCAGAAATTGCGCTAATGATCGGGGAGCCATGGGACGCCATGCGCAGCCGATCAACTGCGGACATAGGTCCAGCAATTCCCGGTCAATTTTGGGGCTTGGTACCCAAGTCGGATGCTCGTCTTCGATTTTTGCACCCTCAATACGGATTCGTGACACCTCTGGCTCGTTATTTCACAGTCACTTTCACCAATGATGGCCGCGTCCGAAGTGTGCGAATGTCTCCACAAGTCGAACCACTTTTGCTTGAAGATACGCTTAAGGTCTTATTGGACTTGCAAGATCAATGGCTCCAGGCAGGTTGGATACCTATACGAGTCAATTACGATCCGCCCTTCGCTGACACACCCCAATGGCGGGCCCGATTGAGAGATGTGAACAAAGGGGGCACATCTTATTGGCAAGCCGGAGACCGGTATCAGGTTATGGTGGTGGTCAACCGTTTCAGAGACGTGAAGCGCCCTACCGAGGAACGCTACCTCATCAAGCTTTCGCTAGCCAAACCCTGGGTGGATCCATGATTTCTCACCCTTGAAATTGATTGCAAAGGCGCACCCACATTTTCTAATTAAAAAATGAGCCGTTTTTCAGATCTGGCGTGACAGAGAAGGAAAGCCACCTTGATTCCACCTTCTCAGGATCGTCGTCCATGCAACCCACCCGCCTCACCCCGCTGGCCCGCACCTTGCGCCAACTCCTGCTGGGCGCCAGCCTGAGTTTTGGTGCGCTACCACTGGTACTGGCCGCTGACGCCAGGTCGTACCACATCGCGCCGTCCTCGCTGGAGAACGCGCTCAACCAGTTCGGGCGTGAAGCCGGGGTGTTGATTTCGTTTGGCTCGCAGGTCACCAGCGGCGTGCAAAGTCGCGGCCTGGAAGGTAGCTACACCACTGAGCAAGGCTTGAATGCCCTGTTGGAAGGCACCGGCCTGCAGGCCCGAGCTGAGGGCAATAATGCGTTCAGCCTGCAACCGGCGAGCGCGGCGGCGCTGGAGCTGGACACATCCAGGGTAGTCGGCGATTGGCTGGGCGATGCCGCGCAGATCAATGTTTTCGAGCATCCGGGTGCCCGTGATGTGATCCGGCGCGAAGAGTTCGAACGCCAGGGTGCGACCCAGGCCAGGGACGTGCTGAACCGCATTCCCGGGGTGAACGCCCCGGACAACAACGGCACCGGCAGCCATGACATGGCGCTGAACTTCGGTATTCGCGGGCTCAATCCGCGGCTGGCCTCGCGCTCGACGGTGCTGATGGACGGCATCCCGGTGCCATTCGCGCCCTATGGCCAACCGCAGTTGTCGTTCGCGCCGGTGAGCATGGGCAACATGGATGCGGTCGACGTGGTGCGTGGCGGCGGTGCGGTGCGTTACGGGCCGCAGAACGTCGGCGGCGTGGTCAACTTCGTGACTCGGGCGATTCCCGATGAGCCGACGGTCAAGGGCGGTTTCCAGACCGAAACCAGTCCTTCTTCCAGCCACGACGGTTTCAAGACCACCGGCAATTTGCTGGCCGGCGGCACGGCTGACAACGGATTGGGTGGCGCCCTGCTGTACTCCGGGACTCGCGGCGGAGACTGGCGTGAACACAGCGATACGCAAATCGACGACCTGATCCTCAAGGGCAAATATCAACTCGACGACGCCAACAGCTTCAACGCCATGGCCCAGTATTACGAAGGCAAAGCCGACATGCCCGGTGGCCTGAGCGTGACTGATTACGATGCCGATCCGTATCAGTCGACCCGCCCGAAAGACCAGTTCTGGGGCCGCCGCACGATGTTCAATTTCGGCTATCGCTATCAGGAAGATCGCCGGGAATTCACTGCCAACACCTTCTTCACCAAAACCCTGCGCAGTGGTTATCTGGACCAGGGCACCTTCCTCTCGTTGTCGCCTCGCGAATATTGGGTGCGCGGCCTGGAGACCCGCTTCGCCCAGGGTTTCGATATCGGCCCCAGCAGCCATGAAGTTGGCGTGGGTTATCGCTACATCAACGAAGCGGGCCACGAACTGCGCTACCGCACGCCGATCGCCAGCAACGAATACCCGACCACCAGCAGCCGCAACGACCGCGATACCCGGGGTGGCACCGAGGCCAATGCGTTCTTCGTCGACGACCGGATCGATATCGGCAAGTGGACGATCACGCCGGGCATCCGCTACGAGATGATTGATTCGCAGCAAACCAACAACCTGACGAACCAGAAGTATCAGGGCGACTACAACACCGCCCTGCCCGCGCTGAACGTACTCTATCACCTGACCGACAGCTGGAATCTATACGCCAACACCGAAGGCTCTTTCGGCAGCGTGCAATACAGTCAGATGCCGAATCGAGTCACAAGCGGCGAAGTCAAACCGGAAAAGGCCCGCACCTGGGAGCTCGGCACTCGTTACGACAACGGCGCGTTGCGCGCAGAAATCGGCGCGTTCCTGATCAACTTCGACAATCAGTACGAAAGCAACCAGACCAACGATTCGGTGATCGCCCGGGGCGAAACCCGTCATCAGGGGATCGAAAGCAGCATCAACTACGCGCTCGACGATTTAAGCCCGGCGCTGGCCGGTTTCGATGTGTATGCCACTTATGCCTACGTGGACGCGACCATTCGCGAAGAGGGTGCGAACAAGGGCAACCGCGTGCCGTTCTCTTCGAAACACAAGGGCACTGTCGGGGTGGGTTATACCGAAGGCGCGTGGAAGTTGAACCTGGACAGCAGCTACCAGAGCGACCAGTTCGCTGACAACGCCAACACCTCGGCTGAGAGCGCCGACGGCAGCACCGGCAAGATCCCTGGGTACATGTTGTTCAGCAGTCGCGCGGGGTATGACTTCGGGCCGAAGTTATCGGATTTGAACGTGGCGGTGGGGGTGAAGAATATTTTCAACCATCAGTACTTCACCCGCTCATTTGACGATAACAACAAGGGGAAATATGTGGGTGAGCCGCGCACGGTTTACTTGCAGACTTCGGTAGCGTTCTGACCGGCGACCCAAGATCCACCGCGCCCCCCTGTAGGAGCGAGCTCGCTCGCGATGGTCGTCAACGATAACGCTGGCTGTCTGAATCAATGCGGTGCCCTGAAGTCCATCGCGAGCAAGCACGCTCCCACAGGGTTCGGGGGCCATTCAAATAAAAACGGGCCTGCAATGGCAGGCCCGTCTCGGGTGGTGGAAAGATAAAAATCACATCAGGCTTCAACCGTTTAGCGCGGCCTGTTCGTTCTCGAGAAACTCTTCTTCAAGCAGCGCATCAGCCTGCGGCTTTTCAAAAGGCACGATAGCGGCACGTGGTTTGCCCCGCAGTTTGCCGAACAAATGCTCAAGCGCATGTTCGAGTTTTTCGGCCGCACCGTCGATCGCTTGCTCCAGGGTGTCGGCTTTGTGGGTGACGGAAATCGGTTGATGGCCTTTTGGCCGCGCTTCCAGCTGGCAGCGCATATCGTGGGGACCGGGCTTGTCGCCGTTCTCGTCCCGCAGATGAACCTCGACGCGGGTCAGGTCCTCTTCATAACGTTCGAGCGTGCTCTCAATGGTAGTACGTACCCACTCCTCCAGTCGGATGCTGCTTTGAATATGGTTATCACTGTTGACTTGGATTTGCATAGTTCATCCCTTATTTCAGCTAGCTCGCGAGAGGCCTTTTGGCTAGCCCTTGGGCGTCATCACCGTGACCTCTTACTTACACAATCGGTCTGCTGGCGGAACATTTCAACCCCTAAAAAAAGATAAATATGTATTCGCAAAAAAAGTCGGACAACCGGTATAAGCGCTGTTAAGGTCGGGAGTTGGTCGGGCACTGTCAGACCTCCCCAGCCGCTCACATCTGCCGCTCGCCCAGCGGGTGAAGGCTACGAAAAATCCCCGCCTCTTCCACCAGCCAGTCATGCACCGCGCGCACATTCGGATGGCTCAGCGCTCCCGGCGCGTAGAGCAAAACGTAGCGTTTGTGGTTGGGTACTGCCAGGCCAAATGGCACGATCAGGGTCCCGCGCTCCAGTTCGTCGTTGAGCAGTGTGCGCCGGGCAATCGCCACGCCCATGCCGGCAATCGCCGCTTCGATGGTCAGGTGATTGCGATTGAACGTATGCCCGCGCCGTACATCCGCGCCTTCGAAGCCAATGGCATTCAGATAGAACTCCCACTCCGCGTATTCATAGCTGCCGCGCCAGGCGGTGATGTCGTGCAGCAACGGAAAGTGCAGCAGGTCCGCCGGCCCGTGCAGCGGCGGACGGCCGCGCAACAAGCTCGGCGAACACACCGGGAATATCTGCTCGTCCAGCAGGGTTGTGGATAACAGTCCGGGATAGCTGCCGTCATTGAGGTCGATCGCCAGGTCGAAATCGCCCTCATGTAACGGCACGCTGCTGTCCTCGGCTACCAGTCGCAGCTGGATATCCGGAAAGCGCTGCTGCAGACGTGGCAGGCGCGGTGTCAGCCATTTGCTGAGAAAGGAGGGAATCGAGCGCACTCGCAGAGTTCCGCTGATCATTCCGGCGTCCAGTCGTCGCAATTCCGCGTCGATGCTGCCGTACGCCTCATTAACGGTAATGGCCAACCGCTGGCCTTCAGCGCTCAGTTCAACGCCCCGAGCTCGTCGGTGAAACAGGCGAAAGCCGAGACGCTCTTCCAGCTGGCGAATCTGCTGGCTGACTGCACCCGGCGTGATATGCAGCTCTTCGGCACAGCGGGTAAATGACAAGTGACGCGCGGCACAGGAAAACACGTGCAGCCAGACGTAAGTCTGGGCATGCAATTGACGGCTCATCGTTTAGTCCCGCTAAAGGCTTGAGTAGGAAAATTCGTTGGTCACTCAGGACCGAGGTGGGCAGTATCGCCCACATTGCGCTTGTCCTACAAAAATGGCAGCGATTTCTCTTCCATTTCTTGTATAGGCTTTAGCATGGCTATCAGTGTTTTCGATCTGTTTAAAGTTGGGATCGGTCCGTCCAGCTCCCATACCGTGGGCCCGATGCGCGCCGCAGCGACCTTCGCTAAGGCCCTCGACGACCAGGATCTACTGAGCGCCGTCCGTCGGGTAGAAGTCCGACTCTACGGCTCCCTGTCGGCCACCGGCGTCGGGCATGCCACCGACCGCGCCTGCGTGATGGGCCTAATGGGTGAATGGCCGGACAGTATCGACCCGACCAGCATCGACAAGCGCATCGCCACTCTGCTCGAAACCCGTGAGCTGCAGCTGGCCGGCAAAACCAGCATCGCCTTTAACTGGCAGACCGACCTGCTGCTGCTCGACGAGAGCCTGCCGTACCACCCCAACGCGATGTCCCTGACCGCCTTCGGCGAAACCGGCGAGCTGGCCGAGCAGACGTACTACTCGATTGGCGGCGGTTTCATTATCGAAGCGGCCGAGGCCGAGTCAGGCATAGCGCCTGCCAGCGACGTGGTGTTGCCTTACGATTTTTCCAGCGCCGCCGAACTGCTCAAGCTGTGCAACCAGCACGGCCTGCGGGTTTCCGAGCTGATGATGGCCAATGAACTGGCCTGGCGCAGCGAAGCCGACATTCGCCAGGGCCTGTTGCACATCTGGTCGGTGATGCGCGAATGCGTAGAGCAAGGCATGCGCCACGAAGGCATCCTGCCGGGTGGCCTGAACGTGCCGCGCCGGGCGGCGAAATTGCACCGCGCCCTGCTGGAAATCGGCAAGCCGAACGTCATTACCTCCACCTTGTCCGCCATGGAATGGGTCAACCTGTTCGCCCTCGCCGTCAACGAGGAAAACGCCGCTGGCGGGCGCATGGTCACCGCGCCTACCAACGGCGCGGCGGGGATCATTCCGGCGGTGCTGCACTACTACATGAAATTCAACCCGGACGCTTCGGACGATGACGTGGTCGCGTTCTTTCTCGGCGCTGCGGCGGTGGGCATCCTATGCAAGAAAAACGCGTCCATCTCCGGCGCCGAAGTCGGCTGCCAGGGTGAAGTCGGATCCGCCTGCGCCATGGCCGCGGCCGGTCTGGCGGACGTGCTCGGCGCCACGCCGGAGCAGCTGGAAAACGCCGCCGAAATCGGCCTGGAACACAACCTCGGCCTGACCTGCGACCCGGTCGGCGGGCTGGTCCAGGTGCCTTGCATCGAACGCAACGCGATTGCCGCCGTGAAGGCGATCAACGCCACGCAGATGGCCTTGCGCGGTGACGGCAAGCACTTCATCTCCCTCGACCGGGTCATCCGCACCATGCGGGATACCGGCGCCGACATGCACGACAAATACAAAGAGACTTCACGGGGCGGCCTGGCCGTGAGCTGGGTGGAGTGCTGAGGAGCATTCCCTGACCGCCCGTACCACGTGAGCCCGAGCAAGAACAATAACGAGGCCTAGACAATGACCGATGTACGTACACCTGCTGCCGAAAATCCTGCTGTAGACGCAAAACGCCAGACCGCGACAGTCACCAAGGGCTGGAGCAAACACGACACCACCTGGATGCTCGGCCTCTACGGCACGGCGATTGGCGCCGGTACGCTGTTCCTGCCGATCAACGCCGGGGTAGGCGGTTTCTGGCCGCTGCTGATCCTGGCAGTGCTGGCATTCCCGATGACCTTCTTTGCCCACCGGGGCCTGACCCGCTTCGTGTTGTCCGGCCGCTCGGGCGACATCACCGAGGTCGTGGAAGAACACTTCGGCGTTGGCGCCGGCAAGCTGATCACCCTGCTCTACTTTTTCGCGATCTTCCCGATTCTGCTGGTGTACAGCGTAGCGCTGACCAACACGCTCAGCAGTTTCATGGAGCACCAGCTGCACATCGTCCCGCCGCCGCGCGCCATCCTGTCACTGGGCTTGATCCTTGGCTTGATGGCCATTGTCCGCTGCGGCCAGGGCGTGATCGTCAAGTGCATGAGCGTGCTGGTCTACCCGTTCGTGGCGGCATTGCTGTTGCTCGGCCTCAGCCTGATCCCGAACTGGAACGGCGCCTTCTTCGCCACGGCCAGCGAAGGCATGCCGATGCCGCTGTTCGTCAAGACCCTGTGGCTGGCGATCCCGGTGATGGTGTTCTCGTTCAACCACTCGCCGATCATCTCGGCCTTCGCGGTCGATCAGAAACAGCGCTACGGTGATCAGGCTGAAGCCCAGAGCAGCGGCATCCTCGCCATCGCCCACGGGATGATGGTGGTGACGGTGATGTTCTTCTGCTTCAGCTGCGTGCTGGCATTGTCCCCGGCGGATCTGGCGGCGGCGAAAGCGCAGAACATCTCGATCCTGTCGTACCTGGCCAACCACTTCCAGACCCCAGTGATCGCTTACGCCGCCCCGCTGATTGCATTGGTGGCGATCACCAAGTCCTTCCTGGGCCACTACATCGGCGCCAGCGAAGGCTTCCAGGGCCTGATCGTGAAAAGCCTGCGCGGCCGCGGCAAAGAGATGTCGAGCAGCTGGCTGAACCGTGCGACGGCAGTGTTCATGATCCTCAGCTGCTGGGCCGTGGCGACGTTCAATCCGAGCATCCTGGGCATGATCGAAACCCTCGGCGGGCCGATCATCGCGTGCCTGCTGTTCCTGATGCCGATGTACGCCATACGCCGCGTACCGGCCTTGCGCCAGTATTCGGGTCAGGCTTCGAATGTGTTCGTGGTGTTGATCGGCCTGATTGCACTGTCAGCGATCATCTTTTCATTCCTGCCCTGAAACGTGCAGGAAATGAGCTGATTCTGTAGGAGCAGGCTTGCTCGCGATGCACTTCAGAACAATGCGTTGTTTCAGAAAACACGCGTTATCGTTGACGTCTATCGCGAGCAGGCTCGCTCCCACAGGGTTGTGGATTGTCTGACAATCTTTCCGGCATGCCGCTTGCTACGGCTGTTATGCGAGATCACCAATGGTCCGGTGTTGCGAACCAACCCGAACATGGCCGGTCAACAACTGCACGTTCAATCAGGCGGTGACGCATCATGGACAACCCTTTTCAGCTCATTACCGATGCCTTTGCGCCGGACTATCAGATCAACCTGAGCATTCAGGGACTCGACGGCAGCATCATGCTGACCCTGTCCAACAGTGGTCGTGTGGTGGCCAAGCGGATGATCAGTGCGGAACAGCGCAACGATCCCAAGCGCCTGAAGCGCCTGGTGCAAAGCATTCAGTTCGGCATCGCCATCGAGCAGGGCCACAGTGCCGTGGCCATCCTCGAAGCCATGACCGACGGCGACAACCGCGCGTTGCCACCGCCGCTCATCCAAGGCCTGACGCGCCCGGCGATGGGGCTTTAAATCTCGCCCTTCTCCACTTCGGGGTGTTCACCGGAGCCCGCACCGACTTTGCGTTGCGGGTGTTCGATCTTCACCGAAGGGAATTGCGACGAGGCGTACCGCACGACCAGTATCGCGAAGGCCAGCAGCAGGATTCCGCCGCACAGGTAGATGATGCCGATGTCCGGTGGGTTGTGGTGTGAGACGTTGGAAATCAGCAGTCGCGTCAGCGCGGTGATTGCCACGTAGATCAGGAAACGCACCGGCATGTGGTTGGTCTTGAAGTAAATCCCGACCATGGCCCCCAATTCCAGGTAGATGAACAGCAGCAAGATGTCATCGATCTTGATGTTGCCCTTGTCCAGCATTCCCAGAAATTCCATCACTGCGGCCCAGGCGGTTACCGCGCCGATGGCGAACAATGCCAGGTAGTGGAAGCTCTCGACGAACAGGTTGCCCAGGGATTCGGCCAGTTGGTGCACGTTCAGCCGCAGTTTCTCGGCCCAGTTGATTTTCACGATGGTTCTTCCTTAGGTCGGCTTGACCGGATGATGCGGTTTTGACGTGACGGTTGTTTGGCATGCAGAAAAAAGGCCAGGGGTTGAGAGGTGAGATGGTGGCTGGGTGATATGAGGCACTTCGTGTTTTTCTTTTTGGTGTACATATCCATTTCTGGGGTAACGGCTGCTAATGGTTTCGCCCTTACGGCGAGTCCCTTTTGGCAAACGCCCGGAATGCCGGCCCAGCCAAAAGGAACCAAAAGGTCTATGCCCCACCACTCGGCACCTCGCCTAGGCTCGGTGTGCCCGCACTCCGGCATTGCTCCGCGGGCCCGCCGCGATGGGCCCTCCCTGGCCCAGCGCGGCTAACCCGGCATCCTTGCCGGTTTAGCCGCTACGCAATACCTGCGTTCGGCCAGCGTGGTTTACGGGGCGCCTGCAATCTACAGCCTCGCCGTGGCGGCCTTCAGGCCGACCAAGGCTTCAAGCGGGGGCGCTGCGCTTGTTTGGTAGTGCACCTTTACCGAATTCGAAATGAAAATCTGTGGGAAGTGATACTTGTGGGAGCTGATGCTTGTGGGAGCAAAGCTTGCTCGCGATGGCGGCGCAACAGTCACCATCACTGTAAATGCCAATCTGTCATCGCGAGCAAGCTTTGCTCCCACAGGGGGTACTTCCATTCCAGGGTGTGCCATTCACCACTGATGCACAGCCGAACTATCGGCCAGGTCGGCTTTCAGGCCGCCTCGGCCGGGTTCTTGATCGCGGACGCCCCGTTAACCACGATGGCCGAACGCAGGTATTGCGTAGCGGGTAAACCGGCATGGATGCCGGTTTAGCTGCGTTGGGCCATGGATGGCCCGTCGCAGCGGCCCGCGGAGCAATGCCGGAGTGCGGGCACACCGAGCCTTAGCGAGGTGCCGAGTGGAGGGGCATAGACCTTTTGGTTCCTTTTGGCTGGGCCGGCATTCCGGGCGTTTGCCAAAAGGGACTCGCCGTAAGGGCGAAACCATTAGCGGCCATGACCGCAGCAACGGATATGTACACAGCAAGATCAAAAGATCGCAGCCTCGTTTCTCTCGGCAGCTCCTACGGGGCATCATTGCCATAAAGTAGGAGCCAAATGCCAGCCGCGAACACCTCAAAACCGGTCTAAAGTGAAAAGTCACTACCCAAAGCGCAGGGATTCGCTTATCCTTTTCGCTGTATATAAATACAGTGGTCGAATAAGACAACTTAATGTGAAGGCATGTGAGGTGGTGAATGGCCGTCGAAGTGGTATACCGCAGCAGCCGAGATCTGGAGCGCTTGTTCATGGATAAAGCCGAAGCTGACCGTCATGACAAAATGCTCGAACTCGCCGAATTGCTGGCTGAAGTGTTGCAAAAAGCCGTTCCGTCCCTGACTGAACAGCAAGTGGAAGAAGCCGGAATCTACATGGCGAAGAACCGCGATGTGTTTGCCAAGGCATTCAAGAGTCAACCGGACGCCCTGTCCGAGCTGCTGAGCGCGCCTGCCGAAGTAATTGAACCGGTTGCAGTGCAACCAGCACCTGAAGAAGCTGAGACCGTTGCTCTGGCCAAGCCTGCAAAGACGGCCAAAGCGCCGAAGTAATCGGTGCCCGAATTGAATAGGCCCTGAGTCCAGCGACTCAGGGCCTTTTTCATGCCTGGGCGTCAGCGATACAACACCCGCTCCGCGAGCTCATCCGCCACCCGCGCGGGCGAACGCTTTTCCGCCTGGGCATGGGCAAACACCTCGGTCAGCCGGGAGCTGATTTTTGACAGGTGAGCGGTGATGGTGGTCAACGCCTCACCGCGATGCTTGAGCGACACATAGATCAGGCCGCCGGCATTGATCACGTAGTCCGGCGCATACAAAATCCCCCGGCGCTCAAGTAGATCGGCAACCTCCAGATGGGTCAGCTGGTTGTTCGCGGAACCTGCCACCGCCGAACAGCGCAATTGTGACACGCTATTGCTATTGAGCACTCCGCCCAGGCCGCAAGGCGCAAGTATGTCGCAGGGTGTGCTTAGCAGCGCGTCGTTGGCGATGGGATGAGCCCCCAGCTGCTCCATCGCCAGCTGCACCTTGCCATGGTCGATGTCGCTTACCAGTAGTTCGGCGCCGGCCGCATGCAGCTGTTCTGCCAGTGCATAGCCTACGTTGCCCAGTCCCTGGATCGCCACGCGCAGGCCTTCGAGATTGTCGCTGCCCAATCGCGCCATCGCGGTACTGCGAATCCCGGCGAACACGCCCATCGCGGCATGCGGCGCCGGGTCGCCCGCTGAGGTGGTGCTGGTGACATGCTGAGTCTGCTGGGCGATGCAGTCCATGTCCGCCACCGACGTGCCGCTGTCGATGGCGGTGATGTAACGTCCTTCGAGTTGATCGATGCAGCGACCGAAGGCTTCAAATAGCGCCGCACGGTTTTCCACGTGCATCGGCCGGATGATCACCGCGACGCCGCCGCCTTGAGCCAGGCCGGCCAGCGCGGCCTTGTAGCTCATGCCCTGGGCCAGGCGAACAGCGTCCTCGACAGCGGACTCGTCGTCTGGGTAGGCAAGGTATCGACACCCGCCAAGTGCGGGGCCGAGGCGGCTGTTATGAATGGCAATCACCGCCTTCAACCCGGTGACCGGGTCGACGCTCAGGTGCAGCGATTCAACGCGATTGCTTTGCATGAGAGCGAACATCGTAAGGCTCCCGAAAATGCTTCCTGTAGTCGCCAGTATAGGCTTGCGCCCAAAATTTGCCGGAGCGCACCGGAATAAGCGTCGCTACGATTCAGGGCTTTCGGACATAACCTTTCGCGACACTGGACGAATGCAGGAGACGGGGCTAAAACGAGGCATTCCCCGGGAGATTGTGATGACGCCCCGCCAACGCTTCTTCGAGTGCCTGCAACGAACACCGCCCGCGCTGTTCGAGGCGGCGCTGTGGATGGCGGTCGAGCATGACAAGGAGCTGAGTACCGAATCCCTGCTGGCTGACTTCAAGGATCTGCAGCAACGGGTCAGCCACGGCTTGCCGATGTTACCGGTGAGCGAACTGGCCCAGCCGTTGTTGCGCCGCATGAATGACCTGGGTTTTGCCCAGGACGACTTCACGCCCCTGCGTCCGCAAGCTGCGTTGCTCGACAAGGTGCTGGCGCGTCGGCGCGGGCAACCGCTGGCGTTGGGATTGATTGCGCTGGAACTGGCGCGATGCCTGGAGATCCCCCTGGTCGGGGTCAACTTTCCGGGACATTTTCTGCTGCGTGTCCCGGGTGCCGATCACTTGCTTGATCCCTGCGGCGGCCGACGTCTGTACCCTAATGATTGCCGGGAGTTGCTGCATCGCCAGTACGGTCCGAACATGAAGCTGAGCGCCGAACACCTGATGTCTGCCGCACCCCTGCAGATGCTGCAACGGCTGTCCCGCAACCTGCGCCAGCTGCACCTTGCCCACGATGACTACATCGGTGCACTGATCGACGCCGAACGGGTGTTGGAGCTGGGCAATGCCAGCGCCGCCGATTACCTGGCCCGGGCGAGCCTGTATCAACGACTGGACTGCCCCAATGCCGAGCGCTTCGACCTGGAGCATGCCTTGATGCTTAGCGACGATCCGATCCAGCGGATCCGCCTGACGGAACGGCTGGGGCATCTGCCACCGAACTCCATAGTTCATTAGAAGCAAAAGATCGCAGCCTCCGGCAGCTCCTACAGGGATCGAGCAGTACCATGTAGGAGCTGCCGGAGGCTGCGATCTTTTGATCTTGCTTCATCAGGGCGTATCGGGCTGATTCGCCGGATGCGCCTTGATGAATGCCGGATGGGCCGCTGCGAGCGCAGCTACCCGCCGTATCCGCGGCCAGGCCTCCAGCGAAATATTAAAACGCTCAGCCGCATACAACTGCGGTATCAGATACACATCCGCCACCCCCGGCTGCGGCCCGAAGCAATACCCCTCATCCCCAATCAACCGTTCAACCGCCCCCAGTCCCTGGCTGATCCAGTGGCCGATCCACTCCACCACCTGCGGCTCATCGTGGCCCAACTGGCGAAGCTTGTTGAGCACGCTGACGTTGTGCAGCGGATGCACATCGCAACCGATCAACGCCGCGATCCCACGCTCATGTGCACGAACAACCAGGTCCGAGGCCAACAGCGGCACCTGTGGATAACATTCCTCCAGATACTCGATGATCGCCGGCGACTGGATCAACAGATCGCCGCCATCGGTGCGCAACGCCGGCACACGGCCTTGTGGATTGATCTCCAGATACGGCGGCTGGCGGTGCTCGCCACCCGTTGGTGCAATCAGATTGACCGGCAGCGCCTGGTAATCCAGGCCCTTGAGCGCCAGGGCAATTCGCACCCGGTAGGACGAGGTCGAACGGTAGTAGGTAAAAAGTTGCATGGGCCGATCCCCCTAGCGCGCCGGCAGCACTTTGCCGCGACACTCACCGAAGCCGATGGATGCAAAACCGTCGCGACTGCAACGGGCGCGCAGGATGATCTCGTCGCCGTCCTCAAGGAATTTACGTACCTCGCCGGACGCCAGTTCGATCGGTTTTTTTCCGCCTTCGGTGATTTCCAGCAGGCTGCCAAACTGACCATTCTCAGGGCCGGACAAGGTGCCCGAACCGAACAGATCACCCGCTTGCAACTGGCAGCCATTGACGCTGTGGTGCGCGACCATCTGCGCCACGGTCCAGTACATGTGCCGGGTGTTGCTCAGGGTCAGGCGATGGGCCGGCAGATTCTGCTCGCGCATGGTTTCGGTGAGCAGCAGCACTTCCAGCTCAATGTCGAAAGCGCCAGCGGCCTGGTCACGGGTGTCGAACAAGTACGGCAGCGGCTGCGGATCGCCTTGTGGACGAGCAGGCTGGGCACGACGGAACGGCTCCAGCGCTTCAGCCGTCACCACCCACGGCGAGATGCTGGTGATGAAACTCTTCGACAGAAATGGGCCCAGCGGCTGATATTCCCACGCCTGGATGTCCCGTGCCGACCAGTCGTTAAGCAGGCAGAAACCGGCGATGTGATCAGCGGCATCATCGATGGCGATCGAGTCGCCCATCTCGTTGCCCTGACCGATCCAGATGCCCAGCTCCAGCTCGTAATCCAGGCGTGCGCACGGACCGAACACCGGCTCGGTCTGGCCGGCCGGCAGGGTCTGGCCTTTCGGGCGGCGTACATCAGTGCCGGATGGGCGAATGGTCGAGGCGCGACCGTGGTAGCCGATCGGCACGTACTTGTAGTTCGGCAGCAACGGGTTGTCGGGACGGAACAATTTGCCGACGTTTTGCGCATGCTCGATGCCCACGTAAAAGTCGGTGTAGTCGTTGATTTTCGCCGGCAGGTGCATCTCGCAGTTCGCCGCCAGCGGCAGCAGTTTCGCGCCCAGAGCTTCGATCTTGCCGCGCAGGCTACTGCCGTCTGCCAGCAACTCCAGCAGACGTTTACGTAGCGCTATCCGCGCCTCAGGGCCCGACTGGAAAAACGCATTCAGTTGCCCGCCAACGGTAGCTTCCACCGCCGCCTTGGCAGCACCTTCAAATAGCCCGTTCTCCAGGCCCGCTTGCAGATCGAAGATGTGCTCGCCAATTGCCACACCGCTACGCGGTGCCCCATCATCGATGCTGAACACGCCCAGTGGCAGGTTCTGCAGTGGAAAATCAACATGGTCGTTGGCCGAAGCAACCCAGCTGCGAGGAATGGAAGTCTGAGTCATGGGTTATCTCCGGGTCGGGTCGAAAGTGGCGGGCAGCGTGGCCCAGCAGGCATCGTAGTTGGTTTGCAGTTGCGGGCACTCCAGGGCGAAACGGCTCGGGCGCAGGACCTGGCTGGTTTCGAACATGAAGGCCATGGTGTTATCGATTTTTGCCGGCGCCAACTCAGCGTTGATCGCCCGGGTGCACGTCTCGCCATCCGGCCCATGGGCGCTCATGCAGCTGTGCAGGGACGCACCACCAGGCAAGAAGCCTTCGGCCTTGGCGTCGTATTCGCCCTTGATCAGGCCCATGTATTCGTTCATCAGGTTGCGGTGGAACCAGGGCGGACGGAAGGTCTTCTCAGCAACCATCCAGCGTGGCGGGAAGATAACGAAGTCGAGGTTGGCCAGGCCAAGGGCACTGGTAGGCGAAGTCAGGACGGTAAAAATCGACGGATCAGGATGATCGAAGCTCACCGTGCCAATGGTATTGAAGCGGCGCAGGTCGTATTTGTACGGCACATTATTGCCATGCCAGGCGACCACGTTGAGTGGCGAATGATCCAGCTCGCAGCCCCACAACTGGCCGAGGAATTTCTGCACCAGGGAAGTCGGCTGTTGCAGATTTTCGTAATGCGCGACTGGTGCCAGGAAGTCCCGGGCGTTGGCCAAGCCGTTGCTGCCGATCGGGCCGAGATCCGGAAGACGCAACGGCGCCCCGTGGTTTTCGGCGATGTAACCACGGGCTTGCGGGTCGAGCAGCTCGACCCGAAATTTCATTCCCCGGGGCAGCACGGCTATTTCCAGCGGCTCGATCTCCAGCACGCCCAGCTCGGTGGCAATGCGCAGGCGCCCCTGTTCCGGCACCAGCAGCAGCTCGCCATCGGCGTTGAAGAAAACGCGTTCCATGGAGCGGTTGGCACGGTAGCTGTAGATGCTGATTCCGGACGGCTTCTCGGCGCTTGAATTGGCCGCCATGCTCACCAGACCGTCGATGAAATCGGTCGGCTCACTTGGCATGTCCAGCGGATTCCAGCGCAGCCGATTGGGCGTCACTTCACCCAACGGACCGCCTGCCAGTTGCCGCTCCAGCTTGGTGAATGCCGGGTGATTGGCCGACGGCTGAATGCGGTACATCCAGGTCCGGCGCGACTCGGCACGGGCCATGGTGAATGCGGTCCCGGACAGCAACTCGGTGTACAGGCCGTACGGGGCTTTTTGCGGGGAGTTCTGGCCAATGGGCAATGCGCCAGGCAGCGCCTCGCTGCTGAACTCGTTGCCGAAACCGGACTGGTAAGCCAGCGCGGGCGCCGTTGAATCGAGGTTCATGGAGCCTCCTGAACAGGTAACAGGCTGTGGCCTGTCGCTCCTTCGCAGAGATCTCGGCACGCCTGGGTTATTTTTATCGTAATTCGATTACGCATAACGTAATTTGATTGGTATCGACCGTCAAGTTATAAAGACGCCCATTCGTTATAGGATCGAATCGCCTTCATGGAAACGCCGCGCAGCAACGACAAGCAGAAAGTCCGCTCGGCCGAGGTCGGCACTGACATCCTCAAGGCGCTGGCCGAACTGTCTCCCTCGACCTCGTTGTCGCGCCTGGCCGAACACGTGCAGATGCCGGCGAGCAAGGTCCACCGTTATCTGCAGGCGCTGATCGCCAGCGGTTTTGCCGAACAAAATACCGCCACCAATCATTACGGCCTGGGCCGTGAAGCCTTGCGCGTGGGCCTGGCGGCCCTCAACAGTATGGACGTGCTGAAAGTTGGCGCCCTGCCCCTGGCCGAGTTGCGCGACGAGCTGAACGAAACCTGTTTCCTGGCGGTGTGGGGCAATCAGGGCGCGACCGTGGTGCATATCGAACCCGCCGTGCGTGCGGTGACGGTAGTGACACAATTGGGCTCAGTGTTGCCGCTGCTCAGCTCATCCACCGGTCTGGTGTTTGGCGCGTACCTGCCCAAACGGGAAACCGTGGATTTGCGCGAGCTGGAATTGCAGTCAACCACGGCCCACGCACTGGCGGACGATCAGGTGTACGCCGCCCTGTGCGGGCAGATTCGTGACCGCGGCCTGCATCACGTGCATGGTTTGTTGATGCCCGGTGTCGACGCATTGTCGGCACCGGTGTTCAATGCGGTGGGGCATGTAGTGGCGGTGATGACTATCGTCGGCCCGGCGTCGTTGTTCCACGCTGATGAAGACGGCCCGGCGGCTCAGCGGTTGTTGGCAGCGACCCGTGCAGTCAGTTGGCGGATGGGATTTCAACCCGCTTAGGTAACACCGCTAGTCAGGACGCAGTGATCAGTCCCAGTTTCTTCGCCGTGGCAACTGCCTGCGTGCGGCGCTCTACTCCGAGCTTGCTGTGAATCCTGCGGGCATGGGTTTTCACCGTGTGCAGTGAGATGAACAATTGCTCGGCGATCTGTTGATTGGAATCGCCCTGGGCAATCAGGCCCAACACTTCCAGCTCCCTGGCGCTTAACGGATTTGCCTCCAGGGCTGCAGGAATCTCCCGGCCCATCTCCCCCACACGACACGGCAGCTCAGGCTGACGCATCCTTGATTCACGTAAAGCCTGTTGCAGGTTGCATCGGTCTACCCGTTCCAGCCCTGCTCGCAGCGCCGCGCTGGCGAGCGCGGGCTGGCCGATGAGGTGCGCTACTTCGCTGATCGCCAGTTGCAATTCGGCTTCCAGCGCGAACATTGCTCTTTCCTGGGCGCGGGCGAGCAAGACATTGAGCTGCTGCAGCGCAGATGGCGCAGGGTGCAGAAAGGTTTCGGCCAGCACCAGTTGATATTCGATACGCGCAATCAGCTCAAGCGTTGCCGGTGGCGCCTGGCGCGCATAGGGCCCGCGATAGTGGCGCAGTACTCGGGTAAGCGCTTCACGGGCGAGTTCCGGGCGACCCTGCTGCAACCAGAAGTGACTGCTGACCTGCAATAACACCCCACGGTAAACGGTATCGGGGATCTGCCGCTGCTGCATCAAGCGTTCCGCGTCGCGCAGCAATACGAACGCCTGGGCGTAATCTGCCTGATTGGCCGCCAGCTGCGCCAACCCAAGAAATCCGTACAGCGCGCGTTTGTCGTGATTGCGCAGGCAAATCTGCAGCCCCAGCTCGAAGAATCCGGCCGCCTGTGAGTCCAGGCCCTGGCTCAAACTCAAACGGCCACGCCGCAGGGCGATTCGTCCAATCAAGGGCTCGGCGATTTTTTGCCCGGCGAGTAAATCGGCCATGGCCGCCAGCAACTGCTCGGCCCGGCCGGCCGCGCCGCGTTGCTCCAGCAATTGCGCATGATCCAGCTCCAACAGGCTTTCAAACACCAGTGAACCCTTGGCACGGGCCAGGCATAACGCTTCGCGGCTGGTCGCCTGTGCCACATCGAGCTCGCCCCGAAGCAAGGCTTGCTGGGTCAAGCCGGACAGACACAGCAGCCGCACCGTCCAGAGTTCGGGACCGAGTTCACTCAAGGCTTCGAGAAAGTGCGCCCGGGAAGCCTCCATGCGACCCTGCAGATGCAGTAGCCAGCCTTGTTGCGCCAGCCAGCGCGCCAGCAGTTGGCGCTGCAGAAACTCCGTCGGCTGGGGGAGGAAGCGCGACAGCTGCGCGATGCACTCGCCTGCCGGGTCAAACCGGCCGGCAAACAACAAGGCTGCGGTTATCAAACCAATCAGTTGCGGTGAACCGAACAGCAATGCTTCGCCCTGCTGCTCGTAGAGTCGCAACAACAGCACCACCGTCTGTTCCTCGAACAGATGCTCGAAGGTGAAATGCTGCAACAGACTGACGGCAACCTCGAATTCCTCGGCCAGCAAGGCCTGCTCGAATGCGGCCTTCCAGTCCGACTCTCCGGCGAACCACTGACAGGCGCGCCGATGCCAGGAGCGTCCCTGGATCCAGGGTTCCTCACGAATCAGTCGGGTCAGCGGGGTGAAGATCTGCAGCCAGTCGGCGCTGTCTTCCCAAGGCTCGATGAAACACCCCAGCTCATGCAGCTCGTTCAGAATCTGTACGCCGGCGACTGCGCCAAACAAGTGCTCGCACAAGCGCGCATTAAATCGCGGCAGATGCGCCAACACTCGCCACGCCTCCAACAGCTCTGGCGACAGGCTGGCGAACAATTCGTGTTCCAGGTAGTCGTGCAGGGTGCCCGCTCGACCTTGCCCGTCATTACGCGACCAGTCGCATTTCTGCAGAAGCGCGATCCGCACGCCGGCACACCAGCCACCGCTGAGTCGATAAATCCTGCTGGCGGCCTTGGTCGCGTCGGCGGAGCCATGGCAATGCAGCAGCGTTGCGATTTCCGCCTGAGTGAACGCCAGCGTCCCGGGCGCGCAGTCGTAGAGTTCGTCGTTGAGCAGCAAGCGTGGCCAGTTGATTTGCGGGCGGCGGCGCCCACTGATCCACCAGGTGATCGCCGGGCTGCTGACGGTCAGCAGTTGGTCCAGCAGCAGGTCCAGCTGAGGGTTGCGGATGCGACAGTAGTCATCGAGAAAAATCCACATTGGCGTGTGGATGCTGGCCAGGGTTGCGAGCAAAGATGCTTCACCTGTGCCAGCCAACTCCAGTGCCCAAATCAGTCGCTGGAGCAAATCATCCGCACTCATCGACTCGCCGGCCAGAGATAGCCAACTGACTTGACAGCCCTCGGGCGCCAGCATCAGGCATTCAGTCAGCAGCGCAGTTTTTCCACTGCCAGCCGGCGCACAAAACAGTTTCACCCGCGCTGGGGACGCCAGCAGCGGTTCGATCAACCGCTGCCGAGACTGGTGGTGGGCAGACAACCGGGGGCGGATTCCAGGTCGATCCAGACACCGCGTCATGGCAGTCATATAAGTGCGCCTTGTTATCGTTGTGGCGCCACCCTAGCCCTGTCTCGCCGGCTTGTTGAAGAAGTATTCAGCGTACTGATCAAGCCCTATAAAAAAGGTGACCACGAGGTCACCTGTTTGTGTAAAGCACTGTAGGAAAACTACCTCACACCTGTACTCCGTAGGGCAGCAGGGGTGTAGTCCCCTGATTTTGCATCGATGTTAAATTCAAAGCTGCGCTTCTCCTCGTTCTTCATTCCGAGGGCAATGTAGCGACCGGCAATCAGGTCATACAAAGCCTCGACCGTATACGCCGGGACCTGGTGATCGTAGTAGAACTGCGCATGCCCTTCGGCGACTCGCCACAACTGACCACGACCGTCGTAGTGGTCGGCCAGTGCGACCTGCCAACTGTCTTCGTCGATGTACATGTGGCGCTTGGCGTACACGTGACGCTCGTTCGGCTTGACCGTGGCGACCACCTCCCACACCCGGTGCAACTCGTAGCGGGTCAGGTCCTGGTTGATGTGCCCGGCTTTGATCACGTCGGTGTACTTGAGATTGGGCGAATCGAGCTTGTAGCTGTTGTACGGGATGTACATTTCCTTCTTGCCGACCAGCTTCCAGTCATAGCGATCTGGAGCGCCGGAAAACATGTCGAAGTTGTCGGTGGTGCGCAGGCCGTCGGACGAAGTGCCGACTCCGTCATAAGCCACCTGCGGCGCGCGGCGCACGCGGCGCTGGCCAGCGTTGTAGATCCAGGCCTTGCGCGGCTCCTTGACCTGATCGAGCGTCTCGTGAACCAGCAATACGTTGCCCGCCAGGCGCGCCGGCGCGGTGACTTCCTGCTTGAAGTAGTTCAGCACGTTCTCGTCGCTGCCCGGCTTCAGGTCGCCCAGCAGCGAAGGCACCGCCACTTCATCCTTGAACCGGATGACGGTGAAATCACCATTGGATTGCGGCGTCGCCTGGGTCACGGTGCGGCGCAGGTTGCCGCCGTGATAACGGGTGACGTGGTTCCAGATGACCTCGACGCCGTTCTTGGGAATCGGGAAAGCGTAGTAGCGATTGCCGGTGAAATTGGCCAGGCCGTTACCGTCGTTGATCGGTGTCACATTCAACGCGCTGCGCTTGGCCGACTCGTAGATTTCCGGTGGTACAGCCACAGTGCGGTGGGTCGGATACACCGGAATTTTGTAGGTCTCCGGGTAGCGTTTGAACATGGCGACCTGGCCGTCAGAAAGCTTGTCCTTGTACTGGTCGACGTTCTTCGCCGTGATGGTGAACAACGGTTTTTCATTGGCGAACGGGTCGGCCAGGAAGCCCTTGCTGTCGACCGCCCCGGCGTTTTTCGAAATGCCACCGGTCCACGCCGGAATCGAGCCATCAGCATTACCGGCCTTCTCGGCGCCCAGCGGGGTAAGACTGGTGCCCAGCTTGTTGGCTTCCTCGGGCGACACCGCAGCCATCACCTGGGCGGCCAGCAAACTCAAGGCCAGCACGCCGCATTGCAGAATCATCTTGCGCATAACCATCATCCTTCTCAGCCAGATCAGAAATTCACGCCAAAGCTCAGCGCCAGGAAGTCGCGGTCTTCCAGGGTGTTGTAGTCACCACCAAAGAAATTGGTGTAACTCAGGCTCGCGGTGTAGGAGTTGCGGTAGTCGGCATCGACGCCGACGCTGATGGCCTTGGCGCCTTCGTTGAACAGGCCGTTGGGGCCGTAGCCGGAAACGTCATGCGACCACGACAGGTTGGGCTTGAAGTTGATCCCGGCGATCACGTTGTTGTAGTCGAGGATGGCGCGAGCTCGATAACCCCAGGAGGTCGAGGTCACGAAGCCGTCGGTGTCACCGTTGAAACCGTACTGGCCGTACACCGAATCGCGGCCGTAACGCAGCTTGGAACGCGCTTCCAGGCCACCGACGTGAACGACTGCTGCTTCGCCGACCAGGGTCAGGCGATCGGCACCAGCGACTTGATCGATGAAGTGCGTGAGGGTGCTCTGGAGCTGGGTCATTTCCTTGCGCCGATAACCCTTGTTGTCCGCACCGGGTGCACTGGCGATTGGTGAAGCGGCGCCGCCTGCAATCGGGTTGAGCATGGCCAGGGTCAGGTCGGTGCTGTTGATCTGCACCGGAGCGTTGGGGCGATAGCTGATCTCGCCGGTCCACGCAGTACCGGTGGGCAAGGTGGTGGAGAAGCTGGCGCCGTACAGGCGAATGTCTTCGGGGTATTCGAGGTAGTACTGACCGCGGCCGAGCATCACGCTTTGCGCCAGGGCCGAACCGGTACCGGGGGCGATTGCGTTGGCGGTGGCGACGATTCCCGGAAGGGCGGCGAGTGTGCCCAGACCGGCGGTGGTGGTGCCGACGTTCGGCGAGCGACTGTGATAATTCATGAAGTACAAGCCGTACTCGGTGTCGTCCCCGAGCCAGCGCAACGCCGTGCCCCACTGTCCGGAATCCCGCGCATCGCGATCGCCGCCACGGGGTACCACCACGCCTTCGCGGGTGACTTCAAAACCCTGGCCGAAGGCCGCAGCGATCGGCTGCAAGGGCGCAATGGCCGGGCTGGCGACCGTGTAGCCCTTGGTGCAACCATCCGCTGCCACGTCACCACCGAAGAAGGTCCCGCAGTTGTCGAGGACCGTCTGGTCCCACTCCAGCTGATAAAAACCTTCGACCGTGAGTTTGTCGGTCAGGCCCTGGGAGGCGAACAGCATATTCACCGGAATCAGGCCTTCCTTGATCTCGGCCCCAGGCCGGCGGAACGCGGAGACGTCAACCGGGTTGATGCTGTTGATCGAGTTGCCGATGAAGGTACTTTCGCCCCAGCTGACCACCTGTTTACCGGCCCGCACGGTGCCCGGCAGGTCGGCGATGGAGTAGTTGTGATAGACGAACGCATCGAGAATCTGCGCCCCGGCCGACTTCGAGCCTTCCTTGCGATTTTGATCGCTGATGGGCTTGAACGGACGGTCTTCGTCCTTGAGTTCAAAGTCATACCAGTACTTGCCGCGAACGAAGACCCCGGTGTTGCCGTACTTGAGTTCGAGGTCGTGGATGCCCTTGAAGATCTTGGAAAATGTCTCGCCCTTGCGGAAATTCAGCCGACCATCGTCCCCGGTCGACGCCTGGCCAGTCCCACCGTTGACGGTACCCACCAGCGACTTGTCGGCATCGCGCATGCCCCAGCTTGCGCCAACCGACAGCGAAGAATCGAAGGTGCCCTCGATTTCCCCGACATTGAATGAAACAGCCTGCGCCTGGGCACAGCAACCCAAGGCCACCGCAGCGGCCAGTGCCTGCGGCGTGAAGATGGCGCGCATTGTTGTTTTTGTCATGCGTCTTCCCCGGTGAGTGACAGAAGCGCTCACCCTACTGCTGGCTACGGGGGGCGATAAGCGCACCAAGGAGGTATTTGTGGTGTCGCTCTTTAGGATTAGTGACCTGCTGACATGGGGGTATGGTCGCTTGGGATGGCGTTGGATCAGCGGTGTGTATGGATGTGACTGGCACTGTTGTCGTGGCGGTAACAGTGCATCTCGGGAATCGCTATTTTTCCTTTGGGGACAAGGGTTTATTGTGGGCAGGCTTTCAGGGGAACTGGCTGGAGGCGAGGATTGACAGGGGTGTGTTGTTGGCGCTCCGCTGCTTACCGTTTTCTGATGAGCTGAAGATTTTTTCGGTTTATCGCACTGCGTTCATAGACGTTGATTTGTAGCTCCTTGATGAACGTCTTACTTTGGCCGCTGCGTTTGCAGCGGCCTTTTTTATGGGCGCAGGTTTTGTCTGCCCCCCCCATCCCCCTGTAGGAGCTGTCGAGTGAAACGAGGCTGCGATCTTTTGATCTGGCTTCTTTTTCTGCGTACATATCCATTCCTGCGGTAACGGCTTCTATCGGTTCCGCTTTTACAGCGGGTCACTTGGAAATGGCTACGCGCCCCGGCCCCAAGTAACCAAGCGCTTCTTGCCCCACCACTTGGCACCTCGCTAAGGCTCGGTGTGCCCTCACTCCGGCATTGCTCCGCGGGCCGCTGCGACGGGCCATCCATGGCCCAACGCAGCTAAACCGGCATCCATGCCGGTTTACCCGCTACGCAATACCTGCGTTCGGCCAGCGTGGTTAACGGGGCGTCCGCGATCAAAAACCGGGCCGTGGCGGCCTTCGAGCCGACCAAGGCATCAAGCCGGCGCGCTGCGCTTGTTTGGGCGTGCGCCCCCTCCGGCCCTGATGTGATCCCCTGTGAGCGGGCTTGCTCGCGAAGCGGCCGATTCAGTCACCATCAATGCCGAATGTCACGACCATTGACCGGGAATAGAGAGCCTCTTTCACAGAACCAACTCACCTCCTTCAATAAACCCTGCTGGATTTACTCACCATACCCGTTTGCCTGACAAACCAAAAATCAGCCTAAATAAACAACCTGATGCAACACCGTTTAAATATTCTCAAACCCCCTACATAACTTATCTCCCAGCGAGTAGGAAATCCCACATTAACCCTACGAATGTAGGATTTTTCGCTTTCACTCTGAGCTTTTTCCGATCCAAACTCGCTTCGGAAATATCCTACGACTTTCAAAAGCATCGCCCACAAAATTCACAGACCCATTACTTCTGATTTCAATGTAGCTTCAATGACCGCAAAAAGTATTTTCTACGCCCCTTTAAATGCTGCGATCTGAAAATCTCATTAGTCAACGCCTGCACATCGGAAGGAAAAGAACATGCAAACCCCACCGGGAGCTGTATTAAAAACCTCAAGCTCAATCTTTGTAGAGTTTGAAACAGCGGAAATCATACACAGCAGTAGAACAACAGATGAAGCTGCGCGACCTCTACTTACCAACCCATCTAACAACGAAACCAACGACGTTACTCTTGATCCGATGCATGCGATCACACAATATTCGCAACTGATGGATATGCACAAAGCTTGGATAGAGCAAAAATATCAGACCCATTGTCATCAACTATCTCAATCAATTGAGAAAGAGCTGACCGCCACACGGATGGTTGGCGCTATCGATACTGCTTCACTCCTAGATGCGATAAACCGAGAGATTGAAGTACGCAACAAGTTACTGGCACGAAAAAACGCCGAGTACCGCGAGAAGATCAGAATTGCCAATCTGTTCTACGGCAGCGACCCTGTTGATAAATCCTTGGCAGATTTTTACCTCAAGGCAGCGGGCATGGAGTCGGATGCTAACAGCGATGGCGTCGCGATAAAGGCTTGGCTCACTTCATATCAGGCAGCCTGCGATTCCAGACTGATATTTCAGACGATTCAGATGCTCAGCGAGCAAGCTATCGCTGTGCAAAATTTTCTGGATGCGGTGCGGGTAGATGATTTGTCTTGATTGGCAGTTGGGCACGAAGGGCAATGTGCCGCTGTCTGAACCGTACGATCGGGAGGACCAGCGTCGATTTACAGTGGATTGTGTTTCTCCAGGGATCGCGCGTTATCGTTGACGTCCATCGCGAGCAATCTTTGCTCCCACAGGGAGGGACCACATCAAACGCGGCGGATGTGCACAATCAAAATAAGCGAAGCGCGCCGGCTTGATGCCTTGGTCGGCCCGAAGGCCGCCACGGCCCGGTTCTTGATCGCGGACGCCCCGTTAACCACGATGGCCGAACGCAGGTATTGCGCAGCGGGTAAACCGGCAAGGATGCCGGTTTAGCTGCGCTGGGCCAGGGAAGGCCCATCGCAGCGACCCGCGGAGCAATGCCGGAGTGCGGGCACACCGAGCCTAGGCGAGGTGCCGAGTGGTGGGGCAAAAAGCGCTTGGTTACTTGGCGCTGTTCCAAGTGACCCGCTGTAAAAGCGGAACCAATGGAAGCCGTGACATCAGGAACGGATATGTCCACAGTCAAAGAGGCAAGATCAAAAGATCGCAGCCTCGTTTCACTCGACAGCTCCTACAGAAAAACGGCGTAACCCCGCTTACCCCCCCCCCTGCTACAGCGAATACTTCTGCAAATTCGCCATCATCTCCTTCAGCGCCTCAATATTATCCCTAGGATGCGCCGCCCCCTCGAAATCACAAATCTGCTGCCAGTGCGCCGCAACGTCCTCCGGCGAAAACCCCACTCGCGGATCAAACCCGGCACCCAGGCTACGCTCCCAACGAACCTTGCCCATCCAGCCACCACCCACTTCGAACAACCCCGAAGTCTCCTGGCAATTCTCGCTGGCGAGATACACCACCAACGGACTGACCAACTCCGGCTTGAGTTGCTCAAACACCTGCGGCGGAATCAGCCCCTCGGTCATGCGAGTGCCGCCAGTAGGGGCAATGGCGTTGACCAGGATATTGTTCTTGCGGCCTTCGATGGCCAGGGTGCGGGTCAGGCCGTAAAGGCCAAGCTTGGCCATGCCATAGTTCGACTGGCCAAAGTTGCCGTAAATCCCGGAAGTCGAAGCAGTGAAGATCACCCGGCCATAGTTCTGCTCGCGCATATGCGGCCAGGCGGCGCGGGTGACCTTATAAGCGCCTTCGACATGGACTCGGTAGACCAGATCCCAATCGGCGTCTTCCATTTTGTGGAAGGTCTTGTCGCGCAAGATGCCCGCGTTGTTGACCACGACATCGACCCGGCCGAATGCATCCAGGGCATGCTGGACGATCTTGTCGCCGTCGGTGACGGAGTCATGGTTAGCCTCGGCAGTGCCGCCGGCTTCGCGAATTTCCGCGACCACGCGATCCGCTGCCGAAGCGTTGGCGCCCTCCCCCTGGGCCGAACCGCCAAGGTCGTTGACCAGTACCCGGGCGCCCTGTTTGGCAAACAGCAATGCATGGGCGCGACCGAGACCGCCGCCGGCTCCGGTGATAATCACGACTTTATCTTCGAAGCGCACAGACTCACTCATAGGGGACAACTCCAGGCCAAGGGGACGTTAGTCCGAGTGTCAGGCAGCGGGCTGCGGGTCACAATGAATACGGTCGGGGCTGAATGGTGTTCGATAAGGTAGGGGGATGATGCGTTGAACGTCAGGTCGCCATCGCTGGCAAGCCAGGCTCCCACAAGGAACGGGCAGCTTTCGGGAGCTCCTGCGGACGCAAAGTCGTAGGATTCGGCCAGCGATTGCAGTGGTGAACGTCAGGCCGCCATTGCTGGCAAGCCAGGCTCCCACAGGGAATGGAGCCTACGAGCACGCTACCTTGCGCGGCGGTAGCATGCAGTTTTCGCGAAATTCCAGGTAATGCTTCAGCACCTGTACAGGCGCCTCAATCTGCGGATAGTGTCCAATGCCAGGCAACAACACCGTGTCGGGATTGGCAATCAGCTGCCGATAACGCGCAACCATATGCCCACCGGAGATCGGATCGGCCTCGCCATCGATCACCCGCATCGGCACCTCATTGCGCTGCATCGCCCCGACCCAGCGATAACGCTGCACTCGTCGCTCGGGGATGTAGCCGATCAATTTGTGCATGATCCGCGGCCCGTGATTGCTCTCGACCAGGCTCCAAAAGTCATCCATCTCGCTCTCGCTGGGACGACTCTGCGGGCCGAACACCTGTCGGAAACTCTTCACCAGTGCGTCACGGGTGAAGGCCCGGCCGATCATCCAGCCCAATGGACTAAGCAGGAGTTTCTGCATAAGTATCGGGCGATGGGTTTCGGGAAACAGGCCGCCGTTGAGAAACACGCAGCTGGCCAGCTCAAGCCGCGTCTCGTGGTGCCGGGCCAATAATTCCTGGGCCACGCTGTCGCCGTAATCGTGGGCGAGGACATGAACCGGCTCTTCGACCTGCAGATGCGCGAGCAGGGCCTGCTGCAAATCGGCTTGCTCCAGCAGGCTGTATTCATGTTGGCGCGGCTTGGCGGTATCGCCGAACCCGAGCATGTCGCAGGCTATCACCCGATAGCGCTGGGCCAGCGGCTGCCACAGAAAATGCCAGTCCCAGCTGGCGGTCGGGAAACCATGGATCAGCAGTAATGGCTCACCCTGCCCGGCCGTCCAGTAACGGATTGCCTGGCCACGGAATTCAAACGTCTGGCCGCGCTTGCGCCAGACACACAGGGGAATCTCGGCGAGTGGCATTAGAGTTTATAACCCGGGTCAAGTTGATCGAGTTTGCGCAGCAACGCTGGCCAGGCCAGGGCACCACCCATCCCTTGAGCACTTTTGGTGACACCGGCGATCATCGCCTTGGCCCCGGCCAAAATCTGCGGCTCGATGGCGATCAGCTCGGCACCACCGTTTTGCGCCAGCACCTGGATATCGCAGGCGCGCGGGAAGGTGAACATCATCAGGAAAGTGTCGGCTATGGTGCCGCCGCAGGTTAGCAGGCCGTGGTTGTGCAGCATCAGGAAGTTGCTGTCGCCGAGGTCGGCTTGCAGGCGCGCCTTCTCTTCGTGGTTGAGCGCGACTCCTTCGTAGGCGTGGTAAGCCAGGCTCGAAAGCACAAACAACGACTGCTGGCTGATCGGCAGGATCCCCTGTTTCTGGGCCGAGACCGCAACGCCGGATGCAGTATGGGTATGCAACACGCAAACCACATCGTGACGCACTTCGTGTACGGCGCTGTGGATGGTGTAGCCCGCAGGATTGATCTCGTACGGGGTGTCCATCAGCTTGTTACCGGCTTGGTCAACTTTGACCAGGCTCGACGCTGTGATTTCGTGGAACATCAGCCCGAACGGGTTGATCAGGAAGTCTTCGGTGCCGGGCACCTTGGCGGAAATATGGGTGAAGATCAGATCGTCCCAGCCATGCTGGGCCACCAAGCGATAGCAGGCTGCCAGATCGACGCGGGCCTGCCACTCGGCAGCGCTGACCTGATCTTTGACGTTGGGGGGTGACGAGACGGGGGCTACGCTCACGACAAGGAACTCCTGTTCTTATTGTTTTGCACGTGTCAGCAGTCTAGTCAGCCCCCGGGATTCGCGTAGTTGCATTGGCAGCCAGCTTGATGGCCGAGCGAGTCAGTTGCGCAAAGCGCCTACCAGTTCCGCAAGCCAAGGCTCAGCATCGGTTTCCGGGGTGACGCTTTCGCTGGCGTCCAGGCGCAGCATTGGTAGCACTTCGCGAACACCCAGCTCGCCGAACAATTCACGCATCAGCTCACCGCCGCCGCAGAAGGTGTCGCCGTAGCTCGCGTCGCCCAGGCCGATCACGGCACCCGGCAGACCGCGCCAGGCTGCAGGCAGTTGATCGCGTATAGCGAAATACAGTGGCTGCAGGTTGTCTGGCAGTTCACCCATGCCGGTGGTGGAGGTCACGGCGAGCAATGCTTCTGGGCCAAAAGCCTGGACATCTGCAAGCGTTGCCCTCGGGTTGTGCCAGGCTTCGAAGCCTGCGGCGTTCAAAATCTTTGCCGCGTGACGAGCGACTTCTTCGGCCGAACCGTAGACCGAACCGGAAAAAATGGCGACTTTCATCAATCTGATCCTGATGCTGAGTAAATATCGCCGGATATTAACAGCAGCACCACGATGGTTTCTTTAGAATGGCACAGACCATCAAACAGGAAAGGATTCTTCAATGATTAACGCCCAGCTGCTGCAACTGGTTATCAACGCCTCCAACGACGGCATCGTGATTGCCGAAAAAGAAGGCGAGCAGGACAACATTCTGATTTATGTGAACCCGGCATTCGAACGCCTGACGGGTTATTCCAGCGAAGACGTCCTGTATCAGGATTGCCGCTTCCTGCAGGCCGGCGACCGCGACCAGGAGGCACTGACGCACATTCGCGATGCCTTGAGGAATGATGGCTCTTGCCGGGAGGTCCTGCGCAATTACCGCAAGGACGGCACGCCGTTCTGGAACGAGCTGTCGCTTTCCACGGTAAAAAACGAGAGCGACGGCATCACTTATTTCATCGGAGTGCAGAAAGATGTCAGCGTCCAGGTCAAGGCGCAGCAGCGAGTTGCCCAATTAGAGGCGCAACTGGCTGAAGTCCAGGCCGAGCTCGCAGCACTCAAAGCGACGAACGGTCAAAACTAAAAAGCGAATTAATTGTCATTAACTACAATCACCGATGACTTTGTAACTATTTCTTTCGAGTAGATCATGCAACGCGACGCGCTCCTGACTCAGGATGAGCTGGATTTCATCCAGACCATGCAACATAACCCGCAGCTGAACATGCGGGATGCGACGTCGAGCCTGCTCGTCAACGGTGGCTCGCAGATCCGTGATTTGCTCACGCGCCTGGCAGCGCATGAACAGGTGACCATCCAGGCCAATTTCGAAAATCAGCAAATGACCTTTCCGCTGCACCTGGTGGAAGACGAGTTTCATGCGCTGCATCTGCGTCTGGGCGTGCCCAGCATTTATGAAGACGGGCCCATGGTCCGGCCGTGGCGCCTGGTACTCGAAGAGCCAGTGGCTCTGGAAAATGCCAACGGCCAGCCTGGCACCCTGTGGGTGCATGAAGTGTCGTTCAAAGGTGTGCTGCTGGAAGTGCGCAACAAGACCAAACCGCCGAAACATTTTGCCTTGTGGTTCAGCCCGTCGGGCTACGAACGAATCGCCTTGCGCGGCACGTTCGAGAAAGAAACCGAAAGCGGTTTTTATGCCTATCAACTGAGTCAGAGCGACAAGGACGAAACCGAGCGCCTGCGTCAGTTCATCCTCCAGCAACACCGCCTGACCCACCCCGCCCTGCACCTCTGATTCAGGTATCAGGGGCTCTAGGTATCAAGCGTGCCCGCCAGAAATTGCTTCAGGCGCTGACGCATCACCACGCCCTCCCCGCCAAGACACCCGATCGAAGACTCGGCCAGGCTCTCCTGTGACAGGTCGGACGCGTCGCCGGCCAGAAACAAACGACAATCCAGGCTCATGGCCAGACGATTCAAACGTTTGGGCAAGTCGGCAGCTGGCGCGTGATTGGACACCAGGACCAGCGCCTGGGGTTTGAGCCGTTCGCAAATCAACGTGAGCTCGTCGAAGGGTTGACCGATCGCCAGCAATTGAATAGCCGAGTCGACATGGCTGAGGTACAGCGCCGTGACCAGCACCTCGAGTTCACGGACTTGATCGCCCAGGCCGCAGACAATCACCCGTCGCGGTTGCATCACCCGCACCAGCAGCATGCGCTGCAATACTCGGGACCGCAGGAATCCGTCGAGGAACAACCACTCGCTGATTTGCCCGAATGCTTCACGGCGTTGTAGCAGGCGGTTCCACAGTGGCATCAGGATGTCCTGAAAGACCACCGACAGCGGATAACTGGAAAAAATCTGCCCGTAGATTTGCTCCAGCTGCAGCTCGTCAAAACCGGTGACTGCCGACTGCATCTGATGCTGCCATTGCGCGTAGTCAGCCAGCACCAGTTCATCGGGGATGATTTTGGCCAGCGCCTGGAGCGGCTCGGCTTTCGCCAGGATCTTGCCGACCTTGCTCACCGCAACGCCGCGCTCGATCCAGCCAAGAATGCTCCGGACCTTTTCGATATCGGTCATGGAGTACAGCCGATGCCCACTTTCGGTGCGCGTGGGTTGAATCAGGCCATAACGGCGCTCCCAGGCTCGAAGTGTCACCGGATTGATCCCGGTCAGGCGCGACACTTCGCGGATCGGGAACAGATCTTCACGCTGCAGGGAGCGCTCCTGCAGGGCTTCTTGGGCAATATCAGTCAATACAGGCATTTCGCGGTCCCACGTCCATGTATGCAACGGATCTCATCTTACCTCTCCTGCCCCCTGACTATTCAAGCCATTGATGAGCGACCAAAGACACTGGCGTAATATTCAGAATCAGGAATAATCCTTGCTTGTCTCAAAGCGCAGCCCATCACCCCGGTGCAGCGCCTGGCCGAACTCCTATCCGGAGCGAGGCATTTGTCTTACGGAGATACACAATGTCTACTTCCCCCGTCACGCTGATGGTTGCGCGTCGAGTCGCCGATGGGCGCTACCAGGACTTGATGGATTGGCTGCGCGAAGGCGAACAGCTGGCGACCGACTTCACGGGTTACCTCGGCTCCGGCGTGCTCGCTCCACCACCTGGCGATAACGAATTCCAGATTATTTTCCGCTTCGCCGACGAGCAGACCATGCACGCCTGGGAACACTCGGCCTCACGTACGGCCTGGCTGGCGCGTGGCAGTGATTTGTTCGCCCATCCCAAGGAGCATCGGGTCAGCGGGATTGAAGGGTGGTTTGGTGCCACAGGTGCCCGACCGCCGCGCTGGAAGCAGGCAGTGGCGATCTGGTTGGCATTTTTCCCGGTGTCGCTGCTGTTTAATTTTGTGCTGGGGCCATTGCTCGGCGAGATGAGTCTGTTGCCGCGGGTGATGATCAGCACGCTGTGCCTGACGCCGTTGATGGTTTATTTCTTTATTCCGCTGTCGACGCGGATGCTGGCGGGGTGGCTGAGTGGTGATTCTGCGCGGCGGTTGGCGGTGAAGGCTTCGGCGCAGAATCATTGAGATTGAGTGGAGGCCGTCGCGAGCAAGCTTTGCTCCCACAGGTTTCATAGATTTCATGGGTTTTAGAGGTTTAGAGGTTTAGAGGTTTAGAGGTTTAGAGGTAGATCCATCCCGTCGCTGGTATAGTTTTGCTCTCATCGCAAAGCGAGCCCGACATGACCTCTTGCGCAGCCCCAATCCTCATCACCGGTGCCGGCCAGCGGGTCGGGCTGCATTGTGCGCAGCGCTTGCTTGAGGATGGCCATCCGGTCATCTTCAGCTATCGCAGCGAACGCCCTGGAGTGCAGGCCCTGCGTGAGCTCGGGGCGACGGCGGTGTTCGCCGACTTCTCCAGCGAAGCCGGGATCCTCGCGTTCATCGACCAGCTGAAAAGCCTAACCAGCAGCCTGCGGGCGATCGTGCATAACGCCTCCGAGTGGCTGGCCGAAACACCGGACACCGACGCGGCTGCCTTCACTCGCATGTTCAACGTGCACATGCTGGCGCCCTACCTGATCAACCTGCACTGCGCCGACCTGCTCAAACGCTGCAGCCCGGCCGATATCGTGCACATCAGCGACGACGTGACACGCAAGGGCAGCAGCCGGCATATCGGCTATTGCGCCAGCAAGGCCGGGCTCGATAGTCTGACGCTGTCGTTCGCGGCCAGGTACGCCCCGGCAATCAAGGTGAACGGCATTGCGCCCGCCCTGCTACTGTTCAACCCTGACGACGACGCGGCGTACCGCGCCAAGGCCCTGGCCAAGTCCGCGCTGGGGATCGAACCTGGCAGCGAAGTTGTCTATCAAAGCCTGCGCTATTTGCTCGACAATCCCTATGTCACCGGCACGACCCTGACCGTCAACGGCGGACGGCACGTCAAATAAGCCGCCCCGCGAGGATGTCCCATGACGTTAACGCTACCCCAGAAGGCGCTGTCCCAGAGCTATCGCGAGATCCTCGTCGGCATCGGTGAAAATCCCGACCGCGAGGGTCTGCTCGATACTCCGGCACGCGCCGCCAAGGCCATGCAGTACCTCTGCCATGGCTACGAGCAGAGTGTCGAGGAGATCGTCAACGGTGCGCTGTTCTCCTCGGACACCGACGAGATGATCATCGTCGCCGACATCGAGCTGTACTCGTTGTGCGAACATCACCTGCTGCCCTTCATCGGCAAGGCCCATGTGGCTTATATTCCGACCGGCAAGGTGCTGGGGCTGTCGAAGATCGCGCGGCTGGTGGACATGTTCGCCCGCCGCCTGCAGATCCAGGAAAACCTCACCCGCCAGATTGCCGACGCGATACAGGACGTGACCGGCGCCGCCGGAGTCGCGGTGGTGATCGAAGCCCGGCACATGTGCATGATGATGCGCGGCGTCGAGAAACAGAATTCGACCATGAATACTTCGGTGATGCTCGGCGCCTTTCGCGAGTCGAGCAATACCCGCCAGGAGTTCCTGCAATTGATTGGACGGAGCAAGTAGCAATGCCACAACTTCAGCCAGGAATGGCACGCATCCGGGTCAAGGACCTGTGTTTGCGCACCTTTATCGGAATCAACGAGGACGAGATCCTCAACAAGCAGGACGTGCTGATCAACCTGACGATCCTGTATGCGGCCCAGGAAGCGGTGCGCGACAATGATATCGATCACGCGCTGAACTACCGCACCATCACCAAGGCGATCATCGCTCACGTGGAAGGCAATCGCTTCGCCCTGCTCGAACGCCTGACCCAGGAGATACTTGACCTGGTCATGCTCAATGAGTCGGTGCTGTACGCCGAGGTCGAAGTCGACAAGCCCCACGCGCTGCGCTTCGCCGAATCGGTATCGATCACGCTCGCGGCGAGTCGCCAGGCTTCAAGCTTGTAGCTTCAAGCGGTAAGCTAGCGCAAACCATCTTGCAGCTTGAAGCTTACCGCTCGAAGCTGTCTCGCAGAGAATCCCCCATGACCGATCAACAACGCCTTGAACTCGAAGCCGCCGCCTTTCGCCGGCTGGTGGCTCACCTTGACAGCCGCAAGGACGTGCAGAACATCGACTTGATGAACCTGTCCGGGTTCTGCCGTAACTGCCTGTCCAAGTGGTACAAGGCTGCGGCCGACGACCGCCAGATCGACGTCAGCCTGGATGATGCCCGCGAAGTCGTGTACGGCATGCCGTATGCCGAGTGGAAAGCCCAATATCAGCAAGAAGCCAGCGCCGAACAACAAGCGGCGTTTGCCAAAGGAAAACCCAATGAGTGATTTGAACACCCTGCGCGCCAGCCTCAAGAGCAGCGAGCATCTGTTTGCCGACACCCTCGCTTTCATCGCCGCCGGCTACGACTATCAGCCTCAGGCGTTCACTAATGGCGGCGTGGAAAACGCAGCCGGGCAGAACGAAGGTTCGTGCAAGACCCTGGGCCTGGCGCTGCTTGAAGGTTTGAGCGATGAAGAGGCGCTGTTGGCGTTTGGTGAGCATTATCGTTCGGTGGTGGCGACGCCTGAGGGCAGTGACCATGGCAATATTCGGGCGTTGATTGTTCATGGATTGGCGGGTGTGGAGTTCTCTGAGCCACCGCTTTCTCGCCGCTGACATAAAATCAAAATCAAAAGATCGCAGCCTGCGGCAGCTCCTACGGTGGAATGCGTTTGCCTGTAGGAGCTGCCGAAGGCTGCGATCTTTTGACGTTAAAAACCACACATCCCGACTTTTAAGATTGACCCGGCGACTTTATTTCGTTTGCCCGCCACCACCGCTCACGGCTTAGATAAAAAGAAGCATCCCTTCTTCAGAGTCGGTCACCCATGAGCAGCGAAACCATCAGCCGTTCGATCAACGTGGTTCACCCAGTCACCCTCAGTCACGGCAAAAACGCCGAGGTCTGGGACACCGATGGCAAGCGCTACATCGACTTCGTCGGCGGCATCGGCGTGCTGAACCTCGGCCATTGCCATCCGCGCATCGTCGAGGCCATTCGCGAGCAGGCCACGCGCCTGACCCATTACGCCTTCAACGCCGCCCAGCATCAGCCGTACATCGACCTGATGGCGCGCCTGAGCGCGTTCATTCCGGTGGACTACCCGGTCAGCGGCATGCTCACCAACAGCGGCGCGGAAGCCGCGGAAAATGCCTTGAAGATCGTGCGCGGCGCCACCGGCCGCAGCGCGGTAATTGCTTTCGACGGCGCTTTTCATGGCCGCACCCTGGCCACCCTCAACCTCAATGGCAAGGTCGCGCCCTACAAACAAAAAGTCGGCGTGCTGCCCGGCCCGGTGTATCACATGCCCTTCCCCAGCCCGGACAACGGCGTGACCTGCGCTGAAGCCCTGAAAGCCATGGATCGCCTGTTCAGCGTGGAAATCGACTTCGAGGACGTCGCCTGCGTCATCTTCGAACCGGTGCAGGGCGAAGCCGGTTTCCTCGCCATGGACCCGCAGTTCGCCCAGGCGCTGCGGCATTTGTGCGACGAGAAAGGCATCGTGCTGATTGCCGACGAAATCCAGTCGGGCTTTGGTCGCACCGGCCAGCGCTTCGCGTTTTCTCGCCTGGGCATCGAGCCGGACCTGATCCTGCTGGGCAAAAGCATTGCCGGAGGTTTGCCGCTGGGGGCGGTGGTCGGGCGCAAGGCGCTGCTCGACGTTCTGCCCAAGGGCGGACTGGGCGGCACCTATTCCGGCAACCCTATCGCCTGCGCTGCGGCGCTGGCGACCCTCGATGAAATGACCGACCCCCAACTGCACAACTGGGGTGCGCAGCAGGAAGAGGCCATTGTCAGCCGTTATCAGTCCTGGCGCGCCAACCAGCTGTCGCCTTTCCTGGGGCGCTTGACCGGCGTTGGCGCGATGCGCGGCATTGAATTGACCCAACCCGACGGCACACCGGCCCCGGCGCAGCTGACCCAGTTGCTGGCCCTCGCCCGCGACGCCGGCTTGCTGCTGATGCCCAGCGGCAAATCGCGCCACATCATTCGGTTGCTGGCGCCGTTGACCACCGAGGCTGCTGTTCTGGAGGAAGGCCTGGACATCCTCGAGGCCTGCCTGGCGAAACTCACCTGATAGCAAAATGAGCTCAGGGACTGACGTAGCGAATTATGGTCGCTTGCAGTCCCTGATTTTGCGTCGCAATACTCACTGAAGACCCATTCATGTAGCGAGATCATCACCATTTAGACGCCGAGGCATGCATGTATCACGACAATATAATTTATAAGAAGAAGTCCAACGATCCGCAATTCCTGCTCGGTGTAGCCGTGGTGTTATTCCTCGGCGCCTACCTGATGAACCTGGGCAACAGCGCTATCAGCAACTTCCTGCATCCTCTGCTGGGCAATGCTCCCGACAGTCTGACCGCCCGCAACATCGCCATCGGCCTGGCCATCGCCGTGCTGGGCACCCTGAATTTTCACGTCCTCGGGCGCCTCAAGTTCAAGGTGCAGACCACCGTGGTGTGGATCGAACTGCTAATCCTGTTCCTCGCGTTCTTCGACACCTTCAACCTGTCCTACAGCTTCATCCTCGACAAGGTCGGCTTCCTGGTCATCCAGGGTGCCGCCACCACGCTGTATATCTCGGCGGTGGCAATCGTGATTGCCTTTGTCCTGGCGCTGATCGGTGCGGTGGCCAAGCTGTCGAACAACGGCCTGGCCAACGCCCTCGCCTCGTTCTACACCTCGTTCTTCCGCGGGGTGCCGCTGCTGATCCAGATCTACCTGATCTACCTCGGCCTGCCGCAGCTCGGTTATGTGGTCGACGCAGTTCCGGCGGGCATCCTCGCCCTGTCGCTGTGCTACGGCGCGTACATGACGGAAATTTTCCGCGCCGGCATCCAGAGCATTCCGGTGGGCCAGTGGGAAGCTTCCCGGGCCCTGAACATCAGCCCGTTCAAGACCCTGAGCCGGGTCATCATGCCCCAGGCCCTGCGCGTGATTATCCCGCCCACGGGCAACCAGTTCATCGCCATGCTCAAGGACAGCTCCCTGGTCTCGGTCATCGGCGTGTGGGAGTTGATGTACCTGGCCAAGACCCAGGGCCGCGCGGACTTCCGCCACCTGGAAATGCTGATCACCGCCGCGATGATCTACTGGGCGCTGTCGTTCATCCTCGAGCGGGTGCAGGCGCGAATCGAAAAACGGGTCAACCGATCCACGGCAAGGGGTTGATGATGGCTCGAACCAATACCGCAGAACGTCTCGACCTGGCCCCCGTAGCGTCAGGCAATCCCTCGATGATTTCCATCACCGGCCTGAACAAGTGGTACGGCAATTTCCACGCACTGCGCGATGTTGACCTGAACGTCGCCGAGGGCGAAATTCTTGTAGTGTGCGGGCCGTCAGGCTCGGGCAAGTCGACGATGATTCGCTGCATCAACCATCTGGAAAATTTCCAGAAAGGCCAGATCAAGGTCAACGGCATCGTGCTCACCAGCGAGGCGGAAAGTGTCAGCGCCGTGCGCAGTGAAATCGGCATGGTGTTCCAGAGCTTCAATCTGTTCCCGCACCTGAGCGTGATGGACAACCTGACCCTGGCCCCGCAACTGGTGCAAGGCGTGTCCTCCACCGAAGCAAAAAAGCGCGCCCAGGTGTACCTGGAACGGGTGCGCATTGCCGAGCATGCCGACAAGTACCCGTCGCAATTGTCCGGCGGCCAGCAGCAGCGCGTGGCGATTGCCCGGGCACTGTGCATGAACCCCAAGGTGATGCTGTTCGATGAGCCGACTTCGGCCCTCGACCCGGAGATGGTCCATGAGGTGCTGGATGTGATGGGCGAACTGGCCACCGACGGCATGACCATGATCTGCGTGACCCACGAGATGGGTTTTGCCAGCAAGGTCGCCGACCGCGTGTTGTTCATGGACCAGGGGCAGGTGATCGAACAGGCGACTCCGGCGGAATTTTTCAACAACCCACAGACCGAACGCGCGCAGAAATTCCTGTCGCAGATTATCGGTCACTGAAGACCGCTTTGCCCTTTCTAACAATAACGAGACATGGAGATGGACATGGTCAGAAGTAAACGCGTACTCACCCTCGCCGCCGCAATGTCGCTGTTGTTCGTTGGCGCCGCCAATGCCGGTGCTGTGCTGGACAAGATCCAGAGCAGCAAGACGATGACCGTTGCCACTTCGGCAACCTGGCCACCCCAGGGGTTCATCAACGACAAGAACGAAATTGACGGCTTCGATATCGATGTCTCGAAAGAGATCGCCAAGCGCCTGGGCGTCGAGGTCAAGTTCATCACTCCCGACTGGGATGTCATCACCGCCGGCAAGTGGAACGGGCGCTGGGACATGTCCGTGGGCTCGATGACCGCGACCAAGAGCCGCGCGCGGATCCTCGATTTCCCGGGGACCTACTACTACGTTCCGTACGTGTTTGCCGTGCACGACAAGTCCACGGTCACTGACCACAAGGCGCTGAATGGCAAGACCATCGGCGTCGAAGGTGGGACCACCTCCGAGGACTTCCTCAACCAGGCACTGGCCATCGAAACCACCGACGTGCCGCCTGTTGTGTATGACGTCAAGACTGAAAAAATGAAGACCTATGCCGGTTCGGTCGGGCCACTGGACGATCTGCGCCTGGGCGATGGCGCTCGCCTGGATGCGATCCTCACCCAGCGCAGTACGCTGGATGCGGCGGTGAAAAAAGGTTATCCGCTGCGTGCGGTGGATAACGTAGTGGCGTTCTATGAACCGCTGGCCGTTGCTACGGACAAGGGTGATCCAGAGCTGAAGGCCAAGCTCGGTACCATCATCGAAGAGATGCACAAGGACGGCACGCTGACGAAGTTGTCGACCAAGTGGTATGGCGTCGACTATTCGACTGTGAAGTAAGCACCAATTCACCTGTGGGAGCGGGCTTGCCCGCGAAAGCGGTGTATCAGCCACCGATGATGTTGACTGACACACCGCTTTCGCGGGCAAGCCCGCTCCCACAGGGTTGTGTGTGTGTGTGTGTGTGTGCGGTCAATAATTTCTCAAGGATCGACCATGTCCTTCCCCAACACCTGGTACTCCCAAACCTCGCTGCCCCGCGCGGCCAGGGCCCAATTGAATGGCGATGAAAGCTGCGACGTCTGCATCATTGGCGCCGGCATCGCCGGGCTCACCGCTGCTTTGGAACTGACCCGACGCGGCAAGCGCGTGGTCCTGCTCGAAGCCCATCAGGTCGCCTGGGGCGCTTCCGGGCGCAACGGCGGCGTGGTCTCGCCCGGCTGGGCGGAAGGCTCGGGCGCGATTCGCAAGAAGCTCGGGCTGGATCAGGCCAGGGAGCTGTTCCAGATGTCGGTCGAAGGTGTGCAGGTCGTTCGCGACAACATCGCCAAGCTCGGGCTCGAAGGGTGCGCGCCATCTGCCGGCACCATCCGGGTCAAGCGCTACGACGACGGCGCTGGTGTGAAGGCTCACATCGAAACAATGCGCCGCGACTTCGGCTACGAGCTCAATTACCTCGACACCGCCCAAGTCCGCGAGCGCGCCCACACCCAGCGCTATTTCCAGGGCGTCGAAGACCCGAAGGCCATGCATTTCCACCCGCTCAACTACTGCCTGGGCCTGGCCCTGGCGATTGAAGCGGCTGGTGGCAAGATCTACGAGCAATCGAAAATGCTCGCCTGGCACCATGAAGGCGCTGACAAAGTAATCAAGACCGGTCGCGGCAGTGTGCGCTGCCGGGACCTGGTTTTTTGCGCGGGTGGCTACGGTGGCCCAGAGCTGCAGAAGCTCAGCCGCGCCTATTTGCCGATCGCCACCTATGTGGTGCTGACCGAGCATCTGGGTGACTCGATCAAATCCGTCCTCGACTCCGGCGCTGCATTCTCCGACGACCGTCGCGCCTCGGATTATTACCGGGTGGTTGAAGGCGATCGTCTGCTGTGGGGCGGGCGCATTACCACGCGCAATGAACAGAATGAAAAAGCCCTGGCGGCCATGCTCAAGGCGGACATGGTCTCGGTTTATCCGCAGCTGGCCTCGGTGAAAATTGAATTGGCGTGGTCCGGCCTGATGGGCTATTCGACCAACAAGATGCCCAACCTGGGTCAGCTGGATCCGGGGGTGTGGGCCTGCACTTCATTTGGTGGCCACGGGCTGAATACCGGGTCGATTGGCGGCCGGGTGATTGCCGAAGCAGTGTGCGGGGAAAGCCGGCGGTATGAGTTGTTCAAACCGTACTTGCTGGACTGGAATGGCGGGCCATTCGGCCGGGTGGCGGCGAATGCGATCTATCAGTCGTTGAAGGTGATGGATTTCGTCCAGGAACGAATCAAGGGCTAGAGGAACAACCCGCCCCCTGTGGGAGCGAGCGTGCTCGCGATGGACGTCAACGATGACGCGGGTTTCCTGAATGCCCGCGTCGCCGATACGTCCATCGCGAGCAGGCTCGCTCCTACAGTGGTCAGGGAGTCTGACAGGCACCCACAAAAAAACCGGCCGAAGCCGGTTTTTTCATTTCATCGATCTCAGAACTTCGCGTTCTGCAGGTCGTCCAGGTAGCGCTCGGCATCCAGTGCCGCCATGCAGCCGGCGCCGGCGGAGGTGATGGCCTGGCGGTAGACGTGGTCGGCCACGTCGCCAGCCGCGAAGATACCTTCAAGGTTGGTGGCAGTAGCGTTGCCTTCACGGCCGCCCTGGATTACCAGGTAGCCGTCTTTCAGCGTCAGCTGGCCTTCGAACAACGAAGTGTTCGGCGTGTGGCCGATGGCGATGAACACGCCATCGACTGTCAGCTCGTCGAAGCTGCCGTCGTTGTTCTTCAGTCGCGCACCGGTCACGCCCATCTTGTCGCCCAATACTTCGTCCAGGGTCGAATTCAACTTCAGCACGATCTTGCCTTCGGCAACGCGGGCGTTCAGCTTGTCGATCAGGATCTTCTCGGCGCGGAAGGTTTCACGACGGTGAATCAGGGTCACAGTGCTGGCGATGTTGGCCAGGTACAGCGCTTCTTCCACTGCAGTGTTACCACCACCGACCACAGCCACAGGCTTGTTGCGGTAGAAGAAACCGTCGCAGGTGGCGCAGGCCGAAACGCCTTTGCCCATGAACGCTTCTTCCGACGGCAGGCCCAGGTAACGAGCGCTGGCGCCGGTGGCGATGATCAGGGCATCGCAGGTATAGGTACCGCTGTCGCCGGTCAGGCTGTAGGGCTTGGAAGCGAAGTCGACGGCATTGATGTGATCGAAGACGATCTCGGTCTCAAAGCGCTCGGCGTGCTCTTTCATGCGCTCCATCAACGCCGGGCCGGTCAGGCCGTGGACGTCGCCCGGCCAGTTGTCGACTTCAGTGGTGGTGGTCAGTTGACCGCCAGCCTGCATGCCGGTGATCAGCAACGGCTTGAGGTTGGCACGGGCGGCATAGACCGCGGCGCTGTAACCGGCAGGGCCGGAACCGAGAATAATCACTCGCGAATGACGGACTTCAGACATGACCTGCTCCTGTTGACCGGCCGAAAAACTGGCGCGGAACGCCGGGTTGCCGGCGGAAATAAAAAAGGACCGTTGACAGCACTTGGGGAAGGCTTGGGCTCGACAGTCCTGTAAAAAGAATGGGTGCAGCTTATCGAGGGGGCGAAGATTAAGGAAATACGCAATAACAATCCAGCTCATAGCGGGTCTCTATCCGGTGCCGCGTCTATATAGACTAATTTGTTAAAGCTGATGTCGACACTGCTGCCGCGCTTTCGCCCCTCGGGCAAAGCCGGTAAGGTCGGCGCGTTTTCCCTTGCTCGGAGCACCTTATGCCCGCCCCCGTTCTCTCTGGCCCGCAATACCTGCGTGAAGGCCTCAAGCTGGTGCTGAGCCCCAGTCTGCGACTGTTTGTGCTGTTGCCGCTGATGATCAACCTGGTGCTATTCGTCGGATTGATCTACCTGGCCAGCCATCAGTTCAGCCTGTGGGTCGATACGCTGATGCCTTCCCTGCCCGAATGGCTGAGTTTTCTCAGTTACATCCTGTGGCCAATCTTCGTCGTGCTGGTGGTGTTGATGGTGTTCTTCACCTTCACCATGCTGGCCAACATCATCGCCGCGCCCTTCAACGGCTTTCTCGCGGAGAAAGTCGAAGTGGTGGTGCGTGGCACTGATGACTTCCCGGCCTTCAGCTGGGGTGAACTGATCGCCATGATCCCGCGCACCCTGGCCCGGGAAATGCGCAAGCTCGGCTATTTCCTGCCCCGCGCGCTCGGGCTGTTCATCCTGTCGTTCATCCCGGTGGTGAACATCATCGCGGCGCCGCTGTGGCTGCTGTTCGGGGTGTGGATGATGGCGATCCAGTACATTGACTACCCGGCTGATAACCACAAGCTCGGCTGGAACGAGATGCTCGCCTGGCTGCGCGAAAAGCGCTGGCAGAGCATGAGTTTCGGCGGCAGTGTCTACCTGGTGCTGCTGATTCCGGTAGTCAACATCCTGATGATGCCGGCAGCCGTCGCGGGTGCAACGCTGTTCTGGGTGCGTGAACGCGGCGCGGAAAACCTCATCACCCAACGCTGATCGTTCATAAATACATCATTTCTCCGTCACACTGACGACATGGCCCCAGCCGACACTGGGGTCATGACGACAGCTCTGCATATCACCCTGATCACCGAAACCTTCCCTCCCGAAATCAACGGTGTGGCCAACACCCTTGGCCGCCTGTGCGACGGCTTGCGCGCGCGCGGGCATCATGTGGAGCTGGTGCGACCGCGTCAGGATGGCGACCAGCAAATGGCTGGCGACGATGAGTTGCTGCTGTGCCGGGGCTGGCCACTGCCCGGGTATCCGGGGTTGCAGTGGGGGCAGTCGTCGATGCACAAGTTGCTGCGGCGTTGGCAGCGCCATCGCCCGGACGTGCTGTACATCGCCACCGAAGGCCCGTTGGGATTATCCGCCCTGCGCGCTGCGCGGCGCCTGGGCATTTCCGTGGTCAGTGGTTTTCACACCAACTTCCAGCAGTACTCCAGCCAGTATGGCTTTGGCCTGCTGACCCGGTTGCTTACCCACTACTTGCGTTGGTTCCACAACCGCTCGAACCTGACGCTGGTGCCCAGTGTCAGCCAGCGAATGGAACTGGAACGGCGGCATTTCGAGCGTCTGGCGTTATTGTCGCGCGGGGTCGACAGCCAGTTGTTTCATCCAACCAGGCGCTTGCCGGCGCTGCGCGAGCAGTGGGGGGTGGGTGAGCGTGACATTGCGGTGATCCATGTTGGTCGCCTGGCACCGGAGAAGAATCTGGGTCTGCTCAAACGTTGTTTCGATACGCTGCAGGCAAGTCATCCACAGAAGAATCTGAAGCTGATCGTGATTGGTGACGGGCCACAACGGGCTGCGCTGGAGAAGGAGTTGCCGCAGGCGATTTTCTGCGGCGCCCAACGCGGAGAAGTGCTGGCCAGTCACTACGCGTCAGGGGATGTGTTTCTGTTTCCGAGCATGACTGAAACCTTCGGCAATGTGGTGCTTGAGGCGCTGGCTTCGGGCTTGGGCGTGGTGGCTTACGATCAGGCTGCGGCGGCCCAGCATATTCGCCATGGCTACAACGGGGTGTTGGCGATGCCTGGGGATGAGGACGCGTTTTGCGATGCAGCGGTGTGGCTGCTGGAAGAGCGCGAGACGTTGCGCTGCGTTCGGTTGAATGCCCGGCAGCATGCGAGTCGGCAGGGATGGCCGGCGATTATCGAGCAGTTTGAGGGGCAGTTGCGGGGGGCTTGTGTGGGGGAGATGGGGGTGCTGAATGCACCGACCATTCCTTGAATCTTAGCTGACTCTGAAGCCGTCTTCGCGAGCAAGCCCGCTCCCACACTGGATTTGTGTACGACGCAGAACCAATGTGGGAGCGGGCTTGCTCGCGAAGGGGCCAGCCCGGTAAACGCTTAAACCAAAGTCATCAACGCCTCACGACTAAACGGCAAGATCTCCTCCTCCCGCCCATCCCGCACCTTCTGCGCCCAATCCGGATCCACCAGCAGCGCACGCCCTACCGCCACCAGATCGAACTCATCATTGTTCAGTCGCTCCAGCAATTTCTCCAGGCTGGCCGGCTGCGCGATCTTGTCGGTATTGACCATAAACTGCAGAAACTCGCCATCCAGGCCGACGCTGCCCACGGTGATGGTCGGCTTACCGGTGAGCTTGCGGGTCCAACCCGCCAGGTTCAGTTCGGAACCGTCAAACTCCGGTTCCCAGAAGCGGCGAGTCGAGCAATGGAAAATATCCACGCCGGCATCCGACAGCGGCTGGAGGAATTCGCCCAGCGCTTGCGGGGTTTGCACCAGGCGCGCGGTGTAGTCCTGCTGCTTCCACTGGGAGAATCGGAAGATGATCGGGAAGCCTTCGCCCACCGCTGCGCGCACGGCCTGAATCAATTCAATGGCAAAGCGCGAACGGTTGGCCAGGCTGCCACCGTACTCGTCGGTGCGCTGGTTGCTGCCTTCCCAGAAAAACTGGTCGACCAGATAGCCGTGGGCACCGTGGATTTCGATGCCGTCCATGCCAATGCTCTGGGCATCCTTGGCTGCTTGGGCAAACGCGGCGATGACGTCCTGGATGTCTTGCTTGGTCATGCCGTGCACCACGACCTGGCCGTCCTTGAGTTTTTCCGTCGGACCGTAACCCGGCACGCTGGCGTCCGGCTCGGTGCCGATGCGCCGCACGCTGCCCACATGCCACAGTTGAGGAACGATCTTGCCACCCTCGGCGTGTACCGCATCCACCACCTTCTTCCAGCCGGCCAACGCGGCCTCACCATAGAAGTGCGGCACGTTCGGGTAGCCGTTGGAAGCCTTGTGCCCAACCGTGGTGCCTTCGGTGATGATCAGGCCGACTCCGGCGCCAGCGCGACGACGGTAGTACTCGATCACCTTGGAATTAGGCACGCCGCCTGGGGAGAACGAACGGGTCATCGGCGCCATGACGACGCGGGTCGGCAGTTCCAGGGTGCCGAGGTGGAACGGTTTGAACAGGGCTTTGACGGGCATTGGACGCTCCACGGGGATAGGCTTTATGACAGCCATAATATGGAGGGTTCCGCGAATTGAAAAGTACTATTGATTTTGGTGATTTAGGTTCAAAAGGCAAAAGATCGTCCGAACGCGGCCCGAGCCTTCGGCAGCTCCTACGGTGAAATGCGTACACCCGTAGGAGCTGCCGAAGGCTCGGGCCGCGTTCGGACGATCTTTTGATCTTTCAGCTAAGCGCTTTCTCGATGGCCTGAACAACAGAAGCATCATCCGGCGCCGTCCGCGGCGAGAACCGCGCCAGCACGCGGCCGTCCTTACCCAGCAGGAATTTTTCGAAGTTCCAGGTAATGTCCCCAGGAAACTCCGCACCCTCGCCCGCCAGCAGGCGGTACAACTGATGACGGTCATGCCCGTTGACTTCCAGCTTGCTGGACAACGGAAACGTCACGCCATAGTTCAGGCTGCAGAAGTCCTGGATCTCTTGCTCAGACCCGGGTTCCTGTCCGGCAAACTGGTTGCACGGCAGCCCGAGTACGCTGAAACCCTTGTCCTTGTACTGCTGGTACAGGTTTTCCAGCGCCGCATATTGCGGAGTGAGGCCACATTTGGATGCAACGTTCACCACCAGCACGACGCGCCCTTTGAAAGGCGCCAGCGGTAGCTCCTGACCATCCAGGGCTGTCAATTTAAGGTCGTGAAAAGCACTCATGACGAACTCCAAATTCCCGTGTTCTTCTCGAAACAGCCACCTGGCGGCGCTGCCATGGACAACCGCGGACTAAAAAAGGCGCCCTCGGGCGCCTCTCCAGTTCTCGAAAGCTTAGCGCAGAAAATCAGTGCTGATGACCACCTTCGCCATGCACGTGACCATGGGCCACTTCTTCCTGGCTGGCGTCACGGATGTCGATGATCTTGACCTGGAAATTCAAGCGCTGACCGGCCAACGGGTGGTTGCCGTCGACAGTCACGTCGTCGCCGTCCAGGTCGCGAATGGTCACGATCTGCATCTGGCCGTCTGGCGCAGATGCGTGGAACTGCATGCCCACTTCCAACTCGTCAACGCCTTCAAACATGCTGCGGCTCAAGGTGCTGACCAGTTCGGCAGCGTACTCGCCATAGGCATCTTCAGGTTCAACGGCAACGGTCAGTTCATCACCAACTGCTTTACCTTCCAGGGCTTTTTCCAGGCCCGGGATGATGTTACCTGCGCCTTGCAGGTAGACCAGCGGCGCGCCGCCGGCGGAGCTGTCGATGACCTCACCAGCGTCGTTGGTCAGGGTATAGTCGATGGAGACAGCCTTATTGGCGGCGATCAGCATGGGGCGAGACCTTTTGCAGAAGAATAAAGAAAGGCCAAGTTTAGCGAAGCAATCGTCCGAAAGCGAACACAACCCGGACAGACGGAACGCGGCGCCAGGCTCGACAGTCACAGGTTTTCATCTGGACGAGGACGGGCATTGGGTGGCCGAGCTGTCCTGCGGCCATACGCAGCACCTGCGGCACCAGCCGCCGTGGCAAAACCGGGCCTGGGTCACGGACCCCGCGCAACGTCTTGAAAAAATAGGCCAGCCCTTTGCTTGCGGTTGGTGCGCACAAGGCTCGGTTAGCGATAACCTTGGCGACTGAATTTCGGTAGAGCGTCACTGCTAGATGCTCACCCCTGCGTTCCTTTAGAGAATCCGCATGCAAACTTTTTTTATCGCACCCACCGATTTTGGAGTGGGCCTGACCTCCATCAGCCTTGGCCTGGTGCGTACCCTCGAACGCGCAGGGCTCAAGGTCGGTTTTTTCAAACCGATCGCCCAACCGCACCCGGGTGACACCGGCCCTGAACGCTCCACCGAACTGGTGGCGCGCACCCACGGTTTGAAACCGCCCAAGCCGCTGGGCCTGGCCCACGTCGAGCGGATGCTGGGCGACGGTCAGCTCGACGAGCTGCTCGAAGAAATCATCACGCTCTACCAGCAGGCCGCCATCGGCAAGGACGTGCTGATCGTCGAAGGCATGGTCCCGACCCGCAGCGCCAGCTACGCCGCACGGGTCAACCTGCACCTGGCCAAGAGCCTGGACGCCGACGTGATCCTGGTCTCGGCGCCGGAAAACGAAGTGCTGACCGAGCTCTCCGGTCGCGTGGAATTGCAGGCGCAATTGTTCGGCGGTCCGAAAGACCCGAAGGTCCTCGGCGTGATACTCAACAAGGTCAAGACCGATGAGAGCATGGAAGTCTTCGCCTCGCGTCTGAAGGATCATTCGCCGTTGCTGCGCAGCGGTGATTTCAAACTGCTCGGCTGCATCCCGTTCCAGCCGGAACTCAATGCGCCGCGCACCCGCGACGTCGCCGACCTGATGGGCGCGCAGATTCTCAACGCCGGGGATTACGAAACCCGGCGCATGAGCAAAATCATCATTTGCGCCCGCACCATGCGCAACACCGTGGAGCTGCTCAAGCCCGGCGTGCTGGTGGTGACCCCTGGCGACCGCGACGACATCATCCTCGCCGTCAGCCTCGCTGCCATGAACGGCGTGCCGCTGGCCGGTCTGTTGCTGACCAGCGACACGCTGCCCGACCCGCGCATCATGGAACTGTGCCGCGGCGCCTTGCAGGCGGGCCTGCCCGTGCTGTCGGTGAGCACCGGCTCCTACGACACCGCCAACCAGTTGAACGGCCTGAACAAGGAAATCCCGATCGACGACCGCGAACGTGCGGAGATCATCACTGACTTCGTCGCCAGCCACCTCGACGCCAACTGGCTGCACCAGCGTTGCGGTACACCACGGGAGATGCGCCTGTCGCCGGCGGTGTTCCGCTATCAACTGATCCAACGTGCCCAGGCCGCGAACAAACGCATCGTCCTGCCCGAAGGCAGCGAGCCGTTGACCGTGCAGGCCGCCGCCATCTGCCAGGCCCGCGGCATCGCCCGCTGCGTGTTACTGGCCAAGCCGGCAGACGTCGAAGCCGTGGCCCGCGCGCACGATATCGAGCTGCCGCCGGGGCTGGAAATTCTCGACCCGGACCTGATCCGTGAGCGTTACGTCGAGCCCATGGTCGCACTGCGTAAAAGCAAAAGCCTCAACGCGCCAATGGCCGAACAGCAACTGGAAGACACCGTGGTGATCGGCACCATGATGCTGGCGCTGGACGAAGTCGATGGCCTGGTGTCCGGCGTCATCCACTCCACCGCCAACACCATCCGCCCGGCCCTGCAGCTGATCAAGACCGCACCGGGCTGCACCCTGGTGTCTTCGGTGTTTTTCATGCTGTTTCCCGAGGAAGTTCTGGTCTACGGCGACTGCGTGATGAACCCGCACCCGAGTGCCAGCGAACTGGCCGAGATCGCCCTGCAGAGTGCCGATTCCGCTGCCGCCTTCGGCATCACCCCGCGCGTGGCGATGATCAGCTACTCCAGCGGCGAATCCGCCAGCGGCGAAGAAGTCGAAAAGGTCCGCGAAGCCACCTTGCTCGCCCACGAACAGCAAAACTCGCTGCTGATCGACGGCCCCCTGCAGTACGACGCCGCCGCCAACGAAACCGTCGCCCGGCAACTGGCGCCAAACAGCCAGGTGGCTGGCCGCGCCACGGTGTTCGTGTTCCCCGACCTGAACACTGGCAACACCACACACAAAGCCGTGCAGCGCAGCGCCGACTGCGTCAGCCTCGGCCCGATGCTGCAAGGCCTGCGCAAACCGGTGAACGACCTGCCGCGCGGCGCCCAAGTCGATGACATCGTCTACACCATCGCGTTGACCGCGATCCAAGCCGCCAACCGACCTATGGATCTTTAAATGCTGGGTTTCCTGCCTGCCGCCGTGCGCGGCGTGATCGCCTCGATATTGCTCGCCCTCAACACCATCCTGCTGTGCTCGTTCCTGTTCTGCGTGGCGATCTTCAAAGTGCTGCCGTTCGCCATTACCCAGCGCTTCACGCGCTGGTTGATGAGCCACACCCACGAAGCCTGGATCAGCAACAACAAGGCCTGGATGGACCTGGTCTGCCGCACCCGCTGGCACCTAAGCGGCCTGGAAGGCCTGGACTACCAACACTCCTACCTGATCACCAGCAACCACCAGAGCTGGGTCGACATCATGGTGCTGCAATACGTACTCAACCGCCGCATCCAGCCGCTGAAGTTCTTTCTCAAACAGGAACTGATCTGGGTCCCGGTGATTGGCCTGGCCTGGTGGGCCTTAGGCTTCCCGTTCATGAAACGTTACTCCAAGGCCTACCTGGAAAAGCACCCGGAGAAGAAGGGCAAAGACCTGGAAACTACGCGCAAGACCTGCGCGAAATTTCGCAATCATGCGGTGGGGATGTTCAACTTCGCCGAAGGTACGCGCTTTACCGAAGGCAAGCATGCGCAGCAGAAATCACCGTTTAAATACCTGCTGAAACCCAAGGCTGGGGGCATTGCGTTTGTGCTGGATGCGATGGGTGAGCAGCTGGAGTCGATCGTTGATGTGACGATTCATTATCCTGGCGGGCGACCGGGGTATTGGGATTTGTTGTGTGGGAATGTCGCGGACGTGGTGGTGCACTTCCAGGAATTGAAGATTCCGCCGGAGTTTATTGGCAAGAATTATGAGCAGGATGGGGAGTACCGGTTGCAGTTTCAGGGGTGGATTAATCAGTTGTGGCTGGATAAGGATGCGTTGCTGGGGCAGATGCATCGGGAGTATCCGGTTCGGACGTGAGTGAGGGAGAGTCGTGAAGTCCCACGACAGCGACGGAGCCAAGCACTTGAATGTGTGCGAAATCGGCTGAAGCTGTCGTGAGAGTAAACAATATCCCGCGCTTGGCGTTTGGAGCTGACCATTCGTATGAAACAGTTTGCGTCTGCCCATTCAAGACGGTTTCCATGGTTTCACTCTTCAATAGTTTCACTTTGATTGGAGATGGCGCGGTTGCGACCGTTGAAGTAAACAGCTTTATCGCCGCAGCAGTGTCTGCTCTGCGGACATATACCGCGCAAAGACTATTCCCAGACAGTATGGCAAGTACGGCTGTTGCGTGTTCGTCGGGAACAGGCCAAGCGTCTCCAGCCTGACCTGCCAGAAAAGGTTCTGCTTTTTCTGGCGGAAGCTTCGGCATAGGCTTCAGCGTTTCTTTGAGCGCCTCAAACTTGTGAATATTCTTGAGGCAAAGCGACGAGTAAATCTTGAAGAATGAGGCGGTTTGATCTTCACCTTCGCTGGCCCAGCAACTATTTGATGCCAGTGCGAGCAAAAGCGTGGTGATAAATAATTTGCGCATATTAATCTCCCAGAGCATGCGTTCAGTACACTACGGCTTCGATTGGTTAGGGACATGAGACAGCAATTAATCATTGCCACGCTCGTTTTACCTAGCTCGCGAACGCCCTACCGGTGGCGTAGCGAAATTCGCTCCTGCAACATTGATGTTGCAAGAGCGATACGGCATCGACTTGGTAATGACAACTTTACTACTCTACTCAGGCGGCATTCGCTGCCAACATTGGATGTAACGAACTTTGGTCCATTGATGCAAACGTCAAGCCTGCGGCAGATCGCGGCGCGAACGACGCCATTGCTTGAACCAGTACGTCAGCGTTGGAGCGAGATGGGAATGCCTCAGATATGACAGGCTGTCCGCTTTTGGCAATATCCCCGGGAGTAAGCTCGCCTGATGGATTGTTCGTCCAGTTTTCAGCTAGGGTGGGAACTTCTGATATAGTACTGACGACTGTCTGTGCCTGCGGGTAGGCGAATATGAAGTCAGACTCAACTAACTGAGTAACCTCCAACCCATCCAGATATAGCAGCTTTATTTCAGAATCTGGAGCTGCTGCTTCAATACTGACCGTCACTCCGTGGATCACCGGTATATCATCGATCAGCAGGCGATAATGTTTGCTGATCGTTAAAGCGCTGAATTCAGTGACGCCTGTTTGGCTCAAATCGATCTTGTCGACGCCCTGACGAAAGCCTTGCAAAGCATTTAGGTAATCCGCCACATTCTCTTGCTTCGCAACAACGAAGACATTGGAAGGCTCCCTGTCATGCACATACACTAAGCCATCTAAAGACGCAATGATGCGCCCATTGGCGTCTGGGAAATGGCCCACCCCCTCTGCGCCACCTCTAAGTGTCAGTATACCCGGGGGTTCTTGCTCCATAGCTGCAACCTCGGATGAGACGCCAAGAGCGTTAATCATGGATTCCAGGCGGATACGCACTTCATCGGGGAGCACGGGGTCAGCAAAAAAAGTAGCCTGAAATTTAAATTGGCTGGGACCTAATGCAGCGGCGAGTTGATTTTTTAACAAGATCCGTTGTTTCCCCTCCAACTCCACCACCACGTCCGCTTGTTGCTGAATGAGGCGTAAATCAGAGAATTTTCTACTTCTGAAACCGACCAGATTGATCAATTCCCCACGAGCAGAATCGAAATTAACCAACGTGTCGAGTCCCCCGTCCCGTCGATGAACGACGAAGAGGTCTTTACCCGCCCCCCCAACCAACATGTTGTTGCCACGGCCGCCATTCAACAAGCTGTCAGACGGCCCCGCTATTAGCGTGTCATTACCATCACCGCTTAGCAGAGTGTGTATACCCTGCACGTTGTTCACCTTCATTTCCGCACCAGTAATAAGCGCTATGCCTGTACTAAGATCAATCGAAACATCACCGCTAACGGCTGCCGCATTTATAATGCTGCCCCCAGGTCCATTATCTAGGATGGCCCTCTGCTTCTGGCGTACGAGTGAATTCGCAAACTCATCGGTATAGAAGTAGGTTTCGCCATCAGAATTTCCAGAACCGAACAGACGTAACGACCAGCCATTGAGCGTGACAGGCAATCCATTAGCTGCGTTAGTCACTTCCAATATCCAATCCTCCCTCGGTAGCCCTGTCCAGGTTTCACCACGGTGATGGGTTGACATGAAGGTGTACTTGAATGCCCCCGACACAGTGCTTCCGACATCCGCGTCGTTCGCTCCTGGCGCTGTAACGGGTCTTTTGCCAGTCCGATTGAGTAAAACGCTCTGAGTACCATTGGGTGCAATCAACTTGACCACTAGGTCGCCTAACCGCCCGACTGTTGCGTCTAAATCCACTTCGACATGCTCGATGCTGAGATCCGCGAAAGGTGCCAGCATATCGACGAGACTCTGTCCGGCACCAATATATAGCCCTCGCCCAGATGTCGATGTAGAGGTCGATTTGTTCATGGATTTTGGTATCCAGCTCTCCGCCAATCGCACGGCGGCACGCGCGTCCACTTTGCCAAAACCGTAATCGTGACTCACATGCATCCCGCCACCGTTCCAGTTTCGAGCACCGTTATCGGCCCACTGAGTGCTTTCGTCTTCAACTTTGCGCGCGGATACCGCAAGTATTTGTTGCACATCCTGATAGCTGAGATTGGGATTTGCCTGCAGGATCAGGGCAACCACTCCGGATATGATCGGTGCGGCGAAACTGGTTCCATTCGAAGCACTGTAGTCACTGCCAAATGTCGAACCACGCTCGGTTTCCAGTTTGTGACTGGTCGACAAAATGTTGCTGCCTGGTGCTGAAATCAAAAGGCTCGCACCAGGATTGGAGAAAGGCGCAGAACGTGACTCAAGGGTCGAAATATCCCCTAAAGAATTGATGGCGCCGACCTGAATCGAAAAGCGGTTGTTGTTGGTCAACGATCCTTGAGCACTACCTCCACTGGCCCGTTCGTTCCCACCTATGGTGACAATTACCGTACCGCGCCCTCCCCTACCATTTTCGGCCGCGTATTGCGCGTTACTTAACAACGTAAGAGCTCCACTACCCCTTGAATTTTGCATATTGCTGAGAGCAAAGTCATCCGCGAAGCTCCAGCTGTGGTTGGCAATGTCATATCCGAGCATCTTGCCTATGCCGGGCATATATGTGCCGCGAGCCAGATAGTGCCCCCCGAGTGTTGCTTCATGGGCAATCCCGACTCCACCCAACGCGTTTTTTGCCGCCACCATAACGCCCGCGACCATCGTTGCGTGATCCGACACCAGCGATGGCAGCGTCTGGCCCGTGCGCTGCGCCTGCAGCCAGGACTGATCCACATTTGCTGCCAGGTCCGGATGTTGGGTGTCGAAGATTTCCGAGGCGGTGGAAAACTCACCTCCTGGCTCAAACTGCCCGATGCGCACACCTTTGCCGGTATAGTCCTTCCAGACTGGCAGTACGTTGATGTCGTTCAAGTACCACTGACTGTTGGTCAGCGGGTCGGTCGGGACATCTGGTGTCAGCAATGAAGCTGTCGCCCGCATTAGCGCCATTTCACCCGTCTTCCAATTCGCCACCGAGATTGTCGGGTTACCAGCCTCATCCGTGACGTCATACTTGAACTTCATAATTCCGGTAAAGCTCGGGTCGGGGGTAAACAGCACATCGCCCTGTTCAACGAGGCTCACATTACCGCCAATCGGATCGCTAACAAAAGCGATCCGCAAGTTGCCTTGGCTGTTCAAGCGCTGGTCATTGGCAAGGATGCTGGCAGCAGATATCAGCTGCGGCTGGGTACGGTTGAATTCACCTCCGGCCTGATTGAGCCGCAAGGCATCCGCTACGGGCAAGGCGCTCGGCAGCTGAAGGTCCACCGCCGAAATATCAGAAAAATTCAGCTTTTGGATGTTTTTCAGTGTGACGGTACCATCCCGCCCGGCAACCGTATCGGCCACTTCGTAACCCGTGGCAGTGCGTGTGATCTTATAGTCGCCATGGTTGCCATGCAGGGTAACGATGTTGATTCCGCCGTCACCGTCAATAATGGCATTGCCACCTCCGACCTCAACGACATCATTGCCAACACTTCCGTAAATTATGTCATCCCCACCGCCAGCGTGAATGATGCTGCCGCCTTCTGATGCGTAAATGGTGTCGCCTTTCGGACCTGCATAAATGACAGCCTTCCCACTGCCGCCTAAAATTGTGTTGTATCCCGTCCCTCCGACTAAGACATCATTGCCCGCACCACCGATCAGTGTCGAATCTCCGGAACCACCTTTGATGAATGCACTAGAGGTGCCACCACTGGCAATAACATCATTACCACGGCCGCCCTGAGCAATTGTCAGTCCAGCTCGCGCCATGTTTAAAGCCACACCTTCATCGCCGACGATAATGGCCGTATCGCGTCCGCCGTTACCGTGGATATTTTCCATACGGTCTGACGCACTGATCACAAAGACATCGTTACCAGCAGAACCCGTGTAGGTATTGCTTCCCCCTCCACCCACGAGCCAACTACCTGTTGGCGCGGCAATGAGGGCATCGTTCCCGAGACCACCGTATAGATTGCTAACGCCTAACTGAGCAGCATCCAACGTCTCACCAATAGTGCTCTTACTTGCATAAGCAGTCGTTGTCACTCCTTCTGAGGTGGAAGTCACCTTAGTTCCCGCGTCCTGATCAAGCAATGTGCTGCTTACAGGATCCCCCAAAAAATCAACCGCGAGAGCTTCTTGGGTTTTATCGTTAATTGTAAAGGTGCCTTGGGCAAGCACTCTGTTCCCATCACGGACTTCATTGCTGGCCGTGGTGGTTCGTACATTAATTTGGGTGATACCTAGTTCGGTCAAAGTCTTGAGCTCACCGGCATCGGTTTGAGCATCATGAGAGGCATCGACCCACACACGCAGTTTGCTCCAGATCGGATCGTTCTTGTCAATCACACCATCAGCATTGGCGTCTTCGCTGGCTAACGCAGCGAAACCGTCTTTGAATCGTACCTCCCCAGCGGCACCGCCAACGCCAGCCTTGCCAGCATAGTATTCGGAGAACATCTGACTGACGTCTTTAATCTGGCCACTACCGTTGTCAATGACCAACATACCGGTACTGCGGTCAGCCCATCCCGTACGCTTGAGCGTGCCGCTATGATCGGTGTCAAACAATACGCCATCCCGGATATCGGTCATGCGAACGCCGTTGCCGCCCAAGTCCAGCAGCAACGGATCGACATAGGTATTGACCGTTGTCATCGCCGAAAGGCCATTCAGGGTTACAGCATTGAGTAAACTGAAGTCCGGCCTAGTGCTGTCCGGGGTCTGGTAGAACTGTGAAAGATAGGTATTGGGGCGAGCGTTAGGGTCGAGTTGTATTTCCCCTGGTCGTATTCCACCTGTCGCCAAACTACCAATTTGCGTTGAAGTAAAATCTGTTTTATTTAGGGTATCATCTTTAAATAAAATGCTGTGGGTAGGCGAGTTGACAACATAGCCATTGCTTACATCTTGCCGAGCTTTGTTTTCGCCTTGAATATTCTGCTGAGGTTGAGGTGATGGAGTCATATCAATATCGATTAGTTGCTTGGGCGCCGTATCAACAGGTGTCTCAACAGAATTTGGGAAAATTTTATACAGATTGTCGCCAATCCACTTATTAATATCCCTCGCCATTTTCCATTGTTTATTTATATCAAGCGGTGTATCTCGATCCAAGAACTTATTCAGCCCCGCGGCATTTTGCATGATCGCGATACCTAAATTTTTACCGTACTCTACGCGATCACTACCTGTCACCTGAACAAAGTCTTGTCCGAGCCCAAATGGAGAGGGTAGTTGGTCACCAATGGTGCCCGGCCAATTCCATTGTTGCAAACCGAAGCCGTTAACGGCTGCGGTAACATCGGTTTGGATTATCTCTTGAGGAGGGACGATTGCTCTTGCGTCTATAACTGTCTGTGCGACGCTCTCTGCTAGTTTATTTGAAACTATCTGAAACTCGTCATCCGTTAGTGGCCTTCCGGTGGTTGCTACAGCAAATTTTATTGAGCCACGAACCATATCGCTAAAAAAGCTTCGGTCGTTCGAGTTTATTGATTTCGCGCCTGACAACCAATTAGCTGTTTTTTCCAGCTCTGAAATCGAAGGATCACTAGGTGAAGCTGCAATTTTTTCAGTAACCAGTTTTTGCAGGTAGCCATACATTGCAGGATATTCTTTATTATCCCGCAATGCACTTAGCTCGGCGAGCTGCTCCGGACTCAAAATCATTCCACTCATAGAGACTCCTTATTCACGTGTGATTTTCTTGAGAAACGTTATTGCAAAATCGTCCATACCCCTAAAATTTTCATGCTTTAAGGCATATTGGTAGCGAATTTGGATTCCGTAATTAAACAAATGCCGAGCGTCGTATGTGTTTGGCCACTCCGACACAAATGTTGGATTACCATCACCACCAATAAATCTAATAAATCTACTATTTCCATCTCCATAGGTTTCAATTCCATTTTTTATGCTCGCAGGCTGCCTACCTTCGATAGTAGCGTTCTGATTGAATGTGGACTTGGATATGTAAACCAAACGAATACTCACAAGGGAATCATCAAATGGTCGCTCGCGAACCACCTCCATGCTCGGGTAGTTCACAAAAATAGTTACAACACTTCCTCCGCTGTAACGAACAAGCTTGCACTCAGAGCCTGAAAGATTGAGCTTATATGGCCGTTCCTCCTGAGGAAGCTCAGAAAAAACACACTCAGCTGACGCCGGAAACGCCAAAAAAACCAAACTAGCGATAGCTGCCAATCGTTTCATTCTCATGTCAACCTCCAGAAAATCACTTCATTAGCCAGACGCCCCAATAGATCCAAAAGTCTGTAATTCATTTTCTTTTTAACTGCCTTCATTATCCGACCTCAGCACTCTCTTAGGCTCTCTTCGATATGCTGCTGCCGCGGGCTCAAAAAGCAATCAATAACTCTGCGCTGATCGGTTTTAACTTCAGTCGTGACAGACATTCCTGGTGTTAGCGCAACACGTTGCCCTTTGATCGTTAGGCTGTCGGACTTAAGCCGAATACGACCACTGTAAATGGGACTTCGCTTTTCATCCTCAATCGCATCATTTGAAATACTGACAACCTCACCTTCAACTTTACCGTATTTAGTTAACCCAAAAACGTGTCTTCCGCAAAACTCATCAACATAGCTAGATGGCCTACATACGCCCTCGCCATATAAGGTTTTCTTCGAAAAAAACTCAGGCACTCTGGAGTTGTCATCGAGTACGTCAACCCGCCGTCGCGGTGGATACTTTGTATCTTTTCCTTGGACCGTGCTTTTCGATCTCTCAGGCGCCGCAGCACCGTAAGCCCCTTAATGAGCGCTGTAGTTTCATAAACCACCGGACAAGAACCTTCAAAAAAACCCGTGCTCGCCTTATCAAGAATTCATCGACCTCTCTCAACACTATCCCTGTACTGATGAGGTCAAAATTTATCTTGGCAGAGTCCTGGATCAGACAGTTCTGGCTGTATTCCGCGCAGGGCTTGAAAGCCCGGATGTCATACACGATATCTTGCTCAGGCTTAAGGCGGAGCGAGCGCATATAGATTTCATCGATCCCAACAGGAATGATGCTTCTATCGCTGACCACTTCACTCCCACCAAATCGATCAATGACTCCGAGTCCTTCTTCAGTCTCACCTTTAAGCCAATAAATCCCACAAGCGATCAAGAGCAGGCATCCCCCGAGAAAATACAAAAAATACTTTATCCAAGACCAGATCATTTAGTAGACCTTCTCGCTAAAATGAAAAATCGGCAACCTTCGACACGCTACCGGGATCAGTAATTAACAGCGTAGTATTACGCCGATAAAAAAGACACCATTCGCACTTCCGATTATCACGTAGGCAATTTCCGGCGCTGGTCAATACTGTAGTAGGACTATTCATACAACGATCAACAAAACAATACCTACCTCCAGCAGAGCGCCACCCACTAAACAGTTTTTCCTTTAGCACGCTCTAAACCGGGCAACTCGCCACTTGTTTTTTTCAGGGCTGACGCTCAACAACTCTGCAAATCCCTCGCATTCAATCTCTCTAGAAACAACAAATAAGGATTTTTCTTACATCCATTCCCCTCAAAACTAAAAGCTAAACTGCCTCAGCCTCTGACCCACTAGCAAGAATATGTAGGAACCCCCAAACCCACCTCACCGTTCCCTCAAACTCTCACTGGTATATTGTTGCAACGGACTCAGGAAAAACTCGATCACTCGCCGATGATCTGTCTTGATCTCAGCCGTCACCGACATTCCTGGGGACAACGGCACTTTCTCCCCATTCACCACCAGATGATCGGCTTTCAGGCGAATACGACTGCTATATACCAACCCCTTCTTTTCATCCTCGATTGCATCACTGGACACGCCAATCACCTCGCCGTCCACGGTTCCATACTTGGTAAAAGTGAATGTCTCTACCTTCACCGTTACCGCCTGCCCTGCCCGAACAAAACCAACGTCCTTGTTCTCCAGCAAAGCCTCCACTTCCACTGGCTGATTTCCTGGAACGACGACCATCAAGGGTTGGGCTGGGGTGACTACTCCACCGATGGTGTGAATCGCCAGCTGCTGGACCCGGCCCGCTACTGGGGATTTGAGCAGAGTCAGGGATTGTTGGTAATCGGCCTTGGCGAGTTCCTGGAGCAGGCGCGCGACTTTTTGCTCGGCCTGTTGCTGCAGGTCGAGCATGGCTTTGCGGGTTTGGGCGACGACGCCTTCGCGGCGGCGGCGGGCTTCGGTTTGGGCTGCGGTGTGTTGCAGTACGGCGGCTTGCTGCACTTTCAACAGCCGTTGTAAATCCAGGCGAGCCTGTTCCTTGTCGAGGTATTCGTGACGAGCCACGTATTGCTGATCGAGCAGGCGCTGGTAGTCGTCAGCCAACTGCGTGGCAATGGGCAAGGTTTTCACCAGGTTCGCGACCTGGGCCCGGGCGGCCTGGATTTCCGCACTGCGCTGAAGAATCTCAGCATCTACCAGCTGCAAGCTGCTGCGGTACTCCTGGTACTGCCCTTCGAGCCAGCGCTGCGCCGTCAGCACTTGTTCGGGGTTGGCGTCGTGGATGGCACCCACCAAAGATGACGGCGCTTGCTGGTGATTGATGGCGTCCAGCATTGCCTTGCCACGGGCGCTATCGATTCGAGCTGCCAGTAGATCGCTCTGGATAAGCTTGACGTCCGCCAGTGCCGACGTCGGGTCGAGTTCCACCAGCAACTCGCCCACACGGACTAACTGCCCATCGCTGACATGGATGGCAGTGACCACCGCTGTTTCACTGGACTGGATCAGTTTGGTCTTGCCGCTGGGCACCACCTTGCCCGGTGCGATGGCGACCATTTCGATCTTGCCAATGCATGACCACAGCAGCGCCAGCAGGGCGAATGTCATGATGCTCCAGATGAAAATTCGGGGGGCGGGATGTACGGGTTTATCCTGGAGTTCCAGCGCAACAGGCAGGAACTGTATTTCGTGGGACAGGCGTTCGGGGGCATCCATCTGCCGCCGCGCGCGCCAGGATTGGCGCCAGGCGTCACGGTAACGCTGCATAAGATCAAGACTTGCGCTCATGGAAGGTTCGCTCCTTGAATCAAAACACTGACTGCCTCAGCCCTTTTGCAGGTGATGCAGTCGACAGTAGTGCTCGGCCTTTGCGGCCAGCAGTTCGGCATGGGTGCCTTGCTCGACAATCTGCCCTCGATCCACCACCAGGATGCGATCGGCCTCGCGGACCGCAGACAGTCGATGCGCAATGATGATCACCGTGCGCCCCTCACAGATGGCCTGCATGTTCTGTTGGATGATTCGCTCGGACTCGTAGTCCAGGGCGCTGGTGGCTTCATCGAAGATGAGGATGCGAGGATTACCCATCAGTGCTCGGGCGATCGCCACGCGTTGGCGTTGTCCGCCCGACAGCGAAGCACCGTGCTCGCCGACAACGGTGTCGTAGCCTTCAGGCAACTCAAGGATGAACTCATGGGCGCCGGCCATTTGCGCTGCATCCATCACTGACTCCAATGGTGCTCCCGGATCAGTAAGGGCGATGTTTTCGCGAATGCTGCGGTTGAACAGCATGCTGTCCTGCAACACCACGCCGATCTGTCGCCGCAGCGAAGAAACATCAGCCAGCGCCAGGTCCGTGCCATCCACCAGCACCCGGCCACGCTCCGGGACATAAAGACGCTGTATCAACCGGGTCAAAGTGCTTTTGCCGGAACCCGATCGCCCGACTACGCCAATGACTTCACCCGCCTGGATCTGCAGGCTCACGCCCCGCAGAACTTCTGAGCCATCAGCGCGGTAGCGGAAGTGCACCTGGTCGAATTCCACCCGGCCCTTGAGGGGCGGCAATGTGCTGCGCGTGGCATTGGACAGCTCGGTCGGCGTATTGAGGATGTCGCCCAGGCGTTGTACCGAGACGCCAGTCTGTTGAAAGCTGGTCCACAATTGCGCCAAGCGCATGATGGGTTGAGATACACGACCGGCAAGCATGTTGAACGCGATCAGTTCTCCCACCGACAGCTGCCCGGTGATGACCAGTTGAGCGCCGAGCCAAAGCGTTGCCACGGTGACGAGTTTGCCTATCAGCCCCACGCTTTCATTGGCAACTGTGGACAGGTTCTGGGTTTTGAAGCAGGCCGCGACGTACGCTGCCAGCTGGTTGTCCCAGTGCCGGCGGATTTGCGGCTCGACGGCCATCGACTTGAGGGTGTCGATGCCGTTGACGGTCTCCACCAGAAACGCCTGGTTTTCCGCGCCACGCGCGAAGCTGTCTTGCAACCGCGCCCGCAGCAATGGCGTTACGCACACCGAGACCAGCACATAGAGTGGCAGCGACACCAACACTATCAAGGTCAACCAGCCGCTGTAGGCAAACATCACGATGATAAACACCACCGAAAACAGCACGTCCAGGAGCAAGGTAATGGCGTTGCCGGTGAGAAAACTGCGGATGTTTTCCAGCTCGCGCACCCGCGCCACCGAATCGCCGACCCGCCGCGCCTGGAAATAAGCCAGGGGCAATTCAATGAGGTGATGAAAAAGCCGTGACCCCAACTCCACGTCGATCCGGCTGGTGGTGTGGGCAAACACGTAGCTACGCAATGTGCTGAGCGCCGTTTCGAAGATCATTACGGCCAGCAAGCCTGAGGCGATCACATCCAGGGTGGTCAAGCCGTGATGCACCAGCACTTTGTCCATGACCACCTGAAAGAACAGCGGCGTCACCAGCGCAAAAAGCTGCAGTACAAAAGAGACCAGGATGATCTCGCCCAGTAACTTTCGATATTTGACGATGGCCGGAATGAACCAGGAGAAATCAAAACGCGAAGTCTCTCTGGGGTTGGGTGACTCGGATCGCACCAAGAGCAAGCGGCCGGTCCATCGTGCGTCGAGCTGATCCAGCGGGATAACTAACGGCCGACTGCAACGGGGATCCTGGATCAGCGCCTTACCCGCATCCAGCTTGGCGATGATAAAGAACGAGCCATCCCGATCCATCGCGATGGCGGGCAATGGCGTACGGTCCAGACGAGCGAGCGTAGTGTTGACCCACTTTGCCTTGAGACCCAGCTTGCGCGCTGCCAGGAGCAGTTCGGTGTGTCCAAGCGCGCTCGAATGTGCGGATAGCTGGTGACAAAGTTGGTCGCTTGACGCCGCCACATTATGGAAGCGGGCGAGCATGACCAGGCATGCCACACCCGTATCGATTTGCGCGAGCGTGTCCGCCGGCTTGGGCATTTCATCATCGTTCATGAGGCATCCTTGTCGATCGATGGCAAATTTGTGCGCGAACTTTCCGGAGGAAGAAAGTCCCGTTCAAAATCGTAATTGCTGGATAGATAAGCGCTCAGACTTGTCAGATCAGCCGGACTTAGTACCCCTGCCGCCTGTTTTAACTTCAGGGTATTGATAATGAAGTCATAACGAGCATTGTTGTATTCCCTGACGACGGTGTAGAGCTGGCGTTGCGCATTCAGAACATCCGAGAAGTTACGAGACCCAAGCTGCCAACCAACCTTATTTGCCTGCACCGATGCCTGACTGGACTGAATACTCTGGAGCCTCGCAATGACCTGCTCGACATCGGAGTTAACGCTGCGATGCAGATTGCGAGTGGTGAGTACTGTTTCGCGCAGTCGATCTTCTTTTTCATATTGGCTACGCGTCAATTGCTCTGTTGCTTCGCGTACTTGAGAGCGAACCATGCCGCCCGAGTACAACGGAATGTTGAGTTCAAGCGCTATGCTGCGTTGGGTGATATCTCCTCGTTGACTAATGCCGCCCATTGCCTCGCTATTGCCCTTTCGAAAGGAAACCACGGCGTCGACCGTCGGGGCAAAACCAGCCTTGCGTTGCGACAGCGTGTGTTCTGCGGCGACCACAGAGGATTCACTGGCTTGTAAACTGAGGTTTTGTTGTACCGCCTGATTGACCCAAACGTCTGCTTCGCCAGGTTCTGGCGCCACTATCGGCAACTGGTGCCGAATACCCTCAATCGACGAGTAGGACCTATTGGTCAGTCGAGACAGATGCCCAAATGCATCGCCTACCTTGCGCTCGGCGAGTTTGCGATTAGCGGTGGCATTGTCATGCGCCGCTTTGGACTCCAGCACATCGGTAATGTTGGCCGCGCCGTTGGCCAGTCGTCCCTGCGCCTGTTGCTGTTGACGCTGCAGCGCGGTTTCCTCTGCTTCTTTGGTTGCCGCCACCCTGTCCAGCGCCCGCAGGGTTTCGAAGTAGGCCTGCGCCACGGTGAGAATCAGTAGTTGTTCCTTCGCCAGCAGTTCATATTGATCCTTGGTCACTGTGGCTTGCGCGGCGTCCAGCTGAAACCAGCGATCGGCCCGGAACAGTGGCTGAATCAGGTTGGCCTGGAAAACCGAATCGGTACGAGAGCGGCTTGCAGAGGAAGCCTCCTGGGTGACGGCGGAGGACCGTACCGAAGAGTTCAGGGTTGGTAATAAACCGGCGCGGGCCTGTGGGACTTTTTCCTTGAGGGATTCATAGTGGTGTCGGGCGGCTAATAGCTGGGCGTCATTCGCCAGTGCATCTTGATAGACGGCTAAGAGTGTTGCGCGACCTTCATCGATAGTGGCCTGGGCAGAAGGTGGAAATAGTGTCGACAGCAACGCAAGCAACAATGAAATTGAATACGTGGTGTTTGTAGTTTGATTACTCGGCATCCTCTGCATAGTTGCACCCTCCCTAGCTAAAGCAATGTTGCGGAAGGAAACCGTACTCGTGAAGTTACAGGGATGGCAGTTCTTGAATTCCGAGTGAGTTGTAATACTCATCTTGTGAGTAATGATCAATTGTTCAGGGATGTGTAGGAAAAGGTTAAAAAGGATTTTTCCTACAACTTCCTAATTCTGAGGACTACATCGGGCTGTAGGGGGTATTTTCAAGGCAAACACTTTGTGAATACTGAGCATGGAAGAATAAGGTGGCTTTGAGGGCCTCATCGCGAGCAGGCTCACTCCTACAGTGGAACTTCTGCGAACACAAAATTTGTACTCTGTGGAGATCCACTGTAGGAGTGAGCCTGCTCGCGATGGCGTTCTCAAGGACACAAAAAAACCCGCCGATGATCACTCATCGGCGGGTTTTTTGATCAACACCTAACGCTTAGATCGCGCCACGCTGACGCAGCAGATCCAGCACTTGCTTCACACTTTCTTCCAGCGACAGTGACTGGGTGTCGACCACCAGGTCGGCATCCAGCGGCACGTCGTACGGGAAGGACTCGCCCGGAATGTTGTCGCCCGCTGCAGCGTACAGACCTTGCGGGTCACGCTCGGCACAGACCGTCGGCGAGGCCTGGACGTAGACGGTCAGCAGACGCTCCTTGCCGATCAGGTCCTTGGCTTGTTCACGGCCTTCGGCGCTCGGAGCGACGAATGCAGCGAGGGTCAGCAGGCCGGCTTCGTTGAACTGACGCGCGACGTGTGCGGCACGGCGCCAGTTCTCGGTACGCCCGGCGCGATCCTGTGGCAGACCTTTGTTGAGGTCGTGACGCAGGTTCTGGCCATCGAGTACGAACACCGCACGGCCCAGGTCGAACAGTTTGCGTTCAACTGCATAGGCCAGAGTGCTTTTGCCCGCGCCCGACAGGCCGCTGAACAACACGGTGGCCGGTTGCTGGCCGAAGCGCTGGGCACGTTCTTCGGTAGCAACGTGCGCCAGTTTGCCGTGGTGCGAGCTGCTGCCATGGGCCAGTGGCTGGGCGATGATCATGCCGGCGGCGACGGTGCCGTTGGTCAAGCGGTCGATGACGATGAACGAACCGGTGGTGCGGTTACTCGCGTAACCGTCCAGGGCGATGGCGGCGTCGAGGCTGACCTTGACCCGACCGATCTCGTTCAGTTGCAACGAGCTGGCAGGGCCTTCTTCCAGGGTGTTCACATCGACACGATTGACGATGCTGGTGATCGAGCCCGGCACGTAACTCGTGGCGCGCTTGATGTCGTATTTCTTGCCCGGCAGCATCGGCTCTTCGGCCATCCACACCAGCATGGCGTCGAAGCCGTCGGTGACTTGCGGCAGATTGTCGGCGTGCACCAGCAGGTCGCCGCGGGAGATGTCGATCTCGTCTTCCATGGTCAGCGTGACAGCCTGACCTGGGCCTGCATGCTCCAGCTCACCTTCGAAGGTGACGATCGATTTCACGCGGCTGCTCTTGCCCGACGGCAGCACCACGACTTCGTCGCCCTTGTGCACGACGCCGCTGGCCAGGGTGCCGGCGAAACCACGGAAGTTCAGGTTCGGACGGTTGACGTACTGCACCGGGAAACGCAGGTCAGTGTAGTTGCGGTCGTTGGCGATCTCGACGGTTTCCAGGATCTCCATCAGCGACTGGCCGGTGTACCACGGCGAGCGCTCGGACTTGTTCACCACGTTGTCGCCCTTCAGCGCCGACATCGGCACGAAGGCCATGGTGGTCGGCTTGAACGCGATGCCATCGGCGAACTTCAGGTAATCGGCCTTGATCGACTCGAACACGCTTTCGTCGAAGCCGTTGAGGTCCATCTTGTTGATGGCGACCACGATGTGCTTGATGCCCAGCAACGAGGCAATGAAGCTGTGGCGACGGGTCTGGGTCTGCACGCCGTAGCGCGCGTCGACCAGAATGATCGCCAGGTCACAGGTGGAAGCACCGGTGGCCATGTTGCGGGTGTACTGCTCATGGCCAGGGGTGTCGGCGATGATGAATTTGCGCTTGGCGGTGGAGAAGTAGCGGTAGGCGACATCGATGGTGATGCCCTGCTCACGCTCGGCCTGCAGGCCGTCAACCAGCAAAGCCAGGTCGATGTCTTCGCCGGTAGTGCCGACTTTTTTCGAGTCGCGGGTGATGGCTTCCAGGTGATCTTCGTAGATCATCTTGGAGTCGTGCAGCAGGCGCCCGATCAGGGTGCTCTTGCCGTCGTCGACGTTGCCACAGGTCAGGAAGCGCAGCATTTCCTTGCGTTCGTGCTGGCCCAGGTAGGCGAGGATGTCCTCGCTGATCAAATCAGATACGTGCGACATGACAACCCCTTAGAAATAACCCTGACGTTTCTTTTCTTCCATCGAGCCTGCGCCATCGTGATCGATGACCCGGCCCTGGCGTTCGGAAGTTCGCGTCAGGAGCATTTCCTGAATGATGTCGGTCAGGCTGGTGGCCTCGGACTCGACCGCACCGGTCAGCGGGTAGTCACCCAGTGTGCGGAAACGGACTTTCTTCTTGACGATGCGCGCCTTGTCTTCGTCGCTCAGGTGATTGAGCAGGCGTTCGTCGTCGATCATGATCCAGGTGCCATTCATCTCGATGACGTCGCGCTCGGCGGCGAAATACAGCGGCACGATCGGGATGCCTTCGAGGTAGATGTACTGCCAGATGTCCAGTTCGGTCCAGTTCGACAAGGGGAATACACGAATGGATTCGCCCTTGTTGACGTTGCCGTTGTAGACGTTCCACAGCTCTGGACGCTGGTTTTTCGGGTCCCAGCGGTGCTTGGTGTCGCGGAAGGAATACACGCGCTCTTTGGCGCGGGACTTCTCTTCGTCGCGGCGGGCGCCACCGAAGGCGGCGTCGAAGCCGTGCTTGTCGAGGGCCTGTTTCAGGCCTTCGGTTTTCATGATGTCTGTGTGCTTGGCGCTGCCGTGGGTCAGCGGGTTGATGCCCTGCGCGACGCCATCGGGGTTCACGTGCACGATCAGGTCAAGGCCGAGCTCTTCGACCATGCGGTCGCGGAACGCGTACATTTCCTTGAACTTCCACCGGGTGTCGACGTGCATCACCGGGAACGGCAGCTTGCCCGGGAAGAATGCCTTGCGCGCAAGGTGCAGCATCACGGCGGAGTCTTTACCGACGGAGTACAGCATCACCGGGTTATCGAACTCGGCGGCGACCTCGCGGATGATGTGGATGCTTTCGGCCTCCAGCTGTTTCAGATGCGTCAGTTTGTCGACCATGGCTACTCACGAAAACGATCTTATGGACGGCCAGCGGGCCGTGTTCGAGCGGGGAATCCTAGCACAGCGACCTCTTCTAATCAGGCCGCTGGCTAGATCGAAAGGGTATATGAATATACCCCCCTGTTTGGGCTGTGGAGATGCAAACCCATACTGTAGAAGCTGCCGAAGGCTGCGATCTTTTGATCTTAAAAATCCAGGTCAAAAGATCCCAGTCTTTGGCAGCTCCTACACGGTGGTTTCAGATCGGGTTGGGGCAATCGATGAAGATGTGCTCAACGGCAAACCGACGCGCCAGGTAATCGCCCAGGGCCTGCACGCCGTAGCGCTCGGTGGCGTGGTGGCCGGCGGCGATGAAGCTGATATCGTTTTCCCGGGCGCTGTGGAAGGTCTGTTCGGACGCTTCGCCACTCAGGTACAGGTCGACACCAGCCAACACCGCTTGGTCGATGTAGCCCTGGCCGCCGCCAGTGCACCAGCCGACCCGGCGAATCATCGCGCTGCCTTCTATCAGCAACGGTTCACGACCCATGACTTCCTGTACTCGCCGGGCGAAATCCCGTGGTGTCATCGGCTCGCTGAGGGAACCGACCAGGCCGACAATCTTCAGGTTGTCAGGATCCAGCGGCCCTTCAACAGTGATGTCGAGCTGGCGGGCGAGCTGGACGTTGTTGCCGACATCCGGGTGCAGGTCCAGTGGCAAGTGGTACGCCAACAGGCTGATGTCGTGCTTGAGCAGGGTCTTCAGGCGGCGTTGCTTCATGCCGGTGACGCAAGGGTTCTCGCCCTTCCAGAAATAACCGTGATGCACCAGCACCAGGTCGGCCTGGGCTTCGACCGCCGCGTCCAGCAGCGCCTGGCTCGCGGTGACGCCGCTGACAATGCGCATCACCTGCGGCCGGCCTTCGACCTGCAAACCGTTGGGGCAGTAATCGGCGATTTTGGCACTGCTGAGGTAGCGGTCGGCTTCTTCGACCAGGGTGCTCAAGGCAACGGCCATAAAAGACTCCTAAATATCCCGTTCAGAGGCACGCGCGGCCTCGTATAATGCGCGACATTATGGGCGGTCTCATGTCGCCTGCAACCTTTCAGGACGTGCTTAATGCTCAAGGCGCTGCGTTTTTCCGGCTGGCCGTTGTTGGCCGGCGTGCTTATCGCTCTGTTGATCATCCAGCGATACCCGCAATGGGTCGGGCTGCCAAGCCTCGATGTGAACCTGCAGCAAGCCCCGCAAACCACCAGCGTGCAGCAAGGCCCAGTGTCCTATGCCGATGCGGTGACCACGGCCGCGCCGTCGGTGGTCAACCTGTACACTACCAAAGTGATCAACAAGCCGAACCATCCGCTGTTCGAGGATCCGCAGTTCCGCCGGTTCTTCGGCGACAATTCGCCTAAACAGAAGCGCATGGAATCGAGCCTGGGTTCGGGCGTGATCATGAGCCCCGAAGGCTACCTGCTCACCAACAACCACGTCACCAGCGGCGCCGACCAGATCGTCGTGGCCCTCAAGGACGGCCGTGAAACCCTGGCACGAGTGATCGGCAGCGACCCGGAAACCGACCTCGCGGTATTGAAGATCGACCTGAAAAACCTGCCGTCGATCACCGTCGGCCGCTCCGACAACATCCGTATCGGCGACGTTGCCCTGGCGATCGGCAACCCGTTCGGCGTCGGCCAGACCGTGACCATGGGCATCATCAGTGCCACAGGCCGCAACCAGTTGGGCCTGAACAACTACGAAGATTTTATCCAGACCGATGCCGCGATCAACCCGGGCAACTCCGGCGGTGCGCTAGTCGATGCCAACGGCAACCTGACCGGGATCAACACCGCGATCTTCTCCAAATCCGGCGGTTCACAGGGTATTGGCTTCGCCATCCCGGTCAAGCTGGCCATGGAAGTCATGAAGTCGATCATCGAGCATGGCCAGGTAATACGCGGCTGGCTCGGCATCGAAGTGCAGCCGCTGACCCAGGAACTGGCCGAGTCGTTTGGCTTGTCCGGACGCCCTGGCATCGTGGTCGCGGGAATTTTCCGTGATGGCCCGGCGCAAAAGGCTGGCCTGCAATTGGGTGATGTGATTCTCGCGATCGATGGCGAACCGGCTGGCGATGGTCGTCGCTCGATGAACCAGGTCGCGCGGATCAAGCCGACGGACAAGGTGACCATTCAGGTGATGCGTAACGGCAAGGAGATCAAGCTCACCGCCGAAATCGGTTTGCGTCCGCCGCCGGCGCCCCCGCCGGTCAAGGAAAAAGAAGCGGAATAAGCACTAACCCGCCAATCGCGGGTTAGCAGCAGACTTTCCGAATAGAAATGTTATGTTGTTTCAATATCACTATTGGAACAACATGACATGTCGTCTCGAATAAAGGCCTGCGTGGCAACCCTTGCCCTTGGCCTGCTGGCAGATCCGGTGTTTGCCCAAGACTCCAACCCCATCGAACTGGAGGCGATTAGCGTCACTTCAGACTATGAATCCCCTACCGGCCCGGTCACCGGCTACCGCGCCACCCGCTCCTCAAGTGCGACCAAAACCGATACCGCGATCCGCGACATCCCGCAATCGATCAGCGTGGTGCCCGCCAGCGTGCTCAAGGACCTGGGCAGCATCAGCGTCGAACGGGCGCTGGATTTTGCTGGTGGCGTGTCGAAGCAAAACAACTTCGGCGGCCTTACGCTTTACGAATACAGCGTGCGCGGCTTCACCACGTCGGAGTTCTACAAGGATGGCTTCAGCGCCAACCGTGGTTACCCAAGCACGCCGGACGTGGCCAACATCGAGCGCATCGAAGTGCTCAAAGGCCCCGCCGCCAGTCTCTATGGGCGTGGCGATCCGGGCGGCACGGTCAATATCGTCACCAAGAAACCCCAGCCTGAAGCCTTCACCACCCTGCAAACCAGCGCCGGTAGTTGGGATCGTTATCGCACCGCCCTTGACGTCAACACGCCGCTGGATGACGACGCCAACGTGCTGTCCCGAATTAACCTGGCGGTCGAGGACAACCACAGCTTCCGCGATCACGTCGACAGCCAGCGGGTGTTCGTCGCGCCCTCCTTCAGTTGGCAACTAAACCCGGACACCAGCCTGTTGGTGGAAAGTGAATTCGTCCGTCACAGCTCCACATTCGACCGCGGCATCGTCGCGCCGAACAATAAATGGAGTGGCGTTTCTCGTTCGACTTTTCTCGGCGAACCCAATGACGGCGACATCGACAATCACAACAATCTGCTGCAAGCCGCGCTTGAACATCATCTCAATGACAGCTGGAAACTGCGCCTGGCCAGCCATTACAAGGAAGGCAAACTCTGGGGCTACGCTTCCGAAAGTCGCCCGCTGAATGCCGACGGTCACACCGTCAACCGACGCTACCGCGAACGCGATACCAATTGGCACGACAGCATCACCCAACTCGAATTGCGCGGTTTTTTCGACCTCGGCAACTGGCAGCATGAACTGCTGATTGGCACCGAATACGAGAATTTCCGCAAGAACGAACGGGTCACGACCATTGCCGGCGGCCCCTACGCCATCGACATTTATCAGCCAATCTACGGCCAGCCGAAACCCAATGGCACGCGTTCAGGCACGGACTTTTTCGAGCATGTCGAAAGCCAGGCGCTGAACCTGCAGGACCAGATCGTCTTCACCGACAAGCTGCGCGGCATGCTCGGAGCACGCTTCGAGCATTTCGAGCAAAGCATCGACGATCACAGCCGCGGCGCCACCAGTCGCCAGAGTCACGATGCACTGACCCAACGGGCGGGCCTGCTCTATCAACTCACGCCTGAAGTTGGCCTGTTCGCCAATGCTTCCACCTCGTTCAAACCAAACAATGGCCTGGACGCTGGCGGCAAATCCTTCGACCCGGAAGAAGGCGTGGGTTACGAAGTGGGGATCAAGAGCGAGCTGTTCGACGACCGCTTGAGCACCACCCTCGCCGCCTTCCATATCGAAAAGGAAAACGTCCTCGCACTAGACCCAGGCACCGACACCAGCCGCACCATGGGCAAGGCCCGCAGCCAGGGTTTCGACCTGCAAGTTACTGGGCAGGTGACCGACGCCGTGCGGCTGATCGGTGCCTTCGCCTATATCGACGCCGAGGTCACTGAAGGCGACAAGGTAATTCCCACCGGCAGCCGAATCCTCGGCGTGGCCAAACGCAGCGGCAGTCTGCTCGGGGTTTATGAATTTCAAAATGGCCATTTGCGCGGTTCCGACGTAGGCGCGGCGTTCACCTACGTCGGCGACCGCTCGGGCGAGTCCGGCAGCGATTTCGAACTGCCGGCCTACCACACCGTCGACCTACTGGCCCATTACAAGGCCAGTGAAAACGTCACCGTAGGCCTGAACCTGAACAACCTGTTCGACGAGAAATACTACGAGCGCTCTTACAGCAACTACTGGGTCAACCCCGGCGAGCCGCGCAATTTTACGGTCAGCCTTACGCTTGAACTGTAACAGGGAGGGATAAATCCTGAGGGAGACCACGGCCTTTGGAAGCCAGGCCTTTGTGGGAGCAAGGCTTGCCCGCGATGGCGTGCTGAAGATTGTCATCGCGGGCAAGCCTTGCTCTCACAGGAGTATAGCTCCCACAAAATAGAACAGGCAGATTGAGCTTTAAAGGTCGCCGAGGCCGTCGATCAGCGCCTGATTCTGTTCAGGTGTGCCGATGGAAATCCGCAAGAACTGCGCAATCCGCTCCTGCTTGAAGTGGCGGACGATCACACCTTGCTCACGCAGTTTGGCCGCCAAGCCTGCCGCGTCATGCTTGGGGTGGCGCGCGAAGATGAAGTTGGCTGCCGACGGCAGTACTTCAAAGCCCTTCTGTTCCAATTGCGCGACCACCCACTCCCGATGCTCGATGACCAACCGACAGGTCTTGTCGAAGTACTCGCGATCCTCGAACGCCGCCGCAGCCCCGACATTCGCCAGGCGATCCAGCGGATAGGAGTTGAAGCTGTTCTTGATTCGCTCCAGCGCCTCGATCAGATCCGGATGCCCCACCGCCAGACCGACCCGCAGGCCGGCCAGTGAGCGGGACTTGGACAGGGTCTGAGTCACCAGCAGGTTCGGATAACGGTCGACCAGGCTGATTGCAGTCTCGCCGCCGAAGTCGATGTACGCCTCATCCACCACCACTACCGAATCGGCATTGGTCTTGAGGATCTGCTCAACCGCGTCCAGTGCCAGCAGGCAACCTGTCGGCGCATTCGGGTTAGGGAAAATCACCCCACCGTTGGGCTTGGCGTAGTCTGCCGGGTTGATCTGGAACTGCTCATCCAGCGGCACCGCGTCGAATTTAATGCCATACAACCCGCAGTAGACCGGATAGAAGCTGTAGCTGATGTCCGGGAATAGCACTGCTTTGTCGTGTTGCAGCAAGCCATGGAAAATGTGTGCGAGGACTTCGTCTGAGCCGTTACCGAGGAACACTTGATTGGCCTGCACGCCGTAATACGTTGCCACGGCGTTTTTCAGCAGATCACTATTCGGGTCCGGGTACAGGCGCAGGTTGGCGTTCAGCTCGGTCTGCATCGCTGCCAAGGCTTTTGGCGAAGGACCGTAGGGGTTCTCATTGGTGTTGAGCTTGACCAGTTTGGTCAGCTTCGGCTGCTCGCCCGGCACATACGGCACCAGATCCTTGACGAACGGGCTCCAGAATTTACTCATTTTCAGTTCCCCTTCTTGTCGTCAATGATGCGGTATTCGGCGCTGCGGGCGTGGGCGGTCAGCGACTCGCCACGGGCCAGCACGGAAGCAGTCTTGCCCAGCTCGGACGCACCCTGCTCGGAGCAGAAGATGATCGACGAACGTTTCTGGAAGTCGTAGACGCCCAGCGGCGAAGAGAAACGCGCGGTGCCGGACGTCGGCAATACGTGGTTCGGACCTGCGCAGTAATCGCCCAGGGCTTCAGAGGTGTGACGGCCCATGAAGATTGCACCGGCGTGGCGAATCTGCGGCAGCCAGGCTTGGGGATCGGCCACCGACAGCTCCAGGTGTTCCGGAGCGATGCGGTTGGCCACTTCGATGGCCTGGTTCATGTCTTCGACCAGAATCAGGGCGCCGCGGCCATTGATCGAGGTTTCGATGATCCCGGCGCGCTCCATGGTCGGCAGCAGTTTGTCGATGCTGGCGGCGACCTTGTCGAGGAACTCGGCGTCCGGGCTGACCAGAATCGCCTGGGCGTCCTCGTCGTGCTCGGCCTGGGAGAACAGGTCCATGGCGATCCAGTCCGGATCGGTCTGGCCGTCGCACACCACGAGGATTTCCGAAGGGCCGGCGATCATGTCGATACCGACCTGGCCGAACACGTGGCGCTTGGCGGTGGCAACATAGATGTTGCCAGGGCCAACGACCTTGTCGACCTTCGGCACGCTTTCAGTGCCATAGGCCAGCGCGGCAACTGCCTGGGCGCCACCAATGGTGAACACCCGGTCAACGCCGGCGATGCATGCAGCCGCCAGCACCAGCTCGTTGATCTCACCGCGCGGGGTCGGCACCACCATGACCACTTCGGTCACGCCCGCCACCTTGGCCGGGATCGCGTTCATCAATACCGAAGACGGATACGATGCCTTGCCGCCGGGCACATAAAGGCCAGCGCGATCCAGCGGCGTGACCTTCTGGCCCAGCACGGTGCCGTCGGCCTCGGTGTAGCTCCAGGAATCCTGTTTTTGTTTCTCGTGGTAGCTGCGCACCCGTGCAGCAGCTTTTTCCAACGCTTCGCGCTGGGCAATAGTGATGCGCGTCAAGGCCAGTTCCAGGCGTTCGCGCGGCAGGATCAGGTCGGCCATCGAGGCGACTTCCAGGCCGTCGAACTTCTGGGTGAACTCCACCAGCGCCGCATCACCACGCTCGCGCACGGCCTTGATGATCTCGAGCACCCGCTGATTGACCGAGTCGTCAGACACACTTTCCCAGCTCAGCAGATGATCCAGATGATGCGCGAAATCCGGGTCAGCAGCGTTGAGTCGGCGAATTGCAGTCGGTGCGGTCATAGCGAGAGCCTCATAGGAATGGCAAAAACTCAGGCGCCCGAAGCTAACATTCGATCCGCTTGGGCACCTGAGAATTCTGGCTATGAGGCGGATAGACGGCGCGACTCAAGGTCGCGCAGGTGAATCAGCCGCGGTGTCGAGACTCCACTGCCTTGCGCAGGGTGTCGATCAACGCCTGGATACGAGCGTGCTGCATCTTCATCGATGCTTTGTTGACGATCAAACGGGAACTGATGGCTGCAATGAAATCCTGTGGCTCCAGGCCATTGGCCCGCAGCGTGTTGCCGGTGTCGACCACGTCGATGATCTTGTCTGCCAGGCCGATCAGCGGTGCCAGCTCCATCGAGCCATACAGCTTGATGATGTCGACCTGACGGCCCTGCTCGGCGTAGTAACGCTTGGCAACGTTGACGAACTTGGTGGCGATGCGCAGGCGGCCTTTAGGCTCGACAGCGCCAATCTTGCCGGCAGTCATCAGCTTGCACTGGGCAATCTGCAGGTCCAGAGGCTCGTACAGGCCCTGGCCGCCGTATTCCATCAGCACATCTTTACCGGCAACACCCAGGTCCGCAGCACCATGCTCGACATAGGTCGGCACGTCGGTGGCGCGCACGATCAGCAAACGTACGTCGGGCTGGGTCGTGGGAATGATCAGCTTGCGGCTCTTTTCCGGATTCTCGGTCGGCACAATGCCTGCTTCGGCCAGAAGCGGCAGGGTGTCGTCAAGAATGCGGCCCTTGGACAGTGCAATGGTCAACATGGGAAACGTCAGTCCTTATCAAGGTACTCATGCCCGGTCGCAAGCGGCGCCGGACACACTCGAGCCGCAGACGGCTCGACTCGTAACGAATTCAACGGGCGCGTCCCTGCGCCCATGCAGCAGGGACTAGCCCGGTACGCGGCGGATCTTGGCGCCGAGCATCTGCAGTTTCTCTTCGATGCACTCGTAACCACGGTCTATGTGGTAGATGCGGTCGATCAGGGTGTCGCCTTCGGCGATCAGCGCCGAGATCACCAGGCTGGCGGAAGCGCGCAGGTCGGTGGCCATGACTGGCGCGCCCTTGAGCTTCTCGGTACCGGTAACGATGGCAGTGTTGCCTTCGACCTGGATCTTGGCGCCCATGCGGTGCAGTTCGTACACGTGCATGAAGCGGTTTTCGAAGATCGTCTCGATTACCGCACCAGTGCCTTCGGCAATGGCGTTGAGCGAGATGAACTGCGCTTGCATGTCGGTCGGAAACGCCGGGTACGGAGCCGTACGCACGTTCACGGCTTTAGGCCGCTTGCCGTGCATGTTCAGCTCGATCCAGTCTTCGCCGCAGGTGATTTCCGCGCCCGCTTCCTTGAGTTTCTCAAGTACCGCTTCGAGGATGGTCGGATCAGTGTCCTTGACCTTCACACGGCCGCCGGTCACGGCAGCAGCAACCAGGTAGGTACCGGTTTCGATCCGGTCCGGCATCACTTTATAGGTGGCCGGGTGCAGACGGTCGACGCCATCGATGGTGATGGTGTCGGTGCCGGCGCCGGAGATCTTCGCGCCCATGGCGATCAGGAAGTTCGCCAGGTCGATGACTTCAGGTTCGCGAGCGGCGTTTTGCAGGACGCTGCGACCCTTGGCCAGGGCTGCGGCCATCATGATGTTCTCGGTACCGGTCACGCTGACGGTGTCGAAGAAGAAGTGCGCGCCGCGCAGGCCACCTTCAGGCGCCTTGGCCTTGATGTAGCCGCCTTCCACGTCGATCACCGCGCCCATGGCTTCAAGGCCGCGGATGTGCAGGTCAACCGGACGCGAGCCGATGGCGCAACCGCCAGGCAGCGCGACTTCAGCTTCACCGAAACGGGCAACCATCGGGCCCAGCACCAAGATCGACGCACGCATGGTTTTCACCAGTTCGTACGGGGCGATCAGGGTCTTGATGGTGCGCGGGTCGATTTCGACGCTGAGCTTCTCGTCGATCACCGGCTCGATACCCATGCGACCGAACAGCTCGATCATGGTGGTGATGTCGTGCAGGTGCGGCAAGTTGGCCACGGTAACCGGACCATCGCACAGCAAGGTTGCAGCCAGGATCGGCAGGGCAGAGTTCTTTGCCCCGGAGATGCGGATTTCGCCATCAAGACGAACGCCACCGGTAATAATCAATTTATCCATAAGAATCTCGACGCCCTTGGGCTCAGGTGCGCTCGGCCCAGGCCGCGCTGCTGAAAAATTTCATAGTGACCGCATGGATGCTGCCATCGGTGATCCATGGGTTCAAATGGGCATAGACCTGCTGCTGACGCTTCACCGGGCTCAACGCCGCCAGTTCATCGCTAATCAGGTTCAGCTGGAAATTGCAGCCTTCGCCTTCAACTTCCACCTTCGTGCCTGGCAGCTTTCCTTCAAGGAAGCTCTTCACTTCTACGGCCTGCATGCTCAACCTCAATCGGCGCCTTGTGCGCGCGGGTCGGACATCATACAAAAAAGCCCCGCGCCTGCGAACCCCGGCAAGCAGGACTCTGACGGGGGGCTTCCCTATAGATGCGGTTAGGGATGCGCCAATAACTCGGTCAATTCGCTGACCTGAGCGATTTCACGCATATCTTCGGGCATCGCGCGGATGCTCAGGGCCTTGCCGGCCGCCTGGGCATCACGCATGAAGCACAGCAGCAGCGACAAGCCGACACTGCTGGACTTCACCACCTGCGAACAATCAACCACCAGTGCCGCAGCCTTGCTCGACTTGATCAGCGCCTGGCCCTGCTTGCGCAGGAGCGGGCCGCTGCGGTAATCCAGCGTGCCACTGAGGTGCAGTTCGCCGGATTCATTGATCTGGACGGCCGACTCACTCATTGGGCTTGCTTCTGGGCTGCTTGCTCGGTGGTTTCCTTGGCCTTGGCGACTTCACCGGCCCAGTTGTTGATCACCTTGTCGAGGTCGTTGCCGTTACGCTGCATCGAATCCTGGAACTGATCACGGAACAGCTTGCCGATGTTGATGCCATTGATGATGACGTTGCGCACTTTCCACTCGCCGTTGATCTTCTCCAGCGTGTAGGACACAGGGTAGAGCGAACCGCTGCTGCCCTTGACTTGCATGTCGACGCTGGTGCGGGTGCCGCTTTCGTCCTTCGCCGGAGAAACGGTGATGCCCTGATTGTTGTACTCCAGCAGGGCATTGCCATAGAACTGCATCAGGCTGCGCTTGAAGTTTTCCTGAAAGCGCTGCATCTGCTCAGGCGAAGCCTTGCGCGAGTACTTGACGGTCATGATGCTGCGGGAGATGCCATCGGCATCGACCACCGGCCCGACAATCTCGTTGAGCGCGTTGTAGAACTCGTTAGGGTCCTGTTTGTACTTTGCTTTGTTGGCAGCCAGGTCGGCCAGCAACCGGGTAGTGGTGTCCTGTACCAGTTCATGCGCCGACGGCGCCGCCACGGCGTTAGCCATCAGCGGCACAGCCGCGAGTAATACCAACAGGCCACGTCGCAAGGTAGAGATCATTCAAAGCTCCTCATTTGGCTTCTTTGCTAACGGTGTTGAGCAGGAACTTGCCGATCAGGTCCTCTAGCACCAGCGACGACTGCGTATCGTGGATAATCCCGCCATCCTTGAGCAGCGCTTCTTCACCACCAACGCTGACGCCGATGTACTTCTCGCCCAACAGCCCAGCGGTGAGGATAGATGCAGTGGAGTCAGTCGGCAGATTATCGACGCTCTTGTCCAGCTGCATGGTCACCCGGCCGGTGAAACTGTCGCGGTCCAGATCGATTGCCGTGACCTTGCCGATGGTCACACCGGCCATGGTCACTTTAGCTCTGACCGTCAAACCGGCGATATTGTCGAAATAAGCATAAAGTTTATAAGAATCGGTTGTTGCGCTCGGGGACAGGCCACTGACCCGCAACGCAAGCAACAGCAAAGCCAGGATGCCAGCCAGCAAGAAAAGGCCGACACCGATTTCCAGGGTGCGGTTTTGCATCAGAAATCTCCAAACATCAAGGCGGTCAGAATAAAGTCCAGGCCGAGTACCGCCAACGAGGCGTATACAACGGTCTTGGTAGTGGCACGACTGATCCCCTCGGAAGTGGGCTCGCAGTCATAGCCTTGGAATACGGCGATCCAGGTCACGACAAAGGCGAAGACGACACTCTTGATAATGCCGTTGAGGACATCTTCAGAGAACGTCACGCTGTTCTGCATGTTCGACCAGTAGGAACCTTCATAGACTCCCAACCAATCGACGGCCACCCACGAACCACCCCAGATACCCACAACGCTGAAGATCATCGCCAGCACCGGCAGGGAAATGAAGCCGGCCCACAGGCGCGGGGCAATGATGTACTTGAGCGGGTCAACACCAATCATTTCCAGACTGGACAGCTGCTCGGTGGACTTCATGTTGCCGATCTCGGCGGTCAGCGCAGAGCCTGCACGCCCGGCGAACAGCAAGGCGGTGACCACCGGGCCCAGTTCACGCAGCAGCGTCAGCGCAACCATCTGCCCGACCGCCTGCTCCGAACCATAGCTGGACAGGATGTTGAAACCTTGCAGCGCCAGCACCATGCCGATGAACACCCCGGAGACCACGATGATCACCAGGGACATCACGCCCACCGAATGCAATTGCCGGATCAGCAGGCCGAAGCCGCCACCGATGCCGCCACGGCCGAGCAGGGCATGGAACAGGAACAGCGTAGCGCGCCCGAATACCGCGACGGCATCGATTGCCGCCTCGCCGAACCGGCGTACACGTTCTATCAGTGAAATCTTGCGCATCAACGCTTCCCCAGAAGATCTGCGCGGTAATCCGTCGCTGGAAAGTGGTACGCGACCGGGCCATCAGGTTCACCCGTCATGAACTGGCGGATCCGTGGATCGTCCGAATTCATCAGCTCGTCCGGCGTGCCCTGCCCCAGGACCTGCGCTTCACCTACTACATAGATGTAGTCGGCGATGCTCGCGGTCTCTGCCAGGTCATGGGAAACCACGATACTGGTGATGCCCAGCGCGTCATTGAGCAGGCGGATCAGGCGCACCAGCACGCCCATGGCGATCGGGTCCTGGCCCACGAAGGGCTCGTCATACATGAGGATCTGCGGATCGAGGGCAATGGCCCGCGCCAGCGCGACCCGACGCTTCATGCCACCGGACAGCTCGTCGGGCATCAGGTCGATTGCGCCACGCAAGCCCACCGCCTGCAGTTTGAGCAGGACGATGTCACGGATCATTTCTTCCGGAAGCTGGGTGTGCACGCGCAGCGGAAAGGCGACGTTCTCGAACACGTCGAGGTCGGTAAACAGCGCGCCGCTCTGGAACAGCACCCCCATATGCTTGCGCGCGTCGAACAGATCGCTGCGCGACAGCTTCGGCAGATTCTGGCCGTTGACCCAGACTTCGCCGGCAGTCGGCCGCAACTGTGCGCCCATCAGGCGCAACAGCGTGGTCTTGCCACACCCGGAAGGCCCCATGATGCCGGTGACCTTGCCCCGCGGAATGCGGATATCGACGTTATTGAAAATGCTGCGCGCACCGCGCTTGAAGGTCAGTCCCTTCAGCTCGACCGCGTAGGCGTTATCGGCACTCATCTAAACTCCTTGCGATGCAGCCTCACACTCGGACGCCTGACTTTCTGGCGAAAGCACATTCCTCGTGGGCAGGCCGAACTGGCGGCGAACTATATCACTGCAAGCGCTTGGCGCCCAAGGCTAAAGCCGGGCTATGTTCAGCCGCGTGACAGCTCAAAAGCCTCACGCTGACAGGATTACGTAACAGCGAATGACAAAGCACGACGAACTTGCGTGAGGGTTTTGCTCATTACCGCTATAATCGCCGCCTTTTCATCAGGCTATACGATTTCCGACATGAGCCAATCCAGCGACCTTATTCAATCGGCACAACGCACCATCCGTCTCGAACTGGAAGCCGTGCAGGGCTTGCTTCCACGCATCGACGCAGATTTCGTACGCGCGTGCGAGATGATTTTGGCCAGCAAGGGCCGCGTGGTCGTGGTCGGCATGGGAAAATCGGGACACGTCGGCAACAAGATCGCCGCCACCCTGGCGAGCACCGGGACCACGGCATTTTTCGTGCACCCGGCCGAAGCCAGCCACGGCGACATGGGCATGATCACCCGGGATGACATCATCCTGGCCCTGTCCAATTCCGGCTCGACCACTGAAATCGTCACCCTGTTGCCGCTGATCAAACGCCTGGGCATCCAGCTGATCAGCGTGACCGGCAACCCCGACTCGACGCTGGCCAAGGCCGCCGAAGTCAACCTCAACGTGCACGTCGAACACGAAGCCTGCCCGCTGAACCTGGCGCCCACCTCGTCCACCACGGCGGCGCTGGTCATGGGTGATGCCCTGGCCGTTGCACTGCTGGAGGCGCGCGGCTTCACCGCAGAAGACTTCGCCTTCTCCCACCCTGGTGGCGCGCTTGGCCGTCGCCTGTTGCTCAAAGTGGAAAATGTCATGCACGCCGGGGACGCCCTGCCGCAAGTGCAACGCGGCACCCTGCTCAAGGACGCGCTGATGGAAATGACGCGCAAGGGCCTGGGCATGACCGCGATCGTCGAAGCCGACGGCAAGCTGGCCGGGATCTTCACCGACGGTGATTTGCGTCGCACTTTGGATCGCGCCATCGACATCCATCACGCCACCATCGATCAGGTCATGACTGTTCACGGCAAAACCGCGCGCGCCGAAATGCTCGCCGCCGAAGCCTTGAAGATCATGGAAGACAACCGAATCAACGCCCTGGTGGTCGTAGACAAGGAGGATCGCCCTGTTGGCGCCTTCAACCTCTCCGACTTGCTGCGCGCAGGAGTCATGTAATGAGCAACGATCTGCTGCAACGTGGCAAGCATATCAAGCTGGCGATTTTCGACGTCGACGGAGTCCTCACCGATGGACGCCTGTACTTCCTTGAAGACGGCAGTGAATTCAAGACCTTCAATACCCTCGACGGCCAAGGCATCAAGATGTTGATGGCAGCCGGCCTCCAGACCGCTATCATCAGCGGTCGCACGACCCCGGTGGTTGAGCGCCGGGCAAAAAACCTCGGCATTCCCCATCTGTATCAGGGCCGCGAAGACAAACTGGTAGTGCTGGACGAGCTTCTCGCCCAACTCGGCCTAAGCTATGAACAAGTTGCCTACCTCGGCGACGACTTGCCTGACCTGCCGGTGATACGCCGCGTCGGCCTGGGCATGGCGGTGGCCAACGCGGCCAGCTTCGTGCGTGAACATGCTGACGGCATCACCCAAGCCCGCGGTGGCGAGGGTGCCGCTCGCGAGTTCTGCGAATTGATCCTGCGCGCCCAGGGCCGCCTCGATGCGGCGAATGCCGCGTACCTGTGAGCCAACTATGCTGAGCAAAAAGTTTCGCAACATACTGCTGTTCGGCTGCATCGCCGCGATCTTTGCGGCCGTGGGCTACTGGAACATCAGCCCGGAACGCTTCCTCGACCAGCCGAAAGTGGCCGTCGATGAAAGCGCGATCGACTATTACGCCCTGAACGCCCACAGCGTGCAGTTCCTCCCGGACGGCAAACTGCAGTACGAGATGACGTCGGACAAGGTCGAACACCTTAAAGCCACGGAAGTGACGCTGCTGACCAACCCGGACCTGAACATGTTTCGCGGCACCGAGTTTCCCTGGCACGTGCAGAGCGAACGCGGAGAAGTGAATCCGGATGGTACCGAGGTGGAACTGATCGACTCGGTGCGCATCACACGTTTCGACGAGAAAAACCGCAAGACGCTGATTACCACCACCCGCATGACCGTGTTCCCGAAGCAGCAATATGCGCAGACGGAGCAACCCGTTAGAATCGACGGCGCCGGTGGCGTGTCGACTGGTACGGGAATGAAGGCGTATTTGAAAGAAAGCAGGATACACCTGCTATCGAACGTAAGAGGACAGTATGAGGCTCGTTAAAACCCTCCCTATTTTGCTCAGCCTGGGCGCAGCACTGGGAAGCGTGAGCGCCTGGGCTCTGCCGAACGATCAAGAGCAGCCTATCCGCATTCAGGCCGACGACGCCCAACTGGACGACAAGAATGGCATCGCCACCTACAAAGGTGACGTCATCATCACCCAGGGTTCGATGAAGGTGACCGGCAATACCGTGACCATCACCCGCACCCCGGCTGGCGATATCGACGTGGTGACTTCGGTCGGCAACCTGGCTTACTTCGAGCAGCTTCAGACCCAGGGTGACACCAAGCCTGTGCAGGGTTACGGCGTCACGATCCAGTATCACGCCTCGCAGAACCGCGTCGTGCTGATTGATCGCGCCAAGGTCATCGACAAGGACAACAACGTCACCCAGGGCGAGAAAATCGTCTACGACACGGTCAAGAAGCTTGCGAGCGCCGGCCGTGCCACGGGCAACAAGGTCACCGAATCGCGTCCGCGCATCGACATGGTGATCCAGCCCAAGCCGAAAAACGACCAGAAAAAGGCCAATTAATGGCAACTCTGAAAGCTCAGCATCTGGCCAAGGCTTACAAGAGCCGCCAGGTCGTGCGCGACGTCAGCCTGTCGATTGACAGCGGTCAGATCGTCGGGCTCCTCGGCCCTAACGGCGCCGGCAAGACCACCTGCTTCTATATGATCGTCGGCCTGGTGCAGGCCGATCAGGGCCGCGTGCTGATCGACGACCTGGACGTCAGCCATCAGCCAATGCACGGCCGTGCCAAGGCCGGTATTGGCTATCTCCCGCAAGAAGCGTCGATCTTCCGCAAATTGTCGGTGGCCGATAACATCATGGCCATCCTCGAGACCCGCAAGGAGCTCGACAAGGCCGGTCGGCGCAAGGAGCTGGAGAGCCTGCTGCAGGAATTCCACATTAGCCATATCCGCGACAACCTCGGCATGAGCCTGTCGGGCGGCGAGCGTCGCCGGGTGGAGATTGCCCGGGCGCTGGCGACCAATCCGAAGTTCATCCTGCTCGACGAACCTTTCGCCGGCGTGGACCCGATCTCGGTAGGCGATATCAAGCAGATCATCCATCACCTCAAGGCCAAGGGCATTGGCGTGCTCATCACTGACCACAACGTCCGTGAAACCCTGGACATCTGCGAGACCGCCTACATCGTCAACGATGGCCAGCTGATCGCCGAGGGCGACTCTGCCACCATCCTGGCCAACGACCTGGTCAAGGAAGTTTATCTGGGCCACGAGTTCCGCCTTTAAGCGCTGCGGTGCCTGGCCAGTCGCCCGGGCGCTCGACACTCTAAAAAATCAATACTTTTTTATTGTTACAGCGCTCTAGGCAAACACTGCAATATCGGGCATATAATTTGCTTAAGTTTGGCGCTCCGGCGCCCTGTAGTGGATGGCGCATGCGCGCCGGCGAATAAGGTTTAAGCCCCTGCCATGAAACCATCGCTAGTCTTGAGAATGGGCCAGCAGCTGACGATGACTCCTCAGCTGCAACAGGCCATCCGCCTGCTCCAATTGTCGACCCTGGACCTGCAGCAGGAAATCCAGGAGGCGCTGGAGTCCAACCCGATGCTCGAACGCCAGGAAGAAGGCGACGACTTCGACAATGCCGATCCCTTGGCCGACAAAGCCGAGCAGCAACCCAACGCCGACGTTTCGGAGCCGTCCTATCAGGAAACCGCGCCGACGGTAGACAATCTCGAGGAAGGCGACTGGAACGAGCGCATTCCCAACGAGCTACCCGTTGATACCGCGTGGGAAGATGTCTACCAGACCAGCGCCAGCAGCCTGCCAAGCAACGATGATGACGAGTGGGACTTCACCACCCGCACATCGGCCGGCGAAAGCCTGCAGAGCCACCTGCTGTGGCAACTGAACCTCGCGCCGATGTCCGACACTGATCGCCTGATCGCCGTCACCCTGATCGACTGCATCAACAATCAGGGCTACCTGGACGAAACCCTCGAGGAAATTCTCGAAGCCTTCGACCCGGAACTGGACATCGAACTGGACGAAATCGAAGCCGTTCTGCACCGCATCCAGCAATTCGAACCGGCCGGCATCGGCGCTCGCAACCTGGGCGAATGCCTGCTGCTGCAATTGCGCCAGCTGTCCGCCAAGACCCCTTGGCTTACTGAAGCCAAGCGCCTGGTCACGGACTACATCGATCTGCTGGGCAGCCGCGACTATAGCCAGTTGATGCGGCGGATGAAGCTTAAGGAAGACGAACTGCGCCAGGTCATCGAGCTGGTCCAGAGCCTCAACCCGCGTCCCGGCTCGCAGATTGAGTCGAGCGAAGCCGAGTACGTGGTTCCGGACGTGATCGTGCGCAAGGACAACGAACGCTGGCTGGTGGAACTCAACCAGGAATCGGTGCCGAAGCTGCGGGTCAACGCCCAGTACGCCGGTTTCGTTCGCCGCGCGGACACCAGTGCCGACAACACGTTCATGCGCAATCAGTTGCAGGAAGCCCGCTGGTTCATCAAGAGCCTGCAGAGCCGCAACGAAACCCTGATGAAAGTTGCCACCCAGATCGTCGAGCATCAACGCGGTTTTCTGGAGTACGGCGACGAAGCGATGAAGCCGCTGGTACTGCATGACATCGCCGAAGCAGTCGGCATGCATGAATCGACGATTTCACGGGTGACCACGCAGAAGTTCATGCATACCCCACGGGGCATTTATGAACTGAAATACTTTTTCTCCAGCCACGTCAGCACCTCCGAAGGCGGCGAATGCTCGTCCACGGCGATCCGCGCGATCATCAAAAAACTGGTTGCGGCGGAAAATCAGAAAAAGCCGTTGAGTGACAGCAAGATCGCTGGTTTACTGGAGGCACAAGGCATTCAGGTGGCTCGCCGCACCGTCGCCAAGTACCGCGAATCCCTTGGGATCGCGCCTTCGAGCGAACGCAAGCGGTTGATGTAAGCCACGCCACAGCGTTCCAGTGGCAGATCATCTGGTCTGCCGCTTTATGCACTGGCAACGAAGGAGAAGCTGTATGCAAGTCAACATCAGTGGACACCAGCTGGAAGTTACCGAACCCCTGCGCACCTATATCGGCGAAAAACTCGCCCGTTTAGAGAGGCATTTCGACAAGATAACCAACGTGCAAGTCACGATGAACGTCGAGAAGCTCAAGCAGAAAATCGAAGCCACCTTGCATATTCCCGGCGGGGAAGTGGTCGCCAATGCCGAGCATGACGATATGTATGCCGCCATCGACCTGCTGACCGACAAGCTGGATCGCCAACTCAAAAAGCATAAGGAAAAGACCCAGAGCCTCCTCCAGGGCGCAACCGGTCGTTAACACTCCCAACCCATGATCCGACTTGAAAGTATCCTGACCCCCGGCCGTTCCCTCGTGAACGTGCCGGGCGGCAGTAAAAAGAAAGCCCTCGAGCAAATTGCCAACCTTATCCATAAAGAAGTACCGGATCTGGAGATGCAAGATGTCTTCGAGGCTCTGATCGCCCGTGAAAAACTCGGCTCGACCGGTTTTGGCAACGGCATCGCCATCCCCCACTGTCGTCTCAAGGGCTGCGCGTCACCTGTCAGTGCCTTGATGCACCTCGACGCCCCTATCGATTTCGACGCCATCGACGGCGCCCCGGTTGACCTGCTGTTTGTGCTGCTGGTCCCGCAAGCGGCCACCGATGCGCACCTGGAGCTCCTGCGCCAGATCGCCAGCATGCTGGATCGCAAGGAAGTTCGCGAAAAACTGCGCAGCGCCCCGAGCAATGAAGCCTTGTACCAGGTCGTCCTGGACGAGCAGAACGGTCATTAATCATGCGCTTGATCATTGTCAGTGGCCGTTCCGGCTCAGGTAAAAGCACTGCCCTCGATGTCCTTGAAGACAGCGGGTACTACTGCATCGACAACTTACCTGCCGGGCTGTTGCCAGAGCTGGCCGAACGAGCACTGATTCACACCGAGCTTGCGCAACCGCTGGTGGCCGTGTCGATCGACGCGCGCAACCTGCCAAGCCACCTGTCGCGCTTTCCAGAATTGCTGGAAGAGGTCCGCAGCCGGCATATCAAGTGTGATGTGCTGTATCTGGACGCCGACGAGGAAACCCTGCTCAAGCGTTTTTCGGAGACCCGTCGCCGGCATCCGCTGAGCAATGCCAATCGTTCGCTGGCCGAGGCCATTCAGGACGAGTCCAACTTGCTCGGGCCGATTGCCGACCTGGCCGACCTCAAGGTCAATACCACCAACCTGAACCTGTATCAGCTGCGCGATACCATCAAATTGCGGCTGTTGAACCAGCCCGAGCCGGGCACCGCGTTCCTGGTCGAGTCCTTTGGCTTCAAGCGTGGCATGCCGGTGGATGCCGATCTGGTGTTCGACGTGCGCTGCCTGCCCAACCCGTATTGGAAACCGGAACTGCGCGAGCAATCCGGGCTTGATCAACCGGTAGCCGATTACCTGGCGGCGCAACCGGATGTCGAGGAAATGTTCCAGGACATCTCCAGCTACCTGCTCAAATGGTTGCCGCGCTTCGCTGCCAGCAACCGTGCGTATGTCACCATTGCCATTGGCTGCACCGGCGGGCATCACCGCTCCGTCTACCTGACCGAACGTCTGGGCCAGGTTCTGCAACAATCCCTGAAGAACGTCCAGGTCCGCCACCGCGACCTCAGCTAAAGGATTCACATCGCGATGCCTGCTCTGGAAATCGAAATCATCAACAAGCTGGGCCTGCATGCTCGCGCTTCTGCAAAATTTGTCGGGGTTGCTGGGCAGTTCAAGGATTGCACTATCAGGGTCGGGCGCACGCCGGAATCCACGGTCGACGGCAAGAGCATCATGGCGATGATGATGTTGGCGGCTGGCAAGGGCACAAAAATTTATTTGAGTACGGAAGGCGAACAGGCGGATGAAGCGCTGGCTGCGCTCGTTAATTTGATCAATAACTACTTCGACGAAGGCGAGTAATGCTTGCCACGTAGCAGCTGCCGAAGTGGGAGCAAAGCGTGCTCGCGATTGGGGGCTCGTTTTCAATATTGGTGGTGACTGACACGCCGTAATCGCGAGCAAGCTTTGCTCCCACCTGCGATCTCTTGATCTTGCCTCAACCCAGCGCCGTATCCATCACCATCATCAAACAAAACCCGACCAGCAGCCCCAGGCTCGCCAGTTTGTCGTGACCATTGCGCCGCGACTCGGGGATCACTTCATGCGTGACCACCAGCAACATCGCCCCCGCCGCCAATGCCAATCCCAGCGGCAGCAACAGCTCGGCCAGGCTTACCAGCCACGCACACAGCAGCGCGAATATCGGCTCAACCAGACCTGACGCCGCGCCGATCAGGAAGGCCTTGACCCTGGACATCCCTGCCCCGGCCAGTACTAGCGCAATCACCAACCCTTCCGGCACATCCTGCAGCGCGATACCCATCGCCAGGCTGTCGGCATCAGGCATGCCACCCCCGGCCGACACCCCCACCGCCATGCCTTCCGGAATGTTGTGGGCGATGATTGCAAAGACAAACAGCCAGATCCGCGGTGGAATCACCGGTCGCTCCAGCGTGCCAACCAACATTTCCGGGCTGGCCCGGGAGACTTTTCGGTCTACCAGGTACAAACCCAGAGCGCCGAGCATGATGCCAAAGCTGATCAGGCCACTGGCCGCCCAAGGCGTGAGGCCCAGGCTTTCGGCGGCAGAGATCCCTGGCACGATCAGCGAAAACGCGGTCGCCGCCAGCATCACCCCAGCGCCAAACCCGAGCAGCGTATCGCTGACGGTTTGCGGCATACGCCGAATCACCAGTACCGGCACTGCGCCCAACGCCGTACCCAAGGCGCAGATGGCCCCACCCTGCAAGGCGCGCAGCAGTTTCGGCTCAAGGTCCAGCCACGCCAGTCCCTGCGCAACCAGCAAGGACGTGCCCGCCAGGAGTAACAGCGATCCCAGAGCGTAACGGAACATCCGCCCACTCCCGATCGCCAGCGTTTCAGTGCCCATAATCAGCCTTGGTGTTTTTTATTGAAGACTCAACCCAGGGCCGCCTGGTAGCGCGCCGCGACTTCGGGCCAATTGATCACGTTGTAGAACGCATTGATGTATTCCGGGCGACGATTCTGGTACTGCAGGTAGTACGCATGCTCCCAGACATCCAGGCCGAGGATCGGCGTATTGCCATTCATCAGCGGGCTGTCCTGGTTGCCACTGCTTTCCACGACCAGGGTCTTTTGCGGGGTTACGCTCAGCCACGCCCAGCCACTGCCGAAACGGGTGAGCGCAGCCTTGGTGAAAGCCTCTTTGAAACTGTCGAGCCCGCCCAATTGCTCAGCGATTGCCTTGGCCAGCGCGCCATCAGGTGCGCCGCCACCGTGCGGGGCCATAACTTCCCAGAACAGCGAATGGTTGGCATGACCTCCCCCTTGGTTGATCACGGCGGCACGGAGTTTTTCCGGAAGCTGCTGCACGCCTGACACCAGCTTTTCCACCGGCCACTCGGCGAACTCGGTGCCCTCGACGGCAGCGTTCAGGTTGTTGATGTAGGTCTGGTGGTGCTTGGTGTAGTGGATCTCCATGGTCTTGGCATCAATGTGCGGTTCCAGGGCATCGTAGGCGTAGGGCAAGGCAGGCAAGGTGAAAGCCATGTTCAATGAACTCCATGATGAAGTGGCGCAGGCCGGTTGGCAGTTGCAACGGCACCGATGTGCAGCAGGCGGTGAGTACGTGGGTATTCACCGTGCTCGCTGATGAAATTCAGCAGCTCGACGTAGGTCTTGCTGCTCTGGCGCAGTGCCGCTTCGCGCAAGGCTGGCGCCAGTCGAGTGTCCTGCATGGTCTGCAACAAACGCTGGTGGATGGCACACAGGTACTCAGCACTCTCCTCCGGCTGATTAAGGCGCAGGTGCAAGTCCGCCAGGTTGTGGTGGGAAATGACGCAGGCCGCCACCGCTTCGTCGGCATCCGCCCAGCGCTCGAACAACACCTGGGCCAGCGCCAGTGCCTGCAAGTAAGCCTCGCGGGCATCGACCAGTTCACCCTGCATGAAACAGCGATTTGCTCTTTCGATCGTGCGTTTCCAGTGCTCCATGGTGAGCCTCCAAAACGGTAGCGGTGATTACACGAAAAGCAGGATTCATGACCCATGGCTAATTATGTAATGAGACTCATTATTAGGTGATAATGAGAACCAAAACAAGCGGCAGGATTCTGGATGGTCTTCTGTGGGAGCAAAGCTTGCTCGCGATGACAATTGCAGAGCCGCCATCGCGAGCAAGCTTTGCTCCCAAAGATGTGTGCCAGGTGTGATGTGCAGGCAAAAAAAAAAGCGCGCCACCCAGTGGGTGGCGCGCCTGTTTATGCAACGGTAAACATCAGCTACCAGCTACGGTCATCCGCTCGATCAATACCGACCCAGTGCGAATATTGCTGCGCAGTTCCAGGTCATTACCCACCGCAACGATCTGCTTGAACATATCGCGCATGTTGCCGGCGATGGTCACCTCCTGCACCGCGAACTGAATTTCGCCGTTCTCGACCCAGTAGCCGGCCGCGCCACGGGAGTAGTCGCCCGTGACCATGTTCAGGCCCTGCCCCATCAACTCGGTGACCAGCAAGCCACGGCCCATGCGGCGCAGCAAGGCAGCCTGATCTTCGTCGCCATGGGTGACGAACAGGTTGTGCACGCCGCCGGAATTGGCGGTACTCGGCATCCCCAGCTTACGACCGGAGTACGTACCAAGGATGTACGACACCAACTCGCCCTTCTCGACGAACGGCTTGGCATAGGTCGCAAGACCATCACCGTCGAACGCCGAACTGCCCATGGCGCGCATCAAATGCGGCCGCTCATCGATGGTCAGCCATTCCGGGAACAGCTTCTGCCCCAGGGTGCCTTCGAGAAACGACGATTTGCGATACAGGCTGCCACCGGAAATGGCCGAGAGGAAACTGCCGAACAAGCCGCCGGCCAGTTCCGCGGAAAACAGTACAGGCACTTCGCAGGTGGGGACCGGGCGCGCACCGAGCCGGCTCGCAGCCCGCTGTGCCGCGCGCTGGCCAATACTCACCGGGTCCGCCAGCAGGTTGCCCTGACGGCTCACGTCGTACCAGTAATCACGCTGCATCTGGCCATCGGCTTCGGCGATCATCACACAGCTCAGGCTGTGACGGGTCGACGCATAACCGCCGATAAACCCGTGACTGTTGCCGTACACACGGCAGCCCTGGTGAGTGCTGAGCGTGGTGCCGTCGGCGTTCTTGATCCGGCTATCGGTTTCAAACGCCGCTGCTTCACAGGTCAAGGCCATCTCGATGGCTTGTTCCGGAGTGATGTCCCATTGGTGGAACAGGTCGAAATCCTTCAGGTCCTTGGCCATCAGCGCGGCATCGGCCAGGCCCGAGGCTTCGTCCTCGGAGGTGTGCTTGGCAATGGCCAGCGCGGCAGCGACGGTTTCGCGGATCGCTTCCGGGCCACTGGCCGAAGTGCTCGCCGAACCTTTGCGCTGGCCGACATACAAGGTGATGCCGAAGCCCTGATCGCGGTTGAACTCGACAGTCTCGACCTCACGCTGGCGTACCGAAGTGGACAGGCCCTGCTCCAGGGACACCGCCACTTCACAGGCACTGGCACCCTGACGCTTGGCTTCAGCGATGATCTGCTCGACTTGTTCCTGCAGTGCCGGCAACGCTTTCGGGCCGACGCTTTCAACTGCACTCATGCTGTTCTCCACTCAAATTCTGCTTTCGGCGAGGGTCATCGAGCGACCGGGCCGGACAAGCGGCCCCCGACTGGTTATCATGGCGGCGTTTCTTTGCGGACGGCCACCATGGTTGATTCTTACGACGACTCCCTCGATACGGGAGAAAAAAGCAAAACCCAGGTCAAACGTGAGCTGCATGCTCTGGTTGACCTTGGCGAGCGCCTTACAACACTCAAGCCTGACCTGCTGGCAAAACTGCCGTTGACCGACGCCATGCGCCGGGCACTGGCCGATGCGCCCAAGCACACCGCGAATATCGCGCGTAAACGGCACCTGATGTTCATCGGCAAACTGATGCGCGATCAGGACACTGACGCCATTCTGGTCTTGCTCGATCAACTTGATGCCTCCACCCGGCAGTACAACGAACGTTTCCATGGCCTGGAACGCTGGCGCGATCGCTTGATCGCGGGCGACGATGCGGTCCTGGAGAAGTTCGTGGTCGACTACCCGGAGGCTGATCGTCAACAGTTGCGCTCCCTGATCCGTCAGGCCCAGCACGAACTGGCGACCAACAAGCCGCCGGCATCGAGCCGTAAAATCTTCAAGTACATCCGTGAGCTGGACGAGACTCAACGCGGTCTGCGTTAAGTAGCGTGCAACCCATCCGGGAGGAGCTGCCGGAGGCTGCGATCTTTTGATCCTGCTTTGGATTTTAACAATCCAAAGTCAAAAGATCGCAGCCTTCGGCAGCTCCTACAGGGGGATGTGTGTTCCTACGATCCTGTGCCACCCACAGTGATCGCATCAATTTTCAGCGTTGGCTGGCCGACACCCACCGGCACCGACTGCCCATCCTTGCCACAGGTTCCGACTCCGCTGTCCAGCGACAGATCGTTACCGACCATCGATACCTTGCTCATGGCTTCCGGCCCGTTGCCGATCAACGTTGCGCCCTTGACCGGTGCGGTAATCTTGCCGTCCTCGATCAAATACGCCTCGCTGGTGGAGAACACGAACTTGCCACTGGTGATATCCACCTGGCCACCGCCGAGGTTGGCGCAGTAGATGCCGCGCTTTACCGAGGCGATGATTTCCTCTGGATCGCTCTCGCCTGCGAGCATGTAGGTGTTGGTCATGCGCGGCATCGGCAGGTGCGCGTAGGATTCACGACGACCGTTGCCGGTGCGGGCCACGCCCATCAGACGGGCATTGAGCTTGTCTTGCATATAACCTTTGAGGACGCCGTTTTCGATCAGCGTGGTGCACTCGGTCGGGGTGCCTTCGTCATCGACGCTCAGCGAGCCGCGACGACCGGCCAGCGTACCGTCATCGACGATGGTGCACAGCTTTGACGCAACCATCTCGCCCATGCGCCCGCTGTAGGCGGAGCTGCCCTTGCGGTTGAAGTCGCCTTCCAGGCCGTGGCCAACTGCTTCGTGCAGCAACACCCCGGACCAGCCGGAGCCCAGGACCACCGGCAAGGTACCGGCCGGTGCCGGAATGGCCTCAAGATTCACCAGCGCCTGGCGCAATGCTTCGCGGGCGTAGCCCATGGCACGGTCATCGCTGAGGAAGTATCGGTAATCGGTACGCCCGCCGCCGCCGTGCCCGCCGCGCTCGCGGCGACCATTTTGCTCGACGATCACGCTGACGTTGAAGCGCACCAGCGGTCGAACGTCCGCCGACAGGCTGCCGTCGGTGGAAGCCACCAGGATGCGTTCCCATACACCGGCCATGCTCACGGTGACTTGCTGGATGCGCGGATCGAGGGCACGAGTCGCGACGTCGATGCGCTTGAGCAACTCGACTTTCTCGGCACGGCTCATCACTTCCAGCGGGTTATCCGGCCCGTACAACTGGGCAACATCCTGGGTGGTGAAAGCCTGGACGGTGCCGTTCTGCCCGGCACGAGAGATGGAACGCGCGGCACGGGCGGCGGCGCCCAAGGCTTCGAGGGTGATGGCGTTGCTGTAGGCAAATCCGGTTTTTTCCCCGGACTGCGCGCGCACGCCAACGCCCTGGTCGAGATTGAAGCTGCCTTCCTTGACGATGCCGTCTTCCAGCGCCCAGGACTCGGAGATCTGTCCCTGAAAATACAGGTCGGCAGCATCGATGCCAGGGCCGGCGAGATCGCCGAGCACACCCTGCAGGCTTTCGATAGTTACGCCGCCGGGCGCCAGGAGGTGTTCACTGACTGAGGACAACAACTCGCTCATATGTTTTACGCCTTAAATTCATCGTTCTGAGGCAGGTCGCTGAGCGCCCTGCGAGAAAAAGCGCCGGTGACTCGACACCGGCATGCGCGCCCTGATGGACGCCTGTTCGCTGCTATCGCGTTCGGCCAGCAGCACGGCCTCGCCTTGATCCTGCTGCGCCAGCACGCGACCCCAGGGGTCGATGATGGCGGCGTGCCCCCAGGTTTCCCGGGGCCCTGGGTGCGTTCCACCCTGGGCCGCCGCGAGCACATAACATTGAGTCTCGATGGCCCGGGCGCGAATCAGCACATCCCAATGCGCCGCGCCGGTCACCGCAGTGAAGGCTGACGGCGCGGTAATCAACTCCGCCCCGGCAGCACGCAGTTCGCTATACAGCTCTGGAAAACGCAGGTCGTAACACACCGTCAGGCCAACCCGGCCGACTGGCGTATCCGCCACGACGACGCCACTGCCGTAAGCATAGTCATCGGATTCGCGATAACGCCCGCGATTATCTGTTACATCCACGTCAAACAGGTGCAGCTTGTCATAGCGCGCCACCGTCTCGCCTTGGTCATTCACCAGCAATGAGCAGGCATGCACTTTGGCCGTCGGATTATTCACCGGCGGCAGCGGCAATGTGCCGGCCACTATCCATAACTTGAGGTCGAGGGCGGTCTGTTTCAACCATGGCAGGATCGGGCCTTCACCCAAAGCCTCGGCGCGACCTATGTCAGCGATGTCGCGGCGGCCCATGGCGGCGAAGTTTTCCGGCAGCACGGCCAGTTGCGCACCCGCCGCAGCGGCCTGCTCAAGCAGCTGACGGGCCTGGGCCAGATTGGCCAGCACGTCGCTCTGGCTGACCATTTGAATCACCGCAAATGACATGGCGAACTCCTAACCTGAAATCGACGCATACCCCGTAGGAGCTGCCGAAGGCTGCGATCTTTTGATCCGGACGGTTTTGAACGTGCCAAAATCAAGATCAAAAGATCGCAGCCTTCGGCAGCTCCTACGGGGTTCATGCTACTCCAAAGAGCTGGGGTGATGATTTCAAAAAGGCTTGTCGAAGGTGATTTTCGGCTCTTTCCATGGCCCCTTGACGGTGTACTTGACGCTGGCGAAGCGCGCCACGCGGTCGCCGATCAATTTGTCGATCAGGAACAACGCGCCACCGATCGCCGGTGCGCCGACGATCAATGCGGCAATCGGCAGGTTATTGGTGACCGGCAAGGTCACCAGCAACTTGGCGTCGACCTTGTCGCCCACCAGGTCCAGCGTGCCGTTCAATTCGATGTTGCTTGAAGGCCCGGTCAGCAGGATCGGCTCGCGGGTGACGTACACCCCGTTGCTGGCGACCAGCAATCCCTTGACCCGGTCGTAACTCAGGCCTTTGCCAAACAGGTCGGAAAAGTCCAGGCGCAGGCGCCGGCCGATCGAGTTGAAGTTGAGCAGGCCAAACACCCGCAATGCCTGGGCGCCACCTTCCACTTCGACAAACTGACCTTTATTCAGCGATGCATCGAGGCTGCCGGAGAAACGTTTGGTGGCCAGCCAGGCCGGAGATCCAGGCCAGCGACCATCGACGTCCATATGGAAGTCCTCGCTGGTAACACTCGGCGCGAATCCCCAGCCTTTCAACACATCGGCAAGGTTCTTGCCGCTGATCCGGCCCTTGTACCAGCTGTTCGAAGCGCCGGGCGTACCTTCCCAGCCACCGCTGCCCTGCAGCAGGATGCCCTTGAGCCCCAGGTCCAGGGTATTGAGGGCAATACCTTTGGCCGTCGGCCGGACTTTCAGCGACCAGCCGCCGACCAGGTCCTTGCCCTGCATCAGCTGGTTGATCGTGATATCCAGCGCCGGAATCTTGGTCGGGTCCACGGTAGCGAGCGGGTCCGGAGAGTTTTCATCGGCAAGAACGGTCGGATCGGGAGCCGGCAACTTCACGTACTGCAGATTGATCGCAATCGGCGCCGCTTTCGCATCGGGGACAGTGACCGTGCCCTTGACCTGTTGACTGTCGAGCTGCAAAGCCCAGGTTGCCGCCCTGCGGTTCAACTGCACCCACGCCTGATCCAGAGTCGTGCCCATGGCAATCAGCTTGCCGATCCTCAGGTCAACGCTGCTGAGCAATTGCTTGGCGCTGCCGCCGGGATCCTGGCCGGTGTACTTGTCCGCCAGGTCCTTCCACGGGCCGACGTCCAGCGCCGGCAGCGAGCCGCGCACTCGCAGGCCCTTGGCCCCTGGCACAACGGCCTGTCCACCGCCCAGCAGCAGTTCACCACGACCCTCGGCAAAATTGCTGGTTGGCGCTTCGTAGGTGAAGTTCGCCAGCTCACCGTAGTTGACCCAGTAACGCCGATCCGCGCCCTGCAGGGTCATGCGAAACGTGGTGTCGCGGCCAACGTCGGCCGCCATGCCGAACGGCGCCGGCAAATCGATAGCAACGCCCTTGAGGTTGGAACTGACCAGCAACTGGCTGTCAGCGCCGCCGAGGTTGAGTTGCAGCTGATATGGAATCACCCCGGACACTGGCAGAGGCTGGGTGACGCGCAACCAGTCAGTGAGCTTTTTCACCTCGACCTGGCCCGAAGCGGTCACGCGCGTCTTGAGATTGCCGGCGCTGCCGTCGGCAAAAATCTGCGCGGACACCGGTTTATCGAAGGCCCGCGCCGTGATGTTCTGGCCACTGAGGCCTTTGGCGCTGTCGAAACGGAAATCACCCTTGAGCTGAGTCAACTCCAGGGCCGGCTCGCTCAACTTCAAGCGCGCCTTGGCGGTCTTGAAGTCGACCAGGATTTTCGGCAGTTCGCCTTTGGCCAGCGGAATATCCAGTTTCAACTTGCCTTGCAGATCGCCCTCGCCTTCCCAGCCAGCGAAGGTCTCGCCAGTACCGATTGGCGCGGTCTGGAGGATTTTCAGGCCATCGCCCAAGCCGCCGGCAAAAGCGCCATCGAGCAGCAAGTGACTGCTTTTGCCGGGAGCCGCGTGGGGAATTTCCACGTAGATATCGCGCACCTGGGTATCAAGCAACTGGCCCTTGCTGGCGAGGATCCGCACTCCGCTGTCTTCGACGAACACATCGCCACTGACCTTGCTGACATGCGGCCAGCCCGGCTGAAAGGCCAACTCGGCGTCATGCACCTTGAAGAACAGGCTGATGCTGCGGTCGGCGTCCCCGGCACCGTGGGCCAACGAACCCTGGTACTGGAAGAAGCCCTGGTCCACCGCGCCCTTGAGAATGGCCGTGCGCAGCCATTCGTCCAGCGCCGGGCTCAACACGGTCGGCAGATACTTCGCCGTGTATTTGCCGTCGCCGTCCACCAGGCCGACCCGCAGGTCCATGTAGTCTTCCTGGGAGTGATCAAAATGCAGGCGGATCAGGAAGTCGCCGGCGATCTTGCCCTCTTCGCCCAACACTTTCAGGTACGGCGCGATCAGGGTGAAGGCATCTTTATCGAGCTTCCAGGTCAACCGCGCATTGGCCTGGATGTACTGCCAGGGCTTGGCGAAAATCGGGTCCAGGTGCAGGGAAAAATCCTTGCTGTCCATGCGCAACTCGCCCTGACCCAGGTCACCGCTGATGCTGCCGCTGACATTTCTAACCGCTGGAGCACCGTGATAGGCATTAAAACCAACCTGATCCAGGTTGGCGGCAAAGCTGAGTTTGCTGTCGTCCGTGGCCGTTGGCCGGAAGTCGACCAGCACGTTACGCAGGCCACCAGTCACCTTCAGTCGCTCAACTGCCGTGGCGACGCCTTCGGGCAACGGCCCCAGCGCATTCAGCAGCGGGGTTATTGGCGTCAGATCCAGGCGGTCGGCTTGCAGGTGCCAGAGTTCCGCAGTGTTATCGGTGGCCGCAGTCTGCTTGAGTTGCAGGCGAGATTCCCAACGGGTCTCGCCGAGGTTCATGGCCAGGGAATCCAGGGTTACCAGTACGCCATCGGCGTTGCGCTGGAAATAACCATTGAGGGCCAGGTTGTTGATCTGCACCGGCTTGCGCTCGGCGTAGGCGCCCTTGATTTGTGGCGCATTCAGGCGCACGGCCGCGCTCTGCAGCGCGCCTTGGTTCCAGTTCACCCACAGCTCGCCGCCGGCCTTGATCTCGCTGAAATTCCACTGCCGGGTCAGGCGCTCCGGCAGCCATTTCGACCAGTCGCTTTGCGGCACGCTGAGGTACGCGTCCGCCTCGCCGTTTTTCCAGTCGCTGGCACGCAGGCGAGTGCGCAGGCTCAGGGCCATGGGTTGGCCGTCGGGCAACGTAAGGCGGGCATCGAGGCGCTGGCGCGAGCTGCCAGTCTTGAGACTGAGGCCCAAGTAGGTCAGGGTCAGCGGCGGATGATCCAGTGGCTGCAAGGTCACCTGGCTGTCGAGAACCGTCAGCTGCTGAACCATCTGCATGCGATTGAGCAGTTGTTCCGGGTCCAGCGGCTGATCCTGCTGGAGCGGCAAACCCTCAAGCGCCCAATGACCATCCTCGCCTTCCTTGAGGCTGATCTTCAGGCCGTTGAGTTCGAGATGGGCAATGCGCACTTCGCGAGCCAGCAGGCTGGCCCAGATATCCGGCACCGCGCGTACCTGGTCCAGACGCAGGGAGTTGGCACCCTCGCCGAGCATCACGTCATGGGCCAGCAGGATCGGTGCAAACCCGCTCCAGTTGCCTTCCAGTTCACCGATGTGCAGGGGCATGCCCAAAGCCGCGCTGGCCTTGCTCTCGACCTCTGCCCGGTATTCGGCTACCAGTGGCGTCAGTTCCCGACCGAGGCTGACATACAACGCCATCAGCACCAAAGCCAACGCGCACAGGCCCAGACCCCAGCGGGTCAGTGCAGCCAATATGCGTGTCAGACGGTCCATGTCAGGTGGCTCCCATGGGATAAAAACTACAGAAAGCTGAGGCCAGCTGTTCCAGGCGATTTACAACGTAAGGCTTCAGAGCAGCACCACGTCGTATTGTTCCTGGGAATACATGGTTTCCACCTGGAAACGAATGGTGCGCCCGATGAAACCCTCCAGCTCAGCGACATTGCCCGACTCCTCATCGAGCAAGCGGTCGACAACTTTCTGGTTCGCCAATACACGATAGCCCTCCGCCTGATAGGCGCGAGCCTCGCGGAGAATTTCCCGGAAGATTTCATAACAGACGGTTTCCGGAGTCTTCAGCTTGCCCCGGCCCTGGCAGCTGCTGCATGGCTCGCACAGCACCTGCTCGAGGCTTTCGCGGGTGCGCTTGCGGGTCATCTGTACCAGGCCCAACTCGGTGATCCCGATGATGTTGGTCTTGGCGTGATCGCGCTCCAACTGCTTCTCGAGCGTGCGCAGCACCTGGCGCTGGTGCTCTTCGTCTTCCATGTCGATGAAATCGATGATGATGATCCCGCCCAGGTTGCGCAGGCGCAGTTGGCGGGCAATGGCGGTGGCGGCTTCGAGGTTGGTCTTGAAGATGGTTTCTTCGAGGTTGCGATGGCCGACAAACGCCCCGGTGTTGACGTCGATAGTGCTCATGGCTTCCGCCGGGTCGACCACCAGGTAGCCACCGGACTTGAGCGGGACCTTGCGTTCGAGAGCCTTCTGGATCTCGTCTTCGACGCCATACAGGTCGAAAATCGGCCGTTCGCCAGGGTAGTGCTCCAGGCGGTCGGCGATTTCCGGCATAAGCTCGGCGACGAACTGCGTGGTTTTCTGGAAGGTTTCCCGGGAGTCGATGCGGATCTTCTCGATCTTCGGGCTGACCAGGTCACGCAGGGTGCGCAACGCCAGGCCGAGGTCTTCGTAGATCACGCTTGGCGCGCCGATGGTCTTGATCTGCTCGTTGATCTGATCCCACAAGCGGCGCAGGTAACGGATGTCCATGAGGATTTCATCGGCGCCGGCGCCTTCGGCAGCAGTGCGCAGGATGAACCCGCCGGCTTCCTTGATGCCTTCCATGGCCACGCAATCGGTGACCACCTGCTTGAGCCGTTCGCGCTCGGCTTCGTCTTCGATCTTCAGGGAAATGCCGACATGCGCGGTGCGCGGCATGTACACCAGGTAACGCGAGGGGATCGACAGCTGGGTGGTCAGGCGAGCGCCCTTGGAACCGATCGGGTCCTTGGTCACCTGCACCACCAGGCTCTGGCCTTCATGCACCAGCGCGCTGATGCTCTCGACTGCCGGGCCTTCGCGCAGGGAGATTTCCGACGCATGAATGAACGCGGCGCGGTCCAGGCCGATGTCGACAAATGCCGCCTGCATGCCTGGCAATACCCGAACGACCTTGCCCTTATAGATGTTGCCGACGATCCCGCGCTTTTGCGTGCGCTCGACGTGAACCTCTTGCAGAACACCGTTTTCCACCACCGCCACGCGCGATTCCATCGGCGTGATGTTGATCAGGATCTCTTCACTCATGGCAGGGTCTCGTTCAGGCATTTTCACGATAATGGCCGCATCTTGTCAGTACGACGCTCAGAGCGCGTTAAGGGTTTGCCAACAGGGTATGCCGAAATGGCCCAGCAGTTCTGCGGTTTCGCACAGCGGCAAGCCAACCACCGCCGAGTAGCTGCCATCCAGCCCCGCCACGAACACCGCGCCGAGCCCCTGGATGCCATAACTGCCGGCCTTGTCCCGAGGTTCACCGCTGGCCCAGTAGGCGGCCGCTTCTCCGGGGCCGATCTGGCGAAAACGCACCAGGCTGCGGATCACCCGGGATTCGCAACGCTCTGCATCCAGCAAGGCAATACCTGTCAGAACTTCATGTTCGCGACCCGACAACAGCATAAGCATGGCGCATGCGTCGGCTTCGTCTACTGGTTTGCCGAGAATTTTCCCGTCCAGCACCACGGCCGTATCGGCACCCAGCACGCAAAACTCTGCGGGGCACACGACGGCACCTCTCCCGGCCAGGGCCTTGCCACGCGCGAGGCGCTCGACATAGGCTGAAGGGGATTCTTGAGTTAATGGGGTTTCATCGATGTCCGCGCTGATGGCGGAGAACGGCACGCCGATTTGCGTGAGTAGTTCACGCCGACGTGGCGAGCCTGAGGCGAGAAATAGCTGTTTCATCAAGACATCTCCCTGTCGAAATGGCAAATGCCCGAGTGGATTAGTTGATCTTGTAGCGTCGACGCAATCCGCGCAAACCGTAGCTGATCCACGGCCAGAGCAAGGCACTGACCAGCGCCGGCAACACCAGCGCCAGGGTTGGCTGGCGATTACCGGTCAGTGCACTGAGCCACAGCTGCACTAGCTGTGCGAGGCCGAAGATCACCAGGATCACCAGGCTCTGTTGCCACATCGGGAACATTCGCAGGCGTTGTTGCAGTGACAGCACCAGGAAGGTGATGAGCGTCAGGATCAGTGCGTTCTGGCCCAGCAGCGTACCGTAGAGCACGTCTTCGGCCAGGCCCAGGCACCACGCGGTGACCATGCCGACTTTCTGCGGCATCGCCAGCGCCCAGAAGGCCAGCAGCAAGGCCAGCCACAACGGACGCAGGATTTCCATGAACTGCGGTAGCGGTGAAACGCTGAGCAGCATGCCGATGGCGAAGGTCAGCCAGACGATCCAGCCGTTTCGCGAAGCAGTCGTACCGACCATTATTCTCGTCCCCCAGTGGCAGCCGGTGCGGAGACAGGCGGTTTGGCAGGTGGTTTGGCCGGCGGCCTGGTGGCGACCGGCTTGGCCGGAGTCGTTGCCGCAGGAGCTGCGGCAGGTACGGCAGGTACGGCAGCCGGTGCGACAGGCGCAGCAACTGCTGCCGGAACCATGGCCGGCTTCGACACTGTTGCCGGAATGACCGGGCCACCACCGTACTGATCCAGGGTTTCCTGGGCCTGCGCCGCTTCATTGGCGCGTTCTTCTGCAGTGCGACCGTCGCTGAAAACCAACAGCAGGTAACGGCTGCGATTCAAGGCGGCGGTGGGCACGGCGCGAACTATCGCGAACGGCTGGCCGGAGTCATGGATCACTTCCTTGACCGTCGCCACCGGATAACCCGCCGGGAATCGCTGCCCCAGGCCGGAACTAACCAGCAGATCGCCTTCCTTGATGTCGGCCGTATCAGCCACGTGGCGCAGTTCCAGGCGTTCCGGGTTGCCGGTGCCGCTGGCGATCGCGCGCAGGCCGTTGCGGTTGACCTGAACCGGAATACTGTGGGTGGTATCGGTCAGCAGCAACACGCGAGAGGTGTAAGGCATCAACTCGACCACCTGCCCCATCAGGCCACGGGCATCGAGCACCGGCTGACCGAGGACCACACCGTCGCGCTCACCCTTGTTGATGATGATGCGATGGGTGAATGGATTGGGATCCATGCCGATCAACTCGGCCACTTCGACCTTTTCGTTGACCAGTGCCGAAGAGTTGAGCAACTCGCGCAGCCGAACGTTCTGCTCGGTGAGGGAGGCAAGCTTTTGCATGCGCCCCTGCAACAGCAGGTTTTCGCTCTTGAGTTTTTCGTTTTCGGCAACGAGTTCGGTGCGGCTGCCAAACTGGCTGGCCACACCTTGCCATAACCGCTGCGGCAAGTCGGTGATCCAGTAGGACTGCATCAGCACCAGCGACATCTGGCTACGCACTGGCTTGAACAGTGTGAAGCGGGCATCGACCACCATCAGCGCGACCGATAGCACGACCAGCACCAACAAGCGCACGCCCAGTGAAGGCCCTTTGGTGAAAAGCGGTTTAATAAGCCGCTCCTCCCAGGCAAATGTTTTGTCTATTCATACGGCAGACCGGCTGGATGCAGACTGACAGAAGATAAACGCCAACAGGCAGCACTGCAAAGTGCTGCCTGCGCGCTCAACAGCATAGATGCAACCCGGCGAATTATTCGCTGGAGAGCAGGTCCATGGTGTGTTTATCCATCATTTCCAGGGCACGACCACCGCCGCGAGCAACACAGGTCAGCGGATCTTCGGCAACGATCACCGGCAGACCGGTTTCCTGGGCCAGCAACTTGTCGAGGTCACGCAGCAAGGCGCCACCACCGGTCAGCACCAGGCCGCGCTCGGCGATGTCGGAAGCCAGTTCCGGAGGCGATTGCTCCAGTGCGCTTTTCACTGCCTGAACGATGGTGGCCAGGGACTCTTGCAGAGCTTCCAGCACTTCATTGGAGTTCAGGGTGAAGGCACGTGGAACACCTTCGGCCAGGTTGCGACCGCGAACATCGACTTCGCGAACTTCGCCGCCCGGGTAGGCCGTACCGATTTCCTGCTTAATGCGCTCGGCAGTCGACTCACCGATCAGGCTGCCGTAGTTGCGACGCACGTAGGTGATGATCGCTTCGTCGAAGCGGTCGCCGCCAACCCGTACGGATTCGGCGTAGACCACACCGTTCAGGGAGATGAGTGCGATTTCAGTGGTACCACCACCGATATCGACAACCATCGAGCCGCGCGCTTCTTCTACCGGCAAGCCGGCACCGATCGCAGCCGCCATTGGCTCTTCGATCAGGAACACTTCACGGGCACCGGCACCAAGAGCCGATTCACGGATGGCACGACGCTCAACCTGGGTGGATTTGCACGGAACGCAAATCAGCACACGCGGGCTTGGCTGCAGAAAGCTGTTTTCGTGAACCTTGTTGATGAAGTACTGCAGCATCTTTTCGCAGACGCTGAAGTCGGCGATAACGCCGTCTTTCATCGGACGAATGGCAGCGATATTTCCTGGTGTACGGCCGAGCATGCGCTTGGCCTCGGTGCCGACGGCCACGACACTTTTCTGGTTACCGTGTGTCCGAATGGCCACAACCGATGGCTCATTCAGAACGATTCCGCGCTCGCGCACGTAAATAAGGGTGTTGGCAGTGCCCAGGTCAATGGAAAGATCGCTGGAAAACATGCCACGCAGTTTCTTGAACATGGGGAAAGGACCCTAGGCAACGCGTGGGTAAAAAAGTGCGGCAAACTCTAACAACGACAGGGATTTTGGGCAAGGCGCCAATATGTTAAATTGACCGCTTTTCTGTGCACCAACCCCCACAATCGCGGCCTTATGACCGTAGAAATGCGGTAGTGTTCCGACAATCTAACACACGGACGCCGTCCGTTCTGTTTTCCACTGGAGATTCCCATGGCGCTTGAACGCTCCGACGTGGAAAAAATCGCTCATCTGGCCTGCCTTGGCCTCAATGATGCCGATCTTCCACACATCACTTCGGCCCTGAACAGCATTCTCGGGCTGGTCGACGAAATGCAGGCGGTCAATACCGACGGTATCGAGCCGCTCGCCCATCCACTGGAAGCCAGCCAGCGCCTGCGCGCGGACGTCGTGACCGAGACCGATCATCGAGAGGCCTACCAGTCCATCGCACCAGCGGTCGAAAACGGCCTGTACCTGGTTCCGAAAGTCATCGACTAAAGGGAAAGAGCCTGCAATGCATCACATGACTCTGGCCGAGATCGCCCGCGGACTCGCCGATAAAAAGTTTTCTTCCGAAGAGCTGACCAAGGTCCTGCTGGCGCGCATCGCCCAGCTCGATCCGCAGCTCAATAGCTTCATCAGCCTCACCGAAGACCTGGCGCTGCAGCAGGCCAAGGCCGCTGACGCACGTCGGGCCAATGGTGAGAACGGTGCGCTACTGGGTGCGCCGATCGCCCACAAGGACCTGTTCTGCACCCAGGGCATCCGCACCAGCTGCGGCTCGAAGATGCTCGACAACTTCAAGGCGCCATACGACGCCACTGTGGTTGCCAAGCTGGCCGCTGCCGGAGCCGTGACGCTGGGCAAGACCAACATGGACGAGTTCGCCATGGGCTCGGCGAACGAGTCGAGCTACTACGGCGCGGTGAAAAACCCGTGGAACCTGGAACACGTGCCGGGCGGTTCGTCCGGTGGTTCGGCCGCTGCCGTAGCCGCTCGCCTGCTGCCGGCCGCTACTGCGACCGACACCGGGGGCTCCATTCGTCAGCCCGCCGCATTTACCAACCTGACAGGGCTGAAACCGACGTACGGTCGTGTTTCGCGCTGGGGCATGATCGCTTACGCCTCCAGCCTCGATCAGGGCGGCCCACTCGCGCGCACCGCCGAAGACTGCGCGATCCTGCTGCAAGGCATGGCCGGTTTCGACGCCAATGACTCCACCAGCATCGACGAGCCCGTGCCGGATTACAGCGCCAGCCTCAACGGTTCGCTGCAGGGCCTGCGCATCGGCGTGCCGAAAGAGTATTTCAGCGCCGGTCTCGACCCGCGCATCGCCGAGCTTATCCACAACAGCATCAAGGAGCTGGAAAAGCTCGGTGCCGTGATCAAGGAAATCAGCCTGCCGAACATGCAGCATGCGATTCCTGCGTACTACGTGATCGCCCCGGCGGAGGCCTCGTCCAACCTGTCGCGTTTCGACGGCGTACGTTTCGGTCATCGCTGCGAAGATCCAAAGAATCTTGAAGACCTGTACAAGCGTTCCCGTGGCGAAGGTTTCGGCCCGGAAGTGCAGCGCCGGATCATGGTCGGTGCCTATGCGCTGTCGGCCGGCTACTACGACGCCTACTACCTGAAGGCGCAGAAAATCCGCCGCCTGGTGAAAAACGACTTCATGGCCGCCTTCACCGAGGTCGACATCATCCTCGGCCCAACCACGCCGAACCCGGCGTGGAAACTTGGCGCCAAGAACAGCGACCCGGTTGCCGCGTACCTGGAAGACGTCTACACCATCACCGCCAACCTCGCCGGCCTGCCAGGCTTGTCCATGCCTGCCGGTTTCGTCGATGGCCTGCCGGTGGGCGTGCAACTGCTTGCCCCGTATTTCCAGGAAGGTCGCCTGTTGAACGTTGCCCATCAGTATCAGTTACACACTGACTGGCACACCCGCACCCCAACCGGCTTCTGAGGAGAAACACATGCAATGGGAAGTCGTGATCGGGCTGGAGATTCATACCCAGCTCACCACCCGGTCGAAAATCTTTTCCGGTAGTTCCACCACTTTCGGTTCCGAGCCGAACACCCAGGCCAGCCTGGTTGACCTCGGCATGCCTGGCGTATTGCCGGTGCTGAACCAGGAAGCGGTGCGCATGGCGGTGATGTTCGGCCTGGCCATCGATGCCGAGATCGGCCAGCACAACGTGTTTGCCCGTAAAAACTATTTCTACCCGGACCTGCCCAAGGGCTACCAGATCAGCCAGATGGAATTGCCGATCGTTGGCAAGGGCCACCTGGACATCGCCTTGGACGACGGCACGATCAAACGTGTCGGCGTGACCCGTGCGCACCTGGAAGAGGACGCCGGTAAAAGCCTGCACGAAGAATTCAACGGCGCCACCGGCATCGACCTGAACCGTGCCGGCACGCCGCTGCTGGAAATCGTTTCCGAGCCGGACATGCGCAGCGCCAAGGAAGCCGTGGCCTATGTCAAAACGATCCACGCCCTGGTGCGCTACCTGGGCATCTGTGACGGCAACATGGCCGAAGGTTCGCTGCGTTGCGACTGCAACGTGTCGATCCGTCCGAAGGGCCAGGTTGAGTACGGCACTCGCTGCGAGATCAAGAACGTCAACTCGTTCCGCTTCATCGAGAAGGCGATCAACAGCGAAGTGCAGCGCCAGATCGAATTGATCGAAGACGGCGGCCGGGTGATTCAGCAAACCCGCCTGTACGATCCGAACAAGGACGAGACCCGTCCGATGCGCAGCAAAGAGGAAGCCAACGACTACCGTTACTTCCCCGACCCGGACCTGCTGCCGGTGGTCATCGAGGACTCGTTCCTCGACGAAGTGCGCGCGACCCTGCCGGAATTGCCGCCGCAGAAACGCGAGCGTTTCCAGGCGCAGTTCGGCCTGTCGGTCTACGACGCCAGCGTCCTGTCCACCAGCCGTGAGCAAGCCGATTACTTCGAGAAAGTCGTGAGCATTGGCGGCGACGCCAAGCTGGCGGCCAACTGGGTGATGGTTGAATTGGGCAGCCTGTTGAACAGGCAGGGCCTGGACATCGACCAGTCGCCGGTCTCGGCCGAACAACTGGGCGGCATGCTGCTGCGCATCAAGGACAACACCATCTCCGGCAAAATTGCCAAAGTGGTGTTTGAAGCCATGGCCAACGGTGAAGGCAGCGCTGACGAGATCATCGACAAACGCGGCCTCAAGCAAGTGACCGACAGCGGCGCGATCTCGGCGGTACTGGACGAGATGCTCGCGGCCAACGCCGAGCAGGTCGAACAATACCGTGCGGCAGACGAAGCCAAACGCGGGAAGATGTTCGGCTTCTTCGTTGGCCAGGCCATGAAAGCTTCCAAAGGCAAGGCCAACCCGCAACAGGTCAATGAACTGCTGAAAAGCAAGCTCGAAGGCTGATGAGAATCGAGCCAGCCCCCAACCCTGGCTCGATCCCCCTGTGGGAGCGGGCTTGCTCGCGAAAGCGATGTGACATCCAACGAAAATGTAGAATGTCCCACCGCTTTCGCGAGCAAGCCCGCTCCCACATTTGCTTTGTGGAAAACTTTGAATGAAGCGTCTACTCAGCGCCTGCGCCCTGCTCTCCCTGCTGGCCGGTTGCTCCAGCAACGACATCATCGACCCCCACGGTTACGACAAGACCGGCACCGCGTCCTATTACGGCGCCAAACACCAAGGCAAACGCACCGCCAGTGGCGAGCGTTTCAACAAGAATTCCCTGACCGCCGCCCATCGCCAACTACCCTTCGGTACGCGGGTGAAGGTCACCAATCTGAGCAATGACAAATCCTGCGTGGTCCGGATCAATGACCGCGGGCCACACACCCGTGGGCGCCTGATTGATCTTTCTCACGAGGCTGCCGAGCGACTGGGTATGCTTAGAAGCGGGACCGCACGGGTTCGTGTGCAAGCCCTCGACGACTGACAGCTGGAGCGCCGACCATTTTCGGACTTGCAGATTTGCCCCTGATCAATCTGATTGAATTGCTCAGCGGCCTGGTTCTACTGATCGCCGGCGCCGAGCTGATGGTGCGCGCCGCCGTGCGCCTGGCCGCGCGCCTGCACGTTCGGCCACTGATCATCGGCCTGACCATCGTCGCCCTCGGCAGCAGCGCGCCGCAAATGGCCGTCAGCCTGCAGGCGACCCTGGCGCAGAACGTCGATATCGCCGTCGGCAGCGTGATCGGCAGCAGCATCTTCAACATCCTGGTAACGCTCGGCCTGTCGGCGCTGATCATCCCGCTGCGGGTGTCGCGGCAATTGGTGCGCCTGGATATCCCGCTGATGATCGGCGCCAGCCTGCTGGTCTTCGTCCTCGCGTGGAATGAAGAACTGACCCGCCTCGACGGTGTGATACTGCTGGCCGCGCTGGTGTTGTACCTGGGCTTGCTGCTGCGTCAGTCGCGGCACTCGGCCCGGCCACCGTCCCACGATGAAACTCGCCAGGCACCCTGGTTCAGCAGCCTGCTGATGATCGTCGCCGGGCTGGCGATGCTGATTTACGCCGGGCACTTGCTGCTGGGCGCTGCGGTGGCCGTGGCGACTGACCTGGGGCTGTCGGAGCGGATCATCGGCCTGACCATCGTCGCCATCAGCACCTCCCTGCCGGAACTGGCCACTTCACTGATTGCCGCCTTGCGCGGCCAGCGCGAAATCGCCGTGGGCAACGTCATTGGCAGCAACCTGTTCAACCTGCTGGGCGTGCTCGGAGTGACCGCACTGATCGCCCCGACGCCGCTGTCGGTCTCGCCCAACGCTTTGGATTTCGACCTGCCGGTGATGCTCGGCGTCGCGGCGCTGTGCCTGCCCATCTTCTATTCCGGCTACCGGGTGACGCGTGCCGAAGGCCTGGTATTCCTGGGCCTGTACCTGGCCTACGGCCTGCATGTGGTGTCGTTCACCACCGGCATGCCCCTGGCCGGCAAACTCGAACACCTGATGCTGTTTTTCGTCCTGCCGGCCTTGGTGGCGTTTTTACTGTTCACGTCCCTGCTCGCCTGGCGCCGCCAACACCACAAGAAGGAATTGCCATGACCGACAATAAAAAGCCCGGCGTTGAAGTGCGCCGACAAGTGATGGGCGATGCGTTCGTTGATCGCGCACTCGGCAATGCCACCGAGTTCACCCAGCCGCTGCAGGACTTCGTCAACGAGCACGCCTGGGGCAGCGTCTGGAACCGCGAAGGCCTGCCGCTAAAAACCCGCAGCCTGATCACCCTGGCCGCGCTGACCGCATTGAAGTGCCCGCAGGAACTCAAGGGCCACGTGCGCGGTGCCTTGAACAATGGTTGCACGGTGGAAGAAATTCGCGAGGCACTGCTGCATTGTGCAGTGTATGCGGGCGTGCCGGCGGCAATCGATGCGTTTCGGGCGGCGCAGGAAGTGATAGATAGCTATCAAAAACCGTAAGGTCAAAAGATCGCAGCCTTCGGCAGCTCCTACAAGAGAACGCGTAACCCTGTAGGAGCTGCCGAAGGCTGCGATCCTTTGATCTAGATCCACCCGCCCCACTGCAACAGAAAGATCCCGACATTGGTAGTCACCGCCGCCATCAGGGTGGTAATCACAATGATCGCCGCCGCCAGCTCATGGTTGCCATTGGCCTGGCGCGCCATGACAAAACTGGCAGCGGCAGTCGGGCTGCCGAAGTACAGGAACAGAATCCCCAACTCCGCCCCGCGAAAACCCCATAGCCATGCACCCAGGGTCGCCAGCACCGGAAGGCCGATCATCTTGACCAGGCTGGAACTGAGCGCCATCGAGCCGCTTTTGCGCATCGCCGCCAGCGACAGGGTGCCGCCGATGCAGATCAGCGCCAGGGGCAATGTGGTCTGTGCCAGGTACTGGCCGGAGGTTTCCAGCCAGCCGGGCAAGCCGATCTTGAAATAGGCGAAGGGTGCTGCAGCAAATACGCTGATGATCAGCGGATTGATCATCACGCTCTTGCAGATGCTCCAGGGGTCGGACTTGATCACCGGGCTGTAGACCGCCAGCACAATGGTCGACAGGGTGTTGTAAAACAGGATCACCAGCGCCGCGAGAATCGCCCCGAGGGAGATCCCGTAGTCGCCGTACATGCTCGCCGCCAGCGCCAGACCGATCACCCCGTTGTTACCGCGAAAGGCACCCTGGGTGTAGATACCGCGATCTTCCCGTGGGCACTTCCAGATCGCCCAGCCCCAGGCGATGGCGAAACAGACCAGGGTTGCCAGCGAGAAATAGATCAACAGCGCCGGTTGCAGCGCGGCGTGCAGGTCGGCATGCAGGATGCCCAGAAACAGCAGCGCCGGCATGGTGACGTTGAACACCAGGGCGGAGGCGGTGTGGATAAAGTTGTCGTTGATCCAGTCGATGCGCTTGAGCAGCACACCCAGAAACAGCATGGCAAACACCGGGGCGGTGATGTTCAGGGTTTCGAGGAAGATTGCCAGCATGCCGGGGGTAACCTTGGGTGGGCGTCGTTAGGTGGCTAATGATAAGCCACCAGGCCCCGTGGCGTCTGTTAGACCGCCATCGCGGGCAAGCCTTGCTCCCACAGGGGATGTGCAGTATTCACACAATTTGTGCAACAAAGCAGATCTCCTGTGGGAGCAAGGCTTGCCCGCGATGCAGGCGACTCGGTCTTAAGTGATAGGCGCAGGGTTGAACAGGGTGATGTCGTTATGCAGTTTATGCTGCTCCGCCCACGTTTGCTTCCTGCCGCTGGCGACGTCCAGGTAGTAGTGGAACAACTCCCACCCCAGATCCTCGATCGAAGCCCGGCCGGTGGCGATCCGCCCGGCATCGATATCGATCAGGTCCGGCCAGCGTTGCGCCAGTTCAGTCCGAGTCGACACCTTCACCACCGGCGCCATCGCCAGTCCATACGGCGTACCACGCCCGGTGGTGAACACGTGCAGGTTCATCCCGGCGGCCAGTTGCAAAGTCCCACAGACAAAATCACTGGCCGGGGTCGCGCAAAAAATCAGACCTTTGCGCTTGAACCGTTCGCCAGGACCGAGCACCCCATTGATAGCGCTGCTACCGGATTTGACGATCGAGCCCAGGGACTTCTCGACAATGTTCGACAACCCGCCCTTCTTGTTCCCCGGCGTGGTGTTGGCGCTGCGGTCCGCTTCGCCCTTGGCCAGGTATCGGTCGTACCAGTCCATTTCACGCACCAGCTCCTGGGCGACTTCCTCGGTTTCCGCCCGGGAGGTCAGCAGGTAAATCGCATCGCGCACTTCGGTGACTTCGGAAAACATCACCGTCGCACCGGCGCGTAATAACAGGTCCGAGGCATAGCCCAGGGCCGGGTTGGCAGTGATCCCGGAGAACGCATCGCTGCCGCCGCACTGCATGCCAAGAATCAACTCGGACGCCGGCACGGTTTCCCGGCGACGCTGATCGAGCTTTTTCAAACGGGTCTCGGCCAGCGCCATGATCTGCTCGATCATCTCGCTGAAACCGTGACTGGAATCCTGCAGGCGGTACAGCCACGGATCGCTCAAATTCACCGAACTGTCGCCCTCGTGCATCACCTGCCCGGCCTGCAATTTCTCGCAGCCCAGGCTGATCACCAGTGCCTCGCCGCCCAGGTTCGGGTTGCGCGCCAGGTTGCGCACGGTGCGGATCGGGATGTACGCATCCGTCGCGGTAATCGCCACGCCACAACCGTAGCTGTGGGTCAGCGCCACCACGTCGTCGACGTTCGGATACTTGGGCAGCAACTCGTCCTTAATGCGCTTGACCGCATGATCGAGTACCCCGGTAACACACTGCACCGTGGTGGTGATCCCGAGAATGTTGCGCGTGCCCACGGTGCCGTCGGCATTGCGATAACCCTCGAAAGTGAACCCTTCGAGCGGAGCCTGCGCCGCTGGCACTTCGGTAGACAGCGGCAAGCTGTCCAGCGGTGGCGCTGTGGGCATGCGCAGTTGATCTTCATTGACCCAACTGCCGCGGGGGATCGGCTGCAACGCATAGCCAATGGTCTGGCCGTAACGAATCACCTGGCCGCCCTCGGGAATATCTTCCAGAGTAACTTTGTGGCTCTGCGGCACGAAGTCCAGGGTTATCAGGCCGTCCGCAAATTCAGTGCCGGCAGGCACACCCTGGTCGTTAACCACGACGACCACGTTGTCCCGCTCGTGCAAACGGATGTAGCGCGGCGAGTCGGAATGTTCGATCAACTGCATGACGCCGCTCCTCAGGAATGCGCTTGAGACAATTTATTATGAGCTTCAGGACCGCTGACTGGCGGCTCCTTGAGCACCACACGCTTGATCGGACCGACGATCACCAGGTAGCTGAACACCGCGACCAGTGCGTTGCAACCAACGAACACCAGGGCCCATTTGAACGAACCGGTGGAGCTGATGATGTAGCCGATGACGATCGGGGTGGTGATTGAGGCGATGTTACCGAAGGTATTGAACAGGCCACCACTGAGACCGGCAATCTGCTTCGGCGAAGTGTCGGACACCACCGCCCAGCCCAGCGCTCCCACGCCTTTGCCGAAGAAGGCCAGGGCCATGAAACCGACGACCATCCATTCAACATCGACATAGTTGCAGGCCACGATGCTGCTGGAAACCAGCAGGCCGGCAATGATCGGCGCCTTGCGGGCGAACGTCAGGGAGTGGCCCTTGCGCAGCAGGTAATCGGAGATTACTCCGCCGAGCACGCCACCGATAAAGCCGCAGATGGCCGGCAACGAGGCAATGAAACCAGCCTTGAGAATGGTCATGCCGCGTTCCTGCACCAGGTAAACCGGGAACCAGGTCAGGAAGAAATAAGTGATGCCGTTGATGCAGTACTGACCGAGGTAGACGCCCAGCATCATGCGGTTGGTCAGCAGCTGGCGGATGTAGTCCCACTTCGGACCGTCAGCCTTGGCGCCTTTGCCCTTGTCCTGATCCATGTCGACCATACCGCCGTTGTCGGCGATGTGCTTGAACTCGGCTTCGTTGATCATCGGGTGTTGGCGCGGGCTGTAGATTACCTTCAGCCAGATCCCCGAGAAGATGATGCCGATCACGCCCATGACGATAAACACGTGCTGCCAGCCGTAGCTGTAGACGATCCAGCCCATCAGCGGTGCGAACAACACGGTGGCGAAGTATTGCGCCGAGTTGAAGATCGCCGAAGCCGTACCGCGCTCGGCGGTCGGGAACCAGGCCGCGACAATGCGCGCGTTGCCGGGGAAGGATGGCGCTTCGGCCAGGCCCACCAGAAAGCGCAGCATGAACAGGGCAACGATCGCCGTGGAGATGCCGAACTCGCCGACATATCCCTGCAGCACGGTGAACAGCGACCAGGTGAAAATGCTCAGTGCGTAGACTTTTTTCGAACCGAAGCGGTCCAGCAGCCAGCCACCGGGGATTTGCCCGGCCACGTAGGCCCAACCGAATGCGGAGAAGATGTAACCGAGGGTGACCGCGTCGATGCCGAGGTCTTTTTGCAGGCTGGAGCCCGCGATGGCGATGGTTGCCCGGTCGGCGTAGTTGATCGTGGTCACCAGGAAAAGCATGAGCAATATCAAATAGCGGACGTGGGTTGGCTTGGTCGCTTGCATGTAGATGTACTCCCACTGATTATTTTTATGCGCGGGTGAAACGGGTATCCCTCTGTAGGAGCTGCCGAGTGAAACGAGGCTGCGATCTTTTGATCTTCAGAAGCAAAGATCGCAGCCTCGTTTCACTCGACAGCTCCTACGGGGGTTGCGGTAGCAGTACCACCGTGGCGGCGCCAGATACCGCAGTGCAGCGGTTACGATCCGATGTAACTGGTTTTCACGACCGTGTAGAACTCTTGTGCGTAGCGACCTTGCTCTCGGGATCCATAGGATGAACCTTTGCGCCCGCCGAATGGAACGTGGTAATCCACGCCCGCCGTCGGCAGGTTGACCATCACCATCCCGGCCTGGGAGTAGCGCTTGAAGTGGTTGGCGTATTTCAGCGAAGTGGTGGCGATGCCCGCCGACAGACCAAACTCGGTGTCGTTGGCCATGGCCAGTGCCGCGTCGTAGTCCGCCACGCGAACAATGTTCGCCACCGGGCCAAAGATTTCCTCGCGGCTAATGCGCATCGCTGCTTCGCTGTCGGCAAACAGGGTTGGCGCGAGGTAATAGCCCTCGGTGTCGCAAGTCACCAGACCGCCACCACTGACCAGGCGCGCACCTTCGGACTGCCCGATGTCGATGTATTTCAGGTCCTGCTCAAGCTGCGCCTGCGAAACCACCGGACCGATGTCGGTGCCGGTTTTCAGCGCGTGACCGACCTTGATCGACTGCATGCGCTCGGCCATGGCCTCGACGAACTTGTCGTAAATCCCTGCGGTGACGATGAAGCGGCTCGAAGCGGTACAACGCTGGCCGGTGGAGTAAAACGCGCTCTGCACCGACAGCTCGACCGCTTGCTTGAGGTCAGCGTCATCGAGAATGATCTGCGGGTTCTTTCCACCCATCTCAAGCTGCACTTTGGCCTGGCGCGACACGCAGCTCACGGCGATCTGGCGACCCACGCCAACGGAACCGGTGAAGCTGATGCCATCGACTTTCGGGCTCTGCACCAGCGCATCGCCAACCACTCGACCGCTGCCCATCACCAGGTTGAACACACCGGCCGGGAAGCCCGCGCGGGAGATGATTTCAGCCAGTGCCCAGGCGCAGCCCGGGACCAGATCAGCCGGTTTCAGCACTACACAGTTGCCGTAGGCCAGGGCCGGGGCAATTTTCCAGGCCGGGATCGCGATCGGGAAGTTCCACGGCGTGATCAGGCCAACCACACCCAGGGCTTCACGAGTGACTTCGACGTTGACGCCCGGACGTACCGACGGCAGGTAGTCGCCGGAGAGACGCAGGGTTTCACCGGCGAAAAACTTGAAGATGTTGCCGGCGCGGGTGACTTCGCCGATGGCTTCCGGCAGGGTCTTGCCCTCTTCCCGGGCCAGCAGGGTGCCGAGTTCTTCGCGGCGTGCGAGGATTTCACTGCCCACTTTGTCCAGCGAATCATGGCGAGCCTGAATACCTGAGGTGGACCAGGCCGGGAACGCGGCGCGTGCGGCGTCGATGGCAGCGTGGACCTGAGCCAGGTCAGCCTTGGCGTATTCGCCGATGGTGTCGGTCAGTTCGGACGGGTTGATGTTGGCGCAGTATTCACTGCCGGCAACCCATTCACCGTTGATGTAGTTATCAAAACGCTTTGTATCAGCCACTTCAGATCTCCTCACGCAAAAGGCCGCTGATCACTCAGCGGCCTTGTTTAATCGGTTTTTACTGCGCACCTTGCTTGTCGATCAGCGCAGCCAGAGCTTCGTACTCTTCTGGCAGCAGATCGGTCAGCGGGGCACGCACGGGACCTGCGTCATAACCGGCAATTTTTGCCCCGGCCTTGACGATGCTCACTGCGTAGCCAGACTTGCGGTTGCGGATGTCCAGGTATGGCAGGAAGAAGTCGTCGATGATCTTGCCGACGGTGGCGTGATCTTCGCGGGCAATGGCGTGGTAGAAATCCATCGCGGTTTTCGGGATGAAATTGAACACCGCCGAGGAGTAGACCGGCACGCCCAGGGCCTTGTAAGCCGCGGCGTAGACTTCGGCCGTCGGCAAACCACCCAGGTAGCTGAAGCGATCACCGAGGCGGCGACGGATAGACACCATCAACTCGATATCACCCAGGCCGTCTTTGTAACCGATCAGGTTCGGGCAGCGCTCGGCCAGACGTTCCAGCAAAGGAGCAGTCAGCCGGCAGACGTTACGGTTGTAGACCACCACACCGATTTTTACCGATTTGCACACCGCTTCAACGTGGTCGGCAACACCGTCCTGGCTGGCTTCGGTCAGGTAGTGCGGCAGCAACAACAGCCCCTTGGCACCCAGGCGCTCGGCTTCCTGAGCGTATTCGATGGCCTGACGGGTCGAACCGCCAACACCAGCCAGAATCGGCACGCTGGTTTCGCAGGTGTCGACAGCGGTCTTGATGATTTCCGAGTATTCGCTGGCCGCCAGGGAGAAGAACTCACCGGTGCCGCCCGCGGCGAACAACGCCGAGGCGCCGTATGGGGCCAGCCATTCAAGGCGCTTGATGTACCCGGCGCGATTGAAATCACCCTGGGCATTAAAATCGGTGACCGGGAAAGACAGCAGGCCGGAAGAGAGGATGGACTTCAGTTCTTGTGGATTCATTATTCGAACACCCTGGGTAGCGACGTATTTGTTGTTGAAAAAACTGTTCAGCTCTCGCCGAGTTGTAGGTCATCGTACAACTTAAAATATAATCGTCAACTGCATTTCATCGCTGGGATGGGAATAATTGGGGAAAACGCTGGGAGGATGGGGTCTGGAGAGCTACGGCATGGAGGCAGGTTGTCGGAAGAGTTGGAGACACATGCCGGTGTGGTGTGGCTGCTGGCCTGCTCGCGATTGCAATCTGCCAGTCGCATCAATGCTGAATGGGCCGCCGCCATCGCGGGCAAGCCCGGCTCCCACAGGGATCAGCGGCGGTTACAAAGCTAGATTTCACCTCGGACACAGTGGGAGCGGGCTTGATCGCGAAAGCGGTCTTCCTGTCACATCGATATTGGCTGTGCCGCAGTCATCGCGGGCAAGCCCGGCTCCCACAGGTGCCCACAAGGCTTACCCCCGCTGCGCCTCAGCCTCTTCATGAGCATGGCGCAGCCGTTCGCGGCTGTTGGTCAGGTGCAGGCGCATGGCCGCGCGTGCCGCGTCGGAATCCTGGCGGGCGATGGCGTCGTAGATTTCTTCGTGCTCCCGGCTCAGGCGACTCATGTAATGCTGCTGGTCGTCATGGGCCAGGCGCGCCGAGTTGAGGCGGGTGCGCGGGATGATGCTGGTGCCCAGGTGGGTCATGATGTCGGTGAAGTAGCGGTTACCGGTCGACAGCGCGATCTGCAGGTGAAACTGGAAATCCGAGCCCACGGCGTCACTGGCGTGGGCGGCGCTTTCATTCAGGGCATCCAGCGCGGCCCGCATCAGGGCCAACTGCTCGGCGCTGCGGCGTTGCGCGGCGAGGCCGGCGGATTCCACTTCCAGGCTGATGCGCAATTCCAGGATTGCCAGCACATCGCGCAAGGTCACCACGGTGGCCGGATCGATGCGAAAACCGCTTGGGCTTGGGGTATCGAGCACGAAGGTGCCGATGCCGTGACGTGTTTCCACCTGCCCGGCCGCCTGCAAGCGTGAAATCGCTTCGCGCACCACAGTGCGGCTGACACCATGGGCATCCATGATCGCCGACTCGGTCGGCAACTTGTCGCCGCGCTTGAGATGGCCGTCGCGGATCTGCTCGGACAGCACCGTCACCAGTTCCTGTGCGAGGCTGCGGCGCTTGCGAGGGAGGCGTGGTGCGGCGATCGGGTTTTCCATGGTGAACATCGGTCTCAAAAAATTCGGCTGAAAGAGCATCATAGCTCAACGCAGTTGTACGATCACCTCTACCCCCGTAGGAGCTGCCGCAGGCTGCGATCTTTTGATCTTCATCAACAACAAGATAAAAAGATCGCAGCCTTCGGCAGCTCCTACGGGGGTGGGGGTATTCAGGCGGTCACTGCCTGATCCACCAGATGCCCATTATCGATTCGCACATGCCTTGGGTGGAAGCGTTTCAGGCTACTGCGGTGCCCGACGCTGACAATGCTCAGGCCCGGAATCTCGTCGATCAGCGCTTGATACAGCGACGCTTCATCCTCTTCATCCATCGCCGAAGTCGCCTCGTCCATGTACAGCCACTGCGGCGCAAAGAGCAACGCACGGGCAAATGCCAGGCGCTGCTGCTCACCCGGGGACAGCATGCGCTGCCAGTGATTGGCTTCATCCAGGCGCGAACGCAGATGCGGCAAACGGCAGAGTTCCAGTACTTGGGCATAGCGCTCGTCGGTATAGACATCGCCGGACTGTGGATAACTTAGTGCTTCACGCAGGGTACCGATCGGCAGATAGGGTTTTTGCGGCAGGAACAGATACCGCGCTGCTGGCAGGCGAATACTGCCATGGCCTGCCGGCCACAGATGCCCCATCGCCCGCAGCAGCGTCGACTTGCCACTGCCGGAGCGACCGCTGACCATCACGCGCTCGCCCTCCTCCACGGTCATGTCGGCATTGGTCAGCAGGTGCCGACCATCCGCCAGATCGAGGCCCAGGTTATGCACCTGCAACACCGAGCCCGTGTTCTGTACGTCAATCGCCGGCGCACGCTGCTCGTTTTCGCTCATGGCCTGGCGGAAACTCAGCAGACGGTCACAGGTGGCGCGCCATTCGGCCAGGTCCTGGTACGCACTGATGAACCAGCTGAAGTTTTCCTGGACGTTGCCGAATGCCGAGTTGATCTGCATCAGCTCACCGAGCTCGATCTTGCCGGTGAAGTAGCGCGGCGCAGCAACGATGAAGGGGAAGATGATCGCGATCTGGCTGTAGCCTGAGGTGAAGAATGTCAGGCGCTTGGAGACGCGCATGATGTCCCAGAAGTTATGCCAGACCAACCCGAAGCGGCTGCTCAGGCGCCGGTTTTCATTCGGCTCGCCGTTGTACAGCGCAATGCTCTCGGCATTTTCGCGAACCCGCACCATGGAGAAACGCAGGTCAGCTTCGAAGCGTTGTTGATTGTTGGTGAGGCCGATCAGGCGGCGACCGATCAAGTGCGTGAGCCAGCTGCCCACGGCGGCGTAAACCAGGGCGCACCAGAACATGTAGCCAGGAATGGTGAACCCGAACACCTCGATGCTGCCCGACACGCCCCACAGAATGATCGAGAACGACACCAGGCTGACGACGTTGCGGATCAATCCAAGGCCAAGCCCCAGAGTGTTGGCGGTGAATTTGTTGAGGTCTTCGGAAATCCGCTGGTCCGGGTTATCGGTATAGCCACCCTGCTCCAGCTGGTAGTAATTCTTGTGGCTGAGCCAACGGGTGAAGTGCTGCTCGGTGAGCCAGGCTCGCCAGCGGATGGTCAGCATCTGCGTCAGGTACAGCCGATACACCGCACCAAGGATCGCCACGGCGGCGATGCCACAGAAATACAGGATCAACTGCCAGAAAGCAGCCTCGTCCTTTTTCTGCAGGGCGTTATAGAAGTCCTTGTACCAACTGTTGATCCACACCGAGATGGCCACGCTGAACAGCGACAGCGCGATCACGGCGATCAGCAGGGTCCAGGCCTTGCCCTTCTCTTCACTGCGCCAATAGGGCGTGATCATCGCCCAGACCTTGCGAAAAAACTGGCCGCGCACAGCATCATTGACCGCAGAATATTCAGCGTTCTGATTCATGGAAAAGGCTCATTGGAAAAAAGAACAACACACGAACCGATCATAGATGATCAGTTCGTGTTGTAACGCGGTGGGACAACAATTGTTCAGCACCGGTTCAGCGGCGGACCGGACGCTTCTGCAATTTGCGCTGCAGGGTGCGACGGTGCATGCCCAGGGCGCGGGCAGTGGCGGAGATGTTGCCTTCGTGTTCGGTGAGCACGCGCTGAATGTGTTCCCACTGCAAGCGATCCACCGACATCGGGTTTTCCGGCACCAGGGTGTCGAGGTCGGCGTGTTCGGACAGCAAGGCCGCCAGGACGTCATCGGCATCGGCCGGCTTGCACAGGTAATTACAGGCGCCGCGCTTGATTGCCTCCACCGCCGTGGCGATGCTCGAGTAACCGGTGAGGATCACTACGCGCATTTCCGGGTCCAGTTCCAGCAGCTTGGGCAGCAGCACCAGGCCGGAATCGCCATCCATTTTCAGGTCCAGCGCGGCGTAATCCGGCAAGTCCGCCTGGGCGATGGTCAGGCCTTCTTCGGCGGAACCGGCGGTGCTGACGCGAAAGCCGCGGCGGGCCATGGCACGGGCCATTACGCGGGTGAAAGTTGCGTCGTCGTCTACCAGCAGCAAATGCGGGAGTTCTTCGCCTTCGACTTGGATATCGTCACTCATGTTCGTCTCCTCGGGCGACACGGGGCAGGCGCAGCTCGGTGAGCGTGCCGCCTTCCTCATGACTATAGAGTTTCACTGAGCCGCCGGCGCGTGTCACGCTGGCCTTGCTCAAAAACAGGCCCAGGCCGAAACCTTTGCCCTTGGTGGTAAAAAACGGTTTGCCAATCTGTTCGGCAATGGCCAGCGGCACACCGGCGCCGTGGTCGCGGATGCTGATGGTCAGGTCCTCGGCATTCCAGTCCAGCGTCACCTGCAACCCGTCGGGGCAGGCGTCGGCGGCGTTGTTCAAAAGATTCAGCAGCGCCTGGGTCAGGTCCGGCGGAGGCGCCATGCGCGGCACGCTGCCCTGGCCGAGGCGCTGGAAGCGATAACTGGCTTCCGGGCGCATCAGGTGCCAGCGGTTCAAGGCTTCGTCGAGCCAGTCGGTAACGTCCTGCATCTCCACGGCCAGGCGGCGATTGGCTTCGGCGGCGCGCACCAGTTGCTGCAAAGTATCCTTGCAGGCTTTGACCTGGTCTTGCAGCACCTTCAGATCATCCTGCAGCAGCGGGTCTGGATGGTCCTGCTGCATCTCCTTGAGCAGCACGCTCATGGTCGCCAATGGTGTGCCCAGCTCATGGGCGGCACCGGCAGCCTGGGTCGCGACGGCCAGCAATTGCTGATCACGCAGGCCCTCTTCACGACGGATCGCGCGCAACTCTTCCTGACGCCGCAGCTCCTCGGCCATGCGCGCAGCGAAGAAGGTGATCACCGCAGCGGCCAGGGCGAAGCTCAGCCACATGCCGTAGACCTGCAGGTTTTCCCGGGCGATGGGGAATGTCTGCAGCGGATAGAAACGCGCCAGCAGCAAGGTGTACATAGTCAGCGCGATGCCGGACAGGATTACCGAGAATCGCCACGGCAGGGTCACGGCAGCGATAGTCAGCGGCACCAGGTAATAGGAGACGAAGGGGTTGGTCGAGCCACCGGAGAAATACAGCAAGGCGCTGTGGATAAACAGGTCGCAGGCCAGTTGCACGGCGTATTCAAGCTCGGTGACCGGCCAGGAGGTGCGCAGGCGAATCGCCGTGAAGGCGCACAGCAGCATCGAGCAGCCAAGGGTGACGGCCAGTTGAAACCAGGGCAGCGGCAGCAAGTCGAGCCAGTAGGCCAGGCCCACGGAGCCAGCCTGGGCGGCGAGGACCAAAGTGCGGATGAACGTCAGCCGCCAGAGATTCTGGCGAGTCGCGGAAGTGATTTGAACGGGGGCGAGCATGAGCTCTCCTGATGAGTGCTCCAGGCGGATCGCCGGGAGTATAACCAAGCGCGGGGGCTGGCAGGCAAAAGTGCGGCAAACGGCCACATGGCCGGGAGTGACGCGGCGTCTTGTCGACCGCCATCGCGGGCAAGCCTTGCTCCCACAGTTTTGTTTAGTGCCCAGGTCGCTTGCACACTCCCGACCTGTGGGAGCAAGGCTTGCCCGCGATTGGTCGCGCAGCGGCCACCGACATCCCACCTGTATAGAAGTTGTAACTGTGCGAACCGGATCAATGAAGCTAGAGTCTGATGGTTTCACGCAGGCTCGGACCTTAACCCCTGCGCACCGCCCAAGGAGTTTTCATGCACACTTTCCGCCGCAGCGCCGCCCTTCTTGCTCTTAGCGTTGGCGCCGTCGCCAGCCTCCCGGCCCTGGCCGCCGAAGAGCTGCATTACAACCAGATTTCCCTGCGCGCCGAAGTCAGCCAGGAAGTCGCCCGCGACCTGATGATCGTCACCCTCTACACCGAAGACCAAAACACCGACCCGGCCAAACTCGCCGCCGATGTCAGCACCACCATGAACAAGGCGCTGGGCCAGGCCAAACAGGTCAAGGACATCACCCTGCGCCAAGGCAGCCGCAACAGCTATCCGATCTACGACACCAAGGGCCAGAAAATCACCGGCTGGCGTGAACGTGCCGAGCTGCGCTTGGAAAGCTCCGATTTCGCCGCCCTGTCGAAACTGACCGGCGAATTGCTCACCGACCTGAAAATGGGCGGCATGGACTTCGCCATCGCCACGCCGACCCGCAAGGCCAGTGAAGATGCTTTACTGAAAGACGCCGTCAGCGCCTTCAAGGCCCGCGCCCAGCTGGCGACCGATGCACTGGGCGGCAAGGGCTACAAGATCGTCAACCTGAACCTCAACAGTAACGGTTATCCACAGCCGTACATGCGCGGGCCGATGATGATGAAAGCCGCCAGCATGGACGCCGCCCCGGTGACCCCGGAAGTTGAAGCCGGCACCAGCCAGGTCAGCATGACGGCGGATGGGTCGATTGAAGTGTTGATGCCTTGATTGGTGGTAGGAGCTGCCGCAGGCGGCGATCTTTTGATATTGAAAGAACAAATCAAAAGATCGCAGCCTCCGGCAGCTCCTACAGAGGCCCACACGTGCGGATCAGGTGGTATGTATAAGTAACACCCCGCGTCAACCGGGTGCGCAATGCACTCCGATTGCCCCCTGTCGGTGCGCCGGTTGCACCGAAAAAAACCTGCGCAAACGGTCAAATGCGCGGGAATTTATACATATGCGACATTAAGGTACGTTCGTGCCACAGTTTAATGCTTGTAGCCACCCTGCATCTTGCAATGGGTATGGCCCCTGCATAAGTATCCGCAGGCACGACTCACGAGGTCGTCCTCTAATTCCAAAAATGACAACAAATCATGAGGCCACCATGCTCAAACACGCGGTCATTCCGTTTTTAGTCGGCGCCAGCCTGTTAGCTGCCGCACCTTTCGCCCAAGCGGCGACTAACCTGGTGTTTTGCTCCGAAGGGAGCCCGGCCGGTTTTGATCCTGGTCAGTACACCACCGGAACCGACTTCGACGCCTCTGCAGAAACCATGTTCAACCGCCTGACCCAGTTCGAGCGCGGCGGCACCGCCGTGATTCCTGGCCTGGCGACCAGCTGGGACATCGCTGATGATGGCCTGACGTACACCTTCCACCTGCGTGAAGGCGTCAAGTTCCACACCACTCCGTACTTCAAGCCAACTCGCGAGTTCAACGCCGACGACGTGCTGTTCACTTTTAATCGCATGATTAATAAGGACGACCCGTTCCGCAAAGCGTACCCGACTGAATTCCCGTACTTCACCGACATGGGGATGGATACCAACATCACCAAGATCGATAAAGTCGACGACCACACCGTCAAGTTCACCTTGAAGGAAGTTGATGCCGCGTTCATCCAGAACATGGCCATGAGCTTCGCCTCGCTGCAATCCGCCGAGTACGCTGCCCAGCTGCTCAAGGATGGCAAGGCTGCAGATATCAACCAGAAGCCGGTCGGCACGGGTCCGTTCGTCTTCAAGAGTTACCAGAAAGATTCAAACATCCGCTACACCGGGAACAAGGACTACTGGAAGCCGGATGACGTCAAGATCGACAACCTGATCTTCGCCATCACCACCGACCCGTCGGTACGCATCCAGAAGCTGAAGAAAAACGAGTGCCAGGTCACCCTGTTCCCGCGTCCGGCCGACCTCAAGGCGCTGCAGGCCGACAAGGCCCTGAAAGTACCTGACCAGGCTGGATTCAACCTGGGTTACATCGCCTACAACGTGATGGACAAGGTCAAGGGCAGCAATGAGCCGAACCCGTTGGCCCAACTGAAAGTGCGTCAGGCACTGGATATGGCGGTCAACAAGCAACAGATCATCGACTCGGTTTATCAGGGTGCAGGTCAAATGGCGGTAAACGCCATGCCGCCGACCCAGTGGTCTTACGACACCACTATCAAGGATGCCAAGTACGACCCTGCCAAAGCCAAGGAACTGCTCAAGGAAGCTGGCGTCAAGGAAGGCACCGAAATCGTTCTGTGGGCGATGCCGGTTCAGCGTCCGTACAACCCGAACGCCAAGCTGATGGCTGAGATGCTGCAATCCGACTGGAAGCAGATCGGTCTCAACGTCAAGATCGTCAGCTACGAGTGGGGCGAGTACATCAAGCGTTCCAAAGGCGGCGAGAACCAGGCAATGCTGATTGGCTGGAGCGGTGACAATGGTGATCCGGACAACTGGCTGAACGTGCTGTTCGGCTGCGACTCGCTGGAAGGCAACAACTTCTCCAAATGGTGCGACAAACAGTTTGACGGCATCGTCAAGGAAGCCAAGCGCACGACCGACCAGGGCAAGCGCACCGAACTGTACAAACAGGCACAACACGTCCTCAAGGATGCAGTGCCGATGACACCTATCGCTCACTCGACGGTGTTCCAACCCATGCGCAACAACGTGCAGGACTTCAAGATCAGCCCGTTCGGCCTGAACTCGTTCTACGGCGTTAGCGTCAGCAAATAAGGTTCGACAACGGCGACGTCCTTGACGTCGCCGTTGTTGTTTCTACCTAGCTTGTAGGAAAGCACCTACATCCAAGTCCGACAATGGCTACAGCGTCGGGGTAGGACGTGTCGACTTTTCCCACGAGCAAATGGGAATCTACGCATTTACTGCCGACCCGTTGGCTCATACCTTCAGAGTCCGGCCAGTTCATGCGTGGACTCTCGGTTTTGCTGCACACAAATGGATTGGACTCGACACACCTCTACGTCCCCGGACGGGACCGCGGTTTGTTGAAAATACTTAGAGATCAGAGGGAGCGTCATGCGCCATACCTTGGTTTTATCCGCATTGCTGGGCACTGGCCTGCTGGCCGCCACTTCCATCAGCCAGGCCGCCACTGACAGCCTGGTGTTCTGCTCCGAAGGCAGCCCCGCTGGCTTCGACACTGCGCAGTACACCACCGCGACCGACAACGACGCCGCCGAACCGTTGTACAACCGTCTGGCCGAGTTCGAAAAAGGCGCCACCAATGTCGTACCGGGCCTGGCCAACAGCTGGGATATCTCCGAAGACGGCCTGAAATACACCTTCCACCTGCGCGAAGGCGTGAAATTTCATACCACCAAGTATTTCACCCCGAGCCGTGATTTCAACGCTGACGACGTGCTGTTCACCTTCAACCGCATGCTCGATCCGCAGCAACCGTTCCGTAAGGCCTACCCAACCGAATTCCCGTATTTCAACGGGATGAGCCTGAACAAGAACATCGCCAAGGTCGAGAAGACCGGGCCGCTGACCGTGGTCATGACGCTCAACAGCGTCGACGCCGCGTTCATCCAGAACATCGCCATGAGCTTCGCCTCCATCCTGTCCGCCGAATACGCCGACAAGCTGCTGGCCGATGGCAAACCGAGCGACATCAACCAGAAGCCAATCGGCACCGGGCCGTTTGTCTTCAAGAGTTATCAGAAAGATTCGAACATCCGCTACACCGGCAACAAGCAGTACTGGGACCCGAGCCGGGTCAAGCTCGACAACCTGATTTTCGCCATCAACACCGACGCGTCGGTGCGGGTGCAGAAGCTGAAAGCCAACGAGTGCCAGATCACCCTGCATCCCCGCCCTGCCGACGTCATCGCCCTGAAGAACGATCCGAAACTCAAGCTCATCGAAAAGCCTGGTTTCAACCTCGGCTACATCGCCTACAACGTGCGGCACAAGCCGTTCGATCAGCTTGAAGTGCGCCAGGCGCTGGACATGGCGGTGAACAAGCAAGGCATTCTCAATGCTGTGTACCAGGGCGCCGGCCAACTGGCGGTCAACGCCATGCCGCCGACCCAATGGTCCTACGACGAGACCATCAAGGACGCCGCCTACAACCCGGAAAAAGCCAAGGAATTGCTCAAGGCTGCCGGCGTCAAGGAAGGCACCGAAATTACCCTGTGGGCCATGCCGGTCCAGCGCCCGTACAACCCCAACGCCAAGCTGATGGCCGAGATGCTCCAGGCAGACTGGGCGAAAATTGGCCTCAAGGTGAAGATCGTCAGCTACGAATGGGGCGAGTACATCAAGCGCACCAAGAACGGCGAGCACGACGTCAGCCTGATCGGCTGGACCGGTGACAACGGGGACCCGGACAACTGGCTCGGCACGCTGTATAGCTGCGACGCCATAGGCGGCAACAACTACTCCATGTGGTGTGATCCGGCTTACGACAAGCTGATCAAACAGGCCAAGATCGTCACCGATCGCGACCAGCGCACCGTGCTCTACAAACAGGCGCAGCAGTTAATCAAGCAGCAAGTGCCGATCACGCCGGTCGCCCACTCGACGGTTAACCAGCCGTTGAGCGCCAAAATCGAAGGGTTCAAAGTCAGCCCGTTCGGTCGCACCGTGTTCTCGGGTGTCAGCCTGGAAAAATAACCGATTAGTCGAAAAACGCAGGGGGCGGTTTCCGCCCTCACGCATGCGTATTGCTCTTGTTCGTCGATCAGGCGTAATGCAAACGTTTGCCAAGCGTGGAATGAGTTCTAAACCAAATAGCCGGACCACAAAAACAAGGCCGGTATAAAAAGAAGAAACCAAGGAGCTTCACCCATGAAACTGAGCAGCACCGCGTTACTGGCCCTGGCCATCAGCAGCATCACCGCCACGGCTTACGCCGAGACTCAGAGCCAGGAATTCACCCCGGTTACGGTCAACACCAAGAGCGCTCAAGCCGAAGCCACCGGCTTTGTCGAAGGCCAGTCCATCAGCGGCACTACCCGTAACTGGTACGCCAACGAGCAGCTCAAACGTGGTGGCAAGTTCGCCTACAAGAAAGACGGCGTTTCGACCCCGACTGATCGTCGTATCAACTGGGTCCAGGGCACCATCATCAAGTACAACTCCGGTTTCACTGAAGGCACCGTCGGTTTCAGCACCGAAGTGGCTGCCTACAACGCCATCGCGCTGGAGCGTGATCGCGAGAACCTGGCGTCCAACAACGGCGGCGCCCCGGGCACTCGTCCTGGCGCAGGCAACAACCGTACCCTGACCAAGGAAGGTGGCGACGCCCAAGGCCAGTGGAGCAAGCTGGGCCTGGCCAACGTCAAGGCCCGTGTCTCCAACACCACCCTGACCGCCGGCCGCATGAACTTCAGCAGCCCGCAGGTCGACGTTATCGGTAACCGTGCACTGCCTTCGAGCTTCGAAGGGATCGCGATCCACAGCGAAGAACTGAACAACCTGTCCTTCGACCTGGCCACCTTCGATCGCAACTCTCCACGTACCGAAGAAAGCCTGAGCAAGTTCCGCTCCGAATACGGCGACTCCAGCGCCGAAGCCGATCACGTCAACACCGCCGGTATCACCTACCAGCCGTTCGCCAGCCTGACTACCAGCCTCTGGGGCACTCAGGCCGAAGACCTGTGGAACCAGTACTACTTCGGCGCCAGCCATGTGCTGGGCGACAGCTCGGTACTGAGCCTGACCACCGGCCTGAACTACTACAAGACCGTCGACGAAGGCAAAAAGCTGCTGGGCGAAATCGACAACGACACCTACTCGCTGTCGCTCGGCCTGACCCACCAGGCCCACAGCCTGACCTTCTCCTACCAGGAAGTGAACGGTAACGAGTACTTCGATTACCTGCACGAAACCAACGGCATCTACCTGGCCAACTCCCTGCTGTCGGACTTCAACGGCCCGAACGAGAAATCCTTTCAGATCGCCTACGGCCTGAACATGGCTGAATACGGCGTGCCTGGCCTGAAGTTCAATATCTACCAGGCTCGCGGCTGGGGCATCGATGGCACTCACTACAAGGGTGGCGGCTACGACGGCGTACAGTCGATGGACGGCGAACACCATTACGAATACGGCATCGGTGCTGCCTACGCAGTACAGAGCGGCCCGCTCAAGGCCACCGCCATTCGCGCGACCTACACCGCACACCGCGCCAGCGAAAACCAGGCTGATGGCAGCATCAACGAGTTCCGTCTCGTGACCACCATCCCGTTCAACATTCTGTAATGCACCTGCCCAACGGCTGATTCAGTGATGAATCGGCCGTTCGGCTTTTGTCTTTCAACCGATTGCAGAGGGTTCTTGATGAAAATGCTTCCCCTACGTGCGGCCATTGCGGCCGCGTTGCTGAGTGTCGCAGTTGGCGCCTCGGCCAAGCCCCTGGTGGTTTGTACCGAAAACAGTCCAGAAGGCTTCGACACAGCCCTGTATACGACTGCAGTCACAGCTGACGCCGCAGCCGAGACCCTCTTCAATCGTCTGGCAGACTTCAAGCCTGGCACCACCGAAGTGATTCCGGCCCTGGCCGAATCCTGGGACATCAGCGAAGACGGCCTGAGCTACACGTTCCACCTGCGCAAAGGCGTCAAGTTTCACACCACCGAATATTTCAAGCCGACCCGCGACATGAATGCCGACGACGTGCTTTGGAGCTTCCAGCGCCAGCTGGACCCGAATCACCCATGGCATAAACAGTCGAGCGTGGGCTTCCCGTACTTTGAAAGCATGGGCTTCAAGGAACTGCTCAAAAACGTCGAGAAGCTCGACGACAACACCGTCAAGTTCACCCTGACCCGTCGCGAAGCGCCGTTCCTGGCCGACATCGCCATGGCGTTCGCCTCGATCTACTCCGCCGAATACGCCGATCAGTTGCTCAAGGCCAACAAGCTGGGCGACCTCAACAACAAGCCGGTCGGCACCGGTCCGTTCGTGTTCCAGCGCTACAACAAGGACGCCCAAGTCCGCTTCAAGGCCAACCCGGACTACTTCCGCGGCAAGCCACCGGCTGACGCGCTGATCCTGGCCATCGCCACCGACAACAACGTGCGCCTGCAGAAGCTCAAGGCCAACGAGTGCCAGATCGCGCTGTATCCGAAACCCGACGACATCCCGAGCATCAAGAAAGACCCCAACCTCAAGGTTGATGAGCTCAACGCGATGACCGTTTCGTACATCGCCATGAACACTTCGCACAAATACATGAGCGATGTGCGAGTACGCAAAGCCATCGACATCGCCTTCGACAAGGAAGCGGCGGTCAACGCGCTGTTTGGCAAGGGCAATGCTACCGTGGCGGTCAACCCGTACCCGGACACCCTGCTGGGCTACAACCACAAGTTGACCAACCCGCCCCGCGACCTCGACAAGGCACGCGCCCTGCTCAAGGAAGCCGGCGTGCCGCAAGGCACCGTGTTTACCCTGTTTACCCGTAACGGCGGCGGCGCGACCAACCCCAATCCGATGCTTGCTGCGCAAATGATGCAGGCCGATCTAGCCAAGATCGGTCTCACGATCGACATCCGCGTCATGGAGTGGGGCGAAATGCTCAAGCGCGCCAAAAACGGCGAGCACGACATGGTGGCGGCCGGATGGGCGGGCGATAACGGCGACCCGGATAACTTCCTGACGCCTATGCTCAGTTGCGAGGCGGCCAAAAACGGCGAAAACTACACGCGCTGGTGCAACGAGAAGTTTCAGGCCCTGCTCGACGAAGCACGGGCCAAAGTGAACCCTGATGAACGTGCGGCGCTCTATGAGCAGGCACAGGAGATCTTCAACCAGGATCAACCCTGGATCGCCCTGGCCCACACCCGCATGTTCACGGCAATGCGCAAGAACGTAGAGGGCTATCACATCAGCCCTCTCACCACGAATAACTTCGCCACTACCCAGGTGAAGTAGATAAGAAAACTCCCGGTGTCCCTGACTCCAGGGACACCAGGCACGCCTAACCGGCTGATGAGGTACACCACAAGATGTTTAGTTTTATTGCCCGCCGATTGGGGTTACTGATCCCCACGTTCTTCGGCATCACCTTGCTGACTTTCGCGTTGATTCGCATGATCCCTGGCGATCCCGTGGAAGTCATGATGGGCGAACGCAGAGTCGACCCGGAAATGCATGCTCAGGCAATGGAACGCCTAGGTCTGAACAAACCCCTGTATGCCCAGTACCTGGATTACATTGGCAAACTGGCCCACGGCGATCTCGGCGAATCCCTGCGAACCCGTGAAAGCGTCTGGAGTGAGTTCACTTCGCTATTCCCCGCGACCCTGGAACTGTCCATGGCCGCACTGTTGTTCGCCGGTATCCTGGGCCTGTTGGCCGGGGTGATCGCGGCACTCAAGCGAGGATCCCTGTTCGACCATGGGGTGATGGGCATCTCCCTGGCGGGATATTCGATGCCGATCTTCTGGTGGGGCCTGATCCTGATCATGTTCTTCTCGGTGTCCCTGGGCTGGACCCCGGTGTCCGGGCGGATCGACCTGCTCTATGACATCGAGCCGCGTACCGGCTTCATGCTGATCGATACGCTGCTGGCCGATGACTTTGGCGCGTTCCTCGATGCGCTGCACCACCTGATCCTGCCGGCCATCGTGCTGGGCACCATCCCGCTGGCGGTAATCGCGCGGATGACCCGCTCCTCGATGCTCGAAGTATTGCGTGAAGACTACATCCGCACCGCCCGCGCCAAAGGCCTGTCGCCGTCGCGCGTGGTATTCGTGCATGGCCTGCGCAACGCGCTGATTCCGGTACTGACCGTAGTCGGGTTGCAAGTCGGGACGTTGCTGGCCGGTGCTGTCCTGACCGAAACCATCTTCTCCTGGCCCGGCATCGGCAAATGGCTGATCGAAGCCATTGGCGCACGGGACTATCCCGTGGTGCAGAACGGCATCCTGTTAATCGCCTGCCTGGTGATTCTGGTCAACTTCGTAGTGGACATCCTCTACGGCTTTGCCAACCCACGCATCCGTCACCAGCGCTGAGATCATGACCATGACCACCCCAGCTTCAACTCAAAATCAAGCGGTAACAGTCGATCAAAGCCTGCTGTACCCGTCCCCGTACAAAGAATTCTGGCAAGCCTTCTCCAAGAACAAAGGCGCGGTTGCCGGCCTGATGTTCATGATCCTGATCGTGTTCTGCGCGATCTTCGCCCCCTGGGTCGCACCGCATAACCCGAGCGAGCAATATCGCGACTTCCTGCTGACGCCGCCGTCCTGGCTGGAAGGTGGACAGATCCAGTTCCTGCTCGGCACCGATGAGTTGGGTCGCGACCTGCTGTCGCGCCTGATCCAGGGTTCGCGCCTGTCGCTGCTGATCGGCTTGTCGTCGGTGGTGATGTCGCTGATTCCCGGCATCCTGCTGGGCCTGTTCGCCGGGTTCTACCCGCGTATTTTAGGCCCTACCATCATGCGTCTCATGGACATCATGCTGGCCCTGCCATCCTTGCTGCTGGCCGTGGCGATTGTCGCCATCCTCGGCCCTGGCCTGATCAACACCATCATTGCCATCGCCGTGGTTTCGTTGCCGTCTTATGTTCGTCTGACCCGCGCTGCGGTGATGGGCGAACTGAACCGCGACTACGTAACTGCCGCGCGCCTGGCCGGTGCCGGTCTGCCACGCCTGATGTTCGTCACCGTGCTACCCAACTGCATGGCGCCGCTGATCGTTCAAGCCACCCTGAGTTTCTCCTCGGCGATTCTCGATGCGGCGGCGCTGGGCTTCCTCGGTCTTGGCGTACAACCGCCAACCCCTGAGTGGGGCACCATGCTGGCTTCGGCTCGCGACTACATCGAACGCGCCTGGTGGGTGGTAAGTCTGCCTGGTTTGACCATTTTGCTCAGCGTGCTGGCAATCAACTTGATGGGTGACGGCCTGCGCGACGCGCTGGACCCGAAACTCAAGAACGCCGCCTGAGGAGATTCAAATGTCACTGTTAGAAATCAAGAATCTCAACGTTCGATTTGGCGACAAGACCGCCGTGCCGGTAGTCGACGGCCTCGACATTTCCGTGGACAAGGGCGAAGTCCTGGCCATCGTTGGCGAGTCGGGTTCCGGCAAGTCCGTGACCATGATGGCGCTGATGGGCCTGATCGAGCACCCGGGCATCGTCACCGCCGATGCGCTGAATTTCGATGGCAAGAACATGCTCAAGCTCAGCAATCGTCAGCGTCGGCAAATCGTCGGCAAAGACCTGGCCATGGTGTTCCAGGACCCGATGACCGCGCTGAACCCGAGCTACACCGTCGGCTTCCAGATCGAGGAAGTGCTGCGCCTGCACCTGAAAATGTCCGGCAAGCAAGCGCGCAAACGCGCTATCGAGTTGCTGGAAAAAGTTGAAATCCCGGGCGCGGCCAGTCGTATGGACGCCTACCCGCATCAACTGTCCGGCGGCATGAGCCAGCGCGTCGCGATCGCCATGGCGATTGCCGGCGAGCCGAAACTGCTGATCGCCGATGAACCGACTACGGCCCTCGACGTAACGATCCAGGCACAGATCATGGACCTGCTGCTGGCGTTGCAGAAAGAGCAGAACATGGGCCTGGTATTGATTACCCACGACCTTGCAGTCGTGGCCGAAACCGCCCAACGTGTGTGCGTGATGTACGCCGGCCAGGCGGTTGAAGTCGGTCATGTACCGCAGTTGTTCGATATCCCCGCGCACCCCTACAGCGAAGCACTGCTCAAGGCGATTCCGGAACACAGCCTGGGCGCTTCACGCCTGTCGACCCTGCCGGGCATCGTGCCGGGTCGTTATGACCGTCCGCAAGGTTGCCTGTTGTCGCCGCGCTGCCCGTATGTGCAAGAGAATTGCCGCACCCAGCGTCCGGCCCTTGACCCGAAAAGCAACAGCCTCGCCCGCTGCTTCTACCCGCTGAATCAGGAGGTGGCGTAATGGCCGTCGTACTTACCGCCCGCGACCTGACCCGTCACTACGAAGTGTCCCGCGGCATGTTCAAGGGGCACGCGACTGTGCGCGCCTTGAACGGTGTGTCGTTCGAACTGGAAGCTGGCAAGACCCTCGCCGTAGTAGGCGAATCGGGCTGCGGCAAATCCACCCTGGCCCGTGCCCTGACGCTGATCGAGGAGCCGTCTTCCGGCTCCTTGAAAATTGCCGGGCAGGAAGTCGCCGGTGCCGACAAGGCCCAGCGCAAGCAACTGCGCAAAGACGTGCAGATGGTATTCCAGAGCCCGTATGCGTCATTGAACCCGCGGCAGAAAGTCGGTGACCAGCTCGGCGAACCGCTGCTGATCAACACCAACCTGAGCGCGGCCGAACGTCGCGAGAAGGTCCAGGCGATGATGAAGCAGGTGGGTTTGCGCCCTGAGCATTACCAGCGCTACCCGCACATGTTCTCCGGCGGTCAACGCCAGCGGATCGCCCTCGCCCGCGCCATGATGCTGCAACCGAAGGTGCTGGTGGCGGATGAGCCGACTTCGGCGCTGGACGTATCGATCCAGGCGCAGGTGCTGAACCTGTTCATGGACCTGCAGCAGCAGTTCAACACCGCCTACGTGTTCATCTCGCACAACCTCGCGGTGGTGCAACACGTTGCCGATGACGTGATGGTGATGTACCTCGGCCGCCCGGTGGAAATCGGCCCGAAGAACGACATCTACGCGCGCCCGCTGCACCCCTACACCCAGGCGCTGCTGTCGGCCACTCCGACCATTCACCCGGACCCGAACAAGCCGAAGATCAAGATCGTCGGCGAGCTGCCCAACCCGCTGAATCCGCCGTCGGGCTGCGCTTTCCACAAGCGCTGCCCGTATGCGACCGAGCGGTGCAGTACGGAAGAGCCGGCGTTGCGCTTGCTGGATAATCGGCAGGTGGCTTGCCACTACGCCGAGCAATTCCTCGACGGCGCGGCATGACGGCAGTTTGAAATGAAATCCCCTGTAGGAGTGAGCCTGCTCGCGATGGCGGAGTGTCAGTAGTTAAATTACCGACTGACACTCCGCCATCGCGAGCAGGCTCACTCCTACAGGTTATGCGACAGTTTCACTCGCCTCTTCTACTTCGACTGCGCAACAGTCGCGGTGAAGGGGTTTTCTTTTGGCCTAGGTCTGGCTGTCGCCTTCGTCCGGATCATCGGAATCCGGTTCGTCGGTGGTCGAATCATCGTCATCCGCGCTGCCACCCTGGCCCTGGTCGCCGGGCTCCGATTCAGACTTGGCGATCATCAGGCCTGCGTGCGACACCTGTCCGCTTGAAGCCTGTTCACCATGATCCGGGCACTCGGCCCGCGCCGCAGTCATGCCAACGGACAACATCACCAAAACCTTAAGCAACAGCACAATGCGTCGAAAAATGCTCATAGCCGAATCCATCCCTTTTGGGTGAAGCATGAGGTGCCAGAGTGGCGGTAGATGAAATCTAGTTCCGATTGGGTCGGTTCTCCAGATAGGACGCTTATGAAGGAGCAGAATGCCGTGGATGGGCAGACTGGTTTAGCATAATGTTTATGGCGAATCGGTATGAACGCGGCAGCTTGGAAACAAGGGGGGGTCATGGGCCTACTGCAGACACTGCTCGAACTGGAACAACGCCTGTTGGCACAAACTACGAGAATCGATGCGCAAGCGCTTTGCGATTTGATCGCGGACGACTTCGCAGAGTTCGGCGCCAGTGGTGGTGTGTGGTGTAAAGCGGATGTGGTCGAGCAACTGCCGGATCAGCCCTTCGTCCAACGCACCATCCGTGAATTCGCAGTTAAACCGCTTTCGCCAGATACCGCACTGGTGACCTACCGCTGTCATACCGATACCAGCAGCAGCTTGCGCAGCTCGATCTGGCGGCAACGGGATGGGCGGTGGCAGATGGTTTTTCATCAGGGCACGTTTGTGCTCTAGCAACGTCAAGATCAAAAGATCGCAGCCTTCGGCAGCTCCTACAGGAAACCGCGCTCACCTGTAGGAGCTGCCGAAGGCTGCGATCTTTTGATTTTCATCAGGTAAAAAAAACCCCGGTGCTTTCGCGACCGGGGTTTTTTCTTTGCGGCTTGACGCTTAGTGATGCTCACGCGTCGCACGGAATTTCACGTCCGGCCAGCGCTCTTCCATCAAAGCCAGGTTGACCCGGGTCGGGGCCAGGTAGGTCAGGTGACCACCGCCATCGATCGCCAGGTTTTCCACGGCCTTGACCCGGAATTCCTCGAGCTTCTTCTTATCGGCGCAATCAATCCAGCGCGCGGAGTACACGGTGATCGGCTCGTAGGAGCACTCGACCTTGTATTCCTCTTTCAAGCGGCTGGCGACCACATCGAACTGCAGCACGCCGACCGCGCCGAGGATGATGTCGTTGCTGCGCTCGGGGAAGAACACCTGGGTCGCGCCCTCTTCCGCCAGTTGCTGCAAGCCTTGGCGCAGTTGCTTGGATTTCAGCGGATCGCGCAGGCGTACGCGGCGGAACAGCTCCGGGGCGAAGTGCGGGATACCGGTGAAACCGAGGACTTCGCCTTCGGTGAAGGTGTCGCCGATCTGGATGGTGCCGTGGTTGTGCAGGCCGATGATGTCGCCGGCGAAGGCTTCCTCCAGTTGCTCACGTTCGGAGGAGAAGAACGTCAGGGCATCGCCGATGCGCACGTCCTTGCCGGTGCGCACGTGGCGCATCTTCATGCCTTTTTCGTACTTGCCGGAGCAGATACGCATGAAGGCAATGCGGTCGCGGTGTTTCGGGTCCATGTTCGCCTGGATCTTGAATACGAAGCCGGCGAATTTCTCTTCGACCGGCTCCACGGTGCGCTCGTTGGCGACTCGCGCCAGCGGTTTCGGCGCCCAGTTGACCACGGCGTCGAGCACGTGATCGACACCGAAGTTGCCCAGGGCAGTACCGAAGAACACCGGGGTCAGTTGGCCGTCGAGGAATTCCTGTTGGTTGAATTCGTGGCAGGCACCCTGTACCAGCTCCAGCTGATCGACGAAGCGATCGTACTCGTCGCCCAGATGCGCGCGAGCTTCATCGGAGTCGAGCTTCTCGATGATTTTCACATCGGTACGTTCGTGGCCGTGACCAGCGGTGTAAACGATGATGTAGTCGTCAGCCAGGTGATACACACCCTTGAAGTCACGGTAGCAGCCGATCGGCCAGGTGATCGGCGCGGCCTTGATCTTCAGGACCGCTTCGATCTCGTCGAGCAATTCGATCGGGTCGCGGATGTCACGGTCGAGTTTATTGATGAAGCTGACGATCGGCGTGTCACGCAGCCGGCAGACTTCCATCAGGGCGATGGTCCGTGGCTCTACACCCTTACCGCCGTCGAGGACCATCAATGCCGAGTCGACCGCTGTCAGGGTGCGGTAGGTATCTTCGGAGAAGTCTTCGTGGCCCGGGGTGTCGAGCAGGTTGATCATGTGGTCGCGATACGGGAACTGCATGACCGACGTGGTAATGGAAATACCCCGTTGTTTTTCCATTTCCATCCAGTCGGACGTCGCATGGCGGTCGGATTTACGTGATTTCACCGTGCCCGCAATCGCAATCGCCTTGCCCATCAGCAAGAGCTTCTCGGTGATGGTGGTTTTACCGGCATCGGGGTGGGAAATAATGGCGAAAGTGCGGCGTTTCGCGACTTCGGCGGCCTGGTTGGTCATGGGAAATCGCCTGGCAGGTGATTCAAAAAAGGGCGGCGAGTATAGCGCAAATGGACCGTCACGGACCACCATCCGTAGGCTTCACCAAACACCGCATCACCCCGTAGGAGCTGCCGAAGGCTGCGATCTTTTGATCTTGGCGTGTACCAATCATTGAAGATCAATATCAAAAGATCGCAGCCTTCGGCAGCTCCTACGGGTGGCCAAATAGTGTCGAACGTGGGAACCTTTTAAACAGTGGAGGCGTCCACTCCCCTGTTACAGCTCTCGTAGCAGGGTTTGAAAAACCTGCAAGTTAGCCTGACGAGGCTGCGCTTATGGCTCGATAAGCCGTACGCCGTCTCCTGTAGGAGCGAGCCTGCTCGCGATGGTCGTCAACGATAACGCTGGGTGTCTGAATGCACGCGTTGTCTGGACGTTTTTCGCGAGCGGGCTCGCTCCTACAGCGGGATGCGTTCGGCATGAGCTGCTTCTCGCGAACGTTGTATTTCCCGGCAGCCAGGAATGGCTAGTGGCCGGGGTGGTCGGTTCTACGGGTCCAACTTCGGATGCCAGAAGTTCATAGCCAAGGCGCTGTGACGAGTCATAGCTAGCTATGGCGAGGAACAGCAACGCAGGATATGAGCTTCTGGCGCCGAAGTTGGGCCCGTAGAACCGACCACCCCGGCCACCCACCACACGGGGCTGCGTTCGCCGACCAAGAAAAAAGGAGTCCGCCTGTGGCTATTCGCTATGGCAAAGGGCTGATAGGAGGTGCGGTTGTCGTCGCGCTCCTGGCCCTGCTGGTCCACTGGATCGGCATCAACACGATCGAACATTACCGCGACGATTTGTTGTTTTACCTGCAAGCGCATCTGGTTCTTGTACTCGTCTCCATGCTGGCCGCCCTTGTCGTGGGCATACCCGCCGGCATTTTCCTCAGCCGCCCGACCATGGTTGGCCGCGCTGAACGCTTCATGCAGATCTTCAACATCGGCAATACCGTGCCGCCTCTCGCCGTACTGGCCATCGCCCTTGGGATCCTCGGCATCGGCAGCGGCCCCGCGATCTTCGCCCTGTTCCTCGCCTCGCTGTTGCCGATTGTGCGCAACACCTATGAAGGCCTGAAAAACGTCCAGGGTTCGCTCAAGGAAGCGGCTGTCGGCATTGGCATGACCCCGACCCAGGTGCTGTGGCGGGTCGAACTGCCCAACGCCGTGCCGATCATCATCGGTGGCGTGCGCGTGGCCCTGGCGATCAACGTCGGTACCGCACCGCTGGCCTTCCTGATTGGCGCCAACAGCCTGGGCAGCCTGATTTTCCCAGGCATCGCCCTGAACAATCAGCCGCAACTGCTGCTCGGCGCGGCGTGTACCGCCTTGCTGGCCTTGCTGCTCGACGGCCTGGTGACACTGTCCAGCCGCCTCTGGCTCGAACGCGGCTTGCGCCCGTCTTAAGCCTCGGCAAAGGAATATTTATGAAAAAAGTTACCTTGTTATTAGGCTGCGTCCTGCTGTTCGCAGGATTTGCCCAAGCCGCTGAAAAACCGGTGATCCGCATCGGCGCCCGGGTCTTCACCGAGCAGACCCTGCTGGCTGAAATCACCTCCCAGTACCTGCGCACTAAGGGGTACGACACCCAGGTGACCGGCGGTCTGGGCAGCAACCTCGCGCGCAGTGCCCAGGAAAGTGGCCAGCTGGACCTGATATGGGAATACACCGGCGTCTCGCTGGTGGCTTACAACCACATCACGGACAAACTCGACAGCGCCCAGTCCTACGCGAAAGTGAAGGAACTCGACGCGAAAAAAGGCCTGGTCTGGCTGACCCCGTCGAAATTCAGCAACACCTACGCCCTGGCACTTCCAGAAATCACCGCAAAGGCTTACCCGCAGATCAACACCATCAGTGAGCTGAATGCGGTGCTGCAGGCCGAGCAGAAGGACAATCACCTGGTGGCGCTGGATACCGAGTTCGCCAACCGTTCCGACGGGCTGGCGGGCATGGTTGAGCTGTACGGCATGAACCTGACCCGCAAGAACACCCGCCAGATGGACGCCGGCCTGGTCTACACGGCCTTGCGCAATGGCCAGGTGTTTGCCGGCCTGGTGTACACCACCGACGGTCGCCTGAATGCCTTCAAGCTCAAGTTACTGGAAGACGACAAGCATTACTTCCCGGACTACACCGCCGCACCGGTGGTGCGCCAGGCTTACCTCGACGCCCATCCAAAACTCGCCGAAGAGATCAAGCCACTGGCCGAGCTGTTCGATGACGCGACCATGCGTGCGCTGAATGCGCGGGTCGACGTCGGCCACGAAAGCCCTTCATCCGTTGCCGCAGATTTCCTGCGCCAGCATCCCCTGAACTGAGGAGGAGAAGACATGGAATTTCTGAACGCCTTTTCCCATCTCGACTGGGCGCAGGTTTTACACCTGACCTGGCAGCACATCACCCTGGTCGGCATTGCCGTGACCCTGGCGATCCTGGCCGGTGTGCCGCTGGGCATCCTGATGACGCGCTTCCCGTCGCTGGCCGGCCCGCTGCAGGCCAGTGCCACGGTGCTGCTGACCGTGCCATCGATTGCACTGTTCGGCCTGCTGCTGCCGTTCTACTCGAAATTCGGCCAGGGCCTGGGGCCGATGCCGGCGATCACCGCAGTGTTCCTGTACTCGCTGCTGCCGATCATGCGTAACACCTACCTCGCCCTCACCGGCGTCGAACCCGGTATTCGCGAAGCCGCCCGCGGCATCGGCATGACCTTCGGCCAGCGCCTGCGCATGGTCGAACTGCCGATCGCGGTACCGGTGATCCTCGCCGGGGTGCGCACCGCCGTGGTGATGAACATTGGTGTCATGACCATCGCCGCCACCATCGGTGCCGGCGGCCTGGGTGTACTTATTCTCGCTTCAATCAGCCGCAGCGATATGTCGATGCTGATCGTTGGCGCCGTGCTGGTCAGTCTCCTGGCCATCTTCGCCGACCTGCTTCTGCAATGGCTGCAACGCACGCTGACTCCAAAAGGACTGCTCAAATGATCGAACTTCAAAACCTCAGCAAGACCTTCCAAAGCAACGGCAAAGACGTCAAAGCCGTGGACTCGGTGAGCCTGACCGTCAATGAAGGCGAAATCTGCGTGTTCCTCGGGCCATCGGGCTGCGGCAAAAGCACCACGCTGAAGATGATCAACCGCCTGATCAAGCCGACCTCCGGCAAGATCCTGATCAACGGCGAAGACACCACCGACCTTGACGCCGTGACCCTGCGACGCAACATCGGGTATGTGATCCAGCAGATCGGCCTGTTCCCGAACATGACCATCGAGGAAAACATCACCATCGTCCCGCGCCTGCTGGGCTGGGACAAAAAGAAATGCCACGACCGCGCCCGCGAGTTGATGAGCATGATCAAGCTTGAGCCCAAGCAGTACCTGACTCGCTACCCGCGTGAACTGTCGGGTGGCCAGCAACAGCGGATCGGGGTGATTCGTGCCTTGGCGGCGGATGCACCGTTGCTGTTGATGGACGAACCGTTCGGTGCGGTCGACCCGATCAACCGCGAGATGATCCAGAACGAGTTCTTCGAGATGCAGCGGGCGCTGAACAAGACCGTGATCATGGTCAGCCATGACATCGATGAGGCGATCAAACTGGGCGACAAGATTGCGATCTTCCGTGCCGGCAAACTGTTGCAGATCGACCATCCGGACACCCTGCTGGCGCACCCGGCGGATGACTTTGTCAGCAACTTCGTCGGCCAGGATAGTACGCTCAAGCGCCTGTTGCTGGTGAAGGCCGAAGACGCGGCCGACAACGCGCCATCGGTCAGCCCGGAAACCCCAGTGGCCGACGCCCTGGAGCTGATGGACGAACACGACCGTCGCTATGTCGTGGTCACTGACGGTGAGAACAAGGCGCTCGGTTATGTCCGCCGTCGCGACCTGCACCGCCAGGCCGGTACTTGCGCGCAATACCTGCGCGAGTTCAACGCCACGGCGGCGTTCGACGAGCATTTGCGCATCCTGTTGTCGCGCATGTACGAGTTCAACCGCTCGTGGTTGCCGGTGATGGACGCCGAGCGGGTGTTCCTGGGTGAAGTGACTCAGGAATCGATTGCCGAATACCTGAGCTCCGGCAAGTCTCGTGGGGGCAAGACCAGCATTGTTTCGCCTGCGGAAACTGCGTTGGCCTGATCTGACGTCATCGTCGGAGCGCCGCCCGGAGCAGGCTCGCTCCCACATTGGATCTGTGATGTGCATGCAAACTGTGCATCAGCACAAATCCTCTGTGGGAGCGAGCCTGCTCGCGATTGGGGGCACCACAGTTCCCGCTTGAAACACCTCAAATCTCCCCGCCAGGGGAACATCACATTGTCATGCAGGTCGGTTACATCAGTAACCCATCAGGACCGCACGACGGAAGCGTGCAAAAACGCGACATTTTTTGTTGATCTCGAGCCCCTCACGCCCTAAAGTTCGCGCCGAACGTCCATGCTGGAAACGATCCATCCGGCTCAAGTACTGACGACGAGACAGCAAGGCCAAGGGAAGCACCGCCTCCCATGGCCTTTTTGCTTTCGGCGACATGCCTTGGGAAGTAGGCGAACCAAAGTGGGGATACGGAGGACGTTCATTTACACCCATTGACCAATCAAGTTTGCCCTTAGGAGTCTCCAGCATGTCGATCAACGTCGAAGATTATTTCGAGCGCGCCACTTTTGACAAAATGAAGGCGTTCGCCGACAAGCAAGAAACCCCGTTCGTGGTGATCGACACCGCGATGATCAGCAAGGCCTACGATGACCTGCGCGCCGGTTTCGAGTTCGCCAAAGTCTATTACGCGGTAAAAGCCAACCCGGCCGTCGAGATCATCGACCTGTTGAAAGACAAGGGTTCGAGCTTCGACATCGCCTCCATCTACGAGCTGGACAAGGTGATGGACCGCGGCGTCAGCGCCGACCGTATCAGCTACGGCAACACCATCAAGAAATCCAAAGACATTCGTTATTTCTACGAGAAAGGCGTGCGCCTGTTCTCCACCGACTCTGAAGCCGACCTGCGCAACATCGCCAAGGCTGCGCCGGGCTCGAAGGTTTACGTGCGCATCCTCACCGAAGGCTCGACCACGGCTGACTGGCCTTTGTCGCGCAAATTCGGCTGCCAGACCGACATGGCCATGGACCTGCTGATCCTGGCCCGTGACCTGGGCCTGGTGCCTTACGGCATTTCCTTCCACGTCGGCTCGCAACAGCGCGACATCAGCGTGTGGGACGCGGCGATCGCCAAGGTCAAAGTGATCTTCGAGCGCCTGAAAGAAGAAGACGGCATCGTGCTCAAGCTGATCAACATGGGCGGTGGCTTCCCGGCCAACTACATCACCCGCACCAACAGCCTGGAAACCTACGCTGAAGAAATCATCCGCTTCCTCAAGGAAGACTTCGGTGACGACCTGCCGGAAATCATCCTGGAGCCAGGCCGTTCGCTGATCGCCAACGCCGGCATCCTGGTCAGCGAAGTGGTGCTGGTTGCGCGCAAATCCCGCACCGCGGTCGAGCGCTGGGTATACACGGACGTGGGCAAGTTCTCCGGCCTGATCGAAACCATGGACGAAGCCATCAAGTTTCCGATCTGGACCGAGAAGAAAGGCGAGATGGAAGAAGTGGTCATCGCCGGCCCGACTTGCGACAGCGCCGACATCATGTACGAGAACTACAAATACGGCCTGCCGCTGAACCTGGCGATCGGTGATCGCATGTACTGGCTGTCGACCGGTGCCTACACCACCAGCTACAGCGCGGTGGAATTCAATGGCTTCCCGCCGCTGAAATCGTATTACGTGTAAGCGGTAGTCGCGCAAAACAAAAAGCCCATGACACGTCATGGGTTTTTTTTGAAACGCAATCCCTGTAGGAGCTGCCGCAGGCTGCGATCTTTTGATCTTGTTTTTCAAGGGCAAGATCAAAAGATCGCAGCCTTCGGCAGCTCCTACGGGGGAATTGCGCAGCGCCAGCGATTACAGGGATTCGCGTTCCAGTTCGGACTGGCGTTGGGCGTACTCGGTGGCCAGGGCGCGGATTTGCGGATCGGTGGCGCTCGATAACGTCCTGCTCGCCACCCGCAGGAAATTCAGATTCCCACCAGCCAATGCCTCACGCAACCACTCCAGCGCTTCCCCGACATCGCCCTCATCCGCCAGCACGGCGGCGTAGCTGAACTGCCCGCGAAAATCCCCGCCAACTGCCGAACGTCGATACCAGTCACGCGCCGCCTGCGGATCCATTGGGCAATGCTGCCCCTCTTCCAGATAACGACCCAACAGGTTCATCGATTTCGCATGCCCAAGCCCGGCGGCGCGGTGATATAGCTCCAACGCCTGCGCTTGATCCTCCATCACTCCGCGCCCGGTCGCCCGCAGATTGGCGTAGTTGTACATGGCCCAATCGAGGCCTGCTTCCGCCGCGATTCGATAATGGCTGGCCGCAACCGAAGCATCGGCACTACAACCCCAACCATGCTCATGACAACGCCCTAGCATGTTGCGCGCCATCAGGTGACCGCGCCGGGCAGCGATCTCGAACCAGCGCAGGGCCAGCGGTTGATCCTGCTCGATGCCCTGCCCGTCCAGCAGGATCTGCCCCAGTAACGCCTGGGCGTCGAGCAGGTTTTCCCGGGCCGCGATCAGGATCGCCTGAGCTGCGCGCGCCGGGCTTTCGTCGAGCATGGCCTTGAGCCGATCACCGTCGAGGACTTCCTCGCGGCGCAGTTGAAAAGTCATACCTCGACCCAGCGGCGCAGCAGGTTGTGATAGGTGCCGGTCAGGCGGATCAGTGAAGGGTGGTCGGGCAGGTCCTGGGTCAGCTGGCGGAGCGCCCCGTCCATCTCGAACAGCAGCGCGCGCTGGCTGTCCTCACGCACCAGGCTTTGGGTCCAGAAGAACGAGGCAAAACGCGTCCCGCGGGTGACGGCGTTGACCTTGTGCAGGCTGGTGCCGGGGTACAGAACCATGTCACCTGCCGGCAATTTCACCCGCTGGGTGCCGAAGGTGTCCTGGATCTCCAGCTCGCCGCCGTCATAGTCCTCGGGCTCGCTGAAAAACAGCGTGGCCGACAGGTCAGTGCGCACCCGCTCGATGCTGTTCTGCGGCTGGCGCACGGCGTTGTCGATGTGGAAGTCGAAACTGCCGCCGGCCGTGTAGCAATTGAGCAGTGGCGGAAACACCTTGTGCGGCAAAGCGGCGGACATGAACTGCGGATTTTTCCACAGCCTTTCCAGCATCGCCGCACCGATTTCCTTGGCCAGCGGATGGCCTTCCGGCAGCTGCAGATTGTGCTTGGCCTTGGCTGACTGATAGCCAGCGGTGATCTTGCCGTCTGCCCAATCAGCCTGCTCCAGAGCCTCACGGATGCGCTGCACTTCTTCTTTCGCGAACACGCCGGGAATGTGCAGCAACATGGGGGCAATACCTGAAGGCAAGAGGATGCCAATGGTATTGATTCTTATTGCCTGTGTAAAACCCTCGTGACGAATGAAACAGCAAAAACCGTAAGGTCAAATTGTAAAGAATGTAAATTCAGTGCGAATAGTAATGTTTCGCAATTGATACGAATAACTGTTTACCCTATATTCCGCGACCTCAAATCCTTGGGGAGGGGAATTTCAATGTCACGCCAACAACCACAATTACCTGTCAGTTCACCGCGTTTGCTCGCGTCTGCAATTGGCGTGGCAATCACCGCCGGCTCCGCTGGCCAAATGGTTTTCGCTGCAGAGAAAACCGACGCAAAATCGCCATCCAATGCGATTTCCCTGGACGCCACCGCCATTACCGGCGAAGCCCAGGACGCAACGACCTACAACGTCGAAAAAGCCTCCTCGCCCAAGTACACCGCGCCGCTGGTCGACACTCCGCGCTCGATCACCGTCATCCCGCAACAGGTCCTCAAGGACACCGGCGCCCTGAACATGCAGGACGCGCTGCGCACCGTCCCAGGCATCACCTTCGGTGCCGGTGAAGGCGGCAACCCACAGGGCGACCGTCCGTTCATCCGCGGCTTCGATGCCCAGGGCGATACGTACCTGGACGGCGTGCGGGACACCGGCTCGCAGAGCCGCGAGATCTTCGCGGTCGAGTCGATTGAAGTCAGCAAGGGCCCGAACTCGGCCATTGGCGGCCGTGGCGCTGCTGGTGGCAGCATCAACCTGGTGAGCAAGAAAGCGCACCTGGGCGACTCGCTCGACGGTGGTTTCACTTGGGGCTCGGACCAGACCCAGCGCTACACCTTCGACGGCAACTACCAGTTCACCGACACCGCCGCTGGCCGTCTGAACCTGATGAGCCACGAAAGCAACGTCGCCGGCCGTGACAGCGTCGACTACGACCGCTGGGGCATCGCGCCGTCCGTGGCGTTCGGCCTGGGCACCGACACCCGCGTCAACCTTGATTACTACCATCTGGAAAGCAATGACACCCCGGACTCGGGTATTCCGTACAGCATTCCGGTTGCCGGTTCTGCCGCGCGCACCAAGTCCAACCCGGACACGCCGGACGACGGTGGCCGCAGCAGCAACTTCTACGGCCTGGACGGTCGCGACTTCCGCAAGGGCCGCACCGACACCGCGACCATCGCCATCGAGCACGACCTGACCGATGCGCTGACCGTCAAGAACACCCTGCGCCACGGCAGCAGCATGCAGGATTACATCCTGACCCAGCCGGACGACTCCAAGGGCAACGTCAACAACGGCAGCGTCTGGCGTCGGGCCAACACTCGTGTCAGCAACACTGATACCACCACCAACCAGACTGATCTGTTTGGTGACGTGTATATCGCTGGATTCAAGAACAGCTTTGCGACTGGTATCGAGTTGAGCCACGAAAAGAGCCAGAAATCCTCGTACACCGTCAACACCGATACCACTCCGGGCACCGCCGCAGCGACTACCAACTGCAGCCCTGCGCTGATCGGCGCGCCAAGCGGCTACAACTGCACCTCGCTGTCGAACCCGGACCCGAGTGATCCGTGGAACGGTTCGATCGCGCGTAACTACGCTGGCACCGACACCTCCAGCACCACCCGCGCACTGTACGTGTTCGACACCCTGGAATTGTCTTCGCAATGGCTGGTGAACATGGGCCTGCGCTACGACCACTTCGACACCAAGTACAAGACCTACGACGCTGCCGGCGCGACTGTCGTGACCAATGGCAATGCCTCCAAAGGCAAGGACACCAGCGAGTTCGTCACCGGTCAGTTCGGCGTGGTCTACAAGCCGGCTGAAAACGGCAGCATCTATGCCTCGTACGCTACGTCCGCGACGCCACCGGGCAACACCTTGGGCGAAGGCCAGGAAGGCAACCCGCTGGGTGGCACGCCAGATCGGACCGGCAACCTGCTGAGCAGCGACATGGAGCCGGAAACCACCAAGAACTACGAAATCGGTACCAAGTGGGACCTGCTGAACGATCGCCTGTCCCTGACCGCCGACATCTTCCGCACCGAGAAAGACAACGCTCGCGTGCAAGTGAACACCACGTCTTATGAAAACGTCGGCAAGACTCGCGTGCAAGGTATCGAACTGTCGGCCACCGGCAAGATCACCGAAAAATGGCAAGTCTTCGCTGGGTACGCCTACATGGACAGCGAGCAGGTTGACGGTGGTGACCTGCCGGCCAACCGCGCCAACAACGGCAACGAACTGCCTAACACGCCGAAGAACAGCGCCAGCCTCTGGACCACCTACCAGGTCACGCCGAAGCTGACTGTCGGTGGCGGTGCGTTCTACGTCGACGACGTGTTCGGCAGCGCAGCCAACACCACCATGGTCGATGATTATGTGCGCTACGACGCGATGGTGGCCTACAAGCTGACCAAAAACGTCGACTTGCAATTGAACGTGCAGAACCTGACAGACGAAACCTACTACGACAAAGCTTTCTCGACCCACTTCGCCAACCAGGCGGCGGGCCGTACGGCGTTGTTGAGCACTAACTTCCACTTCTGATAGGAAGTCACCGCAATCCCCTTGTGGGAGCGGGCTTGCTCGCGAAGGCGGTGGGTCAGTCGCAACTGTAGCTGACACACCGCTTTCGCGAGCAAGCCCGCTCCCACAGGGAATGTGTGGTGGAAGCTGAGATCAGGGATTGGCCCCGTTCATCCAGATGAACGGGGCTTTTGTGCGTAATAGCCCAGGCATCCCGTCAACCCACGGCATAATGCGCGCCGTGATGATTATTTTCGAACGAACAAGGCGAGCGACGTGTTGAAGAAAACCCTGTTCCAGCTGCACTGGTTTTTCGGCATCAGCGCCGGGCTGGTCCTTGCCCTCATGGGCATCACCGGGGCAACGGTGTCGTTCCAGGACGAGATCCTGAGCGCGCTGAACCCGTCGGTGCTGCAGGTCGAGAAGCAGGTCGCCGGCGTCCTGCCGCCGGCCGAACTGGTGGAGCGCATCGAAGCCGCGTCCGGCAAGAAAGTCTCGATGCTCAGCGTCGAGACCGACAGCGGTGCGGCGGCCAAAGTGTTCTTCACGCCCAAGCCTGGCGAACGTCGCGGCGAGATGCGCTACTTCGACCCGTACACCGCCGAGTTCATGGGCGACGCCAGTGGTCAGGACTTCTTCGGCCTGATGCTGCAACTGCACCGCTTCCTGGCGATGGGGGATACCGGCCGCCAGATCACCGGAGCCTGCACGCTGATCCTGGTGTTTTTCTGCCTGTCCGGCCTTTATCTGCGCTGGCCGCGCCAGTGGAAAAGCTGGCGCGCCTGGCTGACCCTGGACTGGAAGAAAAAGGGCCGCAGCTTCAACTGGGACCTGCACTCGGTCGCCGGCACCTGGTGCCTGGTGTTCTATCTCCTGGCGGCACTCACCGGTTTGTCGTGGTCCTACGAGTGGTACAACAAGGGCCTGACGCGCCTGCTTTCCGACTCACCGCAAAACGAGCGCGTGCGCGGCGGACGCGCCCCTGCGCCGAGCGGTCCGGCACCGACCGCCGATTACGCGGCAATCTGGAGCAGCATCTACAGTTCCGCAGGTCCGGCACTGAGCGCCTACAACATCCGCATGCCGCCAGTGGCCGGCCAACCGGCGACCGTGTTCTACCTGCTGAACACTTCACCCCACAACCGCGCCCTTAACCAGATCACCCTTGATCCAGCCACCGGCATCGTCAAGCGGCACGACCGCTACAGCGACAAGAGCCTCAAGGCGCAGCTGCTGACCAGCATTTATGCACTGCACGTCGGCAGCTATTTCGGCATTGTCGGGCGGGTGATCCTGACCATCAGCGCGCTGACCATGCCGCTGTTCTTCGTCACCGGCTGGCTGCTGTACCTCGATCGTCGGCGCAAGAAGAAGCAGATCCGCGACGCGCGTAAAGGCCTGGCCCAACCGCTGGTTGATGCGCCGGCCTGGCTGATCGGCTTCGCCAGCCAGAGCGGCTTTGCCGAGCAATTGGCCTGGCAGACTGCCGGCCAATTGCAGGCGGCCGGCTTGCCGGTGAAGGTTCAGCCGCTGGCCAGTGTCAGCGAACAGGACCTGCAGGACTCGCACAACGCCTTGTTTGTGGTCAGCACCTTTGGCGACGGCGAAGCACCGGACAGCGCCCGGGGTTTCGAGCGCAAGGTGCTGGGTCGCGCCATGAGCCTGGAAAGCCTCAATTATGCAGTGCTGGGCCTGGGCGATCGGCAGTATCAACACTTCTGCGGCTTCGCTCGACGCTTGCACAGCTGGTTGGGCGAACACGGCGGCAAGACCCTGTTCGCGCCGGTGGAAGTCGATAGCGGCGACCCCTACGCCTTGCGTCACTGGCAGCAGCAACTCGGCCAGCTGACCGGACAGGCGCCCCTGGACACCTGGCAAGCGCCCAGCTACGACAACTGGACGCTGACCCGCCGCGAACTGATGAACCCGGACAGCAGCGGCGCGCCAGTTTACCTTTTGGGCCTGACCGCCCCCACTGCCAGCGGCTGGCTGGCCGGTGACCTGGTGGAAGTGCTGCCGCGCAACTGCCCATGGGCCATCGAGCATTTCCTCGATGGTCTGGGCATTGACGGCCGGGCCAGCGTGACACTCGACGGCCTGACGCAAACCCTGGAGCAAGCCCTGGCCAGTCGCCAACTGCCGGAGAACCGCGCGCATCTGGTCGGCCTGCACGCCCAGGCGCTGGCGGATGCGCTGGTGCCGCTGGCCATGCGCGAATACTCCATCGCTTCGATCGCCGCCGATGGCGTGCTCGAACTGATCGTGCGCCAGGAAGTGCATGCGGACGGCAGCCTGGGCGTTGGCTCCGGCTGGTTGACCGAGCATGCGCCGGTGGGGGGCACCATCAGCCTGCGGGTGCGGAGCAACAGCAGTTTCCATCTGCCGAGCGAGCCGCTGCCGATGATTCTGCTGGGCAACGGCACCGGCCTGGCCGGGCTGCGCAGTTTGCTCAAGGCGCGGATTGCCGATGGTCAACAGCGGCATTGGCTGCTGTTTGGCGAGCGCAACCGCGAGCAGGATTTCCTCTGTCGCGACGAGCTGCAGGAATGGCTGGTGTCGGGGGATCTGGAGCGCCTGGACCTGGCGTTCTCGCGGGACCAGGCTGAGAAGATCTATGTGCAGGACCGGCTGCGGGAATCGGCGGATCTATTGAAGCAGTGGCTGGCCGATGGCGCGGTAATTTACATCTGCGGCAGCCTGCAGGGCATGGCGTCGGGCGTGGATCACGTGCTCAACGAAGTGCTCGGAATTGAAGCGGTCGACAAGCTGATCGAGCAAGGCCGCTATCGCCGGGATGTTTATTGAAATCCAAAAAAGCACAGGTTGAATATTCACTGTGGGAGCAAAGCTTGCTCGCGATGACGGTATGACATTCAACCCATAGGTTGATTGCTCCGCCGCCATCGCGAGCATCCTGCCCAGCAATCGGAAATTTCACCGCGGTATTGGGGAAACGTCCTAACGCCAACGCCTGTGCGACCCAGGTAGTTTGAGAACCCTCAAAACTACGAAGGGTGAACCATGAAATACGATTTGAAGTTTCAGATCTACGGGATAGACCCGGACAGTGACCGGGCCGAATACGAGATCGGTCTGCCAGCGACTGTTACTGCGCATATCCTGATGCCGATCATGGGTTGGCGTGAAGAAGAGCAAGCCATGGGCAGCCACCCTCTAACTGCCGGGCAAATCAGGGCGATAGAGGGTCTATTGATGTTCAGATTACCCAAGAACCTGATATTGCATATCAGCAGCTACATGTAAGCCTGGCACTCGAACACCGACCTGTAGGAGCCGGCTTGCTGGCGATGGCATCACCTCGGTGTCACTGCCACACCGAGGCGCCTGCATCGCGGGCAAGCCTTGCTCCTACACGGGTTCCAGCGCCAGCTCGACTGCTTCCGGCCTTTTGAGCAGCGCATACGTCACCGCGGTCACCAAGCTCCCCGCCACGATCGCCAGCAGATACAGCAACGCATGATTGATCGCGTTCGGAATCGCCAGCACAAACAACCCACCGTGCGGCGCCATCAGCTTGCAGCCGAAGTACATCGACAACGCACCGGTCAACGCACCGCCGGCGATGCTCGCTGGGATCACCCGTAGCGGGTCCTTGGCGGCGAACGGAATGGCGCCTTCGGAAATGAAGCACAACCCCAATACCAACGCCGCTTTACCCGCCTCCCGCTCGGTCTGGGCAAACTTGCGCCGGGCGATGAAGGTAGCGATGCCCAGCCCGATCGGCGGCACCATGCCGGCGGCCATGGTCGCGGCCATGGGTGCATAACTCTGCGACGCCAACAGGCCCACCGAGAACGCATAGGCTGCCTTGTTGATCGGCCCGCCGAGGTCGACGCACATCATTCCACCGAGCAATACGCCCAGCAGGATCGCGTTGGTGGTGCCCATGCTGTCGAGGAAGTGCGTGAGCCCTTCGAGCATCCCTGCCACCGGTTTGCCAACCACGTAGATCATCACCAGGCCGGTGAACAGGCTGGCCAGCAAAGGAATGATCAGGATCGGTTTAAGCGCTTCGAGACTCTGCGGCAAGCGCGCATAGCGGTTGATCGCCTGGGCCGCGTAGCCGGCGATGAAACCGGCAATGATCCCGCCGATGAAACCGGCACCCAGGGTGCTCGCCAGCATGCCGCCGATCATCCCCGGCGCGAGGCCCGGGCGGTCGGCGATCGAGTAGGCAATGTAACCCGCCAACAGCGGCACCATCAGTTTGAAGGCCGTGTCGCCGCCAATCTGCATCAGGGCAGCCGCCAGGGTGCCCTCTTCCTTGAACGCGGTGATGCCGAACACGAACGACAGGGCAATCATCAGACCACCCGCCACCACCATCGGCAGCATGAACGACACGCCGGTCAGCAAGTGCTTGTAGACGCCGGTCTTCTCCTGTTTCACCGGGCCCTGGCTACCGCTGGCGGCGCTTTCCTGCTTGCCGTCGGCCAAGGCTTTGTTCAGCGTCGCCTCGGCTTGCTTCAAGGCGATACCGGTGCCGCAACGGTAGATTTTCTTCCCGGCAAATCGCTCCGTAGCAACCTCGATGTCGCAGGCCAACAACACCACATCGGCCTCGGCGATCGCGTCAGCGCTCAGCGGATTGCGCGCGCCGACCGAACCCTGGGTTTCGACTTGCAGGTCGTAGCCCAGGCGCTTGGCCGCTTGCTGCAAGGCTTCGGCGGCCATAAAGGTGTGGGCGACTCCTGTCGGGCAGGCGGTAATCGCCACCAGTCTTGGAGTCTTCTGGCCGGCGGTCAGCGGCTCGGCGACGGCGTCGGGCGCCACGTATATCTGCGCCTCATCTGCGCCTTTGCGCAGCACTGCTTCAACATCCTGCAGGGCCTGGGCCGGCGTGCTCTGGAATACGCGCTTACCGATGAATCGCGACATGTCCACAGGTGCGCTGGTGACCAGCAATACCCATTCGGCCGACTCAAGAGTGGCCGCTGACAATTGACGCTCAGGGTGCGCCGCATCGGTCACCTCGACGCTGGTGCTCCAGCCCTGGCGCTGCGCTGCCGCATCCAGCAGGCGCGCGCACAGCACACTGGTGACCATGCCGTTGGGGCAGGCCGTAACAATGGCTAACTTCATGACAAACCCTCTTATTGTTCTGTCAGGGGGCGTACGCGCACACCCTGTTCGAGCCGCGCCAATTGCGCGGTATCGCCAATGCCGAAACCGATCTGGGTGACGGCCATCGCCGCAATCGCCGTGGCGGTGCGCAAGGTCTGTTCAGGTGTATCGGCGCTGAGCAAACCGTGGAGCATGCCGGCCAGCAATGAGTCTCCCGCGCCCACCGTACTGGCGACGCTGACCTTGGGCGGCGTGGCGTGCATCGCCGAGCCGACACTGAACCAGTTAACGCCTTCCGCTCCGTGGGAAATCACCACGTGCTCGATGCCCTGGGCGTGCAAGCGGCTCGCCACTTCAGCTTGGGCAGCCACCGACTGCACGTCGCAATCGAGCACTTGCGCAAGTTCTTCGGTATTGGGCTTGATCAGCCAGGGACCGGCCTTGAGGGCAGCGCGCAAGGCTTCGCCACTGGTGTCGAGGGCAACGTTCAACCCGAGTTCCTTGAGGCGCAAGATCAGCGCCTGCAACCACTGCGGGCTGACACCCTGGGGCAGGCTTCCGGCGACGACCACCGCGTCATGCCCGGGGGCAATCTGCTCCAGACGATCTAGCAGCGCCTGCTGCGCCACCGCACTGACCCGGGGTCCCGGACCGTTGACATCGGTAATGCGGCCGTCGCTTTCAGCCAGCTTGATGTTGCTGCGGGTCTCGCCCGGGACGCGGATGAAGGCGTCGACAAATCCGCGCTTGGCAAACAAAGTTTCGAACGCCTGGGGATTGTCTTCACCGAGGAATCCACTGACGGTCACCTGGTGCCCGAGGTCCGCCAGCACCTGCGCCACATTCACGCCCTTGCCGGCGGCGTGGGTGAGCATCTCGTCACTGCGGTTGACCTGGCCGGGTTCGAGGCGCGGCAGCTGAACGGTGAGGTCCAGCGCCGGATTAAGGGTCAGGGTGAGGATCTTGGCCATTACAGGGCCTCCACTAATGCGCGTACTTCACTCGCGCTGCCGACGGTCAGGGCTTGTCGGGCAACGGTTTGTGCCTGGGTGAGGCTGAGCTCGCGGATGCGCGCCTTGACCTCGGCGATGCTGCGACCGGAGACGCTCAACTCATCCACGCCAAGGCCGACCAGCACCGGCACCGCCAGCGGATCGGCGGCCAGCTCGCCGCACACACCGACCCATTTGCCGTGGGCATGGGCCGCACGCACGGTGATGTCGATCAGTTGCAGTACCGCCGGGTGCAGACCGTCCGCCTGCGCCGACAGCGTCGGATGGCCGCGATCGATGGCCAGGGTGTACTGGGTCAGGTCGTTGGTGCCGATGCTGAAAAAGTCGACCTCCCTGGCCAATACCGGCGCCAGCAACGCAGCCGACGGCACTTCGATCATGATCCCCAGTTGCAGGTCCGCCACCGGAATTTCCAGGCGCAGGCGCTCGGTCATGTCCCGGGCCTGACGCCACTCGTCGACGCTGCCGACCATGGGAAACATGATGCGCAGAGGGCGGTTGTCAGCGGCCCGCAGCAAGGCGCGCAATTGCGCCTCCATGACTTTGGGGCGTTGCAGGGTCAGGCGAATGCCGCGCACTCCGAGGAACGGGTTTTCCTCCTTGGCGATCGGCCAATACGGCAGCGGCTTGTCGCCGCCGACATCCAGGGTGCGTACTACCAGCGGCCGACCCGCCAGGCCATCGAGCACCCGGCGATATTCCACCTCTTGCGTGGCCTCGTCCGGCAGTTGCGGATGGGCCATGAAAATCAGTTCGGTACGCAGCAGACCAATGCCTTCGGCGCCCTGCTCGACCGCACTGGTCACGCCCGCGCTTTCGCCAATGTTGGCGAATACTTCAACGGCGTGGCCGTCGGTGGTCAGCGCCGGCTGGTGACGCTGCTCGGCCGCAGCCTTGAGGCGTTGTTCGCGGCTGTCACGTTCGGCGATTGCGCGCTCCAGGGTCGCCGCATCGGCATCCACGTGCAGGCGACCGCGCTGTCCATCCAGCAGCAACGGCGTACCCGGCGCCAGCAACAACACTGCAGCCCCGGCACCGACCAGAGCCGGGATACCCAGGGCGCGGGCGACGATTGCACTGTGCGCCGTGGCGCCCCCGCGAGCAGTAAGGATGCCGGCCACGCGTGCCGGATCGAGCCGCGCCACATCCGAAGGACCGACTTCGTCCATCACCAGGATGTAAGGCTGTTCCGGCTCGCTCGGGGTTTCGACGCCGCTGAGTTGCGCCAGCACCCGGCGGCCGATGTCGCGCAGGTCGGCAGCACGCTCTGCAAGCAAGGCGTCCTGCAGTGATTCCTGTTGCCGGGCGGCCGCTTCGATCACCGCCATCCACGCCGCTTCGGCGCTTTCGCCCTGCTTGAGGCGAGTGTCGACTTCATCGGTGAGTTCCGGGTCGTCGAGCATTTCCTGGTGGGTGATGAAAATCTCGCGGATGGCCTTGGCCTTGCTGCGCTCGATCAGGCCTTGTATGTCCTGCCGCACCTGGGATAACGCCTGCTTGAGACGCTCGCGCTCGATGGCGGCGGACTCTCCGCGCAGCGGATAGTCGATGGTTTGCAGCACCTGGATATGCGCCGGGCCGATGGCAATCCCGGGGGCAGCGGCAATCGCGTGAATCACGCTACCGGATGCCGGCGCCAGCAGCACTTCGGCAATGTCGGCGAGCACTTCACGCTGCTGGCTGACGGCTGGCAGAGGCTCGACTTCTTCGCCAAGCCCTTCCTCGATCGCGGCCAGCAAAGCCGGCAAGGCGTCCGCGGCAATTCCCGGCTCGGCGACAAACTCCAGCACCTGGCCGCGCCGGGCGCCGAGGCTCAGCAGCTTGCTCAAACTTTTAACCGACACAGCACTGTCCTGACCATCGACAATACGCACACGGATTTCGCCTTCAAAGCTTTTCGCCAACTGCGCGAGGATTTTCGCCGGGCGGGCGTGCAAGCCATGGGCGTTGGCCAGGGCGATTCGCGCGCTCGGCCAATCGACAGGCAACTCACCGCCGAGTACCTCGAGGACTTTGCGACTGCTGGTGGCGCGGCCCAATTCATGGCCACGGCCTTCGATCAGCAACGCACACAGGCGCTCGAGCAAGGCTTGATGCGCCTCACCCAGGCTTGCCAGGCAAAACAGGCCGCTCAGTGGCTGGCCGAGATAACGCATCGGCTTGTCCGGCGTGACAAAGGCCAGGCCCGGGCGCTTCACCGTCTGTTCACTGTGCAGCCACCACAACCCGTCACCCAGCGGCAAGGCTTCGACCTGCTGCAACACGGCGGCGAAACCATTGCTCACACAATCTGCCTGGCGCAGCAAACGCGCGCCGCGCCATACCAGTTCTTCAAAGTCATCGGCGGACACGCCCAGGCCGATCATCTGCGCGTCCAGCGCCAGCTCCTGCGGCGCGCCTTGCAGCAGCTTGAGCAAGGCTTCGGCGCTACTGGCACGGCGCAGCGCCTGGCCCAGGTCGGTTTCACCGAGGGCGCGGGTCAGCAGTTGCAGCAAGCGCAGGTGTTCGTCGGATTTGGCGGCGATACCGATCGCCAGGTAGACGATCTGGCCATCGCCCCAGTCCACCCCTTCGGGGAACTGCATCAGGCGTACACCGGTGGAAAATACCTGGTCGCGGGTATCCGGCGTGCCGTGGGGAATGGCAATACCCTGACCTAGAAAGGTCGAGCCCTGGGCTTCCCGGGCCTGCAAGCCGGCGAGATAACCCTCGGCAACCAGACCATCGGCAACCAGGTGCTGCGCCAGCAGACGCAACGCTGCGGATTTATCCACGGCCGACTGACCCATGGATATCTGCTCAATAGTGAGCTCGAGCATGCTTTCTCCTTTTTGGCGCCTTTGAGACACCAGGTATTGTTTTGGATAGTTCAGCTTAGGCGCTTGTTGATCAAATTTGGCAGTTTCACGGCAGAACTGGCCAAAGCTCCTAAAGCGTAGAAAATACGCCTGCTGAAACGTTTAATCTAGAAAGATTGGCACGTTACTCGATTATGTCCCATCCTTGAAGTCCAACTCGTCGCAAGCGCTGCGACAATGGTCGCCTGCCTGAATCGGGTAGGATTGACGAAAATGTCGGGGCAAGCTCGAATAAACAAGGAAATCCCGAGTTGAAACTCAGTGATATTGCACAGTTGGCCGGCGTCTCCGTGACCACCGCCAGTTATGTCATCAATGGCAAGGCCGAGCAGCAACGGATCAGCCGCGCCACGGTCGAGCGCGTGCAAGCCGTAGTCGAACAGCACGGCTTCACGCCTAATCCGCAAGCGGCAGGTTTGCGCAGCCGGCACACTCGCACCCTCGGGTTCATTCTGCCGGATCTGGAAAACCCCAGTTACGCGCGAATCGCCAAACTGCTCGAACAGGGTGCGCGGGCCCGCGGCTATCAGCTGCTGATCGCCAGCTCCGACGATGCACCGGACAGCGAACGGCAATTGCTGCAGCTGTTCCGTGCGCGGCGCTGCGACGCGCTTATCGTCGCCAGTTGCCTGCCCAGTGGCGATGACAGCTATCGCCAGCTGCAAGCCAAGGGTATCCCGATCATTGCGATCGACCGGGTCATGGAGCCGGAACATTTCTGCTCGGTGGTCAGTGACGACCGCGAAGCCGCCTTGCAACTGACTCGCAGCCTCCTGCAGCCGCTGCCCAAGCAGATCGCCCTGATTGGCGCTCGCCCCGAACTGAGCATCAGCCAGGCACGTGCAGCAGGTTTCAAGGAAGCGCTGGCCGGGTTCAGCGGCGAGGTGCTGATCGAACACGGCGAGTCTTTCAGCCGCGAGTGCGGCAAGCAGTTGATGGAGGAAATGCTGCAGCGCCTGGGGCATCTGCCGGATGCGCTGGTCACCACTTCCTATGTGCTTTTACAGGGCGTGTTCGATGCACTGCACGACTTCCCCCTGAAATCCCGACCGTTGCGCCTTGGCACATTTGGCGATACGCAATTGCTCGATTTCCTGCCACTGCCGGTGAATGCCATGGCCCAGCAACATCAGCTGATCGCCGACAAGGCCCTGGAACTGGCGTTGGCCGCTATCGAGCAATCGGACTACCAGCCCGGCGTGCAGGCCATCGCCCGGACCTTCAAGCAGCGTATTCGTCAGGACTGAATCGTGGAGCTGATCGATACCCACACTCACCTGGACTTTGCCGACTTCGACGCCGATCGATCCGCGCTGCTGGCGGCAAGCCGTGCGCTGGGGGTACGGCGGATCGTGGTGCTAGGGGTTTTCCAGGGTAACTGGCAGCGGGTGTGGGAGCTGGTGCAAAGCGATGCCGATCTGTACGCGGCGTTTGGTTTGCATCCGGTGTATCTGGAGGAGCATCGGCCGCAAGATTTACCTGAGCTGGGTGACTGGCTGACGCGTCTGGCGGGTCATCGTCAGCTGTGCGCGGTGGGTGAGATTGGCCTGGATTACTTTATCGAAACCCTCGATCGCGAACGCCAGCAGCTGCTGTTTGATGCGCAGTTGCAACTGGCGGCGGATTTCAATCTGCCGGCGCTGATCCACGTGCGGCGCAGCCATGCCGCAGTGATTGCCTCGCTGAAACGCTTTCGCCTGAAACGTGCGGGGATCATCCATGCGTTTGCCGGCAGCAAGGAAGAGGCTCGCGAGTACATCAAGCTGGGGTTCAAACTGGGCCTGGGCGGCGCCGCCACCTGGCCACAGGCGCTGCGCATGCACCGGGTGCTGGCCGAGTTGCCGCTGGATGCGGTGGTGCTGGAAACCGACTCGCCGGACATGGCGCCGGCGATGTATGCGGGGCAGCGCAATAGCCCGGCGCATTTGCCGGATATTTGCGCGGCGTTGGCGGGGATTATGGGGATTGGTGCGGAGCGGTTGGCGGCCGTCAGCACGGTGAATGCGTGCGAAGTCTTTAACTGGTAACGGCGATCCCCTGTAGGAGCGAGCCTGCTCGCGATAGCGTCGTAACAGTCAACACGGGTGTTGAATGTCAGTCCGTCATCGCGAGCAGGCTCACTCCTACAGGGTGCGCAGGGGGCGGGTCAGACCCGGAACGCGCTGATCAGCTGCTTCAACTCCACCACCTGGACCGACAATGCCCGGCTGGCGTCCTCGGTCTGGTGCGCCCCTTCAGCGGTGCGCTCGCCGGCGCGGTTGATCTCGACGATGTTCTGGTCGATGTCATGGGCCACGGCGGTTTGCTGTTCCACGGCGGCAGCGATCTGCTGGTTCTGATCGACGATCATGCCAACCGCGCCCAAGATATTTTCCAGCGCCTGCTGGACCTTTTCCGACTGCCCCACCGTGCCGCTGGCCATCTGATGACTGGTGCCCATGGCCTTCACTGCCGCACCAACGCCGCTGTGCAGCTTGCTGATCATTTGCTCGATTTCTTCAGTCGATTGCTGAGTGCGCTTGGCCAGGGTCCGGACCTCGTCGGCCACCACCGCGAACCCGCGCCCCTGCTCACCCGCCCTCGCAGCTTCGATGGCGGCATTAAGTGCCAGCAGGTTGGTCTGCTCGGCGATGCTCTTGATCACCTCCAGTACCCGGCTGATGGCCTGGCTGTCGCTGGCCAGTTGATTGATCACCAGCACCGACTGATCGATCTCGCCAGCCAATGCGGCGATGCTGCCCTGTTGCGATTGCACAAGACCGCGGCCACTGAGGGTTTCGTCGTTGACGCTGTGGGCGCTATTCACCGCCGCAGCGGCACTGCGCGCCACCTCCAGGGAAGTCGCCGACATCTGGTTCATGGCTGTCGCCACCTGCTCGATCTGCGAGCGCTGCCCCGCCACGGCCTGGTTGCTGCGGGCGGACACGGTTTCCACTTGACTGGCCTGGCGCTCAACTTCGCTGACGGTCTGGCCCACGCGCTCGATCAGGTCATGGATTTTCTTCACGGTGCTGTTGAACACCTCGCCCAATTCGCCCAGCTCATCGCGACTGTTGGCACTGAACGTCACCGTCATATCACCTGCCGCGACCTTGTCCATCACTGCCCCCAGGCGCTTGAGGGTGGTTCGGGTGGATGCGTAGAAACCGCCGTAGAGATAAAAAATCAGGATGAACACCACCGACAACGCCACGGCCTGCAGGATCATGTGCGTGCGGTTCTGCTCCAGACGCTGCTGCAATTGGCTGCCGAGAAATTTCAGGGTGGCTTCATTGAGTTGGTAGGTCTGGTCCATCAGGCCGGTCACCTGATCGTAGAAACCTTGCCACGGCGCGTCGAGCGTATCGGCCATCACCACCTGCTCTTCAAACAGCTCACTGGCTTTTTTCAGTGTTGCCTTGCTGTTATCAGCTGCTGCCGCCAGGGTTTCCCGGGCGGCTTTGCTCGAACCCAGTGCGTCCTGCAGCTTCAGCCCATATTCGCCCTGAAGTTTTTCGATCTGCACCAGCAATTCATCAAAGCGGGTGCTGGATGCGGAGTTGAGGAAGCCCTGCCCCAGGGAAAAAGCGCCCATCGCCCGCCCATCGCCCAACAGCTGGGTGACCGGTGGAGTAACAGTGGTAATCAGTTCAGTGAGTTGGCGCATGTCGCTTTGCGTGTCGCGACTCAAGCCGGCTTGACTGGCGATGATCTGGCTGAAAATCTGCGCATTGCCGAGCAACTTGGCGATCATCCCGCTCTTGCTTTGCACGGAGCTCTCGGCCTGCTGGGCCTTGAAAGCGGCAATCATTTCATCGCGTTTGGTATCGAACGCTGTGATGTGCTCGGGATCGGCAGACATGGCTGCCAACCCTTGCAGGCGCGCCAGCACGCTGTTCTCCAGGGCGCTGATGGTCGATTCGACATTGCCAGCCTTGCCTGACTGCCCCAGGGTGACGTTGATCTGCACCAAGTTGTTGAGGGTTTCCAGATCCCGGCGCAAGGCCAGGCTGCTGCCCAACAAGTCGATGCTTTGCAACTCGATCCGGGTGCCCTGGAATTCACGATAGGAATCGCGCACCAGATAAAAGTTGGTCACCAGCATCGGTATGAGGAACAGCACGCTGATCAGGCTGAACTTCATGCCGAAGCTCAGGCGATTCATTAGCGCGACGGCGGGATAGAGCAAGCTCTTCACTGTGAAGTCTCCCTTGGATTTCTTATTTTTATTGGCAGGCGCACAGAGACAGCAGATAGCCACTATTGGGCGCTATCTCTGTATAGCTTAAATCGGCGGGAGTTTTTGTAACTTAAGGTTAACGACAAAGATCGTGGGCGGCGATCCTTGTCGTTCGTGAAGCTGTTGTCAGGGAAGGACTGTCCACAGCGCGAAGCCTGCGTACCAGAGTACGGCTGCGCGCAGCAGCAGTTCCCAGATTCGGTCGAGGCTGTTGATGCCGTCCGGGCCCACTACTGGGGCGGGAATTTCACCGGCGACCAGGCCGACTTTCTCGATCAGTTGGGCAGCGCTGATCCCCCAGTTCAGCAGCTCATGCAGCATGACCCGGCTGACCGCGACGAAGTTGCCGACCAGGGCAAAACTGGCCGCCAGCAAGCGTACCGGGATCCAGTCGAATGCATGGCGCAACTGCGCCGCGCGTTCGGCGACCGCCGGGTTTTGCGCGTGGGTTTCGGCCAGTGCCAACAGGCGATAGCTCAAGGCAGCGACCGGACCGAGCAGGAAATACCAGAAGATCACCGCGAAAAAGCTCTGGTAAGCCTCCCACAGCAAGTGTGCCTGGACACGTTCCAGCAACTGCTCGCCATCTTCCGCGCAAATCCCCAGATCGCGGTTGGCCACATGCGCTGCCGCTTGCAAGTCTTCCCGGCGCCAGGCATCCCGGAACGGGCCGAGGCCTGCCAGCAAGTCGCCACGGCCCAGGCTGTAGATCACCACCAGCAAGTGCACAGGTAACGCCAATAATCCGTAAGCCACCGGCTCCAGGACTACCAGCAGCAGACCCAGCAGCGCCACCGGCAGCAAAACCAGGATCACCAGCACCAGCCACGGGTGACTAGCCAGGCGCGGGCTTGCCTCAAGCTTGTTGAGTTCACGCAACCATCCACCGTCGCGCTGAACCCGATGACGCAGGGCCGAGAATTTCTCGATCCAGACCGCCAACAGCAACACCAGAAAACTCATTGTTGTTCCTCTTTTGCCAGGGCAGCGCGATAGCGTGCCCAGTCGAACGCCGGTCCCGGATCGCTCTTGCGTCCGGGTGCAATGTCACTGTGCCCGCATATGCGCTGTGCGGTGATGTCCGGGAAAGCGCCTTGCAGCTGTCGGGTCAACCGGGTCAATGCCTCGTATTGGGCATCGGTGAAAGGCAGATCATCCGTGCCTTCCAGCTCAATGCCCACGGAAAAATCGTTACAGGTTTCCCGACCGTCAAAAACCGAGACACCGGCGTGCCAGGCGCGCTCCAGACAAGAGACAAACTGAGTCACCGTGCCGTCACGTTCAATCAGAAAATGCGCGGACACCCGCAGGTCGGCAATCCCTGCAAAATAGGGATGTTCCGTGACATCCAGGCGATTCTGGAAAAATTCCTGCACCTTGCCGGTGGCGAATTGCGCGGGCGGCAGGCTGATGTTGTGGATAACCAGCAGGGAAATCTCGCCTGTAGGGCGCGCATTGAAGTTGGGCGAGGCACAGACCTGGGCGCCTTCATACCAACCACTCGCGGGGTCCAACTGCATACCGGTTCCTTCAACGTCGTCTGTATTGGCCCCCAGTATGCCGCGATAGACCCTCCGGGCGCGATCACTTGACGCGATTGATGTACCGGGTGAATCGACCAAATGCAGCTTCCCCCCCTGTGGAAAGGCTGCTGACGCCTTGGGTTGCCGCGTGCCATGGCCCTATAATCGGATCACTTTGTTTGTGGAGTCCTTTATGCCGAATCTACGTCTCGCCGACCTGACTGCCGAAATCGAAGCCAACGTGCGCCGTGCGTTGCTCGAAGACATCGGCAGCGGCGACATCACCGCGCAGTTGATCCCGGCAGAACGCCTGGCCAAAGCCACCATCATCACCCGTGACGCCGCCGTCATCGCCGGTACCGCCTGGGTCGATGCCGTGTTCCGGCAACTGGACCCGCGAGTCGCCGTGCACTGGCAGGTCCGTGATGGCGAACGGGTGCAAGCCAATCAGGCGCTGTTCCACCTTGAAGGACCGGCGCGCTCGTTGCTGACGGGCGAGCGCTGCGCACTGAATTTCCTGCAATTGCTGTCGGGCGTGGCGACTCGCGCGCAGTATCTGGCGGATTTTGTCGCACAAACCCAGGTCAAGCTGCTCGACACGCGCAAAACCCTGCCTGGCCTGCGCCTGGCGCAGAAGTACGCGGTGACCTGCGGCGGTTGCCATAACCACCGCATCGGCCTGTATGACGCTTTCCTGATCAAGGAAAACCACATCGCGGCCTGTGGCGGCATTCCCGAAGCCATCAATGCCGCGCACAAGATTGCCCCGGGCAAGCCGGTGGAGATCGAAGTGGAGAGCCTGAGTGAGTTGAAGGAAGCGCTGGCGGCGGGTGCCGACATCATCATGCTCGACGAACTGAGCCTTGATGACATGCGCGAAGCGGTCCGCCTGAACGGCGGCAAGGCCAAGCTGGAGGCGAGCGGCGGGATCAACGAGAGCACGTTGCTGCCGATTGCTGAAACCGGTGTGGATTACATTTCGATTGGTGCGATGACCAAGGATGTGAAGGCGGTTGACCTGTCGATGCGCTTGAGTATCTGACTCAACACTGTAGGAGCGAGCCTGCTCGCGATGAGCCTGAAAGCGCCGCGTTTACCCAGTAAACACGCGTTATCGTTAGCGACCATCACGAGCAAGCTCGCTCCTACAGGGGTCATACCACCAGATTATTCATCTCGCAGTACTCTTCCCATTCGACGCCCAATACTTCGGCGGCCTCCTTGTGCAGCACCAGGCGCGCCGCTTCGAATTCTTCCGGGGTCGAGGTGTACTTGAGCGTCAGCTCCCAGGGCTGCAGGCCCTGGGATTCTGCTTCGTCCTCGAATGCCCACTGGATCTGGTCTTTCTGATCATCGGCGGGCAGGTCCTTGATCTCGTCAACCAGTTGCGGCGACTCCAGCAAGTATTTCTTCAGCGCTTCTTCGTGTCTGGCTTCTTGGGTCAATTCTTTAACGGTCATGGCGTTCTCTTTGATCTGGGGAATGGAAGATGGATCTGGATCATCAAGGATCTCTCTGACGCAAAAAGCCGCTTGTTACCGGCTTGTCTGGCCTTCAGAACCATTCGGGATCATCTGAAAACAACGTGTCGCTTCGTGCCCGAGACAGGAATCGAACCTGCGACCTTCGCGTTACGAGTGCGCTGCTCTACCGGCTGAGCTACACGGGCGGTCGGCTAAACCTAGCACTGACTTCGGGGTCAGGCAACTGACAGATCGCAGCCTTCGGCAGCTCCTACGCCGTATCCATGTAGGAGCTGCCGAAGGCTGCGATCTTTTGATCTTTTCTGGACACAAAAAAATGCCCCGCCGTTTTCACGGCGGGGCATTTTTTACAACGTTGTAGCGGTCAGGCCATGCGCGTGATTAAACGCCCGAAGCCTTGGCTGCTGCTACGTCCTTGATGGAGAGCTTGATACGGCCGCGGTTGTCCACGTCCAGTACCAGCACTTCCACTTCCTGACCTTCTTTCAGGATGTCGGTCACTTTCTCAACGCGAGCGTCGCTCAGCATCGAGATGTGAACCAGACCGTCCTTGCCAGGCAGGATGTTGACGAATGCGCCGAAGTCGACGATGCGTTCAACCTTGCCGACGTAGATCTTGCCTATCTCGGCTTCTGCGGTGATACCCAGAACGCGCTGACGTGCAGCTTCAGCAGCTTCCTTGGTTTCGCCGAAGATCTTGATCGAGCCGTCGTCTTCGATGTCGATCGAAGCCTTGGTCTCTTCACAGATCGCACGAATGGTCGCGCCGCCTTTACCGATGACATCACGGATTTTGTCGGTGTCGATTTTCATCGCGATCATGGTCGGAGCGTTTTCCGACAGTTCGGTACGCGACTGGCCAATGATCTGGTTCATCTGGCCGAGGATGTTCAGGCGCGCTTCCAGGGCTTGGCCCAGAGCGATTTCCATGATCTCTTCGGTGATGCCCTTGATCTTGATGTCCATCTGCAGCGCGGTAACACCTTTGGCGGTACCCGCTACTTTGAAGTCCATGTCGCCGAGGTGGTCTTCGTCACCCAGGATGTCGGTCAGGATGGCGAACTTCTCGCCTTCTTTAACCAGACCCATGGCGATACCGGCAACCGGTGCCTTCATTGGGACGCCAGCGTCCATCAGGGCCAGGGAAGCGCCGCAAACGGAAGCCATCGAGCTCGAACCGTTGGATTCGGTGATTTCCGACACAACACGAATGGTGTACGGGAACACGTCGGCAGCAGGCAGCATCGCTGCAATCGAACGACGGGCCAGACGGCCGTGACCGATTTCGCGACGACCAGCGCCACCCATGCGACCACACTCACCTACCGAGAACGGAGGGAAGTTGTAGTGCAGCATGAACGGGTCTTTTTTCTCGCCTTCCAGAGTATCCAGCAGTTGCGCGTCACGGGCGGTGCCCAGTGTTGCAACAACAAGGGCCTGGGTTTCGCCACGGGTGAACAGTGCCGAACCGTGGGTCTTAGGCAGAACGCCGACTTCGATGTTCAGAGGACGAACGGTCTTGGTGTCGCGACCATCGATACGTGGCTTGCCGTTGACGATATTTTCGCGAACGGTGCGGTATTCGATTTCGCCGAAAGCCGCTTTCACTTCGCTGGAGGAAGGCTGGCCTTCTTCACCGGACAGCTTGGCAACAACCTGATCCTTCAACTCACCCAGGCGAGCGTAACGGTCGGCCTTGACGGTGATGGCGTAAGCCTGCGAGATCGCGTCGCCGAACTCGGCACGGATAGCGCCCAGCAAAGCGGTAGCTTCTGGCTGTGGAGCCCAGGCCCACGTTGGCTTGGCAGCTTCGGCAGCCAGTTCTTTAACGGCGTTGATCACAACCTGGAATTCGTCGTGAGCGAACAGTACAGCGCCCAGCATCTGGTCTTCGGTCAGCTCTTTGGCTTCCGATTCAACCATCAACACGGCTTCCGAAGTACCGGCAACGACCATGTCCAGGCTCGAAGCTTTCTGCTGTTCGTAAGTCGGGTTCAGCAGGTAGCCGGTGCTTTCGTGGAACGCAACGCGCGCGCAGCCGATAGGGCCATCGAAAGGAATGCCGGAGATGGCCAGGGCAGCCGAGGTACCGATCATCGCAGCGATGTCCGGATCGGTTTTCTTGCTGGTGGAAACGACGGTGCAGACAACCTGCACTTCGTTCATGAAGCCTTCTGGGAACAGCGGACGGATCGGACGGTCGATCAGTCGGGAAGTCAGGGTTTCTTTCTCGGAAGGACGGCCTTCGCGCTTGAAGAAACCGCCAGGGATCTTACCGGCAGCGTAAGTCTTTTCCTGGTAGTGAACGGACAGAGGGAAGAAGCCCTTGCCTGGATCTGCTTGCTTGGCACCGACAACAGTCACCAACACGCTGACGTCGTCGTCAACGGTGACCAATACTGCGCCGGAGGCCTGACGGGCGATACGGCCGGTCTCGAGGGTAACGGTCGACTGACCGAACTGGAATTTTTTGATTACCGGGTTCACGGTGTCCTACCTTCTTTTGTGGCTCTTGGGGAACTTGTCTTCTTGCGAAATTCTTGGGCAATGTCGGGAATCGGCCCAACGCCTGTCCAGGGTAAAACGTGTATCCAGATAAAACTTGAGGCTGGGAGCCTGCCATGCGCCTGCGGGAAACCCGCTGACGCACAGCAAACAACCAACCTCATAGCGCAATCGCTTATTAGCGACGCAGACCCAGGCGACCGATCAGAGCGCTGTAACGGCTCACGTCTTTGCCTTTCAGGTAGTCCAGCAGCTTACGACGCTGGTTTACCATGCGGATCAGACCACGACGGGAGTGGTGATCTTTACCGTTGGCCTTGAAGTGACCTTGCAGTTTGTTGATGTTGTGGGTCAGCAGTGCAACTTGCACTTCTGGAGAACCAGTATCACCAACAGCTTGCTGGTAGTCGGCAACGATTTGAGCTTTTTCTTGAACGTCGAGAGCCATGAGGCAATCCTTTTATCAGGAAACTGTTTCAGAAAAACAGTCTCAATAGGCCAGGGACAAATCCCCGTATCTAAAAATGAGTAGTGACCGTGCCTATTAACAGCCACCCTCGTTCGGTCATTCTGACCGAATCAGTCGACGTGGCGCGATGCGCCCGTCTTCGCTCACTTCACCGATTCCGATGAAGCGACCATTGTGATCCTGTACCCGTACCATGCCGAACTTTGGCGCGTCCGGGGCTCGTACCGGTTGGCCGTTAAGCCAGTAGAACGAGCTGTGCTCCGAGAACTGCAACAGTGGCCAATCCAGCAGGCCGCTGTCCGATGGCATCAGGAAGCGATCGACCGCTTCGTTGCCGCCTTCGGCATGTACCGCTTCCAGCTCTTCGAGCGTGACAGTCTGCGCCAGGGTAAAAGGCCCGGCCTGGGTACGTCGCAATTCAGCAACGTAAGCGCCACAACCGAGTTCTTCACCAATATCCTCCACCAGGGTGCGGATATAGGTGCCTTTGGTGCAATCCACCGCCAGCCGCGCAGTATCACCTTCGAAGGCCAGTAATTCCAAGCGCGCAATAGTAACAGAACGCGGTTCGCGCTCCACTACTTCGCCTGCACGGGCCAGCTTGTATAGCGGTTGGCCATCACGCTTGAGCGCCGAGTACATAGGCGGTATCTGACTGATTTGGCCGCGAAATTTGGGCAACGCAGCTTCAACATCGACGCGACCAACGGTCACTGGACGCTCCTGCAAAACCTCGCCTTCGGCGTCTGCCGTGGTGGTGGTCTTGCCCAGCTGCGCCAGGGTTTCATAAGCCTTGTCGGAATCGAGCAGGTACTGCGAAAACTTGGTCGCTTCACCGAAGCACAACGGCAATACACCGGTGGCCAGCGGATCGAGACTGCCGGTGTGACCAGCCTTCTCGGCGTTCAGCAACCAGCGAACCTTCTGCAACGCGGCGTTGGAGGTAAATCCCAACGGCTTGTCGAGCAGGATAATGCCGCTGACATTACGACGGATACGTTTGACCTGAGCCACCGATTACTCCTTGGCGTCTTCGGGTGCAGCCGCTTCCGGGCGCTGGCTATCTTCAGCCACCGCACGTTCGATCAGGGCCGACAGGTGCGCGCCACGCACGACACTCTCGTCGTAGTGGAAGTGCAGCTGTGGAACGCTGCGCAACTTCATTTCACGGGCCAACTGCATGCGCAGGAAACCAGCGGCGGAGTTGAGCACCTTGATGCTTTGCGCGATGTCTTCGGCGTTGTCCTGCCCCATCACGGTGATGAAGATCTTCGCGTGACCGACGTCACGGCTGACTTCAACAGCGGTAATGGTGACCAGGCCGACGCGCGGGTCTTTTACTTCACGACGGATCAGCTGTGCCAGCTCACGCTGCATCTGATCGCCGATACGTTGGGTACGGCTGTATTCTTTTGCCATGTCTTGTTACCTGTTACTGCCCCACGGTGAAACCCGTGTGGTCTGAAAGCGGCAAACGCCCGGCCTGACAGAAGCCAGACCGGGCGTTGCGTTTAGAGTCCTGCCGCCTGGCCGCGCATCTGCATGCGGCGGCCTGGCGTGGCCCTTGAAGTGCGCGAGTTAGAGGCTGCGAGCAACCTGAACCTTCTCGAAGACTTCGATCTTGTCGCCGACTTTGACGTCGTTGTAGCTCTTCACGCCGATACCGCATTCCATGCCGGCACGTACTTCGGAAGCGTCATCCTTGAAGCGGCGCAGGGATTCCAGCTCGCCTTCGAAGATAACGATGTCTTCACGCAGTACACGGATTGGACGGTTACGGTGAACAACACCTTCGAGCACCATGCAACCGGCGATCGCGCCAAACTTCGGCGAGCGGAACACGTCACGCACTTCAGCGATACCCAGGATGTTCTCGCGAACATCGCTGCCCAGCATACCGGTGAGGGCTTTCTTGACGTCTTCGATGATGTCGTAGATCACGTTGTAGTAACGCATATCCAGACCTTCCTGCTCGACGATCTTGCGAGCGCCCGCATCGGCACGCACGTTGAAGCCGAACAGTACAGCGTTGGAGGCCAGTGCCAGGTTGGCGTCGGACTCGGTGATACCACCGACACCGCCACCGACAACACGCACTTGCACTTCGTCGTTACCCAGGCCGTTCAAAGCACCGTTCAACGCTTCCAGCGAGCCACGGACGTCAGATTTGAGGACGATGTTGAGCGTCTTCTTCTCTGCCTGACCCATGTTTTCGAAGATGTTTTCCAGCTTGCCGGCGTGAGCGCGAGCCAGTTTGACTTCGCGGAACTTGCCTTGACGGAACAGAGCCACTTCACGGGCTTTCTTCTCGTCCGACAGCACGCTCATCTCGTCGCCAGCGTCCGGGGTACCGTCCAGGCCGAGAATCTCGACAGGGATGGAAGGACCGGCTTCCTTGATTGGCTTGCCGTTCTCGTCGAGCATGGCACGTACACGGCCATAGTTCGAACCGACCAGCACCATGTCGCCTTGGCGCAGGGTACCGTCTTGAACCAGAACGGTTGCAACCGGGCCACGACCTTTGTCGAGACGCGATTCAACCACAACACCGCGACCCGGGGCCGATGGGGTTGCTTTCAGTTCGAGTACTTCAGCTTGCAGCAGGACAGCTTCGAGCAACTCGTCCACGCCGGTACCGACTTTCGCCGAAACCGATACGAACGGGGTGTCGCCGCCCCACTCTTCCGAAGTCACGCCGTGAACCGACAGTTCGCTACGGATGCGATCGAGATCGGCGCCCGGCTTGTCGATCTTGTTCACTGCAACAACCAGTGGAACACCAGCGGCCTTGGCGTGCTGGACAGCTTCAATGGTCTGCGGCATCACGCCGTCGTCCGCTGCAACTACCAGGATCACGATGTCAGTCGCCTTGGCACCACGGGCACGCATGGCGGTAAACGCGGCGTGACCAGGGGTGTCAAGGAAGGTGACCATGCCGCGTTCGGTTTCAACGTGGTACGCACCGATGTGCTGGGTGATACCGCCGGCTTCGCCAGCAGCTACCTTGGCACGACGGATGTAGTCGAGCAGGGAAGTTTTGCCATGGTCAACGTGGCCCATTACGGTCACAACTGGCGCACGGGAGAACGTCTCACCTTCAAACTTCAGGGACTCGGCCAGGGAATCTTCCAGGGCGGTGTCGCTGACCAGGGTCACTTTGTGGCCCAGTTCTTCGGCTACCAGCTGAGCAGTTTCCTGATCAAGCACCTGGTTGATGGTCGCTGGGGTACCCAGTTTGAACATGAACTTGATGATTTCAGCAGCCTTGACCGACATCTGATTGGCGAGATCGCCAACAGTGATGGTCTCGCCGATCTGCACATCACGCACGACAGGGCCGGTTGGGCTCTGGAAACCGTGGGCGTTGCGCTTTTTCAGCTTGGCCTTGCCGCGACCACCGCGACGGAAGCCATCGCTTTCTTCGTCGGTAGTACGTGGGGCAACGCGTGGAGCAGGCGCTTTCTCTTTGACCGAGGCACGATGCGGAGCGTTTTTACGCTCGCCGTCGCCACCACCGCTGCGACGATTGTTATCGTCTGCACGTGGTTTGTCCGGACGGCGCTGTTCGTTCTGCTTGTTACGAACGTCGGCAGACGGTGCTGGAGCAGCAGCCACAACCGGAGCGCTTTCACGCACTGGTGCGGCGGCCGCAGCAGGAGCCGCGACTGCGTCGTTGGTAGCGGATTGCGCAGCAGCAGGCTGGCGACGCGCTTCTTCTTCGGCGCGACGCTTGGTTTCTTCTTCAGCCTTCTGACGTGCAGTATTATCTACTGCGCGACGTTCATCCAGTTCGCGTTTGCGCTCGGCTTCGATTTCTTCCGGGCTGCGCTGTACGAAGACTTTCTTCTTGCGTACTTCAACGCTGATGCTTTTGCTGCCAGCAACACGCAGGGTGCTGGTGGTTTTGCGCTGCAATGTAATCTTGCGCGGTTCTTCCACTTTCGCCTTGTGGCTGCTCTTCAAGTGAGTCAGCAAAGACTGCTTCTCACTATCGCTCACACCTTCATCGGCGGCGGTGTGCGGCAGACCTGCCTCACGCATCTGCTGCAACAGGCGCTCTACCGGTGTTTTGACCTCATCGGCCAGTTGTTTCACCGTGACTTGCGTCATGCACTTCTCTCCTCAGGCCGCGCCTAATTACTCGAACCAATGGGCTCGGGCGGCCATGATCAACTTGCCGGCACGATCATCGTCAATGCCGTCGATGTCGAGCAGATCGTCAATAGACTGCTCGGCCAGGTCTTCGCGGGTAATTACGCCGCGCACCGCCAGTTCCATCGCCAGATCCTTGTCCATACCCTCAAGCGAGAGCAGGTCTTCGGCCGGATGGGCGTCTGCCAGCTTTTCCTCAGTAGCGATGGCTTTGGTCAACAAACGATCCTTGGCACGAGCGCGAAGCTCGTTGACGGTTTCTTCGTCAAAGCCATCGATGTTGAGCATTTCCTCCACCGGTACGTAGGCAATCTCTTCCAGGCTGGTGAAGCCTTCATCTACCAGCACCTGTGCCAGATCTTCGTCGACTTCCAGCTCGTCGATGAAGTTGCGCAGGATGTCGCCGGTTTCTGCTTGCTGCTTAGCCTGGATGTCCGATTCGGTCATCACGTTCAGGGTCCAGCCAGTCAACTGGCTGGCCAGACGCACGTTCTGACCTCCGCGACCGATGGCCTGAGCCAGATTATCTGCGCCAACGGCGATGTCCATTGCATGGGCATCTTCGTCAACGATAATTGCCGCAACCTCAGCCGGGGACATGGCGTTGATCACGAACTGAGCCGGATTGTCGTCCCACAGGACGATATCAACACGCTCACCGCCCAACTCGCCCGACACTGCCTGGACGCGCGAACCGCGCATACCGATGCAAGCGCCCTGCGGGTCGATGCGTTTGTCCTTGGAACGGACCGCGATCTTGGCGCGCGAACCCGGGTCACGGGATGCAGCCATTACTTCGATCAGGCCTTCGGCGATTTCCGGCACTTCGATGCGGAACAACTCGATCAGCATTTCCGGCGCGGTACGCGACAGGATCAGCTGCGGGCCGCGGTTCTCGGTGCGGATTTCCTTGAGCAGCGCACGCAGGCGCACGCCAACCCGGAAGGTTTCACGCGAAATGATGTCTTCACGAGCCAGCAACGCTTCAGCGTTGTTGCCCAGGTCGACGATCACATTGTCGCGGGTGACTTTCTTCACGGTGCCGGAGATGATTTCCCCCAGGCGCTCGCGATAAGCATCAACGACTTGAGCGCGCTCGGCTTCGCGAACTTTCTGCACAATAACCTGCTTGGCAGTTTGTGCAGCAATACGGCCGAACTCGATGGACTCGATCTTTTCTTCGACTACATCACCGACCTGGGCGCCCGGATGCGTTTCAGCAACCTTGCTTGGCCAGGTTTCGATGGCCGGATCGTCCAGGTCCGCTTCTTCGACGACCGTCCAGCGACGGAAAGTCTCATAGGCACCGGTGTGGCGGTTGATTTCCACACGCAGATCGACTTCGTCCTCGAAACGCTTTTTGGTAGCAGTGGCCAGAGCCAGCTCCAGCGCTTCAAAAATTACGTTTGCCGGTACGCCCTTTTCATTGGATACCGACTCAACAACCAGCAGTACTTCTTTGCTCATCGTACGCCTCGCCTTTCGCAAGCCATTGGATCCGCGGGATCCGCGTCTCAGTCAAAACTGGGAATAATGTTGGCCTTGTCGATCATATCGATCGGCAACAGGAACTCATGGTCTTCTACCTGCACCACGATGTCCTGCTCTTCTACACCGCGCAGAAGGCCCTGAAAGTTGCGTCGTCCTTCAAAAGGCGAGCGCAGCTTGATCTTCACTTGTTCACCGGCAAATTTTGCAAACTGCTCAATAGTGAACAGTGGGCGTTCCATGCCAGGCGAGGAAACTTCGAGGGTGTATTCAACGGTGATTGGATCTTCAACGTCCAGGACACCACTGATCTGACGGCTGACAATGGCGCAATCGTCCACCAGCACACCGCCCTCTTTATCAATATAAACGCGCAACATTGAGTGGCGACCTTGAGCCGAAAACTCAATACCCCAGCATTCATAGCCTAGGGCCACGACCACCGGGGCCAGCAAGGCCTGCAACTCTTCTAGCTTGCTCGACACCTGAACCCCCTCGTGCATGTATGTGCATGCTGTGCAAAATAAAAAAATGGGCGAAACGCCCATCCTTGAAACGCCGTCGAACAGCGGCGTTGAAAGTGTCCAGCTAACAAAAAGCCCCTTAAAAGGGGCTCCTTAAACTGGTTGCGGGGGCCGGATTTGAACCGACGACCTTCGGGTTATGAGCCCGACGAGCTACCAGACTGCTCCACCCCGCGACAAAGCTGGGGCGGAAGTATACGACCGATCCCTTGCAGGGTCAATGTAACCTTCCACCTACAAGAAAGCCCGCAACAGCGGGCTCTCCTGATAATTGGTACCGAGAAGGGGACTCGAACCCCTACACCCTATGGGCACAACCACCTCAAGGTTGCGTGTCTACCAATTCCACCACCTCGGCAATACTACGTTTGAAACCCTTCTTACTTCTGCTCTTGAGCTGGAGGCACGTCAGTCGCTGGAGTAGCCGACTTTTGCTCTTGAAGCACCGGTACATCATCAGAAGCCGGTTGTTGCTTTGGCACTTCCAACACTGCTGGATTTGGCAAACCTACTTGAGTCAGCTGGTGAGCTTTCTCTTTAGCAAAGTAACCTAACCCTAAGCTGGTTATGAAAAAACCTGCGGCAAGTATAGCAGTAAACTTACTAAGAAAGGTAGAGGAACCTTGGCTTCCGAACACAGTATTTGAAGCACCTGCTCCGAAAGACGCGCCAGCATCCGCACCTTTACCCTGCTGCAGCAAAACCAGAGCAACTACGCCCAATGCACCCAGCAGATGAAAAACGACTACGACTGTTTCCAGCATTTTTTCAGTTTCCTGCGGCGCGAATGATCGCACCGAACTCATCTGCATTCAGGGAAGCTCCACCAATGAGCCCCCCATCGATATCCGGCATGCCGAACAGTTCGACCGCATTGGCCGCCTTCACGCTGCCGCCGTATAGAAGCCGCACACCTTGTGCGACTTCAGAATTTTCTGCCGCCAACTGGGCGCGGATGGCTGCGTGCACATCCTGCGCCTGTTGCGGCGAAGCCGTTAGCCCGGTGCCAATGGCCCAGACTGGCTCGTAAGCAATGACTGCCTGAGCAAAGACACCAACACCCAGCTCCTCGATGATGCAGCCCAGCTGACGCCCGACCACTTCAAGAGTTTTTCCGGCTTCGCGCTGCTCGAGGGTTTCCCCTACACACAACACCGGAATCAAGCCACATGCCTGTGCCGCTGCGAACTTGCGGATCAGCATTCCGTCCTGCTCGCCCATGATCTGGCGGCGCTCGGAGTGTCCAACAAGAACCAGGGAACAACCCGCATCCACCAACTGACTTGGCGCAACTTCACCCGTCAACGCACCTTGCCCGGATTCCACCGCAGAATTCTGCGCACCGACCTGGATCGGTTGGCCTTTCAAGCCATCAATCACTTGATTGATATGCAGGCAAGGCGGGAATACCGCTACATCAACACCGCTCGGCAAGGCCAGATGACTCAGGCCGTTGATCAGCTCAGCGACGCTGGCGCGGGTACCGTGCATCTTCCAGTTACCAGCTACCATAGGGCGACGCATGCTGTACCTCGTCGGTCAAAGTGGGCGCAGATGTTACCCAACACAATCATGGCTGGCAAGCCGAATTCAGGCAGAAACTTCAGTAACCAGTTTTGCCAGCTCTTCGGCGTAGCCGCGAACCTGCGTTTCGTCTTCGCCTTCGACCATGACACGCACCAGGGGCTCGGTGCCGGACTTGCGCAACAGCACGCGTCCACGACCCGCCATGGCATTCGTGACGCGCTCGCTGGCTTCCTTGACTGCCGGATGCTCAAGCGGATTGGCACCACCGCCAAAACGCACATTGATCAGCACCTGAGGACACTTGCGCAACGCCTGACGCGCCTGGGCGAGGCCTTCGGAGCGAGTCTTGAGTGCCATCAGCACCTGCAACGCGGCGATGATCGCATCACCGGTCGTGGTGTGACTGAAGCAAACGATATGCCCGGAGTTTTCACCACCCACCAGCCAGTTGCGCTCCAGCAGGTCAGCGATGACATAGCGGTCGCCGACATTGGCGCGCACGAAAGGAATCGACAGGTCAGCCAGGGCCAGCTCCAGCCCCAGGTTGCTCATCAAGGTGCCGACGACGCCGCCCTGCAGCTTGTCGCGCTCATGCAGGTCGCGAGCAATGATGTAGAGCAACTCGTCGCCATCGACGATGGCACCGGTGTGATCGACCATCAGCACCCGATCGCCGTCGCCGTCGAAGGCGATACCCAGGTCCGCATGCTCGGCCAGCACGGCAGCCTGCAGTTGCCCCATATGGGTGGAGCCACAGTTGTCGTTGATGTTCAGGCCATTAGGCTGGGCGGAAAGCACCACCACTTCGGCGCCCAGCTCACGGAAGACGCTCGGCGCCACCTTGTAGGTCGCACCGTGGGCGCAGTCGAGCACGATCTTCAGGCCAGCGAAGCTGGTACCGGTCGGCACGCTGCTCTTGCAGAATTCAATGTAGCGACCCGACGCATCGTTGATGCGCGAGACCTTGCCGATCTTGCTCGACTCAACCACAGTCATTGGCGTGTCGAGCAGCTCTTCGATCATCAGCTCGACTTCATCAGGAAGCTTGGTGCCCTGCCCGGAGAAGAACTTGATACCGTTGTCATCGTGGGGATTGTGCGAGGCACTGATCACGATCCCGGCTTGCGCCTGGAAAGTACGGGTCAGGTAGGCAATCGCAGGAGTCGGCATCGGGCCCAGCAGCATCACATCGGCACCGGCCGATGTCAGTCCGGCCTCCAGCGCCGACTCGAACATGTACCCGGAAATCCGCGTGTCCTTGCCCACCAGCACCTTGCAGGCGCCCATCTTGCGAAATGCCATGCCCGCAGCCCAGCCGAGCTTGAGCATGAAGTCAGGGGTAATAGGGTATTCGCCGACTCGACCGCGAATGCCGTCGGTACCAAAATATTTCTTAGTCATAAGTTGCTCCATCACTCTTATTCGGCTGTCTCGACTGCGGTGATCATCCTCACCACATCAACTGTTTCGGCTACATCATGGACGCGCAATATACGCGCTCCCTTGGCGGACGCCAGTGCCGCCAGCGCCAGGCCGCCATACAGGCGCTCCCCGACCGGACGGTTCAAGGCATGGCCAATCATGCTCTTGCGCGAAACTCCGACCAGCAGGGGACGTCCCAGGGCATGCAGGGCTTCCATATGCTTAAACAAGCTTAGATTGTGCTGCAGGGTTTTGGCGAAACCGAAGCCCGGATCGAGGATGATCCGCTCGGCTGGAATTCCGACCAGCGCACACTGAGCCATGCGCCCAGCAAGGAACTCACCGACCTCCCTGGTCACGTCTTGATAATGCGGGTCGTCCTGCATGTCGCCAGGCTCGCCCAGCATGTGCATCAGACACACCGGCAGGCCGGTGGCCGCAGCAGCATCCAGGGCACCGTCACGACGCAACGAGCGCACATCATTGATCAGCCCAGCCCCAAGCCGCGCCGTTTCGCGCATGACTGCCGGGGTGGAAGTATCGACCGAGATGATGACATCGAGTTCGCGATTGATGCGCTCGACGATAGGCGCCACGCGCTCCAGCTCTTCCAGCGGGGACACCGCCCTGGCGCCTGGCCGGGTCGATTCACCACCGACATCGATCAGCGTCGCGCCGGCCGCCACCATCGCCTCAGCGTGGCGCAAGGCCGCGTCGAGCTGGCTGTATCGGCCGCCATCGGAAAAGGAATCGGGAGTGACATTGAGAATGCCCATGACATGCGTATGGGCCAAATCAAGAACCCGGTTGCCGCAAGGCAACCGGGTTGAGGACTGAACAAAAGTCATTTCAAACCTTAAACGTCAGCAGCTGGACCGCCGATCGGTGTTTCCGGACGCGGATCCTGTACTGCCGGGGGGGTTCCGGAAGTACCGGTGCCACCCGACCAATCGCGAGGTTCGCGAGGCGTACGGCCGGCCATGATGTCGTCGATCTGCTCGGCATCGATCGTCTCGTACTTCATCAGGGCATCAGCCATGGCGTCGAGCTTGTCACGGTTATCGGTGAGGATCTGCTTGGCCGTGCCGTAGCACTGATCAATGATGCTGCGAACTTCCGAGTCGATCAGCTTGGCTGTCTCACCGGAGAAGCTTGCACTCTGACCACCGCCGCCGCGACCGAGGAACACTTCACCCTCGTCTTCGGCGTACATCAACGGACCGAGTTTTTCCGACAGGCCCCACTTGGTGACCATGTTTCGCGCAATCTGGCTGGCACGCATGATGTCGTTGGAGGCGCCAGTAGTCACACCGTCGAAGCCCAAGGTCATTTCTTCAGCGATACGGCCACCGTACAGCGAGCAGATCTGACTGATCAACGCACGCTTGGACAGGCTGTAGCGATCTTCTTCCGGCAGGAACATGGTCACACCCAGCGCACGACCACGCGGGATGATGGAGACCTTGTAAACCGGGTCATGCTCAGGCACTACGCGACCGACAATGGCATGGCCAGCTTCGTGATAAGCGGTGTTCTGCTTCTCTTTCTCCGACATGACCATGGATTTGCGCTCGGCGCCCATCATGATCTTGTCCTTGGCCAGTTCGAATTCTTTCATTTCGACGACGCGCTTGCCGGTCCGGGCAGCGAACAACGACGCTTCGTTCACCAGGTTGGCCAGGTCGGCACCGGAGAAACCAGGGGTACCACGGGCAATCACCGCTGGAGCGACGTCGTCGCCCATTGGCACTTTGCGCATGTGGACCTTGAGAATCTGCTCGCGACCACGGATGTCCGGCAGTCCTACCACGACCTGACGGTCGAAACGGCCCGGACGCAGCAACGCGGGGTCCAGTACGTCCGGACGGTTGGTTGCGGCAATGACGATGATGCCGTCATTCATTTCGAAGCCGTCCATCTCTACCAGCAACTGGTTGAGAGTCTGTTCGCGTTCGTCGTGACCGCCACCCATGCCGGCGCCACGGTGGCGACCGACGGCGTCGATTTCATCGATGAAGATGATGCACGGTGCGTGCTTCTTGGCCTGCTCGAACATGTCACGAACACGGCTGGCACCCACGCCGACAAACATTTCGACGAAGTCGGAACCGGAAATGGTGAAGAACGGTACCTTGGCTTCGCCGGCAATTGCCTTGGCCAGCAAGGTTTTACCGGTACCCGGAGGACCGACCATCAGCACGCCGCGTGGAATGCGACCGCCCAGGCGCTGGAACTTGCCCGGATCACGGAGGAACTCAACCAGTTCGCCGACTTCTTCCTTGGCTTCGTCGCAACCGGCAACGTCACCCAATGTAGTCTTGACCTGGTCTTCGGAGAGCAGGCGCGCTTTGCTCTTGCCGAAGCTCATCGGTCCGCCCTTGCCGCCCGCACCGCCCTGCATCTGGCGCATGAAGAACATGAACACGGCGATGATTACCAGGATCGGGAAGCTTGCAACCAGGAGTTGAGTCCAGATGCTTTGCTGCTCAGGCTGCTTGCCTTCAACAACGACGTGGTTGTCCACGAGGTCGCCGATCAGACCGTTGTCCTGGATTGCCGGACGGATGGTCTTGAAGCTGTCGCCATCGCTGCGCTTGCCGGTAATGACATAACCATCAACGGCTACGCGCTCGACCTTGCCATCCTTGACCTGCTGGATGAAGTCGGAATAGTTGAGGGTCTGCGGCTCGTTAGGGCTGGAGAAGTTGTTCATCACTGTCACCAGGACTGCCGCGATGATCAACCACAGGATCAGATTCTTTGCCATATCGTTCAATTAACTACCCTCTGAAGCAAGCTCCGCTAATGGCGCGCGCTTCGCATGATATTCACCGGCCTAACTTACTACATTACGTACGGCTCTGGCAGGCGCCGTCTGTAACCCTTTGTGAAACACTTTCTACACAATATTCGCTAAAGCGCTCGGGGCGAAATACGAAAAACCTATCACCCCGACAAAAAACCTCGCTTTACTCACTACGCCCGCGGTAGCCCCAAGCCAGCATGTACTGCTCGCGGGAACTGCCACGGGAAGAGTCCGGCTTGATCATCTGGACCTTGTCGAACTTCTTGCGAGCGTCCTTCACGTAAGCATCAAATCCTTCGCCCTGAAACACCTTGATCACAAAATTACCACCTGGCTTGAGTATCCGAGCCGCCAGATCAATAGCCAGTTCGCAAAGGAACATGGCTTTTGGCATATCCACTTCAGGCGTACCACTCATATTGGGGGCCATATCGGAAATCACAAGGTCCACCTGCGAATTACCCACGGCCTCAAGGATCTGAGCGAGCACTGCGTCCTCAGTGAAGTCACCCTGGATGAAAGTCACGTCCGGAATGCTGTCCATTTCCAGGATGTCCGAGGCGATCAGACGCCCCTGACCACCGATCAGCCGACTGGTGACCTGCGACCAGCCGCCGGGCGCCGCACCCAGGTCGACAACGCTCATACCCGGACGGATCAGCTTGTATTTCTCCTGGACCTCCAGAAGCTTGTAACTCGCACGCGAGCGGTAACCATCCTTCTGCGCCTGCTTTACATAGGGATCATTGACATGTCTTTTCAGCCAACCAAGGCTTGTCTTGGAACGCGCCATTGGGCACCTCGATGATAAGGGTCGTGATTAATTGGGCGGATCCACGAACCCTCGGGTAAAATGGCCGCCATTTTACAGAATCCAGACGAAAGGGTCAGATTATGCCGCTCACTCAAGAGCAGAAGAAACAGTACAAATCCATTGGCCACCATCTGAAACCGGTTTTGATTGTGGCTGACAACGGTTTGACTGAAGGTGTGTTAGCCGAACTTGAACGCGCTTTGGCGGATCACGAGCTGATCAAGATCAAGCTCAACATCCTCGATCGCGAATCGCGCCTGGCGTCCATTGCAGAGCTGTGCAAGGTCGGCAAAGCGGACCTGGTCCAGGTCATCGGCAAGATGGCATTGATTCACCGCAAGAACTTCAGCGTCAACAAGCAGCTGTCGAACGTCCATCGCTTCAAGTGATGACAAGGGTCAGGGGTGTGCTTCGCGCACCCTGCCACTCCATCCAGGCATTGGCTGCAACACCAGCACCAACCCGGAAAACCCCAGGACAAGATAGCTGAACACCTGCCAACGCACGACATCTGGCCAGCCCAAGCGCGCGACGAAGAACATCCCACACGCATACAACGCCATCAACAGCAGTTGCCCGCGAATATCGCGCCATAGACTGCCAAGGCCCTCGGCCTGAATCAGCACCAAAGCCTGAAAAATCACACACGCTGCGGCGAATCCCACCGTCAGCGCGTTCAGCGTGCCCGCAATTTCGTCGATCAGCAGCGGCGCCAGGCCAATCCAGCCCAGCACCGGCAACAGACCGATATGTAATAGCCACAGGCCGCCCACCCACAACATCTGGGTCAGTTGCCAAAGCATGGCGCCCGCACGAAGCGGGCGCCTGCTGTTAGATGTGGCGAACTTCGACAATCTCGTACTCGATAACGCCACCCGGCGTCTTCACGGCAACCACATCACCCTCTTCCTTGGCAATCAAGGCGCGGGCCAGTGGTGAACCGACGGAAATCTTGCCGAGTTTAAAGTTAGCCTCATCCTCACCCACGATGTGGTAAGTGACGCGCTCATCCGTCTCGACGTTGGCGATTTCCACGGTGGTGCCGAAAATCACTTTGCCAGTGTGAGGAATGGACGTGACGTCGATGATGACCTGATTCTGAATCCGGCCTTCGATGTCACGAATCCGCGCCTCGACCATCCCCTGCTGCTCGCGGGCAGCGTGGTATTCGGCGTTTTCCTTCAGGTCACCCAACTCGCGAGCCGTCCCGATGTCCTGGCTGAGCTTCGGACGGACGACCTTGGTCAGGTGAGCGTGTTCTTCTTCCAGGGCTTTTGCGCCCTGGACGGTCATTGGGTACTTGATCATGCCTTCAATCCTGCGTGTAGATCCTGCAAGCGGCGTACGGTCTTCTCGGGACCGAACTTCAACGCTTCGCAGATGGCTTCGCCAGCAGCAATGGTCGTGGTGCAGTAAATTTTATGCTGCAAGGCATTGCGACGAATGGAGTACGAGTCGGCGATCGACTGACGACCTTCGGTGGTGTTGATGATCAAGGTGACTTCGTCATTCTTGATCATGTCGACCACGTGCGGACGACCTTCGGTCACCTTGTTCACGCGACGCACTTTCAGGCCTGCGGCTTCGATCATCTTGGCAGTACCGGCAGTGGCGACCACTTCGAAACCCAAGTTGATCAGATCACGGGCCACGCCTGCAACCAGTGGTTTGTCATCGTCGCGCACGCTGATGAACGCAGTACCGCCGGTCGGCAGCACTTCGCTGGCGCCCATCTGGGCTTTGGCGAACGCTTCGCCGAAGGTGTCGCCCACGCCCATCACTTCACCGGTGGACTTCATCTCAGGGCCCAGGATCGGGTCCACGCCAGGGAATTTGGCGAATGGGAACACCGCCTCTTTCACGCTGTAGAAGTTAGGAATGATTTCCTTGGTGAAGCCGATTTCCTTCAGGGTTTTACCTGCCATGACGCGAGCCGCGATCATTGCCAGGGAAACACCGATGCACTTGGACACGAACGGCACGGTACGCGAAGCGCGCGGGTTGACTTCGATGACGTAGATGTCTTCGCCTTGCAGCGCCAACTGTACGTTCATCAGGCCGACAACGCCCAGTTCCAGGGCCATTTTCTTGACCTGTTCACGCATCTCGTCCTGGATGTGCGCAGGCAGCGAGTACGGCGGCAGGGAGCATGCGGAGTCACCGGAGTGAACGCCTGCCTGCTCGATGTGCTGCATGATCGCGCCGATTACCACGTCGGTGCCGTCGCAGACTGCATCCACGTCCATTTCGATGGCGCAGTTGAGGAAGTGGTCGAGCAGCACCGGGCTGTCGTTGGACACTTTCACTGCGTCACGCAGGTAGCGCTTGAGCTCTTCTTCTTCGTAGACGATTTCCATCGCGCGGCCGCCCAGTACGTAGGACGGACGCACCACCAGCGGGTAACCGATCTTGCTGGCAGCACGAATCGCTTCGTCTTCGCTGCGCACAGTGGCGTTTGGCGGCTGACGCAGGTTCAGGCGCTCGACCATCTGCTGGAAGCGCTCGCGGTCTTCGGCACGGTCGATGGCGTCAGGGCTGGTACCGATGATCGGCACACCGGCTTCTTCCAGGGCGCGCGCCAGTTTCAGCGGAGTCTGGCCGCCGTACTGGACGATCACGCCTTTAGGCTTCTCGACCCGGCAGATTTCCAGCACGTCTTCCAGGGTCACTGGTTCAAAGTACAGGCGATCGGAGGTGTCGTAGTCGGTGGAAACGGTTTCCGGGTTGCAGTTGACCATGATGGTCTCGTAACCGTCTTCGCGCAGGGCCAGTGCCGCGTGTACGCAGCAGTAGTCAAACTCGATGCCCTGGCCGATACGGTTTGGACCGCCGCCGAGGATCATGATCTTGTCGCGGCCCGACGGCGCGGCTTCGCACTCTTCCTCGTAGGTTGAGTACATGTAGGCGGTGTCGGTGGCGAACTCGGCCGCGCAGGTGTCAACGCGCTTGTAGACCGGGAAGATTTCCAGCTTGTGACGGTGGCGACGCAGCGCTTTTTCGGTCACGCCCAGCAGCTTGGCCAGACGCATGTCGGAGAAGCCTTTGCGCTTGAGCTTGTACATCAAGTCGCGGTCGATGCTGGCCAGACCCAGGGTCTTGACCTTCTCCTCTTCCTTGATCAGATCTTCGATCTGCACCAGGAACCACGGATCGATCATGTTCATGCCGAAGATGTCTTCGACCGACAGACCGGCGCGGAAGGCGTCAGCCACGTACCAGATGCGCTCGGCGCCCGGCACGGTCAGTTCGCGCTTGAGGATGCTCATGCTTTCGGGATTGCTCAGGTCGAGCTTCTCGTCCAGGCCGCAAACGCCCACTTCCAGACCGCGCAGGGCTTTCTGCAAGGATTCCTGGAAGGTCCGGCCGATCGCCATGACTTCACCGACCGACTTCATTTGAGTGGTCAGACGTGCGTCGGCTTTCGGGAATTTCTCGAAGGCGAAACGTGGCAGCTTGGTGACGACGTAGTCGATCGACGGTTCGAAGGACGCCGGAGTAGCGCCGCCGGTGATTTCGTTCTGCAGCTCGTCGAGGGTATAGCCGATTGCCAGCTTGGCAGCGATACGCGCAATCGGGAAACCGGTGGCTTTCGAGGCCAGGGCCGAGGAACGGGATACCCGCGGGTTCATCTCGATGACCACCATGCGGCCAGTGTCCGGGCAGATGCCGAACTGGACGTTGGAGCCGCCGGTTTCCACGCCGATCTCGCGCAGTACCGCCAGGGAGGCGTTACGCATGATCTGGTATTCCTTGTCCGTCAGGGTCTGTGCCGGCGCAACAGTGATCGAGTCACCGGTGTGCACGCCCATCGGGTCAAAGTTTTCGATGGAGCAGACGATGATGCAGTTGTCCTTCTTATCGCGGACAACCTCCATTTCGTACTCTTTCCAGCCGATCAGCGATTCGTCAATCAGCAGCTCTTTGGTCGGCGACAAGTCGAGACCTCGGGCGCAGATTTCTTCGAACTCTTCACGGTTGTAAGCGATACCGCCACCGGTGCCGCCCATGGTGAAGGATGGACGGATGATGCACGGGAAGCCGAGCTTCTCGAGCACGGTGTTGGCTTCTTCCATGCTGTGGGCGATACCCGAGCGCGGGCAGTCCAGGCCGATGGATTTCATCGCCTTGTCAAAGCGCGAACGGTCTTCGGCCTTGTCGATGGTGTCGGCATTGGCACCGATCATCTCTACGCCGAACTTCTCCAGAACGCCTTCGCGCTCCAGGTCCAGGGCGCAGTTCAGGGCGGTCTGGCCGCCCATGGTTGGCAGCAGCGCGTCCGGACGCTCTTTCTCGATGATCTTGGCAACGGTCTGCCACTTGATCGGCTCGATGTAGGTGGCGTCGGCCATGTCCGGGTCGGTCATGATGGTCGCCGGGTTGGAGTTCACCAGGATGACGCGGTAACCCTCCTCGCGCAGGGCTTTGCAGGCCTGGGCGCCGGAGTAGTCGAATTCACAGGCCTGGCCGATAACGATCGGGCCAGCGCCGAGAATCAGGATGCTTTTTATGTCTGTACGTTTTGGCATGGGTTTGTCACTCAAATCCGCAGGTCAGTCGGCAAGCCGTCTTGTTCAATCTGTGAAGCCTTGAGGGGGCCGCCGGTTGCGGGACCGCCCTCAAGCTTTGCTGCATCAAGGCGAGCGATCAGCGTCGCTTGGCCATTTCGTTGATGAAGCGATCGAACAATGGCGCTACGTCGTTCGGGCCAGGGCTGGCTTCCGGGTGACCCTGGAAGCTGAAGGCGCTCTTGTCGGTACGCTCGATGCCTTGCAGGGTACCGTCGAACAGCGATTTGTGGATCGCGCGCACGTTGGCTGGCAGGGTCGTTTCGTCCACCGCAAAACCGTGGTTCTGGCTGGTGATCATCACTACGCCGCTGTCCAGGTCCTGCACCGGGTGGTTGGCACCGTGGTGGCCGTGACCCATTTTCAAGGTCTTGGCGCCGGAGGCCAGGGCCAGCAGCTGGTGACCCAGGCAGATACCGAATACCGGAATCTCGGTTTCCAGCACGTCCTTGATTGCCTGGATCGCGTAGTCGCATGGCTCTGGGTCACCGGGGCCGTTGGACAGGAACACCCCGTCCGGCTTCAGCGCCAGCACGTCGGCCGCTGGGGTCTGGGCCGGCACTACGGTGACGCGGCAGCCGCGCTCTACCAGCATGCGCAGGATGTTCAGCTTGACGCCGTAGTCGTAGGCAACCACGTGGTACGGCAGCTCGGAAGCGTCGATGGTCGCGTGGCTGTCGGTTTTCAAGTCCCAGACAGTCGAGCGCCATTCGTACTTTTCTTTAGTACTGACGACTTTCGCCAGGTCCATGCCTTTCAGGCCAGGGAAACCCTGGGCGGCGGCGATGGCGGCTTCTTCGGAGATGTTGTCGCCGGCCATGATGCAGCCGTTCTGTGCGCCTTTCTCACGCAGGATGCGGGTCAGGCGGCGGGTGTCGATACCGGCGATGGCCACGACATTGTTGGCTTTCAGGTAATCGGACAGGGACATCGTGTTGCGCCAGTTGCTCGCAACCAGTGGCAGGTCACGGATGACCAGGCCAGCGGACCAGACGCGGTCGGACTCGGCGTCTTCCGGCGTGGTGCCGGTGTTGCCGATGTGCGGGTAAGTCAGGGTAACGATCTGTTGGGCGTAGGAAGGATCGGTAAGGATTTCCTGATAGCCGGTCATGGCGGTATTGAACACCACCTCACCAACGGTCTGACCGTCGGCTCCAATTGCTTCGCCGCGAAAAATGCTGCCATCAGCAAGGGCGAGTATGGCTGGCTTAGTCAAGAAGACCTCCCGTAAATAAAGCCTGAAAGGGCGATCGCAGGTGTAAAAAAGCGGAGTGACGTATGGACACGTCACCCCGCTCATTCACTGAATTATTCTGCGCGCTTTTAGTGAACACACTAAAGCTGTAGCTTACAGAAAAAGGCCTTTTTGGTCTACCGCCAATGAGCCTTAAAGGCTGGAGAATGCGACAGGACGTCGCTTGGCGGAGTAAAACCGGGCTCAAACCCTGGGTTTGAACCCGGTTTCGGGCAGATATTAACGCAGGTCGAGCACGTCTTGCATGTCATACAGGCCAGGCTTTCGGCCATCCAGCCACAACGCAGCACGTACCGCACCCTTGGCGAAGGTCATGCGACTGGAAGCCTTGTGGGTGATCTCGACACGCTCGCCGTCGGCGGCGAACAGCACGGTGTGGTCACCGACGATGTCACCGGCACGCACGGTGGCGAAACCGATGGTCTCGCGCTCGCGAGCACCGGTCTGACCTTCACGACCATACACAGCCACCTTTTTCAGGTCCCGACCGAGCGCATCGGCAATCACTTCGCCCATGCGCACGGCAGTACCTGATGGCGCATCGACCTTGTGCCGATGGTGAGCCTCGGTGATTTCGATATCGACGTCATCACCCAGCACCCGCGCTGCGGTATCCAGCAGTTTCAGGCAAAGATTGACGCCGACGCTGAAGTTGGCGGCGAAGACGATCGGAATGTCCTTGCCCGCCTCGGCCAGCAGCTGTTTTTCTTCGACACTGAAACCGGTGGTGCCGATGATCATCGCCTTGCCGTGCTTGCGGCAGAAAGCCAGGTTCTTCAGGGTCACCGTCGGATGAGTGAAGTCGATCAGCACGTCGAACTCGTCGACTACCCGCGCCAAGTCACCGGACAGCGGTACGCCAATACGACCCAGCGCTGCCAGCTCACCGGCATCGGCACCGACCAGCGTGCTGTCGGGACGATCCACAGCTGCAGTCAGGCCTGCGCCCGGGGCTTGCTGCACAGCTTCGATCAGGGTTTTACCCATGCGCCCGGCGGCGCCCATCACTGCAATACGTTGCATGCCTGTCTCCTTACAAATCGCCGAAGAAGCGCTTCACGCCTTCGAACCAGCCGGTGGTTTTCGGCGAATGGCTGTTGTCGTCCGCCAGCGAACTGCGGAACTCCTCCAGCAATTCGCGCTGACGACGACCCAGGTTGACCGGGGTTTCGACCGCCACACGACACATCAGGTCGCCGGCACCGCCGCCACGCACGGGCGCAACGCCCTTGCCGCGAACACGGAACTGCTTGCCGGTCTGGGTCCCCTCGGGGATCTTCAGTTTGACTCGACCATCGAGGGTCGGAATCTCCAGCTCGCCACCGAGCGCCGCATCGACGAAGCTGATCGGCACTTCACAAAACAGATGTTTGCCATCGCGCTGAAAGATCGCGTGCTCGCGCACATTGATCACCACGTACAGGTCGCCCGTCGGGCCGCCCTGGGCACCCGCCTCGCCCTCGCCGGACAGGCGAATGCGGTCACCAGTATCCACACCCGCCGGCACTTTCACCGAGAGAGTCTTGTACTCTTCGATACGGCCTTCGCCGTGACAGGAATCACACGGATCGGAAATGATCTTGCCCTGGCCGTGACAACGCGGGCAGGTTTGCTGCACCGAGAAGAAACCCTGCTGCATGCGGACCTGGCCAATCCCGCCGCAGGTCGGGCAAGTCACAGGCGCGGAGCCCTTCTTCGCGCCCGAGCCATCGCACGGCTTGCAGTTGACCAGTGTCGGAACGCGGATATTCACGGTCGTACCGCGCACCGCTTCTTCCAGGTTCAGCTCCAGGGTGTAACGCAGGTCGCTGCCGCGCTGGGCACCGCCACGCGCACCGCCACGACCGCCACCGAAGAAATCGCTGAACACGTCACCAAAGATGTCGGAGAAGTTCTGACCGCCGAAACCGGCGCCGCCACCCCCCATGCTCGGGTCGACACCGGCATGACCATATTGGTCATAAGCCGCGCGCTTGCTCGAGTCGGACAGCACTTCGTAGGCCTCGTTGGCCTCCTTGAACAGCTCTTCCGATGCTTTGTCATCGGGATTACGGTCCGGGTGATGCTTCATTGCCAGGCGGCGGTAGGCCTTCTTCAGGTCTGCTTCGCTTGAGCCACGCTCAACACCCAATACTACGTAATAGTCACGCTTTGCCATAAGTCTTCGCACTCTTGAGGACGTCCAGCAAGACTCTCCTGAGCCTCGCCAAACTCGTTGAGCCCCAATACAGGCCCGGACCCAACTCACGTCAATTCAACGATCCTGGTCTTTGATTCATTGCGGTACTTTCGGCTCGAAAAGCAGGAGCATCCTCGGCCATACCAGCAACACGCGAACGCTGTCGCATGTTGTAAAAATTCCTGTACTCCAGACACGCCAACGCGGGAGCAGGCTCCCGCGCGGCGACATCCTACCAGTCACCGCCTTGGGGCAGTCAACCGGGCGACCAACAACTTACTTCTGGTCTTTTACTTCTTCGAACTCGGCGTCGACGACGTCATCGGCCTTTTCGGCTTTTTCGTCGTGCGGTGCCGCGCCTTCAGCAGGCTGGGCCTGTTCGGCGTACATCTTCTGCGCTACGGGAGCGGAGACTTTCGACAGCTCTTCAACCTTGGCTTCGATTGCGGCCTTGTCGTCGCCTTTGACAGCGGCTTCCAGGGCAACAACTGCAGCTTCGATCGCAGTCTTCTCTTCAGCAGTCACTTTGTCGCCGGCATCAGCGATCATCTTGCGAGTCGAGTGCACCAGTGCATCACCCTGGTTGCGGGCAGCGGCCAGTTCTTCGAACTTGCGATCTTCGTCGGCATTGGTTTCAGCATCGCGAATCATCTGCTGAATCTCTTCCTCGGACAGACCGGAGTTGGCCTTGATCACGATCGACTGAGTCTTGCCAGTGGCCTTGTCCTTGGCGCCTACGTGCAGAATGCCGTTGGCGTCGATGTCGAAGGTCACTTCGATTTGTGGCACGCCACGTGGTGCTGGTGGAATCTCAGCCAGGTCGAACTTGCCCAGGGACTTGTTCTGTGCAGCCTGTTTACGCTCACCTTGCAGCACGTGGATGGTCACGGCGCCCTGGTTGTCGTCGGCAGTCGAGAACACTTGCGATTTCTTGGTAGGAATCGTGGTGTTTTTCTCGATCAGAGCAGTCATAACGCCACCCATGGTTTCAATACCCAGGGTCAGCGGGCTGACGTCGAGCAGCAGCACGTCTTTAACATCACCAGCCAATACCGCGCCCTGAATAGCAGCACCCATGGCAACGGCTTCGTCCGGGTTCACATCTTTACGAGCTTCTTTACCGAAGAACTCGGTCACCAGCTTCTGAACCAGTGGCATACGGGTCTGACCGCCGACCAGGATCACGTCGTTGATGGCGCCAACGTCGATACCGGAGTCTTTCAGAGCGATGCGGCATGGCTCAATGGTGCGTTGAACCAGGTCTTCTACCAGCGCTTCCAGCTTGGCGCGGGAGATTTTCACGTTCAAGTGCTTCGGACCGGTAGCGTCTGCAGTGATGTACGGCAGGTTCACGTCGGTCGAATTGCTCGAGGACAGTTCGATCTTGGCTTTCTCAGCGGCTTCTTTCAGGCGCTGCATGGCCAGCGGGTCACCTTTGAGGTTCATGCCGCTTTCTTTCTTGAATTCGTCGACGAGATAGTCGATCAGACGAATGTCAAAGTCTTCACCGCCCAGGAACGTGTCACCGTTGGTGGCCAGTACTTCGAACTGGTGCTCTCCATCGACTTCAGCGATCTCGATCACGGAAACGTCGAAAGTACCGCCGCCCAAGTCGTAAACGATCACGGTGTGATCGCCTTTCGCCTTGTCCATACCGTAAGCCAGAGCAGCTGCGGTTGGTTCGTTGATGATACGTTTAACGTCCAGGCCCGCGATGCGGCCGGCGTCTTTGGTCGCCTGGCGCTGGCTGTCGTTGAAGTAGGCCGGAACGGTGATCACCGCCTCGGTCACTGGCTCGCCGAGGTAGTCTTCGGCGGTCTTCTTCATCTTTTTCAGAATTTCAGCCGAGATTTGTGGCGGCGACATCTTCTGGCCGTTCACTTCTACCCACGCATCGCCGTTGTCAGCCTTGGCGATTTTGTAAGGGACCATCTTGATGTCTTTCTGTACGACTTCTTCGTCGAACTTGCGACCGATCAGACGCTTCACCGCATACAGGGTGTTGTGCGGATTGGTCACTGCCTGACGCTTGGCCGACTGACCAACGAGGATCTCGCCATCGTTGGCATACGCAATGATGGACGGCGTGGTACGCGCGCCTTCGGCGTTTTCGATGACTTTGGATTTGCCGTTTTCCATCACGGAGACGCAGGAGTTGGTAGTCCCCAGGTCGATACCGATAATTTTGCCCATGTTAACTCTCCCGAAACTTTGGATTTGGTTACCGCAGCAGTGGTGGCTAACTGCGGTAGCACTTAAACGCTTGACTTCTAAATGGGGGCCTTGCGGCTAATTTCAAGCCTGCTCATCAATAGAAGGCGAAACTGGCGCAGGCGCCTTGCTGACCACGACCATGGCCGGACGCAGCAGGCGACCATTGAGCTGGTAACCCTTCTGGAACACCTTGAGCACGCTATTCGGCTCGACGTCGGCGCTTTCCTGCATGGCCATTGCCTGATGTTGAACGGCGTTGAATGGTTCGCCATGCGGGTCAATCGCTTCCAGCTGATAACGCTTCAGGGTGTCCTGGAACATTTTCAGGGTCAGCTCGATGCCTTCGCGCATTGGCCGGATGCTTTCGTCGTCGGGGTTGGACAACTCCAGGCCACGCTCCAGGCTGTCGATAATCGGCAGCAGGTCGCTGGCGAATTTCTCCAGCGCGAACTTATGAGCCTTTTCTACATCCTGCTCGGCGCGACGGCGGACGTTCTGCAGATCGGCGGCTACACGCAAAGCCTGATCCTGAGCGCCTGCCAGTTGCTCTTCGAGCACTTGTACACGAGTCGCCAGATCTTCACCGGAGGCCGGGTTGGCGTCTTGATTTGGCGTATCCACTGTCTGTTCGTCAGCCATAGATTTCTCCTTTCAATTACGTCCGCGAGCTCAACTCGCGCTTCTGCCCAGCTATATGGGGCCGCAAAAACCAGCTTCAAGGGGCGGACGGTATTAACCCTACAAAAAGAGCAGCATTCTGATTGCGCAAAGGACTAAGGGTTTCGTCGGATCAAGCAAATCGAGCTAAGCAGGGGCATTGTCAGCCAGAACGAAAACACTGTATAAATAACCAGACCTAACGCCTGGGAGCGGCCCTTATGCTGGTGCACCTGTCTGTACACAACTACGCCATCGTTGACCATCTCGATCTGGAACTTGATCGCGGGATGAGCGTGATCACAGGGGAAACCGGCGCTGGCAAGTCGATCATGCTCGACGCCCTGGGCCTGACCCTGGGTGATCGCGCCGACAGCGGCGTGGTGCGCCCCGGCGCAGATAAAGCAGACATTCTCGCCACCTTTGACCTGGTCGACATTCCGGAAGCCAGCGCCTGGCTGGCCGAGCGCGACCTTGAAAGCGACGGACCGTGCATCTTGCGCCGGGTCATAACCGCCGAAGGCCGTTCGCGCGGTTATATCAATGGCACGCCCTGCCCCCTCGGCGACCTCAAATCCCTGGGCGAACTGCTGATCGACATCCACAGCCAGCATGAACACCAGTCCCTGCTGAAAACCGATACCCACCGCCGGCTGCTCGATGAATACGCGGGCGCCACCGACCTGGCCCGCCACGTTCAGCTCGCCGCCCAGCGCTGGCGCCAGACCCGGCACGAGCTGGACCGCCTCTCCAATTCCGGCGACGAACAGCGTGCGCGCCATCAACTGCTCAGCTACCAGCTCGAAGAGCTGGAAAACCTTGGCCTCGGCGAAAACGAACTGGAACAGCTGGAGCAGGAGCACAAGAACCTGACCAATGCCGAGACCCTGCTGGGCATCTGCCGCCAGGTCGTCGAGCAATGCAGCGAAAGTGATTCCGGAAATGTCCTGAACGCCCTGACCGCCAGCCTCAATCGCCTGTCGAGCGTGAACAACTCCATCGGCGCTCTGGGTGAAGCCAGCAGCCTGCTGACCAGCGCACAGATCCAGGTAGAAGAAGCCGTGGGCGAGCTGAATCGCTTCCTCGACAATTTCGATGCCGATCCGGCGCGCCTGCAATACCTGGAAGAGCGCCTGGATGCGATCTACACCATGGCGCGCAAACATCGCATCCAGCCGACTGAAGTTGCCGAAATGCAACAGAAGCTGCTGGATGAAATCGAGACGCTGAACGCCAACGACGAATCCATCGAGCGCCTGAGTGATGAGCTGGCCTCCTATGCCCGCCATTACCACGAGAAAGCTCGCGACCTCAGCGACCTGCGCCATCAGGCGGCCGGCAGCCTGGCCAGCGCGGTGGAACAGGAAATCCAGCGCCTGGGCATGCCTGGCGGGCGTTTCAACATTGAACTGCGGCCCAATACCAGCGACGAGTTGCTGCCCAATGGGCTTGAGCAAGTCGAGCTGCTGGTGAGCGCCAACCCCGGCCAGCCGCTTAAAGCCCTGGCCAAGGTGGCCTCGGGCGGCGAGTTGTCACGGATCAGCCTGGCAATCCAGGTCATCACTGCGCAGACCTCCCGGGTACCCACTCTGGTATTCGACGAAGTGGACGTCGGCATCGGTGGCCCGACCGCCGAGATCGTCGGCCAGCTGCTGCGTCGCCTCGGCGAGCGCGGCCAGGTACTGACGGTCACCCACCTGCCGCAAGTCGCCGCTCAAGGGCACCAGCATTTATTCGTGCACAAAGTGCGCGGCGAGGATGCGACCCGTACGGCAGTGTCGAAGCTGAGCAAGAACGACCGGGTCGAAGAAGTGGCGCGGATGCTGGGAGGCATCGACCTCACCAAGGAATCACTGGCTCACGCGAAAAAAATGGTGGTCACGGCAAAAATTTAGCCACGGCACAAAGCACGAAGGCGACCCTGGGGTCGCCTTCGCTCGTTTCGTGAACCAGAAGCTCACGCGACATGCTTACTTTTTCTTGCGTACGTACAGCACAAGATTGTGATCAACCATCTCAAAGCCATACTTGTCGACGATGGCTTTCTGCAGACGCTCGATTTCTTCGTCGAAGAATTCGATCACTTCGCTGGTTTCGACGTTGACCATATGGTCGTGATGCTTGCCGTCGTCCAGCTCGAAGACCGCATGGCCTCCGTCGAAGTTGTGCCGCACCACAAGGCCAGCTGCCTCGAACTGGGTCAGTACACGGTAAACCGTGGCCAGACCGACGTCCTCTCCAGCCTCCATCAGCGCCTTGTAGACATCCTCGGCACTCATGTGGCGTTGCTGGGCGGAATCGAGCATTTGCAGAATCTTGACCCGTGGAAGGGTCACTTTGAGGCCTGCTTTGCGTAGTTCGCTATTTTCAACCATGGTCAGCTTTCTCGCGATGCTGCTTCGCAGCTTCTCTTAATGCGGGTATGATCGGCGTTTACGTTGTCCCAGCCAAGATAGTGGAAGTCGCCCACCGATGCAAAACACCAAGCTCTTGCTAACCAGTTTCACCTTTGTGGGACTGCTCGCACTCGCCGGTTGTTCATTCCCCGGGGTTTACAAAATCGACATCCAGCAGGGCAATGTCGTCACGCAGGACATGATAGACCAGTTACGCCCGGGAATGACCCGTCGGCAAGTACGGTTTATCATGGGTAACCCTCTGCTGACCGACACGTTCCATGCCGATCGCTGGGATTACCTGTACAGCCTGCAACCGGGTGGCGGTGAACGCCAACAGGAACGCATTAGCGTTATCTTCAACCCAAATGATCAGCTTGTCAGCCTTTCCGGTGATTTCATGCCGGGTGTCAGCCGTGACGAAGCCATTCTCGGCCAGGACGGCGGCACTAACGTGACTGCGCCAGCGGAAAACGTCGAGAAGCCAAAACCGGAGAAACCGGTCAAGCCAGGCTCGTTGCTGGATCAGATCCAGAAGGACGTGGACGGTGTAGAAACCGTGCCGGTCCCGACTCCCGAACCTCTGGACACCTCGCCGCAATAATTTGCGACGCATTAAAAAACCCGGCACGCCGGGTTTTTTATTGCCTGCAAATCAGCAATTACTGATTTCGCGCCTTGGCTTCGGCTGCCTTTGCCGCGCGCAAGCGCCGGACTTCCTTCGGATCCGCCAGCAACGGGCGATAGATTTCGATGCGGTCACCTGCTTGAACCATGCGGCTATCCGGATCTGCGACCACCTTGCCGAAGATCCCTAGCGGGCATGCGGCGAGATCCAGCTGAGGAAATTCCTCACGAACACCTGATTGCCGCACTACCTCGCGCAGGGTCAGCCCCGGCGGCACGCTCACCTCAAGCAGCACCTGGCGATCAACGGCGGCGTACACCACCTCGACCTCGATCACAGCCTCAACCATACATCTGCTTGGCACGCTGGCAGAACGCATCCACCAGGGTATTCGCAGCCTGATTGAACAACGGCCCCAAGGTCGCCCGAACAATCGGCCCGGCGTAATCGAACGACAGGTCCAGGCTTATCTTGCAGGCCTTTTCAGTCAGCGGCTTGAATATCCACACGCCATGCAGCTGAGTGAACGGCCCTTCCTCAAGGTTCATCTCGATGGACTGGCCCGGCACCAGGATATTGCGTGTCACAAAATGCTGACTAAGGCCGCCCTTGGCCACGCCAACACTGGCACGCATGTGCTCGGCAGAGCTCTCCAGCACTTCAGCCTTCGAGCACCAGGGCAAGAACTCCGGATACCGCGCCACGTCGTTCACCAGGTCGTACAGCGCTTGTGCCGGATATGGCAGCAGTGCCGAACGTTGAATATGTGTCGTCATGTCAGCGTCACTTCCACAGCTGGGCGGCAAACACTACAAGAATGCCGATGGGCGCCACATAGCGCATCAAAAACAGGGACAAGGCGAACAGCGCCGGGCTGCGGATCGACAATTCGTCGCGAACCGCCTCACGGCCCATCACCCAGCCTGCAAACACCACGAAACATAGCCCGCCAAGGGGCAACATGATTCGCGAAGTGAAGAAATCGATCACACCGAAGAAGTCCAGACCGCCTGCCGCACCCCATTGATAGAGGTGAAACATCCCGCCTTCGTTCACGAAAAACTTGGCTTGCTTCCAGATATTGAAGGAAAACACCGTACCCAAGCCGACAAACCAGCAGGTGAAAGCCAGCCAGAATGTCACCCATGCGCGCCTGACTTTGGTGCGCTCAACCAGGTAAGCCACCATCGGTTCGAGCAGGGAAATCGCCGAGCTCCAGGCGGCAACGGCCACCAGCACGAAGAACACTACGCCCATCAACTGGCCGAAGGCTACGTTACCGAAGGCAAACGGCAGGCTGACAAACATCAACCCAGGGCCTTCGCTAGGGTTGAGGCCCGCAGCGAACACGATGGGGAACAACGCCAGCCCTGCAACCAGGGAGACAAAGGTATCCAGCAGCGCAACACCGACAACCGTCCCGGAAATCGACGAATCCTTGGGCATGTAAGCGCCGTAGATCATGATCGACCCGACGCCGACACTCAGGGAAAAGAACGCATGTCCCATAGCCGGCAGCAAACCATCTAGGACTTTTTCCGGATGGAAGTCGAACATGAAGTGCACGCCCTCCATGAAATGGCCGGTGGTCATGCTGTAGCCAAGCAGCACCAGGATCATCACAAACAGCAGCGGCATCATGATCCGCAGGCTGCGCTCAAGCCCGGCAACCACGCCCTTGGCGATGACTACGGCCGACAGCAGCATGAATATTGTGTGCCAAAGTGTCAGGCGCCACGGATCAGCGATCACATTGCCGAAATACTCGCCGACCTGATCGGGCGTCACGCCCTGGAAGTCGCCGCGACCCATATCAATGATGTAATCCAGCGACCAGCCGCCCACCACACTATAGAAAGACAGGATCAGCAACGCCGTGATCATGCCGGCGAAGGCGCCCCAGGACCACTTGCCCGAATGCCCCGCCTCGATCGCCAGCACCTTCAAGGCGTTGGCCGGGCTTTGCCGCGCGCGACGGCCGATCAGGGTTTCAGCCAGCATCACCGGCACCCCGATCAACGCGATGCAGGCCAGGAACATCAGCACAAATGCGCCGCCGCCGTAGACGCCGACCATGTAGGGGAATTTCCAGATACTACCCAGGCCCACGGCCGAACCGGTCGCGGCGAGTATGAAGACCCAGCGGCTAGCCCAACTGCCGTGGACAGAAACCTTGTCTGTCGACATCGTTATCACGCCCAAGCGTTCAAAAAAGAGCGCGCATTGTCCGGGATTCAATCAACCTGCTCAAGCACGTAGCGATACCGTAGCCGACTCGCTTGCAACTCCCTATAATGCCGCCCCTATGGCTAAACAGAAGAAACACCCCACAGGGACCATCGCGCAAAATAAAAAGGCGCGACACGATTACTTCATCGAACACAAGTTCGAGGCTGGTCTGGTCCTGGCCGGCTGGGAAGTAAAGAGTTTGCGGGCGAGCAAGCTGCAACTGGTTGACAGTTATGTACTGCTCAAGGATGGCGAAGCCTGGCTGCTCGGCAGTCACATCACGCCGCTGATGACTGCCAGCACGCACGTCATTGCTGATCCAACCCGCACCCGCAAGTTGCTGCTGAACCGGCGCGAGCTGGAAAAGCTCGCCACTGCCGTGCAGCAGAAGGGTTACGCCTGCGTATGCCTGTCCTGGTACTGGAGCAAGCACATGGTCAAGTGCGAGATCGCTCTGGGCAAGGGCAAGAAGGAATACGACAAGCGTGATACCGAACGCGAGCGCGATGCGGGTCGAGAATTGCAGCGTGCGGTGCGGAACAAGGGCAAGGAAGATTAATTTTTCTGCCTGAATGCGGCGCCTGCGAAAAGATCGCAGCCTGCGGCAGCTCCTACAGTTTTGTGTGCGCCCGATGAACCGGGTTGAAACACAATCCATGTAGGAGCTGCCGCAGGCTGCGATCTTTTGCATTCAAATCGGTCACGTCCCCTTGCGCCGCTCGGCCCGCGCCACGCGCTGGACTTCCTGACGCACCTCCTCCAGCACCTCCTGCACATACAGAATATGGCGACTGGACACTTCCCGCGCCTGCTCCGCACGCCCTTCGATAATCGCCGTGTACAACTCCCGATGCTGGGTGATCAGCATGTCGCGGGTTTCCGTGCGCTGCTTGTACATCCCGCCAATATTGGTCACGACGTTGCGCTTGAGCAGATCGAACAGCCCACGAATGGTGTGCAACAACACCGCGTTGTGACTGGCCTCGGCGATGGCCAAGTGAAATTTCGCGTCCGCGGCGCCCTCTTCCGTGCGGCTGACCTCGTCGTGACGCGTATAGCAGTCCTGCAACTCATTGAATGCCGCCGTCAGCCGCTCGCGATCCACGTCGGTTGCACGCAGCGCTGCGTAATAGGCGCAGGACGCTTCCAGGGTATGGCGAAACTCCAACAGATCACGCTGAGCCTCGGGATTGCTTTCCAGCAGATGCAACAGCGGATCGCTGAACGTCGTGCCCAGTGATTCGACCACATAGTTGCCACCGCCCTGCCGACTGACCAGCAAACCCTTGGCCGCCAGTTTCTGGATGGCTTCGCGCAGTGACGGACGCGAAACGCCAAACTGCTCGGCCAGCGCGCGCTCTGCCGGCAGGCGCTCACCGGCCTTCAGCGTGCCCTCGAGAATCATCCCCTCGAGTTGCTCGACGATATCGTCAGACAAACGGCGCTGCCGAATCTGATCAAACCCCATGACTCATTTCTCCACGACCCCGACCACTCGCCGGGCTCTCTATTCTGGCCTATCGGCACTGCGCCGACACCTGCCGCACGACGATAAATCGAGCGAAACAACCGACTAGCTCGGCGCATCTGCGACGAAAGTTTGAGGGCGGCAAATTGACACACCTCCCCAAAGGCTTTTACCCTAGCCAACAGCGATTGTAAATTGGTATTACCAATTATCCAAGCACGCTGATCAGTGCCTGACCAACAACAATTAGGGGCCACCCCATATGCAAACCTGGCAACAGCTCTACAGTCCGCTCGGCAGCCTTGGCCTGTCCGCACTCGCGGCCGTTATTCCCATCGTATTTTTCTTCCTCGCGCTGGCGGTGTTCCGCCTCAAGGGCCATGTGGCCGGCAGCATCACGCTGGCGCTGTCGATTATCGTGGCGATCTTCGCCTTCCAAATGCCCGTGGACATGGCGTTCGCCGCCGCCGGATATGGCTTCGCTTACGGCCTGTGGCCAATTGCATGGATCATTGTCGCGGCGGTATTCCTCTACAAATTGACGGTCAAGAGCGGCCAGTTCGAAGTGATCCGCAGCTCGGTGCTGTCGATCACCGACGACCAGCGCCTGCAGGTCCTGCTGATCGGCTTCTGCTTCGGGGCATTCCTGGAAGGTGCCGCCGGCTTCGGCGCACCCGTGGCCATCACCGCCGCCTTGCTGGTGGGCCTGGGCTTCAATCCGCTGTACGCGGCCGGCCTGTGCCTGATCGCCAACACCGCGCCGGTCGCTTTCGGCGCGCTGGGGATCCCGATCATCGTTGCCGGGCAAGTCACCGGGATCGACGCGTTCAAGATCGGCGCCATGACCGGTCGCCAGCTGCCGCTGCTGTCGCTGTTCGTGCCGTTCTGGCTGGTATTCATGATGGACGGGATGCGCGGCGTGCGCGAAACCTGGCCGGCCGCGCTGGTGGCGGGCCTGAGTTTTGCCATCACGCAGTACTTCACCTCGAACTTCATCGGCCCGGAACTGCCGGACATCACCTCGGCCCTGGCCAGCCTGATCTCGCTGACGCTGTTCCTGAAAGTCTGGCAGCCAAAACGCGCCGCCGGCCAACAAGTAGCCGGCGCCGTCTCGGCATCCGTGGTGACTGCCAGCGCTGGCGGCTTCGGCCTGCCGCGCAGCACCGTGGCCTCGCCGTACAGCCTGGGCGAGATCTTCAAGGCCTGGTCACCGTTCCTGATTCTCACCGTACTGGTCACCGTCTGGACCCTGAAACCGTTCAAGGCGATGTTCGCTGCCGGCGGCTCGATGTACAGCTGGGTGTTCAACTTCGCCATCCCGCACCTGGACCAGATGGTGATCAAGGTGGCGCCGATCGTGACTGCGCCGACCGCCATCCCGGCGGTGTTCAAGCTCGATCCGATTTCCGCCACCGGCACGGCGATTTTCTTCTCTGCGCTGATTTCGATGCTGGTACTGAAGATCAACTTCAAAACTGGTCTTACCACTTTGCGCGAGACCTTTTATGAGCTGCGCTGGCCGATCCTGTCGATCGGTATGGTGCTGGCCTTTGCCTTTGTCACCAACTACTCGGGCATGTCTTCGACCATGGCCCTGGTCCTGGCAGGCACTGGCGCGGCCTTCCCGTTCTTCTCGCCGTTTCTTGGCTGGCTGGGCGTGTTCCTCACCGGTTCCGATACCTCGTCCAATGCCCTGTTCAGTTCGCTGCAGGCAACTACCGCGCACCAGATCGGCGTCAACGACACCCTGCTGGTGGCAGCCAATACCAGCGGCGGCGTGACCGGCAAAATGATCTCGCCGCAATCGATCGCCGTGGCGTGTGCCGCGACTGGCCTGGTGGGCAAGGAGTCGGACCTGTTCCGCTTCACCCTCAAGCACAGCCTGTTCTTCGCCACCATCGTCGGCCTGATCACCCTGGCCCAGGCCTACTGGCTCACCGGCATGCTGGTGCACTAAGTCCTGCGCGATTAAAAGCAAAAACCGACGCCGGACCACGACTCCGGCGTCAGCTATTCACTACCCGGTCTGTAAGGCTGCTGAAAGCTTACCTCTCTATATTCAGCAGCCGCAGCAGACGGATAACCGGGACCACCCGGAGACGCCTGATGAGCGAGCTTTTTTACAACGCAGTGCCGAACGCAACCCGTGTCGCCCCGCCACTGGCGGAACCGCGGCAATACCCTGGCGAAAAACCGCAGCGGGTCTATCTGTTCGGCACTTGTGTGGTGGATTTGTTCTACCCCGAAGCCGGCATGGATGCGATCCATCTGCTGGAGCGCGAAGGTATTCAAGTTGAGTACCCGCAAGGGCAAAGCTGCTGCGGGCAACCGGCGTACACCTCGGGTTATACCGAGCAGGCGCGGACTGTGGCGCGGGCTCAACTGGCGTTGTTCGCCGAGGATTATCCGGTGGTGGTGCCATCGGGATCGTGTGCCGGGATGTTGCGCGAGCACTATGCCGACCTGTTCAAGGACGAGCCGCACACGTTGCAGAAAGTACAGGCCCTGGCCGCCAGGACGTATGAGTTGGCCGAGTTCCTGTTGTTCGTCTGCAAGGCGCAACTCAAGGACCACGGTTCACCGGTGAAAGTGGCGCTGCACACCTCGTGCTCGGCACGCCGGGAAATGAACACCCACTTGCACGGCCGAGAGCTGTTGGCGCAGTTGAGCAATGTGGAACGGGTCGAACACAGCCACGAAAGTGAATGCTGTGGCTTCGGCGGAACGTTCAGCGTCCGTATGCCAGACATTTCTGGCGCCATGGTCGCTGACAAGACCCGCTCGTTAATGGAATCCGGCGCGCACCAGGTACTCAGTGCCGATTGTGGCTGCCTAATGAACATCAACGGTTCGCTGGAGAAACAGCAGCAAGCGTTACGCGGCCAGCATCTGGCGAGTTTCCTCTGGCAGCGAACCGGAGGTGTTCGATGAACGCTTCCGCGATTATTCCTACGGTTACCGTAGAAGAAGACTTTCGCACTCGGGCCCACGAGGCCCTGGATGACTCGCAACTGCGTAGTAACTTTCGCAGTGCGATGGATTCACTGATGACCAAACGGGCAGCGTCTTTCAGCGATGCCCACGAAAGAGAACATCTGCGAGCGCTCGGCAATGCCGTCCGCGCCCGTGCTTTATCCAAGTTGCCCGACCTGCTTGAGCAGCTTGAACAGAACCTGACCCGCAACGGTGTGACAGTGCACTGGGCGGAAACGGTAGACGAGGCCAATGGCATCGTCCTCTCGATCATCCGCGCTCACGAGGGGCGGCAAGTGATCAAGGGCAAATCGATGGTCAGCGAAGAAATGGAGATGAATCATTTCCTCGCTGATCGTGGCATTGAATGCCTGGAATCGGACATGGGCGAGTACATCGTCCAGCTCGACCACGAGAAGCCTTCACACATCATTATGCCGGCAATCCACAAGAATGCCGGTCAGGTCGCGTCCTTGTTCCACGACAAACTTGGCGTGGAGTACACCAGGGACGTTGACCAACTCATTCAGATCGGCCGCAAAGTCTTGCGGCAGAAATTCTTCGAAGCGGACATCGGCGTCTCCGGTGTCAACTTCGCCGTGGCCGAGACCGGCACCCTGTTACTGGTGGAAAACGAAGGCAACGGCCGCATGACCACCACGGTGCCACCGGTGCACATTGCTGTCACCGGCATCGAGAAGGTCGTGGAAAATCTGCGCGACGTGGTGCCGCTGTTATCGCTGCTGACCCGCTCAGCCCTCGGCCAGCCGATCACCACCTACGTCAACATGATCTCCGGCCCGCGCAAAGAGCACGAACTCGACGGCCCACAGGAAGTGCACCTGGTGCTGCTGGACAACGGTCGCAGCCAGGCCTTTGCCGACAGCGAATTGCGCCAGACCCTCAACTGCATCCGCTGCGGCGCCTGCATGAATCACTGCCCGGTCTACACCCGCATCGGCGGCCACGCCTACGGCGAGGTGTACCCCGGGCCCATCGGCAAGATCATTACTCCGCACATGGTCGGCCTGGCGAAGGTGCCAGACCACCCCAGCGCCTCATCGCTGTGCGGTGCGTGCGGCGAAGTCTGCCCGGTAAAAATTCCTATTCCCGCCTTGCTGCGGCGCTTGCGCGAAGAGAACGTCAAGGCCCCGGACAGCCCGCATCAAGTAATGCGCGGCCAGGGCAGCAAGTACTCGCGCAAGGAGCGCTTCATCTGGAACGCCTGGGCCAGACTCAACAGCTCGCCGACGCTGTACCGCCTGTTCGGGTTCTTCGCCACGCGCTTGCGTGCCCTTACGCCAAGCAGCATCGGCCCGTGGACACAGAATCACAGTGCACCAAAACCCGCCGCCCGTTCATTGCATGACATGGCGCGCGAGCACCTGGTCAGAAAGGGAGATCGTTGATGAGTGCCAAGCAGAATATCCTCGGCAAATTGCGCAACAGCCTGACAGGCACCACGCCAGTCGCTGACAACTTCGATGTCGAACTAGTGACAGCGCCCTACACCTATGCCCCCGAACAACGCATCCCGCAGCTCCGCAAATTGATGGAAGCGGTGCACACCGAAATTCACCTGACCAACGCTGAACAATGGCCGGCACTGCTCGCAAAATTGCTTGAGGAGCGGCAACTGCCCAGCCTGCTGATCGCTCCGACTACCGCCCATGGGCAACGCGTCTCTCAACACTGGGCGAACAATCCGCAGCTGCCGACACTCAAAGCCTACAATCGGCCAATCGAGGAATGGAAAGCCGAGCTGTTCAACGACACTCCGGCCAGCCTGACCACGACCCTGGGCGCCATCGCCGCCACTGGCAGCCTGATCATTTGGCCGACGCGGGAAGAACCGCGCCTGATGAGCCTGGTGCCGCCAGTGCATTTTGCCCTGCTCAAGGCCAGTGAAATCCGCGATAACTTCTATCAGGTGCAGCAGGAATTCGAATGGGCGCAAGGCATGCCGACCAACGCCTTGCTGGTGTCCGGCCCGTCGAAAACGGCTGACATCGAGCAAGTCCTGGCCTACGGCGCCCACGGGCCGAAAGACCTGGTGGTTTTGATTCTGGAGGACCAATGACTCTACCGGCAGCTTTCCTGCGAGACGCGCAGCAACTGATTCCCCAGGAGCGGCGCTTCGACGACCCGTTGTCGACCCTGGCTTTCGGCACCGACGCGAGTTTCTACCGGCTGATCCCAAAGCTGGTAATCCGCGTCGAGTCCGAAGATGAAGTAGTCGCGCTACTCAAGCTGGCGCAACGGGACAAGGTTGCAGTGACGTTCCGCGCTGCCGGCACCAGCCTGTCCGGCCAGGCTATCAGCGATTCAGTGCTGATCGTGCTGGGGGATAACTGGAACGGTCGTGAAATCCGTGGTCAGGGCACACAGATCCGTCTGCAGCCGGGGGTGATCGGTGCGCAGGCCAATGCGTGGCTGGCGCCGTTCGGGCGAAAGATCGGTCCGGACCCGGCCTCGATCAATGCCTGCAAAATCGGCGGCATTGTCGCCAACAACGCCAGCGGCATGTGCTGCGGCACGGCGCAGAACACCTATCACACACTGGCCGGCATTCGCCTGGTGCTGGCCGACGGCAGCCGTCTGGATACCGAGGATGCGGCGAGTGTCGCAGCGTTCCGCCAGAACCACGCCACGCTGCTCGAACGCTTGGCGACTTTGGGCCGCGAGACTCGCGCCAATACCGAACTCGCTGCAAGAATTCGCCATAAATACCGTCTGAAAAATACCACCGGCCTTTCGCTCAACGCCCTGGTGGATTTCGACGAGCCTGTGGATATCTTGAGCCACCTGCTGGTGGGCTCCGAAGGCACGCTCGGTTTTATCAGCGCGGTAACCTACGACACCGTGATCGATCACCCGAACAAAGCCTCGGCGCTGATCGTATTTCCCGACGTCGAGACCTGCTGCAACGCGGTCACCGTGCTGAAGAGCCAGCCGGTATCCGCCGTGGAACTGCTGGATCGCCGCAGCTTGCGTTCAGTGCAGGACAAACCCGGGATGCCGGCTTTCGTCCAGCAACTGTCGAACAATGCCTGCGCCCTGTTGATCGAATCCCGCGCCGCGTCGTCTTCTTTGCTGCAGGAACAGCTGGCGTTGATCATGGCGTCGCTGCGCGGCTTCCCGGTGGAAAAACAAGTCGACTTCACCGAGGACCCGCTGGAAAACGCGCGCCTCTGGGCGATCCGCAAGGACACCTTCCCCGCCGTTGGCGCCGTACGCAAAACCGGCACCACGGTAATCATCGAAGACGTGACCTTCCCCGTCGAGCAACTGGCAATCGGCGTCAACCGCCTGATCGAGCTGTTCGACAAACACCATTACGACGAAGCGATCCTGTTCGGCCACGCACTGGAAGGCAACCTGCACTTCGTCTTCACCCAGGGCTTCAACAACCCGCAAGAAGTTGCGCGCTACCAGGCGTTCATGGACGACGTGGCGCAGCTGGTCGCAGTGGAGTTTGGCGGCTCGCTGAAAGCCGAGCACGGCACCGGTCGCAACATGGCGCCCTTCGTTGAACTGGAATGGGGCAGCGACGCTTATCAGTTGATGTGGCAGCTCAAACGCCTGCTTGATCCCAATGCCATCCTCAACCCGGACGTGGTGCTGAGTGACGATCCGCAGATTCACCTCAAGCATCTCAAGCCCTTGCCCGCAGCCGACGAAATAGTCGATAAATGCATCGAGTGCGGCTTCTGCGAACCGGTCTGCCCGTCCAAGGGCCTGACCTTGAGTCCGCGCCAGCGCATCGTGATCTGGCGGGACATCCAGGCGAAGAAACGCGCGGGCGTTGACACCACCGAACTCGAGGCGGCTTACGAATATCAAGGCATCGACACCTGCGCGGCTACCGGCCTGTGTGCACAACGCTGCCCTGTAGGAATCAATACCGGCGAGCTGGTGAAAAAGCTGCGCAGTCGCAAGGCAACCAGCAAGAAAACCGCTGACTGGCTTGAAGGAAATTTCGCCACCGCCCTGCAAGGCGCACGCTTCACCCTGCACGTGGCCAACGGTGCGCGCATGCTCCTGGGCGCTCCACGCCTGGCAAGGCTTTCGGCCACCCTGACCCGACTGTCCAAGGGCAAGGTGCCGCAATGGACCAACGCCATGCCGCAACCGGAAAAAGCCATTCGCTTCAGCCCGAGTGTCTCGGATCAGCGCCCGCGGGTGGTGTACCTGGCGGCCTGCGTGTCCCGGGTCATGGGCCCGGCGGCCGGCGACAGCGAGCAGATGTCGCTGTATGAAAAAACCCGTGGCTTGCTGGAAAAGGCCGGGTACCAGGTAGTCTTCCCAGACAACCTGGACAGCCTGTGCTGCGGTCAGCCCTTCGCCTCCAAGGGCTACGCCGAGCAGGCTGAACACAAACGCCAGGAACTGATCGGCGCACTGCTGCACGCCAGCCGCGGCGGCCTCGACCCGATCTACTGCGACACCAGCCCGTGCACCTTGCGCCTGGTCCAGGACCTCGGAGAAACACGGCTGGACCTGTACGACCCAGTGCGTTTCATCCGCACCCACCTGATGGATCGCCTCGACTTCACGCCGCAGGAAGCACCCATCGCCGTGCATGTTACGTGCAGCACCCAGCACCTGGGCGAGAGCCAGGCGCTGATCGACCTGGCGCGCAAATGCAGTAACAACGTGGTAATTCCGGAAGGCATTCACTGCTGCGGATTTGCCGGCGACAAGGGCTTCACGACCCCGGAACTGAACGCGCATTCGCTGCGCTCGCTAAAGGATGCCGTTCAGCATTGCAGCGAGGGGATCTCCACCAGCCGCACCTGCGAAATCGGCTTGGCGCAACACGGCGGAATTGACTACCACGGGCTGGTCTACCTGGTGGACCGAGTCACCCGGGCGCGATCGAACTGAAGAAAAAATAGAACCCTTGCGCCCGGCTGTAGTCAACCGGGTAACCCGGCCCTGCCGGGTTTTACCCAAACCCGGCAGCCCGTCCTGGCGCCCAGTTCAAGGAGATACACATGAAACGTTCTGTACTGTTAGGTCTGTTCGTTACTGCTTCCATGATGGCCTCCACTTCGTTTGCTGCTAGTACGGATGATCTTTGCGAAGTCAATCTGCAGACTATCGCCAATGCCAAGGCGCAGGTTCAGACGCCTGAAATGCAAACCCGTGTCGATGCCAGCGTCCAGCAAGCCAAGTCTCACCAGGCTATGAACACCAAGGAAGGCACCGAGAAGTGCATTGCTGAGACCACCCGGACCATCGAGGACATCAGAAAGTCCGCCGGCGGCACCAATCAATGATTCATTCCCGGAAGACCAACCTTCGGGTTGGCCTTCCGGGTCGCTTTGACGTACACTGCACAGGCTTGTTGCTCACACAGATTCACGAGCAATGAGTAAGGGGCCGTTTAGGATTCGACGCCGGTCGCGAAACTTTAGGTGCATGCCGAGTTGGTAACAGAACTCGTAAATCCACTGTTGCAACTACTTATAGTTGCCAATGACGATAACCACGGCCAGGAATTCGCTATCGCTGCGTAAGCAGCCTTAGACCCTGAGCTTCTGGTGCCTTCGGGCCCAGCAATCACTAGGGGATGTCTGTAAACCCGAAGTGATTGTCATATAGAACAGAATCGCCGTGCAGTACGTTGTGGACGAATCGGCTAAAACTTACACAACTCGCCCAAAGCACCCTGCCCTTCGGGTCGCTGAGGGTTAACTTAATAGAAACGGCTACGCATGTAGTACCGACAGCGGAGTACTGGCGGACGGGGGTTCAAATCCCCCCGGCTCCACCAAATACGAAGCACCAACGAAGCCCGCCCCGTGCGGGCTTTGTTGCGTCTGGGGTTTGGCCTGGCGCCACACACGCCCCGCAGGCTGAACGAAGCTTGTAATCCATGTTCAGTACTCGAGACATTTGCCACCAAATGTAATGCATACGGGACTTAGATGTTGGATTGGTCAACTCACATTCTCGCAGTTCGATGTCTGTTTCAACCGAGCCACACAGCCACCCTTGCCACCACACCCTGCCGATCTATATGATAAGTATTATCATTTGTGATATCTACTCATCCGGCGCCCCCCCTCCATGTCCTCAACCACCCCAACCAGCTTCTGCGACGTGGCCATGCTGTACCAACAGCAACACACCTGGCTGCAGAGCTGGCTGAGGCGTCGGCTGAATTGTTCACAGAGTGCGGCAGACCTCGCGCAGGACACCTTCATGCGCCTGCTTGCCAAGGAACAGGTGCCAGAGCTACACGCTCCGCGCACGTTCCTGGCGAAGGTGGCGCAAAGTGTTTTATCCAATCACTACCGTCGGCAAAAGCTCGAACGCGCTTACCTTGAGGCACTGGCAGCCATGCCCGAGCTGACTGCGCCGAGCCTGGAGACCCAGGCGATTCTGCTGGAAACGCTGATCGCCCTTGATGCCGCGCTGGAATGCCTGGAGCGGCCAGTGCGCGAGGCGTTCCTGTGGTCCCAGGTGGACGGGCTCAGTCATGGCGAAATTGCCCAGCGGCTCGATGTGTCGATCACCACGGTCAAGCGTTACATCGTCAAGGCGGGTGCACTGTGCATCATGCTCGACGATTCCCTGGATCTGCAGTGAACCAGTCCATCGGCGGCGATATCGCCGAGCAGGCCATGCATTGGCAGCTGGAACTGCAGGAGCCGGATGTCAGCGCAGAAACCCTCGCGGCCTGCCTGAGCTGGCGCCAGGCGCACCCCGTTCACGAGCGCGCATGGCAACGGGCTGAAGCACTGGCCCAGCGCATGAGCGAGATCCGCTCACCCAACCAGCGTCCCCTGGCTCATGCCGCGCTTCGACCGACGATGTCGCGGCGCACGGCCCTCAAGCAGCTTGGCCTGGTATTGGCGGCCGGTGCTGGGGCGTGGAGCCTCAAGGACACTGCACTGCTGCAAGACCTGAGGGCCGATTACCACAGCCAGATCGGCGAACAGCAACGCCTCGTGCTTGCCGACAATACCCAGGTAGAACTCAACACCGACAGCGCGATCAACGTGCTGTTTGAGCGTGAGGCCCGACGGGTCAAATTGTTGCGAGGGGAGATCCTGATCACCCGCGACAAGATCGTCGATGGCCGCCCGCTGTCAGTGGTTACCGAACAGGGCCGGATCGATGTGGCGCTAGCGCGGTTCAGCGTCAGGCAGCGCGCGGGGGTTACGCAGGTCAGCGTGTATCAGGGCTCGCTGGTGATCAATCCGCTGGCGCAGCGGCAACTGACGATGACGCTGCAGGCCGGCGAGCAACTGAGCTTCAATGAGCAGGGCCTGATTACCCGGCACGCGACGGTACTGACCGCGCCGGCCTGGAGCCAGGGCATGCTGGTTGCCCAGGGGCAGCCGCTCAAGGATTTCCTCGCGGAACTGAGTCGATACCGACGCGGGCATCTGGCCTGTGACCCGAGCCTGGCCGATGTGCCGGTATCCGGCACCTTTCCCTTGGCGAACACCGAGCGAATCATCTTCGCTGTCGCCGATACCCTGCAGCTCGACGTCCAGCAATTCACCCGCTATTGGGTCACCTTGAAGCCGCGGCTGGCCTGACACAATTTTTTCTGCGCTTGGGTGGTCCGTTTTCGAATCTCGCGAGACTTAAACCCCAGACACTTATTTTCTTTGGGGAACACTCGTGGATTTCACCGCACGCAACGGCCGGGTCCGGCAATTTTCGCTCAAGCATAAACTGGCCTGTGCCGTGGTTCAGGGCATCAGCTGCATGGCGGCAACTGCGCCGTTGCTGATAGCTCCCAACTGGGCCCAGGCTGCCGAACAGGCGCAGCAGGATTTTGATATTCCCGCAGGCCCGTTGGCTCCGGCACTGAGCCGGTTTGGCGAGGCTGCGCACATTTTACTGTCCTACTCCACGCCATTGAGCCAGGGCCACACGACTCAAGGGCTGCAGGGCCGCTACGATGTGGAGCAGGGTCTGGCCATGTTGCTCGCCGGCACCGGCCTGGAAGCCAGCCGCAGCGCCAGCGGCAACTATTCACTGGTGGCGAGCGCGGGCGATGCGTTGCAATTGGGTGCGGTGTCGATTTCCGGCAAGGCGCCGGGCTCCACCACCGAAGGCACCGGGCTTTACACCACCTACTCGTCCAGCAGTTCGACGCGCCTCAACCTGACCCCGCGGGAAACCCCGCAGTCGCTGACGGTGATGACCCGCCAGCGCCTGGATGATCAGAACCTGACAACCCTGAGCGAAACCATGGATGCGACGCCCGGAATCATCGTCGTGCGTGACGGCCTCGGTGCGGAAACGGACACCTACTACTCTCGCGGTTTCACCATCCAGAACTACGAGATCGACGGCGTACCCACCAACACTCGCCTGGACAACTACACCCAGAGCATGGCGATGTACGACCGCATCGAGATCATTCGCGGCGCCACCGGTCTCATCAGCGGCATGGGCAACCCTTCTGCGACGATCAACCTGATCCGCAAGCGCCCGACTGCCGAAGCCCAGGCCAGTGTTACTGGTGAAGCCGGCACCTGGGATCGCTACGGCAGTGGCTTCGACGTATCCGGCCCGCTGACCGAAAGCGGCAACGTGCGCGGCCGCCTGGTGGCGGATTACAAGACCCAGGACGCCTGGGTCGACCGTTACAACCTGCAATCGCAACTGGTCTACGGCATCAGTGAATTCGACCTGAGCGAAAACACCCTGCTGACCATGGGCTTCAGCTACCAGCGCACCGACGTCGACTCGCCGCTGCGCACGGGCCTGCCATCGCGCTTCAGTACCGGAGAGCGCACCGACCTCAAACGCTCGATCAACTCGGCGCCGGACTGGTCTTACAACGACCACGAGCAAACCAGTTTCTTCACCTCCATCGAGCAGCAATTCGCCAACGGCTGGAGCGGCAAGATCGAGTACACCTACGCCGAAAACAAATTCGACGAAAACTTCAACTATGTGATGGGTGATCTTAACAAGGACGGCAGTGGTACCACTCAGTTGCCAGTGAAGTTTTCCGGCACGCCGCGGCAGGACAACCTCGACCTGTACGTCACCGGCCCGTTCGGCTTGTTTGGGCGCGAGCATGAATTGATCGGCGGGATGACGTTGTCGAAGTACAAGGAAAACGTACCGAGCTGGGGTGGCTGGCAGTACGACTATGCCTCCTCGGCGGCAGGCGCCATCGACAACCTGTATACCTGGGACGGCAACTCCGCCAAACCCGACTTCGTCGAAAGCGGAAAATCGTCCATCGACGAGACGCAATATGCGGCGTATCTGACTTCGCGTTTCAGCGTCACCGACGACCTGAGCCTGATCCTCGGCAGCCGTCTTATCGACTGGAAACGCGACACCTCGGACCGTCCGTACGGCGCGCCGGAAACCGAAGTCAATCGCGAAGAAAATGGCGTGTTCATTCCTTACGCCGGGATCGTCTACGACCTCAACGACACCTGGTCGGTGTACGCCAGCTACACCAGCATCTTCAGCCCGCAGGCTTCGTGGATTACCAACGAGGACAACAAGCCGCTGGACCCGATGGAAGGCAAAGGCTACGAGATCGGCCTCAAGGGCACGCACCTGGATGGCAAGCTGAACTCCAGCGTCGCGCTGTTCAAATTGGAGCAGGACAACCTGGCGATCTGGCAACACGACAACGTCTACTCTGCCGAACAGGACACCACGTCCAAGGGCATCGAGCTGGAGCTCAACGGCGAACTGGCTGAAGGTTGGCAGGCATCGGCGGGCTACGCCTACTCGGTGACCACCGATGCGGATGACAGCCGCATCAGTACGATGATGCCGCGCAACAGCGTCAAGACCTTCACCACCTATCGCCTGCCGGGCGCGCTGGACAAGCTGACCGTCGGCGGTGGCGTCAACTGGCAGAGCAAGACCGGCAACGACCTGCACACTTTCACCCAGGGCAGCTACGCGATCACCAATCTGCTGGCGCGGTATGACATCAGCCGCAACCTGACGGCCTCGGTGAACCTGAACAACGTGTTTGATCGTGCGTACTACAGTTCCCCTGCCCTGTCGGCCAACTACGGGGCGCCGCGCAATGTGATGACCAGCTTCAAGTACAACTTCTGACATTGATGAGCAGTGCGTGGTGCAGATGAATTTTTCTTCACCACGCTGCACGGAGGCAACGGGTACATTGCCTTCGCTCATTCAAGAAACTACGGTTTGCCCGCCCTCCCGCGGGCTTTTTTTTTGGATTGAAAATGTAGATCAAAAGATCGCAGCCTCGTTTCACTCGACAGCTCCTACGGGGGAACGACAGCACCGATGCGTTGCGACGATGGTGTCACCACAACGCGATGTCATACGTCAGGTACAGCCGCCAGTTGTCGCGGTCGCTGGCATAGGTCGAACGGTAAGTCGCCTTGCGCACTTCCATGCCCACTCCCTTGAACGCGCTGTCCTGGATGACATAACGCAGGTTGGTGTCAGACTCCCACTCGCTGGCTTCGCGACCTTTGTAATCGCCGTTCTCGCCCTTGTAGTAGCGGGTCATGAAACTCAACCCAGGCAGGACTGCCGCGAAGTCATAGTCGTAGCGCAGCATCCAGGTTTGCTCTCCGCTCTGGATGAATTTGCCGACACCGGCATTGGTGAACGAGTACACCGTTGAGACGCTGGTATAAGGCAGCGCTGTGTCGCCGGTGACCTTCTGATAGCCCACGCCGATGGCTTGCGCACCGATCTTGTAGGTAAACAGTCCGCTGAACATGTCGGCGTCGACCGCACCATTGCGCGCCTCCCCCGCATCGCTGCTGATGAAGTAACGCAGGTCGCTGGTCAGGCTGCCGCTGCCCACCGGCAGTTTGTGCACCAGGCCGAAGAACTGCTGGCGGTAGAACTCGCGCATTTCCCCGTAGTACCAGGTGCCGCTGAGGTTGGGGGTGAACTTGTAGCTCGCGCCGGCAAAATCGAAATCCGTGCCTTTATCACCGGTGTAGCCCTGGGGATAAATATCGACACTGTCGGTGGAGTTGCGCTGCTTGAATTTATCCAGGTGCCCGGTATGCAGATACAGGTCGCGGATCCCCGTGTATTCAATCTGGGTGCCGCGAAAGGTTTGCGGCAGCAGCCGGCCGTCGTTGTAGACCAGCACCGGAATCTTCGGCTGCAAGTTGCCGGTCTTCACCACGGCATCGCCAATGCGCATCTTCGCCGTCACGCCCAGGCTGGAAAATCCGTCTGCCGCATGGCCGTCATCGTGCACCGGCAACAAGCCAGTACCGGCATGGGTCGGGCTCGAGTCGAGCTTGAGTCCGGCCAGCCCCAGCGCATCCAGGCCAAAGCCGACGGTGCCCTCGGTGTAACCCGATTGCAGGTTCAGCAGAAAGCCCTGGGCCCACTCCCGGCGGTCGTTGCCACCATCCCGATAGTCGTCGTTGAAGTAGTAATTGCGCAGGGACAGCTTGCCTTGCGAATCTTCCAGGAATCCTTGAGCCAGGAGCTCCGGTGACAGGCTCGTCAGTAATGCGACGGGCACGATTGCGCCTCTCGTGAACAGCTCACGCATAACCATTTCCTCAGTGCCGTATTGTCGATTTTATGGGCAGTAGCAAAGGTCCCGCGAACGGGATATGTCTCGATGATGTTGTGGTGTCGCGCTGGACTCGGCAGCGCATTGGGGCGGACACTAACCACTCATCCGCGCCTGCACAACGTTATGCGAGAAGCGCATCAGGCTATGCGCAAGCTCGTGTATCACTGCCTTACGTCGGTTCAAACCAAGGGGATCCTGCGTGAATCTCAAGCAACTCGAAGCCTTCAAGGCAATCATGTCCACCGGCTCGACTATCGGTGCTGCGACGCGGATGGGCTTGTCCCAATCGGCGGTCAGCCGCCTGCTGACGCAGCTGGAAGAGACCTTGGGGTTTGCTTTGTTCCTGCGCAAAAAGGGCCGCCTGATGGCGACTCCCGAGGCCGATGAATTGCTCGCCGAGGTAGCGGGACTGGTAGATGGCATGCAGCGTATTCAGCGACTGGCCGACGAATTACGGGTCGGACAGTCGCGCAAGAGCCTGCTCAAAGTGGGCGTGCCCACCAGCATGACCCAGGAGCTGCTGCCGAAGATTGTTGCCGAATTCCTGAAGGGTCACGAAGACATCGTCGTCGAGTTGCTGACCGGCTCCTACGACATGATCGAACGTGCAGTGCTTGATCGTTCGGCTGACCTGGGATTCGTCCGCCTGCCCACCGAGCTGGCGGATTTTGACATCGAGCCAGTGCTGGAAACCGAAGGCGTGTGCGTGATGCCAGCAGACCATCCACTGACTCGCCATGCGGTGATCGAGGTCCAGCATCTGCGTGACGTGCCGCTGGTCATGCTGGGCCGCCAGCGGGCGTTGCGTGCAGAGCTCAATCAGGTGTTTCGCGCGGTCAACCTGACGCCCCAGGTGCGCATCGAAGTGCACTCCGTCGGGGCCGCGTGCAGCTTCGTCGCCGAAGGCCTGGGGGTGTCGATCATCAACGGCCTGCTGGCCAGTCACTTCGCTCATTTGCCGATCGTTACCCGGCCATTTCGGCCCGCCCTGCCCTACGCTTTCGGCCTCGCTTTCCGGCGGGACGAGCCGCGCTCGAGCGTTGTCAGTGCCTTTGCCGAACACCTCAAGCAGCGCCTGAGCGAGTCGTCCGTCGCCGTCAAATGACGACAAAACGCATAGCTCAACCCGCTCCACGCATAACGTTGTAGGCCTCTGATCTTTGGCCTAGTGTCCGCTCCAACAACAGCCGACACCAACAACAATAACCGCGAGGGCATCCCTGCCAGCCAGGGCAAGAATCATGAGCGAACCACAAATCACCATCACCCAGCCGAACGCTGCCTCCACGAAAGTGGACACCGGCAATGCCGGCCAGCGCAAACCCATCAACCCGGCGATCATCCTGCTGAGCATCGTGTTGCTCGCGGTCGCCTTTACCTACGCCGTCAACTCCGGGACCTTCCAGCGCCAGAACGCGCTGGTGGTACCGGGCTCCTATCAGGTGCTGGAGAAGAGCCACTCGCTGACTCAGTTGTTCTCCATCGAGCCACGCAAGGCCAACGACAGCGTGGCCCGGCCGGTGTCGCTGGTCGAAGGTTTCATGGCGATCCCGCAAGGCATCGAGAAACGTGCAGCGCTGATTTTCATGGTGCTGTTCATCGGCGGCATGTTTGGCGTGCTGAACAAGGCCGGGGTGATCGATGCCGGGCTTGAGCGCTTGCTCGGCATGACCCGGGGCAACATCTATGTGCTGGTGCCGATGCTAATGCTGGTGTTTTCCGCCGGCAGTACCTTCATGGGGCTGGCCAAGGAATTTATCCTGATCGTGCCGCTGATGGTCGCCATGGCCAACAGGCTCGGCCTGTCGAACCTGATCGGGCTGGCGATCGTGTGTATCTCGGTGAAGATCGGATACCTGGCCTCCATCACCAACCCCGTTGCGCTCTCGGTCGCCCAGCCAATGGTCGGCCTCCCAATCTTCAGTGGCATGAGCATGCGCATCGCCGCCTATGCCCTGTTCCTCAGCGTCGGCATCGCGTTCGTGTTGTGGAGCATCCACAAGCAAGGCTTCGATGCCAGCGCAAAAATCAGCTTTGAACACAAACCGCTGCCGCTGCGCCACTTGCTGAACCTGCTGGTCTTGGGCGGCGGTATCGCATTCATGGTTTTTGCGTCCACCCGCTGGCAGTGGAAGTACCACGAACTGTCATCGTTCTATCTGGCGCTCAGCATCGCCTTCGCGGTCATTGCCGGGATGGGCGCAAGTGCCACGGCGAGTGCGTTTGTCGATGGCATGAAGAAGGTGTTGATTGCCGGCGTGTTGATCGGCTTGGCAACAGCCGTTGAAATCATCCTCACCACCGGCCAGGTGCTGGACACCATCGTCAATGGCCTGGCGAGTGTCGTCAGTGATCACGGCCCGGTGGTTTCCGCCTATGGCATGTTCTTCTCGCAACTGGGGCTGGATGTGTTGATCCCTTCAACCTCCGGTCAGGCCGCAGTGACCATGCCGATCTTCGGCCCGCTCGGCCAGCTCTCCGGCGTCAGCCCGCAAACCACCGTGTATGCGTTCCTGCTGGGCAATGGCCTGACCAACATGATCACGCCAACTTCCAGTGGCCTGCTGGTACTGCTGGCCACCGCACAAGTCGGTTGGGGTCAATGGGCGCGCTACATCCTCCCGCTATTTCTCATCTACATGGTGCTGGCGATGATCCTCCTGGCCATCGCGGTGACCACCGGTTACTGACTGTGCAACGGCGCTTGCGGTGCTGACCGCAGGCGCCAGCGTCGACAAGGTTTAGCTATGAATTCCCTTTCTGAAAAAGCACTACCGGCCATGCACATTCTGCGCGACCAGCCAGTCCCCATGCGCGATGGCGTGCACCTGGCCACCGACATCTATCTGCCGATAAACGCTGAAGGTGCGTTGCCGGTCGTGATCGAGCGCACGCCTTATGACAAAAGCAAACCCTCGCGCTCGGAGAAGCAGCTGGACGGCCAGCACATCTCCCGCGAAGCCATGGCGGCGCGGTTTACCGAGCAGGGTTTTGTCGCGATCTTTCAGGATTGTCGCGGCCGTTACGCCTCCGAAGGGGTTTTCACCAAATACACGGCAGAAGGCGAAGATGGCTTCGATACGCTCGCCTGGATCGTCGATCAACCTTGGTGCAACGGCAAAATAGGCAGCATGGGGTTGTCCTATGCGGCGCATACCCAACTGGCGATGGCCTGCCTGCATCCGCCGGGCCTGAGCAGCATGGTCCTGGACTCGGGCGGGTTTTCCAACGCCTTCCAGTGTGGCATCCGCCAGGGCGGTGCATTTGAGCTCAAGCAGGCGACCTGGGCCTGGCGCCAGGCCAAGGAAAGCCCGGCAGCACTGGCTGATCCGCGCATTCGCGAAGCACTGGAGCAGGAGGACATTCATCAATGGTTTGCGCAAATGCCGTGGCAGCCGGGCCACTCGCCGATCCGCCACGTGCCGGAATATGAAGCGTATCTGCTCGAGCAATGGGCCCAGGGCAGCTTCAGTGATTATTGGCGCAAGCCGGGGATTTACGCCGAGGGTCATTACGATGACTTGCCGGATATCCCGGTATTGTTCATGTCCAGCTGGTATGACGCCTATGTCAGTTCGACGCTCGCCAACTACGGCGCATTCAAACGCCATGACAGCGCCCCACAGCATCTGGTGATGGGGCCCTGGCTACATGGGGACCGCAACATCAGTCACAGCGGTGATGTCGAATTCGGCGAGGCGGCAGCCTTCGACGGGCAAGTGGCCGAGGACTGGCTGACGTGTCGGCTGCAGTGGTTTGAGCGCTCACTCAAAGGCACTTCGCAGGTAGCGCCAGCGTCGGCCCCGGTGAAAGTATTTTTGATGGGTGGCGGCGACGGTACCACTGATGCAAATGGTCGACTGCAGCATGGCGGGCGCTGGTTGCATGGTCAGCAATGGCCGCTGTCTGGCAGTGAGACATTGAGTTTGTATCTGGACCACGACCAGCGCCTGAGCCCCACGCCCCCAAGCGTGCGCGAGGCCAATCTGAGTTATCGCAGCGACCCCGACAACCCGGTTCCCACCATCGGCGGCGCACTCACTTCCGGTGCCCCGGTGTTTGTCGGTGGCGCTTTTGATCAGCGCGACCGGCCCGATTTTTTTGCCACCCATGGGGACAATCAGCCTCTGGCAGAGCGCGCGGATGTGCTGAGTTTTCAAACCCCGCCGTTGACCGAAGACCTGATTGTCGCAGGTCCCTTGCAGATAGAACTGTGGATCGAAAGCGATGCTCCTGACACCGACTTCACCGCCAAACTGGTGGACGTCTATCCGCCAAGCGCCGACTACCCTCAGGGCTACGCAATGAACATCACCGACGGTATCCGCCGATGCCGCTATCGGGACTCGTGGGAAGACCCACAACCACTGGTGCCGGGGAAGCGGGTCAAAGTGGTGATCGAGCCGTTTGCGACCTGCAACCTGTTCAAACGCGGACACCGACTGCGCCTGGACATTGCCAGCAGCAACTTTCCGCATTTCGACGTCAACCCCAACAGTGGTGAGCCCGAAGGCCAGGCCCGGGATAAACGTATCGCGACCAATACGGTGCATGTGTGCGAGGAGTTTGCCTCGCGCCTGGTGCTGACCGTTTTGCCGGTAAATGCATTGGAGACTTTGTAGGGGCCCGCTTGCTGGGCAAGGTGGGAGCGGGCTCGCTCGCGAAAGCGGTTGGTCATTGGGTACTGAACTGACTGACACACCGCCTTCGCGAGCAAGCCCGCTCCCACAGGTTTCGTGCTTTCAGCAGTGTTTGTGATCGAAGCTGTGATGCAAGGTTGCCCTGCAACATAGAATCTCCCACAGGGGAAACAGCGACACCGATCTAGTGTAGGAGTGAGCCTGCTCGCGATTGCGTCCCCTCGGTTGATCGCGATTCGACCTGCGCCACCGGAACCTCCAACCGCGCCCGGCCATAAAACGCCAGCGCCGTCAGCAGACACGCCAGCCACACAAAAATCCCGGCCCAGAAGGTGTGGGACATGTAGTGCCACCCCTGCACGACGCGCGTGGTGCCATAGACAAACCCCAGCGCCAGCGAGCCGTACATCAGCGCCTTGGAATAGCGCCAGCGATAACGGCGCGCCACGAAATACAGCGCCAGCATGGTGAAACCGCCCGAGGCATGCCCACCCGGCCAGCAGCGTCCGTCACCCGCGACCTTCAGCAGGTCGAAATTCTGATACCACTCCTTGTGCTCGACTTTGCCGCCGTACTGGGTGGTTTCAATCGGGCAGTACACGCTGGTGTGGCCCTTGAGGTAGTGAATAACCCCGGTGCTGATGGAAAACGCAAACACCACATACAGAAAATCCCGACGGTGCCTGGTGGCAAATCGCAGCACCGGGCCCAGTTTGATTTTTTCCAGGAATGCGATGAGCTTCGAATGCTTTTCGGCCTTCAGGCGCGGCCATAAAAACGACAGCAAGGCACCGATGATCGCAATTTCACCGGTCCAGTTAGGGATGATACGCGCCCATTTGTGGGTGATTTTCTCGAACAGGTGAACATGGTCCAGCGGAAACGTCTGGGTGACCGGATCATAAAAAAGGTCGTTGAAGGCGATGTCGATTCGGGTCAGGTCAAACAGCAGGAAAACTACAATTGCGAGGGCTAGCGGAATGCCGAAGTTGAAGGCGTAAAAGCGCATGGGCTTGCTCATTGGGTAGTCACCGAACGCCAGTCGGAAGCTTCAACGAAGCCCAACATGCGTGGGACAGTAAAGGCTGCGGCAGAGATAAACAGCGACGCGCCGTAGCCGAGCGTCGAGACGGGCAGCTTGAGGTCCTTTTCCAGTTGCGCCATGCACTCGCTGTGGGTGACCAGAATCAGATTGCGACCGGGTACTTTGTGCATCAACGCATCCTTGAGCATGGTGCCCCGGCAATTGATCAACCACTCTTCACCGGTGCCGACTTTGTTGAACATATACCCGGCCGTCTGCGCAGTGCGCAGCATCGGGCTGTTGTAGACATCGGCCTTGTCCAGACCCAGCTGCTCGAACTGCGCACCGACGCCCACTGCGACACTGCGCGAGCGTGCGGTGATGCCGTCGTCGCCGCTCAGGCAAGCGGCGCTGGAGTGATCGCAGCGCTCGACGTGGCGCACCAGCACGATCATGTCGCCCTTGGCCCAACCGTCGAGCAAGGCCCGGCCGCCAGCGGCATTGCCATGGGCCAGGTCTGGCACGGCGGCCGGCGCCAACAGCCAGAGGGTCAACGGGATGACCAGCAGGGCCGAAGCCAGAACCACGACGGTATTTCGATTGCGGGCCAGCCAGCCCAGGTCAATCGAGCGTTTTATCCCGAACAGATTCAGTCTTAGTTCCACGTCTAGCCGCCTCGCCGGCATGCATCGCCATCATTTGATGCGGCGAGGGTAGAGAGTGGTGCGTTGGCAGGGAGTGAAACGGTTGTGAAAAAAGTCTTGGAACCGCCCACCTGTGGGAGCAAAGCTTGCTCGCGATGGCGCCGTGTCAATCCACGACAATGTTGAATGACGCATCGCCATCGCGAGCAAGCTTTGCTCCCACAGGGTTTTGATCTTCAGTTAACAGAATACCGGCCGATAACCACCTGCTACCCATTCTTGCTGGCTCTCAAAAACAACAATCTTCCAGCCAACTGACGATCAAGAAGCACAACGTTCCTGGAGGAATTGTGATGAATAGCTGGTTCGGCAACATCAGCGTAAACCTGAAACTGGGCCTGGGATTTGGTCTGGTCCTGGCACTGACCTGCGTCCTCGCCCTGACCGGCTGGACCAGCCTGGGCGGGTTGATTGACCGCAGCAACTGGATGAGTGACATCACTCAGCTCAACGCCGGCCTGACCAAACTACGCGTGGTGCGCCTGCAGTACATGCTGACCAACGGTGACGAAACCGCCGCGCAGAATGTACAAACCACCCTTGATGCATTTTCTGCCCAACAACAAGCGCTGCTGGCGAAATTCAAGAGCCCGGACAATCTCAAGCTGCTGCGCGAGCAAGGCGCCGAGATCGACGCCTACAAAGCCTCTCTGAACAAAATGCGCAGCGCCTACCGCAGCGGCAATAGCGCCCGTGACGCCATGGGTGTCAACGCCGACACGGCCAACTCGCTGATCAACTCCATCTATACCCACGTGCAGCAAATGCCGCTCAGCGATCAGCGCTTCGAACAATTCCAGGCCATCACCGCCGCCAAGGAAGCGTTCCTGCTCGCGCGCTATGAAGTGCGCGGCTACACCGCCACCACCAATGCCGAGACCGAGCAGAAAGCCGTTGCCCAGCTGGACGCCGCGATTGCCAGCCTCAAATCGTTGAACGTACATTTTGCCGACACTCAGCTCGATTCATTGCGCCAGCTGGAATCCGCGCTGGGCAACTACCGCAACGCTTTGCAGGCGTACAAGAACGCCAGCAATGAAGCGGTTCAGGCGCGCAAGGAAATGACCGATCAAGGCGCCGCCATCGTGGCCCTGAGCGACCAGCTGTATCAGATCCAGCTCGACCGCCGCGACGCCGAAAGCGCCCAGGCGCGTACCTTGCAACTGATCAGCACCCTGCTTGCATTGCTGGTGGGCATCATTGCCGCCGTGCTCATCACCCGCCAGATCACCGGCCCGCTGCGCGAAACCCTGGCAGTGGTCGAGCGTATCGCCAGTGGCGACCTGTCCCAGGACGTCAAGGTCACGCGGCGTGACGAACTGGGCGTGTTGCAACAAGGCATCGCGCGCATGGGTGTGACCCTGCGCGACCTGATCAGCGGCATCCGCGACGGCGTCGCGCAGATTGCCAGCGCCGCTGAAGAGTTGTCTGCCGTGACCGAACAAACCAGCGCTGGCGTCAACAGCCAGAAAGTCGAGACCGATCAGGTCGCCACCGCCATGCACGAGATGACGGCGACGGTGCAGGAAGTCGCGCGTAATGCCGAACAAGCCTCGCAAGCCGCTGCTGCGGCAGACGGCGAAGCTCGCGAAGGCGACAAGGTGGTCAACGAAGCGATCGCGCAGATTGAGCGCCTGGCCAGCGAAGTCGCGCGTTCCACCCAAGCCATGAGCGTGTTGCAACAGGAAAGCGACAAGATCGGTAGCGTCATGGACGTGATCAAGGCCGTTGCCGAGCAGACCAACTTGCTCGCCCTCAACGCCGCCATCGAAGCGGCCCGCGCCGGTGAAGCCGGTCGTGGTTTTGCCGTGGTAGCCGACGAAGTGCGCGGGCTGGCCCAGCGCACGCAGAAGTCCACCGAGGAAATCGAAGGCCTGGTGGCCGGCCTACAGAACGGCACCCAGCAGGTGGCGACGGTGATGAACAACAGCCGCACCCTCACCGACAGCAGCGTCGCCTTGACCCGCAAGGCCGGCCTGTCCCTGGAAAACATCACCCGCACGGTGTCAAATATCCAGTCGATGAACCAGCAGATCGCCGCTGCTGCCGAACAGCAAAGCGCGGTGGCCGAGGAAATCAGCCGCAGCATTATCAATGTGCGCGACGTGTCAGAGCAGACTGCTGCAGCCAGTGACGAGACGGCCAAATCGAGTGTTGAACTGGCGCGGTTGGGTGGGCAGTTGCAGATGATGGTCAGCCACTTCCGCGTTTGATCACGCGGTTGCGGTGACTGAAAAATCGATTCGCGGGCAAGCTCGCTCCCACAGGTTATGTATCGTTCACAAGTTCAATGAACAACACAAAACCTGTGGGAGCGGCGGTGTGACGATTCGACTTGCTTGCGAAGGCGGCCTGACGGCCATTTACTTCACCTGTGCTTTCCCACTACCTTTCAAGGCAGTGATCCGCGCAAGCGGGCCTTGATCAAGGAACATGAGCATGCAATCCCTCGGCTTCACATCCGTTCCGCCGCTGCTCAAATACCTGCGTTATGCCGAGCAATTGGGCATCGCCACAGAACCCGCGCTGGTGGCTGCCGGGTTACAGGCGCAAGAGTTGAGCGACAACAGCTTGCGGTTGCCGGGCGAGGTGCATGAAAAGCTGCTCGACTACTTCTGTGAACACTCGGGCGACCCGTTGTTCGGCCTCAACTCGGCGCGTTTCGTGTTGCCCAACTCCTGGAGCGTGTTGGGCTACATCACCATGAACTGCGCGACTCTGGGCGATGCCATGAGCCGCATCATGCCGTTCGAGAAGCTGGTCGGGGACATGGGCGTCAGCCGCGCCGAGGTGCTGGACGCGCACGTGCACCTGATCTGGACCTGCCGCCACCAACGCCCGCGCATTCGCCGGCACCTGGTGGAAAACGTGCTGGGTTCCTGGCTGCAGTACGCACGCTGGATTGCCGACACTCAAGTATCGCCGGCTGCCGTGTGGCTGGAACACTCACGGCCGATCGAAACGACTTTGGCGCAGTACGAGAAGTTTTTCGACTGTCCGGTGTTATTCGACCAGCCTTACTCGGCGCTCATTGTGCCGTTGGCGTATCTGCAATTACCGTTGCGCCAGGCCGATGCACAATTGCTGCGGACCCTGGAAGAACATGCGCTCGGCCTGATGGCCACGCTCGAGGACGCGTCGCTGGAGCAGCGGGTCAAGGGCATTTTGCGCCAGTTGCTTAAGGAGGGCTTACCGCGCAAGGAGCAGGTGGCCGATCAGTTGGCTGTGTCGGTGCGCACGCTGCAACGCCAGCTGCAGCAGACGGGGACTTCATACCAGCAGATTCTCGATGACCTGCGACAGGAGTTGGCCGAGCATTATCTGCTCAACAGCACCCTGCCGATTCAGGACATCGCCCTGTACCTGGGGTTTACCGAGGCGCGCTCGTTTCATCGGACGTTCAAGAGCCGTCGGGGGATAACGCCCGGGGAGTTTCGGCAGGTTCATCGAGAGCCGGGTAATGGCTGAAAAAAGCCTCTCCAAAGAGCATTTACTGACTGCGTCGTAGAAACTTGAAGTAGGACTTTTCGATGGTGCCATGTAGGACTTTTCAAATTACCGGAGCGCGGTGGTGATAAGCCCCTGTTAATTGCGCAGGCAGTTGTGACCGCATCGCGAGCAGGCTCACTCCTACAGGTGAGCGTGTCCGCTGGGTTGAGCGTTGGGTACGTTGGACGTCAACGTGCTGCATGCGTGTTTAATCGTCGGCAACTTCACTTCCTGTAAAGCTACAGCGCCTTGCGCGGATGCCTACAGCTACGCCAGAATCCGCCGGCTTGTGCGCCTTGGGGCGGGTCGGTAACTTGGTTCGCGTCACTGCCTATCAGTGATCGGGTTTAGTAGCCCGACTAGTCATCTTCGGTTGCACCGGCTTCATTCAGTCAGGTTTTCGCCTGCACTTAATGGTAGCTGTGCGCATGGCGCCCTCGGGCGCGCCGGGTTTTGGGATGGCTTACCGGTCTACTAACTTGCGCACAGCTGCCACCCTTTCGTTTAGTAGCGAGCTGGTAGCGGCCCTACTGGAGAAAGTCCCCATGTTCAAGGTCACACCCAATCCGCCAGACGTGGATCCGCAGCTATCACGTGAAAACCCCACTTCGAATAATCCTCACAAGTCGGCCGAAAACCCACCCTCCATCGCCGACATCAAAGCCACCCCGCGCAAACTCTGCAGCCTCTTCACAGTCAATCCAGAGTTCGATACCGAAACCCTGCTGGCTTATGCCTGCGAGTCCCTTGCATCGGCCAGTGTCATGGCCTCGGACTTGGTGGATCACCTGGAGGGCTCGTCGCGCAATGCGCTGTTGGGCATTACGCAGGTCATCATGCTGAGTGAGCTGACGGTGAATCGAGTGTTGGATCGGTTCGAGCCACCGGAGTGACGGTCACCGGCAAGTAGCGGATCAAAAGATCGCAGCGTGCCGCAGCTCCTACAGACGCTGCGTAAGTCTGGGGTCTTTTGGTGCCATTGAAAGCCCACTCGCAGATTGCCTCCCCGCGCCAGAAAACGCCCTGCGTATCTGCCATTCGCCTGGCTTTCGCTGTAGCTCAAAATCCCGTTGTTACTGCCATCGATGATCAGGGCGTTGCGAATCAGCGTGTCGTACTGCATGTCAGTCTCCCAGCGGAGCCGCCCTTACTCATCAAATGTACACCGCTCCCACTCCTGGCAACATCGGTAACATCAGCGATCACTCGTGATTGACCCGGGCGCGCTTGAGCAGCTTCTTGCAGCGTTCGGACAGGTGCAGCACGCGCAGGTGCTTGCCGGCCTTGGCGTAGCGCTCGCGCAGGGTAATCAACGCGGCAATGGCCGAGTAGTCGACGAAGCTCAGATGACGGCAGTCGATGGTCACGTGAGCGGGGTCGTTGGCCGGATCGAACTGGTTGAGAAACGGCGTGGTCGAGGCGAAGAACAGCGTGCCGTGCAGGTGATACAGCTTGCTGCCGTCGGCTTCGATATGCGCATCGGCGTAGAGCTCGCGAGCCTGCTGCCAGGCGAAGTTCAGCGCCGCGATGATGATGCCGCAGAGCACAGCCGTCGCCAGGTCGGTGAACACGGTAATCACAGTCACCGCGACGATCACCAGCACATCGTTCAGCGGCACCTTGTTCAGAACCCGCAGCGAAGCCCAGGCGAATGTCTGCTGTGACACCACGAACATCACCCCGACCAGCGCCGCCAGCGGGATGCGCTCGATCAGCGGCGAGAGCAACAGCACGAACAGCAGGATCATCACGCCCGCCACCACGCCGGACAGCCGACCACGGCCACCGGAGCTGAGGTTGATCACGGTCTGGCCAATCATCGCGCAGCCGCCCATGCCGCCGAACACCCCGGAGACCATGTTGGCCGCCCCCAGCGCCACGCATTCGCGATCCGGATAACCACGGCTCTCGGTGATTTCATCGGTGAGATTCAGGGTAAGCAAGGTTTCCAGCAGGCCGACCAGCGCCATCAGGATCGCGTAGGGGGCGATGATCTGCAGGGTTTGCAGATTCCACGGGATGTCGGGCAAGGCGAACGCCGGCAAACCGCCGGCGATGTGTGCCATGTCGCCGAGGGTGCGGGTCGGCAGGCCCAGCGCAAATACCGCCAGGCCGACGCCGAGGATCGCCACCAGCGCCGGCGGCACTGTGCGGGTCAGGCGCGGTAGCAGGTAGACGATGGCCATGGTCACGGCGACCAGTCCGATCATGATGTACAGCGGCTCGCCACTGAGCCACGTATCACCGCTCTTGAAATGTTCAAGCTGCGCCAGGGCGATGATGATCGCCAGGCCGTTGACGAATCCGAGCATCACCGGGTGGGGCACCATGCGCACCAGCTTGCCCAGCTTGAGCAGCCCGAACGCCAGCATGATCAGCCCGCCCAGCAGCACGGTGGCCAGCAGGTACTGCACACCGTGCTGCACCACCAGCGCGACGATTACCACCGCCATCGAACCCGCCGCCCCCGACACCATGCCCGGCCGGCCGCCGAACAGCGCGGTCAGGGTGCAGATGATGAACGCCCCATAAAGCCCCATCAGCGGATTGAGGTGAGCGACCAGCGCGAAGGCGATGCATTCTGGAAGCAGGGCGAACGAGGTGGTGAGTCCGGCCAGGATGTCGGCGCGCAGACGTTTTGGTTTCATGGGGTACCCAAAAATACGGGCCGCGGGGACGGGGCCGGGAAAGAGGGTGGGATGTTACGGAATTGGGGGGGATCAGGCTACTTTGGGGAATTCAGAAATGCCATCGCGGGCAAGCCTTGCTCCCACAGACCACATTGACCTGTGGGAGCAAGGCTTGCCCGCGATGCTTTTGTGGGAGCAAGGCTTGCTCACGATGCTTTTGTGGGAGCAAGGCTTGCCCGCGATGCTTTTGTGGGAGCAAGGCTTGCCCGCGATGCTTTTGTGGGAGCGAGCCTGTCCGCGATGAACGATAACGCGGTCTAAAGCGAACTCACACCATCTCATCCCGAATCCATTCAACCACCGAAGTGCGCTTCGGCGCCCAGCCCAGCAATTCCCGCGCATGCTTGCCGCGCACCCGGCTGTTGGAGCCCAGGCCATAGTTGGCCATTTCATAACCCCACTCCGCTTCGGCGTCCTTCAACGGCCAGTCCTGCGGCTCGCCCAATTTCAGGGCCTGGGCCATGGCAGTGGTCATGTCGATGAACGACGCTTCGCCGCTCTCGACGAAGTAGAAGGTGCCAGGTACGTTGCGGGCCAGCGTCAGCAGGTACAGGGCTACCACGTCCTCGATGTGCACGTTGGACCAGATGTTCTGGCCGCTGCCGACATGGCGCACCACCCCGCTGTTGCGCGCCTGTTTGAGCAAGCGCGGCAATTGCACGCTGTCACGCTTCACGCCCAGGCTATGGCCGTAGATCAGGGTGTTGCAGATCACGGCCGAGTTCACGCCGTCCTTCGCCGCTGCAAGAATCAGGTTATCGATGGCAACCCGGGCAGCCTTGTCGACGGTCGGCTCCGGCAGGCTGTCTTCGAAGTAGATAACGTCGCTGGACTTGCCGCCGGACGCATCGCCGACGATGCTCGAACCGCTGGTGTGCAGGAACACTTTGCCGGAGCCGCGCAGCGCGTCGAGCAAGGCCTCGACTGCGCCGCGATGATCGCTGCTGGCGGCGTTGATCACGGCATCGGCAGCACGGGCCTGCTCGGCCAGCAGTGCGCTGTCGTCAAGGGTACCGATGACCGGGGTGATGCCCAGTGCGCTCAGTTCAGTGGCCTGCTCTTTATTGCGCACCAGGCCGGTAACCTGGTGGCCTGCGCGAATCAGACCAGTGGCGATCGAACCGCCGATAAAACCTGCAGCGCCAGTGACGAATACGTTCATGGAGTAACTCCGTGCGTGGATAAGTGATGGGTCCAGTATTGGGGACCCTGCCTTTGGGAAACAGGCACTGCAGCCCAAATCACTGTTGCGCAGGAGTCACGAATCAGCCGTTGAACTGCGCATTTGCATACACAGCCAATTTCCCCTGGATGAAATCCAGGAAGCACTGGATGCGTAAGGCAAGTTGCGAGTTGCGGTAGTACACCGCGTTGATCGGCTGCCGATACCCGCTGTTGAAATCGGCCAGCAGAACCTGCAGGCGACCGGCGCGAATGTCTTCGATGGTCATGAAGTGCGACAGGCAGGCGATACCCTGCCCCTGCAGCGCCAGGTGGCGGATGGTCTCGCCGCTGGAGGCGTTGATGCTCGCCTGGATCGGCCAGCGGTCGCCGTGCACGCAGCGCAACGGCCACTGGTTGAGGCCTTCGTTCTGGGTAAAGCCGAGCAGGTTGTGCTCATTCAGGTCCGCCACGGCCGTTGGTGTACCGTGCTGCTCCAGATAAGCCGGGCTGGCGAGGATATGCAGCGGGCTGCCACCCAGGGAGCGGGCGTGCAGGGTCGAGTCGGCCAGGGTACCGATGCGGATGGCGATATCGGTGCTTTGTTCGAGCAGGTCGATGATCAGGTCGTTGCTGTTGAGTTCCAGCTGGATGTCCGGGTAGAGCCGGCGGAACTCGTCGATGTACGGCACAATGGCGTGCAGCATGAAAGGCGATGCGGCGTTGATCCGCAGGCGCCCGGAAGGCGTTTGCTGGCGCGAGGTCAGACGTTCTTCGAGCTCGTCCATCTGGTCGAGGATGCGCTTGGCATGCTCGAAAAAATACTTGCCCTCCTCGGTCAGGTCCATGCGCCGGGTGGTGCGGTTGATCAGCGTGGTTTCCAGCTTGGCCTCCAGCCGCGACAAGGTGCGACTGACCGCCGAAGGCGTTTGTCCGACCTGCTCGGCGGCGGCGGAAATCGATCCGCATTCAATCACGCAGACGAAGATCTGCAGTTCATCGGATCTGGCTTTCACGGGTGTCCTCTATCGCATGAATCGCCAGGATCGCAGCCTTCGGCAGCTCCTACAGGGGAAATGTGAACTCTGTAGGAGCTGCCGAAGGCTGCGATCTTTTCGGCCGTTGCGCCGATAGTAGCCCCTTATACCGACAGGCCAAACACCTCGCTCAAATGCTGCTCACCCCGTCAACCACTAACCGCTGATCAGCAAGTGGGCGCCGAGCACGCCCAGGCCGATAAAAAACACGCGCTTGAACAGGCCGGCACTAATGCGCTGACGCAACCATTGCCCCAGCAGCATGCCGGCCACCGCCGGAATCAGTACCAGAAAAGACGCGCTCAGCTCGCCGCCGCCAAGAGCGCCGCGCCAGAACAGGCCGGCGGCCAGGGCGAGGGTCGAAACGGTGAATGACAGGCCGAGTGCCTGCACCAGTTGATCCTTGCCCAGGTCCAGCGCTTGCAAGTAAGGCACCGCCGGGATGACGAAGACGCCCGTGGCCGAGGTGATCACGCCGGTCAAAACGCCGCACAGCGGGCCGAGCCAGCGCTCGGCACGGCTGACGACCTGCAAGGTGGGCAGGAACAAGCCGCTCAATGCGTATAGCAGCAGCGCCGCGCCCAATCCCCGCACGACCCAGTGTCCCCCGGTCATGCCGATCCATAGCGTGCCCGCGCCTGTGCCAATGAAAATCGCCAGGAGCATGGGCCATAGGCGCCTGATCAACGCGCGCAGATGCCCGCCGAATGCCAGTTGCCAGAGGTTGGTCAACGTTGCGGGAATGATCAACAGCGCGGCAGCCTGCGCTGGCGCCATAGCCAGGCCGAGCAGACCCATGGCGATGGTGGGCAGGCCCAGGCCGATGATGCCCTTGATCATGCCGGCCAGCAGGAAGGTGGCGATGATCATCATCGACAGGGCCAGGCCGAGATTTTGATAGAACGTCAGGAGAGTATTCATGGCTTAAGCGTGGAGTGGGACGGGTGGTTTGGAAAGCTGGTTTATACTGAGGATGCCTCTTGCTGTGATTGAGGCTGTATTTTTCGTTGATGCTGCCGGTGCTATCGCGAGCAGGCTCACTCCTACAGGTGAATGCGGTCAACTGTGGGAGCGGGCTTGCTCGCGAAAGCGTCAGTCGCATCAATTCGAATCGTCCGGACTGCCGCCTTCGCGAGCAAGCCCGCTCCCACAGTAGTCCCGCGTGCGGCGAAATTTTTGCGCATGGCTCCTAAACCTGTAGGAGTGAGCCTGCTCGCGATGAGGTCATCATGCCCACACAAACACCAAGGCAGACTCCATGCACTTCGACCTCACCGACCTACGCCTCTACCTGAACATCCTCGACAGCGGCAACATCACCGCCGGCGCTACCCGCAGCCATTTGTCCCTGGCGGCAGCGAGTGCGCGGATTCGGGCGATGGAGGCATCCCTGGGCGTCGACTTCCTGCTACGCGGGCGACGTGGCGTCACCCCCACTGCCGCCGGCAAGGCACTGGCGCAACACGCCCGACTGCTGCTGCAACATGCCGATCGCCTGCAACAGGACCTCGCCGAATATGCCAAGGGCGTCAAAGGCCAGGTGCGCTTGTTGTGCAACACCACGGCAATGACCGAGTACCTGCCGGAACCGCTCGCAGACTTTCTGCTCAGCCACCCCAACTTGGACATCGAGCTGCAGGAACTGCCCAGCTCGCGCATCACCCACGCGTTGCGCCAGGGCGCGGCGGACCTGGGTATCGTCTCGGACGCCGTGGACAGCACCGACCTGCAAACCCGCGCGTTTCGCGACGATCCTTTGGTACTGGTCATGCCCCGCGATCACCCCCTGGCAATCCGCGATTCCTTGAGCTTCCGCGACACCCTGGCGCATGCCTACGTCGGCCTGAATGCTAATAGCGCCCTGGCGATTTACCTGGAAGAACAGGCGCTGCATAGCGGTTCGCGCCTGCAGATCCGCATCCGTGCCGATGGCTTCGACGCAGCCCTGCGCATGGTCGCCCGGGGCGCCGGGCTGGCCGTCGTGCCGCGAGCAGCCGTGGAGCGCTGGTCGGGCGAACCGCCGTTCAACAGCATCGCGCTGACCGATCCCTGGGCCCAGCGCAAACTGCTGCTGTGCGCCCGCGACTTCGCGCAACTGCCCGGTTACGCCAAGGCCCTGCTGCACGCCTTGACTCTCCCCTGAAGGGCAGACTTTACCCTTGGGCTTTCCTCTTCAAGGACCGCCACGATGGGCAAACGGATTCTGGTGATTCTCGGCCATCCTTCCAGCAACAGTTTTTGCGCAGCGCTGGTCGAGCGCTACACCCAGTCGGCACTGCGCGCCGGACATGAAGTGCGCCAACTGTTCCTGGGGCAGCTGATGTTCGATCCAGTGCTGCGCGAAGGCTACCAACAAGTGCAGCCCCTGGAGCCGGACTTGCTGCAAGCCCAGGCGGACGTCCTGTGGGCGGAGCAGCTGACGCTGGTCTTCCCGATCTGGTGGGGCGGGATTCCGGCTGTGCTCAAGGGCTTTTTCGATCGTGTATTCCTCCCCGGCTTCGCCTTCAAATACCGTAAAGGCAAAGCCTTCCCCGACAAACTCCTGCGCGGTCGCAGCGCACACTTGCTGGTCACCATGGATACGCCGCCCTGGTACTACCGCTGGTTCTATCACATGCCTGGCGTGCATCAGATGCGCAAGACCATCCTGCAATTCTGTGGCATCAAACCCGCCGCAACCCTCACCTTCGGGCCGATCCTCGACTCCAATACCGCGCAGCGTGAACGGTGGTTGCAGCAAGCGGAGGCTATCGCCAGTCGCTGAGTGTGCCGATAATGCCCTCGACTCATTAAAGGGAATTACTGATGTACATCGGCCAGGCTGCACAGCGTTCCGGAACCACCATCAAAAGCATCCGCCACTACGAGGCGATCGGCCTGTTGCCAGCGGCTGAACGCCACGGCACATATCGCGTTTATGACCAGCAGAGCGTCGAACTGCTGGTCTTCATCAAATGCGCGCAACAGCTGGGTTTCCGCCTGAAGGAGTTGCAGGCGATTTTCGCTGGCTATCAGGGCGCGCAGGTGCCGTGGGAGTTGGCGCATCAGGCCATCGCGGCGAAGAAACTCGAGATCGGCGAACGCATGGCTACACTGGCGCGGCAACACGCGCAGCTGGTTGAGTTCGAACGGGGCATCGAACAGTCTCAGGCCGCCTGTCCGCTGGAGACTCTCTAGGCGGCCGCGCGTTTCTGGACACCCCGATGTCGAGCACAGACAACTCGCCGCTGGACGGGCGCTATAGGGTGCAGCTTCGTTCTTGCATCCACTGCCCGGAGTTCACATGACCGCACCTATTACCGTTCTTCGCGACACCCATCCGCTACCGGTACTCGACGCCTGCAAATGGGAAAAGCTCGAAGGCGACCCGCACACCGTCAACCTCAACGCCTACACCAGCGAAGACGGCAGCAAGATCATGGGCACATGGATCTGCACGCCGGGGAAATGGTATGTGGAATATGTGAAGTGGGAGTACTGCCATTTCCAGGAAGGCTACTGCGTGATCACCCCGGAAGGTATGGAACCGATCCATTTGCGTGCGGGGGATATTTTTGTGGTTGAGCCGGGGATGAAGGGGACGTGGGAAGTGGTTGAGACGGTGCGCAAGTATTTTGTGTTTGCCTGAGTAGGCAAAAAGATCGCAGCCTGCGGCAGCTCCTACGGGCTGCGATCTTTTCCTGGGAAACCCCGTTACTGAGGTTTGCGATAGCTGTTGATAATCGCCGAGAAGTCTTTGCCACCCTCTCCGCGCAAGCTCATCGCCTGATACAACTGCTGCGCCACCGCGCCGAGCACCACCGGCTGATGCGCCTGACGGGCCGCTTCGGTGGCCAGTCCCAGGTCCTTGAGCATCAGCTCGGCGCCAAAGCCGCCGGTATAACCGCGCGAAGCCGGAGCGGTCTCGACGATGCCCGGCCACGGGTTGTACATTTCCGAACTCCAGCAGCGCCCGGTGGAACTGTTGATGATCCCGGCCAACACGCCCGTGTCGATGCCCAAGGCATCGCCGAGGGCCATGGCTTCACTGACGCCGACCATGGAAATCCCCAGCAGCAGGTTATTGCAGATCTTGGCGATCTGCCCGGTGCCCACTTCGCCGCAATGGACGATGTTGCGGCCCATTTGCGCCAGCACCGGTTGCAGGGTGGCGAACAGCTCGGGAGTGGCACCGACCATGAAGGTCAGGGTGCCAGCAGCCGCGCCACCGGTGCCGCCAGACACCGGCGCATCGGCCATGGTCACGCCCTGTTTGGCGGCGGCGCTCGCCACCTCCCGCGCGGTCTGCGGGTCGATGGTGCTGCAGTCCACCGCTGGCACGCCTTGTCCAATGCCGGCGAGCACGCCGTCTTCACCCAGCCAGACACTGCGCACATGCACCGCGGCCGGCAGCATGGTAATCACCAGCTCCGCACCTTGTGCCGCCTCGCGAGCCGAAGCGCTGATGCTGCCGCCCAATTGCTCCAGTTCGGCCAGCACGGTGGTGTTCAGGTCGACCAGTTTCAACTCATGGCCGGCCTTGATCAGGTTGCGCGCCATCGGCGCGCCCATGTTGCCCAGACCGATAAATGCGATTTTCATGGAGGGCTCCTTAGCGCAAGTTGATGGTGGTGTTCACACCGTCATTGACGCTGTCGTCATCGAACCAGCGACTGGTGACAGTCTTGGTCTGAGTGTAGAACTGCACCACTTGCTTGCCATAAGGGCCGAGGTCGCCGAGTTTCGAACCGCGCGAACCGGTGAAGCTGAAGAACGGGACCGGCACCGGGATCGGGATGTTGATGCCCACTTGGCCGACGTCGATTTCGTTCTGGAATTTACGCGCCGCCGCACCGCTTTGGGTGAACAGGCCAGTGCCGTTGCCGAACGGGTTGGCGTTGACCAGGGCGATGGCTTCATCGAGGGTGTTGACCTCGAGCACCACCAGCACCGGGCCGAAGATTTCCTGGGTGTAGATCTGCATGTCGGTGGTCACGCCGGAGAACAGCGTCGGACCGACGAAGTTGCCCTGCTCATAGCCGGCAACGCTGATGTCGCGACCGTCGAGCTCCAGCTTGGCGCCTTCCTTGATGCCGCTTTCGATCAGGTCGAGAATGCGCGCCTTGGCCCGTTTGGAAATCACCGGCCCGACGTCGGTGCCAGGCTCGCTACCGGCATTGACCTTGAGTTTCTGCGCCAGTGCCTTCAAGTCCGGCAGCCACTGCTTGGCCGCGCCTACCAGCACCACCACCGAGGTCGCCATGCAACGCTGACCCGCGGCGCCAAAACCGGCACCGACCAACGCGTTCAGCGCCTGTTCGCGGTTGGCATCCGGCAGTACCACGGCGTGGTTCTTCGCGCCCATCATCGACTGCACGCGCTTGCCGTGCTTGCCGGCCAGGTCGTAGACGTGAGTGCCCACGGCGGTCGAGCCGACGAAGGATACGGCCTTGATGTCCTTGTGGGTGCAGAGTGCATCCACCACATCCTTGCCGCCGTGCACCACGTTGAGCACGCCTGGCGGAACGCCGGCCTCAAGCGCCAGTTCAACCAGCAGTAAGGTCGACAGCGGATCCTGTTCGGACGGTTTCAGGACGAAGGTGTTGCCGCAGGCGATGGCCATTGGGAACATCCAAAGTGGAATCATCGCCGGGAAGTTGAATGGGGTAATGCCGGCGCACACGCCGATCGGCTGGCGCAGGGTGTAGGTATCGACGCCGCTGGCAACGTTCTCGGCGAACTCGCCCATCTGCAGAGTACCGATGGAGCAGGCATGCTCGACCACTTCCAGGCCACGGAAAATATCGCCTTCAGCGTCAGCAATGGTCTTGCCCTGCTCGTTGCTGAGCACCACGGCAATACGCTTGGAATGCTCGCGGATCAACGCCTGAAGTTTGAGCATGATGCGCATGCGCGCGCCAATTGGCGTCAGCTTCCAGGTCTGGAAGGCGCGGTGGGCAGCTTCAATGGCAGCGTTGACTTCCGAGGCGGTGGCGAACGGCACCTTGGCCAGCACTTGCTGGGTCGCCGGGTTGACAATGTCGTGCCACTCGGTGGACTGCGACTCGACCCACTCGCCGTTGATCAACAGCTTGACCTTCTGCACGGTGGTGTCGTTGGGCGTGAGCGATGCGTTCATGGGGGGTCTCCTGGACTTGTTGTTATCAGGGAGCCAAGGCGCGAGTGTCGCGAATTGGTTGTCGGCGGTTTTTGGAGTATAGATGTGCAAACTTCTAATAAGAACGCACATAAAAGCCGGTCCATCATGCAAAAAAACATCACATCTCTAGGTTCGCTGAACTGGGATGACCTCAAGTTTTTCCTTGAAGTCGCCCGCACCCGCAAGGCCAGCACCGCCGCCAAGCGCCTGGCGGTGGACTACACCACGGTGTCGCGGCGCATCAACTCGCTAGAAGCGGCGCTGGGCACCCTGCTGTTCGAAAAATCGCGCACCAGCGGCTTTGTCCTGACCGCCGAAGGCCAGCGCCTGCTGGGGTACGCCGAATCGATCGAGAGCACGCTGCACATGGCGTGCGAGCAAGTCTCGGGGTCTGGCGTGGCGTTATCCGGGCACGTGCGCATGGGCTGCACGGAAGGCTTCGGCAGCTTTTTCATCACCCCGCAGCTGAGCCATTTCGTCGACGCTTACCCGGCGATCTCGGTGGATATCCTGCCACTGCCGCACTTTATCAGCCTGTCCAAGCGCGAGGCGGACATCGTCATCGCCCTGGAGCGCCCGGAACACGGTCCGTATGTCTGCTGCAAACTCTGCGACTACCGATTGCAGCTGTACGCCACCCAGGACTACCTCGACAAACACCCACCGATCCGCCGCCCGACCGACCTGGGCAAGCATGCATTCATCAGTTACGTAGATGACCTGGCGTTCAGCTCGGAGCTGCTGTACCTGGCGAACGTGGTGCCGGGGGCCAGCGCCAATCTGCGCAGTACCAGCGTGATCGCGCAGTTCGTGGCCGCGCAGCAGGGGCGGTCGCTGGCGATCCTGCCGTGTTTCCTGGCGGCCCAGGATCCGCGGTTGCTGCCGGTGCTGCCTGAGGAAATCAACATCACCCGACAGTTCTGGATGTACTGCCGGGAAGACCTGAGAAAGCTCAAGCGGATTACCCTGTTGTGGGATTACATCCGTTCTGTGACCGAGCAGAATCAGGCGCTGTTAATGGGTGAGAGTCGCGTGATGCTGTTCGCCGATTAATCGGCGGACACCACGATCGACACCCGGCGGTTCTCGGTGCGCCCGGCGGTTGTGGTGTTGCTCGCCACGGGCACGCTGCTGCCGAGGCCGCGCAGCTGGATGTTCTGTTCCTTGATGCCGACGGTGCTCAGGACCTTCGCCACGCTCCTGGCGCGGCGCAGGGACAGTTGTTCGTTGTAGGTCTCCTTGCCCGATGCATCGGTGTGGCCATCTACCCGCAGCCGGTCGATACCCACGCCTTGCAGCGCCTTGCCAATACGCTGGACGATCTCGGTGCTGGCGCTGTTCAGGCTGCCGTCGTCACTGCCAAACAGTACTTTTCCGGACAGGCCAAACGCCCAGCCGTCGTCGGTCAACTCGAAACCTTGCTGCTTCAGCACCGCGATCTGTGCGGGGGTCAGGCCTTTTTGCGGTGCTGTCTGGCAGCCAGTCAGGGCCAGCAGCGCCATGAACAGCGCAGCGGTGAAAAAACGAAGGGATCGGTGGGTCAATGTGAACACGGACATCAGCTCCTGGTAATAACGTTGGCGACGGGGTACTCCGACCCCGCCGTGTGTTGCGCGCCCCGGGCGAGGCGCTTGGCTTGATACATGGCGGCGTCGGCGGCATCCAGCAGGGTGCCTGGGGTATTGCCATGATCGGGGAACACGGCTACGCCGATACTGAGGGAGGTCAACACCTGGCTGTCGCCGGGTATCGGGATTGGCTCTTCCATACTGGCGAGAATTTTTTCGGCAATACGCTCGGCGTCAGCGGTCTTGTGCAGCGGCGTCAGCAGCACGGCAAATTCGTCGCCACCCAGGCGCGCCACCAGGTCCTCTTCGCGCAGTTGCGCACGAACACGGTCAGCCACGGCGACCAGTACGGCATCGCCGGCAGCGTGGCCGTAGCTGTCGTTGATTTCCTTGAACCGGTCGCTGTCGAGAAACAGCACTGCCACTCGCTCATTGAGTTTGCTGGCGTGGCGCAATGCGCGCTTCAGGCGACCTTCGAAGAATGCGCGGTTGGGCAAGCCGGTGAGGCTGTCATGATTGGCCTGGTGAGCGAGGGTTTCGTTTTCGCTCTGCAGGTGGGTCTGCCAGGACTCGAGCTCGTCGAGCAAGGCATTGAAGTCGTTGCCCAGATTATCGAGCTCGGCAATCTGCGCCGGCGGCACGCGGCGGTCGAAGGCTCGCTCACTGCGCACTGCGTGCGCCACGCTGGCCAGGCTGCGCAGCGGCCTGGTAATGCCGCGCAGCTGCCGGCGGGCCAGATATAGCGCAATCCAGGCACTGATCGCGGTGCACAGGATGATGCCCATCAGGCCGCTGAGCAGGAATCGCAGCAGGCTGCCACCGTGGCCGGTGAGCTCGATACTGCCGATTTCACGCCCCTGATGGACAATTGGCATGCTGATCGGCTTCTCCAGGAAGGTCTTGGCTATCTGGATTTCCAGCTCGGAAAACAATCCGGTTTCTGGACGCTGCCAGCGGGCCAGCAAGTGGCCCCGGTCATCCAGCACCTGGGCATCGGCCACTTCTTCGGTGGAAGCGATCAGCGCCAGGGCTTCGGTGGCGGCGGCCTTGTCGTTGAACACCACTGCGGCCTCAACGGTGTAGTTGATCGAGCGGGCGATCAGGTGCAGGTTGTGGTCGGCATAGACCCGTAAAGCCAGGACCCCAAGCAGCGTCAGGGAAATACTCGCCATCGACACGCCCACCAGTGCGACGATCAGGTGCCCGCGCCCCAGCACCGAGCGCAAGGTTGGACGAATGTCAGGCCTGAACAGACTCATGATGCCGCCGGCTTGCGGCGCGACAGTTGCAGCACGCTTGGATGAATGCGCACGCCGCTGCGGGCGACGGAGTCGAGATTGACCTCAAACGACACCTGATCGTCGCTGACCCGCAGGCAGAACAGGCTGCCGACGGTGCATTGATCGTCGGCCTCGCTGATGCTCAGCACCGGGCGCCCTGTCAGTGATGCGAACAGCTGGCTGCGTTCGTCGCCGCTGAGCTTGCCGATGTACACCGCGTCGCATTCGCTGACGATGGACGGGTTGTTGGCGAGGAACCGGCGCACAGTGACCGGGCGGCCCGTGGCCTGGGTGGTGCCCTTGACCAGGTCGTCGGTGTACTCGGTGGGGCCGACGATGCACAGGCGCAATTGCGCCGGTTCAACTGGCCAGCGCGCATAACTGAGAATGCCGAGAACGACCTGGGTCACGGCCCTGGCCCGTTGGTCGGCCATGCTCTGTGGCGCCTGGGGCTGTGCGCAACTGAAGGAGGACAACAGACAGAGAATCCCGGCCAGCAACATCTGCTTGCAGCCAAACACGCGCCCTGCCTTCCGGACGGCCACCTTCATGCAGGGATTCTCTTGAGCGAAACGAAATGATGCCGCAACGATAGCACAGCGCTCAATCGCCAGCGAGGCCGGACACTGCGGCAGGTCGGCCAGTTTCCGTTACTGGGCGGTGCCCTCCTCCAGTTCCAGCATCAGCCCGCTCAAGCGTTTTACCTTGCGCCGCACCGCTTCCTCGAACACGCCGGAGCGAGGTTCTATCAGGGTGAACCAGTTTTTTGCCCGGGTGATCCCGGTGTAGATCAGCTCCTTGGTGAGCACCGGATTGAGGGCGTCCGGCAGGATCAGCGCAGTGTGGGAAAACTCCGAGCCCTGGGATTTGTGCACCGTCATGGCGTACACGGTTTCGACATCGTTGAGCCGGCTAGGCAGCACAAAACGCACACCACCCTGACCATCGTTACGCGGGAATGCTACTCGCAACACTTGCTTGCCGGCCTCAGGCCCCTCGCGCTCGGGCAGCTTGAGCGCGATGCCGATGTCACCGTTCATCAATCCCAGGCCGTAGTCATTGCGCGTCATCAGCACGGGCCGGCCTTCGTACCATTGATGATCGCTGTCGATCAGTCGAGCCTTGAGCAGCGCGGTGGTGACTCGCTGGTTCAGGCCTTCGACACCCCATGGGCCCTTGCGCACAGCGCAGAGCAACTGGAAGGCATCAAATGCCTGCAACACCTGACGCGCCCAATCGGTCCAACATGGATCTTCCAGGGTGCGGCCCAGCGGCGGGCGCTGCTGGCGCAGCAGATTGAGGTAGTGCCGATAACCTTGCGGCCCATCGCCGTGCCCCTCGAGCAGCAGGCGCTCCAGCGCCCGATCCTGTTCGCCTTTGAGCGACAGGCCGAACACGTCGTCGTGACTGCGGGCGGCCAACAATTTGCGCGCCTCTTCCGGCTGCTGCTGGTTAACCCAGCGCGCCAGCTGGCCGATGCCGCTGCCTTCACCGAACCGCCGAGAGTGACGCAGCATCACCACCTGCTGCGCTAGTGGATGAACGTGTTGAGTGTCCTCGGGCAGGCCGCTGGTTGCCAGGCTCTCGCCACTGACCTGTTCCAGCCACTGGCGAGTCTGCGGGCTGTACCAGCCGGCCTCTGCATCGCGGCACAGATCGCCCAATACCGCTCCGGCTTCTACCGAGGCCAACTGATCCTTGTCGCCGAGCAATACCAGGCGGGCATGAGCCGGCATGGCGTCGAGCAGGTTGGCCATCATTTCCAGGTCGATCATCGAGGCTTCGTCCACCACCAGCACATCCAGCGGCAGACGATTACCCGCGTGATGACGGAAGTGTCGAGTACCCGGCCGACTGCCGAGCAGGCGGTGCACGGTGGTAACGTCCGAGGGGATTTTCTCCCTGACGGCTTCGCTGACCTTGAGGGTCCTGACTTGCTGGCTGATGGACTCGGTCAAGCGCGCCGCCGCCTTGCCGGTAGGTGCGGCGAGACGGATGCGCAGTGGCTGGCCGGCTTCAACCGCAGGCGCCTGGAGCAGCGCCAGCAAGCGCACGACGGTGGTGGTCTTGCCGGTACCGGGACCACCGGTGACGATACTGAAGGCGCTGCGGGTCGCCAGTGCACAGGCGAGTTTTTGCCAGTCGATCACTTCACCGGGCCGGGCCGGGCCGAACAGACCGGTGAGGCGCCGAGCCAGATCGTCAGGGGTAGTTTCGTGCTCTGCCAGGCGCTGGCGCAACGACAGGTCGATGCGCCGCTCATAGGCCCAGTAGCGGCGCAGGTACAGGCGTTTTCCAGACAGCACCAACGGTCGATGCTGCGCATCCTCGCGCCTGTCCGCCGCCAACGCGACCAGGGGGCTGGCTGCCAGCACCTTGCACCAGTGAGCACCTTCAAGTGCCTCGAGCATCTGCGAAGGCAGCACCATCGCGCCGCCCTGCAGGTCGCCCTCTGGGGGCAGCGACAGGGCAAAGTCCGGCTCTTTCAGCGTCTCGAACAGGTCCAGGCAGACATGACCGTGGCCCAACTGGTGACTGGTCAATGCGGCCGCCAGCAGCACCAGGGGATCGTCATCGGGCGCCAGTTCATGCAGGAAGGCCACAAAAGCCTTGTCCAGTGCCCGCAACCAGCCCCGCTCGACCCAGCGCGTGAGCAACAGCAGTAAATCCTCGGCGCGGCTCAACGGCGCAAGGTCTGCCAGGCTTTCAGCCGCCAATGGCGTGGGCAGCAAATCGGCGAAGGTGCGACTCATAGCAGTTCTCCCTGTTCCCAGGCGGGTTCGGCCTTGGGCTCTGGCTTGCCCTGGAACAGGCGATCAAGGCGTTCGATCAGCTCCCGTGGCGGACGGGCGAAATACACGCCCTGGCTGGCGGCACGGGTGCCGCGCAGGAACAGGTACAACGTGCCACCGACATGCCGGTCGTAATCATAATCGGCCAGTCGCGCTTTCAGCTGACGATGCAGGGCCAACAGGTACAGCACGTATTGCAGGTCATAGCGGTTGTCGAGAATCGACTGTTCCATCGCCTGTTCGGTGTAGGCCGAGTCATCGACGCCCAGCCAGTTGGATTTGTAGTCGGCAACGTAATAACGCCCCTCGTGTTCGAACGTCAGGTCGATGAAACCCTTGAACATGCCATTGAGCAGCACCGGTTCAGCGGCCACCCGAGCGACTCCGTTGTGGGTGTATTGGCGAACCAGTTCATCCAGTTTCAGCACGTCGACTTTGTGGCTGGCGAACCAGAATTCCATTTCGACCCGATACTGCGTCAGGTGCTCGAACACTACAGGCGCTTGCCCCACGCCAAGGTGCAGCGGCGACTTGAGCAAGTGTTGCAGCCAGTCACTCAGCGTGGTGATCCAGCCTTCCCAGCCTCGCCGGTTGCAGCGACGCCCGATAGCGTCTTCAACCGCTTGCGGGGCCGCAGAAAATCCCTCGCCACCGGCCCATTCCAGCAATCCATGGAGAAAGGTGCCAGGACCCGGCCCGCGGGGGAATCGATGGATGTCCGCACCGCCCGTGGCCACTTCGCGCGGCGCATGGGGATCGAGACGTTCGTCGTCGAAGAGTTTTTGCGCCTGCGGATTTTCGGGCGCTTCGTCGCTGCCGATGCTCAGGCTGTCACCAATGCGCAAGGCGCTGTAGGAGGCAATCCACCAGTTCTCACTGGCCCGGCGCTTGGGCATCAGCGCAGCGAGCAGGCGCGCGTCGTTCTGCGGCGGATGGTAATGCTCGGCGGTCGCTTCCGGCGCTTGCTCGTAGGCCAGGGCCGGACAATCCTGCTGCAGGTCTTCGAGCCAGCGCTGCAAGCCGGCAGATTCAGCCAGCATGGCACCGCCTCCCAGCAGGTAACCCAGTGCCGACAGGTGCAGCACCGAGCTATTGCTATTGCCACGCTTGAGGTCGGTGAAGCCGAGCCAGCAAGCGTGCTGTGCGCGAGTCAGCGCTACATACAGCAGCCGCAGATCTTCGGCCAGGCGCTCGTTATCGGCCAGTGCAATCAATTCGGCAGTCGGCTTCAGCGTTATCTGTGCCTTGCCGGCGGCATCGTGGTAGTGCAACGGCAGCCGACTGCCATCCACCGGCTTTGCAGAGCAGATGAAAGGCAGGAACACGAGGGGGTATTCCAGCCCCTTGGATTTGTGGATGGTCACCACCTTGACCAGCTGTTCGTCACTCTCCAGACGCAGGATCTGCTCTTCCCCCGCCTGGCCGGACAACGCCAGGTGTTCGGACAGATGACGTATCAGCGCCTGCTCGCCATCGAGCTCGGCGGCCGCCTGTTGCAGCAACTCGGACAGGTGCAGCAGATTGGTCAAGATCCGCTCGCCGTCGCTGCGCGTGATCAGCGTCTGCGGCAGCTTGAAGTCATGCAGCAGACGGCGCAGCATCGGCAGCACGCCCTGCTTGCGCCAGAGTTCGCGGTACGCTCGGAACTGCATGACCCGTGCTTCCCAGGCCAGTTCGTCCTGGTTCAGGCGCTCAAGTTCTGCCAGTGACAGGTTCAGCGTTATGCAGGCTAGCGCAGCGCGCAGTGGACGCTCGACGTCCGGCTCGGCGCATGCCTTGAGCCAGGACAACAAATCATGGGCCTCCTGGGCGGCGAACACCGAGTCCTTGTCTGACAGGTACACGCTTCGCACGCCACGAGCCGACAACTCGGAACGGACCGCCTGAGCTTCCTTGCCGTCGCGCACCAGGATGGCGATGTCCGCCGGCAGCAGGCCCCTGAATTCCTTTCCTTCCTGCTGGAATCCGGATTCGCCCTGTTGCCCGGCGTTGAGCAACCCAGTGATCTCGCTGGCGCAAGCCGCAGCCAACTGCTTGCGGTAGACGGCGCCGGACAACGGTTGCTCGCAAGGCAGGTGCCAGATATTCAGGGCCGGAATCGGGTTGCCCTTTATCTGAAGCACCTCCTTGCGCCCCTGGGATTGAACAGGCAGGAACGGTACAGGGTTGTCGCCATTTTTTTCACGGAACAGGAACGCCCCGCGTCCCAGCTCACGCGCTTCGGCACGCTCGAACACGTGGTTGACCGCATCGACCATGCCATGGCTGGAGCGGAAGTTGGTTCCCAGGGTATGCAATCGGCCAGTGGTAGCCTGGCGTGCACGCAGGTAGGTATGGATGTCGGCTCCACGGAAGGCGTAGATCGCCTGCTTCGGGTCGCCGATCAGGAACAGGCCGCACTCGGGGTTGTTGTCTTCGATGCGATAGATGGTCTCGAAGATCCGGTACTGCACCGGATCGGTGTCCTGGAATTCGTCAATCAACGCGACCGGAAACTGTTCGCGAATCAGCGTGGCCAGACGTTCGCCGCCTTCCGCCTGCAAGGCCGCATCCAGGCGCAGCAGCATGTCGTCGAAGCCCATTTCCGCGCGCCGGCGCTTCTCTTCTTCGAAGCGCGCCCCGACCCACTGGGCGGCATGTTGCAGCACGGCGGCGTCGGGGGTTGGCAAACCATCCAGGCTGGCCTTCAGCCGCGGCATCGCATCCAGTCCAGGATGGCGTGGCACTTCACCTTTCCAGGCTTCGGCCATGCCGTCGGGAGTCAGGCGCGTGAAGCCGGTGCCGATGTCCAGTTGCTCCAGCGATTCGTCCGCGGCCCAAGCCTGGATCTTTTCAAACCAGGGCTCGAAGTAACGCGCCTGCATCTTGCGTCCATCGACGCTCTTGCTCGCGACGCCCTGGTGACAAATGGCGAGCAACTCCTGCGCCCACTGAGTCCAGGGCATCTTCAGTTCCAGCAGCGCGGCGCGGCGTTCTTGCAGGCATTCGGCAATCAACTGCGCAGGCTCTTTGCCTGCGATATTGTCGCGTTCGCTGGAGAACAACCCGCGCACCCGCGGTAGCAATGCCGCCGGGCCGCCCCAGTTGCTGCGAACCCAGTTCAGTGCATCGCCTTGCATCGGATAACAGAACAGTCGCCAGTAGTCGCGCAGGACTTCACCGAGCAGATCGCTATGGTCGGTTTCCAGGCTCTGGGTGAACAGGCTGCCACTGTCGAACGCGTGCTCACGCAACATGCGCTGGCACCAACTGTGGATGGTCGAGACGGCGGCTTCGTCCATCCACTGGGCGGCGATGTCCAAGCGATTGGCGCAACCGGCCCACTGCTCTGGAGAGTATTCGTCGCGCAGGTCAGCGATCAGGGCATCGGGTGCAGTTATTTCATCGCGGAAAAATCGCGCCGCTTCGGCCAGGCGCGTGCGGATTCGTTCACGCAGCTCCTTGGTCGCAGCGTCGGTGAAGGTAACAACGAGGATCTGCGGCGGCAGCAGTTCACGCCCGAAGCCAGCGGACTCGCCACCGTGGCCCAGAACCAGGCGAACATACAGCGCGGAAATGGTGAAGGTCTTGCCAGTGCCGGCGCTGGCTTCGATCAGCTGGCTGCCGCGAAGCGGAAACGCCAGGGCAAGCGGAGTCTTGTCGGTCATGCGCGGGAGTCCTCGCTGGTCAATGAGCGCCAAGGGGCATGCAGCAGCGGCCGGTACAAGGCGTCGCACCAGCCGGAGAATGATTCATCAGCGATGAGTGCGTCGTAATCAGCGAACTGCCGGGCCAATGCCGCGCTTTCACGACGCTCGCCGTCAGTCGTCAGGCCATCACCTTCATAGGTTTTACGAGCGGCGGCTTCGGCCTTGACCGGATCGCTCTGGCCGAGCCAGGCGAAGGCGGTTTTCACGGCGACTGGCAATGGCTGGCGCATGCCGGTTTTCCAGGCGAGCAGAAGGTCACCGAGGATTTGCATGGCCTGGGATTGTGCCATCGGGGCCAGCAGCAGACTGTCGTCGCTGGCCACCAGGGCGGTTGTCATCGGCCAGCCGCTGGCGCAGGCCACCAGATGGTTGACCCAGGGGCGGGTCAGGCGATGCCATTTGCGAGACTTGATCGCACCGATACTGTTGGGAATCGTCGTCACCGACAGCAGCCCACCATCCGCGCGTTGATGCAGGCCGCTGAGCCAACCCTCCAGGCGCAGGCCTTGCAACTCCAGATTGATCGGCAATGCGCTTGTAAGCGGGGTCGGCCATAACGTCAGCAGCTGCTGGTAACGCTGCAGCAAATCCGGCAAGGGTTCGATCAGTTCCCGTTGCAGGTATTCGCCAAAACCAGCCATGGGCAGCAGTCCGCTGTTCTGCAGGCGGATAGCGTGTGCGGCCAGCGTCTGATCCGCCTGATCGGGTTGACCCAGCGCCGCTTCGAGCAAGCTGTCGCTGAGGCTGTAGCGTTGCAAGGCATCGAGCACGAAGGGTTCTTCGTTGGCCAGCGGCGCTTCGGCCGCTTCGAAAAACACTTTCAGGCGCTGGCTGAAAAAGTGGCGCACCGGGTTGCGCAGGAAATCCTGGAGTTGACCCAGGCTCAACGGTTCTTCCTGGGTGAAAGGTTCAAGTGTCTCGGATTCTGTGACCGGGGTGCTTGCCTGATGCAGGGTCTGCCATTCGTTGGCGTAGCTGAACAGTTCATCTCCCTCATGGAAATAGCGGGCACTGAAAGGCTGCAGCGGGTGCTCCTGGGTCAGGACTTCAAGCAGGTCTGCAGACTCGTCGGCCAATCGCCAGCCGCTGGCGAGATGATCGCGCAGCTGGCCGATCAGCACCGAAGCCGGGCGTTCGCTGTTGTCGCGAATGCTGCGGCCGACCCAACTGATGTACAGCTGATCACGCGCCGAGAGCAGGGCTTCGAGCAGCAGGTAACGATCGTCTTCTCGCCGGGAGCGATCGCCGGGGCGGTAATCGCTGCCCATCAGGTCGAAGTCCAGCGGCGGTTGCGCGCGCGGGTAGTCGCCGTCGTTCATGCCCAGCAGACACACCAGCTTGAACGGAATCGCACGCATGGGCATCAAGGTGCAGAAGTTGACGGCGCCCGCCAGGAAGCGCTGAGACAGTCGGCCCTGATCCAGACCGGCCAGCCAGGCCTCGCGAACCACGGTCAGCGGCAACTGGTCATGCAGCCCGACCGACTCACAGGTTTCCAGCCAGGTCTCGCGCAACTCTTCCAGCTGGGCCAGCAAGTAGTCGTCATGCTCGTTGCTGGCCTGGAAAAACAACTGGATCAGCGCTTGCAGGCGCATCCCCCATTGCTCGGGAGCTGCGGGGGCTGCCAGTTCCCGGTGAGCAATCTCCAGTGCATCCAGCAGCGCAACCAGCGGGCCGATCAGCGCGGCGTCAAGGCCACCGATCTCGTCATAGGGTTCGATACCGCCATAGGCACTTGAGCTGCCCACCGCGTAACCGAGCAACATCCTGCGCAGGCCGAAACGCCAACTGTTTTGCTCGAGCTCGGCCGGCAAGCCGAGATTGGCGCGCTGTTCGGCATTCATGCCCCAGCGGATGCCGGCGCCCTCGATCCAGCGATGCAAGGTCGGCAGGTCGCGCTCTTCAACACCAAATCGCGCACGCAGTGCAGGAACGTCCAGCAGGTCGAGGATCTCACTGACCGGGAAACGACTGTCTGGCAGTTTCAGCAGATGTTCGACGGCGATCAGTAATGGATCGCGACCGCGCTGGCCCTGGTCGGCTAGCGTGAACGGGATGAAGCGCTGGTCCTTGTGCTCCAGCTGGCCGAACACTGCGCGAATATGTGGGGCATAACTGTCGATGTCCGGCACCATGACGATGACGTCGCGAGGCCGTAGCTCGGGATCAGCACTGAAGCGTGCGAGCAACTGGTCGTGGAGGATTTCTACTTCCCGTTGGGCGCTGTGGGCAATTTGAAAACGGATCGAGCGGTCATGCTCCAGATCGACGGCCGGCCAGTGCTCGCGTGTTTCATTCAGCGGACGCAATTCGAGGATATCGTCCTGCAACTGGTTAAGCATGTTCAGCGGCTCGCTGTCGCTGAACAGGTCGATACGACCGTCGCGAAACGCCGAGCGGTAACTGTTGGGATCGTCGTAACTGTCGAGCAGATTGATGTAGTCGCGACCTTGCTTGCCCCAGGCCGCCAGCAATGGATGCGCGTGCTGATGGAGGGTCTGTGGGTCGAGCACGACGGGCATGCCGCTCTTGCGCGCCTGGCGCTTGTATTGGTGCCGTAACAGGTCTTTATCGGCGACGATGTCTGCCCAATGGTGACGACATGGGTTGTGTACACACAGCAGGACCTGACTGAAACGGGCCAGCCCGGCCAACGCTTCGAGGGCCTGGGCAGGCAGGGAAGAAATGCCGAAAACGATCACTCTTGAGGGTAATCCGGCGGGGGCCACTTCCAGGCTGTTGATGCGCTCGATAAAGCGTTGATGGACACCCGCACGACTCTGCGCCATGCCCTCCTCACCTACATCCAGCAACAATGCCCGCCACAACTCCGCCTGCCAGGCGTTGGCTGCAGTCAGCGGCTTGGCTCCGCCGCGACCATTGCGCAGTTGGTGGCGACCCTCCGCCCAGTCCTCAAGCCAGTCGGCGCGGTAGACCTGATACTGGTCGAACAGGTCCGCCAGGCGCTCCGACAATTGGTAGCGCTTGCGCAAGTCGCTGTCGTTGGTGAGAAACCGTTGCAGCGGTTCGAAATGTGGCTGATCGATCACTTGCGGCAGCAGGCGCATCAGGCGCCAGGTCAGCGGGGCTTTATCGAGCAGGGATTTGACTGGAATTTCATCGCGGCCAAGGACCATGCGGTACAGCTGCCACATGAAGCTGCCCGGTAGCTGCACGTCGATAGCCGCGGCAATTCCGCAGCCGCCCATGTCATCTTCTTCGGGGTCTTCTGCCAGTGCCAGCTTCAACCACTGGGCGATGCCGTTGCTCTGTACCAAGGCAATTTCGTTTTCCAAGGGAGCCAGTGGGTAACGCCGCATCCAGCTCACCACCAGACCGCGCAACTCGTCCAGGCGGTTGCCGTGAACCACCATAAAACCAGCACTGAGGGACGACGCGTCCGGCATAAAGGCTTCCTTGGAAAATTACAAATACCAGGGCGAACCTTAGCATTGTCGGGAGACGGTGGCAGCCGTGAGCTGTCCGGTATTGCTGTGGGAAATTTCCTGCGGACAAAAACAAAACCCCTACCTGCATACGCAGATAGGGGTTTCGGAATTTAATCTTGACGATGACCTACTCTCACATGGGGAAACCCCACACTACCATCGGCGATGCATCGTTTCACTGCTGAGTTCGGGATGGGATCAGGTGGTTCCAATGCTCTATGGTCGTCAAGAAATTCGGGTACCGAATCGTGGCCAGCTGGCCGCGCTTCAGCAAAATGGGTATGTGATAGCTGTCGGTGTTTAGTGAGCATCGAACTTTCGGTTCATAGCGTCTTCACACACCGCAATCTGGTGCTCTTTCGCTTTTCAGCTCGAAGCAAGCAAATTGCTTGGGTGTTATATGGTCAAGCCTCACGGGCAATTAGTATTGGTTAGCTCAACGCCTCACAGCGCTTACACACCCAACCTATCAACGTCGTAGTCTTCGACGGCCCTTCAGGGGACTCAAGGTCCCAGTGAGATCTCATCTTGAGGCTAGTTTCCCGCTTAGATGCTTTCAGCGGTTATCTATTCCGAACATAGCTACCCGGCAATGCCACTGGCGTGACAACCGGAACACCAGAGGTTCGTCCACTCCGGTCCTCTCGTACTAGGAGCAGCCCCTCTCAAATCTCAAACGTCCACGGCAGATAGGGACCGAACTGTCTCACGACGTTCTAAACCCAGCTCGCGTACCACTTTAAATGGCGAACAGCCATACCCTTGGGACCGGCTTCAGCCCCAGGATGTGATGAGCCGACATCGAGGTGCCAAACACCGCCGTCGATATGAACTCTTGGGCGGTATCAGCCTGTTATCCCCGGAGTACCTTTTATCCGTTGAGCGATGGCCCTTCCATACAGAACCACCGGATCACTAAGACCTACTTTCGTACCTGCTCGACGTGTCTGTCTCGCAGTCAAGCGCGCTTTTGCCTTTATACTCTACGACCGATTTCCGACCGGTCTGAGCGCACCTTCGTACTCCTCCGTTACTCTTTAGGAGGAGACCGCCCCAGTCAAACTACCCACCATACACTGTCCTCGATCCGGATAACGGACCTGAGTTAGAACCTCAAAGTTGCCAGGGTGGTATTTCAAGGTTGGCTCCACGCGAACTGGCGTCCACGCTTCAAAGCCTCCCACCTATCCTACACAAGCAAATTCAAAGTCCAGTGCAAAGCTATAGTAAAGGTTCACGGGGTCTTTCCGTCTAGCCGCGGATACACTGCATCTTCACAGCGATTTCAATTTCACTGAGTCTCG
>NZ_CM142710.1:2632500-3285000 GCF_054897945.1 Pseudomonas sp. LB3P31
CAGGCAGCCACCCAGGAAGAAGCCTTCTTCATGACCGGCAACGCTCAGGCCACGGCCATCCACGACCAGTTTCGCACCGGCAGCAACGCCGTCGTCAACATAACCGCTGACCTTGTCCCGCGCCTGACCGGTGACCAGTGGCCCCATGTCCAGGCCGCAGGATGTGCCCGCGCCAATCTTCAGCGCCTTGATCTGCGGCACCAGCTTGTCCACCAGCGCATCGGCCACCTGGTCGCCGACACACACGGCCACCGAGATCGCCATGCAGCGTTCGCCACAGGAACCGTACGCTGCGCCCATCAGCGCGCTGACCGCATTGTCCAGATCGGCATCCGGCATCAGCACGGCGTGGTTCTTCGCGCCGCCCAGCGCCTGCACGCGTTTGCCGCGTTTGGTGCCTTCGGCGTAGATGTATTCGGCAATCGGCGTCGAGCCGACAAAGCTCAGGGCTTTAACTTCCGGGGCTTCGATCAGTGCGTCTACCGCAGACTTGTCGCCATGCACCACGCTCATCACGCCTTTAGGCAGCCCGGCTTCGATCAACAGCTGTGCTATCAGCAAGGTGGAGCTAGGGTCGCGTTCGGATGGCTTGAGGATGAAGCAGTTACCGCAGACGATCGCCAGCGGGTACATCCACAGCGGCACCATCGCCGGGAAGTTGAACGGGGTAATGCCGGCAACCACGCCCAGCGGCTGGAAATCCGACCACGCATCGATGTTCGGGCCGACGTTACGGCTGTACTCGCCCTTGAGGATTTCCGGGGCTGCACAGGCGAACTCGACGTTCTCGATCCCACGCTTGAGTTCACCTGCTGCGTCTTCCAGGGTCTTGCCATGCTCTTCGCTGATCAACTGGGAGATGCGGGCTTCGTTCTGCTCCAGCAGTTGCTTGAAACGGAACATCACCTGGGCACGTTTGGCCGGTGGCGTATTGCGCCAGGCCGGGAATGCTGCCTTGGCCGAGTCGATGGCCTGTTGAATGGTCTCGCGGCTGGCCAATGGCACTTTGTGGATCGGCTGACCGGTAGAAGGGTTGAACACGTCGGCAGTGCGACCGTTATCGGTTACCAGTTCACCGTTGATCAAATGCGGGATAAGGCTCATGCAGGGCTCCAGAAAATTTGTTCAGCGGGCGTCTTTAAATAGACGCCTATATATAGTGCAGGGCTTGTTGGCGATAGCGGCCTTGAGATCGCTATCGCGGGCAAGCCTTGCTCCCACAAGGGGGGATGTTCTTTAATCGATCTTGTTCAGCACTTCGCCGACCGCGTCGAACAGACGATCAAGGTCCTGCGGCTTGCTGTTGAAGGTTGGGCCGAACTGCAGGGTGTCGCCGCCGAAGCGCACGTAGAACCCGGCTTTCCACAACGCCATGCCCGCTTCGAACGGACGCACGATGGCATCGCCATCACGCGGCGCGATCTGGATTGCACCGGCCAGGCCGTAGTTACGAATGTCGATGATGTTCTTCGAGCCCTTGAGGCCGTGCAGCGCATTTTCGAAATGCGGCGCGACTTCGGCCACGCTCTGCACCAGGTTTTCCTTTTGCAGCAGGTCGAGTGCTGCCAGGCCGGCGGCGCAAGCCACTGGATGCGCGGAATAGGTGTAGCCGTGGGGGAATTCCACCGCGTACTCAGGCGTCGCCTGATTCATGAACGTCTGGTAGATCTCGGAGCTGGCGATGACCGCACCCATCGGGATCGCACCGTTGGTGACTTGCTTGGCGATGCACATCAGGTCCGGGGTCACGCCGAAGCTGTCGGCGCCGAACATCGAACCGGTACGACCGAAGCCGGTGATTACTTCGTCGAACACCAGCAGGATGTTGTGCTGGTCGCAGATCTCGCGCAGGCGCTTGAGGTAACCCTCTGGCGGAACCAGTACACCCGCGGAACCGGCCATTGGCTCGACGAACACCGCGGCGATGTTCGACGCGTCATGCAGTTCGATCAGCTTGAGCAGTTCATCCGCCAGGGCGATACCACCCTCCTTCGGCATGCCACGGGAATAGGCATTGCTGGCCAGCAACGTATGCGGCAGGTGATCGACGTCCATCATCGCCTGGCCGAACATCTTGCGGTTGCCATTCACCCCGCCGAGGCTGGTGCCGGCGATGTTCACCCCGTGGTAGCCACGAGCGCGGCCGATCATCTTGGTCTTGGTCGCCTGGCCTTTCAGACGCCAGTAGGCGCGGACCATCTTCACCGCAGTGTCCGCACATTCGGAGCCCGAGTCGGTGAAGAACACGTGATTCAGGTTGCCCGGTGTCAGGTCAGTGATTTTCTCGGCCAGCTGGAACGACAGCGGGTGGCCGTACTGGAAGCCTGGCGAGTAGTCGAGCGTGCCCAGTTGCCTGGCCACCGCCTCCTGGATTTCCTTGCGAGTGTGCCCGGCGCCGCAGGTCCACAGGCCCGAGAGCGAGTCATACACCTTGCGCCCCTTGTCATCGGTCAGCCAACTGCCTTCTGCGGCAACGATCAAACGTGGGTCGCGCTGGAAATTGCGGTTGGCGGTGTACGGCATCCAGTGCGCATCGAGCTTGAGCTGGCTGGCCAGTGGCGAGCGGGCGTTTTCGGGCATGTTCATGGGCAAAACCTCGCAGGGCGATAAGCGGCATAGAGATCAAAAGCGTTCTTGCAGCTAAGTTGCCACGGGGATAAAGTCCGTGAAATCCAACATTTCTAATGTTCAGTCAGCACACCACTAAACTTTGAGTGATCAACGCATGAGCACCCGCCGCCCCGATCCGCTGGCGCAAGTCAGCGACTTTGATATCCGCCTGCTGCGTATTTTCCGCAGCGTGGTCGAGTGCGGTGGTTTCTCTGCGGCGGAGTCGATGCTGGGCATCGGTCGCTCGGCGATCAGCCAGCAGATGAGTGACCTGGAGCAGCGCCTCGGCCTGCGCCTGTGCCAACGCGGGCGCGCCGGGTTTTCCCTGACCGAGGAAGGTCGCGAGGTTTATCAGTCGGCCTTGCAACTGCTGAGTGCGCTGGAGAGTTTTCGCACCGAGGTCAACGGCCTGCACCAGCACCTGCGCGGCGAGCTGACCATTGGCCTGACCGACAACCTGGTCACCCTACCCCATATGCGCATCACTCACGCCCTGGCCCAATTGAAGGAGCGCGGGCCTGACGTGCAGATCCAGATCCGCATGATCGCCCCCAACGAAGTCGAACAAGGCGTACTCGACGGGCGCCTGCATGTCGGCGTGGTGCCACAGGCCAGCGCGCTGTCGGGGCTGGAATATCAGCCGCTCTACGACGAGCGCTCACTGCTATATTGCGCGGTCGGCCACCCACTGTTTTATGTCGACGACAAGCAGCTGGATGACGAACGCCTCAACAGTCAGGACGCCATTGCCCCGACCTTCCGTTTGCCCGCAGACATCCAGGCGCACTACCAGGCACTCAATTGCACCGCCAGTGCGTCAGACCGTGAAGGCATGGCGTTCCTGATCCTCACCGGTCGCTACATTGGTTATCTCCCCGACCACTACGCCAGCCTCTGGGTACAGCAAGGTCGCCTGCGCGCACTGAAACCCAAGGCGCGCTTCTATGACCTGAGCCTCGCATCGGTCACGCGCAAGGGCCGTCGCCCTCATCTGGTGCTGGAAAGTTTTCTGGAGAGTCTGGCAGCGACTCGTTGAAAAGGGTTTTATCGTCTCGGGACTTGTCGGATACCCGTGGGTGCGCTATCAACGCTCTGGTTGCACCCACCTACCTGTTCGGAAGTGCCTATGACCTTTGAAGTCGCAGCTCACGGCGGCAAGCCTGCCAGCCGCATTCGTCAGAAGAACGAAGAGACCATCATCAAAGCCGCCGAAGACGAGTTTGCCCGGCACGGTTTCAAAGGCACGAGCATGAATACCATCGCCTTGAATGCCGGGCTGCCCAAGGCCAACCTGCATTATTATTTCACCAACAAACTCGGTTTGTATGTGGCGGTGCTCAGCAACATCATCGAGTTGTGGGACAGCACCTTCAACACCCTCTCGGCCGAGGATGATCCCGCCGAGGCACTGACTCGCTACATCCGCGCCAAGATGGAATTCTCGCGCCGCCAGCCGCAAGCCTCGCGGATTTTTGCGATGGAAGTCATCAGTGGCGGTGAGTGCCTGACCGAGTATTTCAACCAGGACTATCGGGCCTGGTTCCAGGGTCGGGCGGCCGTGTTCCAGGCGTGGGTCGACGCGGGCAAGATGGACTCGGTCGACCCGGTCAACCTGATCTTCCTGCTGTGGGGCAGCACCCAGCACTACGCTGACTTCGCCACCCAGATCTGCCGTGTGACTGGCCGCAGCAAGCTGACCAAGCAGGACATGGAAGACGCCGGCAATAACCTGATCCGCATCATCCTCAAGGGCTGCGGCCTGACGCCTACTATTTAAGACCCCTATGCCTTTTACCCTCAGCGATCTTTGCGAATACCGCGAAGAGATCCGCAAAAGCCGTTTCATCACCCTCGCCGCTCCCATCAGCAGCCCGACGGACGCCCAGGCATTCATCGAGCAGCACAGCGACCTGAATGCCACGCACAACTGCTGGGCGTGGAAGCTCGGCGATCAATACCGCAGCACCGATGACGGTGAACCCGGCGGCACGGCCGGCCGGCCGATATTGGCGGCGATCGATGCCCAGAATTGCGACCAGGTGGTGGTGCTGGTGATTCGCTGGTACGGCGGGATTCAACTCGGCACCGGCGGCCTGGCCCGGGCGTATGGCGGCGGCGCGAACAAGTGCCTGCAGGCGGCGCCCAAGATTGAGCTGATTAGTCGGGTGCCGGTCAGTTGCGCTTGTGGGTTTGCTGAACTGCCCTTGGTGAAAATTCGCGTGGCGGAGCTGGGTGGGCTGGTGGTGGAGGAGACGTTTACGGGGAATGGGGTGGAGTTGGAGTTGGCTGTGGGGGAGCAGCAGATCGATGCCTTGCAGACGTTGCTGGCGGATCTCAGTCGTGGGCGGATTCTCCTGCAGCGATGAAAGAAGCAGATCATCTTCGACGGATTTGAATTACCAGGATCCGTAGGGGATGCCGTACTTCTCGACGTAAGCGTTGGAAGTCTCGGACAATGGCCTGTGCCGCCCGCCTGAGGTACCGTCATATGGCCCTTTTTTCACCACTTCCCCCACGACTCGAGTTACGTCAAACGGTTTCAGGCAAGCACCCAGCACCCAGACCTTCGCTATACCCCCAGGCGCGAGTCCAATTGTCAGCATGTTGCGATACCCCGTAATCCACTTGCCGTCTGCTTCACAATATGTCCTTTCCCCTTTGACCATAAGGTGTCGCGTCGCCTCAGGGATGACAATGTAAGCCTCATAGGTTTGTGGCTCCACCAGCGATTGCCATCGAACATATATCAACCGTGGCAAGTCAGCTCCGATAACGTGCTTACCCGCACCAGCTCCGGTTCGCTCGGGCCAGCCTCGAGGGTCGCCTTTAAGATTTTTCGGTACATGAATTGAAGACACGCCACTCATGGCGCGACGGAACACGTAATCATGCACATCCACCGCATCAGCGGTTTCAATCCACACCCCCATATAATCGGGTGCAAATAGTCCCAACCGCCAAGAGTCGTACGGGAGGCTGTTGGTACCGTAGGCACACCCGCCCAGGCATATCGATAGCCCGAACATACCCAGCGCGCTAAAGCTTTTTGCTGAGTAGTCCTGGATGAATTTACCAAGACCCATAGGGGATTCCGTACTTCTTAATGTAGGCCTTGGAAGCGGGCTTCAGAGGTAACGCGTATTGGCCCCCGCTATTGCCACCGTCGGGACCTTTTTTTACCACTTCCCCCACGACTCGAGCTACGTCAAACGGTTTCAGGCAAGCGCCCAACACCCAGACCCTCGCTATACCCCCGGGCGCCAAACCAACTGTCAGCATGTTTCGATACCCCGTGATCCACTTGCCATCGAACTCACAGTAGGTCTTCTCGCCCTTGATCATTGCCTGTCGCGTCGCCTCGGGAATGACGATGTAAGCCTCATAGGTTTGTGGTTCCACCAGTGACTGCCAACGAACATATATCAACCGTGGCAGGTCAGCTCCCAGCACTTGTTTACCCGCACCAGCTCCAGGCCGCTCGGGCCAGCCACGAGGATCGCCTTTGAGATTTTCCGGTACATGGATTGAGGCCACACCACTCATGGCGTGACGAAACACATGGTCCTGAACATCCACCGCATCGGCAGTTTCAATCCACACCTGCATGTAATCGGGTGCAAATAGTCCTAACCGCCAGGAATCGTATGGCAGGCGGTTGGTCCCGTAGGCACAGCCGCCGAAACCTGCGAATAACACCCATAGCAACAGCGTCCCAAGCCTAATCATTAGCGTGTTCCAAGCGCAGGCGACCCTCCGCCGGGCGGTTGATGAACAGCACCTCGAGATCGCTGCTGTTCCAGCTTTTCGCTGCATTCCAATGGGCTGAAAGGTGGATATAGCGACGGCGCAAGAGTGAAGTCTCCTCATCCGTTAATGCTATATACGGTTCCTGTAAGGCAAAGGCCTGCAACTTGGAGGCTATGGGTTGAAGTTCTGGGGGGATTGCCAAGCGGTTATCTTCAGGGTCAATAAAATCAAAGGTCACCCCTGCGCGCACAGCCAACTCGCGCATGATCCGCAGATAAACCAACGAAAGCTCGCCGCGCACCTGACGCTCGCTTGAAAGGGCGGCATACACGCGCTTTTCCGGCGCGGTGTCGCGAACACGATGCTGGCTGTCCACGGACCAGGTAACAACCTTCAGCTCCTCAGGCGGCATAAACTTCAGCCAGTGTTGCGATTCTCGCTCGAATCGGTGGTGAACGCGCCAATAGGCAGTGCTGCGCTCGTTGGGTAGAGGACCGTGTTCGAATGAACTATCGGGCTTGCTCAACAGGAGCTTTTCGGTCGCCAATGGCAGATACCCTCCGCCGATATCCGAATGAGCCCCGGGCAGCACGATATCCTGCTCAGCCTGGGTCAGAGAGAAATTGTGGCGATACTCATCGCCAGCCACTAGATGGATCACCTTGCGGGCGATACCCGGGCCCAGTCGGAGATTGAGTCCCGTGTTGCGGCTATTGTGCGGGCTGAAATCACCGTCACGCAGCGAGACAATTCCGGCCACCGTATCAAATAAGCCTATGAAGTTCAGGTCGAAATCAATGCGATGACGCCAGGTGAACTTGATGGACAATAATAGCGAGCCAGGTGGAAGTGCGCGGGCTAGCAGGCTATCCACCCCCTTGAGCAAGTCATTAGCAAAATGCCGCGCTGCGGCCGCCCCTCGACTGAAGCCGAACAGATCAATCTCGATACAGCGGATTTTGAGGCCCGGATTGTTGTCCCGCAACAACCGTAACTGTTCGAGAATCTGCGCCGGGGCCTGCTCCACCCGCGCCAAAACACCAGTACTGCCCTTGCCAGTTCCCTGACTATAGGTCGAGTCCCCACGCCCACTGCGAGTACCTATGCCTTCGAGGTAAGCCTTGAGATGAACCTCAGTATTCTCCGGCTGCAGGATTTTATGTGCTTCATTCGGATAAAGATCATGCAAACGCGCGACGTTTGTCACTTCATTTCCGTAACTGTTATCCGGCGTGCTGCCCTCCCCGTCGTAGCCAAAAGCGGCGCAGTGCTGCCGGATGTCTTCGGCCATCTGCGGCTGCATCCCAAGATTTACGGCGTAACAACCCGCAGCAGCCTCACTATTGGCCAGGTTGTTGCCAGTGCCGTCGAAAAACAGACCCAGCCTCAAAGTAATGCCTGGGGCATATTCTTCCTCTTCCTCCTCTTCTTCCAAGTTATCAGGGAAAAATTGGCTGGCAGGCTGCATGGCCCCATGTGCATGGCTGTCGAGAGATCGAGTGGGCGGTGACAGCTGATCAACGAGCGCACCGGGTACTGAACCAACCGACCGCTCGCAGGGAGCGATCAGGCGGTTGGTACCCGGTGGGCAACCACAATGGACGCGCGCTCCGTCCAGTACCGTGGGGATTCCATCCCATTTCATGGCGGGCAGGCTCTCAACGAGTACGCCCGGTTTGCCGCATTTTTTACATGGGCTGGTCGCATCCCCAAGACGCAGTACGCCTCGACCGCCTTGGGCGGCACAACTGAGGCTGCTGATACACACCGCTCCAGTAGTCGTCAGGTCGCCATCCAGTCCCTGGCCCAGTCCGTTGGCTGTTCCACGCCCCATGCGTCAGCCCTCGGTGGAGGGCAGGGAAATTGCCGCAATCACTCGGGATTGCGGGGTATCAGTACGCAGACACTCTGCGATTAGGATGTCGCTAAAAGGCAGGGGCAGTGGCGGGTTCATTTCCATGATCCTTGGAGGTTTTTCGGGCGGATGCTCCTGTCACCTCGCTAGCATGTGGTGCTTTTGAGAGCGCAGTGACTGCACCGCTACCCTGAAACCCAGACCATCTGACGTAAATCGGAAACGTCCTTGAATCATGTAGGACGTTTCTGGAACTTCATCGATCTGTGGAAATAAGCGTGAGGCGAGCTCAAGTTAATTTTCGGCATGCTTGGATGATCAAGATCAAAAGATCGCAGCCTTCGGCAGCTCCTACGGGGGAAATGCGTATCCCCGTAAGAGCTGCCGCAGGCTGCGATGTTTTGGGGCATCACCGAACATCTAGGCAACCAACAATTGCCCACATCTACTGTGCACCCGCCTGTGGATAACCTGAGCACATACGGCTGTAACCCTTCTGTCATGCGCCTTTGCGCGCTTTGTTCATTTTTCGTCCAATGCCCCGTCGAAAATCTTGAATTCTCATAAAAACAGTCAGTTAGCAGCGTTTATGTCCTTTAGAAGAAAGCAATGCAGTGCTTATGCCCGGCGTTTGCGCTTGCGCACAAATACTGTGGAGCAATCTGTGGATAACCCGTTCACTCCTGTCGCGACCCCATATCCGGCATGGGTTGCGCGCGACTGATCGATTTTTGACCAATTGATTACGCGCGAAATGGCAGCATGACCGGTGGCGTTGCCCTTAAGTGGTGCCGGGCTGGCGGATGAATCACAGCGAATAGCGATTTAAAGGCCCAGCTTTCGAGCTGTTTGGATTTTTCCTGACTCAATGGCCAGGAAATTGCTTTATCCACAGGCATAACTCTAATCGACCGAGCCTGTCATGCCCAACCAAGCGCCGATCCCCGAGCGAACACCGCGTCTGCAACTGCGCGCAATTACCAAGCGCTATCCCGGTTGTCTGGCCAATGACGCCATCGACCTGACCATCGACCCCGGCGAGATCCACGCATTGCTGGGTGAAAACGGCGCCGGCAAAAGTACCCTGATGAAAATCATCTACGGCGTCACCCAGGCGGATGCCGGGGAGATGATCTGGCAGGGCCAGCGCGTGGCCATGCGCAACCCGGCCCAGGCTCGCGGGCTGGGCATCGGCATGGTGTTCCAGCATTTTTCGCTGTTCGAGACCCTCAGCGTGGCGCAGAACATTGCCCTGGCCATGGGTGGCGCCGCTGGCACACCCAAACAACTCGAACCGCAGATTCGTGAGGTCTCCAAACGCTATGGCATGGCGCTGGAGCCGGAACGACTGGTGCACAGTCTGTCGATCGGCGAGCGCCAGCGGGTGGAGATCCTTCGCTGCCTGATGCAGGACATCAAACTGCTGATCCTCGATGAGCCGACCTCGGTGCTGACGCCCCAGGAGGCGGACGATTTGTTCGTGACCCTGCGCCGACTGGCTGCCGAAGGCTGCAGCATTCTATTTATCAGCCACAAGTTGGGCGAGGTTCGCGCCTTGTGTCACAGCGCCACGGTGTTGCGCGGCGGTCGGGTGGCCGGGCATTGCGTTCCGGCCGATTGCTCGGACCAACAACTGGCGCGGCTGATGGTCGGGGAAGCGGCCGAGCTGATCACGGATTATCCGAAAGTCGCTGGCGGGAAAATATTTTTAGACGTCAATGGCCTGTCGTGGCACAACCCGGATCCGTTTGGCTGCTCGCTGAAAGACCTCGACCTCGTAGTGCGCTGCGGTGAAATCGTCGGCATCGCCGGAGTCGCCGGCAATGGTCAGGATGAATTGCTGGCCTTGCTCAGCGGCGAGGAATGCCTGCCACGCAGCGATGGCAACGTCATCCGATTCAGCACGAAACCTGTCGCGCATCTGCGACCCGACGCCCGGCGCAAGCTGGGCCTCGCATTTGTTCCCGCCGAACGCCTGGGGCACGGTGCGGTACCGGATTTGAGCCTGGCGGACAATGCCCTGCTTACGGCCTTCCAACAGGGTCTGGTAAGCAAGGGCCTGATTCAGCGCAGCAAGGTCGAAGCCTTGGCTGAAGAAATAATCCGGCGCTTCGGCGTGAAAACACCCGATACCCAGACACCGGCGCGCAGCCTGTCCGGCGGCAATTTGCAGAAATTCATCCTTGGTCGGGAAATCCTCCAGCAGCCCAAGTTGCTGGTCGCCGCGCACCCGACCTGGGGTGTCGACGTGGGCGCCGCAGCGGTTATCCACAGGGCGCTGATCACCTTGCGCGATGCCGGCGCCGCGATTTTGGTGATCTCCGAAGACCTCGACGAATTGTTCCAGATCAGTGATCGCCTCGGCGCGTTGTGCAGCGGTCGACTGTCGCCACTGCGGGCCACCGTCGACACTCGGCTGATCGATGTCGGCGGCTGGATGGCCGGCCAATTCGATGCTACCCACCCAACTGCGGTTTAACGGAGTTTTTCATGCTGCTTTCTCTCGAACCCCGCGGCCGCCAATCGCGCCTGATGTTGTGGTGCTCGCCACTGCTGGCGGCGGTCCTGACCCTGGGCTGCGGCTCATTGCTGTTTATCGCGCTGGGGCATGACCCGCTGCTGACGTTGCACACACTACTGATCGCACCGGTGAGCGACCTGTATGGGGTCTCCGAATTGCTGGTCAAGGCGCTGCCGATCCTGCTCTGCGCTCTGGGCCTGGCAGTGGCGTACAAGGCACGCATCTGGAACATCGGCGCCGAAGGCCAACTGCTGCTCGGCGCGCTGGCCGGCAGCGCGCTCGCAGTGAACATCATCGACATGCAAAGTCGCTGGGCACTGGCGCTGATTCTGCTCGCTGGCACCCTGGCTGGCGCCGCCTGGGCCGGCCTGACCGCATGGTTGCGCACGCGCTTCAACGCCAACGAAATCCTCACCAGCATCATGCTCAACTACATCGCCCTGAACCTGTTGCTGTTCTGCGTGCATGGGCCGCTCAAGGACCCGGCAGGGTTCAATTTCCCCGAGTCGGCAATGTTCGGCGAGGCCAGCCGCCTCCCGCTGTTGATGGAGGATGGTCGGGTGCATGCGGGTGTGTACTTCGCCATGCTGGCGTTGGTGGCGGTGTGGGTGCTGCTGCAGAAAAGCTTCGTCGGCTTTCAGATCAAGGTGCTCGGACTGGACACCCGCGCCGCCGGTTTCGTCGGCTTTCGCCAGAAGCGCCTGATCTGGCTGGCACTGCTGATCAGCGGCGGATTGGCCGGGCTGGCGGGCGTCTGCGAAGTCACCGGGCCGATCGGCCAGTTGGTGCCCCAGGTCTCGCCGGGGTACGGCTACGCGGCGATCACCGTGGCCTTTCTCGGGCGCCTGAACCCGCTGGGCATTCTGTTTTCCAGCCTGTTGATGGCGTTGCTGTATATCGGCGGCGAGAGCGCGCAGATGAGCATGAATCTGCCGCAGGCGATTACTCAACTGTTCCAGGGAATGATGCTGTTTTTCCTCCTGGCCAGTGACGTGCTGATCCTCTACCGACCCCGTCTGAACCTGCGCTGGGCCCGTCGTGCGCCCACCCCTGCCGTACATGCTGGAGCCCTGTGATGGACATCGATCTGCTGAGCAATATTTTCTACGCCATGATCCGCTGCGGCACGCCGTTGCTGCTGGTGGCGCTGGGCGAACTGATCTGCGAAAAGAGCGGCGTGCTGAACCTGGGCCAGGAAGGGATGATGCTGTTTGGCGCGGTGATCGGTTTTATCGTCGCGTTCAACAGCGGCAACCTGTGGCTCGGCGTGGTGCTGGCGATGTTCGCCGGGATGCTGCTGTCGTCACTGTTCGCCCTGGTCGCGCTAGTGTTCAACGCCAACCAGGTGGCCACCGGGCTGGCGCTGACGATCTTCGGCGTCGGCCTGTCGACCTTCGTTGGCGCCGCGTGGGTGGGCAAACCGCTGGCCGGATTTGAGCCGGTGGTGATTCCCTACCTCAGCGAGATTCCCCTGATCGGGCGCATGCTGTTTGCGCAAGATTTGCTGGTGTACCTGTCGTTTGCGCTGTTCGGTCTGGTGGCGTGGGTGCTGCTGAAAAGTCGCGTCGGGTTGATAATTCAGGCCGTTGGCGAAAACCCTGACGCCGCCAGCGCCATGGGCTTGCCGGTGCTGGGCGTGCGCACCCTGGCGGTGTTGTTCGGCGGGGCGATGGCCGGGCTGGCCGGGGCTTACCTGTCGCTGGCCTACACGCCGATGTGGGCCGAGAACATGAGCGCCGGTCGCGGCTGGATTGCCCTGGCGCTGGTGGTGTTTGCCAGTTGGCGGGTGTGGCGCCTGTTGCTCGGCGCTTATCTGTTTGGCCTTGCCAGCATTCTGCACCTGGTGGCGCAGGGGCTGGGGCTGGCGATTCCGTCGAGCCTGCTGGCGATGCTGCCATATGTGGCGACTATCGTGGTGCTGGTGCTGTTGTCCCGGGATGCGGTGCGTACGCGCTTGTATGCGCCGGTGTCGTTGGGACAGCCTTGGCAGGCTGGGCATTAGCCTCTGCCTGTTCGGGCCTCATCGCGGGCAAGCCTTGCTCCCACAGGTCATGTGCAAAGTTCATAACCTATGTGAAACCTGTGGGAGCAAGGCTTGCCCGCGATGGCGCCTTCACAGGCAACACCTCAACAATGCCCCACGCCAATTCAAACACCAGGAAAATCACCAGCAACAAACTGTCCCATTCCACAGGGAAACTCAGGGAACAATAAGACCAACGCCTGGAGTATGCTCCAGGGTCAAGCTCTCTCGAGTCTGCAAGAGTTCTTCAAGGAAGCCACTCATGTCCAAGGCAAAAACCGCACTCATCATTGGCGCCTCCCGGGGCCTGGGGCTTGGCCTGGTGCAAACCTTGCTGGCCGATGGCTGGCAGGTCACCGCGACCGTGCGCAACCCGCAGAATGCCGAAGCTCTGCAGACCGTGGGCAATGTGCGCATCGAAAAACTCGACATGGACGATCAGCAAGGCGTGATCGCCCTGAGCCAGAAGCTCAAGGATGAACAGTTCGACCTGCTGTTCGTCAACGCCGGCGTCAAGGGTCCGGACGTACAAACCCCGGGTGGCGCAACCCTGGCCGAAGTTGGCCAGCTGTTCTTCACCAACGCAGTGGCGCCCATCAACCTGGCGCAACGCTTCGTCGGGCAGATCCGCCAGGACACAGGCGTTCTGGCGTTCATGAGTTCGGTGCTCGGCAGCGTGACCATACCGGACGCGCCGGAGCTGGCCTTGTACAAAGCCAGCAAAGCCGCGCTGAACTCGATGACCAACAGCTTCGTAACGCAGCTAGGTGAGCAGAAACTCACGGTATTGTCCCTGCATCCGGGCTGGGTGAAGACCGACATGGGTGGCGAAGACGCCGATATCGACGTGCAGACCAGCACCCGCGGATTGATCGATCAGGTGAATGCGTACACCGGCAAGGGCGGGCACCATTTCGTCAATTACAAAGGCGAAACCATTCCCTGGTAATCCCAACCTGCAGGACCCGGCTTGATTGTCTGGTCGGGCCGGGCTTGCTCACCAGGCGCTTTTGTTTGAAACTGCGCACCTCGTCCTTCGCGGCGAACCTGGATCAGCAGACAGGGCAACACTGAGCTGGCAACCCTGAACCCAACTTTCAGAGGAGCCGGCCAACATGCCTGCGACCCGTACCTGGTTAAAAAATCCCCTCGCCATTTTCACTGCCAATGACCTCGACGCCCGTGGCGGCCTGGTGGTGCAAGACGGTGTCATCGTCGAACTGCTAGGCGCTGGCCAGCAACCGTCCGCGCCCTGCGACCATGTCTTTGATGCCCGTGAGCATGTGATCCTGCCGGGGCTGATCAACACCCATCACCACTTCTACCAGACCCTGACCCGCGCCTGGGCACCCGTGGTCAACCAGCCATTGTTCCCGTGGCTGAAAACCCTGTACCCGGTATGGGCACGCCTCACTCCGGAAAAACTCGCCCTGGCGACCAAAGTTGCCCTGGCCGAATTGCTGCTGTCCGGTTGCACCACGGCCGCCGATCACCACTACCTGTTCCCGGAAGGCCTGGAAAACGCGATCGACGTACAGGTTGAAAGTGTCCGTGAACTGGGTATGCGCGCGATGCTCACCCGCGGTTCCATGAGCCTTGGGGAAAAAGACGGTGGCCTGCCGCCGCAGCAGACCGTGCAGCAAGGGGAAGTGATTCTTGACGATAGCCAGCGCTTGATTGCCGCCTACCATCAGCGTGGCGCTGGCGCGCAGATCCAGATCGCCCTGGCGCCTTGCTCGCCGTTCTCGGTGACTCCGGAAATCATGGCCGCCAGCGCCGAACTGGCCAACAAGCTCGATGTGCGCCTGCACACGCACCTGGCCGAAACCCTGGATGAAGAAGACTTCTGCCTGCAACGCTTTGGCCTGCGCACCGTGGATTACCTGGACAGCGTCGGCTGGCTCGGCCCACGCACCTGGCTGGCCCACGGCATTCACTTCAACCCGGATGAAATTGCCCGCCTTGGTGCAGCAGGGACGGGTATCAGTCACTGCCCGAGCTCGAACATGCGCCTGGCGTCCGGCATCTGCCCGACCCTGGAACTGACCGCTGCCGGCGCGTTGCTCGGCCTGGGAGTGGACGGCTCGGCCTCCAACGATGCCTCGAACATGATGCTCGAAACCCGCCAGGCCCTGTACATCCAGCGCCTGCGCTACGGCGCCGAGAAAATCACTCCGGAACTGGTGCTGGGCTGGGCGACGAAGGGCTCGGCGAGTTTGCTCGGGCGTAGCGACATTGGTGAACTGGCGGTGGGCAAGCAGGCCGATCTGGCGCTGTTCAAGCTTGACGAATTGCGTTTCTCCGGCAGCCACGATCCGGTTTCGGCCCTGCTGCTGTGCGGCGCGGACCGTGCGGATCGGGTGATGATCGCCGGCAAGTGGCGGGTGGTGGATGGTCAGGTTGAAGGGCTGGATCTGAAGGGGTTGATTGCGGATCACAGCCAGGCGGCCAGACAGTTGATTGCGGGTAGCTGATCTGACGCCATCGCGGGCAAGCCTTGCTCCCACAGGTTGTGCACAGTTCTTCAAAATGGCATAGAACCTGTGGGAGCAAGGCTTGCCCGCGATGCTCTCAGAGGCCCAGTAACGACAACATGATAAACGTCGCAAACAACACAAAATGCGTCATCCCTTCGATGGCATTGGTCTCGCCATCGTTGAGGTTGATCGCACTGACGATCAGCGTGAGGAAGATCATCACCGTCTGCACCGGGGTCATTGCCATCTGGAACGGCTGGCCGGTGTAGAGCGCCATCGCTTCCATGACCGGGACGGTGAGGATCACCGTCGATAACGACGCCCCCATGGCGATGTTGACCACCGACTGCATACGGTTGGCGAGGGCCGCGCGCAATGCCGTGAGAATCTCGGGCGCAGCGGAAATCGCTGCCACCAGGATCGCCGTGATCACCGGCGGAGCACCCGTTCCTTCCAGGCCCAGGTCGAGGGTCTTGGACATCACCTCGGCCAGCGCGCCGATCACCATCACCCCAAACACCAGCGTGCCAATCGACACCGACAGGCTCACAGGTGCCGGCTCGGCCTCAACCGGCTCCTTGCGCTTGCGTTTTTCCGGGTAGCTGTAGCTGAAGAAATAACTGTGCGGCCCGACCTGCATGCGCAGGAACAGCGCATACAGCACGACCATCGCACCAATGGTGAAGCCCGAATAGATCTTCCAGTTCGCCTCGGGAATGAACTCCGGCACCACCATCGACACGCCCATGGCGGTGAGGATCATCACGCTATAGCTGCGCGCCGAATCGTCGTTATAGGACTGCTCGCCGTGCTTGATCCCGCCCATCAAGGCGGCCAGGCCGAGGATGCCGTTGATGTCGAGCATGACCGCCGAGTAGATCGTGTCGCGCACCAGGGTAGGCGACGCTTCGTTGCTCATCATGATCGCCAGGATCACCACTTCCACCAGCACGGCGGCCAGCGTCAGGATCATCGTGCCGTAGGGATCACCGACTTTTTCCGCGAGCAATTCGGCGTGGTGGGCCACGCGCATCGAGGCGACCACGATAAACGCAATCAGCACCAGCCCGCCGATCAAGGCGACAGCCTGGCCGCTGTGCAGCAGCCAATGCTCTAGTGGATAGGCGACGAACGCGGCGAGCAGGGCCAGCAGCAGAAACTTTTCTTGCTTGAGGAGTGTGAGCATTGCAGGCCTTTTAACCGAGTGAAGCGCAATTGATGTGATGAGCTACTGACTGCGGCGTGGCGCTAACGTTTCGTTACACCTTAGCGCACCAGTGGATGGCGCAAGGTCGGTCAGGTGCACCGGGTTGGTCCTGGTAGATCAAAAGATCGCAGCCTCCGGCAGCTCCTACCTTGAAACGCGCCCCTGTAGGAGCTGCCGAAGGCTGCGATCTTTTGACTTTGTTGTCCTGTTGGTCAGCAATTTGCATTGCCCTTGCCAACCTCACAACAACATGGAGTTTCAATTCATGCACAACCGTCCGTTGAAGAAACTGCTTTGCGCCGTCGCCGCAGCCATCGGTCTGAGCGCCAGCCTGACCGCCACTGCCGCCGAACCGCTGAAAGTCGGTTTCGTCTACATCGGCCCGATCGGTGACCACGGCTGGACGTATCAGCATGAACAGGGACGCAAGGCGCTGGCGGAGAAATTCGGTGACCAGATCACCACCAACTACGTGGAAAACGTCCCCGAAGGCGCCGATGCCGAACGGGTGATCCGCAACATGGCCAAGGACAAGTACGATCTGATCTTCAGCACATCCTTCGGCTACATGAACCCGACCCTGAAAGTTGCCAAGCAATTTCCCAAGGTGACCTTCGAACACGCCACCGGTTACAAACAGGACAGGAACCTCGGCACTTACCTGGCACGCACTTATGAAGGGCGCTACGTCGGCGGGTTCCTCGCGGCCAAGATGACCAAGAGCAAAAAAATCGGCTACGTCGCGTCCTTCCCGATCCCTGAAGTGATCCGCGACATCAATGCCATCCAGCTGGCCCTGAACAAGTACAACCCCGGCACTGAAATCAAAGTGGTGTGGGTCAACTCCTGGTTTGATCCGGGCAAGGAAGCCGATGCCGCCAATGCGCTGATCGACCAGGGCGTGGACGTGGTGTTCCAGCACACCGACAGCCCGGCGCCAATCCAGGCCGCCGAACGTCGCGGCGTGTATGCCGTCGGCTACGCTTCGGACATGGCGCACTTCGGGCCGAAAGCGGTGCTGACATCCATCGTCAACGACTGGGCCCCGCACTACATTCAGGCCACGCAGAGCGTGCTGGATAAAACCTGGAAGTCGCAGGATTACTGGGGTGGCCTGAAGGAAGGCACGGTTCAACTGCCGATCAGCGACCTGGTGCCGGCACCGGTGAAAGTTGAAGCCGAGCAGATCATTGCCGACATCAAGAGTGGCGCGTTCCACCCGTTCACCGGGCCTATCAAGGATCAGGCCGGTGCCGAGAAAATCCCGGCGGGGGTGACTGCGACGAATGCCGAACTGGCTTCGATGAACTACTACGTGGAAGGCATGAAGGCCGAGATACCGAAGTAAATTTTTCAGCCCACATACATTACCCCCTGTGGGAGCGGGCTTGCTCGCGAAGGCGGTGTGTCAGCCGACATCATCGGTGACTGGCACGACCCCTTCGCGAGCAAGCCCGCTCCCACAATTAGATCTCCGGTGTTATTCGATCTGCACATTTTCAGGACAACCGCATGAACAGCCTTCCCGTCATCGACATCGCCCCGCTCTACTCCAACGACCCATCGGCCTGGCCGGCCGTGGCCGCACAAATCGACCACGCCTGCCGCGAATGGGGCTTTTTCTACATCAAAGGCCACCCGATCAGCCCTGTGCGCATCGAAGCGGTACTCGACCAGGCCCGGCATTTCTTCGCCCTGCCCAGTGCCGAAAAACTGCAGATCGACATCACCCAGACTCGCCACCATCGCGGCTACGGCGCCATCGCCACCGAGCAACTTGACCCCGGCAAACCCAGCGACCTGAAGGAAACCTTCGACATGGGGATGCACCTGCCGGCCGATCATCCCGAGGTGCTGGCGGAAAAACCGCTACGCGGGCCCAACCGCCATCCAGCGATTGCCGGCTGGGAAACCTTGATGGAACAGCACTACCTCGACATGCAGGCCCTCGCCCAAACCCTGCTGCGCGCCATGACCCTGGCGCTGGACATCGAACCCGACTTCTTTGATTCGCGCTTCAGCCAGCCCGTCAGCGTCCTGCGGATGATCCACTACCCGCCGCGCCACACCGCCTCCAGCGAAGAACAGCAAGGCGCCGGCGCGCACACCGACTACGGCTGCATTACCCTGCTCTACCAGGACGCCGCCGGTGGGCTGCAAGTGCGCAACGTCAAGGGCGAGTGGATCGACGCGCCGCCCATCGAAGGCACGTTTGTGGTCAACCTCGGCGACATGATGGCGCGCTGGAGCAACGACCGTTACCTGTCGACGCCGCACCGGGTGATCAGCCCGCTGGGGGTGGACCGTTATTCGATGCCGTTCTTCGCCGAGCCGCACCCCGACACATTGATCGAGTGCTTGCCCGGCTGTCAGGACGAGCAACATCCGGCCAGATACCCGGCCACCACCTGCGCCGAATTCCTGCTGTCACGATTCGCCGACACCTATGCCTATCGCCGGGAGCCGGAGGCACTGTGATGAACCGCCTGGTCAGGTTTCACCAATTGTTGCAGCGCGCATCTGTAGAATGACCGCCATCTGCACATGATGAGAAATGAATATGTACGACTGGCTGAACGCCCTGCCCAAGGCTGAACTGCACCTGCACCTCGAGGGTTCGCTGGAGCCCGAGCTGCTGTTCGCCCTGGCCGAACGCAACAAGATCGCCCTGCCGTGGAGCGATGTGGAAACCCTGCGCAAGGCGTACGCCTTCAACAACTTGCAAGAGTTTCTCGACCTGTATTACCAGGGTGCCGACGTGTTGCGCACCTCGCAGGATTTCTACGACCTGACCTGGGCCTACCTGTTGCGCTGCAAGGCGCAGAACGTGATTCACACCGAGCCGTTTTTCGACCCGCAAACCCACACCGACCGTGGCGTACCTTTCGAGGTGGTGGTCAATGGCATCGCTGCCGCCTTGAAAGACGGCGAGCAGCAACTGGGCATCACCAGTGGTTTGATCCTGAGCTTTCTGCGCCACCTGAGCGAAGAAGAAGCCGAGAAAACCCTGGACCAGGCGCTGCCGTTCCGCGATGCATTCGTCGCCGTCGGCCTGGACAGCTCCGAGATGGGGCATCCGCCGAGCAAGTTTCAGCGAGTGTTCGACCGCGCGCGTCACGAAGGCTTCCTGACCGTTGCCCACGCCGGTGAAGAAGGTCCGCCGGAATACATCTGGGAGGCTCTCGACCTGCTGAAAATCCAGCGCATCGACCATGGCGTGCGCGCCATCGAAGACGAGCGCCTGATGCAGCGGATCATTGACGAGCAGATCCCGCTGACCGTCTGCCCGCTGTCGAACACCAAGCTTTGCGTGTTCGATCACATGTCCCAGCACAACATCCTGGACATGCTGGAACGTGGGGTGAAGGTCACGGTTAACTCTGATGACCCTGCGTACTTTGGCGGGTATGTGACAGAGAACTTCCACGCCCTGCACACCCACTTGGGCATGACCCAGGACCAGGCGCAACGCCTGGCGCAGAACAGCCTGGATGCGCGACTGGTCAAGCCTTAAGGATCCAGCACCGCCATCGCGGGCAAGCCTTGCTCCCACAGGGACTGTCTGCAGGAACAATACTTGCTCACACAGGCACTGATCCTGTGGGAGCAAGGCTTGTGCATTACCACTGTGGGAGCAAGGCTTCTGCATTACCCCTGTGGGAGCAAGGCTTGCCCGCGATGAACGATAACGCAAATCTACACCGCCAACTCCAACTCGGTCTCCCTGGCAAATCGATTGATCTCCCGCTGCCCCGCGACCGTCACCTGCAACGCCGGTGAATCGTTGGGCAGGCTCAGCCATCCCGATTGCAGGAACAACTGCAGCAACGCCGCACCCAGCGTTCCACCCAGGTGTGGGCGTCTCTCACTCCAGTCGGGGCAGGCGCAGGCGACTTGACCGTTGCGATGGGCCAGGGCCTGGATGAACACCCCGCGCGTCGCCAGTTGCGTGGAGCCCTTATGGGTAATGGACACTCGCCGCTCCGACTGCTCGATCCATCGCGCTTCCACCAAACGCTGATAAAGATCTGCCGCCAGGGTGCCACCGAGATGTTCATCGCACAGGCGTGCCCGCAACAGCGGCGAAGGCGCCGGTTGCGGTCTGCTGACAGGTGCCGAGCGTTTGAAGATATCCGGAATTTTCGCGGGAGTGCTGGCCAGGGTGGCGCTGGCCAAGGCCTGGACTGCAGCGCCGATCTCCGGCGCGGCCAGGCGGAAGAAACGCTTGCGACCACGATTTTCTACCTTCACCAGACCTCCAGCGGACAAGCGCCCCAAGTGTGCATTGGCTGAAGACGCTGATAGCCCGGCCAGTAATGCAAGGTCTTCGGCCTGGTGCGCCGAGCCGTCCATCAAGGCCCACATCATCGCGCTGCGCTTTGGGTCAGCCAGCAAGGTGGCAATCTGGCTGATGCAAGGTGCATGTTCCATGTACTCACTCCCTGTTGAATCGATTCGTCGACTGCTCACCGGTATCTTGATCCGCAATCCTGCCTCGGCCAAGGCGCTGCACCGGCGCGAGCCATCCATCACGGACGCCAATGCTTTGCCGAACCGGTTCGAACGTGGACTTGCGTGGAAAGTCAAACGCTGCAGCCCCATGGCGACCGCCATTATAAGCCTCTTGTGCGCTGCTTCCTGCCCTCCGGGGACGCTTCAGAGGTGATAGTTCCTGAAGGAAATTTCTCTATTTGCCAGCGATTAATGCCCTGCTCCTGATAATCCAGGAAATTGCCTGCTTAACAGCGCGCATCGACTGGCGAGCATCTCTCGTAAAAGGTTCACAGGCTTACTCAATTGTGCGCGATGTGCGCACAACAAATTCAGCGGAGCGCGCTCGCAAGTCAGTTCCGGCAGCAGAATCTGCAAGCGGCCGGCCAGCACATCCTCGGCAACGTCCAGCCAGGACTTATAGGCAATGCCAGTGCCCGCCACCGCCCACAGGCGCACCACATCGGCATCGTCGCTGAAGCGATCGCCGCTCACCGTCAGGCCAACCTCGCGCTTGCCGTCATGGAAAGTCCAGTGGTCGTGGACCCGGCTGCCGAGCATGTACAACAGGCAATTGTGCTGGGCCAATTGCTCGAGGTGTCGCGGCTCGCCATGCCTGGCCAGGTAACTCGGCGCCGCACACAATACGCGGCGGTTGTGCGGAGCAATGGGCAGCGCCACCAGGCTTGAATCTTCCGGCTCACCGTAGCGCAAGGCGATGTCCACCGGCTGGCGAAACAGGTCGGCAATCCGGTCGCCCAGCAGCAGGCGCACCGTCAGCTTGGGATGCTCGCGTTGGAATTCGTCCAGCCAGGGCAGCAACACGTTGCGGCCGAAGTCCGAAGGCGCCGACAGCTGCAACACTCCGCTGACCTGGTCCTGACCACTGGCCAACAGGCGCCGGCCTTCTTCAATATTGCTCAACGCCGCACGGGCGTATTCCAGAAAGCCTTCACCTTCGGCGGTCAGGCGCAGGCTGCGGGTGGATCGGGCCAGCAAGCGCGCGCCCAATTGCTGTTCAATTCGTTTCAACGCCGCGCTGGCCACCGCCGGCGACATGTCCATACCCCGCGCGGCCGCCGAAAGGCTGCCCAGGTCGGCGGCGCGAACGAATAATTGCAGGTCATCAAAACGCAGCATGAACGGCCTATTATCAAAAAAAAATTGAAAGAGACCTCTCTTTTAGCGGGTTTTATCTTCGGTAGAAATAACCAATCATCTGCCCCATCGAAATCAACCCGATTTATTGGAGTGCTCCATGAAAGCCATCGCCTACTACGCTTCCCTGCCGATCAGCGACGCCAGTTCCCTGCAGGACATCGAGCTGCCGGAGCCGGTTGCCGGCCCGCGCGACCTGCTGGTTGAAGTCAAAGCGATCTCGGTCAACCCGGTGGACACCAAGGTCCGGCAGAACGTCCAGCCGGAAGCTGGTGTGGCGAAAGTGCTGGGCTGGGATGTGGCGGGCGTGGTCAAAGCCGTCGGCAGTGAAGTGACACTGTTCAAGGCCGGAGACAAGGTGTTCTACGCTGGCTCCATTGCGCGCGCAGGAGGCAACAGCGAGTTGCATGTGGTGGATGAGCGAATCGTCGGCCACATGCCGAAGACCCTGGGTTTTGCCGAAGCCGCTGCCCTGCCGCTGACCGCAATCACCGCTTGGGAATTGCTGTTCGAGCGCCTGCAGGTGCGTGAAGGCCAAGCGGCCGAGGGCCAGAGCCTGTTGATCGTTGGAGCGGCTGGCGGAGTCGGCTCGATCCTCACACAACTGGCGAGCCAGCTCACCGGGCTGCAAGTCATCGGTACTGCTTCGCGGCAGCAGACCCAGGACTGGGTGCGCGAGCTGGGCGCGGACCTGGTGATCGATCACAGCCAGCCGCTCAGTGACGAACTCAAGCGCGCAGGCGTTGAACAGGTGACTCACGTCGCCAGCCTGACCCAGACCGACCAGCATCTGGACCAGCTGGTCGAAGCCCTGGCACCTCAAGGCAAACTGGCGCTGATCGATGATCCGAAGTCTCTGGACATCACCAAGCTCAAGCGCAAGAGCCTGTCGCTGCACTGGGAGTTCATGTACACCCGTTCGCTGTTTGAAACCGCCGACATGATCGAACAACACAAGCTGCTTAACCGAGTGGCCCAGCTGATCGACGCCGGCACTTTGAAAACCACGGTTGGCGAGCACTTCGGCAGCATCAACGCGGCGAACCTGCGACGTGCCCACGAGTTACTGGAAAGCGGCAAAGCGAAAGGCAAGATCGTTCTGGAAGGTTTCTAAAAGGGACTATGGCGGTGTCGCTCGCAAGGGGAGCGCCACCGTCAGTCAGAGAGTTGACCGTTGTCACAATTGCGCCCTCAATCGGGTCTACAATCGAGGCCTCTGCAAGGTAAATCTTTTACTTATAGGAGGTCAGCAATGAAGATCCTGATAAAAGAAGTGGCCCGTTCCCAGTGGCAAGTCCGCCTGGACCAGCACGCCGTGACATTCCGCAGCGAAGCCGAAGCGCGCGCCTTTACTCGAACCCTCGAAGCGCGCCTGCACGCCCCCCATCAGTTCCCCGACCAACAGCAGCGCGCTGCTGGCTGAGTCCCTCTTCAGACCTGGGCTTGCAGCAGCGCCCGGGCATTTTGTAAACGTCGGGTGAGCAGCGCAACGCTCACCACCAGAATGGCGCACAAGCTGATGACCATGGCCATCGGCATGGCCGTGCCGTCATACAAAATCCCCACCAGCGAGGCGGCCCCAGCCGCGATGCTGAATTGAATGCAGCCGAGCAACGCCGAGGCACTGCCCGCGCGGGTGCCCTGGCCGTTCATCGCGCAAGCCGATGCGTTGGGCAGAATGCACCCCAGGCTGGCGATGCAAATGAACAGAGGGATCAACAATGGCCACAGTTTTTCGGTCTGCAGCGCGCTGACGGCGAGCAGCGCCAGGCCTGCCGCCAGGTAGACCCATACCGCGCGTACCAGCAGGAACGCCGGCCCACGTTTGGCCAGCAGCCGGGCGTTGACCTGCGCGACCAGGATGAAGCCCGCCGCATTGGTCCCGAACAACCAGCCAAAATGCTCGGCCGGCACGCCGTAGAGTTTGATGAAGACAAAAGGCGAGCCGGCGATGTAGGCAAACATCCCGGCGATGGCGATACCGCCAGTCAGGGCGTGGCCGAGGAAGACCCGGTCCGCCAGCAGCCGGCCGTACTGCCGCAACGAACCGGACAGCGGTTGGCGCGGCATATGCGCGGGCATGCTTTCCGGCAATCCCCGCGCGACGGCCACCGCCGCCAGCGCACTGAAACCCGTGAGCACCAGGAAGATCGACTGCCAGCCCGTGGTGTTGACCAGCAAGCCACCCAGCATCGGCGCAAGAATCGGCGCCAGCCCCATCACCAGCATCAGCTGGGAAAAGACCTTGGCCGAGCCCACCGCATCGCATTTGTCGCTGACGATTGCCCGCGAAATCACCATCCCAGCGCACCCGCCCAGCGCCTGGACGAAGCGCGCGCCAATCAGCCATTCGAGGGTTGGCGCAAAGGCGCAGGCCAGAGAGGCAACGGTGAACAGCACCACGCCGCTGAGCAATGGTATCCGCCGTCCGAAACGATCGGCAATCGGACCGTAGATCAATTGACCGATCGACAGCCCGAGGAAATAAGCCGCCAATGTCACTTGAACATGTTGTTCATCGGTGCCGAAGGCCAGGGCCATCGCAGGGAAGGCGGGCAGATAAAAATCGATCGCCAGAGGCGCAAACGCGCTCAAGGCGCCAAGAATCAGAATGATACGGAAGTTCATCAGGCATCCAGTGAGACTGAGGTCAGCAGCACCCCAGTCTAGCGTCGGATGGACGCCTTGAACATTACGTTAGGTCGCTAACTAATAAAACCTACGCCAACTTGGCTTCATAGCCCTCTTCGGTAATCGCCGCTATCACCTGCTCGACCGTCAGTGCGCTCTCGACGCCAACTTCTTTTGCCGCGAGGTCGATGCGGATGCTGGCCGCCGGATCCTTGGCCTGGAGCGCCTGGGTAATGGACTTGACGCAGTGACCGCAGGACATGCCTTGAACTTTGAATACTTGCATGGGATGACTCCGGTTGATTAGGTTGGAGCCAGTCTCGAGCTTGCCACCGTGGCAAGGTCAAGTTCTGAATTGAACGGCCGGGCTGGCAATCGCCGCCGAGCTCGGCCAAGCTGCGTGCATCAATGACTTCGACCTCAGGAGATTCAGCCATGCGCTGGTCAGCTCTCAGCCTGTTCGGCTTTCTCGGCCTCTTCGCTACCCTGCCTTCGGTCAACGCCGCCGGGGAGGATTACGGGGTGCTGATCATTTCCCGCGAGCGCCTGGAAGTGTCGACCAACTGCGAAATCGGCGTGTACCTGCAGGACCAGCTGTCCGCGCGCCTGTTCCAGGAACAAAGCACCTCATTCAACCTGCCACCGGGCGACGTCTCCCTGCGCCTGAAACTGCTGCCGGGCCAGGCCCCGGGGTGCAATCCGGGGATGCTGGCGCCGGGTTCGCAGACTATCAAGCTGAAGGCCGGGGATGTGCTGAAGTTCCGGATTGCGATGACGCAGGAAGGGATGTATCTCAAGCCTGCGGCGTTGGGTTATTGAGTCGCACAGAACCTGTCGAAGCCGTGTGCAACATTTCCCTGTAGGAGTGAGCCCGCTCGCGATAGATTTGAGGGCGCCGCGTTTATCCAGAAAGTAGGCGTTATCGTTGACGACCATCGCGAGCAAGCTTGCTCCTACAGTTGGCTGCGGTTTTCCAGGGAGTGCGCGTTATCGTTAGCGTCCATCGCGAGCAGGCTCACTCCTACAGGGGAAGCGTCAGCTCGGAGGGTGTGCCCGATCACACCACCGCAGCGTGCCGGCTTGATGCCTTGGTCGGCCCGAAGGCCGCCACGGTCCGGTTTTTGATCGCGGACGCCCCGTAAACCACGCTGGCCGAACGCAGGCATTGCGTAGCGGGTAAACCGGCAAGGATGCCGGTTTAGCTGCGTTGGGCCATGGATGGCCCGTCGCAGCGGCCCGCAGAGCAATGCCTGCGTTCGGGCACACCGAGCCTAGGCGAGGTGCCGAGTGGTGGGGCAGAAAGCGTTTGGTTACTTTGCGCTTTCAAAGTGACCCGCCGTAAGGGCGGAACCAATAGAAGCCGTTACCGCAACAATGGATATGTACACCTGAAGCCCCCATCGCGAGCAAGCTTTGCTCCCACAGATCAAATCAAACAAATCAAACAGATTAGGTCAGGTCAGGTCAGGTCAGGTCAGGATGATATTGGCGCTTGACCTTGCCAGCATGGCAAGGTTGATCCTGTAGGCATCCACTACAGGGAGCGTGACCATGAGTGAAACCACAACGTTCGACCTGCCGATTACCGGCATGACCTGCGCCAGCTGCGCCGGGCGGGTTGAGCGGGCCTTGAGCAAAGTCCGCGGCGCCAGCGCCGTCAGCGTCAACCTGGCCACCGAACAGGCCCGGGTGCAGGCACCCGGCGACAGCCTGCCGGCCTTGATGCAGGCCGTGCAACAAGCCGGCTACAGCGTGCCACAGCAAAACCTTGAACTGAGCATCGACGGCATGACCTGCGCCTCCTGCGTCGGCCGGGTCGAACGCGCGCTGGCCAAAGTACCAGGCGTGAAGAGCGTCAGCGTCAACCTGGCCAACGAGCGTGCGCACCTCGAATTGCTCGGCCAGGTCGACCCGCAGATCCTCATTGAGGCTGTCAGCAAGGCGGGCTACTCGGCCAGCGTCTGGGAAGTCGAACACTCCTCCACCGATAATCAACAGCAACGCCTGCACCGCGAACGCTGGATCGTGATCATGGCGATGGCCCTCGCCCTGCCGCTGGTGTTGCCGATGCTCCTGCAGCCATTCGGCGTGCACTGGATGCTCCCGGCCTGGGCGCAATTCGCCCTGGCGACCCCGGTGCAGTTCATCTTCGGTGCACGCTTTTACGTGGCAGCCTGGAAGGCCGTCCGCGCCGGCGCCGGCAACATGGACCTGCTGGTCGCCCTGGGCACCAGCGCCGGTTACGGCCTGAGTATCTATGAATGGGCCACCGCTGCCGGGCGCATGCCGCACCTGTATTTCGAGGCGTCGGCGGTGGTGATCGCCCTGGTGCTGCTGGGTAAATATTTGGAAAGCCGCGCCAAGCGCCAGACCGCCAGCGCCATCCGCGCCCTTGAAGCCTTGCGCCCGGAACGGGCGATACAGGTGATTGATGGCCGCGAGCAAGACGTCGCCATCAGTGCCCTGCGCCTCGGTGACCTGGTAATGGTCAAGCCCGGTGAACGTTTCCCGGTAGATGGCGAAGTGGTCGAAGGCCAGAGCCATGCCGACGAAGCGCTGATCAGTGGCGAAAGCCTGCCGGTGCCAAAGCAACCCGGCGACAAGGTCACCGGTGGCGCGATTAATGGCGAGGGTCGCCTGTTGGTAAGCACCCAGGCACTGGGTGCAGAAACCGTACTGGCGCGCATCATCCGCCTGGTGGAAGACGCCCAGGCGGCAAAGGCCCCCATCCAGAAACTGGTGGATAAAGTCAGCCAGGTCTTCGTCCCTACGGTTCTGCTGATCGCCCTGGCCACCCTGGTGGGCTGGTGGCTGTATGGCGCGCCAATCGAAACGGCACTGATCAATGCGGTTGCGGTGCTGGTGATCGCCTGCCCTTGTGCCCTTGGCTTGGCCACTCCCACGGCGATCATGGCCGGTACCGGGGTCGCGGCGCGCCACGGTATTCTGATCAAGGATGCCGAAGCGCTGGAACGCGCCCATGAAGTCAGCGCGGTGGTGTTCGACAAGACCGGCACGCTGACCTCGGGTGCTCCGCGAATCGCTCACCTCAGCGCGATCGAGGGCGACGAAAATGTCTTGCTGCAAAATGCCGGCGCCCTGCAACGGGGCAGCGAGCATCCGCTGGCCAAGGCCGTCCTGGATGCGTGCAAGGATCGCGGGCTGGACGTCGCCGATGTCAGCGACAGCCAGTCGCTGACCGGACGCGGCATCGCCGGCACGCTGCAAGGGCGCCGCCTGGCGCTGGGCAATCGGCGTCTGCTGGAAGAAACCGGCCTGAGCGCCGGCCCTCTGGCGGCCTCGGCCAGCGCATGGGAAACCGAGGGACGCACGCTGTCGTGGCTGATCGAACAAAGCCCCGAGCCGCGGGTGCTGGGTCTGTTCGCCTTCGGCGACACCCTCAAGCCCGGTGCACTGCAGGCCGTGCAGCAGCTCGGCGCACGCAATATCAGCAGCCACCTGTTGACCGGTGACAACCGTGGTAGCGCCAAAGTAGTTGCCGAGGCGCTGGGTATCACCGACGTTCACGCCGAAGTGCTGCCGGCCGACAAAGCGGCCACCGTTGCCGAACTGAAGAAAACCGGCGTCGTCGCCATGGTCGGCGACGGCATCAATGACGCCCCCGCCCTGGCCGCTGCCGACATCGGCATTGCCATGGGCGGAGGCACCGACGTGGCGATGCACGCGGCCGGGATCACCCTGATGCGCGGCGATCCACGCCTGGTGCCTGCGGCGCTGGAAATCAGCCGCAAGACCTACGCGAAGATCCGGCAGAACCTGTTCTGGGCCTTCGTCTATAACCTGATCGGCATTCCCCTGGCCGCCTTCGGTTTCCTCAACCCGGTACTGGCCGGCGCGGCCATGGCATTGTCGAGCGTCAGCGTGGTCAGCAATGCGCTACTGTTGAAAACCTGGAAACCCAAGGACCTGGAGGACAACCAATGAACATCGGCCAAGCGGCCCGCCACAGCGGCCTGAGCGCCAAGATGCTTCGTTACTACGAGTCCATTGGCCTGCTCAAACCTGCCCATCGCACCGACAGCGGATATCGCGTGTATGGCGACGATGACCTGCACACGCTGGCGTTCATCAAGCGTTCCCGGGACCTGGGGTTTTCCCTGGAAGAGGTCGGCAAGCTGCTGACCCTCTGGCAGGACCGGCAACGCGCCAGCGCCGACGTGAAGGCCCTGGCCCGACAGCATATCGAGGAGCTGAACCAGAAAATCCGCGAGCTCGGCCAGTTGCGCGACACGCTGCAGGACCTGGTTGAACATTGTCAGGGCGACCACCGCCCCGACTGCCCGATTCTCAAGAATCTTGAGTCGGGGTGTTGCGTCGAACCTGCCCGTTCCTGATTGCCCTTGATGAGTGGAGATCGCCTGGTCTGACGCCATCGCGGGCAAGCCTTGCTCCCACAGAGGACGGTGCCTCGCCACTGCAGGAGCAAGCTTTGCATCCATGCCTGTGGGAGCAAGGCTGCCCGCGATATCTGTGGGAGCAAGGCTTGCCCGCAATGCAGACGACCCGGTTTCAAACCAATACCCCCACAAAAAACCCGGCCGAAGCCGGGTTTTTTTATCCGATCACTGCATCCAAGGCGGAGGCGGTTCTTCGGTCTTGTTCGGTGGCGCGTCATCTGCCGCGCGCACCGCCTGCTTGCGCTCTTCATCCAGGCGTGCGGCCTCGATCTCGCGGATGACTCCGCCAACGTCAGCCAACTCTTCCGGCTCGTCGAACTCGCCCGTCAGGATGCTGGCCGGGTGCAGGGTGCCGGCTTCGTACAAGGCCCACATCTCCTTGGCGTACTTGGTCTTCTTCAACTCCGGGGCAAAACGCCCGAAGTACGAGGCCATGTTGCCGACGTCCCGCTCCAGCATGCTGAACGCGTGGTTGTTACCCGCCGCGTCCACTGCCTGGGGCAAGTCGATGATCACCGGGCCGGTCGGGGTCAACAGTACGTTGAACTCGGACAGGTCACCGTGCACCAGGCCGGTACACAACATCAGCACGATCTGCGAAATCAGGAACGCGTGATATTCGCGCGCCTGGTCCGGCTCCAGCACCACGTCGTTCAAACGCGGCGCGGCATCACCGTACTCATCGGCCACCAGTTCCATCAGCAGCACGCCTTCGAGGAAGTCGTACGGCTTGGGCACCCGCACGCCAGCGCCGGCCAGACGAAACAGAGCCGCCACTTCGGCGTTCTGCCAGGCGTCCTCGGTTTCTTTCTTGCCGAACTTCGAGCCCTTGGCCATGGCCCGGGCCTGACGGCTGTTGCGCACCTTGCGGCCTTCCTGATACTCGGCCGCCTGACGGAAACTGCGTTTATTCGCCTCCTTGTAGACCTTCGCGCAACGTAACTCGTTGCCGCAGCGCACCACATAAACAGCTGCTTCTTTACCACTCATGAGTGGGCGCAGCACCTCGTCGACCAGACCGTCCTCGATCAGGGGTTCAATGCGTTTTGGAGTCTTCATCAGCTTTTATTGTGGGTCCTTTATTACCAAACACGCGAAAGTCATTCGTTATACGGCAATCCACTCGCCGGTGGGAGGGGTTGCCGACCTATGAACGCTGCAAATCGCTAAAAGATGCACACAATGTGCCGATCTTGCGCAGTCAATTTGGCCGGATTCAAAGGATTTTTCAACGGGGCTGGGACCCTCAACGCTCGATAATCGCCGTAACACCTTGCCCACCCGCCGCGCAGATCGAGATCAGGCCACGCCCCTTACCCGCCGCATCCAGCAGCTTCGCCAGGTTGGCGACGATGCGTGCGCCAGTCGCGGCGAACGGATGCCCTGCCGCCAGGGAGCTGCCCTTGACGTTGAGCCGGCTGCGGTCGATGGCGCCCAACGGAGCGTCGAGGCCCAAGCGGGTCTTGCAGTACTCCGGGTCTTCCCAGGCTTTTAACGTGCAGAGCACCTGGGCGGCGAACGCTTCGTGAATTTCGTAGTAATCAAAATCCTGCAGCGTCAGGCCGTTGCGCGCCAGCAAGCGCGGCACTGCGTACACCGGCGCCATCAGCAAGCCTTCAGCACCGTTGACGAAATCCACCGCCGCCGTCTCACCGTCACGCCAATAGGCGAGAATCGGTAAGCCACGTTCTTTCGCCCACTCTTCACTGCCCAGCAACACCAGCGAGGCGCCATCGGTGAGCGGCGTGGAGTTGCCTGCGGTCAGGGTGCCCTTGGCGCTTTTTTCGAAGGCCGGCTTCAACGCGGCGAGTTTTTCCAGGGTCAGGTCGGGGCGCAGATTGTTGTCTCGAGTGAGGCCCAGGAATGGCGTCATCAGGTCGTTGTGCCAGCCTTCGGTGTAAGACGCGGCCAGGTTGCGATGACTCTCCAGGGCCAGCAGATCCTGTTCTTCGCGAGGAATGTTCCAGGTCTGCGCCATCAGTTCGCAGTGCTGACCCATGGATAAGCCGGTGCGTGGCTCACCGTTGCGCGGGAACTCGGGAATCAGATGCTGGGGGCGCAACTGCAGAAAGGTTTTCAGCTTGTCGGCGGTGGTCTTGCCGCGATTGGCCTGCAGGAGGATTCGGCGCAGACCTTCGCTGACACTGATCGGCGCATCCGAGGTGGTGTCGACGCCACCAGCAATCGCGCAATCGATCTGGCCCAGGGCGATCTTGTTGGCCACCAGCAACGCAGCTTCCAGTCCGGTACCGCACGCCTGCTGAATGTCATAGGCCGGCGTATGCGGGGATAGGCGCGAGCCGAGCACGCACTCGCGAGTCAGGTTCATATCCCGTGACAATTTTAGAACTGCCCCGGCCACCACTTCACCCATGCGCTGGCCGTGCAAATTGTAGCGTTCGATCAGGCCTTCGAGTGCAGCGGTGAGCATCGCCTGGTTGCTGGCTGTGGCGTAGGGCCCATTGGAGCGGGCGAAGGGGATACGGTTACCGCCTATGATCGCGACGCGGCGCAATTGAGTCATGAAAAGCTCCTTTTTAAATTCAATAATTCAAACCCGCTCCCTGTGGGAGCCAGCCTGCTGGCGATGGCTATGGCACCTTCAACATTCAGGCGACTGACACACCGCATCGCGAGCAGGCTCACTCCCACAGGGCCTTGTTCCAATTCAGGTTCTGTTGCGCCCTGAAAAAGCCCGCAACAACTAATCTGCTGTGTTCCAGCGTAGGCCTTATCTCGTGGATCGAACGACTGATCGCCATTCATGGTCCACACTTTGAACCCCAGCTTCCGGAGTGCGTTCCATGTCTGACCGCTATATCGACTTCGCCAATTCATCCATCGGCCATCGCCTGGTCGGTGCCATGGGCCTGCCGTCGCCGGTTCGCCTGGAACGATGGCAAGCGGGCAGGCTGCGCCCCGTCGAAGGTGCGCTACTGATTGGCGGCGGCCCGCTGACGGAAAAAGTCGGTGCCTTCGCCAACCGCCTGACCGACGCGATCTACGGTTACGGCACCGAGCCGTCGCTGGCCACCCCGTGGATTCCCGGGCACGGCCCCAAGCTCAAGGCTGTGGTATTCGACGCCAGTAACCTGGTGCACACCGATCAGCTCAAACAGCTGCGCGAGTTCTTCCAGCCGCTGATGAAAAATCTCGATCACAGCGCGCACCTGGTCATTCTCGGTCGTTCGCCCCAAGGCTTGAGCGACCCGTTTGCCGCCAGCGCCCAGCGCGCACTGGAAGGCTTCAGCCGCTCGCTGGCCAAGGAACTGCGCAGCGGCGGCACCCTGCAATTGATCTACGTGGGCGAAGGCGCCGAAGATCAGCTGGAAGGTCCATTGCGATTTTTCCTCTCACCGAAAAGTGCGTTCGTCTCCGGCCAGGTCATCCGCCTGACCGCCTGCGATACCCCGGTGACCGACTGGACCCGCCCCCTGGCCGGGCGCAAGGCGCTGGTCACCGGCGCGGCCCGCGGCATCGGTGCCTCGATCGCCGAGACACTCGCTCGTGACGGTGCCGAGGTGGTACTGCTGGATGTGCCACCGGCTAAATCCGACCTCGAAGCCCTCGCCGCACGTCTCGGCGGGCGCAGCATCACCCTCGACATCTGCGCCGAGGACGCCGCCGCACAATTGATCGAGCAACTGCCCGACGGCATCGACATCGTGGTGCACAACGCGGGCATTACCCGGGATAAAACCCTGGCCAACATGACGCCGGAATTCTGGGATGCCGTACTGGCGGTCAACCTCAATGCACCGCAAGTGCTGACTAAGGCCCTGCTCGACCACGGCACCCTGCGCGACGACGCCCGGGTGATTCTGCTGGCCTCCATCAGCGGCATCGCCGGCAACCGCGGGCAAACCAATTACGCCGCCAGCAAGGCCGGGTTGATCGGCCTCGCAGAAGCCTGGGCGCCGCTGCTCAAAGAACGCGGCATCAGCATCAATGCCGTGGCACCGGGGTTCATCGAAACCCAAATGACCGCACACATCCCGTTCGCCCTGCGCGAGGCCGGTCGACGCATGAGTTCCCTGGGCCAGGGCGGCTTGCCCCAGGACGTAGCCGAAGCCGTCGCCTGGCTCGCCCAGCCCGGTACTGGCGCGTTCACCGGCCAGGCGTTGCGGGTCTGTGGGCAAAGCGTCCTGGGGGCATGAAGATGACGACCGACTGGCACACACTCGACAGCGAACCGCGCCTGGCGGACCTGTACATTCGGGCCGCAACTCGACGCAAAATCACTGGCGCTACCCTCCCTGATTCCGGGTTGCGCAGTGGGGTCGATGTCGATCCCAAGCGTCTGGCGGCCTACCGCAAAGTCTGCGGATTTGCCGACACCGCGTTGCTGCCACCGACCTATCCGCACGTCCTCGCGTTTGCCTTGCAGATGCAGCTGCTGACAGCCAAGGAGTTTCCGTTTCCGCTGCTCGGGTTGATCCACCTGAGCAATAAAATTCGCGTGCTGCGACCGATGGGCGGGGTGGGCCGGGTGCGCGTCAGCGTGCAGGTGCAGAACCTGCAACCCCATGGCAAAGGTGCGACCTTCGACCTGATGACGACCCTGGATGATCAGCTGGGGCCGTTGTGGGAGGCCGAGAGCCGGATGCTCTGCCGTGGCGTCAAGCTTGAGGGTGAACCGGTGGACGAGGTATTGGCACCACTGCTGCCGATGACTCAGGTGGCGCAGTGGAAAGCTCCTGCGGACCTTGGCCGGCAGTACGCCAAGGTCTCTGGCGACTACAACCCGATCCACCTGAGTGCACTCAGCGCCAAGTTGTTCGGTTTTCCCACCGCCATTGCCCATGGTTTGTGGAACAAGGCCAGGACGCTAGCGGCACTCGCCGACCACCTGCCGACGGCGAATGTGGAGATTGCCGTGCAGTTCATGAAGCCGGTGCGATTGCCCAGTGAGGTGACGTTGCTGGCGAGTGCGGCGGGATCGAGCGGGGATTTTCAGCTGCTTGGGGCTGGGGAGCTTGAGCATATGGTGGGGCATTGGTCGCCGATTGCTTGATGAACAATCTGGACGGCCCGGCCGTCCAAATTGTATTCACGCAAACCGCGTGCTGGATCAAATCGATCCGCCCCGGTGAACCCCTGGCGGTACACCACACCTCACTGCAGGAGCCCGCTTGCTGGCGATTGCAATGGTGGATGTTAAACAGCCATCGCGAGCAGGCTCGCTCCCACAGGTGATCGGTGTAAGAGCAGTCTCACGGTAGGAGCTGCCGAAGGCTGCGATCTTTTGATCTTGATGGTCCGGCAGATCGCCAGATCAAAAGATCGCAGCCTTCGGCAGCTCCTACGGGGATCGGGTGCTCGCCGAATGGCGGTGCGTCACCGATCCGCGGAGCCGGGTGTGTTCAGTGGGAGGTTAGTTGGGCCAGGGGTTGCGGGAACAGGTTGTTCAGGGTTTCCAGCAGACGCACGTGGTAGATGGGTTTGCGGAACAGGTCGAGGACCTGCAGGCGCAGCATGTCGCTGACATCCTCCATGTCCGCATGGCCGGACGTGACGATCACTGGCAGGTGCTGACGCGAGGTGTGCTCGCGCAAGCGCTTGATCAGCGACATGCCGCTTTCCTCCGGCATGCGCAGATCCGTGATCACCAGGGCAATATCCGGATTGCGGGTGAGGTGGTGCAGGGCGAGTTTGACCGAGGTTGCCGTGAAGCAACAGAAGCCCTCGCCCTCCAGCAACTCGGCGAGTTCCAGCAGCGCGTCTTCTTCGTCGTCGACCAAAAGCAGCTGCTGGCGTTGGTTTGAAGATACTGTCATGTGGTGTCCCGCTACCGAAAATCTAGGTTAAACCACATTAGCCTACGATCCGTAAAACGGCCGGTTTATCTTATGCTCCTGGCTTTGTAACGGCTGCGCCGCCAATCACCGTGTTAATACCTTTGAACGTATTGAATACCCAGTCTCCAATCGGCGTAATAAACCCAACGATCATGACCGCTACCATCGCCGCGACAATCGCGTATTCGATACCCGAAGCCCCTTCAGTACTTTCAAAAAACACGCGCACTTTCACATACAGTTTAAGAAACATCTGAAACTCCTTGGGCCCGCTGGGCACCGGTATCACGGGCGGTGACATGATTGCTCCGTGCCACCAGAGCATTGTCAACAAACCCAACCCCAGCAACTGTAAGAACGGATTAATCACAAAGCATTAATCCTTTCTGAACCACCTGAAAAAACCCGACATTTCGGCCACATCTCAAACTCATGACAGATATTTTCATCCCCACTAATGGCGTTTTGCCCCACCTGCGCTACCGTCAAATAGCAAAATAGTTGGAATGTTCATAGCTGCCTGAGCACAGATTTCCCCGTCTGAATACGGGCCGAGTCTTGCAGCAGGAAAGGGAGAGCCGTCATGAACAGTCGCGTCACCATGGGCCTTGCAGGATTGCTGTTAGTCGGCGCAGTCGTTGCCGGATACGCGGGCTTGATGCTCAGCCGCGCGCCCGTTGCCGAACCTGTCGAGGCACCGAGCGCTGTTGTCGCCATCGAAAAAACCGTCGCCACTGCCGAAGACCAGACCCGCCAATCGGTGGTCGTGCTGGTGCATGACGTGGCGCCATTCACACCATTGACCGCCGCCGACCTGGCAGTGGAAAAACTGCGCAGCGCGCCGGCCGGTAGCCTTGGCAGCATCGACCAGGCGGTCGGCCGCACGCCGTGGCGCACCCTCACCGCCGGCACTTGGCTCAGTGAAGACAGCTTCGAAAGCGGGGGTGCACTGGCGCGCATGATTCGCAGTGATGAACGTGCACTGGCGGTCGCCGTCGATGAAGTGATCGGCGCCGCGGGGCAATTGGCACCCGGTGACTACGTCGATGTGTTGCTGTTTCTGCGCCAGGACGCGAGCAACCTGCAACAGTCGGCACAGATCGTCATCCCGGCCATGCGCGTGCTCGGGGTCGGCGACCAGCTCGGCCTGACCAATGACGGCAAACCCGCTACGCCGCCCCTGAATGCCGAAGAAAAAATCAAGCAGGACCAGCGCCGCGTCGCTGCCCGCACCGTGCTGCTGGCCGTGCCGGAACCATTGCTCAGCCGGCTGATGCTGGCGACCCAGGTCGGCACCTTGCGCCTGGCCGTGCGCAGCGCCGAGGAGCAGCGACTGGCCCGTTACTGGGCGGGAGAAAGCGACGCGCACGGTCTTCTCGATGCAGCCAACAGCAGCCTGTTCCAGTTCACCCAACTAGCCTTCGGCGGCGCGCCCAAGGCACCCGTCAGCAGCCCCGTGCGCACTGCCGCCGCCCGTAGTGCGGTGGAAGTCATTCGTGGTAACCAGGTTACCCAACAAACCCCCTGATCGAGCAAGGATGCAGTTTTATGTCCAGTTGTTCCATGCCGATACTGCGTGCGTTACTCCCCTGCCTGTGGCTGGCGGCGGCCGACTCCAGCCTCGCCGCCACCAGCAATTGCACGGCGCTAAGCCCGTTGCCCAGCGTGCTGGAAGTCGGTGAAGGCTTGCAACAGGAGCTGCAGTCGCCCGTAACGATCACACGCCTGGCTGTCGGCGATCCGAAGATCGCTGACGTGCGCACCACCGGCGCCAGCGGTTTCCTGCTGACCGGCATGGCCCCCGGCGCCACCAGCCTGATGGCCTGGACCGCCTGCTCGACCACGCCGCGCCAGACCATGGTGTTCGTCCAGGGCAAGGCCACTGCCGCCCTCACCGCCGTCGCGCTGCCGTCCGAAGAGGCGCTGCTGCCCTCTCAGGTGCAAACCGATATACGCTTCGTCGAAGTCAGCCGGACCAAACTCAAGGAAGCGTCGACCTCGATTTTCGGCACCCGCGGCAACTTCCTGTTCGGGTCTCCAAAGACCTTGCCGACCATCGACGGCGTAGTCCAGCCGCGGCTGCCGGTGGACAACGGTCAGTTCAATATTTCCTGGATCGGCGGCAAGACCATGGTGATGATCAATGCCCTCGAAGGCAGCGGTTTTGCCTACACCCTGGCACGTCCCAGCCTGGTGGCGCTGAGCGGGCAGAGTGCGAGCTTTCTGGCCGGTGGCGAGATCCCGATCCCGGTGCCCAGCTCCGGCAGCGACAACGTCTCGATCGAGTACAAGGAGTTCGGCATCCGCCTGACACTTACCCCGACCATCATCGGCAGCAATCGCATCGCCCTCAAGGTAGCGCCGGAAGTCAGCGAGCTGGACTACAGCAACGGCGTCAATATCGCCGGCACCGTGGTGCCGGCGCTGACCGTGCGGCGCACCGACACCAGCATCTCGCTGGCCGATGGCGAAAGTTTTGTCATCAGCGGCCTGATCAGCACCCGCAACAGTTCCCAGGTAAACAAGTTTCCCGGCCTTGGCGACATCCCGATTCTCGGCGCATTTTTCCGCGACCAGAACATCAACCGCGAAGAGCGCGAGCTGCTGATGATCGTCACCCCGCACCTGGTGCAGCCATTGGCGGCAAACGCGCAATTGCCTTCGCTACCCGGGGAAAAGTTGCGCAACTACGACCCGAATTTCTACCGCATGTACTTCCTCGAAAACGGCAACTTCGATAAACGCAGCGGATTATCGCAATGAGCCAGAGCCTGAGTCAGACCTTCCTCGCGATCACGCGCAACAACACTGACCTGGAATGGCTGCAGGGCGCCCTCGCGCCCCTGGGCCAGGTGGTCAGCGCCGGTGGCGGCAGCCTCGACGAACTGCTGGCGCTGGTGGACGTGACGTTCGCCAACCTGGTGTTCGTCGGCCTCGATCGCGAACATGTGGTAGCCCAGAGCGCGCTGATCGAGGGCGCCCTGGAAGCCAAGCCGATGCTTGCCATCGTTGCGCTCGGCGATGGCATGGACAACCAGTTGGTGCTCAACGCCATGCGTGCCGGAGCGCGGGATTTCGTTGCTTATGGTTCGCGCTCCAGCGAGGTCGCCGGCCTGGTGCGGCGCCTGAGTAAACGTCTGCCACCGGTGGCGCCCAATACGCTACTGGGTGGCCTGACCGTGCTGTACGGCGTGCAGAGCAATGCGGATGGCGCGCTGCTAGCCACCCACCTCGCGCAAGTGGTGCAAAAGAGCGGTCAGCAAACCCTGCTGCTGGACCTTGGCTTGCCTCGCGGCGACAGCCTGGCATTGCTCGGACTGGAGAGTTCGTTTCACTTCGGCGACGCCCTGCGGCACTTGCGCCGCCTGGACGCGACGCTGATCGACAGCGCTTTCAGTCGCTGCGAGGCCGGCCTGCGCATACTCGCCTACGCCACCACCGATGAGCCGCTGGAACACACCAGTGCGGCGGAGTTGTACATGCTGCTCAGCGCCCTGCGCCAGCACTTCCAGCACATTGTGGTGAACCTCACGGGGCAGCAGGATTGCGAAGCGCTACGGACTTTCGTCAGTCATTGCGACAAGCTGCTGTGGTACACCGACCAGAACGTGCTCGACTGCCGTCGCAACCTCGCGGTGCTCAATCACTGGCGCGAAAAAGGCATGAAACTCGACCACTCGCGGCTGCTGGTAGACCGCTACCTGCGCGACGTCGCGCCGGATGCAGAAACCTTGGGCAAGAGCTTCGGCATGGAGGTCATCGCCACGCTCACCTACAGCCCGCAGGTGCGCCTCAACGCTAAAAATCAGGGCGTGTCGCTGTTCGAACTGGCCCCGCGGGAAACCCTGACGCAAAGCTTGCGCACCCTTGGCGAACGCCTGGCGAAGCGCTCCGAAGGCCTGACCAAACCCAAGGCTGGCTGGTTCAACCGACTGAGGGGCGCGCAATGACCAGTGAAAAACTTTTCGGCGCGCCGACCCGTAGCGCGGCGGGCAACACTGACCACGAAGGCCTCAAGCTGGTGCTGCACCGCTACATCATCGACGCCATCGAAGAGTCCGGGAAAAACTTGCTGGAGGGTACGCGGCAGGTGCTGGCGCAGTTTGTCATCGACAAGATCGCCGAGTACATCGCCCGTCTGCACCTGGCGATTTCTCGCTATGAAATGGAGCGCCTGGCCGAAGAAATCGTCGACGAGCTGACCGGCTTCGGCCCCCTCGAAGTGCTGCTGCGCGACCCGGCGGTGACCGAGATTCTGGTCAATGGCCCGCACCGGGTATTTATCGAACGCGACGGTGTACTGCACCAGAGCGACTTGCGCTTCATCGACGCCCATCACGTTGAGCGCGTCATGCAACGCATCCTTGCACCGCTTGGACGACGGCTCGACGAGTCCTCGCCGATGGTCGATGCGCGCCTGCCCGATGGCAGCCGGGTCAACGCCATCATTCCGCCGATTGCCCTCGACGGCCCGTGCCTGTCGATTCGAAAGTTTCGCAAGGACATGCTCAAGAGCACGGACCTGATGGCGATGCAAACCATCGACCAGGCGATCTTCGATTTTATCCAGGAAGCCGTCAGCCGGCGCTGCAACATCCTGATCAGCGGCGGCACCGGGACCGGCAAGACCACCCTGCTGAATATCCTCAGCCAGCTGATCAATCCGCACGAACGCCTGGTGACCATCGAGGACGTCGCCGAACTTCAGCTCGGCCACCCGCACGTGGTGCGCCTGGAAACCCGTCCGCCGAATGCCGAAGGACACGGCGAAGTGAAGGCCAGCGACCTGATCCGCAACGCCCTGCGGATGCGCCCGGACCGAATCATTCTCGGCGAAATCCGTGGCGTGGAAGTGGTTGATGTTCTTACCGCCATGAACACCGGCCACGACGGCTCGATGAGTACCGTGCATGCCAACAACGCGCAGGACGCCCTGCTGCGCCTGGAGACCCTGGTGGGCCTGACCGGCCGCAGCATCGCCGAGCGCACCCTGCGGCAGATGATCTGCGCCGCGCTGGACGTGGTGATCCAGCTGACGCGCATGCCCGACGGGCGTCGCTGCGTCAGCGAGGTAGTGGAAGTGGTTGGCATCCGCGACGACGTGTACGTGACCAACACCCTGTTTCGGCTTGATCGACGGACCGGTTTCGGCTTTCTGCGCGAGGCGGTCAACCCCGCCGGCGACAAGCTGCGCCGCGACTCGATCACGCCCCAGCACTGACCGCGAGGCGCCCACCGATGATCGGCCCGCTGTTGCTGAGCCTGATGTGCCTGTTGCTGCTGATGCTTTCGGTGCGCCTGTTCCAGCAGGGCATGCGCAAGTCCGGCAGCGAACGAGTGCTTGATCGCCTGGCCCAGGGACAGCCGGAACTGGTGCCGGAGAAGGCCGCCTGGACCGGACTGGAACGCGCGTTTCTGCGCGCAGGACTTGGCCGGCCTACCGATCGCCTGGGCCTGTGGCTGGCCCTTTGGGCGATGTCGATGCTGGTCGGTGCCGCCGTCGCGAGTTGGGTCGGCTTGCTGCTGATGCTGGTGGTGCCCCCACTGGCGTTGCGGGTGTATGTCTCCTGGCGTTATCGGCGGCAAGTTCGCCGGATCGTCGAACAGCTGCCGCAGTTGCTGGACCACACGGTGCGCAGCCTCAAGTCCGGACGCACTCTGGCGGATGCAGTGATGGGCGCCATCGACGCCAGCGAGGATCCCCTGAAAAAAGCCATGGGTCGGGTGCAACGCAACGTGCAGCTGGGGGTGAATCTGCCAGAGGCGGTGAATGACTTTGCCGAGCTGTATGAACAGGATGAATTGCGCATGTTTGCCCTGGGCCTGAAGGTCAATCATCGGTACGGCGGCAACGCGAGCGAGTTGCTGGAGAACCTGATCAAGCTGATTCGCGAGCGCGAGCAAGGGAGCCGTCAGTTGCGCGCCCTCACCGGCGAAACCCGGATGACGGCGTGGGTCCTGGGGTCGTTGCCGCTGATACTGGTCAGCTATTTCATGTTGAGCAACCCCGGCTACATGCTCGGGATGTGGAATGACGCAGGTGGGCGGCAGATGCTGATCATCGCCGTATGCCTGCAAGTTGCGGGTTGCCTGGCGCTGTGGCGCATGTTGCGGAGCGTGTGAGATGGCCATCGCGATGATTGTGAGCTCGCTGCTGCTGCTGGGCGCAGTGTTGTTGATGTTCGCCAGCCTGTTCGAGCGCCACCGCCGCGAACGCCAGGTCAACCAGCGCCTGCAGGGTCAGATGGTGCGCGACAATCGCCTGGGCAGCTGGCTGCGCGCCGTCGGCGACAGCAAGTTGGGGCAACGCAGCGTCAGCCTCGACAACGAAACCCAGATGCTGCTCAACCGCGTGGGCTGGCGCCGCGCCCGCCAGCGTTCGATGTTTGCCGCGCTGCAGATCGGCACGCCGTTCGTGCTGATGGGCCTGGTGATTGCGCTGCAACCGCTGGTGTATTCGCAGGCAACCAACCATTGGATCGCGGCTTTTTTTGCCCTCGCCATCGGCTACTTGCTGCCCAAGCGATTGCTGGCGTATGCGGCCAAGCGCCGGCAGAAACAGATCGCCGTGGAAATATCCACGCTGATCCCGCTGCTGAGAATTCTGTTCGAATCGGGCATGGCGGTGGAGCAGTCTTTGCGCGTGTTGAGCATCGAAGCCCAACGACTGCTACCGCAGACCACTCAGGAACTGCGCCTGATTCTGGCGCGGGTCGACTCGGGGCTGGAGCTGGGCCAGGAATTGAACAAGGCCGCCAGTGTGCTGGCGATCGACGAGTTCACCGACACCTGCGTGATCCTGCAGCAACTGATCCAGCAAGGCGGCGGTGCAATGAAGTCGCTGTTGGCACTCAAGCAACTGCTCGACGACCGCCGCCTGACCAACCTGCAGGAATACATCTCGAAAATGTCGGCGAAGATGTCGGTGGTGATGATGCTGTTTCTGTTTCCAGCCCTGTTGATCGTGTTGGCCGGGCCGGGCTTCACCGCTATCGCCCGCGCGTTCTCGTCCTGATTTGCGGTTTATACGAGGTAACTGATGAAAGCACTGATCGCTGCCCTGAGCCTGCTGATGCTGAGCGGATGCGCCACCAACGGCCAGGTCCCCTGGTCTGCCCTGACTACTTCTGCCAGCTGCGCCAAACCCAGTGCTGATCAGGAGCTGGCGCTGAACCTGGCCGACGACATGGCCAGGGACGGCAAGCTGCACGCCAGCCTCGCCAACCTGGAGAGCCTGCCGGACAACCTCGCTGATGTACGCCTGCGCAAAGCCCGGGTTTACCGCCTGCTCGGACGCAGCGACGCCGAACCCTTATACCGCAGCCTGCTCGGCACTTGCCGCGCCGCTGAAGCCGAGCACGGTCTGGGCCAACTGGCAGCAGGCCGTGGCGACAACGGCCAGGCCCAGGCACATTTGCAAAGGGCCGCGCGCCTCTCGCCCACCGACGAAAAAATCCGCAACGACCTGGGCGTGGTGTACCTGAACCAGCTGCGCCTGGACGACGCACGCTTCGAGTTCCTCACGGCCATCGAGCTCAAACAGAGTGATCAGCTGGCCGCGGTGAACCTGGTGGCGTTGTTGATCTATCAGGACAACTGGCAACAGGCCGGCGAAGTCGTCAGTCGCGCGGGCCTGAGCCCGGAGCAATTCAGCGACGCCAAGGCCCGCGCCGAATCACTCAAGGCCCCCGTCACCCCACGCTCGTCCAGCAGCGGCCAGGTCGCCGTCGTCACTGACGCGCTGAAGTAGAGGAGAACGCCATGAAGCTGACAACCTTGTGCTGCCTGGGCCTGCTGAGTCTACCGGCCCTGGCCATCGACGCCGGTCCCTCTTCCCCGCAACAACAGGAAACCGAAGGCTGGCTGGTATTGCAGAGCCGCAACCAGGCAGCGTCCAGCTTTCCACAGACGGCCACCGCGGCGGAGCGGGAAAGGGCGATGACGCGGTTTTTGAAAAGCTTTGAGTACCCGATTCCGGAGTTTTACGAGCAGGATACGGGTGGGTCGCTGGAGGGGAATTAACGGGCGATTTCGCACACCGCTTGGACACCCCTGTAGGAGCTGCCGAAGGCTGCGATCTTTTGACCTTCAAGATCAACAGATCGCAGCCTTCGGCAGCTCCTACAGGGGATTTGGGTTGTACGCGGCAAACGCGTGCGCTGCAGATCACTGTGGGAGCAAGGCTTGCCCGCGATTGCGGCGTACCAGTCACCATCGATGTTGAATGCCCATCCGTCATCGCGAGCAAGCTTTGCTCCCACAGGAGGGTTCCCACAGGAGGTGCCGTGCAGAACTACGTGCCAGGTCGGCTCTCAGGCCGCCTCGGCCCGGTTGTTGATCGCGGACGCCCCGTTAACCACGCTGGCCGAACGCAGGTATTGCGTAGCGGGTAAACCGGCAAGGATGCCGGTTTAGCTGCGTTGGGCCATGGATGGCCCGTCGCAGCGACCCGCGGAGCAATGCCGGAGTGAGGGCACACCGAGCCTGAGCGAGGTGCCGAGTGGTGGGGCAGAAAGCGTTTGGTTACTTGGCGCTGTTCCAAGTGACCCGCTGTAAAAGCGGAACCAATAGAAGCCGTGACCGCAGTAACGGATATGTACACAAGGCAAGATCAAAAGATCGCAGCCTCGTTTCACTCGACAGCTCCTACAGTTTGATAGCGTCAGTGCGCCGTAACCCGCTGCCGCAGGCCCGAATTATTGGGCGACAAGGCCAGCGCCAATTGCGTGCGATTGTGCATATGGGTCAAGCGCAAAACCTGCGACACATACAACTTCACAGTGTTCTCGGTAATCCCCAACTCGCAGGCAATCTGGTAGTTGGTCTGCCCCTTGCCCACCAGCCGCGCCACATCCAGTTGGCGCGGCGAGAGTTGATTGAACGCCGATGGAATTTCCAGTCGGTCACTTTCGCCGTAGGCATCCTCGCCCGACTCCGACGCGTACCGCGATGCTGGACTGCGACGCACCTTGTCGAGGTCCTGATACAAGTCATCAATGGACTCGGAAAGGTACTGCAGCTTCTGATTCAAATGCCCCAGTTGCAGACTCTTCTGCCGCTCCTGCAGCACCGCTTCCTGACGGCGCAAACCGGCCAGCAGTTCATCCAGGTCGATAGGCTTCTGGTAGTAGTCGGCAAAGCCCGCACGCAGGGCCTTGATCACGTCCTGCTTGTCGGCCCGGCCAGTCAACATGATGGCCTCGAAAATCCGCTGCTTGCCAGACAACCGCTGCAACTCCTGCACGAGCTCAATACCATCCAGCCCGGGCATGTGCAGGTCACACAGCACCAGGCCGATATCGGAGTCGTCGGTAAAACGCTTGATCGCTTCCCGACTGGATTCACAGGGAACGCACTGATAACCACTGTTCCCGAGAAATTCGCTCAGTTCTTCGACAATCAATGGCTGATCATCGACCACAAGTACTTTTATTGCCGAGGTGAGCTTGTTCACGTACTACTCCATGCCAAAACACTGGCTATTCCTGTACCGACGGCCACGGGCCGTACAGCTACGACTGACTTGAAAGTAGACGCACTTTTTAACTCTGTACATAGGAAAGGAGACTAGCGGAGACAGGCCATGGTCAGCGCTGCACCCACCAGCACGAAGGGCGCAAATGGTTGTTTTTTTGACATTTCCGGCCCCATGTAGCGCAAACGCTCTCTAAGTGACTGACTCATATACAGCCAGAGTTTTGGCGAAATCAGTAACCATAAAATGCTCGCCAATCCAGCGCCTATGATCGTGCCGAGGACGTGCATACCGTCCGTCGCAAGCCCCAAAGCTGTCACTAATTTCACATCGCCGGCGCCCATGCGGCCCATCCAGTAACCCGGCAGCGTGAACGCCAGCGCGAGCAGAAAAGCCTGGCCACCCTGAATGGCTTCGGCGCCCAGCCAGGTGGTCCCGCTCCACAACAACCAGGCCAGCGCCAAGCCACCCGCGCCGAGGGTCAGGACATTGGCAATGTGTCGTTCTCGAGCGTCCTGCGCCGCACATACCAGCAGCCAGATGATCAGGAAAAAACTCTGCATGAGGTAAAAGCCGTCCGTTTTGCCTGAATGATTCTATGCTGATACTACGTTGTGATTGTCAGGGTAGACGCACACATGAAAACCGCCCTCCCCCGTAAACAAAAAGGCGCCGTGGCTATCGAATTTGCCTTGGTGTTCGTGATTTTTTTTGCGGTGCTGTACGGCTTGCTCAGTTACAGCCTGCCGTTATTGCTGATGCAGTCGTTCAACGAATCCACCGCCGAAGCCGTGCGCCGCAGCGTGGCCGTGGACCCGACCACCGCCAACTACAAACAGACCGTCGAGTCACTGGCGACCAGCGTCCTCACTCAACGCTTGTCGTGGATCCCGCCGGCCCTGAAATTCAGTGTCGCCACTGATGCCAAAGCGGTGTATGCCGCCGGGGTGCTGACAGTCCGCATCGACTATCCCAGCAGCAAACTGAACAACGTGCTGCCTTCCCTGGTACTGCCGGGAATCGGCCCGATACCCAACCTGCCGCCCCTGCTCAGCGCAGAATCGAGCCTGCAGTTTTGAGTGCCGGCGATACGCTGCTCGGGCGCCTGCTGCAGCGCCAACCGCCGAAAAACCTGGACGCTGCGAATGCCCTGAGCGCACCTGCGGTCGGTCTGCACATTTTGCTGGATGCAGCGGGTCGAGTGATTCAGCTGGCGGGGCCACTCAGGCATGCACTCGCCCGTCAGACCCTGCCGGTGCCGCTGCGCGACTACCTGTTGGCCCACAGCTGCCTGTCCATCGAAGGCTCGCCTGCGGACTGGCTGGGACACAGTCTCGACCTGGATTTTCACGGCCTTGGCGATCAGCCCCTGCACCTGCGTGGCTGGGTACAACCCCAGGCCGCGGGCTGGCTGTTGCAGCTGCTGGACATTGGCGATCTGTTGCTCGAGCGCCGCCAGGCGCGCAGCCGCGAGCAGTGCCAGTTGCTGGCGCTGCAGATCAGCGAGCAACTGCGCTTGTGCAGCCTGCCGCGCTTGCCGCAAGTGCTGAGCGAGCAGCTGCAACTCCTCGCCCAACGCCTGCAGATCCCGTGCATTGCCGTGGCGCTGCTCGATGAGCAGGAGCAAGGCTGGCAGATTCATCAGCACTACAGCGCCTTCGACGCGCCGCAGTTGTGGCGCAACAGTCAACGCCTGGGTACTGGCCTCGATACCCTGGACGGCTGCGCGCCGCAGCAGCTAATGCGCGGCGAGCATCCGCGCCTGCAGGATATTTTTGGCAATGCCGAAGGCTTTGCCGTGCCTTACCACGATGCCCAAGGCGTGGTGGCCTGGTTGCTGTGCGGTTTCTACGCGGCGCAACAGCGAGCAGCTGACTTGAGCCACCGCGACTGGTTGCAGCTGATGGCCGCCCTGGCCGCGCCCTTGCTGGAGCGCCTGCGCGAGCATCAACACCTGCTGCAACTGGAACGCCTGGAGTCATTGCAAAGCCTCCTCGGCACCGGTTGGTGGGAGATTTTCAGCGCGCGCGACGAGGTTCAATTGGCGCCATCGCTCTCCAGTGACCTGGGCCTGGACAGCGCACTGGTGCCGTTGCGTGACTGGCTCGACCAGGTGCACCCCGCCGACCGCCAGGAGCTCAGCGCTCGTCTGCATGACCTGCAAAACTCCAGCACGCCCCTGCTGCTGTGCGTTCGCCTGCAGCGCGCAGATGTCTGGTATCGCGTGCAAGGCCAGGTGGTGGGCGCAGGTAATAATCGCCGAATCATTGGCTTCATGCTCGACATCAGTGACATCAAGAACCAGCAGCAAAATGCAGCGACGGCCCATGCCCGGCTCGATAACCTGATCGCCAGTTCACCGGCAGTGATCTACGTCCAGCGCTATGTCGAAGGCGCCCTGCAACCAACTTTTTTCAGTGACAGCCTGGTGCCGTTACTGGGCTTCAGCCTCACTGATTGCACCCCGGCGATGCTGGTCGAACGGGTACACCCCGATGACCGCAACCAGTACTTCGAGCGCACCCGACAGTTACTGCGCCAGGGCTCGGCGCAGGCGCGTTATAGGTTGCGCGACAGTCGCGGTGATTACCACTGGCTGCTCGATGAAGCGCGCCTGCTGCGTGATGATCTCGGGGTACCGGTGGAGGCCGTCGGCCTGTGGCTGGATGTCACCGAAGCGACCCTGGCGGCCGAGCAAGTCCGGCAAAGCGAGGAGCGCTATCGCATTCTTGTTGAAGACTCGCCGGCGATGATCTGCCGTTACCTGCCGGACCTGACGCTGACTTTTGGCAACCGTCCACTGGCTGCGTACCTGGAATGCCAGCCCGAAGCGTTACCTGGCATCAACCTCGGCAGCTGGATGTCGCCGGAACAGCGCGAGGCGTTCGTTTCGCGCCTGAGCCAATTAAGCGCCGAAGCTCCCGTGAGCACTGCCGAAATCAATCTGCAACTGCCAGGACGCGAGCACGCGTGGTGGATCTGGTCGGATCGCGGCGTGTTCGACGATCAGGGCCGGCTGCTGGAAATCCAGGCCGTGGGGCGCGACAACACCGAGCTGCGGCGCTCCCAGCAGCAACTCACCCAGAGCGCCAAAATGGCCACCTTGGGCGAAATGGCCACGGGCCTGGCGCATGAGATCAACCAGCCGCTGAACGTGATGCGCATGGCGATCGTCAATGTGCTTAAGCGTCTAAGCAACGGTGATGCGCAGATCGATTACCTGACTGAAAAGCTCAAGCGCATCGACGCTCAGGTCCAGCGCGCAGCGCGGGTGGTTGACCATATGCGCGTGTTCGGCCGCCGCTCGGAGATTGAGCAGCAGCCGTTCAATCCGTTGCAAGCCATCGAAGGCACCCTGGCGCTGCTGGCTGAAGGTATGCGCGGCAAAGGGCTGGAGCTGCGCGTGGCAGAGGCCGATTTCGAGGTGCAGGTTCGCGGCCATGTCGATCAGCTGGAACAGGTGCTGATTAACTTGATGGTGAATGCCCGGGATGCCTTGCTGGCCAAACGCGAAATTGATCGCGAGTTCCAACCTTGGATTGCCGTGGATGCCGAACGGGATGGGGCCGTTGTGCGCCTGCTGGTCGAGGACAATGGCGGCGGGATCGAGCCGCGGCTGTTGGAGCGGATTTTCGAACCGTTCTTCACCACCAAACCGGTGGGCGTCGGCACCGGTTTGGGGTTGTCCGTGAGTTATGGGATTGTCGATAATATGGGGGGGCGGCTCAGTGTGAGCAATTCTGTGGATGGCGCGCGGTTCTGTATTGAGTTGCCGATACTGCCGGCAGCTTAAATCACCAGCCCGGCGCGTCCTGGGGGTCTGCAACTGAGGTTGGCGCCGACGTCGACTTTGTTCAGGGTGATGCCGAGGGTGGAGAGCAGGTTGTCGAGGATGGGGTCGAGGACTTTGCTGAGCAACCCATCGATGACCACGCCAAGGGTGCTGTTGACCGCGTCCAGCGCCCCCGCCACTGTCGTCAGCAGATCACCCAGCACATTCGGAGCGACAGGTTTGTAAGCCTGCACCTGAACACCACTCAGGGTGGTTTTCAGGCTATCGACAATGCCTTGTGTACCCAAGCTGTAGAACAGCGGAGGTTTTTTGATCTCTGGTGGCTGGTTGTAAACGTGTGTGCTCTTGGCGCTAAGCAGGGGAGAATCGACCATGACCCCAAGCCCGCCACCGTAAAACGGCTTGCGCGTCGACAGGTCGCAGGTTTCTGGTCCTAATCCCAGGAAAGGAACCTTGCAAGTGATGGCGCCAACGTCGATCAAGGGCAACGGCTGCATCGTTACGTCTGCCGAAGAGGCGAATGCATTGGTCGTGTCGATCTTGCCGACCTTCAGTTTCACCAGTGCAGTGTTGGTCTGGGTAGTCAGCGTTTTGGTGGCATCGCTGGCGCAACTGTAGTCCGTGACGAAACTGTTGGCACTCCCGACTTCCAGGGCGATATCTATCCTGGATGTCGGCAGTATCAGCAAATGTGTGCGCTGGCAGGTGCCGCCCAAGGCACAAAAGACTGACGCAAGCGCACCGCCAATATTGAGGTGCAACACATTGTTCAAGGCGTCCGCGACGCCGGAGAGCAATGTCGTGTTCAAGATGGCATTGGGCAGGCCAGTGACTCCCGTCAACAACGGCAGATTAAGCGAAAGCACAGTGCGCACCTGGGCCGTGCGTACGTAAATACGGTCAGGTCCTGTGGGATTGGCCTTGGCCAGTGCAGGGTTGCCGACCGCCGACAATTGCGGCGGCTCTATCACCTTCACCTTGACCGACCCGCTGGCCAATGCAGGAATGTTCAGCGGCAGATCAACCACGATTCCGTTCTTGCTGTTGGCCAGTTGCACAAAGGCTTCCACCAGCTGGAACACCTGCAGATTGGTGTTCAGCGCTGAGGAAGGCGTGCCGGTTTGCAGCTGCAGCAGTTGGCCCAAGGTAAGTTCGGTGCTGCCTACAGCTGCTTTCACGTCGGTAAGACCACTAACCGCAACGTTGGCGGTTGTGCCGCCGGCCTGGAGCACGGTGATCGCGGTATCGAGCAGCTGGGTCAGCCGAATGTTCTTGTTGAGCAGTTCGGTGTAGTTGCCGGCGCTGACGTTGACGTCGACCGCCAGTTGATTCAGGTAACTGAGCAGATTGATGTTGGTATCGACTAGCCCCTGCCAACCCACCGCGCTCAGGTTGAGGCTGCCACCGAGCATTTTGCCCAGCAACAGGTTCAACGCCGCCGACTTGGTGGAGTCGACCACCAGTGCTGTGCTGCCGATGGTCAGCATGGCCAGAGGTGGCAGCACCGCCGGGGCGCTGACCGCTGTCGCCGTGAGTTGGGTATTTAGGCTGACCGGGCCAGGGCTGAACATGGCACCAATGCCGGCGGCGATGCTGGTGGGGACGACGCGGGTGGCGATTACGCGGATGGCGTCTTTTTTACTGGCGTCGGCGGTAAAGGTGCGCAGCTTGTTGGCGCCGGTCGTCAACACTCCGCACGCAGTGCTCAGGGTGATGCCATCGGCTACGGTCAAGCCATTGCGGCTCGCGCTTTCCTTGGCAAATTTAGCGGCGGTGAGGTTGGCAAGACAGTCACCGTCGCGGGTCACAGCCTCCAGGGCCGCCACATCAGCGACTCGTTGCAGTTTGCGCTGCTCCAGATAGAGCCTGCCACTGTCGAGCACCAGCAACATGAACACCATTGCCAGGCCCAGCGTCAGCGCCGCCATCAGACCGATCGCGCCACGTTGCCGGGCCGGGCTGTGAAACTGCATGCGGGGAGACATCGTGCACTCCTTTGCCGGCGGACTGCCGAGGGGTTACCTCCATGGGTATGGGTGAGTGTAGACAAGGGTTGGGATGAGTGCTGGCATCACACCCTTCGGCGTTATCAACCCTGTAGGAGTGAGCCTGCTCGCGATTGCAGTGTGCCAGCTAACAATGGAGTGGCTGACACAACGCCATCGCGAGCAGGCTCACTCCTACAGGGGTTCACGGTGGAAGTTTGAGTATGGTTATTTAGGTGGGTAGTTGGCCAATATCCGCGCCACCGTCTCGCGTATCGCGTTGCTGCGATCAGCCGGGTTCGGTGAGTGGGCGAGCATCTGTTCGTCGCTGCCGCGCCAGACCAGCTTGCCGTCCTTGCCATCGAGCAGGTCGATCTGGATTGTCGCGACCTTGTAGGTGATGTTGCGGGTTTCGTTATACATCGGCCCACCCCAGTAACCATTCCATGGGCCACCCCAACCGCCGCCGTAGTTGGTGGTCACCTGTTGCTGGCGCTGCTCGACAATCAGGTAAGTCTGCACACTCAAATCACCCTTGGTGCCAGCAGCCGGGCGCAGGCCGCGCTGGTCGAGCTGCTCGGTGACTGACTGACGAATGCGCTGCTCGGTCAGATCACTCTTGATCCGGGGATCATCGGGGCGATATTGCAGGCCCGGTTCTTTCCAGCTCCAGCTGCGATAAGCGGCAAAGTCGCGACTGGCGTCGAAGTCGTGGTTGACCTGGTCCGAGGCGCAGGCGCTCAGCAGCGCAACCACGACCAGCAAAGCGAAACGGCGGAACATGATGATTCTCCGGTGGACGGCATGAACCTGCGAAATGCGTCTTGTCTACTGTAGCTAACTCGGAGGATACGCCGACATGGCTTTTTCCACAGCTTCCCTGATCGCGTCAGTCCTCGCGCCCTGCGTGCCTTTGTTACTGGTTTCGGCACTGGCACTCCACACCGGCTGGCCACTTTGCGCATCGAACAGGTCGACTCGCACGACCACGACCTGCTCCTGATACGTGCGCACGATCGGCACCGTGTTGTACATGCCGTAGCCGCTGCCACAGCAGCGGTTGTAACCGCCACCGCCGTAATATCCTGCGCCGCCGTAATAGTCATCCTGGACCTGACGCAAGCGGGTTTCCAGGCGCAGGTCGGCGCTGACGAACAGGTCGGCGGGGCGATTGTCATGTAGAGGCCGCAAGCCGCGCTGGTCGAGCGCGTTGCTGACGGCTTCGGCCACCTGCGCCGAATCGGCCCAGGCGGTGCCCGGCGGCAAGTTGCCGTTGAGCCAGGCCCAACTGCGATAACGCCCATAGTCATGCGCTGGCGCCGGATAGGCACTGCGGTCGAAGGTGGTCGCAGCCTGGGGCGGCGCCGGCGGAATTGGCCTTGAGCTCGCGACATAGGGGTTGCTGCCTTGGCAGGCCGCCAACCCCAGGCAAATCATCAACAAGCCCGAACGACTTTTCATTTCATGCTCCGATCAGATCGGCCGGCAGATCCAGTGCAAGTAGCGCCCTAGCCCGGCAAAGCTTGGGTGACGGCGGTGCGCGAGTTCCATTTCAAGCAAGTCCACCAGTTCCGCGCGGGCCTGGAATTCCACCGGCATGTAGTCATGAAAAACCCGAACTCCGCTCTGAGTTTCGACCCGCCACAAGCCCTCAAGTTGCGCCGCAAGTTCACGCGGGTCCAGGGGTTGTTGTGGGGTAAGGCTCTGTTTCTCGCCAGCCATGTCGTTCTTGCGCATCTTGCGGAAGTGGCCCTTGAGCAGGTTGCGGTAGATCAGCGCATCGCGGTTGTAGAAGGCCAGGGACAACCAGCCGTCCTGCCGGGTCAATTGATGCAGCACCGGCAGGATCGCGTGGGGCTCCGCCAGCCATTCGAGCACGGCATGGCACAGCACCAGGTCGTAGGGTTCGGTGAGTTGGCCGAGCAATTCCTGCCAGGGTGCCTGGATGAATGTGGCGCTTTGACCGGCTTCGGCGAAACGCTGGCGAGCGCCTTCGAGCATCGGTGCGGCGGGTTCGGCCAGCGTGACGTCATGCCCGCGCTGGGCCAGCCATAACGACATGTGGCCCAGGCCAGCTCCGATGTCGAGCACCCGTAGCGGTCGGTCCGGCAAGGTTTCGGCGAGGTCGGCCTGCAGCACGGCCAGACGGATGGCGCCCTTGGCCCCTCCGTAGATTTTTTCGGCGAAACGGGTCGCCAGCTGATCGAAATGACGGTCACTCATCAGCTGAACCGCCGTTCGCTGTCGGCCAGCTTGCTGCGTACCACTTGATTCATGTCCAACCCCAACTCGCTGCACAACAGCAATAGATAAAGCACAATGTCACCGACTTCCTGACCGGCATGCGCGAGTTTGTCAGGCGGAAGCTGGCGCGACTGGTCTTCGTTCAGCCACTGGAAAATTTCCACCAGCTCGGACATTTCCACGCTGGCGGCCATGGCCAGGTTTTTTGGGCTGTGAAATTGTCGCCAGTCATTGCGATCGCGAATGGCATGCAGGCGTTCGGTCAGTTCAACAAGGTTCATCGGGCTCTCCTGAAGGCGTATAGCTTCAAGCGGTTGGCGCGCGAGTGCAAGGGTATCGATGCAGCATCGAACTTTGGCCCATAATCGGAAGTCGCAGACCTGTAGGAGCTGCCGAAGGCTGCGATCTTTTGGCATATTCATGAACGCCAAGAACAAGATCAACAGATCGCAGCCTTCGGCAGCTCCTACGCCGGGGTGTAGATCACCGCGATCAAGAGTACAAACGGCATAATTCTCTCAGGACGAACTTCACATGCAGGTAGAAAGCTTTTTCGAATGGCTCGGCCAGGCACTCGGTTCGGTCATCCGTTTTATCGTCGACGGCCTCAGCGGCCTGTTCAATCTATTGAGCAATGCGGGGGCCAATTTCGTCGAAGGGCTGTCCCGGACACTAGGGATGGACACCTCGATCATCAGCATCGTCGCGTTAATCCTCGGCTTGATGTTGCTGTGGTCGGCCATCCGCGCCTTCATGAATGCGTCGATTATCATGGGCATTATCTGGCTGCTGCTGGGCTTATGGTTGTTGAGCTGGATTATCCACTGACCCACAATGGCTCCCCCAAGGAGCCTGCATGTCCAACCTGATCACTGACTGGCGCGACCGCCTGACCCACCGCCGGGTCTGGGCGCTTGCCGCGCCCATGATTCTCTCGAATATTTCCGTACCGCTGGTGGCGCTGGTCGACAGCACTGTCATCGGCCACCTGCCCCATGCCCATCAACTGGGTGCAGTCGCGGTCGGGGCGAGCCTGTATACCTTCCTGGCGTGGGGCATGGGTTTCCTGCGCATGGGCACCACCGGTTTCGCTGCGCAGGCCGCCGGGCGCGGTGATGGTGCGGCGTTGCGGCAGATTCTGTTGCAAGGACTGTTGCTGGCCATGGGCCTGGCGATCGTTCTGGGCGCCGCGGGTGTGCCGCTGAGTGGAGTCGCTCTGCACTTCATGCAGCCTTCGGCAGAGCTGGACCAACTCACCCGCGAATTCTTCCACACCCGATTATTCGGCCTGCCGGCGGCGCTGGCGAGCTATGCCCTGGTCGGCTGGTTCCTCGGCACACAGAACGCCAGGGCGCCGCTGGCAATTTTGCTGGGCACCAACCTGGTCAACATCGCCCTGAACCTGTGGTTCGTGCTCGGACTGGAATGGGGTGTGGTCGGGTCGGCGCGGGCCTCGGTGATCGCCGAATGGACCGGCGCCATCATCGGCCTGCTGCTGACCCGCAAGGCCTTGCGCGCCTACCCCGGGCACATCGCCTGGGCGGCGCTGGCGATCTGGCAGAGCTGGCGACCGCTGCTGGCAGTTAATCGCGACATCTTCATTCGCAGCCTGGCGCTGCAGTCGGTGTTCTTCCTGATTACCGTGCAAGGCGCGCGGCTGGGGGATGCCACCGTCGCCGCCAATGCGCTGCTGCTCAACGGCCTGCTGCTGACCGCCCACGCCCTGGATGGCCTGGCCCACGCCGTGGAAGCGTTGTGCGGCCATGCGATTGGCGCTCGCGACCGGCAGGCGTTGCGCCGTTCGCTGGTGGTGGCGGCCGGCTGGTCACTGATCGCGAGCCTGGGCTTTGCCGTGCTGTTTCTGTTCGCCGGGCATCTGTTCATCGAGATGCAGACCGACATCCAGAGCGTGCGCAACACCGCGTTCATCTACCTGCCCTACCTGGCAGCGCTGCCATTGATTGCCGTCTGGAGCTACCTGCTCGATGGCCTGTTCATCGGCGCTACCCGTGCCCGGGAAATGCGCAACGGCATGCTCTTGACGGTGATTCTGCTACTGCCCTTCGCCTGGGCGCTGCAAGGTTATGGCAACCATGGCCTGTGGCTGACGTTCCTGCTGTTCATGTTGCTGCGCAGCCTGACCCTGGGCGCGTTCGCCTGGTTCCTGCGCAGGAACGACGGCTGGTTTGCCGGCAAGGCTCACTGAATGGGCGTGGCCCGGATGAAACCTGTGACCTCATCCAGTACCGGCGCCAGACCGCGCATGGGCCGGGACAATGTGGCCACCAGGGTGGCATGACCGGTACGCGAGAAGTACAGGTCGCGCACCGGCACCCCGGCTTCGCGCAGCTTGCGCGCCAGGCCGCCGGTGTTGCGGGTGGGATTGACCAGCTCGTCATCACTCGATGCCACCAGCAATGCAGGCGGCGCACCACGGATGACATGGTTGATCGGCTGCGACTGCGGTGGTGAATCTGGCCAGAAGAACACCGGCCGTACGTCCGGGTTCTCGATAGGCAGGAAATCGTAAGGGCCGGCCAGACCGATCCAGCCACTGATGTCATGTGGCGACAGGCCCACCGCCCCCAGCAACTGCGGGTCCAGCGCCAGCATCGCGACGTTGTATGCGCCAGAGCTGTGCCCCATCAGATACAGGCGCTTGGGATTGCCGGAATACTCCTGGATATGCGCCTGGGTCCAGGCCACGGCTCGGGCGCCGTCCTCGAGAAACGCGGGGTAGCGCACCTGCGGATACAGGCGATAGTCTGCCAGCACCGCAACGATGCCCCGGGATGCCAGGGCCTCGCCAACAAAACTGTAATCGCTGCGCGATCCGCTGTTCCAGCTGCCGCCATAGAAAAACACCACTACCGGGGCGTTTTCCATGGGATGGCGCGGCACGTACACATCGAGCTTTTGCCGTGGGTCACTGCCATAGGCAATGCCTTCGGTCTTGTCGAAACTGTCGTCGGGGGTCAGCGCGTTGAGCATCTTCAGCGGCGAACAGGCCGTGACCGCAGCCAGGACCATCGCGCCGAGGGCCATTTGAAACAGTCGCCGGATCCTGCTCATCATCAAAGCCGCACCTCAGGGTTGGGTGTTCTGCCACAGGTAGCGCAGGCATTCGAGTCGCTCTTGCTGGGTCAGGCCCGGCGGCGTTCGCGCGGGTCTGTGCGCCGGATACTGCAAGCGTAGCCACAACCATTCATCGAGCACTGCACGCTCGCTGAAACCCAGCGCCAGTCCTTCCTGAACATGGGACCACAGGCGCTCGTAATCGGTCCCGGTGGATTCGGTCCACTGCCAGGCATGCTGTTCCAGCAGGCAGGTTTGCAGCTTGTCCAGCTGGCGCTGACTGAGACCCTCCTCGATCCCCAGGTTCCGGACCGCAAGCTGCGGATTGCTCAACTGCTGCCAGCCCTGGCAGCCGATCGCCTGGTCCGCCCAGGTGCCACCAAACCAATGCACCTGACGGATCGGCCCCAGCCAGCGGCTCAGCTCGCTGGCATCGCAGGCGTCGAAGAAGTAGCTGGCGGTGTGCGGGTTGTAGTAACTCAACAGCGCCCGATGCTGCAGCCCGACGGTGACCGTGAGCATGCGCCGTAGATGCGCCAGCAGCTGCGCCGGAGACGCGTCGCTGCACAACAGCAAACCAGGCCAGATTTGCGGTTTTTCGTGGCACAGGTCCGCCAGCGCCGGGCAGTTTGCCAGGTCGACCAAGGCCGGCCCTTGCTCTCGCAACGCATGCATCTCCGTACCCTCGAACAGCCAGAACCGAGTCACGTGGGCAAATGTTTTGAGTAGTGCGACGCTCGCTTGTGGCGCTCCGGGGCCATCCAGCAACAGCCATTGAGGCGTTGGATAGTTCATGCCAGACCACTCGAGCCAAAACGCATGGCGACCCGACAGGTGCACAGCGGCTGTGCACAATGATTGAAGCTGCCACCGCCGGGCAGCATGCACAGCACCAGCAATGGCTCACTTGAGCGCAGTTGCTCGACCATGCCGTTGGTAAAAGCAGGTTCATCCGCGACAGCCACCTGCTGCATCGTCGCAGTGTGGAGAAAACCGGTGATCATGGGACGGTCCGGATCGCCGTCGATGAAACTCACCAGCACCTCGGACCCCTCGATCAGTTGCAGCACAGAGTCGCTGCACAGCTCCTCGGACAACGGCAGCCAGCAATGGCAGGGGGTGGCTCCTTCGCCCTGGTACAACCAGTCAAACTGCACCGCCAATGGCCGCGAGGGATCGGGCCGCGCCTCGTCGACATCGACTACCCAGGCCCGCTGTGGGCTGTGCATCCGTGGTGTCACCTGCGCGACCGGGGTTTGCGTGCACTCATTGGCCTCGACAAACACCAGACAGTGGCCGCGCTTGCGGTGCTCGAAGTAGTAATGGATGCCTGCCTGGGCGCACAGGCGCTGCAGGAATTGCAGGTCCGACTCTCGATACTGCGTACAGAAATCACGCAGTGGATAGTCGAGCCGCAACTCGAATCGTCGATCCTCTTCGGCAATCCCGTGCTCCTTGAGTACCTGGCTGAGGATCTGCGGCACCGAACTACTGCTGAACATCCGCTGGCTGTGGCGTTGGGACAGGCTACTGAGCTGCGGTTGCAGACGCACATGGCAGCGGCGGGGCCCTGGGCCATGTTCCTGCTGCACCAGCTCATGCAGCTGGCCATGGATACCCTTGCCCGCCGCACCAATGTGCAGAAAGGCCGAACGGTACCGCAGGCTGGCGAGATCCAGTGCCGGATCATCAAGCAGCAATTCCAGCTCGTACACAAATGGCTGGCCGATGGCTTCCTGACCGGAAAATGTCAGGACTTCGAGGGGTTGGAGCAGACCTGCTACGTCCAGACGAAGTGCAGGCTCGTTGACTGGATCGAACATCGGCGATTCTCTACGGGAGGGGTCAGCCAAAGATTCTCGCTGAGAGACAGGGCTGAGTAGAGTGCCGAAATACAACTTGGGAAATGGCCTACGTGAAAATAGGACCAAATGCGCTGAATCGCCAAAAGGTGGAAAATTTCGTCAAAGAAAAGCGAAACGTCGCACCAGACCACCTGAAACTTCCCACAGCGAGCGGGAAGATTTCAGGCACTCCGACTGTGGGAGCAAGGCTTGCCCGCGATGGCGCAATACCGCACACCACACGAATCAAGCCTTACCACCCATCACTCATGACGACAGATAAGAAGAACGAGTCAGCCCCAGACGCAGCGCATCAAGGAACTGCGTCCGCTCAGCCGGCGTAATGCGCGCGCTGGCGCACTTGTCGCGGTAATGAGTCATCAACTCTTCCGGCGACAAGTGCACGTAGCGCAGCATGTCTTCGATGGTGTCGTGGGTTTCGATCCCGGCGTGGTACACGCTGCCGTCAGCATTCTGGTAGATGTTCACCGAGTCGGTGTCACCGAACAGGTTGTGCATGTCGCCGAGAATTTCCTGATAGGCGCCGACGAGGAAGATACCCAGCAGGTAATCTTCACCCTCGTTCAAGCCGTGAACCGGCAGGCTGGTCTCGATGCTCTGCTCATCGACGTATTGCTTGATCTTGCCGTCGGAGTCGCAGGTCAGGTCTTGCAGCACGGCGCGGCGCAGCGGCTCTTCGTCGAGACGGTGCAACGGCAGGATCGGCAGGACCTGGCCGATGGCCCAGGTGTCCGGCAGGCTCTGGAATACCGAGAAGTTGCAGATGTACTTGTCGGCCAGTTTGTCGTTGAGTTCGTCGAGCACCTGGCGGTGCGAACGCTGACGTGCCTTCAACGAGTTGTGCAGGCGACGGCACACGGCGAAGTAGCATTGCTCGGCCAGGGCTTTTTCCGCCAGGGTCAGCTTGCCGTCGGCATACTGGGTGGCCACGTCGCTCATGTAGTGCGTGGCGCGCCAGTAGGTTTCGGTGACCATCTCGATGTCGGTCGGACCCAGCAGGTCAACCAGCCACTGTACGGTTTCCGGCAGCGCTTCCTTGTTCTCGATCTGCGGCACGTCGTCGTTGTGCTTCTCGACATCGGTGACCTGCACCACCAGCATGGCGTGGTGCGCGGTCAACGAGCGGCCGCTTTCGGAGAAGATGTTCGGGTGCGGCAGGCTCTGCGCATCGCAGAATTCCTTGAGCATCCCGACCACGACACCGGCGTAATCGTCCATGTCGTAGTTGATCGAGCTGGCGTTGCGCGAGTGGGTACCGTCGTAGTCGACGCCCAGGCCGCCACCGACGTCGATGTGATCCACCGGCAGGCCGAGGTTGCGCAGTTCACCGTAGTAGCGGATCGCTTCCTTGAAGCCGTGCTGGTAGTCCGCCAGGTTGGCGATCTGCGAGCCCATGTGGAAGTGCAGCAGGCGAATGCCCTGATCCAGGCCGGCGGCGCGGAAACGCTCGACCACCGACAGCAGCTGTGCCGCCGACAGACCGAACTTGGATTTCTCGCCACCGGTGTCCGCCCACTTGCTCGATGCCAGGGACGACAGGCGCACGCGCAGGCCGACCTGCGGCTTGACCTTCAGCGAGGCGGCTTCTTCGATCACCAGCTCAACTTCGGATTCTTTCTCGATCACAATGAACACGTTGTGGCCGAGTTTCTGCCCCATCAGCGCCAGGCGAATGAACTCGCGGTCCTTGTAGCCGTTGCAGACGATGGTGCCGCCTTTCGGCGCCAATGCCAGCACCGCCAGCAGCTCGGGCTTGGAGCCGGCTTCCAGGCCGATGGAGACGTCCTTGGTTGCGATGATGTTTTCGATCACCGCTTCCTGCTGGTTCACCTTGATCGGGTACAGCGCGGTGTACTTGTTCTGGTATTCCAGGCGTTCGATGTTTGAATCGAAGGCACCGGTCAGCTGACGCACGCGGTCTTGCAGGATGTCCGGGAAGCGCACCAGCAATGGCAAGGACAAGCCGCTCTTGCGCAGCTGGTCGACTTGCTCGAACAGGTCGATAGGCGAACTGGTCGGACCGTTCGGACGAACTTCGACGCGACCGGCGTCATTGATCGCGAAATACCCGGCCCCCCAATGGCGGATCCCGTAAACACTGCGGCTGTCCGCAACTGTCCATTGGCTGCCATCGTCTTTGCGTGTGCGTCGTACGGACATTGAAGTCCCCTATAAAGAAGTCATAGAGCGTCGCCTGGGTTCAGGCCGGCGCAGTCTAAAGAATGAAAATGACGGTTCGTCAACGAGGGATAGACCTCGCTGACCGCAGTGAGTTTAGAAACCGGTCAGAACAGGCTCTGTGAAAACCATGTAGACGACGCCAGCCTGGTGTCAGGACCGGATCATGCCGAGGGTGGTTTTCACAGAGGCTGCTAGCCGCCGGACTTCTTTGCCTTGAAACCAAGCTTGATCAGTTCGCCAAGCAACAGCTCGACATGATCGCCCTGGATTTCAATGATTCCGTCTTTCAACGCTCCACCGGTCCCGCAACGTTTTTTCAACGTCGTCGCCAGGTCCTTGAGGGCGTCTTCCGCCAACGGCACGCCGGTGATGGTGGTCACCGTCTTGCCGCCGCGGCCCTTGCTTTCGCGACGCACGCGAGCAATGCCGTCGCCGGCCGGGATCACGGTCTGTTTGCAGATACAGGCGTCCACCGGTTTGCTGCAATCCGGGCAATGACGACCTGCGTCGGTGGAAAATACCAGGCCACCAAGGGCGGCGAAGGATGCGGCTTTTTTGGCCACCGGCAATCCTCTTGGGAGGACAAAGACTGGTCGCGGCAGCCTGGGAAGGCGCCATCGACCGCGAAGCCCCACTCAGGCAGGGGCAGCGCTACTGAACCGACAAATAAGCCGTAGGAGCTGTCGAGTGAAACGAGGCTGCGATCTCTTGATCCTGAATCAACGGCAAAATCAAAAGATCGCAGCCTGCGGCAGCTCCTACGCCGAACAACCGCCGTAGGAGCTGTCGAGTGAAACGAGGCTGCGATCTTTTGATCCTGAATCAACGGCAAAATCAAAAGATCGCAGCCTGCGGCAGCTCCTACGCCGAACAATGTCGTGTCAGCTTGAAAAGGTCGCGCAGTGTAACGGCAAAAACGCCGATTGCTAAGAGCCAATCGGCGCCAATTTACAGCGCTTATGCGACGTCTTTCCCGCGGGCCCGGAGATAGCGCTTCAACGCCGCCAGGGAGTCCGGACAGTAAGGCTTCTGCTGGATTTCCAGCATCACCTGATCGACGGGAATAAAACGCGCTTCAACCACCTCTTCCGGCTGCAGGATCAACGGCCCGTCCCACACTGCCGAAAACGCCGAACACCACAGGCGGTTGCCGGTGTCCTCGAAGAAGAAATGGTCATGGGCGGTCAACTCCACCCCGCTCACGCCAAGCTCTTCTTCAAGCTCTCGCGCGGCGGATTCGGCGTAGGTCTCGGTGGCGAGCACCATGCCGCCTGCGGCCACATCCCAGTAACCGGGGTAAATCGCCTTGCTCAGGGTTCGACGGTGAACGCACAGCTCCCCCGCTGAATTGAACAGCATGATGTAGGTGCCGCGCCCGATCAGGCCGCGCTCGCGCAGGTCGGACCGGACCAGGGCGCCAAGCAGGTTGTCCTGCTCGTCGACCCAGGCGATCTGTTCGGCATCCGAGGCCAGCCGGTGGGCGGCCTCTTTGTCGTTGTCAGCCATGACTCAGCCCTGATTGAGCAACTGACGCAGATCGATCACTGCGGCGTTGGCCCGGGAGATGTAGTTGGCCATCACCAGCGAGTGGTTGGCCAGTACGCCAAAACCGCTGCCGTTTAGGATCATCGGGCTCCAGACTGGTTCTTGCGAAGCTTCCAGCTCACGAATGATCTGGCGCACGCTGACCGTGGCGTTTTTCTTCGCCAGCACGTCGGCAAAGTCGACTTCGATGGCGCGCAACAGGTGGGACAGGGCCCAGGCCTGACCGCGGGCTTCATAGAACACGTTGTCGATCTGCATCCACGGGGTTTCAACGATTTCCTCGTCAACCTGCGGCACCTGGCCTGGCGCCACGACTTCGGTTTTCAACGCGGTGTTGAGCTTCACCCGGCCGACGCTGGCCGACAGACGTTGCGACAGCGAACCCAGGCGGGTGCCGACATCACCCAGCCAGTTGTTCAGGTTGTCGGCACGTGCGTAGAACAGCGCGTTTTTCTGCGATGGATCGGAAAGGCGCGCCTGGTAGCGGCTCAGGGAGTTGATGCCTTCCTGATACTCGGACTCGCTGGAAGGCAGCACCCAGCTTTTGTTGTCGAAGTTGAAACGCGGTTCGGCCTTGGCCAGATCGGAGTCTTCGGCCGACTGCGATTGCGAGCGGGCGAAGTCTTTACGCAGGGCTCGCGTCAGGTCGCGCACCTGGACCAGCACCCCGTATTCCCAACTAGGGGTGTTGTCCATCCACAAGCCTGGGGGAAAACGGTCGTTGGAAATATAACCGCCCGGCTTGTTCAGCAAGGTACCGGCGACGGTCTTGAGGGTTTCCACCGTGGTGTAGCCGATGACCATCTGCTTGCCTTCTTTCTCGGCGGCCACCTGGGCATTTTGCTGAACCGGGAACAGCGCCGGCTCCTGGCTCCAGTACCAGCCGAGGCCGATGGTCACCAGCAGGTATAGGCCGATCAGGGTCGCCAGCGCGCGGCTGAACAACAGGCCACCTATATAGCTGCGGGCGGCCGACTTTGGTTCAGCGGCACGTTCAGGCGCGCTGCCCGCGCGGTTCTTCCAGTCCAGCATGGCGATATCCTTTCAATCACTTGAGTTCATCGGTTCGACCACAACCCTACGCCATCGTGCCTCGTTTGCCGCGCATAATCTGGTCGAGGCACCACTATAAAGGAAGCGCCTCCGTTGCGCAGGCGCTGCGTAGGAGCTGCGTAGGAGCTGTCGAGTGCAACGAGGCTGCGATCTTTTGACTCTAGGGCCATTACGAAATCAAGATCAAAAGATCGCAGCCTCGTTGCACTCGACAGCTCCTACCAGCTCCTACGTACAGAAATGCGCACAGTCATGGTTGCTTATTTTTGCGACCAGCCAGTCACAAACTGAATTAGGCCACCACGCAGATTATTGACGTGCGACACTGATCCGCATCAGGAAGAGATGCTAGCATAGAGCCACCAGTCGACCTCAGCATGCACCCTAACTAGTAGTCAGGATATGACCGAGCCAGAAGACCCCAGCCGTGAGCGCCTCAAGCACCACTTTGCCCAGCGGGTAATTCATCAGGCACGTCAGATTCTTGAGATATGGCAGCGCCTGCAGGGCAGCGAGTGGTCGGCGACCGACCTGGCGGAACTGGGTGAAGCCAACCTGCGCCTGCTGCGTTTCGCCGAACGTTTCGAGCAGCCGGAACACATGCAGCTGGCTCGCCACATTGGCCAGGCACTGCAAGCCGTCGACGCCAATCGCGGCCGCCTCAGCAGCGGCCTGATCACAGACCTCAATCGCCTGATGCAGCGCCTCTCGCGCACCGGCCTGCGCCATGGCGACCAGCTCGACCAGACCTTCCTGCCGCCTTTGCGCAAGCCGATCTACGTGATGCTGCAAGACCACGACCGTGCCGAACGGCTGGCCAAACAGCTGGAATTCTTCGGCCTCAGCGCCCAGTCCCTCGACAGCGTGGCAGCGTTTCGCTCCTCAATGGTCGAGCGCCTGCCGGCGGCGATCGTCATGGACGTGGACTTCAGCGGACCCGGCATCGGCCTGAAACTGGCTGCGGAAGCCCAGGAAGGCCTGGAACAGCAATTGCCGCTGTTGTTCTTCAGCCTCAACGAAACCGATACCCCGACCCGTCTCGCCGCCGTGCGCGCCGGTGGCCAGGAATTTCTCACCGGCACCCTCGAAGCGTCGAGCCTGCTGGAGAAAATCGAGGTCCTGACCTGCGTCGCCCAGTACGAACCGTTCAAAGTGCTGATCATCGACGACTCCCGTGCCCAGGCCCTGCACACCGAGCGCCTGCTGAATAGCGCGGGCATTGTCACCCGGACCTTGATCGAGCCGATCCAGGCCATGGCCGAACTCGCGGATTTCCAGCCGGACCTGATCATCCTCGACATGTACATGCCGGCCTGCACAGGCACCGAGCTGGCCAAGGTCATCCGCCACAACGACCGCTACGTCAGCGTGCCGATCATCTACCTCTCGGCTGAGGACGACCTGGACAAGCAACTCGACGCCATGAGCGAAGGCGGCGACGATTTCCTGACCAAACCGATCAAGCCGCGCCACCTGATCACCACCGTGCGCAACCGCGCGGCACGGGCGCGCAACCTCAAGGCGCGGATGGTTCGCGACAGCCTCACCGGCCTGTACAACCACACCCACATCTTGCAGTTGCTGGAGGATTGCAGCTTTCGCGCGCGCCGCGAAAACAAGCCGCTGAGCTTTGCGATGCTCGACATCGATCACTTCAAGCGGGTCAATGACAGTCACGGTCACCCGATGGGCGATCGGGTAATCAAGAGCCTGGCGCTGTTCCTCAAGCAACGCCTGCGCAAGACCGACTTCATTGGCCGCTATGGCGGTGAAGAGTTCGCCATTGTCATGCCCGACACTGATCTGGAGTCGGCGCACAAGGTGCTCGATGAAATCCGCCGGCGCTTCGCCGAAATTCACTATCCGGCCCAGCCACAGGATCTCTGGTGCACCTTCAGTGCCGGGGTAGTGGACCTCGTCGAGGGTTCAGACAGCCTTATGATGGCGAGCCAGGCCGACGAGGCGCTGTACCGCGCCAAGCATGCCGGGCGCAATCGCGTGCAGTCCGCTCGCGAATAAAAGCAAAAGGCCATCGTTTCATCCGAATCCACCGATCCGGTCATAACCCTGTAACAGAAACGCAATAACTTCAGGCGCTTACCATTCTGCCGTTGGTAGTCCCGCAATGCGCCTGAAGCTGCTGACCAATCTCAATACCCTCCTTTTAGTCGCCGTGTGCGTGGCACTTGGCGCCACGCTCTGGTGGTCGCAAAAAGCCCTCGAACGCCCCTATCTGTTGATGGAGCGTTACCTGGGCCTGTCCCAGCAATTTCAGAACCAGGTGGCACGCAACGTTCAAGACTACCTCGCCAGTGGCGATGCCCTGCGCCTGAGCAGTGCTGGTCAGGCGATCGATGAGCTGAAAACAGACATTGGTGATATGCCGCAATCCCTGGCCGACTCCTTGCGCCCGAGCCTTGCAGATCTTGAAGCCTTCAGCAAAACCGACTTGCTGGCCGCCGGCAAGCTTGCCGGCGACCCCCAGGCATTACTACTGCAGGCAGAACGGGAGCTCGGCGCGAACCTTGACCAACTCAGCCAGTACGCCAGCGGTAATGCGCAATATCTCATCCCTCTGCTGGCCGCCTCGCAACACCTGGGCAGGCTGTCTTTGGCCCGGGATAAACTGGTCAGCAGCGGTCGCAGCGAACTGGCCGCCGATGTCGAGCGCGAGGTCAGCAACATCCGCACCCAGGCCAGCCTTATGGAGGCCCTGCCCTTGCTCGGTGTGACGGCCAGCAGTGAATCCGGCACCGATGACTTCGCCGCGATGATGGGCCTGGAGAACAGTGAAAAAACTGTCGCCGAAGACGCCGGCGTCGGCCTCAAGCGCGAACTCAACAGCCTGCTGAGCCGCTACCCGGCGGAGCTTGCCCGCACCCGCGAGCAGATCGAAAAACGCAGCGTTCTGAGCGCTGCGACCCAGCAGAAAATGAGCGCAGTACAACAGTCCATCGCCGATCTGGAACCGGTAGTTCGTGCACAACACGGGCAAATCCAGGGCGAGGTGCGCCTGCTGCAAGGGGTGATGATCGGCCTGATCCTGTTGATCGCGCTGCTGATCGACACCCTGCAGCGGCGACTGGCGCGCACCCTGACCAATTTGGCGCCAGCGCTGTCGACCTGGGCCGAGGGTGATTTCAGCCGGGACATCGAACTGGGCAAGACCAACCGCGAACTGCATGACATCCAGGCCTCGCTCAATCGCCTGCGCGCTTATCTGGTGGACCTGGTGGGGACCATTCGCCTCAATGCCGAACAGGTCGCCGGCAGCAGCCGCACCCTGGCCGAGTTGAGTAACGATCTGCACAGCAGCGCCGAGGATCAGGCCGGCGACACCGCAATGATCCGCGATTCCCTGGGCGAACTGGAAGCCACGATCCAGCAGGTCGCGGGCGATGCCAGCCAGGCAGCCGACGCCAGCCGCCATGCCGGGCTGGCGGTGGAACACGGGCAGAAAGTCATCGGCCTGAGCCTCACGGGCTTGCATGCGCTGGTGGGTGAAGTGCAGGGCAATGCGCAAATGATTGAGCATCTGGCGCAAGAGTCGGCAACTATTGGTGGGGTGCTGACGGTGATTCGCTCGATTGCCGACCAGACCAACCTGCTGGCATTGAACGCGGCGATCGAAGCGGCTCGTGCCGGGGAAATGGGCCGGGGGTTCGCGGTCGTGGCAGAAGAAGTTCGTTCCCTGGCGCAACGCACCGCCGGAGCCACGGCTGAAATCCAGACCCTGATCGCCGGTCTGCAAACCGCCGCGCGGCAATCAGTTGAAGGTATGCGCGCCCAGGTCGAGCATGCGGAAGCCACCGCTAACCAGGCCCAGGCGGCGGATGGTGCGCTGGATAAAATCGTCGGCGCCATCCAGACCATTTCCGATACTGCGGTGCGCATCGCCGATGTGACTGCGCAGCAGAGTGGTGCTGTCAGCGAGATCCGCGATCACAGTGAGCGGATCCACCAGCTGGGTGGGGATAACCTGCTGCGCATCGGTGAAGGGCGTGAGCAAGGGGAGCATTTGCTGGTGCTGGGTGGGCGGTTGCGTACTGCCGTGCAGGCATTTCGCGTCTGATAGACCGCTATCGCGAGCAGGCTCACTCCTACAGGGACCGGCGCATGACTCTGTAGGAGTGAGCCTGCTCGCGATAGGGCCAGAACAATCACCACCAACCATCGCGCCCGGCGCAAATGACCGGATTGAAACCCGCAGTCACATATCTCGCGCAAACATCGCCCATCGTGCTGGCTATTGCATAGAACTGGACAGTCACAAAGTCTTTGCGGCATAGTCGCCGGGTTCTGACCGATGCCCACAGATAACAAGGAACAGCAGATGGCAACCTTTCTGGTCCTGCACGGACCCAACCTGAACCTGCTCGGCACCCGCGAACCCGGCACCTATGGCGCCACGACGCTGGCGCAGATCAACCAGGACCTGGAACGCCGTGCCCGTGAAGCCGGTCATCATTTGCTGCACCTGCAAAGCAATGCCGAGTACGAATTGATCGATCGCATCCACGCTGCACGCGGCGAAGGTGTGGACTTCATTCTGATCAACCCAGCAGCTTTTACGCACACGAGTGTCGCTTTACGTGACGCGCTGCTGGCGGTGAGCATCCCATTCATCGAAGTGCATTTGTCCAACGTGCACAAACGCGAACCTTTCCGCCATCACTCTTACTTCTCCGACGTAGCGGTGGGAGTGATCTGCGGCCTTGGCGCCAGCGGTTATCGACTGGCCCTGGAGGCTGCACTAGAGCAGCTTGAACAACAAGCTATACGCCCCTGACCGACCCTTGGGAGTTGATGATTCATGGATATCCGTAAAGTTAAGAAACTAATCGAATTGCTGGAAGAGTCCGGCATCGACGAGCTCGAGATCAAGGAAGGCGAAGAGTCCGTACGTATCAGCCGCCACAGCAAGACGCCAGCGCAGCAGTACTACGCACCCGCGCCAATGCACGCTCCGGCTCCAGCGCCTGCCGCTGCTGCTCCGGTTGCCGCCGCTCCTGCTGCCCCGGCCGCGCCTGTTCTAAACGGCACCGTTGCCCGTTCGCCGATGGTGGGCACTTTCTATCGCAAATCTTCGCCAGCCTCGCCATCCTTCGTTGAAGTTGGCCAGACCGTGAAGAAAGGCGACACCCTGTGCATCGTTGAAGCGATGAAGATGATGAACCACATCGAAGCTGAAACCAGCGGTGTGATCGAATCCATCCTCGTCGAAGACGGCCAGCCGGTTGAGTACGACCAACCGCTGTTCACCATCGTTTGAACCGCGGAGAAACTTTGATGACTGCGAAGTTGGAAAAAGTTCTGATCGCCAACCGCGGTGAGATTGCCCTGCGGATCCTGCGTGCTTGCAAAGAGATGGGCATCAAGACTGTCGCCGTGTACTCCAAGGCCGACAAGGAACTGATGCACCTGGGCCTGGCAGACGAATCCGTCTGCATCGGTCCGGCTTCGGCCGCGCATTCCTACCTGCACATTCCGGCAATCATTGCCGCCGCTGAAGTGACCGGCGCTACCGCCATTCACCCAGGCTACGGTTTCCTCGCGGAAAACGCTGATTTTGCTGAACAGGTCGAGAACTCCGGCTTCGCCTTCATCGGTCCGAAAGCCGAGACCATTCGCCTGATGGGCGACAAGGTATCGGCCAAGCACGCGATGATCGAAGCAGGCGTGCCAACCGTTCCAGGTTCCGACGGCCCACTGCCGGAAGACGAAGAATCGGCGCTGCGCATTGGTCGTGAAGTTGGCTATCCAGTGATCATCAAGGCTGCTGGCGGCGGCGGTGGTCGCGGCATGCGCGTTGTGCACAAGGAAGAAGACCTGATCTCCTTCGCCAAACTGACCCGCACCGAAGCTGGCGCGGCGTTTGGCAACCCGATGGTCTACCTGGAAAAATTCCTGACCAACCCACGTCACGTGGAAGTCCAGGTGCTTTCCGACGGCCAGGGCCACGCCATCCATCTGGGCGACCGCGACTGCTCGCTGCAACGTCGTCACCAGAAGGTGCTTGAAGAAGCGCCGGCACCGGGCATCGACGAGAAAGCTCGCCAGGAAGTCCTCGCTCGCTGCGTCAAGGCGTGCATCGACATCAACTATCGTGGCGCGGGCACTTTCGAGTTCCTGTACGAGAACGGCGCGTTCTATTTCATCGAAATGAACACCCGCGTTCAGGTCGAACACCCGGTAACCGAAATGGTTACCGGCATCGACATCGTCAAGGAGATGCTCAGCATCGCCGCCGGCAACAAGCTGTCGTACACCCAGGATGACGTGGTCATCCGCGGTCATGCGCTGGAATGCCGGATCAACGCCGAAGACCCGAAAACCTTCATGCCAAGCCCAGGCACGGTCAAGCATTTCCACGCTCCAGGCGGCAACGGCGTTCGCGTCGACTCGCACCTGTACAGCGGTTATGCGGTTCCGCCGAACTATGATTCGTTGATCGGCAAGCTGATCACCTACGGCGCAACCCGTGACGAAGCCCTGGCGCGCATGCGCAATGCGCTGGACGAAATCGTGGTCGATGGGATCAAGACCAACATCCCGCTGCACCGCGACCTGGTCCGCGATGAAGGCTTCTGCAAAGGTGGAATCAACATCCACTACCTGGAACACAAGCTGGCTGGCGACAAGCACTAGTCTGTGATCCAAACCAACAAAGCCGCCTTCGGGCGGCTTTGTTGTTTCTGCACATTTCATCTGCCAACTGAGAGACATAACTGACAGGCGTCGGACTGTCGGGGCTGGCTATAATCGCCTCTCACGTGCACAACACTGACGAATCAGAGGCTGACCATGTCTCAAAAGCTACCCATCAATCTCAACGATTTGCTACGCCAGCGAACAGTCGAGAGTGAGCGGATCGAGTACAAGTCCGGCTGGAATCCTGACCCGATAATTCGCACGCTGTGCGCGTTTGCCAATGATTTTGAAAATTTGGGCGGAGGGTACCTGGTCATCGGGCAAGAATGCGATACCAATGGGCAGCCAATCTTTCCTCCATCAGGACTAGCCGATAAGGTTCTCGACACGATTCAGCTTGAACTGTTGGCAGCCTGCCAATCTATTCAACCCTCCTACTTTCCGGTGCTGAGCATAGAAGAAGTAGAGGGCCGCAAGTTAATCGTGCTGTGGGCACCGGGCGGGCAAAACCGCCCCTACAAGGCTCCGGCAGCAGTAACAGCAAAACACCGAAGCCTGCACTACTACATCCGTCGCTACAGCAGCACAGTGGAAGCCAAGGGCGAAACCGAGCAGGAACTGTTGAGTCTCGCTGCCAAAGTACCTTTCGATGATCGATTTAACCTGAGTTCCGGGCTCAGCGACCTTTCCAAACCGCTGATGAAAAACTTCTTGCAGGAGATCGGGAGCGCTCTTGTAGAAGACGCCGACGACCTTTCTGTCGAGGCGCTAGGCCGCCAAATGAATGTGGTGGGCGGCCCGACCGAATCACCGTGGCCCAAGAATGTCGGTCTGATGCTCTTCAATGACGCACCTGATAAATTCTTTGCGGGAACCCAAATAGACGTTGTCTGGTTTCCGGAAGGACCCGGTGGCGACCGATTTGATGAGAAAATCTTCAAAGGCCCTCTTGCGACCATCACTCGCGAGGCCCTCGCTTATATTCAGCGCAATTATCTTCGTGAGACTGTAACCAAGCATCCAAACCGCGCCGAAGCCACGCGAATCTGGAACTTCCCATTCCAGGCAATTGAAGAAGCATTGGTCAACGCGGTTTACCACCGCTCTTATGAGGTACGCGAGCCTGTCGAGGTGCGCATCAGCCGGGAAGAATTGGTGATTTTGAGCTTCCCGGGACCTGATCGTTCTATCCGCCTGGAAGACTTGCAAGCCGGACGCGCTGTGAGCCGTCGCTATCGTAACCGGCGGATCGGGGAGTTTTTCAAGGAACTGGACCTGACTGAAGGCCGCTCTACCGGGATTCCAAAAATCCTAAAGGTCATGGCAGCCAATGGGTCGCCAGCGCCAGTATTTGAAACGGACGTCGATCGCATTTCGTATGTTGTGAGGCTGCTGTCCCACCCTCAATCCCACGGTATTGAGCCAGTCACCATGGAAGTCACCATGGAAGTCACCATGGAAGTCGCTGCGCTTTTGAAGGCTATTGACGGCGACATGAGCAGGCAGGAACTACAGACCGCCATGAGCCTGAAAAATGCCGACCACTTTCGCAAAGCTTACATACTGCCGGCGATCTCATTCGGTGCTCTCGAAATGACCTTACCCGGCCAACCTAATAGCCGTCTGCAACGCTATCGGCTGACGAACGCAGGATTGCAGTGGTTAAGAAGCTTACAAGCCAAAAATCAAAAATAAACTGCCGAAGGCTGAGATTTTTTCGGGGACACACCGGAGTCGACCCCTCCCCCATGGTCGTCTTCTGCCGCGCGCTCGCGTAAACTTGCGCGCTTATCGCAGCCCGCTAGGCTGCAATCAATATTTTTCACAGGTGCCCGCCATGCCTTGGCTGCAAGTCCGTCTCGCCATCAGCCCAGAACAAGCCGAAACCTACGAAGACGCTTTCCTTGAAGTGGGCGCCGTGTCGGTGACTTTCATGGACGCTGAAGATCAGCCGATCTTCGAACCGGAACTCAACACCACCCCGCTGTGGTCGCACACGCACCTGCTGGCCCTGTTCGAAGGTGGCACCGAAGCCGCCAGCGTGCTGGCCCACCTGGAGCTGCTGACCGGCAGCCCGCTGCCCGAGCATCACAGCGAAGTCATTGAAGACCAGGACTGGGAGCGCAGCTGGATGGACGATTTCCAGCCAATGCGCTTTGGTCAGCGCCTGTGGATCGTTCCAAGCTGGCACGCTGCTCCTGAACCCGACGCCGTGAACATTCTGCTGGACCCGGGCCTGGCGTTTGGCACCGGCACCCACCCGACCACTGCCCTGTGTCTGGAATGGCTTGACGGCCAGGACCTGAAGGACTGCAACGTGCTCGATTTCGGTTGCGGCTCGGGCATTCTGGCAATCGCCGCCTTGCTGCTGGGGGCCAGGCAAGCGGTCGGTACCGACATCGACGTGCAGGCACTTGAAGCTTCCCGTGACAATGCCGGGCGCAACAACATCGCCGAAGCCCTGTTCCCGCTGTATTTGCCAGAGGACCTGCCGCAAGTCCAGGCCGACGTGCTGGTGGCCAACATCCTGGCCGGCCCGCTGGTCTCCCTGGCGCCGCAATTGTCCAGCCTGGTCAAGACCGGTGGTCGCCTGGCGCTGTCGGGCATCCTCGCCGAACAAGGTGAAGAAGTGGCCAAGGCCTATGCCCAGGACTTCGATCTGGACCCGATCGCCAATCGCGATGGCTGGGTGCGCATCACTGGCCGTCGGCGCTAGAATGGGCGCCTGCATAATCCGGATCGCCGCATGACCGACAGCTTCGTCACTCAGTGCCCGCATTGCCAAAAGAGCTTCCGCGTCAGCCATGCCCAGTTGAGCGTGGCACGTGGAGTAGTTCGTTGCGGCTCTTGCCTGCAGGTTTTTAATGCCGCCAAGCAATTGCTGGAGCAGGCGGACAAGGACCCCGTGAGCACGATCGCCCCGGCCCTCGTCGAACCGCCAGAACAACGGGCCATCAGCCTGAAGCAATGGACGGCTGCCGAGCTCGATCTGGACAGCCTCGACCTCGACGAAGAGCTCGCACGACTGGAACAGCGGGAAATTCAGCCGACCACCGAGTTCGGCCGACACCGCGAAGATTCACTGAGCGCACGCCGCGACAGCGCCGAACATGACGAAGCATCCTGGCCCGATAGCCTGTACAGCGAATCCGCTGCCGACCGCGCCCAAGCTGCTGAAGTTGATGAAGAGCCCGCCCCGGCGTTTGCCCCGCTCAAACCAGCGCGCACCGAACCCTCGCTGACGCTGGAGCTGGTCGAGCTCGACGATGAGCCGCGCCCGCCGCTGGTTCGCCAGGAGCTGGTGCTGGAACCGCCACCAACGCCGGAACGTTTGTCGGCGATGGATGACATTGATGACGACCTGCCTCCCATTGAACCCGTGCGCAAAAGACGCAGCGAACCGGCCGTGCGCGCCGAAGTCCTGCAGGACCTCACCGACGACCCGCTGCAACTGGACTGGCAAAAACGCCGTTCGCCTTGGGGTCGCCGGTTATTCTGGCTGATTCTGACAGTGCTCGCCGCCTGCGCCCTGGGCGGCCAGTACGTGGCTTACCATTTCGAAGAACTCGCGCGTCAGGACCAATATCGTCCCTGGTTCCAGCAGTTGTGCCCGCAGATCGGCTGTACCGTGCCATCCAAGGTCGACATCGCGAAGATCAAGAGCAGCAACCTGGTGGTGCGCAGCCATCCGGAATTCAGCGGTGCCCTGGTGGTCGATGCGATCATCTACAACCGCGCGCCCTTCTCCCAGCCGTTCCCCTTGCTGGAGTTGCGCTTCGCCGACCTCAACGGTCACCTGATCGCCAGCCGTCGGTTCAAACCCGGCGAGTACCTCAACGGCGATCTCGAAGGCATGGCGGAAATGCCCCCGCAAACGCCAATTCACATTGCCCTGGATATCCTCGATCCAGGCTCGAAAGCGGTGAACTACAGCCTGAGTTTTCATTCGCCCGAGTGAAACGGTTCACCGATCCGCGATTGACGGCGGATTTCTGACTGAGCCCGTGCGGACCAAACCGCTGGCGATAACAGAATAACTGTTCAGATTTTGTTCAATTCAGCCTTTATCCAGTCATCGAGAGCGGGTATCATGCCAACCCTTTTTCGAACTCTCATGATCCGGCCCCACAACAGGGAAGTCCTATGTCGGCGGTACGCATCGGTCCATACACATTGCACAACGGCTTGATTCTCGCCCCTATGGCGGGTGTCACTGACCAACCCTTTCGTCAGCTGTGCAAACGACTGGGTGCAGGGCTGGTTGTTTCGGAAATGGTCACCAGCGACATGAGTTTGTGGAACACCCGCAAGTCGCGCATGCGCATGATCCACGAAGGTGATCCCGAGCCGCGCTCGGTACAGATCGCCGGTGGCGATGCGCAGATGCTGGCGAATGCGGCTCGCGCCAATGTCGAGCTGGGCGCACAGATTATTGACATCAACATGGGCTGCCCGGCGAAGAAGGTCTGCAACAAGGCCGCCGGGTCTGCACTGTTGAAGGATGAAGCGTTGGTGACCGAGATCCTGCAGGCCGTCGTGGCCGCAGTCGATGTGCCGGTCACTCTGAAGATCCGGACCGGCTGGGACCGGGACAACAAGAACGGCCTGACCGTGGCGAAGATCGCCGAGCAGGCAGGTATCACGGCGTTGGCGGTGCATGGCCGCACCCGTGCCGATCTGTACACCGGTGAAGCCGAGTACGACACTATTGCCGCGATCAAGCAGGCGGTGTCGATCCCGGTGTTTGCCAACGGCGATATCGATTCGCCAGAAAAGGCCCGGTACGTGCTCGACGCGACCGGTGCCGATGGCCTGCTGGTTGGCCGGGCTGCCCAGGGGCGGCCATGGATTTTTCGCGAGATCGATCATTACCTGCGCACCGGTGAAAAACTTCCGGCGCTGGAACTGATCGAGGTGGAACGCATACTGCTAGAGCATTTGGCCGCGCTGCACGTTTTCTATGGAGACGTCATGGGTGTGCGCATTGCTCGCAAGCATGTGGGCTGGTATCTCGCAACCTTGCCGGGCGCCAGGGAGTTTCGCGCCCACTTCAATCGTTTGGAAGATACGGAAGCACAATGCGCCAACGTTCAGGGCTTCTTCGCCGAACGTTACAAGAGCCTGACAGGGGACGGAGAAGGGGTGGCCGCATGACGATGATGACCGAGACTTTAGTGAGTGGAACAACACCCGTGAGCGACAATGTGAATTTGAAACAGCACCTCAATACGCCTAGCGAAGAAGGCCAGACCCTTCGCGGGAGTGTCGAGAAGGCGCTGCACAATTATTTCGCCCACCTTGAGGGCGCTGCCGTCACGGATGTGTACAACCTGGTGCTCTCCGAAGTCGAGGCGCCCCTGCTCGAATGCGTGATGAACTACGTCAAGGGCAACCAGACCAAGGCCAGCGAGCTGCTCGGACTGAACCGGGGCACGCTGCGCAAGAAACTCAAGCAGTACGATTTGCTGTAAGCATTCAATCAAACCAGAAAGGCGCCCGCGTAAAACCGGTCGCCTTTTTTGCTGACTCCTTTGCTTTTGATGGAAATTGAGATGACCGACCAGACTACCCGCCTGCCGATCCGCCGCGCCTTGATCAGCGTTTCCGACAAGACCGGGATCCTCGAATTCGCCAAGGAGCTTGAAGCCCTGGGCGTCGAGATCCTCTCCACCGGCGGAACGTTCAAGCTGTTGCGCGACAATGGTGTCGCCGCAGTGGAAGTCGCGGATTACACCGGTTTCGCGGAAATGATGGACGGTCGGGTCAAGACCCTGCACCCGAAAATCCACGGAGGGATCCTCGGTCGTCGCGGTATCGATGACGCGATCATGAGCGAGCACGGTATCAAGCCGATCGACCTGGTCGCGGTCAACCTGTACCCGTTCGAAGCCACCATCAACAAGCCAGGCTGCGACCTGCCGACTGCCATCGAGAACATCGATATCGGCGGCCCGACCATGGTTCGTTCTGCTGCAAAAAATCATAAAGACGTGGCGATCGTGGTCAATGCCAGCGACTACGCCAGCGTTCTCGAAGGCCTCAAGGCCGGTGGCCTGACTTACGCCCAGCGTTTCGACCTGATGCTCAAGGCCTTTGAACACACCGCCGCTTACGACGGCATGATCGCCAACTACATGGGCACCGTGAACCAGGCCGCCGAGACGCTCAGCACCGAAGGTCGCAGCGAATTCCCGCGCACCTTCAACAGCCAGTTCGTCAAGGCCCAGGAAATGCGCTACGGCGAGAACCCGCACCAGAGCGCGGCGTTCTACGTTGAGACCAAGCCTGCCGAAGTCGGGATCGCCACTGCGACCCAACTGCAAGGCAAAGAGCTGTCGTATAACAACGTGGCCGACACCGACGCCGCGCTGGAATGTGTGAAGAGCTTTGTGAAACCGGCCTGCGTGATCGTCAAGCACGCCAACCCGTGCGGCGTGGCCGTGAGCCCGGACGCCGAAGGCGGTATCCGCCAGGCCTACGAACTGGCCTACGCCACCGACACCGAATCGGCGTTTGGCGGCATCATTGCCTTCAACCGCGAACTGGATGCAGAAACAGCCAAGGCCATCGTCGAGCGTCAGTTCGTTGAAGTGATCATCGCCCCAAGCGTCAGCGAAGAAGCCCGCGCCATTGTTGCGGCCAAAGCCAACGTGCGCCTGCTGGCCTGTGGCGAGTGGTCAGCGGATCGCGCTGCTGCCTGGGACTACAAGCGGGTGAATGGCGGCCTGCTGGTCCAGAGCCGTGACATCGGCATGATCGGCAGCGAAGACCTGAAAGTCGTGACCAAGCGTGCACCGACCGAACAGGAAATCAACGACCTGATCTTCGCCTGGAAAGTCGCCAAGTACGTCAAGTCCAACGCTATTGTCTACGCCAAGAACCGCCAGACCATCGGTGTCGGCGCTGGCCAGATGAGCCGCGTGAACTCGGCGCGTATCGCCGCGATCAAGGCTGAGCATGCCGGCCTGCAGGTGCAGGGTTCGGTGATGGCATCGGACGCGTTCTTCCCGTTCCGCGACGGTCTGGACAATGCGGCCAAGGCCGGTGTCACTGCGGTGATCCAGCCAGGCGGCTCGATGCGGGATGCCGAAGTGATTGCCGCAGCCGACGAGGCTGGCATCGCCATGGTCTTCACCGGCATGCGCCACTTCCGTCACTGAGTACACAGCTCCCCCTGTAGGAGCTGTGTAGGAGCTGTCGAGTGAAACGAGGCTGCGATCTTTTGATCTGGTTTTTGAAATCAAAATCAAAAGATCGCAGCCTTCGGCAGCTCCTACATAGTTTGTACACAGGGGTTTTGCAGCGACCCACAGAATTTTGAGGTTTTTGAAATGAATGTTTTGATCATTGGCAGCGGTGGCCGTGAACACGCCCTGGCCTGGAAAGTGGCTCAAGATCCGCGCGTGCAGAAGGTTTTTGTTGCTCCAGGCAACGCCGGCACCGCCATTGAAGCCAAGTGCGAAAACGTTGCGATCGACGTGCTGGCCCTTGAGCAACTCGCCGACTTCGCCGAGAAGAACGTTGCGCTGACCATTGTCGGCCCGGAAGTGCCGCTGGTTGCCGGCGTCGTCGACCTGTTCCGCTCCCGCGGCCTCGACTGCTTCGGCCCAACTGCCGGCGCCGCCCAGCTGGAAGGTTCGAAAGCGTTCACCAAGGATTTCCTGGCGCGCCACAAGATCCCTACCGCCGACTACCAGAACTTCACCGAGATTGAGCCTGCCCTGGCTTATCTGCGTGAAAAAGGCGCGCCGATCGTGATCAAGGCTGACGGCCTGGCAGCAGGCAAAGGCGTGATCGTCGCCATGACCCTGGCTGAAGCCGAAGACGCCGTGCGTGACATGCTGGCCGGCAATGCCTTTGGCGACGCGGGTTCGCGCGTAGTCATCGAAGAGTTCCTCGACGGCGAGGAAGCCAGCTTCATCGTCATGGTCGACGGCAAGAACGTCCTGCCAATGGCCACCAGCCAGGATCACAAACGCGTCGGCGACGGCGACACTGGTCCGAACACCGGCGGCATGGGTGCGTACTCCCCTGCCCCGGTAGTCACCAGTGAAGTGCACCAGCGCGTGATGGACCTGGTGATCTGGCCAACCGTGCGCGGCATGGCCGACGAAGGCAACGTCTATACCGGTTTCCTGTACGCCGGGCTGATGATAGACAAAGCTGGTAACCCAAAAGTTATCGAATTCAACTGCCGTTTCGGCGACCCTGAGACCCAGCCGATCATGCTGCGCCTGCAGTCGAGCCTGGTGTTGCTGGTCGAAGCGGCCCTCGCGCAGGCCCTGGACAAAGTCGAAGCACAATGGGATCCACGCCCGAGCGTTGGCATCGTGCTGGCCGCGGGCGGTTATCCTGGTGACTACGCCAAGGGCGTCGCCATCAATGGCCTGGACGCTGCTGCGGCACTGGAAGGTAAAGTCTTCCACGCCGGCACTGCGCTCAAGGATGGCCAAGTGGTGACCGCCGGTGGTCGAGTGCTCTGCGCCACCGCCATGGGCGCCAGCGTCGATGCTGCTCAGCAGCAGGCTTACCAGTTGGCAGCAAAAATCGACTGGGAAGGTTGTTTCTATCGCAAGGACATCGGCTATCGTGCCATTGCCCGCGAGCGTGGCGAAGTTCAGGAATAAGGGCTCCATTCGGTCGGGCAAGGGCCTCAGGCTCTTGCCGGACTATTCCGGCGCCGCGCATAGTTATATTCTGGCATCAACCTACGAAGGGATTTCGCCGTGCGCTGGCTCAGGATTGCCGTAAGTCTCACCGTCACTCTGCTGACCCTGCTCTGCATGCTCCCGGCCCAGGCCGCGCAAGGCAGTGGCTGGGCCGTATTGCTCGACGAGCAGGGCAACCTGCAGCTCAGCGATATTCGCTCCTCGCGCTACACCAATCAATTTAGCCCCATCGAACTCGAACGCCTGACCGCCGCCGAGCCGGAGGGCGCGCTGTGGCTGCGCTTCAGGCTCGCACCGGGCAAACACGAACAGGTCCTGAAGGTGTTCGCGCCGGATCTGTCGCACCTCAATCTCTACGTGCTGGACGGCGACAAGCTCGTCGACCAGACCAACGTCGGGCCCGACCAGCCCCAGGGTGACCGACCACTGCCCAGCAGTGATGTCCTGCTGCCGCTGCCGCAAAGTGACAAATCACTCGATGTGTATCTGCGCCTGGTGTCCGAACACCAGATGCGTCCCTACATCACCCTGCAATCGGCCATCACCACCGCCGCCAACCAGACCCAGACGCTGATCTACGGCCTGCTGTTCGGCTGTATCGGCATGTTGATCCTGCACAACCTCATCCGTTACGCCTACACGCGCTCGCGCAGCAGTGTATGGCTAGCCGCGTGCGAGGCCCTGCTGATGCTCAGCCTGGCCCTGCTGCTGAACCTCGCCGGGCCGTGGATGCCTGACTGGCACGCCATTCAAACACCCGGGGCGTATCTCGCCCTGTTGCTGACCGCGCCGTGCGGACTGATGCTGGCCTACCGCTTTTTTGCTCCGCTCGGTTCGCACCCGCTGAACAAGCTGCTGCTGGCCGACATGCTGTTCATCGTCGCTTGCGGCCTGCTGCTGTTATTCGTCGAAACCCTGCCGCTGAATATCATCACCTATGCACTGGTCGCCCTCGCGGGCCTGAGCATGCTGTTCACCGGGGCCTGGCACTGGCAGAAAGGCTATCGCCCGGCGCGCTTTTTCGTCGGTGCCATGGTGGTGTTCAACCTCGGCACCCTGATCATCCTGCCCGCGTTGCTGGGGCTGACACTGGTGGAACCCCAGGGCCTGATCACCACCCTGCTGGCGTTCATCTGCGTCAGCGGCCTGCTGATGAGCGTGGCCCTGAGCGAACGCCAGCGCAGCATTACCGAAGACCGTTTCAGCATCAGCCGCGACCTGGCGGCCAGCAACGCCGAAATCAATGCCAAGGCCGAATTCCTGGCCAAGATCAGTCACGAGATCCGCACGCCCATGAACGGCGTGCTGGGCATGACCGAACTGCTGCTGGGCACCCCGCTCTCCGTCAAGCAGCGCGACTATGTGCAGACCATCCACAGTGCCGGCAACGAACTGCTGACCCTGATCAACGAGATTCTCGACATCTCCAAGCTCGAGTCCGGGCAGATCGAACTGGACGATGTGCAGTTCGATCTCAACGCATTGATCGAAGACTGCCTGAGCATCTTTCGCGCCAAGGCCGAACAGCAGAACGTCGAACTGATCAGCTTTATCCAGCCGCAAGTGCCGCGGGTCATCAGCGGTGATCCGACTCGTCTGCGTCAGACCCTGCTGAGCCTGCTGGAAAACGCCCTGAAGAAAACCGACGAGGGTGAAATCCTGATCGTCGTCGCCCTGGACGAACGCAGCGCCAAGCCGCGGTTGCGCATCGCCGTGCAGGACAGCGGCGAGCCCATGGACGCCGAAGAACGCGACGCGCTGATGCACGCAGAACTGCACAGCAAACATTTCCTCTCGGCCAATCGCCTCGGCGGCAATCTGGGGCTGGTGATCGCGCGTCAATTGATTCGTCTGATGCAGGGTGAGTTCGGCATCAAGAGCGGCAATAGTCAGGGCAGCACCTTGTGGCTGACCCTGCCGCTGGATCCCGATCGCCTGGAACATCCGACTTCCGACCTCGATGGCCCGCTACAAGGCGCGCGGGTGCTGGTGGTCGACGACAACGACACCTGCCGCAAAGTCCTGGTGCAACAATGCACCGCCTGGGGCCTGAACGTCAGTGCGGTGCCCTCCGGCAAGGAAGCACTGGCGCTGTTGCGCACCAAGGCGCACCTGCGCGACTACTTCGACGTGGTGCTGCTCGACCAGAACATGCCCGGCATGACCGGCATGCAGCTGGCGGCGAAGATCAAGGAAGACCCAAGCCTCAATCACGACATCCTGCTGATCATGCTCACGGGCATCAGCAATGCGCCGAGCAAGATCATCGCGCGCAATTCCGGGATCAAACGCATCCTGGCCAAACCGGTAGCCGGTTATACGCTCAAGACCACTCTCGCCGATGAACTGAACCAGCGCAACAAAGGCCAGGTGGCTCCGTACCCCCTGCCAACCGGCCCGACCCTGCCTGTCAAGGTACCGGGAGACTTCCGCATCCTGGTGGCCGAAGACAACAGCATTTCCACCAAGGTGATTCGCGGCATGCTGGGCAAGCTCAACCTGCAACCCGACACCGCCAGCAACGGCGAAGAAGCGCTGCAGGCGATGAAAGCCCAACGCTACGACCTGGTGCTGATGGACTGCGAAATGCCGATTCTTGACGGCTTCTCAGCCACCCAGCAGTTGCGTGCCTGGGAGGTTGGCAACCAACGGGTGCGTACGCCTGTAGTCGCACTGACCGCGCATATTCTGGCCGAACACAAAGAACGCGCCCGCCAGGCGGGCATGGACGGGCATATGGCCAAGCCGGTCGAGCTTTCCCAATTGCGTGAACTGATCGAGCACTGGGTTGCCCAGCGTGATCAGCAGAACCGAGCCGCCACCCAAACCACCTGAGCCGACAGACGTGAAAACGCCTGTTAGACTGCCCATCGACTTCCCTCGCCAGTGAGCTTGCACCATGCTCCACGTGTTGTTCAGCGTTTACCTGAAGATGCTGGTGCTCTACAGCCCGTTCTTCGTCCTGTCCTGCTTCATCAGCCTGACTCGCGGTTACTCGCGAAAAGAGCAACGTCGACTGGCCTGGAAAGTGGCCACCGCCACCCTGGTCTCCAGTGTCTTGCTGTATCTGTTCGGCCGGGTGATTTTCGATGTCTTCGGCATTACCGTAGACGCTTTCCGCATTGGCGCCGGCAGCGTGCTGTTCATCTCGGCACTGGGGATGGCGCAGGGCAAGTCGGTGGTGCAGACCGACAACGTGCAACAGGACGTGACCATCGTCCCGCTGACCATTCCGTTGACAGTCGGCCCCGGCACGATCGGCGCCTTGCTGGTGATGGGCATCAGTCAGCCGCATTGGGATGACAAGCTCACTGCCATTGTCAGCATTGCCTTGGCCAGTTTCACCGTGGGCGTGGTGCTGTACCTGTCGAATCGCATCGAAAGAATCCTGGGCGACCAGGGCTTGCAGATTGTCAGCCGGTTGATGGGGTTGTTTGTGTGTGCGCTGGCCGCGCAAATCATCTTTACCGGGGTGAGAGGGTACCTGGCGCCCTGAATCCCGGACACCAGCTCCCTTACAACGCCGGTAGTTTAGTTACTTGTGGCGTTTGAACCTTTTGCTCAGCTGGGCACCCTGCTGCTGATTGAGTACCCGCTCGATATCCTCTTTTACTTGCGAGTAACGCAGCGGGTTAAAGGTGATGAACGATGTCGCGCGGAAAACATCCAGATCCGCCACCTTTGCATCGAAAAACAGTACGCCCCCCTCAACACTGTCGGCATCACTGTAGATGGACGACAACATGATCATGATCAAGCCATTCTTGAGTTGTTCGCAGGGTAAAATTGCTAATTTGACTCCCTTAGTCTTGGTGACTTCGTAATTGAACAACTTGACAATTTCGGGTTCTTTTTTTACGGCATCTATAGTGGAGTCTGCGACCGCGCTGAGTACTGAGGCACCCGGAATGGCTGCTTTGGCAGCTTCAACGCCCGCTTTGATGATCCCTGTAACCAGATTGGACATGGTCAACTGCAAGGCGCTTCGACTGTGCTCCACGACTCCGTTGTCCGGCAAATAGCAACCCAGGTCTTCCATGCAGTTCAAGAAAGCCTGATGCCATTCCTTGGGCTTTTTATCACCAGGAACCTCAAGGGTAGCCTCCATTTTCGAGAATTTTATGATGTTCTCGATCACGGTCATGTTCTCGATCGACACATTATCCCCGTAACCGATCAACGTGTTTCCCAAGACCAGCGCATCCAGCTCTTTAGTAGGGCTGGATTTTTCCGGCGTAACCAAAGACCTGGTGTAACTGACATTAGTCGATAGAAACTGGCGCCTTTCTATACGCCACGAAACCAGGTCCTTGGTTTCTTCAAAACTGATAGTACCGTCTACATTTTGCATGTCTGACATTCCTTGTTCGTCGGTTAATTGTGCCTCCAGGCACAGGCGAAACTTAACCCACAGCCAAACTTCGACTCAAACGCTATTGAATGTCAAGTTATGTTATTGCAATTAAAGTCGACCGTTCGATTTACCCGAGCCAAGTGGCCCGGGTAACGACTTATTACTTAATATCGACTAACTTATCGCCGTAACTACGGGGTGTATACACCCATGACGGGCCATCGGCTCGAGGAAACACGCGAGTCGTGGATGAACCGATCAATACCATGGTTCGCATATCAACCTGTTCCGGGCTCAATTGCCCAAGAGTTGTCACCCGCAAAGTCTGACCGGGGCGCCCGACATCCCGCCCTAGCACAACCGGCGTCTCGGGATCCCGGTGCAGCGCGACGATTTCAAGCGCACGTCCCAGTTGCCAAGGGCGGGAACGCGAGATCGGGTTGTAAAATGCCATCGCCAGATCGGCCTGGGCTGCCAAGGCCAAACGTTTCTCGATGATCTCCCAGGGTTTGAGGTTGTCCGACAGCGACAGTACGCAGAAGTCATGCCCCAGCGGTGCACCCGCCTGCGCAGCGGTTGCCAATGAGGCCGAGACGCCCGGCAGGATTTCCAGATCAACGTTGTGCCACGCCGGGTCGCGGGATTCATGCAGCGCTTCAAGCACTGCGGCTGCCATCGCAAACACTCCAGGGTCACCGGAAGACACCACCACCACCGAGCGACCCTGTGCCGCCAGTTCGAAGGCATGACGCGCGCGCTGCATTTCTTCACGGTTATCGGTGCAGTGCAGCACCTGATCAGTACGGAACGGCCCTGCCATGCGCACATAGGTTTCATAACCGAGCACATCATTGGCTCGAGCCAGCTCTTTCTTGACGGCAGGCACCATCAAATCGGCAGCTCCGGGGCCGAGGCCAATAACTGCCAGGCGCCCCCGCGCACGACCTATGCGTTGTGGGTCCAGGGGATGTTCGGCGACGGCGATAGTGATGGAATCATCACCGCAAATAGTCACGGGCTGCGGCAATGTCTTACTAAGTTGCTCGCGCACAGTGTCCGCCGGACAAAAGCGCAAGGGAACATCCAGTTCAATGGCGGCATCCCGTAGCGCCTGACTGGCCATGAGCTGCTCATTGGCCAACAAGCAAACCAACGCCTGAACTGCAATTTTCTCCCGGTGCAGAGCCTGGCGAATGGCATTGGGCAGGTCAGCAACCTCAGCATTCACCAGCACCACGACATTTTCAGGGTAAATCAGCAGCTCATTGGCGGCCGGCTCGCGCTCGCCGCTACCCACGTGAATGGCCAGATGGGCCTGTTCGTCCACAGTCAGTTGGGCTTGGGCAAGCCAGGGCGCATCACCTTCAATTCGTACCGGCTGACCGCCGAGCAGATCAGAAACAAAACGTTTGCCGAGTTCCAGATCGCCAAGGGTGTAGCCGCTCGGAGGGTTCAACAGACAGGTACCGAAGCGCAATTCGCCGCTGGTAGTGATTGCCGCTGTTATGCCCAACCCCTGAGCGATGGTGCGGGCCAATACGTTTACGCCGCCCAGGCCACCCAGCAATGGCACCACCGCACTGCCGTCTTCGGCCACTGCCAATACCGGTGGCTCCACGCCTTTTTCCAGCAGCAATGGCGCCAGCGTGCGAATCACGATACCGGCCGCGCACAGCGCCACGATGGGCGTGTTCTGTTGATAGAGTTCGCGCAGCGTTGCGCCGAACTCCTGATAAATCACATCGGCACCTTCAACTCTTTCGGCTAATCCGTGGATCAAGGCGCCGGGCAGACAGGTTTGAATAGCGCGGGCGGTCGCAAGACTGCCATTACCGAGAATGACGATCGCCGGAACTGGTTGAGTCATCAGCCCTGCCACCTTTCGCCAGGAACGATGATCAACGAGAAATACGGTGAGGACATCGGCTCGACCTGATCCAGCGGTACTATCTTCTGGTTGGCCATGGTTGCCCGTTCGACGTACAGAGCACGCCCTGCCAGCCCGAGTTCTTCCAGTACTTCACGAACCTTGGGAAAGTTACGCCCCAATTTCATGATGACGGCAGCGTCGGCCTCGGCCAGGCGGCGCTTGAGGTCTTCGTGGGGCAAGACGCCGGATAACACCGACAGGCTCTGATTTCGATAGACCAGTGGGACACCCAGCACCGATGCGCCACCCAGCATTGAGCAAACACCGGGCACCACTTCGGCCTCGTAGCGCTCGGCCAGACGATCATGCAGATACATGTAGGAACCGTAGAAGAACGGATCGCCCTCACAGATCACTGCCACATCCCGCCCGGCTTCGAGATGCGCCGCGAGTTCTTCACCCGCTGCATCGTAGAAATCGCTGATTACTTGCTCATACGACAAAGGCGCCGGCAGTGCTTCAGTGGTCACGGGATACACCAGCGGCAGTAACGTTTGTGCACCCTGAAGATGAGCTTCGATGATACCGAACGCGTTTCCCTTTTTGCCCTTGGCGACGAAATACGCCACCACAGGCGACTCGCGCAACAGGCGCAGGGCCTTGACGGTGATCAGTTCCGGATCACCAGGGCCGACACCCAGGCCAATCAAACGTCCAGGTTGCTGCATCATTCGATCTCCGTGGCGAGGGCATTGACGGCCGCGGCAGCCATGGCGCTACCACCCAGTCGCCCCTGCATGATGACGAAAGGTACGCCGCGACTGTCGGCCGCCAGCGCGGCCTTGGATTCAGCAGCGCCGACGAATCCTACCGGGAAGCCGAGAATCAACGCAGGCTTCGGTGCCCCGGCATCGAGCATTTCCAGCAAGTAGAACAAGGCAGTCGGTGCGTTGCCGATGACTACCACGCTGCCTTCCAGATGCGGTCGCCACAACTCCAGTGCGGCGGCGGAACGGGTGTTGCCCAGTTCACGGGCAAGGTCCGGCACGCTGTCGTCACGCAGGGTACAGATCACCTGGTTGTTGGCCGGCAGGCGGGTGCGGGTCACGCCTTCGGACACCATCCGCGCGTCACACAAGATCGGGGCTCCAGCGGCAAGCGCATCACGCCCCGCCTTCCCCGCACCTTCGGAGTACTGCAGACCGTCAATGGCCTCGACCATGCCGCAGGCGTGGATCACTCGAACCGCGAGTTTTTCCAGATCGGCAGGGATCCGGTCGAGGTTGGCCTCGGCGCGAATGATCGCGAAGGAGTTGCGATAGATCTCCTGACCGTCGCGGATGTAATCAAGCATCAAGGGGGCTCCGTGGGCGGGCATCAAGCAATGCGCCTGCCGCGTCAATAGTGAGATTGCGTGCTTGCAGCGCGCCGAAACCCGGCAGCGCTGCATCGCGAAAATAGACATCGTAGTGACCGTTACTCGAGGCAAGCAATGTAACGGGGGCAGTGTGTGCGCAGGCGCAAGAGCGCGCGCAACCGGTCAAGTGCACCTGATCCTGGCTGGGTCGACCTTGCCGCACAGCTGCCAGCAACCGCGCATCGCCCTTGGTATCCGAGAGCCCTTTGCTGCATCCGCAAGATCCGGTACAGGCCACCAGATGGGTCAGCGGCTCATCTGCCTCGACCAGAAAACCCAAGCCCTGCAATTGCCGGGTGATCAAGGGCGCATCTGCTTGGCGGACATTGGGCAGGAGCAGGCTTTGCCAGGGAGTCATGCGCAGGCTGGCGTCGCCAAATTGTTCAGCCAGGCGCGCCGCGCCGTTGAGCATCGATGGATTCAGCCTCCCCAGAGGAGGCAAGACACCAACATACACAAGGCCATGTTGGCGCTGTGCGTAGGTACCCAGGTGCAATCCCGGCGCGGTCGCGTGTCGCCGCCATTCATCGACGGATAGTAACGGTACACGCCTGCCCAGTGTCTGCAGCAGTAGCTCTGGCGACCGCTCGGCAAGCAAATGGCGCATGCGGGTTTGTTCCGGCCGCGCCAGCTCAAGGAACATGTCCAGTACGGCGAGCACCAACGCATGTCCATCCTGCAGCGATACCGCAGCGACCGGTTTGTCTGTGGGACAGCCCGCGAAACCGAAAACCAGCGACAGTTTGCCGCCGAAATCCACCGCACTCAGCCACAGGTCATGGTGGTGTTCCAACATGGCCAGCGCCTCGCCGCCATCCAACTGCACAGCGAACTTGGCGGACAGCTCATGAAAGCGAGGATGGATCTGCAGGCTGTTGAGAATTTCCCGGGCCAACGGGCGAGTATCGAGCAGACTATGACGATCAATACCGGCGGCAGGGCTGAGCATGAGATTACGTACATCATCGCCCGCCACAGTGGTGGGCCCCAACTCAGCGGCCAGCAGGCTGTCGATCAGTGCCGTTGCCTGCCCGCCAATGCCACGGATCTGCAGATTGGCCCGGTTGGTTGCTTCCATCACCCCACCAGCATACATCCGCGCTGCGTTCGCGACAGCGATAGCCTGGTCGGCGCGGATGGAACCGCCATCAAGTTTGATCCGGCAAATCCCTCCGTCCAGAGCCTGGACGACACGCAGCAATCCCGGGCAGGCCGAGGGACGCAGGGGACTGGAAGTCTGTCGTGATTTCACGGAATAGCCGGCAAGGGGACGAAGGTCGGCATTATGCCTGCTTTGCCCGGCTGGATGAAAAGCCCATGAGGTTTGACGACGAAACGTGGTGGTTATCGGGCCGATGGAGAGAGGGATTGCACTGAGGCGTTCGAGAGGCGTTATTTAATATAAAGACTTGATTCCACGAATTACTTAATGCACCGAGTCTTGTACTTTGTGTTCAACACTCAAACCAAGTTAGTTATATACAAGGAGTAGTGCATGGCTAATGAAAAACCCTCTGGTCTGCTGACAGGCCCCAATCTGGTTTCCTGCATCGGCGAACTTTCCCTGCAAGATTACGATGATTTGACTCGCTGTACTCAGTTCGCCACCCGGTCCGCCGACCTGGGGTACAGCCGCTTCCTCGAATCGGGAGAATGGATGGATGAGTATGTATCGACTTTGCATTTCCTGGGCTGGACCGTCTATGGGGGTAGCATCTATACCCGCACCCGACACTGGCTAGGCAAAACCGTGGCTGAATTCCTGGTGGCCAGCGCTCAGGCAATGCCTGACACCCGGCAAGGTAACGCCATGATCGACACACTCGATGCGTTGAAGCGCGACGAGCCCGCACTTGACTCGCTGGACCAGGAAAGTCTGATGGGCGAGCGATTCCAGGTTATTCCAGCGCGATACGACTCGAAAGGCGTTATTGAAATGGCAGTCTTCAATCTTGAGTTGGTCGCGAATTCAAAAATGAGTAATTTCGTTTACCGGGATCTGGATGGACACGCCGCCAAGATTGTACAGCGACGGGCATACCTGAAACTTGATAAAGAGAAATTCAACAGTGTTAAAGCGAGAATGGAAAAAAAACTCCGAGAAATAACGATGACACGGTTTGAATTGCAAAAATATCGCAAGTGAAAATTAGGCGTATCTATCCTCCAGTCATCCCCTGCACTGATATCGTCAGGCAGGTACAAGCGACACCGCGCTATCATGCACGACTGCGTGGGGCAACGCCGGCCTGTGCAGCGTAATGACTTTGCTTGGTTCAATGAAAGAGGAACAGCATGACCCCCTGGCTGACGGTGGTAGGTATCGGTGAAGACGGCTTCAAGGGTCTGGGCAAAAACGCCCGTCACTCGCTGCTGGGCGCTGCCCGGATCATTGGCAGTGAGCGGCAACTGAGCCTGTTAACGCCCTGCATCCGTGGCGACCGCCAACTCTGGCCGGTTCCATTCTCCCTCGATCCACTGCTGGCCCTGCGTGGCGAGCCGGTTTGCGTGCTGGCCAGCGGTGACCCGATGTTCTTTGGCGTCGGTGCCAGCCTCGCCCGGCAACTGTCGGCGGACGAAATGCTGATCCTGCCTGCCCCCTCTTCCAGCTCCCTGGCCGCTGCACGAATGGGCTGGCCATTGCAGGAAGTGGTGACACTTTCGGTGGTCGCCCGCCCGCTCGCCGCGCTGAATGCGCACTTGTTCAGTGGTACTCGCCTGTTGGTGCTCAGCAACGACGGCCAAAGCCCTGGCGCCATTGCTGCGCTGCTGCGTGATCGCGGGTTCGGCCCGAGCCGCCTGAGTGTGTTGGAGCATCTGGGCGGTGACGCCGAGCGACGAATCGACGCAACCGCCAATGACTGGACAGAGCCAGCGATCGCCGACCTCAACCTGGTCGCCATCGAATGCATTGCCGAGCCCGACGCACCGCGCCTGTCGCGACTGGCCGGGCTGCCCGACAGCGCCTTCAAGCACGATGGCCAGCTGACCAAGCGCGACGTGCGGGCGATCACCCTTGCGCGTTTGGCGCCGGTTCCGGGTGAACTGCTGTGGGATGTGGGCGCGGGCAGCGGTTCGATCGGGATCGAATGGATGCGCGCGCACCCGAGTTGCCGTGCACTGGCAGTCGAGGCGGATGCCGGGCGCCAACTGTTGATCGAACACAATCGTGATGCGTTGGGTGTGCCCGGCCTGCAACTGATTCGCGGCAGCGCTCCTTTTGCGTTGCATGGCCTGGAGCGGCCAGACGCCATTTTCATCGGTGGCGGCGTCACCCGCGAAGGCGTGCTGGACACCTGCTGGGCCGCGCTCAAGCCCGGCGGGCGGCTGGTGGCCAACGCGGTCACGCTGCAAAGCGAAATGACCCTGATGGCCTGGCGCGAGCAGCACGGCGGCGAGCTCACGCGCATTCATATTGCCCAGGCCCAGCCGTTGGGTGACTTCGATACCTGGCGCCAGGCGCTGCCGATTACCTTGCTGGACGTGGTCAAGCCCCTCGATGCGTGATGAAACCGGCGAACAACCTGCCCCCCTGCGCAGCGGCCTGACCACGGGCAGCTGCGCCACGGCCACCAGCCTCGCGGCCGCCCGCTTGTTGCTCGGCGGCCTGGGGGCGGATGCCGTGGAAATTGTGCTGCCCAAGGGCAAGCAGGTGCAGATGCGCCTGGAGTTCTGCCGATTGACCGAGGGTGGTGCCGAGGCCGGAACCATCAAGGATGCCGGTGATGATCCGGACGTCACCCATGGTGCGTTGCTTTATTCCCAGGTGCGCCTGGACGCCACGCCGGGTATTCGCTTCAGCGCCGGCCATGGCGTCGGCACTGTCACCCGCCCGGGTCTGGTACTGGGCGTTGGCGAGCCTGCGATCAACCCGGTGCCGCGCAAGATGATCACTGACCACCTGACCCTGCTGGCCGTGGAGTTTGGCTACGGCGGCGGGTTCGAGGTCACGGTCAACGTTGAAGGTGGAGAGGCGCTGGCGCTGAAAACCATGAACCCGCGGCTGGGGATTCTCGGCGGGTTGTCGATCCTCGGCACAAGCGGCATTGTCCGACCATTCTCCTGTGCCGCGTACATCGCCTCGATTCACCAGGGCATCGACGTCGCCAAAACCAACGGCTACCTGCACATTGCCGCGTGCACCGGCAACGCCAGCGAGGACACCATGCGCCGGGTCTACAACCTGCCGGAAATTGCCCTGATCGAAATGGGCGACTTCGTCGGCGCTGTGCTCAAGCACCTGCGCAAAGTGCCTGTGGATAAACTCAGCCTGTGCGGCGGCTTCGGCAAGATCAGCAAACTGGCGGCCGGGCACATGGACCTGCACAGTCGGCATTCGAGCATCGACCTGCCGCAGCTGGCCGACTGGGCCGCAGCAATCGGCGCCGACGCGTCGTTGCAACAGGCGATCCGCGAGGCCAATACCAGTCAGCAAGCCCTTGCAATGGCCAGCGCCGCCGGCGTCGCCCTCGGTGATCAAGTCTGCCAGCACGCGCTGGATTTTGCCCGCAGCGTAGTGCCGGCACAGGTGCAGGTCGAGGTGTTTGCCATCGATCGCCAGGGCGGGATTGTCGGCCATGCGGGGGCTTTTCAATGAAGCGCATTCTGTTGCTCGGCGGCGTGACCGAGGCCATGGCGATTGCCCGAACCCTCGGCCCACAACACATCTATAGCCTGGCGGGTGTCGGTCGAGTACCGACGGACTTGAACTGTCAGGTTCGCGTGGGTGGCTATGGCGGTGCCGAAGGCTTGGCGCAGTTCATCCGCAATGAACGGATTGATCTGTTGCTGGATGCGACTCATCCCTACGCCGCACAAATCAGCCAGAACGCGGCAACTGCGGCGCGCATGAGCGGCATTCTGTGCTGGGCCCTGAGACGCCCGGCCTGGCAGCCACAGACGGGTGACGACTGGCGGGAAGTCAGCGACTGGGCCGACTTGATCAAGGCCCTGCAACCCTTCAAGCGCCCGCTGTTCACCCTTGGCCGCGAACCTTTGCAACACCTGGGCGAAATCCCGCCCGAGCAGTTCTGGACCCTGCGCGCACTGGACGTTTATCCCGGGAATGAACGCTGCGAAGTGATCGGCGCCCGCGGGCCATTCCTGATCGACGATGAGCGCCAGCTGTTCGAACGCCGCGACATTGACGTGCTGATCAGCAAAAACAGCGGCAGTACCGCCACTGAGCCGAAACTGGAAGTGGCGCGGGAACGCGGAGTACCAGTACTGGTGTTGAAACGACCGGTATTGCCGGAGGTTGAGCGGGAGTTTCTGTCGCTTGAGGAAACACTTGATGCGTTGGCGGCCTTCGCTCAGTAAGGCAGGATTATCGGCTTGCATTAGCAGTAACCTATTTGTTACCTTTAGGGCCGCCTGTGATCACACTCGAAGAATACTTGCAGGACAATGAAACAAGCCCCTTCGGGCGCTGGTTCTCCACCTTGAATGCACAAGCAGCACTAAAGGTTTCCAATGCATTGCTCCGGCTCGAGCTAGGTAATACATCCAATATCAAATGGTTTGAAGGTCTCGGTGAATACCGCATAAATTGGGGCCCCGGGTACAGAATCTAGCTTGTTCAAGAGGGGAAACGCCTGATCATCCTTTTTGGTGGAGGCGACAAGTCCACACAAAAAACCGACATCAAGCAGGCAAAGATGCTGATAGCCGAATTTCGAACCCGAAAAAAAGCTCAACGAAATCGGAGATAGAGTCATGGCGCTTACCAGAAGCTACAAACACACCATCGCCGAGCGTGCCCAGCGCGACCCCGAGTTCGCCCAAGCATTGTTGGATGAGGCTGCTACTCTGTTCCTTAATGGCGAACCTGAAATGGCCAGGATCATATTGCGTGACCTCGTCAACGCAACTGTAGGATTCGAAGAGCTAGCAAAGGAAACAGCGAAGCCCAGTAAAAGCCTCCATCGGATGTTGTCTGCGAAAGGCAACCCAACCATGGACAATCTGGCTGCGATATTTGCGGTAATTCGCGCTACGCTTGGAGTAGATATGCAAGTGCATGCGGTTCGTGCGCACTGACAGCATGAGCGGAAGGCGACTTTTACTGCGACACCACACCGCAGGCGGTCTTTTTACTTATCGGCCCTGATCAGGCTAAATAGTCGCGCCTGATCGCCCACCCACCGGATTTGTCTCATGTCCCGACAACGGCTCGCAATTGCCTGGATCGCCTGCTTTGCAGTGCTGTTCAACATGCTCGCCATGCCGATGACCGGTGCGCTGGCGCAGTCGGCGAAATCGCCGGCCGAACAATTGTTGTGGGGCAGTTTCTGCACGTCCAGCGGCACGAAAATGGTGGCGATTTCCTTGGGGGACATCGAGCAGAAAACACCTCAAGGCGACGATCATTCCAACATGCAGCATTGCTGGTGCTGCTCCGGTTCCGCACCGCTGGTGGCATTGCCAGGGCATATGCCGCAGCTGTATTTCGCCCACTTCGAGACTAATCGAAGCCTGCCCGCAACTTCTCTCGAAATGCCGACGCCACGCCAGCAATGGCCTGCCTTGAACCCCCGTGCTTCCCCTCTGGTGTAATTTTTTTCGCAATTGATCTGCGTCTTGAATCGTTCCGGAGAACTGCAATGTTGAAACAACTCATCGTCCTGGCCGCGCTGCTGTTGCCTGCCTGCTTTGCCAATGCCCACGAATATAAGGCGGGGCAGCTGGAAATTGCCCACCCCTGGTCCCAGGAATTGCCTCCCAATGCGCCAACTGTGGCCGCCTATTTCGTGATTCACAACAAAGGCGATGCAGCCGACCGGCTACTCAGCGTCGACTCGCCGATTGCCGGCATTGCCCAGCTGCACGAGCACATCAGGCAGAATGACCTGATGAAGATGCAGCATGTAGCCAGCATCGAAATCCCCGCCGGTGGCGAGATCACCTTCGCGCCGATGGCCTACCACGTGATGCTGCTGGAGCTGAAAGACCGCAGTCTGCTGAGCGATGGCCAACAGTTTCCCCTGACCATGCACTTCGAGAAGTCCGGTGACGTCACGGTGCAGGTCACGGTGCAGAAGCAGGCGCCAGACGGCATGCCGATGAAAGCCCACGCCCACGCCCAGTAATCGACCGAGCCCGCACGCCCATGCGCCCGCTTAGCGCCAGGTCCCGCGCCGCCCGCCGTCAGCCATTGCGCCTGACTCGCGGCAGCTGGATCAGCCTGTTCGCCATGTTGATGATCTTTATCGGCCCGCTGATTTCCCAGTCGATGCCGATGAATCAGCGCGCCCCGATGTCCATGAGCATGTCGATGGACATGAGCATGGACATGTCGACGACGGCCCACGCCGAGCACGGCGCGCAGCCCGACGCCGAGCATTGCCCGCCGAAAACCGACCATCATGCCCTCTGGGAAAAATGCGGCTATTGCAGCCTGCTGTTCAATTGCCCGGCGCTGACCGGCGGCCAGACGTTCGTCGCATTCGACGCACCCAAGACCAGCACTTTCACCACACCCGCCAAACGGCTTGGCCACGCCCGGCCAACCTTCTTCCCCGGCGCCCGCACCCGCGCCCCGCCCATCGTCGCGTAAACACCCGCCCAATCCCACACGGCCGCAAGACAGCAACGCACCCTGTGGGAGCGGGCTTGCTCGCGAATGCGTCAGGTCATCCAACAGTGATGTTGGCTGACCCACCGCCATCGCGAGCAGGCTCGCTCCTACAGGGGGAGTGCATCGGTTGTCGGCCGTGTCGTTTACGAATGTTCGATGGAAATTTTCATGTCCAGGTTTTCTGCTGACACACGCTTGAGCGCTGCCCAGGCTTCCTTTGCCCTGAACCCGGCCCGCGCCCGGTTCAGACACGCGACCGCGATTCTTTGTGGCGCCTTGCTGACCCCGCTGGTGCTGGCCGATGAGCACGCGGGGCACAGTGAAGAACTGAGCCCGACGGTGATCACCGCCATCGCGCCGAGCTCTCCTCTGACCATCGTCACCAATCCCAAGGATCCGCGCCAACCGGTGCCGGCCAGTGACGGCGGCGATTACCTGAAGACCATCCCCGGCTTCGCCCTGGTACGCAACGGCGGCACCAACGGCGATCCAGTGCTGCGCGGGATGTTCGGTTCACGCCTGAACATCCTCACCAACGGCGGCATGATGCTCGGTGCCTGCCCCGGCCGGATGGACGCGCCGACCTCCTACATTTCACCCGAGACCTACGACAAACTCACGGTTATCAAAGGGCCGCAAACCGTGCTCTGGGGGCCGGGTGCGTCGGCCGGGACCATCCTTTTCGACCGCGAGCCGGAACACTTCGGCGAACTCGGCACGCGGGTCAATGCCAGTCTGCTGGGTGGTTCCAACGGTCGTTTCGACAAGGTGGTGGACGCCGCTGCCGGTGGACCGTTGGGCTATGTTCGAGTGATCGGCAACACCGCGCATTCCGACGACTACCAGGACGGCAACAACGACACCGTGCCCTCGCGCTACGACAAGTGGAACGGTGACCTGGCCGTCGGCTGGACCCCGGATGCCGACACGCTGCTCGAACTGACCGCCGGCAAGGGCGATGGCGAAGCCCGTTACGCCGGGCGCGGCATGGACGGTTCGCAGTTCAAGCGCGAGAGCCTCGGCCTGCGCTTCGAGAAGTCGAACATTGGCGACGTATTGGACAAAGTTGAAGCGCAGATCTACTACAACTACGCCGACCACGTGATGGACAACTACAGCCTGCGCACCCCGTCCGGTACTGGAATGATGGCCGGGCCAATGGCCTCCAACGTCGACCGCCGAACCCTCGGCGCACGCATAAAAGGCACCTGGCGCTGGGCCGACGTGCAACTGATCAGCGGCATCGACGCGCAGACCAACGAACACCGTCAGCGCAGTGGCATGGGTATCGACACTTACAAGGACCAGTCGTTTACCAAGGACGCCGACTTCCACAACTATGGTGTGTTCAGCGAGCTGACCTGGTTCGCCACCGACAACGATCGGCTCGTCAGCGGCGCCCGCCTGGACCGCGCTTCGGCCAAGGATTTCCGCCGGACCAGCGGCTCCGGCATGATGACTCGGCCCAACCCGACCGCCGACGAAACCCGCGCCGACACCCTGCCCAGCGGTTTCATCCGCTACGAGCATGACCTGGCCGACAGCCCGACCACCCTGTACGCCGGCCTCGGTCACACCCAACGTTTCCCGGATTACTGGGAGCTGTTCTCGCCCAACTCGGGACCGAGCGGATCGGTGAACGCCTTCGATTCGATCAAGCCGGAGAAAACCACCCAGCTCGATTTCGGCCTGCAATACAAGACTGAAAAAGTCGAGGCCTGGGCCTCGGGTTACGTCGGACAGGTGCGCGACTACATCCTGTTCAACTACACCCGCGGGATGATGGGCATGACTTCGCAGGCGGAGAATGTCGACGCGCGAATCATGGGTGGAGAGCTCGGTGCGGCTTACAAACTGACCGACAACTGGAAAGCCGATGCGACCCTGGCCTACGCCTGGGGCAAGAACAGCAGCGACGGCACTGCGCTGCCGCAAATGCCGCCGCTGGACACACGGTTCGGGCTGACCTACAGCGCAGACAACTGGAGCGCCGGGGCACTGTGGAGAGTGGTTGCTGCGCAAGATCGTATCGACAGGAACAAGGGCAACGTGGTCGGCAAGGACTTCGACAAGACTTCCGGTTTTGGCGTGTTCTCGCTCAACGGCGCCTACCGGATCAACAAGCACTGGAAGGTCAGCTCAGGCGTGGACAACCTGTTCGGCAAGGCTTACGCCGAACACCTAAACCTGGCGGGTAACGCCGGTTTTGGCTACCCGGCCAATGACCCGCAAGCGATCAAAGAACCGGGGCGCACGCTCTGGACCAAGATTGATATGAGTTTCTAACAAGAAAAGTCAAAAGATCGCAGGCTACGCCAGCTCCTACATTGGCATGCGTACACCCTTTAGGAGCTGTCGAGTGAAACGAGGCTGCGATCTTTTACAGACAATTGATTCGCCAAGCGGAGCACAAACCGATGAAACAGCCCAAAGTGAATTTCTACAACCTGGCCTGGCGCTGGCATTTCTACGCCGGCCTGTTCGTCGCGCCATTCATGGTCATGCTGGCCCTGACCGGGGTCATCTACCTGTTCAAACCACAACTCGACCCGTTGATGTACGGCAGCCTGCTGAACGTCCCCGCCGGACACCACAGCCTGCCTGCCGACGAGCTGCTCAAGCGGGTGAAAACCGCCTATCCACAAGGCCAGGTCACCCAATACCTGCCGCCGGTCAACGCTGATCGCAGCGCCCAGTTCGTGGTGACCCAGGCCGACCAGGCGCTCAACGTCTTCATCGACCCTTACCAGGGTGACATCCTTGGCGAACAGGACGCCAAAATGAATCTGCAAGCGGTGGCCCGGGCCATTCATGGCGAGCTGATGATTGGCACCGTGGGTGATCGACTGATCGAGCTGGCCGCCGGCTGGGGCATCGTGCTGGTGGTTTCTGGCGTCTTCCTCTGGTGGCCGCGCGGCCAGGCAGCGGGCATCCTCTGGCCGCGCCTGAGCAGTCGCGGTCGAGTGCTATGGCGCGATCTGCACGCTGTCACCGGGTTCTGGGGTGCCGCGTTCCTGCTGGTGATGTTGCTCAGCGGCATGACCTGGACCGGGTTCTGGGGCAAACAATATGCGGGCGTGTGGAACGTCTTTCCGGATGCAATGTGGAATGAAATGCCCAAGTCCGACGTGGAGGCGCGCAGCCTCAACACCGCCACTCGCCAGACTGTGCCATGGGCCATGGAAAACACGCCGATGCCGATGTCCGGCGATCATGCCGAGCACATGAACCATGGCGCTAAAACTGCCGGCCCGGCCGCGCCGATCATCAGTCTGCAGGACGTGCAAAACGTCGCCGAACAACGCAAGGTGGAGCCGGGCTACAGCATCACCTTGCCGACCACCGACACCGGCGTGTTTACCATCGCTGTGTTCGCCGACGACCCACGCAACGATGCCACCCTGCATGTCGATCAGTACACCGGCAAGGTCCTCGCCGACGTGCGCTGGGAACACTACGGCGGCGTCGCACGCGCCACGGAAGTGGGGGTGATGTTGCACGAAGGTAAAATGTTCGGCGTGATGAACCAGATCATCGTATTGCTGATCTGCCTGATGATTCTGCTCAGCGCCGTCAGCGGTGTGGTGATCTGGTGGAAGCGTCGGCCGCAGGGCAAATTCGGGGTACCACCGCTGCGCCATGACCTGCCGAAATGGAAAACCGGAGTGGCCATCATGCTGGTGCTGGCGGTGGCGTTTCCACTGGTGGGGGCATCCTTGGTGGTGGTCTGGCTACTGGATCGCGTGCTGTTGTCGAGATTCACCCGACTCGCTGAATCGGCCTCTTCTTAATCCATGGAGCGGAACGCTGATCGCCCCCCAAACCCCACCCTCAGGCGTGGTCCCGGCGGCGATTGGCGGGTTGGTTCTCATCAGGCGCAAGCGTAGGCCGGTTGCACCATGCCCAGCCTCCTTACAGGATTACAACTCATCCCGTGGCAAATGAACGGGGCTGTCAGGATACTGTTGGCGGACCTCTTTCCAGTCGGCGCCCATCCTCCCGGTCAGCCGCCAATAACCGCCGGCCTTCAACACTTCCAAGTGACTGTTGGCAGCCAGCCTGGAAATGAACGCATCGAACGACAACACAGTCGACCATTGATCATCGGGGGGCTGTACCAGTTTGACTTTAAGCAGTGCCTGCTCGGCGATCGAATAGGTCGGTACGTACTTCAATAGTGCACCGTCGCGTGACGAATAGTAAAAGGCTGTGAGATCAAAACCTTTGTTTTTAACGACCTGGGTGTGCGAATTAATCGATTCGGGGGAGGCGTAATTCCCGTGGTCAGCAATGGCATTTGATGCCGATTGAACAATCTGATGGCTGGCCATCCATTTGTAACCGTCAGGCAAGCGCGGCAATCGAGTGCCTGATGAAGCGGCAACGTCGCTCGCCGTACGGAAGATCAGCTTGATGGCTTCATCGGAACTACGCGTCCCGGAGAGGGGGTGCATGCAAATGTAAGAATTGGTATCGGGTTTGGCCAGGATGGCGCTTGTACAGGCCATTTCTCGATTGAATTGTGCCGCTCGAAGCTCGGCATAACGAGCGGCATCATCCGGATGATGAAACATCGGCCCCAAAGGCAGCCTGGATTTACTCGCCCACTTTGCTTCGACGGAAACAGACGGCATACCCGCTACCCAGTCCTGACCAACCTCCCCCGAACGAGACCAGTAAGCGCTGGTGCTAAGTACCTCCAGTTTTCCCGCTGCCGCCACACGCCGGATGTAATCGGTCATCGTGAAGGTGCCACGGTTGATAGCTTCCTGATCACGTTGAGCGTGGGCTGCTGTCGCAAACGGATTGTCCTTAATCAGGACCTGACCAAATCTGTCCTTGGATACAACCGGATCGAATGGGGCGAGCTCAAAACGCAGCAATGCGCCGTCGCCACAGGAAAAATAAATCGGTCTGTACCCGTCGGAAGTTCGGACGCTGTCACGCGCCATACTCACGACCATGGGCGAAAAGAAGTGCCGATGGTCATCGTCCGACAAGCCGAACGGCGTAGCGGTTGCGCAAAGGACGAGCCCGCCATCCACGTAGCGATATGGCAATACCCCTGGGAAGACACGGTCATACGCCAACCGTGAATTGCTCACACTCACAGGCAGCGTAGCGAGAAACGTGCCGTCATGCGCGTTGCGCAGGATAAATCCAAAACCGAGGTCTGAGCGACTGCTTGCCTGTTCATGCGCCAGACGTGCGGCATCCTGTTCCTGGACGCACACCGCGCTATAAGCCGGGCCCACCAATGCCTTTGGGTAACCGGCGGTGGCGGCTGCTCTTTCAAACGGTGCAAATTCCGTGACATTACGAGGCGCGCCCCACAGACGGCTTCCTGAGACCACCTTCAGATACCCGGAACCGACCAGCTTTTTAACCCACGCGCTCGGCGTCAAAGTACCGATACGGATCTGCTCCTTGATCCAGGTGGCATCTAGATCACGTGCCGGTTTACCCGACAGGCTGATCGCAACGCCCAGGTCCGCACGAATGCGATCCCAGGTGCCGATCCGGTAACGGATGATCGCTCCGTCGGGGGCAAACAGGTATTCATCGAGCGCCTCCGTTTTTCTCATGAAAGCGGTATAGATCGAATCGACAGACAGCATGTTGATGTAGAGCTCGGTGTCGGCGTCGGACAAGAGCACAGGTAATGCGCGTGGAACCCGTGAGCGGTAACGCGCAATGACCGTGCAGTCTGACGGTAACAGGCCGAGGTCATTCGCAGCCTGATTGAAGATCCACTTGATATCAAAGTCTTCTTGCGCAATGACGACTGGCGCGGTTGCCACGAACCTTCCATCAGAGCGCTTCAGAATCAGACCACCATAGGCTCTTGGCGTCGAGTCGGGCACCTGCGAACGCGCATGTACGGCAGCATCCTCCGCCGTCAGGAACACCGGGCCCAGTGCACGACGCTGCAGGTTCTGGTTCGGTTCCCACTGGACGCCAACGAGCCCCTTGCGATCCCAGCACACACTGGTACGCAGCACGTGCAATTCATCACTGCGGGCCACCGTCGCGACGAAATCGGTCGCGCGTAACACGCGCTTGGCTAGATTGCTTTGAATGGACTCCAGGCCCATGTTCGGCACGTCGTTGTCGAACAGCTGGGTGTCCGGGCGGGGCGAATACTTCAGCAGCGCACCGTCCGGCGCCGATACGTAGAGTACAGCTGGAACGCTTTCACCAATGACAGGGCGTTTCTTGGCATCGTAGACGGCGACCCACAAATCTTTTGGAACAATGAAATGCTCGGCCAGCCAGCGTCGGGGGGCATCTGGCTCAGACTTCACCCCTTGTCGCGAATAAAAATAGGAGTGAGGAGTGAATGACTCGGGATAGGCAAAATCCCTGGTCTTTGCAGAGAGGCGAAACAGAATTCGCTGCTGGAAAAGCTCGTCTCGATAACTGACCGAAACCAGTTCTGAAGCGACATATTCTTCTTTGTCCTTGTGCTTGAGAATGAACCCGAACCAGGTCTTCCCTTCATCACGTTGTGCGGTGTTGCGGGCATAACGATCGAGCGCCGCTTCGTCGACTGACTGGAAAACCGCCCCCATCAACGTCCTTTCCGGGACATCGCGCACCCAGGGACCGGGAACGACGTCCGCCGTGATTTTCCCCCTAGGTCGCCAGCGACCGTTGCTGATAATGACCTGCAAATCGCCGACAACTGCCACCTCTTTCACGAGTTGCTGCGGTTTAACCTCACCTTTTTCCAGGTCGAGGGCAAGCTTGCCGGGCGTGTTCGTGGTTCCCAACTGTTTGAGCAGTGTCGACGATTGCGGGCCGCTGTTGGGGCTGAATCGGATCAGACTGTCTTCGGCACCCGATAAATAATACGCCCCGCCGGTTGTTAAAGATTTGCGCAGTTCTGCGGCATTGAACATCAGGAGGCTCGTCGTCGCATCCTCGATGGTCCACTTCAACTCCGCTACCTTGAGCGAATCGAGCGTCGAAAGTGCAGGATGAGAATAGAACAGGCCGCGTATAACGTGATTGTCGAAGGACGGTTGCAAAGAGGAATTGTACGGTTTATCGACAGGGTCAGTAACTGCGTACCGTTTATCATCGCGCTGAAGTATATAGCCGTAGTAGCCGTAATTGCGGCGCCGCCCAATACGTTCGTGGGCGTAACACGCAGCGTCGTCTGCCGAAAGAAAGGTCAAGTCCAGTATTGTTGGTTGTGAAAGGGCGAATGGTGCTTCGAGCGGTTCTAGTTGGTCATCCATGATGGGGTACTCCATTAGTGTCATTGAGCCTCGACTGTTGCACTGCGACAGACGCGCATGGCGGTACATAGTTGTTTCTTCGAAGTGCGCCCCGGACTGACTGATATCCAACATCCAGAATGCGACTGAGTCAGCACCAATGCTGCGCACACAGGCGCACCTGACTTGCCGTCCAGCCCCAGTCTGGTGCGCACTGAATCCAGCCGACGGCTCTATCACATCATTTCCCGGCTTTTTGCGATCAGGCACAGCCCTTGCTAAAGACCCTTCAGTAGTCCGCATCTGCCAACCAAGAAAAATTCTGCTGTTCACGGAGATCGCACAATGAAGCGTCGCAGCTTGATCAAGGCTTTCACACTCACGGCAAGCATTGCCGCGATGGGCATGACCTGGACTGTCCAGGCCGCCGAGACCATCAAGGTCGGTATCCTGCATTCGTTGTCCGGCACCATGGCGATCTCCGAAACCTCGCTGAAAGACATGGCGCTGATGACCATCGACGAGATCAATGCCAAGGGCGGCGTGAACGGCAAGATGCTCGAAGCAGTGGTCGTCGACCCGGCTTCGAACTGGCCGCTGTTCGCCGAAAAGGGCCGTCAGCTGCTGACTCAGGACAAGGTTGCCGTGGTGTTCGGTTGCTGGACTTCGGTATCGCGCAAATCGGTATTGCCGGTGTTCGAAGAGCTCAACGGCCTGCTGTTCTATCCGGTGCAATACGAAGGCGAAGAGATGTCGCCGAACGTGTTCTACACCGGTGCAGCGCCGAACCAGCAGGCGATCCCGGCGGTGGAATACCTAATGAGCGAAGAAGGCGGCAGCGCCAAGCGCTACTTCCTGCTGGGCACCGACTACGTCTACCCGCGCACCACCAACAAGATCCTGCGCTCGTTCCTGCATTCCAAAGGCGTGGCGGACAAGGATATCGAAGAGGTCTACACCCCGTTCGGCCACAGCGACTACCAAACCATCGTTGCCAACATCAAGAAATTCTCCGCTGGCGGCAAGACGGCAGTCATCTCCACCGTCAACGGCGACTCCAACGTGCCGTTTTACAAAGAGCTGGCCAACCAGGGCCTGAAAGCCACCGACGTGCCGGTGGTGGCGTTCTCAGTCGGCGAGGAAGAACTGCGCGGCATCGACACCAAACCGTTGGTGGGCAACCTGGCGGCGTGGAACTACTTCGAGTCGGTGGAGAACCCTGCGAACAAGAAATTCGTTGCCGACTGGAAAGCCTACGCGAAAAAACACAACCTGCCGGGCGCCGACAAAGCGGTGACCAACGACCCGATGGAAGCCACCTACGTTGGCATCCACATGTGGGCGCAAGCGGCGGAAAAAGCCAAGTCCACTGAAGTCGACAAAGTCCGCGAAGCCTTGGCTGGCCAGACCTTCGCCGCGCCATCCGGCTACACCCTGACCATGGACAAGACCAACCACCACCTGCACAAGCCGGTGATGATCGGCGAGATCCAGGCGAACGGTCAGTTCAACGTGGTATGGCAGACCGAAGGCCCGATCCGCGCCGAGCCGTGGAGTCCCTTCATTTCGGGTAACGACAAGAAGCCGGATTATGCGGTGAAGAGCAACTAAGCCACTGGGTGTCGGGGCCGAGCACGGAGCGCGGCCCCGACACAAATCCCTGTGGGAGCTGGCTTGCCTGCGATGCAGACGACTCGGTGCATCTGAGACACCGAGGTGATGCCATCGCAGGCAAGCCAGCTCCCACACAGTCCGCGCAAGGCGACTCACTATGCCCACTGCCCTTTACCGCTTGATCCTCGCCATCGCACTGCTGTTGCCAATGGCCGCTTTCGCCGGCGACGCCGAAGACTTCGTCGCCGCCAATCCCGTGCAGCAAGCCAAGCTTCTCGAATCCTGGGCCGCGCAGCCCGACCCGGCGCGTGTCGAACTGATCAATGCCTTGCAAAAAGGTGAGTTGACTGTCGACGGCCAGCCGAAAACACTGCGCCTGAACAACCGCCTGCGTGGCCTGATCGATACCGCATTCGCCAGCCACCAGTTGCTCGCCGCCGACGCCAAACTGCGTCTTGCCGCCGCGCAACAACTGCAGAGAAGCGCCAAGCCCGCGCAACTGAAATATCTCGATCAGCAACTGGCCGGTGAAAAAAATGAAGACGTCCATGCGGCCCTGAGCCTGGCCCTGGCCAATCTGCAACTGGTCGATTCCGATCCCGTCGTGCGCCTCGCAGCAGTGCGTCTGCTCGGCGAAACCGGCGACCCGCTGGCGCGTACTCGCCTGGAAAGTCTTCTGGAGCCGGGCGTCGAAGCCGACGCCGGCGTGCGCACTGCAGCCGAAACCAGCCTGGCGCAAGTCAAACGCAAACTGTTGATCGGCGAGATCCTCGGCCAGGCTTTCAGCGGCATGTCCCTGGGCTCGATTCTGCTGCTCGCGGCCCTGGGCCTGGCGATCACCTTCGGCCTGCTCGGCGTGATCAACATGGCCCACGGCGAGATGCTGATGCTCGGCGCGTACTCGACCTACGTCGTGCAACTGATGTTCCAGCGCTTCGCTCCGCAAGCCATCGAGTTCTACCCGCTGATTGCCCTGCCGGTAGCGTTTTTTGTCACCGCGGCGATTGGCATGGCGTTGGAGCGTACGGTGATCCGCCACCTCTATGGGCGCCCACTGGAAACCCTGCTCGCCACCTGGGGCATCAGCCTGATGCTGATTCAACTGGTGCGCCTGCTGTTCGGCGCACAGAACGTCGAAGTGGCCAACCCGGCCTGGTTGTCCGGCGGGATCCAGGTGCTGCCGAACCTGGTGCTGCCGTACAACCGCATTGTCATCATCGCGTTCGCGCTGTTCGTAGTGGTGCTGACCTGGCTGCTGCTGAACAAGACTCGCCTGGGCCTGAACGTGCGCGCCGTCACCCAGAATCGCAACATGGCCGCCTGCTGCGGCGTGCCTACAGGCCGGGTGGACATGCTCGCATTCGGGCTCGGTTCGGGCATCGCCGGCCTCGGTGGAGTCGCCCTCAGCCAGATAGGCAACGTCGGCCCAGACCTCGGCCAGAGCTACATCATCGATTCGTTCCTGGTGGTGGTGCTCGGCGGAGTCGGCCAGTTGGCGGGCAGCGTGCTCGCCGCGTTCGGCCTGGGCATCGCCAACAAGATTCTCGAACCGCAGATTGGAGCGGTACTCGGCAAGATCCTGATCCTCGCGCTGATCATTCTGTTTATCCAGAAACGTCCGCAAGGCCTCTTTGCACTGAAAGGACGGGTGATCGACTGATGAACCAGCCTCTGATGCTCACGGCCACCCAAAAGGCCGGGCCGAAAATCACCATCGCCATCGGAACAGTGATCCTCGTCCTGCTACTGGCGTTGCCCTTGCTGTCGCTGTTGTCGCCGGACAGCGCCTTTCACGTCTCGGCCTACACCCTGACTCTCATGGGCAAGATTCTTTGCTACGCGATAGTCGCCCTGGCGCTGGACCTGGTCTGGGGCTACGCCGGCTTGCTGTCTCTGGGCCACGGCCTGTTCTTCGCCCTCGGCGGTTATGCGATGGGCATGTACCTGATGCGCCAGGCTTCGGGCGATGCGCTGCCAGCGTTCATGACGTTCCTGTCATGGACCGAGTTGCCGTGGTACTGGACCGGGACCAGCAGCTTTCTCTGGGCGATGTGCCTGGTGGTATTGGCGCCTGGATTACTGGCGTTGGTGTTTGGTTTCTTCGCCTTCCGCTCGCGGATCAAGGGCGTGTATTTCTCGATCATGACCCAGGCGCTGACCTTCGCCGGCATGCTCCTGTTCTTCCGCAACGAAACCGGATTCGGCGGCAATAACGGCTTCACCAACTTCCGCACCATTCTCGGCTTCGGCATCACCGAACCGGGCACCCGCGCCGTGCTGTTTTTCGCCACGGTGCTGTTGCTGGTGGCGAGCCTGTTCATCGGCTGGCGTCTGGCGCAAAGCAAATTCGGACGGGTGCTGACCGCGCTGCGCGATGCGGAAAACCGCCTGATGTTCTGCGGTTACGACCCCCGCGGTTTCAAGCTGTTTGTCTGGGTGTTGAGCGCAGTGCTGTGCGGACTGGCCGGCGCGTTGTATGTACCGCAAGTCGGCATCATCAACCCGAGCGAAATGTCGCCGACCAACTCCATCGAAGCCGCCGTCTGGGTCGCGCTGGGCGGTCGCGGCACGCTGATCGGGCCGCTACTGGGCGCAGGCGTGGTGAACGGCATGAAGAGCTGGTTCACCGTAGCCTTCCCCGAATACTGGCTGTTCTTCCTCGGCGCACTGTTCATTGTCGTGACCCTGTACCTGCCCAAGGGTGTGATCGGCTTGTTGAAGAAAAGGGGCGACCAATGAGAATCACACCGACGGCGGAATTTATGCTCGAACCAGCGTTTTTCCCACCGGAGCCTAACAAGGATGCCGGCAGCAGCCGGGACGCCATCGGCCTCGGCCAGCGCGTCAGCCCTGGACTTGATACCCGCCACGGTACCATCCTGACCCTGGAGGACATCAGCGTCAGCTTCGATGGTTTCAAGGCGCTGAACAATCTGAATCTGTACATCGGCGTCGGCGAGTTGCGCTGCATCATCGGCCCTAACGGCGCCGGCAAGACCACGCTGATGGACGTGATCACCGGCAAGACCCGACCCAGCCATGGCAAGGCGTGGTTCGGCGAAACCCTGGACCTGACGCAGATGAGCGAAGTGCAGATCGCCCAGGCCGGCATCGGTCGCAAATTCCAGAAGCCGACGGTGTTCGAGGCGCTCAGCGTATTCGAGAATCTCGAGCTGGCACAAAAGACCGACAAGTCGGTGTGGGCCAGCCTGCGCGCGCGCCTCAGCGGCGAACAGAAGGATCGTATCAGTGAGGTGCTGGAAACCATTCGCCTGACCAGTTCGGTCAATCGTCCGGCGGGTTTGCTGTCCCACGGGCAGAAGCAGTTCCTGGAAATCGGCATGCTGCTGATGCAGGACCCACAGCTGCTATTGCTCGACGAACCGGTAGCCGGCATGACCGACGCCGAGACCGAATTCACCGCCGAACTGTTCAAGCGCCTGGCCGGCAAGCATTCACTGATGGTGGTGGAGCATGACATGGGCTTTGTTGGTTCGATTGCCGACCATGTGACTGTGTTGCATCAGGGCAGCGTGCTGGCCGAAGGGTCGCTGGAGCAGGTGCAGGAAAATGAGCGGGTGATTGAGGTTTATCTCGGTCGCTAGTTCTGCAAACACCTACCCCCTGTAGGAGTGAGCCTGCTCGCGATTGCAGTGTGTCAGGCGACAACGATGTCGTTGAGTAAACCGCCATCGCGAGCAGGCTCACTCCCACAGTGGATCTGAGGAGAACTTTGGAATGCTGCAAGTCGACAAGCTGCACCAGTACTACGGCGGTAGCCACATCCTGCGTGGCCTTACGTTCGACGTGAAGGTCGGGGAGGTCACCTGTCTGCTCGGGCGCAACGGCGTAGGCAAGACCACCCTGCTCAAATGCCTGATGGGCCTGTTGCCGGCCAAGGAAGGCGCAGTGAACTGGGAGGGTAAACCGATCACCACGTTCAAGCCGCACCAGCGGGTGCACGCCGGGATCGCCTACGTCCCGCAGGGCCGCGAGATCTTCGGGCGGCTGACCGTCGAGGAGAATCTGTTGATGGGCCTGTCGCGCTTCCCTGGCAGCGAAGCAAAGGAAGTCCCCGCCTTCATCTACGAACTGTTCCCGGTGCTGCTGCAAATGAAGCAACGCCGCGGTGGTGACTTGTCTGGCGGGCAGCAACAGCAACTCGCCATCGGCCGCGCACTGGCCAGTCGTCCACGGCTGCTGATCCTCGACGAGCCTACCGAGGGTATCCAGCCGTCGGTGATCAAGGAGATCGGCGCGGTGATCAAGAAACTTGCGGCCCGTGGCGACATGGCGATTTTGCTGGTGGAGCAGTTCTATGATTTCGCCGCCGAACTGGCCGATCAGTACCTGGTGATGTCCCGGGGCGAAATTGTGCAGCAAGGTCGCGGCGAAAATATGGAAGCCGAGGGTGTCCGCGGTCTGGTAACGATCTAATCTGCAGTGTCCTGACGATAATTAGAAAACATGAATTTACCTGCTTCTACTGTCCTGTTTACCCCGAGCTGGCATGCTGAACTGGAACTCGGCTACGCCCGCTTCGGAGCCAGCACGCGCCCGGTTCAGCGCCGCCATCAAGGCCCGCTGCGAGTGCAAAAGCACCTGTATGCCGAAGGCCCCGAGGTCTGCCAGCACATCATCGTGCATCCGCCCGGCGGGATTGCCGGCGGTGATCGGCTGGACATCAGCGCCAGTGTGGGTCGCGATGCCTGGGCGCAAATCACCAGCCCAGGCGCGGCCAAATGGTATCGCGCTGCCGGCCCCGCTTATCAGAAGCTCGACTTCAAGGTGGCAGCCGGCGCGACCCTGGAATGGTTGCCGCAAGAGACCATCATTTTCAGTGCTGCACAGGCTGAACTGAGTACGTCCATCGACCTGGAAGGCGATGCTCGATTGTTCTACTGGGACGTTGTGGCGCTGGGCCGTCCGGCCAGTGGCGAGCGTTTTAACCTCGGGCATTTTCAGTCACGACTCGACATCCGCCGCAACGGCCAGTTGCTCTGGCACGAGCGCCAGCGCATTGTCGGGGATGACGGCCTGCTTGATTCGCCGATTGGTCTCGACGGGCAGCCGGTGTTTGCGACGTTGCTGGTGACTGGGGATATTGATGGTCAGTTGCTGGAACTATGCCGCTCGCTGCCGAATGACGTTCGCGGGGATTTAACTCAGTTACCGGGGCTTTTGGTCGCCCGCTGCCTCGCCAGCGAGGCGCTGCTGGCCCGGGGCTGGATGATTGATTTGTGGCGATTGCTCAGGCCAGCATTGCTTGGCAGGGAAGCGGTCCCACCCAGAATATGGAGCACCTGAAACGCGATCCCCCTGTAGGAGTGAGCCTGCTCGCGATGGCGTCGGCACATTCATACATAAGTTGCCTGACACACCGCCATCGCGAGCAGGCTCACTCCTACAGGGGTTTTGTATTTACAGCTCCGAATACCTTTTATCTGCCAAGATGGATTCCAACAATGGACCTGACCCCACGCGAAAAAGACAAGCTGCTGATCTTCACCGCCGGCCTGGTCGCCGAGCGGCGTTTGGCCCGCGGCGTGAAACTCAACTATCCGGAGGCCATGGCCTACATCTCCGCAGCGCTGCTCGAAGGCGCGCGTGACGGTCGGACCGTGGCCGAGCTGATGCACTTCGGCACCACCCTGCTCAGCCGCGAACAAGTGATGGAAGGCATCCCGGAGATGATCCCGGAAATCCAGGTAGAGGCGACGTTTCCCGACGGCACCAAACTGGTCACTGTCCACCAACCCATCGCCTGAGGCCGCGCCATGACCTACCACATCCGCGATGCCGTGCACGCCGACCTGCCAGCGATCCGCGACATCTACAACGACGCCGTCTTGAACACCACGGCGATCTGGAACGAACAGCCAGTTGACCTGGGTAATCGCCAGGCCTGGTTCAGCGCGCGCCAGTCCCAGGGTTATCCGATCCTGGTGATTGTCGACGGCGACGACTGTGTACTGGGCTACGCTTCATTCGGTGACTGGCGGCCGTTCGATGGATTCCGCCACACGGTCGAACACTCCGTCTATGTGCGCGGCGACCAGCGCGGCAACGGCCTCGGCCCGCAGTTGATGAGCGTGCTGATCGAGCGCGCCAGGGGTTGCGACAAACACATCATGGTCGCTGCCATCGAAAGCGGTAACGCCGCCTCCATTCGCCTGCATGAGCGCGCTGGATTTGTCACCACCGGCCAGATGCCCCAGGTGGGCACCAAATTCGGTCGCTGGCTGGACCTGACTTTCATGCAACTGACCCTCAATCCTGGCGCGCAACCGCCGCTTGCCAGCAAGGAGTAACGTCCAGATGAACGCCGCCCAACTGCGCCGCGTCAATGTTGAAAGCTTTGCACACTATCGCCAGGGCCTGATTGATCTGCTGCTCGATGCAGTGGGTTATGGCGCCAGTGTCGGGTTCATGGCGAACCTCGACGCTGCGCAGGCACGCGCCTACTTCGACGATGTGCAGGACAACCTGAACAAGGGCGACGTGCTGTTGTGGGTGGTGGTCAAGGACGAACAGGTGCAAGCCAGTGTGCAGCTGACGCTGTGTCAGAAAGCCAATGGCCTGAACCGCGCCGAAGTGCAGAAACTGCTGGTGCGCGAACACGCGCGGCGCCGCGGCCTCGGCCAGCAATTGATGACGGCCCTGGAAACCGCAGCGCTGCAGCACAAGCGCGGCATGTTGTATCTCGACACCGAGGCCGGGTCTCCCGCAGAGGACTTTTACAAGGCCTTGGGCTATACGCGCGCCGGTCAAATTCCCGACTACGCCTGCGACCCGAGCGGCCAGTACAAACCGACGGCCCTCTACTACAAGATTCTTCAAGGAGCCCATTGATGATTCCCGGTGAATACCAGATCCAGCCCGGCGACATCGAACTTAACGCAGGCCGCCGCACGATCAGCCTGAAGGTGGCGAACAGCGGCGACCGACCGATCCAGGTTGGCTCGCACTACCACTTTTTTGAAACCAACGACGCCCTGACCTTCGACCGTGCGGCCAGCCGCGGCATGCGCCTGAACATCCCGGCCGGCACCGCCGTGCGCTTCGAGCCGGGGCAGAGCCGCGAGGTCGAGCTGGTGGACCTGGCAGGGCATCGCCGGGTGTTCGGGTTTGCCGGCAGGATCATGGGGGCACTCGATTGAATTTCGCGGTGATCCCAAAAGATCGCAGCCTCGTTTCACTCGACAGCTCCTACAGGATTCGCGGCGCCACGATTTTGTGTGAACTCCCCGTAGGAGCTGCCGAGCGCAGCGAGGCTGCGATAGCGAGCTACGCGAGCGGTCTCAAATCCAATTGAATCCCAAGGCATGCCCATGAAAATTTCCAGACAAGCCTACGCCGACATGTTCGGCCCCACCGTCGGAGACAAGGTCCGCCTCGCCGACACCGAGCTATGGATCGAAGTGGAACAAGACTTCACCACCTACGGTGAAGAAGTGAAATTCGGTGGCGGCAAAGTCATCCGCGACGGCCAGGGCCAAAGCCAGTTATTGGCCGCAGAAGTTGTCGACACCGTGATCACCAACGCACTGATCATCGACCACTGGGGCATCGTCAAGGCCGATGTCGGCCTCAAGGATGGCCGCATCGCCGGTATCGGCAAAGCCGGCAACCCGGACGTGCAACCCAACGTGAGCATCGCCATCGGCGCCAGCACCGAAGTGATCGCCGGCGAAGGCATGATCCTCACGGCCGGCGGCATCGACACCCACATCCACTTCATCTGCCCACAGCAGATCGAAGAGGCACTGATGAGCGGCGTCACCACCATGATCGGCGGCGGCACCGGGCCGGCCACCGGGACCAATGCCACCACCTGCACCTCCGGCCCGTGGCACCTGGCACGCATGCTCCAGGCGGCGGACGCATTCGCGATGAACATCGGCCTCACCGGCAAGGGCAACGCCAGCCTTCCTGAGCCGCTGATCGAACAGGTCAAGGCCGGTGCCATCGGCCTCAAGCTCCACGAGGACTGGGGCACCACCCCGGCGAGCATCGACAACTGTCTGAACGTCGCCGACCAATACGACGTGCAGGTGGCGATCCACACCGACACGCTCAACGAGTCGGGTTTTGTCGAAACCACCCTCGCCGCGTTCAAGGGACGCACCATCCATACCTATCACACCGAAGGCGCGGGCGGCGGTCATGCACCGGACATCATCAAGGCCTGTGGCTTCGCCAACGTGCTGCCGAGCTCGACCAACCCGACCCGGCCGTTTACCCGCAACACCATCGACGAACACCTGGACATGCTGATGGTCTGCCACCACCTGGACCCGAGCATTGCCGAGGATGTGGCCTTCGCCGAAAGCCGCATCCGCCGCGAAACCATCGCCGCCGAAGACATCCTGCACGACCTCGGCGCGTTCTCGATGATCAGCTCCGACAGCCAGGCCATGGGCCGTGTCGGCGAAGTCATCACGCGCACCTGGCAGACTGCCGACAAGATGAAAAAACAGCGCGGCCCACTGCCCGGCGATGGTCCAGGCAACGACAATTTCCGCACCAAGCGCTACATCGCCAAGTACACCATCAACCCGGCGATCACCCACGGCGTCAGCCATGAAGTGGGCTCGATTGAAGTCGGTAAATGGGCCGATCTGGTGCTCTGGCGCCCGGCGTTTTTCGGGGTCAAACCGACATTGATTCTGAAAGGCGGCGCCATCGCCGCCAGCCTGATGGGCGACGCCAACGCTTCGATCCCGACGCCGCAACCAGTGCACTATCGACCGATGTTTGCCAGCTATGGCGGCTCGCTGCACGCCACCAGCCTGACCTTTATCAGCCAGGCGGCGCACGATGCGGGACTGCCCGAAGCCTTGGGATTGAAGAAGAAAATCGCCGTGGTCAAAGGTTGCCGTGACGTGCAGAAAACCGATTTGATTCATAACGATTACCTGCCGAACATCGATGTCGATCCACAGACCTATCAGGTCAAGGCTGACGGAGTCTTGCTGTGGTGTGAACCGGCGGATGTGTTGCCGATGGCGCAGCGGTATTTTCTGTTCTGATCGGGTACCCCCCCCCCGGATGCTGCGCTCAACAACATCCGGGGTTCGATTCATGCATCACCCTAAGAGGGATATCTCCGCTGCAGCTTGGCCCGCCCCATCGCTTCCTGAGTAAGGCGCTTGAGCAGGCTCTTCTCTTCGGCATCAATCAAAACAAGTTCCGCCGCGTACTTCTCTTCCGTCATTTTCCCGGCAATCTGCAAGTCCAGAGCCGCGTCGGCCCGGCGCTGAAAGTCCTTGAACAAACTTCGGTTGGCGCCGCGGATGTAGGTCGTCCAGAACTCCTGCTCAATGATAGAGTCGCGCAGCAAATCTCCTTGCTCCAACGCCAACACCCGATTGAATGCCGCTTCAATCATAATTGGCGTGACATCAGGCTCTCGAAACATCATGTTTCGAGACTGCCAAGGCAAATCCAGACGCGCGGCCAGATCCGTTGCGTAGGCCAAATGAATTTCCACCTCATCTATGGACCTGACGCTGTTGCCCTCCTCATCCCGGCGGATGATCGGATCACCGTCAGCATCATATTCAGGAAACCTGCGGCCCTGGCTCTGCAATTCGGCCACCCGCCCCCTGGCGATTTTGGCCAGTTCATCCAGGCGAGACCGGCCCCTGGCCAGCGTCACCAGTTCAGCCTCTACCAGATCCTTGCTGATCAGTTCATAAGCCTCTTGAACCAGTACTTCTACGCCCATGGCGTTAAACAACTGCGCGCCGGCATCCACGCACGTGGTAGGAGCGCCGGCCATGGTGAAAAGTTTTTCGCGTAATTGCGAGTTTCCGGCCATGGCATCGAGCATTCGCCAGACTTTGCTGCCGAGGTCGGACTTGAATGCATCAGACGCGTCAGCCGAATGTTCCAGCTTGCGGATCTCATTGAAGAACGCCTCGGAGCCGAACTCATCAGCCACCGCCCTCCAGAGATCGCGCTTCAATGTCCGCTGTCCGGGTGTCGCGCGCTGTTCGGCCGGCAAAGTGCTGACCCAGAATCTGCTGTCCGATATCACGCTGGATGGAAATCTTCGGTCTGGATCAAGACCGACTGACTCGATGTAAGTCTTGAACGCTTGCAGGTTCTCGGCGGAGAGCCATTGAGGCTCTCGGCTGATCGAAGTCCGCGCGAGGATTTCGGCTCGAAAGGAACCTGGGGCGACCACAGGAATACGCTCGATGGGGTTATCCATGAGTCTCAAGTCAAAATGGCGCGGGCGGGGCAGGGAAAAAATTCCGCCAGGCCAGGTATCAAGACCTGTATTGGACAGGTTCAGTACGTACAGGTTAGGCATCCGACTGACGTCAGGCAGCAATGCCAATGGATTGTTTTCCAGCCCGAGGATTTTCAGTTGGGTCAGGTTCTTGATGCTCTCCACTGCTTCTGCGGTCAACACAATCCGGTTATTGCCCAGATGCAACTCAAGAAGATGCGGCATGTCATGCATCGCTGAGGGCAGGCGGATCAACTGGTTGCCGGATAGATTGAGCGCACGCAGCTGGCGAAAATGCCCAAGAAATCCCTCCACCTCATTGCCGAATCCCGTACGACTCAACCTCAGCCGGGTGACATGATCAAATTTGGCTTCCAGCTCCGGCAGGCTGCGCAATTGCCATTGCAACGAGGTATCCGTCAGGTCAATGCTCTGACCACGATAATTGCCGTAGGCGTCGTAGTCCTTGGGGCCAGTCTTTTGCCAGGCTTCCTTGAGCGCTTTGACAATTTTGATCCTGGCGCTCCACTCGGTGATGAACTGCGGGCTGTCCCTGGTGCCAGACCACTCGTTCGGCGCCTTTAGCCAGTCCTTCAAAGTGCGATCGAGGTTTGTGTACTCACGCTCAAGTTGCAGCAACTGCTGGTCGGGTGAGCTGTCCTGCGCATTCAGGGACTCGGCGAAGTCATTGAGTTCGGAAATGCTCAGGTCGGGGTACAGTGCCTTGATCCGCGTCTCAATTGTTTTGCCCCAAAACCCCAGGCCGCGACCGCTGAGCGGGTAGCCGCGTCGACCGTCTGGCAGAACAGACAGAGGCTTGAAGAATGGTTTCCTGATCGACTGCATCTTCAGGACTGATCGCAGTTGATCCCGAGTGAGCAAATGTTGCCTGATTCGCTGGCCCAACTCGGTGCCCTGCGCGATATGGGGCAGACCCAACGCCCTGCGGGCCTCATCCGGTAACGCATGTTGCAGGGCCGCATACAGATTATCGCTGCCGTGCAGGTGATTATCTTCTGCGTCCCGAGCCTCGTATTGGCCGTCCTCCGTATGAACCAGCACTTTACGCAACGGGGCATCCGCGGCGCCCACTCTGGCACGAAGCTCTCCAGAAAAAACGCCCTGGCGAACTTCAATCGACAGGTCGCCAGCCCACCCCGGCAGCTTCTCCAAAGAGTGCAGCACGAGGCTTTCTGTATCCGGGCCCGCCAGTCCTTCCAGATAAAGCCCTTCATAGGCGCGTGCGAGCCGCACCTTTTGTTGCAATCGACGGGCCGTTTCTCCCAGGCGTAACGGCACTCGCCCAGTGCGGCTCATTTGCGCCAGTTCCACGGGCGTAGCGTCAGCCAATAATGTGGTTGCCAAACGGGTTGTCAGCCCGGAAAAATTTCGCTTAACGAGTTGTACATTACGATTTCCTTCCGGGCTGCGATCGCTGTACAAACTCTCGAATATCCGCATTCCGGCCATTTTCGCCCGATCAGCGAGTTTCCCTTGCAAGGCCTCGATACGTGCTTCGAGTGTCTGCGGGGGATGCTGTCCGAGCAGACTCTTAACTTGGGTCTCGTTGAAGGACTCCATCACGAGCCTTGGTAGTTGCCCTGCCATGAGTGCGCTGCGGTTTACCTGAATAATGCCGGACGCGGTGACCTTGGGGGGACCGTAAACAACCGAGACCGAACCGAAATCAGTCTTGCTCATGACCTCAATGACCTTATCGCCAGGCCATCCAGGCAATTCCGCCATCAGGGAGGCCGCGTAGTCGCAAAGATCGCCCCTGAGCTTTCCCTCTGAAATTTGCCGAGGGAGACTTTTGGCATCGGCATGGTCGTTAAACCGTTTGATGGTGTCGGCCAACAGCTCCGGCATCGGCTCACTGTCGACATGCATTCTGCGTAGCAGATCTTCATCCGTGTCACTGACGATACGAATGTGCTCAAGTTCGGTATCGCTGAACGCATCAACCGAATGCCCGAGGCGACGTAAAACGGTCTTCTGATCCCACCCCTGGGGATGCTCTGCCTCATGATTCCAGGCTCCGGAACCATTGGTGTTCAATTCGGGAGCATAGGCATCCGGGCGAGTGGGATGTTGTACCCGGTATCTGCCTGTGCCCGCTACCTCCTGCACTGCATAGTGATCGCCGTCCAGCGGCAGAACATTGCGGCCATCGTGGCGATGCAAGCCTCGCTCATTGGGCCGGGAGCCTTCCGGCAATTCGATGTCCAACTGATAGGGTCTAAGATCCGGCTTCCACAAACGCACCTTGCCACTGGGGAGCGTGACGGCTTTGAGCCCTTCGATAAAGGGTGAAACTGCGTAATGGAAGATCGGAGCCAACTCCGCCATGGTCGCCAGGTTCTCCACCACGTCGGTGATGTGCGCCCAGCCCGCTTCTTTGTCTCCCCGGCTTATCTCTCGAATGCCTTCGATCGTCTCGAACAACAACTGGTTTGCGGTAATCAGCAGCATTGCGGCCCCCGCTGGCGGGACAAAAAACGCGGCAATGCCAACAATGAACATGCCGATGTTCAGGTAGTTGGAGAGCCTGCGTTCGCGGGTGAGGTTATCCTCGGCCACTGTGGACACTGCCAGTACCTGGGCGTTCTCGAGTATGTGTCGGCGGTTCTGCCGGTACATCTCGATCCAGATCCCGGACATGCCTCGCCACTGACTATTAAGCGAGATCTGCATATGCAGGTCGATATTTTCCAGTGGATCGCGCCGCCAGTGCCGGTCAACCAGGGGACCGACCAATCGTGAAGCCGGCTCAAGGTACTTCAGGTGAGCTCGTAACTCATTGGCCCAATAAGCGCCCGGCGGGAAGTCTTTGACTTTCTCGGAGAAACGAAGAAAAAACCGACCCCGATCCTGTTCCGACACGAAGCGGCTGAAAAACCGCTGGTAATCGGTGAGCGCATCTTTGCCACTGTCGATCCTGCTGCCTTGGGGGCGGTGCATCAGTTTATGAGTGAGCTCCTCTTCGAACTCGGCAAATGACCCATATTTTTTTATCGGGTGTTCGGGATCATCCGGAATGTAAACAATGACATAACCACCGTCGTATCGATTCTGGTGCGTCGGGAAGAACAGCGCACACTCGGCAATTTCGTAGCCCATCAGCCGGAGCGGGCTATAACTTATCAGCCGCCGTATATCTTCATCCTTGACGACGGGGTTATCATTGATCAACTCAACCAGCAGATCGTAATGCTTGCGTTCGATATCTTTTTTTAGCAGGGCGGCATAAGTGGCGGCCTTGATTGCTGCCTTTTTGCAATCGATGAAGGGTTGACGAAAAGGCTCAAACTTCCCCCCAGGTCCATAGAGGGCATCTTTAATATGCTTTTCATATTGTCCACCTATATCCAGCTTTCGACAGATGGCGACGAATTGGTGAACGCTCAGAAGTGCCGGCCGAATGACATCGAAATGCCCCCGGACATCAGGCTCAGTTATAAATAACGATTCGCCATCAAAGTAATCCGGCTCGGCTTCGAAGGCTTCAAAATTATGCAAGGCCGCCTGTAGCAAAGAAAACGTTCTGCTGCGAAAGCCACTTGTGTTGATACCTACCGGGAGGCCGAAAAACTTGTATTCCACCGGATAATACAGGCGCAACCAGGTGTTTTCGACATCCAACACGACGCCGGCTTCGGCCAAGGCGGCGGTTAAAAGGGGCTTGGCGTAGGTGGTGATGCTCTGCACATCGTTGAGGACTTTGTCCCACTGGTTTTGCGCATGACAGTCGGCCTCCAACAAAGCCTTTAACTGCGCCTGTTCCTCTGCCGAACATTTTTCATACCAATCTGGCAGGTCGGGCCTGGTGTCCTTGAGCACTTTACGCCGCGACGGCGAAGCAGCAACAAGACATCCAGGGATGAGGTTTTTTATTAACTCGAAATGAATACCTTTATCGTTGCTTTCGGGGACATCACCAGCAACATCTATTTGTGAAGAGCTAGACATTTTGCACGATCCGTATGCAGTTAAATAGAACAATTATTTTAGTCATTGCAGAGCAAAATAAAACAATTAAAATTGGGCGCATCTCGACCTGATAACCGGTTTAATCATTACAATAATCGTTGGAAAAAATAACTATTTACCACCTTTGTCTTTACCAGAGGCAAACTCCGTCATTCGTGCTTGCAGGGAAGAACGACAAAACCGTCCGTATGCGCCACAATTAGCCGAATTTTCTACCCACCAAGGTTCTCGGCCATGCGCCTACCCGAATTCATCAGGCACCACGTAGACCGAATCGTCGATGAGTGGGAGCAGTTCGCCAGCACCATCACCCCCGCCGCCGAGCACATGGACAGCGTGGCGTTGCGTGATCACGCCAAGGTCATTCTGCTGGCTGCAGCGCGCGACATGACCACCGCCCAAAGCGCCAGCGAGCAGATGGCCAAGGCCAAGGGCGAGGGTCCCGAGAAGACTCCGAGCCTGGATGAAGCCGGGGCCAGTCATGGCGAACTGCGGCACACCGTGGGCTTCGACCTGGTGCAGATGACCAGCGAGTTCCGTCACCTGCGCGCCTGCGTGATTCGCCTGTGGGTCGAGAGCCTGGATTCACCGGACCTGGCGTATTTCCAGGACATGATCCGCTTCAACGAAGCCATCGACGAGGCCTTGGCAGAGTCCACGGCCGCCTATGCCGAACAGGTCAATCGCTCGCGGGATATCTTCCTGGCAATCCTTGGCCATGACCTGCGCGCTCCATTGCAGGCGGTGAGCATGTCCACCGAGTTGTTGATGCGCAAGGTAACGCTCGATGGCGACGCGCTGGCCTGTGCCAACAACATCAAGCGTGGCGCCCGGCACATGGCGGTGATGGTCAGCGACTTGCTGGAACTGGTGCGCAGCCGCCTGGGCAAGAGCCTGCCGATTGAGCCGGCGCCCATGGACCTGGCTGACGCTGCCCGCATGGCAATCGCCGAAGCCTGCGCAGGGAATCCGGAATGTGATCCGAAACTGCTGATCTCGGGGATTACTCAAGGCGACTGGGATGCCGGGCGGATTGGTCAACTATTGCAGAACTTGATTGGCAATGCGTTGCAACATGGCCTGAACAAGCGGGACGTGACGATCACGCTCACGGGTGAACCTGCTGCGGTTCGCCTGACGGTGCACAACTACGGCAAACCGATTCCTGAAGACGCCATTGGCACGATCTTCGACCCGTTGGTACGTAGTGCTGATGAGGAGTTGGGCGAACCGTCCACCAGCCTTGGCCTGGGGTTGTTTATAGTCAAGGAAGTGGTAAGCGCTCATGGTGGAACGATCGAGGTCAGTTCCAGCGAGGCTGACGGCACGCTGTTTACCGTAGTTCTTCCCCGGAAAATCAGATAGTTCCGCCGCACTGGCACCCCGTAGGAGCTGCCGAGTGCAACGAGGCTGCGATCTTTTGACGTTGTTTTTTCACAAACAAGATCAAAAGATCGCAGCCTCGTTGCGCTCGGCAGCTCCTACTCCACCACCAACCGCCCCAACCTTTGCTTCAACATCCGATTCTCCGCCCGAAGCTGCTGAACCTCCTCCAACAGATCCAACGCCAACGCCACCCCCTCCCATTCCAGCTCCAGATCGCGCCGCAGCTTGGCGGCGCGTTTGGCCAGGGCCAGTTCATAGTCGTTGAACCGCCAATCCTTCGGCACCGAGCCCTGAGGTTCGAGGATGCCGTGCTCGACGATCTCGATCACGTAGACGTCCGACAGATCGGTCGCCTCGCAGAATTCGGCCAGGTCCAGGTGAACGATCAGGGGGTTGCTCATGCTGGGCTACTCCGTCTTTTAAATCAGAAGTTCTCTCTGGGGTTGAACGCAGCTTTCTCTGCCAGTTCCTGCCAAAGCGCCTTGACCTCATCGGTTGCGGTCTTGGGCATCACGGCCTTGAGCTGGATAAACAGATACCCGCGATCGCCTGCCTTGTTCAGCAAGCCATGGCCCTTGGCGCGCATGCGCTGGCCGTTCTGGCTGCCTGCCGGGACCTTGAGGTTGATCTTGCCGGTGAGGGTCGGCACCGCAACTTCGGTACCCAACGCCAGCTCCCACGGTGCCAGAGGCAGCGTGATGATCAGGTTCTCGCCTTCCACGTCATATTTCGGGTGCGGCGCGAACCGGATGATCAGGTACAGGTCGCCATTGGCGCCACCACCCACACCTGGAGCGCCCTGGCCCTTGAGCCGGATGCGCTCGCCGTCGGTTACGCCCGCAGGGATCTTCACGTTCAGGCTTTTGCTGGTGTTGCTGACGTGCTGGCCGGCAGCGTTGTACTGCGGCACCTGGAAGCTGACCTTCTTCGATTCGTTCGAGAGGGTTTCTTCCAGAAAAACCGGTAATTCCATTTCCACGTCTTGCCCTCGCCGGCCGGCGCTGCGGCCCGGCTGTGCACCACCAAAACCAGGACCCCGGTTGCCGAAGATCGAACTGAAGAAGTCCGAAAAATCGCCCGAGTCCTGACCACCACCAAAGCCGCCGCCACCGCGACCCTGCCAACCTGGCGGGCCCTGGAACGGCTGGCCGTGCTGGCCATATTTGCGCAAGTCGTCATATTCGGCGCGTTTGTCGGCGTTTTTCAGCGCCTCATAGGCTTCCGAGGCGTCCTTGAACTTGGCCTCAGCGTCCTTTTCCTTACTGACGTCGGGGTGGTATTTGCGCGCCAGCTTGCGATAGGCCGCCTTGATGGCCTTGTCGTCCGCTGTCGGCTCCACACCGAGAATCTTGTAATAGTCTTTGAAGTCCATCTAAGGATCACCATCCGTTATCAAATTCGCTGTGCCACCTGCAGCATGCGCTGCCAGGCTCGATGCAGACAAGTTTGGGGCGAAGGATAGTCTTTCAAGGCGCTATTCGCTTCGATTTAGCAGATAGTCGGCCTTCGAATCTGTGCCGCAGTGGCATACACTGCGCGGCCGTTTTTTAACCGGAACTCGAAAGACATGAAAAACGCATCTCCAGCTCGTGCCTGTGGTATCGACTTCGGCACGTCCAACTCCACCGTCGGCTGGCTACGGCCCGGCATGGAAACGCTGATCGCGCTGGAGGACGACAAGATCACCCTGCCGTCGGTGGTCTTCTTCAACATGGAAGAACGCCGCCCGGTGTACGGTCGGCTGGCATTGCACGAGTACCTGGAAGGCTACGAAGGCCGCCTGATGCGCTCGCTCAAGAGCCTGCTGGGCTCCAAGCTGATCAAGCACGACACCAGCGTCCTCGGCACCGCGATGCCGTTCAAGGACCTGCTCGGCCTGTTTATCGGCCAGCTGAAGAAACGCGCCGAGACTGCTGCCGGCCGGGAGTTCGACGAAGTGGTGCTGGGCCGTCCGGTGTTCTTCGTCGATGACGATGAAATGGCCGACCAGGAAGCTGAAAACACCCTGGTCGACGTCGCTCGTGCCATCGGCTTCAAGGATGTGTCGTTCCAGTACGAACCGATCGCCGCAGCGTTCGACTATGAGTCGACCATCGAAAAGGAAGAGCTGGTACTGATCGTCGACATCGGCGGTGGTACTTCGGACTTCTCGCTGGTGCGCCTGTCACCCGAGCGTCGTCAGCAGAACAATCGCCACGAAGATATCCTGGCGACCGGCGGTGTGCACATCGGCGGTACCGATTTCGACAAGCAGCTCAGCCTGCAAGGCCTGATGCCGCTGTTCGGCTATGGCAGCCGGATGAAGAGTGGCGCCTACATGCCAACCAGCCACCACATGAACCTGGCGACCTGGCACACCATCAACTCGGTGTACTCGCAAAAATCGACCCTGGCCTTGGGCAGCATGCGCTACGACATCGAGGATACCGGCGGCATCGATCGCCTGTTCAAGCTGATCGACCAGCGCGCCGGACACTGGCTGGCCATGGAAGTGGAAGAAAGCAAAATCCAGCTGACCCATGCCGATCGCCGCCATGTGCCACTGGACCGCATCGAACCTGGCCTCAGTGTGGAACTGACCCGGGCGCTGTTCGAATCGGCCATTGATGCGCTATTGGAACGGGTGCGCAACAGCGTGACCCAGATGCTCAACGACGCCAATGTGCGGGTTGACCAGGTGGACACGGTGTTCTTCACCGGCGGTTCGAGTGTAATTCCGGCGCTGCGCAACAGCGTGGCGGACATGCTGCCGAATGCGCGGCATGTCGAAGGGAATATTTTTGGCAGTATTGGTAGCGGGTTGGCGATTGAGGCCAGCAAGCGTTACGGCTCCATGGACTGATCACAGGGACCGCTGCGCACCCCATCGCGAGCAGGCTCACTCCTACAGGTCAATCAGCGCTCCCTGTAGGAGTGAGCCTGCTCGCGATGGCGGTAGATCAGGCAATAAACACCTACCCGATCAAACCATCCCCACCTGCTTCAACTCACTCTTCAGATACGCATAATAAATCGGCCCCGCCACCACCCCCGGCAGGCCGAATGCGGCCTCGAACACCAGCATTGCCAGCAGCAACTCCCAGGATTTGGCACTGATCTGCCCGCCGACGATGCGCGCGTTCAGGAAGTATTCGAGCTTGTGGATAACAATCAGATATCCCAGCGCCGCCATTGCGACCCAGATCGACAACGACAAACCGACGATGGTGATCAGGGTATTGGACATCAGGTTTCCGATCACCGGCAGTAAGCCCAGCAGGAAGGTCAAGACGATCAGGGTCTTGGTCAACGGCAGCTGGATACCGAACATTGGCAGCACCACCGCGAGGAATATCCCGGTAAAGAAGGTGTTGAGCAGGGATATCTTGATCTGCGCGAACACGATATTGCGGAAGGCCTGGACCAGCAGGTGCAGGCGATCAAACAGCGCTGCCGCCAGCGGTTTGCGTTTGGTCAGGTCTGGCACGCGCTGCAGGGCGATGATCGCGCCCAGTACCATGCCGATCAGCAACGTCACGAACATGTGCGCCGCGTCCTTGCCCACCAGTTGCAAATCGCTCAGGTGCTTGCTCATCCACTCGCCGATGGCCACCCGGAATTCGGCAGCGCTGGCAGGCAGATAGGCATCGATGAACGGCGGCAGTTGACCGCGAGCCCGATCGACCACACCCATGAATTTGTCGAGGGAGGCGCCAGGGTTTTCCGCTTCATGCAACAGGAAGCTGATGGCGCCGGCAAAGATCAACGCCAGCGCACTGACCACCAGTGTCCCGAGCAATGCCACCGCCAGCCAGCGCGCACGCCGACCTTCGATCAGCCTCTGCAACTGCGGGGTCAGCATGTTGACCAGCTCGAACACCAACAACCCGGCCAGCAGGCTTGGCAGCAGCCGCAGGGGAAGCACCAACAGCAAACCACCAAAGATGATGACCCAACTGATGACCAGCAAGACTTGGCGTTGAGAAAACGTTGGCATACAGCCTCAAAACGAACAGCGTAAAAGGATTGGCAGTCTGCCAGCGTTCCGATGTCAGCACTAGGGGATGTGTGGGTCGACCTTTGTCGGGGTGCTCAGTGATGTGTGTTGCCTGCACGGCCGTAATCGCGAGCAGGCTCACTTCTACAAAGCGTCCTGCGAACCGAGACCTATGTAGGAGTGAGCCTGCTCGCGATGAGGCCAGTGCGGTCAACAACTATTTCTTCTTCAGGCACTCGCTCATGAATGCCTTGCGCGCATCACCCTTCAGCGCCTGGGTAGCCGCCGTGGCATTACAGGTTTTCATCTTCTCTTGCTGCGGAGTCAGTGCCTTGGCGTCATCGTTGGCCGCTGGCGCTGCTTTCAGGCAGGTGCTCATGTAAGTCTTGCGCTCATCCCCCTTCAGGCTTTTTGCAGTAGCGTCAGCATTGCAGGTGGTCATTTTGTTCTGCTGGGCGGTGGCCGCGAAACCTTGGGAGCAGAGGAGCAAGCCAATCATCAACAAAGGGACACGCAACATTTTCATGAAGTTTTCTCCTGGTCGCCGCACGAATGAACGCGGCCTTGTGCTGGAGTGTAGACAACGCCTGTTACACCTTCCTGTTTTCAAGTTGATTGCGCCGATTTGCCAAACTACGCCCGCTGACATGGATCTACAGCGACCAGGCAGGGGATAATCTCTCTTCATTTATGTTCTGGTTGTTTCTGATGCAATACGCTTATCCCCTGCTCGCGATTTTTATCTGGGCCGGTAATACAGTGATCAACAAACTCGCCGTAGGGGCGATATTTCCGGCCGAGATCGGCTTCTACCGCTGGCTGCTGGCCGGAGTGCTGTTCACCCCGTTCATGCTCAAATCAGTGATCGCCCACTGGCCGTTGATCCGCCCGAACCTGGGCAAAATCTTCGTGCTCGGCGTACTTGGCATGGCCGTCTACCAGAGCCTGGCGTACTTCGCCGCAACGCTGACGTCCGCTACCAACATGGGAATCATCCTGTCATTGATGCCGTTGATGTCCCTGGCGATGGCGATGGCGATGGCCAGCCTCGGCCAGCGCCTGACCGCCGGAGCATTGGCCGGTGCGGTTCTGTCTTTCGCCGGAGTGCTGGTGGTGGTGTCGTCCGGTAGCCTTGGGGCATTGCTGGAACACGGGGTGAACCTGGGGGATGCAATGATGCTGATCGCGACCCTGGCCTATGCGATCTACAGCACGCTGCTGAAGAAGTGGCAGCTGCGTTTGCCACCGCTGGTATTGCTGTATTTGCAGGTGCTGGTGGCGATCGTCGTGCTGTTCCCGCTGTTTATGGTTTCGCCGAAAATCGGCCCGAACCTGCAAAATATCCCGCTGGTGCTGTATGCCTGCCTGTTAGCTTCGATGGTGGCACCATTAGCCTGGATGCAGGCCGTAGTGTGCCTGGGGCCGAGCCGGACTACGTTGTTCTTCAATCTGCTGCCACTGATAACCGCCTTGATTGCAGCCGTGGTGTTGCATGAGCAACTGGCGCTGTATCACCTGGTGGGCGGGGTGTTGACCTTGGGTGGGGTGATACTTTCCGAGCGTTGGACTACGGTGCTGGGCCGCAAGACCAGCATTGCCTGATCTGGCACCATCGCGGGCAAGCCTTGCTCCCACAGACTGTGGCGCTCCTACAGTAGGAGCAACCCTTGCTCAACAGACTGTGGCGCTCCTACTGTGGGAGCAAGGCTTGCCCGCGATGAACGATAACGCGGTCCCGAAACTAAACCCCTGCCGCCTGCAACCGCGCCGCATGCTCGACAAACAGCCGGATCGGTTCAGCCCCCTTCCCCACCAGGCCTAGCGACTGGTTGACGATGTCGAAGTGATCCAGCGGGTACTCATCGCCAATCACCATTCCCAGATGAGAGCTGTACCGACCAACCATCCCGTCGCAATGCCCGATTTCCCTGACGAAGGTTCTGGCAAACAACCGGCAACTGCGATTCGTCCCATCAAGCAGATTGCGCCCGCGGTCGGTCTTGCCAGGTTGCAAGGTGCCCGACCATGAGTAATACCTCACCCCATTGACCAGTTCCGGCCCCTGCCCGCCCCAGGTCAGCGGCAAGCCCTGTGGATAACGCTGATTGAACAGCGCCACGCCAGCGGTCGTCAGCGACTGATGGGAGGCCGGGATGTCCACCGGTAGCCTGGGCCCGCGATAACCGGTTTCCAGCAGACTCATCAACGCGCCAATCCCGCGCAGCAACACGCTGAGCAGGCGGCCTTTGACGCTGTTCGCCGGGTAGTGTTTTTCCAAATAGTCAGCGAGCTCCGAGCCATGATTGGGCCCCGCCACCGAGGTCACGGACGCCACGCGATCAGGACGCATGGCCGCGGCATAGCGCGCGGTCAGTGAGCCTTGGCTGTGGCCGATCAAGTTGACTTTATCGGCCCCCGTCTCCCGCAGGATCTCGTCGATCCGCGCCAGCAACTGCTCCCCACGAACCTCGCAGGAGTTAAGGGGTGAAACCTGTACCGCAAATACAGTTGCCCCACCCCGGCGCAACGCCGCAATGATCCCGTACCAATACGGATACAGCAGCAACCGGACAAACCCGAGCATTCCTGGGACCAGTACCAGTGGATAGCGCGGCGCGGCACCTTGCGTCATGGGCGGACATCCTTGAGTTGGGTGAGGTAAGGCTGGATGCAAGACATCAGCCAAGCATCGTCATTGAAGATGACAACTCGACGACCCGTCGAGCACATCATTCCAGACGCGCTCGTCGGTGTACTGCCTGGGCCTGCGCTTCTGGCCAGGAACCGTAAATCACATAAGTTTTTTTGCCGGAGCCATTACCCTGAACGCCTTGCCATCGATAGTTGTCACGAAACTATTAAATACATTGGTGAGAAGAATCCAACTAGCCGGCGTATTTTTGAAGACATCCTGGCTCAGGAGTAAAAACATGCAGATGATAGAGCAGATAGTGCAAAAGACCTATAACCAACATCGAGACCTAGTCGCAGCCCAGCGCGGCAAGACCTCGGCCTGTCATAATAAAAATTTCAAGTCACACATCCCAAGTTGATAAATTCCGTCAAGGATTTATTCTCGACCGCACAACCCATGGTTGTACAACTTAATTCGAGAAGGAATTCGCTCAATGTTAATCGAACAACGTTTAGAATTTATTGACTCCCTACCCCAGATAGCTGTCCCACAGCGATCTTTCTTCAACGCACCGGCAGCTGCAGCACCGGTGCACAATGTCGATAAGCCCACAGCTACTGTTTTACCAGGCACCATTGACGCCTATCTACCTGGCATCTCCCAGGACATCATCGACGACGTCGATCTATGCAAATTGGTTATGCAAAATGCCGCATCCAAGAAATTCCCGGAAGAAGATCGCCTTTCTGACTGGTATAGGTTTTATGTCAACGGACTGTTTAACCTGGGTTGGGTTATGCAAAATAAAGATATGCACGAAACCACTGTCAGGGGCTTTGGATTGACAATGGACGCAGTAGCTTTGGATGTGGCAAAAAGTATCCTCGGAAAAGACGCTGCTGGTGCGCTCTCCAGCATAGGAAAACAAGCCGTTAGCGCGGTACAGGGCCAACCTCAGATGATTTCCATATTTGACAGGGGAAGTGATGGAAATAAAAACAGGAAATTTGATATTTCGCCAGTATGGCTTGACAATAGCGGCGCTCCAAACATGCTCCTGAACTGCATATCCCTGGATGCCAGGGAAAGTACAAGGGGGATCCTGTTTTGGAAATCCACCAAACAATCCACGATTATCAAGACAGGTGCCGTGCGCGCATACTTGAGTCTGACGCGCTTCGCAGACGTAAAGAACGAACTTCAAGCCAAATACAGTGCCAATGCAAAAAAATTCATTGGCCAGCTCCCTGATCTTGACCTGGATTTTTGATTAAGAAAATCAGATTGATAAAGTTCGGAATCGGATCTTCACCGATTCCGCCTTCTCCGAATCAGCGCCCAGCGCCGGACTTTTGTATGAACTCCATCCCGACCAAGCTATATACCCTCAGCGGAAACATTACCCTCCTGCTCGGCGACCGACCTGACGAAATAGAGCAAGACATACTCTATTCGATTCTTTATAGTCAACTACTAGCACAAAAAATTGGCAATGACCCTGAGTCAACATGGTCCAACTATGTCAACATTTTAGGCAACTTGAGCTGGACTGTAAAAACCCGTAAAGCATCACGACTAGAATTTAAAAAATCCAGCATCTTGAAAACCCTGCAACTGATTACTGAACAATCCGGATCCATTTATGAACAAGAAGCGCTCTCCAAAGCGTTTGATGAACTGCAAAACCTGCCGACTGACTCGCCAGTGACCCAGGCAATTATCGACAGGTTAAACCTCAACGAACTACGAACCAGCGCTGCCCCGCAGGAAACACAAGCCACCGCCCTCACTTTCACTGTAGTGCGGCAGAATAATACTCTTTTGACTGTGCAAATTAGCTTCGAGACTTCTGACGTCTTCGACACTGACACGTGGAGCCAATCGGAAATACGACCCATTAAAGATAAAAAAAACAACATTCGAGTGCTCGCGGCCAATTTTTTGGAAGAAAAGTACAGCGAAAGCCGAGAGGCGATTATCAAAAAACTGGGCAGGAAAATTGAAACTGAATTATTTCATGTTCAGAATGCGATACAGGAAAATTGACACACCCAACGTATTTTTATTAGCCGTTCTCGGACTGCAATCCGAGAACGACGATCCCTACTAGCAACGCAATATCAGCCCTTCACCGTCTTCGGCGCCTTACCTGCCTTCATCTGCTCCAGCAGCGGCGCACACTGATTCGGCTCTCCACCACTCGGAGCTATCAGCGCCAGCAAGCCTGCTGCGGGCGCCGCAATGACGCCCAAGGCGACCATCCCCGCACCGCGCAGCAACAGCGGTACAGCCTTCACACCTGCATCCGGCTTGATGAACTTGCCCCGCACATAGAGTGGTGAACGCAGGGAGATCAAGCGCCAGCCCTTCGATTCAGGGGTGATGGTCAGGTCCAATTGCTCGGTCGCCATGTTCGCCGTGCCATCGATATAGATGATCGCGTTCTCGGTGTCGAAGACGAACAGGCGGGTGGTTGCCAATCCGGTCTTGATGTCGAAGTCGGCAGCGGCGCAGTTGATCTTCACTTCCTTGTCGCCAAAGATCTTGCCCACTACATAGTTGCCCACGTTCAACCCGGCCAGCTCCATCAACTCGCGGCTGATGGCGCCATCGTTGATCAGCATTTTCAAATTGCCGTTGGAGGTCGCCAACAGCTTGGATACCGAATTACCACGACCAGTGATGTCCGCATCTCCATTGAGCTCACCAAAACTGGTTTTCATCGGCTCGAAAGTCGGGAACAGCTGCTTGAGCTTGAAGCCCCGCGCAGTCAGCTTTGCCTGGCCCTCAAGGGGGTTGGTGCGACCATTCAAGCGAATCATTGCATCCAGCTTGCCTCCCGCCACGCCGAATCGCAGGGGCTCCAGGCTGAGCACTCCATCAGTCAGCACCAGGTGGGTGTACAGGTCGTTGAACGGCAGCTTTTCGCTGTGGACGATGCGCTTGCCGGTGAATTCGACGTCGGCATCCATGTCGCGCCAGCGCTCGGTCTTGAACTCCTCGACCGGCAGCACCTTCTCCGTCGGCTGCTTGCTTTCGCCGCCGCGAACCTTTTGCTTGGCGTTGGAATCGGCGCCGATCAGCGGCGCGAGGTCGGCGAACAACAGCTGGTTGGAGACCAGCGCGCCACTGAGCTTGGGCCGGGGCTGACTGGCGACGTAGGCAAGGCTGCCATGAATATCGCTTTCGCCGATCTTGCCGTTGAACTCCTTATAGCGGAATACCGCCCCGCCCGGCTCATGCAGCTTGGCGATCAAGTGACCATCAGTGGCATAGGGTGGAGTGTCCGGCAGCGTGACCCCGGTCAATGGGTACAGGTTGCCCAAGCTCGCGCCTGCCAGCTTCAGGCGCAAATCCAGGGCGCCGAGGTTCAACGGATCGGTCAGGGTCCCGGCGAGTTCAACGCGAGTATCGGCAATCCTGACCTTGGCCTGCAGCGGGAATGGCCTGTTCGCATCCTGCAGCGCCAACAAACCGCCGATTTTGCCCTCGCCATCGAGTTGCTGCTGATGGTACTGACCTTTGACTTTGATCCCGAACGCGTAGTCCAGCGGCGCTGCGCCCTTGTCCTGCGCGGTCTTCGCCGCCTTGGCGCCGACGATATCGCTGTACGGGATCGGTTTTCCCAGCGGGTCGATCAGAACATCCAGTTGAGTCTTCAGGCTCTGGTCGTTGAGGGTGACGTGGCCCTTGTCAAAACCGATCGCGCCGATATCCACCACCCAGCTCGACGGCTCGGCGTTGGGATCTTTCGGGTCGAATTTGAATGTCCAGTTTGCACGGCCATCGGCCAGGCGCTGCAGGTCGGCATTGGGCTCGGTGAGGTCGATTCGCGGAATCACCACGCGCTGGGCCAGCAGGGCCAGGGGCGAGATGCGTAACTCGACACGCTTGAGCGTGACCATCTGCGGCTGCTTCGACCAGTCGGGGTTGCCCAGGCTCAGATCCTCGGCCACCACATGCGGCCATGGTACCCAGGCGCGCCAGCCACCTTCTTCGAGCTCGCGCCGCCAGACGACTGCCAGGTTGCCATTGATCGCGAACGGCCGATACAGCTCTTCAGACACCTTGGCATTGAGCTGGGGTTTGATCCGGTTCCAGTCGAAGAACACGATGATCAGGACCAACACTGCCAGCAGGACTATCAGGCTGGCGAGGGTCCAGGCAATTACTTTACGAGTGCGCGTCATTGCACAGGGCTCCTTGATACGACTGAGCGCCCTGACCGCGACGCACCTATGAAAACCGTAGGCCACAAACGACCTGCCATGACATCTACGACTGAAAATCGGCCCGCAGGTTTAACCGCAAAGCTGATTAATCCTCAAATAATCGGTGCGCGACAGACTGCCCCCTCGATAAGGCGTTACCGACACCGCACTTTTACGCGGCACGGGTGAGTCGAAAATACCCACCTCGGTGCAAAAACACCGCCCGGAAACGCCCGGTTTAGAGCCATTCCGCAGAACAATCAATTCCGTTGATTATTACCATTGCGTTTATGAACTTTTATATCGACTTATCGAGAGTAGCATTGCCCTCGTACCCACTTTATCGCCCTCCCAAGGAGCAACCCATCATGAAACGCCAATTACTTCTTAGCCTTACCCTTTCCATGCTGGCCAGCACCGCTTTCGCTCTGCCCGCTGCTGACCAGGCCACCCCACAGGTCAAAAGCAGCCAGTCAGTGTTCAGCCAGACCATCGCTGCCGACGGTTCCGACCGCACTCCACAGGGCCAGACCCTGGCCGAAGGTGGTAATGATCGCCTGAAAGAAAAGGGCTTGATCACCCAGGACGGTTCGGATCGCACTCCACAAGGCCAGACCCTCGCCGCTGACGGTTCCGATCGCACCCCACAAGGTCAAACCCTGGCCGCTGACGGTTCCGATCGCACTCCACAAGGTCAAACCCTGGCCGCTGACGGTTCCGATCGCACCCCACAAGGCCAGACCCTTGCTGCTGACGGTTCCGATCGCACTCCACAAGGCCAGACTCTTGCCGAAGGTGGTGGTGACCGTGTAATCGAACGCAACAGCGCCCTGAGCTGAGCCCATGGCGGCCTCGAAAAAAAGCCCAGTCTTCGGATTGGGCTTTTGACTTTCTGAAAGCAGAAAATCCCGCATTACCCCTCGATAGTCGTTCGACGCAGGCAAAGCCGATTTGCTAGAGTGCGTCGCTGTCCCTGTCCAGAAATATCCCCGCCGATGCTGCCCCGCGCCGAACAGAAACAACAGACCCGCAATGCCCTGATGGACGCTGCCCGCCACCTGATGGAATGCGGCCGAGGATTCGGCAGCCTGAGCCTGCGCGAAGTGGCGAAAACCGCTGGCATCGTGCCGACCGGCTTCTATCGGCATTTCGCCGATATGGATGAACTGGGCCTGGTGCTGGTCAGTGAAGTCGGCCAGACCTTCCGTGAAACCATCCGCCTGGTGCGCCACAACGAGTTCGTCATGGGCGGCATCATCGATGCGTCGGTGCGCATATTCCTCGATGTCGTGTCGGCCAATCGCTCACAGTTCCTGTTTCTCGCACGTGAGCAATACGGCGGTTCTTTGCCGGTGCGCCTGGCCATTGGCCGCTTGCGCGAAGACATCAGCTCCGATCTGGCGTCGGACCTGTCCTTGATGCCAAAACTGGCGCACCTGGACCTTGCCGACCTCCACGTCATGGCCGACCTGATCGTCAAAAGCGTATTTGCAACTCTGCCGGATATCATCGATCCGCCAGCCGAAGCGCTGCCCGATCACCTCACCCCGCAGGCGAAGATCACCCAGCAGCTGCGCTTTATTTTTATCGGGCTCAAGCACTGGCAAGGACTGGGCAGCACCGAATAACCCGCCTCGCTGAAGGCGCTTCAATATGGTGCGGCGATGAAAATGGCGCACCAGTATCATCCAAAATTGTCGTCACCCTAGGAAACTTCCTACGTATCTGACGGCTATTTCCTACACCGCGCCGATCTGGCAAGCCCCTTGCTCTAGCTTGAACACCGTTCATTGCTGGAAGCCTTTCGATGCTGGTGATTCATCGCAGAATCGACCCTCAACCCCTCTGGGCCGCCGAGTTGCACCTGACCTTCGAAGCCCGCAGCAAAAGCCGGCTGCGCTGTTTCAGTGCCGAGGCTGAAGATGTCGGGCTGTTCCTCGAACGCGGACAACCACCGCTGCATGATGGTGAATGCCTGCAGGCCGAGGACGGACGCATCGTGCGGGTGTGCGCGCGCCCGGAACAACTGCTGCACGTGACTTGCGCCAACGCTTTCGAACTGACTCGCGCGGCTTATCACTTGGGCAATCGACACGTTGCCCTGCAGATCGGCAATGGCTGGCTACGCCTGCTCGACGACTATGTGCTCAAGGCCATGCTCGAACAACTGGATGCCACGGTCGAGGCCATCGAAGCACCCTTTCAACCGGAACATGGTGCCTATGGCGGCGGCCACCATCACTCGCGCCATGGCGACGAAGATTTCAACTACCCGCCAAAACTGCACCAGTTTGGCGTGCGTATATGAACCCCGCCTGGGCGCTGCTGCGCCTGGCCAGTCCGCAGTTGCCGATTGGTGGCTACAGCTATTCCCAGGGCCTGGAAATGGCGGTGGAAAACGGCCGGGTCAGCGATCCGGACAGCGCCCGTCGCTGGATCAGCGACCAATTGCTGCTCAACCTGGCCCGTTTCGAGGCGCCGTTGTTGCTGGCGCATTGCGAGGCGGCTGCCGCAGAGAATTGGGGCGAATTGCTGCAACGCTGCGAGGAACACCGCGCCAGTCGGGAAACCCGCGAATTGCACCAGGAAAGTCGGCAGATGGGCTACTCCCTGCAGCAATTGCTCAACGGTTTGCCAGAGCTCGACGTGCCGGCTCGCGCTTTCCTGGCACAACGCCCCGAACCACACTTGGCCCTCGGCTGGGCGCTGGCTGCTCGCGCCTGGCAGATCAGTGCGCAAGATGCCCTGGCCGCCTGGTTATGGAGCTGGCTGGAGAACCAATTGGCGGTGCTGATGAAAACCCTGCCCCTTGGTCAACAAGCCGCCCAGCGTCTTACCAGCCAGTTGCTGCCATTGCTGCAGCAGGCCCAGCAGAACGCGACGCAGCGCGATCCCGAACATTTTGGCAGCGCCGCTTTCGGCCTGTCCCTGGCCTGCATGGCCCATGAGCGCCAGTACAGCCGTCTATTCCGTTCCTAGGAGAATCACATGAATGCACAACCCCTGCGCGTCGGCATCGGCGGCCCGGTCGGCTCCGGCAAAACCGCCTTGACCCTGGCGCTGTGCCTGGCCCTGCGCGATCGCTACAACCTGGCGGTGGTGACCAACGACATCTATACCCGCGAAGACGCCGATTTTCTGGTGCGTAACGAAGCGCTGGCACCGGAGCGCATCATCGGCGTGGAAACCGGGGGCTGCCCGCACACGGCGATCCGCGAGGACGCTTCGATCAATCTTGAAGCCGTGGACCAGTTGAACCGGCGCTTCCCCGGGCTGGACCTGATTCTGGTGGAGTCCGGCGGCGACAACCTGTCGGCGACCTTCAGCCCGGAGCTGTCCGACCTGACCATCTATGTGATCGACGTATCGGCCGGCGACAAGCTGCCACGCAAGGGTGGTCCGGGCATCTGCAAGTCCGATTTGCTGGTGATCAACAAGATCGACCTCGCGCCGCTGGTGGGCGCCTCCCTGACCTTGATGGACAGCGATACCACGCGCATGCGCAACGGCAAGCCGTTCGTCTTCAGCAACCAGAAAACCGGCCAGGGCCTGGAAGCAATCATCGCCTTCATCGAGCGCCAGGGCCTGCTGACGGCGGCCTGATCAAATCAATACTTCAACAAGGAAGCTTTATCCATGACACTCAAACGCATTCTCGGCGCCGTCGCGCTGCTGCTGACGCCCGCCATCGCCTTCGCCCACCCGGGACACGGCGATAATGGCTGGATCGCGGGGATCAGCCACCCGATCGGCGGCCTCGATCACTTGCTGGCGATGGTTGCGGTCGGGCTGTGGGCTGCGCAGCAGCAAGGCGCCGCGCGCTGGGCGCTGCCTTGCACCTTTGTCGGCACCATGCTGCTTGGCGGGGTGTTGGGCTTTGAAGGTCTGAATCTTCCGGCGCTGGAAAGCGGGATCGCGGCGTCGGTGTTGGCGTTGGGTCTGGCGGTAGCGCTGGCGGTTCGTCCGCCGTTGAGCATGGCGGTTGGTGCCACGGCGTTGTTCGCCTTGTTTCATGGCGTGGCACATGGTCTGGAATTGCCGGACATGTCCAGCCCATGGGCCTATGCGGCCGGGTTTGTGATGGCGACGGCGGCGTTGCATGCCGCGGGATATGCGCTGGTTAGGGTGATGCCGCAAGCGGCAGCGCCGCTGGTCAGATTGGCAGGTGCGGCTTCGGCGGTGACTGGGGGCTGGTTGCTGGCTGGCTGAGTTCTCTATTGCCTGGTCGGGCCTCATCGCGAGCAAGCTCAGCTCCCACAGGATTTGTGCCAGTGTGTGGGAGAAAGGCTTGCCCGCGATGGCGGCCTGGCCGAGACAAAATCAATATCTAGCCCGGACCCTGTGGGAGCCGGGCTTGCCCGCGATGAGGGCCTGACAGACACCACATCTCTCAGGCCTGCTAACATGTCGCGCACTCGACCCTGCCGTGACGACGCCAGCCAATGCCGCCTGTTTCCCGCTCCGCCCCCCAGCCAGAATTGACCGCACTGTTCGCCTCGGTGCAACAGCATTTCCAGGAAGTGATCGTGCCCCTGTGGCAGGGCCCCGGCTGGAACGCTGAACTGGAACTGCCCTACGAAGCCCTGGATGGCGAGCATGTTCCTCTGCCGCCCCAGCGCTATAGGGCCATGGCGTGTGCGCGACAGCTGTATCTGTTCTCGAGCCTGATGGGCCACGTGCGGGGTGCCGAAGAGCGCAGCGCGCAGCTATTCGATTCCCTGCAGCGGCACTTCCACGACGCCGAACACGGTGGCTGGTTCTACAGCATCGACCCGCACGGCGCGCCACTGGACCAGCGCAAGGATCTCTATACCCACGCTTTCATCCTGTTCGCCTGCGCGCACTACTGGGAAAAGGTCCATCAAACGTCAGTGGAATCAGTGCTCAGTTCCGTACTGGACGTCATCACCCAGCGCTTTGCCACGGACGACGGTCTGTATGAAGCCAGCCTTGAGCGCGACTGGTCATCGCTGAACAGTGGCGCCCTGCAGAATCCGCTGATGCACCTCGCCGAAGCATTTCTTGCCACTCTGTCGTTTCGATCTGCGCCTCGTGTCCAGGAACAGCTCGTCGAGTTATGCACAGCCATGCAGCGACACTTCATCGATCCGCAGCACGGTGTGCTGATGGAGAAACCGCTGGGAGCTGTGGATAACTGGTATGAACCGGGGCATCAGTTCGAGTGGTATTTCCTGCTGGAGTCTTCGTCACTGCTGCGCGGCTCAGAACTGCACGGCTCCCTTGAGCGCGCATTTGTCTACGCCGAGCAATCAGGGGTTGAGCAGTCGTCCCATGCCGTAAAAGCCATGCTCAACCTTGATGGCACTGCGAAGGACGCGACCCAACGAATCTGGGCCCAGGCGGAGTATCTGCGCGCGCTGACCCTGCGCCCGGATGCCGAAACCTCCGTGCACCTTCAGCTACTGGCATTGCAGCAGGACTTTCTCCATGGGGGGGGCTGGTACGAGTGTCGGGATGAACGGGGCGAAGTGAGTCGTAAGGACATGCCTTCGACCACGCCTTACCATCTGGCGACCTGTTACCGCGGGCTGGTCGAGTATTTGCGCTGACTGCCAGGACGCCATCGCGGGCAAGCCTTGCTCCCACAGAACTGGTGTACTGCTCATGATTCAGAATAGACACTGATCTGTGGGCCCCTAGGGCTGGTACATTGCACATGATTCAGAATCAACGCTGATCCTGTGGGAGCAAGGCTTGCCCGCGATGAGGCCCTCAGCCCATTAAGCTATCCACTTGCGGTCCCCGGTGAAGCTGATAGTCAGCCACCGCGCCGCGTCCGCCCTGCCCAGCTTCGCGGAAATTTCTTCGCGCAAGGCATCCAGTTGCCCGACATTCGCCAGTGGATAATCCGCTGGCAACACCACGTGGATCTCGATAAAACACGCCCGCCCGTGCTTCTGCACGTAGGAAATGTAGTCGTCGAATCCATGCTCTACCTTCGCCACCTCCATCACCTGGCGCACCTTGTCATCCAGTTTATCCGGCGCAATCCCCAGTACGTCACGCAACGCCGGGGCGAGGATCTTGAAGGCCGCCGGCAGCATGCTCAACGCCAGCACGATCAGGATCAACGGATCGACGTACACCGCCCACTCGTCATAACCCTGGGTCTTGAGCAGCAGCGCGATCAGGAAACTGACCAGCAAACCCACCGAGAGCATGGCGTCCACCAGCCAGCTGATGTTATCGAACTGGATCAGGGTGGACTTGAGCTTGCGATTGCGGTGCCGGACATAGAAGAAATAGGCGAATTCGACGACGGTAAATACTGCGGCGTAGATGATCACCAGGCCGAGCTCGATCTCACGCCCGCCATTGATGATGCCAAACACTCCGTTGAGAAAGGCGTAGATGGCGATCAGGAACAGGAAGCTGCCTTCGATCAGCAACACCATGGGTTCAAGGTGCCAGAAGCCGAACTGGAAACGCTCGTTGCTCTCCTTGGCGATCAGCTTGGCGGTGATGAGCATCAGAACCTTGATGAAGGTCGCGATCAACGAAAAAAAACCATCGAACAGGATGGATTGGGCACCCGAAACAAAACCGGTGACGATCCCGGCGATCGCCACGGCCAACATCAGAATGGTCGATTGTTTGAGCAGTGACTGCTCACCTCGGTTTGTCACCTGAACTCCTTTTTGAATGTGTATCGCCTGTCCCGGCCCCATCGCGCGCAAGCTTTGCTCCCACAGGTCAAACACAACCCTGTGGGAGCAAAGCTTGCGCGCGATGGCCGTAACCCGGTCTTAAGCCTTGCCACCATCGCGATGAATGGCAAACCCGGCCCAGGTCTGGCTCACCGGCATCAGCTCCAGGCTATTGATGTTGATATGCGCCGGCGCATTCAGCACCCAGAAAATGGTGTCGGCAATGTCCTGCGGCTGAATCGGCTCGGCGCCAGCATAAGTCGCGTTGTAACGCTCCTGGTCACCGGAGAAACGCACCAGCGAAAATTCGCTTTCACACAGGCCCGGCTCGATGTTGCTCACGCGCACACCAGTGCCCTGCAAGTCGCAACGCAGGTTCAGGGAGAACTGTTTGACAAAGGCCTTGGTCGCGCCATACACGTGGCTGCCCGGGTATGGATAATTTCCGGCGACGGAGCCCAGGTTGATGATCCCGGCGCCACGACCATGGGCGATCAGCCGAGGCAACAGCAGGCGCGTGCTGTACATCAGGCCCTTGATGTTGGTATCGACCATGGTGTCCCAGTCATCGAGATCACACTTGGGCGCCGGGTCGACGCCCAACGCCAGGCCCGCGTTGTTGATCAGGCCGCGCAGTTTGGCGAACGCTGGCGGCAGGTTGGCGATGGCGTCTTCCATGGCCTTGCGGTCACGTACATCAAGTACCAGGCCATGCACTTCAGTCTGCTTGGATAATTCGGCGCACAGGGCATCCAGGCGCTCTTCACGACGGCCGGTCAGCACCAGTTTCCAGCCAGCCTCGGCAAAACGACGGGCACAGGCTTCGCCAAAACCGGACGTGGCGCCGGTAATAAACAGGGTGTTGGACATCGTGTTCTCCTTGCTTCGGCTAATGAGCAGCCTGTGAAATAGAAAATCAGCAGGCAGCATGCCCGGCCTGGCCCACAGCGGCAACCACCGCAAACTGTGCAAAAAATGATCAGCAGCGGCAACGCCATACAGGCTGTGGCTCGCAGCCATGTACACGCAGGTTATCCACAAGCGGGCCCACAGTTTCCGGGGGCAAGTAAAAATGCTGGAAGCCGCTGTGTATAAGGCTTTGCGGGCAGCTAGCAAAGTTTTTTGCTTGACCCCCAAAGGCTGGCGTTGTAGCTCAAGGCATTTTGCACGATGGGTGGCTGTAATCGGCGATGGCTCCAAGCCAGTAACCACGGCCTTCAGCGCAGTCTTTCCAGAGTTTAACCACAGACTTATCCACAGGCTGCGCTGCGCAGTTTCAGTCGGGTTTCACCGCCAATAAAAAGGTTGACAAAGCCGGGCGGCAGGCCGGTAAAAATGCCTGATCAAAAAACAACCACAACCCCGAAAGCCACGTAATCAGAGGCTCTCAGCCAGCTACTCCCACGTTATTCACAGTCAGTTCCACAGCAAACGGGGACAAGTCAAAACTGTGACAAAACAACTATTTGCAGCGGCTTTATGTCGCGGTTTCAGAGCTCGTGAATATTGTTTTCCACAATTTCCCTTTAACTGACATCGCCGCTCTTGTAGGAGCTGCCGCAGGCTGCGATCTTTTGATTTTGATTTTGATTTTGATTCTTGTGAAACAAGATCAAAAGATCGCAGCCTCGTTTCACTCGACAGCTCCTACCAGTTCCTACAGGACTGCGCGGGCGAAAAAAAACGCCCTGATTTCGTCAGGGCGTTTTCATTTGACGCTAAGGTTTAGTGCCCACCCAGATAAGCGTTACGCACCTCCTCGTTCACCAGCAGCTCCTTGCCAGTGCCCGAGAGGCGAATCTCGCCGTTGACCATCACATACGCCCGGTCCGACAGTTTCAGCGCGTGGTTGGCGTTCTGCTCGACCAGAAAGATGGTCATGCCGGTACTCGCCAGTTCGCGCAGGGTCGAGAAGATCTGCTTCACCACGATCGGTGCCAGCCCCAGGCTCGGCTCATCAAGCAGCAGCAGCTTCGGCCGGCTCATCAGCGCACGCGCGATGGCGAGCATCTGTTGCTCGCCCCCGGACATGGTCATGGCGCGCTGGGTGCGACGTTCCTTGAGCCGTGGAAATAGCTCAAACATGCGCTGCATGTCTTCAGTGGCGTACTTGTCACCGATCGGAATGGTGCCCATCAGCAGGTTTTCCTCGACGGTCATGTCGGGGAACACGCGGCGGCCTTCCGGCGACTGCGCGATGCCATGGGACGCGATGTAATGGGAAGACTTGTGGGTAATGTCGACGCCCTGATAGATGATCTGCCCGTCAGCCGCGCGCGGCTGGCCGAAGATCGACATCAGCAGGGTCGACTTGCCGGCTCCGTTGGAGCCGATCAGGCTCACGGTTTCACCTTCGTTGATGTGCAGCGAGACTTTTTTCAGGGCCTGGATCGGCCCGTAGAACACGTCCAGCTCCTTCAGTTCGAGGATCGGTTGAGTCATACCAACTCCTCTTCATCAGCGCCCAGGTAGGCGGCAATCACTTTCGGATCGTGGCGAATCGCATCAGGTCCGCCCTCGGCAATGACGATGCCGTGGTCCAGCACTACGATGTGGTCGGAAATGCTCATAACCATGCCCATGTCGTGTTCAATCAGCACCACGGTCAGATCATGCTCGTCACGTAGCAGCCGGATCATCGCGCTCAGCGCTTCGGTTTCCTGAGGGTTGAGACCGGCGGCGGGTTCGTCGAGGCAGATGATCTGCGGCCGCGTACACATGGCCCGGGCTATTTCCAGACGACGTTGCTGCCCGTACGACAGCTCGCCGGCCAGGCGGTTGGCGCAGTCCACCAGGTCCACCACCTCCAGCCAGTAAAATGCGTGATCCAGGGCATCGCTTTCCGCCTTGCGGTAACCCTTGGTGTTGAGGATGCCCGCCAGCATGTTGCGATTGACCCACATATGCTGGGCCACCAGCAGGTTTTCCAGCACCGACATTTCCTTGAACAGGCGAATGTTCTGGAAAGTTCGCGCCAGCCCGGCACGGTTTACCAAGTGGGTGCCGCCGAACATCTTGTAATACATACGGCTGAGGAAGGATTTCGGTGAAACGAAGTCCGTGGGCTTGAACGATTCGCCCAGCAGCTGGATGACGTTGGTGTGCTGGCCACGTACGTTGAGCTCGATTTTGCCGCCCGACGCCTTGTAGAAGCCGGTCAGGCAGTTGAACACCGTGGTCTTGCCTGCGCCGTTGGGGCCGATCAGGGCGAAGATCGAGTTGCGGTGCACTTTCAGGCTGACATCGCTCAACGCCTTGATGCCGCCGAAGTGCATCATCAGTTTTTCGACCGAGAGAACGACTTCGCTCATGGCGCTACTCCTTTACGCGGCGTCACACCCGTACGACTGATCCGAATCAAACCACGCGGGCGCCAGATCATCATCAACACCATCAGGATGCCGAACAGCAGCACGCGATACTCGGCAAAGCCGCGCAGCAGCTCTGGCGCGACGGTCAGCACGAAGGCTGCAATCACCACACCGATGGTCGAGCCCATGCCACCGAGCACCACGATGGCGAGGATCAGTGCCGACTCGAAGAAGGTAAATGAAGTCGGGTTGACGAAGCCCTGGTAGGTGGCGAAGAACACCCCGGCCAGACCTGCAGTCGACGCACCAATGGTGAACGCCGAAAGCTTGACCAGTACGTGGTTCAGGCCCATCGAGCGACAGGCGATTTCATCTTCACGCAAGGCTTCCCAGGCGCGACCGACGGGCATCTTGACCAGCCGATGCTTGACGTACAACACGGCCAGTACCACCAGGAACAACACCGCATAGATGAAGTAGTACTTCACGTCCGGGTTGTAGGCGATGCCGAAGAACTCGTGGAACGGTACCCCGCCATCCTTCGCCCGCTTGCCGAACTCCAGGCCGAAGAACGTCGGCAGCGGAGCCGGCATGCCGTTGGGCCCGCCGGTCAGCGACAGCCAGTTATTGAGGATCAGGCGGATGATTTCACCGAAGCCCAGGGTCACGATGGCCAGGTAGTCACCGTGCAGTCGCAGCACCGGGAAGCCGAGGATGCAACCGGCCAGCCCCGCCGTAATCGCCGCCAGCGGCAGTACCGTCCAGAAACCCAACCCGAGGTATTGGTAACCGAGTGCCAGGCCGTAGGCGCCGATGGCATAGAACGCCACGTAACCCAGGTCAAGCAGGCCGGCCAGGCCGACCACGATGTTCAATCCAAGCCCGAGCAGGACATAGATCAAGCCAAGGATAACTACGCCCAGCAGGTAGGAGTTGGAGAAAAACGGAAACACCACGGCCACGACAATCAGAATCGGAATGATCCAGCGCAACCGCGATTTGTAGTCCGGCGGCAGCACGTGCACCCCCGAACCGGTGCTTTCGAAACCTTCGAGGATTTTCAGGCCCTTTGGCGTCTGGAGGAACAGGCTCAGGGCAAAGCGACCTGCCATGACGATCGCGACGATCCACGCCACGCGTTTGGGTTCAAGGTTGAAGCCATAGCCGTCGAGGACCACGCCGACAATCGGACCGAACACAATCAGGGCAACGAGGCCGGCAAGAATCGCGTCAACCAGGCTTCTTTTGAGATCAATGGTTTTTTTAGTGGTTGAAGACATCGCTTACACCTTCGACACAAGAGGACGGCCGAGCAGGCCTTGGGGCCGAAAGACCAGAACGATAACGAGCAGCGAGAAGCTGAAGACGTCTTTGTAGTCCGAGTTGACCAGGCCTGAGAACAGCGACTCGGAGATCCCGAGAATGATCCCGCCGAGCATCGCACCTGGCAGCGAGCCAATGCCGCCGAGTACCGCGGCGGTGAACGCCTTGATCCCGATGATGAAGCCGGCATAGAAGTCGAAGGTGCCGTAGTTCATGGTGATCAGCACGCCAGCCAGGGCCGCCATGGCTGCACCGATAATGAACACGTAGGAAATCACCCGATCGGTGTTGATCCCCAGGATCGAGGCCATCTTGCGGTCTTGCTGGGTCGCGCGGCACATGCGGCCGAGCTTGGTGTACTTGATGATGTAGGTCAGCAGGGCCATCCCGGCAAACGCTGCGACCAGAATGAAAACCTTGGTGTAGGTCAGTTGCACGAAACCTGTGCCGATATCGACACGCCAGGCTCCGGTGAGCAAGGTAGGCACCCCTTGTTGCTTGGCGCCCTGGGCGATCTGTGCGTAGTTTTGCAGGATCAGGGAGATGCCGATGGCGCTGATCAGCGGTGCCAGTCGGGTGGAGTTACGCAGGGGTTTGTAGGCAACGCGCTCGATGACCCAGCCGTACACCGCCGTGACGATGATGGTGAAGATCAGTGTACCGAGCATCAGAAGCGGGAAGGATTCAATACCGAAGTATGCCAGCAGAGCCAGACTGATCGCCGCGAGGTAAGCGGAAATCATGTAAACCTCGCCGTGGGCGAAGTTGATCATGCCAATGATGCCATAGACCATTGTGTAGCCGATGGCGATCAGGCCATAGACCGACCCGAGGGTCAGGCCGTTGACCAGTTGCTGCAGGAAAATACCATCCATAACGCAATCTCACGCAGTGAGAACCTGCACACCCGGGGTGTGCGGTTCTTCTAAGGAAAATACAGATATACGTGGGAGCAATGTCAGCCAGAATCAGCCGACACACCACCGCCCCCTGTAGGAGCGAGCCTGCTCGCGATAGCGGTTTAACATTCAACGAATGTGTTGCCTGTCAGTCCGTCATCGCGAGCAGGCTCGCTCCCACAGGAGAACTGTGGGTCAGCTGATCGTGTCAGCCCTTACTTCTGTTTTTCCAGCTGGTGGTATTTGCCGTCCTTGTCCCACTGGTAAACCACATAGTCGGAGACTTTCAGGTCGCCTTTGCTGTCCCAGGTCTTCTCGCCCATGACGGTCTTGACCGGGTTCTTCTTCAACCAGGCAGCAGCTTCTTCGCCCTTGTTCGACTTGGCGCCGTTGAAGGCTGCAGCCAGGGTCTGCACTGACGCGTAGGCGTACAGGGTGTAGCCCTCAGGCTCGGTACCGGCCTTGCGGAATGCATCCACTACCGCCTTGCTGTCTGGCAACATGCGCGGGTCGGCGCCGAAGGTCATCAGCACGCCATCAACGAATTGCGGACCGCCAGCGGTGGTGACCAGCTCGTCGGTAACGATGCCGTCATCGGACATGAACTTGACGTCTTTCAGACCTTGCTCACGCAGTTGGCGAACCAGAGGACCGGCTTCCGGATGCAGGCCACCGAAGTAGACGACATCGGCGCCAGCGCCGCGGATCTTGGTCACGATGGTGCTGAAGTCTTTTTCACCACGGGTCAGGCCTTCATACAGCACCGGGGTCACGCCGCGCTTGACCAGTTGAGCCTTGGTCGCGTCAGCCAGGCCTTGGCCGTAGGTGTCCTTGTCGTGCAGCACGACCACTTTCTTGCCCTTGAGCACGTCGACGATGTAATCGCCAGCGACGATGCCCTGCTGGTCGTCACGCCCGCACATACGGAACATCGCGCTCAGGCCGCGCTCGGTGACCTGCGGATTGGTGGAGCCTGGGGTGATTGCGATGATGCCCGCTTCGTCGTAGATCTCGGAGGCCGGGATGGTCGATGAGGAGCAGAAATGGCCGACCACGCCTGCCACTTTCTGGTTGGTCAGGTCCTTGGCGACCGTCACAGCCTGTTTCGGTTCGCAGGCGTCATCGCCCTTCACCAGGACGATTTTTTCCCCGTTGACGCCGCCCGCTGCGTTGACCGCGTCGGCGGCTGCCTGTGCACCCTTCATGTACTGCTCGCCAAATGCCGCGTTGGCGCCTGTCATGGGACCCGCCACACCGATTTTCACATCAGCCTGTGCAAACGCCGAAACACCCAGCGCAGCTGCCACTGCGAGGGCCAGAAAGCCTTTCTTGTAAAACGTCTGGGACATGAGGTGGTGCTCCAAGGTTTTTTTTAGTTGGCACTGCAACTTCACTGAATGCTCAGAGCAAGGGCCGTGCCATCGGTTTTTTATTCTTGAAAAAGTCGCTGAGTTATTGTTATTCCGACTGTTTTGAGCCCGACTTCATTGGGCGTGCAACCGTCTAAACCGCGAGAGGTAAAACCAAATATTTCTGAAGGCGCAACCCACGCGCGCCATCATTGCAACCGTAGCGCCAAACGACGTGCAACCAGCCTGTAACAACGTGCGTCACCGAACTGCACACCACTGGTGCGGGACTGCTACAACCCGCACCATTACAGGCTAGTCGCTGCTCGAAAAAGCGCCGCTTTTCAGTAACATCTTTCAACAATCAAATGACAATTCGCAGGCACTGACCCGCGTGATACAGCGAAAAGCCTGCTTCGTACAAGCAGCTACGCAACCCCACACCTGCCAGTGGTTGCATGGGCGCGAAGGGAATCGGCAACGCTTGAGGGTTTCCGTTGCACAGGTAATCGGCAAAGGCCTTGCCGACGACAGTTCCGGTAGTAACGCCCCGACCGTTATAGCCAGTGACTGCCACTATTCCGGGCGCTGGTTCGAACAGACGCATCAGATGGTCCGGGGTGAAGGCGATGCAACCCGTCCAGGTGCATTCCCATTCCACCGGCTTGAGGTAAGGAAAGTAGTGCTGCTGAACCCTGTCCGCCCAGGCCTTGAGAAACCACACCGGTTTCTGATTGCCGTTGCCCAGGCTGCCGAGCAGCAGTCGGCCGTCCTTGTCCCGGCGAATACTGCTGAGCACCTGGCGGGTGTCCCAGGAACCCTGGCCGCCGGGCAGAATCTGTTGCGCGGCTTCTTCGGTCAGCGGGACTGAGGCGACCTGGTAGTAGTAGCCGGGGAAAAAATTGCGTCGCAGTTCGGTCCAGTCGCCTTCGGTGTAGGCGTTGGAGGCGATGACCACTTGTTCGGCCAACACCGAACCCTGCGCGGTCTGCACTGACCATTTCTGGCCCTGGCGCTCCAGGCGAGTGACCGCGGAGTGATCGAAGACCTGACCACCAAGATCAGCGGCCGCCTTGGCCAGGCCCGAGGTGTAGGCCATTGGATTGAGGGTGCCGGCACGCCGATCCAGCAGCGCCGCGGCAATCTTTTTGGTGCCCGTGGCTTGTTCGCAGGCTTGGCCGGTCAACAACTCGACCGGTGCGCCGCGACGTTTCCATTGTTCTTCACGACTGCGCAGGTCGGCTTCGCCCCGACCGTTGTGCGCCATGTGCAACGTACCCTCGCGGCGCAACTGGCAATCGATGTTGTATTTGTCGACCAGGCTGAACACCAGGGCCGGAGCGCCACCGAGCATGCGATTTAGCTGGCTGCCAACCGCCTTGCCGAAACCGGCCTCGATCTCATCCGGAGGAATCCACATCCCGGCATTGACCAGGCCGACGTTGCGCCCGGAACCGCCGTGACCGGCCCGATGGGCTTCGAGTACACAAACTGTCTTGCCCTGTTCCAGCAGATGCACCGCCGCCGACAACCCGGTGAAGCCGGCGCCGATGACGCAGACATCAACCTTTACTTCGCCCTTGAGCGCCGTATTGTCAGGCCTTTGCGGCGTCAGTATTTCCCATAGACATTCTTCGCGTAGCGGCATTGCCAGACTCCAACAGAAACCTAACCAACACACCAAAAAGATCGCAGCCTTCGGCAGCTCCTACAAAACCGCAGCCAGGCACGATCCCGTAGGAGCTGCCGAAGGCTGCGATCTTTTCAAGCGACCACTATTCCGTCAGTCGAAAGTGATGCCCTGAGCCAACGGCAATTCCAGCGAATAGTTCACGGTATTGGTCTGGCGCCGCATGTAACCGCGCCACGCATCCGAGCCCGACTCGCGACCACCACCCGTCTCCTTCTCGCCACCAAACGCGCCGCCGATTTCCGCACCGCTCGGGCCGATGTTGACGTTGGCGATCCCGCAATCGCTGCCGATCGCCGACATGAACTGTTCAGCCTCGCGCACATCCGTGGTGAAGATGCACGAAGACAGGCCTTGTGGCACTGCGTTGTTCAGGCGCAGGGCTTCATCGAAATCCTTGTAACCCACCACGTAGAGAATCGGCGCGAAGGTTTCGCTGCACACCACATCGCTTTGCTCCGGCATCTCGACGATGGCGGGTGCCACGTAGTAGGCGTTCGGGTATTTATCTTCCAGCTGGCGCTTGCCGCCGAATACCCGACCACCCTCGCTCAGGGCCTGCTCCAGCGCATCCTGCATGTTTTCAAAGCTGTGCTTGTCGATCAGCGGTCCGATCAGGTTGCCTTCCAGCGGGTTGCCGATGCGCACTTTCGAGTACGCAGCCTTGAGGCGGGTGACGATTTCTTCTTTCACCGACTCATGGGCAATCAGGCGACGCAGGGTGGTGCAACGCTGGCCGGCGGTGCCGACGGCACTGAACAGGATCGCGCGCACAGCCATGTCCAGATCGGCGCTTGGGCCAAGGATCATCGCGTTGTTGCCGCCAAGTTCGAGAATGCTGCGAGCAAAGCGCGCCGCGATTTTCGGCGCCACTTCACGGCCCATGCGGGTACTGCCAGTGGCGCTGACCAACGCTACGCGCGGGTCATCGACCAGGGCTTCGCCCGCATCGCGACCACCAATGATCACCTGGCTCAAGTGCGGTGGCGCATCGCTGAAGTTTTTCAGCACTCGATCAAACAGCGCCTGGCACGCCAGGGCGGTCAGCGGCGTTTTCTCCGACGGTTTCCAGATCACCGGGTTACCGCAGACCAGCGCCAGCGTGGTGTTCCAGGCCCAGACGGCAACCGGAAAGTTGAAGGCGCTGATCACTCCGACGATGCCCAGCGGATGCCAGGTTTCGCGCATGTGGTGGCCAGGACGCTCGGAGGCGATGGTCAGGCCGTACAGCTGACGGGACAAGCCGACGGCGAAGTCGCAGATGTCGATCATTTCCTGAACTTCACCCAGGCCTTCCTGAGTGATCTTGCCCGCTTCCCAGGACACCAGCTCGCCGAGGTCTGCCTTGTATTCACGCAGGATATCGCCCAGCTGACGCACCAATTCGCCCCGGCGCGGTGCCGGGACCTTGCGCCACAACTCGAACGCATGATCTGCGCGACTGATGTGCTGCTCGACTTCAGCCGCGCCTTCCCAGTTGACGGCGGCGATCTGGCTGCCATCAATCGGCGAATGCACCGCCACTTTGCCATTCTGGTACAGGGCCGGGTTTACACCAAGACGATCAAGCAATGCGGCAACCATGGGTCACTCCTCAAGCAAAAGACAGGACGTGTGCAGCCGGAAAAATCACGGCTGATCAGACCCGTAGTTTTAGCTTCCCGGAGGTTACTCAACAAACGACCTTTAAGAGAGATATCATTCCGTTTATTCATGCTGTGCATTGCTGGCAATAAAGAGACAAGAAGAAAGGACCGCCCATGCTGAACAAACGCTACCTGCCGTCGATCACTGCGCTGCAGTGTTTCGAGGCCGTAACCCGGCATTTGAGCTTCACCCGGGCCGCCGAAGAGCTGAACCTGACCCAGAGCGCCGTCAGCAAACAGGTGGCGCAACTCGAGGAATTGCTGCAGCACCTGCTGTTTCGCCGGGTACGTCGCCGCCTGCAAATGACTCCAGCGGGCGATCTCTACCTGGTAGAGGTGAGAAAAATCCTCACCCAGGTCGAGATGTCGACCCATTACCTGCGCTCCTACGGTGGCGAGACCGAAGTCCTGCGCGTCTCGACGCCACCGACCTTTGGCGCCCGCTGGTTGGTGCCGCGCCTGAAGGGCTGGCGCCTGCGTCACCCGTCGATCCACCTGGACCTGTGCAGCGAGCAGGAAGCTGACGACCTGCTGCAAGGCCGCAGCGACCTGGCGTTCTACTTTGGCCAGGGCTCACGTCCCGGCACTGAATGCCTGAAGTTGTTCAGCGAGGAACTGGTGCCGGTGTGTGCTCCCGGCAGTCTTCCGGACACGCCGTTCACCGATCCTACCCAGCTCGCCGATCTGGTGCTGCTGCAAAACGCCTCCCGACCACAGGCCTGGCATGACTGGTTCGACAGCCAGGGTTATCACACCGAGCACAGCTACCACGGGCCGCGTTTCGAAACTTTTTATATGTGCATTCGTGCCGCCCAAGTGGGCTGCGGCGTAGCGCTGCTACCGAAGTTTCTGGTGGAGGAGGAATTGGCTGACGGCAAACTGGTCATACCCTGGCAGCACGCGATGCCCAGCTCCGACGCTTATTACCTGGCGTACCCGGAGCATTCGGCGGACGTGCCGAAGGTGCGCGATTTTGTGAAGTGGATGCTGGAGCAGATTGATCACTCTGCCTGACGACCCTGTAGGAGCTGTCGAGGGAACCGAGGCTGCGATCTTTTGACTTTGTTTTTCGCAAGCAACATCAAAAGATCGCAGCCTCGGTTCCCTCGACAGCTCCTACGGGGAGAATTAGAAATCGCTGGCATTGTCTGCCGTTGATATGCGCCACTACCTGTATTCCAAGTGGAGAACCCCGTTATGAGCGAGAGTGTGTTTGCCGATCGCATCGTGCAGAACCTGCTCGACACCGACTTCTACAAACTGACGATGATGCAGGCGGTGCTGCACAACTACCCGAATGTGGAAGTGGAATGGGAGTTTCGTTGCCGTAACAGTGAAGACCTGCGCCCGTACCTGGCGGAGATCCGCTTCCAGATAGAACGCCTGGCCGAACTGAGCTTGACTGCCGACCAGCTGGGTTTCATGGAGCGCATCAGCTTCATGAAACCCGACTTCCTGCGCTTCCTCGGCCTTTTTCGTTTCAATTTGCGTTACGTGCACACCGGCATCGAGAACGGCGAGCTGTTCATTCGCCTGCGCGGGCCGTGGCTGCATGTGATTCTGTTCGAGGTGCCGCTGCTGTCGATCGTCAGCGAAGTGCGCAACCGCTATCGCTACCGGGAAATCGTCCTGGAGCAGGCGCGCGAGCAGCTTTATCGTAAGTTCGACTGGCTGACGGCCAATGCCGGCAGCGACGAATTGTCCGAGTTGCAGGTAGCCGATTTCGGCACGCGGCGCAGGTTTTCCTACCGGGTGCAGGAAGAAGTGGTGAACGTGCTCAAGCACGATTTTCCCGGGCGTTTCGTCGGTACCAGTAACGTTCACCTGTCCCGTGAGCTGGACATGAAACCCTTGGGCACCATGGCCCACGAATGGATCATGGCGCACCAGCAGCTGGGGCCACGGCTGATCGACAGTCAGATTGCCGCGCTTGATTGTTGGGTTCGCGAGTATCGCGGCCTGCTGGGCATCGCCCTGACCGATTGCATCACCACCGACGCCTTCCTCACTGATTTCGACCTGTATTTCGCCAAGCTCTTCGATGGCCTGCGCCACGACTCTGGGGATCCGATAGTCTGGGCGGAAAAAGCCATTGCCCATTATCACAAGCTGGGCATCGACCCGCTGAGCAAGACCCTGGTGTTCTCCGACAGCCTGACGCTGCCCAAGTCCCTGGAAATATTCCGGGCGTTGCGCGGGCGGATCAATGTCAGCTTCGGTATCGGTACCAACCTGACCTGTGATATTCCGGGGGTTGAACCGATGAGCATCGTGCTTAAAATGACGGCCTGTAACGGTCAGCCCGTGGCGAAGATTTCCGATGAGCCCGGCAAGACCCATTGCAAGGACCCGAATTTCGTCGCCTATTTGCGACACGTTTTCAAAGTACCTGCCGCCCCATCCAGCACATCTAGCAAGGAGTGAATTCATGCAAGCCGTACAGCGTGAGATTGCTGAGCAGCTCAAGGTTCAACCACCGTTCGCCAACGAGGCCGCACTCGAAGCGGAAGTCGCCCGGCGGATCACGTTCATTCAGGATTGCCTGGTCAACTCCGGGCTCAAGGCCATGGTGCTGGGGATCAGCGGCGGCGTCGATTCCCTCACGGCCGGCCTGCTGGCCCAGCGTGCCATGCGCGAATTGCGCACTCGCACCGGTGACGACAGCTACAAATTCGTCGCCGTGCGCCTGCCCTACGAAACCCAATTCGATGAACACGATGCCCAGGCATCGGTGGATTTCATCAACCCGGATGAGCGCCACACCGTGAACATCGGGCCTGCGGTCAAGGCCCTGGCCAACGAAGTCGCAGCGTTCGAAGGCAAACACCCGGCGTCCGTGGATTTTGTGCTCGGCAACACCAAGGCGCGCATGCGCATGGTCGCCCAGTACACCATCGCTGGCGCGGCCCAAGGCCTGGTGATCGGTACCGATCATGCAGCGGAAGCGGTGATGGGGTTTTTCACCAAGTTCGGTGACGGCGCCTGCGACCTCGCGCCATTAAGCGGGCTGGTGAAAAACCAGGTCCGCAACATCGCCCGCAGCTTTGGTGCGCCGGAATCGCTGGTGGAGAAAATTCCGACTGCCGATCTTGAGGATCTGTCTCCGGGCAAGCCGGATGAGGCTTCCCATGGGGTGACCTATGCCGAGATTGATGCGTTTCTGCATGGTGAGCCGGTGCGGGAGGAAGCGTTCCGGATTATCTGTGATACGTACAGGAAGACCCATCACAAGCGCGAGATGCCGTTTGCCCCTTGACCCTAGCGCAACACCAAGAGCTAGCTTCGGAGTTAATAATTAGCACGGTGTGTTTTCAAACCGGGCTAATTATTAACAGCTAACGTGTACCGGGGACGAGATCTAAAATGTCATTTAATGCCAAACAGTGCTTCTCCACTTTAGAGGTACATCCATTTTTCAATATTTCAGTTGCCACATGACGCATAGCAGGATAAGCAGCACGAAGTAAATGATTGGCATAAATTACAACATTAAAACCACTACCTATCAAAGCGTCATAATGGACCCCGTTAAAAGTCGTAGGCACGCAAACCAAAGGAACTCTTTTATGATGATTTCTGAAAATCCGAGCAAATTCTAAAACACTGAACCCCGACTCATCTCGACTATGAATCATTATTCCATCTGCGCCGGCCTCTACATAGGCCAAGGCACGGTGGATAGCATCGTTCATCCCAGCGTCCAACACCAAGCTCTCAATTCGCGGAATCAACAAAAAACTTGAAGTGAACTGACTACTCTTTGCCATTGATATTTTTTTTGAGAAATCAATAGCACTAGCCTGCACCTGGAGAGCACCAGTACCAAGCAACGAATTCTTTTTCAGTCCTGTTTTATCTTCAACAATAAACGCCGAAATGCCTAATTTTTCCGCCGTCCGAACATGGTGACAGAGATGCTCTGGAGCGCCCCCGGTATCAGCATCAAAAATTAGTGGTTTCGTCGTGACTTGAAAAATTTCTGCGATTTTTGAAAAACGCTCGGAAAAACTGACCAATTCAATGTCTGGTTTTCCCAGCAGGGTGGAGTCAGTGAGCGAGCTAGACCAAAAAGCATCAAATTCAGTTCGGACTCCATTTTTTATATTAAATATTTTTTCAACTAGCATTGCAGATAGAGGGCTGTGCACCTCCATAACTCGCAATCCATCCTGGCACGTTAGCAACTTACCTAACGAAGCACCTCGCACTTCTGCAGTTGCATTCCCTAACTCTCTTTTCATAGTCAACACACCTCTATATTGGCAACAGCGCAATCAAATGTTCATTTTACGGAAACCCTGCAAAAATACATGTAGACACGCCAGTGAAATTGCTACAACAACGGACAATAGTAAAAATACCGACCGAATAGAAAAGCCCACGAAAACTGAGACGGCTATCAACACGCAAACTACAAAGATATAAACTCCCGACTGGATACCAAACAGCATTAGCTTATTCAAAGAGTGACGCCCCAAAAACATAAACAACGTAGGTTGCACCAACATATTCGAAATGAAAGCCAGGAAGAAAAGAAGATAAAATACGGAGTACCTTCCGACGAACACTACCCAGAGACAAATACCCAACATCAACAGCTGAAAAAAATAGCCAACTTTCAACCGCGACATCGATGAAATTCTCTGAAAACATCGAAAAACTACCCAACCGACCACCAGCCAAACACACAAAACTATAGCGTATAAGTGCAATATCTCAAGACCAGGATTGATCAAAACCTTCACCATCGGCACAAGCATAATAATTAGAAAAAATACAACATTTGAAATAATAAGAGTCAAACAATTTAAAACTCCAGATTTCAACCCATGATTATTCCTCGCCGGATCCGGATCTTCAATCGCGAGGCGCGCACCACCCACCAAATACACAATTAACGTAAGGGCATACACTGCCGCTGCGAAAATTGCGGCTACGGGCTTCTGGTGGAGAAAAAAAATCGAGAAAACAACGGGCACAATCAAAGGCATGCTAGCTAAACAAAAACTTAAAGCTGAAAAATTTTTATATGCCTCACTACTCCTGCGTGGAGAGGCCAGCATTGCCCGCCCCAAAATAACGGTGCAACCACTTACCCCACCCCACAGAAATCTCAAGAAAAAGTCGAGGCCTTCACCAAAAAAACCATCACCAACGGCCAATGCAGTACAAATAGACAAAGCCACAACTAATAAAAATAGAAAAAACCTTTCCGATACAACGTGTTTATATACCTGACTAATCACCCCTAAAATAAAACATCCGAGCGACAACCCCAACAAGTAAAAAAGTAAAGGGTAATACGCTGTCAGACCTCCAGACTCGTAATGTAGCGCACGGTCAATCCAAACCATCAGACCGGAAGAACCTAAGATATTAGCAGCACTCAACAGAAGGCTAATATATATCGCGACATCCTGCTTAACTCTCATACCATTACTACTCTATTCACGAGAGAGCCGAATACGGATTCTGAGCGCGCGCCTCGACCAGCGTCTAGCTTGTAGAAATCGACCTGCACTACGTCTTTGTCCTGTAAAAAACGCGGCGTGAATGTACTCCTTCCAAGTGACGTACGCATTATTTTTTCTGCTATACAACCATCATTTAAAGAGCCACTTTTAAACGTTGAAACAGCGCCGGAGGTGATGACGGTGCCAGTAGGCAAATCGCGAGTTCTAGCGCAATAGGCTATGAGCTCCGGAAAACTGTACAACATATCAACTGTCGAAAACTCACAAAAACGAACTCCGTTCAGTAAGACGCTCACATCTAACACTGGAAAACCATCATTCCACATAACTTTATTGTCAAGCGGCAAGACACCACAGCTACAAAAACTGGTTAATGGCTTAGATTGGATAAAACCAAATCCCGACGTCTTATCTACGCTTGCAAGACTTCGGTATGTAAAGTCACTACACGCAGTTAACAATTGTATGTACTTATCTGCGTCTACAACAGAAACCCCCATTGGCACAGCATCGATGATAATTGCCAACTCTACTTCGAAGTCGAGATCCAGACCTCTTAAGCATTTCAAATCCTCGCCTGGACCCAAAAAAAAATCACTTGCTCCCTGATATACTTTTATCGAGTTATTTCTAGTTCCTAAAAAATCAGCCAATCGCCCTTTTTTATCTGGAAAAACGCTGCCATACAATATTTGTGGCGCACCTCTTATTATCGGTTTGCCGACATTAAACTCCCATTGCTTATTGATATTCGACATTTAGAAAATCTCCGCTATAAAAAGCGCACATTTTAAGACCGCTTCTCAACTCGCTTCTAACTCAGATAACAACGTTTCGCTCAGCCCTTCCAGAGCGATTAGCCAGATAAGCAAAGCATTCAGTCTGATCCAGGGATGACGTACTAGAATCTAACGTGCCCTGATAAACCTCAAGTGCTCCTTCATATAAAATACTTTCTATATTTAGATCGCGAAAGAGGACGTGCGCGAGTTCTAAATCTTTGATTCGAATTTCTAATGGAACCGAAACATACATTTCAGAGTTCATGTACCTCCCAAGTAACAATTCAAGATAGACTGACCGCCCCCGGCCTAACCCCAACGACCTCCCTATAACTTCTTTCGAGATTCCAAAAGCTTGCGCCAGTAACAATGCTTCAGAGGCAACGATTAAATTTATGGCTTCACAATAGTTATTTACGACTTTCATTGCTTGAGCATCTTGATTTGAGCTCATCATCGAGTATTTTTTTAGCAGTAATCTTACAAGGGAGTCAAACTCTGACACCAAGCACTTCGGCTTCTTGCCAACGTAACCTACTAACTCACCAGAAAGCACGCCCTCCACTCCACCAGAAACAGGTAGTTCAACATAATCTACGCCTAACTCCGTAAAAAACGCCTCCAGCCTAGCGGACGCCTTGGGACCGATTGTGCTCATATTAACCACTAATATCCTTCGTAGCTTTAGTGCACTCCTCACATTTAAATTGGAGAATACTTCGAGAATGCTAAATTCGTCGCATAAGCACAAAAACCATATCTTTCTTTCAAGGATAATTTCTTTGGCCAAATCATCGATCGGCCTGGCTCCTATCGCTATCAGAGGAACAAGTTTTTCCTTAGTACGATTATAAGCAGCTACGTTGACTCCACACTCTATAAATCGGCTAATTAAAGCCGCGCCCAAGACACCTGCTCCTACCACCGAAACGTCTATCATAGTTTTACCTTTCTATTCACTACCATGATATCAAGGCAGTTTGTAGTTGAAAGCGAGTATTTCAGAACCGTCTTCGAGCGCGATAAAACTGTGCGGCACATTTGGACTTACATAAACAGAATCTCCTGCGACTAGCACTTCACTGAAGCAGCTCACACTATGACTGCCACCCCAATCGACTCTAACAACCCCCTTTAGCACGAGGACTACCTCTTTTGACACATGCCCCGCATTAAGAACGATATCTTCTGCACCGTTACAATGAAGGCTAACTTTCAAAGCCATCAGTTCGGGAGCTGTATTCGAAGTTGCTAAATGTTGATACGTGTAGTATTTCTTTCCTCCCCTGCTACTCGTCTTACAAAAACCTTCGTTAACTCTCGAAATCTTTACGCCGTTCTCTAGATCGCTATCAACACCTTGAAGAAGGTCACACATGGGTATGATCAGCACACTGGAAAGCTCTTTCAGCTTTTCAGTTGTATCAATCTCAACATATTCAGCAGACTCAATATTAACCGTTCTCAAAACCTCTTCAGCCGACATTTTTCTGGACTCAGCCAGTTCTTGTATTCTTTCAAGCCGAATTCTTATAGTCATAGATCTATCTCTCCACTAGGTATCCAGTTTTTTGGGCAGTGTAAAGTTTTGCTATCGATACCATCGCATCAGCGGTCGCATTTAAACGTGCTATTGTTTTATTGTTTAACAGCGAATGCTTTAAGCCTGAAATATTTAATGAGTACTCAGAACCGCCATCCACAGCACCACATTCCACAAAAGTCAACCCTGCACCTAGTTGTACCCAATTGTGCGCATCGCTTCCACACAACTTCCCCTTGGAGTATCTATCCGCAAGCGCTAGATAATCATCCGAGCAGCATGAATGTTTGCCGGGCACTTCTATTGCATCCAACCGATCTACAACCTGGTCAAAATCCTTCCACCATTTACCCTCTATCAAAACATGATGAGCCACAGCCACATAGTCGTTAGAACCTGCCTCTAGAACATCCAAAAGAATTTCAGCAGAATATGTTCCCTTCCGCGAGTCCAGGCTCATTATTGTATTTAAACCAGTATGCACCCCCATATCACCACCTCCGGCCAATGATACTTCTGCCCCGGGACTAATAACAATTCCAGACTTTAAGCGCAGCATCCCGCTTGATTCATAATCACCTCCAAGTCTGTTCTCAATAAAAATCTCTCGATATAACTCTTCAAATCCCTCAGCGTCTATGTGCTCTGTAATGCACAACAGATCAATTCCCTTTATTTTTGCCACATTAAATGTATGATTGATCTCACTCCAGTCTGGCCTAGAAACTTTAGAAGCTAACAAGTGAACATGTGTATCTAACAACATAATTGCGTCCTCTCGCCTACATGGCGAATTATCCGCTCAAGATAAAGACCCACCAACCGACAATGCGACTTCCATTAACTCAGCCTCATTTAAGGCTTTCTCAATTTTCATGGATTTTGCGCGCACTTACCGCAAACACTCGATCAGCTCAAATTCTGTGAGTTTAATTCCCAGCGCGTTTAGAGCATGATCAACACTGGCACGCCCTGAATGTTTGCCAATTACGATACGACGAGTACCGCCTATCAGCTCTGGGAGAAATGGCTCAAAGCTTTTTACATTTTTCAGAATGCCTGCAGCATGAATACCTGATTCGTGGGCAAAGACGTTGTCCCCGACGATTGGTTGCCATGGGTAACATTCCACATGAGTAGCTCGCGCAACAATCCGGCTTAGCTCTATTAATTTCGTCTCGTCAACACCTAGGTTTATATTATATAAAATCTTCAACGCCAATACGCATTGCGCTAGATCCGGCATGCCCGCTCGCTCGCCGATCCCATTTACTGTCGCGTGAAAAAAAGTCGCTCCAGCCTGAATACCCGCCAAAGTATTTGCGGTCGCGAGGCCAAAATCATTATGAGCGTGGCATTGCACTGCTATACCGGAAGCGCGTTTAATTCGACTAACAATATTTCCATAACGGTCCGGTGTTAATATTCCGACTGTATCGGAGAGACGTATTCTATCCGCGCCAGCTTCTGCTACATGGGCGGCGTACTCATCTACAAAGCCCAACTCTGATCGCCCTACGTCTTCGGCGCTGATCGACACGAAAACGCCATGGTCTTTAGCTAGCTTTATCAGATCTGAGGATGTCTTCAGTAGCCAACTTCTATCCTTTTTTAAGTTTTCACCCAAATGAAGATTTGATGTTGGCAGGCCTATATGGACGGCTTCAAAGCCTAGTTGCAACGACTGATTTACATCTTCAGCCACCCCTCGATTCCATGCGACTAATACCGCTTCATCCTTACGTTCTAGCAATACTTCTAAGGCGCCTAATTCGTCACCTCCCATTGCGGGAATTCCGACCTCTACCCATTTTATTCCTGCTTCGATTAAAGCAGATAATATGGCGATTTTTCGTCTCTTTGAGAATGCCACGCCGGGCGATTGTTCTCCATCACGGAGTGTTGTGTCTTCCAGAATGATGTTTTCCATTACTCAACCTCTTGATTATCGCCACCAATCCACTCTATGGAATACTGACAAACTCCAAGTAGACATTGTTGGCTAACACAGGCAGTGACTTGGCTTGATCGAAGACTAACAGCGCGTGACAAAAAAACAACTTTGAAACCATTTAAAACATTAAAAAAACATGTAGGAAAAGTCTCTTTATACAAACGAATCTTCCTACATATAACTAACTTATTGATTCTGTACAAATTGCTAAAGCAAACGATTTGCGCACGGGACTGGTTCTCGCCGCCAAATAGCTCGCGTTACTGTCGGCCCGTGCTGAGTCGCACTGGGCGTTGAACCGAACACACGTCGCCCCGACCTATGGAGATTGATGAATTCCTGCATGGTGAGCCGGTGCGGGAGGAAGCGTTCAGGATTATTTGTGATACGTACAGGAAGACCCATCACAAGCGTGAGATGCCGTTTGCACCTTGAATGCGGTGGCGGCTGAACCGACGCCATCGCGGGCAAGCCTTGCTCCCACAGATTTTGTTGTGTGCTCAGGCGATGGGCACGACGCCAAGCTCTGTGAGAGCAAGGCTCTGTGGGAGCAAGGCTTGCCCGCGATGAACGATTACGCGGTCTGAAAGCCAGGCACAAAAAAAGCGTCCGCAATGGACGCTTTTTTGATCAAGCCGATTCGCTTACTTCAGCGCAATCGTGCCCTTCATCATCGAGATGTGCCCCGGGAACGAGCAGAAGAAGCCGTATTTCTCATCCGCCTTCAGCTTCGACACATCGAAGGTCACTGAATCAGTTTCCTTGGCGCCGATGATCTTGGTGTGGGCGATGATGCGTTCGTCGCCGTCTTTCAGGTAGTTCTTGTCGATACCGGCAGCCAGGCCGTCGGTAGCGATTGGCTGCATGTCAGCTTCTTTGCTCAGCACCCAGTTATGGCCCATGACGTTCTTCGGCAAGCTGCCGGAGTGGGTCAGCTCGACGGTGAAGGTTTTGCAGCTCTTGTCGATTTCGATGGCCTTGGTGTTGAAGGTCATCTGGTCGGTGGAGTCGATGGTGGTCTTGCACTCGGCAGCCATCAGTTGGCTGCTGGCCAGTGTCAGCAGGGATACCGCAACAAGTTTGGCAAACATGGTGAATCTCCAAGGCAGGGTTAATAAATGTCCGAATGGACAGAAGACTGCCTGAAAACATCGCAAGTTCCTATGACCTGAATCAAAAATTGTATACAACTTTCGGGCTATGACACCGATGGAAACAATCTACCAGCCAGATTTCTGGCCCGGCCCTATCATCTGTTCATCATCATTCACCTGGAGTCTCGTCATGACCCTCAATAGCCTGTTGTGCAGCTTGCTCGCCGCCTATGCCTGTGGCGCCAGCGGCAGTTACGAAACCCCTGCCCGGGATCTTTAAATCTTGGATCGTTAACGCCGTGCCTTTACCCTGTGGTCATCCTGACCTCGGAGCAAAGCATGTCATTAACATCCGTATGTGTATTTTGCGGCGCCAGCACCGGCACCAACCCGGCTTATCGTGAAGCGGCTATCGCCCTCGGGCGTGCCCTGGCCGAACGCAAGCTGACCCTGGTCTATGGCGGTGGCGCCGTAGGGTTAATGGGGATTGTCGCGGACGCGGCCCTGGCAGCCGGTGGCGAAGTCATCGGCATCATCCCGCAAAGCCTCAAGGACAAAGAGATCGGCCACAGCGGCCTGACTCGCCTGGAAGTGGTTGATGGCATGCATGCGCGCAAGGCGCGGATGGCCGAACTGAGCGACGCCTTTATCGCACTGCCGGGCGGCCTTGGTACGCTTGAAGAGCTGTTCGAAGTCTGGACCTGGGGTCAGCTGGGTTACCACGGAAAACCCCTCGGTTTGCTCGAAGTGAACGGTTTCTACAGCAAATTGACCGGTTTTCTTGATCATATCGTCGGCGAAGGCTTCGTTCGCGAGGCGCACCGTGACATGCTGCAAACGAGCGAATCGCCGCAAATCCTGCTCGATGCCCTGGATGCCTGGCAACCGGTGGTCACGCCAAAATGGGCCGAGCAAAAACCCAGCTAACGGCTCGGCACCGATACAGGGCAGAATATGCGCCGCTCAACCTCACCTTCGACCCAAGAGGATCGCCCATGGCTAAACCTAATTATTCCTTCGCCAAACGTCAGAGAGACTTGGCCAAGGAGCAGAAGAAAGAGGAAAAGCTTCAGCGCAAGAAAGCTACAGCTGAAGAAGAAGCAGCAGCACTGAACCCGGATGCCGAAGGCGAAGTGGCTGCAGATGAAACCGAAGCACCGAAAGATCAGGCACCCGACGCCTGAGACCCTCAGGGCCGGATGATCTGATCAGGCCCACCGGATCTGTGTCCAGGGTTGGCAGCAGTGCTGCTGACCCTCACCGGGCCCTCTGAATTCCCCCTATCTAAAGAACGCACACAGCCCCCTGTAGGAGTGAGCCTGCTCGCGATAGCGGTGGCACGTCCAGCGTCTGCTTTTCTGACACACCGCTATCGCGAGCAGGCTCGCTCCTACAGGGGATCTGGGTTAATCCAATGGCATCACAGTGACCCGGACTTCGGGGTCATGGTTGCCTCCGCCCAGAATCACCCCGCGCAACGGCGAGACATCCGAAAAATCCCGGCCCCAGGCCAGGGTGATGTGCTCCAGTGCCGGCTGCACATTGTTGGTCGGGTCGAAATCAACCCAGCCCAGTACCGGACAAAACACCGACACCCAAGCGTGCGACGCATCGGCGCCAATAAGGCGCGGCTGGCCCGGTGGGGGCTGAGTCAGCAGGTAGCCGCTGATGTAACGCGCCGCCAACCCTCGGGAGCGCACGCAGGCGAGCATCAGGTGGGCGAAGTCCTGGCAGACCCCACGCCGGCGCTCCAGCACCTCGACTAGAGGTGTTGCTACCTGAGTCGCCTCGGCGTCGAAGGTGAATTCGCTGAAAATCTTCTCCATCAAGGCCTGAACGCCAAGCAGCAGTGGCCTTCCCGGCGGAAAACAGCTTTGCGAGAATTCGACGAAGTTGCGCTTCAAATGCACATAGGGTGATTCGAACCGGTAACGGCAGGCTTCCAGAATGTCCGGAGACAGTGGCTGGCTGCTATAGGTCAGCGCGTTGCGGGTGTCTTCCCAAGCGGGGCAACGGTTGAAGTCCAGCGCCGGCCGGGCCGTCACTTCAATTGTCAGGCTGGCATTGACCAGCAATTCATCGTGAGGCCGCTCGAACGCCAACCGCGTCAGCGGATTGCCGAACACATCCAGCTCGTCCCGACGCGAAGTAGGGTCCGGACTGATCTGCAGGCGCTGATCGGAGCAATGTTGCCAGGCGCACGGTCGCGGCCACAGGTGTGCCAGCTGCTGGGCCAGGGACACCGGGCTGTCGTAGCGATAATGGGTGTCGTGAAGTATCTGGTAGTGGGCGCTCATCAGACGGACACCGTGCGCTGGCTGACATCATCGACATGAGCGAAGTGCCGCAGCGCCAGGCGGTCCGAGGCCTGCCCGCTGGCGTCGGCGATTTCCTGGAGCAAATTGGCCAGGCCGTCGATGGCGGCACGGACACTGGCTTCGCCGAACAACGAGTTCTCCAGGCAGCCCAGGTCGAACCGCGCCAGGCGCTCGACCAGTTGTGGCAATACCGCTTCGCGCGGTGCCGAAAAGTCGTCGTTCAGGCGTTTCAGGGTGCGATTGACCAGTTTCAACTGGAACAGCACGGCATGGGGGTTCTGCTCGTCCAGCAGCAACAGGTCCAGTACCGGCAGAAGTTGCGCCACCGCGAGGTAGCGCGAGCGGTAGGTGATGCTGCTGTTGCCTAACTCCAGCAGCCATTCCAGCCCGGCCTGATCAAACGCGCTGGCGCCGCGCAGGAACGCCGCAAGACTGGCACAGAGAAACTGCAGCCGTTCGATACGCCGGCCGATCATCAAAAAGCGCCAGCCTTCATCGCGAGTCATGTCGTCCAAGGCAAAACCCGAGAGCGCCGCCAGGGACATCACCAGGCGGTTGAGAAAGTCCAGCAATTCGCCGAAGTCAGGCTCTTCGGTTTCCAGCTCCAGGGCTTCGCGTTGCAGTTCTACCAAGGCCTGCCAGTTTTCCCGCGAGAGCTTTCCGCGCACCTGCGATGCGGCCCACTGCAAGCGCTGCAGATTGGAGCGCAGGCTGAACGACCAGTCGTCGCCGAGCAAGGCGGCCAGCAGGCGCTCCGGCAATTCTCCTTCTTCCGGCAACAGCATCAGCCGTTCCCCCAGGTCGACAGCTGCCAGCAGGGCCTGCGGATCATCGCCATCGACATAACGGGCGAGCATGATGCGCAGCAACCGCGCGCTGTCATCGCAGCGCTCGCAATAGCGACCAAACCAGAACAGGTTTTCCACCACCCGCGAGGGCAGGTAGGGATCGCGCCGGACCAGATCATGCACGCCAATCGTACGCTGGGTTTTCCATTGTTCGCCGCTCGGTGGACGATCACCCAGGACCCAGGTGTCCTTGCTCGCCCCGCCCCGCTGCATCGACACTACTTCTGCATCCGCTTCGGCGGCGACCCGGGTCAAAGCACCGGGCAACACGCGATAACCCTCGTTGCTGGCCACTGCATACATGCGCATGCCGATGGCCCGGGGTTGCAGCCGTCCGTCCTCGGCTTGCCAAACCGGCGCCTGGGACAGCTGCGCGAGCTCTTGCGCCACATAGGCGTAAGGCCGTGCATGCATGCGCCCAGCGAGCTCAACGCGCTGTTTTTCACTCAGATCACGGCCGAATACCGGGGCAAAGCTCTGCGATGGGAACGCCGGTTTGATCAGTAATTCCGGAAGTTTTTCCAGCGCCTGGGCCAGCACCGGGGCCTCGCCGCACCACCAAGTGGCGATGGACGGCAGGATCAGTTCCTCGCCAAACAGGAACTGATTGATCCTCGGCAGAAAGCCCAGCAGCCCCGGCGACTCCAGCACTCCACTGCCGAGAGCATTGGCCACCAGCACCCGCCCCTGTCTGACCGCTTCCAGCAACCCCGGCACCCCGAGAGCCGAGTCGGTACGCAGCTCCAGCGGATCGCAGAAGTCGTCGTCGAGCCGGCGCATGATCGCGTGAACCCGGCGCAGGCCGCTCAGGGTCTTCAGATAGACCGTGGCATCGCGCACGGTGAGATCGCCGCCCTCCACCAAGGGATAACCAAGTTGCCGCGCCAGGTAGAGATGTTCGAAATAGCTTTCGTTAAATCGCCCGGGCGTCAGCAGCACGATCAGCGGCGCTTCGGCATCGCTCGGTGCCTGACGGGCCAGCGTTTCCTGCAGCGTGCGGAAGAAACCCGCCAGATGCTGCACCTTCAGGTCGTGGTACAGCTCCGGGAACGCCCGCGACACGATGGTGCGGTTCTCCAGCGCATAACCCGCACCCGACGGCGCCTGGGTCCGGTCAGCCGTCACCCACCAGCGGCCATCCGGGGTGCGCGCCAGATCGACGGCGTACAGGTGCAGAAAAGCCCCGTCAGGCGGCTTGATACCCTGGCAGGGCCAGAGGAAATTATTGTGACCAAACACCAGTTCGGCGGGCAACAGACCTTCAGCGATCAAACGTTGCGGACCATACAGGTCTGCCAGCACGGCATTGAGCAGGCGCGCCCGTTGGGCGATCCCCGCCGATAACTGCTGCCACTCATCGGCGGCAATTACGTGCGGTAGCAGGTCCAGCTCCCATGGCCGATCAGCACCCTTGGGATCGGCATAGACGTTATAAGTCACGCCGTTTTCGTGGATTTGCCGGCTCAACAACGCCTGACGCTGGACCAATTGCGCCGGGGTGCTGCGTTGCAATTGATCGAACAACCGGCGCCAGTGCGGGCGCACGGCCCCGCTGTCGTCGAGCAGTTCATGATAATTGCCCGCAGTGGGCGGGTAGCGGTCAAGCAGGTCAGGCATGGAAAGCTCGGCAGACAGCAAGGAACGGTCAGACTAACGCACGCTCATAACGCCCGGATAGACGAAAAACCCGGGCGTCGCGGACGGTTCAAAAACGTCGTAAATCGAGTGTCATCGGCAGTTCGTCGTTGACGTCGAGGATGGGCACCGGGAGCTTTCCGGGACTGTGTCCGATGCGGAAGAACCGCGCCATCCGCCGGCTTTCGGCCTCATTCGCGTTCACCGGCAGGCTGTCGTAGTTGCGCCCACCCGGGTGCGCCACGTGGTACTGGCAACCGCCCAGGGAGCGCTGCATCCAGGTGTCGAGCAAGTCGAACACCAGCGGTGCATGCACCGGGATGGTCGGTTGCAGGCAGTTGGCCGGTTGCCAGGCGCGGAAACGCACGCCGGCGACGAATTCACCGACTCGTCCGGTCGGTTGCAGCGGTACGGCAATACCATTGCAGGTCAGCACGTAGCGCTGCGGCGGCAAGCCGCTAAGCTTGACCTGCAGGCGTTCCAGGGACGAATCCACATAGCGCACCGTGCCACCGGGCGCGCCCTCCTCGCCCAGCACATGCCAGGGTTCCAGCGCCTGGCGCACTTCCAGTTCGATGCCGCTGACCGCGTAGTCGCCGACCTTGGGAAAGCGGAATTCCAGGTGCGCGGCGAACCACTCGGCGCGCACGGCATAGCCCGCAGCATTCAGGTCGACGATGACGTCGGCGAAATCCTGTTCGATGAAGTGCGGCAACAGGAAGCGGTCATGCAGCTCGGTGCCCCAGCGCGCCAGTTTTGGTGGCGCATAGGGTTCGCGCCAGAATCGCGCGACCAGCGCCCGCAGCAACAGCTGCTGGACCAGGCTCATGCGTGCATGGGGCGGCATTTCAAAGGCGCGAAGTTCCAGCAAGCCCAGGCGACCGGTCGCCCCATCCGGTGAATACAGCTTGTCGATGCAGAACTCGGCGCGATGAGTGTTGCCGGTCACGTCGATCAGCAGGTTGCGCAGCAAGCGGTCCACCAGCCAAGGCGCACATTCTTCGCCAGCCTCAGGCATCTGCGCAAAGGCGATCTCCAGTTCGTACAACGCATCGTTGCGCGCCTCATCAACTCGCGGCGCTTGCGAAGTTGGGCCGATGAACAGTCCGGAGAACAGGTAGGACAAGGATGGATGGTTATGCCAGTAGCTGATCAGGCTGCGCAGCAAGTCCGGACGGCGCAGGAAAGGCGAGTCCGCCGGCGTCGCACCACCCAGGACAAAATGGTTACCACCGCCGGTGCCGGTGTGGCGTCCGTCGATCATGAATTTCTCGGTGGTCAGGCGGGTCTGGCGCGCCTCATCATAGAGGAACTCAGTACGCTCGACCAGCTCGTCCCAGGTGGCAGACGGCTGCACGTTGACCTCGATCACACCCGGGTCAGGCGTGATGCGGAAGTTGCTCAGGCGGGGATCGCTCGGCGGCTCATAGCCTTCGAGCAATACCGGGCAATGCAATTCTTCAGCGGTGGCCTCGATGGCGGCGACCAGTTCCAGATAGTCCTCGACCTGCTCCAGCGGCGGCATGAACAGGTACAGGCGCCCTTCCCGAGCTTCGGCGCAGAAGGCAGTACGGGTCAGCCAGTCGGCAGATTCGTCGAGCTTCGGCGCACGTTCCTCGACAACCGCTGCTTCACCCTGGCTTTGCAACTGCGCCGTGTCAGGCAGTGGCGGGAAATCCTGATTCGGGTCCCGGGGATGGATAAACGGATATTGCGCAGCCTTGACCCAGGGTTGCGAACCCAGTGGTAGGCGATACCCCAGTGGCGAGTCACCCGGCACCAGACGGCAGTGCTCGTCGCGCAGGTACCAACGACCGCTTTGCCACTGATCACCCTTGGCAGTGCGCGCCAGGGGCAGCACCTGGCCAATGACTTTATCCAGGCCCTGGCTGAAGACCTTGCGCAGGCGCTCACGCTCCAGGGGTTCTTCCAGGCGGGAGTCTTCGGCGCTGACGTTCTGCGGCAAGGTGCCTTCGCGCCACAGGTAGTAAAAATTGTCTTCGTAGGCGGGGAACACAAAGCGCGTAGGAATTTTCAAGCGTTCGGCCACGCTTGCCAGGAAACGCCCGGCCAGTGCGCCATCAGCGCCATAGTCTTCCTGCTCATCGGCAATCAGCGCGCCGTTGTGCCAGATCGGTACTCCGTCGCGGCGCCAGTAGCAGTTCAGGGACCAGCGCGGCAGTTGCTCTCCCGGGTACCATTTTCCTTGGCCGAAATGCACCAGGCCGTGGGGCGCGTAGTGCTTGCGCATGCGCTCGAACAGTTCGGCGGACAGGCGCCGCTTGTCCGGGCCGAGCGCGGCGGTGTTCCACTCGTCGCCGTCCGGGTCGTCGATGGAGACGAAGGTCGGCTCGCCGCCCATAGTCAGGCGCACGTCACCTTCCAGCAGGTCCGCGTCGATCTGCCGACCCAGGGCCTGGATCGCCAGCCACTGCTCGTCAGTGTAAGGCCGGGTAACGCGCGGGGCCTCCCAGATACGTTCTACGGACATCTCATGGGTAAACTCGCACTCGCAAGGTTCCACCAGGCCACTGATCGGTGCCGCAGAGCCCGGATCAGGACTGCAGGCCAACGGAATGTGGCCTTCGCCGGCAAACAGCCCGGAGGTAGCATCCAGGCCGATCCAGCCGGCACCCGGCAGATATACCTCGCACCAGGCATGCAGGTCGGTGAAATCCACCTCGGTGCCCGAAGGCCCGTCGAGACTTTTCACATCGGCGGTCAGCTGGATCAGGTAGCCGGACACAAATCGTGCTGCCAGGCCCAGATTACGCAACAGCTGCACCAGCAGCCACGCGGAGTCGCGGCAAGAGCCGGAGGCGTGTTCAAGCGTGTGTTCGGGGGTTTGCACACCTGGTTCCATGCGAATCAGGTAGCCGATGTCTTCGCTCAGGCGCTGGTTGAGCGCGACCAGGAAATCCACGCTGGGCAAGGGGGTGCGGTCGATGCCGTCCAGGTAGGCCTGGAACTTTGGTGTCAGCGGCAGGGTTTCCAGGTACGGCGCCAGTTCCTTGCGCTCGTCGGCGGCGTAGCTGAACGGGATTTTTTCGGCGTAGGGCTCGAGGAAAAAGTCGAAGGGGTTGAATACGGCCATTTCGGCCAGCAGATCGACTTCGATTCGCAGCTCTGTGGTTTTTTCCGGAAACACCAGCCGCGCCAGGTAATTGCCCTGGGGGTCCTGTTGCCAGTTGATGAAGTGCTGCTCGGGCGAGACTTTCAGCGCATAGGACAAGATCCGCGTGCGACTGTGGGCGGCCGGGCGCAGGCGAACAATCTGCGGCCCAAGCTCGACGGCGCGGTCGTAGCGGTAGTGCGTGACGTGGTGCAATGCGACATGTATCGACACGGCGTGCCTCCTGCGAGCCCTAAGCGTATATGGAAAGCGCGCAAGACTTATGCCATCCAGCATTGTTGGCGCTTTCTGTGATTGCTTGAGGCAGTACAGCACCAAAATCGGGCGATGCGGGAAATTGGTTTGGGGCAGATGCACGAAAATGTTGCCAAGATCAAAAGATCGCAGCCTTCGGCAGCTCCTACATTGGAACGCGTACACCTGTAGGAGCTGCCGAAGGCTGCGATCTTTTGATCTACAAAAAAAAAGCCAACCCGAAGGTTGGCGTTCTTTTAACTGCTGTCAGCGCTTAGCGCGGCACAACCGGCTTGCGCGCAGGCTTGGGACCTTTGCCTTTGGCCGCGTCCTTGCGATCCTTGGCCGCCTGCTGGTTGCGGGCGAATGCCGCAGCCTTGGCCTGTTCACGCTTGTCCCACGCGTTGCCGCCATCGCTGGCGCGCGGTGGCAGGCCAGTGTGCTGGGTGAGGATCTTGGTGGTCTTCTCACCGGCCACCTTATGGCTACCCGCAGGCGTCGAATTCTTGCGACGCGCGCTCTGGTAGCTGTCGGTCGCCGGCTGATGCAGCGGGATCAACTGGGTCTTGCCCGGCCCGATCAAGTCGGCGCGACCCATGCGGGTCAACGCTTCACGCAGCATCGGCCAGCCTTTCGGGTCGTGGTAACGCAAGAACGCCTTGTGCAGGCGACGCTGCTCTTCGCTCTTGACGATGGTCACGCCGTCGCTCTTGTAAGTCACCTTGCGCAGCGGGTTTTTGCCCGAGTGATACATCGCGGTAGCGGTGGCCATCGGCGACGGATAGAACGCCTGCACCTGGTCGGCACGGAAACCGTTGCCCTTGAGCCACAGCGCCAGGTTCATCATGTCTTCGTCGGTGGTGCCCGGGTGAGCCGCGATGAAGTACGGAATCAGGTACTGCTCTTTCCCGGCTTCCTTGGTGTACTTCTCGAACATTCGCTTGAACTTGTCATAGCTGCCAATGCCCGGCTTCATCATCTGGTTGAGCGGACCTTCCTCGGTGTGTTCCGGGGCGATCTTCAGGTAACCACCGACGTGGTGCGTCACCAGCTCCTTGACGTATTCCGGCGACTCGACCGCAAGGTCATAGCGCAAGCCGGAAGCGATCAGGATCTTCTTCACGCCCGGTAAAGCACGGGCACTGCGATACAGCTGGATCAACGACGAATGATCGGTGTTCAGGTTCGGGCAGATGCCAGGGAACACGCACGACGGCTTGCGGCACGCGGATTCGATTTCCGGGGTCTTGCAGGCGATGCGATACATGTTCGCAGTCGGGCCGCCGAGGTCGGAGATCACGCCGGTAAAGCCAGGCACCTTGTCGCGGATCTCTTCGATTTCGCGAATGATCGACTCTTCAGACCGGTTCTGGATGATCCGGCCTTCGTGCTCGGTGATCGAGCAGAAGGTGCAGCCACCAAAGCAGCCGCGCATGATATTCACCGAGAAGCGGATCATGTCGTAGGCCGGGATCTTTTCCTTGCCGTACGCCGGGTGCGGAACGCGGGCGTAAGGCATGCCGAACACGTAGTCCATTTCTTCGGTGGTCATCGGAATCGGCGGCGGGTTGAACCAGACGTCGACTTCGCCGTGCTTTTGCACCAAGGCGCGGGCATTGCCTGGGTTGGTTTCCAGGTGCAACACGCGGTTGGCGTGGGCGTACAGGACCGAGTCGCCCCGGACTTTTTCTACCGAAGGCAGGCGAATCACGGTCTTGTCGCGGGTCATGCGCGGGCTGGCCAGGATCTGCACGACCTTGGCTTCGCTCGGGTCATCGACCGGCCCCTTTTCCTGTTCAATTGCACAGGCCTGGGTATCTTGAGTGTTCACGTACGGGTTGATGATCTTGTCGATCTTGCCCGGACGGTCGATGCGCGTGGAATCGACTTCGTACCAGTCTTTAGGCGTGTCGCGACGAATGAACGCGGTGCCGCGCACGTCGGTGATGTCTTCGATCTTGTGACCGTAGGACAGACGCTGGGCGACTTCGACGATCGCACGCTCGGCGTTGCCGTACAGCAGGATGTCGGCGCAGGCGTCGATCAGGATCGAGTTGCGTACCCGGTCCTGCCAGTAATCGTAGTGGGCAATGCGGCGCAGGGAGGCTTCGATGCCACCCAGCACGATCGGCACATTCTTGTAGGCTTCCTTGCAGCGCTGGCTATAGACCAGGCTGGCGCGGTCCGGACGCTTACCAGCCATGCCTCCCGGGGTGTAGGCGTCGTCGGAACGGATTTTCTTGTCGGCGGTGTAGCGGTTGATCATCGAATCCATGTTGCCGGCCGCGACGCCGAAGAACAGGTTCGGCTCACCGAGCTTCATGAAGTCGTCTTTGGACTGCCAGTTCGGCTGGGCGATGATCCCGACGCGGAAGCCCTGGGACTCCAGCAGCCGGCCAATGATTGCCATGCCGAACGATGGGTGGTCGACGTAGGCATCGCCGGTGACGATGATGATGTCGCAGGAATCCCAGCCAAGCTGATCCATCTCCTCCCTGCTCATCGGCAGGAATGGCGCCGGACCGAAACATTCGGCCCAGTACTTGGGATAGTCAAATAACGGCTTGGCTGTTTGCATGACGATGACCGGTGTTGAGATGAAAAATCGCGGGCGCGGAATATAGCACAAAATTTAACCAATTCCGACGGCTATGGTCGGAAATTGCCAGGCAGCAACACCTGACCAATGTGGGAGCGGGCTTGCTCGCGAAGGCGGAGTGTCAGCTGACGAAGATGTCGATTGGCACACCGCCTTCGCGAGCAAGCCCGCTCCCACAGGTTGTTACTCGTCGTCGAAATTGTAACTGCCCGGCGCAAGGTTTTCGAAGCGGGTGTACTTGCCGATAAACGCCAGGCGCGAAGTACCGATCGGGCCGTTCCGCTGCTTGCCAATGATGATCTCGGCGATGCCCTTGTGCTCGGTTTCCGGGTGATAGACCTCATCCCGGTAGACGAACATGATCACGTCAGCATCCTGCTCGATCGCTCCGGATTCCCGGAGGTCGGAGTTGATCGGGCGTTTGTTCGGACGCTGCTCAAGGGAGCGGTTGAGCTGGGACAGCGCCACCACCGGGCAGTTGAATTCCTTGGCCAGGGCCTTCAGGGAACGCGAGATTTCGGAAATCTCGTTGGTCCGGTTGTCGCCGCCAGAACCAGGGATCTGCATCAATTGCAGGTAGTCGATCATGATCAGGCCGACATCGCCGTGCTCACGCACCAGGCGCCGGGTTCGCGCCCGCATCTCCGACGGGCTGATACCGGCCGTATCGTCAATGAACAGCTTGCGATCGTTGAGCAGGTTGACCGCCGAGGTCAGGCGCGGCCAATCGTCGTCTTCCAGGCGACCGGCACGCACCTTGGTCTGGTCGATACGGCCGAGGGACGACAGCATACGCATGATCAGCGACTCGCCTGGCATCTCCAGCGAGTAGACCAGTACGCACTTGTCACTGCGCAACACGGCGTTTTCCACCAGGTTCATCGCAAAGGTGGTTTTACCCATGGACGGACGGCCAGCGACGATGATCAGGTCGGACGGCTGCAGGCCGCTGGTCATCCCGTCGAGGTCGGTGTAGCCGGTGGACAGGCCGGTGATGGCGTTGTCAGTGTTGAACAAGGTGTCGATGCGGTCGATGGCTTTGGTCAGCAGGTCATTCACGCTCACCGGGCCGCCGGTTTTAGGCCGGGCCTCGGCGATCTGGAAGATCTGCCTTTCGGCTTCGTCGAGAATCTCTTCCGCGCTGCGACCTTCCGGGTTGAAGGCGCTGTCGGCGATCTCGGTGGCGATGCCGATCAGCTGGCGCAGGGTGGCCCGGGCGCGAACGATCTGCGCATACGCCTTGATGTTGGCGACGGACGGCGTGTTCTTCGCCAGCTCACCCAGGTAACCGAGGCCGCCGACCTGCGAAGTCTGACCTTCCTTGTCCAGTTGCTCGGCCAGGGTCACGACATCGATCGGCGAGTTCTGGTCTGCCAGTTTGGCGATCGCACGGAAGATCAGGCGGTGGTCATGTCGATAGAAATCACCGTCCGATACCTGATCCAACACACGTTCCCAGGCGTTGTTGTCCAGCATCAAACCACCGAGCACGGCCTGTTCGGCCTCGATGGAATGCGGCGGCACCTTCAGGGCAGCGGTTTGCAGATCGTATTGCTCAGGAGCGGTGATTTCGTTCATGGCCACTTGGATAGTTAGGAAAATCAGGAACTGCAGAAAGACAAAGGGCACGACCTGTAAACAGGATCGTGCCCGATGTTACCGACAAGCACCCGAGGGTGCCAGCCGACAAGTGCTGCTTAAGCTGCTACCACGACAACGCGTACGGTGGCTTCAACTTCAGCGTGCAGGTGCACGGCTACGTCGAATTCGCCTACGTTGCGGATGGTGCCGTTCGGCAGACGAACTTCGCTTTTTGCCACTTCAACGCCAGAGGCGGTCAGTGCATCAGCGATGTCGTGAGTACCGATCGAACCGAACAGCTTGCCTTCGTCACCAGCGGTGGCAGTGATAGTCACTTCCAGCTCAGCCAGTTGGGCGGCACGGCTTTCAGCCGAAGTTTTACGGTCTGCTGCGGCTTTTTCCAGCTCAGCACGACGCTCTTCGAACGCAGCCAGGTTGGCTGGGGTCGCGGCGGTTGCTTTGCCGTAAGGCAGCAGGTAGTTACGGCCGTAACCAGCCTTAACGTTTACTTTGTCACCCAGGTTGCCCAGGTTGGTGACTTTTTCCAGAAGGATCAGTTGCATGTGAAAATCCTCTAACTTTTAACCTTCACCGTTCGCGTTATCGGCGTCTTTCGGCGCCAGACGACCGCGAAAATCAATCAGGCTGTCGACGATGGCCAAGACCACCAGCAACGGATAGATCAGCTGCATGAACAGCAACAGCGTGACGTACAACCCCACCAGCCAGAACCTGGCCAGTCGCTTCTGCGCGACCAGCCCATGCATCAGGGACAGTGCGGCAAACACCAGCGGTACGCTGCACAACGGCGTCAACATCGCCATCTGTGGACCGATGTTCGGCCCCAGAAGCATGCACGCCAGCAGCAACATCGCTGGTAAAAGCGGGAAGCGGATGGCGCGAAATTCGCGACCAAAACCACCCGGGTTGTACAACAACGCCTGCCAGTAGCGCCCGACAAGCAGGCTCAGCACACTGACGATTTGCAACAAGGCCGCAATCAGGCCGGTCAGGACCGGTGCAATCAGGGACGCAAAATGCGCTTGCTCGTCTACCGACAACTTCTGGTAGACATCACCGAGTAGCGACGGCATGACTTTTATCAAAGCCTGCGCCAGCATCTCGATTTGGGGAGCAAAAACTGTCCCCAGCACCACTGCAAACACCACTCCCATCGCTATGCTGACCAGCAGCACGCGGTTCCAGGACTCACTTGCGCGCAAAACCAACGCAAGGCTCCAAGACCCCAGCAACACCAGAAGTGAGCGTGGGTCATCGGCGTAAAGCCACCAGATCAAAGCCGGCAGCAGTCCCAGGGCAAGGACGCTCGAGGCGTCCTTCAATCCGCGCCGCAGGAGCACGAAGCACCCTGCGGCAGCACCCAACCAATACAACAACGGCAATGCCGCGCATCCAGCCACTACGAGAGTGGCCTGCATACGACCGCGCATGATGAACTCAGCTATGGCACGCATGCATTCAATCCTTTGCTACGAGTCGACTGCCCGGTCTCAGCGGCCGTGGCTGTCGGTGTAGGCCAGCAGGGCCAGGAAGCGGGCGCGCTTGATAGCGGTGGCCAGCTGACGCTGATAACGAGCTTTGGTACCGGTGATACGGCTTGGAACAATTTTGCCGGTCTCGGATACATATGCTTTCAGGGTGTTGAGATCTTTGTAATCGATCTCTTTCACGTCTTCAGCGGTGAAGCGGCAGAATTTACGACGACGGAAGAAACGTGCCATGTAATAGGCTCCTCAAAAGGTCCGTGGATTACTCGTCAGCGTTATCGCTGTTGTCGCTGTCATCACTATCAGCGCTTTCAGCGCCTTCGTGCTCAGGACGGTCGCGACGCTCACGGCGCTCACTGCGGTTTTCTTCAGCCTTGAGCATCTCGGATTGGCCGGTAACGGCTTCTTCGCGACGGATGACCAGGTTACGGATCACTGCATCGTTGTAGCGGAAGTTGTCTTCCAGCTCGGCCAGGGCCTTGCCAGTGCATTCAACGTTCAGCATCACGTAGTGAGCCTTGTGAACATTGTTGATTGCGTAGGCCAGTTGACGACGGCCCCAATCTTCCAGACGGTGGATTTTGCCGCCGTCTTCTTCGATCAGCTTGGTGTAACGCTCTACCATGCCGCCGACTTGCTCGCTTTGATCCGGGTGGACCAAAAAGATGATTTCGTAATGACGCATGAATGCTCCTTACGGGTTGTAGCCTGCCGCTCAAAAGCGGTCAGACAAGGAGTGAATGACACTTATGGACTTGCTTGCGATAGACACATGCGTGCCTGCCGTCACAGCAAGGGGCGCAATTGTAGAGAAGGGACAGGAGAGGTGCAAGGCAATTGGTGATTATTTGAGCAATCACCCGATCGCAAGCCGAACTTCTGTAGGAGCTGCCGAAGGCTGCGATCTTTTGATCTTGAAAATCAAAAGATCGCAGCCTCGTTTCACTCGACAGCTCCTACAGGGAGGTTGTGTCAGGGCTTTTTGGTGCCGGCTTTGACACTGCGCTGGCGCTGGGCTTCGAACAGGCACACGCCAGTTGCTACGGAAACGTTGAGACTGCTGACGCTGCCAGCCATCGGCAGGTGCACCAGGTAGTCGCACAGGTCGCGAGTCAGGCGGCGCATGCCGCTGCCTTCGGCGCCCATGATCAGGATGGTCGGCCCGGTCATGTCATGTTGATACAGGCTCTGCTCTGCCTCGCCCGCTGTGCCGACAACCCACAAGCCACGCTGCTTGAGTTTTTCCAGGGTACGCGCGAGGTTGGTCACGGCAACCAGCGGAATCACTTCCGCGGCGCCGCAGGCGACCTTGCGCACTGTCGGAGTCAAGGTAGCCGACTTGTCCTTCGGCACGATCACCGCTAGCGCGCCAGCCGCATCCGCCGAGCGCAGGCAGGCGCCAAGGTTGTGCGGGTCGGTCACGCCGTCAAGCACCAGCAGCAGGGGTGCGCCGTCGGTGCGATCGAGCAGCTCGTCGAGCATCGCTTCGCCCCAGACCTGGCTAGGACTCACGTCCGCCACCACGCCCTGGTGCACACCCTCAACCCAGGCATCCAGCTCACGACGCTCGGCATTGCCCACGGCCACGCGATTTTCCGCAGCGAGCTCGATCAGCGTTTGCACACGCGGATCATTGCGACCTTCCGCCAGCCAGATCTGCTTGACCCGTTTCGGGTGGTGACGCAGCAACGCTTCTACCGCATGCACGCCGTAGATTTTTTCCAACTGACTCATGGCTTGGCCTTAGGTTTACGCGACCCGCCGCTTTTCGCAGCTGGGGCCGAACCCGCTTTTGGCGGGCCTTTACGGTGTTTGCTCGGCTTACTGCCTGGAGCTTTTGCGCCGGGAGCCTTATCAGGCGCCGACCGTCCGGTCTTTCCCCCAGACGCCGCTTTACCGCCGCTTTTCGCTTCAGACAGCAACGCCTGCTTCAGTTCACGGCTTTTACGCAGCTCGGCATTCTTCGCCGCAGCATCGCTCGGACGATAGGCTTCGACAGCCTTTTCCTTCGCAGGACGACGACCGCTTTTCGCGGGGGCCGGCGCCGGTTCTGCAGCGGTTTTAGCCGTCGACTTGGCAGCTGGCTCGGTTTTTTCGGTTCCGCGCTTCTTGCGGCCAATCGGCGCGCTGATGGTTTTTTCAGCCATCTCGAAGTCGATCTTGCGCTCGTCGAGGTCAACGCGCATTACGCGCACTTCAACGGTATCGCCCAAGCGGAAGCTGCGACCGGTGCGTTCGCCGGCGAGGCGATGGTGCACAGGATCGAAGTGGTAGTAATCCCCCGGCAGCGCGGTGACGTGCACCAGGCCTTCGACGTAGATATCGGTCAGCTCGACGAACAGGCCAAAACCGGTCACGGCGGTGATCACACCCGGGAACGATTCGCCCACACGGTCTTTCATGAACTCGCACTTGAGCCAGTTCACTACGTCGCGGGTCGCTTCGTCGGCACGGCGCTCGCTCATCGAGCATTGCTCGCCGAGCTGCTCGAGGGCCGCTTCGTCGTACGGATAGATACGCGCCTTCGGAATGGTCATCGCGCCCGCACGGCGAACGTGTGGAGTGTCCTGTTTCGAATGGATCACGCTGCGGATCGCGCGGTGCGTGAGCAGGTCCGGGTAACGGCGAATCGGCGAAGTGAAGTGGGTATAGGCTTCGTAATTCAGGCCGAAGTGGCCCTGGTTATCGGCGCTGTACACCGCCTGGCTCAGCGAGCGAAGCATGACGGTCTGGATCAGATGGAAATCCGGACGGTCCTTGATGCTGGCCAGCAATGCCTGGTAATCCTTCGGCGACGGGCCGTCCTTGCCTTTGTGCAGGGACAGGCCGAGCTCACCCAGGAACGCGCGCAGTTTTTCCAGACGCTCCGGTGGCGGACCGTTGTGAACGCGATACAAGGCAGGGATTTCGTGCTTCTTCAGGAATTCAGCAGTGGCCACGTTGGCCGCCAGCATGCATTCCTCAATCAGTTTGTGCGCATCGTTACGGACGGTCGGACGAATTTCGGCAATTTTACGCTCGGTGCCGAAGATGATCCGGGTTTCCTGGGTTTCGAAATCGATCGCGCCACGCACGTGACGAGCGCCCAACAGCACCTTGTAGAGTGCGTAAAGCTGCTTCAGGTGCGGCAGGACATCGGTGTACTCGCCGCGAAGCTGACGCGCCTCGGTGAGTTTCGGCGTCTCCAGCATCGCGCTGACCTTGTTGTAGGTCAAGCGCGCGTGGGAGTGAATCACCGCTTCGTAGAAGCAGTAGTCAGTCATCTCGCCGGTTTTCGAGATGGTCATCTCGCAAACCATGGCCAGGCGATCGACGTGCGGGTTCAGCGAGCACAGACCGTTCGACAGCTGTTCAGGCAGCATCGGAATCACGCGTTCGGGGAAGTACACCGAGTTGCCACGCACCTGGGACTCATTGTCCAGGGCGGAGCCGATCTTCACGTAGCTGGAAACGTCGGCAATCGCCACGTACAACTTCCAGCCGCCGGAGAACAGGCGCAGCTTGCCCGGCTTGGCTTCGCAGTAGACCGCGTCATCGAAGTCGCGCGCGTCTTCACCGTCGATAGTGACGAACGGCAGATGGCGCAGGTCGATGCGCTTCTCTTTGTCTTTCTCTTCGACTTCCGGCTTGAGCTTGGCAGCTTCTTTCAATACAGCTTCAGGCCAGACGTGCGGGATATCGTACGCGCGCAGGGCGACATCGATTTCCATGCCTGGCGCCATGTAGTTGCCCACAATTTCGACCACGTCGCCCTGCGGCTGGAAGCGTGGCGTCGGCCAGTGAGTGATCTTCACCTCGACGAACTGACCGATGTTGGCGTTGCCGTTGCGACCCGGGGTCACCAGCACTTCCTGCTGGATCTTCGGGTTGTCCGCGAGCACGAAGCCGATACCGCCCTCTTCGAAGTAGCGACCAACGATGGTCTCGTGGGCACGGGACACCACTTCGACGATCATGCCTTCGCGGCGACCGCGACGGTCCAGGCCGGAAACACGAGCCAGGGCACGGTCACCGTCGAATACCAGGCGCATTTGCGCCGGGCTCATGAACAGGTCGTCGGAACCGTCGTCCGGCACCAGGAAGCCGAAGCCATCCCGGTGACCGCTGATGCGGCCGAGGATCAGGTCAAGCTTGTCCACCGGCGCATAGGTGCCGCGACGGGTGTAGATAAGCTGAGCGTCGCGCTCCATGGCGCGCAGGCGGCGGCGCAGGGCTTCGATCTGGTCTTCAGTGGTCAGACCAAACTCTTCGACCAGTTGCTCGCGGTTAGCAGGCGAACCCCGATCAGCAAGGTGCTGAAGGATCAGTTCGCGGCTAGGAATAGGGTTATCGTATTTTTCCGCTTCACGAGCGGCCTCGGGATCGAGGGACTGCCAATCGGCCATTAGAGAGTTTTCACCTTGTCTATATGTGGGTTAGTTTGGCATAGGCGTAATGAAACGGGAAATTTCAGGCTGCGACAGCCTACCTAAAGCCCTTTATTGACACCTGAATGATGATTTAAATGCCGCTGGTAAAATTTTCCAGGTTTTTTTGATGCCAGGGGTTTACAGTTAAAAAGACGCTCCGTATAGTGCGCGCCATCGACGACGGAGACGTTGCCGATACTGCCCAGATGGTGAAATTGGTAGACACGCCAGCTTCAGGTGCTGGTGACCGCAAGGTCGTGGAAGTTCGAGTCTTCTTCTGGGCACCAATTTTGAGCTTGAGATTAGATCAATTTCAAGGCTCGCACAAAAACCCGCGAAAGCGGGTTTTTCGCATTTCAAGCCTCTGATTTATTAAAATGAAATCAGGGGTTTACAGATTTAAAAGCGCTCCGTATAGTGCGCCACATCAACAGCGGCAACGCTGAAGATGCTGCCCAGATGGTGAAATTGGTAGACACGCCAGCTTCAGGTGCTGGTGACCGCAAGGTCGTGGAAGTTCGAGTCTTCTTCTGGGCACCAATTCAAATCCAAGGTTTCGGCCTTGGATTTCACAAAAACCCGCGAAAGCGGGTTTTTGCGTTTCTGCCTTCCAGAAATCTCCAAATGACCGCGATCCCCCCGTAGGAGCTGCCGAAGGCTGCGATCTTTTGATCTTGATTGCGGCGCGATTTGCGGCGCGATTGAGGTCGCCGGAGATCAAAAGATCGCAGCCTTCGGCAGCTCCTACGGATTGGGCGTCCATCCCACCCTTCTGCAGCACGGCCATTCCCACCCCGCAAAGCGCACTTGAGAAACAATATCGTTTATCATTGTTACAAGTTTTTGCAATGCGACAGTGAGGAACCCTGCGAATGATGTTTCGAAATACCCTGCGCCGCGGCCTGATCTTCACCCTGCTTGGCCTCGCACTCACCACTCCCCTCACCCAGGCAGCTGACCCAGTTTCCCTGACACTCTACAACGGTCAGCACAAGGAAGTCGGCGACGCGGTCGCCAAGGCTTTCGAAGCCAAGACCGGGATTCACGTCAATGTACGCAAGGGCAGCAGCAACCAGCTCGCCAGCCAGGTCGTCGAAGAAGGCGACCGCTCCCCCGCCGACGTGATCTACACCGAAGAATCGCCACCGCTGAACAAGCTTGGCGAGCAGGGTGTACTGGCGCCCACCGATGCCACCACGCTGGCCGTGCTGCCCAAGGAATATGTCGCCGCCGATGGCACCTGGATCGGTATTACCGCCCGTGTTCGCGTAGTCGCCTACAACCCCAAGCTGGTCGACGAGAAGGACCTGCCGAAATCGGTGATGGAATTCTCCGACCCGAAATGGCAAGGCAAGGTCGGCTTCGTGCCTACCAGCGGCGCGTTCCAGGAACAGGCCGTGGCAATCATCAAAGTGCATGGCATGGACGCTGCCGAAGAATGGCTGACCGGCCTGCGCGCATTCGGCAAGACCTACAGCAATAACATGGTCGCTCTGAAGGCCGTGGAAAACGGCGAAGTCGCCACCGTGCTGGTGAACAACTACTACTGGTTCGCCCTGCAGCGCGAAAAAGGCCAGCTCGACTCGAAACTGCATTACTTCACCGGCGGCGACGTCGGCGGGCTGATCACCGTTTCCAGCGCAGCCGTGCTGAAATCCAGCAAGCACCCCAAAGAAGCCCAGCAACTGCTCGCTTACATGGCCAGTGAAGACGGCCAGCGCGTGATCACCCAGACCACCGCCGAGTACCCGCTGCACAAAGGCATGCAATCGGATCGCGGGCTCAAGCCGTTCAGCGAACTGGAAGCACCCAAAGTCACCCCCGCCGACCTCGGCAATGCTGAAGAAGCACTGGACCTGGAACGTGACGTTGGCCTGAACTGATGAGCGCATGGTTATCCGCCCCCGCCTCGCGCGGGGGGTACGTGCCAAGGCGCAAACGGCCGTCGATCTGGCTGCTGCTGCCGGTTCTGCTGCTGGTGGTCCTCAGCCTGTTGCCGCTGCTCTACGTCGGGCTGAAAACCTGGCAGGCCGGCTGGGCCGAGGCAGTGCACCTGCTATGGCGGCCGTATGTGTTCGGGCTGCTGCGCAACACGCTGGCACTGATGATCGGAGTGACGGTCGCTTGCGGCGTGATCGGCCTGTCGCTGGCCTGGCTGCTCGAGCGCAGTAACTTGCCGGGGCGACGCCTGTGGGGGGTCATTCTGTGCCTGCCGTTTGCCGTCCCGGCGTTCGTCAGCAGTTTTACCTGGGTGTCCCTCAGTTCCAGTTTTGAAGGCCTGGGCGGGGCGATCCTGGTGATGACCCTGTCCAAGTATCCGCTGATCTTCCTGCCGGTCGCCGCCACCCTGCGCAATCTGGACCCGTCGCTGGAAGAATCCGCCCGCACCCTCGGCCAGAATCGCTGGGGCGTGTTTTTCAGGGTCACGCTGCCGCTGCTGTGGCCGTCCCTGCTCGCAGGCTCGCTGCTGATTGCCCTGCACATGCTGGTCGAATTCGGCGCGCTGTCGATCATCGGGCTGCAAACCTTCACCACCGCCATCTACCAGCAATTTGAGCTGGAATTCAGTAACGCCAACGCGGCGATGCTCTCGGCTGTTCTGCTGGCGCTGTGCCTGATGCTGCTGTGGCTGGAGTTGCGCGTGCGCGGCAAAGGTCGGCATGTGCGCACTGGCCAGGGTGCCGCACGCCGGGCCGAACAGGTGCAGTTAGGGGACTGGACCGCACTTGGCCAGGTTTATTGCCTGGCGCTGGCGGTAATCGGCAGCGGAATCCCGCTGGGAATGCTCGCGTACTGGCTGGCTGTCGGTTCGTCAGCGGCGTTCCCGGTTGCGGCGATCAGCGAGGCGCTGCTGTCGTCGCTGGCGCTGTCACTGGGCGGCGCCGCGTTGTGCCTGGTGCTGGCAGTACCGGTTGGACTGCTGGTGGTTCGTTACAAGGGCCAGCTGGCGATCTGGGCCGAGCGTTTACCGTACCTGCTGCATGCGCTGCCGGGCCTGGTGATCGCACTGACGCTGGTGTATTTCGCCCTGCACTATGTGCCGGCGCTGTATCAGACCTCGGCGTTACTGTTGATCGCTTATGCGCTGCTGTTTCTGCCGTTGGCCCAGGCGCCGATTCGTACGGCACTGAACAAGGCGGCACCGCAGCTGGAGGAGGCCGCGCGTACTCTGGGCGCGTCATCCTTCAGCGCGTTTTGCCGGGTGACCTTGCCGATCATATTCCCGGCGCTGGGGGCGGCGTTTGCGCTGGTGTTCCTGGATGCGATGAAGGAGTTGACGGCGACGCTGTTATTGAGTCCGACCGGGCTCAATACTTTAGCGACGGAGGTTTGGGCGCATACGGCGAATGTGGAGTTTGCGGCGGCGGCGCCTTATGCAGCGTTGTTGATATTGGTGTCGGGGTTGCCGGTCTATTTGCTTACGACGCGGATGTATTTGAGCCGGTGAGACCGCCATCGCGAGCAGGCTCGCTCCTACACTGGATTTGAGGCGGTCACAAATCTTGTGTCCGCCCGCAGCCCTGTAGGAGTGAGCCTGCTCGCGATGAGGCCAGACCTGCCAACCCAAATTCTAGGCCCTGAACTGCCCCAGGCTCGCCTTCAACTGCGCCGCCAACCCATCCAGCACCTTGCCACTGGCCGTGGTTTCCACCACCGCCTGAGCAGCTTTCTCCGCCTGCGCGTGGATGGTTTCAACCCGTCCCCGCACCGCGTGCGCGCCCTGGGCCTGATGCGCTGCCGCCTGGGTTGCCAGGCCAATCGCCGCATGCACCTGCTCGACTGACACCTGCACCGACTGCTGCAGCCGCGCACTATCGCGCAGCACCAGTAAACCCTCACTGGCCTGGCGCCCGGCCTGGCCAATGGCAGCCACGGCCTCGCGTGCGCCCTGCTGCAAGGCGACGATGTGCGCCTGAATGTCGCCGGTGGAGCTCTGGGTTTTGCTGGCCAAGGCCCGCACTTCATCCGCCACCACGGCAAACCCGCGCCCGGTCTCACCCGCGCGCGCCGCCTCGATGGCCGCGTTCAGCGCCAGCAGGTTGGTTTGCTCGGCGATCCCGTGGATCACCGTCAACACCACTTCAATCTGCTCGCTTTGCAGCGCCAGGCGCTCGATGACCTTGGCGCCGGTATCAACTTGTCCAGCCAAGGCCTCGATCAGGCTGCCGACTTTTGCCGAGGTCCGGGTGTTTTCATCGGTAGCCGACCGAATGTCCACCACCTGCTGCAAAGCAGCCTGCATCGCGTGACTTTCCGATTGCGCCTCGTCAGCCATTCGCGACAGCGCCCGCAAGCTCTCGGCCACTTCATCGCGCTGCATCCCCGCCGCCGCATCCGCCCCGGCGTTGCGCAAGGTCATCGCGCCGATTTCCACGCCGGTGCGCTGGGCTACATCCCCAGCCTCACGAACGATTGGCTGCAATTTGTCGACGAAGCGATTGACCGCCGCGGCCATGTCGCCGATTTCGTCCTTGCTGTTGATCTGCACACGCTTGGTCAGGTCACCCTCTCCCGCCGCCAGGTCATCCATGGCGGCAATCAGCAACTTCAGGCGATTGACCACACGACGACCCAGCACTATCGCCAGCAACAGCAGCACCCCGAGACCGACCAACGCCAGGCTCATACCGATGCGCCAGCGCAACGTGCCCGCCGCTTCCTGCACCGTGGCGGTGGTGTTGGCTTGCATGTCCGAGGCGGTGGATTGCGCCGACTGCAACCGCGCACGCATCGCCGTGGCACTGTCTGCCGCAGCGCCCTTGAGACTGTCGGCGACCAGCTGATCACTGCTGGCGATCAACGCCGAAAAGCGCTTGTCGAGGGCCGCCAGATCGGTTTCGACCGAAGCGGTAGAGACCCCCATCAACACCTTGCCGATTTCCACGCCGTTGGGGTTGATCGAGGCTTCGAGGTAGTAGACCGACGGATCGTTTTTCGCCGCATCCAGCACCTTGTCCAGCGCCCGCTCGCCCTGGCCTTTTTCCAGCAAGGCCTTATTGATCGGATTTTCGCGGTTCAGATAACGCGTCAGGTGCTGCCCCGTGGCGTCGTCGTACACCACGAACAATACGTTGGGATTGCGCTGGGCCCGACGGGCAAATTCGGAGAGCGTCGGCACGTCACTGTCCCACATGGCACGGGGGGCCACCGAGGCCAGCAGTTGCGCCATGTCGTTGGCGGAATCTTTCAGATCCTTTTCCAGGGTGGCGCGCAGTTGCGCCTGCTCTTCTTCCAGTTTCGACGACAAACCCGCCGTAAGACGCTGGCGCGTGCTGGTGGAAAGGTTGTCGAGACTCGAGGTGACTTCGCGCCCGGCCTGCTCGAGTTCGCCGGACAGCTTTTGACTGTCGGCACCCAGGCGCATGGCCAAATCAGCTTCCAGCGCGGTCACGGTGCTCCGTGTCAGGGCAACCGCCACCAACACTTGCACCAGAAGGGCGATACCAAGGGTAACGAACACGGGCCGCAACAAACGGCTTTGTAACAATGAGAGAACGGCCGACACTAGGAATCCCTCTGCTTGACGCCATTAAATTGATGGCACCCCACAAAAGATGCTCTTAATGAAGATCACAGCAAAGGTCATGCCGCCCGCAAGGCAGAAACGACAAAGGCCCCCATTGAGGGGCCTTTGTGTTTTACATCAACAGCTTATTAAGCGAACGGGTGACGCAGAACGATGGTTTCGTTGCGGTCCGGACCTGTCGAAATAATGTCGATCGGCGCGCCGATCAGCTCTTCGACACGCTTGATGTAGGCACGGGCATTCGCTGGCAGCTCTTCCAGGGTTTTGGCACCCACGGTCGATTCAGTCCAGCCCGGCACTTCTTCGTACACAGGCACCAGGCCCACGTAGCTGTCAGCGTCAGTCGGAGCAACGTCCTTACCTTCCGCATCTTTGTAGCCGACGCAGATATTGATGGTTTGCAGACCGTCGAGCACGTCCAGCTTGGTCAGGCAGATGCCCGAGATGCTGTTCACATCGATAGCACGACGCAGGATAACGGCGTCGAACCAGCCACAACGACGGGCACGGCCGGTAGTCGCGCCGAACTCGTGGCCTTGTTTGGCCAGGTGCGCACCGACTTCGTCGAACAGCTCAGTCGGGAAAGGACCCGAACCCACACGAGTGGTGTACGCCTTGGTGATGCCCAGGATATAGTCCAGGAACATCGGACCAACACCCGAACCGGTGGCAACGCCGCCCGCAGTGGTGTTGGAACTGGTCACGTACGGGTAGGTACCGTGGTCGATGTCGAGCAGCGAACCTTGAGCGCCTTCGAACATGATGTCTTTGCCAGCGCGACGCAGGTCGTGCAGCTCGGCAGTCACGTCCAGCATCAGCGGCTTGAGCAGCTCAGCGTATTCCTTGCACTCGGCCAGGGTCTTGTCGAACTCGATGGCTGGCTCTTTGTAGTAACCCACCAGCATGAAGTTGTGGTAATCCACCAGTTCACGCAGCTTGTCTTCAAAGCGCGGCATGTTGAGCAGGTCGCCCACACGCAGGCCACGACGCGCGACCTTGTCTTCGTACGCCGGGCCGATGCCACGACCGGTGGTGCCGATCTTCAGCTCGCCACGGGCCTTTTCACGGGCCTGGTCCAGCGCAACGTGGAAGGACAGGATCAGCGGGCAGGATGGGCTGATACGCAGGCGCTCACGCACTGGCACGCCTTTCTCTTCCAGCTTGGTGATCTCACGCAGCAGGGCGTCCGGTGCAACCACCACACCGTTGCCGATCAGGCACTGCACGCCTTCGCGCAGCACGCCCGAGGGGATCAGGTGCAAGACGGTTTTTTCGCCGTCGATCACCAAGGTGTGACCCGCGTTGTGGCCACCCTGGTAGCGCACTACGGCGGCAGCATGTTCGGTCAGCAGATCAACGATCTTGCCTTTGCCCTCATCACCCCATTGGGTGCCCAGGACTACGACATTCTTACCCATAACACTTGTCCTCTTCGCGCAAACTTGGTGCCGGCCACGGGCCGACAGGAAAACTCAAGAAGCCAGTGGCGATACTTGCCACAGCCCGTTCTGCTGAATCAATTGCCGGTCGCAGTCCGCTTCACGGGCGGCGGCCAAAGGTTGCCCAGGCAAGGCCTGAACGACACGCTGACCCTCACTGCGCAACTGGCAAACCTGCTGCCAGAGTGCCGCATCCGTACTGTCAGGCATCCAGATACCGCCAGACGGTAGCTCGATCTCAGCACGCCCCAGGGTCACCAGGGTTTTCAAATCGGTGGAAAAGCCGGTTGCCGGACGGGCACGACCGAAGTCGGCGCCGATGTCGTCGTAACGACCGCCCTGGGCAATGGACTGGCCAACACCCGGGACGAACACGGCAAACACTACACCTGTGTGGTAGTGGTAACCGCGCAACTCGCCCAGGTCGAAGTAAAGCGGCAATTGCGGGAAACGCGCGGACAGTCGCTCGGCAATCGCCAGCAGGTCGTCCAGTGCCGCCAGTACCGGCGCCGGCGCTTTGGCCAGGCGTTCACGGGCGGCGTCGAGCACTTCACGACCGCCACACAGGTCAACCAACGCCCGCAGCATGCCCGACAGCTCGGCAGGCAAACCCTCGGTCAAGGTAATGACCTCGTCGATAGCCTTGCGTTGCAACGCGTCGAACAACTGCTGCTCGACTTCACCGGACAAGCCGGCGGCGCGCGCCAGGCCACGGTAGATGCCGACATGCCCGAGGTCCATGTGCACGTCCGGTACATCGGCCAGTTGCAGCATGGCGAGCATCAGGCTGATGACTTCAACGTCGCTGCTCGGACTGCCGTCGCCGTAGAGCTCGGCGCCCAGCTGAATCGGGCTGCGCGAGGACGACAAGGCGCGCGGCTGCGCATGCAGGACGCTGCCGGCATAGCACAAGCGGCTCGGGCCTTCGCGCCGCAGGGTGTGCGCATCAATGCGCGCGACCTGCGGCGTGATATCGGCACGGAAGCCCATCTGCCGGCCCGACTGCGGGTCGATGACCTTGAAGGTACGCAGATCGAGGTCCTGGCCCGCGCCGGTCAGCAGGGATTCCAGGTACTCGATATGGGGAGTCACGACAAACTCGTAACCCCAGCTCTGGAACAGATCCAACACCTGGCGACGCGCTACTTCGATGCGCGCAGCCTCCGGCGGCAGTACTTCTTCGATGCCATCTGGCAGCAGCCAGCGGTCTACCGTTGCCATTACGCCATTCCCCTATGATCCGGGCGGCCAGCCTTGGGGCGAGCCTAGAGTGAAGCAGAAAATGACCGGTCCAGGCGCAAACCAGCGCGCATGAACAACAGGGCGAAAAGCCTGCGATCGGCTTCGCCTGTCATTTTCCTCGAAAAACCTGTCGAGTCGTTCAACTCGGGTGCCTGCATAAAAAACAGCAATCAAACGTGCAGACGCAAAAAAGCCGGGAATTTCCCGGCTGCCGCATCATACACACGTTTTCCCAAAGGATCACCCCGCCCGAGGTTTTAGCCGCCAGGCGGGGGAAGATTCAGGTCAACGCAGTATCAAGGCTTGGCTTTTTCCAGGTAACGGAAGAAGTCGCTGCTTGGGTCGAGGACCATGACGTCGGATTTGTTCGCGAAGCTTTCACGGTAGGCACGCAGGCTACGGTAGAAACCATAGAACTCCTGATCCTGACCGTAGGCCTTGGAGTAAATCCCAGCGGCCTGAGCATCACCGTCACCGCGAACCTCTTCGGATTCACGATAGGCTTCAGCCAGCAACACGCGACGCTGACGATCGGCGTCGGCACGGATGCCTTCAGCCAGCTCGTTACCTTTGGCGCGGTGCTCACGAGCTTCACGCTCACGCTCCGAACTCATGCGCTCGAACACGCTGCGGTTCACTTCCTTCGGCAGGTCGATGGCCTTGACCCGAACATCGACTACTTCAATGCCCAGCTCTTTTTCGGCCATTTTGTTCAGCGAAGCGGTGATGTCAGACATCAACGCATCACGCTCGCCAGACACAACCTCGTGCAGCGTGCGCTTGCCGAACTGGTCACGAAGACCCGATTCCAGACGACGGGACAGACGTTCGTCAGCGATCTGCTTGAGGCCGGATGTCGCAGTGTAGAAGCGCTCGGCATCTTTCACGCGCCATTTGGCGTAGGCATCGACCATGACGGCTTTCTTTTCCAGCGTCAGGAAGCGCTGCGTCGGTGCATCGAGCGTCATCAGGCGTGCGTCGAATTTACGCACCTGGTTAACGTAAGGCACTTTCACATGCAGGCCCGGCTGAACGTCAGCCTGGACCACGCGACCGAACTGCAGCAACACCGCACGCTCGGTCTGAGCCACGATGTAGAAGCAGTTCCAGGCAGCGATCGCCACGACGACCACGACTATAAGGGCGATCAGCGATTTATTGCTCATCAGCGACTCTCCCTGGTACGTGCTTGCTGTTGCTGCAGATCAGCTGCTGCACGTGCATTCGCTTCATTGCTGGTGGCTGCTGCGCCGGTCACCGGAGCACTGGTGCTGCGACCACTGTCGATCATCTTGTCCAGCGGCAAGTACAGCAGATTGCTCTGGCCGTTCTTGTTGCCGGTCACGAGAACCTTACTGGTATTGCTGAAGACTTCCTGCATGGTGTCCAGATACAGACGCTCACGGGTAACTTCAGGTGCCTTGCGATACTCGCTGACCAGTTTGGTAAAGCGATCAGCCTCACCCTTGGCGCGCGAGACAGTTTCGTCACGGTAGCCATTGGCATCTTCAAGGATGCGCTGGGCCTGACCACGGGCTTCCGGCACGACGCCGTTGGCATAGGTTTCAGCCTGGTTGCGCGAACGCTGCTCGTCTTCACGGGCACGGATCACGTCATCGAAGGCTTCCTGCACTTCACGCGGTGCAGCTGCGCTCTGTACGTTGACCTGGGTGACGGTGATACCGGTGCGATAGGTATCCATGAAGCGTTGCAGACGCTCCTTGATCTCGCTGGCCATCAATTCACGACCTTCAGTCAGCACCTGGTCCATTGCGGTGGAACCCACCACATGGCGCAAGGCGCTTTCGGTCGCGTGCTGCAGGCTGATTTCCGGCTGATCGACGCTCAGCACGAAGTCCTGCAGGTTGCTGATCTTGTACTGCACGGTCAGCGGCACTTCGACGATGTTCTCGTCTTCAGTCAGCATTTGACCCTGCTTGGTGTAGGCACGCTCACGTGTCACGTTTTCCAGGTACTTGCGATCGATCGGCGGGAAATAGATATTCAGGCCCGGACCCACCGTCTCGTAGTACTTGCCGAAGCGCAGCACCACGGCTTGCTCCTGTTCGTCGACGACGTAGACGGCGCTGTACAGCCACACGGCCGCCAGCACGACGAGCACGATGCCAAGAATGCCGCCGAAGCCGCCACCCTTGCCCGAGCCACCGCCGTCATCACCACGTTTCTTACCACCACCGAACAACCCGTTCAGGCTTTCCTGCAGCTTTCGGAAGGCCTCGTCGAGATCCGGTGGCCCCTTGCGGTCGCCGTTATTGCGGCGCTTGCCACCCCAAGGATCCTGATTATTCGAGTTGCCACCCGGCTCATTCCAAGCCATAGCGCTCTCCATCTGATAAAGCAAAGACGCACCCACGGCGCGCCGACCAATGCTACAGAATGCCTGTCACCACGGCACAACCGCTTTCTCAGGCTTTTATTGCAAAGTGTGTTGCTCGATGAACTCTGTCGGCACAACGCCCTCACGACTGACCAGCCGATTAAGCTCCGAGCGCGGCAATCGAACGGCCAGCAAGCTGACACCTTCTTCGTCGTGTTCTTCTTTCTGCACCGCTCCGAGTTCGAAAAACTGCGCACGCAGTCGAGCGAATCGTTGCGGCAGGCGCAAGGTACCGATGAACATCTCACTGCCGAGCAACTCGGCAATGGCTTGCTCAAGCAATTCCAGGCCACTGCCATCACGCGCCGAAAGCCAGACCCGTTGCGGTTTGCCATCGGCATCGCGCTGGATTTGTGGCTCAACGCCTTCAAGCAAATCGAGTTTGTTATAGACCTCGAGGATCGGCAAGTCCTGGGCACCAATCTCGCCCAATACCACCATCACCTGCTCGATCTGCAACATGCGATCCGGTTCGGCCGCATCGATCACGTGCAACAGCAGGTCGGAGTTGCTCGACTCTTCGAGGGTAGACCGAAATGCCTCGACCAGCTTGTGCGGCAGGTGGCGAATGAAACCCACGGTGTCGGCCAGGACAATCGGCCCCAGGTCGTCCAGCTCCAGACGGCGCAAGGTCGGGTCCAGCGTGGCAAACAGCTGGTCAGCCGCGTACACGTCGGATTTCGTCACGTTGTTGAAGAGCGTGGATTTGCCGGCGTTGGTATATCCCACCAAAGACACGGTAGGGATGTCCGCACGGGAACGGCCACGTCGCGACTGTTCGCGCTGGCTGCGCACTTTTTCCAGCCGGCCCTTGATCTGTCGCAGGCGAACCCGCAGCAAACGGCGGTCGGTCTCGAGCTGGGTTTCACCCGGGCCGCGCATGCCGATACCGCCACCTTGACGCTCAAGGTGAGTCCAGCCACGAACCAGCCGGGTGCTCATGTGGTCAAGCTGGGCCAGTTCGACCTGGAGCTTGCCTTCATGGGTACGGGCGCGTTGGGCAAAAATATCGAGAATCAGGCCGGTACGGTCGATCACGCGACACTCGAAAACACGTTCGAGGTTACGTTCCTGACTGGGCGTGAGGGTGTGATTGAAGATCACCAGATCGGCTTCTTCGGCATGGACCAGATCGCGCAGTTCCTCGACCTTGCCGCTACCGATCAGGAATTTGGCGGTTGGCCGATGACGCGGCACGTTAAAAAACGCAACGGTCTCGGCGCCGGCCGAATTAGCCAATTCCTGAAACTCCTGCGGATCTTCGCGCGCCTCAGGGTCCTGTCCATCCAAGTGAACGAGGATCACTCGCTCACCACCACCGTGGCGCTCAAAGAACAAAGGAGACTCCTATCAGGCGTTACCTGGCTCAGCGTCACCCGCTTCCGATTCGGTTGCACTAGGCAGACGAATTGGACGAACCGGCACCACTGTAGAGATAGCGTGTTTGTAAACCATCTGGCTCACGGTGTTCTTCAGCAGGATCACGAACTGGTCGAAAGACTCGATCGTGCCTTGCAGTTTGATCCCGTTGACCAGGTAGATGGAAACCCCCACTTTCTCTTTACGTAAAGTATTCAAGTAAGGGTCTTGTAGCGAATGCCCTTTTGACATGTGCCGCACTCCTTTAAGGATTCAATATAAAAAATAGGTAATCAGATGACTTGTGGCCGTCACACCCCCAAGGATAGACGGCAATTGCAAGGACTCAGCTCAATATGGAGATGGTCCCCAGGTATTTCAAGGCGCGCGGCAGATTGTCGCAATCCAGGCTGTCCAACCAGTGTAAATCAGCCCAGCTGCGCAGCCAGGTGAACTGGCGCTTCGCCAACTGGCGCGTGGCGATGATTCCACGCTCCTGCATCTCGGCTTGCGTCAGCTTGCCATCCAGGTAATCCCAGACTTGTCGGTAGCCTACTGCACGTATAGACGGCAACCCGGCATGCAGGTCACTTCGCTTACGCAGGGCTACGACCTCGTCAATGAACCCCTGTTCCAACATTAATGTGAATCTTTGTTTAATCCGCTCATGCAGTACCTGGCGATTTGCTGGAGCAATGGTCAAGTTCGCGACAGTATAGGGCAATTGTTGACGCCCCGAAGCGGCTGCTTCAGTACTTTGCGCAGATTGTTGCAAGCGTAGTGCAGTCATGCTCTGACCGCTCACTCGATAAACTTCCAATGCTCGACTGAGGCGCTGTGGATCGTTCGGATGAATACGCGCTGCAGACTCCGGGTCGATGACTGCCAATTGGTCATGCAGGGCTTGCCAGCCAAGGCGCGCAGCCTCTTCCTCGATCTGCGCGCGAACTTCGGCATCGGCTGCAGGCATGTCCGCCAGGCCATCCACCAAAGCCTTGTAATAGAGCATTGTGCCGCCGACCAGCAGAGGAATTTTTCCGCGAGCAGTTATGTCAGCCATGGCCTCCAGGGCGTCCCGACGGAAATCGGCGGCCGAATAGCTCTCGGCTGGATCGAGAATATCGATCAGCCGATGCGGGTATTCAGCCAGTAATTCCCGGGAAGGCTTGGCAGTGCCGATATCCATGCCGCGGTAGACCAGCGCCGAATCGACGCTGATCAGCTCGCATGGCAGGACCTTGGTCAGTTCGATGGCCAGGTCGGTCTTGCCGGCAGCAGTCGGCCCCATGAGGAAAATGGCAGGAGGGAGGTGGCTCATCAACGACCGCGCAAGAACAGTTTGTCCAGATCGTCCAGGCCCAGTTGGGTCCAGGTCGGTCGGCCATGGTTGCATTGACCGCTGCGCTCGGTGTTTTCCATGTCGCGCAGCAGGCCGTTCATTTCAGGCAGCGCCAGGCGCCGGTTGGCGCGGATAGCGCCGTGACAGGCCATGGTCCCGAGCAATTCGTTCAGGTGCGCCTGAATGCGGTCGCTGGTGCCGTATTCCATAAGATCCGCCAATACGTCGCTGACCAGCCGATTGGCCTCGGCCTGCTTGAGCAAGGCCGGGATCTGCCGGATGGCAATGGTTTCTGGGCCAAGACGCTGCAACTCAAAGCCCAGGCGCTGGAACCAGGCGACGTTTTCTTCGGCACAATCGCCTTCGCGCTCACTCACGGCCAAGGATTCCGGAACCAACAGCGGCTGGCCACTCAGACCTTCGCTGGCCATGGCGACTTTCAAGCGCTCGTACATGATCCGCTCATGCGCGGCGTGCATGTCCACCAGCACCAGGCCCTGGGCGTTTTCGGAAAGAATGTAGATGCCTTTGAGCTGCGCCAGTGCATATCCCAGCGGCGGGATATCGTCCTGCCCGTCCGGCAGCGCGACAGCATTGGCTTCCGGCAGCGGCGCAAAAAATTCACGATACGCCGCCTGAGCTTCAGCCGCCGGCACGCCGGACTGAGGACGCGGCGAGTATTGGTACTGATAACCGGCGCCCGCGCCGGAGCCTGCCGCATTGAAGGTCGGTTGTGCCTGCGGCTGTTCCAGCAGCGCATTGGCCGCCAGGCGCATTTCACCTTGCGGACCGAACTCGCCAGCGTCGATACCGCTCGGTCGGACGATGGCCGTCGCCACCGGCGCTGCCAGATGGTCATCCGGACGCACATCGCCCAAAGCGCGGTGCAGGGTGCCGTAGAGGAAGTCGTGGACCATGCGCCCATCGCGAAAGCGCACTTCGTGCTTGGTAGGGTGCACGTTGACGTCAACGCCTGCCGGATCGACTTCGAAGAACAGCACGAATGTCGGGTGCCGGCCATTGAACAGCACGTCGCGATAAGCCTGGCGCACGGCATGAGCCACCAGTTTGTCGCGCACCGCTCGACCGTTGACGAAGAAATACTGCAAGTCCGCCTGGCTGCGGTTGAACGTCGGCAGACCGACCCAGCCCCACAAATGCAGGCCATTGCGCTCGATCTCGATCGGCAGCGCCTGTTCGAGGAAACCCGATCCGCAAATCGCCGCCACCCGCCGGGCACGGGCCGCGTCATCGTGGGCCTCGTGCAGGCTGAGGATGGTTTTGCCGTTGTGGCGCAAATGGAATGCCACGTCAAAACGCGCCAGCGCCAGGCGCTTGATCACTTCCTGCAGGTGATCGAATTCGGTTTTTTCGGTCTTGAGAAACTTGCGCCGCGCCGGGGTATTGAAGAACAGGTCGCGCACTTCTACCGAGGTGCCCACCGGGTGCGCCGCTGGCTGCACGCGCGGCGCCATGTCACGGCCCTCGGTCTCAACCTGCCACGCTTGATCGGCGTCACGGGTGCGCGAGGTCAGGGTCAGGCGCGCGACGGAGCTGATCGATGCCAGGGCCTCGCCGCGAAACCCGAGGCTCATGACCTGTTCAAGGTCTTCCAGGTTACGAATCTTGCTGGTGGCGTGACGGGCAAGGGCCAGCGGCAAGTCATCTGCCGAGATCCCACGGCCATCGTCGCGCACCCGCAGCAGCTTGATGCCACCGAGTTCGACATCGACGTCAATGCGCTTGGCGCCAGAGTCGAGGCTGTTTTCCAGCAGCTCCTTGATCACCGAAGCCGGGCGCTCGACCACCTCGCCGGCGGCAATCTGGTTCGCCAGGCGCGGGCTGAGCAGCTCGATGCGCGCTTCGTTGCTGACCACCTGATTCATTCCTTGGCCGCCAGCTCGGTGCCAGGAATGGTCAGGTGCTGGCCCGCCTTAAGGTCGTCGCTTTTCAGATTATTTGCGCTGCGCAAGGTGGCCGGGGACACCTGGTAACGCACGGCAATCATCGCCAGCGTCTCGCCCGGGTTGACCCGGTGATCACGCGGGCCCTGGGCAATACCGCCGGAATCGCGCAGCCAGGCTATGTAGGTGCCCGGCGGCGGGTTCTGCTGGAAGAACTGGCGCACGCCGCTGCTGATCGAGCGGGCCAGCGCCTGCTGGTGGCTCGACGCAGCGAGTTTCGAAGCTTCGTTGGCGTTGGAGATAAACCCGGTTTCCACCAGGATCGATGGAATATCCGGGGATTTCAACACCATGAACCCGGCTTGCTCCACGCGCTGCTTGTGCAGCGGAGTGACCCGACCGATGTTAGTCAGGACTTTCTGGCCGACGTTTAGACTGGAAGTCAGGGATGCGGTCATCGACAGGTCGAGCAATACGCCGGCGAGCATCCGGTCCTTGTCGTCGAGGCTGACGTTACCTGCGCCGCCGATCAGGTCGGAGCGGTTTTCGCTGTCGGCCAGCCAACGAGCGGTCTCGGAGGTAGCGCCGCGATCGGACAGGGCAAACACCGAGGCACCGAACGCAGCCGTCGATGGGGCAGCGTCGGCGTGGATCGAGACGAACAGATCGGCGCCCTTCTTGCGGGCGATTTCGGTGCGACCACGCAACGGGATGAAGTAGTCACCGGTACGAGTCAGTTCGGCGCGGAAACCTTTCATGCCGTTGACCTGACGCTGCAACTCGCGGGCAATGGCCAGCACCACGTCTTTTTCGCGCTGGCCACGAGAGCCCGAGGCACCCGGGTCTTCACCGCCGTGACCGGCATCGATGACCACGATGATGTCGCGCTTGCCGGCCGGAGCCGGGGGCAGCTTGACCGGCGGATCGATCGGCGTGACCGGCACGGGAGCGACCTTGGCCACGTTGGTCTGCACGGGAATAGGCGCGGCGTCGGCGGCGTCATCGAACAGGTCGACCACCAGGCGATTGCCGTACTGGGCGTTCGGCGCCAGGGTAAAGCTTTTCGGGGTGACGGCCTTTTTCAGGTCGATGACCACCCGCAGGTCGGTTGGCGTGCGCTGGGCCGAACGCATGGCGGTGATCGGCGTATTTGCCGAGTTAACGTTCAATGGCGCGCCAAGCGATGCGCCATTGATATCAATCACCAGTCGATCCGGGGCTGTCAGCGTGAACACGCTGTGCTGCACCGGCCCTGTCAGGTCGAACACCAGCCGTGTGTTGTCCGGCGCTCGCCACAAGCGAACGCTGTTGACCTTCGATTCGGCCACAGCGTTGACGGTTACCGCCAAAAGCAACAATCCTACGGCAGCTACCATCGCGCGAAAGCGCATACCTGACCCCATCATCTAATTGGATTCCAATGCCAAAGCGGCACACCACAACTCGCCACGCGAGCTCTGGGACAAAATTTTCAGCGAACGCCCGCTGTCTTGCGGGCCAATGGTAATGGTCAGGTCGGGCTTTGGCAAAAAGCCTGCACCCTTTTCGGGCCATTCAATAAGACACAGTGCGTCATCCTCGAAATAATCACGGATGCCGAGGTATTCCAGTTCTTCGGGATCGACCAGTCGATACAGGTCGAAATGGAAAGCCCGGACCTCACCAATCTCGTAGGGCTCGACCAAAGTGAATGTCGGACTTTTTACCGCGCCGACATGCCCCAGCCCGCGAATGATGCCCCGCGACAAGGTGGTCTTGCCCGCCCCCAGGTCGCCTTCGAGAAAAATCAGACCATGCCCGCCAGTGGTTTGTGCGATTCGTGTACCAAATGCGCTCATCGCCTCTTCATCGGCCAGGTACAGGGTTACTTCAGACACGGTGCTTGCTCCTCCAATAACTGACGAATGACTGGAATCAGATCACTGGCCGCCAGCCCACGGCCCGATTTACCTTCATGCGCACCGGCGTTGGCGTGCAGCCACACCCCCAGGCAGGCCGCGTCGAACGCATCCATGCCCTGGGCCAGCAACGCGCCGATCACCCCTGCCAGCACATCACCCAAGCCGGCAGTGGCCATGGATGGATGGCCCTGATGACATAACGCCAGGCGCCCAAAGGGACTGGCGATCAAGCTGCCGGCGCCTTTCAAAACGACAACGGCTGTATATTTTTTGCTCAGCGCGTGAGCAGCAGCAGGACGGTCAGCCTGGACCTCGGCCGTCGACACACCCAACAAACGCGCCGCTTCGCCCGGATGCGGAGTGATCACGCAGCCCTGAGGCAGAGTTACTTGCGCCTCGGACAGCAAGTTCAGCGCATCGGCATCCCAGACTTGCGGCAGCGGCGCGTTGGCGGCTGCCGACAACAGGCTGCGTCCCCAGGCGCCCTGGCCCAAGCCCGGACCGACGACCAGTACCGACACCTTGTCCAGCAACTCCATCAGCTGATTCGCCGAGGAAGTCCCCAGCACCATGGCTTCGGGAATTCTGGCGAGGGCGGCCGGCACATGTTCGCTGCGGGTCGCCACCGACACCATGCCCGCGCCGCTGCGCAGCGCACTTTGTGCACTGAGGAGAATAGCCCCGCCGAAGCCGCGATCACCGCCGATCAGCAGCACGTGGCCAAATTTACCTTTGTGGGACGCAGGAGCCCGGGGTGCCAGGCGCGGCAGATTGCCACCGCTCAAGCGACGGGCGCTGACCACCGTGTCAGCCAGCAGTTGCGGATCAGCCTGCAGATCGTTGAACACCAACTCACCCACGTGATCGGCAGCATCGCCAGTGAACAGCCCCAGCTTCAGGCCGATGTAAGTGACCGTGAGGTCGGCGTGAACCGCGCTACCAAGGACTAGCCCCGTATCGGCACACAGACCCGAAGGGATATCCACCGCAGCCACCGGCAAGTCGCTGGCATTGATGGCGGCGATAGCGCTGGCATAGGGCTCGCGCACTTCACCGCTGAGCCCGGTGCCGAGCAAGGCGTCCAGCACAACACCGCGCAAGGAAGACTGCGCATCCCAGGCTTCGATGGACACTTTGTCGGCCACCGCCTCGGCGTAGGCCTGTGCCGCATCACCCTGCAGACGTTGGGTATCAGCCACAGCCAAGACCCGCACCGACCACCCGGCACGCCGGGCCAGCACGGCCACCAGATAACCATCCCCGGCATTGTTGCCATGCCCGGCCAGCACGCTCAGTTCGTTCGCCGCCGGCCATTGGCGCACCAGTGCACGCCAGGTCGCCCGCGCAGCACGCTGCATCAATTCGAAGCCCGGCGTGCCTGCCGCAATCAGGCTCGCATCAAGCCCGCGGACTTGCGCGGCGCTGTACAGCGCGTCGGGTAATTCATCTTTAGTGTGCGGCATGCGTCTTCGGGCTCCGATGTCTGGCAGAATTATACGCATCTCAGCTCCGGTTTCTCTCGCCTCATGCCCGCTATTACCACAGACCTGCCCGCCCTCGCCCAATCCATCAAGGACTGGGGCCGCGAGCTGGGCTTTCAGCAAGTCGGCATCAGCGGCCTTGACCTGGCCGAGCATGAGCAGCATCTGGAGCGCTGGCTGGCAGCCGGCTACCACGGCGAAATGGAATACATGGGCGCCCACGGCAGCAAACGCTCGCACCCGGAACAACTGGTACCTGGCACCCTGCGCGTGGTTTCCCTGCGTATGGACTACCTGCCAGGTGACACTGAAATGGCCAAACGCCTGGCTCAACCGGAAAAAGCCTACGTGTCGCGTTATGCCTTGGGCCGCGATTACCACAAATTGATCCGTAAACGTGTGCAACAACTGGCAGAAAAAATCCAGGCGGTGATTGGCCCCTTTGGTTACCGAGCGTTTGTCGACAGCGCTCCGGTGCTGGAAAAGGCGATTGCCGAAAAGGCCGGCCTCGGCTGGATCGGCAAAAATACCCTGGTATTGAACCGCAAGGCCGGCAGCTACTTCTTCCTCAGTGAACTGTTTGTCGACCTGCCGCTGCCGGAAGACCCGCCCCACTCCACCGAGCACTGCGGCCGCTGCACTGCGTGCCTGGATATCTGCCCGACCAATGCGTTTGTCGGCCCTTACGTGCTGGACGCCCGGCGCTGCATTTCCTACCTGACCATCGAGCTCAAGAGCGCGATACCTGAGGAGCTGCGGCCACTGATCGGCAATCGGGTGTTCGGCTGCGACGACTGCCAGATGGTCTGTCCGTGGAACCGTTTTGCCCGCCCCTCCGGTGAAAGCGATTTCAAGCCGCGGCACAATCTGGACAACGCCGAACTGGCCGAGTTGTTCATGTGGGATGAAGAAAAATTCCTCAGCAGCACTGAGGGCTCGCCGTTACGCCGGGCGGGTTATGAGCGTTGGTTGCGGAATCTGGCGGTGGGCCTGGGCAATGCGCCGTCGAGCATTCCGGTGCTGGAGGCGCTGAAGGCTCGGCGTGAGTATCCGTCAGAGCTGGTGCGCGAACACGTCGAATGGGCCCTGAAACAACACGGTCTGGCGTAGGAGCTGCCGCAGGCTGCGATCTTTTGATCTTAAAAATCAAAAGATCGCAGCCTTCGGCAGCTCCTACAGGGGACCGCGTTACGCCTCGTCGTTATAGACGAACTTGGGCATTTCCCAGTGGAATCGAATCGCCAGCAATCGCAGCAGAAACCCGCCAAACAGCGTAATCAGGATCGCCTGCTCATCGGGCAGTTGCAGGTAGATACACAGCATGTAGCACCAGGCGGCGGCGAACGAGACACTGGCATATAGCTCGCGGCGGAAAATCAGCGGGATGTCGTTGCAGAAGATGTCGCGCAGGATGCCGCCGAATACGCCGGTAATCACCCCGCTGACCGAAGCCACCAACATGCCATGGCCCATTTCCAGCGCGGTCATGCAGCCGATCAAGGTGAATGCCACCAGGCCGACCGCATCCAGCACCAGAAACAATGAGCGCAGGTGGCGCATCCAGCGTGCCGCGAAGATGGTGAACATCGCGGCTACCGAGGTCAGCACCAGGTATTCCGGGTGCTTGACCCAGGTCAGCGGGTAATGGCCCAGCAGCACATCGCGCACCGAGCCACCGCCCAGAGCCGTGACGCAGGCGATCAGCACCACGCCAAACCAGTCCATGCCGCGACGCCCGGCAGACAACGCGCCGGTCATGGCTTCGGCGGTGATGGCGATCAGGTAGAGCATCAGCAACATGGTGGCGGTCCTTGCAGGAAGGCGCGCAGTCTAGCCATTTCGGTGCGGCACCAAAAGAGGGCAATCGTTACGCCAGACCGCGTCGCCTGCATCGCGGGCAAGCCTTGCTCCCACAAGGGCACGCCCGACATCCTTTCCGTCTGAGCAAGGCTGTTGGAGCAGGCCTGCAGGAGCAAGGCCTGTGGGTGTAGACCTGTGGGAGCAAGGCTTGCCCGCGATGAGGCCAGAACAGGCGCCGCAATATCAGAACTTGATGAAATGCTTGCGGTAATGCTGCAGCTCGGCGATGGATTCGCGGATATCGTCCAAGGCCAGGTGCGTGCTGCCTTTCTGGAAACTGTCCCGCACTTCAGGCGCCCAGCGCGCAGCCAGTTCCTTGAGGGTCGACACATCGAGGTTGCGGTAATGGAAATAGCTTTCCAGAGATTTCATGTGCGTATAAAGGAAGCGGCGGTCCTGGCAGATGCTGTTGCCACAGATCGGCGACTTGCCCTTGGGCACCCATTTTTCAAGGAAGGCAATGGTCTCGGCTTCAGCTTCAGACATGCTGATGCGGCTGTCACGAACCCGTTGAGTCAGACCGGAGCCGCCATGTTGACGGGTATTCCACTCATCCATGCCCGCGAGGATTTCATCGCTGTGGTGGATGGCGATCACCGGACCTTCGGCCAAGGTGTTCAGATCGCTGTCGGTGACGATGGTGGCCATCTCGATGATGACGTCGGTATCAGGGTTCAGACCGGTCATTTCCAGGTCGATCCAGATCAGATTCTGCGGGTTTTGCATAATTCGGCTCCTAGGCAATGCTGCGCAGTTTAGCTTAGAGAGCTGGCCGGGCGTGCTAAACTCGCGACCGCTTTACCTAATCGCTGCATTCTTGATACGGAACACCCATGGCCAAACGCCAACTCAATCGTCGTCAAAACTGGCGCATCGAAAAGATTCAGGGCGAGCGCGCTGCCCGCGCCGCCAAACGCGAGTCCTCGGCTGTCGAGGCACTCGAAGGCGGCGACCTGGGTCCGGAACAGACCGGCCTGGTGATCGCGCACTTCGGTGTGCAGGTCGAAGTCGAGGCCCTTGATGGCGATTTGGCCGGCCAGGTATTCCGCTGCCACTTGCGCGCCAACCTGCCTGCGCTAGTGACCGGCGATCGGGTAGTCTGGCGTGCCGGCAACCAGGGCATCGGCGTGATCGTCGCGCAACTGCCGCGCAACACCGAACTGTGCCGTCCGGACAGCCGTGGTCAGCTCAAGCCTGTAGCCGCCAACGTCGACATGATCGTGATTGTCTTCGCCCCGCTGCCCGAGCCCCACGCCAACCTGATCGACCGTTACCTCGTTGCAGCCGAACATGCGGGCATCCGTCCGCTGCTGCTGCTGAACAAATTTGACCTGATCGACGAGCAGAACGCCCCGGCGCTCAACGCCCTGCTGGCGGTCTACCGCACCCTGGGTTACCCGGTGCTGGAAGTCTCGGCGCACCATGGCAATGGCATGGAGCAGCTGCAGGAACAACTGGACGGGCGCATCAGCGTGTTCGTCGGGCAGTCCGGCGTCGGCAAGTCCTCGCTGGTCAACAGCCTGCTGCCGGAAGTCGAAACCCGCGTCGGCCCGCTCTCCGAGCTGTCCGGCCAGGGCACCCACACCACCACGACCGCCCGCCTGTTCCACTTCCCCGGTGGCGGTGAGCTGATCGACTCCCCGGGCATCCGCGAATTCGGCCTGGGCCACGTCAGCCGCGCCGACGTCGAAGCCGGCTTCATCGAGTTCAACGACCTGATCGGCACCTGCCGCTTCCGCGACTGCAAACACGACCGCGAACCCGGCTGCGCCCTGCTCAAGGCCCTGGAAGATGGCCGCGTGCAGCAGCAACGGATGAACAGCTACCGCTCGATCATTGCCAGCTTGACTGAAAGCACTTACTGAGTCGCTTCAGCCGAAAACAAAAAAACCGCGATCATCTCGCGGTTTTTTTGGTCACGCTTGCCCACCTTGATCATTTTCGTGGCGCCACGAAATTGATCAGCCAGCTCCACTTCGTGACGCCACACCAATCTTCGCCGCCTCCTCCAAAACCAACAAACGTCAGACATTTCTGTAGGACTTACGCACGTCCGCTGTAGGACATTTCTGTTTCTCCGCCCAGACCTTGTTAGCGCGCTCCCGCTGCCTACATTCAAACCCTCTGCACTCTGAGGGATATTTCATGCAAACCTATCACCTGTTCATCAGCCACTCGTGGAACTACGCCGACAAACACGATCGACTCGTGGAAATGCTCGGCGCGCACCCGACATTCACCTTCAAGAACTTCTCGGTGCCACCCCACAACCCGATCATCGGCGCGCTGAACGACCAGCAACTGGAAGCGGCCATCGAAAACAAGATTCGTCCCTGCTCGGCTGTGCTGATCATGGCCGGCATGTATTCCACGTACAGCAAGTGGATCAACAAGGAAATCGCGATCGCCCAACGAATGGGCAAGGTCATCATCGCGATCAAGCCCTTCGGTGCCGAACGGATTTCCACGGTGGTACGCCGGGCGGCGCATGCCGAGTGCGCGTGGAACACCCTCAGCATCATCAGTGCCATCCGCACTCACACGGCGGACTGAATCATGCGCAAGGGCCTGTTTATCGGCATTAACAATTACGACCATGTCTCCCCATTGAACGGTTGCAACAACGATGCGATGGCCATGGCTTCGGTGCTCAAGACTAACGCCAACGGCGATCCGAATTTCAAGAACATCGTCCTGACTTCCGCCGAGGACTTCTTGAGCCGCGAGAAAATCGAAGACCAGATTCGCGATCTGTTTTCCGGTGATTGCAACGTCGCGCTGCTGTACTTCGCCGGCCATGGCGCCTTCGACCTGGATACCGATGAGGGCATGCTGGTGCCGCAAGACTACAAGTCTCCCAAGGACGGGATTCGCATCAGCGACATCCTCAACTGGGCGTCCAAAGCCACCAGGATCAAGAACAAGGTGGTCATCCTCGACTGTTGCCAGAGCGGCTCTGCGGGAGAAGTCCGGGCATTGCGCAGCGAAACCAGCATGGTTGGCGAGGGCATGACCATTCTCACCGCCTGCAAGAAAGAGGAGCCGGCCATGGAAGGCGCCAATCATGGCGTGTTCACCGGCCTGCTGCTCCAGGCGTTACACGGCGGCGCGGCTAACATCCTCGGAAAAATCACCCCCGGCAGCCTGTACTCGTTCGTCGACAACGCGCTCGACGCCTGGGAACAGCGCCCGGTGTTCAAGACCAACGTCTCGCAGTTCATTTCGTTGCGGGAAGTCTCGCCGCTGATCCCCAAGGAAATCCTGCGCAAGCTGCCCGACTGGTTTGCCGAGGCGGAGTCGGTGTTTGCCCTGGACCCGAGCTACGAACCCACCGAGTCCAGTTTCAACCCGGCCCATGGTGAGGTCTTCGCCCAGCTGCAGAAGTGCAACCGCCACAGCCTGATCGAGCCGGTCGACGCCGAGCACATGTACTACGCCGCCCTCCACTCCACCGGCTGCCGCCTGACAGCGCTCGGTGCCTACTACCGCGAACTCGCAATCAAGGGACATTTCTGATGCCAGTGTTTATCAGCTACCGCCACGTCGACCGAGTCCACGCGATGAGTATCAATTCGCGCCTGATCCAGGCCGGCATCAAGACTTATCTGGACGTGCTCGACCCCGAATCCCAGACCACCGAGGACATTACCGAGGTCATCACGCGCAATATCAACGAGTCCACGCACCTGCTGGCAGTCGTGTCGGAGCGAACCGCGCAGTCGTGGTGGGTGCCGTTTGAAATCGGCGAAGCGACGATCAGCAATCGGCGCATCTGCTCCTTCAAGACCGGGCCTACGGAGTTGCCGCTGTACCTGGACAAGTGGCCGAAAATGACCTGTGCCAAGGACATCGAGTTCTTCATTGATGCGTACAAAAACGAAGTGATGCTCAAACGCTCGGCTGCGCTGGATTCGATTACCGGCAGCCAGTCCACGCGCAGCTACAATAAAACCAACGCCGAGCGCTTCCACGCCGACCTCAAGAACAGGATTCGCCGCGGCATCTGAGGCAAGCGAACAGCCACAAAAAGGCCGACATCTGCTGTCGGCTTTTTCGTAGCACTACTGCTTCGCCGGTTTTGGCGCCGCATCCTCGAACAGATTCAACCGCTCGCGAATCTCATGCGCCGGTATCGGCTGCTTGTCTGCCGGCAAGGCATTCGGGTCGACCGGCGGGGCCGGGACTTCACCCGGCGCGCCCTGGCCCTGGGGTAGCGAGCCCGAAGGATCGGCACCTTGCGCCCCTTCGATCGCTTCCTGGGCCTTTTTGGTCAACACCACAATGTCGATTCGGCGATTGACCGGGTTGAACGGGTTCACCCGATCAAACAGGGCCGAGGAGGCATAACCAACCACGCGCGCCACCTGCGATTCCGGATAACTGCCGGCCACCAGTGCGCGCCGGGCAGCGTTGGCACGGTTGGCCGACAGTTCCCAGTTACCGAACTCGCCACCGCCGGTGTACGGCGTGGCATCGGTATGGCCGCTGATGCTGATCCTGTTCGGCACCGCCTTGATGGTGTCGGCCATGGCCAGCAGGATGTCTTCAAAATACGGTTTCAGACGAGCACTGCCGGAGTCGAACATCGGCCGGTTTTCTGCGTCCATGATCTGGATGCGCAAGCCGTTCGGGGTGATCTCGAACAGGATCTGGTCCTTGAATTTCTGCAGTTGCGGGTTCTCGTCGACCTTGTTCTGCAGCTCCTGCAGCAACAGTTCCAGGCGCTCTTTCTCGACCTGTTCGGCCATGCCTTCGACCTGTTCGGTATCGATGGTGACCTTGTCCGGCTGCGGTTGGGACTTCACCTCAGGGTTGAGCGTGTTCTCCGGCGCCAGGGTCGGCGAGCCGCCGAGATCGATGATGTAGGGCGTGCCACTTTCGGAGAAACCGATCGGGTCCTTGAAATAGCCGGCGATAGCGATCTTCTGCTCGGGCGTTGCGGTGGACAGCAGCCACAACACCAGGAAGAACGCCATCATCGCCGTCGCGAAGTCGGCAAAGGCGATTTTCCAGGCGCCACCGTGATGCCCGGCGGCGATGCGCTTGACGCGCTTGATGATTATCGGCTGGTTGTTTTCCATGACTCAGCGTCCGCGAACCGCTTGTTCCAGCTCGGAGAAGCTCGGACGGTGCGCCGGATACAGGACCTTGCGACCGAACTCCACCGCCAGCGATGGCGGCATGCCAGAGGCCGAGGCGACCAGCGAAGCCTTGATGGCCTCGTAGACGTTCAGCTCCTCCTTGGCATCGTGGGCCAGGGAATGAGCCAGCGGGCCGAAGAAACCGTAGGCTGCGAGGATACCGAAGAAGGTCCCCACCAGCGCCGCGCCAACGTGCATGCCGATCGCCTTCTGGTCGCCCTCACCGAGGGAGGCCATGGTCACCACGATGCCCAATACCGCGGCGACGATACCGAAGCCCGGCATGGCGTCGGCAATGCCGTTGACCGCATGGGACGGATGCTCAAGGTCCTCCTTGAGGCTGTACAGTTCCATGTCGAACAGGCCTTCAAGCTCGTGGGGAGCCATGTTGCCGGAAGACATGATGCGCAGGTAATCGCAGATGAAAGCGGTCATGCGCTCGTCTTTGAGCACGGTCGGGTACTTGGCGAAGATCGGGCTGGCGGACGCATCTTCGATGTCGCCTTCGATCGCCATCATGCCTTCACGGCGGCTCTTGTTGAGGATCTCGTAGATCAGGCCCAACACTTCTAAATAAAAGGCGTGGCTGAAGCGCGATCCGAACATGCTCAGGGATTTCTTGAGCACGTGCATGGTCATGTAGGCAGGGTTGGCCTGCAGGAATGCGCCGAGCGCTGCGCCGCCGATGATCAGTACCTCGAAAGGCTGGATCAGCGCGGCAATTTTGCCGTGGGAAAGCACGTATCCGCCGAGCACGCTCGCGAACACGACGATGATGCCGATTATTTTAGCCATAGGTAGGAGAGCACTTACTGAGTCGGGTTCAAGGTCATATTCGGAAGTTAAAAAATCTCTTCTTCTACTTATCGGCAAAACTGCGCCAGACTATAGCCCGTTCAGGCGAAAAGCCACTTTGGCTCATTCAGCGCGCAGGTAATGCAGACGATGATCACGTCCAACCATGGCTAATGAAACGCACGTTCCAACCCCAAAACCGACGACGCTCGAAGGCTGGATCAAGCTTCTCGACAGCGTACGGCTGCCGGTTCCGCAGGCCAGTCACGACCGGGTCTGCCAGGCGATTCGCAACAACCGCAGCTCACTGCGCGATATCGCCGAGCTGATGCAGGGCAGCCCGGCCCTGGCCTTGAGCGTCATTCGCGAAGCCAATCGGCAAGCCCAGAGCGGCATGAGCGAACCGGCAGAAAACCTCGAAGTGGCGATCAATCGCCTTGGCCTGAAACGCACCGAGGAATTGCTCGCCCGCCTGCCCGCGTTGCCGCAGCTGGAAATCCCGGTCGCCCTGCGCCAATTGCAGCTGATCAGCCAGCACGCCACCCAGCAGGCCAACGGATTTTTCGCCAGTCGCCTGGCGCGCCTGTGGCAGGACATTCATTGGGGCAGCCTGCTGTTCCTGTCTCCCTTGTGGCCGCTGGCGCTGAGCCATCCGCAACTCCTTGAAGAGTGGGAACGGCGCGTCATCCATAAAGGCGAATCCGCGCGCAAGGTCGAACAGCAGTTGTTCGGCGTGCGCCTGCTGGACATCTGCCAGGCCCTGGTCGACCTGTGGCGCCTGCCGATCTGGGTGCAGCAGGGTTACCGCCTGTTACTAAAAGAGCAGCGGGAACTGGTCAAGGTGCTGCGCATTGCCCGCGACAGCGATCACCCGCAGCGCCAGCAAAATCGTCTCGATGACGACCCGACGCTGCGTCGCTGGCTCAATCAGCCGGCCAACACCGTCTTGCTGGCCAACGGCCTGGCGCTGTCGGCGCAACAGGCCTGGGACAGTCCTCACAGCAGGCGCTGGCAGTACCTGACCAGCCTTTATCTGCAGGTTTCGATGGACGAGGTGCAGCAGCAACTGCACCAGCAGGCCGCCAACAGCGCTCGCTATCACTCGATGCCGGACCTCTGGCACCCGGCGGTTTCGCTGATCTGGCCGTGGCACACCGGGCGCCTGCCCGCAGGCTCGCAGCCAGCCCCGCCGCCGACTGCCGCCGACCTGGCCAAATGGCGCACGGCCTGTGCCGAGCTGCTAGTGGAACCGAGCCGCTTCGCCAATGCGATGCACCTGACCACGTCCGCCCGGGATGCACTGCTCGCCTGCGGCATGCGGCGGGTGATGATCCTGATGGCCGACCGCACCCAGGCCAATTTGCGCGTGCATCAAAGCGCAGGACTGCCCAAAGAGGCGGCCACTCTCAATCTCCAGGTCAGCCAAAGCAGCGTGCTGCAACGCCTGCTTGGCCAGCAGGCACAGGTGCGACTGACCCCGGAGAACAATGCACAGTTCTCCGCGCTGCTGCCCGCCAGCCTGCGCTCGCTGTTTGCCGGTGAACATTTGCTGCTGCGGTCACTGGTCAACAATGGCCGGGTGATCATGCTGGTGGTCGCGGATCAGGGCGGCGGGCCGTTCTCGGACATCACCGTGCAAGCGTTCGGCAAAACCGCGCAATGCATCGAGAAGGCGCTGCACAGCTTTAGCCACCGCGGCCAATGAGGCTGCGTTACAATCCTCCTTTTTGTGCTCTGGAGACCTCACATGTCTGACTTCTCTGGCTTGGCGCTGGTGATCGAGCCTGGCGACCTGCTCGCCCGGCTCGACGCGCGCAATCTGATCCTGGTGGACCTCACCAGCAGTGCCCGCTACGCCCAAGGGCATATCCCCGGTGCGCGCTTTGTCGATCCCAAGCGCACGCAACTCGGCCAGCTTCCGGCGCCGGGCCTGATGCCGCCGCACGCTGCGCTTGAAGCGTTGTTCGGCGAACTGGGCCACAACAAGGATGCGATCTATGTGGTGTACGACGACGAAGGCGGCGGCTGGGCCGGTCGCTTCATCTGGTTGCTCGACGTCATCGGCCACAAGAACTACCACTACCTCGATGGCGGCCTGCTGTCCTGGCTGGCAGACGGCCTACCGGTCTCGACCGAAGTCCCGACGGCCGCTGGCGGTCCGGTGAGCCTGACCCTGCACGACGAACCCACGGCGACCCGCGAGTACCTGCAAAGCCGTATTGGCGCCGCAGACCTGGCGATCTGGGACGCGCGCGGTCCGCTGGAATATTCCGGCGAAAAAGTCCTGGCGGCCAAGGCCGGACACATCCCGGGCGCGATCAACTTTGAATGGACTGCCGGCATGGATCAGGCGCGCAACCTGCGCATCCGCAGCGACATGCCGCAGATCCTGGATCAATTGGGGATTACCCCGGACAAAGAAGTTATTACTCACTGCCAGACTCACCATCGCTCTGGCTTCACTTATCTGGTGGCCAAGGCGCTCGGTTATCCGCGTGTCAAGGGTTACGCCGGCTCCTGGGGCGAATGGGGCAACCATCCCGACACCCCCGTAGAGATCTAAGGTTTTTAAGGACAGTTAATGAACAAGCGTCTGTTTATCCTCAGCCAATACCTGCTGCCCCATCACTTGCTCTCGCGACTCGCCGGCTGCGTTGCCGAATGCCGCGTGCGCTGGTTCAAGAACGCATTCACCGCCTGGTTCGCCAAGCGTTACCAAGTGGACATGTCCCAGGCGCTCGTCGAAGACCTGACTGCCTATGAGCATTTCAATGCGTTCTTCACCCGTGCCTTGAAAGACGGCGCACGCCCTCTGGATGAAACGCCGGGGGCAATTCTCAGCCCGGCCGATGGCGCTGTCAGCCAGCTCGGCCCGATCGAGCACGGTCGCGTGTTCCAGGCCAAGGGCCACAGCTTCAGCGTGCTGGAATTGCTGGGCGGGGATGCGGCCAATGCTGCGCCGTTCATGGGCGGTGACTTCGCGACCATCTACCTGTCGCCAAAAGACTATCACCGCGTGCACATGCCGCTGGCCGGCACCCTGCGCGAGATGGTCTACATTCCGGGCCGGATCTTCTCGGTGAACCAGACCACTGCCGAAAACGTGCCGGAGCTGTTCGCCCGCAACGAGCGCGTGGCGTGCATTTTTGACACCGAGCGCGGGCCGATGGCCGTGGTGCTGGTGGGGGCGATGATTGTTGCCTCGATCGAGACCGTCTGGGCTGGCTTGGTGACTCCGCCGAAGCGCGAACTTAAGACCTTCCGCTACGACGAAGCGGCGCGTGCGCCAATTCACCTGGAAAAAGGTGCGGAATTGGGCCGCTTCAAGCTGGGCTCGACTGCGGTGGTGCTGTTCGGGCCGGATCAGGTGAACTGGGTTGAAGGTCTGGGCGCCTTGTCGCCGGTGCAGATGGGTCAGGCGTTGGGTTTGCCTAAGGCCTGATAGCCAGCACGTCGCCGGTACCCGCACCTGACGCCGCCCCCCGTAGGAGCTGCCGAAGGCTGCGATCTCTTGGTCTTAAAAAGAAGATCAAAAGATCGCAGCCTGCGGCAGCTCCTACGGGGGGCGGCGTTGTTTTTGGTATCCGGTGTCAAAAGATCGCAGCCTGCGGCAGCTCCTACCGGGTCTGATTCCTGCTATGGTTTTTGGCATGAATGAGACCAATCCCCTCCTGCTGTTACGTGCGCCGCTCCCCGAACAGCTCAAGCTGTCGTTCTGCGAGCCGACCCCGCGCGACCTCAAGCGCTGGATCGCCAACCTGCCCAAGGCCAACATTGGCGAGACTGCCCGCCTGCTTTATCAAGGCCTGGGCGAACTCAACCAATTGCTCACCCCCAGTGACAATCGCCTGCAACTGCTCGAACTGTTGCGACCCGAGGTGTACTACGTCTGCAGGCACCTGGAGCGGCATTTCCTCCATCAGGCAATCGTCCTGGACGAGCGCTCGCGCAAGATCGCCAACCTTTGTCAGGCACTGCAAAGCCACCTGGCGATTGGCTACAAGCAGATCGTCCTGCGCATTTCGCCGCGCTTCAGCAAGGACCGCGCCCCGCTATTGACTCAAGCATTGCAGCGGGCGATGCACTGCCTCAACGGGCCATTGATGCGCGCTACCCAGCTCTATTGTCCGGCGCCGGAAGGGCTGTGGCTGGAGCTGCATCAGCTGTATCGAATCGCCTGCGCGCACAAGCTTCAGCGCCTGGGCGTGCGCGATGAACTGGCCAGCCAGACACAAAATCTGAGCATCGAACAAACCTATGTGACGGCGCTGCTAATGGGCGCTGCACGCGGTAATCAGCTGCGGCAGAACCAGATCGCGCGCCTGGCCGAAGTCCTGGAAACCTGGAGTGGGCTGATCGCGCTGCAACCGGGCGGCTCGACCGAGGGCCTGCTCGCCGTCGCACCTTCCCTCGATACCGGGCCACGTTATCGTTCCAAGTTCAGGCCGGAACAGCAGGGTGAATTGCTCGCGATCGACCCTCGACCACTGGTGGCGGCCATCGACGCCCACCTGCACAAGGCCGACCCGGCGAAACCGCTGCTAGTGCCTGCGGGCTTGAGCCTCGACACCTTGCAGCATCTCAGTGCTGCCTGGGGCCAGACGGCCGAGCGCAGTTTTCAGCGCACCGCCAGCCAGGGCCACTTGACTCTGTGCGTGGGCATGAGCGCCCTGCACTTCTACCTCGGCGGGCAACGCTCATTCAGTGAGCTGCTGAAAAACCATGGCGGTCGCCAGGCCAAGTTTGCTGCGCTGCCACCCGCAAGCAAAGGACAGGATCAGTGGAGTCACGCCTTCGACGCGGCGCCCGATGGCAACGCCGATGCCCTGCTGCCCTACGAAGAAATCGAATACCCACAGCTGCAGAGCGATGACAGCAATGAGGCGTCCGACGGCAATCGGCATTTCCCGACCTATGTGCTGCCGGTGATCAACCACAGCCCAGGGGGTTATTGCCTGGCCTGGCCCGCGGAGGTGCCTGCCGAGCTTCAAGCCGGCGAGATGGTCGGCATTGAGGATGTCGCGGGTCAGGGCTGGAGTATTGCGGTGGTGCGCTGGATACGTCAGGTCCGTGGCGGCGGTACGCAGATGGGCATCGAACAGGTTGCGCCCCATGCCGAGCCATGCGGCCTGCAACTGGTGCGCACCCGTGACGATCACAGCCACTATTTGCGCGGCCTGTTGTTGCCGGCCATCAGCGCAGCGGATGTGCCCGCCACACTACTCGCCCCGCGACTGCCGTTTCAGGAAGGACAGAAGGTGATGATCAACACCCATGGCGAGGAGCACCGGGCGGGGCTGGATCGACGAGTGTCGAGTACCAACAGTTTTAATCAGTTTGCTTACCGGTCTTTGGAGACGGCCGGGGACAACAACGCCGCAGGGGGCGGCGTTGAGGAGGATTTTGATTCGTTGTGGAAGTCGCTGTAACCATCAAAAGATCGCAGCCTTCGGCAGCTCCTACAGGGTCATGCGTACACCCGTAGGAGCTGCCGAAGGCTGCGATCTTTTGATCTTGGCTCTTTAATCAGAGCTGCCCATCACGATCGCGGAAGCCCAACAGATACAGCACCCCATCCAGCCCCAGGGTCGAAATCGCCTGCTTCGCCGACTGCTTGACCAGCGGTTTGGCACGGAACGCCACGCCCAGCCCCGCAATCGCCAGCATCGGCAGATCGTTGGCACCGTCGCCCACCGCGATGGTCTGTTCCAGACGCAGGCCTTCCTTATGCGCCAGTTCCTTCAACAAATCGGCCTTGCGCTGCGCATCGACAATCGGCTCGACCGCCACGCCAGTGACCTTGCCATCCACTACTTCCAGTTCATTGGCGAACACGTAGTCGATGCCCAGCTTGGCCTGCAATTGCTTGGCGAAGTAGGTAAAGCCACCTGACAGGATCGCGGTCTTGTAGCCCAGGCGCTTGAGTTCGGCGAACAGGGTTTCGGCGCCTTCGGTGAGGCGCAGCGAGGCGCCAATCGAATCCAGCACGCTGACATCCAGCCCCTGCAGCAACGCCAGGCGTTCCTTGAAGCTGGCGCGGAAATCCAGTTCACCGGCCATCGCCCGTTCAGTGATCGCCGAGACCTGCTCGCCGACACCGGCCGCCTTGGCCAACTCGTCGATGACCTCGGCTTCAATCAGCGTCGAGTCCATGTCGAACACCGCCAGACGGCGGTTGCGGCGGAACAGCGAATCTTCCTGGAAGGCGATATCGACGTTCAGATCCTGCGCCACGCTGAGAAACTCGGCCCGCAGCGCCTGCGGGTCGGCCGCTTCGCCACGCACGGAGAACTCGATGCAGCCCTTGCCCTTGTCGGCCGGGGTGTCCAGCGGCATACGTCCGGACAAACGGTCGATATGGTCGATGTTCAGTCCATATTTGGCGGTGATCGAGCTCACAGCCTGCAATTGCTCGGCTGTCACTTTGCGGGTCAACAGGGTGACGATATGGCGTTTTTTGCCCTGATTGCCGACCCACTGCTGGTAATCCTCTTCGGACACCGGCGTGAAACGCACCTGCTGATCGAGCTTGTACGCAGTGAACAGGATGTCCTTGAGTACCGATTTGCCTTGCTCGGTGTCGGGAATCTCAACCAGGATGCCGAACGACAGGGTGTCGTGGATGACGGCCTGGCCGATGTCGAGAATGTTCACACCACCCTGGGCCAGAACACCGGTAATGGCCGCAGTCAGACCCGGACGGTCGACTCCCGTGATGTTTATCAGGACGATTTCGCGCAAGGCGCACCCCCGCAAGTGGAAAAAAACCGCATTCTACCCACATTCAGTGACCATCGGGCACCGTCAGCGCTTTGCCGGTCTAGGGCCTGTCGCTATACTGCGCGTCAACTTCACGGACAAAAGAGCCGAGCGCAAGTGAACCGGCCCACGCCAGTAAAAACCGATAACTTCTTTCTGCTGATCTTCCGGGCACTGCGTCATCGCCGTGTACCGATCGCATTACGCATTGCCAGCCATAACGTGATCCTGGTCGCTCTGGCCCTGGTCATCTACGCCTGCGTGATGGGATTGCAGTTCAAGCAGGCCATGCACGAGCAGGCAGATGCGCTGGGCGAAAGCCTGACCACGCAGACCGCCACCTCCGCCACTGAGCTGCTGGTGTCCAATGACATCCTCAGCCTCAATGTGCTGCTCAACAACCTGACCAAGAACAAGCTGGTGGCCCACGCCGCCATCTATAGCGTGGATAACCGCATCCTTGCCGAAGCCGGTCAGCGGCCCAAGCACAGCCTGCTGGGCGAAGCCGAGGGCATGTACCAGAGCAAGATCACTTTCCAGGACGTGACGGCCGGGCAACTGCGCATCAGCCTGGACATGGATCAATTCCAGCAGCCGATGACCATCAGCCTGCAGAGCATGGGCATTCTCAGCGCAATTCTGCTGGCCTTGTCCCTGGCCTTGAGCCTGCGCCTGGGCCGGCACATCTCCACGCCGCTGCTGCAACTTCGTGTGTGGCTGCGCAACATCGACGAATACACACCAGGCACCGAGCGTCAGGACGAGATCGGCGACCTGGCGCGGCAGCTGCACGCCAACTATGCACCCGAACCTGTGGAACCCGAGCCTGAACCAGAGCCGGAGTACGACGAGACCGAAGACGAAGACGCCAACGAGCCGACCTTCGAAGTCCGCAACCTGCGTGATCCGAGCTTCGATGAGAGCAAGCCGGTCGCGGGCTTGAAGCCGGCGCCACGGCAAATTGTCAGCGCTGTCGAAGATGACGATGACGACGAAGACCCGTTCGCCGATCTGCGTGACGAGACTCAAGCTGCTGCGCCGAAACCACTGGTGAAGCCTGCAGCCTCCAGCGTGCCTCAGCACAGCGCCGTGCTGGCCGTGCAGCTGGGCGCCCAGGACCAGTTGCGTCGCCTGCCCCGCACTCGCCTGGAAGAGTTGCTCAAGCGTTATCGCGATTGCCTCGATCAGGCCGCCTCCCTCTACCAGAGCGAGTTGCACACCCTGAACGACGGGAGCACGCTGATGCTGTTCCACACCGAAGACAGCGGCGAAGACTACCTGACCAATGCCATCTGCTGCGGCGAGCTGCTACGTGCGCTGGGTCATCAGTTGCAGATCGAAGTGGCCGACTCGGGCATTACCCTGCAGTTGCAACTGGGCTTGACCCTGGGTGACGAGCTGTTCGGCCTGAGCCAGATCGACCTGCTGTTGACCGAATCGGCCCAGGACGCCCTGGCCTTGTCGCAACACAGCCGCAACCTGCTGCTGGTGGAGCGCAAGATCGGCGACGATGTGCTGATCCGCCAACGTGCGCGGATCCGCCCGATCGCCAGCCCTGAAGGGGCCTGCTGTGTGGAGCGGTTGATGGAGCCTTATCCGTCGATGCTGGAACGGCAGTTGGCACGGATGCATGAGCGCCGGGCCTGAGCCCTGACGTGAAGAAGCCCGCAGACAAGTGATTGTCTGCGGGCTTTTTTGTTGCCTGTACTGGCCTCATCGCGAGCAGGCTCACTCCTACATTGGATCAGTGTCGCCTCCCCCTGTAGGAGTGAGCCTGCTCGCGATGAGGCCACCAGCAACACAGCAAATCCCACAGGCCATAAACAACAAAGCCCGCACAAGGCGGGCTCTGTTCTGGACTCATCCAGGCTCTAGAACCTGAACACTTCCATATCAGTACGAATCGGCGAAGCCATCGGGATCTTCGGCTGCTTGTCCTTTTCCGCCGCCGGAGCGACCGGCTTGGCCGCCGGCTTCTTCGGAGCTTCAGCAATCGGCGGCTGGTTGGCCAGCGGCTTAAGTGCCACCGACAACTGCTCAGCCAACTTCTGCAGCAATACGCCCTGGGCCTGAACCTGGGCCGCAGTACCGCCAGCATGCTGTTCCTGCAGATGAATGATGCGGTTGTCACGCACCTGACCACGACGGTCGATCAAGCGCCATTGCGCATCCAGGATCGCCGGCTGCGACTCACCCGAATCCAGGCGCGTGATGGTCAACAACACCTGCACGTCCGGGGTAAAACCCAGAGTCGCTGGCGCCAGCACCACGCGCTGGCTGTCCAGATGACCGGACACCTGGCGCAGCAGCAACTGATCGATGTCCGAAGACAGGCTGCCCGCCCAGCGGCCATCGGTGGAAGCCTGGAGGCTGCCATCCGGCTGGCGCTGCAGCAGGGTTTCACGTTGCAGGTAGTCGGCAATCGTCACCGGACCCAGCAATACGGCCATGCCGGCACTTTGTGCAGGCTGAACCGGATTGCCGCTGTCCAGCTGATACAGCGACACCGGCTGGTGAACGCTGCAACCCGCCAGGCCAAGAACGCCAGCGAGCATTAAGATAAAAGGAAGGCGCAGAGCAGTCATCGTCCCGTCCAGGTGGCTGCCACACGGCTAACCACAGTGAAAATACTCAATAAATATGAAGATCGCTCGGCCACGCCGGCGCTTTAAAGGCCGTATCATCCGTGAATATGCGCCGCGACTCCAGCGCCAAAGCGTCGATCTACGCGTTAAATCGTAGATCGAGCGCTCTAGCACGCCTAATTGAGGTTTTCGACGAACAGCGCATCTACCCTCTGAAAGCCTCGTGGCAGTTTGTTACCACGACGTCCACGCTCACCTTTGTAGTGTTCGAGGTCATCGGCCTTCAGTGACAAGGTGCGTTTTCCGGCCTGAAGCACCAGTGTGGCGCCATCCGGCAGCACCGCGATGTCCGTGACATATTCTTCGCGGCTGGCCACTCGCTCACCGGGAATACCGATGATCTTGTTGCCTTTGCCCTTACCTAATTGTGGCAGATCACTGATCTTGAAGATCAGCAGGCGACCTTCGGTGGTCACCGACGCCAGCCAGTTGTGCTCACGATCAGCCACCGGGCGCGGCAGGATCACCTTGGCGTTGTTCGGCAGGCTCAACAGTGCTTTGCCCGCCTTGTTCTTGGCCTGCAGGTCTTCACCCTTGACCACGAATCCATAACCGGCGTCCGACGCGATCACGTACAGCGCATCGTCCTCAGGCATCAGCACGCATTCGAAGGTAGCGCCTGGCGGCGGGGTCAGGCGACCGGTCAGGGGTTCGCCCTGGCCACGGGCCGACGGCAGCGTATGCGCAGCGACCGAGTAGCTGCGGCCGGTGGAGTCGATAAACACCGCAAACTGGTTGGATCGCCCGGCCGCCAGGGCCTTGAAGCCATCGCCGGCCTTGTACGACAGCCCGGTAGCGTCGATTTCGTGGCCCTTGGCCGAACGTACCCAGCCCTTTTCCGACAGCACTACCGTCACTTTTTCGTTCGGCAGCAGGTCGTGCTCGGTCAGGGCCTTGGCTTCGGTACGCTCGACGATTGGCGAGCGACGGTCGTCGCCATAGGTTTCGGCGTCCTTGATCAGCTCAGTGCGCACCAGTTTCTTCAACTTGGCTTCGCTGCCCAGCAGGGCTTGCAGCTTGGCTTGTTCCTTGAGCAGTTCATCCTGCTCACTGCGCAGCTTCATCTCTTCCAGCCGCGCCAGTTGACGCAAGCGGGTGTCGAGGATGTAGTCGGCCTGGATCTCGCTGAGGGCAAAACGCGCGATCAGTGCGGCTTTCGGATGTTCCTCGGTGCGGATGATGTGAATCACTTCATCCAGGTTGAGGTAGGCAATCAACAAGCCGTCCAACAGGTGCAGGCGACGCTCGACCTTGTCGAGACGGAATTGCAGGCGGCGACGCACGGTCTGCACGCGGAATTCCAGCCATTCCACCAGCAGCGCGCGCAGGTTCTTCAGCTGCGGCTTGCCGTCGAGGCCGATAATGTTGATGTTGACCCGGTAGCTCGACTCCAGCTCGGTGCTGGCAAACAGGTGCTGCATCAGCGCATCGTGGTCGAAATTCTTCCGAGCGCCGGGAATGATCACGATGCGACAAGGGTTTTCGTGGTCGGACTCATCGCGCAGGTCAGCGATCTGCGGCGCCTTGGATGGCTTGGCTTGCATCATGGCCGCGATCTGCTCCAGCACCTTGGCGCCCGAGACCTGATGCGGCAGCGCGGTGACAATGATGTCGCCGTCTTCGATGTGGTAAACGGCGCGCATGCGCACCGAGCCCTTGCCGGTTTCGTACATTTTCAGCAGGTCGGCGCGCGGCGTGATGATTTCCGCTTCGGTCGGGTAGTCCGGGCCCTGGATGTGTTCACAGAGCTGCTCGACCGTGGCTTTCGGCTCATCCAGCAGTCGTACGCAAGCGGTGGCGACTTCGCGCAGGTTGTGCGGCGGCACGTCGGTGGCCATGCCCACGGCGATGCCGGTGGTGCCATTGAGAAGGATATTCGGCAAACGTGCCGGCAACACCAGCGGTTCGTCGAGGGTGCCGTCGAAGTTCGGGCCCCAGTCCGCCGTGCCCTGGCCCAGTTCGCTGAGCAGCACTTCGGAATAACGCGACAAGCGCGCTTCGGTGTAACGCATGGCAGCGAAGGACTTGGGATCATCCGGCGCACCCCAGTTGCCCTGACCGTCGACCAGCGTGTAGCGATAGCTGAACGGCTGGGCCATCAGGACCATGGCTTCGTAGCAGGCCGAATCGCCGTGGGGGTGGAATTTACCGAGCACGTCACCGACGGTACGCGCCGATTTCTTGTGCTTGGAATCGGCATCCAGCCCCAGCTCGCTCATCGCGTAGATGATGCGCCGCTGCACCGGCTTCAGGCCGTCGCCGATATGCGGCAACGCGCGATCCATGATCACGTACATGGAGTAGTTGAGGTAGGCACTTTCGGTGAAGTCAGCCAGCGATCGGCGTTCTACGCCGTCTAAGCTGTCTGCAAGGATGTCGCTCATGCGGGCCTCATCGGTTCGTTGTCTGGCGCAGCAGCATGGTGCCACCGCGCTGAGTAAATTCAAGTTTGTTCAGTGCGCTCATACCGAGCAGCACCTGATTGCCTTCCAGCCCGGGTGCGACCAGCGCGCGAACGTCACGCAGCACGATGTCGCCTACCTGCAGCCGGTCGATACGGGTTCGATAACCCTGGCTCAAACCGTTGGCGGTGCTCAGGGTCACCCCAAAGCCTTCTTCCAGTTTCAGCTGCTTGGCCATAGCTGCCGGGACCGACACATCAGTCGCCCCGGTGTCGAGCATGAAATCCACCGGCTGGCCGTTGATCTGGCCGCTGGCGACGAAGTGGCCCTGGCGATTGCTGGCCAGTTTGACCTCGATAAAACCCTCACCCTGCTCGGAATTGACCACCACATTGGGATTTTGCTGGCGCGCTTCCCATTCGCCGAAGAACCGTGTTGCCAGAAACAACGCGGCGCACCAGGCCAGCACCATCAGCACTCGACCGGCTCGTTTTCCCGGCGTCTGTTGACTCATGGCTGGGCACCCCAGCCGCCTTCAGGCGCGGCGAAGCGCCAGATGATCGGACGAACTTCGCCATCCACCCGGGCACCGGTGTTGTTGTCGACACCGATCCACGCGCCCTGGGCGTCGACGATCAGTGCTTCTTCCAGCCCGTAGCCCTGTGGATAACGACGGTTATCCTGGAGCAATTCGGCAGCATACGACCAGCAGCGCTCAACCTTGGCCGTCACCGCATCGCGGCGGCAGATTTCGTAGGCATTGCGTTCCAGAGTGAACAGTTTGCCGTCGAACAGCGACAGGTCGGCAAAGTCCCGGGACACCGGCCTGGACCGGTGAAACTGCGGCGGCTGCGGTCGCTTGCCGCCTTCGCTGAGCAACACGCAGCTGCCATCACAGTCCCATTGGGTTTGCCCACGCTTGATCAACAGCAGACCGCGGCGATCACGCTCGGCGGCCAGCCAGAGCTGGTCACCTTGCGGATTGATTGCCAGCCCCTCGAACAATGCATTGAAACGCATCAGCATTCCGCCCGCCCGAGCCTCGCGCACCAGTCTGGGCGAGATGTTGAGCCAGGTCACAGGTCCGCTGGCCGGCACCTGCAACACTGCCGCATGAGATTCGCTGACGACATAACGATTGCCGGCGCTGTCGCACGTGATGCCTTCAAAATCCAGGTCGCCGCCGCGCACAAACGACGCCGCCCAACTGCGCGAACTCAGACTCAAAGGCAGACCGCTGGCCGGCACGACAGGCACATCGATAGGCACCGCCTCAGCTTGCCAGGGCTCCCGGCGGGTATCGAGGCGGTAGATCTGGTCGTCGTCGCGATCGGAAACCGTCCACAACTCTTCGCCGCACTGGGCCAGCCCCGACAGATTGCCGCCGTGCATGCCGTCAACGGCATGCTCGGACAACAGGCGCAACTCCGGAGCCGGTTCGGCCAATGCCGCCGAGCTCAGGAGTAACGCACACGCCAGGGCGAAGCCAAGCCGCATCAGCCAAGAACCTCAGCCAGGTTGCCTTTGGACTCCAGCCAGGACTTGCGATCGCCGGCGCGCTTCTTCGCCAGCAACATGTCCATCATTTCTGCGGTCGCGTCGTAATCTTCCAGCGTCAGCTGCACCAGGCGCCGGGTGTTCGGGTCCATGGTGGTTTCGCGCAGCTGCGGCGGGTTCATTTCACCCAGGCCCTTGAATCGGGTGACCTGCGGCTTGCCGCGTTTTTTCTCGGCCACCAGGCGATCGAGAATGCCATCGCGCTCGGCTTCGTCCAGGGCGTAGAAGATCTCCTTGCCAAGGTCGATGCGGTACAGCGGCGGCATCGCCACGTAGACGTGACCGGCATCCACCAAGGGGCGGAAATGCTGGACGAACAATGCGCACAGCAGGGTGGCGATGTGCAGGCCGTCGGAGTCGGCGTCGGCGAGGATGCAGATCTTGCCGTAGCGCAGCTGAGCGATGTCCGCCGAGCCCGGATCGACACCGATAGCCACCGCAATGTTGTGCACTTCCTGGCTCGCCAGCACTTCGCTGCCGTCGACTTCCCAGGTGTTGAGGATCTTGCCGCGCAACGGCAGGATCGCTTGAAACTCTTTGTCCCGCGCTTGTTTGGCGGAACCACCGGCGGAGTCACCTTCGACCAGGAACAGCTCGGAACGCATCGGGTCCTGCCCGGCGCAATCGGCGAGCTTGCCCGGCAGTGCCGGCCCCGCCGTGATGCGTTTGCGCTCGACCTTCTTGCTGGCCTTCAGGCGACGGCCGGCGTTGTTGATCGCCAGCTCCGCCAGGAGCATGCCGGTTTCCGGATGGGCGTTGAGCCACAGGCTGAACGCATCCTTGACCACACCGGAAACAAACGCCGCTGCCTCACGGGACGACAGGCGTTCTTTGGTCTGGCCGGAGAATTGCGGCTCCTGCATTTTCATCGACAGAACGAAAGCAATGCGTTCCCAGACGTCTTCCGGCGCCAGCTTCACACCGCGCGGCAGCAGGCTGCGGAATTCGCAGAACTCGCGCATGGCATCGAGCAAGCCTTGGCGCAGACCGTTGACGTGGGTGCCGCCCTGAGCCGTCGGGATCAGGTTGACGTAACTTTCCTGCACGCTGTCGCCACCTTCCGGCAACCACAGCAGCGCCCAGTCGACCGCTTCCTTGTTACCGGCCAGGCTGCCGCAGAACGGCTCGTCCGGCAGGCGTTCGAACTCGGTCACCGCATCGACCAGATAGGAGCGCAGGCCGTCTTCGTAATGCCACTCGACTTTCTCGCCGGAGGCCTTGTCTTCAAAGCTGACCAGCAGCCCCGGGCACAGCACGGCCTTGGCCTTGAGCACGTGCTTGAGGCGGCTGATGGAGAATTTTGGCGAATCGAAGTACTTCGGGTCCGGCGCGAAGAACACGCTGGTACCGGTGTTGCGCTTGCCGACGGTGCCGACCACTTCCAGCTCGGTTTTCTTGTAACCGTCGGCGAACGTCATCTGGTATTCGTTGCCGTCACGCTTGACGCGCACGCGCACTTCGGTGGACAGGGCGTTGACCACGGAAATACCCACCCCGTGCAGACCGCCGGAGAACTGGTAGTTCTTGTTGGAAAACTTGCCGCCAGCATGGAGCTTGGTGAGGATCAGCTCGACCCCGGAAACGCCCTCCTCCGGGTGAATGTCCACCGGCATGCCACGGCCGTCATCACTGACTTCCAGGGAGTGATCGGCGTGCAGGATGACCTGCACCGAGGTCGCGTGCCCGGCCAAGGCTTCGTCGACGCTGTTGTCGATGACTTCCTGGGCGAGGTGATTCGGCCGACTGGTGTCGGTGTACATGCCGGGACGTTTGCGCACCGGGTCGAGGCCCGAGAGGACTTCGATGGCGTCTGCGTTATAAGAACTAGCGCCGGGAGTGGCCATGGGGTCTCGTCGTCCTTTGAAAAAAGTGTTCTGTAGAAAAGGGGCCGGTCACAGTGCTGTGAAATCAATTTTTTGATACAAATCTGCGCCGATACCGGCAAAACTCAGCATGGCCGGAAGTTGCGCGGCAAAGCCCTGGAAACTGTGGTCGCCACCGGCCTGGATGCGCAAGGCGCAGGCCCGGTAATACTGCTGGGCGAGGCGGTAGTCCAGGGTTTCGTCACCGGTCTGCAGCCACACCTGAAAGCGCTGGGGGTCTTGCGGTGCCGGCACTTCCAGCTCGGCCAGGGCCGTCACATGGTCGTGGGTCAATTCCCAGGCTTCATCGGTATACAGGTTTCTCTGAGTCCCCAGGTGCCCGTCGAACATCCGGTGCGGGCTGACTGCCGGGTTGACCAGCAGGGCCTTGAGGCCATGGCGCTCGGCCAGGTGAGTCGCATAGTAGCCGCCGAGTGAGCTGCCGACCAGTAATGGCCGTCCCAGCTCGGCAATCGCCTGCTCAAGCTGACCGATGGCCTCACGCGGATGGTGATGCAGGGCCGGCACTCGCAGGTTTTCGCTCATGCCCAGGCGATCCATCACTTCCACCAGCTGAGTGGCCTTTTTCGAGGACGGCGCGCTGTTGAAACCGTGGATATAGAGGATCGAGCCGGACATTGGAGCTCCCTGTGCGTTGGGTAAGGAAGGCGGAGTTTACAGGGTGTCGGGAGGATCGGGGTATCTGTCGAAGTGATGGCGCCTGTGCCGGCCCCTTCGCGAGCAAGCCCGCTCCCACATGGGATCTGCGTCGTCCACAAATCCCATGTGGGAGCGGGCTTGCTCGCGAAGGCCATCACGCGGCCTTCAGGAATGACTAATAACCGCCGGAGCCATAATCAACCTGAAACTCGAAACCAGTAACCCGCTCAACACCAGTCTCGATCCCCCCATCCGCCAACAACCGCAACCACCGATACCCCGGCGCCTGATCCCCCACCGCAAAATCCTCACTCCCCGGCTCGAACTGAATGCAGGTCGACGGCGACGCCATCAGCCGTACTCCATTGCGCTCACGGTCGATCTCCTGGTGCACATGCCCCCACAGCACCGCGCGCACCTGGGGAAAACGGTCCAGCACGGCAAACAGCGCCTCTGGATTGCGCAGGCCGATCGGCTCCATCCACGCACAACCGATCGACACCGGATGATGATGGAAACACACCAGGTGATGCCGCTCCGGCGCTTCGCTTAGCGATCGGGCAAGTAACTGAAGCTGTTCGTCCTGCAGATACCCGGGCACCGACCCCGGCACCGCTGAATCAAGCAGGGTGACGCGCCAGTTGCCGACATCCACCACAGGCTCCAGCAGAGCGCTTTGCACGGCGGCCGCGGCCATGACCTGAGGTTCGTCGTGATTGCCAGGAATCCAGCGCGCCGGCGCATCGAGCTGTCGAATCAGGTCGCGAAACAGCTGGTAAGACTCCAGCGTCCCGTCCTGTGACAGGTCGCCACTGGCAATCACCAGGTCAATGTGCGGCTGCTGCAGGCGCACCAGTTCGATGACCTTTGTCAGGCTGTCGCGGGTATTCATGCCCAGCAACGTGCCGTGCGCTTCGGCGAACAAGTGGCTGTCGGACAGTTGCACCAGCAACGCCGAATCGGCGGTGGTCAATGTGGATACGCTCGGCAAGGCGTTCTCCCAGGGCGAAATCACGGGGTTGGACAAGTGCCGCAATTATGCTGGGGGACGAGCGCAAGAGGAAAGCCGTGAACCGAACGCAGTTCACAACTAGCGAACGACTTCGTACTCGTGTCCCAACGCCAGGCAATGGCTCAGCCACTCCCCCAGGAACATGTTCAGCTGGGCTTTTTCATCCGGTTGATGCATCGAGGCGTTCGGATAAGGATAGATGCCGCGAAAGCGTCGTGCATGTTCGGCGCTGACCACTTCGGCCATACAGGCGTCGTGATAGACCTGAACTTCCAGCTGCGGCACCGGCAACCACGGCAGGCTGTGTTCCTGGCGCACCTGCAAGGTGGTGGTGTACGGGCAGACCTGCAGCACCTCCAGCGCCAGCACGCCGAGCATCTGGTCGCCGTGGGTCACCGCAATGCGCCGCGCTGCCGGCTCGCTACGCATGTCCGGCAACAGGCGCATCAGCCGCGCATAGTTGGCCTCACACGAGGCTTGCAGCCCCACGAGGTCGACTCGATAGCGATCGCGCAACTTGTTTACGACCATAACCCCCTCACTTCAGCGCGGTTTAAAGCTAACCATTGCAAGGCAATGATGCTGGCCGCGTTGGCAATTCGTCCGTCGCGTACGGCCTGCAGCGCATCTTCAAACGCCCAGACCGTAACGCGGATATCTTCTGCTTCTTCCTCCAGCCCATGCAGGCCGCCGGCCCCGGTTGTCTCGCAACGCCCCAGGTACAAATGCACAAATTCATTGCTGCCGCCCGGCGATGGAAAGTACTTGGTCATCGGCCACAGCGCCCCGAACACAAGCCCAGCTTCCTCCTGCGCCTCGCGGTGAGCAACTTCTTCCGGCACTTCATCCTTGTCGATCAGACCAGCGACCAGTTCAATCAGCCACGGGTTGTCGGTCTTGCCCATGGCACCGACGCGAAATTGCTCGATCAACACCACTTCGTCACGCTGGGGGTCGTACGGCAATACGCATACCGCATCGTGGCGAACGAACAGTTCCCGATTGATTTCGCGACTCATGCCTCCGGCGAACAATTCGTGGCGCAAGTGCACACGTTCGAGCTTGTAGAAGCCCTCGTAGCACTTTTCGCGCCGAACGATCTCAACGGCGGTCGGAATGGCGTTGGCAAAATCAGTCATGACAATCCTCGTATCTGCACCGAGGCTCCAGCCTCGACTTCGCGCCATCCTAACGCGCTCGTGACGTTTGATGCAGCCCCTTTCCAGCCGCCGGGATAGACGGTGAGGGCGAAACCAACTCTAATTAGCTTAGTGGCGAACTGATTACTGCGCTGGCAGTCGAAGCGGGTAACTTTCGCCTTTCCCTGTTTCATGAAGGACGCCCATGTCGCTTTTCAAAATCGCCTCCGTGGCCGCAATCGCGTTGACCTTGGCCGCTTGCCAGAGCCTGTTCCAGCCCAATTACCGAACGCCACTGGAAACCACCCGTGACGCCTCCGAGCAGCTGAAGCCGGGCTGCACGACGCCGGATTGCCCACTGGTCAATATCGATACTCTGCGTTTCCCTGCCGAGCCTGCGCTGGACGGCATCATCGAAAAGCGCCTTTTGCAAATGACCCGCACCTCACCCGACGCCCCGGTGGCGCCAACGCTGGCGGCCTATCGCGATGAGTTTCTGCGCACCGCCGGCCCGCGCAACAGCAGCTATCTGCAGGCCAAGGTACGTGAGCAGCATGACGGCTTGGTGATCGTAGAGTTTTCCAGCTACCTGGATACGGGCGGCGCCCATGGCACGCCGGGTCGCAGCTTCATCAACTATTCGCGCCAGCAGCACAAGGTGCTGACGCTGGCGGACATGTTGCTGCCAGGCCAGGAAGACGCCTTCTGGAAAACCGCGCAGGTGGCACACAACAGCTGGCTGATCAGTACCAAGCTCGATCAGGAAGCGGAGTTCGTGAAGAGCTGGCCGTTCCAGAAGACCCAGAACGTGGCACTGACCTACGGTGGGGTGATCCTCAAGTACGAAACCAGCACCATCGCGCCGTACGCGCTGGGCCATGTCGAACTGAAGATCCCCTACCCGCGCCTGAACGGTATTCTCAGACCCGAGCTGTTTCCTGGCCGTAACTGAAGGCCCGACCCAGCACCAGCTGCAGCAACCCTGCCAGAATCAACGACGGCAGGGTTGCGCCGATGTCCGGGTATAGATTGGCCAGCAGATGATACGTGCTCACCCCGCCCAACCAGGCGAGCAACGCCGGCCAGCGCAATGCGGCTGATGCGACATGGGCACTGCGTTTGCGCAGGATGAAGTGATCCACCAGCACCACGCCGAACAGCGGCGCAAACACTGAACCGATCAGCAGCAGGAAGTTCTGGTACTGAGCCAATGGCGCGAGCAACGCGATCAGGGTGCAGAGCACGCCGATGGCCAACGCCAGGTGCTCGACTTTAAAGCGCACCAGCACTCCGCTGGAAACTGCCGCCGAGTGGATGTCGGCAAAGGCATTTTCCGACTCGTCCAGCAGGATCAGCAACAGCGGAATCCCCAGGCCGGCACCGGCCAGCGCCAACAGCAGCGCATTCACTTCACCGCTCGGCGCAAACGCCAGGGTGTAGGCGACGCCAAGGCTCATCAGCCAGAAGTTGCCGATAAAAAAGCCCAACGCAGTTCCGCCGAACACATTTTTCGCGCGTTTGCCGAATCGCGAGTAGTCGGCGATCAGCGGCAGCCAGGACAACGGCATCGCAATGGCAATGTCGAAACCCACCGCAAACGGCATCGAACCGTCGCCGGCTTGTGCCCACAGCGCTGCCAGGTCGGCTTTGGCGAACAGGTTCCAGGTCAGCCAGATGCAGGCGGCCAACAGCAGCCAGATGCCCCATTTGCGCAGGATCTGCCGCACGAAGGTCAGCGGCCCGCTGACGGCCAGCAGGGTGGCCAGGCCACCGAAAAACAGCGTCCATAACAGCGGACTCGAAAGCAGGCTGCCTTCGTTGGAAGCGCGGGCGCCCAGCAGGCTGGCGGCGTCGCGCATGACGATGATTTCGAACGAGCCCCAACCGATCAGTTGCAGCAGGTTCAGCACCGCCGGCAGGCTGGCGCCCTTGATGCCGAGGCTGAGTTTGAGCGCGGCCATTGCAGACAGACCGGTGTCACTGCCGATCACGCCGACGGCGGCCAGCAGCAGGACGCCGACCAGGGTGCCGAGAAAAATCGCCAGCAGCGAACCGGAAAGGCCCAGGCCGGGTGCGAGCAGGGCACCGGTCTGCAGGACCATCAGGCCGATGCCGAGGGAGAACCACAGGGAGAACAGATCGCGGCCGCCGAAGACACGTTTGTCGGCAGGCACCGCGATGTCGGGGGAGTAAGTGCTGGGTTGAATGCTCAAGGGTGTTATCTCAGAGGGATAAGTGTGTCATTGAGATATCCGGCGCCTAATCCGGCGCCTTCGCGAGCAAGCCCGCTCCCACAGTTGACCGAGTTGTCCTGGCGGACGCGTTCAACTGTGGGAGCGGGCTTGCTCGCGAAGACGGCCGCACAGACGCCGTCAATCACAGGTCAGATCAAACCTTCTTGTACAGCTGACTGCCTTCCTGCTTGAACCGCTCAGCCTGTTCCGCCAGTCCCTGGGCGACCTCTGCATCAATCGTTTCAATCCGCTGGTTGGCCGCGTATTCACGGACTTCCTGGGTGATCTTCATCGAGCAGAATTTTGGCCCGCACATCGAGCAGAAATGCGCGACCTTGGCCGAGTCCTTCGGCAGGGTTTCATCGTGATACGAACGCGCAGTGTCCGGATCCAGGCCCAGGTTAAACTGATCTTCCCAGCGGAATTCAAACCGCGCCTTGCTCAAGGCATTGTCGCGAATCTGCGCCCCGGGATGCCCCTTCGCCAGATCGGCGGCGTGTGCGGCGATCTTGTAGGTGATGATCCCGGTCTTCACGTCATCCTTGTTCGGCAGGCCCAGGTGCTCCTTCGGCGTCACGTAGCAGAGCATCGCGCAACCGAACCAGCCGATCATCGCCGCACCGATACCGGAGGTGATGTGGTCGTAGCCCGGCGCAATGTCGGTGGTCAGCGGGCCGAGGGTGTAGAACGGCGCCTCGTCGCAGCACTCGAGCTGCTTGTCCATGTTCTCCTTGATCAACTGCATCGGCACGTGGCCGGGGCCTTCGATCATGCACTGCACGTCGTGCTTCCAGGCGATCTTGGTCAGCTCGCCGAGAGTTTCCAGCTCGCCGAATTGCGCGGCATCGTTGGCATCGGCAATCGAGCCAGGACGCAGGCCGTCGCCCAGCGAGAAGCTGACGTCATAGGCCTTCATGATTTCGCAGATGTCTTCGAAATGGGTGTAGAGGAAGTTCTCTTTGTGATGCGCCAGGCACCACTTGGCCATGATCGAACCGCCACGGGAGACGATACCGGTCACGCGCTTGGCAGTCAGCGGCACGTAGCGCAACAGCACGCCGGCGTGGATGGTGAAGTAGTCGACGCCCTGCTCGGCCTGCTCGATCAACGTGTCGCGGAACAGCTCCCAGGTCAGGTCTTCGGCGGCGCCGCCGACTTTTTCCAGGGCCTGGTAGATCGGCACGGTACCAATTGGCACCGGCGAGTTGCGGATGATCCACTCGCGGGTTTCATGAATGTGCTTGCCGGTGGAAAGGTCCATGACCGTGTCCGAGCCCCACCGAATGCCCCAGGTCAGTTTCGCCACTTCTTCCTCGATGGACGAACCGAGGGCGCTGTTACCGATGTTGCCGTTGATCTTCACCAGGAAGTTACGGCCGATGATCATCGGTTCCAGTTCGGTGTGGTTGATGTTGGCCGGAATGATCGCGCGACCACGGGCAATCTCGTCACGGACGAATTCCGGGGTGATGATTTTCGGCACGCTGGCGCCGAAGCTGTGCCCGCCGTGTTGCTGGTCCAGCAGCCCGGCGGCGCGAGCCACTTCGAGCTTCATGTTTTCGCGGATGGCGACGTATTCCATCTCGGCGGTGATGATGCCTTTGCGGGCGTAGTGCATCTGGCTGACGTTGGCCCCGGCCTTGGCGCGGCGCGGGTTGTTCACGTGGGCGAACCGCAGCTTGGTCAGCTCGGCATCGGCCAGGCGTTCCTGGCCGAAATTGGAACTCAAGCCCGGCAGGCGCTCGGTGTCGCCACGGGACTCGATCCAGGGCGAACGCACATCGGCCAGGCCTTTGCGCACGTCGATGATGACGTCGGGGTCGGTGTACGGGCCCGAGGTGTCATACACAACCACCGGCGCGTTGATCTCGCCGCCGAAGTCGGTCGGGGTCACATCCAGGCTGATTTCGCGCATTGGCACGAGGATGTCCGGGCGGGAACCCTGGACGTATACTTTTTGCGAGCGAGTAAAGGGTTGAACCGACTGTTGATCGACTTGGGCCGAATCACTCAGGTTCGTCATGTTTTTTAGTTTTATCGTCATCACGGGCTCTCCAGACAGCATCCAGGCAGTGGATTTTTGTCGGAGCGAACCTGTAACGAATGGACGCGACCAATCAGCGATAACAATGCTGTTGGTGCTGTGCTCAGTGCTCGAGGGGTGTTCGATTGTCGAACAACATCCCGGACGAAGCACAAGAGGACTCGCCGGGTGACGAGAAATCTTGTTCCCTACGCAGGCGCTAACCTGATCAGGTTCAACGGGATCCGAAATTATTCGATCTCAGCCTCATAGCAAGGCACCCCGACAAGAACCCGGCCAGTCTAGCCACAACCGGCACGGAACGCCAACCCTCGATAAACACCGTGATGAATGGCGCAATTACAGGATTGTTGCCGAACGTGCGCGCATCTACACTCGCTACGCCGCGCCGCGCGTTAAAGCGGAGCATTGACGACATACAACGCCGCGCCGTAACTTGGCGCAAATTATCAGCGTAATTTTTAGGGATGGCCGCATGCTGCGCAAACTTTCACTGGCCTTTGCCGTGTCTTGTGCTTCGAATGGAATGGCCTGGGCAGCGGAAGCGCCCTTATCGACCAAAACTGACCTGGTGAGCGTCTATCAGGAAGCAGTGGACAATAACGCCGACCTGGCCGCCGCTCGCGCCCAGTATGGCGCGCAGAAAGAAGTGGTGCCCCAGGCGCGTGCCGGGCTGTTGCCGAATCTTTCCGGCGGCGCCCAGGTCGCCAATGTGCGTACCGACATTAATCAGCCGTCCGCCGTGGCCAGCCGTAGCGCCAACTCCTATCAGGCGACCCTTGCCCAGCCACTGTTCCGCGCCGATCGCTGGTTCCAGTACCAGGCCGCCAAGGACGTCAACGAGCAGGCGGCGCTGCAACTGTCGGCTACCGAACAGAACCTGATCCTGCAGACCGCCGAAAGCTATTTCAACGTGCTGCGCAGTCAGGACAACCTGGCCTCGACCAAGGCTGAGGAAGCGGCTTTCAAACGCCAGCTCGACCAGTCCAACGAGCGCTTTGATGTCGGCCTGTCGGACAAGACCGACGTGCTGCAATCCCAGGCCAGCTACGACACCGCGCGGGCCAACCGCATCGTCGCGCAGCGCCAGGTGGATGACGCTTTCGAAGCCCTGATCACCCTGACCAATCGTCAATACAACTCGATCCAGGGCATCGTGCATTCCTTGCCGATCCTGCCGCCGGCACCCAACGACGCGAAATCCTGGGTCGACACCGCCGCCAGGCAGAACCTGAATTTGCTCGCCAGCAACTACGCGGTCAGCGCCGCTGAAGAGACGCTCAAGCAGCGCAAGGCCGGCCACGCACCAACACTGGATGCGGTGGCGAAGTATGAAAAAGGCGACAACGACAACTTTGGGTTCAGCAACCCGAATGCCTTCGGCCAGGCCTATGGCGGCCCCGTCGAACAACAGACCCTGGCCCTGCAACTGAACATCCCGATCTACAGCGGCGGGCTGACCAGCTCCCAGGTGCGCGAGTCCTACTCACGGCTGGACCAGACCGAACAACAGCGTGAAAGCCTGCGCCGGCAAATCGTCGAGAACACCCGCAACCTGCATCGCGCGGTGAATACCGACGTTGAGCAGGTGCAAGCGCGCAAGCAGTCGATCATCTCCAACCAGAGCGCGGTGGAAGCTACCGAAATCGGCTATCAGGTGGGTACGCGAAACATCGTTGATGTGCTGGATGCCCAGCGCCAGCTGTACACCTCGGTGCGCAACTACAACAACACCCGGTATGACTACATCCTCGACAACCTGCGTCTGAAGCAGGCGGCAGGAACGTTGAACCCGGGGGATCTGGAAGATCTGAAGCGCTACCTGAAGGCTGACTACAACCCGGACAAGGATTTCCTGCCACCGGATTTGGCGAAGGCTGCGGCGGAGCAACTCAAAGCCCGGCCTTGAAGCAAAAGCAAAAGATCGCAGCCTTCGGCAGCTCCTACAGGGGAATGCATTCCAAAGTAGGAGCTGCCGAAGGCTGCGATCTTTTATTAAACGCGACGCAGCTTAACGATCGATCAATCGACCGAGGCCGTCCAGTAACCGCTGCAACGCCCCCTGATTGGCACGCATCACGCTCAATCCCGCCTCGGCCATGCGCTGCGCATCCCGCGGCAATTCGAACAAGCGCTGCACGGCCACCGCCAGGCCTTCGGCATCTTCCACCTCCTGCAACGCCCCGGCATTGCGTAACTGCGCGGCTATTTCGAGGAAGTTGAACAGGTGTGGGCCGCTCAAGACCGGTTTGGCCAATGCCGCCGGCTCCAGCAGGTTATGCCCGCCGTTCGGTACAAGACTGCCGCCGACGAATGCGGTATCCGCCAAGGCGTAAAGAAACAGCAATTCCCCCATGGTGTCGCCCAGCAACACGGAAGTCGCGGCACCTACCGCCTCGCCCGTGGAACGGCGGACCGTGGCAAAGCCCTGCTGCTGGCACAGTTCAAACACCGAATTGAATCGCTCCGGGTGACGCGGCACCAGAATCAGCAGCGCATCCGGATGATTGGCCAGCAACTGCCGATGGGCCGCCAGCACCACCTGGTCTTCACCCTCGTGGGTGCTGGCGGCGATCCACACCGGACGTTCCTGCGCCTGCCACTGGCCGCGCAACTCGGTGGCACGCAGGAGCAGCTGCGGATCGATGGTCAGGTCAAATTTGATCGAGCCGGTGACTTCGACCGTCTTCGGGCGCGCGCCGAGGTTGCGAAAACGCTCGGCTTCGGTTTCGGTCTGCACAGCAAACAGGCTCATTTCGGCGAGCATCGGCTGGGTCAATTTGCGAAAACGCCCATAGCCCCTGGCCGAACGCTCGGACAGTCGCGCATTGGCCAGCGCCACGGGAATGCCCCGCTTGGCGCACTGATGAATATGGTTGGGCCAGAGCTCGGTCTCCATGATCACCGCCAGTTGTGGCTGGACCCGGTCGAGAAATCGCTTTGCCGCGCAAGGCAGGTCGTAGGGGAGATAGCAGTGCTGGATTCGCGGCTCATTGGCGAACAAGGCCTGGATGCGCTCCGAACCGGTCGGGGTCATGCAGGTCACGGTGATCGGCAACTGTGGATAACGTTGCAGCAAGGCGCGGATCATCGGCGCCGCAGCAATGCTTTCACCCACGGACACCGCGTGCACCCAGATACCGCCGGGCTGCATCACCGGCAGCCCACAGGAAAAGCGCTCGCCGATACGTTTGGCATAAGCCGGGGCCTTGCGCGAACGCAACCACAGACGAATCGCTACCAATGGCAGCCCCAGGTAAAACAGCGCGGTGTAGAGAGTTCTATTCATGGCGGCGGAGTTTATCGGCTTTTGCCGCCGATCGCCCGCAAGTGCACGGCAAAACGTTCCGCCAACCAGCGCGCGGCCGGGCCCAGTGGCTCATCCCGGCGCCACACAAGTTCTACCACCAGGGCGGGCGGCGTCCATTCGCTGACCAGTTCGACCATCTGATCCTGATAAGCCGGGTACTGCACCACGTGGCGCGGCAACCAGGCCCAGCCGAGGCCACGCACCAGCCATTCGGCCATCACGTAAAAACTGTCGGCGCGCCAGACCTGCGGGCTGGCGGGTTCGCTGCCGGGGTAGACGCTGGATTGGGTGGACATCAACAGTTGCCGATGTTGCGCCAGTTGCTGGCAGTCCACCGCGGATTTGCCTGCCAGGGGGTGTCCGATGCCACACACGGTGACCATTTCGACGCTGCCCAACACCCGGCGCTCGAGGGATTCGGGAATCTGGTCGTGATAAAACAGCAGCCCCAGGTCGGCCCGACGCTCGACCAGTTTGCGCGCAACGTCGCCTTGAGCGGCGCTGGTCAGTTGCACTTCAAGGCTGGGAAATTGTTGCGCCAGAGCCTCGAAGCTGTCCACCACTGCCTGATAGGGCATCGCCTCATCCTGAGCAACCCGCAACCGCGCCTCCTGCCCGCGCATCATCGCAAGCGCCCGCCCGTTGAGGCGCTCGCACTGGCGCAGCACTTCCCTCGCCTCTTCGAGCAAGGCGTTGCCGGCTTCAGTGAGCTTGGGCTGACGACCGCTGCTACGGTCAAACAGGCTGACGCCAAGGTCTTCTTCAAGCAGCGCGATTGAGCTGCTGACTGCCGACTGCGCCTTGCGCTGCTGACGCGCCACTGCCGAAAACGAGCGTTGTTCGGCTACGCTGACAAACAGCCGAAGCTGTTCCAGATTCCACTGCATGTTCATCGTCAACCCATCGCTAAAACAGATAGGTAATGACTTTACCGCATCTGGCAGATCTCTAAAATGGCGGTCAGACAAGCAACACTTCACTTGAGGATGCACCCATGACCGCTTACTACTACCTGGCCATTGCCATCTGCGCCGAAGTGATCGCAACCGTTTCGATGAAGGCCGTCAAAGGCTTCAGTACGCCGCTGCCGTTGGTACTGGTGATTGTCGGCTACGGCATTGCCTTCTGGATGCTCACCCTGGTGGTGCGCAGCGTGCCGGTGGGTGTGGCCTATGCGGTGTGGGCAGGCATGGGGATCGTGATGGTCAGCGTGGCTGCGCTGTTTATCTATGGGCAGAAGCTGGATGTACCGGCGATGCTGGGAATGGCGCTGATCGTCCTGGGCGTGGTGGTTATCCAGCTGTTTTCCAAAACTGCCGGGCATTAACGTTCAAAGTGCCATCCATTGTAGGAGTGAGCCTGCTCGCGATAGCGGTTTATCAGGCAAAATATGCGTCGACTGACCGGACACTATCGCGAGCAGGCTCACTCCTACAGGTCCGTCGGCCGCTCCAATCTTCGAGTCTGTATACTGCTCCCTCGTCTTGAACACTGAGGTCGCTGCATGCCATCCGTTATTTCCACCGACGTTTTGATCGTCGGCGCTGGTGTCGCCGGCCTCTGGCTGAACGCGCGCCTGCGCCGCCAAGGGTTTTCGACCGTGCTGGTGGAAAGCGCCAGCCTCGGTGGCGGGCAGAGCCTGAAGTCCCAGGGGATCATTCACGGCGGCGCCAAATATGCGCTGCATGGCGCCCTGACCGGCGCCTCGGAGGCCATCGCCGACATGCCAAGACGCTGGCGTGAAGCGCTGGCCGGCGACGGCGAGCTGGACCTGAGCGGCGTACGCCTGCTGTCCGAAGCTCACTATCTCTGGTCCCCCGGCACCCTTGCCGGCAACCTCACCAGTTTCTTCGCCAGCAAAGCCGTGCGTGGCAGGGTCGATCAGGTCAAGGGCGACCAGCTCCCCCCCGCGTTGCAGGACAAGCGCTTCAAAGGCAAAGTCTATCGCCTGGCCGAACTGGTGATTGATGTTCCCAGCCTGATCCAGCGCCTTGCTGACCTGGCGGGCGACGGCCTGCTCGCCGGGCAAGAGATCGCCCCGCTGCTGGAAGGCGGCGTACTGGTGGGCCTGACAGTCGACGGACGCGATATCCGCGCCCAGCGCATCGTCCTCAGCGCCGGCGCCGGCACCGCAGCGCTGCTAGAAGCATTGGGACTAAGCCGGCCAGCCATGCAACGCCGACCACTGCACATGATCATCGCCAAGGGGCCCAGCCTCAAACCGCTATACGCCCACTGCCTGGGCGGCGGGACCAAACCGCGCATTACCGTCACGACTCATCCGGCGGCCGATGGCCAATGGGTCTGGTACCTGGGTGGTGACATCGCCGAATCCGAAGGCGTCGCGCGCCAACCCGAAGAGCAGATTGCCACGGCGCAGAAAGAACTCGGCCAGTTGCTGCCCTGGATCGACCTGAGCACCGCACGATGGGCCACCTTGCGGGTGGACCGTGCCGAGCCCCTGCAGTCCGGACTGACACGTCCGGACAACGCTTTCCTCGCCGAAGAGGGCCGCCTGTTGGTGGGCTGGCCCACTAAACTGGCCCTGGCGCCGGACTTCGCAGATCGGGTAATCGCCTCCCTGCAGCGGGACGGGATCCAGCCGAGCCCCCCTGCAGCACTGCCCGAACTACCGAAACCACCCATGGGCATTCCTGCCTGGGAGCAACTGTTGCCATGAGCCAGCCGACCCTGCACGAACTGCACCGCCCACTGGGCAGCACCGGCCTGATGGTTTCGCCGTTGGGCCTGGGCACCGTCAAGCTGGGCCGCGACCAGGGCGTAAAATACCCGAATGGTTTCCAGATCCCGGGCGAGGACGAAGCCCGCATGTTGCTCAACCTCGCACGAAACATGGGCATCAACCTCATCGACACCGCCCCGGCCTATGGCCACAGCGAAGAGCGCCTCGGTCCATTGCTGCGCGACCAGCGCAAGGACTGGGTCATCGTCAGCAAGGTCGGCGAAGAGTTTGCCAATGGCCAGTCCAGCCACGATTTCAGCGCCGCCCACACCCGGCTGTCGGTGGAACGCAGCCTGCAACGTCTGGAAACTGATTTTATCGACCTGGTGCTGGTGCACTCCGACGGCAATGACCTGGCGATTCTCAATGACAGTGAGGTCTACGCGACCCTGGCCGAGCTCAAGCGTGAGGGCAAGATTCGTGGTTTCGGCTTTTCCGGGAAAACCGTCGAAGGCGGCCTGAAGGCTCTGGAGCAAGGCGATTGCGCGATGGTCACTTACAATCTGAACGAATTGAGCGAGAAAGCCGTCATTGACTATGCTGCTGCTCACGGCAAAGCCATCCTGGTCAAGAAAGCGTTGGCCAGCGGTCATGTCTGCCTGAGCCCCGGTGTCGATCCGGTGCGCGCCAGCTTCGAGTTGTTGTTTGAACATCCGGGCGTTGCCAGTGCTATTGTCGGGACCATCAATCCGCTGCACCTCGCCCACAACGTCGCGACCGTTGCCCAGGTCCTTCGTAGAAACTGACGCCGCCGACGCGGCCTTAAGCAGGAGCCGACATGCCGCGTACGCTCATAAGAAAGAACCCCAGCAACTTCAAGACCCTGCCGTTATTCGTCGAAGCGACTCCCGAAGGCCTGAGCTACCAGAGCGTCGGGATGCCGCTGAATTTTTCGCAAACCTTGCAGCGTCGCCGCCCGGTGGCCGTGGCGGATCCCGAGCGGTTCGCCGTGGAACTGGCGAACCTCGGGGTGTCGGTACGCCTGACCCTGCATTGGCAAAACCGCGATTACTGGGTGCTGGTGCGCCAGCGGCGCCAGGATCGTGGTGACGTTGTGCTCAAGCTGATCTCCGGTTATGTCCCGGCCCATGAGCTGAACTTGCCGTTGCACACGGCCATTCAGGAAATCGCTGAAGAGTGCCTGCTGGAAACTCCGGAAGGCTGGCTCGGCGGACGTTTCAACGACACCTGGTTGCCTGCGCCCTACTCGTCCGCCCTGCATTACCGCGAAGCCCTGCCTTTTCGCCTGACACCATTGTCGGGTGCGGCGCGGCCGGTGCGCTGCGCCAACATGCAGTTAATCGAAAGGCCAAGTGCTTATGTGCATTTGCCCACAGCGTCCTTGCAGCTGATCTACGACTTGCGCCTCGACGTGCCTAAGGAAGCCAAGTCCCTGAGCCTGTTCCATGTTGATGAGCGACTCGAAGGCGATCAACTGGTGGCCCGGCTCGATCGCAAGCGGCCAGACCTGTACCTGATGCCCCTGCACGACGGCCAGCCCATGGCCGAGCTCTACACCTTGAAGAAGGATCAGCTATACCCGGCAAGCACTCGCGGGTTGTACCTGGCAGAGAGTTTTGCCCTGCAGGAAGGCTGGCTGGTGCGCGATGAGCGGATCAAATGGAAGGACTGGGTGAAGCAGCAGGGATTGAGCCCGCCCGGGAAGGATTCAGGTTTGGCACGGCTGCGCGGAAAAGCCAAGCAGCTGCTGAAGAGAATTGTGCCGCGCAAGAAAGTCAGTTCCTGAAAGCAAAAAATCGCAGCACCGACAGCCCGTAGGAGCTGCCGAAGGCTGCGATCTTTTGACGTTGCGATCAAGATGAAAGATCGCAGGCTCCTACGACTTGCGGATCTTCTCGACAATCGCCGTAGTAGAGCTGTTTTCAACCAGCCCCAACACTTTGACGGTGCCGCCATAGGCAGCGACGATGTCCGCGCCAACTACCTGCTCGATCCCGTAATCCCCGCCCTTGACCAGCACGTCCGGCTTGACCTCGCGCAGCAGGTTTTCCGGCGTGCCCTCGGAGAAGCTGATCACCCAGTCCACCGCGCCCAGGCCTGCGAGCACCGCCATGCGCCGGTCGACGCTGTTGATCGGACGCCCCGGTCCTTTCAAACGGCTCACCGAAGCATCGTCATTGACCGCGACGATCAGGCGATCGCCCTGGGCTCGCGCCTGCTCGAGGTAAGTCACGTGGCCGGCATGCAATATGTCGAAGCAGCCATTGGTGAACACGATCGTCTCTTTGTGCGCGCGCGCATCGTCAACTGCCAGCAGCAGCTGCTCAAGGCCCAGCACTCCGCGCTCGGAGCCTTCTTCGCGCTGGATCGCGCGGCGCAGTTCCGGGGCGCTGATGGCGGCGGTACCCAGCTTGCCGACCACGATACCCGCGGCCAGGTTGGCCAAGGCCACCGCGTGAGGCAGTTCTTCGCCCGCCGCGATCGCGGCCGCCAGGGTGGAAATCACCGTGTCACCGGCACCGGTCACGTCGAACACTTCCCGTGCCCGCGCTGGCAGGTGCAGCGCCGGATGATCCGGGCGCAACAAGGTCATGCCATGCTCGCCGCGAGTCACCAGCAAAGCGCCCAGATCGAGCTCCTGCATCAGGGTCGCGCCCTTGGTCACCAGTTCATGCTCATCGGAGCATTTACCCACGATGGTTTCGAATTCGCTGAGGTTCGGCGTGATCAGGCTTGCCCCACGGTAAATGGAGAAATCCTTGCCCTTGGGGTCGGCCAACACTGGAATGCCACGAGCACGGGCGGCCTGGATCAGCACCTGATGGTTCTTCAATGCGCCTTTGCCGTAGTCGGACAACACCAGCACCTTGATGCCTTCAAGCAGCTCGTCGACCTGCTCACCCAACGCCAGGGCGTCAGTGGCGAAGGGTTCTTCGAAGTCGATACGCAGCAATTGCTGGTGACGACTCATGACCCGCAGCTTGACGATGGTCGGCTGGTGCGCGATGCGCTGGAACAATGCCCGCACGCCAGCACCCTGGAGGCTGTTGGCAAGGCTGTCGGCGGCTTCATCGTCGCCGGTGACGCCGACCAGGGAGGCTGGGGCACCGAGAGCGGCAATGTTCAACGCAACGTTGGCGGCACCGCCCGGGCGGTCCTCGATTTGCTCGACCTTGACCACTGGTACCGGCGCCTCCGGAGAGATCCGTGAGGTACCACCATGCCAATAACGGTCGAGCATGACATCGCCGACCACCAAGACAGGGGCTTGATCGAATCGCGGCATGGACAACTTCATGGAGCAACCCACATACAAAATGAACAGGGGCGCGATATTAACACAGGGTTGCCGTGGGCTTGCGCCACGGCTGCAACCGAATGAGACATCGTTTTTCGCCCCCCGGTCTGGCTCAGGCGATATTTTCCACCGGAGTATCGAGCCCCATGGCGTGCAGGCGCGAGTAGTAGCCATTTTGCGCGAGCAACTGCGCGTGGGTGCCACGCTCGACGATTTCCCCATGGTCCATGACCAGGATCAGGTCAGCCTTCTCGATCGTCGACAGGCGGTGAGCAATCACCAGCGTGGTACGACCCTTCATGACCTGATCCAGGGCTGCCTGGATATGGCGTTCGGATTCGGTATCGAGTGCCGAGGTCGCCTCATCGAGAATCAACAACGGTGCGTTCTTCAACAGTGCCCGGGCGATCGCCAGGCGCTGGCGCTGACCACCGGACAACAGCACGCCGTTTTCCCCGACCTGGGTATCCAGGCCTTCCGGCATCTGCGAGATGAAGTCCATCGCATAAGCATCAGTGGCGGCCTTCTCGATGTCGGCACGCGGGGCGCCGGCTAGATCGCCGTAGGCGATGTTGTTGGCAATGGTGTCGTTGAACAGGGTCACGTGCTGCGTAACCTGCGCCACATGCCGGCGCAGGTTGCGCAGGCGGTAGTCTTCGATTTCGACGTCATCCAGGAGAATTTCGCCGGTATCGTGGTGATAAAAGCGCGGAATCAGGCTGGCCAGGGTCGACTTGCCGCTGCCGGAGCGCCCTACCAGGGCGATCATCTGCCCAGGTGCGGCCGAGAAGCTGATGTTCTTCAACACCTCACGTTCGGTGTTCGGATAGGTGAAGCTCAGGTTGCGCACTTCCAGGTAACCGCTAACGCGATCACGCTCGACGGTACCGCTATCAACCTCGGGCTCGACGTCCAGTTGCTCGAAGATGCTCTCGGCACCGGCCACGCCTTTCTGAATGGTCGAGCTGACTTCCGACAGTTGGCGAATTGGCTTGGGCAACAGGCCCGCCGCCGTGATGTACGCCACCAGGTCGCCCGCCGTAGCGTCGCCACGCAGGAACAGCACGAGGAACATCAACACGGCCATGGCGGTATAGATGACCAACTGCAACATAGGCGTGTAAACCGCACCGGTCTTGGTCATGCGCAGCTGTTTGTCGGTGTTGCCTTGGCTGGCTTCGGCAAAGCGGCGCTCTTCATAGCTTTCGCCGCCAAAGCTGCGTACCACGCGATAGCCCTGGATGGTTTCGGACGCCACGTGGGTCACGTCCCCCATGGCCACCTGGATCTTTTTGCTCTGCTTGCGGAATTTCTTGCTGGTGTTACCCACCATGAACGCGATCACCGGCAAGATCGCCAGCATCACGATGGTCAGTTTCCAGTTCATCCACAACAGGTAGGCAAACAGGAATACCACGGTCAGGCCTTCGCGAATCACGACCTTGATCGCGTCGGTGGCCGCACCGGTGACCATGGTCACGTTGAAGGTGATGCGCGAGATCAGATGCCCGGAGTTGTGGGTGTCAAAGTAGCGATTGGGCAACACCAACAGCTTGTTGAAAAGCTCGACGCGCAGGTCATGCACCAACCCCAGCGAAACCTTCGCCAGGTAGTAGTTGCCCAAAAACGAACCCAGTCCCTGCCAGGCAGCGATCAGGATGATCAGCAACGGCACGGCCATCAGCAACTGCAGGTCCTGCAGGTAAGGCACGTTAGGGAAGAGCACCGCTTCAGGGTTGCTCAGGCCATCGACGAAATATTTGAGAATCCCCGCCAGCATCGGCTGGGTGGACGCAAAGATCACGAAGCCGACGATACTCACCAGGAAAAGGCCAACATAGGGTTTCACGTACCCCAACAGCCGAAGATAGATTTTCAGGCTGGAGTCCTGTCCCGCTTTGGGCGGTGCGTCACTCATCGTAGAGCTCACTAGTTAGGTAGAACGCAAAATTTTATCACAGGCACCGGTGTTGGCCCGAGCCCATACCAAAACACTGGCCAATCCGATCGGTAGCCAGCTGATGAACCACTCGGCCCGGGGCGTTCCACTCATGCTGGCTGCGTCAAACTGCATCGCCAGGGTCGAGAACACCCAGATGCCGAGAATCCCTTGGCCGTAAAGCGTCTCGCGGACTTTCCAGGCTTGTCGCAGAACTCCGAACCAGACCGCACACCACAGAAGCAGGCCTGGCAGGCCCAATTCGATCGCGACATGGCTGAACAGATTATGGGCGTGGTCGAAGTATATGCCCTCGGCAAACACCTTATAGTCACTTCCCAGTCCCAGCCCACGCCATGGGTGCTCGGCGATCATGTTCAAGCTGGCCACCAGGATTTCCGGGCGATAGGACGCACCGCGTGCCAGCACCAGTGACTGCAAAGACCAGAATGCCAGCACCGCCACCGCCAGCGCGCAAATTGCGACAACACAACTGCGCCGATCCCGGCACCAGATCGGCATGGCGAGCAAGGTAAAGAACAACGCCAATGCTGCGCCGCGACTCTGGCTCATCACTACAAATGCGCCCAACAGGCCCAGCGCGACTACCCAGATGCCTTGCATCCAGCGCTCGCGCGGCACCCAAAGTACAAGCCACACGGCGGCGAGTCCGATGACGTAGCCACCAAGGATCGGGTGCGACAATTCTCCAAGACCCTCAAGCCGGGCAATCCAGGTGTTGCCATTGATGCCGTAGAACCTGATCACGGCAGCCAGCGCCGTCAACGCCAGCCCGAAGCCTCCCCATTGCATGAGGCGGACCACGCGGTCCGGTCGACCATTGGCCAATATCGGAAAGAACAGCAGGAATACGATGATGTACAGCAGGCGCTTGGCCTCTCGGGCAGGGTCCTCGGCGCCGGTCCACATCAGGCTTATCAACGACCAGGCCAGTAATCCCAGCAGCGGCAGGTAGATCCAGCGCTGTTCAGACACCAGCTCTTTCAGTCGAGCCCGTGCAGGCCAGGCGAACACCAGAGCCGGCAGCCAGAGCAGAACCACCAGCCCCTGCTGATAGGCCTTGTTGGTAGGCGCTACGGCAATGGCCAGCAAAAACCAGATCAGCCCTGCGGACATCCATAGTTGCGCCCAGCGTGTTTCCTGCATCGATTTGCTCCTTGGATAGTTCACCCTGCCTCACCCGGCATGGTTAAAACTGAAACTTTTCGGCATCATTGCCCGCCACGGTGCCCCGCTATTCCGACAAGGCTTTCTACGATGCAATGTTCCCGACTTCCGCAAGACGCTTTAAATCAGATGATTGAAGGCGCCCGAGTACTGGAGGCTGACAGCTACGGTCCGAAAGTCTACCTGTTGCAGGATGGGAATATCCTCAAACTATTCAGGCGCAAGCGACTATTTTCTTCCGCAATGTTTCGTCCGTACTCGAAACGTTTCATCGACAATGCCCTTGAACTGCAAAAGCTCGGCGTGCCGACCTTCAAGGTGCTGCAGTTCTTTCGACTGCAAGCGCCAGGCATGACCGCAGTGCTTTACGAACCGCTGCCAGGTGAAACCCTGCGCCAGATTGCGGCAAAAGAGGGCTTCGACTGGCAGCGGAATTTGCCCGCGCTCGCTGAATTGATACGCAGCCTGCACAAATCGGGGATTTACTTTCGCTCGCTGCACCTGGGCAATATCGTGGTGACGCCAGACAACCGCATGGGTTTGATTGATGTCGCAGACATGCGTTTTGTCCGTGCGCCGCTACCAAAGCATCTGGTCAAACGCAACTTGCAACACTTCGCGCGCTATATTGCACGGGAGAACCTGAACGAGAGCTTTCCAATGCAAGCACTCGAACGGGCCGTTTTACTTTCATGACAACAATGTGCGGGCAGCCAGACTGAAATCCAGCCAGGCCTGATCAGGTGCCAGCTCTCGGTACTGACTCGCCGCGACCGTCGACGCAGACTCGTTGAACGCACTTAAGATTGCCGCGCTCCAGGCGTTGACGTCGGCGGCGGCGGCATACACGCCGTGGTCATTCAGCTGTTCGCGGAACACTGGCAGCTCGCTGGACATCACCGGCACGCCCGCCATCACCGCCTCCTGCATGATCAGCCCGAGCCCTTCGCTCAAGGAAGGGATCGCGACCCAGTCGAAAGCGCGGTAAAGCTGCGCGGCGTCGTTCAGGTGCCCCATCAACGAAACACTCTTGGCCAAACCCAGACTGTCGATACGAGCTTGCAGCGTTGAGCGGTTGGATCCTTCGCCAATAATCACCAGGCGCAGGTCCGCGCGTTGTTTCAACGCCAGCGCAAAGGCGTCGAGCAGGCAGGCAAAACCTTTCTTGTCTTCCAGCCGACCAACCGCACCCAATACCGACGTCGCGTCCAGCGGCAGCCCCAGGCGCACCCGGGCATCCTCACGCGAGAAGACTTCCGCGCGAAAGGCCAAAGGGTCGAAGGCGGAGCGCAGCGTCAGGATCGGTAACTGCAGATCCTGGCCCAGCTTGTTCGCCAGCGTGCCGGACACCGCGACCAACGTCAGCTGAGCGGCCGTGAAATGTTGAAACAGCGCCCGGTCTTCAGCACGCAGGCGCGTGGAACCGTGAAAAATCACGATGGCGCGTACATGTGGAAGCTTCTTCAGCAGGGGCAACAAGGTGCGTGCGACGCCAAGGCCGTCAAGCAGCAACAGCTCGGCCTGGCTCTCCACCAGCGCTTTGTGAAAGCCGGCCTGCATCCAGGGTCTGGTCAGCCGCCAGAAGTGCCGACCTTTCAACTGTGCGGAGGACAGGTTCCACTCCCTGGCGCCGGCTACGTTTACACCGCAGTCGGAGGCGCCTCCCTGCAACAGCCAGGTCTTGACCGGCATCTCGCCGGCCTGGGACAGGATCTGCTGATGAACCTTGTGAATCGAGGCAAACGGCGCACCACCCGACCACATGACGTTGAGAATGCTCATAACGTCGCACGCCGATGCAGGGATCTGGTGGGGTATGTCCTGGTGCACTTAATTGATGAACCAGCCAATGCAGACTCCCAACAGTAGAGACAGTGCAAACTTGATCTGTTCGCGTCGGCTACGACGCGCCTTGCGCTCGCGCTCGACCGAAGTCTGCACGTGCAGGCCGAAGCCCGTGTGCCGAACCGCGTCGCCTTCCAGCGTGACTGCCGTCAGGTTCAGCTGCGCGTAACGTTTGGACAGTGCCTTTTCCCCGTCGTGCGAGGCGTAGGGCGCGCACAGCTGATATTCCTTGATCCGGCGCAGCCCCGGGTTCAGCGAGAAGCTCTGCCATTCCGGTTTGTCGGAGATCAGCGGGTAACACGCCACGCCGCCAATGAACTCCCGCGTACCCAGACGAATGTACGGACTGTGCACGCACAGATCATAAATATAGCTGCGCATCCACACTTGGAGGATTTCCGGACGCAATTGCAGAATGGCCAGGGAGTCTTCCACGAAACCTGGGCGATAGAATTCCCAGTCGTCTTCACAATGGAAGATGTACGGCGTGGTGACGTGCTCGTAGGCCAGGTCGATGGAAGCCAACTGGCCGAGCTTCGGGCGATTGACGAAGACCGTGCAGTGATCCTTCCACCCGGCAGGAATAACCGAGTGCACTCCTTCGTCACCGGCGTCTTCAGTGATGAAGACCTCGCGGATAGGGGCGGTATTGAACCGGTCAAAACTCTCGAGGGTAATTTTGAGCAGGTCCAGGCGGCCACAGCTGGTGACCACCAATGTGATGTTACTTTCTGTTGAAAACTGCACCAGATTCTCGATTTAAGTCAAAGTGCCAGCAATATCAATGGCTGACCGGCCCTTGTCAAACGCCCAACTTCAGGCGCATTTTTTCCACCAGACTCAGGGGCGCACGCGGGCGTAACGTCGGCTTGAGTTCTTCGACTATACGCTGGCCTATACGCGCAAAGCTGAGCTGGGCGACCACCAGTTCGCGGCCATTGCGCGCAATATTGCGGGCCCGTTCCGGGTCGGCGCGAAGCAACGCCAGCTTTTCCTGCAGCTGTGCAATGGTCTGGTAGAACACTACGTTATGCATGTCCTGCAAACCCAGCGCGCGACTCTCGGCCTCGCCCTGGTCATACGCCAGCAACACACAACCGCAGGCCATGGCTTCGAAGTTCTTGATCATGAACTCGCCCATGCCCACGTCGGCGCTGACGAAAAAACGGATGCGATTGAGCGTATCGCAATATTCTTCGCCGGACTTGGTCCGGGTCACTACCAGCGATTCAACGCGCCCCAGTTCATCCAGCAAGGCTTTGCGCCCGCTGTAGGCAACGCTGTTGGTACTGCCGACGAATGCCAGTTCGATGTCCCGCTCCCGCCCCTGGTCCTGCAACAGCGTCTGGTCGTAGCCCTTGGGCACGAACACCGCATCAAAACCTTCCTCGCGCAGACGCTGGGATACCACGTATCCCGAGCTGATCACCCGCACCCACGGCAATTTACGGTAATGGGCGCTGAACTTGCCGGTGTACTTGCACGGAATGTAATTCTGGTAGGCGTCATGCTCCAGGAACACCAGGTTGGGCACGGTCTGGATAAATCGAACCTGCCTGATTTCCTTCTTGAAGCGCAGGAAAAACACGATGCGGTCGTATTGGGTCACATCGACATGCTTGCGGAAATACCCGCGCAGGTCGTCCTGCTCCGCGCTGGTCAATTCTCGCTTGTCGCAGTCGCAATGCTCGGCGATACCGTCGTAGAGACGATCCAGGATCGCTCGCTGCTCTTTCTGCACCAGGAACAGAACTTTCAATTGGTTTCTCTCTTTCCAGACGGCTCTTGCACCCAGAACAATTCATGACGGCGCACAGTTTTGCGGAAAAACTCGTTTTCCCCATAAGCAGGCCAGCGCCTGGCCGCCAGGCAGCGCTGGATGGCGCGCCGCAGCAGCCGCTTGAGCGGCATTCGCGGCTGCAGGTCATGCATCATGCCCAGCGCCATTGCCTTGTGGCACTGTTGCTCGGCTGACAGGCCAAGTGCCCAGGGACGCATGGGTTCGTCGGCCGCAAGCTGCGGCGGCAACGCCACGCCGGTGCCCGCTTCACCCATTGGCCAGCGATCGTTATCGTGCAGGTGATTGGCGTAGTACAACAAGGTTTCAGGCTGCCAGCGGGTGGCGTCCAGCGCTTCCATCACGGCTTGTTGCGAACACTGGTGGTCCGGATGGGGATCGAAGCGCGGATGCGGCAGGACGATGACCTGAGGCTGAATGCGCTCGATCAGCTCGTGCAGGTCTCCCAGGAGATTGTTCCAGGTAGGCGCGCCATCGGCGTCGCTGCGCAGGGCAAACGGATTGAAGCGGCGGAAGTAGCGGGTATCGCCCAGTTGCGCTTCACGGGACGCCGCCGCAAGGGCCGGCGCATCCTGCATGGCTGGCAATTGCAGGCAGAAATACCCCAGCTGGATGCAACGCTCCTGCGGCACACCGCCCCACAAGGGCACGCCAATGCTGTCCCATGCACGTAGCGAACCCTTGAGGCGGGCTGCTTCGACACTGTCAAGGCCCATCTGCTGGTAATGCCCTGCCTCAATTTCGCCGGCGGTCACGGTCACGATCCAGCTCTGCTCGGCGCTGCTGTACAAGCCGAAAGCCGCCAGCTCGGCGTCGTCGGCGTGGGGGGCGACGACCATGACCCGCTTGTTGCGATAGTCCGGATACTCGAACGCCCAGAGCACCGGCTCACCGAGCAATCGACAGAAGTGTCCTCGCAGGCGCAGCTCGCCCCGGGACAGCACCGCCGCCTGACCACTGAGATTGAGATAGCGCAGCCCATCGACGCCGCGCTCAAAGGCCTGGCGATCGGGATTGCTGCCCCCCGCCAACTCGACCACAGGATCGAAAAACCGCCCCAGCCACGTGCTTTTTATCCGTAGCGCCAGGATCAGCGTGGCGTCATCAACCAGCATGACACCCTCGTCCAGGCGCAGACGGTCACCGTCCAGATGCACCTTGGGCTGCTGGGTGTACGGTGGAAAGCTGTATTGGTAATCGTCGCCAGGGGAATAGAACAGGTGGTCGGCGAACCAGGCTTCGTGGGCTATCCAGCCCAGCACCGCAACCACCAGCGGCAGCCACCAGGTCACCAGCAGGCCGATGGCGAGCAACACCAGCAAGGCGATGATCAGGCCCAGGCGCTTGTTGCGTCGGTGGCGTTTGAGCAATTGCTGTTTGCGGCTGACAGGCTGGTTCATACGGTAAACACCGGTACGGGGTTGCACCAACGATCCTTGTATTCTCGATCGGCGCGGCCGAAGGAGAAGCGCAAGGGTTTGTCGAGCGCCCGGGCATGCTCCCAGGCACTTTGGGTGTTGAGAAAACTCAGCACGCTGCCAGGACTGAACTCGCGGGTTTGAGGGTCGACGCCGCCGTTGATGTACTCGACGCTGATCCATTCTGGAGCTTCTACGCGGTACACCAGCTGAATCGCAATCGGCGCGTCATTCAAAAAGATCACCGAGCCAATCAACAACTCGCGCAGCAGCTCAATGACCTCGGCCATGCGCTTGGCACCCGTGGCCGGAAAACCCCAGCGCCGCTGGAACAGATCGCAATAGATCGCTGCCAGTTCGCTGCTGGAAAAATCGCCAACCGGGCGCACGACGCCGCCCGCTTCTTCAAGCAGGCGCAGTTCGCGGCGCTGGTTGTAGCGGAATTTCTTCGACAATTCTTCGGGAGTGCGGGCCATGGCCAGTTGCTCGGCCTGAAGCTTGATGCCGGTAAATCGGCCTTCACTCAACGCCGACAGGTACCGCGCCCGATGGCGCAGCGGCGCCTGGGCTTCGGCTGCGGCCGGCAGGATCAGTTCGGCATTGCCCAGATCAAACAGGCCTTTTTTACCGCGCCGCTTGAGTACATCCTTGGACAGCGCCAGGTCGCGACCCCATGTGGGAATTGCGGCCTTGACTTCACCTTGCTGCTCCCATCCAAGGTAGCGCACCGGGATGTCGGCCATCTGAGCCAGCCGTTCCACAACCAGCGGATGAGTGGCGACGCTGCCGCCATAACGATGCCAGGCGTCGGTATAGGCTCGGGCATCGATTACTGCCCAGCCGCGTTCGCGCCAGCCTTGAAGTCGGTTGAACATCAGCCCCTCGGTGCCAGTTCGGTAACACGCGGCAGACGCCAGAAGGCGTCACCTACCGCGCGATCGGAGAAGCGCTCGTGCAAGCGCTCGAGCATCAGCTCGGCACACTGGCAGCGCTGCTGATCGTCCATTGCGGCCAGATGCTGCAGGCCTTGAGCCAAATGCTCGGCATCCCCCAATGGAAACAGGATGCCGACTCCTTCGACCACTTCCTTGGCCCCGCCTGCCGCAGTCGCAAGCAGCGGGACCCCGGCGGCCATGGCTTCCAGCAACACCATGCCGAAAGGTTCGTGATCGGAACTCAGGGCAAACACATCGAACGCACGGAAATAACGCCGGGCCTCGGGCACTTGGCCGAGGAACAATACCCGGTCTCCGATCCCCAACTCACGGGCGAGCGCCTTGAGTTCGTGCTCCAGGCGACCGGTGCCAAGGATGACCATCTGGCTGTTCGCCGGCAAACCCGGCAAAGCCGCAGCAAACCCGCGCAACAGCGTGGCCTGGTCTTTGTCCGGATGCAGGCGCCCGACGTTACCGACGACCCATGCGTCCATCGACAAGCCAAGGCTCTCCCGGGCTACCTGCCTTGAAAGCTGGCTGTCCTGCAACGCCTGCACGTCGATCCGGTTATAGAGCGTCTGAATCCGCGCGGCCGGCCATTTCGGCAGGCATTGACGCATGTCGTCACGCACCGCATCGGAAACACCAAGCAGGCTCAAACGTTTGCGGAAAATATGGGCAAAGAGTTTGCGGGTACCGCGTTTGTAGTCGCCAAACGCATGGTGCACCCCAATCACCGGCAACGAGGTGCCGAGCAAGGCGATATAAATAGGCTTGAAACGGTGCGCGATGCACAAACTGAAGTTGCGCGAAGCGGCGATCTTGCGCAGATCGCCGATGGCTCCCAGCTTCAGGCCGCGAATGGCCTTCGAGCTGTACTCCATGAACAACACTTCATCGGAAGCACAGCCCGCGGCCACCTCGGCATCGGCGACTCCGGTGAGGAACACCGTGGTCACCCGATATCCGGTCCCCGCGAACAGGCTGGCGTACTGCCGGGCGCAGTCCAGAAACGGCCCGTCATAGCCGTGACAGAACTGCAGCACATGGCGTTCAGCCGAGCGTGTCATATGCGTCCGCGCCCTCTTTGACCACCAGAATGTCTTCCATGATCAGATACTGCAGGTCGGAACCGAAGAACATGTTCAAGGCGTCGGTCGGCGAGCAGATCATCGGTTCGCCACGACGGTTGAGCGAGGTGTTCAACGACACGCCGTTGCCGGTCAGCACTTCCAGCGCCTTCATCATGTCGTAGTAGCGCGGGTTGTATTCGCGCTTGAGCACCTGGGCCCGGGACGTACCGTCTTCGTGGACGACTTCCGGCACGCGGGTCTTCCACTCTTCAGCCACTTCAAAGGTGAAGGTCATGAATGGCGCCGGGTGATCGATCTTGATCATCTGCGGTGCAACGGTGTCGAGCATCGATGGGCAGAAAGGCCTCCAGCGCTCGCGGAACTTGATTTGGTGGTTGATGCGGTCAGCCACACCAGTGGCGCTCGGGCAACCAATGATCGAACGACCACCCAGTGCGCGCGGACCGAACTCCATACGTCCCTGGAACCAGGCCACCGGATTGCCATCAACCATGATCTTGGCGATGTTTTCCGGCATGTTCTCGAGCTTGCGCCACACCGGCTTGCTCGGGTGACGGGCACAGGCTGCCACTACGTCTTCGTTGGAGTAGGACGGGCCGAGGTAGACGTGCTCCATCTTCTCAACCGGTACGCCACGGGCGTGGGACACATAAGCTGCGGCACCCACTGCGGTACCGGCATCGCCGGACGCCGGCTGCACGAAGAGTTCCTTGACGTCGTCGCGGGCAATGATCTTCTGGTTCAACTTGACGTTCAACGCACAGCCGCCGGCGAACGCCAGCTTGCCGGTTTCCTTGAGCACATCACCCAGGTAGTGGTCGATCATCTGCAGGGAAATTTTCTCGAACAGCGCCTGCATGCTCGCGGCGTAGTGGATGTACGGCTCGTCGGCGATGTCGCCTTCGCGCTTCGGACCCAGCCACTCGATCAGTTTCGGCGAGAAATAGAACCCCTTGCCTTTCTCTTTATAACGACGCAGGCCGATCACGTTGGCGTAGTCGGTGTTGATCACCAGCTCGCCGTTCTCGAAGGAAGCCAGGCGGGAGAAATCGTATTTGCTGGCATCCCCGTAAGGTGCCATGCCCATGACCTTGAACTCACCGTCGAGCATCTCGAAACCAAGGAACTCGGTGATCGCGCCATACAGGCCGCCGAGCGAATCAGGATCGAAGAATTCCTTGATCTTGTGGATCTTGCCGTTCTCGCCATAACCGAAGAAGGTTGTGGCGTACTCACCCTTACCGTCGATCCCCAGGATCGCGGTCTTCTCCTTGAAGCCGGAGCAGTGGTAGGCGCTGGATGCATGGGCCAGGTGATGCTCGACCGGCTCGATCTTGATCTTCTTCGGATCGAAACCCAGTTGCTCAAGGCACCAGACAATCTTGTTGCGATAGCGCTTGTAGCGACGGTTGCCCATCAGGATCGCATCGAGTGCGCGGTCCGGGGCGTACCAGTAACGCTTGGCGTAGTGCCAGCGGGCCGCGCCAAACAGGCTGATCGGGGCGAACGGAATCGCGACCACGTCGACATCGGATGGCTTGATGCCGGCCTGTTCGAGGCAGAACTTCGCCGATTCGTAGGGCATGCGGTTCTTTGCATGTTTATCGCGTACAAAGCGCTCTTCCTCAGCCGCCGCGACCAGCTTGCCGTCGATATACAAGGCTGCGGAAGGATCATGGCTAAGGGCGCCGGACAGGCCAAGAATCGTCAATGCCACAGGGGTCTAGCCTCTTTAGTCTGCATTCAGGCGCGATGCGCCTCAAAAAATTGATGTGCCCTCGCAAGCGGCGAGAGACAGCTAAAGGGCGGGATTATAGCGTAAACGTGGCGGGAATGACCCAGTGCGTATTAGCCCGTGACGATGAAGCACTGGAAAGCCCTGCGGCCGCTGATCATCTAAGGCCTCCAGTAAATACTGATATTGCCCTCGGTCACCTGCCGGTAAATGGTGTACGGCAGGGAAATGGTGTCGAGGACGCCTGACAGGGGTAAGTCCAGCAGCAGGAACGGCACAAGAAAGCCACCAGGGTCGGGCGGCGCATTCAACACGCAAAAGTCATAGGCCAGGCCGCTGTAGACCCGTGGAATGGACTGACAGTTGGTTTTCTGTTTCCTGAGATTACGAGCGGCATCGGCATCGTCCTGCAACACCGTCATCGCGGTTCCGCAGCCCGATAAAGCGAATGACAATGCCCCGATTGCAACAGCCCTTTTCATGATCAAACCTGCCCTGCGTGAACGTCAGGCAAGTTAGCATCGCGGCGGCTCAGGGCACAGTTCATGGCCTCTGTAGATCATGTAGGACATTTCACAAGAACCTGTCCGGCGAATCGCACAAACTCACCCTGTAGGAGTGAGCCTGCTCGCGATAGCAATTCAGGCAGCGCCGACTATATTTTTGGGCAGCCGCCGATCGATAACCTGATACAACGCACTGCTCTCAGGCCAGTTACGCATGAACCGCGCCCGATCCCGTGCATAGGCCGGGGCAAAACTGCCCAGCGAACCGTGCTGGCACATCGAGTCCAGATCAATCAGCGCCCAGCGATCCTCATGCCAGAACAGGTTATGCCCCTTGAAATCGCCATGGCTGATTCGCTCGCCAATCAACTCGGCAAATAGATGATCCAGTGCCAGTAACTCCGCTTCGGGCGCCTCACCGCTTTCAACGTAGGGGGCAAACCGCTCGATGATGTCCGGTCCCGGCAGGTACTCGGTCACCAGGTACGCTTTACTGCGCAGCCAGAAAAAGCGTTTTTCCAGCATTGCTAACGGTTTGGGCGTAGCGATACCGAGAAATGCCAGGCGATTGCCCTCGCGCCACGAATGCCAGGCACGGCTCGGGCGCCAGAAGCGTTTCAACCAATGAGCAAACCCCTTGATGTTGTAACGCTTGATAACCAGCTTGCGACCGTCAACCTCGACTTTTCCTACGCTCGCCGCGCCGCCGGTCTTGTACAGCTGACCTTGATCCAGCAAAGCATCGGCGTCTTCCAGCACCGGCAGCATCGCTGCCTCTTCCTCGCGCCGGATCGCCCGCAAGCCGAACGCACCGCGCTGTACGCTGAACAGCGTGCACTCACGTCCGACCTTGATCAAATAGTCCTTGAGGCGCCAGGCGCGGACCTTGTTGATCTGCTTCTGCAGCGCCTCCATGGGCAAGGCGTGCTCACCATTGCTCAGCAGGTAATACACCAGCAGTTCTTCGGTGAACGGCTCCAGGGATTTAGGCAACTGGGCGAAAAACACCCCAAGGTTTTCCAGAACTTTTTGCCGCGACAGTGGCTGCCCCGGCGTCTCGGCGCAGATTCCCGCGCCATCAATCAAATACAGTCGGCCGCGCTGACGCAGCAGGTTGTCCAGGTGCAGGTCTTCCTGCCACAGGCCTTTGCGGTGCAACTGGCCTATAGCCCCCAGCGCATCGGCCAACACCGCCGACTGCGCATCCGCCAGCATCGGCAAGTCCTCGACCTGTTGCCAGGCATCACCGAGGCTTTGCGCTTCCTCAAGGAAATCGAACAGCAGCCAGCCGCCCTCGCCTTCCTTCAAGCCATCAGCGAGCAGCAACGGCGTGGTCAGGCCTTGATCGGCGAGCAAACGCACGCCATTGAGTTCGCGCTGGAAGTGCCGCGACGCCTTGCCGCCCACCAGAAGCTTGGCCAGCACCGGGCGACCCCGCCACACACCTGCGCCCACATAGCGCTGCCCTGGCAGCACCCGCAGCAAGCTGAGCAACTGCAAGTCGGCAGGCCCGGCGGCATCGGCCAGTGAAATGCTCAGTGGCAGGCCCGGGTTGCGGCCGGCGCTCTTCAATTCGGACAAACGCATCAGCGCGTCTCCTTGTGGCCGCGTCGTGCGTTCAGTCGCAGTAACCAGTTGTCGATCAGCGAACTGTCCACCGATTGCTCCAGATATACCGCCAGCAACTCGCGCAGCTGGGCGTCAGTCCATTGGGGCGCGCGGCGCAGTAGTGGCTCGAGATCCTTGACCCGGTCGCGCTGCCCCAACAGCAATGGCCGGGTCTTCTCCAGGTCGATCAGTTGGGCTTGATAGCCGCTGGCGGTGGTCTGCAGGAAAATGTGCTTGGGGTAGAAACAGCCGTGAACCTGACGTGCGCCGTGCAGACGCCGGGCAAGCAGACCACAGGCGCGGATGATCGCCGAATGATCCGGCTCGCTGAGTTGTGACCAGCGCTGCAACAGCGAATCGAGGTCATCCCAGCCATCCAGCGCACGGGTCAGCAAAATCGCGCGGACTTCACCGTCGACTTTGCGCTGACCAAAAAACGCCGCTTTCAACGCCGGAATGCCCAGGCTTTCGTAGCGGCTGATATTACGAAACTCGCGGGCAAAACTCGGCTCGCCAAAGGGCGCATGCAGGGTGCGCATCTGGTAGTTGCTCTGGCGCTTGAGGTAATAGCCGTGGCCTTCGAGGTCCAGGCGAAACACACTGCTCCAGCCGCCGCGCGCGGTGTTCGGCTCGTCCACCGCTTCCAGCTGCTTGGCCCAAAGTGCATCGAAGTTGCCCAGACCGTGGCGTTCAAGTAACGCACGGTCTTCAGCGGCGAGAAAATCAGTCATTCGCGACCCTCGAAAAATCTCACGACGTGGCGAATGCGCTTTTTGTCTGCGTCATTCAAACGATCACGCTGGCGATACTGCAGGTAGAAGCGCAGGCGCTGGGTGGCCGACAGCTGATACTTGGCGACCTTGTCCAGGCACGCCAGGTCCTTGGTGATGCGGTATTTGAGCCAGAAGCCGCGCCAGAAGTCGCCGTTCGGGCAATCGATCAGGAACAGCCGGGCCTGATCGTCAATCAACAGGTTGCGCCACTTCAAATCGTTATGGGTGAAGCGGTGATCGTGCATGGTCCGGGTGTAGCCGGCCAACTGGCGGCTGACCAGGTCGACCCAGGCGCGATCGGCTAGCTTGGGATCATGCCGTTCGGCCAGCACCGACAAGTCTTCGGTGTTCGGCAGCTCCCGGGTGATCATCGCGCCACGATCATACGCCGCGCCGCGCCGCTCCAGGCCCCACGCCACCACTTCGGCCGTGGGAATGCCCCATTTGGCGAAGCGCTTGAGGTTCTGCCACTCGGCCTTGACCCGTGGTTTGCCCAGGTAACGCCGCAGGCCTTTGCCGGCGCCGACGTAGCGCTTGACGTAGTAATTGACGCCGTTGCGTTCGACGCGGATCACCTCAGACAGTGGATCATGGGTCAGGCGCTCGCCCTGCAGCGCAAAAACTGCCTCAAGACTGCCAAAATCATCGGCCAGTTCGCTGTAGGCCGGTTCCAGGTTCCAACCCGACATCAGAGCGCATCCCCGTATCGCTGTTTACGATCGTAGAGCTTGTTGGCCTTGCCCTCGAGCCAGGCGAGCAAAGCAGCTTCCTGACCCAGGATCTGCCGCAGTGGCTGCTGGAAGTAACCTCTCAGGAAGCGCATTTTGTCGCGGCGGGTCAGGCCGATGTCCAGGGCTGAAAAGTACAGCGCGGCCAGGTCCTTGTTGCGCCAGCGCTGAGTGATCGCTGGGCGGGTCTGGGCCCGGTGCAGATCGATCACCGAGAGCTTGAAGTCGTCAGCCGTCACCGGCTTGTCGGTGTGCAGCAGGAAGTGGCAGATATAACAGTCGCGGTGGTTGACGCCCCCGCGGTGCATCATGCCGGTCATCCGCGCGACTTCGGCGATCAGCGCGTGCTTGAGTTTCGGTAGCGGAGGGCTCTTCACCCAATCGATACTGAAATCCTCGAGGCTGACGGTCGGCGCCAGTTCTTCGGTGACGATGAACGAATGCTGGTCCGCCGGGTTGCTGCCCTTTTCCCCGTACGCCACTGCCGTCATGGTCGGCACGCCGACTTCCTTGAGACGCTGGATTGCCGTCCATTCCTGGCCGGCGCCGAGCACTGGCATCTTGGCAGTGAGCAGGTTCTTGAAGATTTCACCCCAACCCACGCCGCGGTGGATCTTCACGAAAAATCCGTGGCCGTCGACTTCAGTGCGCAAGGTGCGACGCGCTTCAAGCTCGCGGTACACCTCGCCTTCGAGACGCTCGACTTCGGTGAAAGGATCGCGTCCGGCCCAGAGGCTCTTGAACGGTTCAGCCAGTATCAACTTCATTTAGCCTGCTCCGCCAGAATCACATCGGCCGCGTGCTGCGGCATGCTGTAGAGGTCGGCCGTCTCGGCGAAGGCCAGGCCATTGCGGCTCCAGGCCGCCCGCGCTTGATCGTCGTTCAACATGTCGGCCAGATATTGGTTTAACTGCGCCTGATCGAAAGGTTCGTCCAGCACTCGCCCGGCGTCGGCCTCGGCAATGTAATGGGCATAACCACAGACCGCGGTGACCAGCACCGGCAGGCCGGCGACCACCGCCTCAAGCAGCACGGTTCCGGTGTTCTCGTTGTAAGCGGGGTGGATCAACAGGTCGGCCCCGAGCAGGAAACGCGGAATATCACTGCGGCCCTTGAGAAACGTCACGTTGTCGCCCAGGCCCAAAGTTGCGCTTTGCATCTGGAATAACTTGGGGTCGTCCTGGCCGATTACAAACAGCCGGGTGCGCTTCTTCAGATCGGCGGGCAACGCGGCCAGCGCCTTGAGGCTGCGATCGACGCCTTTGGTCTTGAACCCGGAGCCGATTTGCACCAGCAGCAGATCATCGTCTTTCAAATTGAATTCAGCACGGAATTGCGCGCGAACCTCGGCGGCATTCGCCGGTGCGCGACGGTCCTGGGAAATACCCGGCGGCAGCAGATGGAAGCGCTCCAGCGGCGTGCCGTAATGCTTGATGAACAGTGGCTGCTGGACTTCGGAAATCATCAGGACTTCGGTCTTGGCGTCCTTGGCGAACACGGCGCGCTCGTACTCGGCGAAGTGCCGGTAGCGGCCCCAGCGACGGTACAGCGAGTTGCGCAGGTTCTGCGCCTTATCCTCGAAGCAACCGTCGGCGGCGTAGTAGACGTCCAGGCCCGGCATCTTGTTGAAACCGATCAGGCGGTCCACCGGACGCTTGGCCAGGTCCGCCTCCATCCACTCGCTGAGTTTCTCGTTGCGCCGATGATTGAAGAACGCCTTGACCGGCGCCACCAGCACTTCGAAGCCCGGGGGAATGTCGCCTTCCCAGATAAGCGTGTAGACGCGAATCTGATGACCGCGTTGCTGGCATTCCAGCGCGATGCGCATGAAGTCGCGCTGCAGGCCGCCGAATGGGAAATACTTGTACAAGACGAATGCCAATTGCATCAGCGCAGCTCCTCAGCCAGTAACAACGTGCTCAGTCGGGTCGCGACACGCTCGGGATTCAAACGCGTGAAGCACAGCGGCCATTCGCGTTTCAGGTCAAACCGGCTGGCATCTTCGGCAGTCGGTTGATAAGTGCATTTCTTCTGCAGGCATGGCGCGCACGGGAAGTCGCTGGCGATGTGAATCTGCGATTTGCCGTAGGCGCCGGTCAGGCCCGGGTTGGTCGGGCCGAACAACGACAATGTCGGCACGTCCAGCGCGGCCGCCAGGTGACCAAGGCCGGTGTCCACCGCCACGCAGGCCTGCGCGCCGGCGAGCACCTTGCCGACGCCCGCCAGGTTCAGCCTGGGCAGGACTTCAACGTGGCGCATGTCTTTGGCGATGCGCTCGGCCCGCGCCTTCTCGGCCGGGTTGCCCCAAGCCAGCTTTACTCCAACACCCAGGTAACCCACGCGTTCGGCCAACTCGCGCCAATAGGCTTCGGGCCAATGCTTGGTGTCCCAGGTGGTGCCGTGCAGGAACAGCACGTAGGGATTCTTGCGCGGCAGCTCGACCAGGCGCTCGACGTTCAGGCCATAGTCGCCCAGGCCTTTGGGCAAGTCGTAGCCCAAGGCGATAGCGAACAACTGGCGCACCCGCTCCACGGCATGCTGGCCGCGGGCAACCGCCAGGCGCCGATTGTAAAAGCGTGCGGCGATCGGCTCGCGGGCCGAGCCTTTGTCGAGGCCGGCTACCGGCGCCTTGACATAGCGGGTCAGCAAGGCACTTTTCAACAGGCCCTGGGCGTCGATCACCAGATCATATTTTGCCGCGCGGATGCTTTGCTTGAAGCGCTTCCACTCGCCGCTCTTGATGGTCTGCCAGATGTTCTTGCGCCAGCGACGAATCGCGACCGGGATCACCTTGCCCACCGCCGGGTGCCAGGTGGGAATTTCCGCGAAGCCTTCTTCTACCACCCAGTCGAATTGAATGCCGGGAATCGCCCGGGCCGCGTCGGTCAGCGCCGGCAACGCATGGATCACGTCGCCGAGCGAAGAAGTCTTGATCAGCAGGACCCGCAAATTAATTGACCTCGACCACAGTGCCCTGCAATCGCTGCAAGGCTTCGTTCACGGCTTGCGGCATCAGCTGACGCAGGCAGTTGTAATGGCCGAAACGGCACGTACGGTCGAAGCACGGGCTGCATTCGATGCCCAGGCGAACGATTTCGACGTGCTCGGCCAGCGGCGGCGTGAATCCCGGTGAAGTGGAGCCGTAGACCGCCACCAGCGGACGGTTCAGCGCAGCGGCCACGTGCATCAGGCCAGAGTCGTTGGACACTACCGAGTCGGCGCAGGACAACAGGTCGATGGCCTCGGCCAGGGAAGTACCGCCACTGAGGTTCACCGCCTCTTCGCGTAAGCCGGGAATCAGCCGGGCGCGGATGTCTTCACCCACGCCGTGGTCGTTTTTCGAACCGAACAGCCAGACCTGCCAGCCTTCGCGGATCTTGGTTTCGGCGACCTTGGCATAGTGCTCGGAGGGCCAGCGCTTGGATTCGCCGAACTCGGCACCGGGGCACAGCGCCAGCACCGGACGGTCGAGGGTCAGGCCGAACTTGGCCAGCGCCGCTTCGCGGGTGACCGGATCGATCTGCAGGGTCGGTCGCGGATAAGGCTTGGGCAGCTCCAGGCCGGGCTCGAACGCAAGGGCCATGAAGCGCTCGATCATCAGCGGATAACGTTCCTTGTCGAGCGTGCGCACGTCATTGAGCAGGCCGTAGCGAAATTCGCCACGCCAGCCGGTGCGTTTCGGGATGCCGGCAAAGAACGGCACCAGCGCCGACTTCAATGAGTTGGGCAGCAGGATCGCCTGGTCGTATTGGCCGGCCAGGGATTTGCCGATACGCCGCCGGGTCGCCAGTTCAAGCGCGCCATGACCGAGCGGAAAGCTCAAGGCCTGGCGCACTTCGGGCATGCGCTCCAGGATTGGCCGGCTCCACTCGGGCGCCAGGACGTCGATTTCGCATTGCGGGTGGCGCTGCTTGAGACACTGAAAAAGTGTCTGCGCCATCACCATGTCACCGACCCAACTGGGCCCAACGATCAGAATTTTCATGTGGTTTCCAAAAACGAACCGGGGAGGCATACGCCTCCCCGCCTCGTGAATCAGCTTAGCCCCAGCTCGCGCCAGATCCGCAATACCTGCCGTCGTTCATCCACGAACTGATCGCCGGGAATCACCCCGGCGTCTTTCTGCAAGGCCTGCCGGTGGGCGGCGGAGCGGTAGGCTTTATAGGCCTCGCGCAACAGACTGGCATCTTTGGCGGGCATCAAGCCCTCCTCCTCCAGCCCTTCCAGAATACGTATATTGTCGGTCCAGCGTAGCAATGACGGGTGCGTTTGCGACCACGCCAGGGCCGCGTATTGCACCATAAATTCAATATCGACGATACCTCCGGCGTCCTGCTTGAGATCGAACGGCGCCGTGGCCTCGAAGGCATTTGCCCCGGTGCCGGCCGCCGTGCTCTTGCTGCCAAGGTTATCGCGCATCTTCGCACGCATCTCACTGACCTCCTGACGCAAGGTCGGCAGGTCCCTGGCCTTGCCCAGCACCGTGGCGCGCACTTTCTCGAATGCCTGGCCGACATCCTGGCTGCCTACCAGCACCCGGGCCCGCACCAGCGCCTGATGCTCCCAGGTCCAGGCCTCGTTTTCCTGATAACGCGAAAACGCCCCGAGCGAACTCACCAGCAAGCCCGACGCACCGGACGGTCGCAGGCGCATATCCACTTCATACAGCTGGCCGGAGTTGGTCTGAGTCGTCAACAAGTGAATGATCCGCTGGCCCAGCCGGGTGAAAAATTGCGCGCCATCGATGGATTTCGCCCCGTCGGTTTCCGCCTGGGGATCGCCGTCGTGGATAAACACCAGGTCCAGGTCCGAACCATGCCCGAGTTCCAGCCCGCCGACTTTCCCATAACCGACAATGATGAAGCCGGGATCGCACAAAGTGCCGTCGGTGCGCAGTGGCGTGCCGTATTTGGCCACTGTCTGGCGCCAGGCCAGGGCCAGCACCTGCTCGAGGATGGCCTCGGCCAGCCAGGTCAGGTAGTCGCTGACCTTCATCAGCGGCAGGCTGCCGGCAATTTCCGAGGCGGCAACCCGCAAGCGGTGCGCCAGCTTGAAATGCCGTAGGGCCTCCATCTGCTGCTCCAGGTCATCCTCGGGAATTCGCGTCAGGCGCTCGCGCAACTCTGCCGCCAGCTCCGGGGCCAAGGGCGGCTTGAACAGCCGACCTTCATTGAGCAGCTCGTCGAGCAGCAGCGGGAAGCGGGTGATCTGTTCGGCGATCCACGGGCTCGCGGCACACAGGGTCAATAGCCTGCGCAGTGCCCCCGGATTCTCCGTCAACAACACCAGATACGCCGAGCGCCGCGCCACGGCTTCCACCAAGGGCAGCACCCGCTCCAGCACCAGATCCGGGTTGGCGTGCTCCACCGCCTGGGCCAACAACCGTGGAATAAACGCATCCAGCCGCTCGCGACCAAGGCGCTGCATGGCGCGCAGCTGCGGACTGCCGCGCAAACTGGCGAGGGCTTTCAGGGCCTTGGTCGCATCAGCGAAACCGCCCTCCTCCAGCTGACGGCAGGCGGCCTCCTCGTCTTGGGCTTCCTCCCAGAGCGGCAGCCATTCACCACCGACCACCACTTCGCTTTCGGTGCCTTCCTCCTCGTCCGGATCGGCAATCACCTGACCGAAGTGCCAGGCCACCCGATCGCGCCAGTGCATCAGCTGTTCATGGAAGGCTGGCCAGTCGGCAAAGCCCAGCATGAAAGCGATACGCGCCTGGTCTTGCGCGCCATCAGGCAGCATCTGGGTCTGACGGTCGGCAATCGCCTGGATAGCATGCTCGGTATAACGCAGGAATTCGTAGCCTTCGCGCAGTTCGCTGATCACCGCTGGCGGCAGGTAACCCTGGCCTTCCAGGGTGCTCAGCACCTTTAACAGTGGACGCTGCTGCAGGCTCAGGTCGCGACCACCGTGGATCAGCTGGAAAGCCTGGGCGATAAACTCCACCTCGCGGATCCCACCGGAGCCGAGCTTGATATTGTCGGCCATGCCCTTGCGCCGCACTTCCTGCTGGATCAGCTGCTTCATCGTGCGCAGTGCTTCGATTGCCGAGAAATCCAGGTATCGACGGTAGACGAAGGGCCGCAGCATCTCCTGCAGTTGCGCACCAGCGACCTGATCTCCAGCCACCACCCGCGACTTGATCATCGCGTAACGCTCCCAATCGCGCCCCTGATCCTGATAATACTGCTCCAGCGCATTGAAGCTCAGCACCAATGCACCCGCCGAGCCGTAGGGCCGCAGGCGCATATCGACGCGAAACACAAAACCGTCGACCGTCATTGGGTCCAGGGCCTTGATCAGGCGCTGGCCCAGGCGGATGAAAAATTCCTGGTTATCCAGCGAGCGTTTGACGCCCACGGTTTCCCCGCCCTCGGGATAGGCGAAGATCAGATCGATGTCCGAAGAGAGGTTCAGCTCCACCGCACCGAGCTTGCCCATGCCGAGGATGACCATCTGCTGCGGTTCGCCACTGCGCCGGCTGGTGGGCACACCGAACTGCTGGCAATGGCGCGCGTACAGCCATTGATAGGCTTGATCGATGCTGGCGTCGGCCATGTCCGAGAGGTCGCGGCAGCTCTGCACCAGATCGGCCTGGCGCGTCAGGTCGCGCCAGATGATGCGCACCTGATGGCGGGTGCGCTGGCGGCGCAAGGCACGCCCGAGCTCGTCTTCGGTTTCGCTCAGGTTCACCGCCGCAGCGATTTGCGCGCACAATTCGCCCGGGGCGAAATGCCGATCCAGTTCACCTGACTGCACCAGCCCCAGCAACATCAAAGGGTCACGCACACTCTGTTCAATCACGAAGTCGCTGGCGGCGGTTACGCGGGCAAACTGCGCCCAGCGTTCAGCGGTCCACGCCGACAGGCCATGTTCATCATCGAGTGCCTCAACGGCAGCACGGAACGACTGCTCCGCGCGGGTGACAAATGGCAGGAGAACGGCGGGCAGTTCGGCAAGCGCTGGGAGGCTCATGGTCTATCCTTGATCGGCGTGGAACGCGCTGCATGTAGTGAATTTCGAAAAGCCACTACCTGATCGACTGTCGAACAAAGGTTATAAATAGCTGAAATTGTTTCAATGTTGGCAGCGATCATCAAGCTTTCACCTTTTTCGGTTGGCAAAAGACCAACCTTAACGATTATTCTCACAACGCAGCCGGAGGCCACAAGCCGCTCATCTGTAGTTTTACTACTCGTATATACATTCGAATAGCTGAAATGCCCGAAGATTTGTAGTAAAACTACACGCCGCCGGAACACACCTCTCGGCAATCCAAGAATTTATATCGTCTGCCCACAAGGCCAGTCGCAAACTCAGGCAACCGATTCTGGAAGCCTTTCCGCCCTGGAGCAAGCCATGCAAGACCTCGATCCCGTCGAAACCCAGGAATGGCTGGACGCCCTGGAATCGGTTCTCGATAAAGAAGGCGAAGACCGCGCTCACTATCTGATGACCCGAATGGGTGAACTCGCAACCCGCAGCGGTTCGCAGTTGCCTTACGCCATCACCACGCCATACCGCAACACCATTCCCGTTACCCACGAAGCACGCATGCCTGGCGACCTGTTCATGGAACGCCGCATTCGCTCGTTGGTACGCTGGAACGCCATGGCCATGGTAATGCGTACGAACCTGAAAGATTCCGACCTTGGCGGTCACATCTCCAGCTTCGCTTCCAGTGCGACCCTGTATGACATCGGCTTCAACTATTTCTTCCAGGCCCCGACCGACGAACACGGCGGCGACCTGATCTACTTCCAGGGCCACACCTCGCCAGGCGTTTACGCCCGTGCATTCATGGAAGGCCGCATCACCGAAGACCAGATGAACAACTTCCGCCAGGAAGTCGACGGTCAGGGCCTGTCGTCCTACCCGCACCCTTGGCTGATGCCTGATTTCTGGCAGTTCCCGACTGTATCCATGGGACTGGGTCCGATCCAGGCGATCTACCAGGCACGTTTCATGAAGTACCTGGAAGCCCGTGGCTTCATTCCGGAAGGCAAGCAAAAAGTCTGGTGCTTCCTGGGCGACGGCGAGTGCGACGAGCCGGAATCCTTGGGCGCGATCTCGCTGGCTGGCCGCGAGAAGCTCGACAACCTGATCTTCGTCATCAACTGCAACCTGCAGCGCCTCGACGGCCCGGTTCGCGGTAACGGCAAGATCATCCAGGAACTCGAAGGCGTGTTCCGCGGTGCTCAGTGGAACGTGACCAAAGTCATCTGGGGCCGTTTCTGGGACCCACTGCTGGCCAAGGACGTCGACGGTATCCTGCAACGTCGCATGGACGAAGTCATCGACGGCGAGTACCAGAACTACAAAGCCAAAGACGGCGCGTTCGTCCGTGAACACTTCTTCAACTCGCCAGAACTCAAGGCGATGGTTGCCGATCTGTCGGACGATGAGATCTGGAAACTCAACCGTGGCGGCCACGACCCGTACAAGGTCTACGCGGCGTACCACGAAGCGGTCAACCACAAAGAACAACCTACCGTTATCCTGGCCAAGACCATCAAGGGTTATGGCACCGGCGCTGGCGAAGCGAAGAACACTGCGCACAACACCAAGAAAGTCGATGTCGACAGCCTGAAGTTGTTCCGCGATCGTTTCGACATCCCGGTAAAAGACGACGAGCTGGAAAACCTGCCGTTCTTCAAGCCGGAGCCAAACAGCGCCGAAGCCCGTTACCTGAGCGAGCGCCGCACTGCCCTGGGCGGTTTCGTGCCGCAGCGCCGCGCCAAGAGCGTGAGCATTCCGACACCGCCACTCGATACCCTCAAGGCTATCCTGGACGGCTCGGGCGACCGTGAAATCTCCACCACCATGGCCTTCGTGCGGATCCTTGCGCAGCTGGTCAAGGACAAGGAAATCGGCTCGCGCATCGTTCCGATCATTCCGGACGAAGCCCGTACCTTCGGTATGGAAGGCATGTTCCGTCAGTTGGGCATCTACTCGTCCGTCGGCCAGCTCTACGAGCCAGTCGATAAAGACCAGGTGATGTTCTACAAGGAAGACAAAAAGGGCCAGATCCTCGAAGAAGGCATCAACGAAGCGGGCGCCATGAGCTCGTTCATCGCTGCCGGTACTTCGTACTCCAGCCACAACCAGCCAATGCTGCCGTTCTACATCTTCTACTCGATGTTCGGCTTCCAGCGTATTGGCGACCTGGCCTGGGCTGCCGGCGACAGCCGCACCCGTGGCTTCCTGATCGGCGGCACCGCCGGCCGGACCACGCTGAACGGCGAAGGCCTGCAGCACGAAGACGGCCACAGCCACATCCTGGCCGCGACCATCCCAAACTGCCGCACCTATGATCCGACCTACGGCTATGAGCTGGCGGTGATCATCCAGGACGGCATGAAGAAGATGACCGAAGAGCAACAGGACGTTTTCTACTACATCACCGTGATGAACGAGTCGTACCAGCAGCCAGCCATGCCGGCCGGTGCCGAAGAAGGCATCAAGAAAGGCATGTACCTGCTGGAAGAAGACACCCGCGAAGCGGCGCATCACGTTCAGCTGATGGGCTCCGGCACCATCCTGCGTGAAGTGCGTGAAGCAGCGAAGATCCTGCGTGAAGAGTTCAACATCGGCGCCGACGTCTGGAGCGTAACCAGCTTCAACGAGCTGCGTCGCGATGGCCTGGCCGTCGAGCGCAGCAACCGTCTGCACCCGGGCCAGAAGCCGCAACTGAGCTACGTCGAAGAATGCCTGAACGGCCGTAAAGGTCCGGTCATCGCTTCTACCGACTACATGAAGATGTTCGCTGAGCAAATCCGCCAGTGGGTCCCGTCCAAGGAATTCAAAGTCCTGGGCACCGACGGTTTCGGCCGCAGTGACAGCCGCAAGAAGCTGCGTCACTTCTTCGAAGTCGATCGTCAATTCGTGGTGTTGGCAGCCCTGGAAGCATTGGCTGACCGTGGTGACATCGAACCTAAAGTGGTGGCTGAAGCCATCGCCAAGTTCGGCATCGACCCGGAAAAACGCAACCCACTGGACTGCTGAGGAGACACTCTGTGAGCGAACTCATTCGCGTACCTGACATCGGCAGCGGTGAAGGTGAAGTAATCGAACTATTTGTGAAGGTCGGCGACCGTATCGAAGCCGAGCAGAGCATCCTGACGCTCGAGTCGGACAAGGCCAGCATGGAAGTGCCTGCGCCCAAGGCCGGCATCGTCAAAAGCCTCAAAGTGAAGCTGGGCGACCGCCTCAAAGAGGGCGACGAGCTGCTGGAGCTGGAAGTTGAAGGTGAGACTGCGGCCGCTCCTGCGGCTGCCGCTGCGCCGGCTGCGAAGGCTGAAGCGGCTCCGGCTGCTGCACCTGCTCCGGCCGCGCCTGCTGCGGCACCGGCTGCCGCTTCGGTTCAGCAAGTGCACGTGCCGGACATCGGTTCGTCAGGCAAAGCCCAGATCATCGAGATCCAGGTCAAGGTTGGCGACACGGTCGAGGCTGATCAATCCTTGATCACCCTGGAGTCCGACAAGGCGAGCATGGAAATCCCATCGCCTGCTGCTGGCGTGGTCAAGAGCATCAGCGTCAAGCTCAATGACGAAGTCGGCACCGGCGACCTGATCCTCGATTTGGAAGTGGCAGGTGCCGCTGCACCGGCTGCGGCTCCTGCCCAGGCGGCTGCTCCGGCTCAAGCCGCTGCACCGGCCCCGGCCGCGGCGCCTGCTGCTCCGGTTGCCGACAGCGTCCAGGACATTCATGTCCCGGACATCGGCTCGTCGGGCAAGGCCAAGATCATCGAAGTACTGGTCAAGGCCGGCGACACCGTCACCGCCGACCAGTCGCTGATCACCCTGGAATCCGACAAGGCGAGCATGGAAATTCCATCGCCTGCCGCCGGCGTGGTGGAAAGCATTTCCGTCAAGCTGGACGACGAAGTCGGTACTGGCGACCTGATTCTCAAGCTGAAAGTCAAAGGCGCTGCTCCAGCTCAAGCCGCCGCGCCTGCTGCTGCACCTGCGGCGACCAAGGCTGAAGCTGCTCCCGCTGCCGCTGCGCCAGCCGCACCGGCTGCTGCTCCGGCCAAGCCAGGCGCCAAGGTTCACGCCGGCCCGGCGGTTCGCCAGCTGGCCCGTGAGTTCGGCGTCGAGCTGAATGCGGTCGGCGCAAGCGGTCCACACGGTCGCATCCTCAAAGAAGACGTGCAGGTTTACGTCAAAGCCATGATGCAGAAGGCCAAGGAAGCACCGGCCGCTGCAGGCGGTGCCACGGGTGGTGCGGGCATCCCGCCGATTCCGGTCGTGGACTTCAGCCGCTTTGGCGAAACCGAAGAAGTGCCGATGACTCGCCTGATGCAGATCGGCGCGTCTAGCCTGCACCGCAGTTGGTTGAACATTCCACACGTGACTCAGTTCGACTCGGCTGATATCACCGAGCTGGAAGCGTTCCGTATCGCCCAGAAAGCTGTTGCAGAGAAGGCCGGCGTCAAGCTGACCATCCTGCCGCTGCTGCTCAAATCCTGCGCGCACCTGCTCAAGGAACTGCCGGACTTCAACAGTTCGCTGGCCCCAAGTGGCAAGGCGATCATCCGCAAGAAGTACGTGAACATCGGCTTCGCAGTGGATACGCCTGAAGGCCTGCTGGTTCCGGTCATCAAGAACGTTGACCAGAAGAGCCTGCTGCAGCTGGCCGCTGAGGCAGCTGCTCTGGCCGCCAAAGCGCGCGACAAGAAGCTTACCGCTGACGACATGCAAGGCGCCTGCTTCACCATTTCCAGCCTCGGCCACATTGGCGGCACCGGCTTCACGCCGATCGTCAACGCGCCGGAAGTGGCGATCCTCGGCGTTTCCAAGGCAACCATCCAGCCAGTCTGGGACGGCAAAGCCTTCCAGCCGAAGCTGATGCTGCCGCTGTCGCTGTCCTACGATCACCGCGTGATCAACGGCGCCGCTGCTGCACGCTTCACCAAGCGTCTGAGCGATCTGCTGGCCGACATCCGCACCATCCTGCTGTAAGACAGTCGGCCCTCCTTCACCGGAGGGCCAGCTGCGTTCCACGTTTTCCGAGCGCCACGCTCGTACCTCAACCCCGCCAATTTGGCGGGGCTTTTTTTGCCTGCGGTTTACCTGCACCTTCCTACAGTTGTGGCTGATAACGCCCACAACTCCAGTCCATTTCTGCCCGGTATTTTTTAGGGTCCAATCAATAGTCTGATCTGGCGACTCTAACTTCACGCGCTGATATCAATACTTGATTGAGCGCAATACTGAATGGACTCAAACATGTTCAAGCCAACGGTCGGGCCTATCATTGGCCACACGACAATTAATCACGCGCGCATTTTAGTGCGCGGCAAGTTTCAGATGAACGCCCAGGCCTTTGCCGGGATTCGCTATCGACGACGGGGCGACGAAAGTTGGTTGAACAGCACTTTCAGCACACTCGAATCCGTACGCGACATGTCCCAGGTCATTGCCCTGAATGATCTGGCTGCCAACACTGAATACGAATACCAGGCCGGCTGGTTCAGCCTGACGAGCCCGGCGCATAACGTGGAGACGGTGGCAGAGTTGCCACTGCAATGGCCCGATGATATTTACCGTTTCCGCACGCCTTCGGACCGAGTTACTCAACCACGCGCCTATATCTTCGGCTCGTGCCGCTACCTGCAACTGACGGGTGGGGTGCCGATCCTGCCACACCTCAGCGACCGGATTTTCGCCTCGATCAGCCAGCTTGCAGAGCAAAGTGACCCACCCATCAGCGCGATGCTGATGACGGGTGATCAGGTTTATCTGGATGACCTGAATGCCATTGCGCCCGACCGCGAGCTCAATGAAATGCTGGTTAAATATCGCACGGCTTTTTCCCAACCCAATATCAGCAAGTTAATGTCCAGCCTCCCTACTTACATGATCCTTGATGATCATGAAATTGAAGACAACTGGCCGACTAAAAGAAAGCGTGATGACGATTACATGTGTAACAATGCAATGATCGCTTACGAATTGTATCAAGCCAGCCACAGCCCCACTCATGAACTACTCGATAATGGCCAGATCAATCCGGCCTCCGACCGATATTGGTATCAGTTCTCGGAGGGCGATATTGAGTGGTTCGTCGTCGATTGCCGCACCCGGCGTAATCTTGCGACCAACGACCGGCGCATGCTTGATCAAGAGCAGGAAAAGGCACTGTGCGACTGGCTAATCAACAGCACGGCCCGGGTCAAGATGGTGATCACCGGTGTCATGCTGTACCCCGACCTGATCAGAGACGGCGACGACGGCTGGAAAGGCTTCCCCGAACAGCGCCTGCGCCTGTTGGAGACCATCCGCAAACATCGCCTCAGGAACGTGGTGATAGTTTCCGGCGACGTGCATGGCTCGCTGGTCAGCCGCCTGACCCACAGCGAGGACCCGGAATTCGAGATTCACACCCTGGTGTCATCGCCGCTGAGCAACAGCAGAATGCTGCCCTACGCAAAAGCTTCCAGCTTCATCCTCAATCAGCCATTGGCTACAACCGAAGCCGGCGAGTATCGGCACGAACTGGTCGGCGAGGTGATCAGCCAGGACAACTTTGCCCATCTGCTGATTGATACAGCACAGATCCGCATCAGTTATCACGACAGGACAGGCAATCTGTTGCAAAAAATTGAAATCCCGCTGCGCTGAAAAAATTCCGGGTCGCAACCGGGGCGGGGGGCGGCGATCCTTTCAGCTCAACACAATACTTTCGCACTACTACTGAAGAATTAGACTTGCCTGCCGACATATTCTTATAGCACTTGGCCTTCATCTCTCTTGTCAGTCGGTATCGCAATGATGCAACCTTGCGACACGCAACAGAAAAGAGGGCGCGAGCCCGGCGCGACCAGCACTTTCGAAGCGAGTTTCCCTTCATGAAAAGCCAACCCGATGCCGCCAGCCGTATGGCGGCCGAGGTAGTGACGCAATTGCCTGTGCCCTCGCGGCTCGGCATGCTGCGTTTCGAGCGGCTGAATGAAGCCAGCTGGGCCATGTTGTTTCTCGACCCCAACTGCGAACGACCCTTCGGCCTGGCCGCTGTGGAGCTCTGCTCACTGATCAGCTCGCCCTACGCCAGCCTGATGGAGCCACAGGCGCGTCATCAGCTGCATGACGCGATCCAGCAGCAACTCACTGAAGCGTCCAGTTACCTGATCCGCTACACCCTGCACACGCCCGCCGGCGCCTTGAAGCTGCTGGAACTGGGCGAAGCATTCAAACAGCACAATCGACAACTGTTGCGCGGCTACCTGCTGGTGGTCGACGACTTGATCGAGAGCAACCCGGTGCTGGCCGCGCTGGACCTGGAAAATCAGAACTCGCGCCTGCAAATCGCCCTTGAACTCAATCAGCGCGCCCAGCAGGAACAGCTGTTGCACCTGGATCGCGTGCGGGCGCAGCAGGACCTGATCCTGCTGCTGACGCGCCAGCGCTATACCAGCAACAATTCGCTGCAGGAAGCGGCCGAGCTGATCACCCGCAGCGCCTGTGACATCTACCAGGTCGACTGCGCCAGCCTGTGGAATCTTGAAGATTCGATGCTGGTGCCGATCTCCGCCTATCACCGCGCGAGCCAGGAACACCAGCTGCCCGAGCCGATCGATGTCAGCGGCTATCCTGATTATCTGGAAGCCCTGCACACCGGCCGCGCCATTGATGCGCACAATGTCATGCGCGATCCGCGCACCCGGGAGCTGGTGGAATGCCTGCGACCGCGGGATGTCATCGCCATGCTCGATGCCAGCGTTCGGGTCGATGGCCAGGTAGTCGGGGTGCTTTGCCTGGAGCAGAGCGGTGCCTCTCGCGCCTGGCAATCGGACGAAATAGCCTTCGCCGGCGAGCTGGCCGACCAGTTTGCCCAAGTGATCAGCAACCATAATCGCCGCACCGCCACCAGTGCCCTGCACCTGTTCCAGCGGGCCGTGGAACAGAGCGCCAATGCCTTTCTGCTGGTCAACTGCGATGGCGTGGTGGAATACGTCAACCCCAGTTTCACGGCGATTACCCAGTACAGCACCGAAGAAGTCCACGGCCAGCGGCTGTCGGAACTGCCGGCACTGGAGAACCTCAGCGAACTGCTGTTCGACGCCACTTCGGCGCTGGGCAAGAGCAACAGCTGGCAGGGTGAGTTCAAGAGCCGACGAAAAAACCTCGAACCCTACTGGGGCCAGTTGTCGATTTCCAAGGTGTACGGCGACAACCGCGAGCTGACGCATTACATCGGCATCTATGAAGACATCACCCAGACCAAACTGGCCCAGCAGCGCATTGAGCGCCTGGCCTACACCGACAACCTGACCAACCTGGGCAACCGACCGGCCTTCATCCGCAACCTCGATGAACGCTTTTCCCGCGACACTGATACACCCATCAGCCTGCTGCTGGTGGACATCGATAATTTCAAGCGGATCAACGACAGCCTGGGCCATCAGACCGGCGACAAGCTGCTGATCAGCCTGGCGCGCCGCCTGCGCAACAGCCTCAGCCCAAGCGGCAGCCTGGCGCGTTTTGCCAGTAATGAGTTCGCCGTGTTGCTGGACAACACCGACCTCTGCACCGGCCAGCAAGTCGCCAACCAACTGCTGGCAACGCTGGACAAGCCGATGTTCGTCGACAACCAGCTGATCAGCGTCACCGGCTCCGTCGGCCTGGCCTGCGCGCCGCTGCACGGGCGCGATCCACAAACACTGATGCGCAACGCCGGCCTGGCGCTGCACAAAGCCAAGGCCAACGGCAAGCACCAGGTTCAGGTGTTCACCGAAGCGCTGAACGCCGAGGCCAGCTACAAACTGTTCGTGGAAAACAACCTGCGTCGCGCCCTGACCCAGAATGAGCTGGACGTCTTTTACCAGCCCAAGCTGTGCCTGCGCAGCGGGCGCCTGCTGGGGATGGAGGCCCTGTTGCGCTGGAACCATCCGGAAAAAGGCATGATCCGTCCGGACCAGTTCATCAGTGTCGCCGAGGAAACCGGCCTGATCATCCCGATTGGCAAATGGATCGCCCGCCAGGCCTGCCGCATGAGCAAGCACCTGACCGCCGCTGGCCTGGGCAACCTGCAGGTGGCAATCAACCTGTCGCCCAAACAGTTCTCCGACCCCGACCTGGTGGCGTCCATCGCCAACATCCTCAAGGAAGAAGCACTGCCGGGGAGCCTGCTGGAACTTGAACTGACCGAAGGCCTGCTGCTCGAAGCCACCGAAGACACCCACTTGCAACTCGACCAGCTGAAACGCCTGGGCCTGACCCTGGCCATGGACGACTTCGGCACCGGTTACTCGTCGCTGAGCTACCTGAAGAAATTCCCGATTGATATCCTCAAGATCGATCGAAGCTTCATCCACGAAATCCCGGACAACCAGGACGACATGGAAATCACCTCTGCCGTGATCGCCATGGCCCACAACCTTAAACTCAAGGTGGTGGCGGAAGGTATCGAGACCGCCGAGCAGCTGGCGTTCCTGCGCCGCCATCGCTGCGACGTCGGCCAGGGCTACCTGTTCGACCGCCCGATTCCGGGCAGCGATCTGATCGAAAAGCTCAGACGCTATCCGCGTGGCCCCATCGCCTGACAGGTCCCGCCCCTGTAGGAGCGAGCCTGCTCGCGATAGCGGTGTGTCAGTCTCCACCCATGTTGAATGTTAAGCAGTCATCACGAGCAGGCTCAATCCACATTGCTCGCACCTACTGGCATTATTCGGCACACTGGCGGTCTACCTATTTACATCCAACCTGACTGAGGGGACTGATGATGGTTCTGCGCTCGGAAATTCTGGTGAACAAAAACGTGCTCCCGACTAAAGAACAAGCTCTGCCTGGCCGCGAAACTCCGATGTCCCTGCCGGAAAAACACTTCGTGCACGACGCCCCGCTGTTGGGCCCGTTCGTCACTGACGTGGATTTCGCGATCTTCGGCCTGGGCTGCTTCTGGGGTGCGGAACGCAAATTCTGGCAGCGCGAAGGCGTGGTCAGCACGGTAGTGGGTTACGCCGGCGGCTTCACGCCGAACCCTACCTATGAAGAAGTCTGCTCAGGCCTGACTGGCCACAGCGAAGTGGTACTGGTGGTCTATGAGCCGGCAAAGGTCAGCTACGAAGCGCTGCTGAAAATGTTCTGGGAACTGCACAACCCAACCCAGGGCATGCGCCAGGGTAATGACATCGGCACGCAGTATCGCTCGGTGATCTATGCCACCAACCCGACTCAACTGGAAGCGGCCAAAGCCAGCGCGCAAGTGTTTCAGGCCGAGTTGACCAAGGCCGGCAAAGGCACCATCACCACCGAAATCGACGAAGCGCCGACGGTGTACTTCGCCGAGGCGTATCACCAGCAGTACCTGGCGAAAAATCCAGAAGGGTATTGCGGGATTGGCGGTACAGGCGTGACCTGCCCGATCTAACGCCGTAAAGCAAAAGATCGCAGCCTGCGGCAGCTCCTACAGTGTGTAAGGTGTACCTCTGTAGGAGCTGCCGCAGGCTGCGATCTTTTGATCTTGCTTTTGACCTACCTCATTCAGCAATCAACCAATCCATCTGCCACCCACCCTGAGTCTGCCCAAGCTTCTGCGACAACCACGGCAGCAACTCGCGCAACTCCTCCTCCAGCCCCCACGGCGGATTGGCAATCGCCAACCCCGACCCGTTCAAGCTGTTCGGCGTGTCCAGCGGATGCACCAGCAATTCCACGCGCAACAACTTCGGCGCACCCGTGCCGGCCAGGTCCTGATAAAACCGACGCAACATACGCTGGTCTTTCACTGGGTACCAGATCGCCGCCACAGTCTGGCGCATCCGGCCGATCGCTTCTTTCAGCGAGGCCGCACAACGCTGCATCTCATCGAGCTGCTCGAACGGCGGATCAATCAACATCACCGCGCGCTTCTCCTGCACCGGCAACATCGCCCGGGGCACGTGCCAGCCTTCGCCCAGTTGCACCTTGACGCGCCTGTCGCCGGCCATATTGTCCTTGAGCAACAGGCCATCTTGCGGGTGCTTCTCGTTGAGCATCAGCCGATCCTGGGGCCGGGTCAGGCGTCGCGCCAGCTCCGGTGAGCCCGGGTAATAGCGCAACTGGCCATCCGGGTTCATCTCGTGCAGCACCTGCATGTAATCGGCGGTCAACATCGGCAGGTCCGGCTGATCCCACAAACGCGCAATGCCTTCCAGGTATTCACCGGTGCGGCTGGCCTGATCACCCTGCAGGTCATACAGGCCGATGCCGGCATGGGTATCGAGATAGGCGAACGGCTGCTCCTTGCGCGACATCAGGGCGATGAGGCGGGTCAAAGTCAGGTGTTTGAACACGTCGGCGTGATTGCCGGCATGGAAGGCGTGACGATAATTCATGATTGCTCCTGCGCAGGTCGGCAAGTTTACCCTGTACCGAGCGCAACGTCAGGGCTTCGCGGCCGAGCGGGCCAACCTGCCCTCCAGACATGAAAAAAAACGGCCCGCCTCCAGAGGAAGCGGGCCGTTCTTTTGTTCAGCAAAAGCTCAGAGCATCAGCTCATCGCGATTACTTGTTCAGGCGGAAATCTGCCTCGGCTGCCTCGAAACGCTGCAGCATGCCAGCAGTCGGCGCGCCGAGTTTGCTGACGATGTAGATCGCCAGGCTGGCGAAGATGAAGCCCGGGATGATTTCGTACAGGCCCAGCAGTTCGAAGTGTTTCCACACGATCACGGTGATCGCGCCGACCAGGATGCCGGCCAGTGCGCCGTTGCGGGTCATGTCTTTCCAAATCACGGAGATCAGCACGACCGGACCGAATGCAGCACCAAAACCGGCCCAGGCGTAGCTGACCAGACCCAGTACGCGGTTCTCCGGGTTGGCGGCCATCGCGATGGCGATCAGGGCAACCAGCAGCACCATGGCGCGGCCAACCCAGACCAACTCGACCTGAGATGCGGATTTACGCAGGAAGGTCTTGTAGAAGTCTTCGGTCAGGGCACTCGAGCACACCAGCAATTGGCAGCTCAGGGTGCTCATTACGGCAGCCAGGATGGCCGACAGCAGCACACCGGCGATCCATGGGTTGAACAGGATTTTCGCCAGTTCGATGAACACACGCTCATGGTTTTCGGTCACAGGACCGGCCAGCTCCGGGTGCGCCGAGAAGTAAGCGATACCGAAGAAACCTACAGCGACGGTGCCGCCCAGGCACAGGATCATCCAGGTCATGGAGATGCGGCGAGCGTTAGCGATCGACTTGACCGAATCCGCCGCCATGAAACGCGCGAGGATGTGCGGCTGGCCGAAGTAGCCCAGGCCCCAGCCCATCAGCGAGATAATGCCGATGAAAGTGGTGTTTTTCAGCATGTCGAAGTTGCTTGGATCTTGCGCTTCGATGGCCAGGAACGTGGTGTCAACGCCGCCCGTAGCCAGCAGCACGATGATCGGCGTCAGCAACAGGGCGAAGATCATCAGCGTGGCTTGAACGGTATCGGTCCAGCTCACTGCCAGGAAACCACCCACAAAGGTGTAGGCAATCGTCGCCGCAGCACCGGCCCACAGCGCAGTCTCGTAGGACATGCCGAAGGTGCTTTCGAACAGACGGGCGCCAGCCACGATGCCGGATGCGCAATAAATGGTGAAGAACACCAGGATCACTACCGCAGAGATGATCCGCAGCAGGCCGCTTTTGTCTTCGAACCGGCTGGAGAAGTAGTCCGGCAGAGTCAGCGCATCACCGTTGTGCTCGGTCTGTACACGCAGACGGCCGGCGACGAACAGCCAGTTCAGGTAGGCACCGATGATCAGGCCGATGGCGATCCAGCTCTCGGACAGACCGGACATGTAGATTGCGCCCGGCAAGCCCATCAACAACCAGCCGCTCATGTCGGAGGCGCCGGCGGACAATGCAGTCACGACGCTGCCCAGGCTACGACCGCCCAGAATGTAATCGGATAGGTTGTTGGTGGAGCGATAGGCCATGAAGCCGATCAGCACCATTGCTGCGATGTAGATCACGAACGTGATCAGGGTTGGATTGCTAACGCTCATTAAGTTACGCCCTGGCTTTGTTTTTATGTAGCGGCGGTATTAGGTAACCGCTCGCAAACGACGACGTTTGACAGACGATTGTGGATCCCGCGCATTTATGACTGATGTTTCCCCAGGAAAGCCATCAGCCGGTGCACCTGACGTTGGAGCCGGTTGCACCTTCGCGGCGAATGCTATTCAACAAAGCAAATAAGGTGCAACCAGTTTCTTTCGAATAAGTTGCACCTAGTCGGAATTATCATGCAAATGCCGTTTTTTGCTCCTTTTTAGGGCAGTTCTGGCGGTTTGCTATAAGTAAAAGCACCAAGCAGGCGCGGGACCTTCGAACCGGAATTTTTTTCCTGACGAGCTGCCGCTAATTCCGACAAAAAAAGGGTTGCACCCGGTTGCACCTCGATCAGCGCAGGGCTAATCTTGCCGCCAGCTGATGCCACGCAGTTGTGGCAAACATGAGGATAAAAATATGGCTACCACCACTCTTGGGGTCAAACTTGACGACCCGACCCGCGAACGCCTCAAGGCCGCCGCGACCTCGATTGATCGCACGCCGCACTGGCTGATCAAACAGGCAATCTTCAATTACCTGGAAAAACTCGAGGGTGGTGCAACCCTGACCGAGCTGAACGGCTTGACCAAGGATTCCGACGATTCGGTCGACGCGCCTCTGGATCACGCCCATCAGTGCTTCCTCGAATTCGCAGAAAGCATCCTGCCGCAATCGGTGCTGCGTGCATCGATCACCGCCGCTTACCGCCGCCCTGAGCCGGAAGTGGTGCCGATGCTGATCGAGCAGGCGCGTCTGCCAGCGGTCATGGCCGAAGCCACCAACAAACTCGCCGCCTCGATTGCCGAAAAACTGCGCAATCAGAAGAGCGCTGGCGGCCGTGCCGGGATTGTCCAGGGCCTGCTGCAGGAATTCTCTCTTTCGTCCCAGGAAGGCGTGGCCCTGATGTGCCTGGCCGAAGCGCTGCTGCGCATTCCGGACAAGGGCACCCGTGACGCGCTGATCCGCGACAAGATCAGCACCGGCAACTGGCACCCGCACCTGGGCAACAGCCCTTCGCTGTTCGTTAACGCTGCCACCTGGGGTCTGCTGCTGACCGGCAAACTGGTCGCCACGCACAATGAAGCCGGCCTGACTTCGTCCCTGAGCCGCATCATCGGCAAGAGCGGCGAGCCGATGATCCGCAAGGGCGTCGACATGGCCATGCGCCTGATGGGTGAGCAGTTCGTCACCGGTGAAACCATCGCCGAAGCCCTGGCCAACGCGAGCAAATTCGAAGCCAAGGGCTTCCGGTACTCTTACGACATGCTGGGTGAAGCGGCACTCACCGAGCACGACGCGCAGAAATACCTGGCCTCGTACGAACAAGCCATCCACTCGATCGGCAAAGCGTCCCACGGTCGTGGGATCTATGAAGGTCCAGGCATTTCCATCAAGTTGTCGGCACTGCACCCGCGTTACAGCCGTGCGCAGTACGAGCGCGTGATGGAAGAGCTGTACCCGCGCCTGCTGTCGCTGACCTTGCTGGCCAAGCAATACGACATTGGCCTGAACATCGACGCTGAAGAAGCCGACCGCCTGGAGCTGTCGCTGGACCTGCTGGAACGCCTGTGCTTCGAGCCGCAACTGACCGGCTGGAACGGCATCGGTTTCGTGATCCAGGCTTACCAGAAGCGTTGCCCGTACGTGATCGACTACGTGATCGACCTGGCTCGTCGCAGCCGTCATCGCCTGATGATCCGCCTGGTGAAAGGCGCGTACTGGGACAGCGAGATCAAGCGCGCTCAGGTCGAAGGCCTGGAAGGCTATCCGGTGTACACCCGCAAGGTGTACACCGACGTGTCCTACATCGCTTGCGCACGCAAACTGCTGTCGGTGCCGGAAGTCATCTATCCGCAGTTCGCCACGCACAACGCCCACACCCTGTCGGCCATCTACCACATCGCCGGTCAGAACTATTACCCCGGCCAGTATGAGTTCCAGTGCCTGCACGGCATGGGTGAACCGCTGTACGAACAGGTTGTAGGCAAGGTGTCCGAGGGCAAGCTGAACCGTCCGTGCCGCGTGTACGCTCCGGTTGGCACCCACGAGACACTGCTGGCGTACCTGGTGCGTCGCCTGCTGGAAAACGGCGCGAATACTTCATTCGTCAACCGTATCGCCGATCAATCCATCTCGATTCAGGAGCTGGTGGCCGATCCAGTGGCCACCATCGAGCAGATGGCGACGCAGGAAGGCGGCTTCGGCCTGCCACACCCGCGTATCCCGCTGCCGCGTGACCTGTACGGTGCCGAGCGCGCCAACTCCAGCGGCATCGACATGGCCAACGAACATCGTCTGGCTTCACTGTCCTGCGCCCTGCTGGCCACCGCTCACAACGACTGGAAAGCCGCGCCGATGCTCGGCTGCGCTTCCAGCACCGAAACCCCAGCACCTGTGCTGAACCCATCGGATCAGCGTGACGTGGTCGGCCATGTACAGGAAGCGACCGTCGAAGACGTCGACAACGCGATCCAGTGCGCCTTGAACGCTGCGCCGATCTGGCAGGCTACCCCGCCGGCCGAACGTGCCGCGATCCTGGAACGTGCCGCTGACCTGATGGAAGGCGAGATCCAGCCGCTGATGGGCCTGCTGGCTCGCGAAGCCGGCAAGACCTTCGCCAACGCCATCGCCGAAGTACGCGAAGCCGTGGACTTCCTGCGTTACTACGCAGTGCAGGCGCGCAACGATTTCACCAATGACGCGCATCGTCCGCTGGGCCCTGTGGTCTGCATCAGCCCGTGGAACTTCCCGTTGGCGATTTTCAGCGGCCAGGTTGCTGCTGCTTTGGCCGCCGGCAACCCGGTACTGGCCAAGCCTGCAGAACAGACTCCGCTGGTGGCCGCCCAGGCCGTGCGCCTGCTGCTCGAAGCCGGAATCCCGGAAGGCGTGCTGCAATTGCTGCCGGGCCGTGGCGAAACCGTAGGCGCCCGTCTGGTCGGTGACGATCGGGTCAAAGGCGTGATGTTCACCGGTTCCACCGAAGTCGCTCGTCTGCTGCAACGCAACGTCGCCGGTCGCCTGGATGCCCAAGGCCGTCCGATTCCACTGATCGCCGAGACTGGCGGCCAGAACGCGATGATCGTCGATTCCTCGGCACTGACCGAACAGGTTGTGATCGACGTAGTGTCCTCGGCCTTCGACAGCGCAGGTCAGCGCTGCTCGGCTCTGCGTGTACTTTGCTTGCAGGAAGATTCCGCTGACCGTGTCATCGAAATGCTCAAAGGTGCCATGGCTGAATGCCGCCTGGGTAACCCGGAGCGTCTGTCCGTGGACATCGGCCCGGTGATCGACGCTGAAGCCAAGGCCGGTATCGAGAAGCACATCCAGGGCATGCGCGACAAAGGTCGCAACGTGTACCAGGTGGCCATTGCCAACAGCGAAGAGGTCAAGCGCGGCACCTTCGTGATGCCGACCCTGATCGAGCTGGAAAGCTTCGACGAGTTGCAACGGGAGATCTTCGGTCCGGTGCTGCACGTGGTTCGCTACAAGCGCAAGGACATCGACCAGCTGATTGCGCAGATCAATGCGTCCGGCTACGGCCTGACCCTGGGCGTGCACACCCGTATCGACGAGACCATCGCCAAGGTGATCGACAACGTCAATGCCGGTAACGTCTACGTAAACCGCAACATTGTCGGCGCAGTGGTCGGCGTGCAACCGTTCGGCGGCGAAGGCCTGTCGGGCACTGGTCCGAAAGCTGGTGGTCCGCTGTACCTGTACCGCCTGCTGTCGACTCGTCCTACTGATGCGATCGAACAATCCTTCGCTCGCGGTGACGCTATCGCAGCACCGGATGTTCGTCTGCGTGACGCCATGAGCAAGCCGCTGACTGCCTTGAAAGCCTGGGCCGACAGCAACAAGCTCGCCGACCTGGCGACCTTGTGTGCGCAGTTCGCAGCGCAATCGCAAAGCGGGATCACCCGCCTTCTGGCAGGCCCGACCGGCGAACGCAACAGCTACGCCATTCTGCCGCGTGAACACGTGCTGTGCCTGGCGGAAGTCGAGGGCGACCTGCTGACCCAACTGGCTGCCGTGCTGGCAGTTGGCGGTTCGGCGGTGTGGCCGGAAGCTGAATTGACCAAGGCTTTGTATGCACGCCTGCCGAAGGATGTTCAGGCCCGCATCAAGCTGGTTTCCGACTGGAGCAAGGACGAGGTGGTATTTGATGCGGTCCTGCATCACGGCCATTCCGATCAGCTGCGTGCGGTCTGCCAGCAGGTAGCCAAGCGGGCTGGTGCGATTGTCGGGGTTCATGGGTTGTCCCAGGGCGAGACCAATATTGCGCTGGAGCGTCTGGTGATTGAGCGGGCGTTGAGTGTTAACACTGCTGCTGCGGGTGGTAATGCCAGCTTGATGACAATCGGCTAAACAGCAACAAGGCCGGGCAGCCGCAATGGCTGCCCGGTATGCAAAATCCCTTGTGGGAGCGGGCTTGCTCGCGAATGCGGAGTGTCAGTCGACATAAACTTTGACTGATACAGCGCTTTCGCGAGCAAGCCCGCTCCCACATTTGATTAGCGGTGGCCGCAACACACCATCACGCTCATCAATCATCCTGTTCACCCCACCCTCCCCACGCCTAAACTCGGTCCAACCCAAAAAAAGGTAGGCCGCCATGTCCGAGACGTTGCTCAGTTCCCGCAATCTGGCTTTCGAGCTGTATGAAGTCCTCGATGCCGAAGGCCTGACCCAGCGCGAGCGTTTTGCCGAGCACAATCGTGAGACCTTCGATGCCGCACTTGGCACTGCCCGCAACATTGCCGAGAAGTTCTTCGCCCCGCACAACCGCAAGGGCGACGAGAACGAGCCACGTTACGAGGACGGCCAGGCGATTCTGATTCCGGAAGTAAAACCGGCTGTGGACGCCTTTCTCGAAGCCGGATTCCTCAATGCCGCGCGCAGTTTCGAGGCGGGTGGCATGCAGCTGCCAACACTGCTGTCCCAGGCCTGCTTTGCGCACTTCCAGTCCGCCAACGCGGCGTCGACTTCGTACCCGTTCCTGACCATGGGCGCGGCCAACCTGATCGAAAGTTTCGGCACTGAAGAGCAGAAGCAGCGTTTCCTGCAGCCGATGATCGACGGCCGTTTCTTTGGCACCATGGCCCTGACCGAACCTCACGCCGGGTCCTCGCTGTCGGATATTCGTACCCGCGCCGAGCCTGCGTCCGACGGCACCTATCGCCTCAAAGGCAACAAGATCTTCATCTCCGGCGGCGATCACCCGCTGTCGGAGAACATCGTGCACATGGTGCTGGCCAAGCTGCCGGACGCTCCGGCCGGAGTGAAGGGCATTTCGCTGTTTATCGTGCCCAAGTTCCTGGTCAACGATGACGGCAGCCTGGGCCCGCGTAATGACGTATTGCTAGCCGGGCTGTTTCACAAGATGGGCTGGCGCGGCACCACTTCTACAGCGCTGAACTTTGGCGACAATGGTGCCTGCGTGGGCTATCTGGTGGGCAAGCCGCATCAGGGCCTGAGCTACATGTTCCAGATGATGAACGAGGCGCGGATCGGCGTCGGCATGGGCGCGGTCATGCTCGGCTACGCCGGCTACCTGTACTCCCTGGAATACGCACGCGAGCGGCCACAGGGGCGAGTGCCAGACAGCAAGGACCCGAACACCGCACCGGTGGCAATCATTCAGCACGCCGACGTCAGGCGCATGCTGCTGACGCAAAAAGCGTACGTCGAAGGCTCGTTTGACCTGGGGTTATACGCGGCGCGATTGTTTGATGACACTACCACGCTTGAGACCGAAGCCGAGCGCAAGCAAGCGCATGAGCTGCTGGACCTGCTGACCCCGATCGTCAAATCCTGGCCGTCGGAGTTCTGCCTCAAGGCCAACGAACTGGCAATCCAGATCCTCGGCGGCCACGGTTACACCCGCGAGTACCCGGTGGAGCAGTATTACCGCGATAACCGCCTGAACCCGATCCACGAAGGCACTCACGGCATTCAGTCGCTGGACCTGCTGGGGCGCAAGCTGGCGCAGAACGGGGGTGCAGGGCTCAAGCAGTTGATCCGTTTGATCGCCGGCACCGCCGAGCGCGCGCAGGCCCATGGGTCGCTAACAGCGCTGCGTGAACCTCTGGAGAAGCTGGTGGAGCGCCTGCAGACCGTAACCATTGGCCTGCTGACCGATCTGGGGCAGGGCAAGGTCAACAGCAGTCTGGCGAACTCTGCGCTGTACCTGAAGGTGTTCGGGCACACAGTAATCGGCTGGCGCTGGCTGGAACAGGCGATTCGTGCTGAGGAAGGGCTGGCCAAGGGGAATGCGGCAGATGTCAGCTTCTATAAAGGCAAGCTGCAGGCAGCGCGGTATTTCCTGACATGGGAAGTGCCGGGTTGCCACCATGAACTGGCGATTCTTGAGGCGCGGGATGATGTGTGTCTTGGGATGCAGGATGAGTGGTTCTGATCTGTCGTAAATCGGCGTGACAGCCGCAAAATAGATCGCAGCCTTCGGCAGCTCCTACAGGGGAATGCATTCCAACCGTAGGAGCTGCCGCAGGCTGCGATCTTTTGATCTTAATTCAGCTTAAACCCACCCACCTGCCGCGCCAGATCAGCCGATCAGCCGATCAGGCTTGATTGATGGTCTTGGCGATCACTTCAACCGTGGCGCTGACTTGCTCTTGGTAACGGTCGAGTTCGAGCTTGTGTTGCTTGCGCATCTCGATCTGCTGAGAGCACAGGTTCATCGCGGCCAGCACCAGCAACCGGTCGCCGATCAGCGTCGGGTACTTCTTTTTGGTATCAGCCAGTGCAGCTTTCAACATCAATGCAGCGTCCAGCAGGGTTTGCTCTTCCCCGGCCGGCGCCCTGATCGAATAGTCCTCCCCCAGGATCGAGACGACTTTCACCCCTGCGGCGCCCTCGCTCATGCGCTGACTGGGCCGGCGCTGACGCGCTCAACCAGGGCCTGGATGCGCGCTGCGGTAGCGCCGAGTTTCTCTTCCTGCTCCATCAGGTTCAGTTGCAGGCTTTCGTTTTCATCCTTGGCCTGGGCCAATTCTGTGCTCAGGGTCTGGTTAGTCGCGAGCAGGGTCTGGTTCTGTTGAACCAGGTCGCTGACCAGCTGTTCCAATTGGCTAAGGGATGCTTCCAACATAATGATTTTCCAAGCAATTTCAAAGGGCGCGTACGATAAAGAAAAGTCACCACGCAAGCCAGGGTTATTCAGGCGCAAGGCCTTGATTTTCCAGGCGGGCAACCTTCCTCGCGAGCTTAAAAGACTGTGATTGTTCCATCTGGTTCCTGCAATTCGTCGCCGGACCTGTACTGCGACAAAAACGCGCAGTCACTCAAGACTTTAGTCGTATGACCGATAAGCCCTTCATACGACAGCCTTAGCGCCGCATGGATGCGCCTCTCCCGGAAAACACCATGTCCCTTCGCAATATGAATATCGCCCCAAGGGCGTTCCTCGGTTTCGCCATGATTGGCGGGTTGATGCTGGTTCTGGGTGTGTTTGCCTTGAACCAGATGAGCAAGATCCGCGCGGCCGGCGAAGATATCGCCTCCGCCAGTGTACCCAGCGTAAAAAGCATCGATGAGTTCACCCAACTTACCCTGCGCCTGCGGGTCCTGTCTTACCGCTTGCTGACCAACCGCGAACCCGACGTCCAGCAAAAGACCTTTGAACTGTTCGAGACGCGCAATCAGCAGATCCGCGACACACAGAAAATTTACGAACCGCTGATTAACGGCCCGGTCGAACGGGCGGCCTACGACCAGTACCTGCAATTACTGGGGCAATACCGTCAGCTTGAAGACCAGATGAAGAGTCTGTCGCGTAACAATCAGGTCGAAGAGCTGCGCAAGATGCTCAACACCGAGTTGCTCGCCAACTCTGAGGCGGTCAACACGGCACTGGCCAAGCTGCTGGAGATCAACACCCAGCAGATCGCCGAAACCAGCCAGGAAGCTGCGGATCAGTATTCCTCGGCGTTCAACCTGGTCGTCGCGCTGCTGGTCCTGGCCTCGGGCCTGACGCTGCTGTTCGCCTGGTTATTGACCAACAGCATCACCAAGCCAATCGCCAACGCTTTGAGCGCCGCCGAAGCCATCGCCGAGGGCAACCTGACTCGCCCGATTACCGTTGATGGTGAAGACGAAGCCGGCCGCCTGTTGCTGGCGATGTCGAAAATGCAGGAAAAACTGCGCGACACGCTGCAGCGGATCTCCGGTTCTGCCACCCAATTGGCCTCTGCCGCCGAAGAGCTCAACAGCGTCACTGATGAAAGTGCCCGCGGCCTGACCCAGCAGAACAACGAAATCGAGCAGGCCGCCACGGCGGTCAATGAGATGACCAGCGCCGTGGAAGAAGTTGCGCGCAACGCGGTCAGCACCTCCGAAGCCTCGAAAAATGCCACTACTTCTGCCGGTGACGGTCGCGACCTGGTGCAGGAAACCGTCAGCGCCATCGAACGCATGAGCGCCGATGTGCAGAGCACGGCAACCCTGATCGGCGACCTGGCCAACGAATCCAGGGATATCGGCAAGGTCCTTGATGTGATCCGCGGCCTGGCTGACCAGACCAACCTGCTGGCATTGAACGCAGCGATCGAAGCCGCGCGAGCCGGTGAAGCCGGGCGCGGTTTTGCCGTGGTAGCGGACGAAGTCCGGGCCCTGGCGCATCGCACCCAGCAGTCGACCAGCGAGATCGAACGCATGATCGGCAGTATCCAGAGCGGCACCGAGCATGCGGTGAATTCGATGCGCAACAGCACCGAGCGCGCCGAATCGACCCTGAACATCGCCCGCGGTGCCGGCCTGTCGCTGGACACAATCAACACTGCCATCGTCGAAATCAACGAACGCAACCTGGTGATCGCCAGTGCCGCCGAGGAGCAGGCGCAGGTGGCGCGCGAAGTGGATCGCAACCTGGTGAACATCCGGGACCTGTCGGTGCAATCAGCGACCGGGGCCAGCCAGACGAGTGCAGCCAGCAATGAACTGTCGCGGCTGGCGGTGGATTTGAACGGGATGGTTGGGCGGTTCAGCCTTTAATCGGGTGATGCCGAAAAGATCGCAGCCTGCGGCAGCTCCTACGGGGTTAACACCGACTGAGCGTAGGAGCTGCCGCAGGCTGCGATCTTTTGATCTGCAAAACCTTTTTGACAGCATCACATTTCAACAGGTTAGAATCGCTGGCACGCAGACTGCATGGTCAGTTTGCGCCCGCCTTTCAGCTTTCCGGAGTACTGCCTTTGAATGCGACGACCATCAACAGCCTGTTCTTGATCGGCGCGTTGCTGGTAGGTGCAAGCATTCTGGTGAGTTCACTTTCCTCGCGCCTCGGCATCCCGATCCTGGTAATCATCCTGGCCGTGGGCATGGCGGCCGGGGTCGACGGCGGCGGCATCATCTTCGATAACTACCCGACGGCCTATCTGGTCGGCAACCTGGCACTGGCCGTCATCCTGCTCGACGGTGGCCTGCGAACTCGCGTATCCAGTTTCCGCGTGGCGTTATGGCCGGCACTGTCCCTGGCCACGGTGGGCGTGCTGATTACTACCGGGCTGACCGGCATGGCCGCTGCCTGGCTGTTCAATCTGAACATGATCCAGGGCCTGTTGATCGGCGCCATCGTTGGCTCCACCGACGCCGCTGCAGTGTTCTCGCTGCTGGGCGGCAAGGGCCTGAACGAGCGGGTCAGCGCCAGCCTCGAGATCGAATCCGGCAGCAACGACCCGATGGCGGTATTTCTCACTGTCACCCTGATCGACATGCTTGCCAGCGGCGAGACCGGTTTGCATTGGAGCCTGCTGGGGCATCTGGTACGTGAATTCGGAATCGGCGGCGTGATTGGCCTCGGCGGCGGCTGGGTGATGCTGCAGCTGGTCAACCGGATCAACCTGGCTAACGGCCTGTACCCGATCCTGGTGGTCGCCGGCGGCCTGGTGGTGTTTGCCCTGACCAACGCCCTGCATGGCAGCGGTTTCCTCGCGGTGTACCTGTGCGGCCTGGTGATCGGCAACCGTCCGGTGCGCAGCCGTCACGGCATCCTGCATATGCTCGACGGCATGGCCTGGCTGGCACAGATCGGCATGTTCCTGGTGCTGGGTTTGCTGGTTACGCCGCACGACTTGCTGCCGATCGCCCTGCCCGCCCTGGGTCTGGCGCTGTGGATGATCCTGTTCGCCCGCCCGCTGTCGGTGATGGTCGGCCTGCTGCCGTTCAAGGCATTCCATGGCCGCGAGAAAGCCTTTATTTCCTGGGTCGGGCTGCGCGGCGCGGTACCGATCATCCTGGCGGTGTTCCCGCTGATGGCCGGGCTGCCCAATGCCCAGCTGTACTTCAACCTCGCGTTCTTCATCGTGCTGGTATCGCTGCTGGTGCAGGGCACGAGTCTGCCGTGGGTGGCGAAGCTGTTAAAGGTCACCGTTCCGCCTGAACCCTTGCCGATCTCCCGGGCTGCGCTGGAAGTACACGTCACCAGCGAGTGGGAGCTGTTCGTTTATCGCCTTGGCGCCGAAAAATGGTGCATCGGTTCGCCCCTGCGCGAGCTGAAAATGCCCGACGGCACGCGCATCGCGGCGCTGTTTCGTGGCCAGCAACTGCTCCATCCGTCGGGTAGTACGGTGCTCGAAGTCGATGATTTGCTGTGTGTTATCGGCCACGAACACAACCTCCCGGCCCTCGGCAAACTCTTCAGCCAGGCCCCGCAAAGGGGGCTGGATTTGCGCTTCTTCGGCGACTTTGTGCTCGAAGGAGACGCCCAGCTGGCTGCGGTTGCTGCCCTGTATGGGTTGAAGGTCGAAGACATCGATCCGGACATGTCCCTGGGTCACTTCATCGCGCAGAAAGTCGGTGGTGCGCCTGTAGTGGGTGACCAGGTGGAATGGAATAGCACCATCTGGACAGTTGCGGTCATGGACGGGAACAAGATAGGCAAAGTCGGCGTCAGATTCCCCGAAGGAAGTCGCCCGGGTCCGGGACTCTTCCTCTAAACTCCACACTTCGTCAGCTTTCGATCGGTCTCTATGTCAACCCTGCGCACCTATTTTTTCATGGCCCTGCTGGGCTTGAGCCTCTCTGTCGGCACCTTGCAAGCTGCCGAACCGCCCACCAGCGAGACCGTGCAGGCGAGCCTGGACAAGATTGCCGAGCGCAAATTGCCGGAAGCCGATCAGAAAGCCCTGCAAAGCATCCTGCAAAACACCCTGACCCAGCTCGACAACCAGCGTGATTACGAGCAGAAGCTCGCGGCCCTCAAGCAGCAGCTGGCCACCGCACCCAAGCAGAACATCGAGAACCAGCGCGAGCTGGCGCGCCTCAAAGGCACCAAGGTGCTACCGGTGGAGCAACGCTTCGCCAACCTGTCGATCCAGCAGCTGGAACAGATGCTCACCGAGCGCTCGACCCAACAGAGCGACCTGCAAAAAGCCCTGGCGGATGCCAACAGCCTGGTGATCACCGCCCAGACCCGTCCCGAGCGTGCCCAGGCGGAGATCTCCGCTAGCCAGACACGCATTCAACAGATCAACAACATCCTCAAGGCCGGCAAGGACGCCGGCAAGACCTTGAGCGGCGAACAGCGCGACCAGCTCAACGCCGAGCTCGCCGCACTCAATGCGCTGATCCCGCTACGGCGTCAGGAGCTGGCCGGCAACAGCCAGCTGCAGGACCTGGGCAACAGCCAACATGACTTGCTCACGGAAAAATCCGATCGCCTGGATCAGGAAATCCAGGAGCTGCAAAACCTGATCAACCAGAAGCGCCTGGCGCAGTCCCAGGAAACCGTAACGCAGCAGTCCATCGAGGCTCAGAAGTCTGGGGGCAGCAGCCTGCTGGCCACGGAAAGCACGATCAACCTGAAGCTGTCCGACTACCTGCTCAAGAGCACAGACCGCCTCAACGTTGTCACCCAGCAGAACCTGCAGACCAAGCAACAACTGGACAGCGTCACCCAGAGCGACTCGGCCCTGGACGAGCAGATCAACGTGCTCAAGGGCAGCCTGCTGCTGTCGAAAATCCTCTACAAACAGAAGCAGGCCCTGCCCCGGCTGAAGCTCGATCGCGACCTGGCGGACCAAATTGCCGACATTCGCCTGTACCAGTTCGATGTCAGCCAGCAACGCGAGCAACTGAGCAACCCGGCCACCTACGTCGACAACCTGCTGTCCACCCAACCGCCGGAACAGGTTACCCCGCAACTGCGCAAGAGCCTGCTGGAACTGGCCAATACCCGGGCCGACCTGCTGGAACGGTTGAACCGCGAGCTGAGCGCCGTACTCAATGAATCCATCACCCTGCAGCTCAACCAGAAACAACTGCTGAGCACCGCGCAGAGCCTGCGCGCAACCCTCGACGAACAGATGTTCTGGATTCCCAGCAACAAGCCGCTGGATTTCGAGTGGATGCACGACGTGCCGGAGCGTTTGAAGCGTCAAGTCGCCACATTGCCGGTAGCTTCAAGCCTGAGCGAACTGTCCGATGGACTGACCCAGCGTCCGCTGCTGTTCCTGCCGTTGGCGTTGGTAATCGGCGCGCTGCTGTGGCGCCGCAAAAGCCTGTACGCGCGCTTGAACAAGGTTCACCAGGACATCGGCCACTTCAAGCGTGACAGTCAGTTGCACACACCCCAGGCGATTCTGATCAATATTCTACTGGCGATGCCGGTGTCCCTGGGACTGGCATTGTGCGGCCTAGCGCTGCAGATCGACGCCCGCGGGCAAAATGCCAACATGGGCGCGGCGCTGTTGCAGATGGCGCAAGCCTGGCTGGTGTTCTACACCGCCTACCGCATCCTCGCGCCGGGCGGCGTTGCCGAACTGCATTTCCGCTGGGAAAAACCCCAGGTCGAGTTCCTGCAAGGCTGGGTACGGCGCCTGGGCCTGGTTGTCATGGCGCTAGTCGCCGTGGTGGCAGTCGCCGAGCTGCAACCCGCCGCACTGGCCGACGACGTCCTCGGCATGCCGGTGGTGCTGACCTGCTACGCCTTGATGGCCTGGCTGCTTAGCCGCCTGCTGATCAGCAGCCCGACCCACCAGAACGCCTCGCTGTTCCGCAAGGCCGTGGGCGTCATGTTCACCGCGCTGCCCATCGCACTGTTCGTCGCGGTGTGCTTCGGTTATTACTACACGGCACTGAAACTCAGCGACCGGCTGATCAACACGCTGTACCTGCTGATGTTCTGGCTGGTGATCGAAGCCACCTTCGTGCGCGGCCTCAGCGTTGCCGCACGACGTTTGGCCTACCAGCGCGCCCTGGCCAAACGCCAGGCCGCGAAAGAGGCCGGTGACGGCGAAGCGGTGATCGAAGAGCCGACACTGGATATCGAGAAGGTCAACGAACAGTCGCTGCGCCTGATTCGCCTGGCGTTGCTGGGTGGTTTCATGGCGGCGCTGTACTGGGTCTGGTCGGACCTGATCAGCGTGTTCTCGTACCTGGACAACATCACCCTCTACGAATACACCAGCGGTACCGGTGCCAACATGAGCATGGTGCCGATAAGCATTGGCGACATGCTCGGCGCGCTGATCATTATCGGCATCACTTTCGCCCTCGCCCGCAACTTGCCGGGGCTATTGGAAGTGCTGGTGCTGTCCAAACTGAACCTGGCGCAGGGCAGCGCCTACGCCACGACTACGCTATTGTCGTACGTGATTGCCGGCGTCGGGTTCGTTTCGACCCTGTCGACCCTCGGCGTTAGCTGGGACAAGCTGCAATGGCTGGTGGCAGCGCTATCGGTCGGCCTGGGTTTTGGCATGCAGGAGATATTCGCCAACTTCATCTCCGGCATCATGATCCTGTTCGAGCGTCCGGTGCGGATCGGCGATACCATCACCATCGGCAACCTGTCGGGCACGGTCAGCAAGATCCGCATCCGCGCCACGACCATCACCGATTTCGACCGCAAGGACATCATCGTCCCAAACAAGACGTTCATTACCGGGCAACTGATCAACTGGTCGCTGACCGATACCATCACCCGGGTCACGCTGAAGCTTGGCGTCGACTATGGTTCCGACCTGGACCTGGTGAAAGAGCTGCTGCTCAAGGCCGCCCGGGAAAACCCACGGGTCCTGAAAGATCCGGAACCTCATGTGTTCTTCCTCAACTTCGGCGAAAGTACCCTGGACCACGAGCTGCGCATGCACGTGCGCGACCTCGGCGACCGCAACCCGGTGCTGGACGAGGTCAACCGCTTCATTAACCGCGAATTCAAGAAGCAGCACATCAACATCTCGTTCCGGCAGATGGAGGTCTACCTCAAGAACCTGCATGGCCAGGAATACAAGATGGTGCCGGTCGAACCGGAAAACAAAACCATCGTCCCGCTGGTCGATGGCAAACCCGCGCAGGAACCGCCGGCTGCCAAACTCGACTAACCCGCTTATCCCTAGCAGAATGCTCGGACATTCTGCTGGAGATGGCCGGTGAAAGCCCTCGACGAACTGACCTTCGATAACCGCTTCGCCCGTTTGGGCGACGCGTTTTCCGCTCATGTGCTGCCCGAGCCGATCGACAATCCGCGCCTGGTGGTGGCCAGCCCCGCGGCCATGGCGCTGCTCGACCTCGACCCGGCCGTGGCACAAACCCCGGAGTTCGCCGAGCTGTTCAGTGGCCACAAGCTCTGGGCCGACGCGGTACCGCGGGCGATGGTGTATTCCGGCCATCAGTTCGGTTCCTACAACCCGCAGCTGGGCGACGGTCGCGGCTTGTTGCTGGGTGAGGTCTACAACCAGGCTGGCGAACACTGGGACCTGCACCTCAAGGGTGCCGGCCAGACGCCTTTCTCGCGCATGGGCGATGGCCGTGCAGTGCTGCGCTCGTCGATCCGCGAATTTCTGGCGTCCGAAGCGCTGAACGCCCTGAACATCCCGACTACTCGCGCACTGTGCGTAATCGGTTCCGACACACCGGTGTGGCGCGAGAAGCAGGAGCGCGCAGCCATGGTCCTGCGCCTGGCACCCAGCCATATCCGCTTCGGGCATTTCGAGTATTTCTACTACACCAAACGTCCCGAACAGCAGAGCGAACTCGGCCAGCACGTCCTGGCGATGCACTTCCCGGAATGCCTGGAACAACCGGAGCCGTACCTGGGGATGTTCCGCGAAATCGTCGAACGCAACGCCGAGCTGATCGCCAAGTGGCAGGCCTACGGCTTCTGCCACGGAGTGATGAACACCGACAACATGTCGATCCTGGGCATCACCTTCGACTTCGGGCCGTTCGCGTTCCTCGATGACTTCGACGCCAACTTCATCTGCAACCATTCCGATGACCAGGGCCGCTACTCGTTCAGCAACCAGGTGCCGATCGGCCAATGGAACCTCAGCGCCCTCGCCCAGGCGCTGACACCTTTCATCAGCGTCGAGGCACTGCGCGAAACCCTTGGCCTGTACCTGCCGCTGTACCAGGCGCATTACCTGGACCTGATGCGCCGCCGCCTCGGTTTTACCACCGCTGAAGACGACGACCAGAAGCTGCTCGAACACTTGCTGCAACTAATGCAAAACAGCGCCGTCGACTACACCCTGTTCTTCCGCCGCCTCGGAGAAGATTCAGCACCAGAGGCAGTCGCCCGCCTGCGCGACGACTTCGTCGACATCAAGGGCTTCGATGCCTGGGCCGAGCTCTACGTGGCCCGGGTAATCCGCAACGGCGAGACAGATCAACAGCAGCGCCGCCAGCGCATGCATGCGGTGAACCCGCTGTATATCTTGCGCAATTACCTGGCGCAGAAAGCTATCGATGCGGCTGAAAGCGGCGACTATGCCGAGGTTCGCCGGCTGCATGCGGCGCTGAGTAATCCATTCAAGCAGCAGCCAGGCATGGAGGCTTACGCCGAACGACCGCCGGAATGGGGTAAACATCTGGAGATCAGTTGTTCATCGTGATGGCTGTCAGATAAACGTCTCCACCGATACCCCGAAGCGTTCAGCCAGCCAGCGGATCTGCCGCAGGTTGAGCTGACGTTTGCCACCCAACAATTCCGATACCACGGACTGCGCTCCCACGCCGGGGAGGTCGCTTTGACTCAAACCATGTTCGCGCATCAGGTAGCCGAGCATCTCGACACCGCTGGGCTTGGGCATCGGGTGGTGCTTGTGATCCCACTCCTCGATCCAGTCACCGATGATATCCACCAGGCTCATCAGCGGATGCGACTCGTCCCCGCCGGTCATCGCAAGCAACTCATCCAGCGCCCGCACCAACGAGTCATAGTCATCTTCGTTTTTTGGCTTGCGCAGCAGTGGCGAGACGAACTCCCAATGTTCTGCGGCTCTCTTTATCAAAATACTCATGTTCAAATCTCCTTCCATTTACCGCGGTCATACTCGCGGTGATCCAGCACGTGCTTGATGTACAGCTTCTGAGCCCGGTACCTGACGTAGGCGATTAGCCGCAGTTTGTTGCCACCAATATCGAAAACGTGCAGGTCGCCCACCTTGTCGACTGCAGGAAACAGCCCCTTCATCGCGGCAAAATCTGCCGGCTGATTTCTTCTGGCCAACTGATACCACTGGTCCAGTGCGGAGGCTGCCATTGGCCATTTGGACTTGGCTTCACGTATGCGTTTTTCAGTAATGACATGCATGCAATATCCTTATCGCATTCTGCTATGGGAAGTTAATCACAGTCTAAAAATATCGCAAGTTGCGATAATCGCGAGCAGACCAACGGTCTCGCTCGGTTCGACTCAGCCTAGTTTCATCGACGCACGCTGCACGATTGAAAATATGAGTAAACGTCTCCAAATAGTGGTTATCGGCTTCTTCTCAGGACCTTCGCTCATGACCGACCCACTCCTTATTCCCTGCCCCCACTGCAACGGCCTCAACCGTATCCCGGCCGAGCGCCTCGTTGATCAGCCTAAATGTGGCCGCTGCAAGGTTCAGGTGTTGTTAAAGACTCCGTTTGAACTGAAGCAAGGTGATTACGCCAGTCAGATCAAGGGTGATCTGCCGTTGCTGGTAGATGTCTGGGCTGACTGGTGTGGCCCGTGCAAGTCATTTGCGCCGGTGTTTGAGCAGGCGGCGGTGCAGTTGGCGGGGAAATGCCGGCTGGCCAAGCTGGACAGTGAAGCGAATCAGCAGTTGTCAGCGCAGCTGGGAATTCGCTCGATCCCTAGCCTGATTCTGTTCAAGAACGGCCGGGAGGTGGCGCGCCAGAGCGGCGCGTTTCCGTTGCCGCAGTTGATGAGCTGGTTGCGTAGTCAGGGAATCTGACAACCTCAAAAGATCGCAGCCTGCGGCAGCTCCTACAGGGATCTTGCGATTTCCCTGCACCTTGTAGGAGCTGCCGCAGGCTGCGATCTTTTGATCTTCAGGCGTTCTCGAGGAGGTTATGCAACTCGACAAACTGCTGCGTCAGCTTGTGCCGCGGATCGAGCTGAATCAGCGGCGTATTGGCCTGATGCGACTCACGCATCCGCACCGATGTGCTCAGGTAAACCGGTAACACTGGCAACCCTTCGGCAATCAACTCATCAAGAATCTGCTGGGGCAGACTCGCCCGCGCCTGGAACTGGTTGACCACAATGCCCTCCACTTCCAGACCTTCGTTGTGGTCTTCCTTCAATTCTTCGATTTCTGCCAGCAAGCCATACAGGGCTTGTCGCGAAAAGCTGTCGCAATCGAAGGGGATCAGCACTCGATCGGCGGCAATCAACGCCGAAACCGCATAAAAATTCAGCGCTGGCGGAGTATCCAGATAAATCCTGTCGTAATCCTCGGACAATTCATCGAGCAGTTTGCGCAGCTTGTTGATCTTGTGTTTCGCCTCGAGCTTGGGCTGCAGGTCAGCCAATTCGGCGGTAGCGGTGATGACATGAAGGTTATCAAAGGGAGTTTCGTAGATATCGACCCGGTTTTTCTTGGAGAAAGGCCCCGAGGACAACGTCTGCTTGAAGAAGTCGGCAATGCCCATCGGGATATCATTCCCGGTCAGCCCTGTCAGGTATTGAGTGGAGTTGGCCTGGGCATCGAGATCCACCAATAGGGTGCGATAGCCCTCGCTGGCGCTGACCGCTGCCAGATTGCAGGCAATGCTGGATTTGCCTACGCCACCTTTTTGATTAAACACCACGCGCCGCATGTCAAAACCTCCGTGTATCAATGAGTGATCGAGTGTAGTGGTCTCGAGCATTGCTTCGCTACCTTGTTAGGAAGAGGACTACAGGGTCAGCAGAAATCTCTTCATAAAAAAGCGGCAAGTACAGGCAGAGTGGCCGGATCGAGCCGACAGACAGGCTTACCCAGATGTGGATAATGGCCGAATGATATCCACGTACGAACCAGCCAGTACATTTTCCCTGAGCAAAATGTAACCAGCATTTGCTACCCACTGGCTGCACCGGGATAATGCGCGCCACCTGGCGCTTGACGCCGCGCCATGTTTGTCGCTGGTTTCGTGACTCACCGCGTCAAAAAAGCCCTCAGGGCGGGATGAATGTCTGTGATCAATTTCAACATCGCCCAATGGCGCGCATGGGCCCCTGGGCTCGAAAGCGTGGACGATTGGCAGGCCTGGAGTCGCCAACCGGTAGTGCTTCAGGCAAGCGATGCGGCCCCGGACGTCTCATTTTTGCCCGCCATGCAGCGCCGCCGGCTCAGCCGCCTCGCCCGCATGGCTTTCAGTGTTGGCTGGCCACTGGCCGATGGTCGACACGACCTGCCACTGGTCTTTATTTCCCGCCACGGCGAAACACCGCGCACCTTCGACATTCTAAGTGACCTGGCCGCCGACCAGCCGCTATCACCGACCCAATTCAGCCTGTCGGTACACAACGCGATCATTGGCCTGTGGTCGATCATGCGCGGTGAGACCAGCGAAATGACCGCCCTGGCGGCAGCCGGCGACGGACTTGAACACGGCATGCTTGAGGCTGTGGCACTGATCGACGAAGGCGCGCCCGCCGTGCTGCTGGTGATTACTGAAGAAACGCCGCCGCAAGCCTATTCACAGTGGATTGACGACGTGCCATTCCCCTATGCACTGGGTCTGCTGATCACACCCGGCAACGATTGGCAGCTGTCCCTGAACAGTGCGGCGGATACATTGTCCAAATCTCACTGGCCCCATGCCCTGAATCTCTTGCGTACCCTGCTCGGCCAGCAGACTACCTGCCAACATGCCTGGAAAAATCGTGTATGGACCTGGCAACGCAACCTTTGACCGAAAAGAGCCGCGACGCCTATTACTGGCGCCTGCTGGCAACCGCCGCGAGCTTTACCCTTTTCGGGTTGGGCGGGCTGTGCCTGCGTTTAGTGGTGTTCCCGGTGCTTGCCTGTCTGCCGGGTGACTCACAGGTCCACCGGCTGCGCGCGCGGCAAACAGTCAGCCGCTGCTTCTGGTTTTTCGTGCGTTTCATGGCTCGGGCGGGGGTGCTGACCTACGACATCCAGGGCGCGGAAAAACTCGGTCGACCGGGGCAGATGATTATTGCCAATCACCCGTCGCTGATCGACGTGGTGTTCCTGATCGGCCTGGTGCGTCATGCCAATTGCGTGGTCAAGCAAAGCCTGTGGGAAAACCCCTTCACTCGCGGCCCGCTGCGCAGCACCGAATACATCAGCAACGATGGCAGCATGGATATGCTTGACGCTGCCGCTGACGCCCTGAAAAGTGGCCAGACACTGATCATATTTCCCGAAGGCACGCGCACTCAGCCTGGCGAATCGCCGGCCTTTCATCGGGGGGCTGCGGCAATTGCCCTGCGGGGTGCGAAAATCCTCACCCCGGTGACCATCAAGGTCAGTCCCACGACCCTGACCAAGGCCGAACCCTGGTATCGGATCCCCAAGCGCCGCGTGCACTTCAGTTTCCACGTGGGGGCCGATATAGACCCACAGGTCTTTGCCGCGTGTGGCCCGGCCCCGCAAGCCTCGCGCAAGCTCAACGATTATTTGCATTCCTACTACATCAAGGAGCTCGCCGAAGATGAGCGATCTACACCGTGAAATCAAACAACTGATCATCGACGCCCTGGGCCTTGAGGACATCAGCGTGCAAGACATCGGCGACGACCAGACCCTGTTCGGCGAAGGCCTGGGCCTGGATTCGGTCGATGCCCTGGAACTCGGCCTGGCGGTCCAGAAGAAATACGGCATCAAGATCGACGCTGACGCCAAAGACACGCGCAATCATTTCAGCAACGTGGCGAGCCTTGCGGCGTTCGTTACTGCAAAACAGGCAGCTTGAGACCGGACCATGCAAACTCGTGACGACATTTTCAACACCTTGCGCGATGCCTTGGTCGAACTCTTCGAGCTGGACCCCGAGCGCGTCAGCCTCGAATCCAACCTGTACCAGGACCTGGAAATCGACAGCATCGACGCAGTCGACCTGATCGATCACATCAAACGTCAGACCGGCAAGAAAATCGCCGCCGAGGAGTTCAAATCGGTGCGTACCGTCAGTGACGTGGTTGAGGCGGTCTACCGCCTGGTTCAACCGGCGGCATGAGGCGACTGATCGGCCTCGGCCTGCTACTGGCGGGCCTGCTGTACCCCTTCGCGGTGTATTTCGGCATGGAACACTTCGCCCCCTGGCAATTCGGCCTGCTGCTGGGAAGCTTGTGGCTGGCGCGAGCGCTGCTTGGCCCGCGCAAGCCCGGCAGCCAGTGGATGGCCGTGAGCGCGATCATTTTTTGCCTGCTGCTGGCGCTGTTCGACAGCCCGCTGTTGCTGCGCTGGTACCCGGTGCTGATCAGCGCGTTCATGCTCGGATTGTTTGGCCTGAGCCTGATCTACGGTCCGCCGATGGTCGAGCGCCTGGCGCGCTTGCGTGAACCACGCCTGCCGGCCAAGGCCATCGTCTACACCCGCCAGGTGACCATTGCCTGGAGTGTGTTTTTTCTCTGTAACGGCCTGCTTGCGACTGCCCTGACACTTTGGGCGCCGCTGAGTTGGTGGATGTTGTACACCGGCCTGATCTCCTATGGATTGATGGGCCTGATGTTTGCCATTGAATGGCTGATACGACAACGGGTACGAGGCCACCCATGAACTGGATAAAACTTGAGCATCTGTTGCTCAAGGCCCAGCCAGAGCGCGCCGTGACGGCCGCGCCGCCGCTGAACCATGCGCAGCTGTGCGAACGCGCGCTGACGCTGGCTGCCGGCCTTGAAAACCAGGGAGTGCGGCGCATCGCCGTGCACCTGGAAGACGCCGCGGATCTGGCAATCGCCCTACTGGGCGCCTGGCGCGCTGGCGTCAGTGTGCTGCTACCGGCCGATCTGCAACCCGGCACTCGCCAGCGCTGGTCCACGCACGTCGACCTGTGGCTGACCGACCTGGCCGACGACGCTCAGCTGAACGACTACCGCACCGCGCCGTTGAGCGCCATCGAGCTCAACCTCGATCTGTGTCACCTGAGCCTGTGCACCTCCGGTTCCAGCGGCGAACCCAAGCGCATCGACAAGACCCTGCGCCAGCTGGCCGATGAAGTTCAGGCACTGGAGACCCTATGGGGCGCCGACCTCGGCGCAGCCTGCATCATCGGCAGCGTCGCCACCCAGCACATCTACGGATTGCTGTTTCGGGTGCTGTGGCCGCTGTGTGCCGGTCGGCCGTTCGTACGCAAGCAGCTGGCTTTCCCGGAAGACCTGCAGCGTGCCAGCCGCGAGTATCCGGCGTTCGCCTGGGTCGCCAGCCCGGCGTTGCTCAAGCGCATGGGTGACAATCTCGACTGGCCGGCCTTGAGCGCCGTACGTCGGGTGTTTTCATCCGGCGGCGCGTTGCCGGTCGAAGCCGCGCAGAGCCTGCATCGGCGCCTGCATCAATGGCCAACGGAAATCCTCGGCAGCTCGGAAACCGGCGGCATTGCCTGGCGCCAGGCCGACGAGCTGTGGCAGCCGTTTGCCGATGTCGAACTGACCCTGGACAGTGACGGCGCGTTGCTCATCGCTTCGCCCTACCTGCCACCGGGCCATATCGAACACACCGCGGATGCTGCGTTGATCGCCGCCGACGGTCGATTCGAGCTGCTGGGCCGGCTGGACCGGATCGTCAAACTGGAAGAAAAACGTATCTCGCTACCGTTGCTCGAACAGGCGTTGAGTACACATGCCTGGGTCGCCGAAGCGCGCCTCGGCGTGATCCAGGAAAACCGCGCTTCGCTAGGCGCCTTGCTGGTGCTAAGCGCGGGCGGGTTGCACGCGTTGCGCAATCAGGGCCGACGCAGCGTCACCGAAGCGCTGCGCAAGCATCTTGGTGAGCATTGCGAAAGCCTGGCGCTACCGCGACGCTGGCGGCTGCTGCGACAACTGCCGCTGAACACCCAAGGCAAGCTGCCTCAAGCTGAGGTCGACGCCTTGCTGCTGGCGCCGCGGCCAAAGTTGCCGGAGGTGTTGGAGCAAGTCCAGACCGATGGCGAGTGGAGCCTGCAGCTCGCAGTGCCGCCGGACCTCGCGTACTTCAGCGGTCATTTCCCCAAGGCACCGGTGTTGCCCGGCGTGGTGCAGGTTGATTGGGCCCTCGCCCTCGGCCAGCAATTGATGAACCTGCCGGAGAAATTCGCCGGCATGGAAGTGCTGAAATTCCAGCAACTGGTACGCCCCGGCGATCAGGTCCAGCTGCATCTGCGCTTTGACCCGGTGCGCAGCAAGTTGTACTTCGCCTATCGCAATGAAACTGCGACCTGCTCAAGTGGACGGATTGTGCTGGAGGCCGCGAGCGATGCATAACCCTTGCGCGATCATCCCGGTCTACAACCACGAGACCGCGATCACCACCGTGGTCGAGGCGGTGCTTGGTAGCGGTCTGCCCTGCATTCTGGTGGACGACGCCAGCGCCCCCTCGTGTGCAAAAGTGCTCGACCAGTTGGCCCTGCGTGAAAACGTGTTCCTTATCCGACTGGCCGCCAATCAGGGCAAGGGCGGCGCAGTCATGACCGGCCTGCGTGAAGCCGCGCGCCTGGGGTTCAGTCATGCCCTGCAAGTAGACGCCGATGGCCAGCACGACTTGCAGGACATTGGCACCTTCATCGAGCAATCACGCGCGCATCCCGCGGCGGTAATCTGCGGTTATCCGCAATACGATGCCAGCGTACCCAAAGGCCGCCTGTACGCCCGTTACCTGACGCACGTGATGGTCTGGATCAACACCCTGTCACTGCAGATCCGCGACTCGATGTGTGGCTTTCGCGTATATCCCCTGCCGCCAACATTGGCGTTGATCGACTCGGCGAGAATCGGCAAGCGCATGGACTTCGACTCCGACATCCTCGTGCGCCTGGCCTGGCGCAATCAGCCGATGCAGTGGCTGCCCACCAGGGTTCATTATCCACTGGATGGCGTTTCACATTTTCGCCTGTTCCACGACAACGTGCTGATTTCGAGCATGCACACCCGGCTATTCTTCGGCATGTTGCTGCGGGCGCCGGTGATTCTCTGGCAGCGGTGGCGAACATGAGCAGCAATACCAACAAGGAGCACTGGGCCGACCGCGAGGAACGCGGCAGTTTCTGGCTGATGAAGCTCACCGCATTCGGTGCCCGAGTGTTGGGTCGGCGCCTGTTGAGCCCGCTGTTGTACGGGATCGTCCTGTACTTTTTCCTCTTCGGTCGAAGCGCTCGCCGCAGCGCCTGGCAATATCAGCAACGACTCGCGGACTGGAGCGCTCGCGGCGATTTGCGCCCGACCCATTGGCGGGTGTTCGGCCAGTTCATGGCATTTGCCGATTCGATGCTCGACAAGCTCGACGTCTGGAACGGTAAGCTGAGCATCGAACAGATCGAAATCATCGACCCGGCCCTGCTGCGCGCTCAATTGCGCGGCACTCGCGGGCAGATGCTCGTGGGCGCACACCTGGGTAATCTCGAGGTGTGCCGCGCATTGGCGGAAATTGGCGAAAAGGTCACCATGAACGTGCTGGTGCACACCAAGCACGCCGAGCAGTTCAACCGCTTGCTGGGAGAAGCCGGCGCGACCAACCTGCGCCTGATTCAAGTCAGCGAGCTGGACCCGGTGATCATGCTGCAGCTGCACGAGCGCCTGGAGCGGGGCGAATGGCTGGCGATTGCCGGCGACCGAGTGCCGCTGCATGGCGGGCGCAGCGTCACGGTCGACTTCCTCGGCCATCAGGCCGCATTCCCTCAGGGACCCTGGCTGCTGGCTGGCTTGCTCAAATGCCCAGTCAACCTGATGCTGTGCCTGAAGAAGCCCACGGGCGATTATCGACTGACCCTCGAACCGTTCGCCGAGGCCGTGGTCTGGAAGCGTAGCGATCGCGAACAGGTCATTCATCAGTGGGCGACCCGCTACGCCGAACGCCTGGGTCACTATTGCCTTGAAGCGCCTCAACAATGGTTCAACTTTTACCCTTTCTGGAAGACCGATGACGACGCCAACGCTTGAGCCGGTAACCTTCGGCGAACTCCCGCTGCGTATCGAGGACGTGCTGGCCCTGGCCAACCGTCAGGTGCCCATGCAATTGCAGGGCGACGCCGACTTTCGCCAGCGCATCGCCAAGGGCGCGCAGTTCCTCGACTCGCTGCTGGACAAGGAAGGGGTGATTTATGGCGTGACCACCGGCTATGGCGACTCCTGCGTGGTCGCGGTACCGCTGCATCACGTCGAGGCGCTGCCGCGTCATCTGTACACGTTCCACGGTTGTGGCCTGGGCAAGCTGCTCGACGCCCAGGCGACCCGCGCCGTGCTCGCTGCGCGTCTGCAGTCGCTGTGCCAGGGCGTCTCCGGAGTACGCGTGGAACTGCTGGAACGCCTCCAGGCCTTTCTCGAACACGACATCCTGCCGCTGATACCGGAAGAAGGTTCGGTGGGCGCCAGCGGCGACCTGACTCCGCTGTCGTACGTCGCCGCGACCTTGTCCGGCGAGCGCGAAGTGATGTTCCGTGGCGACCGCCGACCCGCCGCTGAAGTGCATCGCGAACTTGGCTGGGAGCCATTGGTGCTCAGGCCCAAGGAAGCCCTGGCGCTGATGAACGGAACCGCCGTCATGACCGGCCTGGCCTGCCTGGCCTACGCGCGCGCCGACTATCTGCTGCAGCTGGCCACCCGCATCACCGCGATGAACGTGGTGGCACTGCAGGGCAATCCGGAACATTTCGACGAGCGCCTGTTCGCCGCCAAACCACACCCGGGGCAGATGCAGGTCGCCGCGTGGCTGCGCAAGGACCTGGCGATAGACGCACCCACCGCGCCGCTGCATCGCCTGCAAGACCGCTATTCCCTGCGTTGTGCGCCCCACGTCCTCGGCGTGCTGGCCGACAGCCTGAACTGGTTGCGCTCGTTCATCGAGATCGAACTCAACAGTGCCAACGACAACCCGATCATCGATGCCGAAGCCGAGCGTGTGCTGCACGGCGGGCATTTCTACGGCGGGCACATCGCGTTCGCCATGGACAGCCTCAAGACCCTGGTCGCCAACGTCGCTGACCTGCTCGATCGGCAGCTCGCGCTGCTGGTAGACGAGCGCTACAACCATGGCTTGCCGAGCAATCTGTCCGGCGCCACGGCAGACCGGGCGATGCTCAATCACGGCTTCAAGGCGGTGCAGATCGGCACCAGCGCCTGGACCGCCGAAGCCTTGAAAAACACCATGCCGGCCAGTGTCTTTTCCCGGTCGACCGAGTGCCATAATCAGGACAAGGTAAGCATGGGCACCATCGCTGCACGGGATGCCATCCGCGTGCTTGAGCTCACCGAACAGGTGGCCGCCGCCACGCTGCTGGCCGCCAACCAGGGCGTTTGGCTGCGCAGCAAAGCCGTGGACGCACGCCCATTGCCACCGGCCCTCGCCGCCATGCACACGGCGCTGGGCGAGGACTTTCCGCCAGTCATCGAAGACCGGGCCCTGGAGAGCGAGTTGCGCCTGTGCCTCAAGCGTATCGCCGAACAACACTGGAGGCTGCATGCGTAGCAAGGGCGTGCTTCATACAGATACGGAAATCCTCGTGCCGTTCTTTGACGTCGACACCATGAACGTCGTCTGGCACGGCCACTACGTCAAATACCTCGAGGTCGCCCGCTGTGCGCTGCTGGACCGGATCGGCCACAACTACACCGCCATGGTGGAGTCGGGATACGCCTGGCCGGTGATCGACCTGCAGCTGCGCTATGTGCGCGGCGCAGTGTTCGGGCAGAAGCTCAACGTGCGCGCCAATCTGGTGGAATGGGAGAACCGATTGAAGATCAACTACCTGATCAGCGATCTGGCAACCGGCGAACGCCTGACCCGCGCCGTGTCGGTACAGGTCGCCGTCGACATGAGCAACCGCGAGATGCAGCTCGCTTCACCCAAGGTATTTACCGACGCAGTGGCAAAGGTGCTGGCATGAACGTGTGCACGACTTTCGGCAAATTTTTGCTGGCCGGCATCCTGGTACTGGGTTCCTCGCTGGCGCAGGCTTTTGATCTGCAACAGCTCAGCGAGCAACTGGCCAAGCCTGATGTGATCCACGGCAGCTTCATCCAGGAAAAACACCTGCGTGCCCTGCCCCAGCCGTTGACCAGCAAAGGCACCTTCGTCCTGGCGAAACATAACGGGCTGCTGTGGCTGCTGAAAACGCCGCTGCAACAGGATTACCGGATCACCGCCAAGGGCATCGCCCGGCGGGATGCCAATGGCTGGCAAATGCTCCCGGGCAAGAGTGCCGGGGCCGAGCAGAACCGCCTGTTTCTCGCGGTGCTGCAAGGCGACAGCAGCGGGCTGCAACGGGACTTTGAGCTATCGCTCAGTGGCGACGCACAGGACTGGAAACTGACCCTGATCCCGCGCTCGATGCTGCTCAAGCAGGTGTTCAACCAGATCAATATCACCGGGGCCGAGTTGGTGCGCAGCATCGAACTGCTGGAAACCCAGGGCGACAGCACCCTTCTGCGCATGCAGGACAGCACGAGCGCACAACCGTTGAGCGTCGCGGAGCAACATGACTTTGCCGAGTGAACGCAGGCTGCCGCAGATTTTCCTGATCCTGCTGGTGCTGGTGCTGGCGCTTGCCGGCTGGCAATGGCGCGACGGCCCGCCGCTGTCGGCCAACCTGATGGAACTGGTGCCGGGTACCGCACCGGACGCACTGGAGTTGCGCGCCGAACAGCGCATGCAGGAGCCGTTGAACCGCGAGATGCTGGTGCTGGTCGGCCACACCGATCGCCAGCAGGCGGTGTCCATGGCGCAGAAACTCGCCGAGCAATGGCAGGCCAGCGGACTGTTCGAAAAGGTCCAATGGAGCCTGCAAGCCGACTTGCCAGCGCTGCGCACGCAGCTGCTGCAGGGGCGCTTGGCGATGCTCTCGAGCGAGGATCGCCAGCTACTGATCGAGCACCCCGATGCGTTCATCCAGCAGCGCGTGCAAGCGCTGTTCGACCCCTTCACCGGCTTCAGCCTGGTACCGAGCCAGGAAGACTGGTTGGGTTTGACCGGGCGCATCCAGAACAGCCAGCCGCAGCACGGCGCCGTACAACTGGACATAGGCAGCGGCGCGCTGGTCGCCGATGCCGACGGCAAGAGCTGGGTGTTACTGCGCGCGCGCACCACCGGCAATGCATTCGACATGAAGCTGCCGCTGCAGGTTGCCGACCTGCTCGAAAGCAGCCGCGCCGAAGCTGCCCAGGCCAAGGTGCAACTGCTGGCGGCCAGCGGGCTGCTGTACGCGGCTAACGGCCAGCAACAAGCCACCCGCGAAATGACCTGGGTCGGCGGTGGCGCCACCATTGGGATTCTCTTACTGCTGCTTCTGGCTTTCCGGCGCTGGCGGGTGTTGCTCGCCTTTGTCCCGGTGCTGGTGGGCATGCTCTTTGGTGCGGTGGCGTGCGTCGCCTTGTTCGGCCATATGCACGTGATGACGCTGGTGCTCGGTTCAAGCCTGATCGGAGTCGCAGTCGACTACCCGCTGCATTACCTGTCCAAAAGCTGGAGCCTGAAACCCTGGCGCAGTTGGCCAGCCCTGCGCCTCACGCTCCCCGGCCTGACGCTGAGCCTGATCACCAGTTGCATCGGCTACCTCGCCCTGGCCTGGACGCCGTTTCCAGCGCTGACCCAGATCGCCGTGTTCTCCGCAGCCGGCCTGGTCGGCGCCTACCTGTCCGCTGTGTGTCTGCTGCCGGCGCTGCTCAAGGGCGTGGATTTGCGCCCAGCGCAATGGCCGCTGAGTGTTTGCGAAAACTTGCTGCATTGCCGTGAAGCGCTGCTCAAGCGGGCGAGCACGCCGATGTTGCTGGCGCTGCTGATCGCCTTTTGCGTAGCAGGCTTGCTGCAACTCGACAGCAAAAACGATATTCGCCAATGGGTCGGCGCCCCGCAGCAACTGACGGACGAAGCACAGACCATCGCGCGCATCACCGGTTATCAGCCCACCAGCCAGTTTTTTCTGGTGCGGGCGACGGATCAACAGCAACTGCTGGAACGCCAGACTGCCCTGAGCGAACGCCTGGACCAGCTGGTGAACCTGGACAAACTCCAGGGCTATCTGTCCCTCAACCAACTGGTCGGCCCGCCCGACGAGCAGCGCCAGGTGCGCGACGCAATGAGCAAGCTGGCGCAATTCTGGCAGCCGTTGCTCGACCTCGGGGTTCCAGTCGCCGCTCTGCAAACCGAGCTTCAAACCTTGCGCGCGTTGCCGATCCAGGACATCGACTCGGCACTGCTCGGCCCCTTGGCAGAACCCTACCGCCCGTTGTGGCTCGGCTCGACCGAGGACGGCGGCGTAGCGGCCATGGTCAGCTTGCAAGGGTTAAATAATCCGTCGTTGCTGCAGGTTCAAGCGCTGGACCTGCCGGGTGTCGAACTGGTCGATCGCCTGGGCGAATTGAACAGTGTGTTTGCCGCGACCCAGATCAGTGCCGCCGAATTAAAACTGGGCTCCTGTGTGCTGATCGTACTGGTGCTGATCCTGCCGTTCGGTCTCGGTGGCGCATTGCGCATCGTCACTCTGCCGCTGCTGGCCGCACTGTGCAGCCTGGCCAGCCTGGGCTGGCTGGGGCAGCCGCTGACATTGTTCAGTCTGTTCGGCCTGCTGCTGGTCACCGCCATCAGCGTCGATTACGCGATCCTCATGCGCGAGCAGGTCGGCGGTGCCGCAGTGAGCCTGCTGGGCACCTTGCTCGCGGCGCTCACCACCTGGCTGTCGTTCGGTTTGCTGGCGGTATCGAGCACTCCGGCGGTAAGTAATTTCGGCCTGTCGGTGAGCCTGGGCCTGGCGTTCAGTTTCATGCTCGCACCTTGGGCAGGACGCCAACGCCATGCGACTCCGGTAGCGGAGTCGGTCGTATGATGATCGCCCTGTTCTGGCTTATGGCCCTGGCCTTGTTTGCGCTGGCCACCCACGTGGGGCGCCGCTTCGGCCTGATCCCGATCGTCAGCCAGTTGCTGCTGGCGACCGTTGGCTTGCCGCTGCTGATGTATTTCTGGGTCGAACCGGGCTGGCAGCTGAGCGGCGCCCAACTGATCTCGCCCACTTGGCTGAAAAACCTCTACAGCCTCAGTTTCGCCTTGTTGCTGGGACACATTCTCAGCGACGTGATAGACCTGCGTCTCGATCGCCAAAGCCTGAAAATTGCCCTGCCGAGTTTCTGCATCCCCTTCGCCTGCGGGCTGGCTACTGCGGTGTGGCTATTGCCGGCGCAACCGTGGATCAGTTCGCTGGCAGTCGGTTTGCTGTTCGCCATCACCGCGATTCCGGTGCTGTACCTGTACCTGCGCCATATCAACTACCCGAGCGCAGCTACCCGGCGCCTGGTGCAGACCGCCATCCTTATCGACCTGACATGCTGGACCCTGTTTGCCATCGCCCAGGGCAGCCTGCACCTGAGCAGCCTGCTGCTGCCACTTGCGGGGGCCTGCCTGCCGTTGCTGCTGAGCCTGCTCGGCATGCGCAAACCGCTGCTGCACAGTGGGTGTTTCTTCGCGCTGCTGGTGGTTGCCGAGCACTTCAAGCTCAATGCGCTGATACTGGGCATCGGTTACCTGTTGTGCATGGCGGCCCTGAAAGTGCCATTGGTGCTACCGCTGCCCGCAGTGTGGATGAATCGATTGCAGACCGGCGTCGCGATTCCGTTGATCCTCACGTTCGGCATCGTGCAGATCGATGTCCATAGCGCCATGGCCGACCTCGGCTGGGTGCAGCTGGCAGCGCTGCTGTTATTACCGATCGCCAGCAAGTTGCTGGGCAACTGGCTGGGCCTGGGTTGGGCCGGTGCGTCGTTCGAAGGCGCCAGCCGCTGGCGGGAAAGTGTCCTGCTGAATATTCGCGGGCTGAGCGAGATCGTCTTTCTCAACCTGCTGCTGCAACAACAGCTCATCAGCCCGGCGCTGTACTTTGCGCTGATGCTGATGGGCCTGATCGCGACACTGCTGCCGGCGCTGGTCGGCATGCACCGAATTCCCATGAATATCGCCGCCCCGGCAAGGAACCCCCATGCCAATAGTTGAAATGGAACGTAGCCAGGTGGTTGTCATTGGCGCAGGCCCTTCTGGAGCCATCGCCGCCGCCCTGTTGAAACGCAAAGGGCATGATGTGCTGATGATCGAGCGCCAGCATTTCCCGAGATTTTCCATCGGTGAAAGCCTGTTGTCCCACTGCCTGGATTTCGTCGAGGAAGCGGGCATGCTCGAGGCGGTCAACGCCGCCGGCTTCCAGCTGAAAACCGGCGCTGCCTTCGCCTGGGGCGAGCAGTACAGCGCGTTCGATTTTGGCGACACTTTCAGCAACGGCAAGCCGACCACCTTCCAGGTCCTACGAGCCGATTTCGACAAGCTGCTGGCCGACCAGGCCGCGCTGCAAGGGGTAGAAATCCGCTACGGCGAAACCATCGTCAGCGTGGACATCGACCAGGCGAAACCGCAGCTCGGCGTGCAGCGCGAAGATGGCAGCGAGTACCGCATCGAAGCCGACTTCATGCTCGACGCCAGCGGCTACGGCCGGGTGCTGCCGCGCCTGCTCGACCTTGAGGCGCCGTCGAACTTTCCGGTACGCCAGGCGGTGTTCACCCATGTCGAGGATCACATCGACAACCCCGCCTTCGACCGCACTAAAATTCTCGTCACCACCCACCCGACCCAGCGCGATATCTGGTTCTGGACCATCCCGTTCAGCAATGGCCGGTGCTCGGTCGGCGTGGTCGCGGCAGCCGAACATTTCGCCGGTCGCGCGGACGATCTCGACGAATGCCTGCGCGGTTTCATCGCTGAAACCCCGAGCCTCTGCGGGGTGCTCGACAACGCAGTCTGGGATACTCCGGCGCGGACCATCGGCGGTTATTCGGCCAACGTCAAAAGCCTGCACGGGCCTGGCTTCGCGCTGCTGGGCAACGCGGCGGAATTTCTCGACCCGGTATTTTCCTCCGGGGTAACCATCGCCATGCGCTCGGCGAGCATGGCTGCTGCCGTTCTGCACCGCCAATTGCAGGGCGAAAGCGTCGACTGGCAAGCCGAGTTCGCCGACCCGCTCAAGCGCGGCGTCGATACCTTCCGCTGCTATGTCGAAGGCTGGTACGCCGGGACCTTCCAGGATGTGATCTACCATCCGGGCAGTTCACCGGACATTCGCCGGATGATCAGCGCGATCCTCGCCGGTTACGCCTGGGACGAGCGCAACCCGTTTGTTGCCGAACCCAAACGCCGACTGAGGATGCTGTCGGAGTTGTGCGCCAGGGATGCCACATGAGTTATTTGAGTGACAACTACGTCGAAGAAACCCGCTTCGGCTTCTGGTTCCTGCGCAGCCACACCTGGCAGCATCACGTGTTGCGGGTGGCGATCAACGACCTGCGCAGCCTGTTCAGCGAACTACCGCCGGGCAATCCAGTGCTGCTGGATGCCGGTTGCGGTCAGGGCAAGTCATTCCAGCTGTTGCACCGGACCTTTGCGCCGCAGCGCCTGACCGGCCTGGATGCCGACCCGCACAGCCTGCGCCTCAGCCGTGAAGAAGCGGCCCGCCAGTGCATCGAAGTGGAGCTGATCGGCAGTGATTGCGCGAGCATCCAGCTGCCCGACGCCAGTGTCGACCTGCTGTTTTGCCACCAGACATTCCACCACCTGGTGGAGCAGGAAAAAGCCCTGGCCGAGTTCTATCGGGTGCTCAAGCCCGGGGGGTATCTGCTGTTCGCCGAATCCACCGAGGCCTACATCGATACCTGGGTGATTCGCTGGCTGTTTCGCCATCCGATGCACGTGCAAAAAAGCGCCGGCGGATATTTGCAGATGATTCGCCAGCAGGGTTTCGAGTTTGGCCCGCAGAACGTCTCATACCCGTACCTGTGGTGGAGTCGCGCCAGGGATTTCGGCCTGCTGGAACGCCTGGGCCTGCAACGGCCGAAAGCCGTTGGCCAACGGGAAGAAACTCTGGTCAATGTGGTCGCGCGCAAACCGCTCGAAGGTGCTGTGTGATGTGTGCTCTGGTGAAAACCTGTAGGAGTGAGCCTGCTCGCGATAGCGGTGCGTCAGGCAACCTGCTTTTTGAATACACTGCCGCCATCGCGAGCAGGCTCACTCCTACAGGGGTAGCCGGTTTGATGCGATTTTTGCTGCTTGGCACGGTTCTGCTGCTGAGCGCCTGCGCCAGCCGGGCGCCGCTGCCCGAGCAAGTACCTGACCTGCCGTTGCCCTTGCAACTGCACATCCAGCGCCTGCAGGCGGACCAGCGTCTGGACTGGGTACTGGTGATCCAGCGGGAAGGGGCTGGCATTCGCTGGTCGATGATGGACCTGCTGGGCATACCCCAGGCACGGCAGAAACTGGTGGACGGCGAATGGCACGCCGACGGCCTGCTGCCACCCAACCCGGAGGCGCGGGAATTGTTTGCCGCCCTGCTGTTTGCGCTGACACCCGAAACTCAGCTGCGAGACAACTACCCGACGGCCTGGCAACACGGTGCGCAACGCTCGCTGCCCGAGCGTTGGGACGTGCGCTATGCGCAACTGCAAAATTTCGATGTGACCCTGCCCAAGGGTCCGAAGTACCAGGTCACGCCCCTGAGCGGAGACGTACCATGACCGCTTATCTGAATGCCCTCGGGGTAATCTGTGCGTTGGGTCACGGCAAGGAACAAGTCAGCCGTAACCTGTTCGCCGGCGACTGTTCGGGGATGCGTGACGAAGCTGGCTGGGTCGTCGATCGCACATTGCCCGTGGCGGCAGTGAGGGGTGAACTCCCAGCGATTCCCGCCGAGCTGGCGGAGCAAGCCAGTCGCAATAATCAGCTGCTGCTGGACGCCGCCCTGCAGATCCGCGAGGACATCGACCAGGCCATCCAACAGTACGGACACAACCGTATTGCCGTAGTCTTGGGCACCAGCACTTCCGGCATAGACGAAGCGAGCCGTGGCCTGGCCCATTACATCCGCGAAGACGCGTTTCCTGCTGACTACAACTATCAGCAGCAGGAACTCGGTGCCCCCGCGAACTTCCTCGCCGACTGGTTGCAATTGAGCGGCCCGGCCTATGTGATTTCCACCGCGTGCACCTCAAGTGCCCGAGCCCTGATGAGTGCCCAGCGCCTGTTGAACATGGGATTGTGCGACGCGGTGCTGTGCGGCGGAGTCGACAGCCTGTGCAAGCTGACTCTCAACGGATTCTCCGCGCTGGAAGCGGTGTCCGGCCAGCGCTGTAATCCGTTTTCAGTCAATCGCAACGGCATCAACATCGGCGAAGCGGCCGTGCTGTTCCTGATGACCCGCGAGACCGGCAACGGCGCGTCGATTGCCCTGCTGGGCAGCGGCGCCAGTTCTGATGCGCACCATATCTCGGCACCAGAACCCACCGGCCGAGGCGCCCTGCAAGCCATGCGCAAGGCGCTGGATCGCGCGAGCCTGCAACCAGGGCAGATTGCCTACCTGAACCTGCACGGCACCGCCACCCAGCACAACGACTCGATGGAAAGCCTGGCGGTGACAACACTATTCCCGGCGGGCGTGCCTTGCTCTTCGACCAAACCGCTGACCGGCCACACCCTCGGCGCCGCTGGTGCCCTGGAAGCGGCGTTCTGCTGGTTGAGCCTGAGCCCGGCCAATCAGCAACACGCCTTGCCACCGCATGTCTGGGATGACCAGCCCGACCCCGAACTGCCCACGCTGCAATGGGTGACCACGGCCGATCGCCTGTCGTCCATTGCACCCCGCTACCTGATGAGCAATTCCTTTGCCTTTGGTGGCAACAACGTCAGCCTGATAATCGGAGACGCACCATGATCGACTGGCCGCTCGCCGAACTGCTGCCGCACGCTGGCGACATGATCCTGATCGAGCAGATCCTGTCGTTCGATGAGGAACAGATCCATACCCGCCTGACCGTCAGGCCCGACGGGTTGTTCAGTCGCCCCGACGGCAGCTTGCCGGCCTGGGTCGGCGTTGAGCTGATGGCCCAGAGCGTCGCCGCCTATGCGGGTTGTCATGCCCGCCAGCGCGGCGATGCGGTCGAGCTGGGGTTCCTGCTCGGCACGCGCAAATTCGAATGCAACGTCGAGCACTTTCCGGTGGGTACCGAACTGACCATCCACGGGCTGCGCTCGCTGGAAGATGACAACGGCATGGGCGTATTCGAGTGCCATATCAATGCCCCCGGCATCCACGCCACCGCTCGTCTGAACGTGTTTCGTCCGCCTCAGGCCGCGCAATATCTTGATGAATCGAAGGAGTCCAGTCATGACTGAATCCGTACTGGTCACCGGCTCCAGCCGTGGCATCGGCCGCGCCATCGCCTTGCGCCTGGCCCAGGCAGGGCACGACATAGTGCTGCATTGTCGCAGTGGCTTGGCGGAAGCCGGCGCGGTGCAGGCTGAAATCGAGGCCCTGGGGCGCAACGCCCGCATCCTGCAGTTCGATGTGTCCGACCGCGCCAGCTGCAAGACCCTCCTCGAAGCCGATGTAGAGACCCACGGCGCCTATTACGGCGTGGTGCTCAATGCCGGGCTGACCCGCGACGGTGCATTTCCGGCGCTGAGCGAGGATGATTGGGATGTGGTGATGCGCACCAACCTCGACGGTTTCTACAACGTGCTGCATCCGGTGATGATGCCGATGATCCGCCGTCGCGCGGCCGGGCGAATTGTCTGCATCACCTCGGTGTCCGGGTTGATCGGCAACCGTGGCCAGGTCAACTACAGCGCCTCCAAGGCGGGCTTGATCGGCGCGGCGAAAGCCCTGGCAATCGAGCTGGGTAAACGCAAGATCACCGTCAACTGTGTCGCGCCCGGCCTGATCGACACGGCAATGCTCGATGAAAACGTGCCGGTGGAAGAACTGATGAAAATGATCCCTGCACAACGCATGGGCACCCCGCAAGAGGTGGCCGGCGCGGTGAATTTCTTGATGTCGGCGGAAGCGTCGTACATCACCCGCCAGGTTCTGGCTGTCAACGGAGGCCTGTGCTGATGAAGCGCGTCGTCGTCACCGGCATGGCCGGCATTACCTCTTTGGGCAGCGATTGGGAGACCATCGCTGGCAACTTCGCGGCCAACCGCAGCGGCATCCGCCGGATGGACGAGTGGGATCGGTTTACCGAGCTCAACACGCGCCTGGCCGGGCCGATCGATGACTTCAAGGTGCCGAGCCACTGGACCCGCAAGCAGCTGCGCAGCATGGGCCGGGTGTCGCGTCTGGCCGTCGGTGCCGCGGAACAGGCGCTGGCCGATGCCGGTTTGCTCGGCGACGAGTCGATCAAGGACGGACGCATGGGCGTCGCTTGTGGCTCGTCCACCGGCAGCACGGACGAGATCAAGGCGTTCGGCAACATGCTGCTTAACTCGGTGGCCGAGGGCTTGAACGCCAACTCCTATGTGCGCATGATGCCGCACACCACAGCGGCCAATATCAGCATTTTCTTCGGCCTGACCGGACGCCTGATCCCCACCTCCAGCGCCTGCACCAGCGGCAGCCAGGGCATCGGCTACGCCTACGAATCGATCAAGTTCGGCCGCCTGCCACTGATGCTTGCCGGCGGTGCCGAAGAGCTGTGTCCTACCGAAGCCATGGTGTTCGACGCGCTCTACGCCACCAGCCTGAAGAACGATGCCCCGCAGTCCACTCCACGGCCCTACGACAAAAACCGCGATGGCCTGGTGATCGGCGAAGGGGGCGGCATGCTGGTGCTTGAGGAGCTGGAACACGCACTGGCGCGCGGCGCGCGCATTCATGCCGAGCTGGTCGGTTTCGGCAGCAATGCCGACGGTCAGCACACCACCCGGCCGGAGCAGGTCACCATGCGCCGGGCCATGGAGCTGGCACTGGAAGATGCCGGCTTGCAACCCGCTGACATCGGCTACGTCAACGGCCACGGCACCGCGACGGAACAGGGTGACATCGCCGAAACCCTGGCGACCAGCGCGCTGTTTGGCGAACACATGCCAATCAGCTCGCAGAAGAGCTTCCTCGGCCATACCCTTGGCGCCTGTGGCGCACTGGAGTCCTGGTTCAGCATCGAAATGATGAACCGCGACCTGTATGCCCACACCTTCAATCTAGACGAAGTCGACCCGCACTGCGGCAAGCTGGATTACCTGCGCGGCGAGTTCCGGCAGATGAGTAATCAGTATGTGATGAACAATAATTTTGCGTTTGGCGGGGTGAATACTTCGTTGATTTTTCGGCGGTGGTCTTGAGCGGCTGGTAACGAGTCAAGATCAAAAGATCGCAGCCTTCGGCAGCTCCTACACGGGATCAGTGTTCACCCCAAATTTGGCGGTGCGTCCAAGGGTCTGGTGTTCACCCCGTATTTGGCATTTCGTACATGGGGCTGGTGTTCACCCCGTATTCGGCATTTCGTACATGGGGCTGGTGTTCACCCCGTATTTGGCATTTCGTACATGGGGCTGGTGTTCACCCCGTATTTGGCATTTCGTACATGGGGCTGGTGTTCACCCCGTATTTGGCATTTCGTACATGGGGCTGGTGTTCACCCCGTATTCGGCATTTCGTACATGGGGCTGGTGTTCACCCCGTATTTGGCATTTCGTACATGGGGCTGGTGTTCACCCCGTAGGAGCTGCCGAAGGCTGCGATCTTTGCTTTTGCTTTTGCTTTTGCTTTTGATACAGGTCAGTCAACCGGGGCAGTCAACAACAGCATGACCGCCATCAAGTCCAAGGATGGGGAATACCTGACTCAATGGAAGCCCTGCAGCTGCCAACAACCCCGGGCGACCAATCCTGGCCACTGAAAATCAGTGACCAGACCAAATTATCGACCGCCCCCTAAACCCACAAGTCAGCGGATTCCGACATTGTTGTAGGGAAAGGCTTCTGGTTGCGTAGCTTCGGGATGTCGGAGGTTTCCAGAGTGATGGTGCATGTTAAGCCGCCATCGCTGGCAAGCCAGGCTCCTATAGGTAGTCACGCTTTGAGCGGCTCCACCTTCCTCGTCAACAACTCCACAAACGCCCTGGCCATCGGTGATTTCTGATCCTTGCGCTGCACCAGCCACACCGCCGATACAGCCGCCGGGTCCAGCAACGGCCGATACACAACGCCGTCAATGCGCATCCGTTGATAGGACGCTGGCAGCACCGAGACGCCCAGCCCCGCCGCCACCAGGCCGATGATGGTCATTGCCTCACCGGCCTCTTGGGCGAAGTGCGGGCTGAAGCCGGAATCGCGGGCCAGGCTTAGCAGTTGGGCGTACAGACCGCTGCCGTAGCTGCGCGGGAAAAACACGAAGGGTTCCAGCGCCAACGCTGACAGGAACAGGCCTTCCTCACTGCCGCTCACCAGCGGATGTTTCGAGCTGAGCACCGCCACCAGAGGTTCGCTCATCAGCTCGACCACGCTGAGTGAGTCCGGTAGCCCCAGCGGGCGCATGATGCCGACTTCGATCGATTCATCCACCAGCGCATCGGCCACTTGAGTGCTGCTCATTTCCCGCAGGTTCAGGTGCACCGCCGGAAAGCGCTGGCGGAACGAAAAAATTGCCTGGGGGATCGTCGAGTTGAAGGGTGCCGACGAGGTAAAGCCGATTTTCAGTTCTCCCAGCTCGCCGAGCTGCGCACGACGGGCGACATCGGCGGCCTTGTCGACCTGCGCCAACACCAGCCGCGCCTCCTGCAGGAACAGCCGGCCTGCCTCACTGAGCTCGACCCGACGATTGGTACGCTCAAACAACCGCGCCCCGACCTCTTGTTCCAGCGCCTGAATCTGCTGGCTCAAGGGCGGCTGGGAGATACCAAGCACCTGTGCGGCGCGGCCGAAATGCAATTCTTCGGCGACGGCAATGAAGTAACGCAGGTGACGCAATTCCATGAAAACCTCATTAGGTCGTAAAACCTCTCAAACAGGTCGAACAATATATTGGATTGAATCATTAGGCAGCTATATGCTTTTTTCATTGCCTGACCGGCTACCCGCTCCCGAGGTCCGAAGTGAAAACTGTTGTCGCTCCACTCGCCCATGAAGTCCCGCCTGCCACGCACGATGTCGCTGCCGAGCTCAAGGAGATCTACATCGAGAAAGGCACGCCGATGTTCATGCGCACGGTACTGGCGCTGTTCTGCGGCGGCTTTGCGACCTTCGCCTTGCTGTACTGCGTGCAGCCGATGATGCCGTTGCTGTCCCACGAGTATTCGATCAATGCGGCCCAGAGCAGCCTGATCCTCTCGGTGGCCACCGGCATGCTCGCCATCGGCCTGCTGATCACTGGTCCCCTCTCGGACCGGGTTGGCCGTAAACCGGTAATGGTTGCCGCGTTGTTCGCGGCGGGCTTGTGCACCATCGCCAGTTCGATGATGCCGAGCTGGCACGGCGTGTTGCTGATGCGCGCGCTGATCGGCTTGTCCTTGAGTGGCCTGGCTGCGGTGGCCATGACCTATCTAAGCGAAGAGATCCACCCGCAGCACATCGGCCTCGCCATGGGCCTGTACATCGGCGGCAACGCGATTGGCGGGATGAGCGGACGCTTGATCACCGGGGTGTTGATCGACTTCATCAGCTGGCACGCAGCGATGCTGGTGATCGGCGGCTTGGCATTGATTGCGGCGGCGCTGTTCTGGAAAATCCTTCCCGAGTCGCGCAACTTCCGTCCACGCTCGTTGCACCCGCGCAGCCTGATCGACGGCTTCACCATGCACTTTCGCGACGCCGGTTTGCCCCTGCTGTTCCTTGAAGCCTTCGTATTGATGGGCGCCTTCGTCACCCTGTTCAACTACATCGGTTATCGCCTGCTGGCAGCGCCATACAACATGGACCAAGTGTTTGTCGGCCTGCTCTCGGTGGTGTACCTGTCGGGCATCTACAGCTCGGCGAAAATCGGCGCCCTGGCGGATCGGCTGGGTCGACGCAAAGTACTCTGGTCGACCATCGTCGTGATGCTCGGCGGGCTCGCGCTGACGATGTTCACGCCATTGCCGCTGGTAATCATCGGCATGCTGATTTTCACCTTCGGTTTCTTCGGCGCGCACTCGGTGGCGAGTAGCTGGATCGGCCGCCGTGCGCTCAAGGCCAAGGGCCAGGCGTCGTCGCTGTACCTGTTCAGCTACTACGCCGGATCCAGCATCGCCGGTACCGCGGGCGGCGTGTTCTGGCATCTGGGTGGCTGGAACGGCATCGGCTTGTTCATTGGCACGCTGCTGGTGATCGCTCTACTGGTAGCACTGAAGTTGGCGAAGTTGCCGCTGCTGCCTGGCAACGGCGCGACTATCTGAGCACCAGCCGCGCCTCCAGGACGGCGGCGCGTTTTTCCAGGGTCAGTGACTGCAGGGTGACACCGTCACGCTCGACACTGTCCAGCCAGCGCAGCAGGCCTCTTGGCTCGCCGCTGAGGGTCAGGCGCAACAACTCGTTGTCGCTGTCCATCTGATGGATGTCCAGCCCCGCCGCCATGGCTTCATCGCTGACTCGCAGCGACAGTGGCTGGTCGGTGACGCTGGACACGTCACTGCGCGGTTGCGCGGACTGCAGTTGCGCGCGCAATCCAAGCTGTTGCTGGTAGTGCCGCTCGGCGTTTTCCAGGCGCACGCGGGTTGGTTGCCAGATCAGGCTGTAACCGGCGAAGGCCAGTAGAACCGCACCCATCGCCAGCAATAACCGCCGCTCTCGGATACTGATGCGCTGCCAGGTCTGTTTCATGCGTCGTCCTCGACGGTGAGCGTAGCGTGCACCCGATCTTCGACCTTGTTGGCGCTGTCCAGCCTGACCGGCATGCCTTGCTGCCGCCCTCGTTCACGCAGTTGCTCAAGCTCGACAAAGCTGCTGGCAGTCAGCTGGATTTTCCAGCCTTCCCCCACACGATACTCAATACGCCGCACTTCGACGGGGCTGGCTCCGATGACCTGCTCGACCAGTTTAAGCAAGCCGCTGATGCGGGTGTCCTGCGATTGCGTCGGTTGGCTTTGCAGCACCTTGAATTGCATCGCCATGTCCAGGTTGCGGGTCTGATCGGGAAACAGGACTTTGAACTGTTGCTCGTTGTGCTGTGTGAGCCGGCTGGTTTCCAGATCTAGAAAACGGACGCGGCTTTCGCTGGCGCCCCAGGTCAACAGTAACGACGCCAACAGAGCGAGTCCGCCAACGCGCCATGGCAGGGGTCTGCGTCGGGGGGCAAAGGTACCTTGCAGCAGATCGATGGCGTATACCGGATGGACCTTCAGCCATCGTTCGAAGAACCCATCTTCTAGACGGTCATCGAGCCATTGAATGCCTGCGGGCAAGATCGGGTGCAAGGTCTCCAGCCCCTCGTCCGACAACGCCATACGAACGGGCAGCGCGCCCCCCAGCAGCCAGCGACCGCAGAACCAGACGCATCGCGGCTGATCATAGGGCAGCATATCCGCATCCACGTTGGCGCTGCGCAGCACGACGCCAGCCTCAGCCAGTAACGCCAGGATCCCGGACATCCGTTCTCGGCTGATGACCATGACGGCGTAGCGCCCTTCACGATCGCGCGTACCCGCGCTCAAGTGCAGGTGTTCCAGCGGTTCGCTCAGTTGGTCCTCCACCGCGAACGCGATGGCTTGGGCGTCGGGCCGGCGCCGCGAAGGCCACGGCTCGCTGCGTACCCAACTACACAACTCCATGGGCAATAACAGATCAACCGTCTGCCCCGCCAGCGCCTGTGCGGCGTGCGTCAACGACATGGGTTGGCCTTGGTGCTCAGCAGACCAGACGCGACACGGCCAGTTGGACCCGGACGCTGCCAGGCCTTCGGCCGTCAGATAAAGCCAGCTGTTCATCGCGCAACCTCATGGGCAAGCACAGAAAGAAAACGCCGTTGCAGGACCTTCCATTGATCAGTCCTGGCATCGCGCTCGACGTCCGTGGCCATGCGCAGAACTCGTCCTGCACGAGTCACTTCCACGGTGATCCGGAACCAGCGGCTGGTGACCCCGAGTCCGTGGCTGCTGAGGCCCAACCCGGAGATCAACGAGTCCTGGGTGAACGCTTGAACACTGCCCCAGGCCGCACTCGAAGCCTGCGCAATCAGTGAGTCGGCAGTTGCAGGACTGAGGTCTCCGAGCATGCTCAACAGCAGCGCCGGCGCGGTATTGATGTTCAGCGCAGCCTCCTTGGGCAGCAGTGCTACCCAGGGTTCCAGCAGACGCAGGCGCTGATCGTCGACGCCCGGCAACAGGCGCAACTGGCTCAGTTCGCGCAACGCACCGACCTGGCTCAACTGCAGGTGAGGAAGATCGAGCAAGTCCTGCAGGCGCTCCCAGCGGTTGAGGGTGACCTGATCGATCTGCCCCGCCACCAACAATGCATTGAGGTTGAACCGCCCGCCCAGATCAGTGATTTCGACACGGATCTGTGCGTCTTCGCTGTCGAAGTCAGCGGGCAGCAGAGCCCATTCCTGCGTCCGGTCGACCGTTTTACTTGAAGCCTGCACTGCATCCTGCAACACCAGCAGCGCCCGGGTTTGTGCACCCAATGCGAGCTGGTGCAGGTCGATCTGCTGAACCTGTTGACCGCTGCTTTGCAGCATTAGCTGATGACTGCGCAGCAAGGCACTGGTGATGAGCAATGCAAGGCTCATGACGAGCAATACACTGATCAACGCGAAGCCACCTGGACGCTGGCTCACCGCTGCGCCCCCGGCAACAGCAGTACTCGATGGATCGCTCCGAAGCGTCCGACCGAGACCTGCAGCTCCAGGGCCATCGATGTCTTTCTACCGAGATCGCTGGCCCAGTCGCGGCTCCAGCCGGATTGGCTGTCGAACACCCGCCAGCGCAACTGTCGGACATCATCGAGCAACCTCTGCCGCTGCACCGACTGCGCACCCTCCGCCTGGCTTTCGCGCCAGAGCACGCCATTGTCCAGACGATAGGTAAGCATCTGTCGCCCGCTACGCGGCTGATCCAGCGGATTGCGCCAGTTGCTGCGCTGCAACTGCAATACGGTCTGCTTGAGCAGCACGGGCTGTTCGGTGACGTGCAGCACATCGCGCTCGATCACCGCCATGGCCCGTTGCAAACTGCGCAGTTCACGTTCATGGGCTGCCGTGCCCTGCTGCACCCGCAGCACGCTATCGAACAGTTTCCAGCTCGCCAGCCCGAGCAAAGCGAAGATCGCCATGGCGATCACCAGCTCCAGCAGGGTGAAGCCCTTTTGTTTATTCTTCATGGCGAACCATCCAGCCACTGGCGCGATGCAGGGTTGGCCCGCGAGCATTAAGGCTGACGTCGACATCCAGCCGGAACAGGCGCGGATCACCGGCAGGGCTGACTTGTTCGCGCAGGTTCCAGACGCGCCGCCCCATGCGCACGGTCTGCTGGTGCTGACCGATGGTCAGCGCTGGCTGCAGCTGCATTTCGTTCAAGCGGTTATCCGCCACCCAGGCCGAGAACACCCGCTCCTCGATCCGGCTCGTCTGCTTCACCACGTATTGACTGGCAGACAGAACGGCAGCGGCCAGCGTCGCGAAAATCGCCAGGGCGACCATGATTTCCAGCAGGGTAAACCCCCGCTCGCGGGACGGGCCCAAGTGTCTAGCCATCGATCAGCACCTCACCGATACCGTCACTGGAAATGCTCAACCAGGTCGTGTCGGCAGTCATGAATGTCAGGGTAAAAGCACTGGTTTCGTCACTGCTGAGCATCAGTAACTGGGGGGGACCTTCGTCGGCACCCAGACTGGTGATTGCGCCGTCCAGCTCCAGATGCAAACGCAGGTTTTCCGGCCAGGGGTAGAACACCGTTGTCGATTCCCAGCCCTGAGCATCCAGACGCATCCCCCGGTAGCCGTCCGCACTCAGCCGCAGCCCGTACTCCTGACCCTCGAGCACCGCCCGTTCACGCAGCTGATGAATCAAACTGACGATGTTGCCTGCCTCCTGCCGGGCCTGGCGTGCCGGATTCTGGCCCATGGCAAGGCTCACCATGCCCAGCAGGATGCCGATCAGCACGATGACGATCATCAGCTCAAGCAAGGTGAAGCCCGCGCTGCGGTGGGGCATGAGTCAGGGTCCCCAGTTGCCGATATCGGCCGCGTGACCTTCGCCACCGACAGCGCCATCGGAGCCCAGAGAGAACAGGTCATAGCCACCGTCCATCGAATGCACACCCGGATTGAGGTACTGATAAGGCGTGCCCCATGGATCAACCGGCATGCTCTTCAAATAGCCCTGGGGGTTCCAGTTGCGGGCTACCGGCGTTCCCGAGGGCCGTTTGATCAAGGCTTCCAGGTTCTGCTGGGTCGAGGGATAGTGGTGGTTGTCGAGGCGATACATTTCCAGCGCGGTGGCGATCGCCTGGATGTCTATTTTGGCCGCAGTGACCTTGGCCTGGTCAGGACGACTCATGAACTGCGGGACCACGATCGCGCCCAGCACGCCGATGATGACCACCACCACCATGATTTCGATCAGGGTAAAACCACGCTGGGCGCGGGAGCCGCTTGTATGTAGTGCTTGCATGAATCAATTCACCAATTGGTTGAGACTGAGAATGGGGAGCAGGATGGCCATGACGATCAGCAGCACGATGCCACCCATCAGCACCAGCATGGCCGGTTCAAATAGGCCGACAACCAGGGCAATGCGCGCCGCCAGGCTGCTTTCCTGTTGCTCGGCGGCCCGCGCCAGCATGCGATCGAGTTCGCCGGCGCGTTCGCCGCTGGCAATCATGTGCAGCATCATTGGCGGGATATCGCCGCTCATTTCGAGACCACGGGACAGGGTTCCGCCTTCCCTTACCGAGCGGGCGACATCGACCATTCGTGCGCGAATCGTCAGGTTGCCGATGACCGCAGCGGCGATCTCCAGCGCATCCACCAGGGGTACGGCGCTTCTGCCGAGGATCGCCAGGGTGCTGGCGAACCGCGCAGCTTCCATCGCCCGCAGCACGTCGCCCATGACCGGCACGTGCAGGGCCAATCGATGCCAGCGCAAGCGCCAGGTCGACTTGCGCAAGCTCCAGCGCCACAGTCCGATCAGTGTTACCAATGCGGTAATCAACCACAGGAAATGCTCTCGCAGGCCGTTACTCAGACCGATGAGTGCCTGGGTCAAAAAGGGCAATGACTGGCCGCTGTCGACGAAGATCTTCACCACGTCCGGCACCACGAAGCCGAGCAGGAATCCAACAATCGCCACGCTGGCCAGCATCAGGATCATGGGGTAGACCAGCGCCATCTGGATTTTCTGCCGAGAGGCCTGGCGCGCCTGGGTGTAGGCCGCCAGTTGCTCCAGCACCTGGCCCAGGTGTCCGGACCGCTCGCCTGCCGCGACCGTGGCGCGGAACAGCTCGGGAAATGCCCGAGGGAACATGCCCAGCGCCGTGGCCAGCGCATGCCCCTCCATCACCCGGCTCCTGACCGCCGACAGCAAGCCGGCGACTTTGCGGCGGGCACTCTGCTGCGCCACCGCCTCCAGTGCTTCTTCCAGGGGCAAACCGGCCTGAACCAGTGTCGACAGTTGCAATGTCAGCAACGCCAGTTCTGCCGCACTCAGGCGTCCCCCGCGTAGATGAGAATGAGCGCCCTCCTGGGTTTTCAGCTCGTTTAACCTGAGCGGCCATAATCCGCGCTCACGCAATAGTTGCCGGGCATGCCGGGGGCCATCGGCTTCCAGGCGGCCCTTGCAGCTGCGACCGTGGGCATCGTGGGCGCGGTAATCGAACGTCGGCACCGGCTAGTCCTCCTGAGTCACGCGCAGCAACTCGTCCAGACTGGTGAGACCATCCAGCACCCGCTGCCGGCCGTCCTGAAACAGACTGCGCGAAGCCTTGCGGGTCTCAGTCATCAATGCCTGCTCGCTGGCGTTCTGGTGGATCAGTACCGCGATGGCGGGCGTTACTGTCAGCAGCTCGTAGATGCCGATACGCCCACGGTAGCCGTGCTGGCACTGCTCGCAGCCCGTGGCTTTGAATAACTGCAGCGGCACTGCGATATCTACCCCGAGACGTTCACAGGCCGGTGCATCAGCGGTATACGGTGACTTGCAGTGCGGGCAAAGGGTGCGCAGCAGGCGCTGGGCCAAAATCCCCACCAGCGAAGATGCCAGCAGGTAGGCATCGACGCCCATGTCCACCAGCCGCGTCACCGCGCCGACCGCGCTATTGGTGTGCAACGTCGAGAGCACCAGGTGACCGGTCAATGAGCCTGGACAGCGATTTCGGCCGTCTCGCGGTCGCGGATCTCCCCGACCATCACCACGTCCGGGTCCTGACGCAGGATGGCTCGCAGACCTCGGGCAAAAGTCATGTCCACCTTCGGATTGACCGGCATCTGTCCTACCCCTGGCAGGTGATACTCGATGGGGTCTTCGACCGTGAGAATGTTCCGCGTCTGGTCATTCAGGCTGCTCAGGGCCGCGTACAGACTGGTGGTCTTGCCCGATCCGGTAGGCCCGGTGACCAACAGGATGCCGTGGGGTTTACCCAGCAACAGGCGCAGGGCCGCGAGGGTGTCGTCCGGCATGCCGAGGCGCTGCAACTCCAGTCGTCCGGCCTGTTTATCCAGCAGGCGCAGCACCACCCGCTCGCCATGCGCCGAGGGCAATGTGGAGACCCGCACATCCACTTCATGACCGGCCAGGCGCAGGGCCATCCGGCCATCTTGCGGGACACGCTTCTCGGCGATATCCAGGCGTGCCATGACCTTGATTCGCGACACCAGCAGGGTCGCCAGCTCTCGGCGCGGCCGCAGCATCTCGCGCAGTTGGCCATCGATGCGCATGCGCACCGACAGGTACTGCTCGAAGGTTTCCAGGTGCACATCCGAGGCATGCTCGCGTACTGCTTCACTGAGCAGCGCGTTGATCAGCCGGATGATCGGCGCATCACCCTGCTGCTCCAGCAGATCCGCAGTTTGCGGCACTTGATCGACCAGGCTGAGCAGGTCCAGCTCGTCGTCCAGACCCAGGGCTACCTGCTCCGCCGCGCTCTGGCCTTCGCGATAAGTCGACGCCAGGCGCAGGGCAAACTCATCGGCGCCCAGGATGCGCAAGGACAGTTCACCACCGCAGAACCGGCGCGCCTCGGCCATTGCGGTGAGCGGCGTGTCCGCGCGCAGGACCATGCCCTGCGGATCGATCAGCACACCAAAGCGCCGGGCGAAACCGAACGGCAATGACTGCTCGTTCACGGTTTCACCGGCGCTGATTGCCGCAAATCGAACACTGGTGCATCGCCTGTGGGTTCGAACAGTTGGCGTGCATCCGCCGGCAGCAACAGCGAGTTGTTGCCGCGCGCCCCTGGCTTGCTCAGGTCACGCAGCGCGTTGTAGCGCTGCTCGCTGACCTCGGACAGATCTTCCTTGCTGCGCACGATGGTCGGGCGCAGAAACACCATCAGGTTGCTTTTGGTCTGGGTGTCGCGTTTCCAGCGAAACAGCGCTCCGAGGTAAGGAATGTCCCGTAGCAGGGGCACACCGCTCTGCTGGGTGCGAACGCTGTCCCTGATCAGCCCGCCGATCACGATAATTTCGCCATCGTCGGCCAGGATGGTGCTCTTGAGTGCTCGTTTGTTGGTGATCAGGTCCGAGGAGTCAACGCCCGACAGGGTCGGGGCAATGTCCGATACCTCTTGTTCCACCTCCAGGCGCAGAGTCGAACCCTCGTTGATGTAGGGCTTGATCTTCAGGCTGATGCCCACGTCCTTGCGCTCGACCGTGGTGAACGGATTATCCGCGCCATTACTGTTGGTCGCGTAGGACCCGGTCTTGAATGGCACGTTCTGGCCAACGATTATTTCAGCCTCCTGGTTGTCCAGCGTGAGCAGGCTCGGCGTCGACAGCAGGTTGCTGCGGGTGCTGCTGGCCAGGGCTGAGATCAGGGCGCCGAAGCGGTCACTGCCCAGCTGCAGGATGGCGCCTTCGGGTGCCGATTTGGTTTCGTCAAAGGTCAGCCCGCCAATAATCGGGATGTCAGTGCCGGGAAAGTTGAGAAAGCCCTTTGCGTCGCCGGTGCGGATCCCCCATTGGACGCCCACGGCCTCGGCGATGTCCCCGGAGATCTCGACGATCGCAGCATGGATCAACACCTGCGCGCGGGGCTGGTCCAACTGCCGCACGATGTTCTCGATGGTCCGAATCTGCGCAGGCTCGCCCACCAGTACCAGCGCATTCTGGCTGGTATCGGCCTTGATCATGAAGGTGGGACCGGCGGCGGGCTCGCGCGCGCCACCCACCGCAGTTACCGGCTTGCGGCCCTGGCCCAGGGCTTCCAGGACCTCGGACAATTGCTGGGCATCGCTGTAGCGCAAGCGGATCACCCTGGCATTATCGAGTGTCGCGGTGGTGGGCGTGTCGAGGCTGCTGGCCAGTTCGACCAGGCGTTTGCGCACTGCTGCGGGGCCGATAAAGATCAGGCGATTGGTACGGGTATCCGCCAGCACCTGAATAGTCGTATCGGCATTGCGCTTGCCCAAGGTTGCTTCGATCACCTGCGCCACATCGGCGGCCTGCGTGTGGCGCAGCAGCACCATGGCATGCTGGTGATTCAGCCCGGCGTCCAGATCACGCACGACCTTGGTGACACGCTGCACGTTAGCGGCCGTGTCGGTGATCACCAAGGCATTGGCCGATACCGAAGGGCCGACATAACCATTGGCCGACACCAGCGGTCGGACCAACCCGGCAATGTCGGCAGCACTGCTGGTATTCAGTTCGAGGACCCGGGTGACGAACTGCGACGACGTCGGCGTCTGTGCCGTGGTCTGCCCGGCCCGGGTTTTGGCGTCAGTCACCGGGGTAATCAGGATCCGGTCACCTTCGTCGATCACGGTGAAGTTGTGCGCGTCGAGCACCGAATAGAACAACCGCCGAACACCTTCGCGATCCAGCGCCTGTCGGGACATCACGGTGATGCGCCCGGTCACCCGTGGGTCCAGCACTACCGTAGTGCCGAGGATGCCCGATATCTCTTCGACGATATCGCGCAGCTCGGCATTGTTCATCGCCAGCTGCCATTTTTCGCCCTCGGCATGCAGCACTCCAGGAAGGCTCGTCGCGACCAGGACTGCCAGAAAAAACATGGCGCGCAAGGCCTGCGCGCCGGTGAAGCTGTTCATCGGATTCATCACTCTGACGGCCCGGAAATCGGGCGTAGAAAACGCGCAGGCGTAGCGTGGGGTGCCTCCTGCAACTCGAACGGACGCAGGAAACGCGCAGCAGAGGACTGCAACGTCAGTAGTTCCTCGCGCCCTTTGTTCCACAGCACCACCTGACCAGGCTCAACCCGCCGCAATACGCTGCCACCCGGCAAGCGGTCGCCTACCTGGTAGATACGCGAGCCTTGGGAGTCGGCCAGCAGCGCCCTGGACAAACCGCTGGCATTTACAAAGCTGGCCTGCAGGGTCAAAGGTTCAGCACTGGCCTGCAGTGTCGTGGCAGCGGTGAAACCCAGCACGGTGGCCACGGCCGTGGCGTCCAGCGTTTCACGGGCAGGCGTCGTTTTTTGCGCTGGAGCAGGGAGCGGCATCAACGCGATGCTTTGGCGAAAACTCCACTCCTGCCACATCAGGACTGCCCCATAGGTCAGCGGCATGACCAGCAGCAAAGCCTTGCCGACAATGCCTGACAGCCCAGCAAAACGTTCGGCCAGGAATTTCATCGCAGGCTCACTCGAATTGCTCATTTCGACGTTTGCTGCAAAAAGACATGCGTCGCAGCACAGGTCGGTTACACAGCTCATGAAATATCACTGCACCGATATGCAATCCGACCAGGATCGACAGTGCGATGCACGCCGCGATGTGCAGCGTGAAGAACTGCGCGATCCTTTGAGGATCACTCAGCACCTGCGCAATCTCGAACACCCCGAATACATTAATTGGTCGGTCCATCATCAACACCCCGGTCACCAGCACAGTGCCCGTGGCCAGGTAAATCAACGCGTGGGCAAACATCGCCAGAGCGTCGGGGAAAGAGGGGAACCTCACTCGCGAACAACCGGCGTGATAAACAACGAGTACCAGACGCCATACGAAGATCGGTATGAACACTGTGGTCAGGGAAACATTGAGGAAAGCGATCGATTCCTTGATGCCCGCAGGCACCTGGATATTGGCTACATAAAAACCCGATACCAGAGTCCATAAAATCACCGCCGCCGACAGCCAGTGCAGCCATACGCGCAGTCTGGAGTAACCCGAAACCGACATCTTCGACTCACTTTCAATTGTGAAATGAACCTTCAGGCGACCGAACAGCGATCGCCTGAAGTACTACGAAGGGTGTTTAGAGTTTGTCCCAGGCCATGTGCCAGTGAGCACCGATAGCCGGTTCAAAACCGTTGGCGCTCGGGCTGTACTGCTTGCAGTAACCGGACTCGGGGAACGGCTTGCACTGGAAGACTTCATTGGTCTTGGGCTGCAAGACCTTGGTGCCGTCGGTGTATTCGCTGATGCCTTCAGGGAAGACGAAGTCATGTTCGACGCCTGCGCCCTCACCGGTCATGGTGGTGAGCTGGGTGTCCTGACGGGTTGTGCGACCGTCCAGCGTGGTGCCGACCAGGGTCAGGGTATGTGCACCAGGGTTGCTGCGAACATCCATCGAGAGCCATGCAGGACCGCTATCCGCCTGAATCGATGTGGTGCCCACTTGCTTGTTGTTCTGATCGAACAGGGTCGCGACGAGGTCCATCTTGCGGTTGGTCAGGACGTTGAACTCGACTTTGGCCAGGCCTTTGTCCAGCACAAACTCAGGTTGCAGTGAGGAGATCGACAGGCGTGCCGCCGCATCGTCCTTCATGTCCAGCTGCACTTCATAACGGCTAACACCGCTGTCCTTCTGCGCGTAGAGGCTGTTATTGCCTTTCACCGGTTCGATGTTGCCCTGTTCATCACGGACACCAGCGCGTACCAGGGTGTGGGTCGCATTGATTTTTTCCGCCAGCTTGAACGACCAGTTGTTCGGCACGCCTTGTTCGGCGTTGTCGATGCTGATTTCGACGCTGTATTCAGGCTTCTCGCCCTCGGCCGAGAACGCACGAGCCTTGACCTTGTCACCCACCAGCAAGGCAGTTGACGGTGCGATGCCACCCACGGAAGACCAGCCACCTGGCAGGGCCGCTTCTGCGAGGATGTTTACATCAGTAGGGTTGTAGAACGCCGCGTCGGTGTCACCCACAGTCCAGATCGCCAGGATCACATGATGGCCGTTCTTGTCGTCCGGGATGGTGCAGTTGTGTTTGTCGCTATTTCCCGGCTTCTGGTTGCCACCGTCGATGGCGCAGAACGGCGTGCTTTCGAATGTGGCGCGGGTCAACGCCTCGTTCGGATTCCATCCGTTACGGGTAATGAAATACTCGTGTTTGGTTGCAGGGTGCACAGCGGTGTAGCGCCATTGGAAATCAACATTGCGGTCTTTGATTTCGTTCAGGGTCCAACGATTGGCAGCCTGGGCGTCCAATGCGGAGAACAGCGAGTGGCCGCCGCTGGCAATCTTGCCGTCAACCGGCCCTTGCAGTGGAGCACCGCCGAAGCCCGCCGGAAAACCCTTGAAGGTTTCGCCCACGCTTTGTGGTTCATATTGCGCGCCACCACAGTTGGTGTTCGCGCCTTTTTGGCACAGCAGTGCCCGCGATGGCGGCACTTCGAGGTAGCCGTGCGCTGAAACAGTTTGGGAGGCCAGCATTGCCGATAACAGAATCATTGAAGAAGCGCCGGCAGTGAGGACGCTTCTTTTTTCGAAGTTTACTTTCATGATGTATTCCAGACCGCTTATCGAAGTAGGTGCGCTTGTCGACGCACTGAGCAAGGGGCTGAAACATTACGGGGATGCGGGAAATTTCTATGTAGGACTAATCCGCAAACACATTAGGAAAAGTCACTGCGTTCATCGTTCAGACGATGCATGTAAGCGACTCCTACAAATTGAAGCTTCTGGTACAAGGGGCATTTCAAACCGCACAAAAAAAGCCTGACCGGAGCAACCCGGACAGGCTTCGATACTTCAGAAAAAGCAAATTATTCGTGGTACTGCGCCGACAGGTCGTGCACTGCGCGCAGGAATGCGCCAGCGTGTTCCGGATCAACTTCCGGCGTGATGCCATGGCCGAGGTTGAACACGTGGCCGCTACCTTTGCCGTAGCTGGCGAGAATCCGCCCGACCTCGCTGCGGATCGCCTCAGGCTTGGCGTACAGAACGGTCGGGTCCATGTTGCCTTGCAGCGCGACTTTGTCGCCAACGCGATCACGGGCATTGCCGATGTCGCAAGTCCAGTCCAGGCCCAACGCATCAGCGCCTGCATCGGCAATGCTTTCAAGCCACAGGCCACCGTTCTTGGTGAACAGGATGACTGGCACCTTGCGCCCGTCGTGTTCACGGATCAGGCCGCTGACGATCTTGCGCATGTAGGCCAGGGAGAACTCCTGGTACGCCGCCGCCGAAAGGTTGCCGCCCCAGGTGTCGAAGATCTGCACCGCTTGCGCGCCAGCCATGATCTGGCCGTTGAGGTAGCTGGTGACCGACTGCGCGAGCTTGTCCAGCAGCAGGTGCATGGCTTGCGGGTTGTCGTAAAGCATGGCCTTGGTCTTGCGGAAGTCTTTCGACGAACCGCCTTCGACCATGTAGGTGGCCAGGGTCCATGGGCTGCCGGAGAAGCCGATCAGCGGTACACGGCCGTTCAGTTCGCGGCGGATGGTGCTGACGGCGTCCATGACATAACCGAGGTCCTTGTGCGGATCAGGGATCGGCAAGGCCTCGATGTCAGCCAGGGTGCTGACGACTTTCTTGAAGCGCGGACCTTCACCGGTTTCGAAGTACAGGCCCTGGCCCATGGCATCGGGGATGGTCAGGATGTCGGAGAACAGGATCGCCGCGTCCAGTTGTGGATAGCGGTCGAGCGGCTGCATGGTGACTTCGCAAGCGAACTCCGGGTTCATGCACAGGCTCATGAAATCACCGGCCTTGGCACGGCTGGCGCGGTATTCCGGCAGGTAGCGACCGGCCTGACGCATCATCCAGACAGGCGTGACGTCTACAGGTTGCTTGAGCAGGGCGCGAAGGAAACGGTCGTTCTTCAGGGCAGTCATGTCGGCATCCGCAAAAAAAGTGCGGGCATTTTCTCAGAGCGCGAGGGAAAAGGCACGGTTGCAGGTCAGCCTTTTGTCTATCGGGTCAATTTGTCGCGGTGGAATCGCAGTTTTCGCAACACCGAAAAACCAATGTGGGAGCGGGCTTGCTCGCGAAAGCGGTGTGTCAGGCAACATTAATATTGACTGTTACACCGCCTTCGCGAGCAAGCCCGCTCCCACATTTTGATCGCATTCCAGTTTTAGAAAGTGATCAGACGCCCAGGTAATCCAGGATCCCTTCGGCGGCATTGCGGCCTTCGAAGATCGCCGTCACCACCAGGTCGGAACCGCGAACCATATCGCCACCGGCGAAGATTTTCGGGTTGCTGGTCTGGTGCTTGTATTGACCTTGTTCCGGAGCCACTACACGGCCCTGGCTGTCAGTCTGGATGCTGTGCTGTTCGAACCACGACGCCGGGCTTGGACGGAAACCGAAAGCGATGACCACGGCGTCGGCCGGGATGATCTCTTCGGAACCCGGGATTGGCTCGGGGCTGCGACGGCCGCGCGCGTCCGGTTCGCCGAGACGGGTCTCGACCACTTTCACGCCTTCGACACGATCCTCACCCACGATGGCGATCGGCTGGCGGTTGTAGAGGAATTTCACCCCTTCTTCCTTGGCGTTCTTCACCTCTTTGCGCGAGCCCGGCATGTTCGCTTCGTCGCGACGATAAGCACAGGTCACCGACTTGGCACCCTGGCGGATCGACGTCCGGTTGCAGTCCATCGCCGTGTCACCACCGCCCAACACGACAACTCTTTTGCCCTTCATGTCGACGAAATCTTCCGGCGACTTTTCAAAGCCCAGGTTGCGGTTGACGTTGGCAATCAGGAAGTCGAGCGCGTCATGCACGCCCGGCAGGTCCTCACCGGCAAAGCCGCCTTTCATGTAGGTGTAGGTGCCCATGCCCATGAACACGGCATCGTATTCTTCGAGCAGTTGCTCGACGGTCACGTCCTTGCCCACTTCGGTGTTCAGGCGGAACTCGATGCCCATGCCGGTGAAGACTTCGCGGCGATTGCTCAGCACGGTCTTTTCCAGCTTGAACTCGGGGATGCCGAAGGTCAGCAGACCACCGATTTCCGGGTTCTTGTCGAACACCACCGGGGTCACACCGCCGCGCACCAGCACGTCGGCACAACCCAGGCCCGCCGGGCCTGCGCCGATGATCGCGACACGTTTGCCGGTCGGCTTGACCTTGGACATGTCCGGACGCCAGCCCATGGCGAACGCGGTATCGGTGATGTACTTCTCCACCGAACCGATGGTCACCGCGCCGAAGCCGTCGTTAAGGGTGCAGGCACCCTCGCACAGACGATCCTGCGGGCACACCCGGCCGCACACTTCCGGCAGGGTGTTGGTCTGGTGCGACAGCTCGGCGGCCTGAAGGATGTTGCCCTCGGCCACCAGCTTCAGCCAGTTCGGAATGAAGTTGTGCACCGGGCACTTCCATTCGCAATACGGGTTACCGCAACCCAGGCAGCGGTGGGCCTGATCGGCCGAATGCTGGGGTTTGAAGGGTTCGTAGATCTCCACGAACTCTTTCTTGCGTTGACGCAACAGTTTCTTCTTCGGATCTTTGCGCCCGACATCGATGAACTGGAAGTCGTTATTCAGACGTTCAGCCATTGTTAAAACCTCATCAAACTCTTCAGGCGCATATCACTGCGGATTGGCACGGGTGCTGGAAAGCAACGATTTCAGGTTGGCAGCCTTGGGCTTGACCAGCCAGAAACGACGCAGATAGTCATCGAGGTTTTCAGCGAGGTTACGCCCCCATTCGCTGTCGGTTTCCGCGACGTATTCGTCCAGCACGCGTTGCAGGTGGCTGCGATAGGCTTCCATCGCTTCGCCGCTGATCCGCTGGATTTCCACCAGTTCGTGGTTGACCCGGTCAACGAAGCTGTTGTCCTGGTCGAGCACGTAGGCGAAACCGCCGGTCATGCCTGAGCCAAAGTTGTAACCGGTCTTGCCCAGAACGCAGACGAAACCACCGGTCATGTACTCGCAGCAGTGATCGCCTGTGCCTTCCACCACGGTGTGAGCACCGGAGTTACGCACCGCGAAACGCTCGCCCGCAGTGCCAGCGGCAAACAGCTTGCCACCGGTGGCGCCGTACAGACAGGTGTTGCCGATGATCGCACTGTCCTGAGTCTTGTAGATGCTGCCCTTCGGCGGAACGATGACCAGCTTGCCGCCGGTCATGCCCTTGCCGACGTAGTCGTTGGCGTCGCCTTCCAGGTACATGTGCAGGCCGCCAGCGTTCCACACACCGAAGCTCTGACCGGCCGTCCCGTTGAAGCGGAAGGTGATCGGCGCGTTCGCCATGCCTTGGTTGCCGTGCTTGCGTGCGATTTCACCGGAGATCCGCGCACCGATCGAACGGTCGCAGTTGCAGATATCCAGGGCGAAGTCGGCTCCGCTCATGTCGTTGATCGCCGAGGTGGCCATGCCGACCATTTTCTCGGCCAGCAAGCCCTTGTCGAAAGGCGGGTTGCGCTCAACCTGGCAGAACTGCGGCTTGTCTGCCGGGATGTGATCGCTGCCGAGCAACGGGGTCAAGTCCAGGTGGTTCTGCTTGGCGGTCTGGCCTTCGAGGATTTCCAGCAAATCGGTACGACCGATCAGCTCTTCGAGGGAGCGCACGCCCAGCTTGGCCAGCCACTCACGGGTTTCTTCGGCGACGTAGGTGAAGAAATTCACCACCATGTCGACGGTGCCGATGTAGTGATCCTTGCGCAGCTTCTCGTTTTGAGTCGCGACGCCAGTGGCGCAGTTGTTCAGGTGGCAAATACGCAGGTATTTGCAGCCCAGGGCGATCATTGGCGCAGTGCCGAAGCCGAAGCTTTCAGCGCCGAGGATGGCTGCCTTGATCACGTCGAGGCCGGTTTTCAGGCCACCGTCGGTCTGTACCCGGACTTTGCCGCGCAGATCGTTGCCGCGCAGGGTCTGGTGGGTTTCGGCCAGGCCGAGTTCCCACGGAGCGCCTGCGTATTTGATCGAGGTCAGCGGCGATGCGCCGGTGCCGCCGTCGTAGCCGGAGATGGTGATCAAGTCCGCATAGGCCTTGGCCACACCGGCGGCGATGGTGCCGACGCCTGCTTCTGCTACCAGCTTCACCGAGACCAGCGCCTTCGGGTTGACTTGTTTCAGGTCGAAAATCAGCTGCGACAAGTCTTCGATCGAATAGATGTCGTGGTGCGGCGGCGGCGAAATCAGGGTCACGCCCGGCACTGCGTAACGCAGCTTGGCGATCAGACCGTTGACCTTGCCGCCTGGCAGTTGACCCCCTTCGCCGGGCTTGGCGCCCTGAGCGACTTTGATCTGCAGCACTTCTGCGTTGACCAGGTACTCCGGTGTCACCCCGAAGCGGCCAGTCGCGACCTGCTTGATTTTCGAGCTCTTGATGGTGCCGTAGCGCGCCGGGTCTTCGCCGCCTTCGCCGGAGTTCGAACGCGCGCCAAGGCGGTTCATGGCTTCGGCCAGGGCTTCGTGAGCTTCCGGCGACAGCGCGCCCAGGGAGATACCCGCGGAGTCAAAGCGCTTGAGCACCGATTCCAGCGGCTCGATCTCGCTGATGTCCAGCGCGGTGTCGAGGGTTTTTACCTTGAACAGGTCGCGGATCATCGACACCGGACGGTTGTCGACCAGTGCCGTGTATTCCTTGAACTTGCTGTAGTCGCCCTGCTGCACAGCGGCTTGCAGGGTGTTGACCACGTCCGGGTTGTAGGCGTGATACTCGCCACCGTGGACGAATTTCAGCAGACCGCCCTGCTGGATCGGCTTGCGCGGGCTCCAGGCTTCGGCCGCAAGGGCTTTCTGCTCGGCTTCGATGTCGACAAAACGCGCACCCTTGATGCGGCTCGGCACACCACGGAAGCTCAGCTCGCAGACTTCTTCGGACAGGCCGATAGCTTCGAACAGCTGCGCACCGCGGTACGAGGTGATGGTCGAAATGCCCATCTTCGACAGGATCTTCAGCAGACCTTTGGTGATGCCTTTGCGGTAATTCTTGAACACCTCGTAGAGGTCGCCCAACACTTCACCGGTGCGGATCAGGTCGCCCAACACTTCGTAGGCCAGGAACGGATAGACCGCCGAGGCGCCGAAACCGATCAGCACCGCGAAGTGATGCGGGTCGCGAGCGGTGGCAGTTTCCACGAGGATGTTGGAGTCGCAACGCAGGCCCTTTTCGGTCAGGCGGTGGTGGACGGCGCCAGTGGCCAGGGAAGCGTGGATCGGCAATTTGCCCGGGCCGATGTGACGGTCAGTCAGCACCACTTGGGTGCGACCGGAGCGTACGGCTTCTTCCGCCTGATCGGCGACGTTGCGGATGGCCGCTTCGAGGCCGACGCTTTCGTCGTAGTTAAGGTCGATGATCTGGCGTTCGAAGCCCGGACGATCGAGGTTCATCAGCGAGCGCCACTTGGCCGGGGAAATGACCGGCGAGCTGAGGATCACGCGCGAAGCGTGGTCCGGCGACTCCTGGAAGATGTTGCGCTCGGCACCGAGGCAGATCTCCAGCGACATGACGATGGCTTCACGCAGCGGGTCGATCGGCGGGTTGGTGACCTGCGCGAACTGCTGGCGGAAATAGTCGTACGGCGTGCGCACGCGCTGGGACAGCACGGCCATCGGCGTATCGTCGCCCATCGAACCGACGGCTTCGTAGCCTTGCTCGCCGAGCGGACGCAGCACCTGATCACGTTCTTCGAAAGTGACCTGGTACATCTTCATGTACTGCTTGAGCTGATCGACGTCGTAGAAAGCCGAACCGTGGTCGTTGTCTTCCATGGTCGCCTGGATGCGCAGGGCATTCTTGCGCAGCCATTGCTTGTACGGATGACGCGATTTCAAGCGGTTGTCGATGGCGTCGGTGTCGAGGATCTGACCGGTTTCGGTGTCCACGGCAAAGATCTGGCCCGGGCCCACACGGCCCTTGGCGATCACATCTTCAGGCTGGTAGTTCCAGACGCCGATTTCCGAGGCCAGGGTAATGAAGCCGTTCTTGGTGGTAACCCAACGCGCCGGACGCAGGCCGTTACGGTCGAGCAGGCACACCGCGTAGCGACCATCGGTCATTACCACGCCCGCCGGGCCGTCCCACGGCTCCATGTGCATCGAGTTGTATTCGTAGAATGCACGCAGATCCGGGTCCATGGTCTCGACGTTCTGCCACGCAGGCGGAATGATCATCCGCACGCCACGGAACAGGTCGATACCACCGGTGACCATCAGCTCGAGCATGTTGTCCATGCTGGAGGAGTCGGAACCCACACGGTTGACCAGCGGGCCGAGTTCTTCGAGATCAGGCATCAGGTCGTTGGCAAACTTGGTGCGACGGGCCACGGCCCAGTTGCGGTTGCCGGTGATGGTGTTGATCTCGCCGTTGTGCGCCAGGAAGCGGAACGGTTGAGCCAGCGGCCATTTGGGCAGGGTGTTGGTGGAAAAGCGCTGGTGGAACACGCAGATCGCGGTTTGCAGGCGCTGGTCGCTCAGGTCTGGATAGAAGGCGGTGAGATCCGCCGGCATCATCAGGCCTTTATAAATGATGGTCTTGTGCGAAAAACTGCAGATGTAGTGATCGGCGTCGGCGGCGTTGGCCACGGACGAGCGACGACGGGAGCTGAACAGCTTGATCGCCATGTCCTGATCGCTCAGGCCCTCACCGCCGATGAACACTTGTTCGATCTGCGGCAAACGCTCCAGGGCCAGGCGGCCGAGGACGCTGGTGTCGATTGGCACTTTGCGCCAGCCGACCAGTTGCAGACCGGCGGCCAGGATCTCGCGGTTCATGTTCTCGCGAGCGGCTTCGGCTTTGACCGGGTCCTGGTTAAAGAAGACCATGCCCACAGCGTATTGCTTGGGCAGTTCGACGCCGAAGGTTTCCTGGGCGATGGCTCGCAGGAACACATCCGGTTTTTGAATCAGCAGACCGCAACCGTCACCGGTCTTGCCGTCGGCGTTGATCCCACCGCGGTGGGTCATGCAGGTCAGGGCCTCGATGGCCGTTTGCAAAAGGGTATGACTGGGTTCGCCCTGCATATGGGCTATCAGGCCGAAACCACAGTTATCCTTGAATTCATCTGGTTGGTACAGACCTGCTTTCATAGACACTTTCTCACCAGGCTGCCTCTTTTCGAGGCAAATTTCTTTTCAATTCAACCACTTGCCATCCGCGCCGAACGTACGCCAGCTTTGCGGGGGCAAAAGGGAGGTCATTGTACACACCGACACAGAGGCTCACAAATTTGACGACGAACTGTCGCAAATCTATGTCGCATTTGTGAAAGGTTTAAAGCGATATGCTGTGCTAGTCAAAACTTTTTTGATTTTTGACCGCTACGACTCAAAGACTACTGTGACGCAGACACCACAAGGCACGCAGTCTTTAGAGACGGCGCGCACAAGCGGAAATTTTGAGGTGCCGGGAGAGGCGGCCTGGGTAAGGCCGCCGAATCTTCAGCGAGTTGTTGCCAGTTCCTGTTGGACGCTGGCGACAGTGCGAGGCCAAGGTTTACCAGCCTGAACCTTCGCTGGCAAGGCCTTGATGGCGGATAGGGCTGCATCACGGTTGGCGAAGTTGCCGTAGGTGATCACATAGAGCGGCTTGCCGTTCAGCACTTTCTTGAAATAACGGTACTCGCCGCCCTGCTCTTTCACGAAGTTTTGCGCGGACGCTTCGGAGCTGGTGCCGAGGATCTGCACCACGTAGTTGCTCGTAGGCTGCCCGGCGTACCAGGTGCCACCGGCAGCTTTTGCAGGCGCGGCAGCTGGCTTCTCGGCGGGTTTGGCGGTAGCGACCACGGCAGGCTTGACTGGCGCTGGAGCTGGCTTGGCAGCAGGCACCGGAGCAGGCTTGGCAGTCGCGATCTGGGTCGGGGCCGGAGCTGGCTTGGCGGCCGCAGTCGGCGCCGGGCCTGGCTGGACGCCGGCTGGCGGCGCAGTCGTGGTTACGGTCGGCGGCGAAGCACTGGAGCCTTCAACCGGCACGCCATCGTCGCCTTCGGTGATGCCACCTGCAGCTTCGGCCAACGGCCCGCGCATGACCGGTTGCGAGTTGCCGACCAGCGGCAAAGGCATCGGTTGCGAGTTACCGGCGAACTCGACGGCTGGAGCGCCGCTGCCGTTGGGTTGCGGTGCGCCCTGGCCGAGCGGCAATTGCGCTTGTTCATTGGCAGGAGCGCCAGTGGTCGGTGCTTTGCTGCGACCCGGCATCAACCAGGCGGCGGCTACCGCGACCACGACTACGGCGGAAATCGCCAATACGTGTTTCTTCGGCATGTTGAACCCCATACTTGGACGCTTCACCGCTGAGCGGCTGGCAATCATGGCTTCGATCATCGCATCGCGGGCGACCTGGTTGATGTTGCCAGGCCAGCCGTCCGAGCTTTCGTGAATATCAGAGATCTGATTAGCAGTGAAAAGTTCGATACCCCGACCAGCGCCTTCAAGCCGCTGCTCGAGATATTCGCGGGTTTCTTCCTCACTGTACGGCTGCAACTCGATGACGTGGAAACGCTCTTCTTCCAGGCTCAACGCATCGAGTTGCGCGATCAACGACGACTCGCCGAACAGAAACACATGCGGGCGACCTTCAGGCGCGCCAGCGGCCAGAGCCAGCAAGGCGTCCAGCGCAGACTCGTCGAGCTGCTCGGCGTCGTCCACCAGCAGATAGACTTCCTGCCCGGTAAGTGCCAACTGCACCACTTGCGACAGAATCGCGCCAGGTTCCGCCTGGGCAACATTCAGTGCCTGGGCCACCTGACGCAGCACACCGGCAGCATCGCCAGCGCCACGGGCGGAAACCACCACGCTCTGCACCGACTGCTTGTTGGTACTGGCCACCAGAGCCTGGCGCAACAGGGTCTTGCCACTGCCTTGCGGGCCAGTCACGACCAGCAGCAACTGGCTGTAGCGCGCCAGATGATGCAGTTGACCCAACACCGGCTTGCGCTGGGCAGGGAAGAATTTGAAGCCAGGCACCCGCGGAGCGAAAGGGTCGTGACTCAACTGGTAATGGCCGAGGAAAGCCTCGTCGGCGTGCAAACTAGTCATCGGGATCTTATTAACCTTTAAGCTGAGCCAGGGCGCGGTAATCCGCTCCCAGCGTGGCCTGTAGAACCTCTTTCGGATAATCGTCGGTCACCACCGCTTCGCCCATGTGGCGCAGCAGCACCAGGCGCAAACGACCGTCGATCACTTTCTTGTCAATTGCCATATGTTCGAGAAAATCGGCTTCAGTCATCACTTCAGGTGGGATGACCGGCAGGCCGGCACGCTGGAACAGGCGGATGCCACGATCGCGTTCCTGCTCGCTGATCCAGCCCAGGCGCGAGGACATTTCCAACGCCATTACGGTGCCAGCAGCCACCGCCTCACCATGTAGCCAGACACCATAGCCCATATGCGTTTCGATGGCGTGGCCGAAGGTGTGCCCGAGGTTCAACGTGGCACGCACGCCGGTTTCCTTCTCGTCGGCACCGACCACGGCGGCCTTGGCCGCGCAGGAGCGCTGGATTGCGTAAGTCAGGGCTGTCTGGTCGAGGGCGCGCAGGCTATCGACGTTATCTTCGAGCCAGGTGAGGAACGGCTCGTCGCAGATCAGCCCGTACTTGATAACCTCGGCCAGCCCGGCGGAGAGTTCGCGGGGCGGCAAGGTGTTCAGGGAAGTCGTGTCAATCAGCACCACGTTCGGCTGGTAGAAGGCGCCGACCATGTTCTTGCCCAGCGGATGGTTGATGCCGGTCTTGCCGCCAACCGACGAATCGACCTGCGACAGCAACGTGGTAGGCACCTGGATGAAATCGACGCCGCGCTGATAGCAGGCAGCCGCAAAGCCGGCCATATCGCCGATAACCCCGCCACCCAGAGCGATGACAGTGGTGCGGCGATCGTGGCGTGCGTTCAGCAGCCCGTCGAAGATCAGTTGCAGGGTTTCCCAGGTCTTGAAGGCTTCACCGTCCGGCAGCACCACGGAAATCACCGAGAACTGCGCGAGGCTGCGGGTCAGACGTTCGAGATAGAGCGGCGCGACGGTCTCATTGGAAATGATCGCCACTTGCCGTCCGCGAATGTGCGGGGCCAGCAGCTCAGGCTGATCCAACAAACCTTCGCCAATATGAATCGGGTAGCTGCGCTCGCCTAGATCGACCTTGAGTGTCTGCATGTGTCCCCACAGTGAAGATGAAATCAGGCGCCTTTGCCTTGAATTATCAATTGCGCGGCATCTGCTGGTGTGACGCCGTTCGGTAGCCATCTGCCACATTCCCCAGCGACGATGACAGGACGCCGAGGATAGCGCATTTCGCGCCGCGCTTTAACGGGGAGGCAGTTGCTGCAAGCGTTCGAGGATATCAAGCACCACCATGCGCGGCGGCCGCTCATCGGTTTCCACCACCAGATCGGCGATTTCCCGATAAAGCGGATCGCGGATCGCCAGCAGATCCCGCAGGGTCTTGGCCGGGTCCGCCGTGCGCAACAGTGGCCGATTACGGTCGCGGGCCGTGCGCCCCACCTGCTGCTCAACCGATGCGTGCAGATAGACCACTCGCCCGCCGGCGTGCAACGCCCGACGATTGGCTTCGCGCATGACTGCGCCACCACCGGTCGCCAGCACCACGCCATCGCACGCGCACAGCTCGGCAATCATCGCCTGCTCGCGGTCGCGAAAGCCCGGCTCGCCTTCCTTATCGAAAATCCATGGGATATTGGCGCCCGTGCGCAATTCAATTTCCTTATCGGAATCTTTGAATGGCAGGCGCAGCTCTTTGGCCAGCAACCGGCCGATGGTGCTTTTGCCAGCACCCATCGGTCCTACAAGAATCAAATTTCGCACAGAATCAACGACTCACAGCAATCGCCTGGTTATTCATGATACGCGGTGTGAGAAACACCAACAGCTCGGATTTTTTCTCCGAAACCACGTCACGCCGGAAAAGGCGGCCAAGATACGGCACATCGCCAAGAAATGGCACCTTATCTACAACCTTGCTCTGAGTATTTGAGAAAACCCCCCCAATGACGATGGTCTCGCCGTCGTTGACCAGGACCTTGGCGTTGACTTCGTTTTTCTTGATCGGCGGTACATCCTGCACCTTGTTCAGGTAATCCGGCTCGTCCTTGGTGACCTTGACCTCCATGATGATCCGGTTATCCGGGGTGATCTGCGGGGTCACTTCCAGCGACAGCGAAGCCTCTTTGAACGCCACCGACGTAGCACCGCTGGAGCTGGCTTCCTGATAGGGAATCTCGGTGCCCTTGAGGATTTTTGCGGTTTCCTTGTCGGACGTAACGACCTTGGGTTGCGAGACGATTTCACCGTTGCCGGTTTTTTCCATCGCTGACAGTTCCAGGTCGAGCAATACATTATCGGTGATAAAGGCGATCCCGATTCCCGAGGTACTGGCCGAAGTGCCCATGTCGACGAACGGCGAATTGGTCCCGGTACTTCCCGGCGTACCGATCGTGGTGGACGAGCCGTTGACGCCAGACGAATTCCAGTTGCCCTTCTGCACCGAACCGCCCCAGCGCACCCCGAGACTCTTGTCATAGTCGACGTTGGCTTCGACGATTCGCGCCTCGATCATCACCTGGCGCACGGGGATATCCAGCTGGGCAACGATCCGGCGCAGCTCGTCGAGGCGGTCCTGGGTCTGGTAGGCGATGATGTTGTTGGTACGTTCATCGACGGTGATCGAGCCACGCTCGTCGGTCTTCGCTTCGGCGCTGGTCACCGACTGGAACAGTTTGGCGATGTCCGCAGCCTTGGCGTAGTTGACCTGCAGCAGCTCACGACGCAGGGGCGCCAGTTCGGCAATCTGCTTCTGCGACTCCAATTCCTGGCGCTCGCGGGCGGAAATTTCTTCCGCCGGCGCCACCAGCAGGACGTTGCCGATCATGCGTTTGTCCAGGCCCTTGGTCTTGAGCACCAGGTCCAGCGCCTGGTCCCACGGCACGTTCTGCAGGCGCAAGGTGATCCCTCCCTGCACCGTGTCACTGGCCACCAGGTTGAGATTGGTGAAGTCGGCGATCAGCTGCAGTACCGAGCGCACGTCAATGTCCTGGAAATTCAGCGAGAGCTTTTCGCCGCTGTAGGCGAATCGCTCGGCGTTGCGTTTTTGCAGGTCGTCGACAGTCATTGGCCGAATGCTGACGGTCAGCTTGTTGTCGGTCTGGTAGGTCGAGTAGTCGAACGCGCCGCTGGGCTCAATGCTGATCGTCGCGCGATCGCCGGTGGCACTGGCGTTGACGAACTGCACCGGGGTGGCGAAGTCCTTGACGTCCAGGCGCACTCGCAGGGACTCAGGCAACTGGGTGCGGGCGAAGCTGAGGATGACCTTGCCCTCGCGCTCTTGAATGTCCGGGGCAATGGAAGGATCGGAGAGGTCAATCACCACATTGCCTTCACCTTGGGTGCCGCGCTGGAAATCAACTCCACGAATCGCCTTGGCTACCGGCGCGTAGGCCTTTGCCGGGGCTGGCGAAGTGACCGCACGCGGAGTGCTGTCGGCAGGCCTGGAGGCAGGCTTGCTCGCGCCCTGGCCGACCACGACAAACAAGTTGTTGCCTTCAACCCGCGAGGAATAGGGGGCTAACTGCGTCAGGTTGATGATCAGCCGTGTGCGATCCGTGGCTTCCACTACCGTGGCAGTGCGCGCATTGCCGCCGCCCAGGTCGCGGGTTTTGCTTGTCAGCTGACTGACTACGCCGGGCAGGTCGAGCGCAATCCGCGCCGGTGACTCGGTGGTATAGCCTTTGGGCGCAGGGGGAGCGCTATCGAAGGACAGCTTCAACTCGATGCGATCCCCGGGCAGCGCCGCTACATCCAGCGCTTTGAGATTGGCCGCTTGTACCATCGGCGAAAGCAACGCTATCCATAGCGAAATACCGAGGGCTGAGAAAATCCTGTTCATTATTCGAGTCCCACTATGAGTGCTCTTTCAAAGGTATGGTCCGCGGCCGTTCCAGCCAGGCGCCTTGGCCGTCGGGAACGATTTCCACCACTTCGACTTGCGAGCCGCTGATCGCGACAATCCGTCCATCGTTGCGCCCCAGATAGTCACCGACTTTCAGCCGATGCACGCCGCCTGCCCCGCGCAACAGCGCGAAGGAGCCCGCTGCGTTGGAGATGGTGCCAACCATTTCAAACTGCTCGATATTGAAACCTTCCAGGTACTGCTTGACCCGGGCGAGGTCAGGCTTGACGTTGCGTGCACCCTGTTTCTGACCTGCCAGGTCAACCTTGATCTGCCGGGAAAACGGACTCCGAAGATTGGCGGCGCTGTAGGTGAACGTCGGGTAGGACTGAAATGTCGGCGCCGGCTCTATCTTGCCGGGCGGCCGCAGGCGCACTTCATTCATATAGGCATCGAGGTCGCTGACGTCGTCGCCTTTGCCACAACCTGCCAACCCGAGCAAAACGATCAGCATTGCGCCATAACGAACCGGGCTCATTTCGGCGCCCCCTTGTCGTTATAGCGGTAGGTCTTGGCCAGGATGCTCATGCGTAACCTGGGTCCGCCTTCCGGATTGCCTGCAGCGATGTCGAAGTCGTGCAGCGTGACGATCCGGGGCAAACCGGCCACGCCGCTGACGAATGTGGCCAGGTCGTGATAAGCACCGGTGACCGTAATCTGTATCGGCAGCTCGATGTAGAACTGTTGGGTGACCTCCGGCAGCAGCTTGATCTCTTCGAACTCGAGTCCGCTGCCGAGCCCGGTACGCGTGATGTCCTCCAGCAGTCCCGGCACCTCGGTGTCGCTGGGCAACTGGCGCAGCAATACGCCGAAGGAGTTCTCCATCTCTTTCATCTGCTGGGTGTACAGCTCAAGGTTTGCCGCCAGGCGGGCCTTGGTTGCGAACTGCTCCTTGAGCGTCAGCTCTTCCTCGCGCTTGCTGTCCAGCTGGCCTTCCAGGTCGCTGAGGTAGAAGTGATACCCCAGAGCCAGTACCAGCGCCATCAGCAGCCCGGCCGCGATCGCCTTGATTGCCGGCGGCCAGGAGCCGATGTTATTGGTGTCCAGGTCGTTGATATCGACATTACGCAAGCCGGCGAACCATTCGGAAGGACTCATTTAGCGTCCTCCACGGCGGCCGGCTGGGTCTGGCGCACCGTCAACTGGAAGATATTCGCCTGGTCGAGCTGACCTGCTGTAGTGGCCTTGACCTCGGTGAGGCTGGGAGCATCAAACCAGTCGGAGCCGTCGAGATTGCGCATCAGGTCAGACACGCGATTGTTGGACTCCGCAGCGCCGGTGATGGACAAGGTGTTGCCGACCATTTTCACTTCGGTGAAATACACGCCGTCCGGCAACGTGCGCGCCAGTTGATCGAAGATCCGCCCGCTGATCGGCCGATTTCCCTGAAGGTCCTGGATGATGCGCATGCGCTCGACCAACTGCTGGCGGCGCGCCTTCAACTCGCTGATCTGCTTGATTCGCCCATCGACTACGGCAATCTGTTTGCCGATGTAATCGTTGCGCGCGACTTGCCGGTCGATAGCGGCGCTGATGACCTGATCGGCGATCAGAACCGCGCCCACCGAGCCCACCAGCACTCCGACGAGGGTCAACAGGAAGCGCTTGCGCCGCTCTTCGCGCAACTCTTCGCGCCAGGGTAAAAGATTGATCCGTGCCATCAGTCAAAACTCCTGAGCGCCAGCCCGCAAGCGATCATCAGCGCCGGCGCATCACTCGCCAGGGCGCCGGCGTTGACCTTGCTGCTCAGGATCATGTCGGAGAAGGGGTTGGCGACCTGGGTCGGCGTGTTCAGGCGCTTTTCGATCAAGCGGTCCAAGCCTGGGACCGAGGCAGTCCCTCCCGCCAGAAGAATGTGGTCTACCGAGTTGTATTGGCCGGACGCGAAGAAAAATTGCAATGAGCGGGAGACCTGCTGCACCAGCGCGTCGCGAAACGGCTGCAATACCTCAGTGACGTAATCGTCCGGCAGACCACCCTGCTTTTTCGCCAGGCCTGCCTGTTCGAGGGTCAGGCCATAACGGCGCTGGATTTCCTCAGTCAGCTGGCGGCCACCGAACAGTTGCTCGCGGGTGTAGATGATCCGCCCTTTGTGCAACACGCTGAGGGTGGTCATGGTCGCACCGATATCGACCACGGCGACGGTCAACTGCCCCTGGGTGGCGGTCAGATGCCCGGTCAACAAGCCGAACGAGCGTTCCAGCGCATAGGCCTCGACATCGACCACACGAGCAGTCAGGCCAGCCAGCGCCAGGGCTGCTTCACGCACTTCGACGTTTTCCTTGCGGCAGGCTGCCAGCAGCACATTGACTCGTGCGGGATTGCGCACCGAAGGACCCTGGACTTCGAAGTCGATGGCGACTTCGTCCAATGGATAGGGAATGTATTGATCGGCTTCGATCTTGAGCTGGTTTTCCATCTCGTCGTCGGACAGCCCGGCATCCATCTCGATCGTCTTGGTAATCACGGCCGAGCCGGCGACCGCTACGGCAACGTTGCGCAGATTGGTCTTGGCCTTGAGCAGCACGCGCGACAACGCCTGCCCGACGCCTTCGAGTTCAGCGATATTTTTTTCAATGACTGCATTGGCGGGCAGCGGCTCGACCGCATAGGCCTCAACCCGGTAGCGCTCGCCTTGACGACTTAACTCCAGAAGCTTCACCGACGTGGAGCTGATGTCGATCCCCAGTAGCGTATTGGCCTTTTTATTGAAGAGTCCCAGCACTACCCATTCCCTATGACTATCCGTGAGTTACGGACTCTGTAATGTCCATTGCGTTCAACCCGCCCGTCTTGACAACAGCGCAAATGACGCCCCGCGACTGAAAAATGCTTATAATGCCCAGCGATTTTTTACCAGTTTTTCTCCAAGCTCGGGGCGTCACCTTTTTCAGTGCCCCTGATGCCAAACTCATTCTTTGCCCTGGATGTCCAAAAGCCTTGATTCGTCTGCTGAAATTTTTCGGTTGGTCCATCGTCGCCGTTTTCTGCGGACTGCTCCTGAGTCTGAGCGGCGCCTATCTTTACCTTAGTCCCGGTTTGCCGTCTGTGGAGGCACTGAGAAGCATCCAGTTGCAGATTCCACTACGGGTATACAGCAGCGACGACAAGTTAATTGCAGAGTTTGGCGAAATGCGCCGGACTCCGATCCGTTTCGCCGACATTCCGCCGAATTTCATCAATGCGTTACTAAGTGCTGAAGACGACAATTTTGCCCACCATTACGGCGTCGACCCGAGCAGCTTGATGCGTGCCGCGACCCAACTGGTGAAAAGTGGCCATATCCAGTCCGGCGGCAGCACCATCACCATGCAGGTAGCGAAGAACTTCTTCCTCACCAGCGAGCGCAGTTTCTCGCGCAAAACCACCGAAATCCTGTTGGCCCTGGAGATTGAACGCCAGCTGACCAAAGACGAAATCCTCGAGCTGTACGTTAACAAGATTTACCTGGGCAACCGCGCCTACGGCATCGAAGCCGCTGCGCAGGTGTACTACGGCAAGTCGATTCGTGACGTCAGCCTGGCGCAGATGGCGATGATTGCCGGCCTGCCAAAAGCCCCCTCACGCTTCAACCCGCTGGCCAACCCGGCCCGCAGCAAGGAACGTCGCGACTGGATCCTGGGGCGCATGTACAAGCTCGGCAAGATCAACGAGGCCGACTACACCGCCGCGATCAATGAGCCGCTGAACGCCAGCTATCACGTACCGACGCCGGAAGTGAACGCGCCCTACATTGCCGAGATGGCCCGTGCTGAAATGGTCGGCCGTTATGGCAGCGACGCCTATACCGAAGGTTTCCGCGTGACCACCACGGTGCCGAGCAACCTGCAGGAAATGGCCAACACGGCGCTGCACGAAGGCTTGATGACTTACGATCAGCGCCACGGGTATCGCGGCCCCGAATCGCGCCTGCCAGGCAAGACCCGCGAGGCCTGGGCTACCGAACTGACCAAGCAACGCACCATCAGCAGCCTGGAGCCCGCCATCGTCACCCAGGTCGACAAAAATGGCCTGCAGGTGCTGACGCGCACCGGCGAGGAAACCGTCAGCTGGGACACGATGAAATGGGCGCGACCATTCCTCAACACCAACAGCATGGGCGCCAACCCGAAGCAGCCAGCCGATGTTGCCCAGGTCGGCGATCTGATTCGCGTGCAGCGCCAACCTGACAACTCGTTGAAATTCAGTCAGATCCCCCAGGCCCAGGGCGCGCTGGTGTCCCTCGATCCGCAAAACGGCGCCATTCGCTCGCTCGTGGGTGGTTTTGCTTTCGAGCAGAGCAATTACAACCGCGCCATGCAGGCCAAGCGCCAGCCGGGTTCGAGCTTCAAGCCATTCGTCTACAGCGCAGCGCTGGATAATGGCTATACCGCAGCCAGCCTGGTGAACGACGCACCGATCGTGTTCGTCGACGAGTACCTGGACAAGGTCTGGCGTCCGAAGAACGACACCAACACCTTCCTCGGCCCGATTCGCCTGCGCGAAGGCTTGTACAAGTCGCGCAATCTGGTGTCGATCCGCCTGGTGCAAGCGCTGGGCATCGACCGCACCATCGACTACATCAGCAAGTTCGGCTTCAAAAAAGAGGACCTGCCGCGCAACCTTTCTCTGGCCCTCGGCACCGCAACTTTGACGCCGATGGAAATCGCTACCGGCTGGAGCACTTTCGCCAACGGCGGTTACAAAGTCGTCCCGTACTGGATCGAAAAAGTCGAGAGCCGCAACGGTGACCTGCTGTTCGCCGCCAACCCGCCGAGCGTGCCCAAGGGTGAGGTCGCCAGCGATGGCATCGCAGCGCCTGCGGCCAGCGCCATCACGGTCAACGCAACGCCTGCGGACGCTTCCAGCGCCCAGCCCGCACAAACACCGGCAGTGGCTGAACGCATCGTCGACGGCCGCACCACCTACATTCTCAACAGCATGCTTGAGGACGTGATCAAGCGCGGTACCGGCCGCCGTGCATTGGCCCTGGGCCGTAGCGACATCGCCGGGAAAACCGGTACCACCAACGAATCCAAGGACGCCTGGTTCTCCGGCTACAACGCCGATTACGTGACCACCGTGTGGACCGGCTTCGACCAGCCTGAAAGCCTCGGCCGCAAGGAATTCGGCGGCACCGTCGCGCTGCCGATCTGGATGAACTACATGGCCGCCGCGCTCAAGGACAAGCCACCGCATACCCTGCCCGAGCCTGAAGGCATCCTGAGCCTGCGGGTTGACCCGGTCACCGGCCGCGCAGCCTCCCCAGGCACACCTGGCGCCTACTTCGAGCTGTTCAAGGCCGAAGACACGCCGCCATCGGGCAGCGAGCTGGGAAGCGGCTCTGCTCCAGGCAGCCCGCTGCCGGCAGATGAAGCGGCGCCGATCGATTTGTTCTGATCGGGCAATGCAAACAAAAGCCCCGCCTTCGAGAGAAGCGCGGGGCTTTTTGTTACAGCGAAGATCAAAAGATCGCAGCCTTCGGCAGCTCCTACATGGGAACGCGTTTCTCTGTAGGAGCTGCCGAAGGCTGCGATCTTTTGACTTTCAGACAATAAAAAACCCGGCCAATGGCCGGGTTTTTCTGTGCGCTACGGCTTAGCCGTTAAACACATCATCCACGCTTTTCAGCGGGTAGTTCTTCGGATACGGCAGGGTCGCTACGCCAGTCTCGATCGCGGCCTTGGCCACGGCATCGGAGATCAGGGTGATCAGGCGAGCATCCATTGGTTTCGGGATGATGTACTCACGACCGAATTCCAGCTTGATGCCGCCATAGGCGTCGCACACTTCCTGAGGCACTGGCAGTTTGGCCAGTTCACGCAGGGCGTTGGCCGCAGCCACTTTCATTTCTTCGTTGATGCGCTTGGCGCGAACGTCCAGGGCACCGCGGAAGATGAACGGGAAGCCCAGCACGTTGTTGACCTGGTTCGGGTAGTCCGAGCGGCCAGTGGCCATGATCACGTCATCACGAGTGGCGTGCGCCAGTTCCGGGGAGATCTCCGGGTCCGGGTTCGAGCAGGCGAACACGATCGGGTTAGGCGCCATCGACAGCAGGCCTTCAGCGCTCAGCAGGTTCGGGCCGGACAGGCCGACGAACACGTCAGCACCTTGCAGGGCGTCAGCCAGGGTGCGCTTCTCGGTTGCGTGAGCGAACACAGCCTTGTACTGGTTCAGGTCGTCACGGCCGGAGTGGATCACGCCAGTACGGTCAACCATGTAGATGTTTTCGATGTTGGCGCCCATGCTCACCAGCAATTTCATGCAGGAGATGGCAGCAGCACCGGCGCCCAGGCAGACGATCTTGGCTTCGGCCAGGGTCTTGCCGGCGATTTCCAGGGCGTTGATCATGCCGGCCGCGGTAACGATCGCGGTGCCGTGCTGGTCATCGTGGAATACCGGAATGTCGCACTGTTCGATCAGCGCGCGCTCGATTTCAAAGCACTCAGGCGCCTTGATGTCTTCCAGGTTGATGCCACCGAAAGTGATGGAGATGCGCTTGACGGTGTCGATGAAGGCTTGCGGGCTTTCGGAGTCGACTTCGATGTCGAACACGTCGATGCCGGCGAAACGCTTGAACAGCACGCCTTTACCTTCCATCACTGGCTTGGAGGCCAATGGGCCGAGGTTACCCAGGCCGAGAATCGCGGTGCCATCGGAAATGACTGCAACCAGGTTGCCTTTACCGGTGTATTTGTAGGCCAGTTCAGGATCGCGGGCGATTTCGCGTACTGGTTCGGCTACGCCGGGGCTGTAGGCCAGCGACAGGTCGCGGGCGGTAGCGGTGGCCTTGGTGAGCTCGACACTCAGCTTCCCTGGACGAGGATGGGCGTGATATTCGAGAGCGGCAGTTTTCAGATCAGACATGGGGGCATTCCGCTTTTACTGTTGGACAGACTGGTCAGCGAGGATACGCGCCTCGTAAAGTCCCCACAAGACTGACCGGTCACCCCTGTCAAGCGCCCCGCCCTACGACTTTGGGCCAAGAGCCACGGAACACAAGGGGTACACTGTTCACAATCGGCAGGAAAAATGTCTACAATTTTTTCTCAGGGCGCCATCTGCAGCATCGCTGGATCGGTTAATGGCAATAACCAGCGTGCTTGTCCATTTTTCAGTCCGCCACGTCGCGAGCGATCGACTACCCAGCCACGGGCTTCAACCTGCTTGCCCTGCAGCTTGTCCAGCGCCGGCAGATCGAACTGGCGCAACAGATTGGGCGCAACCCGCAGTACAACCGAATCCTGCAACTCGATCCAAACCCCGCCACCATTGCGCTGAACCTTGCTCACATGGCCACTGAGCACGACAAACCCTGAAGCGCTGATTTGCCCTGCTTCCACGACCGGAGACTGGCGCCAGACCCCGAGCCGGGCTTCGCGGGCACTGCGCTCAGCAGCTTGCTGGCAGCCCGCTAAATCAACATTTGGCGCCACTGCCACCTGGAAACCCAGGCCTTCGGCAAGCATCTGCGCTTCAAGGTTGGCACCATCGGCGCCATAGACGTGGGCGAGGGTGCGGCCATAGCGGTCCTGGCTTTCCTGACCGGGAAGCAGGCGGACCTGTCCGTCGCTGGCAGCCACCAGGGCTTCCAGGCGCTTACGCGCGGCGACGGCAAATGGCTCGTCAGTGCGACCCTGCTTGCCCAGCTCCGGGGTATTCAAGCCGATCATCCGCACACTACGGCCGTCGCTCAGCCGTAATGTGTCACCGTCCACCACCCGCTGCACCATGGCCGACGCCAGGCCAGCAGGTGCTGGGCAGAAGGCCTGGGCACCTGGAAGCCAAATCGCGGACACAAAAAAGGCGCCCGCGAGGGACGCCTTTTTCAACAGCAAGGAAAAGCCCAAGGGGCTCTTCAACCTTACTCTGCAGCAGCTGGAGCTTTCTTGCCGAAAGCGCCGAAACGGTCTGCGAAGCGCTGTACACGGCCGCCAGTATCCAGAGTCTTCTGCTTACCGGTGTAGAACGGGTGGCACTCGTTGCATACGTCAGTGCCCAGTGGCTTGCACAGGTTCGAACGAGTTTCGAACTTGTTACCGCAGCTGCAAGTTACCAGGATGGTTTCGTATGCTGGATGGATATCGGCTTTCATGGTGTATTCCTCAGGCTAGCGTGCCGCCACTCAACACTATTGTTGAATACCGCACGTAATTAGGCCGCGGATTCTAACAGACAATCGCAATCACGCAAGCTGTCGCTTCTACCGACCGTCTGCTAGGCTCCCGACCCAAAGCACCCTCCCTGTGGGAGCGGGCTTGCTCGCGAAAGCGGTGTTTCAGTCAGCATTAATGTCGCCTGACACACCACTTTCGCGAGCAAGCCCGCTCCCACAGGTTATGTTATTGCTCGTCCACAGAGAATCCCCGCGTGCCCGACGCCATTCTGCGCCTAGCCCTGCCTTCGCCCCTGCGCCGCCTGTTCGATTACCGTGCTCCGGCCGGGGTCCTGCGTGCCCAGTTGCAACCGGGCATGCGCCTGCGGGTGCCGTTCGGCCGGCGGGAGATGATCGGGATCCTGGTCGAGGTCACCGACACCAGCGAAGTGCCAGTAGCAAAGCTCAAGCCGGCCCTGGCCCTGCTCGACGCCACCGCGCCGCTGCCACCGGCGCTGTTCAAGCTGTGCCTCTGGACCTCGCAATACTACCAGCACAGCCTCGGCGACACCCTGAGCTGGGCACTGCCGGTGCTGCTGCGCCAGGGCGAGCTGGCCGAAGCGCGCCAGGAGCGTTTCTGGTCCGCCGCACCCGAGGCCAGCCTCGACGACCCGCGCATCGCCCGCGCTCCGCGTCAGCGCGAAGCCCTGGCCACCCTCGCCCAGCATCCCCACGGCGTCGCCCATCAGTTGCTGAGCAAACTGATGTTGAGCAAGGACAGCCTGGACCTGCTGCTGGCCAAGGACCTGGTGCAGGTAGAAATCCGCAAGCACGCCCCGGGAGCCCGTCACGAACACTGGCTGGCCCAGCCGGAGCTGCCGCTCAACCCTGAACAGCGCGCGGCCTATGAGGCCATTCGTGCCGGCTTCGACAGTTACCACGCCTTCCTGCTGGCTGGTGTTACCGGCAGTGGCAAGACCGAAGTCTATCTGCAACTGATCCGCGAGACCCTCGAGGCCGGCAAGCAGGCCCTGGTACTGATCCCGGAAATCAACCTGGGACCACAAACCCTCGCGCGCTTCGAGCAACGCTTCAATGCGCGCATCGCGCTGATCCATTCGGGCGTGAACGACCGCGAACGCCTCGAAGCCTGGCTGGCGGCGCGGGACGGCGATGCCGACATCATTATCGGCACCCGTTCGGCACTGTTCACGCCGATGAAAAATCCTGGTCTGATCATCATTGATGAAGAGCACGATGGCTCCTATAAACAGCAGGAAGGTCTGCGTTATCACGCTCGTGACCTGGCGCTGGTGCGCGCCCGCCAGGAAAACATCCCGATCGTCCTTGGCTCGGCCACGCCTTCGCTGGAAAGCCTGCACAACGCCTACACCGGTCGTTATGGACTGTTGCGCCTGAACGAGCGGGCTGGTGGCGCCAAACAACCACGCTTCCTGCGCCTGGACGTTAAAAGCCGTCCACTGGACAGCGGCATTTCCGGCCCGATGCAACAGGCCATTGGCCAGACCCTGGCCGCAGGCCAACAGGTATTGGTGTTCCTCAACCGCCGTGGCTTTGCCCCGACCCTGCTGTGCCATGACTGCGGCTGGATGTCCGAATGCCAGCGTTGTGACGCCCGGATGACCGTGCACCAGCGCTCCGGCGAACTGCGCTGTCACCATTGCGGGTATGTCGAGCGCGTGCCCCGGCATTGCCCGAAGTGCGGCAAAGTGGATTTGCGCCCGGTAGGCGCCGGCACCGAGCGTGCGGAGGAACGCCTGGCGATCCTGTTCCCGGATGTCCCGGTGCTGCGGGTCGACCGCGACAGCACCTCGCGCAAGGATGCTATGAATCAGTTGTTTGCAACCATCCAGAAGGGCCAGCCATGCATTCTGGTGGGCACGCAGATGCTTGCCAAAGGTCATCACTTTCCCCGGGTGACGCTGGTGTCGATCCTGGATGCCGACGGCGGCTTGTTTTCCGGTGACTTCCGCGCCAGCGAGCGCATGGCGCAGCTGATCGTGCAGGTTGCCGGGCGTGCGGGACGGGCTGAAGAGCCGGGCAGAGTGATCATCCAGACTCACCTGGCGGATCATCCGCTGCTGGTGCAGTTGACCGAGCAGGGTTATTTCGCCTTTGCCGAGCAGGCGTTGAGCGAACGTCGCTCGGCAGGGTTGCCACCGTTTGCCCATTTGGCGCTGCTGCGGGCTGAAGCACATAAGCCCGGGCAGGCTGAAGGTTTTCTGGATGAAGCGTGCAGCGAGGCCGAGCGCCTCCTGGCGGAACAGAATTCCAGTGGCATCGAGTTGCTCGGGCCGGTGCCAGCGCCAATGGAGCGCCGCGCAGGCCGGTATCGGGCGCAGCTATTATTACAGGCAACGGCGCGGGCACCGCTGCATCGGTTGCTGAGCAGCTGGTTGCTGGCGCTGGAGCAGATGCCGAGTGGGCGGGCGGTGCGTTGGTCGCTGGATGTGGATCCCGTGGATTTGTATTGAATGCAAGATAGCTATCGCGAGCAGGCTCACTCCTACAGGAGTGATGGTGGGGCAAATAGCGCATTAACACCGCCAGTCCAATGTAGGAGTGAGCCTGCTCGCGATAGCGGCGGATTTATCACCACATATCCATAACCTGCCCGCTATAGTTGGCAAGCCCGTCTCTGCCACGGATAATGCCCAGTTTTTCCACCCGCGCATCCAGGCGCTGCCGCGCTTGCGGTCGAAAGAGAGCATCATGAAAGACACCATTCGCCAGCTGATCCAACAAGCCATCACCCAACTCGTCAACGAAGGTGTGTTGCCTGAAGGCCTGTCGCCGGCGATCCAGGTGGAGAACTCCCGCGACAAGAAAAACGGCGACTTCGCCAGCAACATCGCCATGATGCTGGCCAAACCTGCCGGCATGAAACCGCGCGACCTGGCGGAAAAAATCATCGCCGCGCTGCCGTCCGACGAAAACGTTACCAAGACCGAAATCGCCGGCCCAGGCTTCCTCAATTTCTTCCAGAACACCCAGGCCCTGGCCTCGCGCCTGGACGCCGCCCTGGCCGACGAACATATCGGCGTGCGCAAGGCCGGCCCCGCCCAGCGCACCGTGGTCGACCTGTCCGCGCCCAACCTCGCCAAGGAAATGCACGTCGGCCACTTGCGCTCGACCATCATTGGCGACGGCGTAGCCCGCGTCCTCGAATTCCTCGGCGACACCGTCATTCGCCAGAACCACGTCGGCGACTGGGGCACCCAGTTCGGCATGCTGATGGCGTACCTGCAGGAAAACCCGATCACCAGCGACGAGCTGTCAGACCTGGAAAACTTCTATCGCGCCGCCAAGGGACGCTTCGACGAATCCGAAGAATTCGCCGACCGTGCCCGCGGTCTGGTGGTCAAGCTGCAAGCCGGCGACCCGGACTGCCTGGCTCTGTGGACCAAGTTCAAGGACATCTCGCTGTCCCATTGCCAGAAAATCTACGAACTGCTCAACGTCAAACTGACCATGGCTGACGTAATGGGCGAAAGCGCCTACAACGACGACCTGATCAATGTGGTCAACGACCTCAAGGCCGCCGGCATGCTGGTGGAGAGCAACGGCGCCCAGTGCGTGTTTCTCGACGAGTTCAAGAACGCCGACGGCGACCCGCTGCCGGTGATCATCGTCAAAGCCGACGGCGGTTACCTCTACGCCACCACCGACCTCGCGGCCGTGCGCTACCGCAGCGGCACGCTCAAGGCTGATCGTGCGCTGTACTTCGTCGACCAGCGCCAGGCCCTGCACTTCCAGCAAGTGTTCGCCGTTGCGCGCAAGGCCGGCTTCGTGACGCACCCGATGGAAATGGAACACATGGGCTTCGGCACCATGAACGGCGCAGATGGCCGTCCGTTCAAGACCCGTGACGGCGGCACCGTAAAGCTGATCGACCTGCTGAACGAAGCCCAGGAGCGCGCCTACACCCTGGTGAAGGACAAGAACCCGGAGCTGGCCGAGGCCGAGCTGCGCAACATCGCCAAGGTCGTGGGCATCGGCGCGGTCAAATACGCCGACCTGTCCAAGCACCGCACCAGCGACTACAGCTTCAACTTCGACCTGATGCTCAACTTTGAAGGCAACACCGCGCCGTACTTGCTGTACGCCTACACCCGAGTGGCCGGCGTGTTCCGCAAGCTGGGCAAGGACTTCAGCGAAGTCGAAGGCCAGATCACCCTCGAAGCGGTCCACGAGCACGAGCTCGCGGCCAAGCTGGCGCAGTTCGGCGAAGTACTCAATAACGTTTGCGAGAAAGGCACGCCGCACATCCTGTGCACGTACCTGTACGATGTCGCCGGTCTGTTCTCCAGCTTCTACGAGAACTGCCCGATCCTCAGCGCCGACACCCCGGCGCAAATGCAGAGCCGCCTGCGCCTCGCCGCGCTGACCGGCCGCACTCTCAAGCAAGGCCTGGAACTCTTGGGTCTGGAAACTCTGGAGCGTATGTAAGTTGGCTGCCAAGAAAAAACCTGCACCCAAGCGTGGCGCCAGCCGTTACCAAGCACCTGCCAAGCAACCGATCCCGGGATGGCTATGGATGGCGATCGGCCTGACGGTCGGGGCTTTCATCGTCTTCCTGATGAAGCTGGAGCCTGGCAAAGGCAGCGAAAGCGTCAAGCGCGAGAAGATCGAACAGCAGAAGGCCACCCGCATGGCCGAAGCCAACAAGACCCCGCCGAGCCCGACGCAACCGGTGAAGCCGAAATACGACTTCTATACCTTGCTGCCGGAATCGGAAGTCATCGTGCCTGCCGACGCCGTGCCGGAAAAAACCCTGCCGACGCCACAGGTGCCGGCTATTCCGACCACTCCGGTGACCCCGGAGCAAGCGGCGAAGATCGACACTGCGCGGGCGCAGGCAGCACTGGCCGGAATTACCCCGCCACCAGCGCCGCCGGTCAGCAAAGCGGCGCCGGTGACCAAGTTCTTCCTGCAGGCCGGATCGTTCCGCAAGGAAGCTGACGCCGACAAGGTTCGCGCGCAGATTATCCTGCTCGGCCAGGCGGTGGCGGTTGAGTCTGGCACTGTGAAGGACGAGACCTGGTATCGGGTGCTGGTTGGGCCGTTCAGCAACCGTGAGCAGCTGACTACGGCGCAGAAACAACTGGCAGGCAGCGGTTTCAGCAACCTGTTGTTACAACAACGCCAGAGCCGCTGAGGTCGTCAGCACAACCGCGTTATCGTTCATCGCGGGCAAGCCTTGCTCCCACAGGGTCTCATCGATCTACGGGGAAATGGCTTGCCCCCGCTGCATTGTTCCCACAAGCGCGCACAGACCTGTGGGAGCAAGGCTTGCCCGCGATGGCATTCGTGCAGGCAACACCACCCGCGAATCGTCCACCATTCGTCCTCTCTCCCGCCACACAGTTGAAAAACCCGTCACCACCCCCATATGAGTTTGCATAAGGCATTTTCGCCCCGCTGCGTGGAGACTCTTCCCTTGACCACCATCGTTTCAGTTCGCCGCCACGGCAAAGTCGTCATGGGCGGCGACGGCCAGGTTTCTCTCGGCAATACCGTGATGAAAGGCAACGCGAAGAAAGTTCGTCGCCTGTACCACGGTCAGGTTATCGCCGGTTTTGCCGGGGCCACGGCTGACGCTTTCACCCTCTTCGAGCGGTTTGAAGGCCAGCTTGAGAAACATCAGGGTCACCTGGTTCGCGCTGCTGTCGAACTCGCCAAAGAATGGCGTACCGACCGCACCCTGAGCCGTCTCGAAGCCATGCTGGCAGTCGCCAACAAAGACGCTTCGCTGATCATCACCGGCAACGGCGACGTGGTCGAACCTGAAGAAGGCCTGATCGCCATGGGTTCCGGCGGCGGTTACGCCCAGGCCGCCGCTAGCGCGCTGTTGAAGAAGACCGATCTGTCCGCCCGGGAAATCGTCGAAACCGCCCTCGGCATCGCCGGCGACATCTGTGTATTCACCAACCACACCCAGACCATTGAGGAGCAGGACTGCGCCGAATAAGCCTGTTTCGGCCTTTGCGCCACGGCTCATTCTTGCCTGAGGTCCGCCAATTATTATGTCCATGACTCCCCGTGAAATCGTCCACGAACTCAATCGCCATATCATCGGCCAGGACGATGCCAAACGCGCCGTCGCCATTGCCCTGCGCAATCGCTGGCGTCGGATGCAGCTGCCTGAAGAGCTGCGCGTCGAAGTAACCCCCAAGAACATCCTGATGATCGGCCCGACCGGTGTCGGCAAGACCGAAATCGCCCGTCGCCTGGCCAAGCTGGCCAACGCGCCGTTCATCAAGGTCGAAGCGACCAAGTTCACCGAAGTCGGCTATGTCGGTCGCGACGTCGAATCGATCATTCGTGACCTGGCTGACGCGGCAATCAAACTGCTGCGCGAACAGGAGATGACCAAGGTTCGCCACCGCGCCGAAGACGCCGCAGAAGAGCGCATCCTCGACGCCTTGCTGCCACCGGCTCGCACCGGCTTCAACAGTGACGAGGCGACTCCATCGGCAGATTCCAACACCCGCCAGCTGTTCCGCAAGCGCCTGCGTGAAGGTCAGCTGGATGACAAGGAGATCGAAATCGAAGTCGCCGAAGTGGCCGGCGTCGATATCTCCGCGCCACCGGGCATGGAAGAAATGACCAACCAGCTGCAGAGCCTGTTTGCCAACATGGGCAAGGGCAAGAAGAAGTCTCGCAAGCTCAAGATCAAGGAAGCGCTGAAACTGGTGCGCGACGAAGAAGCAGGGCGCCTGGTCAACGACGAAGAGCTCAAGGCCAAGGCCCTGGAAGCGGTCGAGCAGCACGGCATCGTGTTCATCGACGAAATCGACAAGGTCGCCAAGCGCGGCAACTCCGGCGGTGTTGATGTGTCCCGCGAAGGCGTTCAGCGTGACTTGCTGCCGCTGATCGAAGGCTGCACGGTCAACACCAAGCTGGGTATGGTCAAGACCGACCACATCCTGTTCATCGCCTCCGGCGCGTTCCACCTGAGCAAACCGAGCGACCTGGTGCCCGAGCTGCAAGGTCGCCTGCCGATCCGGGTCGAACTCAAGGCACTGACGCCGGAAGACTTCGAGCGCATCCTCAGCGAGCCGCACGCATCCCTGACCGAGCAATATTGCGCGCTGTTGAAAACCGAAGGTTTGGGCATCGAGTTCCAGCCGGACGGCATCAAGCGCATCGCCGAGATCGCCTGGCAGGTCAACGAAAAGACCGAGAACATCGGTGCTCGTCGCCTGCACACACTGCTTGAGCGCCTGCTCGAAGAAGTGTCGTTCAGCGCCGGCGACCTGGCCAGCGCCCACGACGACAAGGTGATCATGATCGACGCTGAATACGTCAACAGCCACCTGGGCGAATTGGCGGAGAACGAAGACCTGTCCCGTTATATCCTGTAAGACATACTTACTGTAGTAGCGGACCCTGTGGGAGCGGGCTTGCTCGCGAAAGCGGTCTGGCATTCAACATTGATGTTGAATGCCATGGCCCCTTCGCGAGCAAGCCCGCTCCCACATTTGAACCGAGGTCCCCCACGCAAACGGATGACCCGCCATGATCCCCACCGACATCAAGCTGCACAAAGCCTCGAAAACCCTGTCGCTGAAATACGCGTCCGGCGAGGAGCATCACCTGCCCGCAGAATTCCTGCGAGTGCACTCCCCTTCCGCCGAGGTCCAGGGCCACGGCAAACCTATCCTGCAATTTGGCAAGATCGCCGTAGGCCTGACCAAGGTCGAACCGGCCGGTCAGTACGCACTGAAATTGACCTTTGATGACGGCCACGACAGCGGCCTGTTCACCTGGGAATATCTGTACCAGCTGGGCGTGCGTCAGGACGATCTCTGGAACGATTATCTTGCCGAGCTCAAGGCTGCTGGCAAAACCCGCGACCCGAGCCAATCTGTCGTCAGGCTGATGCTCTAGTCCGCACCTCTTGCTCATTAGAAGGCATTTTCTAATTCCATCTGTTTGAATGCTCCGCTTCAGGGCCGACGATTCGCCCGCTTGCGAAAAAAATTAAACTCGGGTAACCAATGGAGCTGGCAAGTTCCCTGCAGTGCTCTCTGCATAAAAGCAGTGGTGCAGAACTATCGGTCACCCGGGCAGTAGTACCTGACATTTGCTGTGTCACTACACAGCTGGACTCAGGTACTCGTCTCAGGACAATGGAGCGTCGTAGATGAGTAACAAGAATAACGATGACCTGAAATTTCAGGCCTCGGAAAATACCTTGGGGCTGAATCCTGTCGTTGGACTACGTAGAAAGGATCTGCTGGGCTCAGCTCGAATGGTGTTGACTCAAGCCATCAGGCAACCGATTCACAGCGTCAAGCACGTCGCCCATTTCGGTCTCGAATTGAAGAACGTGCTGTTTGGCAAATCCGAACTTCAGCCTGCCGGCGATGACCGTCGCTTCGCCGATCCGGCCTGGAGCCAGAACCCGCTGTATAAACGTTATCTGCAAACCTACCTGGCGTGGCGCAAGGAACTCCACTCCTGGATCGACGACAGCAGCCTGTCACCCAAGGACGTCGCCCGCGGGCATTTCGTCATCAACCTCATGACCGAAGCCATGGCCCCGACCAACAGTGCGGTCAACCCGGCGGCAGTCAAGCGCTTCTTTGAAACTGGCGGCAAGAGCCTGCTCGACGGCCTCTCGCATCTGGCCAAGGACCTGGTGCACAACGGCGGTATGCCGAGCCAGGTCAACATGGGTGCGTTTGAGGTGGGCAAGAGCCTGGGCGTGACCGAGGGCGCGGTGGTGTTTCGCAACGACGTGCTGGAGCTGATCCAGTACCGGCCGATCACCGAGCAGGTGCACGAGCGTCCATTGCTGGTGGTGCCGCCGCAAATCAACAAGTTCTACGTCTTCGACCTGAGCCCGGACAAAAGCCTGGCGCGGTTTTGCCTGCGCAACAACGTGCAGACCTTTATCGTCAGTTGGCGCAACCCGACCAAGGAGCAGCGCGAGTGGGGCCTGTCGACCTACATCGAGGCGCTCAAGGAAGCGGTCGACGTGGTCACCGCGATTACCGGCAGCAAAGACGTGAACATGCTCGGCGCCTGTTCCGGCGGGATTACCTGCACCGCGCTGCTGGGCCATTACGCGGCAATCGGCGAGAAGAAGGTCAACGCCCTGACGCTACTGGTGAGCGTGCTGGACACCACCCTGGACAGCGACGTGGCCTTGTTCGTTGACGAGCAAACTCTCGAAGCGGCCAAGCGTCACTCCTATCAGGCCGGTGTGCTGGAAGGCCGCGACATGGCGAAAGTGTTTGCCTGGATGCGCCCCAATGACCTGATCTGGAACTACTGGGTCAACAACTACCTGCTGGGCAACGAGCCGCCGGTGTTCGACATCCTGTTCTGGAACAACGACACCACGCGCCTGCCCGCCGCTTTCCACGGCGACCTGATCGAGATGTTCAAAAGTAACCCACTGATCCGCCCTAATGCACTGGAAGTGTGCGGCACGGCGATCGATCTGAAGCAGGTGACTGCCGACATCTTTTCCCTGGCCGGCACCAACGACCACATCACGCCCTGGAAGTCCTGCTACAAGTCGGCGCAACTGTTTGGCGGCAAGGTCGAGTTCGTCCTTTCGAGCAGCGGCCACATCCAAAGCATTCTGAACCCGCCTGGCAATCCGAAGTCTCGTTACATGACCAGCAGCGAAATGGCGGCGAACGCCGAGGAATGGCAGGAGAACTCCACCAAGCACACTGATTCCTGGTGGCTGCACTGGCAGGCGTGGCAGGCCGAGCGTTCGGGCAAGCTGAAGAAGTCGCCTACAAGCCTGGGCAACAAGACCTACTCCGCCGGCGAGGCAGCGCCGGGCACATACGTACACGAGCGGTAACTGACACACCCCCGGCCCGTAGGAGCTGCCGCAGGCTGCGATCTTTTGATGTTGACGGAAGATCAAAAGATCGCAGCCTGCGGCAGCTCCTACGAGGATCGGGGATAATTCACCCACAGGGCCTGAAGCATGCCGCAACCGTTTATTTTTCGTACCGTCGACCTGGATGGCCAAACCCTCCGGACCGCGGTACGCCCAGGCAAGCCTCATTTGACGCCCCTGCTGATCTTCAACGGCATCGGCGCCAACCTGGAGCTGGTGTTTCCGTTCGTCGCGGCGCTGGACCCTGACCTCGAAGTCATCGCCTTCGACGTACCCGGGGTCGGCGGCTCGTCGACACCAAACCGACCCTACCGCTTTCCGGGCCTGGCAAAACTCACGGCACGGATGCTCGACTATCTCGACTACGGCCGGGTCAACGTGATCGGCGTGTCATGGGGCGGCGCCCTGGCCCAGCAGTTTGCCTACGACTACCCCGAGCGCTGCAAGAAACTGGTGCTGGCCGCCACTGCGGCCGGTGCTGTGATGGTGCCGGGCAAACCGAAAGTGCTGTGGATGATGGCCAGCCCCAGGCGCTACATCCAGCCATCCCATGTGATCCGTATTGCGCCGATGATCTACGGCGGCTCGTTTCGCCGGGATCCGACCCTGGCAGCCAGCCATGCGGCGAAAGTCCGTTCGGCAGGCAAGCTCGGTTACTACTGGCAGCTGTTCGCGGGGCTTGGCTGGACTAGCATTCACTGGCTGCACAAGATCCACCAGCCGACCCTGGTACTGGCCGGCGACGACGACCCGCTGATCCCGCTCATCAACATGCGCCTGCTGGCCTGGCGGATTCCCAATGCCCAGTTGCACATCATCGATGACGGTCATCTGTTCCTGATCACCCGCGCCGAAGCTGTGGCGCCAATCATCATGAAATTCCTTGAAGAAGAACGGCAGCGCGCAGTGATGCACCCGCATCCGGCGCCATTGGGCGGTTAACTGACCCCAGCACTGACTAAAAGGGTTCGGCAGGACGCCGCACCGCGCAACAACCCGTTAGTGCGTCTATGGTGTTCTGGTTCGGTGTGTTTGTTTTTGGCCTGAAGACGAAGGAGTGTTGAGTCATGCGCGACAAACCAGTGCGGGATTCCCTACCCACGCCCGCCGCGTTCATCAACGCGCAAAGTGCGATCACCGGCTTGCGTGGCCGCGACATGCTGTCGACCCTGCGCAGCGTGGCCGCTCACGGACTGCGCAATCCGCTGCACAGTGCCCGGCACGCGTTGAAGTTCGGCGGCCAGCTGGGTCGGGTGCTATTGGGTGAAACCCTGCACCCGACCAATCCTCTGGACAGTCGCTTCGCCGACCCAGCATGGAGCCTCAATCCATTTTATCGACGCAGCCTGCAGGCGTACCTGAGCTGGCAGAAGCAGGTCAAAAGCTGGATCGATGAAAGTGGCATGAGCCCCGACGATCGTGCTCGCGCGCATTTCGCCTTTGCCTTGCTCAACGACGCCGTAGCCCCCTCCAACTCACTGCTCAATCCGCTGGCGATCAAGGAAATCTTTAACTCCGGTGGCAACAGCCTGGTGCGCGGGGTCAGCCACCTGGTCGACGACTTCCTGCACAACGACGGCCTGCCCCGGCAGGTCACCAAGCAGGCCTTCGAGGTCGGCAAAACCGTCGCCACCACCACGGGTTCAGTGGTGTTTCGCAATGAACTGCTGGAGTTGATCCAGTACCGGCCGATGAGTGAAAAGCAATATTCCAAACCCTTGCTGGTGGTGCCGCCGCAGATTAACAAGTACTACATCTTCGACCTGAGCCCCGCCAACAGCTTTGTCCAATTCGCCCTGAAAAACGGCCTGCAGACGTTCATGATCAGCTGGCGCAACCCCGATGTGCGTCACCGCGAATGGGGCCTGTCGACCTACGTCGAAGCCGTGGAAGAAGCGATGAACGTGTGCCGGGCGATTACCGGCGCGCGCGAGGTCAACCTGATGGGCGCCTGCGCTGGCGGCCTGACCATTGCCGCCCTGCAGGGACATTTGCAGGCAAAACGGCAACTGCGACGGGTCTCCAGCGCGACCTACCTGGTCAGCCTGCTCGACAGCCAGATGGACTCCCCCGCCACCCTCTTCGCCGATGAACAGACACTGGAGGCGGCCAAGCGTCGCTCGTACCAGAAAGGCGTGCTGGACGGTCGCGACATGGCCAAGGTGTTCGCCTGGATGCGCCCCAACGATTTGATCTGGAGCTACTTCGTCAACAATTACCTGTTGGGCAAGGAGCCGCCGGCGTTCGACATTCTCTACTGGAACAACGACAACACCCGCCTGCCAGCGGCACTGCACGGTGATCTGCTGGACTTCTTCAAGCACAATCCGTTGAGCCATCCCGGTGGACTCGAAGTGTGTGGCACGCCGATCGACCTGCAGAAAGTCACGGTCGACAGCTTCAGCGTGGCCGGCATCAATGACCACATCACTCCCTGGGACGCGGTGTATCGCTCGACCCTGCTGCTAGGCGGGGACCGGCGCTTCGTGCTGTCCAACAGCGGCCACGTGCAGAGCATCCTCAACCCACCGAACAACCCGAAAGCCAATTACATCGAAGGCGCAAAACTCAGCAGCGATCCGCGGGCCTGGTATTACGACGCCAAGCAAGTCGACGGCAGCTGGTGGCCCCAATGGCTGAGCTGGGTGCAGGAACGGTCAGGCGCGCAAAAGGAAACGCACATGGCCCTCGGCAATCAGAATTATCCACCGATGGAAGCGGCACCCGGCACCTATGTGCGAGTGCGCTGACGCTCAACGAACCATTAAGAAGACTGGATGAAGACCCGCGACCGGATTCTCGAATGTGCCTTGCAGTTGTTCAACCAGAAGGGCGAACCGAACGTTTCAACCATGGAAGTTGCCAACGAAATGGGGATCAGCCCGGGCAACCTCTACTACCATTTTCATGGCAAGGAACCGCTGATCCTCGGTTTGTTCGAACGCTTCCAGAGCGAACTTTCACCGTTGCTCGACCCGCCGTCGGACGCGGAGCTGGCACCGGAAGATTACTGGCTGTTCCTGCACCTGATTGTCGAGCGACTGGCGCACTATCGGTTCCTGTTCCAGGACCTGTCGAATCTGGCGGGTCGCCTGCCGAAACTGGCCAAGGGCATCCGCAACCTGCTGAACGCCCTGAAGCGCACGCTGGCGTCCCTGCTGGCGCGCCTTAAAGCTCAGGGGCAGCTGGTCAGTGACACGCAAGCGCTTGGGCAGCTGGTGGAACAGATCACCATGACGCTGCTGTTCTCACTGGACTACCAGCGCATCCTTGATCGCGAGGGCGAGGTGCGGTTGGTGGTGTACCAGATCATGATGCTGGTGGCCCCGCATCTGCTGCCGCCGATCAAGGTGGCGACGGAGCATCTGGCGATGCAGTACCTCGAAGAACACGATTAAAAGTCACCCCCTGCCACCGTAGGAGCTGCCGAGTGAAACGAGGCTGCGATCTTTTGATCTTTAAAATCAAAAGATCGCAGCCTCGTTTCACTCGGCAGCTCCTACAGGGGTAATGCTGCGCCCAAATAAAAACGCCCGACCTTCGCAGGCCGGGCGTTTTGTTGAGTCCCGGAATCAGGACTGACTGGTTGGCGTCGATGGAGCTGGCGCGGCAGTCGAGGTAGCAGCAGGCGTCGGCGCGGCGGCCGAGTTCGATGCGCTGGCCGGGGCCGGGGTTGGCTTGGCGGCCGGCGCTGCTGCCGGCTTGGCTGCAGCGGTTTTCGGCGCTGCCGGTTTTTTCACTGCAGGCTTCTTCGCTGCGGCAGGTTTTGCCGCAGGTTTGGCTGCGGCAGTCTTGGCCGCTGGTTTTGCCGCCGGCTTGGCAGCTGGTTTATCGGTCGCTTTGGCAGCCACCGACTTGACCGCGGCCTTGGCTGCAGCCGGTTTGGCTGCGGCAGTCTTGGCCACCGACTTGGCGGCGGACGCGGCTTTCGCTGCAGTCTTGGCAACCGGTTTGGCAACAGCCTTGGCCAGTGGCTTGGCAGTCGATTTCGCAGCAGGTTTGGCCGCTGCGGTTTTCGCTGCAGCAGGCGCGACCTTGGCCCCGGTGAGTTTTTCGATCTGCTTGGTCAGGGTATCGACCTTGCTGTGCAGTGCCTTGACTTCATTGCGGCTCGGCACGCCCAGACGCGAAATGGCGCTATTGAGGCGCTTGTCAAAAGCACCTTCCAGCTCATCCCACTTGCCCAGTGCACGATCCTTCACACCGGAGATGCGCGACTTGGCCGACGTGGCGGAGTCCTTGGCGGCATCAACTTTATCGCCGACAACGTTCTTGGCGAGCTTCTCGGCTTTCTCGCCGTCTTTGACCAATGTATCGAAGAGCTTGCTGCCGTCAGTGTCGATCTTCGAGTACACGCCTAAACCGGCCAGCCAGATTTTGCGGGAGTAGTCTTCAACTTTCCCGATCCACGAGCTGCCTTCTTTTTCGGTGTTCTTTTTACCAGCCATCCCGTTCTCCTTAAGATTTACGCGCGACGCGTTCGAGCAATGCCGTCAGCTCATCGAGCTTAGCAGAGAGTGTCTCAACGTCATGTTTAGACGGAATGCCGATACGATTCAAGGCACTTGCAACACGCGAGTCAAAAGCCTTCTCGACCTTGTCCAGTTGCAGTTCTACTTTGCCTTTGAAACTACTGACTTCACTCTTCGCTTCATCGATCTCGGAGTTGGCGGCTTCAAGTTTTTCCGCAACTACCTTTTTGCCTTTCTTTTCAACAGTTTGACCTTCTTTGATCAACTCTTGAAAGTACTCGCTGCCCTCTTGGCCGACCTTGGTGTAGGCCCCCAGGCCTGCCAGCCAGATCTTGCGGGCATAGGATTTGACGTCGCCCAGAGCAGTGGTCGATGCGTCGATTTTTTTCTTCAGAATAACTTTGGCCATGGTGCACCTCACGCGCAGAAGGTTTGAGGAACTGCCCGCGAAAGAGTCGGGCTCAGGCACAAAGTAGTGAGAATAATTAGAAACGGCACCCTAACAACTGACATGAAACCTCGGGCGCACCTTAAACAAATGTAGGAGTGAGCCTGCTCGCGATAGCGGCCTATCAGCCCAAATCGATGTCGACTGACAGACCGCTATCGCGAGCAGGCTCACTCCTACAGGGGTCGCATGTCACGCGAAAATCACACCAGGGCTTTATCCAGCGCCTTCTCGATTTCCGACTTGATCGTGCCACTCATGGCCGACATCAACAGCCCCAGCTCGACATCCACCCGGATCGAATCCTCACCCACATGCACCGCCCCCTTCACCCCCGAGCGCTTGAGGTTCAGGGTATCTCCGGCCCACTGTGGCTCCAGGCCATACTGCTCGGACAGTTTCTGCGCCAGCACGTCAGCCTTCTCGCGGGCCGCTTCCTTACCCAGGGCGTGGGCACGTTCAACACTAATACGGGCCATCAAATGACTCCTGCTTTATGAATGCTTCCTGGAGCATCTTGACCGCTGCTGCGGCAAAACGTCCCGGTGATTGCCTATCTTACCTTTAGCCACTCCAAGACAAAGCAGGCCACCGGGATTAGAATGTCCCGCATTCTCTTCTGGTGACAGCGATATGACTGATCAGCGCAAAGGCAGCGATGCCGAACCCACCACTCACTTCGGTTTCAAAAACGTTCCGGAAAGCCAAAAAGCGGAAAAAGTCGCTGAGGTTTTCCACTCGGTAGCTGCCAAGTACGACTTGATGAACGACCTCCTGTCGGGCGGCATGCACCGTCTGTGGAAGCGTTTCGCGATCGAACTGTCGGGAGTGCGCACGGGTAACCGGGTGCTGGACATTGCTGGCGGCACCGGCGACCTGACCAAAAAATTCTCGCACCTGGTAGGCCCTACCGGCCAGGTGGTGTTGGCGGACATCAATGAATCCATGCTCAAGGTCGGTCGCGACCGCCTGCTGGACCTGGGTGTGGCCGGCAACGTCGAATTCGTCCAGGCCGACGCGGAAAAGCTGCCGTTCCCGGACAACCATTTCGACTGCGTGACCATCGCCTTCGGCCTGCGCAACGTGACGCACAAAGAAGACGCCCTGCGTTCGATGCTGCGCGTACTCAAGCCGGGCGGCCGCCTGCTGGTGCTGGAATTCTCTAAACCAACCAACGCGCTGATGTCCAAAGCCTACGACGCCTACTCGTTCGCCTTCATGCCGCTGATGGGCAAGCTGATCACCAACGACTCGGAAAGCTATCGCTACCTGGCCGAATCGATCCGCATGCACCCGAATCAGGAAACCCTGAAGTCGATGATGGTCGAGGCTGGTTTCGACCGCGTGACCTATCACAACATGACTGCTGGCATCGTCGCCCTGCACCGCGGCATCAAGCCCTGATGCTGCTGGCCGGTCTGCTCGCCAGCGTTGAACTCGGTCTTAACCGGGTGCTGCGCCTCGACAGCACGGCACTGCCGCGCCTGGCGCATTTGAGTGGCCGGGTGATCGCCATCGATTGCCGCAGCCCGGCATTCCAGCTGTTCATCCTGCCCAGCGACGAAGGCCTGATGCTTGCTTCCCAGTGGGAAACGGGCGCCGATTGCACCTTGCGTGCCCCGGCCTCCAGCCTGCTGAAACTGGCGATGAGCAAGGACAAGACTGCAGTGCTGCATGGCCCTGAAGTCGAGCTCGACGGTGACAGCGGCGTGCTGCTGGATCTGGCGGCAATCCTCCAGGACCTCGAGCTGGACTGGGAGTACGAGCTCTCGCGCTGGCTCGGACCGGTCGCCACCCAGTTGGTGGGCGGGCACCTGCGCAGTCGCGCGCGCTGGTACCAGCAAGGATTTGTCAGCCTGGGCCAGAACCTGGGCGAATACCTGGCCGAAGAATCGCGCACCCTCGTGGGCCAGCGCGAAGCCGAAGCCCGTTTCAGTGAACTGGACCAGATCAAGCTCGATCTGGAACGTCTTGAGGCGCGTTTCGAGCGCCTTTCCCGATCCCTCGACCCAAGCGATAACGCATGAAGCTGCTTGCCGTCCGCCGTTTGTTGCGCATCCAGCGCGTTGTGATTCGCTACCGCCTCGATGACCTGCTGTTCGCCCTGCCGTTGCCCTGGTTTCTGCTGGCGCTGCGCTATGCATTGCCGTGGCGCTGGTTCCCGCGCAAGACCCTGGAACTGAGCCGCGGCGCACGCTTGCGCCTCGCGCTGCAAGACCTGGGACCGATCTTCATCAAGTTCGGGCAGATCCTGTCCACCCGTCGCGACCTGCTGCCGGAAGACATTGCCGACGAACTGATGAAGCTGCAGGACCGTGTGCCGCCATTCGACTCGCAAGTGTCGATCAAGCTGATTGAAGAGCAGCTCGGCAAAAAAATCAGCGAAGTTTTCAGCCGTTTCGACGTCGAGCCGCTGGCCTCGGCCTCGGTCGCGCAGGTGCATGCCGCGCAGCTGAAAACCGGTGAGGAAGTGGTGGTCAAGGTGATCCGCCCGGGCCTCAAGCCGATCATTGCCCAGGACCTGGCGTGGCTGTTCATCCTTGCTCGCGCGGCGGAAAAACTCTCCGCCGATGCGCGCCTGCTGCACCCGGTGGACGTGGTCCTGGACTACGAAAAAACCATCTACGACGAGCTCGACCTGCTGCGCGAAGCGGCGAATGCCAGCCAGCTCAAGCGCAACTTTGAGGGCTCGCCGCTGCTCTACGTGCCGCAAGTCTATTGGGACTGGTGCCGGCCGAAAGTGTTGGTGATGGAGCGCATCTACGGCATCCAGGTCACTGACCTGGCGACCCTCGCCGACCAGCGCACCGACATGAAGATGCTCGCCGAACGCGGCGTGGAAATCTTCTTCACCCAGGTGTTCCGCGACAGTTTCTTCCACGCCGACATGCACCCGGGCAACATCTTCGTCAGCACCGTCACCCCGTGGAGCCCGCAGTACATTGCGATCGACTGCGGCATCGTCGGCAGCCTGACCCCGGAAGACCAGGACTATCTGGCGCGCAACCTGTTTGCGTTCTTCAAGCGCGACTACCGGCGCGTGGCGCAATTGCACATCGATTCGGGCTGGGTGCCGGCGGAAACCAAACTTAACGAATTCGAAGCGGCCATCCGTACAGTCTGCGAGCCGATCTTCGAAAAACCGTTAAAAGATATTTCATTCGGCCAGGTGCTGATGCGCCTGTTCCAGACCGCTCGACGCTTCAACATGGAAGTGCAGCCACAGCTCGTGCTGCTGCAAAAAACCTTGCTGAACATCGAAGGCCTGGGCCGGCAGCTGTACCCGGATCTCGACCTGTGGAACACCGCCCAGCCGTTCCTCGAACGCTGGATGCGCGAGCGCGTCAGCCCCAAAGCCTTGCTCGGCAACGTGCAGAGCCAGTTCGAGCAGCTGCCGCACCTGGCCAACATGGCCCGCGACCTGCTCGAACGCATGTCCCAACCCCACGCCTACGACCCGCCGCCGCCCTGGCATCGACGTCGTGACGACTGGTTCCTGCGCCTGCTCGGCACTGCCCACCTGGCAGGCGGAGCAGTGTTCGCGATGGGCGGGCCGATGAACGAACTGGCTTATTGGCCGGCGGGAATCATGATGGCCGTTGGTTTGTATCTGGTCGTTCGTCGATAGCCAGTTGGGTGATCCACTGGCACACTGGTTGAACGCTGAATTTCACGTAGGCCACGATCAATTGAAGTGTGCGCCTGCATCGGAGTCGAAGATGAAAAACTGGCTGGACGAAATCAAGTGGGACGCCGATGGCCTGGTGCCCGCGATTGCCCAGGATCACAAGACCGGGCGCGTCCTGATGATGGCCTGGATGAACCGTGAAGCGCTGCAGCTGACTGCCGCCGAAAACCGCGCCATTTACTGGTCACGTTCGCGCGGCAAATTGTGGCGCAAGGGCGAGGAGTCCGGGCATGTGCAGACCCTGCACGAGATGCGCCTGGACTGTGACGCCGACGTGATCATTCTGATGGTCGAGCAGATCGGCGACATCGCCTGCCATACCGGCCGCCAGAGCTGCTTCTACCGCGTTTACGAGAACGGCGACTGGACAACCGTCGACCCAGTTCTCAAAGATCCGCACGCCATCTATTCCGCAGGACACAAACATGAGTGACACTCTGACTCGCCTGGCCGAAGTGCTGGAAGAGCGCAAAGGCGCCGCCGCCGACAGCTCGTATGTCGCCAGCCTGTACCATAAGGGCCTGAACAAGATTCTGGAAAAAGTCGGCGAAGAATCGGTCGAGACCATTATTGCCGCCAAGGACGCCGCCATCAGCGGCGACTGCAGCGACGTGATCTACGAGACCGCCGACCTGTGGTTCCACAGCATGGTCATGCTCGCTCAACTGGGGCAGCATCCACAGGCTGTACTCGATGAACTGGACCGTCGTTTCGGTCTGTCCGGACACGCCGAGAAAGCCTCGCGCCCGTCCGCCTGAACAACTATTAGAGAGGAGCAGCAACATGGGCATTTTTGACTGGAAACACTGGGTAGTGATCCTGGTGGTTGTCGTGCTGGTATTCGGTACCAAGAAACTGAAAAACCTCGGCACCGACGTTGGCGAGTCGATCAAGGGCTTCCGCAAAGCCATGAACGATGACGAAAAACCTGCCGACCCAAGCGTGACCCCGGCGCAACCGGTGCCGCCGGCTCAGCCAACGACCACGCAGTCTGTGAACCAGCCGCACACCATCGACGTGCAGGCGCAAAAAGTCGAAGAGCCGATCCGCAAAGACGTGTGAGCACTGACTAATGTTTGGTATCAGCTTCTCTGAACTGCTGCTCGTCGGCCTCGTCGCCCTGCTGGTGCTGGGCCCCGAGCGTCTGCCGGGCGCTGCGCGCACTGCCGGCCTGTGGGTCGGCCGTCTGAAGCGCAGCTTCAACGCGATCAAACAGGAAGTTGAGCGTGAAATCGGTGCCGACGAGATTCGTCGGCAGCTGCACAACGAACACATCCTGTCTTTGGAGCAGGAGGCGCGGAAGATTTTTTCGCCGACTCAGCAAGAGCCAACTCCGGTGCAGCCCGTGGTGGAGCCGACGATTCATGCCCCGACGCCGGTCGTCGAGCCTGTTGTTGGCGCTGAACCTGTGCCCTCTGTCGCACCCGCAGTCCAGACCCCGGTCCAGCCGCTGGCTGAACCGCCGGTTGTACCTGCAACACCCGCAGCTGCGCCTGTTGCGCCGGCCCCACATGACCCAACACTGCCGCCGCGAGCCCCATGAGCGATCTCCCAGAAAATGACCAGCACATGCCGCTGGTTTCGCACCTCACCGAGCTGCGTACCCGCCTGCTGCGCTGTGTAGCCGCGATCTTCATCGTCTTCGCCGGGTTGTTCGCGTTCACCCAGCAGATCTATACCTTCGTCTCCACGCCACTGCGCCAGTATTTGCCAGAAGGCGCGACAATGATCGCCACCGACGTGTCGTCGCCGTTCCTGACGCCGCTGAAGCTGACGATGATGGTTTCGTTGTTCCTGTCGATCCCGGTGATCCTGCATCAGATCTGGGGTTTCATTGCGCCCGGCCTGTACAAGCACGAGAAGCGCATTGCGGTACCCCTGCTGATGTCCAGCATCCTGTTGTTCTACACCGGCATGGCGTTCGCCTATTACCTGGTGTTCCCGCTGATCTTCAAATTCTTCGCCGCCGCCACTCCGGCCGGTGTGGAAATGATGACCGACATCACCAGCTACCTCGATTTCGTCATGACCTTGTTCTTCGCCTTTGGCGTGGCCTTCGAAATCCCTGTGGCCGTGGTCCTGCTGGTGTGGATTGGCGTGGTCGACGTCAAATACCTGAAGAAAATCCGCCCATACGTGATCATCGGCTGCTTCGTGGTCGGGATGATCCTGACGCCACCGGACATCTTCTCGCAGACCCTGCTGGCTGTACCGATGTGGCTGCTGTTTGAAATCGGCATCATCTTCGGCAGCCTGATCAGCAAACGCGGTGAACATCCGGACGACCAGCCGGTTGACGATCACAACGACCAGCCGCCAGCGACCCAACCGTGAACCTGCTGCTGCTCGAAGAGGCCGATTTCATTACGCCCGACCGGGTAATCCTGCGGGATCGCCGCCTGACCCACATGCAGGAAGTCCACCGCTCGCAAGTCGGTGACAGCCTGCGGGTCGGCCGGATCGGCGGCTTGATGGGCTCAGCCGAATTGCTGCGCCTGGATACCGCCGAAGCCGAGCTCCGGGTCTCCCTCGACCAGCCACCTCCGGCCAAGCTGCCCCTGACCATGGTGTTGGCCCTGCCACGCCCGAAGATGCTCCGCAGGGTGTTTCAGACCGTTGCGGCCATGGGTGTGCCACGGATCGTCCTGGTGAACAGCTACCGCGTCGAGAAGAGCTTCTGGCAAACGCCGTTCCTGGAGCCGGAAGCGATTCGCGAGCAATTGATTCTCGGCCTCGAACAGGCGCGCGATACCGTGCTGCCCGACATCATCATTGAAAAGCGCTTCAAGCCTTTCGTCGAAGACCGCCTGCCGGCGATTACCGACGGCACACTCGGCCTGGTGGGCCACCCCGGCAATTACCCGCCCTGCCCTCGCGGCCTGGACGAGCCGGTAACCCTGGCGATCGGCCCGGAAGGCGGCTGGATCCCCTACGAAATCGAGCTGCTGGGCAAATCCGGCCTGCAACCGGTCCAACTTGGCGATCGCATCCTGCGAGTCGAAACCGCCGTCACTGCCCTCCTTGCCCGACTGTTCTAAAATTTCGTACGATTCCCCGTAGGAGCTGCCGCAGGCTGCGATCTTTTGATTTTCGCGCAAGTGAGTACGCCAAAGATCAAATTCAAAAGATCGCAGCCTTCGGCAGCTCCTACAGATTCGTGGACACCTGCCGATATAACTCTCATAAAACCTAAGTGTGGTTCGAGGGAGTTGCAGCATGTACCAATCGCTAGCCGATAAACTGGGGAACGTCAGCGTCAATCGCAAACTGGGAGTCGGTTTCGGATTGGTGTTGCTGCTGACCTCGTTGATTACCTTCACCGGCTGGACCGGCCTGAGCGGCGTGATGAGTCGTGGCGACAAGCTCGGCTTCATCTCCAGCCTGATCGAGCTAAGCAAAGACCTGCGCATCGCCCGCCTCGACTACGACATGCGTCGTGGCGAGCAAGGCCCCGGCGCAGTCAACGACCTGCTTAATCAGCTGGAAACCGGCCTGAAAACCGCCCGCAGCCTGATCGAACAGCCTGCCGATGCCGCGATGGTCGATCAGCAGCTGATGGCCGTCGCCGAATACAAGCGCGCCTTTGCCGACATGACCCAGGCCACCTCCGCACGTGAAGATGCCCGCAGCAAACTCGGAGCAACCGCCGACAACGCCGTAGCGCAAATCAGCACAGTCGAAAAATCCATGCTGCAAGGCGACAGCGTGGCCGACTACAGCCAGGTCATCGAGCTAAGCAAGTTGCTCCAGCAAGCGCGCTACCAGGTCCGCGGCTACACCTACAGCGGCAAGGCCGAAGCCGAACAACCGGCACTGGACGCCATCGACAACGCCCTGAAAAGCCTCGACAGCCTGCCCGCCAAACTACCTGAGCTGCATCTGGCCAACCTGCAGCAGGCCACCGCGTCGCTGAAGGCCTATCGCGCTGCGGTCAGCCAGTTCCGCGACTCCCAGGTGGCGAATGCCGCAGCGCTCAAACGCATGAGCGCCCAGGGCGAGATCCTGATCGATCTGAGCAAGAAGCTGACGGCGTCGCAGACCATCGTCCGTGACACCGATGCCGCGCACGCCAAGAACATGTTGTTGCTGGCGACCCTGCTCGCCCTGGCGTTCGGCCTGTTGGCAGCATGGGCCATCACCCGCCAGATCGTCATCCCGCTGAATCAGACGCTCAAAGTCGCCGAGCGCATCGCCGCCGGCGACCTTACCCACAACCTGGTGTCCCGTCGTCAGGACGAACTGGGCCAACTGCAGCGCGCTATCCAGAGCATGACCCAGGGCCTGCGCGAACTGATCGGCGGCATCAGCGACGGCGTGACGCAGATCGCCAGCGCTGCCGAGGAACTGTCGGCCGTCACCGAGCAAACCAGCGCCGGGGTCAACAGCCAGAAGGTCGAGACCGATCAGGTCGCGACCGCCATGAACGAGATGACCGCAACGGTACAGGAAGTCGCACGCAACGCCGAAGAAGCCTCGGAAGCGGCTGTCGCAGCTGACCAGCAGGCCCGCGAAGGTGACAAGGTGGTCGGTGAAGCCATCGCCCAGATCGAACGCCTGGCCCTGGAAGTGGGCCACTCCACCGAAGCCATGGGTCATCTCAAGCGCGAGAGCGACAAGATCGGCAGCGTGCTCGACGTCATCAAGTCCGTGGCCCAACAAACCAACCTGCTGGCGCTCAACGCGGCTATTGAAGCCGCCCGTGCCGGTGAAGCAGGTCGCGGTTTTGCCGTGGTTGCCGACGAAGTCCGCAGCCTGGCCCAGCGCACCCAGAAGTCCACCGAGGAAATCGAACAGCTGATCATCGGCCTGCAAGCCGGCACCCAGCAGGTGGCGACCATCATGGACAACAGCCGCAGCCTGACCGACAGTAGCGTCGAACTGACCCGTCGTGCTGGTGGTTCGCTGGAAAGCATTACCCGTACAGTTTCAGCGATCCAGTCGATGAACCAGCAGATCGCCGCAGCCGCCGAGCAACAGAGTGCGGTAGCGGAAGAGATCAATCGCAGCGTGCTGAATGTGCGTGACGTGTCCGAGCAGACCTCGGCGGCCAGTGAAGAGACTGCGGCGTCGAGTGTTGAGTTGGCGCGCTTGGGGACGCATTTACAGATGCTGGTGGGCAGGTTCAGGGTTTGAGGTGATTCATTGACCTCGGTTCGCTCTGGACAGAGGTGATGCAATCGCGGGCAAGCCCGCTCCCACAAGTTTTAGCGGCGTACACAAGATTCGTGTTCACACCTGAACCTGTGGGAGCGGGCTTGCCCGCAATTACCATCTAAATAGCGCTGAAGCAATAGAACCTACCGCAAGAAAGCCTGCACCCGCGGATCCTTCGGAGCATCAGAGAACCCCGCCGGCGAAGCATTGGCTAACACTTTGCAATGCTCGCAGAAGCGGTCCGCAGACGCTGCTTCCTCCGTGCAAGTCATTTATGTACAGCTTACCTGCCCACGCCCCTCTCTTACCGCTCGTCGAAACTGTCATTTATAACAGTTACCGATTCCAGTAAATTCATTTTAACTGTTCTCCAACCCACTCCCTGGCAATGACGGGCCGGATGAAAAACAGCGCCAGAGGTGTGGCTCGACTATGAATTAATTCAGACAGAGCCCTTAATCATGACCTCAGCTAAATCCAGCACCCACCGACCATACAAAATTAGCAAACCACGAATCTCACTACTTGAAGACAATGCATTAATATTCAGCACTCTAAAAACTGCTCCAACAATCAGTTTCTCCTACAGCGCCGAGACCAGTAAACAATACTCCATTTCCCTCTACTGCCAAGGGACAAACCGTTCTGGGCAGGATATCAGACTCGACATATTGGAAAGCACGATCACAAACTTCGCGAGCGAGCCAAAAACCTTAGAAGCCGAACTACAGATCGGATACCTATCGCAGCTGGCAAACAACAGCTCACTCATTTTCACGCTCTCCATAAAGAGCGGGATTGACGAAACTCCAAACGAGTGCACATCATCCACCCATTTTGTTAATTTTTACCAGACCCCACCTGTGCGACTTGAGCCTTTTGTTGCTCGAAACAATTGGATGACCGACATTTCTCCTGAAATTGGACATATGCTCCTTCGAGAACTGCTCCTGCCAGGTGCGCACAATGCCGGAGTGGATCAAGACAACTCTGATTTTCCGGCTGAATTTTGGGGTGCATGCCAGGATTACACCTTTGATTATCAATTAGAACATGGCATTCGAGTTTTTGATTGCAGAGTCAGGGACATCGATCCTGCTAATGGTTACTTCCAATTCAGGCATGGCAGCTTCCACTCATGGCATGTTCTTTCGGATCTGATCAACAAGGTCGAGGCCTTCCTTGATAGACATCCTCAAGAAATCATAATATTAGATTTTCATGAGTTTCAGAATACCGCCTCATTTAACTATGCCAGTTTTGGTTCTCAGATGAATTTTGGGCTGGGCGACCGAGTGCTCCGACGCGACGCAATAAACATGACAATCAATGAGATTCACGCGCATTCGTCACGTCGGCGTGTAGCACTTTGCTGCGACCCAGTTCCTTACGTGTCTCATTGGCCGAAAATTCCGCATAAATGGAGCGGCCAAAATACCATTGACACGGGCGAGCTAAACAGATGGGTTAATTCAGTTATGCAGAACCCACCCATTCAACAGCTGTGGTCACTTTCAGTAACTGCATTTGGTTTGCTTACTGGTCCCGTACGAATTCCTGCCGAAGATAAACTTTTTATTGATTTGTTCGCTCCTTTGTACACCCCTGCCCCTGGGGTTAATTTCAAAGGAAACATAATCAACGTAGACTTTTTCCAAAATACCTACGTAGTTGACAACTGCATTAAAATTAACCGTATAAGGGGAGCATTACCAGACACTATGCCTCCCACGACACCGGACGCTTTTACCATCACCAACTTGACGAATACCTCCGTGACCGTGACTTGGGAAGCGTCAATCGACAACAACGTGGTTAGAGGTTATTTGCTGACTCTAAATAACAACCCGCCCATCACAGTTACCGGAACCAGTCACACATTCAACGGCCTGGCGGACGCAACGTCTTACGTTATCGAAGTAAAATCCAAGGACGCCGCCGGCAATCTTTCTCTGCCGGCATCCCTTAGTTTCAAGATCGGCGATATTACCCCTCCGGGGAAGCCTACCAATGCAATCTTCTTCTTTCTATCTGCTTCCCAGGCAAAGATTCTCTGGAATGCAGCACCCGACAACGTGGCTGTAACGGGATACGTGCTGACTGTGAATGATGAAAGAACAATTACGGTCACTGATACTAGTTACATCCTCGACTTAGAAGAACTTACCTTCTACATCATAAAAATCCAGGCACAGGATGGCGCAGGAAATCTTTCTCTCCCGGCCTCTGTTATTTTTTTGAGCTGGGGGAACCTACCCCCCAGCGAACCAGGCGACCCCGTAGTCGTAAAAACATCATCCACTTCAATGCTAGTAAGCTGGACAGCATCATCTGATGTTGCCGGGGGTACGGTGGTCGGGTACACCATTTCTTTAGATGATGCTGATCCGGATACGGTGGAGGATACTATGTATAGCTTTATCGAACTTTCAGAGGCAACGTGGCATTCAATTGAAATTAAGGCCATAGATAATGGTGGAAAGCTCTCCATACCAGCCCACGCCTGGTTTAACTCAATCAGCGATCTTTTACCAAGCGTACCGAGACACTTTTCCGGATCGGTCGGATGGCCTGCGAAATTCACATGGCGCGCCCCGGCTGATCCTGCAGATTTGATTGGTTATGAAGTAGGCGTTACCGGACCTGGAGGCCAAGTACTCTATTACCACACTACCGAACCAACTCTGACGCCGTCTACACTTCTAAATAAAACTTATCGCATTGCGATTACTGCCTACAACAGTTCCGGCAAGTCCTACCCACTGCTCGCTTCTATATCGACATAAGGTGTTTTAAACTTACCGCTGTGCCAAGCACCGGAGTGTTTCGCACAGCGGCTCGATACCAACTTACAATACTTGCCGCAAAAACGCCTTGGCCCGCGGATCCTTCGGCGCATCGAAGAATTCGGCTGGCGAGGCGTCTTCCAGCAGCTTGCCGTGATCAAAGAACAGCACCCGATCCGCCACTTCCCGGGCAAAGCCCATCTCGTGGGTCACGCAGACCATGGTCATGCCTTCCACGGCCAGGGTCTTCATCACATCCAGCACTTCACCGACCATTTCCGGATCGAGTGCCGAGGTAGGCTCATCGAACAACATCACCTTCGGCTCCATCGCCAGCGCGCGGGCGATTGCCACCCGCTGTTGCTGACCGCCGGACAAGCGTGACGGGAACTCATTGGCTTTCTGCGCTATTCCGACCTTTTCCAGCAATGCCAGCGCTTTGGCCTCACGCTCCTTTTTGCCGCGCTTGCGCACGACTTTCTGTGCCAGGCACAGGTTCTCCAGCACCGTCATGTGCGGGAACAGGTTGAAATGCTGGAACACCATGCCGACTTCACGACGGTAAGCATTCACGTCGGTTTTCGGATCGGCCAGCTGCAGGCCGTCAATGCTCACCGAGCCGGAATCAAACTCCTCCAGGCCGTTGAGGCAGCGCAGGAAGGTCGACTTGCCGGAACCGGACGGGCCGATCACCACCAGCACTTCGCCCCTGGCTACTTGCGTGGTGACGTTATCCACCGCGCGCACCACCTGGCCGCGGGTATCGAAGACTTTTACCAGATCGCGGATTTCAATCACTTTGCGCGAGCCTCCGCTCTAGCCGGCTGGCGATTTTCGACAGCGGCAGGTTGATCAACAAGTACAGGCCGGCGACGCAGAACAGGATTTCGAACGGCGAGAACGACGTGGTGATGACTTCCCGACCGCTTTTGAGCAGTTCGGTAATCGCAATCACCGACACCAGCGACGTGTCCTTGACCAGGCTGATGAACTGCCCGGCCAACGGCGGCAATACGCGCTTGAACGCCTGCGGCAGGACCACGTGACGCATCGACTGGCCGGCGCTCAGACCCAATGACCGGGCAGCTTCGTTTTGGCCGCGAGCGATCGACTGCACGCCGGAACGGATGATTTCTGCGACATAGGCGCCGGTGAACAACGACAGCGCGGCGATCCCGGCGAATTCCCGCGACAGGTTCATCACGGTGCCAATGAAGAAGTAGAAAATGAATATCTGCACCAGCAGTGGGGTGCCGCGCACCAGTTCGACGTAGATGGTCGAGAGGTCACGCAGGGTGGGGTTGCTCGACAGCCGGCACAGGCCGGTGGCCAGGCCGATCACCAGGCCGAGTACACCCGAGACCACCGATAACCACAACGTCGTCCACAAGCCCCACAACAGTGGCCCTGCAGCCCAATGGCGAGTCACACCAACGACATCGCCTTCTGCCACGTCATCGCCCTGGGCGACTTGCAGGCTGTTGCCATCGACGATCACGTGTTGCTCGTCACCCGAGTCGTTGCGCAGGGTGACTTCAGCCTTGTCGCCTTTGCGCACCAGTTCGCTGACGGTGGAGATGTCGGCTGCACGCTGGGACTCTTCGGCGTGGTAGGCAAAGTATTGTGGCACACGGTTCCAGCGCCATTCGTAGGACATCAGCGAGGTGGCGTAGTACAAGGCGCCGGCCAGGCCGATAAGCACCAGCACGGTGAGGACGTGCCAGGGCCATTGGGCTTTTCTCTGTTTCATTGGGTTTGCGAGTTCCAAATACTATGTCGCCGGGGAGGCCGTCTTCGCGAGCAAGCCCGCTCCCACACTGGAACTGTGTCGGTCACGGAATCAGTGTGGGAGCGGGCTTGCTCGCGAAGGGAACGACTCGGTCTATCTGACCAAGTGTTACTCCATATCCTTCTGCCAAGCAGTGTCCTTGAACCACTTGTCATGGATGCGATCGTAGGTGCCGTCTTCGTGTATCTGGTGCAGGAAGTTGTTGATGAAGTTGAGGCTGTCGTAGTCACCTTTCTTCAGACCAAAGGCCAGCGGCTCGTAGGTGAACGGCTTGTCGAGGAACACCAGCTTGCCGGCACCGACCTTGTTCACGGCTACCACGTTGTACGGCGCGTCATAGATGAAAGCGTCAGCCTTGCCGTTGACCACGTCGAGCACAGCTTCCTGCTCGTTGTCATAGCCGTGGTACTTGGCCTTGGAGATCAGCTTCTTGGCGACCATCTCACCGGTGGTGCCGAGCTTGGAGGTGATGCGGTAGTCGGCGGTGTTCAAGTCTTTGTAGGACTTGATGGTGCCTTCCAGCTCCTTACGGATCAGCAGCGTCTGGCCCACCACGATGAACGGGTCGCTGAAGTTGAGGCGCAGGTTGCGTTCCTGGGTCAGGGTCATGCCGCTGCCGATCATGTCGAACTTGTCGGTCATCAGCGCCGGGATGATGCCGTCGTAGCCGGTGGACACCAGCTCCAGCTTGACGCCCATGGCCTTGGTCATGGCCTTGAGGAGGTCGACTTCGAAGCCGATGATCTCGCCGCGTTTGTTGGTCATTTCGAAGGGCATGTAGGTCGGGTCCATCCCGACTTTCAGTGTGCCGCGCTTGACCGCTTCATCGATGGCACCGGCCTGCGCCGCGTTGACTGCAACCAATGCCGTGACGCCGACCAGCAGCATCGAAAGATACTTCTTCATCATCAAGTCCCCAAAACCGTTGCGGTATGAGGCGCGCAAACGACGGGTTTCCCTTGGGAAACCGGCAGATACGAACAGAAAGTTGTCCGGGCGCACCAATTCGGGGACGGATGCTATCGCAGCCTTGGGAGATTTGTTAGACGCAAAAGCAAAAGATCGCAGCCTTCGGCAGCTCCTACGGACGAACACCCTGTAGGAGCTGCCGAAGGCTGCGATCTTTTTTTGAGCCCCCGCCGGTAAGCCAGGCGGGGACAATCATCAAGTCAACTGAGGCTGCGCACTCAGCGGTTGCAGCGGCAACAACGGCGCATGCGGATCGGCTTTCACCGATTTGCGCCACGCCTCCAGCCACTCAGGATGACCTTCGTTCCAGATCTGCTCGTGCAGACGTGCCAATGCCACCGGATCACTGAGCAGTTGCACGCGCTCGTTGTTGTTCAAGCCATCCGGCCCGACTTTCAACGCGTGCCGCACTCGCTCGATCCGCAGCCACTCGATCGGCTCGGCCTGACCGTGACGGGAGGTCGCCAGCGAGCACGCCAGGGCGTTCTGTTGCGGGTCCACCACCGACCGGACAAACCCGTCGTTCAGCGCGTGATAACGGTTCTCGTGGGTGTACTTGTCCGTTGCCAGCAACGCCTGCGGCGGATTGTATTCCTCAGGGATCAGAAACAGGCTCTCGTCACGGGACTTGAGGCCCAGGCCGACCCGGCTGGAAATTACCGACACCGGGATCGACAACATCAACGAACCGACGATCGGCACCAGCCACCACAGGAAGCTCGGGTTCAACCAGATCACCAGCAAAGCCCAGAAAAAGCCCAGCAGCGTCTGTGGACCGTGACGCTTGACCGCCTCGCTCCATGGCGTGGAGTCATCGTCACGCTGCGGCGAGTTCCAGGTCGCGGCCCAGCCGAGGAATGCGGCAAGCACGAAGCGGGTGTGGAAGATCATCCGCACCGGCGCCAGCAGCACGGAGAACAACATCTCCAGCAGCATCGACAGGGTTACCTTGAACTTGCCACCGAACTCTTTCGCGCCCTTGGCCCAGATCAGGATGATGCTCAGCAGCTTCGGCAGGAACAGCAGCACGATGGTGGTCGAGAATAGCGCGACCGCCTTGTCCGGGTGCCATTGCGGCCACAGCGGATACAACTGTCTCGGCTCCATGAAGTACTGCGGTTCCATCAGCGTGTTGACCGCCAGCAGCGCCGTCGACAGCACGAGGAAGAAGAACCACAACGGCGCAGACAGATAGGACATCACGCCCGTCAGGAACACCGCCCGGTGAACCGGGTGCATGCCCTTGACCAGGAACAGGCGGAAGTTCATCAGGTTGCCGTGGCACCAGCGACGGTCACGCTTGAGTTCGTCCAGCAGGTTCGGCGGTAATTCTTCGTAGCTGCCCGGCAAATCGTAGGCAATCCACACACCCCAGCCGGCACGGCGCATCAGCGCCGCTTCGACGAAGTCGTGGGACAGAATCGCACCGGCAAATGCGCCTTTACCCGGCAGCGGCGCCAGGGCGCAGTGCTCGATGAACGGCTTCATGCGAATGATCGCGTTGTGGCCCCAGTAGTGGGATTCGCCCAACTGCCAGAAGTGCAGGCCGGCAGTGAACAGCGGCCCGTATACCCGGGTCGCGAACTGCTGCATGCGTGCATACAGGGTGTCCATGCCCGATGCCCGCGGCGCGGTCTGGATGATCCCGGCGTCCGGTGTGGCTTCCATCAGGCGTACCAGACTGGTCAGGCATTCGCCGCTCATCACGGAATCCGCGTCGAGCACCACCATGTACTTGTAGTCACCACCCCAGCGACGGCAGAAGTCGTCGAGGTTGCCGCTCTTGCGTTTGACCCGACGGCGACGGCGGCGATAGAAGATCTTACCGAAGCCCTTGGCCTCACGGCAGACGTCCAGCCAGGCCTGCTGTTCAGCCACGCAGATATCGGCGTCGTTACTGTCGCTGAGGACGAAGAAGTCGAAACGATCCAGGTCACCGGTGGCCGCTACCGACTCGAAGGTCGCCCGCAACCCGGCAAATACCCGAGGCACGTCTTCGTTGCAGATCGGCATCACCAGTGCGGTGCGCGCGTCCTTGGCGATAGGCTCATTGCCCGCGCTTTTACCGGAAATACGGTATTTGTCATGCCCGGTGAGCAGCTCGAGGAAGCCCATCAGCGCCGTCCAGAAACCGGCAGACACCCAGCAGAACAGGATCCCGAACAGAATCAGGATGCTGGTTTGCAGCGCATACGGCAGCACTTGCGTGGCCGTCTGCAGCAAAGGTTGGTGCAGGACTTCGTTGAGGTCGACGAACGACCAGCCCTGATACGGCATGATGCCTTTCATGTACCAGCCGGCGACAATTGTCTGGCCGAGCATCAGCACCAGCAGGATGTAACGACGGATCGAACCTACCGTGCGCCAGCGAGCAGCCGGCAGCACCCGTTCATCCTTCGGCGGAGCCGGCGGATTGGTGCGACCGGTCATCCGGCGCCAGCCGCGCACCAGGATATTGGTACGCCATGGCTCCGGTACAACCTTGGTCCGCCGGATCGGCGGGGTCGCCTTCAGGCAAACCCGGCCGCTGGCGTCGAGCGCCAGCATTTCCGCGTCCTGCAATTCTTCGGCGGTGCTCAGCGTCAAGCGCTTGCCGACCGAGGCCTGGGCGGCCTCACTCGGGGCGTCGAACGTCGAGGACGACAGACGCTGGTGCAGCTCGCTGAAAGACTGGCAGCCCGCGAGTTCCGCGCGCTGCTGGTCGGTCATCGGCAGATGCGCCAGATACTCGGCAAGAGTCTCTGGCTGTACTTGAGAATTACTCATCGGCAGGCAACTGGTAGCTCCAGGTCTCGGTCAGGACTTCTTCAGTCGGTGCCGATTCCGGTGTGGCTGGGGCCGCGTCCGCAGCTACAGGCTGCTTGGCGTCTTTGTTGTCCTTGGTGGAGGTTTGCGCCGCTGGCTTGGCTTCAGCCTGTTTGGCCTCTGCCTGCTTGGCTTCCTTGGCTTCCTTGTCCACTTTCTCCTGCTGCTTGGCGGCAACCTTGTCGGCCTTGGCCACAGATGAGTTGGAAACAGGCAGCGAAGTCTTCGCCAGATCCGCAGGCACGATGTTCTGCACCAGTGCTGCGCGCATCTCGGTGGATTTACCCGGATCCTTGATCTTCATCCGCAAGGTCAGGCGCCAGCCCTTGGTTTCAGGGTTGTAACGCACGCTATTCTCAACCAGCTCGGCGTTGTCGCCGACGCTGACCTGGCTGCGAACGTCCGTATCCGGCGACAGGGCCGCCAGGGACGGGCCTTCGAAATCAACCAGGTAAGCCACGCTGCCATCCGGCTGACGGATCAGGTTGGACTGCTTGACGTCGCCGGTGGAACGCAGGGTCTGGCTGACCCAGGCGCTGTCCGGTGCGTGCAGGGCGGCTTCGTCGATTGTCCAGTGCATGCGATAGGCAACATCGAGCGGCTGACCAGGCTCAGGCAGTTTTTCCGGGCTCCAGAAAGCAACGATGTTGTCGTTTGTCTCATCGGCAGTCGGGATTTCCACCAGGTCGACGGAACCCTTGCCCCAGTCGCCTTGTGGCTCGATCCAGGCGCTTGGGCGCTTGTCGTAGCGGTCGTCGAGGTCTTCGTAATGGCTGAAGTCACGGCCACGTTGCAGCAGACCGAAACCACGCGGGTTCTCGACTGCGAAGTTGCTCACAGCCAGGTGTTTAGGGTTGTTCAGCGGACGCCAGATCCACTCGCCGTTGCCGGCATGGATCGCCAGGCCGCTGGAATCGTGCAGTTCGCGACGATAGTTGAGCACTTTCGATGGCTGGTTGGCGCCGAACAGGAACATGCTCGTCAGTGGCGCGATGCCCAGCTTGGTGACCTTGTCGCGCAGGTACATCTGCGACTTGACGTCGACGATGGTATCGCTGCCCGGACGCAGGGTCAGGCGGTAGGCACCGGTGGCACGTGGCGAGTCCAGCAGCGCAAAGATCACCAGGTGCTTGTCACCCGGTTTTGGCTGTTGAATCCAGAATTCGGTGAAACGCGGGAATTCTTCGCCGGACGGCAACGCGGTATCGATGGCCATGCCGCGAGCGGACAAGCCATAGGTGTGACCCTTGCCGACGACGCGGAAATAGCTCGCGCCCAGCATGGTCATGATCTCGTCTTGTTTGTCGGCCTTGTTGATCGGGTACAGCACACGGAAACCGGCATAACCCAGTTGCTCAGTGGCCTTCGGATCAAACTTCACATCGCCGAAATCGAAACGACTTGGGTCGTATTTGATCTCTTCGACGGTGTTAGCCGTGATTTCGTTGATTTTCACCGGAGTATCGAAGTGCATGCCCTGGTGATAGAACGACAGTTTGAACGGGGTCTTCTGATCGGCCCATTCGGCTTTTTCGGTGCGGAAACGAATTTTTTGATAGTCCGCGAATTTCATTTCGCGGAATTCGTTTGGCAGATTACTGCGCGGGGCTTCGTATTTCTGCCCGGCCAGCTCTTTTGCCTTGGCCGACACATCATCCAGACTGAATGCCCAAAGCTGGCCGGCGCTGAGCAGGCAAAGCAGTGCAGAGCCCGCTACCAGAGCGCTTCGTAGCCGTTTGGCAGACAATTTTGGTGCAATACAGGGACTAACAATCACGAGCAACCCTCGCCGAAAACAGATCAAAAAACCAACGGCCAGTTAAAGTGCCTGGGAGGTGTGCGGTATGAAAAAACCGACCCTGCAGACCACTCTTGCCAAGTTGGCGAGCATTGTTCCGACTCCCATGGGGCGAAATGATTCCCCAACAGGTCCAGGACAAGTCTCTACCTAAGTCAAAACGGACCAACGAACGCTGATCCCCGCAGCGCGCGATTATCTAGTAGGCCGCGTTACAACGCATCAGGGGTAACAAAGTATTTATCGAGGAAAACCCCTGTTTTCGGTCGAAAAGCGCTTAAAAAGATGTTTCAAGCGCTTTCAGGCCTGTAACAGGAAGGTAACCGGGCCATCATTGACCAGGTGCACCTGCATGTCCGCGCCGAATCTACCTGATGTCACTGTGCCATGCATTTGTTTCGCTTTGCCTAATATATAGTCGAAAAGCTCCTCGCCCAGTGCCGGAGGGGCAGCGGTCGAGAAACTCGGGCGCAACCCGCTTTTGGTATCAGCGGCCAGGGTGAACTGAGAGACCAGCAGCAACCCACCGCTTACATCCACCAAGGACAGGTTCATCTTGCCCTCGGCGTCACTGAATACCCGATAGTTAAGCAGTTTATGCAGAAGTTTGTCGGCGCTGGCCCGGGTATCGTCGGGTTCGACTGCCACCAGCACCAGCAAACCCTGATCGATCGCGCCGACCACCTCGCCGGCCACCTCGACTCGCGCACTGCTCACCCGTTGCAGCAGAGCCTTCATGCTTCTTCAGGCGACAGGTCGAGCATGCGCCGGGCCATCTGATCAGCGGCGCGTACCAGCGCATCGGTGATGCCGGGTTCGGAGGCGGCATGGCCGGCGTCGCGGATCACCTGCAATTCGCTGTTTGGCCAGTTCTGGTGCAATTCCCAGGCGTTGTCCAGCGGGCAGATCACGTCGTAACGACCATGCACGATCACGCCCGGCAGATGGGCAATCTTGCCCATGTCACGGATTAGTTGATTCGGTTCGAGGAAGGCGTCGTTAGTAAAATAATGGCACTCGATGCGGGCGATCGACAAGGCGCGCTGGGGTTCGGAGAACCGGTCGACGACCAACGGGTTAGGGCGCAGGGTCGCGGTCCGCCCTTCCCAGGTCGACCAGGCCTTGGCCGCGTGCATCTGGGCGATCTGGTCGTTGCCGGTCAGCCGCCGGTGGAAAGCACCAAGCAGGTCATCACGCTCGTCCAGCGGGATCGGCGCAATGTAATCCTGCCAGTAATCCGGGAACAGTCGGCTGGCGCCCGCCTGATAGAACCATTCGATTTCCTGCGGACGGCAGAGAAAAATCCCGCGCAGGATCAGGCCGTGCACACGTTCCGGGTGGGTTTGTGCGTAGGCCAGCGCCAGGGTCGAGCCCCAGGAGCCGCCGAACAGCACCCACTTGTCGATGCCCAGGTGTTTGCGAATCCGCTCGAGGTCTGCGACCAGGTCCCAAGTAGTGTTGTTTTCCAGGCTGGCGTGGGGCGTGGAGCGGCCACAGCCGCGCTGATCGAAGGTGACAATGCGATACAGATTCGGGTCGAAATACCGACGGCTCTGGGCATCGCACCCGGCCCCCGGGCCACCGTGGATAAACACCACTGGCAAACCTTGCGGCGTACCGCTTTCGTCGACATACAGCGTGTGGGTTTCATCGACGGCCAGATCGTGCCGGGCGTAGGGTTTGATCTGCGGGTACAAAGTCTGCATTGCACGCTCCGTAAGGGGTCGAGGTCATCCCTGTAGGGACTTCTATTATTCTGCCGTCTGGCATCATAAACCCGAATTACGTGATTGAGCATGTCCCGGCAACGGTGGTTGTCTCCACAAGAGACATTTCACCTTTCCAACTGCTAATCCCGATCCCCGTAGGAGCTGCCGCAGGCTGCGATCTTTTGATCTTAAAAACAAAATCAAAAGATCGCAGCCTGCGGCAGCTCCTACGGGATCGCGTTGGGCGTTGTAAGGTTTTTTATGCGTTGTAGCGTTGTTCGCCCCACGCCAACAACCCTTGCAACAACTCCCTGAGCACCACCTGCGTCGGCGCGGCCAGGTCCGGCCTGTAGCGGAACGGCTCGAACTCTTCCATATACGTGCACTGGCCCAACTCCAGTTGCACCGCATGAATATTGTGCGCCGGGTTGCCGTAATGGCGGGTGATGTGGCCGCCCTTGAAACGTCCGTTCAGCACATGGCTGTAGTCGGTGTGGCGGGCGCAGATCGCTTCCAGCTGGGTGGCCAGCTGTGGATCGCAACTGGCGCCGTTGAAGGTGCCGAGGTTGAAGTCCGGCAGCTTGCCGTCGAACAGGTGCGGGATAATCGAGCGAATCGAGTGCGCATCGAACAGCAAGGCATAGCCAAACTCGGCCTTGAGTCGCGCCAGTTCACTCTGCAGGGTGCTGTGATACGGCGTCCAGATTTGCTCCAGATACGTCGCACGCTCTGCGGCGGACGGTTCCATGCCCTCTTGAAACAAAGGGATGCCGTCGAACAGCGTGGCCGGATACAAACCGGTGGTCGCCCCGGCGTACAACGGTTTGTCGTCGGCCGGGCGATTCAGGTCGATGACAAACCGTGAGTACTCGGCAGCCAGGGTACTGGCGCCCACTTCGGCAGCAAACTCGTACAACTGCGGAATGTGCCAGTCGGTATCCGGCAGGCTGCGGGCGGCGGGGATCAACCCGGCCTCGACCGCAGGAGTCAGGTGCAGGCCGGCATGGGGCATGCTGATCAGCAGCGGTACGCGGCCTTGTTTGAAATTCAGAACCTTATCCACAACTGCTCTCCTAAACGTGCGTTTCGACGCCGTGACGCACGATGCGTTTTTCCAGGTCGCCGCCCAGCCAGTACGACAGGTCGGCGGGACGATCAATCTGCCAGGCGACAAAGTCGGCGACCTTGCCGGCTTCCAGCGAACCGTGGGTAGCGGCCATACCCAGCGCAGTAGCGGCATGGATGGTCGCACCTGCGAGGGCTTCTTCCGGAGTCATGCGGAAACAGGTGCAGGCCATGTTCAGCATCAGGCGCAACGACAGCGCGGGTGAAGTGCCGGGGTTGAGGTCGCTGGCAATGGCGATTTTCACCCCGTGTTTGCGCAAGGCGTCCATCGGCGGCAACTGGGTTTCGCGCAGGAAGTAGAACGCTCCGGGCAACAACACAGCGACGGTGCCGGCCGTGGCCATGGCGATAGCGTCGTCTTCGTCCATGAACTCCAGGTGATCGGCCGACAGTGCGTGGTAACGCGCAGCCAGGCTCGACCCGTGTAGCGACGACAACTGCTCGGCATGCAGCTTCACTGGCACGCCGAGCTCCTGTGCAGTGACAAATACGCGCTCGACCTGGGCGGGCGAGAACGCCAGGTATTCGCAGAACGCATCCACCGCATCCACCAAGCCTTCGGCGGCCAGGGCCGGGAGCATTTCGGCGCAGATGTGCTCGATGTAGGCATCGGCGCGATCAGTGTATTCCGGTGGCAATGCGTGAGCGGCCAGGCAGGTGCTGCGCACGCTGATCGGCAACTCACTGCCGAGGCGACGGATCACCCGCAGGATCTTGCGTTCGCTGTCCAGGTCCAAACCATAGCCGGACTTCATCTCGACGGTGGTCACGCCATCGCGCATCAGGCTCTTGAGGCGCTTGACGGCGCTGACGAACAGCTCATCTTCACTGGCGGCGCGGGTGGCGCGCACGGTGCTGGCGATGCCGCCACCATTGGCGGCAATTTCCGCGTAGCTGACACCTTGCAGGCGCTGCTCGAATTCGCCGCTGCGATTACCGCCGAACACCGTATGGGTGTGGCAGTCGATCAGGCCCGGAGTGACCCAGGCCCCGTTCAAATCGTTGACCGCCGGGTACTCGCCCGCCGGCAGGTCGGCACGTGGGCCAATCCACTCAATGAGCGCACCGGACGTCACGATGGCCGCATCCTCGATGATCGAGTAGACGCCTTGCGCCATGGTTGCGACGTGGCAGTGTTGCCAGAGAGTTTTCATCCCGAGTTCCTCGTCTTGTTCAAAATCGATTCGCGAGCAAGCCCGCTCCCACATTGGATTTGCAGTGTTCACACAATCCCTCTGAGGGAAGGCCTCCCACACTGGATTTTCAATGTTCACACAATCCCTGTGGGAGCGGGCTTGCTCGCGATGGGGCCATCACAGGCTAGGCAAAATTTTCCCGGTGATGAGCTCATTCAGGCAACGCGTCGCCAACAATTCCGTCGCCGCATTAATGTCCGGTGCAAAAAACCGGTCTTTCTCATAAAACGGCACTTCGGCCCGCAAAATCCCGCGCGCTTTTTCCAGCTTCGGCGAAGTCTTCAGGCCTTCACGCAAATCCAGGCCCTGGCACGCTGCCAACCATTCAACCGCCAGCACTCCACGAGTGTTCTCGGCCATTTCCCACAGGCGCTTGCCCGCAGCCGGCGCCATCGACACGTGATCTTCCTGGTTCGCCGAAGTCGGCAAGCTGTCCACCGAATGCGGATGGGCCAGCGCCTTGTTCTCGCTGGCCAGTGCGGCAGCGGTCACCTGGGCAATCATAAAGCCGGAGTTGACGCCGCCATTCGCCACCAGGAACGGCGGCAGTTGCGACATATGCTTGTCCATCATCAGCGAAATTCGGCGCTCGCTCAGTGAGCCGATTTCAGCGATGGCCAGGGCCATGTTGTCGGCGGCCATGGCCACCGGCTCAGCGTGGAAGTTACCGCCGGAGATCACATCGCCTTCGGCGGCGAATACCAGCGGGTTATCTGACACTGCGTTGGCTTCGACGGCCAGCACTTCGGCGGCCTGGCGGAACTGGGTCAGGCAGGCGCCCATGACCTGCGGCTGGCAGCGCAGGGAGTACGGGTCCTGGACCTTGTCGCAATTCTGATGCGAGTCTGACACTTCACTGCGTTCGCCAAGAAGGTCACGGTAAGCCGCAGCGGCGTCGATCTGGCCTTTCTGTCCGCGAGCAGCGTGGATGCGCGCGTCGAATGGCGAGCGCGAGCCGAGTACCGCTTCTACCGTCAGGGCCCCCAGCGCCACGGCGCCAGCGAACAGGTCTTCACCCTCGAACAGACCGCGCAATGCGTAGGCGGTGGATACCTGGGTGCCGTTGAGCAGCGCCAGGCCTTCCTTGGCAGCCAAAGTCAGCGGGGTCAGACCGGCGACTTTCAGCGCTTCAGTCGCTTCCATCCACTCGCCTTTGTAGCGAGCCTTGCCTTCGCCCAGCAGCACCAGGGACATATGGGCCAATGGCGCCAGGTCACCGGAAGCGCCAACCGAACCTTTGAGTGGAATGTGCGGATAAACCTCGGCGTTGATCAGCGCAATCAGTGCGTCGATCACCACCCGGCGAATGCCGGAAAAACCGCGGCTCAGGCTGTTGACCTTGAGCACCATGACCAGGCGCACCAGCGCGTCGCTGATCGGCTCGCCGACGCCGGCGGCATGCGACAGCACCAGCGAGCGCTGCAGGTTTTCCAGGTCTTCGCTGGCGATGCGGGTCGAGGCCAGCAGGCCAAAACCGGTGTTGATGCCGTAGGCAGTGCGGTTCTCGGCGAGGATCTGCTCCACGCAGGCGACACTGGCTTCAATCTGCGCCGAGGCGCTGTTGTCGAGGGTGATTTTGACCGGCTGCTGATAGATATCACGCAGTTGGGCAAGGCTCAGTTGGCCGGGAATCAGGTTTAGCGCAGTCATTCAAATGCTCCTTTTGAGGCATTGTTATTAACTACCAGTCGCTCCGGAGCATTCCGTTATCCGTCGCCTCTCGTCTTTTAGACGATCCGCGCCTTGGCACGCTGGTATGGGTACTTGTCAGTGCAAATTCGGTAATACGTTGTGCAGACGGTGCGGGTCTTTCAGCACGCCAGCAGCGGCGGCAATGTCCGGCGCCAGCCAACGATCCTGATCGTAGGCCGGGACCTGCTCGCGCAGCAGTCGCCACGCGATGTCGGTGCCCGCGCCAAAGCGCTGGTCCTTGAGAAATTCAAACGCCTGGGCCGCCAGCAGATACTCGATCGCCAGGATCTGCGTGCAGTTTTCCAGCGCACGATGCAGCTTCAGCGCGGCATTGGTGCCCATGCTCAGGTGATCTTCCTGCAGACCCGAAGTGACGTAGTTATCCAGCACAGCCGGTTGCGCCAGCTGGCGATTTTCCGCGCACAACGAAGCGGCGACGTACTGGACGATCATCATTCCGGAATTGACCCCCGGATTAGCCACCAGAAAGGCCGGCAGACCGCTGACATGCGGATTGATCAGACGATCAAGACGACGCTCGGCGATCGAGCCGATTTCCGCCATGGCGATAGCCAGCAGATCAGCAGCCAGGGCCACTGACTGACCGTGCGGATTGGCCTGGGACATGATGCGAAAATCGTCCGGTGTACCCAACAGCATCGGGTTATCGGTGACCGAGTTGAGCTCGGTTTCGATCTGCCTGGTCGCATGCTCCAGCTGGTCGCGGGCGGCGCCGTGGACCTGCGGGATCGAGCGGATGCTCAGCGCATCCTGGGTGCGAATGCCTTTGCTCGAAGCGATCACTTCGCTGCCGTCGAGCAATGCCCGCAGATTGATGCCGACCTGCTGCATACCCGGGTGCGGCTTGAGCGCGATGATCTCGGCATCAAACGCCGCGATCTGCCCACGCTGGGCCTCAAAGCTCATCGCCCCGATCACGTCGGCCCATCGCACCAGGCGCGTGGCATCAGCGATTGCCAGGCAGCTTAGGCCAGTCATGCACGGCGTGCCGTTGACCAGGCACAAACCATCCTTGGCACCCAGTTGGACCGGTTGCAGACCTTCTTCGGCCAGGGCTTGCTGCGCGGAAACGATCTGCCCGCGATAGCTCACATTGCCAACGCCCAGCAGCGCGATGCCGACGTGCGCCATGTGGGTCAGGTAACCCACCGAACCCTGGGACGGCACTTGCGGAGTAATGCCGCGATTGAGCAGCGCCAGCAGCGCTTCGACTACTTGACGATGAATGCCGGATTTGCCGTGGCTGTAAATGCGGATCGCCGCGCACATGATCGCGCGGGTCTGTTCGTCGGCCAGCGCGGCACCGACGCCACAGGCGTGACTGAGCAGGGTGTTGCGCGACAGCTGGCTGAGTTGTTCGTCTTTAAGCGACACATTGCACAGCGCACCCAGGCCGGTGTTGACGCCATAGGCGCGTTCGCCGCTGGCGACGATGCGCTGGACGATCGCCTGGGCGTTTTCGATTCGTGCCCAGGTCTGTGGCGACAGCTCGAGCTGCGCGCCATGACGGGCTACCGCGACCACATCCTGCCAACGCAATGGGGAGTCGGCGATAACGATTTTTTCAGCCTGGGACATCTTTGACCTCTATCAGGGATATTGATGCAGCTTTACCGGCCTCTTCGCGAGCAAGCCCGCTCCCACACTGGATCTATGTCGAACACAAATTTCAGATACACCAAAAATCCAATGTGGGAGCGGGCTTGCTCGCGAAGGGGCCAGCACAAGCACTGCAAATCTTTACACCACCGCAGCCCGCCGCTGCACAAACCGATCGACATACTCATCCGCCGGCGAATGCAGGATCTCCCGCGGCGTCCCCACCTGAATCAACCGCCCATCCTTGAGAATCGCAATGCGGTTACCAATTCGCACCGCCTCATCGAGGTCGTGAGTGATGAACACGATGGTCTTGTGCAGAGTCTTCTGCAGCTCCAGCAACTGGTCCTGCATCTCCGCGCGGATCAACGGGTCGAGGGCGCTGAACGCTTCGTCCATCAGGATGATGTCGGTGTCTGCCGCCAATGCCCGCGCCAAACCCACGCGCTGGCGCATGCCGCCGGAGAGCTGGTGCGGGTACTTGTTTTCGTAACCCTTGAGGCCCACGGTGTTGATCCAGTGCAGCGCGCGTTCGGAGCACATCTGCTTGCTCTCGCCGCGCACTTTCAGGCCGTAGGCGACGTTGTCCAGGACGGTCTTGTGCGGCAGCAGGCCGAAGCTCTGGAACACCATGCTGATCTTGTGCCGGCGAAATTCGCGCAGGGCTTCCATGTCGTATTGCAGGATGTCCACGCCGTCCACCAGAATCGCGCCGCTGGTGGGATCGATCAGGCGATTGAAGTGGCGCACCAGCGTCGACTTGCCGGAGCCGGACAAACCCATGATTACGAAGATCTCACCAGTGCCGATGCTCAACGACAGGTCGTTGACCCCGACCACGCAGCCGGTTTCGGACAGGACCTGGTCCTTGGTTTTACCCTGGCCGATCATGGCCAGTGCATCCTTGGAGCGGTTGCCGAAAATCTTGAAGACGTTTTTGACTTCGATTTTGCTCACGGTTGCGTCGTTCATTTGCTCACCTCATGCCGTGGCCGACCATACGCCTGAGTAATGCGGTCGATGACCACTGCCAGAATCACGATCGCCAGACCAGCTTCAAGGCCACGTCCGACATTGAGGGTCTGAATCCCCACCAGCACGTCTTCACCGAGGCCACGGGCGCCGATCATCGAGGCAATCACGACCATCGACAACGCCATCATGGTGGTCTGGTTGATCCCGGCCATGATGCTCGGCAGGGCCAGTGGCAGTTGCACGCCGAACAGTTGTTGCCAGCGGTTGGCGCCGAAAGCATTGATAGCTTCCATCACCTCACCATCGACCTGGCGGATGCCCAGGTCGGTCAGACGGATCAGCGGTGGCGCGGCGTAGATGACGGTGGCAAAAATCGCCGGCACCTTGCCCAGGCCGAACAGCATCAGCACCGGGATCAGGTACACGAAGCTGGGCATGGTTTGCATGATGTCCAGCAGCGGCATCAGCACCGAACGCAGGCGATTGCTGCGCGCCGAGAGAATGCCCAGCGGAATGCCGATCAGCACCGAGATGACCGTCGCGACCATCATCAGCGCGAGGGTCTGCATCAGCTTGTCCCAGAGGCCAACCGCACCTACCAGGAACAACAGGCCGACGATGACGGCAGTGGTCACGACCTTGCGCGTGGCGTGCCAGGCAACGCCCGCCACGATCGCCAGCATCAGCCACCAGGGCGCGGCACGCAGCAGGCCTTCCAGATTGACGATGGCCCACAGCAGGGTGTCGGAAATGCTGCGGAACACGTCGCCGTAGTTGGTCACCAGCGAATCAACCCAACCGTTGACCCAGTCGGCGATGGAAAAGGTAAAGCTTTCGGGAAACATAAGGGACTCTCAATCAAGGGGTTGCGATGCAGCGCCCGACTGCCGTGGTCGGCAGTGGGACAGCTGGACCTACAAGGCCGCGTCGATTTTCTTGGCTGCGTCTTCGCTCACCCATGCATGCCAGACCTCAGGATGTTCCTTGAGGAAGATTTTCGCCAGCTTCGGCGAAGCGATCCGCTCCTTGGCCATGCGCCCGAGGTTCTGGTTCAGCAGATCGATCGGCAGGTTGACCTTTTCCAGCACCGCTACCAGCTCCGGAGCTTCGTCGTGGAAGGTCTTGGACAGGCCGACCTTGATGGTCACGCTCTTGTCCACGCCAGGCTTCTCTTCCAGCTTGACCAGGTCGACCTGGCCCATCAGCGGAGTCGGCGACCAGTAGTAGAACAGGATCGGCTCGCCACGCTTGTAGCTCGAGAGCACCGCCGCATCCAGCGCTGGGCCGGTGCCCGGGCGGAAGTTGGTGTAGGTGCTTTCCAGGCCGTAGCTCTTGAGCATTTCGCTGTTGTCCAGCTCGCAGGTCCAGCCGGCCGGGCAGTTGTAGAAACGGCCTTTGGACGGCTCTTCCTGGTCCTTGAACACAGCAGCGTACTTGGCCAGGTCGGCGATGTTCTTCAGGTCCGGGGCCTTGGCTTCCAGCTTGCGGCTGGCGTCACCTTCGATCACGTAGCGCGGCACGTACCAGCCTTCGATAGCGCCAGTCACCGGAGCGCCGACGCCGACGACCTTGCCGGCCTTCTCGGCCTTGTTCCAGACCTCGCTGCGGCCGACCCATTCTTCGGCAAAGATCTGGATGTCGTTGCTGCTCAGGGCGTTTTCCATGGTGATGGAGTTACCCGGCAGGCTGTCGGTCTTACAGTCGTAGCCTTTCTCCAGCACAACTTGCAGCACGTCAGTCAGCAACATGCCGCTTTCCCAGTTCAGGCCGGCGAATTTCACCGGTTTGCCCGACTCGCACCAGCCGGCTGCCTGAGTGGCGCCGGCACTGGCGAGCAGGCCCATGGAAAGTAATGTGGTCAGCAGGGTCTTGTTCGATTTCATTGTCGTGACGCTCCTAATCATGAATGGGCTTACGGCAGTCAAGAGGCATCCAGCCCTGTCCACGTCCAATCAGGCCTGCGCCGCAGCGCGACCGGCCCCGCTAGCTTTTGTTGGTACAACGCTGTCCTGCTCGACCGGCAGGATCAGGTGATCGGGTACGGAACCATGCCATTTCTTGGCACACACGTAATACACGGCAGCGGGCAGCAACAGGCCGATGATCCAGGAGATATCCACGTCACCCAGCGCCGCCACTAGCGGACCGGTGTAGAACTTGGTGGAGATGAACGGCAACTGCACCAGCACACCGAACACATAGACGCTGATCCCCAGCAGGTTCCAGCGGCCGTAGCGACCTTTCGGATCGGCCAGCGCCGGCACGTCATAACGCTCGCGGGTGATGCAGTAGTAGTCCACCAGGTTGATCGCGCTCCAAGGCGTGAAGAACGCCAGCAGGAACAGGATGAAAGACTTGAACGCACCGAGGAACGAATGCTGGCCGAGCAACGCGATCAGGGTCGCCGTGCCGACAATCACCAGCACAAAGACCAGACGCTGCAAGCGCGAAACCTGCAGGTGACCACGGAAACCGCTGATGATGGTCGCAATGCACATGAAGCTGCCGTAGGAGTTCAGGGTAGAGATGGTGACCTTGCCGAACGCGATGCTGAAATACAACAACGCAGCGGTGGCACCCGTACCGCCCAGACCAACGATGTAAGCCACTTCGTGTCCGGCAAATTGGCCGTTGGCCGAGGCCGCAGCAAACACGCCGAGAATCATCGCCACCTGTGCGCCAATCACCGAACCCGCGCCAGCAGCAAAAAAGGTCTTTACCGAAGACGTGCTGCTTGGCAAGTAGCGAGAATAGTCAGCCACATAAGGGCCGAAAGCGATCTGCCAGGATGCCGCGAGCGACACCGCCAACAGGAAACTGCTCCAGCTGAAGTGGCGTATTTCCAGAAGTGCGCCAACGTCAGTCTGGCTCATCAGACGGTAGAACAGATAAACGAAGGCGATCACCCCAATGACGCTGGCAACACGGCCAATCCAGTGGATCACCCGATAACCGAGCACCGTGACCAGCACAATGACACTGGCGAAGATCAGGATACCAACGCTGTCGCTGACGCCAAACAACTGGCCCAGCGCCTGGCCGGAAAGTACCGTACCGGTGGCGGTGAAGCCCAGATACATCAGGCACACCAGCACGATCGGGATGGCCGCGCCATATACGCCGAACTGTACCCGGCTGGAAATCATCTGCGGCAGGCCCAGCTTGGGCCCTTGCGCCGCATGCAGCGCCATAACCCCGCCGCCCAGCAGTTGACCAATTAGCAGACCGATCAACGACCAGAACACATCACCGCCCAACACCACGGCCAGGGCTCCGGTGACAATCGCGGTGATTTGCAGGTTGGCACCCATCCACAGGGTGAACTGGCTCAACAGACGACCGTGTCTTTCCGCTTCCGGGATGTAGTCGATCGAACGCCTTTCGATCAACGGTTTACTGCCTGCACGATCATTGTTTACAGCCATGATTCAACCTCTGTGGATTGTTCTGGTTATTGTTGTTTTTGCACCTGTAGGAGCTGTCGAGTGAAACGAGGCTGCGATCTTTTGCATTTCAGAAGATCAAGATCAAAAGATCGCAGCCTGCGGCAGCTCCTACAGGGGTAAGCATTACTTACCGGTAATCATCGGCAGGTTCAGCCCCTGCTCCTTCGCGCAATCAATCGCGATCTGATAACCCGCATCGGCATGGCGCATCACACCAGTCGCCGGATCGTTGTGCAGCACGCGAGCAATACGCTCGGCCGCTTCATCCGTACCGTCGCAGACAATCACCATGCCCGAGTGCTGAGAGAAGCCCATGCCAACGCCGCCGCCATGGTGCAGGGAAACCCAGGTCGCGCCGCTCGCGGTGTTCAAAAGCGCGTTGAGCAATGGCCAGTCGGACACAGCGTCGGAACCGTCCTGCATCGATTCGGTTTCGCGGTTCGGGCTGGCCACGGAACCGGAGTCCAGGTGGTCACGACCGATCACGATTGGCGCGGACAATTCGCCGCTGCGCACCATTTCGTTGAACGCCAGGCCGAGCTTGGCGCGCAGGCCCAGGCCAACCCAGCAGATACGCGCCGGCAGACCCTGGAAGCTGATGCGCTCGCGCGCCATGTCCAGCCAGTTGTGCAGGTGGGCGTCGTCCGGAATCAGTTCCTTGACCTTGGCGTCGGTCTTGTAGATGTCTTCGGCGTTGCCCGACAGTGCTGCCCAACGGAACGGGCCGATGCCACGGCAGAACAGCGGACGAATGTAGGCCGGTACAAAGCCCGGGAAGTCGAAAGCGTTCTCCACGCCCTCTTCTTGCGCCATCTGCCGAATGTTGTTGCCGTAGTCGAAGGTCGGAATGCCCATTTTCTGGAATTCGAGCATTGCTTTTACGTGTACGGCCATCGATTGCTTGGCGGCTTTGACCACGGCAGCAGGCTCGGTCTTGGCGCGAGCGCGGTACTCTTCCCAGGTCCAGCCGGCTGGCAAGTAGCCGTTCAGAGGGTCGTGGGCGCTGGTCTGGTCGGTGACCATGTCCGGGCGCACGCCACGCTTGACCAGTTCCGGCAGGATCTCCGCCGCGTTGCCCAGCAGAGCGATGGAAATCGCTTTGCCTTCCTTGGTGTACTTGTCGATACGCGCCAGAGCGTCGTCAAGGTCTTTGGCTTGCTCGTCGACGTAGCGGCTGTTCAGGCGGAAATCGATGCTCACCTGTTGGCATTCGATGTTCAGCGAGCAGGCGCCGGCCAGGGTTGCGGCCAGAGGCTGGGCGCCACCCATGCCGCCCAGGCCTGCGGTCAGGACCCAACGACCTTTCAGGTCATCATTGTAGTGCTGGCGACCGGCTTCGACGAAGGTTTCGTAGGTGCCCTGAACGATGCCCTGGCTGCCGATGTAGATCCAGCTGCCTGCGGTCATCTGGCCGTACATGGCCAGGCCCTTGGCGTCGAGTTCGTTGAAGTGTTCCCAACTCGCCCAGTGTGGCACCAGGTTGGAGTTGGCGATCAATACGCGCGGGGCGTTGCTGTGGGTCTTGAACACGCCGACCGGCTTGCCGGATTGCACCAGCAGGGTCTCGTCGTCATTCAGGTTGGTCAGGCTCTCGACGATCTTGTCGTAGCACTCCCAGTTGCGCGCAGCGCGACCGATGCCACCGTAAACCACCAGCTCCTTAGGGTTTTCGGCCACTTCCGGGTCGAGGTTGTTCATCAACATGCGCAGCGGCGCTTCAGTCAGCCAGCTTTTGGCGGTCAGCTTGTTACCGCGGGCGGCACGGATTTCGACGTCACGGCTCTTTGTATAAGTAGCGGTAGTGGTTTTGTTGTCAGTCACGAAAAAGACTCCTCAGCGATCAATTCAAACCAACCCTGGCAATGGGCAAGCAGCTTGTGCGCGTCGTTGCGCCACAAGCGAATCAGTGGACGCTGCGGGGAGTCTCGGTCGACTCATACGCATACGTCTTTACTTGTACATACAAGCATATGCAATCGAACGGCCAACTTGTTGGATGGGTGTTCAAGAAAAATTCATGATGGGCTGGGAGGCTTGTAGATCAACGGTTCTGAAGGAGATGAAATTTTTCGAGGAGATTTTGTGGGGGGCGATAGCTTGTTACTGGGGAGCGGTTTTGCGCCAGGCTGGGGCGTTCGGTAACAAATTGGTGCGCGTGGGGGAACGCTGAAAAGCAAAAGATCGCAGCCTGCGGCAGCTCCTACAGGGGTTGCGTCCATCCGCAATATCGGAGGCGAACACGATCAATGTAGGAGCTGCCGAAGGCTGCGATCTTTTTGGTGTCTGGATTCAGCGTGCAGTCAGTTCGATCACGCAGCATGGGCCTTTACAGGAGACCTCCACCAAGCCGGTGCTACCGACAAGTTGCAAGCAATCATGGCGACCCAATTGCTGGGCACTGTTACCGACCGTCACTTCCAACGCATCAGACACACTGAACAGCAACACAGTCCCCGCCGAACTGAAGAACCGCTGCTCCCCCTCCAGCCACTGCAACCGCGCGCTATACCGCTGCGGCGCATAAATCAGGTTGAAGTCGCGGATCGGGCCGCCGAGCAATGTGCAGGACACCTGGCTCTCACCGCTGAAGGCATGCGGGTCCAGCGGTAACAACGCCCGGGTATCCTGGCCATCAACCCGCAACGTCATACCGTCACCCTGCAGCACGGTAATCACCCGCTGATAACCGGCGAAGGTGGAAAACCCGCCAGACTCGCCGATGTCGGCAATCGACAGGCGCCAGCCAAAGCCATCAAGCCCATCACCCGCGTCGCGAGTGATCTCTTCAGTGCTGCCACGGCCGTTTTTCCACGGCATGCGTGGGTAATCGGCTGCGCGGAATACCTTCAATTGACTCATCAATATTCCTTACTTGTGAAAGCGGCCTTCCAGACGATGACGGGAACCAGGGTGGATCAGGCGAGCAGCGGTCACCGGCTGACGACCCGACCAAGTGCGGCGACGAATCAGCAAGCAAGGCTCGCCCTTTTCAATTTGCAGCAGTTTGCATTCGCTGGCTTCCGCCAGGATCGCTTCGACCACGTGTTCGCCTTCAGTCAGCGGCGCGACCTGGTTCAGGTAGGCGTAAGGCGTCTGCAGGGTAAAGTCCTGCTTGAGGTAATCGGGGGCCACCAGCGCGTTGACGAACCGGTCTTCGATCTGCACCGGGATATCGTTTTCAAAGTGCACGATCAGCGAGTGGAAGACCTTCTGGCCTTCGCGCATATCCAGCGCCAACGCGCGCTCGGAACCGGCAGCTTCTTCTTCGAGGGTGATCACTTTGCAGGTATGACGATGGCCGCGAGAGGCGATTTCGTCGGCAATGTTGTGCACTTCAAACAAGGCCGACTGGCTTTTTGGTTCGGCGACAAAGGTACCGACCCCTTGCATGCGCACCAACAGGCCGTCGGCCGTCATCTCGCGCAGGGCGCGGTTGATGGTCATGCGGCTGAAACCCAACTGGTTGACCAGCTCGCTTTCCGACGGCACTCGGTAATGCGGCGGCCAGTTACCGCTGTCGATTTGCTGGGTAATCATCTGTTTGACGCGGGCGTACAAGGGCGCCGGACTGTCGCCCAGGTTCGCTGCCAACGGAGAGACTGCAGGCGGAGTCGGCACGGTTAATCCTTGATCGTCTGGATAAGATTGCTAGCTTGCCGGAGTTTACCGGGCAGGCAAACGTCTGTATATGTATATACAAATAACACACGATGGGGTGCTGAACCATGTCCGCCTTCTTTGCCGAACGCGCGCTGCTGCCTAATGGATGGGCCAATGATGTACGTCTTGAGGTCAGCGCCGATGGCGTGCTGACCCATGTCCAGGCCGATTCTCATGCAGATGGCGCCGAACGGATAAAGGGGCCGCTGCTGCCGGGCATGCCGAATCTACATTCCCACGCGTTCCAGCGGGCGATGGCCGGGCTGGCAGAAGTGGCGGGTAATCCGAACGACAGCTTCTGGACCTGGCGGGACCTGATGTACCGCCTCGTCGGAAAAATCAGCCCGGACCAGCTCGGGGTGATCGCTCGTCAGCTGTACATAGAAATGCTCAAGGCGGGCTATACCTCGGTCGCCGAGTTTCACTACGTGCACCATGACACCAACGGCCAGGCGTACGCCGACCCTGCCGAGCTGGCGTCGCGCATCAGCCAGGCCGCCGCTTCTGCCGGTATCGGCCTGACCTTGCTGCCGGTGCTCTACAGCTACTCTGGTTTCGGCGGCCAGGCCCCGAATGACGGCCAGCGACGCTTTATCAACAGCACTGAAAACTATCTCAGGTTGCAGTCGCGCCTGCAGCCGATGCTGGCGCAGCAATCGGCGCAGTCTTCAGGTCTGTGTTTCCACTCGTTGCGCGCTGTCACTCCGCAGCAGATCAGCGAAGTATTGGCCGCCAGCGACAAGCAATGCCCGGTGCACATCCACATCGCCGAACAGCAGAAGGAAGTCGATGACTGCCTGGCCTGGAGCGCTCGCCGTCCGCTGCAGTGGTTGTACGAAAACACCGAAGTCGACCAGCGCTGGTGCCTGGTCCACGCGACCCACGCCAATCCGGAAGAGGTCAGTTTGATGGCCCGCAGCCGGGCCATCGCCGGCCTGTGCCTGACCACCGAAGCCAACCTCGGCGATGGGATTTTTCCGGCAGTAGACTTCCTCGCTCAAGGTGGGCGCATGGGTATTGGTTCCGATAGTCATGTCTCGCTGAGCGTGGTGGAAGAACTGCGCTGGCTGGAATACGGCCAGCGCCTGCGTGACCAGCGACGCAACCGCTTGTATGGCGTCGATCAACCGATGGTGGGCCGCACTTTGTACGACGCGGCGCTCGATGGCGGAGCGCAGGCGTTGGGACAGCCGATTGGCCGGCTGGAAGTGGGCAAGCGCGCGGATTGGCTGGTGTTGGACGGCAACGATCCGTACCTGGCTACGGCCAGCGGCGACGGGATTTTGAACCGCTGGTTGTTCGCTGGCGGCGATCGCCAGGTGCGCGACGTGCTGGTCAACGGCCAGTGGGTCGTGCGTGACGGGCGGCATGCGGGCGAGGAAGAAAGCAGCCGTGCGTTTACCCAGGTCCTGCGCGATTTACTCGGTTAAAAGCAAAAGATCGTCCGATCGCGGCCCGAGCCTTCGGCAGCTCCTACAGGGGCCGGGTTGAGCCGCATTATGCGCTCAACCGAATCAATGTAGGAGCTGCCGGAGGCTGCGATCTTTTTTTCAGCCGCACCGTTAGTTCGAGGTCTTGGCCATCTGCGTATCCGAAGCGCGCCAGATCAATCGTGTGGTGTCGTACCCCTGCTGCCGCGCCTTGCTCAGCAGCTCTTCACGCACAACTCCATTGACTGTCGGGGTTCGTGACAACAACCACAGATACCGTCGGCTCGGATCGCCAACAATCGCGGTCTTGTAGTCATCGCTGACGTACAGCACCCAGTACGCGCCCTTGGCCACACCCGGCAGCAGGCGCGAGAACCAGTTGTCGAACTCCACCCACAGCTTGTCAGTCTTGCCGGGCACCTGCGGATAAGCCGTGCCCTTGGCTTCCTCCCATTGCCAATCCGACGTCAGGCAGCGGTTCAGCACCAGTATGTTGCCGTCAGGCTTGAGCGTGTAATGGGCTTCGGACTGCGCGCAGTTGCGCTGGAAGTACATCGGCAGGCGAGCCAGCTCATACCAGGTGCCCTGATACTTCTTCAGGTTGACGCTACTGACGGTTTTCGGCGCCAGTTGATCATCGCCAGAAGTGGCGCAGCCGGCCAATACCAGGCCGGCCAAAAGTACAAATAATAACCGCTTCATTATTTTTCTCCCGTGGGCGCGAAGCCCCGGTTTACTTCAGGCCTTGGCCAGAAAACATCAACACTTTGTCACCGGCGTACTGCACGCTGATAAAGCTGTTCTTGTCGCCCCAGGTGCAACTGGACATGCCGAGCGCGCCCGAGCAATCGGCGGGTTTACCCAGCAAGGATTCAACCTCGGCCTTGGGCATGCCGGCGGACAGCTTCGAATAGTTTTCCTGATTGACCTTGCTGCATGCGGCCAACAGCACACAGAACGAAAGCAGGGCGAGAGATCGCAGCGACATGGTGTTGCTCCTGGGGCGAAGGGGGTTGGCATGGCTGCCAAGCAGAAGCTTAGAAGAGAAAACCCCTATCTGGTTCCCTGGCCAAAGGCCTATTTATCAGGTCACTCGTCTGGCATATGCCGAAAAATCAGCCACTTTGCGGTCCCATCCCGCATTTCATCGATTTTCCCTAAAGACGACTAATCTTTGGCGCGCCCCGGTCGACACATCCTGTAGGAGCGAGCTCGCTCGCGATGGACGCCAACGATAATGCGGGTCAATTAACTGCACGCGATCGTCAAAGTCCCTCGCACGAGCAGGTCGCCACCACACCAGCCCCCTCCGCGGTAGCTCACTTAATGACCAGAAACATGAAGTTCAGCCACAAGATCCTGCTGGCTGCCGCCCTCGTGGTGGCCGTCGCATTCGCCTGTTTCATCCTGTTCAACGACTACCGCCAGCGCCAGACTCTGCGCAGCAGTACCGAAGCCTCGATGCAGGAACTGGGCAGCCTGACCACCAGCAACATCCAGACCTGGCTGGAAAGCCGCATCCAGTTGCTGCAGTCGATGTCCCAGCAGATTGCCGCGGACGGCAACGCGCCGGCCAGCCTCAAGCGCGCCATCGACCTGCCCGCCTATACCAGCAATTTCCAGCTGAGCTATTTTGGCGGCAGCGACGGCGTGATGTTCTCGGTCCCGGCCGGCAATCGTGCCGCCGACTACGATCCCCGCGCCCGTGGCTGGTACAAGGCCGCCAATAGCGCGCAACAGACTGTCGTCACCGAACCCTACATCGCTGCGTCCTCGGGCAAGCTGGTGATCACGGTTGCCACCCCCGTGCAGCGCCAGGGTGCGATGATTGGCGTTGCCGGCGCGGACATCGACCTGTCCAGCGTCAGCGCGATCATCAACTCGCTGAACTTCGGCGGCCACGGCCACGCATTCATCGTTAGCGCCGACGGCAAGATCCTGATCCACCCGGACAGCAAATTTGTCCTCAAGACCCTGGCCGACGCCTACCCGAGTGGCGCACCAACCGTGAGCCCGGGGATGAAAGAAGTCGAGATCGACGGCAAGCGCCAGTTCATCTCCTTCACCCACGTCAATGGCGTGCCGTCGGCAAACTGGTACGTGGCGCTGGTGCTCGACCAGGAAACCGCGTTCGCGATGCTCAGCGAATTCCGCACCTCGGCGATCATTGCCATGGTGATTGCGGTGGTGATCATCATTGCGTTGCTGGGCATGCTGATCAGCTTCCTGATGCAGCCGCTGCTGACCATGGGCCGCGCCATGCATGACATTGCCGAAGGTGAAGGCGACCTGACCCGGCGCCTGACCATCCACGGCCATGATGAATTCGGCGCCCTGGGCACCTCGTTCAACCGTTTCGTGGAGCGTATCCACACATCGATCAGCGAAGTGGCATCGGCCACCGGCCAGGTCAACGAAGTCGCGCTGCGCGTAGTCGCCGCGTCGAACTCGTCGATGTTCAACTCCGACCAGCAGGCTTCACGCACCAGCAGCGTGGCTGCCGCGATCAACGAGCTGGGGGCTGCCGCCCAGGAAATCGCCCAGAACGCCGCCCTCGCCTCGCAGCATTCCAGCGATGCCCGCGCCTTGGCCGAAGATGGCCAGCAGGTGGTCGACAAGACTATCGCCGCGATGCAGCAACTGTCGGCGAAGATCAGCGATTCCTGCGGCAACATCGAAACGCTCAACAGCAATACGGTGAACATCGGGCAGATTCTGGAAGTGATCACCAGCATCTCCCAGCAGACCAATCTGCTGGCGCTGAACGCCGCCATCGAAGCGGCCCGTGCCGGTGAAGCCGGGCGCGGTTTTGCCGTGGTCGCCGACGAGGTGCGCAACCTGGCACACCGCACTCAGGATTCGGCGCAGCAAGTGCAGAAGATGATCGAGGAACTGCAGGTCGGCGCCCGGGAAGCGGTCAGCACCATGACCGACAGCCAGCGTCAGAGTGAAAGCAGCGTCGGGATTGCCAACCAGGCCGGTGAGCGACTTGGCAGCGTGACCCAGCGCATCGGCGAGATCGACGGCATGAACCAGTCGGTGGCGACAGCGACCGAGGAGCAGACGGCGGTGGTGGAGTCGATCAATGTCGACATTACCGAGATCAATATGCTGAATCAGGAAGGGGTGGAGAATTTGCAGTCGACGTTGCGCGCTTGCTCGGATCTGGAGCAGCAGGCGGCGCGGTTGAAGCAGTTGGTGGGTAGCTTCAGGATTTAAGCTGTTATTACGGGCCCCTTCGCGAGCAAGCCCGCTCCCACACTGGATCTGTATCGTTCACAAATCACCTGTGGGAGCGGGCTTGCTCGCGAAGGCGGCATCAGCCGCGATGAAGATTTAGAACCTTGAACCAGGTCCCGACAGAAACGCCAATTCCTCAGCCGTAGACTCCCGCCCCAACACCGCATTCCTGTGCGTAAACCGCCCAAACCGCGCAATCACCCGCTGATGCTTCTCGGCATACTCCAGATAATCGGCAAACAGCGCCCGATCTGCCTCGGGCTGTTGCGCCAGCAGCTCGATGTACCTGGAAACCGCCTCGTTCTGCACCGCCAGATTCTCGCAGTGCTCAAACACCAGATAGATGAACACCCGCTGGATCGGCTGCAACTGCCGATCAAAATCCGCAGCAATGCCTTGAGCCACCAGAGCCTGCGCCCTGAGATCACCGGAAAAGGATTTGGGAGAGTCGCGATAGATCATTCGCGGCAGCTGATCGAGCAGCAGCACCAGAGCCAGCCAACCGTCAGGGCGTTGCGCCCAGTCAGTCAATCCGTCGGCCAGTGCCTGCTCGACCCAGTCCCCGAAACGCGTCTGCGCCTCCAGGTCCTGGCTGTCGTGCTTGCCGAACCATAACCGGCCCTTGGCAGCCACTACTGCTTGCGGCGATTCGGAAGTTCCGAACCACCATTCAAGCAACGGCTGCCAGGGCGCGGTCATGTTTACTCCTTGTGGTACGCCGTGGCGCGGGCGACTTCTTCTTTCGAGCCGAGGAACACCGCTACGCGCTGGTGCAGGCCTTCAGGCTGGATGTCGAGAATGCGCTGATGGCCATCGGTGGATGCGCCGCCAGCCTGTTCAACCAGGAACGACATCGGGTTGGCTTCGTACATCAGGCGCAGTTTGCCCGGCTTGGACGGTTCGCGGCTGTCGCGTGGGTACATGAACAAACCGCCACGGGTCAGGATGCGGTGCACGTCGGCGACCATCGCGGCAACCCAGCGCATGTTGTAGTTCTTTTTCAGCGGACCTTCTTCGCCCGCCAGCAATTCGCCAACGTAGCGTTGTACCGGAGCTTCCCAGTGACGCGAGTTGGACATGTTGACGGCGAATTCCTGAGTGGTTTCAGGAATGGTGATGTCTTCGTGGGTCAGCACGAAGCTGCCCATTTCACGGTCCAGGGTAAAGCCCTTGACGCCATCACCCAGGGTCAGCACCAGCATGGTTTGCGGGCCGTAGATAGCGTAACCGGCGGCAACCTGCTGGGTACCTGGCTGCAGGAAGGCCTTTTCGTTCAGGGCTTCGTTCTGGCTCAGGTATTCGGTCGGGCAACGCAGTACCGAGAAGATGGTGCCGACAGGTGCGTTGATATCGATGTTGGACGAACCGTCCAGTGGGTCGAATACCAGCAGGTAGGCGCCTTTCGGGTATTTGCCCGGGATCTGGTAAGCATTGTCCATTTCCTCCGACGCCATGCCGGCCAGGTGACCGCCCCATTCGTTGGCTTCGAGCAGGATCTCGTTGGAGATCACGTCGAGTTTCTTCTGCACTTCGCCTTGGACGTTTTCAGTGCCCATGCTGCCCAGAACACCGCCCAGGGCGCCCTTGGAGACGGCGTGGCTGATTTCCTTGCAAGCACGCGCCACCACTTCGATCAGGAAACGCAGATCGGCAGGGGTGTTGTTGCTACGGGTCTGCTCAATCAAATAGCGACTCAGGGTAACGCGGGACATGGAAGGCTCCGGTGGAATGGGGGGCTAAAAACCCGCGCAGTTTAACGCGAGTCGGGGCGCATTTCCTCCTATCAGACGTGAGATGCCGAATAGAGTTCATGCACCGGCTTCAGCGTAGTTCGAAACAGACGGGGTTTGGGGGAAGTTTTTTGCCGAGCCGGCGAACGCCATCGCGGGCAAGCCTTGCTCCCACAGGATTCAAATCTCGTTGCGGGAGTAATCCTTGCCCATATCCCCAAGGACTCACTTTCTCCTGTGGGAGCAAAGCTTGCTCGCGATCCGGTGCGCAGCGCCGGCCATACTCAGGAGTTGGCTGGCGGCTTGCGCAACAGACTGAACGCCATCGCCGCCAGAAACAGCACACTCAGCAGCAACACCGCCCACAACCCGAACTTCTTCCAATTGGTATCAGCCGTGGCGGTCGTGGAGACCGCCGCAGTCGACGCAACTACCGCCCCGCCATCGACCGTCGCCTTGCCCAGCGCCGCATACTTTTCTGCGCTGTAATCCGGAATCAGCGTCGACAGCGGCAGGTTCGCCGCCTTCGCCGTCGCACTCCCCAGCGCCAGCGTATAAGGACCGGCACCACGCGCCAGGAACACCAGCTGCGTGGCGCGCACGGCAAATTTCAGGGTTGGCGCCTGCGCCCCCAGACCGCCACCGCGCTCGTCCACCGTCAACTTCAACTGTTGCACCGTCTGACCCGAAAGCTGCAATTCGTTCTGCACCACGTCCTGGCCATTCTGGGTCAGGCGGTACAACAAGCCGCCACCCAATGGCTGCCACGGCAAGCTGCTTTCCCGACGCCCGGACAAGGTCACCGGCGCCAGGCTGTTGGCTTGATCCAGTTCGACCTGAATGCGCTCCACATTCAGCCCCATGGGCAATTGCCAAGTGTATTCACCGGCCTTGGCGCTGCTACCGCCCAATGGCTGCGACCACAGCAACGGCAGCGGCAAACTGCGCCGGCTGGCGCTTTCAAGTTGTGCCGAGGTCAGGGTCGGTGCCGACTGCGGAGCGTTCCACAGCAGGCGCAGGTATCGCGCCGATTGCCCCGGCAACCCGACTTCATGTTGCTCCACCCGTTCGTCGGCAAAAGTCAGGCGCGCCACCTGCCCTTCGCCCCAGGATTGCCAATGCTGCAAGTCGTCGCTGGCTTCAATACTGAAACGCTGAAAGCCGTCGCGCTCGCTGGTCCAGTCGAGAATCAACTGCTGCAGGGGCGCCTTGATGCTGCTGGCATCCAGCAACCAGCCACGCAACACTTCTTCGCCCGCTTCCAGCTGGCTTGACGGCTGCACTTCCACCAGCGTGCCGTTGGCGCTCGATTGCACCCTCACGCTCGGGGCGCGATCGGTGGAATCGGCAGAAACGTAAAGCGGGAACCATTTGACGTCGGTCAGCGCACGTTTCTCGCTGGTCTGCGCCGATTCCCGAGCCAGGGCATAGGCCTGGGGCTCGCCCGCTGCGTTGAATACCCGCACATCGCCAAGATCGGTTTGCCGTGCATTCAGTTGCACATTGAGGGGCAACTCAAGGCGGTACCACGGCCCCTGGCCGCTGACCGACAACGGCTGCTGCGTGCTGAAATCCGCCGGTTTATCCTGGGCGCCAGCCGACAGTGTCACCACTAACGCAACAGCACCCAACCACTCCAGGCTCAGCTTCTGACTCAAGACGACACTCCTTCGGTTTGCGGGGCCGGCTCATCCGCCTCCGGTTCAGCTGCGGCGCGCTTGGGCGGCATCGGGGCGAAATAACCCACCACCAGCAGCAACACCCCGACTCCGATAAACGAGACGATCCGCGCCAGCCCGCCACGGTTACTCAGTTCGACAAAGACCAGCTTCGCAACTACGACGCCGATCAGCACTGCGCCGATTACCCAGACGTCACGACGATGGCGCAGGTGGCCGCCAATCATCAGGCTCAGGGCCATCAAGGTCCAGACGATCGACAGCCCGGCCTGTACCAGCATCGACTGCACCAACGCATCCAGCTCGTACGGCACGCCCGCCCAATGGTGGGCGGTGCGCATTACCAGGACGGTGAAGAAGGCGAACAGTGAAACACCGAGGACCAACTGCGCGGCCCGGTCGAAATAACGCTGGCGGATAGCCAGTTGCGCCACTGCATAACGCGACCAGATGAACACCCCGAACAGGGCGAACAGCAGGCCCAACTCCAGCGGATTGATCAATGGCACATACGGCAACGGATCGGCGCTGCCGTCACTGACGCTATTCGCCAGCCAGAACCAGCCGAGCATCAGCAATGCCAAAGGTGCAGCGGCATAGACGCGGTACTCGCGAGAATAGGCCGACACTGGCCATGGCCAGTTGCGCGGCGCCGCCATCAGGACCAGATACAGACTCGGCAGAATCGCCCAACCCAGCCAGCGCCAGGCGTTGTACTGCTCGGACAACAGCAGCAAGGCGTAACGCAATTCCAGGGCCAGGACGCCGATCAGCAGCCAGCAGCCGAGCACATGGGCGGCGCTGAGGGCGCGCTTGGGCACCAGCACCGGCAAATGCCTCAGTGAAATGAAATGCACGACAAAAACGGCGGCCCACACCAGCCAGCCGAAATTCGCAGCCGGGTTAAAACGCCCGTACAACGCGTCCAACAGCACCAGGCCGGCCACAGGTATCAACGACAGGCAGAGCAAACCCAGCGCAACCCATCGCAGGCGCAACGCAAGTACGGTCGACAATGCAACGCTCGCTGCCAGCACAGCCAGCAACAATGTCGCCCGCAGGTCGACCGCCGCGAAACGTAATATTTCCATGCCCCAGGCCAAAGCCCACCAGCCCGCACCCCACACCAGCAATACCTCGGACAAGCGCTGCAGGCTGAACGCGGCGAATGCCGCGGCGTGGCTACCGAGTTGCAGGCGCCAGGCGCCAGCAAACGCCACCAGGCTCAGTACCAGCGGCGTCCAGAAACCACCGTGTGCCAGTGGACGCAAACCCTCGCTGGTCAACTGCCCGAACAATTCCGGACCCGACAGCACAAACGCAGCGCCGCCAATCACCTGCAACAGCAGGCCGAAGATAAAGCTCACACGCTGGGTCAGGTACAAGCTCAGCCAGATGATAAGCAGACCACTGGCCGCCCACACAGCGCTCGCCGTCTGCCATGGCAGGACGAACAACACTGCCAGGTTGATCAACACCAGACCGGCCAGCAATATCACGGACAAGCCACGCAACAGTCGGGCGTCGCGCCGCACCATCTCGTCACGTGCCGCCAGCAACATGCCGGCAATTAGTGCCAGGCCGATCAGCGAAGCAATGAGCAAGCCGCTCCAACCGGCACTGAATACGGCCGCCGAATCGCCACTCGAACCTTGCAGTCGCAGCAGGAACAATCCACCGCCCAGCAACTGCACGGCAAACGCCGTGAAAAGGAAGGTTCTTGACTGCAGGCGCAGGCCGACAAACAAGGTAGCCAGACCGGCCACCGCCCAGCTGATCGCCGTGCCCTGGGTCAGGAAGAACAGCGGCGCCAACAGATACAGGAAAGTCAGACCCAGACACGCAAGCACTGGCAGCCCCTTGCGTTCCCATAGCGAAGTGTGTGCCGGCGAGGCTGCACGCAGTTGATAGAAGCTGAACAGTAACGCCACACCCAGCATTAGCGCGCCCAGCGGTGCGCCCGCGAGCAAACTGCTGTCACCCGGACGCAGCTCGCTGAGGAACACCAACGACGAGCCCAGTTGCAGCAGCAAAGCAAAGGCACGAGCCAACGGTCGTTGCTGACGCAGGCCGAGCCAGAAGATACCTGCTCCCTCCACGGCCCATGCAGCAGACGTCCAGCGCGCATCCAGACCCAAGGGAATCGCCAGGCTGGCGAAGATCACCCCAAGTGCCAGGCAGGTTTCCGCCAGCAGCAACGCCCGGCCCCCCATCAGCCAACGGGCCAGGCCCATGTAGATCATGCCCAGTGCCAAGGCACTGAACGCCGCGGCGAACTCCAGATGCTGCACCAGCGCGAACTGCAAGCCGAAGCCCACCAGCGGCGGGCCGAACAGCATGGTGCCATCAACGTAATCACCCTTGCGCGCCGACCAGCGCAGCAAAGCGTCGCGACTGTCGTCCTCGGGGGCGTCGCTCATCTCCAGCAATTTCCGGCGGGTGAACAGCAGGCCGATGATCAGGTACATCAGGAAGAACAGGATCAGGAACGGCTCGGTGCTCCACAGCAGTTCCGGCGTATAAGAACGCAAGCCCCAGGCGAAGCCGATGCCAAAGGTGCCAACGAAGCCGATCAGGTTCAGCAACCGCCAGGCCTTGAACCAGGCGATGGCCAGGATGCCGGCATTGAGCAGCGCAAAGTAGCTGAACAGCGCGACGTGGCTCCCAGCACCAGTAGACGTCAGAATCGGCGCCGCGAATCCGCCCAGGGCCGCAGCGGCGGCCAGGCCCAGGGAATCCTGGGTAATGGCGAGAATCGCCGAGAACACCGTCACCGCCACCAGCAAGCCCAGGGCTGCTGTGGGATCAAGCAGTGGATGCAGGCGCATCGCGGCGAACACGGTGAGGTACAGCACCGCGATCCCGGTGCCTTGCAACATCAGCGCATATTGGTTGTTACGCGAACGCAGCCACCAACCCAGCCCGAGCAGACCCAACGCAGCCGCTGCCACCCCGGCGTAACGCAGTTCGATTGGCACCACCATGCCTTCGGTGGCATAACGCAGCAGGAACGCCAGCCCGAAAAACAACAGCACCACGCCAACTCGCAGCACAGTGTTGCCGCCGAACAACCAGGCACGGGCGCCGCTGATGGCACGTTCGATAAAGTTGGGGCCGCGAGGGATCGCCGGTTCCTGTGGCTCACGGGCGGCCGGTTGGGCTCTCCAGGCATCGACGGGCTGCGGGCGACTGCCCTCAGCGGCTGCCGCGGTATTCGGCTGGAGTTCGGGCGGAAGTTCCCAGACCAGGTCGGGCGCTTCGACAGGGATGTCTTCGAGAATGAATTCGGGCGCGAGCTCTGCGGTTGTATTGGGTGTCTGGATACCAAGGGTTTCGAGCGATGCCAGACGTTGCTGCAGCGCGCTCAGGTCGACTAGCGTCTTCTGCAGCACAAGCTGCTGCGCTGCGGCTTGCGAGTCCAGACGGCCAATACGCATGGCATGACCGACGCCCAGGCCGAGCAACGCGCCCAACAGCGCATCGCTGAACGACTCGTCGAGCATCCAGCCGAGCACCAGCCCGATGAGCATGAAAATCCATTGCATGGTCGATATCCCTAAGCGCAGTAGCCAACCCGGAAAGATTAGCGCAGCCCGACATGAAAAGATCGCAGCCTGCGGCAGCTCCTACGGGGCTCAATGTTCCCTGTAGGAGCTGCCGCAGGCTGCGATCTTTTCCGGCAAGCCAGTATATCGAGCTGCTGGAAAACTTACTCCAACGCTTTCCAGATATCCGTGGCGTACTCGCGGATCGTCCGGTCGGATGAGAACCAGCCCATCCGCGAAGTATTCAACACCGCCGAACGCCACCATTCATTGGAATCATGCCAGTGCGCCTCAACGCGCATCTGCGCATCCCAGTAGGAGTTGAAATCGGCGCAGACCAGGAAGCGGTCGTAGTCGATCAGCGAATCGATCAAGCCCGCGTAACGGGACGGATCATCCGGCGAGAACACCCCTCCGCGAATCGCCTGCAACACATCGTTGAGGCGGTGGGACGCGGCGATATCCGGCGTCGCATTGAACTCGTGGTTCTGCTTGCGCGCTTCAACCTGCTGGGCGCTGAGGCCGAAGATGAACATGTGCTCGGCACCGATGCGCTCGCACATTTCCACGTTGGCGCCGTCGAGGGTGCCGATGGTCAGCGCGCCGTTCAGGCCGAACTTCATGTTGCTGGTACCCGACGCCTCGAAGCCGGCAGTGGAAATCTGCTCCGACAAATCCGCGGCCGGAATGATGCTCTCCGCCAGGCTGACGTTGTAGTTGGGCAGGAACACCACCTTGAGCAGCCCGCGCACGGTCGGGTCATTGTTGACCACCCGGGCGATGTCGTTGGTCAGCTTGATGATCAGCTTGGCCTGGTGATAACTGGCAGCGGCCTTGCCGGCGAAAATTTTCACCCGGGGTACCCAATCGATCTCCGGCTCGGCACGAATAGCCTGATACAGGGCGACGGTGTGCAGCAGGTTGAGCAACTGGCGCTTGTATTCGTGGATGCGCTTGACCTGTACGTCAAACATCGCCGCCGGGTTGACCGCGATGCCCAGTCGCTCGTGAATGATGTAGGCCAGGGCTTTCTTGCTGTGCAGTCGTTGTTCAGCGAAGGCCTTGCGGAACGCTGGCTTCTCGGCGAACGGCTCCAGTTCGACCAAGCGTTCTTCGATGTTATCCAGCAGGTTCGGACCCAGGGCATCCACCAGCATCGAAGTCAGTTCGGAGTTGGCCTGATAGAGCCAGCGGCGGAAAGTGATGCCGTTGGTCTTGTTGTTGATTCGCTCCGGGTAGAGCTTGTGCAGTTCGGAGAACACGGTTTCGCGCATCAGCTGGGTGTGCAAGCCCGACACGCCATTGACGCTGTGGGATCCAAGGAACGCGAGGTTGCCCATGCGCACGCGACGGCCGTTGTCTTCCTCGATCAGCGACACCGCGCGCAACACGTCGAAGTCGTGGATGCCTTTGGCCCGCAGCGAGTCGATGTGCTGGGCGTTGATCAGGTAGATGATCTGCATGTGCCGCGGCAACATGCGCTCCATCAGGCCGACCGGCCAGGTTTCCAGCGCTTCGGGCAGCAGCGTGTGGTTGGTGTACGACAGCGTATCGACCGTAACCTGCCACGCAGCATCCCATGCCACGTCATAGACATCGACCAGCTGGCGCATCAGTTCAGCCACGGCGATCGAAGGGTGCGTATCGTTGAGCTGGATCGCCGCATGATCGCCCAGGGTCAGTACCGAGGTGTGCATGTTGCGATGGCGCCGCAGCAGATCCTGCAACGAGGCCGCGACGAAGAAATACTCCTGACGCAAGCGCAGTTCCTGGCCGGCCTCAGTGCTGTCTGCCGGGTACAGGACCCGGGAAATGCTTTCGGCCCGGGCAACTTCAGCGACGGCGCCCAAGTGGTCACCGGCGTTGAAGCGCTCCAGGTGCAGGTCTTCCATGGCGCGGGCACGCCACAGGCGCAGTGTGTTGACGCTTGCCCCGCGCCAGCCGACTACCGGGGTGTCGTAGGCAATCGCGCGCACGGTTTCCACTGGCGTCCAGACTTGCTTGGACTTGCCGTTCTCGTCAGTGACGGTCTCGACACTGCCGCCGAAACCAATCGGGTACACCACTTCCGGCCGCTCGAATTCCCACGGGTTGCCGAAGTCCAGCCAGTGCTCGGTCTGCTCCTGCTGCCAGCCGTCGACAATGGCCTGGCGGAACAATCCGTGCTCGTAACGAATTCCGTAGCCATGGCCGGCGATGCCGAGGGTCGACATGCTTTCCATGAAGCACGCCGCCAGACGCCCGAGGCCACCGTTGCCCAGTGCCGCATCGGGTTCCAGTAGGCGAATGCGCTCAAGGTCGACGCCCAGCTCGGTCAGGGCTTCACGAGCAACGTCGAGCAGGCCGAGGTTGCTCAAGCTGTCGTAGAGCAGGCGGCCGATGAGGAATTCCAGGGAGAGGTAATAAACGCGCTTCTGGCCTTTGCGGTAGATCTGCCGGGTGTGGTCCATCCAGTGCTCGACCATATGATCGCGCGCCGCCAGGGCAATGGCTTCGAACCAGTCGTGGTCAAAGGCGTGATCCGGGTCTTTGCCCACCGCGTAGGTGAGTTTGGTCAAGACGGCGTCGCGAAATGCGGCCACCTCTGCTTCGCGAACAAGTGGTTCTTGAGTCATCGATTAGACCTCGAGCGAGCGTGAAGTAGTTGAGCCTAGACGGTCTGACAGGCCGTGGAGAATCTGGTTCGGCAGTATTTCCCGTTAGAGCGAGATAGGTCGACATTACCCTGTCGTGTGCTGGAAAGAATGCAGGGCTCGTGCCGGATTCCCGGGACCGCTGAGCCACGCATGAAAAAATCTGGCGAAAGGTTGTTCAAAAATCCACCAGTCCCGGTATGATCGCGCGCCCTGATGCACGCGCTGGTAACAACCGATGATGAAACCCAACCTGATCGCCGCTGCGGAGATCGATCGCCTCGATACCTGGGCCAAGTATTCTGCGCCTATGTGCGGATCTTGTGTGTCCAGCTGCTGCACCCTGCCGGTCGAGGTCAAGATCAAGGACCTGATCCGTATCGGCATCGTCGATGAATTCGAGCGCGGCGACCCGGCAAAAAACATTGCCAAGCGCCTGCAGAAGGAAGGGATCGTCGAGCGTTACAGCCAAAAGACCGAGATCTTCACCTTGCAGCGCATGAGCAACAACGATTGCCTGTACCTGGATCGTAAGAGCCGTCTGTGCACTATTTATGAAAAGCGCCCGGATACTTGCCGCAATCACCCGAAGATCGGCCCGCGGCCGGGGTATTGCGCGTACAAGCCGAAAGAAGTGGTGCGCGAGACCAGTAGCAGCCGCCGTACCCTCGAGAAGTTCTAAACCCCAAAAAGATCGCAGCCTTCGGCAGCTCCTACAGGTGTTCACATAACTCTGTAGGAGCTGCCGAAGGCTGCGATCTTTTGATTTTTTATCCAGACAAACAAAAACGCCCCCGATCTCGCGATCGGGGGCGTTTTTTTGTCTGCTAACTAAATGACTTAGTTACCGGACTTCTTGGCAGCGCGGGTACGCTCGCTTTCGCCCAGGATCTTCTTGCGAAGACGGATGGACTTAGGAGTGACTTCGCACAATTCGTCTTCTTGAACGAATTCCAGAGCCTGCTCCAGGGTGAAACGGATAGGCGGAACCAGAGCGATGGTTTCGTCTTTACCCGAGGCACGCATGTTGTCGAGCTTCTTGCCTTTGGTTGGGTTGACGCCCAGGTCGTTGTCGCGGCTGTTGATGCCGACGATTTGACCTTCGTACACGTCTTCACCGTGACCGAGGAACAGTTTGCCGCGAGCTTGCAGGGTTTCCAGCGAGTAAGTCAGAGCCTTACCGGTAGCAACCGAAACCAGCACGCCGTTCTGACGGCCGGACATGTCGCCGGACTTCATCACGTCGTAACGGTCGAAGATCGAGGTCAGGATGCCTGCACCGGAGGTCAGGGTCAGGAACTCGTTACGGAAACCGATCAGGCCACGAGCCGGGATGTTGTACTCAAGGCGCACACGGCCCTTGCCATCCGGAACCATGTTGGTCAGGTCGCCTTTACGGATACCGATCTGTTCCATGATCGAACCTTGCGATTCTTCTGGCAGGTCGATGGTCACGTTTTCGTACGGTTCGTGCTTGACGCCGTCAACCATGCGGATGATCACTTCCGGACGACCAACACCCATTTCGAAGCCTTCGCGACGCATGGTTTCGATCAGTACGGACAAGTGCAGCTCACCACGGCCAGACACTTTGAACTTGTCGGCGGTGTCGCCTTCTTCAACGCGCAGGGCAACGTTGTAGAGCAGCTCTTTGTCCAGACGTTCCTTGATGTTACGGCTGGTGACGAACTTGCCTTCACGGCCGCAGAACGGCGAGTCGTTAACCTGGAAGGTCATCGAAACGGTTGGTTCGTCAACGGTCAGCGGCTTCATCGCTTCAACGTTCTGTGGGTCACACAGAGTGTCGGAGATGAACAGCGACTCGAAGCCGCTGATGCAGACGATGTCGCCGGCAGCTGCTTCTTCAACGTCGATGCGGTGCAGACCGTGGTGACCCATCAGCTTCAGGATACGGCCGTTGCGGCGCTTGCCGTCGGCGTCGATCGCAACAACCTGGGTGTTCGGCTTGACGCGACCACGAGCGATACGGCCAACGCCGATGATGCCCAGGAAGCTGTTGTAGTCCAGTGCCGAGATTTGCATCTGGAACGGGCCGTCACGGTCAACTTGCGGTGCCGGTACGTTGTCGACGATCGACTGGTACAGCGGGGTCATGTCTTCAGCCATGTCGGTGTGTTCCAGACCGGCAATGCCGTTCAGGGCCGAGGCGTAGACGACTTTGAAGTCCAGCTGTTCTTCGGTAGCACCGAGGTTGTCGAACAGGTCGAAGATCTGGTCCAGAACCCAGTCCGGACGCGCGCCTGGACGGTCGACCTTGTTGATCACCACGATCGGACGCAGGCCGGCTTCGAAAGCCTTCTTGGTCACGAAACGGGTTTGCGGCATAGGGCCGTCTTGAGCGTCAACCAGCAACAGAACGGAGTCAACCATCGACATTACACGTTCAACTTCGCCGCCGAAGTCGGCGTGGCCCGGGGTGTCCACGATGTTGATGTGGTAGCCGTTCCAGTTGATGGCGGTGTTTTTCGCCAGAATGGTAATACCGCGCTCTTTCTCCTGGTCGTTGGAGTCCATCACGCGCTCGTCGTTGAGCTCGTTGCGCTCCAGGGTGCCGGATTGACGCAAGAGTTTGTCTACCAGGGTGGTTTTACCATGGTCAACGTGAGCAATGATGGCGATGTTGCGTAGATTTTCGATCACTTGTGTATCTCGATCAGAGGATTCGGTGTGCTGACAAGTCTTGGCAGCGATTAACAGTAGAGTCAGGCCTAGCCGTTACAGCTTGACGGCAGAGTCGGGGGGCCGGTGACGCAGGCCACAGGCAAACAGCCCCGGGCTCTTAGCTCGGTCGATAAACGCGCACATTGGCATGCCCCTCACTGAGCAAATGGTGGGCATGCAGGCGACTCATCACGCCTTTGTCGCAATACAGCAGGTACTGGCGAGTAGGGTCCAGTTCCTTGAAACGAGCGTTCAGTGCATAAAACGGCATCGTCTGTACCTCAATGCCAGCGAGCGCCATCGGGTCGTCTTCAGCGGCATCCGGATGACGGATGTCGATGACGATCTGGCCCGCCAGTGCTTCGCTGACTTCTTCGATCTGCAAGTCCTGGCCCAATTCGTCGATCACGCGATCGATCGGTACCAGCTTGGCGTTCTCGAGCGCACGCTCGAGAACCGCCATGTCGAATTCTTTCTCTTCGTGCTCCACACGCGGACGCTTGGCGTGGGTCTTGGGGTTCACCGAGATGACCCCGCAGTATTCCGGCATGTGCTTGGCGAAATCGGCAGTGCCGATTTCGTTCGCCAGATCGATGATGTCCTGCTTGTGGCTGGCAATCAGCGGTCGCAAGACCAGCTTGTCAGTCACGCAGTCGATCACGGACAGGTTCGGCAGCGTCTGGCTCGACACCTGGGAAATCGCTTCACCGGTGACCAGCGCCTCGATCTCCAGCCGATCGGCAATACGGGAAGCAGCGCGCAACATCATACGCTTCAAAACTACGCCCATATGACTGTTATCGACTTTCCCGAGAATTTCTCCCAGTACTTCCTCGAACGGCACACTGACAAATAACACGCGTTGGGAGCTGCCGTACTTCTTCCAGATGAAGTGCGCGACTTCCATCACGCCCAGTTCATGGGCCCGTCCGCCCAGGTTGAAGAAGCAGAAATGGCTCATCAGGCCGCGGCGCATGATCTGGTACGCGGCAACGGTGGAATCGAAGCCACCGGACATCAGCACAAGTGTCTGTTCCAGGGCACCCAGCGGATAACCGCCAATGCTGTTGTGCTGGTTGTGGATCACGAACAACCGTTTGTCGCGAATTTCGATGCGAACTTCGATTTGCGGCTCTTTAAGCGAGATTCCGGCGGCGCCGCACTGACGACGCAGCTGGCTGCCGACGTATTTCTCGACGTCCATCGAGGTGAATTCATGCTTGCCGGCACGCTTGCAGCGCACCGAAAAAATCTTCCCGGCCAGGGACTCGCCGAAGTGCAGTTTGCACTTGGCAACGATGTCGTCGAAGTCCCCCAGCGGGTATTCGTCGACCTGCAGGAAATGCGCGATGCCCGGCATGCAGCTCAGGCGCTCGGTCATATCCTTCAGGGCCTTGGGCTCGCTCACGCGGGTTTCCAGCTCGAGATTGTCCCACACACCGTTCACCACCACGGCCGGGTCCAGGTCGCGGAGCACGGTGCGAATGTTCTTGGCCAACTGGCGGATGAAACGCATCCGTACCGGGCGGCTCTTGATGGTGATCTCGGGAAAGACTTTTACGATTAGTTTCATGAAAACAGCGCGCGCTGGGCCAGCCGAAAAAGGGGGGCGCGGATTATAGCGGAAATTGCTCAAGGTTTAACCAGTTAATATGCAGAAGGTTTCGCGCGCACCAAAACGGGTCGTTTGTGGGATTATGCGCCACATAACAGGGCGCGGTTTTCAATTTTGCCGACCGAAACATCTATATAAGGATGAATTTGGGGCAAAAAACCCATGGTGGGGCACTGGCATGCAATTTGCTCCCTTGTGAGGCAGGTTGCCTTGGCCGAGTATGCGCGCCGGCATCACAAACATTTAAGGGCATCCACTACCAGCCCTATTCCACCCGGAGGACACTATGTCGAAGTCGGTTCAACTCATCAAAGATCATGACGTCAAGTGGATTGATCTGCGCTTCACGGACACCAAAGGCACTCAGCACCACGTGACCATGCCGGCTCGCGACGCGCTGGATGACGCTTTCTTCGAAGAAGGCAAAATGTTCGACGGTTCCTCCATCGAAGGCTGGAAAGGCATCGAAGCCTCGGACATGATCCTGCTGCCAGACGACAGCACTGCCGTTCTCGACCCGTTCACCGAAGACCCAACGCTGATCATCGTCTGCGACGTGATCGAGCCTTCGACCATGCAGGGCTACGACCGCGACCCACGTGCGATCGCCAAGCGTGCCGAGGAATACCTGAAGTCGACCGGTATCGGCGACACCGTATTCGTTGGCCCGGAGCCAGAGTTCTTCATCTTCGACCAAGTGAAGTTCAAGTCCGACATCTCCGGCTCGATGTTCAAGATTTTCTCCGAGCAAGGCTCGTGGATGTCCGACCAGGACATCGAAGGCGGCAACCATGGCCACCGTCCAGGCATCAAAGGCGGCTACTTCCCGGTTCCACCGTTTGACCACGACCACGAAATCCGTACCTCCATGTGCAACGCCATGGAAGAAATGGGCCTGGTTATCGAAGTTCACCACCACGAAGTGGCAACTGCCGGCCAAAACGAAATCGGTGTGAAGTTCAACACCCTGGTCGCCAAGGCTGACGAAGTTCAGACCCTGAAGTACTGCGTGCACAACGTTGCCGTCGCTTACGGCCGCACCGCGACCTTCATGCCTAAGCCTCTGTACGGCGATAACGGTTCGGGTATGCACGTTCACCTGTCCATCGCCAAAGATGGCAAGAACACCTTCGCTGGCGAAGGTTATGCCGGCCTGTCCGACACCGCCCTGTACTTCATCGGCGGCATCATCAAGCACGGTAAGGCCCTGAACGGCTTCACCAACCCGTCGACCAACTCCTACAAGCGTCTGGTCCCAGGTTTCGAAGCTCCAGTAATGCTGGCCTACTCGGCTCGCAACCGCTCCGCTTCGATCCGTATTCCTTACGTGTCGAGCCCACGCGCTCGCCGTATCGAAGCTCGCTTCCCGGATCCGGCAGCTAACCCGTACCTGGCTTTCGCTGCCCTGGTAATGGCTGGCCTGGACGGTATCCAGAACAAGACTCACCCTGGCGACGCAGCTGACAAAAACCTGTACGACCTGCCGCCTGAAGAGGCGAAAGAGATCCCACAAGTTTGCGGAAGCCTGAAAGAAGCCCTGGAAGAGCTGGACAAAGGTCGTGCGTTCCTGACCAAAGGCGGCGTGTTCTCCGACGATTTCATCGACGCTTACATCGCTCTGAAAAGCGAAGAAGAAATCAAGGTTCGCACCTTCGTACACCCACTGGAATACGAGCTGTACTACAGCTGCTGATCCGGTAGCGCCTGCGTTAGCGGCGTGACTAAGAGAGGCCTCCTTCGGGAGGCCTTTTTTTATTCCTGGGATTTCACAGCGGACGGCTTTGCAGTTTCTTGAAAACAGTTCAGTGAAGCCCGCCCAGGGGCGTTGCTCTACAATTGCGACTCTTTCCAGGAGGATCAGAATATGCACCCAGCATTGAGCTTTTTTTGTTCGCTAGCGTTATGCGGCGGGGCGCTGACTACCGTCAGCGCCGCCACTTCCAGCGGCCCGGTACCCGACCCGACCAAGCACTGGCAGGTCGAACCGTCCCCTGACGAACCCCAGCTTCAAACCGCCCTTCTCAGGGGAAATTCGCGCCACGGCACCGGGACGGGCGAAGCACTATTAGCGGTCAGCTGTTATCCAGGCAGCTCGATGAATATGTCCTTGGTCATCCCGCCAACGCGCCTTGGCTTTAATGCCGACGATTATGAAGGCCCGAGTGCGACCACTCACGGACCATTGCGCCTGGTCACCGGCAAGCGCGCGCCACTGAGCCTCCCGGTCAACGGCTGGGGATCCGTCAGGAGCCTGCCAGGCAATAGTTGGGTGTTCGAGCTGGGCATGAACATCAACAAACCTGAGTTGCTTTACTGGCTTGGCGGATCCGCAGATGGACAACTCGTGACGCTGACCCTGCCTCCCCACGCAAGTAATGCCCCGCTGATTGCAGAGTTTGTGTTGCCAGCGGATGACAGCGGTTTGCGCAAGGTTACCGGACCGTGCCTGTAACCGAGTAATCGGAACAGGCTTCCTACGGAAAGCCCGTTCCGTAGCCGATTTCCGACAAGAAACACCGCGTTTTCCTAGGACTTTACCAGCATCGTCCGGCATCAGTTTTTTTGTGTTGTTCGTAGCCTTCATCGACTTACCGACCCTTAAAGGATGGAACGATGAAAACCTGCCTAATCGCTCACCTGCTCATCGCAACTATGGCCGTCGTTACCCTGCCGGGCTGCAGCCCCGCATCAGCACCGGCCGGCATTGAACGCAAAGTCCTGTTGCAGAGCAGCACGTCCTGGGACAGCACCCCGTATCTTCGTTATCCCGATGCCGCGCCTGAGCTGTCGCTGCTCAAACTCAAGATACCGGCCAATACCGAACTTAACTGGCACACGCATCCCATACCCAACGCGGCGTACATTCTCTCTGGAGAGCTGACAGTGGAAAGCAGGGACAATGGCCAGATTCGACTATTCAAACAGGGCGAAGCACTGGCCGAGATGGTTGATGTCACCCACCGCGGCAAAACCGGTGACAAGCCGGTGGAACTCATTGTGTTCTATGCTGGCAGCCAGGGAATTCCACTGTCGGAGTAACCTCGCGGTCCACAGGGAGTCTGAATGCGACCACTGTTAATGCTCGTGCTTCTGGCCTCGGCCGCTCCTGCGATGGCCGGGATCTACAAGTACATCGACGCCGAAGGCAATACCGCCTACAGCAACCAACCTCCCAATGGCGTGGTGGCGCAGCCAGTCGAGTTGCCACCGCTCAACAGCGTCGAGCCTCAAGCTCCCACTGCGCCGCCTGTGGAACCCGCCACTGCGGAACAGCCGCGCAGCGCGTACGAGGTGCTGGATTTGACCAGCCTCCCCACCAGCGAAGCGCTGCGTGCCAACAACGGTACTTTCACCGTCGGCGTGCTGATCAAACCGCGCCTGCAAGGCCCACATTTGTTCAGGCTGTTGCTGGATGACCAGCCTTATGGCCAGCCAAGCAACGTGCCGAGCCTGCAACTGGTGAACATCGATCGTGGCACCCACAGCCTGGCAGTGCAGGTGATCAGCGGCGACAGTGTCATTCAACAAAGCCCGACCGTGACCTTTACCGTGCAACGGGTGCACAAGCAGTGAAGGTTTGGGTATTGGTCACCTGCCTGATCGCGCTGCCCGCGTCGGCGGAAGTCTTCACCTACATCGACGCCCAAGGCAATCGAGTCTTCACCGACCAACCCGGCAACGGCAATGCCAAGCGCGTGCCGCTGCCACCAGCCAATCGCATGACCGCTAACCCTACCGGCGCCAAACCCGTGATTGCTGGCAAGCAGAGTGAGGCACCTCCACGGTTTCGCTACGACATGCTCCGAGTGCTAATCCCCGAACCCGATGCAACCCTGCGCAGCAGCGCCGGTGAACTGATCGTCAGCGTGACCAGCGAACCCGGCCTGCAGCGTGGCCATCGCTTCCGTCTGCTGCTGGACGGCAAGCCCACTGCCGAACCAGGCCTGAGCCCGGTGTTTGCCCTAACCAACGTCGATCGCGGCAGTCACAACCTGTCGGTGGAAATTCTCGACCAGCAAGGGCGCACCGTCGAGCGCACCGCCAATCAACCTTTCCACATGCTGCGCATTTCACTGGCACAGAAACGCCAGGTCAAACCCTGCGTACTGGCCGATTACGGCCAACGTCCGGAATGTCCGCTCAAGGACAAACCCAAGGAAGAAATAAACCCTTTCTTGCGGTTGTTTTAACGCGGACTTGCTGAGCGCACTATATTGGTGCGTATAGTTGTAATCTTCCCACTGCCCATCCCATTTTGGTTCGAAACTACCCGCAGACGCTGGCATAACGCCACGCAAACGAGCGTCAAACGCCTGTTTCAGGCGATCGACGCTTCTTTTCAGAGCCTTGGTTTGGTTTTTGCATTTTCCAGTAACAAACGCTTTTTTCTTGCGCACGCCCTGCTCCAAAAGAGGTCCTGATGACCATTAGCGACGCACTGCACCGCTTGCTGCTCGACAACCTGACCACCGCCACCATCCTGCTCGACGCCCAGTTGCGCCTGGAGTACATGAACCCGGCGGCAGAGATGCTTCTGGCTGTCAGCGGGCAGCGCAGTCACGGCCAATTCATCAGTGAATTGTTTACCGAATCTCCGGAAGCGCTGAACTCCCTGCGCCAGGCAGTCGAACAAGCGCACCCCTTTACCAAGCGCGAAGCGATGCTCACCGCCCTCACCGGCCAGACCCTGACCGTTGACTACGCCGTCACGCCGATCCTGGCCGATGGCGACACCATGCTGTTGCTCGAAGTGCACCCGCGGGATCGCCTGTTGCGCATCACCAAGGAAGAGGCGCAGCTGTCGAAACAGGAAACCAGCAAGATGCTGGTGCGCGGCCTCGCCCACGAGATCAAGAACCCGTTGGGCGGGATCCGTGGCGCCGCGCAGCTGCTGGCCCGTGAACTGCCGGAAGAGAGCCTGCGCGACTACACCAACGTGATCATCGAAGAGGCCGACCGCCTGCGAAACCTGGTCGATCGCATGCTTGGTTCGAACAAGCTGCCATCGCTGGCCATGTGCAACATTCACGAAGTGCTGGAGCGCGTCTGCCAGTTGGTGGAAGCCGAGAGCCAGGGTTGCATCAACCTGGTGCGCGACTACGACCCAAGCATTCCCGACGTGCTGATCGATCGTGAACAGATGATTCAAGCGGTGCTGAACATCGTGCGCAACGCCATGCAGGCCATCAGCAGCCAGAACGAGCTGCGCCTGGGCCGCATCAGCCTGCGCACCCGCGCCATGCGCCAGTTCACCATCGGCCACGTGCGCCATCGCCTGGTGACCAAGATCGAAATCATCGACAACGGTCCCGGCATCCCTGCGGAACTTCAGGAAACCATCTTTTTCCCCATGGTCAGCGGCCGTCCGGACGGTACCGGGCTGGGCCTGGCCATTACCCAGAACATCATCAGCCAGCACCAGGGCCTGATCGAATGTGACAGCCATCCAGGCCACACCACTTTCTCGATCTTTCTGCCACTGGAACAAGGAGCCACATCGACATGAGCCGTAGTGAAACCGTGTGGATCGTCGATGACGACCGTTCTATCCGTTGGGTCCTGGAAAAAGCCTTGCAGCAGGAAGGCATGACCACGCAGAGCTTCGACAGCGCCGATGGCGTGATGAGCCGCCTGGCGCGCCAGCAGCCGGACGTGATCATCTCCGACATTCGCATGCCCGGCGCCAGCGGCCTGGACCTTCTGGCACGGATTCGCGAACAGCACCCACGGCTGCCAGTGATCATCATGACCGCTCACTCCGATCTGGACAGCGCTGTCGCGTCCTATCAGGGCGGCGCATTCGAGTACCTGCCAAAACCGTTCGACGTCGACGAAGCCGTCTCGCTGGTCAAGCGTGCAAACCAGCACGCCCAGGAACAGCAAGGCCTGGAAGTCGTCCCGACGCTGACCCGCACCCCGGAAATCATCGGCGAAGCGCCGGCGATGCAGGAAGTGTTTCGCGCCATCGGGCGCTTGAGCCACTCCAACATCACCGTGCTGATCAACGGCGAGTCCGGCACCGGCAAAGAACTGGTGGCCCACGCCCTGCATCGCCACAGCCCACGGGCGGCCTCGCCGTTCATCGCGCTGAACATGGCGGCGATTCCCAAAGACCTGATGGAGTCCGAGCTGTTCGGCCATGAGAAAGGCGCCTTCACCGGCGCGGCCAACCTGCGCCGCGGGCGTTTCGAGCAGGCAGATGGCGGCACGCTGTTCCTCGATGAAATCGGCGACATGCCGGCGGACACCCAGACCCGTCTGCTGCGGGTTCTGGCTGACGGTGAGTTTTATCGGGTGGGCGGTCATACGCCGGTCAAGGTCGATGTGCGCATCATCGCTGCGACTCACCAGAACCTCGAAACCCTGGTGCACGCGGGTAAATTCCGCGAGGACTTGTTCCACCGCCTCAACGTCATCCGCATTCACATTCCACGCCTGTCGGACCGTCGCGAAGACATCCCGACCCTGGCCAAGCACTTCCTCGCCCGCGCCGCACAGGAGCTGGCGGTGGAGCCCAAGCTGCTGAAGAGCGAGACCGAGGAATACCTGAAGAACCTGCCGTGGGGCGGCAACGTGCGCCAGCTGGAGAACACCTGCCGCTGGATCACGGTGATGGCGTCCGGTCGCGAGGTGCACATCAGCGACCTGCCACCAGAGCTGTTGAACCTGCCACAGGACTCGGCGCCAGTGACCAACTGGGAGCAGGCGCTGCGCCAGTGGGCCGACCAGGCCCTGGCTCGTGGCCAGTCGAGCCTGCTCGACAGCGCGGTGCCGGCGTTTGAACGGATCATGATCGAGACCGCCCTCAAGCATACCGCTGGCCGTCGGCGTGATGCGGCGGTGTTGCTGGGCTGGGGGCGCAATACCCTGACTCGCAAGATCAAGGAATTGGGGATGAAGGTTGATGGTGGGGATGATGATGAGGGGGAAGAGGGTTAAGCAGCCTGTAGATCTTCGCTGACAGTTACATCCAATCGCGAGCAGGCTCGCTCCCACAGTGGATTTCCAGTGTTATCACGATCGAGTGAACACCGTTGAACCCTGTGGGAGCGAGCCTGCTCGCGATGCTTTTGGGGCCACAGTGCACCGACTGAATGCACCGTGAACCGCAATCGCGCACAAAAACCCCTTCAAAACCCCGATGACTTTCACAATCGAACCTCTACCGAAAAAACACGAAAGCCCCGAATCCCGGGGCTTTCAGCTTTCCAAAGCAGCTTTCTGTATCAACTCGTTAAAACCTGGCACGCCCCCTGCAACAGTCCATTCAGTGAATCAGTTCACTACCCGGTTTCGGGGACCTTGGTACAGGCAGGCCGGGGATTCCCCTCTTTACACCAGGCTCACACCGCACTTGCGACGAGCCTCCCCAGTTTTGGGGCCCTTGATACAGGCAGGTCAGGGGTTCCTTCTTTACACCGGGCTCACGCCGCCATGCGCGAGCCCTTCCGTTTCGGGAACCTTGGTACAGGCAGGCCGGGGATTCCCTCTTTTATTGCTCCCGGAGATGGATCTCCAGCCGCCAGCGGTCATCGACCTCGCTACCGGCCCACTCTCCCTGTAAAGGCCGCGCCGCCACAACCGTCAGCAACAACCCCCCATCACTCATACGCACTCGCCAGTTCGCGCTTTTATCATGGAGCTTGAGCTGCCCTTTCTGCGCCTTGCCTTCGGCCGCGAACAGCAACGCCAGGCTGCCGTCGACGAACTCGCCATGGGTCTTGGGTTCGTTGTTGAACCACACCACCAAACCGTCGCCGGTCACCTCGACTTGCTGCAATTCGCTGGGGTCCGGGGTGGTCAGGCGGCCGATCATCAAACCGACCATGACCCCGACAATCGCCAAAGAACCCATTACTCGCGGTAATAGTTTCGAACGTCGATCCGCTGGCGGCGTAGAATGCCGGTCATCTTTACCTTCGGAGCCGTGCATGTTTCACGTCATCCTCTTCCAACCAGAAATTCCGCCGAATACCGGCAACGTTATCAGGCTGTGCGCCAACAGTGGCTGCCACCTGCATTTGATCGAGCCGCTGGGCTTCGAGATGGACGACAAGCGCCTGCGCCGTGCTGGGCTCGATTACCACGAGTACGCCACCCTGCAACGTCACGCCGACCTCGCCAGCTGCCTGGACAGCCTCGGCCATCCACGCCTGTTCGCCTTCACCACCAAGGGCTCGCGGCCGTTCCACGATGCGAGCTTCGCCGAAGGCGACGCGTTCCTGTTCGGCCCGGAAAGCCGGGGCTTGCCAGCCGAAGTGCTGGACGCCCTGCCAGGCGAACAACGCCTGCGCCTGCCGATGCGTGAAGGTTGCCGCAGCCTTAACCTGTCAAACACCGTGGCCGTCGCGGTGTACGAAGGCTGGCGCCAGCTGGGCTTCAAGTAACACCACGAGCCCATGTAGGAGCTGCCGAAGGCTGCGATCTTTTGATCTTGAAAATCAAAAGATCGCAGCCTTCGGCAGCTCCTACATTTTTCGTTTGCCCCATAAAAAAGCGCCTCTGCAGGCGCTTTTTTCATCTGGCAAACAAGCTCTTATTGAACGGTCGGAGTCTCGCCAGCCGCCTGCATGCGTTGCAGTTCTTGTGCGTACAGTGCGTCGAAGTTCACCGGAGCCAGCATCAGGGCCGGGAACGAGCCGCGGGTCACCAGGCTGTCCAGGGTTTCGCGAGCGTACGGGAACAGGATGTTCGGGCAGAACGCGCCGAGGGTGTGGCTCATCGAAGCGTCGTCCAGGTTCTTGATCAGGAAGATCCCGGCCTGTTGCACTTCAGCGATGAATGCCACTTCGCCGTTCTCACCGTTCTTCACGGTAACCGACAGGGTCAGCACGACTTCGTGGAAGTCACCTTCCAGGGCCTTCTGACGGGTGTTCAGATCCAGACCGACGCTCGGCTCCCACTGCTGGCGGAAGATTGCCGGGCTTTTCGGGGCTTCGAAGGACAAGTCACGTACGTAGATGCGCTGCAAGGAGAATTGCGGTGCGGTTTCTTCTTCGCTAGCTGCAGTGTTCTGTTGGTCAGTCATCTCAGATCCTTTCTGATCTTGGGTCTTATAGGGAAGGCATTCAGGCCTTGAGCAGGGCGTCGAGCTCGCCGGCGCGCTCAAGGGCAAACAAATCATCACAGCCACCGATGTGGCGCTCGCCGATCCAGATTTGCGGAACGGATGTCCGTCCGGCTTTCTGGGCCATGGCGGCGCGCACCTGCGGCTTGCCATCGACCTTGATCTCTTCGAAGGCCACGCCTTTGTTCTCGAGCAGGTACTTGGCTCGCGAGCAGTAAGGGCAGTAATCGCTGGAATAGACGACGACGTTGCTCATATCACTTCACCAGCGGCAGGTTGTCGCCTTTCCAACTGGAGATCCCGCCGGACAGCTTGGCTGCGGTGTAGCCGGATTTCATCAGCTCGCGGGCATGAGTACCAGCGGTCTGCCCCATGGCGTCGACCAGGATGATGGTCTTGGCCTTGTGCTTTTCCAGTTCGCCGACGCGAGCGGTCAGTTTGTCGTGAGGAATGTTCAGCGCGCCAACAATGTGACCGGCGGCGAAGTCCTTGGCCGGACGAATGTCGATCACCACGCCCGCGTCCTTGTTGACCAGCCCGGTCAGTTCACCGGTGCTCAGGCTACGACCGCCGCCCTTCATCTCATGGGCGATCAGCAGAGCCAGCAGAACGGCGAAGATACCGACGAGCAGATAGTGGGTGGTGGCAAATGCAATCAGGTGATCAACCATTGAAGGAGGTTCCAGGGCGTTAAAATGTCGGCCAGTATACACAGCCCCTATGGTGGGCCAAACCCCGTCCGGCGGTGACGCAGCAGGAACTTACCTTTAAACTGCCACTCCCTTTTCCATTGCCCTCTTTTAACTCAGCCACGAGTGGAATCCATGAACACCACGCCTAAACCTTTGGTCCTGATCATCCTCGACGGCTTCGGTCACAGTGAGAGCCCTGAATCCAACGCCGTATTCGCCGCGAAGAAGCCGGTGCTGGACCGCTTGACCGCCTCCGTACCGAACGGACTGATCTCGGGCAGCGGTATGGATGTCGGCCTGCCGGACGGCCAGATGGGCAACTCCGAAGTTGGCCACATGAACCTCGGTGCCGGCCGCGTGGTGTATCAAGACTTTACCCGGGTGACCAAATCGATCCGCGACGGCGAGTTCTTCGAGAATCCAACCATCTGCGCAGCAGTCGATAAAGCCGTTGCCGCGGGCAAAGCCGTGCACTTCATGGGCCTGCTGTCCGATGGCGGCGTTCACAGCCACCAGGACCACCTGGTCGCCATGGCCGAACTGGCCTACAAGCGTGGCGCCGAAAAAATCTACTTGCATGCCTTCCTCGACGGTCGGGACACTCCCCCGAAGAGCGCCGAGTCGTCCATCGAACTGCTCGATGCCACGTTCCAGTCGCTGGGCAAGGGCCGCATCGCCAGCATCATCGGCCGTTACTTCGCCATGGATCGCGACAATCGCTGGGACCGCGTGGCGCAGGCCTACAACCTGATCGTCGACGGCAATGGCCAATTTAACTCCGCCACCGCCCAGGACGGCTTGCAAGCTGCCTATGAGCGTGGTGAGAGCGACGAATTCGTCAAAGCCACCTCCATCGGCGAGCCGGTGAAAGTCGAAGACGGCGACGCCGTAGTGTTCATGAATTTCCGTGCCGACCGTGCCCGGGAACTGACCCGCGTGTTCGTCGAGGACGATTTCAAGGAATTCGAGCGCGCGCGCCAGCCGAAGCTGGGCGGTTTTGTCATGCTGACCCAATATGCCGCCAGCATCCCTGCGCCATCGGCCTTCGCCGCTGGCAGCCTGGAAAATGTGTTGGGCGATTATCTGGCGAAGAACGGCAAAACCCAGCTGCGCATCGCTGAAACCGAGAAATACGCGCACGTGACCTTCTTCTTCTCTGGCGGCCGCGAAGAACCGTTCCCGGGCGAAGAACGCATCCTGATTCCGTCGCCGAAGGTCGCCACCTATGACCTGCAGCCGGAAATGAGTGCGCCGCAAGTGACTGACCGGATCGTCGATGCCATTGAAAACCAGCGTTATGACGTGATCGTGGTCAACTACGCCAACGGCGATATGGTCGGCCACAGCGGAGTGTTCGACGCCGCTGTAAAAGCCGTTGAATGCCTGGACCTGTGCGTCGGCCGCATCGTCGACGCGCTGGAAAAAGTCGGCGGCGAAGCGCTGATTACTGCTGACCATGGCAACGTCGAGAAAATGGCCGACGAAGAAACCCACCAGGCTCACACCGCGCACACCACTGAGCCGGTGCCGTTCATCTATGTCGGCAAGCGTGACTTGAAAGTGCGTGACGGCGGCGTGCTGGCGGATGTGGCGCCGACCATGCTGATGTTGCTGGGGATGGAAAAACCGGCTGAGATGACGGGTACTTCGATTCTGGTGTAATCGGCCTCCCCAACAACACTTTCCCCCTGTGGGAGCGGGCTTGCTCGCGAATGCGGTGTATCAGTCACCATTGATGTCGACTGACACACCGCATTCGCGAGCAAGCCCGCTCCCACACTGGTTTTGCGGTGTTTTCACCCCCGAACCTGCCCCGGTTATCACACAGCCCCAATTGGGCGTTTTTTTTGCAGCGCTTGGCGGGCATACTAGGCCGTCCCTTTCCCTGGTGTCGCCCGCCTCTATGCTTCGCGTCCTGATAGCCCTTGCCCTGACTTGCCTGCTCCAACCGGCCTTTGCTGACGAGCGCGCGCAAACCCAACAGCAGTTGGACGCTACGCGTCAGGACATTGCCGAGCTGAAGAAGCTACTGGGCAAACTCCAGGAAGAAAAATCCGGAGTGCAGAAGGACCTCAAAGGCACCGAGACCGAGATGGGCAAGCTCGAGAAGCAGGTCGATGCCCTGCAGAAAGAGCTGAAGAAAAGCGAATCCGAGCTGCAGCGACTCGATGCCGAGAAAAAAAAACTCCAGAGCGCGCGCATTGAACAGCAGCGACTGATCGCCATCCAGGCACGGGCGGCCTATCAGAACGGCCGTCAGGAATACCTGAAACTGCTGCTCAACCAGCAGAATCCGGAAAAATTCGCCCGCACCCTCACCTATTACGACTACCTGAGCCAGGCCCGCCTGGAGCAGCTGAAGAATTTCAACGAAACCCTGCGCCAGCTGGCCAATGTCGAAAAAGACATCGACATGCAGCAGGCGCAATTGCTGGTGCAAAAAAGCAGCCTCGACAGCCAGCGTGACGAGCTCGAAAAAGTTCGTCAGGAGCGCCAGCAAGTGCTGGCCAAGCTCAACGTCGACGTAAAGGCTCGCGACCAGAAACTGGCAGCCCGCGAGCAGGATCAGGCAGACCTGTCTAAAGTCCTTAAAACCATCGAGGAAACCCTGGCACGCCAGGCCCGCGAGGCAGAAGAAGCGCGGCAAAAAGCGCTGATCGCCCAGCAGGAAGCCGAAAAAAAGCGTTTACGTGAGGCCCAGGCAGCAGCAGAAAACAACTCTGACGCCCCACGCAAACCTGCCAAATCGACACCCGGCGCACTGGTTTCAAGTTCAGGCGAAACCTTCGGCGGAGCTTTTGCTGTCACTCGGGGAAAACTTCCTTGGCCTGTTGATGGTCGACTGCTGGCACGCTTTGGCGAAACCCGTGGCGATGACGCTCGCACCAAGTGGGACGGCGTGATGATCAGCGCCTCCGCAGGCAGCCAGGTGCACGCCGTACATGGCGGTCGTGTGGTATTTGCCGATTGGTTGCGCGGTGCGGGGCTGTTGGTGATCCTTGACCACGGCAACGGCTTCCTCAGTCTTTATGGTCACAACCAGACGTTGCTGAAGTCTGCGGGTGACGTGGTTAAAGCCGGCGAATCCATCTCCACTGTCGGCAGCAGTGGCGGGCAGGATACGCCAGCGTTGTATTTTGCTATTCGTCAGCAGGGTCACCCGAGTGATCCAGCGCAATGGTGTCGCGCGCAAGGATAAGCACGCGACCTAATTCAGGAGTTCGTTCGACATGCTGCATCTGTCCCGCCTTACCTCGCTGGCCCTGACGATCGCCCTGGTGATTGGCGCGCCCCTGGCGTTTGCTGCTCAACCGGCCCCGGCGGTCGCGCCTGCGGGCACTGCTGCAACCACCAAGGCACCATTGCCGCTGGAAGAGTTGCGCACCTTTGCCGAGGTCATGGACCGGATCAAGGCCGCGTATGTCGAACCAGTGGACGACAAGACCCTGCTGGAAAATGCCATCAAGGGCATGCTCAGCAACCTCGATCCGCACTCCGCCTACCTGGGCCCGGAAGATTTCGCCGAGTTGCAGGAAAGCACCAGCGGCGAATTCGGCGGCCTGGGCATCGAAGTTGGCGCCGAAGACGGGTTCATCAAGGTGGTTTCGCCGATCGATGACACCCCGGCGTCCAAGGCTGGCATTCAGGCTGGCGACTTCATCGTCAAGATCAACGGCCAGCCAACCCGCGGCCAGAGCATGACCGAAGCCGTGGACAAGATGCGCGGCAAGCTCGGCCAGAAGATCACCCTGACCCTGGTGCGCGACGGCGGCACTCCGTTCGACGTGACCCTGGCGCGCGCGATCATTCAGGTGAAGAGCGTCAAGGCGCAGCTGCTGGAGTCGGGCTACGGCTACATCCGCATCACCCAGTTCCAGGTCAAGACCGGCGAGGAAGTCTCCAAGGCCCTGGCCAAGTTGCGCAAGGACAATGGCAAGAAACTCAAGGGGGTCATCCTCGACCTGCGTAACAACCCCGGCGGCGTGCTGCAGGCGGCGGTGGAAGTGGTCGACCACTTCATCACCAAGGGCCTGATCGTCTACACCAAAGGCCGCATCGCCAACTCCGAGCTACGTTTCTCGGCGACGGGCAAGGATGAAAGCGAGGCCGTGCCAATGGTCGTATTGATCAACGGCGGCAGCGCCTCGGCCTCGGAAATTGTCGCCGGCGCCCTGCAGGATCAGAAACGCGCAGTGGTCATGGGCACCACCAGTTTCGGCAAAGGCTCGGTGCAAACCGTGCTGCCGCTGAACAACGACCGCGCCCTGAAGATCACCACGGCGCTGTACTACACGCCAAACGGCCGCTCGATCCAGGCCCAGGGCATCGTCCCGGACATCGAAGTGCGCAAGGCGAAGATCACCAGCGAGCAGGACGGCGATTACTTCAAGGAAGCCGATCTGCAGGGTCACCTGGGCAACGGCAACGGCGGCGAAGACAAGCCGACCGGATCGGGCAGCAAAGCCAAGGCAATGCCGCAGGATGATGATTACCAGTTGGCCCAGGCGCTGAGCCTGCTCAAAGGGTTGAGCATCACCTCTGGCCGCTGAGATGTGCTTGCGGCTGGTTCTGGCTCTGCTGTGTTGCCTGGCGGGTGTTGCTCACGCGGCGCCCGCCACACCCACTCCACACAAAGCTTACATAAGCCTGATCATCGATGACCTGGGGCAGAACCTGCCCCGGGATCGTCGTGTCCTCGCCCTGCCCGGCCCCGTCACTGCGGCGATCATGCCCGACACCCCTCACGCTACCGAGTTTGCCCGCGAAGCTCATCGGGCGGGCAAGATCGTGATCCTGCACATGCCCATGGACCCTGCCACCGGACCATTCGCCTGGCAGCCCGAGTTGCCCATCGAAGAACTCGAAAAACGCCTGAATGCCGCATTCAAAATGGTGCCCTACGCCGCCGGCATCAATAACCATATGGGCAGTCGCATGACCGCCCAACCCGCCGCCATGGCCTGGTTGATGGCCGACTTGCAACGGCGCCACAAGTTCTTTGTCGACAGCCGCACCAGCGCCCAGACGGTGGCGGCGCAGCAGGCGCAGAAGACCTCTCTGGCCAGTGTTTCACGGGATGTGTTCCTGGACGACGAGCGCACCGAAGAGGCGATCTTCGCGCAGCTGCAAACGGCAATCAGCCTGGCGCGCAAGCAAGGGTCGGCGGTGATGATCGGGCATCCGTATCCGCAGACTCTGGCGGTGCTGGAACGCGAGTTGCCCAAGCTCAAGGCGCACGGAATTGAATGGATTGATATCAGGCAGATGATCAGCGTGCGCGGCAATCGCGCCACGGTTGCACATGGTAAAGACGGCATTTATCGGTAATAACCGGCTCAAACGCGGTAAATAGTTACCGCCAGATACCCTCCACCATTCCGGATAGTGAAGCCTGCAACAGGTCGCGACTGCCACGTCGCCTTCTCAACTATCTGGATTGAACATGACTAACGAAAACGAGACATCCATCGCAATACCGATGGAATCGATCAAAGTCGACAACCTGCTGATTAACTTCACAACCGAGTTCCATCGGGTCTGCGATGTCAGGGGATCAAACTCCAAACCTGCTGGTTTCTGGCGCCCCGCCCCTGCCGCCGATTTGTTGCCCGGATTTTTTCCGCTGGGTGATGTCGTTGTTGGGGGACATGACAATATCAACGAAAAGCGAGTGGCAGCAGTTGTTTGCGAGGCGGACTTGCCAAGCGCAGACCCGGAGCTGGGTAAAGCACTCGCACGACCTGATGATTTTCAAAAGATCTCGGCTATCACCAGCCCTGCGGGCACTCCGGAGTGCACGGTATGGCGGCCAATCCCCCCTGATGGTTATCAGGCTCTGGGGTTGGTGTGCACGAGCGACGCAGTAAAGCCCTCGCCCAATTCGGTACGTTGCGTCCGGACGGATCTGGTGGTCGCCTCGCGCGTCGGCGCGGGCATCTGGGACAACAGCGGCAGTGGCGCCAGCCCTGATTTCGGCGCCTGGAGTATCGCTCCTCCGCCCGCAGCAGCGGGAGAGATTCACTTCGCACCAGGAACCTTTGTCGGAGCGAACAGCCTCATCAAGCCCACGACACACCCTTGTGCTTATTCGTTGCGGATGAAGATTGCGCTGCGGATCAAACCCGCACCTGAAGGTCCCACACTTTCCGGCTATGAAGTGCCCCCAGATGATGAGTCGGAGGAAGCTACCCAGATCGCTTACATTCCGTGGTTCGCAGTCAAAGACGACGGTCTGTCCGCTGTCGAAAAATTAACCACAACACCGTATTACCGATTGGAGCGGAGCGACGTTTATGCCCCTGTCGGCTATGGCCATAACACTAGCAACAAGGGGGAATTCTTCAAATTGAGAGCGCCTCGACTGCAGAACGCCAAGATACTCGAGATATTCACTCGCATCACGTCTGTTCAAATGGGACCCGCTTGGCCGGCCGCGACTACGGACCCAATCGAACCTATACAATTCTCTGCCCGACTGGACAAGAAATTCAGCCACACTGAAAATTCAACTCGCGAATGGCTTACGCCGACAAACGTGGAAGTCGTCGCTGTTATTCCGGCAAGCAAAATCCTGGCGGTGTATCAGCTGCAGAGCCACTTTGATCTAGTGCGTAACGACGGTTCTCAGGTAGCCATCAATTTCGGGTACTCCGATAACAACAGCTTACACCTGACCGAATACCCCTCTGAAACCACCGGCGAAGTCGAAGTCACGCTGCCGGCTACAGACCTGCCGACACCTACAAATACCGACTCATAATCTCGTCGACCAAACCGTCCTTGCGCATTTGATCCAGCGCAGCCTGCAGCTTGGCGACCGTGGCATCCGGCACTTCCTTGTTTAGCGCCAGGTACAACTCGGCGCTGTTGAACCGCAGCACGGTCTTCAGTCCATTGACCCCGTCCTGGCGCGCCAGATAGCGCCCGGCAGGGTCACCGGTGGCCCACAGGTCGATCTGGCCATTGATCAGCTTCTTCGCATTGTCCTGATCGCGCAGTACCACGATCGGCTTGAGCCCCTGCTTGGTCAGCGTCTCGGCAATTGCGTCACCCTTGTAGGCACCGATCCGGTATTTGCGCGCCTCATCCAGCGTTTCCAGACTGATCTTGCTGTCCGCCTTGGCCAGCATGATCCAGTCATCAGGACCGATCGGGCCGACCCACTTGAAGAGATTTTCCCGGTCCGGCAGCCGCGCCATCACGAACACACCGTAACCCGGTTTTTCCAGGGCAAGTTTGTACACCCGCTCCCAAGGGAAACGCAGTGTCAGGCTGTAGGTGATGTCAGCGCGCTTGAACATCTCGCGAACGATGTCCGTGGCAATGCCATTGATGTTCTCGTCCTGAGCGAAGTTCTTGCCGTTCTTCGCCATGTTATAAGGCGGGAAGTTCTCGGTCAGCAGCACCAGGTCGGTGGCGGGACCTTCAGCCGCTTGCGCCCCACTCAGGAGTAACAGCGAAGCGCTGGCGAGGACAAGAAGAAAACGTTTCAGCATGTCTGGCTACCGGGATCCATGGCGTACCCAAGAGTGCCTTGAGGCCGCCATGATGTCCACTGGCCTGTACCGTTTGTTTAGCGCATCACGATGCCGCGATGGGCCATGTAGGCCTTGGCTTCCTGCACAGTGTATTCGCCGAAGTGGAAGATGCTCGCCGCCAGCACTGCACTGGCGTGGCCTTCGATGATGCCGTCGGCCAGATGTTGCAGGTTGCCGACACCACCCGAGGCGATCACCGGGATGCCCAGTGCATCGCTGATCGCGCGGGTAACGCCGAGGTCGAAGCCGTTTTTCATGCCGTCCTGGTCCATGCTGGTCAGGAGGATTTCACCGGCGCCCAGGCCTTCCATCTTCTTCGCCCATTCCACGGCGTCGAGCCCGGTAGGTTTGCGCCCGCCGTGGGTGAAGATTTCCCAGCGCGGGGTTTCACCAGGGCCGGAGACCTTCTTCGCGTCGATGGCGACGACGATGCACTGTGAACCGAAGTGCTGGGCAGCTTCGCCGACAAATTCCGGATTGAACACGGCCGCGGTGTTGATCGAGACCTTGTCCGCACCGGCATTGAGCAGGTTGCGAATATCCTGCACGGTACGCACGCCGCCACCTACGGTCAGCGGGATAAACACCTGGCTGGCCATGCGTTCGACGGTGTGCAACGTGGTGTCGCGGCCATCGACGCTGGCGGTGATGTCGAGAAAGGTAATCTCGTCGGCACCCTGCTCGTCGTAGCGACGGGCGATTTCCACCGGGTCACCGGCGTCGCGGATATTCTCGAACTTCACACCTTTGACGACCCGGCCGTTGTCCACGTCCAGGCAAGGGATGATGCGTTTGGCCAGCGCCATGGTCAGTCCTCAGCCTTTGTACGAATCGCAGAAAGCTTGCGCTTCAGCGACGTCGAGGGTGCCTTCGTAGATCGCCCGGCCGGTGATTGCGCCGATGATGCCCGGCGCCTTGGCGTCGAGCAGCGACTTGATGTCACCCAGGTTGTGGATGCCGCCGGAAGCGATCACCGGAATGCGCGTGGCTGCTGCCAGTGCAGCGGTGTACGACACGTTGCAACCCTGCATCATGCCGTCTTTGGCGATGTCGGTATAAACGATTGCGGACACGCCGTCGGATTCGAATTGCTTGGCCAGGTCGATGACATTCACTGTGCTGATTTCAGCCCAGCCATCGGTCGCGACAAAACCGTCCTTGGCATCCAGGCCGACTATCACCTTGCCCGGGAACGCGCGGCAGGCTTCGGCGACGAAGGCCGGATCTTTCACGGCCTTGGTGCCGATAATCACGTAGCTCACGCCCGCTTTCACGTAGTGCTCGATGGTTTCCAGGGAGCGGATACCGCCACCGATCTGGATCGGCAGGTTCGGGTAGCGCCTGGCGATCGCTGTGACCACCTCGCCATTCACCGGCTGACCTTCGAAGGCGCCATTCAGGTCAACCAGATGCAGACGGCGGCAACCGCCATCCACCCACTTGGCAGCCATGCTCACCGGGTCATCGGAGAACACCGTGGAATCTTCCATGCGGCCCTGGCGCAGACGAACACAGGCACCGTCTTTAAGATCGATAGCGGGGATAATCAGCATCTGGCAAACCTTCAAATTCGAGTGTTCAGCTTCGCTCGGAAATCAGTTTTTCTCGAGCGCCCACAAGTCGCTTTCGATGCTCTCGAACCTTTCTTTAAGGTGCGTCTGCACATCGAAAATCGCCCTGTTGTAATAGTGCGGAGCAATTTCACGAGTAAACAGCTCAAGGATTTCAGCCGCTTCGAACGAACCCAGGTCCAGTTCGAAGCGATCTTCCATGAAGCGCTTGATCTTGTGATTGGCCTCGTTCTCCTGCTCGGGAGTGAGGGTCAGGATCGGCGGCTTTTTCTTGACTGCCATTTACCAGCGACCGTCCCACGCAGCGAAGTTCTGCAGCAACTGCAGGCCATGGGTATGGCTCTTCTCCGGGTGGAACTGCACGGCGAAACGCGAGCCTTCGGCCAGCGCTGCGGCGAAATCGACTCCGTAGTGACCGCCACCCACCACCTGACGCGCGTTTGCGGCGGCGATGTAATAGCTGTGCACGAAGTAGAAACGTGCCAGGTCCGGAATGTCGTGCCACAGCGGGTGATTCACCGTCTGCTTCACTTGGTTCCAGCCCATGTGCGGGACTTTCAGGTGTTCGCCATCTTCATGCAGGTCCTTGCCGAAGAACTTCACCGCGCCGGGAAACAGGCCGATGCATTCGACGCCGTCGTTCTCTTCGCTGCTGTCGAGCAAGGCTTGCATGCCGACACAGATGCCGAGAAACGGACGGTCCTGGCTGACTTCACGCACCAGCGAATCGAAGCCCAGGCGACGGATCTCCGCCATGCAGTCGCGAATCGCGCCGACGCCGGGGAATACCACCCGGTCGGCTTCGCGAATCACATTGGCATCGCTGGTGATCAGGACCTTGCCGGCACCGACGTGCTCGAGGGCCTTGGCCACCGAGTGCAGGTTGCCCATGCCGTAATCGATAACCGCGACCGTCTGCATTACAGAACGCCTTTGGTCGACGGCATCTGGCCGGCCATGCGGTCATCCAGCTCTACGGCCATGCGCAATGCGCGGCCGAAAGCCTTGAACACGGTTTCGATCTGGTGGTGGGTGTTGGTGCCACGCAGGTTGTCGATGTGCAAGCTGACCAGGGCATGATTGACGAAGCCCTGGAAGAATTCCTGGAACAGGTCGACATCGAAGCCACCCACGGTGGCGCGGGTGTAAGGCACGTGCATCTGCAGGCCGGGACGGCCGGAGAAGTCGATAACCACACGCGACAGCGCCTCATCCAGCGGCACGTAGGCGTGGCCGTAGCGACGGATGCCTTTCTTGTCGCCGATGGCTTTGGCAAAGGCTTGGCCCAGGGTGATACCGACGTCTTCCACCGTGTGGTGGTCGTCGATATGCAGGTCGCCCTTGCTGACGATATCCAGGTCGATCAGCCCGTGACGGGCGATCTGGTCCAGCATGTGCTCAAGAAAAGGTACACCGATATCAAATCGGGCCTTTCCGGTGCCATCCAGGTTGATCGAGGCTTTAATCTGGGTTTCCAGAGTGTCGCGCTCGACTGACGCCATACGTTCGGCCATCACCAGCTCCGCAAATCATTGGGCGAAAAAGGCAATCATTATAGGGGCGCGGACGGGAAACAGAAACATGAGAGGTGATATGGCTGACGGAGTGAATTCGGGGGTGTTGCGGGTAGACATGTCCATACAAGCCATTTGTGAACACACACAAACCAAATGTGGGAGCGGGCTTGCTCGCGAAGGCGGTGGGTCAGTCAACATCTCGGTCGACTGACACATCGCTTTCGCGAGCAAGCCCGCTCCCACAGGGTTCGGCGTTGAGCCAGAGGTTTTCAGGCCAGTTGCTTAGTGGAACAGGACTGCGGTTTTCTGCAGAGTCACCCAAACACCCCACGCCAACGGAATCCCCACCACCAGCCAGGCAGCAACTGCCAACGGCTTGGTCCCCGGGTCCGCCTTCCACTCCAGCACGGTAGTGCTGTCTGCACCCTTGTCATGACCCAGCGCCTGTTCGGCAGCCAGTTCAGCATCGGTCATGAAGTACTTGTCAGCCACCGGACGCACCAGCAGATTGCACAGGAAACCCAACACCAGCAGGCCGGCCAGGATGTACAGGGTAATGTCGTACGCTGCGGCCCGCTCTACGCCGATGCTCAGTTGATACTCACGCAGATAGTTCACCAGCACCGGGCCCAATACGCCCGCCGCGGCCCATGCGGTCAACAGGCGACCGTGAATCGCACCCACCATCTGCGTACCGAACAGGTCAGCCAGGTAAGCCGGAACAGTCGCAAAACCACCGCCGTACATCGACAGGATGATGCAGAAGGCCGCCACGAACAGCGAGACGTTGCCCAGGTGGCCCAGATTCGGGATCAGCGCATACAGCGCGAAACCCAGGGCGAAGAACACGAAATAGGTGTTCTTGCGCCCCAGGTAATCGGAGAACGAGGCCCAGAAGAATCTGCCACCAATGTTGAACAGGCTCAACAAACCGGTGAAACCTGCGGCAATCGCAGCAATGGAAGCCAGTTGCCCGGCGTTCAGCTGGCCGAATGGCAGGTCAACTCCAATCAATTTGCCGCCAAAAACTTCCTGCAACAGCGGCGACGCCATGCCCAGGATGCCGATACCGGCGGACACGTTCAGGCACAGTACCAGCCACACCAGACGGAACTGCGGGGTTTTCCACGCCACATTCACGTGCACGTGACGATGGGTGATCATCGCGTTCGCGGCCTTCTTGGCCGGGGCGGTCCAGCCTTCAGGCTTCCAGCCAGTTGGCGGGACGCGGTAGGACAGTGCGCCGCCGATCATGAACACGAAGTAGATCGCGGCCATGACCAGAAAGCTCTGCCAAACACCCACGCCCGTTGGCGAGGCGAAATGGCTCATCAGCGCTGCAGCGAGTGGAGCACCGACCATCGCGCCGCCGCCAAAGCCCATGATCGCCATGCCGGTGGCCATGCCGCGCTTGTCCGGGAACCACTTGATCAGGGTCGAGACCGGCGAGATGTAACCCAGGCCAAGACCGATACCGCCAATCACTCCGGAACCGATCCACATCAACCAGATCTGGTGGGTATAAATCCCCAGCGCCGAGATCAGCAGGCCACCGCACCAGCACAGTGCCGACACCACGCCGGCCTTGCGCGGCCCGGCGTGTTCCAGCCAGCCACCCCAGATGGCTGCCGAGCAACCGAGGAAAATGAAGAACAACGTGTAGATCCAGCCGAGCATCGAGATCGGCCAGTCGCACTGGGACGAGAAAACTTGCGAAATGAAGCTCATGTCCGGCGCGCAGGCCACTGGCGCGGTCACACCCAGCGCTTTGGACAACGGTAGCCAGAACACCGAAAAGCCGTAGGCCATGCCGATGCAGAGGTGGATCGCCAGTGCGGCGGGCGGTACCAGCCAGCGGTTGAAACCGGGCTTGGCGATGATGCGTTCCTTGGACAGGAACGCAGGCTGGTCGGCATAGCCGTCAGCCGTGATGCTCGTGGTCATTGTGTATCCCCCAATTATTAGTATTGTGCGCCAGCCACTCCTCACCCCAGCCTTTATGCACGCAGGCATGACTGTCTTGTCAGGTGAAGCTCCATTTTAGATGCGACGACAAGTCGCAGAAGGACGGGCGTACCAGCAGAGGTTAACATCTGCGCGTGACAGAAAAATCAATCTGATATCACCTTTTGCAAGTCATCTGCTCTCTTCCCCGCTGGAGCCGCCATGCCGATCGTTGTCGAGCCGCTGAAAGAAGCCACGTATCAGGATCAGCAAGACCTGCAGAAAATTTATCGGGATGCGCCGACCTGGCTGTTCGCCCCTTTTGGCTCGGATCTGCAATTGATCGAAGCCTGCCTGAACGATGGCTCGCTGATCGCCGGGCGCTTCAATGATCGACTGCTGGGCGCGGCTCGCCTGCAACGGCAGCAGGACGTCTGGCACCTGTCGCAATTATGCGTGCGCAAGATCACCCGTCGACGCGGCGTGGCCGAACGCCTGGTGGACGAGGCACGCAGAATGGCCACTGACGCCGGCGCAACCTTGCGCCTGCTGGCTCCCGCCGGGCATCTTGAAGCCCGGGCACTTGCTGCCAAGCTGAAACTGGCGCTGGATGAACTGACAGTGTGATCGCCGACCGATCGTCCTCCCCGGGGCGCTATACTCCCCGGCTGAATTTCGAATTTGACTAACTACAAGGACTCGCCCATGAAAGCGTTCGGCAAAATCCTGGGTCTGGTACTTCTCGGGCTATTGCTGATCATTGTGGCCCTGGGTTTTGCCCTGACCCACCTCTTTGATCCCAATGACTACAAAGACGAGATTCGCCAGATCGCCCGCGACAAGGCCCACATCGAGCTGACGCTCAATGGCGATATCGGCTGGAGCCTGTTCCCATGGCTCGGCCTGGAACTGCACGAAGCCAGTGTCGCGACCCTGGCCAAACCCACCGAACCCTTCGCCGACCTGCAGATGCTCGGCCTGTCCGTGCGCGTGCTGCCGCTGCTGCGTCGCGAAGTTCAGATGAGCGACGTGCGTGTCGAAGGCCTGAACCTGCGCCTGAACCGCGACAAGGACGGCCACGGCAACTGGGAAGACATAGGCAAGGTCCCCGCTGCAACGACCGCACCCACTGCCACCCCCGGCGAACCTGCCAGCGAAACTACGGCCCAGGCGGAAAAACCTGCCCAGCCGATCCGCCTGGACATCGACAGCCTGACCGTCAACAACGCACGTGTGGAATATAACGACGAGAAGACCGGCAAGCAGTTCAGCGCCGAAAGCATCCAGCTCAGCACCGGTGCCGTGCATGACTCGACGAATATCCCGGTCAAGCTCACCGCATTCCTCGGCACCAATCAGCCGGTGCTGCGAGTTCGTACCGAGCTCAACGGCGAACTGCGCTTCGAGCGCGCGCTGCAGCGTTACAAATTCGAAGACATGAAACTCTCCGGGGAAGTTGCTGGCGATCCGCTGCAAGGCAAGACCATGACCTTCGCAGCGCAAGGCCAGCTTCTGCTGGATAAAGCGGCGAACGTCGCCGAATGGACCGGCATCAAGATCTCTGCCAACCAAATGCGCGCACTCGGCGAGCTGAAGGTAAACGACCTCGACAAGACTCCACAGATCAATGGTGCGCTGTCGGTCGCCCAGTTCGATCTGGCGAAGTTCGTCGACAGTATTGGCCAGACGTTACCCGCCATGGCCGAGGGCAGCCTGAGCAAAGTCGAACTGGTCAGCCGCATCGCCGGCACTCCGACCAGCGTGGCCTTCGACAACATCAACCTGAAAGTCGATGACAGCAGCTTCAGCGGCCGCATCGCCGTCGAGGACTTCGCCAAGCAGTCGCTGCGCGCAGTGCTCAAGGCCGACACCTTCAACGTCGACCGCTACCTGAAGCCGAAATCCGCCGAAGCCAATAGCACCACTCAGGTCCGCCAGGCCGAAGTGGCCAGTACCGAAGCCAGCGCCATGGCCGGTGCAGGCAGCACGCCACTGCCGGATGCGCCGACCAAGACTGCCTGGAGCAACGACCGCCTGCTACCGGTTGAGCGCCTGAGCAAACTGGATATCGATGCCGACCTGACGTTTGGCCAGCTCACCCTCGACAAGCTGCCGATCAACAACGCGGCCCTCAAGGCTACCGGCCAAAACGGCCTGCTGACCCTGGAAAATCTGCGCGGTGATCTGTACCAAGGCAACTTCGAAGCCAAGGGTACGCTCGATGTACGCCAGCAGGTGCCGGCGCTGAACCTGCAGACGCAGATCAGCAAGGTGCCGGTAGAGAAAATCCTCGAAAGCCAGGGTAAAAATCCGCCGGTCAAAGGGCTGGTCACCCTCAACAGCAACCTGACTGGCAGCGGCAACAGCCAGAAAGCGCTGATCGACACGCTCAACGGCACCGCCAGTTTCGTGATCAACAATGGCGTGCTGCTCAATGCCAACCTCGAACAGCAGTTGTGCAAAGGCATCGCCACGCTCAACCGCAAAACCCTTAGCGGCGAGCCGCGAGGCAAGGACACGCCATTCCAGGAACTCAAGGGCAACCTGACCTTCCGTAACGGCGTCGCCAGCAATCCCGACCTGAAAGTGCGCATCCCGGGCATGACCGTCAATGGCGACGGCGACGTCGATCTGCGAGTGCTGGGCATGGATTACCGGGTCGGCATCGTTGTCGAAGGCGACAAGAGCGATATGCCCGACCCGGCCTGCCAGGTCGGCGAGAAGTTCGTCGGCATCGAGTGGCCATTGCGCTGCCGTGGCCCTCTGGAACTTGGCGCCAAAGCCTGCCGCCTCGACAACGAACGCATGGGCCAGGTCGCCACCCGGCTTGCCGGTGACAAGCTCAGCGAAAAGATCGACGAAAAACTTGGCGACAAAGTCAGTCCTGAACTGAAAAACGCACTGAAGGGGCTGTTCAAGCGATGAGATCCGAGCAGTTTTCGGCGGCGGTGCTGGATTGGTACGACCGCCACGGGCGCCACGATTTGCCCTGGCAGCAGGGCATTACGCCGTATCGGGTGTGGGTCTCGGAAATCATGTTGCAGCAGACTCAGGTCAGCACAGTGCTGAACTACTTCGACCGCTTCATGGCTTCGTTGCCGACGGTGGAAGCCCTGGCCGCGGCGCCGGAAGACGAAGTGCTGCACCTGTGGACCGGCCTGGGTTACTACACCCGGGCGCGCAATCTGCAAAAGACCGCGAAGATCATCGTCGCCGAATACGCCGGCGAATTTCCCCGGGACGTTGAAAAACTGGTCGACCTGCCAGGCATCGGCCTGTCCACCGCCGGTGCCATCGCCAGCCTGAGCATGGGCATGCGCGCGCCGATCCTCGACGGCAACGTCAAACGCGTTTTGGCGCGCTTTACCGCCCAGGAAGGGTATCCGGGGGAGCCGAAGGTGGCCAAGCAGCTGTGGGCCAACGCAGAGCGCTTCACGCCCCATGACCGGGTCAACGCCTACACCCAGGCCATGATGGACCTGGGCGCCACGCTCTGTACCCGCAGCAAACCGAGCTGCCTGCTGTGCCCGCTGGAAAAGGGCTGCGAAGCGCACATGCTCGGCCTGGAAACCCGCTACCCGATCCCCAAGCCGCGCAAAGCCGTGCCACAGCGACGCACGCTGATGCCGATGCTGGCCAACGGCGAAGGCGCGATATTGCTTTACCGTCGCCCATCCACGGGCTTGTGGGGCGGTTTGTGGAGCCTTCCAGAGCTCGACCACCTGAGCGACCTGCAACATCTGGCGACTCAACACTCGCTGGAGCTGGGCCAGCAACAAGCCCTGCCCAGCCTGCTGCACACTTTCAGTCACTTCCAGTTATCCATCGAACCCTGGCTGGTTCAGGTCCAGGAGGCCGGCCATCACGTGGCCGAGGCCGACTGGCTCTGGTATAACCTCGCCACCCCGCCGCGCCTGGGCCTTGCCGCCCCGGTCAAAACCTTGCTCGAACGCGCGGCCGCCGTATTGAACGCAGGAGAGTCGTCATGACCCGCACCATCATGTGCCGCAAGTACAAAGAAGAATTGCCCGCCCTGGAGCGCGCTCCGTTCCCCGGCGCCAAAGGCCAGGACATTTTTGACCACGTCTCGGCCAAGGCCTGGGCGGACTGGCAGAAACACCAGACCCTGCTGATCAACGAAAAACGCCTGAACATGATGAACGCCGAAGACCGCAAGTATCTTCAGGGCGAAATGGACAAGTACTTCTCCGGCGAAGAATACGCCAAGGCTGACGGCTACGTTCCGCCGGCTGAATAATCCCGATTTCCCGGGGGTCGGATCGTAAGCGACGGTAATAATTAAATATTTTTTGAAAACTTGCTTGACGACCCCCTGAAAAACCAGTTTAATGCGCCCCGTTGCCCAGATAGCTCAGTCGGTAGAGCAGGGGATTGAAAATCCCCGTGTCGGCGGTTCGATTCCGTCTCTGGGCACCAAATACCGAAAACCCTGAATCGCAAGATTCAGGGTTTTTTTATGCCCGGGATTTGACCCGCCGGGCATCGATGAAATTTCCTACGCCTGCCACGCCCTTTTCTTCGAGTCCTACCCCCCTTTTCATACAGGGTTTGAGGACCGGTCTTATAGTGTGGGCTCTCCTTACAAAGCGAAACTATTGCAGCGGCAAATCTGCCCGCATTTAAGGTTTCAAAATAAGGGAAGCATTCTTGAATACGATCGTGAAGTTCATCGCTCTGTCGACTCTCATCGCCACCGCCAGCGGCTGCGTCAGCTACAACAACAGCCAGCCATCCTCGCCAATCGACAGCACCGTCAAGGCAGACCTGAAAGCAGACATCGCTGTTGGCGATACCATCTCCGGTCAATCTTCGGTCAAGGTCCTGTTCGGCTTGTTCAAGTTCGGCGGCGACTCGCAGTTTGCCGAAGGCGTCAGCTACGGCGGTCAGAGCGGTGGCCTCAGCGGCCTGGGTCTGGATCCTGTAAGCGCGGTCAAATCCGCAGCGGCCTATAAAGCGGTGAAATCCTCAGGAGCTGACCTGATCGTTGCTCCTCGCTATGAAGTGAACGAAGAAAACTATTTCCTCTTCAAGACCGTTTCCGTCACGGTCACTGGCAACAAGGGCAACATTCGCAGCATCCGCTAAGTCATTCCCCAGGTGATTCTTCAGCAAACCATCCATCGCGCCCTGGCAAACCTATAACCTGGGCGCGGTGCGGCCGCAGACAGCTCTGAACCCGCTGTTTGCGGATTGCCCCCAGCTGACAGCACAGCTACTCACTGCCATTCCAGTTGAACACCAGATTTCGCGCGCCAGCACTGCCCACATCCGTGGTATTGCGCCGCTCCTCGCCCCCACGTGTCGCGATGACCGTGTACTTGCCCGGCGGAAGTTGGACGTACACCAGCGGCCCCGCCTGATTCAGAGTCAGCACGGTTTGCCCTTCGCCCTTCCGGATGACTACATCGACGTCAGGTACGTACTTGCCCTCCGCGCCGACGGAAAAGGTCATGTGCAGGTTGTAGCCCGTCGCCTGCTGGATTGCTTTCGCCTCATCCTCCCCGATACCGCCAGACAGGTAAGCAATGCCGTTTTGCTGTTCGCGCTGGATCTGTACGCCTGAACTGTCCACTGGCTCGACAGTGGCGGATTGCGCCACGAGCGGGGATATCAGCATCAGCAGGGAGACCAGAGCGAAGGGAAACAGGAATGCAGATTTCATGGGTAACTCCCGGTTTCGGTTGAAGCCTGTAGAGATTGGATTTGCTGGTGGGTGCTCAAGTTTCAGAACGATTAGCCCTTGGGTCCACTGCGAATTGGACTACATGCTGTATTCGCGACGTCCCCAATTTGGAACGCGCTGCGCCCCGAATTGAGCTGGACCCATTTCCGTTTTGATGCATCCAAGTGGATTGTCCAACTCCCTCCCAAAGACTATCGTTGGCAGCTATCCGCAATGGTAAGACGCCGATGAATCTGCAGGACATGCCTTCACTGGCCCCCAGTCAAATCGAGTTGCCGCTGCCCGCCTCCGCTCCCGGCGCACCGTTCAGGGAGCTTGCCGCAGACGGCTTCACCCTCGGCGGTTTCACCTGGCGTCATGCCTCCCATGACAGCGCCCGCCCGGTGGTAATCATCAACGCTGCCACCTCCGTACGCTGCCGCCACTACTCGCGGTTTGCCGACTTCTTGCACGCCAATGGCTTCGATGTCATCACTTACGACTACCGCGGGATCGGCGAATCGCGCCCTGCTTCGCTGAAAGGTCTCAAGGCGACATGGTCCGACTGGGGCACCCTGGATTTCGAGGCGATGCTCAAGCGCGCACAGCGCGATTTCCCCGGCCAGCCCATCGATGTCGTGGCTCACAGCTTTGGAGGCTGTGCAGCAGGCCTGGGAGCCTCGGGGCAGGTAATTCGACGCCTGGTTACGGTTGGAGCGCAATTCGCTTACTGGCGCGACTATGCGCCCGCGCATCGGTGGCGGATGTTCGGCAAGTGGCACGTGGTTATGCCATTTCTGACGATGCTCTGCGGTTATTTTCCGGGCAAACGCCTGGGCTGGCTGGAAGACACCCCCGCCGGCGTGGTCCGTGACTGGAGCACACCCACCGCGCGGTATGAAACGCGCCCGAGTGGCCGGGACATTCATGTGACAAGCTTTTCTGCGGTAAGGGCGCAAGTGCTGGCCATCAGCGTCAGCGACGATCCCTACGGCACCATCCCGGCCATCGAACGCCTGCTTGGCTACTTCACCCACAGCCGCAAAACCCACCTGCGCATCGCCCCCGAAGACATCGGGCAAGCAGAAGTCGGACATTTCGCCTTTTTTCGCAGCGCATACCAAGCCACACTATGGCCCATTGCATTGACCTGGCTGCAGAGCGGCGAACTGGCCCCCGATACTCCCGGGCGGCTAGTGCCACGCAGCTGACTGATGCGCCTCCTCAACGAAATACGGAACGACGCCCATGGCCTCCGCCAACAAGCAGCAAAAACGCGCCACCCGTGCCAAAGCCAAGGCCAAGCAGAACCGCAGCCAGCGGGCCACCGCGCCGGTCGAACTGGACCCGAACGACGATCGCATCGACTTTGACTCGGTAGACCTGACCGAACTGTTCAAGGAAATGCTCGACGCCCAGAAAATCAGCCAGCAGGCCATGTGCACGGCCTTCCTCGAGCACCCGTTGCTCGCACTGGTGCTGGAGCAGGAAGGCGAGGAAATCGCGACCGATTTCATCATTGGTGCGCTGATCGAGTTTCGCCAATGGTCCACCGAAACCGACGAAGCCGGTGCGCTGGCGTGGATCGAGTCCCCAGCCTTCCAGGTTGATTACGTGGCGGCCTCCGAAGCCATCGCAGCCCAAAACCCACAGAAACCGAACTGAGTTCTCATGGCCTCCCTGAACAAGCAGCAAAAACGCGCCAAGCGCGCAAAAATCAAAGCCAAACAAATCAACATCCACGGCCGCAAACCCGCCGCGCTGGACGATGACCTGGGCGAACTGGGCGAGCCGATCCCGGAATACACCCTGGCCATGTTCAGCAAAATGCATGCAGCCGAAGCAGTCAGCCGCAGCGACATGCTGCAGACCCTGCTGGCCGAGCTGGCTGTCATCATTTCCGAGCATCCCGACCTGCTCGACATGGAAAACGCCGACAACGAAGGCATGGCCGCGACCCACCTGGCCGCCGACATGCTGATCGACTACCGCATGTGGGCCGACGGCATGGACCGCGAAACCGCCCAGGCCTGGATAACCGAGCCACAGTTCATCACCGACTTCAGCGCTGCACTGGACCAATATGGCCAGGCGCTGGATGCGCAGGAAGAAAAGCTCGAGTAACGCAGCGCCCGCGGTAACAAAAACGGCCGCCTGTCATCACTGACAGCGGTCGTTTTGCTTTACCCGCTACACATCAGTTCAGCACTGCAGCACCCAGCTTCTGCTGCTTGCGACGGCGCGCCACGAACAAGCCGGCGCCTACCACCATCAGACTGAGGAAACCGGTCGCGAGGATCTCCACGCGATGGGCTTCCTGGAACAGCATGATCGTCAGCACGCCAACGATGAACACGATCACCGCGTAGGTCAGGCCAGGGAACAGCCACATGCGGAAGGCAATTTTCTCGCCGGTGATCGCGCGCTGCTTGCGCATGCGCAGTTGCGAAACCGCGATCACCAGGTATACCAGCAAGGCGATTGCGCCGGAGCTGGCCAGCAGGAATTCGAACACCGCCGCAGGCGCGACGTAGTTGGCGAAAACGGCGAGGAACGCTGCAGCAGTCGACAGCATCACTGCCCAGTACGGCGTGCCGCTGCCGTTGGTGCGCTTGGACACGGCTGGCGCATCGCCACGCTTGCCCAGGGAGAACATCATGCGCGAGGCGGTGTACAGCGCCGAGTTCAGGCAGCTGGTGACCGCAACCAGCACCACGATATCGACGATCATCTTGGCATTTGGAATGCCCATGCGCTCAAGTACGGTCTGGTAGGAACCAACGCTGGCCAGGACCGGATCGTTCCACGGCACCAAGGAAACCACAATGAAGATCGACACCAGGTAGAACAAGCCGATCCGCCAGATCACCGAATTGGTGGCCTTGGAGATTTGCTGGCCAGGGTTCTTCGATTCCGCAGCGGCGATGGTCACGATCTCGGTGCCCATGAACGAGAACATGGTGGTCAGGATCGCCGCCAGTACCGCGCCCATCCCGTTAGGCATAAAGCCCTGAGTATCGAACAGGTGAGAAACACCGCTGACCTGGCTGGTCGGCAGGAAGCCGAAAATGGCCATGATGCCGAGTACCACGAAGCCGACGATGGCGATGACCTTGATCAGCGCGAACCAGAACTCGAATTCACCGTAATTCTTCACGCTGAACAGGTTGGTCGCTGTCAGCAGCAGGGTGATGATCAACGTAAACGCCCAGATCGCGATGTTCGGGAACCAGGCATGCAGGATGGTCGCAGCGGCGTTGGCCTCCAGCGGGATCACCAGGACCCAGAACCACCAGTACAGCCAGCCGATAGTGAAACCGGCCCAGTGACCGATCGCCCGATCTGCATACGTTGAAAACGAGCCGGTGTCCGGCGAAGCAACGGCCATCTCACCCAGCATACGCATTACCAATACCACCAGGGTACCGGCGGCGGCGTAGGCCAGGAGCACGGCCGGGCCCGCTGCAGCGATGGCATGACCGGAGCCGACGAACAGCCCGGCACCGATAACCCCGGCGATCGACAGCATGGTCACATGACGCGGTTTGAGCCCCTGTTCGAGGCCATTGGAATCTGCGGTACTGCTCATTAAAACTACCTTTGTAAGGAAAAGCGCAAGCATTGAGTTCGCCGCTGGCTCTCTCTCGTAAAAAGAAACCAACGGAGCGTTCCTTATTCCGCACGCAATAATTGCGCCAAAATGTTACGAACTCCCCGGCTCCGGGGCTCTCATGCTGACCGGACGGTCATCGCAAGTCCTTGAGATTAATGGCAATTCGCCAGAGCGTTACCCTCCGACTCACTTTCTGGACAATTTGCCGCACCAGAAACACAACAAAAAATGCCAGTCGCACAATAAAAGTGCAGATCAGGAACGTTTGTCCGGTTAACGCTTCCAACCCCCCGGCAAAGCTGGCAACATCGCGCCTTTTTTTGCGGCAGGCCTATCGTTTTCTCCTTAACGGACGTGTTCAAACACCTGTTCGGTTGATAGCAGCGCGACAGTCTGCTTTGACGATGCGACAACCTGCCACATGACATCCGTTTACTGCCCGTAGTGCTGTTGGCTGCCATTCAGACGCTATGCTAGCTTGGCCGCCTCGCCAGGAAGGCCGCCAACAGCAGGAGCAACACTTAATGAGGAACGCACATGGCTGAGGCCGCGCCCGCGCTTGAAATCCGCAACTTGCATAAACGCTACGGTTCGCTTGAGGTGCTCAAAGGCATCTCGCTGACCGCCCGCGACGGCGATGTGATCTCGATCCTGGGTTCCTCCGGTTCCGGCAAGTCCACGTTCCTTCGCTGCATCAACCTGCTGGAAAACCCGCACCAGGGCCAGATTCTGGTAGCCGGTGAAGAACTCAAGCTCAAGGCCGCGAAGAACGGCGAACTGGTCGCTGCCGACGGCAAGCAGATCAATCGCCTGCGCAGCGAGATTGGTTTTGTGTTTCAAAACTTTAATCTGTGGCCGCACATGAGCGTGCTCGACAACATCATCGAAGCGCCGCGCCGGGTGCTCGGCCAGAGCAAGGCCGAAGCCACCGAAGTCGCCGAAGCCTTGCTGGCCAAGGTCGGCATCGCGGACAAGCGCCATGCCTACCCCGCCGAATTGTCCGGCGGCCAGCAGCAGCGCGCGGCCATTGCCCGCACGCTGGCGATGCAGCCCAAGGTGATTCTGTTCGACGAGCCCACCTCCGCCCTTGACCCGGAAATGGTTCAGGAAGTACTTAATGTCATCCGCGCATTGGCCGAGGAAGGCCGTACCATGCTGCTGGTCACCCACGAAATGGGTTTCGCCCGCCAGGTGTCCAGCGAAGTGGTGTTCCTGCACCAAGGCTTGGTAGAAGAGCAAGGATCGCCACAGCAGGTGTTCGAAAACCCGCTTTCGGCGCGCTGCAAACAATTCATGTCCAGCAACCGCTAACGGAGCTACCCGCATGCAGAATTACAAAAAGGTCTTCCTGGCTGCCGCCGTTTCCCTGGCGTTCAGCGCCGGTGCCATGGCCGAAACCCTGAAGATGGGCATTGAAGCGGCCTATCCGCCGTTCAATAACAAAGATGCCAGCGGTAATGTGGTCGGCTTCGACAAGGAAATCGGCGACGCCCTGTGCGCCAAGATGAAAGTCGAGTGCACGGTGGTCACCTCCGACTGGGACGGGATCATTCCGGCCCTGAACGCCAAGAAGTTCGACTTCCTGATCTCCTCGATGTCGATCACCGACGAGCGCAAGCAGGCAGTGGACTTCACCGACCCGTACTACTCCAACAAGCTGCAGTTCATCGCCAAGAAAGACGCAGAGTTCAAGACCGACAAGGCTTCCCTGCAAGGCAAAGTGATCGGCGCACAACGTGCGACCCTCGCCGGCACCTGGATGGAAGACAACATGGAAGGCGTTGAAGTCAAACTCTACGACACCCAGGAAAACGCTTACCTGGACCTGACCTCCGGTCGTCTGGACGGCATCCTGGCGGACAAGTACGTCAACTACGAGTGGCTGAAAAGCGACGCCGGCCGTCCTTACGAGTTCAAGGGTGACCCAGTGGAAGAAAGCGACAAGATCGGTATCGCTGTGCGTAAAAACGACCCGATCCGCGAGAAGCTGAACGTCGCGCTGAAAGAAATCGTTGCCGACGGCACCTACAAGAAGATCAACGACAAGTATTTCCCTTTCAGCATCTATTGATTCTGACTTGCCTGGCGGGTGCCGTTCACTGACGGCGCCAGCCCCTGGCATTGCCTGCCGCGATTTGAAAAGAAATCCATGACTATCGATCTCTACGGATTCGGCCCGGCGCTCGCCGCTGGCGCGCTGATGACTGTAAAACTGGCACTCTCGGCCTTGTGCCTGGGGCTGGTGCTCGGTCTGCTCGGCGCCTTGGCCAAGACTTCCCCGTACAAGCCGTTGCAATGGCTTGGCGGCACTTATTCGACCCTGGTGCGTGGCATCCCGGAGCTGCTCTGGGTGCTGTTGATCTACTTCGGTACGGTCAACCTGATGCGCGAACTGGGCGAGTTCTTCGGTAACCCCGACCTGGAACTCAATGCCTTCGCCGCTGGCGTGATTGCCCTTGGCCTGTGCTTCGGCGCATACGCCACGGAAGTATTTCGCGGCGCGATCCTGGCCATTCCCAAGGGCCACCGTGAAGCCGGCGTAGCCTTGGGCCTGTCGAAATTTCGCATCTTCACCAAGCTGATCATGCCGCAGATGTGGCGCATCGCCCTGCCGGGCCTGGGCAACCTGTTCATGATCCTGATGAAAGACACGGCACTGGTGTCTGTCATCGGCCTGGAAGAAATCATGCGCCATGCGCAAATCGGCGTAACCGTCTCCAAGCAACCGTTCACCTTCTATATGGTTGCCGCGTTCATGTACCTGGGCCTGACGATTCTCGCCATGATCGGCATGCATTTCATGGAAAAACGCGCCAGTCGCGGGTTCGCAAGGAGCACCCAATGAACTGGGAAGTCATCATCAAGTGGCTGCCGAAGCTGGCCCAGGGCGCAACCCTGACCCTGGAACTGGTGGCCATCGCCGTGATTGCCGGGTTGCTGCTGGCGATTCCGCTGGGCATCGCCCGCTCGTCACGCCTGTGGTACGTGCGCGCATTCCCCTACGCCTACATTTTCTTTTTCCGTGGCACGCCGCTGCTGGTTCAATTGTTCCTCGTCTACTACGGCCTGGCGCAGTTCGACGCGGTGCGCAACAGTTCAATGTGGCCGTATCTGCGTGATCCGTTCTGGTGCGCTACCGCGACCATGACCCTGCACACCGCGGCCTACATCGCCGAGATCCTGCGCGGTTCGATCCAGGCGATTCCCAAGGGCGAAATCGAGGCTGCGCGGGCGCTGGGCATGTCCCGCGCCAAGGCGATGTTCTACATCATCCTGCCCCGCGCCTCGCGCATCGGCCTGCCGGCCTACAGCAACGAAGTGATCCTGATGCTCAAGGCCAGCGCCCTGGCCAGCACCGTGACTTTGCTGGAACTGACCGGCATGGCCCGCACCATCATTGCCCGCACCTACCTGCCGGTGGAGATCTTCTTCGCGGCAGGCATGTTCTACCTGCTCATGGCCTTCGTCCTGGTGCGCGGCTTCAAGCTGCTGGAACGCTGGCTGCGCGTCGATGCCTGCCAAGGGCGTTGATCGCCCCGTACTGACGGGCGAGGACCTGCTCGCCCGTTTCGCTGCGCTGGATGCTTTTCTGATCGAGCATCAAGCGCTGTGGAAGCCGCGACCGTTCACCCATCTGCAACTTCCTTGGGAAGCGTCCTACGCGGAACTGGCGCTTTGGCTACGCAGCCGTTCACTTGAAGATGCAGAACTCGCACACAACCACCCCGCCCTGCTGGACGCGCCGGAGCCTTTCGCTTCGCTGGCGGAACAATCACTGCAATTGAGCGCCATCGGCGAATTGCCGGCCCATACGCTTGAAGAGGCCGGGCACCGGCTTAATGTCGATGTGCCGGGGCGCAAATGGCAACAGATCGAAGCGTTCGCCAGCCGATTGAAATTCACCCAGCAGCCAAAGCATTGGCTCGACTGGTGCGCTGGCAAGGGACACCTGGGCCGACGTTTGTTGCAGGCCGGACAGCAACTCACCTGCCTGGAGTACGACCCGGCCCTGGTCGCCAGCGGCCAGGCCCTCAGCCAGCGTCATCACTTGCACGCGCTACACGTGGGACAAGATGTACTCGCCGCCGAAGCCGCTTCCCTGCTGAACAGCGGCCATACGCCAGTAGCACTGCACGCCTGCGGTGATCTGCACGTCAGGCTGATCCAGCTCGCCAGCGCTGCGGGGTGCAAACAACTGGCCATCGCACCCTGCTGCTACAACCGCATCAGCCTTGACGCCCATGAGGCGATTTCGTCCCCGGGCAAGCGCTCCACCCTGCATCTCTCCCTCGACGACCTGGCGCTGCCCGCGAGCGAAACCGTCACAGCTGGCGCCCGCGTGCGCCACCAGCGGGATACCTCCATGGCACGCCGCCTGGGCTTCGACCTGCTGCAACGGCAACTGCGCGGAGTCGACGAATACCTGCCCACCCGTTCCCTCCCCACCGCCTGGCTGGAAAAATCGTTCGCCGAGTACTGCCATCATTTGGCCGCACTCAAGGACTTATCCACAATCGGTCCTCAAGACTGGCGCGCCCTGGAAGCCGCCGGCTGGCAGCGCCTGGCAAACGTGCGCAATCTGGAGCTCTTGCGCGGACTTTTCCGACGTCCACTGGAGTTGTGGCTGGTGCTTGATCGGGCACTTTTCCTGTGCGAGCAGGGTTACACCGTTCAGCTGGGAACCTTCTGCGACAGCCCCCTGACTCCGCGTAATCTGCTGATCCTTGGCGAACGTTCCTAGAGCTCGCAGCCTGTGGATAACTCTGTTGATGAAATTATCCTGGATCCAATGTTTACACGTGTTTCCCGCCTGAAACACCTGTGTTCATTTTTCGTACACATGAATAAAAAACCCAAAAAACAGGCATTTGCGAGCAAATGAGAACAACTCCACAAAATCGCGGATGGATGCTAACGGCCACCACGCGAGTTGTGCATAAGCAATCGGCGAAAAGGACATAACCGCCGAATACGGGACCCCACCAACAGACATTTGCACCCCGCCCGCGACCCTTGCTATACAGACAAACAGCACGCCGACCGCGCGGCCATCATCAAGAATAAAAACGAACGACAGGATGTGACCGTGACGTTTATTTCCTACGCACAGAACTTCGAAGACATCCGCCTGTGGCGCGCGCTGCGCAACGTCGAAAACGGCTTCTACATCGACATCGGCGCCAACCATCCAGCCCACGACTCAGTCACCAAGGCGTTCTATGATCACGGCTGGACCGGCATCAACGTCGAACCAGTGGCCAATTACTACCAGGCCCTGTGCGAACAACGCCCCAAAGACACCAACCTGCAATGCGTCGCTGGCGAAAACGCCCAGGACCTCACGTTCTACGGCATCGCCGGCACCGGCCTGTCGACCCTCGAACCGACCGTGGCCCAGCAGCACAAAGACGCCGGCATGGACGTGCGCAGCCACACCGTGCAATCGCGCACCCTGACCTCCATCTGCGAACAACACGCCCACGGCCGACCCATCCACTTCCTGAAAATCGACGTCGAAGGCCACGAAGAAACCGTGCTGCGCGGCATGGACTTCAGCCAGTGGCGCCCCTGGATCATCCTCATCGAGACCCCGTGGGAGCGCAACCAGACCTGGGACCCCCTGGTCACCAACGCCGGCTACCACGCCATCCTGTTCGACGGCCTTAACACCTACTACCTCGCCGAAGAACACCTCAACCTCAAACCCGCCTTCGACATCCCGCCGTGCAACCTGGACAACTTCCAGCTCTGCCGCGGCCACAAATTCAGCCACCCCCTCAACGACCCAGAACCCCACCTCGCCGCCGCTCTACAACGCGCCGAACAGGCCGAAGCGCAACTGCACGCCATCCAGAACAGCCGCACCTGGAAAGCCCTGCACAAACTCAAGAAAGCCCTGCGCCGCGCCTGACCCAAGGCCTGCGCAAAAATAGTCTGAATTCAGGGGTTTACAGAACCAATCCAATCGCTATAATCGTCGCCCAACACGCCGGTATAGCTCAGTTGGTAGAGCAACTGACTTGTAATCAGTAGGTCCCGGGTTCGACTCCTGGTGCCGGCACCATATAGATCAACAACTTAGGCTCACCGAAAGGTGGGCCTTTTTTGTTTCTGAGGTTTGATGCCCAATTTGGTCACAGCTTTGGTCACAGCTTCTCAGTTGACTGGAATTGCTTGCAGCCTTTTTGACTGGCCTGCCGAGTAACCTTTTGTGCTTGTTCAGGCTGGAAGGACTTCCATATCCCGCAGCAAAACCGACACTCGCTTCTTATTCACCGACCCAAACTCCTACCGCCCTTGCCTCTTCACTGAGGAAACCGACTTGCCCTCGAAGCAGCCAATGAAATTACCTAGGTGTCAGCGGATCTGGAAAAGTGCTCCCCCACCATGGGAGAGGAGATCTAGGCTCGTCTAGGAAGTTCGATCACGTATGACCGGAATCTAGCTTCGTTCAACAAGATCGATTAGGCGCAAATAGCGAGGATCTGACGTCAGGCCAGGCTCGGTCTCCGCAATCAGTGCTAGCACTTTTGGTAACTCGGATGTCGGGCGGTTGAGTACCTGAGGTGTAGCTCTGTTCATCAAATCCAGCGTCGACTCTGGAAAAAGAGCGGTTATTGGCTTTTCATCACTAATCTCTCGGGTAAACCTATAAAATGGGTGGTCACTTGTCTCCACTGGCACGAGGAATTTCTTCACCGCTTCGTAGACGGCGGCGAAACTATTGCCAGTTCCACCCAGCAAGCCGATCCACGCTCTCATCGATGCGGAAGTCCTAAATCGGCGCTCTCTCGGCCAGTCCTCGTTGATTAAGGGGATGACGTATTTGGCCCAGCCGTTCTCGTTTGCCTGCCCAACTTGGCCCAGCCAGGTAATGAACCTGTTCCGAGTATCGTCAGTCATCGCTCGCAAGACCGAACGAATTTGGCTTTGTGAAAGACCGCTCGGCTCAGTCGAATGAAACACCCGCATAGAGCCTAGCCATTGGGCCGCCACGATTGAGAGTTCACGCTCCCAAGAAAATCCTTCTATCCGCGGAAAGAGTTCAAGCAGGAGCGGTTTGATGATCTCTGCCAACGGCGACCAAGGCGCCCGCCCGCTATGAAGAAAACCGTTCCATGCAGGTTCCGAAGCTGGATGCTCGAACGCCAGCATTGGAATTAGGTGTTCCTTAGTCCAAGCAGGGTCGACGAACATCAACCAGTTCAGCTTTTTGCACACGACCGACACAGCATGATCAGAACCCTCGCCTGGTGCCGCGAAGAGGCGTTCGGCACGAGACTTTATGTGATCTGGGATCAGTGAAAAGGCCTCCTGCTTCTCTCCGGGTACTGCATCGAGAAGGGCTGCAGCACACATACCAACTGGGCTGCTGTTCGCATGGTAGAGGGTGCGCAGGGACCGTTGAATGACTTCTCCACCTTGGCGGTCTTCACCAAGACCGTGACCCATTGCATCTGCTACACCGCTCAAGATGCCATCGACGATATGATCGTAGACTGCCCACCCGAGATCATCATCAAACTCAAGAACCGCGGCTAAGTTCTTTTCGAGCCATTGGCCCAAGGTATGGCGCAGTTTTTCAATAACCTCATTTGGAAGTCGAGTTAATCGGAGCAGGAATACCCGTCTCAGCCTAGGCGCGACGTCTGCGGGAAGTTCATTGATCATGGGCGACCAGAACGCCTCTGGATAATCGCCAGCCCTTCCTGCAATCGTAAGCGCAGACAAGGCCTTCCGCGGATTGGCTTTTACCAAACCAGTAAAGGGGCGCTTCTCAGTGAGGCTGTCAAAATCACGCTTCAAGTCTTCCTTTGCCTGGGAGATTACCTCGGTTACAGGAAGGTCCAAAACTGCATCGGGTTTCTCATCCGTAGCAACCCACCCCGAGCAAGAACCGCGCTCGATCACCATTGAGGTTGCCCAAGCGTCGTTCCACTCAAGAATGCCTTTAGCCAAAATGGAAAGGCGTTCACTTCGATCTGCCGTCAGTTCACATCCTCGTAATTCGAGATACCGAGCATATCTGACGGCCAAGTTATCCCGCAGCCCATGGAACTCCTCATCAGGCCAATGAGATAGCTGATCGGGGCCTATCAAGATACGGTCGATGAGTCGATTTCGGTTTTCTTGAGAGAACTCTCTCCAACGATCCACTAATAGGAAAAGAAGCTCTCGAAGCACACGGATGTCCCAGAATGTATCCTGATCTAAGCACAAGACTTCCTTAGCAACGTGGTCTGCCTCGAAGACGTTTACTTTACTAAACGCATACAGTTTGAGCTTTCGAAAGAAGAACTGGTCTGTCGCGGGCCAAGTCGTTGCATGTGCGTTTGCCAGTTCTGGCCATTTGGCAGCCATCCGGTCAAAAAGTTGTACGAACCAAGTCACGACCTCCGCGGCGTCCGTGATGCGGTCACCCCCATCGACATCACGGCCCGGATAGCAGGTCGGGGTATGGAAGTAGGAGGTTTCGATATCGCCCAGTAGCCCTGAGGCCACGGTTAGCTGCTCCTCAATAATTCCAAATACCTGCGGCAATTGACTATCGGGGACGTCTAAATCTACGTCGTGCCGATCAGGGAACACGACTTCGTACTGACCAAGGTCGCCGAGATGAATTTCCTCCCAAGATACCGACGGCGGTCTGGATTTCTTCAATCCAAGCGGCAGCTTAATCTCCAATCGGGGAGTCGCAACCCTCCGAAATTCTCGTAGAACACTAGCCGTCCACCCCTCCGCATGAACCCGCGCCTCCAAGTCGAACCATTCGCCATTCCACTTAAGATTGCGAGGGTCTCGATGGTGTTCGAGGATAAGGTTCCAGATATGACGAGCACGCTCGTTGAGAGACTTTGACTGCTCCAGTTGCCACTCAAGCTGTTGTAGCAATCGTGGATGCAGTCCGCTCTGTCGAATGGCCCACCAGGCCAACACAGGACTGTCGATGCACTTGCTGATCCAGGTAATAAGGTGACGAAGCCTTATCGGCGTCACTTCGAAACCTTCTGCAAGTCGCCCGCCCAACCGATGAGATTCATGCGGATTGTCGTCTTCTTCGCGCCACACTAGGAGATTGTCATTGCTAACACCCTGCCTGCGATCTTCCTCAGAGATATCCCCCAGATCGTCATCAAGACCGTAAGCGGCTGGAGGGTCGAAGGTTTCTATGTCACGGCCATATCCGCTACTCGGCTTAGCTGATCGGACATTCGCATCCATCACACATACCCACTCAGGGTGCGGTGCTGGATCAGTCTCCGAAAACAATCTCGCCCCCTGTACCGTGCGAAGAGTATGAGCAACTTGGCCGCGCTCATGAGGTGATAGATCCTTCGGATCATGCTGGCTTTTAGCAATTATGGATGCACGCCATCTGCGCGGATCGTCGGTGCGGCTTGCCCAGGCTTCCATGCTATTCCACAGGTCCGAATGATCGGAATAGGCTATTGCTGTTACACCTCGATCCCTCCATTTAGCTTCAATTTCCTCGGAAAGCCCACGGTCAAAGGCATAGAGTCTAGACCGGTCAAACTGCCCGTCATGGTTGAGACCCTGAAGGAGATATTTGACTGGAGGGTCTTCCGCCTGATAACCGACTAAAACGACTGTATATCGTTCGAGGAGGAGCCTGATAAAGTTGGTGGCCCATCCTTCTGAAAGGTAGGCACGCCCGAAGTCGGCGCTGCTCAGCACGTAAGGATGATTTTCAGAGGCGGCGCCCACCAGTCGTCCGTGAAGGTAAGTGATCCCCTCAATCTTCGATCCAAAGTTCAGATCGGGAAAAGCAGGCGGCACATGCCAAACCAGATGCTCTCCCCCCAGCCCTGTCTCGAACAATCGATCGAAGTTTGTCGTGACAATTTGTGGCACGCCGCTCTGACTCGAAGAAATTCGCTTGATCAGACCGTGCTCGCGTCCAACAACTTGGGTTTGTTGAGGAGTACTCAACCGCTCTGTGACCAAAGCGTTAACTTCATCCTTGCCGTATTCAAGATGGAGCAGGTTGAAGATTTGGTCGAGCGGGACATTCGCTTCAGATTGACTGTCCAGCCATGGCCGAAATGCGGTCATAATTTCTGAGTCGGCTGGCGGGTCGAAAAACTCTATGACGTACTGAGTCAGTTCGACGAAATCAGGCATACCAGATGGCTTCGAAACCCCAGCGCCGCATAGAAAGACGACGCGACCAGCATCACAGCGCTGTAGGAGGATATCTGGTATAGAGGGGCCGTCGGAATGGAATCTCATAAGCTCTATTTATCAATGCTGTTCATAGATTCTAATGCCGCATCAGCGAACATGCCTGCTCCGCCAGTGGCTCAACAGATACCGAGCGCACAGTATTGGCGCGCATCAATAGTGCCTGCCGACCCTGTCGTCAAGTAACTCTTGTTCATACCATGAAAAGTATCGGCACTTAAGCATTCTTCGATATGGCTGCTCGTTCGGAACCGCTTTCTGTCGCAAAGGGCTGCAACGGTTGCTCTCTACCGGTCCCTTTATCGGAGCGCATTGGTTCAACCTGGGTGTACACGATGGTCAGCACCGAGGTAATAGGCCGGTTCGTACAATTGGCTACGCCGTGAACTTACCGCCTAGTGATCCACGCGTGTACTGTTTAAGAACTATGAAGTTTTCTCGCCTTTTAAGGATTAGGAAATCATCGATTTCTTTAGAGACTGTTGAAAGCAGCTCAATGGTTCTGGATTCGAACCATGTCATGCTCATGCTTTTTCTTGAAGGTGATCAGCACGACGGTGCTTAGGCACTCCGGAGCGAGTGCTACGCGGGTTCCCCAACTGGCGTTCCATCGCATTGGAAAATTGTGAGTGATTTGCTCGTGGTGACCCAATTGGTTGTGTTGCCAAATCGCCAACGCAGATCGAAGCTCAGCGCAGTGCTAACTTTCCAGTCCCGACAAGTGGCCGTAAAGCCTTTTTATTGGTGCTTTCAGGCACTGGCCAAGTCCCTGATCCTAAGGACTGTAGTGGTCGAGCAGTTGGCGTGCCTGGCTGTTGCACGGATGCCAAGGCCGGCACCGAGCAGTTCCGTAACGCGCTTGTGCAGATCTTCATCGATCGGCCGGCCCTGATACTTACCGGCAGCTTTGGCCTTCTCAATACCCTGGGCTTGGCGCTCGCGGCGTTGCTCGTAATCCTTGCGGGCAATGGCGGCCATCATTTCCACCAGCATCGAGTTGATAGCGCCCAGCATCCGCCCGGTGAACTCGTCTCCCTTCGTGTCCTGCATTCCCTGGTGACTGGTCGGCAGATCGAGCGCGACGATGCGGAGGCCCTTGGAATCAATCGTGGTCTTGAGCTTCTGCCAGTCCTCCACCGGCAAGCGAGAAAGCCGGTCTATCGACTCCACCAGCAGCACATCACCCTTGCGCGCATCTTTGAGCAGACGCAGCAACTCGGGCCGGTCTGCGGAGGCGCCGCTGGCATTCTCCAGATACACGCTCGCAATGTCCTTGTTACGGTCGCTGGCGAACTGTTCAAGCGAGGCCTGGGCGCGGCTGGCGTCTTGCTCTTCGGTTGATGCTCGGAGATATGCGCGGATGAACATGATGTGCCTCACGTATCAGTTAGGGTGCTCTACTAATACTGTTGCACTATGGGTGTCACTTATCAAGCGGAAAGGGCAAATAAATTTAAAGATGCGCGTATCAGCTAAAGCATACCTATAACTGCCGCAGTCGCATGATGGCGCCTGTGATCTCTTGAGCGTTACGGTCCAGCGTTTCCATGGCAGCAATGGCGTTAGCGGCAATGCTCCCCACTCCATTCTCAGAAAGCCACTTGGTTACTTCCTCCATGGCCGCACATATGGCGTGCTGGTTGTGCAGGAGCAGTGTGAGTGCGTCTGCTGTGGCTATGTTAGCTTCAGAGTTGTCCGTCATGGGTACCGTCCTTGAGTAATTGGTGCGGCAAGACTAGCTGAATTCGCTGCTGGCTCTAGCCACTTCTCCAGATCCGCTGACACCTGGGCATTTACAATGCCTTGACCACTCATTTGCATTCAACCTAGCCAGTCATCTGCGCTGGATTTGCCCCGCGCCCTCAGCAATCATGACCGGCAGTGAACCGCCATAAGCAGACGTTCAGGCGAGGCCCGCTCCCGCTGCAGGCGTGCCCTTCAAGCCTCCGAAGCGCAAGGCAATAGTAGAGCAATGCTCTCAAATTGCCATCAGTCAGCGGCTAAATCCTCAATTCTGTGGTAAAAGATCGACGGCATAGAGCCATGATTAAAATAACCAGGAGGATAAAATGTCAACGCACGCGACGACGATTTCAGAAGTAGCTAGTTTAATTAATTCTGGAAAAGCCATTCTATTTGCTGGGGCTGGTTTTTCCTCCGATACAATAAATATTGAAAATATAGAACTGCCCCGAGCTTCTGCGCTTGCTCGTAAAATTTGTGCTCTCGGGGAATTTGGAGAGGACGACGACCTTCGGTACGCTTCTCAGCACTACATAAAGAAAAATAAAAGTATTGAGCAGCTAATCAATTTACTAAAAACCACATTTACGTGCAAAAAAACCACTCCAGCGCAGGAATCGATTGTCGCTGCACCTTGGCGTCGGATATACACGACGAATTACGATAACGCAATAGAGCAAGCAGGTCTCCAGACCTCAAAGCTTGTCGAGACAGTTGATATTTCCTGCTCTCCACACAATTATGTTAAAAAATCAAATCTGTGTATTCATCTAAACGGCTCAACGTCTTCTCTAACCCCAGATACGCTTAATACGACGTTCAAGTTAAGCGCGGCATCATACATAAGCGCAGATGGCTTTTTAAATTCTCCCTGGAGTTACCAGTTCAAAAGGGACCTTGATACATGCACGGCCTTAGTTTTTATTGGGTATTCTTTGTACGATATAGAAATACAAAAAATTCTTTATGAAAACTCCGATCTGAAACGGAAAACCTATTTTGTTACTCAAATCGATCCTTCAGAGAAAAGTCTTTCTGTGTTGGAAGATTACGGAACAGTACTTCCTGTTGGCGTGGATTACTTTGGCGAGCAAATAGCAGGCCAAGTAACCACGCAACTTATTGACCCGGATATACTGTCTGCTCTAGAGCGGTACGAGCCTAGCCAAGCATCGCGAACAATTAGAGACAAAGATGTGGACGGTTTGATCCTTCATGGATCTACAGAGCAAGATCTTGTCGATTTAAGTATATTAACTCAGCAACCAGTTCCTTATATGATAAAGCGAAAGGAGCTGGAAATTCTAGATAGATTCTTGCTTGCTAACCGGCACACGGTGATTAGTAGTTCTTTCGGTAACGGTAAAACTTTATTGCTAAAGGAAGCACTTCCTTTCTTGTCTACCCGTGGCTATGACGTGTACACGATAGCTGATCCTTCCGGAGACTTTGAAGGAGACATAGAGAAAATCAGAGGCAATCGAAAATCGGTAATAATTATCGACGATTATTCTCATCATCCGGACCTAATTAAAACAATTGGACTTCTTCAGCCGGAGAACATCCTGACTATCACGTCAACCCGCTTCCATGCCCACGAGCGCCTTCGTGATGAGTTGAAGCAGCATAACTTCTCCTACCAAGAGCTGAGCATTGATGAGCTATCCATCGAGGAGATTGAACAGCTAATCGCTATATTTGATAACTTGGGGGCATGGGGCGATAAAGCTTACATGTCGAGGCAGCAAAAAATCTCATATGTACTCCAAGAAAATGATGCACAGATATCTCTTGCACTACTCGCTCTTTTCGATTCACCGCAAATAAAAGATCGAGTTAAGAATCTACTTAATTTTTTTCCTGATTTAAGTTCTAGCGTCCACAAGAGTTATCGCGATACTGCGTTCGCTATCGCATTAATAGAAGTGATCGGGCTTCAGACAACAAATAGCTTTATTTCGGAAATAGCATTAAACGATGAGATTTACTCAGATAAGTTACGCAGCAATGAGTCCTTCAAACAGCTTTTCAAGCCAGCAAGTGGTGGAGTGCAAACAAGATCGAGTCTGTTTTGTATGTCCCTCATTAAAAATCATTTCCCATCAACGTATATCAAAGAGCAGTTATTACGAATAGCGCAGAAGTATGGAAGGCTCGACAAGAAATCCCAAGAAGAAAACGAAGCATTTCGCTCTCTCGTAAAATTTTCATTTATTGAACGGCTTTTGCCAGACGCTAACAAGAAATCCAATATACGCGACTACTATGAAAAACTCAAAACCAACGTTGACTGGTTGAAGTCAGACCCACATTTTTGGCTGCAATACGCGATGGCGCATATTCCTTTTAAAGAGTATGAGAAGGCGCAGCAATATATTGATCAAAGTTACGCCCTCGCAAAGAAAAAATTAAACTATCACACCAATCATCACGATACTCAGCAAGGCCGACTGTACCTGCTGATGGCTCTTGAGCCTGCAACTCTAAGTAGAGCTCCTGAATTGTTTTCTAAAGGACATCAGCTTTTTTGCAAGATAGACAATGATATTTTTAAGTTCAGACAGCTTGGATTGTATTCGGAGTATTATGATATTTGTTATTCAAAAATATCTAAGCGCCATCAAACGGAATTTGAACACGCATGCAAGCGGATGGCTACTGATGCAGAGCGATTGATCAATGAATTGAGTGATACCACCTTCAATACACCTTTTATGCTCAGAGCATTAGAGAGGCTAAATAAGACAATCGCATTAATAAAGGACTTTAGAAAAGTCAAGTGAGCATATGAGTTCGTCTGAGTGGCGATAGAAGTATTATTTTATCGCCACTCATTCAATCGTATTAATACGTGATAATTTGTACGTTACTCACGCAGTATATCCTGTCCACCCACGCCGCCAACCTAGCCCTGTCAACTTCCCCCCCGTTGCTGTCGGTCATATCTCGCAGTCAGAATTGCCCGAAAGACACTCAAGCCGAATGTCCGCTTCTGGCCGATTGCAGTCATTCGGGGGGCATGAGCACGGCTAGCGTCATCTTGATGAAGTCCTCATTTCGTCGATCGTCTGCAGCCGCGCGCATTGCTCGGACTAAAACTGAACCGCGCTGCTCGTCCCAGATCATGAGCTCCATGATGGCGGCTTCCAGGGCGAGCTGGTTTTCGTTGATCTTGAATAGCAGAGACGGGCGTAGGTCAGAGTCGGGCATGGTATTCCTCCGTGGAACAGGAAAGCGTAGCTGGCGGTTTCTATTCTCGTTCAAGCTGCCTAGCGTCAGAAGTCACTGCCTCCATTATGGACACGAGCTCTTCCAGCAAATCAGCGTAATAGCGAGTTAGATAGCCCGCGATCGCTTCATTGCGCAGAATGCGCACCAGATAACCTTTGGCCACAACCAGAACCAACATCGTCTCGCCCAAGGTGTCCTCAACCTGCTTGTAATCATGCTGCAGGTTTTCCATTTCGCGCTCCATGCGCGCAATATCGACGGCACTGACGTCACTCGGTTTTTTCTTTGTTTCGACCAGCATCTCAGGGCGAGATGCTGCCAAGACCATCCGCGCATAATTTCGCGTGAAGCAGTTGGCTGAAATCATCATTTCAACCGTTTCGATTTGACGGATAGGCTTCATGAGTCGAAGAGCGCGAAACACGTCCTGCGATACCATGCGAACCTTCAGCATCTCCGCTACCTCAGGTGCGATGCCTTTCAGCAAGGTTTCTCTTTCGTGAACTCGAACCACATTGATCCCAAGCACGGATGCAATCCGAGCAGCTTCAATACCCTTTTTCAGAGCGGTAACGACCATTTTGTGTTCTTGGATCGGCGTCAGCCTGTTGATTTGCCGATTGTAGGTAAACGCTTCATCGTCGGTAGAAATCAAACATAGCGCCTCAGTCGCCCCTAACGCCTTGAGTGCCTCCAAACGAAAATGTCCGTCCAGAAGCATGAACGAAGATACTCCACCTGCGATGAGGGGCTTGGGATGAACCACCAAAGGTTCAACGACGCCCAGCTCTCTAATCGAGCTCAAAATACTTGCGTACTTTTTGCTGCCAGTTTTCAGTTGATCGACCTTCCGCGATGGAAGGATTCGGTTTAGGGGGATGGCGATTACACGACTCTCGAATGCCTGCTTGACCTCTGACATTACGGCGTCTCTCCAAAGATCCGGTCGGCCAGCGGCTTGGGCATATCCGGAATATCTTCGTTACGAAGCAACGTCTTAAAGTAATCATCGGCGAGCAATTTGCGCATCGCGGTGACTATGATCAGTAGCCGCTGCTCATTGATATCTGACTTTTTGATCATGACTTTCTGACGGCGAACTTCTATTTGATAAGCCTTTAGAAGCTTTTGGGGCGTGTGTTTCTCGGCGCGAGGTGCTTGCTGGCCGTACCGCTTTCCGAAGGTTTTGCGCCTATCAACGAGGCGGCGAACCCTCATCAGTTGTTCGCCTTTGAGCACACCGCTTTCGTAGGCCTCCATCATGGCTTTTTGAAGATCGACATCCTTCGAACGGGCAATTTCCATCGCCAATTTTATAGATAACCAGCCTTTTTCCACGGCTGCGATCAGTCGCTCTTCGCCCTGACGCAACAGCACCAAAATCCCATGTACATAACCTGCATCCAAACAGGTTTTTTCAGCAATCTGCGGGCAGGTATAACCACGATCTGAGAGGAGCTGGATTGAGGACAAAAGCTCTCGATTGGAATGTTTTCGACGTGCGAGGTTTTCAACTAAACCAATCAGATATCGATCCGCTTCGCTGGCGCTTACCACGATGCACGGGATTTTTTTCTCTCCCAGTGCCTGCAACGCTTCGAAGCGACCTTGGCCACAGACGATTTCATAGGGCTCGGTGCCGCCCATCGTAGGGGCGACCGTGATCGGCCGCTTGAGGCCTAACGCCGATATGTTCTCAACCAGCCTGGCAAACACTTGCTTATTACGTGCCCGTGGATTAAGCACCCGAATTTCTTCAATGGGAATGAGCTGAATGTTCGTCTCTTCGGCGATGTGCATCAGCGCTCTGCGATGGGTCTCGATAGCTGTCATGCGACCCTCCTAAACTCACTGCGGCGTGCCAGTTCAGACAGGACCTCCAAGGTGTCGAACCGGTAAATTTCGAGGTTCGCCTGGTTGCTTTCGGCAAGGCGGAGCCTAGGGGTTTCAATGTCGATCGTTGGCAGAATGTAGTAATCCAGAGCCGCCTCTTCCTGCTCTTTCATTCGAACCGCGATTGTCAGGTCTGAGCTCAATCCATAATCGAATCGGACGTTCCATCTTTTGCTGCCGGTAGGTGACACATGGCAACGGCTCAGCACCAGAGAAATCGAAATCTCCTGGTTGACCACCATGAGGTCGGTGCATGGATCTACAGTGACCTTCCCACCAACATCCGCAATCTTCTGAGTCGTTTGTTGTAGGAGAAGCGGGTGCATCTGACGCAGGCGTTTGTTGGCTTCGATGTACCGGTAGTCGCGTGCAGGGGAGTATCCGATCAGGGAGTAAGATCGAAGCAAGCTTCCAAATCTCTGCTGGTAGGCACTGCTCGACGGACACCCTTCAGACTCGTCGATGACGATTCCCGACAGATAACCCGTGCGCTGATAAATGGCCTTCAAGGCGTGCAACATTTCCTCGTCGGGCATTCGGTAGGAGCGCGTTTGGATGATTGACTGAGCAGCCTTGAAGAGAATGACACTCACGATGGGGCAGAAGGCTTCGTTCGCTCGTATCCATTCATCAGGTGGGTTCTGCGTGTGCGTTTGTTTCAGCTTGAAAGATGTGTGATTCCACACGTTGTTGCCGATGTACTTTTCATTAATCAGCACTTGATGAACCGTACCTCGCGACCACGATTTGTCGCGATCATTTAGCACCCCCTGCGAGTTCAGCCAGTTCGCGATTTCACGCTCACTTCTGCCTTCCTCAACGAACAGATGGTAGATGTTATGCACCATCTCAATTTCGGCTGGAGGGCCAGGAACTAAAATCACACGGTCTGTTTGGATGCTTTTATGTTCTCCAAGACCCAATTCGTTCTTTGGCGAGCCGTGACCGTCGACCAATTGCCGGCGCAAACCGTATCCCGCTGGGCCGCCCTGGCGATACCCCAGCTCAATCAGGCGCGATTGGCCAGCAAATACCTTCACCGAGAGCTCTCGGCTGTATTCGCCTGCCATCATGCGCTTAACGCTTTTGACGATATTGGAGACCGGAGAGCCGTCGTTGGTGAACTGCTCTGCGCAATACTGAACCGATACTCCAGCTTGCCGGCAGCGCACCTCGTAACTGGCGCTGACATCAGGATCTTGGAAGCGCCCCCAACGGCTGACGTCATAGACCAGGACTGTCGAGTAATCGGCCAGCCCTTTCTCTACATCGAAGAAAAGCTGTTTGAGGGCATCACGACCTTCCAAGCGCAAGCCGCTTTTGCCCGCGTCGGTGTAAACCTTGTTGATTTCCAGCGCATGGGTTGCTGCGTATAAGCGGATCGTATCGAGCTGATTTTCTGTCGAATACTGCTGGTGCTCTGTGGACATGCGCACATACGCCGCCGCCATGGCTGCGGTTGAGGCATTGCTAGTGTTGTACGCGCCAATGAGAGTTTGCATCGGCATGTCCTCAATCAGATCAGCAGCCACTGAAAGCAACGCGGAGCCATGATCAGTGACGTCGTTTTTTAAAAAGTGGCTCTAAACAAGGTAGAAGACCGGGGAGGGAAAAATGTTCACGAAAACGGGCAATTCTTTTCTGGCTCAACAACAGTACGCAGACGGCATCGCTAGGGCACTACATATGGAACTCGGAGGGTCGCACCAGGCGACGAAGACTTTGATGCGTTGGACGAATGCGAACGAGAAAACGGTGAAAAACTGGATGGCTGGGAGCAGCGGGCCGAGTGGTAAGCATTTGGTGGCGTTGGTGAAGCATTCTGACTTAGCGCTGGCTGCATTTCTGAGCATGGCGGGCAGGCCACACGCGCTGACTGTGTCGGAGCTCCCTGTACTTAGACAGAGGCTTCAGGCTGTAATTGAGGGAATTGACTCTTGCCTGACCACTGTCATCTAGCTCAGTAGGTTCGTGTCGGGGGGGGGCTCCAAGTTATCAATTTAACGTTAGCAGTTCACTCTATTACTAAACGCATGCTGGACGGCGTAGCTTTTGCTCGGCGGAGTGTCAGCTTTTGGACGGTTGCTGCCTCCTAACGAAGGGCTAAATCGCCAGTGCGTTATTCGACCCAAAAAAAGATGGCGACGGTTGGATTTTTAACTTGATAAACGATCTGGTATTGACCTTTTAGCGCGCGCGAATGCGCGCGTGTATTGGTCCGAAAATCATCAAAATTTTTGCCTAAAGCTTTCAGATTTCTTCATCTCCTTTTGACGGAATCACTTCACTGGTTGTGAAATCGAACCACTTCAAGTCCGGTCCCCCACGATTGCGGCGAGGAGTTACGCAGGATGGGGTGCATAAGGGAGTGTGGTTGTACGTCTCGCAATACGGCGCTGCATTGGTCCGGGCAGGTGTAAACGATGTCAGTATCAAGCCAATTTTTGCCTACAGATTGCCCATTCATTTGACCGCAACTTCTCTCAAGGGGCGACGTCATCAGAGGCTCTGTCGTATCCCCGTCGTAGTTTTTTTAGGTGCACCTCACGTGCAACACTGAATCGTACAAAACGGAGCAGACGGTTCTTGATTTCTGGGCTTAGGAAAGATGTTTTTCGTTGCACTTTGTCGGGACAACTCAAAGTGATACGCGCCAATGAATTCGGTCGGATAAGCACCTGATAATCGCCATCCGTGGCGTTTCGCTCAATCCAGGATCTCGCGACGAATCTTGTCCTGCTCGCGCAGCTCTTCGGCCAGTTCTCGCAGCAGCGGCCTCATCCCGCCAGTCCAGGCATTGCGCGATGAAGCCGCTTTACCCTCGGTGCTGCGTGGTCCGGTGCTTCGGTCCCATGGTCGCCATTGCCGGATCAGCTCCGCCTGCCGCGCCCGTCGCTCGGGTGTCCAGCCATTCGCCATGCTCAACCTCCAATAGTTCGTTCTGCGATTTTTTGGATTTCCGCGTGCGCGCGGGCTTCTCTTGGATACCGTTGTTGACTTGGACCTGATTGCCAATGTTCGCCTGCTTCACGAAAGCGACCTGCTTGGGAGTTTTGAGTTCGCCCAGTGTTTGCAAGGTAGCCCGGGCTTGGTTCTGGGCCTTGAGTGCGAGACGCATATAGGACTCCAGTCCCTCCATGTGCTTGGCCCTCAGTGCCCGACTCGCGAGCTGCGCGAAAAGAGTGTCCAGAGAGTGCGCCTGCGCAACCAGCATGTCTTCTGCTCGGGTCATGTCGCCGCTGTTAATTGCAGCCGTCTGCCGCTTCAGTTCATAGACAACATCGGTGACCAGCGTCGTGCCGAGCAGGTTGCCGCTGACAAGCATTGCTGCACTCAGGTTCTCAGGGGTCAAGCAGTTGCGCGCGAATACCTGCTCCTCTGTTTCCTCCTGGGACAAATTTACCTTCAAGGCATCGCTCATTCGCTCTCCTCCATCGGGGTGCTGTTATAACGCTGGCGCAGATCGACTCCAACCTCACAGTAACGGCTCGTTGCCGCATGGCAGGCGCAGCAGCTCATCAGATGATTGATGTATGCCGCGTTAGCCTGTCGCCACGCATTTGACGCCGTAGCAGCAGTGAGGACGGTGTGCTGCGATTGAATTTCCTCAGCTGCATGGACCTCGGCAGATTGCTCGACCCGCTGCGGCCGGTTGACCCAGGCCAGGCTGGTGCGGATCGCGTCGGCCACCAGCGCAGCATCCGTACCGATGAGCTCGGTCAAGTCACGCGACTCCAAGTGACCGCCTTCCAGCAGGACGGCAGGACGGGTGCCGAGCAGACGCGCGACACGGGGAAGCCAGAGGCTCGAAGGTGCAGGTGTGGGCGATGACGTGGCGAGTGTGCCGGTCAAGGCCTTGACGATCTCCGCTTCGGAGAGCGGACGCTCGAAGCCTGGGGCTGCAACTACAGCCAACAAGGTATCGCCGTGCTGCTGATGAGCCTTCTGTTTTGTAATAGCGGTGTCGATATCGCCGCAAGCTTGCACCACGTACCCGCCGGCCAGCACCAGCAGGTGCAGCCAGCAAAGTGTTGGATCATTGGCCGCATTCAGCTCAGCAATGAGCTCGACTCGGTGTTCGCGCACATAGAGTCGATCGGCATTGGTGATGCGGTCAGCGGGACGCAGGCGAAGTTTATCCCCGTTGAGCTCGGCGGTGAGGCCGGCCCGGAGAAGGTAATCCAGGGCGGCCACGGTTAAATATCCTCAAAGTCGACTGCAAGCGACTCGGCATGCTGTCCGTTCTGCGTCCGATATTGGTCCGGTTCCCGTCCGGCTTGTCCGGTATTTACTGTTGCTCGGCTGTCCGTCCGGTACGGCACCTCCAAGGATGGCAGGACAGGACGGACAAGAAATACATGCGTATCGTCGATTCGGATTTGTTGACGAACAGTCAGTGTGTATTTGAGATCGTGAAACCGCTGGCGAGGAATTCCGGCTTCTTCACACTTAGCTTTCCATGCGTCAAGGGTGATGAGTACCGGGTGATCTTCCCGGCCCTGGCTATTCAACCGTTGGGCGATCTCCGCGTGCATCTGCTCGAGTATTTCCAGCGCAGCCTTTTGCTGCTTACCCAACTTTGCCAGCACTGGCGCTGCTGATGCTGTGTACTGAGTCAGGCGCAGCGCGGCACCGCTGATCAGGCTGCCACAGTCGTCGTGCACTGATACGCCGACCAGTTCGAAGGCAAGTGAGGACGGCTCTTCAGCATCCTTCATCTTGCGCGGGATCAGTCGAACCAGGTCGTCTTCGTTGCTCCGACTCACTTCGTATTCAGCATCTACGGCACCTTTCAGTGCCGACGATCCGCGTGCGCCTCGCTCGCCATCCTTACCGCTGTGGTGGACAATCAATACAGTGGCCTTCCAGTGCCGACGCAGTGCGTCAACGTTGCGGATAAATTGCCCCACGTCTGTTGCGCTGTTTTCGTCGCCTCCGAAATTACGTGCCATGGTATCGATCACAATCAGCACGGGAGCTTCGCCAGTAGCTTCCGCAATCACCTTAACCGCTTCTGCCACTTTTGCAGAATTTGTTGCGCTGGAGAGGTCTGTAGGGGCTTCCGAAACGTACAGCAGTTTCGGCAAGACAACGTCGTTATGCTGCGCCCATGCGTGAAGGCGCCGAGCGATACCGTTGTGACCTTCCCCTGCGATGTAAATTGCAACTCCAGATTTCACGGCATGGCCGTGAAATGGGATGCCGCTAGCAATACAGCAAGACAAGTCCAGGGCCACGAACGATTTCCCCTTACCGGGAGGGCCGTACATCACCGTCAGCGCGTCCTCTTCGATATAGTTTTCAACCAGCCAGGCAACAGGCTTGATTGGCATATCGGATGCCGCTACAAAACGGAAGTCGAGAGTGCTGGTCTGCTGCTGACGCTGTGCTAGCTCCGACCACTGGTTGAGGTAGAGATCTTTGGTTTTCGCATTCATGCTTTCAACTCCATGCTTGCCAAGCGTTCACGCGCCAGTTTGAAGCGGCGCTGATCTACTTCAGTCAGTTCCGTGCCCTGGTCAATTAGGGAACGGGCGATGACGCAGACCAAGCGCTCAAGCTCGATTGCAGCTCGGCTCGGGCCGGTTCGACGTGGCTTGCTGTCGCTATCGGGGAACAGGTCGCGCAACTCCAACCCGACGGAGGCCATGATCACGGTCACCGAACAGCCGGCCCAGCACTTCACCAACAGCTTGCCGTCTTCGACCTCTGTGATATTCATGCTGGGGGTCTTGTCATCATGTGCCGGGCAGCAAGCCGTCCACTTGCCCATTTTCACGTCGCGAACTTTGTCGAGACGCGACAACAGCTTGTCGGCGGGCATCATTGCAACACCTCAGGCACGTCATACGTGGACAGCGACAGCAGGATTACGAGGGTTTGCTCATGGCGGATAAGGTCGGCGGCGGCTTTCTTCAGGCCGAACGCTGCCCGCCCGCGCTGATTCGCAGGTTGTTGGGTACGCATGGTTTATGCCTCCTGCGGAGTCAGGAAGGCTTCAATCGACTCCACCGGCCAGCGAACCGAACGACCGAAGCGTACGGCACGTGGGAAGCCAGGCATCTGCGACCAGCGCCACCAGGTCGTGCGGCTGACTTGGTAGCGAGTGCAGAGCTGTGCGGTGGTGCCGAAAGTGCCGGGAATCGGCAGATTGGGGGTTGCAGTAGAAGGACTGACGCGATTGTTTTGTTGACTCATTTTGGGCATCCATTTCGAAACGAATGGGATTCCCCTCGGTGCTGGGAAGAAAGTCACCGGTGCCGCACGACTGGTCATAGGATCTACGTCGGTCGGACGGTACGAATTCGCATTGACGCCAAATTCAGGTGACTTAAACTCCCAGCATCTACAAGCATTGCCTGTAGATATTGAAGCCCGTCGAAAAGCTTCTACCTTGGGGAGTGTACTGGCCTTGCCGGTCTGCAGAAGGACGTTGTCCCGTCCCCCCAGATCAGCCCTCGGCATTCACAGTGTCGAGGGCTTTTCTTTGTCTGCATTCCACCAGTAACCCCCCGCCACAGCGTGCAGGGCGTTTCATCTGGGTGTTGTACGTCTAGCCAGTAGCCGCATAGTAGCGAGGCGCGCGGACCGTTCAAGTACACATTAGAGAACGATACTCATTTGCAACAATGCCTCTGCTCACCATATCTATCCATACCTTCCCATGTCATACCAAATGCACCAGAAATTATTTTTGTTTTTTTCACTTTAACTTCCTTTTTCTCGACAGCGGCACCACTTTAGCCGTCTGCTGCTCCCTCAATGCCTTCGCAAGCGCACGCTCGAACAGCTCTATGGCACGCCGTTTTTCCGGTAATGCCGCCTCGGGGCTATTTCGGTAGTGAATATTCGCTACGCCAGTCTGACCATGCGCTTGCAGCAGGTCGGACAGTTGATCGCTGATTCCGTGTCTCTGCATCAGTTGGGCGCAGGTGCGGCGCAAGTCGCGCGGCGAGAAGCTGGAGGTCTGCTTCCCATCTATAATTGCGTGCTCTGACTTCAGCCAGTCAGCAATGGCATGGCGCGGGCTGCTGACGACGATGTGCTGCTTTCCGGTGGTGGTCCACGGCCAGGGATGACAGCCGTTGATCTCTCTGACACACCTCAGAATGGCGACAGCCCGCTCAGTCAAAGGAACTATGTGCGGTCTGCTCATCGCTTGGCCTCCCCTCCCCTTACGGTGTATCAGGCGTACGGTGCCGGCTTCCAGATCGTAGTCATCCCAAGTGGTTTGGCAGACGTTGAAGATGCGCTGGCCGCCTGTGGCAATGACGAACTTGAACAACAGCGCCATAACCGGCCCGACACCATCAGTGGTTTCGACTGTTCCCCAGAACTTGCTCAACTCCGCATCCGAAAGCGCCCGCGTAGCGGGGACCGATACCTTCTCGACTTCTACCAGCATGGCCGGGTTGCTCTCTAGGCTGTAGCTCTTGGCGCTCGACCTGCCGACCGCGTTCTCGGCCCGCAGACCATGATTGAATGCCGCCGACAAGAACGAACGCATCCGATCAGCCTGTACCTTTGCACCTCGATCCCAGATCGGATTAAGTATGGCGAGAATGTGGTCAGTGCGAATGTCGCGCGCCTTCATCGCCATGATGCTGGCGTGAGGGGCCAGCATATTGGTCTGATACAACCGCTCTAGTTCCTTGACGACGCCGGCAGTAGCCTTCTCCCGGCGCGATTCGATGTAGTCGAGGAACAGCTCTCCAAAGGTGCCGCGGGACGCTTCGACTTCGGCTAGGTGCTGGCGCTCTCGGGCTTCCTCCTCCGCTTTCAGGCGAGCAGCCTCGACAGCGTGCTCATTTTCGATACGTGCCGCTTCAACGCCTGCTTCCTGCTGTGCCAAGTACGCCTTAACGTCGCCGTGAGCTTTAGCTATCTGCGCCATTGCCGCGGCTTGGTCGCGCAGTTCCGGCAAGGTAAAGCCGACCTCCCGAGCAGTGCGTCGATACACTCCTAGCTTGATCAGCACTTGCTTGCCACCCAGGTGATAGCGGTAGTAGCAAGCGGGCGAGCTTTCGTTCGCACGCTTGAATACCAGTGCCCCGGTGCCACGTCCCGGCAGGCTTTCGACCAGAGGTGAGCAGCCGGGAGTCATACCCCGCACTTTCTGGTCATTCACAGTCTTAGATGCGTTGCTCGCCATTGGTCGCGCCTCGGTCTTGGTCACAGCTTTGGTCACAGCTTCTCAGGTAACTCAAGACTACAACGTGCAACGAGACGAAACAACGAAATAAGGTAAACACCCTTTATACATAGGGCCTTACGGATTTTCGTTACTTGCTGAATCTTGAAAAAACACCGGGACAAGCCGCTTGTAATCAGTAGGTCCCGGGTTCGACTCCTGGTGCCGGCACCATACAAAACGAAGCCCCTGCAGAAATGCAGGGGCTTTGTTGTTTCTGGGGTGTTCACTTTCTACGCTCACCCTGAGCCCTTAGAGATCCATCTGTAGAAGCAGAACCTGTGGGAGCGGGCTTGCTCGCGAAGAGGCCGGCAAGCTCAAAGTAGTCTTCTCATCCGTCCGCCGATGCCCACTACGGAAAGTGCCCGCCAGACAAACAAAAAATCTTACCGCTCATACGGGGACATCGAACGTAAAATAGATCATCCTATTTCTCTGTTCTTTTCTTTCTAGTCCCTGACTTCCCCTTTTTCTTGCCTTTCCCAGTTCTGCATTACGCGGCATTTGCAACAATACTTTTCGCAGAGAACTTATTCATACACAGCGTGATAGTCTCAACGTGCACACCCAATGGTCTGCACATTTGAAAACACGCTTATAACTACACAAGGAAAATAACATGGCAAATTATTTCTCAGGAACTGTGAAAACTGTAAAGTCGCAGCTTACAATTACGAACGAACAAGCAGCCCGAGTTCTGGCGATAGGCAGAAATTATGGCGCAAATGGTAGCCCTATTATTTTTAAGATATTACAAAACGACACTAAGCTCTTAGTATCGTTTGACGGTGAGTTTTACCCTAAGCAAAGCACGAGTCAAGAGGTAGCCAACGAACTGGGCCCGTACATTCAGGCAGCTGATATCGTCTGGGATGAATAGTTAAAGGAAACCTCACATTGAGCTCCCCGGACTGAATGCGGCAAACTTTGCGGAGGGTGACGCTGCCGGAAATCCTGTTGTTACGCAGGTGGCGAGTGGGTTTGGCGGGGTTGATTAGGGTGGGGTGAACTTTGATCCAGAAAAACCGCTTCAGCCAAAGTTGGAGCGGCTTATCGTGCATACGAGCCTTTGGGGAGAAAACGTCAATCGTTCCCTGTGAGGAGCTGAGCTAAAGGCCTTGCTTGATTAATTTGCTTCGTCGTCACCACCATCGGCGCTTGAAAAAACCGACATCGCTAAAAATTTTTCCTTTGCTTCCGAAGAAATTACCACCTGCCATTCTGATGTATGCAACCTCTCGAGCGAAATTCATCTGCACTTACGTTCTGGCTATCGGGGCAAATGCTTTTGGTTCGAAAAAGAATACATTCACTCCATGCTCCAATCACGAGAACACTCGAATACGAACAGCAAAAAGGCGCCATAGGCACCCTTAACGAAAAAGTTGCAAATTAGACGGCAAGCTCTCGCAACGCTGCAGTGGCCAAAAAACCTGAACGAGAAGAGTAGCGATGATCTTTGCTAACTTTTTCATCGATACGTAACAACAGATTTTCAGGCAGAGAAGCGTTAAATCTAACTGACTTACCGAGATATGGAGTTAGATCGAAATCGACCACCGCCCAGACACCACCTTCATAATCTGGATTATCTAAGTGAGCATCTACTTCCTTTCCTTGGGGTAGAGCATCGCCGTCAGCGACCATCCCTTCTAAATGTAGCGCCAGTGCTTCCTGGACATTTTCGAGTGCTTCCGAGAAGGTGCTACCGGAAGAAAAACATCCAGGCACGTCGGGAATAGTCACCCCGTAATCAGAATCAGCGTCTTTATGTAATACGACTGGAAATTTCATTAGTGCACTCCCTTGAGTAGCAAGCGTGCTATACGCTTTTCAATCGGTTGAGCCAGAGCAATCGTCCGCGTAAGGACAGTCACTATTACCGAACCGATCCACCGAAAGCCCCATCTGCAGGGCTCCAGGCGGTTCGTTCGGCCTCATTTGAGGCCGGCGGACTTCAAAATACTATGTATCGTTGCTCAGCCAGATCCAAACGTCCGAAGAAAGAGGGAGCGAGAATGCACATTTCCCCCTCCCGCCGACGGGCCTCGCATCCGTTTTATGTGCAACCGCCCTAGCAGGTGCAATCTGCGCGCCGAATCAGCCGGGCGTTGGGCCGCAGGCAGGAAATGGTTTTTCACTCCTAGAAGGGCTAAGTAGGTTTGTGAAAGCGGGCCAGCCTTGGAACGTCCATGCTTTGTTGTTTTGGGGTGTCCACATTCTGTCCACTCCCAGAAACCAATCAGAGATGCGCAACCGGCTGATTAACATTGAAACAGGCGGGACATAGCCATCCCCAGCACTGCCTGTGTAGCACTGCGTGTTTAATAGGATTACAAGTCACTTCCTGAAAGCTACAAAGCCTTGCGACATTGCCTACGCCTCCCCCAGAATCCGCCGGCTTGTGCGGCTATTGCCCGGGCTCTATCGTTGACCTGCCACTGCTCATCAGTGGTCGGGCTTAGCGGCTCGCGGTATTTCGTTTGCACGTGCATCCATCCCACAGGTGTTCCCCATGCCTGCGGTCTGATGGTGGCTGTACGCAGGGCGCCTTCGGGCGCACCGGCTTTGCGAAGTTCCCCGGTCCGCTAACCTGCGTGCAGCTGCCACCCTTTCCACTTAGCGGTGGAAAGGATTGGCACCCAATTTGGAACTTTGAAATGGATAAGGTCACTCCCGATCCCCCGAACACAGATATCCAAGCCTCCCCGCGTACCCCCTCCACGATGTACACCGTCAATCCGACAGTTGATGTCCAAACCCTACTAGGCTCCGTGAGCGAATCCTTGGCATCCGCCAGCGTGATCACCATGGATATTGCCGACCGAGAAACCGGGCCAAGTCGCAACTCCCTGCTGGGCGTTCACCAGATCCTTATGCTGGCAGAACTCTCGGTGAACAGGGCGCTGGATCAACTCGACCCGATCGCTCAACCGCTTGATCGCGTGATCGCGTGATCGCGTGAGATGAGGCTGTGATGTCTGCAGGAAAGCGTCGGATTGATTTCTGACCCTGCAAAACAAAGCCCTCAAAAGAGGGCTTTTTTTGTAACGAGCTGAACCACCAATCCTCAGTGCCCAGCGCTCTGCCCACCATCCACATGCAAAATTTCGCCAGTAACAAACTTGGCACCATCCAGATACACCACAGCCTGCGAGATATCGTCGATCTCGCCCATATGCCCCATCGGGTGCAGGCTCCCCATCGCTGCATGAGTCTCCTCCCCATGCATCGGTGTCTTGATAATCCCAGGCGACACCGCATTCACCCGAATCCCACGCTTGGCGTACTCGATGGCGAGGGATTTGGTCGCCGCATTCAGCCCGCCTTTGGTCAACGATGCCAGCACCGATGGCACTCCATCGATGGCGTGATCCACCAGGCTGGTGGTGATATTGACCACGTGCCCTTTGCCCTGCTTTTCCATCTCGGCAATGGCGAGCTGGGTGATGTAGAAGAAGCCATTCAGGTTCACCGACAGTACTGCGGCGTAGTCTTCAGCGGTGTAGGCGGTGAACGGTTTGGCGACGAAGATCCCGGCGTTGTTGACCAGAGTGTCGATGCGGCCGAACCGGGCGATGGTTTCGCGGATGACTTGCTGGGCGACTTCAGGCTCGCCGATGTCGCCGGCCACGGTCAGGATGTCCGGATCGGTGGACGGTTTAATCGAGCGCGAAGTGGCGACTACCTGGTAGTCCAGATCACGGAAGGCTTTAACCATACCGGCGCCGAGGCCTTGGGATCCGCCAGTGATAACGATGACTTTTTTCGAATTGCTCATGATGAACCTCTACTAATAAATGATGGTTTAAAGAAGTAAGTGATCAGGCTTCAACGGGGCCTTGGCTATTTCTCGCAAAAACTGTTCAGTACTCGATCAACTGCGAACCGGACCAGTGACCGACGCGGTCATGACTTGCCCTCGTCTTCCGCCAGTTGTTTTCGGTACGCAGTGGTGGTCATGCCGGCGTAGCCCCAGTTATCGGTGTCGACTTCTTCGATCACGATGTGGGTCAGGTCCGGACGTTTGTTGAGAACGCGCTCCAGGGTTTCAGTGATTTCGGCGATCACCTGAGCTTTCTGCTCTGGGGTAACGCCATCGCGGGTAATACGAACGCTGACGAAAGGCATGAGGAATCTCCAGTGACCTGCCCTTCGGAATGATGGGTAGGTGTTGGAGCTCAATGTAGGGAGTTGGGTGGTGGGGATAAAGATGGGAGCGGGAACTTCATTAGTTACGTGGGGTAATGAATTCCGGGCATTTTTCGAGACAGGACCGACCCTATTGATGAACCAAATGCCGGCGAATCCCACGTTGCGGTCTTTATGCTAAATTATGGCTGGCCAATAATTATGGCCAGTCCATAAAAAGAGGTAATTTCATGAGCAGCATTTTTCAGCGCCCCGAATTGGCTGAACAGATGGCAAACCAGCTTCTCAATCCTGGTGTACTGGATGAAGGTCTGCGCTCAGGTTTGTTTTTGTCCGGACTACGCAGGACCGGTAAAACGACATTTCTGAGAAACGACCTCATCCCGGCGCTGGAAGAAGCAGGTGCTCTGGTTATCTACGTCGATTTATGGAGTGATACGCTGGCGAACCCTGCAACATTGGTGCATGACGCCATCCGCCAGCGCCTGGAAGAGCTGCAGACTCCAGGTTCTGCTCTGCTGCAAATGCTCAAACGAGTCAACAGTGGCGACATCGGCGCTGGCCCATTCAAATTTGGTTTCAAACTCGACAGCATTGGCAGCGCAGGCGGGCCGACACTTGCACAGGCCCTGAGTGAAGTAGTCGATCAAGCGAAAACAGATTTGGTGCTGATCATCGACGAAGTGCAACACGCCATTTCCTCCGAAGACGGCAATCGACTACTTCTGGCCCTCAAAGCCGCTCGCGACGCGATCAATCCTCGCCCGAATACGCCTGGTTACTTTCTGTTCATCGGCACGGGCTCGCATAGAGCGCAAGTCAGTGAGCTGACCGCGAAGCGTAACCAGGCATTTTCCGGCGCAACTTCGGCAGCGTATCCAGTACTGAAAGGCGACTACGTCGAGTACTTGCTGCACCGCCTCGCGATGACAGTGAAGAAGGAGAAATTACCGTCACTCGGAGTCGCCATCGAGGCATTTGATACCTTGGGAAATCGGCCTGAGGAAATGCTCAAGGCGCTCAGGCAACTTATGCAGCAAGACGGCGATCCTGATCTTTTTCTGCCGGTCATCGCAAGCACACTGCGCTCAGCGGCAGCCAACATTGAACTCGAGAAGGTTGAGCAACTGGGCAGTCTGGCGCAGGCGATTTTCAACAAGATTGCTTCTGCGGAAGGGGATGCCCGAGGAATTTTCTCTACCGATGCCGCCGCCGAATATTCCAAGACGGTCGGTCGTGAAGTGCGCGTTGAAGAGATTCAGCCAGTGGTCATCGCCTTGGTTGCGGAGAACATAATCATGCGGCGTGGGCATGGTATCTACGCGATTACGGATCAGTTCGTTCAGGAGATTTGGCTGGAGGAACGCGCGTTACTTGACGCAAGCTGAAGTAACTGCACAGCCTGGTTAAAATTTAACCAACAACGTGTCGCTAATTTCCACTTTTTGCGACACGTTATTGGAACGTGTCGTCGCGGACGACATGTTCTCGAAATGCGATTTCGGCGACATGACAATTCCCAGACAAACATCAGAAATAAAAAAACCCCGAACCAGTCGGGGTTTTTTTCATGCAGAAAAACTCAAATCCGCATCAGAAGATGTTGATCGGGTAATCCACGAACACACGCACTTCGTTGCCGCTGACGTTGTACTCGCTCGACTTCTGCGAAACCCGCAGGATCGAGCTGCGCAGTTTCACGCTGAGGTCTTTGGCCGGGCCGCTTTGGACGACGTATTTGAACTGGTTGAAGATTTCGCGCTCGGTACCGCCTTCGCTGGTGGAAGTGGTGATGTTGTCGCCGCGCACGTAGGCGAAGTTGTAGCTCAGGCCTGGCACGCCGAAGGTGCCGAAGTCGAGGCCGTAGCCCAGCTGCCAGCTGCGTTCGTCTTCGGCGTTGAAGTCGGACCAGTAGGAGTTCGCCAGGTAGATGGTGTTGCCGCCGTCGCCGACACGACCTTGATCGCGCTGATAGCCGCCGTAGGCATAGCCCAGGTTGCTGTCGCCGGTGCTGCGCTGGTGGGCGAGGGTGAACGAGTGTGGGCCGGTGGCGAAGGTGGCCGCCAGGCTCCAGATCTTGTTGTCGTCGCCAGTGGCGCCGCTTTCGCGGACGTAGGAATCGTCCAGCTTGGTGCGGTAGCCGTTGAAGTCCAGGGTCAGGGACTGATCTTTGTCGATCGGGAACACGTAGTTGGCGTTGAGGTACTGCTTCTTCAACACGTCTTCAACGTCGGACGCGTAGACCGCAGCCTTGAATTGCTCGGTGAACTGGTAGCTACCGCCCAATACGTTGATCGACTTCAGGCCACCGCTGTCACGGCCTTCAGCGCTCTTGCGCGATTCAGCGGTGAAACGACCGGCGTTCAGCTCCAGGCCCTTGATCTCTTTGGAGGTGATCAGGGTGCCGGTGTAGCTTTCCGGCAGCAGGCGCGAGTTGTCGTAGTTCAACACCGGCAGGGCCGGCATCTGGTCGCCGTAGGTCAGCGTGGTGCTGGAGAGACGGAATTTGACCGCTGCGCCGCCTTTGGACAGGTCATCCGCCGCGTTGCCGCTGTCGCCCTGTTTAAAGAAGTCGATACCGCCGGCGCCGCTGCGGCCTTTGCCGCCGTCCAGGCGCAGTGCGTACAGACCGAAGGCGTCTACGCCGACACCGATAGTGCCTTGGGTGAAGCCGGACGAGAAAGTGCCGATGGCCGCTTGGCCCCACTCGGCTTTGTCCGGGTTGCCGTCTTTGTAGTCACGGTTGATGTAGGCATTGCGCAGCAGCACTTTGAGGCTGCTGTCTTCAACAAAACCCTTGGATTCCGCCTGGTCGTTAGCCATGGCCTGTGTAGCGCTCAACATCCCCAGAGCGATCAGGCTGATTCGCTTATTCAACAATTTATTTTTTTCCTTATTACCGGTTGATACGCGCTGTGCCGACGGCTGAAACGGCGCTATTGCGCTCTTTTTTCAAGGCAAAACAAAAAGGCCCGCCCACGAGGAATCGCGGCGGGCCTTTTTTTATTTTGTCAGTCATGGCGGTTGGCCACAGGCGTTGGGGCGAATCCTAGCCGCGCCCATAACTATGTGTCAATTTCGAGAATCGTCTGTGAATAGGCGAAAAAAGTCTAAGGATTCAGCTAGGTGCGGGTTCTGACATGATTTGAAACACTCAACCTCCGAACCTTCTCAAGAATAATTACCGGAAGTAAATAGCAAGCATTATCATTCGCGTCGTTTTAGCAATACTCCAAAAATCCTACGGATGCGTCCTACAAATGCCTGCCCATTTTCGTCTTCTGCCCTTCAGCTTCGGACTTTCAGCAGTGCTTTCTGCCGGCTTTTCCTACGCCGCCCCTACCACATTACCGGCGACTTCGATCAGCGCCGAAGCTGAGGCCGACGATCCGCGAGTGAAGGAAACCAGCACCGCCACTCGAACTGCGACGCCGGTGCGCTATGTGCCGCAAGCGATCGATTCGGTGAAGACCGCGAACGTGATGGACTACGGCATCAACGACCTCGGCACCGCACTCAGTGGCATGCCGAACGTCAGCAGCGGTGCCGACACCCGGTTCGATAGCTTGCGCATCCGTGGCTTCGACGCCAGCAATGACTTTTACCTCGACGGTATTCGTGACGACAGCCAATACGTGCGCGACTTGCACAACATCGAACGCATTGAAGTGCTGAAGGGTCCGGCTGCGGTGCTGTACGGCCGTGGTAGCCAGGGCGGGATCGTCAACCGGGTCAGCAAGATGCCGGAATTCGGCCGGCGCTCGAGCATTGAAGCCCAGGGTGGCAGCGAGGACCTGCGCAGCCTGTACGCGGACCTGAGCACCGACCCGACCGACAACATCAGCCTGCGCCTGAACATGGGCAACATGGACGAAAACAGCTTTCGCGATGGTGTCAGCGGCAATCGCCAGTTGTTTGCACCATCGATGAGCTGGCAGCTGACGCCGGACCTGAACTGGCTGGTGCAGTACGAATATAGCCGTTACAACCGCACCCCTGATCGCGGAATCCCCGGGGTAAACGGGCGCCCGGCGGATGTAGGACGGGATACCACCTACGGCAGTGATCACGATTTCATCGACGACAAGTCGCAATCCCTGCGCTCGAAACTCAGTTATGAACTGAGCGACAACTGGCAGCTGCGCCACACCCTCGGTGTATTCAAGCTCGACAGCGATTTTGATAACACCTACCAGACTGGTTTCAACTCGACGACCAATCAGGTTACGCGCCAGCACTGGCAACAGGACCTGACCACTCGCAACGTTTTCAACAACGTCGAGATCGAAGGTGGTTTCGACACCTTTGGCCTGGAACACCGGTTGCTCACCGGTATCGAGATCGGCAGCCAGCGCCGCGACCCGACGCTGTACAACGCCGCCACTTCGGGCCCCGGCAGCTCACCGGTGCCGTCACTCGATCTGTTTAACCCCAACCGCGAGCTGCGCCACACCGGGCGCATGCAGGTGTCGAGCAACAACCACACCGAAGTGGAAAGCCGCGCGGTGTACGTGCAAGATCAGCTGCGCCTGAACGATCAATGGCAGATCCTGGCGGGTCTGCGCTACGACACTTTCGACATTGAGTCGACCAACCAGCTGAGGGACATTTCCGAAGACCGTGACAGCCACAGCACCAGCCCGCGTGTAGGACTGGTGTGGACGCCGCTGCAGAATCATTCTTTCTACGCATCCTGGACCAAGACCTTCTCGCCCGTGGGTGGCGGTTTGATCGGCATCACCCCAGGCGCCGCCGGCAACAGCAATGACCTGAGCCCGGAGCTGACCAAGCAGAAGGAAATTGGCGTGAAGAGCGATTGGCTCGACGATCGCCTGAGCACCACCCTGGCAATTTACGAACTGGAACTCTACAACCGCCGCACCAGCGATCCACTGGACCCGACCATCACCCTGCTGACGGGAAAGCAGCGTTCCCGCGGGATAGAGCTGACCGGCACGGGCAAGATTACGGGTAACTGGTATGTGCGCGGTGGCGTGGGTATTCAGAATGCGACGGTGGAGAAGGACAACAATGGCTTTGAAGGCAATCGCATCAGTGACGTGGCCAAGCGGAACGGCAGCCTGTTCGTGACCTGGAAACCGGAGATGGGTTGGTATGCGGAAACCGGGTTGACGCTGGTGGGGGATCGCTATGCCGACAACCTTAACACCGTGATGCTGCCGGGTTATGGCCGTTGGGATGCGTTGGCCGGGTTCCGGCAGAAGGATTGGGATTTGCGTGCGGCGCTGAATAATATTGCGGATAAAGAGTATTACGAGTCGGCGACGAGTCAGTATCAGATACAGCCGGGGGCGCCGCGGAGCCTGGTTGTGACTGGAACTTATAGCTTCTAATCAACGCGGAACCTGTAGGAGTGAGCCTGCTCGCGATAGTGGAGTGTCAGTCAACATGGATGCTTCTGACACACCGCTATCGCGAGCAGGCTCACTCCTACATTTGATCTCCAGCGTCCAAAAACGCGAAAAAAAAAGCGCTGCCATCCCGGCAGCGCTTTTATCAATCCGTTGTTCCTTCTTATCCTTCCATCACATCCCACAACGCTTCCAGTTCCGCTTCGCTGAACAAACCAGCGGGGTAGCGCTCGATCATCATCCGGCGCGGATCAGGTTCCCTGATCTGACGCGTTCCATTGGATTTCAACCAGTGCGCCAGGATCTGGAGCGATTCACTATTGACTGCCAGGGGATGCGACGCCTGCTCGCTCACTACGTTTACTTCGGCGTTCATTTCCGCGCTCTCTCCCGGATTGTGAGCGGCTAACTTATCCAAGGTTTATGACAGAACATCGCAGTTCTCCCCTCCCTGTTTCACACCAGGATCGATACAAGAGCTGTGCCAATCTGTCGGTGTTGTCGATCAGCGGATACAAAAAGGCCCGCAGTCCTGATGGACTGCGGGCCTCGGGTAACAGCAAGCAGGGAAACGATCGGGTAAAAATTTTTCCAGCTAACTCAATCTGTTACAACCCCACTCACTGATTGTGTGGCGCTGGCTGCTGTTGGGTAAGGCAGTGAATGTTGCCGCCGCCCAGTAACAGTTCACGACCCGGCACCATCACCACTTCATGCTGCGGGAACAGACTCTGCAAGATTTCCCGCGCTGGACCGTCCAGCGGATCGTCGAAGCTCGGAGCGATGATGCCGCCGTTGACAATCAGGAAGTTCACGTAGGAACCGGCCAAGCGAACGGTAGGATTGCGCTCCTGGCTGCCATCAACCGGATCCACGCCCGCACACTCTTCCTCGGTCGCATACAGCGGCCCCGGAATTGGCATCTTGTGCACCGTGAACGGGCGCCCTTTGGCGTCGGTGGCACTTTCCAGCACTTTCATCGCAGCCTGGCAGCGCGGGAAGTTCGGATCCTGCGGATCGTCGGTCCAGGCCAACAGCACTTCACCCGGACGGATGTAGCAGCAGAAGTTATCCACATGACCATCGGTTTCGTCGTTGAACAAACCGTCCGGCAGCCAGATGATTTTATCCACAGCCAGGTTGGCACTCAGTACCGCTTCGATTTCAGCGCGGTCCAGGTGTGGGTTGCGGTTGCGATTGAGCAGGCACTCTTCGGTGGTGATCAGCGTGCCTTCACCATCGACGTGGATCGAGCCACCTTCCAGGACAAAACCTTCGGTGCGATAGCGCGGGCTGCGTTCGATCTCGAGGATCTTGCCGCCGACCTGCGCGTCGCGATTCCACGGCGAATACAGGCCGCCGTCGAAGCCGCCCCAGGAGTTGAAATCCCAGTTCACGCCGCGAACTTCGCCGCTGTTGTTGATCACGAAGGTGGGGCCGGTATCGCGGACCCAGGCGTCGTCGCTGGACATCTCGACCACGCGGATATTCGGCACGTCGAGGCGGGCCCGGGCGTTTTCGTACTGGCCGGCGGATACCGCCACGGTGACCGGTTCGAAACGGGCGATGGCCTTGGCCACTGCGACGTGTGCGGCTTGCGCCGGTTTGCCACCCAGGCGCCAGTTGTCCGGGCGCTCGGGCCAGATCATCCAGGTTTGGGTTTGTGGCGCCCATTCGGCCGGCATGTAGAAGCCATCGGCGCGGGGCGTGCTGTTTAAAGTGGTCATGACGATCAGGACTCCAGGGCACCGTCTAGGGTTTTGATAGCACCATACAGGTTCGGGCGGCGGTCGCGGAAGGAGCCCCACGCGCTGCGGGTGTGTTCCAGGTGATCGAGGTCAAAACTGTGGACCAGTACGCCCTCCTCGGTTTCGTTGAGTTCCTGGACCTTCTCGCCGAACTGGTTGGCGATAAACGACGAGCCGTAGAAGGTGATGTCGTACCCGTCCTGCTCCTCATTGCCGATGCGGTTGCTGGCGATCAGCGGCATCAGGTTGGCCCCGGCATGGCCTTGTTGCACGCGCTGCCAGTGGTCCCGGGACGAGATGGTCTTGTCATGCGGCTCGCTGCCGATGGCGGTCGGGTAGAACAGGATTTCCGCACCTTGCAGCGCCATGCTGCGGGCGCACTCGGGGAACCACTGATCCCAGCAGATACCCACGCCGATTTTCGCGTAGCGGGTGTTCCACACTTTGAAGCCGGTATCGCCTGGGTTGAAGTAGTACTTTTCGTGGTAGCCCGGGCCATCCGGAATGTGGCTTTTCCGATAAATCCCGAGGTTGCTGCCGTCGGCATCGATGATCGCGATGCTGTTGAAACGCGCGCGGCCGGCCAGTTCGTAGAAGCTGATCGGCAGCACTACCTGCAGTTCCCTGGCGACTTTCTGGAAGTGTTTGATGGCGACATTGTCTTCAACCGTGGTGGCCAGTTGCAGGTAATCCGCGTTGGGCTTCTGGCAGAAGTACGGCGCTTCGAACAGTTCCTGGATCAGGATGATCTGCGCGCCCTTGGCTGCAGCCTCGCGGACCAGCTTTTCAGCGGTCTCGATATTGGCCTCAAGGTCCCAGGAACAAGCCATCTGGGTAGCGGCGACGGTAACAATACGACTCATGAATCATCTCCTGGGCAAACGCTTGGGTCGAGTGTGGCAGAGACCCGTGACAGAAATCGGAAGCCCAGGCGAAGTTGCACCATGCCGAGGCAATGGCGACTTTATAGCCGATAAAAATCGGGTTTAGAAGCTAATATTTTTAATAACCTCGAGAATTTACCTTAAAATATCGATAACAATCGATTAAATCGGTGATTTTGAGGACGCCATCGCGGGCAAGCCTTGCTCCCACAGGGTGCAAGCACCACAGGTGGATGCAGCACCGGTCTGTGGCTGTGTTGTTCCCAAATCCAATGTGCAACACAGACCTGTGGGAGCAAGGCTTGCCCGCGATGGCAATCTCAACCCTTACAACCCTTCTGCCAACACCTTCGAAAGCATATCCACAAAGAAATCCACACTCCTGCGCGATGTCACCATCGGTGGCTTGATCTTCAGCACGTTCAGGTAGTCCCCCGTCGGCTGCATGAAAATCCCCAGCTCGCGCAGGCGATCGCACAATGCCGCGGTCTCTTGCGTCGCCGGTTCCAGTGTTTCGCGGTCGCGAACCAGCTCCACGCCCAGATAGAACCCGGAACCATGCACCGCGCCCACCAGCGGATGAATATCGATCAACGCCTCAAGCCGCTGCTTGAAATACCCGCCGACCACCTGAGCGTTCTCCCAGAGTTTCTCTTCCTCCATCGCATCCAGCACCGCCATGCCGATCTGGCAGCTCACCGGACTGCCACCGGCAGAAGAAAAGAAATAACCCTCAGCCTCCAGCGCTTCGGCAATTTCCCGGCGGGTGATCACCGCGCCCAATGGTTGGCCATTGCCCATGCCCTTGGCCATGGTGATGATGTCCGGCACCACGCCCTGCTCTTCAAAGCCCCAGAAAAAGTGACCCATACGCCCGTAACCGACCTGCACTTCATCGGCGATGCACACGCCGCCCTGGGCGCGCACCAGCGCGTAGACCTGTTGCAGATAGCCCGGCGGCAACGAGATCCCGCCCGCGTTGCCATACACCGGCTCGCAGATGAAACCGGCCAGCTGGCGATTCTGCGCAGCGATTTTCGCCAGGTTGTGCTCGACGCTGCGCACGTAGTCCGGTGCGCTGTCGGGGCCACGGAATTCGCCGCGATACATGTTTGGTGCAGTCACCGCATGGACCCAGTCTGGCCGGCTGCTCAAGGCTTGCGGATTGTCGGCAATCGAGGTCGAAACCGAGTCCGCACCGACTGTCCAGCCGTGATAGGCCTCCAGCACGCTGAGCATGTCGCGGCCGCCGCTGTAGGCCCAGGCCAGACGGATTGCCAGGTCATTGGCCTCGCTGCCGCTGTTGACCAGGAATACCCGGTCCATGGAATCCGGTGACAGCTTGAGCAGGCGCTCGGAAAATTCCGCGACCGCGGCATAGTTGAATCGCGAGTTGGTATTGAGCAGCGACCACTGCCGACTGGCGACCGCCGCCATCCGCGGATGCCCGTGGCCCAATACCGCGACGTTGTTGAGCATGTCGAGATACGAGCGGCCCTGCATGTCGATCAGGTGATTGCGCCAGCCCCGTTCGATGCGCGGCGGGTCGACGTAGTAGTGTTTTTGCGTGCGGGCGAAACTGGCATCGCGGCGCGCCAGCAAAGTGTGTGAATCGAGCTCGTGTTCCGCATCACATGCCAGCCCCAGCAGACTCGCCGGTGACGGGCACAACGCCTGCCAGGCGGCAGCACGGCTCGGCGTGCAAAACAACGGCGCGTTTAACGAGGCGCCGCGGCACAGTTGCACCCTTAACGGCCCGCTGACCGAGCCCAGCACCTGGCCTTTAACCAGCGCCGCGCCGGTGTGCAGCGACGGCGTAACGCCCCACAATCGCAGGCTCAATTGCGGACCGTCGAGCTGCAGCACGCCCGCCTCCGGCTCATGCACCATGCCGGCAAATGGCGATTCGACCGCCGTGCCCATGGGCACTCGCAGTTCTACGTGCAATGGGCAAGTCTCCGGCTCGGCGCAAGTATCCGGTTGCGTACGTGACAGGCGATATTGTCCGTAACGGCTGGCGGCCAGTTCATGCACCGCCGCCGCTTCGTCCAGCAGGCGCTGATCGATCCCGGCCTGCTCCCAATTGCCGGCTTCGAAATGCGGGCTCAATACACCCAGGTCGATCAAGGCAAATTCTCGCCCCACCAGGCCCGGCAGCAGCGGCGCGAAACCTTCACTGCCAATGCTCGGCTGGTGCTGGCCGACCGCAGCGAGAATTGCCGCCTCCATCAACTCCAGCGGCAGCGACGTGGCCACCCGAAAGATTTCCCACTCGTGGGTCAGATTGTCACGGCTATAAGCATTACCCGGATCGATACTCACCTGCTGCTCGCCACTGAGCACCAGCACCGCCGACCGGGCGACGATCAGCGGCCACAGCGCCAGCAGCTCTTCATGCTGCAGCGGATTGACCACGTGATACGCCTGCACCGCCGGCAGGATGTAAAACGGATCGCCACCGGCATGGTGCAACAGCGCCGCGCAGGTTACCGACAGATCGGTGATGCGCCACGTTCGGATCAAGTCGCCGAAGTCGATCACACCCTGCAACTGCCACAGGCGCTCAGAATCGCGTTGCCAGACCACGTTGTCGTCGGTGATGTCCATGTGGATGGCCTGCACCGGCAGTTTTTCCACCAGCGGCTGCAAATGCCGTTCGGCGCGTTCGGCCGCAGCGGCGATTTGCCGGCGCTGCTGGTCGTCCTTGATCACTGGCAACAGATGCGTGATCAAGGCATTGGCGTGCCGGGCGTCCCATTGCAGGGTGCGCTCCAGGCCCGGGTGATCAAAGCCGGCGAGCGCCAGGTCCATCTCGCCGCACAGGCGCCCGAAGCCGCTAACGACTGCACTTGGCAGATGATCGAGGTCAGTCAGCGGCTGGCCTTCGATGTAACCCAACAGGCGCACGTGCACGGTCTGACCGGCGACTTCCAGGGTCAGCAGATCGGCCCCGTTGCTCGCGGGTATGACTTTTGGCACTTGCACCCCGGCGTGCTCGGCCAGGTGCTTGAGACCAGCGTGCTGGGCGTGCAGCTCCTGCACCGCATAGTCTCCGCGACAGATCTTCAGGACAAAGCGCCCTTGATCGTTGTCGACGCGGTAGTTGAGATCCTGCTGGCTGCCAAGGGCCTGCAGCCGTCCACTCAAGCCGTAATGCGCTTCGAGCAGGCCAAGCGCAAGCTCGGCAGACACTTGCGGGCTGGGCAAACTGGCGCGATGAATCAACGTGGCGAGCGGCATACAACGACCCCTGGGAATTTGATCAGGCGCTTATATCGCCACTGCTCGGGACGATACGCAACCCCTTGCATCGACAGACCCCTCGCGCCACCCGAGACTTTGCGCAAGAATGCCGACCATCAACGCTAAACGGCGCTCGACCTCATGACCCCGACCCTCCCCCGCAGACCCCGCTGGCGCAGCCTCGCACTGCTTGCGTTATGCCTGGCGCCGTTGCTGTGGCCGCTGGAGCACCTGGCCGAGCGTTATTACCGCAGCGAACTGGCCGGGCAGAACCGCCAGACCCTCGATCTCTACGTGGCCAACTTGCTCGGCACCCTGCACCGCTACGAAGTGCTGCCGCAGATTCTCGGCGAACTTCCGGCCCTGCGCGCCGTGCTGGGTGCGCCGGACGATGGCGTCAGCCAGGGCAATGCCAACCGCCTGCTGAAAAACATCAGCGCGCAGACCGGCGCCGAAGTGATGTACCTGATGGACACCAACGGCAAAACCCTGGCGGCGTCCAACTGGGACAAACACGACAGCTTCGTCGGGCGCAATTTTTCCTTCCGGCCGTATTTCAGTGAAGCCATGGCCGGGCGCCTGGGGCGCTTCTTCGGATTGGGCACCACTTCCGCCAAGCGTGGCTACTTCTTCGCTGCCGCGGTGCGCCACGGCGAAAAAGTCATCGGCGTGCTGGTGGTCAAGGTCGACCTCGACCATACCGAAAGCCTGTGGGGCAATACGCCTGAACAATTGCTGGCCACCGACTACAACGGCGTGGTCATCCTCACCTCGCGACCGGAATGGCGCTTTCGCTCAACCCGTGCGTTGAGCGAAGAAGAAACCAAAGCGATCTCGGCAATCCAGCCCTATCCGATTCGTGACCCCAAGCCGCTGAAGCTGAATCCAGATGCCTGGCTGATCCAATCCCGGCAGATCGAAGAGACCGGCTGGACGGTGAACATCCTCGCGCCGCGCACTCTGATCGACCGCCCGGTGCGCACCGTCGTTGCCATCGGTGGCGCCACCCTGCTGGTGTTGATGCTGCTGCTCGGCCTGATGATGCAGCGCCGCCGCCACTACCTTGAGCGCATCGCTTTCGAGGCCAAAGCCCGGCGCGAGCTTGAAGGCCGGGTGGCCGAACGCACCAGCGATCTCGAAGGCCTTAACCGGCGCCTCAAGGAGGAAGTGCTGGAACGCGAACAGGCCCAGCAGGAGCTGGTTCGCGCCCAGGATGACCTGGTGCAGGCCGGCAAGCTGTCAGCCTTGGGGACGATGTCTGCAAGCATTAGCCACGAGTTGAATCAACCGCTGGCAGCGATCCGCAGCTATGCGGAAAACGCCGAGGTGCTGCTCGATCACCAGCGCACCGACGAAGCCCGCGGCAATCTCAAGTTGATCAGCGAACTGACCGCGCGCATGGCGTCGATTATTGCGCACCTGCGCGCCTTCGCTCGCCGAGATCGCCACGCCCCGGAAAGTGTGGCCCTGCAGCCGGCGCTGGATGATGCGCTAGCCCTGCTCGCCAAGCGCCGGCGCAGTATGGAGGTCGAGCTGATTCGTGATTTGCCGGCCGCCACATTGTGGGTCGAGGCTGGAGAGACCCGACTGCGCCAGGTGCTGGGCAACTTGCTGGCGAACGCCCTGGACGCACTCACGGAAAAAGGCCCGCCACGAAAGCTCTGGTTGAGTGCCCAATCCACCGCTGATGGCGTCAACCTGTACATTCGCGATAACGGCCCGGGTTTCTGCATGGAAGCCCTGGGCCGCGCCAGCGAACCCTTCTACACCACCAAGACCCGCACCCAGGGCCTGGGGTTGGGCCTGGCGATTTGCGAAACCCTGATGCGCGCCTTCGGCGGTGAACTGTCGTTCGCCAACCACAAGGAGGGCGGCGCCCTGATCACCTTGAAGCTGCGCGCAGGCGCACCGGGCGTGAGCCTGCAACCGTCCGAGGACCGAAGCGCATGACCATCGACAACCGCATCCAGGTCGTGCTGATCGACGATGATCCGCACTTGCGCCAGGCCCTGAGCCAGACGCTGGACCTTGCCGGCCTGAAGATCCTGCCGCTGGCCGAAGCCAAAGGGCTCGCCGCGCAACTGGAGCGCGACTGGCCGGGCGTGGTGGTCAGCGACATTCGCATGCCGGGCATGGACGGCCTCGAACTGCTGACCGAACTGCATGCCCAGGACCCGGAGCTGCCGGTGCTATTGATCACCGGTCACGGTGACGTGCCGCTGGCAGTGCAAGCGATGCGCGCCGGGGCCTACGATTTCCTCGAAAAACCTTTCGCCAGCGACGCATTGCTCGACAGCGTTCGTCGCGCACTCGCCCTGCGCCGCCTGGTGTTGGACAACCGCAGTCTGCGTCTGGCCCTGAGCGATCGCAACGAGCTGAGCACCCGCCTGGTCGGCCAGTCGGCGCCGATGTTGCGCCTGCGCCAGCAGATCGGCGCACTGGCAGCCACCCGGGCCGACGTGTTGATCCTCGGCGAAACTGGCGCAGGCAAGGAAGTCGTGGCCCGAGCCCTGCACGATCTGTCGAGCCGGCGTAACGGGCCGTTCGTGGCGATCAATGCCGGCGCCCTGGCCGAATCGGTGGTGGAGAGCGAGCTGTTCGGTCACGAGCCAGGCGCTTTTACCGGCGCGCAGAAGCGGCGTATCGGCAAGTTCGAATTCGCCAGCGGCGGAACGGTGTTCCTCGATGAAATCGAAAGCATGAGCCTGGACGTGCAGGTCAAATTACTGCGCCTGCTGCAAGAGCGCGTGGTTGAAAGGCTCGGTGGCAACCAGCTGATCCCGCTGGACATCCGCATCATCGCCGCGACCAAGGAGGACCTGCGCCAGTCCGCCGATCAGGGCCGCTTCCGCGCCGACTTGTATTACCGCCTCAATGTCGCGCCGCTACGCATCCCGCCACTGCGCGAGCGCGGTGAAGACGCGTTGATGCTGTTCCAGCACTTTGCCAACGAAGCCAGCACCCGCCACGGCCTGCCGCCCCATGAACTGCAACCGGGTCAACGCGCCCTGCTGCTACGTCACACCTGGCCTGGCAATGTCCGCGAGCTGCAAAATGCTGCAGAACGCTTCGCCCTGGGCCTTGAGCTGGCTTTGGATAACAGCGCTCCGAATGGCACAGCTGTAGAAGTGATCGAGGGTGGCTTGAGCGAACAGGTTGAGCACTTCGAGAAGAGCCTGATCGCTGCGGAACTCGCGCGCTCCCACAGCTCGGTGCGCAGCCTGGCGGAAGCCTTGGGTATCCCGCGCAAGACCTTGCACGACAAACTGCGTAAGCACGGGCTGAACTTCGCCGACAGCGGCGCACCCACCTCCACTGACGACCTCGACTGAGCTACCGTCAATTCATACCCATCCAACAAGAGTGCGTTCATGAGCCGCGACAGTCGTCATCTGGAAAGCATCCTCCATCACGACATCCCCCTGACGCGGGACATGGGCCTCAAGGTGCTCGACTGGCACGATCAGCAACTGCGTCTGCACTTGCCGCTCGAACCCAACGTCAACCACAAGAGCACGATGTTTGGCGGCAGCCTGTATTGCGGCGCGGTGCTGGCCGGCTGGGGCTGGCTGCATTTGCGCTTGCGTGAGGAAGGGATCGAGGACGGGCACATCGTGATCCAGGAAGGCCAGATCAGCTATCCGCTACCGGTGACCATGGACGCGATTGCGATTTGCCAGGCGCCGGGGGCGGCGGCTTGGAAGAGATTTTTGGCGATGTACCACCGGTACGGGCGGGCGCGATTGGCCCTGCATTCGCGGATTGTGAATGTGGAGGGTGGTGAGGATGCGGTGAGGTTTACCGGGCAGTATGTTTTGCACCGGTAGATTACAAGATCAAAAGATCGCAGCCTCGGTGCCCTCGGCAGCTCCTACGCCTGAGCTAAATCCAATAACTTTTGGCGCCATGGGGCCTTCGCCGGCAGCGCCAGGAAAAACCCGTTCAACAGGGATTCCCGCGCCGGATAGCTGAACGTTTCCCCGCTCAGCTCTAGCACTTCGCCTCCGGCACCTTCCAGGACGCCCTGGGCCGCCGCAGTGTCCCACTGCGAAGTCGGCGCCAGGCGCGGGTAACAGTCCGCCGCACCTTCGGCCAGCAAGCAAAACTTCAATGAACTGCCGATATTGGCCAGTTCCAGCTCGCCGAGGCTGGCGCTCAAGCCCGCCAGCAAGCGTTCCTGTTCGGGGCTCGAATGCCGGCGGCTGGCGACTACCGTGAAGGCCTCACCTGGCGGCGGCAACTCGCGAACCTGGATCGGAAGCGGCTGCGCATCTTTATCACCACGCCACGCGCCCAGATCCTCACCACCAACGTAAAAGCGCCCGGTGGTCGGCATCGATACCACGCCAAATACCACGCGGCCTTGCTCGATCAGCGCGATATTCACAGTGAATTCCTCGCTGCCCGAGATGAATTCCTTGGTCCCGTCCAGCGGATCGACCAGCCACCAGCGTTGCCAGCCGGCGCGCACGCTCTGGGCAATGTTGGCGTCTTCTTCCGAGAGCACCGGAATGCTCGGGTCCAGTGCAGTCAGCCCGTCCAGAATCAGATGATGAGCGGCCAGATCGGCGGCGGTCACCGGTGAATCGTCGGCCTTGGCAGTCACCGCAGTGCCGGTGCGCCAGAACGGCAAAATGGCCTCGCCAGCCTGCAAGGCCAATTCGATCACTGGCGCCATCAACGGATGTGGAAACTTCATGGCAGGAACACTCCGCGCTGAGTCAGCAGATCACGGGCCAGGTACAGTGCTGCCAGGGCACGGCCTTCAGTGAACTTCGGGTTCTGCGCCAGCGCCGACAACTCACGCAGGTTGACCTTGCTTACGCCCATCGGCTCAGGCTCATCGCCCTCCAGGCTTTCTTCGTACAGGTCGGTGGCCAGCACCACCTGGATCTTCTGGCTCATGTAACCGGGCGACAACGACAACTCGGTCAGATGCTCCAGCTGCCGCGCGCCATACCCGGCCTCCTCCTTGAGCTCACGCTCGGCCGCTGCCAGCACGTCCTCGCCCGGTTCGATCAAGCCTTTGGGCAAGGACATCTCATACTCATCGGTGCCACCGCAGTATTCCTCGACCAGCACCGCGTGATCCGCATCCAGCATCGCCACGATCATCACCGCGCCGTATCCGGCACCCTTGCCAACCAAGCGCTCGTAGGTGCGCTCAACGCCATTGGAAAAGCGCAACTTCAGCTCTTCGACGCAGAACAGGCGACTGGTGGCGACGATCTCGCGGGCGAGGATGGTAGGTTTCTGGCGCATGAGCGGCTCCTGGGTGATAGCGAGTTACTATACCCGGCCTATCCTGAATGTTGACCCCGGATATCCTTTTTAGCGCTGGAGAAGTTTTTATGTCCCTACTGCCCTGGCACGACATCGATACCGTTTTGCTGGACATGGACGGCACCCTGCTGGACCTGCACTTCGACAACCACTTTTGGCTGGAGCACCTGCCGCAACGCTACGCCGAGCTGCACGGAGTCAGTCGGGCGATGGCCGAAATGGAATTGCAGCCGCTGTTCGAACGCAACGCCGGTCAGCTGCAGTGGTACTGCCTGGATTTCTGGAGCGCCGAGCTGAAGTTGCCGGTGCGCGAGTTGAAACTGGAAACCGCGCACCTGATTGCCCTGCGTCCGGACGCAGACACCTTCCTGGCAGCGATCAAGAAAGCCGGCAAGCGGGTGGTGATGATCACCAATGCCCATCGTGATTCGCTGTCGTTGAAGCTTGAACGGATTGAACTGGCGCCGTACTTCGAGCGCTTGATCAGCTCTCATGATTACGGCTTCCCCAAGGAAAACCCGCAGTTCTGGGACGCCTTGCAGGCAGATATCGGTTTCGATCCGGCGCGCAGTCTTTTCATCGACGATACCTTGCCGATTTTGCGCAGTGCGCGGGAATTTGGCATCGCGCATTTATTGGCGGTACGTGAGCCCGATAGTCGCAAGGGGCCCAAGGACACTGCGGAGTTTGCGGCGGTTGAGGATTATCGGGAGCTTGTTGTGGGGCTTTGAGACCGGATCGCCTGCTTCGCGAGCAAGCCCGCTCCCACAGGTTTCGCGTCGTTCGCATTTTCGGCGAACGACACTGAACCTGTGGGAGCGGGCTTGCTCGCGAAAGCGGCCTAGAGGTCTACTCAGGAATCCGCAACGACTGCCCCGGATAAATCTTGTTCACATCCTTGAGCATCGGCTTGTTGGCCTCAAAGATTTTCTGATACTGGTTGGCATTGCCATACACCCGCAGGGAAATCGCGCTCAGCGTATCGCCCTTCTCGACCACCACAAATTTCGCCGCCACGGCCACCGGCCCGGTCACGGTGATCTGGTCTTCAACACCACTGACACCGGCCACGTTACCCAGGGACAACAGGATCTTTTCTTTCTCTTCCTGGGTCGCAGCCTCGCCTGTGGCGATGACCTTGTCGCCCTCGACTTTCACCTGAATCTTCGAAGTATCGATCCCGGTCAGCGCGTCTTTAACGTGCTTGGTCAGCGCCTCGCTATTCGCTTCGGCCTTGTCCGGCGTTAGCGCATCGAGGATTTTTTCACCGGCTTCTTTAAGAAAACTGAAAAGGCTCATCGTGTGCTCTCCATGGGAATAAAAGGGTCCAGACGCAAAAGCCTAGACCAAGGTTGCGCATCGCGGTTCCAACCCGACCAATGACGCCGCTTCCCCCCAGGCGCTAGAATCGGTCCCTTCCTGCGCCCTGGAGCGAAGATGGACATCAAGCAGCTGAAATTCCTCATCGCACTCGACGAGACCCGACATTTCGGCCAGGCCGCCGCGCGCTGCCACATCACCCAACCGACCCTGTCGATGCGCCTGCGCAGCCTCGAGGAAGAACTCGAGTTGCCGCTGGTCAATCGCGGGCAACGCTTCGAGAGTTTCACCGCGCCCGGCGAGCGCGTGTTGGCGTGGGCGCGCACGGTGCTGGCGGCCTACGACGGTCTGCAAGCCGAGGCTGCCGCCTGTCGCGGCAATCTGGTCGGCACCTTGCGATTGGGCGTGGTGCCGCTGTCGAGCTTCGATCCCTTGCCGCTGATGCAACGCCTGCACGCCGAACACCCGAATTTGCGTTTCGAGCTGTCCGCCCTGAGCTCCGAACAGATCCTCGAACAACTGGCAAGCAATCGCCTGGACCTCGGAGTGTCGTACCTCGAACGCCTCGACGGCGAGCGCTTCGACTCCCTGGCTTTCAGCGAAACCCGCATGGGCCTGCTCTATGACCAGCGCTTTTTCAACTTCGGCGAGGCGCCGCTGAGCTGGGAGTCGCTGATCGAACTGCCGTTGGGCATGCTCACCAGCGGCATGCATTTTCGCCAGTCCATCGACCATAATTTCCACAGCCGGGGCCTTACGCCCCAGCCGCTGCTACAGACCGATGCCGTGCATCAATTGTTACAAGCCGTGCATGGAGGTTTGTGCTGCGCAGTGATGCCACTGGACGGCGGACTGGAGAACCTCACCGATCATCTGCGCCTGCAACCCATTGAAAATGCGCAGACCCTCGCTCGCCTGGGTTTGATCATGCGGCGTAGCGCGCCCCGCTCGGCACTTGCAGAAGCGTGTTTTGCGATTTTTCAGAAATCGAGCACGGACGCTTGATCGACGGCATCTATCGGCACATCAGTATTAGCGATTAGACGCGACCGATTGACGCGCCTAGGCTTGATACTTATCAATCCGTGGTGATGCCATGAACGCCAAGCGCCCAGCCAGCGCGGCGCCTGCCCTTGAAACGCCCGCGCCCGCTGCGAGTCAGACCTACAGCTACAGCAACCTCGACGTTACCGAAGCGGCCAGCACCGAACTGGCTGAAGAAGTCGCGCTGGCGATCGCCTACAACGGCATCAGCCAGGCTGTAATGCTGGTGACTCCGACAGACCTCGAAGACTTTATCGTTGGCTTCAGCCTCGGCAGCGGCATCATCAAGGACGCCAGCGACATCTACGACCTGCAGCTCAGCGGTTCAGGCGCGGCGCAATACGCCCAGGTCACCATCGCCAACCGCGCGTTCTGGAACCTCAAGCAGCAACGTCGACAACTGGCCGGCACCAGCGGTTGCGGCCTGTGCGGTGTGGAAGCAGTCGAGCAGGCGTTGCCAGACCTGACAGTGCTGCCCGGCGCCGCCCTGCCGCCCGCTGAATGGCTGGACGGCTTGCGCCAGCGCATCGGTGCTTTCCAGCCGCTTGGCCAGCATTGCGGCGCGGTCCACGCGGCAGTGTTCATGAATGATCAGGGCGAGTTGCTGCTGGGGCGCGAAGACATCGGTCGGCATAACGCCCTGGACAAACTGATCGGCGGGCTTGTTCGCCAGGACATCCCGATTGACGGCGGGCTGGCGATTGTCACCAGCCGCTGCAGTCTCGAATTGATACACAAAGTGTTGCGCGCAGGCATCCAGACCCTTGTCAGCCTGTCGTCACCCACCGGCCTCGCCGTGCAGTGGGCGCGCCGCCACAACCTCAATCTCATCCACCTGCCGCAGAAAAGTGCGCCGCGGGTTTACAGCCCTGCGATGGAGAATTTAGCGTGAGCCAACATCATCAAGCCGACCAGAAACCCGTTCCCCGCTACAAGCCCTATAAAGGCCCGGCCGGTGGCTGGGGCGCGCTGATCAGTGTGGCCCAGGCGTGGCTGACCAGCGACAACGCGCTGAAGAACCTGCGGATGATGCTCAAGACCAACCAGAACGGCGGCTTCGACTGCCCGGGTTGCGCCTGGGGCGACTCGCCGGAAAGCGGCGTGGTCAAGTTCTGCGAGAACGGCGCCAAGGCGGTGAACTGGGAGGCGACCAAACGCCGGGTGGATGCTGCATTCTTCGCCAAACACAGCGTCAGCTCGTTGCTGGAGCAGAGCGACTACTGGCTGGAATATCAGGGCCGCCTGACCGAGCCGATGAGCTACGACGCCGCATCCGATCGCTACAAGCCGATCAGCTGGGAAGCGGCCTTTGCCCTGATCGGCAAGCATTTGCAGGGCCTGCCGAGCCCGGATCACGCCGAGTTCTACACCTCGGGCCGCGCCAGCAATGAAGCCGCGTACCTGTATCAGCTGTTCGTGCGCGCCTATGGCACCAACAACTTTCCCGACTGTTCGAACATGTGCCACGAGGCCAGCGGTGTGGCCCTGGCGCAGAGTGTCGGCGTGGGTAAAGGCACGGTGACGTTCGACGACTTCGAACATGCCGATGCGATTTTCGTCTGGGGCCAGAACCCCGGCACCAACCACCCGCGCATGCTTGAGCCGTTGCGCGAAGCGGTCAAGCGCGGCGCCCAGGTGGTCTGCGTCAACCCGCTGAAGGAACGTGGACTGGAACGCTTCCAGCACCCGCAGCACCCGATCGAAATGCTCACCAACGGCGACAAGCCGACCAACACCGCGTACTTCCGCCCGGCGTTGGGGGGTGACATGGCTTTGCTGCGCGGCATGGCCAAGTTCCTGCTGCAGTGGGAGCGCGACGCGCAGAAAGCCGGCGGTCCCGCGGTGTTCGATCACGACTTCCTCAATGAACACAGCGTCAACGTGCTGGAATACCTGGGCGCCATTGACGACACCCCCTGGGAGCAGATCGTCGAGCAATCCGGTCTGGCCCTGGTGGAGATCGAGCAGGCGGCGCGCATGTACGCCACCGGCAAGAACGTCATCATGTGCTGGGCGATGGGTATTACCCAGCATCGCCATTCCGTGCCGACTATCCAGGAAATTGCCAACCTGATGCTGCTGCGTGGCAACATCGGTCGGCCAGGTGCGGGCCTGTGCCCGGTGCGTGGCCACAGTAACGTGCAGGGCGACCGCACCATGGGCATCAACGAGCGTCCGCCGGTGGCGTTCCTGGATTCCCTGGAGCGTCGCTTCCAGTTCAAGGTACCGCGCGAACACGGTCACAACGTCGTCGAGTCGATCCACGCCATGGCCGAAGGTCGCGCCAAAGTCTTCATCGGCCTGGGTGGCAATTTCGCCCAGGCCACGCCAGACAGCCCGCGCACGTTCCAGGCCCTGAGCAACTGCGACCTGACCGTGCAGATCAGCACCAAGCTCAACCGGAGCCATCTGGCCCATGGCAAGGACGCGCTGATCCTGCCGTGCCTGGGGCGCACCGACATCGACATCCAGACCGAGGGCCCGCAGGCGGTGACCGTTGAAGACTCGTTCAGCATGGTCCACGCCTCCAACGGCCAGCTGCAACCGCTGTCGAACCAGATGCGCTCCGAGCCGTCGATCATCGCCGGCATCGCTGCCGCCACCCTGGGCAGCCAGCCGGTGGACTGGAACTGGCTGGTGGCCGACTACGACCGTATCCGTGACCTGATTGCCGACACTATCCCGGGCTTCAAGGACTTCAACGAGAAAGTGAAACATCCGGGTGGTTTTTACCTGGGGAACAGCGCCGGTGCGCGCAAGTGGAATACTCCATCGGGCCGGGCCAACTTCCGCCCGAACATCCTGCCCAAGGACCTGGTTCACGAACGTACGCGCGCCACTGGCGTGCTGCCGGACCTGATCATGCAGTCGATGCGCTCCCACGATCAGTACAACACCACGATCTACGGGCTCGATGACCGTTATCGCGGGGTCAAGGGCCAGCGCGACGTGTTGTTCGTCAATGAAGCAGACATCATCCGCCTGGGCTTCAAGCCGGGGCAGAAGGCTGACATCGTATCGATCTGGGATGATGGCCGTGAGCGTCGGGTAAAAGGCTTTACCTTGCTGGCGTTTGATATTCCGGCGGGACAGGCTGCGGCTTATTATCCGGAAGTGAATCCATTGGTGCCGCTGGAGAGCACGGGGGATGGCAGCCATACGCCGACTTCGAAGTTTGTGGCGATTCGACTGGAAGCGGCGAGTGCGACCGGGTTGATCATGGCCAGGTCGGCGTAATCAAATGCCCACAAAAAAGGCCGTTTCTGTGAGGAAACGGCCTGTCTTAAGTAGATAAAGACCCGCGAAAAAGCATTAAGTTCCGCCCAAAAAACAGTAACTTACGCAATTGTGTACAAGTCGTGTCACTCGTCGGATTTCGATTGTAACCACCCTCTCCCAGCCTCAGGATCGCGCCGTCATCCCCTTGAGGTTCCTCTATGAAGTTCTCCTCGATTCTCTTGTTGTCCCTTGGCCTGGTCAGTGGCTTCGCTTCTGCCGGAGGCACCACCGAAGCAGGTGTGGGCGGCGCATTGGGTGGGGTTTTAGGCTCGGTCGTCGGTCAATCGTTAGGCGGCAACACAGGTTCGACCATTGGCGCAGCCCTGGGCGGCGCGGGTGGTAGCGCAGTCGGCGCAGACAAACGCAGCCGTGGCGAAGCGGCTATCGGCGGTGCGCTGGGCGCAGCCGGCGGTAACGTGGTCGGCCGCAGCATGGGCGGCACCACAGGCAGCCTGATCGGCTCCGCAGCCGGCGGTGGCGCTGGTGGCGCGCTCGGTAACTACATGGGCAACAAGAGCGATGAAGACGATGATCGCCGCTCCTACCGGGGTGGTCGTGATGATCGTCGCTACTACCGTGACGGCCATCACGGTCGCGGTCACGCCTATGGCCACCGCAAGAACAAACATCGCTATCGCGACTGAGGCATCGATCGCCTCGTTAGCGGTAGATAGAAAAATCGCAGCCCTTGGGCTGCGATTTTTTTTTGCCGGTCAAACCGTCAGCCGCTCCAGCGCCCCGCGCAACCCCGCAGGGATCGCCACGGGCTGATTCGACCCTCGATCCACAAACACATGCACAAAGCGTCCAGCCGCACAGGCTTCGTCTTCACCGGCCTTGAATACGGCCAGTTCGTATTGCACCGAACTGTTGCCCAGTTTGCCCACGCGCAGCCCTATTTCGATACGATCCGGGAAGGCAATCGAAGCGAAATAATCGCAGGCCGAACTCACCACAAAACCGACTACTTCGCCGTCGTGAATATCCAGGCCGCCGACTTCGATCAGATAGGTATTCACCGCCGTGTCGAAGAAGCTGTAGTAGGTGACGTTGTTGACGTGACCGTAGGCATCGTTGTCATGCCAGCGGGTGGTGATGGGCTGGAAGTGCGGGTATTCGGAGCGTTGGGGCATCTGAGTTGGTTCCTTGGCTTGGGTACTCATTTGAAAGGGGTACCGCGTTATCGTTCATCGCGAGCAGGCTCACTCCTACAAATGATCGGCGATTAACACAGACCAGGCGAACAACAGAGATTCCCTGTGGGAGCCAGCCTGCTGGCGATAGGGCCAGCACAGGCGCAGTATCATTTACCTGTCAGCAAAACCCTTCCCTGCCGCCGCCAACTCCCCAATCAACCGGGCCGGATTCCAGTGATCACCCTGGCGGGTTTCCAGCGCCAGCAACCGCTGATGTATGTCCGCCAATCCCTGCTGATCCGCCCACGCCATCGGGCCACCTTTGTCCGCCGGGAAACCATAGCCATTCAAATAAACCAGATCAATGTCATGGGCTGATCCCGCAATCCCTTCCTGAAGGATCTTCGCCCCCTCATTGACCAATGCCATCAGGCAACGCTCCAGAATCTCCTCAGGTGAGATATCCCGGCGCTGGAAGCCCAATCCTTCGCTGACCTCCAGCACCAGCGCGTCGACCTCTACATCGTGCTCAGCCTGGCGACTGCCGTGTTCATAGTGATAGTAACCATTGCCGCTCTTCTGCCCGAAACGACCCAGCTCACACAAGCGATTATCGATCTGAATCTCTGGTGCATCCTGCCCGACGCCCGCCAACTCCCTCGCCCGCCATCCGAGATCGACGCCGACTACGTCATACATGCGAAACGGCCCCATAGCGAAACCAAAACCCTGCAGCGCCGCATCGACCTGATACGGATAAGCGCCCTCAAGCAACATCTTGCGCGCTTCAAGGACGTAGGTATTGAGCATGCGATTGCCAATGAAACCCTCGCAGTTGCCCGCCACCACACTGACCTTGCCCATGCGCTTGCCTAACGCCAGCGCCGCTTCCAGTACCGCTGGCGCAGTCTTCGCCCCGCGGACGATCTCCAGCAGCTTCATGATGTGCGCCGGGCTGAAGAAATGCAGGCCCAGGACCTGCTCCGGCCGGCCAGTGACTGCCGCAATGGCGTCGATATCCAGCGCCGAGGTATTACTAGCCAGAATTGCCCCGGGCTTGAGCACAGCGTCAAGCTCGCGGAAGATCTTCTGCTTGAGTTCGAGGTTCTCGTACACCGCTTCGATCACCAGGTCCGCTTCGGCAATGGCTGCGTAATCGGCCGCTGTCGTCACCCGCGCAATGCGCGCATCCGCTTCAGCCTGATCGATCCGACCCTGGCGCACATTGTGAGCGTAGGTATCAGCCACGGCGGCCAGGGCCTGCTCAAGCATCTGCGGGTTGTTATCGACCCATTGCACCGGCACTCCGGCATTCGCCAGGCACATCACAATGCCTCGGCCCATGGTGCCCGCGCCAATCACGGCGGCGCGCTGAATGTCGAACGGTGTCTGGCTCATGCTTGTTCTCTTGTTGGCGATCCAAAGACAGCCCTCACCATAGTCAGCCACCGATCATTTTTGAAATTTATTCCTGTGATGGGGGACATTCACCGAATGGATGCAAGAAATCCCCTGTGGGAGCGGGCTTGCTCGCGAAGGCGGCGCGCCATTCAAAACAGCGATGACTGACACACCGCCTTCGCGAGCAAGCCCGCTCCCACAGGGGATCCGGTTCAGGTTGGAAGATGCGTCGCGACCCAACACCGGACTTCGCCATACGGATACGCCTCCAGCGCCGCATACCCCGTCATCGACCGCGCCTTGAGCTTGGTGAACAACGGCACGCTGACCCCGCACAAAAACCGCGTCACTCGCTCGGCCGAAGGCAGGCTCCCGGTGTGCTGCTCATGCTTGTGGATAAACTCACCGCACAATGCCTCGAAGTTTTTATCCACAAGCGTTGGCAGTTCTGGCGGCGCAGGCAGTCGTGCGATATCGCCATGACACACCGAACAATGCCCGCACTGCTGCGGCGCGTTGTAGTCGCCGAAGTACTCAGCCAAGCGGTAGCCCAGGCAGTGCTCCGTAGCGAACAGGTCGAGCATCGCGTGAATCCGCGCGACCTCGGTTTGCTCGTGCCGGGTGAAGTACGAGTGCAGTTCCGAGGCCAGCGCCTGACTTTCAAAGTCTGCTTGCAACACGCTGTACACCTCGGTCATCTGCTTGCTTTCAAGCTCGATCCAGCCCTTCTCCTGGAAATAATCCAGTGCCTTGACCACTCGATTACGCTCAGCCTGATACTGCTCGTACAGCGCGTCAAAATTCACTGTCGCCCAGGCTCGCGCACGCGCGGAAGACTGAATGATTGCCGCGACGAAATCCCTGCGCTCACCCTCGAAATGGCCCAGCAACTCACCGGGCTCCTGCAGATATTTAAAGCGGTACTCGGCGTAGTAGGCGTAACGCGGGGCAATGATCCGGCGCAACTCCAGCTGCACCAAAAGCGTCTTGAGCGGCAACTGCCGGATGTTGCTCTGGTCCGCCAGCGGCCCCAGCAGGAACTCCCATTGCCCGTCCGGCGCGGCAGCTTTCAACTCGTCCAGCACCCGCTGGATTCCCTCCAGCTCCGGGGTGTCGCCGTAGACGAAGTTTTCCAGCACGTTAAGGCTGTCGCGGTTGGCCAGTACCAGGCAGTCCGACGGCTGTCCGTCACGCCCGGCGCGGCCGATTTCCTGACTGTAGTTCTCGATGGATTTGGGCAGGTCGAAATGCACCACGTTGCGGATATCACTCTTGTCGATGCCCATGCCAAACGCAATGGTGGCGACGATGCAATTGGACTGCCCACCCATGAAGCGCTTCTGGATGGCTTCACGTTTATCGTGGGCCAACCCCGCATGATAGGCCTCGGCCTGGATGCCGTTGCGACCCAGGTGCTCGGCAATATGCTCGGCGGTTTTCTGCAGGGTGACGTAGACAATGCTCGGCTGGCCTGGACGTTGGCTCATCCATTCAACCAGGCGCCGGCGCTTGTCCTGTCCGCGGACCGGCTCCACCAGCAAGTTGAGGTTGGGACGATAGAAACCGGTGGTCACCACGTCCTCTGCAGCGATGGCGAACTTGGCTTCCATATCTGCGATCACCTTCGGCGTCGCAGTCGCGGTCAACAGCAGTGCCTGGGGAATATTGAACTGGCGCTGGTAGTCCGGAAGCTTGAGGTAATCGGGCCGAAAATTATGACCCCACTCGGAAATACAGTGCGCTTCATCCACTACCAGCAACGAGATCGGCACCTGCTGGAGAAAATTTCGAAAGCGCTCGTTCTTCAGCCGTTCCACCGAAACCATCAGGATCTTCAGCTCACCTGACTTGGCCCGCGCCATCACATCGGCGGCGTCATCGCGGCTCTGCGCCGAGTCGATACTGCCTGCCGAGATGCCGTGACGCTGCAGGAATGCCAACTGGTCCTGCATCAGCGCCAGCAGTGGCGAAACCACCAGCGTCAGGTGCGGCAGCAATATGGCCGAGACTTGATAGCACAGCGATTTTCCCGAGCCCGTGGGGAAGATCGCCGCTGCCGAGCGCCCGGCCAGCACTGCACAGATCGCAGCCTCCTGGCCGGGACGAAACTGTGGATAACCGAAAACCTGTTCCAGGGTGTTGTGCATAAGCTGTCACTCCGTTGACCGCTGGCGAAGCCCAAAGCCTAGCTGGCGATCGCCGCGAGTCGAGAAAAGGTCGGGGTAAAAAAAGATACGGGATGATACCGCGCGGGGGATGGCACTGAGTGGGAGATCAAGACAGCGATAAGTCTGGCCTACGCGCTGCTGGCGGCGGTTTTCTATGGCACCAGTTTCTGGTTGCAGGGCCAGTTTGTACTGCCGGTGCTTGGACCGGTGACGATGCTGTGGCTCGCCTATCTGATCAGGCTGATCGTGCTGGTGGTGATCGTAGTGAGGATCAAGGACGGCCTGAAGATCCCGCCGCTGAAAAACTGCATGATACTGACCGGTGCCAGCCTGATGAACCTTGGCGGGTTCTCGTCATTTGCCTGGGGCGCGGTGGCGGGCTCGGTTTCGGTGGTGACGGTGATCAGCACCCTGTCCGGAGGGATTGCGGCGATCCTGGGGTACGTGTTTTTCAAGGAACGGCTGGCGAAAATCCAGGTGCTAGGGGTGGTCCTGGTGTTGCTCGGTACGTTGGTGCTGCACCTCAAGACTTGAAGACACCGCGCACAAAAAAGCCGCCCCTGAAGGCGGCTTTTTCATTGCATCAGGCCAACACTTACAACTTTGGACCTGCAGCCTTGATCGCGTCGCTCACGTCGAACTTCTTGAAGTTCTCCACGAACAGACCGGCCAGTGCTTTCGCCGATTCATCGTAAGCAGCTTTGTCAGCCCAGGTATTACGTGGGTTCAACAGGCCGGTTTCAACACCCGGCACGGCCAATGGCACGTCGAGGTTGATGGTGTCGAGGTGTTCGGTCTCGGCACCGATCAACGCGCCGCTCTGGATCGCTGCGATGACCGCGCGAGTGGTCGGGATGTTGAAGCGTTTGCCGACGCCGTAGCCGCCGCCGGTCCAGCCGGTGTTGACCAGGTAGACCTTGGAACCGAAGCCGCGGATGCGCTTGATCAGCAGCTCTGCGTATTCGCCAGCTGGGCGCGGGAAGAACGGTGCGCCGAAGCAGGTAGAGAAGGTCGACTTGATGCCGCTGCCGGAACCCATTTCGGTCGAGCCCACCAGAGCGGTGTAGCCGGACAGGAAGTGGTAGGCCGCTTGCTCTTCGCTGAGGATCGACACTGGCGGCAGTACGCCGGTCAGGTCGCAGGTCAGGAAGATCACCGCGTTTGGCTCGCCACCGAGGTTCTTCTCGGAACGCTTGGCAACGTGCTCCAGCGGGTAGGCGGCGCGGCTGTTCTGGGTCAGGCTGACATCAGCGTAGTCGGCGTGCTTGGCGTCATCGATAACGACGTTTTCCAGGACTGCACCGTGCTGGATGGCTTTCCAGATAACCGGCTCGTTCTTCTCGGAGAGGTCGATGCACTTGGCATAGCAACCACCTTCGATGTTGAACACAACACCTTCGCCCCAGCCGTGTTCGTCGTCACCGATCAGGTAACGGCTTTCGTCGGCGGACAGGGTGGTTTTACCAGTGCCGGACAGGCCGAAGAACAGGGTCACGTCGCCCTCTTCACCGATGTTGGCAGCGCAGTGCATTGGCAGCACGTCGGCAGCCGGCAGCAGGAAGTTCTGCACCGAGAACATGGCTTTTTTCATTTCACCGGCGTAGCGCATGCCAGCGATCAGCACTTTTTTCTGGGCGAAGTTGAGGATCACGCAACCATCGGAATTGGTGCCATCACGCTCAGGGACGCATTCGAAGTTGGCGACGTTGAGCACTTGCCACTCTTCACGGCCAGCCGGGTTGTACTGGGCCGGGTTAATGAACAGGCAGCGACCGAACAGGTTCTGCCAGGCAGTCTGGGTGGTCATTTTCACGGCCAGGTAGTGATCGGCAGACGCACCTACATGAACATGGGAAACAAAATGCTCTTGCGCGTTGTTGAATGCCTCGACGCGGTCCCACAGGGCATCGAACTTGTCGGCCGGGAACTTGCGGTTGATCGGGCCCCAGGCAATGGCAGCCTGGGTGGACGGCTCTTCAACGATGAAGCGGTCAACTGGCGAGCGGCCGGTACGGTGACCGGTGTGAACAACCAGCGCGCCAGTATCGGCAAGCTCGCCTTCACCGCGATTGAGGGCTTCTTTTACCAGATCATCAACACTCAGATCGGTGTACACGGCGTTATTGGCTTGCGTCATGAGGTTCCCCGTCGGCCAGTGGCCGAGTGTGCTCCAAACGTTTTGTAGTAGAAAGTCGTGCACTACTACCGCGAAAAAAGTGGGCCGGATTATGCCAGAAAAGCCCAAAAATAGTAGGGCCCTCCCGTCGTAACGGCGTTAATCCGCCACTTACCAGTGAATTTACCTGCGCTGAACCGTTTTAGTGACGGGTATCTGACGGGGTATCGACACCTGCTCCAGCGAACAATTGGGTGATATCGGCAGCATCAAACAGGTAACGCTGGTTACAAAACTGGCAGTCAATCTCGATGTTGCCACCGTGTTCGACAACCAGCTCCTGAGCATCTTCCAGACCCAGACTGACCAGTGCATTGGCCGATCGTTCGCGCGAGCAGCTGCAACGGAAGCGCAGGCGCTGCACATCGAACAGGCGCACCTGTTCTTCGTGATACAGGCGGTGGAGCACGGTTTCGTTGTCCAGGCTGAGCAACTCATCGGCGGTCAGCGTGCTGCCCAGGGCGGTAATGTGCTGCCAGCTGGCGGCGCGGTCTTCTTCGTCTTTCAGGCGGTCAGCGGGAAGTTGCTGCAACAGCAGGCCGCGGGCGCGACGGCCATCGGCGTAGAGCCAGAAGCGCGTGCCTACTTGCTGAGACATTACGAAATAGTTGGTGAAACATTCCGACAGGGTTTCGCCATCCAGGTCGACGATGCCCTGGTAGCGCTGGCCCTGGGTCGGATCGATGGTCAGTGCCAGGACACCGTTAGGCATCAGGTCGGCGAGCGTTGCATCCGGCGCAATACGCTCGGCTTCGTAACGGGCCAGGCCACGGATTTCGCGCTCGCTGGAGCACTCGATCATCAGCAGCGGAATCGGGCCATCGGAACGAGCCTGAAGGATCAACAAGCCATCGAACTTCAAGGTGCCAACCAGCAGCGACGCTGCCGCCATCAGCTCGCCAAGCAATTGCGCGACCGGTTCCGGGTACGCATGTTTGGCCAGGACTTCGGCGTAGCTGAGCTCCAACGAAACCAGTTCGCCGCGGGTATCGCTGTCATCGAAGATGAAGCGTTGGGTGTAGTCGGTATCCGTTAGATCGGTCATAGGTCTGGGTATCTGAATTAATGTCAAAAGATTTCAAAGAGTAATTCGCACGGCTTTTTGCGCACGCAAAGTTTATTCGACGAGTGGTGTTTGCCGGGATCAACCCGATATGGCTGCGCGCGCGCCGGATTGCAAGTCTGCGCCGCCTCACTCGTCGTTGCTGCTTCCACGGAATTTAAACAGATCTCGCCGCTGTTTTTTGCTCGGCTTGCCGTCGGTGGTCATGCCTAGCGTACCGGCCTTGCGCATCGCTGCGGCGGCCTCGCGCTTGGCGACGCTGGCGTCGGTCTCGGCGTACAGCGCCTGCGCCTCGGGCGCACCACGGCGTACGATCGACAATCCCTGAACCACCACCGTGCGCTCCTCGAAGCCCATGCGGATCTGGAACTCGTCGCCGATCCGTGGTTCCTTACCGGGTTTGCAGCGCTCGCCCCGACAGTGCACCTTGCCACTCTCGATTGCCGACTTGGCCAAGGCACGTGTTTTATAAAACCGCGCAGCCCACAACCATTTATCGAGACGAACCTTGTCGTCCTGTTCCTGTTTTTGTGCCACCGGAATTCCTCTTTCAGCCAATAGTCGGAACTGTACTACCGTTTCTGTCGGGCGCAAGAACCCGCTCCTGCAGATACAATGTGATCCTGGTCGGTTCATTGCTGTGGAGTGTTCGATTGACTATTTTCCCGACTTCATTGACTTCACCCAAGGGCAGTTGCCTGGGATGTCAGCAAAGCGAACCCCTGGGCTTCGATTTTGCCTTTGCCTATCAACCGATCGTTGACCTGCGAGATCAGTCGATTTTTGCCCACGAAGCGCTGGTGCGCGGAATCGCCGGTGAAGGCGCAATGTCGGTACTCGACCAGGTTACCGAGAGCAATCGCTATCGATTCGACCAGCTCTGCCGCACTCGGGCTATTGCAGGTGCGGCGAATCTGAGCATGCAAACCAACCTGTCGATCAATTTCATGCCCAATGCCGTGTACCGCCCCGAGCTGTGTATTCGCAGCACACTGGAGGCGGCAAAAAAGCACGACTTCCCGATCAACCGGCTTATTTTCGAAACCCTGGAAAGCCAGCACGTAGATAACTATCGCCATTTGACCAATATTCTGCGTGAATACCGCGAATTCGGCTTCAAGACCGCCATCGATGATTTCGGGGCGGGGTACTCGGGGCTCAATCTGCTTGCCGACTTCCAACCAGACCTGATCAAACTCGACATGGCACTGATCCGTGATATCGACCGCGATCGTGTTCGTCAGGCGATCGTGCGAGGGATTGTCACAATCTGTGCGGAGTTGGACGTTACAGTCATTGCCGAGGGCATTGAAAGCGCTGGAGAACGGGATTTCCTGGCGGACTGTGGAATTTTTCTGATGCAGGGTTACTGGTTCGCCAGGCCTGCATTCAAAGCGTTGGCCCAGGTAACACCTGGAGCCTGGACGCGTTAATCGCCGGTTTATTTCCTATTGAAGACATTTGACCATTTGACCGTTGTCGGTCTGCGCGAGTGGGTGGCGCTCCCGGATCTGGGAGTCGCTGGCCTGCGAGCAAAAATCGACACCGGTGCCAGCACCTCGAGCCTGCATGCCACTGACATCGAGCCGTTCGAACGCGAGGGCGAAAAGTGGGTGCGTTTTACCGCGCATCTGGGCACGGTAGTGCAACTGCGTCACCGGCGTTGCGAAGCGCCGCTGGTGACGATGAAAACCATCAAGAGTTCCAATGGCCACGCGCAAAAGCGCTACGTGGTCAGCACCACCCTGGCCCTGGGTGATCGGGTCTGGCGGGTCGAGTTCACGCTCGCTTGCCGCAAATCCATGCGTTATCGCCTGCTACTCGGTTCCAAAGCCCTGATCGACGGCCAACTGGTGGTCAATCCGGGTATCAAATACGTACAAGACAAGCCGGTGTTCCCGGTATCTACCCTTTCCACAGGTGTTGCATGAAGATCGCTGTGCTGTCGCGGAACCCGCGTCTGTATTCCACTCGTCGTCTGGTCGAGGCCGGCACCGAGCGTGGCCACGAAATGGTCGTGGTCGACACCCTGCGCGCCTACATGAACATCGCCAGCCACAAGCCGCAGATCCACTATCGTGGCCGGCCGCTGGAGGGTTTTGATGCGGTGATCCCGCGTATCGGTGCATCCGTGACGTTTTATGGCTGCGCCGTCCTGCGTCAGTTCGAAATGATGGGGGTGTTCCCGCTCAACGAATCGGTGGCGATCGCGCGGTCGCGGGACAAGCTGCGTTCGCTGCAGTTGCTCTCGCGCCGGGGAATTGGCTTGCCGGTTACCGGGTTTGCCCACTCCCCGGACGACATTCCCGACTTGATCGAGATGGTCAATGGCGCCCCGCTGGTGATCAAGGTGCTCGAAGGTACCCAGGGTATCGGCGTGGTGCTGTGTGAAACCGCTACGGCGGCGGAATCGGTGATCGAGGCGTTCATGGGCCTCAAGCAGAACATCATGGTCCAGGAGTACATCAAGGAAGCTGGCGGTGCGGATATTCGCTGCTTTGTGGTGGGCGACAAGGTCATCGCTGCGATGAAGCGCCAGGCCAAGCCTGGGGAGTTCCGTTCCAACTTGCATCGCGGAGGCAGCGCGAGCCTGATCAAAATTACGCCGGAAGAGCGCATGACGGCCTTGCGTGCAGCGAAGGTGATGGGGCTGGCGGTGGCCGGTGTGGACATCCTGCGTTCCAATCACGGGCCGCTGGTGATGGAGGTGAATTCGTCGCCGGGTCTGGAAGGGATCGAGACCACCACCGGGAAGAACGTGGCAGGGATCATCATTGAGCATCTTGAGAAGAATGGTGGGCCGAATATGACGCGCACCAAGGGCAAGGGTTAAACCTTCAAGTTTATGGCGGCCGGGAGGCCGCCTTCGCGAGCAAGCCCGCTCCCACAGGGTCTGTGGTAAAGCACAATCATGTGTTCACTGCAAAACCCTGTGGGAGCGGGCTTGCTCGCGAAGGGGTCATCAGCGACTAGACAGCATCTCGCGGCAACATCAACCCCAACGGCAACCGCACCCGCGCCTCCAGCCCACCGCCATCGCGGTTGCGCAGCTCGACATTGCCGCCATGCATCGAAGCAATCCGCTTGACGATTGCCAAACCCAGGCCAGTGCCCTTGCCGCCCCGGGCACGATCGCCGCGAGTGAACGGGTTGAAGATCGCCTCCAGCTCCGCCGGATCTATCCCCGCCCCACGGTCCATTACGCTCAGGACCACATAGGGCGCACTGGTATCGCCAGACACGTACGCCGCGACCTCCACTCCGCTGCCCGCGTGATGTAGCGCATTGCCGATCAGGTTGTTCAACAAACGTTTCATCGACACCCGCCGTAGCGGAAACGGCTGAATCGGCTCCACACGCAGATGCACTTTTTCTTCGTTCTGGTTGTACGGTGCAGCGACTTCACGCACCAGGTCGATCAGATCGACCTCTTCCACCGACTCGTCGCGACCATCGCGAATAAACGCCAGGAACTGGTCAAGAATCGCGTCCATGTCCTCGATGTCGCGCACCATATCGTCCGTCAGGTCGCTGTGATCGCCCATCAGCTCCAGAGACAGGCGCAAGCGGGTCAGCGGCGTTCGCAGGTCGTGTGACACCCCGGCCAGCATCAGCTCGCGCTCACGGCCCGCCTGTTCGACATCCTCCGCCATTTGGTTGAAAGCGCGGTAAACCTCGGTCATCTCGCTTGGCGTATCGCTGATGGGCAGGCGCACACTGCGCCCCTGACCAAGTTGCCTCGCGGCGTAGACCAGGCGTTTCAACGGCTGATTGAGCTGACTGACGAAAATCCATGCCGATGCCGTGGACAGCAACCCAATGGCGAGGAACCAACCCAATACGTTCCAGATCTTCTGACCGCGCAGAGGATGCGGGTACAACGGTACTTTCAGCCAACCGTCACCCAGGCTTGGCGCCCGAACCCACAGCGCCGGAGGCGAATGCATACGCAGCCGGACTTCGGTATCCGCGCCCAGTTCCGCCTGCATCTGCCGCTGATAGATCTCGCTGTAAGGCCAGTGTTGCTCACCTTCCGGCACGCCAGTGCCCACCACACGAATCAGCGTGGCAGCTTCGGCGATCTTGTCACGATTGTTTTCATCCGCCGCCCAATAGGCGCGCAGCGTCAGGGCGACGCCGTGGCTGTACTGCCGATCCACCAGCACGTCTTCGTTCATCAACAGGTAAACGAGGGTCAGCGCCTTGGAAAACAGCACGACGATCAGCACCAGCCAGAGGGTGCGGGAGAAGAAACTTTGGGGGAACCACACGGGGGTTTTCATGGATAACCGCTAAACACTTGCAGGAGCGAGCGATGCTCGCATATTGCGGTTCGCGAGTCTGCGGACAAAATCATCCGCATGACCCGCTCCTACAAATCGCCGATCACTTGGTGGCAGCGCCATCCGGGACGAATACGTAACCTACGCCCCATACCGTCTGGATGTAACGCGGCTTGGATGGATCAGGCTCGATCATCCGGCGCAGACGGGAGATCTGCACGTCGATGGAACGCTCCAGGGCATCCCATTCACGGCCACGCGCCAGGTTCATCAGCTTGTCGCGGGTCAATGGCTGACGTGCGTTCATCACCAGCGCCTTGAGCACGGCAAACTCACCGGTGGTAAGCATGTGCACCTCGTCGCCGCGCTTCAGCTCGCGGGTGGCCAGTGACAGCTCGTAATCCCCGAAGGTTACGCTCTCGTCTTCGCTGCCCGGTGCGCCCGGCACAGGAGTCGACTGGCGACGTAGCACGGCCTTGACCCGCGCCATCAGCTCGTCCGGGTTGAACGGCTTGGCCAGATAATCGTCGGCGCCCAACTCCAGACCCTTGATCCGGCTCAGTTCATCGCCCTTGGCGGTGAGCATGATGATCGGGATCTGGTTGTTTGCGGTGCGCAGGCGGCGGCAGGCGGTCAGGCCGTCTTCGCCTGGCAGCATCAGGTCGAGTACGACCAGGTTGAACACTTCACGCGCCAGCAGGCGGTCCATCTGTTCAGTGTTCGGTACCGCGCGAGCACGATAGCCCTTGCTGACGAAAAAGCGCTCCAGCAGGCTGCTGAGCCCCGGATCGTCATCAACAATTAGAATTTTTTCGCCTTCAGCAATGTTTGCAGTGCTGCTCATTAGATGCTCCTTTTAGCTCGGCGCGCATTATGGCGTAGCTGCCGTTATACGCACCGTGTGCATTGTTAGCAGATTTTTCCTCGACCGCCAGTAAACCGGGGTGGGTGCCTTGCGCCTGCGATGCCCCCAGATCTCCGTTCGCTGGTTATAATGCGCGGCCTTTTGTGTCAGGCAACGTCTGATCGTTTGCTGCAGCGGCCGCTTTTTATTTTCATGGCGCTGGCAGTAATTGTTCGATTTCACGGGTCAACGGGATGCCTGTTGATCCAGGTAGCGGCGCAGGCCAGGCCGCTCAACCAGACTCGCCGAGCCTCTATTCCTGTGCCTGCGAGCCTGCTTTCACAATTTGTCAGGTGGTTATATGGACAGCATCAACAGCCGCATCGCCGAGGAACTCGGTGTACGCCCACAACAGGTCGAAGCGGCCGTCGCGCTACTCGATGAAGGCTCTACCGTACCCTTCATCGCCCGCTACCGGAAAGAAGTGACCGGCAGCCTCGATGACATCCAGCTGCGTCATCTGGAAGAGCGTCTGCGCTACCTGCGAGAACTCGACGAACGGCGCATCAGCATCCTGGCCAGTATCCAGGAACAAGGCAAGCTGACCCCGGCGCTGGAACGCGACATCAAGCTCGCCGACACCAAGACCCGCCTTGAAGACCTGTACTTGCCGTACAAGCAGAAGCGCCGCACCAAGGGCCAGATCGCCCTGGAAGCCGGCCTCGGCGAGCTGGCCGACTGCCTGTTCAACGACCCTTCTCTGACCCCGGACGCCGAAGCCTCGCGCTTCATCGACGCCGAAAAAGGCGTGGCCGATGTGAAGGCGGCCCTCGAGGGCGCCAAGTACATCCTCATGGAGCGTTTCGCCGAACACGCCGGCCTGCTGGACAAACTGCGCAGCTACCTCAAGCAGGAAGCGATCCTCAGTGCCCGCGTAATCGCCGGCAAGGAAGAAGAAGGCGCCAAGTTCCGCGACTACTTCGAACACGATGAACCGCTCAAAAGCATGCCGTCGCACCGCGCCCTGGCGATTTTCCGTGGCCGCAACGAGGGCATTCTGAGCTCGGCACTGAAAGTCGGCGACGAACTGCCGGGCACCATGCACCCGTGCGAAGGCATGATCGGCCAGCAATTCGGCATCCAGAACCAGAACCGTGCCGCCGACAAATGGCTGGGCGAAGTGGTGCGCTGGACCTGGAAGGTCAAGCTCTACACCCACCTGGAAACCGATTTGCTCGGCGAACTGCGCGATGGCGCGGAAACCGAGGCGATCAACGTGTTCGCGCACAACCTGCACGACCTGCTGCTCTCTGCACCGGCCGGCCCACGCGCCACCCTCGGCCTCGATCCAGGCCTGCGCACCGGCTGCAAGGTAGCGGTGGTCGACTCCACCGGCAAGCTGCTGGACCACGCCACGGTTTATCCGCACGTGCCGCACAATAAGTGGGACCAGACCATCGCGATTCTGGCGGCCCTGTGCGCCAAGCACGCGGTAGACCTGATCGCCATCGGCAACGGCACCGCCAGCCGTGAAACCGACAAGCTGGCCGCGGAACTGATCAAAAAATATCCAGCGATGAAAATGACCAAGGTCATGGTGTCCGAGGCCGGGGCATCGGTTTACTCGGCGTCGGAACTGGCGTCCAAGGAATTCCCGGACCTCGACGTGTCGATCCGTGGCGCAGTCTCGATTGCTCGCCGCCTGCAGGATCCGCTGGCTGAACTGGTGAAGATCGATCCGAAATCGATTGGCGTCGGCCAGTATCAGCACGACGTGTCGCAGCTGAAACTGGCGCGTGGCCTGGATGCGGTGGTCGAGGACTGCGTCAACGCCGTGGGCGTCGACGTCAATACCGCTTCGGTGGCGCTGCTGGCCCGTATTTCCGGCCTCAACTCGACCCTGGCGCAGAATATCGTCAGCCACCGTGACGAACACGGTGCATTCAAGACCCGCGCCGCGCTGAAAAAAGTCGCGCGTCTGGGTGAAAAAACCTTCGAACAGGCCGCCGGCTTCCTGCGCGTCATGAACGGTGACAACCCGCTGGACTCGTCTGCGGTTCACCCTGAAGCCTATCCGCTGGTGCAGCGCATTGCCGCTGAAACCGACCGTGATATCCGTTCGCTGATCGGTGACGCGAGCTTCCTCAAACGCCTCGATCCGAAGAAGTACACCGACGAGACTTTCGGCCTGCCAACGGTGACCGACATCCTGCAAGAGCTGGAAAAACCAGGCCGCGACCCGCGTCCCGAGTTCAAGACCGCGGAATTCCAGGAAGGCGTCGAAGACCTCAAGGACCTTGAATTGGGGATGATCCTCGAAGGCGTGGTGACCAACGTGACCAACTTTGGCGCATTCGTCGACATCGGCGTGCATCAGGACGGTTTGGTGCATATCTCTGCGCTTTCGGAGAAATTCATCAAGGATCCACGTGAAGCGGTGAAAGCGGGTGACGTGGTGAAAGTGAAGGTCATGGAAGTCGACATCCCGCGCAAACGCGTCGGCCTGTCGATGCGCATGAGCGACACTCCGGGCGAGAAAATCGATGGTGCCCGTGGCGCACGTCCGGGTTCGGCGCCACGCCAGTCGCAGAACAACGCACCACGCAAGGAAACCACGGCGGCGGCTCCGGCCAACAACGCCATGGCTTCATTGTTCGCCAACGCCAAGCAGCTGAAGAAGCGGTGATGGAGCTCCCTGACGGGGTCACCGAAAGCGCTTTTTTCAGGCTGCTGGGCTGTCGCTTGCACAGCCTGGAAACCGGGGTGGCGCAAGTCGCCCTGGTGCTTGAGCCAGAATTGCGTAACCGCGGCGGCAAGTTGCATGGCGGGGCGTTGTTCAGCCTGGTCGACATTGCCATGGGGCTGGCCTGTTCCAGCACCCACGGCTTTGACCAGCAGAGTGCGACCATCGAATGCAAGATCAACTACATTCGCGCGGTTTCCGACGGCGAAGTGATGTGCACGGCGCGGGTGATCCACCCGGGCCGGCGCACGCTGGTGGTCGAGGCCGAGGTGATGCAAGGCGGAAAATTGGTCGCAAAAGCGCAAGGCACGTTCGCAGTGCTGTAGATGAAGACCATCATTTTGAGTTAATTTCAGCGCTGTGACCGCAGCGCCGGAATTCCTGTGGGAGCGGGCTTGCTCGCGAAGGCGGTGTGTCAGGTAACCATGATGTTGCCTGATCCGCCGCCTTCGCGAGCAAGCCCGCTCCCACAGGGGATTGCGGCGATCACTCCCTGGCTGGTTGCCACCAGACCCGTGCGATCCAAAAACCAGGCGAAAACGCCAGTTTCAACTTCACCCTTGTAGACCGTCTTGCCCACCCCCATATTGGGGCGACTGACGCGTGAAGGAATCCAACTTGAGCGAACTTCTCAACCGCCGCCTGGCTCTGCTCGGCGAGCGCGCTAACCTCTCTCTGCTCGAACAGTGCCTTCACGGCATCGAACGTGAATGCCTGCGCGTGACCAGCGAAGGTCGCCTGGCGCAAACGCCTCACCCGGAAGAATTGGGTTCCGCGCTGACCAATGAACAAATCACCACCGACTACTCCGAGTCGCTGCTGGAGTTCATCACGCCCGCCCTGCCCGACCCGGCAGATACCCTGGCGAGCCTGGACAGCATTCACCGCTTTGCCTACAGCAAGCTCGGCAACGAGTACCTGTGGAGTCCCTCGATGCCGTGCCCGTTGCCGGCCGAGGAAGATATCCCGATCGCCTATTACGGCACGTCCAACATCGGTCAGCTCAAATACGTGTACCGCAAGGGCCTGGCCCTGCGTTACGGCAAGACCATGCAATGCATCGCCGGGATTCACTACAATTTTTCCCTGCCGGAAAAGCTCTGGCCGCTGCTGAAGAAAGCCGAAGGATTTGTCGGCACCGACCGCGACTATCAGTCGTCGGCCTACATCGCGCTGATCCGCAACTTCCGTCGCTACAGCTGGCTGCTGATGTACCTGTTCGGTGCTTCGCCAGCCCTGGATGCGGGCTTCCTGCGCGGTCGCTCGCATCAGCTTGAACAGCTCGATCCGGACACCCTGTACCTGCCGTACGCCACCAGCCTGCGCATGAGCGACCTGGGTTACCAGAGCAACGCCCAGGCCGGCCTGACGCCGTGCTACAACGATCTGGCCAGCTATACCGACAGCCTGCGCGAGGCTGTGGCAACACCCTATGCGCCCTATGTCGAGATTGGCACCCATCAGGACGGCGAGTGGGTTCAGCTCAACACCAACATCCTGCAGATTGAAAACGAGTACTACTCCAACATCCGGCCCAAGCGCGTGACCTATACCGGCGAGCGGCCGATCCAGGCGCTGGTCGCCCGCGGCATTCAGTACGTCGAAGTGCGCTGCCTGGACATCAACCCGTTCCTGCCGATGGGCGTCGACCTCACCGAGTCGCGCTTCCTCGACGCGTTCCTGTTGTACTGCGCGTTCAACGAGAGCCCGCTGCTGACCAACTGCTCGTGCGGCAACGCGACCTCGAACTTCCTCAGTGTGGTCAAGGACGGTCGCCGCCCGGGCCTGCAATTGCAGCGGGACGGTCAGCCGGTAGACCTGAAGGAATGGGCCAGCGAGTTGCTGGAGAAAATTGCACCGTTAGCCGCGCTGCTGGACCAGAGCCAGGGCAGCGATGCCCATAGCAAAGCCCTGGATGCGCAGCTGGCCAAGGTCAAGGACCCGTCCCTGACGCCATCGGCCCAGGTGCTGGCGGCGATGGCTGAGCACAAGGAGAGCTTCAGCCAATTCTCGTTGCGCCAGAGTCAGGCGCACGCGGAATATTTCCGCAGCGAACCGCTTTCGGCTGAAGACCAGGCGAAATTCGAAGCGCGGGCACGGTCGTCGCTGGCGGAGCAGGTGGAGCTGGAGCAAAACGAAGTCGGCGATTTTGATGTGTTTGTCGGGTCGTATCAGGCGAGTATTCTGGCGATCAGTAACTAAGCGGCGCCTGTTCAAAGATCGCAGCCTCGTTGCACTCGACAGCTCCTACAGTGATGGCTGGTCACTGTAGGGCCGTAGGAGCTGTCGAGTGCAACGAGGCTGCGATCTTTTGATCTTTAGAATATTCCGCTCATAAGCTAATTCGAAAAAGTTATTTATTTTCGAATTCTTATATCATTTAGTCTCCTTTCACACCGACTCTCGGTCGTCTGAAAAGGAGCTTCTCAATGAAACTGACTTTCCCCCTTCGCCTCCTGGCGGCTGCATCATTGGCTGCAGCAAGCTTCTTTGCCCAGGCCGCCGACGTCACCGTCGCTTACCAGACCACCGTTGACCCGGCGAAAGTCGCCCAGGCCGACGGCGCTTATGAAAAAGCCACCAACGCCAAGATCGACTGGCGCAAATTCGACAACGGTGCCGACATCATCGCGGCCATCGCTTCAGGCGACGTGCAGATCGGTTATCTCGGTTCCAGCCCCCTGACCGCTGCGATCACTCGCAAAGTGCCAGTGGAAACCTTCCTCATCGCCACTCAGATCGGTGCCGCCGAAGCCCTGGTCGCTCGCGACGGTTCCGGGATCAAGACCCCACAAGATCTGATCGGCAAGAAAATCGCCGTGCCGTTCGTTTCCACCGGTCACTACAGCCTGCTGGCCGCGCTCAAACACTGGAACATCGACCCATCGAAAGTCACCGTCCTCAACCTTGCGCCGCCGGCGATTATCGCAGCGTGGAAACGCGGTGATATCGACGCCACTTACGTTTGGGACCCGGCGCTGGGCGTGGCCAAGGAAACCGGCAAGGTGCTGATCACCTCCGGCGAACTGGCCAAGTTTGGCGCACCGACTTTTGATGCGTGGATCGTGCGCAAGGACTTCGCCGAGAAGCATCCGGAAATCGTTACCGCTTTTGCCAAGGTGACCCTCGACGCCTACGCCGAATACCGCAAGGATCCGCAAGCCTGGCTGGCCAATCAAAGCAACGTCGACAAGCTGGTGAAGCTGTCCGGCGCCAAGGCCAGCGACATTCCTCTGCTGCTGCAGGGCAACGTCTACCCGCTGGCTGCTGACCAGGTCACCACACTCGGCGCGCCGACCACCAAGGCCATCACCGACACCGCCGTGTTCCTCAAGGAGCAGGGCAAGGTCGATGCGGTGTTGCCGGACTACGCTCCGTACGTGAACGCCAAGTTCATCACCAACTGATCGGGAGTTAATTGCGATGGCCTTGCTACAGCTGGAGCGCATCAGCGCACAGTACCCCGGCAGCCCCGAACCGGTACTGGCGGATATTTCCTTGAGCCTGGGGCCGCAGCAATTGCTGGTGGCGCTTGGTCCGTCCGGCAGTGGCAAGACCTCGCTGTTGAACCTGATTGCCGGCTTCGTCGAGCCAAGCGCCGGGCGCATCACCCTTGATGGTGTACCGGTCAAGGGACCGAGTGCCGAACGCGGCGTGGTGTTCCAGGACGACGCCCTGCTGCCCTGGCAGGACGTGCTGGCGAATGTCGGCTTCGGTCTGGAACTGGCCGGTGTGCCGAAAGCCAAACGTGAAATCCGCGCTCGGGAAATGCTCGCGCTGGTGGACTTGTCGGGCTTTGAACACCGACGCATCTGGCAGCTCTCGGGTGGCCAGAAACAACGAGTCGGGCTGGCCCGTGCCCTGGCTGCCGACCCGCGCGTGCTGCTGATGGACGAACCCTTCGGCGCCCTCGACGCGTTCACTCGCGAACAGATGCAGGAGCTGTTGCTGCAAGTCTGGCAACGCACCGCCAAGCCGGTATTTCTGATCACCCACGACATCGAAGAAGCGGTGTTTCTCGCCACTGACCTGATTCTGCTCGCGCCCAACCCAGGGCAGATCGTCGAGCGCCTGAGCCTGGATTTTGGCCAGCGTTACGCGGCGGGCGAGTCGGCTCGAGCGATCAAGTCGGACCCGCGCTTCATCGAAACCCGTGAACACGTGCTCGGCAAGGTGTTTAACCAACGCAGCGCCGCCACGCGGCAGGAGCGCGCATGAGCAGCTACGAAATTCCAGCCGTGACGGCCAAACCCGGCTCGACGCTGATACCAGTTCGTCGCAGCCTGAGCACGCGCTGGATCAGCGTGCTGACCTTGTTCGTCCTGGTGACGCTGTGGTGGGCCGTGACGGCCACCGGCATGATCGAGCCGCTGTTCCTGCCACCTCCGGCGGCCGTGCTGCAGAAGGGCTGGTTGCTGGTGACCACCGGCTATATGGATTCCACCCTTTGGCAGCATCTGGGCGCTAGCCTCAGCCGCATTGGCCTGGGCCTCGGCTTTGCGGTGCTGACGGCAGTGCCCGTCGGCATCGCCATCGGCCACAACCGCATTGCTCGTGGCATTCTCGATCCGCTGATCGAGTTCTACCGCCCCATCCCGCCGCTGGCTTATTTGCCGCTGATCGTGATCTGGTGCGGCATCGGTGAGCTGTCGAAAGTCCTGCTGATCTACCTGGCGATCTTTGCCCCGATTGCCATTGCCACCGCGACCGGCGTACGCACCGTCGACCCGGCCAAATTACGCGCCGCGCAGTCCTTGGGCGCGACTCGTGCGCAGTTGATCCGCCATGTGATTTTGCCCAGTGCCTTGCCGGACATTCTGACCGGCGTGCGCATTGGCCTGGGCGTTGGCTGGTCGACGCTAGTCGCCGCCGAATTGATCGCCGCCACCAGCGGTTTGGGCTTCATGGTGCAGTCGGCCGCGCAGTTCCTGGTCACCGACGTGGTAGTGCTGGGGATCCTAGTCATTGCGCTGATCGCCTTCGCCATGGAAATGGGCCTGCGCGCCCTGCAACGCAAACTGGTGCCGTGGCACGGCCAGGCTCACTGAATAACCTGACAACCTGGAGATCCAGGTTGAAGAGACCCGACATGACTCACTTGACCATCACCCCATTAAGCTCGGCCCTCGGTGCGCAAATCAGTGGCATCGACATCAGCCAGCCACTCAACCCGCAGCAACATGCCGCCATTGAACAGGCGCTGCTCAAGCACCAGGTATTGTTCTTCCGCGACCAGCCGATCACGCCACAGCAACAGGCGCGATTCGCCGCCTACTTCGGCGATCTGCACATCCACCCGATCTACCCCAATGTGCCGGAACAACCCGAAGTACTGATCCTCGACACCGCCGTCACCGACGTGCGTGACAACGCGATCTGGCACACCGACGTGACCTTCCTGCCGACCCCGGCGATGGGCGCGGTGCTCAGCGCCAAGCTGCTTCCGGAGTTCGGCGGCGATACCCTGTGGGCCAGCGGCATCGCGGCCTATGAAGCGCTGTCTGCGCCAATGAAAAGCCTGCTGGAAGGGCTGACCGCCACTCACGACTTCACTCGCTCGTTTCCGCTGGAGCGCTACGGCAACACGCCGGACGCGCTGGCGCAGTGGGAAGAAGCCCGGCGTAAAAACCCGCCGCTGTCGCACCCGGTAATCCGCACGCACCCGGTCAGCGGGCGGCGGTCGTTGTTCGTCAACGAAGGCTTCACCTCGAAGATCAACGAGCTGTCGGAAACCGAGAGCGAGGCGATTATCAAATTCCTGTTCGCCCACGCGACCCGGCCCGAGTTCACTATTCGCTGGCGCTGGCAGAAGGACGATGTGGCGTTCTGGGATAACCGCGTAACGCAGCATTATGCGGTCGATGACTACCGTCCGGCGCGGCGGGTGATGCAGCGGGCGACGGTGTTGGGGGATGTGCCGTTTTTTCGGTAGGAATTCAATTTTTGTGGTGAATGTGAGGGCCTCATCGCGAGCAGGCTCACTCCTACAGGGGATCTGGGTCATACACAAATCCACTGTAGGAGTGAGCCTGCTCGCGATGAGGTAGACCAGGCACCAGATAAACCGGCGCCGAACACTTATTCAGCCGTCGAAGGCCTTTCCCAAAGATTAATCCCCCCCTCCTGGGCAAACCGATCAATCTCCGCCAACTCCTCCGCACTGAAACTCAGATTCTTCAACGCCCCGACGTTCTCGACAATCTGCTCCGGCCGGCTCGCACCAATCAACGCCGAGGTTACTCGCGGATCACGCAGCGTCCAGGCCAGCGCCAATTGCGCCAGGCTCTGCCCACGCCGCTGAGCGATTTCGTTCAGCGCCCGTACGTGAGCGATGTTCGATTCGGACAAGTGCGAGGCCTGCAAAGAGCTGCCACCCGGACGATTGACCCGGGCATTCTCGGGAATGCCATTTAGGTATTTGTCGGTCAGAAGCCCCTGGGCCAAAGGAGTGAACGCAATCACGCCAGTCCCGAGTTCATCGGTGACATCCAGCAGATCCTTTTCCACCCAGCGATTGAGCAGGTTGTACGCCGGCTGATGGATCAGCAACGGCACTTTCCACTCCTGCAACAGCGCCGCCATTTCCCGAGTCTTCACCCCGGAGTAGGACGAGATCCCGATGTACAGGGCCTTGCCCTGCTGCACCGCGGTGGCCAGTGCGCTGGCAGTTTCTTCCAGCGGAGTATCCGGGTCGAAGCGGTGGGAATAGAAGATGTCGACGTAGTCCAGACCCAAACGCTGCAGACTCTGATCAAGACTGGCCAGCACGTACTTGCGCGAACCGCCGCCCTGGCCATAAGGACCAGGCCACATGTCCCAACCCGCTTTGCTGGAGATGATCAGCTCATCGCGGTACTGCTTGAAGTCTTCACGCAGCAAGCGACCGAAATTGATTTCCGCACTGCCGTACGGCGGGCCGTAGTTGTTGGCGAGGTCGAAATGGTTAATGCCCAGGTCGAATGCCGTGCGCAACAACGAGCGCTGGGTGTCGATCGGCGTGCTGTCGCCAAAGTTGTGCCACAGGCCCAGGGAAAGCGCCGGCAGGACCAGACCGCTGCGCCCTACGCGGCGATAAGGAACAGATTGATAGCGGTTTTCGGCAGCGGTATAAGTCATCGAATCCTCTCTTGTTTGCTCAGTTGCGCGCCCCTTGGCGCTTTACACAAATCTGTTGGAAGGCCTGGCCAGCCCAAGGTTCTCGCGCAGCGTGCGGCCTTCGTACTCTGTTCTGAACAAGCCGCGCCGTTGCAGTTCAGGCACCACGCTGTTGGCGAAATCTTCCAGCCCGCCAGGCAAGTGCGGCACCAGGACATTGAAGCCATCCGCCGCGCCCTGTTCGAACCATTGCTGCAACCGATCGGCAATCTGCTCGGGGGTGCCTATCAAGCTGTAATGCCCGCGACCGCCAGCGATTTTGCGGCCCAGCGCGGCCAGGCTGAGGTTCTCCCGGCCGGCCAATTCAGTCAGCAGTTTCTGCCGGCTTTGCTGGCCGCTGTCCGTCAGCGGCAGTTGCGGCAACGGCCCATCCAGCGGGTACTTCGACAAGTCGAAGTTACCCAGCATACGCCCAAGTAACGCGACGCCAACCTCGGGTTCGACTAATTGCTGAAACGTTTCATATTTTTCCTGTGCCTCACTTTCGGTTTGCCCGACCACGACAAAAACCCCCGGCATGATTTTCAGCGAGTCGGCGCTGCGGCCGTACCGCGCCAAGCGCCCCTTGAGGTCGGCATAAAACGCCTGGGCGCCGGCCAATGAAGTTTGCGCAGTGAACACCACCTCTGCGGTCTGCGCCGCGAGTTCGCGACCGACTTCGGACGACCCCGCCTGTACGACCACCGGTTGCCCCTGGGGTGAGCGCGCCAAGTTCAGCGGACCCTTGACCCGAAAATGCTCGCCGACGTGATCCAGCACATGGACCTTGGCCGGGTCGTAATAGGCACCACTGGCCTTGTCGCGAATGAAGGCGTCGTCGTCCCAGCTGTCCCACAGGCCGGTGACCACCTGGTGGAACTCCCGGGCACGGCTGTAGCGTTCGGCGTGGCCGATATGTTCCTCGCGGCCAAAATTCTGCGCTTCGGCGGCGTTGTCCGAGGTCACCAGATTCCACCCTGCCCGCCCGCCGGACAGGTGATCCAGCGAAGCGAATTTGCGCGCCACGTGGTACGGCTCGTTGTAGCTGGTAGTAGCGGTAGCGATCAGGCCAATGTATTCAGTCACGGCGCTCAGGGCTGACAACAGAGTCAGCGGTTCAAAGCCATCCGAGCGCGCCATGCGGCTGGCAATCTCGCCGCCGGGTGCCGCGATGCTGTCGGCGACAAACAAGGTATCGAACCTGGCCGCTTCGGCAATTTGCGCCAGGCGCTTGTAGTGGGCGAAATCCAGCCCGGCATCGGCCGGTACGTCAGGATGACGCCAGGCCGCGACGTGGTGCCCCGTGGCCATCAGGAATGCGCCGAGTTTGAGTTGGCGAGCCATGATCAGAAATCCTTGCGCAGTTGCACGCCGAAGTAGCGTTCGTCGTCGCGCGGCACGGCGCGGTAGATATAGCTGCCGCCGCTGGCCAGCAGCGGTGAATAGGATTTATCCGCGAGGTTTTTACCCAGCAGCGCCACGCGCCAGCCGTTGCTGTAGTCGGCCAGGGCGATGCTGGCGTTCCAGAGGCCGTAGGCGCCCTGTTTGGTATCGACGTTCTGGCTGATGTCGTACTGCACTTCGCTCTGCCAGCTGTAGTCGGTTCCCAACTCGATATCCAGACCGTTTTCCAGCGGGATCGAGTAGTCGGCACGCACATAGCTTTTCCAGTCCGGGCTGAACGGCAATGGCTTGCCGTTGACGTTGCACGACGCCGCTGCGCCGGCAGGGCAGGCGAACTCATCAATGCGTGCGCGGGTGTAGGCCAGGGCGCCGGAGAATTTCAGTTGCTGGGTCGCCTGCAGGGCGTAATCAAGTTCGACCCCTTCAGTACTGACACTGCCAGCGTTGATCAGTCGGGTGACCACCTGGCCGGCGACAGTGTCGAAGAAGTTCGCTTGATAGTTGTCGTAGTCGCTGTGGAAAATCGCCAAATTGGTGGTCAGGCGATTGTTCCACGACGTGGCCTTGATGCCGGCCTCCCAGGTGTTGGAGGTTTCCGGTTTCAGCGCAACGGTATCCCGCGGTTGCATGTTGAAGAACACGTTGTAGGCTGGCCCTTTGTAGCCGCGCGAATAGGTCAGGTAGGTGGTGACTGTATCGCTCAGGTCGTACTGCACACCGAGCCGGCCGGACCAGCCGTCTTCGTCCACCGAACCGGAGCTGCTGGTGGCAGGCTGAATGCCGCTGACCGTGGTCGCCGAAGTCGAGACCCGCCGGTGATCGTATTCCAGATCGTCGTGGGTCCAGCGCAGGCCAGCAATGCCGCGAAAGTCCGAGGTGAAGTTCAGGGTGCTTTCGCCAAATATCGCGTAGCTGTCGCTGGTGGTGCTGTAATCGGCGACTCCGCGATTGACGCTGGTGGGCGTGGTCAGCGTGCGCTGATAAGTTTCCTCGTCCTTGCCATGCATGTAGAACACGCCGCCGACGTACTCCAGGAACTCGCCTTTGGGCGAGGCCAGGCGCAGCTCCTGGGAATACTGGTCAAACGCCAGATCGCCCTTGTCGGCGGTGCCGGGGAACGCGACAGTGACCGTGCCCAGGCGATCGCCATCCTGATACTGGGTGTTGTCCCAGCCGCGCCAGGCGGTGATCGACGTCAGAGTGTAATCGCCCAGGCTCCAGTCGAGCTGGCCAGAAAGGCCTTTGTTGATGTCTTCGACGTGGCTGCGGGTGTCGGTGTTGATCTTGCGATTGTCGCTGGTGCCGCGCACCGGATTCAACGCGTTGGCGAATGCCGGCGTCAGCGACTGGCTAACCACCCCGTTCGGTGCGTCGTCGTGGGACTGCATATAGTCGGCGATGAAGGTGAACTTGAGGTCATCGGTGGGGGTGAACTCCAGCTTGCCACGCGCCCCCTTGTGGTTGTAGCCGTTGACCTCCTGACCGTTGTGCTCATTGTCGACATTGCCGTCGTAGCTGCCGAACAGCGTCGTGATCGAACCTTTCAATGTATCGGGAATCAGGCTGCCGCCCAGGCCAAAACGGGTGCGGCTCTCGTTGCCGCTGTAATAGGACTGGTCGATGTAGCCATGGGTTTCGGCGGTCGGTGCCCTGCTGGTGATATTGAGCACCCCGGCCGAAGCATTCTTGCCGAACAGCGTGCCTTGCGGGCCGCGCAGCACTTCGACGCGCTCCAGATCCAGCAGGTCCAGGGTCGACTGACCCGGCCGGGCATAGACCACGCCATCGATCACCGTGGCCACGGTCGGCTCGACGCCAGGGGACGTGGAAATGGTGCCGACGCCGCGAACGAACAGCGAAGTGTCCTTGTTCGACGCGCCGGTGCGGAAATTCAGCGAGGGCACTTGCTGGACGATGCTCGCCACCCCGTTGCGGTTGTCGCGTTCGAGTTGCTCACCATCAATCACCGAAACCGCAACCGGTACTTTCTGCAACGATTCTTCACGCCGGGTCGCGGTGACCGTCACGGATTTGAGCGTGGGCTCCTGGTCGGCGCTGTCGGCGGCGAACGCAGTGGGTAGCGGCAACGCGGCCAGCCCGGAAAGTAGCCAGCCCGCAGCGCGAACTGACTGCGCCAGTTTTTGTGTTGCACCAGGAAATTTTTGCATGGTCTGCCCGCTCGAAAGTGTGCCCTGAACCGCTGCCGTTCTACGACGGCAACGCCTGAAAAAGTGTCTTGGGCATTCGCTCGAGCGAGTAGCAGACAGAACGCTTTGTTAGCGCTAACATCGACAGTATCAGCAGCGGACCCATAGACCGTCCAATACTGAAAAATTAGTTTTATATGCCTTTTGGTTTTTAAGAAGGATCATCCGTTGAGCGATGAAAAGCCCCGCAAGCGCCGCGGAGCCGGCCGCGTAACCCTGAATACCGTGGCGCGGCAGGCCGGAGTGTCGGCGATTACCGTGTCGCGTTACTTCAACCAGCCGGAACAGGTCTCGCCTGAACGCCGCGATCGTATCGCTGCAGTAGTCGCCGAATTGGGCTACGTACCGAACCTGGTGGCCGGTGGCCTGGCATCAGCGCGGGGGAAGATCGTTGGCATGGTCATCCCGAATATCTCCGGGCCGATCTTCGCCAACACCATCCAGGGTTTCAGCGACACCCTCAGCCGACATGGCTATCAACTGCTGTTGGCCTCGAGTTATTTCAGCGCCGAGCAGGAAGAAAACGCGGTGCGCGCGTTTCTCGGCTGGTCACCGGCAGCGCTGGTACTCACCAGTCATTTCCACAGTGCAGGCACTGAAAAAATGCTCGCGGAAGCGGATATTCCGGTGATTGAAACCTGGGATTACCAGCCCGAGCGCGAGCCGATGCAGATCGGTTTTTCTCACTTCGAAGTGGGAGTCAGCGCTGCCAGATACCTGTATGACAAAGGCTACCGGCGCATCGCTTTCGTGCAGAACAGTGCACCCGGTGACTTCAGTGCACTGGAGCGCCGCGACGGCTACACCGCCACCGTGCGCGAGCTCGGCATGCAGCCATGGGTATTCGCGCCGGACGCAGATCGCGCGCCATTCGAGGCCGGCAAGCAAGCCATGGAAGCCTTGATGAACAGCTCTCCACGTCCCGACGCAATCATATTCGCCAACGACAACCTCGCTGCCGGCGGCCTGCTCGCCGGGCAACGCGCCGGCCTTAAAATCCCCGAAGACTGTGCCGTCATCGGCTTCGGCGACTACCCGTTCGCGCAAATGCTGTTGCCGAGTCTAAGCACCATCAAACCACCGGCGCTGGAGATCGGCGTACTGGCGGCAACCCGCGTACTGGAAAGCCTCGGCGTATTACCCACTGACGAGGTTCAGCGGTTGAATCTGCTGCAGTGCCAGGTCATCGAGCGCGAGAGCACCTGACTCAAAGGCACAAATCAGGCGGAAAGCTCGCGCAGCGCTGCTGCCGCCAGGAAACCTGATCTTGAGCGGTATCGCTGGTCGCGCCGGACCGTTTGATCAATTCGCTCCAGCAACTGCTCAGGCAACGTCGCGTTGAAGCGCACCGCTTTGCCGAAATACGGTGTGATATCAAAATCGACTACGCCCCACACGCCACCGGCGTAATCCGGATTATCGAGATGTGCATCAATCTCTCGAATCTGCGGTATTGACTCGCCATCCGCAACCAGCCCTTCATAGTGCAGTGCCAGCGCTTCCTGAATATTTTCAAAAGCTTCGGCAACTGTACCGCCTGCCGAGTAACAACCCGGAACGTCCGGGATAGTCACTCCGTAGTCTGAGTCGGCATCCTTGTGCAGAACGACCGGAAATTTCATGTTGATGAATCCTTCCTGTGAAATATCCCCAGTGGGATTTTCGTTTCCGATAGCAGGCCTCATTTCAGACCCGCTTGTTTCAATATGCTGTTTATCGTCCCCTTGGGAAGATCCGAGTCTGGATGTTTGATTGTCACGCGCCCTGATTTAAGCAAATGCTTGTACTGATGATGGCTGCCTTTCACCGCTACCAGATACCAACCATCTGCCTCGATCATCCTGATCATTTCCCGACTTCGCATCACCTTCGTCCTCGTGGGCAGCAACCGCCGCGCACATTACCCGAAGGCATCGGACCGCAATACACACCATACACACTATGACAAATGTTAGCGCACTGGGGACAGCCCAGCATTCGCCTTGGACCAGCGGCACAAAGGGTTTCCCTGATCGATGCAAGACACTCGTTCCCATGTAGAGATATGTCAATTATGCAGGCTAATAGTGGGATGGCTTAAGCGGGTGTGCAGGCAGGTTGGACGCCATCGCGGGCAAGCTACATCCAGGGGGTGTAGCTTGCCGCACTCGATCAACGCACCAGATGCAAAAACTGCATATGCCGCTCGTACTGATCAAGTATGTCGTTGATGATCTGTTCCTTGGTATAGCCGACCAGATCGTAATCCTGACTGCCCTCGCTCAGATGCACCTCGGCGCGGTAGTAACGGCGGTTGTTGAGCTGCTTGGAACCCATGCCACCACGGGCGAAGGACGGCGTGAAGTAACCGCGCATCTGCACCTGGTAGATGAACGGATGCTGCTCGCCATGACCGATTTCCAGGCTGACGCTGTCATTGGACGGATCCGGCTGGGTGACCACGTTCAAGCCCTTCTCGACAAACACCGCCGTCACTTCTTCAATCGCCGGACGCACCGTGGTTTCGAGGAAGCGGTAAACCTCATCCCTCGACGGAAAATGCACCGCCTGACTCAAGCGCTGACGCCAGCCGCCACGCCGTGAACCGGATACCGGTGCCAGGGAGTGCATCTGCGCGATCTGTTTCTGCGACTCCAGATAGAACGCCTTGTGCAGCCCCCACATCATCAACAGCAGGATCATCGAGAACGGCAACGAAGTAAGCACCACCGCTGATTTGAGCGCGTCGATACTGCCCGAGAACAACAGCGCACTGGTCACCAGCGCGGTCATAGCCCCCCAGAACACTCGTAGCCATTTCGGCCCGTCTTCGTCAGGATTGCCGCCCTTGGCGGACAGCGTCGACAGCACCACCGTGCCGGAATCGGCGGAGGTAACGAAGAACACGAAGCTGATGAACACCGTGACGGCGATCACCGTCTTGCTCCACGGGTAGGTTTCCAGCAGCAGGTAGAGGGTCATCGACGGGTTGTCGATCGCCGACATTCCCAGCGCACTCATGCCGTGGTTGAGCACTTGATCGATGGCGCTATTGCCGAAGATCGACATCCACGCCAGGGTGAAACCGAGCGGGATCAGCAACACGCCAAAGACGAATTCGCGAATGGTCCGGCCGCGGGAAATCCGCGCGATGAACAGGCCCACGAACGGCGACCATGCAATCCACCAGGCCCAGTAAAACACCGTCCAGCCACCCAGCCAGTCGTTGGGCTTGTCGTAGGCATAAAGGTCAAAACTCTTCATCGGCAAGGCGCCGAGGTAGTCGCCGATATTCTGGATCAAGGTGTTGAGCAGGTGCTGGGTCGGTCCGGCAAATAACACGAACAGCAGCAGCGCACAGGCCAGCAGCATGTTGATGTCGGACATCACCCGCACGCCTTTATCGACGCCGGACACCGCAACGATGATCGCCGCGCCCATCATCAGGGTGATCAGGCCCACCTGAATCCATTGGGTATGCGCGATGCCGAACAGATAGTCGAGACCTGAGTTGAGGTGCAACACACCAAAGCCCATGTCGGCACCGAGGCCGAAGACTGTGGCGATGATGCCGAAGCCGTCCACCGCGTAGCCGATCGGGCCGTTGATGCGCTTGCCGATCAGCGGGTAAAGCGCCGAACGCAAGGCTAGCGGCAGGTTATGCCGGTAGGCGAAGTACGCCAGTGCCATGCCGACGAAGGCGAACACCCCCCAACCATGCAGGCCCCAGTGCAAAAACAGAATCTGCATTGCCTGACGCGCCGCGTCTGCGGTGCCGGCTTCGCCTTGCGGCGGTTGCGCCAAGTGGGTGAGCGGTTCGGAGACACAGAAGAAAAACAGCGTGATGCTGATCCCGGCGGCGAACAGCATGCCGGCCCAGGACAGGTAACTGAATTCGGGTTCGTCGTGGTCGGCACCGAGCTTGATCTTGCCGTAGCCGGACAAGGCGGTGACCACCACGAAGACCAGGTACAGGGTCATCGCGAGCATGTAGTACCAGCCGACCGTATTGGCCGCCCAGTTTTGCGCTTCCAGGAGCCAGGCACCGGCCTGTTCGGGCATGGCGATGACCACGATGCCAAACAGCAGAATGAACGTCGCCGAGAAATAGAACACCGGCGGATTCATGCGGACCTGGCCGCTTGGAGGGAGGGACGATGCACTCATGAAACGTGCACCTCAAAGGTTGCGGATGTGGCGGTGAAAATCGGACTCAGCAAAGGCAAGCCTCCTGTTGTGAGCGGGCAGCGAACCAAGGTTTAACTTGAATGAGCGTTCAAGTTAAACATGGATAGGGCGCTAAGGACTAATCGCAAGGCTCGGCGGTACTGTTTGTACGCTAGCTCAAGGATGGGTATGACGCGGGGTTTGAAGGATTCGTTCAGTGCAGAATTAGCTAAATGCCATTATCTGTGGAGGGCTTGAAGAGCATCGCGAGCAGGCTCACTCCTACAGTGAGAAATGTCGCCCACAAATCTCTGGTTCAACATCTAACCCCTGTAGGAGTGAGCCTGCTCGCGATGAGGCCAGATCAGTCAGCGCAAATCCCGAAACCTACTTCTGCGTCCCATCATCATGCTGCAAATTCGCCTGCGTCAGGTTGCACCCCGCCGGGACACTCCGGGTCAGCCAGACATTGCCGCCAATCGTCGAGCCCTTACCGATAGTGATCCGCCCCAAAATGGTCGCACCGGCATAGATCACCACGTCATCTTCGACAATCGGATGCCGCGCATGCCCTTTCTGCAACTGGCCATCCTCATCCGCCGGAAAGCGCTTGGCACCCAGGGTCACCGCCTGATAAATCCGCACGCGTTCGCCGATGATGGCCGTCTCGCCGATCACTACGCCCGTCCCATGATCGATAAAGAAGCTGCGGCCAATCTGCGCCCCTGGGTGAATATCGATGCCCGTGGCCGAGTGCGCGATTTCCGCGCTGATCCGCGCCAGCAGTGGCAGCCCCGCGCGATACAGATGGTGCGCCAGGCGATGGTGAATGACCGCCAGGATCCCCGGATAGCACAGCAGCACTTCATCGACGCTACGCGCCGCCGGGTCGCCGTGGTAAGCCGCCAGCACGTCGGTGTCGAGCAAGCTGCGCAACCCCGGCAGCGCGAGGGCGAAATCCTGGATGATCTGGATGGTCCGGGCTTCGACCTCGGTATCGGCCTGGGTGCTGTGACGCGCGGCGTAGCGCAGTTCGAGTCGCGCCTGGGCGAGCAACGCATTCAGGGCCACGTCCAGCGTGTGGCCGACATAGAAGTCTTCGCTTTCCTCGCGCAGGTCCACCGGCCCCAGGCGCATCGGGAACAGCGCACCGCAGAGCGCTTCGAGAATCTCCGCCATCGCCGCACGGGAAGGCAATTCGCGACCGCCCTGCTCGCCGCTGACACGGCCGTTCTGGGCGCGCCACTGATCACGTGCGGTACGCAGTTGGCTGACGATGGACTGCAATTGCCAATGGCTGGAACGCTCGCTCACGGTAGAAACTCCTCTCGGGCAGCCGGACTGTCTGGTCGCCTCAACGGCGAATACTCTACGGCAAGGTCCGGAGGCCGAATTAAGAACCGATTGTGCTGTGTTAAGCACTTTTGGCTATATGCGATTGGCGGTTGCCCAAGGATTTTGGCGTGCCTATAGTCCTGACATCTTCCTCCGCCAGTACGGAACCATGATCAAACAACAGCTCGCCCGTTTCGACCGCCTCGACCTGCTCAGCCATCCGACTCCCCTGGAAAAACTCGAACGCCTCTCGACCTGGCTGGGCCGTGATGTGTACGTCAAGCGTGATGACCTGACGCCGCTGGCAATGGGCGGCAACAAGCTGCGCAAGCTCGAATACCTGGCAGCCGACGCCCTGGCTCAAGGCGCTGACACATTGATTACCGCCGGCGCACTGCAATCCAATCACGTGCGGCAGACGGCAGCGCTGGCGGCCAAATTGGGCCTGGGTTGTGTGGCGTTGCTGGAAAACCCGCTCGGTACCGATGACAGCAATTACCTCGGTAATGGCAACCGCCTGCTGCTCGACCTGTTCGATACCAACGTTGAGTTGGTGGAAAACCTCGACAACGCCGATGAGCAATTGCAGGCCTTGGCCGATCGGCTGCGTAACAACGGCAAGAACCCGTATGTAGTGCCGATTGGCGGTTCGAATGCTCTGGGGGCGCTGGGTTATGTGCGTGCAGGTCTCGAGTTGGCCGAACAGATCAAGGACACCGGGCTGAACTTTGCTGCCGTGGTGCTTGCCTCCGGAAGCGCCGGAACGCATAGCGGCCTGGCGCTGGCCCTGAGCGAAGCACTGCCGGATTTGCCAGTGATCGGGGTTACCGTGTCACGCAGCGATGAAGATCAGCGCCCGAAGGTGCAGGGCCTGGCCGAGCGCACGGCCGAGCTTCTGGGTGTCAGCCTGCCGGCAGCTTTCAAGGTGCAATTGTGGGATGAATATTTCGGCCCGCGTTACGGCGAGCCCAATGCCGGAACGCTGTCGGCGGTGAAACTGTTGGCGAGTCAGGAGGGTCTGTTGCTTGACCCGGTTTATACCGGCAAGGCGATGGCTGGCATGCTCGACGGGATCGGGCGCCAGCGTTTTGATGAGGGGCCGATCATATTCCTGCACACCGGTGGGGCGCCGGCGTTGTTTGCCTATAAAGATTTCCTGTAATTGATTGAAGATCAAAAGATCGTCCGATCGCGGCCCGAGCCTTCGGCAGCTCCTACAGGGACACATCACATATTCAGTAATCGCATAACAAAATCGATATTTATTATTTTATTATCTATACCGGTCATCATATAGTCGCGCCGCAGGCGAATTTGTGGCAAAACGCATATGCTGCTTCAGGGCAGCATCTTGCAGCCGTTCCAATCCCGAATTTGCCAACTTTCCTAAAGCGTCTTCCCATAAGAAAACACAGGGGCTTGTCATGAATTTTTCCGCACTACGTCGAAATCTGCTGGTAGGTTCGCTGGGCCTGGCGCTGAGCGCCGGTCTGATCAGCCAGGCCGTCGCCGGTGAGCAGCTGCAAAAAATCAAGGACGCTGGCGTCATCAACATCGGCCTGGAAGGCACCTACCCACCGTTCAGTTTCGTCGATGCCGACGGCAAACTGGCCGGTTTCGAAGTTGAATTCTCCGAAGCTCTGGCCAAAGAGCTGGGCGTCAAGGTCAAGCTGCAGCCGACCAAATGGGACGGTATCCTCGCGGCCCTGGAATCCAAGCGTCTCGACGCTGTGGTCAACCAGGTGACCATCTCCGATGAGCGCAAGAAGAAGTATGACTTCTCCGAGCCGTACACCGTCTCCGGGATTCAGGCACTGGTGCTGACCAAGAAAGCCGCCGAGCTGAACATCAAGTCCGCAGCCGACCTGGGTGGTAAAAAAGTCGGCGTGGGTCTGGGCACTAACTACGAGCAATGGGTCAAAGCCAATGTCCCGACCGCTGACGTGCGCACCTACGAAGACGATCCGACCAAGTTCCAGGACCTGCGCGTCGGCCGTATCGACGCCATCCTGATCGACCGTCTCGCCGCGCTGGAATACGCCAAGAAGGCCAAGGACACTACCGCCGCCGGCGAAGCGTTCTCCCGTCAGGAAGCCGGGATCGCCCTGCGCAAAGGCGAGCCGGAACTGCTGGCTGCAGTGAACAAGGCGATCGACAAGCTGCGTGCCGACGGTACGCTGACCAAGCTTTCGGAAAAATATTTCAACGCTGACGTCACTAAATAATGGAAGAGGCTTTCCAACTCGCGCTGGATTCCGCGCCCTTCCTGCTGAAGGGCGCGTACTACACGGTTATCCTGAGCCTGGGCGGCATGTTTTTCGGCCTGCTGATGGGCTTCGGCCTGGCATTGATGCGCCTGTCGCGCTTCAAACTGGTGAGCTGGATCGCCCGCATCTACGTGTCGTTCTTTCGCGGCACGCCGTTGCTGGTGCAATTGTTCGTGATCTATTACGGCCTGCCGCAACTGGGCATCGAACTTGATCCGCTGCCGGCAGCCCTGATCGGCTTCTCGCTGAACATGGCCGCCTATGCCTGCGAAATCCTGCGTGCCGCGATCAGTTCCATCGAGCGTGGCCAGTGGGAAGCCGCCGCGAGTATCGGCATGACCCGCGCGCAGACCTTGCGCCGGGCCATTCTGCCGCAAGCGATGCGCACGGCCCTGCCACCGCTGGGCAACAGCTTCATTTCGCTGGTCAAGGACACTGCACTGGCCGCCACCATCCAGGTGCCGGAACTGTTCCGCCAGGCGCAGCTGATCACCGCTCGCACCTTCGAAATTTTCACCATGTATCTTGCCGCCGCACTGATCTACTGGGTTCTGGCCACGGCGCTCTCGCACCTGCAGAACAAGTTGGAAGAGCGGGTCAATCGGCACGACCAGGAGTCTTGACCCAATGATTGTCGTGGAAAAACTGACAAAGCAGTTCAAGGGTCAGGTGGTGCTCAATGGCATCGACCTGGAAGTGAAGGCCGGCGAGGTAGTGGCAATCATCGGACCTAGCGGTTCGGGCAAGACCACCTTCCTGCGGTGCCTGAACTTCCTCGAAGAACCCACCAGCGGCCGGATCAAGGTCGGCGACATTGAAATCGATGGCAGCCGTCCGTTGAATCAGCAGCAGGGACTGGTGCGCCGCTTGCGCCAGCACGTGGGCTTCGTGTTCCAGAACTTCAACCTGTTCCCCCATCGCACTGCCCTGGAAAACGTTATCGAAGGGCCGATCGTCGTTAAGAAAATCCCCCACGCCGAGGCGGTTGCCCTGGGCAGGAAACTCCTGGCCAAGGTTGGCCTGGCAGGCAAGGAAGACGCCTATCCCAGACGTCTTTCCGGCGGCCAGCAACAGCGCGTGGCGATTGCCCGGGCGCTGGCGATGGAGCCGGAAGTGATCCTGTTCGACGAACCGACCTCGGCGCTCGACCCGGAACTGGTGGGCGAAGTGCTGGCGACCATTCGCGGTCTGGCCGAAGAGAAACGCACCATGGTCATCGTCACTCACGAAATGGGTTTCGCCCGGGATGTTGCCAACCGTGTGGTGTTCTTCGATAAAGGCGTGATTGTCGAGCAAGGTGAAGCAAAAGCATTGTTCGCCAACCCCAAGGAAGAACGCACCCGGCAGTTCCTCAGCAAGTTCCTCAACAACGCCCACGCTTAAACTTCCTCGCAACATGATTTAACTTCCAAGGACGGAAGTATCCCTCCAGTAATAAATAAATCATTTGATGTCCGCCATTTCGCGAGCATTTGGTTTGTGCGCGTGCGCGGTACATATCTATGTGCTTAGGCAATTAATTCTACGCCTGTAACCTTCTCATCGCCCCAGTCCTGCTGGGCAAAGCAGCACAGCGCAGGTCCCGTCGCCTCGTATGCTTAGTGTAGTGATGTACGACCATCCGACAGCGCTTAATGCCCGCTGGACGTAGGATATTTCTGAATAGCAGTTGATCTTGCAATTGGCCAGTCGGCTCTATTGACAGCTAAGCAGCCGCACTTTTATCTAGCGCTCGATCGACGGCACATATCACGTTCAGTCATTAGTTCTAATCCAGATTAATGAACGGTTTTGCTGTTCGAACATTCGAGTTCTTTATGTTTCAGAAACGGATTTCGCTGCAAAACCCCAAGGAGAACCCATGAAAAGCATCTCGAACATCACCGCACTGGCGATGCCGACACTGGCTCAACCGCACAAGGGCGGCATCAACATCAACTCGGCGGCTCATCTGCTAATCGACATCGCGCCCTACCCCGGCATGAGCGACGGCGACCTGATCGAGTTGTATTGGGATGACTGCTACGTGGCCTCCAAGGCCCTGACCCCTGATGACGTTGGTGAGCCGGTAAGCCTGCGGGTACCCGAGAGTTTTATCGCCAATGGCACTTCGGACGTGCACTACCGCCTCATGCAAATTGGCGTGGAACCGCAGCTGTCGCCCGTCGAGCACCTGCAGGTCAAGCTTGATTGCCCGGGAGGGCAACCCCCGTCACTGTGCGGCGATGAAAATCAGAATCTGGTGCCGGTGCACATCCCCGAAGCCATTTGCCGAAAAGGGGTTAACGCCAGTCAGATGAAACGCGGCGTTCCGCTGACCATCGCCCCGTACCTGAACATGGCCATCGACGACGAAATCACCCTGCGCTGGGGTGATGTGCGCATGGACCTGCCCAGGCTTGCCGCTAACGATATCGGTCGGTGTATCCAGGTCTGGGTGCCACCGGCGATCATCCTGGAAGCCGGCGAAGACCTGCGCCTGGAGGTTACGTATTGCGTGCTCGATCGCGTGGGCAACAACTCGCGCTGGGCGCCGGTGCGCAGGCTGAAAATCGGGTGCGGTAAAACCTGCATCAAGCTCAAACCCAAAGCCTGTCTCCAATAGGCAGGGCCACGGCATCCCTTCTATGCATATTCCTAAAAGTTAGTTTATTTATTATTTATACACGTTTACGGTATATACACCGGACCACCGGACATTCTTGAATTCAGTCGCTGCCTTTTCCTGCGGCGTTCCATGAAGATGTGAGGTAGGTATGGTCCGGAACACAATCACCCCAGTGCAGAACGCCAGGGCATTGCGTGCAGCCAAGGAGTGGCGCTGATGTCCAGTCTGGCAGATGCACTTGTCCAGAGTGATCTGGACATCGCCCCCTTGGTATTGCCCGCGCAAGTCTTGCGCAACGATGCGCAAGCCATCAAGGCCGCCCACGAACTCGCGCAGGTAGCGCGACTGCAAGCGGCCAGACGCGACCAGCAACGCAAGTTGCCCTGGTCGGAAATAGAACAGTTCACCCGCAGTGGCCTGGGCAGTATTTCCATTCCCCGCGAGTACGGCGGCCCACAGGTTTCCTTCGTGACCCTGGCCGAGGTGTTCGCGATCATTTCTGCAGCTGACCCGGCACTGGGGCAGATCCCGCAGAACCAGTTCGGCATCCTTCACCTGTTGCTCGGCAGCGCCACCGAAGCGCAAAAAAAACAGCTGTTCAGAAGCGTGCTTGAGGGCTGGCGGATCGGTAACGCCGGTCCTGAGCGCGGCACCAAAAACACCCTGGAACTCAAAGCGCGAATCACCCCCAGTGGCGAAGATTTCGTGATCAACGGCCAGAAGTTTTATTCCACTGGCGCGCTGTTCGCGCATTGGGTGGCCGTCAAAGCGCTGAACGACGACGGCAAACAAGTGCTGGCCTTCGTCCGTCGCGGCACGCCGGGTTTGCGCATCGTTGATGACTGGTCGGGGTTCGGCCAGCGCACCACCGCCAGCGGCACTATTTTGCTCAACAACGTGCAGGTCGAAGCCGAACTGGTGGTGGATAACTGGAAGATCAACGACAAGCCGAATATCCAGGGCGCCGTCTCGCAGCTGATTCAGGCAGCGATTGACGCCGGTATCGCTCGAGGCGCCATCGACGACGCCATCGAGTTCGTGAAAACCCGCGCCCGCCCATGGATCGACGCACAGGTTGAGCGAGCCAGCGACGACCTGTATGTCATCGCGGACATCGGCAAACTGAAAATCGAACTGCATGCTGCCGAAGCGCTGTTGCGCAAGGCCGGCAAAGTCCTCGACCAGGTCAGCGCCGCCCCTCTCACCGCGGAGTCTGCGGCCCATGCCTCGATTGCCGTGGCCGAAGCCAAAGTGCTGACCACGGAAATTTCGCTGCAGGCCAGCGAGAAACTGTTCGAACTGGCCGGCAGCCGCGCCACCCTCGCCGAATTCAATCTCGACCGTCACTGGCGCAATGCGCGGGTGCACACGCTGCACGATCCGGTGCGCTGGAAATACCACGCCGTGGGCACTTACCACCTGAACGGCACCTTGCCAGCTCGTCACTCCTGGATTTGACCCACCAGAACATTTTTGACCAGATCCCTGGAGAAACACATGCCTATTTCCCACCACGTCGCGGTCATAACCAGCGACGAGCAAGCGTTGGTCGTTGCCAGTGACCTGGCCGATGACTTCAAGCGCGACAGCGCCCTGCGCGACCGCGAGCGCCGCTTGCCCCACCCGGAACTTGAAGTGTTTTCCCGCTCGGGCCTGTGGGGCATCAGCGTGCCGAAAGAGTACGGCGGCGCAGGCGTATCCAACGTCACCCTGGCCAAGGTCATCGCACTGATCGCCCAGGCCGACGGCTCCCTCGGACAAATTCCGCAAAACCATTTCTACGCCCTCGAAGTGCTGCGGGTAAATGGCAGCGCCGAACAGAAAAAACGCCTGTACGCGGAAGTGTTGGCCGGCCAGCGCTTCGGCAATGCACTCGCCGAACTCGGTACCAAAACTGCCCACGACCGCGTCACCCGTCTGACCAGAGAGGGCGACGGCTATCGCATCAACGGCCGCAAGTTCTACGCCACTGGCGCCATCTATGCCCAGCGCATCCCCACCTCGGTGGTGGATGAGCACGGCGTGCAGCAACTAGCATTCGTGCCGCGTGATAGCAAGGGCCTGACGGTCATCGACGACTGGAGCGGCTTCGGCCAGCGCACGACTGGCAGCGGTTCGGTGGTGTTCGAAGATGTGTTTGTCGCAGCCGCGGACGTGATCCCGTTTCAAAGCGCTTTCGAACGGCCAACACCGGTCGGGCCGCTGGCGCAGATTCTCCACGCCGCGATTGACACCGGAATAGCCCGCGCGGCCTATGAAGATGCACTGCACTTCGTGCGCACCAAGACCCGCCCGTGGATCGACGCCACCCATGAAAAAGCCACTGACGACCCGCTGACCATCAAGAGCTTCGGCCACTTGAGCATTCGCCTGCACGCTACCGAAGCACTGTTGGAACGCGCTGGCGAATACCTCGATAGAGCCCAGGCTGACACTAACGCCGAGTCCGTCGCGGCGGCCTCGATCGCCGTCGCCGAGGCCCGCGCCATCAGTACTGAAATTTCTCTGGCCGCCAGCAGCACGCTGTTCGAATTGGCAGGCAGCCAGGCGACCCTGATCGAACATGGCCTGGATCGCCACTGGCGCAACGCGCGGGTGCACACGTTGCACGACCCGGTGCGCTGGAAGTACCACGCCGTCGGCAACTACTACCTCAACGATGCAAACCCGCCACTGCGGGGGACCATCTGATGGCCGCCGCGAAAAAGAAAATCCTGCTCAACGCGTTCAACATGAACTGCATCGGGCACATCAACCATGGCCTGTGGACTCATCCTCGGGACAACTCCACCCAATACAAAACCATCGAGTACTGGACTGAACTGGCGCAACTGCTCGAGCGCGGGCTGTTCGACGGGCTGTTTATTGCGGACATCGTCGGCGTGTACGACGTCTACCAGAATTCGGTAGACGTACCGCTCAAGGAATCGATTCAGTTACCGGTCAACGACCCGCTGCTGCTGGTTTCGGCCATGGCCGCCGTTACCCGCAACCTCGGCTTCGGCCTGACCGCGAACCTCACTTACGAGCCGCCGTATCTGTTCGCCCGTCGCATGTCCACGCTCGACCATCTGAGTCGTGGCCGGGTCGGCTGGAACATCGTCACCGGTTATCTCGACAGCGCCGCCAAGGCCATGGGCCTGAGCGAACAGGTCGAACATGACCGGCGCTACGATCAGGCCGATGAGTATCTGCAAGTGCTCTACAAGCTCTGGGAAGGCAGCTGGGAGAATGGCGCGGTAGTCAACGACCCCGCGCAAAGGGTCTATGCGCACCCGGACAAGGTGCACAAGGTCGAGCACCAGGGGGAGTTTTATCAGGTCGAGGGCTATCACCTCTGCGAACCGTCTCCGCAACGCACGCCGGTGCTGTTCCAGGCCGGTAGTTCGGATCGCGGTTTGCTGTTCGCCGGGCGTCACGCCGAATGCGTGTTCATCAGCGGCCAGAACAAACCGTCGACCAGGGTTCAAGTGGACAAGGTGCGCGCCAGTGCCGTCGAGGCCGGGCGTAATCCCGAGGACATCAAGGTGTTCATGGGTCTGAATGTGATCGTCGGCGAGACGGCCGAACTAGCGTGGGCCAAGCACGCCGAGTATCTGAGTTATGCCAGCGCCGAAGCCGGCGTTGCGCACTTTTCGGCCTCCACCGGGATCGATTTTTCCGAATACGAGATCGATGAACCGATTCAGTATGTGAAGAGCAACGCCATCCAGTCGGCGACCAAAAACCTGCAGAACAATGACTGGACCCGACGCAAATTGCTTGAGCAACACGCGTTGGGTGGCCGCTATATCACGATCGTGGGTTCGCCTGCGCAAGTCGCGGATGAGCTGGAGTCCTGGATCGCCGAAACCGGACTCGATGGCTTCAACCTGACGCGCATCGTCACCCCGGAAAGTTATGTGGACTTCATCGAACTGGTGATCCCGGAGCTGCAGCGTCGTGGGTCGTACAAGACCGCGTATGACGACGGCAGTTTGCGGGAGAAGCTGTTTCATGCAGGGGCGCATTTGCCTGAGCAACACACTGGCTCCGCGTTTCGCCGCTAAAAGCATCGCGAGCAGGCTCACTCCTACAGTGGATTTCCGGTGTTCACACGATCCCTGTAGGAGTGAGCCTGCTCGCGATGAGGCCCTACCTGACAACCCAAATTCATGCACTGACTGGAAAAACCATCATGACCAAAAAACACCTCTCTCACCCAGTCAAAGCACTGGCCCTGGCCCTCGGCCTCTTCAGCTCAGTGTCCTTCGCCGCCGACGCACCGTTGAAAGTCGGCACCACCGCTGCCTTCGCCATCCCCCTGGAAGCCGCCGTCGAGGAAGCCAACAAGCAAGGACTGAAGGTCGAACTCGTCGAGTTCAGCGACTGGATCGCTCCCAACGTCAGCCTCGCCGCCGGTGACATCGACGTGAACTACTTCCAGCACATCCCGTTTCTGGAGAACGCCAAGACCGCTGCCGGTTTTGATCTGGTGCCGTTCGCACCGGGAATCATCAACAACGTCGGTCTCTACTCGAAAAAATACACAAGCTTCGACGAGCTGCCAGAAGGCGCCACCGTTGCCATCGCCAATGACCCGATCAACAGCGGCCGTGGCTTGCAGCTGCTGGCCAAGGCCGGTCTGATCACTCTCAAACCGGGCGTCGGCTACAAAGCCACCGAAGAAGACATCGTCGCCAATCCGAAGAAAATCAAGATCCTCCAGGTCGAAGCCGTGCAACTGGTACGCGCCTACGATGACGCCGACCTGGTGCAGGGCTACCCGGCCTACATCCGCCTGTCCAAGACCTTCGATGCCGGCTCTGCCCTGCTGTTCGACGGCCTCGATCACAAGGAATACGTAATCCAGTTCGTGATCCAGCCAAAGAGCAAGACCGACCCGCGCCTGATCAAGTTCGTCGACATCTACCAGCACTCCCCAGCCGTTCGCGCAGCCCTGGATAAAGCCCACGGCAAGCTCTATCAAGCTGGCTGGGAAAGCTGAGAATGACCGCTGCCACGCAACTGCGACTGGATATTCCAGAGCAACGTAATGCGCAACAAGCCGAGCTGCACCCGGACCTCAACCGTGCCCACGTGCGCTTCATCGGCCTGGGTAAGACCTACGACGGCAAGCAGGGTCCGGTAGCGGCCCTGCAGGGCATCGACCTGGCGATCCAGCGCGGCGAAGTGTTCGGCATCATCGGTCGCAGCGGCGCCGGCAAGTCCTCGCTGATCCGCACCATCAACCGCCTCGAACAACCGAGCAGTGGCCGGGTGCTGATCGATCAGGTCGACATCGGCGAGTTTGATGAAGACCGTCTGGTGGCGCTGCGGCGGCGCATCGGCATGATCTTCCAGCACTTCAACCTGATGTCGGCCAAGACCGTGTGGCAGAACGTCGAACTGCCGCTGAAAGTGGCCGGGGTGCCCAAGGAAAAACGCGAGCAGAAGGTCCGCGAACTGCTGGAACTGGTGGGCCTGGAAGGCAAGCACAAGTCCTACCCGGCGCAGCTGTCCGGCGGGCAGAAACAACGAGTCGGCATTGCCAGGGCACTGGTGCACGAGCCGGCGATTCTGCTGTGCGACGAAGCGACTTCGGCACTTGACCCGGAGACCACGCAATCGATCCTCGGCCTGTTGCGCGAGATCAATCAGCGCCTGGGCCTGACCATCGTCCTGATCACCCATGAGATGGCCGTGATCCGCGATATCTGCGACCGCGTCGTGGTGCTGGAGCACGGCCGGGTCGTCGAACAGGGGCCGGTCTGGGAAGTGTTTGGCGACCCGCAACACGAAGTCAGCAAGAGCTTGCTCGCGCCGCTGCAACACGCCCTGCCGCAAGAGCTGCAAAGCCGCTTGCAGGCGCAGCCCCAGTCAGAGGCGGCGGCGGTGGTGCTGCGCTTGCAATTCACTGGCAGCGCCAACGACGAGCCGGACCTGGCCGCTTTGTTCAGCGCCCTCGGCGGCCGCGTGCGCCTGCTGCAAGGCGGTGTGGAACGCATTCAGGGGCATGCCCTCGGGCAACTGCTGCTGGCGGTAGCCGGCTCGTCTCTGAATGCACAGGAACTGCGTCAACGTGCCGGGCAATGGGCGCAACAGGTAGAGGTGCTGGGCTATGTGGTTTGATCGCTTGCTGCAAGGCTTCATCGACACCTTCCTGATGGTGGGCGTGTCGTCGTTGATCGCGCTGCTGGCGGGTATTCCGCTGGCGGTAATCCTGGTCACCAGTTCCAGGGGCGGCATCTACGAGGCTCCGGCGCTCAACCGCGCATTAGGCGCGTTCGTGAACCTGTTCCGCTCGATTCCGTTTTTGATTTTGATGGTGGCGCTGATTCCGTTCACCCGGCTGATCGTCGGCACTACCTACGGCGTCTGGGCGGCCGTGGTGCCACTGACGATTGCCGCTACGCCGTTCTTTGCGCGGATTGCCGAGGTCAGCCTGCGCGAGGTTGACCATGGGCTGATCGAAGCGGCACAAGCGATGGGTTGCCGGCGTTGGCACATTGTCTGGCACGTGTTGTTGCCCGAAGCGCTGCCGGGGATTGTCGGTGGGTTCACTATCACCCTGGTCACCATGATCAACTCTTCGGCCATGGCTGGTGCGATTGGAGCGGGTGGGTTGGGGGACATTGCGTATCGATACGGCTATCAGCGGTTTGATAGTCAGATCATGCTGACGGTGATTGTCTTGCTGGTGGTGTTGGTGGCGGTGATTCAGTTGGGCGGAGATCGGTTGGCTCGGGGGTTGAACAAGCGTTGAATCAAGATCAAAAGATCGCAGCCTGCGGCAGCTCCTACGTGAGCGGGTATGTCGCAGACCCTTGCTCGCGAATGGGCTGCGCAGCAGCCCTCTGCTTGATGGCGTATATTCGGCACATCCCCATTCTCCGCGCAGCCCACCATGAAACAGTCCCCCGACGACCTGCAAAAAATTACCGCTACCACCCTGGACCATTACAACTCAGTGGCCGAGGGCTTTCGCGAGGGCACTCGCGACCATGATGTCAGCCAGAACATCGACGCGCTGCTGCGGCATATCCAGGGTACCGCGCCGTTCGACATTCTTGATTTTGGCTGTGGGCCGGGTCGTGATTTGCAGACGTTCACGCGTATGGGGCACACGGCCGTGGGCCTGGATGGCTCGGAAAAACTGGCACAGATGGCCCGCGAGGACAGTGGCTGTGAGGTCTGGCAGCAGGACTTCCTGAAGCTGGACTTGCCCGATGAATGCTTCGACGGGATTTTTGCCAATGCGGTGTTGTTTCACATTCCGCGGCAGGAATTGCCTCGGGTGTTGCAGCAATTGCGTGGGGCGCTGAAGGCGGGTGGGGTGTTGTTCAGTTCAAATCCGCGTGGGCAGAACCAGGAGGGCTGGAACGGGCCGCGGTATGGGGCGTATCACGACTTGCAGGCGTGGCAGCAATTGCTGACCGATGCGGGATTTGTAGAGTTGGAGCATTACTACCGGCCGGAGGGGCTGCCGCGGGAGCAGCAGCCTTGGTTGGCGAGTGTCTGGCGTAAGCCGGGGTAGTCTGACAGGACGCCATCGTCGGAACGCCGCCCGGAGCAGGCTCACTCCTACAGGAGACCGCGTTCGGCTTGGAAAACCTGGCCAAATGTTAGGACGCCTTCGAGAGCAAGCCCGCTCCCACAGGAGACCGCGTCCGCCGGGACAACTCGGTCAACTGTAGGAGTGAGCCTGCTCGCGATGAGCGCGAAGCGCTCGCTTTATTGCGCCTCTGGTTTCGGCTCGCGGATCTTGTACCAGGCCACATACAGCGCCGGCAAAAACAGCAGCGTCAGCAACGTGGCGATGATGATGCCGCCGATCATCGCGTAGGCCATCGGCCCCCAGAACACTTCCCGGGCAATCGGGATCATCCCCAGGCTCGCGGCCGCCGCCGTCAGCAGAATCGGCCGGCGCCGGTGTTCGGTGGCTTGCACCACTGAATCCCAGGGTGAATAGCCGTCCTTCTCGAACGCCTCGATCTGCGTCACCAGGATTACCGAGTTGCGGATGATGATGCCGATCAGCGCGAGAATCCCCAGGATCGCCACGAAGCCCATCGGCGTACCCGTCGGGATCAGCGCCAGCACCACGCCGATCAACCCGAGCGGCGCGACACTGGCTACCAGGAACAGCTTCTGCACGCTGTGCAACTGGATCATCAGGAACGTCGCCATCAGGAATAGCATCAGCGGCACAACCTTGGCGATCGGCCCCTGGGCCTTGCCGCTCTCCTCGACCGTACCGCCCGTGGCAACCTTGTATCCCACCGGCAGGCTCGACGCGAACTGGTCGATGGCCGGTTTGAGTTGCTTGACCAGGTCCGTCGGCTGAATTTCGTCGCGCACCGCCGCCTTGATGGTAATGGTCGGCTTGCGATCACGCCGCCACACCAATGGCTGCTCCAATTCATAGCGCACCGTCGCAAACGACAACAGCGGAATCGAAGTGCCACCCGGCGTGACGATCTGCAGATTCTGTAGAGTTTCCGGCGTGCCGCGTTCAGCGTCCACCGCACGGCCCACGACGTTGATCAGGTAGATATCGTCATCCACCTGGGTCACCGGCGCACCTACCACGATGCTGTTCATCAGGTTGGCCACGTCTTCCGAAGACAGCCCCAGTTGCCGCGCCTTGTCCTGGGCGATATCGATGCGCAGGACCTTACCCGGCTCGTTCCAGTCGTAGATGATCTCGCCAATGTGCGAGTTTTTGTCCAACTCGGTGGCCAGGGCGATCGCGTGCTTGCGCACTTGGTCGATGTCCTTGCCGCTGACCCGGTACTGGATCGGACGCCCCACCGGCGGGCCCATTTCCAGGGCCTGGACGTAGCTGCCAATGCCGACGAAATCCTTGCGCAGACGTTCGCGCAAGCGCTGGCTCAGCGCTTCACGCGATTCCAGGCCTTTGCTGACGATGATCAATTGCGCGTAGTACGGGTTCTGCAATTGCTGGTCGAGGGGCAGGTAGAAACGGATCGCCCCTTCGCCGATGTAGGTGCTCCAGCGCACGATGTCCGGATCGCCCTTGAGCGTTTCTTCAAGCTTGTTCACCGCCTTGCGCGTTTCGGCGATGGAAGCGTTCTGCGGCAGGTTAAGGTCGACGAGAATTTCCGGACGGTCTGAAGACGGGAAGAACTGGTTCTGCACAAATTGCATGGAGAACACCGAAGCCACGAACAGCGCAATGGTGATGCCGATTGCCCACCAGCGATTGCGCATCGCCCACAGCATGCCACCGTTGAACGCCCGACCAACACGCCCGGGTTCGGCATTGTGCGGCTTCACGTTGGCGCTGAGGATGTGCACGCCAATCACCGGGGCGAACAGCACCGCGACCACCCACGACACCAGCATCGCCACCGCGATCACCGCAAACAGGGTGAAGGTGTACTCGCCCGCCGAGCTGGCGTTGAGGCCGATCGGCACAAAACCGGCGACGGTCACCAGCGTACCGGTGAGCATTGGGAAGGCCGTCGAGGTGTAGGCGAACGTCGCCGCCTGCTCCTTGGTCTCGCCCATCTCCAGGCGCGTAACCATCATCTCCACCGTGATCATCGCGTCGTCCACCAGCAGGCCGAGGGCGATGATCAAGGCGCCCAGGGAGATCCGCTGCATGGTGATGCCGCTGTACTCCATGAACACGAAAACCATCGCCAGCACCAGCGGAATCGAGCATGCCACCACCAGCCCGGCACGCACGCCGAGGCTGATGAAGCTGACGATCAGCACGATCACCACTGCTTCGAACAACGCGCTGGTGAAACCGCCAACAGCTTTTTCCACCACTTCGGCCTGGTCGGAAACGCTGTGCACGCCGACACCCACCGGCAGGTCGGCGGTCAGCTCCTCCATGCGTTGGTGCAGGGCCTTGCCGAATTCCTGGATGTTGCCACCCTTCTTCATGGCGATCGCCAGGCCGATGGCGGTCTGGCCGTTGAACCGGAATTCCGGGGTTGCCGGGTCGACATAGCCGCGGCTGATTTCCGCGATGTCGGCCAAGCGATAGAAGCGATCGTTGAGCTTGAGATTGACGTCAGCCAGGTCTTTTTCCGAGGCGAACTGGCCGGAAGTGCGTACCGAGATCCGCTCAGGCCCTGCCTCGATCACACCGGCGGGAGTCACCGCGTTCTGTGATTGCAGGCTCTGCACCACCTGGCGCTGGTCGATGCCGAGCGCCGCGAGTTTACGGGTGGAGAAGTTCAGGTAGAGCACTTCGTCCTGCTCGCCGATCATCTCGACCTTGCCCAGCCCTGGCACATCGCGGATCTGCGCACGGACCTGTTCGACGTAGTCACGCAGCTGACGCAACGACAAGCCATCAGCGGTGAAGGCGTAGACCGAGCCGTACACATCACCGAATTCGTCGTTGAACCCCGGTCCTTGCAGGCCTTTGGGGAAGTCACCGCGAATGTCGTTGATCTTCTTGCGCACCTGGTACCAGATTTGCGGGATGTCCTCGGCACTGGTGGTGTCGCGCAGGTACACGAACACCGTGGATTCGCCGGGTCGCGTATAGCTTTTCACGTAATCGAGGGAGTCAAGTTCCTCGAGTTTTTTCTCAATGCGATCAGTGACCTGCTTGAGCGTTTCTTCCTGAGTCGCGCCCGGCCAGCGGGTCTGGATGACCATGGTCTTGATGGTGAACGAGGGGTCTTCCTCGCGACCCAGGTTCATGTACGAGAACACGCCCATCAGCAACGCGACGAACATCAAATACCAGACAAATGACTGATGTTTGAGGGCCCATTCGGATAAATTGAAACTCCCTTTCATTGTGGGCTTTCCTCGTCGATTTTGACTTTCTGCCCGGGTTTCAGGCTGTTCACGCCGGCGCTGACCACACGCTCGCCAGATTTAACGCCTTCGGCCAGAACGACGCTGGTGTCGGTGCGGCTGACCAGGCTGACGTCTCGCGGGGAAACGGTTTGGGTTTGTGCGTCGATTACCCAGATGCGCGACTTGCCATCCACCTCCTGCAGCGCGGTAACAGGCAACTCGATGCGCGGCTTGATCGCCGAGCTGAGCGTCACGCTGATGGCTGTGCCGAGGCGAAAGCCCGGCGGCGGATCAGTCAGCGTCAGACGCGCACGTCGGGTACGGGTCGCGCTTTGTGCCTGGGGCTCGATTTCACGAACGATGGCGGTGGTGGTGATGCTCGGGTCCAGTTGCGCGGCGACCTGGAACACCACGTCCGCAGGCAATTGATCGACCAGGGTGTCCGGCAGGTCGATCACCGCTTCCTTGATGTCCGGCTGCGCCAGAGTCACTACTTGCTGACCCGCCGTGACGACCTGCCCGGCCTCGGCATTCCACGCCGTGACGATCGCCTTGTGATCGGTGCGCAGCTCGACGTAGCCGAGTTGATCCTTGGCCTGATTGACCGCCGCCCTGGCTTGATCAAGAGAGGCCTGGGTAGTTTTCAGGTCGGTCTGGGCAATATCCAGTTGTGCCTGGGCACCCACGCCGCGATTGAACAGTTCCTGCTGGCGGCGGGCATTGGCCTGGGCGTTGATCAGTTGCGCCTGGATCTTCGCCAGGTCGCCCTGGGCTGCGCGTAACTGGTTCTGCTGATCCGTGGGGTCGAGTGTGGCGAGCAACGCGCCTTTCTCGACTTCGGCGCCCACATCGACATTGCGGCTGGCGATGCGCCCCGGCACACGGAACCCGACGTTGCTTTCATAACGCGCCTGGATACTGCCGGCGAAGCGCCCGAGGGTTTCCTCGTTGAGCGCCAGCACCTTGATCGACAGCACCGGACGTACGGGCTCTGGTGGCGGTTCTTTTTTCGAGCAGGCAGCCAGCATGACCCCGGCTAAAACCAGCAACAGGCGCTTCATGGCTGGTTCCCCACTTCAAGATCCTTATAGGTGTTTTCGGCGATTTCAACTTTGACGCCAGGGTGCAGTAATTGACCGCCGGCGATGACCACTTTGTCGCCAGCATTCAGGCCGTCGCTGATGATGACTTTGCCGGTCAGGTAACGACCGACGGTGACCGTATGCAGCTCCACCTTGCCTTCGCTGTCCACTCGCCACACTGCGGGTTCGCTGATGTTTTTGGTCAGCGCCGACCATGGCAGGACCACGGCGGATTTGCCGGGAGTCTTGGCTGTGGCGCTTACCACTGAACCGAGCTGCATGCCCTCTGGCAAACCATGAAGGGTAACTTTTACCTGCACGGTGCCGGTCTGCGCGGAAACGGCCGGGGTGATTTCGCGGACGGTGCCGGTGGTCTTGATCGCGGGATTATCGAGCAGGCTAACCACCACTGTCTTGTCGTCCGGGGCTTCGGTCAGCAGCGACTCGTAGATGTTGAACACCGCATCACGTTCGCCATCCCGGGCCAGGCTGAAAATCGGCACCGTGGCTTGTACCACCTGGCCGACTTCGGCCTGGCGAGCAGTAATCACACCCGGTGCATCGGCAATCAGCGAGGTGTAGCTCAATTGTTCGCGGGCGTTTGCCAGCTGCGCCTGTGCCGCCGTCAGTGCACTCTGGCTGCTGCGCAAGGCGGCCTGGGCGGAATCGAATTCGCTCTGGCTGGTGTAGCCCTTGGGCAGGAGCTTTTGCTGGCGCACGAACGCCGCAGCGGTTTGCTTGACCCGCGCCTGTTCGGCGGTAACCTGGGCTTGCGCCGAATCGACGTTGGTCTGCAGGTCCTTGGGGTCCAGCTTGGCCAGGACCTGCTTTGCCGATACGCGGTCACCGACATCGACCATGCGCTGGATGATCTTGCCACCCACGCGGAACGACAGCTCGGTCTGCACCCGCGCCTGGACATCGCCAGTCAGCGTCACCGAAGCCGCATAATCCGCCAGTTTGACCTCCTGCACGAACACCCGCGGACGGTCCTTCTCAACCGGTTCTTTGTCGCCGCAAGCGGTCAGCAAAGCCAGGAGGCTCAGCCCAACCACCACTTTCAATCCGGGACCAGCCATGCAGACTCCTTTGCGTTGTACGGGCGTGCGATTGTCGATACGACTGTGAGCTTAGGACAGGGTTCCGAGGGTGACTCTGATGGACGTCAAATAAACCATAACGCATTGATCCCCGTCGCCATTTTAACGGCTGTTGCGACGGCGGATGTTGGTGGCACTTACCGAAACGTCAGGCAGTCCGCTGCTCTGCTCGAAACTGAAGCCTTCAAATCCAATTGTCCCTGGTGTCTGAAGTGGCGCGGAAGGCCTCGGCGTAGTTGGCGAGACAGGAGGAGGTGCTGAAGGGGTGACGGAGCCCATCTCAATCACGACGTCCTGACGTCTCGATCCTGAGGCGCGTGTCGTCGGTCTGCCAGTAACCGGTGATCCCCTTGCCAGACGAGTCAAGGCCGGGACTACTTGCGGATTACGTGCCGCCCACCAGGAAACAAATCTTCCTGCAACTGACCCCGCCATCAGTCCCAGAGCAGTTTTGGCTGCCGGTTCAAGCAAGGACGAGGCAGGATTGATGGCGGAAACAACCGTGCTTGCAACGCCTAACGCAGCGCCGCCAACCCCCGTCACTCCCGCAGTGACGGACGCCACGGCACCGAGTACAGGCCTCAGGGGCAATCGAAACACCGCGCCATTGGCCAGGGCGTCCATAGCTACTTGAAAGGCAATGCCCGGCCTCAGGCTGATGACCGAGTTAAAAAGCCCGCCAACACTGGTAAGGATTTTAGCGATATCAACAAACTGCCCCGTCGGATCTCTGAAATTGACCGGATCCCCGAGGCAGTATGCATAGGCATTCAGCCCACCTCGGCCAAACGGGCTCAAACGATCTGGGCTATTAAAACGCATCAGCGCCGGGTTGAAAGCCCGATGTCCGTTGCCCAGCAGATAATGTCCGGTCAACGGGTCTGGCCGCTCACCATTGAAGTTCAGCAGGCTGTTGAAACCACTATCGGCCGGACAATGACCGTAGGCCGAGTAGACCAGAGACAAAAGCCCTGCGGGATCGCTCAGTTGCAAAACCGAACGCTGATGGTCGGTGACCAGTAATCGGCTGACGAGGTTACTGCCCGTGTGCGATTGGACAGCCAATAGCTGATCGTCCTGCTGGAACACGCATTGGCTAGCCTGGTCTCGCAGCTCCGTCACCAGATGACGGTGACGATAAAACCGCTGCAATGCGGTTTGCCCGGTCTCGAGTCCGACCAGCACATCCAGGGCGTCATAGCGATACCGACAAACCACGTGCTGAGAATTCGTCATAAGTAATCCTGGCCGGCTGCTGAGCTTGCGCCCAAATCCAAACGCTGGCACCTATCACAAATGCTAGGTACAAAAAAACGCCGACACTTTACAAGCCGTCGGCGTTAGCAACCGTAGAACGATCAATCAGAACGCAGGCAGTACCGCGCCGCTGTATTTCTTCTCGATGAAAGCCTTCACTTCAGGGCTGGTCAACGCTTTGGCCAGCTTCTGGATGGCTGCGCTGTCCTTGTTGTCCGGACGCGCCACCAGGAAGTTCACGTAAGGCGAATCGGCACCTTCGATAACCAGTGCGTCTTTAGCCGGGTTCAAGCCAGCTTCCAGCGCGTAGTTAGTGTTGATCATGTCCAGATCGACCTGATCCAGCACCCGCGGCAGCATGGCCGACTCGAGTTCCTTGAACTTGAAGTTGTGCGGGTTCTTGGCGATGTCTTTCGGGGTGGCCAAAGCGTTTTTCGGGTCTTTCAACTCGATCAGGCCAGCCTTCTGCAGCAGGATCAGGGCACGGCCGCTGTTGCTGCCTTCGTTCGGGATAGCGATGGTCGCGCCATCTTTCAGTTCGGCCAAGCTTTTGACTTTCTTCGAGTAGCCGCCGAAAGGTTCGACGTGCACGCCGATCACGGTGACCAGGTTGGTGCCTTTACCTTTGTTGAAGCTATCGAGGTACGGCAGGGTCTGGAAGTAGTTGGCGTCCAGACGCTTCTGATCGACCTGTACGTTGGGCTGAACGTAGTCGGTGAAGACTTTGATTTCCAGGTCCACGCCTTCTTTGGCGAGGGCTGGCTTGATCAGCTCAAGAATCTCGGCGTGTGGAACCGGAGTCGCCGCCACTACCAGTTTTTCGCCAGCCTGGGCCAGGCTTGCGGTCAGGGCAGCCGCCAATGCGGTGAACAACAGAACCTTTTTCATGCAGTGTCCTTATCGAAAATCGCGGTCGTCATCGACGACGGCTAAGAGTACGAGTGCCAGTGAAGTGCTATCTCTGGCGTGACGCGGACAATACCGGGATTTTTTATTCCCGAGTAATATCTTTTATTCACTTTGATATTCCATTTTGTTCATACGGGTCGCGATCATCGTAGGAGCTGCCGGAGGCTGCGATCTTTTGATTGTGGCGATATCAGAACTCCGAACAATCAAGATCAAAAGATCGCAGCCTTCGGCAGCTCCTACAACAGCCCGCCTTGCTTGAGCAGTTGGCCAAGGGCTGCCTTTTCGGCAACTGAGCCCTTTGTCAGAACGTGTTTAACCCGCTGTTCAATCAGCTCAAGTGCACTTGGCACCGTCGGCAGATTCAAATGCTCCGGCAGAATCTCGTCGCCCGTGCTCACCAGCAACGCAAAGTGAATGACGTTCTCCAGCTCCCGGGTATTGCCCGGCCAACTGTGCTGCTCCAGCACTTGCTGCGCCGCCTCGCTGATCAGCGGCACCGGAAGGTCCAGGCGCTGGCTGTAGATGCCGAGGAAGTATTCAGAAAGCGACAGGATGTCGCCCACCCGCTCGCGCAACGCCGGCAGTTCGAGCTGGCCTTCGCTCAGGTAGTGATAAAGCCGCTCGTGGAATTTGCCCGCAGCCACCGCTTGCGCCAGGTCGATGCTGGTCGCCGCCACCAGCCGCACATCTACCGGGCTTGGCTGATGAGCGCCAACGCGGGTGACTTCATGATTTTCCAGGGCCGCCAGCAACTTGGTCTGAATCGGCAACGGCAGGTCGCCGATCTCGTCCAGGTACAGGGTGCCGCCGTTGGCCGAGCCAAACCAGCCAGCCCGGCTGCTCGCTGCACCGGTGTAGCTGCCGGCTGCATAACCGAACAATTCAGCATCGGCGTAAGTCGGGCTGATCGCGCCGCAGTTGACTGACACAAACAGCCCGCCCCGATCACTGGCACGATGGATATGCCGTGCCAGCAGCTCCTTGCCGCTGCCAGTTTCGCCACGAATCAGCACAGAGATCGCGCGCGGCGCCAATTGCTCGAGCTCCTGGCGCAATTGCCGCGAACGCGGGTCGACAAACACCAGTGCCTTGGCGCGAATGCTCAGCGGGCTTTTTTCTGCGTCGGGAAAGGTCAGCAGCGGCTGGCCGAAGGTTTCAAAACTCATGGCAGACTCCCGCCCAAAACCGCCGGAGGACGGGGGCGTTTGAAAAAGAAAAAATCAGGCGCGACGCAGGGCGTGATGTTCCATGCGGTTCTGCAGGCGGTACAGATAAGCAAAACCCTGCTCCCAGCGCTGGTGGCCGGACTTCACATTGATGTGCCCTGCCCCCGCCAGAATCCCCGCCTCGGCACCCCAGTTGCGCGCCAATTCCAAGGCCCGCGGGGCACTGACGGCGCTGTCGTTGTCAGAGCTGACGACCTGGCTCGGGAACGGCAGCAGGTCGGTCGGGATCGGCGCGAAGTTGCGCAAGGCCGGCGCGCAGGCCGGACGCTCGACGTCTGCCGGGGCGACCAGCAACGCGCCGCGCACCTGCCGCAGAAACTGCACAGGTGCAGCCGCCGCCCAATGCGCAACCGTGATGCAGCCCAGGCTATGAGCGATCAGGATGACCGGCGTGCTGTCTGCCGCAATTGCCTCGGCCAGCGCGGCAACCCAGTCTTCACGACGCGGCGTGAGCCAGTCGGCCTGCTCCACCCGTGCGCTGTTCGGCAAACTGTTCTGCCAGTGGCTTTGCCAATGATCATCTGGCGATCCTTGCCAGCCCGGCACAATCAGGTAGCGAATTGATTCGTTGCGCATGGGGGAACTCTCCTGCTGCGTGTCTGTTCCTGATCTAGTATAGGGAGTGGAGTTATATTCGTTAAGGAATAAGAAGCTATTTATTAATACCTATATCGAATAACACCGTAGGAGCTGCCGGAGGCTGCGATCTTTTGATCTTGCTTTTAAAAAGATCAAAAGATCGCAGCCTGCGGCAGCTCCTACAGGGGTCGTTATTTCAGGCAAAAAAAAGGGCCGCACCCTGCCAAGGAGACGGCCCCGGAAAAACTTAAAACTGTTATCGCGCGGTGATCACCGACAGCTTGGTGATCCCTGCCCGTTCAATCGATGCCATGGCCCGCGCCACTTCGCCGTAATTCACCCCGTCATCTGCCTGCAATTGCACGCGCACTTCCGGGTCCTTGGCCTTGGCCGACTTGAGGTTGAACTCCAGCAGATCCGGCTGGATTTCATCCTTGTTGATAAACAATTTGCCGGCACCATCGATGCTCACCACCAGCGGATCCTTCTGCTCAACCGGCGCCACGGCTTCGGTCTTGGGCAGGTTGATCGGGATCGCGTTGGTCAGCAGGGGCGCGGTGACGATAAACACCACCAGCAGCACCAGCATCACGTCCACCAGCGGTGTCACGTTGATCTCGCTCAGCACCTCATCGCTGTCTTGCGTGGAGAAGGCCATATCAGGACGCCTCCTTCACTTTCTGCGTACCACCCTGGGCTGCAACTTTGTGCGCCGAAGGATGGACCAGCACCCGGAACGAACTCTTCTGCGCCAGGCTGTAGAAGTCATGGGCGAAGTCATCCAGGTCTGCCGCAGTCAGTTTCAGGCGACGCAGGAAGTAGTTGTAAACCAGCACTGCGGGTACCGCGACCGCGATACCCACACCGGTCGCGACCAGTGCCGCCCCAATCGGTCCTGCCACTGTTTCGAGGCTGGCCGAGCCTGCAGCGCTGATTCCTTTCAACGCTTCCATGATTCCCCACACCGTGCCGAACAAACCAATGAACGGCGACGTACTGCCAATACTTGCAACCACTGCCAAACCGGTTTCCAGCGAACGGCGCTCGCGCACGATCTGCTGGCGCAAGGCCCGTTCCAGGCGATCCTGATGATTGATCGCCTGGCTCAGATCCGCTGCGTGTGGCGCTTCACCCACCTGGATCGCCGCATAACCGGCCTGGGCCACTCGCGCCGCAGCACCTGGTTGGGTTTCGGCCAGCTCTGCGGCCGAATCAAGACTTGATGCCGCCCAGAACTGCTTGTGGAACTTGCGATCCTGAGCTTTCAGACGACCGAACTGCACGCCCTTGAGCAAAGCCAGGCCCCAGGTGGCAACGGAAAAAACCACCAGCAGCCAGATCACCGCGCTTTCGATGGACTCAAGTGGAGATGCCAATAACGTCATGATGAATTCCTCGTGTAAACGTTTTGCGTGAAATAGGTTTCGGTTTAATGAATCTTGAAATCGATTGGCACGCTGACCCAGCCGTCCTGGGCGACATCACCCTGCTTGGCCGGAACAAAACTCCAGCGCTTCACGGCGCTCAGCGCCGCATCGTCCAGGGCATCGCGACCACTGCTTTTCTGAATCTGGATCTCGCCGGGCTTGCCATTGGCGAGCACATGCACCCTTAACAACACCGTGCCTTCCCAACCGCGACGCTGGGCCAACGACGGGTATTCCGGCGCCGGGTTCTTCAGGTACCCGGCATTGGCCGAGGCCGGCGTTACCGGCGCGGGTGCTGGCGGAGCCGGTGGTGCGGGGGCCGCCACAGGCGCTGCCGGTTTCGGCGGTGCAGGTGGCTGCTCAACGGCCTTGGGCGCCGGTTTTGCAACGGGTTTGGCGACCGGTTTCGGCTTGGGTATCGGCTTGGGCGGTGGCGGCGGCTTGACCGCCAACTCGTCCTCCACCGGCGGCGGTGGCTCGACTACCGGCTGAACGGGCGGCGGCGGCGGCGGCGGCGGTGGCGGTTCGACGACAGGTGGCGCTGGCTGTGAAAACTCGATAGTCATCGGCGGAATTTCCGGGGGCACCACTGGCAGTACGGCAGCCGGCTGCTGGTTGACCCAATAGATCAACGCGCCGTGCACCAGCAACGCCAGCACCCCGAGCAGAATCGTTTCCCGGCGGCTGAGAATGCCCTTGGGTGCACGCTGCAAACGCAACTGCCCCAACGGCACGCGATGCACCCGGCCGAGATCGACCAACTCGCCACCTGGCCCCTGGCGCCACAGCACCTCGTGCGCACTGGCGGCAGTCTGGACATTACCCATTGATTAACTCCTGCGGTCTCTTTGCGAATAACCCGATAGGCCGGACCTGACTTCCCCCGTGCGACGTATCGACGGACAGATCATTGAGCTAGACGCTTATCTCTGAAAGTAATCTTTGAAGTTATAGATAGATCTAAATCGCATATAAGAAACCACTCTTCCTCTGCAGCCCCTGATCTTCAAGGGGTCCACCCAAGTCGCCCCGACCGCATGCCTTGCCGGCATGGAAAATATTCCCGGCAGGCATGGAAAAGTGCGGTTCACGACCCTGTTCAAAAGTCGTAGCGACCGGTCACGCCCAATGTGCGAGGCGTGCCGAGCAGGCCTTCGTAACCGCCGTTGCCGCCGGTCCAGAGGGTGGTGTAGTAGGTTTTGTCGAAGGCGTTTTTCAGCCACAGCGAGACGTCCCACTGCCCCTGTTTGTAATCACCGCGCAGGCCGGTGGAGAGGTTGACCAGCGCATAACTCGGGATCTGCCCGTAGTCCGAATCCTCCACCGTGCCCACGGCTTTGGAGCGGAAGGCGTAACTGGCGGTTACGTATTCTTCGAAGCCGTTGCTCAGGTTCCACTTGTATTCGCCGTTGGCGTTGCCGATCCATTTCGATGCGCCGACCACCTGATGCCCCGTGAGGTCGCAGGAGGCCGGAGCGCCAGGCGCAAGGCTGACTTCCGGTGGGCACGGCGCATCTTTGTAGGAGAGATAACTGACGTCGTTGTAAGACCCGTTGATATTTAAAGTCAGGCCGCGCAACGGGATCAGTGTGCTTTCGAACTCCACTCCGCGTGAGCGCACGGAGCCGGCGTTGGTCAGGTACTGAACGCGGTTATCGGCGTCGTAGGCGTTAGTCTGGTAGGCGTTTACCTGGGTCCAGAACACGTTCGCATTGAGTTGCAGACGACGGTCCCACAGGGTGCTTTTGAAACCGAGTTCGGCATTGTTGGCGCGCTCGGTGCCGATCAGCAACGAGTCGGCGCCTGCCGTTGGCGCCGAGCCTACCGCGAGGTTCACACCGCCGGATTTCTCGCCGTGGGACACGGTGGCGTAACCGAGCAAGTCGTCGTTGAAGCGATAGCTCAGGTTCAACAAACCCGAGGGGCTGGAGCTGTACTGGTTCAGATCACCGGAATCATAAGCCCCGGTGCGTCCACGCCTTGCCGTGGCGGCCGCACCTGCCACTGCCGCGCCACCTTGTGGCGCATCGCGGGTGACCCAGGCGTTTTTCTCTTCATAGGTACCGCGCACACCGGCGGTGAAGTCCAGGCGTTCGGTCAGGTGCCAGGTACCCTGGGCGAACAGCGCAAAACTGTCGGTCTTGATATGGCCATTGCCGATGCTATTGACGTTGGCCAGGGCACCCGCTGGCGTGCCGTTCCAGATGTCCGCTTGCGGGCCGTAATTGGCGAAGGATTTGTTGTCCAGGTCGTTGCCGAAGTAATAGGCACCGAGCACGTAGTCGAAGAACTCGCCCTTGGGCGAGGCCAGGCGAAATTCCTGGGAATACTGCTTATCCTCCACGGAAACCCCGGCGTTGTAGGCCGCAGCCACGTTCAGGCCATCGTCATTGCGCGGAGTGAAATTCCACCAGCGGTAGGAACTGATGGACGTCAGGGTGAAATCGCTTGGCAGCGTCCAGTTGGCTTCCACCGACGTGCCGCCCTGGTGCACCGTCACGTGCTGGTCGTTGTCGAGATTGACCTTGCGATGGGATCCGTTGACCAGCGTCGCGCCCGCTGCATTGGCCCGAGCCTGATAGACGTTGACGCCGTTGATGGTTGGCCCGGTGTTGTAGAGCACCCGGGTGCCGGCGCTGGAATCTTCTTCGTTGTAATCGCCGATCCAGCGCAGGTTGAACGACTCGTTGGGCTTGAACAGCAGCTGGCCACGGAAGCCTTCGCGAGAGCCACCGTTGAGGTCATGGCCATCGAATTCGTTTTTGATATCGCCATCGCTACGGGTGCGGTAGGCGGAAAAACGCCCGGCAAGCTCGTCGTTCAACGGGCCGGAGAGGGTGCCCTTGGTCTGGAAATAGCCATCCTCGCCCACCGACGTTTCGATGCTGCGTTCCGGAGTGAAAGTCGGCGCGCGGGTGCTGATGTTGATCACCCCGGCGGTGGTGTTCTTGCCGAATAGCGTGCCTTGAGGACCGCGCAAAACTTCGAGCTGTTCGATGTCCATCAGGTCGAACACCGCCATGCCCGGGCGCCCGAGGTAGACGTTGTCGATGTACAGGCCGACACTGCCTTCCAGGCCATCACTGGCCGGGTTGTTGCCCAGGCCGCGGATCGACACGCTGGACTGGCGCGCATGCATGTAGGCGACGTTGACGCTGGGCACCAGTTGCTGCAGATCCTGAATCCGGTAGACCCTCTGCGTTTCCAGAGCCTGGCCGCTGACAACACTCATCGGCGTGGGCACGTCCTGGGAGCTTTCCTCGCGGCGTCGGGTGGTAACGGTCACGGTCTCCAACTGCGAACCATCGGCAGTTGGCTTGTGGCTGGGGACCGGCTCGGCAACGCTGGTTTCGGCGGCATAACCCTGGGTCCAGCTGGCACTCCCCGCCAGTAACAGGGCGAGTGGGAGGCGCTTGAGCCGTCGGGGTGCAAGGGGCGAAGCAAGGTTCAACGGACTCATAAAGCGGCTCCTGATCAAAACACGCAGTGACTAATCCACACTGCATATTCTTTAAAGTTATTTATTTATGTTTTTACAAACTTTTACTGCATAAGAGATAGCCTTTATAAGGAGTCGACCTAATGCATATCCAATGCATTTCCCCGATATTTTTTATGTGAAAAATGCATATCGATTTGCGCCAGCTTCGTCACTTCATCGCCCTCGCCGACCAGCGCAGTTTTGTCGCGGGCGCCACGGCGGTGAACCTTTCGCAATCGGCATTCAGCCGCAGCATCCAGGCGCTGGAACATAGCGTCGGCTGTCAGCTGGTCGATCGCGGCCGCAAGGACCTGGCGCCGACCAAGCAGGGCCAGGTGTTGCTCGAACACGCGCGCCGGCTGGTGAGCGGCGCGCAGCAGATGGCCAACGAGATCAGCCAGTTCAATGGTCTGGAGGCCGGCGAGCTGCGCTTCGGTTGCGGCCCCGCGCCGGCAGCGGGACTGATCCCGCGGGCCATCGGCAGCTTCATCGGCCGGTATCCAAAAGCGCGGGTGCAGTTCCAGGTGGATGACTGGCAGAGCTTGAGCAAGCGCCTGCTGAGCGAAGAGTTCGAATTTTTTGTCGCCGACACGCGCCAGTTCGAGGCCGATCCGGATTACCTGACCCAACGTCTGCGTCCGCGTAAATGGCATTTCTGTTGTCGGGCCGGGCACCCGTTGGCCGACCGCGAGAGCATCAGTGCAGAAGAGTTGATGAGCTATCCGATGGCGGTGAGCATTCGTCCGCCGAACCTGCGCAAGGTCATCGTCGACCTCAGCGGACGCCCGGATTTCACGCCGAATGTGGAGTGCGAAAACAGCTCCAGCCTGTTGAGTGTGGTGCTACGCTCCGATGCGATCGGCATCGTTGGCGCCTATTCCGACGCCCTGCATAACGCCAAGGGTGAACTGGTGTGTTTGAAGATCGACGGGCTGGCTGATGATCTGGAAGAGCTGTACACGCGCTATGGAATTGTCAGCCGCGCGGGGTATCGGTTGTCACCGTTGGCCGAGGCGATGATTGCGCAGATCAAGGCGATAGATTTGCAGGATGAGGGGGTGTGTTCGCTGGAGAATCTGGCTGTCTAAACTACCGCAATCGCGAGCAAGCTTTGCTCCCACAGCTTTGCTCCCGCAGTTATCTGTTGAGCGCCAAAATCACCTGTGGGAGCAAGGCTTGCCCGCGATGGCGTCACTGCGGACATCCATGCACCCACTGCATGCCCACCATTCTCCAAATGCACTTGCCACAACCCCACCCCAGCGGCGAAAACCCTCACCTGTCTTCCGCTCGGTGAACCCATGCCCACTCCCCCAAAACCCCTGCGCAACGTGCTCTACATCATGTGCGACCAGCTGCGCCGCGACTACCTGTCCTGCTACGGTCACCCCCATCTGCACACGCCCAATATCGACCGTCTCGCCGCCGCTGGCGTGCGCTTCAGCCGGGCCTATACCCAGGGCACTATCTGCGGACCATCGCGGATGTCGGCGTACACCGGGCGTTATGTCAGCAGTCACCAGGTGGCCTGGAACGCCGTGCCATTGCCCCTGGAAGAATTGACCATCGGCGACTACCTGCGCCCTCACGGCATCCGCACCGCGCTGGTCGGCAAGACCCACGCCACGCCCAATTTCGATGCCTTGCAGCGCCTGGCGATCGACCCTGATGGCGAGCAAGCCAGCGCGTTGAACGAAGTCGGCTTCGAACCCTGGTTTCGCCACGACGGAATTTTCCCGGACGAACCGCTGTTCGATGACAAACGCGAGTCTGCGCCCTACACCCATTACCTGCGCGAGCAGGGTTTCGAGGGGCGCAACCCATGGCACGACTGGGCCAACGCAGCCCAGAGTGCAGACGGCGAAATTCTCAGCGGCTGGAAGATGCGCAACGCTCATTTGCCGGCGCGTATCCCCGAACAGCACTCCGAGACGGTCTACACTACCGACCGCGCCATCGACTTTATCGGCGAGCAAGGCGAGCAGCCCTGGTGCCTGCACCTGTCCTACATCAAACCGCACTGGCCCTACATCGCACCGGCGCCCTACCACGCGCTGTACGGCGCACAGCACGTGTTGGCAGCGGTGCGCGCGGCACCAGGCGAAGGCAGCGATCATCCGGTATACAGCGCCTTTCGCCAGCATGAAGAGAGCCTGAATTTCTCCCGTGACGAGGTGCGCCTGAACGTTATCCCGACGTACATGGGATTGATCAAACAGGTCGATGATCAGCTTGGCCGGCTGTTCGATTTCCTGCAAAGCAACGGCCGCTGGGACGACACGCTGATTGTATTTACCAGCGATCATGGCGACTTCCTGGGCGACCACTATCTGGGGGAGAAAGAGTTTCTGCTGGAGCCCGCAGTGGGCGTTCCACTGATCGTTCGAGACCCGCGCCAGACGGCGGATATCACCCGCGGTTCGGTGGACGACAGACTGGTGGAAACCATCGACGCACTGCCAAGTTTTCTCGAAGCGCTGGGTTTACCTGGCGCCGAGCACCGGCTCGAAGGCCGCTCATTGATCCCGTTGTTGCACGGCGTTGAAACGATCTGGCGAAACTACGCTATCAGCGAGTACGACTATGCCTTCCAGGCTCCGGCGCGGGAGCGATTGCAGCAACCTATCGACCGCTGCCGCATGACCATGGTCCGCAGTGAGCGCTGGAAATACCTGGCGTATGACGGCTACCGGCCGCAACTGTTTGACTTGCTGAATGACCCACAGGAACTGCGCGACCTGGGTGCGGACCCGGCGTTCGCTGCGGTGCGTGAGGAGCATGCGGGGTATCTGTTCGAGTGGGCGCGAGGGTTGAAGCGCCGGACGACCATCAGCCATCAGGAAATCGATTTGCGCGGGCAGCGGTTTCGTTATGGCGAACCGCAAACCGAGAAGATGGTGCAGGTCGGAGTTTGGTAAACCAATCCCGTGTAGGAGTGAGCCTGCTCGCGATAGCGGCGTGTCAGCCGGTACAAATCTCGACCGATGCGCCGCTATCGCGAGCAGGCTCACTCCTACAGGATTTGTGTCTCAAGCCCCCTTGATAGTCTGGCTACGCTGCCCCGCCACACCCACCGGCACCTCGCCTTTCAAGGTCACACGCCGTACCACACGCTCCTGGGTCCCGTAATCATCCACCGCATAATGCTGGGTAGAGCGGTTGTCCCAGATCGCCACATCGCCCGCCGTCCAGCGCCAGCGCACGGTGTTTTCCTGGCGGATCACATGGCTCTGCAGCAACCCGAACAGGTGCGCCGAATCCGCCTGTGAGTAACCCTTGATGCGCTTGACGAAATGCCCCAGCAACAAGCTCTTCTCGCCGCTGATCGGGTGCACGCGAACTACCGGGTGCTCGGTCTCGTAGACCGTCGAAGTGAAGATCTTGCGGTACTGTTCCAGCTTCTCCGCCGACACGTCGGGCTTGGCACCCGCGTAGTCGTACTCGTTGCTGTGCACCGCCACCAACTTGTCCGCCAGCTCGCGCAGCTCTGGCGCCAGTTCGTTGTATGCCGTTGCAGTGTTGGCCCACACCGTGTCGCCACCAAAGGCCGGCGCTACCACAGAACGCAGGATCGACGCTTTCGGGTAGGCATCTACGAAGGTCACGTCGGTGTGCCAGGAATTCGCGCGCTGGCCTTGGGCGCCGTCCAGTTCCAGCAGGTAGCGGGTGCCATCGCGCACCGGCACGGTCGGGTGCGCCACCGGCTCGCCGAGCAGATGGGCAAAGGCTTCCTGAGTCTGGTCGTCGAGATGAGCCTGGTCGCGGAAAAAGATCACCTTGTACTGCACCAACGCCTGTTGAATGGCTTCGACGGTGCTGGCGTCCAGTTCGCCAGAGAGTTGCACGCCACGGATCTCGGCACCGATGCGACCGGCCACCGGAAGGATTTCCAGGGCGTCAACAGCGGGTTGTACGGCTAAAGCGGCATTGCTCATGGTTTGACCCTCATCGGACTGCTTACGGTTGAGCGGCAGCGAAGCAACGCTCTATCTATATTCAATTTAGATCTAATAAATATTCAAATGCTTCGTTGACGGAATAAGAGCTTGCATTTAAAACCTCAAGCAACCTTCGTCGCAAATGCCTTCGAGCTATTTTTAGGATGCCGCAAAAGCATATGGATCTTCGCCAGTTGCGTTACTTCATCGCCCTTAACGAACACCGCAGTTTTGTTCGCGCGGCCGACGCCATGGGCATCACCCAGCCGGCATTCAGCCGCAGTATCCAGGGCCTGGAACAGGAGTTCGGCTGCGTGCTGGTGGACCGCGGCAACAAGGATCTGCGCCCCACGCCCGAGGGCCAGGTGGTACTGCAACACGCGCTGACGCTGGTGCAGGGCGCGGCGATGCTGAGCGCCGAAGTGACGCAGATGACCAAGCTCGACGCCGGCGAATTGCGCTTCGGCTGCGGCCCTGCGCCGGCGGTGAAACTGGTGCCGAACGCGGTGGCGCAATTCATCAATGCGCACCCGAAAGTGCGCACCTGTTTTCAGGTGGATAACTGGGAAAAACTCAGCCGCGCCCTGAGCCGCGAAGAGATCGAATTCTTCATCGCCGACATCCGTCATTTCGAGGCCGACCCCAACTTTCAGACTCAGGCGCTGACGCCCAAGCGCGGGGTGTTTTTCTGCAGGCCGGGGCACCCGCTGCTGGCCAAGGAGAGCCTGTCGACCAATGACATGTTCGACTACCCACTGGCGACCACGCTGATCCCGCCGGGCATTCGAAAATTGCTGGCAAACCTGAGTGGACGGATGGATTTCTCGCCGAATATCGAGACCGAGCATTTCCCGGCGCTGGTGAAAATCGTACTGCAGTCGAATGCGATTGGCGTGGGAACCCAGGAGGCATTTGTCGAGGACATCGCCATGGGATCCTTGGTGTTGCTGCACTGGCGCAATTTGCCGCAGAACATTGAAATACTGAATGCGCGGTGCGGGATTGTCAGTCGCACGGGGTACCGGTTATCGCCGGCGGCGCGGGCGATGATTGAGGTGTTGGTGGCGGTGGATAAGCAGGAAATTACTGTTGCCGTATAGGGCCCCATCGCGGGCAAGCCTTGCTCCCACAGGGTCTCGCGTCGGCCACAAATTTTGTGATCTCCGCAATTCTTCTGTGGGAGCAAGGCTTGCCCGCGATGGGGCCAGCCGCTGGTGCTACAGATTCAGAGCTTGGCCGCCGCCAACTCCGGCGCCACCCACTCACTCACCTTGAACGGCTTGCGAATCAGCCTCTGCTGCGAAGCCAGGTCCACCGCATCCTGCAATTTGCCCAGGAACACCGGATCCAGCGTCGATGGGAAAACCTCGCTCAACTTCTGATCGCTCAGGTCCTGGGTGAGAATCACTGCAGGGTAACTTGCCAGGCCCGACACCAGCTGGATGTAAGCCTCCTTGTTGCTGTCCTGGGTTAGCCACTCTACGGCTTGTTGCTGGGCCTTGAGCAGCTTGGCAACCGCCTCGGGATGCTCGTCGACAAACTTGCCGGTACCCACCAACACACTCTGGATACTGCCCGCGTCATCCAGGTCCTTGGTGTTCAGCGGCAACTCGGCCAGACCTTTTGCTTGCAAAGAGGTCAAGCCGGAACTGCCCCAGGAGGCATCAATCTGTTTTGCCGCCAGCGCTGCAACGGCGCCGTTGAAGTCCAGGTTGATGACCTTCAGGTCCTTCTCACTCAACCCCTGGCTCGCCAGTGCGGCATCAAATGACAGTTGGGTGGCGGTGCCCTTGAAGATCGCCACGCGTTTGCCCTTGAGATCTTGCAGCGTCTTGATCCCAGAGCCCGGAACCACGCCCAGGTATTGCTTCACGCCACGCGCCGAGGCGCTCAACAGCCGAGTGTCGAGGCCGTTGGATTTGCCGATGATTGCCGCCAGGTCCCCGAGGTACGCCAGGTCGACCTGACCGTTGGCAAAAGCCTCGTTGATCACCGGACCGGCGCCCTTGAAGAAATTCCACTGGATCTTGATGCCCTGCTCGGCGAAGGCCTTTTCGTAGATCTGCTGGCTGCGCAGTACGTCCACCACTCCGCCGCCACTGTGCTGGGTACCTGCACTGAGATCGGGCACAGCAATGCGTATTTCCTTGAGCTCGTCAGCGTTGACGGAGAACGCCAGCAACCCCGCCAGAGCCGGGGCGGCGAAGAGGCTGAAGACACGTTTGAAGGGAGTATTCATGGGTGCGGCTCCTGATTGCGACGGCATTGATGAGCTGAAAATAGGCCGAATCGAGACCTGCACTTAAATACTATAAATTCACATTTTTAGATCATTTTGAGCTAAGCAAGCAAATACGGGGGGTTGTGGCTCGATATGCATAACAAGCATTGAAAATATTCTTCGAATGCATTGGATGCGTGCGGGTCTAGAAGACTTAAATGGGCTTGCTTATCTCTCAATAGAATTTAAAAGCATTTTTATATAACCATTAATATTTAATGTTAAATCGCCAAGATCGCAGCCTTCGGCAGCTCCTACGGGGTACGTCGATCCCTGTAGGAGCTGCCGAAGGCTGCGAACTTTTGATCTTGATCAACGACCCCAATAACCGACAACGGAGGTCACCGATGGCCCGTGTTTCCCTTCTCAGCCTCCCATTGTCCGCTCCGCTGGATCGCCGACACTGGCCAAGCCTGACCCACCGACTGTTGCCCTGGTTGTTACCGATCACGCTGTTTGCCCTGTGGTGGCTCGCCAGCCGCAACCACTGGATGAGCGAGCAAATTCTCCCCTCCCCCTCGCTGGTCTGGAGCAGCGCCGTCGAGCTGTCTCAGGGCGAACTGTGGGGCCATTTGTGGATCAGCCTGCAACGCCTGTTCTGGGGCTTGCTGGCCGGCATCAGCGTCGGTGCTGCCCTCGGTGCGGCGCTGGGTTTTAGTCCACGCCTGGAACGCCTGGTGTTCCCGACGTTTACTGGCCTGGCACAAGTTCCGACCCTGGCCTGGATTCCTCTGTTCATGGTGTTCTTCGGCATCGGCGAAGTGCTCAAGTTGGTAGTGCTGATCAAGGCCATTGTGGTGCCAGTGACACTGCACACGCTGGTGGGGGTGCGAGACGCCCAGCCCAAATTACGTGAAGCCGCCGCCGTGTTGCTCCTGCCACCGCGGCTGCTGATCCGCCGCCTGGTACTGCCCGCCGCACTCCCGTCATTCATGGCCGGCGTACGCCTGGCACTGGCCGCTGGCTGGACTTCACTGCTGGCAGTCGAATTGCTGGCGTCCAGCGAAGGCATCGGCTACCTGATGGTCTGGGCGCGGCAGTTATTCATGCTCGACATCGTGTTCGTATGCATCGTCGTCATCGGGGTGATTGGCGTGATCATGGATCGCGGCATCGGCTGGCTGGACAGGAAACTGGTGCATTGGCCACACCCGGCGACCGCAGAGATTCGCCGCGGCCCCCGGCATCAGGGCTGGCAGCGTCTGCAGCCTTGGGTACTGCCGCTGGCACTGTTGGCGCTCTGGCAATTGACCACGGATCAGCAGTGGGTCGACGCGAACATTCTGGTCAGCCCATTGGCAGTCCTGGCAACCACCTGGCACGGCCTGCTCGACGGCACCCTGGTCAGCGGCATGGCCCTGAGCCTGGGTCGAACTCTGGGTGGCCTAGTACTGGGCGGCAGCCTGGGCTTTGCACTCGGTCTGCTCCTGGGCCTGTCGCGAACCAGCGAACGAGTCCTCGGACCAACCCTGGCGGCCGTCCGCCAGATCGCGATCTTCGCCTGGGTGCCGCTGCTCACCGCGTGGTTCGGCCTGGGGGAGTTGGCCAAGTGGGTGTTCGTGGCGCTCGCGGCATTTTTCCCGCTGTTCATCGCCACCCAGCGCAGCGTCGCCAACCTCTCCCCGCAACTCAGTGAAGCCTCCCAAGTACTGCGGTTGAATCTGCCGCAACGCTTGCGCCGACTGGTACTGCCTGGCGCTGCTCCCGGGATCTTTGCCGGCCTGCGGTTGAGCCTGATCTACGCCTGGCTTGGGACCATTGGCGCCGAATATTTCATGCCGTCCAACGGCGGCATCGGCAGCCAGATGATTGGCGCCCAGCAACTGCTGAAGATGGACCTGATCATGGCCGGCATGCTGCTGGTAGGCCTTACCGGCGCCCTGCTCAACCTGATTGGCCAACGCCTCGAAATTCGCGTCACTCGCTGGAGACACGCATGAACGCACCCATTGTCAGCTTCAACCACGTGGGCAAAACCTTCGACGTCGATGGATTTGCACTGGAGGCCATTCGCGAATTCAACCTGGACATTGCCGAGGGTGAATTCGTCGCCATTGTCGGTTCCAGTGGTTGCGGCAAGTCCACTCTGCTCAGGCTGCTGATCGGACTCGACACCGAGTTTCGCGGGCAGATCAGCGTCGACGGCAAGGCCGTGACCGGCATCGGCGGCGAGCGCGGCATCGTCTTTCAGGAGCACCGGCTGTTCCCGTGGCTGACGGTGGCCGACAACATCGGCCTGGGCCTGGTCAACGAGCCCCTGAGTGCCGAGCAGAAGCACAAGCGCGTAAATGAATTCATCGAACTGGTGGGCCTCAGCGACTTCACCCGCGCCTATCCGCATCAGCTGTCCGGCGGCATGGCGCAACGCGTCGCCATTGCCCGGGGGCTGGTGGCCAGCCCACGAATCCTGCTGCTGGATGAGCCGTTCGGTGCCCTGGATGCGCTGACCCGCCAGCAGATGCAGGACGAGCTGCTGGCGATCCGCGCGCGGGCGAAGATCACCACTATCCTGGTCACCCACGACGTCGAGGAAGCGATCTTCCTCGCCGACCGCGTGGTGGTGATGGAGCCGCGTCCCGGGCGCATCAAGCAAGTGGTCGACATCGCCTTGCCCCATCCGCGCCAGCGCAGCAGTTTCGACTTCCACCAGCTGCGCGAAGAACTGCTGCACGAGCTCACCAGCGACGACCACTACCAACCGCCCGTACAAGTGCAGGTTCGCGATCTGCCGCTGTCCTTCATTGCCTGCTGAACAGGAGATTTTTGATGCCGCAACGTCCCAACTTTCTAGTGATCCTGGCCGATGATTTGGGTTTCTCCGACATCGGCGCATTCGGCGGCGAAATCAACACGCCGAACCTCGACGCCCTGGCCAACAACGGCCTGCGCCTGACCGACTTCCACACCGCGCCCACCTGCTCGCCGACTCGCTCGATGCTGCTCACCGGCACCGACCATCACATCGCCGGCATCGGCACCATGGCTGAAGCGCTGACGCCGGAGCTGATCGGCAAACCGGGCTACGAAGGCTATCTGAATGACCGGGTCGTAGCATTGCCAGAGCTGCTGCGCGAAGCGGGTTACCAGACCTTGATGAGCGGCAAATGGCACCTGGGCCTGACGGCGGAACTGGCGCCCCACGCCCGGGGTTTCGAGCGCTCGTTTTCGCTGCTGCCTGGCGCCGCCAACCACTACGGGTTCGAGCCCACCTATGACGAACAGACGCCTGGCTTGCTGAAATCCACCCCGGCGCTGTACATCGAGGACGACACTTTTGTCGACGAACTGCCGAAGGATTTTTATTCCTCCGATGCCTTCGGCGACAAGCTTCTGCAGTACCTGAAAGAGCGTGATCAGAGCCGGCCGTTTTTTGCCTACCTGCCGTTTTCAGCACCGCACTGGCCGCTGCAGGCCCCGGCGGACGTGGTCGACAAATACCGTGGCCGCTATGACGCGGGCCCCGAAGTACTGCGCCTGGAGCGCCTGGAAAAACTCAAGGCTCTGGGATTGATTGATGCCGACGTCGAGCCGCATCCGCTGATCCAGCTGAGCGCACAATGGGACGCGCTGAACGATGAGCAACGGCAGATTTCCGCGCGCGCCATGGAGGTCTACGCGGCGATGGTCGAGCGCATGGACTGGAACATCGGGCGTGTCGTCGACTACCTGCGCCAGCAAGGGCAACTGGACAATACCTTCATCCTGTTCATGTCCGACAATGGAGCTGAAGGCGCGCTACTGGAAGCCTTTCCGAAATTCGGGCCAGAGCTGCTGACCTATCTCAACCAGCATTACGACAACAGCCTGGACAACATCGGCCGCGCCAACTCCTACGTCTGGTACGGGCCGAACTGGGCCCAGACCGCCACCGCCCCCTCGCGCCTGTTCAAGGCGTTCACCACTGAGGGCGGCATTCGGGTGCCGGCGCTGGTGCACTATCCGCAGCTGGCGCTGAAGGGCCGGATCAGCCATGGTTTTGGCACGGTGATGGACATCACGCCGACCATCCTTGACCTCGCCGGGGTGCGCCATCCGGGCAAGCAATGGCGTGGCAAACAAGTGGCAGAGATTCGTGGCAAATCGTGGCTGGGGTTTCTCTCCGGCGAGACCGCACAGGTGCACGACGAGCACACGGTGACCGGTTGGGAGCTGTTTGGACGGCGCGCGATTCGCCAGGGACAATGGAAGGCGGTGTACATCCCGGCGCCGGTAGGGCCGGCGACCTGGCAGCTGTATGACCTTGGCAGTGATCCTGGGGAGATCCATGATCTGGCGCTGCTTCAGCCGCAGAAGCTGACTACCTTGATTGAGCACTGGCAGCAGTATGTGGATGAGACCGGGGTGATATTGAGTGAGTCGCCGTTTCAGCCGGATTGAGGTTGCCTGAGATACCGCTATCGCGAGCAGGCTCACTCCTACAGGTTAATGTCCACCGTCGATCCACTGTAGGAGTGAGCCTGCTCGCGATGAGGCCCTCAGACTCGCACCCCCTCCACAGCCTGCCCAACAACCTCATCCTTACGCACAAACCGATTCGCCCGCCCAAACGTCCCGAAATCGTTAAACCTCACCCCCATCTCGCGCATCACCTTATGCGCCACCGGCACCGTCATCTGGCGAATGTAGAACGGCTCCTTCACCACAAAGTGATGAATCCCGTGGCTGCTGCCGAAGTTGAAGCAGAACGCCTGCAACGGCCACATCCACCACGGGTTCAACACCTGGGTCTGCTGGATCACGTTCCCCGGTTCCACGTCGCCGTAGTAATGCATGTTGGAGCTGATGAAGTGCAGACAGAACGTGCGCAATACATTCGGGCCGATGATCACCACGGCGGCGATATCAATTACCTGCATCACTGCAAGCGTGGTCGCCGACCATTCGACAGGCGAACCCAGCAGATAGGCGATTCCATTGGTCATGTGGAATCCGAGAAACACATACCAGGCGCCCCAATGCACCAGTGCCAGCGGCGCATAGACCTTCAGCGTCCGCTTGATGATGCTGAACTTATGCGCCCAGGTTTTCGCCCGCAGCATGCGAATGAACGCCGACATCACATTGTCGCCAACCATCAACAGGCGCGCGATCCCCCAGGGCTCACCGTTGGTGATCGCCCGTTCCTCCATGTCGGTTTCCGTGCCGGAGACCTTGTGGTGGTTGAGGTGCAGATGACGGCGGATCCACGGGTTGATCGTGCTCGGGCGCGCCAGCCAGACCAGGCCCATCATCAGGTTGTGCGGGACGCGCTTTTTGCGAAAGTACATGCTGTGGATCAGGTCGTGTTCGAGCTCATGGGTCAGCGAAGCAAAAAACCCGTTGAGCAACAGGCACACCCACCAAGCCATGTACCCCGTGATATAGAGCGCCGCCGAGCCGATCATGCCGGCCAGGGCGAACGCCAGGATGCCCACGCCCAGGGCATCCTGATGGTTGAGAACAGGGTAGCGCTGACGCAATTCGACGCCCTTGGCCAGCACCACTTCGCGAATATGTGCTGATCGTTGGGCTGCATTCAGTCGCTGGGGACTTGCAGAAGTACGGTCCATGCTTCCATCCTCTGGTTATTGATGTCCGCATCCTGCCCTGTGAACCCGCGCAAGGCGGTAGCCGTGGACGCCAACCTGTTGACCGGAAGCGCCAATCAGCATGACTGAACCGACCTCCCTCGCCAGCTGGACCCGTGCCCTGCGCAAGCAACTCGACGCATTGGGCCTCGACAGCACCGCCTTGTGTCACCAGGCGGGGCTCGATCCGCTACTGATGGACGACCCTAACGCCCGTTATCCGTTGTCCGGCACCACGCGCCTGTGGGAAATCGCGGTGCAGGTCAGCGGCGACCCGGCGCTCGGCCTGCGGGTTTCGCGTTTCGTCAGCCCCACCACTTTTCATGCGCTTGGCTACGCGCTGGTGGCGAGCGGCAGTCTGCGCGAAGTGTTCGAGCGCATCGTGCGTTATCACCAGGTAGTCAGCGACGCCCTCGAGCTGGAATTGACCCGTACCAAAGACCGGTATTGCTTCCGCCTGAAAATTCCGCCCGGTAATCCGGCCCCGGCCCATGAAGCCATCGATGCCTTCACCGCGATCTATGTGCGCACCTGCCGCAATCGCCTGGGACGCGAATACGCGCCACTGGCGGTGTACTTGCGCCGTCCGGAACCAGCCGATGCTCACCAGTGGCACAAGGTATTCCGCTCGCCGGTGTACTTCGGCGCCGAAGAAGACCGCCTGGAGTTTTCCCTGATCGACTTCGACAGCCATCTGGATGACGCCAACCCGGAACTCGCCGAGCACAACGAAACCGTACTGAAACGCACCCTGGCGCAACTCAAACCGCTGACCTGGGAACGCAAGGTCCGCGACGCCATTGAAGAGCAACTGCCAGAAGGCGAACCCAGCGCCGAGCACATCGCCCACACCCTGCACCTGAGCTTGCGCAGCCTGCAGCGGCATCTTGCGGACGAGGGTTGCCGGTTCGACACTCTACTCAACGAAAGCCGCGAGAACCTGGCGCTGTTGCACCTGCGTGATCCACTGTGCTCGTTAAGCGAGATCAGCTACCTGCTCGGGTTCGCCGACACCAGCAGCTTCAGCCGTGCATTCAAGCGCTGGACCGGGATGACACCGGGGCAGTTTCGTGATGGGTTGCGGTGATGGCATTTACGCCTTAACCAGACTCCGCGCCATCCCCGCTGCCCATTGCTCCAGCATCGCATCTCCAACATCGACGAATGCCCCGTTCTCACGCATGTAAGCAGTCATCTCGCTCATCGCCACATCCATCCCGTGCGCGGCCTGCTGCAAGAGCTCATTGCACCGACCCTCGGTCAGGTTGCAGGCCGAGCGACCAAAGCGCATGAGCATTTTGTATTTGGGCCACGCTTTCGAGCCGCCCAACAGCAACGCCATGCTGTCCGATTTGATGTAGACCGAAGTCGAGACAATGTCGTAAGCCGGAGCAAGTTGAATCTGCGCATTGCGTTTTGTGTGTCAGCGATTCCCATCCGACCTAGCTGGTGAGGGCCGACAATTGCCAACAGCGAAAAATCATCAAAGCCCCTCACCGCCTTGCTGAAACGACGAACAAGCTCATCGCGCAGAGCGCCCTCCGGCAGATTCATTTCGAAAATAGGCGGTACTCCGTGCTCCCACGTATAACTCTCGAGACGAGTCGGCATGGTCAACGAAATAGCATTCTCTTCCTGCGCGTTCTGCGCGTAAGAAAATACAGAATCGCTGCGAGTCTGCCCTCGACACAAAGTGCCTACGGTGGATTCAGCAACACTAATGTGCAGCCGGTCGTTCCCCCATTGCTCAACCATGGAAGTTGACCTTCTTCAGGGACTCCAGCGTTGGACGATTGGACTTGCGTGGGACGGCGGCAAGTTCATACCCGAAACCGTTCAGGATGGCTTCAACCTTGCGCAAGCCGATTTCAGAGATCGTATTGTTCTCGATACCTGAAATGGTTGAGCGGCTCATCCCGTACTGTTCTGCGAGCGCCTGCTGAGAAAGTTTTCGGTCTTTACGCAGAGACCGAATGAGTTCACCGAGATTTTCCATAAGCTACCTGCATCGTATACCGTGCAAATTTCACCCTAATCGTGGATATGCATTGTATTTAATGCAGTTTAGCAATGAAGTCCAGCTCAATTTTTAACCAGTTTACAAACTAGCGTCCACGATCGCGCCGCAACAACTTGCGCACCCGTGCCACCAGCTCTTTCTCGCTGAACGGCTTGAGCAGATAATCCTCCTCATGCAGTTCCAACCCACGCAGACGGTCTTCGATGCCGTCCTTGGTGGTGAGGAACAGTACCGGAGTCTCGCCAAGCTTGCGGACCTGTTGCTGCAACTGCCAGCCGTTGAGGCCGGGGAGCATGACGTCGAGGATGACCAGCTCGTACTCGCCGGTCTCGATGAAACGGCGGCCGTCCATCCCGTTCAGCGCCACATCGACGCTATAACCGGCTTCGCCCAGCCCGTTGGCCAGGAGTTTGGCGATCTCCGGCTCGTCTTCTACTAACAGCACACGCATGGCACACCTCATTTAAGTTGGTACAGGCTAAGCGCCTTCGAGGACAAAGCCCACTCTTTAACGATTTGCCTTAAATCAGCGCCAACGCGCGCAACCGCTCAGCGTCGAGAATTTCGATCTCGCCGTACCTCAAACTGACCACTCCTTGCCCCTCCAGCTCCTTGAGCAACTGATTGGTTGTCTGCCGTGACAACGACAACATCGAAGCAAGCTGCTCCTGGGGCAGCTGCAGCAAGCGACGCGGCGGATCGATTTCGCCGTAGCTATCGGCAATCATCAGCAAACGGTGCGCCAGACGCGCCGGCGCCGGCAGCAGGCTCAACTGTTCGAGGTTGATGAAGGTCAGGCGCAGTTTCTGGCTCATCAACAATGCCAGTTGCCGCCAATACAGTGGCTGCTCGTCGAGCATCGCCAACAGGACATTCTGCGGGATATGCAGCAGCGTGCACTGGCCCAGGCCGAACGCGTCATGGGTGCGCGCCTGGCCGTCAAACAGGCAGATTTCACCAAACCAGTGCGGCTGCTCCACCAGGCTCAGAATGGCTTCCTTGCCCTGCTCGTTGACCGCGCCAATACGCACCGCGCCTTCGAGCACGGCATACAGACCACAGGGCGGATCGCCACGCTTGAACAACCGTTGCCCCGGCGACAGGCGCCGCAACCTGGCCGCTGCCAGCAGACTATCCTGTAAGGGCGCAGGCAGATGACTGAACCACTGGCCGCTCATCAGGCGCGCACGCCAGACCTGCATGTCCATGAAAACTCCTAGAGATTGTCGTCTGGCTGACAGAGCAAAAGATCAACCCGGTGGATGATCACTCACCCTACAGGAGGAATAACAATGAAAAAAAGCCTGGTTGATCATCTCGGTCAATACGCCACCTACCACCGTGACCCGCGCAATATCGCCACTCACTTCATTGGTATTCCGCTGATTGTGGTGGCCGTGGCCGTGCTGCTGTCCCGCCCGCAATGGGCCGCAGGCTCGCTTTCACCGGCGGTGCTGGTATCGCTGGCGTCGGCCTGGTTCTACCTGCGCCTGGAATTGCGCCTCGGGGCGCTGATGACCGTATTGCTCGGTTTGTGCGTATGGGCCGGGCATGTGCTGGCGCAGCAGAGCACCCTGGTGTGGCTGGCGAGCGGCATTGGCATGTTTGTGGTGGGCTGGGCGATCCAGTTCGTCGGGCACCACTATGAAGGCCGCAAGCCGGCGTTCGTCGATGATGTGACGGGGTTGATCGTCGGGCCGTTGTTTGTGGTGGCGGAGTTGGCGTTTTTGCTGGGGATGCGGCGGGAGTTGCAGGAGCAGATAGAGGCGCGGGCAGGTGGGGTGCGGGTTAATCCGAAAAATGCGGCGGCTTAGGCCGCTTTAAAAGATCGCAGCCTGCGGCAGCTCCTACAGGGGGTTTGTGAACGCCACAAATCACTCGTAGGAGCTGCCGAAGGCTGCGATCTTTTGATCTTAAATGTTCGCGAGCTTCTGCCAAACCTTCGGCTTGAAGAACAACGTCTCGCCCTTCGCCAAGCCGGTCAGGCTGTCGTGGTCCTTCACAACTTCGGCCTCGATCAACTCGCTCTGGCCTTCAACCTTCAACGTCACCCGGGTCGTTGCGCCCAATGGACGGATATCCCGCACTTCAGCGGCGTGGTGATCTTCCAGTTCATGGCGCGACAGCGACACTTCGTGGGGACGGAACAGCACATGGTTATCTTCGCCCAGGTGCAACCGGTTCGAATCCCCCAGGAAGTGGTAAACGAAATCGCTGGCCGGGTTCTCGTAGACGTCGCCCGGCGAGCCGATCTGCTCGATCACGCCCTTGTTCATCACCACGATGCGGTCGGCGACTTCCATGGCCTCTTCCTGGTCGTGGGTCACGAACACCGAGGTCAGGTTGATGTCTTCGTGCAGGCGCGCCAACCAGCGACGCAGCTCCTTGCGGACCTTGGCGTCGAGGGCACCGAAGGGTTCGTCGAGCAACAAGACCTTAGGCTCCACCGCCAAGGCGCGGGCCAGGGCGATACGCTGGCGCTGCCCACCGGAGAGTTGCTCCGGATAACGGTCCGACAACCAATCCAACTGCACCATGTTCAGCAGTTCGTGAACCTTCACCGCGATCTGGCTTTCGCTCGGGCGCTGGTTTTTCGGTTTCATGCGCAGGCCGAACGCAACGTTGTCGAACACCGTCATGTGACGGAACAGGGCGTAATGCTGGAACACAAAACCGACGTTGCGATCACGCACGTCATGGCCGGAAACGTCTTCACCGTGGAACACGATGTTGCCCTGATCCGGGGTTTCCAGGCCGGCGATGATCCGCAGCAGCGTGGTCTTGCCGCAACCGGACGGGCCAAGCAGCGCCACGAGTTCGCCGCTCTGAATGTCCAGGCTGATGTTGTCCAGCGCCTTGAACGCGTTGAAATTCTTGCTGACGTTACGCACTTCGATCGACATGAGTTATTCCTCCGCGGCGCTGGCGCGCAGGCGGTTAATACGGTTTTCGCTCCACTGCTTGAGCAGCAGGATGAAGAGCGCCATGATCAGCAACAGGCTCGCTACCGCGAACGCGGCCACGTGGTTGTATTCGTTGTAGAGGATCTCGACGTGCAACGGCAAGGTGTTGGTCACCCCGCGAATGTGCCCGGAAACCACCGACACCGCACCAAACTCACCCATGGCCCGCGCCGTACACAGCACCACGCCATAGATCAGGCCCCATTTGATATTGGGTACGGTGACGTGCCAGAACATCTGCCAGCCATTGGCCCCCAGCAGCCGCGCGGCTTCTTCTTCCTGAGTACCTTGTTCCTGCATCAGCGGGATCAACTCGCGCGCCACGAATGGCACGGTCACGAAGATCGTCGCCAGCACGATGCCCGGCAGGGCAAAGACGATCTGGATGTCGTGATCCTGCAGCCATGGCCCGAACAGGCCCTGGGCGCCAAACATCAGCACGTAGACCAGGCCGGCGATCACCGGCGAAACCGAGAACGGCAGGTCGATCAGGGTCACCAACATACTCTTGCCGCGGAATGAGTACTTGCTCACGCACCAAGCGGCACTCACGCCAAACACTACGTTCAGTGGCACCGAGATGAACACGGCAATCAGGGTCAGTTTCAGCGCCGAGAGCGCGTCGGGTTCGAAGATCGCGGCGAAGAACGCACCGAGACCCAGCTTCAAGCCCTGGGACACCACGATGATCAGCGGCAGCAACAGGAACAGCGCGAACACCAGCCAGCCGAGGCCGATCAGGATCCTGCGTGAGCTGGCACTGCCACGGCGGGCAGCGTTTGAGGAAGCAGCAGCAATAGACGATTGGGACATGTGTGCGCCTCCTTATGGGGTTTCGATACGGCGTTGCAGCAAATTGATCAGCAGCAACAGGACGAAGGAAACCACCAGCATCAACACACCGATGGACGTGGCGCCGGTGTAATCGTACTGGTCGAGCTTGACCATGATCAGGAGCGGCAGAATTTCAGTCTTCATCGGCATGTTACCGGCGATGAAAATCACCGAGCCGTATTCGCCCACCCCGCGGGCAAAGGCCAGGGCAAAGCCGGTCAGCCAGGCTGGTAACAGTGCCGGCACCAGGATATGGCGGAACACCTGGAGAGGTTTGGCACCCAGGCATGCCGCCGCCTCTTCCACTTCGCGAGGGATATCAGCCAGTACTGGCTGTACCGTACGTACCACGAATGGAAGTGTAACGAAGGTCAATGCGAGGGTGATGCCCAATGGGGTATAGGCGATCTTGAAGCCCAGATCCGCCGCCAGCTGGCCAACCCAGCCATTGGGTGCGTACAGCGCCGTCAGGGCGATGCCCGCCACAGCCGTAGGCAAGGCGAAGGGCAAATCGATCATCGCATCGATGATCTTGCGACCCGGGAAGGTATAGCGCACCAGCACCCAGGCGAGCAGCGTGCCGATAATGCCGTTGATGATCGCGGCATAGAACGCAGTACCGAAGCTCAGTTTCAACGCCGCCAGCACTCGGGGTGCGGAGATGATTGCCCAGAACTGATCCCAGGTGAGCTGAGAGGCGTGCACGAACATCGCCGCCAGTGGAATGAGCACAATCAGGCTGAGGTACACCAAGGTGTAGCCCAGCGTCAGCCCGAAGCCGGGTATGACGGGGGAGATACGACGCGACATAAAAGTCCTTGGTTAAAAAGCTATCCGCTAAACGCATGAATGTGGGAGCGGGCTTGCTCGCGAAGGCGGCGTGTCTGACAACTATCAAGTCGCCTGATACACCGCCTTCGCGAGCAAGCCCGCTCCCACATGGCATGAGGCTCGTGGTGTGGCTTGAGTCAGGTTACTGCGCCGAGTAAATCTGGTCGAACACACCACCGTCATTAAAGAATTTCGGTTGGGCAGTCTTCCAGCCGCCGAAGTCTTTGTCGATGGTCACCAGGTCCAGTTTCGGGAACTGCTGGGCGTACTTGGCAGCAACTTCCTTGTCACGTGGACGGTAGAAGTTCTTTGCCGCGATTTCCTGGCCAGCCGGGCTGTACAGGTGCTTGAGATAGGCTTCGGCGATCTGCTCGTTGCCCTTTTTCTCGGCGTTCTTGTCCACCACAGCCACTGGCGGCTCGGCGAGGATCGACAGCGAAGGCACGACAATTTCGAATTTGTCGGCGCCGCCATCTTCTTTCAGTGCCAGGAAGGCTTCGTTTTCCCAGGCCAGCAGCACGTCGCCCTGACCGTTGTTGACGAAGGTGATGGTCGAACCGCGAGCGCCGGTATCCAGTACTGGCACGTGCTTGAACAGGGTCTGTACATATTCCTTGGCCTTGGCTTCGTCACCGCCGTTGGCTTTCAGGCCATAGGCCCAGGCCGCGAGGAAGTTCCAGCGTGCGCCGCCAGAAGTTTTTGGATTCGGAGTGATCACCGACACGTCATTCTTGACCAGGTCGCCCCAGTCTTTGATGCCTTTCGGGTTGCCTTTACGCACCAGGAACACGATGGTCGACGTGTAAGGCGTGCTCGCTTCCGGCAGACGCTTCTGCCAGTCCGCTGGGAGGGTCTTGCCGAGCTTGGCGATTTCGTCAATGTCGCCGGCCAGGGCCAGGGTCACGACGTCGGCACGCAGGCCGTCGATCACCGCACGGCCCTGTTTGCCCGAACCACCGTGGGACTGCTGGATTTTCACCGAGTCGCCAGCGTGATCCTTCTGCCAGAACTTGACGAATTCAGCGTTGTAATCCTGATACAGCTCGCGAGTCGGGTCGTACGACACGTTTAGCAGCTCGTAATCCTTGGCAACCGCGGAACCAGCAAAAAGGGCACTGGCCAGGGCGGCCAAAGCGAAATGACGAATCGACGACATGGTGAAAGCTCCTGGAATTCTGATTGTTTTGGCTTTGTTTGATTTTTTTGGAATCGCGGTGCCCGCAAAAATCGCTGCTTAGCTCGGCTTGTTACCCGGCTGCTGCAAACGGAATTTTTCCTTGCGTTCGATCTGCACGACCTGAGCGTTGTGCACAGTGATTTCCACTGCCCCGAAACGCAGGTCACGCAGTGCGCTCTGGATCTCGCGCAAGATGGTTGCTTCGTCCTGGCCGTCAACGCTACGCAGGGATGCGCTCATGGTGGTGCTCCTTCGACTGAGAGGTTGCCTGGCAGTGGCGGCACTGCTTGCGGCGTAAGGCCAATAGTAGATAGGTGCGGATATTCTTAAAAAGACTATTTAAGAATGTTTATATAACCAGAAGTGATTATTGGTGGGCGCAGCGTTCTCTCACTCCGTAGGAGCTGTCGAGTGAAACGAGGCTGCGATCTTTTCAGCGGGACTAACCGATATGCGGCGCCCGCCCCCAATCAAGCTCCGCCGCCGGCATGGGCCGGGCGAACCAGTAACCCTGGCCGAGATCGCAATCATGCTCGAGCAGCAAAACCGCCTGCTCGACCTGTTCGATCCCTTCGGCATGCACCTGCATGCCCATGCTCTTGGCCAGCGCAATAATGACCCGCACGATCGCCACGTCATCCTCATCCCAAGGCAACCCCGCAACAAAACCCTGGTCGATCTTGAGCTTCTGCACCGGCAACCGCTTGAGCCGCAGCAATGATGAGTATCCGGTACCAAAATCATCGATGGCCAGGCGCACGCCCAATTCGCGCAGGCGATGCATCTGTTCCAGCGCCACCTCGGGCTCATCCATGACCGCGCTCTCGGTCACTTCCAGCTCCAGATACCCGGGCTGCAATCCGCTGTCGCGCAGCACCTGGGCCACCTGTTGATACAACTCACGGCGGGCAAACAGGCGCGACGACACATTCACCGCGACAAACGACAACAGCACGCCGGCCCGCTGCCACTGGCACATCTGCTGACACGCCTGCTGCATGACCCAGGCATCGATTTCCGCGATCAGGCCGGTGCGCTCGGCGATGGGAATGAATTCCGCCGGCGAGACCAGCCCACGCAGCGGATGCTCCCAACGCACCAGCGCTTCGACACCGATCAGGCGACTGGTCTTCAGGTCGTGAACCGGCTGGTAATGCACTCGCAGCTCCTGCTGCTCCAGAGCCCGACGCAACTCGAACGCGGTCTCGACGCGCTGCTGGGCCTGGGCAGTCAGCTCTTCGGTGTACAGGGCGTAGCTGTTGCGCCCAGCGCTCTTGGCCTTGGACAGCGCCGAGTCGGCATTACGCAGCAGCTGCTCAGCGGTCAGCGCGTCACTGGGGAACAGGCTGATACCGACGCTGGCATTGATGAACAGCTGGTTGCCGTCGAGATGGAACGGCTCCCTGAAACCATCGATGATCCGCTGGGCGAGCGCCGCAGCCTGGACCAATTGCGGGCATGCCTCGGCGAGCACGGCAAACTCATCGCCGCCCAGGCGCGAGAGGGTAATGCCCGGCCCGAACATTGCTTTCAGGCGCTCGGCCACGGCCTTGAGCAACTGATCGCCGATAGTGTGACCGAGACTGTCGTTGATCATCTTGAAGTGATCCAGATCGATTACCAGCAACGCGCAGCCCCGCTTGTGCACCTGGGCCGATGCCACAGCCTGTTCGGCGCGGTCCGTGAACAGCAGGCGATTGGGCAGGTCGGTCAGGGGGTCGTGATGAGCCAGGTGAGTCAGCTCATGCTCGGAGTTCTTGATCGCACTGATGTCGGAAAATACCGCCACGTACTGGCTGACGTGGCCGTCATCGTCGCGAACGATACGGATCGTCTGCCATTGCGGGTAAATCTCGCCACTTTTGCGCCGATTCCAGATTTCCCCGCTCCACTCCTCAGTGCCGCTGAGCGTGGCAAACATCGCCTGGTAGAAACTCGGCGGATGGTGGCCGGATTTGAACAGGCTCGGTTGCTGGCCGATCACTTCGTCGCGCTGATAGCCGGTGATCTGGATGAACGCGCGGTTCACGTGAACGATTGAGCCCTTGGCATTGGTGACCAACACGCCCTCACGGGTACAGTCGAACACTGCGGCGGCCTGGCGCAGGCGCTCGCGGTCGGCGGAGCGCTCACGTAACTGGGCGCCGATGCCGAGGCAGCGGAACAATCGAGTGCGAGCGATGAAAATAATCACCGCGCTCAACACAACCCAGGCATAACCGTTGATCAGTTGCCAACGCAACGCCTCGGCGGAGTCATCGAAGAAACTGTTCAATACGTAGCCGCTGAACGTCAGCCAGACAACGGAGAGCAGCAGGTAAAGCAGCGCTGCACGCAAGGCATCGCGATAGGTGGCAGACATTCGGCCGTCCATGTCCCACAAAAGGGCTGGAATTATAGAGGAAAGAAACATCCAGCCACTCTTATCTGAAAGGGTGACTGGTTTTATCTGCGCGCTTGGTGATAATGCGAGGGCTATTTTTTTCTTTATCGAGGGCCCTACAGCCTATGTGGTACGAAGGTTTTCTTGGCTTGTCGCCCTGGTCACTGGTGGCAGTCACCCTGCTGATGACCCACGTCACAATCATCGGCGTCACAGTCTATCTGCATCGTTATTCAGCCCATCGCTCCCTTGAGCTCAATGCCGGCCTGAAACATTTCTTCCGCTTCTGGCTGTGGTTGACCACGGCGCAGAACACCCGTGAGTGGACTGCTATCCACCGCAAGCATCACGCCAAATGCGAAACCGTCGATGACCCGCACAGCCCGGTCGTCAAAGGGCTGTCCACCGTTTTACGCAAAGGCGCCGAACTGTATCGCGCCGAAGCGGAAAACCCGGAGACCCTGCGTATCTACGGCAAGAACTGCCCGGAAGACTGGATCGAGCGCAACCTGTACAGCCGCTTCCCGCTGCTGGGCGTGGCGATCATGGGCGTGATCGATTTGCTGCTGTTCGGCACCATCGGCATCACCATCTGGGCCATCCAGATGATGTGGATCCCAGTGTGGGCTGCGGGCGTGGTCAATGGCCTGGGCCATGCCATCGGCTATCGCAACTTCGAATGCCGTGACGCGGCCACCAACCTGGTGCCATGGGGCATCCTGATTGGCGGCGAAGAGTTGCACAACAACCATCACACCTACCCAAACTCGGCAAAACTGTCAGTGAAGAAGTGGGAATTCGACCTGGGCTGGGCGTGGATTCAAGTGTTCAGCTTCCTGCGCCTGGCCAAGGTTCAGCGGGTCGCGCCGATCGCCCATCGGGTTGAAGGCAAAGGCAATCTGGACATGGATACCGCCATGGCGATCCTCAACAATCGCTTCCAGATCATGGCCCAGTACCGCAAATTGGTGATCGCGCCGCTGGTCAAGCAAGAGCTGGAGAAGGTCGATCATTCGGTCCGCCACCAGTTCCACCGCGCCAAGCGCTTGCTGTCGCGGGAAACCAGCTTGCTGGATGAAAAGCACCATATGCGCATCCAGACCATGCTCGAACACAGTCAGGCACTGAAGGTGATCTACGAGAAGCGCCTGGCGTTGCAGCAGATCTGGGTCAAGACCAGCTCCAATGGTCACGATATGCTGGCGGCCATCAAGGACTGGATCCACGAAGCCGAAGCCAGCGGGATTCACTCCCTGCGCGACTTCGCCGATCAGCTTAAAACCTACTCCTTGCGTCCCGCCAACGCCTGATCCTGCGCAGAGCACCTCACCCGGGGTGCTCTGCGACCATGTGCTTACCGCCCGGCGGGAGTACCGCCCCTCTCCCGGACACCCGGGAACTTAGTTTCAAATCCCCTATCTCAACAGCACTTCGCCACCCTGGCGGTCTTCGTTGCAGCCGCTGTCGAACTCGCGGCACTCTCCTTGAGATTTGTGTCGATGGTCGATAAGAAACTACCGGACTCATCCCTGCCACAATGGCCAGAAGCCGCCCAGACCCTGATGGCGCTGATGCGTGCCCAGGGCGAAGTTGCGCGGCTGAGCGAACGCGAACAGCTGTTCAGCTCCCTGCTGGTGAGCGTCAACGCGGTGCTTTGGGCGTTCAACTGGGAAACCCGTCAGATGCTGTACGTCAGCCCCGCTTACGAACGAATTTTTGGCCGATCCGCCGACCTGTTACTCGCCGACTTCAACCAGTGGCGTGACAGCGTTTATCCGGACGATCTGGAAGAAGCCGAGCGCAGCCTGGCCAGCGTGCTGGAAACGGGCGCCGTGGAAGACCGCGAGTATCGGATCATCACCGCCGAAGGCCAGATTCGCTGGTTGAGCGACAAGTGCTTCCTCAACCGTCAGTCCGAGCCGGGGCAGCCACTGATCATCGTCGGCATTGCCGAAGACATCACCGAAAAAAAGCAGCTGGAAACCGAACTGCAACGCCTGGCCACCACCGATGAATTGACCGAGAGCAGCAATCGCCGGCACTTTTTCGAATGCGCCCACCATGAATTCGAACGAGCGCGGACCCAGGGCACGCAACTGTCTTTCCTGATGCTGGATATCGATGACTTCAAGGTCGTCAATGACACCTATGGTCATCAGGAGGGCGACAACGTGCTGCAACGCATCGCTGAATGCGGGCGCGCGGCTTTACGTCGTGGCGATGTGTTCGGGCGCATCGGCGGTGAGGAGTTTGCCGCAGTGTTCCCCGGCTGCGAGCCTGGGGTGGCCATGCAAGTGGCCGAGCGTCTGCAGCGAGAGATTCAGCGCTTGAATTTCAGCCATGATGACCGGGACTTCGGCATCACCATCAGCCAGGGCCTCGCCAGTCTCATGCCTGAGGACGAGAGCATCGACAGCCTGTTTGCCCGGGCGGATGCCGCGATGTACGAAGCCAAGCGCCAGGGCAAGAACCGGATAATCCCCGGCTGACCCCCTGTAGGAGCTGCCGAGAGAAACGAGGCTGCGATCTTTTGATCTTGATTCAGAGCCCCCGAAGATCAAAAGATCGCAGCCTTCGGCAGCTCCTACATGGGTGTGTCAGGTTCATTGTGGTGGCTGACACTCCATCGCGAGCAGGCTCACTCCCACAGAGGGAATGGTCTGCGCCGTGATTATTTTTTGCGCAACCGCATCAACTCCGGCAGGCCAATCTTGAGCAACCGTGCCGTCCGGCTCTTGGCCAGCTCCTCCAGCCCATCATGCTCACCCAATTGCGCCAACTGCGCCGCCATGTTCATCACCAGCGCCTCGCGGGAATAAACCCCGCCACCGAGCTGATACACCGCCGCAATCAGCTCCCGCAGCTCCAGCGGCAGCCGCCAGCGGGTGCGCAGCGCCGAACCGTAGGCGGCGCCGAACCTGGCGAGCGCATCGCCAACCTCCGCGTGATCATCCAATACGCCGCCAGCCTGCTTCCACTCCTGCAAACAGCGCAGCAATGCCAGGTCGCCGAGGCAATGCAGCATGCCCGCGCAATAGCAGCGCTCCTGTTCGAGGTCGAGCAGGCGCGCCAGGGTGCGTGCGTATTCGGCAGTGTGCAGCGACAGGTTCCAATAACGCTCGGCGCAATCCGCCAGCCACGGGTCGCTCAGGCGCGCGCTGCGCTTGAGCGCCAGCCCCAGAATCAAATTCATGCTCTGCCCGGTGCCGAGGCGATGCAGGGCCTGGGAAAGTGTCTGCACCGCAGCCCCATGGTGCCGCGCGGCACTGTTGGCGGCCGCGATCAACACAGCAGTGACTTGCGGATCGGTACGAATTTCATCATGCAGCAGTGTCAGGTCGAGGCCATCGGGATTGAGGCTGCGCCGCACGGCCAGCTGCACATCCGTCATCAGCGGCGCCCCGTCGGCCTGCTCACGGCGGCGTTCGAGATACACCGCCAGGGTCATGCCCGGCGCCAGCGACGGCACTTCGCACAACACTTCTTCCCCGGCATTCAACAGCAACGCCTGCAAGCGTCGGGTCAGGCTTTCCATATTTAGCGGCTTGGTCAGGTAGGCCGCCGGCGCCAATGGCAGGGCCTCGCGCACGCTGACACTGTCGCTGCGGCTGCTCATCAAAATGAATGGCAACGGCGGATTGCGTTTACGCTGGCGTACGTTGCGCAAAACATTGAGCCCATCGACGCCGGGCAATTCCCAATCCGCGATCACCAGATCGTACGGGTTTTGCGACAACAGGTGCAGCGCCTCCTGACCATCTGCGCACAGGTCCAGCCGCGCATCACAGCGCACATTCAGCAACACCTGCTTGAGCAGGTCGCGGGACCAGGGGTCAGCTTCCGCGATCAACACACGCGGCACGGCAGGTAAAACAACAGCAGTCATCTGTAGGCTCCAAGGGCAATGCATGCACCTTAGTCAATGCTGGCCATTCGATACAACCGCATGTGTTTCACGCCCATGAAAAAACCCGCCGAAGCGGGTTTTTTGTCTATCAGGTCACACTTGGAGATCAGAGCTCGGAGAAGCACTCTTCGATGATCGCCAGACCTTTGTCCAGTTGCTCGTCCGGCGAAGTCAGCGGTACCAGCACGCGCAGAACGTTGCCGTAGGTGCCGCACGACAGCAGGATCAGACCCTTGTCGCGGGCCTTGGCCACAACCGAAGCCACTGCAGCAGCGTTCGGCTTGTGGCTGTCGCCGTCAACGAACAGCTCGACCGCGATCATCGCGCCCAGGGCACGCACTTCTCCGATCACCGGGTACTTCGACTGGATGGCTTTGAGGCCAGTGACCAGGCGCTCGCCGACTGCCTTGCAGCGGTCCAGCAGGTGCTCTTCTTCGAACACTTCCATCACGGCCAGGGCCGCCGCGCAAGCGATCGGGCTACCGGCGTAGGTGCCGCCCAGGCCGCCTGGAGCAATGGCGTCCATGTATTCAGCCTTGCCGCACACACCGGCCAACGGGAAGCCGCCAGCGATGGATTTGGCGAAGGTGGTCAGGTCGGCAGCAACGCCCATCTGTTCCATGGCGAAGAAGGTGCCGGTACGGCCTGCGCCAGTCTGCACTTCGTCAGCGATCAGCAGGATGCCGTGCTGGTCGCACAGGGCGCGCAGACGCTTCATGAACTCTTTAGGCGCGACGTAGAAACCGCCTTCGCCCTGAACCGGCTCGATGATGATCGCAGCGATGTCACGCGGCTCGGCATCGTTCTTGAAGATGCGCTCGATGCTGGCGATCGAATCGTCGACGCTCACACCGTGCAGTTCGTTCGGGTACAGCGCGCGGAACACGCCGCCTGGCATCAGGCCCATGCCGGCCGAGTAAGGCACGACTTTACCGGTCAGGCCCAGGGTCATCATGGTGCGCCCGTGGTAAGCGCCAGTGAACGCGATCACGCCGGCACGGCCAGTGGCGGCACGGGCGATTTTCACGGCGTTTTCTACGGCTTCGGAACCGGTGGTGACCAGCAGGGTTTTCTTCTCGAAATCACCTGGCACCTTGGCGTTGATCTTTTCGCACACTTCAACGTACGGTTCGTACGCCAGCACCTGGAAGCAGGTGTGGGTCAGCTTGTTCAGCTGCTCGGTAACGGCGGCGATGATTTTCGGGTGCACGTGACCGGTGTTCAGTACCGCGATACCGCCAGCGAAGTCGATGAATTCGCGACCTTCAACGTCGGTAACGGTAGCGTTCTTCGCGGACTCGGCGAAGATCGGGTGAATCTGGCCAACACCGCGTGGTATAGCGGCTTCGCGGCGTTTCATCAAAGAAGCGTTAGTCTTGCTCATAAAGTCCTCATTCGCCGCTCATCGGGCGGCGTAGCTTAAGGAAAATGTGGCGGGAGATAACTGCGGCAGCATTCGATGATCGACTGCCACAGCACTCCAGGCCACAGAGAAAATTCCGGGCGAAACGCAGAAAGGGTCAGCGCTCTCGTGCCCTTTCCGCTTATTGCAGTACCCGTCTTCCGAGCTTAGATGCCCAGGCAGAGGTATTTTATTTCCAGGTAATCTTCGATGCCGTACTTGGAGCCTTCACGGCCCAGGCCCGACGCCTTGATGCCGCCGAATGGCGCGACTTCGTTGGAGATCAGCCCGGTGTTGACGCCGACCATACCGTATTCCAGGGCTTCAGCCACACGGAACACACGGCCCAGGTCGCGAGCATAGAAGTACGAAGCCAGGCCGAACTCGGTGTCGTTGGACATCGCGATCACTTCAGCTTCATCTTTGAAGCGGAACAGCGGCGCCAATGGACCGAAGGTTTCTTCCTTGGCCACGGCTGCGTTGTTCGGCACGTTGGTCAGGATGGTCGGCTCGAAGAAGTTGCCTTCGATTGACTTGCCACCGGACAGCACGGTCGCGCCTTTGGAAACAGCGTCAGCGATGTGCTCTTTAACCTTGGCCACGGCTTTTTCATCAATCAGCGGGCCAGTGGTGGTGCCGTCTTCCAGACCGTTGCCGATCTTGAGCTTGGACACAGCCACTTTCAGCTTCTCGGCAAACGCGTCATACACCGAATCCTGAATGTACAGACGGTTGGCGCAAACGCAGGTCTGGCCGTTGTTGCGATATTTGGAAATGATCGCGCCTTCGACGGCCTTATCCAGGTCCGCGTCGTCGAACACGATAAATGGCGCGTTGCCGCCCAGTTCCAGGGAAACTTTCTTGATGTCCTTGGCGCATTCAGCCATCAGCTGGCGACCGATTTCAGTCGAGCCGGTGAAGGACAATTTGCGTACGATCGGGTTGCTGGTCAGCTCGCTGCCGATATCGCCGGCGCTGCCGGACACAACGCTGAACACGCCCGCAGGAATGCCGGCACGCTGGGCCAATTCAGCCAGGGCGAACGCCGAAAACGGGGTCTGCGACGCAGGCTTGAGCACCATGGTGCAACCGGCGGCCAGGGCCGGGCCGGCTTTACGGGTGATCATCGCGGCCGGGAAGTTCCACGGAGTAATTGCCGCGGTCACGCCGATTGGCTGCTTGATCACGATCAGGCGCTTGTCTGGCTGGTGGCCCGGAATCACGTCACCGTAGACGCGCTTGGCCTCTTCGGCGAACCATTCGATAAAGGAAGCGGCATAGACGATTTCGCCCTTGGCTTCAGCCAATGGCTTGCCCTGCTCCAGGGTCATCAGGCGAGCCAGGTCGTCCTGGTTTTCGATGATCAGTTCGAACCAGCGACGCAGCTTGTTCGCACGATCCTTGGCGGTCAGGGCACGCCAGGCCGGCAGCGCTTTGTCAGCGGCTTCGATCGCACGACGGGTTTCAGCAGCGCCCATTTTCGGCACGGTGCCCAGAATTTCGCCCGTTGCCGGGTTGTTGACCTTGATCGTCTGACCATTGTCCGCATCAACCCAAGCGCCATCGATGAAGGCTTGCTGGCGGAACAACTGGGTGTCTTTAAGCTGCATGTCGGCTTTCCTTAACAGCACCGCGCCAGGCGCGGAGCGAATTATGATTGTAGAAAGGCGCCTTGAAGGCTGCCGTCAGGGAAATCATCCACCGGGCTGAAGCACATAAATAGCGCGCGGATTGAACTCGCGCGGTTCAGCACCCAGACAAGAGCGTTTGAAATCTCAAACGAATCCTAGGATCAAAGGGGGTAAAGGACAATAGGCTGTTCGAAAAAAAGAACGAAAAGCGCTGTTTTAGCCATTTTTTCTGATCAACGTGGCAAACGCCCGTTCGGCGCCGAAAAACACAAGCTATTCAGCAGCATGGACGCCCACAGTGCTTATGAGTATCATGGCGCCCGCTTGCACCAGTAGCTCAGCTGGATAGAGTACTGCCCTCCGAAGGCAGTGGTCGTGGGTTCGAATCCCGCCTGGTGCACCATAGTAGAAACGAAAAAGCCTCAGGCCGTTGGGTCTGGGGCTTTTTTGTGGGTGTCGTGATCAGGGTTTCGCGAATACACCACATTTTTGTGAGCTGACGACAAACTGGCTGCCGCCGCGTTACTGCTCACCCATGAAGGGGCGAGGCGCACCCGTGGTTAAGCCTTCAATTCGCTGGGCGTGTGCGTTTTGAGCCAGTCGGCCAAGGCGGCATTCATACGTGTTTGCCAGCCTGGCCCTGAGGCCTTGAATTGCGCCAGCACGTCAGCTTCAAGCCGGATGGTTATCCGCTCGCGCACTACGTCCGCCTTGGGCCTGCCGCGCGGAACGAGTCTATTGCCCTTGAATTCGTCGGCGTGCTCAAAGAAGGTATCGGTGAGTTCCGGTGCATCGTCTGGATCAACCCAGACGGCTTCGGTATTGGGTTTGTTCGCGCTCATTGGCTTTCCTCATAGAGATGATGCGACGAGCCTCGCCGCGAGGCGTCCAGACCATCACCACCATTCGACCGTTCAGCAGGCCAACGGTTATAAAGCGGAGCTCTCCGTATTCCTGCCGCATATCCTGGGCGGTGAAGTGGTGACCTGCAAACACGGCAGCAGCGTCGGCAAAATCAACCCCGCGTTCGATCAGGGTCTTGTCACGCTTGGCAGGATCGAAGGTTATTTGCATTGATTTATTGTATGCACATTAAATCAGGCATGCAAGGTATTGCGTCATGACATTAATAGGGTTCGGTGACGCTCCAAATGGAAAAACCGCCGAAGCGGTTTTTCATTCTGTCGCCCAGTCAAACTCGTCGTATTCATCATCCTCATCGTCCTCGAAGTCTTCCTCTTCAAGCGCGCCTTCCACCTCAGCCTCGCCCGCTTCCGGCTGATTCAATAGAAAATCCTTACGGCTCTCGGTAATTGCCCGCCGTAATTCCTCGCCCTTTTCCGGGCAGTTGAGCATTTGGGCGATGCGGTCGATTTTTTTTGTCACGGCATCCTCCAATGCATCGACTATGTCCCGATAGTGCGCGCTTTCGGGCCTTGATGCCAAATCGTCGAGCGTTGTGCCAGTCAGTTTTTCTGCAGGTCCTTGAGTCGGGCGCTGAGGTTTTCGTCGGGAAAGTGTTTGTGCAAGTCAGCTAGTAGTTTATCGGCGGCTTGTTTGTGCCCGGTTTTTTGCAGGCGAAGCACTTCACGCAGTTGCTCATCCAGGGATCTCAATGGGGCCACGGCACGCTTGCTGGCTTTTGCTTCGTCCGCCATGTCGGCACTGAAGGATTGGTCTTGCGCTGGGGCCGCCGACTCCGCCATTGGCGCCGCAGGAGTAGGTGCGGGGAGCGCGCCGATCGGGGCCTTCAGGGAACGCGCGAGCGCTGGTGGCGGTGCACCAGCTTCCTGTTTGGCGACCGGAGCAGATGATTTGGGCACAGGCGCAAAGTCGTAGCTGGGCACTTGCTCAGGCGTGCGCTGCACCAGCGTCAGCATCAGCGCGATCCCGACGAGGCTGGCGAATGCCACTTGCCAGCGAGGTTGCTGGCAGGCGCGAATCCAGCGTTGGCATACGCCTGGCTTCGGCGCAGGCACTGCGCTACGCGCGGCGGCCAGGATCAAGGCGTCGAGATGCGACGGTGGTTCGCCGCTGGCTTGCTCGCGGTAATGTTCGAGCGCTTGGTGATCCGTTTTGTGCTTGGCGTCAGTCATGTGAGTACCTCCTCGGCCAGCAGCCGACGCAGTTTTTGCTGGGCGTAACGCAAGCGGCTCTTGACGGTTTCCAGCGGTGTTTCGGTGAGGGTGGCAATCTGCGGCAGGTCGAGATCGCCGTGGGCGCGCAGCAGGAAGACTTCGCGCTGGTCCGCCGGCAAGGTTTGCAGGGCGGTTTCGAGGCGCTGGGTGTCGCGGCTCAGGCTGAGCAATTGTGCAGGGTCGGCGGAGTCATCTGGCAAGGCGTGGGCTTGTTCGTCGTAGCTGTCGTGCAAGGGGTTGCGAATTCCATGTTTGCGCCAGTGGTCGATCAGTCGATTGCGGGCGATCTGGTACAGCCATGTACGAAAATTCGCCCGGCCTTGTGGCTGACTGGTGCTGCGGATCAGGCTGAGCCAGGTGTCCTGATACACCTCTTCGGCCAGCTCGGATTTGCCGCTGAGGCCGAGCAGGAATCGATACAGTCCCTGACGGTGGCGGGCGTACAGGATCTCGAACGCCGGCCCGTCGCCTGCGCGATAGCGGGCCAGCAGCGACTCGTCGCTGCTGGTGGCTGCACTTGGGGCCGGGGCGGACATGTCAGTGGCTATCTCCAATCAGTACCTGATGTTCGGGGGTTTGCAGGCTCTGCGCCAGCTCGACCAACTGCACGAATTCCGCCCGCAGGCCGAACTGGTCTTCGCCCCTGGCGCCACGGGCCAACGCTTCGGTGTCTTTAAGCGTGAAACTGCCGGTATAGCGACCGTCCTTCAGCTGCTGGGAAAAAGCTGCCACGGCAGCGGCGAATCGCAGGTCGTCGGAGGCTTGACCCACCTGACCAGAAACAATCGGCCGCTCGATCAGGCGACTATTCCCACCTTCAGGCGGTTGATAACGCACTCGCAGCATAGCCATTTCCGCTGTCTTACCAGCGTCAACCGTGGTGGCCTGACTGTAGCGCAGCGGCTCCAGCCAACCTTTCTCGCCCTTCGGAACAATTTCGTACAGTGCCGTGACCGTATGTCCTGCACCGATCTCACCTGCGTCAACCTTGTCATTGCTGAAATCTTCACGCTTCAGGGTGCGATTCTCATAGCCCAGCAGGCGGTACTCGCTGACCTGCGCCGGATTGAATTCCACTTGCAGCTTCACGTTCTTCGCCACGACGGCCAGGGTTGAGCCGAGCTGGTCTACCAGCACCTTGCGCGCTTCGCGCAGGTTATCGATATAGGCATAGTTGCCATCGCCAGCGTCGGCCAGTTGCTCCATCAGGTGTTCATTGTAGTTATCCACACCGAAACCCAGGGTGGTCAGGGAAACGCCGGTCTTGCGCTTGTCTGCGGCCATTTGCTTAAGACTGTCGAAGTCGCTGGCGCCTACGTTGAAGTCACCGTCGGTGGCCAGCAGGATGCGGTTGATACCTTTAGGGATAAACGCTTGCCGGGCCATCTGGTAGGCCAGTTCGATGCCCGACGGGCCAGCGGTCGAACCGCCCGCTGATAACTGATCAATAGCTGTACGAATCTTCGCTTTTTCCCGTCCGGAAGTCGGCTCCAGCACCACTCGCGATTCACCGGCGTAAACCACCAGCGACACACGATCCTGATCACGCAGTTGATCGACCAGCAACTTCAGTGTGCTTTTGACCAGCGGCAGGCCTTCGCGGCGGTCCATCGAGCCCGACACATCCACCAGGAACACCAGGTTCGCCGGGGCCAGATCTGCCACTGCGCGGTCGGAGGCCTTGATGCCGATGCGCAGCAAGCGTGTATGCGGGTTCCAGGGCGATGGCGCGAGTTCCGTGGTTACGCCAAAAGGCGAGCCGTCAGTAGGCAAGCCGTAATCGTAGGGGAAGTAATTGACCATCTCTTCCAGGCGCACCGCACCTTCGGGTGGCAGGCGACCCTGGTTGAGCAAGCGCCGGACATTGGCGTAGGCCCCGGTATCGACGTCAGCGCTGAAAGTAGAAACCGGCACTTCAGCCACGCGGTGGATCGGGTTATCGGCCAACGCCTGGTATTGCTCGCGCTGCTCGTCCTGATAGCCAGCGGGGGATGCTTCGGGCATCGGCGCAAAAGTCGCCAGTGGCGCCGCTCGGACGGCACGCTTGACCATTGAGCTATCGCCACGGACCAAAGCTTCGGTCTTCAGCTCTGCCTGGGCGGGAGCAGCGGCAACCACCGTTGTGGCTTCCGGTGTGGACGAAACACCGCAACCGGCCACCGCCAGTAGCAGGCCAGCGGCGAAACCCTGGGCCGCCGGGCGGAGGAAATGCAGAGGGAGAGACATGGGGCTGACCTCAAGGAAGATGATCCATTCATCCTCTGAGACGGGCAGCCCGGCAGGTTCGGGTTAACTCATCTGAAAAAAATATCAGCGGTGATATCGACGCACCACGCTGCTGTTCTTCAGCACATGACCTTTGATTTTTTCCAGCAGCTGCGTACGCGTCAAGCCGGCAGGCAAAGCGTCCGGGGCCAGGTCAAGGGCGTAGAGCTGAATGATGTAGTGATGAGCACTGTCGCCAACCGGCGGGCAAGGACCGACGTAGGCTTTGGTGCCCTTGCTGTTCATCCCGCCGACGCCTTCGACCGGCGCCTTGGTGCCTGCGCCTTCGGCAATCTGGTGAGTCGAGGCCTTGATGCCGTAGTGCAGCCAATGGTCGACACCCTGGCCTTTTTGCCCGTCAGGGTCGTGCATGACGATCGCGTAGCTCAAAGTGCCCACCGGACCGGCGTTCCAGTTCAGCGCCGGCGAAATGTTGCGACCGCCGCAACCTTCAGCGTCGCTTGCGGCTGCAGAGGTGAACAGCCGGTCGTCTGACACTCCTGGGATATTCACGGTGAAACGTTCCTGGGCCTGCGCCGGCAATTGCACGCAAAAGGCAACTGCGAGGGCCGCCAGCCAAGGGGTCAGTGAGGTCGATCGGTTCATTCCGGAGCACCTTGTGCGGGTTGGGCCATCGTCGGCCTGCGAACTATAGCCGTACCGTTGGTGCCGTGGCAGTGGGATTTGGCTGAACCTCGCGATCGGCGGCCCAGCCTTAAAAGTATCTCGAACGAGCACGGCGGCTAATCCGGGAAATACAATAAGAGTTCTTTGCCGACGTATCCCCTGTAGGAGCTGCCGAAGGCTGCGATCTTTTGATTTTCAAGATCAAAAGATCGCAGCCTTCGGCAGCTCCTACGGGGTCAGCATTTCAACTCCGTCTGGCCCTTCGCGAGCAGGATCGCTCCTACAGAAAAGTGTATGTGTTTAATCCCTTTTCAGATCATTTCCTGGAGGCTACAGCGCCTTGCGCATTTGCCTACAGGTACGCCAGAATCCGCCGGCTTGTGCGCCTTGGCGCGGGTCAGTAACTTGATTCGGTCACCGATTCTCGGTGATCGGGTTTAGTAGCCCGTGGTATTTGAAGAGTGCACAGGTGACTGTCCGACAGGTATCTACATACCTGAGCTTGATGGTGGCTGTGCGTAGGGCGTCCTCGGGCGCGCCGGCTTTCTTCATTTCCCCGGTCTACTAACCTGCGTACAGCCGCCACCCCTTGTATTAGTAGCGAGGAGTGGTTGCCTCATCAGGAAATGGAAATCATGTTCAAAGTAACGCCAAATCCGCCAGACGCGGACGCCGCAACGCTGTCAGATAATCCAGATTCAAATCTCTCTCCCGGAACCGTCAAACAGACAGCCTCGTTCGCTGAAATTAGAGCTACGCCCCGCAATCTCTGCACGTTGTTTACTGTCAGTCCCGAACTCGATATCGAAGCCTTGTTAACCTATGCGTGCGAAACGCTGGCGTCGGCTAATGTCATGGCTAATGATCTGGTAGACCATATGGAGGGGACTTCACGTAATAGCCTGCTGGGCATTGCGCAGGTAATCATGCTGGGTGAGTTGGCGGTGAATCGGGCGCTCGATCAACTGGAGGTCCCGGGGTAGCACCGATCCCCTGACCACCCCGTAGGAGCTGCCGAAGGCTGCGATCTTTTGATTTTCAAGATCAAAAGATCGCAGCCTTCGGCAGCTCCTACAGGGTCAGCATTTCATTTGTGTATGGCCTTACACGGGCAGGCTCGCACACATTGAACTGTGCACTACTTGTGATCGACACAAAACCTGTGGGAGCCGGGCTTGCCCGCGATGGCATTGTGTCAGGCAGTGATTCAGTGACTGGATGGCCGCCATCGCGAGCAAGCTTGGCTCCCACAGGTGATCGTGGTGTAAAACAGAAATCGAGCCCGGCCTCGCTCCCACATTTGCTTGTGATTCAGTGCTGCTGCAGTGGCTCATCTTCCGCCGGCAAACGAATCGCCAGCGGCAACGCTCTTCGATCCGCAGCGATGCGGAAAAAATGCGGCAGCACCTGGCTGATGTGGCCTTCCTGGTCATTGTGAATGGTCATCGAACCGGGCATGCGCAGTTGTTCCAGTCGGTCGCCCGTCAGGTGGAAGCTCTTGCGCAGGCCTTGGTCGTTGACCACCGGCGCAGGCAGGCGTCGTTGGGCGTAGCTGCGGCTTTTGCGATGCTGGTAGCGGGCCCAGGAAATCAGGATCACCGCGTTGATCAGCGCCACCCACAGGTAGATTTGCAGTGTGCCCAGCGCGTCGAATACTGCTGCATCGATACGCGGCCCATTCTGCCTGTCGACCAGCGGCCAGAGCCCGGTCACCAGCAGATAGAGCAGGCCGATCCAGGCCAGGACCGTGAAAAATGCGTCGATCACTACCAGGAACGGACGCTGTCGGGTTCTGATGATTTTCATCGAATAACTTCCTCTTCGTCATTAATTGGCTTGATGCCACGGTCCGGGCTGACCCAGCGCGCACGTTTCTGGTGTTGCCGGAACAGCACTTTCGGGAAGCTGACCAAGGTGGTGAGCAGGCTGATCAGCCAGAACACCAACGGATACCAGACCACCCAGAACATGGTTTTCCACAGACCCTTCTCGTAGCGGCGATCGATCAGGATGCTGATGGCGAATTGCATGAGGCAGACCACCGCCAGCAACAGGCCGGTGAAGGCTGGCGGCATCAGGTTATCCACCGCGATGGCGGCCGGCATGTGGATGAACTTGCCCAGGACCCAGAAGATCACCGACAGCAGGAAAGTGAACGCCCAGCCGGTCGACAGGCAGTATTCGAACAACAGTGGCCAGAGATAACGATGACGGTATTGCCAGATGCCGCGAATATTCTTGAACAGCACTTCGGCGCCACCCTGGGCCCAGCGCAGTCGCTGTTTCCACAGGCCGCCAAGGGTTTCCGGCATGAGGATCCAGCACAGCGCGCGTGGCTCGTAGAAAATGCTCCAGTGGTCGAGTTGCAGTTTCCAGCTGATATCGATGTCTTCGGTGATCATCTCGGGGCTCCAGTAGTCGACCCGGTTCAGGGCCGTACGACGGAACGCTACGATCACGCCGGAGACCGTGAAGATTCGTCCGAACACCCGCTGGGTGCGCTTGATCAACCCGATGATCGAGGAGAACTCGCCGACCTGCACGCGCCCTACCAGGGTTGAGCGAGTGCGGATGCGCGGGTTGCCGGTAACCGCGCCCAGACGTGCATTGTCGAGCATCGGCGCCACCAGATAAGCGGCGGTGTTCGGTGCCAACAACGCATCGCCGTCGATGCACACCAGGTACTCACTACGCGCTGCAATGGCGCCCATGCGCAGGGCGACCGCCTTGCCCTGGTTTTCCGCCAGGTGCAGCACACGCAACCGTGGATCCAGCACCGACAGCGCGTCGAGCACGGCACCGGTGTTGTCTTTAGAGCCATCGTTGATCGCGATGACTTCGATGTTCGGGTAGTGCTGGGCCAGCGCCGCGTGGATGGTGTCGGCGACGTTTTCCCCTTCGTTGAAGCAAGGGATCAGGATCGAAATCAACGGTTCACCGGCCAGTGGAGGTGGCAGGGTGTCGTCCTTCCAGGGCCAGTGGCGCTCCCAGTGCAGCCAGAAGTACAGGCCACCGGCGATCCACAATGCCGACATGAACAATGGATAGAAGAACACGAAGTCCATCAGGAATTGCCCGGTAAGCAGGAAGATCAGCCCCAGGGGAATCCCGAGGACGATCGCCAGTATCGACACGGCCAGGAGTCTATCCAGCATGTTATGGATTCCACTTGTTGGAGAGCGCGGGCCGCACGGTTTTCAGGTCCGGCTGGTTCTCGAGGAAGTTGTCGGGGTAGTAGCCGAAGCTGGTCGCGCCCTGACGCTTGAGGATGGTCATCCAGTCCGCCAGCTGCGTTGCCTTGATGTCGGAGTCGGTCTTTTTGGTCCAGTCCTTGGCCTGCAATTCGAACACCGTGCGCTCCAGCGCGCCCGGCCGGGCTTTGACCGTCGCCACCAGTTTTTCCAGCCATGGGCCAGAGTCCTCAGTGGTCTGTTTTTCCATCAGCGGCATGGCCATCGGCGCGGTCCAGTCGTAGGTGCCGAGGAAGTCGTCGAGGTTCTGTGCGAACCAGGTTTCGCTTTCGGGATTGAGCATGGGCTCGGCGAAAATGTTGCGCGCGGTTTGCACCTGAGGACCGCGGATCGCCTGGACCTTGGCGGTCAGTTCCTTGGTAAAATCGATCAGGTAGCGACTCTTGAAACGAGTCCAGCGCTGCAACACGGCAGGGTCGGCGCGCAAGGCTGCAATCGAGCCGGGCAGACCGTTGGCGGCGTAGACTTTCAGCGCGTCGGGGCTGGCGTCTTCGAAGTCCGACAGCACTGCGTCATCGTGGTACAGGATGCCGTCGACCGAAGTCAGACGCGCCACGTCTTCGTAGATTTCGCCGATAATGCGCCGCACGTTCGGATCGAACGGCGACAGACGTTTGTACTGGTTGGGATCAACCGAGGTGGAACCGGTTTGCGGATCCCAGCGCGTCACACGCGGCAGCTTCGAATCGAGGGCAAAACTCAGCACCGGCATCCACGCATAGACCTTGACATGCGCCCGGGTGCGCAGCTGCCAGGCCACGCGGTCGAAGATATCGGCAGCCATCGGCAGGTGACGGTTGGGGAAGTACAGCGAGTGCACCAGGCCGTCGCCTTTGGGGTCGGCAAAGGCTTGCAGGAACACCGTGTTGGCGCCCATGTCGGCCATGCGCTGGATCAGTTTGCCGAGGTTGATTTCCTGCTGGGCCGGGTCCGGATCGTAGACGTTATCCAGGTCCACGTGCACCACGCGCATCGGCGCCTGGGACTGCGCACCGACGATGGCGTTGGCGAAGTGCATGCCATCCGGATCGGAGGCCACCAGGAAACGCGGGCTGCTCATCAGGTTATCGAGGGTGTCGAGGCCGTCATCCAGGGTCAGGGCCATCTGGTAGCCCTGCTCGTTGACCACTTGCAAGGTCGTGCCATCGGCGGAGCCATACGGCCAGACCCACACCCGCGGTTTTTTACCGGTGACCTTGCGGATTTTTTCCGAGATCGCTGCGACGTCAGTCCGTTGCCGCGCTTTGAATTCGTCTTCGGTTTCATAACGCTTGGCCACCGCATCGTAGCGCCGGGTAGCGGCGGCCGGCTGCAGGTTGCCCTGGGGATTGGCCAGCACGCCTTTGTGGTTGGCATCGGTGTGCGCGGCGATTTCCACCAGGCCCGATTGCGAGACTTCTCGTACCTGGTCCCAGGTCAGAAAGTCCGTACGTTTGCGCGGAGTGCCGGCGAAATCCACCGGTCGATTGAGCGGTGTATCGATCCAGGTGCCAACCGGCGCCAGCAGTGCATGCCAGTTGTAAGCACGCAGCACCGGCATCACGCGGGTGTAGAAGCTCGAATAACCATCATCGAAGCTCAGCAGGATCGCCCGCGGCGGCAGCTCGGGGCCACCGCTGCGCGCTGCCATGATCTGGTCGACGGTCACCGGCTTGTAGTTGTTCTCGCGCAGCCAGGCCAGCTGTTCGATCATGCGCTCGGTGCGCACGGCCACGACAGCCTGGTCGGGGTCACGGTCCTCGACGTCGTGGTAGGCGATGCCGAGCACATGGTTTTTCGGCCACGGCGCTTCGTTCGCCTCGACCGGGCGTTGGGCAGGCGACGTGAAAGCCGGAGCTTGCTGGGCGCAAGCGCTGATAAACAGCGCTCCCAGCAAAAGGATGAAACGCGTGATCAAAGGCATCTTCAAACTCTTCTAGAAGCGGAAAGTAAGGTCGACGAGCAGGCGCAGATCGCTCTCGCGATCGCCGTCATAAGGTCGGTTGATCACGCTCAGCATGCCGCCCACCTCAATCACGTCGTTCCAGCTATAACGCTGGCCATAACCCAGCAGGCCCATGGCGCCAGTGCTGTGATCACGCTGACTGTAGGTACCCGCACCGGCCACGAATTGCTGCGACCAGTTGGTTTCGTAGCGGTGGTACAGCACGTGATTGACGCTGACCGTCGGCATGACGCTGAAGTCGGTTTTCGGGTTGAAATACGGCACGTCTTCGGAGTTGCTGTTGTGACTGGCGGCGACTTCCAGACCCACGTCGACCTGCATGCCCGGCCTGCTGTAGACGCCTTCGCGACCGGTGAGCAGGGTTTCGACGCGGTTGTTACCATCGCTGAAGTGCGACGGGCTCACCGCCAGTTTCCACTCGCGACTTTCGTTGGCGCGCCAGCGAATAAAGCCGCTGCCGCCGTTGGCGGTGATGTCGCTGTTCAGGGCGCGCAGCGGTGTTTGCGCCGAGAAGTACTCGAGGCTGCCGCCGTACTGCCATTGATCGTTGATGTCGCGGGCAATCGCCAGGCGCGCGCCCTGTTTGTCACCGAAGCCGTAGGAGTGATTGGACACTTCCACTTCCAGGGTCATGTCGCGGGTGCGACGCTCCAGGCCGACTCGCTGGAAACGATGGTTGCCCGTGCCTTCCTGGAAGTCGCCGGTGGCGTAGCCGGCACCGGCAAACAGGCGCCAGTCTTCATCGATGGGTGGGCTGTACAGCGTACTCTCGATACCGAAATCGCGGCTGCCGTTGACCGCGCCAGCGTCACCGCTGTCGCCGCCATAACTTTTGCCACCGTAGGATTCGACGCGCAGTTCGGCCATGTCATGCACTTCGCGCTGGCGTGCCAGACGCTGCACTTGCCGATTGTCCGGGTAGCGTGCGACCACGTCGTCGGTCAGGGCATCGACCTGACGCCATTCCTGCAAGTCCGTGGCCGTATGCGCCTGAGCGACTTCCAGCCCGAGTGCTCGCGGTGCCATGCTCTCGGTTTCCTTAAGCTGATTCTCGGCGCGCCGTGGCCAGCCTCGCGCCAGGTACAGATCGGCCTGGGCCAGGCGCAGGCCTATGTTGCCGGGGGCCTGATCGACCAACGTTTGCAGGCGCTCTTCACCGTGCGGCAGATCGGAACCGTAGGTCCCGGCCTGCGCCGCCAGCTGCTGGGCGTCCATCCACTCATCGTTCGGATTGCCTACTGGCAGGCCACGCAGTTCGATTCGCGGGCGCTGGCTCTTGGCGGCGTCCTCGGCGACCTTGCGCGCTTCATCAGCGCGGTCGCTTTCGAGCAGGGCGTAGTAAAGCGCGGTGCTGTCTTCCAGGCGATCACCGACATCGGCATCCGGCGCGGCCAACACCTGGCGATACAGGTCGACGGCCATTTCCGGCTCGCGCTGATCAAGGTAGGACGACGCAACCCAGCGCAGGGCGTAGGTCGGAATCTTCACACCCTCAGCGACCAGCTTCTGGTATTCGCCAATCACCTCGGCGGTGCGCGCCCGGGCCTTGAGCGCCCCCATGCGGTCGATGCGCCAACGGGTGACATCGTCGTGGGCCAGTGGGTCTGCGGACCAGGTGGCAATCAGTTTGTCGTAATCGGCCAAAGCGCGATCGGCGATCACGTAGCGCTCCTGTTCGGTACGGGTCGCCAGCTCGGCCAGGCGCACCCGCTCGGCGGCGAGATCACCTTCGAGACGACGCAGGGTCACCGGGTCGATCACCCCCGGCCGCAGACGCGCCAGGCGCAATGCCGGTTCCGGCAAACGGGCACGCTGCAGGGCATTGATGTATTCGCGAACGACTTCGGGCTTGCTGCCGGCGCGAGTGAATGCCTGGTCATATTCGAACAGCGAGTCGTAGCTATTACCGGCACGGCTGTAGGCGTAACCCAGTGCCATCCGGCGTGTAGCGTCGTCCGGTTTGGCCGCCACCAGCGCCTTGGCCCGGCTGACCGCCTGGTCCGGCTTGCCAGCGTCGGCCTGGGTCAATGCCAGGCCCAGCTGGAGATCGGCATTCTCAGGTTCGCGGGACAGCGCCTTGCTGTAGACCTGGGTCGCAGAATCCCACTGCTTGAGGTTGCGATAAGCCCGCGCGGTGACGCTCAGGGCCTGTACCGACAGGTCATGATTGCGGCCTTGGGTCTCATAGACCTTGACCACTTCCGCGTCGAGGCCAGCCCAGCTGGCGATCAGGATGTGATCACTGACCTGGCCAGGGGTAGCCATTGCCACGGGCACTTCGCGCAGCACCTTCAGCGCCGGTGCGTAGTTACCCGCACGGGCATCCAGTACCAGCTGGTCATAAGCGGTATCGGCAACTGCCAGCGCCGGCCACAGGAACTGGCTGCACAGGGCTACCCGCAACAGGGGGCGTAAACCACGCTGCAAAAAGGGACCATCTTTACGGGGCATTCGTCAGCTTCCTTACATGGCCAGTTGGGTCGCATTGCCCCTTGCCCATTCGGCACGGAAAAGCCGGACCCGAAGGGTCCAACCAGTTTGGGCGAGGCAGTTTGCACGCAAGAGACGCTGACTTTGCGCAACACAATAATTGTTCAGATTCAGCAAGGATTTGCCCCCGTCTAAACGCCTTGGCAAATCGCAGACAGCAAAACGCCCGGCGTCCGAGAGGTCGGAGGCCGGGCGTTTGCGAGTAGCGGAAGGCCTTATTCGACCGGGCCAGCACCACCAATTTTGCTCATGATGAAGCCGACAAATTCTTCAACAGTCATCTTCTGGCCGTTGAATTCCACCTGGTTGTTGGCGTAGTGCAGCTTGGTGACGATGTTGTTGCCGTCCAGTTTTGCAAACTGGCTGCCTACCGCCATGCTGCCGAACATATCAGCGGTGGCCGTGGCCTGGTCGGCGATCAGCTTGGCATCGGTCTGACCATCGATTTGCGACTGCACGCTGAACAGGTCGACCAGCATCGGCTTGGACACCAGCACGTTGAAGTCCAGCAGTGCGATCAGCTGTTGGGTCAACTGGTCTGGCGGCAGGTCCATGGATTTCGGCTTGGTCAGGTCCAGCACCATGTTGGCCTTGCTCTCACCGTTGGCAGTCTTCAGCGAGAGGTTTTCCAGCGCTACCTGCGGCCCGGCCGCCAGCAGTTTTTCCAGGCCGGTTTTGACCTGTGCCTCTTCGGCAGGGGTCAGCACCAGTTCCGGCGCCGGTTGACCCGCCGCTGCCGCTTCAGCGGCCGCCTTCTCGTAAGGTTGCAGCTTGGTCTGGTAAACCTGCATCAACGACATGGTCGCCGGGATATCAAGATTTTTCAGGCTCATGGCCATCTGCGCGGAACCGATGGTCTTGCCGTTCAGCGACACCTCACCGACTTTGTAATCGGCACGGCCCGAAGCGCTGGTGCCCGACTCTTCGGTCTGGTTCTTCATCTCAAATTTTTTCAGGCCCAGGACCGACTGGCCGGCGCCGAAAGTGGTCTTGTTGTCAGTCAACTCAACCGTGTTTTCGCCGACATAGTAGCCATAGGTACTTTTGGTCAGGTTGCTGGCGAACGTCAGGCCGCTGAGCTCGACTTTAACCGGGGTCTGGTCTTCTGCCACCGTGGTCAGGGTCAGGCTGTCCATGTAGCCGTTGGCCTTGACCTTCTGCGCCTGGGCACTGGCGTCGATATCAAGATTGAGCCCGGAGAATTTCAGCTGCGACTTGTCGTCCAGTGCGGCGTCCAGCGGCAGCAACTGCAGGTTGCCGTTGGTGGATTTGTCGTAGCCGATGTTGACCACGCCAGTAAGCGGGGACTTGTCCTTGGCCGCGGCGAACCACTTGGCGGTGAGCGGGGTCTTTTCCAGTTCGTAGTGACTGGTGGCCATGACCGGCAGCCACTTCAGCGACACCAGGCGCGAGAAAGGTAGCGGGCCGTGCTCGATATGGTCGACAAACAGCAGTTCTACCGGGGCCTCACCGAACATCTCGCCTTCGCCCTTGAGGCGGTAATGCGCGGTGCTGCTGAATATGTTGCGTTCCAGCGACACCAGCTCCAGCGAGGCGGTGCCATTGGACCCTGTCAGCGCGGCCTGCAGCTCCTTGTTGGCATCGGCGATCGAGGTGTTGAGCACTCCTTCAAGCTTGGTGCCGGTGTACCAGGCACCGCCAGCGCTGATTGCACCGATTGCCACGACAATTCCCAGAAGCACGCCTGCTGATTTATTCATGAATTACCCGATCAATGTCCGTTGTTTGAAGGTGTGGTCGTCTTCCCTGAACCCATTGGAGGGTTGCAGACACGACTGCGCATAAAAGTGCGATGGAGATTAGCACCGGGCACGCTGGGTGGCCCAATGATTAAAGGTTAAAGAGTGTCCATGGGACTGTGCGGGGGGTGGAGAGTTTCGGCGTATAGCAAATCGCTATCGCGAGCAGGCTCACTCCTACAGGGGGATGCATTCCAATGTAGGAGTGAGCCTGCTCGCGATGGCGTCGTTCCTGCCAAACACAGAATCAGGAATACTGCACCTCAATCTCATCCAGCTGATGATCAAAACTCTTCAGCCGCGCAGTCCAGGTATACACCAGCACCTCGAAATCCCGATTGATCACCGCCCCGCCCGTCACTTCCGCGCGCGGGTCGCAGAAGTCCAGCTGATAACGCTCGCGGGCCATGGCGGTGGCGACGTCGGAGAGCTCGCGGGCATTGCTCAGCCAGTGCCGACCCTCATCAGAGACCTGCTTGTCCAGCGCCAAGCACTGCTTCTTCAAGGTTTCCAGGCTTTTTTCCAGCGGCGTGCCGGTAAGCTCACCCATGACTTCCTGGAAAGTCCGCCCGGGTTGCCAGTAGCTGCCCCAGAAATACCGGTCGAACACTGTTTCGACACGACGCAGCGCCACCTTGGTGTCCCAGATGAGCACCAGGGTCTTGCCTTGTTCCAGGTGTTTTTTCTTGATGCGCGTGCCCTGAACCGAAGCCCAGGCGACCACCACTATGGACAGCACGGCGATCAGCGCCGAGGCACTGTCAAGAAAGATCAGGGCCTTGTCGATCTGGTGGGCCAGCATGATGCCGTAGAAGTACGTCGCTGACAGCAGAACCAGTGCGGCAATAGCGCACCAGAAGCCGGGAGCATAAGGGTTTTTCATTATTTTAGTCCCCATGACCAACGCGAGCCCTGATCAGTGGACTGGCGTGGCTCGTGGCGCGTCAGCCCAACAAATCAAAGCATAGCAACGGCCTCAGGGTTTGCTGGCGTTCGCACCTTGCGTTCGTCCGCTTTCCCAGCCGCCGCCCAGCGCCAGGAACAAATCGATCTGGCTCATGGCAACCTGGGTGTTGGCTGCAGCCAATTGCGCCCGTACGTCGGTGTAGGTGCGGGTGGCTTGCAGGTCTGCCAGGAACGACGCGCGGCCGGCCTGGAAGAAGCGGTGGGTCTGGTCTGCTGCCTGCTGGGCTGACTGTTCCGCGTCGGCCAGGGCATCGCGGCGTTGCAGCAACGCCGAGTACTGGGCCAGGCCGGTCTGGGTTTCGCGGATCGCGTTGAGCACGACCCCGTCGAAATGGGCCAGGGCGCCCTGAGTCGTCGCTTCGGCCTCACGAATCCTCGCTCGCGAGCCGTTGGACGGCACGGTCCAGGTCAACAGCGGGCCGAAGCCCCAGCGATTGGTCGCTGGCTTGCCAAGGTTTTCCAGGATACCGACCGTACCGACGGTCGCGCCGATGCTGATGTCCGGGTACAACTCGCCCGTGGCGATGCCGATGCCGGCGGTGGAGGCCGCCAGACGGCGCTCCGCTTGCCGTACATCAGGGCGGCGCTTGAGCAACGTGGCGCCGTCACCGACGGGCAACAGTTGGGCGATTTTTGGCAACTCGGCACAAGTAGCGGTGCCGGCAGGCAGTTGCTCCACGGGTTTGGCCAGCAGCATCGACAAACGGAATAGCCCCGCCTGACGGGCCGCCTCATAGCGCGGCATCTCGGCGCGCAAGGATTTGAATTGGGTTTGCGAACGGGTGACCTGGGTTTCATCCCCTCGTCCAGCGTCGCGCAGGCGCTGCACCAGTGTGGTGCCCTGGGCTTGCAAATCCAGGGAGTGCTGGGCGATTTCACGTTCTTCGTTAGCCGCGCAGACCTGGGTGTATGCCCGCACGACGTCGGCCACCAGGGTGATTCGTGCGGTATCCGCCGCCGCCTGGGTGGCGTCGGCATTGGCCTTCGCCGCCTCGATGCCACGCTGCAAGGTGCCGAACAGATCGAATTGATACGAGGTAGTAATGCCGATGTCGCCAACATTGGCTACCGGCACTTTGTCCGGCTGCAAGAAGGCTTCGCCGGACTCCTGCAACCGTTGGGCGCCGATTTTGACCCCGCCACTCCAGCCGCCAGCCGCCTGGGCTTCGTCGACCTGGGCCCGCGCCCGGGAAATATTCGCCGCCGCCACGCGCAAATCGGTGTTGCTCGCCATGGCTTGCTGCACCAACTGATCCAGACGCGGATCCTGGTACAGCCGCCACCAGTCGCCGGGCACTGGCGCAGAAACGACATTTGCGTCGTTCACCGCCAGCTCACCCTGAAAATCATCGCGGTGCACAGCAGCTTCGTCCGGCAAATGGTAATCCGGGCCGACCACCTGGCAGGCCGACAGCAACATGCCCAGCCCGATCACCGCCAAACCCGAAGCCTTGCTCATTGCGCGGGCTCCTGCTGCTGATCGTCGATGATCGACACCGTTGCGGTACGCCCGGCGATCATGCGGAAGTCCGCCGGCACTTCGTCAAAGGCAATGCGCACCGGAATCCGCTGGGCCAACCGTACCCAGCTGAATGCCGGGTTGACGTTGGGCAGCAGATTACTGCCGCTGCTGCGGTCGCGATCTTCGATGCCGGCGACGATGCTTTCGACATGCCCGCGCAACCGGGCGCGGTCGCCCACTACACGGATATCGACGCTCTGGCCGACGTGAATGCCGTCCAGCTTGGTCTCTTCGAAATAGCCATCGATGTGGAACGAGTTGCTGTCCACCACTGACAATACTGGCCGGCCAGCGGTGACGAATTCCTGAGTGCGCGGCGCGCGGTCGTTGACGTAGCCATCCACCGGGCTGCGGATGGTCGAGCGATCCAGATTGAGCTGGGCGCTGTCCACCGCCACCTGGGCTTCCATCAGGGCAACTTCGGCGCGGGCGACCCGGGACTGGCTTTCTTCCAATTGCTCGCCTGGCACCAGGTTGCCCAGGCCACGGTTACGCTTGTGCTCGCGTTGCGCCTGCGCCAGGGTTTCCTGGCGATCGGCCACGGCGGCCTTGGCCTGGCGCAACGCCAGTTTGAAGCGGTCCTGGTCAATGCTGAACAGCACCTGGCCGCGTTTCACCAACTGGTTGTCGCGCACTTCCACGGACTGGATCAACCCGGACACGTCCGGCGCAATCTGCACGATATCGGCACGGATGTGCCCGTCGCGGGTCCATGGGGCGAACATGTAATACATCACCATGCGCCACACGACGACAACGGCGAAGGTCACGATCAGCAGGGTCAGAACCACGCGACCGAGGGTCAGAAAAGGTTTTTTCATGTCATCAGGTATCGACTGAGTGAATCCACGGCGCCTAGAAGCAAGGCGTAGAGAGCCACGTTGAACAATGCCCGGTGCCAGACCAGACGGTAAAAGTGCAGACGCGTCAGCAGCCCGTGCACCAGCAGGAAAATCACGTAGGTAATGCCCATCAGCACCAGCAGCGTGGGCAGGAACACCCCGCTGATATCCAGATCACCAATCATAGAGGCGCTCCATCAATGCCATGGGGAAGCGGTTCTTCGAGTTCGCCCGAGCCGACAAATTCCACCCCCGGCAGCAGCGCCAGGCGCAGGCCGCTCAGAGCGTGCAGCAGATGCAGGCGCGCACCTTCATCACACTCCGGAGTGAGCGCGCGGCGGCTGCGATCGAGCGTCATCTGCAGCGCGATCGGCGCCGGCAAGCGCTCGTCCGCCTTGAGGCAAGCCTTGAAGTACTGGCCGACTTCGGCGACCACCTGATGCAGCAGCGCCTGCGGTGCGCCAGTCACCCGCGGCGTGTAGGCCAGCAAATCGAGCAGGTTCAACGCCACTCGCACTTCGCGCAGGGCAATGCCGGTGTCCTGGCCGGTCATCGCCAGCCGCGGCAGATGCTGCATCAGCCGGTCGAGCATCTGCACGCCCAGGTGCCGATGTTCGGACAGGGTCGCCGGCTCGGTAAGGCTGACAATGTCGCGCCAGCTGAACCGGGTCAGGCGCTTGGCCGCGAGTTCCGCGCCGAACGGGCGGGCAATCAGGGTCCAGACGAAGGCAAACAGCAAGCCGAGCGGTCCGGCCAGATTGGAGTTGGCGAAGCTCAGGAAATCCGCGTCATAGGCACCCTGGATACTGATGAAGGACGAGGTGTTGACCAGTGTCAGCAGCATGCCCAGGTAAAACTGCGGCTTGACCGTCAGGGTGCCGATGCAGATGAACGGCACGGCAAACGCCAGCACCAGCATGGGGAAATCATGCAGGTTCGGCAGGACCAGAAACAGGTACAGGCTGGCGAGCACCACCGACATCGCGGTCCAGAAGAAGAACCGGTAGATCTGCGGCGCCGGGTCGTCCATCGAGGCAAAAAAGCTGCACGCCACCGCCGCCAGAATTACCGCAGCGCCGCCATCAGTCCAGCCGAGCAGGATCCACAGCACCGAGGCCACGATGATCGCGGTCACGGTCGATGCCGCCGAATAGAACATTAGCCCGCGATCCAGGAACGGGGTCAGCCGACCCAGGCGCCAGTGCCGGTACACCGCCCGCCAGCTGTCCTGGCTTTCGCACTGGATGGCGTATTGCAGGCTGCGGCAGTCCTGCCACAAGTCGATCCATTCGCCGAGGCGATAGATCGCGTTGGAGAACAGCAACTGCCTGCGATCATCCAGCGCCTCGGCACTCGGTTGCATGGCCTCGAGCTGATTTTTCAAGGACTGCCAACGATTCAGGTCAGCGTCCTGATGGTCGAGCCATTGGGTGGTTGCCGCCAGCAGCGGAGCAAATTTTTCCACCAGTTCGGGGGTGCGCCGCTCAAGGGCATAAAGCGCGTCGTCGAGGTCGTCGATCACCGGGAGCAGGTGAATCATCCGCCCGCGCAACTCCTTGGTGTTGCGTACGGTTTGCGGTCGGGAGCCCTCGTGAGGCAGCTGGCCGATCATCAATTCCAGGGTGTTGAAGGTTGCCACCATCGCCGAGCGCAGCGCGCTGACTTCATCGGGTTGCACCTGGCGACTGAGAAACCGCTGGCTGTACGTCGAGGCGTCGGCAAACCATTTGTTGACCGAGTCGTTGAACACCGGCGCCAGCCGGCGCGGCCAGAACATCGCGCCCACCACCGCCGCTACAGCGATGCCGAGAAAAATCTCTTCAGTACGCGCCTCCGCCACATCCCACACCGCCAACGGGTTATCCACCACTGGCAGGGCGATCAGCGGCAAGGTGTAGCCGGCGAGCATCAATGCATAGCTGTTGGCAGTGCGCAGGTGCAGGGACAGAAACAGCAGCGTGCCGGTCCACAGCGCGATGACGACCACCAGCACATAAGGGCTTTGCACGAACATCGGCACAAAGAACACCGCCGCCATGGCCCCGAGAAAAGTCCCGACCGCACGGTACAGCGCTTTGGAGCTGGTAGGGCCGACAAACGGGCTGGAGACGATATAGACCGTGGCCATCGCCCAATATGGACGGGGCATTTGCATAAGCATGGCGATGTACAGCGCGATCATCGAAGCGGTGAATGTGCGCACTCCATAGAACCAGTCCCGAGCGGGCGGCATGCCGGCAAAAAATCCGTTCACGAGCTGACTACCGACGGCGCATTCGCCGCCTCAAATGCGCGCAGAACCCGCAGCGTAGCTTCCAGGTCACTCTGGCCGATGCCTTCGAGCACTTCATGGCGCAGGCGCACCAGCTCGGCTTCGACCGCTTGCACCAGCTCGCGGCCGCTTTCAGTCAGGCTCAGGCATTTGGCCCGGCGATCATGGGCGTCTTCGGTGCGGCGCACATAGCCGGAATGACAGAGCTGATCGAGCAAACGCACCAGCGAAGGACTCTCCATCCCCGCCGCCTGCGCCACCGTTACCTGACGCACGCCCTCACCCAGACGCCCGATCATCAGGAGCGGGACGGCGCAGGCTTCGGAAATTCCGTAGTTGACCAACGTGGTCTGGCAGATTTTCCGCCAATGCCTGGCGGCAACCACCATGGCACTGCTGATGTTCATCTGGAGGGCGTCGAGGTTCTTCGGCACGAGAAAATGCACACACTGTTAGTTTGCTAACTATCAATATCGCATTTGCGGGGAATACTGGTCAAGTTTTGAAACAATTTGGCTGCCTTCAGCGTTTTCGAACTCGCTCGTAGACTTCGCTGCGCTCTCGCTTGCCTACAGCCACCACTGAAACGACTACGCGCTCTTCAACAACCTGATACACCAGGCGATAACCCGATGCCTTCAGCTTTATTTTGTAGCAGTCAGACATTCCATGCAGGGAGTCCGACGGAATTCGAGGCATCTCTAACCTTTCCGCCAGTTTTTTCTTGAACTGCTCGCGCAATGTATGTCCCAGCTTGTCCCACTCCTTGCGCGCAGATGGCAGGAACTCGAGCCTATAAGTCATCCAGTGTCACCGGGATCGGCGTCTCATGAAGACGCGAGCGAACGATTTCCGCCAACTCGAGATCGTCGAGGCGTTCAACCATGCGCTCGAACACGTCCGCAGGAACCATGTAACCCATAACGCGATTATGATTCAGCACTGCAACTGGACCACCCAACGCACCGCTAAGAACAGCAGAAGGATTTTTCTTCAATTCAGACACACTGACAGCCATGTCGGCTAAAACGTTTTGCATAATTAAGACCTCATTTAGGTCTTAATTCTGGTCTTTTTTTTACTCGCCTGCAATCCTGAGATTACTTACTTTCACGTTTACCCCCCCCGCCCCTTCCTCAACAACACATTCAACTGATCAATCACCTCCGCCCAATCCGCGTCATCCAGAATTTCGTCACGCAGGAAATCCGCCTGGGCCTTGCTCCAGAAAAACGCATCCGCCAAGTGCAGGTCCGGCTTTAGCGGTGAGTGGGAGGCGATGAATTGGTCGATGCTGACCGGATCGTCGGCCAGCCCTAGCTGTTTGAACAAAGATGGCAGGCTATGCGTTGGGGATTCCATACTGAACTCCTGGGTTGATCAAAAAATAATCGCGAGCAGGCTCGCTCCCACAGTTGAGCGCATTTCCCCTGTGGGAGCGAGCCTGCTCGCGAAACGATGTAGCCGGCGCCGCACAATTCAATCACTCACCTCGAACACCTGCGCATGCGGCACCATTTTCAGATACTGCGGAACACTCATGTGCACCAGGTTGTTGTGGTTGCCCGCCTCCAGATAGATATCTTTCTGCCGGGTCAGCAAAGGGTCGATGACCATTTCCAACCCATAGGACTCGCCCAACGCCGGCACCGCCCCGCGCTCGCAATCACTGAACAGATGCGCCAGGTTACTTTCCCGGGTGATCTGCCATTCGCCGCTGCCGCGTACCTTGCTCAGGTCCAGATGGCGGCTGGCCGGTAGCACGGCCATCAGATAACGACCGTGGTGATCATCGAGGATCACCGACTTGGCCACCCGCTCCGCAGGAATGCCGGCAACCCGCGCGGTTTCCAGGCTGCTGGCCGAGTGAGGGTGGCTGACGATGTCGAATTCGCAGTTGGCCTTTTCCAGGCTGCTCTGCACGGTTCTTGCCATACGCATGATGCACCTCGGTGTCCGCATGGTTCACCTGCGGACGATGATTAAACCTCTTGGCTCCTTTAGAAAAGTCTAGGCCGGCCAGGGCGATTGCGCGGGAATTCCGCCCATCGGGCCGGCGTGGCAATTGATCAAAATTCATACAGTCAAGCCCTCGACTAGACTCTATACAGAGCCACTGGCTGACTCTTCCGGAGGGTCACGTGAACACCCGATGTTGTGCGGCTGCATTCTTCCTGGCGCTAAGCGGATCGGCTTTCGCTGCGGACCCGCTTGTGCTGCTGGTGCCCAACCCGATCGGCATCTGGCTGATCATTTTTGGCCTGGGTTTCCTGATCGCCGAAGCCGCCCTGCCCAACTACGGCGTCATCGGCCTGGGCGGTATCGTGATGTTCGTGATTGGCGCAGTGATCCTTACCAACACCGAGGTCCCGGTGCCGATGATGATCGGCCTGGGCCTGGTCAGCGGGTTGCTGCTGGTGTTCCTGCTGATCCACGCCCTGAAAACCCGACCGCGCCACACCGTCAGCGGCGACGCTGGGCTGATCGGCAGCGTAACGCCGGTCACCGCCCTGCAAGCCGGCAACTCCTTGGCCGGCTGGGTGCACCTGCAAGGAGAACAGTGGCAAGTCCACAGTGCCACACCGTTGCAACCCGGCCAGCGAGTGCGGGTGGTCGCGCGCAAGGGATTACTGCTGCAAGTCGCCGCGGCTGATGCATCGCCGCTCGGAGAATAACCATGGGTCTGCAATTGGGTTTTGCCGCGCTCCTGCTGTTGCTGATTGCCCTGGCGGGGTCGACCTTCCGCATCCTGCGCGAATACGAACGCGGCGTGGTGTTCCAGCTCGGCCGTTTCTGGCAGGTCAAGGGACCAGGCCTGATCCTGCTGATTCCGGTGGTCCAACAAATGGTCCGGGTCGATCTGCGCACGATAGTGCTCGATGTGCCGCCCCAGGACGTGATCACCCGCGACAACGTCTCGGTCAAGGTCAATGCCGTGCTCTACTTCCGCGTTCTCGATCCACAAAAGGCGATCATTCAAGTCGAGGACTTCCTCATGGCCACCAGCCAACTGGCACAAACCACCTTGCGCGCGGTACTGGGCAAACACGAACTCGACGAGTTGCTGGCCGAACGCGAGCGCCTGAACATCGACATCCAGCAAGTGCTCGACGCCCAGACCGACGCCTGGGGCATCAAGGTCGCCAACGTCGAAATCAAACACGTCGACCTCAACGAATCGATGGTTCGCGCTATCGCCAAACAGGCCGAGGCCGAACGTGAGCGCCGCGCCAAAGTCATCCACGCCGAAGGTGAATTGCAGGCCTCGGAAAAACTGATGCAGGCTGCGGAGATGCTCGGCCGTCAGCCTGGGGCGATGCAGTTGAGGTATATGCAGACGTTGAGTTCGATTGCTGGGGATAAGAGCTCGACGATTGTGTTTCCGCTGCCGATTGAGTTGTTGAAGGGGATGGCGGATTTGTCTGGGAAGGGGTGAGGCGGCGGACTCTACCCGTTTGGCGAGCTTCATTTGGGGGCTGTATTTCAGGGCAACCTATCGGTCTATCGCCGCGAAGCGGTCTGCTCTGGCAAAATCCGGCGTATGACTTCTTCGCCCAATCCCGACCAAATGTCCCCCGACCAACTGCTATTCAATTGTCGCCACTGCGCCACGCTGGGCGCTTATCAAGACAACCATTGACGCCCAAAGTTGAAGCCTATGAATAAAACCGAATGGCAAGCCCTTAAGCTCAGGCTTAAAAAGTACTTCGCAATTATCTTCCTGCTCTGCTTCGCGGGGGCGCTTATCTATGGCTACGTGCACAAACCGGAGCTTCCTCCGCAAATAGTCCTGAAGCAAAACTTCATACCGGGGGAGTGGCTTTATATCATCGAGGAGGCCAGGGACCGTTCAGACCCCAAGTCGCTAAGGTTCTATATGGATCACCGTGAATCGACTGACAAAACCATGAGGGTGTTCCTGGGCAAGACCCCTCCCTTCCTCGTCTCGGACACCGACTTGAAAGACGTGGTCATTCAACGCGTCGCCAACGGCCTGCATATCAAACTCAAAGGCGCGGTCAGCAATTACCGGAGCAATCTCTACCTGAAGGACGGCAACACTTACACCACTTACCGTGTAAGCCTTGAACAAGTCGAAACGCGACCGCCCTTGCCGAGTGGTCGGTAAGCTTATTTCAGCAAGGCAATCACTGCTCACAACCGCAATCGCCAGCGCCCGCCACTTCATCGGCATGAAAAAGTCAAGTCATCGCCTGATAGGCCCTAATCGCGAGCAGGCTCACTCCTACAGGGGATCTGCGGCGACCATGGCAGTGTGGCCGACGCAGGTCCAAAGCGGTGTGTCAGTCAGTATGGATACTGAATGTGATGGCCTCTTCGCGGGCAAGCCCGCTCCCACAGGTTTCGGTGGGTTTCGCAATATTTGCGTTTGGCGGGGTAGCGATGCGTCTTACCAATCGTAAGTCAGGCTCGACACCACCGTCCGGCCTTCGCCGTAGTAGCAATCCCACTGGCTGCGGCAGCTGGCGACGTATTCCTCGTCCGTCAGGTTTTTCACGTTCAGCGCCAGCTTCACGCCTTTGAGGCGGAAAGCCGAGGTGCCGAGGTCGTAGGTCAGGCTTGCGTCGTACACGGTGTAGGACGGGATCTGGAAGGCGCCTTCGTAGTCATCGCCGTAACTACCTCTCGCGTAACGCGCGCCCAGTCCGGCAGCCAGGCCTGACAAGGGTGTGTCACCGAGCAAGGTGTAGTTGACCCAGAGCGCAGCGGTTAGCGGTGGGTTGCCGGCCGGGTGGCGACCTTTGCGGCCGTCGTTGTCCTTGGTGTATTTGATGTCGTTGCGCGATGCCGAGGCGATTACGTCCAGTGCCTTGGTCAGCTCTGCCTTGGCTTCGAACTCGATGCCTTTGGAGCGGATGGCGCCGCTTTGATTGCTGAACCCGGGGTTGCCGAGGTCGGTGGTCAGGATGTTTTCCTGTTCTAGCTCATAGGCGGAGATCTGCACGAAGCTGTTCTGCCCCGGCGGTTGGTATTTCACGCCCGCTTCGTACTGCTTGCCGGTGGACGGGTCAAACGCTTTGCCCTGGACGTTGGTGCCACTGAGCGGCAGGAACGATTCCGAATAGCTGACGAAGGGTGCAAGGCCGTTATCGAACAGGTAGACGATGCCGCCGCGCCCGGTGAATTTCTCGTCCTTGCTGCTGGTGTGAGCGCCGCTGAGCGGTTGTTTGTTGTCGGTCTCGGCCCAGTCATAACGACCGCCAAGGACGAAGATCCACTGATCCAGCTTGATTTGGTCCTGAGCGTACAGGCCGGTCTGGGTGATGGTGTTGTCCCAGCGGTAGTTGTTGCCGAAATTCAGCGGCTGGCCGTAGGTCGGGGTGAACAAGTCGATGATCGGCGGGTTGTAGTCGTACAGGCCGTCGAACTTGGAATTGAAGTGGTAGTAATCCAGGCCGACGATTGCGGTGTGGCTGAAGGGGCCGGTGTCAAATTCGGCCTGGGCGATATTATCCACGCCGAAGACTTTGTTGTCCTGTTGCCAGTCCACGCCGTAGCGGGTCTGGTAGCGCTGGTCGTTTTGCCCGGTGATCGGGTTGGTGACGAACCGGTAGCCGTGCAGCGGCGCAGTGTAGTGGTCATTGACCCGGGCATAACGCGCATTCTGCTTCAGGATCCAGACGTCGTTCAGGCGGTGGGAAAACTCGTAGCCAAAAGCGTACTGCTCGCGGTGGTAGTCGTTGACGCCGGGCTCGCCGAGGAACAGGTCGCGGTCGATCTTGCCGTTGGGGTTGTCGAACACCGTGCCTACTGCAGGCAGGCCCTGGGCCTCGGGAACGCCCTTGTCTTTCTGGTACTGGGCGAACAACGTCAGGCTGGTGTCTTCGCTCGGGCGCCAGGTGAAACTGGGCGCGATGAACTGGCGGCGCTCCTCGACGTAATCGATTTCATCGTTGCTGTCGTTGGCCAGCGCGGTCAGGCGATAGAGGAACTTGCCTTCTTCGTCGAGCGGCCCACCGAGGTCGATGGCCGCGCTTTTATGGTCGTAGCTGCCGGCTTCGAATTTGATTTGATGCAGGGGCGTTTCGGTCGGACGCTTGCTGACCAGATTGACGATGCCGCCGGGCTGATTTTGCCCGTACAGCACCGACGCCGGGCCTTTGAGCACTTCGATACGCTCCAGCGAGTACGGCTCGATCTGCAGCGCGCCACCGGTGCTGCCGCCGCCATAGGGCAGGTGCAGGCCGTCGAGGTACAACGGCGTGGGTGAGAAGCCGCGCGAGGTTGGCTCATCGAAGATCTTCACCCGGTCGGAGAAGCCGCCACCGGTGATGCCCGGCGTGTAACGCAAGGCTTCAGTGACACTTTGCGCGCTGCGGGAATTGATCTCGGCGGCGGTGACGACGTTGATGGTCTGCGGAATTTCCACCAGTGCCGCATCGGTCTTGGTCCCGGTCGCACTGCGCTTGGCTACGATTCCATCGACCGGGCCCCAGGCATTTTCGAGCGCCTCGGTGGCATTCACCCGGGTGGCACCCAGCTGCAGCGGGCCGCTTTGCGCAACAGGCTGCAACGACCAGCCGCCCTGAGCGTAAATGGCCTGCAATCCACTACCCGACAGAACACGTTCAAGCCCTTGGGCCACATCAAAACGCCCCTGCAACCCGGCGCTGCGCTTGCCCTCGGTGAGTTGCGCATCTACCGACAGCAGAATCCCCGCATCACTGGCAAATCGATTCAGGACCTGATCGAGGTTGCCCGCGCCGATGCTGTATTGACGCGCCTGGCTGACGCTCGAGTCCTCAGCCCAGGCCAGGTGCGGCAGCATCGGTGTGGTGGCCAGCAAGGTGGCGAACACGCCGCGACGCAATACGCCATTCAAAGGAAAAATCTTCTGTGTCGGGTGATGTGGCATTCCGGAGCTCCCCATGAGAATGCTTCTTGATTTGCTTTCAAGAGGTATCCCGAACGGGGCATGAAAACCGACAAGCATTTCTGTCATTTATTTTTTCGGCGTCAAACGCGGCGTTTAACCGTCACCCAGTAGCGGGTCACGGACTCGACCTGTACCGGCAGCGTGCGTTCGAGGGCGGCCAGCACGGAGTCGGTGTTGTCGAGCGGGAATACCCCGGTCAACAGCAGCTTAGAGGCGGCATCGTCGCAACGAATCCAGCCAGGCCTGTAACGCGCGAGCTCGACGAGGAAGCGACCGAGCGGCTGCCGCTCCGCCACCAGTCGGCCCTGGCTCCAGCTGCTGTCATCCGGATTCGCGGGTTGCCTCGGGCCCGCACCGGTGGCGCTGAACCACAGGCTGTCACCGGCATTCATGTGCACCGAGGCGCCATGTCGCGGGCTGATGCGCAACTGGCCTTCGTACAATTCGACGCGTGCACCATCGTCCATTTCACGCACGGAGAACCGGGTGCCCAAGGCCTGGACATCACCGCTGGCGGTTTCCACGATCAACGGACGTATCGGGTCGTGTCCACTGGTGAGCAGGATTTCACCGCTGAGCAAGCGGATCCGGCGTTCCTGCGCGGTGAAGCGCAGGTCGATGCCGCTGTTACTGTTGAGGTCGAGCCGAGTGCCATCGCTCAAGGTCATGTGGCGAATTTCGCCGGTTGCCGTGCGATGCTCGGCGAAGGTGGAGCGCCAGGACACCTGATTTTGCAGCAGGTACCCGCTGCCGCCGGCGACCAGCAATAGACCGAGCATTTTCAACGCTGCGCGACGTTGCGGGTCGGGGTTGTCGCGCAGCACCGCCCGCGCGCACCCTGCAGGCACCGCGCCGAAGGTTTCCTGTAGCTGCTGCAGTCGTTGCCAGGCGCGGCGGTGCTCAGAATGGGCGTGCTGCCAAGTGTTGAACGCCAGGCGCTGCTCGGCATTCATTTCACCGCCCCAATGCAGCATCAGCCATTCACTCGCCTGCTCGACGATCGCGGTATCGATCGGTGCATCAAGCGCCCGGCTCATGTTTCATAAACCAGCTGATAGCAGGCCAGAATCGCCCGGGTCATGTACTTCTGCACCGAACTGACCGTGACCCCGAGGCGCTCGGCAATTTGCGCGTAGCTCAACCCTTCGAATTGCGACAACAGGAAGGCCTGGCGCACGTTATCCGGCATGCGATCGAGCATCGCGTCGATCTGCGTCAGGGTCTCAAGGATCAAGGCGCGGGTTTCCAGTGAGGGCGATTCCGGATCCGGCAGATGGGCGATGCTTTCCAGATAGGCGCGCTCGATCCGCAGGCGCCGCCACTGGTCGATCACCAGGTTGCGGGCAATCTGCGTCAGGTAACTGCGGCTTTCCAGCGGGCCGGGCAAGCGCCCGGACACCAGCAGGCGCAAAAACGTGTCCTGGGCTACATCCGCCGCATGCTCACGGTCGCCCAAACGCTTGCGCAGCCAGCCTTGCAGCCAGCCATGGTTATCGCGGTAAAGACGATGAAGGGAGTCGTTGCCGTCAGTCGCTGCGTCCATGGGTGGTCTACACGTGTGTGATTGATAGCAATTATCATTACACTTTACGCAGCAACTGGCAAAAGGGTGTTGATCAGCGGCTCACACTGGCGCGCTCAAGCGGATACACCGACTCCCATCCCCCACCCAACGCTTTGTACAAACCAACCATCGCCAACGACACCCCGGTCGAGCTTTCCACCCATTGTTCCTGGGTCGCCAGCAACTCGCCCTGTACGGTAAGGACGTTGACGAAATCGACTACTCCTTCAACATATTGTCGTTGCGCCGTCGTCAGCGCGATCTGGTTCTGGCGCACGGCTTCGGCGAGGCTGTCGCGGCGGCGCTGACTGGCGTTGTAGGCGCTCAGCTGATCATCGATCTCATGCCAGGCGCGCAAAACTGTTTGCTGATAAGCGACGGCCGCTTCCTGTTGCTGGGCTTCACGCAGGTTGAGCACGCCGCGCAAGCGGCCGCCGTCGAACAGCGGCAGGCTGAACTGCGGGCCGATGCCGAATGCACGAGAACCCCAGCTACCAAAATCGCTCAACTGCATGGCCTGGGAGCCGATGTTTCCCGACAAGGTAATCCGCGGGTAAAAATCACCCTTGGCCACGCCGATACTCGCGGTGGCGGCATGCAGACGCGCTTCGGCCTGACGGATATCCGGACGCCGCTCAGCCAGCTGCGATGGCAGGCCGATGGCGATCTGGCTTGGGGTTTGCGGTACAGGCGCATCGGCGGCCAATTCGGCGGACAGCGCGTGCGGCGGTTCACCCATCAGCAAGCTCAGCGCGTTGATCAGTTGCGACTGGCGTTGCTCAAGGGCCGGCAGGCGCGACTCGATGGCGGCGACTTGCGCAGCGGCTTCTGCGACATCCAGGTCCGTAGCGACGCCGTCGGCCAGGCGCAGTTGGGAAAGCTTGAGGCTATGCCGGGCGACGTCGAGGTTCTGCTCGGTGACGGCTCGGGTGCCTTGCACTCCGCGCAACTGGATGTAGTCCCGGGCGGTTTCCGCGAGGACCGACAGCAGTACCCCACGACGGTCATTTTCGGCGACTTCGAGGGTGGCATCGGCAGCCTCGGTCTCGCGCTGCACGCGGCCCCAGAAGTCCAGTTCCCATGAGGCCGAGAAGCCGGCATCCCATAAGCTGAAAGCAGAATCGCCGTTGTTGCCAGAGGGGTCGTTCAGCCCTTCGCCGCTGTTGCGTTTGCGCCCGTAGCTGCCGGTGGCGGCGGTGTTGGGGTAACGGTCGGCAGTGATCACCTGGCGCGCGGCGCGGCTTTGCTGCAGGCGACTGCTGGCGAGTTTCAGGTCGAGGTTATCGGTGAGGGCGCGCTGGGTGAGTGCTGACAGCTTGGGGTCGTTGAAGACTTCCCACCAGCGCTCGCCCATGTTTTCGGCGACGGCCTGGCTGGCGGCGACTTTTGTGGGTTGCGCCCATTCGGCGACTTGTTGCGCCTGGGGTTTGTGGAAATCGGGACCTACGGTGCAGGCTGAGAGGCTCATGACCAACAAGGCACAAAGGGTCAGTTGCGGCTTGCGGCCTGCTCCTGTAGGAGTGAGCCTGCTCGCGAAGACATCAGCCCTATCAACAAACATCTTCATCGCTGCGCAACCTCATGCTTATCGGCCGCAGCAGTGTCGATACTCGCCTCCACCGACATCCCCACCCGCAACCGCTCCGCCAACGGCTGACCCGCATCGAGCACAATTTTCACCGGAATCCGCTGCACAACTTTGGTGAAATTCCCGGTCGCGTTGTCCGGCTTGATCGAGGCAAACGTCACCCCTGTGGCCGGTGCAATGCTTTCCACGCGACCGGTAAGCGCCTTGCCGTCGAGACTATCGACGCGCACCTGGACCTGCTGTCCGGGCTGTACATCGGTCAGTTGGGTTTCCTGAAAGTTTGCCACCACGTACGCCTGCGCCAGCGGTACCACCGCGAGGATCTTGCTGCCAGGCGTGACATACGCGCCGACGCGCACTGCTCGCTCGCCAACCATGCCGTCCTGAGGCGCGACGATGCGCGTATAGGACAGTTCAAAGCTGGCGATTTCCAGCGCTGCCTGCGCACGTTTCAGGCCGCCGTCAGCCGCATCGCGCTGGGCCATGAGGATGTCCACCTGCTTGCGCTCTGCGGCCAATACCGCGGTGACATTCGCCAGCTTGGCGGACGCCTGATCAATGCGCGTCCGTGCCTGCTGCGCGTTCTGCACCGTGCCGGCACCCACGCCGGCGAGGTGGTTATAGCGGTTCAGTTCATGCTCGGCAAAAGCCATCTCAGCCTTGGCCGACACCACGCTCGCCTGAGCTTGGGCGATCACCGAGGTTTGCCGCTCAAGCGTCGCCCGGGCGTTTTGCAGCTGCGCCCTGGCCACCAATGTTTCAGCATCGGCGGCTTGTGCGGCGGCGCGCAGGTCGCGGTCATCGATCAGCGCCAGCAGCTGTCCGGCCTTGACCTGCTGGTTGTCTTCCACCAGCACTTCCTTGATGAACCCGGCAACGCGCGGCACCACCAGGGTGAAGTCCGCCGAGACGAAGGCATCGTTGGTGGTCTGGTGCGTGCGCTTGCCGAACAGGCCTGGCGCCAGCAGGTAAATCAATACGCCAAGCACGACCACGGCAGTGATGCCGACAGCCACTTTTTTCCTGGATAAAGTCGTCATAAAAACCTTCTGTTTCGTGGAGCGTTCAAGTCGGCGCCCGGGGTGGATAGATGCGCGTCGGCAGCCAGAAAATCAGCAGGATCAGCGCCAGTGCGACGCCGGCCATGCACAAGTAAATATCCGAAGCGGTCAGCACCACGGCCTGCTCGTGCACGCGGTGGGCGAGACCGGCACTGTCACTGTCGGCCAAGGGCGAGTTGCCCAGACGATCGACCAGCATGGTCGAATGAAAATGCAGCCGTACCGTGGTCAGCGCATCGATTACGCCAGTGGCGATGACCGCCGACAGGCCTTTCACGGTGTTGAACCAGGCCGAGGCGAACGGGCCTTCCATGGGGCTGATGCTGCCGGTCGAGAGCATCAACAGCGGCAACACCGCCATCGGCTGGCCGAAAATCTGCAGCAGTTGCAGCACATAGAAATCGTCGCGAATCCACGCCGATGTCAGATGCGAGCCACCCACGCAGGACAGCACCAGCATGCTCAGGCCGAGCCCCAGCACCCATCGGCAATCAACCCAGCGCATGTTGCACAGCGCCGCCACCAGCGGCAGCGCAATCAACTGCGGCAGCGCCGCCAACAACATGATTGGCGCGGTCTGTACCGGTCTGTAGCCCTGGACCTGCGCCAGGTAACTCGACGGCAGAATGACCACCGCCAGCAACACCACCAGCACCCCGGCAAGGGTCAACAAGGCGAAGGCCAGGTTGCGGATGCCGAGCATCTGCATCTTGAAAAATGGAATGGGTTGCGACCATTCGTTGATCAGGAACAGCACCAGCAACAACAAGCCGCCACCAAGCAGCGTGCAGATCAGGCTCGACTCGAACCAGTCCAGGCGATTGCCTTGCAGGATGCCGATCACCAGCATGCAGATCGCCGGAAACCCCAGTAGCAGGCCGCGCCAGTTGAACTGTTTGAAGCGCTCCAGGCGCACCGGATCCTGGGGCAATCCGTAGGCCACCGCGACCATGGCGATCAGGCAGGGCGCAACGATTTGCCAGAAGGTCCATTGCCAGCCGACATATTCGGTCCATAGCCCGGCCAGCGGAGTACCCAGGCCGGGACCGAACGTCGCTGTCAGCGCATAACCCGCGAGGCCGTAGAGCTTCACGTTGGCCGGCAGGAAGCGCAGCGCGACCGTCATCAGCATCGGCGGCAACGCGCCACCCGCCAGGCCTTGCAAGGTACGCATCACCAGCAGGCTTTCGTAGTTCGGGGCGAACGGGCACAGCACGCCCAGCACGGTGAACACGCTGATGGCCCAAAGGGTGAATCGACGCAGGGAGAACGTTACCGAGCACCAAGGTGCGAAGGCCATGGCCGCCACCGAAGTGGCGGTGTAGCTGGCGACCAGCCACGTGCCTTCGTCGTAACCGATGGCCAGTGCGCCGCGGATGTCAGCGAGGGCCACTTTGGTGACCATCTCGTTGAGGCCGGATACCAGCACGGCGATCAGCACGCCGACCAGGCCGATGATGATTCGTGCACCGAATACCGGGGGTGAAGCAGCGGCCGTGGCGACAGGTGCCGGGACCGTGAGGGATGTCATGTACTGCGGCTCCGGGATTTGAATACCCGGGCATTTTAGGAAAGGTGGGGGGCTGACGAAAATCAACTTATTGGCAGGTTATAAGTGCGTGTGGCGCAGCAATACCTTCTGTAGGAGAGCCTGCTCGCGATGGAGTCAGCTTCCCAAGATGCGCCGGGCCCACCATCGCGAGCAGGCTCACTCCTACAGGTATTTCACCCTCAACCCGGCTGCGCGGCCAACCAGGTCTCATCGCAACACGCCTTCAACGTCTCGCGCAGCCACCGATGCGCCGGGTCCTTGTCGAAACGCGGGTGCCAGGCCTGGGTCAGCATGATGGTGGGCAGCGGAATCGGCAGGGTAAACGAACGCAGCTTCAGGCCCAGGCGTCGGATGCTCAACAGTGCTTCCTTGGGCACCGGCAGGATCAGGTCGGAATCCGGCAACGCAAACATTGCCGCATGGAAACTCGGCGCAATCACCGCCACCCGTCGCTCCAGGCCCAACGCACTCAGCGCCGTGTCGATCGGCCCACGGGCAATGCCGCGCCGGGACATGCTGATATGGGAAAACCCTGCGTAGCGCTCGGCGGTGATCTCATCATCGAACAACGGATGATCTTCCCGCACCAGTCCGACGAAATGCGTGGCGAACAGGTTCTGCACTTTCACCTCAGGCATCAGCGGGCGATTGTTGCTGACATTCAGGTCGATCCGTCCCTCGCGCAAGGCTTCATCATCACCATCGCCTTCCGGAACGAAGCGCAACTCACAATGCGGGGCCTGACGTTCCATGGTGTCGAACAGCTTGCCGCCATACACCCCGACAAAAAAGTCATTGGCGCGAATGCTGAAGCGCCGGCGCAAGCTGCCCAGATCCACGTCATCCGCCGAGCGAAACAGCAGCGAGGCCTGCTCCACCAAATCGCGCACCTGCTCACGCAACTCCAGCGCCTTGGGCGTCGGCACCAGACCACGGCCGGCGCGCACCAGGATCGGATCGCCGATGGCCTCACGAATGCGCGTCAACGTCCGGCTCATCGCCGCCGGGCTGAGATTCATCCGCCGCGCCGCGCCAACCACGCTGCCCTCGTCGAGCAAGGCGTCGAGGGCGACCAACAGGTTCATATCTGGTAATTGCATGGTGAGCACCCGTATGCGATCAAGATTGATCCAGGCGCAATGCTAGCAGATCAAAGGATCGCAGCCTTCGGCAGCTCCTGCACGGTGGCCGCAAACCTTTGTAGGAGCTGCCGAAGACTGCGATCTTTTCCTCGATCAACTTCTTACTCCTAGCAGTTCTGCTAGTTCTCGACAGACGTCGTGAGGTGTACAACTAATATCCTCGACAATACTTCGGCGAAGCTCGGCATGACCCAACTCAAGCCTCTTGATAAGAAGACATCCACTTGGCAACGCACGACGCTTTTGGCAACCGACAACAGCCATTCAGTCATTGGCGAAATCCTCGATGGCAAGCATAACCCCATCGCCTATACCGCTTACGGCGAGCAATCCGCGCCACAGAAAGACAAGGCCCGGCTGGGCTTCAACGGCCAATTACGCGAAGCGAAGATTGGCTGGTATTTGCTGGGCAACGGCTACCGTGCTTACAACCCGCAGATAATGCGTTTCCATAGCCCGGACAGTTGGAGTCCGTTTGGAGGGGGTGGGTTGAATGCGTATATGTATTGCATTGGGGATCCGGTGAATCGGTCGGATCCGACGGGACACTGGGTATTCCCTACACTGGGAGGAATTAGCAGCCTCTTCGGCGGTACTGGCGCTGGTTTGAATTTTGGCGCTATGGCAGTAACTGGCCCTAGACCAGCAAACGCTCTGGGAATACTCTTGGGATACACGGGTTGGGCTACAGGGCTTGCCACCCTTGGCAACTATGCGCCCCAAACCACTGCATTACTTGCCGCAACAAGCGTGATATCAAGCGCAGCTTCCAATTATCTGGGCATTACACGTTCCGGGATGTTTAGACATGCTGGGTGGTATGAAGGTCCTATCATTCGGCCAAGAAGTCACCCCCCCGCTTACTCCGACCTTCCCGACTTACCTCAAATCTCGAGAACGTTGCCATCGTCGCCACCAGTCTACCCTATCAACAGCGAAACGATGATGCCCACATCAGCAGGTCATAGAACTCCAGCTTACTCAGAACATCACCCTGATTTGTTCTTATCGCCATTGCCTGAAGGCGGCAATCTCTCGACGTTCTCGCAACAAATTCAGATAAACGGGACATCAGCTCTTAGCGATGCCAATCGGGCTCGTCGTCGCTCCTTGGATCGAATGGATGGATTAACTATATCTACGGCAATCAGAAGGAGGTAAGCCCCTTCTTGACGCCTCTTGGATTACCGCTGCATCCCCCACCGCTTCACCGTCACCCGCTCCAACGTATCAAACACCAGGTTCTCAACCAGCAACCCAATCAGAATCACCACCGCCAACCCGGCAAACACCTTATCCGTGTACAGCTCATTACGATTCTGAAAAATGTACCACCCCAACCCGCCCTTGCCACTGGTCGCACCAAACACCAGCTCGGCAGCGATCAACGTGCGCCAGGCAAAAGCCCAGCCGATTTTCAATCCGGCGAGGATCGACGGCAACGCCGCGGGGATCAGGATGAACAGCACGAAGCGCATTCCCTTGAGGCCGTAGTTACGCCCGGCCATGCGCAGGGTTTCCGACACTCCGAGAAAGCCTGCGTAGGTGTTCAGCGCCAACGCCCACAGCACCGAATGCACCAGCACGAAAATCAGGCTGTTCTGCCCCAAGCCGAACCACAGCAGTGCCAATGGCAACAAGGCAATCGCCGGCAATGGGTTGAACATGGAGGTCAGGGTGCTGAGCAGATCGCGGCCAAACTGGGTCGAGACTGCCAGGGTGGTCAGGCCGAACGCCAGGACGATGCCGATCAGGTAACCCTTGAGCAACACCACCAGCGAGATCCACACCTTGCCCAGCAGCTCGCCGCTGAGCAGGCCGCCATACAGCGCGTTGGCGGTTTGCACAAAACTGGGCAACAACAGGTCGTTGTTCTGGATTCGTGCAATCACTTCCCACAGCACTGCCAGCAATACCAGGATCAGGCTCTTGCGCAGCCAGCCTTGTTGCCACAGGCGTTGCCGCAAGGGCAGTTCACGCTCCACCGGCACGCTCAGAAGCGGCTGCAGATCAGTTTCAAATTCTTCGCGCGGGGATGATAAAAGGCTCATCGGGCACTCCTCTCAATGGCTCAATAAGCGATGCGAATGTCGGAAAAATCCAGCTCGCGCTCGGTTTCCGGCGACTGGCCTTCGTCGAACAGCAACCGATGAATCCGTCGCGCCGAGGCCTGGAATTCAACGCCGCCGAGGCTGTGCAAATCGTATTGGTGGCTGTGGACTTCCGCCCGCACCCGGCCCGGATGCGGCGACAACAACAGGATGCGATTGCCCACCACCAGCGCTTCTTCGATGGAGTGGGTGACGAACAGCAAGGTGAAGCGCACCTCTTCCCACAGCAGCAGCAGTTCTTCCTGCATCTTGCGACGGGTCAGGGCGTCGAGGGCGGCGAAGGGCTCGTCCATCAGCAGGATTTTGGGTTGCATGGCCAAGGCGCGAGCAATCGCGACCCGTGCCTTCATGCCCCCGGACAGGGTATGCGGATAGGCATCGGCAAACGCCGCCAGACCGACTTTGTCCAGGTAGTGCAGAGCACGCTCTTCAGCCTCTTTGCGCTTGAGGGTTTTTGAAGCCAGCAGCGGGAACATCACGTTCTGTTTGACGGTTTTCCACGGCGGCAGCTGATCGAACTCCTGGAACACCACGATGCGGTCCGGCCCCGGCGCATGCACAGTTTGCCCCTGCAACCGAATCTCGCCTTCGCAGGGTTGAATGAACCCGGCGACGGCCTTTAGGAGGGTCGACTTGCCGCAACCGGACGGGCCCAGCAGCACAAAGCGGTCTGCCGGATCGATCTCGAAACTGACCTGGTGGGTGGCTCTGACCACACGCTGCGGCGTGCGGTATTCGAGGCTGACTTTATCGACCGACAGCAACGCCTGGGTTGCTGCGTTCGGTTTGCTGACCGTGTGGCCTTGCAAAGGGGCGTTCATCTCGATCAGCTCCCCTGCAGTGGCTTGGCATCCTGGAAGAAGTAGTCTTTCCAGGAGTCAGGTTTGTTTTTGATCGCGCCGACGCGGTAGAGGAATTCGGCCAGCGGATAAGTATTTTTCGGTGTGACGCTGAACTCGTACTGCGGGTTGTCGATGATTTTCAGCAGCGCGGCACGGTCGATTTTCGCCTTGGTCACGCGGATGTAAGTGTCAGCCGCAGCACCTTTGTCGTTCTGGGCAAACTGCGCTGCTTCGGTCAGTGCGTCGACGAAGGCCTTGTAGGTCTTCGGGTTCTCGTCGCGGAATTTCTCGGTGGCAAACAGCACGGTCGGCGAGTTCGGACCGAGCAGGTCGTAGGTGTTCAGCACCACGTGCACGTTGGGGTTTTCCAGGGCTTGGTCCTGGAACGGCGGGTTGGAGAAATGCCCGCTCAACTCGGTACCGCCAGCAATCAGCGCAGCCGTGGCGTCCGGGTGCGGCAGCGCGATGGTGTACTTGTCGAGACGATTGAATTCCTTGTCACCCCATTGCTTGGCGGCCGCGTATTGCAGGAAGCGCGACTGTACGGAGACACCCACCGCCGGCACCGCGATGCGGTCCTTTTCGGTGAAGTCGGCAACGGTCTTGACCTTGGGATTGTTGCTCACCAGGTAATACGGGAAGTTGCCAAGAGAGGCGACAGCCTTGACGTTCTGCTTGCCGTGGGTGCGATCCCAGATGGTCAGCAGCGGCCCTACGCCCGCGCCCGCGATGTCGATCGAGCCAGAGAGCAGTGCGTCATTGACTGCGGCACCGCCCGACAATTGGGTCCAGTCGACCTTGATGTCGATCCCTTCCTGCTTGCCGTACTTCTCGATCAGGTTTTGATCACGCACTACGTTGAGCAGCAGGTAAACGATGCCGAATTGTTCAGCGATGCGAATTTCACCTTCGGCGTGAGCCACGGTAGGCGCCACCAGGCTGCCGGCGATCAGGCTGAAACCCAGGCCGATGGCGGCGGCCAGGGGTGCATATGGAAGACGTTTGGACATGGTGTTTCTCCGGCAAATCAGAAAGGCGCGTCGCCCTGGATGGTCGTGCGATACAGCTTGCGGCGCAGATGGCTTGGGCATCCGGCGGCGAGGTGGATCAGCGAGCGGTTGTCCCAGAACACAAGGTCGTGGGGCTGCCATTGATGGCGATAGATGTTTTGCGCGAGCACGCTGTGGGCATACAGCTCGGCCAGCAGCTGCTGGCTCTCGTCTTCCGGCAGGCCGACGATCCGTGTGGTGAAGCCCTCACTGACAAACAGTGCCTTGCGGCCGTTTTCCGGGTGCGTACGGACGATGGGGTGCACAACCTCGGCGACTTGCGCGAGCTGCTCCGGCGTCAGGGTCGGACGCCAGTTGCCTTCGAATTTCGTCTCGCTGTAGCGCGCGGTATATGAGTGTGCAGCCGAGCGGCCTTCGACGGCTTTGCGCAGCGCGTCCGGCAGGTTGTCCCAGGCTTTGTGCATGTCGGCGAACAGCGTGTCACCGCCCTCGGAGGGCAGTTCTTGCGCATGCAGCATCGACCCCAGGCTTGGCAGTTCTTTATAGGAAAGGTCGGAGTGCCAGAATTTTCCGGCGTCACCGAGGCCGATGGATTGGCCGTTTTCGATGATGTTGGAGACGATGAGGATTTCCGGGTGCCCGGTGAGCAGGAACTGCTTGAGGACATGGATCTGCAGCACGCCAAACCGGCGGCTGAAGTCGATCTGTTGTTCGGGGGTGATCCGTTGGTCGCGGAACACCACGACGTGATGATCCAGATGCGCTCGATGGATCCGGGCGAAGTCCTGATCATTGATCGGACGGGACAGGTCAAGGCCGACGATTTCGGCACCGACAGAGCCGCTGAACGGGCGAATGTCGACGGTTTGTGGCGCGATGCTGCTGGAGGCGGATACGGCGGACATTAAAATCACTCCCACGCACGGCACGCTCAAAGGCGCGCGCGTCGATCAAGAAACTCACGGAGGTCCCGTGTTGGTTCGTGTCGTGCGGCGCGCCGATTGGTCGGCAGGTACGCAGGGGAATGACTTTATAGGTATAAGAATTGTAATTTAAATACCGTTAGTGAATAACGATATGGCTTTTGATATGCGGGGTTCTTTGGGGCCTCATCGCGAGCAAGCTTTGCTCCCACAGGATTACATGGGCTTTATGGAAACCTGGGGCTCCCAGAAGATCCTATGAACCACAGGGGGCCCAGACCACCCTGTGGGAGCAAAGCTTGCTCGCGACTGGGCCATCAGCTGCGCCCGCGATCTACCGCTCGTGCAATGCCTCCGCTCGCGCCCGAATAATCGGCTTGAGCAAATAGCTGAGCACGGTCTTCTTGCCGGTAATGATATCCACCGAAGCCACCATGCCCGGGATGATCAGCAGTGGCTTCTCATCCGTACCCAAGTGGCTTTTATTCGTGCGCAACTTGATGATGTAGTAAGTGGTTTTCTTGTCTTCATCGGTGATGGTGTCCGCACCGATCTGCTCCAGCTTGGCTTTAAGCCCGCCGTAGATGGTGTAGTCGTACGCGGTGAATTTCACCGTCGCTTCCTGCCCCGGGTGCAGGAAGGCGATGTCTTGCGGGCGAATCTTCGCCTCCACCAGCAGAGTGTCATCCAGCGGCACGATCTCGACCAGATCACTGCCCGGCTGGATCACGCCACCGATGGTGTTCACCAGCAGCTTGTTGACGATGCCGCGCACCGGCGATGTCACCAGTGTCCGGCTGACGCGGTCTTCAAGCGCCTTGCCGGTGGCCTGGGCCTTGTTCAGGTCGGTGCGGGCTTCGTTGAGTTGAGTCAGGGCTTCGCTGCGGAATTTGCCCCGGGTCTCGTCAATCTTGCGCGCCACTTCCTTGATCGCCGATTCGGCGCGCGGGATAGCCAGGGTGGTAGCGTCCAGCTGGCCGCGGGTTTCAACTTCGGCACGCTTGAGACGCAGGACTTCCACGGGGGACACCGCGCCCTTGGCCACCAGCGGCTCGGACATGTTGATTTCCTGGCGCTGCAAGGCCAGGCCGTTGCGGTACTGGGATTGCTTGGAGCTGAACTCGCGCAACTCCTGCTGGCGCTGGATCAACTGCTCCTGCAGGCCACCGATTTCATCGTGCAGTTGCTGGCGACGGCTGATGTACAACGATTCCTCGCTCGCGGCCTGACCGGGAACGGCTTTCAACACGTCGGCAGGAAAATTCAGCGGGCGGTCATCGACCTCAGCACTCAAGCGCTCCACGCGAAGCAGCATCGACAGGCGATCGGCTTCGGTTTCGCCAACGTTGGAGGCGAAACGTGTGTCGTCCAGGCGGATCAGCGGCGAACCGGCTTCGACAATCTGCCCTTCCGAGACAAACAGCTCAGAAACGATACCGCCTTCAAGGTTCTGGATTTTCTGGATCTTCGACGAAGGAATCGCCTTGCCGTCACCCTTGGTGACCTCGTCGATCACCGCAAAATTGGCCCAGACCAGAAGGAATATGAAGAAGCCAATGATGCCCCAGATCGTCAGCCGCACCACACGCGGCGCATCCTCGATGAGGGCTTTGTTGACCTCGGGAAGCGGCTGGCCCTGCAGTGAATCGGTGCCTTTGAAATAGCGGCGGATGGAACCTTTGATCCCGGACTTAAGCAACACTGATCTGCCCCTTTTTCAACGCTTCCATCACCACGGCTTTCGGCCCATCGGCGAGTATCTGCCCGCGGTCGATGACGATCAGGCGATCGACCAGCGACAACAGCGAAGCACGGTGCGTGACCAGCACCACGGTCTTGTTTTCAATCACCGCTGCAAGGCGTTGCTTGAGGCGTTCTTCACCGGTGTTATCCATGGCGCTGGTCGGTTCATCGAGCAACAGCACCGGCGGGTTGAGCAGCAGCGCACGTGCCAGGGCGACGTTCTGGCGCTGACCGCCGGACAGGTTCTGCCCACGCTCACCGACCTGCAACTCATAACCCTGCGGATGCAGGCGCGCAAACTCGTGCACGCCAGCCAGTTCGGCGGCTTGCAGCACCATTTCGTCTTCCACATAACGCGCACCCGAAACCAGGTTGTCGCGCAGGGTACCGGCGAGCAACTGGATGTCCTGGGGTACGTAACCGATGTTATGACGCAGTTCGCTGACGTCGATCTGGCGGATGTCGACACCGTCTACCAACAACGCGCCGTCGTCCGGCTGATAAAGCCCGACTACCAGCTTGGCCAGCGAGCTTTTGCCCGAGCCGCTGCGACCGATGATGCCGATTTTTTCGCCGGGCTTGATGATCAGGTTGATGTTTTTCAGCGCGGGGTTCTGCTGCTGCGGGTAGGTGAAATTCAGCTGGCGGCATTCGATGCCACCTTGGATGACCTTGCGGCTCAGCGGACGCTCTTCGAAGTTGCGCTCCTGAGGCAATTCCATCATCTGATCGACCGAAGTCATGGTCACCCGGGCTTGCTGGTAGCGCGTCAGCAGGCCGGACAACGACGCCAGTGGGCTGAGCGCACGGCCACTGAGCATGTAGCAGGCGATGAGGCCGCCCATGCTCAGGTTGCCGGCGATGATCTGGTACACGCCGAAGACGATCATGATCACCCCCGCGAGTTGCTGGATCAGCAAGGTGATGTTCATCGCCAGACCGGAGAGCATTTTCACCCGCAGCTCGAGGCGGCTGAGCGTGCCAATGGTTTGCTCCCACTGGTACTGACGCTCGCTCTCGGCGTTGTTGACCTTCACCGCGTCCAGCCCGGCGAGGGTTTCGATCAGGCTCGATTGACGCTCGGCACCAAGGGCCATGGTGCGCTCCATCGTCGCCACCAGCGGTTTCTGCAGCGCGTAACCGATCAGCAAGGCCAGCGGGAACGCCAGCACCGGAATCCACACCAGGTGCCCGCCAAGGATCGCAATGACCATGAAGATCAGCAGGGTAAACGGCAAGTCGATCAGGCTGGTCAGGGTCAGCGACGCGAGGAAATCGCGCAGGCTTTGAAACTCATGGATGTTCTGCGCGAAGCTGCCAACCCGGGCCGGGCGGTACTTCATGGACATGCCGACGATGCGTTCGAACAGCGTTGCCGAGATGATCAGGTCAGTTTTCTTGCCGGCAAGATCCAGACACAGGCTGCGCAGGCTCTTGAGGATCAGGTCGAACATGTAGGCGCCGCAGATACCGATGGCCAGCACCCAGAGGGTCGACTCGGCCTGGTTCGGCACTACACGGTCGTAGACGTTCATCACAAACAATGGCGCGGCCATGGCGATGATGTTGATCAGGAAACTGGCAGCGATGGCATCGGCATACAGCCAGCGCGACCGCTTGAGGGTGTCGCGGAACCACGACCGCGCACGCGGAATCAGCGTGCCGTGATTGACGTCGAATTTGTGCTGGGGCTGGGCGAAGAACACTTTGCCAATGTAGTCATCCGCCAGCAGCTCGCGGCTGACCAGGCTTTCCCCGCCATCGCTTTCGCTCAGCAGCACCCGAGCCTGATCTTCACCTTGCCAGCCAAGTAGCACGGCGCTTCGACCGTCCTTGAGCAGCAGCAGTGCCGGCATCGCGATTTCCGGGATCTGCTCCAGCTTGCGCACCAGCACTCGCCCTTGCAGGCCGGCGCGGGCCGCAGCGCGTGGCAGCAACTCGACGCTCAAGCGCTGCTTGGGCAACGGCAGGCCGGTGGTCAACATTGCGGCGCTGGCGGGTTTCTGATGCAACGTGCAGAGGGCTAGCAGGCCGTCCAGCAACGGATCGTCGTGCAATGCGCGTGGATCATGGATGAGAGGAACTCGACTGACTTCTGATTCCACGCTCGGCACTCTTGGCTAACAATTGAACGAATAGGTCCTGCTCAATCCGCACCGGGCAGTTGGACCTTGGCTTCACGTCGTTTGCACAACGGATGCCAACGGTGCGACCACTCCCTGGCTCTTGAGCAACTTGCCCATGGTCGCCTTGATTCGGTATTGAGTAAATAACTGAATATTTCCGATTTGCGCTTCGCCTGGAATATTGACGCCCTGTTGAGAAGCACGGCGCAAATCCGTCAAAAGCATCTTGCGACTCCCTCGATCATCATTCGCAACGTCTCGCCATCGTTACGCAACAACCAGAGTCCATACCCCGACTGAAGGATCCAAAACGAGCGAATGGCCAAATCTTCCTAACCGGATCAACGGTAAAACCTGAGTTTGAATAATGCGCAATTACTTGTCCTGAATCACTGTAAATCCTGGCGTTTCAGCTATTAGCGGGGAAGCTGATGACCGCTTGTCGGAAAGTTCAAAATAGTACTGAATCACAGGGTTCGAGTCCGCTCGACGGCAGAATATCAATGTGACATTACCGGGACGATTGTTTAGGATGGCAGCTATAAGGTCAATAGTTTGGCATATGGTTTATAGCCAAAGGATATAGCCAGAATATTGACGAAAAAAAGCGTCAAAGTAGCAACTATTATTAGCACAGAGCGTCCAGACTGATTGGCAACGGTGCCCTCAGGTACATGGAAGTTTACTGAACGTGACACCGGAGAGTCTTCAATGAGCAGTGTTGTTGCCATCGTCAAAAGCATTGTTGGTCAAGTTTTCGTGGTGTCCCCAGAGGGCATTCGGCGTGTGCTTGTTGAAGGCGATCGCCTGTTCATTGGCGACCAGGTGGACACCGGCGCAGCCGGCGCGGTAACCCTCGAGCTGGCCGACGGCCGCACCGTGGACCTGGGTCGTGACACTCAATGGAGCGGCAGCGCCCCGGACTCCAGCGCCGCTCTGGCCGAAGCGACCGCCCAAGCCGCGCCGTCGGTTGAAGAACTGCAACAAGCCATCGTTGCCGGCGCCGACCCGACCAAAGACCTGGAAGCCACCGCTGCAGGCCCGACCGCTGCAAGCAATGGCGGCGCAGCAGGCGGCGGTCACAGCTTTGTGATGCTCGACGCAACCGCTGGCCGGGTCGACCCAACCATTGGTTTTCCAACCGCAGGTTTCGGTGCTGTGCCGCTGACTGCGCTGGAAACTGTTGATAACCAGAACAACACAAACAACAACGCCGAGGTTGACGCCCCGCTCACCTCGACGCTGAGCCTGGGCGCGACGCCGACCATCACCGAGGCCGGTGGTGTGTTGGTTTACACCGCGAACCTGAGCCAGGCACCTCTGAGTGACCTGACCATCACGCTGTCCAACGGCGCAGTGATCGTCATTCCTGCGGGCCAGACCACGGGCACCGTCAACGTGCCGCTCGCGCCAAACGACACTGTCTACAACGACCCGAGCCAGATCGAAGTAACCGTCACCGGCACCACCGGCGGCGGAATCACTGTTACGCCTCCGACCGCTCCCGCCGTGACCCAGGTGACTGACACCGTCGACACGACTACCGTCACGCTGACCGCCGGCCCGACTGTTGTTGAAGGGGGGGCGATCACCTACACCGCTACATTGACCAATCCGGCTCAGACGCCGGTGACCGTGACCTTGAGCAATGGCTCGGTCATCACCATTGGCGCGGGTCAGACCACTGGCACCGTGAACGTGCCGACTCCGGCCAATGACGTGTACAACAATGGCAGCACTGTCAGCACCACGATCACTGGCGCTATTGGCGGCAATTTTGAAAACCTGGTGCCGAGCACTACGCCAGCCGTAACCACCGTCACCGATTCGATCGATGCTACCGCTGTCACCCTGACTGCAGGCTCGACTGTGGTTGAAGGCGGCGCGATTACCTACACCGCTACCTTGACCAACCCGGCTGGCACCCCGGTGACTGTGACCTTGAGCAATGGCTCGGTCATTACTATCGGCGCTGGGCAGACCACGGGCTCTGTTGTAGTCGACACTCCGGCCAATGACGTTTATGTCAACGGCAGCACCGTCAGCACCACCATTACTGGCGCGACCGGCGGCAACTTTGAAAACTTGGTGCCGAGCACGACCCCAGCCGTTACCACCATCACCGACTCGATCGATGCCACCGCCGTCACCCTGACCGCAGGTTCGACTGTTGTTGAAGGCGGCGCGATTACCTACACCGCTACCTTGACCAACCCGGCTGGCACCCCGGTGACTGTGACCTTGAGCAATGGCTCGGTCATTACTATCGGCGCTGGGCAGACCACGGGCTCTGTTGTAGTCGACACTCCGGCCAATGACGTTTATGTCAACGGCAGCACCGTCAGCACCACCATTACTGGCGCGACCGGCGGCAACTTTGAAAACTTGGTGCCGAGCACGACCCCAGCCGTTACCACCATCACCGACTCGATCGATGCCACCGCCGTCACCCTGACCGCAGGTTCGACTGTTGTTGAAGGCGGCGCGATTACCTACACCGCTACCTTGACCAACCCGGCTGGCACTCCGGTGACTGTGACCTTGAGCAATGGCTCGGTGATTACTATTGGCGCTGGGCAGACCACTGGTTCCGTCGTGGTCGAAACTCCGGCCAACGACGTTTATGTCAACGGCAGCACCGTCAGCACCACGATCACTGGGGCTACTGGCGGCAACTTTGAAAACCTGGTGCCGAGTACTACGCCAGCTGTTACCACTGTCACCGATTCGATCGATGCTACCGCCGTCACTCTGACTGCAGGCTCGACTGTGGTTGAAGGCGGCGCGATCACCTACACCGCGACATTGACCAATCCTGCTGGCACTCCGGTGACTGTGACCTTGAGCAATGGCTCGGTCATTACTATTGGCGCTGGGCAGACCACTGGTTCCGTGAACGTGCCGACTCCGGCCAATGACGTGTACAACAATGGCAGCACTGTCAGCACCACGATCACTGGCGCTACCGGCGGCAACTTTGAAAACTTGGTGCCGAGCACGACCCCAGCCGTTACCACCATCACCGACTCGATCGATGCCACCGCCGTCACCCTGACTGCAGGCTCGACTGTGGTTGAAGGCGGCGCGATCACCTACACCGCGACATTGACCAATCCTGCTGGCACTCCGGTGACTGTGACCTTGAGCAATGGCTCGGTCATTACTATTGGCGCTGGGCAGACCACTGGTTCCGTCGTGGTCGAAACTCCGGCCAACGACGTTTATGTCAACGGCAGCACCGTCAGCACCACGATCACTGGCGCTACCGGCGGCAACTTTGAAAACTTGGTGCCGAGCACGACCCCAGCCGTTACCACCATCACCGACTCGATCGATGCCACCGCCGTCACCCTGACCGCAGGTTCGACTGTTGTTGAAGGCGGCGCGATTACCTACACCGCTACCTTGACCAACCCGGCTGGCACTCCGGTGACTGTGACCTTGAGCAATGGCTCGGTCATTACTATTGGCGCTGGGCAGACCACTGGTTCCGTCGTGGTCGAAACTCCGGCCAACGACGTTTATGTCAACGGCAGCACCGTCAGCACCACGATCACTGGCGCTACCGGCGGCAACTTTGAAAACTTGGTGCCGAGCACGACCCCAGCCGTTACCACCATCACCGACTCGATCGATGCCACCGCCGTCACCCTGACCGCAGGTTCGACTGTTGTTGAAGGCGGCGCGATTACCTACACCGCTACCTTGACCAACCCGGCTGGCACTCCGGTGACTGTGACCTTGAGCAATGGCTCGGTCATTACTATTGGCGCTGGGCAGACCACTGGTTCCGTCGTGGTCGAAACTCCGGCCAACGACGTTTATGTCAACGGCAGCACCGTCAGCACCACGATCACTGGGGCTACTGGCGGCAACTTTGAAAACTTGGTGCCGAGTACTACGCCAGCTGTTACCACCGTCACCGACTCGATCGATGCCACCGCCGTCACCCTGACCGCAGGTTCGACTGTTGTTGAAGGCGGCGCGATTACCTACACCGCTACCTTGACCAACCCGGCTGGCACTCCGGTGACTGTGACCTTGAGCAATGGCTCGGTCATTACTATTGGCGCTGGGCAGACCACTGGTTCCGTCGTGGTCGAAACTCCGGCCAACGACGTTTATGTCAACGGCAGCACCGTCAGCACCACGATCACTGGCGCTACCGGCGGCAACTTTGAAAACTTGGTGCTGAGTACTACTCCAGCCGTTACCACCATCACCGATCGCATCGATACCGTCACTGTGACAATCGAAAGTGCTGGCGACGTGCTGGAAAACGCTGCGCCGACCTTCACCATCAAGGTTGATCAGAAGCTGGATCATAACCTGACCGTGACCCTGAGCAATGGCCAGACCGTAACTATCGCGGCCGGTGCAACTCAGACCTCCTACACCTTGCCTGTTCAGGGCGATGACGTTTACAAGGATGGCGAGACCATCAAGCTGGGCATTACTGGTGCGGCGGCCGAAGGTAAAACTTTCGAAAACCTGGTCATCGGTAATGAAGCTCAAGTTGTTGTTGGTGATACCACCAGTGAAGTGATCGCGACCCTGACTGCAGACAAAACGACTGTCGCGGAAGGTGGTTCGGTTACTTACACCGTCACCCTGACCAACGCCGCAGGCCTGCCGATCAATAATCACGGAGAACTGACGTTCACTCTGACTGACGGCACCCAGATCAAAGTCCCAGCCAACGGCAACGTTGGCACCGCGACAATTGTTGCGCCGGATGACATCCTGGTCGGTGGTCAGCCGACCATCGTTAACAAACTGGAAGGCGTCAGCGGTGCAGACAACTTCGAGCAGCTGACCCTGGGTCAGAATGCGCTTGAAACGACCGTTACTGACGAACCTACCGGTCAAGGCGACGCGGTCAACATCAGCATCACTGGCAACAGCCCAGTCCTGGAAAACCAGGGCGCAGCTTTCACTATCAAGCTCGACAAAGCCCAGCTGCAACCGGTCACTGTGACCTTGAGCGACGGTAAAACTGTGGTCTTCGCGGCAGGCGAAACCGAGAAGGTCCACACCCTGGCGCCGCAAGGCGACGACGTCTACAAAGACGGCGAAACGGTGGAACTGAGCATTTCCAGCGCGACCTCCAATGGCGCGGCGCTGGAGAATCCTTCGATTGGTGGCCCAGCGTCGGTGACCATCGGCGACACCACCAGTGAAGTGTTCGCCACCCTGACGGCGGATAAAACCACCGTGGCGGAAGGCGGCCAAGTCACCTACACCGTGACCCTGACCACCAGCACCGGTCTGCCACTGACCAACCATCCTGAGCTGACTTTTAAGCTCACCGATGGCACCACCATTACTGTCCCTGCTAACAGCATCACTGGCCAAGCCACCATCACGGCTGCCGATGACATCGCAGTGGGCGGTCAACCGACCATCGTCAACAAACTGGTATCGGTCGAAGGTGCAGGCACCTACGAACAACTGACCCTCGGTCAGAACGCGGTGGAAACCAAGGTCACTGATGAGCCAGGTTCGGGTACTCCAACCGACAACCAAGGCGATGCCGTTGGCATCACCATCACCGGCAACGGTCCCGTTCAGGAAAACCAGGGCGCAGCGTTCACCATAAAGCTCGACAAGGCTCAAGACCATCCCGTTACCGTGAAGCTGAGCGACGGTGCGACGTTGGTCTTCGCCGCAGGCCAAACCGAGAAAGTCCACACCCTGGCGCCGCAAGGCGACGACGTCTACAAAGACGGCGAAACGGTAGAACTGAGCATTACCGGCGCGACCTCGAATGGCGCAGCGCTGGAAAATCCAACCATCGGCGGCCCAGCGTCGGTCACCATCGGCGACACCACCAGTGAAGTGTTCGCCACCCTGACTGCAGACAAAACCACCGTGGCTGAAGGCGGCCAAGTCACTTACACCGTGACCCTGACCACCAGCACGGGTCTGCCGCTGACCAACCATCCTGAGCTGACCTTCAAGCTCACCGATGGCACGTTGATTACCGTTCCTGCCAATAGCATCACTGGCCAGGCGACTATCACGGCTGCTGACGACATCGCAGTGGGCGGCCAACCGACCATCGTCAACAAACTGGTATCGGTCGAAGGTGCAGGCACCTACGAAAAACTGACCCTGGGCGAGAACGCGGTGCAAACCGCTGTTACCGACGAACCAACCGGTCAAGGCGATGCCGTCGGCATCACCATCACCGGTAACGGCCCCGTTCAGGAAAACCAGGGCGCAGCCTTCACCATCAAGCTCGACAAAGCTCAAGATCACCCCGTGACCGTCAAGCTGAGCGACGGTGCGACCCTGGTCTTCGCCGCAGGCCAAACCGAGAAGGTCCACACCCTCGCCCCACAAGGCGACGACGTCTACAAAGACGGCGAAACGGTAGAACTGAGCATTACCGGCGCGACCTCGAATGGCGCGGCGCTGGAAAATCCAACCATCGGTGGCCCAGCTTCGGTCACCATCGGCGACACCACCAGTGAAGTCTTCGCGACTTTGACTGCAGACAAAACGACTGTGGCGGAAGGCGGTTCGGTGACATACACCGTGACCCTCACCACCAGCACCGGTCTGCCGCTGACCAACCATCCTGAGCTGACCTTCAAGCTCACCGACGGCACCTTTATCAAAGTGCCGGCGAACAGCGTCACTGGCCAGACAACCATCACAGTTGCCGACGACATCTCGGTGGGCGGTCAACCGACCATCGTCAACAAGCTGGAATCGGTTGAAGGCGCAGGCACCTACGAAAAACTGACTCTGGGCGAGAACGCGGTGCAAACCGCTGTGACTGACGAACCTGCCGGTCAAGGCGATGCCGTCGGCATCACCATTACCGGTAACGGTCCCGTTCAGGAAAACCAGGGCGCAGCGTTCACCATCAAGCTCGACAAGGCTCAAGACCATCCCGTTACTGTGAAGCTGAGCGACGGTGCGACCCTGGTTTTCGCCGCAGGCCAAACCGAGAAGGTCCACACCCTCGCCCCACAAGGCGACGACGTCTACAAAGACGGCGAAACGGTGGAACTGAGCATTACCGGCGCCACCTCCAATGGCGCGGCGCTGGAGAATCCTTCGATTGGTGGCCCAGCTTCGGTCACCATCGGCGACACCACCAGTGAAGTGTTCGCCACCCTGACTGCAGACAAAACGACTGTTGCTGAAGGCGGCCAAGTCACTTACACCGTGACCCTGACCACCAGCACCGGTCTGCCACTGACCAACCATCCTGAGCTGACCTTCAAGCTCACCGATGGCACGTTGATTACCGTTCCTGCCAATAGCATCACTGGCCAGGCGACCATCACGGCTGCTGACGACATCGCAGTGGGCGGCCAACCGACCATCGTCAACAAACTGGTATCGGTTGAAGGTGCAGGCAGCTACGAAAAACTGACTCTGGGCGAGAACGCGGTGCAAACCGCTGTGACCGACGAACCAACCGGTCAAGGCGATGCTGTTGGCATCACCATTACCGGTAACGGTCCCGTTCAGGAAAACCAGGGCGCAGCGTTCACCATCAAGCTCGACAAGGCTCAAGACCATCCCGTTACTGTGAAGCTGAGCGACGGTGCGACCCTGGTCTTCGCCGCAGGCCAAACCGAGAAAGTCCACACCCTGGCGCCGCAAGGCGACGACGTCTACAAAGACGGCGAAACGGTGGAACTGAGCATTACCGACGCGACCTCCAATGGCGCAGCGCTGGAAAATCCAACCATCGGCGGCCCAGCGTCGGTCACCATCGGCGACACCACCAGTGAAGTGTTCGCCACCCTGACTGCAGACAAAACGACTGTGGCGGAAGGCGGTTCGGTGACTTACACCGTGACCCTGACCACCAGCACCGGTCTGCCACTGACCAACCATCCTGAGCTGACCTTCAAGCTCACCGACGGCACCTTTATCAAAGTGCCGGCGAACAGCGTCACTGGCCAGACAACCATCACAGTTGCCGACGATATCTCGGTGGGCGGTCAACCGACCATCGTCAACAAGCTGGTATCGGTCGAAGGTGCAGGCACCTACGAACAACTGACCCTCGGTCAGAACGCGGTGGAAACCAAGGTCACTGATGAGCCAGGTTCGGGTACTCCAACCGACAACCAAGGCGATGCCGTTGGCATCACCATCACCGGCAACGGTCCCGTTCAGGAAAACCAGGGCGCAGCGTTCACCATCAAGCTCGACAAGGCTCAAGACCATCCCGTTACCGTGAAGCTGAGCGACGGTGCGACCCTGGTTTTCGCCGCAGGCCAAACCGAGAAGGTCCACACCCTCGCCCCACAAGGCGACGACGTCTACAAAGACGGCGAAACGGTGGAACTGAGCATTACCGGCGCCACCTCCAATGGCGCGGCGCTGGAGAATCCTTCGATTGGTGGCCCAGCTTCGGTCACCATCGGCGACACCACCAGTGAAGTGTTCGCCACCCTGACTGCAGACAAAACGACTGTTGCTGAAGGCGGCCAAGTCACTTACACCGTGACCCTGACCACCAGCACCGGTCTGCCACTGACCAACCATCCTGAGCTGACCTTCAAGCTCACCGATGGCACGTTGATTACCGTTCCTGCCAATAGCATCACTGGCCAGGCGACCATCACGGCTGCTGACGACATCGCAGTGGGCGGCCAACCGACCATCGTCAACAAACTGGTATCGGTTGAAGGTGCAGGCAGCTACGAAAAACTGACTCTGGGCGAGAACGCGGTGCAAACCGCTGTGACCGACGAACCAACCGGTCAAGGCGATGCTGTTGGCATCACCATTACCGGTAACGGTCCCGTTCAGGAAAACCAGGGCGCAGCGTTCACCATCAAGCTCGACAAGGCTCAAGACCATCCCGTTACTGTGAAGCTGAGCGACGGTGCGACCCTGGTCTTCGCCGCAGGCCAAACCGAGAAAGTCCACACCCTGGCGCCGCAAGGCGACGACGTCTACAAAGACGGCGAAACGGTGGAACTGAGCATTACCGACGCGACCTCCAATGGCGCAGCGCTGGAAAATCCAACCATCGGCGGCCCAGCGTCGGTCACCATCGGCGACACCACCAGTGAAGTGTTCGCCACCCTGACTGCAGACAAAACGACTGTGGCGGAAGGCGGTTCGGTGACTTACACCGTGACCCTGACCACCAGCACCGGTCTGCCACTGACCAACCATCCTGAGCTGACCTTCAAGCTCACCGATGGCACCACCATTACTGTCCCTGCTAACAGCATCACTGGCCAAGCCACCATCACGGCTGCCGATGACATCGGCCTTGGCGGCCAACCGACTATCGTCAACAAGCTGGAATCGGTTGAAGGCGCAGGCACCTACGAAAAACTGACTCTTGGCGAGAACGCGGTGCAAACCGCCGTTACTGACGAACCTGCCGGTCAAGGCGATGCCGTTGGCATCACCATCACCGGTAACGGTCCCGTTCAGGAAAACCAGGGCGCAGCGTTCACCATCAAGCTCGACAAGGCTCAAGACCATCCCGTTACTGTGAAGCTGAGCGACGGTGCGACCCTGGTCTTCGCCGCAGGCCAAACCGAGAAAGTCCACACCCTGGCGCCGCAAGGCGACGACGTCTACAAAGACGGCGAAACGGTGGAACTGAGCATTACCGGCGCCACCTCCAATGGCGCAGCGCTGGAAAATCCAACCATCGGCGGCCCAGCGTCGGTCACCATCGGCGACACCACCAGTGAAGTGTTCGCCACCCTGACGGCAGACAAAACCACCGTGGCTGAAGGCGGCCAAGTCACCTACACCGTGACCCTGACCACCAGCACCGGTCTGCCGCTGACCAACCATCCTGAGCTGACCTTCAAGCTCACCGATGGCACCACCATTACTGTCCCTGCTAACAGCATCACTGGCCAAGCCACCATCACGGCTGCCGATGACATCGGCCTTGGCGGCCAACCGACTATCGTCAACAAGCTGGAATCGGTTGAAGGCGCAGGCACCTACGAAAAACTGACTCTTGGCGAGAACGCGGTGCAAACCGCCGTTACTGACGAACCTGCCGGTCAAGGCGATGCCGTTGGCATCACCATCACCGGTAACGGTCCCGTTCAGGAAAACCAGGGCGCAGCGTTCACCATCAAGCTCGACAAGGCTCAAGACCATCCCGTTACTGTGAAGCTGAGCGACGGTGCGACCCTGGTCTTCGCCGCAGGCCAAACCGAGAAAGTCCACACCCTGGCGCCGCAAGGCGACGACGTCTACAAAGACGGCGAAACGGTAGAACTGAGCATTACCGGTGCCACCTCGAATGGCGCGGCGCTGGAGAATCCTTCGATTGGTGGCCCAGCTTCGGTCACCATCGGCGACACCACCAGTGAAGTGTTCGCCACCCTGACGGCGGATAAAACCACCGTGGCGGAAGGCGGCCAAGTCACCTACACCGTGACCCTGACCACCAGCACGGGTCTGCCGCTGACCAACCATCCTGAGCTGACTTTTAAGCTCACCGATGGCACCACCATTACTGTCCCTGCTAACAGCATCACTGGCCAAGCCACCATCACGGCTGCCGATGACATCGGCCTTGGCGGTCAACCGACCATCGTCAACAAACTGGTATCGGTCGAAGGTGCAGGCACCTACGAACAACTGACCCTCGGTCAGAACGCGATGGAAACCAAGGTCACTGATGAGCCAGGTTCGGGTACTCCAACCGACAACCAAGGCGATGCCGTTGGCATCACCATCACCGGTAACGGTCCCGTTCAGGAAAACCAGGGCGCAGCGTTCACCATCAAGCTCGACAAGGCTCAAGACCATCCCGTTACTGTGAAGCTGAGCGACGGTGCGACCCTGGTTTTCGCCGCAGGCCAAACCGAGAAGGTCCACACCCTCGCCCCACAAGGCGACGACGTCTACAAAGACGGCGAAACGGTAGAACTGAGCATTACCGGCGCGACCTCGAATGGCGCAGCGCTGGAGAATCCTTCGATTGGTGGCCCAGCGTCGGTGACCATCGGCGACACCACCAGTGAAGTCTTCGCGACTTTGACTGCAGACAAAACCACCGTGGCTGAAGGCGGCCAAGTCACCTACACCGTGACTCTGACCACCAGCACCGGTCTGCCACTGACCAACCATCCTGAGCTGACCTTCAAGCTCACCGACGGCACCTTTATCAAAGTGCCGGCGAACAGCGTCACTGGCCAGACAACCATCACAGTTGCCGACGATATCTCGGTGGGCGGTCAACCGACCATCGTCAACAAGCTGGTATCGGTCGAAGGTGCAGGCACCTACGAACAACTGACCCTCGGTCAGAACGCGGTGGAAACCAAGGTCACTGATGAGCCAGGTTCGGGTACTCCAACCGACAACCAAGGCGATGCCGTTGGCATCACCATCACCGGCAACGGTCCCGTTCAGGAAAACCAGGGCGCAGCGTTCACCATCAAGCTCGACAAGGCTCAAGACCATCCCGTTACCGTGAAGCTGAGCGACGGTGCGACCCTGGTTTTCGCCGCAGGCCAAACCGAGAAGGTCCACACCCTCGCCCCACAAGGCGACGACGTCTACAAAGACGGCGAAACGGTAGAACTGAGCATTACCGGTGCCACCTCCAATGGCGCAGCGCTGGAGAATCCTTCGATTGGTGGCCCAGCTTCGGTCACCATCGGCGACACCACCAGTGAAGTCTTCGCGACTTTGACTGCAGACAAAACCACCGTGGCTGAAGGCGGCCAAGTCACCTACACCGTGACTCTGACCACCAGCACCGGTCTGCCACTGACCAACCATCCTGAGCTGACCTTCAAGCTCACCGATGGCACGTTGATTACCGTTCCTGCCAATAGCATCACTGGCCAGGCGACCATCACGGCTGCTGACGACATCGCAGTGGGCGGCCAACCGACTATCGTCAACAAGCTGGTATCGGTCGAAGGTGCAGGCACCTACGAAAAACTGACCTTGGGTCAGAATGCGGTGGAAACCAAGGTCACTGATGAGCCGGGTTCGGGTACTCCAACCGACAACCAAGGCGATGCCGTTGGCATCACCATCACTGGTAACGGTCCCGTTCAGGAAAATCAGGGCGCAGCCTTCACCATCAAGCTCGACAAAGCTCAAGATCACCCAGTGACCGTCAAGCTGAGCGACGGTGCGACGTTGGTCTTCGCCGCTGGCCAAACCGAGAAGGTCCACACCCTGGCGCCGCAAGGCGACGACGTCTACAAAGACGGCGAAACGGTAGAACTGAGCATTACCGGTGCCACCTCCAATGGCGCAGCGCTGGAAAATCCAACCATCGGCGGCCCAGCGTCGGTCACCATCGGCGACACCACCAGTGAAGTCTTCGCGACTTTGACTGCAGACAAAACGACTGTGGCGGAAGGCGGCCAAGTCACTTACACCGTGACTCTGACCACCAGCACCGGTCTGCCACTGACCAACCATCCTGAGCTGACCTTCAAGCTCACCGATGGCACGTTGATTACCGTTCCTGCCAATAGCATCACTGGCCAGGCGACTATCACGGCTGCTGACGACATCGCAGTGGGCGGCCAACCGACCATCGTCAACAAACTGGTATCGGTCGAAGGTGCAGGCACCTACGAACAACTGACCCTCGGTCAGAACGCGGTGGAAACCAAGGTCACTGATGAGCCGGGTTCGGGTACTCCAACCGACAACCAAGGCGATGCCGTTGGCATCACCATTACCGGTAACGGTCCCGTTCAGGAAAACCAGGGCGCAGCGTTCACCATCAAGCTCGACAAAGCTCAAGATCACCCAGTGACCGTCAAGCTGAGCGACGGTGCGACCCTGGTCTTCGCCGCAGGCCAAACCGAGAAAGTCCACACCCTGGCGCCGCAAGGCGACGACGTCTACAAAGACGGCGAAACGGTGGAACTGAGCATTTCCAGCGCGACCTCCAACGGCGCAGCGCTGGAGAATCCTTCGATTGGTGGCCCAGCTTCGGTCACCATCGGCGACACCACCAGTGAAGTCTTCGCGACTTTGACTGCAGACAAAACGACTGTTGCTGAAGGCGGCCAAGTCACCTACACCGTGACCCTGACCACCAGCACCGGTCTGCCGCTGACCAACCATCCTGAGCTGACCTTCAAGCTCACCGATGGCACCACCATTACTGTCCCTGCTAACAGCATCACTGGCCAAGCCACCATCACGGCTGCCGATGACATCGCAGTGGGCGGCCAACCGACCATCGTCAACAAACTGGTATCGGTCGAAGGTGCAGGCACCTACGAACAACTGACCCTCGGTCAGAACGCGGTGGAAACCAAGGTCACTGATGAGCCGGGTTCGGGTACTCCAACCGACAACCAAGGCGATGCCGTTGGCATCACCATTACCGGTAACGGTCCCGTTCAGGAAAACCAGGGCGCAGCGTTCACCATCAAGCTCGACAAAGCTCAAGATCACCCAGTGACCGTCAAGCTGAGCGACGGTGCGACGTTGGTCTTCGCCGCTGGCCAAACCGAGAAGGTCCACACCCTGGCGCCGCAAGGCGACGACGTCTACAAAGACGGCGAAACGGTAGAACTGAGCATTACCGGTGCCACCTCCAATGGCGCAGCGCTGGAAAATCCAACCATCGGCGGCCCAGCGTCGGTCACCATCGGCGACACCACCAGTGAAGTCTTCGCGACTTTGACTGCAGACAAAACGACTGTGGCGGAAGGCGGCCAAGTCACTTACACCGTGACTCTGACCACCAGCACCGGTCTGCCACTGACCAACCATCCTGAGCTGACCTTCAAGCTTACCGACGGCACGTTGATTACCGTTCCTGCCAATAGCATCACTGGCCAGGCGACTATCACGGCTGCTGACGACATCGCAGTGGGCGGCCAACCGACTATCGTCAACAAGCTGGTATCGGTTGAAGGCGCAGGCACCTACGAACAACTGACCCTCGGTCAGAACGCGGTGGAAACCAAGGTCACTGATGAGCCGGGTTCGGGTACTCCAACCGACAACCAAGGCGATGCCGTCGGCATCACCATTACCGGTAACGGTCCCGTTCAGGAAAACCAGGGCGCCGCCTTCACCATCAAGCTCGACAAGGCTCAAGACCACCCAGTGACCGTCAAGCTGAGCGACGGTGCGACCCTGGTTTTCGCCGCAGGCCAAACCGAGAAAGTCCACACCCTGGCGCCGCAAGGCGACGACGTCTACAAAGACGGCGAAACGGTGGAACTGAGCATTTCCAGCGCGACCTCCAACGGCGCAGCGCTGGAGAATCCTTCGATTGGTGGCCCAGCTTCGGTCACCATCGGCGACACCACCAGTGAAGTCTTCGCGACTTTGACTGCAGACAAAACGACTGTTGCTGAAGGCGGCCAAGTCACTTACACCGTGACCCTGACCACCAGCACCGGTCTGCCGCTGACCAACCATCCTGAGCTGACTTTTAAGCTCACCGATGGCACCACCATTACTGTCCCTGCTAACAGCATCACTGGCCAAGCCACCATCACGGCTGCCGATGACATCGGCCTTGGCGGTCAACCGACCATCGTCAACAAGCTGGTATCGGTCGAAGGTGCAGGCACCTACGAACAACTGACCCTCGGTCAGAACGCGGTGGAAACCAAGGTCACTGATGAGCCAGGTTCGGGTACTCCAACCGACAACCAAGGCGATGCCGTTGGCATCACCATCACCGGTAACGGTCCCGTTCAGGAAAACCAGGGCGCAGCGTTCACCATCAAGCTCGACAAGGCTCAAGATCACCCAGTGACCGTCAAGCTGAGCGACGGTGCGACGTTGGTCTTCGCCGCAGGCCAAACCGAGAAAGTCCACACCCTGGCGCCGCAAGGCGACGACGTCTACAAAGACGGCGAAACGGTGGAACTGAGCATTACCGGCGCCACCTCCAATGGCGCAGCGCTGGAAAATCCAACCATCGGCGGCCCAGCTTCGGTCACCATCGGCGACACCACCAGTGAAGTGTTTGCGACTTTGACTGCAGACAAAACCACCGTGGCTGAAGGCGGCCAAGTCACCTACACCGTGACCCTGACCACCAGCACCGGTCTGCCACTGACCAACCATCCTGAGCTGACCTTCAAGCTTACCGACGGCACGTTGATTACCGTTCCTGCCAATAGCATCACTGGCCAGGCGACTATCACGGCTGCTGACGACATCGCAGTGGGCGGCCAACCGACTATCGTCAACAAGCTGGTATCGGTCGAAGGTGCAGGCACCTACGAAAAACTGACCTTGGGTCAGAATGCGGTGGAAACCAAGGTCACTGATGAGCCGGGTTCGGGTACTCCAACCGACAACCAAGGCGATGCCGTCGGCATCACCATCACCGGTAACGGCCCCGTTCAGGAAAATCAGGGCGCAGCCTTCACCATCAAGCTCGATAAAGCTCAGCTGCAACCGGTCACTGTGACCTTGAGCAACGGCAAAACCGTGGTCTTCGCTGCAGGCGAAACCGAGAAGGTGCACACCCTCGCCCCACAAGGCGACGACGTCTACACAGATGGTGGCAGCGTATCTCTGAGCATTACTGGCGCGACTTCGAATGGCGCGGCGCTGGAAAATCCAGTGATCGGCGGCCCAGCGTCGGTGGTTATCAACGACACCACCAGTGAAGTGTTTGCGACCCTGACGGCGGACAAAACCACCGTCGCGGAAGGCGGCCAAGTCACCTACACCGTGACCCTGACCACCAGCACCGGTCTGCCAATCAATAACCACCCTGAGCTGACCTTCAAGCTCACCGACGGTACGTTGATCAAGGTTCCAGCGAACAGCGTTACCGGCCAAACAACCATCACGGTTGCCGACGACATTGGCATTGGCGGCCAGCCGACCATCGTTAATAAGCTGGTTTCGGTGGAAGGCGCCAGCACCTACGAGAAGCTGACCCTGGGCCAAAACGCCCTGGAAACCAAGGTCACTGATGAGCCAGGTTCGGGTACGCCTACCAACAACCAGGGCGACCTGGTCGGCATCACCATCACCGGCAACGGCCCAGTCCTGGAAAACCAGGGCGCAGCGTTCACCATCAAGCTCGATAAAGCTCAGCTGCAACCGGTCACTGTGACCTTGAGCAACGGCAAAACCGTGGTCTTCGCCGCCGGCGAAACCGAGAAGGTCCACACCCTCGCCCCACAAGGCGACGACGTCTACACAGATGGTGGCAGCGTATCTCTGAGCATTACTGGCGCGACTTCGAATGGCGCGGCGCTGGAAAATCCAGTGATCGGCGGCCCAGCGTCGGTGGTTATCAACGACACCACCAGTGAAGTGTTTGCGACCCTGACGGCGGACAAAACCACCGTCGCGGAAGGCGGCCAAGTCACCTACACCGTGACCCTGACCACCAGCACCGGTCTGCCAATCAATAACCACCCTGAGCTGACCTTCAAGCTCACCGACGGTACGTTGATCAAGGTTCCAGCGAACAGCGTTACCGGCCAAACAACCATCACGGTTGCCGACGACATTGGCATTGGCGGCCAGCCGACCATCGTTAATAAGCTGGTTTCGGTGGAAGGCGCCAGCACCTACGAGAAGCTGACCCTGGGCCAAAACGCCCTGGAAACCAAGGTCACTGATGAGCCAGGTTCGGGTACGCCTACCAACAACCAGGGCGACCTGGTCGGCATCACCATCACCGGCAACGGCCCAGTCCTGGAAAACCAGGGCGCAGCGTTCACCATCAAGCTCGATAAAGCTCAGCTGCAACCGGTCACTGTGACCTTGAGCAACGGCAAAACCGTGGTCTTCGCTGCAGGCGAAACCGAGAAGGTGCACACCCTCGCCCCACAAGGCGACGACGTCTACACAGATGGTGGCAGCGTATCTCTGAGCATTACTGGCGCGACTTCGAATGGCGCGGCGCTGGAAAATCCAGTGATCGGCGGCCCAGCGTCGGTGGTTATCAACGACACCACCAGTGAAGTGTTTGCGACCCTGACGGCGGACAAAACCACCGTCGCGGAAGGCGGCCAAGTCACCTACACCGTGACCCTGACCACCAGCACCGGTCTGCCAATCAATAACCACCCTGAGCTGACCTTCAAGCTCACCGACGGTACGTTGATCAAGGTTCCAGCGAACAGCGTTACCGGCCAAACAACCATCACGGTTGCCGACGACATTGGCATTGGCGGCCAGCCGACCATCGTTAATAAGCTGGTTTCGGTGGAAGGCGCCAGCACCTACGAGAAGCTGACCCTGGGCCAAAACGCCCTGGAAACCAAGGTCACTGATGAGCCAGGTTCGGGTACGCCTACCAACAACCAGGGCGACCTGGTCGGCATCACCATCACCGGCAACGGCCCAGTCCTGGAAAACCAGGGCGCAGCGTTCACCATCAAGCTCGATAAAGCTCAGCTGCAACCGGTCACTGTGACCTTGAGCAACGGCAAAACCGTGGTCTTCGCCGCCGGCGAAACCGAGAAGGTCCACACCCTCGCCCCACAAGGCGACGACGTCTACACAGATGGTGGCAGCGTATCTCTGAGCATTACTGGCGCGACTTCGAATGGCGCGGCGCTGGAAAATCCAGTGATCGGCGGCCCAGCGTCGGTGGTTATCAACGACACCACCAGTGAAGTGTTTGCGACCCTGACGGCGGACAAAACCACCGTCGCGGAAGGCGGCCAAGTCACCTACACCGTGACCCTGACCACCAGCACCGGTCTGCCAATCAATAACCACCCTGAGCTGACCTTCAAGCTCACCGACGGTACGTTGATCAAGGTTCCAGCGAACAGCGTTACCGGCCAAACAACCATCACGGTTGCCGACGACATTGGCATTGGCGGCCAGCCGACCATCGTTAATAAGCTGGTTTCGGTGGAAGGCGCCAGCACCTACGAGAAGCTGACCCTGGGCCAAAACGCCCTGGAAACCAAGGTCACTGATGAGCCAGGTTCGGGTACGCCTACCAACAACCAGGGCGACCTGGTCGGCATCACCATCACCGGCAACGGCCCAGTCCTGGAAAACCAGGGCGCAGCGTTCACCATCAAGCTCGATAAAGCTCAGCTGCAACCGGTCACTGTGACCTTGAGCAACGGCAAAACCGTGGTCTTCGCTGCAGGCGAAACCGAGAAGGTGCACACCCTCGCCCCACAAGGCGACGACGTCTACACAGATGGTGGCAGCGTATCTCTGAGCATTACTGGCGCGACTTCGAATGGCGCGGCGCTGGAAAATCCAGTGATCGGCGGCCCAGCGTCGGTGGTTATCAACGACACCACCAGTGAAGTGTTTGCGACCCTGACGGCGGACAAAACCACCGTCGCGGAAGGCGGCCAAGTCACCTACACCGTGACCCTGACCACCAGCACCGGTCTGCCAATCAATAACCACCCTGAGCTGACCTTCAAGCTCACCGACGGTACGTTGATCAAGGTTCCAGCGAACAGCGTTACCGGCCAAACAACCATCACGGTTGCCGACGACATTGGCATTGGCGGCCAGCCGACCATCGTTAATAAGCTGGTTTCGGTGGAAGGCGCCAGCACCTACGAGAAGCTGACCCTGGGCCAAAACGCCCTGGAAACCAAGGTCACTGATGAGCCAGGTTCGGGTACGCCTACCAACAACCAGGGCGACCTGGTCGGCATCACCATCACCGGCAACGGCCCAGTCCTGGAAAACCAGGGCGCAGCGTTCACCATCAAGCTCGATAAAGCTCAGCTGCAACCGGTCACTGTGACCTTGAGCAACGGCAAAACCGTGGTCTTCGCCGCCGGCGAAACCGAGAAGGTCCACACCCTCGCCCCACAAGGCGACGACGTCTACACAGATGGTGGCAGCGTATCTCTGAGCATTACTGGCGCGACTTCGAATGGCGCGGCGCTGGAAAATCCAGTGATCGGCGGCCCAGCGTCGGTGGTTATCAACGACACCACCAGTGAAGTGTTTGCGACCCTGACGGCGGACAAAACCACCGTCGCGGAAGGCGGCCAAGTCACCTACACCGTGACCCTGACCACCAGCACCGGTCTGCCAATCAATAACCACCCTGAGCTGACCTTCAAGCTCACCGACGGTACGTTGATCAAGGTTCCAGCGAACAGCGTTACCGGCCAAACAACAATCACGGTTGCCGACGACATCTCGGTGGGTGGTCAACCGACTATCGTCAACAAGCTGGTATCGGTCACCGGTGCGGACACCTACGAAAAACTGACCCTGGGCGAGAATGCGGTGCAAACCGCCGTCACCGATGAACCAACCGGTCAAGGCGACCTGGTTGGCATCACCATCACCGGCAACGGCCCGGTCCTGGAAAACCAGGGCGCAGCCTTCACCATCAAGCTCGACAAGGCCCAGCTGCAACCGGTCACTGTGACCTTGAGCAACGGCAAAACCGTGGTCTTCGCTGCAGGCGAAACCGAGAAGGTGCACACCCTCGCTCCGCAAGGCGACGACGTCTACACAGACGGCGGCTCCGTACAACTAGGTATTACCGGCGCGACCTCCAATGGTAAGGCGCTGGAAAACCCAGCGATCGGCGGCCCAGCATCGGTCACCATCAACGACACCACCAACGAAGTCATCGCCAAACTGACTGTGGATAAAACCACCGTCGCCGAAGGCGGTCAGATCACCTACACCGTGACCCTGACCAGTAAAGACGGCTTACCGATCAACAACCACGAAGCGATGAGCTTCACCCTGAGCAACGGCAAGGTCATCAACATCGCCGCTAACGCCAGCTCCGGTTCGTTGCCGATAAACATCGCAGACGACGTCTACACCGGCGGCCAGCCTTCGTTGGTCAACAAGATCGAATCCGTCTCCGGCGGCAGCACGAAGTTCGAGCAACTGACCCTCGACAAGACCCCGCTGACCACCACCGTCACTGACGAGCCTTCAGGCCAAGGCGACAGAGTCACCGTGGGCATCAGCGGCGATACTTCAGTGGTTGAAGGCCAGACAGCGCATTACACGCTGAACCTGAGCAACACCGCCCAGAGCGATGTCTTTGTAACCCTGAAATACACCGGCACAGCGGCCAACAACGTCGACTTCACCGGTGTCATTACCGTCAAGATCCCGGCCAACAGCAATAGCGTCGGTTTCGATATCTCGACCATCAACGACAAGCTGGTGGAAGGTTCCGAGAACTTCGTTATTACCATCGACAAGGTCAGCGGCGGTAATTTCGAAAACCTCGCGATCGACTCTAACAAGGCCAGCGTTGATACGACCATTGTCGACAACGACCACGCACCGGTTGCAGCAAACAACGGTGTCACCGGTCTCGAAGACAAAGACCTGGTGCTGACATGGGACAACTTCAAAACCACCGACGTCGATAACGACAGCCCTCTGAGCGTGACCATCACGGATGTCGCCGGTCGTGGCGACCTGATGTTCAATGGCGCTGCGGGCTGGGTGAAAGTCGCGGCAGGCCAGGTCATCAGCCAGGCGGATATCGCTGCCGGCAAACTGAAATTCGTGCCAGTGGGCAACGAGTCCGGTGCTGACGGTTACGGTGGCACTGGTATCGGCAACAAGGCCGCCGACTACGCGCAGATCAAGTTCAAGCCTACCGATGGCTTCAACCAAGGCAACGAAGCGACACTCAAAGTCGACATTACTCCGGTAGCTGACAAGCCGACGCTGACTGTCGACGGCAATGCCGTGACCTCGACTGGCTTGCTCAAGGAAGTCTGGACCAACCTGTCCGGCTTGAGCGCAGGTTATGACGGTACCGCTGGTAACGGTGTGGCAACTGCGACCCTGAAGTCGGTGATTGATGCTGCGAAGAATCCGAACAGCACCAGCACCTCGACCAACATCCAGTCCAGTGGCGATACCGGTGTGGGTCTCGCATCCAAAACGTCTGGCCTGATCTACCTGGAAGCCGGCAAGACTTACAGCTTCAGCGGCAGCGCTGACGACAGTCTGCTGGTGACCATTGGCGGCAAGGACGTGGCCAGTGCGTTGTGGGGTAAAGGCGGAGCCATCTCTGGCACAGGCTTCAAGCCGACTACCAGCGGCTACTACACCATCGACATCTATCACCACAACCAGAGTGGTCCGGGCAGCTACGACGTCAATCTGTCGGTCAACGGCGCAACCGCTGTAGACCTGAGCAGTTCCGGCATTCCGCTGTACACCGGCGTGGCCAACCTGGCCGCATCCGGCGTGACGGTTTCCGACCTGCACGGCACCAATGGCGAAGGTTACTACGAGGGCTACAAGCTCAACGAAGGCGCGGAAAACGGCAGCGTACACCTGTCGAAAATCACCACCGCGCTGACCGACACCGATGGTTCGGAAAGCCTCAGCGTGACCATCAGCGGCTTCCCAAAAGGCATGGTGCTGAGCGACGACGCGGGCCATAGCTGGACCGTGGGCACCGATGGCTCGGCGAATGTGACTGGCTGGAACCTGGCCAACCTGACCCTGACACCACCGGCTTACTACAACGGCAAGTTCGACCTGACCGTGACCTCGACTTCCACCGAGCAACTGGGTGGATCGGCTTCGAGTACGGCGACGATTCCGGTCACGATTTATCCGGCCACGTACAACCCGATCACGCTGACTGCGGGCAACGACGTTCAGGACGGCACCTTCGGCAACGATATCATCGTGGCGGACATCGCCGGCCTGACGACGACACCGGGTCAGAACTACAACATTGCCTTCATGGTCGACAGTTCGGGCAGCATGAGCGCCTCCTCCGTGACATCGGCCAAGAACTCCTTGATAGCGGTATTTACCTCGCTGATCGCCAGTGCCACATCGCAAGGCACCAACCCGGGCAGCGTGAAGGTGTTCCTGGTGGACTTCGATACCCAAGTGAACAAATCGATCTCGGTCGACTTGTCGAGCAAGGGCGCGCTGGACAGCTTGAAGACCGTGCTCGAGAGCATGAAGTCAGCTGGCTGGACCAACTACGAGGACGTGTTCAAGACCACAGCCAACTGGTTCCACAGTGACGAGGCGATGAGCAACACCGGTGCGACTAACCTGACTTACTTCATTACTGACGGCGAGCCAACTGCCTATACGTCCTACGAGGTGGTGAATCCAAAAGTCGTCGACTACTGGTCTAACAACACTAGCGACATCAACCTCGACAGTCTGATGAAGGCCGGAGATTACACGCCTGGTACTGCGTTCAGCACGATGATCGGCGGCAAACTGCGGACGTTGGTCGATTCCAGCGGTAACGTTTACAAATGGACCCAGGACTCCGGCGGCAATTGGTCATCCTCGAAGATCGACAGCAGCTTGAGGATTCATGCGCAGGGCGACGGTACCTACGAGCTGTCTTACAACGACGGCGAAGGCAGAGTCGACCGCAACAGTGCACGGGATGCAGGGCTGGCACTCGCTCTGTTCGCAGCCGCTAACTCGACCGTACAGGCCATTGGCCTGAACAATGGGGTAACGGAAAGCGACCTGGCTCCGTACAACACCACCAAAGGCAAACCGCTGGCCAACATCAACCCTGATGACCTGGCCAATGCGATCCTCGGCCATAGCGAGGCGACACTGCCAGGTAGCGACACCATCAATGGTGGAGATGGCAACGACATCGTCTTCGGTGACCTGGTGAGCTTCAACGGGGTCACGGGTGAAGGCTACACCGCGCTGCAAGCGTTCGTCGGTCAGGAAACCGGTGTCGAAACCAACAAGGTCACCCCAAGCAACGTGCACCAGTTCGTTACCGAGAACTACAAAGTGTTCGACGTATCGGGTGCTCATGATGGCAACGATACGCTGCTAGGTGGTGCCGGCGATGACATCATCTTCGGCCAGGGCGGCGACGATAAACTCTACGGCGGCAGCGGCAACGACATCCTGCTCGGCGGAACCGGCAATGACCTGCTCGACGGTGGCGACGGCAATGACATCCTCATCGGCGGCAAGGGTGATGACACCCTGATCGGCGGACTGGGTGGCGACACCTTCGTCTGGAAAGCAGGCGATGCCGGTAACGACGTGATCAAGGACTTCAAGGCCGCCGAAGGTGACCGCATCGACCTGCGTGACTTGTTGCAGGGCGAGACCGGCGGCACCATCGATAACTTCCTGAAGATCACCACGGTGGGTGGCGTTTCGTCGCTGGAAGTGAACTCTGCGGGCAAGTTCAACAGTAACGACGCCGCAGCTGCCAAGGCCGATGTGACGATCAAGCTGGAGGGCAACAACTGGTCCACCGCCAACCTGCACAACCTGATTGCCGGTAGCGATCCGACCATCAAGGTTGATCACAACAACAGCTGATAGCCAGCGGATGGCCGCCCAAACCGGGCGGCCATCACGTTTGCGACAATCACCCCGGTGACGATTTCGTCAGCGCACCGCATACTCGCGTGCAGTTGGCCTATGCTGCTGACAGCATGACGCTGGTCCATATCTGAGGGATGCTCAATGTTTTACGTGCAACGCGATGCGCAAGGCCAATTAGTGCGCGTGGAAGCGGCGGCTTACGCCGAGGCAACGGAAACGCTGCCCGCCGATCATCATGAGATCCAGGCCTGGTACGCCAACGAAGTGATGGAAGTCAGCCTCAAGCAACTCAAGCAGAGCGACCTGGAAATGATCCGGGTACTCGACGACTTGATTCAGGTGCTGACCAGCAAGGGCGTGATTCGGGTCACCGATCTGCCGGCAGCGGCCCAGGCCAAGCTGATGGACCGGACCCAGGCGCGTGAGGCGTTGGGTGGGTTGAGTCATTTGATTGATGATGAAGAGACGGGGTTGATTTAAGGCCGTTTTAAATCAAAAGATCGCAGCCTTCGGCAGCTCCTACATGTGAACATTTTTCCCCGTAGGAGCTGCCGAAGGCTGCGATCTTTTGCTTTTATAACGTTAACGCCAAGGCTTGGGCTCGCCAAACAACTGCCCCTGCACCCCATACAGCCCCATCTCGCGAATCACCGACAACTCCCCTTCAGTCTCCACCCGCTCGGCAATCAGCGGCAGATCGATGCTGTGTGCTGCCCGCTGGATGGCCTCGATGAACAGGCGCTTGTCACCCTCCTGATCGATCGCGCGGATATAGCTGCCATCGATCTTCAGATACGCCAGGCCCAGCCGTGCGAGGTTGCCGATCATGCTGAAGCGCCCGCCAAAACGTTGCAGGCTGAGAGAAAAACCCAGTTCACGCAGACGCGTCGTCAACTGCTCGAGCACGGCCTGTTCGGGGATCTGTTCCTCACCAATTTCCAGGGTCAGGCGCGGCCCCAGATTGGAATGGGCGCGCAAGATGTCGAAGATCTTGTTCAGCATCTGCGGGTCCGCCAGCGTCGCCGAAGACAGGTTCAGCGCCAGTGACTCTTCATGGCCGGCCATTTGCTCGAGCACCAACTCCAACATCAGCCGGTCCAGGCGCGCCGTCCAGCCAAAACGCTCGAGCCAGGGCAGGAAGCGTCCGGCAGGGATGGTCTGGCCTTCGTCGTCGATCAGGCGTGAGAGAACCTTGTAGTGCAACACCAACTGCGGGTCCTGGCTGGCAACCACCGGCTGGAAATACAACTGCAGGCCTCGATTCGCCAACGCCTGATCCAGCAGTTTGTGCCAGGCATGATGGTCATCGCCAACGCGAGCTGATGCGCTGTGATCCAGGCAGGCCCAAGTGGGCTCACCTTGGGTTTCTGCTTGTGCCAATGCCTGGTCCGCCAGGCTGATGACTGCCTGGGGCGAGTCGCCATGGACAAACGGCGCCAGCCCGAGCGAAGCCACCGAGGCCACATCAGTCGCCCCCGTGGCATGCAGGCTCGCCAGGGCACTGTCGAGATTGCGCGCCAGTTGCAGCGCTTCCTCACGCACCAACCCGGGGGCCAGCACGGCAAACTCGCCACCGCGAATTCGCGTGACCAGGTTGTAGGTTTCCGGGAACTTGGCGCACTCACGGGACAGCTGCTCGCCAACCGCTATCAGCAACTCATCAGTACGCTGACCGCCGAGACGCTGGTTCAGCCCGGCCAGGTCTTTGACCCGCAGCAACAGCAGATAACCCGAGCTGGCCTGCTCCGGGTTGCTCACTCGGGCATTCAGCTGCATCTCGAAATAACGCCGGTTGGCCAGGCCCGTCAGGTTGTCCTGGTATGACTCGATGCGCAGTTTTTCACTGCGCTCGGCCTGCTCTTGGAACAGTGCCTTGAGCTTTTCGACCATCTGGTTCATGGCCTGGACGACGCGGCGCAATTCCGGGGTGCGCGGCAGGTCCGGGAGGCTCAGGAACTCACGCCGGGCAATGGCGTGGGATTGCTTGACCATGTAGTCCAACGGCTTCAATTGGCGCCGCAGCAACAGCGCGCCCAGCACCGCACTGACAGCGCCGCAGAGCAGCAACCAGCCAAGGCTGCCCAGCGCGCTCTGCCACAGCTTGGCCAAGGCGAACATCGGGTGGCTGACCACCTCGATCCGCGCCGCCTGCTCCCAGCCACGGCTGACGATGGCATCACCACCAGCCGGCTCCAGCCCGATCAATTTGACGAACCAGTCGGGCACGTTGTTCACCGCAGGTATGCCACTGCGTTCGACGATGACCTTGTCGTTGCTCACGTCGATCACCCGAATGCTGGCGTAATAACCGCTGTCGAAGATCGAGCTGACCAGCAACTCGACCATCGCCGGATCGTCGATGTTCGGCGTCAGGGACAGCGCCAACGCCGTCGCCGCATCCTGGGCGTGGGAGCGCAACTGGTTGACGTATTGGGTCCGCGAGCTTTCCAGGCTGACCATGAAGCTGCCAGTGAAAGCGACCACCAGGAACAGACAGATAGCGATCAAAAGCTGTTTAAACAAAGACATCTGAGCGCGCGCTCCTAGTTAGTCGTCTCGACCGGGAAACCTTCGGCCTGCATTTTCTTCAGCACATCCTGCCAGCGGGACAGGCGTTTGGTGTCACTGACTTTCTTGTTGCCTTTGCTGCCCGGCAGGTACAACCCTTCCGCATTAAAAGAGTAGACCGGCAACAGGTCGGTTCGTTGACTGGCGGGCTTGATTGCGTCGATCAAACTGTCGAGCACCAGTGGCATTGCCTCGGGGCTTGAGTAATAGGTCAATACCATATGCGCGCGATTCTGGCGCAGGGCCTTGACGTAGGTGATGCGCAGTTTGTCACTGGAAACGCCGAGGTGGCGCAGGCTGAAGTACTTGGCGATGGCGTAGTCTTCGCAATCCCCGGCACCTTTCCATAATGCCTGGATGGGCGTTTCCCAATAATCGACCTCGTGCCACAGGTCGATGTCCTCCACGTAACGCACTTGCCGGTTGAAAAATTGATTGACCAGATTGAGCTGCTCCACTTCTGGCAGCTGCTTCTGCGTGGCCAATATATGCTGCCAGGCGTCGATGCGTTGCTGTCCTTCACCCAATGGCCCGTACAATGCCTGGGCACGGCGACTGATCAGCGAAAAATCCCAATCGGCATGCAGCCCGCCCAGCATGACGCCAGCCAGCAGCAGGGCGCATGACAGCCAGCGCAAAGTCCGAGGGATCGCGAAACGTACCGCCAATGCGAGGCATCCAGATCAGGCAGGTGGAATTCGGTTGATGGTGCAGGTTAGCCCGGCAAAAAACAATGGCACGGTGAGATCACTGAAGGCGCGCTAAGCTTTCAGGGAGATCGCTGGTTTGACAATCAGGCAGGTAGTCACTAGTGTCAATTTGGATCCAATCAGACATTCACACTTATTCAGGGTGCGTTGTGACACAAAAGCCCAACCCTTTAAGCAGTATCAAGATCAATGCGCCAATCCCAGCGCACATGGCCCGCGCAGTGATTGAAGAAACCTTGCGCTCGGCAATCCTCGACGGTCGCATCCCGTGCGGAAGCGCGTTGCGTCAGCAAGACCTGGCGGACTTCTTCGGGGTTAGTCGCATGCCTGTTCGCGAAGCGTTGCGGCAACTCGAAGCCCAGTCGCTGTTGAGCGTCATCGCGCATAAAGGCGCAGTCGTCGCGCCGCTGGTGCAGGGCGATGCCGTGGAAACCTACGCACTGCGGATTCTGCTTGAGTCAGAAGCGCTTCGCCTGTCGATTCCACTGCTCACCGCCGATGACATTGAGTTGGCGGCCCGCCACATTGATGACCTTGAGACGGAACGCGACTACACCGAGATCGGTCGCCTGAACCGCCTGTTTCACATGGCGCTCTACAGCAAGGCCCCAAATCGTCGACTATTACGACTGGTCGAAGATGGTCTTAACGAGGAGGAACGCTTCCTGCGGTTCAACCTGGAAGCGATGAACCTCGGTGAACTGTCCCAGGAGGACCACCGGGCGCTGTTGCGTGCCGTGGAAGACCGGGATGTCGAAGGCTCCGTGCGCTTGCTCGAACAACACCTTAACCGTGCGGTGGAGGTGATCACGCGCTACCTCGGTACACCTGAGGCACCGGGCACGAACCGTTCTCAGTAAAGGCTTCAGTCAGTTGCAAAATCGGCGACCGGTGGAAGACAATGCGACTAATTATCATTGTTACGTCCGGGCATTCGCATCATGTCTTCACACACGTTGGCAGTACAGGTGCCTGATCAACATGTCGTCAGACAGGCTCTTCACTGGCTGCTGCGCTTGCGCAATAACGCTGGCAATCGCCGTCTGCATCAACAATGCGACCTGTGGCGTGCAGAGCGCCAGGAACACGAATTGGCCTGGCAACAGGTTAAATCCCTGCATGCCGAGCTGAGCAACCAGCCGCACGCTATAACGGCCGTTCAGGATGCATTAAGCACCTTGGGGGTACGTGAATCGGGAGTCGGCCGCCGCACAGCGCTGAAGATGCTTTCAGGGCTCCTAGTGATGGGATCGGCAGCGTGGCTGAGCAGCGACATGCTCCACTGGGATCAGTGGAACGCCGACTTTGCCACCTCAACTGGCGAACGTCGTGGGTTCCAGCTACCCGATGGCACTCGACTCGAACTCAATACCGCCAGTTCGGCGGATCTGGAATACACCCCTCACCAGCGGCTGATCAAACTGACCCGGGGCGAAATTCTCGTGACCTGCGGTGGTATAGATCAAGCGGCCTCATTCGATCGTCCACTGAGAGTGCAAAGTAGTCATGGATTATTCGAGGGAGTGGATGCTCGATATGTCCTTCTTCAGCAGTCCAACGGCACCCGCCTCAGCGTAACTGCCGGCAGAGTGATTATTCATTCACCTGCAGCCGGCTCTGGAGTGCCCGTTCAGGTGCATCCGGGGCAAAGTTATCTGGTCGGTCACCGACAGTCGATCCTTGCGTCGCCGTCTGCCCTGGAGCCCGGTGCCTGGGTAGATGGGTTGATCGCTGCGCGCAGTATGCGTCTCGCAGACTTCCTGGCTGAAGTGGGTCGCTACCGGCTTGGCCATCTGAGTTGCTCAGCGGATATCGCCGACCTGCAGCTGACCGGGGCTTTCCGCCTTGATGACACTGACGAGCTGCTGGCCAGCCTCGCGCAGACTCTTCCTGTCCAGTTGCACTATCGAACGCAGTGGTGGGTGACCCTGCAGCGTCGGGCCTGATCGGGATTGTATTTCCCAGTGTGCAGAACGACAAAACCCCTGTCTGCGTTAGCAGACAGGGGTTCTGGAATTCAATCTTGACGATGACCTACTCTCACATGGGGAAACCCCACACTACCATCGGCGATGCATCGTTTCACTGCTGAGTTCGGGATGGGATCAGGTGGTTCCAATGCTCTATGGTCGTCAAGAAATTCTGTGACCAGCCCGTTACAGCAGTAACGTGCAGGTGAAAATTGGTGACTTCTACAAAAACAAAACCCCTACCTGCATACGCAGATAGGGGTTTCGGAATTTAATCTTGACGATGACCTACTCTCACATGGGGAAACCCCACACTACCATCGGCGATGCATCGTTTCACTGCTGAGTTCGGGATGGGATCAGGTGGTTCCAATGCTCTATGGTCGTCAAGAAATTCGGGTACCGAATCGTGGCCAGCTGGCCGCGCTTCAGCAAAGTGGGTATGTGATAGTTTTCGGTGTTTGTGAGCATCGAACTTTCGGTTCATTGCGTCTTCACACACCGCAATCTGGTGCTCGTTAGAGCAAGCAAATTGCTTGGGTGTTATATGGTCAAGCCTCACGGGCAATTAGTATTGGTTAGCTCAACGCCTCACAGCGCTTACACACCCAACCTATCAACGTCGTAGTCTTCGACGGCCCTTCAGGGGACTCAAGGTCCCAGTGAGATCTCATCTTGAGGCTAGTTTCCCGCTTAGATGCTTTCAGCGGTTATCTATTCCGAACATAGCTACCCGGCAATGCCACTGGCGTGACAACCGGAACACCAGAGGTTCGTCCACTCCGGTCCTCTCGTACTAGGAGCAGCCCCTCTCAAATCTCAAACGTCCACGGCAGATAGGGACCGAACTGTCTCACGACGTTCTAAACCCAGCTCGCGTACCACTTTAAATGGCGAACAGCCATACCCTTGGGACCGGCTTCAGCCCCAGGATGTGATGAGCCGACATCGAGGTGCCAAACACCGCCGTCGATATGAACTCTTGGGCGGTATCAGCCTGTTATCCCCGGAGTACCTTTTATCCGTTGAGCGATGGCCCTTCCATACAGAACCACCGGATCACTAAGACCTACTTTCGTACCTGCTCGACGTGTCTGTCTCGCAGTCAAGCGCGCTTTTGCCTTTATACTCTACGACCGATTTCCGACCGGTCTGAGCGCACCTTCGTACTCCTCCGTTACTCTTTAGGAGGAGACCGCCCCAGTCAAACTACCCACCATACACTGTCCTCGATCCGGATAACGGACCTGAGTTAGAACCTCAAAGTTGCCAGGGTGGTATTTCAAGGTTGGCTCCACGCGAACTGGCGTCCACGCTTCAAAGCCTCCCACCTATCCTACACAAGCAAATTCAAAGTCCAGTGCAAAGCTATAGTAAAGGTTCACGGGGTCTTTCCGTCTAGCCGCGGATACACTGCATCTTCACAGCGATTTCAATTTCACTGAGTCTCGGGTGGAGACAGCGCCGCCATCGTTACGCCATTCGTGCAGGTCGGAACTTACCCGACAAGGAATTTCGCTACCTTAGGACCGTTATAGTTACGGCCGCCGTTTACCGGGGCTTCGATCAAGAGCTTCGCGTTAGCTAACCCCATCAATTAACCTTCCGGCACCGGGCAGGCGTCACACCCTATACGTCCACTTTCGTGTTTGCAGAGTGCTGTGTTTTTAATAAACAGTCGCAGCGGCCTGGTATCTTCGACCGGCATGAGCTTACGGAGCAAGTCCTTCACCCTCACCGGCGCACCTTCTCCCGAAGTTACGGTGCCATTTTGCCTAGTTCCTTCACCCGAGTTCTCTCAAGCGCCTTGGTATTCTCTACCCAACCACCTGTGTCGGTTTGGGGTACGGTTCCTGGTTACCTGAAGCTTAGAAGCTTTTCTTGGAAGCATGGCATCAACCACTTCGTGTTCTAAAAGAACACTCGTCATCAGCTCTCGGCCTTAGACTCCCGGATTTACCTAAGAGTCCAGCCTACCACCTTAAACTTGGACAACCAACGCCAAGCTGGCCTAGCCTTCTCCGTCCCTCCATCGCAATAACCAGAAGTACAGGAATATTAACCTGTTTTCCATCGACTACGCTTTTCAGCCTCGCCTTAGGGACCGACTAACCCTGCGTCGATTAACGTTGCGCAGGAAACCTTGGTCTTTCGGCGTGGGTGTTTTTCACACCCATTGTCGTTACTCATGTCAGCATTCGCACTTCTGATACCTCCAGCAAGCTTCTCAACTCACCTTCACAGGCTTACAGAACGCTCCTCTACCGCATCACCTAAGTGATACCCGTAGCTTCGGTGTATGGTTTGAGCCCCGTTACATCTTCCGCGCAGGCCGACTCGACTAGTGAGCTATTACGCTTTCTTTAAAGGGTGGCTGCTTCTAAGCCAACCTCCTAGCTGTCTAAGCCTTCCCACATCGTTTCCCACTTAACCATAACTTTGGGACCTTAGCTGACGGTCTGGGTTGTTTCCCTTTTCACGACGGACGTTAGCACCCGCCGTGTGTCTCCCATGCTCGGCACTTGTAGGTATTCGGAGTTTGCATCGGTTTGGTAAGTCGGGATGACCCCCTAGCCGAAACAGTGCTCTACCCCCTACAGTGATACATGAGGCGCTACCTAAATAGCTTTCGAGGAGAACCAGCTATCTCCGAGCTTGATTAGCCTTTCACTCCGATCCACAGGTCATCCGCTAACTTTTCAACGGTAGTCGGTTCGGTCCTCCAGTTAGTGTTACCCAACCTTCAACCTGCCCATGGATAGATCGCCC
>NZ_CM142710.1:3290000-3985000 GCF_054897945.1 Pseudomonas sp. LB3P31
CCGCGCACGTCCGGGAAGATGTTCTCTTCGGGAACGAACACGTTGTCCATCACGATCTCACCGGTGATCGAAGCCCGCAGGCCGACCTTGCCGTGGATCGCCGGAGCGCTCAGGCCTTTCCAGCCTTTCTCCAGGACAAAACCGCGGATGTCGCCGGCGTCGTCCTTACCCCAGACCACGAACACGTCGGCGATCGGGCTGTTGGTGATCCACATTTTGCTACCGGTCAGGCTGTAACCACCTTCAACCTTGCGCGCACGAGTGATCATCGCGCCCGGGTCGGAACCGTGGTTAGGCTCGGTGAGGCCGAAACAACCGATCCACTCACCCGACGCCAGTTTCGGCAGGTACTTCTGTTTCTGCGCTTCGGTACCGAATTCATTGATCGGCACCATGACCAGCGAGGACTGCACGCTCATCATCGAACGGTAACCGGAATCGACCCGCTCCACTTCCCGGGCGATCAGGCCGTAGCTGACATAGTTCAGGCCACTGCCGCCGTATTGTTCAGGGATTGTTGCGCCCAGCAGGCCCACTTCACCCATCTCACGGAAGATCGCCGGGTCGGTCTTCTCATGGCGGAAAGCTTCCAGAACACGCGGCGCCAGCTTCTGCTGAGCAAATTGCTCGGCGGTGTCGCGAATCATGCGTTCTTCTTCAGTGAGCTGTTGATCCAGCAGCAGGGGATCGATCCAGTTGAAGCTAGCTTTACCGGCCATGAGCAAGTCCTCTCGAAAGGCATCAAATAACGTGGACTGATCCTAGGCCTGCTCAGGCATCACGGCAAACGAGGATTTTGCATACTGTTGTGCTAATTTCTCACTCCGTAACATTGCACGAGCTCAATTATGCGACGGATTAGTGAGGTGGACGTACATGCGCAGAAAGATACCCAGCACAACCGCCCTGATCAGCTTCGAGGCAGCCGCGCGCCATGAGAGCTTTACCAAGGCAGCCCAGGAGCTTTCGCTCACCCAGGGCGCGATTTGTCGACAGATTGCCAGCCTTGAGGAATTTCTCAGCGTCGAATTGTTCCGACGCTCCCGGCGCGGAGTGAAACTTACCGAGGCCGGGCTTTCCTACAGTCGTCGAGTGGCCACCCAACTGGATGCGGTTGAACGCGATACCTTGTCTGTGATGGGCCAGCAAGGCGCCAGCGTCATCGAACTGGCGGTAGTGCCGACATTCGGCACGCAATGGCTGCTGCCTCGGCTAAAGGACTTCCAGCACAAACACCCGGAAGTCACGGTCAACCTGACGAACCGGACGCGACCCTTCCTGTTCGCTGATACCGATTTCGATGCGGCCATCTATTTTGGCGATGCAGACTGGTCGGGTACCGAATCCCACAGGCTGATGGGAGAAAATCCGATGCCTGTGTGCAGCCCGAGCCTGCTGCAGAATCAAACCCATCTGACCCCGGAAGAAATAGCCGAGCTGCCACTGCTGCAGCAGACCACCCGCCCCTACGCGTGGCGCCAGTGGTTCAACTCGCAGAACCTTAATATCCCGCGGGACATGACAGGCCCGCGCTACGAGCTATTCTCCATGCTCGCCCAGGCGGCCATGCACGAGATGGGGATTGCACTGATTCCGCCGTTCCTGATTCAACGTGAACTGGCGGAGAAGCGCCTGGTGATTGCGAACCCCAAAGCACTGTCGAGCATCAAGGCCTATTACCTGATGATTCCTGAGCGAAAGGTCGAATCGGCCTCTTTAAGGGCTTTTCGTGACTGGCTGGTTGGTCAAGCGCAGGGCTACAGCCTCGATTCGTAAAGGCTCACGGTGATTAACTGACCTCGTAGTCAGCAAACTGAAAGCCCTACAGATATAATTATTTGTCGCATTTACGCAGACTGTGCTGACAAGGTGTGAAATCCTGTCACAAGCACCTGAAGTCGCGGCTTTGCGCCGTTATTTAGGCGCAATAGCGGTTCATTCACCTGACTCATGCGCAAATTCTAGAATTCCGCAGAAATCGCCTGTAAGCCCCGTAATGTAAGGGCCCATCCCAAAAGCTTGCGACATTCGGTCACGGGGTGACTTGTAGTTAATTTTCCGTCACGCATCATAATCCCTTGAAGGGCGCAAAGTTCGCCTGCAAAATGCCGCGCCCCGCCCTGATTTAGCGGGATCGTGCTGATCGGCCGCCCCAGCTCGCACCATCCGTAGTGCCTGGGTTTACTCAATAAGATCACGCAGGAGATTTGACGTGCACATTGGTGTTCCTCTCGAAACCCAGACGGGTGAAACGCGGGTTGCTGCAACCCCGGAAACCATCAAGAAGCTGATCGGCCAGGGTCATAAGGTCACTGTACAAAGCGGCGCCGGGGTTAAAGCCAGCGTTGTCGACAGTGCCTATGAAGCGGCAGGCGCGATTATTGGCAGCGCCAATGATGCGTTTGGTGCCGAGCTGATTCTCAAGGTGGTCGCTCCCAGCGACAGCGAACTCGCTTTGATCAAGAGCGGAACCGTAGTTGTCGGCATGCTCAACCCGTTCAGCAATGAAACCATTGCCAAGCTGGCCGAGTGCGGCGTTACCGCGTTTGCGCTGGAAGCGGCGCCACGCACCTCCCGGGCCCAGAGCCTGGACGTGCTGTCATCCCAGGCAAACATTGCCGGCTACAAGGCCGTGTTGCTGGCCGCTCACCACTATCCGCGCTTCATGCCAATGCTGATGACTGCAGCGGGTACCGTGAAAGCGGCGCGCGTGTTGATTCTTGGCGCCGGTGTTGCCGGGCTGCAGGCGATTGCCACGGCAAAACGCCTGGGGGCCGTAATCGAAGCGTCTGATGTACGTCCTGCGGTAAAAGAGCAGATCGAATCCCTCGGCGCGAAGTTCGTTGACGTACCTTACGAGACCGATGAAGAGCGTGAATGCGCCGTCGGTGTCGGCGGCTACGCGCGGCCAATGCCCGCCAGCTGGATGCAACGTCAGGCCCTGGCCGTGCACGAACGCGCCAAGCAGGCTGACATCGTCATCACCACTGCCCTGATCCCGGGCCGCAAGGCGCCGACGCTGTTGAGCGCCGAAACCGTGGCACAGATGAAGCCAGGCTCGGTGGTCATCGACCTCGCAGCGGCCCAGGGCGGCAACTGCCCGCTGACCGTGGCGGACCAGGTGGTTGTCGAGAATGGCGTGACCATTTGCGGCCCGACCAACCTGGCCGGCGCAGTCGCGGCGGATGCTTCGGCACTGTATGCACGCAACCTGCTGGACTTCCTGAAGCTGGTCTTCAACAAGGAAGGCCAGTTCGAGATCAACCTCGAAGACGACATTGTCGCCGCGTGCCTGATGTGCCGCGACGGCCAAGTCATCCGCAAAAACGCCTAAGCAGGGATTCAGACGATGGAAGAGCTTATCTCCCCCGGTATCTACAACCTGATCATCTTCGTGCTGGCGATTTATGTCGGTTACCACGTGGTCTGGAACGTTACTCCAGCACTGCACACCCCCCTGATGGCGGTGACTAACGCCATCTCCGCGATCGTGATCGTCGGCGCCATGCTGGCCGCGGCGCTGACCGTGACCCCGCTGGGCAAGACCATGGGCACCCTGGCCGTGGCCCTGGCGGCAGTGAATGTGTTCGGTGGCTTCCTGGTCACTCGCAGGATGCTTGAGATGTTCAAGAAAAAAGCCCCGAAAGTCGTAAAAGAAGAGGCGCCCAAGTAATGAGCATGAACCTTGTAACGACGCTCTACTTGATCGCGTCGATCTGCTTCATCCAGGCCCTGAAAGGCCTGTCGCACCCGACCACGTCCCGTCGCGGCAACCTGTTCGGCATGCTTGGCATGGGCCTGGCGATCCTCACCACCGTGGGCCTCATCTATAAGCTGGGCGCTGAGCTTGCCACTGCTGGCATCGGCTACGTCATCGTTGGCTTGCTAGTGGGCGGTACCGCCGGTTCGATCATGGCCAAGCGCGTCGAGATGACCAAGATGCCGGAACTGGTCGCCTTCATGCACAGCATGATCGGCCTGGCTGCGGTCTTTATTGCCATCGCAGCGGTGGTCGAGCCGCAGTCCCTGGGCATCGTCAAACACCTGGGTGATGCAATCCCGGCGGGTAACCGTCTGGAACTGTTCCTCGGCGCGGCCATTGGTGCAATTACCTTCTCCGGATCGGTGATCGCGTTCGGCAAGCTCTCCGGCAAGTACAAGTTCCGCCTGTTTCAGGGTGCACCGGTACAGTTCGGCGGTCAGCACAAACTGAACCTGTTGCTGGGCCTGGCCACGCTGGCATTGGGCATTACGTTCATGCTCACCGGCAACCTGGGCGCCTTCGCCCTGATGCTGGCACTGGCTTTCGTCCTCGGCGTGCTGATCATCATCCCGATTGGCGGCGCGGACATGCCGGTAGTGGTATCGATGCTTAACAGCTACTCAGGTTGGGCCGCAGCGGGTATCGGTTTCTCGCTGAACAACTCGATGTTGATCATCGCCGGCTCGCTGGTGGGTTCGTCCGGTGCCATCCTCTCGTACATCATGTGCAAGGCGATGAACCGTTCGTTCTTCAACGTATTGCTGGGTGGTTTCGGCAATACGGCTGATGCAGGTCCTGCAGGTGCCACGGAAGCCCGTCCGGTCAAATCCGGTTCGGCTGACGACGCAACCTTCCTGCTGACCAACGCCGACACCGTGATCATCGTCCCTGGCTACGGCCTGGCGGTGGCTCGTGCACAGCATGCACTGAAAGAGTTGACCGAAAAGCTGACCCACCGTGGCGTAACCGTGAAATACGCGATCCACCCGGTAGCGGGCCGGATGCCTGGGCACATGAACGTACTGCTGGCTGAGGCCGAAGTGCCTTACGACCAGGTGTTCGAGATGGAAGACATCAACTCCGAGTTCGGCCAGGCCGACGTGGTGCTGGTGCTCGGAGCCAACGACGTGGTCAACCCGGCGGCGAAGAACGATCCGAAATCGCCGATTGCCGGCATGCCGATTCTCGAAGCCTTCAAGGCCAAGACCATCATCGTCAACAAGCGCTCGATGGCCAGTGGTTACGCCGGCCTGGACAACGAACTGTTCTACCTCGACAAAACCATGATGGTGTTCGGCGACGCGAAGAAAGTCATCGAAGATATGGTTAAAGCAGTCGAGTAAAAGCTGCTCCAGCGCAATACCGAAAACCCCGGCCTTTAGTAGGCTGGGGTTTTTTATTGCCCATGAAAATCCCGTCGAACCCGACCAAAGGCTCTAAATCAGCGGTCTGCATTCGACCATGGTAGCGGGAGGATTTTTTTTGAAATCACTAAACTGCACACCTTGCTTCCGTTGCCCGAGATAACCATCCATGTACCGTGATCGTATTCGCTTGCCTTCGTTGTTGGATAAGGTGATGAGCGCCGCTGACGCTGCCGCCCTGATCGAGGACGGCATGACCGTCGGCATGAGCGGTTTCACCCGCGCCGGCGAAGCCAAGGCCGTGCCCCACGCACTGGCCGAGCGCGCCAAAATCACTCCGCTGAAAATCACCTTGATGACCGGCGCCAGCCTGGGCAACGACCTCGATAAACAGCTCACCGAAGCCGGCGTACTGTCACGACGCATGCCGTTCCAGGTGGACAGCACCCTGCGCAAGGCGATCAACGCCGGCGAGGTAATGTTCATTGACCAGCACCTGTCGGAAACCGTCGAGCAACTGCGTAACCAGCAGCTCAAGCTGCCGGATATCGCGGTCATCGAAGCCGTGGCGATTACCGAACAAGGCCACATCGTTCCCACCACTTCGGTCGGCAACTCGGCCAGCTTCGCGATTTTCGCCAAGCAAGTGATCGTCGAGATCAATCTCGCACACAATCCGAATCTGGAAGGTTTGCATGACATCTATATCCCGACTTATCGGCCAACCCGCACGCCGATTCCGCTGGTAAAGGTCGACGACCGCATCGGCAGCACTGCCATCCCGATCCCGCCGGAAAAGATCGTCGCGATCGTCATCACCAACCAATCGGACTCGCCCTCCACAGTACTGCCGCCAGACGTCGACACCCAGGCCATCGCCGATCACCTGATCGATTTCTTCAAGCAGGAAGTCGCTGCCGGGCGAATGACCAACAAGCTTGGCCCGTTGCAGGCGGGCATCGGCACCATCGCCAATTCGGTGATGTGCGGCTTGATCGATTCGCCGTTCGAAGACCTGACGATGTATTCGGAAGTGCTTCAGGATTCCACCTTCGACCTGATCGACGCCGGCAAGCTGACCTTTGCATCCGGCAGTTCGATCACCTTGTCGGCCCGACGCAACAGTGACGTGTTCGGCAATCTGGAGCGCTACAAGGACAAGCTGGTCTTGCGTCCGCAGGAGATCTCCAACCACCCGGAAGTGGTGCGTCGACTGGGCATCATCGGCATCAACACGGCGCTGGAGTTCGACCTGTACGGCAACGTCAACTCCACCCATGTGTGCGGCACACGGATGATGAACGGCATCGGTGGTTCCGGTGACTTCGCGCGAAATGCCCACCTGGCTATCTTCGTGACCAAGTCCATTGCCAGGGGCGGCGCGATCTCCAGCGTCGTGCCGATGGTCAGCCACGTTGACCACACCGAACATGACGTCGACATCCTCGTGACCGAAGTGGGCCTCGCCGACCTGCGCGGCCTGGCGCCGAGAGAACGGGCACGCGTGATCATCGACAACTGCGTGCATCCGGACTACCGCCAGGCGCTGGATGACTACTTCACAGCTGCCTGCGCCATCGGTGGCCACACCCCGCACATCCTCCGTGAAGCCCTTAGCTGGCATATTAACCTGGAAGAAACCGGACGCATGCTTGCTGTATAAATAGTACAGATGGCCGCTGGCGCAAACACAGTTTCGCCAGCGTGCAACTGCGAACACACCATCCTAGCAAAACTGTACTACTGTACCGGTCGGATCCTACAAAAAAGCCCCCTCTTTACTGGTCGAATCCGCATAAACGCACCAATTTAGTGCTTACAAGTACAGTTGCCTCAATTTAGACCAGTACACCGCCTATTAACAGTTAACTGGACCCTCACAATACAAGTGAACTGTATCTACAGGGACTGGCCAAACAAGAGGATCATTGGCATCAGTTAAACCACTACCTAATCCCGCCACAAGCGGAAGGATGTCACCATGGAACGTACACTCAGTTCCGAACTGTTCTTCGAAGATACCGCTGCAAAAACCCAGGCTTCGATGCCTCTTCGCGTTATCGCCAACCTGATGTTGTGGCAGCGCCGCATTTCCAGCCGCCATCAACTGGCTCGTCTGGATTCGCGTCTGCTGGCTGATGCCGGGATTAGCGAAGCACAACGCTACGAAGAGCTGAGCAAGCCGTTCTGGCGCTAAGTAGCGTCGCTGGCTCTGACCTGCAGGGTCCACCGCCAGCAACCCGAATCGAACAAACAAAACCCGTTGCGGGCAATCGCGACGGGTTTTGTCGTTTCAGGGCTGTAAAAACTAGTACCAGTACAGTTACAACGAGATTAAATACTTCAGGTACAGTCCCGTAGGAGCTGCCGAAGGCTGCGATCTCTTGATCTTCATTAGCCGCACCCAAGATCAAAAGATCGCAGCCTTCGGCAGCTCCTACGCGGTGTTTCTTCGGTTTAGGCTGTTCGAACGCCCCCCCCCAGGCCTAATATCCAACTGGAACGTGGCGAACGCTGCAAATCAGACGTCCAAATCAATAAGCCACTTCTCAATCGGTTCATTTAAAGGAGTTACACCATGTCCCGTCTTCGTCTGCTCAGCGCTGCAGCCCTGCTCGCCGTGGCTGCCAATTCCCACGCCACCAGCTTCATCGTCACCACCGATGCCGTAGTCGGCGCTCTGAAAGCTACTTCCGATGCGACTTCCGACGTCACCTCCTCGTTTCGTGACGACAAGATCGTCCGTGCCGCCCGTGATGACGCTGCCAGCTTCGTCGCCAGCGAAGGTTCGATCCGTGGCGTGAAGCTGGAAAGCGCGCTCGACCACATTCGCCACCAGGCGCCTCAGCTGAACGCAACCGACGCACAGCTGGCCCAGGCCATCCTGACTATCTGAATCGCGTGACTGACATGGGGCACGCAAGTCGTGTCCCATTGTTTCAGCGCTGGCTCTAAAACAGGCATTACGCTAGCCTCTGGACTCGCTTTTCAACTATCGAGTCTCATGCGTTTTCTTTCAAATCTGTTGCTCTCTCCGGTTTTAATTGCCATCTGCTGGTCGGGATCGGCCCAGGCTTATGACGCCTTCAACCTTTCCACCCAGGGCTTCGTTGCCAGCGGCTATGCCACAAGCATGGTGACCTCGGCCCCCTTCGACCGTAAGCTACTGCTCGCTGCTCAGGATGACGCTGCCACCTTCGTCGCCACCGACGGGGAAATGCGCGGCGCGCGACTGGAGTCCGCACTGGTTTATCTGCGCCACACACGGCCAAAACTTCATGCCAGCGACCTTGAACTGGCGCGGGCAATTCTCGTCCAATAGCTATCCCTGTACTTCCGGAGTCGTTCCATGCGTAACCCGCTGATTGCCGCCACCCTTGGCCTGTTGTTGTTGGCCGACGTGGCCCAGGCGCAAACCCTGGTAGCCACCAGTAACATCGTGATCCGTGCCAGCCAGCGCACGCTGGATTTCACTTCGGACACCACTACGTCGATCCGTGATTCGAAAATTGTCCGAGAAGCCCATGACGATGCCGCCAGTTTTGTCGCCAGCGATGGCGATATCCGCGGCGCGCACCTGGAAGCGGCTTTCGACACCTTGCGCACCCGCGTGCCTGAAGCACGCGACGCCAGTGATCAGGTACTCGCCGAAGCCATCCTCGCACTGTGAGGTCGGTAGGCGCCTGGCTGCTGGCCGGGGTCCTGTTGCTGCTCGGCAATACGGCCCAGGCTGACCTGCAATTACGGCTCAAGACCGCCGGCTTGAGCCCCGCGCAACAACAGGCCAGCCAGGCGCTGCTCGATGAAGCCATGCAGGCGTTGCCGCCGCGGTTCATCCAGCAACTCGACCGGCGCATCGACGTCGGCTGGACCGATGACATGCCCAGCAACGCTTACGGTCAGGCGTCACTGGTGTCTGAGCTAGACCTGAACCGCAACCTGCTCAACAGCCTCACGGACGGTAGCGCCGCGAGCAAAAAGACCTATCGCCCCCACGGCACCGTGCGCCGCGAGATGCTCGCTACGGTGTTGCACGAACTTACCCACATCTACGACCGCTCACGTCTGTGGACCGGCGCCGAACGCACCCTGATCCAGCGCTGCACGCGACGCAATAGCAGCGCCGGCCTGGTCGGTATGCCGGACGAGTGTCGGGGCCAGAACGATCGTCGTTTCACCATCAGCGACGATCCACGGCTGCTCGACCTCGCTGGCTGGCAGCAATATGTCGGACGTCGTGGTGAGCGTGAGCAGCATAACCGGCAGATCGCACGCAGCCCGGACATCTACGAAATCAGCAGTCCGAAGGAGTTCGTCGCGGTCAACATGGAGTATTTCCTCCTCGACCCGAGCTATGCCTGCCGTCGGCCCGCGCTTTATCGCTATTACCAGGAACACTTCGGCTGGGCACCCGCCGCCAAGGACACCTGTGCCAAATCTTTCGCCTTCCTCAACGCCGGCAACGACTTCGCCAAGGAGCCCTTGGGGCAGGTAGACCCGGAGCGCGTCTACGCCGTCGACTATCTGCTGGCCGAAGCCAACCAGAACTGGGTGAGTCGCTGGGGCCACAGCATGTTGCGCCTGGTGATCTGTGCGCCAGGACGCCCGCGAGGTCCGGACTGCCGGCTGGATCTTGATCAACACCTGGTGTTGTCCTACCGAGCCTTTGTCGGTGACGTGCAGCTATCGAGCTGGGACGGGCTGGTCGGGAAGTATCCGTCGCGCCTGTTTGTCCTGCCGCTGGCCCAGGTCATCGATGAATACACCAAGACCGAATTGCGCAGCCTGGCGTCGATCCCGTTGACCCTGTCGCGCAATGAGATCGAAGAAGTGGTCGAACACGCTGCCGAAATGCATTGGAGCTACGACGGCAACTACTTCTTCCTGTCCAACAACTGCGCCGTGGAAGGGCTGAAGCTGTTGCGCAGTGGTACCAACAACAAACAGCTGGTCGGCCTCGACAGCATCATGCCCAATGGTTTGCTGGAGGTGCTCAAGGGCCGTGGGCTGGCGGACACCAGTGTCCTCGATGACCCGCGTGAAGCCTTGCGCCTGGGCTATCGCTTCGACTCATTCCGCGACCGTTACCAGGCGATGTTCGAAGTGCTGAAAAAGCATTTGCCGATCAAGCAAGAGAAGGTCGAAGACTGGCTGGCGCTCAAGGCGCAAGAGCGGCGCAAGTGGATTGACCAGGCTGACCTGCGCACCAGTGCCGCCCTGCTGTTGCTGGAACAGGCAGCGTTCCGCCAACAATTGGTGCTGGCGCAGGATGAGGTCAAGCAACGCTACCTCGGCGCACGGGAATTGAAGAACGGCGGTATGGACAAAGCCAATGCCACCCTGCAGCAGATTCTCGCCAACAGCGGTTATCTGAGCCGGCCAGCCGAATTACTCGGCACCGGCGGCTACGGATTGCCGCAGCCGAGTGAATGGCAACGTCTGGAATCAGAAAGCAGCCTGCGGCAGAAACAGCTTCAGGTGCTGACTGGAGATTTGGACAAGGAAGTAAGAGCGCTGCTGGATCCGGCCCGAGCAGCAGAGATGGCGGAGAATGAAGCCAACCTGAAGCAGGTCGGCGAACATTTGCGCAAGTTGCACAAGGCAGCTGGAGGACTCGAGCTGCCTTGAGTAAAAACCGCGCTCTTAGCTGACACGAGCCTTGCGCACGCCTTCCGACAAGGCTGCGCAGAGGCTCAACACGCCGTCGATGGCCTGGTCAGGGGTGGTAGCGTTGGCGATGTGATCGATCAATGCCGAACCCACCACCACGCCATCGGCGAGACGTGCGATCGCCGCCGCCTGCTCTGGCGTACGAATACCGAAACCAATGCTGATTGGCAGATCGGTATGGCGACGCAGGCGAGCGACCGCTTCTTCAACGTGTTCCAGAGTTGCCGCACCAGCACCGGTCACACCGGCCACCGACACGTAATAAACGAAACCGGAGCTGCCGTTTAGTACGGTTGGCAGCCGCACGTCGTCAGTGGTCGGCGTCGTCAGGCGGATGAAGTCCAGGCCAGCTGCCTGGGCGGGTTCGCACAGTTCGCCGTTATGCTCAGGTGGCAGATCGACCACGATCAGGCCATCCACACCGGCCGCCTTGGCGTCTTCAATGAAGCGTGGCACGCCGTACATGTGGATCGGGTTGAAGTACCCCATCAGCACCAGCGGCGTATCGGTATTGCCTTCCCGGAACTCGCGAACCATCTGCAGAGTTTTCGCCAAGTTCTGCTTGGCACCCAAGGCGCGGATGTTGGCCAGCTGGATTGCCGGACCGTCGGCCATTGGATCGGTGAACGGCATGCCCAGCTCGATGACATCGGCACCTGCGCCTGGCAGGCCCTTGAGGATCGCCAGGGAAGTCTCATAGCTCGGGTCGCCAGCAGTGACGAAGGTCACCAGGGCGGCGCGATTCTGTTCCTTGAGTTCGGCAAAACGCGTTTGCAGGCGGCTCATCAGTGTTTCTCCTGCTTGGATTGCTGTTGTTGAGAGAGCTCCATGTGGTGCATTACGGTCTGCATATCTTTGTCGCCACGGCCAGACAGGTTGACCACCATCAAGTGATCTTTTGGCAGCGTAGGTGCGCGCTTGAACACTTCCGCCAGGGCGTGGGCGCTTTCCAGTGCTGGAATGATCCCTTCCAGGCGGCAGCATTTATGGAATGCGTCGAGTGCTTCGTCGTCAGTCACGGAGGTGTACTGCACGCGGCCAATGTCATGCAACCAGGCGTGTTCCGGGCCAATGCCTGGGTAGTCCAGACCGGCGGAAATGGAGTGAGCGTCGATGATCTGGCCGTCATCGTCCTGCAGCAGGAAGGTACGGTTGCCGTGCAACACGCCAGGCACCCCACCGTTCAGGCTCGCTGCGTGCTTGCCGGTTTCGATACCGTGGCCGGCAGCTTCAACGCCGATGATCTCAACGCTCTGGTCGTCCAGGAACGGGTGGAACAGGCCCATGGCGTTGGAGCCGCCACCGATGCATGCCACCAGGCTGTCTGGCAGACGGCCTTCCTGGGCCTGCAATTGGTCGCGGGTTTCCTTGCCGATGACGGCCTGGAAGTCACGCACCATGGCAGGGTAAGGATGCGGGCCCGCCACCGTGCCGATCAGGTAGAAAGTGCTGTCGACGTTGGTCACCCAGTCACGCAGCGCCTCGTTCATCGCATCCTTCAATGTACCGGTACCGGCCACCACTGGAATCACTTCCGCGCCCAGCAGCTTCATGCGGAACACATTGGCCTGCTGACGCTCGATGTCAGTGGTGCCCATGTAAATCACGCAATCCAGACCAAAACGCGCCGCTACCGTGGCAGTTGCCACGCCGTGCATGCCCGCACCGGTCTCGGCGATGATGCGTTTCTTGCCCATGCGCCGCGCCAGCAGGATCTGGCCAATGCAGTTGTTGATCTTATGCGCGCCGGTGTGGTTCAGCTCTTCGCGCTTGAGATAGATTTTCGCGCCGCCACAGAATTCCGTCAGGCGTTCGGCGTAGTAAAGCGGGCTCGGACGTCCGACGTAGTCGCGCTGGAAGTAGGCCAGTTCTTCCTTGAATGCCGGATCTTCCTTGGCCACTTCATATTCGCGGGCCAGGTCGAGGATCAACGGCATCAGGGTTTCAGCGACGTAACGGCCGCCGAAGGCGCCGAACAGGCCGCTGGCATCGGGGCCATTGCGCAGATTAGTCTGGGTCATGAGTCGCTCCAGTTGAATTCGTGTGATGACAATGAGGTTCACTTTACCCCTGACGTGCAGCGCTGAAAACCGATAAGATCGCCGCAACCTGTCAGGAAAACTCACAGATCCCATGAGCCATGACCTTCCTCCGTTAAACGCCCTGCGCGCCTTTGAGGCGACTGCCCGCCTGAACAGCGTGAGCCAGGCGGCCGAGCAATTGCACGTCACCCATGGGGCGGTAAGCCGGCAGCTGAAGGTGCTCGAAGAGCATCTGGGCGTCAGTCTTTTCGTCAAGGATGGACGCGGCCTGAAACTCACAGATGCAGGCACTCGTCTACGGGATGCCAGCAGTGAAGCCTTCGAGCGCTTGCGCTCGGTTTGCGCCGAGCTGACGCAAAGCACTGCAGATGCACCGTTCGTGCTTGGCTGTTCAGGCAGCCTGCTGGCGCGCTGGTTCATTCCGCGCCTGGGCCGGCTGAATGCCGACCTGCCGGACCTGCGCCTGCACCTGTCCGCAGGCGAAGGCGATCTTGATCCGCGGCGCCCTGGGCTGGATGCACTGCTGGTATTCGCCGAGCCACCCTGGCCGGCCGATATGCAGGTTTACCCCCTGGCCAGCGAACGCATCGGCCCGGTGATGAGCCCGCGTTTCGCCGGATATGTAAAATTGCAGGATGCACCGGCGAGCGCACTGCTGGGCGAACCACTGCTGCACACCACCTCGCGTCCACAAGCCTGGCCGAGCTGGGCGCAGCAAAGCGACCTCGACGCCAAAGCGTTGAAGTACGGGCAGGGTTTCGAGCATCTGTATTATTTGCTGGAAGCGGCGGTTGCCGGGCTGGGAGTAGCAATTGCACCCGAACCGCTGGTGACCGAAGACTTGAAAGCGGGTCGCCTGGTTGCGCCATGGGGATTTACTGAAACCCAGGCGCAACTGGCGTTGTGGTTACCCAAGCGCGCCGCAGACGGGCGCGCCGAGCAGCTGGCGCAATGGCTCAGGAACGAGCTGCGCCAAGCTGATTAGTCACCACGTTTGCACAGCAGGTAAGCAGCCAGCAGACCCAGTGCACCCACGGCAACACCGGCGGTGGTCCAAGGGTGCTCCTGAGCGTAATCTCGAGTAGCAATCCCGGTTTCGCGGGTTTTGACTTTGACTTCTTCGTAGGCATCGCTGAGCAGATGACGCGAATGCTTCAGAGCGCTTTCAGCGTTGGCTTTCAAGACTTTCAGGGTTTTGCGCGACTCGTCCGAGGCGTCATCCTTCAGGCTTTCCAAAGACTTAAGAAGACTCTCGATCTCGGCTTCCATGCTTTGCAATGAGGCTTTACGTAAAGAGGTGTTGGCCATGGTGGCTCTCCTGCATTGGTGATGAGTGGCGTGTGTTGGTTGGGACTACAGGGGTTTGAGAAAGTGCAGTAAATCTGAACTTCTGCATCGCATTGACCGACAGAAGTAATACGAAAATTCACTGCTAGTCTGTAATTCATACCCCAAGGAGAACGCCATGACCGATCACCATACGTACAAGAAAGTCGAGCTGGTTGGCTCGTCTGCCAGCAGTATCGAAGACGCGATCAACAACGCACTGGCCGAAGCCAGCAAGACCATCAAGCACCTGGAATGGTTTGAGGTGACCGAGACCCGCGGGCACATCAAGGACGGCAAAGCCGCGCATTTTCAAGTAACACTCAAAGTCGGCTTCCGGATTGCCAGCAGCTGAGTTTGAGCTAGTCTTCTGAACTTGCGCGCTGGCCGAATGCCATAGGGAATGGCAAAGCGCTACATGAGTGCGCCTGGATGAAGCTGGGCGCCCCTATTACTCCGACCAGAGAATGCATCCGATGAAGAAGTTTATTTTGGCGGTAGGTTTGTTGAGCCTTGCCGGTACGGCACTCGCTGCCGGCAAACCGTGCGAAGAGCTCAAGGCCGAAATCGCCGCGAAGCTCGATGCCAAGGGCGTTTCTGGTTACTCGCTGGAAATAGTCGACAAAGGCACTGCGGCTGACGGAAAAATCGTTGGTACCTGCGAAGGCGGCGCCAAGGAAATTGTCTACAAGAAGTAAGTTGGTGCGGCACCCCTGAAGCCGACGCAGTGTGGCGTCGGCTTTTTTATGCGCGGCGTTTGAGTATCAGCCCTGCATGGCTTGCGCCAACAGCTCATAGGAATGAACCCGGTCGGCGTGTTCGTACAGGTCGCTGGTGAAGATCAGTTCATCCGCCTGAGTCTGCTCGATCAACACTTCCAGTTTGGCGCGGATCTTCTGCGGGCTGCCGACCATTGCCAAGCCCAGGAAATCCCCTACCGCTTCCTTCTCGTGAGGCAGCCACAGGCCGTCCATGGTTTTCACCGGTGGGCGCTGCACCAGGCTCTGCCCACGCATCAATGCAAGGATTCGCTGGTAGACCGAGGTCGCCAGGTAATCGGCCTGCTCGTCAGTATCGGCAGCCACCAACGGCACGCCCAGCATCACGTAAGGCTTGTCCAATACCGCCGAAGGCTTGAAATGATTGCGGTAGACACGGATCGCCTCATGCATGAAGCGCGGTGCGAAATGGGAGGCGAAGGCGTAGGGCAAACCGCGCTCACCGGCCAGTTGCGCGCTGAACAGGCTTGAACCCAGCAACCACACCGGAACATTGGTGCCGGTGCCCGGCATGGCGATAATCCGTTGATCCGGCGTGCGGGGGCCAAGGTAGCGCATCAGTTCTGTTACATCAGCGGGGAAGTCGTCGGCACTGCCGGAACGCTCACGCCGCAAGGCGCGGGCAGTCATCTGATCGGAGCCGGGGGCACGACCCAGGCCCAGGTCGATACGGCCTGGATAGAGACTTTCGAGTGTGCCGAACTGTTCGGCGATCACCAGTGGCGCGTGGTTGGGCAACATCACCCCGCCGGAGCCGACGCGAATGGTCGACGTACCACCGGCCAGGTAGCCCAGCAATACCGAAGTCGCCGAGCTGGCGATGCCGTCCATGTTGTGGTGCTCGGCAACCCAGAAGCGGTTGTAGCCAAATTTTTCGACCTGTTGCGCCAGGTCCAGCGAATTGCGCAGGGACTGGGCGGCACTGCCGTTTTCCCGCACGGGAACCAGATCCAGGGTGGAAAACTTCACGTCGGATAGTCGTTTCATAAACCTGCTTCTCCAATCAGTGGGGGCGCAGGTTTTTTCTTGCGAACGAAAACCTGCCGAATCCATAAGCGTGTCTCATGCAATGAGGGCATATACCCGAGATTCAATAGCCAAGGCAAAAAACCTAGGAATATAGTAGGACTTTTCAGATCGGGTGAACTTTGCCCCCGCGTCTATCCTCAGAACCCTAGCAACCGAAAACCACGAAGGCGCGGCGATTCGCGCCCGATCTTGAGGAGGCAGACATGGCTATCACTAAGAAAGCATCGGCTCATTGGGAAGGTGACCTGAAAACCGGTATCGGCTCGATTTCCACGGAAACCGGGGTCCTGCGCGAAGCCCCTTACGGCTTCAAGGCCAGGTTCGAAGGCGGTAAGGGCACCAATCCGGAAGAACTGATCGGCGCGGCCCACGCGGGCTGTTTTTCCATGGCGTTTTCGATGATCCTCGGCGACGCCGGGCTCAAGGCTGACAGCATCGATACCAACGCCGAAGTGACCCTGGACCAGGTTGAAGGAGGTTTCGCCATCACGGCGGTGAAATTGGTCCTCAAGGCCAAGATCCCGGGTGCCACCCAGGAGCAGTTTGAAGAGTTGAGCAATAAAGCCAAAGAGGGCTGCCCGGTTTCCAAAGTGTTGAATGCGAAAATCACTCTGGATGCGACCCTGGTCAGCTAATTCTGCCCAGGCGGGACACAGATCGCTGTCTGCGGCAGCGTCTACCGAGGTAGACGCTGCCATGGGCGGCGATCTTTTTTGTCCTGAAACAAAACCCGGAAGGTCATACTGTGGTCGAATAAATGACAGCAGCTTTAGCGCACGGCCGTGCGCGCTGCCGGAAAAGGAGCTTCACCATGAAACGTTTTGCCTTGGCGATCATCTGCGGTGCACTGGCGACTTCGGCCATGGCAGCGCCCAAGGATTGCGAAGAACTCAGGAAAGAGATCGAGATCAAGATCCAGGCGAATGCAGTGCCTTCCTACACGCTTGAAATCGTGTCCAAGGAAGAAGGCGAAAAGCATGACATCGCCATGGTCGTCGGTACCTGCGAAAACGGCACTAAAGCCATCGTCTACCAAAAAAACGACAACTGATCTGGCTTACATCAGGCAGTTGACCTGCCGGTCTTCAGCGACGATCTCGCGCTTGGCGTTGTATAACCTGGCGCTTGGCGTGAATGCCAGACTTCGGGCTTCCAGCAGATAACGCTGGCCAGCCTCGAAATGGTCGTAGTTGATGGTCAGGTAGCATAGGCGCTCCACCGGGCCGGTCATCAGGCTGCCGCCGCCGCCAAACACTTCGAAGTCGAAACGTACCAGCAGTTCATGGCTGCCAGGCGCGACCTGGTAATAACGGCCATCACGCAACCGCTGGTTATCCAGACGCTCGGCCATCAACAACTTGCCGCCGGGGCTTGGCGTGGCAAAGTCTACCCAGGCCATCTGCGGGTTAATGGCCGGCATCGGGCTCTGGCAAGCGGCGACAAAACTGGTGGCGAGCAACAGCAGCAACCTGCGCATGATGAATGTCCTTGTGTCTGGACATTCAGCATAGCGCCGATCAAGTCCGCTGGCAGCCCGCCGGCGTGCCTTGGCCTATCACTTTGCGCTGTTGATCGTAGAGCTTCGCCCATGGGCGGAAACCTATGTTCCCCGCTTGGAGTTGATAGCGTTCGCCCGCATTGAAATCCTTGAATTTCACATTCAGTTGGCAATCGCGCCACAACGGCTCGGCGTCAGGGCCAATATTGGTCGCGGCGACCGGGAATTGGTAACGCACGGTCAATTCGTGGCTACCAGGCTCTACCTCGAAATAGCGCTTGTCGGTGGAGTCTTTGTCATCGACCTGCACTGCCTGCAGCGCGGTGTCTTGCTGCTGTGAGTCGAGGTCGATCCAGGCTTGCGAGGGATCGTGATAGGGCAATCCGAACCCAGCACAGCCTGTCAGCATCAACAGGCCGCCCGTCAGCATCAATTTGCGCATAGCGGAGCTCCAGTGCGGCGGGATAATCTTGCGGGCAGACTTCCCAGGAATAATTTTATTGTGATCAGGCCGTTTCCAAGCCATGGGTTACTTGATCGCGTTTTGCGCGTTTTGTTTCCGGGTGTGTTGCTTTTGTTGCTTAACGGTTGCGCCAGCGTCAGCTACTACGGCCAGTTGGCCAGTGGGCAGCTGCAGTTGCTGTGGTCTCGGGAACCAGTATCAGAGGTGATCGCCAATCCTCGGCGCAATCAGCAATTGCGTGAGCACCTGACCCAGTCACAAAAGGCCCGGGCGTTTGCCAGCGATCATCTGCACCTGCCGGACAATCAGAGCTACCGCCTGTATGCCGACATCGGGCGACCTTTTGTGGTCTGGAACGTATTTGCCACTGCGGAGTTTTCCCTGACCCCGCAGAACCATTGCTTCCCGATTGCCGGCTGCGTGGCCTATCGCGGTTACTACAGCCAGAGTGCCGCTCGCGGTGAGGCCGCTGTGCAGCGCCTGCAAGGTATGGACGTATCGATTGGCGGCGTCGAGGCCTATTCGACGCTCGGCTGGTTCAACGATCCGATTATCAGTTCCATGATGCATTGGGGCGACGAGCGGCTGGCAACGTTGATCTTCCACGAGCTCGCGCACCAACGCCTGTATGTGAAGGACGACACCGAATTCAACGAATCTTTTGCGACCTTCGTGGAGCAGGAAGGCACTCGGCAATGGCGCGCATTCCGTGGACTGCCTTTAGATAACGGTTCGCAGGCGCAGCAGCGGGATCAATTCATAGAACTGGTACTGCGAACGCGCACCCAACTCGAACAGCTGTACGCCCTGCTCTTGCCTCCAGAACAGATGCGCCAGCGCAAGGCGGCGCAATTCGAACGGTTACGCACTGAATACCGCAAGATCCGCGACAGCCGGTGGGGGGGAGACAAACGTTATGACGCCTGGATCAACGCCCCGTTGAACAATGCCCGACTGCTGCCGTTTGGTTTGTATGACCAGTGGGTGCCGGCGTTCGAGGCGTTGTTTCGGCAGGCGGGCGGGGATTGGCCTGCGTTTTACGCGGCGGCAGAAAAGCTTGGAGCACTGCCGGTGGAGGACCGCAAGCGAGCACTGAAGACATTGGCCTTGAAGGAGCGAGCTTATTCGCGAAAAACCTGAGAACGCCGCAGGGTGTCTGTTTTCCGGCGTTATCGTTAACGACCATCGCGAGCAGGCTCGCTCCTACAGACTTACCCCCCAACTAATTACTCAAAAACGCCTGATGCAAGCCAGCCAGCGTTTCAAAATGATAAGTCGGAGTTTCGGCGCTCAGTTCTTCGCGGCTGCCAAAACCATACCCCACTGCCGCCGCATCCAGTCCGTTGCTGCGCGCGCCGATGAGGTCGTGTTTGCGGTCACCGATCATCAAGGTGGTGGTCGGGTCCAGACTTTCTTCGGCCATCAGGTGCGCAATCAGCTCGACCTTGTTGGTCCGGGTGCCGTCCAGCTCGCTGCCGTAGATCACCTTGAAGTGTTTGCTGAAATCGAAGTGGCGGGCGATCTCCCGGGCGAAAATCCATGGCTTGGAGGTTGCGATATAAAGCTGTCGGCCTTGCCCGCCGAGGGTTTCCAGCAACGGTGTAACCCCGTCGAAGACCCGATTCTCGTAGAGCCCGGTGACCTTGAAGCGTTCACGGTAGAAGTTGACCGCCTCCCAGGCCTTGGGCTCATCGAAGTCGTAGAACTGCATGAACGCCTGCAACAGCGGCGGACCAATGAAGTGTTCGAGTTTGCTCAGGTCGGGCTCGTCGATCCCCAACTTGCCCAAGGCGAACTGGATTGAACGGGTAATGCCTTCGCGCGGGTCGGTCAGGGTGCCATCAAGGTCGAACAATACGTTCTGGTAATGCATGTTGAATCCTGAATTGAGTGTGCCGGGTCAGAGCTGGTCGTAGCCTTCAGCCAAGTGCAGATCTTTCAGCTTCACGTAGTTGGCCGCGCTGTAGGTGAAAAACGCGCGCTCCTTGTCAGTCAGCTCACGGACCTGTTTCACCGGGCTACCCACGTAGAGAAAGCCGCTTTCCAACCGTTTTCCCGGAGGCACCAGGCTGCCCGCGCCGATGATCACGTCATCGCCGACGACTGCGCCGTCCATGACGATGCTGCCCATGCCAATCAGCACCCGGCTGCCCACGCTGCAACCGTGAAGCATGACCTTGTGCGCAATGGTCACATCGTCGCCGATCAGCAACGGAAAGCCATCGGGATTGAACGGGCCGGCATGGGTAATGTGCAGCACGCAACCGTCCTGGACGCTGGTGCGCGCGCCTATTCGGATGCGGTGCATATCGCCACGGATCACCGTCAGCGGCCAGACTGAGCTGTTTTCGCCGATTTCAACGTCACCGATAACCACCGCCGAACTGTCGACAAAAGCACCGTTGCCCAGCAATGGCGTGTGGTTCTGATACTTGCGAAGCGTCACGATAGGCTCTCTCTCTGTTGCTGATAGCTGCGGTCGGCGTCGATTGTAATTAAGATGGGGCAATGTTTCTTCCAGCCAAGGTGCCAACCGTGAGCGTGAACAACCCTCTTTTGCAGTCCTACGACCTGCCGCCGTTCTCCGCGATCCGTGCCGAGCACGTGCAACCGGCCATTGAGCAGATCCTGGCGGACAACCGTGCCGCCATTATCGAGATCCTCAAGAGCCAGGGCAAACAACCGACCTGGGCCGGCCTGGTATTGGCGATGGACGAATTGAACGATCGCCTGGGCGCCGCCTGGAGCCCGGTCAGTCATCTGAATGCCGTGTGCAACAGCGCTGAGTTGCGCGAAGCCTACGAATCCTGTCTGCCTGCCTTGAGCGCCTACTCCACAGAGATGGGCCAGAACCGCGAGCTGTTCCAGGCCTTCGAAGCCCTGGCCAATAGCCCAGAGGCTGAAGGATTCGACGTAGCCCAGAAAACTATCCTGGAACACGCCCTGCGCGACTTCCGTCTGTCGGGTATCGACTTGCCTGAAGCTGAGCAAAAGCGCTACGCCGAGGTGCAGAGCAAACTGTCGGAACTGGGCAGCCGCTTCTCGAACCAGTTGCTCGACGCGACCCAGGCCTGGACCCGCCACGTCACTGACGAGGCCACCCTCGCCGGCCTGACCGACTCTGCCAAGGCGCAGATGGCTGCTGCCGCCCAGGCCAAAGGTCTTGATGGCTGGCTGATCACCCTGGAATTCCCGAGCTACTACGCGGTGATGACTTACGCCCACGATCGTGGCCTGCGCGAAGAAGTCTACGCCGCCTACTGCACCCGTGCGTCGGACCAGGGACCTAACGCCGGACAGAACGATAACGGTCCGGTCATGGAAGAAATCCTCGACCTGCGCCAGGAGCTCGCAAAACTGCTGGGCTTCGCCAGCTTCTCGGAACTGAGCCTGGCGACCAAAATGGCTGAGTCGAGCGATCAGGTCATCAGTTTTCTGCGCGACCTGGCAAAGCGCAGCAAACCGTTTGCCGCACAGGATCTGGAGCAGCTCAAGGCGTATGCCGCCGAGCAAGGCTGCCCGGACCTGCAAAGCTGGGACAGCGGTTTCTACGGGGAAAAACTGCGCGAACAACGTTACAGCGTTGCCCAGGAAACGCTTCGTGCCTACTTCCCGATCGACAAAGTACTGGGCGGCCTGTTTGCCATCGTCCAGCGTCTGTATGGCATCGAGATCGCCGAGCAGAAAGGCTTCGACACCTGGCACCCGGATGTCCGGTTGTTCGAGATCAAGGAAAATGGTCAGCACGTGGGTCGCTTCTTCTTCGACCTGTATGCTCGCGCCAACAAGCGCGGCGGAGCCTGGATGGACGGCGCCCGCGACCGCCGCCGGACCGCTGAAGGTGCGTTGCAGAACCCGGTGGCTAACCTTGTGTGTAACTTCACTCCAGCTGACAGTGGCAAGCCAGCCCTGTTGACCCACGATGAAGTAACCACGCTGTTCCACGAATTCGGTCATGGCTTGCACCACCTGCTCACCCGCGTTGAACACGCCGGCGTTTCCGGTATCAACGGTGTGGCCTGGGATGCAGTCGAGTTGCCAAGCCAGTTCATGGAGAACTGGTGCTGGGAGCCGGAAGGCCTGGCGTTGATCTCGGGTCACTATGAATCCGGTGAACCGCTGCCACAGGACCTGCTGGAAAAAATGCTCGCGGCAAAAAATTTCCAGTCCGGCCTGATGATGGTCCGCCAGCTTGAATTCTCGCTGTTCGACTTCGAACTGCACGCTACCCACGGCGATGGTCGCAGCGTCCTGCAAGTGCTCGAAGGAGTGCGTGACGAGGTTTCGGTGATGCGGCCACCGGCTTACAACCGCTTCCCCAACAGTTTTGCGCACATTTTCGCTGGCGGTTACGCCGCGGGTTACTACAGCTACAAATGGGCTGAAGTACTGTCTGCCGACGCATTCTCGAAGTTTGAAGAAGATGGCGTACTCAACGAACAAACCGGTCGCGCCTTCCGCGAGGCAATCCTGGCCCGAGGCGGTTCACAGGAGCCAATGGTGCTGTTCGTCGACTTCCGTGGCCGTGCGCCATCGATTGACGCACTCTTGCGCCACAGCGGCCTGAGTGAGGAAGCGGCAGCATGAGTGAGGGGCCTGTGATTACCAAACGACGCTTTATTGCCGGTGCTGTGTGCCCGGCATGCAGCGAGCCGGACAAGTTGATGATGTGGAGCGAGGACGACGTTCCCCATCGTGAATGCGTGGCCTGTGGTTATGCCGACACGCTCAATGCACAAGGCTTGTCCGTGCCCAAGGAATTGGGTACGCGGGTCAACACTTCGGCACTGAAGGTCGCGGACGCGAAAGTTCAGGCAGTCCAGTTTTTCCCGAACCCGAAATTGAAGAAAAAGCCTGACGAGCAACCGTGAGTCGCCGCCACCTTTGACCTCTGAAAGGGAATGGGGTGGCGCTGTTCACTGCTGCGAGTCGACATGCGCCGATTTGAACCAGCTCTTCATCGAGCAGGCAGCGAAAGCACTGGTGCTACAGTCGCCATTGGCCAGTGCGGTGCGTAGCTTGTCGACATCGGCCTGCATCATGTAACGCACGCCATCGCGGTAATGGGCGTTGTCACCGAAGCCGCCCTGCGTCATTTCACTCAGGGCCTCTTCCTTGCTCCACCCTTGAATGACAACCCGATACATCGCCGCCATCAAACCCGTGCGATCGGAGCCGTGCTTGCAGTGCATCAGCACCGGCCCATTGTTCTCTGCGTCGCGGATAGTTCGAAGTACCTTCAATACATCTGCATCATCCACGTGATTAGTCCGGTATGGCAGTTGTACTTGGGTGACTCCTGGGGATGACAGCCAGTTCGAATCCGCCTCGGGCAGGAAGTTGATGACCGTGGTGACCTTCAGTTCCTGCAGCAGCGGCATCGCGTTTCGATCCGGCAGTGCACTGCGGTAGAGCGTGGGAGACATTTGAAAAAGGTTGTACCGCGCCTCGACCGGCTGAGCCCATTCCCCAGGCCGGGTGAACGAGGAATCTTCGGCGTACGCATGCGGGAGGCTGAACAATGCGGCGAGCGAACAGATTAGTGCCGCAAGTGATAGACGTAATGGGAGCATGCTCAAACGACCGTGTGCCTGGCTTGGAAGAGTGACCCTATTTTCACTGTTGAACAGTCAATGGTTTGTGAGGCCATTGTCAAAGATCCGTGAATTCAAAAAAAACGGCGCAAAGAAACCGCGCCGAAGTTCAGGGAAAGGGGGCTCGATGTATTACTTATTTGAACTTGTATGCAGCTGTCCCGCAGCGATCAGGGATTAACGATTTTTGAATAGGCTTTTGCTAATGCCAGCAGAACTGACTTGTCCTGCGCATCGATATCTCCGTCGCCATCCAGGTCAGTAGACGCGGCGCGCATGGAGAAGGTGGCGCCGCGGTCGTTCGACACGGCTTCGCGGCTTGTGGAGTCCAGTAAAGAATAGATTACCTCCCGGTTGACCGGATCGTACCCTTCCTCCTTTAATGCGAACTGCATGGAAACCCGCACTTCGTTCGGGCTTACTACAGAGGGTCGTAACAGTTGAAGAAAAATACCGCGCTGATTGTAGAAAGACATTTATTAAATCCTTTTAATAACTGAGGAATCAGAACTTCCGTAGACCAAAGAATACTGACACTACCGATCAATAAGCTAGCCACCATGTATTTCTCAACATGACCTGAACACACTGCGAAATATTCAGGAAATAGCCGAACGGCACTGGCTGATTGAGTCAAGGCCGTATACTGTATAAGCATACAGCTGATGAGGCCCGATCGATGGCTACTCCACTTCCACCCCGTGGCCGCGGCACTGCCACCAACCCGCACAATCGGTTCGCTCCGAATCGTTCGGTAGCCGAAGACGACGGCTGGTACCAGGAGGTGCCGCTGACCCAAGGCACGGAAGTGCGCTTCGAAACGGCAAAAACCATCATCACCCGTAACAACTCGCCGGACCTGCCCTTCGATCGTTCGATCAACCCCTATCGCGGATGTGAGCATGGGTGCATTTATTGTTATGCCCGGCCCAGTCATGCTTACTGGGACATGTCACCCGGACTGGACTTCGAAACCCGACTGATCGCCAAGACCAACGCTGCCGATGTGCTGGAAGAACAGCTGTCCAAGCGCGGTTACCAGTGCGCACCGATCAACCTGGGTTCCAACACCGACCCGTACCAACCGATCGAACGCGAACACAAAATTACCCGCCAGACCCTGGAAGTGCTGCTGCGCTACCGGCATCCGGTCACCATCATCACCAAGGGTTCGCTGATTCTTCGGGACCTGGACCTGCTGACCGAACTTGCCGAGCAAAAACTGGTGGCGGTGATGATCAGCCTGACGACCCTGGATGATGAGCTCAAGCGCATTCTCGAACCCCGAGCCGCCGCACCCAAGGCCCGCCTGCGAGCGATCCGCGTGATGCGCGAGGCCGGAATTCCGGTCGGGGTGCTGTGTTCGCCGATGATCCCGATGATCAACGACAGCGAACTCGAAAGCCTGCTCACCGAAGCCTGCGCCGCCGGCGCCAGCAGTGCCGCCTACATGATGCTGCGGCTACCATTGGAAGTGGCACCGCTGTTCGAAGAATGGCTGGCGGCGCACTATCCGCAACGGGCAGCTCATGTATTGAGCCTGATTCGCCAAAGCCGCGGCGGTGAGTTGTACGACAGCCGATTTGGCGCTCGAATGCGCGGCGAAGGTCCCTTCGCCGACCTCCTAGCGCAACGTTTTGCCAAGACCATCAAGCGCCTGGGGCTTAACCGCCGGGAAGGTTTTGACCTGGACTGCAATGCCTTCTGTCCCCCGGGTCGCCAAATGTCGCTGATTTGAGGACAATTGGCCTATGGTTGAGGAGTGACGAAGCAACTTGCCATCACCCAGTCACGTTTTTTGTGACCTGGAACACACGTTCTAGAGCGGTTGATTCAGTTTGAGTTAAGTTTCGCGGACTACCTTGTTCATCGAGTGACTGATGGGTCGAGATTTCTGGCCTGGATGTTTTTAGCAGCCACTGGCTTCATACCGGACAAAACGGGACACTTCCCTGACTCCGCCAAAGAGGATGAATTTCATGAGTGACAAGGATAAACAGCCGTTGGCTGCGTCGGCTTCCGCCCAACCCGTGGCTGAAACCGCCGATGCAGCGTTGCAGCATATCGTTGACGGCTTTTTGCATTTTCATCACGACGTTTTTCCCCAGCAGGAAGAACTCTTCAAGAAACTCGCCACCGCGCAAAGTCCCCGGGCAATGTTTATTGCCTGCGCCGATTCGCGCATCGTTCCTGAATTGATCACCCAAAGCGCCCCCGGCGATCTGTTCGTGACCCGTAACGTCGGCAACGTCGTGCCGCCTTACGGACAAATGAACGGCGGTGTTTCTACCGCTATCGAATATGCGGTGCTGGCGCTTGGTGTGCAGCACATCATCATCTGCGGGCATTCCGACTGCGGCGCCATGCGCGCGGTGCTGAACCCCGACAGCCTGGAAAAGATGCCAACGGTCAAAGCCTGGCTGCGCCACGCCGAAGTGGCGAAGACGATGGTTCATGAGAACTGCAACTGCGCCGATGAAAACGAAAGCATGCACGTGCTCACCGAAGAGAACGTGATCGCGCAACTCCAGCACTTACGCACGCACCCTTCAGTGGCCTCGCGCATGGCCAACGGTCATCTGTTTATTCACGGCTGGGTCTACAACATCGAAACCAGCGAAATCAAAGCTTACGACGCGGACAAAGGTTGTTTCCTGCCACTGGATGGCACCCATCCGATCCCGGTGGCGACGCCCAAAGCGCGCTTCTAACTCCTCCTAAACCCCTGTGTGGCAAAGCCGAGGTTGCTCAACAAGCAGCCGGGCTTTGCCACGCCTGAAGAAATGTCGGGAGAATCAATATGCGTGCTGCGCAACTCAAAGCTGTTCTACCCCGGGAGCTGCTGGCTTCGGTAGTGGTATTCCTGGTGGCCCTGCCCTTGTGCATGGGCATCGCCATCGCTTCAGGCCTGCCGCCTGCAAAAGGCTTGATTACCGGGATCATCGGTGGCCTGGTAGTGGGCTGGCTGGCCGGCTCGCCCCTGCAAGTCAGTGGCCCGGCGGCCGGGCTGGCGGTACTGGTCTTCGAGCTGGTGCGTCAGCATGGCATCGCCATGCTCGGGCCGATCCTGCTGCTGGCGGGATTTCTGCAACTGGTGGCCGGTCGGTTGAAACTGGGCTGCTGGTTTCGGGTAACGGCACCTGCAGTGGTCTACGGCATGCTCGCCGGTATCGGCGTGCTGATCGTACTGTCCCAGGTCCATGTGATGCTCGACTCCGCGCCCAAGCCCTCTGGCCTGGACAACCTGACGGCCTTCCCTGCCGCCATCGCACAAGCCTTGCCGTCATTCGGCTGGCAAGCGGGCTTGCTCGGACTGTCGACGATTGCCGTGATGTGGCTATGGGAAAAATTCCGTCCACACTCCCTGCGCTTTATTCCGGGCGCTTTGCTCGGCGTCGGACTGGCGACCGGCGCCAGCCTGATACTGGCCTTGCAAGTCAAACGGGTTGAAGTCCCGGCAAACCTGGCGGAAGCCATCGACTGGCTGAAACCGGCGGACTTGCTGAACCTTGCCGATCCAACCTTGCTGATCGCCGCGTTTGCCGTGGCCTTCATCGCCAGCGCCGAAACCTTGCTCTCTGCCGCTGCGGTAGACCGCATGCACAGCGGCCAGCGCTCCGACTTCGACCGGGAGCTGTCGGCTCAAGGCGTGGGCAATATGCTTTGCGGCTTGCTGGGTGCCCTGCCAATGACCGGTGTGATCGTGCGAAGCTCGGCCAACGTGCAGGCCGGCGCCACCACTCGACTGTCGACGGTGTTCCACGGTTTGTGGCTGCTGGCCTTCGTACTGCTGCTTTCCAGTGTGTTGCAAAGTATTCCAGTGGCGAGCCTGGCAGGCGTATTGGTCTTTACCGGGTTCAAGCTGGTCGACCTCAAGGCATTTCGCGGCCTGGGGCGTTACGGTCGGATGCCTATGTTTACCTACGCGGCGACTGCGCTGGCGATCGTCTTCACCGACCTGCTGACGGGCGTGTTGATCGGCTTTGGCCTGACGCTGGCCAAGCTGGCGTGGAAAGCTTCGCGCCTGAAAATCAGCCTGATCGATTTGCCAGCAGAGGGTGAAATGGAGCTGCGCCTGAGCGGTGCGGCGACCTTTCTCAAAGTACCGGCGCTGACCCAGGTGCTGGGCACTATTCCCCCGGGCGCAACCGTGCATGTGCCGCTCAATAACCTGAGCTACATCGATCACTCGTGCCTGGAACTGTTGGAGGAATGGGGGCGGGCCAATGCGGCGAAGGGTTCGAAGCTGCTGATCGAGGCGCGGGGGTTGAAGCGCAGGCTGGAAGGGCGGTTACGCACGACCACCGGCGTAGGATCCGCAGGATAAAACACGATCAATGTAGGAGCGAGCCTGCTCGCGATGGCGGCCTGTCAGTCACATCAATCTCGGATGTGCCAACGCCATCGCGGGCAAGCCTTGCTCCCACAGCCTTGGTCCCAAAGGCTCGCGCTCACATGGGATTATTTCAGACAGGCAATCAAGCCGCAGGCTGATCCAGGTCCAGGCCCAAACCTAACCGACGCGACATGCATGGCCAGCGTTTCCACGCGGCACCTGTGTCGGGACTGCTCAGTTTCTCGCGATAGGCGTCCACCGACTCCAGCGCGAAGCTCTCATTATTGAGCATCTCGTCGAGGGCGTGATGCACCACCTCATCCAGCTGGTTGGCGAATTCCTCACCGATCAACTGATGGGCAATCAGGTTGGCGACAGTCATGTCCAATGGGATCAATGGCTGCCCCAGATGCTTGATATACAGGTCGTTGACCTCTTCGACAAAGCGATGCGCCAGATAGGCTTCATCCAGCAGGCTGTCGAGCCCGATGTGACCAGCCATGACCGCTGGCGGCTGGATAAAATACTGCTCGGCAATTTTCAGCACCGGCTTGATCTGCGATTCGATGCCCGCTTCCCTGGCCACTTCATTCGCAGCATCCAGCAGGTCAGGCACCTCGTCGATGTAGGCGGCGACAAATCGTGTCAGCACGCCATTGGCGTCCGTCTCTGGCAACTGGATGGACGGGTGTAGATGAGGCAGTTTGGTTTCCAGCTGACGGGTCAGCAGGCCAGTCTCGGCTTCGTGTTGTTGGGCTTTTTGGATCTGCTCGCGCAATGCGGCGGTGTTCATGAAAACTCCAGGAAACAAGGCAAAGAAATAGGGAAGACATAACTTAGCTGCCGTAGGAAAAATCCTCAGACACATTTGTCATAATTATTTCACCCTTAAGACATCAAAGTTATATCCATTTGCCACCACTCGTCTGCATCCTTCTCCATTCGTGCCCTTGAGCGCAAGAGGTCACTGTCTCGTTTGTTTTACCACATCGCATTGCGAGGTCGCGGTCGCTGTCTATACTCGGGTTGGAATGGAGTTAGCTGATGACGCCCGACTGCACACGCAGCAAGGCCCGGCAATCAAGTTCGTAGTCTGAAAAGCCGCTCCCTTGCCACTGGTGAAAGCCGGCGGGATAACAAGAACGATAAGGGGAACCCGCAATGATGCGACATCCACACGTCTGGATGGGCCTCCTGTTGTGGTCGATTTTCAGCCAGGCGCAAGCCGCCTGGACTGTGAATATGGCGCCTGGAGCGACTGAAATCAGTCACGCAGTATTTGACCTGCACATGACCATTTTCTGGATCTGTGTAGTGATCGGCATCATCGTCTTCGGCGCCATGTTCTGGTCGATGATTCTCCACCGTCGCTCAACCGGGCAGGTGGCCGCGAAATTTCATGAAAGTACTACAGTGGAAATCCTCTGGACCATCGTGCCCTTCCTGATCCTGGTGGCCATGGCGGTTCCCGCAACTGCAACCCTGATAAAGATGTATGACTCCAGTGAGCCGGATATCGATATCCAGGTCACCGGCTATCAGTGGAAGTGGCACTACAAATACCTGGGCCAGGACGTCGAGTTTTTCAGCAACCTGGCCACCCCCGCCGAGCAGATCCACAACAAGGAAACCAAGGGCGAGCATTACTTGCTCGAAGTCGACAAGCCGCTGGTGCTGCCGATCGGCGCCAAGGTGCGTTTCCTGGTGACCTCCGCCGACGTGATCCACTCCTGGTGGGTGCCGGCCTTCGCGGTCAAGCGCGATGCGATTCCCGGTTTCGTCAATGAAGCCTGGACCCGTGTCGACAAACCCGGCATCTACCGCGGCCAGTGCGCCGAGCTGTGCGGCAAGGATCACGGCTTCATGCCGATCGTGGTCGAGGTCAAGGAAAAGGCCGATTACGAAAAATGGCTGGGCGAACGCAAGGCCGAAGCTGCGCAACTCAAAGAGCTGACCAGCAAGGAATGGACCCTCGACGAGCTCAAGGAGCGCGGCGACAAGGTCTACCACACAGCCTGCGTAGCCTGTCACCAGGCAGAAGGCCAGGGCCTGCCGCCGATGTTCCCGGCACTCAAGGGCTCGAAAATCGCCACCGGACCAAAAGATGCACACCTGGGCATTGTCTTCCACGGTAAACCCGGCACGGCCATGGCGGCGTTCGGCAAGCAGCTCTCGGAAGTCGATATCGCGGCGGTCGTGACCTACGAACGTAACGCCTGGGGCAACAACAAAGGCGACATGGTCACTCCTAAAGAAGTGCTGGAGCTGAAACAGGCGGAAAGCAAATGACCCGGTCTATTGCGTACCCAAGGAACCGGTCGGGGCAGTACGCCCCGGCCTGCCCAGCCCATTCGTTCTCGGGAGAACGGCCATGAGCGCTGTAATCGATGATCACGGTCATGCCGCTGACCATGCCCACGGCCCTGCCAAAGGCCTGATGCGCTGGGTGCTGACCACCAACCACAAGGACATCGGCACCCTGTACCTGTGGTTCGCGTTTTCCATGTTCCTGCTCGGCGGGTCGTTCGCGATGGTGATTCGCGCCGAACTGTTCCAGCCGGGCCTGCAGATCGTCGAACCGGCGTTTTTCAACCAGATGACCACCATGCACGGCCTGGTGATGGTCTTCGGCGCGGTAATGCCGGCATTCGTCGGCCTGGCCAACTGGATGATCCCGTTGATGATCGGCGCGCCAGACATGGCGCTGCCACGCATGAACAATTTTAGTTTCTGGCTGTTGCCGGCGGCGTTCATCCTGCTGGTTTCGACCCTGTTCACTCCGGGTGGCGGGCCGAACTTCGGCTGGACCTTCTACGCCCCGCTATCGACCACCTATGCCCCGGAAAGCGTGACGTTTTTCATCTTCGCCATCCACTTGATGGGGATCAGTTCGATCATGGGCGCGATCAACGTGATCGCCACCATCCTCAACCTGCGCGCCCCCGGCATGACATTGATGAAAATGCCGTTGTTCGTCTGGACGTGGCTGATCACCGCGTTCCTGTTGATCGCAGTAATGCCGGTCCTGGCCGGATGCGTGACCATGATGCTGATGGACATCCACTTCGGCACCAGTTTCTTCAGTGCCGCCGGTGGCGGTGACCCGGTGTTGTTCCAGCATGTGTTCTGGTTCTTCGGTCACCCCGAGGTGTACATCATGATCCTGCCGGCCTTCGGTGCCGTCAGCTCCATCATCCCGACCTTTTCGCGCAAACCGCTGTTCGGCTACACCTCGATGGTCTACGCCACGGCGAGTATCGCGTTCCTGTCGTTCATCGTCTGGGCGCACCACATGTTCGTGGTCGGCATTCCGTTGGTGGGCGAGCTGTTCTTCATGTACGCCACATTGCTGATTGCAGTGCCGACCGGGGTCAAGGTGTTCAACTGGGCCAGCACCATGTGGCAAGGCTCGCTGACCTTCGAAACACCGATGCTGTTTGCCGTGGCGTTCGTGATCCTGTTTTCTATTGGCGGCTTCTCCGGGCTGATGCTGGCCATCGCCCCGGCGGACTTCCAATACCAGGACACTTACTTCGTGGTCGCGCATTTCCACTATGTGCTGGTGCCAGGGGCAATCTTCGGGATCTTCGCCTCGGCCTATTACTGGCTGCCGAAATGGACCGGCCACATGTACGACGAAACCCTCGGCAAGCTGCACTTCTGGCTCTCGTTCATCGGCATGAACATGGCGTTCTTCCCGATGCACTTCGTCGGGCTGGCGGGCATGCCGCGGCGGATTCCGGACTACAACCTGCAGTTCGCCGACTTCAACATGGTGTCGTCGATCGGCGCGTTCATGTTTGGCGCCACGCAGATCTTCTTCCTGTTCATCGTGATCAAGACCATCCGTGGCGGCCCACCAGCACCGGCCAAACCGTGGGACGGGGCAGAAGGCCTGGAATGGAGCATTCCGTCGCCGGCGCCTTATCACACCTTCACCACGCCGCCGGAAGTGAAATGAACACACTACCCAATGTGGGAGCGGGCTTGCTCGCGAAGAACGATGACGCGGTGCTCCTGTTAAACCGCAGCGCCTGCTTCGCGAGCAAGCCCGCTCCCACAGTCATCGGCGCCGAGGGCGGGGATCATGGCTGACTCGATTTCAATGAAAAAACTCGTCACCCGCCTGCTGCTGGTGGTAGTGACGATGTTTGTCTTCGGCTTCGCCCTGGTGCCGATCTACGACGTGATGTGCAGGGTGTTCGGCATCAATGGCAAGACCGCAGGGCAATACGAGGGCGAGCAGGTCGTCGACACCTCACGGCAAGTGCGCGTGCAATTTCTGTCCACCAACTCTGCCGACATGTCCTGGGATTTTTATCCCAAGCACGACGAGCTGACCGCCAACCCGGGCGCAGTGAACGAGATGATTTTCATCGCGCACAACCCCACCGATCGCCCAATGAGCGCCCAAGCCGTGCCGAGCATCGCGCCCAGCGCAGCGGCCGCGTACTTCCACAAAACTGAATGTTTCTGCTTTACCCAGCAAGTGCTGCAGCCCGGTCAGCGGATCGAGATGCCGGTACGTTTCATCGTTGACCGTGACATGCCCAAGGATGTGAAGCACCTGACGCTGTCCTACACGCTGTTCGATATCACCGCCCGACACCCACCGGTAGCAGTAAACACTGGCGGCTGAGCGTGCCCGATAAGGAGAACAATAAATGGCAACTCATGAGCACTACTACGTACCGTCCCAGAGCAAGTGGCCGATCATTGCCACGGTCGGCATGTTCGTCACCGTGTTCGGCCTGGCCACCTGGTTCAACGACCTGAAAGCAGCGCGGCCAGAATCTCATGGCCCACTGATTTTTTTCGTCGGCGGCCTGCTGCTGGCCTACATGCTGTTCGGCTGGTTCGGCACGGTGATCAAGGAAAGTCGCAGCGGCTTGTACAGCGCGCAGATGGACCGGTCGTTTCGCTGGGGCATGAGCTGGTTCATCTTTTCCGAAGTGATGTTTTTCATCGCCTTCTTCGGTGCGCTGTTCTATGTGCGGCAAGTCTCCGGTCCCGCGCTCGGCGGAGAAGGCCCTAAGGGCCTGGCACACATGCTGTGGCCGAATTTCGAGTTCGTCTGGCCTCTGCTGAACAATCCTGACTCGAAACTGTTTCCACCACCCAAGGACGTGATCAGCCCATGGGGCCTGCCGTTGCTCAACACCGTGTTATTGGTGAGCTCCAGCGTGACCGTGACCATCGCCCACCATGCCTTGAAAAAGGGCCATCGCGGCGCGCTGAAAATCTGGCTGGCGATCACTGTGCTGCTGGGGTGTGCGTTTCTTGGCTTCCAGGCTGAAGAGTACATCCACGCTTACAAGGAACTGGGCCTGACCCTGGGTTCGGGCATCTACGGCGCGACGTTTTTCATGCTCACCGGGTTTCACGGCGCCCACGTCACCATGGGCACGATCATTCTGTTTGTGATGTTGATGCGGGTGATGCGTGGGCACTTCGACAACGAGCATCAGTTCGGCTTCGAGGCGGCGAGTTGGTACTGGCACTTTGTGGATGTGGTGTGGATCGGGTTGTTCGTCTTCGTCTACGTGTTGTAGGAGCAAGCTCGCTCCTACAGTTACCAGGGTGCGTGAGAAACCAACTGGCCGCTGAAAAACCCCCAGGCTATCAAGCCGACGGTGATGGCAGCCAAGGCCACACGAATACTCAAGGCAATGACGAGGCGGTTCGAGCTGCTGTCGTCCTTGACCAGAAAAAACAGGCCGCTGAACAGGCTGACAACCGTGGCAATCAGCATCAGGACGATGGCTGCTTTGAGCATGGTGAGACTCCAGGGGAAATGCGATGCACTTGAGTATAGCTATCGCGACTACCGACTTTCTGGCGACGTCATGAAGCGCTTCCGGCCGGGCCTCGTGCCGACGATGGTGGTCGCAATATTGCTGCCACTGCTGGTCTCGCTCGGGTTTTGGCAACTGAGCCGTGGCGCGGAAAAAAGCGCGCTGCTGCAAAGCTATGCCGAGCGTCGAGTGGCTGAGCCGATGGCCAGCACCGAGCTGCAGCACACCGAAGACCCGGCCTTTCGCCGGGTCATGCTGCACGGCCAGTTCGATGCCGCGCACAGCCTGTTGCTGGATAACCGTCAACGAGACGGCAAGGTCGGGGTCGAGCTGCTGCAACCGTTTCAGGATCAGGCCAGCGGGCTGTGGCTGCTGGTCAATCGCGGCTGGCTGCCCTGGCCAGACCGGCGCATCCCACCGCAATTCACCACGCCGGCCCAAGCCCTGACGCTCAACGCATGGGTGTATATGTCCCCCGGCGCGACGTTCCAGCTCCACGCCGACCCGGCCACCACGGCCTGGCCACAACTGGTGACGGCAGTTGATCCGGCGAAGCTCTGGCCAGTGCTCGGTCGCGACGGTTTCGCCTACGAATTACGTGCAGAACCGGGCCCTGCCGCCTACCAGGCCGATTGGCCGGTGGTCGCCATGGGCCCGGAGAAACACATCGCTTATGCCGTGCAGTGGTTCGCCATGTCGATCGCCCTGCTAGGCCTCTTTATCTACCTCGGCTGGTACAACGCAAAGGAGAAACACCATGGGAGCGGCCATGAATCCACCCAGCATGTCTGACGCGAAATCGCCGGCGAGTCGGCGCAGAGGGCGTTTGCAACTGCTGCTGATTCTGCTTGGGGTGATCGGTCCGATGATCCTCGCCACCGGCATGTACAAACTGCAGTTCTGGGTGCCCGAGGGTCGCAGCTACCACGGCGAGCTTATTGGCAACGGCCAGACCCGCGCCGACCTTGGCATTCAGGCGCAAGAGCAACGCTGGCAGATGCTGGTGACGGCGCCCAGGGATTGCTCGGTGGACTGTCAGCAACTGGTGTACCTGGCGCGCCAGGTGCAAATTGGCCTGTCCCGCGATGCCTCCCGCGCCAGTCACGCGCTGGCAGCAGCGCAACCGCTGAGCAACGAGTACGAAGCCAAGCTCACTCGGGAATACCCGCAACTGCAGCGCTATCCCATGGACCTGACTACCTTCAGCAAAGCCACCGGTGACCATGCCAAACCGCAACTGTGGATCATCGACCCGCACGGCAACCTGGTGCTGCGCTACGACCCGACAGTCAAGGGCAAGGACCTGCTCAACGACCTGCGCCACCTGTTGAAACTGTCGAACATCGGATAAGGGCATCGTCATGGCCAAACCTGGATTTCGCCTCGCACTGTTCGCCACCCTGCTGGCACTGATTGTGGTGTTGCTCGGTGCGTACACCCGCCTGACCCATGCCGGCCTCGGCTGTCCGGACTGGCCGGGCTGCTACGGCTTTATCAGCGTGCCGAAAAGCGAAGCCCAGCTGGCCCATGCCGAGCTGCATTTTCCCGATACCCCCGTCGAAGCCCATAAAGGCTGGAACGAGATGATCCATCGCTATTTCGCCGGCACCCTCGGACTGCTGATTGCGGTACTGGCCGGTCGCGCGTGGGTGCATCGCCGGCATCCGGGGCAACCGGTGAAGTTGCCGCTGTTCCTGCTGGCCGTGGTGATCGCCCAGGCTGCGTTTGGCATGTGGACAGTCACGCTCAAACTCTGGCCACAGGTCGTCACCGGGCATCTGCTCGGCGGCTTCGCCACCTTGAGCCTGCTGTTTTTGCTGACCTTGCGCCTGTCAGGGGTACTGCCGGCGCTGACCGTACCGCGGCGTCTGCAGTACTGGGCCACCGCCGGCCTGCTGCTAGTGATCGGGCAGATTGCCCTCGGCGGCTGGGTCAGCTCGAACTACGCTGCGGTGGCTTGCGTCGACTTCCCCACCTGTCATGGACAGTGGCTGCCACCGGCTGATTTCGCCAATGGCTTTCACCTGACTCAACACATCGGCCCGAACTATCTAGGCGGGCAACTGGACAGCGATGCCCGCACCGCCATCCACCTGACCCACCGCATCGGCGCCCTGCTCGTGACCCTGGTACTGCTGGGCCTGGCCTGGCAACTCAAGATCGTCGGCATGACACGGTTGGCGGGACTGGTGCTGGTGGCGCTCGCCGCACAGATCACCCTGGGCATCAGCAACGTGGTGTTCCACCTGCCGTTGCCAGTGGCCGTCGCACACAACGCTGGTGGCGCTGCTTTGCTGCTGTCGCTGGTGCTGGTCAATTATCACGCGCGAACCAGCCTGGTTCGGGTCAAGCAGCAAGCCCCCGCACGCTGGCGGTTCAGCCCGCGTAAACATTCAGCCGGGCCCATAACAATAAAAGGAGAGATGCCATGGCGACTCTGATCGGCGAACGTCACAGCCAGGCGGTTTGGCGTGACTACCTGGAGCTGACCAAGCCAAAAGTGGTGGTGCTGATGCTGATCACCTCCCTGGTCGGGATGTTCCTCGCGACCCGCGCCGGGGTGCCGTGGACGGTGCTGATCTTCGGCAATCTGGGGATCGCGCTGTGTGCCGGCGGCGCTGCGGCGGTCAACCATGTGGTGGACCGGCGCATCGATGCCGTCATGGCGCGCACGCACAAACGGCCCCTGGCCGAAGGCCGGGTTTCACCGGCCGCCGCGCTGACCTTCGCCCTGGTGCTGGCACTGCTCGGCCAGGCCCTGTTGCTGACGTTCACCAACCCGCTGACCGCTGGGCTGACCCTGGCTTCACTACTGGGTTACGCGGTGGTCTACACCGGCTTCCTCAAGCGCGCCACTCCACAAAACATCGTCATCGGTGGCCTGGCCGGCGCCGCGCCACCGCTGCTCGGCTGGACCGCTGCGACCGGCCATGTCAGCGCCGAACCCCTGCTGCTGGTGCTGATCATCTTCGCCTGGACCCCGCCGCACTTCTGGGCCCTGGCGATTCATCGTAAGGAGGAATACGCCAAGGCCGACATTCCGATGCTGCCGGTCACCCACGGCGAGCACTACACCAAGGTGCACATCCTGCTCTACACCTTCGCGCTGCTGGCCGTCAGCCTGATGCCCTACGTGATCCACATGAGCGGCCTGCTCTACCTGGTCTGCGCCCTGGGTCTGGGCGCGAGGTTCCTGCAATGGGCCGTGGTGCTGTACCGTGGCACTCGGCCGCACGCGGCGATCAACACGTTCAAGTACTCTATCTACTACTTGTTCCTGCTGTTTATCGCGCTGCTCGTAGACCACTACTTACTGTTGAACCTATGACTCGAACTCAGAAAACCGTCTTCATCCTCGTCGCCATGATCGCGCTGGTGCTGGGCCTGACCATCAACAAAGTGTTGTCCGGCAAAGGCCAGGGCGACCCGACAGCGCTGATCGACGCCGGCATCATCCTGCTGCCGCAAAGCCGCAACCTGCCGGACCTGACCATGACCGACCAGGATGGCAAGCCGGTGGCGGTCGACGAGTTGAAAGACAAATGGTCACTGCTGTTCTTCGGCTACACCTTCTGCCCGGACATCTGCCCGACCACCCTCGCCCAACTGCGGCAGATCAAGAGCGAGTTGCCGGCGGAGGCCCGAGACAAGCTGCAGATCATCCTGGTCAGCGTCGACCCCAACCGCGACACGCCCAAGCAGCTGAAGCAGTACCTGGGCTACTTCGACCCGCAGTTCATCGGCCTGACGCCGACATCGATCGAAGACCTGCAGAAATTCGCCAACGCGGTAAGCATCCCGTTTATCCCGGCGGACACCAGCAAACCAAACTACACGGTGGATCACAGCGGCAACCTGGCAGTGATTGGACCGGATGGCACGCAACGCGGGTTTATTCGGGCGCCATTGAATAATGTGAAGCTGGTGGCGCAGTTGCCGGTGATGCTCAAGCGCAAGTAAACGCCGCAATCCCTGTGGGAGCGGGCTTGCTCGCGAAAGCGGTGTGTCAGTCGACATAGATGTTGAATGACACACCGCTTTCGCGAGCAAGCCCGCTCCCACAGGGGACCATATTTCAGGCAGAAAAAAGGGGCGCATTGAATGCGCCCCTTTTTCGTTGCTTCAGCCAATCAGAACGCTGGCAATACCGCGCCCTTGTACTTCTCGAGAATGAACGCTTTTACTTCCGGAGTGTGCAGCGCAGCAATCAGCTTCTTCATCGCTTCGCTGTCCTTGTCGGCCGGGCGGGCGACCAGGATGTTCACGTACGGCGAGTCGTTGCCTTCGATGACCAGCGCGTCCTTGGACGGGTCGAGCTTGGCTTCCAGCGCGTAGTTCGTGTTGATCAGCGCCAGGTCGACCTGGGTCAGCACGCGCGGGATGGTGGCGGCTTCCAGTTCGCGGAATTTCAGGTCCTTGGAGTTCTCGGTGATGTCCTTGATGGTCGACAGGATGTTGTTCGATTCCTTCAACTTGATCAGGCCAGCCTTCTGCAGCAGCAACAGGGCACGACCGCCGTTGGTGGCGTCGTTCGGGATCACCACGTTGGCGCCGCCTGGCAGCTCGGCCAGGGTTTTGTATTTGCTGGAATAGGCGCCCAGGGGCTCCAGGTGCACGCGGGCCACCGCTACCAGGTCGGTGCCCTTGGCCTTGTTGAACTCATCCAGGTACGGCTGGTGCTGGAAGAAGTTGGCGTCCAGGCGCTTCTCGGCGACTTGCACGTTTGGCTGGATGTAGTCGGTGAAGACCTTGACCTTCAGGTCCACGCCTTCCTTGGCCAGGGCTGGCTTGATGAATTCGAGGATTTCGGCGTGCGGGACCGGAGTGGCGGCGACGGTCAGGGTTTCAGCAGCCTGGGCAGAGAACGCAGCAACGGCGGCGAACGCGACGAGTAGTTTTTTCATTCAGCTAACTCCATGTGAGGCGCCAGTTCGCGGCGCCTGCCAGCGAATGGCCGGCTCATTTGTAATAGACGAAAAATGTTTATTTGCGGGAAAAATGCACAACCAGCTTGTCGCCGACGGTTTGCAGCACCTGGACCAGCACCAGCAGCAATACCACGGTCACGACCATCACATCGGTCTGGAAGCGCTGGTAGCCAAAGCGGATCGCCAGGTCACCCAGGCCACCGGCGCCGACGACACCGGCCATCGCCGTGTAGGAAACCAGTGTAATAGCTGTCACCGTAATCGCCGCGAAGATGCCCGGACGGGCTTCCGGCAGCAAGGCGTTGGTGATGATCTGCCGCGTGGTCGCACCCATGGCCTGGGTCGCCTCGATGATGCCGCGGTCGACTTCACGCAAGGCAGTTTCCACCAGTCGCGCGAAGAACGGCGTGGCGCCCACCACCAGCGGTGGAATTGCGCCCGCGACGCCCAGGGAGGTCCCGGTGATCAGCACGGTAAACGGAATCATCACAATCAACAGAATGATGAACGGCAGCGAACGCAGGATGTTCACCACCAGCGACAGCATCGCGTAGATGCCTTTGGCTTCGAGCAACTGCCGCGGGCTGCACAGGAACAGCAGCACGCCCAGTGGCAGGCCCAGCAGCACGGTGAACAACAGCGAACCGCCGAGCATCAGCAAGGTATCGCCAGTGGCCAGCCAAATCTCGAACCAGTCGATGTTGGAGAAGAAACTTGTCAGGGCTTCCATCAGCGCAGCACCTCCATGTGAACGTCAGCGGCGGTGAAGCGGGCAAAGGCCGCCTCCATGTCGCCACCGGTGACGGCCAGGGTAAGTTGCCCGTAAGGGACGTCTTTGATGCGGTCGATGCGGCCGGCGAGGATGCTGTAGTCCACACCGGTCTCGCGAGCGACGGTACCCAGTAACGGTGCGTAGGTTGCTTCGCCCTGGAACGTCAGACGCACAATGCGGCCGGGTACATGAGCGAAATCGTCGCGCTGCTCGCCTTCATCGACCTGCTCGGCTTCCTGCACAAAACGCTTGGTGGTCGGGTGTTTGGGGTGCAGGAACACCTCTGCCACCGAGCCTTGCTCGACGATCACACCCGCGTCCATCACGGCCACCTGGTCGCAGACCCGGCGGATCACGTCCATTTCGTGAGTGATCAGTACGATGGTCAGCTTCAGCTCGCGGTTGATCTCGGCCAGCAATTGCAGGACCGACGCGGTGGTCTGCGGGTCCAGGGCGCTGGTGGCTTCATCGCACAGCAGGATTTTCGGCTTGGTCGCCAGCGCACGGGCGATACCAACGCGCTGCTTTTGCCCACCGGACAATTGCGCCGGGTATTTCTTCGCGTGGTCGGACAGCCCGACCCGCGCCAGCAATTCAGCGACGCGCTGGTCGATCTGGCTGCGCGACAGTTCGCCAGCCAGGGTCAGGGGCAACGCGACGTTGTCGGCCACAGTCTTGGAAGCCAGCAGGTTGAAGTGCTGGAAGATCATCCCGACCTGTTGGCGGAAGCGGCGCAGGCTGTTGGCGTCGAGCGCAGTGACTTCTTCGCCGTCGACGAAAATCTTGCCGCCCGTGGAGTTCTCCAGGCGGTTGATCAGACGCAGCAGGGTACTTTTCCCCGCGCCGGAATGGCCGATCAGGCCATACACCTGGCCATTCTCAATCGTCAGACTGGTCGGGTGCAGGGCGGGAATATCCTTACCGGCGACGCGGTAGGTTTTGTGGACGTTTTGAAACTCGATCACGTAGCGAACCTTGTGGGGCGCGTTGGAAAAGGGTCAGCGGTTAGCCGGGCGCGCATTTTAGCCTGTCCGTATAGAGGTTCTTAGCATTTATTTCGCATTCAACCAGCGATTTGGCAATAACGCGATCAAAGGTCAGAAAAAAGGAACGGCTGAAACACTCGCCAGTCACTACTTAAGCAGCTCGAGAATGACCAGGTGCCGTGCCTGGAACCTTGCTCACAAGTCCGGCTAGGACGAGATCGCAACGAGGAGTTTACGACTGATGAGTACCAAGAAACCTGCCCCACCGAAAAGCGAACTGGCCGGGACCGATACCCTGGACCGAGGCAACACTAATACCAAGCTCGACCGCCTGGAAGAGTTTCGCTCCGACGCCACGGGCCAGGCCCTGCGCACTAACCAGGGCGTGAAGATTGCGGACAATCAGAATACGTTGAAGGTCGGCGCGCGCGGTCCTTCGCTGCTTGAAGACTTCATCATGCGTGAAAAAATCACGCACTTTGACCATGAGCGCATTCCTGAGCGTATCGTGCATGCCCGCGGCACTGGCGCCCATGGTTACTTCCAGACTTATGAAAACCATGCGGCACTGACCAAGGCCGGCTTCCTCCAGGACCCGGGCAAGAAGACTCCAGTGTTTACCCGCTTCTCCACGGTGCAGGGCCCGCGTGGTTCGGGCGATACCGTGCGCGACGTGCGCGGTTTTGCCGTGAAATTCTTCACCGACGAAGGCAACTTCGATCTGGTGGGCAACAACATGCCAGTGTTCTTCATCCAGGACGCGATCAAGTTTCCCGATTTTGTGCATGCGGTGAAGCCTGAACCGCATAACGAGATTCCCACCGGCGGCTCGGCTCACGACACCTTCTGGGACTTCGTTTCCCTGGTGCCGGAATCGGCGCATATGGTGATCTGGGCGATGTCCGACCGCGCGATTCCGAAGAGTCTGCGCAGCATGCAGGGTTTTGGCGTGCACACCTTCCGGCTGATCAATGCCGAGGGCAAATCGCGTTTCGTCAAATTCCATTGGCGCCCTTCCAACGGCACCTGCTCGCTGGTTTGGGATGAAGCGCAGAAGTTGGCCGGCAAGGACACCGACTTCCACCGTCGCGATCTGTGGGAAGCGATCGAGATGGGCGATTACCCGGAATGGGAACTGGGCGTACAGATTGTCGAAGAAGAGAACGAACACTCCTTCGACTTCGACATTCTCGACCCGACCAAGATCATCCCTGAGGAAACCGTGCCTATCACGCCGTTGGGCAAGATGGTGCTGAATCGCAACCCGGACAATTTCTTCGCCGAAACCGAGCAGGTCGCATTCTGCCCGGGGCACATCGTGCCGGGGATCGATTTCTCCAACGACCCGTTGCTGCAAGGTCGACTGTTTTCCTACACCGACACGCAGATCAGCCGTCTGGGTGGCCCGAACTTCCACGAAATCCCGATCAACCGTCCGGTTGCGCCGTTCCACAACGGTCAACGTGACGCGCTGCATCGCACCACCATCGACAAGGGACGCGCTGCTTACGAGCCGAATTCCATCGACGGTGGCTGGCCGAAAGAGACTCCACCTGCTGCCCAGGACGGCGGTTTCGAGACGTATCCTGAGCGTATCGACGCCAACAAGATCCGTCAGCGCAGCGAGTCGTTCAGCGACCACTTCTCCCAGGCGCGGCTGTTCTTCCACAGCATGAGCAAGCACGAGCAGGAACACATCATTGCGGCGTACAGCTTCGAGCTGGGCAAGGTCGAGCGCGAGTTCATTCGTGCGCGTCAGGTTAACGAGATCCTGGCCAATATCGATCTTGAGCTGGCTGCACGTGTTGCCGCGAACCTCGGTCTACCAGCTCCCAAGGCAGGTACGGTCGATGTGCCGAAGACTTCGCTGGACCGCTCACCTGCACTGAGCCAGGCCAACCTGCTGCCTGGTAACATCAAAAGCCGCAAGGTGGCGATTCTGGCGGCGAACGGCGTCGATGGCGCGGCGATTGATGCGTTGAAAAAAGCGTTAGCGGCTGAAGGTGCCCACGCCAAGCTGCTGGGGCCTACCTCGGCACCGGTGACCACTGCTGACGGCAAGGCGCTGCCAGTGGATGCCTCAATGGAAGGCTTGCCGTCCGTTGCATTCGATGCGGTGTTCGTGCCGGGTGGTGCAGCGTCGATCAAGGCGTTGAGCACTGACGGCGTGGCGCTGCATTACGTGCTCGAAGCCTACAAGCACCTGAAAGCAATCGCGCTGCACGGCGAAGCCAAGCAATTGCTGGATGTGCTGAAGCTGGAGGCCGATGCAGGATTGATCGTGGGGGCGGATACGAAGCTGTTTAAACCGTTTATTGCGGCGATCGGGCAGCATCGGGTTTGGGATCGTGAGCCGAAGGCCAAGGCGGTTCCGGCTTAAGATTTGTAGCGACGGCAAGGACGCCATCGCGGGCAAGCCTTGCTCCCACAGGGCCCGGAGTCGATCACCATTTTTGTGACCGGCTCCGGCCCTGTGGGAGCAAGGCTTGCCCGCGATGCTTTTAAGGCTTACGCGGACTCAAAACTACCTGCGCCGGAATATTGCGCAAAATCTGCTTCTTCAATTTCAGATCAAACCCCGAATCCAGCTTCTTCACCCGCTTGGTCAACAAAGTCGCCAACCATGGATAATCCTGGGTACGCGGCGCCTGAATGCTCACATCGCACTGATAATTCACCACGTCCGCAGCAATTGCATCCAGCTGCCGGCGCAGCTTTGCCATGTCCGTCAGATTCAGCGCCACCGTGGTGCTTTCGGCTGTCGGGTCGATGACTTTGGCCGGTGGTTTGGCTTCGGCCGCCATCAGCGCCGCTTCGGCTTTATCCAGTTCAGCCTTGCGCGCATTGACGATGGCGTTGTTGACCCCACCCGTCAGCGCAGGCGCCTTGGGCATCAACGCCCGAGCGCGGCTAAGCGCCGTGGCGGCGGCATTCACATCACCTTTTTGCAGGACAATGCGGCTGCGCAGCAGATAGGCCTCGGCCAACTGGCGCTGGTATTGCTCGAGCGATTGATCGTTGGGCGCTTCTGCCTGAAGGGCAGCCAGTTGCCCTTCAGCGGTTGCCAGCTCACTGCCGGCAAGGCTTTGTTCCAGCTGCGCGATAGCCGCAGCCCGCGCATCAGTGACCTCGGGGGCCGCCGGCGGCGTACTTTGGCAAGCGCCCAGTAGCAAAGAAAATGCGACAAGGAGCAGATAACGGGAGGTGAACGGCTTCATTCCTGCGACTCTCTATTTGCGCAAAAAACGAGCAAGTCTACACCCCTCGACGGGGCAGGACAAAACTCAGCAGAAACAGCGCGGCCGCCGTCACCACAATCGACGGGCCTGCCGGGGTGTCCTTGAACCAGGACAGCGCCAGGCCGCCACACACCGCGAGCATGCCCAGCAGGCTCGCGCCCAGCGCCATCTGCTCTGGCGAACGGGCGTGACGCTGGGCCGCAGCGGCCGGAATGATCAGCAGCGAGGTGATCAGCAACACCCCGACAATCTTCATCGCCACCGCGATCACCACGGCAATCAACAGCATCAAGGTCAGTCGCAGTGACGCAACCGGCAACCCCTCAACCTTGGCCAGCTCTTCATGCACGGTGATAGCCAGCAACGGACGCCACATCGCCACCAATACCGCCAGCACCGCCGCACTCCCACCGAGAATCCAGGCCAGATCGCCCGGGCTGATGGCTAGAAGGTCGCCAAACAGATAAGCCATCAGGTCGATCCGCACTTCATGCATGAAGCTTAGTACGACCAGGCCGAGCGAGAGGGTGCTCGGTGCGAGAATGCCCAACAGTGTGTCGGACGCCAGCGGTTGGCGTTGCTGCAAAGTCACCAGCAGGACCGCAAGCAGCAGACAGCCCACGGTGACCGCGACGGTCGGGCTGACATCCAGCAGGAAACCCAGAGCCACGCCAAGCAGCGCGGCGTGGGACAGGGTATCGCCGAAATAGGCCATGCGCCGCCAGACCACAAACGAACCCAGCGGACCCGCTACAAGGGCCAGGGCCAAGCCTGCAAGCAGGGCGTAGAGCAGAAAATCAGCCATGCTTGCAGCCATCTCCGTGAACATGGGTAGAGGCCGACGGGGCCGTGGTCACCACCGAGCCATGCAGGTCGTGAGCATGGTCGTGGTGGTGGTGATAGATCGCCAGGCTTTGCGCATTCTTGCCGAACAGCTCGACGAAAGCCGGATCGCCGCTGACCTGCTCGGGATGCCCGGAGCAGCAGACATGCCGGTTCAGGCAGACCACCTGGTCGGTGGTGCTCATCACCAGGTGCAAGTCGTGCGACACCATCAGCACGCCGCAGCCATGGCGGTCGCGCAGGCGGGTGATCAGGCTGTAGAGCTCGGCCTGACCCGCCACATCAACGCCTTGCACCGGCTCGTCGAGCACCAGCAGTTGCGGCTCGCGCAACAGCGCCCGGGCCAGCAGGACTCGCTGCATCTCACCGCCGGAAACACTTTGCACCGGGCTGTCGATCACCTGCTCGGCGCCGACTTCCTTCAACGCAGCCTGCGCCCGGGCACGGTCCACTCCGGGCACCAGGCGCAGAAAGCGCAGCACTGATAGCGGCAGCGTCGGGTCTACGTGAAGTTTTTGCGGCATGTAACCAACCCGCAGTTTCGGCTTGCGCCATACGCTGCCGCTGTCCGGTTTCAACAAACCGAGCACGGCCCGCACCAGGGTCGTCTTGCCGGCACCGTTGGGACCGATAAGGGTGACGATCTGCCCCGGTTCGACGCTCAGTTCGATGTTATCGAGGACGTTCTGCCCGGCGAACGTCACAGATACCTGCTCAAGACGGATCAGCGCGTTGCTCATCAGGCCCCCTGGCAACCTGAGCACAGCCCGACCACTTCGACGGTCTGGCCTTCAACCACAAAACCGACATCGTTGGCGCTGTCGACGATCGCGTCACTGATGGATTTTTGTTCCAGTTCGATGGCCGCGTGGCATTCCCGGCAGATCAGGAACTGGCCCTGATGCGCATGCTCGGGGTGGTTGCAGCCGATAAACGCATTGAGCGACGAGATCCGGTGCACCAGGCCGTTTTCCAGGAGAAAATCCAGCGCACGGTACACGGTAGGCGGCGCGGCGCGGCGGCCGTCCTGCTCGCTCAGCACTGCCAGAATGTCGTACGCCCCCAGCGGTTTATGGCTTTGCCACACCAGCTCCAGCACCCGCCGACGCAGGGCGGTCAGGCGCAAGCCTTGACGCGCGCACAGGGCATCGGCCTCGGACAATGCGCTGTGGACGCAATGAGAGTGGTCGTGGGGACGGCTGGCTATCGGTGTTTTTGGCATGAGCGGCGACGAGTTTTGTGAGAGACGTTATTATGTTACCTGTTCTCGCCTCTTCGAGTGGTCATTGTGTCCCGACTTTTTTCTTTCTTTGTTACATTTCTCGCCAGTTTCATGCTGATCGGCAGCGCCCATGCCGAGGTCAGGGTGCTGACCAGCATCAAGCCGCTGCAGTTGATCGCCGCTGCGGTGCAGGATGGTGTGGCGATTCCGGAAGTACTGCTGCCGCCGGGTGCCTCGCCCCATAACTATGCGCTGCGCCCTTCCGACGTACGGAAGGTGCAGGAAGTCGACCTGATCTACTGGATCGGCCCGGATATGGAAGGTTTCCTGCCTCGGGTGCTGAAAGGTCGTACGTTGCCCAGCGTTGCCGTGCAGGATCTGCCGGGCCTGAAACTGCGGCATTTTGCTGAAGACAGCCAGTCTCACGCCGAAGAAGCGGACGAGCATGATCATGACCACCGCCCGGGCACCCTGGATGCGCATTTGTGGTTGTCGCCGATAAACGGCCGGGTGATCGCCACGAAAATGGCCGCCGACCTGAGCGCCGCAGACCCCGCCAATGCCGCGCGTTACGAAAGCAACCTCAAGGCTTTCGATGAGCGCCTGGATGCGCTGGACCTGCGCCTGAAGGAACGTCTGGCGGGCATCGCCGGCAAGCCGTACTTTGTGTTCCACGAGGCGTTCGACTATTTCGAAGACGCCTACGGCCTCAAGCATGCTGGCGTGTTCAGCGTTGCTGCCGAGGTGCAACCGGGCGCCCAGCACGTCGCGGCCATGCGTACGCGGTTGCAGGAAGTCGGCAAGACCTGCGTATTCAGCGAACCACCGCTGCGTCCGCGCCTGGCGGAAACCCTGGTGGCTGGCCTGCCGGTGAAACTGGCGGAGCTGGATGCATTGGGTGGGTATACGCCAGCGACGGCCCAGGGGTATGAGCAGGTACTGGAGAAGTTGGGGAATGATCTGGCGGGGTGTCTGGAGTCTCTGTAGGCAACCCAAAACCCTGTAGGAGTGAGCCTGCTCGCGATAGCGGTGGCAGATTCAGCACTGATGCTGGATGTTATTCCGCTATCGCGAGCAGGCTCACTCCTACAGGGGTTGTAGTGATTCCAGATATTGCCCGTCCGGCCTTTTACAAGGCAAACGGCAACGGTGTACTCACCTTCTGCCGCTGCGCCAGCCGACGCTGGAACTCCAGCGGATCGTGAATCAACACATCCTGCCCGGCAAACGACTCCGCAGCGATCAACCGTGACAGCCAGAACCGCACGCACGCCACGCGCAGCATGGTCGGCCATAACTCCGCTTCTGCAGCAGTGAATGGACGCAACCCGGCATAAGCCCCCAGCAACGCCCGCGCCCGCGGCCCGTCGATAACGCCGTCGTCATCCGAGCACCAGTCATTCAAGGCAATCGCCACGTCATACAGCATCGGCCCCGAGCAGGCGTTGTAGAAGTCGATCAGCCCGGTCAGGTGCGTACCTTCGAACATCGCGTTATCGCGGAACAGGTCGGCGTGAATATTGGCCCGCGGCAGCGCCAGGATCCTGGTTTTCTGCAAGGTGATTTCGTCCAGCGCGCGCTGCAGCAGCTCGTTCTGCTCGGCATCCAGGTGCGACAGGAACTGCGTACCCTCCTCCAGCATCCAGTCCAGGCCGCGATCGGTCTTGCGCTTGATCATGTTGGCCTGGGTGGCCAGGTGCAGGTGGCCGAGCAACTCGCCCACCTGAGCGCAGTGTTGCGCGTTGGCTTGCGTGACGTGTTTGCCAGCCAGGCGCGGCTGCAGCAATGCAGGCTTGCCGGCCAGTTCACGCAAGGCCACGCCATCGGTGGTGCGCAAGGCGTAAGGCACCGGCAGGTCGGCGTCGTGCAGCACGTCCAGCAGTTCGATGAAGAACGGCATTTCCTGGACCGGACCGCGCTCTACCAAGGTCAGGACAAACTCGCCCTGCTCCAGACTGATGAAAAAATTGGTGTTTTCGCTACCGGCGGCGATCCCCTGGAAATCAAGCAGGCGGCCGAGCCCGTATGGGGCGAGAAAGGTTTCCAGCTCGGGCCGAGCCAGGGGGGTGAACACAGACATGTTTTAACTGCCAGTACGGGCGCCGCCAGATGAGCCAGCGCCGATTGAATTTAAGAAACTACTTCCACTCAAAGATCTTCCACGACGGAATCAGCATATCCGGCTGATCCGAGCGGATGAAATTTGCATCGGTCCCGTCCGCGCGCACCAGAAAATACGGCGGCGCTCCTTTTACCGTGACCTTGATCGCGTACAGGAAACCGTTTTGGCGGTATTCCTGAATGGTCTTGTCGCCTTCCGTACGAATGGTGACATCCGGGTCGGGTGACGGCGCATCGTCCGCCGCCATCACGGCCAACGGAGTAATTGCAAACAAGCCAGCCAGCAACAGGCGATTTAGTGTGCGCATGATAACCTTGTCCCTTTGTCGTCAACGGTCCCGCTATTCTAGCGCCGGACCCGCCGAAAAGGTTGATCCTGCTCATGAGCCAAGCCCCCCTCGTCCTGGTGGACGGTTCTTCTTACCTGTACCGCGCCTTTCACGCGCTGCCACCGCTGACCACTTCCAAAGGCCTGCCAACCGGTGCGGTCAAGGGCGTGTTGAACATGCTCAAGAGTCTGCGCAAGCAGTATCCGGACAGCCCGTTCGCCGTAGTGTTCGACGCCAAGGGCGGGACATTCCGCGATGACATGTACGCCGAATACAAAGCCAACCGTCCGAGCATGCCCGACGACATGCGCGTGCAGATCGAGCCTCTGCACCAGAGCGTCAAGGCCCTTGGCTTCCCGTTGCTGTGCGTCGAAGGCGTCGAGGCCGATGACGTGATTGGCACTCTGGCCCGCAGCAGCGCAGCGGCCGACCGTCCGGTGGTGATTTCCACTGGCGACAAGGACATGGCGCAACTGGTCGACGGCCACATTACTCTGGTCAATACCATGACCGGTAGCGCGCTCGACGTAGAGGGCGTGAAGGAGAAATTCGGGGTCGCTCCCGAGCAGATCATCGATTATCTGGCACTGATGGGCGACTCCTCCGACAACATTCCAGGCGTTCCGGGCATTGGCCCGAAAACCGCCTCCGGGCTGCTGGTAGGTGTGAACGGCGGGCTGACCGAGCTGTATGCGCAGCTCGACATCGTTCCGACCTTGCCGATTCGCGGGGCCAAGACCCTGCCGGCCAAGCTCGAAGAGCACAAGGAGATGGCATTTCTCTCCTACAAATTGGCGACTATCAAGATCGACGTGCCCCTGGACATCGGGCTCGACGAGCTGCAAATGGGCCAACCGGACCACGACAAACTCGCCGAGCTGTACACCCTGCTGGAGTTCAAAAGCTGGTTCGACGACAACCAGCGCGAGGCCAAGCGCTCCGGCCAGGAAATTGTCGAGGTAGTACAGGAACTGCCGGGCGCCGTTGAAGCCCAGTATGAAACCATCCTCGACCCGCAACGCTTCGAGGCCTGGCTGGACAAGCTCAACAAGGCGCCGCTGATCGCCTTCGTCACCGAAACCAACGGTGGCGATGCCCAGCATTCACAGCTGGTGGGCCTGTCGTTTTCCGTGGCGGCCAACGAAGCAGCCTACATCCCGCTAACCCATTCCTATATGGGCGTACCGGACCAACTGGATCGCGACACCGTGCTGCTGGCGTTAAAACCGCTGCTGGAGAATCCGGACAAGCTCAAGGTCGGCCAGCACGCCAAGTTCGAAACCAACATCCTGGCCAACTGCGCCATCGGTGGTGATCAGAGCAACGGCATTATGGTCCGCGGCATTGTCTACGACACCATGCTCGAGTCCTACGTACTCGACTCGACCGCCACTCGCCACGACATGGACAGCCTGGCGCTCAAGTACCTGGGTCAGGGCAAGACCGACTTTCAGGACATCGCCGGCAAAGGCGTGAAGCAGCTGACCTTCGACCAGATCTCCCTGGAGCTGGCAGGTCCCTTCGCCGCCGAAGATGCTGATGTGGTGTTCCGCCTGCACCTGGCATTGCAAGAAAAACTCGCAGCCACACCTAGCCTGGGCAAGGTGCTGGACGAAATCGAAATGCCGCTGATGCCAGTGCTGGCGCGCATCGAGCGTCAGGGCGCGTTGGTGGACGCCAATTTACTGGGCATCCAGAGCGTCGAGCTGGGCGACAAACTCACGACACTTGAGCGCGAGGCGTTCGCCATTGCCGGCGAAGAATTCAACCTCGGCTCGCCCAAGCAACTGGGGGTGATTCTTTACGAAAAACTCGGTCTGCCGGTGCTCAGCAAAACCGCCAAGGGCCAGGCTTCCACAGCCGAAGCGGTGCTGGCCGAGCTTGCTGAACAGGACTACCCGCTGCCCAAGGTGCTGATGCAATACCGCTCGCTGAGCAAACTGAAAAGCACCTATACCGACCGTTTGCCCGAGCAAATCAATGCGCGCACCGGCCGCATCCACACGTCTTACCAGCAGGCCGTCGCGGCGACCGGACGCCTGTCGTCGATTGACCCGAACCTGCAGAACATCCCGATCCGCACCGCCGAAGGCCGGCGGATTCGCCAGGCGTTCGTGGCGCCGAAGGGCTATAAGCTGCTGGCTGCGGACTACTCGCAAATCGAACTGCGGATCATGGCGCACCTGGCCAAGGACGAGGGCCTGCTGCACGCCTTCCGCAATGACCTGGACGTGCACCGGGCCACTGCGGCCGAAGTGTTTGGCGTCGAGCTGAGCGAAGTCAGCACCGACCAGCGCCGTAGCGCCAAGGCGATCAACTTCGGCTTGATCTACGGCATGAGCGCCTTTGGCCTGGCCAAGCAGATCGGCGTCGACCGCAAGCAATCCCAGGCGTACATCGACCGTTACTTTGCCCGCTATCCAGGCGTGCTGGAGTATATGGAGCGCACTCGCGCCCAAGCGGCTGAACAAGGTTTTGTCGAGACGATCTTCGGTCGTCGCCTGTACCTGCCGGACATCAACGCGAAAAACCCGGCCCTGCGCAAAGGCGCTGAGCGCACCGCCATCAACGCGCCGATGCAGGGCACGGCGGCAGACATCATCAAGAAGGCCATGGTGGCGGTTGATAACTGGCTGACCGCGTCCGGCCTGGACGCCAAGGTGATCCTGCAGGTGCACGATGAATTGGTGCTGGAAGTGCGTGAGGACCTGGTGGACCACGTGCGTGAAGAAATTCGCACGCACATGAGCAATGCCGCGAAACTGGACGTGCCGCTGCTGGTCGAAGTTGGGGTGGGCAACAACTGGGATGAGGCTCACTGAGCCTCGGAGCGCTGATCACACATCACCCCTGTAGGAGCGAGCTTGCTCGCGAAAAACGTGAGATCGCTGCGGGGATTCAGATTCCCCGAGTTATCGTTCACGAACATCGCGAGCAGGCTCGCTCCCACACGGGATTGCGCTGCGGCGTTTAGCCGCGGCCTGCCGACTTAGTCCGGAAAATTCTGACGCTTATTCCAAACGCGTTAGAAAAAATTCTGAACTAATCTGCAGAATCGGCACTCAGAGTTACTGAAAGGCTGGTGAAGCCCTTCAATGCTCCTATGTTGTGTTAAGTGTTGGCAGATATCTGGATCCCGCCCTAGCGGTCCGGAACTTGGACCCCGGAACTTCCCCCTCCCCATAAGAAGTCCGGGGTTTTTTTTGCCTGCGATTTACTGCTCCGCAGGTTCCGCGCCTTTGTCCGCCAGTTCCATCCAGCCCGCCAGTACAGTGTAGGCGTCTTCCAGGCCCAGGCGTTTCGGCGCCGAAAACAGCTGGATGGTAATCGCATCGCCCCAGCCCTTACGGATGTCCGACTGCACTTTGAGCAGCACATTCTTCGCCGCGCCGTAGGTCAGCTTGTCGGCCTTGGTCAGCAAAATGTGCATCGGCATACCGCTGGCGACAGCCCAGTCGAGCATCAACAGGTCGAAATCGGTCATTGGATGACGGATATCCATCATCAGGATCAGACCTTTCAAACTCTCGCGACCGCCCAGATAAGCTTCCAGGTGACGCTGCCAGTGCAGCTTCAACGGGATAGGCACTTTCGCGTAACCGTAGCCCGGCAGGTCGACCAGACGGCGATCATCGTCTAGCTTGAAGAAGTTCAAGAGTTGCGTGCGACCCGGAGTTTTCGAGGTCCGCGCCAGGCTGGCATGCGTCAGGGTGTTCAACGCGCTGGATTTACCGGCGTTGGAACGCCCGGCAAAGGCCACTTCAAAGCCTTCGTCGTCGGGACATTGATCGACTTTGGCAGCGCTGAGCATGAAGGTGGACTGTTGGCACAGGCCGAGGATGGGGTTCTTGAGTTGCATGGGATTTCCGATGTGGGCGGCGCCGGGAATGGACGCGGCGAGCAGTGTCGTTTCCGTTTCAGTGACGCCAGTATATAATGCCGCAGATTTTGTGTGCGCTTTGTCCCAGCGTAGGATGAAGTACACGAGAGCGATAGACCTTGATTGCGCATTAGAACGCAGCACGCTCTCAACCCTGAAAAGGTCGTTTTATGACGAAATGGCTGCTAGCTGCCGGTGTCTTGATGCCGCTTTACAGCGCTCAGGCTACACAGGATCCGGAAGCTGTGTACAACCGTGTTTGTGGTGCCTGTCATTCCGGCCAACTCCCAATGGCGCCCAGAAAGGGCGATCAGGAAGCTTGGACGCCGAGGTTGGCGAAAGGTATGGAGACGCTGGTGCAACACGTGACCCAGGGTTTCAAGGCGATGCCGCCGCGTGGTTTGTGCATGGACTGCAGTGCCGAGGATTACCAAGCCATCATCCACTGGATGAGCGAGTGATCCCGGCCCATAACTCTTTAACCCTTAGCCGTAGTTGGATTAGCTGATGAACAAATTGATCGTGAGTCTGCTGTTGACCGTGGGGATCTCCGGCATTGCCCATGCTGCAGGTGATGCGACTGCTGGTCAGGCGAAAGCCGCAGTATGTGGCGCCTGTCATGGCCCGGATGGCAACAGCATGGCGCCTAACTTTCCGAAACTGGCAGGTCAGGGCGAACGTTATCTGAACAAGCAGTTGCACGACATCAAGTCCGGCAAGCGTGTCGTACTGGAAATGACCGGCCTGCTGACCAACCTGAGCGATCAGGACCTGGCTGATATGTCCGCCTACTTCGCCAGCCAGAAAGGCAGCGTTGGCGCCGCCGACCCGAAAGTGGTGGCTCGCGGTGAAGCCTTGTTCCGTGGTGGTGACCTGGCCAAGGGCCTGCCATCCTGCACCGGCTGCCACTCGCCTAACGGAACCGGCAACGCAGCTGCCGGCTTCCCGCACCTGGGTGGCCAGCACGCCCAGTACATTGCCAAGCAACTGACCGACTTCCGCAAGGAAGAAGGCGGCCGCACCAATGATGGCGATACCAAGACCATGCAGACCATTGCCAAGCGCCTGAGCGACGAAGATATCGCAGCGGTGTCCAGCTACATTCAGGGCCTGCACTAAGACCGACACATGGAGCGTCAGGCGGGACGTACATCTCCTGCAACGTTAACGCTCTATTAATCCGTCGCGGTGAGTATAAAAAGGGTGGCTCTGGCCGCCCTTTTTTGTGGCCGCTGCCGTTACACTACAGAACTCAAGCCCGCCATGACCTGTCTGAAAACAGGTCGCGCGAGGCGACCAAAATTGTCCAGGAGTAAAGCATGCGTAATCTGATCATCAGCGCCGTCTTCGCCGCTGCCAGCCTGTTCGGCATGACTGCCCAGGCAGCCGAAGCCCCTGCTGCACCCTTTGTCGAACTGAGCAATCCGGTGCCGGTTGCCGTGCCTGGCAAGATCGAGGTGGTGGAGCTGTTCTGGTATGGCTGCCCGCATTGCTACTCGTTCGAGCCGGTGATCAATCCATGGGTCGAGAAGCTGCCTTCCGACGTGAATTTCGTGCGCATCCCGGCCATGTTCGGCGGTCCATGGGATGCCCACGGCCAAATGTTCCTGACCCTGGAAGCAATGGGTGTAGAGCACAAGGTCCATGCGGCCGTGTTCGAAGCCATCCAGAAACAACACAAAAAACTGCTCACTCCTGAAGAAATGGCAGAGTTCCTCGCCACCCAAGGCGTCGACAAGGACAAGTTCCTGGCCACCTTCAACTCCTTCGCCATCAAGGGCAAAGTCGTGCAGGCTAAAGAGCTGGCCAAGAAGTATGAAATCACTGGCGTTCCAACCCTGATCGTCAATGGCAAGTATCGTTTTGACGTCGGCTCTGCCGGCGGTGCCGAACAAGCACTGCAGTTGGCCGAAAAACTGGTCGACAAAGAGCGAGCGGCTAACAAGGCTGCTGCCAACTAAGCGCGGGGCCTGCCATGCGCCGCTGGGGAACTGAACGAGTGGTTGGCCTGCATGATCCGCGGGTCAACGAACATCACCTGGAATCCACGGGTTTGCCCGCAGACAGCCGTCTGCGGCTGCTCAGTTTCAATATCCAGGTGGGCATCAGTACCGAGCGCTATCGGCACTACCTGACCCGGGGCTGGCAGCATCTGCTGCCCCACACCGGGCGGGCGACCAATCTGCAGAAAATCGGCGATCTGCTGGGCGACTTCGATTTGGTCGCCTTGCAGGAAGCCGATGGTGGCAGCATCAGGTCAGGCTACGTCAACCAGGTCGAACACCTGGCCCAGCTCGGCGCTTTCCCGTACTGGTATCAACAACTCAATCGCAATCTAGGTCGCCTCGGCCAGCACAGCAATGGCGTGCTCAGCCGCTTGCGCCCGTGGGCGATTGAAGATCATCCGCTGCCGGGCCCCAAGGGTCGCGGGGCGATTCTGGTGCGCTTCGGTGAAGGCCCGGAAGCCCTGGTGGTGGTGATGATGCACCTGGCGCTCGGCGCCCGCGTACGCAGCCTGCAACTGGCCTACATCCGCGACTTGATCGGCGGCTACAAGCATCAGGTGTTGATGGGTGATATGAACACTCACGCCAGCGATCTGCTGCAGAACTCCCCGCTGCGTGATCTCGGCCTGTTGGCACCGCAGCTTGAAGCGACCTTCCCCAGCTGGCGCCCTCAACGCTGCCTGGACCATATTCTGCTAAGCCCCACCCTGACCCTCGAAAAGTTCGAGGTTTTGGCGCAACCTATTTCCGACCACCTGCCGGTCGCGGTAGAGATTCGTCTGCCGGGTTCGCTCACGGCTGATGCATTCCCCGCGCTGAGTACTGCCCCCTAGCGGATCCCTGGAATGAGCGACGAAGCACAGCGCTGGAAAGAGAAATACCTTCAAAGCATCGAACATCAGGAAAAACTCGAACGTCGCTGGGACGCCCGCCTCGACCTGCTGCGCCGTGGCCTGGTGCGCAGCACACTGGCTGCCGAGGGCACCGACCGGACGGTTGACGAATGCATGAAGGAAATGCGCGATGTAGTGCGCACCGATGACATGGACGCCGGCCTGGCCGCCCTGTTGCCGCGCCTGGAAAAAGCCGTGCTCGACTCCGAGCAACGCCGCGAAACCCGGGTCAACCAGACCAGCGCTGCACTGACCGCGCTGGTCGCCCAGTTGCAAGCGCTGCCGCTGCCGCGCGAAGTCAGCCGCCCGCTCAAGCAATTTGCCAGACAACTGGACGCACGGGTCGGCCAGGCGCGCGAGATGCCACTGCTGCTCAGCGAACTGAGCGGGCTGCAAGGTAAGGCACTTGGCCGCCTGGAGACTCCGGAAGAACCCGGTCGCCCTGGTTTGCTGCAACGGCTTTTTGGCAAAATTGAAGCTGAGGAAGCCGCTCCGGTAGCCATCCCGGCGCCCGTCTCGGCGCCTGCCGTGGAACCTCGTGCACCTGCGGTCGAGCCTCCAGCGGCGGCGACAGCCCCTGAACAGCCTGTTGCAATCGAAGAGCGACCCAGCGCAGCACCGGCACCGGCACCGGCACCGGCAACCGTTACGCCTGCCGCACCGCCAGCGCTACCACCTGCAGTCCCTACCCGGCCTGAAGCGCTTGAGCCGCCTCAAACACCCGCAATGGCCGTTGAAAACTCACCGCCAGCCAACGCCGACGAAGTCATTGAAGCGCCCGACGCCGAAGGCTCGCCGTCGCCTCCCGCCGGGAGCGAGGCACCCCACGCTGAACCTGAACCCATCGAGCAGGACATCACCTACGCGCTCCCGGACTCGCCAGAGCCCACTTACAGTTCGGTTGCAAAGCACATTGAAGACACACTCCTGGGCCTGCTCGACGACCTGACCCTGCCCGAGCGCCACCGTCCGCAAGCCGAAGCCATGCGCCTGCGCCTGCAAAACGGCTTGAACTGGTACGAACTGATCCCGATCCTGGATGACCTGGCTACCTTGATGCTGGCGATTACCGGTAGCGGCCAGCATGAATTTGAAACCTATCTGCAGCAGCTCAACGAACGCCTGGAGGCATTCCAGAGCAATCTGCGGGCTGCCAGCGATGGCCATGCCGACAACCGCTCTGCGGCGCGCGAGATGGACTCGCAAATTCGCGAACAGGTCGATGGCTTGCAAAGCAGCATGCAAGAAGCCGCAGACCTCGACGGACTCAAGCATGCCCTGGAAAACCATCTGGAAGGCCTGCTCGGCACCCTCGACCATTTCCAGCAGCAGCGCGACGAGCGCGAGCAAGAAGTGGCGACTCGCCTGCAAGGCCTGGCCGATCGGGTTGCCCATATGGAACACGAAGCCCTGGGTTTTCGTGAACACCTTGAGGAGCAACGTCAGAAAGCGTTGATCGATCCGCTGACCGGACTGCCCAACCGCGCTGCCTGGAACGAGCGCCTGGATCACGAAGTCAGCCAATGGCAGCAAAAGGGCGACAGCCTGTTGCTGGCCATGCTGGACCTCGATCATTTCAAGCGCATCAATGACAACTACGGCCACCTGGCCGGCGACAAGGTGCTGAAGATCATTGCGACCGTCCTGCGCAAGCGCTTGCGCGGCTCGGATTTCATTGCCCGATTCGGCGGCGAAGAGTTCGTGCTGCTGATGCCCGCCACGCCTGCGGCAACCGGCGCACTCCTTCTGGAAAAACTGCGCGCGGCCATCGAAGCCTGCCCATTCCACTTCAAGGGTGAGCCGGTGACCGTGACACTGTCCATGGGGATGACCGCGTTCCGGCCAGGCGAACACAGCGATGTGGCACTGAAAAGAGCCGATCAGGCGCTCTATCGGGCGAAACATGCCGGGCGTAACCGCATCGAAACGGGCTGAGTGCAATTGTCCCATTTTGTATAAATTGGCGCTTTGGCCATCGAGCTTCTCGGCATTACGTTACACTGTTGCATTGTTATCCATCGTGTATTGCCACTCGCCATGAAATATCTAGCCCTCATCGTGTCGTTCCTAGTGTTGGCCGGTTGCGCCAGTGGCCCGCGCATCGACACCAGTCACCCGTCCGCCAACCACGACAGTCGCGTCCAGTTTGTGGTGGTGCATTACACCTCGGCTTCGCTCGAGCGCTCGCTGCAACTGCTGACCCATGGCGAAGTCAGCAGTCACTACCTGATCGGCGACGACGACAAGGCAACCATCTACAAGTTGATGGATGAAAGCCTGCGGGCCTGGCACGCCGGCGAGAGCGAATGGCAGACTCGGACTTGGCTGAATTCCAGCTCCATTGGCATCGAAATCGTCAATCCGGGTTTCAAGGACACACCGACCGGCCGCCTCTGGTACCCCTACTCCGACGCGCAGATCCAGTCCCTGGTCTTCCTGCTCAAGGACATCAGCAAGCGCTACGGCATCAGCCCCCATAACATCATCGGCCACAGTGACATTGCGCCGGGACGCAAGCTCGATCCGGGCCCGCTGTTCCCATGGAAGCGCCTGGCGGAGCAAGGGTTGGGCGTGTGGCCAAACGAGCAAGTCGTGGCCCGCCAGCAAGTACAGTTCAATAACCAGCTGCCGAGTATCAGCTGGTTCCAGGGTCAGCTGGCGCGCCTTGGCTATGCCACCCCGCAAACCGGTGAACTCGACGTCTCGACTCGCCATGTACTGGCGGCTTTCCAGATGCACTTTCGCCCCACTCGCTTCGACGGCGCGCCGGATGCGCAAACCGCGGCACTGCTACAAGTCTTGAATCAGACAAAATAATGACGCCCGCCCGACGGTCGGGCGGTTTATGGATCCAGCAGCTATAACTCATTGGTAATTCTTCGGATGTTCCAGGATGGCTGCTACTCGAGAGACATTTCGTAGCTGGTTCTATCGCCCATGGTTTCTGGCGATGCTGGCTGCTGTCTTCAGTGCGACGTTATTGCTGACCGGTAGTTTGTTCGTCGCCGTTCACCAGATTGATAAAAGTGAAAGCGAGGAGATGAACGCCCAGGGCGAGCGTTTTCTCGCACGCCTGGAGCAGCTGTTCGGGCAGCTGCGAGAAAGCCTCGACGATCTGGAAGCCCAGCCGTTGCGTACCTGCGACGATGAAATGATCGCCACGCTGCAGCAGGTAACGTTCAACTATCGCTTCGTGTATGAAGCTGCCTACATGGACGCCCCGCGGATCTGCTCCAACCGCCCGCGCCAGGAAGGCCTGTCGATGAACCGCGCCCCTGATATCAAGGGCCCCACCTACAGCTATTGGCTGAACACCACCACCGAACCGGACGAGAATCGCGCGGCACTGATGCTCGGGCGCGGCAATTTTCGGGTGGCCACCTCGCGTGGGCATTTGACCGACATGGTCGACCTGTCGCCGGGCAGCAGCCTGCTCGTGGTCCTCGACCATGGCAAACGGGCAATTCAGGTTCTCGGCGCGGAGCAGGCTTGGCCACCGCTTGAAGCCTGGTCGCCAAAAAGCCGCGATGCCTTGCAGATCACCCAGACACACCTGATCTATCGCATGCCCACCAACAACCCTGCCTATCAACTGGTGCTGATCTCGCCGCGCACCGGCATCCACGTGCCACCGGTTTGGTGGTGGCTGATCCCTGCCAGTCTGGTGCTGGGCGGTTTTGTCGGGTTTCTGGTGTTCCTGCTGGTGCGTCAGCGCCAGTCGATGGATGCGGAACTCAGCGGCGCCATTCGCCGGGGCGAGTTGCAGGTGCTGTATCAACCGATCTTCGATCTCGACAGCCGCAACTGTGTCGGCGCGGAAGCCTTGCTTCGGTGGCGTCGACCGGATGGCACGCTGACCAGCCCCGACTTGTTCATCCCCATGGCGGAAAATACCGGGCAGATCCGCCAGATGACCGACTTTGTCCTGCAACGCCTGCTGGAGCAACTGGGGCAACTGCTGCGTGCCAACCCGCAGCTGTACATTTCAGTCAACCTCGCGGCCTGCGATGTCATGGTGCCACGAGTGGGACAGGTGATGGCCCGCTTGCTGACGCTGCACCGGGTAGCAGCCAAGCAGATCGCCTTTGAAGTGACCGAGCGCGGGTTGATCGATGTGGTCGTCGCCCGGGAAAACCTGCAGGCGTTGCGGGACGTCGGGCACCAGGTGCTGATTGACGATTTCGGCACCGGTTATTGCAGCCTGGCCTACCTGCAAACGCTGCCGGTGGACTGCCTGAAGATCGACAAGGCGTTTATCGACGCTCTGGGTCATGACGCGGCGAGCAGCGGCGTGGCCCCTCACATCATCCACATGGCCCAGGCCCTGCAGCTGAAGGTGATTGCCGAAGGGATCGAACTTGAATCCCAGGCTGCCTTCCTGAGCAGCGAAGGAGTGAAATACGGTCAGGGCTGGTTATTCGCTCATGCACTGAGCGCGGTGCAGTTCATTGAACTGATTACCCGTGGCCGCAGGCTGGCCGGTCGACGTCTGGATGACGAAGCCTGAAGCCGTTTCAGACCGCCAGGGCCATGTAGAACTGCGTGCCCTGTCCCGGTCGCGAATAAACCCCCATGCGCCCACCGTGCAACTGCACGATCTCCTTGCACAGCGCCAGACCGAGGCCAGCACCACCCTTCTTGCGGCCCACCTGCACGAAAGGTTCGAAGATCCGCCCTTGCTGACCGTAGGCAATCCCTTCACCGTTGTCCTCGACGCTAATGATCACACGCTCCCCATGGCGGCGTGCCTGCAAGCGGATCTGCCCGCCCGGGGAAGTATGGCGCAGCGCGTTATCAATCAGGTTGTCCAGGACCCGGTCCAACTGCGCCTGATCGGCTTGCAGCCGCGGTAATGGGTCCTGCACTTCCACCACCAGCTCGATTTCACTCGCGAGCGCGGTGCTGGAGAAACGATCGCGGGCCTGTTCCAGCAGCTCATCGATCGCGCACGGGGCCAGCGTCAGTTTCTGCAGGCCGTTCTGATAACGGGAGAAGTTAAGCAAGTCGTTGATCAACTGCATCAAGCGCTGCATCTCTTCATTTACCGTATCCAGCAGATCGGCTTCGCGGGAATCCTCAGGGAACTTGGCCCTTTCCCGGAACAGGCCGAACGCCATGTGCATGCCGGTCACCGGCGTGCGCAACTCGTGGGACGCGCGCAACACGAACTCGCTGCGCACCCGTTCGAATGCGCGCTGCTCAGTCACATCGTGCAGCACCATCACCGCGCCGAGAATGTGCCCCTGGGTGTGGCTGACCGGCGTCAGGCTGTAGGTGAGCAACCGCGACTCGCCGTCGACCTCGATGTTCAGGTCTTCCGGCGCTCGCTCCAGCGTGCCGCCACGCAGTACCAGCTGCAGCTGCCCATCAAGCTCAGGACGCTCAAGGGCCGAGCCCAATCCCTGCCCCCGGCGATCGGAATCCCAACCGAGTTGTCGCTGGGCCACGGGGTTCAAATGCTCCAGATGGCCTTCGCGGTCGATCATCAACAAGCCGTCATCGATGCTGTCGAGCACCGCTTGAAGGCGCTGCTGGCCAGCCAGCAATTCGTCGACATTGGTCGCCTGATGCTCGCGCAGCGCTTCGGCCATGATGCCAAACCGCTTGGTCAGCGAATTCATTTCAGCGGCAGAGGATATCGGCAGGGTCACTTCGAAATTACCCTTGCCGATATTGTCAGCCGCCTGGGCCAGCGCCTCGATCGGGGCACCGAAACGTCGAGCGATGGCGTGGGCCGTGACAAAACCGATGATCAGTACCGCCAGACCGACCAGCCCGATCAGTCCCGCCACCAGCAGCGCACGATCGCGCGCCGCGCGCTCGGTGTCATAAATGGCATCCAGGGCGCGCTTGTGTTCTGACAACAGGCCATTACGCAGCTTGTTGAACTTTGCCGTGAGCTCCTCGTTACCACTCAACACATGAGTGGGTTCACGTGTCTCGGCATAAGCCTGCAGAAAATCCTGATAGTCAGCCTTCGCCTGGATAAAACCGTACTTGAATCCATCTCCGACCTGCTCATGGGCAATGCCATCGTCAAGCAACTCCAGGTAGTGGTCGCGTGATTTGTCAAACGCACTGCGGTCGGGATTCTCGCTGAGCATGATGATCAGTTGATCGCCCAAGGTCTGGCGCAGTTTGAGTCCGAGATCGAGGGTGGCGAAATTGTTGCGAACCAGCGACTCCTGGGTGCTGGCCATCTGCATCACGCTGACCAGACCGAGCAACAATCCGAGCAGCGCGACGGTGATCAGCGCCGAGATACTCAGGAAGAGCCGGGTCCGCAATTTCATCGCCAGTTTCATCGGGGATGACTCACAAGTTGTACTGCTTGCGTTTGCGATACAGCGTGGAGGCATCAATGCCGAGCGTCTTGGCAGCCTGGTCCAGGGTATCGGCCGTGGCGAGCACCGCTCCGATGTGCGCCTTTTCCAGCTCGTCCAGACTCAGCGCGGCGCCGATGCGCGGCGCATTGTTGACCGGCGTTTCGGCCATACCCAGATGGCTGATTTCGACCCGCTCTTGCGGGCAGATGATGCTCGCCCGCTCTACAACGTTACGCAGTTCGCGAATATTCCCCGGCCAGCGATAACTGAGCAATGCCTCACGGGCCTCTTCACTGAAGCCCCGCGCCGGGCGGGCGTACTCTTTGACGAAGCGGGCCAGGAAGCGATCGGCAAGATTGAGGATGTCTTCACGGCGCTCGCGCAGTGGTGGCAGGTGCAAAGTGATGACATTCAGCCGGTAGAGCAGGTCTTCTCGGAAGCGACCGTCGCGCACCATGTCCTCCAGATTGAGGTTGGTCGCCGCGAGAATTCGTACATCAGCGCGCCGAGTCACTGGATCCCCGACTCGCTCATATTCCTTATCCTGAATAAACCGCAGCAACTTTGGCTGTAAAGTCAGTGGAAAATCGCCGATCTCGTCGAGAAACAACGTACCGCCGTCGGCCTGATTCACACGGCCCAAGGTGCTTTCGCTGGCCCCGGTGAACGCACCGCGACTGTGGCCAAATAGCTCGCTTTCCATCAGCTCGGCGGTCAGGGAAGGACAGTTGATAGTCACGCAGGATTTTTTCGCCCGCTTGCTCCAGCCGTGAATCGCTTGGGACAATTCACCTTTACCCGTGCCGGACTCGCCGAGGATCAGGATGTTGGCGTCGGTACCTGCCACCTGGCGGGCTGTTTCCAGCACCACTTTCATGGCCGGGCTGTGGGAATCCAGGCCGTCCTTGGGTTTGCGAATTTCACCTTCCAACGCTTCAAGACGCGCCGACAGCTGACGCACCTCCAGTTGTTTGGCGGTAGCCAGGCGCAACTGGTCGGGGCTGCACGGTTTTACCAGATAATCGGCGGCCCCGGCCTGGATTGCGTCGACTGCTGTATCCACCGCCGAATGCGCGGTGACTATGACTACCCGCATCCATGGCGCCTGGATGCGCATCTGCGCCAGTACGTCGAGACCGTTGTCCTCCCCCAGGCGCAAATCGAGGAAGCACAGGTCGAAGACCTGGCGTTGCAGCAAGGCATCCGCCTGCGCGGCGCTGTTGGCCGTGGCGACACTGTAGCCCTCGTCTTCGAGGCAGTAGCGGAAAGTTCGCAGGATGGCGGATTCGTCGTCCACCAGCAGAATGCGGCCTTGATGCTCAGTGGCTGACTCCATTTTCCTACGCTCCATAAAGAATGATCTTAGGTTAGTCCCGCAAAGATCGGGCAAGTTGCATGGTTAATTCTGTGCCTTTTCACCCCTGGCAGGGTAGTTATCTACGCTCTTCCCGGCCAAGCGATTGATTTAGCTGAATATTTAGCGAAATAACCGATTTTGGGCAATTGCCCACGTCCATTTCTGACATCCGCACCCTCCTTCCAATTCCCAAAGAATGAAAGTTCCTACGGATTTATCGTGCATTACGCACGACCGTAGAGAGCCCATCGTGCAGGATGCGTTCAATGTGATTTTTATCAATCTTTTAACTCATTGTTTTTAAACGATTTTTTTCTTAAAAAAAACTGGCATGCAGGCTGCAATAGTCAGGGTAATCAGGGCAATAGATCGCCCACAACAAGATAACCACCGAAGTGGGAGGAGTTTACGGATGAATCGCCAACGTGCCGCCCAATTGCGCATCTCGCCCCTGCATATCCAGCAAGGTCTTTTCGCTGTACTTGCGCTTTTGATCACTTTGATCGGCGGCCAGCAATTCCAGCGCTGGGAACAGAGCCAGCAGCAGGAAGCGCCGCAGTTGTCATTCAAATATCCGACTCAAACCCACTTCAGTGCCGCCAGCAGCCAACCTGCTGATAGTACTGCCCTGCGGATGATGGACGTCGACCAGGCCCAGCCTGCGGATGAGATGCCTCGTCAGGAACGTTGGGTGTTCTGAATCACCAACTTGGCGCGCTAGTTGCGCCGGGATAAGCACCACCAAGCATCACAACTAAATAGAAGCGTAAGGAGAATCACCATGTTGAGCTGGGCAATCACATTCTTGATCATTGCCATCATCGCCGCCGTACTGGGCTTCGGTGGTATCGCGGGCACCGCCACGGGTATCGCCAAGATTCTCTTTGTCGTGTTCCTGGTGATGTTCATTGCGTCGTTCTTCTTCGGCCGTCGCGGTCGAGGGTGAACATGAACGTCTCGTTGAAGACACTGGCAGCCGCCCTGCTAATGGGCGGTAGTGCCATGGCGATGGCGGCCAATGATGGCCAGGCGCGAGTCAACGAGTTGTTGAACTCTGACCCGCAGTATCGTGACACCTGGCAAGGCGTGGTGAAGAAGGAAGAACGCCTGCCGGAATGGGTGATGAACCTCTCCGGTGACGCCGAGCAAATGAATGCAGTTCAAGAAGATGGCGACCAGTATCTGGTAGGTCCGCTCTGCGAATCGCAAGCGACCTGTTTGAACCAGCGTCTGATCGTCGCCTTCAGCTTTGACAAGGACGATGCCTACGCAATGTTGGTCGAAGTGCCTGCAGGATTGCCGGAAGACAAGTCGCCGACGCGACATGCGACCTACCGGTTCCTCGGCAAGCCTGACCAAGGCATGCAAACCCTGTTGATGGAACAACTGAAGAAAGATCCAAAGTGGTACTGATTTCGAGATAGAAAGGGGCCGCAGGGCGCCTTTCCAATGCACTGCCCGATGAAGGCAGCTGCATGACCAAGGGGTCGGGATGTTCTGCCTGTTTCAGGGGCGGAGTGACCTACGGGTACAGGGAGTACCTGCGCAAGGGCCGGGTCAGGAAAAAGCTGCGACGCAGGTTCGCGATGTTCGATTACGACGAACCTGCGAAGAGCTTATGCAATCGAGGCATTCAGTTTGCACTTGATCCTCGCTTGCACCCTCCTCTCTACAATTCGAATCAATTACGCCGAAAAATACATTTCTCGGTGTTTCTCCGCGACCGTACATCGAGAAAAATAACCTGATTTTTCAATGGTATTTTCCCCTCAGGTACGCCGATATTCCCCAAAAAAACCCTTCCCAGGACTGATCAAAAAACACTCAACATGCGCTGCGATGGCCGGTTCACGGCACTTATGCCTGCCGAAATGTCGTATTCGAACCGGTTGGGACGCCAGTTTCAATTAGAAAAGCTCATGCCGATTCGGCATAGGGTAGGCGTTTACGGCATTAGACGTCGCATCCTTGCATCGGAATAGTTGCGCCTTTTTTCGCCTGCCAGAGAGCTACCAACAAGCGCTCCGGGGCACCTTATACGGAGGCCGATGCACAAGACTTTTTCGCCACGAGCGTTCCTGTTCCGCGCATCTGCCTGAGTCAAACGCAAGTAAGGGTAAAGATATGAAGAAGGCAAAGCTTAGCCTCGCCTGGCAGATCCTCATCGGTCTGGTATTGGGGATTGCAATCGGTGCGCTGCTCAACCATTTCGGTGCCGAAAAAGCCTGGTGGATCAGTAACGTCCTGCAACCGGCGGGCGATATCTTTATTCGTCTGATCAAGATGATTGTGATCCCGATCGTGATCTCTTCGCTGATCGTCGGTATCGCAGGCGTCGGTGACGCGAAAAAACTCGGCAGCATCGGCCTCAAGACCATCATCTACTTCGAGATCGTCACCACGATCGCAATCGTCGTGGGCCTGGTGTTGGCCAACCTGTTCCACCCGGGGGCCGGCATCGACATGAGCACCCTGGGGACTGTGGATATTTCCAAGTACCAGGCGACCGCCGCCGAGGTACAGCATGAACACGCGTTCATCGAAACCATCCTCAACCTGATCCCGTCGAACATCTTCGCGGCCATCGCTCGCGGCGAAATGCTGCCGATCATCTTCTTCTCGGTGCTGTTCGGTCTCGGTCTGTCGAGCCTCAAAGCCGAGCTGCGCGACCCTCTGGTAACGATGTTCCAGGGCGTCTCGGAAAGCATGTTCAAAGTCACCCACATGATCATGAACTACGCCCCAATCGGCGTGTTCGCACTGATCGCGGTGACCGTGGCCAACTTCGGCTTCGCCTCGCTGCTGCCGCTGGCCAAACTGGTGATCCTGGTTTACTTCGCCATCGCTTTCTTCGCCTTCGTGGTGCTGGGCCTGATTGCTCGCCTGTTCGGCTTCTCGGTGCTCAAGCTGATGCGCATCTTCAAGGACGAGCTGGTACTGGCCTACTCCACCGCCAGTTCCGAAACCGTGCTGCCGCGTGTGATCGAGAAGATGGAAGCCTACGGCGCGCCGAAAGCGATTTGCAGCTTCGTGGTACCCACCGGCTACTCGTTCAACCTTGACGGTTCGACGCTGTATCAAAGCATCGCGGCAATCTTCATTGCCCAGCTGTACGGCATCGACCTGTCGATCAGCCAGCAATTGCTGCTGGTGTTGACGTTGATGGTCACCTCCAAAGGCATTGCCGGTGTACCGGGCGTGTCCTTCGTGGTGTTGTTGGCGACCCTGGGCAGCGTGGGTATTCCACTGGAAGGCCTGGCATTCATCGCCGGTGTCGACCGCGTGATGGACATGGCGCGTACCGCACTGAACGTGATCGGCAACGCCCTGGCGGTACTGGTTATCTCCCGTTGGGAAGGCATGTACGACGACGAGAAGGGTCAGCGCTACTGGAACTCCCTGCCGCACTGGCGCAGCAAGGAAAAGCTGCCGACCGGCGAACCTTCCAGCAACTGACGCACTCTGTAGGAGCTGCCGCAGGCTGCGATCTTTTGATCTTGCTTTTAAAAAACAAAAATCAAAAGATCGCAGCCTGCGGCAGCTCCTACAGTAGATCGAGGTCATCCATGTAAATGGGGCGCCAACAGTTCCAGACAAACCCCGGAGAAATCCGGGGTTTGTCGTTTCTGCCTACCCCGTTATCATTCGCCGCATTCTTCGGGGGATTTGACTGATGCTTAATGGCCTGTGGCTTGGCTTCTTCATCGTGGCGGCCGTATCGGCGCTGGCGCAGTGGTTGATCGGCGGCAATGCCGGGATCTTTGCGGCGATGGTGGAAAGCATTTTCGCCATGGCCAAGTTGTCGGTCGAGGTCATGGTGCTGCTGTTCGGCACCCTCACCCTGTGGCTGGGCTTTCTGCGCATCGCCGAGAAAGCCGGCATCGTCGACTGGCTGGCAAAAGCCCTGGGGCCGCTGTTCCTGCGGTTAATGCCGGAAGTCCCGGCGGGTCACCCGGCAATCGGCCTGATCACCCTCAACTTTGCCGCCAACGGCCTGGGCCTGGACAACGCTGCCACGCCGATCGGCTTGAAAGCCATGAAGGCGCTGCAGGAACTCAACCCCAGCCAGACCATTGCCAGCAACGCGCAAATTCTCTTTCTGGTGCTCAACGCCTCTTCGCTGACCCTGCTGCCGGTGACGATCTTCATGTACCGGGCCCAGCAAGGCGCGCCCGATCCGACCCTGGTGTTCCTGCCGATCCTGCTGGCAACCAGCTGTTCGACCCTGGTCGGCCTGCTGTCCGTGGCGTTCATGCAACGCCTGCGCCTGTGGGACCCGGTGGTGCTTGCCTACCTGATCCCCGGTGCCCTCGCCCTCGGCGGCTTCATGGCGCTGCTGGCGACGCTCTCAGCTACTGCGCTGGCGGGCTTGTCTTCCATTCTCGGCAACCTGACGCTGTTTGGGCTGATCATGCTGTTCCTGGTGATCGGCGCGCTGCGCAAGGTGAAGGTTTACGAAGCGTTCATTGAAGGCGCCAAAGAAGGCTTCGACGTGGCGAAGAATCTGCTGCCGTACCTGGTGGCAATGCTCTGTGCAGTGGGTGTATTGCGGGCTTCGGGCGCCCTGGACTTTGGCCTGGATGGCATTCGTCACCTGGTCGAGTGGGCTGGCTGGGACACACGCTTCGTCGATGCTCTGCCAACGGCCATGGTCAAACCGTTCTCCGGTAGCGCTGCTCGCGCCATGTTGATCGAGACCATGAAGACCTCCGGGGTCGACAGCTTCCCGGCATTGGTGGCGGCGACGATTCAGGGCAGTACTGAAACCACGTTTTATGTGTTGGCGGTGTACTTTGGCGCGGTAGGCATCCAGCGGGCAAGGCATGCGGTTGGATGTGCGTTATTGGCGGAGTTAGCCGGAGTAGTCGGCGCGATCGGCGTTTGCTACTGGTTCTTCGGCTAACCCAGATCCCTGTAGGAGCGAGCCTGCTCGCGATGGCGATGTGTCAGTCACATCTGCATAGGCTGACATGCCGCCATCGCGAGCAGGCTCGCTCCTACAGGGGATGCGTTGAGTTTAGGCGCGGAACCGGGGCGACTTTCTGACCCTGTTCCACCGCCCAGTTCACCACCTGCGCCGTCAGCTGGTCAGTCGCCCGGCCAAATCCGGCCACCACCGCCGGCACCTGCACGTCACTCAATGGTTGGCGCACTTCGAAACGGCGGCTGGCGAGAATCCGCTGGTCATAGCCGCGCACCAGCAGCGCATCCAGACGCACCACAACACTGGCCGCCGTGCCCTGGTACTCGGTCTGGAACGCCTGCAGATTGCCGCCAAGCTCCAGGTCTGCCTGTAAATTGCTGTCGTCGGTGCTCAACAGCGGCACCCGACCGTCACGCTGAAAGCCATCCAGCAGCCGATTACGCAGCAGCACCGGGGCCGGGTCGCTCCAGCGCGAGGCTTTGTAGCTGCTGATCAAGTCTCCCTGGGGAATGACGGCAATGTTCGGGCTGTTAAGCGCCTGGCTGGCCTGAGGCTTGGCCAGGCGCAGCGACCAACGCTGCACGGCAACCTGGCTGCTCGACGCACCTTGAACGGAAGGCAACCGATAAACATTGGACGGCTCGGACTTGGGCAGGATCGAGCAGGAACTGACCAGCGCAAAACTGGTGATGAGCAGGGCGCAGGTCAGCTTCATGGGGTGAATTCCTTGTTCTTGTCGTTGCCCAGCAAATAACCGCTGGGGTTGGCTTCGAGGCGCTGGGAAATGGCGCGCAAGGAGGTCAGCGTATCGCGCAACTCGCGCACGGCCGGTGCCAGCCCGTTGAGGCCTTGCAGGCCATTGTTGAGCGAGTCCTGATTGCTCGACAGCAGCTTGTTGATGGTGGCGCTGCTCTGTTCCAGGGACTTCATGGCGTGCTCGGCACTGCCGAACATCTGCTTGCCTTGATCGTTGAGCAGGCCATTGGCGTTGCGCATCAGCGCCGAGGTCTGCTCCAGCATGGCGCCCGCCTGCTTGCCGACCGAGGCCAATTGCTGCATGGCCTGACGGATATCGCCGCGCTGGTCGGCGATGGTGCCAGTGGTTTGCTCCAGGTGCTCAAGGGTCTTGCTGATGCGCTCGACGTTCTCCGTGGAGAACATCAGGTTGGCGTTGTGCATCAGCGTGTTCACCCCGGCCATCAGGTCGTTGCTGTCGTTCAACAGACGGGCGATGGGCGATGGCGATGCGACGATCACCGGCAACTTGCCGTCCTTGCCCTTCAGCGTCGCGCTCTGGGGCGTGCCGCCGCTCAGCTGGATGATCGAAGTGCCGGTGATGCCGGTCAGCGCCAGTTTGGCCTGGGTGTCTTCCTTGATCGGCGTCTCGCCGCCCAGGCGGATCCGCGCCAGCACCCGGCGCGGATCTTTCGGGTCGAGGCGCAGGGTCACGACATCGCCGACCTTGATCCCGCTGTACTGCACGGCACTGCCCTTGGACAGGCCGCTGACCGCCTCGTTGAAGACGATTTCGTAGTCCTTGAACTCGGTATCGACGCTGGACTTGGCCAGCCACAGCCCGAAGAGCAGGGCGGCCGCCACTACGATTACCGTGAACAGGCCAATCAATACGTGATGGGCTCGGGTTTCCATGTCAGACCTCGTTGAGCTGTTGGGCGGCAGTCAGCGCCGCGCGGCCACGAGGGCCGTGGAAATATTCGTGAATCCACGCGTCGTCGGTTTCCGAAACCTTGTCGATGGCGTCCGCCACCAGCACTTTTTTCTGCGCCAGCACCGCCACGCGATCGGTGATGGTGTAAAGCGTGTCGAGGTCGTGGGTGACGAGGAACACACTCAAGCCCAGGGCATCACGCAAGGTCAGGATCAACTGGTCGAACGCTGCAGCGCCGATGGGATCGAGGCCCGCAGTCGGTTCGTCGAGAAACAGGATGTCCGGATCCAGCGCCAGCGCCCGGGCGAGTGCGGCGCGCTTGATCATGCCGCCGGAGAGCGAAGCGGGGTACTTGTCCGCCGCCGACAGTGGCAAGCCCGCCAATGCCAGCTTCACCGCCGCCAGGTGCTCGGCGTCGTTGCGGCTCAAGCCGGCGTGCTCGATGAGGGGCAGGGCGACGTTCTCGGTGACGGTCAGCGAGGAAAACAGCGCACCTTTCTGGAACAGTACGCCAAAACGCCGTTCAACCAGCGAACGCTCATGTTCGGACAGAGCCGGGAGGTTTTTCCCGAAGACTTTCACCATGCCCTCGCTGGGCTGGCGCAAGCCGACGATGCTGCGTAACAGCACCGATTTGCCGCTGCCGGAACCGCCAACCACGGCGAGTATTTCGCCCTTGTACAGATCCAGGTCGAGATTCTCGTGCACGCTCTGGCTGCCGAAGCGATTGCACAGCCCGCGGACTTCGATCACCGCCTCGGAGGGCGCTCGGGGTTGTCGACTCACCAGCCCATCTCCATGAAGAACAGTGCAGCCACGGCATCGAGGACGATCACCACGAAGATCGACTGGACCACGCTGGAGGTGGTGTGGGCGCCAACCGATTCAGCACTGCCACTGACCTTGAAGCCCTCGAGACAGCCGATGGCCGCAATCAGGAAGGCGAAGATCGGCGCTTTGACGATCCCCACCAGAAAATGCTGAACGCCAATGTCCGACTGCAGCAGCGAGAGGAACATCGCCGGTGAGATATCCAGCGAAACCGCACACACCACGCCGCCGCCGATAATCCCCGAGAGCATCGCCAGGAACGTCAGCATCGGCAAAGCGACCAGCAGCGCGAGGACTCGCGGCACCACCAGCAGCTCCATCGGGTCCAGGCCCAATGTGCGGATGGCGTCGATTTCTTCGTTGGCCTTCATCGAGCCGATCTGTGCGGTGAAAGCGCTGGCAGTCCGGCCGGCCATCAGGATCGCGGTCAACAGCACGCCGAACTCGCGCAGGAATGAGAACGCCACCAGGTCCACGGTAAAGATACTCGCGCCAAAGCTCGCCAGCACCGTCGCCCCTAAAAAGGCCACCACGGCACCGACCAGGAAGGTCAGCAGAGCCACGATGGGCGCGGCGTCGAGGCCGGTCTGCTCGATATGCGCCACCATCGGCGTGATGCGCCAGCGTTTGGGGCTAAACAGCCCGCGGGCGATGGTCTCGAGAATCAGGCCGACAAAGCCGAGCAGCTGCAAGGTGTCCTGCCAGACGGCGTCCACCGCGCGCCCGATGCGCGTCAGCAGCTGGATGCCGACGCTGACTTCCGCTTCCCTGACTGGCACGCAGAAGTCGGTCATCGAGCAGTAGACGGTTTGCAGCAGCGCGCGGTCGGCGCCGGACAAGGTGCAATCCGGGTGTTCGGCGGACCTGCCCAGGCGCTCGGACCCCAGCAACTCCACCAGCAATGATGCGCCGGCCGTGTCGAGGGCACCAAGGCCGTTGAGGTCGATATGGGTGCTGTCGTTGTATTGGCCGCGAATGCTTTCGCTCAGGTCCTTGAGGTCGGCGTAATGCGCAAGCGTCCAGTCACCCGTGACCCGCAGTTGTGCGGGAGAGTGAGAAGGGTCCAGTTGGGCGTTGCCGGCCGTAGTGCTGCTGGTCATAAGCTCCATGCTTGATCGACTGAGTGACTGTGGTACGTAATATCACGAAGCGTATTACTTTTCTTTGATCGGTGTGCTGTCAGTGATCTTGAAGCGCAGCACGCCGATTACCTGGCCGTCCTCGGTCAGCACCCGGACCTGCCAGTTGCCGGCCGGATTGCCCGGAAAGTTCTGCTTGTGGGTCCAGGCGCGATAACCTTCCTTGCGCCCGCCGTGGATATCCAGCGGGATGCGGTCGACTTCTTTGCCGTTGAACTGCCACACGTGATAAATCCGCTCGTCCAGCCCGCGCGGGGCGTTGATCGCGGTGTAGGCATACAGCCCGCCGCCGCGAATCTGCTCGGCCGTCACTTCGTCCAGGCTATCGCCTGGCGTGCGGTCCTGCATTTGCGTGCTGATCGCCACTTCGGTCATCCACAACGTCGCCGGCGGCACCCAGGAACGCAACACCCAACCGACGCCGCCGATGCCGACAGTAATGCTCAGGATCGCCACCGCGTTACGCACGGTGCGGATGGGAAAGATCGACGCCAGGCTCGGGAACGACAGCACCACCGAGATGCCTAGCGCCAGCTTGAAACTCTGGGCAGTGGTCAGGTGAAGGATGACGGGCAGGGCGGTCAGCAGCGCGGCGAACAAGGTCAAAGTATGCAGGGCCAGGAACGCCCAGCGGCGAGGTGCCAGCCATTTGTAGTAGAGCGGGTCGATGATCGATATCAGCGCCGCAACACACAGCAGCCCGGTGAAGAAAAACTGCCCGCTGTTCCAGGTGGTGGTAATGAAAAAGAACGGCAGGACGAAGAACAGGCTTTCCTGGTGAATCATTTGCGTCGCATAGCGCAGCAACGGCTGGGGAATCTCGCGCTTGAAGATTTTGGCGAACAGCCGGGTCAGGCTGTTTTCCAGCATCAGCCAGATCCAGCTGAGCACCATGATGATGGTGATCCAGGTCGCGAGACCTTGCTGGCGATCGACCAGAATGAAACTGCCGACCCCGGAGATGAATCCACCGAGCGCGATCACCCCCGGATAGCGCTTCATCAATTCCAGTATGCGCTGCACGTACAGGTTCAGAGTTGGCATTCGGCGGTTCGCACTAGTCGTAGGAAAAATCCTCGACAGATTACCGTCCCGGAGGACGGTGTGGCGAGGGACCAAATTATGGATGCGCCAGCTTTACTGTGGGAGCGAGCCTGCTCGCGATGGACGTCAACGATAACGAGGGCGTCCGGAATGATCGCGGCGTCTTTGCGTTCTTCGCGAGCAGGCTCGCTCCTACAGTAAAACGAAGTTTTCAGTCATCCATTGCGGCGGTGTATGCGCCACGCCAGCAAGCCAAGCACCAGCAGACCCAACACCCCGCCAATCACCCAGATCAACTCATCATCACTCACCAATGGTTTCTCAATCCGCAGATACCCCGGCTGAAGGAGCAACTCGCGCATTGCCTTGTTAGCTTCCTCCAGGGTGACTGCCTGCAGATCCCGGGCCGGGTCGGCGAAGCGGCCGTTCTGGAAATCGCCGAGGGCGCTCCAGTAGTAATCGGCCAACGCACTGTTACCTTGAACGGCCCAGGCCTGGCGGGCGATGGCGGCCTGTTTCAGGCGGTTGAAAGTCTCGACGTTAAGACCGTTCTTGAGCAAGCCGGCCTTGAGCTCTTCAAGCACCTGCCGGGCCTGCGGCAAGTCATCGCGCTCGACATCGGCATTCAGGCTCATGAATCCGACTCCGCCAAACACCTCGCGCTCGGCCGAAGGCCCGTAGGACAAACTGTGGACCAGGCGCATCTGGCGGTAGAGCGCCCAGTCCAAATAGTCCTTGAGCAAATCGAAGGTCACGTCGTGCTGATCTTCCAGCACCGGCTCCGGCACCAGCCAGTGCAGCTTGGCGCCGTTGCCCACCAGGCCGTGGCTCAACGTGCGCTCATGGGCAGCCGTGGCCTTGATGTCAGGCAGGGGCGGGTGGTCGGTCGGATCTACCGCCTCGAGCTCGCCATAGGCGCGCTCCAGATAGGCGGGCAGCAGGCGATCGAGGTCACCCACCACAATCAACGTCATGTTGTTAGGGGCGTACCAGGCGTTGCGGACCTCTTCCAGCTGTTCGCGGGTCAGGTGATCAACCTGTGCGCGCTCGGGGCATTTGAGGCCCAATTCGACTGCCAGCTGATTACTCGCGGTGTGGCCCAGGTCCTGGCGATCGAGCCAGCGCTGCAGGTGCGTGTAGTGACCGCCATCCTCACGCTCGACCACCTGTTTGGCGGCATTGACGGCGTTGTCGTCGAAACGGGTCTGGGTCAGCAGGGCTAGCAGCAGGTCGAGGACCTTGCGCTGGTTTTTCGCCGGCGCCTCGATGACGAAGGTGGTATCCGCTGTGCTGGTGTAGGCATTCCACTCGCCACCCAGGGCCTGCATGCGTTCTTCCAGGCCGCCTTCACCCGTGGCGTCAATACCGCTGAACAGCAGATGCTCGAGCAGGTGCGGCAGCTCCTTGTCGCCGCAGGTGAAATCATCCAGCCCGACGCCCACGACCAGGCGAATCGCCACGTGCCCACGGTCCAAGCCGGGCTTGAGCAACAATTGCAGGCCGTTGGGCAGCGTATAGCCCTCGACCTGGAAGCGATCCAGGGCGAACGCGGGGAACGAGCCAAGCAGTAGACAGGCGAACAACAGGCAACGCATAACGAGCTTCCAGGCAACCAATCGGAGATCCGTGTCGTCAGTCAGGTCGCCTTCGCGAGCAAGCCCGCTCCCACAGTGGATTCGCGGTGTACACAAAAACCCTGTGGGAGCGGGCTTGCCCGCGAATACGGCCTTGAGGCTGAACCAATGTTACAGACTCACCACCCCGCCAGACGTTCAAGGCGAATGCGTAATGTCAGCCAAATCGTCCACCGCCAGCGCACCCGTGTCAGACGTTTCCAGCACAGCATAGGCACTGCTACAGAACAGTGAATTAAGGCGCTTCATGTCGGCAATCAACTCAAGATGCAGGGAACTGGTCTCGATGCTCTGCACAATCTTGCGCTGCAAGCGACTCACATGGGCATGCGCCAGGCGCCGTTCCTGCGCGCGAAAGCGCCGTTTCTCACGCAACAACTGGCGAGCGCTTTCCTTGTCGGAACTGAGGTACACCGACAACCCAAGGCGCAGGTTCGAAATCAGCTGGCTGTGAAGCCCCGCCAACTCCTCAAGACCGACTTCGGAAAACGACCTGCGCTGAGCAGTCTTCTGCTGCTGAACCTTGCGTAGCATGCGTTCGATCAGGTCGCTGGCCAGTTTGAGGTTGATTGCCAGCTCGATGGTTTCCGCCCAGCGCCGACTGTCCTGTCCGCTCAGGTCTTCCCGGGGCATTTGCGCCAGGTACAGCTTGATGGCGCTGTAGAGCGCCTCGACATCATCGGTGAGGCGGCGCATTTCCTGGGTGACGGCGGTCTGCTTGCCATGCAATACATCAAGCATGGCTTCGAGCATGTTATCGATCAGGTCACCAATGCGCAGGGTCTCCCGCGCCGCATTGGCCAGCGCCAGGCTGGGAGTGACCAGCGCAGTCGGATCAAGGTGTCGCGGCTTGGCCATGCCGTTGACCTCCGGACGCTCTGGCAGCAACCAGGCGCACAGCCGGGCCATGGGCCCGACGCTCGGCAGCAGGATCAGGCAACGCACGGTGTTGTAGAGCAGATGGAAGCCGATCACCATTTCCTGCGGGCTGTAATCCAGGCTATCGATCCAGTGCACCAACGGGTCCAAAACCGGAATGATCAGCAACAGCCCGATCAGCTTGTACAACAGGCTGCCGAGTGCCACCTGGCGACCTGCCGCGTTTTGCATGCTGGTGCTGAGGAAGGCCAGCACGCCACTGCCGATGTTCGCGCCAATCACCAGGCCGATGGCCACCGGCAGGCTGATGACGGCTGCACCTGCGAGAGTGGCGGTCAGCAGGACAGCGGCGAGGCTGGAGTAGGAAATCATCGCGAACAGCGCGCCGACCAAGGCATCGAGCAGGATATCGCCGGTCAAAGACGCGAAAATCACTTTGACGCCCTGGGCCTGGGTGATCGGTGCCGCAGACTCGACGATCAGTTGCAGCGCCAGAATGATCAAGCCGAGGCCAATACTGACTCGCCCCATCTGCCCGAGCCGCGTCTGTTTGCGGGACAGGAAGAAGATTACCCCGAGGAATATCAGCAGCGGCGACAGCCAGGAGAGGTCGAGGGTCAGCACTCGAGCCATCAGGGCGGTACCAACGTCGGCCCCCAGCATGGTTGCCAGTGCCGGGGTCAGCGCCATCAGGCCCTGGCCGACAAACGAGGTAACCAGCATGGCGGTAGCGTTGCTGCTCTGGACCATCGCGGTGACGACGATCCCGGCGATAAACGCCAGCCCGCGCTTGGACATGTTCTGGCCAATGACGTGGCGCAGATTGGAACCGTAGACCCGCAGGATGCCGGTTCGGACGATGTGCGTGCCCCAGATCAGCAAGGCCACGGCGGATAACAAATTGAGCAGGGTGAGCATAAGGGCCCCCTGTGGTGGTAGCGCCCCAAAGGAGCAAGTTGACGGTGCCGCGCGTTTTTCTACGTTCTGTACTTAAGCTGTAGTTGGCTAACGGTCTGCGCGCCAGCATCGCATAGCTAAAGAGGTGATTGAAACAAAAGCGTCATAAAAACAAAGCCTGCAGACACATAAAACAAATGTGGGAGCGGGCTTGCCCGCGAAGGCGTCGTATCAGGCGACATTTACGTCGACTGACCCTACGCCTTCGCCGGCAAGCCCGCTCCCACAGGTTTTTTGCGTGATCAGGGAAGACCGGGGGTTACTGCCCCGGAATATCCTTGCGCAGTTTTACCGGGTCCTGCTGTTTTTTCTTCTTCGCGATCGCGGTGCGCATCTTGATGTTGATCGCTTCGACAGCCAGCGAGAACGCCATGGCGAAGTAGACATAGCCTTTTGGCACATGCACGTCGAAGGATTCGGCGATCAGCACAGTACCGACGATCAGCAGGAACGACAGCGCCAGCATCTTCAGCGACGGGTGCTTGTCGATGAACGAGCTGATGGTGCCGGCTGCCAGCATCATCACCAGTACGGCGACGACAATGGCCGCAACCATGACCGGTACATGGGACACCATGCCGACTGCTGTGATCACCGAGTCCAGGGAGAACACAATGTCGATGATCGCGATCTGGATGATCGTGTACATGAAGTTGCCGCCCTTGCCGGTTGGCTCTTCGTTGGTTTCGTCTTCACCTTCCAGCGCGTGGTACATCTCTTGCGAGCTCTTCCACAGCAGGAACAGACCACCGAAGAACAGGATCAGGTCACGCCCGGAAATTCCTTGGCCGAAGAGCTCGAACAAATCTGCGGTAAGTTGCATCACCCAAGTGATCGACAACAGCAAGCCGATTCGCGTGACCATCGCCAGCGCCAGGCCGAAGATACGGGTGCGCGCCTGCATGTGCTTGGGCATGCGGCTGACCAGAATCGAGATCATGATGATGTTATCGATACCCAGGACGATTTCCAGGGCGGTCAGGGTTAAGAAGGCAACCCAGATTTCAGGGTTGGTCAGCCATTCCATGTGTATTCCTTTGAGCGAGTGTTTAAACCACGAAGGGCCCGGACTTCATTAGCAAAGCCTGGACCCGTCATGGTGAGTCTTGGGCTTATAGAGTGCTGAACAGCGGAAAGATCCCCATCAGCAATGCTGCAACAAGTATGCACATGCACACCAGCACTGCCCACTTCAGGGTAAAGCGCTGGTGGTCACCGAAGTCGATACCGGCCAGGGCCACCAACAGATAAGTCGATGGTACCAGCGGGCTCAACAAGTGGACGGGCTGACCGACGATCGAGGCACGTGCCATTTCAACTGCGGTTATACCGTAATGACTCGCTGCTTCGGCAAGTACCGGTAACACGCCGTAATAAAATGCATCGTTCGACATGAAGAATGTGAACGGCATGCTGACCAGTGCGGTAATCACCGCCAGGTACGGGCCGAGGAAGTCCGGGATCACCGCCAGCAGGCTTTTCGACATCGCATCGACCATACCGGTGCCGGTCAGGATACCGGTGAAGATACCCGCTGCGAAGATCAAACCGACCACTGCCAGCACGCTGCCGGCGTGGGCCGCGACGCGATCTTTCTGCATCTGCAGACAAGGGTAGTTGACGATCATCGCGATGCTGAATGCCACCATGAACAGCACTGGCAGCGGCAGCAGGCCGGCGATCAGGGTGCCCATCAGCACCAGGGTCAACGCGCCGTTGAACCAGATCAACTTGGGACGACGGGCATCCGGGAATTGCGAAACGCTGATTTCACTGTGGTCAATCTCGTCGCCAACCAGGTGCAGTTCACCCAGCCGAGCGCGTTCGCGTTTGCCGTAGAAGTAGGCAATCGCCAGGATCGCCACCACACCGGCCAGCATTGCCGGGATCATTGGCACGAAGATGTCCGATGGGTCGACATGCAGCGCACTGGCGGCGCGCGCCGTCGGCCCACCCCAGGGAGTCATGTTCATCACGCCGCCGGCGAGGATAATCAGGCCCGCCATGATTCGCGGGCTCATGCCGATGCGGCTGTACAGCGGCAGCATGGCGGCCACGCAGATCATGTAAGTGGTCGCGCCGTCACCATCAAGGGAAACGACGAGCGCCAGAACGGCGGTGCCGACCGAAACTTTCAGCGGGTCGCCCTTGACCAGCTTGAGGATCTTGCGCACGGCCGGGTCAAACAGGCCGGAGTCGATCATCAGGGCGAAGTACAGAATCGCGAACATCAGCATCACACCGGTCGGTGCAAGCTTGGTGATGCCTTCGAGCATCATCGGACCGATCTTCGGCGCAAAACCACCGAACAGGGCGAAAACGATCGGGATGATGATCAGGGCGATCAGCGCGGACAGGCGCTTGGTCATGATCAGGAACATGAACGTGATGACCATGGCGAAGCCAAGGAAAGTCAGCATGGGAATACTCCGGGCGTGGCGCGGCTAGGGGAAATGGGCAAACCGGGTGAGGTCAGCGCAGAACGGGAAGCACTAGACGAGCGGGCGGAGTGACGGCGGAGGGGCGGATTGAAAAGGACATCAGGATCACCATTGTTGTTGTTAAATGGGCCGTGCGAGCTGCAAAAAGCTCGCTTGGGCCAACCGGTCTGTTGCCGGGAGTGAGGCGATCCTAATCGGGGAAGCTTTCAGCCAGCTTTCGCCGATGAAAGCATTGACCGGATGTGCAACCGGTCGTCGGACTGCATCTGTGCCCGCAATTACAACGCCCGCGCCTGATTGATGCTGCTAGCGTCGAAATATACGTGCGCGTGGTAACCCTTTATCCGTTGCATCTGAAACCCTCCAAAACTGGGTCGAACCCTGGACGATCGCCGCAGGTCACACGCCATATAGGTTGTAATCAAGGAATCCAGCCATGAAAAATGCCGAAACTCCCGTTGTGAAAGTGGTGCTTTATGGTGCCATGAGTAGCCTGGGCAGTGCGCTGATGGCTGAAATGCTGCGGCGTCAGCACGAAGTGATCGCGATCCTCGATGACCTGACAGCCCTCGCGCCACGTCCGGGTCTGCGCGCCAAGTCCGGCGATCTGTTCGATGCTGAACGCGTCAAGCAAAGCGTGGCCGGGTGTTCTGCGGTGATCTGTCTATTAGACGCGCCGGGACTGCCGTTCAATAGTGAGTACGTGGAAAAAACCATCATCCCGGGGCCGGTGGAGCAAGTGCTGGCGGTGGACGCATTGATCGATGGCATGCAGGCTTCAAATGTTGCGCGGCTGTTTCTGGTGGGTGATTTCGAGGTGCTGGACGATCCGGAAATCGACGATCGCTTGCAGCGTCACGCCGCTGAAGAGATTCGTGAAGCACTGCAAAGCAGTCCATTGCACTGGACGATGGTCAACGCGCCGCGGGGTGTCGCCGGGCTGAGCATCGAGCATTTCAGCCAGGTCAGCAGCAGCCTTGAACCGGGGCTCGCCGAGCCACTTGAGCGGTTGAATCGGGTCGCTGTGGGGATTGCCGATGAGCTGCAACTGAACCTGCATGTGGGCGAGCACGTTAATTTCGTTGCGGTGTCGGCGTCGTAGTCACACCGCAATCGACGGCAACGGCAGACCATTCAACGACTGCGCACTAGTTGCCTGCTCCGCCATCAACCAGTCCACGAATTGCGCGATCAATAACCCACGCCGCTTGCGTTGGGGCAACACTACGTAATACCCCAGCCGGGAAATCACCGTTTCGGCAATCGGTCGACACAGCAGTCCCTGTGCCAGTAAGTTATCCACAAGGTGCCGCCAGCCAATGGCAACGCCCTGTCCGCCGATCGCGGCCTGAATCAGCAAGGTGTAATTGTCGAACCTTAATTGCCCTGGCGCAGGAACCGAGTTGATCCCCAGCTCGCGAAATACGCCGCTCCAGTCAAACCAGTTACTGCCGTTCTCACCCCGCAGGTGCAGCAATGGAAACTCCAGCAATGACTGGGCAGGCAAGGGCACGGCGCGGTCCTGCAACAACAACGGACTGCACACCGGGAACACTTCTTCGCTGAACAGCCAATGGCTCTCACCCTGCTTGAACCGGCCTTCGCCAAACAGCACGGCCACATCGATATCGCTGCGCAGCATGTTATGGCTGCGCTCACTGGTGACCAGGCTGACATCGACGTTGGGATTGGCTGCATGGAAGCGATGCAACCGCGGCATCAGCCAGTAGGCGGCGAAGGCGAAGTCCGTCGCCACCTGAAGTACTTCATGCTGGTGCTGCGTACTGATCGCGCTCAATCCTGCGTCGATATTCTGCAATCCGAGCTGAACCTGCTCGAATAACAGCGAGCCGGCCTCAGTCAGCTCGATACCTCGATAGATTCGATCAAACAGGCGAGTGGCGAGCTGCTCCTCCAGCCGCTTGATCTGCTGGCTGATCGCCGGTTGCGTGGTGCCAAGCTCCACGGCAGCCGCAGTAAAACTGCGCTGGCGAGCCGCGGCTTCAAACGCGCGCAGCAGGTCGAGCGACAGACCACCAAGGGCTTCATACATAAGCTGTGCTTATCCTAGTCATTGCCTGCTATGGGCTTTACCGCAAAGCGCATGGAATCCATGCTCGATCGCAGCACTCTCGCATAAATATTTACTATGGAATGCCGCGATCACATGAAGCGCAAGAATATTCTCTTCATCATGGCCGATCAGATGGCCGCGCCAATGTTGCCGCTCTACGGCCCTTCGCCTGTAAAACTACCGAATCTCAGCCGGCTCGCCGCCCAAGGCGTGGTGTTTGACGCCGCTTACTGCAACAGTCCACTCTGCGCGCCGTCGCGGTTTACCCTGGTCAGCGGCCAGTTGCCAAGCAAGATCGGCGCCTACGACAACGCGGCTGATTTCCCCGCCGACGTTCCAACCTATGCGCATTACCTGCGCCGTCTCGGTTACCGCACAGCACTGTCCGGCAAGATGCACTTCTGCGGTCCCGATCAACTGCATGGCTATGAAGAACGCCTGACCAGTGACATCTACCCAGCCGACTACGGCTGGTCAGTGAACTGGGACGAGCCTGATGTGCGTCCCACCTGGTTTCACAACATGTCATCGGTGTTGCAAGCCGGGCCATGTGTACGCACCAATCAGCTGGATTTCGACGAAGAAGTGGTGTTCAAGGCGCAGCAATATTTGTTTGATCATATTCGCGAGGGTGGCGACCAGCCGTTCTGCCTCACCGTTTCGATGACTCACCCCCACGACCCGTACACCATCCCGAAAAAGTATTGGAACCTGTACGACGATGCCGATATTCCATTGCCCGTCACCCCGCCGCAGGCCGAACTGGATCCGCACTCGCAGCGCCTGCTCAAGGTCTACGACCTGTGGGAAAAATCGTTGCCTGTGGATAAGATTCGTGACGCACGTCGCGCCTATTTTGGAGCCTGCAGCTATATTGACGACAATGTCGGCAAACTTCTGCAAACACTCGAAGATACGGGGCTAATCGATGACACCATCATTGTCTTCTCGGGCGACCATGGCGACATGCTTGGCGAGCGCGGCCTCTGGTACAAGATGCACTGGTTCGAAATGGCCGCCCGAGTACCCTTGCTGATCAGTTCCCCCGGTCAATTTGGAGCGAGCCGCATAAGCGCTGCCGTCTCGACTGCGGACCTGCTGCCGACTTTTGTCGAATTGGCCGGAGGGTCGCTGGAACCAGGGCTGCCACTGGATGGCCGTTCGCTGGTGTCGCACTTGAAGGGGCAGGGCGGTCACGACGAAGTGTTTGGCGAGTACATGGCCGAAGGCACTATCAGCCCGTTGATGATGATCCGCCGCGGCGCCTACAAGTTCATCTACAGCGAAGACGACCCTTGCCTACTCTTCGATGTGCACAACGACCCGGGTGAACAGGAAGAGCTCAGCCAGTCGCCGCGACATGCCGCACGGTTCGCGGAATTTCTCGCCGAGGCGCGGGCCAAATGGAATATTCCGGCGATCCACCAACAGGTGCTCGCAAGCCAGCGACGTCGGCGATTCGTCGCCGACGCCCTGACCATCGGCAAGCTGAAGAGCTGGGATCACCAGCCGCTGGTGGACGCCAGTCAGCAGTACATGCGCAACCACATCGACCTGGATGATCTGGAGCGCAAAGCACGTTATCCACAACCCTGCCAAAACCAATAATGTTAAGGGGAAGTCCATGCAAAGGTTATCCACAGTACTGACGGTCGGTCTTCTGGCCCTGGCCAGCGCTTCGGCATTTGCCGAACAGAGCTGCGACACGGTGAAAATGGCCGATCCCGGCTGGAGCGACATCGCCGCGACCAACGCCATTACCGGTTTTTTGCTGGATGGCATGGGCTACAAAGCCAAGGTCGACACTTTGGCGGTGCCGATTACGTTTGGTGGTCTCAAGGATGGCCAGGTCGACGTCTTCCTGGGTAACTGGATGCCGGCGCAGCAGGGCTTCTACGATAAGTTCGTGGCGACTGGCGACGTGACCCAATTGGCAAAAAACCTTGATGGCACCGAGTTCACCCTGGCCGTCCCGGACTACGTCTGGGATGCAGGTGTGCATAACTTCGCCGACCTGAACAAATTTGCCGACAAATTCGAGAAGAAGATCTACGGCATCGGCTCCGGCGCGCCGGCCAACATCTCGCTGCAGGACATCATCAAGAAGAACGATTTCGACCTGGGCCAATGGAAACTGGTGGAGTCCAGCGAGCAGGCAATGCTGGCCGAGGTGTCCCGAGCAGTTAAGAAACAGAAGTTCGTGACCTTCCTCGGCTGGACGCCGCACCCGATGAACGTGCAAATGAAGATGCATTACCTCAAGGGTGGCGAGAAGTACTTCGGCGATACAGGTGCGGTTTATACATTGACCCGCAAAGGTTATGCACAGGCCTGTCCGAACGTCGGCAAGTTGCTCACCAACCTGAGTTTCACCCAGGAGATGGAGAACAGCATAATGGCCGAGGTGGTGAACAGGAAGGTCAGCAATGCTGAAGCGGCCAAGGCGTGGATCAAGGCTAACCCGGCGGTGCTGGATAAGTGGCTGGAAGGTGTGAAGACAGCGGATGGCAAGGATGCGTTGGCGGCGGTGAAAGCCAAGTTGTGACCATCCCTGTAGGAGTGAGCCTGCTCGCGATGGGTGTTCACGATAACGCTGGTGCGCCTGATACACCGCGGCGCCTTGGAATTCTTCGCGAGCAGGCTCGCTCCTACAGTTAGGGGCGTGGCAAGCTCCCGCGCCACTATCATCATTGCAGCCTGTTACCCTTTGCGTAAACCCCTGACCGAGAGGACCCATGGCCTTTCCCAGCCGCCATTCGCTCTTCCCCTTCTTGAGCTGGTTGCCGCGGCAAACCCGCGCCAGCGTCGGGCGTGACCTTGTCGTCGGCCTGAGCGGTGCGATTCTCGCGCTGCCGCAGTCGATTGCCTACGCCCTGATTGCCGGACTGCCACCGGAATACGGCTTGTACGCAGCGATCATCCCTGTGCTGATCGCCTGCCTGTGGGGTTCTTCCTGGCACCTCATTTGTGGGCCCACTGCGGCAATTTCCATTGTGTTGTACGCCAGCGTCAGCCCCCTGGCGGTTCCCACGTCACAGGACTACGTCGCGCTGATCCTACTGCTGACGCTGCTGGCCGGGATCTTCCAGTGGCTGCTGGGCTTGCTGCGATTTGGCGCCTTGGTGAATTTCGTCTCGCATTCGGTAGTGTTGGGATTCACCCTCGGCGCGGCAGTAGTAATTGCCGTTGGCCAGCTGCCCAACCTGCTGGGGCTGGACCTGCCCAGCCAAGCAACGGCCCTCGACAGTTTCATGATGCTGCTCCAGCAACTCAGCCAGGTGGATAAGCCATCGCTGATGTTGGGCCTGTCGACCGTCGTCCTGGGTGTCACTCTGAAATGGCTGCTGCCACGCTGGCCCACGCTGTTGATCACACTGGTGGCGGCGGGGCTACTGGTCTGGCTATGGCCTGCGATGTTTGGCCACGTGCGGCTGGTCAGTGAGTTCGTCGGCCGGCTGCCGCCTTTCAGTGCCGTACCGCTGGACCTGGATTTGATTCTGCGGCTGTTACCCAGTGCGGTCGCGGTGGGCATGTTGGGGCTGGTGACCAGTCTGTCGATTGCTCGTTCCATATCCGCACGCTCACAGCAGCTGCTCGACGCCAATCAGGAAGTCCGCGCCCAGGGTTTATCGAACATGGTCGGGGCATTTTTTTCCGGTTCGTTGTCCGCAGGATCATTCACCCGTTCGGGCCTGAGTTACGAAGCGGGGGCCTGTTCGCCTTTGGCAGGGGTGTTCTCGGCGCTGTGGGTCGCGCTGTTTGCCGTGTTTGGCGCGGCATTGATCGCACACATTCCGATCCCGGCGATGGCGGGCAGCATTCTGCTGATCGCCTGGGGCCTGGTGGATCATCGTGGCATTCGCGCGTTGTTGCGGGTCAGCCGCGCTGAATTCCTGGTGATGGCGCTGACCTGCGTCGCCACGCTGTTGCTGGAGTTGCAGACGGCGATCTACGCCGGGGTGCTGGCCTCGCTGTTTTTCTACCTTAAGCGCACCTCGCAACCGCGAGTGCAGCACTGGCGTGAGGGCGATGAAGACGTGCTGCGGGTAGGTGGCTCAATCTTTTTCGGCGCCAGCCATTACCTCCAGGTACGCCTGCAACGCATGCACGGCTCCCGCGTGGTGATCGAGGCGCAGCAGATCAATTTCATCGATTATTCGGGGGTGGAGATGCTGCACCAGGAGGCTCGGCGTTTGCTGAAGCAGGACCGCAGTCTGACCCTGCGGCGGGCGCGGCCGCAGGTGGTGGAAGAGTTGAAAAAGCTGGAAGGGGCGCAGAACTGCCCAATTCGGTTTGAAGACTGAATCATGGCTGGTGGGTAAACCGGCAGCGCTCCCTGTTTGAGCAAGTTCTGCCAGACGCCCCTGGGGGAGCAAGGCTTGCCTCTGCACCTGTGGGAGCAAGGCTTGCTCCCATAAGGTTATCCGGCCAGCTGGCGGCGCAATTCGGCCAGCACTGGCGCCGTATCCGGACGCACCCCCCGCCACAGATAAAACGCTTCCGCCGCCTGCTCCGCCAACATCCCCAACCCATCCATCGCCATTGCCGCGCCATGCTCACTGGCCCAGCGGCAGAATGAAGTCGGCTCCTTGCCATACATCATGTCGTAGCAAACCGTTTTGCCCGGCTCGATCAGGCTACTGGCAATCGGCGGGACGTCGCCCGAGAGGCTGGCGGAAGTGGCGTTGATGATCAGGTCCACGGACTCCTTCAACCAGTCAAAGCCACTGGCCGACACCGGGCCCAGGTCGTCAAACAACTCTGCCAACAATTCGGCTTTTTCCACCGTGCGGTTGGCAATGATCACCGATGCCGGCCGTTCGGCGAGCAACGGCTCCAGCGCACCACGTACCGCTCCGCCGGCGCCCAGCAGCAGGATGCGTTTGCCCTCGAGGCTGAAACCGGCATTGACTGTGAGGTCGCGTACCAATCCGGCGCCGTCGGTGTTATCACCCAGCAGCGAACCGTCAGCCAGCTTGCTCAGGGTATTCACCGCGCCAGCTCGTTGCGCGCGCTCGGTCAGGCTGTCAGCCAGACGAAACGCCTCTTCCTTGAACGGCACAGTGACATTGGCTCCGCGACCTTCGCGGAAAAACGCCCGGGCGAAGTGGGAAAAGTCATCGAGCGGCGCCAGCGAAGTGCTGTAGTCCAATTGCTGATCAGTCTGCTCGGCAAACAGTCGATGGATCAGCGGCGACTTGCTGTGGCCGATCGGGTTGCCGAATACGACGTAACGATCCATCAGTGTTCCTCGTTCAGGCCTGGGCCAACCAATCGCGGTCTTGCAGGAAATACTCGGTCAGCCGGGCTTCTTCGCTTCCCGGCTCGGCCTTCCAGTCGTAGCCCCAACGCACTTGCGGTGGCAGCGACATAAGGATCGACTCGGTGCGTCCGCCCGACTGCAGGCCAAACAGCGTACCGCGGTCATAGACCAGGTTGAACTCGACATAACGGCCGCGACGGAATTCCTGGAACTCCCGTTGTTGGGCAGTGAACGCATCATTCTTGCGCCGCTGGACGATCGGCAGGTAGGCCTCGATGAACGCGTCTCCGATCGCGCGCATGAAGGCAAAGCTGGTGTCGAAGTCCCATTCATTCAGGTCATCGAAGAACAGGCCGCCGATACCCCGAGGCTCATGGCGATGCTTGATGTGGAAGTAGCTGTCGCACCACGCCTTGTAACGCGAGTAAACATCCGGGCCAAAAGGCGCGCAGGCCTGTTCGGCAACCCGGTGCCAATGCACGCAATCCTCTTCATTGCCGTAATAAGGCGTGAGGTCGAAGCCGCCGCCAAACCACCAGACGGGTTCCTCGCCTTCTTTTTCAGCGATAAAAAACCGTACGTTGGCGTGGGAAGTCGGCACTTTGGGATTGTGCGGATGGATCACCAGCGACACGCCAAGCGCTTCGAAGCCCCGACCGGCCAATTCTGGCCGATGGGCGCTGGCGGAGGGCGGCAGGCCGCTGCCGAACACGTGGGAAAAGTTGACGCCACCCTTTTCAATGACGCTGCCGTTCTCGATCACACGAGTGCGGCCGCCGCCTCCAGCGGGTCGTGTCCAGGCATCCTCGACGAAGTGCGTGCCGCCGTCTTCGGCTTCCAGGGCAGCACAAATGCGGTCTTGCAGGTCGAGCAGATAGGCTTTAACGGCCTCGGTGCGGGTGGTCATGGCATCACCTTGAATCGGGAATGGCTACGCGGCGCACGAATGGCCGACGGCAAATTGCTGCACAGGATAACACTGCACCCTGTTTCGCCGCAGTTGACGAAGATCAAGCTTAGGAGTCCGATAGGGGGCTTAGCAAAACGATCCCCAGGAGAGTTCTGATGGCAAAGCGTATCCAGTTCAGTGCCCATGGCGGCCCCGAAGTGCTTGAGTATGTCGATTATCAGCCGGCCGAGCCCGGGCCACAGCAAGTCCGTGTGAGCAATAAGGCCATCGGCCTGAACTTCATCGACACCTATTTCCGCAGCGGACTGTACGCGCCACCGGCCTTGCCATCGGGCCTGGGCGCGGAAGGTGCGGGCGTGGTCGATGCGGTAGGAAGTGAAGTCACGCGCTTCAAGGTCGGCGACCGGGTGGCTTATGGCAGCGGGCCGTTGGGCGCCTATAGCGATCTGCATGTGCTGCCGGAAGCCAACCTGGTGCACCTGCCGGATTCGATCAGCTTCGAGCAGGCAGCCGGGGTGATGCTCAAGGGTCTGACGGTGCAGTACCTGTTGCGTCAGACTTATGAGCTCAAGGGTGGCGAAACCATTCTGTTCCACGCCGCCGCCGGGGGAGTGGGTTCGCTGGCGTGCCAGTGGGCCAGGTCCCTGGGCGTGAAGTTGATCGGCACCGTCAGCTCCCCGGAAAAAGCCGCGTTGGCCAAAGCCAATGGTGCTTGGGCGACGATCGACTACAGCCATGAAAATGTTGCGCAGCGCGTGCTGGAGTTGACCGACGGGAAAAAAGTGCCGGTGGTGTATGACGGTGTGGGCAAGGACACCTGGCTGACATCGCTCGACAGCGCAGCGCCGCGCGGGCTGGTGGTGAGCTTCGGCAATGCGTCGGGGGCGGTGGACGGGGTGAACCTGGGGATTTTATCGGCGAAGGGTTCGCTGTATGTAACCCGACCGACACTGGCGACCTATGCCAACAACGCCGAAAACCTGCAGCGCATGGCGGACGAGTTATTCGAGATGATCAGCAGCGGCAAGTTGAAGGTGAATATCAGCCAGAAATACTCGTTGGCTGAGGCGGCGAAGGCGCAGACCGAGTTATCGGCGCGGCGTACTACCGGCTCGACAATTCTGCTGCCATAAGGACGCCATCGCGGGCAAGCATTGCTCCCACAGGTCTGTGGTTGTTCACAGATTCTGTGGGAGACAGAAACCCTGTGGGAGCAAGGCTTGCCCGCGATGAACGATAACTCGGTCTCAATCCGGACGAATGACATTCCCGGTCGCCAGATCCCGAATCACACTAGGATTCCTGCGCCCACCCAAATTCCCGCCCAAAATATAATCCACCTGCCCACGGAAATACTGCTCCACGCGAATCCGCGTGCGCGCCGCCGGCCGACCTTGCGGGTTGGCTGAAGTCGACACCAACGGACCAGTAAGCGCACACAAATCCCGCACCTGCGGATGATCACTCACCCGCAATGCCACCGTCTCATGCTTGCCGGTAATCCACAGCGGCAGTTGATTCTGATGCGGCACCAGCCAGGTGTTTGGCCCCGGCCAAGTGCTGGCCATGCGGTCCATCCACAACTCGGGGAAATCTTCAAACAGGAAGTCGAACTGGCGAATGTTGTCGGCGACCAGGATCAGGCCCTTCTCCATGGACCGCCCCTTGATCATCAGCAAACGCTCCACAGCGTTCTGGTCCCATGGGTCGCAACCCAGGCCCCAGACTGCTTCGGTTGGATAGGCAATCACCGCGCCTGAGCGAACGGCTTGCGCAGCTTGTTGCACACGCCAACTGTTGACCATGAAAAACTCTCCGGAATAAGGCTCTGCGCATTTTACCGATCTTCCTTATAAAACCTAGCTCACCCGCGCAAACCAGCGCCCACTTTCACAGACCGCGCGACCGTCCATTTCCAGCTCCGTCAACGCCGCCAATACTTTGGGCAATGCCCAGCCACAGCTGATCGCCAACGACTCACTGGTGTGCGGCGCCGCGTGAAGCAGCACTAGCAGTGGATGCGTCACCACCGGCGCAGTTGTGGAAAACGACAACTGTTGCCAGCCGCGCAACGCTTCGAGAATGTGTTCGATGGTTTCCACCAGCATTGCGCCGTCGCGGATTAGCTGATGACAGCCCTTCGCCCCGGGATGATGAATCGATCCGGGAATCGCATACACCTCACGGCCTTGCTCCGCCGCCAGCCTGGCGGTAATCAATGAGCCACTGGCAACACTCGCCTCGACCACCAGCACGCCAAGGGACAAACCGCTGATGATTCTGTTGCGCCGTGGAAAGTTGCCTGCGGTCGGCGGAGCGTCCAGCGGGAACTCTGAAACCACTGCGCTACCAGAGGCGATCATCGCGTCGGCCAGCCTTCGATTGCGCTGTGGATAAAACTTTTCAAGTCCCGTGCCAAGTACCCCGACCGTTCGCCCGCCCACATCCAGCGCCGCCTGGTGCGCGGCGGCATCAATGCCCAACGCCAGACCACTGGTGATGACAAAACCGGCACCGGCCAGACTGCGCGAGAAAGCGGCCGCCGTGTCCATCCCCGGACGTGACGCGCGACGACTGCCGACCATCGCCAATTGCGGCATTTCCAGAATGCCGGGATCGCCGGCGACAAATAACAAGGGCGGCGGATCGTTGATTTCCGCCAGCAGCGCCGGGTAGTCAGGCTGGCCCAACATCAGTAAATGCTGGCCCGGATGCTCTAACCAGGCCAATGCGTGGTAAGCGCCATCGCGCACGTCAGGATCGCGACGCGCCTCGGCGCAAGCAAAAGGCAGCCCCAAAGATTTCCACGCAGTGGCCGGCGCGCTCAGGGCTTTTGAAGCCGAGCCAAAGGCCTCGAGCAGTTTTTTGAACCGCGCCGGACCTAGCTCAGGCAAGCGATGCAGACGCAGACGCGCCTCCAGTTCGGCAGGGGATAGCGCTGCTGCAGCAGGCAATGTCATGGATCATCCTTGATCGTTATGATGCCCGTTCAATCGGGCATAAGCTGTGGATAAGTCTGTTGGTAACTTGTGAAGCAGGCTTACGGATTTCTAACTTTATCCATCACCGCCAACGACCGCGAAGCATTGAGCACCAAGCCGTAGCTGAGCTTGTCGTAGGTGCGGAAAACCATCAGCAGCCCGGCGCGCTCATCGGGGATCTTCAACGGCTGCCCGGTGATCCGGTCCCGTACGGTTTCGCCGGTCTTCATCACCACCAGCACGTTGCCCTCGGCCAGTCCGTCGCGCTGTCCCTTGTTCAGCGTTACCACGTCCATCGCGCCAATCTGGGTTACCCCGCGCGGTACGTCGATGATCACGCCCTTGATGTCGGTCTTTGGCGCGCTGGGCATGAAGGTAGAATTGATCGAACGCTCCTCGCCGCTGAACAGGCGATCACCCAGGCGCACCTCCTGGGTGGTCCGTTGCAGCGCGAGGGTGGCGACATCGCCTTCGGTGGCTACGATCTCGCCACCGCCGATATCGTCCGCGTTGATCCCGAGAAATTCCTTGCTGTCCGGGTCGGTGTAGACCTTGCCCTGACGGAAGATGCCGTACACCGGCTGATTCGGATCGAATTGCCCGCGGGCAAAGATTCGGTCCCCGGTGCCGCTGAGCACGCGCTCGGCATCTCCTGCAACAATGTAGGGCGCCTTGTCGAAGTCCTCGACCTTGTCGACGATGCGGTTACTGAGCAGGAAGCTGTTGATCGCTTGCAGCGGAATGCTCGGGATCGCATCCGCTACTGGCGAACTGCGAATCCGCGGCGACAGCTTGATGGTGCCCCGGGAAGCGCCGCGATTGAGGGTCAGGCGCGGTTGGCCGTTGACGTAGACCAGCGACAGCGAGTCGCCCGGATAAATCAGATTGGGGTTTTCAATCTGTGGATTGGCCTGCCATAACTCCGGCCATTTCCAGGGCTCGCGCAAGAATTTGCCAGAGATGTCCCAGAGTGTGTCCCCGGTAACCACGGTGTATTGCTGTGGAAAACCTTCCCTGAGTTGCACTTGCCCATGCGCTAAACCGGCCGAAGCCAGAAGGAGCAGGGCGAGTAGTGATTTCCTCATGCGGTGAATCCCTTTATTATGTGCGTTCGCGTGAAACGCCAGAGCCCTCGTGGCTCGCTTCCGATTCTTTACCGAAAAGAACAAGGAAGCTACGCTTCACAACGGTAGCCTGCATCTTCGGACCCGCCAGGCCATCGACCCGACTTTACCTCACACGTGCAGCAAATAAGCTTATGGCCATTTTAGACATCCTCGAATTTCCCGACTCGCGCCTGCGCACTATCGCCAAACCTGTGGCCGTAGTGGACGACGAAGTGCGTCAGTTGGTCGACGATATGTTTGAAACAATGTATGAAGCGCCAGGCATCGGCCTCGCCGCGACCCAGGTCAACGTGCACAAACGTATCGTCGTGATGGACCTTTCCGAAGACCGTACCGACCCCCGGGTATTCATCAACCCCGAGTTCGAATCGCTGACCGACGAGATGGAGCAGTATCAGGAAGGCTGCCTCTCGGTGCCGGGCTTCTACGAAAACGTCGATCGCCCGCAGAAGATCAAGGTCAAGGCTTTGGACCGCGACGGCCAGCCTTACGAACTGATCGCCGAAGGCCTGCTCGCCGTGTGCATCCAGCATGAATGCGACCACCTCAACGGCAAATTGTTCGTCGACTACCTCTCCAATCTAAAACGTGACCGAATCAAGAAGAAACTGGAAAAGCTCCATCGCCAGAACGCTTGATGCCCTCCTTTCAAAGGCTTGCTGCGGCAAGCCTTTTTCTTTTCAGAGATTGCTCCCATGACTGAGCCACTGCGCATCGTCTTTGCCGGCACCCCGGAATTCGCCGCCGAACACCTCAAGGCGCTGCTCGCCAGCCCGTACGAGATCGTCGCGGTCTACACCCAGCCGGACCGTCCGGCGGGCCGTGGGCAAAAGCTGATGCCAAGCCCGGTCAAGCAGCTCGCCCTTGAAAACCATATCCCGGTGTTGCAGCCGCCAACCCTGCGCAATGAAGACGCCCAGGCCGAACTGGCTGCGTTGAAGCCGGACTTGCTGGTGGTGGTTGCCTACGGCCTGATCCTGCCGCAAGTGGTCCTGGATATTCCGCGCCTGGGCTGCATCAACAGTCACGCCTCCCTGCTCCCGCGCTGGCGCGGTGCGGCGCCGATCCAGCGCGCTGTCGAAGCCGGTGACAGCGAAAGCGGTGTCACCGTGATGCGCATGGAGCTGGGGCTCGATACCGGGCCGATGCTGCTCAAAGTCAGCACACCGATCACTGGTGAAGATACTGGCGGCAGCCTCCACGACCGTCTGGCCGAACTGGGTCCCCCGGCAGTGATCCAGGCGATTGCCGGCCTCGCCGCCGGTACGCTGGAAGGCGAAGTGCAGGACAACAGCCTCGCCACCTACGCGCACAAATTAAACAAGGACGAAGCGCGCATCGACTGGAGTCGCCCGGCGGTTGAGCTGGAACGCCTGGTCCGCGCTTTCAATCCGTGGCCAATTACCCACAGTACGCTTAACGGCGAAGCGCTGAAGGTCCTGGCCGCGAGCCTCGCTGAAGGGCAGGGTGGCCCGGGGAAAATCCTCAGCGCCAGCAAGGACGGCCTGATTGTCGCCTGCGGCGAGCAGGCGTTGTGCCTTACGCGCCTGCAATTGCCCGGTGGCAAGGCGCTGAACTTCAGCGACCTGTTCAACAGCCGTCGCGAGAAATTCGCCAGCGGCACCGTCCTCGGTCAAGCGGCGGACGCTCAATGAACCCGCGTCTCGCCGCCGCCAAGGCGCTCGCAGCCGTCCTGAATGGCAAGGCCTCTCTCAACAGCTCACTGCCCACCCAGATGGATAAGGTTGAGGACCGCGATCGCAGCTTCACCCAGGACCTGGCGTTCGGCACCGCGCGCTGGCAGCCACGCCTGTCGGCACTCGCGGCAAAGCTGCTGCAGAAGCCCTTCAAGGCGGCGGACGCCGATGTCGAGGCGCTGTTGCTGGTCGGCCTGTACCAGTTGCTCTACACCCGCGTGCCCGCCCATGCTGCCATCGGTGAAACCGTCGGTTGTGCGGACAAGCTGAAGAAGCCCTGGGCCAAGGCTCTGCTCAACGCCGTGCTGCGCCGCGCCCAGCGTGAAAGCGAAGCGCTGCTGGCAGAACTGGAGCACGACCCGGTGGTGCGCACTGCCCACCCACGCTGGCTGCAGAAATCCCTCAAGGCTTTCTGGCCAGAGCAGTGGGAAGCCATTTGCGCAGCGAACAACGCGCATCCGCCGATGATTCTGCGGGTCAACCGCCGCCATCACAGCCGCGACGCCTACCTCGGTCTGCTGAACGAGGCGAGCATCGCCGCCAGCCCATGTGTCTACAGCCCGGATGGCATCATTCTCGATGCCGCAGCCGATGTGCGCAGCCTGCCAGGATTTGCCGAGGGCTGGATCAGCGTGCAGGACGAAGCGGCGCAACTGGCGGCCGATCTCCTCGACCTGGCGCCAGGCCAGCGGGTACTGGACGCCTGCTGCGCTCCCGGGGGCAAGACCTGCCATATCCTTGAAGCCGAGCCCCAGCTGGCCGGCGTGGTCGCAGTAGACCTGGAAGCCAAGCGCTTGGTGCGCGTGCGGGAAAACCTCGCACGCCTGGGCCTGAGCGCCGAACTGATCGCCGCCGACGGCCGTGACACCGCCACCTGGTGGGACGGCAAACCGTTCCAGCGCATCCTGCTCGACGCGCCGTGCTCGGCCACCGGCGTGATCCGCCGTCACCCGGACATCAAGCTGACCCGCCAACCGGACGACATTGCCGCACTCGCAGTGCTTCAGGGTGAGCTGCTGGACGCCATGTGGATAACGCTGGAGGTAGGCGGCATCCTGCTGTACGCCACCTGCTCCACATTGCCGACCGAAAACACTGAAGTCATCGAAGCCTTCCTCGCCCGTACACCGGGCGCCCGTGAGCTCGATCTCGCCACGGCGGCGGGCATCAAGCAGGCCCATGGTCGCCAGTTACTGGCCCAGGAAGGCGGGCATGACGGGTTCTACTACGCCAAGCTGATCAAGATCGCCGCCGCGCGCGGTTAACCGGTTTTAAGGGAGTGACTGGATGAAAATCATCATCCTCGGCGCAGGGCAGGTGGGCGGTTCGCTGGCAGAACATCTGGCCAGCGAAGCCAATGACATCACCGTGGTCGACACCGACAGCGAACGCCTGCGCGACCTCGGCGACCGGCTGGACATTCGTACCGTACAAGGTCGCGGTTCATTGCCTACGGTGCTGCGCCAGGCTGGCGCGGACGACGCCGACATGCTGGTGGCAGTGACCAACAGCGACGAGACCAACATGGTGGCGTGCCAGGTGGCCCACACCCTGTTCCACACGCCGACCAAGATCGCCCGGGTGCGTGAAGCGGCATACCTCACCCGCTCCGAACTGTTCGACAACGATGCGATTCCGGTGGACGTGCTGATCAGCCCGGAACAAGTGGTGACCAACTACATCAAGCGCCTGATTCAGCATCCAGGCGCGCTGCAGGTCATCGACTTTGCCGAAGGCAAGGCGCAACTGGTGGCGGTGAAGGCTTACTACGGTGGACCGCTGGTAGGCCAGCAGCTGCGGCAGTTGCGTGAACACATGCCGAACGTCGAAACCCGCGTCGCGGCGATTTTCCGTCGCGACCGGCCGATCCTGCCCCAGGGCGATACCGTGATCGAGGCCGACGACGAAGTATTTTTCATCGCCGCCAAGGCGAACATCCGCGCAGTGATGAGCGAAATGCGCCGCCTGGATGAAACCTACAAGCGCATCGTCATCGCCGGTGGCGGACAGATTGGCGAGCGTCTGGCCGAGGCGATCGAAAGCCGCTATCAGGTCAAGATCATCGAAATGAACCCGATACGCTGCCGGCATCTGTCAGACACCCTGGACAGTACCGTGGTGTTGCAGGGCAGCGCCTCGGATCGCGATCTGCTGCTGGAAGAAAACATCGCCGACGCCGACCTGTTCCTGGCCCTGACCAACGACGATGAAGCCAACATCATGTCCTCGCTGCTGGCCAAGCGCCTGGGCGCAAAGAAGGTGATGACGATCATCAACAACCCGGCCTACGTGGATTTGATCCAGGGCGGCGACATCGATATCGCCATCAGCCCGCAACTGGCCACCATTGGCACTTTGCTCGCCCACGTCCGCCGCGGCGATATCGTCAGTGTGCATTCATTGCGCCGGGGTGCGGCGGAGGCCATCGAAGCAATTGCCCATGGTGATGCTAAATCGAGCAAGGTCATCGGCAAGGCCATCGAGAACATCGGTCTGCCACCGGGTACGACCATCGGCGCGATCATCCGCGATGAAGAAGTGATCATCGCTCACGACGACACGGTGATCGAAGCCGGGGACCATGTGATCCTGTTCCTTGTGGATAAAAAGCATATCCGCGATGTGGAGAAGCTGTTCCATGTGGGGCTGAGCTTCTTCTGATTCTGAGCCAATGCTTGCTTTGATTTCATTGGCCTCATCGCGGGCAAGCCTTGCTCCCACAGGGGTCGAACCACAATCCTGTGGGAGCAAGGCTTGCCCGCGATGACAATCTCATGATCACAAATCAATCCGAGGAATGCCCCATGCTCGAATCCCTGGAAAAAATGCTCGCCAAGGGTGTGGATAACGCTCTGCTGCGCTTTGGCCTGGGCAAGGGTTATCTGGATCTTGGGGAAAACGCCAAGGCGGCCGAACATTTCCAGCGATGCGTGGAGTTCGATCCGAAGTATTCGGCGGCCTGGAAGCTGCTGGGCAAGGCGCAGCTGGCGCAGGCTGACATTGCAGCCGCCCGACACGCATGGGAAAAAGGTCTGGAAGCCGCCCGTGCGCATGGCGACAAGCAGGCGGAAAAAGAAATGACGGTATTCCTGAAAAAACTCGACCGCCTGTAAGGCTTTTGTAGGAGCTGGCGAAGCCTGCGATCTTTTGATTTTTTCAAATCAAGATCAGAAGATCGCAGGCTGCGCCAGCTCCTATGGGTTATCCGCGACGCATCAGTACCAACGTTCTTCACCCGGCGGGCGCTTCTTGAAGCGCTTCATGCTCCACATGTACTGGCTTGGATACGCCGCAACATAGCGCTCCACCACCTTGCTCATGGCCGCGCAGGAAGTCTCGGTGTCGGTGCTATACATCGCCTCGGGCGCGGCTTCAAGAATCACCTTGTAACCCGAACCGTCCGGCAGCCGCAGGGCATGCAGGAATACGCCGACCGCCTTGCCCCCGGCCAGCATGTTCGGCACAAATTTGCTGGTCAGCGCCTGGGTGGCGAAGAACGGCACGAAGATCCCGGCGGACTCGGACGGCTCCGGGTCGGCCGGAATTCCTACCGCGCCGCCTTTGCGCACTTCCTTGATCACGCTGAGAATGCCTTCCTTGGTGGACGCCGCCACCCGATTGCCCAATTGCACCCGCTGCTTGCGCAGCAGATCATCCACCGCTTTCAACTTCGGCGGCCGATAGAAAATGATCGGCTTGCACTGGCTGCAGTAAAAATGGTTCAGCACTTCCCAGTTGCCCAGGTGGCTGGTGATCCCGACGACACCCTTGCCGGAGGCCAAGGCCTCTTTCAACACGTCCAGCCCTTCGACTTCGCGCACCAGATCGATAGAGCGCTGCGCCGGCCAGATCCAGGCGCAAGCACTTTCGGTCAGCGACTTGCCGATGTCTCGCAAGGTGCGGCCCACCAGCTGCTCGCGCTCGGCCGGATCCATCTGTGGGAAACACTTGGCCAGGTTGATCCGCACCACGTCGCGGGAACGGTTAGGGGTTTTCCACATCACCCAGCCAATGGCCGAGCCCACCACCTGCACTGCCCGCCAAGGCAGCAGGGCAAACAGCCGCAGAGCGCCTACCAGCAAGGCGCCTTTAAACTTATCCACAGGTCACTCCTGATCTTGTGCTGTGTGCGAGGCGGCCATTCTAACCGCCGTTCGCCAAGGTCGCGTAACGATCGCAATCCTGGGTGTGGTCCATCACCATGCCCGAGGCCTGCATCAGCGCGTAACAAATGGTCGGTCCGACGAACGTGAATCCGGCTTTTTTCAGGGCCTTGCTCATTTCCACCGCGACCGGCGTCACCGCCGGCACTTCGGTACGATCCTTGAAATGATGGGTCACCGGCGAGCCGCCAACAAAAGACCAGAGAAACCCGACCGGGTCCTCCAGCGCCAGCCAGGCCTGGGCATTGCGCCGGGCCGCATTGAGTTTCAGGCGATTGCGAATGATGCCCGGATCGAGCATTAATTCATCGATCTCCGCATCGCTCATCTGCGCCACGCGCTGCACGTCGAAGCCAAACAGCACCTCGCGATAACGCTCGCGTTTGCGCAACACGGTGATCCAGGAAAGGCCGGCCTGGAACCCTTCGAGCAAAAGCAACTCGAACAGTCCCTGCGCATCGCGAAGCGGCGTGCCCCACTCCTGATCGTGATAAGCCATGTACAGCGGATCTTCGGAACACCAAAAGCAGCGTGGCATAAGGCTCCAGGGGGCGTGCGCAGGACCGAATCGGGTATACTCCCGCTCTTTAAATCGCAGCCCAAGAAACAGGTGAATTTCGTGAGCCAGCCTACGCCAGCCGTGCGTACCTTCCAAGACTTGATCCTCGCCCTTCAGCAATACTGGGCCGAGCAAGGTTGTGTGGTACTTCAGCCCTACGATATGGAAGTAGGCGCCGGCACTTTCCACACTGCCACGTTTCTGCGCGCCATTGGCCCGGAAACCTGGAACGCCGCTTATGTGCAGCCCAGTCGTCGCCCGACTGACGGCCGCTACGGCGAAAACCCGAACCGTCTGCAGCACTACTACCAGTTCCAGGTAGTCCTGAAGCCGAACCCGGACAACTTCCAGGAACTGTACCTGGGCTCCCTCAAGCACGTCGGCCTGGACCCGCTGGTCCACGACATTCGCTTCGTCGAAGACAACTGGGAGTCGCCAACGCTGGGCGCCTGGGGTCTGGGCTGGGAAGTCTGGTTGAACGGCATGGAAGTCACGCAGTTCACTTACTTCCAGCAAGCGGGCGGCATCGAGTGCTACCCGGTGACCGGCGAGATCACTTACGGTCTCGAGCGCCTGGCCATGTACCTGCAGGGCGTGGACTCAGTCTACGACCTGGTGTGGGCTGACGGCCCGATGGGCAAGGTCACCTACGGCGACGTGTTCCACCAGAACGAAGTGGAGCAGTCCACCTACAACTTCGAACACGCCAACGTCGAGAAGCTGTTCGAACTGTTCGACTTCTACGAGAGCGAAGCCAAGCGCCTGATCGAACTCGACCAGCCGCTGCCGTTGCCGAGCTACGAAATGGTGTTGAAGGCGTCCCATACCTTCAACCTGCTGGATGCACGCCGGGCAATCTCGGTCACTGCGCGTCAGCAATACATCCTGCGTGTACGCACCCTGGCGCGTTCCGTTGCGCAAGCCTACCTGCTGGCTCGCGCCAAGCTGGGCTTCCCGATGGCGACCCCGGATCTGCGTGACGAAGTACTGGCCAAGCTGGAGGCTGCACAATGAGTGCTCTGGATTTCCTGGTTGAACTGGGCACCGAAGAACTGCCACCCAAAGCCCTGAACGCTTTGGCTGATGCTTTCCTGGCCGGTATCGACAAGGGCCTGCAAGCTGCCGGCCTGAACTACGAGACCAAAACCGTCTACGCCGCGCCACGTCGCCTGGCTGTGCTGATCACTGCGCTGGCTACCCAGCAGCCGGATCGCACCATCAATCTCGACGGCCCGCCACGCCAGGCCGCGTTCGATGCCGAAGGCAACCCGACTCAAGCAGCCCTGGGCTTCGCCAAGAAGTGCGGCGTCGACCTGAGCGAAATCGATCAGAGCGGTCCGAAACTGCGCTACAGCCAAAGCATCGCCGGCAAACCGACCGCGAGCCTGCTGCCGACCATCGTCGAAGACTCCCTGAACGACCTGCCGATTCCCAAGCGCATGCGCTGGGGCGCTCGCAAGGAAGAGTTCGTGCGTCCGACCCAGTGGCTGGTGATGCTGCTTGGTGACCAGGTCATCGACTGCACCATCCTCGCCCAGAAATCTGGTCGCGATTCCCGTGGTCACCGCTTCCATCACCCGGAAAACGTGCGCATCACCTCGCCGGCCAATTACCTGTCCGACCTGCGTGCCGCTTACGTGCTGGCCGATGCCGATGAGCGTCGCACCCTGATCAGCAAGCGCACCGAAGAACTGGCGACCTTGCAGGAAGGCACCGCGATCGTGCCGCCAGCCCTGCTGGATGAAGTTACTGCGCTGGTTGAATGGCCAGTGCCGCTGGTGTGCTCGTTCGAGGAACGTTTCCTCGAAGTGCCACAGGAAGCACTGATCACCACCATGCAGGACAACCAGAAGTACTTCTGCCTGCTGGACGCCGACGGCAAGTTACTGCCCCGTTTCATTACCGTGGCCAACATCGAGAGCAAAGACCCGCAGCAGATCATCACCGGTAACGAGAAAGTGGTTCGCCCACGCCTGACCGACGCCGAGTTCTTCTTCAAGCAGGACAAGAAGCAGAAACTCGAAGACTTCAATCTGCGCCTGCAGAACGTGGTGTTCCAGGAAAAACTCGGCAGCGTCTACGACAAGGCCGAGCGCGTTTCCAAACTGGCCGCCTTCATCGCTCAGCGCATTGGCGGCAACGCGGCATGGGCGGCTCGCGCCGGCCTGCTGTCCAAGTGCGACCTGTCGACCGAGATGGTCGGTGAGTTCCCGGAGATGCAAGGTGTCGCCGGTTACTACTACGCCCTCAACGACGGCGAGCCGGAAGAAGTCGCCCTGGCGCTGAACGAGCAGTACATGCCGCGCGGTGCCGGTGCCGAACTGCCGACTACTCTGACCGGTGCGGCCGTGGCCATCGCGGACAAGCTCGACACCCTGGTCGGTATTTTCGGTATCGGCATGCTGCCGACCGGCAGTAAAGACCCCTACGCACTGCGTCGTGCTGCCCTCGGCGTGTTGCGCATCCTGATCGACAAGAAGCTCGACCTCGACCTGAACGACGCCGTGGCATTCGCCGTGAATGCGTTCGGCACCAAGGTCAAGGTTACCGGCCTGAACGACTCGGTACTGGAGTTCATCTTCGATCGTCTGCGTGCCCGTTACGAAGACGAAGGTGTGGACGTTGCGACCTACCTGTCGGTGCGTGCGCTGAAGCCAGGCTCCGCGCTCGACTTCGATCAGCGCGTGCAAGCCGTTCAAGCCTTCCGTCAATTGCCGGAAGCAGCAGCCCTGGCCGCAGTGAACAAGCGCGTGTCGAACCTGCTGAGCAAGGTGGAAGGCTCGGTACCGACCGTCGTCGAAGCCAAGTACTTTGATAACGCCAACGAGTTCTCCCTCTACTCGGCGATTCAGCAAGCTGACCAGGCTGTCCAGCCGATGGCTGCTGCGCGTCAGTACAGCGAATCGCTGGCCCGTCTGGCCGCCTTGCGTGAGCCGGTAGATGCATTCTTCGAAGCGGTGATGGTCAACGCGGATGACGCCAAAGTGCGCGCCAACCGTTATGCGTTGCTGGCGCGTCTGCGAGGCCTGTTCCTCGGCGTCGCCGATATCTCGTTGCTGGGCTGAGGGATTGCTGTTGAAGCTGCTGATTCTTGATCGGGACGGGGTGATCAACTATGACTCCGACGCTTACATCAAGTCGGTCGAGGAGTGGATTCCGCTCCCCGGCTCGATCGAGGCCATCGCGCAGTTGAGCAAGGCCGGTTGGACGGTGGCGGTCGCTACCAACCAGTCGGGCATTGCTCGCGGTTACTACGACATCGCTACCCTGGACGCCATGCACGAGCGTTTGCGTTCACTAGTGGCGGAGCAGGGCGGTGAAGTCGGGCTGATCGTCTATTGCCCGCACGGGCCGGACGAAGGTTGCGATTGCCGCAAGCCCAAACCCGGGATGTTGAAAAACATCGCCGCACATTACAACGCGTCGCTGACAAATCTCTGGTTTGTCGGCGATAGTCTTGGTGACCTGGAAGCCGCCAAAGCCGTCGATTCTCAGCCCGTGTTGGTAAAGACCGGGAAGGGCGAAAAAACGCTGGGCAAGACTCTGCCAGTGGGCACCTTGATTTTTGACGATCTGGCGGCGATTGCCGCAGAACTTATCCACAATTAGAGCGTTTTCGATTTTCCTGAACAAGGACTGATCGGGAGTGCGCTTTATATAGACGGGCACAGCCCGCACGGTAAATGTCGCCATGTCGATACTGCAGGCCATCAGAACCTTTCTTTTTTATCTGTTGCTGGGCACCACCTCTCTGCTCTGGTGCAGCCTGAGCTTTTTCATCGCGCCGTTTCTGCCGTTCAAGGCGCGCTATCGTTTCATCAACGTGTACTGGTGCCGCTGCGCGCTTTGGCTGAGCAAAGTGTTCCTGGGCATCAGCTATGAATTGAAGGGCGCGCAAAATGTTCCTGACCAGCCTTGCGTGATTCAGTCGAACCACCAGAGCACCTGGGAAACGTTCTTTCTCTCGGCTTACTTCGAACCCTTGAGCCAGGTGCTCAAGCGCTCACTGCTGTTCGTACCGTTTTTCGGCTGGGCGATGGCCATGCTGCGCCCGATCGCGATTGATCGTGACAATCCCAAGGCGGCGCTCAAGCACGTGGCGAAGAAGGGCGACGAATTGCTCAAGGACGGCGTATGGGTCCTGATTTTTCCTGAAGGCACCCGCGTGCCTTACGGCACTATCGGCAAGTTTTCACGCGGTGGTACCGCCTTGGCGGTAAACGCTGCACTCCCGGTACTGCCGATTGCACACAATGCCGGCAAGTTCTGGCCGAAATCCGGCTGGGCCAAGAAGAAAGGTGTCATCACCGTTATCATCGGCGAGCCGATGTATGCCGAGGGCACGGGGCCGAGGGCGATTGCTCAACTCAATGACCGGGTGCAGAGCTGGAACGAGCAAATGCAGCGTGAAATGGGTTCGCTGCCACCAGCGCCACAGGCACCTGCGGCAAGCGATCAACTGGTTGTCTGAGATTCTGTGGATAAGCTGTGTACCGTTTTTCCGGATCAAGCTTAAATTTAATCGTAACTTCATGATTTATATGTATATTTCTTAATCGCTTAAAAAACTGAAAAAGGTGCATAAGTTTTTTTTGGATGTAAAAAAACCGGCGTATATAGCCGGTTTTTTTGGGCGAAATTCGACGGTTTCATTCGTCAAGCAGAGGGAAGTGCAGGCTGAAGCGCGTACCTTCGCCAACGACGCTTTGGCACTCGATTCGACCACTGTGGCGGTCCATTACCGCCTTCACCATCGACAACCCCAAGCCGATGCCATCGATTCCCTGGGCAGAGGAAAAACGCCGGTACTGGCTGAAGAGCTCGGGCAACTCTTGCGCCGCGATGCCTTTGCCCTGATCTTGCAGGTCGCAAATCATCCAGCCATCGGTGCATCGCACTCGCAAGCTGATCAGTGTCCCGGCATCGCTGTACTTGATGGCATTTTCCAGCAGATTGAACAGCGCCCTGGTCAGTAGTGCCTGGTCCGCGAGTATCAGACGTTCCTGCACCTCATCGTTCAGGTGATGCACCAGTTCGATGTGCTTCAACCGCGCAATCGTGAGCGCTTGGTCGAACACATCCATGACCAGCATCGCTAACAAGGTCGGCTGGAATTGATAGGCCTCTGATTCAGCCTTGGCTAATTGCACAAAGCCATCGGTCAGGTCCAGTGCCCGGCGCACCTGAAGCTCGATCTGATCGAACAAGTGCGTGTCGCCACCGACCTGGTGCCGATGCACGTCGAGCAGCGCGAGGATCGCCGAGTGAGGCGCACGCAGGTCGTGGGACAGGAATCGCAGCATCACGCTGCGCTGTTCTTCTGCCTCCCGCTCAACGCTCAGGTCAGTGAGGCTCAACAGCCAGCCGATCGGCACGTCGCCGTCTACCGGCAGCAATGCCGCCCGCTCCAGGCGCAGGCTCCGCTCCTTGATGTCGCGGAATTCGAGCAAGGGCAGGGCGGAGAGCGGTGGTCTCAGCCCATTGCTCAATTCCGGATAGCCGAGTTGTGCCAGTCGTTCGATGATGTCATCGCCCACCAGATCGCCCCCGAATAAATCCCGTCCCTTGCGATTGCCTAGCAGGATTCGTCCCTTCGGATCGCTGATCAAGGTCGCCACCGGCAAATATTCAAGGCCGTCGGCAATGAAGCGCCGGGTGTCCCGGGTCCGGCTCATGGCTTGCTCCAGCGCCATGATCTGCCCTTGCAAGCGGTCACCTGTGGGGAACTGACCGCGGCGGCGCTCGGGGAAAACTTTCGGCTCGTTATCCAGACGTGCCAGCTCCCAGCCGAAGTAGGTAAGCACCACGCTTAACCGACGCCAGTTCCAGATCAGGTAACCGAACAGCATGCCGAGCTGGCTGGCGAACGGAGACCACCAGCCGTCTTGCCGTGCTATCCCATAGCTGATCAACAGCGTCGCGCCCATACCGGCCAGCGTTGACCACAAGGCCCAGCGAGGCCGCAGCAACATCAAGCCAAGCACGCTGGCCACCAACACTACCGACAACCAGGCACCCTGCGCACTCGACAGCATGGCCTGGCCCGTCTGAGCACCATAGGAAAGCAGGGCCGTGAGGGGCAACAGGGTCAAACTTATCCACAGCCATTCCCTGACCAACTGTCGAAACAATCCCTGAACCTGACTGGGCTCGCGACTTTCACGTCTACGCTCATTACTCATGGAGAAGGCCGGAACGCGGGGCGTAGGGAATTTCGATCATGTGCGTGGGTCTTATCGGCGAGGTGTTCGAAAAGAATCATAGCGGACGTCGACCAACGGAGCGCAGGTTACTTCGCCAAACATAGTGGCTCGGTAGTGTTTGTTCACATTGGTAATCACAAGCTGAGACCAAGGAATCCCTGCCCATGCGTGTCGCGATACTGGACGATGAACCGGCTGAGCTCCGCCGGGTGGAACAAACCCTCAGGCAGATGGCCGAGCCTGGAGAAATTGAATGGTCGTTGTACAGCTTCGAAAATGGCGAGGATCTGCTACGCCAACTGCGCAGGGAAACCTACGATCTGCTCCTGCTCGACTGGCAATTGCCGGGGCTCAGTGGCCTGTCCCTGCTGCGCTGGACCCGTGAACACATGGACGCGCCACCTGCCGCCATCATGCTCACCAGCCGCGACGGTGAAAGCGATATCGTCCAGGCTCTGAATGCTGGCGCGGACGATTATGTCAGCAAACCTTTTCGACCCAACGAACTGAAGGCCAGGGTCGCGGCCGTCTTGCGCAGGCACAGTCACTCACGCCGGGCGAGCGGGGAAGTGCTGAGCATCAATGACTTGCTATTCGACGATGCCGAGCTGACAGTCACCCGCGCTGGTGTGCCGATTGGCATGACTGAACGGGAGTACCGTCTTGCCCGCTGCCTGTTCACCAATCTAGGCCGACCGCTGTCGCGGGAGTATCTCTATGAGCGGTTCTGGAGCCACGAAGAGATGCTGTCTTCGCGACCGCTTGATACCCACATTTATCGTCTTCGCAACAAACTCGGGCTGACTGCGGATCGCGGTTGGCAGCTGTTGACGATCTACGGGTATGGGTATCGGTTGGAGAGTGTGTCGGTTTCGTAGCAGTGGTCGTTAAACAAAAAAAGGCCAACGCTAGCGTTGGCCTTTTTGTTTAGCGGGTTTTTTACGCTGGATCAGAAGTCCAGATTCGAAACCGCCAGGGCGTTGCTTTCGATGAAGTCACGACGAGGCTCGACCGCATCACCCATCAGGGTGTTGAAGATCTGGTCCGCGCCAATGGCGTCTTCGATGGTCACTTTCAGCATGCGGCGCTGTGCTGGGTCCATGGTGGTTTCCCACAGCTGATCCGGGTTCATTTCGCCCAGACCTTTGTATCGCTGAATGGTGTGACGCTTGGTGCTCTCAGCCATTAGCCACTCAAGTGCTTCCTTGAACTCGGTCACCGGCTTCTTGCGTTCGCCACGCTGGATGTACGCGCCTTCGTCAAGCAAGGTGCTCAACTGAGCGCCCAGGGAGACAACGGTCTTGTAATCGTTGCTGCCGAAGAAGTCGCGGTTGAACGTGACGTAGTTCGACAGGCCGTGGGAGATCAGCTCTACCTCGGGCAGCCAGACGTTACGTTCACGGTCTTCACGCAGGCTGGCCTTGTAGACCAGGCCCGACTTCTCGACAGTGCGCAGGCGAACTTCGTACTTGGCCAACCACTCTTGCATCGCTGCGTGATCGGACAGTTGCTCCATGCTTACCGCAGGCAGGTAGATGAAGTGCTCGGTCAGCTCCTGAGGGTACAGCCGCGACAGACGCTTGAGAGTTTTCATCACCAGGCGGAAATCATTCACCAGGCGCTCCAGGGCTTCGCCCGAGATACCAGGGGCTTCTTCGTTCAAGTGCAGGCTGGCGTCTTCCAGGGCCGATTGCGTCATGTATTCTTCCATGGCGTCATCGTCTTTGATGTACTGCTCTTGCTTGCCTTTCTTGACCTTGTACAGCGGTGGCTGAGCGATGTAGATGTAGCCACGCTCGATCAGCTCCGGCAGCTGACGGAAGAAGAAGGTCAGCAGCAGGGTACGGATGTGCGAACCGTCGACGTCAGCATCGGTCATGATGATGATGTTGTGGTAACGCAGTTTCTCGATGTTGTACTCATCGCGACCGATGCCGCAGCCGAGCGCAGTGATCAAGGTGCCTACTTCCTGGGAAGAGATCATCTTGTCGAAGCGCGCTTTCTCTACGTTGAGGATCTTGCCCTTCAACGGCAGGATGGCCTGGGTGCGACGGTTACGTCCCTGCTTGGCGGAGCCGCCAGCAGAGTCACCTTCCACCAAATACAGTTCCGACAGGGCAGGGTCTTTTTCCTGGCAGTCAGCCAGTTTGCCCGGCAGGCCGGCGATATCCAACGCGCCCTTGCGGCGAGTCATTTCACGGGCTTTACGCGCCGCTTCACGAGCACGTGCAGCGTCGATCATCTTGCCGACGACCAGCTTGGCTTCGTTAGGGTTTTCCAGCAGGAAGTCGGAGAAGTACTTGCCCATTTCCTGTTCAACAGCGGTCTTCACTTCGGAAGAAACCAGCTTGTCTTTGGTCTGGGAGCTGAACTTCGGATCCGGCACTTTCACCGAAATGATCGCGGTCAGGCCTTCACGCGCATCGTCACCGGTGGTCGCGACCTTGTGCTTCTTCGCCAGACCTTCAGCTTCGATGTAGGTGTTGAGGTTACGCGTCAACGCGGAACGGAAGCCCACCAGGTGAGTGCCGCCGTCGCGCTGCGGAATGTTGTTGGTGAAGCACAACAGGTTCTCGTTGAAGCTGTCGTTCCACTGCAGGGCGATTTCCACGCCGATGCCGTCTTCACGTTGAATGTTGAAGTGGAACACCTGGTTGACCGGCGTCTTGTTGGTGTTCAGGTATTCAACGAACGCACGCAGGCCGCCTTCGTATTTGAAAAGCTCTTCCTTGCCGCTGCGCTCGTCTTTAAGGACGATGCCAACACCGGAGTTCAGGAAGGACAGTTCACGGATCCGCTTGGCCAGGATGTCCCAGCTGAAGTGGATGTTTTTGAAAGTCAGGTCGGACGGCTTGAAGTGAATCTGGGTGCCCGTGGTTTCGCTCTCGCCGACGATTTTCATCGGCTCTTTCGGCACGCCGTGGATGTAGGTCTGTTCCCAGATCTTGCCACTGCGACGTACCGTGAGGATCAGTTCTTCGGACAACGCGTTTACTACCGATACACCTACACCGTGCAGGCCGCCGGATACTTTGTAGGAGTTGTCGTCGAACTTACCGCCGGCGTGCAGCACAGTCATGATGACTTCCGCTGCAGAAACGCCTTCTTCCTTGTGCACGTCTACTGGGATGCCACGGCCGTTGTCACGAACGGTGATGGATTCATCCGGGTGAATAATGATGCTGATGTCATCGCAGTGGCCGGCGAGAGCTTCGTCGATCGAGTTATCGACCACTTCGAAAACCATGTGGTGCAGACCGCTGCCATCGTCGGTGTCACCAATGTACATACCGGGACGTTTGCGTACGGCATCCAGGCCTTTCAGCACTTTAATGCTCGTTGAGTCGTACGTATTTTCTTCGCTCAATGCCTTCACTCCCGATGGTCGTGGGTCTGGGTGATACGGCCTTGTTCCACGTGGAACAAAGCGACTGGCGTTTCCGTCTGCCAGCCTTCCCTCAATAATTCGTGATCTACACAGGTGATAAACACCTGGCAGCGTAAGTCTTCCAACAAGCGGCAAAGCGCGCGACGGTGGTGCTCGTCCAGCTCGGACGGCAAGTCATCCACCAGATAAATACACTGGCCGCGACGGGCCTGACTGACCAGATGCCCTTGGGCGATCCGCAGAGCACAGACCACTAACTTCTGCTGGCCCCGGGACAAGATGTCCGCGGCATTGTGTGCGCCCAATCTGAGACGCAAATCAGCACGTTGTGGTCCGGCCTGGGTATGACCCATTTGCTGATCCCGCTGAACGGACCCAGCAAGCACTGCACTTAACTCGCGGTCTTTGTCCCAGCCTCGGTAATAGCTGAGCGTCAAACCCTCGAGCTCAACCAGTTCGCTCAAGGTCTGTTCAAAGACTGGTTTCAAGGCTTTGATATAAGCGCGGCGGTATTCATCTATTTCAGCGCTGGCCTGGCACAGTTCCCTGTCCCAAACCGCTTGCGAAACGGCGTCAAGTGTACCATGCCGCAGCCAAGAGTTTCTCTGGCGCAGGGCCTTCTGCAGTCGCTGCCAGGTGGACATGAATCGTGGTTCCACGTGGAACACACCCCAATCCAGAAACTGTCGACGAATCTTCGGCGCACCTTCCAGCAGGCGAAAGCTATCGGGGTTGATCAACTGCAGCGGCAGGATCTCTGCAAGCTGAGCCGCACTGCGAGCATTCTGCCCATCAATGCGAATTTGAAATTCACCCTGACGATCGCGAGACACACCCAACGCGCTATGACCGCCCTCGGCCAGCTCGACCTGGCCAAACACAGTGCAGGCCAATTGCTCGTACTGGATTACGGGAAGCAGCCGCGTGCTGCGAAACGAACGAGCGAGCCCCAGCAGGTGGATGGCTTCCAGGACGCTGGTTTTGCCGCTGCCGTTGGCGCCGTACAGAATATTGATTCGGGGGGAGGGGGAGAGGGTCACCGGGTGCAGATTGCGCACCGCGGTGACCGAGACGCGACTTAATGACATCTAGCTTCTGCTGAGCATGATTACAGACGCATCGGCATGACAACGTAAGCCGAGTCGTCGTTGTCGGACTCTTGCACCAGCGCGCTGCTGTTGGAGTCAGACAGGATGAGGCGAACCTGCTCAGTGGTCATCACGCCCAGCACGTCGAGCAAGTAGCTGACGTTGAAGCCAATTTCCAGGGAGCCACCGTTGTACTCAACGCCTACTTCTTCCTCTGCCTCTTCCTGCTCAGGGTTGTTGGCCTGGATTTTCAGCTGACCATTGGCCAGTTGCAGGCGGATGCCGCGGTACTTCTCGTTGGACAGGATCGCAGTGCGGCTGAAGGCTTCACGCAGGGCCTGACGGTCACCGAGCACCAGCTTGTCCCCACCCTTGGGCAGCACGCGCTCGTAATCAGGGAATTTGCCGTCGACCAGTTTCGAGGTGAAGGTAAATTCGCCGGTAGTGGCGCGGATGTGATGCTGGCCCAGCACGATGCTGACAATACCGTCCGGCTCAGTCAGCAGCCGCGCCAACTCAAGGATACCCTTGCGTGGCACGATGACCTGGTGACGATCAGGTTGACCAATATCAGCCTGCATCGAGCACATCGCCAGGCGATGGCCGTCTGTGGCCACAGCACGGATGATGCCCGCCGAGACTTCCAGCAGCATACCGTTCAGGTAGTAACGCACGTCCTGCTGGGCCATGGCGAAGCTGGTGCGCTCGATCAAACGACGCAATTTGCTCTGCTCCAGGCTGCAGGTCAGCGAACCTGGGCCTTCCTCGACAGTCGGGAAATCGTTGGCTGGCAGCGTCGACAGGGTAAAGCGGCTACGACCGGCCTTCACTACGAGCTTCTGCTCGTCGACCTTGATATCGATCAGCGCGTCGTTCGGCAGGCTCTTGCAAATGTCCATCAACTTGCGCGCAGGCACGGTGATGGAACCCGGGTCAGCCGGCTCTTCAAGCTGTACACGACCGACCAGTTCGACTTCCAGGTCGGTACCAGTCAGCGACAGTTGCTGTCCTTCGACAACCAGCAGCACGTTGGACAGCACCGGCAAGGTCTGTCGGCGTTCGACAACGCCTGCGACCAGTTGCAGGGGTTTCAACAGGGCTTCGCGTTGAATGGTGAAATGCATGGTCTAGTCCCTTGCCTTAATAAGCTGCGCTGGTGTCATCAAGTGGTCAGTGTACGCAGCAGGTTCTTGTAGTCCTCGCGGATGTCCGCGTCGGATTCCTTAAGTTCGTTGATCTTGCGGCAGGCGTGCAACACAGTCGTGTGATCGCGGCCGCCAAACACATCACCAATTTCCGGCAGGCTGTGGTTAGTCAGCTCTTTGGACAACGCCATGGCCACCTGACGCGGACGAGCGACCGAGCGCGAACGGCGCTTGGACAACAGGTCGGAGATCTTGATCTTGTAGTACTCGGCGACCGTGCGCTGAATGTTATCCACAGAGACCAATTTGTCTTGCAGTGCCAACAGGTCCTTCAGGGATTCGCGGATCAGCTCGATGGTGATATCGCGGCCCATGAAGTGCGAGTGAGCAATAACGCGCTTGAGTGCACCTTCGAGCTCTCGCACGTTGGAACGAATGCGCTGGGCGATGAAGAACGCAGCGTCGTGAGGCAGATCGACTTTGGCCTGGTCGGCCTTTTTCATCAGGATCGCTACACGGGTTTCCAGCTCCGGCGGCTCGACCGCAACGGTCAGCCCCCAGCCAAAACGGGATTTAAGGCGTTCTTCAAGGCCTTCGATTTCTTTAGGGTAGCGGTCACTGGTGAGAATGACCTGCTGGCCACCTTCGAGCAAAGCATTGAAAGTGTGGAAAAACTCCTCCTGCGAACGTTCCTTGCGAGCGAAGAACTGAATGTCATCGATCAACAGCGCGTCAACCGAACGGTAGAAGCGTTTGAATTCGTTGATCGCGTTCAGTTGCAACGCCTTGACCATATCGGCCACGAAACGCTCGGAATGCAGGTACACGACCTTGGCATTCGGATTCTTCTTTAATAGGTGGTTACCCACAGCGTGCATCAAGTGGGTTTTACCCAAGCCGACACCGCCATAAAGGAAGAGCGGGTTGTAGCCATGCTTGGGGTTGTCCGCAACTTGCCAGGCCGCAGCCCGGGCTAGCTGGTTGGACTTACCTTCGACAAAGTTCTCGAAAGTGAAGGTCCGGTTCAGATAGCTGGTGTGCTTGAGCGCACCTTCTACCTGCACTGTGCGCTGTTCAGCGCGAATCGGCGCCTGTTGCGAACTCGCCCCCGCCATTGGATCGAAGCTGTCACGGGACGGCTCTTCGCTAACGTCGGCGACTTTCTGCGTTGCACGTTTGGTCTGGGTGACGGCGGGTGCAGGCGCAGGTGCGTTGGCCGGCGCCTGAACGGCCTGGGCCTGTGACGCAGCGGCAGCCAGCGGAGCATTAGGTGCCGCACGCGGAGCCGAACTGCGTTTACTGCCTATTAATAAGGACAGGGCCGGCATCGAGCCATCGCCGTGCTCATCAAGGAGCTCAAGGACTCGACCCAGATACTTTTCGTTGACCCAGTCGAGAACAAAACGATTCGGTGCGTAGACACGCAGCTCGTCGCCTTCGGCTTCGACCTGTAGTGGACGGATCCAAGTGTTGAATTGTTGGGCAGGCAGCTCATCGCGCAAAAGCTCCACGCACTGCTGCCAAAGTTCCACTGACACGGATATCCCCTAAGTTGAAAGCCGGTGAGGCAAAAACAAGCGGCCATTGTAACGATCAGCCGCCGACTTATCCACACGTAGGTGGTGCTTCAGCCAAGAACAATCAACGCTTTATAGGGAAAAAAGGCGACCAATGGTCTGTGCATAAGCTCTGTGGATAACCGGGGTTAAGGTCATTGCACAAGTGGGGGGGAAACTCGGTGGATAACCTGCCTGTGGATAAACACGCCTTTCACCCACAGGTTATCCGACAGCGCAGCACAGGCTGACCACCGCTTACCACGGTAGTTGTCATTCTCTGTACATCACGTATTGTCTGGCCTCAAGGCAGTTATCCACAGACAAGTGCCTGCCTAGCTTTTATAAGCTTTACAAAAAAGCTTTAAATACTTTCCTTCTTTATTTCTATATCTACCGGTGAGCCAGACGCGCAAAAACCCTGGGAGATCTATTTATCAGGAAAGGCTGGTTGGAAATTGACCTAGAGGCTTGCTTTCTCTAGAATCCCCGGTCTCTTAAAACGGGGGCCATTCCGGCCCGTTGTGGACGAACCAGGTAACACGACAATGAAACGTACTTTCCAACCAAGCACTATCAAACGCGCTCGTACCCACGGTTTCCGTGCTCGCATGGCTACCAAGAACGGCCGCGCCGTCCTGTCGCGTCGTCGCGCCAAAGGTCGTGCGCGTCTGGCAGTTTGATAATCCGGCACTGGAGGTGAGTCAGGACTTCAGTCGGGAAAAGCGTCTGCTTACCCCCCGGCATTTCAAGGCAGTCTTTGACTCCCCTACCGGCAAGGTTCCGGGGAAAAATCTCCTGCTCCTTGCGCGCAACAACGATCTTGATCACCCCCGTCTCGGGCTGGTTATCGGGAAAAAGAGCGTAAAGCTCTCCGTCGAGCGCAATCGCCTCAAACGTCTGATGCGCGAATCGTTCCGTCTGCACCAGGAATCACTGGTCGGTTGGGACATTGTTATCGTCGCGCGCAAAGGTTTGGGTGACGTAGAAAACCCCGAATTGATTCAGCATTTCGGCAAACTCTGGAAGCGTCTGGCACGCAGCACGCCGGTACCAGCAGTCAAAACCGAAACTGTAGGGGTAGACAGTCCCGATGCGTAAACTGGCACTCGTTCCGATCCAGTTTTATCGCTATGCCATCAGTCCCCTGATGGCCAGTCACTGTCGTTTCTACCCCAGTTGTTCCTGCTACGCGTATGAAGCCATAGAAAATCATGGCCTTCTGCGCGGTGGCTGGCTGGCCTTTCGTCGTTTAGGTCGCTGTCATCCGTGGAATCCCGGTGGTTATGACCCGGTTCCATCTATCCCTACCTCCCGTTCTTCTTCGATGGCCGAGTAATCATGGATATCAAACGCACGATCCTGATCGTCGCCCTGGCAATCGTCGCCTACGTTATGGTCCTTAAATGGAACCAGGACTACGGTCAGACTGCCCTGCCGACTCAGAATGTTGCTTCCAGTACTACCGCACCGGGCCTACCGGATACGGCGACTGGCAATAATGCTTCTGTCAGTGACGACATTCCGCGCGCCCCAAGCGATACCAGTGCCACTGCTCCTGCCGAAACTCCGGTAGCAGCAAGCAAAGACCTCATCCGCATCAAAACGGATGTGCTCGACCTGGCAGTCGATCCTCAGGGTGGTGACGTTGCCCAGTTGACTCTGCCGCTGTATCCACGCCGCCAGGACCATCCGGAAATTCCGTTCCAGTTGTTCGATAACGGCAATGAGCGCACTTATCTGGCTCAAAGCGGTTTGATCGGCACCAACGGTCCGGACGCAAGCCCGGCTGGTCGTCCGGTTTACTCCTCGGAGAAGAAGGTTTACCAACTGGCTGATGGCCAGGACCAAATGGTCGTAGACCTGAAGTTCAGCAAGGACGGCGTCAACTACATCAAGCGTTTCACTGTGAAACGTGGCCTGTACGACGTAACCGTTTCCTACCTGATCGACAACGAAAGCGCACAGCCTTGGTCTGGCGCGATGTTCGCGCAACTCAAGCGTGACGCCAGTGCGGATCCATCCTCTACTACGGCCACCGGCACCGCTACTTATCTGGGCGCTGCCCTGTGGACAAGTAACGAGCCGTACAAGAAAGTGTCCATGAAGGACATGGACAAGGCCCAGCTGAAGGAAACTGTCAGCGGTGGTTGGGTTGCATGGCTGCAGCACTACTTCGTAACGGCATGGATTCCGGCGAAGGGCGAAAACAACATCGTCCAGACCCGTAAAGACAGCAAAGGCAACTACATCATCGGTTTCACTGGCCCGGCAATCACTGTCGCGCCAGGTGCCAAGGCTGAAACCAGCGCTGTTCTCTACGCCGGTCCGAAAAGCCAGGCGGTGCTGAAAGAGTTGTCCCCAGGTCTGGAACTGACTGTCGACTACGGCATCCTGTGGTTTATTGCCCAGCCAATTTTCTGGTTGCTGCAACACATCCACGCGCTGGTCGGTAACTGGGGTTGGTCGATTATCTTCCTGACCATGCTGATCAAGGGGATCTTCTTCCCACTGTCGGCAGCCAGCTACAAGTCCATGGCCCGCATGCGTGCAGTAGCTCCGAAACTGGCCGCGCTTAAAGAGCAACATGGCGACGACCGGCAGAAAATGTCGCAAGCCATGATGGAGCTGTACAAGAAAGAGAAGATCAATCCGCTGGGTGGTTGCTTGCCAATCCTCGTGCAGATGCCGGTTTTCCTGTCCCTGTACTGGGTTCTGCTGGAAAGCGTGGAAATGCGCCAAGCTCCTTTCATGCTGTGGATTACTGACCTGTCGATCAAGGATCCGTTCTTCATTCTGCCGATCATCATGGGTGCAACCATGTTCATCCAGCAGCAATTGAACCCGACTCCACCGGATCCGATGCAGGCCAAGGTGATGAAGCTGATGCCAATCATCTTCACCTTCTTCTTCCTGTGGTTCCCGGCTGGTCTGGTGCTGTACTGGGTAGTCAACAACTGCCTGTCCATCGCCCAACAGTGGTACATCACTCGTAAAGTCGAAGCGGCTACCAAAGCAGCTGCCTGATTTACACTGTGCATAACCACTCTCAGAACGCCCCCTAGTGGGGCGTTTTGCTATCTGTCACTTTTGTCTGGATATCGGTTTATGAGCGTTCCTCGTGAAACCATCGCCGCTGTCGCCACCGCACAAGGTCGCGGTGGCGTGGGCATCGTCCGCATTTCGGGGCCGCTTGCCAGTGTTGCAGCCAAAGCCTTCAGCGGCCGTGAACTGAAACCCCGATTTGCCCACTACGGGCCATTTTTCGATGGCAACGAAGAGGTGCTGGACCAAGGCCTTGCCCTATATTTTCCGGGCCCGAATTCATTCACCGGGGAAGATGTCCTGGAGCTCCAGGGCCATGGTGGCCCGGTGGTCCTGGATATGTTGCTCAAGCGCTGCCTGGAACTGGGCTGTCGTCTGGCACGTCCCGGCGAATTCAGTGAGCGCGCATTCCTCAATGACAAACTCGACCTGGCTCAGGCGGAAGCGATTGCCGATCTCATCGAGGCAAGTTCTGCACAGGCTGCACGAAATGCCCTGCGCTCACTGCAGGGGGCATTTTCCCAGCGTGTGCATAACCTAACCGAACAGTTGATCGGCCTGCGGATCTACGTCGAGGCCGCAATCGACTTCCCGGAGGAGGAAATCGACTTCCTCGCCGATGGCCACGTACTGAGCATGCTCGACAAGGTGCGCGAGGAATTATCCACAGTCATGCGTGAAGCCGGGCAGGGTGCCCTGTTGCGTGACGGGATGACAGTAGTGATTGCCGGGCGACCGAACGCAGGTAAATCCAGCCTGCTGAATGCCCTTGCTGGTCGCGAAGCTGCGATCGTTACCGAAATTGCCGGCACTACCCGGGACATTCTTCGCGAACATATCCACATCGATGGCATGCCCCTGCACGTGGTCGACACCGCCGGTCTGCGTGACACCGATGATCATGTGGAAAAAATCGGTGTGGAAAGGGCGTTGAAGGCCATTGGTGAGGCGGATCGGGTGTTGCTGGTCGTCGATGCCACCGCGCCGGAAGCGCTGGATCCGTTTGCGTTATGGCCGGAATTCCTGGAAGTGCGCCCGGACCCGGCAAAAGTCACGCTGATCCGCAACAAGGCCGACTTGACGGGCGAGGCTATGGCGCTGGAAGTCAGCGAGGATGGCCACGTCACCATCAGCCTGAGCGCCAAGTCTGCCGGCGCCGGGCTGGAACTGCTGCGAGATCACCTCAAGGCGTGCATGGGCTACGAGCAAACCTCCGAAAGCAGCTTCAGTGCCCGCCGTCGGCACCTTGAAGCATTGCGCCACGCCAGCGCATCCCTCGAGCACGGTCGCGCACAACTGACCCTGGCAGGCGCCGGGGAACTGCTGGCCGAAGATTTGCGCCAGGCTCAGCACTCTCTGGGTGAGATCACCGGCGCGTTCAGCTCCGATGATCTGCTGGGACGTATCTTTTCCAGCTTCTGTATCGGTAAATAGTCCTTCCGTTATCCACAGACAGGCCACTCGCACCTGTCTGTCCCTTCCCTCCTGTTAAATTTTCCAGCAGTGCTGAGCAGATTTTTTCTGCTTGAGCGGATTTTACCTGCCTGAAATTCCCTCGATCGACGCTTTTCTGTGGATTAAGCCCTGTGAATAACTGCCTCTAAGGCCAGTTGATAACAGGGCCTGAAAACTGAAGATAACCACCCCTGTGGATAACCACCCCTTTCATCCACAGGCTTAAACCGGTTATCCAAGGGCCTCATTGGCACATGAACACAGGGTTTTGAATCTCTGTACACATTGAATAATATGGCCTGTAGCGTTCTATCCACAGAAACTGGCCTCAGTAGAAATAAACATAAAAACAAAGATTTAATAAATTTCTCTCTTTTTAATTTCTATAACCGCGACTTCTCCACAGCTGGTTAAATTTTGTGCAAAGGGTTCTTTAGGGAGGGCGAAGTCCCTATACTTGTCGACCAGGTCCAGAAACCTGAGCTCAAACCATTCCTGATTACCCAATTGAAAGCAGGCACGAGGTGCGTGGTGGATTTCCCTTCCCGTTTTGAAGTGATCGTCATCGGCGGCGGTCATGCCGGTACCGAGGCAGCACTGGCCTCAGCACGTATGGGGGCAAAAACCCTGTTGCTGACGCATAACGTGGAAACCCTCGGTGCCATGAGTTGCAATCCCGCGATTGGCGGGATTGGCAAAAGCCACCTGGTCAAGGAAATCGACGCCCTTGGCGGTGCGATGGCCATGGCTACAGACAAGGGCGGCATCCAGTTTCGCGTTTTGAACAGCCGCAAAGGCCCGGCCGTGCGTGCAACTCGCGCCCAAGCTGATCGGGTTCTGTACAAGGCAGCTGTCCGCGAAATCCTGGAAAACCAGCCGAACCTGTGGATATTTCAACAGGCAGCCGATGACCTGATCGTCGAGCAGGATCAAGTGCGCGGTGTAGTCACCCAGATGGGCCTGCGTTTCCTCGCAGACTCCGTGGTGTTGACCACTGGCACCTTCCTCGGTGGACTTATCCACATCGGCCTGCAGAATTTTTCCGGCGGTCGTGCCGGTGATCCGCCGTCAATCGCCTTGGCGCAACGTCTGCGTGAATTGCCACTGCGTGTGGGTCGCTTGAAAACCGGTACTCCGCCGCGAATCGACAGTCGTTCGGTCGACTTTTCGATGATGACCGAGCAAGCCGGGGATACGCCAATCCCGGTGATGTCGTTCATGGGTTCCAAGGAGCAGCACCCGCGGCAGGTGAGTTGCTGGATCACCCACACCAACGCCCGCACTCACGAAATCATTGCCGCCAACCTTGATCGTTCGCCGATGTATTCCGGCGTGATCGAAGGCATCGGCCCGCGTTATTGCCCGTCGATTGAAGACAAGATCCATCGCTTTGCCGACAAGGAAAGCCATCAGGTCTTCATCGAACCGGAGGGCTTGACCACCAACGAGCTGTATCCGAACGGAATCTCCACTTCGTTGCCGTTCGACGTGCAATTGCAGATCGTGCAATCGATCCGCGGCATGGAAAACGCGCATATCGTTCGTCCGGGCTATGCCATCGAATACGACTATTTCGACCCTCGTGACCTGAAGTACAGCCTGGAAACCAAAGTCATCGGTGGCCTGTTCTTCGCCGGACAAATCAACGGCACCACTGGCTACGAAGAAGCCGGGGCCCAGGGTTTGCTGGCCGGCGCCAACGCTGCACTGCGTGCGCAAGGCAAGGATTCGTGGTGCCCGCGTCGCGACGAGGCGTACATCGGAGTGCTGGTGGACGACCTGATTACCCTGGGTACCCAGGAACCGTATCGGATGTTTACCTCCCGTGCCGAGTACCGCCTGATCCTGCGCGAAGACAACGCAGACCTGCGCCTGACCGAAAAAGGTCGCGAGCTGGGTCTGGTCGATGACGCCCGCTGGGCGGCGTTCTGCACCAAGCGCGAAAGCATCGCGCTGGAAGAACAACGGCTGAAAAGCACCTGGGTTCGCCCGGGCACCGAGCAAGGCGATGCGATTTCCGAGAAATTCGGCACGCCGCTGACTCACGAATACAATCTACTCAACCTGCTGACCCGTCCGGAAATCGACTACGCTGGGCTGATCGCTGTGACTGGTGGCGGCGCAGAAGATCCTCAGGTGGCCGAGCAGGTCGAAATCAAGACCAAATACGCCGGCTACATCGATCGCCAGCAGGATGAAATCGCTCGTCTGCGGGCCAGCGAAGACACCAAGTTGCCTGTGGATATCGATTACACGAATATTTCCGGTCTCTCCAAAGAGATCCAGAGCAAGCTTGGCGCGACCCGTCCGGAAACCCTGGGTCAGGCGTCGCGCATCCCGGGCGTCACTCCGGCAGCCATTTCGCTGTTGATGATTCATTTGAAAAAACGCGGCGCGGGCCGTCAGTTGGAGCAAAGCGCTTGAGTTCGTTGGTCACCTCGCAACATGCCGAAGAGTTATCCACAGGTGCTCGCCAGCTCGGTGTCACACTCACCGAAACCCAGCACGCACAGCTGCTGGGTTACCTGGCCCTGTTGATCAAATGGAACAAGGCCTACAACCTGACCGCCGTGCGTGATCCGGACGAAATGGTCTCCCGTCACCTGCTCGACAGTCTGAGCGTGATGTCCTTCGTCGAAGATGGCCGCTGGCTGGACGTCGGCAGCGGCGGCGGCATGCCGGGTATTCCCCTGGCCATCCTGTTTCCGCAGTCGCAGGTGACCTGCCTGGACAGCAACGGCAAGAAAACCCGGTTCCTGACCCAGGTCAAACTCGAGCTCAAGCTGGACAACCTGCAAGTTATCCACAGTCGTGTCGAAGCCTTCCAGCCTGCCGAGCCGTTCAACGGGATCATTTCCCGGGCGTTCAGCAGCATGGAAAACTTCAGCAACTGGACTCGCCACCTCGGCGACGGCAATACACGTTGGCTGGCAATGAAGGGCGTTCATCCGGCCGATGAGCTGGTAGCATTGCAGGCAGACTTCCACCTCGATAGCGAACATGCCCTGGCCGTACCTGGTTGCCAAGGCCAACGCCATCTGCTGATACTGCGCCGCACGGCATGATTGGGAACAAAAGCAAGAATGGCTAAGGTATTCGCGATTGCGAACCAGAAAGGTGGTGTGGGTAAAACCACCACCTGCATCAACCTCGCAGCATCTCTGGTCGCTACCAAGCGTCGGGTGCTGTTGATCGATCTCGATCCACAGGGCAACGCCACCATGGGTAGCGGTGTGGATAAGCACGGCCTGGAAAATTCGGTCTACGACTTGCTGATCGGCGAATGTGACCTGGCCGAGGCCATGCACTACTCCGAACATGGCGGCTACCAGCTGCTGCCGGCAAACCGTGATCTGACCGCGGCTGAGGTAGTCCTGCTGGAAATGCAGATGAAGGAGAGCCGCCTGCGCAGCGCGCTGGCGCCGATCCGCGAGAACTACGATTACATCCTGATCGACTGCCCACCGTCACTGTCGATGCTCACTTTGAACGCACTGGTTGCCGCCGATGGGGTCATTATCCCCATGCAGTGCGAGTACTTTGCACTCGAAGGCCTGAGCGACCTTGTGGATAACATCAAGCGTATCGCCGAACTGCTGAATCCGAACCTGAAAGTCGAAGGCCTGCTGCGGACCATGTATGACCCGCGCCTGAGCCTGATGAACGATGTGTCGGCGCAGCTCAAGGAACACTTTGGCGATCAGCTCTACGACACGGTCATTCCGCGCAACATCCGCCTGGCCGAAGCGCCGAGTTACGGCATGCCTGCGCTGGCGTACGACAAATCATCGCGGGGCGCCATTGCCTACCTGGCCTTGGCGGGCGAGATGGTTCGCCGCCAGCGCAAAAATTCACGTACAGCCGCTGCTCAGGCAACTTAAGGAATCCCCATGGCCGTCAAGAAACGAGGTCTAGGACGTGGACTGGATGCACTGCTGAGCGGTCCTACCGTCAGTTCCCTGGAAGAGCAGGCGGTACAGGCGGATCGGCGTGAGCTGCAGCACCTGCCGTTGGACCTGATCCAGCGTGGCAAATATCAGCCACGCCGGGACATGGATCCCCAGGCGCTGGAAGAGCTGGCGCAGTCGATCAAGTCCCAGGGCGTGATGCAACCGATCGTGGTGCGTCCGATCGGTGGCGGGCGCTTTGAAATCATTGCCGGTGAGCGCCGCTGGCGGGCGAGTCAGCAGGCTGGCCAGGAAACCATCCCGGCCATGGTCCGTGACGTTCCGGATGAAACCGCGATCGCCATGGCGCTGATCGAGAACATCCAGCGCGAAGACCTCAACCCGGTCGAAGAAGCGGTTGCCCTGCAGCGTTTGCAGCAGGAATTCCAGCTGACCCAGCAGCAGGTGGCGGAAGCCGTGGGCAAATCCCGCGTAACCGTGGCCAACCTGCTACGCTTGATCGCGTTGCCCGAAGTCATCAAGACCATGCTGTCACATGGGGATCTGGAAATGGGCCACGCTCGTGCGTTGCTCGGTTTGCCAGAGAATCAGCAGGTCGAAGGGGCGCGACATGTTGTCGCACGAGGGCTGACCGTGCGCCAAACCGAGGCACTGGTACGCCAGTGGTTGAATGGCAAACCGGAGCCTGTCGAACCGACAAAACCGGACCCGGATATTGCCAGGCTCGAGCAGCGCCTGGCCGAGCGCCTGGGCTCTGCGGTGCAGATTCGGCACGGAAAGAAGGGCAAAGGCCAATTGGTGATTGGCTACAACTCCCTGGATGAGCTTCAGGGTGTCCTTGCGCACATTCGCTGAAACATTTCCTCATGTAGCGTGCAGTCGGAAATCACTACCTGGCAGTTGAATAGGGGCAGAAGCGCCCCTATACTCTGCGCGCATTTTGTCGGCACAAATTATGCCAAGTTATTGAATTCTGGCAGCCGACCATTGGAGAGCAAATGTGATGGAAAGCCGCACGCCAAACCGCTTGCCGTTCCATCGCCTGGCAGTTTTTCCGGTGCTAATGGCTCAATTTGTGGTTTTGCTGATCGCCGCTTTGGCGCTCTGGCAATGGCACGGAGTCGTTGCCGGGTACTCGGGACTTTGCGGAGGCCTGATAGCCTTGCTGCCCAATGTGTATTTCGCTCACAGGGCATTTCGGTTTTCCGGCGCCCGAGCAGCCCAAGCCATCGTCCGGTCTTTTTACGCCGGTGAAGCTGGGAAATTGATTTTGACGGCAGTGCTGTTTGCATTGACGTTCGCAGGAGTGAAGCCATTGGCGCCGGTAGCTGTATTCGGCGTCTTCGTGTTGACCCAACTGGTCAGCTGGTTCGCGCCCCTGCTGATGAGAACAAGACTTTCGAGACCTTAGGGCGTTTGAGGCAACCATGGCAGAGACAACCGCTTCGGGCTATATCCAGCACCACTTGCAAAACCTGACCTTTGGTCAGCACCCAACTGGCGGGTGGGGTTTTGCCCACACCGCAGCAGAGGCCAAGGAAATGGGTTTCTGGGCTTTCCACGTCGATACACTCGGCTGGTCGGTCGCGTTGGGCCTGATTTTCGTTCTTCTGTTCCGCATGGCGGCAAAGAAGGCGACTACGGGTGTACCTGGTGCTTTGCAGAACTTCGTTGAAGTATTGGTCGAATTCGTCGATGGCAGCGTGAAAGACAGCTTCCATGGCCGTAGCCCGGTGATTGCACCGCTGGCACTGACCATCTTCGTCTGGGTCTTCCTGATGAACGCCGTCGACCTGATCCCGGTCGACTGGATTCCTCAGCTGGCCATCCTGATCACTGGCGATGCACACATTCCGTTCCGTGCCGTATCCACCACTGACCCGAACGCTACCCTGGGCATGGCCCTGTCGGTGTTCGCGTTGATCATTTTCTACAGCATCAAGGTCAAGGGCATCGGCGGCTTCATCGGCGAACTGACCCTGCACCCTTTCGGCAGCAAGAATATCTTCCTGCAAGCTCTGCTGATTCCGGTGAACTTCCTGCTGGAGTTCGTGACGCTGATCGCCAAGCCTATCTCCCTGGCACTGCGTCTGTTCGGCAACATGTACGCCGGCGAGCTGGTCTTCATTCTGATTGCTGTGATGTTCGGCAGCGGTCTGCTCTGGCTTAGCGGCCTGGGCATAGTTCTGCAGTGGGCGTGGGCTGTGTTCCACATCCTGATCATCACCCTGCAGGCGTTTATCTTCATGATGCTGACCATCGTCTATCTGTCGATGGCGCACGAAGAGAACCATTAAGACCAGTCTCGACTAGTCTGATGTCCCACCCGGTCACACGGGTGGGTGCCCTCACAGGGCTATGAAACGATTTGTTTTACCGCTTTAAAATCTAAAAAACCTAAACCATACGACGTAAAAGTCGGGAGGAAAGATGGAAACTGTAGTTGGTCTAACCGCTGTCGCTGTTGCACTGTTGATCGGCCTGGGCGCACTGGGTACCGCAATTGGTTTCGGCCTGTTGGGTGGCAAGTTCCTGGAAGGCGCAGCGCGTCAGCCAGAGATGGTTCCAATGCTGCAAGTTAAAATGTTCATCGTTGCCGGTCTGCTCGACGCCGTAACCATGATCGGTGTTGGTATCGCTCTGTTCTTCACCTTCGCGAACCCATTCGTTGGTCAACTCGCTGGCTAATTACTCGAACCTTCGAGTAATTGGTGTGATGTGCAACGAACGAGCGAGGTGTTGGCGTGAACATTAATGCAACCCTGATTGGCCAGTCCGTTGCGTTCTTCATTTTTGTACTGTTTTGCATGAAGTTCGTGTGGCCTCCGGTCATCGCGGCTTTGCACGAACGTCAGAAGAAGATCGCGGATGGACTGGACGCTGCCGCCCGAGCAGCTCGCGACCTGGAGCTGGCCCAAGATAAAGCGGGTCAGCAACTGCGCGAAGCGAAAGCTCAGGCAGCCGAAATCATTGAGCAAGCCAAGAAACGCGGTAACCAGATTGTTGAAGAGGCTGTTGAAAAAGCCCGTATCGACGCTGACCGTGTGAAGGTTCAGGCTCAGGCCGAGATCGAGCAGGAACTGAACAGTGTCAAAGACGCTCTGCGTGCCCAACTGGGTGCTCTGGCTGTCGGCGGTGCTGAGAAGATCCTGGGTGCCACAATCGATCAAAACGCGCACGCGGAGCTGGTTAACAAACTGGCTGCTGAAATTTAAGCGAGGGCGATCATGGCAGAATTGACCACGTTGGCCCGACCTTACGCTAAGGCAGCCTTCGAGCACGCCCAGGCCCACCAGCAACTGGCCTCTTGGTCAGCCATGCTCGGCCTGGCTGCAGCAGTGTCGCAAGACGACACCATGCAGCGCGTGCTCAAGGCCCCGCGACTGACGAGCGCAGACAAGGCCGCCACGTTTATTGACGTGTGCGGCGACAAGTTTGATGCCAAGGCACAGAACTTCATCAACGTCGTTGCCGAAAACGACCGTCTCCCGCTTTTGCCGGAGATTTCCGCTCTGTTCGACCTGTACAAGGCTGAACAAGAGAAGTCGGTAGACGTTGAAGTGACCAGTGCTTTTGCATTGAACCAAGAACAGCAAGACAAACTCGCCAAGGTTCTCAGTGCACGACTCAACCGGGAAGTGCGCCTGCAAGTCGAGGAAGACAAATCCCTTATTGGGGGCATTGTCATCCGCGCCGGCGACCTGGTTATCGATGGCTCGGTTCGCGGCAAACTCGCGAATCTTGCCGAAGCATTGAAATCTTGAGTTTGAAGGGGCAGCAGAGCAATGCAGCAACTCAATCCTTCCGAAATAAGTGAAATTATCAAGGGCCGCATCGACAAGCTCGATGTGACCTCCCAAGCCCGTAACGAAGGCACTGTCGTCAGCGTATCTGACGGTATCGTGCGGATTCACGGTCTGGCCGACGTAATGTACGGCGAGATGATCGAGTTTCCGGGCGGCGTCTTCGGTATGGCTCTCAACCTGGAGCAAGACTCCGTAGGTGCCGTGGTTTTGGGCTCCTACCAGTCTCTGGCTGAAGGCATGAGCGCCAAGTGCACCGGCCGCATCCTCGAAGTTCCTGTTGGTAAGGAACTGCTGGGTCGCGTAGTCGACGCACTGGGTAACCCAGTTGACGGCAAAGGTCCACTGGGCAACACCGAGACCGATGCGGTCGAGAAAGTTGCTCCAGGTGTGATCTGGCGTAAGTCGGTAGACCAGCCTGTACAGACTGGCTACAAGGCTGTCGATGCCATGATCCCTGTCGGCCGTGGCCAGCGTGAGCTGATCATCGGTGACCGTCAGATCGGTAAAACCGCTCTGGCGATCGACGCGATCATCAACCAGAAGAACAGCGGTATTTTCTGCGTTTACGTAGCGATCGGTCAGAAGCAATCGACCATCGCCAACGTGGTTCGCAAGCTGGAAGAAAACGGCGCGCTGGCTAACACCATCGTCGTTGCCGCGAGCGCTTCGGAATCTGCAGCACTGCAGTTCCTGGCTCCGTACTCCGGTTGCACCATGGGTGAATTCTTCCGCGACCGCGGTGAAGACGCGCTGATCGTTTATGACGATCTGTCCAAGCAAGCAGTGGCTTACCGCCAGATTTCCCTGCTGCTGCGCCGTCCACCAGGCCGTGAAGCTTACCCAGGCGACGTGTTCTATCTCCACTCCCGTCTGCTGGAGCGCGCATCCCGCGTTTCGGAAGACTACGTAGAGAAGTTCACCAACGGCGCAGTGACCGGCAAAACCGGTTCCCTGACCGCACTGCCGATCATCGAAACCCAGGCTGGCGACGTTTCCGCGTTCGTTCCGACCAACGTGATTTCCATCACCGACGGTCAGATCTTCCTGGAATCGGCCATGTTCAACTCCGGGATCCGTCCTGCTGTGAACGCCGGTGTTTCGGTATCCCGTGTGGGTGGTGCCGCTCAGACCAAGATCATCAAGAAGCTCTCCGGTGGTATCCGTACCGCTCTGGCTCAGTACCGTGAACTGGCGGCATTCGCCCAGTTCGCTTCTGACCTGGACGAAGCGACCCGTAAGCAACTTGAGCATGGTCAGCGCGTTACCGAGCTGATGAAGCAGAAGCAATACGCACCAATGTCGATCGCTGACATGGCGCTGTCGCTGTATGCCGCTGAGCGTGGGTTCCTGACTGACGTTGAAATCGCCAAGATCGGCAGCTTCGAACAAGCGCTGATTGCTTTCTTCAACCGCGATCACGCCGATTTGATGGCGAAGATCAACGTGAAGGGTGACTTCAATGACGAAATCGACGCTGGCCTCAAAGCCGGTATCGAGAAGTTCAAGGCCACCCAAACCTGGTAAGCCGCAGCGGGAGCCGCAAGGCTCCCGCTTGCTAACCTGATAGGTGTTACATGGCAGGCGCAAAAGAGATTCGCAGTAAGATTGCGAGCATCAAAAGCACGCAAAAGATTACCAGCGCCATGGAAAAAGTGGCGGTCAGTAAAATGCGCAAGGCACAAATGCGCATGGCTGCTAGCCGTCCTTACGCGGAGCGCATCCGCCAGGTTATTGGCCATCTGGCCAACGCCAACCCGGAATATCGCCACCCATTCATGATCGACCGTGAAGTTAAGCGCGTCGGTTACGTCGTGGTGAGCAGCGACCGTGGTCTGTGTGGTGGCTTGAACACCAACCTGTTCAAGGCCTTGGTCAAGGACATGGCGAAAAACCGTGAAAACGGCGTCGAGATCGATCTGTGTGTTGTTGGTAGCAAGGGTGCGGCTTTCTTCCGCAACTTCGGCGGTAACGTCGTAGCAGCTATCAGCCACCTGGGTGAAGAGCCGTCGATCAATGACCTGATCGGCAGCGTCAAGGTGATGCTGGATGCCTACCTGGACGGCCGTATTGACCGCCTGTCCGTGGTGTCCAACAAGTTCATCAACACCATGACGCAACAGCCTACCGTGGAGCAGTTGATTCCTCTGGTGGCAACGCCGGAACAGGAACTCAAGCACCACTGGGATTATCTGTACGAACCGGACGCCAAAGAGCTGCTTGACGGCTTGATGGTCCGTTACGTGGAGTCGCAGGTCTACCAGGCGGTGGTCGAGAACAACGCGGCTGAACAAGCTGCGCGGATGATCGCGATGAAGAACGCTACCGACAACGCCGGTGATTTGATCAGCGATTTGCAGCTGGTCTACAACAAGGCGCGTCAGGCTGCGATCACCCAAGAGATCTCGGAAATCGTCGGCGGCGCTGCCGCGGTTTAACGGTTCAAATATTCAGAGGATCCAGCTATGAGTAGCGGACGTATCGTTCAAATCATCGGCGCCGTTATCGACGTGGAATTTCCACGCGACAGCGTACCGAGCATCTACAACGCTTTGAGTGTAAAAAGCGAAGCCGGCACCACCCTGGAAGTTCAGCAGCAGCTGGGCGACGGCGTGGTACGTACCATTGCGATGGGTTCCACCGAGGGCTTGAAGCGCGGTCTGGAAGTCACCGACTCTGGCGCTGCCATCTCCGTACCAGTCGGTAAAGCGACCCTGGGCCGGATCATGGACGTTCTGGGCAACCCGATCGACGAAGCTGGTCCGATCGACACCGAAGAGCGCTGGGGCATTCACCGTCCTGCGCCAACCTTCGCTGAACAAGCTGGCGGCAACGACCTGCTGGAAACCGGCATCAAGGTTATCGACCTGGTTTGCCCGTTCGCCAAGGGTGGTAAAGTTGGTCTGTTCGGTGGTGCCGGTGTTGGCAAAACCGTAAACATGATGGAACTGATCCGTAACATCGCCATCGAGCACAGCGGTTATTCCGTGTTCGCCGGTGTGGGCGAGCGTACCCGTGAGGGAAACGACTTCTACCACGAGATGAAGGATTCCAACGTTCTGGACAAAGTGGCACTGGTTTACGGTCAGATGAACGAGCCGCCGGGTAACCGTCTGCGCGTAGCACTGACCGGCCTGACCATGGCCGAGAAGTTCCGTGACGAAGGTAACGACGTTCTGCTGTTCGTCGACAACATCTATCGTTACACCTTGGCCGGTACTGAAGTATCCGCACTGCTGGGCCGTATGCCTTCCGCAGTAGGTTACCAGCCGACCCTGGCTGAAGAGATGGGTACTCTGCAAGAGCGCATCACTTCGACCAAAAACGGTTCGATCACCTCGATCCAAGCGGTATACGTACCTGCGGATGACTTGACTGACCCGTCGCCAGCGACCACCTTCGCTCACTTGGACGCCACCGTCGTTCTGTCCCGTGACATCGCTTCCCTGGGTATCTACCCAGCGGTCGATCCACTCGACTCGACTTCGCGCCAGCTGGATCCGAACGTGATCGGCCAGGACCACTACGACACCGCTCGCGGCGTTCAGTATGTTCTGCAGCGTTACAAAGAACTGAAGGACATCATTGCGATCCTGGGTATGGACGAGCTGTCGGAAACCGACAAGCAGTTGGTAAACCGTGCTCGTAAGATCCAGCGTTTCTTGTCGCAGCCGTTCTTCGTGGCTGAAGTCTTCACCGGTGCTTCGGGTAAATACGTTTCCCTGAAAGACACCATTGCTGGCTTCAAAGGCATCCTCAACGGTGACTACGACCACCTGCCAGAACAAGCGTTCTACATGGTCGGCGGCATCGAAGAAGCGATCGAGAAAGCCAAGAAACTGTAATCCCGGCGCCCGGCAACGGGCGCTAATTTAGGTTGAGGCAATCAGATGGCTATGACAGTCCATTGCGATATCGTCAGCGCGGAAGGGGAAATCTTTTCCGGCCTGGTCGAGATGGTAATTGCGCACGGTGCACTCGGTGATCTTGGTATCGCCCTGGGTCACGCGCCGCTGATCACTAATCTCAAGCCGGGCCCGATCCGCCTGGTCAAGCAAGGCGGGGAAGAGGAGGTGTTTTACATCTCCGGTGGTTTCCTCGAGGTTCAGCCGAACATGGTCAAGGTTCTTGCCGACACTGTGCAACGTGCTGCCGACCTGGACGAAGCCTCCGCTCAGGAAGCCGTCAAGGCTGCCGAGAAGGCCCTGCATGAACGTGGCGCTGAATTCGATTACGGTTCTGCCGCCGCTCGTCTGGCCGAGGCTGCAGCTCAGCTGCGCACCGTCCAGCAGATCCGCAAGAAGTTTGGCCACTAACAGGTCAGCAACTTGTTGTGCGATTGATTAAAAAGGGTAGCCTCGGCTACCCTTTTTTCTTTTCCGATATTCATCACCTGGTCGCAGCCGCTGACCACCCAGGATTGGTAGCCAGTCATGTCTCTAGAAATCGTTATCCTCGCTGCGGGCCAAGGCACGCGCATGCGCTCGGCGTTGCCGAAAGTCCTGCATCCGATCGCCGGCAATTCCATGCTTGGCCATGTTATCCAGACCGCGCGCCAACTTGATCCACAGCGCATTCACGTGGTCATCGGCCATGGCGCCGATGCGGTACGGGAACGCCTGGCGGCGGATGACCTGAATTTCGTCCTGCAGGACAAGCAGCTGGGGACCGGTCACGCCGTAGCCCAGGCCGTGCCGTTCATCGAGTCCGACACCGTGCTAATCCTGTACGGCGACGTGCCGCTGATCGAAGTTGCAACCCTGCAGCGTCTGCTCGAGAAAGTAGCCCCGCAGCAGCTAGGTTTGCTGACTGTCGAGCTGGATGATCCGACTGGTTATGGCCGCATCGTGCGTGACGCCGACGGGCAGGTGACCGCCATCGTCGAGCAGAAGGACGCCACCGAAGCCCAGCGTGCAATCACCGAAGGCAACACCGGCATCCTGGCCATGCCATTCGCGCAGCTGAGCAGCTGGATGAGCCGGCTCTCGAACAATAACGCCCAGGGCGAGTATTACTTGACTGACGTGATCGCCATGGCGGTGAGCGATGGCCTGGTAGTGGCTACCGAGCAAGCGCATGACGCCATGGAAGTGCAGGGCGCCAATGATCGCAAGCAGCTTTCCGAGCTGGAGCGCCACTATCAGCTGCGTGCCGGCCTGCGCCTGATGGCTCAGGGCGTGACGCTGCGTGACCCGGCGCGGTTTGACGTACGCGGTGAAGTCACCGTCGGCCGCGACGTGCTGATCGACATCAACGTGATCCTTGAAGGCAACGTCGTCATTGAAGACGACGTGGTGATCGGCCCGAACTGCGTGATCAAGGACAGCACCCTGCGCAAGGGCGTGGTGATCAAAGCCAATAGCCATATCGACGGCGCGATTATGGGCGAGGGCAGCGATGCCGGTCCATTCGCGCGCTTGCGCCCAGGTAGCGTGCTTGAAGCCCGTGCCCATGTGGGTAACTTCGTCGAGCTGAAGAATGCTCATCTGGGTGAGGGTGCCAAGGCGGGTCACTTGAGTTATCTGGGTGACGCCGAGGTGGGTGCGCGCACCAATATTGGTGCCGGCACCATCACCTGTAACTACGACGGCGCCAACAAGTGGAAAACCGTGCTGGGCGAAGACGTGTTCATCGGCTCCAACAACTCGTTGGTGGCGCCTGTGGATATCTCCAGTGGTGCAACCACAGCGGCTGGCTCGACAATTACGCAGAATGTGGATAACTCGCAGTTGGCGGTGGGTCGTGCGCGGCAGAAGAATATCGATGGCTGGAAGCGGCCAGTGAAGATCAAGAAGCCGTAAGTTATCCACAGTTTGGATGCTTTCATATAGATACCTATCGCGGGCAAGCTTTGCTCCCACAGGATTTTCAGGTTATTCATAAATTTGTGAACACCGGTAATCTGTGGGAGCAAGGCTTGCCCGCGATGCTTTTATCCACAGTTTTTTTATCGTCCCCCGCTTGACGAAGTTTCGCTAATAGGTTTTTATTGCTTCCGTTATCTTTCGAATCGAAACTTACCAGCTCATGTCGAAACGCAACACACCCCAGCGTCGCCACAACATCCTCGCCTTGCTCAATGAGCAGGGCGAAGTCAGTGTGGATGAGTTGGCCAAGCGCTTCGAAACTTCGGAAGTTACGATTCGCAAGGATCTGGCCGCGCTGGAAAGCCATGGTCTACTGCTGCGCCGTTATGGTGGAGCAATCACCATGCCTCAGGAACTGGTGGCCGATGTAGGTCAGCCGGTCTCAAAATACAAGCAGGCGATCGCCCGCGCCGCAGTGCTGCGCATCCGCGAACACGCGCGCATCATCATCGACAGCGGCAGCACCACTGCGTCCATGATCCCTGAGCTCGGGCAACAGCCAGGCCTGGTGGTCATGACCAACTCCCTGCACGTGGCTAATGCATTGAGCGAACTTGAGCACGAACCGGTGCTGTTGATGACCGGTGGTACCTGGGATCCGCATTCCGAATCCTTCCAGGGTCAGGTTGCCGAGCAGGTACTACGCTCTTACGACTTCGACCAGCTGTTCATCGGTGCCGATGGCATCGACCTGGTTCGTGGTACGACCACCTTCAACGAACTGCTTGGGCTGAGCCGGGTCATGGCTGAAGTCGCCCGGGAAGTGGTGGTGATGGTCGAGGCCGACAAGATCGGTCGCAAGATTCCCAATCTGGAGCTGCCATGGAGCAGCGTCCATACCCTTATTACCGATGATCGCCTGCCGCTTGAGGCACGTGATCAGATTCAGGCGCGCGGGATCAACCTGATCTGCGCAGCTGTCAGTCAGGAGAAATAGCATGTGTGGAATTGTCGGCGCAGTCGCAGAACGTAACATCACCCCGATCCTGCTCGAAGGTCTCAAACGTCTTGAATACCGCGGGTATGACAGCGCCGGCGTGGCGGTCTACACCAACGACGAGAAGCTTGAGCGCATGCGCCGTCCGGGCAAGGTCAGCGAACTCGACCTGGCCCTGACCGAAGAACCGCTGGTAGGACGCCTCGGTGTTGCCCACACCCGTTGGGCTACCCACGGCGCGCCTTGTGAACGTAACGCCCACCCGCATTTCTCCGGCAACCTGGCGGTGGTGCACAACGGCATCATCGAAAACCACGAAGCCCTGCGCGATCAACTCAAGGCCCTGGGTTACGTGTTCACCTCGGACACCGACACCGAAGTCATCGCCCACCTGCTGAACCACAAGCTCAAGGACCTGACTGATTTGACCCTGGCCCTCAAAGCCACCGTCAAGGAATTGCACGGCGCCTACGGCCTGGCCGTGATCAGCGCCGATCAACCGGATCGCCTGGTTGCCGCCCGCAGTGGCAGCCCGCTGGTAATCGGCCTCGGCATGGGTGAAAACTTCCTGGCGTCGGACCAGTTGGCCCTGCGTCAGGTCACTGACCGCTTCATGTACCTCGAAGAAGGTGATATCGCCGAGATTCGCCGCGACAGCGTGCAGATCTGGGACGTCAACGGCCAGAGCGTCGAGCGCGAATCCGTGCAGTACCGCGATGGCGCCGAAGCCGCCGACAAAGGCGAGTTCCGTCACTTCATGCTCAAGGAAATCCACGAGCAGCCAGCCGTTGTACAACGCACCCTGGAAGGCCGTCTGAGCCAAAGCCAGGTGCTGGTGCAGGCTTTCGGCCCGCAGGCTGCCGAGCTGTTCGCCAAAGTGCGCAACGTGCAGATCGTCGCCTGCGGCACCAGCTACCACGCAGGTATGGTTGCCCGTTACTGGCTGGAAGAGCTGGCTGGCATCCCGTGCCAGGTGGAAGTGGCCAGTGAGTTCCGCTACCGCAAAGTAGTGGTTCAGCCCAACACCCTGTTTGTCACCATCTCCCAGTCTGGCGAAACCGCCGACACCCTGGCGGCGCTGCGTAATGCCAAAGAGCTGGGCTTCCTGGCCAGCCTGGCAATCTGCAACGTCGGCATCAGCTCGCTGGTGCGTGAATCAGACCTGACCCTGCTGACCCAGGCTGGTCGCGAGATCGGCGTGGCTTCTACCAAGGCCTTCACCACCCAACTGGTTGGTCTGCTGTTGCTGACCCTGTCCCTCGGCCAGGTCCGCGGCACATTGGCCGATGGCGTCGAAGCCACTCTGGTCGAAGAGCTGCGTCGTCTGCCGGCACGTCTGGGTGAAGCCCTGGCAATGGACAGCACCGTCGAGAAAATCGCCGAGCTGTTCGCCGAGAAGAACCATACCCTGTTCCTGGGTCGCGGTGCGCAATTCCCGGTGGCGATGGAAGGGGCGCTCAAGCTCAAGGAAATCTCCTACATCCACGCTGAAGCTTATCCAGCCGGTGAGCTCAAGCACGGTCCGCTGGCGCTTGTGGATAACGACATGCCCGTGGTTACCGTGGCGCCGAACAACGAGCTGCTGGAAAAACTCAAATCCAACCTGCAGGAAGTCCGCGCCCGTGGTGGCGAGCTGATCGTCTTCGCTGATGAAAAAGCCGGCATGACCAACGGCGAAGGCACGCACGTCGTACACATGCCGCACATCCACGACATCCTGTCGCCGATTCTCTACACCATCCCGCTGCAGTTGCTCTCGTATTACGTCGCCGTGCTGAAAGGCACCGACGTCGACCAGCCGCGCAACCTGGCGAAGTCGGTGACTGTGGAATAAGTTATCCACAGCTCTGTAAAACTAAAGATCGCATCCATCGAGCTCTTGTAGGAGCTGCCGAAGGCTGCGATCTTTTGATTTTGATAAGGGCAAACCCCCATGGACCGCTTCCAGGAAATGCAGGTCTTCGCCGCCGTCGCCCAAGCCCAAGGCTTCTCCGCAGCCGCGCGGCATTTGGGCATGTCCGCAGCCAGCGTCACCCGCGCAGTCGCCGCGCTGGAAAAACGCATCGGCACGCAGCTGCTAACGCGCACCACACGCAGTGTTCACCTCAGCGAAGCAGGCCAGCGTTTCCTGGAAGACTGTCGCAGAATTCTCGGCGAAGTGCAGGAAGCCGAGGATTCGGCTGCCGGCAGTCACGCCCAGCCCCGCGGGCAACTGACGGTTACGGCCCCCGTGCTATTTGGCGACCTTTTTGTCACGCCGATCATGGTGGCGTATCTGACTCGATTTCCTGAGGTCAGCGTCAATGCCTTGCTGGTTGATCGAATCGTCAGCATGGTGGAGGAGGGCGTTGATGTCGCGGTGCGCATTGGTGAGCTGTCGGACAGTAACCAGCATGCGATTCGGGTCGGTGAGGTGCGGCGAGTGATTTGTGCTTCGCCGGCATTCCTTGAGGCTAATGGCCGGCCGCTGCATCCGCAGGATTTGACGCGCTTACCGGTGATTGCGACATCCGCGACAGGTCAGCAGCGCAACTGGCCGTTCCTCGATGGCGGCAATCCGCTGAGCGTTCGGCTGGAACCGCGCCTGACGGTGACGGCCAACCAGGCGGCAATCAGCGCGGCTTCTCTCGGTTTGGGCCTTACCCGGGTGCTGTCCTATCAAGTGGCAAGCCAGGTCGCGTCGGGTGAGCTGGAGGTCGTGCTCGCGGAGTTCGAACTGCCGCCATTGCCCATCCATATCGTCTATCAGGGCGGGCGCAATGCACCCGCACGGATTCGCAGTTTCGTGGATTTTGCAGTGACCGGGCTACGTGAGCACCCTTCGCTGCGCCACTGATTTATTGCGCTGCATGAAATAATGGATTGCAAAAGCTGGTGATTCTATTGTTCTGGTGATTGGTAGACGATGACTTTCCCTGGCGCCGAACTCCCGATCGCGCCCACACCAGCGGAGTCGACCATGCAACCGATCAAGCTCTATAACTTCCCGCGCTCTGGCCATGCTCATCGCGCCGAACTGATGCTGTCACTGCTGCAATTGCCCACCGAGCTTATCTTCGTTGATTTGGCCAAGGGCGAGCACAAGCAGCCGGAATACCTGGCGATCAACGCTTTCGGGCAAGTACCGGCTATGGATGATCAGGGGGTAATACTCGCCGATTCAAACGCGATCCTTGTGTATCTGGCGCAGAAATACGGCAACGGGCGTTGGTTGCCCACAGATCCTGTCGGAGCCGCCAGGGTTCAGCGCTGGCTGTCAGTCGCTGCCGGACAGATTGCTTTCGGCCCCGCCCGAGCTCGTTTGATCACCGTGTTCGGGGCTCCCTATAACGCGGAAGAAGCCATCACTCGCGCCCACGACCTGCTCAAGGTAATGGATCATGAGCTGGCCGATTCGCCTTGGCTGGCGGGTAACGAGCCTACGATTGCCGACGTCTCTGCCTACAGCTATATCGCCCATGCGCCCGAAGGCAATGTATCTCTCGATGATTACGCGAACGTGCGCGCTTGGCTGGCCCGGGTAGAAGCCTTGCCCGGTTTTGTCGGCATGCCGCGCACCATCGCCGGTTTGCAAACTACTGCCTGATGCTGGGGAGAGGCCGTTATGGACAGTTCACCGTGGCACGTCGGCGAGCGACAGTTGCAGGAGCATGTCGGGGTAGCCGAGCGCATGGAGGCGTTCGGGCGTAAGGTCATTCGCCGTGAGATGCCAGACCAGCACCGCCAGTTCTATGAGCAATTGCCCTTCATGCTGTACGGCGCGGTGGACGCGAACGGTGACCCGTGGGCCAGCGTGCTCGAAGGTCCGCCGGGATTCGCCCACTCGCCGCAGCCTGGCGTGTTGCAATTCGCCAGCCTGCCCAGTGCCGATGACCCGGCGCAATTGGCGCAGGGCGCGGCCATCGGATTGCTGGGGATCGAGCTGCACACCCGGCGTCGTAATCGCCTGAATGGGCATGTCGACAACTTGACTGCCGGCGGCTTTAACGTCGCGGTGGACCAATCTTTCGGCAACTGTCCGCAGTACATTCAACTACGCCAGTTTCATTCCGTACCGCTGGCAGACCCTTCGCTGCGCATCGCTGAACACCTCAACGCGCTGGATGACGCAGCCCGGGCGATGATCGCCAGCGCCGACACCTTCTTCGTTGCCAGTTACGTGGACATCGGCGGCGAGCGCGCGGTGGACGTCTCACATCGGGGCGGCCAGGCCGGTTTCGTGCAGATCCAGGGCAATCGTCTGACCATTCCGGATTTCGCCGGCAACCTGCACTTCAACACCTTGGGCAATCTGCTGGTCAATCCGCGGGCCGGCCTGTTGTTTATCGATTTCAACTCCGGCGACCTGCTGCACCTCGCCGGCCGCACCGAAATCATCCTCGATGGCCCGCAGGTCGAAGCCTTTCAAGGGGCTGAACGGATGTGGACCTTCGAGGTAGAGCGCGTGGTGCGCCGACCTGCAGCATTGGCGCTGCGCTGGCGCTTCGACGGCGTGTCGCCCAACAGCCTGATGACCGGCACCTGGGAGCAGGCGGCCGCACGGCTACAGGCCCAGGCGTTGGGCGATCGTTGGCGATCCCTGCGGGTAGTGCGCATCGAAGCGCAAAGCCGCAACATCCGCTCGATTTATCTGGAGCCCGCCGATGACGCCGGGTTGCCGGTGTTCCAGGCTGGCCAGCATTTGCCGCTTCGGTTCAACATTGGGGGTGAAGTGCATATCCGCACCTATAGCCTGTCGAGTGCACCGTCAGATGACTTCTTCCGCATCAGCGTGAAACGCGAGGGCCTGGTGTCCTCGCATCTGCATGATCAGCTCAAGGTCGGTGACTTGCTGGAAGCTCGTGCCCCTCAGGGACACTTCACAGTGGCACCTCACGAGCGCCGGCCGCTGGTGTTGCTGGCGGCTGGCGTTGGCATCACGCCACTGCTGTCGATGTTGCGAGAGGTGGTGTATCAAGGCCTGCGCACTCGGCACATTCGTCCTACTTGGTTGCTGCAGAGTTCGCGCACCCTCGATGACCAGCCATTTCGCGCCGAGCTGGATCAACTTCTGGAGTCTGCGGGTGATGCTGTGCGGGTGTTGCGCCTGCTTAGCCAGCCGGAGGAAGGTTTACTGGAGGGCGAGGACTTTGACCTTAGGGGCCGGATCGACACCACCTTGCTCAAGAACATTCTCGAAGTGCAAGACTACGATCAGCTGGAGTTTGTCCTGTGCGGGCCGGGCAGTTTTACCCAGGGGTTGTATGACAGCCTGCGAGAATTGGATATTCGAGATTCGAGGATTCATGCCGAAACGTTTGGCCCGTCAACCTTGCGACGCCAGTTGGACCCTGACGCTGTGGTGATCGAACAACCTCCAGCGGCGACTACTTCGGTTGCGGTGGTGTTTCAGCGATCGGCGAAAGAGGCGCGTTGGCAGCCAGACGGCGGCAGTTTGCTGGAGCTGGCGGAGAGTCGCGGGTTGCGTCCGGAATTCAGTTGCCGGGGTGGGTCCTGTGGCACCTGCAAGACGCGTTTGATCAGCGGTCAGGTGAATTATCCACAGGTCCCGGTGGAGGTTCCGGATGAAGGTGAGGTGTTGATTTGCTGTGCGGTGCCGGCTCAGGGTTCGCAGCCGTTGGTTCTGGACCTGTAGGAGCTGTCGAGTGCAACGAGGCTGCGATCTTTTGATCTTGAAAAACCAACATCAAAAGATCGCAGCCTCGTTGCACTCGACAGCTCCTACAGGGTGATCACAGGGATCAAAGGATCACAGGGATCACAGGGATCACAGGGATCACAGGGATTAAAGGGATTAAAGGGATTACAGGGGCCAGAGCGTCATGAACAACGCGACAATTAGCCAAGTCATGCGTAAGCCAACGATTTCTCGGCCAACAACTCCTCATATAACGCCGCCCACTTGCGCCCCATCTCGTCGGCGGTAAATAGCTGCCGATAACGCGCCTGCGCTTTCATCCCCATCTGGGCCGCCAATGTCGGGTTTTCCCACAACGTACGCATCGCCTCGCGAAACGCCTGTGGATTACTCGGTGGCACCACCAGCCCGGTTTCGTTGTGGATATTGATGTAGCTGGTGCCGGTACCAATCTCACTGGAGATCATCGGCTTGCCATACATGGCCCCTTCAAGCAGCGAAATACCAAAGGCTTCAGAGCGCAGGTGTGACGGGAACACCACCGCATAACTCAGCTCCAGCAGGGCTACCTTGTCCTCATCGCCAAGAAACCCGAGGAAATGCAGATTGCGCAGGCCCAGCGCCTGGGCCTGCGCGTGCAGCTCTTTCTCCAGAGGCCCGGCGCCAACAATCACCACCGGATAATTCAGCCCCTGCATGGCATCCAGCAAGATATGCAGCCCCTTGTAATAACGCATGACCCCCACAAACAGGAAAAACTTGTCGCCCAGCTGCTGGCGCCAGCGTTCGGAGCGCGCAGCATCGGGCTGTGGATAACCTGACTTGTCGAGCCCATAGGTAATCACCCGGGTCTTGTCGCGGTAGTCCTTCAGCACATCACTGGTGTGAAAGTAGTTGGGCGAGGCGGCGACGATGCGGTCTGCGCTGTCGAGGAATCGGCGCATCAGCGGTCGGTACAGCTTGAGCAGATGGCGCTGGCGGATAATGTCCGAGTGGTAGCTCACCACGCAGGGTTTCTTGGTGGCGCTGCAAAAATGCACCAGGTCCATGAATGGCCAGGGGAAGTGATAGTTCACCACGTCGGCTTCGGCGGCCAGCTCGCGAAACTGCTTGAACACGCTGTAGGAAAAACCCGTGGACGCCAGCTGAAAATCCATCCTGGCCTGATGAACCTGATGCTCGCGGATCTGCAGCACGCCGAGAGCCGGGTTGTTGCTCAGCGTCAGTACGGTGCTCTCGACACCATGCCGTGCGCCGCTTTCGCTCATCTGGAAGATGACTTGCTCGATGCCGCCCATGGAGTCGGGCAAGTAGGTTTTATAGAAGTGCAGAACACGCATATCAGTCTCCCATGGCCTGGCGGTAGGCGCGGGCCGTGACCTTCGCGCAACGCTCCCAGGAAAAAAGCTTGGCTCGGTGCAACCCCGCCGCGCGGCAGGCCTGCCAATGCGCCGGGTCTTCAATCAGCCGGGTCATTGCGTCACGCAAGGAATCCGGATCGTCCGGTGGTATGTAATTGCCGGCATCGGCCGCCACTTCGGGCATTGCCGATTTATCGGTCAGGATCACTGGAGTGCCACTGGCCATGGCTTCCAGCACCGGCAGGCCAAACCCTTCGTAGAGGGAAGGGAAGACCAGGGCGCGGGCGCCGGCCAACAACTGCGCCAGGTCCTCATCCGGCAGATACCCCAGCAGGCACACATGGCCGGCGGCCAGGGCTGCGCGCAATTCGTCGTTGAACTGCTCGCGTTGCCAGCCGGCCATTCCGGCGATCAGCAACGGGAAACGCTGGCGCACGGCTTCCGGCAGTCGGGCATGGGCACGCAGGGCCAGGCTCAGGTTCTTGCGCGGCTCCAGGGTGCCGACGCACAGAAAATATTCCCGGGCCTCGACGCCATGGGTTTTCAGCACCTTGTCGATAGACTCATCCGACCTGGGACGGAATCGCGCTGCCACGCCCAGCGGCGCGACTACAAAACGCTCGGCTGGCAGTGCGAAATAGTCCTGTGCCTCGTCGGCGATGCACTGCGAGTCCGTCAGAATGACTCGCGCCTGCTGTACGCCAGCGGCCAGACGCCGTTCGATTTCCCGCAAGCGTGCCGGCGGTTGGGTCTCGGGATAGTGCAGGTGCGTCAGGTCGTGCAGCGTGATGACGGTTGGGCCATCGAACGACAGCGGCCACAAGCTCGGCTCGTGATAGAGATCGATGCCCTTGGAATTATTCTGGTCGAAGCGTTTCTGCTCCAGCCAGCGTCGTGCCTGATAGGCTCCGGGAATTTGTCGCAGCAACGGCGTCAGGCGCGAGTAACCAGGCATCGCCGCTACGGGCAGCGCCGAGCTCCAACCCCAGCCGTGGAACAACGCCAGCTCGACGTCCGGTTCGTGGGCGAGGGCGTTTACCAGTTCGGCGACGTAGTGGCCGATGCCAGTTCTCGGCGCCTGGAGAATGCGCGCGTTAAGGGCAATGCGCATGCTGGCTCTCGGGTGCTTTTGCCACGTTGTGCAGGTTGCGCTCGATGCGCTCGACCAGTTGCGCACTCGCTTCCCGCCAGGACAACCAGCGCCAGTCGTCCAGGCTCAGCGCGGCCGGAAACTCGCCATTCGCTTCCATACCGATCACCAGGTCGGCCAGGCTCTGCGGCTCCGCGAGGTCGAAATACGCCATGTAGTCGCCGCCGATTTCGCGAAATATCGGTATATCGCTGGCCATCGCCGGCAGCCCGCGCTGCATGGCCTCGACCAGCGGCAAGCCAAATCCTTCGACATAAGACGGAAACACCAGCGAAGTCGCGTGGGAATAGGCGTGCTCCAGGCTCTTATCCGACAACCCGTTGAACATGAACAGGCGCCGATTCAATTCGGGATGCTTGCGGATCCGCTCGACCAACGCCTCGCATTTCCAGCCAATCTTGCCGACGATGCACAAGCGTGCCCTGGACCCTGACGCCCAGGCGCGCTCGAACGCATCCAGCAGGTAGGCGTGGTTTTTGCGCGGCTCGATGGTGCTGACCATCAGGAACACCGGCTCCGGCGTCTTGAACATGTCGAGCAGGCCCTGATCGACAGCTGAACGCGCGTCGCTCAGATCCAGCTCAGAGCCAAGGTGGAAATAGTCGAACCAGCGCTGGGCCACCTGTGCCGGGCCCACCCGACGGAGCATTTCCTCGCGCACCTGATCGCGAATGGTGGTGGAGATCGCTACGTAGCCATCGGCCGTGCGGGCGATCCAGTCGAACCACTCGTTGAACACCTTCACCAGCCCGGCGTCGCAGAACTGCGGATGGGTCAGGGGAATCAGGTCGTAGATCACCGAGACAATCCCGACCCCGTCACGCTTGAGCTGCTCGGCCAGGGGGAAAAAATTGGCGTGCCAGGACGAGTCCAGCAGCACCAGTTGATCTCCGGCCCGATGCTGCAACGGCACGCAACGCTCTGGCACTTTCTGGCCCTTCAGTACCCGGTCAAGTATGCGCATCGGCAGGCTCAGGCAGGCGAACGCGGCAAGGCGGCAGCCCAGATAAAGTACCCGGCGGGCAAACTTGGACTCGCTGAAAGGGCGGCGCCGTTCCAGCGTGCGGTGGCGCAGCCAGAACAGATTGGCCATCTGTTCGAGCTTCACCCGCAGGCTCATCAGGTTCACTTTTGGCGTTTTCAACGGCGACAGGCTCTTCACCTCGAACAGCGCGCCGTTGACCATCACCACGGGAATGCATTCACGGTTCGCATCCGCAGCGGGCAACTGCTGGATGACGTTGCGCACCACCCGCTGGATGCCCGAGTTGGCGTCAGGGTGTTCAAACACGTAGGTGCATTCCACCAACAGTCGGGTCATCGCGATACCTCGGGGTCTGCCGCTTCGCTAACGCTTTCGCTGGAGCGCGAAATACTGGTCTGGGCCTCAAGCCACGAGCATCCAACGAAATCTTCGCGGCGGTTATTGATCACGTGGAACACCAGCCCGTAGTCGCGCCATTCGAAGTTGCGGTCCAGGTGCGAGTCCAGTCGCGACAGGCTCAGTGCGACCGAATAATTGCCCTTGCCCAGGCGCATGTCGAAGGCGAATCGATAGGTCACCCGCTCGCCGGCACTCAGGTCGGTGAGGGCCCTGTCGATGCGATGGGTATTGATGCCATACATGGGTTGGCCAAGGCGATCCTTGATCATGAAGCCCAGGATCAGGCGCTCGATGTCCTGGCGAACCTCGACCTGCACCTCCAGCACCATCGCCTGGCCGACCTCCGCCAATTCCACCGAGCGGCCCTTCGGGTCGAGCAGGCGCACGCTGAGAATGCCGGCCTCGCCAGTTCCGGAAATGGTCTGCACCTGGCCGTTGGCAAGCATCTCCTGGCGGACGGTCTGGCCCTCACGCTGGGCGAGCATCGCGTTGTAGTAGTCCATCACTTCTTCGGGCTTGCCACGCATGGCCATGCGCCCGTTTTCCAGGAGGATGGCGGTGTCGCAGATCGACTGGATGGCCGAGCGGTCATGGGACACGATCAGCAAGGTGGTGCCGGCCTTGCGGAAGTTGCGGATGCGGTCGAAGCTCTTGTGCTGGAAATAAGCGTCGCCAACCGACAAGGCCTCGTCGACGATCAGGATATCCGGTCGGCGCGCCGTGGCCACGCTGAATGCCAGGCGCATTTGCATGCCACTGGAGTAGGTACGAACCGGCTGATCGATAGCTTCGCCAATTTCAGCAAAGCTCTCGATTTCCGGCATCAGCGCCTCGATTTCTTCGACCTGCATGCCGAGCAGCTGGCCAGCCATGAAGGTGTTCTGGCGCCCGGTGAAATCCGGATGAAAACCCATGCCCAATTCCAGCAGCGCAGCGACTCTACCTTGCAGCTTGATCTCGCCACAGGTGGCTTGGGTGGTGCCGGTGATCATCTTCAACAGGGTGCTTTTGCCGGCACCGTTGACCCCGACAATACCCACGGCTTCGCCGGGCTGAATCTCAAAGTCGACACCCTGCAGCACCCAATGCAAGTGATGGCGGATAGGGGAAAACGGCACCAGCCATTCGAACAGCCGGCTCCAGCGATTCGGATATTGCTTGTAGGCCTTACCCAGGCCACTGACGCGTATATGTCCCATCAGAGCTCATCCACCATTTCACCCACTCGCTGGCGGAATAGCCGCAGCCCCATCACGCAGAACAACAGCCCGATCACCAGCAGCGGGATCAGCGAACTCCAGTCCGGCCATTGGTTGTACAGGAACAGGTTCTGGTAGCTGTTCATCAGTGCCGTCATCGGGTTCAACTCGATCATGCGCTGGATACCTGGCGGCAGGATCGACAGCGGATACACGATCGGCGTCAGCCAGAACCAGAACTGCAGGCAGATGCCGAAAAATTGCCCGACATCGCGGAAGAACACGTTGAGCACACCGAGGATCATCCCCAGCCCGGCGGCGAACATCACCTGCAGCATCAGTAGCGGTATCAGTGCCAGCAACGCCATGCCCGGAAGGCGTCCGCTGATCAGCAGGAAGCCAAGGAACAGGCCGAGGATGATCGCGAAGTTGATCCCGGCGTTGAGCAGCACGATCACCGGCAGGCAGATACGCGGGAAGCTGATTTTCTTCAGCAGGTTGGCGTTTTCCAGGAACATGCTTTGGCTGCGCGTGGTGATCTCGGCAAACAGCCCCCAGGTCAGCAGGCCCGCGCAGAGGTAGACGCTGTAGGCCAGGCCGTCATCCACGCCCGGCAGCCGGGCGCGCATGATGGTGGAAAAGATGACCGTATAGACCACGATCATCGACAGCGGGTTAAGCACGGTCCACAAGGCACCGAACAGCGAGTTGCGGTAACGCGCCTGAAACTCCCTTTTGACGCTGCCGAGGATGAATCCCCGGTAACTCCACATCGATTGGTAAAGATTACGCAGCATTCAAACCGTCCGGCCGTATTGGTCTTCGAAGCGGACGATATCGTCCTCTCCCAGGTATTCGCCGCTCTGCACTTCGATGATCACCAGGTCGATCACCCCGGGATTCTCCAGGCGATGCTTGTGGCCGGCGGCAATGAAAGTCGATTCGTTCTTGGCTACCAGGTGAGTGCCGGTGCCGTTGTTGGTGACCTTGGCCATGCCTTCGACCACTACCCAGTGTTCGTTGCGATGGTGGTGCATCTGCAGCGACAACTTGGCGCCGGGCTTGACCACGATGCGCTTGATCTTGAAACGCGGGCCTTCCTCGAGCACGGTGTAGGTGCCCCATGGCCGGCTGACCGTGCGGTGCAGCCGATAGGCTTCGTGCTGCTTGTCCTTGAGCTGCTTGGCCACTCGGCGCACGTCCTGGGCGCGGTCGGCGTGAGCCACCAGCACCGCGTCGGCGGTGTCGATGATGATCAGGTTATCCACACCGACGGCGGCGACCAGGCGGTCCTCGCTCTGGACGAAGTTGTGCTGGCTGTCGATGAAAATGGCGTCACCTGCCGCGCGATTGTTCTGCGCATCCGCCGGCACCAGGGCCGCGACTGCGCCCCAGGAGCCAATGTCGCTCCAGTCGAATCGGGCCGGCACCACCACCACTTTGTCGGAGCGTTCCATCAACGCATAGTCGATGGAGATGTCCATGATCTCGCCGAACAGTGCTGGCGACAGTTCCTGCTGCAGGCTGCCACAGGTTTCCACCGGAGCGCTGGCGGCCATGCAGGTTCTGGTCTGCTCCAGCAGTGTCGGAGCGTGGATCTCCAGCTCGGCCAGCAAGGTGGCCACCGAGAAGCAGAACATCCCCGAGTTCCACAGGAAATTGCCGCTTTCGAGGTAGTGAGTCGCGGTTTGCAAGTCAGGTTTTTCGACGAAGCGCTGCACGTTCGCGGCGCCTTTGTCGTCCAGCAGGGCGCCGGTCTCGATGTAGCCAAAACCGGTTTCCGGTGCGGTCGGCACTACGCCAAAGGTCACCAGATTGCCTGACCTGGCCAGCGCCACGGCATGTTCCACGGCCTGTTTCAGGGCGTCTTCTTTGACGATCAGGTGATCGGCGGGCATCACCAGCATGATCGCCTCGTCACCGTGCAGCGCCTGCAGCGACAGGGCGGCTGCGGCGATCGCCGGGGCGGTATTGCGCCCTGTCGGCTCCAGCAGGAAATGCCCGCGATGCCGGCCCAGTTGCGCGTCCTGGTAGTGATCCTTGCTCTGGAAGTAGTAGTCGCGGTTAGTCACCGTGACGATGTCGCCCCAGCCGTCGAGCAAACCTGCGGCGCGCCGATAGGTCTTGGCCAGCAGCGACTGGCCGTCGGGCAGGTTCATGAAGGGCTTGGGATGGCCCTCACGAGACACTGGCCACAACCTCGTCCCTGCACCGCCGGAAAGAATCACGGGAATCAGCATGGGCCTACTCCTTGGCGACGCGCTTCATGTCCGCATCCATCATCATGCGGATCAAGGTATCCAGGTCGGTTTTTGGTTTCCAGCCCAGCACACGCTGAGCCTTGGCCGGGTTGCCGAGCAGCACTTCTACTTCGGCCGGACGGAAGAACGCCGGGTCGATCTTCACGAAGTCACGGTAGTTCAGGTCGACGTGCTCGAAGGCGATCCGGCACATTTCGCGCACGGTGGTGGTCACGCCCGTGGCGACCACAAAGTCGTCGGGTTTGTCCTGTTGCAACATCAGCCACATGGCTTCCACGTAGTCGCCGGCAAACCCCCAGTCGCGCTTGGCGTCAATGTTGCCCAGGCGCAGTTCCTGCTGTTTGCCCTGCTTGATGCGAGCGGCGGCGTCGGTAACTTTTCGGGTCACGAACTCGATGCCGCGCAGTGGCGATTCGTGGTTGAACAGGATGCCGCTGCTGGCGTGCAGGTTGTAGCTCTCGCGGTAGTTCACGGTGATCCAGTGGCCATAGAGTTTGGCCACGCCATACGGACTGCGCGGGTAAAACGGCGTGTTCTCGTCCTGCTGCTCAGCCTGGATCAGGCCAAACATTTCACTGGTGGACGCCTGGTAGAAACGCGTGTGCGGGCTGAACTGATGGATCGCTTCGAGCAGGTGCGTGACACCCAGGCCGTCGACGATGCCGGTGGTTACGGGTTGCGACCAGGAGGCCGCGACAAAGCTCTGAGCCGCGAGGTTGTAGACCTCGTCCGGCGCGGACTTGATCACAGCGCGCTGTATCGAACAGGCATCGGCCATGTCGCCATCGAGGTAAACAATGTCTGCCTCGACCCCCATCTCGCGCAAACGCCAGCGCGCGTCGCTGCTGCGCCGGGCTACCAGGCCGTGGACCTTGTAGCCCTTGTCGAGCAGCAGTTTGGCCAGATAAGCGCCGTCTTGCCCGGTGATCCCTGTGATCAGTGCACTTTTTGTCATTCTTGTCTTACCCGTATCTCCCAGTCGGACAAGATCGCCCGCAGGGTTTGTTGTGTAGTGATTGCAGGCGCCCAACCCGTGGTCTGGGCCAGCCTGGCATGGCTGCCGCACACCCGGCGCTGATCCGCGCGGCGCAGTCGTGCAGGGTCTTGAACCAGTTGCAGATCGACTTGGGCGAGGTCACCCAATTGTTCGATCAAGCTGCGAATGCTTTGCTCGCGCCCCGAGCAGACGTTGTAGACCTGGCCCGGGGCGCCCTTCTCCAGCAGGGCCAGGTAGGCCGATATCACGTCGCTCACGTCGAGGAAGTCGCGCGTGACGTCGATGTCGCCGACTTCCAGCTGCGGCGCTTGCAGGCCCTGTTTGATCCGGTTGATCTGGCGTGCAGCGCTGGCGATGACGAAGTTGTCTTTCTGGCCGGTGCCGATGTGGTTGAACGGACGGGCGACCATGACCGGCCAGCCTTCGCTCAAACCCCATTGCAGGCTGAGGAATTCCGCCGACAGTTTGCTCACGGCATACGGATTGCGCGGGCAGGGCAGTTGCAGTTCAGTGATGGGCAAGCGGTCTTCGCTGACCTGGCCGTAGACATCGCCGGAGCTGACGTACAGGAACGTGCCGGTGAATCCGCGTGCCTTTAGGGCTTGCAGCAGGTTCAGCGTACCCAGCAGATTGATGTTCAGCGTGTGCGCCGGATCACGGAAGGCTTCGGGCACAAACGTCTGGCCCGCCAGGTGAATGACCGCATCCGGCAGTTCCGGCCACAGGTCTTCGAGGCTCTGCGGCTTACCGAGATCGTAGCGCGCAGGGACGTTCAGTAACTCCCACTGCTCGGCATCAGCCTGCAATCGGGTTTGGATGTGTTGTCCTACGAATCCGCTAAGACCCGTAACGAACAGACGCTTTTTCAAACAGCAGCCCCTTGGTCATACATTTTCGTCCATTCCCCACAGGCCTATCGGAGATGTCTGACTGACCGGGTGGATGTTCCTGGGTCGAAAGACTGGCGAAAAGATTTGTTGTAGTTGTTTGGTTGCCAATCTGTGCCAATTGCGCGGCAATTTCAACAAGTCCAACCGTGACTGATCAGTTCTCGTCCGGGCAGCTCGATTTATTCTCGCCGGGCGGTTCACGAATCGGCAACGGATGTGTTTAGAATGCCCCTCGTCACGATTACCCAAGGTTCGGCAGCGTCGCTTTGAAACTGCGAGAAACTGACCATTAAAACAAGAACGAAGACGGGCATGAAGACGATGGACGAAGGTCGGCAGACGCTGCCTCGATCCGTGGTTTCTCCGTCGTAGAGTGAGGTTGCCGGGACGGCGATTTCACCGTGGGATGCCATGAATTTCATTCTCTACTCCGACGTCAACGACAGCTCCATCAGCCAGAGTCTCGGCCGTCCCGAGTACAGTTATTATTTTGTGCTCAAGGCTTATCGACCCTTGTTCGAAAGCCTTGGGCAAGTGCATGTCGTGGCCTCCAGCGCCGAGGTGGACCCGCTGTATCGGCAGTTGCTGCAAGCGGGACAGGACTGCCTGTTCATTTCGTTTGCGCCGCCGCACAAGACTCCGACTGACCTGCAATGCCCGATGGTGTGCGTGGTGGCGTGGGAGTTCGACACCATCCCCGCCGAGCATTGGGACAACGATCCGCGCCACGACTGGAGCCAGACTCTGGCACGGCTGGGCCGGGTCATTACCTTGTCTACCCACACCGCCGAAGCCATTCGCCGAACCCTGGGTGAAGATTTTCCAGTGCTGGTGTTGCCGACTCCCTTGTGGGAACGCTTCGCTGAGGTACGCCAGCAGTATCCCGGTACGCCGGTGAATCCGGGAGCTACGCTGCAGATCAAGGGCTGCATCCTCGACAGCAGGGTGATGGGGTTGTCTGCCGATGGCCTGCTGGGGCCGGTGATCGTGGAGCCTGCGGTGGAAATCATCGAGCCCGAGTACGAGCCTGCGCCGCAGATCGTCGAGCTCGAACCTGCCCCCGAGCCTGCAGCGCCGCCGTTGACCCTACGCCGCCGCATGTTTATCACCCGGCACTACGTGCGCGAGGTTTATCGGGCCCTCAAACACAATCTTTTGCAGTGGTATCGCGAAGCCGTGCGTGATCTGGTGCCGGACGCTGTTCGGCCCCTGCTGACACGGCTTCGCCGCCCGGCATTGCCAGTGCAACCACTGCCGGTCGCGGCCGCGGTTATCGAGCCTGTCGAGCTGGTTGAACCAGTAGAACCAGCACAATCCGCTCTGCCCGACACCAGCGAAACGGTCGCCATCGACGTCAGTGGCGTGGTGTATGTCAGCGTGTTCAATCCCGATGATGGACGCAAGAACTGGCACCATCTGATCACCGCGTTCTGCTGGGCATTGCGCGATGCGCAAGACGCTACCCTCGTGTTGAAGATGACCCAGAACGATCTGTCGACCTACTACGTCGAGCTCATGACCTTGCTGTCGCAGTTGTCGCCGTTCTCCTGTCGAGTGGTGGTCATGCACGGTTACCTGCAGGACGAAGAGTTCGCCCGGCTGTACGGCGCAGCGAGCTTCTATGTCAACGCGTCGCGCTGCGAAGGCCTGTGCCTGCCTCTCATGGAATTCATGTCGTGTGCCCGGCCTGTTATCGCGCCAGACCACACGGCAATGCGCGACTACATCGATGAGCGTGTGGCCTTCGTGGTGAAGTCCAGTCGTGAGCCGACAATCTGGCCGGAGGATGCGCGGATTCTTTACCGCACTCTGCGCCATCGCCCGGATTGGGGCTCGTTGCGAGTCGCCTATGCAGAGAGCTACGCCATGGCCAAAAACCAGCCGGACGCCTGGCAGGCAATGGCCGATGCGGCCAGCGAGCGGATGCGTGACTACTGCAGCTTCGCGCCGGTGCAGCAGCGCCTGGCGCAGTTTTTTGGGCAGCAGCCAGTGACCTCGAACACGCCCATTGTGGTTGAGACGGGGACTGCAGCATGCTGATCATCATTCATTCCGAAACCAACAAGAGCAACATCCAGCAGAACCTGGGGCGGCCCGAGTACAGCTACTACTTCGTGCTCAAGGAGTTTCGCCCGGTGCTGGAGCGACTGGGCCAGGTGATCGAGGTCAGCGACCCTGACGAGCTGGTCGATCGTTTGTATTTCGATTGCCAGAGCAGGGGAGAGGACTGCGTGTTCCTGTCCTTCTCTCCGCCGCACCGCACGCCGATCAATTTCGCCTGCCCGACCATTCCGGTATTTGCCTGGGAGTTCAGCACCATCCCCACGGAAAGCTGGCAGGGCGAACCGCGGCATGACTGGCGGGTGGTGTTGGCGGCCAGCGGCATGGCGATTACCCACTCCAGTTTTACCGTCCAGGCAGTTCGCGATGTGATGGGGCCCGGGTACCCGATCAGCGCTATTCCGGCGCCGGTCTGGGATCGCTTTGCCGCGCGCGGTGAGCAACTGCTCAAGCGCCCGGTCGCCGAAGGCATTCGCCTGAATCTACGCGGCCTGTTGATCGACAGTCGCACCGCAGATGTCCGCCCTTACGGCCCCGAGCGCTTGCGCGAAGGCACGCCGATCGTGTTCGACGGCCCGGTGCGGGATTGCGAGTTGTTGCTCGAAGGCGTGGTCTACACCTCGGTGTTCAACCCCTACGACGGGCGCAAGAACTGGAAGGACATGATCAGCGCGTTCTGCAGCACCTTCCGCGACTCGCCCGATGCGACCCTGGTGCTCAAGCTCACTCACCATGACATCGCCAACGCGCTCAACGACATGCTGCACCACGTCTACAAGAATCAGCCCTATCAATGTCGCATCGTGCTGATCCATGGCTACCTTGCGGACGTCGACTACGAGCGTCTGGTGGAAGCCACCAGTTACGTCGTCAACTGCTCGTACGGCGAAGGGCAGTGCTTGCCGCTAATGGAGTTCATGTCCTGCGGTAAGCCGGCGATCGCGCCCCTGAACACCGCGATGGCCGACTATGTCGACAGTGACAACGCCTTCATCGTCGACTCGACCGAAGAACTGACCGCCTGGCCCCACGATCCCCGTGCGGCGTTCCGCACCCTGCGTTACACCACCGACTGGGACTCGCTATGCTCCGCTTTCAAAGCAAGCTACGACGTCGCCAAAACCGACCTCGGGCGCTATGAAAAAATGTCGGCCCATGCGGTTCGCAGACTCCAGGTTTTCTGCAGCCAGGCCAGTACTGAACGCCGCCTGCAGGTGTTTTTCGAACAGCTGCTGCAGCAGCGTAAAACGCTGTCCGTGCAAGCATCGAACGCATGATTCGACGTCTATTGGCAAAGCTGAGGCCGGCACCGCCTGTGCCATTGGCAGTTGCTGAGATTCCGGTCTCGCCCAGGGACGTCGGCTTGCACGACGCCGTACTCGATGGCTGGTTCCTCGGCGAGACCGGGGAATTGCTCAAAGGGTTTGCAATCAACGCCGAAGACACCTTGCTTGATGTCGGATGCGGCGAAGGCGTGGCCACCTTGTTTGCAGTGCGGCAGGGCGCCTCGGTGATTTTCACCGACAGCGAGCACGACAAGGTGCGCGAACTGGCCCAGCAAGTGGAAGCACAATCGAGTCGGCCCAGTCTGGGGTTGGTGAGTAACAGCTTGCCGCTGCCGCTCGCCGATGGTTGCGCGAGCAAAGTCGTGTGCATGGAAGTGCTGGAGCACATCGATCAGCCTGAATCCTTCATGGCTGAGCTGGTGCGCATGGGCCGTCCCGGGGCGCTTTTTCTGCTAAGCGTGCCGGCACCGGTGGGCGAGCATTTGCAAAAAGGCATCGCCCCGACCAGCTACTTTCAAGCGCCTAATCACGTACAGATTTTCAGTCCGGAACGGTTCGCCGCGATGGTGGAAGAGGCGGGGCTGGTCATCGAGCATCGTCAGGCCAGCGGATTTTTCTGGGTCATGGGCATGATCTTTTTCTGGGCCAGTGAGCGAGCTGCCGGCCGGGATCTGGGCGGTGCGGTTCGCGACCGCATCCAGGCGCCGTATCCACCATTGATGGAGAGCTGGGCGAAAACCTGGCAAGACTTGCTGGCGCAACCCAATGGCTTGGCGATCAAGCAGATGCTCGACCAGTTCATGCCCAAGAGCCAGGTCATCATCGCCCGCAAACCCATGGAGGCCGGCGCAGGTCCAGGAGGACTCCATGAGTAGCAGCAAGCGCATCATGGACATCGAATTACTCCGCGGCATCGCGGTGCTGGGGGTGTTGTTCCACCACTTGCAGGACAGTCTGTTCGCCGCTGGCGTGCCGCTGCTGCAAGCCATCACCCTGTATAGCCAGCCGTGGTGGGGCGTGGATTTGTTCTTCGCCATCTCCGGTTTCGTGATTGCGCGCAGCCTGATCCCGGCGTTGCAAGGGTGTAGCTCGCGGCAGGAATACTGGCAGGAAACTCGCAACTTCTGGCTGCGGCGGGCCTTTCGTTTGTTGCCCTCAGCGTGGCTATGGCTGGCGCTGATGTTGCTGGCGTGCCTGTTCCTCAACCGCTCTGGCGCCTTCGGCACCTTGCATGCGAACCTCCAGGCGACCCTGGCGGGCATCGGGCAGTACGCCAACTTTCGCTTCGCCGACAGTTTTTACCACTACGAATACGGCACCGGTTTTGTCTACTGGAGCCTGTCGCTGGAGGAGCAGTTCTACCTGCTGTTCCCCTTGCTGATTCTGCTTTGTCGCAAATACCTGGTGTGGGCGCTGCTGTTGTTGGTGGCGCTGCAGATATTCACTTTGCGCACACCGATCCTGATGGTGGTACGCACCGATGCGTTGGCCCTTGGCGTGCTGTTGGCCATGTGGAGCGCGAAGCCTTCCTACTTGCGCTGGGAGCCGACTTTCCTGCGGCGTCCGTGGGTGGGTGTATCTGCCTTGATTGCGGTGTCGCTGGTACTCGGTTTTATCGCCACGGATCGTTTTACCTTCACCCATTACCGGATCGGCGTTATTGCGCTGTTGTGCGCGCTGCTGGTGTGGATCGCTTCCTACAACCGTGACTACCTGATGCCTGGCGGGCTGTTCAAAAGCCTGATGACCTGGGTTGGCAGCCGATCCTACGGGATTTACCTGATCCATATTCCAGCCTATTTGCTGGTCCGGGAAATCATCTTTCGTCTGCAGGCGGCCAACCTGCCGAACCCTGCCGGCCACCCGATCCTGACGCTGGTGGTCGCTCTCGGCCTGATCGGACTTCTGAGTGAACTCAACTACCGCTTTGTCGAAATGCCCATGCGCCTTCGTGGCCTATCGCTGGTGCAACGCCTGAGCGTGTCCCGAACTGCCGTCCAATTCTCTGGAGCAACCTCATGCTGAGACTGTTAAAGAAACTCACGGCGGGCACGCCTGCCGTGCAACCGGTGCCAGTGGCAGTAACTCCGGTGCCTGAAAAGGTCGACCCGTACATGCTTGGCCTGCACGACGCAATGCTCAGCGGCTGGTTCAATCAGCAAACCGGCGAGCTGTTTACCGGCTTTCCAGTGAGCCCCGAAGACACCTTGCTGGACGTTGGCTGCGGGGACGGTGGCAACGTGCACTTCTGTGGAATGCGCGGGGCGAAAATCATCATTGCCGATATCGACGCCGCCAAGGTCGAAGCGACCCGGCAGCGCCTGGGCGATACTCCCGCCAGGAGCGTCGAGTGCCATGTCACCGATTGCAACCCGTTACCCATCGCCGACGAAACTGCGACTCGGGTGGTATCGACTGAAGTCATCGAGCACGTCGACGATCCCGCACAGTTTCTCGCCGAGCTGGTGCGAGTGGGGAAACCGGGGGCGCTGTACCTGCTCAGCGTGCCGCATCCAAGCTCCGAAGATCTGCAAAAAGACATTGCCGCCCCCGAGTACTTCCAAAAGCCCAACCACATTCGCATCATCAGCGAAGAGCAGTTCAAGGCCATGGTCAGCGACGCTGGGCTGGAAGTGATAAGCCACAGCCAGTACGGCTTTTACTGGTCGATGTGGATGCTGCTGTTCTGGGAAGCCAAAGTCGATTTCAGCAACGCGGATCACCCGTTGCTCAACCATTGGGCGGATACCTGGAAGGCGATCCTCGCTTCGCCGCGGGGACCGCAGATCAAGCAGGCGCTGGATGCGGTGGTGGCGAAAAGTCAGGTGATCATTGCGCGGAAGCCCTGATCGCCGAACGTAGTTGCCGTTGCAATTGGCGCTACCGTGCAACTGATGACTGACATTGCCCCTGTGGGAGCAAAGCTTGCTCGCGACAGCGGTATAACTGTCCACTGTATTTTGACTGTCACACCGCTATCGCGAGCAAGCTTTGCTCCCACAGGATCTGCCACAGAATTCTGTGTACCCTGCGACCCTGTGTTGGAAGGGATAGATGTTCATGCTGTTTTCAATCTGCCGCTGGGTTCTGATTTTACCTGCGCTGCTGCTCAACGGCTGCGGGCAACCTGAGGCACCTCCGCTCGATCAGCAGCTCTACATCTGGCAGCGTCAATGGACGCCTGCTCACCAGGATGCCTTGCGTGACAGCCGCGCGGACTTCTCCACTCTTCGCGTACTCGCCCTGCAGAGTTTCCCGCAAGCAGGTTGGAGTCGTGCGCGAATCGACGCCGATCTGCTGCGCCAAGATGGCCGTCCACTGATTGCCGTGGTCCGACTGGATGGCCAGTTGAAGTCACTTGATCAGGATGAAATCCTGAAGCAAATTCAGCAGCTGACCATCGATTGGCAAGGGCAGGGGCTCATCCTCGCCGGGGTGGAAATTGACCATGATTCCGGTATTGCTCGACTGCCGGACTATCGAAATCTGCTGGTTAAACTTCGCGAAGCGTTACCGGTTGGCATGCCACTAAGCATCACCGCATTGCCCGCTTGGCTGAACTGTCCAGAACTACCCGCCCTGTTATCCGCCGTCGACAGCAGCGTGTTGCAGGTGCATGCGGTCAGCGATCCGCGTCGCGGTTTGTTCCACGTGGAACAAACGAAAAAATGGCTCCTCGAATGGTCACGTATAACTTTGAAACCGTTCTACCTGGCACTGCCTGCCTACGGCGTGGCATTGTTGCCGGCGACCAGTGGCGGGCCAGTTGTGGAAAGCGAAGTACGTATTGAGGGTGCAGGTGAGCGACGAGAGTTGCTGGCGGATCCCCAGCAACTACGAGAACTCGCCATTGAGCTACGTAAACATCCGCCCGCGCATCTGAAAGGTCTTATCTGGTTCAGGTTGCCCCTGGCAGGCGATCGCCGCGCCTGGAGCCTGACTACGCTGCGCGCTGTAGCGCGCGGCGAAGCGCTCAAAAGCCAGCTGACGTTGCAACTCTCGGAGCACGAGGGTCTGTTCGACATCAGCCTCATCAACCAAGGTAATCTCGACAGCGCCTGGCCTGAAAGTTTAAAGCTGTCGGGCGCTGGCTGTGAGAGTGCTGATGCGTTGGCCGGTTATGCATTGCAGCAAACCACGGACGTGCTGACCTTCACTCGTCTGCGGGAAGGCCGAATAGCGGCCGGCGGGCAACGTGCGATTGGTTGGGCACGTTGCGCAAAAATTGATCAAGGAGCTTCGCATGTTCAGCCGTAAGTGGCCGCGTCATCTACTGTGCCTGACCCTCAGTCTGCCGCTCGGCTCAGCATGGGCATGTGGCCCGGATTTTCCGATGCGGTTGTTGGACAACCGCGGACAAACGTTGGCGGAGCTGCCGGAAGGTAACTTCAACTTCGAGATCAATCGCCTTGGGCATGCGATAGCCGGGCTGAAGAACATAACACCTGCCACCGACAACCAGAACTACAGCTACGACGATGCGACCGACCAGCCCAGCCCGCGCGACAAGGCTGAGCAGGTCGGTTTGTCTGCCGAGCAACAAGCGCTGGTGCAGCAGCTGCGCAGCCTGACCGATGCGCATCAGGTAGAAACCCAGGGCGCCACACTGCCGCCCGAACTCGTGCTCTATCTGGCTGGCTCAGTCGCATTCAACTCGGAAGAATTTTCCTTGGCTGCCGAGTATTTTCACAAGGTCCTGGCGTTGCCGGCAGATCAACGTCCATTACGCAGCACTTGGGCGGCCTATTCTCTGGGTCGAGCATTGTTCGCCATGAGCTCGCAAGTGGATGCGGCGCCAGACCTGTTGGCCCAGGCTCGGCTCGCTTTTGACCAAAGCCGGCAACTGAGCATCGACGGCTTTAGCGACCCACTGGAATTGGGCGTCGCCAGCCTCGGTGAAGAAGCTCGCGTGGTTAGGACCGCGGGCGACTGGAACCGCGCCATCGAACTCTATGCTACGCAAAACCTGCACGGTTCGCCGGTGGGCTACAGCTCGTTGAAGCAACTGATGAACGAACTGGCGGCGATGCCTGAAGCGTCGTTAGCGCAGTTGCTCCAGGGAAAACCAGTTCAGCAACTGGTAACCGCTTCCTTGATCAGCCGGCTCGGTTGGTCATTTGGCGAACAACCGCAGAACGAGTTGAAACTGATCAAGCTGTTGCAGAAGAGCACCCGTGGCAGCCTGGACAACGCTGATCGGTTGGCGGCGGTCAATTATCAACAAGGTGATTACGCCAGCGCCAAAGCATTCCTTGAACATGCGGGCGAGGGGGGGCTGGCGTGGTGGCTGCGAGCGAAGCTGGCGCTGCGCGATGGCGATAAGTCTGCTGCTGCGGCGGCGTATGCCAAGGCTGCCCAAGCCTTTCCACAGAACGAGTCATGGGGAGAGCGCAGAACCCTGGATTTCGATTATGAATCGCTGCAGCCCAAGTGTCGGGTCGAGGGTGAGAGTGCGATCCTGGCGCTGCAGCGCGGGGATTATTTGCAAGCATTTGACCAGCTCTATCGCAGCCAGGACATCTACTGGTTCGACGCCGCGACCGTAGCTGAGCGAGTGCTGACAGTCGACGAGCTCAAGCAGTACGTCGACACGCAGGTCCCGGTACCTCAACCCTTCAGTCAACAGGATCTTTCCTCAATCGACGATTCGCGGTCCGGCCAGAGCGACCAGGCTGATGCCTCCCCACTGACGGTAGCAGCGAAGCTGCGTAACCTGCTTGGGCGCCGGTTGTTGCGGGAAGGGCGCTACGACGAAGCGCCGGGGTATTTTGCGACTCCAAAGTTATACGTCCTGGCGAGAACCTACGGGGAGATGCGCCACGACGCCGAGTCAAAGTGGTGGCCGACCAAAAGGGCTTTCGCTTACTTCCAGGCGGCCGACTTGAGCCGACACTACGGTATGGAGTTGCTGGGTTATGAGATGTCCCCGGACTACGCTACTTTCGACGGCAACTACAGCCTTCAAAGCGCTGAATTGAAAGTAGGGCCGCTAGTGGCGCAAGACGAATTCAGCCGCCAGCAAGCCAGCGCCGCCCAGCCCGATCAGCGCTATCACTACCGGTATCTGGCCAACGACCTGGCCAATCGCGCAGCCGATCATTTGCCCCACACCAGCCAGGCGTTTGCAGCGGTGTTGTGCGCGGCCGCCGGTTGGAACAGCGGTCAGGATGAAAAAAGCTTCTTTTACCAACGCTACGTCAATGAAGGGCCCTACGTCGATTGGGCAGTGTTCTTTGGTGAGCGCTGCCCGTATCCGGACTTCCAAAAGGCCGACAGGCGTTATGTGGCCCAGGCCATCAGTCCGGTTCGCGACGCCCTGCGGCCGCATAAAAAGTGGTTGGAAATGGGTGGAGTTGTGGCATTCATCGCGTTGGCCTTGTTGTTGATCAACCGTCACAAGCGCCGCAAGCGCGGTTGATCAGGCCTGCTGGACGAACGTGAGGCGTACTGCGAAGCCGATCAGCAGACTGCCAAATACCCATTGCTGGAGGCGCTGGGCTGATGGACTGTGTTGCAGCCAGCGGCCCAGTGCGGCACCGGTCAGGGCGTAGACGCTGTCAAACAACAAGCCAACGCCCACCAGCATTGCGCCTAATACCATGAACTGGCCGAGAACCGGGCCGGCGTGCGGGTCGATGAATTGCGGTAACAGTACCGAACAGAACAGCAGTGCCTTGGGGTTCAGCAGATTGGTCAGCAATCCGCGCTGGATTGCTTCACGCCAGCGAGGGCCCTGTATCGGACCGGTGTCACTGAGGTTCGGCAGCATGGTAGTGCGCAAGCACTGGATACCGATCCACAGCAAATAGGCGGCACCCGCCAGACGCACGGCATCGAAGGTCCAGGGCGCAGCCTTGAACAATGCCGCCAATCCAAGCGCCGCCAATGCCACATGACAGGCCCTGGCAATTCCGAGACCGATAGCGGTAGCCAGTGCCGCAGGCTTGCCCTGACGCGCACCGGTCTGCAACAGCAGAATCATGTCCGGCCCGGGCAACAGATACACCACTGCCAGCGCCATCATGAACAGCCAGAGTTCGGACATGTTGCACCCCATTCGTAGTCGATTTGGTGATGCCAGTGTAGGGCGCAATAGCAGGGCAGGTGGTTGCGTAGTCGTCTTCGAAAGGGGCTACCATTAGCATAATCTGCTGAATATTTGCTTCTAAACCATCGGAATCTGCCAAACCATGAAACTGGACGCTTACGACCGCAAGATCCTCACCGCCCTGCAACGTGATGGCCGCCTGAGCAATGTGCAGTTGGCCGACGAGATTGGTTTATCTGCCTCGCCTTGCTTGCGGCGGGTGAGGATGCTTGAAGAGGCTGGAGTGATCAGGGGTTATCAAGCCAATCTGGATCGTGACGAGGTGGGGTTGGGGTTGACGGTGTTTGTCGGGGTCAAGGTCGAGCGCCACAACGACGCTCAGGCCGAAGCATTTCGTCTGGCGGTAACAGCGTTACCGGAAGTGATTTCGGCATTCCTGGTGTCGGGCGAGTCGGATTTTCTGCTGCAAGTGGTGGTGCCGGATTTGCGCGGCTACGACCGGTTCCTCACCGGGCAGCTGTTGAAGCTGCCTGGGGTGAGTGACATCCGTAGCAACTTTGCCATTAACACTGTGAAGGCGCCGGGTGCTTTGCCTCTTGAGCATCTGCCGGGTTAATACGTGTTTTTCAAGGATGGTCTAACCTCTCATTCAGACGTCTGAAACAAGGGGGATACTCCATGCTCTCGCAACTTCCACCGGCCTTACAGAATCTGCATTTGCCACTTCGATTGAGACTCTGGGACGGCCATGAGTTCAACTTGGGGCCATCCCCCAGCGTGACGATTGTGGTCAAGGACCCACAAATGGTTTCGCAACTGACCCACCCAAGCCTCGACGCGTTAGGAGCAGCGTTTGTCGAAGGCAAGCTGGAGCTGGAGGGTTCAATCACCGATGTGATCCGCGTGGTTGACGAGTGGAGCCAGGCGCTGCTGGATGCGGCGGATGACACGCAGCCTGTACGCACCGTGCACGACAAGGAAACCGACGCAAAGGCCATTTCCTACCACTACGACCTTTCCAATGCGTTTTACCAGCTGTGGCTGGACAGCGACATGGTGTATTCCTGCGCCTATTTCGAGACGGGCAGCGAATCCCTTGAGCAAGCCCAGCAAGCCAAATTCCGTCACCTGTGCCGCAAGTTACGCCTGCAACCCGGGGAGTATTTGCTCGATGTCGGTTGCGGTTGGGGCGGACTTGCGCGGTATGCCGCGCGGGAGTTCGGCGCGAAAGTATTCGGCATTACCTTGAGCAAGAAGCAACTGGAACTGGCCCGGGAGAGAGTGACCGCTGAAGGACTCGACGACCTGGTAGAGCTGCAATTGCTCGACTATCGCGATCTGCCCCAGGACGGTCGTTTCGACAAAATCGTCAGTGTCGGCATGTTTGAACACGTCGGCCACGCGAATCTCACCGAGTATTGCAAAACCTTGTTTGGTGCCGTGAAAGAGGGCGGCCTGGTGATGAACCACGGCATCACCGCCAAACATACCGATGGCCGTCCAGTGGGGCGAGGCGCCGGTGATTTCATTGGCAAGTATGTGTTTCCCAATGGTGAGTTGCCGCACCTGTCGATGATCACGGCCGAGATCAGCGACGCCGGGTTGGAGATCGTCGACGTTGAAAGCCTGCGCATGCATTACGCGCGAACCCTGGACCACTGGAGCGAGCGTCTGGAGGATAATCTTGAGGCAGCTGCCAACCAGGTGCCGGAGCAGGCACTGCGGATCTGGCGGTTGTACCTGGCCGGCTGTGCTTACGCATTCGCCAAAGGCTGGATCAACTTGCACCAGATCCTTGCCGTCAAGGCTCATCCGGACGGCAGCCACGAGCTGCCATGGACCCGCGACGATATCTATACGCCTTAAAGTATCGGCGAAATCAGCCGGGCGATCCGCATGCCGACCTGTTGCAGGCGGTGCGTCTCCCGGCTTTCATCCTGGGCTATCTCGCGGGCCTGGGCGAAATCAGTGACCAGCATTTGCTCCACCTCCCCGGCGAACACGCTGTCCACAGTCAGCAGCATCACTTCGAAATTCAGCCGGAACGAGCGGTTATCCAGATTCGCGCTGCCGATGGCGCTGATTTCGCTGTCGATCAGCACCACTTTCTGATGCAGGAAGCCAGGCTCGTAACGGAACACTCGCACGCCAGCCCTTACCGCTTCGAACGCGTAAAGGCTTGACGCGGCGTAGACGATGCGATGGTCAGGGCGTGAGGGCAGCAGCAGCCGCACATCGACTCCGCGCAACACCGCCAAGCGCAGGGCGGCGAACACCGCTTCGTCAGGAATGAAATAGGGGCTGGTGATCCACACTCGTTCCATTGCTGCGTGGATCGCCTCGACGAAGAATAGCGAGCAGGTTTCATAAGCATCTGCCGGGCCGCTGGCGAGCAGCTGACAGAGCACTCCGTCTTCCGGGTAGGCGTCTGGCAGTATCAGCGGCGGCAAGGTACGAGCGGCCCAGAACCAGTCTTCGGCAAACGATTCCTGCATGCAGGCGACCACCGGGCCACGCACTTCGACGTGGGTATCGCGCCAGGGTGCCAGCGGTGGTTTCTCACCCATGTACTCATCGCCGACGTTGTGGCCGCCGACAAATCCCAGCACGCCATCGACCACCACGATTTTGCGGTGGTTACGGAAGTTCACCTGAAAGCGATTCAGCCAGCCACTACGGGTGGCGAATGCCTTGACCTCAACGCCGGCATCACGCAACGGCTGGACGTAACTGTGGGGCAGGGAATGACTGCCTATCCGGTCGTATAGCAAATACACCGCCACACCTTCTGCGGCTTTTTTCAGCAGCAGTTCCTGCAGGCGTTTGCCGAGACGGTCATCGTGAATGATGAAGAACTGGATCAGCACAGCTTCCCTGGCCGTGCTGATGGCTGCAAAGATTGCGTCGAAGGTGGCCTGGCCGTTCACCAGCAGGCGCACCTCATTGTTTGCCAGGCATGGCATGCGGCCTAGCTTGGGCATCGCTCGCAGTGACGCATAGGCGTTCGATGCTCGCGCGGCCAGAGCTTCTTCTACCCAGGGACGCCAATTGAGCTCCGAGATTGCTTTACGCATCTCTTCGTTGGCCTGGCGGCGCGCCTTGATGTAGCCATCAAACGTACTACGACCGAAGACCAGATAGGGGATGAGAGTGAAGTAGGGGATAAACACCAACGACAATGCCCAAGCGATTGCTCCCTGAGCCGTCCTTACGGTAAGCACGGCATGAACAGCAGCAATCGAGCCCAGTGTATGAAGCAGTGCAATCATGTAACCGAAAATATGCGGTCCAAAGTACTCCATGGGGCAGCCTTGCTCCTGAATATTCAATGCTTAACAGACCATGTTCCGTGCAGAATGTCGCTAATTAATTGGTCCATGAACCGAAACCTGTGGCTGACGTCTAACAGCCACTACTGATCAGGAGTTACACGATGAACGTTCGTCTGCTGGGTTTGGCCATGGCATTGGGTTTGGCACTTCCTGTGGCCGCTCAGGCGCAGATGCTTCAGCCGGGTTTGTGGGAGCTGACTTCGAGCAACATGAAAGTCGATAACCAAGACCTACCTGATCTGCAACTGATCCTCGGTCAACTGCAGAGCCAGATGACCCCTGAGCAGCGCGCTCAATTGGAGAAGCAGGGCATCACCATGGGCGGCAAGGGGATCCGCGCCTGCCTGACCCCGGAGCAGGTGAAGACCGACAACATTCCCCTGACGGACCCGCAGTCGGGCTGCAAACAGGAGATTACTGATCGCACCGGCAACCAGTGGAAGTTCCGCTTCAGCTGTCCAAAGGCCCAGGGTGCCGGCGTTGCTACCTTCCTCAGTGACCGTGAATTCACCACCAAGGTCAATGGCACGTTCAACGCTACCGGGATCCAGCAGAAGGGTAGCCTCGACACTCGAGCTGTCTGGCTTGGTCAGGATTGCGGGACGGTGAAACCGCGGGCCTGATCAACCCTTGTAAAGATCCCATCGGCTTTCGGCTACGGCGTTGTGAGCATGCAGGCTTTCTGCATGCACGACCCGTAGCTGGAACCCTGCGACGCCATTGCAAGTTTTCAGAGCCAGGTGCAGGCGTCGAGCAGCATCCTCGCAGAACATCAGATTCTGTCCATTCGCCAATGCAAAGGCTTGTTCATCGGCGCGTTTTACGGCTGTCTGCACCGCTGTGCCTAGCGCTGCTTCTGCGCAATCGACGATCGAAATGAGCGGCAATTCAATCCGCTTTGGGTCTACCTCTACCTGCAGTTGCGCAGTGCTGCGCTGGCTGTGGGGAGTCGCAACTATGCCATTCGTATTTCCTAACCAAGCAAGCACGTCAGTGTGCTGCAGCGTACTGTTGGCGAAATCATCGAGAAATTGCTGCTGAATCAGCTGGCGCGAAAGTGCTGCCGAACACGGGCAGGTGGATGAATACAGCACTTCGATTTTTAGTTCCACGTGGAACATTCCGTTTTTCAGACATGCTTGCACGCTCAATGGATAGGACCTCCAGCCGGATAGAGGGCTGACCAACGCGGGTCTTTTGAGCAACATCTCAGTGTGAATGTTGAGATACGCGTTGGCAGAAACTCCCTCATGCGTATCCAGGAATCGCTGGAGTACATGGTTCAGAAGCGCCGGCGTGAGTTCGTTTTGTTCCAGCGTCTCCAAAGCCAGGTACAGCCGCGACATGTGAATGCCGCGTGTATCGCCATCATCCAGGCTCACTCCTGCATCAGCTTTTGCCGTCAGTTGCTGACCGTAGATCAATACAGGAATCGCAATTCCATGCATGCCCACCCAATCCAGTGGCAAGCTTTGGTGTGAAGCCTGGGTAGCAATGTCCGGCAGATTCAGCGAATTCATGGGCATGTTCCATCGTCGAGGCAGGTTCTTTATGTTATGTTATTACATATTAAATCTACCACGCCTTTTCTCACAAGAGCGTGCATCGCCTACGAGGAACTCCGCATGCCCCATCGTTTACCTGTCACCGTGCTGTCTGGTTTTTTGGGCGCGGGCAAAAGCACGCTGCTCAACCATGTCCTGCGTAATCGCGAAAACCTTCGGGTCGCCGTGATCGTCAATGACATGAGCGAAATCAATATTGATGGCAGTGAAGTGCAGCGCGATGTCACCCTGAACCGCGCTGAAGAGAAGCTTGTCGAGATGAGCAACGGCTGCATCTGCTGCACGCTGCGCGAAGACCTGCTGGAGGAGGTGAGCAAGCTCGCCAGGGATGGTCGCTTCGATTACCTGCTGATCGAGTCCACGGGTATTTCCGAACCGCTGCCGGTGGCTGAAACTTTCACCTTCCGTGACGAGAATGGGCAAAGCCTCGCCGATATCGCGCGACTCGATACCATGGTAACGGTGGTCGACGGTGTGAACTTCATGCTCGACTACCAGGCCGCAGACAGTCTCGCATCCCGAGGCGAAACCTTGGGTGAAGGTGACGAACGATCCATTACTGACCTGTTGATCGAGCAGATCGAGTTTGCCGACGTGATCCTGATCAGCAAGATCGATTTGATTAGCAGCAGCGAACGCCGGGAGCTGATGGCGATTCTCGCGCGGCTTAACGCGCAGGCCGAGATCATTCCAATGGTCATGGGAGAAGTTGCCTTGGGCAAAATCCTCGATACCGGTCGTTTCGATTTCGACAAGGCCGCCCAGGCGCCTGGCTGGTTGCAGGAGATGCGCGGACAACACCTGCCGGAGACCGAAGAATATGGCATTGCGTCCACGGCTTATCGGGCGCGCAAACCGTTTCATCCCCAGCGTTTTTTCGACTTCATCAACGGCTCATGGGAAAATGGCAAATTACTGCGTTCCAAGGGGTTTTTCTGGCTGGCGAACAAGCACATGGACGCAGGTAGCTGGTCCCAGGCCGGCGGTCTGATGCGTCATGGTTATGCCGGGCGCTGGTGGCGTTTTGTGCCGCAGGAGCAGTGGCCGCAAGACGAGGAAAGTACCGCAGCGATCATGAAAAACTGGGTTGCCGACACCGGCGATTGCCGTCAGGAGCTGGTGTTTATTGGTCAGAATATCGACTTCGCTCAGCTCACCAACGAGCTGGATCAGTGCTTGCTGACCCAGGATGAAATGGCCTTGGGTGTGGAGGGCTGGCAGCTGCTGTCGGACCCGTTTGGTCCCTGGTACGAGGAGGCTGCCTGACAGTTCAAGGCTTGAGCCAGCTGCCCTGGCTTTGAGTCTCACAGTAGGGCTGCAGGTACGCCTGATCGGTGGCCACGCCGTAATAGTGAATATCCTGCCGGTAGGGCATATTGGCGACCTGGGCGTTGCTGCAGACGCCGAACGCCCCGGCAGGGCAGTTATCCACATACTGCACTTCGACTTTTTGTCCGGGCAGGTTGGGTTGGCAGAAGCCATCGGCAAAGAGTTTTTCCGGGATGTTGCGGTTCTGCTGGCACACTTTCACATCGAGCCGCGCAGCAGTACTGTGAACCACGCAGGCCTGCGCCAGTACCTCTGCCGAGGTCAGCGCCAGGAGCAAACACAATCCTGTTAATCGCATCCTCTACCCCTCTTAGAATCCCTGAATCATGTTGCAGAACATCCCGACCCACGTCATTGCCGGGCCCCTGGGCGCTGGCAAGACCAGCCTGATCAAGCATCTGCTCGCGCAGCGACCAGCGGCTGAACGCTGGGCGGTGCTGATCAACGAGTTCGGCCAGATCGGCCTCGACGCCGCGCTGTTGACCCAGGACGCCGATGGTATCGCACTGGGTGAAGTGGCTGGAGGGTGTTTGTGCTGCGTCAACGGTGCGCCTTTCCAGATTGGGCTTGGGCGACTGTTGCGCAAGGCACGGCCAGATCGGCTGTTCATCGAACCCTCCGGTTTGGGTCACCCTGCACAATTGCTCAGGCAACTGGGCGCGGCTCCCTGGCTTGGTGTACTGGCTGTACAGCCGTGTGTACTGGTGCTGGATGCCCAAGCGCTGGCCATCGGCAAACCCTTGCCCCAGGCGCAACAGGCGGCGTTGGGCAGTGCCGGCTTGTTGTTGCTGAACAAGTCGGAACAGCTGACTGAGGACGATCGCCAGCGCATAACCGTCCAACTGCCGGAACGACCGCTGTACTGGACACAACAAGGCAGGTTGCCGTTAACCGAGCTGCCGGGGCTTGATGCCCACGCTGTCGCAGGTGTGGATAACTTCATTGCACCTGAAGGATTGGGCCAGCTGCCAGCAATCTGGACTGACCCTGCAACGCCCATTTGTCTGAGTCAGGAGCAGCAGGGCAGCTGGAGTGTTGGCTGGCGCTGGCATCCAGGCCAGACGTTCGAGTTGGCGCGGGTCAGTCGATGGCTTGAGGGGCTGGTGTGGCGGCGGGCGAAGCTGGTTATCCACAGCGACGCGGGTTGGGTGTCGGCCAATGCGCTGGATAATTCGACGCTTGAATGGCGGCCCAGCGAGTGGCGCCAGGATTCGCGCATCGAGCTGATTTTCGATGCGCCTGGGGATGTGTTTTCACTTCAGCAAGGGCTGGGTGACTGCTTGATCTAGGGGCGCCACTTGGTGTGGTCCTGGCGCCACTGGCTCAGCTCGATCACTTCAGCACGATGCTTGACCACGTCGACCACCGGCGGTGATTCATCGAATGGCATTGGGTAGGGCGCCAGTTCGATCTGCGCGCTGTGGGCGCCAAACTGGGTGATGGTGCCATTGTGCCGGCTCTCGCCAGTCACGGTGAATTCAAAGTTGTACACACGGGCCAGACGCCGACGATCGTTGGCATCTTTCATGAAACCGATTTTTTTCAGCGCGACGTTACCGTCCAGCAGCTCGATACCGAGCTTGCTGCAGTGCTGCTTGACCCGCTCCAGCGCACGCTCGCGCAAGCCATGGTTGTGCCATAACCACGCGCCAGCGGTGGCCAGCAACATCAGCACGAAGATATTTCCGAGGGTCAGCATCAACAGGGTGCTCCAACAAGATAGTGTCAGCTTAACTGTGTCGCCGGTCTGTCGTACAGGCTGCGTTTAGTCGCATACTGCGCGGCTCGAATTTCGTTTTCCGGAAACTCACCGCATGAAACGTACACCCCATCTGCTCGCCATTCAGTCTCACGTGGTATTTGGCCATGCCGGTAACAGCGCCGCAGTTTTCCCAATGCAGCGGGTCGGGGTGAATGTGTGGCCGCTGAACACCGTGCAGTTCTCCAATCACACCCAATACGGGCAGTGGGCCGGTGAAGTTCTGCAGCCCCAGCAGATTCCCGATTTGGTGGAAGGCATTGCCGCCATCGGCGAGTTGGGCAACTGCGATGCGGTGCTGTCCGGTTACCTCGGCAGTGCCGACCAGGGACGGGCAATTTTGACCGGTGTGGCCCGCATCAAATCGATCAACCCCAAGGCTCTGTACCTGTGCGATCCAGTGATGGGACATCCGGAGAAGGGCTGCAGTGTGCCGGCGGAAGTCAGCGATTTCCTCCTGGAGGAAGCCGCGGCCGTGGCGGATTTCATGTGCCCGAACCAGCTGGAGCTGGACAGCTTTTCCGGGCGTCGTGCGCAATCGCTGTTCGACTGCCTGGCCATGGCGCGCGCCCTGCTGGCGCGCGGGCCCAAGGCGGTGCTGGTCAAGCACCTGGACTACCCCGGCAAACCGACGGATGTATTCGAGATGCTGCTGGTAACGGCCGAGAACAGCTGGCACCTGCGGCGTCCGCTGCTGGCGTTTCCACGTCAGCCGGTAGGCGTTGGTGACCTGACTTCTGGGCTGTTCCTGGCGCGAATTCTGTTGGGTGACAGCCTGGTGGCGGCGTTCGAATTCACGGCGTCGGCGGTGCATGAAGTGTTGCTGGAGACCCAGGCGTGTGCCAGCTATGAGCTGGAACTGGTGCGGGCGCAGGACCGGATTGCGCATCCGCGGGTGCGGTTTGAGGCGACTGCGATCAGCCTCTGATTTCGCGTGATGCGGGATCGCGAGCAGGCTCACTCCTACAGGGATCTCCAGTTATCCCCTGTAGGAGTGAGCCTGCTCGCGATAGCTATCTAAGGTCGACCCAAGGTCTCAAGCGTCGCCCTTGATCTCCTGATAACGCTTCTCCAGCTCCTGCCGAATCTGCCGGCGCTGCTGAGCCTGGACAAAGCGGCGCTTGTCTTCGCTGCCCTGCGGCTGCAAAGGCGGAACGGAGGCCGGTTTGCGGTCGTCGTCCACCGCCACCATCGTGAAGAAACAGCTGTTGGTATGGCGCACCGAGCGTTCACGAATGTTCTCGGTGACGACCTTGATCCCGACTTCCATCGAAGTGTTGCCGGTGTAGTTGACCGACGCCAGGAAGGTCACCAGTTCGCCGACATGAATAGGCTCGCGAAAGATCACCTGGTCTACCGACAGGGTCACCACGTAGCGACCGGCATAACGGCTGGCGCAGGCATACGCGACTTCGTCGAGGTACTTGAGCAGGGTGCCGCCGTGAACATTGCCAGAGAAATTGGCCATGTCGGGGGTCATCAATACCGTCATCGACAGTTGGGCGTTTCCGGGTTCCATAGCGTACTCACGGTTCAGGCGGGTGATTGGGGGCGCACCTCTGCGGGTGCCTTGTCAGCTTTTTCAAACCAACAGTTATCGGGACGCCGGGCGGCTGGCTGCCGTCACGCGCGGGCCGATCTGTTTCCATATATTGCACCGCCTTTCTGGCGGAAGTCGCGGTGTTACGCTCCAAAAGTCCACCCCAAGGAGCCCCACACCATGCATGCGATCAGTTTTATCCAGGATCTGGCAGTGATCATGTTGGTCGCGGGGGTGGTCACCGTGTTGTTTCATCGCCTTAAACAACCGGTGGTCCTGGGCTACATCGTTGCCGGTTTCATCATCGGCCCGCACACGCCACCGTTCGGTCTGATTCACGACGAAGAAACCATCAAGACCCTCGCCGAACTCGGGGTGATCTTCCTGATGTTCTGCCTGGGCCTTGAGTTCAGCCTGCGCAAGCTGTTCAAGGTCGGCGCCACGGCGTTTATCGCGGCGCTCCTCGAAATCGTGCTGATGATCTGGATCGGCTATGAAATTGGCCGCTGGTTCGACTGGAACACTATGGATTCGCTGTTCCTCGGCGCGATCCTGGCGATTTCCTCGACCACCATCATCGTCAAGGCGCTGAACGACCTGAAGATGAAGAACGAGCGCTTCGCGCAGTTGATCTTCGGCGTGCTGATCGTCGAGGACATTCTCGGTATCGGCATCATCGCCTTGCTGTCGAGCATTGCGGTGAGTGGCACGGTGAGCTCTGGCGAGGTCTTCTCCACAGTCGGCAAGCTGTCGCTGTTCATGATTGTCGCGCTGGTCATTGGCATCCTGCTGGTACCACGCCTACTGGCCTACGTGGCCAAATTCGAAAGCAACGAGATGCTGCTGATCACCGTGCTGGGGCTGTGCTTCGGTTTCTGCCTGCTGGTGGTCAAGCTCGAATACAGCATGGTGCTGGGGGCGTTCCTGATTGGGGCGATCATGGCGGAGTCGCGGCAACTGTTGAAGATCGAACGCCTGATAGAACCGGTCCGCGACCTGTTCAGCGCGATATTCTTCGTTGCCATCGGGCTGATGCTCGATCCGCTGATCCTGTTGCAATACGCCTGGCCAATCGCGGTGATCACCGTGGCCGTGGTGCTGGGCAAGATGTTGTCCTGTGGTCTGGGGGCATTTATCGCCGGCAATGACGGCCGCACCTCACTGCGGGTCGGCATGGGGCTTTCACAGATTGGCGAGTTCTCCTTCATCATCGCGGCGCTGGGCATGACGCTGCAGGTCACCAGTAACTTTCTTTATCCGGTGGCCGTGGCTGTGTCGGTTATCACCACGCTGCTGACGCCCTACCTGATTCGCGCGGCGGACCCGCTGTCGATAAAACTGGCTGCGGTGATGCCACAGCGGCTGGGTCGGGTGCTCGGCATGTATGGCGAGTGGCTGCGCAGCATTCAGCCCCAGGGCGAGGGCGCGCTGCTGGCGTCGATGATTCGACGGATTTTGCTGCAGGTGGGGGTCAACCTGGCGCTGGTGATTGCGATTTTTTTCACCGGTGCGTTTTTCGCCGAGCGCATGTCTGCTCACCTGCAAGACTGGATCAGTGATCCAAGTTGGCAGAAGGCCTTGATCTGGGGTGGGGCGTTGATCCTGTCGCTGCCGTTCCTGATCGCGGCTTATCGCAAGCTCAAGGCGTTGTCGATGCTGCTGGCGGAGATGGGCGTGAAGCCTGAGATGGCGGGGCGCCACACGCAGCGTGTGCGCAGGGTGATCGCCGAAGTGATCCCGATCCTGTCGCTGCTGGTGATCTTCCTGCTGCTGGCCGCCTTGTCGGCGAGTATTTTGCCAACCAACAAGTTGCTGATGCTGATTGTTGTGGTGGCAGCCGCAGTCGCGGCGGTGCTGTGGCGCTGGTTCATCCGCGTTCACACGCGGATGCAGGTGGCCCTGCTCGAAACTTTGGACAACCACAAGGAATCGTCAGGGCATTGATGGCGTGGGGGGGCCGTTTCGCGGCCCGACGCAGGCTTCGCCAGCTGCCGAAGGCTGCGTCCGACTGCTCAGCAGTCGCCATTCCAGACGATCAGCTTTCCAGCCAGACGTCCCGCGCCCAGTGCCATACCGATTCCCAGGTTTCTTCGGCAATCAGCTCTTCTTCGGCCTGCCACAGCACCACGGTGCCGTCTTCTTCGACGCAGTAAAAGTCATCTCCGTCCTGGCAGATCGGAATCAGGCTGCGATCAACGCCGGCATCCCAGGCGTTCGCGGCCACGTCCGGCAGGTAGGTGTGGGACTGCGGGTCAGTGACGGTCACCGGTTCCAGGCTGCCGTAGACCACGTCGCTGACGGTTAGCAGAAATTCCCGGAAGACGAATGGAATGTCGATGAACAGTTGTTCTTCGATTTCCACCAGCATGTCTTCGTCAGGCAGCTCCAAGGGGACTGGTACCGGTTCGTTGGCTTCACGCAGTTGTTCGATGATTTCTTCCACGTCCGGGATCCTCTTGCTGTTGGCGCGGTTTGGTTGGGGCGGTTTATACAGTAGCTTGCTATAGATGCAACCGCGAAATAGAAAACCCCAGCCGAGGCTGGGGTTTTTATTACAGCATGCTTAACTCAGAGGTGATCAGCCGTTCTGGCGGATACCGGCTACCAGCCAAGGCTGGTTTTCGCCCTGTGGACGCTCCATGTTCCAGCTTTCGCTGAACACTTCGCCCTGGTCGAAACGCGAAGTCTTCGACACGCCGCTGAAGGTCAGGGTGGCGATAGTCTTGTCCGCACGGTCATCCACGCCGTCCAACTGCACATTGAGGTTATCAATGTAGGTGGACTGGAAAGCGTCGCCGAGGTCGGCACGTTCGCGTTTCAGGAACTCCAGCAATTGTGGGGTCACGAATTCCGCGATCTTGTCCATTTCGTTGGCGTCCCAGTGTTGCTGCAGGGACTGGAAGTGGTTACGCGCTGCTTCAATGAAGCTCTGTTCGTTGAACCAGGCTGGTGCGTTGATCACCGGACGAGCGGCAACCGGTGCTGCTGCACCGCCGAAGATCGAACCGCCGGCAGGCTTCTGCTCGAACACTTCACGCTGCATTGGTGCGTGGCCGGCTGGAGCCATGTGCGCCTGCTGCTTGCGACGACGAGCGGCGATGAAGCGGAAGACCAGGAAGGCAATGACCGCCATGATCAGGATGTCGAAGATCTGCATGCCCTGGAAGCCGCCGCCCATGAACATGGAGGCCAGCAGGCCACCGGCAGCGATACCGGCCAGAGGGCCGAGCCAGCGCGAAGCACCGCCGGCTTTGGCAGCGGCGCCAGCGGCACCGGCCGCGCCCGCAGTGGCAGCAGCGCCACCTGCAGCGGAAGAAGGAGCCATCTGGCTGGTCTGGTGAGTCGGCGCAGCGCCGGAGCTCTTGCCGCCACCAAAGCGCTTGGCGTTGGCGTCGAGGCTCATCGTCAGGCCGATGCACAACGCCATGGCGATGCTAAGAAAACGTTTCATAAAGGGAATTCCCATTTGTGGAAGGCACGCGCGCCATGTTGCACAGCTGAAGTGTTACTGGCTAGCGGCAGAGTGTTTCGGGCTTTTGCCTGACAGGTGTCGTTCAGCTTGGTCGGGCAGTAAGGGCATGTACTTTCGGCCGTAGGAAAAGTCGATAGGTTCAGAAAGAAATCGAAACCTGTAGGAGTGAGCCTGCTCGCGATGAGGGAGTGTCATTCAACAAATGTGTTGAATGACAGACCGCTATCGCGAGCAGGCTCACTCCTACAGAAAAACAATCGAGCAGGGCTTCAGATGGCTTCCAGTTTGGCATAGCCGAGCATCAGCCACTTGCTGCCTTCACCGAAATTCACCTGTACCCGGGCCTGGGCACCGGCGCCCTCGAAGTTGAGGATCACGCCGTCACCGAAGATTGAATGGCGCACCGTCTGACCCAGGCTGAAGCCGGTTTCCGGAATCTCGCTGCCACTGAACAGGTTGCTGCCGCTCATCGACTGATTGCTGAACGGCCGGCTTACACTGTTGGACAAACGCACTTCCTGAATAAGACCTTTCGGAACCTCGCGTACGAAACGCGACACCTTGTTGTAGGTTTCGCTGCCGTACAGGCGTCGGGTTTCGGCGTAGGTCATTACCAGGTTCTGCATTGCCCGGGTAATGCCAACGTAGGCCAGACGGCGTTCCTCTTCAAGACGACCTGGCTCTTCCAGGCTCATTTTGTGCGGGAACAGGCCTTCTTCCATGCCCACCAGGAACACGTAGGGAAATTCCAGACCCTTGGCACTGTGCAAGGTCATTAGCTGAATGCTGTCCTCGTGCTCGTCGGCCTGGGTGTCGCCGGCTTCCAGCGAGGCGTGGCCGAGGAATGCCGCCAGTGGCGTCAGTTCTTCGTCTTCCTCGGTATTTTCGAAGTTGCGTGCGGCGCTGACCAGTTCCTCAAGGTTTTCTACTCGAGCCTGACCCTTCTCGCCTTTTTCCGCTTCGTGATAGGCGATCAGCCCGGACTGCTCGATGACGGTCTGGGTCATCAAGTGCAGCGGCATGTCCGTGCACTTGGCAGCGAGGTTCTCGATCAGCTCGATAAACCCGCCCAGGGCACCTGCAGCGCGTCCGGTCAGGCCTTTGTTGGCCACCAGCAGGCGCATGGCTTCCCACATCGACACATCGCTGTGACGCGCATGTTCGCGGATCGCCTCGACGGTTTTCTCGCCGATGCCACGGGCCGGAACGTTGATCACCCGTTCCAGGGCCGCGTCATTGCCACGACCTTCCAGCAACCGCAGGTAGGCCATGGCGTTCTTGATTTCCGCACGCTCGAAGAAGCGCTGGCCGCCGTAGATGCGATACGGAATGCGCTCGCGCAGCAGGGCTTCTTCCAGCACGCGGGATTGGGCGTTGGAGCGATACAAAATTGCGATATCGCTGCGCGCCAGGCCGGTTTTCAGCGCACTTTCAATGGTTTCGACAACGTAACGAGCTTCGTCGTGTTCGTTGAACGCCGCGTACAGGTTGATCGCCTCGCCGTCGCCGCCATCGGTCCACAACTCTTTACCCAAACGCCCGGTGTTGTTGGCGATCAGCGCGTTAGCCGCCTTGAGGATACCGGCGGTGGAGCGGTAGTTCTGCTCCAGGCGAATGGTCTCGGCATCCGGGAAGTCGGCCGAATACTGATGAATGTTTTCAATTTTCGCGCCACGCCAGCCGTAGATCGACTGATCGTCGTCGCCCACCACCATCAGGCTGTCGCCGCCCTTGGCCAGCAGGCGCAACCAGGCGTACTGCACGGCGTTGGTGTCCTGGAATTCGTCCACCAGCACGTGGCGGAAGCGCTTCTGATAGTGCGCCAGCAGGCCGGGGTGATCGCGCCACAGGTCGAGGGCACGCAGCAGCAGTTCAGAGAAGTCGATGACGCCGGCGCGCAGGCACGCGGCCTCGTAGGCTTCGTAGATGCTGCGCATGGTCGCCAGGAACAGGTCACCGCTGGCTTGGATGTGTTGTGGGCGCAGACCTTCGTCTTTCTGCCCATTGATGAACCATTGGGCCTGGCGCGCTGGCCAGCGTTGTTCGTCCAGCCCCAGCTCGCGGATCACCCGCTTGACCAGCCGCTGCTGGTCGTCGCTGTCGAGAATCTGGAAGGTCTGGCTCAGCCCGGCTTCCTGCCAATGCGCCCGCAACAAGCGGTGCGCCAGGCCGTGGAAGGTGCCGACCCACATGCCGGCCGGGTTGATACCCATCAACTGCTCGATGCGATGGCGCATCTCGGCAGCGGCCTTGTTGGTGAATGTCACCGACAGGACGGAGTGGGGCGAGGCGTTCTCGACCTGGATCAACCAGGCGATACGGTGCACCAGCACTCGGGTTTTACCGGAACCAGCACCGGCCAGGACCAACTGACGACCCACGGAGGCAGCTACGGCCTGGCGTTGGGCATCGTTGAGGGAGTTCAGCAGAAGGGAGAGATCATCGCGCATCGGGGCATTCTAGGGTGCGCCGTCACACCGGGCAAACCGAGCTTTGTATTTGCCGATGAAAGACGCACGGATGACGACCGGTCAGTCACTGCCTGCAAGCCCTGGCGGGGCTTGCTCTGCGGGTTTTCAGGGACTGACAGTGAAGGCAAATTTCATCTTTTTTATAGTTTGCAGCGGTTTGGTCCAGGCACGTGCTTGTGTATGCTCGGTCGACGTTTCGGGCTCAAGCTCATCATTATAAGAACAAGAATCTTGCCTATGACCCTCAGCATCGACCTGGCGGGGCCCTCCGTGGAGCCGCGGGTTATTCGCAGACAGTACGCCATGGAAATGGCGGTCGAGCGCACGCGTCTGCTTTATCAGGGTTCGTTGCTGCCCACGCTGTTCATGCTGATCAATGGTATGGTGTGTGCCGGCTTGCTCTGGAGCCCGCAGCGCTACTTCCTGGTCAGCGTCTGGCTGGTGTGGTTGCTGTCTCTGGTGGCGCTGCGAGTAATCCAGGTCGCCGCCTTCGATTCGGCGATTCCCAACCGCCAGGCCCATCCGGTGTGGCGCCGCATGTTTTTGCTGGGCTCCAGCCTGACCGGCTTGACCCTGGCGGGTGCCGGCATCGCGCTGGTTCCGGCGGACACCTTTATCCAGCAAGCCTGGGTGTTCGGCCTGATCGGTGCCGCCGCCTTGTCGGCCAGTGTGGCCTACGCCGTCAGCCTGCCGGCATTTCTCTCTTTTACCTTGCCCTGTCTGTTGCCGGCGATTGCTTATCTGTTCTGGGGAGGCGATGAGCAAGGACAAGGCTGGGGCTGGTTTGGTCTGATCCTGCTCGGTGCGTTGAGTGTGGTGGCCTGGCAGGTCAACCGGCTGATTGATCGAGGTCTGTTGCGGCGCTTTCAAAATCAGGCGCTGATCGAGCACCTGCAGCAAGCACAAAGCAGCAGCGATCAGCTTAATCAGAAGCTGGCCAGGGAGGTGGAGCAGCGAAGCTGCGCTGAAGCGGAACTGCGCAAAATCCAGGCCGGGCTGGAAGGTCGTGTTGCCCAGCGCAGCCTCGAACTTGATCTGGCTAACCAGGCACTGAGTAAAAGCGAGGCGCGCCTGGCGCTGGCATTGAAAGCCAGCGAGCTGGGGTTGTGGGACTGGAACCTGCAGACCGACGAAGTTCATCACACACAGCTGCAGGAGCTGTTCGGCCTGGAGCCGGAGCTCGTCACGGCCATGCTCGGCCATCTCAAGCCACGCCTGCATCCCGATGACCTGCCAGCCCTCAAGCGCGCGCTGGTTGAGCATCTGAAAGGGCGTAGTGAGGATTATCAGATCGAGTACCGCGTGCGTCACGGCGACGGTCACTGGGTGTGGATCGAAGATCGCGGGCGGGCGGTGGAGCGCGGCGATAATGGCCGGGTGGTGCGCATGGTCGGCACTCGCCGCAACATCAGCGTGAGCAAAGGCCTGGAGGCACAACACCAACTGGCAGCGACGGTGTTCGAAGCAGCGAGCGAAGGAATCGTGATTTTCGATCCGAATTACGCCCTGATCGCGGCCAATCAGGCCTTCAGCCGGGTCACCGGCTATGAACTCGACGACATGCTCGGGCTCAGTGTCGTCGAGTTGCCTTGCAGCCGCGATGCCCGCCGACACTACAGCGCTATCCGCCAGGCGCTGGAGCAACACGGTAGTTGGCAGGGTGAACTGGTGGAGACTCGCAAAAACGGCGAGCTCTATCCGCAGTGGCTGCAATTGAACGCGGTACGCGATTCCCGGGGAAATGTGAGCCATATCGTAGGGTTCTTCGCCGATCTATCGGCGCGGCGCGAATCCGAGGAGCGCATGCGGTTTCTCACTCACTACGACGAACTGACGGGCCTGGCCAACCGGTCGCTGTTTCGCGAGAGATTGCGTGAAGCTCATCAACGGGTGCGGCAGGGTGGCCGCAGCCTGGCGTTGCTGCACATCAACCTGGACCGCTTCAAGTTGCTCAACGACAGCCTTGGCCACGATATCGCCGATGAGCTGTTGCAGAAAATGGCCCGGCGGCTGGTGAGTGCGCTGCCGGAGGCGGACACCATTGCGCGCTTGTCCGGCGATGAGTTTGCGGTGTTGTTCGACAGTTATGCCAGCCTCTCCAGCCTGGTGCGAGTGGCGACCCGATTGTCCGCCAAGTTGCGTTTGCCGGTGAACATCGAAGGTCACGAGCTGGTGGTCAATGCGTCCATGGGCATCAGCATGTTGCCGGACAATGCCCGGGAAATATCGGCGCTGGTCAGCCAATCGAATATGGCCATGCAACATGCTAAACATCTGGGCGGCAACAATTTCCAGTTCTACACCGAGAGCCTGCAGGCCAGCACCCTGGAACGCTTGCAGCTGGAAAACCAGTTGCGCAAAGCAATTGAGAAAAAGCAGCTGAAGGTGTTCTACCAGCCGAAACTCTGCCTCGCCTCGGGCCGGCTGAACGCTGCCGAGGCGTTGGTGCGTTGGGATCATCCAACCAGAGGGCGAGTGCCGCCTGCGGAATTCATCGGCCTCGCTGAGGAAACAGGGTTGATCGGCGCGATCGGCGAGTTCGTGTTGCGCCAGGCCTGCTGGCAAGCGTGCGAGTGGCAGCGTCAGGGGCTAGAGCCGATCCGGGTGTCGGTCAACCTGTCGGTGCATCAGTTGCGCCAGGGCAAGCTGGTCAGCCTGGTGCGGCAGGTTCTTGAAGAAACCGGGTTGGCGCCGCAGTACCTCGAACTGGAGCTGACGGAAAGCCAGTTGCTGGACAGCGTCGAGCACATCATCTCGACGTTCCAGCAGTTGCGCGGTCTGGGGGTGAAACTGGCGATCGACGACTTCGGCACCGGCTATTCCTCCCTCAGTTACCTCAAGCGCATTCCTGTGGACTACGTGAAAATCGACCAGACGTTCATTCGCGGCCTGGGGGAGGGGCAAATGGATGCAGCGATTACCCGGGCGATCATTGCCATGGCCCATGGTTTGTCGTTGAAGGTGGTGGCGGAAGGGGTCGAACGGCGCGAGCAGCTAGAATTTCTTCGTCGCGAGCGCTGTGATGAGGTGCAGGGCTACCTGATCAGTCGGCCGATTGAGGCGAGTGGGCTGGCGGAGTTGCTTCGGGGGCAATGCGCGGATTGAAATAGCATCGATCAATAACGCCTTCGCTTCATGCCAGTGAAGGGAAGGCGCATTCAAGCTTAGTGGGTAATCATGATGTCTTTTATATGGTGGATTTTTTCACCATTATAGAAAATGCTGACGCCGGTAACATTAGAGTCTCCCTGCTCTTTATATTGGACGAACTTTTCCGTTAAGACTTGCAATGACATGCCGTCGGACTTTTCCAGTAGCAGCTCCAGGCGCAAGTTGGTGGTTTTGTCTTGCGTGGCCGACATTACCAGTCGTGGCGTCACGCCAGAGTTTGCAACGGTTACAGTACAAAACGTGCGGAAAAATGGGTCGCCGGGCATTCGGTTGATTTGTGCGATCCAGTCTTTGGTTTTAATGCTCATGGTGTGTAACTCCTGTAATTAGATTGATTGCGTCCTGCGAAAGCAATATATCGGAGTCAGCGTCAATTGGAAGTGATTGTATCCGGGGTAATTGTAAGTGAAGTTTAAACTATTGTTGATTAACCAAGCTCTGTCTGAAATCCCGAAAAACCTAATAGCTGCCCATTCGGAGCTCACCTGGATGGTTCCGAGGGTGAGTAATGGCTATTAGCCACTATCTTGACTGGGCCCGCATAATAAATGCAATGCGGATCCTATTTGCTTCTTAATCTCGTAACACTCGGCAATGATGTCAATAAGGCAACAGCAATTTTCTCGATCCCGTTTAACTGGCGTTCGCCCTTGATATATCGAGTTTTTCTGTCTCTCTGCACGCAAAAACAAATTCTTAAACTACCAGCCACATTCTGTGGCGCAACTTAAATGCCAGTCAGGGGTTGACACTCTATCGGGCGAGGGTGTTTCCTTTGCCGCCTTCGCGGTACTATAAATACGCTGAGAATGTGACATCCCTTTAATTTCTGCTGTCGCTTTAGCAGTTACCGTTCCCGTCTCCGTAAATATGGCGGACTGCAGAAACGTGATGGGAAAATATGTAGGAAAATTCACACAAAGTTGCGCTGTTGATTTTTGCAAGTTCGCGTTATGGACGCTGGTTTATGCGGTTGATGTTGCTGCAATCGGGTCACTGACCCTTCAGTCAGATTCGTTATGCGCAGTGTTTGGCGAGGGCGGTAGCTTTCCTCACTGCTTTCAAGGAGAGACACATGTTGATGGACGTTGCCGCCAATGCTTTCAGAACACGACAAGTCCAGGCACCACCCAAATCACCGGCTCCGGAGTTCGGGTCAATGACTAGGAACGCCGGCCAATGACCAGAACGAGTATCTATGATCGTATCTCCGCCAAGCGCATTGCACTGGAGGAAGCCGCGCGTCTCGAGCAGCTGAATGCGCCCCTCGTTGTGCCAGCGCCCGAGCCTGAACCCGTTGCTGTCGTTGCACTGCAAAACATCCCCAGCAGCTTCAACTTCGGTGGTTTTAATCTGGTATTCCCAGCGGGTTTCCATTTCCGCGAGACTCAGACCACCCTCGAACATGAAGGCGAGCCGATCATCCTGACCATCAAGCGTCGAGAGGTGATGCAGGGCCAGAATCTGCAGCAACTTTTCGATGCCGGCGTGCAGACGCTGCGCACGCTTCATCCGGACTTGCGCATCATCCGTCAGCGCGACTACAGCGTGGCGGGCAGTGCCGCGAAGTGCCTGGATTTTCACTGCAAAATCGGTCACGCCGAACGCCACGGACGCCTGGTCGGCGCCATTGTTCCAGTGGCCGGCAGTGACGAGGTGCAATGGCTGGATATCGCCTGCGTGATTGACCCGACGAAGCCTGCGCTGAGCCTTTGGCTGGTTGATTTCGACAGCATGCTCGAAGGCCTCGCGGCCCGCTGATACCTATTTTTTGAATTAAGGAATTTACTCACATGGATTACGAGTTGCAGGAAGGCAGCATCGCGTTGCCGCAGGGTTTTCAGGACCGCACGGTCAATATGTTTGTGCTGGGGGCGAGCATTCCTGCGCCGTTGAGCATCACCATTTCCAGGGACATGCTGCTGCCCGACGAAGCGCTCAAGGCCTACGTCGATCGTCAGGTGAAAATGCTCGCGTCCAAGCTGCGTGGTTACACCTTGCTGGGCAAAAAGGCGGTCGAGCTTTCCAGGACTGCACCGATCGAAGGCGTTCAGATCGACGCGTATTACACGACCGATGGCCGGCCGTTCTATCAGCGTCAGGCGGCGTTCCTGATCGAGCGAGGGCGCGCCATCATTTTCTCCACCACCGCCCAGGCTGACTTCAGCAGTGAGCAGAACCAGAACTGGGTAGACCTGCTGGCGAGTTTCCAGCCGCGCCAGCCCGGTGTAGACAAGACCGACTCCAGCGAACAGGAGTAACGGTCATGTTCGAAGCCGCAAGGTTTGGCGATGAAATCGCCCACACCAGTGCCCTGGGCGGGTTCCTGATCGGGGCCGCACTCGGAATTGCCCTGGTTGCCACGGTCGCCATCGCGACCTTCACCTGTGGGTTCGGTGTGGCCCTGTTGGCGGGCTTGGCCGCAGGCGTCGGAGGTAGCCTGCTGACGTCGTTGGGGGAGGCAATAGGCAGTAGTTTTTCCTCACCCTCCGGGACCATCATCCTCGCGTCGGCGAATGTCTTCATCAATGGTCGCAAGGCCGCTCATGTCGAAAAAAGCATTGGTGCCTGCGACAAACATCCCGGTCCGGTGCAAGTTGCCGAAGGCTCGACCAACGTCTTCATCAACGGTACGGCGGCGGCGCGCAAGGGTGACAAAATCACCTGCGGAGCCACGATTTCCAGCGGCTCTGGCAACGTCTTTATTGGTGGTGGCACCCACCGTTACCTGCCGGTAGACGACGAAATTCCGGGCTGGCTGCGCACCACGGTCGATATCCTGATGGCGGTCGCCGGTGCAGCGGGCGGTATCGCCCAACTGATCAAGGCCGGAACCCAGGCCGGCATGAAAGCGGTCATGCCCTGCGTGCTGAAATTCACTGCCGGTTTCGTCGCCGGTGAGGTCGCCAGTCGTTATGTCGTGGGGCCGGCCATCGAGCGCGCAGTGGGCGGTCTGGTCGGCAATCCGGTCGACGCCACCACCGGGCGCAAGGTCATTCCTGACGAAACCGATTTCAGCCTCCCGGGCCTGATGCCCATCGAATGGTCACGCTTCTACGCCAGCGACCTGACCGTCGACAGTGTGCTCGGCAAGGGGTGGGTGCTGCCTTGGGAACAAAACCTGCGGCGCAGCGGCCGTTTCGTTTACCTGACCGACAACCAGGGGCGCACCGTACCCTTCGTCGACGTGCAGCCGGGCGAGCGCGTTTACAATCCTCACGAACAGGTCTACTTGGTTTGCACCGAAGGCGGCCATTACCTGCTGCAAACCCTCGATAACATCTTCTTCTACTTCGGCGAAGTACCCAGCAATAACGCGCCGGTACCGCTGCAGCGCATCGAAAACGCCCTCGGGCACTTCCTGCATTTCACCCACACCGTTGACGGCAAGCTCACCGACATCAGCGCCACCGGCGGCGTACGGGTGCACCTGCATTACGACAACCCATTGGGTCGCCTGACCGACGTTAAACGCATCGTTGATAACCAGGCCGTTGAAACCCTGGTGCAATATCGTTATGACGATAACGGCCAGCTTCGCGAAGTGATCAATCGCAACCGCGATTCGGTCCGCCGCTTCAGCTACATCGATGGCGTCATGGCCAGCCACAGTAACGCCCTCGGCCTGACCTGCAACTACCGCTGGCAGACTATCGGCGACCAGCCCCGCGTGGTGGAACACTGGACCAGCGATGGCGAGCATTTTCATTTTCGCTACGACATAAACGCCCGCACCACCTGGATCACCGACGTGCTGGGGCGCGAAGCCGAGATCCACTACAACAGCGATCACCGCGTCACCGCCAGCCGCGACTTCGGTGGCGAGCACTACGTCATCCAGATCGACGACACCGGCAACATGACCGGTCTTACACTGCCCGACGGCAATGTCGTCAAGCTCAAGTACGACGAGTACGCGCGGCTGCTGGAAGAAACCGACCCGCTCGGGCGAAAGATCAAATATCAGTATCACCACCTGACGACGCTGGTCACCCAGGTCGACTACCCCGACGGCAGCACCTGGAAAGCCCGCTACGACGCCAAGGGCAACCTCATCGCCGAAGTTGATGCGCTGGGCCACAAAACCGAATACCTCAACAGCGACGACGGCCTGCCGCACACCATCATCGACGCCACGGAAAAATCCAAATACCTGTGGTGGAACACCCTGGCCCAGGTCGAGCGCTTCCAGGATTGCTCGGGCAAAAATACGTATTACCGTTATGACGAGCGGCAGCATTTGCTCGCCGTTACGGATGCGCTGAATCAGACCACCACCCTTGAGCGCAAGCCCGACGGCGAAGTGCTGCGCATCCAGCACCCCGACGGCAGCGCCGAGTCCTTCACCTACAACGCCCTCGGCCAAGTGATGACGCACACCGACGGCAAAGGCCAGACCACGCACCTGCTGCGCACCGCTCGCGGCCTGCCGAGCAGCCGTCGGGACGCCAAGGGCCAGCGCATTCGCTATGAATACGACCAAGCCATACGCCTGACCGCGCTGGTCAACGAAAACAATGCCGCTTACCAATTTGCCTACGACGCCTCAGACCGCCTTGTCGAAGAAAAACGCATCGACAACCTGACTCGCCAGTTCAGCTACAACCTGGGCGGGCACCTGACTCGAGTCAACGAAATCGGCTGCGGCGAACGCGGTGAACGCCCACAGCGCAGTACCGAATTCGAGCGTGACCCAATCGGCCGCCTGCTCGCCAAGCTCAACGCCGACGCTCGGCAGGACTACACCTACGACGACGCAGACCGCTTGCTCACCATTGAGCGCAAGCCCACCGCCAACGGCAAGAAACTCGGCGTCAGCGCGGAGAAACTCGATTTTGCCTACGACTTGCTGGGTCGCCTGATCAAGGAAACCACGCCCCAAGGCGCTCTGTCCTACGACTACGATCCACTCAGCAACCTGACCACCCTGACTCTGCCTACCGGCCAGCACCTGAATCACCTGTACTACGGCAGCGGCCATCTGCACCAACTCAACCTCGACGGCCAACTAATCAGCGACATGGAGCGCGATGACCTGCACCGCGAGGTGCTGCGTACCCAGGGCAAACTCACCAGTTGCTTTGGTTATGACGCCATGGGGCGCAAGGCCTGGCAATTCGCCTCGACCCTGCCGGCAGAAAAGCTCTCGCAGATTCAAAACCCAGGCATCCAGCCTGCTCTGTTGGTCGAGCACGCCTACAACCCGATCCACCGCCGCCACCAGTACGATCCCGCTGGCGAATTGACCCGCACGCTGGACAAACTGCGCGGTGAGATCAAGTACCAATACGAAGCCAACGGGCAGCTGCACAGCCGTGACACCGGCAGGTTGGTGGACAGCGAAGAGTTCAGGTACGACGCGGCGGCGAACCGCTTGAATTTCAACACCAGCAAGTTTGATCACGTGAAGGACAACCGGATCAAACAGTGGCGAGATCAGGAATACAGTTACGACCCCTGGGGCAACCTGATTGAAAAATGGAGCGGTATAAGCAAGCTGCAGACGTTCAAGTATGACTGTGAAAATCGGCTGGTTCGGGCTGAGACGTTGCTGGAGGGGAAGCTGGAGAGTACTGGCGAATATCGTTACGACAGCCTCGGTCGACGAGTTAGCAAGACCTCAACAGTTTCCGGAAAAAACCAGCACAAAAATTTCCTCTGGCAAGGTCTGCGCATGCTGCGCGAAGAGGCGCCGGGGCAGAGCAGCCTTTATGTGTACGAGCCGGGGAGTTATGCGCCGTTAGCGCGGGTGGATCAGGTTGAGGGTGGGGAGCAGACGCTTTATTACTTCCATACTGACCAGATTGGTACGCCGCTGGAGATGACTGACCGGGAGGGGCAGATTGTCTGGCAGGCGACGTATAAGGCGTGGGGCTCGGTAGAAAAGCTGGAAGTGAACGAGGTCGAGCAGAATCTGCGGTTTCAGGGGCAGTATTTCGATGACGAAACGGGGCTGCATTACAATACGTTTCGGTATTATGATCCGGAGGTTGGGCGGTTTATTACGCAGGATCCGATAGGGTTGTTGGGCGGAGGAAATCTTTACTTTTACGTGCTCAACTCGATGGGGTGGATTGACCCTCAAGGATTGTCGAGTGCCGACTTACGTGTTGAACTAGGTATGCGGCCTGGAGATATGCACGCAGCTCATCACATTATTCCCGAAGAAGTGATGAAGAAGTATCCACAAATGTTCGACAAAGCGAAAACGTTTGGATTTATGCCTGATGGACCGTCCAACGGTATCGAGTTGCCTCGAACAAAAGATTTGGCTAAATCCCTTGATCTTCCTGGCCATTGGAGCAATCACGTAGACTACACTGCTCTAGTTGAAAGCGATGTGAGTAAACTCAATACTGCCTTTAGGGCAGGGCGATTGTCTGATATGGACCTTGCGCTAGGGTTGAAATCTATTCAGAATAAATGGCGATCGAATATTTTGGCCAAGAATGTACCAACTAACGCTAAAGGTCGGCTTTGTTAAGTTTTAGGAGGGTGTGATGTATATAATCAGTTATAAGGGTGGTGGTGATGGTTGTCCCGACAATAGTATCTATGGGGAATTGGTTGGGTATAATTGGAATTCAAATGATTTTGCAGACAGAAACTTTCCGTCAGTCGGAACAATTTTAGATTTTCATGCGCAGCATCGAGTCGTAGATTCGGATTTTTTTTATTTTGGTAGCGAGTTTATCTGTTCTGAGTTTTTGCTTCGATTAGTAATTGATAGTAACTGCGGGGATGTAGATATTAGAGATGTTCGGTTGCATCAACAAAACAAAGCGTTTCCGCTAGCTTCAAAAAAATACTATTTGGTGCGGAGCCGAGAGGTCCACAAAATTCTAGATTTGACAAAATCTACGTATGAGTTTCGACGCGACCCAGTTACCAAAGCTCCGGAGGAAGATGGTTATCACTCGGGTAGGTTAATATTTGATGTGATATCAGACTTCCAGTTAATTGAAAATATATGTCCGTTAGATATCTTTGTTGCATCGGAGATGCTGAAGGATGAGTACGTGATTTCAGATGCGCTTGCAGCAATGATCACTGAGTGTGAGCTCAAAGGTATTAGTTTAACGCCATTATCAGATTATATATATGATGCTAAGCTGGAATTTTGATCCGGGTCAGTTATTCTATAGAGGGTTAGTGAGGGCGCCATGTGCATCTATTTAAACACTGCATGATCGAAGCGAATTACTTTGAAAGAATAGTCTTAGTACTGCTTTGGCGAGATATATCACTTCGGCGTTGGTGTTATTGTGGCGGATTTAACTTTTACGTTGTGTAGTGTTCCTATGCTGCTTGGTCCACGCGGGTTAACGAGATCGGCTACGGGGAACGTGCCGAACGCCCACAACGCAGTACCGAATTCGAGCGAGATGCCATCGGCCGCCTCCTGGCCAAACTCAACACCGACGCACGCCAGGACTACACCTACGACGACGCAGACCGCTTGCTCACCATTGAGCGCAAGCCCACCGCCAACGGCAAGAAACTCGGCGTCAGCGCGGAGAAACTCGATTTTGCCTACGACTTGCTGGGTCGCCTGATCAAGGAAACCACGCCCCAAGGCGCTCTGTCCTACGACTACGATCCACTCAGCAACCTGACCACCCTGACTCTGCCTACCGGCCAGCACCTGAATCACCTGTACTACGGCAGCGGCCATCTGCACCAACTCAACCTCGACGGCCAACTAATCAGCGACATGGAGCGCGATGACCTGCACCGCGAGGTGCTGCGTACCCAAGGCAAACTCACCAGTTGCTTCGGCTATGACGCGATGGGGCGCAAAGCCTGGCAATTCGCCTCGACCCTGCCGGCAGAAAAGCTCTCGCAGATTCAAAACCCAGGCATCCAGCCTGCTCTGTTGGTCGAGCACGCCTACAACCCGATCCACCGCCGCCACCAGTACGATCCCGCTGGCGAATTGACCCGCACGCTGGACAAACTGCGCGGTGAGATCAAGTACCAATACGAAGCCAACGGGCAGCTGCACAGCCGTGACACCGGCAGGTTGGTGGACAGCGAAGAGTTCAGGTACGACGCGGCGGCGAACCGCTTGAATTTCAACACCAGCAAGTTTGATCACGTGAAGGACAACCGGATCAAACAGTGGCGAGATCAGGAATACAGTTACGACCCCTGGGGCAACCTGATTGAAAAATGGAGCGGTATCAGCAAGCTGCAGACGTTCAAGTATGACTGTGAAAATCGGCTGGTTCGGGCTGAGACGTTGCTGGAGGGGAAGCTGGAGAGTACTGGCGAATATCGTTACGACAGCCTCGGTCGACGAGTTAGCAAGACCTCAACAGTTTCCGGAAAAACCCAGCACAAGAATTTCCTCTGGCAAGGCCTGCGCATGCTGCGCGAAGAGACGCCGGGGCGGAGCAACCTTTATCTGTACGAGCCTGGGAGCTATGCACCGTTAGCGCGGGTAGATCAGGATGAGGGTGGGGAGCAGGCGCTTTATTACTTCCATACTGACCAGATTGGTACGCCGCTGGAGATGACTGACCGGGAGGGGCAGATTGTCTGGCAGGCGACGTATAAGGCCTGGGGGGCGATGGAGAAGCTTGAGGTTAATGAGGTCGAGCAGAATCTGCGGTTTCAGGGGCAGTATTTCGATGATGAGACGGGGCTGCATTACAATACGTTTCGGTACTATGATCCGGAGCTGGGGCGATTCTTAACGCAGGATCCGATTGGTTTGTTAGGCGGCAGTAATCTCTATGGGTATGTCTCGAACCCGATCGGTCGGGTCGACCCTTGGGGACTATCAGAACTATTAGCATTAGTAAACGAAGCACACGGATTGCTGGATAAAACAGCGCAAAAGTTTAAAACTACAGCGATCGGAATCGCCACAGATGGGGGGTTGTTTGTTGCATCTAGTGATAAAACTGTGCCTAAGATGCAGAGGGATTGGGCTCAGTCTAAGGGTATTGGCGTGGTAAACGGTGTCGGCCATGCTGAGGAAACGATCATCAAGGCTGGGAAAGGCGCTACTAATATAGATGCTTCAAGAGGTGTTTGCTTGGATTGTGAAAATTTAATGAAAGAGCATAACGTTAAGACCGACACTCACGCTACTGGTAAAAAAAGTAAAAAACGCATCGGGGGGGCACGTGCAATATAGTTTGATATTTGAATCTGCGGTTGTGGCTAGTAAAATAGCTTCGTTAGATGGTAAAGATAAAATTTTTTTGGGAGCCGCTTATCTGTATCGGCAAAAAAGACTTATAGAGGACTTTGATAAAGTCTACAGTGAGCAACTGTCGTCACTATTTGAGACCGGGATTGCGGCTTGCTTGGAAGGCAGGGGCAAGGCATTTTCGCACTTGAAAGAAGTGGAAAATAATATTCCTGATACCGAAGAGTATGGTGAGCAGGAGGGTGCTTATGCCCAAAATTTGTTGATAGCCTTGCTCTATCTACTAAAATTTTCCGCAAGTGAACAGTTCGAGGATTTTGAAAAATCTGTTTCTTTGGCAATTGATAATATAGATCTTATTCATTATGAAAAAGACGAATTTTATGATGAGGAGGCAGTCACGCACGAAGAAGTCGCTGTTTTAATCGTTATGATGGATGAGCTTGCCAAGAGAGTTAAGGGCGCAAGAAATGTCAGTGTTATAGCAAAAATTTGTAAGGGATATATGTTATAGGTAAGTAAATTTTAAAGGTTTGAAGAAACGACCAGATCCGCCTGACCGCGCTGGTCAACGAAAGCAACGCGACCTACCAGTTTGCCTATGATAATTCAGACCGCCTGGTGGAAGAAAAGCGCATCGACAACCTGACCCGTCAGTTCAGCTACAACCTGGGCGGACACCTGAGCGAGTCAACGAAATCGGCTACGGCGAACGTGCCGAACGCCCACAACGCAGTACCGAATTTGAGCGGGATCCGATTGGTCGATTGCTGGCCAAACTCAACGCCGACGCACGGCAGGACTACACCTACGACGACGCAGACCGCTTGCTCACCATCGAACGCCTGCCCACCGCCAACGGCAAAAAACTCGGCGTCAGCGCGGTGAAACTCGATTTTGCCTACGACCTGCTGGGCCGCCTGATCAAGGAGACCACGCCCCAGGACGCTCTGTCCGACGGCTAAGACCCACTGAGTACCTCGAGTACGCTGACCCTGCCTATGCCACCAGTGCACACGCCAACACTGCTACATCCGGCGCGCACGGCTGAAAACGAGGGATTCGGTTACGGATTGAGCAGGCAAAAAGCCGATTCATGTAGTATAACTACAAGCGCGCTACATCCCGGCGCCAGCCAATAACAAAGAGTCCAGACCTTTGAATCTGTTGCAACACATCGCCCAGTCACGCCACCTCTTGCGCAAGTCGGAGCTCAAGGTCGCCGACCACGTGCTGCTTGACCCCGCGGCGGTGATGCACAGTTCCATGGCCGACCTGGCCCACAGCGTAGGCATCAGCGAGCCGACCATCGTGCGGTTTTGCCGTGCCATCGGCTGTTCCGGGTTCCAGGACCTCAAACTCAAGCTGGCGCAGAGCCTGGCGGCGGGTGCGAGTTTTGGCCAGTTCGCGATTCACGAAGACGATTCCGTCGCCGACTACAGCCTGAAAATCTTCGACACCACCCTGCATACGCTGATGGAGGTGCGCGAGCGCCTCGACCCGATTGAGTTGCAGCGTGCGGTCACGCTGATGTCCCTGGCGCAGCGGGTTGAGTTCTACGGCTTTGGCGCGTCAGGTGCAGTGGCGGCGGATGCCCAACACAAATTCTTCCGCTTGCTGCTGACGGCGGCGGCGTATTCCGACCCGCACATGCAGGCGATGTCGGCCGTAACGCTGAAACCGACTGATGTGGCGATCTGCATTTCCCAATCCGGGCGCTCGAAGGACCTGTTGATCACGGCGAACCTGGTGCGCGAAAGCGGTGCCTCGCTGATCACCTTGTGCCCGAGCCAGACCCCATTGGCCGAGCTGTCGACCGTCAACCTGGCGATCGATGTGCATGAAGACACCGAAATCTACACACCGCTGACTTCGCGTATTGCCCACCTGGTGGTGATCGATGTGTTGGCGATGGGCGTGGCCATGGCGCGCGGACCGAGCCTGGTCAATCACCTCAAGAGCGTGAAGCGCAGCCTGCGCAGTTTGCGGTTGTCGCCCAAGTCGGTGAAGGCGCTGGACGATTGATTCTGAGCCGCAATCGCCGGAAGGTCGTGCCGACCTTATCGCGAGCAGGCTCACTCCCACATTTGATTATCGGTGTTGCGCCAATCCTGTAGGCGCCACGAATCCTGTGGGAGTGAGCCTGCGCTCGCGATGGCTTTCTCGAAGGCGCCAATATTCACATCCCTGTAATGTCCCAGCCGCCAAACCGTCATCCCCCGCGCCTATCTTGAAACTCCCGTAATCGCCTTGGGAGACTCGAAATGGCCCAGCCCTACGAAGAACGCAACAGCGCCGTCAAAACCCGTCGTCAGCAGGAAGACCAGCGCCGCATGGAGTTTCGCCGCGCCATCGAAGACCGCTGCGAGCGCCGCCAACTGCTGGCCGAAATCAGCGGCTTTGCTGACGATCTGCAACTCAACTACTGGCAGGCAGCGCCCGCAGCTTCCCGTCGAAGCGCTCAACCAGGGCGCTGATCTGCACTCGCTCGCTGCGGATAAACGCAAGGAATGCGTGAGCCACCGGTGACAGGCGTTTCGCCTTGGCCTGCACCAGGCACCAACTGCGGTACAGCGGCAGTTCCTCTACCGGCAGCTCGATCAATCCGCCGGTCGCCAGCTCCAGGTTCAGGGCGTGACGTGTCAACAGCGCCACGCCCAAACCCGCCAATACACATTCCCGCTGGGCTTCAGCTGACGAGACTTCCTGGGTCTGGTTGAAGTGCACGCGCTTTTCCTTGAAATACTCTTCACACGCCAGGCGCGTGCCGGAACCGGGTTCGCGCAGCAGCAGCGTGTAGGGTTCCAGGTCCTGCAGGCGCAGCGGGCCCATGTGGCATAGCGGATGATCCGGCGGCGCCACGGCAACAATCGGATTGTTGAGGAAGGGCAGGAATTCCAGTCCCATGTCCTGCGGCACCATGGACATGATCACCAGGTCGTCGCGGTTATCGGAAAGCCGACGGATCACTTGCCCGCGATTGACCACCGTCAGCTGCAGATTGACCTCCGGGTGCTGGCGTTTGAACGCGGCAAACAGGTGTGGCACGAAATACTTGGCGCTGGATTCCACCGCCAGCTTGAGCTGCCCCTGCAGCGATCCCTGCATGTCCGAGAGCTGCATGTCGAGGTTTTCCAGGCGCCCGAAAATGTCCCGGCTGGCGCGCTGAAGTGCTTCTGCCGCTTCGGTCATGTAGAGTTTTTTGCCGACATAATCGAATAATGGCTGCCCGATCAGCTCTTCGATCTGCCTGATCTGCAAACTAACCGCCGGCTGAGTGAGGGACATTTCCTCGGCTGCGCGGCTATACGACCGTAGATCACAGACCTCATTGAAGATCTGTAATTGCCGTAATGTCATACGCATCAGTGACTTACGCATTTTATCCTCACTCTGAGCCCGGGCCGATAGAATGACTATAAGTCTTTACTTATGGCTAACCCAATAATTATTCATTTTTGTTAATCCCTTGTGAGCGCTAGTGTGGGTTCGCGACCAGATTGAAACATTTGGTCACGTCGACCTGGTCTAGCAGGTTGTGGGTGCCACCGGCTCAAGGGAAATTCCAAGTGATAAAAAAGATCCTGATCGCCAACCGTGGTGAGATTGCCGTACGAATCGTACGTGCCTGCGCCGAGATGGGCATTCGCTCGGTCGCGATCTATTCCGACGCCGACCGCCATGCCCTGCATGTGAAGCGTGCGGATGAGGCTCACAGCATTGGTGCCGAACCATTGGCCGGTTACCTGAATGCGCGCAAGCTGGTGAATCTGGCAGTCGAAACCGGTTGCGATGCACTGCACCCCGGCTACGGTTTTCTCTCGGAAAATGCTGAACTGGCAGATATCTGCGCAGAGCGCGGGATCAAATTCATCGGTCCATCGGCTGAAGTGATCCGCCGCATGGGCGACAAGACCGAAGCCCGTCGCAGCATGATCAAGGCCGGGGTACCGGTTACGCCGGGGACCGAAGGCAACGTCGCGGATATCGCCGAAGCGTTATTAGAAGGCGAGCGCATCGGTTATCCGGTGATGCTCAAGGCGACTTCCGGTGGTGGTGGTCGTGGTATCCGTCGCTGCGACAGCCGCGAAGAACTCGAACAGGCATTCCCGCGAGTGATCTCCGAAGCCACCAAGGCATTCGGTTCCGCAGAAGTGTTCCTGGAAAAGTGCATCGTCAATCCAAAGCACATCGAAGCGCAGATTCTCGGCGACAGTTTCGGCAATGTCGTGCACCTGTTCGAGCGCGACTGCTCGATCCAGCGTCGCAACCAGAAGCTCATCGAGATTGCCCCGAGCCCGCAACTGACCCCGGAACAGCGCGCCTACATCGGCGACCTGTCGGTGCGTGCCGCCAAGGCCGTGGGTTACGAGAATGCCGGGACCGTGGAGTTCCTGCTCGCCGAGGGCGAGGTGTACTTCATGGAGATGAACACCCGGGTGCAGGTGGAACACACTATCACCGAAGAAATCACCGGCATCGACATCGTCCGTGAGCAGATCCGCATTGCATCGGGCCTGCCGCTTTCGGTGAAACAGGAAGATATCCAGCATCGCGGTTTCGCGCTGCAATTCCGGATCAACGCCGAAGACCCGAAGAACAACTTCCTGCCGAGTTTCGGCAAGATCACTCGCTACTACGCCCCCGGCGGTCCTGGCGTGCGTACCGACACAGCGATCTACACCGGCTACACCATCCCGCCGTTTTACGACTCCATGTGCCTGAAACTGGTGGTGTGGGCGCTGACCTGGGAAGAAGCGATGGACCGCGGCTTGCGCGCCCTCGACGACATGCGTCTGCAAGGGGTCAAGACCACCGCCGCGTACTATCAGGAAATCCTGCGTAACCCGGAATTCCGTAGTGGCCAGTTCAATACCAGCTTCGTTGAAAGCCATCCTGAACTGACCAACTACTCGATCAAGCGCAAACCCGAAGAGCTGGCCTTGGCCATCGCCGCCGCCATCGCCGCCCACGCAGGCCTGTGAGGAAAGAATAATGTCCAAGAAAATCCACGTTACCGACACCATCCTGCGCGACGCCCACCAATCGCTGCTCGCCACCCGCATGCGCACCGAAGACATGCTGCCGATCTGCGACAAGCTCGACAAAGTCGGCTACTGGTCGCTGGAGTGCTGGGGCGGCGCGACATTCGACGCCTGTGTACGCTTCCTCAAGGAAGACCCGTGGGAGCGTCTGCGCCAACTGCGTGCGGCATTGCCTAACACTCGCCTGCAAATGCTCCTGCGCGGCCAGAACCTGCTGGGCTACCGCCACTACAGCGACGATGTGGTCAAGGCCTTCGTCGCCAAGGCGGCGGTCAACGGCATCGACGTGTTCCGCATCTTCGATGCGATGAACGACGTGCGTAACCTGCGCACCGCCATCGAAGCGGTAAAAGCTGCCGGCAAACACGCCCAGGGCACCATCGCTTACACCACCAGCCCGGTGCACACCATCGACGCGTTCGTGGCCCAGGCCAAGCAGATGGAAGCCATGGGTTGCGATTCGGTGGCGATCAAGGACATGGCCGGCCTGTTGACCCCGTACGCCACTGGCGAATTGGTCCGGGCATTAAAAGCCGAGCAGTCGCTGCCAGTGTTCATCCACTCCCACGACACCGCTGGCCTGGCCACCATGTGCCAGCTCAAAGCCATCGAGAACGGTGCCGACCATATCGACACTGCCATCTCCAGCTTCGCTTCCGGTACCAGCCACCCAGGCACCGAGTCGATGGTTGCCGCCCTTAAAGGCAGCGAGTACGACACCGGCCTGAACCTGGAACTGCTGCAGGAAATTGGCCTGTACTTCTACGCCGTGCGCAAGAAGTACCATCAGTTCGAAAGCGAGTTCACCGCCGTCGACACCCGTGTGCAAGTCAACCAGGTACCGGGCGGGATGATTTCCAACCTGGCCAACCAGTTGAAAGAGCAGGGCGCGCTGAACCGCATGGCCGAAGTATTGGCCGAAATCCCGCGGGTTCGCGAAGACCTCGGCTTCCCGCCGCTGGTCACCCCGACTTCGCAAATCGTTGGTACCCAGGCGTTCTTCAACGTACTGGCCGGTGAGCGCTACAAGACCATCACCAACGAAGTGAAGCTCTACCTGCAAGGCGGCTACGGCAAGGCGCCGGGCACCGTAAACGAAAAATTGCGTCGTCAGGCGATCGGCAACGAGGAAGTTATCGACGTCCGTCCAGCGGACCTGCTCAAGCCGGAAATGACCAAGCTGCGCGCCGAAATCGGCTCGGTGGCCAAGTCTGAAGAAGACGTGCTGACCTACGCCATGTTCCCGGACATCGGGCGCAAATTCCTCGAAGAACGTGCTGCGGGCACCCTGACTCCAGAAGTGCTGTTGCCGATCCCGGAAGCGGGTGGCGTGACCTCCGCCGGTGGCGAAGGCGTGCCGACCGAGTTCGTGATCGACGTACACGGTGAAACCTACCGCGTCGACATCACTGGCGTCGGCGTCAAGGCTGAAGGCAAGCGTCACTTCTACCTGTCCATCGACGGGATGCCGGAAGAAGTGGTGTTCGAGCCGCTCAACGAGTTCGTCAGCGGCGGCAGCAGCAAGCGCAAGCAAGCCACCGCGCCGGGGCACGTTAGCACCACCATGCCGGGCAACATCGTCGACGTGCTGGTCAAGGAAGGTGACAGCGTCAAAGCCGGCCAGGCCGTACTGATCACCGAAGCGATGAAGATGGAAACCGAAGTCCAGGCCGCCATCGCCGGTAAAGTCACTGCCATTCACGTGGCCAAGGGCGACCGGGTTAACCCTGGCGAAATTTTGATCGAGATCGAAGGCTGATCAACAGCCTCGATACACCGCTTTAAACCTCGGGGGGGCATTTGCTCCCCTTTTTTTATGGCTGCTCTCTGGGCAATTGGCATTTTTGGATAGTCGTGCGAAGCAGGGTTTGCTCCCGCAGGTTGAACGTTACACCAAGGTTGATATGCAATCTTTTGCGTATATTGACGCCAGGACGGTGGTTTGACTGCATTATAATGCAGACGTACCACCCCTTTTGAGCAGGATTTGACATGAGCATGACCGTCGCCGAGCGCGTAGTGCTCATCGCAAGCATCCGGGAGGCACTTGCCCAAGGCACTCTTGAGATCGGCGAGGCAGTTCGTCGACTGCGCCTGGAGGTCACGGGGTTGCATCAAACGCAATTTGCCAGGATGTGCAAGATCTCCGTGCGTACGCTCGTGCATATCGAGCATGGGGAGGGGAACCAGACCCTGAAATCGCTGAACGCTGTGTTCAAGCCGTTTGGCATGAAGATGGGGGTAGTGCGGATTCGGCGGGATATTGGATGAAAGTTCAAGATCAAAAGATCGCAGCCTCGTTGCTCTCGGCAGCTCCTACGTGGCTCCTACGCGATCTTTTGACTTTTTTTCCTAGCTGCGGCACTCCGCCAGCGTTTTCAGCTGACCCGAAGCCGTCTGGTTTTCCTCGGACAGCCACCGCTCGAACCCGGCGCCGAGTGTCGGCCATTCCGAGTCCAGAATCGAATACCAGGCGGTATCGCGGTTCTGCCCCTTCACTACCATGTGCTGGCGGAACACGCCTTCAAAGCTGAACCCCAGCCGCTCGGCTGCGTACTTGGAGCGGGCGTTGCCGTTGTTGCACTTCCACTCCAGGCGACGGTAACCCAGAGCGAAGGATTCCCTGGCCAGCAGGTACACCGCCTCGGTGCTTTTCGGTGAGCGTTGCATCGGTGCGCCGAAGGTCACGTGGCCGATTTCGATACGGCCCTGAGCCGGGACGATCGACATCAGGCTGAGAATGCCCTGTACTTCGCCGCTGGCGCGATCGATCACACTGAAGAAATACGGGTCGCTGTGGGCCGCGTGGTTGTTCAGCCAATCGTCGAATGCGCCGCGCTCTGGGAACGGACCGTAAGGCAGGTAGTCCCACAGCTTCGGATCGGCACCGGGACCTTGCAGGGCTTTGAACAAGCCATCCGCATGCCTGGCCGGATCGAGCTTTTCAAGGCGGATAAACCGCCCTTCGATGGTTTGAACCGAGGGTGCCGGGACGCCTTTCCAGTCTGCGAGTGAAGTCGACATGTTGTTCTCCTTGAACGTTAAAGGGCTTTACGAAATTGGATGAAACCCGGGCGTTCGGCGATTCGCTCGTAGAGCTGGATCGCGGTGGCATTGGTTTCGTGAGTCAACCAGTGGACTTTGCAGCAGCCATCGTTTTTCGCGGTGGCGTAGACGAATTCGATCAACTGGCGGCCGACCCCGGTACCGCGGGTTTGTGGCGCAACCAGCAGGTCCTGCAGATAGCAGGAGTTTTCGATGCTCCAGTTTGATCGATGGTAGATGAAATGCACCATGCCCACCGCCTTGCCGTCGGCCCAGGCCAGCGCGGCGTGAGTCGGTTCGCCTGGATCGAGCATGCGCTGCCAGGTGCTTTGGGTGACTGCCTCAGGCAGTTCGGTATTGTAGAAGCTCAGGTAGGCCTGCCACAGGGGTAGCCAGGCTGCGTGATCGGGGGCGGTAACCTGACGGATGTCGAGCTGACTCATGTGGATTCCTTAACGCATCAAGTGGGCAAGGGCTTGGTCTTGCGCATCGGGGCTGGCGCTGAGCCCCTCGCGCACGCCGGCGATGTCTGCGGTGCTGCGGTTCTGCCCGAGTTTGCGTTTGCCTTCCAGGCGCTGGATGGGTAAAGCAAAACCGACGATGGCCTTGAGCATCCCGTCAATGTAGTCGGCGGGAGCATCGGTGACTTTCCACGGTTGCTCGCGAGCGCCTTCGTGACGATCGGTCAGTGCGCTGACAAGGTTGAGCAGTCGATCGGCATCGGTGAACACTTCGGCGGTGCCATAAGCGTGCACGGCAACGTAGTTCCAGGTCGGGACTACTTTGCCATGCTCGGTTTTGCTCGGATAAAACCCCGGGCTGATGTAGGCATCGGCGCCGGCAAAAATCACCAGGGCTTCAGCGCCATTCTGCAATTCCTTCCACTGCGGATTGGCCTTGGCGAAGTGACCGTAGAGCGTGCCATTCGGACTTTCGTCTGGACGCAGGAGCAGTGGCAGGTGGCTGGCTTGCAAGCCCTGCTCGCCATGGGTGATCACCAGGGCGAGGCGGGTGCCATGTATCTGCTGCTGCATGTCGGCCAAATCTGTGATGGCAAAGCTGCTGGGGTTGTACATGAAAAGATTCCTTGGCGAATGCGTTCATCCTAGGCAGGCTATTGGTCTGTTGTAAGAGCCATTAATGACCAATTTCATAGGTCCATTGCCGTGAGCCAAACGCCGCTTTCGCTGTCGTTCAACCCTGCTGGCATCGAACTCGATCGACGCCAGGGCCTCAGTCGCCAGCTGTATCAGGCGCTGCGGCTGCGAGTACTGGATGGTCGGCTGGCCAGCGGTACTCGATTGCCGGCAAGTCGCGATCTTGCCGCAGCGCTGGCGATATCCCGCAACAGCGTGGTGCGCGCCTATGACCAGCTTTACGCAGAGGGCTTTATCGAGGGACGGGTAGGGGACGGGACTTATGTCGCGCAATTGCCCCAAACGAGCGAACTGGTAGAAAAACTATCCACAAAAGTATCCACAGGGTTTTCAACAGGGTTACCCACAGCCTTATCCACAAATTGGCTGGATTTACCTGTGATTTCATCCAGTAAAGTTATCCACAATGGCGCGCTTGCCCGGTTACAAAACAATCATTTGGCCACTCCGCCCAGCGGCCCGCCTCGAGCATTTCGAGTAGGTGTACCCGCCTTTGATCTGTTTCCTTTCGAGGTCTGGGCCAAGCTGAATGCGGCTTTCTGGCGCAAACCTGATTTACAGCAGTTGTGTTATGGCGATCCGGCCGGCGATGCGCGACTGCGCGGAATGATCGCAGCGTATTTGCGCAGTTCTCGCGGCATGCAGTGCGCAGCTGAGCAAATAGTGATCACCAGTGGCGCACAGCAGGGAATTAGCCTTTGTGCACAGCTGCTGGTGGAGCCCGGCGACGGGGTCGCGCTGGAAAATCCGGGGTACCGGGCGGCGGGGCATGCGTTCGCCGTGGCGGGTGCGCGATTGCACGGGGTGGCGGTGGACAGCGAGGGAATCGACTGCACTCAGCTGGCAGGGCTCGACGACTGCCGACTGGCGTACGTGACGCCTTCGCATCAATACCCCACCGGAGTAGTGATGAGCCTGGCGCGGCGCCTGGAATTGCTGGCCTGGGCTGAGCGCGCACAAGGCTGGATCGTTGAGGACGACTACGATGGCGAGTACCGCTACAGCGGCGCTCCCCTGGCGCCGCTGGCGGCCCTGGATCGCCAAGGACGGGTCTTGTACGTCGGCACCTTCGGCAAAGTCGCCTTTCCGGCGCTACGCCTGGGTTACCTGGTGCTACCACCGGCGCTGGTGCAGGCGTTTTCCCAGCGTCGGGCAGTGGACGTACGCCATTCCGAGGTCAGCACCCAGGCGGTGATGGCCGAGTTCATGGCCGCCGGGCATTTCCAGCGGCATATCCGTCGCATGCGGCGGGCTGCGTTGAGCCGTCGTAATACCCTGCTGGCGGGTTGGCCACAGGGCATTCCAGGTATAGGCAGTCTGCCGAGCGTCGCCGCTGGGTTGCATCTGACGGTGGCGGTAGATTCACAGGCGCGAGAGGCCGAACTGATCGAGCAAGCCGCCAGCGTCGATGTCGAGATCAATGGGTTGAGCAGCTACTGGCTAGCGGACTCGCTAACGCCGATGGACCAGCGCGCCGGGCTGGTCCTGGGTTTCGCCGCCGTGCCCGAGGCAGCTATCAAGATGGCACTCGGGCGACTGGAGCTGGTGTGGCGGCGCTAAGTGGTTATGAGCCGATTTGCGCCACCGGCTCTAGGTCGAGGAACAGTTTGCGCAGTGCAGGGTCGCTGATCTTGCGGAATACACCATCGATCGGTTCGAAAGTGTTCAGAACCTTTTGCAGGTCTGGCGCCAGGGTTTTCAGGTAATCCTCCGAAATCTTCAGATGCGCCGCCGTGGGCGCGTTTGCCAGGCTGTGCAGGGTGTCGTAGTGGAAGTGCGCCACCCATAACGGTTTGTTGCGGGTCTTGTCGGCAATCCGGTATTCCTGGAAAAAATCACCTAGCCCCTTGGTCTGGATCCGACCCCGGCGGTCGCGGCTGATATCGACTTGGTCGTTGTCATGCATCCACTGGAAAATGCTTTGGGTCGGTTTGCGCCGCGTGTACAGATCGGCTCGAACCCTGACGCCCTCGTTGCGCAGGTGAATGGCGCCTGCGCTCAGCTCGGAACTCAAGCTACCTACCGGGAGGTCGGTATCATCGGCCTCCTTGATGTTGATTACGGCTTGATCGACGCCTTTGGCGGCTTGCTCCAGCTTCGTTGCCTGCTGATCGAACACATCCTGAATATCGGCAGGAATGCGCCTTGGCAGCAACGCATCCTTGCGAGTACGTTCGATGAATTTACCCGTGTCCAGATTCAGCTCGATGCCGGTTTCTATTGTTTCCTGATCACTCAGGCTCCGAGCTGGTTGCTGGTAAATGGCCGGCGTAAAAGGCTTGAGCGGCTCTTCGGGGGTCTTTTCCGGTTCGACTTTGCCGGGCTCCCGTGGCCGCGTCTTGCGCACCTTGACCGGTTGCCGTGATGGTCCCGGCTGCGCTCGATCAACTGTCAGCCGCTCGGTTATGTCCGCTGATTCCGGCAACAACGCATCGAGGCGCTTTTGTGCCAGCAGGGAAAACTCGTCGATCAGATTGCGCAGCTGATTGAGTTTGGGCTGTTTGACAATGCCGGGGTAGGCGCCTGGCAGTTCCCGGATGCGCTGGTTGGCATCTGCGAAAACTTCTACCAGTGTGCTTAATGCCTCGATGCGTACCTGCGGGTCGGGAGGCGCACCTCTAGTCTTCATCAGATCTGCGATCATAATGGCCGCCTTTGCGGCGCTGACCACGATCTTGCCCACTGCAATTCGCGCTTGCTGCATCAGCGGATTGGCCAGTTCATTGAGGCATAGCTCCTGAGCCATGCCGATCTCGTTGGCTTTGAGGTCGAGCTCGGTAAACGAAGGCGTGAGTTTGCGAATCTTCATCGCGCTTTCAGTGCCGGACTTTCCGGCTGCACGCATGCCTTCAAGAGTCGAGGTCGACAGGGCCAGCTTTTCCACCATCTCCTGACCAAGGGTGGAGGCTTTTTGCACATTGTCGACGTAGGTTTGCCTGGGCACCGCTTCTTTTTGCCCGGCCCGGGTCATGACACTGATCGCCTGCCCATACTCGGCCCGCTTGATGACAAACCACAACGACAGATTCCTCTGCAGCGCGATACTCATGCGCAGCAGGTCTTCCTGATAGTTTTCCGTTCCGCCGAGGCTGCGCCACTCGCTGAGCTGTTGCAGTACCTGGCGATACTCGTCGATAGTGGTGTCGAGTTTTTCGACGTACAGCGCTGTTTGCGCGTCGTAGTCTTCGGTACTGGCCAGCTGGATAGCGTCGTGCAACCGGGTCAGTTCGGCTTCCTTGCTGTTTTGCAGAAGTTTAAAAGACTTCAGCGCGTCATCCAGAGTACTCAGGCGTTGCTGGTCAGCCGCTTCCTGATGACGACTCATTGCATTGCCGGAACCTCCACGCAAGCGCAGGCGCAGGTCGAGCACCCACTGGCCCTGACCGGAGATCGCCAGCTTCGGCCCGGTTCGTTCTGGCTGATTCGGATCGAGGATGTAAACGTCGTCGTCGTCGCCTTGCAAGCGGACATGAAACCACCGCTCACCCACTTGGGCGTAGTTGCGAGTGGCATCCCGGTAAATGTGCGGGGGCGCATCCTTCAACCTTGTCACACTTGCGCTGGAGAGATCCGGCGCCGCGACTTTCAGGGTATCCAGATAGGCGCCCAGGGCCGTCGACGTGCGACGCGGCACCGAGCCGGCGAGGTCCAGCGCCGAAATATGGCTCAGTGGAAGGTCAGCAGGCAGCGCGTCGGGGTTGAGCTTGATGCTCACAGGCTCAACGCGGGCTGTGGGCGCTTTCTGCGTCGGCAATTTTTCAACTCGCGGCTCGGTGGAAACCTTCTGCCGCCGCATCACTGCGTGATGGCTGAGGATGATCCCCACCGCCAGCAAAATATCGGACACCGAAGTCCACTCGATGAAACTGTCTCCCCGTTCACGGGCATCGAGTGCCTGCTGAATCTGGTTGATGGTCTGCCAGACCCAGACGGCAGTTCCGACCGCGCCGCTGAGGAAGTTCGAGGCGATGTCGAACAGGGCCCAGGCACTGTCCTTCAACACACTCCAGCGCTGTTCGGCGTTGGATTGCGATTGCCGATCGGCGAAATCGACCAGCGCCTGCGCATTGCTTTTGAACAGCGCCAACAACGGGTCGCCGCTGACCTCTACGCTTTCCATGACAGCCCGGCCGAACGAGGCCGAATGTTGAAATGGATTGACCAGTTCCTCCACCACCAGCCACGGCGACGGCAGCCCGGTGGGAAACACATATTGGGCGTATTCAAAGCTCAGAGTTTTGTCCGGTAGCCAGGCCAGCACCGAGTCCCTGAGGTCGCCTGGCTGATGCAAGGCGTATAGCAAATTCTGTCTTGAAGGATATTGCAGAAGGGGTTCATCGAACATCGGTCGATACAGCAGGCAGGGTGCGTTGTGGGCTACTCGTGGGCTGATGATGAACATATTGGCCACGGTGTCGCTGGTGCTGGTCAGGCGATGCTGCGGAGTCAGCGTCAGCGGATACAGGGCGATGGTTTTGGCGTCGAGATTCTTGTCGAGCAATTCGCAGACGTATTGATAGCCGCGTTCGTCAACGCCGGTCTCTGGCTTGAACCTGGCCTCCAGCGCCTGCATCGGCAGCAATAGGCGCAACTGCTCGCGATAGAAATCCTCCTGACGTCGAGAGGTCACCGGATCACCCAGCAGCCTGGGCTTGATCAGGTCGGGATAGGTCTTGCCGATGTCAACTCGCGCTGACAGGGTGGTAAGCAGGTCGGGTGTGAGCCATTGCGGCACCGTCTCGCCACCCACAAAGGAGATTGCTGCCTGATAGGGCGCTACGTTCTCCAAGGCGAAGTCGGCCAGTGTTTCAAGGTGCTGGTCGAGCGGGTTGGGCAGCGTGAAATTGCCAGTGGTAAAGCTGTTGGTGATCTTGATCCGCAGGTCATCAAGGGGAAGGTCCTCAGCGTCCACTGCCGACGGATCAGCAATGATCGCATCGCGCATCTGGCCCTGGGCATAGTCGGAAATGGGCGGAATCTCGGCTCTGGCCAGTTTGCTGGCAGGCCGGCGATATAACAGACCCAAGGCACTGATGTATCGGCTGTAATCATGAATATCGCCAGCTGGCGCGTTGCGCAGCCAATCAGGAATTGCAGTATTGATTTGCAGGAAGCGGGCTTTTTCCTCGAGGTCGAGCCCAGGCTCGGGTTGAGACTTGTCGCCTGTCTTGTCGAGAAACTGCAGGGCGTTGATGGCATCCAGTTGTGATGACACCAGCGCCCACGCCATGTGATCGAAGATGTTGCCTTCAGGCTCATGAAGTCGCCATGTCAGGGCATGTTCTTCCGGCAGATCTTCCAGGCGTTCGGGGAGCGAGTTACCCAGTTCTTCCATCGAACTGAAAGACTCATACGCTCGCTCGATGGTGTACATCACCAGCAACGGGCGCTTGCGATAGGTGGCCTTGAGTACCAGGGCACCACCGATCAGGAGATGGTTATCGATGCTTTCTCCCGCAATGTCGATATCGATCAGGCAGGCCTGAATGGCGGAGAATTCACTGTTCACATTTTTACGGGAGGTGCGGTCCGGATCGCGAAACACTTCTCGGGCCATGGCGCATTCGTCTGCGTCCCAGCTCTTGACCTTCTGCACATTCATCATCTTGCGCAACGTGTCGGATAACTCCTGCCAGCGGGCAATCTTGTGCCCCTTGGCGTTCCAGAAATCCAGTTGCCGAACTTGCAGTTCGACAAACAGCATGACCGCCAGATTGTTAAGAATTTTCGCGATTTCCTCGATGCTCACGGCGAGGTGCACGGGGTTGCTGACATCAGGCTCCAAGGTGAGGAAATGCTCGCCTTCAAGAAAATTGGCCTTGGTTCCAAACAGACTCTGGCGCACCAGTACGGTGGTCAACAAGTCAAACTGGGTCGCGCCCGCCTCGACGTGGTCTTCCACTATCAACCATTGCGGGGTACCCAGCGTGGCACGTTCCGGGTCGATGCGCAGTTGCGGGTATGCCTTGTCCAAGGCCTGGCGCAGCAGTTGCGACGCCACCTCATGGAGTACCGGGCCGTGGCTGGTCTGGTTTACCAGATCGTTGGTCTCTACCAGTGGCGTCGAGTCATTCTGAGGCTGTGAAGTGTGGGAACTCATGCGCAATACCTTGGGACAGTGACGAGACCGGGACAGTCTCTTGATGCGCTGAAAGTAATCGCGCGGCCTGTCTGCAAGGTGGTAGATGTATATCGCCGGCCAAAAAAGACCCGCGAGTGCGGGTCTTCAGTTTGGTGCAGGCTTACGAGCCTGAAGCCGCTGGCCGGGGCTTGGCGAAGAACAGCAGGTTCGCCAGTCGCGGGCTGATCTCACTGCGGTAGACGGAAATGGCCTGCATATCATCGTTTGCACTGCGCGCCTCAGTCGCGCCGCCCAGCAACCGTTGTTGTACAGTTTTCAGGTGTGCCGCCGTAAACGCCTGGACGGGCGAAGCGGGCTGCGAATAGTGGAAGTGGGCATACCACAGAACACTGTTGCTGCCATGGTCGCGGATCTCATATTCTTCGAGGTAGTCTTTCCTGCGGTTCTTGAGCAAGCGTCGGCCCGTCAGCTTGACGATGGTGACCTGGCCTTCGTGCTGCAACCACTGAACGCGCTCGGCCGTCGGCGGCTGCAGCTTGGTCATGCTGATTCGGGTTTCGCGCCCCTTATCGTAGAGCCTGACCGCCCCCTCATTCAATTGCTTGACCACTGTAACGGCCGAGCCCGGGCCGCTGTCGGTGGAGTTGCTGGAAACCAACGCTGCTTCGATTACTCTGGCGGCCTCCTGCATTCGGAGGGCCTGTTGATGGAACATTTCCTCTATTTCAACGGGGATGCGCCGAGCCCCTTTGGAGTGGGTATCTGTTCGACGGATAAATGCTTCCAGTCCGTCCAGCAAGGCCTGACCCTGAACAATGCCAGCAGGCAGATCGGGCTGGGCTACGGCAGGGCCAGGCGCTTTTGCGGCCACCCGTTCAACCCAGACCCCCGGCGATTTTTCGTGAAATGTCGTGATGACCTTACCCGTCAGCGACGAGGTCACATCGACCAGCTCCGCCCCTTGTGCTGCCGGGTCTGCACGCAGCTGACCCACCATCGTACCGTTGTAGCGAGTCTTGATTATTTTCCTGGCCGGAGCAGTTGGCAGGCGGGAGGGCCCTGCGTGCGGTTCGAGTGCCTTGCGTTCGCGCAGCAGGCTTGCCAGGTGCTTCACAGTACGCTGCTGGAATCCTTCGATTCGTTCACGCATAAGGTCCAGCGACGGTTGCAGGAACTGATCGGGAAACTCCGCAGGCAGATCAAGGATGCGCTGGTCGGACACCGAGAGCTGTTCCACCAGGTCACTCAGCCCTTCGATTCGCTCCGGCAAGCGCAGTACCTCGTCGTCTGCCACCAGGTCCAGCGACGCCTGGATGGCCAACACTGCGTTTTCCACTACTTCTTCCAGCGCCGGGCGGGCTTCATGCGTGGCCGCGACCGTGGGCTCGACGCACAACTCCTGGCCCAGAGTGATCTGGAACAGTTTGAGGTCCTGCAGATCGAACGCCGGCATGTTGGTTTTGACGTCGCGGATTACTTCAACGGCTTCTTTGCCAAGCAGATTCAGCTGTTCGAATCGCGAGTGGGCGAACTCGATTTTCTCGATGTAGCTTTCGGTCAGCTCACTCATGAGCTGATAGGTCTGCCGAGCGTCCTGGAGGTTTTCGATCGAACCTGAATCGAGCACCTCGAGGGTCAGGCGCATTTGCCGATCAAAAATCGGGCGCTGGTGGACGAACCATTTCTCAACCAGTGACAGCTGCACATCCAGGCGACTGACCATTGCCCTCCGGTAGTTGGGGATGGCTTCGCGCGCATTGAAGGCTTTCATCTGTTCAATGTTGGTGCTGATGAATGACATCTGCGAATCGAGCATTTCCAGGTACAGGCGGCGATGGTCGGCAGTGGCGCCAGGCGCCAGGCGCCTGGGCTTTTGCCTGTGCTTCCTTGAGCTCGGTTTCGCGACTGTTTTCGAGGCGTTCAAACTCGGTCATCTGCTCCTTCAGCTCAGCCTGGCGCTGGCGGTTTTGCTGTTCCAGCCGCTGCTTCTCCCGGCCTCCGCCCCTGAGTCGCAGGCGCGTATCGATGAACCATTCGCCTTGAGCATTCTTGACCAGCAACGGCCCGGTGCGCGTGGGGGCCTGGCGCGAATCAATGATCTGCACGTCGTGGTTAGCGTTGAGGGTGACTTCAAACCAGCGCAGTCCGACCTTCGCATACCATTTTCCACTCAGAGAACCGAGGTGCTGGTAGGGGCCGACCGCTGTGGAGGCGGCCGCCATGCCTTTGGGTTCGGCGATGGCCAGCTCATCGAGCAAGGTGCCCAGCGATGATGTCGGCAGTGCGGCGGTGGCGTGTAGAGACGTTTCATGGGAGCGGGGCAACTGATCGAGGTCGGCCGCGTGAGTGACCTTGATGGCGTGTTCAGGCTTGATGTCAGGGGTGATCGGTGGCGGGATTTTTTCGACCACCCGCGCCAGGGGTTTATGGCGAGAGGCCGCGCGATGCGCCAGTACCATGCCGAGCGTTAACAGCAGGTCGGTCAGGGCCGACCAGGCCGGTTGGCTGTCCCCGCTTTCTGCGGCATCGGTGATTTCCTGCAGGTCATCCATGATTTGCCAGATCCAGGCGGCAACCCCGGCGGTGCGGCCGAGGAACGGCAACGCGACATTGAACAGCATCCACGCACCATGCTTGAGGGTTTCCCAGCGAGCCTGGGCATTGGAAACCGATTGACGGTCTGCCAAGGTGATCATCGCGTTGGCATTGGCCTTGAACAATGGCGCCAGCGACGCGTCATCCAGGGCGGTGGAGCTAAGCGACACCGAGCCCATCTTGCCCAGCGCTGAAGTGGGATCGACCAGCAACTGGGTCAGGGTCCACGCCGACGGCAGCTCACCGCAAAACACATACTGGGAGTAGTTGAAGCGCACGTCGTCGTCCAGCCACGCGAGGATTGATTGGCGAAGGGGTTTTGCATGCTTGAGGGCGTACAGCAGATTGGCCTCGGCGGGGTATTGCAGCAGCGACGGAACGAGCAAGGGTCGGTAAAGCAGGCACGGTCCCTGATCGGTAGCCCGCGGGCCAATGATGAACATGTTGGCGACTTCATCGCCCTTGCCGTCGGCGCGATCACCGGTGACGAAGGCCAACGGGCGAATGATGATTTCCTGGCCGTCAACCAGGCGGCTGGAGTCGCTTTCACGCATGCACGCGATCACGTATTGGTAGCCACGTTCATCAATCCCGAATTCGCCGCGCATCTTGTGTTGCAGCGCCTGCAGTGGCAGCTGGACGCGTAGATTCCGGAGGTACAAGGCTTGCCGACGCAAGGTTTCCCGCGAGTCGTCGAGCAGCTTGCGCTTGATCAGCGCGGGGTAAACCGCGCCGATGTCCACCTGGGTGACGAGCTGTTCAAGATAGGCAGGTGTCATCCAGCCGGGCACTGATGCGCCGTTTTTGTACTGCACGGACTTGTTGCCCAGCGGTTCGGCAATCAGGTTTTGCAACGCCAGGTCCACCAGGGACAAGGTGACGGTCTGTGTCTTGGGTATCACCACAGCACCCAGTACCAGGATGCTGGCGATGCTGATCTGAATGTCTCTGAGATCGAGGTCAGCGGCAGCCGGATAATCTTTGACCATTTGCTCCTGCAGGGTTTGCAGCGCGAATTCCGCCAGCGACGGGATGCCTTCGTCAAAGGTTTTTCCGGCATCCTGCTCGCGTAGTTGCGCCAGGTCCATCAAGTGTCGGCTGTAGCGGGTCAGTTCTGCGGACGAGGCGTTTTTCATCCAGTCTGTCAGTAGTCCCTGAACCTTGTTGAAGCGCGAGGAGGGCAGGGCTTCAAATTCAGCGAAGCTTTTGGCTGCCGCACTGACCTGCGGGGAAAGCTTTATCGAGCCGGCGTTCAAGTAGGCGTCGAAGGCCGCGATGGCTTCAGCCTCAAGTGCAATCAGTGCGCAGGCCTGGTGATGGAAGAAGTTGCCCTCGGGTTCAAACAGGCGCCACTGCAGCGTCAGTTTGCTGGTTGATCTCCCAGGGTTGTTGAACAGTTTCGCGCCCAATGCCGCGACCGAGTCGTAGCGACTGAACCCGTCGGTAATCGAATGAGCCAGCACCAGGGTTCGGCTGCCCAGCGTGCCCACAAACACTGCGATGTCCAGCACCCGCAAATGGGCGCTCATGGCGTCTTCAACGCGTTCGGTGTCGATCAGGCAGGCCTTGGTCAGGTACTTGTCCTGAGGGCGTCGTGTTGCACGGTCCGGTTGGTCGAACACGGCAAGGGCCATGGCTTTCTGATCCGCGTCCCAATCTGTCGGCCCATTGTGGCCCCAGACGTCCTGCAGCGCTTTCGAGAGCTCGTGCCAGCGCGGGTTCTCGGCGCTGGTGAGCTGATTCCAGTAATCCAGTTGCTGTTGTTGATAAGCGAGAAACAACTGCGGAGCCAGCGCATTGACCAGCGATCCGATGGCGTTGATTTTCACCGGGAGTTGAGCCGGCGGTTCACTACCGGGCTGCAGTGTGAGGAAATGCTCGCCATCGATAAACGTGACCGTCATACCCGACAACCCGAGCCGCACCAATACATCAGTCAGGGATTCAAACAGGTAATCGCCCGGTATGACTTCGCTACCGGTGTCAATCCAGGTGGGCGTGACGACCATCGCCAGCATCGGATCAATCTTCAATCGCGGATAAAGCGCGTTGAGCGCAGGACTCAATACCGTCGCTGCGACCTCTCGGATCAAGGGGCCGGTGATCAGTTGGGTCAGTACATTTTCTGAGCTCGGGGTGATATCGATTTCGGGCATGGCCGTATCCTGACTGGGGATGCGCCACTGCTGATGCGTAGCGCTTGTCAGGTGACGGTAGCGAGCGGTCCGGGCAGCATGGCGGTACATAAATACCGCAGGCAAAAAAAGACCCGCGGGTTGACGGGTCTCTTCTTCAAGCGTTGCTTCAGGCGCCTGACTTGATTTTGGTCCAGGCCCGAGTCCGCGCACGTTGGCGCCACAGTACTGGCGCGATAAAACGCTTGAGCCTGTTCATTGTTTTGGTTTCCTCATTAAGCGCTTTCGAAGCCTTCAAGAACGTTTACGGCGTTGACGCCGATTTCCTCCACCGCATAACCGCCTTCCATCACGAACAGCGTCGGTACGCCGAGCTTGGCAATGCGCTCACCCATCGCCAGGTAATCCGGGCTGTCGAGCTTGAACTGGGAGATAGGGTCGTCCTTGAACGTGTCGACGCCCAGGGATACCACGACAATGTCGGCGCCGTAGGATTCGATTTCCTTGCAAGCTTGTTCCAGCGCCGCGCTCCAGGCATCCCAGCCGCTACCTGCGGGCAGCGGATAGTTGAAATTGAAGCCTTCGCCGGCGCCTTCACCCAGCTCATCGTCGTAGCCAAGGAAGAACGGAAATTCCGCTTCCGGATGGCCGTGGATCGAGGTGAACAGCACGTCGCTACGCTCGTAGAAAATTGATTGAGTGCCGTTACCGTGGTGGTAGTCGACGTCGAGGATCGCGACTTTCCTGTGGCCTTGGTCGAGGAAGGCCTGGGCGGCGATGGCGGCGTTGTTGAGGTAGCAATAACCACCCATCAAATCGCCAGCGGCGTGGTGCCCTGGTGGGCGGCACAGGGCGAAGGCACTGCGGGCGCCGCGCTGGATTTCTGCCTGCGCGGTCAGCGCAACTTGCGCTGCGCTGTAGGCCGCTTGCCAGGTGCCGGCGGTAATCGGAGCACCGCCGTCGAAGCTGTAGTAGCCGAGCTGGCCATGCAGGCTGGTGGGCTTGATTGCCCGCAGGGTACGCGCCGGCCAGGTGTATGGGAGCAAGTCGCCGTCGGTATTGAATTCAGTCCAGCGCGCCCACGCACCCTTGAAGAAGTCCAGGTAGTCGCGGCTATGGATACGCGCGATTGGCTCGAGGCCGAAGTCCGTCGGTGCTTGCACGGGACCGAGGTTCTGGTGCTGGACTCGTTGCAGGACATGGTCTGCACGGGAAGGCATTTCAAAGCAGGGCTTGAGTTGCCCGTCGATCAATTCGCAGCGGCCGTGGTGCAGGTGGTGATCGTCCGAGTAGATGGTCAGCATTTCTTGTTCTCCGCAGGCTGATTCGGTTGATCACAGTCTTGCCCGCTATCGGTGATTGGAAAACGGCAGAAAAGGCCAAAAGGGGATCGATACGGCCAAAAACACTGACCGAAATTCGCCCCTGTCTCGTTCTGTTTTCAACTCACACCCTCAACCCACACCCCCAACCCTGTGGGAGCAAAGCTTGCTCGCGATCGGCCGGCTGCGGTCTATCTGTAAACACGCGGCGCTGCAATCGCGAGCAAGCTTTGCTCCCACAGGGTTCCACTGTTCCAGGGGCAAGGGGGGCCGGGGGCTGTGGTGTTTCAGGGTCGGAACTGACTCGGTGCCACGCCACTCCAGCGCACAAACGCATGACGGAAACTCGCGGTCTCGCTAAACCCCAGCGCCTCCGCGATCCGGTAGATCGGCATCTGGTCTTCGCACAGCATAAGCTTGGCCTGCTCGAAGCGTAACTCGTCGAGCAGTTCCTGATAGCTGCACCCGAGTTCCTTGAGATGGCGACGCAATGTGCGCGCTGAACAATTCATCTGCTGCGCCAGACCTTCCAGTCCCGGCGCTGCATTCAGTTGCGCACGAAGCAACTGCCGGATTCGCCCGAGCCACGCTTGCCGCCCCGTGAACTCGAGGTTCTGTTTGCGGCAGCGTTCGGCCATGGCCTGATGGGTGATGGTGTCTGCAAGGGGAAGGGGATGCTCCAGCCAGCGCTTGTCGAAAGCGAACGCGTTGTCTCGCGCGGCAAAGTGCAGCGGGCAGTTGAAGTGTTCGGCGTAGGTGGCCTGATAGTCTGGCGCCGCATGTTCCAGGCGGGCGGCGAGCAACGGCAGCGGATGTCCGAGCAGGTCATCGCAGATGACTTTCAGCGACACCAGGCAGAACTCGGCATTGAATACTGCCAATGCCGGGTTCTCGCGGTAATCGGCGGCGACGAACCAGGTGCGTTCGCCATCGTCTTCCAGCCTCAGCTCGAAAAGTGTTCCCAACAGCGCCGGATACCGCATCGCCAGGCGCAAAGCGTCACCGAAGGTGGCACTGGTGAGCAAAGCATAACCGAGCATGCCGTAGGATGAAACATGCATCCGCCGGCCCAGTTCCAGGCCGATGTCCCGTTTCAGCGCGACCGCATTAGCGCAGACCTGCATCTCCTGGTTGGTGGTAATACGCGTATCCGCCCGGTGCAGATCCGCCACGCTGATACCGCTGCCGGCGAGCAGGGCTTCGCTAGGCAGGCCGTCGGCCTTGAAGGCGTTGAGCACAAGGGAAACAGCGTTGAGGGTGGTGAGGTGGGAGTGGAGCATGGGATGTTCCAGCCTGGGGACCGCTGGAACCCAGCAAGTTGCATGCCGGGCGGTAAACCTGTGGGAGCGGGCTTGCTCGCGAATACGGAGTGTCAGCTTGCATCAATGCTGGATGTTAAACCGCTTTCGCGAGCAAGCCCGCTCCCACAGGATTTTGAGTGGTGTCAGCTCAACTCGCCGCAGAGGTCGAGTTCTACAAGGCGCCGCACTTCAGCGGTATCGAGCCCCGCACCCAGCAGCGCGTGCAGCTTGCCGAATGCCGCTTCACGGGTCATCCCGCCCCCCGAAAGCACGCCAACTCCGCGCAACCGGCTGCCCGCTTCGTAGACATCCAGCTCAACGCCACCTTCATGACACTGCGTCACCGCGACCACCACCACGCCATTATCCCGGGCTCGCGCAAGTGCGGCGAGAAACTCGGGGTTGTCGCTCGGTCCTGTGCCGCTGCCGTAGCACTCCAGCACCAGGCCTTGAATGCCGCTGTTGAGCACAGCGTCCAGTTGCTCGGCAGCAATGCCAGGGAACAGCGGCAACACGGCAATCTTCGCCAACTGTTTAGGCTGGTCATAACCAAGCTGCGCCGGCAAGGCAGGCGCTTTCACACCGCCGCCCTGACGCTCAAGGCGCTTGAACGGATGCCGACCGAAACTGCGCACCTTCGCGCAGCGGGTCGGGTCCAGCAATTCTCCGTGGAAGTACAGGTGCACGCCGGGCGCCAGGCCATGACCCAACGCAACCAGTGCGCCACCGAGGTTTTCCCAGGCATCGCTGTCGGTCACACCGGCCGGCAGCATCGAGCCGGTGAAACACACGCGGGCCTGCAGGCCCAGTAACTGGAAGCTCATCGCTGCCGCGCTGTAGGCGAGGGTGTCGGTGCCGTGCAGAATCAGCACGCTGTCGCAGCCTTGGGCATCCACTGCGTCGACCACTGCTTCACGCAGTTGCTGCCAGTACGCCGGGTTCATGTTGGCACTGTCGATCAGCGGCGACATCTCGCGAAAGCGCCACTGCGGCACCACCAGCTCAGGCTGACTGTGCAGGTATTCGCGCATCCGCGCTTCGAAACCGGACGCCGGGGCCAGGCCGTTGGCACTGGCCTGCATGCCGATGGTGCCACCGGTGTAGAGCACCATGACGTGCTGGGCGGCGGGGTAGGTCGAGGAATTCATGGGGTTCTCCGAGAAGGAACGCATTCCCAATGTAGGAGTGAGCCTGCTCCGGGCGGCGTTCCGACGATAGCGGTCTGTCAGCCAGCATTAACGCCGACTGACAGGCCCTCATCGCGAGCAGGCTCACTCCTACACAGTTTGTCGCACTTTAACCGATCAGCGTTGCGCTGCGGGTACGCCTTGCGCCTCAGCTTTCGCCTGATTGGCCGGGGCTGGGGGATTGGCTGGCCAGGCTTTCAGGTCGAGGTCCAGATCCGGAAACTTGCTCGAATCGAATACCGGCGTCTTGATCCCGGCAGCGCGCTGGTCATCGTAGTCACGCAGGATGCGCATGCCGACCTTGAACAGCAGAAACAACGCGATCAGGTTGACGAACGCCAGCATGGTCATGGTGATGTCGGCGAAAGCGAATACCGTGCCGAGGTTTTCGATCGCACCCCAGAAGATCAACACCAGCACCAGCGCGCGATACCCGATCAGCGCCTTGCGGTTTTCACCGATCAGGAAGCGCAGGTTGCTCTCGCCCAGGTAGTAGTTGTAGAGGATCGAGGTGAACACAAACAGTGCCAGTGCCACGGAAATGAACATCCGGCCCCAGTCACCCACTACTGCCGCCAGCGAGTTCTGGGTCAGGGCAATGCCGTCGCCTTCGAAGCCTGGGGTGTAAAAGCCCGAGAGCAGGATCAGCAGGGCGGTGCAGGTACAGATCACGAACGTATCGAGGAACACGCTGAACGCCTGGACCACGCCTTGCGCCACCGGGTGCTCGACCGACGCCACCGCAGCCACGTTGGGCGCACTGCCCAGACCGGCTTCGTTGGCAAACACGCCGCGCTTCACGCCCATGACAATTGCGCTGCCGATCAGACCACCGAACGCCTGGTCGAGACCGAACGCGCTTTTGACGATGGTCATCAACATGCCTGGCACTTGATCGAATTGCAGCACGATCACGTAGATGGTCACGCCGATGTACACCAAGGTTTTCACCGGCACCAGCAGGTCGGCCACTTTGGCGATGCGCTTGATCCCGCCGACGAACACCAGGCCCAGCAACACTGCCAGGCCGATACCGGTGTAGGTGGTGTCGAGGCCAAAGGCGTTGTTCAGCGAGTGAGTGACCGCATGGGATTGCAGGCCGTTGAAGGCGAAGCCGAAGGTGATCAGCAGCAGGAACGCCATGATCATGCCCAGCCAGCGTTTCTGCAGGCCGTGCTGGATGTAGTAGGACGGGCCGCCACGGTACTGGCCTTCGGAGTCGCAGCGCTTGTAGAGCTGGCCGAGGGAGCATTCGAAGAAGCTGCTGGACATGCCGACCAGCGCGGTCACCCACATCCAGAACACCGCACCCGGGCCCCCGAGGGTCACGGCGATGCCGACACCGGCGATGTTGCCTGCACCGACGCGGCCGGCAAGGCTGAGCATCAGCGCCTGGAACGAGCTGAGCTGGCCAGCGCTGCTTTTAAGGCTGTCGCGGAACACCGCGAACATGTGGAAGAAGTGGCGCAGTTGGACGAAACGCGAGCGGATCGTGAAGTAGCTACCGAGCCCGACAATGAGCACGATCAGTACTTTCCCTGAGAGGAAGTCGTTGATGACTTCGAGCATGGCTTATTCCTCGCTGTTTGTTGTGTAGGCAAATGCTGGGCGGGGCTGAAACATCGAGTTACACCGGTTTGCACACGGCAAAACAGGCGAGGCGATGATTCCGTCCCGGTTCCAAATCGCGGGTTTGTTATTAGGTCGGGTTTCGCATGGGTTTGGGCCTCGTTACCGACGACCTCTCATGCGAAGAGGGGCGGCACTATACCGATCAGTGCTGCGCCAGTCTGCACAGTTGTGGTGCGAGCGACGATTCGAGGTTCCCTCTCTTGTGGGAGCAAGGATTGCCCGCGATGGCGATCTTGAGGATGTCATCGCGGGCAAGCCTTGCTCCCACGGAAGTCGATTCAGGCACGCGAGCCTGCAAAAGTTAAAAAAAAGGGCCTGGGGATCAAATCCCCAAGCCCTCAAAAGGTGAGAGGTGTCTAGTCCCTCGACCTGGTGAGCGGTGCTGCAAATTACGCGTCGGGGTCAGGCTTTAAGCGGGACCAGGCGTGGAGCGATCATGTTTTCCGGGCGCAGGATATCGGCGAGCATTTCGTCGTCGAGCAAGCCTTCCTCGCGCACCAGTTCCAGCACGCCGCGGCCGCTTTCGAGGGCGATACGGGCGATGCGGGTAGCGTTTTCATAGCCGATGTACGGGTTCAGCGCGGTAACCAGGCCGATCGAGTGCTCGACCAGTTCGCGGCAGCGCGCTTCGTTGGCGGTGATGCCGACGATGCAGTGCTCGCGCAACATGTCCATGGCCCGTTGCAGCAGGCGGATGGAGTCGAAGATCTTGAACGCGATCAACGGCTCCATCACGTTCAGTTGCAGCTGGCCGCCTTCGGCCGCGATGGTCAGGGCCAGGTCGTTGCCGATGATCTGGAACGCCACCTGGTTCACTGCTTCCGGGATCACCGGGTTGACCTTGCCGGGCATGATCGAGCTACCTGGCTGACGTGCCGGCAGGTTGATTTCGTTGATGCCGGTGCGCGGGCCGCTGGACAGCAGGCGCAGGTCGTTGCAGATCTTCGAAAGCTTCACGGCGGTGCGCTTGAGCATGCCGGAGAACAGCACGAAGGCACCCATGTCGGAGGTGGCTTCGATCAGGTCGGCGGCTGGAACCAGCGGTTGACCGCTGATCAGTGCCAGACGCTGAACGGCCAGGAGTTGGTAGCGTGGGTCGGCGTTGATGCCGGTGCCAATCGCGGTGCCGCCCAGGTTCACTTCGGTTAGCAGCTCAGGAGCCAGTGTCTTCAGACGCGCCAGGTCTTCGCCCAGCGTGGTGGCGAAAGCGCGGAATTCTTGACCCAGGGTCATCGGCACAGCGTCTTGCAGCTGGGTACGACCCATCTTCAGTACGTGGCTGAATTCCTGGCCTTTGGCGGCGAACGCCTGGATCAGGCTGTCGAGACTGGCCAGCAACGCATCGTGACCCAGCAGCAGACCCAGACGGATCGCGGTCGGGTAGGCGTCGTTGGTCGACTGCGCCATGTTCACGTCGTTGTTCGGGTGCAGGTATTGGTATTCGCCCTTCTGGTGACCCATGGCCTCCAGCGCGATGTTGGCGATGACTTCGTTGGCATTCATGTTGGTTGAAGTGCCAGCGCCGCCCTGGATCATGTCCACCACGAACTCGTCGTGGAAATCACCGCGGATCAATCGTGCACAGGCTTCGCTGATGGCAGCGTGCTTGGCTTCGCTCAGGTGACCCAACTCGCGGTTGGCGTCAGCGGCGGCCTGTTTGACCATTGCCAGGCCGACTACCAGCTTCGGGTAATGCGAAATCGGAACGCCGGAGAGACGGAAGTTATTCACCGCTCGCAGGGTCTGGATGCCGTAATACGCTTGAGCTGGTACTTCGAGTACGCCAAGCAGGTCTTTTTCTGTGCGGAAAGATGCAGCGGAGGACATGATAGAAATCATCTCGATATGGACCCGGTCTGTGCCGGAACACTGCAAATGCTAGGCTTGTGGAGGAATTTCGGCCAATGCTGTTAAGCACTGGCCTATGCAAATTCGGCATAATGCAGATGTGACGCCGTGTTTGTGACGAGCGTGTGACCTAAATTGGTGCGTATCCGGGAGGACTTGATGAATCTGGAAAGTAAATGGCTCGAGGATTTCAGTGCCCTGGCCGCCACCCGTAGCTTCTCCCAGGCCGCCGAACGCCGTTTTGTAACGCAGCCAGCTTTCAGCCGGCGGATCCGCAGCCTGGAGACTGCGCTGGGCCTGCAGCTGGTCAATCGCTCGCGCACGCCGATCGAACTGACTGCCGCAGGACAGTTGTTTCTGGTTACCGCGCGCACTGTGGTCGAGCAACTGGGTGAGGTACTGCGCCACCTGCATCACCTGGAAGGCGGGCAGGGCGAGGTCATGCAAGTGGCTGCCGCGCATTCTCTGGCCCTGGGCTTTTTTCCGCGCTGGATCGCGCAGCTGCGCAACGAAGGCCTGAACATTGCCACGCGCCTGGTCGCCACCAACGTCGGCGACGCAGTGCATGCGTTGCGCGAAGGTGGATGCGACCTGATGTTGGCGTTCTACGACCCCGACGCCGCGATGCAGATGGACCCGGAGATTTTCCCCTCATTGCACCTGGGCCAGACCGAAATGCTCCCGGTCTGCGCCGCCGATGCCAACGGCAAGCCGCTGTTCGACCTGGAAGGCGAAGGCAGTGTGCCGCTACTGGCCTACAGCGCCGGGGCATTCCTCGGGCGCTCGGTCAACATGCTGCTGCGTCAGCGCGCGCTGCGTTTCACTACCATCTATGAGACGGCCATGGCCGACAGCCTCAAGAGCATGGCGCTGGAAGGCCTGGGGATCGCCTGGGTGCCGCAACTCAGCGTGCGCGCCGAATTGGCGCGCGGGGAGCTGGTGGTGTGCGGTGGCCCGCAGTGGCATGTTCCGTTGGAGATCCGGTTGTATCGTTGTGCGCTGGTGCGCAAAGCGAATGTACGGTTGTTGTGGCGCAAACTGGAAGGTGGTGCTGCGAGCGGAGCATGATTAAGCCCCATTCAGGCAGTTACGGAAACTTTGCGAGATAGTCGCGAATATTTTGTCGGTTTTTGTCGCTGAATCTATCGCTGTTCCCGCGGAATTGAGAGCCTTGATCAGCCAGCATTACGCTGTCTTTCCACCAGCCATCGTAATGCACTTCACTGTCTTCATGGGTTGCGCCAAGCATATGTCCTATTTCATGTGCGGCTGCCTGGCGAGAAGTAATGGCAGCGATGCCAGCGTAGCTTTTCATAAACGTTACGCCCCCGACACTCCCAAGGAGGCCCCATAGCGTTTCATCGACGTTATTTCGGGTTAGCAAAAGAATTTTTACCAAGCCGCTATGGAAGCTTTGCTGTTGCGACATCGAATTGTGTAGATCGCCTGTTTTTTGTTTCCAGCCTTCCGCAGCAGCGCCTACGTCGGTGTTCCTGTAACTGTAGTCAGAGAGCTCAGGCACGTCATTCTTGTCGGACATGTGTATGAATACCGGGCGTCCGGAAATGTCCTCTAATTCAGTCTGGAGCCAACTGAAATGATCGTCGTACAACTTTTCTCGGGAATAGTCTTGAAGGTCGTTATGAATAACGACCATGATTGTAATTGGTTTTTTCATTATTGATTCCTTGTGGAGGTTCGTGTTCGTCAAAATTACCTGCCGTTCGTTGTGTAATCGAGCTTAAAACTGTTTCAAGTATTGCGCTGGTTACCAATCTTGAACTAGCGAGACTATTTAAATGACTTAGTGTGGTCTCCAATTAGTTGCTGTTAATAGCTGATCAGGGTCGATGTCAAGTTGACTGCGCAGTCAACATCCCGTGCTTTTGGCGTTTCCATGACAGATGGTCGTTACGGGTGCTGTTTATCTGCTTCAGTGAGGTATACTGCGCGGCCTTCGGCCGGCTTGACTGGCCATAATTCATACAATCGAGCCACGCATTTTTGCGTGGCTTGTTGTTTTTTGATGCGCCTGCGGGCGCCCAGAGAGAAGAGGCACGACGATGAGTGCATTGGTTGGCGTGATCATGGGCTCCAAGTCCGATTGGTCCACCCTTAGCCACACCGCCGATATGCTGGAAAAGCTCGGCATCCCTTACGAGGTGAAAGTGGTCTCTGCCCACCGCACCCCGGACCTGCTGTTCCAGTACGCCGAAGAGGCCGAAGCGCGTGGCATCGAGGTGATCATCGCCGGTGCCGGCGGCGCGGCCCACTTGCCGGGCATGTGTGCGGCCAAGACGCACCTGCCGGTGCTGGGCGTACCGGTGCAGTCGTCGATGCTTTCGGGCGTCGATTCGCTGCTGTCCATCGTGCAGATGCCTGCGGGCATTCCGGTTGCCACCCTGGCCATCGGCAAGGCCGGTGCGATCAACGCAGCGTTGCTCTCGGCGAGCATCCTGGGCGCCAAGCACCCGCAGTTCCACGCGGTGCTGAAAACTTTCCGTGCTGAGCAGACAGACAGCGTCCTGGAAAATCCAGACCCACGCATCGCCTGAGGTTGTTGACGATGAAGATCGGTGTAATCGGTGGCGGCCAGTTGGGTCGCATGTTGGCATTGGCGGGTACCCCGCTGGGCATGAACTTCGCTTTCCTGGACCCGGCGCCGGATGCTTGCGCAGCCGCGTTGGGTGAGCATCTGCGGGCCGATTACGGCGATCAGGACCACCTGCGCCAGCTGGCGGATGAAGTCGACCTGGTCACCTTCGAATTTGAAAGCGTGCCGGCTGAAACCGTGGCATTTCTCTCGCAATTCGTCCCGGTCTACCCGAGTGCCGAAGCCCTGCGCATCGCTCGTGATCGCTGGTTCGAGAAGAGCATGTTCAAGGACCTGGGCATTCCGACCCCGGCCTTCGCCGACATCCAGTCGCAAGCCGACCTGGACGCTGCAGTGGCTGCCATTGGCCTGCCTGCCGTGCTGAAAACCCGCACGCTGGGTTACGACGGCAAGGGTCAGAAAGTCCTGCGCAAACCTGAAGATGTCGTGGATACGTTCGCCGAGCTGGGCAGCGTGGCCTGCCTGCTGGAAGGTTTTGTGCCGTTCACCGGCGAAGTCTCGCTGATCGCCGTGCGTGCACGCGATGGCGAAACGAAGTTCTACCCGCTGGTGCACAACACCCATGACAGCGGCATCCTCAAGCTGTCCGTTGCCAGTACCGACCATCCACTGCAGAGCCTGGCCGAAGATTATTCCAGTCGGGTGCTCAAGCAGCTGGATTATGTCGGCGTTATGGCCTTCGAATTCTTCGAAGTTGACGGTGGCCTCAAGGCCAACGAAATCGCCCCGCGTGTCCACAACTCCGGGCACTGGACCACTGAAGGCGCCGAGTGCAGCCAGTTCGAAAACCATCTGCGCGCCGTTGCCGGCCTGCCGTTGGGTTCGACGGCCAAGGTCGGTGAGAGCGCAATGCTCAACTTCATCGGCGTCGTGCCTGCCGTTGAGAAAGTGATCGCTATCGGCGATTGCCATCTGCACCACTACGGCAAGGCGTTCAAGGCGGGTCGCAAGGTCGGTCACGCCAACCTGCGCTGCGCTGACAAGGCCACGCTCGAGCAGCAGATCATCAAGGTCCAGGCGCTCATCGCCGAATAGTTTCACCTGACAGCGGCGGAACCATTCAGGGGCCGCCGTTCTCTCATGGCAGTATGCAAAAGTCTGACTAGGCTTCTGCATAGCCATTCAATCAGAGGGAAATGTCATGGGAATTATTGGAACCATCTTTATCGGCTTGATCGTCGGCCTGCTGGCTCGGTTCCTGAAACCGGGCGATGACAGCATGGGCTGGATCATGACCATCCTGCTCGGTATCGGCGGTTCGCTGGCAGCCACCTACGGCGGCCAGGCGTTGGGCTTCTACCACGCCGGCGAAGGCGCAGGTTTCCTCGGTGCGCTGGTTGGTGCGGTGATATTGCTGGTGATCTACGGCTTGATCAAAAAGAACTGATGCACGCGACAAAGCCCTCTCTGCGCGGCGCGTAGAGAGGGCTAGAATGCTCGGCGTTGCAACGTCCCCTCCATTCCGAGCACCTTCATGCGCCGTATTCTGTTGACTGTACTTCTACTGGGCGCCGGCTTTGCCCATGGCGGCGAACTGCCGGAAACCGACTGGCTGGAACTGATGCCCAAGTCGGACCAGAAAGCCCTCGAGGCCATGCCTGAAATCGACCACAACTCCCCGGAAAGCGATGGCACCTTTACCGAAAAGGGTGGCATGAAGCAGAGCAAGGGCTTGCCGGCGGTGATGTATTCGACCAAGACCGTCGCGTCGATGAACGACAGGAACATACGCATTGGCGGATACCCGGTACCGCTGGAGAGCGACGCCAAGGGCCGCAGTACGCTGTTCTTCCTGGTGCCGTACCCGGGCGCCTGCATCCACGTACCGCCACCGCCACCCAATCAACTGGTGCTGGTGCGCTATCCCAAGGGCTTGAAGCTGGATGATATCTACACGCCGCTGTGGGTGACGGGCACGCTGAAGGTCGAGAAGGTCAACAACGACCTGGCCGATGCGGCGTATGCGCTGGATGCTTCGAAGGTGCGGGTGGTGCAAGAGTCAGATCTGTAGAAATTCAACTGTAGGAGTGAGCCTGCTCGCGACAGCGGTCTGCCTGTCAGATCGGAGTTGTGAATGCCACCGCCATCGCGGGCAAGCCTTGCTCCCACGGCGCGCAGGCTCACTCCTACAGGTCTCATTCTGTCCTGTGGGAGCAAGGCTTGCCCGCGATGCTTTTAAAGCGGCTTGCTACCGATACTCACACCAAGCGTATGACTAGCCCCCGGCGCCAACACCACCACATCATCCATCACATTTGCCGTCTCGATGCACAGCATGTGCTGCCAGCCATCGTCGGCCATATCGCTGAGCGCTGCCGCGCGTTCAATCCACGGATTCCAGATCACTGCCGAGCGCGAGCCGCTGCTGGTCAGCTCAATGCGGCGCTCCCACGTCGGATCGACAATGCTCAGCTTCACGGGGGTATTGAGATAAATGCGATCAGTCTCCCCGGAAAAACCCAGGTCGCCGTTCTGTTTCACGGTTTTCCAGTCATCCAGCGTCTCGATGTAGTCCAGACCATCCAGACCCTCGACGTGCACGTTGCGCACATCACTGACTGCGAAATAACTGTGTAAAGCCTGGCTGATCGCGACGCTGTCGCTACCGCGGTTATGACTGGTCAAACTGATGTGCAGCTGCTGATCCAGGCGAATGCCCAGCTTCAGATCCACCTCATGCGGCCAGCCCGCAAATCCGCCTTCAGGGTAGGGCAGCACGAACTCCACCTGCAGGCTTTCACCCTCGGTCTCGATACCGGCCAGCTCCCAGTCCATCGTGCGCACAAACCCATGGGCCGTCGGCGGTTCCTGACTGATGCGCATCGCTTGTACGGTCTGCGGATTGCGCGCCAAGTTGCCGAACCACGGCCAGCAAACCGGCACACCGGCACGAATGCTCTTGCCGGCCTTGAACACGGCCTCATCGTTGAGCCAGATCAGCGGCGGTTGGCCGGCCACTTGATAACTGAGGATATGCGCGCCTTGCTGTGCTACCAGCAGTTCAGCCTGACCGTGGCGGATGCGCCAGCAGTTCAGTTCATCCAGCTTCATGGCTTCAACGTTAGGCGTGCTCATGGGGCAACTCTCAATCTGGAACAGTACTGCAATGGACCGCAAAACGCCGGCAGCGTTTGACGCCTTTCTGATTACCGCGCTCTAGACGGAACCGAACGGGTGCGACCACTGCCATCTATGGCAACGAACACAAACACCGCTTCAGTGACCTTGCGCCATTCGCTGGACAGCGGATCGTCGCTCCACACCTCGACCATCATCTGGATCGAGCTACGGCCGATTTCCAGGGCCTGGGTATAAAAGGAGAGCTGAGCGCCCACCGCCACCGGAACCAGGAACGCCATACGGTCGATCGCCACGGTGGCCACGCGACCACCCGCCACCTTGCTGGCCATTGCGGTGCCAGCCAAATCCATCTGCGCCACTAGCCAGCCACCGAAAATGTCGCCGAAACCGTTGGTTTCGCGCGGCAATGCGGTGATTTGCAGGGCCAGGTCGCCTTGCGGGATTGGATCTTCTTGTTCGAGCTCTATCATGCCGGGGGTGCCTCTGACCCGTGACTCTTCATTAGTACTTCAGGTGAATGGCCGTCCTATGAAAAAACGATTCAGCCCCGAACATACTACGTTCGTCACGTTTTTCGTAAGGCGCCTAAAGGGAAACTCTGCGAAATCGCCTATGTACCCCGGCAGGCGTTTTCGCGCAGCAACCCTGTCAAATCTTTGCAAGATCGCGAGTATATCGGTCGGTAGACTCCTAGACGACCGTCCGGTTCTCATTTAGACCGTCAAAAGTGCACATCCATGTGCTTTTTCGAACAATTTGCTATGGTGCCGGACCTGCCCAAGCCTCCGCCAGAGCTGTTGAGGTTGCAGATCCGACTATAAGAGAAGCCCTTGCCATGACCACAGCGCCCTCGAGCATCGCGCAGCCAACACAACCCGCACGTCCGCTGACCCGCAATGACTACAAGACCCTTTCGCTGTCTGCCCTCGGCGGTGCGCTGGAGTTCTATGACTTCATCATCTTCGTATTCTTCGCCACGGTGGTGGGCAAGCTGTTTTTCCCGGCCGACATGCCCGAGTGGCTGCGGCTGATGCAGACGTTCGGCATCTTCGCCGCCGGTTACCTGGCGCGGCCGCTGGGTGGCATCGTCATGGCGCACTTCGGCGACCTGCTGGGGCGCAAGAAGATGTTCACCCTGAGCATTTTCATGATGGCGGTACCGACCCTGATCATGGGCCTGCTGCCAACTTACGCGCAGATCGGCATGTGGGCGCCGATCCTGCTGCTGCTGATGCGAGTGATCCAGGGCGCCGCCATCGGCGGGGAAGTGCCTGGCGCGTGGGTCTTCGTTTCCGAACACGTGCCACAGCGGCACATCGGCTACGCCTGCGGCACCCTGACCAGCGGTCTGACTGCGGGCATCCTTCTGGGCTCGCTGGTCGCAACCGCCATCAACAGCCTCTACACCCCGACCGAAGTCGCCGATTACGCCTGGCGGATCCCGTTTTTGCTGGGCGGCGTGTTTGGCCTGTTTTCGGTGTACCTGCGTCGCTGGTTGCACGAAACCCCGGTATTTGCCGAACTGCAACTGCGCAAGGCGCTGGCCGAAGAAGTGCCGCTCAAAGCAGTACTGCGGGACCATCGCGGCGCGATCCTGATTTCCATGCTGCTCACCTGGTTGCTCTCTGCCGGGATCATCGTGGTCATCCTGATGACCCCGACCGTGCTGCAGACCGTCTATCACTTCGCGCCAACCACCGCCCTGCAGGCCAACAGCCTGGCAATCGTGTTCCTGAGCCTGGGCTGCGTCGCCTCCGGTGCATTGGCTGACCGCTTCGGCGCCGGCCGGGTATTCGTGTTCGGCAGTGCAGCGCTGTTGATCAGCTCGTGGACCTTCTACCACAGCCTGTTCAACCACCCGGACTGGCTGTTCCCGATGTATGCCTTGACTGGCTTGCTGGTGGGCACCATCGGTGCGGTGCCGTACGTGATGGTCAAAGCCTTCCCGGCGGTGGTGCGCTTCAGCGGGCTGTCGTTCTCCTACAACCTGGCTTACGCCATCTTTGGTGGCCTGACGCCGATGGTTGTTACGCTGCTGCTCAAGGAAAGCCCGATGGGGCCGGCTTATTACGTGGCGATTATTTGTGGGGTTGGGATCGTGGTCGGCGGATATCTCTGGAAGAAAGGGCGCTAATCAGGACGCCTTCGCGAGCAAGCCCGCTCCCACATCGGATCTGCGCCTTTACACAGGAAATATGTCCAATTGAGTCCAGGGTGGGAGCGGGCTTGCTCGCGAAGAACGATAACGCGGTCGTCCGGCATAAAACTCAATGCTGGCCTTTCATCCAATTGTCATATTTCAGCCATAGAGTGTTCATACGGCCTGCCGATACTTGGCCCCGACTTAACACACCCTATCTGCTAGGAGTAAGGCATGAAACTGAAGCGTTTGATGGCGGCAATGACTTTTGTCGCTGCTGGCGTTGCGACTGCCAACGCGGTTGCCGCTGTTGACCCGTCGATCCCGAGCTACACCAAGACCACTGGTGTGTCGGGCAACCTGTCCAGCGTCGGCTCCGATACCCTGGCCAACCTCATGACCCTGTGGGCCGAGAACTACAAAAAAGAATACCCGAACGTAAACATCCAGATTCAGGCCGCTGGTTCTTCCACTGCGCCACCTGCGTTGACTGAAGGCACCGCTAACCTGGGCCCGATGAGCCGCAAAATGAAGGACAACGAGCTGCAAGCCTTCGAAACCAAATACGGCTACAAGCCAACCGCTATCCCGGTTGCCGTGGACGCCCTGGCCGTATTCGTCCACAAGGACAACCCGATCCAGCACCTGACCATGGAACAAGTCGACGCAGTCTTCTCGTCCACTCGTCTGTGCGGTAACAAAACCGACGTTAAAACCTGGGGCGACCTGGGTGTGACCGGCGACCTGGCGAACAAGCCGGTTCAGCTGTTCGGTCGTAACTCCGTATCCGGCACCTACGGCTACTTCAAGGAAGAAGCCCTGTGCAAAGGCGACTTCAAACCGAACGTCAACGAACAACCAGGTTCGGCCTCGGTCGTGCAGTCGATCAGCTCCTCGCTGAACGGCATCGGTTACTCGGGTATCGGCTACAAGACCGCTAGCGTCAAGACAGTCGCCCTGGCCAAGAAAGGCAGCACAGAGTTCGTCGAAGACACCGAAGAAAACGCCCTGAACGGCAAGTATCCGCTGTCGCGCTTCCTCTACGTTTACGTCAACAAAGCGCCGAACAAGCCTCTGGCCCCGCTGGAAGCTGAGTTCGTGAAACTGGTTCTGTCGAAACAGGGCCAGGAAGTTGTAGTGAAAGACGGCTACATCCCACTGCCAGCCAAAGTTGCCGCAAAGGCACTGGCTGACCTGGGCCTGTCCGAAGGTGGCAACGTAGCAAAGAAGTAACACCCTAGGTCCGGGGCGCGCCCCGGACCACCCCAAATTTTCCGCTCCGCTGCCAGTCTCCACTGGCGGCGGATTTGTTGCGTCACTGCACTGTCATCTTTCTGTCATACAGGATCGCTAGGGTGTGCGAATGAATGATCTGGCCAATTCCACAATGACTACAAATCCCCCCAAGCGAATTGATTTCAATACGCCTGAGTTGCAACGCAAGCGCAAGATGCGCGCGCTTAAAGACCGCCTGACGCGTTGGTACGTCCTCATTGGCGGCCTTGCCGTGCTCGGGGCGATCACACTGATTTTCTTCTTCCTGGCCTACATTGTTGCGCCGCTGTTCCAGGGCGCCGACCTGACGGCCAAGGACTCGATCACGCCTGCCTGGATGCAAGACGCCGGCAAGCCGCTGATGATCTCCCTGGAAGAACAGAACCAGGTGGCCATGCGCGTTTCCGACAAGGGCCAGGCGTTGTTCTTCGACCTCGACAGCGGTGCCGAACTGCGCCGTGTCGATCTGCCGGTTCCGGCCGGTAGCCAGGTGACTTCCATCGGCGAAGACCAGCCTGGCTCGCCATTGGTCGCGGTGGGTTTTTCCAACGGCCAGGCCCTGGTGTTCCGCCACACCTACAAAGTCACCTATCCAGACGGCAAGAAGACCATCTCGCCGGCCATTGAATATCCGTATGGCGAGACTCCGATCGCGCTGAACGAGGCGGGTGGGGCGCTGGAGCACGTCAGCCTCAACGCCACCGATTCGACCCTGTTGCTGGTGGGCTCCACCGGTTCGCAGCTCAACGTGTTGTCGCTGACCCGCGAAGAAAACATGATGACCGGCGAAGTCACCAACGAGCAGAAGCGCATCGAGCTGCCGCAGATGACCGAGTCGGTGAAGAACATCTTCGTCGACCCGCGCCAGCAGTGGCTGTACGTGATCAACGGGCGTGCCCAGGCCGACGTGTTCAGCCTGCGCGACAAGAGCCTCAACGGTCGCTACAAACTGCTTGAAGACGGCGAAGCGCAGATCACTGCCAGCACCCAGCTGGTGGGCGGTATCTCGCTGATCCTCGGCGACTCCAAAGGCGGCCTGGCCCAGTGGTTCATGGCCCGCGACCCGGATGGCGAGCAGCGCCTGAAACAGATTCGCACGTTCCAGATGGGCACCACACCCATCGTCGAAATCACTGCCGAAGAGCGTCGCAAAGGCTTCATCGCCCTTGATGCGTCCGGCAAGCTCGGCGTGTTCCACAGTACTGCGCACCGCACCCTGCTGGTGGACCAGGTGGTCGACGGCCAGGGCATTTTTGGCCTGTCGCCACGGGCCAACCGCGTGATCGTCGAAGCCAACGGCAAGCTGCAACCGCTGTTGCTCGACAACCCGCACCCGGAAGTCTCCTGGAGCGCACTTTGGAGCAAGGTCTGGTACGAGAACTACGACGAGCCTAAATACGTCTGGCAATCGACCGCCGCCAACACCGATTTCGAACCCAAGCTAAGCCTCTCGCCGCTGACGTTCGGCACCCTGAAAGCCGCGTTCTACGCCATGCTGCTGGCTGCTCCACTGGCCGTAGCGGCTGCGATCTACACCGCCTACTTCATGGCGCCGAGCCTGCGCCGCAAGGTCAAGCCGGTGATCGAGCTGATGGAAGCGATGCCGACGGTGATCCTCGGCTTCTTCGCCGGCCTGTTCCTGGCACCTTATGTGGAAGGCCACTTGCCGGGCATTTTCAGCCTGTTGATGCTGTTGCCGATCGGCATTCTGGTGGCGGGCTTCGTCTTCAGTCGCCTGCCTGAATCCATCCGCCTGAAAGTGCCGGACGGCTGGGAAAGCGCCATTCTGATCCCGGTGATTCTGTTTGTGGGCTGGCTGTCGTTGTACATGAGCCCATACATGGAGAACTGGTTCTTTGGCGGCGACATGCGCATGTGGATCTCCCACGACCTGGGCATCACCTACGACCAGCGCAACGCCCTGGTAGTCGGCCTGGCCATGGGTTTCGCGGTGATCCCGAACATCTACTCGATCGCCGAAGACGCCGTGTTCAGCGTGCCACGCGGCCTGACCCTGGGCTCCCTGGCACTCGGCGCCACGCCTTGGCAGACCATGACTCGCGTAGTGATCCTGACTGCCAGCCCGGGTATTTTCTCGGCGCTGATGATCGGCATGGGCCGCGCGGTCGGTGAAACGATGATCGTGCTGATGGCCACCGGTAACACCCCGGTCATGGAAATGAACCTGTTCGAAGGCCTGCGCACACTGGCCGCCAACGTCGCGGTGGAAATGCCCGAATCGGAAGTCGGCGGCAGCCACTACCGCGTGCTGTTCCTTTCGGCCTTGGTGCTGCTGATGTTCACCTTCGTCATGAACACCCTCGCGGAACTGATTCGTCAGCGTCTGCGCAAGAAATACTCGTCGCTTTAAGAAAGGTAGAAGTCTGTGAAACAGAACTCCCTGAATGGATGGTTCAAGAGCGGCGCCCCGGGCGTCTGGATCAGCGGTGGCGCGGTGTCCATCGCGGTCATCATGACCATCGGCTTGCTGGCCGTGATCGCCGTGCGCGGTCTGGGTCACTTCTGGCCGGCGGACCTGGTCCACGCCAGCTACAACGTGCCTGGCCAAGCCAACCACCTGGTGGTTGGCGAAGTGGTGCAGAAAGAAGAAGTGCCCCGCGAGCGCCTGAAAAGCGCTGGCCTGCCGGTGCCTGAACAGGGCCCGGAGTTCATGACCCGCGAGCTGATCAAGGTCGGCAACCGTGACTTGAATGGCAACGATTTCACCTGGATCGTCGGCGAGTGGCTGACCAACCAGACGACGCCGCCCGAGTTGATGGCGATCGAGCGCCGCGAGTGGGGCAACTTCTACGGCTACCTGGTCAACGTCAAACAGGATGGCAAAGTCATCGCTGAGGGCGAGGCAGCGTGGCCTGAGTTGCAGGCGCGTGTCGACCGCGTCAACAGGCTGGCTGGCGAGCTCAAGACCCTGGAAAAATCCGACATCGGCGAGATCAACGCCGGTCTGGAGCGCATCCGCCTGCATGGCCGCAAACTCGAATTGGCCGGCAAGCTGGACGCAACCGCACAAGCCGACATGGAATCCGAGCGTGCCGAAATCAATGCCCGCTACCAGGACATCGAAGCGCGCCTGTCCGACCTGCACGCCCAGTTCAACCGCGACAGCCTGACGGCCCGCGACGCGAACGGCAAAGAGCTCGAAATCGGCATTGGCAAAGTGGTTCACGCCTACCAGCCGAACGCCATGGGCACGATGACCAAGATCGGCTTCTACTTCAGCAAGGTCTGGGAGTTCCTGAGCGACGACCCGCGTGAAGCGAATACCGAAGGCGGGATCTTCCCGGCGATTTTCGGCACCGTGATGATGACGTTGATCATGGCGATGATCGTGACACCGTTTGGCGTGCTGGCTGCGGTGTACCTGCGTGAGTACGCCAAGCAGAACACCATGACTCGCCTGATCCGCATTGCGGTGAACAACCTGGCAGGTGTTCCGGCGATCGTTTACGGCGTGTTCGGCCTGGGCTTCTTTGTGTATGTGCTGGGTGGCTCGGTGGACCGGTTGTTCTTCCCTGAAGCATTGCCGGCGCCGACTTTCGGTACTCCGGGACTGCTCTGGGCTTCCCTGACCCTGGCGCTGCTGGCGGTGCCGGTGGTGATCGTGGCCACTGAAGAAGGTCTGGCGCGGATTCCCCGCACCGTGCGTGAAGGCTCGTTGGCCCTCGGTGCGACCAAGGCGGAAACCCTGTGGAAGATCGTGCTGCCAATGGCCAGCCCGGCGATGATGACCGGCATGATCCTCGCCGTGGCTCGTGCCGCCGGTGAAGTGGCGCCGCTGATGCTCGTGGGTGTGGTGAAACTGGCGCCTTCGCTGCCGCTGGACGGCAACTATCCGTACCTTCACCTTGATCAGAAAATCATGCACCTGGGCTTCCACATCTATGACGTCGGCTTCCAGAGCCCGAACGTCGAAGCAGCGCGGCCATTGGTGTACGCCACGGCGCTGCTGCTGGTGCTGGTGATCGCGACATTGAACCTTTCGGCCGTATATATCCGTAACCACCTGCGCGAAAAATATAAGGCGCTGGATAGCTGATCAACACTGATTTCTATGTGGGAGCGAGCCTGCTCGCGATGGCTTCACTGCGGTTTCCGAGTTAAACCGCGCCGCCTGAATCGCGAGCAGGCTCACTCCCACAAAACCGAACCGAATTTGTTAGCACAGGGAGCCTCCCATGCAGCACGAAACACATACCCACGGCATCAACATGTCCGCCCTGGGCCGCGACAAGCAGAGCCTGACCCTCGAGCAGGAAACCGTGGCCATCGAAGTGCCGGGGCTGAGCCTGTTCTACGGCGACAAGCAGGCGCTGTTCGACGTCAGCATGAACATTCCGAAACAGCGCGTGACCGCCTTTATCGGCCCGTCCGGCTGCGGCAAGTCCACGCTGTTGCGCACCTTCAACCGCATGAACGACCTGGTCGACGGTTGCCGCGTAGAAGGCGCCATAAACCTGTACGGCAACAACATCTACCGTAAGGGCGAAGACGTCGCAGAGCTGCGTCGGCGTGTCGGCATGGTGTTCCAGAAGCCCAACCCGTTTCCGAAGACCATTTACGAAAACGTGGTCTACGGTCTGCGCATCCAGGGCATCAACAAGAAGCGCGTGCTGGATGAAGCCGTCGAGTGGGCGTTGAAAGGCGCCGCCCTGTGGGACGAGGTCAAGGACCGTCTGCACGAGTCGGCACTGGGCCTGTCCGGTGGTCAACAGCAGCGTCTGGTGATCGCCCGCACCATCGCCGTGGAACCGGAAGTGCTGCTGCTCGACGAACCCTGCTCGGCACTCGACCCGATCTCCACGCTGAAAGTCGAAGAACTGATCTACGAACTGAAATCGAAGTTCACCATTGTTATCGTGACCCACAACATGCAACAGGCCGCGCGGGTTTCCGACTACACGGCGTTCATGTACATGGGCAAACTGGTGGAATTCGGCGATACCGATACCCTGTTCACCAATCCGGCGAAGAAGCAGACCGAAGACTACATTACCGGTCGTTACGGCTAGGACTTGTGGTTGCTCACTGAACTGACGCTGCGGTCCACCGCACCTTACCGGACGCTCCAAGGACGCCAACATGATTAGTAAAGAAGGCCTTACCCATCACATCTCCGCGCAGTTCAACGCCGAGCTCGAGGAAGTGCGCAGCCACCTCCTGGCCATGGGCGGGCTGGTGGAAAAGCAGGTCAACGATGCCGTCACCGCGCTGATCGAGGCCGATTCGGGCCTGGCCCAGCAGGTTCGCGAGATTGATGACCAGATCAACCAGATGGAACGCAACATCGACGAAGAGTGCCTGCGCATCCTGGCCCGTCGTCAGCCTGCGGCCTCCGACCTGCGCCTGATCATCAGCATCTCCAAATCGGTGATCGACCTGGAGCGCATCGGTGATGAAGCGACCAAGATCGCCCGCCGCGCCATCCAGTTGTGCGAAGAAGGCGAAGCGCCGCGCGGTTACGTCGAGGTCCGTCACATCGGCGACCAGGTGCGCAACATGGTTCGCGACGCCCTGGACGCCTTTGCCCGCTTCGACGCCGACCTGGCGTTGTCGGTGGCCCAGTACGACAAGATCATCGACCGCGAGTACAAGACCGCCCTGCGTGAGCTGGCGACCTACATGATGGAAGATCCGCGCTCTATCTCGCGGGTCTTGAGCATCATCTGGGTTCTGCGCTCGCTGGAGCGGATCGGCGATCACGCACGCAACATCTCCGAACTGGTGATCTACCTGGTACGCGGCACCGACGTGCGTCACCTGGGCTTGAAGCGGATGAAAGAAGAAGTTGAAGGCACAAGTGGCGAAACCGCTAATGTTCCGGGTGTAGCTGACGATAAGTAAGTTTGCCCAAGAGAAACGCCCGGCCTTTTGGTCGGGCGTTTTTGTTTGCGGCGTACGAATTCGAAGCAGCACCCCGAGAACGAAAAGTCCCGGCGTGACTGAGAGTTTATGGCAGTGTGCCATCAGCAAGTCGCTGTGCTTGCCGGGGTTTTGTAAGGGGTGATGGATGAGTAAGGTCAGTGTGTTGGTCGTGGACGATGCGTCATTCATTCGTGACCTGGTGAAAAAATGCCTGCGTAATTACTTTCCGGGCATCCGGATCGAAGACGCAGTCAACGGCAAGAAGGCCCAGGCCCTGTTGGCCAAGGAAACGTTCGACCTGGTGCTGTGCGATTGGGAAATGCCGGAAATGTCCGGCCTGGAATTGCTCACCTGGTGCCGCGAGCAGGACCGTCTGAAGACCATGCCGTTTGTGATGGTGACCAGCCGTGGCGACAAGGAGAACGTCGTCCAGGCGATCCAGGCGGGGGTTTCCGGCTACGTCAGCAAGCCCTTCAACAACGAGCAGTTGCTGACCAAGGTCAAGCAGGCCCTGAACAAGATCGGCAAGCTCGATGCGTTGATGAACAGCGCGCCGGCCAAGATCAGCTCGGCCTTCGGCAACGACTCCCTGAACGCGCTCACCGGTGGGCAGGCAACCGTGGTGGTTGCGCCTGCGTCCCCCGCACCATCGCGTGGCCTGCTCAATACTCCAACGACCAAGCCTGCTGCGCCGACCGCTGCCTCCGGTGGCCGCGGCCATGGGCAGCTGCGCCTGTCGAGTGGCAATCAGCAGTGCGTGATCAAGGCCTTGAGTCTCAAGGAAGCGTTGTTGGTAGTGAAACGTACCGACACGCTGCCGCAGGTGCTCGACAGCGCTGTGCTCGATCTGGAGCAGGGGGACAACGCTGAGGTTGCACGTCTGAATGGTTACCTGCATGCCATCGTCGCCTACGAACCCAAGCCTGACAGCGAGTGGTTGCAGCTGACCTTCCGTTTTGTGGACCAGGACGCGCAGAAGCTCGATTACATATCGCGATTGATAGCACGTGGTACGGTACAGAAGCATTTTGTGCCGGGTGCTTGATCTTTCATAGCCTCAAGGGACGCCTTCGCGATCAAGCCCGCTCCCACAGGAAATTTCCTCTGTGAACTGGATCTCCAGCACAGAGAGGATCCCTGTGGGAGCGGGCTTGCTCGCGAAGACGCCAGCAAAATCACCACACATCCATCGATCCGCCGATTTTGAAACATCTGCCCCCCCACCCAGGTCCATTGCAGCTGCTAGGCTCCCTCCCAGGCCTTCCCCCGACAGAACCTTTGCCCATGCTCGCGCGCCTGCTGTTTTTCTGTGGTCTTTTCCTGGCCTCCACTTCGGTCGTGGCCATGACTATCTACAAGTCCAAGGACGCCAACGGCGTGGTTTCCTACAGCGACCGCCCCTCCAAAGGCGCCAAGGTCTTCGTCTTTCGTGATCGCATGGTCGAGCGCCTTGAAGGCCAGGTGTATCTCGACATCAAGAAACAGCAGGGCGCCGACAGCGTGTTCGCGCGCAACGACCTGTACGCGCCGGTCGAGATCGAATTGAATTTTGTCGGTCTGAAAAACATCACTGGCGCGCCAAGCCGACCGATTCGCCGGGTGCTACCGGCGCGCAGCAACCTGCGTCTGGCGCTGCTCACGGCGACTCGCGCGGGCAGACCTCTGGTGTATACCCCGATGTTCAAATATTCCCTGGGTGACCCGGCAGGCGCCGCCATGGCCTACCGCTACCCATTGCCGTGGCGAGGCGGACCGTTTCGCCTGAGTCAGGGCGCCAATGGTCAATACAGCCACTACGGTGCCAAAAACCGTTACGCCATGGACATCGCCATGCCCGAAGGCACGCCGATCATCGCGGCCAGGGGCGGCATGGTGGTGAAGACCGAAAATAGCCAGACCGGGCGGGGTACCGATCCGTCAGGCAATTTCGTGCGGGTGCTGCACGATGACGGGACCATGGGCGTGTACCTGCACCTGATGCAGGGCTCGGTCAGCGTTCGGGAAGGTCAGCGGGTGGCGGTGGGCAGTGCCCTGGCGCTGTCGGGCAATACCGGCAACAGCAGCGGGCCGCACCTGCACTTTGTGGTGCAGCGCAATACCGGGATGGGGCTGGTGTCGATACCGTACCAGTTCAATCAACCAGTCGGCGCGTTGCCCAACTTTGCGCTTGGGCCTTAGAAGCAAAAGATCGCAGCCTCCGGCAGCTCCTACAGGGTCAGGTGTACGCCCGTAGGAGCTGCCGAAGGCTGCGATCTTTTGGGATCAACGCGGTCTCCCGCGTCGCATTCAGTCGAGCATCAACACCTTGGCCAACACAATCTTCGGCCCTTTCATCTTCTTGATGATGATCCGCAGACCCTCGACCTCCAGCACCTCTTCCTCCTCCGGCACCCGCTTCAAGCTGTCGTAGACCAACCCGGCCAGGGTCTCGGCTTCAACGTGGTCCAGGTCGATGCCCAGCAGTCGCTCCACCTTGAACAGCGGAGTATCGCCGCGCACCAGCAACTTGCCCGGTTGATACGCAAGGATCCCGCGCTCGGCCTTGCGGTGCTCGTCCTGGATATCACCCACCAGCACTTCCAGCACGTCTTCCATGGTCAGGTAGCCGATGATATTGCCGTCTGCTTCCTCAACCAGCGCAAAGTGCGAGCCGCCTTTGCGGAACTGCTCCAGCAGCTGCGAAAGCGGCATGTGACGCGATACGCGCTCCAGCGGACGGGTCAGTTCGGCGAGGTTGAACGACTCGGGAATATGGTCCAGCGCCGCCAGTTCCAGCAGCAGGTCCTTGATGTGCAGCAGGCCGACGAACTCCTGGCTGTCACTGTCGTACACCGGGTAACGGCTGAATTTGTGGCGACGGAACATCGCCAGGATTTCCTTGAGCGGCGCGTTGAACTCCAGCGTCACCAGGTCTTCCCGGGAGTTGGCCCAGTCGACCACTTCCAGCTCGCCCATTTCCACGGCCGAGGCCAATACACGCATGCCTTGGTCGCTCGGGTCCTGGCCACGGCTGGAGTGCAGGATCAGCTTCAGTTCTTCGCGGCTGTAGTGATGATCGTGATGCGGGCCGGGTTCACCCTGGCCCGCAATCCGCAGGATGAAGTTGGCGCTGGCGTTCAGCAGGTAGATGGCCGGGTACATGGCCCAGTAGAACAGGTACAGCGGCACCGCAGTCCACAGCGACAGCAGTTCGGGTTTGCGGATGGCCCAGGATTTCGGGGCCAACTCGCCGATCACGATGTGCAGGTACGAGATGATGAAAAACGCGGTGAAGAACGACACGCCTTTGACCACTTCGGCAGACTCGACGCCCACAGCGCTCAGGAGCGGTTCGAGAATATGCGCAAACGCCGGCTCACCGACCCAGCCGAGGCCAAGGGAAGCCAGGGTGATACCCAACTGGCACGCCGAGAGGTACGCGTCGAGCTGACTGTGAACAGTGCGCAGGATATGTCCGCGCCAGCCGTTCTTTTCTGCAATGGCTTCGACCCGGGTCGAGCGCAGTTTGACCATGGCAAATTCCGCCGCAACGAAGAAGCCGTTGAGCAAAACCAGGATCAGAGCAAAAAGAATCATGCCGAAATCGGCGAAGAGTGTCGCGAGGGTCAAGCCAGGGGATGGGTCCATGATGGAGTTTTGCGGGTTCCGTGTATTCGAAAGAAAGGAAAGCAGTGCACCTGAAAGGCAGGCGCCAGTCAGCCAATGTAGCGGCTGACTGGTCGATTGCCTAGTGGCGCGTGCTGGCCGGTATCAGTCGGCTGTGTCGATGAGCACGGATTTGCTGACCTGGGCCGGGGCGAAATGGCAGGTAAACGTACTGCCGTGCCCTGGCACGCTGCTGATTTCCATCCGTGCGCGGTGGCGCAACAGCACGTGCTTGACGATGGCCAGGCCGAGGCCGGTGCCGCCGGTGTTGGAGTTGCGGCTGGAGTCGACCCGGTAGAAGCGTTCAGTCAGGCGCGGCAGGTGTTTGCTGTCGATGCCGATGCCAGAGTCCTGCACGCTCAGGTGCGCGCCTTGCTCATCGGCCCACCAGCGAATGCGGATGTTGCCTTCGGCCGGTGTGTACTTCACCGCGTTGAACACCAGATTCGAAAACGCGCTGCGCAGTTCCGCTTCACTGCCCTTGAGCAGAATGGTCGGGTCGGCTTCCAGGGTGATGTGTTGGTTTTTCTGGCCGGACAGCTGCTGCGCGTCGCTCTTGATCGACTGCAACAAGCCGTCGATGGCCACTGGCGCGTTGTCCGAGGGGTAATCGGTGGCCTCCAGCTTCGCCAGCAACAGCAGGTCGTTGAGCAAGGTCTGCATCCGCCCACCTTGCTGCTGCATCTGCTGCAGGGCTCGGGACCAGCGCGGGTTCACTTCCTCGACGTTATCCAGCAGCGTTTCCAGGTAACCACAGATCACCGTCAGCGGCGTGCGCAGCTCGTGGGAAACGTTGGCGATGAAGTCTTTGCGCATCTGCTCCAGCTGATGAATGCGCGTTACGTCGCGTACCAGCATTAAGTGCTCGTTGTTGCCGTAGCGAGTGATGTACAGCTGGATGCGCAGCCGATCGTTGGTCGGCGACGGAATTTCCAGCGGCTCGGCGTAACTGTCCTGCTCGAAATATTCCTTGAAGCGCGGATGACGCACCAGGTTGGTCACCGGCTGGCCGCTGTCCTGTGGGGTTTTGAGGCCCAGCAGGGTTTCGGCGGCGCGGTTCCACCATTCCAGGTTGCCGTCGGTGTCGAGCATGATCACCGCGTCTTTGAGCGCCGCCGTGGATTCCTGCACCCGGTCGATCACCGCTTGCAGGCGCCCACGTACTCGTTGGTCGCGGCGCTGCAGGTGATAAATGCTGTCGAACACCTCGCCCCACAGGCCGTAGCCGTCGGGCGGTGCTTCATCGGGTTTGTGCAGGCGCAGCCACTCGTGCAGGCGCAGCAATTGCTTGAGGGTCCAGGCCAGGTACAGGCCCAGGCCTGCGGCGAGGCTCCAGCCGTAATAGCCGGTAATCAGGCCGATCACCAGGCAAGCGGTGACCAGCAGCAGCATGTGGCGAATCAGGGTGCCATGCCAGTTTTGGTTCACGTGAAGCGCGTCCTTGTCAGCTTATCGGGCGGGAACTATCCGGGGTCAGGCCTTGGTGGAAAACCTGTAACCGGTGCCGCGCACGGTTTGTACCAGATTTTCGTAGGCATCGCCGAGGGCTTTGCGCAGGCGACGGATGTGCACGTCGACGGTGCGTTCTTCGACATAGACGTTGCCGCCCCAGACCTGATCCAGCAGCTGGCCGCGGGTGTAGGCGCGTTCCTGGTGGGTCATGAAGAATTGCAGCAGGCGGTATTCGGTCGGGCCCATCTCGGCGGGTTTGCCGTCGATGGTCACGCGGTGGCTGATCGGGTCCAGCAGCAGGCCGCCGACTTCGATCGGCGTCTCGCCATCAGTCGGGCCGGCGCGGCGCAGCACGGCCTTGAGGCGCGCCACCAGTTCGCGTGGGGAAAACGGTTTGGTGATGTAGTCATCGGCGCCGACTTCAAGACCCTGGATCTTGTTGTCCTCTTCGCCTTTGGCGGTGAGCATGATGATCGGGATGTCCCCGGTCAGCTCGTCGCGCTTGAGACGGCGGGCCAGTTCGATACCGGATGTGCCGGGCAGCATCCAGTCGAGCAGGATCAGGTCCGGCTTGCGGTCGACGATGATGGCGTGGGCCTGCTGGGAGTTCTCAGCCTCCAGGCAGTCATAGCCGGCCATTTCCAACGCAACGGCGATCATTTCGCGAATGGGCGCTTCGTCGTCGACGATCAGAATGCTCCTGCCAACCATGCCTAAATCCTCTTGTCATTTACCTGTCTTGCGCCGCATTAGATAACGGAATTATTGCAGTCGTGTGACAGTATTTTAGTCCACCAGCGTTTGTGGGGATCCTGAACTAAGCTCTAAGTCCGAATCCTGACAACCACAAAAGGAAGGTTTCCATGAAGCACATCGCTCAATCCTGGAAGGCGCTACTGGTTACGGCAGCGCTAACGCTGCCAACAATGGCCTTCGCTGCAGATCCGGGCATGGTCAAGGATGGCATGTTGGTTGACCACAAGGGTATGACGTTGTACACCTTCGATAATGACACGGGCGGCAAATCGGCCTGTACCGGTAAGTGCGCAGAAAACTGGCCGCCGCTCAAAGCCACCGATTCCGATAAGTCCGAAGGCAAGTGGACCACTATCAAGCGTGATGACGGCACGATGCAGTGGGCGTTCGACGGCAAGCCGCTGTACTACTTCGTCCAGGACAAGAAGCCAGGAGACATGACTGGCGACAAGAAAATGGACAAGTGGCACGTGCTCCAAGGGCCTAAGATGTAACCCCTGGAACTCGTAACCCCTGTAGCAGCTGCCGAAGGCTGCGTTAGGCTGCGAAGCAGTCGTAAACCCTACGCGCGCGGTGCACCCGACGAACCGCGTGGGCATGTTTTACGACTGCTTCGCAGCCGGACGCAGCCTTCGCCAGCTGCTGCACAAAGGCGTGTGCAGGCTCAGCGCAGCGCGTAATCCAGAACAATCCCGACAAAAATCGCCAGCCCCGCCCAGTGGTTGTGCAGGAACGCCTTGAAGCAGCGCATCCGGTCCTTGCCCCGGGTGTACCAGAATTCCCAGGCAAAACAGCCCGCTGCTGCCAGCAGTCCGAGGTGGAACCAGCCTCCAAGTTCGAACTTGGAACCGGCCAGCAACAGGCAGCCCAACGCCAAACCTTGCAGCGTCAGGATAATCACCCGGTCCGCTTCGCCAAACAGAATGGCGGTGGATTTCACCCCGATCTTCAGGTCGTCGTCGCGGTCAGTCATCGCGTAATAAGTGTCGTAACCCACGGTCCACAGCAGATTGGCGATCCACAGCAACCAGGCTGCGGCCGGCAACTCGCCGGTCTCGGCGGTGAACGCCATCGGCATCCCCCAGGAAAATGCTGCGCCCAGTACCACCTGCGGGTAATAGGTGTAACGCTTCATGAATGGATAGGTGAACGCCAGCGCCAGGCCTCCAAACGATAACCAGATCGTCGGGGCATTGGTGCACAGCACCAGCAGAAAGCTCAGGCCCATCAGCAGCGCAAAGAACACCAGCGCCTCTTTCGAGCTGATCCTGCCGGCGGCCAACGGGCGTTGTGCGGTGCGTTTGACGTGGCCATCGACCTTGCGGTCCGCCCAGTCATTGATCACGCAACCACCGGCACGGGTCAGCACCACGCCGAGGACAAAAATCACGATATTGGCCAGGGACGGCGAACCCTTGCCGGCGATCCACAATGCCCACAGGGTCGGCCACAACAGCAGGTAAATGCCGATTGGCTTGTCCATGCGGGTCAGCTGGACGAAATCCCACGCCCTCGGGTTCAGACGGTTCAGGGACTTGAGCAGGCTCTGATACATCAGCAATTCTCCGGATGGGCGCGGGCAGCCGTCCACAGGGTCGGCAGGAAAATTTCGGCCACCAGCACGCTCAGCGCACCTCGATCAAAACGCGAGCGCCGGCCCCACAGCTGCGGTGCGCGGCAATCCAGCGGCAGCCACTGCTCAGGGTAGTGACACACCTCGATGGCGCGACGCTGAAACGCCTGGTCGCAAAACAGCAACTCGCCCAGCGAGCGGCTGCCCAGTTCGTCCATGTGCAGCCCGTCACCCTGCAGCGCACTGCGCGACGCCACGCTACGGGCAAACACCCAGGCCTCGCCATGCCCGCGTAAATACACCTCGCGCACCCAGCCTTCGCTGCCCTCGGCCAGGTCCAGCGCGGCGCATTCATCGGCGCGCAGAGGCTGCCAGCCTTCGAACAGCGGCGTGACGCTGAATCCGTCATTCGACAGGCGCGTCAGGCGCCGGGTCAACGAGCCTTCGTCGAACAGCCAGTCGAGCGTGGATAAGTCGGGGAGGGGGGCGAGCTGGCCTTGAAGGAGCCAGAGCGGGGCCGTGCGGGGGAGAGTTGAGTGCGGCACAGTGAGTCATTATTGGCAGCAAATGAGGCGGCGAGCTTACCATGTCGCTCGGCGATTTTGATTGATCGGGCATGGCGTTGCGTCGAACAGGCTTGCATCTGCCCGGCTCGATCAGTACAAAACGCCCTGAGCCGGACGGCAGTGCTGCAACCATCGACCGTTCGCGCCGGCAAAAGCCTGAAACCTGAGGAAATACCTGAATGAAAAAGTGGCAATGTGTGGTCTGCGGCCTGATCTATAACGAAGCCGACGGCTGGCCGGACGACGGCATTGCGCCGGGCACCCTGTGGCAGGACGTGCCGCAAGACTGGCTGTGCCCGGACTGCGGCGTCGGCAAGATGGATTTCGAAATGATCGAAATCAACTAAGACATTAGAGGAGTAGAGAATGAACGCACCTGTCGTGATCGTCGGCACCGGGCTGGCTGGCTACAACCTGGCCCGGGAGTTTCGCAAACTCGATGGCGAAACCCCGCTGCTGCTGATTACCGCAGATGACGGACGTTCCTACTCCAAGCCGATGCTGTCCACCGGCTTCGGCAAGAACAAGGACGCCGACGGCCTGAGCATGGCCGAGCCCGGGGCCATGGCCGAGCAGCTGAAGGCTGAGGTGCGCACCCACACCCGCATCAGCGGCATCGACCCTGGCCACAAGCGCCTGTGGATCGGCGAAGAATCAGTGATCTACCGCGACCTGGTGCTGGCTTGGGGCGCAGAAACCGTGCGCGTGCCTATCGAAGGCGATGCGGCGGACTGCGTGTTCCCGATCAACGACCTCGAAGACTACGCGCGCTTTCGTGCAGCCGCCGCCGGCAAACACCGGGTCTTGCTGCTGGGCGCCGGGCTGATCGGCTGCGAATTTGCCAACGACCTGATCGCTGGCGGTTACGAAGTGCAACTGGTTGCCCCTTGTGAGCAGGTCATGCCCACCTTGCTGCACCCGGCGGCGGCCGCTGCAGTCCAGGCCGGCCTGGAGAGCCTTGGTGCGCGCTTCCATCTCGGGCCGGTGCTCAACCGCCTGCAACGCGTCGCTGACGGGCTGGAAGCGCACCTGTCCGATGGCCAGGTGCTTGCCTGCGACCTGGTGGTGTCCGCCATCGGCTTGCGCCCGCGCATCGACCTGGCTGCCGCAGCGGGCTTGCAGGTCAATCGCGGCGTGGTGGTCGACCGCCACCTGCAGACTTCCCACGCCAACATCTACGCCCTGGGCGACTGCGCCGAGGTCGATGGGCTGAATTTGCTGTACGTCATGCCCCTCATGAGTTGTGCGAGAGCGCTGGCCCAGACCCTGGCCGGCAACCCGACTCCGGTGAACTACGGCGCAATGCCGATCACCGTCAAAACGCCCATCTGCCCCCTGGTGGTTTCTCCGCCGCCGCGCGGTCTGGAAGGCGTCTGGACCGTGGAAGGGCGGGGCCCGGACATCAAGGCCCTGTGCCGCGACGCCAGCGGCAAACTGCTCGGTTACGCCCTCACAGGCACGGCCGTTATGGAAAAAATGGCACTGAACAAAGAGCTTCCCGCGCTGCTGGCGTAAATACTGGTCGTTCTGTCGGAATCACCCCGGGTTTGCCCCCACAAACGTCGCGCCGAGACTGGCGCGGCTTCCCGCTGCGTGCCATCCTCACTCCCGTCTGCCGCAGAGTAGAGCACCTGCGGCGCTTTTGGCGCTGTTCCAACGAGAACAGCACGGACATAACAACAAAAAACCGTCAAAGGGGCTTCACTAATGCGTAAACCAGACCTCGCCGCAGCAATCGCTGAAAAAGCAGATCTCACCAAAGAGCAGGCCAACCGCGTCCTCAACGCCGTCCTCGAAGAAATCACCGGCGCCCTGCACCGCAAGGACAGCGTCACGCTGGTAGGCTTCGGCACCTTCCTGCAACGCCACCGCGGCGCCCGCACCGGCAAAAACCCGCAGACCGGTGAGCCAGTCAAAATCAAGGCCAGCAACACGGTTGCGTTCAAGCCAGGCAAGTCGTTGAAGGACAGTGTTAATCCATAATTCGCGTCCCGATCCCGCATAGCGGGGGAGCAGAATATAGAATGGGCACGCCAACCTGGTTGGGTGCCCATTCGGGTTTTTCTCGTCGTGCAGAGTTGCACGGTCGTCCTGCTCGAAATGTCGTCAGTGCTGGTCGCGCAAGCGATTTGGCCAAAACGCGAACCGCCGATTTGAATTGGCGGAATAGCGAGAACCGGTTACAGCCTCCATTCGCCCACCTTCACGCACGAAGTCACTGACCTCTTTCACCCGGCGACTGCGCAGCCAGGTAATCCACCGGATCAACTCGGTGTGCCCCTGCTGTTCCAACATCTGTGTAAAACGCACATGCCAACGCTTGCAGGCAACTCCGCAAAGCCCTGTGCGGCGTTGCAAATCAACCAGGCTTTCGCCATTGATTAATCCTTGCGCAAAACCCAGCCAGTGTTCCGGATAACCCAATCGGGAGAGCACCGTGCCACTTAGTAAACTCAACGTACTTGAGCAGCCAGAGCAGCGAAAATCAGGGCGTCGCTCATCGACCCGCTTCATATCCCGCGACCCACACCTTGAGCAAACAGCCTGTTGAGTCGTCAGTAAATGCTCTAACCCGCCAAGGAATGCCTGGGCCTGGGCCAAAATATGTGGCGGCGGTTTCAGGTCGGTTCGATCTTGTCGCGCAGACCACCAGCGGTACAATGCTGGCAACTCTTTAGCCATTACCGCGCGGCAGGGTTTGATCCAGCGCCACGTGGTACTCGGGGAAATACCCATCGCTTTGGCAATATTGGGCATAGACCAACCCGCCAAGAGGTACTGTCCGTAGACGGACCAGAGGTGCATACGCCCGTAACCCGAAAATGGAGTTTTCGTCAGACAGTTAAAGTCTTTATTGCAAGCTGCACAGCGGTAGAACGGCAGACGCAGGTTGGGCATGGTCTCCACTCTGAAGCGTGGATGACCACACTGCGGGCATTCGACCAGTGGTTTATTAGGTAGCTCGTGCAGATAACGGATAAATTCATCCGCTTGACTGCGCAACTCGATGGGCAGGCATTTGTGGTAATCAGGCGGGATTGTCAAATCGGCAGCGTTGGCCGGAGCGAACATGCGCTTATCCTTTTGTTTTTTAGCTTGTCCTTAAGCTGGAGAGAAATTCGCGACGCTTGAGCCGCGCTCGGCTTGAGCAAGTCGAGAAAATTCCATGCACGCTAACAAGGCGTTTGAAGGATTGATGTAGGAGGGGTCTTGAAAGCCTGTATGAAATTTCCGAGATGTCGAAAGTTGTACTTTGGAACTTTGTGTTAATTGGGGCTTGGTGGTGCGTTTCAGAAATCGGAGAAGCTGTAGGGCTTAAGGTCGGCGATTTGTGAGAGGAATGTCAGGTGTTCTACTGCTTTTACTATCTCTAGGTGATCGAGGGTGTCGGGGCCGCCGAGCATTAGTGCGGGGACGAAGCCGTACATTTCGTCGTGGCGTAGGGGGCCGAGTTTTTTCTTGGCGGGTTGGAATAGGTCGCCGTAGTTGTTTAGATCTGCGTCGATTGATAGCAAAAAGGAATGAAACCCCTTGTTCATCTGATCGCCAGTGTATCGGGACTCGTGTATTGCATATCGGGAAAGTTGGCTCGTGATGTACAAGCAAGCTCCCGTTTTTTCCCCCCATAGGTACAGATTGCCAAAGGCACCCCGGCCAATTAGGTGATAACTTTCAGCGGGTTGCAAATTTGTTTCTTCAAGCCAGGACTTTACTACCCCCTCATATTCCTGAGGATTAACTGTCCAAAATAAACCGTCTCCGTAACCGCTCCAGCCGTGCTCGCACCAGTAATCTAATAATTGGCTTGGCAGCTTTCCTTTGTATCGTTCGATACTTGATGGCGGAACTTCCCGCGGGCTAACGGGCGCACCAACTTTCTCTAAAAATCTAGCAAATACTCTGTCCACGCGATGTTTCCCTGTCAGCGAGCATCTGGACTTTGGTGTCACGCATGGACATCATGATCGCTGACCTAGATATCGGGAAAATTGTAAGGCTGAAGTTCGGCGATCTGGGACAGAATCGTCAAGTGTACCACTGCGTCTAATTTTTCCAGATGGTCGAGGGTTTCCAGGCCGCCGAGCATCAGTGCCGGGACAAAGCCGTACATCTCATCGTGGCGCAGAACACCGAGCTTCTTCTTGGCAGGTTGAAACAGATCGTCAAAATCGTTGTACTCAATTTCTGCCGATAAAAGGAAATTTTTAAGTTCCTGGTCCATGTCGTCCGCCGTGATCGCATAGTCTTCGACAACACAACGAGCAATGCAGGTGTCAATTTTAAGTGAGAAACCTGTTTTTTCTCCCCATAAGTACAAGTCGCCGAAGGCACTTCGAGCGATCAGGTGGCAGGTGTCACGTTCCTCAAATTCCGTCCCCTCCAACCAAGACGCTACCACCCCTTCGTACTCTTGCGGATTAACAATCCAGAAGATCCCCTCGCCGTATCCGCACCAGCCGTGTTCAGCCCAGTATTGCAGTAACAAATTCGGCACCTTTCCTCTGTAACGCTCGATACTGGAAAGAGGTACTTCCCTTCGATCAATCGGGGCACCAAACGTTTTTGAAAATTCAGCAAAAACTTCATCCATGCGATGTTTCCTTATCGGCTAGGTTTTTAGCATTTGTGAAACGGCATTAGGTATATGTCGCTTTCTTAGAGGTCGGGAAAATTGTAGGGCTGAAGTTCAGCGATTTGCGACAATATTGTCAGGTGTTCTACCGCTTTCACTTTCTCCAGATGATCGAGGGTGTCCGGACCGCCAAACATCAGCGCTGGGACGAATCCGTACATTTCATCGTGGCGTAGGGTGCCGAGCGCTCTCTTAGCGGGTTCGAACAGCTCGCCATAATCGTTAGATTCAACATTTCTTGAAAGTATGAAACTTTGTACGGCGCGGTCCAGATCGCCTATGTTGTTTTTGAGGTCATTGACAACGACCCGACTAAGTACGCCAGTGATTTTAAGCGAAAATCCTGTTTTTTCACCCCAAAGATATAAATCGCCAAAGGCGCCGCGAGCAATAAGATGATAAGTATCAAGCGTCTCAAATTCCGTCCCCCCAAGCCAAGATTTCACCACGTCTTCATATTCTTGGGGGTTGACTATCCAAAAAATACCATGCCCGTAACCACACCAGCCGTGTTCGGACCAGTAGTCCAATAACTGATCGGGTAGCTTACCTCTATAGCGGTCTATACTTGAGGGTGGTACCTCCTGCCGATCTACCGGACCACCAAAAGTTTCTAAAAAAATGGAAAAAAACTCATCCATACGCTACCCCTTAACACCTATGAAGTTTAACGTTGAGAAAGGTTTGGCCTCGTAAGTGCTCTGGTACGACCTCTGCAGACTTTTTCAAGTTTGCAATTTTCGGCCTCCACTGCGGGCCTATACTAGAGTTCACCTGCCTATCTCCAAAGTCTGCGATTATGTCTCTACCGCCTGCGCTGAGATCTGGATTGTGCAGTCCTGCAAGACTTGCCATTGTTTCCTTGGCTTTTTTCATACTCTCCGTTTGCGCCGCTCTTGGGCCCATAGTTTTAAGATATTCATCTTGCAAACGTTTTTGCAATCTATCTTGAAGATCTATCCGAGCCTGTTTTGCTGCTTTTTGGCTACGTTTCACCGGATTGGCGATATTCTCAAGATATTCGTCGATTGTCAGCCGATTCAGCCCGTTTTCCTGCCCTTTCAACTGCCGATCGAACTCTCCGATTTTAGACGCTGGCATCTTGTCGGCTTTAAAACATTCGACTTTATGGAGTGGCATGCCGTTCGGCTTATCTTTGCCTGATGGGCGGTTTCCTGGTGGCGTGGGCTCTTGGTGGCCTAGCGCTCCTTTACTTGGTCCTGAGGTTTGCAGGTCGGGTCGTTTTTTTTTTTAGAGCATCCTCATGCTTCAGCATCCACGCACCCAGCCGCGCACCCTTGGGGCTTGCTCGCATTTCCTGAGCAAGGACGTTGGCATTTCCTCTGCCACGGGTGATGTGAGCGACGATGGTGCGTATTTCGCTCATCGTGACCGGTCATTTCGCTAACAACGTGACCGGTTTCTCCACCCGATTGCGCGGGGTCTAAATTCTAACCGCATCGGTCACGATGCCGCTTCTTCTTCCGTCTTTTTACGTCGCAGTGACTCGCCCTTCATCACGATTCGATACGCACTGTGCACCAACCGATCCAGCAAGGCGTCGGCCACGGTCGGGTCGTTGATCCAGCCGTGCCAGTGATCGACCGGCAGTTGGCTGGTCAGTACCGTCGACCGCGAGCCGGCTCGGTCGTCGATCACTTCCAGCAGGTCGTGCCGGGCGTTTTCTTCCAGCGGTGCCAGACCCCAGTCGTCCAGGATCAGCACGTCGACTTTGGCCAGTTGTTGCAGCGTACGGCCGAAGCTGCCGTCTCCGTGGGCGATGCGCAGTTGTTCCAGCAGGCGCGGCGTGCGCAGGTATAACGTGCTGTAGCCTTGGCGGCAGGCTTGGTTGCCCAAGGCACAGGCGAGCCAGGTTTTGCCGACGCCGGTTGGGCCGGTCAGCAACAGGTTGTGCTGTTGGCGGATCCAGTCACCGCTGGCCAGGGTTGCGAGCTGGCGTTCGTCCAGGCTTCTGCCTTGGCGGCGGTCGAGGTCTTCCAAGCCGGCGCCGGCGTATTTGAGCTTGGCTTGTTTGCGCAGTCGCTCCAGGCGTTTGTTGTCGCGCCAGGCCAACTCGCGGTCGAGCAGCAGGCCGAGCCGCTCATCGAAGCTCAAGCTGTGGCAGGCCGGCAGTTTCCATTGCTCTTCCAGCGCCTTGGCCATGCCGCTGAGGCGCAGTTGATGCATCTGGTTAAGGGTGTGTTGCGTCATCATTGAACAGCTCCTTTTGGGTGTAATAGTCAGCACCGCGCACGTTCTCGTGGCGGCTTGGATAGGCGGCGGCGGTGGCCTTAGGCAGCGGTTGCTGGTCGAGCCCTTGTTTGAGCAGGTTGCGTACGGTGCGGCTGTTGAGCGCGCGCAGCTGGACGGCGCGATGGGCCGCCGCTTCAAGGCGCTCGTTGCTGTACTGGCGAGCCAGCGAGAGCAGCCCCAGGCAGGATCGGTAGCCCATCTCCGGATGGGGTTTGTGGGTCAGTTGATGTTCGACGATCTGCCGGACGTGTGGGCCGATCCGCTCGCCCCAGTCGAGCAGGCGCTGGGGTGTCCAGTCGCGATGGGCCTTGTGCGAGGCCGGCATGTGTTCGCTCTGGGTGCTGTAGGCGCCGCGCCGCGGGAGCAACAGGTGGCTGGCGACTCGCCGGTGGCCATGCAGGATTTCGACGGTATGGGCGCTCACTCTGGCGTCGACGCTTTGCCGGGCCAAGGCCGAGGGCACGCTGTAAAAGCCGCCATTCACTTCGACGTGGTAGTCGATGTTGACCTTGCAGCGTTTGAAGGTCACGACCTCGTAAGGGTGCGCCGGTAACGGTTTCAGCGCCGGCTGGTCGAGTCGTTCGAACCAGTCCCGTCGGCATCCGTCGAGCTTTTTGAAAGGGCGACGGTTCAAGTCCTCCAGCAAGCCAGCGATGGCCTGATTGAGGGCATGCAGGCTGAAGAACTGCTGATGCCGCAACCGCGCCATGATCCAGCGCTCGACCACCTGCACCGCCACCTCTGCCTTGGCTTTGTCCTGCGGCTTGCGCGGTCGCGCCGGGAGCATGATGGCGCCGTAGTGCTGGGCGCACTCCAGTGCGGCGCGGTTCAGGCCAGGCTCATAACGGTCAGGCCGGGCGACCAGGGCGCGCGGGTTGTCCGGTACGATCATTTCGGGGACGCCACCGAAGTAGCTGAGGGCCTGGCTCAGCGCCGTCAGCCAGTCCACTTGGGTCTCGCCTGGCGTGGCGCACGCGTAGGTGTAGTTCGAGGCGCCGAGGGCCGCGACAAAGATATGCGCCTGGCGGATCTCGCCGGTGGCGGCGTCGATCACCGGCAACGTAGGCCCGGCGTAGTCGATGAACAGCTTTTCGCCCGCGCGGTGCTGCTGGCGCATCGAACGTTTGAGTGTCCTGGCGTAGCTGCGGTAATGCTCGACGAACTGGGTGTAGCGGTAGGTCGGCTGGTCGGGATGAGCGGTGGTGTATTCCTCCCACAGCAGTTGTAGCGTCACGCCTTTGCGACGTAGTTCGCGGTGCAAGGTGATCACGTCGGGCAACACGCGGTCGCCGCGTGTGTGGACGATCTTGGCGGCGGGCACCAGGGCGGCGCCGAGCGCCACCTCATCCAGTAGAGCCAGCGCGGGCCATTCGATGCCGGTGTCGCGCGCCGCCTTGATGTACTTGCTGACAACGCCCTTGGACAGTTGTAAGGCACGGGCGATTTTCTCGAGGGACAGGTCGGCCTCGAACTTGAGGCGCAGGCATTCTTTGATATTACGCATGGCTACTCGCTGCGCCGCCATCCTTCGATTCCCCGAAATGGGACTGAGGGTGGCGGCGCGTCAGGTCATGCGCAACGGAGTGGAGGGTATTTCGCTAACAACGTGACCGGTCATTTCGGTAAGGGCGTGACCGGCTGTTTCGGAACAGGCGGAAATCGGTCACGTTGTTAGCGAAATGAGCGGTCACGCGTTAGCGAAATGGTCGGTCACAATGTACCGAAACGGGCGGTCACGATGGGCCGAAATACGCAACGATGGCTCCCAGCAGCAGGACGACTACCTCCACATGCCCCTGTGCGATGTGATGCGAGGCCCTGTTTTGGGCGGACGGGTCGTCATGGCCGAATGGGCTGAGGCCTTCTTCGCCGCGCGGGCCTTCCCAGGCGATGTCGATGCCGGTCAGGTAGTACTCGCCAATGCGTGGCAAGCCTTCGACGAAAAACTCGGCGATGGACGTCAGGCCGAGGATTCCCAATATCCATGTGCTGACCTGCAAGCCCATCGCGGCGCCGGCCGCTCCCATGGGTATGGCGCCAGCGCCTCCAAGAAAAGCGCCTGCTGCCGCTCCGATCGTCCCGCCGGTCAGTACGCTGCCGGCAACGATCATTGCCATTTGGCTGACAGTGTCGATCAGCTCATTGAGGATGCTGGAGATGTCGAGGTCGGAGAAGCGTTGCCTCAATAAATGGCCGGCCTCCCACTCGGCGTGGATAAACGCTGTCCGGACGCTGTTGATACGGCGGATGTTAAGCGCGAGGGATGGCACTTGTTGGTTGAAGTGCGTGCGGTAGCTGGCTCCCCCTTGGTAGCCCATCTGGTGCGATATACGCTCTTCTATCTCGTGCCACGTGGGTACGATGTTCCATAAGAACATTCGAGAGTCTCCCTGACAATTCGCTTGCTGGTGGACCTGTTACTTGCGGTGTCCAATGCCGAAGTACGCTAGCAAGTTATTGAAAGGGGATATGTAGGACGTTTCGCTTTATAAAGTAGGAAGCTTCCTTTATTTGTTGTTCGCCATGGTGCAGGAATACTGACTATAACTTCCCTGATACGAGCTGATGTTTTACCTGGAATAGTAGAAGCAACTTAGCTCCTACTATTGCCCGATCTATTTTATGTAGTGGCTGGTTGCTGTGGTGGAGTTGGTAAGTCGATGTGATCCAGCGCTCGCTCCACCAGAAGATGCACGCCGTCGGCCATTCTGCTGATGGCCAGGGCGACTGAGCGGCTTCGGCCTTCTACGTGATCGGCGAGGTCTGCGGCGATGGCGCTGATGGATAGCAGGTCTTCGGAGGCGTTGGCCAGGAGGGATTCGGTGTGGATGTCGGGGGAGACGGTGAAGAGTTGGCCGTTGCGGATTGTGGATCTGGGGGGATTGGGTGTTGGTTTGATCATGGTTCTAACTCCGTATGAAGGAGCCTGCACCAGTTCGCTTGCACTTCGAAAAAGGTGGCGGCTGCGTATAGGTGTGCAAGACCGGTGGAGTTAAACCGGCAGACCCGGAGGTCTCCCATACACAGCAGCCATAACGATCCGCGAGCATAGGAAAATGCTCGACGAATTGCCATAACCGATTGTGTGCTCCACCGGACTTGCACGTCCGTGTCACCGGTTTTTAGGTGACGGATAGAGGTTATCGGTGAATGGAATGGGCGGGTAGTTCATGGACGCCGCTGCGTATTGCAGGAAATTTCCGAGGGGGTTGAGGGATTAAGATCAAAAGATCGCAGCCTTCGGCAGCTCCTACAGTGGTGGCTGACTTGGTGGTCATTGGCGTCAAAAATATGGGCATCTTCCGCTAACGCTACGTGACGGTGGCGTTCCTGTGCGGAGCCGCTACACTGCGCCGGCCGTTCATTTTTCTCTTGAGGCTGTGCGCATGAAATTTCGTTTGCTGCTGTGGATGCTGGGTTTGTTGATGGCTAAGGCCAGTAGGAAAAATCCTGCGTTCCAACAGCAATTGGGTGACAAGGATCTGGTATTTCAGCTACAGACTCTGGATGGCAAAGTGGCGCGGCATTTCCGGGTGAAGGATCAGCGGATTACCAGCAAGTCCGGTGTGTATGCAGAGCCTGCATTCGCGATTGCGTTTAAAGACGCCGCGTACGGCTTCGCCACGATGCAGGCAAAGAACAAGCAGTTGGCGTTCATGACGGGGATTCAGGACAAGTCGATCCAGATCAAGGGTAACCCGGCGCTGGTGATTTGGTTCCAGGGTTTGACCAAGTATCTGAAGCCGCGCAAAGCCAAAGCCAAAGCGAAGGCCTGAGACAGAGCGATAGCTCGGGAAAGCTGAGGCAAGCCTAGACCGAGTTGCGGCCATCGCGGGCAAGCCTTGCTCCCACAGAACTGGCACCACCTTTGTGGGTGTTTCCACAGGATTTGGACATTCTAGTGAGTGTTTCCACAGGATTTGGATCATCCTAGTGAGTGTTCCCACAGGATTTGGATCATCCTAGTGAGTGTTCCCACAGGATTGGCATCACCTTTGTGAGTCCTCCCACAGGATTGAAATCACCCCCTGTGGGAGCAAAGCTTGCTCGCGATTGCTTTCAAGGCTGGCCGAACTGCGAAGCCAACTCCCGCAACAACACTTCCGCATCCAGCACTCTACTGGTCACGTCGTTGGCCTTCTCGCGGGTCAAGCCCAGGCGTTCCAGCAGGGCATCGGGGATTTCTTCGATCGGGCCGGAGCCCACGCCGCGGCTGCGCAGCAGGCGTACGGCCAGGCACACCAGGTTCGGGTATTCGGCGTAGGCGCCGTCGTAGCTTGGGTCGTGCTGGAAGCGCAGGGCGGTGGCCAGTTCGTCGGGCATGTCCCAGTAGCGCATCAGCCATGCGCCGATTTGCTCGCGGCTGATGCCCAGCAGGTGTTGCTCGATGTAGCTGTGGCACAGGTGCGGGTTGACCTCCAGGTGCCGGCAGATCAGCGAGAAGTGCGGCGGGAATACGTGTGCCAGCAGCAGGTAACCGAAGTTGTGCAGCAGCCCGGCCAGGTAGGTCAGGCCGGCTTCCGGGCGCTGTGCGCGGGGCATGGCGCGTGTCAGGCCTTCGATGACGGCGGCGGTATAGATCGACTGTTGCCAGTAAGGCGTGGTGTGTTGTGGATGATCCTTGGGCAGGCTCAGGGTTTTGCCCAGGGCCAGGCCCAGCGCCAGGTTGATTACCAGGTCAAAACCCAGCACGCGGACGATCGCATCTTCTACCGAACGAATCTTGCCCGGCGAAGCGTAGTACGGCGACGCGGCCCAGCTGACGACTTGTGCGGCCAGGGCCGGGTCGGTTTCGACGACGCTGGTGATGTCATCGATGGTGGCGTTGGGGTCTACTCGCAGCTTGATGATTTTCTGGGCGGTCGAGGCCAGCGGCGGAATCTCGATGGTCGCTTCCAGGCGCTGCTGGATGCGGCGCGCCGTGAAGGCCTGGACGGCCTGGGTGATTTCCTCGCGGTCGTCGTGAGGGCGATCCAAGTTGGGGCGGATGCTGGTCAGCGCTTCACCGAAGTGGGCGGCGCTGGCTTTGGTCAGCATGGTCTTGAAATCGTCGCAGGCAATTTCCAGCAGCACGCCTGGCTCGCCCGAATTGATCAGCAACTTGGGTTGGCGCAGCAGGCTGTCTTCATACAGGCACGGCGCGCTGGTCAGCGCCGGCAGGCCCGGCAGCAGGCTCAGGCTGTGCTTGCCGAGCATGCGCTCCAGGCGTTCCGGGGACACCGCAGTGAGGCGGCGCCCGGTCAACTCGGCGAGGCGATTGAGGTCCAGCAACTGGCTTTGCGCAAACAACACCATGAGCGAGCCGACGGCATCGTCCACCAGCACTGCCTGCACTTTGCGCGCGGCATTGAGGCCGTGGTGGTCGAGGACTTCTTCGAAAGCTATGCCCAACTTGCTCAGCAGCAGCCGAACTGCAGACGGTGCGTGCGGGGTTTCGGGGGCGAGGGCAGCGTCGATCATGGGTTGGATCCGTTCTCAAACAGTTGCCAGAGTATAACCATCATGTTTAACGCGGTGGTCCGGAAACTGCGACGGTGCTCACACTTGGCCGTATTGCTGCCCATGTCGAAGCCAGCGGTCGAGCAGCGGGCTGACGTGTTCCGGCCAGCGCTCGATCAATGCCTGGGCCGCATCGCGGACGGCGGGTAGCAGGTCGGCATCGCGCATCAGGTCGGCGACCTTGAATTGTAGCAGGCCGGTCTGGCGGGTACCGAGCATTTCACCCGGGCCGCGTAGCTCCAGGTCCTTTTCGGCGATCACAAAACCGTCATTGGTTTCGCGCATGATGCCCAGACGCTGGCGGCCGATCTGGGACAGCGGCGGATGATACAGCAGCACGCAATGGCTGGCGGCGCTGCCTCGGCCCACCCGACCGCGCAGCTGATGGAGCTGCGCGAGGCCCAGGCGCTCGGGGTTTTCGATGATCATCAGGCTGGCATTCGGTACGTCGACGCCCACTTCGATCACGGTGGTTGCCACCAGCAGTTGCAGGTTACCGGCTTTGAATTCGGCCATGACCGCAGCTTTTTCCACAGGCTTCATGCGCCCGTGAATCAGCCCGACCTTGAGCTCGCCGAGAGCGGCGGTGAGGTCTTCGTAAGTGGTTTCGGCGGCCTGGCAGGTCAGTTCTTCCGACTCTTCAATCAAGGTGCATACCCAGTAGGCCTGACGACCTTCGGCGCACGCACCGCGCACTCGCTCGATGACTTCAACGCGCCGGGTGTCGGTGATCAACACGGTGTTTACCGGAGTACGCCCGGGCGGCAGTTCGTCGAGGATCGAGGTGTCGAGGTCGGCGTAGGCGCTCATGGCCAGGGTGCGCGGGATCGGCGTGGCGGTCATGATTAGCTGGTGCGGACACATGCGTCCGCCGACGCCCTTCTGCCGCAGCGCCAAACGCTGCTGGACGCCGAAGCGGTGCTGTTCGTCGATGATCACCAGTGCCAGGTTCTTGAATTTCACTTCATCCTGGAACAGCGCGTGGGTGCCCACCACCATCGGGGTGCCGCTGGCGATTTGCTCCAGTGCGGTCACGCGGTTCTTGCCCTTGAGCTTGCCGGCCAACCACGCGACTTCGATACCCAGGGGTTCGAGCCAGCGCTTGAAGGTGATGAAGTGTTGCTCGGCGAGGATCTCGGTGGGCGCCATCAGCGCCACCTGATAGCCAGCTTCCAGCGCCTGCAAGGCAGCCAGTGCGGCGACCACGGTTTTACCCGCGCCCACGTCTCCCTGAATCAGGCGCAGCATGGGTTCGTGCTGACTGAGGTCGTAGGCGATCTCATTGCCGACACGATGTTGCGCGCCTGTGGGGGCGAAGCCGAGATTGGCCAGGTATTTGGCTGGCAGTTTCGTCGCCTTGGGCATCGCCGGCGCGCGCAGCGAGCGCATGCTTTCGCGCAGGCGCTGCTGGGACAGCTGATGGGTAAGCAGTTCTTCGAAGGCCAGGCGATGCTGGGCCCAATGGTGGCCGAGGGCGAGTTCATCGACATCGGCATCGGCGGGCGGGTGATGCAGGTAGCGGATCGCATCGGCCAGCGGCGCGAGCTGATAGTCGCGGGCCAGTTCGTCCGGCAGCCAGTCGGGCAGGCTGCTGGGCCCGAGCAACGTCAGGGTCTGCATGCACAGTTGGCGCAAGCGCTGCTGGGTCAGACCTTCGGTGAGCGGGTAGACCGGAGTCAGGGTTTCATCCACGGGCGGCGGTTCGTCGCCGGTGATGGCGCGATATTCCGGGTGGTAGATCTCCAGGCCCGACGCCCCGGGCCGGGCTTCGCCGTAGCAGCGAATCCGCGTGCCACGCTTGAGGCCTTCTTTCTGGGCGTTGCTGAAATGGTAGAAGCGCAGGCTGAGCCCGCCGGTGCCGTCCTGCAGGCGCACGACCAGGCTGCGGCGGCGGCCCATGACCACATCGGCACCGCTGACGGTACCTTCTATCACTGCGTCCTGACCGGGTCGCAAGTGGCCGATCGGGACCACGCGAGTGCGGTCCTGATAGCGCAACGGCAGGTGAAACAGCACGTCCTGGAGGTTCTCCAGGCCGACCTTGGCCAGCTTCTCGGCCATGGCCTCGCCGACACCCTTGAGTGCCGTCACCGACACTTGCGACAACTCGGTCATGGCAGCGACTTAACCGGCAACCACCGGCGCTGGCGGCTTGGCCACCGAGCACAGGCGGATCGAGTCAGCGAGGATTTCAATGGCTTTGGGCCGCGGGAAGCTTGCGCGCCAGGCGATGGCCACGGTGCGGAACGGCACGGGCGGCGTCAGAGGGCGCACTTCCAGTATGCCGGGAGCGTAGTGATGGCTGTCGACGGCCGAGAGCGGCAGGATCGAAATGCCCAGGCCGGAAGCGACCATATGCCGAATGGTTTCCAGGGAGCTGGATTCCACCGTCGTGTGTTTGGCGCCGTCCTTGCCGTTGGCCAGGGTCGGGCAGGCTTCCAGCACCTGGTCGCGGAAGCAGTGACCTTCGCCAAGCAGCAGCAGGCTCTTGTCGTTGAGCAGGCTGGCGTCGATCGACTCCTTTTGCGTCCAGGCGTGCTGGGCGGGCATCAGGACGTAGAACGGCTCGTCGTAGAGTTGCAGGGTCAGCACGTCGGCTTCATTGAACGGCAGGGCAATGATGATCGCGTCGAGTTCGCCGTTGCGCAGCTTGTCCCGCAGGATATGGGTGAAGTTTTCTTCGATGTACAACGGCATCTGCGGGGCGACCCGGTGCAGTTGTGGAATCAGGTGCGGGAACAGGTATGGGCCGACGGTGTAGATGGCGCCAACTTTCAACGGGGCGGTCAACTGGTTCTTGCCGGCCTGGGCCAGTTCACGGATGCCTTGGGCCTGCTCCAGAACTTTCTGTGCCTGGGCAACAATGCCTTCGCCGACCGGAGTCAGGCGCACAGCGCTCTTGCTGCGCTCGAAAATCAGCACACCGAGTTCGTCTTCAAGCTTTTTCACGCCCACCGACAACGTCGGCTGACTGACGTGGCAACGCTCGGCGGCATGGCCGAAGTGCTGCTCTTGGGCGAGAGTAACGATGTAGCGTAATTCTGTGAGGGTCATAGCAGGCGTCCATGAAGTTGCGCGCCAAGCATACCGGCTGCAATCGATAGACGCACGTTATCAGAATGGGAGTGGTGGGTGACACAGAGTAATTGCGGCAGGCGGAGAGTCCTGTGGGGGACCCTGTGGGAGCGAGCCTGCTCGCGATAGCGATGTCACAGTCAGCGATGATGTTGAATGTGATGGCCTCATCGCGAGCAGGCTCGCTCCCACAGGGGGGGTGTAATGTCCTACCGGCGGCGCTTGTCCAGGGAATAGACAAAGGGTGCAACGATTTCGATCGAGCCGTTGTTCAGCATGTCAGCCGGTGGTTTGGGCAGCGGCTGGGCGCGACGGATCATTTCCATGGTGGCCCGGTCCAGATCGGCATTGCCGGAAGCCCCCACCAGTTCGAATGAGAGCACGTTGCCTTCAGCATCCACCACAAAACGCAGGCGGTTCATGCCTTCCTTGCCCCGAGCCTGAGCACTGGCCGGGTACTTTTTGTACTTGGCCAAGTGAGCGAGCAGGGTGCCTTGCCAGCTGGCCTTGGCCGCTTGCTGCGCCGCCGAAGGACCTGGTGCCGGTTGGGCGGATTTCTCCGTTGGGGCCCGGGTCGGTTGTGCTTCGCTCGGTTTTTCCTCGGAAGGTTTTTCCTTCGGCGGTTCCGGCTTCTTCTCCACGGGCTTGGGCGGTTGCGGCTTCGGCTTGGGCTTGACCGGCTTGGGCACGGCAATCTCGGCCTTTGGCGCTTCAGCCAGTTTCGGGATCGGCAGATCTTCCACCGGAGCCGGTGGTTGTGGCGGCGTTATCACCTTCGGCGGGGCCGGTGGCGGCGGGGCCGGCACTGGCGCCAACTCGACCATCATTGCCTGCGGTGGCAACTCGATCGGTGGGCGCGAGGTCCAGTTCAGCGCCAGCGCGATGGCCAGCGCGTGAACGCCCAGCACCACGGCCAGGCTCCCGCTGTAACGCGTCAGCTTATGGCGCGTCGTGATCATTTCTTGGCTGCCGTCTCGAGTCCGACCAGACCAACCTTCAGGTAACCGGCAGCGCGCAGCGCGTCCATCACGCTCATCAGGTCGCCGTAGTCCACGCCTTTATCGGCCTGGAAGAAGATTGTCGTGTCTTTCTTGCCCTTGGTCCTGGCGTCCAGCGTGGCGCCCAGTGTCTCGGCTTTCACTTCGTCTTCGCCAAGGTACAGGCGTTGATCAGCCTTCACGCTGAGGAACACCGGCTTCTCTGGCCGCGGCGCCGGCTTGGCGCTGGAGGCCGGCAGGTCGACCTTGATGTCCACGGTGGCCAGGGGAGCGGCGACCATGAAGATGATCAACAGCACCAGCATCACGTCGATGAACGGCGTGACGTTGATTTCGTGGTTCTCGGCGAGATCGTCGTCCGCGCCTTCTTTCAAATGCAAGCCCATGGCTGATTACCCTACTTTGACCACGTGGGGTTGCGTGGCGCGCTCGGTGGTCGGCTGGTGATCGAGGTCACGGCTGACCAGCAGCAGGACTTCAGCAGAGGCATCGGAGACTTGCGCCTTGTAACCGGCGATGGAGCGGGCGAACACGTTGTAGATAACGACCGCAGGAATCGCTGCTACCAGGCCCAGTGCCGTTGCCAGCAGGGCTTCGGCGATGCCGGGGGCCACGACTGCAAGGTTGGTGGTCTGAGTCTTGGCGATGCCGATGAAGCTGTTCATGATCCCCCAGACGGTACCGAACAGGCCGACGAAGGGCGCAGTCGAACCGATGGTGGCAAGCACGCCGGTGCCGCTGCTCATGTTGCGACCGCAGGCCGCGACCAGGCGCTCAAGACGGAACGCCACACGTTCCTTGATACCTTCTTTTTCGCGGCTGTTGACCGAAAGGCGCATCTCTTCCAGGGCGTCATGCACCAGCACATTGGCGAGAGTGCCTGGCTTGGTGGCCGTGGCGCTGGCTTCTCTGAGTGTGGTGGCTTTTTTCAGGTGGATGATTTCGGTGCGCAGACGACGCTTGGCGCCCATCAGCTCAAAGCCCTTGGCGATCCAGATGGTCCAGGTGATGATCGAAGCGATGGCCAGGCCGATCATCACGATCTTCACGATGATGTCGGCGTTCTGGTACATGCCCCATGGCGACAGGTCGTGGGCCATGCCCAGGGTGTTGTCGGCTTCGAGCACTTGCGGAGCGTCTGCGGCGCTGGCGTCTACGGCCTGGGTCGGGTCAGTGGCGACGGGCGTCACGACGGGGGCGGCGGTTGGTGCGGCTGCAGGAGCCTCGGCTGCGGCCGGGGTGGCAGGCGCCTGGGCGTCGGCGAAAGCGGCAGTCGGAGCCAGCAATACACTGAGCAGCAGGGCGGCCATTGCGCTCCAGGCGCGAGGTCGTTTGGTTGGCGAAGCGAGGGATTGATTGCGTGTCATGCTGGCCGGACCTGAGAGAAAAAAGAGGGTAAATGTTCTTCCAGGCCTCGCGAGGCCGAGAACAAAAGTGGCGGGCATTATTGCAAGTAATTCTTGTTAACAGAAGTAATAGAGTATCTTTTTTTCCTGCATTACTAGCCGCTCGTCCTTTGTGGGCGCTAGTCTGTGTCTTTGCCAGAGGAGTTTTCTGATGTCCGCGCCATCTGTTCTGATTGCCGGTTGCGGCGATGTAGGTAGCCGCCTGGCCACGCAATTGCTGGCTCGCGGCTGGGAAGTTCATGGTCTGCGCCGGGATATCTCGCGGCTGCCCGAGGGTGTCATCGGCGTGGCGGGCGACTTGTTCAACGAAGATTGCCCAGAGACCTGGCCGATCGGTGCGGTGGATTACCTGGTCTATTGCGCCGCGGCCACTGATCACGATGAGGCGGGTTATCGCGCCGCTTATGTGCAGGGCTTGCAGAACGTGCTGAGCTGGCTGGACGACTATGGGCAGGTGCCGGATCGACTGCTATTTGTTTCCAGTAGCAGTGTTTATGGCCAGCAGGACGGGGAGTGGGTCGACGAAACTTCACCGACCGTGGCGGGCGGTTATTCCGGCCGGCTAATGCTGGAGGCCGAGCAAGTGGCGCTGCAGAGCGGGATCCCGGCCAGCATTGTGCGCTTGACTGGTATTTATGGTCCGGGGCGTGAGTGGCTGCTAACTCAGGTTCGTCGCGGTTATCGCGTGGCAGTTGACCCACCTTTGTATGGCAACCGGATTCACGCGGACGATGCAGCGGGGTTGCTGGCGTTTCTGCTGGAAAAGGCTCAGCAGGGCGTGGCGCTGGATGATGTGTACATCGGCGTCGATGATGCGCCGGCGCCATTGGCCGAGGTGGTGGGCTGGTTGCGTGAGTATCTCGGCGTGACTGAATGGGCCGAGGACGCGAGCGTGCGGCGGGCGGGGAGCAAGCAGTGCAGTAATGCGCGGGCCAAGGCTTTGGGCTGGGAACCGAAGTACCCGACTTATCGGGAAGGGTATGCGGCGATTCTGGAGGGGCGCTGCTGACAGTTGGCCAACTGTGGGAGCGGGCTTGCTCGCGAAAGCGGTACATCAAGCGACTCATGCGTCGACTGTCAGACCGCTATCGCGAGCAGGCTCGCTCCCACAGGGGCAAATGTTGCAGCTGGGAGCGGGTTATTGCTTCTCCAGCAACCACTTGCGATCGCCCGGCGTGAACTGTGGCATTTCGTCTGAGCGGGCGGTGTTGTTGGCCTGGAAAATCTCCATTTCCTTGCCCTTGCGCGCAAAGATCCAGGTCGTGCCCTGGCCATTCTGTTGCAGCCACATATTGTCGTTGCCGCCGCTCATCGATGCGCAATCGCCCGCCAGGCACAGGGCGTAGCGATCAGCGCCGGGCAAGCCGGCAACCTGGCCGTCAGCCTGGAACTGCACGGTATTGCCTTCTCCGGGGCCGTTGACAACTTGCCAGCTGCCACCCATGTACGCGGTATACAGTGCGCGTTCGAAACTGGCGCCCAGCGGTGCGCCTTCCGGTACGGGGATCACGGCGCGGTCAAAGACCTGCTCGGGTTCGTTGTCGCTGGCGGCCTGGCTCAGCTGCTTGCCGTCGCGCTTGAGCTCGCTGGCGGAGCTGCCGTAAAAATCGACTTTCCAGGCACCGGACTCTTCGCCGAGCAACTTGCCGTCGACGTTTTCGAAACCGTTGGTGTAGCGAGCCTGGGCGGCTTTGGTGTTGACGTCCCATTCCAGATTCGGGCCATAAGCCTGGAGAGCTTCACGCAATGGGCTGCCTTTGGCGGCGGCATCGATAGCCACCTGATTGATCCAGGTGCCGCTGATATCACGGTCGGCAGGGTTGCTGGCACATCCGCCCAGGAGTAGGGCGACCAGCGAGAGGGCTAGCGCATGGCGCATGGTGGAATCCTTTCAGAACGCTATCTTTACAACATCAGCGGCGCAGCCCGCGGGGCTGCGCCAGATGCATTAATCGATGACCAGAATGGCATCCATTTCGACCTGCGAACCCTTTGGCAGGGCAGCCACGCCAATGGCGGCGCGGGCAGGGTAAGGCTGCTCGAAGTACTTGCCCATGATCTCGTTGACCTTGGCGAAGTGGCTCAGGTCGGTGAGGAAGATGTTCAGTTTGACGATGTCCTTGAAGGAACCGCCGGCTGCTTCAGCCACGGACTTCAGGTTCTCGAAAACCTGGACGGTCTGGGCTTCGAAGCCTTCAACCAGTTCCATGGTCTTCGGGTCCAGTGGAATCTGACCGGACATGTAGACGGTGTTGCCGGCCTTGATCGCCTGGGAGTAGGTACCGATGGCGGCTGGGGCCTTGTCGCTGGTGATAACTGTCTTGGTCATGAATGACTCCTTGTAATGAATGGCTTTAGGCGCGCATGCGGGTGATGCGAATCACCCCGGTCAGGGCGCGCAGTTTCTTGATCACGCGGGCCAGGTGCACACGGTCGTGCACGCTGACCACCAGTTGGACCACGCTGATGCGACCGTCGCGTTCGTCCATGCTGATTTTTTCGATGTTGCCGTCGGCTGCGTTGACGCTGCTGGCCAGCAACGCGATCAGGCCGCGTTGGTGTTCCAGCTCGACGCGCAGCTCGACGTTGAATTCTCCGGTGACATCCTTGGCCCACGAGAGCTGGATGCATTTTTCCGGGTTGTGGCGAATTTCGCTGATATTGCGGCAGTTATCCAGGTGCACGACCATGCCCTTGCCCGCAGACAGGTGGCCGACGATCGGGTCGCCTGGGATCGGCGTGCAGCACTTGGCATAGCTGAGCACCAGGCCCTCGGTACCGCGAATCGCCAGCGGGCCTTCGGCACTCGGCAACTGCTCGCCTTCGCCCAGCAGGCGCCGCGCGACCACATAGGCCATGCGATTGCCCAGGCCGATATCTTCCAGCAGGTCTTCGATCAGTTCCAGGCGGTACTCGGCGAGCATCGCCTTGACTCGCTCGGCCGGGACCTTGTCCAGGGAGCTGTCGAAACCGTTGAGCACCTTGTTCAGCAGGCGTTCGCCGAGGCTGATGGATTCCGAACGGCGCTGCAGTTTCAGCGCATGACGAATGTGCGTACGCGCCTTGCCGGTGACCACGAAATTGAGCCAGGCCGGGTTCGGGCGAGCGCCCGGAGCACTGACGATCTCGACCGTGGAGCCACTTTGCAGCGGCTCGGACAGCGGTGCGAGACGACGATTGATCCGACAGGCAATGCAGCTGTTGCCGACGTCGGTGTGCACCGCGTAGGCGAAGTCGACCGCCGTGGAGCCTTTGGGCAACTCCATGATCCGGCCTTTGGGCGTGAACACGTAGACCTCGTCCGGGAACAGGTCGATCTTCACGCTTTCGATGAATTCCAGCGAGTTGCCGGCACGTTGCTGCATTTCCAGCACGCCCTTGACCCACTGGCGCGCGCGGGCGTGAGTGCCTTTGGGCTGCTCGTCGCCGCTGGATTTGTACAGCCAATGGGCGGCGATGCCGTTATTGGCCATCTCTTCCATTTCCCGGGTGCGAATCTGGATCTCGATCGGTACGCCGTGCATGCCGAACAGCGTGGTGTGCAGCGACTGATAGCCGTTGGCCTTGGGGATCGCGATGTAATCCTTGAAGCGTCCCGGCAGTGGTTTATATAAGTTATGAACAGCACCCAGTACGCGGTAGCAGGTATCGACCTTGTCGACGATGATCCGGAACGCGTAGACGTCCATGATCTCGTTGAAGGCCCGACGCTTGCCGCGCATTTTCTTGTAAATGCCGTAGAGGTGTTTCTGCCGGCCGCTGACTTCGCCCTGAATCTCGTCAATCGCCAGGCAATGGCTCAGCGACTCTTCGATTTTGTTGACGATTTCCTTGCGGTTACCCCGGGCGCGCTTGACCGCCTGGTAGATCCGCGCGGAACGCATCGGGTGCATGGCCTTGAAGCCGAGGTCTTCGAATTCTATGCGTATGGCGTGCATGCCCAGCCGGTTGGCGATGGGGGCATAGATTTCCAGGGTTTCCTTGGCGATGCGCCGGCGCTTTTCGCCGGACAGCACTTCCAGCGTGCGCATGTTGTGCAGGCGGTCGGCCAGCTTGACCAGGATCACCCGAATGTCGCGCGCCATGGCCATGGCCATTTTCTGGAAGTTTTCGGCCTGGGCTTCAGCCTTGGTCTCGAAATTCATCTGGGTCAGTTTGCTGACCCCATCGACCAGTTCGGCCACGGTTTCGCCGAACTGCGCTTGCAGCGCTTCCTTGGCAATACCGGTGTCTTCGATCACGTCATGCAGCATCGCAGCCATCAAGCTCTGATGGTCCATGTGCATGTCGGCAAGAATATTCGCCACCGCAAGGGGATGCGTGACGTAAGCCTCGCCGCTGCGGCGGCGTTGGCCGTCGTGGGCTTGTTCGGCGTAGAAATACGCTCGGCGGACCAGATTGACCTGGTCCTTGCCGAGGTAGGCCGATAAGCGATCGGCGAGGGCGTCTATGCTCGGCATGATGACTCCTGCCGTTCGCTGTGACCCCGCGCCGTGCTACGTCGACCAGGCATAGGCTTAGACGGCCTCGTTGGACTCGTCCTCGAACGCTGCGAACAGCGGTTCGTCTTCGACGATTTCTGCGTTGGCGATGAACTCGTAGCTCATCAGGCCTTCCGCGATTTCACGCAGGGCTACTACGGTAGGCTTGTCGTTTTCCCACTGGACCAGTGGCTCTTTGCCGCCGGTGGCCAGTTGACGGGCACGCTTGGTGGACAGCATGACCAGCTCAAAGCGGTTTTCCACGTGGTTCAGGCAGTCTTCAACGGTTACGCGGGCCATGGTATTCCTCGGAGCGAATGCAATATGCGCGCTGCCCGGTTGGGCGAGCGGACTCAACAGTTTAAAAAATCACCAGCGTTTAGGGAAGCGCTGATTTTTTGACCAAGCCCTTCAACGCGCTGCAAGTGCCAATGTAAAGCCCCCGCAGCGGTTTTGGGAAGAGCTGTTTAGCCGAGCAATTCAGCCAAAAGTTTTCCATTGCGCTGCTGCTGTCGCTTCTGATGCAGCTGGTTGGCGCGGAAAATGGCTTGCAAATCCCTGAGCGCCTGGGCGAAATCGTCGTTGATGATCAGGTAGTCGTAGTCGACGTAGTGGCTCATCTCGCTGACAGCTTCGCGCATCCGCCCGTCGATGATCTCGTCACTGTCCTGGCCGCGATTGGTCAGGCGCTGGTGCAAGGCTTCCAGGGATGGCGGCAGGATGAAGATCGAGCGCGCCTGGGGCATCAACTTGCGTACTTGCTCGGCGCCTTGCCAGTCGATCTCCAGAATCAGGTCGTGACCCGCATCCAGGGTCTGCTGCAGGTGGCTTTGCGAAGTGCCGTAGAGATTGCCGAACACTTCGGCGCGCTCCAGGAAGTCGCCATGTTCACCCATCTTCACGAATGCTTCACGCGAGACGAAGTGATAGTTCACGCCGTTCTCTTCACCGGGGCGCATGGCGCGGGTGGTGTGCGAGACGGAGACGCGGATTTCCTGGTCGGCGTCGGTCAGGGCCTTGACCAGGCTGCTCTTGCCCGCGCCCGAAGGGGCGGAAATGATGTACAGGGTGCCGGTGCTGTGGGTCATGTCGGAGGTAGCCTTACTCAATATTCTGCACTTGTTCGCGCATCTGCTCGATCAACACTTTGAGGTTGACCGCAGCCTGTGTGCTGCGCGGGTCGAAGGCCTTGGAGCCCAGTGTGTTGGCTTCGCGGTTGAGCTCCTGCATCAGGAAGTCCAGGCGCCGGCCGGCTGCGCCACCGGACTTCAGAACCCGGCGAACTTCAATGATGTGGGTGCTCAGGCGATCCAGTTCTTCGGCGACGTCGCTCTTCTGGGCGAGCATGACCATTTCCTGCTCCAGGCGCTGCGGGTCCATCTCGGCTTTCATGTCGGCAAAGCGGTCGAGGACTTTCTGGCGCTGGGTGGCGAGCATCTGCGGGACCAGTTCACGCAAGGTCACCACGTCGCCTTCAATCGAGCTCAGACGATCGTTGATCAGCCGTGCCAGCTCCGCGCCTTCGCGCTCGCGGCCGGCCTTGAGCTCCTTCAGGCCTTCGTTGAACAGCGCCAGCGCTTCGGCGTTCAACGCTTGCGGGTCGCTCGCATCGCCCACCAGCACGCCGGGCCAGGCCAGGACTTCCAGGGGATTCAGCGCCGCTGGATTGTTGATCAGGCCGGCAATGGTCTCGGCAGCCGCGATCAGTTGAGCGGCTCGCTCGCGATCCACCTGCAGCGGTTTATCAGTGTTTTCTTCAGTGAAGCGCAGGGTGCACTCCAGCTTGCCCCGGGACAGACCCTGGCGCAACGCCTCGCGGACCGCGCCTTCGAGGTCGCGGAACGACTCCGGCAGGCGTAGGTGCGGTTCCAGGTAGCGGCTGTTGACCGAGCGCAGCTCCCAGCTCAAGGTGCCTTGGGTGCCGGCTTTTTCGACGCGGGCGAAAGCGGTCATGCTGTGCACCATGGAGGTACCTCGCAATGCAGATCCCAGCGTTACCCAAGACCCGCTATCTATGAATTTAAGCCGACAGGCAGTAAAGGCGCAGGATTGTAGCGCAGTGAGGCGGATGCGCCCAAACACACGGTGTGACAAAGGGCTGCAGGCCGTCGGTAAAGCGTTGTTCTAAGCTCTGGTCAGCGCCTTCAATCGTCGGGCGGATTTTTTAGAAGTGCCCACTCACGGCGCGCGGCTCTATAATGCTCGGCAGTTTTCCGTCCCCAGTACAGGTATCCCCTATGAAACGTCCAAGTGGTCGCGCTGCCGATCAGCTCCGCTCGATCCGCATTACCCGCAACTACACCAAACACGCCGAGGGTTCTGTGCTGGTCGAGTTTGGTGATACCAAGGTCATCTGCACCGTCAGCGTCGAGAATGGCGTGCCGCGTTTCCTCAAGGGCCAGGGCCAAGGCTGGTTGACTGCCGAATACGGCATGCTGCCACGCGCCACTGGCGAGCGTAACCAGCGTGAGGCGAGCCGCGGCAAGCAAGGTGGCCGCACCCTGGAAATCCAGCGCCTGATCGGTCGCTCGCTGCGCGCTTCGCTGGACATGTCCAAGCTGGGCGACGTGACCCTGTACGTCGACTGCGACGTGATCCAGGCTGACGGCGGCACCCGCACTGCGTCCATCACCGGCGCCATGGTTGCGCTGGTCGATGCACTGAAAGTGATCAAGAAGCGCGGCGGCCTGAAAGGCGGCGACCCGCTCAAGCAGATGATCGCTGCCGTTTCGGTCGGCATGTACCAGGGCGAGCCTGTGCTTGACCTCGACTACCTCGAAGATTCGGCTGCCGAGACTGACCTGAACGTAGTGATGACCAGCACCGGTGGCTTCATCGAAGTGCAGGGCACTGCCGAAGGCGCGCCGTTCCAGCCTGAAGAGCTGAACGCCATGCTGGAACTGGCGAAGAAAGGCATGAGCGAAATCTTTGAACTGCAGAAAGCTGCATTGGCCGACTGATCGGCCCGTTTCCAGCCAGGAGGACGCCATGAGTGACGAACAAGAGCTGCTTCCCATCCCGAGCAAGGAAGTTCGGCAGTGGGCGATGTTTTGTCACCTGTCCGCCTTGCTGGGGATATGGATTCCATTTGGCACCCTGATCGGCCCGCTGATTCTCTGGCAGATGAAGCGTGAAATGGACCCGTTCGTCGATGCCCAAGGCAAGGAGGCGCTGAATTTTCAGATCACCGTCGCCATTGCCTCGGCGATCAGCTTCCTGCTGATGGTGGTGATCGTCGGGTTCTTCCTGCTGGGTCTGGTTGCGATTGGTGCGCTGGTGCTGACGATCATTGCAGGGGTTAAAGCCAATGAAGGGGTGCCTTACCGGTATCCGTTTACCTGGCGGTTGATCAAATAGCGATCAGCACAGATTCCCCTTGTGGGAGCGGGCTTGCTCGCGAAGGCGGTGGATCAGTCGACACTTATGCTGACTGACACGCCGCCTTCGCGAGCAAGCCCGCTCCCACATTGTGAAGTTTTTTACGCTGGGAAATCATCGTGCACAAAAAAGCCGACATCACTGTCGGCTTTTTTGTGTCTGCGAAACGACGCCTAGATAGTCAGCGTCCAGTCGTAATCGACGATCAGCGGAGCATGCTGCGAAAACCGTGGCTGGCGCGGCAGGCGTGCGCTGCGAACAAAGCGGCGCAGGCCTGGAGTCAGCAGCTGGTAGTCGAAACGCCAGCCCAGGTTGAGCATCTCTGCCTGTTCGTTGTCTGGCCACCAGCTGTACTGGTCGCCTTCACGGCTGACTTCGCGCAGGGCATCGACATATCCCATGTTGCCGACAATCTCGTCCATCCAGGCACGCTCAGGCGCCAGGAAACCCGGGGATTGCTGGCTGTCGCGCCAGTTCTTGATATCCAGCTTCTGTTGCGCCACGTACAGCGAGCCACAGTAAATGTACTCGCGACGTTTGCGTCGCTGTTTATCCAGATAACGGGCGAAATCGTCCATTAGCTTGAACTTCTGGTTCAAGTCTTCATCGCCGTTCTGCCCCGAAGGGAGCAGCAAGGTCGCGATGCTGACCTTATCGAAATCGGCTTGCAGGTAGCGCCCGTAGCGGTCGGCCGTCTCGAAGCCGAGACCGCTGATGACTGCCTTCGGCTGCAACCGCGAATACAAAGCCACGCCACCCTGGGCGGGAACTTCGGCTTCGCAGGCATAAAGGAAGTAGCCATCCAGTTGGAAGGCTGGATCGTCCAGTTCAAAGGCGGAGGCGCGGGTGTCCTGCAGGCAGATGACGTCGGCATTCTGTGCTTGCAGCCAACTGAGCAACCCTCGCTCCACTGCAGCCTGAATACCATTGACGTTCACACTGATGATCCGCATAAATGGCCCCAAAAATCGCGTGCGTGTATGATACACGGCGTCAACCTAATTAGCTAAATCCGTGGTATTTGGGGTTTTTTTCATGCAAGCGTATCAGCGCGATTTCATTCGTTTTGCCATCGATCGCGGCGTTTTGCGCTTCGGCGAGTTCACCCTGAAGTCCGGGCGCACCAGTCCTTACTTCTTTAACGCCGGCCTGTTCAACTCGGGCTCGGCCCTGGCGCAGCTGGGTCGGTTCTATGCGCAGGCGATCATCGAGAGCGGAATTTCGTTCGACGTGCTGTTCGGTCCGGCCTACAAGGGCATCCCTCTGGCGGCGACCACTGCGGTGGCCCTGGCCGAGCATCATGACCGTGACCTGCCTTGGTGTTTCAACCGCAAGGAAGCCAAGGCCCACGGCGAAGGCGGTAGCCTGGTCGGCGCGCCATTGACCGGCGAAGTGCTGATCATCGACGACGTGATCACCGCAGGCACCGCGATCCGCGAAGTGATGCAGATCATCGCTTCCCAGGACGGTGCCAAGGCAGCGGGCGTGTTGATCGCGCTGAACCGCCAGGAGCGTGGCAATGGCGAGCTGTCGGCGATTCAGGAAGTGGAGCGTGACTTCGGTATTGCGGTGATCAGCATTGTTTCGCTGAACCAGGTGCTGGAGTTCCTGGCGGATGATCCGCAGCTCAAGCAGCATCTGCCGGCGGTTGAGGCCTACCGCGCCCAGTTCGGCGTGTAACGCGATCTGTAGGAGCTGCCGAAGGCTGCGATCTTTTGATCTTGTTTTCAAAGGTCAAAGTCAAAAGATCGCAGCCTGCGGCAGCTCCTACAGGATTGTGTATATCCCCATTACAGGGGATTGGGCAAAAAAAGACCCCGCTCAGCCAGGCTGAGCGGGGTCTTTTTGTATGCGCGATCGCTTACGGACGTTTGCGATTGCTAATCAGCGTGCCCACACCGGTATCGGTGAAGATTTCCAGCAGAATCGCGTTCGGCACCCGTCCATCAATGATCAACGAGCTGCCCACGCCGCCCTGGACCGCTTCCAGTGCGCAGCGAATCTTCGGCAGCATGCCGCCGTAGATCGTGCCGTCAGCGATCAACTCGTCGACCTGCTGAGTGGTCAGGCCGGTGAGGACCGTGCCCGACTTGTCCATCAGGCCGGCGATGTTGGTCAGCAGCATCAGCTTCTCAGCCTTCAGCGCTTCGGCCACTTTACCGGCCACCAGATCGGCGTTGATGTTGTACGACTCGCCATTGGCACCGACGCCGATTGGCGCGATCACCGGGATAAAGTCACCTTTGACCAGCAGGTTCAGCAGGTCGGTGTTGATCCCGACCACTTCGCCCACCTGCCCGATGTCGATGATTTCCGGTTGGGTCATCTCCGGCGTCTGGCGGGTTACGGTGAGTTTTTTCGCACGGATCAGCTCAGCGTCCTTGCCGGTCAAGCCGATGGCGCTGCCGCCGTGGCGGTTGATCAGGTTGACGATGTCCTTGTTGACCTGGCCGCCAAGGACCATTTCCACCACGTCCATGGTCTGCGCGTCAGTCACTCGCATCCCGTCGATGAAGTGGCTCTCGATCGACAGACGCTTGAGCAGGTCACCGATTTGCGGGCCGCCGCCGTGAACCACCACCGGGTTGATGCCCACGGCTTTCATCAGCACGATGTCGCGGGCGAAGCCGGTTTTCAGCTCCTCGCTTTCCATCGCGTTGCCGCCGTATTTGATCACCAGCGTCTTGCCGACGTAACGGCGGATGTAAGGCAGCGCTTCGGACAGGACCTTGGCGGTGTTGGCGGCGGCTTCGCGTTCGAGGGTCATTCAGGGCTCCGGCACTTCGATAAATGGCGCTTCAATACATCAAAACGGTAGTTGGAGATCAGGTGCAACACGCTTCAACTGGACTTTGAACACGTCCTTGATGCGCTGCAGTTCAGCCTCGTCATCGGCCTCGAAACGCAGCACCAGCACCGGTGTGGTGTTGGATGCGCGCACCAGGCCCCAGCCTTTGGCGTAGTCGACTCGCACGCCGTCGATGGTGGTCAGGTCGGCGCCTTCGCCCCATTTCGCGTCGTGCAATGCATCAATGATGCTGAATTTGCTCTCTTCGGTCACATGGATATTGATTTCCGGCGTGGAAATATCGTTCGGGAAGGTCGCAAACAGCTCTTCCGCAGTGGATTTTTCCTTGCTGAGGATCTCCAGCAGACGCGCAGCGCTGTAAATGCCGTCGTCAAAACCGAACCAGCGCTCCTTGAAGAAGATGTGCCCGCTCATCTCACCGGCCAATAGCGCGCCGGTTTGTTTCATTTTCTTTTTGATCAACGAGTGACCGGTCTTCCACATTAGCGGGCGACCGCCGTATTCCTTGATCAGCGGTGTCAGGCGGCGGGTGCATTTGACGTCGAAGATGATTTCCGCGTCCGGGTTGCGCTCCAGTACATCGCGAGCAAACAGCATCAGCAGACGGTCCGGGTAGACAATGCTGCCGGTGTTGGTCACGACGCCAACGCGGTCGCCGTCGCCGTCGAACGCCAGGCCGAGGTCGGCGTTGGTTTCCTTGACCTTGGCGATGAGGTCGACGAGGTTTTCAGGCTTGCCCGGATCCGGGTGATGGTTCGGGAAATTGCCGTCGACTTCGCAGAACAGCGGAATGACTTCGCAGTTCAGGGCTTCGATCAGTTGTGGAGCGATCACGCCAGCGGCGCCATTGCCGCAGTCGACCACGACTTTCAGGCGGCGGGCCAGCTTGATGTCCTGAACGATTTCGGTGTTGTAGCGGTCGAGGATTTCGACCTGGGTGATGCTGCCCTTGCCACTGCTCAGGTTGTTGGTCTTGAGGCGGTCATGCAGGGCCTGGATCTGTTCGTTGGCCAGGGTGTCACCGGCGATGACGATCTTGAAGCCGTTGTAGTTCGACGGGTTGTGGCTACCGGTGAGCATCACTCCGGATTTGCCGGCCAGGACGTTGGCGGCGTAGTACAGCGCAGGCGTCGGCACCAGGCCGACGTCGCTGACCTGGCAACCGCTGTCAGCCAGGCCCTTGATCAATTGTTCGACCAGCTCGGGGCCAGATAGGCGTCCATCGCGACCGACGGAAACGTTGGGTTCGTTTTGCGCCAGGCTTTGCGCGCCGATGGCGCGACCGAGCCAGTAAGCGGTCTCAGCGTTGAGAAATTCCGGGACTGTGCCGCGAATGTCGTAGGCGCGGAAAATGCTGTCGGGGAATGTCGGTGCGACTTGGGCTGGGGTGCTCATCTGTAAAAATGCTCCATCTCGAAAGTGGCTGGACTGGCCTGCGAAATACTCGTCGGCGGGTTCAAACTGAAGGGTATGACGGCGTTTTCCACAGAGAGTTCGTGGTGCGAAAAGGCCATGCCAGCGTTTTCAGTGAGCATTTGGCCGTCCGTTGCCTTGGTTTTTAGAGCTATAAATTGCGCCGAAATTGGCGCCCGATTGGTCGCTAGATCCCTGTACTGTAGGAGCTGCCGAAGGCTGCGATCTTTTGATTGTGTTTCTCAAGATCAAGAGATCGCAGCCTTCGGCAGCTCCTACAGGGGTGTGCTTTCTTTCGATCAACGGGTACCGGTATGCCCGAATCCACCTGCGCCGCGTTCGGTTTCGACGAATTCCTCGACCATCTCGAAATGCGCTTGAACCACCGGCACCAGCACCAGTTGGGCCAGGCGTTCACCCACCACCATAGTGAAGTCGCTCTGCCCGCGGTTCCAGCAGGAGACCATCAGCGGGCCCTGGTAATCGGAGTCGATCAAGCCCACCAGGTTGCCCAGCACGATGCCGTGCTTATGGCCCAGGCCCGAGCGCGGCAGGATCAACGCCGCGAGGCCCGGATCGCCGATGTAGATGGACAGGCCTGTAGGGATCAGCAGGGTTTCGCCTGGCTTGATCACGGTGTCCTGTTCCAGCATGGCGCGCAGGTCGAGGCCGGCGGAGCCTGGGGTGGCGTACTGCGGTAGCGGAAAGTCGGTACCGATGCGGGGGTCGAGGATCTTGGCTTGCAAAGCGTGCATGTAAATTAAACCTGGTTCAGACGTTCGGCGATAAAAGTGATCAGCTGGCGAGCAATCTTGCTCTTGCTGGTCTGGGCGAAAAGTGTGGCGTGGAGCTGGCGGTCAATCACGCTGCAGGCGTTTTCTTCGCTGTTGAAGCCAATACTCGGGTTCGCGACGTCGTTGGCGACGATCAGGTCGAGGTTCTTGTCCTTCAACTTGCGTGCAGCGTAATCGAGCAGGTGTTCGGTCTCGGCGGCGAAGCCGACACTGAAGGGTCGGTCAGGGCGGGTGGCGATGGAGGCCAGAATGTCTGGATTGCGCACCATCTGCAGCAACAAGCCGTCGCCGCTTGTAGGATCTTTCTTGAGTTTTTGTGGTGCGACGACCTCAGGCCGGTAGTCGGCGACTGCCGCAGAGGCGATGAACAGGTCGCAGGGGATCGCGGCTTCACAGGCGGCGAGCATGTCGCGGGCGCTGACCACATCGATGCGGGTGACACGATCCGGGGTCGGCAGGTGCACCGGGCCGGTGATCAGGGTGACTCGGGCACCGGCTTCGACAGCGGCTTCAGCCAGTGCAAAACCCATTTTCCCCGAGCTGTGGTTGGTGATGTAGCGCACCGGGTCGATGTTTTCCTGGGTCGGGCCGGCCGTAATCAGCACGTGCTTGCCAGTCAGGGCCTGGCGCTGAAAGCAGTCCGCTGCGCACTGGACGAGGTCGTTAGCTTCGAGCATCCGCCCCATGCCGACGTCGCCGCAGGCCTGGCTGCCGGAAGCCGGACCGAAGACCTTGAGGTCGCGGCTTTCGATAATTTGCAGGTTGGCCTGGGTCGCCGGGTCGCGCCACATGGCCTGGTTCATTGCCGGGGCCACGGCCACGACAGCGTCAGTAGCCAGCACCAGCGTGGTCAGCAGGTCGTTCGCGATTCCCTGTGCCAGACGGGCGATCAGGTCGGCGGTGGCCGGGGCGATCAGTACCAGATCAGCCCATTTGGCCAGCTCGATGTGGCCCATCGCCGCTTCGGCGGCGGGGTCGAGCAGGTCCAGGTGCACCGGATGTCCGGACAACGCCTGCATGGTCAACGGCGTGATGAATTCACTGCCACCACGGGTCATGACCACGCGCACTTCGGCGCCCTGGTCGATCAGTCGGCGAACCAGCTCGGCGCTCTTGTAGGCAGCGATGCCGCCGCCGACGCCCAGAACAATGCGTTTCCGATACAGCCGCTGCATAGGTCAGCCTTTCAATTCGTTGGTGACTGCATGGCGAAACCCCCTCCCCAGGGATGAACTCGCCCGCAAAAAAGATGGGCTAAGATATCACAGCGACCGCTATGGAACAGCGGCGCCCACAGACAGGGAGGTGCTATGAGTATTCGTGATTGGCCGATGGCCGAGCGACCACGGGAAAAGCTGCTGGAACTGGGTTCGGCGAGCCTTTCCGACGCAGAGTTGCTGGCAATCTTTCTACGAACCGGTGCGGCTGGTAAAAGCGCAGTGGACCTGGCGCGTCACCTGTTGAGCAAATTTGGCAGCCTGCGGGCATTGCTGGAGGCCGACCAACCGACGTTCAGCGGCGAGCTGGGGCTGGGTCCGGCGAAGTTTGCGCAACTGCAGGCGGTGCAGGAAATGAACCGGCGGCATTTGGCAGAGCGCCTGCGCGTGCGTTCGGCGCTGGAAAATCCCCAGGCGGTTCGTGACTACTTGAAATCGATGCTGCGGCACGAGCAACAGGAAGTTTTTGGCTGCCTGTTTCTGGACTCCAGGCACCAGGTGCTGACCTTCGAAGCGCTGTTTCGCGGCTCCATCGACAGCACCAGCGTGCATCCCCGGGAGGTAGTCAAGCGCGCACTGGCCAACAACGCCGCTGCGTTGATCCTGTGCCACAACCACCCCTCGGGCAACGCCACCCCCAGCCAGGCCGACCGCAAGCTGACCAAGCGGCTGCAGGAGGCCTTGCAGTTGATCGACGTGCGGATACTCGACCATTTTATCGTAGGTGACGGGGATCCGTTGTCGATGGCTGAGTATGGGTGGATGTAAGCAATGGTTCGCAGTTGAGTAAAACCCTTGGGAGCGAGCCTGCTCGCGATGGCGTCATGTCAGGCAACGTTTCAGTGTCTGAATGGACGCTATCGCGAGCAGGCTCACTCCCACAAGTTGTGCAGTGGTTTCGGTTACTTGACGCTGACCTTGGAGTAGTCCTGGCGCCCAAACGGACTCACCGAATACCCCTCGACATCCTTGCGCAGCAACGCAAACGCGGTCGGGTGCGCCAGCGGCAGCCACAGTGCCTGCTGCTGGATTTGCGCCTGGGCCTGTTCATACAGCTTGGTACGCACCCCTTGTTCGGACGTGGTCTTGCCGGCGCTGATCAACTTGTCCAGGTCCTGGTTGCAGTAGCGGGCGAAGTTGGTGCCGGACTTGACCGCCGCGCAGGAAAATTGCGGGGTGAGGAAATTGTCCGGGTCGCCGTTGTCACCGGCCCAGCCCATGAACAACAGGTCATGCTCGCCAGCCTTGGCGCGGCGGATGACTTCGCCCCATTCGATCACGCGAATCTCGGCCTGGATGCCGATTTCCGCCAGGTCCGACTGCAACATCTGCGCGCCAAGACTTGGGTTGGGGTTCAGCAGGCTGCCGGAAGGACGGGTCCAGATGGTGGTCTGGAAGCCGTCCTTGAGCCCGGCCTTGGCCATCAGTGCCTTGGCCTTTGCGACATCGTGCGGGTAGCCCGGCAGGCCTTTGGCGTAGCTCCAGGTGTTTGGCGGGTAGGGGCCGGTGGCGGGCTCGGCCGTGTCTTCGAACACCGCCTTGACGTAGTTGGCCTTGTCGAAGGCGAGGTTGATCGCCTGGCGCACTTCCGGCTTGTCCAGGGGGGGATGCTGGCTATTGATCGCGACGAACGCCGTCATGAAGGCGTCAGTCTTTTCCACTTTCAGGGTCGGCTCTTTCTGAGCCACCTGTACGTCCAGCGGCTTGGGCGACAGGGCGATCTGGCACTCGTTGCGACGCAGTTTCTGCAGGCGCACGTTGGCGTCCGGGGTGATCGCAAATATCAGCGGGTCGACCGCAGGCTTGCCACGGAAATAGTCAGGGTTGGCCTTGTAGCGGATCGAGGCGTCTTTCTGGAAGCGCGTGAAGATGAACGGGCCGCTGCCGATCGGCTGGCTGTTGAGCTTTTCCGGCGTGCCGGCTTTCATCAGTTTGTCCGCATATTCGGCGGAATAGATCGAGGCGAAGCCCATGCTCAGGGTCGGCAGGAAGGTCGAATCCGGGTGATCCAGGGTGAAGCGCACGGTGAGCGGGTCCAGGGCATCGATCTTCTTGATCAGCGCGGGCAGTTGCATCGACTGCGCATGCGGGAAGCCGCTCTGCGCTACTTTGTGCCAGGGGTTCGCCGGGTCGAGCATGCGGTCGAAGCTGAATTTAACGTCTTCGGCGGTCAGGTCGCGAGTGGGCGCGAAGTACTCAGTGCGGTGGAATTTTACTTGCGGATGCAATTTGAAGACGTAGCTCAGGCCGTCGGGAGAGACTTCCCAGCTGTCTGCCAGGCCGGCGACCACTTTGCCGCTGGCCGTGTCGAAGTCCACTAGGCGATTCATCAGTACATCGGCTGAGGCATTGGTGGTGGTCAGCGAATTATATTGCACCACATCGAACCCTTCAGGGCTGGCCTCGGTGCAGACGCTCAAGGCCGCAGCCATGGCTTGCGGGCTCAGCAGAAGAGGGGCGAGCAACAGCGGTAGGGCAGCGAGGCGCATGGTCGGATTCCTTTACAGATCGAAGGCCCATCTGCAAGAGCAGTCTGGAAAAGGCTACCCTAGATGGCTCCCTCGCAAATGACTATCCCCATTTTCATTTTCGGGGGACTATGTGCGACTGATTTCCGTGTGCGGCGATTGGGCGAAACCCTGAATCAGCCCGTTGGCTGATTCTCTGCGACGAGCGGTCAATATTGGCCATAGCCTTTGTCCAAAGCGCTCTAAGCCAAAAAAACAGGGTTTTTATCAACTCTGCGCACACGGAATGTTGTTGCTCTGCGGTCTTTCTGGTATAAAGCAGCGCTCTTTTCTAGGGGCCCGGTTCCTTCACTGTAGGTGTAGCCGGTAAGACCTCTAAAGAAACGCGGCGCCTGGCGCCAAATGACTGAGAGATTAAGCGGCCAACCCATGCCGGGTTGGGCATGTGGTTTTAGAGGGCTGAGGCATGTCGAGAGTATGTCAAGTTACCGGTAAGGGTCCGGTGACTGGGAATAACATTTCCCACGCAAACAACAAAACCCGTCGTCGTTTCCTGCCGAACCTGCAGCATCACCGCTTCTGGGTTGAAGAAGAGAAACGTTTCGTGCGTCTGCGCGTATCTGCCAAAGGCATGCGTATCATCGACAAGCGTGGCATCACTGTCGTGCTGGCCGAAATCCGCAAAGCTGGCAAGATCTAAGGGAGCTAATCATGCGTGAATTGATTCGTTTGATTTCGAGCGCCGGTACTGGTCACTTCTACACTACCGACAAGAACAAGCGTACTACTCCGGACAAAATCGAGATCAAGAAATTTGATCCGGTTGTTCGCAAGCACGTGATCTACAAAGAAGGCAAAATCAAGTAATTGATTTTCTCTCTCTTACGAAAAAGGCCCCTATCGCGAGATACGGGCCTTTTTTGTTGCCTGGGCTAACACCCAGTAGATCAGTTGCCCATGGTCACATGGGTAATGATTTCGTTTTCTACCAGCAGGTTGATGCGCGCCGGGTTGTAGTCCTTGGTCATGATGTAGCCGTCACCGCGCGGGCGTACTGCCAAACCGGTCTTCTTGACCAGTTCTGCACGCAGTTCCTCGGAATACTGTTTGCCTACGTACTGATTGGCAGTGACCAGGTGTTGGTTCAAATCGGTGCTCATGAAGTGCTTCCTTGCGATAGTGGTCTGGAGCGAATGTGCTCCCGTCACCCGTCGTGGGTGACGTGGCCAGATACTGGAGCAACCTCGCGGATTTATCACTCGATGGAATGTGTCTCGGTGTTTGGATTTTTTACCGGACATGAAAAAGCCCATCACCAGGACGGGCTTTGGTGCTGAGGCGGCTTGGCTCTACGCCTTCGGTTCGAACGCCACGTAAATCTTGCGGCATGACTCCAGCACCTCCCAGGTGCCTTTGAAGCCCGCAGGGATGACAAAACGATCACCCGCGCGCACGGTTTTGCTGTTGCCGTCGTTGTCGCGCAGTACTGAGACGCCTTGGACGATTTCGCAGTACTCATGCTCGGTGAAGTTCACCAGCCACTGGCCGACTGCGCCTTCCCAGACGCCTGCACTCAACTGGCCGCAGGGGCTGTTGTAGTGGTTGTACACCGCTTGATCGGGCTCGCCCTTGAGAATTTTGGCGTCGTCCGGCCGATAGCGATCGGGCTGGATGTCGGCCTGGCTGAAATCGGCGATGTCCTGGATGTTCATTGTTCTAATCCCCAGTGATTGCGTTGGAAAGCCCGAAGTCTATGTTTATTAAAATGAACATCGCAAGGCCGTTTGCCGGCCTTATGTCAAATATATTGAAACTTCACCTGCCGCTGGTTTAGGGTGGCGGTTGCCTTGGGCCGAACATGCGGGATGGCCTGGCGGAATTCCTGAGAACGTCCGCGAAGAACGCAGGGCGCTCGTATTCAACAAGAGGAGGACACTCGTATGACCACCCTGACTCGTGCCGATTGGGAACAACGGGCTCGCGACCTGAAGATCGAAGGCCGCGCCTACATCAATGGTGAATACACCGATGCCGTCTCTGCCGAGACCTTCGAGTGCATCAGCCCGGTCGATGGCCGGCTGCTGGGCAAGATCGCCAGCTGCGACGCCGCCGATGCCCAGCGCGCTGTTGAAAACGCCCGCGCCACCTTCAATTCCGGTGTGTGGTCGCGCCTGGCGCCGACCAAACGCAAAGCCACCATGATCCGTTTCGCCGGCCTGCTGAAACAGCACGCCGAAGAGCTGGCCCTGCTTGAAACCCTGGACATGGGCAAGCCGATCAGCGATTCCCTGAACATCGACGTTCCAGGCGCGGCGCAAGCCCTAAGCTGGAGCGGTGAAGCGATCGACAAGATCTATGACGAAGTCGCCGCCACCCCGCACGACCAGTTGGGCCTGGTGACCCGCGAGCCGGTGGGCGTCGTCGCCGCCATCGTGCCCTGGAACTTCCCCCTGATGATGGCGTGCTGGAAGCTCGGCCCGGCGCTGTCCACCGGCAACTCGGTGATCCTCAAGCCGTCCGAGAAGTCGCCGCTGACCGCCATCCGCATTGCCGCCCTGGCGGTTGAAGCCGGCATCCCGAAAGGCGTGCTGAACGTCCTTCCGGGTTACGGTCACACGGTTGGCAAGGCGCTGGCTCTGCACAATGATGTCGACACGCTGGTGTTCACTGGTTCGACCAAGATCGCCAAGCAACTGCTGATCTACTCCGGCGAATCGAATATGAAACGCGTCTGGCTGGAAGCCGGCGGCAAGAGCCCGAACATCGTATTCGCCGATGCTCCGGACCTGCAGGCGGCTGCCGAGTCGGCGGCTGGTGCCATCGCCTTCAACCAGGGCGAAGTCTGCACTGCCGGTTCGCGCCTGCTGGTCGAGCGTTCGATCAAGGATAAATTCCTGCCGCTGGTGATCGAGGCGCTGAAAACCTGGAAGCCGGGCAACCCGCTGGACCCTGAGACCAACGTGGGTGCGCTGGTGGATACCCAGCAAATGAACACCGTGCTGTCCTACATCGAATCCGGCCATACCGACGGCGCCAAGCTGGTGGCGGGCGGCAAGCGGGTTCTTCAGGAAACTGGCGGCACCTACGTTGAGCCGACGATTTTCGACGGCGTAAGCAATGCGATGAAAATCGCCCAGGAAGAGATCTTCGGCCCGGTACTGTCGGTCATCACCTTCGACAGCGCCGAGGAAGCGGTGCAGATCGCCAACGACACGCCGTACGGCCTGGCTGCTGCGGTATGGACTGCGGACATTTCCAAGGCGCACCTGACCGCCAAGGCGCTACGCGCTGGTAGCGTCTGGGTCAACCAGTACGACGGCGGTGATATGACTGCGCCGTTTGGCGGGTTCAAGCAGTCGGGTAATGGTCGCGACAAGTCGCTGCACGCGTTCGACAAGTACACCGAACTGAAGGCGACCTGGATCAAGTTGTAAGCCGTTAAGGGCGCCTGCGCAAACCAGGCTCTCTAAACAACGAAGATCCATTGTGGGAGCGGGCTTGCTCGCGAAGGCGGTGTAACAGTCAACATTGATGTTGAATGTGCTGGCGCCTTCGCGAGCAAGCCCGCTCCCACTTTGTTTTGTGTGATGTGTGAAAAATAATATCCACAGGAGCGTGGAACATGCGTTGGGCGACGTATTTCGCCGTGTTGGCGTCTGTCTTGAGTGTCGGCCTGGCCCTGGGTGTCAGCATGCCGCTGGTGTCGTTTCGCCTGGAAGGCTGGGGCTACGGTTCGTTCGCGATTGGCGTGATGGCGGCGATGCCGGCCATTGGCGTATTGCTGGGGGCGAAAATTTGCAGCCACCTGGCGGCGCGCTTTGGCACGGCGAATCTGATGCGCCTGTGCCTGTGGGCCGGGGCGCTGTCCATTGGTTTGCTGGCGCTATTGCCGAGCTATCCGATCTGGCTGGTGTTGCGGCTGATGATCGGGGTAATCCTGACCCTGGTGTTTATCCTCGGTGAAAGCTGGATCAATCAGTTGGTCATCGAGCAATGGCGCGGACGCTTGGTGGCCCTGTATGGCAGCGCCTACGCATTGAGTCAGCTGGCCGGCCCGCTGCTGCTGGGGGCTGTGGGCACCGATCATGACTACGGATTCTGGGTCGGTGTGGCGTTGCTGATGGTCGCGCCGCTGCTGTTGTTGGGGCGCAGCGGGGCGCCCAGCAGCGAAGCCTGTAGCGTGACCTTCAAGGATCTGCTGGTTTTCTGCCGCGGTTTGCCAGCGATTGCCTGGGCGGTGTCGCTGTTCGCGGCGTTCGAAGCGATGATCCTGACGTTGCTGCCGGTGTATTGCCTGCGCCAGGGCTTCACTACGGAAATCGCCCTGGCGATGGTCAGCACTGTGGTGGTGGGCGATGCGTTGCTGCAGCTGCCGATTGGTGCGCTGGCGGATCGCTTGTCCAGGCGCACGCTGTTCACTGGCTGTGCGGTGATTCTGCTGGTGTCGAGCCTGGCGATCCCGTTGTTGATCGACACGCTGCTGATCTGGCCGTTGTGGGTGCTGTTCGGCGCGAGTGCGGGTGGCTTGTTCACCTTGTCGCTGATCCTGATTGGCGAGCGCTACCGCGACGACGCACTGGTGCGCGCCAATGCCCATATCGCCCAGCTGTGGGGGATCGGCTGTCTCGTCGGGCCGCTGGTGGCCGGTGCGGGCAGCCAGTGGATCAGTGGCCATGCGTTGCCGTTGTTGATGGCGGCGGGGGCGTTGGGGTTGGTGATTTTGTTGCTGCGCCAAGGGGCGTTTGGCGAGATCGCCGAGCCGGCCTAGAGCTCAAAGCAGCTATAGCATCCGCTCCAGGCCCACCGCTGTGCTGAACCAGGCGTTGAACCGGCGCCACCAGCTACCCGGTTCTTTGGTTAGCACGTGCATCTTGCCGTTGTCCTCGGTGACCCAGACGATCTGTTCGTTCTGCAATTCCACTTGATAGCTCAAGGGCGGCGCCATGCCTTCCAGCGCCGATTTGCGTACATGTGCGGCGAGTTCGGGGCTGTCCACCAAGACTCCAACTTCGGTATTCCACAACACCGAGCGCGGATCGAAGTTGAAGGAGCCGATGAACGACTTCTGCTGATCGAAAATGATCGCTTTGCTGTGCAGGCTTGAATCAGAGCCACGGTAGGACTTGCTGGAGAAAAGATTCGGCCCGCTGCCGCCGCCCTCGCCGGGTTGGCGGCGCAACTCGAAGAGCTTCACGCCATGTTCCAGCAACGCCTTGCGATAAGGCGCATAGCCGCCGTGCACCGCTGGCACATCGGTGGCCTCCAGCGAGTTGGTCAGCAGGGTTACCGAGACACCGGCATCAGCCCGGCCGGTCAGGTACACCAGGCCCGGCTGGCCCGGCACGAAATAGGCCGAGATCAGGATCAGCTCTTTGCTCACCGCGTTCAGTTCAGGCGCAAGTTGAGTGGTCAGCAGCAGCTGTGGATCGGGCTCCCCCTTGGCCAGCACCTTGCTCGGTGCATCCCACAGCGCCTGGTTCCAGGCCCAGATCAGCTCCCGGCGCCAGACGTCCATGCGCGGGTTGGTGTTGTAGGTCATCAGATGCTGATAGAGCGCGTGATTCTGCTTGCGGGTTTCTTCCAAGGATTGTTCGAGCTGGGAGCGGGTGTCTTGCAGGTCTTTCTGGGTCGGCCTGCTCGAGAGGAACTGGTCTATGGGCTTGCTCAGCGCGCTGTTCCAGTACTGATCGAAGCTGTGCCCCAACTGCTCGGCGACCGGGCCGACGCTGAGCATGTCGATGTCAGTGAAATTCAGGTTGGGCTCGACGTCGAAATACTCATCACCCAGGTTGCGTCCGCCGACGATGGCCACGCTGTTGTCTGCCAGCCACAGCTTGTTGTGCATGCGCCGATGTTGCTGCGACAGGTTGAACAGCCTGCCCATGTTGCGCGTGACGCCAGTGGAGCGGCCCAAATGCAGCGGGTTGAACAGGCGGATTTGAATGTGTTCGTGCGCTGCCAGGGTCGCGATGATCCAGTCCAGGCCGTCGCTGGTGGTGTCGTCCAGGAGGATTCTGACCCGCACGCCACGATCCGCCGCCTTCAGCAGTTCTTCCACCAGCATCCGCGTGCTGATGCCGTCGTGGACGATGTAGTACTGCAGGTCGAGGCTGCTCTGGGCATTGCGGATCAGCTCGGCGCGCGCCATGAAGGCTTCACTGCTATTGGACAGCAGGCGAAAACCGGATTTGCCTTCGTGGGGCGCCGCCTGGGCCTGGATCGACCGGCCGAACGCCGAGTCACTGGCCGGCAGGGCCTGGCTGGGTTCGCGTGTCACATCAAGGCTGGCGCAGCCGCCAAGCAGCGAAGCGAGAAGCAGAAAAGCGAGCAGCGAATGTCTGACTCTCACGTAGGATCGTTCCGTTTGGCGGCTGGGGTCGTTATATGGACGCCGGTTTGCGCAGAAAGGTCAGTCGTGGATGTGACCGGTTTCTGCCAGCAGCTTGGTCGCCGCCGCGCCGACCTTGCGCACCGCTTCCTCGATCAGTGGCGTTGGTTTGGCAGCGTAGTTCATTCGCAGGCAATTGCGGTACTTGCCGGAGGCGGAAAAAATACTGCCCACGGCAATCTGTACGCCCTGGTCGTGCAGGGCACGATTCAGTTTCAGCGTATCAAAACCGTCCGGTAGCTCGACCCAAAGCATGAAGCTGCCCTGAGGGCGACTGGCGCGGGTACCGGTGGGGAAATAGCGGGTGACCCAGTCGATCATCAGGTCGCGATTGCGTTGATACTGGCTGCGCATCCGCCGCAGATGGGGCTCGAAATGCCCCGCCTTGAGGAACTCGGCAATCGCGATCTGCGGCTGCGGCGCGGTGGAGCCGGTGCTGATGTATTTCATGTGCAGCACCCGTTCCAGATAGCGCCCCGGCGCTACCCAGCCAATGCGCAGGCCCGGCGCGAGGGTTTTGGAGAACGAACTGCACAGCAGAACCCGGCCGTCTTCGTCGAAGGACTTGATCGTGCGCGGTCGCGGGTAGGTGTAGGAAAGTTCTCCATACACATCGTCCTCGACGATCGCCACGTCGAAACGCTGGGCCAGTGTCAACAACGCGCGTTTGCGCGACTCCGGCATGATGTAGCCCAGGGGGTTGTTGCAGTTGGGGGTCAACTGTATGACCTTGATTGGCCATTGCTCCAGGGCCAGTTCCAGCGCATCGAGGCTGATCCCGGTAATCGGGTCGGTGGGAATCTCCAGGGCCTTCATGCCCAGGCCCTTGAGGGTCTGCATGGCGCCGTGAAAACTCGGCGAATCCACCGCCACGATGTCGCCGGGCCCGCAAATCGCGCGGATGCTGGTCGACAGGGCTTCATGGCAGCCGGTGGTTACCACCAGGTCGCTGGCGCTCAACTGGCATCCGGAATCGAGCATCAGGCGCGCAATCTGTTCGCGCAGTTCGAGCGTGCCGTGGATGTTGTCGTAATACAGGCCGGGCATGTCCTGCCGGCGGCTGATCCGCGCGAGGTTGCGCAGCAGGGGTTTCATGGTCGGCGTGGTGATGTCGGGCATGCCGCGGCCCAACTGGATTACGTCCTTGCGGGGTACCGCGCGAATCAATTCCAGCACCTGGTCCCACTGGGAAATGTCTACCGGACGTTGCGCCGGACGCCCGATGGCCGGCAACTCCGGCAGTTCGCGACTGGCGGGCACGAAGTAGCCGGACTTGGGCTTGGGCATCGCCAGCCCGCTGTCTTCCAGTACTCGATAAGCCTGCTGCACCGTGCTCAGGCTTACCCCGTGTTCGACACTCAGCGCCCGCACTGACGGCAGCCGATCACCCGGGCGATAAAAGCCCTGTTCGATACGCGTGCCGAGCAATTCGGCAAGGTTGACGTAGAGAGTCATGGCGCAGTCTCGAGGTGGGTGATTCGGTAGACCAGTACAGATGGTGCACAAATCGACGATTCAGAGTGAAGATTGGCAATTCTGTATGGGGTTAATACAGCTTGGTTGAATCTGTAATGGTTTTGCTCGCCCGCGCATCATGAAACCTCTTGCTACCCAAGTAAACAGGAGTCACCACAATGAACGGCTTGAGCGATGTGCGGCTGACGTTACGGAGTCAGGAACTGGCGAAAGGACAGGATCACGGTACTCGCGGGGCGAACATGCGCAATGCGCCGTCCGGCCTGGGTCGCTGGGGTCTGTTCTGGCGTCGGGTGCATACGCGCAGGGCGTTGCTGACGCTGACGGCTGACCAGCTCAAGGATGTTGGCTTGAGCCGGGAGCAGGCGCGGGAGGAGGGGCTGAAACCGTTTTGGCGGATCTGATGATTGCCCCGTTAATGACGGCCCCATCGCGAGCAGGCTCACTCCTACAGGGGCTGTGTCACTCACAAATCCCCTGTAGGAGTGAGCCTGCTCGCGATGAGGGCTTTAGCAACACAGACAACTGCTCAGACCAACTCTTTCAGCCGATGCCACAACATCCCCAACGCCAACAACGGCGAGCGTAAATGCTTGCCACCAGGGAAAGTAATGTGCGGCACCTTGGCAAACAGATCGAACCCACCACCTTGCTGCCCGCTGATAGCCTCCGCCAGCAGCCTGCCCGCCAGGTGCGTGGCATTCACCCCATGCCCCGAATACGCCTGGGCGTAATACACATTCGGTTGATCCTTGAGTCGGCCAATCTGCGGCAGCCGGTTGGCGCCAATGCCGATCATCCCGCCCCATTGATAGTCGATCTTCACGCTGTCCAGTTGCGGGAACACCTCGAGCATTTTCGGCCGCATGTACGCCGCGATATCGCTCGGATCCCGTCCTGAATAATGGCAGGCACCGCCAAACAGCAGGCGCCGATCCGCCGAGAGTCGGTAATAGTCCAGTGCCACCCGTTGATCACACACCGCCATATTCTGCGGCAGCAATGAGTGAGCCTGTGCTTCGCTCAGGGGCTCGGTGGCGATGATGTAGCTGCCTGCCGGCAACACTTTGCCGCTGAGTTCGGGGTTGAGTTCATTCAGATAGGCATTGCAGCCCAGCACCAGAGTCTTGGCGCGAACCGAGCCTTGGGCGGTGTGGACGGTGACCTGCGGGCCGTAGTCGATGCGAGTCACCGCCGAGTGTTCGAACAACCGCACGCCCAGTTGCTGCGCGGCAGCGGCTTCGCCCAGCGCCAGGTTGAGCGGATGCAGGTGGCCGGAGCCCATGTCGATCAGGCCGCCGACATACCGATCCGACCCGACCACTTCGTGCATCTCATTGGCTTGCAGCAGCCGGGTTTCGTAGCAATAACCGAGGCTGCGCAACTCTGCAGCGTCTTCGGCGAAACCTTGCAGGTCGCCGGGCTTGTTGGCCAGGTCGCAGTAGCCCCAGGTCAGGTCGCACGCGATGTTAAAACGCTCGACTCGCTGGCGGACTATTTCCACCGCTTCAAGGCCCATGAGCTTCATCTGACGCACGCCGTCGGTACCGATCACGTTGGCGAATTGATCGAGGCCATGACCGACCCCGCGAATCAATTGCCCGCCGTTGCGACCGCTGGCTCCCCAGCCGATTTTATGAGCCTCCAGCAGCGCCACGTTGAGCCCGCGCTCGGCCAGTTCCAGTGCTGTGTTCAGCCCGGAGAAACCACCACCGACCACGCACACGTCAGCCACTATTTCGCCCTGCAGCACCGGATGGTCGGGCTGCGGCAGGCTGCTGGCGGCATAGTAGGAGCGCGGGTGCTGCTGGCTTTGGACAGGTTGCTGAGCACGGGCATTCATGTGCGTGTTCCTGATTCTGATGTCTGGAAAATGTGACGGAGCATAAGCCGGAGCTTTGCGAGCGGGCAACACTGGTCGGCTGGCGCTGTCTGGATCGGCACTTATGCTGCACAATTGCGCTCTATTCCGCTGCTTTGGCCACTGTTTCGATGAGCTGCAACAGTCAGAAAATTCGCACCCTGCGCCAGCAGATACCCTCGTTTGAGTGTGTACCTGGCTGCCATGACTGCTGCGGGCCAGTGACCACTTCGCCGGAAGAAATGTCGCGCCTGCCGCGCAAGACCCGCGCCGAGCAGGATGCGGCGATGGACGAGCTCAACTGCGTGCACCTGGGCCCGAATGGTTGCACGGTCTATGACGAGCGGCCGCTGATCTGCCGGTTGTTTGGTACCACGAAGACCTTGCCGTGCCCCAATGGCCGGGGGCCGGTGGAGCTGATTCATCCGCGGGTGGAGAAGCAGATTCATGAGTATATGGCCAGTACCCGACAAGTGCTGGTTTGAGCGTCGTCAGCAAAAGATCGCAGCCTGCGGCAGCTCCTACAGGAGTTCCGCGTTCCCCTGTAGGAGCTGCCGCAGGCTGCGATCTTTTGATCTTCCAGATTCAATCCGGAATCGGCAAACACAAACTCTCCTTCACCTCTTCCATCACGATATAGCTCTTGGACTCACGCACATGCGGCAGCTTGAGCAAAATATCCCCCAGCAGTTTGCGATACGAAGCCATCTCGGAAATCCGCGCTTTCACCAGATAGTCGAAATCCCCTGACACCAGATGGCACTCCAGCACATGGGGCAGTTTCAGCACCGCCCGCCGGAACTCTTCGAAAGTGTCGCCGGATTTGTAGTCGAGGCTGATCTCGACGAACACCAGCAGACTACCCTTCAAATGCTGCGGATTAAGCCGGGCGTTGTAGCCCATGATGATCCCTTCGCGCTCCAGTCGGCGCACCCGCTCGGTACAGGGCGTGGTCGACAGGCCGACCTTTTCCCCCAGCTCGGTAAACGAGATACGTCCATCCGCTTGCAGGATCCGCAGGATGTTGCGGTCGATCTTGTCCAGCTCACGTTTGGTTTGAGTGTTGGTACGCATAGGGGATGCGCCTCCGTGAAAAGGGTTTTTGCCGAGAATTGTCGCCAAATATAGGCACTTATATAGTGAAAAGCACTGCCTAATCTTTTTTACACTGCGCACAACATTGCTCGAACACAACAAACGTCAGCGGCAAGCCGCGATGAGGGATATGAAAATGCGCGTTATGGTCTTGGGTAGCGGCGTCATCGGTACCGCCAGTGCTTATTATCTGGCTCGAGCCGGGTTTGAAGTGGTGGTCGTGGATCGTCAGCCGGCCGCTGCCATGGAGACCAGTTTCGCCAACGCCGGGCAGGTGTCGCCGGGCTATGCGTCGCCGTGGGCCGCCCCGGGCGTTCCGCTCAAGGCCATCAAGTGGCTGCTGCAGCGCCATGCCCCGCTGGCGATCAAGGCTACCGCTGATATCGACCAGTACCTGTGGATGGCGCAAATGCTGCGCAACTGCACCGCCAGCCGTTATGCGGTGAACAAGGAGCGCATGGTGCGTCTGTCCGAGTACAGCCGCGACTGCCTCGATGAATTGCGCGCCGAAACTGGCATTGCTTACGAAGGCCGCAGCCTCGGCACCACCCAATTGTTCCGCACCCAGGCGCAACTGGACGGCGCGGCGAAAGATATTGCCGTCCTGAAGGAGTCCGGCGTGCCGTTCGAGCTGCTCGATCGTGCCGGTATCGCCCGGGTCGAACCGGCCCTGGCCAGCGTCACCAACATACTCGCCGGCGCCCTGCGCCTGCCGAATGACCAGACTGGCGACTGCCAGATCTTCACCACCCGCCTGGCCGAAATGGCCGTTAAACTGGGTGTTGAATTCCGCTTCGGCCAGGACATCCAGAAGCTCGACTACGCTGGCGATCGCGTCAATGGCGTGTGGATCGACGGCAAGCTGGAAACCGCCGACCGCTATGTGCTCGCGCTCGGCAGCTACTCGCCGCAGCTGCTCAAGCCGCTGGGCATCAAGGCTCCGGTGTATCCGCTCAAGGGTTACTCCCTGACTGTGCCGATCACCAACCCGGCGATGGCGCCAACTTCGACCATTCTCGACGAGACCTACAAGGTTGCGATCACCCGTTTCGACAACCGCATCCGCGTCGGCGGCATGGCGGAAATCGCCGGTTTTGACCTGTCGCTGAATCCGCGTCGACGTGAAACCCTGGAGATGATCGTCAACGACCTCTATCCTCAGGGCGGCGACCTGGCCCAGGCGAGTTTCTGGACCGGCCTGCGTCCGACCACTCCGGACGGTACGCCGATCGTCGGCGCCACCCCGTTCAGCAACCTGTTTTTGAACACCGGTCACGGCACGCTCGGTTGGACCATGGCGTGCGGCTCCGGTCGCTTGCTGGCCGATCTTATGGCCAAGAGAACGCCGCAGATCAGTGCCGAAGGCCTCGATATTTCCCGTTACGGCAACAAAATCCAGGAGTCCGCAAAACATGTCAATCCAGCGCCAGCTCACCAATGAGCGCATGAGCCAGATCGTCGTCCATAGCGGTACCGTGTATCTGGCAGGGCAAGTCGGCGACGACATGAGCGCCGGGATTGAACAGCAGACCCGTGAAACACTGGCCAATATCGAGCGTTTGCTGGATCTGGCCGGGACTGACAAGAGTCGTCTGCTCTCGGTAACGATCTACCTGAAAGACATCGATGCAGATTTCGCCGGCATGAATTCGGTCTGGGACAAGTGGCTGCCAAAAGGCGTCGCGCCAGCCCGAGCCGCAGTTGAATCGAAGCTGTGCGAGCCGGAAATCCTGGTGGAGCTGTCGGTTGTAGCCGCGCTGCCATAAGCAAGATCCCTCTCCCGGTGCTACTGGCGGTTCACGCCGCGAGCCAGCACCGGTTTTTATTCCAATGACTGACCAGAAGTCTGCCGCCATGCGTCCTGCCCGTGCCCTGATCGACCTTCAAGCCCTGCGTCACAACTACCAACTGGCCCGTGAAGTCACGGGGGCCAAGGCTCTCGCAGTGATCAAGGCAGATGCCTACGGACATGGCGCGGTGCGTTGTGCCCAGGCCCTTGAGTCTGAGGCAGACGGGTTTGCCGTGGCCTGCATCGAGGAAGCCCTGGAACTGCGCGCTGCAGGCATTCGGGCGCCGGTGTTGTTGCTGGAAGGTTTCTTCGAAGCCGATGAGCTGTCGCTGATCGTCGAGCACGATTTCTGGTGTGTGGTGCATTCGCTGTGGCAACTTGAGGCGATCGAAAAGGCTGCACTGGGCAAACCGATCACGGTGTGGCTTAAGCTGGATTCGGGCATGCACCGGGTCGGCTTGCATCCGGCGGATTACCAGGCGGCTTATCAGCGTTTGCTGGCCAGCGGCAAGGTCTCGAAGGTGGTGTTGATGAGCCACTTCGCCCGGGCCGATGAGTTGCATGATCAAGCCAGTGCCGATCAGGTCGCGGTGTTTGAAGCTGCGCGCCAGGGTTTGCCGGCTGAGATCAGCCTGCGCAACTCGCCGGCCGTGATGGGCTGGCCGCAGATTCCCAGCGACTGGGTCCGCCCGGGGATCATGTTATACGGTGCAACCCCGTTCGAAGAAGCCAACAGAGTGGCCTCGCGCCTGCAACCGGTGATGACTCTCGAATCGAAAGTGATCTGCGTGCGTGAGCTTCCGGCCGGTGAGCCGATTGGTTATGGCGCCCGTTTTGTCACCCCGAGGCCGATGCGCGTCGGCGTGGTCGCCATGGGGTATGCCGATGGTTATCCGCGTCAGGCACCAACCGGCACGCCGGTCATGGTTGCCGGCCAGCGCAGCCAGTTGATCGGCCGGGTGTCGATGGACATGCTGTGCGTGGATTTGACCGATGTGCCCCAGGCCGGCCTCGGCTCCACCGTCGAGCTGTGGGGAAAAAACATCCTCGCCAGCGAAGTGGCTGCGGCCGCGGACACGATTCCTTACCAGATCTTTTGCAACCTGCGTCGGGTGCCAAAGCTCTATTCCGGGGTTTAAAGCGCAACTCAGCGAACCGGAAATTGTCTCGCTCAATGGGATTCAGGGCCAAGTGTTGTAAATATTGAACGCTGTCGCCATGATAACGCTCAATATTCAACTACCTGAATTCCTGGAGGCGCAAGCATTGGACGTCGGTGAACGACTGCAATCGATCCGTAAGCTCAAAGGCCTCTCCCAGCGTGAGCTCGCCAAACGCGCGGGCGTCACCAACAGCACCATTTCGATGATCGAGAAGAACAGTGTCAGCCCCTCGATCAGTTCGTTGCGCAAGGTGCTGGGCGGAATTCCCATGTCCATGGTCGAGTTCTTTTCCGAAGAAATCCTGCAGGAAAAACCGACTCAGATCGTCTACAAAGCCAACGAGCTGATCGATATTTCCGATGGTGCAGTCACCATGAAACTGGTCGGCCGGGCTCACCCGAGCCGCGCTATCGCGTTCCTCAACGAAATCTACCCGCCAGGCGCCGACACCGGTGACGAAATGCTCACCCACGAGGGTGAGGAAACCGGGATTTTGCTCGAGGGGCGGCTGGAATTGGTGGTGGGCCTTGAAACATTTGTGCTCGAAGCCGGCGACAGCTACTACTTTGAAAGTACCAAGCCGCACCGTTTCCGTAATCCGTTCGATGCCCCGGCGCGACTAATCAGCGCAGCGACACCGGCGAATTTCTAAGAGAAGAGGCTTCCTGCCAGTACTGCCGAGGCGCCCGAACCGTTTTAACGCCGTGGAACAAGACCCCTTCGACTTTGGGGTTGTTTCAGTGTGGCGGGCTTACCGCTATACTTGCGCCCGCCTGCGAACCGTGGCCGTGGGCGTGACTAGCCACCATTGAGGGTGAACGCGTGAATCTAATTATGAAAATGCTGGCTGTACCAGCAACCGTACTGGCCCTATGGGCTGTCAGCGCTCAAGCTGCGACGAATGATGATATTGCCAAGCGCCTGGCGCCAGTTGGCCAGGTTTGTGTAACTGGGCAAGAGTGCAAGGGCATGGAAGTCGCTGCTTCGGTAGGCGGCGGTGATGCCAAGACACCTGACTCGATCATTGCAAAACATTGCAACGCTTGCCATGGCACCGGCCTCTTGGGTGCACCAAAAATTGGTGACACTGCAGCCTGGAAAGAACGTGCCGACCACCAGGGCGGCCTCGACGGCATCCTTGCCAAGGCGATCACCGGGATCAATGCAATGCCGCCAAAAGGCACCTGTGCCGATTGCTCGGATGCTGATCTCAAAGCCGCCATCGAGAAAATGTCTGGCTTGAAATAAGCGTTCATTTTCAGCAAAAAGCCGCTTTCGAGCGGCTTTTTTGTGCGCGCGATTTGGCTATTGCGACTGTTCAATGCAGCAAAGAGCGGGCAAGCTCGGTCCAACCCCAATTCACGGAATGTAAGGGAAGGTCAGATGGTTCAGCTGTGTTCTATCGAGCAAGCGGTCGATGATGTCCTGGCACGGTTGCCGGCGCACATTCACATGGGCCTGCCCCTGGGGCTGGGCAAACCCAACCACTTCGTCAACGCGCTGTATAACCGCGTGGCGCAGCTGCCCGAGCGTCAGCTGACCGTCTACACCGCTTTGTGCCTCGGCCGGCCGGTGCTGGGTGATGGGCTGCAACGGCGCTTCCTCAAGCCTTTCATCGAGCGGGTATTCGGCGACTATCCAGAACTGGATTTCCTGGCAGACCTGCTCAAGGACAGCCTGCCGGCCAATATCCATGTGCAGCAATTCTTCATGCAGCCAGGCAGCCTGCTGCATAGCGCGTCGGCCCAGCAGGATTACGTCAGCAGCAACTACAGCCACGCTGCCCGCGACATCAATGCCGCCGGCTTGAACCTGATCGCGCAGATGGTGGCCAGCCACAACGAACATCCCGACCGCTTGAGCCTGAGCTGCAACCCGGACATCACTCTCGATTTGCTGCCGATGGTTGAAAAACGCCGCGCCGCGGGAGAGACCATCCTGGTGGTAGGGCAGGTGCACAACGATCTGCCGTATATGCCTGGCGACGCAGAAGTCGGCATCGACACCTTCGACCTGTTGATCGATGCCAAGGACGAGACCACGCTGTTTTCCACGCCCAACATGCCGGTGGGTTTCCAGGACCACTTCATCGGGCTGCACGCCAGCACGCTGGTGCGTGACGGCGGCACGTTGCAGATTGGCATCGGTTCCATGGGCGATGCACTCACCGCCGCGCTGCTCGCACGCCAGGCCGATAATGACGGCTACAAGGCCTTGCTGGCCGACATCAATCTCAGCCAGTGGGCACAATTGATCGAACGCGAAGGTGGCGTCGAACCGTTTGCCAGGGGCTTGTACGGCTGCAGCGAAATGTTCGTCAACGGCCTGCTGGTGCTGGCCGATGCCGGGATCGTGCGGCGCAAGGTCTACCCGGACGTGCCGACCCAGCAGCAGGCGAATGCCGGCACGCTGGATGAAGCGGCGCAGACTGACGGCATCTCAGTGCACGGCGGTTTTTTCCTCGGGCCGCGCAGCTTCTACGAGCGCCTGCGCGAGTTGCCGCAGAGCAAGCGCCTCGAATTCAACATGACCCGCATCAGCTACATCAACGAGCTCTACGGCCAGGAGGAACTCAAGCGCCTGCAGCGCCTGGATGCGCGTTTTATCAACACGGTGTTCACCATGACCCTGTTGGGCGCCGGCGTGGCCGACCAACTGGAAGATGGGCGTGTGCTCAGCGGAGTCGGCGGGCAATACAACTTCGTCGCCCAGGGGCATGCACTGGAAGGTGCGCGCTCGGTGCTGATCTTGCGCAGCTGGCGCGAAGCGGGCGGGGAGGTCAGCTCCAACATCGTCTGGGAGTACGGCCATTGCACCATCCCGCGACACCTGCGCGATATCGTGGTCACCGAGTACGGCATCGCCGATCTGCGTGGCAAAACCGATGCGGCGGTGATTGAAGCGCTGCTGAACATCAGCGATTCACGCTTTCAGCAGGGCTTGATCGAGCAGGCGCAGAAGGTTGGCAAGCTGCCGAAAGATTTCCGCATCGATCCGCGTTTTGCCGACAACAGTCCGCAACGCTTGCTGGCGATTCAGTCACGGCATCCGCAGTTGTTTCCGGAGTATCCGCTGGGCTGTGATTTCACTGAAGTGGAGCGAGATCTGTTGCGGGCTTTGAACTGGTTGAAGAGCAAGTTCAAGCTGACGGAGATTCTGGAACTGGGCAAGGCCGCGCTGGATGCGCCGGAGCCGTCGGAGTTTGCGGTGCACCTGGAGCGGATGCAGCTGACTAATCCGGAGGGTTTGAAGGAGGATTTGTATCAGCGGTTGTTGCTGACTGGCCTCAAGGCCAGCGCGATCTAACCAACAACACACACCCCTGTAGGAGTGAGCCTGCTCGCGATGGCGGTGTCACAGTCGACAATGATGTTGAATGTGATGGCCTTATCGCGAGCAGGCTCACTCCTACAGGGGGCCGCGGGTTACTCGATGAAGGTGACAACGCCACCCTTCAGCGACTGCACCCGCGCCAGCGATTCAACCCGATAACCCTGCGAATCCAGCTCTGCACGTCCACCTTGGAACGACTTCTCGATCACGATCCCCAGGCCAGCCACGGTCGCGCCGGCCTGTTTGATGATCGAGATCAGCGCCTGCGACGCCTTACCGTTGGCCAGAAAGTCATCAATGATCAGCACGCGGTCGCTGCTGGTCAGGTGGCGCGGGGAGATTGCCACGGTGCTTTCGGTCTGCTTGGTGAACGAGTAGACGGTCGCCGACAGCAGGTTTTCAGTCAGGGTCAGGGACTGGTGCTTGCGAGCGAAGATCACCGGTACGCCGAGGTTCAGGCCGGTCATGATCGCCGGGGCGATGCCCGAGGCTTCGATGGTGACGATCTTGGTGATGCCAGAATCCTTGAACAGCGCGGCGAATTCGTCGCCGATCAGCTTCATCAGGGCCGGGTCGATCTGGTGGTTCAGGAAGGCGTCGACCTTCAGGACCTGATCGGAAAGCACGATGCCTTCTTCGCGAATTTTCTTGTGCAGTGCTTCCATGAAGCTTTCCTCTACTGGCGCGGTATGCGCCTAGCTGGTCAAAAAGTGTTCGGTTAAAAACGCGTGGGTTAAAAATTGCTCAATTCTAGCGCTTTAACATCGCGCGTATATCGGCCAGTGCGGTATTGCCGCGAACGGCTTTGACTTCAACCGGTGTGTCGTCGGTGCCTTCCCAGGCCAGGTCGTCCGGCGGCAGTTCATCGAGGAAGCGGCTCGGTGCGCAATCGATGATCTCGCCATACTGCTTGCGCTTGGCAGCGAAGGTGAAGGCCAGGGTCTGGCGCGCGCGGGTGATCCCGACGTAGGCCAGGCGGCGCTCTTCTTCGATGGTGTCGGCTTCGATGCTGGAGCGGTGCGGGAGGATTTCCTCCTCCATGCCCATGATGAACACGTAGGGGAATTCCAGGCCCTTGGATGCGTGCAAGGTCATCATCTGCACACCTTCGGCGCCGTCTTCTTCTTCCTGCTGACGTTCGAGCATGTCGCGCAAGACCAGCTTGCCGATGGCATCCTCGACAGTCATCTCGCCTTCTTCGTCCTTCTCCAGGGTATTTTTCAACGCATCGATCAGGAACCAGACGTTGCCCATGCGGTAATCGGCGGCCTTGTCGCTGGAGCTGTTGGTGCGCAGCCAGTTCTCGTAGTCGATGTCCATGACCATGCTGCGCAGCGCCGAGATCGGATCTTCGCCGGCGCACTGCTCGCGGACCCGGTCCATGAAGCGCTTGAAGCGCGACAGGCGATCGGTGAAGCGCGCGTCCAGGGTTTCGCCCAGGCCGATTTCGTCGGTGGCGGCGTACATCGAGATCTTGCGTTCGGTGGCGTAGTTACCCAGTTTTTCCAGGGTAGTCGAACCGATTTCCCGGCGCGGCACGTTGATTACCCGCAAGAAGGCGTTGTCGTCATCCGGGTTCACGATCAGGCGGAAGTAGGCCATCAGGTCTTTTACTTCCTGGCGCCCGAAGAAGCTGTTGCCGCCGGACAGGCGATACGGAATCTGGTGGTGCTGCAGCTTCAGCTCGATCAGCTTGGCCTGGTAGTTGCCGCGATACAGGATCGCGAAATCGCTGTAGGGCCGGTCGGTGCGCAGGTGCAGGGTCAACAGCTCGACGGCAACGCGCTCGGCTTCGGCGTCTTCGTTGCGGCAGCGGATCACGCGGATCTCGTCGCCGTGACCCATCTCGCTCCACAGTTGCTTTTCGAATTCGTGGGGGTTGTTCGAGATCAGCACGTTGGCGCAGCGCAGGATGCGGCTGGTGGAGCGATAGTTCTGCTCGAGCATGACGACTTTCAGGGACGGATAGTCGTCCTTGAGCAGCATCAGGTTTTCCGGGCGCGCGCCACGCCAGGCGTAGATCGACTGGTCATCGTCGCCCACCACGGTGAACTGGTTGCGCGTGCCGATCAGCAGCTTCACCAGCAGATACTGGCTGGCGTTGGTGTCCTGGTATTCGTCCACCAGCAGGTAGCGGACCTTGTTCTGCCACTTTTCGAGGATATCGGCGTGTTCCTGGAACAGCTTTACCGGCAGCAGGATCAGGTCGTCGAAGTCCACCGCATTGAACGCCTTGAGCGTGCGCTGGTAGTGGGTGTAGACGATGGCGGCGGTCTGCTCCTTGGGGTTGCGCGCGTTTTCCAGGGCTTCGGCCGGCAGGATCAGGTCATTTTTCCAGGAGCCGATCATGTTCTTGATCTCGTCGACGCCGTCGTCGCCCGAGTATTCCTTCTGCATGATGTCGGTCATCAGCGACTTGACGTCGGTTTCGTCGAAGATCGAGAAGCCCGGCTTGTAGCCCAGGCGAGCATGTTCCTTGCGGATGATGTTCAAGCCCAGGTTGTGGAAAGTACAAACCGTCAGGCCGCGACCTTCGCCGCCCTTGAGCAGGGTGCCGACCCGTTCCTTCATCTCGCGCGCGGCCTTATTGGTGAAGGTCATGGCGACGATGTACTGGGCGCGGATGCCGCAGTTCTGGATCAGGTGCGCAATTTTACGCGTGATCACGCTGGTCTTGCCGGAGCCTGCGCCGGCGAGCACCAAAAGAGGGCCGCCGACGTAGCTCACGGCTTCTTGCTGCCGGGGATTGAGTCGGGACATACGAAATCAGGAGTCGTTTGCGAAATGGGCCGGCATTTTAACAGGCTCAGCGATTTGTGCTGCTCTCTCCGACTTGTGACGCACCTCGCTAACTGTATTTGCCGGTTTTGTTACTTTCACGCAGGATACGTAATGTATTTGCGTCTAATGTTCGTAATTCCTGATACAAAAGCCACGTCTGATAACTGATGTCATTTGGTCATTGGTGGGTGGCGCGGCATAATGTCCGTCGCCAACCCCATTGCAGAGTCTAGGGAGCTAGCTTGTCTACGCCTGTCGAACCCTTGCGTTTGCTGCTACTGGCCGAAGAGCCGGCGTGGGCAGCGTTGTTGCGCGAGTGTCTGGCTCCGATGGGGAGCTCGGCCGTGCTTATCAGCGCTCCGAACTGGGAGTCTGTCAGCAGTCTGTTCGATGACAACCGCAGCGCGGTGTTGTTGACGATCCCTGCGCTGCAGCCACTGCCCGGTCGTTGCACCTTGCCGACGGTATTGCTGCTCGAACACGAGCCGCCGTCGCCGCCCGATGGAGTGAGCGACTGGTTGGTGCGCGATCTGCTGGATTCCGGCATGTTGCGCCGTTGCCTGCGCCATGTGCGCGAGCGCGGTTTGCTGGAGACCACCCTGCAACGGCTGGCCGAGCAGGACCCGTTGACCGGCATCGCCAATCGCCAGGGTTTCCAGACCCTGCTGGCGGCGCGCCTGGTGGAAAACGACGGCCGTGGCCTGGCGCTGGGACACCTGGACCTCGACAACTTCCGCCACGCCAACGACGCCTTGGGGCATCAGGCGGGCGATCGGTTGATCCTGCAAGTGGTCGCCAGGCTGAAAAGCCAGCTTGAGGTCGGCGATCAATTGGCGCGGCTGGGCAGCGACGAGTTTGCCTTGCTGATCGACACTCGCCGCGCCCCCCAGCGCGCCGAGTGGATGGCCGAAAGAATCACCGAAGCGCTGGCCGAGCCTTACTGGGTCGACGGCGAAAGCCTGTTGATAGGCTCGAGCCTGGGCATTGCCCACGCCCGCGCCCAGGCCGGAGCCGACCCGCTGATGTGGCACGCGCACATCGCCATGCAGCAAGCCAAGAGTACTCAAGGTTGCACCTTCCACATCTTCAATGAGCGCATCAACCGCAATGCCCGCAGCATGGCCGACCTCGAAAGTGAGCTGCGCCGGGCGCTGCGTCGCGATGAGCTGGAACTGCATTACCAGCCTCGGCTGAACCTCGAAGACGGGCAGATCGTTGGCCTTGAAGCGCTGGTGCGCTGGCGGCATGCCGAGCGCGGGCTGTTGCCGCCAAGCGAATTCGTGCCGCTGGCCGAGCAGAGCGGCTTGATCGTGCCGCTGGGTTACTGGGTGATTTCCCGGGCACTGCGCGACATGCAGGCGCTGCGCGAGCGCGGGCTGCCGGCGTTGCACATGGCGATCAACCTGTCGTTCCGCCAGTTTCAGGACAGCCAGTTGTTGCCCACGCTGAGCCGCCTGATCGTCGAGCGCGGGGTGGATGCGCAGTGGCTGGAGTTCGAACTGACGGAAACCGCAGTGATGCGCCGCAGTGATCTGGTCAAGCAGACCATGGATGCTCTCGGGCGCCTGGGCGTGCGGTTTTCCCTGGATGACTTCGGTACCGGCTTCTCGTCATTCGTCCACCTCAACAGCCTGCCGATCGCCTTGTTGAAGGTCGACAAGAGTTTTGTTGGTGGCATGGAGGAGCGCGAGGAGAACCGCAAGCTGGTGCACGCGATGATCAACCTGGCGCACAACCTCAATCTGGAAGTGGTCGCCGAAGGCGTGGAAACGCCGGAGCAGCTGGATCTGTTGCGCGGGTTCGGCTGTGATCAGGTGCAGGGATATCTGATCAGCAAGCCGTTGCCGTTGGCGGAGCTGGTGGAGTATTTGACATTTGGTAGCAGTCAGCAGCCGATGATCGAATACGTGATCTGACCCAAAACCCCTGTAGGAGTGAGCCTGCTCGCGATAGCAATGTGTCAGTCAACACAGTGTGACCTGACACACCGCTATCGCGAGCAGGCTCACTCCTACAGGGGGATCTCACTCGGTCTGGGCTAAGTCGAAACGCTGCCCAGCCGGCTCCCGCCTAATCATCCGCTTCATCTTCCACTCAAACGCCAGCGTCAGGCTCACCGCCGCGCACGCCAGACCCAGGGCCAGGCCCCACCACACGCCCGTTGGGCCCCAATCCAGATGGAAGGCCATCCACCAGGCCGCCGGAGCGCCAATCAGCCAGTAACAGCCCAGTCCCACCAGGAACGTGGTCTTGGCATCCTTGAGCCCACGAATGCAGCCCATGGCAATGGTCTGCGTGCCGTCGAACAGCTCGAACCAGGCGGCGACCGCCAGCAGGCTCACCGCCAGTTCGATCACGGGACGAAATGCCGGGTCGTTGTGGTCCAGGAACAAGCCAATCAGCTGATTCGGCAGCAGCCAGAACACCATCGCGAAACCGAGCATTGCCGCCGCCCCGAACACCAGCCCGACCCGTCCTGCCAACCGCGCCTGCAGCAATTGCCCGGCGCCGTAGTGCTGGCCAATGCGCATGGTGATCGCGTAGGACATGCCTGCGGGCACCATGAACGCCACAGAGACAATCTGCAGGGCGATCTGGTGTGCACCCATTTGCGTGCTGCCCATGGTGCCCATGCACAGAGCCGCGAAGGCAAACAGCCCGACTTCCACCGCATAGGTGCCGCCAATGGGCAGGCCGAGCCGCCACAGCTCTTTGAGGTACTGGCGGTTGGGCCGCGACAGACCCTCGCGCAATGGATAAGCGTCGTACGCGCGATGCCGCCGAATGTGCAGCGCCAGCGCCAGTGCCATCAGGTTGGCGACAATGGCCGTGACCAGCCCGATCCCTACCAGGCCCATCTTCGGCAGGCCAAACATGCCGGTGATCAACGCATAGTTGAGCAGGAAGTTGGCCACCGTACCGGCGAGGCTGATGACCATCACTGGCGTGGCCCGGCCAATCGCACTGGTGAAACCGCGCAGGGCCATGAAACTCAGGTAGCCGGGCAGGGCAAACGGCAGGATCAACAGAAACTCCCCGGCCGCCTGGACGTTGGCTGGCGTCTGACCGAACAGCAACAACACCGGCTTGAGGTTCCACAGCAGCAGGCCTGCAACCAGCGCCATCAACCACGCCAGCCACAAACCTGCCTGGGTCAGCTTCGCCGCGCCGACGATATCGCCTGCGCCCTGTCGGATCGCCACCAGGGTGCCGACGGCAGCAATCACGCCGATGCAGAAGATCGACACGAACGAATAGGTGGCCGCGCCCAGGCCACCGCCGGCCAGCGCCTCGGGACTGAGGCGCGCCATCATCAGGGTGTCAGTGAGGACCATCAGCATGTGCGCCAACTGCGAGGCAATCAACGGCCCCGACAGCCGCAGGATGGCCAAGAGTTCAATACGCGCTGGATGCTTCATGATCATCACGCTCGATTTTCAAAGGGAACAGCAGACCGTCGATTTTCGGCGCTCCGGGGGAATTTCACAAAGGGATAAAAAGGATGGGTGGCATGACTAAAACTCATCATGATGAGTTTCTGCTAAGTTGATGTCATTGCGCTGTAGGAGCTTTCTGCATGTCTCGTCGTCTTCCTCCCTTATATGCGCTGCGGGCGTTTGAAGCGGCCGCACGCCACAGTTCGTTCACCCGTGCGGCCGAAGAGTTGTCGATCACCCAGAGTGCGGTCAGCCGGCATATTCGTACGCTCGAAGAGCATTTTGCCTGCCGACTGTTTCATCGCAGTGGCCGCAACCTGCAGCTGACCGAATCGGCCCGGCTATTACTGCCGGGCATCCGCGAAGGCTTTACCGCCCTCGAGCGGGCGTGCAACACCCTGCGCGCCGAGGACGACATCCTGCGCATGAAAGCGCCCTCGACCCTGACCATGCGCTGGTTGCTGGCGCGCCTCAGTCGATTCCGCCACCTGCAATCGGGCAACGAGGTGCAACTGACCAGCGCCTGGATGGACGTCGACTCAGTGGATTTCAACGACGAGCCGTTCGACTGTGCCGTGCTGTTGAGCAATGGGCACTTTCCGCCGGATTGGGAGGCGAGCTACCTGTTTCCCGAAGAGCTGATCCCAGTGGGCGCGCCGAATCTGCTGAACGAACAGCCCTGGGATGTGACGCGCCTGGCCCACACTGAACTGCTGCACCCGACGCCGGACCGTCGCGACTGGCGCAACTGGCTGGAACGCATGGGCCTGGCCGAACAGGTGTCGCTCAAGGGCGGGCAAGTGTTCGATACGTTGGAATTAGGCATGATCGCTGCCGCCCGCGGGTATGGTGTGTCGATGGGCGACCTGCTGATGGTGGCCGAGGATGTCGCCCAGGGACGATTGAGTTTGCCGTGGCCGACTGCGGTTGCCAGCGGTGAGAAGTATTACCTGGTGTGGCCGAAAACCCGCCCCGGCGGAGAGCGCATGCGCCGGCTCAGTGACTTCCTGCAAAGTGAGGTCAGGGCCATGGAGCTGCCGGACGTCGAGCATCTGAGCTGAATCGATAGAGCGGTTGCAGCGCCGGGCTGCGGTTATATCCCGGTAAAAAGCTCAAGTATTGGGTTTTGCCGCCGAAGAGCTGCAGGTGGAACCTTCGTGCAGGTTTCGCGCAACCCCCAATATTAGAAATTTCGCTGAGTGTGCAACCCGATCAAGGAGGATTCGGACGCTTGGCCAGGAGCTGTCATGTCTCAACCTCGCGCCCGGATCGCCTCTCAGCTGGGTATCGCGCTCGCCGTGATACTGGCAATCGTCATCAGCTGCAGCACCCTGTTCGCCCTGCGCTCGCTGGACACCGCCAACCTCGCTACCCGCGAAGAACACCTGGCCAGCGAGGCCCGGTTGCTGGCCGATCAGTTGAGCACCTTCCATGGCACGCTGCGCGAAAGCACCCAGCGTCTTAGCGGCCTGTTCGAGAAGCGTTTCAGCGCCGGCCTGAGTCTGCACCCAGATCAACCGGTAACCGTCGCAGGCGTACAGACTCCGGGCTTGCACCTTGGCAGCGAAGTGCTGAACAACAACTTCCAGGAAGTGGACGAGTTCAAGCAGATGACGGCCGGGGTGGCCACACTGTTCGTGCGTAACGGTGAAGATTTCATTCGCGTCAGCACCTCGCTGAGCAAACAGGACGGCACGCGGGCCATCGGCACGTTGCTGGATCACGCGCACCCGGCTTATGCGCGCCTGATGGCCGGGCAGAACTACGTCGGCCGTGCCTTGCTCTTCGAGCGGTCCTACATGACTCAGTACACTCCCGTACGCGATAGCGGCGGCAGGGTGATTGCCGTGCTGTTTGTAGGATTCGATTACACCGATGCGCAGAACGCGCAGTTTGCCAACCTCAAGCGCTTCCGCATCGGCCAGACCGGCTCTCTGGCCTTGCTGGATGAGCAGGGCAAATGGCTGGTGCCGATCGCTGGCGTACAGGCATTGGAGCAGGCGGTGCCGAGCCTCGTCGCCCTGGCGAAAATCCCGGGTAAGGGCGAGTTCTGGAGCGACAAGTCCGAAGACTTCTACAGCGTGGCCGTGCCGTTCGAAGGTGGCCCGTGGTCCGTGGTGGCGAGCATGCCGCAAGCGGAGATTCGCGCCGTGACCTGGAGCGTCGGCATTCAATTGGCGATTGGCAGCCTGCTGGCGATGTTGATTGCCGTGGGGGCGGCGGTGTGGTTGTTGCGCAGCAAACTTGCGCCGCTGGGTGATCTGGTGCGCCAGGCCGAAGCCTTGGGTGCCGGTGATTTGAGCGTTCGCCTGAACGTATCCAGCCATGATGAAATCGGCCAGCTGGCTCGCGCGTTTAACCAGATGAGCCAGGCCTTGTCGACCATGGTCGAGCACATCCGCAAAGCCTCGCAAGAGGTCAACAGCCGGGCCCAGGCCTTGTCCGGGCTGTCCGGCGGCGCATACGAAGGCATGGAGCAGCAGTCGGGGGAAATCACCAGCATGGCCGGTGCGGTGGAGGAATTCAGCGCGACTTCCCTGAACATCGCCGACAACATGGGCAGCACCCAGCTACTCGCCCAGGAGAACGCCCAGCAAACCCGGATCGGCCGTACTTCGATGGACGAAGCCTCTTCTTCTCTTGAACAAATCGCCGGCGCGCTGAACAGCACCGCCACGGTGATCAACACTCTGGGCCAGCGCTCTCAGGAAATCGGCGGCATCGTCGGGGTCATTACCTCCATCGCCGAGCAGACCAATTTATTGGCCCTTAACGCAGCGATCGAAGCCGCCCGTGCCGGTGAGCAGGGCCGCGGTTTTGCGGTGGTGGCCGATGAGGTGCGCAACCTGGCTTCACGCACTCGCCAGGCGACCGATGAGATCTCGCTGATGATCCAGAGCATCCAGCAGGAAACCGGCAATGCCATCAGCACCATGGAACAGGGCAATGTGCTGATGCAGGAAGGCTTGTCGCGTAACGCCAATGTCGCTGCGGCCCTGGCGCGCATTGACGAGCAGAGCCGTTCGGCCGGCCAGCAGTTCTCGGCGATCACCACAGCGACCCAGGAGCAGAGCAGCACCGCGACGTTGCTCAGCAGCAACTTGCAAAGCATTGCGCTGGCCAATAGCGAGCAACGTGAGGTGGTGTCGCATCTGGCTGTGACCGCCAAGGAACTGGAGAATCTGGCGGCGGAATTGCGGCATGAGGTTGATCGGTTTCGTTGAGGGTTCGCTGACATAGCTATCGCGAGCAGGCTCACTCCTACGGTGCTATGTGGCGCTCACAAATTCCGTGACCGCCGACGCTCCACTGTAGGAGTGAGCCTGCTCGCGATAGGGGCCCCACTTTCTTGAGCTTGTACCAAGACCGCAAATCGATTCTTTGCTTTTGAGCTTGATGAACCGTTTCAGCAAGACTATAAAAATGGCACAACTCCAAGAAAGGCTCCTGCCATGACTCCGCTCAAACTCTTCATCGCCCTCAGCGCACTGTCCGCTGCCTCCCAAGCCATGGCCTGGGATTACACCCTGCTCGACTCCGACAAAGCTGCGGAAAACTGGACAATCAGCAGCCAGCAGCTCGGGGTGAAAACCGACAAACCCTTCTCCGTGACCCTGCGCACCTTGCACGGCGGTCGCCAGGAGGGTGTCAGCATCGTCGACATCGATAACGGCACCATGAAGCTTTCTGTGGTACCGACCCGCGGGATGAACGTGCTGCAAGCCTCGGTCGGCGACGTGCGCATGGGCTGGGACTCGCCGGTCAAGGAAGTGGTCAACCCGGCCTTCATCGAACTTAATGGTCGCGGTGGGCTGGGCTGGCTGGAAGGCTTCAACGAACTGGTCACCCGCTGCGGTTACGAATGGGTCGGCCATCCCGGCATGGATAACGGCGAGCTGCTGACCCTGCACGGTCGCGCCGCCAACATCCCGGCCAGCAAAGTCACCCTGCACATCGACGAAAAACCGCCTTACGCCATCAGCCTGCGCGGCGAGTTGAAGGAACAGGCATTCAAGAAAGTCGACTTCTCTGTCGCCACTGAACTGGTCACCGAGCCCGGCAGCGTGCGCTTCAGCCTTAACGACACATTGACCAACAACGGCGACTATCCGAAGGAATACCAGGCGCTCTATCACAGTAACTTCAGCACGCCATTCCTGGAGCAGGGCGCCCAGTTCGCCGCACCGGTAAAACAGGTGTCGCCGTTTAACGACAAGGCGAAGAACGAACTGGCGGACTGGCAAACCTACCGCGGGCCCACCAAGGACTATGACGAGACGGTCTACAACGTGGTGCCGTATGCCGATGCAAAAGGCGATACGTTGACGGTACTGCACAACAAGGCCGGCAGCCTGGGTGTCGCGGTAGGTTTCAACACGCAAACCCTCCCCGTGTTCTCCCTGTGGAAAAACACCGATACCCAAGGGCAGGGCTATGTCACAGGCCTTGAGCCCGGCACGAGCTTTTCCTACAACCGCCGGTATCAACGGCCACTGGGCCTGGTGCCGACGATCGCGCCGAAAGAGCAGAAACATTTTCAGATCAGCTACAGCTTGCTGGCAGATAAAGGCGCGGTGGATCAGGCGCTGAAACGAGTGAGCGAGATTCAGGGCGGGCGTGAGACTGAGGTGCGGCAAGTGCCGTTGGTGGATTTGAGCAAGGAGTGATCCCTGAGGGGGCGGGATACGCTCGCCAACTCGATCAGTGCCCCAAGCATGGGTTAACGGTTGATAGCGCTTAGATTTAGGTAAATCTGCACAAAAAGACTTATCCCAGTAAAAAAACGCTTACAAAATGATGTTTTTTGAAAAAAACGCTTACTAACTAGGCGCTCGACGGCCTGTATTGAAGTGCTTCAGCCAAATGCTCGCGTTGGATGCAATCGATTTGCTCAAGGTCGGCCAGCGTCCTCGCTACCTTGAGCAATCGATGGGCCGAGCGTAGCGACAGGGTCAGTCTTTCGCAGGCGGATTCCAGCCAGGTTTCGTCGGCTGTGGATAACTTGCAGTGCTTGCGCAGGCCTGGCAGGTCAAGGAAGGCGTTGGCGCAGCCTTGGCGCTTGTGCTGTCGTTCCCTGGCGTCGGCGACCAGCACGGCGGCGCTGGCGGTGTCATCGCCGGGTTTAGCTGAAGGATTTAGCGCCGTGGCTTCCCGTGCGACGGTCAGGTGCAGGTCGATGCGATCCAGCAGCGGCCCGGACAATTTGTTGCGATAGCGCTGGACCATGTCCGGGGTGCATGAGCATTTTCCAGTCGGTTCGCCAAGATATCCACAGGGGCAGGGATTCATTGCCGCGACCAGTTGAAAGCGCGCCGGAAAGCGCACGCGATCCCTGGCGCGGGAAATCACGATATGGCCAGACTCCATCGGCTCGCGCAGCACCTCCAATACCCTGCGATCAAACTCCGGCAGTTCATCAAGAAATAGCACGCCATGATGGGCAAGGGTGATTTCACCGGGTTGTGGTTTTGAGCCACCCCCCACCAGCGCCGGGCCCGACGCCGAGTGATGAGGCTGGCGAAACGGTCGCTGCGGCCAGTGGCTCAAAGGCACGCAACTGGCGACCGATTGGATGGCGGCGACTTCCAGCGCCTCGCTTTCGGCCAAGGGCGGCAACAGGCCCGGCAAACGACTCGCCAGCAGAGTTTTCCCGGTTCCCGGAGGCCCGCTGAACAGCAGGTTGTGAGCGCCCGCCGCAGCGATCAACAACGCCCGTTTTGCCGCGAGCTGGCCCTGCACTTCACTCAGATCAGGATAGGGTTTGCTGGCGTGCATCAGCCCGTCCGAAACATAAGGTGCGATAGGTTTGTGCCCATTGAAGTGAGCCACAGCTTCCAGCAAATGATCTACGGCAATCACCTGCAGGCCCGAAGCCAGGCATGCTTCCTCGGCATTCGCCCGTGGTATCAGCAGCGTCCGTCCAGCCTTGCGCGCCGCCAGGGCTGCCGGCAACACGCCGCGCACGGCCCGCACCGCACCAGATAACGCCAGCTCCCCCAGGCATTCCACATCGTCCAGCGCCAGCGCGGGCACCTGGACACTGGCCGACAGAATCCCCAAGGCAATCGCCAAATCAAATCGTCCACCATCCTTGGGTAAATCTGCCGGAGCGAGATTGAGCGTGATACGTCGCGCTGGAAACTGCAGTCCCGAATTGATGATCGCACTGCGCACCCGGTCTTTGCTTTCTCTCACGGCTGTTTCAGGCAATCCGACCATCGTCAGCGACGGCAAGCCATTGGCGAGATGGACTTCCACGGTGACGGCGGGCGCATCCACGCCAATCTGGGCGCGGCTGTGGACGATGGAGAGGGACATGGTCGTTCCTTGAGCTGACGGAGGCCGCTTCCTGCGGTGTTTTCAAGGGTAGACGGGAGTGAGGGATTTGGTGGAGCGGAGACGGAACAAAGTTTTCACTGGATGTTGCGATCCGTTTTTCCGGTTCGCCTGTGAACAATTGAGCTGATGACCTGAAGGGGTCTGTCACTGAGCGGAATTCATGCTTTCCCGCCCGCAAGAACGCCACTGGGCTCAAGTTCTTTGCCATGAGCAGCAGCTACTTCGAGAAAACGCCGTTGATTGGCCGATACATTTCCGGCTAAGCGGAGTGCTTCTGCTTGAAATTCAACGATTCTTAGTAGCTTTTTCGTTCGCTGTTTTTGACTCATATAAACCTCGTTTGGGATCTGAACGCACAAGCTAGCCAAGTAGGAGTGGACGCAAAATCAGCTGTGGGGCGCAGTTTTTGTAGGACCATTCTGAAATGTTTGAAGGGCATTGCCTGAATAGCCTGGACGCTCTTGTATGCCGGGGGGTGCTGCTTATGATCGGGGCAGATCAGGCCATCCAGAGCGGAGAACATGAACACTAATGGAATGCGGTCGATTCATCGGAAGGACATTCTTGAGCGGGAGTTTATTGAGCTGCTGAGCGCCGACTTTGCAGACAATGCCTGGCAGTTTCCTGAGTTCGAAATTGAACTGACAAGGTTTGTAGCGCAGAGCACAGGCGTCAGTTCGGATCTTGCCAGGGTGCTGGCCGCTCACTTCGATACCACGCCCGATTTCTGGCTAAATCTGCGATCGAATTACGAATCGCGCAGTGGCGATATCGAGCGTGGTTAGGTTGGTTAAAACGACTGCAATGCTTGCGACGCTTTTTTCCACCAGGGCATTTTGACTGCGCGGTTTGCTGGGGCGTCATTGGGCAGCATGTATGGCACATCCTGCAGTCGAATCCAGGGTTGGTTGTTCCAGCGCAGCAGGCTCAGCGACATCTCTGGCCAGTTCAGGCGGCTGAGCGTTGGGCGTTCGGTTGAGGCGGATGCTTGAGCGTCCCTGAGGGCGGGTACGACTTCGTGGGTCAGCCATTCGCGCAGGCCTCGGTATTCGGGGCAGTAGTGATAGACCAGTAATGCGTAGACGCCGGACTCGCTGATGAGCAGCGTGTTTTCGATGTTGCCGTGGGTGAGTGTTTGCGCGGTTTGGTGCTGGTCTGGGTCGAGCTTGCGCAGGGCGCGTTCGTCGAGGTAGAGGCGCAGGAAGCGGCCGAGGTCGCGGGCGCTGAACCAGGGTTGGTTTTGCAGGAGGAGGGCGTGGAGGTGGAGTTTGTGGCGGGTGAAAATTTCGGGGGTTAAATAGTTTTCGTCCATGGTGCAGTTCTCGGGGTCGAGTGAAGACTACTGCCTTTGATCGTCGCCAAACGAAAAGGGTGGCAGCTATGCGCGGGTTGGCGAACCGGTGAACCCCGAAATCCGGCAGACCCGAGGGTCTCCCACGCAGAGCCGCCATAACTCGAGACGGGAGGATTCCCTGTTCGAATGTGGTCGCGTTGCGTCGAGGTTTCCAGGTCGCCAAACCCAGTGCTGAACATTCAGCAGTGGGGGAGATTAGAAGTTGGAGGGGTACGACGCAATCGGACGGCGGTGGTGATGTTTGTAGGATGTTGCCGAGATTGTTGTGAGGCTTAAGATCAAAAGATCGCAGCCTTCGGCAGCTCCTACAGGGGGGCTTCGGTGTTTATTCGGTCGGTGGCGTGAGCTTCGCTTCCATCTCGGCCACTTTCGCTTCGAGGCTTTCCAGGCGGGCGCGGGTGCGGGCCAGGACGACCATCTGGCTATCGAATTCTTCCCGGCTCACCAGGTCCAGTTTGCTGAAGCCGCTCTGCAGCAGCGCCTTGAACTGGCTTTCGATTTCGCTTTTCGGCAACGGCGTGTCACCGCTGAAGAGGCGGGAGGCGGTACCCGTCAGGGCGTCGAGGAAGTCTTTGGGCGCGAGCATGGGAAAGGGTCCTGGAAACAATGGCGGGCAGTGTATCACGCAGTGTCTATAGTCAATCCCGACCACGGCAGCGCACGGTTTTCGCGCAGGCGGACGAACGGTTACGCACCGATGTGGTGCGTAACCATCGCATGTTTTCCGCCTTGCTGGCTGCGGGTCAGGCCAAGGGACTGAATTCAGGCACTTTTCAAGAGATGGCAAGCTTTCTGCTAATAGCCTTGTAACCCATGCACTGATGCAGTCGCTGTGACGAATGCAGTGCGCCGGGCGGAACGGGGAAGTGTTTCGTCAGGAGCGGTTAACTGGCGTCGGGCGGGCAGGTAGGGCCGACGATGCGTTACAAAGCCAGGCACTGCGCTTAGACTTGAGTCGGGTTTGTTTTCCTGGGGCAAGTCCACCAATTCGGGAGAGAGTTTTCATGAAGCTAGTCACTGCCATCATCAAGCCGTTCAAACTGGACGATGTACGCGAGTCGTTGTCCGAGATCGGCGTGCAGGGCATTACCGTTACTGAGGTCAAGGGCTTCGGTCGGCAGAAGGGTCACACCGAGCTGTATCGCGGCGCGGAGTATGTGGTCGATTTCCTGCCAAAGGTGAAGATCGATGTCGCCATTGACGACAAGGATCTTGACCGGGTTATCGAGGCGATAACCAAGGCGGCCAACACCGGCAAGATCGGTGACGGCAAGATCTTCGTGGTCAATCTGGAACAGGCGATTCGCATCCGTACGGGCGAAACCGATACCGACGCAATCTAAGCCGCCACAAACCCAACGCCCCAGGAGAAAACAATATGACTCTGCGTAACTTCGCAGGGCTAGGAGCCCTGTTGTCCCTCGTAATGCCCAGCCTGGCTATGGCGGCAGACGAAGTGGCGGCCCCAGTCCTCAACTCCGGCGACACCGCCTGGATGTTGACCTCGACAGCCCTTGTGCTGTTTATGACCATTCCCGGCCTCGCGCTGTTCTACGGCGGCATGGTTCGGTCGAAAAACATTCTTTCCGTGATGATGCAGTGCTTCGCCATTACCGGTCTGATCAGCATCCTGTGGGTCATTTATGGCTACAGCATTGCGTTCGACACTACCGGCATGGAGCAGGGCGTCGTCAACTTCAACTCGTTCTTCGGCGGCATGGGCAAGGCGTTCCTCGCCGGTGTCACGCCATCGAGCCTGACCGGTCCTGCGGCGCTGTTCCCTGAGGCGGTGTTCATCACCTTCCAGATGACCTTCGCCATCATTACCCCTGCGTTGATCGTCGGTGCGTTCGCCGAGCGGATGAAGTTCTCCGCCATGCTGATCTTCATGGGTATCTGGTTCACCCTGGTTTATGCACCGATCGCGCACATGGTCTGGTCCGGCAACGGCGGCCTGATGTGGGACTGGGGCGTGCTCGACTTCGCGGGCGGCACCGTGGTGCACATCAACGCCGGTGTGGCTGGCCTGATCTGCTGCCTGGTATTGGGCAAGCGCAAAGGTTTCCCGACCACTCCGATGGCTCCGCATAACCTTGGCTACACCCTGATGGGCGCTGCGATGCTGTGGGTCGGCTGGTTTGGCTTCAACGCCGGCTCCGCTGCTGCGGCCAACGGCACAGCCGGCATGGCGATGCTGGTCACCCAGATCGCTACCGCCGCCGCTGCTCTGGGCTGGATGTTTGCCGAGTGGGTCACCCACGGCAAGCCAAGCGCACTGGGTATTGCTTCTGGTGTGGTCGCAGGTCTGGTTGCGATCACTCCTGCCGCTGGCACCGTGGGCCCGATGGGCGCCTTGGTGATCGGCCTGGCAGCGGGCGTGGTGTGTTTCTTCTGCGCCACTACCCTGAAACGCAAGCTCGGCTACGACGACTCCCTGGACGCCTTCGGTGTACACGGTATCGGCGGTATTCTCGGCGCGATCCTCACCGGTGTGTTCGCGGCACCGGCCCTGGGTGGTTTCGGTACTGTCACCGATATCGGTGCACAGGTCTGGATTCAGCTCAAGGGCGTAGGTTTCACGGTGATCTACACCGCGATTATCACTTACCTCATCCTCAAGGTCCTGGACGCTGTCATGGGTCTGCGTGTGACTGAGGAAGAAGAGGCGGTCGGTATCGACCTGGCTCTGCACAACGAGCGCGGCTACAACTTGTAAGCCAGCGTAAAAATAATGCCCGGTTCGCCGGGCATTTTTTTGCCCGGAATTTGTCACTGCAGGTGAAGCTGAAAGGTTTTTTCCCAGAGCTTTCGCTCCCTTTATGCCGACTGATTTTGTGCGGCCAATGGCTTACAGCAATGAAGGAATATTAGGGCCTTTGTTTTTTCCCAGAGCGCGCTAGAATGCGCCCCGAACGTGCGGAGAACTGTATGTGGCAACAGACTCTGATTACCCTGCGGGCGAGGCCCCGGGGCTTTCATCTGGTGACGGACGAGTTACTCGCTGGTTTGCCTCAACTTAGGGCATGCCGGGTCGGTCTGTTGCACTTGTGGCTGCAGCATACCTCGGCGTCGTTGACCATCAACGAGAACGCCGATCCGGCGGTACGTCGCGACTTCGAACGATTTTTCAATCGTCTGATCCCACAAGGCGCAGACGGCTTTGAGCATAACGACGAAGGCCTGGACGACCTCCCGGCGCACTTCAAGGCCAGCGTGCTTGGCTGTCAGATCAGTTTGCCGATAACGGCAGGCCGACTGGCGCTGGGAACCTGGCAAGGCGTTTATCTGGGCGAGCACCGTGATCATGGCGGTGCTCGTAAAGTCCTCGCCACCTTGCACGGTGAAGAGGCATAAGCCATTGGTCATCAATGGCGGTTGAATTTTTTCTGGCAGCCGTCGACAGACGGCAAAGCTGGGCTATAACTAATCTGCTTTTCGCAAGTCATGAGGTAGAACATGAGCGACGATGATCTGGAAAACGACGACCTCGAAGTAGGCGACGACGAAACCGAAGAAGGTCTGGAAGCAGCGGCGGAAGACGTCGCTGAAGACGACGGCGGTGACACGCCCGCTCCTGCCGCCAAAGGCAAGGCCAAGGCTGCGGTTTCGGTCGATGAGCTGCCGAGCGTGGAAGCGAAGAATAAAGAGCGCGATGCGCTCGCCAAGGCCATGGAAGAATTCCTGGCCAAGGGTGGAAGGGTGCAGGAAGTGGAGGCCAATGTGGTCGCCGATCCTCCCAAGAAGCCGGACAACAAGTATGGCAGCCGTCCTATCTAGGCGCCTGCATTTGCTTGCTGAAAAAGCCCGCCGTCGCTGCGGGCTTTTTTATGGGTGTAGAAATTGAATTCCTGCACCGATCTTCTGTAGGAGTGAGCCTGCTCGCGATGCAGCCTCACATTCAACGAAGATGTTGGCTGATCCACCGCCATCGCGAGCAGGCTCACTCCTACAGGGGCGGGCGGTGTTTTCAAGGCTGGTGGTGTGAGTTCCACCCTGCCAACAACACCGGCAGCTCGGTCAGGCTGCGGATCTCGGCATCCGGGGCCTTTTCGGCTTCCCACGCTTTGCCCGCCGGGTTGAACCAGATGGCCCGCAACCCCGCCTGCTGCGCTCCGGCAATGTCATCCCCCGGATGATCACCGATATGCACCGCCGTCTGCGCCGTCGCGCCCCCACGTTGCAGGGCCTCGTGGAACAGGCGTGCGTCGGGCTTGGCGATGCCGATGTCTTCGGCACACAAGGCGAACTTGAAGTAGTCCGCCAGCCCCAGTCGGCGCACGTCGGCATTGCCATTGGTGACCACGCCCAAGGCGTAATGATTGGCCAGGGCCTCCAGGGTCGGTTGCACGTCGGGAAAGATTTGCAGCTGGTGCCGGGCGTGCAGGAACACTTCAAAGCTTTGGTCAGCAAGGTCGGACGCCTGACCATGGTCGTACCCGGCTTCTTCCAGCGCATGGAACAACACCCGACGGCGCAAGGCGCTGATGCGGTGCTTGAGGCCAGGCTCGCTGCCCAGGATGCGCTCGCGAATTGCCCACAAATGCTCAACCGGCACGGCGCCCAGGTTTGGTGCGTGTTCGGTGAGCCACTCACGCAGCACGGCTTCGGCGCTGACAATCACCGGGGCGGTGTCCCACAGGGTGTCGTCGAGGTCGAAAGTGATCAATTGAATCGTCATGAATCATCGCCCTTAATGCGTTTGGCCCGTGGGTGGGCACTGTCATAGACCGTCGCCAGGTGCTGGAAGTCCAGGTGGGTGTAGATCTGGGTGGTCTTGATGTCCGAGTGGCCGAGTAATTCCTGCACGGCACGCAGGTCTTGCGAAGACTCCAGCAAATGGCTGGCGAAGGAATGCCGGAGCATGTGCGGGTGCAGGTTCTGCCCCAGTTCGCGTTCACCCGCCGCTTTCACCCGAACCTGAATCGCCCTGGGGCCCAGGCGCCGCCCCTGTTGGCTGACAAACACTGCGTCATCCGCCGGGTTGGTCATTGCGCGCAACGGCAACCACAGCTCCAGCGCTTCACGGGCCTTGGTACCGACGGGCAGCAGGCGGGTTTTGCTGCCTTTGCCGAGGACCTGGACCATGCCGTCGGCGAGGTCCAGCTGATCCAGATTGAGCCCGGTCAGCTCCGACAGGCGCAACCCGGAGGAATAAAACAACTCGAGGATCGCCTGATCGCGTCGCGCCAGGAAATCATCTTCCACCCCGCCCTCAAGCAGTTGCAACGCACGATCGGTATCGAGGGTTTTCGGCAGGCGCCGCTCACCCTTGAGCGGCGCCAGGCCATTGGCCGGGTCGTGATCGCACAGGCCTTCGCGGTTCAGGTAGTGATAAAGCCCGCGTACCGCCGACAACAGGCGCGCGAGGCTGCGCGACGATTGACCCTGGGCATGCAGGCGGGCAATCAGGCCGCGCAGGCGCTGGATATCCAGGGACGACCAGCTGCCAATGTTCTGTTTGACGCACCAGCCGAGGACTTTGTCGAGGTCGCGACGATAGGCCTGCAACGTGTGCGGCGACACCTGCCGCTCACTGCGCAGATGTTCGCAGTAAGCGTCCAGTTGCCGCTCCACGATCAGCGTACCGAGCGCAGGGAATTGTTGACCCGTGGCAACACGCGGCCCATGACTTCGGCGATGTAGCTGAGGAACAGCGTCCCCACCGAACTCTTGTAGTGCTGCGGATCGCGGCTGGCGATGGCCAGCACGCCATGGATGCCCTGATGACTGATGGCGACGACGGCGGTGGAGCCGATCTGCTTGCGTTGCTCTTCGCCGAACAGGAAATCCAGTTCGTGTTCGCGCAGGCTGCCGGCGACGCTCTTATCCTCGGACAGCAAGCCGCCAATGGCGGTCTGAGCGTCGGCGTGGGTCACCCAGCGGCCCACCGGCATCGGGTTGTCGCCGAGCAGGATCAGGCTGACAAAGGGCACCTGAAAGTCCTGGCGCAGGCTGTCTTCGACGCTGATCACCACATCTTCGAGGCTGGTGGCATCCATCAGCGCGAGGATCAGGCGGCGGGTCTTGTCGAAGAGGCGGTCGTTGTCCCGTGCCACGTCCATCAAGTGCGACAGGCGATGCCGCAGCTCGATGTTGCGGTCGCGCAGGATGGTCATCTGGCGTTCGACCAGCGAGATGGTGTCGCCGCGCTGGTGCGGAATTCGCAAGGCCGGGAGCAGTTCTTCGTGCTCGATGAAGAAGTCCGGATGAGCCTCCAGGTACGCGGCAATTGCCGCCGCCTCAAGGCTTTCGGAAGGCGATTCGTCGGGCTGTAGGGCGGGAACCTGGGGCTTGTCGGTCATCGGTTTGACTCACTCAAAGACGTACTTGTCCTTCATAAACACGGACTGCCGGACCGGTCATCATCACCGGTTGGCCAGGGCCTGCCCATTCAATGGACAGACGCCCGCCGGGCAGGTCGATCAATAGCGGCGAATCCATCCACCCCTGGCTGATCGCGGCCACTGCAGCTGCGCAAGCACCGGTACCGCAGGCTTGGGTTTCCCCGACGCCGCGTTCCCAGACGCGCAGTTGCGCGCGATTGCGGTCGATGATCTGGAGGAAGCCGACATTGACCCGCGCCGGAAAGCGCGGGTGGTGTTCGATCTTCGGTCCCAACTCATGCACCGGTGCATTGTTGATATCACTGACCCGCAGCACCGCATGGGGATTACCCATGGACACGGCGGCCAGGTCGATCGGATTACCGTCGACTTCAATCTGGTAGCTCACCGCCTGTTCCGGCGCCTCGAACGGGATGTCGGCCGGCACCAGGCGTGGCGCGCCCATGTTCACCCCGATCTGGCCGTCACTGCGGATATCCAGTTCGATGATGCCGCTTTTGGTCTCGACGCGGATCTGCCGTTTTGCGGTCAGGCGCTTGTCGAGCACGAAGCGGGCAAAACAGCGCGCACCGTTGCCGCACTGTTCCACTTCGGAGCCGTCGGAGTTAAAGATCCGATAACGGAAGTCCACGTCCGGGTTGCTCGGGGCTTCGACGATCAGCAACTGGTCGAAACCGATGCCGGTGTGTCGATCGCCCCATTGCTTGGCGTGCTTGGGTAAAATATGCGCGTGCTGGCTGACCAGGTCGAGGACCATGAAGTCGTTGCCCAGGCCGTGCATCTTGGTAAAACGCAGCAGCATGGTCTTACTCCGGCAGCAGGCTTTCGCCAGCGAGCAACTCGGCTACCGTTTCACGGCGACGCACTTCAAATGCCTGATCACCGTCCACCAAGACTTCAGCGGCGCGGCCGCGAGTGTTGTAGTTGGAACTCATGACAAACCCGTAGGCGCCAGCCGAATGCACGGCCAGCAAATCACCTTCTTCCAGGGCAAGCTGACGATCCTTGGCCAGGAAGTCGCCGGTCTCGCAGATCGGTCCGACGATGTCGTAGGCACGAGCAGCAGTATCGCGTGGGCGCACGGCGGTGACGTCCATCCAGGCCTGATACAGCGCCGGGCGGATCAGGTCGTTCATGGCCGCATCGACGATGGCGAAATCTTTGTGTTCGGTGTGCTTGAGGTACTCGACCTGGGTCAGCAGCACGCCGGCGTTGGCCACGATGAAGCGGCCCGGCTCGAACACCAGCGCCAGGTCACGACCGTCGAGACGCTCGCGCACGGCCTTGATGTAGTCGGCAGCCAATGGCGGCTCTTCATCGCGATAACGCACACCCAGGCCGCCACCGAGATCGATGTGACGCAGGTAGATGCCGCAATCACCCAGGCGGTCGACCAGGCCCAGCAGGCGGTCGAGGGCATCGATGAAGGGCGGCAGGGTGGTCAGCTGCGAACCGATGTGGCAATCGACGCCGACCACTTCCAGGTTCGGCAGCTGGGCTGCGCGGACGTAGACGTCTTCGGCATCGGCGATGGCGATGCCGAACTTGTTTTCCTTGAGCCCGGTGGAGATGTACGGGTGAGTGCCCGCATCGACGTCCGGGTTGACGCGCAGCGAGATCGGCGCGCGAACGCCCAGTTCGGCGGCCACGACTTGCAGGCGCTCGAGCTCATCGGTGGATTCGACGTTGAAGCAGTGCACGCCGACTTCCAGGGCGCGACGCATGTCGTCACGGGTCTTGCCGACGCCGGAGAACACGATCTTGTCAGCGCTGCCCCCAGCGGCCAGCACACGCTCCAGTTCGCCACGGGAGACGATGTCGAAACCGGCGCCGAGACGCGCCAGGACATTCAGTACACCCAGGTTGGAGTTGGCCTTGACTGCATAGCAGACCAGGTGCGGCGTGCCGGCCAGCGCGTCGGCGTAAGCCAGGTATTGGGCTTCGATGTGTGCACGGGAGTAGACGTAGGTCGGCGTGCCGAAACGTTCGGCGATGGCAGACAGGGCAACACCTTCGGCGAACAGTTCACCGTCACGGTAGTTAAAAGCGTCCATGAGGTTCCCTTATTGATAGACGTCGTGCTTGTGGGCTTTCGACGCAGGCTGCTGTTGCGACGACTTGGCCTGCTCGGCAGGATCCTGGGTGTCGTCAGGCAGGTACAGCGGGCCTTTTTGCCCACAGGCCGACAACAGGCAGGCAACCGCAGCGAGCGCAGCAAGGGAAGAGATCAGGCGCTTCATGGCGAAATCCTTGAAAATGCTTTAATTGCGCCGGAGTATACCGGCCACCCGGCAGCTTGCCTATGCGACGGCCCTCCCGTCTGGCGGGGCTGCGTGGATTGTGTAATCCCTGTAGGAGTGAGCCTGCTCGCGATGGCTGCCGTCCAGTCACTATTGATTTTGCCTGACACACCGCCATCGCGAGCAGGGCTCACTCCTACAGGTTCAGTGATCTGTCGGTTATCCTTTGCAATCCCCAGGCCTCGCCCGTATCTTGCGGCGCTTGAGCGCGAGTAGACACTTTTTGAGGTTGCCGTAATGAGTTTGACCGAAGCCCGTTTCCACGATCTGGTCGATGCCACCCAGCAAACGCTGGAGGATGTTTTCGACGAGAGCGACCTGGATATCGATCTGGAGAGTTCGGCTGGCGTGTTGACCGTGAAGTTCGAAAACGGCAGCCAGTTGATCTTCAGCCGTCAAGAACCCCTGCGTCAGCTGTGGCTGGCGGCAGTGTCCGGTGGTTTTCACTTCGACTACGACGAAGAGAGCGAACGCTGGATGTGCGACAAGAGCGAAGAGCAGCTGGGCGAGATGCTCGAGCGCATCGTCAAGCAGCAAGCCGGCGCTGATTTCGACTTCGAAGGTCTGTAAGCGCGTGACTGAGCCTGCACCCCTTCGCGCCCCCAAGCCGCTCTACAGCAACGTCAGCCCGGCGGTCCCGTCACCGTGCAGCGGTGTGTGCCGGCTGGACGAGCAGAAAGTGTGCCTGGGGTGTTTTCGCCATGTCGAAGACATCCGCGAATGGCGCTCGGCGGATGATGCGCGGCGGCGGGTGATCTGCACCCAAGCTGCCAATCGCAAGCCAAACACTGCCCTGTAGGAGCTGCCGCAGGCTGCGATCTTTTGATCTTGATCTTCAGAGATTGCAGATTCGTCAAAAACAAGATCAAAAGATCGCAGCCTGCGGCAGCTCCTACGGGGCTGGATGCCCCACCGGCTTGTATATTTATTGAGCTGTGATAGTGTCCGGGTACGCCTCAACCCATCGAGGCTCGTGAAAACCCCGCCTTTTTCTGGCGGGGTTTTGCTTTTTTCGTGCAGAAGAAAGGAGTCTGCCCTGATCATGACCGCACCTTCCATCACCCTTACCCGTCTGGACGTACAACGTCTGGAGCGCCTGATCGACAGCCTGGATGACACGCTGCCGGGCGTTATCGCGCTGCAAACCGAACTAGATCGCGCCGATACCCTGGTTGGACACGAAGATGTGCCTGCCGATGTCGTGACCATGAACTCCACAGTGCATTGCCGAGAGGAAAGCAGCGGCAAGGACTATCACCTGACCCTGGTCTATCCCAAGGATGCCAACGCCGACGAAGGCAAGATTTCCATCCTGGCTCCTGTTGGCAGCGCGCTGCTGGGCCTCAAGGTCGGTCAGCACATCGACTGGCCAGCACCGGGTGGCAAGACCCTGAAGCTGACCCTGCTGGAAGTCGAATCCCAGCCTGCCAACGGCGGCGCCTTTCCGGAATAAGCTCCCTCAGACCTGCCCGAGCGCCTCGTTCAATGCGCGCTCCAGGTCGGCTTTGTAACCCAGGTACGCATTGCTTGAGCCCTGACCATCACCGGGCAGGCCTGACAGGTCCAGATCGGTGATGTAGCAGCGATAACGCGCGGTCTCCCGGCGTTGCTCGACGATTTCCCGGGCGACCACGCTGAACAGCTGATCGCCAAACTCCAACTCCGAAAACTCGCGCTGATTACAGTACAGGGTGACCTGCACCCTGCCGGCTCCGGCTTTGCTGACGATGGCGTGTACGTCATAGAACGGCTGGTTGATCGGAGTCTGCGGTGCTGGCCGGATCTCGACCCGGCGAGCGCGCGCGGGGCCCGATGGCAACACCTGGTAATACTGTATTTCCAGGCTCGACGGCTGGGCGGCATTCATCGGCAGCAACGCTTCGCGGCGAAACTGGATCGAGTGCAGGAAGCGCTGCAGCGGCACCAGCAGGCTTTGCTCGTCGTGATAGGGCAGGCGCTGCTGCCACAGGGCGTTGAATTCATCCAGGACGTAGAGATCCGCCTGGTCATCGTGGATGCGGAAAAACACCTGAATGCACGCAGGCTGGCCCATTGGCAGAATCAGCGCCAGATCGTGGTCAGCCAGTGCCATGGGGTCCAGGTGCAGTGGGCTGTAGCTGGATTGCTCCCGGGCAAGGTAGTCGATCAGTTCGGCCAGTGTGCTGAGGGCAATATGCCGGACCTGGCCCGGCACCAGTTCCAGCACGTGGTAGTGCTGCTGGACCTGAACCAGGTAGCGATGATTGAGGCCACTCAGCAGCAGGTCCTGTGCGTTGTCGATGATTTCCTCGACCCGCTGGGCGATGAACTGCGCGCGGTTGTGGCAGAAGCAGCGCACGCGCAAGCGCGGTTGCTGCGGGCCGCTCGGCAAGTGGTTGAGGTAGTCGCACAGGCAGTCGAGCAAGGCGTGAGGGCCGTCGAAACGGTTGACCAGCACTTCATTCCAGCTATTGAGCGTGACCTGGTCCAGGGTCAGCACCAGGTTTTCCCGTACTCCGGCGTAGCTCAGCGAGTCGGTACGTTCGGTGGTCATCAGGATGTTCAGGTCGCGATGATGCTTGAGCGGATCGATGCCGACGTTTACCAGGATCAGCACCTCGCTTGGCACGCTGGCGCGCAGTAGCGCGTCTTCGGCAACGATGGTCAGGGGCAGGGCGATACTCTGTTGCAGGCTGCCGAGCAGGTTGAACAGCTCGAACTCGCTCAGGTCGCTGGCGCCAGGGTGCAAGGCCAGGCGTGTGCTGTTGTCGATCACGCCGTTGCGATGGCACCAGGTGAGCAATTCCAGCAGGTGGCGGCTGCGCTTGATCGGCGCGAAATGCTCCCACTCATGAACGGCCAGGCTGCCGTTGTACAGGCCCCATTGGGTTTGCCCCGGCTCCTTCTTGTTCGGTGCGTAAACCAGCGTCAGCGTGTCTTCGGCCAGGTCCGGAGCGATCCCCGGGTTGAGGAATTCGACCTTGTTCGACTTGCGCTCGAAGGCTGCATAGAGCCGGCGGCCCAGCACGTTCAGGTCACGCTTGTTGATCAGGCTGGCGCTTTGTTCATCGCGAGCGAAGCGGGTCAGGAAGCGGTAGCTGTGATTCAGCTCAGTTACCAAGGCGCGGCGCTCAGTGCCGACCTGGCGGACTTTCCATTGACTGCGGCTATCGAGCAGGGCCAGTTGCCGCGGGTCCCAGCTCCACTCACGGGCCAGGCGCTCGAGCAGCGAGCGTTGCCAGCCCTGGGTGCGCGAGTTGCTCGCGGTCAGCTTGCGGTTGACCTTCAGGTACAACGCGCGACGCACCAGCTCCAGGCGGTCCAGCTCGCCCCGGGCGATCAGGTACTCTTCGATGCGCCGGTAGACCACGACGTAAGGGTCCAGCTCGTCGAGGTCGAGCTGATTGGCGAACACCGCCTGCTTGAAGCGCAGGCTGAGGCAATTGACCCTGGGGTGTTCGCTGGCATAGACCTCGATCAACAACAGTTTGAGCACGGATTTGTACGGCGAATCGATGCCCTTGAACAGCTGCCACAGCCCCGCCCCGATGAATTCGCCTGGCGGGATATAGGCCAGGTGTCCCAGGTCCAGGGTTTCGTCGGCGCGGATGAAGCGCTTGGAGATCAGCGTATGGATGTACCGATCGTAGTTGGCTTCTTCGTACACCGGCACCAGCCACCAGATCGGGGTGCGCCCCGCCAGCCAGATGGCGGTGCGATAGAACTCGTCTAGCAACAGGTAGTGTTGAGTAGCACCGCAGTCTTCGGAGCTGAGCTGGTTATCCCGCTCGCCGCGTACGAAGCGTGTCGCGTCGATCAGGAAAAAGTGCGCCTCGGCGCCCTGGTTCGCGGCCCAGTTTTCCAGCAGCTGGCACTTCTTGCGCAGTTCGGCGAGTTCGTTCTCGCCGAGGTCCGCTGCGTGGCAGACCCAGACGTCCATATCGCTCTGGTCGGCCTGGGCCAGGGTGCCGAGGCTGCCCATCAGAAACAGGCCATGGATGGGCCGGGGCGGATTGCTGCCGTGGCGCGGCTTATAGGAGAACGATCGGGTCAGGCGCTGGGCTTCGGCAAGGGTTGTAGCGTCCGGCTCGTAATTCGACAGCCCGGCCGGCGTGCTGCCCGAGACATAACCGGGCAGTAGCGGATGGTTAACGTGGAAAAACAGCGGCAGCAGCGTCAGTACCGTTTGCTGCCGGCCCGACAGCCCTTCCAGAGCGCGGGCCGTTCGCGCCTCATTGAGCGCTAGAAAACGTGCGCGCAGTTGGCTGAGCACCTTGCGGTCGATGCCTTCGTCCAGGTCGGGGCGGATTTCATGGTTGCGGGTCATGTCAGCTCAAACCGGCTCGGAAGGCTCGGACGCAAGTTATCTCGGGATAAGCGCAGTTTAGCTTCTCGGCCCCGGGATATTTAGGCTGATTTGGTTTTTCTGGCGTCAGATTTTTATCGTCTGCGGGCGATGTGCAGAAGAGGGTGCCCGCGGAAATCCCATGACAGGGGTTTCCGGGGGCGATGCAGTTGAATTCAGGCGGTTTCTTCGACGTTCAGGATGGTCAGCAGAATTTGCACACTTTGCGCGGCATCACGACCGAGGCTGGTCAAATAACCGCCGTCTGGCTGGTCGATCAGCTCTTTCTCGTACAGGCGACGGGCAGCGGCAATGGCTTTAGGGGCAGCGGTCTGATGAATTTTCAAACCTTCCTGGGAACTGTCCAGGTTGAAGAGTGCGAGGATTTCCAGTTCGGCAACCAACTCAGGGGTAAGCGACATAAGGACTCCAGACTTTCTAGGAATTGGACGACAGCGCCACTAAGGTGAGCCGAGTTGTGCGGCATGTCCAGTGCCTGGAGCAGGGTTTTTTCGAGTTGGCGAGCATTCCCCGGTTTTTGACTTGTGGGAGCAAGGCTTGCCCGCGATTGCCACGCTGCGGTCTGGCAGATGAGCCGTGTCATCGTTCATCGCGGGCAAGCCTTGCTCCCACAGGAAAGGGGGGGTTATTTCTTTTCTGGTGGCAGCTCTGGCAGCGCGCGCAGGGCGGTTTCGTACCATTCGGTGTTGAACGCGCGGTCTTCTTCGAGGATCGCGTCGATTTCTACTGCGAGCACGTGGGCCATCAGATTGAGGATTTCTTCGCGCTCGTAACCCACCAGCGTCAGCTTGTTGAAGGTGGCCTTGGCGGCAGGTGGGTTGTCGCTTTCGATCTGGTTTTCGATGGCTTCGACCAGGGTATTCTCGGCGAACTCTTCTTCGTCAATCTCGATATCAGTTGGCTCGCTCATGGCAGGCTCCTCAAGTTAAGGCGGCCAGTTTACCTGCATTCAGCACTGTGATGCTGCTGGCGAGAAGTGTCGGGGCGTTCTATAACTGGCGTGGCCAACCCCCTGCACGGCCTGGAGGCTTTGTGATGCTCAAGCTTTACGGATTTTCTGTCAGCAACTATTACAACATGGTCAAACTGGCGCTGCTGGAAAAGGGCCTTCCATTCGAAGAGGTGCCGTTTTATGCAGGCACCAGCGCCGAAGCCCTGGCCATCAGCCCGCGCGGCAAAGTGCCGGTGCTGGGCGTAGAACAGGGTTTCGTCAATGAAACCGCGGTGATCCTGGAGTACATCGAACAGAGCCAGAAAGGCACGCCGCTGTTGCCGGAGGATCCGTTCGAGCGGGCCCAGGTTTTGGCGCTGGCCAAGGAAATCGAGCTGTACATTGAATTGCCGGGCCGCGCTTGTTATGGCGAGGCATTTTTCGGCATGCCGGTGGCGGATGCGATCAAGGAGAAGACCAAGGCCGAGTTGCTGCTGGGGTTTGCCTCGTTGGGCCGGCACGGCAAGTTCGCCCCTTATGTGGCGGGCACGAGTCTGAGCGTGGCGGATCTGTATTTCCTCTACAGCGTGCCGCTGGCCTGTGCGGTAGCGAAGAAGCTGTTTGATCTGGACCTGCTGGCTGAGATGCCGGCGGCGAAGGCACTGCTGGAGCGTCTGGAGCAGAACCCGCATGTGCAGCGGATTGCGAAGGACAGGGAAGCGGCGATGCCGGCGTTTATGGCGATGATTGCTTCCAAGAAGTAGATTTGCGGTGTTCTGAAGTGAATCATTGCGAGCAGGCTCACTCCTACAGTGGTGTACACCACTGATCCAATGTAGGAGTGAGCCTGCTCGCGATGCTTCTGGCGGCCTAGCGGTTGGCGAGCAGCGCCTGACCGCGCAACACAGCCTTTTTCACCTGCGCCGGCGCAGTCCCGCCGATATGGTCACGGGCATTCACCGAGCCCTCAAGGGTCAGCACCGCAAACACGTCCTGATCAATCTGGTCGCTGAATTTGCGCAGCTCTTCCAGACTCATTTCCGCCAGATCCTTGCCGCTTTCCACGCCGTACTTCACGGCATGCCCAACGATCTCGTGGCAGTCACGGAACGGCAGGCCACGACGTACCAGGTAGTCGGCCAGGTCAGTCGCCGTGGAGAAACCACGCAACGCCGCTTCGCGCATGATCGCGTGCTTGGGTTTGATCGCCGGGATCATGTCGGCAAATGCCCGCAGCGAATCACGCAACGTATCGGCCGCGTCGAACAGCGGTTCCTTGTCTTCCTGGTTGTCCTTGTTGTAGGCCAATGGCTGGCCTTTCATCAGGGTCAGCAGGCCCATCAGCGCGCCAAATACCCGGCCGGTCTTGCCGCGAACCAGCTCCGGCACATCCGGGTTTTTCTTTTGCGGCATGATCGAGCTGCCAGTGCAGAAGCGGTCCGGCAGGTCGATGAACTGGAACTGCGCGCTGGTCCAGAGCACCAGCTCTTCGGAGAAACGCGACAGGTGCATCATCGCGATGCTCGCGGCCGAGCAGAATTCGATGGCGAAGTCGCGATCGGAAACGTTGTCCAGCGAGTTGCCGCCGACGGCGTCGAAATTCAGCAGCTGCGCGGTGTACTCGCGGTCGATCGGGTAGGTGGTGCCCGCGAGTGCGGCGCTGCCCAGGGGCATGCGGTTGGTGCGCTTGCGGCAGTCGACCAGACGCTCATAGTCGCGGCTGAGCATTTCGAACCAGGCCAGCATGTGGTGCCCGAAAGTCACCGGCTGCGCAGTCTGCAGGTGGGTAAAGCCGGGCATGATGCTGCCGGACTCACGCTCGGCCTGCTCCAGCAACCCTTGTTGCAGTCGGGTAATTTCGGCGAGGATCAGATCGATTTCGTCACGCAGCCACAAGCGGATATCGGTCGCAACCTGGTCGTTACGGCTGCGGCCGGTGTGCAGTTTTTTACCGGTCACGCCAATGCGGTCGGTCAGGCGTGCCTCGATGTTCATGTGCACGTCTTCGAGGTCGATGCGCCAGTCGAACTGGCCGGCTTCGATTTCACCCTGGATGGTGTTCAGGCCATCGATGATGCTGTCGCGTTCGGCATCGGTGAGGACGCCGACCTTGGCCAGCATAGTGGCGTGGGCGATCGAGCCCATGATGTCGTGGCGATACAGGCGCTGGTCGAAGGTGACGGAGGCGGTGAAGCGGGCGACGAAGGCGTCGACGGGTTCACTGAAGCGGCCGCCCCAGGACTGATTGGTCTTGTCAGTGCTCATGAATTCGCTCGTATCGGGTGAAATAAAGTGACGTTGAAAGCTGTCGCGGATAATAACAGGGTTGCAAAGTCTGTCGCTGACACTGGTCGATACGAATATTTTCTCTTGTTGCGGTTAGTGCTCGGCACAGCGTATTAACAATAACCGCAACGATATTTTTCGATTGAGCAATATCGTCCCGGCAACCGTCTACAGTTGGACAGAGGATCAGCGCACTTCCGGGCGCTGTAACTGACTATAAGAAGGGGGATGTTCATATTGTCGATCAGCAAACCCTACGGCGGTACCTCGCCCACGCGGGCCTGGGCCAACAAATGCCCGGAAGAAGAAAATTTAGCCGTCGTCGCAGCGGCACTTTTTGGCCCTCGCGCTAGTCTTAGCGTGGATCGCGGTGACGGATGTCACTTCACCTGTCTACGCTATCCTTGTGCGAGACTCACGCAGGAATCCAGCGCAATATGAATGTCCTGATCGTTGATGACGAACCCTTGGCCCGCGAGCGCCTGAGCCGAATGGTCGGCGAACTCGAGGGATACAGCGTCCTGGAGCCCAGCGCCACGAACGGCGAAGAGGCGTTGGCACTGATCGACAGCCATAAGCCGGATATCGTGTTGCTCGATATCGGCATGCCAGGCCTTGATGGCCTGCAAGTGGCTGCCCGATTGTGCGAACGCGAAACCCCGCCGGCCGTGGTGTTCTGCGCAGGGCCCGATGAATTTGCCGTGGAAGCCTTACAGGCCAGCGCCGTAGGCTATCTGGTGAAACCTGTGCGCACCGAACAGTTACATGAAGCATTGAAGAAAGCCGAACGGCCCAATCGCGTTCAGCTGGCTGCACTCACCCGTCCTGCCGCCGAGACCGGCAGCGGCCCACGAAGCCATATCAGCGCCCGAACCCGAAAAGGCATCGAGCTGATTCCGCTGGGCCAGGTGGTCTATTTTATTGCCGATCACAAATACGTGACCTTGCGCCACGAAGGCGGCGAAGTGCTGCTCGATGAGCCGCTGAAGGCACTTGAGGATGAATTTGGCGACCGGTTCGTGCGTATCCACCGCAATGCGCTGGTCGCCCGCGAGCGCATCGAACGCTTGCAACGCACGCCTTTGGGCCATTTCCAGCTGTTTCTCAAGGGCTTGAACGGTGATGCGCTGATCGTCAGCCGTCGCCACGTGGCCGGTGTGCGAAAAATGATGCAACAGCTTTAACCCGTCATTCACAAGCGCGTTATCGAGCCGGTTGCAGGAATCCGAGGCCAGGGAGGCCACTTCGTTTCTGATACAAGTCAAAGTGGATTTGACTGAGCTGTTATTATCCGCCGTATCTATTCAGTACGGATTGATCCATGTCCTCTCGCGAAATCCGCATCGCCACCCGTAAAAGTGCTCTCGCCCTGTGGCAGGCCGAATACGTCAAATCCCGTCTGGAACAGGCCCATCCCGGTCTGCTCGTAACGCTGGTGCCCATGGTCAGTCGCGGCGATAAGCTGCTCGACTCGCCACTCTCGAAAATTGGTGGCAAAGGCCTGTTCGTCAAGGAACTGGAAACCGCGCTGCTGGAAAACGAAGCCGACATCGCCGTGCATTCGATGAAAGACGTGCCGATGGACTTCCCTGAAGGTCTCGGACTGTTTTGCATCTGCGAGCGCGAAGACCCGCGCGACGCCTTTGTTTCCAACACCTATGCCAGCCTGGATGAGTTGCCCCAAGGCAGCATCGTCGGGACCTCCAGCCTGCGCCGTCAGGCCCAGCTGTTGACCCGTCGCCCGGACCTGGAAATCCGTTTCCTGCGCGGTAACGTCAACACACGATTGGCCAAGCTCGATGCCGGTGAATATGACGCAATCATCCTGGCGGCTGCCGGTCTGATTCGCCTGGGTTTCGAAGACCGCATTACCTCGGCCATCAGCGTCGACGATAGCCTGCCGGCGGGTGGGCAGGGCGCAGTGGGCATCGAATGCCGCAGCGTCGACACGCAAATCCATGCTCTGCTGGCGCCATTGCACCATCTGGACACGGCCACCCGGGTCACCGCCGAACGGGCCCTCAACAAGCATTTGAACGGCGGCTGCCAGGTGCCGATCGCCTGCTACGCCGTGCTTGAAGGCGAGCAGATCTGGTTGCGCGGGCTGGTCGGTGACCCGAGCGGCGGCCTGTTGCTCAGTGCCGATGCTCGCGCCCCACGCAGCGCAGCTGAATCCTTGGGCGTACAAGTGGCCGAAGACCTGCTGAGCCAGGGTGCCGATGACATCTTGAAAGCGGTCTATGGCGAGGCAGGCCACGAGTGACTGGCTGGCGCCTGCTGCTGACGCGTCCTGCGGATGAATCGGCAGCGCTGGCCAGTGCTTTGGCGGATGCGGGTGTTTTCAGCAGCAGCTTGCCGCTTTTGGATATAGAGCCGCTGCCAGTCTCTGCCACTATGCGCGAGATGATCCAGCGTCTGGATCGCTTCGATGCAGTCATTGTGGTCAGCAAACCGGCCGCCCGCATTGCCGTTGAATTGCTCAGCCAGAACTGGCCCCAGCCACCGACCCTGAAGTGGTTCAGCGTCGGCGCGGCTACCGCGCAGATCCTCGACAATCATCGCCTGGACGTCAGCTACCCCGAAGCGGGTGACGACAGCGAAGCCCTGCTTGAGCACGCCTTGTTTCGCCAGGCTATTGCCGGGCCCCATGCGCGCGTGCTGATCATGCGCGGGGAGGGCGGGCGCGAGCTGCTGGCTGAGCGTTTGCGTGAGCTTGGTGCTAGTGTCGAGTATCTGCAATTGTACCGTCGCGAGTTGCCGAGCTATCCGCCGGCGGCACTGCCCGAGCGGATCCGGGCGGAACGCTTGAACGGGCTGGTGGTCAGCAGTGGACAGGGTTTTGAGCACCTGCATCAATTGGCGGGCGATACCTGGCCCCGATTGGCGCGGTTGCCGTTGTTTGTACCAAGCCCCAGGGTTGCCGAAATGGCACGTGCCGCCGGGGCGCAAATAGTTGTGGATTGTCGTGGCGCCAGTGCCGCGGCTTTGCTGACGGCGTTGCGGGAGCATCCCGAACCCGTTCTCTAATGCAAAGGATGGATACGTGAGCGAAACAGCCTTGCCAAAAGATGACGTCCAGCCCGTGCTTCAAGCTCCGGTTGAAGACCCGATTGATACCGCTTCCCCTGCGCCAGTGCAGCGCCGCGGCAACGGCCTGGCAATCGTCGCGCTGCTGCTGGGTGCTGCTGGTGTCGCCGTTGGCGGATGGGGTGTCTGGCAGGTGCGTCACCTGCAAGCCAATAACCAGCAACAGCTGAGTCAGGTGCAGGCGTTGAACGATCAGGCGCAGAGCCTGAAGCTCAACGAACAGCGCCTGAGCGCGCGGCTTGAACAATTGCCCCCGGCGGATGAGCTGGAAGCTCGTAGCCGCCTGGTGGTGCAGCTGCAGGGCGATCAGCAGCGCCTGAACCAGCGCCTGGAAACTGTGCTTGGAGCCAGCCGCAAGGACTGGCGCCTGGCGGAGGCCGAACACCTGCTGCGCCTCGCCAGCCTGCGTTTGTCTGCCTTGCAGGACATCAGCAGCGCCCAGGCCCTGGTCCAGGGTGCCGACGAGATTCTTCGCGAGCAGAACGATCCGGGTTCCTTCGCCGCCCGTGAGCAGGTCGCCAAAACCCTGGTGGCGCTGCGCAGTACTGAACAGCCGGACCGCACCGGATTGTTCCTGCGCCTGGGCGCATTGCGCGATCAGGTGATCAACCTCACGGAACTCGCGCCGGAGTACAAGGACCGCGGCGAGTCGCTGCTGGGGCTGACCGCCGATGGTGATGGCGCCAGCCGCTGGGCGCAGTGGTGGGACCAGATCTCGCGCTACATCCGCATCGATTTCAATGCTGACAAGAATGTCCGTCCATTGCTGGCAGGCCAGAGCCTCAGCCAGGTGCGCCTGGCCCTGAGCCTGGCCCTGGAACAGGCCCAGTGGGCCGCACTGAACGGTCAAGGCCCGGTTTACACCCAGGCCCTGGCCGAAGCGCGGGATGTGCTCAAGGGCAACTTCAACCCGGACAACCCGCAGAGCAAAGTAATGCTTGAGCAAGTCGGCGAGCTGAGCAAACAGCCGGTGACTGTGGTCACCCCTGACCTCACCGGCACGTTGAGCGCTGTGCAAGGTTATCTGGAGCGCCGCAACGTCAACGCCGAGGATTCGATCAAGCCGATGGCCAAGCCTGCCGCAGACGCTGCGCAGGAGGCTACGCCATGAAACGTCTCTATGTGATCGTGTTCCTGGTGATTGCCGCTGCTGCCGCGCTGGGCCTGGCGATTGCCGAGCACTCCGGCTACGTGCTGGTCGCCTACAAGAGCTTCCGTTTCGAATCGAGCCTGTGGGCCACCCTCGCGCTGGTCGCAGTGCTGTGGCTGGTGGTGTGGGGCATCAAGGCGCTGATCGAATTGGTGATGACGTCGAGTGGCGTGGTCAATCCCTGGTCGCGGCGCAATCGCAGTCGACGGGTGCAGGTCGCGATCGAACACGGTCAACTGGACCTGGCAGAAGGCCGCTGGGCCAGCGCGCAGCGTCATTTGCACCGAGCTGCCGAAGCCGAACGCCAACCGCTGCTGTACTACCTCGGTGCGGCCCGCGCGGCCAACGAACAAGGTAAATACGAAGAGAGCGATAACCTGCTCGAGCGCGCGCTTGAGCGCCAGCCTCAGGCCGAGTTGGCGATTGCCCTCAATCATGCGCAGCTGCAGACCGACCGTGGCGACACCGAGGGAGCCCTGGCGACGCTGCAAGCCATGCACGAGCGCCATCCGCATAACGTGCAAACATTGCGTCAGCTGCAGCGCTTGCATCAACAGCGGGGCGATTGGTCTGCGGTAATCCGGCTGTTGCCGGAGCTGCGCAAGGACAAAGTGTTGCCACCAGCCGAACTGGCTGATCTGGAGCGCCGCGCCTGGGGTGAGAACCTGTCGCTGGCGGCACATCGGGAAGAGGACGGCACTATCGGCTTGCAGTCGCTGAACAGCGCCTGGCAGAAGCTGACGTCGGCGCAGCGCCAGGAGCCGCAATTGGTCCTGGCCTACGCCGAGCAACTGCGCCAGCTGGGTGCCCAGGTTGAAGCTGAAGAGGTTCTGCGCACGGCGCTCAAGCGCGACTACAACAGTCATCTGGCGCGTCTTTACGGACTGGTTCGGGGCAGTGACCCAGCGCGCCAACTGCAGACCGCCGAGGGCTGGCTCAAGGACCATCCTGCCGACCCAAGCCTGCTTCTGACCCTGGGCCGCCTGTGCCTGCAAAGTAGCCTGTGGGGCAAGGCGCGCGATTACCTGGAAAGCAGCCTGCGCGCGCAGCGCAATCCGGAAGCCTGTGCGGAACTGGCGCGGTTACTGGCGCAATTGGGTGACACCGAGCGCAGCAATCAGCTGTTCCAGGAAGGCCTCGGCCTACTCGACGAACGTCTGCTGGCAGCACCGCTGCCGGTACCGATCCACGCTTGATGTACGGACGAGGGGGCTTGCTCCCTCGTCGCAAAAATCGTCCGCGGCTGTCAGATTCTTCGCTATAAAATGCTCAATCGGCAAAGTCCTACAGCCGATTACATCTAGTCCTAATACCCCTGTCGGCATTTCCCTCCTTCACTGTAGAACTCTCCCTGCTGTACTGCCTTGAAAGGTTTGCGCTCTTTCCTCTAACGTTAACGCCTGTCTCTTACTGTTACGGAAATGCCATGTCTTTGGCTCGCTCACGCTCCTTGTTCTTCATGGCTTTCGTCGCAGGTGCCCTGGCGTTGGGCATTTCCTATTACCTGGAATACGCGGTCGGCCTCAGGCTTTGCGGCCTGTGTATCTTGCAGCGTGGCAGCCTTTTCCTGCTCACGGCGGCATGCCTGTCAGCTTCGGTGCATGGCCCCGGACGCCTCGGCACGTTGCTGTATTGGCTGCTCGTGCTGGTCGGCAGCCTGGCGGGGACGATCACGGCGTGGCGACAAGTGATATTGCAGAGTGATCCGCTGCATCATTTGTCCGACTGTTCGTCGAACCTGGCGGAGGCATTAGCCATTACGCCCTGGGCTCAGGCGGTAAAAATGATGTTCGAAGGCACCTTCGATTGCGCGGAGATTTCCTGGACATTATTTGACCTGAGTATCCCGGAGTGGAGCCTGTTGTTTTTCTTTGCGCTGACAATTGTGGTTGTTTATCAACCGCTGAGGCTGTTATGGCTGACCCTTCGGCGACCACTCAGCGGCGAGTCGTCGCACCCGGCGCCGGTGCACGATTAAACACTTGTATGAACTTTATCTCCTGCGTACCTTGAAGCCACAGTCGCGCGGGCATAATCTGGCCCGCACGTGTCATTGGAATTATGTTGCTCGAATGACGCTCTGCCTGCCGATCCTTGACCTTCAAGTGCGTGACAGGTGTAGGGCAGCATGACCCACAAGGGAAGAGAGATCACCATGCTCGAAAGTTGTCAGAATGCTCAAGAACGATGGGGTGGAGTGCATCTGCTGATCGATCGCTGGTTGCAGGAGCGTCACGAACTGGTACGGGCTTATGATGATCTCGGCGAAAAGCCCGAGGCGCTAAGCGAGAACCGTAAGCCTTTGCAGGAGTTCTGTGGAGTGCTTGTCGACTACGTTTCAGCCGGGCATTTCGAAATCTACGAACAGCTGACAGGGGAGGCCAAGGCCTTCAATGACAAGCGTGGGCTGGAACTGGCCGAGACCATTTACCCGCGCATCGACGTCATCACCGAGAAGCTGCTTGCGTTCAACGACCTGTGCGATGCCGGGCAGTGCGTGGCGGAGAAGTTCAAGGAGCTCGGAGGCCTGTTGCACGAACGCTTTGAACTGGAAGACTGCCTGATCGAAGTGCTGCACACCGCTCACAAGGAAGAGGATCCGGTTCAGGCCTGATATTCCCCCCGCAACACACGAAAAACGGTGCGCTCTGCGCGCCTTTTTTGTGCCTGCGATTCAGCCCTTCGCCCCGCGCAGTTCCACCTCGAACACCAGGGGTGTGAACGGTGCGATCAGGTCACCGGCACCATCGGCCCCATAGGCTTGAGCCGAGGGAATCACCAGCCGCCATTTTGCCCCTACCGGCATGTCTTGCAGCGCGGTACGCCAGCCCGAGATCACACTGTCGAGGCTGAACCATTGCGGCTGACTGTTTTGGTCGAACACCGTGCCATCCGGAAGGCGGCCGACGTACAGCACCTGGACCTTGCCGTTCGGGCCGGCCTTTGCTCCGGTGCCGGGTGCGAGCTCGGTCAGCAGAATCCCGTCGGCGAGTTCACGAACGCCGGGACGGGCCTTTTCCTCGGTGAGAAAACGCTGTTCTTTTTCGAGCGCGACTTCGCTTTGCGGCACCGCTGGTTCCTCGGCAATTTGTGCTTCGTGCTCGGCCAGGATCCGGTCGATCTGTTCGTCTTTCAGCGCCAGGGGTTTACCTTGATAGGCCTGCTGCAAACCGTCCAGTAATGCCTGTAATTGAAGGTCGGGCACCTCTTGACGCAAGCGTTCACCGAGGCTCGCGCCGAGGCTGTAGGCGAGATCGTGGGCGTCGGTTTCGCTGGTTTTTTCCGCTGCCTGGGCCACTGAAAAAAACACGCACAAGGATAAAAAAAGGTAACGCGACATGGGCACTCTCCGGCCTGAGATGCGGCCGATTATGCCAGTGAGAATGCATTCAACGGTGAACTGCTTTTGCACTGGAGCAGAAGTTTTCGCGCTCGTTGCAACGCAACGCATTCGATACTGTCAACATGACCTAGCGGCGGTGTCTGCAGAGGTCTAGTATGAGCCGCACCCACGTCAGCCAGGAGGTAAACCATGTCGGCCACCAAGAAGCCTGTAAATACTCCGTTGCACTTACTCCAACAATTGTCGGGCAGCTTGCTCGAGCATCTGGAAACCGCTTGTTCGCAAGCCTTGGCTGATGCTGAAAAACTGCTCGCCAAGCTGGAAAAGCAACGCGGAAAAGCGCAGGAAAAACTGCACAAATCCCGCACCAAATTGCAGGACGCTGCGGCGGCCGGCAAAGCCAAGGCACAAGCCAAGGCCAAGGGTGGAGTCAAGGAACTTGAGGAGCTGCTCGATGCCCTCAAGGATCGTCAATCCGAAACCCGCAACTACATTCTGCAACTCAAGCGCGATGCCCAGGAAAGCCTGAAACTGGCCCAAGGTGTTGGTCGTGTTCAAGAGGCTGTCGGCAAGGCGTTGTCCCTGCGTTCGGCCAAGCCAGCTGCGACCAAAGCGACTGCTGCAAAAGCACCGGCCAAGTCTGCTGCCAAGCCAGCCGCCAAAGCACCGGTGAAAGCTGCTGCTAAAAAGCCAGTGGCTGCCAGCGCTGCCAAACCGGCTGCTAAATCGGCCGCAACAAAACCTGCTGCCAAGCCAGCGGCTAAAACTGCTGTAGCAAAACCTGCTGCTAAAACTGCCGCAAAAACTGCTGCCAAGCCGGCGGCTAAAAGCGCTGCAGCGAAACCAGCGGCCAAGCCTGCTGCTAGAACTGCTGCTGCAAAATCTGCTGCTGCAAAAGCACCTGCCAAACCTGCCGCGGCCAAACCGGCTGCCGCAAAAACCGCAGCAGCCAAGCCAGCTGCTAAAACTGCGGCCGCGAAACCTGCTGCAGCTAAAACTGCCGCAGCAAAACCTGCGGCGAAACCGGCCACCAAGCCTGCTGTTAAAATCGCTGCTGCAAAACCAGCTGCCGCCGCCAAGCCAGCAGCTGCTGCAAAACCTGCCGCTGCCAAGCCAGCTGTAAAACCCGCAGCCAAACCAGCAGTGAAAAAACCTGCTGCAGCGAAGCCAGCTCCGGCACCTGCTACCAAGCCAGCAGCGCCTGCGACATCGTCGGCCTCGGCTTCGCCAGCTCCGGCCAGCACTTCGACCACTACAGCGGCGCCAACGCCAGCTCCGTCGTCGAGCCCAAGCACTACCCCAACCAGCGCTTCCTAAGTGCCGGTCACCGCGACGCGCAGCTGATGCAGCGCGTCGCGGCCAACGTTGGTGGTGTCCGCCGCGACACCTTCCAGCCAGGCCGCTGATTCGGTCTGTTCATTCTGCGGCCACTGCTGCGCGGTTTTTTCCAGGCGCAACAAAAGAACCCGTTCGGCTTCAACTTCCAGCTCCTTCACTTTCTCACGCAACTTACGCAGCTCGGCATCGTCAGCCGCGTCGGCTTTCCATTTGCCGCGCAACGTACGCAGCGGCTGCACGACCTGCGCATCCCAGCTCTTGGTCACTTCAGTCAGTTGTCGCAGTCGCAGTTCGTTGTAAACGACCCCTCGTTGTTCCAGCCACAACCCGCACAGCAGCAGGCACACGTTCGCACCTGCAGACTGCAGCAGCAGGCACGCCTGCTCGGCGCCGGGCCTGGCATAGGCGTTCAGGGAAAAGCTCCACAGGTCAGAGGACATAGTGCTACTCGCGCCAGTTGCGAGCGAAGCTGGTAGACTCCGCCGCCATTATGATTCGACTTCAGAACCTGACTTTACAGCGTGGCCCGCAACGTCTGCTAGAAGACGCCGAGCTGACCCTGCACGCCGGCCACAAAGCCGGCCTTATTGGTGCCAACGGCGCCGGCAAATCGAGCCTGTTCGCCCTGCTTCGGGGTGAGCTGCACCCGGACTCGGGTGACTGCTTCCTGCCGGCAGACTGGCGCATCGCCCATATGCGCCAGGAAATCGAGACGCTCGAACGCCTCGCGGTCGACTACGTGCTCGATGGTGACCTGCGCCTGCGTGAGGTGCAACGGGACCTCGGCGCGGCCGAAGCGGCCCACGACGGTGCCGCTCAGGCCCGCCTGCACTCGGAACTCGATAGCGCCGATGGTTACACCGCCGATGCCCGGGCCCGCAAGTTGCTGGCCGGCCTGGGATTCACCAACGAGCAGATGGACCGGCAGGTCGGCGATTTCTCCGGCGGCTGGCGGATGCGCCTGAACCTGGCGCAGGCGCTGATGTGCCCCTCGGACTTGTTGCTGCTCGACGAACCGACCAACCACTTGGACCTGGATGCGATCATCTGGCTCGAAGAGTGGCTGAAAAGCTACCCCGGCACCTTGTTGCTGATTTCCCACGACCGGGATTTCCTCGACGCCGTGGTCGATCACGTGGCCCACGTCGACCAACGCAAGATCATCCTGTATCGGGGTGGCTATACCGCTTTCGAACGCGCCCGCGCCGAACGTCTCGCCCAGCAACAGCAGGCGTACGAGAAGCAACAGGTGCAACGTGCGCACATGGAAAGCTACATCGCCCGCTTCAAGGCCCAGGCCACCAAGGCCCGTCAGGCGCAGAGCCGGATCAAGGCACTGGAGCGGATGGAAGAGCTGTCCGCCGCGCACGTCGATTCGCCGTTCGACTTTGTCTTCCGTGAGTCGACGAAGATTTCCAGCCCGCTGATCGACCTGTCCGATGCCCGTTTGGGCTACGGCGACAAGACCGTGCTGGAGAAGGTCAGACTGCAACTGACCCCTGGCGCGCGGATCGGTTTGCTCGGCCCCAACGGTGCCGGTAAATCGACCCTGATCAAAAACCTCGCAGGTGAGCTTGAACCGTTGGCCGGTCGACTGACCCGTGGCGAAAACACCGTCGTCGGTTACTTTGCGCAACATCAGCTCGACTCCCTGGATGCCAAGGCCAGCCCCTTGCTGCACATGCAGCGACTGGCGCCGACCGAGCGCGAGCAGACGCTGCGCGACTTCCTCGGTGGTTTTGACTTCCGCGGAGCGCGCATCGACGAGCCAGTGCTGAATTTTTCCGGCGGCGAGAAAGCGCGCCTGGCCCTGGCCTTGATCGCGTGGGACCGGCCAAACCTGTTGCTGCTCGATGAACCGACCAACCACCTCGACCTTGAAATGCGCCTGGCGCTGACCATGGCCCTGCAGGAATTCAGTGGTGCGGTATTGGTGGTCTCTCACGATCGCCATCTGCTCAAAAGCACCACCGACAATTTCTACCTGGTTGCCGATGGCAAGGTCGAGGAGTTCGACGGCGATCTGGAGGACTACACCCGTTGGCTGGTGGAGTATCGCCAGCGTAACGCGCCGGTCAGCAACACCCCGGTCAATCCGGACAAGACCGACAAGAAAGCACAGCGCCAGGCCGCCGCAGCACTGCGTCAGCAACTGGCGCCGCATAAGCGCGAAGCCGACAAGCTCGAAGCCGAACTGGGCAAGCTGCACGAGAAGCTGGCGAAGATCGATGTCAGTCTGGGTGACAGCGACATCTACGAACCGGCGCGCAAGAACGATCTGCGTGACCTGCTGGCTGAACAGGCCAAGCTGAAGGTGCGTGAAGCCGAACTGGAAGAGTCCTGGATGGAAGCCCTCGAGCTGCTTGAAAGCATGCAGGCGGAGCTGGAGGCGTTGTCCTGATGGACGTCTTCCGGCTGCCGCTGTCAGCTGTGTGGATCGAGCCGCTGTGGCTGGTGCTGCAGATTCTGCTGATATTGCTGGCAGGTTATTTCGCCCAGCGCTTTGTCGCCAAATGCCTGAACCGGCTGGGTGAGCGCTACCCGTTTCCGCCGCAGCTATTGCTGCCGCTGCGAGGCGGGTTGCGCTGGCTGATCATGGGCAGTGCACTGATCTTCGTGCTGGAACGCCTCGGCGTTTCCGCTACCGTACTGTGGACCGCATTGTCCGGTTTTGTTGCGGTCGCGGCGGTGGCGTTCTTTGCCATGTGGAGCGTGCTGTCCAACCTGCTGTGCGCGATCCTGATTTTCACCGTCGGGCCGTTTCGCATTGGCGACGTGGTCGAACTGGTCGACACCACCGACAAGCCTGGCGTGAAGGGGCGGGTGGTCGCGATCAATCTGCTCTACACCACCTTGATCGAAGCTGAGGAGCTTGGCACCGGCAGTGCGATGGTGCAGGTGCCTAACAGCCTGTTCTTCCAGCGCTCGGTTCGGCGGTGGCGGGGGAGTGATGTGTTTCCGTCGAGCGGGTTTGAGAAGTAGATCTCAAGATCAAAAGATCGCAGCCTGCGGCAGCTCCTACTTTGGAATGCGATCCCTGTAGGAGCTGCCGCAGGCTGCGATCTTTTGCTTTTCCCTGCGCGCCGCATTAGCTTAGACACCTGTCACAAGAGTCCGAATCGAGGTGTGCGATGGAGCTTCAAACATGGCTGGCGTTTTTCGCCGCCTGCTGGGTGATCAGTCTGTCTCCCGGCGCCGGCGCCATTGCGTCGATGTCCAGCGGACTGCAATACGGCTTCTGGCGCGGTTACTGGAACGCCCTCGGCCTGCAAATAGGCCTGGCGGTGCAGATCGCAATCATCGGTGCCGGAGTGGGCGCGATCCTCACGGCTTCTGCGACAGCCTTCCACGCGATCAAATGGTTTGGCGTGGCTTACCTGGTGTTTCTCGCGATCAAGCAATGGCGCGCACTGCCCAGTGACATGAGCGACGACGCTGCGGTACGCCCGATCGGCAAGCCGCTGGCCCTGGTGTTCCGTGGCTTCCTGGTGAACATTAGCAACCCCAAGGCCCTGGTGTTCATGCTGGCGGTGCTGCCGCAGTTCATCAACCCGCACGCGCCGCTGCTGATCCAGTACCTGATCATCGGTGGCACCATGGTCTGCGTTGACCTGATCGTTATGGCCGGCTATACCGGCCTCGCGTCCAAGGTGCTGCGCATGCTGCGCACACCCAAGCAGCAAAGACGCATGAACCGTACGTTCGCCGGCCTGTTCATCGGCGCGGCCGCGTTCATGGCGACGTTGCGCAAAGCCGCCGCGTAAACCCTCCTGTATTGAAGAAGGCGGCCTCCAAGCCGCCTTTTCACTAAATCCCCACCCCCTGTAGCAGCTGCCGAAGGCTGCGTCCGACTGCGCAGCAGTCGCACCAACAAAATAATCACCACCAACCCAACGAACAAAGCTTGAGTGAATCTCATTCGAAGTGAACAATATGTAACTTCGTATTTCCCATTGAGATTCATTCATGATTGCCCCGTCGCGATTCCTGGCCTGGCTGTTATTCCCCCTCGCAGTCCTCGGCAGTGCCCAACTGCTGGCCGATACCGTGGACGGCGCACCACAGGCGCTGCATCTGCTTGATTACATTGGCGCGGACTACCCGCAGACAGTGCAGGCAGGCAAGGTCGTCAGTGAATCCGAGTACCGGGATCAGCTGGATTCGTTGAAAGCACTGCAGGATCTGCTCGGCAAACTGCCGGCCAAACCGGAGCAAGCCGGGTTGGTGCAGGGCATCACCACGCTGCGCAGTGCCGTCAGCGAGCGTCAGGACGGCACCGAAGTAGCCCGCCAGGCGCGGCAACTCGGGGCGAAACTGGCGGTGGCCTATGAAATCAGCCAGGCGCCGATCATTACTCCGGATCCGACCCGTGGCGCGCCGCTGTATGTCCAGCATTGCTCGGTGTGCCACGGTGACGCGGGAGCCGGTGATGGCCCTGCGGGGGTCGGCCTGACGCCGCCACCGTCCAATCTGCGTGATAGCGCGCGGATGGATCACCTGAGCCTCTATGCGATCTACAGCACCCTGGGCCAGGGCATCGAAGGCACCGACATGCCGGCGTTCGCCGATCAGCTGGATGACCGTCAGCGCTGGGATCTGGCGACCTATATCGCCAGCTTCAGCGCCGAGCCGGCTGCCGCCGTTGCCGAAAAGACCTACAACATCGCCGACCTGGCCCGCCAAACCCCCGCCGAAGTGCAAGCCGCCGAAGGTCCGCAGGCTGCCGCCAACTATCGAGCGCAACGCGCCCAGCCGCCGCAGGTCAAGCGCGGCCCGGCGCAACTGCTGGACTACACCGCAGCCACCCTGGACAAGAGCATTGCCGCCTACCGCTCTGGTGATCACGACCAGGCCTATGACTTGTCGGTAGCGGCGTACCTTGAAGGCTTCGAACTGGTCGAGAGCTCCCTGGACAACGTCGACGCCAACGTACGCAAGGACACTGAGAAATCCCTGATGGCTTACCGCCAATCCTTGCAGGATGGCTTGCCGGTGGCCCAGGCCCAGCAACGGCTGGATATTGCGAAAGCCAAGTTGAAGGAGTCTGCCGGTCTGCTGGGCAGCGATGGTTTGAGCTGGTCCCTGAGCTACATTTCCGGGCTGTTGATTCTGTTGCGCGAAGGCCTGGAGGCGATCCTGGTGCTGGCGGCGATCCTCGCGTTCCTGCGCAACACCGGCCAGCAATCGGCGGTACGCAGTGTCAACGCGGGCTGGGGCCTGGCGTTGCTGGCGGGTCTCGCCACCTGGGGCCTGGCCGCTTATGTCATCGACGTCAGCGGTTCGCAGCGCGAATTGCTCGAAGGTGCCACTGCACTGTTTGCCAGCGTGATGGTGTTGTGGCTTGGCGTGTGGATGCACGATCGGCGCCACGCCGCTGCCTGGCAGGATTACATCAAGAGCAGCCTGGTGGGCGGCGGCGGGCGGTTCGGCTTTGCGACCCTGGCGTTCTTCTCGGTGTATCGCGAACTGTTCGAGGTGATCCTGTTCTACGAGACCCTGTGGCTGCAGGCAGGGCCCGCAGGCCACAACGCGGTGCTGGCCGGCGGTGCGACGGCGCTGGTGTTGCTGGTGGGCCTGGCCTGGGTGATCCTGCGCGGCTCGGCCAAGTTGCCGCTTTCGCTGTTTTTCAGCATCAACGCCGCGCTGTTGTGCGCGCTGTCGGTGGTGTTTGCCGGGCATGGCGTCAAGGCGTTGCAGGAAGCCGGGATCTTCGGCACGCGTCCGGTGCCGTTCTTTGACTTCGACTGGCTGGGCATTCACGCTGATGCGTATTCGCTGGCGGCCCAGGCGGTGGCGATCATTGCGATCAGCGTGCTGTATGGGCGTAGCTGGTTGGCGGAGAAGCGGCGGGTTCAGGTCTCTTAAAGCATTCGCTGCGCTCATAATCGCGGGCAAGCCTTGCTCCCACAGGTATCATTATCTGTAGGGTTAAGGCTGCATGGGATTTCCCTTGTGGGAACAGACGGCATGGGATTGCCCCTGTAGGAGCAAGCTACATGGGATCACCCCTGTGGGAGCAAGGCTTGCCCGCGATGCTTTCAATCGGAGGAAAAATGATGCGCGTATGGATCGATGCCGACGCCTGCCCCCGGGCGGCGAAGGACCTGGTGGTGAAGTTCGCCCTCAAGCGCCAGTTCGAAGTGGTGCTGGTGGCCGGACAGCCGCAGACCAAGCCGGGCCTGTCGCTGGTGAAGCTGATCGTGGTGCCCAGCGGCCCGGATGCGGCAGATGACTACCTGGTGGAACACGCAGTCCCTGGCGAACTGGTGATCTGCAGCGACGTGCCCCTGGCCGACCGCCTGGTGAAAAAGGGCGTCGCCGCCCTGGACCCGCGCGGCAAGGAATTCGACGCGCAGAACATGGGCGATCGGCTGGCGGTGCGCAACCTGTTCACCGACCTGCGTGAGCAAGGCCAGATGAGCGGTGGCCCGGCGCCGTTTGGCGAGCGCGAAAAGCAGGCGTTTGCCAACGCGCTGGACCGGATCCTGACCCGGCTAACCCATAAACCCTGAGCCTGACGCCACCCCTGTAGGAGTGAGCCTGCTCGCGATGAGGCCAGCACACCCAACATCAACGCCAACAGTTACACCGCTATCGCGAGCAGGCTCACTCCTACAGTGTCCATCGCCATATTTCACAAGGTGTCAGCCATCGTTTTCGTGGGTCAGTTCCAGCACGCGATCCACCAGTTTGTTAATCCCCGAAGCCGCCTCACTGATCGACTGCGCCAGCATATAGGCCGGCGTACTCACCAGCTTGCGCGCCTTGTCCTCGACGATATCGGTCACCGCACACTCCGCATGCGTGGCGCCCATCTTGTTCATCGCCGCTGCAGTGTCGGCATCGTTACCGATGGTACAAGTCACCCCTGGGCCATAGATTTTCGCCGCCAGTGCCGGCGAGATACAGATCAGCCCAACCGGTTTGCCCGCTTCGGCAAACGCCTCGGTCAGCGCCAGAACATCCGGTTGCACCGTGCAGCCGGCGCCGTCGGTGGCAAAGTTCGACAGATTCTTGGCCGCACCAAATCCGCCAGGCACGATCAGCGCATCGAAGTCCTCGACGCTAGCCTCGCGAATGTCCTTGATATTGCCCCGGGCAATTCGCGCCGATTCCACCAGCACGTTGCGCGACTCGGGCATTTCTTCGCCGGTCAGATGGTTGATCACATGCATCTGCGCGATGTTGGGGGCGAAACACTGCACCTGAGCGCCACGTTGGTCCAGTCGCAGCAGGGTGATCACGCTTTCGTGGATCTCGGCGCCGTCGTAGACGCCACAGCCGGAAAGGATCACTGCAATTTTTTTGCTCATGGGCTTTTCTCCTTATACATGGCGCTAAATGTCCACTAATTTGTCACTCGTTGCCATAGGGATAACGTGCAGTTACAACTAGGCTTGGAACTCAATATTCCGTTCAGGGCGCGTCATGGACTTCATTCTGTACGCGGTACCGTTTTTCTTCGTGCTGATAGCCGTGGAACTGCTCGCCGACCGTTGGCGCGGCATGAACAGCTACCGGGTCGCCGACGCGATCAACAGCATCAGCACTGGCGTGTTGTCGACCACCACGGGCCTGTTGACCAAAGGCGTCGGCCTGCTGACCTATGCATTCGCCCTAGAGCACGTGGCGCTGTTTCAGCTCTCGGCAGACAGCGTCTGGGTCTGGCTGGGGGCCTTCGTCCTCTACGACTTCTGCTACTACTGGCTGCATCGCCTGGGGCATGAGCGCAACATCCTCTGGGCGGCGCATTCGGTGCATCACCAGAGCGAGGAGTACAACCTCTCCACGGCCCTGCGCCAGACCAGCACCGGCTTCCTGCTGAGCTGGATTTTCTACCTGCCCATGGCCGTGCTCGGCATACCGCTGCTGGTGTTCGTCAGTGTTGCTGCGCTCAACTTGCTGTATCAATTCTGGGTGCACACCCGACACATCCCCAAGCTTGGCTGGTTCGAGTGGTTTTTCGTCACACCGTCCAATCATCGGGCCCACCATGCGCAGAACGCTCTCTACATGGATCGCAACTACGGCGGGGTGTTCATTATTTGGGACCGTCTATTTGGCTCGTTCCAGGAAGAGGACGATAACGAGCCGGTGGTTTTCGGGGTGACCACGCCGCTGGCGAGCTGGAATCCGCTGTGGGCCAACGTGCAGTTTTACGCGCAGTTGTGGGACGACGCGCGCCGGGCGCAGAGCAAGTGGGACAAGCTGCGAATCTGGTTCATGCGCACCGGGTGGCGGCCGGCGGATGTCGCGGCCAGGTATCCGCTGACCAAACCGGACCTGAGCCAGTTCCGCAAATTCGAGATCGCGCTGGACTCGCGTCAGCAGCTGTATGTGGCCGCGCAGTTCTGCGTCTACATCGGGCTGGGCAGTTACTTGATGAATCTGGAGCGCAGCCTGCCCGTAGCAGCCCTGGTGCTCGGCTGGGGCGCTGTGGCGCTGGGTCTGTTCAGCTTGGGCGTGGCCCTGGAGAATCGCCCGTGGGCGATGAAAATGGAGCTGATGCGGCTGGCGTCGAACCTGCCACTGGTCTGGCTCGCACCATTGGTCGGGCTGTGGCCTGCCGGGGCGCTGGGCTGGGTTGGCCTGCTGAGTTACAGCCTGTTGAGCGGTATAGGTCTCTACTGTTGCAGAGACCGCTTCACTCGATTGGCGTCTTAGGAGGTGCAGCCTTGGCTTGTTCGGCCTTGAGTGCCTGCTCGTCGGCGTAGACCTTCTTCGCCAGCCGGGCATTCTTGAAGCGCCGGCGCAGCCACAGGCCGACACCCAGTATCAACAGGGCACCAAGCACCCACAGCTCGTATTTCTTCACGCTGCCGAGCATACCTTCCAGCACGGCGCCGAAGTGGTAGGCGGCAGCCGCCAATGCCGACGCCCAGATCGCCGCGCCAATTCCGTTCAGTAGCAGATAGCGGCCCGGTGGATAACCCGACAGGCCAATCGCCACCGGCATGACTGTGCGCAAGCCATAGACAAAGCGGAAGCTCAGCACCCAGATGTCCGGGTGCTTGCGGATATGTTCCAGCGCCCGGTCGCCCATCAATTGCCAGCGCGGCTTGCGCGCGAGCAACTTGCGCCCGTGCTTGCGGCCGAGGAAATACCACAGCTGATCGCCTGCATAACTGCCACAGAACGCCACTATCGTGACGATCTTGATGTCCATGTATCCGCGGAACGCGAGGAAGCCCGCGAGCACCAGGATGGTTTCGCCTTCGAAGAACGTGCCGAGAAAGAGGGCGAAATACCCGAATTCCTGAAGAAATTGCTGGAGCATTGTCTGGGTGCTGGCGAAATGAACGCGCAGCCTAACCCTTCGGGCACATTCATGAAAGTGTCCAAATGTGTCTCGACGTGAACATTTCCTACAAGGACAATGGATTGCGCCTACCTGACACAGGGGTGCACATAACTGTAATACGACGGTCATAATGGCAGCTTATAACTGTCACGCTCGCCCGCCAGCGCGGGCTCAGGAGTCTGCCGTGAGCTTTACCCCCGCCAACCGCCTGTTTCCCGCCACCCGTCTGCGACGCAACCGTCGTGATGAATTTTCGCGTCGACTGGTCCGTGAAAACGTCCTGACAGTCGACGACCTGATCCTGCCGGTATTCGTGCTCGACGGTGAGAATCGTCGCGAAGCAGTGGCGTCGATGCCGGGCGTCGAGCGCCTGAGCATCGACCTGTTGCTTGAAGAAGCGGTCAAGTGGGTCGAGTTGGGCATTCCGGCGCTGGCACTGTTCCCGGTCACGCCGGCAGAACTCAAGTCCCTGGACGCCGCTGAAGCCTGGAACCCCGACGGTATTGCCCAGCGCGCCACTCGTGCATTGCGCGCGCAGTTCCCGGAGCTGGGGGTGATTACCGACGTAGCCCTCGACCCGTTCACTACCCACGGTCAAGACGGCATTCTTGATGAAGAAGGCTACGTGCAGAACGACATTACCGTCGATGCACTGGTCAAGCAGGCCCTGTCTCACGCTGCAGCCGGCGCCCAGGTAGTGGCGCCGTCCGATATGATGGACGGGCGCATCCAGGCGATCCGCGAGGCGCTGGAGCTGGCCGATCACGTCAACGTGCGGATCATGGCCTACTCGGCGAAATACGCCAGCGCCTATTACGGCCCGTTCCGCGATGCGGTGGGTTCGGCGCTGAACCTGGGCAAGGCCAACAAAGCCTCGTACCAGATGGACCCGGCCAACGGCAACGAAGCCCTGCACGAAGTCGCGGCGGACTTGTCAGAAGGCGCGGACATGGTCATGGTCAAGCCAGGCATGCCGTATCTGGACATCCTCTGGCGGGTCAAAGAAGAATTCAAAGTGCCGACGTTTGTTTATCAAGTCAGCGGCGAATACGCCATGCACATGGCGGCGATCCAGAATGGCTGGTTGAGCGAAGGGGTGATCCTCGAATCCCTGACCGCTTTTAAACGCGCAGGCGCCGATGGCATCCTGACCTACTTTGCCGTCCGTGCCGCTCAATTGTTACGAGAGCAGAAATAGCCCTCCCAGGAACATTCCATGAATACCGAAGGACTCACTGAAGTTGCCGTAAAAGATGCTCAGCCCGTGGTCGAGCAAATCGTCGAAACACCGCCGGAGCTGGAGCCATCTCCACCCGCGGTAGTGGTCGAGGCCGTCTCCACGGCGCCGGCGATTGCCATCCCCGGCCTGGATGACAGCAGCCTGTACATCCATCGCGAGCTTTCGCAGCTGCAGTTCAACATCCGCGTGCTGGAGCAGGCGCTGGATGAGTCCTACCCGTTGCTGGAACGGCTGAAGTTCCTGCTGATCTTCTCCAGCAACCTGGACGAGTTCTTCGAGATTCGTGTGGCCGGCCTGAAGAAGCAGATCACCTTCGCCCGTGAACAAGCTGGCGCCGATGGCCTGCAACCGCATCAGGCCCTGGCCCGGATCAGCGAACTGGTGCACGGTCACGTTGACCGCCAGTACGCGATCCTCAACGATATTCTGTTGCCGGAACTGGAGAAACATCAGGTCCGCTTCATCCGTCGCCGTCACTGGACCACCAAGATCAAGACCTGGGTGCGCCGCTTCTTCCGCGACGAGATTGCGCCGATCATCACGCCGATCGGCCTCGATCCGACTCACCCGTTCCCGCTGCTGGTGAACAAGAGCCTGAACTTCATCGTCGAGCTGGAGGGTATCGATGCGTTTGGCCGTGATTCGGGCCTGGCGATCATCCCGGCCCCGCGCCTGCTGCCCCGAGTGATCAAGGTGCCGGAAGAGGTCGGCGGTTCGGGCGACAACTACGTGTTCCTGTCGTCGATGATCCACGCACACGCCGATGACCTGTTCCAGGGTATGAAGGTCAAGGGCTGCTACCAGTTCCGCCTGACCCGTAACGCCGACCTCGCGGTCGATACCGAAGACGTCGAAGACCTGGCCCGCGCGCTGCGCGGCGAGTTGTTCTCCCGTCGTTACGGTGACGCAGTGCGCCTGGAAGTGGCTGACACTTGCCCCAAACACCTGTCCGACTACCTGCTCAAGCAGTTCAACCTGCACGAGACCGAGCTGTATCAGGTCAACGGGCCAGTCAACCTGACCCGTTTGTTCAGCATCACCGGCCTCGACAGCCAACGCGACCTGCAATACCTGCCGTTCACGCCGCAGATTCCGAAACTGCTGCAGAACAGCGAGAACATCTTCAGCGTGATCAGCAAGCAGGACATCCTGTTGCTGCACCCGTTCGAATCGTTCACGCCGGTGGTCGACCTGTTGCGCCAGGCGGCGAAAGACCCGCATGTGCTGGCCGTGCGCCAGACCCTGTACCGCTCCGGTGCCAACTCGGAAATCGTCGATGCGCTGGTGGATGCCGCGCGTAACGGCAAGGAAGTCACTGCGGTGATCGAGTTGCGTGCGCGGTTCGATGAAGAATCCAACCTGCAACTGGCCAGCCGCCTGCAAGCGGCCGGTGCGGTGGTGATCTACGGCGTGGTCGGCTTCAAGACCCACGCCAAGATGATGTTGATCCTGCGTCGCGAGGCGGGCGAGATTGTGCGTTACGCGCACTTGGGCACGGGCAACTACCACGCGGCCAACGCCCGGCTGTACACCGACTACAGCCTGCTGACCTCCGATGACGCCTTGTGCGAAGACGTCGGCAAGCTGTTCAGCCAGTTGATCGGCATGGGCAAGACCCTGCGCATGAAGAAGCTGCTGCATGCTCCGTTTACCCTGAAAAAGGGCATGCTCGACATGATCGCCCGAGAGACGCAGTTCGCCCTGGACGGCAAACCGGCGCACATCATCGCCAAGTTCAACTCGCTGACTGATCCGAAGATCATTCGCGCGCTGTACAAGGCCAGCCAGTCAGGCGTGCGCATTGATCTGGTGGTGCGTGGCATGTGCTGCCTGCGGCCGGGCATCGCCGGGGTTTCGCACAACATCCATGTGCGCTCGATCATCGGGCGCTTCCTGGAGCACACCCGGGTCTTCTACTTCCTCAACGGCGGCGAAGAGCAGATGTTCCTGTCCAGTGCCGACTGGATGGAGCGCAACCTCGACAAGCGGGTTGAGACCTGTTTCCCGGTGGAAGGCAAGAAGCTGATCATGCGGGTCAAGAAAGAGCTGGAGCTGTACCTGACCGACAACACCCACAGCTGGAGCCTGCAGTCGGACGGTCGCTACATCCGCAACACGCCAACCGGCAACCAGAATCCGCGCAGCGCGCAGGCGACGTTGCTGGAGCGGTTGGGCAGTCCGATCCTGGCAGTGCGTTAAGCCTCATAAGGCATAAAAAATGGCGATCCCTGCGGATCGCCATTTTTTTCGCCTGTTCCTGTGGGAGCAAGGCTTGCCCGCGATGGCATTCGCAAGATCGCCACAACCCCTGTAGGAGCTGCCGAAGGCTGCGATCTTTTGATCTTGCTTGTAGATCAAAAGATCGCAGCCTTCGGCAGCTCCTACGGGACCGCGTTCCGTTTGCCAAATTTTTATCTGACGTTTAAGGCGAAGCCCACCCGCGTCAGCCATTCCGCCTCAAGCGCGAAATCGGCCTGGGTCAGCTGGTTTTCATCGAGCCAGTTCGCCGGGAACAACACATCCAGGCTATCGCCATTGGCGCGCAGGACGACCTGGGGCATTTCCTGGGTGCCGCGGATGTGGTGGAACAGGATCGCAAACCGCAGCAGCACACACAGGCGGATCAGCTTGATGCCGTCATCGCCGAACTCGGCGAACTTGTCCCGGGGAATGTTGCGGCGGTGGCCACGCACCAGCAGCGCAAGCATTTGCTGGTCTTCGCGGGAGAAACCGGCGAGGTCCGAGTGCTCGATCAGGTACGCACCGTGCTTGTGGTAATGATAGTGGGCGATGTCCAGGCCCACTTCATGGACCTTGGCGGCCCAGCCGAGCAGTTCGCGCCACACGCCGTCATCCAGTTCCCAGTCTTCGGCGACCTGGTCGAATGCGTGCAGTGCCTTGCGTTCCACTCGCGCCGCTTGCTCAAGGTCAACGTGGTAACGCTCCATCAGCGAGCTGAGGGTGCGCTCACGGACGTCTTCGTGATGATGACGGCCCAGCAGGTCATAGAGCACGCCTTCACGCAGTGCGCCTTCACAGTGGTCCATACGTTGCAGTTCGAGGGCATCGAAGATCGCTTCGAGAATCGCCAGGCCGGCCGGGAAAATCGCCCGGCGGTCGGGCTTGATGCCTTCGAAGTCGATCTTGTCGATATCACCCAGCTTGAACAGCTTGCGCTTGAGCCAGGCCAAGCCCTCGGCGTTGACCTCACCGGTGCCGTGTCCACCAGCCTTCAGCGCCAGGCCGATGGCGCGAATGGTGCCCGAGGAGCCGATGGCCTCATCCCAGGTCAGGCGGTGCAGGGCATGTTCAATACTCATGATCTCAAGGCGCGCAGCAGTGTAGGCCTGGGCGTAGCGGGCAGGCGTGACCTTGCCGTCCTTGAAGTAGCGCTGGGTGAAGCTGACGCAGCCCATCTGCAGGCTTTCGCGCAGCAGTGGCTCGAAGCGCTGGCCGATGATGAACTCGGTGCTGCCGCCGCCGATGTCGGCCACCAGACGTTTGCCCGGGGTGTCGGCGAGGGTATGGGATACGCCCAGGTAAATCAGACGCGCTTCTTCACGACCGGAAATGACTTCTACCGGGTGGCCCAGGATTTCCTCGGCGCGACGGATGAATTCGTTGCGATTGCGCGCTTCGCGCAGGGCGTTGGTGCCGACGATCCGCACGGCGCCAGGCGGCATACCGTTGATCAGTTGGGCAAAGCGCTTCAGGCAGTCCAGCCCGCGCTGCATCGATTCTTCGTTGAGCTGGCGCTCGTCGTTGATGCCTGCGGCCAGCTGAACCTTCTCCCCGAGACGCTCGAGAATACGGATTTCGCCGTTCTGGGCCTTGGCCACGACCATGTGAAAGCTGTTGGAGCCCAGGTCGATTGCGGCGATCAGGGACAGATTCTTGGCTTGGGATTGCGGCATGGTCTGGGGGTCTCGGTCGATAACCTCGACATCGTGCCACGATCAAAGGCTGACGCCAACGCGCAACATTCAAAGCCTTGATCCTGAGCAGGAAAGCCGGTGGCTGCTGCGCAGCCAATCGCGAGCAGGCTCACTCCTACAGGGTTTTGTGTTGCCCCATTCTAGAGGCCAACACAACGCCAATGTAGGAGTGAGCCTGCTCGCGATAGCGGTCTTTCAGGCGAAGGGATGCGCACAAACCTGCATCGCAATGGTGCGGTAGGCGGAGGTTAGTTACCCGAATGCTCGAATTGCGCTATACCCAAACTCATGCAACACCATAGCGAGACTCAATCATCTGCAGCTTCCTGAACGGGGGAAGGGCAGCTATGATGGGCCACGTTTTTTTGCTTACAACCTGGAGACTTTCCATGAGCAGCGATCTTATCAAACACGTTAGCGACGCTAGCTTCGAGGCCGATGTACTGAAGGCCGAAGGCGCTGTGCTGGTCGACTACTGGGCTGAGTGGTGCGGCCCTTGCAAAATGATCGCTCCTGTCCTGGACGAGATTGCAGAGACCTACAAAGGCAAGCTGACCATTGCCAAGCTGAACATCGACGAAAACCAGGAAACCCCGGCCAAGCATGGCGTGCGTGGTATCCCGACACTGATGCTGTTCAAGAACGGCAACGTTGAAGCGACCAAGGTCGGCGCACTGTCGAAGTCGCAATTGGCGGCTTTCCTCGACGCCAACATCTAAGCGTCGTAATAAAGTGTCCGAAAAAGGCCCCGCTATCTGCGGGGCTTTTTCGTTATTGAGGGCTAGACGCTCCGAAACTCAGGTGGTACATTCGGCCCCGCACTGGTTTCTCCATTGCCCCCTGCTAGCCGTCGCCGACGCACTCCTTTTCGAATAAGTACGCGATCCTGTCGCCTTCTCTGCGGCGCGGCCTCATTAAGCCAAAAGCTTAATTTCCCCCCTCCATAAATGATTACGTCATTCCTATATGAATCTGACTGAACTCAAGCAAAAGCCGATTACCGAACTGCTCGAATTGGCCGAACAGATGGGCATAGAAAATATGGCCCGTTCGCGCAAGCAGGACGTGATTTTCTCCCTGCTCAAAAAGCACGCTAAAAGCGGCGAGGAAATCTCCGGTGATGGCGTGCTGGAGATTCTCCAGGACGGCTTCGGCTTCCTTCGCTCCGCTGACGCTTCCTATCTTGCCGGCCCAGACGATATCTACGTCTCGCCGAGCCAGATCCGTCGCTTCAACTTGCGCACCGGTGACACCATCGTTGGCAAGATCCGCCCTCCCAAGGAAGGCGAGCGTTATTTCGCCCTGCTCAAGGTCGACACGATCAACTACGATCGTCCCGAGAACGCGAAAAACAAGATTCTCTTCGAGAACCTGACGCCGCTGTTCCCGACTGTGCGCATGAAGATGGAAGCCGGCAACGGTTCCACCGAAGACCTGACCGGTCGGGTCATCGACCTATGCGCACCGATCGGCAAAGGCCAGCGCGGCCTGATCGTTGCTCCGCCGAAAGCCGGTAAGACCATCATGCTGCAGAACATCGCAGCCAACATCGCACGTAACAATCCTGAAGTTCACCTGATCGTATTGCTGATCGACGAACGTCCGGAAGAAGTAACCGAAATGCAGCGCACCGTGCGCGGCGAAGTGGTTGCCTCGACGTTCGATGAGCCGCCAACCCGCCACGTGCAGGTTGCCGAAATGGTGATCGAAAAGGCCAAGCGCCTGGTCGAGCACAAGAAAGACGTGGTGATCCTGCTCGACTCGATCACTCGTCTGGCACGTGCCTACAACACCGTGATCCCGAGCTCCGGCAAGGTACTCACCGGTGGTGTCGATGCCCACGCCCTGGAGAAACCGAAACGTTTCTTCGGCGCTGCGCGGAACATCGAGGAAGGCGGTTCGCTGACCATCATCGCCACCGCGCTGGTTGAAACCGGCTCGAAGATGGATGAAGTGATCTACGAAGAATTCAAAGGCACGGGCAACATGGAACTGCCGCTGGATCGTCGTATCGCTGAGAAGCGCGTGTTCCCGGCCATCAACATCAACCGTTCCGGCACCCGCCGCGAGGAGTTGCTGACCGCCGATGACGAGTTGCAGCGCATGTGGATCCTGCGCAAGCTGCTGCACCCGATGGACGAGATCGCTGCCATCGAGTTCCTGGTCGACAAGTTGAAAACGACCAAGACCAATGATGAGTTCTTCCTGTCGATGAAACGCAAGTAAGTCGATAGGCCAGCAAAAGCCGGGGAAACCCGGCTTTTTGCTATCTGATTTTTGATCAATGGCAGTTCGTGGTTCTGAACAGAGGGGTTCGGCGCTAAACTGCCACCCCCGAACGCCACGGCCAAAACGAGGCTCACGCATGCAGTATCGCGACTTGCGCGACTTTATCAGCGGTCTGGAACATCGCGGCGAACTCAAGCGCATCCAGGTTCCGGTGTCCCCTGTGCTGGAAATGACCGAGGTGTGTGATCGCACCTTGCGCGCCAAGGGCCCGGCGCTGCTCTTCGAAAACCCGACGGGTTATGACATTCCGGTGCTCGGCAACCTCTTCGGCACGCCCGAGCGCGTGGCGCTGGGCATGGGGGCCGAGGCCGTCAGCGAATTGCGCGAGATCGGCAAGCTGCTGGCCTTCCTTAAGGAGCCCGAGCCGCCCAAGGGGCTGAAAGATGCCTGGTCCAAACTGCCGATTTTCCGCAAGATCATCGCCATGGCGCCAAAAGTCGTCAAGGATGCGGTGTGCCAGGAAGTGGTCATCGAAGGCGACGACGTCGACCTCGCGATGCTGCCCGTGCAGACCTGCTGGCCAGGCGACGTCGGCCCGCTGATTACCTGGGGCCTGACCGTGACCAAGGGCCCGAACAAGGATCGCCAGAACCTCGGTATCTACCGTCAGCAAGTGATCGGCCGCAACAAGGTGATCATGCGCTGGCTGAGCCACCGTGGCGGCGCGCTGGATTATCGCGAGTGGTGCGAAAAGCATCCTGGCCAGCCGTTCCCGGTGTCCGTGGCGCTGGGCGCTGACCCGGCGACAATCCTCGGCGCCGTGACGCCGGTGCCGGACAGCCTGTCCGAGTATGCCTTTGCTGGCCTGTTGCGTGGCAATCGCACCGAGCTGGTGAAGTGCCGCGGCAACGACCTTCAAGTGCCGGCCACCGCCGAGATCATCCTTGAAGGCGTGATCCATCCTGGTGAGATGGCTGACGAAGGCCCTTACGGCGACCACACCGGCTACTACAACGAAGTCGACAGCTTCCCGGTATTCACCGTCGAGCGCATCACTCACCGCATCAAGCCGATCTACCACAGCACCTACACCGGTCGTCCGCCGGATGAACCGGCGATTCTTGGCGTGGCCCTGAACGAAGTGTTCGTGCCGATCCTGCAGAAGCAGTTCCCGGAGATCACCGACTTCTACCTGCCGCCCGAGGGCTGCTCGTACCGCATGGCCATCGTGACCATGAAGAAGTCCTATCCGGGCCATGCCAAGCGGGTAATGCTCGGTGTCTGGTCGTTTTTGCGACAGTTCATGTACACCAAGTTCGTTATCGTCACTGACGACGATATCAACGCACGGGACTGGAACGACGTGATCTGGGCCATTACCACGCGCATGGACCCCAAGCGCGACACGGTGATGATCGACAACACGCCGATTGACTACCTCGACTTCGCCTCGCCGATCTCCGGCCTGGGTTCGAAGATGGGGCTCGATGCTACGCATAAGTGGCCCGGCGAAACCACTCGCGAGTGGGGCCGGGTAATCGTCAAGGACGAAGCCGTGACCCAGCGGATCGATGCCATCTGGAATCAGTTAGGAATAGATTGATGCGTGTAACCTTGCAGCCTTCCGGAGCAGTGCTAGAGATTCTGCCCGGCGAGCGGATTCTCGATGGGGCGCGGCGTCTGGGCTATGACTGCCCGCAGAGCTGTCGCAACGGCAATTGCCACGTGTGCGCGGCCTTGCTGGTGGAAGGCAGTGTCGAACAGGGCGGCGATGTGCGCGACCATGGTGAGTTCTACACTTGCATTGCGGAACCGCTGGAAGACTGCATCGTGCTGTGGGATGGCGTGCTCTCGCTGGGAGAATTACCGGTGCGCAGCTTGGCGTGTCAGGTCATCGAGTGCCGGGACGTGGGTGGCGACACCTGGCGTGTCAGCCTGCGAGCGCCAGCTGGCAAGCCGCCGCGTTATCACGCCGGCCAGTACCTGATGATCGAGCGCGAGAATGGCGAGAAATCCGCCTTCTCCCTGGCCTCGGCTCCCCACGCTGGTCGGGACCTGCAGATTCATGTGCTGGCGCGCGAAAGCAGTGCGTTGAGCCTGATTGATCAGCTGCAACGCCAGCCGATGGTGCGCATCGAGATGCCGTTCGGTGACACCCACCTCGCGGAGCTGCCCGACGGTCCGCTGGTGCTGATCGCCGCAGGCACTGGCATGGGCCAGATCCATAGCCTGATCGAACATTGTCGCGCCGCGGGTTTCAAGCATCCGGTGCACCTGTATTGGGGCGTGCGTCGGCCCGAAGATTTCTACGAGATCGAGCATTGGGACGAATGGCTGAAGCTGCCCAACCTGTTCCTGCATAAAGTCGTCAGCGATCAGTGCGGCTGGGAAGGGCGCTGCGGCATGCTGCATGAGGCGGTTTGCGAAGATTTTTCCGAGCTCAAGGCCCTGCATGTCTATGCCAGTGGCTCGCCGGCGATGGTCTACGGCACCCTTGATGCGCTGGTCGAGGCGGGGATGGATGCTCATCAGATGCGTGCTGATGTGTTTGCGTACGCGCCGCGATCTTGATCCGCGATCTTGATCCGCGATCTTGATCTTGCCTTTGTAGGAGCTGCCGCAGGCTGCGATCTTTTGACTCTGTTTTTAAGATCAAAAGATCGCAGCCTCCGGCAGCTCCTACGGTTCGTATCCTTATACCTCCCTATATAGCCGATCGGTATTTATAAAATCAGATGAATGCCGGTAAGTTATATGTCATTCAAGTAATTAATTAAGAGTTGCGCCAATGCGCTTCAATTACTTGAAAACATATGTGCCTTATTGTTGCAGCGGTGCGTTCTATTAAGTAATTCTTTACCCGCGGGGAGCTGAACGCTAATCGCCATGAGCGCTATAGAATCTGCTTTTTTGAATCTGGCTTACCCTCCGCAGCTCGATCTGGGGCCGCAGCTCACTCACGAACAATTGCTCAGCTCGATGCAGTCCACCATGGCGCGCCACAAGGGCGGGCCGGTCTGGCTGTTCGCTTACGGATCATTGATCTGGCGGCCCGAGTGCCCGGCGGTAGAACGGGTACGCGGTCGAGTGCATGGCTATCATCGCGGTTTGTACTTGTGGTCCCACGAGCATCGCGGCACGCCGGAAGTACCGGGCCTGGTATTTGGCCTGGATCGCGGCGGCTCCTGCAGCGGGTTCGCCTATCGCCTGCCTGAAGAACAGCTCGATGCTTCGCTGTACGCCCTGTGGCAGCGCGAAATGCCCTTTCCATCCTATCGCCCACACTGGCTCAACTGCCGTCTTGAGGATGGCAGCCAGGTTCAGGCATTAGGATTCGTTCTGGAGCGACACCTGCCCAGCTATGCCGGCAACCTGCCGGATCATGTGCTGAGCCAGGTATTCGAAAGTGCTTGCGGGCGCTACGGCACTACTCGCGATTATGTCGAGCAGACCGCACACGCCCTGCGTAGCCACGCCATGCCAGACCGCAATCTGGAGGCGCGGCTCAGACGCTGCAAATCATCGGCTGATCAGGCGACCGCTTCGCGGCTCTGACTGGCGATTTGCTTGTGCCACAAGGTCGGTGCGAGAAAGGCCATGGCCAGCAGGCACGCGCCGATCAGTAGCACGAAGCCGCCGTCCCAGCCGAAATGGTCCACGGTGTAGCCCATGGCTGCACTGGCCGCGACGGAACCACCCAGGTAGCCGAACAGGCCGGTGAAGCCTGCCGCCGTACCCGCGGCCTTTTTCGGTGCCAGCTCCAGTGCCTGGAGGCCGATCAGCATGACCGGGCCATAGATCAGGAAGCCAATCGACACCAGCGCGATCATGTCCACGGTCGGGTTGCCTGCCGGGTTCAGCCAGTACACCAGCGTTGCCACAGTCACCAAGGCCATGAACACCATGCCGGTCAGGCCGCGGTTGCCACGGAAGATCTTGTCCGACATCCAGCCGCACAGCAGCGTGCCCGGGATACCGGCCCACTCGTAGAAGAAGTAGGCCCACGAGGTTTTATCCACGCTGAAACCCTTGGCTTCCTTGAGGTAGGTCGGTGCCCAGTCCAGCACGCCATAGCGCAGCAGGTAGACGAAGACGTTGGCCAGGGCGATGTACCAGAGCATCTTGTTGCGCAGCACGTACTTGACGAAGATTTCCTTGGCGCTGAATTCTTCTTCATGGCTGGCATCGTAGCCTTCCGGGTAATCGTTCTTGTACTTCTCGATAGGCGGCAGGCCAACCGATTGCGGAGTGTCGCGCATGGTGGCGAAGGCAAACACCGCCACCGCCAGCGCTACAGCTGCCGGCACATAGAATGCCGCATGCCAGTCATTGAACAGGCCCATGCCCAGCAGGAACAGCGGGCCGATCAAGCCACCACCGACGTTGTGCGCGACGTTCCACAGCGACACCACGCCGCCGCGTTCCTTCTGCGACCACCAGTGCACCATCGTCCGGCCACTCGGCGGCCAACCCATGCCCTGGGCCCACCCGTTGATGAACAGCAGGATGAACATGATGGTCACGCTGGACGTCGCCCAGGGCGCGAAACCGAAGATGAACATGACTCCAGCCGACACCAGTAGCCCGAACGGCAGGAAGAAGCGCGGGTTCGAACGGTCGGAGACGATGCCCATCAGGAACTTCGACAAACCGTAGGCAATGGCGATGGCAGACAACGCCAGGCCCAGTTCACCGCGGGTGTAACCTTCTTCGATCAGGTAGGGCATGGCCAGCGAGAAGTTTTTGCGCAGCAGGTAGTAACCGGCGTAGCCGATGAAAATCCCGGCAAAGATCTGCCAGCGATGACGGCGGTAGGCACTGTCTATTTTGTCGTCAGGCAATGGAGCCTGATGTGCGGCAGGACGAAAGAAAGCAAACATTCAAGAGCTCCTGATTCTTGTTTTGACTGCGGATGCGAATGTTACAGTTTCGTTACCGAAAATAGCACTGGTTCCCATTGACCAAATAGCGGAAATATTCGAGATCGCATGTTCTTTTACGAACATGTCGCTCAGACGTAAGTGAAGGACGCTGTAGGAAAGATTACCGAAGCCTCATTCGGGCATCAGGCTGCCGGTTTTAGCCTCGGGCTTTGGGAAAAGTCCCGCGTTCGTACCGGAAGCCATCACGTTCTTTTTCAAGGTTTTGCTCCGTAGCCTATGCAGGAAGCAGTTTGCGAATGTGCATCACGGAGGAGGGGTTATGCGGTGGATTTCATTTTTGCTGTTGTTGGTGATGGTGTCTTTTGAGGCGAAGGGGGCAGAGGTGTTCCTGATACCGGAGGCCAATCCCAAGCCGGATTACCCCAAAGCGCTCTCCAGGGCTGGAATTGCAGGAAGCGTACGGGTCAGCTTTTACGCCAATGCTGACGGCTCTGTCAGTGACGTGAAGATCCTGCAAAGCGATCACCCGGACCTGGCCGAAGCGACAAAGGTCGCAATCGCAAAGTGGCGGTTCAAACCCTGGGTAGTGGAAGGCGACCGTCCGGCACGGCAGGAAGTCATCGCGCCGATGGTGTTTGGCCTTGAGGCACCCAGTGGAATCAATGCCTGGCTCAAGGAGCTGAAGTGTCGCGAGGTCAACGAAGGGCTGGTGCGCGCCGCCGAACAGAGTTGGCCGGACCTGCCGGCGTTTCAATACACCCGTGCGTATTTGTCTAGTGGACTGCTCCAGGTACAGATGTCGAACGAGGAGCGCCTGGGCATGATCGCCAGGTTGAACAGGCAAGTGCCGGTCATTGCACGGCAGTGCCTGAACAATCCGATCGCCCGGTTCGCGAGGTATTTGCCGCAGAATATTCGGGAATTGCTGTAGCGAGGGGCAAATCAACACAACTTGTGGGAGCTGGCTTGCCAGCGATGGCGGCGTAATATTCACCATCGCAATCGCTGGCAAGCCAGCCCCTAATAGGCTCAGCGAACCTGCACCACCACCTTGCCGACCGCCTTGCGCTGACCCAGGTCATTGATCGCCTGGGCCGCATTGCGCAGCGGGTATACCTGCGACACCAGCGGCTTCAATTTGCCCTCGGCGAACCAGCCGAACAGCTGCTGGAAGTTTGCCGCATTGTCCTGCGGCTGGCGCTGGGCGAACGAACCCCAGAACACCCCGATCACTGCGGCGCCCTTGAGCAGCGCCAGGTTCACCGGCAGTTCGGGAATGCGTCCGCTGGCGAAACCGACGACCAGCAGGCGGCCGTTCCAGGCGATAGCGCGGATGGCCTGGTCGAACAGGTCGCCGCCGACCGGGTCGTATATCACGTCGGCGCCCTGGCCATCGGTGAGGCGCTTGATTTCGTCCTTGAGGCTGGTTTCGCTGTAATTGATCAGTTCATCGGCGCCGGCGGCCTTGGCCACGGCGAGTTTTTCCGCGCTGCTGGCGGCGGCGATCACCCGCGCACCCATGGCTTTGCCGATCTCCACGGCGGCGAGGCCGACTCCACCGGAAGCGCCGAGTACCAGCAGGGTTTCACCCGGTTGCAGATTGCCCCTTTGTTTGAGGGCGTGCATCGAGGTGCCGTAGGTCATGCTAAAGGCAGCAGCGGTATTGAAGTCCATGGCAGGCGGAATGGGCAGCACGTTGTAGCCGGGCACTGCGACCTGTTCGGCAAAGCTGCCCCAGCCGGTCAGCGCCATCACCCGGTCACCGACTTTCAGGTGGCTGACCTTTTCGCCCACCGCGCTGACTACGCCAGCCGCTTCGCCGCCCGGGGAAAACGGGAAGGGCGGCTTGAACTGGTATTTGCCCTCGATGATCAGCGTGTCGGGGAAATTGACCCCGGCGGCGTGCACGTCCAGCAGGATTTCGTTCTTCTTCGCGACAGGACTGGCGACTTCTTCCAGCACCAGCGATTCGGCAGGGCCGAAGGCTTTGCACAGCACGGCTTTCATCAGGGCTATTCCTTTGGGAGTGATGGCCGATAAGTGTAGGTGTGTGAGTCAACGGGTCAACGAGCATGCCCCACCCTGATAGTCAGCCATAAGCTTGTGCTGGCGCAGTGGGTCGTTATGCTAGGCCGCAAACCGGATAAGGAGCGAATTGTGAAAGCGTGGATCGTATTGATGCTGGCCCTGTCTCTGCCCGTGGCAGCGATGGCCGAAGAAGCCAAGGAAGATGCAGCGCCGAAGGTCAACTACATCACCCTGACCCCGCCATTCGTGGGCAACTACGGGCTGGACGGCACGCCGAAGCTCAAGGTGTACAAGGCTGACGTGGCCTTGAGAGTGACCGGGGACGAGGCGACCAAGCTGGTGAAGGCCAACGAACCGTTGATTCGCAATCAGCTGGTGGCGCTGTTCGCGCAGCAGACCACCGAGGCGATGAACAATGTGGAGGCGAAGGAGAAGCTGCGGCAGGAAGCTTTGAAGCAGACTCAGCAGATCATGAATGACGAGACTGGGAAGCCGGTGGTTGAGGATCTGTTGTTTAACAACCTGATTATTCAGTAAGTTTTGTGTTGTTTGGGCTGGCCCCTTCGCGAGCAAGCCCGCTCCCACAGGGGAATGTGTGGAAGCACAATTATGTGTTCACCGCATATCTCCCGTGGGAGCGGCGGTGCGACGATTCGACTTGCTCGCGAAGGCATTCTTGTAACCACTATATGGCTCAAGGCCGCAACGCAATCACCGCCGCCCACTGCTCCGCCGTCACCGGCATCACCGACAATCTCGAACCCTTCTGCACCAATGGCATCTCCGCCAACGCCGTCTGCTGCTTCAGATAGTCCAGCTTCAACACCCGGGTAAACGTCTCGACATGCGCCACATCGATCGCGCTCCAGGCGTTCTTCTCGACGCTGGCCTTCGGATCGTAGTAATGGCTTTCAGGCTCCAGCGCCGTCGGGTCCGGATACGCCGCCTCGATGATCTTGCCGATCCCGGCAATCCCCGGTTCCGGGCAGCTGGAGTGATAGAAGAAAAACTCGTCGCCCACCGCCATCGCCCGCAGGAAATTGCGTGCCTGATAGTTGCGAACCCCGTCCCAGCGCGCTTTGCCCAGCTTCGCCAGGTCCTTGATGGAGAGCTCGTCGGGCTCGGATTTCATCAGCCAATAGGCCATGGTTTTTGCTCCTTGCGAAGTGAGTGGGCAAGTTGTCGGGCAATTTTATGACAAACCGACGGTCGGTTGACGCCAGCGTTTGCGTGTAGGGTCACGTTGTCGCAAAATGCCGGCCTTCTTAGCTTGACGCTGCTGCACGGCCTACAATGGAAACCGCTGCTGTCATCGTGTTGATGTGCCTTTGGGGGGCAATCGATGAAACGCAAACCGGATTTACTATGGATATTGGTTATTTTGTTCGGTCTCGGCGTCGTGACCACCGGCTATGCCCAAAGTCTGTGGAGTAACAAGACCGATGCGCCTATCGAGCTGACACAGCAGCAACAACCGCAATCGGCCTTCAAGCGCTGATCTGTGCTTCCCGACGCCGCTGACCCCGGTGGCGTCTACCCTGCGAAATACCAGGCCTTGTCCGTCACCGTTCCCTGCAGCGGCACATCCCAGCTCGCTTGAGCCAATCGCTCGACCTTCTGACATTCATGGGCCAGCCCCAGCAGCGTCGGCTTGCGCCAGCTTTTGCGGCGCGCCAGGTACGCCAGGCTGCGGTCGTAAAAGCCGCCACCCATGCCCAGGCGTCCGCCCACGTCGTCAAACCCTACCAACGGCAGCAGGACCAGATCCAGGGTCCAGACTTTGCGTTGCCTGGCGAGGTTGGGCCGGGGTTCGAGAATCCGAAAGCGATTGGGCTTGAGCTGCTCGCCGGGGCGAATTCGCTGGAACACCATCCGCGTGCGCGGCCAGGCACTGAGCACGGGCAGGTAGGTGACCTTGCCCCGACGCTGAGCCGCACGCAGCAGCAGGCGCGGATCAATTTCACCGTCGGTGGGCAGGTACAGCGAGATATGTTTGGCGCGGCGAAACAGCGGGTGTTGGGCCAATTGCGTGTACAGCCCGCGAGCGGCCTGGCGCTGCTGACTGGCTGTCAGAGCACGGCGGGCCTTGCGCAGCATGCGTCGAAGTTGCGGGCGGGGCAGCAGCGCAGGTTCGGTCATGAATTCGGGCTTCGGCAATGCGGATGACTGAATCGTATCCGTAAAAAAGCCGATGCCGGTAATGAAACCGGCATCGGACTGGAATCAGGCTCCCCGGATGAACCGCTGCTGACTTAGCCCTTGAACCCGAAAGTTCAAGGTGGAAGATGCAGTAGGCTTTAAGGCTTTCCGTCTAGCGGACATGCACACCAGCCCAACGTGCAACCTCCAGGGTAGTGCGAATCGGCTCAGGGACGTGGTCAACTGGCAAGCACCCCAGGGAGTGATGCGAGTATACCCCAAGCGGTCGCACGAATCAGCCCTTGGTGACGTCCGGATCGGTAGCCAGCACCAGATCGACGCGATCGAGCAGGTCGCGAACCTGCTCGCGGGTCGAGCCGCTCGCCTGCACATCCGGGCGTTCTTCCTTGTGCAGGAGGTCGTGCGTGATGTTCAGCGCGGCCATCACGGCGATACGATCGGCGCCGATGACTTTGCCGCTGCTGCGTATTTCGCGCATCTTGCCGTCCAGGTAACGGGCGGCACTCACCAGATTGCTGCGCTCTTCCTGGGGGCAGATGATCGAATATTCTTTATCGAGGATCTGCACGGTAACGCTATTGCTTGAACTCATGAGTCTTGCTCCAGGGCCTTGAGGCGCGAAATCATCGATTCGACCTTACGGCGGGCGATTTCATTTTTTTCAATGAGGTGCGCGCGTTCCTCGCGCCAGGACTTTTCCTGAGCTAATAGGAGTCCGTTTTGGCTCTTTAGTTGCTCGACCCGGTTAATTAGCAACTCGAGTCTCGCCATCAGCGCTTGCAGGTCGGTGTCTTCCATTGGGTCCACTGAAAATGTCTGATGGTGTTTATTACTGTAGGAGCGAGCCTGCTCGCGATGGACGTCAACGATAACACTGGGAGCCTGATACCCCGCTGCGTTCTCGAGTTCATCACGAGCAAGCTCGCTCCTACAGGGGTAGTCGATGTAGGATACAAGGCCTTCATTCTAGACATAGCGCCGTCTGGCGCCTAGCTGCCCATGCCCATTCAGAATTCCCCGTATCAAGCCTTCGCCACCCTGCTGACTTCCAGCGGTCATAACGTCTCGCCTGCCGAACTGCACGGCCTGTTGCTCGGTCGCAGCTGCGCCGGTGCCGGCTTCGATGCCGACGAATGGCTGATCGATGCCGCCGAACTGCTCGAAAGCGAGCCGCAGGACACCGTCCGCAATGCCTTGATCGGCTTGCAGGAGATGGTCAAGGGCGAACTCACCGGCGACGACGTAACTGTTGTCCTGCTGCTGCCGACCGACGACGAGCCACTGGCTGACCGCGCCGCTGCTCTGGGCCAATGGTGCCAGGGTTTCCTTAGCGGTTTTGGCTTGAACTGCCGTGACAGCAGCATGCTGAGCACCGAAGCCACTGAAGTGTTGCAGGATCTGGCGGCGATTTCCCAGGTGCAAGACGCCCTGGAAGAGTCCGACGACGGTGAAAGCGACTACATGGAAGTGATGGAGTACCTGCGAGTGGCTCCGCTGCTGCTGTTCTCCGAGACCCGCAAGCCGGAAGCGCCGGCTGCCGCCAAGCCGTCACTGCATTAATCGTTTGCCAGGGAAAGCCATCTGCCCATGATTCATATCCCGAAGTCGGAATACGGCCGTCGCCGCAAGGCCCTGATGGCGCAGATGGAACCCAACAGCATCGCGATCCTGCCGGCTGCTGCGGTGGCCATTCGCAATCGAGATGTCGAGCATGTCTATCGCCAGGACAGCGACTTCCAGTACCTGAGCGGTTTTCCCGAGCCCCAGGCCGTGCTGGTGCTGATGCCTGGACGTCTGCATGGCGAGTACATCCTGTTCTGCCGCGAGCGTAGTGCCGAGCGCGAATTATGGGATGGCCTGCGCGCCGGTCAGGAAGGCGCGATCAGCGAATTCGGCGCCGACGACGCGTTTCCCATCACCGATATCGACGACATCCTGCCGGGCCTGATCGAAGGTCGTGACCGGGTGTATTCGGCCATGGGCAGCAATCCGGAATTTGATCGGCACCTGATGGACTGGATCAACGTGATCCGCTCCAAGGCGCACCTTGGCGCCCAGCCACCGAACGAATTTGTTGCCCTGGATCATCTGCTGCACGACATGCGCCTGTATAAATCGGCGGCAGAAGTGAAGGTGATGCGCGAAGCTGCGCGGATTTCCGCCCAGGCGCACATCCGCGCGATGCAGGCCAGCCGCGCGGGGCTGCATGAATTCAGCCTGGAAGCCGAACTGGACTACGAATTCCGCAAGGGCGGGGCGAAGATGCCGGCCTACGGCTCGATCGTCGCGGCCGGGCGCAACAGCTGCATCCTGCACTACCAGCAGAATGACGCGGTGCTCAAGGATGGTGACCTGGTGTTGATCGACGCCGGATGCGAGATCGACTGCTACGCCAGCGACATCACTCGTACCTGGCCGGTCAACGGCAAGTATTCTGCGGAACAGAAGGCGATCTACGAGCTGGTGCTGGCTTCCCAGGAAGCCGCCTTTGCCGAAATTGCCCCGAACAAGCACTGGAATCAGGCTCACGAAGCTACAGTCCGGGTGATTACCTCGGGCCTGGTGAAACTGGGACTGCTGCAGGGCGACGTCGATGAGCTGATCGCGAGTGAGGCGTACAAGGCGTTTTACATGCATCGCGCCGGGCATTGGCTGGGCATGGATGTGCATGACGTCGGCGAATACAAGGTCGGCGGTGAGTGGCGAGTGCTGGAAGTCGGCATGGCGCTGACGGTGGAACCGGGTATCTACATCGCTGCGGACAATCAGAAAGTAGCGAAAAAATGGCGCGGCATTGGCGTGCGCATCGAGGACGACGTGGTAGTGACCAAGACCGGTTGTGAAATCCTGACCAAAGGCGTGCCGAAAACGGTCGCCGAGATCGAGGCCTTGATGGCCGCAGCACGGGCACAAGCGGCATGAGCCGAGCGAATCTGGCAATCATCGGTGGGGGGCTGGTTGGCGCCAGCCTTGCCTTGGCGTTGCAGGCCGGAGCCAAGGCCCGCGGCTGGAAAATTGTGCTGATCGAACCCTTTGCCCCGGGCGACAGTTACCAGCCAAGCTACGACGCACGCTCTTCGGCACTGTCCTACGGTGCCCAACAGATTTATCAACGGCTGTGCGTGTGGCAGGACATCTCCCGCCGCGCGGAGCCGATCAAGCAGATTCACGTGTCTGACCGTGGGCGTTTCTCCACCGCACGCTTGTCGGCGATGGAAGAGGGCGTGCCGGCCCTGGGTTACGTCGTGGAAAATGCCTGGCTCGGGCAGTGCCTGTGGCAGGCGCTGGACAAGGACGTGATCACCTGGCGATGCCCGGCGGAAGTGACTCGCATGGAGCCGCTGACCGATGGCTATCGCCTGACCCTCAACGACGAAACCACCCTTGAGTGCGACCTCGCCGTACTGGCTGATGGCGGGCGCTCGGGGCTGCGCGAGCAATTGGGCGTTGGTATCCGCAAGCGCCCGTACAACCAGAGCGCGCTGATCGCCAACATCACTCCGAGTGAATCCCATAACGGCGTGGCCTTCGAGCGTTTCACCGATGACGGCCCGATGGCGCTGCTGCCTTTGCCGGACAACCGCTGTGCATTGGTCTGGACCCGCCTGGGCATGGACGCGCAGCGACTGGCGGCATTGGACGAGCGTGCGTTTCTCAGTGAGCTGCAGGGCGTGTTCGGTTACCGCCTCGGCACTCTGAAGCAGGTCGGCGCGCGGCACCTGTACCCCTTGACCCTGATTGAGGCGGAGGAACAGGTGCGGCCGCATCTGGCGATTCTGGGCAACGCGGCCCACAGCCTGCACCCGATTGCCGGCCAGGGTTTCAACCTGTCCCTGCGGGATGCCCAGGCCTTGGCCGATGCGCTGCTGGCGAGTGAAACGTTGCCCGGCGATTTCGCCATTCTACAGGCTTATCGCGAGCGTCAGCGGCTGGACCAGAACCTGACAGTCGGCTTCTCGGACCAGGTCACCCGCCTGTTCGGCAGCACCCAGCCGCTGGTGTCCCTGGGGCGCAACCTTGGCCTGCTTGGCCTGGACCTGTTACCGCCGGCCAAGCGCTGGTTCGCCCGGCAGGCCATGGGCATAGGTACCCGTCCCGATGCTTAAGTGGCTGACCAGCAAGTTTGGCAAGGCCCGGCTGATGCGTTGGGCGATGACCTGCTACCCGCCATATCTTGGGGCTGGAGTTCGGGTACAGCACATCAGTGACGACTTTCGCGATGTTCGGGTGTCCATGGGGCTGGGCTGGTACAACCGCAATTATGTCGGGACCCAGTTTGGCGGCAGCCTGTACTCGATGGTCGATCCGTTCTTCATGTTGATGCTGATGGAGAATCTTGGCCATCGATACATCGTCTGGGACAAGGCCGCCGACATCGATTTCATTTCGCCGGGCAAAGGCCCGGTGTTCGCCCGCTTCACCATCGACGACACCTTGCTCGATGAGATCCGTCGGCAGACGGCCGATGGCGAAAAATACCTGCCGCAGTTGCAGGTCGATATCCATGACGGCGCCGGCCAGTTGGTGGCCCGGGTCGGGAAAACCCTTTACGTGCGGCTCAAGCCGCAAGCGAGACAGGCATAAGCATGGAAATGCGCGCAGATCTGCTGATTGTCGGGGCCGGAATGGTCGGCAGTGCCCTGGCGCTGGCGTTACAGGACAGCGGGTTGGAAGTGCTGCTGCTGGACGGCAGCCCCATGAGCGTCAAACCCTTCGACAACCAGGCGCCGTTCGAGCCTCGAGTGAGTGCGCTGTCGGCCGCCAGCCAACGGATTCTCGAGCGCCTGGGCGTGTGGGAAGGCATCGCCAATCGGCGCACCAGCCCTTACACCGACATGCACGTGTGGGACGGCAGCGGCACCGGGCAAATTCATTTCTCGGCCGCCAGCGTACATGCCGAAGTGCTTGGGCATATCGTCGAGAACCGGGTGGTGCAGGACGCCTTGCTTGATCGCCTGCACGACTGCGACCTGGGCCTGCTCGCCAATGCACGCCTGGAGCAGATGCGCCGTTCCGGGGATGACTGGCTGCTGACCCTGGCCGACGGTCGCACGTTGCGCGCGCCGCTGGTAATCGCAGCAGACGGTGCCAATTCGGCGGTTCGGCGCCTGACTGGCGTGGCGACTCGCGAGTGGGATTACCTGCACCACGCAATCGTCACCAGCGTACGCAGCTCGAATTCGCACCAGATGACTGCCTGGCAACGTTTCACTGACCACGGCCCGCTGGCCTTCTTGCCGTTGGAGCGCGATGGTCAGCAGGATTGGTGCTCGATTGTCTGGTCGACCACCCCTGGCGAAGCCGAGCGCTTGATGGCGCTGGATGAGTCAGGCTTCTGTCGCGAGCTGGAGCGGACCTTCGAAGGCCGCCTGGGCCAGGTGATCAGCGCCGATCCGCGGCTGTGCGTGCCGTTGCGCCAGCGCCATGCCAAGCGTTATGTCGCTGAAGGCCTGGCATTGATCGGCGATGCAGCGCACACCATTCACCCGTTGGCTGGCCAGGGTGTAAACCTGGGCTTCCTTGATGCGGCGGTGCTGGCCGAGGTGCTGCTACAAGCCCTGGAACGGGGCGAGCGCTTGGCGGACCCGAAAGTACTGAGCCGCTACGAGCGTCGGCGTATGCCGCATAACCTGGCGCTGATGGCGGCGATGGAAGGTTTTGAACGGCTGTTCCAGGCCGATCCGTTGCCGGTGCGCTGGTTGCGTAACGCCGGACTGAAGCTGGTGGACCAGCTGCCTGAGGCGAAGGCGCTGTTTGTGCGTGAGGCGCTGGGGTTGACGGGGGATTTGCCGGCGTTGGCCAAGGCCTGAAGCTTCGTCGGGGCTGATGGCCTCATCGCGAGCAGGCTCACTCCTACAGTGGTTAGAGGCGTAATCCCTGTAGGAGTGAGCCTGCTCGCGATGGCGGAGGCCCATCCACCACAAATCCCGCTCATGCAACATCTGGTAACTCCTCCACCCACTCATCGATTGAGAAGGCTAATGTGAGTCCTTATCATTTGCCCTCACATTTTTGATCGAGAGACCGCTCCCATGTTGGCACCGAAGCGTCTACTGACTGCACTCGCCCTGACCCTGATCGGCAGCACCGTCGTCCAGGCCGCCGACGAGGTGGTGGTCTACTCCTCGCGCATCGATGAGCTGATCAAGCCGGTCTTCGATGCCTACACCGCCAAAACCGGGGTGCAGGTCAAGTTCATCACCGACAAGGAAGCGCCGCTGATGCAGCGCATCAAGGCCGAGGGCGAGAATGCCACGGCCGACCTGCTGCTCACCGTCGACGCCGGCAACCTTTGGCAGGCCGAGCAGATGGGCATCCTGCAACCGTTCACCTCGAAGGTGATCGACGCCAACATCCCGCTGCAATACCGTTCCTCGGCCCACGCCTGGACCGGCCTGAGCCTGCGCGCGCGGACCATTGCCTACTCCACCGAGCGAGTGAAGCCCGGCGAGCTGACCACCTACGAAGGCCTGGCCGACAAGAATTGGGAAGGCCGCCTGTGCCTGCGCACGGCGAAAAAGGTCTACAACCAGTCCCTGACGGCCACCATGATTGAAGTCCATGGCGCCGCCAAGACCGAGCAGATCCTCAAGGGCTGGGTGAGCAACCTGTCCACTGACGTGTTCTCCGACGACGTTGCCGTGCTGGAAGCAATCAACGCTGGCCAGTGCGACGTCGGCATCGTCAACACCTACTACTACGGCCGCCTGCACAAGCAGAAGCCTGACCTGGCGGTGAAACTGTTCTGGCCTAACCAGGGTGATCGTGGGGTGCACGTCAACCTGTCGGGCATCGGCCTGACCAAACATGCGCCGCATCCAGAAGCTGCCAAGGCACTGATTGAGTGGATGACCACACCGGAAGCGCAAAAAATCTTTGCTGACGTGAATCAGGAATTCCCGGCCAACCCGGCCGTTGCGCCGTCTGCCGAAGTGGCTAGCTGGGGTAAGTTTGTTGCCGATACCTTGCCCGTCGAGATTGCTGGCAAGCGTCAGGCGGAAGCGATCCGGATGATGGATCGGGCTGGCTGGAACTGAGTTTGCTATTGCTCGTTTAAAGAGCGAAAGGTCAAGAGATCGCAGCCTCGTTTCACTCGACAGCTCCTACAGGGGAAAGCGAAACCCCAGGTAGGAGCTGTCGAGTGAAACGAGGCTGCGATCTTTTTGCATTTTCCCTAAACTGCACGATTTCCCCGCGAGAGCGCTTCCTTGGCCCACCCCGCCCAACGCCGCTGGTATCCCCTGGTCTTCGCCATCGCTGCGCTGGTCTTGCTGCCCCTCAGTGTCTTGCTGCTGTCTTGGCAAACCATCGATCAGCAGATCTGGTCGCACCTATGGGCTACCCAGATGCCGCGACTCCTGGGCAATACGCTGACCCTGGTGCTGGGCGTCGGTATCGGCGTTACTCTGCTGGGCGTCAGCCTGGCCTGGCTGACCAGCCTCTGTGAATTCCCCGGGCGCCGGTGGCTGGATTGGGCCTTGATGCTGCCGTTCGCGATTCCTGCGTACGTGCTGGCCTTTGTCTTTATCGGGCTGCTGGACTTCGCCGGCCCCGTGCAAACCTTGCTGCGTGACTGGTTCGGCACGGGCCTGCGCCTGCCGCGAGTGCGTTCGACCGGCGGCGTCATCCTGGTGCTGGTGCTGGTGTTTTATCCCTACGTGTACCTGCTGGCGCGCACCGCGTTCCTCGCCCAGGGCAAGGGCCTGATGGAAGCGGCGCGAGTCCTTGGGCAGTCGCCGTGGCAGGCGTTCTGGCGAGTTGCATTGCCGATGGCCCGCCCGGCGATCGGCGCGGGTGTGGCGTTGGCATTGATGGAGACCCTGGCGGACTTCGGTGCGGTGTCGGTGTTCAACTTCGATACCTTCACCACGGCGATCTACAAGACCTGGTACGGCTTCTTCAGCCTGTCGACCGCAGCCCAGCTGGCCAGCCTGTTGTTGCTGGTGGTGATGGTGGTGCTGTACGGCGAGCGGCGGGCACGTGGCGCCAACCGGGCGAGCAATGAGCGACCGCGGGTCAAGGCGCTGTATCACCTGCGCGGGTTCAAGGCCGTGGCGGCCATGAGCTGGTGCGGGCTGGTGTTCGCCTGCGCCTTCGTCATCCCGATGCTGCAACTGGTGGTGTGGTTCTGGCAGCGCGGGCGCTTCGACCTCGACGAGCGCTACGCCGGGCTGATCGTACATACCCTTTACCTGGGCGGCATGGCGGCGTTGATCACCGTCAGCGTGGCGCTGGTGCTGGCGTTTGCCCGCCGCCTGGCGCCGACTCGGGCGATCCGTTCAGGCGTGAGCCTGGCCAACCTCGGGTACGCCTTGCCGGGCTCGGTCCTGGCGGTGTCGATCATGCTCGCATTCAGTTACCTGGATCGCGAGTTGGTAATTCCGCTGTCCGGTTGGCTGGGCGGTGCGGGCAAGCCCTTGCTGCTGGGCAGCCTGAGCGCATTGTTGCTGGCCTATCTGGTGCGTTTCATTGCAGTGGCCTACGGCCCCCTGGAAAGCAGCCTGGCGCGTATACGGCCATCTTTGCCCGAAGCGGCACGTAGCCTTGGCGTCAGTGGTCCACGACTGTTTTTCAAGGTGTATCTGCCGTTGTTGCTGCCGGGAACCTTGAGCGCCGCCCTGCTGGTATTCGTCGACGTGCTCAAGGAAATGCCCGCGACCCTGCTGATGCGCCCGTTTGGCTGGGACACGCTGGCCGTTCGGATCTTTGAGATGACCAGCGAAGGTGAGTGGGCGCGGGCATCATTGCCGGCGCTGACCCTGGTTTTGGTCGGACTGTTACCGGTCATCGGATTGATCAGGCGCTCAGCGCATCGAAACGCCTAGGTGCCAGTCCTACACCTTGCAGCTACAATGCGCGGCATTCGGTGCGGTATGTCCTACAGACCAAGTCGCTGCAAACGGCTGTAAGCCCTCTAAATCAAGGCTTTCAGTCCGTCCAGTACTTGCCCGCACCTTCGCCACGCCCGGAAGGAGAAACCCATGGGACAGCGTACGCCTCTGTATGACCTTCATCTCGCCCTCGGCGCGAAGATGGTCGATTTTGGCGGTTGGGATATGCCTCTGCATTACGGCTCGCAGGTCGAGGAGCACCACCAGGTGCGTCGCGATTGCGGGGTTTTTGATGTATCCCACATGACCGTGATCGATATCAGCGGCCCCCAGGCCAAGGACTGGCTCCAGTTTCTGCTGGCCAATGACGTCGAACGCCTGCACAGCCCTGGCCGTGCCTTGTACAGCGCCATGCTCAACGAGCGTGGCGGTATCGTAGACGACATGCTGGTCTATCGACTCGAAGACGGTTACCGGCTGGTGGTCAATGCGTCCACTCGTAACCAGGACCTGGCCTGGATGCAGGCGCATCTCGACGGGTTCGACGTACAGCTGGTCGAGCGCTCGGAACTGGCCATGCTGGCCATTCAAGGGCCCCAGGCCCGGCACAAGATCGGCGAACTCGTCTCCCAGTCCCGTGGCAACCTGATCCAACTGCTCAAGCCGTTTGAAGGCCGGGCCGACGGTGACTGGTTCATCGCCCGCACCGGCTACACCGGCGAAGATGGCCTGGAAATCGTGCTGCCTGCCTGTCAGGCCCCGGGTTTCTTCAACGACCTGGTGGGCGCGGGCATTTCGCCGATCGGCCTGGGCGCGCGGGATACCTTGCGCGTCGAAGCCGGCATGAATCTGTATGGCCAGGATATCGATCAGGAAGTATCGCCCCTGACCTCGAACATGGCCTGGAGCATCGCCTGGGAACCGGCCGCTCGCCAGTTCGTCGGCCGTGCGGCCCTGGAAGCCGAGCGGGCAGGCGGCGTACAGCACAAATTGGTCGGCCTGGTGCTGGAAGAACGCGGGGTGCTCCGTGCCCATCAGGTGGTCCGGATAGCCAATGTTGGCGAAGGGGAGATCACCAGTGGTAGTTTCTCTCCTACGCTTAGCAAGTCGATTGCACTGGCGCGCGTGCCGATGGCAACTGCCGACCGCGCAGAAGTGGAAATCCGTGGCAAGTGGTACCCGGTCCGAGTGGTCAAACCGACCTTCGTACGCCATGGCAAAACCTTGATCTAACAAATTTTTTAGCGGGCAACGACCGCTGACATTTATTCTTGAGGACACACAAATGAGCGATATCCCTGCCGACCTGCGTTTTGCCGAAAGTCATGAATGGGCCCGTCTTGAAGCTGATGGCACCGTCACCGTGGGCATCAGCGATCACGCTCAGGAAGCCTTGGGTGACGTGGTGTTCGTTGAGCTGACCGAAGTCGGCAAAGTCTTCGCTGCAGAAGACCAGGCGGGTGTGGTCGAGTCGGTGAAGGCCGCCTCTGACATCTACTCCCCGGTTGCCGGCGAAGTGATCGCGGTCAACGAAGAACTGGGCGGTTCGCCTGAGCTGCTCAACACTGACCCGTACGGCGCGTGGATCTTCAAGCTGAAGCCGAGTAACCCTGCTGACCTGGACAAACTGCTCGATGCAGCGGCCTACAAGGCCGCCATCGGCGAGTAAGCTTCAAGGCGTCACCCCAAAGCCCCGACCTGTCGGGGCTTTTTTTTAGATCAAAAGATCGCAGCCAGCGGCAGCTCCTACAGGGGACGCGATTCCGTGTAGGAGCTGCCGAAGGCTGCGATCTTTTGATCTTCGCGGGTTCCGCGACAGTGCCTGCTATGCTGGTTTGACCGTGTTACATCGACGCCGAGCGCCACTCAAGAGAGAGCCCGTCATGTCCCAGTTGCCGTCCCTCAGCCAGTTACGCGACCCTAACGCCTTCCTTCGCCGGCACCTCGGCCCCGATGCCGCCGAGCAGCAAGCCATGCTCGATAGCCTGGGTGTCGGCAGTCGCGTCGAGCTGATCGAGCAGACGGTGCCGCCGGGAATTCGCCTCAACCGTGCCCTCGACCTGCCTCCCGCCCTTGACGAAGTAGCCGCACTGGCCAAGCTGCGCGGCTATGCCCAGCAGAATCAGGTGTGGACCAGCCTGATCGGCATGGGCTATCACGGCACCCTCACGCCTGCGGTGATATTGCGCAACGTTCTGGAAAATCCCGGTTGGTACACGGCCTATACCCCCTATCAACCAGAAATCGCTCAAGGCCGGCTGGAAGCGCTGCTGAATTTCCAGCAACTGACCATCGACCTGACCGGGCTGGAACTGGCCAATGCTTCGCTGCTGGATGAGGCCACCGCTGCGGCGGAAGCCATGGCGCTGGCCAAACGAGTGGCCAAGTCGCGGAGCAATCTGTTTTTCGTCGATGAAAACTGCCATCCGCAGACCATCTCCGTGGTGAAAACCCGTGCCGAAGGCTTCGGTTTCGAGCTGATCATCGACTCCGCAGAAAACCTCAACCAGCATCAGGTGTTCGGTGCGCTCCTGCAGTATCCCGATACCCATGGCGAGATACGCGATCTGCGCCCGCTCATCGATCACTTGCATGCCCAGCAGGCCCTGGCCTGTGTGGCGGCGGACCTGCTGAGCCTGCTGATGCTGACTCCGCCGGGAGAGCTGGGGGCCGACGTAGTGTTCGGTTCGTCCCAGCGCTTTGGCGTGCCAATGGGCTACGGCGGGCCCCATGCAGCGTTCTTTGCCAGTCGTGAAGAGTACAAGCGGGCGATTCCGGGGCGCATCATCGGCGTGTCCAAGGACGCACGTGGCAACGTTGCCTTGCGCATGGCCCTGCAGACCCGCGAGCAACATATCCGGCGCGAGAAGGCCAACTCGAACATTTGCACCGCGCAGGTCCTGCTGGCCAACATTGCCAGCTGTTACGCGGTCTATCACGGGCCGGAAGGGCTGAAACGGATTGCGCAGAAGGTCCATCGCCTGACCTGCATTCTGGCAGCGGGGCTGGAGCGCCACGGCATTACCCGGCTGAACCAGCACTTCTTCGATACCCTGACCCTGGAAGTCGGTGGCACTCAAACTGCGATCATCGAGAGCGCCCGAGCAGCGCAGATCAATCTGCGCATTCTCGGTCGCGGGCGACTGGGCCTGAGCCTGGATGAAACTTGCGACGAAGATACCGTCGCCCGCTTGTTCGATGTATTTCTCGGCGCCGATCATGGGCTGAATGTCGCCGAACTGGATGCCGAATCCCTGGCCAACGGTATTCCAGAGGGTCTGTTGCGCACCTCACCCTATCTGCGCCACCCGGTGTTCAACGCGCATCACAGCGAAACCGAAATGCTGCGCTACCTCAAGCAGCTGGAGAACAAGGACCTGGCGCTCAACCAGTCGATGATCCCGCTGGGCTCCTGCACCATGAAGCTCAACGCCACCAGCGAAATGATCCCCATCACCTGGCCGGAATTCGCCAACCTGCACCCCTTCGTGCCCAGGGAGCAGGCGATGGGTTATACCTTGATGATCGAGGAGCTGGAGCGCTGGCTCTGCGCGATTACCGGCTTTGACGCGATCTGCATGCAACCCAATTCCGGGGCCCAAGGCGAGTACGCCGGGCTGCTGGCGATTCGCAAATACCATGAGAGCCGGCACCAGGGCGCGCGGGATATCTGCCTGATTCCCTCTTCGGCCCACGGCACCAACCCGGCGTCGGCGCAGATGGCCGGGATGCGCGTAGTGATCGTCGAATGCGACGAGGCGGGCAACGTTGACCTCGACGACCTCAAGGACAAGGCCGCAGCGGCGGGGGATAAGCTCGCCTGCCTGATGGCGACCTATCCGTCGACGCATGGCGTGTACGAGGAAGGGATCAGCGAGATCTGCGAGGTTGTCCACAGCCACGGCGGCCAGGTGTATATGGATGGCGCCAACCTGAACGCCCAGGTCGGGCTGACGCGGCCGGCGGACATTGGCGCCGATGTCTCGCACATGAACCTGCACAAGACCTTCTGCATTCCCCATGGCGGCGGCGGTCCGGGCATGGGGCCGATCGGAGTGCGGGCGCACCTGGCGCCGTTCGTGGCCAATCATCCTGTGGTGCCGATCGATGGGCCGTTGCCGCACAATGATGCGGTCAGCGCTGCGCCCTGGGGCAGTGCGAGCATTTTGCCGATCAGCTGGATGTACATCGCGATGATGGGGCCGCAGTTGGCGGACGCCAGCGAGGTGGCAATTCTTGCGGCCAACTACCTGGCTCAACACTTGTCAGGGGCATTTCCAGTGCTCTACACCGGCCGCAACGACCGGGTGGCGCACGAGTGCATCCTCGATTTGCGACCCTTGAAAGCGCTCACCGGGATCAGCGAAGAAGACGTCGCCAAGCGCTTGATGGATTACGGTTTCCACGCGCCGACCATGTCGTTTCCAGTGCCTGGAACCTTGATGGTGGAGCCTACCGAAAGTGAGTCGAAGGCGGAGCTGGATCGCTTCATTGGCGCGATGCTCAGCATTCGGGCGGAAATCACCGAGGTGCAGAACGGCAACTGGCCCGCCGAGAACAACCCGCTCAAGGGCGCGCCGCATACGCTGGCGGATATCATCGGGGTGTGGGAGCGACCTTACAGCATCGAACAGGCGGTGACCCCGGATGCCCATACCCGCCTGCACAAGTATTGGCCGGCGGTAAACCGAGTGGACAATGTGTACGGCGACCGCAACCTGTTCTGCGCGTGTGTGCCGGTGGATGATTATCGCTGAAGCACCATCCGCGCATTCCCACTGTAGGAGCGAGCCTGCTCGCGATGACGGAGTGTCAGCCGAGGAAAATTTTGAAGGTGCCGGCCCCATCGCGAGCAGGCTCACTCCTACAGGGGTTTCAACAGAATAATTTGTACTGGGTAAAAAAATGCCGCTCATGGGAGCGGCATTTCTGGTTCAGCAAACAGGCTTATTCCGACGCAACAGCATTCTTCGCCAAAATCGCATTCGCCAGTTCCATGTCCGTAGCTTGCAGGCCAGGATTGTCGGCACGGACTTTCTGCATCGCCGCTTCCAGGTACGGACCGCGGATGCCGCCGTCGCTGGCGACGAAGCTGCCGGCGTCGTCTTGAGCGGCAATAATCAGCTTGTGATCCTTGAACGTCAGGTAAGTCGAGCCGGTGGTCGCACCGGACGAGAGGACGTTACGCCAAAAGCTATCGGCCATCGCCGATCCAACTGGAAGGGACAACACGGCGAGGGTAGCGACAGCAAACTTGAAACGCATGATGGGTGACTCCACTGGATTAACTAGCGCGTTGGATCGTCAATCTGCCAATCCGGTTCCGTGCTGGCTTACTCATACGGTTCCACTAGCAGGATTGCCCCTTGCTGCCCTGTCACCCGGACGCGACTGCCCGAGGCCGCATCGGGGCCGCGGGCCATCCACACGCCGTCGGCGACCTTGATCTTGCCGCGCCCGTCGATGATCGCTTCATGCACCACAAAGGTCTTGCCGATCAGCTCCTGGCCCCGCAGGTTAAGGTTCGGCTCGTCACTCTGGCGTACTGCGCTGCGCTGGCGTCGCCACCAGTACAGCGCCGTGGCGATCGAGAGCAGGCCGAACAGCAGGAACTGCACTTCCCAGGACATGACGGGCAGCAGGAAGGTCAACACGCCGACAGCGGCTGCCGCCATGCCGATCCACAGCAGATAGCCGCCGGCACCGAACACTTCAAGAATCAGTAGCACGGTGCCGAAGGCCAGCCAGTCCCAGAACGACAGGTTTTGCAGGAATGCCCACATGGTATGCCTCAGGCCTTCTTGTTATCGAACGTAGCCTTGACGATTTCGCCGATGCCCCCGACTGCGCCAATCATCGAGCTGGCCTCAAGTGGCATCAGGATCACTTTGCTGTTGTTGGCCGAGGCCAATTTGCCCAGCGCGTCGATGTACTTCTGGGCGACGAAGTAATTGACCGCTTGCACGTTACCGCCCGCGATGGCCTCAGACACCACTTTGGTCGCCTGGGCTTCGGCTTCGGCTTGACGCTCACGGGCTTCAGCTTCGAGGAACGCAGCCTGGCGACCACCCTCTGCCTCGAGGATCTGCGCCTGTTTCTTGCCTTCGGCGGTGAGGATTGCGGCGGCACGCAGGCCTTCGGCTTCAAGAATCTGGGCGCGCTTGATCCGCTCGGCCTTCATCTGCCCGGACATCGCCGCCATCAAGTCGGCGGGTGGGCTGATGTCCTTGATTTCGATCCGGGTGATCTTGATGCCCCACGGCGCCGTGGCTTCATCGACGGTACGCAGGAGTTTTTCGTTGATCCCGTCACGCTGGCTGAGCATCGCATCCAGCTCCATGGAGCCGAGGACAGTACGGATGTTGGTCTGCAGCAGATTGCGGATCGCGTGTTCGAGGTTGTTGACCTCGTAGGCCGCCTGCGCCGTGTTGACCACCTGGAAGAAACACACGGCATCGATCTGCACCGTGGCGTTATCGGCGGTGATGACTTCCTGGGGCGGAATATCCAGCACGCTTTCCATCACGTTGATCTTGCGACCGATGCGGTCCATGACCGGAATAATGATGTTCAGGCCGGGTTTGAGGGTGTTGGTGTAACGGCCGAAGCGTTCGACCGTCCATTGATAACCCTGGGGTACGACTTTGAAACCCATGAACAGGATGGCGACCACCAGGCCGACAAACAGTAAAAGCACGGTACCGATCTGCATAACAATTCCCTGTTGAGTGCATCAATGAATTCTCGACCGCCGAAGTGTAGCGGTGCCGGTCGCGGATAAAAACCGCAACCGTACTCTCGCATCATCAGGACTTACTTCTGCTCGCTCTGCGGCGTGACCCGCAGCACCTCTTCGATGGTTGTCAGCCCGGCTGCGACCTTCTGCGCCCCCGACAGGCGCAGGCTGCGCATGCCTTCCTTGAAAGCCTGCCGGCGTACCGCCAGCAGGTCTGTGTCGGGACTGATCAGCGACTTTATCCCGTCTGTCAGCTGCATGATTTCATAAACCCCCGCGCGCCCGCGGTAGCCGGTGTCCCGGCATTCCAGGCAGCCGATGGCGCGCTGGGCGTTACCCGGCAGAGGCGCCTGCCAGGGCTTGGTCAGGGTCTGCCAGTCGTCTTCGCCCAGGTTCAGCGGCGCCTTGCAGTGCGGACACAGAGTGCGCACCAGGCGCTGGGCCATGACGCCAAGCACTGTCGCCTTGATCAGGTAATGCGGCACACCGAGTTCCAGCAGGCGGCTGATGGCGCTGGGTGCGTCGTTGGTGTGCAGTGTCGACAGCACCAGGTGGCCGGTGAGCGCCGCCTGGATTGCCATTTCAGCGGTTTCGAGGTCGCGGATCTCGCCGATCATGATGATGTCCGGGTCTTGCCTCATGAGTGCACGAACGCCGGCGGCAAAGGTCAGGTCGATGTTGTGCTGGACCTGCATCTGGTTGAACGCCGGCTCGACCATTTCGATCGGATCCTCGATGGTGCAGAGGTTGACCTCGGGCGTCGCCAGCTTCTTGAGGGTGGTGTAGAGCGTAGTGGTCTTGCCGGAGCCGGTCGGGCCGGTTACCAGGATGATGCCGTTAGGTTGGCGGGTCATGTCCTGCCAGCGTCGCAGGTCTTCGGCGGAGAAGCCCAGCTGATCGAAGTCTTTGAGCAGCACTTCCGGGTCGAAGATGCGCATGACCATTTTTTCGCCGAACGCCGTCGGCAAGGTCGACAGCCGCAGCTCGACTTCACCGCCGTCCGGGGTCTTGGTCTTCACCCGGCCATCCTGGGGTTTGCGCTTTTCCGCAACGTTCATACGGCCAAGGCTCTTCAGGCGACTGACAATCGCCATGGTCACCTGCGGCGGGAATTGATAGACGTTGTGCAGCACGCCGTCGATGCGAAAGCGCACGGTTCCCTGTTCGCGCCGGGGCTCGATGTGAATATCACTGGCGCGTTGCTGGAAGGCGTACTGGAACAGCCAGTCGACGATGTTGACGATGTGCGCGTCGTTGGCGTCCGGCTCTTGGTCGCTGGCGCCAAGATTGAGCAACTGTTCGAAGTTGCCCATGGAGTTGATCTGCTGATCGCCAGTGGTTGCCCCGCTGACTGATTTGGCCAGGCGGAAAAACTCCACGCTGAAGCGCTGGATGTCCACCGGGTTGGCCACCACCCGTTTGATCGGCAATTTCAGCACGTGGGTCAGGTCGGCCTCCCAGCCGTTGACGTAGGGCTGGGCACTCGCCACGGTCACGGCGTCGCGGTCGACCGAGACCGCAAGAATCTTGTGGCGCTGGGCGAACGCGTAGGACATCAGCGGCGTGATGGCCGCGACGTTGATCTTCAGCGGGTCGATTCGCAGGTACGGCTGGCCGGCCTGCTGTGACAGCCACAGGGTCAGGCTTTCCAGGTCGAGATGTTTGCCGGGGCGGCTGAGATCGTCGAGATGCTGGCCGGCAATGAACTCCAAAGGGTGCAGTTGGCCATTAGTTGCATGGCGCCGCCGGGCATTGAGTGCGAGTTCGGCTGAATCCTGGCTGATGAAACCCTGGGCGACCAGTTCGCGCAGCAAATCATTGAGATCCAGCCAGCGGTCCTGAATGGCGAGTTGAACGGACATGCGGGCTCCTCATGAACAACAGTGCGCAAAGGATAGACGCGCAGCCGTCAACCGTTGGGCCACTACCCGACGAAGCCGTGTCGAGGGGTTTCAGCTGGCGGTTTGAGGGATTAGTGTGCCGGTCTGAGGTTTTTGCGGTGTTGCTGCTGGCCTCATCGCGAGCAGGCTCACTCCTACAATTGACCGAGTTGCCTGAGCGAGCGCGGTCGAATGTAGGAGTGAGTTTGCTCGCGATGGCGTCCTTACATGCGCAGCAACATCTTCCAGGCACGATTCTGATAGACCGCAATCGCCTGCTGCTTGCGCGCATCCAGCGATTCATCGGTGATCGGCTCGTTGGCCAGTTGCGCCAGCTGCTTCAGCTCACCGTACAGGCGATCCATTTCCGGGATCTCCAGCACGCCACGGGCATGGTGCAGCCAGGCCTGGATGCGTTCGATGCGCGGCAGTTGCTCGGCCAAATCTTCCGGTTGCTGCTGATAACGCTGCAGCTGCAGGGACGTGGCTTCTTCGCCCAGCAGGCGCGGCAGCCAGCTGCCCAGTTGCGCTGCGCCCTGGCGATTGCCGCGCACGTTGCGCTCGGCGGTCCAGGTGCGAGCCAGCAACCAGCGCGAAGTGGTCAGGGAGAACAGGCCCCAACGCGGGTCTTCCAGTTCTTCGAGGAACTGCTCTGGCGCGGCCTTGCGCACGTCTTCGTCATCCAGGCCGGCTTGCACCAGTGGACGCCAGTCTTCGAGCAAGGCATCCAGTGCCACTCGCAAGTCGTGGGTCGATTGACGCGGAGCGGCTTGCCCCAGGCTGCTGAGCAACGCGCGCATTTCGGCCAGGTTCTCGACCCAGTCCAGCAGCAGGCGCCAGTGGCCATTGAAGCGATACTGCTCGGCCAGGCGTTGGCTGCTGCCCAGCAAATGCCAGCACAGTGCTGCGAATGCATCGTCCAGCGGCGTTTCGGCGCTGATCTGTGGCGCTGGCAGGCTCAGCGAATAGCTGTTGGCGTCATACAGGCGATAACCGCGCTCGGCCTTGCTGATATCACACGGCATCAACGCCAGGGTCGCGGCCAGTTCGGCTGCCAGTTCCAGCAGTGCGGCAGGTTCGCCTTCGCGCAATTCCAGCTCCAGCTCGCAGATTTCTTCCTTCTGCTTGCCGACTACCACGTGGCCCAGGTCCAGTGCGGCTTCGATGACCACTTTGGTCTTGCCGCGGCCCCAGGCGATTTCAGCGCGCTCGCGGACGAAATCGGTGGTGAAGATGGCTTTCAAGGTTTTCTTGTCCAGCTCGGCCAGCTCTTCAGGCCAGCATTCGCCGTCGAGTTTTTTCACATCGAGCTTGGCTTTGGGCAGGTTCCAGTCGTATTCATTACGCTCGGACAGGCCGGCAACGCTTTGGCCGCGGGTCTTGAGGGTCTGAATCACTTCTTCGCCATCGCGGCGCAGGCGCAGGGCAACCTTGGCACGAGCCAGATCGCGCTCAGGCGTGTCGAAGTACTGGTTCATCAGTTCACGGCGTTCCCAGCCACTTTTGTTGCGTTTCTTCAGTAGCGGGTGCTCGCGCAGCGCAGCGAGGGTTTCGCGGCTGACGCGGAGCTTGATTTCGGTTTCTTTCTGCATGGCCGGAAAATCCAGGATCGGGAGCGCAGCCAGGGGAATGTGTGGCTGCCAAGGCCGTGCAGTGTACAGGACTGTGACGAGGTAGAGTCCGCGACGGTTTATTCCTGTGACTGGATGGCTCTATGATGGACGTCAATTCGGGAGTTGGAGTCAGCGATGCCTTTGCCGTCCATGAAAGATCAGTTCGCTGCGCTGATCGCCGCACCGTCCGTCAGCTGCACCCAGGCCAGCCTCGATCAGAGCAACCGCCCGGTGATCGACTTGCTGGCCACCTGGCTCGGCGACCTCGGATTTGCCTGTGATATTCAGCAGGTCAGCCCCGGCAAATTCAACCTGCTCGCCAGCTTCGGTTCTGGCCCCGGCGGCCTGGTACTCGCCGGGCATAGCGACACCGTGCCCTTCGATGGCGCGTTGTGGCAGACCGATCCGCTGAAACTCACCGAAGTCGACGGCCGCTGGGTGGGCTTGGGCAGTTGCGACATGAAAGGCTTTTTCGCCCTGGCTATCGAAGCCGTCATACCTTTGCTCGATCAGCCGTTCAAGCAGCCATTGCTGATCCTCGCCACCTGCGATGAAGAAAGCTCGATGTCCGGTGCCCGTGCACTGGCCGCAGCCGGACGGCCCCTGGGCCGCGCGGCAGTGATCGGCGAGCCGACCGGTTTGAAGCCGATCCGCATGCACAAGGGCATCATGATGGAGCGCATCGATATTCTCGGGCAGAGCGGCCATTCCTCCGACCCGCGCCTGGGTCACAGTGCCCTCGAAGCGATGCACGATGCCATGGGTGAACTGCGCGGCCTGCGCCTGTTGTGGCAGCGCGAGTTTCGCAACCCGCAATTCGGCGTGCCGACGCCGACCATGAACTTCGGCTGCATCCACGGCGGCGATAACCCCAACCGGATCTGCGGGCAGTGTTCCCTGGAGTTCGATCTGCGACCGTTGCCGGGCATGGATCCCAAGGCCTTGCGCGCGGAGATCCTGCAGAGACTCAAGCCGGTTGCCGAGCGCCATCAAGTGAAAATCGACTACGCCCCGCTGTTTCCCGAAGTGCCACCATTCGAGGAGGCCGAAGACGCGGAACTGGTACAGATCGCCGAAAAGCTCACCGGTCACAAGGCCGAAGCAGTGGCGTTCGGCACCGAAGCGCCTTATCTTCAGCGCCTTGGCTGTGAAACATTGGTGCTTGGCCCGGGGGACATCGCCTGTGCGCACCAGCCGGGGGAATACCTCGAAATGTCACGTTTGCAGCCTACGGTGCATCTATTACGTCAACTGATTGAACATTACTGCCTGACACCGGCCCAACCTGTCGGCTAAACGCAAATCCCCCCGTAGGAGCTGCCGCAGGCTGCGATCTTTTGATCTTAAAGAGCAAGATCAAAAGATCGCAGCCTGCGGCAGCTCCTACGGGGGGGGGCCTTTAAATTGATGTTGATCCAACCCGTATCCATGAGGAGAGCTCGCGTGTCGCCAAGCCTGTTCCGACGATAACCACCAGCCCGCTGTGCGTTGTTGCGTTTCGCCCATTTTTTGGCTGCTATTTATTACAGGCCCAGGTTCATGCCCGAATACGTTAATTGGCTTCGTCACGCTTCCCCATACATCAACGCCCACCGCGATTGCACCTTTGTCGTCATGCTGCCCGGCGATGGCGTGGAGCATCCGAACTTCGGCAATATCGTCCACGACCTGGTGCTGCTGCACAGCCTGGGTGTGCGCCTGGTGCTGGTCCACGGCTCCCGTCCGCAGATCGAAACCCGCCTGGCCGCTCGTGGCCTGACCCCGCATTACCACCACGGGATGCGCATCACCGATGCGGCGACCCTTGAGTGTGTGATCGATGCCGTCGGCCAGTTGCGGATCGCCATCGAAGCGCGGCTGTCGATGGACATGGCTTCGTCGCCGATGCAGGGCTCGCGCCTGCGGGTGGCCAGCGGCAACCTGGTGACTGCACGGCCGATCGGCGTGCTTGAAGGGGTCGATTATCATCACACCGGCGAAGTGCGCCGGGTCGACCGCAAAGGCATCAATCGCCTGCTGGACGAGCGTTCCATCGTGTTGCTCTCGCCATTGGGCTACTCGCCAACCGGCGAAATTTTCAACCTCGCTTGCGAAGACGTGGCCACCCGTGCCGCCATCGATTTGGGCGCCGATAAACTGCTGTTGTTCGGTGCGGACCTGGGCCTGATCGATGAAAACGGCCGGCTGGTGCGCGAGTTGCGTCCGCAACAGGTGCCGGCGCATTTGCTGCGCCTGGGCAGCAATTATCAGGGTGAATTGCTCGATGCCGCCGCCGAAGCCTGCCGTGGCGGCGTGGCGCGCAGTCATATCGTCAGCTACGCCGAAGACGGTGCACTATTGACCGAGCTGTTCACCCGCGACGGTGGCGGTACCCTGGTCGCCCAGGAACAATTCGAGATCGTGCGTGAAGCGGCTATCGAAGACGTCGGCGGATTGCTCGACCTGATCAGCCCGCTGGAAGAGCAGGGGATTCTGGTGCGTCGTTCTCGCGAGGTACTGGAGCGTGAGATCGAGCAATTCAGCGTGGTCGAACGCGAAGGCATGATCATCGCCTGCGCCGCGCTTTATCAGATTGCCGATTCGGATGCGGGTGAGCTGGCGTGCCTGGCGGTGAACCCTGAATACCGCCACGGCAAGCGTGGCGATGAGCTGCTGGAGCGCATCGAGACTCGCGCCCGGGCCCAGGGCTTGAAAACCCTGTTCGTCCTGACGACCCGCACCGCCCACTGGTTCCGCGAACGCGGCTTCGTGCCGAGCAGCGTAGACCGCTTGCCGTCGGCGCGAGCGTCGCTGTACAACTATCAGCGCAATTCGAAGATCTTCGAAAAGACTCTGTAAGCACGGTCCCCTGTAGGAGCTGCCGCAGGCTGCGATCTTTTGATTTGTTTTTAAGATCAAAAGATCGCAGCCTGCGGCAGCTCCTACAGGGAAATTGCGCGCACCGTCTCAACCTTCCCCTGTTCCTTACTTCGTCGTTTCCGTGCCGCTCTCCAGCAGCGCGCTAGTCTGCTGCGACCTGAAGTCCATCGGGCCACTAAGACAAATTAAAACCGATACACAAACTGTAACAATTGGTCTGGATAGTGCGCGCTTGATCTTCTAGGCGTCGCCTTCGATCAGATGGAGTGTGGGTTTCCGTTAAATTTGATCGAACTAAAAAATGATCAAAAAATACCATTTAGGAATTAGCCAGAGGTCCTGTTTCAACGACCTGGCAAGTCAAACGTAATTCCTAAAGAGTATAAAAAAACATCGGATGCTTCCTATTGGCTTTATGCCCAGAGCGTAGGTCTCAGGACGCCGGATTGACGGGTGTTAGACCATGGTCGTAGTCACATACGGTTACGATTGACTTACAGGTCACGGTCTGGCGCTAATCGCAAATCCTAGGATCACGGGCATTCGACCCAGGGCCAGGAACACAAGAATTAGAAACGAGAGGAGCTTCATAATGAACAAGTCCACCTTGGCCCTGGCCGTGGCCGTAGGGGTTATGGCGCAGCAGGCAGGCGCCGCAGGTTTCATCGAAGACAGCAAGGCTTCCGTCAGTTCTCGCACCATGTACTTCAACGCCGACACCCGCGAAGGCACTGCCAATGATCAGCGGGAAACTGCCCAAGGCTTTAAATTCGATTACCTGTCCGGCTTCACGCAGGGCACGGTCGGCTTTGGTTTTGATGCCCAGGCTCTGGTAGGCATCCATCTGGACGGCGGCCGTGGTCATCACCCGGACAACAACTCTTTCTTCCCGAGCGATAGCGATGGTTCGGCGTCCGATTCGTGGAGCCGCGTTGCAGGTAACGTCAAGGCTCGCATCTCGAAAACCGAGGCTCACCTGGGTGGCGCTTTGCAGCCGAGCATGCCGGTACTGATCGCGAACGACAGCCGTCTGCTGCCGCAGACCTTTGAAGGCGGCACCATCACCTCGAAGGAAATCGACAACGTCACGTTCAACGTCGGTCAACTCGAACACGCCGCCGGTCGCGCTTCGTCGAACACCACCGGTCTCGCTGTGGCTGGCGGTACCGAAGAAAGCAACAAGTTCCGTTACGCCGGTGGAGACTGGAAGGTCACCAAAGACCTGATGCTGCAGTACTACTACGCGAACCTTGAAGACTACTACAAGCAGCATTTCCTCGGCCTGGTGCACGTCTATCCGATCAGCGCCAACCAGTCGTTCAAGACTGACCTGCGCTATTTCGACAGCAGCTCCGACGGCAAGAATGGTGATGTGGGTTACCGCTTCAACAACAACGGCGGCTACGCGAAGAACCCGGGCGAGGTGGATAACCAGACCTGGAGTGCCATGTTCACCTACACCTTGGGTTCGAACGCCTTCCTGCTGGGCCATCAGCGCGTGAGCGATGACGGTGGTTTCGTTTACCTCAACCAGGGCAGCGTGGTCGATGGCAACGGTCGCAACGAAGGAGCCGGCGGTGCCAGCTTCTACCTGTTCACCGATGCCATGGTTAACGGCTTTGTGCGTGCCGGCGAGAACACCACATTCGGTCAGTACACCTTTGACTTCGCCTCCCTGGGCGTTCCAGGCCTGAAGGCTTCGGCCGCTTACCTGCGTGGCGAAAACATCAAGGCCACCAACGGCATTGGCAAGGACCAGACCGAATGGGAGCGTGACCTTCGCGTGGATTACGTGATCCAGACTGGCGCATTGAAAGGGTTCGGTACGACCCTGCGTCACGGTACCTACCGCGGCGACACTAACATCTCCGCTCAGGACCAGACCCGCGTGATCTTCAACTACACCTATAGCTTCCTGTAAAAAGCTGCAAAAAAACCCTGCTGAATGGCGGGGTTTTTTTCGGCTTTTTTTTGCATATTCCAGTTCGGTCTTATGTTGTAATTTATTATTCTTTTTAGCTTTTAATCTAAAGCCCTAAAGTGCATCCCTCCGGGGCCGATGTCAGGGTCACAGCGCGATTAAATGGCATTTTTTTATCGCGGAATGGCATGAAAAGCATGAAATAAATTTTTATACGTTTACCATGCGGGCCCCATTCTTCCTGGACAGACCCCCGACTTAGACACGTCAGTGCGGTGGCCGGTAGAGGGTGGTTTGCGGTAAACGCGCATTTTCAGGATCCGGAGCGTTCGACTCCGAACCGAAAAATTAGAAACGATAGGAGCGAAACAATGAACAAGTCGACCTTGGCCCTGGCCGTGGCCGTTGGGGTGATTGCGCAGCAGGCAGGCGCCGCCGGTTTCATCGAAGACAGCAAGGCCACCCTGGGCCTGCGTAACTTCTACATCAACACCGATAACCGTGATTCGGCTGCCCGCACTGCGGCAGGCGTTCAAAGCAAGAACGAAGAGTGGGGCCAAGGCTTCGACCTGCGCTTCATCTCGGGCTACACCCAAGGTACCGTCGGCTTCGGTATCGACGCTATCGGCCTGCTGGGCGTCAAGCTGGATTCCGGTGGTGGCACCAACGGCGCGACCGCTACCTCTTACGGTGGCACCGTGTTCCCGAGCAAGTCCAACGGCGAAGCGGTTGATAACTTCTCCAGCCTGGGCCTGACCGCCAAAGCCAAGATCTCCCAGACAGAATTGAAACTGGGTACCTTGCAGCCGAAAAACCCGGTGATCGCCACCAACGATGGTCGTCTGCTGCCACAAACCTGGCAGGGCGGCCAGATCACTTCCGGCGAGATCAAGGACCTGACACTGGTTGGCGGTCAGATCGAAGCTGTGAAAGGTCGTAACTCCAGCAACAATGAGCAACTGTCGATCGGCGGTGCTAACAGCCCGACCATCAGCGGTCGCGACAGCAACAAGTTCCTCTATGCCGGCGGTGACTACAAAATCACCAAGGACCTGACTGCCCAGTACTACTACGGCAACCTGGAAGACTTCTATAAACAGCACTTCCTGGGTCTGGTTCACAACTGGGCAATCGGCCCGGGCGTGTTGAAGTCGGACTTCCGTTACTTCAACAGCTCCGATGACGGCGCCAACGGCAACACTCCGGCTTACTACAGCAACGGTAACTACACCGGTACTGCAGGCGGTCGCGGCAAAGTCGACAACAACCTGTACAGCGGCCTGTTCCTGTACTCCGTTGCCGGCCACACCTTCGGTGGCGGTTACCAGGTCAGCAACGGCAGCAGCGACTTCCCTTGGCTGAACCAGGGCGACGGTTCGTCGAACTACACCATCACCGACATGCAGATCCAGAAGTTCGGCCGTGCCGGCGAGAAAACCTGGCAAGCACGCTACTCGTATGACTTCGCCAAAGTTGGCCTGCCAGGTGCAACCGCCGGCATCGTTTACCTGCGCGGTGACAACATCGACACCGTGGGCGCGAATGGTCGTGAAAACGGTTCGGGTAACTCCGAGTGGGAGCGCGACCTGACCGTGGCTTACGTGGTGCCGGAAGGCCCGCTGAAGAACCTGGGCCTGATGTGGAAAAACGCTTCGTGGCGCAACGACATCCCGGGTCAACGTGACCAGGATGAAAACCGCCTGATCGTCAGCTACTCGATCCCGCTGTTGTAATAGCGCTCGAGTAACTGAAGTAAAAAAGCCCTGCCCGGCACCTTGCCGGGCGGGGCTTTTTGCGTTTTTAAAGACCGATTTATATATGCATTTTAGGTCTAAACAAATCGATATTTATTCTTTTTAATAGATAAAAAACACAGGCACAGTTGAGCTCATCAAGCACTCACCAGGAGCAGCACCATGAGCCTCAGACTTGGCGATATCGCCCCCGACTTCGAACAGGATTCCAGCGCCGGCACCATCCGTTTCCATGAATGGCTGGGCGACAGCTGGGGCGTGCTGTTCTCCCACCCAGCGGATTTCACTCCGGTGTGCACCACCGAGCTGGGCTTTACCGCCAAGTTGAAAGAGCAGTTTGCCGAACGCGGCGTCAAGGCGATCGCGCTGTCCGTGGACCCGGTGGACTCGCACCACAAGTGGATCGAGGACATCAACGAAACACAGGACACGCAGGTCAACTTCCCGATCCTGGCTGACGCCGATCGCAAGGTGTCGGACCTGTATGACCTGATTCACCCGAATGCCAATGACACCCTGACCGTGCGTTCGCTTTTTGTGATCGATCCAAACAAGAAGGTGCGTCTGACCATCACTTATCCGGCGAGTACTGGTCGCAACTTCCATGAAATCCTGCGGGTGATCGACTCGCTGCAACTCACCGACAACTACAAGGTGGCGACCCCGGCTAACTGGCAGGACGGTGATGAAGTGGTGATCGTGCCATCGCTCAAGGATGAAGATGAAATCAACAAACGCTTTCCCAAGGGGTATCGTGCGGTGAAGCCGTACCTGCGCCTGACGCCGCAACCGAATAGGTAATTCAGGTATTTGTGCTGTTCTGACGGCCGCCATCGCGAGCAGGCTCACTCCTACAGGGGAATGTGGTGTGTGCAGATCTTCAATTCACACCGACCCACTGTGGGAGTGAGCCTGCTCGCGATGAGGCCGTAACCAGCAGCATAGGTGCCGGATCGAATTGCATCCATCAAGCAGGGGATTTCAGGCCGTTTCGACGGCCTTTTTTTTTCGCCTGGAAATTCACTCCCGTATATCTCCTAATCGCATAACCAAATGAATAAATATGATTTATGGATATAACAATCAGCTGTTAAGGTCACTCCCATCCAAGCGAGATCGCGCGCTGCGAATCGCCAACTGTTCAAGGAATTTGCCGAATGCTGGTCGTCTCACTCGGTGGCAGCCCTAGCCAACGCTCCCGTTCAGGAGTGCTGCTGGACCGCTCTCAGCGCTGGCTGCAGGAGCAAGGTGTAGAAGTGGTGAGTTACCAGGTACGGGACTTCCCGGCCGAAGACTTGCTGCATGCACGCTTCGATAGCCCCAAGGTGGTCGACCTGCTGCAACAGATTGCCAACGCTGACGGCCTGCTGATCGCCACTCCTGTCTACAAGGCCTCGTTCTCCGGTGCCTTGAAGACCGTGCTGGACCTGCTGCCCGAGCGCGCCCTGGCGCACAAGGTGGTACTGCCGATGGCCACCGGCGGCAGCATCGCGCACATGCTGGCCGTGGACTACGCCTTGAAACCGGTGTTATCGGCGCTCAAAGCCCAGGAAATGCTGCACGGAATTTTCGCTGAAGACAGCCAGATTGCCTACGGCGAGGGCAGTGCCCAGGCGCAGTTGGCACCGGAGCTGGAACAACGTTTGAATGAATCGCTGGAGCTGTTTTTCAGCGCCATGGCGCGACGGCCGAAGCCGATCGATCCAAACCTGTTGAATGAACGTTTGTTGAGTGCGCGCTGGAGCATTTGAGCCCGCACTTAATCCACCCCTGAATTTGCTTCACTGAACCTTACTCAGCCGCCAACGGCCAAGCAGGTGCAGCCAAAACCCAACTGCAAAAAGGAGAGCGCCATGCGCCCTGTTATTTTGCGTCGTGGTCTGGTCGCTCTGTTTGCTGCGGCTGTAACCTTCGGCGCCATTACTCAAGCTCAGGCCGAGACTCTGCGAATCGGCTATCAGAAGTACGGCACCCTGGTGCTGCTCAAAGCCAAGGGCACTCTGGAAAAACGCCTCGCCGCCCAAGGCGTGGATGTGCAATGGACTGAATTCCCGGGTGGCCCGCAACTGCTTGAAGGCCTGAACGTCGGCTCCATCGACTTCGGCGTGACAGGCGAAACCCCACCAGTGTTCGCCCAGGCTGCCGGTGCCGATCTGCTCTACGTGGCGTATGAACCTCCAGCGCCGCACAGCGAAGCGATCCTGGTGCCGAAGAACTCCCCGATCAAATCGGTGCAGGAGCTCAAGGGCAAGAAAGTCGTCCTGAACAAAGGCTCCAACGTTCACTACCTGCTGGTCCGTGCGCTGGAAGATGCCGGCCTCAAGTACAGCGACATCCAGACCGTGTTCCTGCCGCCAGCCGATGCCCGTGCCGCCTTCGAGCGTGGCAGTGTCGACGCCTGGGTCATCTGGGACCCGTACCAGGCTGCCGCCGAACAGCAACTGCAAGCGCGCACTCTGCGTGACGGCCAGGGCATCGTCGACAACCACCAGTTCTACCTGGCGACCAAGCCTTATGCACAGAAAAATCCCGAGGTGATCAAGACCCTGGTGGAAGAAGTGCGCGCGGTCGGTGAATGGTCCAAGGCCAATCCTGAGGACGTGACCAAACAGGTCTCGCCACTGCTCGGCCTGCCAGCGGACATCACCCTGACCTCGGTGAAACGCCAGGGTTACGGCGCGCTGTTCCTGACCCCGGAAGTGGTCGCCGCCCAGCAGAAAATCGCCGACAGCTTCTATCAGCTCAAGCTGATTCCGAAGCTGTTGAGTATCAAGGACGTGATCTGGACGCCACCGGCTGCCGTTGCCAAAGCACAGTAATTCGAATCCCTAAGGAGACCACTCCATGAGCCTCAATATCTTCTGGTTCCTGCCTACCCACGGCGACGGCCATTACCTTGGCACCGCCGAAGGCGCTCGCGCCGTCGACCACGGTTACCTGCAACAGATCGCCCAGGCAGCAGATCGCCTGGGCTTCGGCGGGGTGCTGATCCCCACTGGACGCTCCTGCGAAGACTCGTGGCTGGTGGCTGCGTCGCTGATCCCGGTGACCCAGCGTTTGAAATTCCTCGTCGCCCTGCGCCCCGGGATCATTTCCCCGACGGTGGCAGCGCGTCAGGCCGCTACCCTGGATCGGCTGTCCGGCGGTCGGGCGCTGTTCAACCTGGTCACCGGCGGTGATCCGGAAGAGTTGGCTGGCGATGGTCTGTTCCTGAGCCACGAAGAACGTTATCAGGCCTCGGTGGAATTCACCCGGATCTGGCGTCGGGTACTGGAAGGCGAAACTGTCGATTACGACGGTCAGCACATCAGCGTGAAGGGCGCCAAACTGCTCTACCCGCCGATCCAGCAACCGCGTCCACCGCTGTACTTCGGTGGCTCGTCGGAAGCGGCGCAAGACCTGGCCGCGGAGCAGGTGGAAATGGTCCTGACTTGGGGTGAGCCGCCGGCCGCTGTAGCCGAGAAGATCGAACAGGTGCGGGCCAAGGCCGCCAAGCTGGGGCGCACCGTGCGCTTCGGGATTCGTCTGCACGTGATCGTTCGCGAAACCAATGCCGAAGCCTGGCAGGCGGCGGACAAGCTGATCTCCCATGTAGATGACGAAACCATCGCCCGCGCCCAGGCTTCTCTGTCGCGCTTCGATTCGGTTGGTCAGCAACGCATGGCCGCGCTGCACGGTGGCAGTCGCGACAATCTGGAAGTCAGCCCCAACCTCTGGGCCGGTGTTGGCCTGGTGCGCGGTGGCGCGGGCACGGCCCTGGTCGGCGACGGACCGACCGTGGCTGCTCGCGTGAAGGAATACGCGGACCTGGGCATCGATACGTTTATCTTCTCCGGTTATCCACACCTGGAAGAGTCCTATCGGGTTGCGGAATTGCTGTTCCCGCACCTCGACATCGAGCGTCCGCAAGCGCCACAGGGTGCCAACTTCGTCAGCCCGTTCGGCGAGATGGTCGCCAACGATATCCTCCCTAAAGCCGCGTCTCAGAGCTGAGGTGCGCCATGAACAGAATTATCCATAACCTGGCGCCCTGGGCACTGCCGGTGCTGCTGCTGGCGGTGTGGCAGTTGTCGGTGTCGGCGGGTTGGTTGTCGACCCGGATATTGCCCGCGCCCGTTGCGGTGATTGAAGCGGGTGTAAGCCTGGTGCGCAGTGGCGAGATCTGGACGCACCTGGCGATCAGCGGCTGGCGCGCGGCACTGGGCTTTACCATTGGTGGCAGCATCGGCCTGGTGCTGGGTTTCATCACCGGCCTGTCGAAATGGGGTGAGCGCCTGCTCGACAGTTCAGTGCAGATGATCCGCAACGTGCCGCACCTGGCGCTGATTCCCCTGGTGATCCTGTGGTTCGGCATCGACGAGTCGGCGAAGATTTTCCTGGTGGCGCTGGGCACCTTGTTCCCGATCTACCTCAACACTTATCACGGCATCCGCAACGTCGATCCGGCGCTGGTGGAAATGGCCCGCAGTTACGGCTTGTCGGGTTTCAGCCTGTTCCGCCAGGTGATCCTGCCGGGTGCACTGCCGTCGATTCTGGTCGGTGTGCGTTTCGCGCTGGGCTTCATGTGGCTGACGCTGATCGTGGCCGAGACCATTTCCGCCAGCTCCGGGATTGGCTACCTGGCGATGAATGCCCGGGAATTCCTGCAGACCGACGTGGTGGTACTGGCGATTCTGCTGTACGCCGCCCTGGGCAAACTCGCCGACCTCGCCGCCCGTGGGCTGGAACGAGTCTGGCTGCGCTGGCATCCGGCCTATCAGGTTGCCAAGGGAGGTGCCGCATGACCGCTCAACCTCCACGCCTGCTGCGCGGAATTCCGCTGGCAGTACGCAAGCTGCAGAAAACCTTTGGCTCGCGGCAGGTGCTGCGCGAGATCGACCTGCACATTCCGGCGGGCCAGTTCGTCGCTGTGGTCGGACGTAGTGGCTGCGGCAAAAGCACTTTGCTGCGACTGCTCGCCGGCCTCGACAAACCCACTGGCGGTGAACTGCTGGCGGGCTCGGCGCCGTTGAGTGATGCGCTGGAAGACACCCGGCTGATGTTCCAGGAAGCGCGCCTGCTGCCCTGGAAAAAGGTCATCGACAACGTCGGCCTCGGCCTCTCCGGCAACTGGCGGCCGCAAGCTTTGGAAGCCCTGGAGTCGGTCGGCCTGGCAGACCGCGCCAATGAGTGGCCGGCGGCCCTGTCCGGTGGGCAGAAGCAGCGTGTGGCCCTGGCGCGCGCGCTGATCCATCAACCGCGCTTGCTGTTGCTCGACGAGCCCCTGGGCGCGCTGGATGCCCTGACGCGCATCGAGATGCAGCAACTGATCGAACGACTGTGGCAGAAGCACGGCTTCACCGTGTTGCTGGTGACCCACGACGTCAGTGAAGCGGTAGCGATTGCCGATCGGGTGATCCTGATCGAAGAGGGCGAAGTCGGCCTCGACCTGCACGTGGAACTGCCGCGCCCCAGGGTTCGCGGTTCTCACCGGCTGGCGGCGCTGGAAACCGAAGTCCTCAACCGTGTGCTGTCGCTACCCGGCGAACCGCCGGAACCGGAACCTGTTTCACCACTGCCTACGCAATTGCGTTGGGCGCAATAACTCACCTTATCCAATGACAGGAATCAACATCATGACTATCAAGGCCATCAACGTTCGTAACCAGTTCAAAGGCTCGATCAAGGAAATCGTACTGGGTGATGTTTTGTCGGAAATCGACGTGCAGACCGCTTCGGGCATTGTCACTTCGGTGATCACCACTCGCTCGGTAAAAGAGCTTGAGCTGGTGGTTGGCAGTGAAGTGATTGCATTCGTGAAATCCACTGAAGTGTCGATTGCCAAGCTTTAAGAACGTGCATCGTCAGTAGGTTCGGCGGTGCGGCCTTCGCGAGCAAGCCCGCTCCCACAGGAGGAACGCATTCCAACTGTGGGAGCGGGCTTGCTCGCGAAGAGGCCGGTGAATCCAGCAAAAATCAGGCTGGGATGACGCGCTTCGACAGATACGGCGGCAAATACAATCCAAGATAAGCATCAAACACTCGCATCCCTTCCTCCGCCATGCGCGGTGTGATCTGCCCATGCTGTTGCACAGAGCGTGCATATACCCGATCGCCAAGCTCCATCGCCAGCGCAAACACGTCAACATCGTCCGGCAGCTTCGGCAATTCAAAGTGATGATCGAACAGCTTGTGCATCAGGTCCCCCAACTCAATGTCGTGCTGGCGGTCAGCTTGTGTCACTTCGGTCAATCCGTGCTGCGCGAGAATCAACTGCCGGGCAGCAGCGTCTTCGCTGTAGATCGCCAGCATGCGCTGTTCCACCAGCCGCGACAGGTCGCGCCAGCTATTGAGGGCTGCGTGGTCGATGGGTGCTTGCAGGCAGGCGCGGAAAGCGGCGTGGACGTCGGCCGTCAGCGCTTCGAGCAGGGACGGTACGCTGGCAAAAAAGTGGTAGACCGAGGAGGGCGGGATCTCCGCGCGCTCGGCAACGCTGTAGATAGACAGGCTGCCCACGCCTTCGGCGGCCAGCAGCGTGCGTGCGGCGTCGAGTATGGAATCGATCCGCGCCTGGCTGCGGGCGCGGGGTTTGCGAACGGTGGCGGTGCGCGTCATTGGAGACTCCTGCGGGGCAGGGGGCATTGTACGAGGCAGGTTATCTGTTGTCTTGTCGGGCGCCTTCGCGAGCAAGCCCGCTCCCACAGTAGATCTCCTGTGTAGACAGATTCTGCATACGATAGAAATCCAATGTGGGAGCGGGCTTGCTCGCGAAGCAGGCACCTCGGTCCCTTTGAAAGAAACCCATAAAAAAACGCCGCTGGCTTGGAGGCCAACGGCGTTTCTTTGTCACTGCAACCAATTAAACAGTATGCAGATACCAGTTGTACTCAAGATCAGAGATGGAGTGTTCAAACTCCTCCAGCTCGCTCTCTTTGCACGCGACAAAAATGTCGATGTATTTTGGATCGATGTACTTGGCCATGACTTCGCTGTCGTCCAGCTCGCGCAGCGCATCACGCAAGTTGTTCGGCAGGCTTTGCTCGTTCTGCTCGTAGGAGTTGCCTTCCACGGGCGCCCCTGGCTCGATCTTGTTGACCAGGCCGTGGTGCACGCCAGCCAGAACGGAAGCCATCAGCAGGTACGGGTTGGCATCGGCGCCGGCAACGCGGTGTTCCAGGCGGACCGCGTCGGCGGAACCGGTCGGTACACGCACCGCTACAGTCCGGTTGTCCAGGCCCCAGCACGGTGCGTTCGGCACGTAGAACTGTGCGCCGAAACGACGGTAGGAGTTGACGTTCGGGCAGAGGAAAGCCATCTGCGCCGGTAGGGTCTCGAGCACACCGCCGATCGCGTGACGCAGTGCGGCGTTCTGCTCGGGATCCTCACTGGCAAAAATATTCTTGCCATCTTTATCAAGGATCGAGATATGGACGTGCAGTCCATTACCTGCCTGGCCCGGATAAGGCTTGGCCATGAAGGTGGTGTCCATCTCATGGTCGTAGGCGATGTTCTTGATCAGGCGCTTGAGCAGGACTGCGTAGTCGCAGGCCTTGATCGGGTCGGCCACGTGGTGCAGGTTCACTTCGAACTGCGCCGGGGCACTTTCCTTGACGATCGCGTCGGCAGGAATGCCTTGCTCCTTCGCACCTTCCAGAATGTCCTGGAGGCAGTCGACGTATTCGTCGAGGTCGTCGATCAGGTAGACCTGTGTCGAGTGCGGGCGTTTGCCGGATACCGGCGAGCGTGGTGGTTGCGGACGACCGTTCACGTTCTCCTGGTCGATCAGGTAGAACTCCAGTTCGAACGCAGCGCAGATGGTCAGGCCCATTTCGTCGAACTTGCGCACGACGTTGGCCAGCACTTCTCGCGGGTCAGCAAAAAACGGCTGGCCTTCGAGTTCGTGCATGGTCATCAACAGTTGCGCGGTAGGGCGCTTCTGCCAAGGCTCGTTGCACAGCGTGTCAGGAATTGGATAACAGATTCGGTCAGCATCGCCGATGTCCAGGCCCAGGCCGGTGCTTTCCACCGTAGAGCCATTGATATCCAGAGCAAATAGAGAGGCCGGCAGGTTGATGCCTTTCTCGTAAACCTTGTGGAGACTGGTGCGTTCGATGCGCTTGCCGCGCACCACACCATTCATATCCGCAATCAGAAGGTCAACGTACAGAACCTCAGGATGTTCCTTAAGGAACGCGTTCGCTTCGTTAAGCTGAACGGCACGCGGGGGTACCGACATGATGCAACACCTTTGTTGTTAAAAATATCAATCATTGATCTCTTCGGGTTTCAGTCAACCCGAACGGCATGCCGAAGTCAAGCGAGGCCTTTTTTGCCCTAAAAAAGCGCTCATAAGGCTTTTTTGAGGCACTTTGGGGCATTTTTTGGCCCTTGGACGTATTGCCGGCCGCGGGCTTGAGCGGGCCGTGTTGTATTTTTTACGGGGGTGTTGTGTAAAAAAATGAACAAGGCTAAGCTCGAATCAAACCCATAACAGCAATAATACCGGGGTGTTTCATGTCTCGCCTGCCGATAATCGGCGTCACCGGCTGCTCAACGCAGACCGATCAGTTGGCAGCGTCCGATATTCTGGACGGGCTGGATGGCAGTATCTTTACTGCCTCTACTTCCAATATAGAACCGTTTCACTATAGCGGCCTACACACTGTGTCGGGAACTTCTGGTGATTCTGCACGTGTCGCCCACATACCTGTTGCTGCGCGCTTCCTTCAAGGCGAGCATTCATGTGCCCGGCAATTGCAGGGGCAATCTGTATCACACGGCGCCGATGCGTCCAACAACGCCTGACTTACCAGAGTCCGGAAACTCAGCCTAAGAGGCATTTATGAGTCACAACCTCGACCAGCTCACCGATTGGTTGAAAGACCACAAGATCACAGAAGTCGAATGCATGATCGCCGATCTGACCGGTATCACCCGGGGCAAGATTTCGCCGACCAACAAGTTCATTGCGGAAAAAGGCATGCGTCTGCCCGAAAGCGTTCTGTTACAGACCGTGACCGGCGACTATGTCGAAGACGACATCTATTACGAACTGCTCGACCCGGCCGACATCGACATGATCTGCCGCCCCGACCAGAACGCGGTGTTCCTGGTGCCCTGGTCTGTCGAGCCGACCGCCCAGGTGATCCACGATACCTACGACAAGCAAGGCAACCCGATCGAGCTGTCGCCGCGTAACGTGCTCAAGAAAGTGCTGAAACTCTATGCCGACAAAGGTTGGCAGCCGATCGTGGCGCCAGAAATGGAATTCTACCTGACCAAGCGCAGTGACGATCCGGACTACCCGTTGCAACCGCCGATTGGCCGTTCCGGGCGCCCGGAAATCGGTCGCCAGTCGTTCTCCATCGAAGCGGCGAACGAATTCGACCCGCTGTTCGAAGACGTCTATGACTGGTGCGAACTGCAGGAGCTGGACCTCGACACCTTGATCCACGAGGACGGCACGGCGCAGATGGAAATCAACTTCCGTCACGGCGACGCCCTGTCCCTGGCCGACCAGATCCTGATCTTCAAGCGCACCATGCGTGAAGCCGCGCTCAAGCACGACGTGGCCGCCACTTTTATGGCCAAGCCGATGACCGGCGAGCCGGGCAGCGCGATGCACTTGCACCAGAGCATCATCGACATCGAGACCGGCAAGAACGTCTTCTCCAATGAAGACGGGACCATGAGCCAGCTGTTCCTGCATCACATCGGTGGCCTGCAGAAACTGATCCCGGAATTGCTGCCGCTGTTCGCACCCAACGTCAACTCGTTCCGCCGCTTCCTGCCGGATACCTCGGCGCCGGTGAACGTGGAATGGGGCGAAGAAAACCGCACCGTGGGCCTGCGCGTACCGGATGCCGGCCCGCAGAATCGTCGGGTGGAAAACCGCTTGCCGGGGGCCGATGCCAACCCGTACCTGGCGATCGCCGCGAGCCTGCTCTGCGGTTACATCGGCATGGTCGAAGGGCTGAACCCGAGTGCGCCAGTGGTAGGACGTGGCTATGAGCGTCGCAACCTGCGCCTGCCACTGACCATCGAAGACGCGCTGGAACGCATGGAAAACAGCGCCACCGTCGAGAAATACCTGGGCAAGAAATTCATCACTGGCTACGTCGCGGTCAAGCGGGCCGAGCATGAAAACTTCAAGCGCGTGATCAGTTCATGGGAGCGGGAATTCCTGCTCTTCGCCGTCTGATGCGCTGCGGCGCGGCAGGAAATAGCCGCGCCCTCATTGCAAACTTAGGAGAATTCGCATGACCAGCAACAATCCGCAAACCCGTGAGTGGCAAGCACTGAGCAACGACCACCACCTGGCACCGTTCAGTGACTTCAAGCAGCTGAAGGAAAAAGGCCCGCGCATCATCACCAGCGCCAAGGGTGTTTACCTCTGGGACAGCGAAGGCAACAAGATCCTCGACGGCATGGCCGGCCTGTGGTGTGTAGCGATCGGTTACGGTCGTGACGAACTGGCCGACGCCGCCAGCAAGCAAATGCGCGAGCTGCCGTACTACAACCTGTTCTTCCAGACCGCTCACCCGCCGGTGCTGGAACTGGCCAAGGCCATCGCCGACATCGCGCCGCAGGGCATGAACCACGTGTTCTTCACCGGTTCCGGTTCCGAAGGCAACGACACCATGCTGCGGATGGTGCGTCACTACTGGGCGATCAAGGGTCAACCGAACAAGAAAGTCATCATCAGTCGCAAGAACGGCTATCACGGTTCCACCGTGGCCGGCGCGAGCCTGGGTGGCATGACTTATATGCACGAACAGGGCGATTTGCCGATTCCGGGCATCGTCCACATCGCCCAGCCGTACTGGTTTGCCGAAGGTGGCGACATGACGCCTGAAGAATTCGGCGTGTGGGCGGCCAATCAGCTGGAAGAGAAGATTCTCGAAGTCGGCGTGGATAACGTCGGTGCCTTTATTGCCGAGCCGATCCAGGGCGCCGGCGGCGTGATCATTCCGCCTGCGACCTACTGGCCGCGTATCAAGGAAATCCTCGCCAAGTACGACATCCTGTTCGTGGCGGACGAAGTGATCTGTGGTTTCGGCCGTACCGGCGAGTGGTTTGGTAGCGATTTCTACGACCTCAAGCCCGACATGATGACCATCGCCAAGGGCCTGACTTCCGGCTACATCCCAATGGGTGGCCTGATCGTGCGCGACGAAGTGGTGGCGGTCCTCAATGAGGGCGGCGACTTCAACCACGGTTTCACCTACTCCGGCCACCCGGTTGCCGCTGCAGTGGCGCTGGAAAACATCCGCATCATGCGCGATGAAAAAATCATCGAGAACGTTAAGGCAGAAACGGCACCGTATTTGCAAAGTCGCTTGCGGGAACTGCTGGATCATCCGCTGGTGGGTGAAGTGCGCGGGGAAGGGCTGCTGGGGGCGATCGAGCTGGTGCAGGACAAGGCCACTCGCAAGCGTTACGAAGGCCGTGGTGCTGGCATGATTTGCCGCACGTTCTGCTTCGATAACGGCCTGATCATGCGCGCCGTCGGTGACACCATGATCATCGCTCCGCCACTGGTGATCACCAAGGCGGAAATCGATGAGCTGGTGACCAAGGCTCGCAAGTGCCTGGACCTGACACTGAGTGCGCTGCAGGGCTAAGTGCTAGGCTCTGAGCGGGGTGCAAGGTTTGCATTTCGCTCAGGGCAAACAAAGGATGGGTCTTTCCTTGAAAGCCCGCCTCGGATCTTGCCAGACTACCGGTTGTTTCAGATGCCCGGCAAAGGCCGCTGAGCACGTGGTTAAAAAGAAAAAATTGGAGCAATACCCATGAAGGCATTAGGTATGAAGATAGCTGGCAAGACCCTCCTCGCCATGTCCCTGATGGGCGTGATGGCAGGCGCAGTTCAGGCGGACGACAAGGTTCTGCACGTGTACAACTGGTCCGACTACATCGCCCCCGATACCGTGAAGAAGTTCGAGGCCGAGTCGGGCATCAAGGTGGTCTACGACGTATTCGACAGTAACGAAACCCTGGAAGCCAAGTTGCTGGCAGGCAAGTCCGGCTACGACATCGTCGTGCCGTCGAACAACTTCCTGGCCAAGCAGATCAAGGCTGGCGTCTACCAGAAGCTCGACAAGTCCAAGCTGCCCCTGTGGAACAACCTCAATCCTGACCTGCTCAAGGCGGTATCGGTCAGCGATCCGGGCAACGAACATGCGTTCCCGTACATGTGGGGTTCGATCGGTATCGGCTTCAACGCCGAGAAGGTCAAGGCTGCACTGGGTGCCGATGCACCGACCAATTCCTGGGACCTGATCTTCAAACCTGAAAATGCCGCCAAGTTGAAATCCTGCGGTATCAGCGTCCTCGACTCGCCAACCGAGATGATTCCGGTTGCGTTGCACTACCTGGGCTATCCAACCGACAGCCAGGACAAGAAGCAACTGGCCGAAGCCGAAGCGCTGTTCCTCAAAGTCCGTCCTTCGATCGGCTACTTCCACTCGTCCAAGTACATTTCCGACCTGGCCAACGGCAACATCTGCGTGGCGATCGGTTACTCGGGTGACATCTACCAGGCCAAGTCCCGCGCGGCTGAAGCCGGTGACAAGGTGAAAGTCAGCTACAACATTCCGAAAGAAGGTGCCGGCAGCTTCTACGACATGGTCGCCATCCCTAAAGATGCCGAAAACGTTGAAGGCGCCTACAAGTTCATGACCTTCCTGATGAAGCCGGAAATCATGGCCGAGATCACCAACGCGGTGCGCTTCCCGAACGGTAACGCCGCTGCAACGCCGCTGGTTGATAAAGACATCACCGGTGACCCTGGCGTTTATCCACCAGCCGACGTCCTGGCCAAGCTGTACGCGATCGCCGACTTGCCGGCTGCTACCCAGCGAATCCTGACTCGCAGCTGGACCAAGATCAAATCGGGTAAATAAGAAACTGACCCTGTGGGAGCGAGCCTGCTCGCGAAAAAAGCTGCAACACCGAGGGGTGTCGATACCCCTCGTTATCGATGGCGACCATCGCGAGCAGGCTCGCTCCTACAGGGGTATCTGCATAAAAGTTTTGCTGGAAGGGTTATTCGAGGGTAAGTTGCGCGCCGGTTTGTTGCCGGGCAGTTGAGGCTGTCATGTAGCGCGGGGCAACTTGGGCCCAACTAATTTCAGAGGACCTCCACTTGCCTATTTCTTCTTTGTTGCGCAATGCCCTGCTGGTTGCTGCCGGACTGACAGTTGCTGCCAGTGTCCAGGCCGCCGGTACGGTGCATATTTATAACTGGTCGGACTACATCGGTCAGACCACCCTGGAAGATTTCCAGAAAGAGACCGGTATCAAGCCGGTGTATGACGTCTTTGATTCCAACGAAACCTTGGAAGGCAAGTTGCTGGCCGGTCGCACCGGCTACGACGTGGTGGTGCCGTCCAATCACTTCCTTGGCAAGCAGATCAAGGCCGGCGCATTCCAGAAGCTCGACAAGTCGCAGTTGCCTAATTACTCGAACCTCGACCCGGTGCTGCTCAAGCGCCTGGAACAGAACGATCCGGGCAACCTCTATGCCGTGCCTTATCTGTGGGGCACCAACGGCATCGGCTACAACGTCGACAAGATCAAGGCCGTGCTGGGCGTCGACAAGATCGACTCCTGGTCCGTGCTATTCGAGCCGGAAAATATCAAGAAGCTGCACAGCTGCGGCGTAGCCTTCCTCGATTCCGCCGATGAAATGATGCCGACAGTCCTCAACTACATGGGCCTCAACGCCAACAGCACCAACCCGGAAGACTACAAGAAGGCTGAAGCCAAATTGCTGGCCGTGCGTCCTTACGTAACTTACTTCCACTCCTCCAAATACATCTCGGACCTGGCCAACGGTGACATCTGCATCGCCATCGGTTTCTCCGGCGACATGTTCCAGGCCAAGAACCGTGCGGAAGAAGCGAAGAAGGGCGTGAACATCGCCTACTCGATTCCCAAGGAAGGCGGCGCGCTGTGGTTCGACATGCTGGCGATTCCCAAAGACTCCAGCAACGTCAAAGCAGCTCACGCGTTCATCAACTATTTGCTGAAACCTGAGGTGATCGCCCAGGTCAGTGACTACGTCGGTTATGCCAACCCGAATCCCGGGTCGGACAAGCTGATGGAGCAGTCCATTCGCACCGACGAGGCGGTTTATCCACCGCAGGCAGTTCTCGACAAGACCTACGTGTCCATCGAGTTGCCGCCCAATATTCAGCGTTTGATGACCCGCAGCTGGACCAAGGTCAAGTCGGGTAAATAGCTTCAAGGCTCAAACTATCCAAGGTTGGCTCACCTTGAGCGAACTGCACTCTTTTTTTCTGGGAGTTTCGTAAATGGCAGTTGCCTCCGGCGCCTATAAGAAAGCCCTCGAGGGCGACCAGACACCTAAACAGGTGCTGGTCAAAATCGACCGGGTCACGAAGAAGTTCGACGAGACGATTGCCGTGGACGATGTGTCCCTGGAAATCAAGAAAGGCGAGATCTTCGCCCTGCTCGGCGGATCGGGATCGGGCAAGTCCACTTTGCTGCGCATGCTCGCCGGTTTTGAACGGCCCACGGAGGGGCGCATTTTCCTCGACGGCGTAGACATCACCGACATGCCGCCGTATGAGCGGCCGATCAACATGATGTTCCAGTCCTACGCCCTGTTCCCACACATGACCGTGGCGCAGAACATCGCCTTCGGCCTCAAGCAGGACAAGATTTCTGCCGCTGAAGTCGACGCCCGCGTGGCCGAAATGCTCAAGCTGGTGCAGATGAGCCAGTACGCCAAGCGCAAGCCGCATCAACTGTCCGGCGGTCAACGTCAGCGTGTGGCGCTCGCGCGCTCCCTGGCCAAGCGGCCCAAGCTGTTGCTGCTCGACGAGCCGATGGGTGCTCTGGACAAGAAACTGCGTTCGCAAATGCAGCTGGAGCTGGTCGAGATCATCGAGCGAGTCGGCGTAACCTGCGTCATGGTGACCCACGACCAGGAAGAGGCCATGACCATGGCCGAGCGCATCGCGATCATGCACCTGGGCTGGATCGCCCAGATCGGCAGCCCGATCGACATCTACGAAACCCCGACCAGCCGCCTGGTCTGCGAATTCATCGGTAACGTCAACATCTTCGAAGGCGAAGTCATCGACGACGCGGAAGGCCACGCGATCATTACCTGCAAGGACCTGGATCGGAAAATCTACGTGGGCCACGGCATCAGCACCTCGGTGCAGGACAAGTCGGTCACCTACGCGATCCGTCCGGAGAAGCTGCTGGTCACCGCCGACATGCCGACCTGCGAATACAACTGGTCCAGCGGCAAGGTCCACGACATCGCCTACCTCGGCGGTCACTCGGTGTTCTACGTCGAGTTGCCAAGCGGCAAGCTGGTGCAATCGTTCGTGGCTAACGCCGAACGCCGTGGCCAGCGCCCAACCTGGGGTGATCAGGTTTACGTGTACTGGGAAGACGACAGCGGCGTGGTGCTTCGCTCATGAACATGCGCAAATTCAAACGCCGCCTCAATCGAATAATTCCCGGTGGCCGCCAACTGGTCATCGGGGTTCCGTTCATCTGGCTGTTCCTGTTCTTCATGCTGCCGTTCTTCATCGTCCTGAAGATCAGCTTCGCCGAAGCCGACGTCGCTATTCCGCCGTACACCGAGATCTATACCTTCGCCGAACAGAAGTTGCAGCTGCTGCTTAACCTCGGCAACTACGCGATGCTGGCCGGCGACGAGTTGTACATCGCCGCCTACCTCGGCTCGTTGAAGATGGCTCTGATCAGCACCGTCCTCTGTCTGCTGATCGGCTACCCGATGGCCTACGCCATCGCCAGTGCCCGCAAAGAGATGCAGACGGTGCTGGTTTTGCTGATCATGATGCCGACCTGGACCGCGATCCTGATCCGCGTGTATGCGTGGATGGGCATCCTCAGCAACAACGGCCTGCTCAACGGCTTCCTGATGACCATGGGCTGGATCAACGAACCGCTGCAGATCCTCAACACCAACCTGGCGGTCTATATCGGCGTGGTTTACTCGTACCTGCCGTTCATGATCCTGCCGCTCTACGCCAACCTGGTGAAGCACGACAACAGCCTGCTGGAGGCGGCCTCCGACCTCGGGTCGAGCACGTTCAACAGCTTCTGGAAAATCACCATTCCGTTGTCCAAGAACGGCATCGTTGCCGGCTGCATGCTGGTGTTTATCCCGGTGGTGGGTGAGTTCGTGATCCCGGAACTGCTTGGCGGTCCGGAAACCCTGATGATCGGTAAAGTGCTCTGGCAAGAATTCTTCAACAACCGTGACTGGCCGGTGGCTTCTGCCCTGGCGGTGGTGATGCTGGCGATCCTGATCGTGCCGATCATCCTGTTCAACCGTAGCCAGGCCAAAGAGATGGAGGGCAAGGAATGAAGCGCTTCCGTTTCTCGAGTTTCATGCTGGTAGTGGGGCTGATGTTTATTTATCTGCCGATGCTGATTCTGGTGATCTACTCGTTCAACGCCTCCAAGCTGGTGACGGTCTGGGGCGGCTGGTCGATCAAGTGGTACGTCGGCTTGATGGACAACACGCAACTGATGGGCTCGGTGGTGCGCTCGCTGGAAATCGCCTGCTACACGGCGGTAGCGGCGGTGGCGCTGGGCACATTGGCTGCCTTCGTCCTGACCCGTATCACCCACTTCAAGGGACGCACGCTGTTTGGTGGCCTGGTCACCGCGCCGCTGGTAATGCCCGAGGTGATCACCGGTCTGTCGCTGTTGCTGCTGTTCGTGGCGATGGCGCAGATGATCGGCTGGCCGCAGGAACGTGGCATCGTCACCATCTGGATCGCCCACACGACGTTCTGTGCGGCCTATGTGGCGGTGGTGGTGTCGGCGCGCTTGCGTGAGCTGGACCTGTCGATCGAAGAGGCTGCCATGGACCTTGGCGCCCGACCGTGGAAGGTGTTTTTCCTGATCACCATCCCGATGATCGCGCCATCGCTGGCGGCGGGGGGCATGATGTCTTTCGCGCTGTCCCTGGATGACCTGGTACTGGCGAGCTTCGTTTCCGGCCCGGGTTCGACGACCTTGCCGATGGAAGTGTTCTCGGCAGTGCGCCTGGGTGTGAAACCGGAGATCAACGCCGTGGCCAGCCTGATTCTGCTGGCGGTGTCGCTGGTGACGTTCCTGGTGTGGTTCTTCAGCCGGCGTGCAGAAGAGTCGCGCAAGAAAGCGATCCAGCAGGCGATCGAGGAAAGCGCAGCCGACTCGTGGAAGCAACCGGACGTGCGTCGCGCGCAGGCGCCGGAAGCGGTCTAAGGCCGATCACAAATCCATTGTGGGAGCGAGCCTGCTCGCGATGAGGGCATGACATTCAACGATGATGTTGAATGTCAGGCCGTAATCGCGAGCAGGCCCGCTCCCACATTTGGACCGTATTCGGATGGACAACTCAGTCAACTGTGGGAGCGGGCTTGCCCGCGATGAGGCCCGCCCGGTCAACACAAATTATTGGGCCTTGGGCACCAACTTCAACGTACTCCGCGTATTCGCCGCAACTTCCTCTTCATTGAGGTAAGCCTGAAAATACATCCCTTCGATATATGCCTCGGCCTGGTCTTCATAGTGGCTGTTGAAAGGCACGCCGCTCTGGCCCACCGGGTTGACAGTCAGGCTGTGCGCCGGGTCGGCGAAGTCGATCAGGCGCCGGGTCGACGGGCCATAGGTGACAGGCCAGGGCGCCGGGCCGATCTTCGCCGAGAGGTTGTTCGGTACTTCATGGGTGCCAGGTGCGGCGAACGGGCCGACGTTGAAGATCCGGTCCAGCGGCTTCTGCTGCCCAAGCGGATGACCATGAGTCAGCGTATGCGCCTTGCCCCACTGCCACTGCGTGACGTCTGTGCCGAGGGTGGTGCGCAGTTGCGCCAGACTCGCTTGCCAGGCCACCTTGACCGTGTCGGCGCGAGTTTCCCTGGCTGGAGTGTTGCGGTTGTCCCACCACGGCGAGTCGGCGTTGGCTGCCAGGCGCGGCAGTGCGGCATCGATCACCCGTGTCGAGAGCAGGGTTTCGAAGAATGCATCGCCCAGCTCGTCGTGCATGGTCGCGTCAGCCAGGTTGAACAGCAGCTGGTTGAACAAAGTGGCACTGGTCGAATCCAGCGGGTAATCGCCTGGCCACTGGGCCAGTTGCTCGACCAGCTTCAGCTCCGCAGGATCGCTGACCACTTCGCGCAACACCGGCAACAGTGGGGCAAGAAAGCACGGGCCGTAGCTGGTGGTGGTACCCAGTTGCAGTTTCTGGCTGGCATCCAGGTCCCATTTGACCGACTTGTCGCCAAGCTGACGATTGAGTTGCTGACCGCGATCCGCCAGGTTGTAGTACCCGGGAATATCAATGCCGGTTGGTGACACCGGCTGGAAATTGGCCGAGACGATATATCCCCGTGGCGGATTTTCTTCCTGGGGGTTGGCGCTGAACGGGTAGAAGCCGTCTTTCTCCGATTCAGCCGTGCTGCCATCGAGAATGAAGTCGCCGCGCACGCCGGCAGGGCGCTTGGGCAGTTGGGCGGCCGCCCACCAGCCGATATCACCCCTGGCATTCGCCCAGACGATGTTCAGACCCGGCGCCTGGACCTTGGCCGCCGCACTGCGGGCCTTGGCGAGGGTGTCGGCACTGTTGAGCTGGTAGAAGCCTTCGATAATCGGGTTCTGACTTTCGAGGAAGGCCCACCACATGGCGATCGGCGTCTTGCCGGCGTTGGCCCCCAGCGCATCATTGACGATCGGCCCGTGGGGCGACTGGCGCAACACCAGCGTCACCGGTGCCTGGCCCTTCACGGCGATCTGCTGCTCGCTGGAGACCATGTCCACCCACTTGCCGCGGTACCAGACCTGGTTGGGGTTGTCCGGGTTGACCTTCTCCGCTATCAGATCGAGGTCATCGTTCTGGAACATGGTGATGCTCCAGCCGAAGTCGTGATTGAGTCCAAGCGATGCAAAGGGCATCAGCGCCTGATAGTGGCCGTAGAGTTCAAAGCCCGGGGCCGAAAGGTGCGCCTCGTACCACACTGAAGGCACGGAGAAGCGAATATGCGGGTCACCGGCTAGCAGCGGCTTGCCGCTTTTGGTGCGGCTGCCGGCAACGACCCAGGCGTTGCTGCCTTCGAACTGCGGCAGGCCGTTATCTGCCAGGGCCTGTTCGCTCAGGCGGGCGAGGGCGTTGAGGTCCTTCCAGTCGATGCTGGCATGGGCGGCGCCAGCACCGCCGGGTTGTTTTGCCAGCACCCCTTTGGGCTGCCAGTCGAGATCGAAGACGCTCAGGTAGTTCGAGCCGAGTTGATCGCGCACGTAGGTCAGCAGGGGCTCGGTGCGAAACGCCGCAGCAAAACTGTAGGCCATGTAGCCGGCGATGCTGATGGTGTCCTGGGCGGTGAAAGGGCGCTTGGGGATGCCCAGCACGTCGAACTCGACCGGCCGCGGATGGTTGTCCTGATATTGATTTATGCCGTCCAGGTAGGCCTGCATGGCGATGAATGCCGCAGATTGTTTATCGAGGTTGGCGAGGTAGGTTTCAGCGCGCTCGCGGATGCGCAGGCTGCGCATCAGCTTGTCGGTATCGAGCAGTTTTGGCCCCAGCACTTCGGCCAGCTCGCCGCGAGCGAGGCGGCGCAGGATTTCCATCTGGAACAGCCGGTCCTGGGCCTGCACATAACCCAGCGCTCGATACAGGTCTGGTTCGTTTTCGGCGCGAATGTGCGGCACTCCGCGCTCGTCGTAGCGCACCGTGACCGCGCCCTGCAGGTGCGGCAGCTCAACCATGCCCTTACGCGTCGGCTGTTTGCTGTAGACGTACCAGCCGGCGCCTGCAGCGAGCACGACAACCAGCAGAACGAGAGCGGTCAGGAGGCGTTTCATGATGATTCCTTGTTCTTGTTATGAGTGGCAGCTATTCCCTGGCGACACTGTTTAACACGACATGCCGAAACGGCCCATCGCCCTTAGGAGGGATTCGTATTGCCGGATTTGTCGCTACTTCGTGGCAGCCTCGGTCCAGGGGCAGTAACACCCCACCGCTAGTGTGTGGGTCGCACTCACGGCGCGGCCTTCGTTCAACGCCTGCAGGATCGGTTCGATGAAACTGTTGCTCGAATTACAGGTGAGACCTTCGCTGTAGGGGCCGAAATACGCCAGCTTGCCCGCGCGGTCCCAGATCGCGACTGCGGGGCTGGCGGGGATCTGCTCGGAGCCGGGCAATACGCTGATATTTTTCAGGCTGCTCAAGGTGCCTGGTAGCTGGCCGTGAGTACCCGGCTTTTGCACCGAGTAGAACTCGATGCCCTGCGGCACATACCGCTCGACCAGTTCGCTGAGGTGTTGCTGGTTGCCGACATTGCAGGGGCACGCCGGGTCCCAGAAGTGCACCAGGCGAATGGCCCCCGGGCCTGCGAGGTCATCCGGCAGGCGCAAGGGGTCGCCTGAGAAAACCGCCGTGTGTTCACTGAAAGCGCGCAGGTAGCGCCCCTGAAACCAGTCGTAGGCCGCCCACAAAACGGCGGCGCATACGAGGGCGAGCAGGCTGGCGAGCAGTGTGGTGCGGTAGGCCGGGTGCATGGATTGCATTCCTTTGAGGTCGGCTAGCTTGCCATGCTTGCCGGGACAGATGAATATCGCAGGCCGATAAAGTCCGTTTCGTTCGCTGGAATTTGCTCATGTCTGCCACTTTCGCCCCCGATCACTTGCGCGCCAGCCTGCGGCCATTGGCCCAAGGCCGGCCATTGTCGGAGGAAGGGCAGGCGTATCAGCGGTTTTACGGGCTGGATTTTCCTGGGCGCGAACTGCGCAGTGGTCTGGGTAGATTCGACGTGGGCAGTTATCAGGTAGTCAGCCAGTTCTGGTGGCCGGAGCGGGCGAAGGCGACGTTGTTCCTGTTCCACGGTTTCTACGATCACACCGGGTTGTATCGGCACGTGATCGACTGGGCGCTGGAGCAAGGCTTTGCGGTGATTGCCTGCGATTTGCCGGGACATGGCCTGTCCAGCGGCGAACGGGCGAGCATCAGGGATTTCGCCGAGTACCAGGACACACTGCAAGGGTTGTTTGCCGAGGCATTGTCCATCGGGCTGCCACAGCCGTGGCACCTGTGCGGGCAAAGTACGGGTGGGGCGATCGTGATTGATCACGTGCTCAACGCGGGGGTGGATAGCCCGGCCCAGGGCCAGGTGATTCTGTTGTCGCCGCTGGTTCGGCCGCGAGCGTGGGGCTGGTCGCAGCTGAGTTATTACCTGCTCAGGCCTTTCGTCAAAGCTATCGCGCGGCGCTTCAGCGAAAACTCGAACGACCCGGATTTCCTGCCTTTCCTGCAAGCCGACCCGCTGCAACCGCTGCGACTGCCGACTGCCTGGGTCGGCGCGCTGGCCCGCTGGATCAAGCGCATTGAGGCGGCACCCAACAGTCCGCGTCGGCCGCTGATTGTGCAGGGCCAGGCGGATATGACGGTGGATTGGCAGCATAACCTTGGGGTGTTGCGAGCCAAGTTTGATCGGCCGCAGGTGTTGATGCTGCCGGAGGCGCGGCATCATTTGGCGAATGAGACTTTGGCGTTGCGGGCGGAGTATTTTGGGTTTTTGACCAAGCGGATCAAGGGCCGGAATTTGTAGCGCTTGTGGGGGCCTCTTCGCGGGCAAGCCCGCTCCCACAGGGTTGGCTGAGTTGCACAAATTTCATACACACCCGAAAACCTGTGGGAGCGGGCTTGCCCGCGAAGAGGCCCCATCAGGCACTGAAGATTACTGGCTGAGGTTAGTCTGCCCCACCGCCAACCCCGCCCGAATCGCCGCCAGCGCCGCCTGGTAATACGCCTTGCCCTCCGCCGACTCGGCAAAGGTCGCAAACTCTTCCAGTTCGGTGTCCGACAGGTCGCGATATACGTAAAGCAGCGTGTTGTTCAGATCACTGCCAATCTGGTCCATCAGGCGCTGGCGCTGACCATTCAACATGCCTTGCGCCTGCCCACCGCCCAGCAGCCCGGGAATCATCGAGCTAAGGCTGTCGGCAGCGACGCCGGCAATCGCCAGGCTGACCTCGGCACCCGCTTCACGTGCAGGCAGGGCCTGGGCCAGGTGGCCGATGATCAGCAGGCGGGTGTCGCTGGCTTCGATCTTCGGCAGACCCTTGACATTTTTCGCCAGTTGATCACGACGGGTCGCCAGCAGTTCCGCCGCGACAATTTTCTTGCCCAGCGGCGACTGGAAAAACGCCAGTGCCGGCTTGGGATCGGCCAGGGTCTTGCGCAGTTGTGCCTCGGCGCGCTGATCGACCGCCTGGGGCGCAAAACGCTGGTTGCTGTTGTTCACCAACGCCTGGAACACCGCCGGTGGCAGGCTGTTCTGGTAACGCTGCTGGGCGGCCGAGAGGGCATCGTTGAAATGCGCGCGTTGTTCCGGCCAGCCGGCGACCTTGTACAACTGATCGTAGCCGTCTGCCCAGGCAGGCATGACGCAGAACATCAACAGTGAGAAAAGCAAACGGCGCATAGGGACTCCTGTCAGCAGGCGACTATTCTCCGTGTGGCATTCGGACTTGTCGAGAATTCGTATCAAGCCGCTGCACGGCTCTGTCGGATTTGCAGACACAGGAATACTATGCGCGCCATGCAAATATCCTCGGATCATCCGCTGCTGTTACGAATCGTCGATGACCTCGCCACACACGGCTGGTCGCAGCAGAATATTTTCCTGCCTCTGGGTCTGACCCGGGAACTGGCTGCTGAGTGCCATAAACGTGCAGCCGAAGGCGAATTGACCCCCGCCGCAGTGGGTCGCGGACCTACTTCGGAGATCCGTGAGGGCATTCGCGGCGATCACATCCAGTGGATCGAGCCGGGCGATTCGCTGGCTTGTAACTGTTATTTAGAGCTGATGGACAGCCTGCGCGAGGCGATGAATCGGGGCCTGTTTCTTTGCCTGGAAGATTTCGAAAGCCATTTTGCGCTGTACCCGCCGGGTGCCTTCTACCTCAAGCATGTCGACCGCTTTCGCGATGATGACCGGCGCATGGTCTCGGCGGTGGTCTACCTCAATGATGCCTGGCTGCCCGAGCATGGCGGCCAGTTGCGCATGTACCTGGACGAAGGTGTGGAGCACGACGTAGTGCCCACCGGCGGTTGCCTGGTGGTATTTCTTTCGGGTGAAGTGCCTCACGAAGTCCTGCCCGCGAGCCGCAATCGGCTGTCGGTGACAGGATGGTTCCGCCGTCGCGGCAACGAGCCGTTCTGATCATGCAGAAGATTCTGGTCAGCCGCTGCCTTCTGGGCCATCGCGTTCGCTACGACGGCGGTGCTAGTGGGCCATTTGATCAGCTGCAGCAGTGGGTGGATGAAGGTCGCGTCGTACCCTTGTGCCCCGAGGTGGCCGGTGGCTTGCCGACGCCCCGGGCTGCTGCGGAAATTCCCGGAGGGCAGGGCGGCGAGGTGCTGGATGGGCAGGCGGCGGTCATCACCACCGACGGCGCGGATGTTAGCGCCGAATTCCTCTCAGGGGCTTATCAGGCACTGGAACTGGTGCAAAAGCACGGCATCCGGATCGCAGTGCTCAAGGCCAACAGCCCGTCGTGCGGGAATCTATTGACCTATGACGGGACTTTCAGCGGGGTGAAAGTCAGCGGCGAGGGCGTGACCGCGGCGTTGCTCAGGCGTAATGGCGTGCAGGTCTTCAGTGAGCTCGAATTACCGCAAGCCGCCGCGGCGCTGGCCTGTAGGAGTGAGCCTGCTCGCGATGACGGTCTCACAGCCAACTATGATGCTGAATGTTGAGGCCTCATCGCGAGCAGGCTCGCTCCCACAGGGTTTTGCAACGAGTCTGAGATCAGGGCTTGGGGGCCACGCTGGTGTCCGCGCCAAACCACTTCTCTGACAACGCCTCCAGCCGCCCATCCGCCTTGATCCTTCCCAACGCATTCTCCAGGCTGGCATGAAACGCCGGGTTACCCTTCTGGAACGGGATTGCCAGGCTCACCGGCGCAGCCGCTTTCGGTTTTTCCTGCGCGAGCGTCTGCACCAGCAGCATCGAGCGCGGCTCCGGTTCTTTCTGCGCGATCAAATCGGCCTTGGCGTAGCTATAAGGCTCGCTGAAGTCGAAACGATCCTTGAGATCCGGGGTCAGTGCTATGTGGTTGATGGCAACGTCGAACTTGCCGCTCTCAACCCCGGGCAATAGCTCGCTGGCATCGGTGACCACGAAATCGGCGCGTACATCCAGCTCTTGGGCCAGCAGCTGGCCCAGTTCGACTTCAAAGCCGGTCAATTTGCCGTCGTCCTTGAAATTGAAGGGCGGTGTATTAGCCTCAAGAGCAATGCGCAGTTCGCCACGGTCGTTGATATCGTCAATCAACTCGGCATGAGCCAATGGGCTCAAAAGGGGTAGCAGGCAGATCAGGCCAGGCAAAAAGCGCATGGTCACTCCTTTGAATTCATTATTGCGAGGCTCTGGGTCGGCTCGCTTTGCTATGGTTGTCGGAGCCTTCGACAACAAATGGTCATGAAGTTGTCATGACTGCGCAGATTTTACGTAAAAACTGGAGAAGAGAATGAAAACCTTTATGTCACGAGCAGCATTGGCTGGCCTGTTGATGGGGGCTTCGATGCTGGCAACGGCAGCCACTCCGGCTCCCGAGGGAGCGGAAGCGTTCATCGTTTCGCCGGAAGACGGTGCCACGGTGGGTCAAGAGTTCAAGGTCAAGTTCGGCGTCAAGGACATCTCTCTGGCCCCGGCGGGCGATGTCACCAAACACACCGGTCACCACCACCTGCTGATCGACGTCAAAGACCTTCCTGCCGCCGGCCAGCCGATTCCGACCGACGCCAATCACATGCATTTCGGCAAGGCGCAGACCGAAGCCACCATCAAGCTGCCGCCAGGCAAGCACACCTTGCAGCTTGAGCTGGGCGACAGCGGCCACATTCCGTTCGATCCGCCAATCGTGTCGAAGAAAATCACCGTGACGGTAAAGTGAATTTTCACCAGGCATGAAAAAGGGAGCCCCGAGGGCTCCCTTTTTTGTCGCTCAAATCGCTGTCAGAACAACACCCGGCAACGAATGGTGCCGTTGATGTGCTGCAGCTTCTCCTGAGCGATCTCGGAGTAATCGGCGTCGACGTCGATCACGACGTAGCCGACTTTCTCGTTGGTCTGCAGGAACTGACCGGAGATGTTGATGCCGTTTTCGGCGAAGACCTTGTTGATCTCGCTCATCACACCCGGGATGTTCTCGTGGATGTGCAGCAGGCGGTGCTTGCCAGGGTGAGCCGGCAGGGCCACTTCCGGGAAGTTTACCGACGATACCGAAGTACCGTTGTCGCTGTACTTGACCAGTTTTTCCGCCACTTCCAGACCAATGTTGGCCTGCGCTTCGGCGGTGGAACCACCGATGTGCGGGGTCAGGATCACGTTGTCCAGGCCGCGCAGCGGGCTTTCGAACTCTTCGTCGTTGGAGCGCGGCTCCACCGGGAACACGTCGATGGCCGCGCCGATCAGGTGCTTGTCCTTGATTGCGTCTGCCAGGGCCTGCAGTTCAACCACAGTGCCGCGAGCAGCGTTGATCAGGATGCCGCCTTTCTTGATGGCGCGGATTTCCTTCTCGCCGATCATCCACTGGGTCGCAGCGGTTTCCGGAACGTGCAGGGTAACGATGTCGGACATGCCCAGCAGTTCGTTCAGGTTGCCGACCTGGGTCGCGTTACCCAGAGGCAATTTGGTCACGGTGTCGTAGAAATACACCTGCATGCCCAGTCCTTCAGCCAGGACCGACAACTGAGTACCGATCGAGCCGTAACCGACGATGCCCAGTTTCTTGCCGCGGATTTCGAAGGAGTTGGCTGCGCTCTTGATCCAGCCGCCACGGTGGCAGGAAGCGTTCTTCTCTGGGATGCCGCGCAGCAACAGGATCGCTTCGGCCAGCACCAGCTCGGCTACGGAGCGAGTGTTGGAGTACGGGGCGTTGAACACGGCGATCCCGCGTTCGCGAGCCGCGTTCAGGTCGACCTGGTTGGTGCCGATGCAGAAACAGCCGACTGCGACGAGCTTCTTCGCGTTGTCGAAGATCTCCTCGGTCAGTTGAGTGCGGGAGCGAATGCCGATGAAGTGCGCATCAGCGATCTTTTCCTTCAGCTGGGCTTCCGGCAGAGAACCTGTGAGGTACTCGATGCTGGTGTAGCCTGCCGCCTTGAGGACGTCGACAGCCGATTGGTGGACGCCTTCGAGAAGAAGGAACTTGATCTTGCTCTTATCGAGAGAAGTCTTGCTCATCTGCGTAAACCCTGTATCCCGGAGAAAAATGGCAGGAAATGGAGCAGCCTGGAGCTGACCCGGACGGCAGGAAAGCCGTCGCCGCAGAACAGCCTTTGAGCACTATCCTGCGGGGTCGGTATGCTAGCATAGGCGCCCCGCTAAACACTCATTCCTGCGACGTGAAGCGTTCTCAGGATGACCATGAATTGTTCGAGAGTTCTGTCGATGACCAATCCTGCCCTGATTGATGAGCTGAAGACCCTGGTTGAGCCTGGCAAGGTGCTGACCGATGCCGACTCCCTGAATGCTTATGGCAAGGATTGGACCAAGCATTTCGCCCCGGCGCCCACCGCCATCGTGTTCCCCAAGACCACCGAGCAGGTTCAAGCCATTGTCCGTTGGGCCAATGAACACAAGGTGGCGCTAGTGCCGTCCGGTGGTCGTACCGGGCTTTCTGCGGCAGCGGTGGCAGCCAACGGCGAAGTCGTCGTGTCGTTCGACTACATGAACCAGATTCTCGAAGTGAACCTCGTTGATCGCACCGCCGTGTGCCAGCCTGGCGTGGTCACCGAGCACCTGCAGAACGTTGCTGAAGAAAAAGGTCTGTACTACCCGGTGGACTTCGCTTCGGCCGGTTCCAGCCAGATTGGCGGCAATATCGGCACCAATGCCGGCGGGATCAAGGTGATTCGCTACGGCATGACCCGCAACTGGGTGGCGGGCATGAAGGTCGTCACCGGCAAGGGCGATGTGCTGGAACTGAACCGCGACCTGATCAAGAACGCCACCGGCTACGACATGCGCCAGCTGTTCATCGGCGCTGAAGGCACCCTTGGTTTTGTGGTCGAAGCGACCATGCGCCTGGACCGTGCGCCGAAAAACCTCACCGCCATGGTGCTCGGTACCGCCGATTTCGATTCGATCATGCCCGTGCTGCACGCGTTTCAGAGTAAGGTCGACCTGACTGCATTCGAATTTTTCTCTGACAAGGCTTTGGCCAAGGTCATGGCGCGCGGCGATGTGCCCGCGCCGTTCGAAACCGATTGCCCGTTCTACGCGTTGCTGGAATTCGAGGCGACTACCGAAGAAGTGGCCAATCATGCCCTGGAAACCTTCGAGCACTGCGTGGAGCAGGGCTGGGTGTTGGACGGCGTGATGAGCCAGAGCGAAACCCAGCTGCAAAACCTGTGGAAGCTGCGTGAGTACATCTCCGAGACCATCTCCCACTGGACTCCATACAAGAACGACATTTCGGTGACCGTGTCGAAAGTACCGGCATTCCTCAAGGAAATCGACGCGATCGTCGGCCAACACTACCCGGACTTCGAAATCGTCTGGTTCGGCCACATCGGCGACGGCAACCTGCACCTGAACATCCTCAAGCCGGATAACCTGAGCAAGGACGAGTTCTTCGCCAAGTGCGCCACCGTCAATAAGTGGGTGTTCGAAACCGTCGAGAAGTACAACGGTTCGATTTCCGCCGAACACGGCGTAGGCATGACCAAGCGGGATTACTTGACCTACAGCCGCTCGCCCGTTGAGATCGAGTACATGAAAGCCGTCAAAGCGGTGTTCGACCCGAACGGCATCATGAACCCGGGCAAGATTTTCGCTGTTTGACTTTCGAACTTAAGCGCTACGAACCAGGAGCCGGTCAATGAGCTATCAGCACCAGTATGTCGACGGTACGCGTATTCACTTTCCACTGGGGAAAGTGGTGTGCATCGGGCGCAACTACGCCGAACACGCCAAGGAACTGGACAATCCGGTGCCTAGCGAACCGCTGCTGTTCATCAAGCCAGGTAGCTGCGTGGTGCCGCTGGAGGGTGGTTTCAGCATTCCGACCGAGCGCGGTTCCGTGCATTACGAGGCAGAGATTGCCGTGTTGATCGGCAAGCCGCTGTCGACCAAACCAAGCCGGGAGGAGGTGCTGGATGCCATTTCCGGTTTCGCTCCGGCCCTGGACCTGACTCTGCGCGACAAGCAGGCCGAGCTGAAATCCAAGGGCCTGCCGTGGGAAATCGCCAAGTCGTTCGACGGTGCTGCGGTCATTGCGCCGTTCGTGTCTGTGGGCAGTTTCGCCGACCTGACCGATATCGGCATTTGCCTGACCATCAACGGTGAAGTTCGCCAGGATGGCAACAGCAGCGCGATGCTCAACCCGATCGTGCCGATGATCCAGCACATGGCGGGCTGCTTCTCGCTGCAGGCCGGTGACGTGATCCTGACCGGCACGCCGGTGGGCGTTGGCCCGCTGAATGTTGGTGACGAACTGGTGATTGAATTGCCAGGCGCCAGCAGCTTCACCACCAGCGTTCGCTAAGACTTCCTGTGGAAGCACCGCTTACCTGTGGGAGCAAAGCTTACTGTAGGAGCAAAACTTACTGTGGGAGCAAAGCTTGCTCGCGACAGCGGTCTACCATCCAGCATCAATGTTGCATGCGAAGGCCTCATCGCGAGCAAGCTTTGCTCCCACCAGGATTGTTCGCCATGACCTCTATTCTTGAATTTCCGGAACCCATCCTTTAATGGCCAACCAACCGCTGCCCACGCTCAAACCTTCCCGCCGCCCGCGTTTTTCCATGCGCTGGTACTACTGGCTGTTGCTGGTCGCCGCCGTAGCCTATGGCCTGGCCATTGCCATGCATTGGGACGACCGTGGTGTGCTCTGGTTGAAGGAGCGTTTCGAGAGCCAGGCCGAGCGTCAGGAAAGTATCTGGCTGCCGAATTACACGGCAGTGATCGACGCCAAATTGCTGCCCGGCCTGGAAAAGGACGAAGCCTCCGACCTGGCCTACAACGCTCAAACCAAAACGCTGTTCTCGGTCATGGGCAAAAATCCGTTCCTGGTCGAACTGTCGTTGCAGGGCGACGTGTTGCGCAAAATGCCTCTGGTCGGCTGGAGCAACCCGGAAGGCCTGACGGTCATGGGCAATGGCCTGCTGGCCATCGTCGATGAGCGCGATCACCAGCTGTCGATCGTCAAGGTCGATGCCGACACCCGCGAACTGAACATCGCTGATTTCCCGAAGTACGACCTGGGTCCTTCGAAGGACCAGAACAAGGCGTTCGAAGCCATCGTCTGGGACTCGCACAATCAGCAGATGCTGCTGGGTGAAGAACGCCCTCCGGCGCTGTTCACCTGGAAAAGCAGCGACGGCGTTTCACTGACCGGCGACAAGCAGAAGCTCGACAGTGACGAGCTGGACATCCGCAACTTGTCAGCCCTGGCCATCGACCCGCGCACCGGCCACACTCTGGTGTTGTCAGCCGATTCCCACTTGTTGCTGGAGCTGGACGAGAAGGGCGAGCAGGTCAGCTTCATGACTCTGCTGGGGGGCTTCAACGGTTTGAAGAAGACCATCCCCCGGGCCGAAGGCGTGACCATGGACGAAGCCGGCAACCTGTACATGGTGAGCGAACCCAACCTGTTTTATCGCTTCGAAAAGCAGAATTGATGACGATGCCGTGTAGGATTACTTCTGCACGGTTGTAGGACAGCGCAAGTGGCCATTAAGCTTCAGTTCAGACAGACGTGATATTTCATCCGCCAGTCCTGAATCCGAGCCGCCAGAATGCGTCGATTTGCCCGTCCCAAACCTCTGATCCTGATCTTCGCAGTAGTCGCGCTGCTGGCGTTGATCGCGATGGGCCAATACCTGCGCCTGTTCGAGCGCGGCTGGTTCAACCTGCATGCGCTGTGGCAGCCCGAAAATGAGCTTTCCATTGGCCTGGATCGTTATCAGGTGACTGTCGAGGCGCGGGTCATCGAAGGCCTGGATGACGATGTATCGGCCCTGACTTTCGATCCGGTGCGCAAAAGCCTGTTCACGGTGACCAACAAGAATTCCGAACTGATCGAGCTGTCACTGGACGGCCAGATCATCCGGCGCGTTTCGCTGATCGGTTTTGGCGATCCGGAAGCGGTGGAATACATCAGTGCCGACACCTATGTGATCACCGACGAGCGCGAGCAGCGGTTGATCAAGATTCGCCTGGAAATGGACACCACCTTCCTCGATGCGGCAGATGCCGAGCAGATATCCCTTGGCGTGCACATGGCCAGCAACAAGGGCTTTGAAGGCCTGGCGTACGACTCCGTGGGCAAGCGTTTGTTTGTCGCCAAGGAGCGCGACCCGATGCTGATTTACGAAGTGCAGGGTTTTCCGCACTACAACCCGGAAAAATCCTACGCAGTGCACGTGATCAACAACCCCAAGCGCGATGCCGGGATGTTTGTGCGGGATCTGTCGAGCCTGCAATACGACGAACGCAGCGGCCATCTGCTGGCGCTGTCCGACGAATCGCGGCTGATTCTGGAGCTGGATGTGGACGGTCGACCGCTGAGCACCATGTCGTTGAACAAGGGGCGTCAGGGTTTGCAAAAGACTGTGCCGCAAGCGGAAGGGATCGCCATGGATGACGAGGGTACGATGTACCTGGTGAGTGAGCCGAACCTGTTTTACGTGTTCAAGAAGCCAGCCCAACCTTAACTTCAAACACATAACCCTGTAGGAGTGAGCCTGCTCGCGATAGCGGTGTGTCAGCCGACATCAACGTCAACTGACCGTCCGCATCGCGAGCAGGCTCACTCCTACAGGTATTTCAGTTGTCCACACAAAAATAGGCAGCCACGCTTACTTCGCGCGCAGGGTCTTCACGCCTTCACTGGTACCCAACAGCAGCAAATCCGCGGGCCGCGCAGCGAACAAACCGTTGGTTACCACGCCGACGATCGCATTGATCTGCTGCTCCAGCTCCACCGGGTTGGTGATCTGCATGTTAAACACGTCGAGGATGATGTTGCCGTTGTCGGTCAGCACGCCTTCGCGGTAAACCGGGTCTCCGCCCAGCTTGACCAGTTCCCGGGCCACGTGGCTGCGGGCCATCGGGATCACTTCCACCGGTAGCGGGAACTCGCCGAGCACCGGCACCAGTTTGCTGGCGTCGGCAATGCAGATGAAAGTCTTGGCCACGGCGGCAACGATCTTCTCGCGGGTCAGGGCAGCGCCACCGCCCTTGATCAGGTTCAGGTGCTCGTCGCTTTCATCGGCGCCGTCGACGTAGAACTCCAGGTCGCTGACCGTATTCAGTTCGTACACCGGGATCCCGTGGCCCTTGAGGCGCGCGGCGGTGGCTTCGGAACTGGCGACTGCGCCATCGAACGCGCCCTTGTGTTGCGCCAGGGCGTCGATGAAGCAGTTGGCGGTGGAGCCGGTGCCGACCCCGACGACGCTCTTGTCGTCGAGTTTCGGGAGGATGAAGTCGACGGCGGCCTGGGCCACTGCCTGTTTGAGTTGATCCTGGGTCATGCGGGCTCCGAAGTGCCGAAGGAGGGGACGAAAGGTCGGCATTATAAGCTGCGGGGCGGGGAAGGTCATGCTCAAACCTGAGTGGGTACAACCCTGCGGGAAATCCCTTTGGAAGCCCTGTGAGAAATTCCTGTGGGAGCAAAGCTTGCTCGCGATAGCGGTCTGTCAGGTAGCGAGATGTTGAATGGCAAACCCTATCGCGAGCAAGCTTTGCTCCCACAGGTTTGGATTGGGATGTGGTCGTCCGGCGCGTAGCCGGGTTAGACTCCTTGGCCCTGCCCAACCCGCCCAGTGATGCTTTCCGATGCTCGAACAGTACGTCAAGAAAATCCTCACCTCGCGCGTTTATGACGTTGCCGTAGAAACCCCGTTGCAGACTGCTCGCCAGCTCTCCGAGCGGCTGGGCAACAACATCTGGCTCAAGCGCGAAGACTTGCAACCGGTGTTCTCGTTCAAGATTCGGGGCGCCTATAACAAGCTCACCCAGCTGAGCGATGAAGAGCGCGCGCGTGGCGTGGTGACCGCCTCCGCCGGCAACCATGCCCAGGGCCTGGCCCTGGCGGCGAAGGTGTTGGGCGTGAAAGCGACCATCGTGATGCCCAAGACCACCCCGGAGATCAAGGTCGAAGGCGTGCGCTCGCGTGGCGGCAAAGTGGTGCTGCACGGGGATTCGTTCCCGGAAGCTCTGGCCTACTCGCTGAAACTGGTCGACGAAAAAGGCTACGTCTACATTCACCCCTACGACGATCCCCATACCATTGCCGGGCAGGGCACGGTGGCCATGGAGATTCTGCGCCAGCATCCGGGGCGCCTGGATGCGATTTTCGTTCCGGTGGGCGGCGGCGGCCTGATCGCCGGGATCGCGGCCTATGTGAAATACCTGCGGCCTGAAATCAAGATCATCGGCGTCGAGCCGGACGATTCCAACTGCCTGCAAGCGGCCATGGCCGCCGGTGAGCGCGTGGTATTACCGACCGTGGGCATTTTCGCCGATGGCGTGGCGGTGGCGCAGATTGGCCAGCACACGTTCGACATCTGCAAAGACTATGTCGACGAAGTCATCACCGTCAGCACCGATGAAATCTGCGCGGCGATCAAGGATATCTACGACGACACCCGTTCCATCACCGAGCCTGCCGGCGCGTTGGGCGTGGCCGGGATCAAGAAGTACGTCGAGCATAACGGCGTTACCGGGCATACCTTTGTCGCCATCGACTCCGGGGCCAACGTCAACTTCGACCGCCTGCGCCATGTAGCCGAACGCGCCGAGCTGGGTGAGGGGCGCGAGGCCATCATCGCCGTGACCATTCCCGAGAAGCCGGGCAGCTTCAAGGCGTTCTGCGAAGCCATCGGCAAGCGCCAGATCACCGAATTCAACTACCGCTACAACACCGGCAGCGAAGCCCACATCTTTGTCGGGGTGCAAACCCACCCGGACACCGATCCGCGCAGCGCGTTGATTGCCAGCCTTGGCGAGCAAGGCTTTCCGGTGCTCGACCTGACTGACAACGAGCTGGCCAAGTTGCACATCCGCCACATGGTCGGCGGGCGCGCGGCGCATGTAGTCGACGAGGTGATCCTGCGTTTTGAATTCCCGGAGCGTCCTGGCGCGCTGTTCAACTTCCTGAACAAGCTGGGAGGGCGCTGGAACATCTCGATGTTCCACTATCGCAACCATGGCGCTGCGGATGGCCGGGTCGTCGCGGGCTTGCAGGTGCCGCATGACGAACGCCACCTGGTACCTGCGGCGTTGGAAGAGATTGGCTATCCGTATTGGGATGAAAGCGACAACCCGGCCTATCTGATGTTTCTTGGTTGAGCGGCTACGCTGTTGGGCAAGTCATAAGGAAATCGAACAATGGAAACGTTAACCGCCCTGAAAATGGCGCACACCGCGGCGACGGCGATCTTGTTGGGCTGTGCGCTTGGCCTGGGGATATGGGTTTGGCAAGCGCGGCGTAGTGGCGACGCGACTGCTCCGGCACGCACGTTACAACGGCCACGGGTGTTTGTCTGGCTGTTGATGGGGCTGGCGTTGCTGAGCATGCCGTTCACCGGCTGGTGGATGGTGCACCTGGTGGGCTGGCCGCTGGGGCAGTTGTGGTTGCTGGCATCCAGCGTGCTTTACACCGTGGCGGCGTTGGCCTGGTTCTGGCTGCTGGTGCGGCTGAACAAGCTGCGCAAGGCGCCGGGGGGCAATGGCAAGTTTACCTTTGCCTTGGCGTTGGTCAGTTTTGTGTGTTTGATCGCCATTTCCGGGTTGATGGGCGCCAAGCCGGTTTAAGGCTTGAGACCGCATCGTCGCCATCGCGAGCAGGCTCACTCCTACAGTGGAACGCTTTCCAATGTAGGAGTGAGCCTGCTCGCGATGGCGGTATCAGCCGCGTAGAGAGATTACCGGCCAGCCACGCTTCTCAGCTTCAGCACGCAAGTTATGATCCGGATCGACAGCCACCGGATTCACCACCTGCTCCAGCAACGGCAAGTCATTCATCGAGTCGCTATAGAAGTAGCTGTCTTCCAGCGAATGCCCGGTCTCTTCCAGCCAGCGGTTCAGCCGGGTGACCTTGCCTTCACGGAAGCACGGCACGTCGGTGCTGCGTCCGGTGTAACGGCCCTCAACTATCTCGCACTCGGTGGCGATCAGGGTTTCAACGCCCAAACGCTCGGCAATCGGTGCGGTCACAAAACGGTTGGTCGCGGTAATGATCACTAGCTTGTCACCCGCTTCGCGGTGTTTGGCCAGCAATTCCATGGCCTTGGGCAGCACAATCGGCTCGATGCAGTCGCGCATGTAGTCCTGGTGCCACTGAGCCAGCGTGGCCATCTCGGTGCGGCCGAGCACTTCCAGGCAAAAATTCAGGTAAGCGGCGTTGTCCAGCTTGCCGGCCAGGTAATCCTGGTAGAACTCGTCGTTGCGTGTCTTGTAGGCAACGGCGTCGAGAAACCCGCGCTCACACAGGTAATCGCCCCAGGCATGATCGCTGTCGCCGCCCAAAAGTGTGTTGTCCAAGTCGAATAAAGCCAGGCGCATTGCAGTTACTCGCTGAAAAGTCTGTAGAAAGGTCTCCAGAATACGGACTTTTCACAAGAGTGCACATAACGTAGGCCGGCGCGTTGCCGCCTTCACAACCTTTGTGGAACAATGCGGTGACATGCGTTTGCGAGGTTGTTGCCGTGATCGACCCCGATGGTTTCCGCCCCAATGTCGGGATCATTCTCACGAATGATGCCGGACAGGTGCTATGGGCTCGCCGTATCAATCAAGATGCCTGGCAGTTTCCCCAGGGTGGAATCAATCCCCAGGAGACGCCGGAAGACGCCTTGTATCGCGAGTTGAACGAAGAAGTGGGCCTGGAACGCGAAGATGTTGAAATTCTCGCCTGTACCCGGGGCTGGTTGCGCTATCGTTTGCCGCAACGTCTGGTCAGGACGCACAGCCAACCGCTGTGCATCGGCCAGAAACAGAAATGGTTTCTCCTGCGCCTGATCTCCAACGAGCAGCGGGTGCGGATGGATTTGACCGGTAAACCGGAGTTCGATGGCTGGCGCTGGGTCAGCTATTGGTATCCGTTGGGCCAGGTGGTGACATTCAAGCGCGAGGTGTATCGACGCGCTCTCAAAGAGCTTGCCCCGCGCCTTTTAACGCGCGACTGACGACGGAGTTCGACCCCGAGCCATGCTCAATACGCTGCGCAAGATCGTCCAGGAAGTTAACTCCGCAAAGGATCTCAAGGCGGCGTTGGGGATTATTGTGTTGCGCGTAAAAGAGGCCATGGGCAGCCAGGTCTGCTCGGTCTATCTGCTTGACCCCGAAACCAACCGCTTCGTCCTGATGGCCACCGAAGGCTTGAACAAGCGCTCGATCGGCAAGGTCAGCATGGCGCCCAACGAAGGTCTGGTTGGCCTGGTCGGCACGCGTGAAGAACCCCTGAACCTCGAGAACGCGGCGGATCACCCGCGCTACCGCTACTTCGCCGAGACCGGCGAAGAACGCTACGCCTCCTTCCTCGGCGCACCGATCATTCACCACCGCCGCGTTGTCGGCGTGTTGGTCATCCAACAAAAAGAACGTCGCCAGTTCGATGAAGGTGAAGAAGCCTTCCTCGTGACCATGAGCGCACAGCTCGCCGGCGTTATCGCCCATGCCGAGGCCACCGGCTCGATCCGCGGGTTGGGGCGCCAGGGCAAGGGCATCCAGGAAGCAAAGTTCGTCGGCGTGCCAGGTTCGCCGGGTGCGGCGGTCGGTACCGCGGTGGTCATGCTGCCGCCGGCGGATCTCGACGTGGTGCCGGACAAGACCATCACCGACATCGACGCCGAACTCGGGCTGTTCAAGACTGCCATTGAGGGTGTGCGCGCCGACATGCGTGCGCTGTCGGCCAAGCTGGCGACCCAGCTACGCCCGGAAGAGCGCGCGCTGTTCGACGTCTACCTGATGATGCTCGACGATGCCGCGCTGGGCAGCGAAGTCACCACCGTGATCAAGACCGGGCAGTGGGCCCAGGGCGCATTGCGTCAGGTAGTGACCGATCACGTCAACCGTTTTGAACTGATGGACGACGCCTACCTGCGTGAGCGTGCGTCGGACGTCAAGGACCTTGGCCGACGCCTGCTCGCCTACCTGCAGGAAGAGCGTCAGCAAAACCTGGTCTACCCGGAAAAAACCATTCTGGTCAGCGAAGAACTGACGCCGGCAATGCTCGGCGAGGTGCCGGAAGGCACGCTGGTCGGCCTGGTCTCGGTTCTGGGTTCGGGTAACTCCCACGTCGCGATCCTGGCCCGGGCCATGGGTATTCCGACGGTGATGGGTCTGGTCGACCTGCCGTACGCCAAGGTCGACGGCATCGAACTGATCGTCGACGGTAACCGCGGCGAGGTCTACACCAACCCCAGCGACGTGCTGCGCAAGCAATTCGCCGAGGTGGTGGAAGAAGAGAAACAACTGGCCCTGGGCCTCGACTCCCTGCGCGACCTGCCGTGTGTGACCCTCGATGGCCACCGCATGCCGCTGTGGGTCAACACCGGCCTGCTGGCGGACGTGGCGCGGGCGCAGAAGCGTGGCGCCGAAGGTGTGGGCCTGTACCGCACCGAAGTGCCGTTCATGATCAACCAGCGCTTCCCGAGCGAGAAAGAGCAGCTGGCGATCTATCGCGAACAGCTCGCCGCCTTCCATCCGCAGCCAGTGACCATGCGCAGCCTGGATATCGGCGGTGACAAGTCGCTGTCGTATTTCCCGATCAAGGAAGACAACCCGTTCCTCGGCTGGCGCGGTATTCGTGTCACCCTCGACCACCCGGAAATTTTCCTGGTGCAGACCCGGGCGATGCTCAAGGCCAGTGAAGGCTTGAACAACCTCCGCATCCTGCTGCCGATGATCTCCGGCACCCACGAACTCGAAGAAGCCCTGCACCTGATTCACCGGGCCTGGGGTGAGGTGCGCGACGAAGGCTGCGACGTGCCTATGCCGCCAATCGGCGTGATGATCGAGATTCCGGCGGCGGTTTACCAGACCAAGGAACTGGCACGGCAAGTGGATTTCCTCTCGGTCGGTTCGAACGACCTCACCCAGTACCTGCTGGCGGTGGACCGCAACAACCCGCGGGTCGCCGACCTCTACGACTACCTGCACCCTGCAGTACTGCAAGCCTTGCAGAGCGTGGTGCGTGACGCCCATGCCGAAGGCAAGCCGGTGAGTATCTGCGGCGAGATGGCCGGTGATCCGGCCGCGGCAGTGTTGTTGATGGCGATGGGTTTCGACAGCCTGTCGATGAACGCCACCAACTTGCCGAAGGTGAAGTGGATGCTGCGCCAGATCAATCTGAGCAAGGCCAAGGAATTGCTGGCCGAGCTGATGACCATCGATAATCCGCAGGTGATTCACAGCTCGCTGCAGTTGGCGCTGAAGAACCTCGGGTTGGCGCGGATCAATAATCCGGCGACTGCGAAGGTTGTTTAAAAGTCTGATGGCCTCATCGCGAGCAGGGCTCACTCCTACAGTGGATTTATGCGAGCCGGCTCCTGTGCCGGCCACAAAACCTGTAGGAGTGAGCCTGCTCGCGATAGCGCCAGTCCTGACAGCGCAAATCTAAACGCTGACCTCAACCTCCCCCAACCGCCCCCCATACGGCCCAAAACTCCTCTCAACCATCAACCGCGTCCCATCCGCCTGCACAATCAACGCCGTACTCGCCCGGGTCCCATAAGTCGGGCTGGCAATAAACACGCTCGACAACAACGTCTCGGTCGCCAGCCCCACTCCGGTATCCGGCAGCTCGGCAAAGCTCGCCGTCTGCGAGTCGTTCAGCAGTTCAAGCAGAGCCTCCGGCTGCGGATCCTCCAGGTTCCGCTCCAGCGCCGCCCGGGCCTTGAGCAGCTTCGGCCAAGGGGTGTCGAGCCCGGCATTGGATAACCCATAGACACCCGGCTGCAACATCACTGCCTCGAACTCCCGGGCATTGAAATGCCACAGCTCGTGACTGTTGCCAATCAGTAAGTTAAACCCGGCATATTCCACCGAACGTCCGACAACGTCGGCTAAATAGTCATCAATCGGCGTATCGCCGCTGAGAAAACGCGCCACCAGTTCGCCACGGGATTTGCGCGCCGGCGGTTGATGAGGGTCACGGATATTGGTCAGCGCCGCAAAGCGGCCATTGGCACCAATACCCAGCCAGGTACCGCCGGCCTCCAGGTCGCGACCGGCGTGCACATGCGGTGCTTGCGGCCACTGGGCCAGGGGCAGGCTGGGGCGTGCGTAGAACTCGTCGCGGTTGGCCGCCACGATCAGCGGCTGGGTGTGACCTGGCCGCCAGGCAAAAACAATGAGGCACATAGGGTAGTCCTGGGCGTTTTTTGTCCACTCTACCCAGTCATCGTCCGTCGATCCATCGCCTTGCACAGTGGAGCCTTTGCCCCTGCATCCGTTACCATGCCGCACCTGTTTTGACGATGCTAGGGATACGGCCATGGAATTTCTGCTCTACCTGGCGCTGGGCGCTTGTGCGGGCGTGCTGGCCGGGCTGTTCGGAGTGGGCGGCGGGATCATTATCGTCCCGGTGCTGGTGTTCAGTTTCACCCTGCAGGGTTTCGACTCCTCGATCCTGACTCACCTGGCAGTCGGTACTTCCCTGGCGACGATCATCTTCACCTCGGTCAATGCCGTCCGCGAGCATCATCGCCGTGGCGCCGTGCGTTGGCCGATCTTCGCCTGGATGACCGTTGGCATCCTGATGGGCGCCGGTTTCGGTGCACTGACGGCCGAAGCGATCTCCGGGCCGAACCTGCAGAAAATCATCGGTGTATTTGCCCTGGTGATCGCCGCGCAGCTCGCCCTGGATGTCAAACCCAAGGCCAGCCGAACGGTCCCCGGGAAAGTCGGTCTGACCCTGGCCGGCAGCGTGATCGGCTGGGCGTCGGCTATTTTCGGCATTGGCGGCGGCTCGTTGACCGTGCCGTTCCTGACCTGGCGCAGCGTGCCGATGCAGCAGGCGGTGGCGACCTCGTCGGCGTGCGGACTGCCGATTGCGTTGGCCAGTGCTTTAAGTTTCATGATTCTGGGGTGGCACGATCCATTGTTGCCAGCCCATAGTCTCGGTTTTATTTACTTGCCGGCGTTGCTGGGCATTGCCCTGACGAGCATGTTCTTCGCCCGGGTGGGTGCGCGACTGGCTCACCGGTTGTCGCCCAAGTTGCTGAAAAGACTGTTTGCCGCTTTGCTGTTCTGCGTGGGACTGAGCTTCCTGCTTTGAAGCGCTGCGCAATGCTGGCTTAATCCTGGCGTGACAGCGTCACCGGGGAATTTTTGAAGGTTTCAACTCTAACGAGGAGTCGCAATGCTGCCTTACCCGCAGATCGACCCGGTGGCCCTGGCCATCGGTCCGCTGAAAATCCACTGGTACGGTCTGATGTACCTGATCGGCATCGGCGGCGCTTGGTGGCTGGCATCGCGCCGGCTGAACCGCTTCGACCCGACCTGGACCAAGGAGAAGCTCTCCGACATGGTGTTCTGGATGTCGATGGGCGTGATCGTCGGCGGGCGCCTGGGCTATGTGTTGTTCTACGACCTGCACTCCTATCTGGCCAACCCGACGCTGATTTTCGAAGTGTGGAAGGGCGGCATGTCGTTCCACGGCGGCTTTATCGGCGTGATGCTGGCAGCGTTATGGTTTGGTAAGAAGAACAACAAGTCGTTCTTCCAGCTGATGGACTTCATCGCGCCGATGGTGCCGATCGGCCTGGGTGCCGGGCGTATCGGCAACTTCATCAACGCCGAATTGTGGGGCAAGGCCACCGACGTGCCGTGGGCGATGGTGTTTCCTACCGACCCGGCGCAATTGGCCCGTCACCCGTCGCAGCTGTACCAGTTCGCCCTGGAGGGCGTGGCGCTGTTTGCGATCCTGTGGATTTTCTCCCGCAAGCCGCGGCCAACCATGGCGGTATCCGGAATGTTCGCGCTGTTCTACGGCATCTTCCGATTCATCGTCGAATTCGTCCGCGTACCGGACGCGCAACTGGGCTATCTGGCCTGGAACTGGCTGACCATGGGTCAGGTGCTGTGCGTGCCGATGATTGTCGGCGGGTTGTTCCTGATCTGGCTGGCGTATTACCGCGCCCCGGCAGCTCCGGCGGCAGCTGTATAAATTCGAACCCCGGGACCGCGGTCCCGGGTTCAAGGACACAGGTAACTCATGAAGCAATATCTTGAACTGGTCGCCCACGTCATCAAGAACGGCACCAAACAGGCCAACCGTACTGGCGTGAACACCATCAGCTTTCCCGGTGCGATGCTGCGTTACGACCTGCAGGAAGGTTTTCCGGCGATCACCACCCGCCGCATGGCCTTCAAGTCGGCCATCGGCGAAATGTGTGGTTTCTTGCGTGGGGTGAACAACGCCGCCGAGTTCCGCGCGCTGGGCTGCAAAGTCTGGGACCAGAACGCCAACGAAAATGCGCAGTGGCTGGCCAACCCGTTCCGCCAGGGTGAGGACGACCTCGGCGAGATCTATGGCGTGCAATGGCGCAAATGGCCGGCGTACAAGCAGATCCCGGTCAGCAACCAGGCGGCCATCGAGCAGACCTTGAACCAGGGTTACCGGCAGATCGCAGCAGGCGAAGAAGGCGGCCAGGCTTACGTGGTGCTGTACAAGGCGATCGACCAGATCCGCCAGTGCGTCGACACCATCATCAAGGACCCGGGTAGCCGGCGTATCCTGTTCCACGGCTGGAACGTCGCGCAGCTGGATGAAATGGCCTTGCCGCCGTGCCATCTGCTGTACCAGTTCCACCCGAACGTGGAGACCAGGGAGATTTCCCTGACTTTGTTCATCCGTTCCAACGACCTGGGCCTGGGCACTCCGTTCAACCTCACCGAGGGCGCCGCGCTGCTGAGCCTGATCGGCCGCCTGACCGGCTACACGCCGCGCTGGTTCACCTATTTCATTGGTGATGCGCACGTGTACGAGAACCACCTGGACATGCTCAACGAACAGCTGACGCGTGAGCCGTTCCCGATGCCGAAACTGGTAATCAGCGACCGTGTGCCGGAGTTTGCCAAGACCGGTGTCTATCAGCCGGAGTGGCTGGAGTTGATCGAGCCTGGCGATTTCTCGCTGGAAGGCTACCAGCACCACGCGCCAATGACCGCGCCGATGGCGGTCTAAGCCCGAACACTCTCCCCTGTAGGAGCTGCCGAAGGCTGCGATCTTTTGATCTTGATATTCGGTGTCGCCGCTGTAGCCAAGATCAAAAGATCGCAGCCTTCGGCAGCTCCTACAGTGGGGATTGTGGTGTTTCAGTGACCGTGGCTTCGGCCTACATGCGAATGCTCCACCTCCGTCGCCACCACACCACCACTCACTTCCAGCCGCTGCAAAATCCCGCACTGCTCACTCCCGGGCCCCTCGCTACAGCGTTGGCGCAGGTCGAGCAGTTGTGCCTGTAATGCCAGCAACCCGTCGATCCGCGCCTTGACGTGATGAATGTGCTCGTCCACCAGCGCGTTCACGCTTTCGCACTGATCCTGCGGACTGTCGCGCAATGCCAGCAGGCTGCGGATTTCCTCGAGGGTCATGTCGAGGGTGCGGCAGTTGCGGATGAAGGTCAGGCGCTCGGCGTGGGCCTGGGTGTAGACGCGATAGTTACCGTCACTGCGCGCCGGCTCCGGCAGCAAGCTCTCGCGCTCGTAATAGCGGATGGTTTCCACGGCGCAGTCGGTCAGTTTGGCCAGCTCTCCGATCTTCATGGCGGCAATCTCCAAATAGGTGCTTGACCCTATAGTGGCTACAGGGTCTTTACTTGGCAACAGGCACCTACATGGACGCAACCAATGAGCGATTCCCAGCACATCCACAAACCCGGTGATGATCACGACCATGACCATCCCCACGATCATGGCCCCAAGCAGCCTGTGCAAAAGCACGACCACGGCAGTCATGGCGATTCCTGCTGTTCCTCCAAAGCGGCTACGCCTTCGCTGATCAAGTTGAGCGCAAAGCCGACTGACGGCGCGCGGCTGAGCAGTTTCCGCATCGACGCGATGGACTGCCCTACCGAACAGACGCTGATCCAGAACAAACTCGGCAAACTGGCAGGTGTGCAGCAGCTCGAGTTCAATCTGATCAACCGTGTGCTGGGTGTAACCCATGACCTGCCGAGCACTGCGCCAATCATCGAGGCGATCAAGTCCCTCGGCATGCAGGCCGAGCCACTGGAGGCGGGCGTTGATGCCCCCGCGCCGGCGGCCGAGAAAAAACCATGGTGGCCGTTAGCGCTGTCCGGGGTCAGCGCGCTGGCCGCTGAAGTCATCCACTTCACCAGTGCGGCACCTGATTGGGTGGTGGCAGTCATCGCGCTGGTCTCGATCCTCAGCGGCGGCCTGAGCACCTATAAAAAGGGCTGGATCGCGCTGAAGAACCTCAACCTGAACATCAACGCGCTGATGAGCATCGCGGTGACTGGCGCGATCCTGATCGGTCAGTGGCCGGAAGCGGCGATGGTGATGTTCCTGTTCACCGTGGCCGAGTTGATCGAGGCCAAGTCCCTGGATCGGGCGCGCAACGCCATCAGTGGTTTGATGCAAATGACGCCCGAGCAGGCCACGGTGCAGCAGGTCGACGGCAACTGGATTGAACAGGAGGTCAAAACCATCGAACTGGGCTCGCGGGTGCGGGTGCGGCCCGGCGAGCGGATTGGCCTGGACGGTGTCGTGGTGTCGGGCAACTCGACCATCGATCAAGCGCCGATCACTGGCGAAAGCCTGCCCGTAGAGAAAGGCGTCGGTGACAAGGTGTTCGCTGGCACCATCAATCAGGCCGGCTCACTGGAGTATTCCGTCACCGCTGCGGCCGACAATTCGACGCTGGCGCGAATCATCCATGCCGTCGAACAGGCGCAAGGAGCGCGGGCGCCGACTCAGCGGTTCGTCGATCAGTTCTCGAAAATCTACACCCCTGCGGTGTTTGTGCTGGCCCTGGCCGTCGCGATAATTCCTCCGTTGTTCATGGGCGCGGTGTGGTTTGACTGGATCTACCGAGCGCTGGTGTTGCTGGTGGTCGCCTGCCCTTGTGCGCTGGTGATTTCCACTCCGGTGACCATCGTCAGCGGCCTGGCGGCAGCGGCGCGCAAAGGCATTCTGGTCAAGGGCGGGGTCTACCTCGAGGGCGGCTACAAGCTCGACTACCTGGCATTGGACAAGACCGGCACCATCACCCATGGCAAGCCGGTGCAGACTGACTACCTGTCGCTCGACCCGACCGCCGACGCCTCGGCGCCGGCGATTGCGGCAGCACTCGCAGGGCGTTCGGACCACCCGGTATCGCTGGCGATTGCCAGTGCGGCTGTGGATAAACAATTTGCGCCGCTGGTTGTGGATAACTTCGAAGCCCTGGCCGGTCGCGGCGTACGCGGCGAGATCAATGGGCAGACCTACCATCTGGGCAACCACCGGCTGGTGGAAGAGCTGAACCTGTGTTCGCCCGAGCTGGAAGAAAAGCTGTTTGCCCTGGAAAAACAGGGCAAGTCCGTGGTGCTGCTGCTGGACGCTTCAGGTCCGCTGGCGCTGTTCGCAGTGGCTGATACGGTGAAGGAGTCCAGCCGCGAAGCGATCCAGCAACTGCACGCCCTGGGCATCAAGACCCTGATGCTGACCGGCGACAACGTCCACACCGCCCAGGCGATTGCCGCACAAGTCGGCATCGACGAAGCCAAGGGCGATCTGCTGCCGACCGAGAAATTGCAGGCCATCGAAGCACTTTATGCACAGGGGCATCACGTCGGCATGGTCGGCGACGGCATCAACGATGCACCGGCACTGGCTCGGGCCGAGATCGGTTTCGCCATGGCGGCGGCCGGTACCGATACTGCCATCGAGACCGCAGATGTCGCCCTGATGGACGACGATCTGCGCAAAATCCCTGCGTTCATTAGCTTGTCGCGCCAGACGTCGAGCATTCTCAAGCAGAACATCGCGCTCGCATTGGTGATCAAGGCGATCTTTCTTGGGGTAACCTTCGCCGGGATCGCCACCATGTGGATGGCGGTGTTCGCCGACATGGGCGTGAGCCTGTTGGTGGTGTTCAACGGTTTGCGCCTGTTGCGCAAATAAGCGATGAGGGATGGGTGTGCTGAGTGCCGAGCTGAAGGCGTTTTACATGGTGGCCCGCCTGGGCAGCATCACCCAGGCGGCGAAAAAGCTCGGCCTCAGCCAGCCCACGGTGACCACGCAGATTCGTAATCTGGAAAGCCAGTACTCGGTCGAGCTGTTCTACCGTGGCGGTCGCCGCCTCACGGTCAGCGACGAAGGCGCGCGGCTGCTGCCGATGGTCAAGGCGCTGATGCAGCAGGAGGCGGACATCGAGTTCTTTCTGCGCAACAGCGGCCAGGTTCAAGGCACCCTGCGCATTGCGGCCACGGCACCCTATTACATTCTTGATCTGGTGAAGACCTTTCGCGAGCGCTTGCCTCAGGTGGAAGTGTCAGTGGAGATCGGCAACTCGCAGCAGGTGCTTGAAGCGCTGGAGGAATACCGCGTCGACGTCGCCGCGTCTTCGCAGTTGCTGGACGATGCGCGCTTGATCCGTCGGGTGCTTGGCACCGATCCGCTGGTGCTGGCGGTGCATCGCAATCATCCGCTGGCGGTGCACGATCATGTGCCGCTCAGCGCGCTGGCCGGGCATACTTTGTTGATGCGTGAACCGGGCTCGACTACCCGGCGGATGACCGAGGAGTTGCTGGCCAGTGCCGGGGTGGGTTTCGGGCCGCTGCTGGAGATCGGCAGCCGCGAATCGATCCGCGAGGCGGTGCTGCGCAACATTGGCATCAGCATCATTGCTCGTCAGGAAGTGCCGCATGACCCGCAGTTGCGGGTGCTGACCATCGAGAATGCACCGCAGATTCCGGAGTATCTGTATTGCCTCAAGGAGCGCAAGGGCGCGCGGTTGCCGGCAGCGTTTCTGGGGTTGGCGCAGGAAATGGCTCCGGCCTGAGATTCTCATTGCCGCTGCCGGCCTCTTCGCGGGCAAGCCCGCTCCCACAGGGTTCGGTGGTGAACACCAGATTTTTGGACACCACTGACCACTGTGGGAGCGGGCTTGCCCGCGAAGGCGTCGGGTCAGGCAGCGCAAGACTTGAACTCTTGAACCCAAATCCCTGAATACCACTATCGGCCTTTTTTGCCTCACTGCCACATGACGTACGCATTACATCCCTAGGATGACTCTCATCTGCTTGATGAGGTCCATCCATGAACCACTCGATCGCAACTGCCCTGACTAACCCCGGCGCTCCGATGAAAGTGCGCGGCGTGCAGAAACGCTTTGGCGCTTTTACCTCGCTGGATAACGTTTCCCTCGACGTGGCAGCCGGCGAGCTGGTGTGCCTGCTGGGTCCATCGGGTTGCGGCAAGACCACCTTGCTGCGCTGCATCGCCGGCCTGGAGCAACAGGACAGCGGCGAGCTGTACCTCGGTGATCGCGACGTCTCACACCTGGCGCCCCAGGCCCGGGACTACGGCATTCTGTTTCAGTCCTACGCCTTGTTTCCCAATCTCACCGTCGAGGCCAACATCGCGTATGGCCTCGCCGGCAGTGGTCGTGATGAAGTGCGCAAACGTGTGGGGCAGATGCTGGAGTTGGTCGGTCTGATCGGCAGCGAGAAAAAGTACCCAGGCCAGCTGTCTGGCGGCCAGCAGCAACGTGTCGCACTGGCCCGGGCATTGGCGCCATCGCCTTCGCTGCTGCTACTGGATGAGCCGATGTCGGCCCTCGATGCCCGGGTTCGCGAGCACCTGTGCACCGAGCTGCGCCAACTGCAGCGCAACCTCGGCATTACCACCCTGATGGTCACCCACAACCAGGATGAGGCCATGCTGATGGCCGACCGCATTGCCGTGATGAACAACGGCAAGGTCGAGCAGTACGCCACTCCGCAGGAGATCTACGACCGTCCGGCCACGCCCTTTGTCGCGGAGTTCGTTGGCCAGGGCAACTGGCTGCCGTTCAGCCGCAGCAGTGACAGCCATGCCCAGGTCGGCGGGATGAACATGCGCCTGGCCGAAGGCAGCGCAAAAACCGCCTCGGGTCGTTTGTTCTGCCGCCCCGAGGCCATAAACGTCAACCCGCCGGTGCATGAGGAAAACCTGTTCCCGGCCAAGGTGCGCGAGATCACCTTCCTCGGCAATCGCTGCCGCATGAGCTTTGAACTCGATCAACTGCCGGGTCATGCATTGCTGGCCGAACTGGCGCCGGAAGCCATGCCGCGTCTAGGCGCTCAGCAAATCATGGTCGCGTTGCCGCCGCGTAGCCTCCAGGTGTTTGCCTGATGAGTGCGAACATCGCGCTGCCGCTACCGCGCAAGCAGGTTCGGCAGGCCTCCCGCGCCGAGATCGGTGACCGGCTGTTCGTGGTGGGCGGCAAGGTTGTGTTGCTGGTGCTGCTCGCCGTCGCGGTATTGATGCCATTGCTGGCGATCTTCTGGCGCGGTTTCAGCTCCGAGGCCGGGCAGGGCGGTGGCCTGGTCGCTGCCCGTGAACTGGTGACCAGCGCGAATTTCCACTGGCTGTTGGGCAATAGCCTGAAAGTTTCCCTCAGCGTTGCGGCGATTGTCGTACCGCTGGCCTACCTGTTTGCCTACGCGCTGCAACGTACGCTGGTTCCGGGCAAAGGCATCTGGCGCGGCATTTCCCTGCTGCCGCTGATGGCTCCCTCGATGCTGCCAGGGATTGCCCTGGTGTATCTGTTCGGCAACCAGGGCATGCTGCGCGGCTTGCTCTCGGACAACATCTACGGCTTCTGGGGCATCGTGCTCGGCGAGGTCATCTACACCTTTCCACACGCTCTGATGATTTTGCTCTCAGCCCTGTCCCTGGCGGATGCGCGACTGTTCGACGCCGCCTCCAGCATGGGCGCGAGCCCGGCGAAAGCCTTTCGCAGCATCACCTGGCCGGCGACGCGTCAGGCCGTATTCGCGGCGTTCTGCCTGGTGTTCACCCTGACCATTACCGACTTCGGCGTGCCCGTGGTGGTTGGCGGCGACTATCAAGTGCTGGCACTGGAAGCCTACAAGGCGGTCGTCGGCCAGCAACAGTTCGGTCGCGGCGCGCTGATCGGCATGGTCCTGCTGCTGCCTGCCCTCTTCAGCTTTGGCGTCGATGCCTGGCTGCGTCGCCGTCACGGCGACTCCATGAGCGGGCGGGCCCAGGTCTTCAAACCGCTGCCATCGAAGCTGCGGGACAACTGCTACCTGGCGATCGTGATGCTGATCTGCGCGGTGCTGTTGCTAGTGTTCGGCATGGCGGTGTTCTCGTCGCTGGTGAAATTCTGGCCGTACAACCTGTCGCTGTCGCTCAACCATTACCAGTTCAACGACACGGCGGGCGGTGGCTGGCTGGCCTACGGCAACAGCGTGAAGATGGCCTTGTGCACTGCGCTGATCGGCAGCGTGCTGATCTTCACCGGCGCCTACCTGATGGAAAAAACCAAGGGCCAGCGCGGGTTGAACCTGACCCTGCGCATGCTCAGTTTTGTACCGATGGCGGTGCCAGGCCTGGTACTTGGCTTGGGTTACGTCTTCTTCTTCAATCTCACCGGCAACCCGCTGCATGTGCTCTACGGCACCATGACGCTGCTGGTGGTGTGCACGATTGCGCACTATTTGACCACCGCACAAATGACCGCCACCACCGCGCTGCGTCAGCTGGACGCCGAGTTCGAAGCCGCCGCGCTGTCGCTCAAGGCGCCGCTGTACCGGCACTACCTGCGGGTCACCGTGCCGATCTGCCTGCCGGCGCTGCTGGACATCGTGCGCTACCTCTTCGTCTCGGCAATGACCACCGTCTCGGCGGCAATCTTCCTCTACAGCCCCGACACCATCCTCGCGGCGGTGGCGGTGCTGAACATGGATGACGCCGGCAACGTCGGTGGTGCCGCAGCAATGTCGACTCTGATTCTGTTCACCTCGGCGGGCGTATCCCTGCTGCTGGCCTGGGCTTCGCGCGGCTTGCTGCGCCGGTCCCAGGCCTGGCGGCAGACTGCGCCTGGCAATTGATTTCCACTCCCGCAACCTCAACTCAACAGGAAAAGATCATGTTCAAGCCCCTGGCCCTGGCCGCTGCTGTCCTCACCGCTTTCAGCCTGAACGCCTTCGCGGCGAAAACCGAGTTGACGGTGTACACCGCTCTCGAAGCCGAGCAACTCAAGACCTACAAAGAGGCGTTCGAGAAAGCCAACCCTGACGTCGAGATCAAGTGGGTACGCGACTCCACCGGCATCATCACTGCCAAGCTGCTCGCCGAAAAAGCTCGCCCGCAGGCGGATGCCGTCTGGGGCCTGGCCGCGTCGAGCCTGGCGATTCTCGACCAGCAAGGCATGCTGCAGAGCTACGCACCGAAAGACCTGGGCAAGATCGGCGCCAATTACCGTGACGCTGCCAACCCGCCGGCCTGGGTCGGCATGGATGTCTGGGCCGCGACCATCTGCTTCAACACGGTCGAAGCCGAGAAGCAGGGCCTGACCAAGCCGGTGAGCTGGCAGGACCTGACCAAGCCTGAGTACAAAGGCAAGATCGTGATGCCGAACCCGGCGTCGTCCGGCACCGGTTTCCTCGACGTCAGCGCCTGGTTGCAGACGTTCGGTGAGAAGCAGGGCTGGGCCTACATGGACGGCCTGCACCAGAACATCGGGCAATACGTTCACTCCGGTTCCAAGCCTTGCAAACTGGCGGCGTCCGGTGAATTCCCGATCGGTATTTCGTTTGAATACCCGGCCGTTCAACTCAAGCGCCAGGGCGCTCCGCTGGACATCATCCTGCCCAAGGAAGGCCTGGGCTGGGAGATCGAGGCTACTGCGGTAATCAAGGGCACTCAGCACGAAGAGGCGGCGAAGAAACTGGCTGATTTCTCCGCCAGTCCGGCGGCGATGGAGCTTTATAAAGAGAACTTCGCGGTGCTGGCGCAACCGGGGATTGCCAAACCGCAGACTGAATTGCCGGCGGATTACGAGCAGCGTTTGATCAAGAACGACTTTGCCTGGGCGTCGAAGAATCGCGATGAAATTTTGACCGAGTGGCGCAAGCGGTATGACGGCAAGTCCGAGAAAGTGGCTGCCAAGTAAGATCTCTATTGGCTGATAGGGCCTCTTCGCGAGCAAGCCCGCTCCCACATTGGATTTATGATCGACATGAATCCCCTGTGGGAGCGGGCTTGCTCGCGAAGGCGGTTCCGAACTCTGGATAATCTCCATGACACAACACAACGACATGCTGATCATAGGCGCCGGCATCCTCGGCCTGTCCCATGCCTACGCCGCCGCCCGACGCGGCCTCAAGGTCCGGGTTTTCGAGCGCAGCGAAACCCCTCTGGGCGCCTCGGTGCGCAACTTCGGCCAGGCTCTGGTCACCGGCCAGCCACCCGGCCAGATGCTCAAACTGGCCAAGGCCAGCCGTGATATCTGGGGCCAATGGGCGCAACTCGCCGGCCTGCAGCTTAAGCGCAACGGCTCATACCTGTTCGCCCGCACTGAAGCAGAAGAAGCATTGCTCGAAGCCTTCTGCGCCGGCCGCGCTGTGGAACATGATTACCGGGTAGACCTGTTGCGCGGCGCAGCTCTGCGCGATCTGTACGGTGGGCAGTTCCGCCATCACCGGGCCGCGCTGCATGGTTTGGAGGATCAGCAGCTGTATTCCCGGGAAGCGATTCCGGCGTTGATCGACTACCTGCGCCGCGAACTCGGTGTCGAGTTTCACTTCTCGACCCTGGTGCGCGAAATTGAACCAGGCCGTTTGCATAGCACCGCCGGCACCTTCAGTGCCGGGCAGATCATCGTCTGCTCCGGTCACGATTATCAGACCTTGCTGGCCGGGCCCATCGCCGAGCTCAACCCGCAAATCTGCCGCCTGCAAATGCTGCGGGCGCGCCCGCAGGTCAACCTCAACCTGCAGCATGCGCTGCTCACCGGCCTGAGCTGCGTGCACTACGGCGCATTCGCCGATCTGCCGGAAGCAGCGCCAGTGCAGGCGCAGATTCTGCGCGAGGCACCGCACCTGCATGAAAACGGTATTCACCTGCTGATCAGCCCGACGCCTTATGGCGAGTTGATCATTGGCGATTCGCACCACTACGGCAGCGATGCTTCGCCCTTTAATACCGAGCAGGTGGATGACTACATGATCGAACTGGCTGAGCAGACGCTGGGCTGCAAGATCAAGGTGGTGGAGCGGTGGCAGGGTGTCTATGGTTCACGAGGGCCGGCGCCATTTTCGTTCCTGCGCCCGGCAGTGGGCGTGAGTGCGGCGTTGATGCACAGTGGAGTCGGCATGAGTGTCGGGCCGGCCATGGCCGAACGTAATGTCGCGACCTTGTTGGGGGAATGAAGATGGGCCGCAATGAGCAAGTGATCGACGAAGTGTTCGGGTTGTACGAGCGATTTGGCGACAGCGATTACATCGGCGAGCCGGTGTCGCAGATCGAACACATGTCCCAGGCGGCCCAGCTGGCGATGGCTGAGGGCTTCGATGATGAGGTGGTGCTCGCGGCGTTTTTCCATGACATCGGGCACATCTGTACCGACAGCGCGCAGAACATGGGCGGTTTCGGTACGGTGAGCCACGAGCGGTTGGGCGCCGATTACTTGCGTCGCGCAGGTTTCAGCGAACGCATGGCGCGATTGGTGGAAAATCACGTTCAGGCCAAGCGTTATCTGACACTTGCAACGCCGGGGTACTACGAGCGACTGAGTGAGGCCAGCCGTCGGACCCTGGATTACCAGGGGGGGGTTATGACTGCGGCGGAGGCTGAGGCGTTTGAACAGGACCCGCTGTGTGCCGTCAGTTTGCGCATGCGGCACTGGGATGAGTTGGCGAAGGAAATGTGGGTGCCGGTGATTGATCTTGAGGTGTTGAAACGCAAAGCCGCGAACTTGTTGTCCGGCGAGTGGGCTGAGCCTTCCTAAGTCGTCATAAAAAAGCAGAATTTTCCGACACGGTCCATGTGCTGAGGACTGCATCGCACAACTGCCGCAAAGAATAGCGTTGGGTTTTCTCAATTTGGATGGAGTTCTTATGCGCTATTTGCACGTGACAGCCCAGGATCGTCTTCGTAATGGAGCTGCGGATACCGTGTTTCTGCACTTTTTGGAGCAGCCCGAAGCGGGAGGGGCAGTAATTCCCGGCAACACGGCGTTCGCGCTCGACATTAATGGCGACGGCAAAGTCGAGTTCAAGATAGGGGATGTGACAAACAATGGCCGAGAGAACACGGCAGACGAACGGCTGCTGGAAAGTTTCGCCAATATTTACCTGAAATTGAACTGGTTCAATCGCGGAGCGATCTGGCATCGATACCTTAAAATTTATGCCGAAGATTTTTATGCCGATGGCACCCCGGATACGGTACGACTGCATCTTCATGAAGGAGGGCCTGTCGCAGACAAGACCAGCCTGGTGTCCTGGCATGCGGCTTATGATCTGGACAATGACGGCAAGCTTGAATGGAACATTCACCACGACATCAATCAGGACGGGGTCATTGACGATGTGGATGATCGTCTGGTGCAGCGACTGGCCGAGGTCTTCCTCAAGTTTCGCTGGAAATGATTGCCTGAACTCTATTCATATTTGCTGCGCCAGTACTTCGATTTGCTCTTGCCTTTCTGCATGATTCAATCTCGCGTGCGGATTCAGCGACGACCATTGCGGATGCGCCCGAGCCTTGTTCAGGGGGTCGGGCAGTTTGCCTTCGCGCCAGGTCTTGTCCAGTGGCGTCGCGACCTGGATGCTCTCCATCGCCGCATGCCCGCGCACGTTCAGCGCTTGCAGCAGCTGTCGCTGGCGCAACGCCAACAAACGCAGCACGCTGTCATCCACCGTCAGCTCGCGCTGGCCCTTGATCTTGCCCAGCAGGCGGCTGCCGTAACTACGCGCGGTTTGCAGGGCGCCGCCGGCGATTGCTCCGGCCAGGGCTGCGGCGCCCAGGGTCAGGCCACCGACCAGCAGATCGACCCCGGCGCCAGCCGCTGCACCGGCGGCGATGCCACCGCCCACCCGCACCCCCAGTTGCTTGAGGGTTTCGGAGTTGAACAGGTCATCACCCCAACGCCCATCGAGCAACGGCAATTCACTGGCTGCGGCATCTTGCGGGCGGAATGCGTAGAGCTTGAGCAGCGCCTCGACGCAGCGCTGTTCACGCTGGCGCACCGCCTTGCGCAGTTCGCTGATCGCCTGCTGTTCCTGTTCAGCTTCGGCGACCACACTGCGTCGGCACGCGGCGCAATCGATCAACAACTCGGCAATCAATCGCGCAGCACTCTGCTGGCGGGCCAGGCGCTGGGCTTGCTGATCGGCGATCAGGCGCTCCAGTTGCGGCCGGGCGTTTTCCAGCAGCAGTGCGAGGCTTTCATACAGGCGCCGTTCGCCATCTTCCGGCGGCGCGACGCTATCGAAACGCACCAGGGCATGCAGACCCAATCGCGCCAGCGCTTCGCGCCAATCCGGCTCGCGATGGTTGGCGCTGCTGACAAAGTTCAGCACCGGCAACAGCGGTTTGCCGCAACTCGCCAATACCTCTAGCTCATCGCGGTATTTGGATAACACCGGTTCCCGGGCATCGATCACATACAGGCCGGCATCGCAGGTGAGCAGCTGGCGCAGCACCTTGGCTTCCTGTTCGAAACGCTGCCGGGCCTCGCTGCCTTCCAGGAATCGGGCCAGCCGCGCCGGGCCATCGAGGCGTTCGCCAGGGCGCTCCAGGCGTTCGAGATAATCGAGCAGGGCGATGGCGTCTTCCAGGCCCGGGGTGTCGAACAGGTCCAGTAACGGCTCGCCATCCACCGACAGGCGCGCCCCTTCGACATGCCGGGTAGTGCTGGGCCGATGCGAGACTTCGCCGAACCCGACGTCCCGCGTCAGGGTACGCAGCAACGAGGTCTTGCCAACGTTGGTGTGCCCCACCACGGCCAGTTTCAGTGGTGGTTGTCGCGAGTCAGTCATGGCCAGTCTCCAGCCAGTTCAATGGCGCGCTGTCAGCGAACGGCAGGTCCAGCTGTTGCAGTGCCCCATGCCAATCGCCTAGACGCTCGGCATCCAGCGCCTCGCCAGGTGGCGCCTGCAGCAGCCAGACGCGGGTGGCGCCAGCGTTACGCGCCAGTTCCGCGATCAGCGCCAGGCTGCCGCGGTCCGGTGAGCGGCGTGGATCGCAGGCGATGGCCAGGCGCGCGGGTGGAAAGCGGCTCAGTTGTTCGAGGAGTTTGTGGCGCGATTCACGGCTGTCGAGGATCCCGGCGTCGCTGACGTTTTTTGGCAGTTGTGGCGGCCACGGGCGCTGATTGTCCAGCTCGATCGCCACCAGCAACGCGCCCTCGCTTTGCAGTTCGCTGGTGCTGCTTTGCACTTGATGCAGTTGCTCCGGCGCGGCATCGCTGATGCCCAGTCGTTCGCTGCTGGGCATCAGCCGTTCGCGCAGCTGGGCGTACCCCGGCAGGTTCAGGTCCAGGCGCAATTTCGCCTGACCGGTTCTCCAGCGCCACAGGCAGAACAGGGCCAGCAGCAAGCGCGGCAACACCCCGTAGACCACCAATACGCCAACCAGCCAGGTGGCCCAAGCCTGCCGGGCGCTTTCGATGTTCAGCGCCGCATCGCCGCTGGCGCGAATCATCTCGACCGTTGGAATGTTGAAGCCGAGCAAGGCGGGCAGGGCGCCCAGGGCTTGAGTCATGGCGACGAAGGTGTCAGCGCTGAGCAGGGTAGTTTCCCAGACGAAGCCATAACGCCGGGTGGCCATCAGCGTCAGCAACATTACCAGCGCACTGAGCATCGCCAGCAACCATAGGCCGTTGACCAGCAGGCCGATTGCCCAGCGATTGAGCTTCTGCCGTTGTAACAGCAGCAGCAACGCAGGCGGCAGTTGTGCAGCCTTGGCGTCCCGCGCGAGTTTTTCACTGAGCCACAGCCACAAGCGCCCGAGGCTGGCGCCGTGCTCACCGGCGAATATCAGGCCAAGCGCCCAGCTCAGCAACAAGATCAGGTTTAGCCCGAGCAGGCTGCCCAAGGCCCAGAACACGTTGACCGGGGGCTGTCCGTCGCCCAGCGCGGCAAAGGCCAGGCCGGCGCCGCTGATGATTGCCAGTACGGCAAGGACGATCAGCGCCAGTCGCGCGCCTTGCAGCCAATGGGTGAGGGCGCTGGACAGGCCGTCGCGTTCCGCCAGCCACAGCGCCCGGCGTTGAATCCGTGCCGGCAGGTCACCGCCCGCGTTGCGAGCAATTCGGTTGGCTTCCAGATCATCCAGGGCCCCGGCGTGTTCTTCACGCAGGCGGATGGTTTCCGTCAGCCAGAGGTTAGTCAGTTCAGTCACGCGGCATCCCGTCGCTCAATTGAGCGGTGAGCATAACCGCTGCAGCGCTTGTCGGGGGGCTACATTGCGAGAAGCTGAGGCTCTGGTATCCTCGCCGGCATGACTAAATCACTCCCCCTCAGCCTGATCGCAGCCCTCGGTGAAAACCGTGTGATCGGCGTCGACAACAGCATGCCCTGGCACTTGCCGGGGGACTTCAAATACTTCAAGGCCACCACCCTGGGCAAGCCGATCATCATGGGTCGCAAGACTTGGGATTCCCTGGGTCGCCCGCTGCCGGGGCGGTTAAACATCGTGGTCAGCCGTCAGGCCGATTTGCAACTGGAGGGCGCGGAGGTTTATCCGTCGCTGGAGGCCGCGGTGGTTCGGGCGCAGGAATGGGCGAACGAGCAGGGTGTCGATGAGGTGATGTTGATTGGCGGGGCGCAGTTGTATACGCAGGGGATGACGCAGGCGGATCGTTTGTATCTGACCCGTGTGGCGTTGAGCCCGGAGGGTGATGCGTGGTTTCCTGAGTTTGATCTGGGGCAGTGGCAGCTGGTGTCGAACGTGCCAAACCCCGCAGAAGGCGACAAGCCGGCGTACAGCTTTGAGGTTTGGGAAAAGGCCTGAAAGACCGCAGCCTGCGGCAGCTCCTACAGCGGTGGATCACATATTGCGTGAACACCGCTACACCCTGTAGGAGCTGCCGAAGGCTGCGATCTTTTGATCTTGTGTATCAGGCCTGAGCCAACTCCGAATGCTCATCCGCATCCAGCAGCTCTTTATCCGTCTGCTGCATGATCTGGCTGGTCACCGCGCCCGCTGCAATCGAACCACTCACGTTCAACGCCGTGCGGCCCATGTCGATCAGCGGCTCAACCGAGATCAGCAGCGCCACCAGTGACACCGGCAAGCCCATCGCCGGCAGCACGATCAGTGCGGCGAATGTCGCGCCTCCGCCAACCCCGGCCACTCCAGCGGAACTCAACGTGACAATCGCCACCAGCGTCGCGATCCACAGCGGATCCAGCGGATTGATACCCACGGTTGGCGCCACCATCACCGCCAACATCGCCGGGTACAAGCCGGCACAGCCATTCTGGCCAATGGTCGCACCGAACGAAGCGGCGAAACTGGCGATGGACTGCGGAATGCCCAGGCGGCTGGTCTGCGCTTCAATACTCAACGGAATCGTCGCAGCACTCGAGCGGCTGGTGAAAGCAAACGTCAGCACCGGCCAAATCTTGCGGAAGAAGCGCAGCGGGTTGATCCCGGCCGCCGACACCAGCACGCCATGCACCACGAACATCAGGCCCAGGCCGATGTACGAAACCACTACGAAACTGCCGAGCTTGATGATGTCCTGCAAGTTGGAACCGGCGACCACCTTGGTCATCAGCGCCAGCACACCGTAAGGGGTCAGCTTCATCACCAGGCGCACCAGGCGCATTACCCAGGCTTGCAGGGTGTCGATGGCGTTGATCACTTTCTGACCTTTCTCGACGTCATCCTTGAGCAACTGCAAGGCAGCGACCCCGAGGAAGGCGGCGAAGATCACCACGCTGATGATCGAAGTCGGCTTGGCGCGCGCGAGGTCGGCAATCGGGTTCTGCGGGATGAACGACAGCAGCAGCTGCGGCACATTGAGGTCCGCGACCTTGCCGGCGTAGTCGGTCTGGATGGTTTGCAGGCGGGCCATTTCCTGAGTGCCGGCGACCAGGCCCTCAGCCGTCAGGCCAAACAGGTTGGTCAGGCCGATACCGATCAGCGCGGCGATGGCCGTGGTGAACAGCAGCGTGCCGATGGTGAGGAAGCTGATCTTGCCCAGCGACGAAGCGTTGTGCAGGCGTGCCACTGCGCTGAGGATCGAGGCGAACACCAAGGGGATCACGATCATCTGCAGCAATTGCACATAGCCGTTGCCCACCAAATCGAACCAGCCTATCGAGGCTTTCAGTACCGGGTTGCCAGCGCCATAAATGGTGTGCAACGCCACACCGAACGCCACGCCCAACACCAAAGCGAGCAAGACCTTCTTGGCCAGGCTCCAGTTGGAGTGACGGGTTTGCGCCAGGCCGAAGAGCAAGGCAAGGAATACCAGCAGATTGAGGATCAGCGGCAGATTCATGAAAACTCCGAGAGAGACTTGTGCTCGCTGCCTCGTGGGGCAGCTGCGAACCGGCAAGCCTAACAGCTTGAAAACTAATGATTTAATATCAAAAACGCATGGCAACTGTCGTTTTTGGAATAAGCACTTGTCGCTCTGGGGAATGCAGCTGGCGCAATAGGGACGTGGGCGGTCGCAGGCAGGCGGGGACTGTCACACCAATTTGGTAGCGTCGAACTCTTTGAATCAGGGAGAACAGAAGATGAAGCTAGCACCGAAATTTTTGCTCGCAGCACTTTGCCTGGGCCTTGCTGGCCAGGCTTTTGCCACGGATCTGAAGCACTGGCCGGCCGATCAGGCCAAGGCGCTGGACGCGATGATTGCTGCCAATGCCAACAAGGGTAACTACGCGGTGTTCGACATGGACAACACCAGTTACCGCTATGACCTTGAAGAGTCGTTGCTGCCGTTCATGGAGAACAAAGGCCTGATCACCCGCGACAAGCTCGATCCCTCCCTGAAGCTGATCCCGTTCAAAGACACCGCCGAGCACAAGGAAAGCCTCTTCAGTTATTACTACCGTCTTTGCGAGCTCGACGACATGGTCTGCTATCCATGGGTCGCGCAGGTGTTCTCCGGCTTCACTCTCAAAGAGCTCAAGGGTTATGTCGACGAGTTGATGGCGTCGGGCAAACCGGTACCGGCCACTTATTATGAAGGCGACGTGGTGAAGAACCTCGACGTCAACCCGCCGAAAATCTTCACCGGTCAGAAAGAGCTCTACAACAAGCTCATGGAGAACGGCATCGAGGTCTACGTGATGACCGCCGCGTCGGAAGAGCTGGTACGCATGGTCGCCTCAGACCCGCAGTACGGCTACAACGTCAAGCCGCAGAACGTGATCGGCGTGAGCCTGCTGCTCAAGGACCCCAAGACCGGCGAACTGACCACCGCACGCAAGCAGATCACCGCCGGCAAGTATGATGAGAAGGCCAACCTGGGCCTTGAGTTGACCCCGTACCTGTGGACTCCTGCGACCTGGATGGCGGGCAAGCAGGCGGCGATCCTGACTTACATCGATGAGTGGAAAAAACCGGTGCTGGTCGGCGGCGACACGCCAACCAGCGATGGTTTCATGTTGTTCCACAGCGTCGACGTGGCCAAGGGTGGTATCCACCTGTGGGTCAACCGCAAGGACAAATACATGACCCAGATTAACGGCATGATGGCCAAGCATGCTGCGGCCCAGGCTAAGGAAGGGTTGCCGGTGACTGCGGACAAGAATTGGGTGATCGTGACGCCGGCAGAAATCCAGTAGGAGCTGGCGAAGCCTGCGATCTTTTGATCTTGATCTTTCCGAGGCCTGCGCGGTACCCGGAAAAGATCGCAGCCTGCGGCAGCTCCTACAGGGGATCTCTGTAAACAAAATGCCCCGCACATGGCGGGGCATTTTTTGTTCAACAGTTAAGCATTACAACCCATCAAGCATCGCCTTGTTACGCACAGCACCCTTGTCAGCGCTGGTCGCCAACAGAGCGTAAGCCTTCAGTGCCGTGGTCACCTTGCGTGGACGTTTTTCCACCGGTTTCCAGCCTTTCTGATCCTGCTCGGCACGGCGCCCGGCCAGTTCCTCGTCGCTGATCAACAGGTTGATCGAGCGGTTCGGAATGTCGATCAGCACCTTGTCGCCGTCCTGCACCAGACCAATCGCACCACCCGCTGCCGCTTCCGGCGAAGCGTGGCCGATGGACAAGCCCGAAGTGCCGCCAGAGAAACGACCGTCGGTGAGCAGGGCGCAGTCTTTGCCCAGGCCCTTGGATTTCAGGTACGACGTCGGGTACAGCATTTCCTGCATGCCCGGGCCGCCTTTCGGGCCTTCGTAACGGATGATCACGATATCGCCGGCCTTCACTTCGTCGGCGAGGATGCCGCGTACGGCGCTGTCCTGGCTTTCGAAGATCTTCGCGTTGCCTTCGAACACGTGGATCGACTCGTCGACCCCGGCGGTTTTCACCACGCAGCCGTCCACGGCGATGTTGCCGTAGAGAACGGCCAGGCCGCCTTCTTTCGAGTAGGCGTGTTCGACGCTGCGGATGCAGCCGTTTTCACGATCATCGTCGAGAGTTTCATAGCGGGTCGACTGGCTGAACGCGGTTTGCGTCGGAATGCCCGCTGGACCGGCCTTGAAGAAGTGATGCACCGCTTCGTCGTCGGTCTGGGTGATGTCCCACTTGGCAATGCCTTCGGCGAGGGTCTTGCTGTGCACGGTCGGCAGGTCGGTGTGCAGCAAGCCGCCGCGGGCCAGCGAGCCGAGGATGCTGAAGATCCCGCCGGCACGGTGCACGTCTTCCATATGGTACTTCTGGATGTTCGGCGCGACTTTGCACAGTTGCGGCACGTGACGGGACAGACGGTCGATGTCGCGCAGGTCGAAATCGATCTCGGCTTCCTGGGCGGCAGCCAGCAAGTGCAGGATGGTGTTGGTGGAACCGCCCATGGCGATGTCCAGCGTCATGGCGTTTTCGAACGCCTTGAAGTTGGCGATGTTGCGCGGCAGAACCGACTCGTCGTTGTCGTGGTAGTAACGCTTGCACAGCTCGACGATGGTGCGGCCGGCCTGCAGGAACAACTGCTCGCGGTCGCTGTGGGTCGCCAGGGTCGAACCGTTGCCCGGCAATGCCAGGCCCAGGGCTTCAACCAGGCAGTTCATCGAGTTGGCGGTGAACATGCCGGAGCACGAACCGCAAGTCGGGCAGGCGCTGCGCTCGTACTCGGCGACTTTCTCGTCAGAAGCGCTGGAGTCGGCGGCGATTACCATGGCATCGACCAGGTCGAGGCCGTGGGAAGCGAGTTTGGTCTTGCCGGCTTCCATAGGGCCGCCGGAAACGAAGATCACCGGGATGTTCAGGCGCAGCGCGGCCATCAGCATGCCAGGGGTGATCTTGTCGCAGTTGGAGATGCAGACGATGGCGTCGGCGCAGTGGGCGTTGACCATGTATTCGACGGAGTCGGCGATGATCTCGCGACTCGGCAGCGAATACAGCATGCCGTCGTGGCCCATGGCGATGCCGTCATCCACGGCGATGGTGTTGAATTCTTTTGCCACTCCGCCGGCGCGTTCGATCTCGCGGGCGACCAGTTGGCCCAGGTCCTTGAGGTGGACGTGGCCCGGTACGAACTGGGTGAAGGAGTTGGAAATGGCGATGATCGGCTTTTTGAAGTCGTCATCTTTCATCCCCGTTGCGCGCCACAGTGCGCGGGCGCCGGCCATGTTGCGGCCATGGGTGGATGTTTTCGAGCGGTAATCAGGCATGAAGCACTCCGGGCGGCTAATCAGGTATCAAAAGGGAAGTGAGCTTCTATTGACGTCTGGAACACTCAGAAATGGCCGTGTGTCCGGAAGTTGCCGATAACTTTGCGGGATCGCCGCGCGCTTCAGCTTGAGCTCATAAACCCGCCGGGGGATGACTGGCGATGAATCAGCCGATTCTACACGGCTGGCGGCGGGAGGGAATGGTGGGACGTGTTGAGACAGCGCTTACGAGACGTGCGGAAGCGTAAACAGCGCTATCTGGCGTAGGAGCTGCCGCAGGCTGCGATCTTTTGATCTTCACCGGCCGCGCCATAGAAAGATCAAAAGATCGCAGCCTGCGGCAGCTCCTACAGGGTTCCATTGTCAGCTCCGATATCAGCTCACGTTCAATGCCGGATTGTGCTGGGTGATCAGCGCATTCACGGCCATGCCCGCAGCGCTCAAGACCAGGAAACACGAGGCTAGCGCCGTGGTCAGATCCTCGGACGCAAGATTGATCACCACGCTGATCACACCGCCACACATGAAGATCATCACCCCGCCGACCGAGGAGGACGTGCCAGCATCCTGCGGGTGGATGGTCATGGCCTTGGAGTTGGCGATCGGCCGGGCAATGGTGGTGCCGGCGGTACAAATCAGCATGGGTATCAGCACGGCTGCGGCAGTGAGCCCGAACTGCCTGGCCAGCCACAACATGACCAACCCCGACAGGGCGATCAGCCCCAGGCCAACGATAATCTGCGTATTGGCCTGCAGGCGCCGATGCAGCGTGCTGGCGATTAGCCCGCCAACTATGTAAGCAACGCCGTACAACAGCATTACCCACGCGAATTGGTAGGGCGTGAGCACCAGGCGTTCCATGAAGATGATCGGCGAGATGACGATAAACGAGAAGTGGCAGGCAAAGGCCAATGCCGAAATCAGCCAGTAGCCCATAAAGCGCGGGTCGGAACACAGGCGCCAGTAGGCGCCAAAAAAGCGCCCGGGCGCGGCGTTGCGAACGCGCGGGGTTTCCTTGAGCAGCACGCCAGTCTTTATACCGACAAAGAGCGCCAGCGCAATAAATGCATAAAAGCTGCCCTCCCAGCCTAGATGCATTTGCAGCCAGGTGCCGAGCAGTGGCGAAATTGAAATGAACACGCCGGCTGCCGTTGTCATCCAGATTCTGATGCGCTCCTGCTCCCGGCCGACGAACAGATCCTGGATCAAAGCCTGGGACAGCACGAAGGTGCCGCAGCCCACTGCCTGGACGACGCGAAATACCAGGAACCAGCTGTAGTCGCGGGTCATCAGGCAACCCGCTGCACCGATCATCGAGATAACGATACCAACCAGTAGAAGTTGCCTGCGTCCCCATAAATCCGACAACGGCCCCACCAGCACTACGGATGCACCGAGGCCAATGGCGAACAGGCTGACAGACAGGGCAATGTCCGACGCTGAAGTCTGGAAGTAATCAGACAGCGCAGGAAAGGACGGCAGGACGACATCCAGCGGGAAAACGCCCAACAGCGTCATGGTCATCAACAGCAGGATCAGCGAAGATTTTTTCGCAGAGTGCGGGGCAGGGATCATCGACAGCGCTCTCGGTCCGTGAGGGGAGGTCGAGAGTTGGCTTGATGAAGATGGAAGTCAATGCAGAGGGGCGTAGGAAGCTTCTGAAACCTCTGTAGGAGCTGCCGAAGGCTGCGATCTTTTCGCAGCCATGACAATCATAAGATCGCCAGCTCCTACAGGATTTGAATGGTTAGCTGTTCGGCAGCAACCGGCAAGTAATGCTCTTGATGTAACGCGTCTCGGCAATCGCCGGATGCACCGGATGATCCGGGCCCTGGCCGCCGCGTTCCAGCATCTGGATGTTGCGGTCCAGGTGGCGGGCACTGGTCAGCAGGATATTTTGCAGATCGTCTTCCGGCAGGTGCATCGAGCACGAGGCGCTGACCAGGATGCCGTCCTTGGTGAGCAGGCGCATGGCTTGCTCGTTCAGGCGACGGTAGGCGCCTTCGCCATTTTTCATGTCTTTCTTGCGCTTGATGAACGCCGGAGGATCGGCCACGATCACGTCGAAACGTTCTTCGCTGGCTTTCAGCTCTTTCAGGGCATCAAACACATCGCCTTCGAGGCAGGTTACTTTCTCGGCGACGCCGTTCAGTGCGGCGTTGCGCTCCACGCCGTCGAGGGCGAAGGCCGAAGCATCGACGCAGAATACTTCACTGGCGCCGAACGCAGCTGCTTGCACGCCCCAACCGCCGATGTAGCTGTACAGGTCGAGGACACGCTTGCCTTTGGCGTAAGGCGCCAGGCGTGCGCGGTTCATGCGGTGGTCGTAGAACCAGCCGGTTTTCTGGCCTTGAATGACCGGCGCTTCGAACTTCACGCCGTTCTCTTCCAGGGCAACCCACTCCGGCACCAGGCCGAATACGGTTTCAACGTAGCGGTTGAGGCCTTCGGCGTCACGAGCTGCGGAGTCGTTCTTGAACAGGATGCCACTTGGCTTGAGCACTTGGGTCAACGCGGCGATTACGTCTTCCTTATGGGCTTCCATGGTCGCCGAGGCGATCTGCACCACCAGGATGTCGCCGAAGCGGTCGACTACCAGACCTGGCAGCAGGTCGGAATCGCCGTAGACCAGGCGATAGAACGGCTTGTCGAACAGGCGATCGCGCAGGGACAGGGCGACGTTGATGCGGTGCACCAGCAGCGACTTGTCCAGCGGCAACTTGATGTCGCGCGACAGTAGGCGGGCGCAGATCAGGTTGTTCGGGCTCATGGCCACGATGCCCAACAGCTTGCCACCGGCGGCTTCGAGAATCGCCTGGTCGCCGGCCTTGAAGCCGTGCAGAGGGGTGGCGGCTACGTCGATTTCGTTGCTGTAGACCCATAGGTGGCCGTTTCGCAGGCGACGGTCGGCGTTGGCTTTGAGGCGCAGGCTAGGCAGGGACATGACGTCGCTCCGGAAAAAAGAGCGGGAGTATAGCGTGTTGGGGTCAGCGGCGGGCTTGGGGGCGATGAAACGCTGATGACGCCATCGCGAGCAGGCTCACTCCTACAGGGGATCTGCTGTGTACGCATGATTTGCGTTAGACGCCGAACCCTGTAGGAGTGAGCCTGCTCGCGATAGCAATTTTGAATCTTACTCAGAAAGCGCGCTAATCAACTCCCGATTAAACGCCGGAATATCATCCGGCTGGCGGCTGCTGATCAGGTTGCCATCCCTGACCACTTCCTTGTCGACCCAATTGGCCCCGGCATTCACCAGGTCATCCTTGAGGGTCTTGTAGCTGGTCATGGTCTTGCCGTTGACCAGCCCGGCAGACACCAGCAGCCAGCCGCCATGGCAGATCACGGCGATCGGCTTGCCGGCCGAGGTTCCGGTCTTTACCAGATGCTGGGCATCCTGGTCGATGCGGATGGTGTCGGAGTTCTGCACGCCGCCCGGCAGGACCACGGCGTCGTAATGATCGACGCTGGAGGCCTTGAAAGTACCGTCGACCTTGAAGTCGTCTGCGGGTTTGTCGTGATTCCAGCCTTTGACCTGACCTTCCTCGGCCGAAAGGATATCGACCTGGGCGCCGGCTTCCTCCAGCGCCTGTTTCGGCCCGGTGAGCTCGACCTGTTCGAAACCATCGGTTACAAGAATTGCGATGCGCTTGCCGCTCAAGGAATTGGTCATGATTGCGCTCCAGATATGAGTAAGTGTTTGCCGGTGGGCATTACTCAGTCCGAAGCCGGGGCGCGGATGAAAGTTCCTGCGATGTGCCCGCTGGTGTGTCGGATCCAACTTCAGAAAGGGTAGAATCGCCGCCTGTCCCAGAGCGTGTACTTATGTCCCAAGAGCTGACCACCGAACAGATTCAACAGACCCTGCAAGGCATTAGCGTGCCGGCCCAGCCGCAGATCATGGTGGATTTGCAGATGGAGCAGTACATGCCTGACCCGGATCTGGAAGTGATCGCCAAGCTGATCTCCCAGGACCCCGGCCTGTCCGGTTCGCTGTTGAAAATCGTCAACTCGCCGTACTACGGCCTGAGCAACAAGATCGCCTCGATCCAGCGCGCGGTGAATCTGCTCGGCAGTCGTTCGGTCATCAACCTGATCAATGCGATGTCGATCAAGGGCGAGATGAACGATGACACCATCGTCACCTTGAACCGTTTCTGGGACACCGCCCAGGACGTGGCGATGACCTGCCTTACCCTGGCCAAGCGCATCGGCGGCCAGGCCGGCGACGAAGCCTACGCCTTGGGCCTGTTCCATGACTGCGGCGTGCCGCTGATGCTGCAGCGTTTCCCCGACTACATGAATGTGCTGGAGGAGGCCTACGCCAACGCCAGCGCGGAATGCCGAGTGGTCGATACGGAGAACAGCCGTTTCAACACCAACCATGCGGTGGTCGGCTATTACACGGCCAAGTCCTGGCGACTGCCGGAGCACGTATCCCACGCGATCGCCAACCATCACAATGCCCTGGCGATCTTCAGCGATGAGTCGTCACGCAACAGCCAGTTGAAGAACCTGCTGGCGATCCTGAAGATGGCCGAGCATATCTGTGCGTCGTATCGGGTGTTGGGCAACCAGAAAATTGACCACGAATGGAACAGCATCAGCCATCTGGTACTCGATTATGTCGGCCTCTCGGACTACGACTTCGAGACCCTCAAGCAAATGATTCGCGACCTTGGCAATCATCGCTGATTGTTGATTCTTCTCTGATCCAGTCCTGATTCGAGCGTGCCATGCCTGAACTGCCAGAAGTTGAAACCACTCGCCGCGGGATCGCGCCGCACCTGGAAGGTCAGCGCGTCAGCCGGGTGATCGTGCGTGAACGGCGGTTGCGCTGGCCGATCCCGGAGGATCTGGACGTGCGGCTATCGGGGCAACGCATCGTGCTGGTGGAGCGGCGCGCCAAGTATCTGCTGATCAACGCCGAAGTTGGCACCTTGATCAGCCACTTGGGCATGTCCGGCAATTTGCGCCTGGTGGAGATCGGCACGCCAGCGGCCAAGCATGAACACGTGGACATCGAACTGGAGTCGGGCCTGGCTCTGCGTTACACCGACCCGCGCCGATTCGGGGCCATGCTCTGGAGCCTGGACCCGCTCAATCACGAACTGCTGATTCGCCTGGGGCCGGAGCCGCTGACCGAGCTGTTCGACGGCGAGCGCCTGTTTCAACAATCCCGCGGGCGTTCCATGGCGGTCAAGCCGTTCATCATGGACAACGCGGTAGTGGTGGGGGTGGGCAATATCTATGCAACGGAAGCATTGTTCGCTGCCGGCATCGATCCGCGGCGCGAGGCCAAGAGCATTTCCCGGGCGCGTTACTTGAAACTGGCGATCGAGATCAAGCGCATCCTGATCCACGCCATCGAGCGCGGCGGCACCACTCTGCGCGACTTTATCGGCGGGGACGGCCAGCCTGGCTATTTCCAGCAGGAATTGTTCGTTTATGGCCGCGGCGGCGAGCACTGCAAGGTCTGTGGGACCGGGTTGCGGGAAGTGAAGCTGGGGCAGCGCGCCAGCGTCTTTTGCCCTCGTTGTCAAAGCTGACAGGTTCGACGGGCTATAGTCAGAGTTCACTGCCTAGCCGAAGGACCGTGCCATGAATTCGTTTCGAACCCTTGTCATCGTGTTGCTGCTGAGCACCACTGCGCCGGTGCTGGCAGCCAGCAACGGCAGCGGCGACCCGCGCTACAGCATCCAGAATCCCCCAGCCTACGCGATGCTTGGCGACCTGCTGATCGCCCGGCCTTTGCTGGTGGTGGCGACAGTGATCGGGGTCGGGGCGTTTGTGGTGTCGCTACCGTTTACCGCGTTGGGTGGGGGCATTGGTGATGCGGGGCAAGCGCTGGTGGTGGATCCGGCGAGGGCGGCGTTTGTGCGGTGTCTGGGGTGTATTGGGGAGGGGTTTGAGCAGCGGGAGTGAAGGCAGTTACATTCTTGGTGGAGCTGAGGGCCTCATCGCGAGCAGGCTCACTCCTACAATGGATTTCCTGTGGTCAGCCAATCTGATTGCCACACATATCCCCTGTAGGAGTGAGCCTGCTCGCGATGAGGCCAGCCCATACACTAAAAAATCAAACCTTACCGGTAATCACCCGATACTTCGCCATCAACTGTTCTTCAGTCTCCGGATGCGCTTCATCCAGCGGAATGCAATCCACCGGACACACTTGCTGGCACTGCGGTTCGTCGTAGTGGCCGACGCACTGCGTGCACAGGTTGGGATCAATCACATAGATCTCTTCGCCTTGGGAAATGGCGGCGTTCGGGCACTCGGGTTCGCAGACGTCGCAATTGATGCAATCGTCGGTGATGATCAGGGACATGCTAACTCCAGCCAGGGTGGAAGACCCGGGCGCTATAAACCAATGCGCGCAATTGTGCCGTATTGGCGCTGTAGGAGCCAGCTTGCTTGCGATGGACGGGAGAGAGCCAGGTTTACCCACGCAGTCTCGTCATCGTTAAATCGCCAGCAGGCTGGCTCCTACAGGTTTTACTTCTTGAAGCGTTCGGTCAGCGCATCCGCTACCGCAGGGTGCACGAACTTGGTGATATCACCGCCCAAGGCCGCAATTTCACGGACCAGCGTCGAGGAGATAAACGAATAGCGCTCGGATGGCGTCAGGAACAGGCTTTCCACATCCGGGGCCAACTGACGGTTCATGTTAGCCAGCTGAAATTCGTATTCGAAGTCCGACACTGCGCGCAATCCGCGGAGAAAGACATTGGCGTCTTTCTCTTTGGCGAAATGCGCCAACAGCGTCGAAAAACCGACCACTTCCACGTTCGGCAGATGTTTGGTGACCTCGCGAGCCAGCTCCACCCGTTGTTCCAGGGGAAACAAGGGGTTTTTCTTCGGGCTGGCGGCGACGGCAATGATCACGTGATCGAACAGGCGCGCGGCGCGTTCGACCAGATCGCCATGGCCCTTGGTAATAGGGTCGAAGGTACCTGGGTACAACACTCGGTTCATCGCGTCGTCCTGGCGGGAGTCCGTTGGGGAGTCGGATGGTATCGCAGCCTTCCCGGTCGGGAAAGTCGCCTGTTGTGTAAGAAAGCACTATAGACGATGAGAATATTCCACCTTTTCACGGGTTTTTTAAACGTTCAGCGAGAGCGGTGGCCAATTGTGCGGTCAGCCCGTACACCGACAATTGCGGGTTTGCGCCAATGCTGGTGGGGAATAATGAACCGTCGTGGATCGACAGGTTGCTGATCTGGTGGTGACGGCCGAGGCTGTCGGTCACGGCATTTTTCGGGTCTTCACCCATGGCGCAACCGCCCATCACATGGGCACTGCCCAAGCGCGTGCGATACAGCTCCAAGCTTAAACCATCGATCAACGTGCGCGCTTCGGCCAGATTTTTTACATATCGAGCATCGGCGTGCATCGGCATCACCGCCTTGGCACCGCCGGCAAACTGGATTTCGGCCATGCTGTGGAACGCCCGGCGCAGGCCGTCCCAGGCATAGGCGGAGACCTGATAGTCGAGCACAGGCGTGTCGTCACCGCGCAATTCGACACTGCCACCCGGGCTGTCCGGGTGGAAGCCATCCCGTAGCAGCGCCAGCATGGCGTGGGTGTGCGGCAGATTTTCCATGTGCCGGGCGTTTTCTTCGCCAAACCCGCCGAGCAGGGTGGAGGCGAGAGCGGGATGCAGCGGCGGCACCTCCAGTTTGTAGGCCATCTTGCCGGTGGCGCCGTCCTGCCACTGGAAATGGTCGGAGTAAATAGACTGCGGCGCTCCGTAGAACGGGTTGATCACCTCATCAAAGAGGCCCGCAGACATGTTGACCAGGTGCAGGAAGGTGCGTTTGCCCAGCCGTTCATGCGGATCGGGGGCGTCTGAGCGCAGCAACAGCGCCGGGCTGTTGATTCCGCCGCCCGCGAGTACGTAATGCCGCGCCTTGACCGTGATTTTCTGGCCGGTGGGCGCCACGCAGCGCTCATCCATCGCAACGCAACTCAGGCCCGTGACCTTGCCGTTCTTGATCATGAGCTGTTCGGCGCGGGCCAGATAAAGCAATTCTCCGCCTTTTTCCAGAGTCGCGGGGATGGTCGTCACCAGCATCGACTGCTTGGCGTTGGTTGGGCAGCCCATGCCGCAATAGCCCAGGTTCCAGCAGCCGCGCACATTGCGCGGAATCACATGCCAGCTATAGCCAAGTTTCTCGCAGCCTTTGCGGATCACGTCGTTGTTAGCGTTGGGCGGCACCATCCATGGGGCAACGCCCAGGCGCTGCTCCATTTTTTCGAACCAGGGCGCCATGTCGACGGCGCTATGGCCTTTGACGCCGTGCTCCTGGGCCCAGTGTTCAAGCGTTGGGGTCGGGGTGCGGAAACTCGATGTCCAGTTGATCAGCGTGGTGCCGCCGACTGCGCGACCTTGCAGAATGGTGATGGCGCCATCCTTGCTCATGCGGCCGATGCCTTCCTGATACAGGCTGGTGTAGGCCTGGTCTTCGAGCATCTTGAAATCGCTGCTGGTCTTGAGCGGGCCTTCTTCGATCAGCAACACCTTGTATCCGGCGGCGCTGAGAATTTCCGCAGTGGTGCCGCCCCCAGCGCCGCTGCCGATGATCGCTACGTCGGCTTCCAGGGTCAGGTCCTGGGTCAGTTGCGAACCGTTGTAGGTTTTCCAGCCACGGGCCAGGCCTTCGCGGAACGGATCGGGTACGGGCATGTTCTGGTTCTCGTTATTGTTTTGGTTTTGTGGTGAAGCTACTGGCCCCATCGCGGGCAAGCCTTGCTCCCACAGGTTTTGTGGCTTCCACAGAACTTAATTCCAACTTGATCCTGTGGGAGCAAGGCTCTGTGGGAGCAAGGCTTTGTGGGAGCAAGGCTTGCCCGCGATGGCGTCGCCTCGGTCTCAAACCGAAGGCGGCCCCGGATACCCGCAATGTGCCCAAGACTCCTGCCGGCCATACCAAGCCATCATCACCAACTGCAGCAACGAGCTATGCCCCATGCGCAGCAAACTCAGCGAACTGTTTTCCCAGCGCTCGAGGAACCGCCGAATCGCATCACCGCTGGCATTCTCCCAGCTCCCCCAGACCCCGGTCAGCGGCCCGCGAGTGACGGTCAAGCCGAGTACATCGAACAATTGCTGAGTCAGCTTGAGCATTTCCGGCGACAGATGATTGAGGCTGTTATCCAGATTCTTCAGGGTGTTATCCACCGCCAGGGGCATTTTGTCGGTAGCCACTGCGCCGTCGAGCATGACCGGGATCAGTGCCCGCAAGAACAACAGGTCGCCCCGACGCAGGGTCGCGAAACCACTCGCCGGGTTGGATGAGGAACAGCCACTGAGGCTCACGCCCAGTCCGGCCGTGGCCAGGAAAGCAGTGGCGCCAACGCTGAACTTCAGCAGGCCGCGGCGTGACAGTGCGGGTGTATCGGACAGGCTGGGGCTCATTATTGTTATTACCCGGCGACGTTGATTAGCGAATGAACAGTTTCTGAATCAGCTTCTGGATGGCCTTGCCATAGGGCGGGTAAATCAGTTTTGCCGCATTAAAACGCTGCTTGATCAGCACACCCTTGGCTTTGCTAAAGGTCAGAAAACCTTCGTGGCCGTGGTAATGGCCCATGCCCGATGCGCCGATGCCACCAAAAGGCATGTCGTCCTGAGCGACGTGCAGCAAGGTGTCGTTAAGGCAGACCCCGCCGGAATGGGTTTCCTGAAGCACACGTTGCTGTTCACGTTTGTTGTAGCCGAAGTAATACAGCGCCAGTGGGCGAGGGCGCTGGTTGATGTAGGCAAATGCCTGGTCAAGATCTTTGTAGGGCACGATCGGCAGCACCGGGCCGAAGATTTCGTCCTGCATCACCGTCATGTCATCGCTGACGTTGAGCAGCAGACTATGGCTCATGCGGCGGCCCTGGCCCTGTTCGAACAGCGGAATCAGCAGCGCGCCCTTGCTGGTGGCGTCACTGATGTAGCCGTTGAGACGCGCCAGTTGCCGGTCATTGATGATGGCGGTGTAGTCCGGGTTGTCCGCCAGCGTCGGATAAAACCCGCGAACGGCCTGACGATAAGCTTCGACGAAACCTCCAACCCGGTCTTCCGGCACCAGCACGTAGTCCGGCGCCACGCAGGTTTGCCCGGCGTTGAGTGTCTTGCCGAACGCGATGCGCTCCGCTGCGTCTTTGAGCGGTACGTCATGGGAGACGATCGCAGGAGACTTGCCGCCCAGTTCCAGGGTGACTGGAGTCAGGTTCTCTGCTGCCGCGCGCATCACGTGCTTGCCGATGCTGGTGGCGCCGGTGAATAGCAGGTGGTCAAAACGCAGGCGGGAAAACGCCACGCCGATATCGGCTTCACCCAGCATCACGCAGACCAGATCCTGGGGAAAGATTCGCCCCAGCAGTTCCTTGAGCAACAACCCGGTGGCAGGGGTGGATTCGCTGAGCTTGAGCATCACCCGATTACCTGCCGAGAGTGCACCGACCAGCGGCCCGATGGCCAGGTATAGCGGGTAGTTCCACGGCACGATAACGCCAACCACACCCAATGGCTGGTACACGACCTTGGCGGACGCGGGCTGGAACGCGACGCCGACCTTGCGCCGCGAAGGTTTCATCCAGCCTTTGAGGTGCTGGCTGGCGTAGTGGATGCCATGCAGGCTGGGCATCAGTTCGGCGAGCAGGGTTTCATCGGCGCTGCGATGGCTGAAGTCCGTGCTGATCGCGTCGATCAGGGCCTGGCGCTCATGGCTGAGCAGATCGCGTAATGCTTTTAACCATTGCTGGCGCTGAGCCGCAGGTGGCATCGGGTTGGCCGCGTACGCAGCGCGCTGAGCATCAAACAAGCTCCGTAATTCATCCAGCGGCTGCTGCAGATTTTGCAGGTAGGCGATGTCAGCGGTCATGGTCAGCTCCGGATTTTTATTTTACTGCATAACTTTTTAGAGTCTATGCTCTATAAAGTCAAATGACATCCTGGTGCAGCTTTGTTTTATCCGGTTACGGATAGGCCGTAAGATGCTCTTCATCGCACTTCTGAATTAAAGCTCAAGCCATGGCCCCTCGAATAAAAACCAGCGAGCGCATCGTGCAAAACAGCCTCGAGCTGTTCAATCAGCAAGGCGAACGCAGCATCAGCACCAACCACATCGCCGCCCACATGGAAATTTCCCCGGGCAACCTGTACTACCACTTCCCTAACAAGCAGGCGATTATCGCCGTGCTGTTCAGTGAGTACGAAAGCCTGGTGGACAGCTTCCTGCGCCCGCCCCAAGGCCGAGCATCGACGGTTGAAGACAAGCGTTTCTACCTCAAGGAATTGCTGGCAGCGATGTGGCGATACCGGTTTCTGCACCGCGATCTCGAACACCTGCTCGACAGCGATCCGGAACTGGCGGCGCGCTACCGGCGGTTTTCTCAGCGCTGCCTGATTTATGGCACGCACATCTACGCGGGCTTCGTCGACGCCGGCATCCTGCGGATGGACAAGGTGCAGATCGAGTCCCTGACGCTCAATGCCTGGATCATCCTGACTTCCTGGGTGCGCTTTCTGTGCACCACGCGGGAAAATTCCAATCACCTGAGTGAGCAGGCTATCAAGCGCGGGGTCTACCAGGTGCTGGTGCTCGAAGCCGGTTTCGTCACCGATCAGGCGCGCGAAGCAGTCGATGCGTTGTACGAAGAATTTTATGTGCCTCTGGGTCAGGCGCTTGAAGAAGCGCACGAGGAATCACAACCGCTTTAATCACGGGAGCCCGTTATGCCTATTGCGCAGTTGATCAGCCCACAAGCGTTGGACCTGAAGAAGGATCAGCCGGGGCTGGTGATCCTCGATTGTCGTTTTGCCCTGGAAGACCCGGATTATGGCCAGCGCAGTTATGCAGAAGGCCACATCGCCGGGTCGAGCTTCGCCGATCTTGAGCGGGATTTGAGTGGTGCGGTGAACCGGGGAGTCACCGGGCGGCATCCGTTGCCCCAACCCGAAGAGCTGATCGAACGCCTGCAGGCCTGGGGCATCGACGCCGACAGCGAAGTGGTGCTGTATGACGACGGCCCCGGCGCTTTCGCCGCACGTGCCTGGTGGTTGCTGGCCTGGCTCGGCAAGCGCGATGGCGTATTCATTCTGGATGGCGGACTCAAGGCCTGGCACGCGGCGGGTCTGCCGCTGAGCCTGGATGCTCCCGGCCACGAACGTGGCACTTTCAGCGGTAACCCGGATGACGCGCTGGTGTTGAGCGCCGAACAGTTGCAGCAGCGTCTCGAGCAGCCGGCGCTGACCTTGCTCGACGCCCGCGCCTTGCCGCGTTTCAAAGGTGAAGTGGAGCCTATCGATCCGGTGGCCGGACACATTCCCGGGGCCCAGTGTGCGGCCTTCACCGATAACCTGGGCAGCGACGGGCGCTTCTTGCCGGCCGACCAACTCAAGCAGCGCTTTGCCGCGAAGCTCGCTGATCGCTCGCCGGAGGAGCTGGTGGCGTATTGCGGGTCGGGCGTGACCGCGTGCCACAACCTGTTCGCCTTGTGCCTGGCGGGTTATCCGCTTGGGGCGTTGTATGCGGGGTCGTGGAGCGAGTGGATCAATGATCCTGCGCGGGGCGTCGCCAAAGGCGAATAAGCACAAAACCTCAGGGTCGACCACAAAGCTGACTAAACCACAGAACCTGTGGGAGCGGGCTTGCTCGCGAAAGCGGTGTGTCAGCTAGCCAGGATGCTGAATGTGAAGGCCTCTTCGCGAGCAAGCCCGCTCCCACAGGGGTATCGCTATTGGTTCATCGAGCGGCCAGCCATGCCGGGATTCGGCGTTCAAGGTAATAACTCGGTCGCCTGAACGAGCCATCGACAAAGCCGACATGCCCGCCTTTCGCGTGCAATTCAAACTGGATGAACTCCGACAACTCGTCCGCCTGCGGCAGGCTATGAGGAAATACAAATGGATCATCAGCCGCCTGGATCATCAACGTTGGCGTACGAATCGCCCCCAGGAAATAGCGGCTCGACGCCCGGCGATAGTAATCCTCGGCATCGACGTAGCCGTGCAGCGGTGCCGTGACCCGGCCATCGAAATCCCAGAACGTACGCATGTTTTCCAGCGAACCCAGGGCCGCCAGGGACGCCAGCCCATCCTCGCGCCCGTCATGCTGGAACTGGCGCTGCTTGTTCCTGATGTAGGCCACCATCTCACGCATGAAATGCGCCTGATAGACCTTTGAAAATCCCTGGCCGATACGATCCGCGCATTGATCGAGGCGAAAGGGTACCGAGACCGCCACCGCTCCCTGCAACCCACTGTCATCACCGGTTTCCCCGAGGTATTTGAGCAGCACATTGCCGCCCAGGGAGTAACCGACCGCATACAGCGGTGCCAGCGGCCGCTTGGCGCGCAGGTGTTTGAGAGCTTCGGCCAGGTCTTCACTGGCGCCGGAATGGTAGCTGCGTGGCAGCAGATTCGGTTCCCCCGAACACCCGCGCCAGTTCAGCGCAACACTGGCCCAGCCCTGATCCGCCAGCGCCTTTTGCACGCCAGCGACATAAGGTGAGTTCGACGACCCGGTCAGCCCGTGTAGTACCAGCACCAGGGGTGCATTGGCGCTATGCGGGCCATGCCAGTCGAGGTCAAGAAAGTCGCCGTCCTCAAGCCACAGGCGTTCGCGCTCACGTTCAATATGGGTGGTTTTGCGCCACAGCGGTCCCCACAACGTCTGCAGGTGCGGGTTGCCAAGGCCGAAGGCGGGTATGAAGGGTGATGGAGACAGGGACACAATGAAATCTCAATGTAGCGGTGCGCAACTCGTGCGCACCTTTTCTGATCGGTTAGCTGACGATCTTACGATACACCTTGCCGTCATCAATCGATCCGATAACTCCTTGCCTACCGGGGTAACAAATATCCAACAGTAGCCCGCTCACGTATCAGGTAAGTTTTGGCTGCATTCTGGATATCTTGAGGTGATACGCTTTCCAGTTGCTCGATTTCCTGGTCTATCAGTTGCCACGGAAGTCCGTTGGCAACCAGGCCAGCGATGCTCTCTGCTTGCCCCATGACGTCGTCGTTGCGTTCGTGTGCCTGATCAGACGCTACTTTTATTGCTACGTTGAGTTCAGTGGTGGTCAGCGGTGTGTTTTTCAGCTTCTCCACTGCAGCCCAGAAATCTGCTTCAGCTTCCTCTGCGCTACTCATGTAGCCGAATGCAAGTGTCAGGACAGTGTCGCCGCGATTGAGTCGAGGCATTCGAGTGGCTGGGGATGAAAGGTTTCCACCGAGGTAGTCCGCATCCAGAGGAGCTGCATCCATGACCTGCAGTGCCCTTACTGACTGCAGTTTTGTAAGGGAAGTCTCGCTCGGTACGTTCAAGCTAATCACCAGCATCGGCTCAGTGATATCCAGATGCTGCGTTAACTGCCGATATCCCGGCTCTGCCGGTCCGTGTGTAAAGGGGCGGTGCGGCACCTTGCCCTTCTCTATATCGCCGAAAGTTTGTTGTACAAGTCGCTTAACTTCCTCAAGCGTGACATCGCCGGCGACTGAAAGCACTGCATTCTCAGGTCCATACCACGTATTACCCCATTGGCGGAGTTGTTCCAGACTCACACGTTTCAGTCGGTCGATAGTGCCTTCTGCAGGCTTGTAGTAGCTGGTTCCCCGGTGTATCAATGCTTGCAGTTCCGGTGTGGTGAAGTCGTCAAAGCTGTCCGTAGATGACAAAGTTTCACGGTCGCTAATTCGCTCATCCAACCGACGTTGGAATACTTCGTTCGACGGTTCGACTTTAAAAGCTTCGGACTGAAGTTCAAGCGCTGTTTTCAGGTGCTCTCGTGGCAATTTTAGCGAGAAGAAAGAGTTGTCTTCGCCGCACAGGACAGCTGCTTCGCCACCCATCTCCTCTATAAAAGCCGGGTCGAAGTCATCGGCCAAAACGTTCATGACGATATGGCTAAAATCAGGCTCATCGGCTAGTTCATAGCTAGCCCCGACGTTCCACAGCAACGAAGAGCAGATATCGGGGCTGCGATGATCTTCGCGTACGATAACTCTCAAGCCGTTATCCAATGTGAATTGGTAAGTAGGCCTGGAGGATGTTGCAGTTGATGTGTTCATTCCGTTGTCAGTCCTTTGCGTCCGTGCGAGTTATTTCGCGCGTTCACAATGGACTAAACAACTTGCTTCGAGCCAGGCAAAAACTATTACCGGTTTTAAACGGTAGTTGCAGCACTTCGTTGCCACAACGCGTAATACACTCGCCCGGACTTCTGCTCGCGGTGCAGGCGCCAGTTGCCCGGCAGGCCAAGGCTCGAGGGGGCGTTTTCGCTCTCGGTGTAGATCCAGGCCTCATCGGCGAGCCACTGGCGCTCTTCAAGCAGTGTGCAAACAGTCGGCAGCAGATTCTGGTTGAACGGCGGGTCGAGGAACACCACGTCGTAGGCCACAGCGGTCTGGGTTTCCAGGTAGCGCAAGGCGTCGGCCGTCTGGATCTGGCCGGTGGTGCAGCGCAGCGTGCCCAGATGTTCCTTGATGCTCGATACCGCGATGTTGCTGGCGTCCAACGCCTGACCCATGGCTGCACCACGGGATAGCGCTTCGAGGAACAGCGCGCCGCTGCCGGCGAAGGGGTCGAATACTTTCGCCCCGGCGACGTAAGGCGCGAGCCAGTTGAACAGGGTTTCACGCACCCGGTCCGGCGTTGGGCGCAGGCCTGGGGCATCGGGGAAGCTCAGCTTGCGGCTGCCCCATTCGCCGCCGATGATGCGCAATTGATTCACGCCGTTGTGCACATTGTGAACGGGTTTTTTAGGACGAGAACTGGCCATTAATGCTCCGGAACCCCGAGCGGTTGCTCGGCAGGTTTATCAGTAGGGGCCGGTAACGGCTTTTGCGGCACGGTCGGGCCAGCGCTGACGATGACCATTTTGTCCGTGCTCAGGTGTTTGTTCAATGCAGCCTTGACCTGTTCGACGGTCAGGCTCTGCGACTGGCGCATGAAGTCGTCCAGGTAGCTCAGCGGCAGGTTGTAGAACCCCATGGCGCCCAGCTGGCCGACGATATCAGCGTTGCTGGCAGTCGACAGCGGGAAGCTGCCGGCCAGTTCGCGCTTGGCGTCGTCGAGTTCTTTTTGCGTCGGACCGGTCTTGAGGTAGTCGGCGAGGACGTCCTGGACCAGCTTCAGCGTGCCTTCGCTCATTTCGGCGCGGGTCTGCAGGTTGATCATGAACGGGCCGCGTGCCTGCATTGGCGTGAAGCCGGAGTAGACACCGTAGGCCAAGCCGCGTTTCTCGCGGACTTCGGTCATCAAGCGAGTGCCAAAACCACCACCGCCGAGGATCTGGTTGCCCATGGACAGCGCGGCATAGTCCGGATCGTCCCGGTCGATGCCCAGTTGCGCGAGCATCAGGTTGGTCTGCTTGGACGGGAACTCGATATGGCCGATGCTGGCCTTGGGTTCTGCAGGCTGCGCGATTTTCGGCAGTGCCGGGCCTTTCGGCAGGGCGCTGGAGACCTGCGCGGCAATTGCCTCGGCATCGGCACGGGACAGATCGCCCACCAGGGCAATCACCACGTTGCCAGCCGCGTAGGCTTTCTCGTGGAAGGCCTTGAGTTGCGCCAGGGTAATGGCAGGAACGGTTTTCGCCGTGCCGTCGCTCGAATGCGCGTAGGGGTGATCGCCGTACAACCGGGTCATCAGCTCCAGGCCCGCGAGTTTGCCGGGGTTCTGCTTCTGATATTCGAAGCCGGCGAGCATCTGGTTCTTGATGCGTGCAAAGGAGTCGGCAGGGAAGGTCGGTTTGCCCACTACCTCGGAAAACAACTCCAGGGCTGGAGCGCGTTTATCCGCTGCGCTGAGGCTGCGCAGGGAGGCCAGAGCCATGTCCTTGAATGCGCCATTGCCAAAGTCTGCACCCAGGCCTTCGAAGCCTTGGGCGATAGCACCGACGTCCTTGCCTGCAACGCCTTCGTTGAGCATCGCGTTGGTCAGCAGGGCCAGGCCGGGTGCGTCGCCGTCCTGGCTGCTGCCGGCGGCAAAAATCAGGCGCAGGTCGAACATCGGCAGCTCGCGGGCTTCGACGAACAGTACCTTGGCGCCTTCGGCGGTGTTCCAGGTCTGCACATTGAGCGTGCGATGGCTCGGCGCCTTGCCGTCCAGCTCGGCCAGGGATTGCAGCTTCTGGCTGGACTTGGCCTTGTCGAGAGCCTCGCTGGCCGTCGAGTCGTCGGAGCGCAGCAGGTAAACAGTTGCGGCGCCGATCAGGGCGACGACGATCAAGCCGATCAGCGCCAGGCGCGGTTTATTACGCTCACTCATGAGTCGTCTCCTCTGGCAGTACATGGGCGACGCTGAGACGTTCGCGGGTGAAATACAGCTTGGCGGCCTTCTGGATGTCTTCCGGGGTCACGCTTTCGAGGTCGGCGAGTTCGGTGTCCATCAGCTTCCATGACAGGCCTACCGTCTCCAGCTGGCCGATGGCGGTGGCCTGGCTGGTGATCGAGTCGCGCTCGTAGACCAGGCCGGCGATGACCTGGGCACGTACCCGCTCCAGTTCTTCAGCGGTAGGCGCTGTGGTCTTCAGCTGGTCGAGCAATTTCCACAAACCGGCTTCGGCCTGGGTGATGGTCTTGTTTTTCTGGGTGTTGGGTGTTGCCGACAAGGTGAACAGGCTGTCGCCGCGGGTGTAGGCGTCGTAGCTCGACGAACCGCCGGACACCAGCTCTTCGCCGCGCTCCAGTTGAGTCGGGATACGACCGCTGTAGCCACCATCCAGCAGAGCCGAGATCAGGCGCAAGGCATTCACCGAACGCTTGTCTTCGGCAGTGGCGATACTTGGCACGTTGAAGCCCAGCATCAGGCTCGGCAATTGAGTCTGCACATGCAGGGTAATCTGCCGTTCACCGGGTTCAGCCAGTTCCAGCGGTATTTTCGCTGACGGCACGTCACGCTTGGCGATTGGGCCGAAGTAACGCTGAGCCAGGGTTTTGACTTCGTCGGGGGTGACGTCGCCTACCACTACCAGCGTGGCGTTGTTCGGCACATACCAGGACTGATACCAGTGCCGCAGCTCCTCGACCTTCATGCGGTCGAGGTCAGCCATCCAGCCGATGGTCGGCGTGTGATAGCCGCTGGCCGGGTAAGCCATGGCCTTGAAGCGTTCGTAGGCTTTCGACATCGGCTTGTCATCCGTGCGCAGGCGGCGCTCTTCCTTGATGACTTCGATCTCGCGGGCAAATTCGTCGGGCGGCAGACGCAGGCTGGCCATGCGGTCGGCTTCCAGCTCGAAGGCCACGCCCAGGCGATCCCGGGCCAGTACCTGGTAGTACGCGGTGAAGTCGTCGCTGGTGAACGCATTCTCTTCGGCACCCAGGTCGCGCAGGATCAGCGAGGCTTCACCTGGGCCGACTTTTTCGCTGCCCTTGAACATCATGTGTTCGAGTGCGTGGGACAAGCCGGTCTGCCCCGGGGTCTCGTAGCTGGAGCCGACCTTGTACCAGACCTGGGAAACGACCACCGGCGCACGATGGTCTTCGCGCACGACGACCTTCAGGCCGTTGTCCAGAGTGAATTCATGGGTAGGTTGGGGATCGGCAGCCATGGCTGAAAGTGGCAGACAAACTGTGCTGAGCAGCAGGCCTGCAGCGCGGCGAGCAAGAGCATTCATTCGTTTTTAAACCTGTTGAGCTGCCCGCTTGGTCTTAGCGTCGGCGGGCGAGAGGGTGCTAGGATACTGATCCGTTTTAGCGGCGGCCACGCCTATCAGGCCTTGATGCTTGATCAGGTTGTATGGGTTCGTCACGGGAATTCGACAGTTATCAGCAGAGTTCTACTTTTTCGCCGATTTTGCCGCCTTAGTCCTGTGTTAAATCGTTTTCCTGAGGTGTCGTGTGCACCTCTACAAATGTTGCGCGTGAACAAGCTCGATCAATCGCAGTCTGTTCAGCATCGAATATTTATTTGTCGGGGCGCCTGTGGGCGCTTCGCTACCGTGAGATAGCCGTCCTCCATGTTTGGTTCCAACGACGACAAGAAGACCCCAGCTGCGGCTGGCGAGAAAAAAGGCCTGTTCGGATGGCTGCGCAAAAAGCCGCAGGAAACCGTCGTCGAACAGCCACAGCCACTTCCTGAGCCGGTACCCGAGCCAGTATTGGACGAGGAACCTGCGCCGATAGTCCTGCCGATCGCCGAGCCGGTGCTGCAACCGATCGCCGAGCCTGAGCCTGAAGTCGTGGCTGAACAGGCTCCGATTCCAACCCAGGCGGCCGAGGCCTGGTTGAAGCTGCCCGTGGCGGAAGAGCCTGTGGCGTTGGTTGAGGATGAATTGGCACCCCACCTGCCGCCACCGATTCCGGCGCCGACGTTTGTTGCTCCTGAACCTGAGCAGGCGCTGTTTGTTGAACCCGCTGTCAATCCGGTGGTGTTGACCGAGCCTGAGCCGGTTGCGGTAGCGCTGATGCCAGAGCCAGCGCCAGAGCCAGAGCCAGTAGTAGTTGCCGCACCCGAGCCTGTACCGGCTCCGGTCCTCGCCTCGGTAGTCGAGGCGCCAGTTGCTGTCATCGAACCTGCCGCTGAACCGGCACGTACCGAAGAATCCAAGGCGGGCTTCTTCGCCCGGCTCAAGCAAGGCTTGTCCAAGACCAGCGCCAGCATTGGCGAAGGCATGGCCAGCCTGTTCCTCGGCAAGAAGATCATCGATGACGAGCTGCTTGAAGACATCGAAACCCGTTTGTTGACCGCCGACGTCGGCGTCGAAGCCACTTCGGTGATCATCCAGCGCCTGACCCAGAAGGTTGCGCGCAAGGAACTGACCGACGCCGATGCGCTGTACAAGTCGCTGCAGGCTGAATTGGCGGCGATGCTCAAGCCGGTCGAGCAGCCGCTGAAAATCAACTCGCAAAACAAGCCGTTCGTGATTCTGGTCGTTGGCGTCAACGGCGCGGGCAAGACCACCACCATTGGCAAGCTGGCGAAGAAGCTGCAACTGGAAGGCAAGAAGGTCATGCTGGCCGCCGGTGACACCTTCCGTGCCGCTGCGGTCGAGCAATTGCAGGTCTGGGGCGAGCGCAACAAGATCCCGGTGATCGCCCAGCACACCGGTGCCGACTCGGCTTCGGTTATCTTCGATGCCGTGCAGGCCGCCAAGGCCCGTGGCATTGACGTGCTGATCGCCGACACCGCTGGTCGCCTGCACACCAAAGACAACCTGATGGAAGAGCTGAAGAAGGTCCGCCGGGTCATCAGCAAACTCGACGCCGACGCGCCGCACGAGGTGTTACTGGTGCTTGACGCCGGTACCGGACAGAACGCGATCAACCAGGCCAAGCAATTCAACCAGACCGTCGAACTGACCGGTCTGGCGCTGACCAAGCTTGATGGCACCGCCAAGGGTGGGGTGATTTTCGCCCTGGCCAAGCAGTTCGGCTTGCCCATTCGCTACATCGGCGTCGGCGAAGGCATCGATGACTTGCGTACTTTTGAAGCAGAACCCTTTGTCCAGGCACTGTTTGCCGAGCGGGAGCGTTCATGATTCGTTTCGAACAGGTCGGTAAACGCTATCCGAACGGTCACGTTGGCTTGCATGAACTGAGCTTTCGGGTTCGTCGAGGCGAGTTCTTGTTTGTTACCGGGCATTCCGGCGCCGGTAAAAGCACATTACTGCGGCTGCTGTTGGCCATGGAGCGCCCGACCACCGGCAAATTGCTGCTGGCCGGGCAGGACCTCGCTACCATCAGCAATGCGCAGATTCCCTACTTGCGTCGCCAGATAGGCGTGGTGTTCCAGAATCACCAGCTGCTGTTCGATCGCACGGTATTCAATAACATCGCCTTGCCGCTGCAGATTCTCGGGCTGTCCAAGGCCGAGATCGTCAAGCGCGTGGACTCCGCCCTCGAGCGTGTGGCGCTGTCCGACAAGACCGATCTGTACCCTGGCGACCTGTCTACTGGTCAGCAACAGCGCGTCGGCATCGCCCGCGCCATCGTGCACCGCCCGGCCTTGCTGCTGGCGGACGAACCGACCGGTAACCTCGACCCGCGCCTGGCGGCCGAGATCATGGGCGTGTTCGAAGACATCAACCGCCTGGGCACAAGCGTGCTGATCGCCAGTCACGACCTGGCACTGATCGCCCGCATGCGTCACCGCATGCTGACCCTGCAGCGTGGCCGACTGATCGGCGACGGGGAGGCCGGCGTATGAGTGCTACTCGCAGCCCCAAAGTTTCCGAGCGCGTGGCCCCGAAGGCCGCCGACCCCCAGCCGAAAAAGAAAAAACGCGACGACGATGACGGTCCCGACTTTGCCACGCAGTTCCATGCCTGGATCGAAAGTCATCGCGCCAGCCTGATGGACAGTTTGCGCCGCTTGGGCAAACAGCCTATCGGCAGCTTTTTTACCTGCATGGTGATGGCAGTTGCCTTGAGCCTGCCCATGGGCCTGTCACTTCTGCTAGGTAACGTCGAGCGTCTTGGCGGTTCCTGGCAGCGCGCGGCGCAGATTTCCCTGTACCTGCAACTCGATGCCAGCCCTGAGCAAGGGGAAGCGTTGCGAGAGCAGATCAAGGCCATCCCGGGCGTCGCCGAGGCCGAATACGTTGGCCGCGATCAGGCGCTGGAAGAGTTCCAGCAGCAGTCCGGACTGGGTGATGCACTCAAGGAATTGCCGGAAAACCCGCTGCCGGGCGTGATCCTGGTGACGCCGAACGAAGTCGACAAGCCAGCGCTTGAAGCATTAAGACAAAAACTATCCGAGTTGCCGAAGGTACAGCAGGCGCAACTTGATCTAGTCTGGGTCGAGCGTTTGGCAGCGATCCTCAAGCTGGGTGACCGTTTTGTGTTCGGTCTGACTGTGCTGCTGGTTTCTGCATTACTTTTGGTGATAGGCAATACCATTCGTCTTCATATTGAAAACCGCCGCACAGAGATAGAAGTGATTAAACTCGTCGGCGGCACTGACAGTTATGTACGCAGGCCCTTTTTGTACATGGGCGCGCTGTATGGCTTGGGTGCAGGGGTTTTTTCGTGGGGGCTGTTGGCGTTCGGGCTGGATTGGCTGAACGATGCGGTGGTCGGCCTGGCCGGTTTGTACGGTAGTGATTTCGCGTTGGCCGGGGTTCCGGTTGCCGATGGTCTGTCACTCTTGCTTGGCGCGGTGCTGTTGGGTTATATCGGTGCATGGATTGCAGTCGCTCGCCACCTGCGGGAGCTGGCGCCCAAGTAATATCATTTTGCTCGTATTGACCTTTCAGCGTTTATGGGAACTTGTTCTTCGGTTTCCGGTCAATTTTCGCAGTGCTGAACTGCACGAGTTATGTAAGACGGAGGTTTTTTCGTATGACCAATTCTTTGCAACCTGCATATGCTCTGGTCCCGGGTGCGAACCTGGAAGCCTATGTGCACACCGTGAACAGCATTCCATTGCTGACTCCGGAGCAGGAGCGTGAACTGGCCGAGAGTCTCTATTATGAGCAGGATTTGGGGGCGGCTCGGCAGATGGTGCTCGCCCACCTGCGTTTTGTTGTACACATTGCCCGTAGCTATTCCGGCTACGGCCTGGCTCAGGCTGACCTGATCCAGGAAGGCAACGTCGGCCTGATGAAGGCCGTGAAACGCTTCAACCCGGAAATGGGTGTGCGTCTGGTTTCGTTCGCTGTGCACTGGATCAAGGCGGAAATTCACGAGTTCATCCTGCGCAACTGGCGCATCGTGAAAGTCGCGACCACCAAGGCCCAGCGCAAGCTGTTCTTCAACCTGCGCAGCCAGAAGAAACGTCTGGCCTGGTTGAACAACGAGGAAGTCCACCGTGTGGCGGAAAGCCTCGGCGTTGAGCCGCGGGAAGTGCGTGAGATGGAGAGTCGCCTGACCGGCCATGACATGGCCTTCGACCCGGCTGCGGAAGCGGACGACGACAGTGCTTTCCAATCGCCGGCCAACTATCTGGAAGACCACCGGTACGACCCGGCTCGTCAACTGGAAGATGCCGACTGGAGCGACAACTCCAACCACAACCTGCACGAAGCACTGGAAGTGCTGGACGACCGCAGTCGCGACATTCTCTATCAGCGCTGGTTGGCTGAAGAGAAGGCCACGCTGCATGACCTGGCGCAGAAGTACAACGTGTCGGCCGAGCGTATTCGTCAGCTTGAGAAGAGTGCGATGAATAAGCTGAAGTTGTCGATTGCGGCTTAATTTCCGCGCCCGGCAGTAAAAAACGCCCCGATCATTGATCGGGGCGTTTTTGTTTGGAAGATCAAAAGATCGCAGCCTTCGGCAGCTCCTACAGTGGAATGTGTACACCTGTAGGAGCTGCCGAAGGCTGCGATCTTGTGATTTTGAGGCTTACGGAGCCCAAGGCACCCTGCGCGAATCGTTCAGCCCTAGGAGGTAGCTGTCACCCCCCAGCTGACTCATCTGCTGGCGAATCCAGCCGGCGCGGCGCGCGACGTAGTTGGTCGGGTGGCTCGCGCTCCAGACTCGCGGGTTGGGCAGCACAGCTGCCAACAAGCTCGACTGCTGGCGACTGAGGCCCTTGGCGCTGACACCAAAGTGGTGCCGCGCCGCCGCTTCAGCGCCAAATACGCCTTCATCCCACTCAACACTGTTGAGGTACACCTCAAGAATCCGCTGCTTGGGCCACAGCACCTCGATCAGCCCGGTAAACCAGGCTTCCAGGCCCTTGCGCAGCCAGCTGCGGCCGGACCACAGGAACAGATTCTTCGAAACCTGCTGGCTCAGGGTGCTGGCGCCGCGAATGGATCCACCCAACTCGTTGTGAGCCAGGGCTTTCTGAATCGCCCCGAAGTCGAAGCCCCAGTGTTCGGGGAATTTCTGATCCTCGCCGGCAATCACCGCGACCTTCAGGTCGTCGGAGATTTCATCCCAGGGTTTCCAGGTACGCTGCAGGTCGATCGGCTCGCCGTCGAACCAGGATTCGACCTTGCGCTCGACCATCAAGGCCGTCCCCGGTGGTGGCACCACGCGAAAAATCAGTACCAGCAATACGCTGCCGCCCGCGAACCAGAGCACGGCCTTGGTGAATCGTCTTAGAAATAAACGCAGCATAGAGATGGCTTGGCCGAACCCGTTGAGCGGGCCATTATACAGACCCTGTTGATCGAGTCTGACTGGAGTTCTCATGCTGCGTGGCTTTCTGATGCTGGCCGCTTTTTTCGGCTTTACCGGCGTAGCCCTTGGCGCCTTCGCTGCCCACGGCCTGAAAAACCGCCTGACACCTGAGTATCTGGCGATTTTTCATACAGGCGTGACCTATCAACTGGTGCACACCCTGGCGCTGCTGGGCGTGGCGCTGCTGGCCGCGCAGATACCGGGACGCCTGGCTACCTGGGCCGGCGCGTCTTTTGCCATCGGCATTCTGCTGTTTTCCGGAAGCCTGTATGTGTTGACCATGACGGGTATCAGCAAGCTCGGGATCATCACGCCATTTGGCGGGCTGGCGTTCCTGGTGGGCTGGCTGTGTCTTGGCCTCGCCGCCTGGCGACTCACCTGAATTGTCCCGATTCCCGTAGGAGCTGCCGCAGGCTGCGATCTTTTGATCTTAAAAGAGCCAGATCAAAAGATCGCAGCCTGCGGCAGCTCCTACGGGAGGGATTGCATTTCAAGACGAATGGCTTGGGTCGATCTGACTGATCGGGCTAGAATGCCAGCCCCTAAAAATGATGGTGGCTTGCGGCATGCGCATTCAGTTGAACGGCGAATCCCTTGAATTGCCCGACGGTGAAACCGTTGCGGCCCTGCTGACCCGTCTGGAACTGACCGGACGCCGGGTGGCGGTCGAACTCAATCTGGATATCGTCCCGCGCAGCCAGCATGCCGACACCACGCTGAACGACGGCGACAACGTCGAAGTGGTACACGCCATCGGCGGCGGCTAGTTCCACGGCCTGAACGGGCACAGAATTCTGCAAGAACCTCACCCCTACAGAGGATTTCCCATGAGCATCGTTCGTAGCGACAAGCCCTTCGTCCTGGCCGGTCGTACTTACCAGTCGCGTTTGCTGGTAGGCACTGGCAAGTACCGTGACATGGAAGAAACCCGTCTGGCCATCGAAGCCTCGGGTGCCGAGATCGTCACGTTTGCCGTGCGCCGTACCAACCTCGGCCAGAACCCGGGCGAACCGAACCTGCTCGAAGTCCTGTCGCCGGATCGCTACACTTTCCTGCCCAACACCGCCGGTTGCTTCGATGCGACCGAGGCCGTGCGCACCTGTCGCCTGGCCCGTGAGCTGCTCGGCGGCCACAATCTGGTGAAGCTTGAAGTGCTGGCGGACCAGAAAACCCTGTTCCCCAACGTGATCGAAACCCTCAAGGCCGCCGAAGTGCTGGTCAAGGAAGGTTTTGACGTGATGGTCTACACCAGCGATGACCCGATCATTGCCCGTCAGCTGGCGGAAATCGGCGTTATCGCGGTGATGCCGCTGGCCGGGCTGATCGGCACGGGCCTGGGGATCTGCAACCCGTACAACCTGCAGATCATTCTTGAAGAAGCCAAGATCCCGGTGCTGGTGGATGCCGGTGTGGGTACCGCCTCCGACGCCACTATCGCCATGGAGCTGGGTTGCGAGGCGGTGCTGATGAACTCGGCCATCGCCCACGCCCAGCAGCCGGTCATGATGGCCGAAGCCATGAAACATGCGATCGTCGCGGGCCGCCTGGCCTACCTCGCCGGTCGCATGCCGAAAAAACTCTATGCCAGCGCCTCCTCGCCGCTGGATGGTCTGATCAAGTAAGAGCCATTGATGACTGAATCAAACGAAACGCCTATCCAGCCGGAAGAAGGCGAAGAGCGCCAACATCGCCGCATCAAGAGTTTTGTGATGCGCGCCGGGCGCATGACCGAGGGCCAGCAAAAAGGCCTCGACCAGGGCACGCCGCTGTTCGTCCTGCCGCTGGCTGACTCGCCGGTGGACTTCGATCAGGTGTTCGGTCGCTCGGCACCGCGTTCGCTGGAAATCGGTTTTGGCATGGGCCATTCGCTGCTGGAAATGGCTGCGGCTTCGCCGGAGCAGGATTTCATTGGCGTCGAGGTACACCGTCCGGGTGTCGGCGCGCTGCTCAATGGCGTGCTGACCCAGGGCCTGACCAACTTGCGGGTCTACGATTGCGACGCGATCGAGGTGCTTGACCGCTGCATCGCCGACAACAGCCTCGATCGCCTGATGCTGTTTTTCCCGGATCCATGGCACAAGAGCCGTCACCACAAGCGCCGGATCGTTCAGGCGTCGTTCGCTGAGCTGGTGCGCAGTAAGTTGAAGGTCGGCGGAGTCTTGCACATGGCTACCGACTGGGAACCCTATGCTGAATACATGCTGGAAGTGATGAATGTCGCGCCGGGTTATCGCAACCTGGCCGAAGACGGCAAATGCGTGCCACGCCCGGCCGAGCGGCCGATCACCAAGTTCGAACGCCGCGGCGAACGACTTGGGCATGGGGTGTGGGATCTGAAGTTCGAAAAGCAGTCCTGAGCCGTACGCTGAACCAAAATGTGGGAGCGGGCTTGCTCGCGAAGGCGGTGTGTCAGTCGACATCAAGTTGAATGACACACCGCCTTCGCGAGCAAGCCCGCTCCCACATTTGTTTTGTGTGGTGTCTAAATTAGCGGCGGTCAGCTACTACGCCAATCAACACCAGCACCACCACCAGCACCGGTGCCAGGCTGTAGTTGTTGAACTGGCTCAAGCCCTTGATGATCCACGGCGTGGCATAAATCAGCGCAGCACCACTTCCGACCATGCACAGCAGGGCCATCATCGGCACGCGCAAGGCGCCCGCGACGCTGCCCAGGCGTTGCTCGACCCAGCCTTTGAAATCCGCACCAAACAACACCAGCAGGCAACCCACCAGCGCCAGGGCGATTTCCGATAGGTTACTGCGGCTCCAGCGAGATACCGTGGCTAGCAGGTCGAGTACAAAATCCATGGATTTTCCTTAGGTCCGAAATCAGCTCAGAAATTTCTGCAGCAAGTCATTGAGGAACAGTTGGCCGCGCTCGGTGGCTGCCAGGCGTGACGGTTCGACCTGCAACAAGCCACTTTGTTCTGCCTCCAGCCGGCCATCAGCAAGGCTTTCCAGAGACAGGCCGGTGCGTTCCGGGTACAGCCGCGATTCAACGCCATCAGTCAGGCGCAAGGCGTTCATCAGGAAATCGAACGGCAGCTCTTCGTTGGTCAGCGTTTTCTCGCCGGCCTGAAAGTTTTTTTTCGCCGGGTTGAGGTAATCCTTGGGCAGGCGGGTCTTCCAGGTGCGCACGATGCGCCCGTCCGGATGACTGAGCTTGCCGTGGGCGCCGGCACCAATGCCGATGAAGTCGCCGAAACTCCAGTAATTGAGATTGTGCCGCGCGGCGCGGCCAGTCTGGGCATACGCCGAAACTTCGTATTGCGCGTAACCGTGCTCGGCCAGCAATGCCTGGCCCGCTTCCTGGATGTCCCACAACGTGTCGTCTTCGGGCAGAGTCGGCGGCTGGTTCCAGAACACCGTGTTCGGCTCCAGCGTCAGTTGGTACCAGGACAAGTGGGTCGGCTTCAGGGCGATGGCCTGGCGCAGGTCGCTCAGCGCATCGTCGAGGGACTGATCGGGCAAGCCGTGCATCAGGTCCAGGTTGAAGTTGTCGAACCCGGCCTGGCGCGCCATCCCGGCGGCACGCAAGGCTTCGTCACCGTTATGAATCCGCCCCAGGGCCTTGAGTTTCTGTTCCTGGAAGCTCTGGATGCCGATCGACAGGCGATTGATGCCAAGCGCACGGTAGGCAACAAATTTCTCTTGCTCGAACGTCCCGGGGTTGGCTTCCAGGGTGATTTCGATGTCGCTGGCAAACGTTATGCGCTGCTCGACGCCTTTGAGCAGGCGACCCAAAGCAGCGGCGCTGAACAGGCTTGGCGTGCCACCGCCGAAGAAAATTGAACTCAGCTCGCGGCCGTAGACTGCATGCAAGTCCTGATCGAGATCGGCCAGCAACGCATCGACATACTCTTCCTCCGGCAGCACCGGGCTGGCCGCGTGGGAGTTGAAATCGCAATAAGGGCATTTGCGTACACACCACGGAATGTGGATGTACAACGCCAGGGGCGGCAACACGGGAAGCGCAGCCCTAGGCGATTGTGCGGCGCCGCCGTAGATCAGCGGCGACGCAGAGGAGTCGTGGGTCATTTCAAGCCCAAACGCTGGCGCAGCAGATCCATTGCACGGGCGCGGTGGCTGATCTGGTTCTTGTCGCCTGGACTCAGCTCGGCGCTGGAGCAGTCGCGTTCCGGGACCCAGAACAGCGGATCGTAGCCAAACCCGTGCTCGCCGCTCGCCTGGGTCAGAATGCGCCCTTGCCACAAGCCTTCGCAGAGGATCGGCAACGGGTCGTCAGCGTGACGCACGAGTGCCAGGACGCAGACGAACTGCGCGCCGCGCTCGGCTTCTGGCACTTCCTTCAAGGCGTCGAGCAGCTTGGCGTTGTTCGCCGCGTCGCCCTGGCCATCAGCGTAGCGCGCTGAATAGATACCCGGCGCACCGCCAAGAAAGTCCACCGCCAGGCCCGAGTCGTCCGCCAGGGCTGGCAGGCCGGAGATGCGTGCAGCGTTGCGGGCCTTGAGGATGGCGTTCTCGACGAAGGACAGGCCGGTTTCTTCAGGCTCGACAGTGCTGAACTCGCCGATCGAGCGCAATTGCACCGAGTCGCCGAGCATGGCCTGGAGTTCCTTGAGTTTGCCGGCGTTGTGGCTGGCCAGTACGAGTTGGGTGAAGTTCATCATTGGCCGGGGAAAAGCTCTTGGTTGAAGTTGATGGTGTTGATTTTATCGCCGTTCTGCACCTTGATTTCGAAGGTGCGCACTTCCTGCTGATCCACCGGGTACTGCGCGATGTAGTAGATCGCGCCCTGTTCGGTGATCTGGCGGAAGTTCAGCTTCACACTCTGGCTGGTCAGGTCCTTGATGGTGCCGCTGACCTGGGCCATCTGCGGTTTGCCGTCCTTGAGCACCGAGACGTTGATCACTCCCTGGTTTTTGCTGCGGGTAAGCTCTGCGGCTTTGGCGATGTCCGGGGTCAGGAAGGTGGAATTGAAGGTGTTGTAGTGCACCGTCACGTCGCCGAATTTCTCCTGGCGGTCACCCTTGATGGTTTCAGCGGCCATGGCTGTCATGCTCAGGCAGGCAGTAAGTACAAACAGCGCTAGACGACCCATGTTGGTTCTCCTCGAAATGTCGTGTGTCACACCGCAATCTTGTGGTCTTGCAGCCCTGGGCTGCTGACGCGGTAGATGCCGATTTCACCTAATAGATTAGGCCATAGCTTACTGGCCCACCCGTGGCGATGCTGTTGATCCACGGCAAGCCGATCAATGACCTTGGCTTCACGTTCGCGACACAGCTCTTCAAAGTCACCGAAAGTGCAGAAGTGGATGTTTGGCGTGTTGTACCAGGTGTATGGCAGGAAATCGGAAACCGGCATGCGGCCCTTGCTCGCCAGGTACCAGCGGCAGCGCCAATGGCCGAAGTTGGGGAAGGTAATAATGCACTGGCGGCCGACCCGCAGCATTTCGTCGAGGATCCGGTCCGGGTAATGCACCGCCTGCAACGCCTGGGTCATGACCACGATGTCGAAACTGTTGCTGGCGAAGTTGCCCAGGCCCTTGTCCAGGTCCTGCTCAATGACGTTGATGCCCTTGGCCACGCATTCAGCGATGTTGTCCGGGTCGTTCTCCAAGCCATAGCCGGTGACCTGCTTGTTGTCGCGCAGCCAGGTCAGCAGTTCTCCGTCGCCGCAACCGAGGTCGAGCACGCGGCTGCCGGCGGGGATCCATTCCTGGATGATTTCCAGATCGGCTCTCATGATGTCCTCAAAGCGAAATTCGGTTCATGTAGTTGCTGAACGCCTGCAGGTAACGCGGGATCGGAATCAGGAAGGCGTCGTGGCCTTGCGGAGCGTCGATCTCGAGGTAGCACACGTCTTTCTTGGCCGCCATCAGCGCGTCTACCAACTCCCGCGAACGGGCAGGGGAGAAGCGCCAGTCGGTGGTGAACGACATCACGCAGAACTTGGCCTGGGCGTTGGCGAAGGTTTTCGCCAGGTCATCTTCAAAATTCGCCGCAGGGTCGAAGTAATCCAGGGCCTTGGTCATCAGCAGATAGGTGTTGGCGTCGAACCGCCCGGAGAATTCCTCGCCCTGATAACGCAGGTAGCTTTCGACCTGGAACTCGACGCTGTGGAAGTCGTAGTTGAGCTTTTCGCTCTTGAGGCCGCGGCCGAATTTCTCGCCCATGGAATCATCGGACAGGTAGGTGATGTGCCCGACCATCCGAGCCAGCATCAAGCCGCGTTTGGGGATCACGCCGGCTTCCTGGAACGAACCGCCGTGGAATTCGGGGTCGGTGAGGATCGCCTGGCGCGCCACTTCGTTGAACGCGATGTTTTGCGCCGACAGCTTGGGCGCCGAGGCGATGGCAAGGCAATGCCGGATGCGCTCAGGGTAGGTGATGCTCCATTGCATCGCCTGCATGCCGCCCAGGCTACCGCCGATTACGGCGGCCCATTGGCCGATGCCGATCAGGTCGGCCAGACGCGCCTGGCTGTGCACCCAGTCCTCCACGGTAAGTACCGGGAAGTCGGCGCCGAATGGCTTGCCGGTGTCCGGATTGATGCTGCTCGGGCCGGTGGAACCATTGCAGCCGCCCAGGTTGTTCAGGCTGACCACGAAGAATTTACTGGTATCAATCGGCTTGCCGGGGCCGATGCAGCTGTCCCACCAACCGGGTTTGCGGTCGTCGGGGCTGTGAAAGCCGGCCGCGTGGTGGTGTCCGGACAAGGCATGGCAGATTAGCACGGCGTTGCTCGCCGAGGCGTTCAACGTGCCGTAGGTTTCGTAGATCAGGTCATAGGCTGGGAGCGAACGGCCACAGGCCAGGGCCAGGGGTTCGCTGAAGTGCGCCACTTGCGGCGTCACCAGACCAACAGAATCGGCGGGAAAGGCAGTTGGCATCGACCCTGCTCTCGTTGAAATGAGGCGTAAGTCTAAAGACCGGTGGGGTTAGCGGCAAGCAAAGGCCGGCGCTGATTACATTCAGATGTACCGGGGTGCATTCATCGCGAGCAGGCTCACTCCTACAGTGGAGCGCGTCCGCCTGTAGGAGTGAGCCTGCTCGCGATGAACGATAACGCGGTCTCAGATCAACCCAAGTAACCCCTGCGGCATCAGCGCAAAGTAGGCCAGGCGCGGGATCAGCCAGCTTTGCAGCAGCTGGATTACGATAAACGCAAAGATCGGCGAGATGTCGAGGCCGCCCAGGTTCGGAATGATCCGGCGAAACGGGGCGAGTACAGGTTCAGTAATCTGCGCGACCAGCTCGGCGCCCGGATTGTGGCTCCCAGGGGCGACCCAGGACAGGATCACGCTGATGATCATCGCGTAGAACAGAATATTCAAAAACAGCGAGAACAGTGCAATCAGTGACCAAGGCACCAGCAACACCCAGTCGACCATGAAGCCTTTGAGCGACAGGATCACCGCGATCAACACCATCTGCACGATCAGCGCCAATACCAGCGACGACATGTCCAGCCCGAACATGCTCGGGATGACCCGGCGCAGCGGCTTGAGCAGCGGCTGGGTGGCTTTGACGATGAACTGGCAGAGCGGGTTATAAAAGTTTGCCCGGACCAGTTGCAGGATGAAGCGCAACAGCACGATCAGCAGGTACAGGCTGCCCAGGGTTTTGATGATGAAAACGGCAGCGTCATTGAGTCCGAGCATTGTTGATTCCTTTATGAGAGCTGATTAGCGACCGAGTTGCTCTGCCATCTCGGCCGAGCGGTACGCAGCGGCGCCAAGTGCTTTTTCTACCAGCGCTTCGAAGCCGCCAGCCTGGAACGATTTGATTGCAGCTTCAGTGGTGCCTGCCGGCGACGTGACGCGACGGCGCAGTTCGGCCGCGTCGACATCACTGGCGACTGCCATGTGCGCGGCGCCCAGCGCGGTTTGCAAGGTCAGCTGGGCGGCGATATCTGCTGGCAGGCCGAGTTTCACCCCGGCGGCGGTCATCGCTTCGATCAACAGGAAGAAGTAAGCCGGGCCGCTGCCGGACACGGCGGTCACTGCGTCCAGTTGCTGCTCTTCATTCAGCCACAGGGCCAGGCCGACAGCAGACAGCAGCTCCTGCGCCTGCTGGCGCTGCTCCTCACTGACTTCTGCGGTGGCAAACAAACCGCTCACGCCCTGACGCAACAGCGCCGGAGTATTGGGCATGCAGCGCACGATTGGCTGGGCACCGAGCCAATTGTTCATGCTCGCGCAGGTGATGCCGGCGGCAATCGACACGATCAGTTGATCTGGTTTCAAGCTCGGACGAATCGCTTCACACACGGCCTTCATCGCCTGGGGTTTGACCGCCAGTACGACCACGTCGGCGTCCTGAATGGCCTCGGCGTTGTCGGCAAAGACTTCGATACCGTGTTCGGCAGTCACTTTCAATCGGGTTTCCGCGCCCGGATCGCTGGCGCGGATCTGCGCTGCTTCCAGACCTTTGGCGCGCAGGCCGCCGATCAGGCTGGCGGCCATGTTACCGGCACCGATAAAGGCAATACGAGTCTTGCTCATGTCAGGTCCTTATAAAGAAAGCCGTCAAGGCTGGCTGTAATGACGGGCGCCAAACAGGGCCGTACCGATACGGACCCAGGTGGCGCCTTGAGCGATGGCCGACTCGAGGTCGTGGCTCATGCCCATGGAAAGTGTGTCGAGCGGCAGACCCAGGCTGGCTTGCAGTTGCTGAACGGCAGCAAAGGCAGCGTCCTGGGCAGCGCGGTCGTCAGTGGGTTCGGGAATCGCCATCAACCCACGCAACTTGATGCGCGGCAATTGGCTGATGGCCTGGGCCAGCGCCGGCAGATCTTCAGGGGTGCAACCGGATTTGCTGGCTTCACCGCTAACGTTGACCTGGATGCAGATATTCAGTGGCGGCAAATCGGCGGGACGCTGTTCGGACAGGCGTTGTGCGATTTTCAATCGATCCACGGAATGCACCCAGGCGAAATGCTCGGCGATAGCGCGAGTCTTGTTCGATTGAATGGGGCCGATGAAGTGCCAGATCAAGGGCAGGTCGGCCAATTCGAGCTGTTTGCCCAGGGCTTCCTGCAGATAGTTCTCGCCGAAGTCGCGAATCCCGGCGGCATGCGCTTCGCGCAGGGCTTGGGCAGGCTTGGTCTTGCTCACGGCGAGCAGTTGCACACTATGCTCGTCGCGGTGAGCGGCTTGGGCGGCGGCACGGATGCGCGAGCTAACCTGAGCGATGTTGTCTGCTATCGTGGACATTCAAGAGGCGCCGGCGGTTCTGAGGTTGGCGGCATTCTACTGGAATTGAGGAGCGCTATGGATATCACTGAGCTGCTGGCCTTCAGCGCCAAACAGGGCGCGTCCGACCTGCATTTGTCCGCCGGCCTGCCACCAATGATTCGGGTCGATGGCGATGTTCGCCGCATCAACCTGCCTGCGCTGGACCACAAGCAGGTGCAGGAGCTGATATACGCGATCATGAACGACACCCAGCGCGTGGAGTTCGAGAAGCACCTGGAGACCGACTTTTCCTTCGATGCACCCGGAGTGGCGCGCTTTCGGGTCAATGCTTTCAACCAGAACCGTGGGGCCGGGGCGGTGTTTCGAACCATCCCCTCCAAGGTGCTCAGCATGGATGACCTGGGCATGGGCGAGGTGTTTCGCAAGATCACCGATGCCCCGCGCGGCCTGGTCCTGGTCACCGGGCCTACCGGTTCCGGCAAGTCGACCACGCTGGCGGCCATGATCGATTACCTGAACAACCATCGTCATCACCATATCCTGACCATCGAAGACCCTATCGAATTTGTCCATGAGTCGCGTAAATGCCTGATCAATCAGCGTGAAGTGCACCGCGATACCCGCAGCTTTGCCACGGCCCTGCGCTCGGCATTGCGCGAGGATCCGGATGTCATTCTGGTGGGGGAGATGCGCGACCTGGAAACCATCCGCCTGGCGCTGACGGCAGCGGAGACCGGGCATCTGGTGTTTGGAACGCTGCACACCACTTCGGCGGCTAAAACTATCGACCGGGTGGTGGACGTGTTTCCGGGTGAAGAGAAATCGATGGTGCGCTCGATGCTGTCGGAATCGTTGCTGGCGGTGGTGTCGCAGACGTTGATCAAGAAGATCGGCGGCGGACGGATCGCGGCACATGAGATCATGCTGGGAACGTCGGCGATCCGTAACCTGATCAGGGAAGACAAGGTTGCGCAGATGTACTCGTCGATTCAGACCGGGGGCAATCTGGGGATGCAGACGCTGGATATGTGCTTGAAGGAGCTGGTGAGCAAGGGGCTGATCAGCCGTGAGCATGCGCGGGAGAAGGCGCGGTCGCCGGATAATTTCTGAAGGCTGAAAGTCAAAAGATCGCAGCCTGCGGCAGCTCCTACAGGAGGACGCGTATCCCTGTAGGAGCTGCCGAAGGCTGCGATCTTTTGATCTTGCGTCGAATCAGCGCTGAACAACCCGCAACGCGTTCTGTTCTTTCGGCAGAACCCGCTTGGCAACCACGTAGTGTTTTTCCCAATACGGTTTTTTCAGAGTATCGATACTCACCGACTTGCCACGACGCGGTGCGTGGATAAAGCGGTCGTTACCCAGGTAGATGGCAACGTGATTGACCCGGCGACTCTTGAGATTGAAGAAAATTAGATCGCCAGGCTTCAGATCGTTGCGATCGACCTTCTCGCCATGACCACTGGCCATGGCGTTCGAGGTGCGAGGCAGGTCAAATGTCGCGTCGTTGAACGCGTATTTCACCAGGCCGCTGCAATCGAACCCTTTACTTGGGCTGCTACCGCCCCAACGATAGGGGGTACCGAGCACATTCACCGCACGGCTGAGCACGTTGCTGCTTTCCTTGCTCGCCATCGGCGGAACCAGGCTGCTTTTGCTGGTCAGTGTTGGAGCGGTCTTTTTGCTTTTGCTCGAAGGAGCAGAAGCGTGGGATTTCGGGGTGTAACCATTAACGTTAGGAAGACGTTGCTCACGATTGGTGGCGTGGGCGGCCAGTGGCATCAAAAGGCAAATGGTTAGCCATGTCTTGAAAAATGGACGCATTCGGCAGGGCTCTATATTGGTTAGCGCGCAACTTTATAACAGCTTTTTTGTCCATTCCGGACCCGTTGGTCGATTCGCCGAAGTCTCAAGGGAACCAAATTGGCCGCAGATGTACGTCAGGCAAATAACAAATGCCTTATGCGACAAGACTTTAGCGAGCGACAGGATAACATTTGCCATACGTCGGCCACGCGTAAAAAAGTCACAAAGAATTAAAGAATATTTATCTATCGTGTGAATCGAGGTCATTCATGAATACCTATCAACACCCAGTTCCCAACCAGAACACCCACAGCAAGGTAATCGGCTATCTGCTGTGGATCCTTGGTTTTACCGGCGCCCACCGGTTTTATTACGGCAAGCCGGTGACCGGGACGATCTGGTTTTTCACCTTTGGACTGCTTGGGATTGGCTGGCTGATCGACCTGTTTCTGATTCCGGCCATGGATCGCGAAGCGGACCTGCGTTTTACTGCGGGGCCGATCGAGTACAACGTTGCGTGGATTTTGCTGACCTTTCTTGGTGTGTTTGGTGTGCACCGGATGTATCAGGGCAAATGGATCAGCGGGTTGTTGTACCTGGTGACGGGTGGGTTGTTCTTCATAGGGGTGCTGTATGACTTCTGGACCTTGAATGACCAGGTGTCGGTGCGCAACGCGCAGAATCGCGGCGCTTTCCAGTAAGTCATCGCGGGCAAGCCTTGCTCCCACAGTAGGTCCGACAAGGATCTAAAACCACTGTGGGAGCAAAGCTTGCTCGCGATTGGGGCAACTCGGTGTTACGCCTGGTGACTAATCCGCCCATCCACCAGCGTATACCGCACCACCCCCGGCAAACTGTGCCCAATGAACGGGCAATTCTCACCCTTCGACAGCCAGTTCTCCCCGGCCACAGTCGAGGCCGCTGGGTCAAACAGCACGATATCCGCCGGCCCACCTACCGCCAGCTTGCCCGCCGGCAGGCGCAATGCCTCGGCCGGACCGGCACTCAGGCGCGCCAACAGTGTTGGCAGGTCCAGCAAACCATCCTCAACCAGTGTCATCGCCAGCGGCAGCAGCAACTCGACGCTGCTGATGCCCGGCTCGGTGGCGCCGAATGGCGCCAGCTTGGCGTCACGCTCATGGGGCTGGTGATGGCTGGAAATAGCCGACACCACGCCGGATTTCACCGCTTCGCGCAGGCCGTCACGGTCGGCACGAGTCCGTAGCGGCGGCTGGACGTGATAAAGGCTGCTGAAATCGATCAGCGCTTCGTCCGTCAGGATCAGCTGGTACAAAGCGACATCGGCGGTCACCGGCAGGCCGCGCGCCTGAGCCTGGGCAATCAGAGCTACACCACGTGCGCTGGTGAGCTGGCTGAAGTGCGCACGCACGCCGCTTTGCTCGACCAGCAGCAGGTCCCGGGCCAGGGCCACGGTTTCTGCGGTTTCCGGAATCCCCGGCAGACCGAGGAAGCTTGCGGTCGGGCCTTCGTGGGCCAGGCCGCCTTCGGCCAGATCATGGTCCTGGGAGTTGAAGATTACCGTCAGGTCGAAGGTCGCTGCATATTCTAATGCCCGGCACAGGGTGCGGGTATTGCGGAAACTCTCCAGGCCGTTGCCGAAAGCTACGCAACCGGCATCGCGCAGGGCAACGAGCTCGGCCAGCTGTTCACCGTCCAGGCCTTTGCTCAGGGCGCCGATCGGGAACACCTTGGTGTTGCCGGCCTCGCGGGCACGGTCGAGTATCAGTTCGGCAACGGCCGAGGTGTCCAGCACCGGTTTGGTCTTGGGCGGGCAGCACAGGCTGGTCACGCCGCCGGCAGCCGCCGCACGGGTTTCGCTGATGATTGAACCTTTGCGGCTGTAGCCGGGTTCGCGCAGGGCGACATTCAGGTCGACCAGGCCAGGCGCGGCCACCAGGCCTTGGGCGTCGATGGTATCGACCGCGACGAAACCGGCAGGAGCGGCGCCCAGGGCGATAATTTTGCAGGCTTCAACGTGGATATCGGTGACTTGATCCAGCCCGCTGACCGGATCAATCACGCGGGCGCCGAGAATACTGAGCTTCACTGGGCGTTCTCCTGCTCGAATTGGCGCTGGGCAGTCTGCCCGCTCATGGCCATGGACAGCACGGCCATGCGAATGGCGATCCCGTAGGTCACCTGGTTGAGGATCACCGAGTGCGGGCCATCGGCCACTGCGGACTCGATCTCCACCCCGCGATTGATCGGGCCCGGATGCATGACGATGCAATCCGGCTTGGCCCCGGCCAGGCGCGCGGTGGTCAGGCCGAACAGGCGGTAGAACTCGCCCTCGCTCGGCAGCAGGCCGCCGGTCATGCGCTCACGCTGCAGGCGCAGCATGATCACTACGTCGACGTCTTTCAGGCCTTCGGTCATGTCGGTGTAGACCTTCACGCCGTATTGCTCGATGCCGATCGGCAGCAGGGTCTTTGGCGCAATCACGCGGATGTCCGGGCAGCCAAGGGTTTTCAGCGCGAGCATGTTCGAGCGCGCGACCCGCGAGTGCAGGATGTCGCCGACGATGGCTACCGACAGGTTTTCGAAACCACCTTTGTGCCGACGGATCGTCAGCATGTCGAGCATGCCTTGGGTCGGGTGGGCATGACGGCCGTCGCCGCCATTGATAATCGCGACCTGCGGGCACACATGCTCGGCGATGAAGTGCGCCGCGCCGGAGTCACCGTGGCGCACGACGAACATGTCGGCGGCCATGGCTTCGAGGTTGCGCAGGGTGTCGAGCAGGGTTTCGCCCTTGCTGGCCGACGAGGTCGACACGTTCAGGGTGATAACGTCTGCCGACAGACGCTGGGCGGCGAGTTCGAAGGTGGTGCGGGTGCGGGTGGAGTTTTCGAAGAACACGTTGCACACGGTCTTGCCGCGCAGCAGCGGGACTTTTTTCACCGCCCGGGCGCCGACTTCGAGGAACGAGTCGGCGGTGTCGAGGATTTCCGTCAACAACTCGCGGCGCAAACCGTCGAGCGAGAGGAAGTGGCGCAGCTGGCCCTGATCATTGAGCTGCAGCGGGCGCTTGGTGTCTGGAGGCGTCATCGCGAGGGGGACTCTCAATAGGGCGAATTAAAGGTCGAAGTCTTGCAGTTCCAGCACCAGCGGCGAAGGGCCAGACAGTTTCACCCGCTCATGGGCGGCCAGCGACAGAGTCGCACCGACCACGTTCGGGCGGATCGGCAGCTCGCCGGCGTCCAGGTCCAGCAGGCAGACCAGCGTCACGCTGGCCGGGCGACCGTAGTCGAACAGCTCGTTGAGGGCGGCGCGGATGGTCCGGCCGCTCATCAGAACGTCATCGATCAGCACCAGGTGCTGGCCTTCGATCTCGAAAGGCAGCGCCGAAGGGCGCACTTGCGGGTGCAGGCCGTTCTGGCTGAAGTCATCACGGTAGAAGGACACGTCCAGGGTGCCCAGGGGCGCGTCGCAACCCAATTCATCGAGCAAGGCCTGGGCGACCCAGACTCCGCCGGTGCGAATGCCGATGTAGCGCGGTTCGCTGATGCCGCGATGTTCCAGGTGCGCCTTGAGACGGGTCGCCATCTGGCTGATCAGTTCGACGGGATTGGGTAGGCTCATGGTTGCTCCTTCTTGGTCCCGGGCCAGATTCTGCTTGAGCGGTGGCCCGGGTTGCAGCTAAGAGAGTCGCATGGCGGCTCTTCAGGATTGGGATTCGAACAGCGCGCCGTTTTCGTCGAGCCAGCCTTGCAGCAGCAGGGCGGCGGCGATCGCATCGACTGGGTTGTCGCGGTAACTGCCTTTTTGTCCGCCCCGATCACGCCGTTCGCCTTTGGCTTCAAAGGTGGTCAGGCGTTCGTCGTGGGTATAGAAGGGCAGGTTGTAGCGGCCATTGAGGCGGCGGGCGAATTTTTCCGCACGCAAGCACATGTCGCTGGGCGTGCCGTCCATGTTCAAAGGCAGGCCGACCACGACCGCGTCGGGCTTCCACTCCTTGATCAGGGCTTCGACCTGGTTCCAGTCGGGAATGCCATTCTGCGCCTTGAGGGTGCACAGCTCGCGAGCCTGGCCGGTAATCACCTGGCCGACCGCAACGCCGATCTGTTTGGTGCCGTAGTCAAACCCGAGAATCAACCGCAAGGCCATCAGGCGTGCCCCGCCTGACTGGTCAGCAGGCTGAGGTTGATCCCCAGGTCCCGGGCCGCAGCTTCGAGGCGCAGTTCGCTGCTGGTGTTGAACAGGATGTCGGCATTGTACGGGCAGGTCAGCCAGGCGTTGTCGGACAGTTCGGACTCCAGCTGCCCGGCTTCCCAGCCGGCGTAACCGAGGGTAATCACGCTTTTCGCCGGACCGACTCCGTCGGCAATTGCGAACAGCACGTCCTGGGAAGTGGACAGCGACAGGTCGCCTTCCAGATCAACGGTCGCCTGGTAGTTCTGCCCTGAAGGGTGCAGGACAAAGCCGCGATCGGTCTGCACCGGGCCGCCGATGAAAATCGGCACATGCTGGCACAGCGCTGGAGGTTCGATATCGGGGCGCAATTGCTCGAGGATATCGGCCAGGCTCAGGTCTTGCGGACGGTTGACCACCAGCCCCATGGCACCATTGGCCGTGTGCTCGACTATATAGGTCAAGGTGTGGGCAAAGTTCGGGTCGGCCATGTGCGGCATGGCGATCAGGAAATGATGCTTGAGGTAGCTGGGGCTGACGTTTTTCATGAGCGCTAGTGTGGCGTTGGAGGGGCGAACTGACAAGCTGGGGATGCCGTAATTTGGCAGTACACGCGGATCAAATGTGGGAGCGGGCTTGCTCGCGAAGGCGGTGGATCAGCCAGCATCATTGCTATCTGATACACCGCTTTCGCGAGCAAGCCCGCTCCCACAGGGGATTTGCGGTGGTCAATTACTGGACAACCTGTCGCCGCGGGCGAACTTCCAGGTGCGGATGATTTCCAGGCGGTCGATGTCCGAGAGGTCGCCGGTGAAGGGGGAAAACGGCGCTGCCAGCCGCACGATGCGCTGGGCCGCCTGGTCCAGCAGCGGCTGCCCGGAAGACTCGAGCACCAGCACTTCATACAGCGAGCCGTCGCGGTTGATCGAGACCATCAGGCGCAAATTGCCGTAGATCTGCTTGCGCCGGGCTTCGTCGGGGTAATTCAGGTTGCCGATGCGCTCGACCTTCTTGCGCCATTCATCCTTGTACCAGGCGCCCTTGTCGCGCATGGTCGAGGCGGCGCTCAGGCGGTGGATGCGCGGGCGCTTGGCATACAGCTGTTGTTCGTTGGCCAGTTCCGCTTCCAGGCTGGCGATGTCGCTGGACAGCTGCTCACTGTCGAACGTCGGCGCGGCCACCTTGGGTTTGGCCTCGGTCTTGGGCGCTTCGGTTTTTGCCGGGGCTTTTTTCGGCTTGGGTGCGACAGTGGTCACCGCAGCCTTGGGCGGCGCTTCCTGAACTTCAGGTTTGGCGGCTGGCGGAGGCGTGACTTTCTGCACCTTGTTGTCCTGGAACGGCGCGACCTCGGTGGTCTTGGGAATCGCCTTCTTGTCCAGGGTGCCGCTGCCCTGTTGATTTTCCTGGGCAAGGAAATCGGCTTTCTCGGGCTTCTTTTCACTTTTGAAGGTGGCGAGGGTGATTTCCAGAGTTTTACTGATTTGTTTGGGCTCGACCATGCTGAAGCCGACGCCCAGCAGCAATGCCAGGTGAATCAATGCCGCGAGAAACAGGGTAAATCCGAGGCGATCGGCCGGGCGTACACCACGGTGGGCGAGTTCGGCGGGCAGATCGGACGGGAGGGTCATGGCAAAAAAACCAACATCGCGTTTTTACGGGCCCGGCATGATAACGCAATGTTGGTTTTTAGCTTCAAGCTTCAAGTTACAAGCGACAAGCTGTATGTCGCGTGCTTCAAGCTTGCGGCTTGAGGCTGACCGCCTGCAGCTTCTTCTCGATCGCATCCATCAACAGGCCGCCAATGTCGGTGCCGAAGGCATTGTCGATCTCGCGAATGCAGGTCGGGCTGGTGACGTTGATCTCCGTCAGGTGCTCGCCAATCACGTCCAGGCCGACGAACAGCAGGCCTTTCTCGCGCAAGGTCGGGCCCACCTGGGCAGCGATCCAGCGATCCTTGTCGCTGAGCGGACGGGCTTCACCACGGCCACCGGCTGCCAGGTTGCCGCGGGTTTCGCCGGCTGCCGGAATCCGCGCCAGGCAGTAATCCACAGGCTCGCCGTCGATCATCAGGATGCGCTTGTCGCCGTCCTTGATCGCCGGCAGGTAGGCCTGGCCCATGATCTGCTGGGTGCCCAGCGCGGTCAGGGTTTCGAGGATCACCGACAGGTTCGGATCGCCCGCGCGATGACGGAAGATCGAGGTGCCGCCCATGCCGTCCAGCGGCTTGAGGATCACATCGCCGTGCTTGGTAGCGAATTCGCGCAGCACGTCGGCTCGGCGGCTGACCACGGTCGGCGGCGTGCACTGCGGGAACAGCGTGGCGAACAGCTTTTCATTGCAGTCGCGCAGGCTTTGCGGCTTGTTGACGATCAGCACGCCGGCGCGCTCTGCCTGCTCGAGCAGGTAGGTAGAATAGACGAACTCCATGTCGAACGGCGGATCCTTACGCATCAGGATCACATCCAGATCGCTCAGCAGCGCGTCGGTTTCGGCTTCCAGCTCGTACCATTTTTCCGGGTTGGCGAAGACTTTCAGCGGGCGCATCCGCGCCCGGGCTTCACCTTCGCCCTGATACAGATCGCGCTGCTCCATATAGAACAGTTCCCAGCCGCGCTTCTGTGCGGCCAGCAGCATGGCCAGCGAGCTATCCTTTTTATAGGAAATGCCGGCAATGGGATCCATGACAATCCCGACGCGAACGCTCATGGGTTATTCCTCGAATTTGGGGGGCTATGCCGATTCCCTGTGGGAGCGGGCTTGCTCGCGAATACGGTGTGTCAGTCACCACTTGAATTGGCTGACACGCCGCCTTCGCGAGCAAGCTCGCTCCCACATTGGATCGGGTCGCAGGGCTATATAAAAGTGGCGTCAGAGTGGCGCCGGGCGTGTTTGCGGTCAAGGAAAAACCACTGCCTCCGTCGGCCGATAGATTGGATTTGGAGACTGTGCTAAAAAGGCTTGGCCCTTGAGCATCAAGGGTTTCGAGCCCGAGAAGATCCGAAAACGGACAATTTGATTCGCAAAGGCGACGGTAGAGCAAATATGGATCAGCGTTCCAGCGCCTTGAAAGTCATGGTGATCGACGATTCGAAGACGATTCGCCGCACCGCCGAAACCTTGTTGAAAAACGTGGGCTGCGAGGTCATCACCGCCATCGATGGTTTTGATGCGCTGGCGAAGATCGTCGACAACCACCCCGGCATCATCTTTGTCGACATCATGATGCCGCGCCTGGATGGATATCAGACCTGTGCCCTGATCAAGAACAACCATGCGTTCAAGTCCACGCCAGTGATCATGCTGTCGTCCAGGGACGGGCTGTTCGACAAGGCCAAGGGACGCATCGTCGGCTCCGACCAGTTTTTGACCAAGCCTTTCAGCAAGGAAGAATTGCTGAACGCGATCCAGGCCCATGTTCCGGGGTTTGCCGCCGTTTTGCCGCAGTAGGATACGCACAGTGACGCTCGGCCAGCGGGCCCGGCGCCGACAAGAATGGGGAAGACCATGGCACGAATTCTGATCGTCGATGACTCGCCGACCGAAATGTACAAACTGACCGGCATGCTGGAAAAGCACGGTCATGAAGTCTTGAAAGCCGAAAACGGCGCCGACGGCGTGGCCCTGGCTCGCCAGGAAAAACCTGACGCGGTACTGATGGACATCGTCATGCCCGGCCTCAACGGCTTCCAGGCCACCCGGCAGCTGACCAAGGACCCGGAAACCGGACACATCCCGGTGATCATCATCACCACCAAGGATCAGGAAACCGACAAGGTCTGGGGCACGCGCCAGGGCGCCAGGGATTACCTGACCAAGCCGGTCGACGAAGACACTCTGATCGAAACCCTTAATAAAGTGCTGGCCGGTTGATCGTCGGGCCATGAGCGAATCGCTGACTGCCTTCGAACTGTTGCTGCAGATCGATCAGCGCTGCCGAGTGCTGGCAGCGGATCTACCGTCCCAGCCCACCCGGCAGGACAGTTGGAGCGGCATAGGTTTTCGTCTGGGCGAGCACTGGTATGTTGCGCCCATGGGCGAAATCAGCGAAGTCCTGCACGAACCGCGACTCACTCAGTTGCCCGGGGTAAAGCCCTGGGTCAAGGGTGTGGCCAACTTGCGCGGGCGCTTGCTGCCGATCATGGATATCTGCGGGTTCTTCGGCCTTGAGCTGTCGGCGGTGCGCAAGCAGCGGCGGGTGCTGGTGGTGGAACACGGCGAGGTGTTCGCCGGGTTGATGGTGGATGAGGTGTTCGGCCTGCAGCATTTTGCCCAAGGCAGCCTGGCGACGGTGGATAATTTGAGCGGGCCGATTGCGCCGTTCATCCAGGGCCGGTTTCAGCGTGAGCAGGACTGGCAGGTGTTCAGCCCGTTTGCGTTGGCGCAGTCGCAGGCTTTTATGCACGTGGCTTTGTAAACACTGAACCCTGTAGGAGTGAGCCTGCTCGCGATGGTGTGTCAGCTACGTCAATGTCACTGATACTCCATCGCGAGCAGGCTCACTCCTACAGGGGATCTGCGGCGGGTTATAGAGGTTGGTTAACAGGCGAGGACCGATGATAAAAGCAAAAACAGGCAAGCCAATGGAAGGGTCGCGCAGCCGCTCGCAGATCATCGTGCTGTTCATCGCGCTGATCATCTTCATCATGCTGTTGTTCGCCAATTTCGCGTACCTCAACACCCAGGCCACGTACGACAAACAGTACATTGGCCACGCCGGCGAGCTGCGGGTGCTGTCCCAGCGCATCGCCAAGAATGCTACCGAGGCGGCCGCCGGCAAGTCCGCTGCGTTCAAGCTGCTCAGCGATGCGCGCAATGACTTCGCCCAGCGCTGGAGCTATCTCAAGCAAGGCGACCCGTCCACCGGGCTGCCCCCCGCGCCGTCCGCCGTGCGCCCGGAAATGCGTGCGGTGCAGTTGGATTGGGAGCGCCTGCTAAAAAATACCGACGCCATTCTCACCAGTGAGCAGACCGTTTTGTCGCTGCACCAGGTTGCCGCGACCCTGGCCGAGACCGTCCCGCAGTTGCAGGTCGAATACGAAAAAGTCGTTGAAATTTTGCTGCAACGCGGCGCCCCAGCCGCCCAGGTCGCGATGGCTCAACGTCAATCGCTGCTGGCCGAGCGAATCCTCGGTGCGGTGAATACCGTGCTGTCCGGGGATGAAAACTCGCAACAGGCCGCCGACGTGTTTGGCCGTGATGCAGCACGCTTTGGCCTGGTACTCACGGGCATGCTGCAGGGTAATCCGGCGCTCAAAGTCAGCCAGGTCGAGGACCGCGATGCCCGGGCCCGGCTGGTCGAGATTTCCGAGCTGTTTGAATTCGTCTCGGGCTCGGTCGACGAAATTCTCGAAACCTCGCCGGAGCTGTTCAAGGTCCGCGAATCGGCCACCAACATCTTCAGCCTGTCGCAAACCCTGCTGGACGAAGCCTCGCACCTGGCCAACGGTTTTGAAAACCTCGCCGGCGGGCGTCACACCTACACCATCGGTGGTTACGTCCTGGGCTTGCTGGCGTTGGCCTCGATCATCCTGATCGGTTTGGTAATGGTGCGCGAAACCAATCGCCAGCTGCGTGAGACCGCCGAGAAGAACGAGCGCAATCAGAACGCGATCATGCGTCTGCTCGACGAGATCGAAGACCTGGCCGACGGCGACCTGACGGTAACGGCCTCGGTGACGGAAGACTTCACCGGCTCCATTGCCGACTCGATCAATTACTCCGTGGACCAACTGCGCGACCTGGTGGCAACCATCAACCTGACTGCCGGGCAGGTAGCGGCCGCCGTACAGGAAACCCAGGCCACCGCCATGCACCTGGCACAGGCCTCGGAACATCAGGCCCAGCAGATATCTGAAGCGTCCACCGCCATCAACGACATGGCCCAGTCCATCGACCAGGTGTCGGCCAACGCGGCCGAGTCTTCGGCAGTGGCCGAGCGTTCGGTGGAAATCGCCAACAAGGGTAACGAGGTGGTGCATAACACCATCCATGGCATGGACAATATTCGCGAGCAGATCCAGGACACCGCCAAGCGGATCAAGCGCCTTGGCGAATCCTCCCAGGAAATCGGCGACATTGTCAGCCTGATCGACGACATCGCCGACCAGACCAACATCCTCGCCTTGAACGCGGCCATCCAGGCCTCGATGGCGGGTGACGCCGGGCGCGGTTTTGCGGTGGTCGCCGATGAAGTGCAGCGCCTGGCCGAACGCTCATCTGCGGCGACCCGACAGATTGAGACCCTGGTCAGGGCGATTCAGACCGACACCAATGAAGCGGTCATTTCCATGGAGCAGACCACCACCGAAGTGGTGCGCGGTGCACGCCTGGCGCAGGATGCCGGGGTGGCCCTGGAGGAAATCGAAGGCGTGTCGAAGGTGCTCGCGGCACTGATCCAGAGTATTTCCAACGCTGCCCAGCAGCAGACGTCTTCCGCCGGACAGATTTCCCTGACGATGAACGTGATCCAGCAGATCACCTCACAGACATCGTCCGGCTCCACTGCCACCGCCGAAAGCATCGGCAACCTGGCAAAGATGGCCAGCCAGCTGCGGCGCTCTGTGTCCGGTTTTACCTTGCCGGCGGCGAGTGCGCAGGCTGCTGATAAAATATAGAGCGGTGCAGGCGCAGGCTTTTTTTGAGTGGAGTGGTTATGGGTGATCGTCACGACTATGTGGCCCTCGAGTGGGTCAAGGGCGAGATTGCCGAAACGCTGAGGCAGGCGGCGCTCCACCTGGAGAGCATGGCCATCGACGAAGAGCAGACGCCCCACGCACTCGCCGAATGCCTGGCCTGCATTCATCAGGTTCACGGCAGTTTGCAGATGGTCGAATTTTACGGTGCGGCGCTGCTGGCCGAGGAAATGGAACAGCTGACCCAGGCCTTGCAGCACAACCGCGTGAGCCATCGCGATGAAGCGATGCATTTGCTGTTGCAGGCGCTGGCGCAACTACCGGTGTATCTCGACCGGGTGCAAGGTGCGCGCCGCGACTTGCCGCTGGTGGTGCTGCCACTGATCAACGATTTGCGCAGCGCTCGGGGCGAGAGCCTGTTGTCCGAGACCAGCCTGTTCAGCCCGCAACTACCGGAGCTGCCAGCGCTGGACGAAGAAGCGCTTGCACTGCTGGAGCCGGCGGAATTTGCCAATGTGTTACGCAAGTTGCGGCAGATGCTGCAAATGGCACTGGTTGGCTTAATGCGTGAACAGGATGATGACACTCACTTAGGGTATCTGGCCAAGGTGTTTGCACGACTTGAAGGCATCTGCGGTCAGGCGCCGCTCAGCCCATTATGGCAGGTGGCGTCAGCGTTGGTGGAAGGCATGCGCAGTGGTGCGATCGGCAACAGCCCGGCGCTGCGCAGCCTGTTCAAGGACGCTGACAAGCAACTCAAGCGCCTGCTCGAAGAGGGCATGCGCGGCATCAATCAACCGGCACCGCCAGAGCTGCTCAAGAGTTTGCTGTTCTACATTGCCAAGGCCGAACACCCCACAGGGCGCATGCAGACCATGAAAGATCGCTACTCCCTCGAGGACGCGTTGCCCGACAGCGCAATGGTTGATGAAGAGCGCGCCCGGCTGGCCGGTCCCGACCGCGACGCCATGCGTTCAGTGCTGGTGGCGCTGTGCGAGGAATTGGTGCGGGTCAAGGAAGGCCTGGACTTGTTCGTGCGCAGCGACCGCCAGCACATTGCCGATCTCGACAGCCTGCTGTCACCCCTGCGGCAGATCGCCGACACCCTGGCGGTTTTGGGTTTTGGCCAGCCGCGCAAGGTCATCATCGATCAGCTGGCGGTGGTGCTGAGCCTGGCCCAGGGCCAACGCGAACCCAGCGACGCCATCCTCATGGACGTCGCCGGCGCCTTGCTCTACGTCGAAGCGAACCTGGCCGGCATGGTTGGCAATCTGGAGCCGGAAAGCCAGGAGGACAGCCGCCTGCCCACCACCGACCTGACGCAGATTCACCAGATCGTCATCCGCGAAGCGCGCATCTGCCTGCAGCAGGCCAAGGACATGATCGTCGACTACATCGACGCTGACTGGGACCGCCAGCACTTGCAGACCCTGCCGGCTTTGTTGACGCAGATCCGCGGCGCACTGGCGATGATCCCATTGAGCCGTGCGGCCAGCCTGGTCGAGGCATGCAACCAGTTCATCCGCGAGCATCTGTTGCTGGATCCGGGGCAGCCCGGCTGGCAGGAGCTCGACAGCCTGGCCGACGTGATGACCAGCATCGAATATTACCTGGAGCGTCTTAGCGATGACCCCGAGTCGTCCGGGGAGCAGGTGCTGGATGTGGCGCAGAAGGGCCTGGCCGCACTGGGTTTTCTCCCCAGCGCCGGGCATGCACAGCTGCTTGAAGAGGCGCCGAACCCGACTGAAGCGCAGTTAATGCAGGAACTGCAGGCGTTCGGTGGCCCGGACGTGGTGCAGACCCTCGCGGATGTCCTGGCCGCCCCGGTGTCCGCTGTGAATCCGCCGGCGCTGCACACGCCCGGCAGCTTGCTACCGCCGCCGCCGGGCGAACCTCCGGTGGACGATGAACTGCGCGAAGTGTTTCTCGAAGAAACCGCAGAAGTGCTGGAAATCCTCCAGGAATATCTGCCGCGCTGGGTCGCCGACCCCCGCAATACATCCACGCTGAGTGAGCTGCGCCGGGCTTTTCACACCCTCAAAGGCAGCGGCCGCATGGTTCGGGCGCTGATCCTCGGCGAGTTGGCCTGGGCAGTGGAGAACCTGCTCAACCGAGTGCTCGAACATAGTGTTCAGCCAGGGCCTGCAGTGCATCAACTGTTGGCCGATGTGTTGGACCTGTTGCCGGAGCTGGTCGCGGAATTCGCCCACGATGCGCAGCGCCAGCGCAATGATGTCGACCATCTGGCTGCCCGAGCGCATGCGTTGGCCAAGGGCGATCCAGCCCCGGCGGAAGAAGACGTGCAGGACGTCGCGGCCCTGGATCCGCTGCTCCTTGAGATATTTCGCAACGAAGCAGAAACCCATTTGGGCAGCATCAATCGCTTCCTCGACCAGGCCGCCGAGCACGTGCCGTTGCAGGCCAGTGATGAACTGCAGCGCGCCTTGCATACCCTCAAGGGCAGCGCCTCGATGGCCGGCGTGCTGCCGATCGCCGAACTCGCGGCGCCGCTGGATCAGTTGGCCCGCGAGTACAAGGCGCACCTGATCGCGCTGGACCTGGATGAAGTCGAGCTGCTGCTGGAAGCCGAAGGCCTGTTCCGGCTAGGCCTGCGTCAGCTCAGGAACGACCCGCTGGCGCAGATTCCTGGCGCACGTAGTTTGATCGAGCGCGCCCAGGCGCTGCTGGCCGAGCGCCTGCAAACCCTCATGAGCGCGCCCCATGATCGACTGCGGATCAAGCGTGATCCGCAACTGATCAACAACTTCCTCGCCCAAGGCATGGATATCCTGCTGGACGCCGAAAGCCTGCTGCAACGGTGGCAGCAACACCCCGGCGAGCGTCAGGAGCTCAGCGCGCTGCTGGACGAGTTGACTACATTGGGCGAGGGCGCACACCTGGCCGACCTGCACCCGGTGGATGAGCTGTGTGAAGCCTTGCTCGATCTGTACGGTGCGGTCGAGGAGAGCAGCCTGGCGGTCAGCCCGGGGTTTTTCCGCGAGGCGCAAAGTGCCCACGAAGCGCTGATCAACATGCTCGATGAGCTGGCTGCGGGCCAGGAAGTCAGCCCGCAGCCAGAGCGCGTGCGCGCCTTGCGGGGCCTGCTGGATGAAAGCCTGGACCCATCGGCGACCGGCCTGATTCGCAGCGACGGCAGCCGCACCCTGAGCATTCGCGAGCTGGGCAGCGCCACTGCGGAACTGGCGCAGTCCGAATCGCGGCTTGATCCAGACGACGCGATCGTGTCGATCTTCCTCGAAGAAGCGCTGGATATCCTCGAAAGCTCGGGCCAGGCGCTGCACCGGTGGTTGGGCGAGCCGGACAACGCCGCGCCGCTGATGTCGCTGCAGCGTGACCTGCACACCCTCAAGGGCGGAGCGCGGATGGCCGAAGTCGGGCCAGTCGGTGATCTGGCTCATGAGCTCGAAGGTCTGTATGAAGGCCTGGTGGACCGCCGCTACCACCACAACGATGGGCTGGCGCAGTTGCTGCAACGCAGCCATGACCGCCTGGCGCAAATGCTTGAGCAGCTAGGCGACCACCAGCCGCTGAGCGATCCAGGCGAGCTGATCGAGGCCATCCGCGAGTTTCGCCAGAACAATCTCAGTAGTGCCGAAGCGGCTGAAACGCCCCTGATGATCGACTCTCCAGGCCATGATCCGGAGCTACTGGAAATCTTCCTCGAAGAAGGTTTCGACATCATCGAAAACTCCGGCGCGGCCCTGGTGCGCTGGCAGGCCGAGCCGGCGAATCGCCAGGAAGTGGAAAACCTGCTGCGTGATTTGCACACCCTGAAGGGTGGCGCGCGCATGGTCGAAATCGCGCCGATCGGTGACCTGGCCCATGAGCTGGAGTTTCTTTACGAAGGGTTGTCGGCGGGCGCACTGAAACCGACTCCTGCGATGTTCGGGCTGTTGCAGAGCAGCCATGACCGACTGGCGCAAATGCTCGACGCGGCCCGGGCCGGCCAGCGCCTGCCGCCAGCGGATCAGTTGATCGAGTCGATCCGCAACTGCAGTCACCCGACGGTACTGGAAGAGCCTGTTCCTGCCCCCGCATTACTCAAGCCGGAACCACCGGCACTGCAGCCTGACGCCGGCGCCGACATGGTCAAGGTCTCGGCGGAGCTGCTGGATGATCTGGTCAACCTGGCGGGAGAAACGTCGATTTTTCGCGGGCGCATCGAGCAGCAGGTCAGCGATGCGCGGGTGGCTTTGAGCGAAATGGAAACCACCATCGAGCGCATGCGCGACCAGTTGCGCCGCCTCGATACGGAAACCCAGGGACGAATCCTCAGCCGCCAGCAGGTGGACGCCGAGCACCTGGGTTACGAGGAGTTCGATCCGCTGGAGATGGACCGCCACTCGCAGTTGCAGCAACTGTCCCGAGCGCTGTTCGAGTCCGCCTCCGACTTGCTCGATCTCAAGGAAACCCTCGACCGGCGTAATCAGGATGCGGAGAACCTGCTGCAGCAGCAGGGGCGCATCAATACCGAATTGCAGGAAGGCCTGATGCGCACGCGCATGGTGCCGTTCGAACGGATGATGCCGCGCCTCAAGCGCATCGTTCGCCAGGTCTCCAGCGAATTGGGCAAGGACGTGCAGTTCATCGTTGGCAATGCCGAAGGCGAAATGGACCGTAACGTTCTTGAACGCATGGCGGCGCCGCTTGAGCACATGCTGCGCAACGCCGTCGACCACGGTCTGGAGTCTGCCGAGGTGCGCATTGCAGCGGGCAAACCGGCGCAGGGCACCATCACCCTGGACCTGTCACGCGAGGGCGGGGATATCATTTTCGATATCCGCGACGACGGCGCTGGCGTGCCGCTGGACGCGGTGCGCCGCAAGGCGATCAAGCGTGGCTTGCTGGCGCCCGACAGCGATATCAGCGACCGCGACGTACTGCAATTCATCCTTCAGCCGGGGTTTTCCACGGCGGAAAAAATCACTCAGATTTCCGGGCGCGGCGTGGGCATGGACGTGGTCCACGAAGAGGTCCGGCAACTGGGGGGGAGCATGATCATTGACTCGGTCTCGGGGCAGGGTGTGCATTTTCGCATTCGCCTGCCGTTCACCGTGTCGGTTAACCGGGCGCTGATGGTGCAATGCGCTGAAGACCAGTATGCGATTCCGTTGAACACCATTGACGGTATCGTTCGGGTTCTGCCCAACGAACTCGAAGGCCATTACCGCCTGGATCCGCCGACCTATAAATACGCCGGGCAGCACTATGAATTGTGCTACCTCGGCGAGCTGCTGAAGACCAGCGGCCGTCCGAAACTGCTGGGGCAAAACCTGCCACTGCCGGTGTTGCTGGTGCAGTGCAACGAACGCCACATCGCCGTGCAGGTCGACGCCATGGCTGGCACCCGGGAGATCGTGGTCAAGAGCCTGGGTGCGCAATTCGCCGCCGTCCAGGGGTTGTCCGGAGCGACGATCCTCGGTGATGGCCGGGTGGTGCTGATTCTGGACCTGCTGGCGCCGATCCGCGCCATGCAGGCCCGGCTACCGCGCCAGACTGCAGTGCACGGAGCCGAGCCCGAGCCGCACAAACCATTGCTGGTCCTGGTGGTCGATGACTCGGTCACCGTGCGCAAGGTCACCAGTCGTCTGCTCGAACGCCACGGCATGAATGTGCTGACCGCCAAGGATGGAGTCGATGCCATGGCACTGCTCGAAGAGCACCTGCCCGATCTGATGCTGCTGGATATCGAAATGCCGCGCATGGATGGCTTCGAGGTGGCCACGCAAGTGCGAGCCGATGAACGCACGCGGCATCTGCCGATCATCATGATCACTTCACGCACCGGGCAGAAGCACCGCGACCGCGCCATGGCGATTGGCGTCAACGACTACCTTGGCAAGCCTTATCAGGAATCGGTGCTGCTCGAAAGCATCGCGCACTGGAGCAAACCCCATGCTTGAACACCGCACCAGCAACCTCATTGGGCTGCTGCTGCCCTTGGCCGATCGCAACCTCATCCTGCCCAACGTGGCGGTCGCCGAACTGATCGACTATCAGCCTGGCGCCTTCGACCTGGATACGCCGCCTTGGTACCTGGGGCGGGTAGGGTGGCGCAACCGGCAGATTCACTTGCTCAGCTTCGAGTCTGCGTGTGGCCAGAAAATCGTCATGGGCGAGCGGGTGCGGATCGTGATTCTCAACGCACTGGGAGGACGCGCCGAGCTGAAATTTATCGCGCTTCTGGTCCAGGGCATTCCGCGGTCGTGCAAGCTCGATAGTCAGCTGAGCTATGTCGATGTGCCTTTATGTCCTTTGGAGCAGGCGGCGGTGCAAGTCGGGGATCAGGTAGCCAAGGTGCCGGACTTGCTGGCGCTGGAAGAGTTACTTGTAGCTGCTGGGTTGGTCTGAAGTATGCCATCGCGGGCAAGCCTTGCTCCCACAGGTTTCTGCAGGTGAATGAAGTTATCAGCCCTACTCAGATACTGTGGGAGCAAGGCTTGCCCGCGATGGCGTCAGTCCTGCCAATACACCAACTACAGACTGCTCGCAGAGAGCGGCCCATCCGCACTGTCCGCCACCCGATTCACCGCCAACTCCGCCAGCATGATGATTTGCTGGATGGCCAGGGCTGTGTGGCGCTGGGAGCCCTCCAGGTACCCCACAAAATCGCTGACCAGCAGGCTGGCCGATGCCAGGCTGTCGCGCGCCATCGACAGCAGTTTCGAGGAATCGACATCGGGGGCGACGACAAACAGTGTGGCGGGTTGGGCTGAGGTCTTTTCCTCGTTGGGTGGGTTCAAGTAATGATTGAGCGCGCGGTCGGCCGCTTCGTGGAGTTTTTTCGAGCCCATTGAGGCATAGGGCGTGACTGATTGGGTGTCGGGGTGCTGAAAAATGGCTGTGGACATGTCGATCTCCGTTGCTGCGTCCGGTGCCGCATAGGTGCGGGTTTTTACACCCGATCGATGAGTTGTCATCGAACTGTAACGTTAGGCCCGGCGTGTCTGAGGGGCAACCTGAAAGCGCTGTGGGAACCCTCCTAGGAAGGCGTCGAATGGTCCTACAGCAGTGTGTAGGAATGCACACGTAGCGGATTTTTAATGCCGATGATGCGGTCTGAATCATTGCGCTTTCAGGCTTCAAGCCTGAGCCTTGCGCACTGTCGCAGTGGATTTCGAGGTAGGCAATACATGTATCACGGGGAAAAACTCAACGCCTGGACGCACTTGGTCGGGGCGGTAGCCGCGTTTATCGGTGTGGTGTGGATGCTGGTGATTGCCAGCATGGACGGCAGTCCGTGGAAGATCGTCAGCGTGGCGATCTATGGTTTCACCTTGCTGGTGCTCTACAGCGCCTCGACCGTTTACCACAGCGTGCGCGGGCACAAAAAAGCGATCATGCAGAAAGTTGATCACTTTTCGATCTATTTGCTGATCGCCGGCAGCTACACGCCGTTTTGCCTGGTGACCCTGCGCGGGCCCTGGGGCTGGACACTGTTCGGGATCGTCTGGGGCCTGGCGGTGATCGGCATCCTGCAGGAGATCAAGCCGCGCTCGGAAGCACGGGTGCTGTCGATCGTGATCTATGCGGTGATGGGCTGGATCGTGCTGGTGGCGGTCAAGCCATTAATGGCGGCGCTGGGCACTACCGGTTTCGCCTGGCTGGCGTCGGGCGGGGTGTTGTACACCGTGGGGATCATCTTTTTTGCGCTGGACCATCGGCTGCGGCATGCCCATGGGATCTGGCATTTGTTTGTGATTGCGGGGAGTTTGCTGCACTTCGTGGCGATCTTGTTTTATGTGTTGTGACTAGAAAATCAAAAGCAAGATCAAGAGATCGCAGCCTGCGGCAGCTCCTACGGGGGAGTGCGCTCTACTGTAGGAGCTGCCGCAGGCTGCGATCTTTTGATGTTAGAAATCCCCCCAAAGCTGCTGAGCCACCGCCAGTGCCACCACCGGCGCCGTCTCGGTACGCAGCACCCGCGGACCCAGCCGCGCAGCATGAAAACCCGCGCCTTTGGCCTGTTCGACCTCGACATCCGACAACCCGCCTTCGGGGCCAATCAGGAATGCCAGCGTGCCCGGCTTCGCATGACTCACCAGCGGCTCGGCCACCGGGTGCAGCACCAGCTTCAACTCGGCTTCAGTCTGCTTCAACCAATCAGCCAACAGCTGCGGCGGATGAATCACGGGCACTCTCGACCGCCCGCATTGCTCGCAGGCGCTGATCGCCACCTGGCGCCAGTGCAGCAGGCGTTTATCAGCGCGTTCGTCTTTGAGGCGGACTTCGCAGCGGTCGGTGAAGATCGGGGTGATTTCGCTGACGCCCAGTTCAGTGGCTTTCTGAATCGCCCAATCCATCCGCTCGCCGCGGGACAGGCCCTGGCCGAGATGGATCTGCAGTGGCGACTCGATCTGGCCTTCGAAGCTTTCATCGACCTGCACCACCACGCGCTTCTTGCCGACCTCTGCCAGCCGGGCGCGAAACTCCAGGCCCGAGCCGTCGAACAGTTGCAGCGCATCACCCTCCGCCATGCGCAGCACGCGGCTGATGTAGTGCGCCTGGGCCTCGGGCAATTCGTGCTCGCCAATGCTCAGGGGGGCGTCGGTAAAGAAGCGGGACAGTCTCATTCTTGGTCTCTGGAAAGTATTTAATCAGCTGAATCGGTGGTGGCTTCATTCGCGAGCAAGCCCGCTCCCACATTGGAATGCGTTACTCCTGTGGGAGCGGGCTTGCTCGCGAAGACGGCGGACCAGGCACCTGCAAGCCCAAGGGAAACCAATCAACCCGGATCACGAAACCCCGGGTGGAAGTTCTCCGGCACCGACACGCTGACGCTATCACGCGTCGCAATGTCGATCCCTTCGCTGGCCACTTCCGCCAGAAAGTCTATCTGATCAGGAGTGATCACGTACGGCGGCAGGAAATACACCACGCTGCCCAGGGGGCGCAACAAGGCCCCGCGCTCCAGCGCATGCTGGAACACCTTGAGGCCACGGCGCTCCTGCCACGGATAGGCTTCTTTGGTGGCCTTGTCCTTGACCATCTCAATGGCCAGGACCATGCCGGTCTGGCGCACTTCCGAAACGTTCGGGTGATCGGCCAGGTGTGCTGTGGAGGTAGCCATGCGCTGTGCCAAGGCTTTGTTGTTCTCGATGACGTTGTCTTCTTCGAAAATATCCAGGGTTGCCAACGCCGCCGCACAGGCCAGCGGGTTGCCGGTGTAGCTGTGGGAGTGCAGGAAGGCGCGCAGGGTCGGGTAGTCGTCGTAGAACGCGCTATAGACATCTTCCGTGGTGACGCAGGCCGCCAACGGCAAGTATCCGCCGGTCAGGGCCTTGGACAGGCACAGGAAGTCCGGACGGATGCCCGCCTGTTCGCAGGCAAACATCGTCCCGGTGCGGCCGAAACCCACGGCGATTTCATCGTGGATCAGGTGCACGCCATACCGATCACAGGCTTCACGCAATAGCTTGAGGTACACCGGGTGATACATGCGCATGCCGCCAGCGCCCTGAATCAACGGCTCGACGATCACCGCCGCGACCGTGTCGTGGTGCTTGGCCAGGGTCTGCTCCATGGCGGCGAACATGTTGCGCGAGTGCTCCTCCCAGCCCATACCTTGGGGGCGCAGGTAGCAATCCGGGCTGGGCACCTTGATCGTGTCCAGCAGCAGCGCCTTATAGGTTTCGGTGAACAGCGGCACGTCGCCCACCGACATCGCCGCCATGGTTTCGCCGTGGTAGCTGTTGGTCAGGGTGACAAAACGCTTTTTATTCGGCTGGCCGCGGTTGAGCCAGTAGTGAAAGCTCATTTTCAATGCGACTTCAATGCAGGACGAACCATTATCGGCGTAGAAGCACCGGGTCAGGCCTTCGGGTGTCATCTTCACCAGGCGCTCGGACAACTCGATTACCGGCTGGTGGCTGAAGCCTGCGAGGATCACGTGTTCCAGCTGATCGACCTGATCCTTGATGCGCTGGTTGATGCGCGGGTTGGCATGGCCGAATACGTTGACCCACCAGGAGCTGACCGCATCGAGGTAACGTTTGCCTTCGAAGTCCTCAAGCCACACGCCTTCACCGCGCTTGATCGGGATCAGCGGCAGCTGTTCGTGGTCTTTCATCTGGGTGCACGGATGCCACAGCACGGCGAGATCGCGTTGCATCCACTGATTATTCAGGCCCATGTTCAGTCTCCTCGAGGCAGTCCGTGACAAACGCGGACACACAATCGCGCAAGCCTATGCAATGGCTCGCCGCGGAACAACCCATTGCGGCAATTGAACTACATTGAGTGGGGCGATAGACGTCGCTGGCGGCCATTTGATGGCTGACGTATTCTTCGCCGTTCCTTGAGTCGTCTGACTCGCATAACTGTTTTCCCTCGTGTATTTCCGGAGTTCGCTGAATGTCTGCTGGTTGGCTGCGCGCCTGTGCGCTGGTGATGTTGGGGCTGTTCAGCGTGTCTGCGCTGGCCAAGGATAAAACAGCGATCGTGATCGGCGGCGGGCTGTCCGGCCTCACGGCTGCTTACGAACTGCAAAACAAGGGTTGGCAGGTCACCCTGCTGGAAGCCAAGCCGGCCCTGGGCGGTCGCTCGGGCATGGCCACCAGTGAGTGGATCGGCAACGACAAGACCCAGCCGGTGCTGAACAAGTACGTCTCGACCTTCAAGCTCGGCACCACGCCGGCCCCGGAATTCGTGCGCATTCCTGGTTACCTGATCGACGGCGTGTATTACACCTCGGCCGACCTGGCGACCAAGGATCCGACCACTGCCGAAGCGCTCAAACGCTACGAAAAGACCGTGGACGACCTGGCGCGCTCAATCGAAGACCCGCAGAACCCGTCGGCGAACAGCACCCTGCACGCCCTGGATCAGATCAACGTATCCAACTGGCTTGACCGCTTGTCGCTGCCACCTACGGCGCGCCAGTTGATCAACCAGCAAATTCGTACCCGCTACGACGAACCGTCGCGCCTGTCGCTGCTGTACTTCGCACAACAGAGCCGTGTGTACCTGGGCGTCTCCGATCGTGACTTGCGCGCTTCGCGCTTGCTCGGTGGCAGCCCGGTGCTGGCACAGGCGTTCGTCAAGCAGCTGAAGACCATCAAAACCAGCTCCCCGGTGTCGGCCATCCTCCAGGACAAGGACGGCGTGACCGTCAAGGTCGGCAGCGTTGGTTATCAGGCTGACTACGTGGTGGTAGCAGTGCCATTGCGCGCGCTGAGCAAGATTCAGATGACCCCGGCGATGGACGCCCAGCACATGGGCGCGATCAAGGGCACCAACTACGGCTGGCGCGACCAGATCATGCTGAAATTCAAGACGCCGGTGTGGGAAAGCAAGGCGCGCATGTCCGGTGAGATCTACAGCAACACCGGCCTCGGCATGTTGTGGGTCGAGCCGGCATTGAAGGGTGGCGCCAACGTGGTGATCAACCTGTCCGGCGACAACTCCCGCGTGATGCAGGCTTTTGGCGACAAACAGATGGTCGATCAGGTGCTGATCCGCCTGCACGCGTTTTATCCACAGGCCCGCGGCTCGTTCACCGGTTATGAAATCCGCCGCTACAGCACCGACCCATCCATGGGCGGCGCCTACCTGGCCTTCGGTCCTGGTCAGATCAGCAAATACTGGCGCCTGTGGGAGCGCCCGCTGCAGCGCGTAACCTTCGCGGGCGAACACACCGACACCTTGTACCCGGGCACCCTGGAAGGCGCCTTGCGTACGGGTCAGCGCGCAGCCAGTCAGGTTGAAGACCTGGCGGCAGGCAAGTCGTTTGAACCGGCGAAGGTTGTGCCGGTGGCTGCTGCTGCGGCGGCGGGTGCGGTTGCGGCGAAGAAGGGCAACTTCTTCACCAATTTGTTTGGTGGTGGCGATGAAGAGAAGAAGCCTGAGCCAGTGAAGGCGCCAGCGCCCGTTGCTCCGGCTGCGCCAACCCCCGCTCCGGTACCGACGCCTGCACCAGCGCCGGTGGAAGCAGCGAAGCCTGGGGCGCCGGTGAAAGCCGAGCCAGCGAAGAAGGCCTCGACCAAGACGCCGGTGAAGAAGCCTGCGGCTAAAACCGAGGCCAAGAAAGCTCCGGTGAAGAAGGCTGAGCCGGCCAAGAAGCCAGCGGCCAAACCGGCTGCTACTACTGAAGCCAAGGCTCAGTAGCCTGGTGGTGCATAGAAGCGCGGCTCCAGGGTCGCGCTTTTTTTTGCCTTTCAGAAAGCTATCGCGAGCAGGCTCACTCCTACAGGGTTGCGTGTCAGGCACGTTCTTGCGAGCACCAAGAATCCTCTGTAGGAGTGAGCCTGCTCGCGATGGGTCCCAACAGCTCGACAAATTTAACCAGCTAGGCACTAACATGCCGCCACACTTTGTCCTTTAATCTTTCCTTAACACGCCTATTTCACACTGATCATCGTATTTCTCGATATTTCAAAGCGAAATTTTCGGCTTTAATTCGATAGATAAGTCGTTAGTCTTGGTCGCAGTTCTCACAGGATTTGGGCAATGCAGCTACGTAACTCTTCTTCGCGCTACGGTTGGATCAGCGTCTTCATTCACTGGGTGGTGGCACTGGCGGTCTTCGGATTGTTTGCGCTGGGCTTGTGGATGATCGACCTGGACTACTACAGCCTCTGGCGCAAAGACGCGCCGGACCTGCACAAAAGCATTGGCCTGGTGTTGTTTGCAGTCATGCTGTTGAGGGTGCTCTGGCGTTTCATCAGCCCACCTCCGCCTACCCTGGAAAGCTACAGCCGCATGACGCGCCTTGGCGCCAAGTTTGGCCACTCGTTCCTGTATGTCGGTTTGTTCGCTGTGATGATTGCCGGTTACCTGATTTCCACCGCAGACGGTGTCGGGATTCCGGTGTTTGGCTTGTTTGAAGTGCCTGCACTGGTCTCCGGGCTACCGGACCAGGCAGATACCGCCGGTGTGATTCATCTGTACCTGGCATGGGCGCTGGTAATTTTTTCCGGCCTTCATGCGTTGGCAGCAATGAAGCACCACTTTATTGACCGTGATGCGACCCTGACTCGAATGCTCGGCCGCAAAGCCTGAAGTTCAACCTCGACTCCAAAGGAATAGAAAGCATGTTGAAAAAGACTCTCGCCGCTCTGGCAATCGGTTCCGCCCTGCTGTCCGGCAACGTGATGGCAGCTGATTATGTAGTGGACAAGGAAGGTCAGCACGCCTTCGTCGACTTCAAGATCAGCCACCTGGGCTACAGCTTCATTACCGGTACCTTCAAGGACATCGACGGCAAGTTCAGCTTCGATGCGGCCAAGCCTGAAGACAGCAAGATCGAGTTCAATGTGAACACCGCCAGCGTATTCACCAACCACGCTGAACGTGACAAGCACATTGCCAGCAAAGATTTCCTCGACGGCAGCAAAGCCACTTTCGTTTCCACCAGCGTAAAGTCCACCGGCGCAAATACTGCTGACGTGACGGGCAACCTGACCCTGCTGGGCGTGACCAAGCCAATCGTGGTCAAGGCCACCTTCCTGGGTGAAGGCAAGGATCCATGGGGCGGCTACCGTGCCGGCTTTGAAGGCACCACCAGCATCAAGCGTTCCGATTTCGGCAAGCAGAAAGACCTGGGTCCGAAGTCTGACGCAGTTGAGCTGTACATCTCGTTTGAAGGCGTGAAAGCGAAGTAATTTTCGCCGCTTAAACAAAAACGCCCGCGATCTCACGATCGCGGGCGTTTTTTGTTGCCTTGTAAATTCTGAACAACCAATGCAATCCCCTGTGGGAGCGGGCTTGCTCGCGAAGGCGGTTTCTCAGTCAAAATTTGGTTGCCTGACACACCGCCTTCGCGAGCAAGCCCGCTCCCACAGGGGGATCTGTGGTGGTTTGAGGAATAGTGTTACCTCAGAAACAAAAATGCCCCGAATCTTGAGATCCGGGGCATTTTTTATTGCAGCGTCAACTCAGCGATTGCGAGTCAGCAGCGCAGGTTTCTCACCGCGTGGACGGCCTGGCAATTGATCAAGCTGTTCAGGTGTCGGGAAACGATCGGTTTTCGACTCCTTGTGAATGATCTTCGGGGCCGGGCCACGCGGGTTCTGCACGGCTGGTTCCGAGCGAGGCTGCTCATCACGTGCCGGGCGTCGGTTGCGACCTTCTTCGCGACGGGCCTGGCCGTCACGTGGAGCGCCGCTGCGTGGGCCACTGCGCTTGGCCGGCGGAGTGCCGGTGGTAGCGCCGTCGCTGCTGCGCGGACCGCTCTGACGACCCTGAGGTTTGCCGCCACTGCGTGGAGCACCAGCACCTGCGCCGGCTGCCGCGCCGGGTGCCGGGGCACCTGGACGACGACCGCGGCCCTGGGCTGGCTTGGCCTGTGGAACGTAGTCAACGCGATTGCCGAAGTTATCCACATCGTCGTCGAGGAACTCGTCCGGGGCACGGTCAGCGGAAGCACGAGGTGCCGGGCGCTGTTGCTCGCGAGCTGGAGTGCCTTCACGTGGTTTGTGTTCACGTGCCGGACGCTCGCCGCGGGCAGCGGCGGCAGGTTTTTCCTTGCCGCCCTTGTCCTTGCCCTTGTCTTTACGACCGCCACCACCGCCGCCGCCGTTCGGACCATCGCCGCGCGGGCCACGTGGGTTGCGCGGGTTACGCACATCCGGACGCTCGCGAACTTCAGGTTTCTCGGCTTCCACAGCGCTGGAATCGAAGCCCATCAGGTCGCCGTCGGCGATTTTCTGCCGGGTCATGCGCTCGATGCTTTTCAGCAGCTTTTCTTCGTCGGGGGCAACCAGCGAGATCGCCTCGCCCGAACGACCGGCACGGCCGGTACGGCCGATACGGTGCACGTAATCTTCGTCGACGTTCGGCAGTTCGAAGTTGACCACGTGTGGCAGTTGGTCGATGTCGAGGCCGCGAGCGGCGATGTCGGTGGCAACCAGGATGCGCACTTCACCGGCCTTGAAATCGGCCAGGGCTTTGGTGCGCGCGTTCTGGCTCTTGTTGCCGTGGATCGCGACGGCGCTCAGGCCATGCTTGTCCAGGTACTCGGCCAGGCGGTTGGCTCCGTGCTTGGTGCGGGTGAACACCAGGACCTGTTCCCAGGCGCCTGCGGTGATCAGGTGAGCCAGTAACGAGCGCTTGTGGTTGGCAGGCAGGCGGAATACGCGTTGTTCGATGCGCTCGACCGTGGTGTTCGGCGGAGTGACTTCGATGCGTTCCGGGTTGTGCAGCAGCTTGCCGGCGAGATCGGTGATGTCCTTGGAGAAGGTCGCCGAGAACAGCAGGTTCTGACGTTTGCTCGGCAAGCGAGCCAGGACCTTCTTCACATCATGCACGAAGCCCATGTCGAGCATGCGGTCGGCTTCGTCCAGCACGAGGATTTCCACGTGGGACAAATCGACGCTGCCTTGACCGGCGAGGTCGAGCAGGCGACCAGGGCAGGCCACCAGCACGTCGACACCACGGGACATGGCTTGAACCTGTGGGTTCATGCCGACGCCGCCGAAAATGCAGGCACTGACGAACTTCAGGTCACGGGCATAGACCTTGAAGCTCTCGTGAACCTGGGCCGCGAGTTCGCGAGTAGGGGTCAGGACCAGTACGCGCGGTTGGCGCGGGCCGTGACGCTGGGATTTGTCCGGGTGACCGTTAGGGAACAACCGCTCCAGGATCGGAAGGGCGAAGCCGCCGGTTTTACCAGTACCTGTCTGTGCCGCAACCATGAGGTCGCGACCTTGCAACACGGCGGGAATGGCCCGCTGTTGCACCGGAGTAGGCTCGGTATAGCCCGCCGCCTCGATGGCGCGGACTAAAGCCTCGGAGAGACCGAGGGAAGCAAAGGACATGAGTAATCCTGTTTTAGTTAGGGCTTGGCCCAATGGGAGTCTTGCCTGGCGCGAATGGCGTTTAAGAGGAACGCAATCCCGTCCGGTCCTGCTGGGTTTGAAAAGCTCGTCTGGAGCGCTCGCGCGGGCTGAAAGCTGCGCTGTAGCGGGGTCGAGATGCCTTGAACAATTCCGAGCGTCCGGGCGTGAGCCTGGCGGGAAGGCGGGAGTATAACAGAGCAATCACTGAGCGCTGCTTTCCTGCTGCTCAACGGTTTTTCCGCTGGCGGCGGTGACGCCGTTCGCGGGCATCGCGCTGGCCGGTCCGGCGCCGTAGCGGGCGCTTAACTCGGCGTAGGCGGGCTCGCGCTTGAAACGCTTGAGTTCGGCACCGAAACGCTGCACCAGCAAATCCATGCCCGCATTGCGGCGCACTGCGAGATATTGGCTCTGTTCACTGATAATCAATGGGTTTTCGGTGATCTGGTCGCGAATGTTCAATTCGTCAATGAGGTGCTGGCCCACTCGGCGGTCGGTGATCAACAGATCGATCCGCCCCCGTACCAATTTGCCGAAGTTGGCCTCGTGGCTGGGCGCCGGCTCCCTAGTGAACAGTGTCGATTCACTGAAATCGGGGCTGTACAGGTAGCCCGGCGAGGTGCCAATCGTCAGGCCACGCAGCGCTTCGAGAGATTTGAACGGGTGAGGGCGGGCGTTGGCGTAGAACATCACGAATTGTACTTGCGACAGCGGCTCGCTGGGGTAGAGCAGGGTGGCGTCGCGCTCGTCACTGTGAAAAATGTCCAGCGCCCCGTCCGCCTGGCCTTGCTCCAGCATCGACAGGCAACGCTTCCAGGGCAGGAATTGCCATTGCACTTCAATGCCCAGGCGCTGGAAGACAATGTCGGTGGTTTCATAGTCCAGCCCCATTGCCTTGCCGTTCTCCTCGTACACATAAGGTGCCCAAGGCTCGGTGACAATGCGCAGTTTCTCGCCCCGAGCTGTAAAGCTCAGGCACGTGAATAAAATCACCGTCAGTAACTGTGAGATCAAAGGCATGGCTTGAGATTACGACGAGAAACCGGAAAGAGCCAGAAACTGGATCGAGAAGCTCTATCTCCGTGGATTGACGCACAATAAAAGGGCGTTAAAAGCAAAAGATCGCAGCCTTCGGCAGCTTCTACAGGGATTAAACAAACCCGGCGTAGGAGCTGCCGAAGGCTGCGATCTTTTGATCTTGCCTTTTATTTCGATCTTGCTTTTTACTTAACGCGGCAACTTCAGGTTATTCCACACCGCCAGGCTCGGCTCAGCCTGGTTCAACGTATAGAAGTGCAACCCAGGCGCTCCACCTTGCAGCAACCGTTCGCACATCTCGGTAATGACCTGCTCGCCAAAGCCCTGAATACTCCGAGTGTCGTCGCCATAGGCTTCCAGCTGCTTGCGAATCCAGCGCGGGATTTCCGCACCGCAAGCATCGGAGAAGCGCGCCAACTTGCTGTAGTTGGTGATCGGCATGATGCCCGGCACGATCGGGATGTTCACGCCCAGTGCCCGCACGCGCTCGACGAAGTAGAAGTAGCTGTCGGCGTTGAAGAAGTATTGGGTGATCGCGCTGTCGGCGCCAGCATTGGCCTTGCGCACGAAATTGGCGAGATCGTCCTCGAAGTTGCGTGCTTGCGGATGCATCTCCGGGTAAGCAGCCACTTCGATGTGGAAATGATCGCCGGTTTCTTCACGAATGAATTCAACCAGGTCATTGGCGTGACGCAATTCGCCGCTCGCCATGCCCATGCCCGAAGGCAGGTCGCCGCGCAGGGCAACGATACGGGTAATGCCGGCAGCCTTGTACTGGGTCAGCAGGCCGCGCAGGTCGTCCTTGCTGTCACCAACGCACGACAAGTGCGGAGCGGCCGGGACTTTGACTTCGCTTTCGAGCTGCAACACGGTGTTGATCGTGCGATCACGAGTCGAACCGCCCGCGCCGTAGGTGCAGGAGAAGAAATCGGGGTTGTACGTAGCCAGCTGACGGGCAGTGGCGAGCAGCTTTTCATGCCCAGCGTCGGTCTTGGTAGGGAAGAACTCGAAGCTGTAGCGACGGTCTTGGGACATGGTCATATCCTTGGAAACACGTAAACCTGTGAGGCTTGCACATCCCATGTGGGAGCGGGCTTGCTCGCGAATGCGGTGTGACATTCAACATTGATATCGACTGACACACCGCATTCGCGAGCAAGCCCGCTCCCACAGGGAGAGCAGGCAGCAGGACCGATCAGTAGCGGTAAGCGTGCGGCTTGAACGGACCTTCAACAGTCACGCCGATGTAATCAGCCTGTTGCTTGGTCAGTTGAGTCACAACACCACCAAAGCCGCGGACCATTTCCAGGGCCACTTCTTCGTCGAGTTTCTTCGGCAGTACTTCCACAGTCAGGCGCTCGGCTTTCTGGGCTGGCGACAGGTCGGCGTACTTCTGGCCGAACAGGAAGATCTGCGCCAGAACCTGGTTGGCGAACGAACCGTCCATGATGCGGCTCGGGTGGCCAGTGGCGTTGCCCAGGTTTACCAGACGGCCTTCGGCCAGCAGGATCAGGTAGTCGTCGTTCTGGGCATCGAATGCACCAGCGCCTGTGCGATGGATCTTGTGCACCTGTGGCTTCACTTCTTCCCATGCCCAGTTTTTGCGCATAAAAGCCGTGTCGATTTCGTTGTCGAAGTGGCCGATGTTGCAGACAACAGCGCGCTTCTTCAGAGCCTTGAGCATGTTCGAGTCACAGACATTGACGTTGCCGGTGGTGGTCACGATCAGGTCGATCTTGCCCAGCAGCGCTTTGTCGATGCTTGCTTCGGTACCGTCGTTGATCCCGTCGAGGAACGGCGAAACCAGCTCAAAACCGTCCATGCAGGCCTGCATGGCGCAGATCGGATCGACTTCGGAAACCTTGACGATCATGCCTTCCTGACGCAGGGACTGAGCGGAGCCTTTGCCCACGTCACCGTAACCGATGACCAGCGCTTGCTTGCCGGACAGCAGGTGGTCAGTACCGCGCTTGATCGCGTCGTTCAGGCTGTGACGGCAGCCGTACTTGTTGTCGTTCTTGCTCTTGGTCACCGAGTCGTTGACGTTGATGGCCGGGATTTTCAGCTCGCCTTTGGCCAGCATGTCCAGCAGGCGGTGAACGCCGGTGGTGGTTTCTTCGGTCACGCCGTGGACGCGGTCGAGGATCGCCGGGTACTTCTTGTGCAGCAGCTCGGTCAGGTCGCCGCCGTCGTCGAGGATCATGTTGGCATCCCATGGCGCGCCATCTTTCAGGATGGTTTGCTCCAGGCACCACTCGTACTCTTCTTCGGTCTCGCCTTTCCAGGCATAAACCGCGATGCCGGCAGCGGCGATAGCGGCAGCGGCCTGATCCTGAGTCGAGAAGATGTTGCAGGACGACCAGCGCACTTCGGCACCCAGGGCAACCAGGGTTTCGATCAGCACGGCAGTCTGAATGGTCATGTGGATGCAGCCGAGAATCTTCGCGCCCTTGAGCGGCTGCTCACCGGCGTACTTGCGGCGCAGACCCATCAGGGCTGGCATTTCCGATTCGGCGATAATGGTTTCGCGACGGCCCCAGGCAGCCAGGGACATGTCGGCGACTTTGTAATCGGTAAAATCTGCAGGCGTGATAACAGCGCTCATGAAGAGCCTCCATTCGTAATGTATGCGAATGGGCGCCGTTGTGCGTTTAGTGTCCGGTCGCGGTGACCAGGCAACGCCCCATCCGAGCCTGACAGGTTGAACCTGCTGCAGCGCCCCTCGGACAGGTGGCGGGAAAACGGTAGCAATGGATCTTTACCGTTTTGAAACGGAGGCGATTATAGCGGGCTATGCTGATCTTCCAAAGCCTTTCTGCAGGTCAATGTCTGAACGGTAATCGACCCCATAGTCGATGGTGAATAGAGCTCTAGCCCGGGCTCTGCCATGATGCTAACCATCATTCGGCAAGACGCTCAGGAGTGAATATGAATTTCCACACCCGCAAATGGGTAAAACCCGAAGACCTGAACCCCAACGGCACGCTGTTCGGCGGCAGCCTGTTGCGCTGGATCGACGAAGAAGCGGCGATCTACGCCATCGTCCAGTTGGGCAATCAGCGCGTGGTCACCAAGTACATTTCCGAAATCAACTTCGTCAGCGCCTCGCGTCAGGGCGACATCATCGAACTAGGCATTACCGCCACCGAGTTCGGCCGTACGTCTATCACCCTGACCTGCGAAGTGCGCAACAAAATCACCCGCAAAAGCATCCTGACGGTTGAGAAGATGGTGTTCGTCAACCTGGGTGAAGACGGGTTGCCTGCGCCCCACGGCCGCACCGAGATCCTGTACGTCAAAGACCAATTCCAGGATTAGGACAAACCCATCTTTGGCAGCAACGAGTGGGAGCAACCTGTGGGAGCAAGGCTTGCCCGCGATGGCGTCATCGGCCACACCGGGGAAACGAGGTGAACCCATCGCGGGCAAGCCTTGCTCCCACAGGGAATGATCTGCCGAGGTCAGTGAACAGCTCCGAAACGCGCATGTCGTATCTACATCTCACGTCACCGGTTTCGGAGCTCTATGGACACTCAAAAAGACGGCAAGACCCCGAATCTCTCGGCCCAGGAAAAACACGACGTCGACAAGAACCAGCCGCCGCGCGCCGCGGTGCTGCACGAAATCATCCGCACCCAGGGTGATCAGGAGCTGGAACGCAGCGTCGCTGCACTCTGGTGGTCAGCCCTCGCCGCCGGCCTGACCATGGGTCTGTCGCTAATGGCCATGGGCTTGCTCAACTCCCGTCTGCCGGACGGCGAAGCCTTCAAGGTGATCGCCAGCTTCGGCTACTGCGCCGGGTTCCTCGCGGTGATCCTCGCCCGCCAGCAGCTGTTTACCGAAAACACTCTGACGGCCGTGCTGCCGGTGATGACCAAGCCCACGCTGAATAATTTCGGACGGCTGCTGCGCCTATGGAGCGTGGTGCTGGTAGGCAACCTGTGTGGCACGCTGCTGGTCGCCTACGTCATGCTGCACCTGCCGATTTTCGACACCAAGACCGACCTGGCTTTCCTCGATATCGGGCGCAAGGTCATGGAGAACGATGCCAGTAAGATGTTCGCCAAAGGCATCGTTTCCGGTTGGATGATCGCCACCATGGTCTGGATGATTCCTTCGATGGAAAGCGCCAAGATGTGGATCATTATCCTCATCACGTACCTGATGGCGCTGGGGGATTTCACTCACATCGTGGTCGGGTCGGCCGAGGTCTCATACCTGGTATTTGCCGGCGAGTTGTCCTGGAGTGATTTCTGGATGGTGTTTGCCGGGCCGACGTTGGCAGGCAATATCATCGGCGGCAGCTTTATCTTTGCGCTACTCAGTCATGCGCAAATCCGCAGCGAGAGTGGCCCGCCGAAACAGGGTGCGGATCAGCAGCCTGATCCGCAAAAGCCTGAAAAGTAATCAGTGATGCCCGGCCTGTGCCGCTGGCGCAGGCTCATCACGGCAGGTGGTGGCATTGCCAGTAGAGTGCCCATTCGGCTATATCGCCCCGGCCCGGTTCTTGTAGTAGCCGAACGCAGGCTTCGTCAGCTGCTACAGGGTCGTGATCTTCAAATTGACACCGCTGGAGATCTGGCCGTGGATTCTGGCATCGGCGGCCTTCGAGCTGCTTTATCGTTATCTGTTGATCCAGGCTTATCTGGTCGGCGATCTCGGGCTGGTGTATCCGCTGATGCGCGGTTTGTCGCCGCTGGTGGTGCTGGCGCTGACCCTGATTTTCGCCGGGGAGGTGCTGACGCATCAGCAGATCTTCGGCATTTTGCTGATCCCGATCGGCATGCTCTGCCTTCTGTGGCAGGGTGGGGGCGGGGCGCGTCTGCCCTGGTCGATGCTGCCGGTGGTGGCGTTGATCGGCCTGTGCATTGGTTGCTACACCTTCATCGATGGCCAGGCGTTGCGGCGCTGGTCACATCCGCTGGATTACCTGGTCTGGGTCACGTTGATCAGCGCCTGGCCTTTCCCGCTGCTGGCGCTGGTAAGCAAGCGGCCGGCGTTCATGCTGTTCTGGCGTGAACAGTGGTGGTTGGGGTTGGCGGTCGGATTCTGCGTGTTGTTCAGCTACGCTCTGATGCTATGGGCCATGCAGCTGGGCTCGATTGCCGAAGCGGCGGCATTGCGCGAGATCAGCGTAATCCTGGTGGTGCTGTTCGGCATGCGCTACCTGAAAGAACCTTTCGGCCGACTGCGGCTCTTAGCCTGTGGGCTGGTAATGATTGGCATACTGGTGATGAAGTTTTAACGCTGAAAACAATTCTGGAACTTGAAAAGGGACTGCTTTATGACGGTTGCTCTGTGGTGCATCTTGATCGCGATTTTCCTGCCCTACCTGTGTGTGGGCGTGGCCAAGATCAGTGGTGGGTACAGGTTGAAAGACAACCATGATCCCCGGGATTTTCTCGACTCGTTGAATGGTCTGGGTCGGCGCGCCCATGCGGCGCAACTGAACAGCTTCGAAGTAACCCCGGCATTTGCTGCGGCGGTGATCGTGGCGCACCTGGCGGGCAATGCGGAGCTGGTGACGATCAATGTGCTGTCGGTGTTGTTCATTACCAGCCGGTTGCTCTACATCATTTGTTATCTGGCGGACTGGGCGATCTTGCGGTCGCTGGTGTGGTTTGTGGGGATGGGGTTGATTGTGAGTTTGTTTGTGGTGTCGGCATAAGGTCAAAAGATCGCAGCCTCGGTGCCCTCGACAGCTCCTACAGGGAGCTGTGTAGGAGCTGTCGAGTGAAACGAGGCTGCGATCTTTTAGAGCCTTCAGGGATTATCAGCCACCTGAGGCACCTGCGGCAACGCCGCCCCCTTCGGCCACAACATCCATATCTGCCCCTGCTGTTTCATATCTCCAGCCAGTTGCCCGGCCGCTTCGCCAGTACCCCAGAACAGATCCGCACGCACTTCGCCGGCAATCGCGCCGCCCGTGTCCTGGGCCGCTACCGGCCGCACCAGCGCCGTACCGTCCGGGCGAGTGGTGGATAACCACAACAGACTGCCCAACGGAATCACCTTGCGATCCACTGCCGCGCTGTAGCCGGCTGTTAGCGGAACGTTAAGCGAGCCGCGCGGGCCTTCGTTGCTGTCCGGGTTGCGGGTGAAAAACACGTAGCTCGGGTTGCTGCCCAGCAGTTCCGGGATGCGCGCCGGGTTGGCCTTGGCCCAATCACTGATGGCGCCCATGGTCACGTCTTCTTTTTTCAGCTCGCCCTGTTCCACCAGCCAGCGCCCGATCGGCCGATACGGATGACCGTTCTGATCGGCGTAGGCAATGCGCAGCTGGCGACCGTCATCCAGCTGGATGCGACCCGAGCCCTGGATCTGCAGGAATTGCAGGTTCATCGGGTCGGTCAGCCAGGCCACGACGGGCGCTTTGACCCCTTTGGTCTCTATGGTTGCAGCATCGTCGTAAGGCTTGAGCACTCGACCTTCGAGGCGTCCGCGCAGGCGCTTGCCTTTGAGCTCGGGGTAGATGCTGTCCAGCGAGACGATGATCATGTCCTCCGGCACGCCGTACACCGGAATATTCGCGACTGTGGTCTGGGTCAGGCTGCCGGGGTAGACCGGTTCGTAATAACCGGTGATCAGGCCGTTGGGATTGTCGTTGGCGGCACGCAGGCCGTAGACATCCAGATGTTGCTTGAGGAATCCGCGGATTTCGCTGGCCGTTGGCTGCACGTTGGCGGAGGCTGCGCAGGTCGCGCCCCAGACCGCGTCGGCCTTAAGTCTGGTGCAGGCACTGCGCCACGAACCGAAACCGGCGATCAGGTCGCTATCGGACACCGTTGGCAGGGCCTCCCAGGTGGCACTGGAGTAAGTCGCCAACGCGTGGGTTTTCGGTGGAGTGCTCTCGCCGCCGGTGCAGCCAGCGAGCACGGCTACCATCGGTAGGGTCCAGGACAGGCGAGGGCGCCATGCCTTGATGCAGCTGATCATGGAGTAATTCCTTTGCCGGTTGTTTGAGTGCTCCATGCGCCCGAACAACCCATATTGATAATAGGGCTATTGGTCTTTACCGATGACGCGAGGATACTGGCCGCCGTTCCCGTGACCTGAAGCCACCATGATTCTTAAAAGACTTTCCGTTGTATTGCTGGCCTGCCTGACATTGACTGCTTGTGGCGGCGTCGACCCGAATTCGCCGCTGGGCCAGCGCAAGGCGATCTTCAAACAGATGCTCAAGACCGGCGAAGACCTGGGGGGCATGCTGCGCGGACGCATTCCATTCGATGGCGCGAAATTCGCCGACGGTGCCGTGAAACTCGATGCGTTGTCCCATGAGCCCTGGAAGCATTTTCCCCAGGTGCGCGAAGAAGATCACACCAGCGCCAAGGATGAAGTCTGGCAGAAGCAGGCACGTTTTCAGGAAATGGCCCGCACCCTTGAAGCCGCCACCGGTGAGCTGGTGATTGCGAGCAAGGTTCAACCCTACAAGGCCAGCAACCTGGGGCCGGCGGTGCAGAAGGTTGAAGATGCCTGTAGTGCCTGTCATAAAGAGTTTCGGGATCATTGATATGCAGTGTCCTGACTGACGTCATCGCGAGCAGGCTCACTCCTACAGGTGGAATTCGTTCACTGTAGGAGTGAGCCTGCTCGCGATAACGTCAGTGGGGACAACCGAAACCTCCAGTCATTATTGAAACTTACTTATCCAACACATCCAGCGCTTCCTGCAATTCCTTGCGCGACTCGGCGAGTTTGTCCTTACGTTTGTTGATCTTCTCCGGGTCGCCCTTCTTCATGGCCTTGTCCAGATCCGCCTGGCGCTTGCTCACTTCGTGCTTGGCGTCCAGAGCCTTGTTCTCCCGCTCTTTCTTCAGCGACGCGTCGGTGCAGTTCGCTGTGACTTCACTCAAGGCTTTTTCCAGGCCAGCCTGCTGTTCCGCGTTGCCGTGAGACTTGGCCAGTTCGATCTGATTGATGATGCCTTGCTTCTTGGCAGCGCAACCGGTCAGGCCGGGAGCCTCTTCAGCAGCCATCAGTGGAGCGGCCATCACGCTGCAAAGAGTCAGCAGGGCGAGCGGGGAAAGAAATTTCATAGATGCTCCATGTGCATAAGCAATCGGTCACAGTGACGATGGGCTGTTAGAGCCGGATCGACACCTTTGGGTTCCCGTATGCGCGGACGAGCCGGCCGCTAAAAACCGTCAACTCCCGCCATACGTAATGTTTCGCTCAAGGCCAGGACCTGCGGGTCGCGGAAAAATGCGCTCAATTGCGCCGCGCGTCCCGGGCCGATGCCGGCTTCGGCCTGCCAGTGTTCAGTTTCGCGTTGCGCCAGGGCCTGCCAGGATTCAGCCAGTTTTACCTGACCGGTTGGCGGCATGCCCAACGCTTGTAGCCAACGAGCGAAGGGACGCTGTCGCGCGTTGTTGAAGCCGTCTAAAAGCTGAGCCGTGTTGCGCTCGCCGAAACCGTTAATGTTAGCAAGCTCTTGAGCATCGAGGGTCAACCAATCCAGCAGACCGTTCAAGCGGCCTGTTTCGAGAAGTTTCTCCCAGGTGCCGGGGCCGACGTGGGGAATGGCCAATCCCTGCTTGCCGCTGAGCCAGGTCAGGCGCGCGAGAAACTGGCTTTCGCATCCTGTGGTCGGCTGCCAGCAACTGAGTGGGTGATAGTCCGTTGCCTTTGGGACTTCCAGATGCGCACGCTCGACGCTGCGCAATACCACTCCGTCCAGCCTGGGGATGGTCAGGCCGGCCAGGCTGATGGAAACCTGGTCGCCGGTACGGATGTCCAACGCTTCCCAACGGGCCAGGGAGCCAACGCTGACCCGCCTGATCTGCCGGTCATCGAGCTGTATCGGTGCCACATCCAGCACCGGAGTGATCCGGCCAGTGCGACCGATATTGAAGTGGACCTTGCGTACTTCGGCCAGCGCCTGGGCGAACGGATATTTCCAGGCAACGATCCAGTAGGGTGCCTTGGCTTGCCAGCGATCTGCAGAAGGGCGCTGGTCCTGGCGCAGGACGATACCGTCGCTGGCAAAGGGCAGGGCCGAGCGATACCAGCGATCACGCCAGCGTTCGACTTCGGCAAAGTCGCCGATCGGGTGACTGAAGGGCGCCGTGCTGGCAAATCCCAGTTCATCCAGAGCGGCGATGCGCGCAGGCAGATTCGCCGGGCCCTCTGGCCAGTCCCACACGAACAGACCGATGCCTGCGGCGTGCTCCGGGCTCAGTTGCTTGCGGGCCATCAGCCCGGCCACATTGCCCCGGGCATTGAGGCTGCCGGCACTGGCCTGAATGTGACCGTCCAGCCGCCAGTAGAGTTCACCCTGCACCACCAGGTCCAGCGGCTTCGAGAGCTGTTGAGGGATCCCGGTAATCTGCCGCGCCGGGGCGGTCCAGTCTTTGCCCTGAACTCCGTTGCCGCGACTGATCGCTTGCACCAGTAGGCCGTTTTGGTACACCAGGCTGACTGCCACGCCGTCGACCTTGGGCTGAATCCAGACATCGCTACGCCCGTTCAGCCAGTCTTCGACGGCGGCGCCGTCACTGAGTTTTGCCAGACCTGTGTGTGGGATGGGGTGGGGAATCGTGCCAGCTGCGGTGCGCAAGGGATCAGCCGAACTGCCCAGGTTGTAGCATCGCTGCCACGTCGTCAGTTGCGCGCGGGCTTGATCGTAGAGTTCATCGGCAACCATGGACTGGCCCAGGCGATGATAGCTGTCGTCCCATAGGTCGATCTGTTTTTGCAGGGCTGTGATTTCGTCCTGGGCACGGGCGAGCGGCCAGTCGGGGCATTGGGCGGCGAGGGTGTTGAGGGAGAGGAGGGTCAGAAAAACAGCAATCAACAGGCGCATCGTGAGCGTCCTTGCTCAGTAGGGGTGGTTGGAGATTAGTCAGTTTTCGCTCTTGAGAATGTCGGTATTTGTTCAGCGTGTTGCGAAGAGCAGGATCAAAAGATCGCAGCCTGCGGCAGCTCCTACAGTGGGATCGCGTACACCCGTAGGAGCTGCCGAAGGCTGCGATCTTTTGATCTTCCGATCTTGAGGCAACAAAAAGCCCCACACGGCGAACCGTGCAGGGCTTTGGGTGCCGCCGGGAAAATCTTACAAACCAGCAGCAGCGCGCAAGGCGTCGGCGCGGTCGGTTTTTTCCCAGGTGAACGTGGTGAAGGTATCGTCGCCCACGGTCTTGGTTTCCGGCGTGCGGCCGAAGTGGCCGTAGGCTGCGGTTTCCTGGTACATCGGGTGCAGCAGGTCGAGCATGGTGGTGATTGCATACGGACGCAGGTCGAACACTTCACGCACCAGGTTGATGATTTTGTCATCGCTGATCTTGCCGGTGCCGAAGGTATTCAACGAGATCGAAGTAGGTTGGGCTACACCGATTGCGTAGGAAACCTGAATCTCGCAACGCTCGGCCAGGCCCGCGGCGACGATGTTCTTGGCCACGTAACGACCGGCGTAGGCCGCGGAACGGTCAACCTTCGAAGGATCCTTGCCGGAGAACGCACCGCCACCGTGACGGGCCATGCCGCCGTAGGTGTCGACGATGATCTTGCGACCGGTCAGGCCGCAGTCACCCACCGGGCCACCGATGATGAACTGGCCAGTCGGGTTGATGTGGAACTGGGTGTCCTTATGCAGCAGCTCGGCAGGCAGTACGTGCTTGACGATCAGCTCCATCACGCCTTCGCGCAGGTCTTTGTACGACACTTCAGGGTTGTGCTGGGTCGACAGCACCACGGCGTCGATACCGACGACCTTGCCGTTCTCGTAGCGGCAGGTAACCTGGGACTTGGCGTCCGGACGCAGCCACGGCAGCAGGCCGGATTTGCGGGCTTCAGCCTGACGCTGCACCAACTGGTGAGAGAAGGTGATCGGTGCTGGCATCAGCACGTCGGTTTCGTTGCTGGCGTAGCCGAACATCAGGCCCTGGTCGCCGGCGCCCTGATCTTCAGGCTTGGCACGGTCAACACCCTGGTTGATGTCAGGGGACTGCTTGCCGATGATGTTCATCACGCCGCAGGTCGCGCCGTCGAAACCGACGTCGGAGCTGGTGTAGCCGATGTCAGTGATTACGTCACGAACGATCTGCTCCAGGTCAACCCAGGCCGAGGTGGTGACTTCGCCGGCGATGATCGCCACGCCCGTTTTCACCAGAGTCTCGCACGCCACGCGGGCGAACTTGTCTTCAGCAATGATTGCGTCCAGCACCGCATCAGAAATCTGGTCGGCGATTTTGTCCGGATGCCCTTCAGACACGGACTCGGAGGTGAAGAGGGAGTATTCGCTCATCTCGATGTTTTCCTGAATTTACCGATGGTGAGTGTCGCCAGCCGGCCGCTGAAAGTGGCGGACCTGAATCTGGAAACCATTACGTAAGCCTACATAGAGGCTTTCCCCGGGAGCGAGTCCCGCAGCGGTGGCCCAACGGGCCAGATCGTCCTGTTCAAACCCCAACCAGAGATCACCGCAGGCCTCCTTGGCCCAACTCTGGTTGTGGCTACATAACTCTGTCACTAACAGGCTACCGCCTGGTTTCAGCAAAACGGCCATGTGCTTGAGAGCATCGGCCGGTGCGGCAAAATGGTGCAGCACCATGTTCAGTACTACGCAGTCGGCTGTCAGGCTGACCCCGTTCAATGCGTCGGCGAGCTGCAGGCTGACGTTGGCCAAGGCTTCGCGCTCACACACCTGGCGCGCCAGTTCGAGCATGGCCGGGCTGTTATCCAGTGCCGTGACGTGCATGAAACGACGTGCCAGTTCCGGCAGGAAAGCGCCGTCACCGGGGCCGACTTCGATGGCCGTGGCGCTCTCGGCGAAACCCAGCTTGTCGAGCAGTGCCACGACGCTGTCGCGGTACTGCGGCAGGCCGGCAATCAGGTCCTGCTGGGCGCGAAATTTCTCCGCAACCCGTGAGAAAAAATCCTGGCTGGCAGCGGCACGTTGCCCGTGCACCTGACCGATCCGCGATTGCACGTCGGCAGGCAGGGTCAGGTTATCCACTTCCTCGAGCAGGGCGGCATGCAGCTTTCCGCCCAGCAGGTCGGTGTGGGGCAGGGCACGACGGTAGAAGATCGCATTGCCTTCACGGCGTGTCGCCACCAGGTCGGCCTGGGCCAGCACCTTGAGGTGGTGGCTCATGCCCGACTGACCCATGCCGAAGATCTGCGCCAGCTCCAGCACGCCAAACGAGTCGTTGGCCAGCACGCGCAACACATTCAGACGCAAAGGATCGCCGCCGGCCTTGCAAAGGGCCGCCAACTCATCGCAGTCGTCATGTTGAATGGATGGCACGCGTAAATTCATAAGGCCGGCAGTCTAATCACGGGTCGAAAGCATCGCAAGAGCAATATCAAAAAGTTTTGATATTGCTCGATAGATGGCACTTCCAGCCGCCTGCTTTAGTCTACAAACCTGCAGCGGAAAGGTTTCACCCACCGAAACCACTGCCTGGCGTGGGAAAAACGTCCTCAGATGACTATCTGTCATTGCCCCGAGGCCGGTCGGTGAGGGAAAATGCTCGCCTTTTTTCCGATTCGTTTTATTCACTCTCGATTCAGAACCCGCAGGAGAACAGCGATGCCCAGCCGTCGTGAGCGTGCCAACGCCATTCGTGCCCTCAGCATGGATGCTGTGCAAAAAGCCAACAGCGGCCATCCCGGTGCCCCTATGGGTATGGCGGATATCGCCGAAGTACTTTGGCGTGACTACCTGAAGCACAACCCGAGCAATCCATCGTTCGCCGACCGTGACCGCTTCGTGCTGTCCAACGGCCATGGCTCGATGTTGATCTACTCGCTGCTGCACCTGACCGGCTACGACCTGTCGATCGATGACCTGAAGAACTTCCGCCAGCTGCACAGCCGCACTCCGGGCCACCCGGAACTCGGCTACACCCCGGGCGTTGAAACCACCACCGGTCCATTGGGCCAAGGCCTGGCCAATGCCGTGGGTTTCGCCCTGGCAGAAAAAGTCATGGCGGCGCAGTTCAACCGTCCAGGGCACAACGTTGTCGACCACCACACCTACGTGTTCCTGGGTGATGGCTGCATGATGGAAGGCATTTCCCACGAAGTCGGCTCCCTGGCCGGTACTTTGGGCCTGGGCAAGCTGATCGCCTTCTACGATGACAACGGCATTTCCATCGACGGCGAAGTCGAAGGCTGGTTCACCGACGACACGCCAAAGCGTTTCGAAGCCTATAACTGGCAGGTGATCCGCAACGTCGACGGTCACGACCCTGAAGAAATCAAGACAGCCATCGAGACTGCCCGCAAAAGCGCGCAGCCGACGCTGATCTGCTGCAAGACCACCATCGGCTTCGGTTCGCCGAACAAGCAGGGTAAAGAAGACTGCCACGGCGCTCCTTTGGGTGATGCGGAAATCGCACTGACTCGCACCGCGCTGAACTGGAACCACGGTCCGTTCGAAATTCCGGCTGACATCTACGCCGAGTGGGACGCCAAGGAAGCCGGTGCGGCTGCCGAAGCCGAGTGGGACAAGCGTTTCAACGATTATTCCGCAGAATTCCCGGCGTTGGCGATTGAGTTGATGAGTCGTCTCAACGGTGATCTGCCACTCGACTTCTCCGCTGCTGCAGACGAGTACATTGCTGAAGTTGCTGCGAAGGGCGAAACCATCGCCAGCCGCAAAGCCAGCCAGAACGCCCTGAATGCCTACGGTCCGCTGTTGCCTGAACTGCTGGGCGGCTCCGCTGACCTGGCGGGTTCCAACCTGACCCTGTGGAAAGGTTGCAAAGGTGTTACCGCCGACGACGCCAGCGGCAACTACGTGTACTACGGCGTTCGCGAGTTCGGCATGAGCGCGATCATGAACGGGGTCGCCCTGCACGGCGGCCTGGTGCCTTACGGCGCGACGTTCCTGATGTTCATGGAATACGCACGCAACGCCGTGCGCATGGCCTCGCTGATGAAAAAGCGCGTGGTGTTCGTCTACACCCACGACTCCATCGGCCTGGGCGAAGACGGCCCGACTCACCAGCCGATCGAGCAATTGACCAGCCTGCGCAGCACGCCGAACCTCGACACCTGGCGTCCAGCCGATGCCGTGGAATCGGCGGTGTGCTGGAAACTGGCGATCGAGCGTAAGGACGGCCCTTCGGCGCTGATCTTCTCGCGTCAGAACCTGCAGCATCAGGAACGTGATGCCGGCCAGATCGCCGCTATCGCCCGTGGCGGTTACGTGTTGAAAGATTGCGTGGGCGAGCCTGAGCTGATCCTGATCTCCACCGGTTCGGAAGTGGGCCTGACGGTTCAGGCTTACGACGAGCTGACCGCCCAAGGTCGCAACGTGCGTGTGGTATCGATGCCTTGCACCAGCGTGTTCGATGCCCAGGATGCCGACTACAAGCAATCGGTTCTGCCGTTGCAGGTCAGCGCCCGTATCGCCATCGAAGCCGCGCACGCGGACTACTGGTACAAGTACGTGGGCCTGGAAGGACGCGTCATCGGCATGACCACCTACGGCGAGTCGGCGCCTGCGCCAGCCTTGTTCGAAGAGTTCGGCTTCACCCTGGAAAACATCCTGGGTCAGGCTGAAGAGCTGCTGGAAGACTAAGACGCAACGCGGCGGTTTTGGACCGCCGCGATCCCTGTAGGAGCTGCCGAAGGCTGCGATCTTTTGATCTTGATCTTATAAAGATCAAAAGATCGCAGCCTCGTTTCACTCGGCAGCTCCTACAGGGGTTGTGTTGTTAACGCGAGCTTATCGAGAACCCCATGCCCCAACCGCGTCCCTACAAAGTTGCACTCAACGGCTACGGCCGCATTGGTCGTTGCGTCTTGCGTGCGTTGTTCGAGCGAGGCGAGAAGGCCGGGTTTGAAATTGTCGCGATCAACGATCTGGCGGACATGGCCAGCATCGAATACCTGACACGCTTCGACTCCACCCACGGGCGTTTTCCCGGGGAAGTGAAAGTCGACGGCGATTGTCTGCATATTAATGGCAACTGCGTGAAGGTCCTGCGCAGTGCCACCCCCGAAGGCATCGATTGGGCGTCGCTGGACGTCGATCTGGTGCTCGAATGCTCCGGTGCCTACCACACCCGCGAAGACGGCCAGCGTTTCCTCAATGCTGGCGCACCGCGAGTGCTGTTTTCCCAGCCGATGGCCAGCGAGGCGGATGTCGACGCTACCATCGTCTATGGCGTGAACCAGGATTGCCTGACCGGCGCCGAGCTGCTGGTGTCCAACGCGTCCTGCACCACCAACTGCGGCGTGCCGCTGTTGCGCTTGCTGGACAAGGCTATCGGCCTGGATTACGTGTCGATCACCACCATTCACTCGGCGATGAACGATCAGCCAGTGATCGACGCCTATCACCACGAAGACCTGCGCCGCACCCGTTCGGCGTTCCAGTCGGTGATTCCGGTGTCCACTGGTCTGGCGCGTGGCATCGAACGCCTGCTGCCGGAACTTGCCGGCAGAATTCAGGCCAAAGCCGTGCGGGTGCCGACGGTGAACGTGTCCTGCCTCGACATCACGATGCAGACTGCCACCGCCACCGATGCCACCGAGATCAACCGGATCCTGCGCGAGGCGGCCACCAGCGGCCCGCTCAAGGGGCTTCTGGCCTACACCGAGTTGCCGCACGCCAGCTGTGATTTTAACCACGACCCACATTCGGCGATCGTCGATGCGAGTCAGACCCGCGTTTCCGGCCCCAAGCTGGTGAACATCCTGGCCTGGTTCGATAACGAATGGGGTTTTGCCAACCGAATGCTGGACGTTGCAGAACACTATCTGCAAGCAGCTTCGCCACTCTCTGCTTCTCAAAAGCCGTAACTCAGGAAATGCGACCCATGACCGTGTTGAAGATGACCGACCTCGATCTGCAAGGTAAGCGCGTACTGATTCGCGAAGACCTCAACGTCCCAGTCAAGGACGGTGTTGTCACCAGCGATGCGCGTATCCTGGCCTCGCTGCCGACCATCAAGCTGGCCCTGGAAAAAGGCGCGGCCGTGATGGTCTGCTCGCACCTTGGCCGTCCGACCGAAGGTGAGTTCTCGGCCGAGAACAGCCTCAAGCCAGTCGCCGACTACCTGAGCAAGGCCTTGGGCCGCGAAGTGCCGCTGGTAGCTGATTACCTGGGTGGCGTCGACGTCAAGGCTGGCGACATCGTCCTGTTCGAAAACGTGCGCTTCAACAAGGGCGAGAAAAAGAACGCTGACGAACTGGCCCAGCAATACGCTGCCCTATGCGACGTGTTCGTGATGGATGCCTTCGGCACCGCTCACCGCGCCGAGGGTTCGACCCATGGCGTGGCCAAGTTCGCCAAAGTCGCGGCCGCTGGCCCGTTGCTGGCCGCCGAACTGGACGCACTGGGCAAAGCCCTGGGCGCCCCGGCTCAGCCAATGGCTGCCATTGTTGCCGGCTCCAAGGTCTCGACCAAACTCGACGTGCTCAACAGCCTGAGCCAGATCTGCAACCAGCTGATCGTCGGCGGCGGCATTGCCAACACCTTCCTCGCTGCTGCCGGTCATCCGGTCGGCAAGTCCCTTTACGAACCGGACCTGCTGGACACCGCTCGTGAAATCGCCGCCAAGGTCAGCGTGCCGTTGCCGGTGGACGTGGTGGTGGCCAAGGAGTTTGCCGAGAGCGCGACGGCGACCGTCAAGCTGATTGCCGACGTCGCGGCCGACGATATGATCCTCGACATTGGCCCGCAGACTGCGGCGAACTTCGCCGAACTGCTGAAGTCCTCGAAAACCATCCTGTGGAACGGTCCGGTCGGCGTATTTGAATTCGACCAGTTCGGTAACGGCACCAAGGTGCTGGCCCAGGCCATCGCTGAAAGCTCGGCGTTCTCCATCGCCGGCGGTGGCGACACCCTTGCGGCGATCGATAAGTATGGCGTTGCCGACAAGATCTCCTACATTTCTACCGGCGGCGGTGCGTTCCTCGAATTCGTCGAAGGCAAGGTGCTGCCGGCTGTTGAAGTCCTGGAAAGCCGGGCCAAGGCCTGAGTAGGCTCAGTTGACCAGGAAAGGGAGTGTTCACATGGTCAAGACGTTAGCGCTATTGATCGTCGCGGTGTCGCTGGCGGCTTGCGGGAGTAACCCGAAAGCCAAGCCGGAGCCTGCTCCGTCCGAGGTGGAAAAAGGCTGCTACCAGGCTGACTGGCAAGCCGAAACCAACCCGGTGATCAACAAGCGTTCCGGGCCTGATGGCCTGGACAAATATGAGACACAGACCCCGGCCAAGGAACGTGGTTGCCCTTGATGGGTCTGACTCTTTACCCAGGGCTGGCGGCGCATGTCGTCGGTCGAGGAACGCGGATGAAAGGTTTTATCGCCATTACGGCGCTGGCATTGCTGGCAGGTTGTTCGAATTTCAACCTGTTCACGCCTGCCGAATCGACAGACAGCTGGACAACCTGGACCTGCGACAGCCAGGCCAAGGTGCTATGGCGGTTTACCGATCCGAGCCGTGAGGCAGTCGACGTTCGCCTGGGCGGCGCCGATCAGGTCTACCGCCTGAAGCAGGAGCCGGGTGCGTCGGGTGCGCTGTATAGCAACGACATGCTGGCGTTTCACATGAAAGGTGAGGAAGGCCTGGTTTACTGGGTCGCCACCAATGATTTGATTGGCCGTGGGTGTAAAGCGCCGTAATTGACACACCACAGATCCAATGTAGGAGTGAGCCTGCTCGCGATAACGGTCCGACAGTCGCTGCACTGTTGAATGCCAGACTGCTATCGCGAGCAGGCTCACTCCTACAGGGGGTCTGCGTAACACCGAATTCGCAGCCCGGACTAACCCCCGATCTGCAATAACTTGAATAGCCGCCGCCGCTACGGCAGGCTGGCACGATTAACGACCCAAACCGGGAGAGACACACACAATGGCACTTATCAGCATGCGCCAGATGTTGGACCACGCAGCCGAATTCGGCTACGGCGTTCCAGCCTTCAACGTCAACAACCTTGAGCAGATGCGCGCCATCATGGAAGCCGCTGACAAGACTGACTCCCCGGTGATCGTCCAGGCTTCGGCCGGTGCTCGCAAATACGCCGGCGCACCGTTCCTGCGTCACCTGATCCTGGCCGCCATCGAAGAGTTCCCGCACATCCCGGTGTGCATGCACCAGGATCACGGCACCAGCCCTGACGTCTGCCAGCGCTCCATCCAACTGGGCTTCAGCTCGGTGATGATGGACGGTTCCCTGGGCGAAGACGGCAAGACCCCGACCGACTACGACTACAACGTCCGCGTAACTCAACAAACCGTAGCCTTGGCTCACGCCTGTGGCGTTTCGGTTGAAGGCGAGCTGGGTTGCCTGGGTTCGCTTGAAACCGGCATGGCCGGCGAAGAAGACGGCATCGGCGCCGAAGGCGTGCTGGATCACAGCCAGATGCTGACCGATCCGGAAGAAGCCGCTGACTTCGTCAAGCGCACTCAGGTCGATGCCTTGGCCATCGCCATCGGCACCAGCCACGGCGCCTACAAGTTCACCAAGCCACCTACCGGCGACGTGCTGGCCATCGACCGCATCAAAGAGATCCACAAACGCATCCCGAACACCCACCTGGTGATGCACGGTTCGTCTTCGGTGCCTCAAGACTGGCTGGCGATCATCAACCAGTACGGCGGCGACATCAAAGAAACCTACGGCGTACCGGTTGAAGAAATCGTCGAAGGCATCAAGCACGGCGTGCGCAAGGTCAACATCGACACCGACCTGCGCCTGGCGTCCACCGGCGCGATGCGTCGCCTGATGGCCACCAACCCGAGCGAATTCGACCCGCGTAAATTCTTCGGCGCCACCGTCATCGCCATGCGCGACGTGTGCATCGCTCGCTACGAAGCCTTCGGTACCGCAGGCAACGCTTCGAAGATCAAGCCGATCTCCCTGGAAGGGATGTATCAGCGTTATCTGAAGGGTGAGCTGAACGCCAAGGTCAATTAAGCCTGGGCTTCAGTTGGCATCTAAAAAAACCCGCAGCGATGCGGGTTTTTTTTGTCCTGTAATTTCTCTGACGAAAGGTCATTTAAATGTCCGTTATAGGGGACATAATCGCCTAGGAATAGTCAAAAGTCCGATATAGGTAACATTATGCTTATCCTGAGCCCGCCGGCACTCGGCAAGAGAATACGTGCGTTGCGTCGCGCCAAAGGCTTCAGCCAGGAGCAGCTAGCGGACAAGGCCAACTGTAACCGCAAAACCATTATTGACCTGGAAGCTGGGGAGAATGTCGCCATTTACACCTTGTTCAGAGTAATTTCGGCGTTAGGCATGGCGCTCGAAATTGTCGACAAACGAATAGACCTCAAATCTCTCTCTGATTTGGTAGAGCACTATGAGTAAGGTCAAACTGCTCAACGTGATGACCCCCCAAGGGCAATCGGGCGTGCTTTCCAGAGGATCTCAGTTTTCGTATGCCTACACGTCTGCGGATGCGAAGCGCGAGGTCTCGCTGGTCATGCCCTATGACCCAACACCTTCTGTCAGCAACGTGTTGCATCCGATATTCGATATGAACGTGCCTGAGGGTTTTCTGGCCGATCAGATTAAGCGTCGCATGGCCAAGCACATGCAAGTGGATGAGATGCGCCTGCTATCGGTGATAGGTGGAAATCAGATCGGACGCCTCACTTATCAAAATCCGGCAGAGGCATCAGCCGCCGTCCGGGCTCAGGTTGGGCTACAAGAAATCCTGTCGTCCAATACCTCACAAGGTGTCTTCGACTTCCTTGTTGATACTTACTTCGAGTCGGGTATCTCGGGCGTGCAGCCTAAAGTACTGGTGCCGGATCTGGACAAGCTGGCGGGTGGCCGAAAAACCATGCTCAGCTCCGACCTGATTGTTAAGTCGGGAGCTGACGAGTACGCACATCTCGCTCAGAACGAATTTCTCTGCCTGGAAGCCGCGCGTCTTGCCGGCCTGGAAACCCCGCCCTTCTGGCTTTCTGAAAGTGGTGATCTGTTTGTTATGGAGCGGTTCGACCTGACTGCGTCCGGTCGGCTTGGGTTTGAAGACATGGCAGTTTTACTGAGTCTGAACAAAGACCCCCACGACAACTACAAGTACTCCCAGAGCTATGAGACGCTGGCGGCTGTCATTGGTCAGGTGTGCCGGTACGGCGAACCGGTCCGTGAACTTGAACGGTTTTTTTCCTCGGTCTGTCTGTCCGTCATGGTTCGCAATGGTGACGCACATTTGAAGAATTTCGGTGTGATCTACACCCATCCCGAGGCGCTGGAGTCTGTACGCCTGGCCCCCGTTTTTGATGTGACTACTACGACGGTTTACCAGAACTACAACCCCAAGTCCGGACGGTCGTTGGTGGATCGCACCTTGGCCATCAAGATGAACAAAGTAAAAACTTATCCAGACCGACAGCAGTTGATTGAATTTGGTCGCAAGCATTGTGCGGTCGATAGGCCGGCGGTAATTATTGAGCGGATTGCCGAGGCAATGACTGGCGCGCTGGAAACCAATCGACACCGTATAGACAGTGAGCTGTTTTCGGATATGCAAACTGAATGGGATGCAGGACGCCTAATGGCGCTGAATGAGTCGATAACCCCAAGGCTCAGGCGCAAACCTGTCGTGATCGACTTGAACAAAAAGATTACATAAGCCGGGTTGGCCCCGTTTTATATTGTTGACAGATCTATCTGCGCTGCGCGTTGCGCGAGTACTGATCGACCAGCAGCTGCGGGTGGGAAAGCAGATGCTCAGATAGAGATTTTATAATTAAGAAAAACCCGCAGCGATGCGGGTTTTTGTATTTAAATATCGATTATCGCTCGTCGGCCATATCAAGCCCGCGCTGTTCAATCACGCGGAAAATATCGCTCACATCCTGAAGCAGGATTCTGGCCACGTTGGTCACAGTATTGACGTCGTTTTCGGTGCAGTCGGGCTGACTGGTGCAAGCCATCAAGTGTAGATAATGAAGAACTGCATTCAGTCGTTCGCTAACGCAATTGTGGAGCTCGCGTAGCGGGGCGTCGCTGTCGATGAGCAGGACGGGATAGTCGGTGGTGAATTGGGACATGGGGGTGAAGCGGCGGGGCGGATTGTTAATTGTCATGAAGCTCCTCGAATCTATAGGAAGAGCTACTGCCATTCGCTGCGAAACGAATCGGGTGGTAGCTGTGTGCGGGTTCGCAGACCGAGGATACGAGGAACCCGGCAGACCCGAAGGTCTCCCACACACAGCCACCATAAAACGGACTACGGGCTGGGAAGCGACCGTCGTTGCTTTTTATGATGCTCGGTAACTACACGTATCGTAAGGGCTGCGAAACCCTGCCGCCGACTGCTGTCGATGACGGGACGAACTATAAGCGGCGAACCTGATGGCTGCAACCGGACAGCAGGATCGTTGCAGGATGATGTGGCAAGAATAAACAGATCAAATAGTCGACGTTGGCCGTATTTCTCGGTTTGGCGCACATATCAAAGAGCCTTAGAATCCGCATAGCTGCGGGTGTCGTAGTGTCTGAAATCCATGGTCCTGCGCGCGATGCGCGGCTAATGATCGACCAGCACCTGCGGGTTCGAGGAGCCCCACGAGGTATAAAGCTCCGCCAACAGCACACCAGTGACGTCTTCGATTTCGGCCTGGGTGATTTCGGCATCACCTTGCTTTCCGAACAGCACCACCTCGTCGCCGCCTCTGACATCGTTCATGTCGGTGACGTCGACCATCAGCGTATTCATCGACACTTTGCCCACCACGGGCACGCGATGACCGTTGATCAACACGTGGCCTTTGTCCGTGAATGCGCTGCGATAGCCGTCTGAGTAGCCCACAGTAACGTTGGCCAGTTTCGAGTCCCGGGTCAGGGTGTGGGCGCGGTCGTAGCCGACAGTGCTGCCTTTTGGGTACGCGTTGACCGAGACGACTGTGGATTTGAATTGCATCACGCGCTGGTACTCGGTGCGGGTGGTGTCGCCGAATAGCGCTCCGCCAGGCCGAACCATGTCCAGGTGCGACTCCGGTACTTCAAGAGTGGCGAAGGAGTTGGCTGCGTGCAGGGTGATTTTGCTGCGATCAAGCTGAGCTTCCTGTATCAGCCAAGCCGCTTGCTTGCTGAAGGTTGCAAGGCCTGTGCGCACGTCGGCACTGTCCTCGAAGGGGAAGTGGGTCATGATCCCCCGTACCTCCAGGTTCGGGACCTGGGTAATGGCGACAGCGTCATGGCGACCTTCGGGTGTGGTTAGGTCCACTCCATTGCGGCTCATTCCCCCGCTGTTCAAAGCCAGATGTACGACCAGTGGGATGCCGTGTTTTTGTGCAACCGAGCTGGCATGCATCACGAAGTCCAGATTCCCCACCAACTCCTCCAGATTATAGGGAAGGGCGCCCTCCAACTCGTACAGGCCAGCGGTGCGAACACGGACCAACTGTCCGCTGAAGCCGCTATCACGCACGGCTCTGGCTTCTGCATTATTGGCAACACCCACGCACGGCACACCCAAGGCGATCACGGACGGAGCAAGCAGGCCGATACCGTGACCATAAGCGTCGGCCTTGAGCACAGCGCAGAGTTTTGACTGGTCGGCGAGAACTGTTTGCAGGGTACGAATATTATGTTAGAAGGCCGTTTTGTTGATTTCGACCCAGGCGTTGCCGGCTTTGATGTCGGCTTGGCGGACGCCATCAATGTTCGGCTGCGACGGTGCGGCGATGGCTGGGTTTAACAGTATGAGGCTACCCAGAGTGAGGGCAAGCAAGCTACGGCTTCGGTGCATCGGGCGAGTCTCCATGACATTTTGTAGCGGGCAATTGCGCGGATGAGGTGCAGATCGTCCTACAAAAATGCTAATGGAGTGATTGGCGTTGTGTAAGTGCACATTTTGGTGCGCGACCAGGCCGGCAGCAGGCGAGGACTTAGTCCTCGAACGCAGCCTCGCGGGCTCGGCAGCGGTTACAGGATGCGGCATGGTTGCGCTCTTGGGATTGATCAAGAAGGCTGCTTACTTGTCGTGATCAATATCCAGCTTGCTGAAAGTGACCTTCGCCCCTTCGCTTTTGTAGCCAGTATTGTCCTGCACATAAACCCCCGCCTTGAAGTACAGCGGTTTAACCCGCCACGTGGCGCTGATGTTGGTATCCCATTGATAGCCTGCCGCACTGATGCCTAGTGCTCCGCCGGGGCTGAGGTGGATCAGGTAGGAGAACTGCTGGTCAAGTTTGATGCCGGTCGCAACGGTGATCACCCGACCTTCGCCGTCATCGGGGTGCATGCGCACTTTGGCGACGATGTTTCCCGACTGAGTTTTGGTTTTGTACTGGTACTCCAGTTTCACCATCGGTTTCTGGCTTTCATACGCGTGGATCTGGCCGATCACCAGCTTGCCCGAGCTGGGCACCTGGTTCACCGCGAGGGTAGCGCGCAGGGAGTTGTCGGCGTCGGGGTATAGCCAATTGCGTAGTGTGCCGTTGCTGTAGGTCTCACGAAGTTCGGTGCGCGGGTACTTCGCGTTTTCGGTGCGGGAGCCGGTCACCGGTGACCAGAAGAACAAGGTGCCGGTGTCGGAATGGAAGTATTGATCCTTGAAGCCCTTCACCAGTTTTGCCGTTTCTACGGTGTAGGGCGGGTTGCCGACGGGAACACTGAGGTTCCAGGTTGCGAGATCGATCATAGACAAAGCTTCCACAAATTTTGCTGCACGCACGTACCAGACGCTCTAGCACGCACCTTGGAGGCGGTCTTTATAAGCGTAGAAAGCGGCGTTGTTAACGCAAAACTGACAGATGGATGACGTCAAAATCCTGTTAAAAGGCCATCTCCCCCGGTTTTAGCGGCCTGCAGCCGTGACCGTTAGTCGGCGAATTTACGCTTTAGTTACATGATGGCGCTCTGACACCTACTGCTTTCCTGGATCCAGGTCTAGAGTGATGGCTTGGTTTGTCCGGTTTTGACAAGAAACCGGCCTGACTCCCCGAACGAAGAGAAGCAGCATGGAACGCGGGCAACTTACGCCAGGTGACGGCCATTCAATCCTGTTGATCGTCGACGATTACCCGGAGAATCTGGTCAGCATGCGTGCGTTGCTGGAGCGCCAGGACTGGCAAGTCATGACCGCTGCCTCGGGTTTCGAAGCGCTTGGCCTGATGCTCGAACATGACGTCGATCTGGTGCTGCTGGACGTGCAGATGCCCGGCATGGACGGCTTCGAAGTAGCGCGTCTGATGCGTGGCAGCCAGCGCACTCGCCTGACGCCGATCATTTTCCTCACTGCCAACGAGCAGTCCCAGGACGCCGTGCGCAAGGGCTATGCCAGCGGTGCGGTGGATTACCTATTCAAGCCATTCGATCCGCAGATCCTCAAGCCGAAAGTCCATGCACTCCTTGAACATCAACGCAATCGTCGTGCCCTGCAGCGCCTCAGCCATGACCTGGAGCTCGCCCGCGCCTTCAACGCATCCGTGCTGGATAACGCCGCCGAAGGCATTCTGGTGGTCGATGAGGGGGGCCTGATTCGTTTTGCCAACCCGGCCATGTCGCGAATGCTCAGCGCCACCGTGCAGGAACTGCAGGGCAAGGAGTTCCTGGATTTCCTGCAGAAACCACACATTGCGCTATGGGCGGATTCCGATCTGCTGGCTGGCTACAAGAGGGGTGAAACCCTGCGCCTGCACGATGCGGTGCTGCGCACTGCACCCAATCAGCAGGTGCCGGTTGCCCTGTCCTGCGCGCCACTGCCCGCGGAGCAGCACGCGATGGTGGTGACGGTGCTCGACATGTCGGTGGTGCGCCACCTGCATCAGCAGCTGGAATTCCAGGCCATCACCGATCCCCTGACCGGGTTGCTCAACCGCCGGGGTTTTTATCAAACCGTTGAAAACCTGCTGCTGCGTGGCGAGCGCTCCGATAGCGCGTGGGTGCTGCTGTATCTGGACCTGGATGGCTTTAAACGGGTCAACGATTCTCTTGGCCATGACGCCGGGGATCGGGTGCTGCGTTGGGTTTCCGAGCAATTGAAGGCCTGCTTGCAGCCCCTTGATATTCTCGCGCGGATGGGCGGCGACGAGTTCACGGCGCTACTTGACCTGGAGTTTCCCGAGCAGGCAGCGAGGATTGCCGAGAAGCTCATCGAGCGGGTGTCGGTCTGCCAGCAGATCGACGGGCTGGATGTGGCGCTGGGTGCCAGCATCGGCATCGCTACCTTTCCGGATTGCGGCTCCAGCCTCGATGGTCTGCTGCGCGCGGCGGATATTGCCATGTACGAAGCCAAGCGGGCCGGGCGCCAGCAGTATCGCTTCTACGACCACGAAATGAATGGCCGTGCGCGGTCGCGATTGATGCTTGAAGAGAGTGTGCGCGACGCCATCGAGAACCGTGATTTCAATCTGGTCTACCAGCCTCAGGTGGCGATTGACGGCGGGCAGATCCGCGGATTCGAAGCCTTGTTGCGCTGGCAGCATCCGAGTGTCGGCGATGTGCCGCCAGGGTTGTTTTTGCCGTTGCTGGAAGAAGCGCGGCTGATCAGTCGCCTGGGCAGCTGGATCTACCAGCGCGGAGCGGGCCAGCGCAAGGCGTGGGAAACCCTGTTTGCCGAAGACCTGGTACTGGGTGTCAGTTTGAGCAGCACGCAGTTCGGCATGCCGAATCTGGTCACCGAATTGCGTCAGGTGCTGGAGCGCCATGGCTTGCAAGCGCGGCATCTTGAAGTGGAGATCACCGAGGAGGCGCTGGCACAGAACCCCGAGGAAACCCGCAAGCAACTGCACCTGCTGCGCAACCTTGGGGTGCGGATCGCGCTGGATGATTTCGGTTCCGGTGCCTGCTCGCTGGCGCATCTGCGCGACCTGGAGCTGGATACGTTGAAAATTGATCGACATGTAATCGCGCGGTTGCCCCAGTCATCGCGTGATGCGGCGCTGGTCAGCAATGTGATTGAGCTGTGCCGCCAGTACGGGATCCTGGTCATCGCCGAAGGCGTGGAAACCGTTGCGCAATATGAATGGCTGCAGACTCATGGATGCGCGTACGTACAGGGCTACCTGGTGGCGCGGCCGATGATGGCCGAGGACGTCGGCGCATTCGTCCAGCCATTCGACTGGGACGCGCTGCTCCGGTGAATTCGCTACACTGGTGACCTGTTCGTGATTGATGTTGCCTCGCCCATGACCGCGTTGAAATACCTCCAGGCCTATCCCGCCGCTTTGCAGGACCAGATTCGCCAGCTGATCGCCGAGGGGCGGCTGGGCGACTACCTGAGTAAGCGCTACCCGGAAAAACACGGAGTGCAGAGCGACAAGGCGCTGTACACCTATGCCCTGGACCTAAAGCAGGAATACCTGCGCAATGCTCCGGCGATCGACAAGGTGCTGTTCGACAACCGTCTGGACCTGACCCATCGCGCCCTCGGACTGCACACCACCATTTCCCGAGTGCAGGGCGGCAAGCTCAAGGCCAAGAAAGAGATCCGGGTAGCCGCGTTATTCAAGGAAGCGCCTTCAGAGTTCCTGAGGATGATCGTGGTTCACGAATTGGCGCATTTCAAGGAATCGGATCACAACAAGGCGTTCTACAAGTTGTGCGAACACATGTTGCCGGGGTATCACCAGGTGGAGTTTGATCTGCGGGTGTATCTGACGTGGCGGGATATGCAATGAAGATCAACGGATCGCAGCCTCCGGCAGCTCCTACCGTGGAACGCATTCCAACGTAGGAGCTGCCGGAGGCTGCGATCTTTTGATCTTCCAAATAACAAGGACCGAACGTGAGCAAGACCAAAACCAGCTTCTACCGCCGCCTGTACGTGGCCTACCTGATCGACAGCGGCCTGGCCAGCAGCGTCCCGGCGCTGACCGAAGCGACGGGCATGCCCCGGCGCACGGCGCAGGACACTATTGCGGCATTGGCCGATCTCGACATTGTCTGCGAATTCGAGCAGGAGGAGGGCGCGCGCAATCATGCCGGGGGTTATCGGATTCGGGATTGGGGGGCGATAGACCGGGGGTGGATTGAGGGTAATTTGCAGCAGATTAAAGCGGTGCTGGAATATCCCTGATCAGGTGGTGCTGGAAATGACGTCATCGCGAGCAGGCTCACTCCTACACTGATCGCGGTCGTTCACAAAATCCGTGTTCAGTGAAGATCCAATGTAGGAGTGAGCCTGCTCGCGATGGGTCCCTCAAGGTCGCCGCATACCTATATGTGGAATACCATCCTCCACATATTCCTCTCCCGCCACGATAAACCCATACGCCCCGTAATACCCCCGCAAATGCGCCTGCGCCGACAGATAGATCGGCATATCCGGCCAGCGCTTTTGCGCCTGTTTCAGCGCCTGCGCCATCAGCTCATGTCCCAGCCCGGTGCCGCGCACCTGGGGCGCAATGATGACCCGGCCGATCACCACATCACCGCCCTGCAGCTCCGGATCCAGCAGGCGCAGGTAGGCCACCAGGCGGTCCTCGTTCCAGGCCATCAGGTGGCAGGTGTCGCCTTCCAGGTCCTGGCCATCGATGTCCTGGTACACGCATTTCTGCTCGACGACGAAAACTTCCGCCCGCAGTTGCAGAATGGCGTATAGCTGCTCTTTGCCCAGATCGCTGTGGTGTTTGCAGACCCATTCAACTGTCATCTTCAGATTCCTTGATCAACATCGCTCTGATACTAAGCGCCTGGGCGGAAGATGTCTTGATGACAAGGAAATCTGTGACAAAGGCCAAAATGCCATCATTCAATTCGTGCGGCCCAGTCCGGTTTGTGTAATCTTCGATGACCGCCCGCCCGCCAAGGATTTTCCAGCATGCCGCGAGTGCATCGAGCCTTTGCCCTGATTGGACTGCTGCTGCTGTTTCAGGATGCGGCGGCGGAAAAATTGCGGCTGGTGGCTGATGCCTGGCCGCCTTTTACCGATGCCACGCTGATTAACGGCGGGCTGGCCACGGACATTGTCAGCACTGCGTTGGCCCGCGCCGGTTATGCCAGCGATTTCGAGCAAGTGCCGTGGGCGCGGGCCTTGCTGGGGGTCGGGGAAGGCCGCTACGACGTGCTGATCAATGCTTGGTACAACGATGAACGCACCCGGATCGGGCAGTTTTCCGGTGAGTATCTGCTGAACCGTGTGCGCTTTCTCAAGCGCAAGGATGCGCCCATCGAATACAACAATCTGCAGCAACTGCACACCTACCCGATCGCGGTGGTGCGCGGTTATGCCTATTCGAAGGTGTTCGATGACGATGCATCGCTGCAGAAAGTCCCGGTCCACAGCTTTGCGATGGCGGTGCGCATGCTCGCCGCCGACCGGGTAAAACTGACTCTGGAAGATGAGTTCGTGGCGCGCTATTACCTGTCGCGCGAGTCCGCCAAAGTGCGTAACGCCGTAGAGTTTTTGCCCAAGCCTTTGAGCGAGAACAGCCTGCACATCCTGGTCAGCCTGAAGAACCCGCGGCATGAACAGATCGTTGCCGGGTTTGATCGGGCGATTGCGGCGATGAAGGCGGATGGGAGTTATGAGCGGCTGTTCAGGCAGCATGGGATGTAGGGTTGGGAGCTGTTTTTATGGTGAAGCTTCCGGCCTCATCGCGGGCAAGCCCGGCTCCCACAGGGTTTCAGGTGGACACAAACTGTTCATACACCACGGACATTGTGGGAGCCGGGCTTGCCCGCGATGAGGCCAGCCCAGGCACCCACAATTCAAGCCTCGCTGCTGTCCTTGATCAAATGCGCCGCCAAGGTCCGCAACGGCCCGAGCTGGCGGCAGATCAATGCCAATTGAGTCTGCACCAGGCGCTGCCCCTCATCGATCTCGTCCGGCATCAGCTCAAGCTCATTGGCCAATGCCTCTTCCTCGTCACTCTGAATCGCGATCGGCGTCTTGCTGGCCAGGCCCTGGGCGATCTCGTCGATGCTGGCGGCCAGCTTGACGCCGGCACCCTCGATCAACTGTTCGCGCACGTCGGTCGGCAGCTGCGTTTCACGGTGCGCGCCCAGCCCTGACAGATAACTGAGCAAGGTGTGCGACAGCACCAGGAAACGGAAGCCAACATCGGCCTCCTTACGGAAATGCCCAGGCTCCATCAGCATATTGGCCAGCGTCGTCGACAGCGCCGCATCGGCGTTATGCGCATTGCGCCGGGCCAGGCGATACGCCAGGTCGTCGCTTTTGCCCGCGGCGTATTGCTGCATGATCTGGCGCAGATAAATGCTGTTGCAGGTCAGGGTATTGGCCAGGACCTTGTTCAGACGGCGGCCCTGCCAGTCGGGCAGGAACAGGAATACCGCGAGGCCGGCGATCAGGCTGCCGAGCAAGGTATCGAAAAGCCGCGGCAGGAACAGGCCGTAGCCATCACCCACCTGATTGAAGCAGAACAGCACCATCAGGGTGATCGCGGCGGTTGCCAGGGTGTAGCGGGTGGTGCGATTGATAAAGAACACCACCCCGGCGGCAATCGCGAAGCACGACTGCACCAACGGATTGGGGAAGAGGTCGAACAGCGCCCAGGCCACGGTCAGGCCAATCGCAGTGCCGATGATCCGCTGGCCGAGTTTGCGGCGAGTGGCGCCGTAGTTCGGCTGACAGACGAACAGCGTGGTGAGGATGATCCAGTAGCCCTGGGACGGGTGGATCAAATGCACCATGCCGTAGCCGATGCTCAACGCCAGGGGTAATCGCAGGGCGTGACGGAACAGCAGAGAGGTCGGTGTCAGCTGCGTGCGCAGGCGAATCCAGACGTCCTTGAGGCTGCGGGGCGAGCGGTCGAGCAGGCTGCTGTCGGTAGCGTCGGCCAGGGCGTCGGGGTTGCTGGCATCGCTGAGCAGGCGGTCGAGCGTGCCGAGGTTCGCAGCCAACGCTCGCAGCGAACGCAACAGGCCGCGCCAGGCCGGGTTGCTTTGCACTCGCAGGTGTTCGAGCGAGGCGTGCAGGTCGCTCAGTGCTTCGGCAAAGCTGGCGTCGTAGACGAACGGTTGGCGCATCTGGATCGATTCGGCCAAGGCGCGGCAGGCTTTGCCTTGCTGGCGCAGCAGGCGCTGACAGCGAAACAGCACGTCGCTGTGAAAGAACGCGTCGGCCAGGGCGTTGTAGGGGTAGTGTGAGGAGCTGGCGCGCTCGTGGATGTCCTGGGCGAGGAAATACAGCTTCAGGTAACGGCTGACTTTCGAGCCCGGGCGACCATTGCCGACCCGGTGCAGGATGATTTCCTTGGCGGCGTTCAGGGCTGCCACCACCCGGCCATTCTGCTGGGCCAGTTCCAGGCGACGGGCTTCCACGTCCATCTGCCGGATCGGCTCGAACAGCGACGATTTCAGCTTCAGGTAAAAACCCAGCTCGCGGAACAACCGCGCCAGGCTTTGTTGCACCGGCTGATTGGAAAACATCGCCTGCCACAGTACCGAGAGCAGGCCGTACCAGGCAGCGCCGGCTACCAGCAACAGCGGTTCATGCCAGAAATCGGTCACTGCGCCGCCACGCTGGTCCACGCCGATCATGGTGTAGACCGACAGAATCAGGGTCGCTGAGGCAATCGCCCCGTAGCGTTCGCCCAGGGCGCCGAGCATGGTCAGGCCGAAGCTGGCCAGTGCCAGGGCGAAGACGAAGACGATGGGGTAGGGGAATAGCAATTCGACCGAGAGTGCGGCGACGCTGAAGCACACCAGCGTCACCGCCAGGGCGTTGAGACGGCCTTGCCAGCTGTCATCGGTTTCGGCCAGGGCGCTGGCGATGATCCCGAGGAACAGCGGGATCAGCAGGCCCATCTGATCCTGATACCAGCACAGCGCCATGCTGCCGGTCAGGGCAATGAACACCCGCACGCTGTAGCTGAATTTATCCAGCGCCCAGAGGCGACGCAATGACTGACTAAATGAGCTTGATGACATGAAGTGCGGAGGCCTTCCGAGGCAATGACGCTAAATTGAGCCAGTAATGACGTCGACGCAATGGCGTCGATCACATCTGACAGCAAAATCTGTTCCTTGTCCGGCAGAGCGCGGTCCCCGTAGGAGCTGCCGAAGGCTGCGATCTTTTGATTTTGATCTTGATTTTGATCTTGATCTTGATCATTAAGATCAAAAGATCGCAGCCTCGTTTCTCTCGGCAGCTCCTACAGGGGGACTTGGTCAGGCGTATTGCGCGGCGGCGTAGCCGGAAGCCCAGGCCCACTGGAAGTTGAAGCCGCCCAGGTGGCCGGTAACATCAAGCACTTCGCCAATAAAATATAGGCCCGGGCTTTTCAGCGATTCCATGGTCTTCGACGAAACCTCGCGGGTGTCGACTCCGCCCAAGGTCACTTCGGCCGTGCGATAACCTTCAGTCCCGGCCGGAACCACTTTCCAGCTGGCCAGCTTTTCCGCGATGTCGGCAATTTCCGCATGGGTGTATTGCTTCATCGGCTTGGACACAAACCAGTTATCCGCCAACAGGTTGGCCATCTTCTTGGTGAAGATTTCCCCCAGCAAAGTCTTCAGCTCGCTGTTCGGACGTTCGGTTTGCTGCTGTTGCAGCCAGCCTGGCACGTCGTGATCGGGCATCAGGTTAATCTCAACCGTGTCGCCCGATTCCCAGAACGAAGATATCTGCAGGATCGCCGGACCGCTGAGGCCGCGGTGAGTGAACAGGATGTTTTCGCGGAAACTCTGCTCGTTGCAACTCACCAGGCAATCCACCGAAGTGCCGGACAGCTCGGTGCACAGTTCCTTGAGCTGATCGGTGATGGTGAACGGCACCAGGCCGGCGCGGGTCGGCAGCAACTCGTGACCGAATTGCCTGGCGACCTGATAACCGAAGCCGGTAGCGCCCAAGGTTGGAATCGACAGGCCGCCGGTGGCAATTACTAGGGACTGGCAGCTTACCTGGCCCATTGTGGTGTCCAGCAGATAGCCGCTTTCGAGCTTCTCGATGGTCTGGATCGAGGTGTCCAGGTGCAGGCTGACGCCGACCTGGTCGCACTCGTTGAGCAGCATCTCGAGAATGTCGCTGGATTTGTTATCGCAGAACAACTGGCCGAGTTTTTTCTCGTGATACGGCACGCCGTGCTTGGCGACCATGCCGATGAAGTCCCACTGGGTGTAGCGCGCCAGTGCGGATTTGCAGAAGTGTTCGTTCTGCGACAGGAAGTTGTTGGGTTCGGTGTACATGTTGGTGAAATTGCAACGTCCGCCGCCCGACATCAGGATTTTCTTGCCGGCCTTGTTGGCGTGGTCCAGCAACAGGACCTCGCGCCCGCGCCCGGCGGCGGTCAGCGCACACATCAAACCTGCGGCGCCTGCGCCAATGATCACGACTTCGGTAGAGCGCAAAACGGTGTCCTCTCTGTTTCACCACATAACCAATGTGGGAGCAAGACCTGTGGGAGCAAGGCTTGCCCGCGATTGCGGTGTGTCAGTCACTTCAATTTCGGATGTGGCACCGCCATCGCGGGCAAGCCTTGCTCCCACAGGCTCGCTCCCACAGGGGGAATTGCGTCGTTTTTACAGGATACGCACGCGCAGCGAGCGGCCTTTGATCTTGCCGTCGTTCAAGCGCTGCAACGCCTGTTTGGCGATGCCGCGTTCGACTGCCACATAGGCCTGGAAATCGAAAATCGCGATCTTGCCAACCTGGGCCCCCGGAATGCCCGCATCACCTGTCAGTGCGCCGAGGATGTCGCCCGGGCGAACCTTGTCCTTGCGACCAGCGCCAATCACCAGGGTGCTCATCACCGGCAGCAGTGGTGCGCCGCCCTGGGATTTGAGGTTGTCCAGCTGATCCCAGCTCAACGGCGACTTCTGCAGTTGCTCGATGGCCTGGGCACGGTGCGCTTCGGACGGCGCCACCAGGCTGATCGCGATACCTTTCTCGCCAGCACGACCTGTACGGCCAACTCGGTGAATGTGGATTTCCGAGTCACGGGCCAGCTCGACGTTGATCACCATGTCCAGTGCGTCGATGTCCAGGCCGCGCGCGGCGACGTCGGTGGCAACCAGTACCGAAGTGCTGCGGTTGGCGAACATCGCCAGTACCTGGTCGCGATCACGCTGTTCCAGGTCGCCGTGCAGGCCGACGGCGGAAATGCCTTTGGAGGTCAGGTGATCAACGGTTTCCTGCACTTGCTGCTTGGTGAAGCAGAACGCCACGCACGAAGCCGGGCGGTGATGCGCGAGGACCTTGACCACGGCGTCCATGCGTTCTTCAGGGGAGATCTCGTAGAACCGCTGCTCGATTTGCGTGTCGTCGTGGAAGGCTTCGGCCTTCACAATCTGCGGGTTGCGCATGAATTTCGACGCGAGCTGCTTGATGCCTACCGGGTAAGTGGCCGAGAACAGCAGGGTCTGGCGGCGCTCCGGGCACTGGGCGATGATTTCTTCGATGGAGTCGTAGAAACCCATGTCGAGCATGCGGTCGGCTTCGTCGAGGATCAGCGTGTTCAGGCCATGCAGGATCAGCGAACCTTTGCGCAGGTGCTGCTGGATACGGCCCGGGGTGCCGACGATGATGTGCGCGCCGTGCTCCAGGGAGCCGATCTGCGGGCCGAAAGCCACGCCGCCGCACAAGGTCAGGACCTTGATGTTGTCTTCGGCACGGGCCAGGCGACGGATTTCCTTGGCGACCTGGTCAGCCAGCTCGCGAGTCGGGCAGATGACCAGCGCCTGGCAACCGAAGAAGCGCGGATTGATCGGGTTCAACAGGCCGACACCGAAGGCGGCGGTCTTGCCGCTGCCGGTCTTGGCCTGGGCGATCAGGTCCATCCCCTTGAGGATCACCGGCAAGCTTTGCGCCTGGATCGGCGTCATCTGGGCATAACCGAGGGAGTCGAGGTTAGCCAGCATGGCGGCGGACAGCGGCAAAGTATTAAAAGCGGTGGCGATGGTGGTCACGGGACTGGCCTGCAAAACAAAATGTCGCGCAGTGTATCAGTCCCGTGGCCATTGGCCCTAAGGTTCGATGTGTTGTTCCGGACGTTTGACACGCCGTCCGTCATCCTTGGAGAGTTGCGAGAAGATCGTCGCGGCCAGCATCGCCATGATTCCAACGGTCACAAAGGTCAGCTGGAAGGCTCCCAGTACCGTATCCACACCATCGTTTCCGACTTCTGCCGTGAACCCGCCAAGCAGCGCACCAGCGCAGGCAACGCCAAGGCTCAGGGACAATTGCGCGACCACCGACAGCAAGCTGTTACCGCTGCTGGCGCTGGCGTCGTCGAGGTCGATCAGGGTCACGGTATTCATCGCGGTGAACTGCAGCGAGTTGATCGCTCCGAGGATCGCCAGCATCCCCAGCAGTAACCAATAGGGCGTCTGCTCACTGACCAGGCCCATGCTTGCCAGCATTATCCCCAGTGCCAGGGTGTTGCCCGTCAGTACGATGCGATAGCCCAAACGTTCGATCAGCGGCCGTGCCACCGATTTGGCGACCATGGCTGCAGCGGCCAGGGGCAACATGCTCATACCGGCCTGGGACGGCGAGTAACCCAGTGCCACTTGCAGCAGCAGCGGCACCAGAAAGGGCAATGCGCCGCTGCCGAGGCGGGCGAACAGGTTGCCGAGGATGCCCACGGCGAAGGTCCGGGTCTTGAACAGCGACGGCGCAAACAGCGGATTGTCGATATGCCCGGCCCGCAGCCAATACGCCGCGAGGCAGGCCATGCCGCCGAACAGCAGCAACATCACGCGCAAATGCGGCAGGTGCAATTCGCCCAGGCCTTCCATGGCGATGGTGATCAGCACCATGGCCGCACCAAACAGCAGGAAACCGAGGCTGTCGAAACGGGTGCGCTCGGTGCCGCGCAGGTCGGGAATGAATTTCCACACCGCGTAGCAGCCGATGACGCCGACTGGCAGGTTGAGCAGGAAGATCCAGTGCCAGGACAGGTACTCAACCATCCAGCCACCCGTTGTCGGCCCTAGCAATGGACCGAGCAAACCGGGAATGGTGATGAAGCCCATGATACGCACCAGCTCCGAGCGCGGATAGGCGCGCAGCACCACCAAGCGCCCGACCGGCAGCATCAGCGCACCGCCGAGACCCTGGATGACCCGGGCGCCGATCAGCATGCCCAGGCTGCTGGACAGCGCGCAGAGCAATGAGCCGAGGCTGAACAGCAGGATCGCGCCGAAGAAGATTTTCTTGGTGCCGAAGCGGTCGGCGATCCAGCCAGAGGCGGGGATCAGTAGGGCCACGGTTAGCATGTAGGCGATGATCACGCCTTGCATGCGCAACGGATCTTCCGCCAGGTCGCGGGCCATGGCGGGCAGGGCGGTGTTGAGAATAGTGCCGTCGAGGGACTGCATGAAAAAGGCGATGGCCACGACCCACGGCAACCAGCGGGCGGTGACGGGGTCGAGAGGTTGGCGGTTGGGCATGGGACCTCTTGTCAGTGTAAGGCGGGTGGTCCGTGGTGAATTCATCGCGGGCAAGCCTTGCTCCCACAGGTCCTGCGGCAACCTCAATCCTGTGGGAGCAAGGCTTGCCCGCGATGCTTTTACAGGGTCAAGGTCAGTTTGCTGATCAGCGCCCCCGGCAACAACGCCGAAGCCGTCGCGCGCTGACTGTAGGTGCTGGCCGACAGCAGGAGTTCCCGCTCTTCAGTCAACGCTTCCAGCTGCGAGCCGAGCAAACTGTAGGCCGTGTCATCAAAACGCATGGTGCTCACTGGCGCCTGGATCTCGCCGTTCTCGACCCAGAATGTGGCAAACCGGGTCATGCCGGTCATGCGCGCGTTGGGTTGATCCGAGTAGTTGAGGTACCACAGGTTGCTGATGTACAGGCCCGTACCCAGCTGCTCGAGAATGTCGGCATCCGGCAAGGTCCCTTGTGCCATGTTCACCGCACTGGGCGATTCACCGCCACCAGCGCCATTGGCCGTCAGGCCGTATTCGGCGGCGCTGCGCGAGCCGACCAATTGCTCACCGGCCTGGCCTTCAACGATCAGCTTCAGATCGCTGCGCGGATACCCTTCACCGGAAAACGCCGGGCTCAACGAGCCACTGACTTTTTCTTCCAGCGACACCAGCGGACTGAACGCCAAGTCACCGGCGTAGAGCTTCTGCAGCGGGCTGCTTTTACTGGCAATCGACTGCGCGGAAAAACCGCCCCAGCTCAACATACCGATGATTTCTTCCAGCGCCGCCGGAGCCAGGTAGGCGCGGTACTGCCCCGGCGCCAGGGTGCGCAGCGGACGACCAAGAAACTCCAGCTGCTCGCGGGCCTGCTGGAAGCGCTTGGCAAACCCTTCGCTGCTCCAGTCATGCCCGGCGTAGCTGGCTTTCACCGCCTGGCCGTTTTGGTGGAACAGGCTGAAGTCGAAGTTGAAGCTGTTCGCCTGATGCCAGCCAAACGCTCCCGAAGAACTGGCAAAACCGCGGCTGATCGGGCCAGCTGCGTAAAAGCCGACGAGGTCGAGGCCTCGCGCTGCCTGGGTGATTTCAGCCACGGCCTGGGCGGTATCCGGCAGCGGATGATCCTGGACGTTGTTGCTCTGCCAGCCATTGAAGTTGAGCAGCAGGTACGGATCTTCCGGCAGCAGCGGCAAGGTTTCGCGCAGCTGTTGCAGGCCTTCGGCCAGACGCTGGATATCCACCTGCGGGTCATCCGATAGAGTGATGTCGAGGTCGGCGTGGCGACCCTGGTTGATCAGTTTGAAACCGACACTCGCCTGCTGCACCTGGCCAGCCTGACGCACCTTGCCATGGTTGAAACGCACGAAGGCCGAGGACTCGGCGGCGTAGCTCAGGGTGAACTGTTCCGGCTCGCGAATGGCCTCGCGCAGCCAGGTCACCAATGCCTTGAACGTCTGGGCCTGATTTATGGACGTACTCATCAGGCGTCTCCTCCAAACACATCGACATGACTGAACACACAGGCGGGTGAAGCATGGCCAACGCGGATCACCTGGTTCGGTTCGCCCTTGCCGCAGTTAGGAGTGCCGAGCACCTTGAACGTGCTGGCGTCGCCCACGGCGCTGAGGTTTTTCCAGAATTGCGCGGAAATCGCCCGGTAGTTCGGGTTTTTCACCACGCCCTTGAGTTCGCCGTTCTCGATCAACTGGCCCCATTCGCAGCCGAACTGGAATTTGTTGCGCGCATCGTCGATCGACCAGGAGCGGTTGGTGCTCATCAGGATGCCGTGTTCGATGTTGCCGATCAGTTGCTCCAGCGGTTGATCGCCGGACTCGATATTGAGGTTGGCCATGCGATCTATTGGCGGGCGATTCCAGCCGCAGGCGCGGCTGTTGGCAACGCCTTCCATGCCGGAGCGGAATTGCGAAAGTGCACCGCCCAGTGGCTTCAGCAGCAAGCCCTCCTTGATCAAAAACTGTTTGCTCGCGGCGCTGCCATCGTCGTCATGCCCGTAGCTGGCGAGTTGTTCGGGAATGTCTGGGTCGAAGGTGACGTTGAGCAGCTTCGAACCGTATTGCAGGTGACCGAAGTCTTCGGCCTTGACGAAGCTGGTGCCGGCGTAATTGCGTTCATCACCGAGGATGCGGTCCAGTTCCAGCGGGTGACCGATAGACTCATGGATCTGCAGCATCATCTGGTCGGGCATCAACAGCAGGTCGCGCGGACCTTGCGGGGTGTTGGGTGCCAGCAGCAGTTGCAGGGCCTGATCGGCGACTTGCGGGCCGGCACCCACCAGGCCACAGCGGCTGATTACGTCGGCGCCACCCTGCTGGCCGAAGTTCTCGCGGCCCAGGCTGCGGGTCTGGCTGTCGTTTCCATCGTAGGCGGTGACGTCGAGGCCCGGGTAGACGAAACGTTGGGCCTGGCGCAACTCGGCACCGGCGCTGTTGAGGTAGATCTGCTCGACATGGGTGATGCCGATGCTCACCTGCCAGCTCACCAGCCGTTCATCCTTGGGTACGGCGGCGGACTCGGCGCCAAGCAGCTGGTAGCAGTCGCTTAGGGACGGGAAGGGCTGGTCGAGGTTGGGCGAAAAGTAATCGGCGCGATCGCTGGAGACTGCTTGTTCGCGCAGGTCGAGCAAGGCGTGGGGCTTAAGCTGCCGGGCTTGTTGCTCGGCTTTGTCGAGCGCGGCTTGCAGGCCTTGGGGCGACAGGTCGTTGGTCGCGGCATAGGCTTCGACTCCGTTGACGCGCGCGGTGAGCATCGCCCCTTCGTCACGACTCAGGCTTGGCGGTTCGGCAACGTTCTTGCGCACTGACAGGTATTGGCCGGACTCGCGCACATATCGCAGCGAAAAGAATTCAGCGCCCGTGCGCAAGGCGGCGAAGCGCTGCTTGAGCTGGGGGTGGAAATCGAACATTCGGGGACCTCCCTGGTATGGAGTGGCGGTGCAGCGGTGTGGCGGAGGGGGTGAAACGTTTGCGTGGCGCTAGATTAGGCCTGTGCGGGGGGTGGGATCAAGGGTGCGACGGGATTGGTAGGTGTATCAGGAGCAGATGTGTCGTTGGGACGGGCCCCTTCGCGAGCAAGCCCGCTCCCACAGTGGATTTAGGGTGTTCACATAATTTGTGTTCACTGAAGATCCATTGTGGGAGCGGGCTTGCTCGCGAAGGCAGCGCCTCGGTGTTGTGTCTTACTGAGCAGTAAGGGTCACATCCCGCATCGGCTTGCCACGCACCGGTGCATCACCGGCCACGTAGTAATCAGCCGTGCTGCGCGGAAGCGGCTGGCGACCGCGGATCTTGTCGGCGATTTTCTCGGCGATCATGATCGTTGGTGCGTTGAGGTTGCCGGTGGTGATGATCGGCATGATCGAAGCATCGACCACTCGCAGGCTCTGCAGGCCATGCACGCGACCTTCGCCATCGACCACCGCCATCTCGTCGGTGCCCATCTTGCACGAGCAGGAAGGGTGGAACGCGGTTTCGGCGTGTTCGCGGATGAACTGGTCCAGCTGCTCATCGGTTTGCACTTCGATGCCCGGGCTGATTTCGCGGCCACGGTACTGATCCAGCGCCGGCTGCTGCATGATTTCGCGGGTCAGGCGGATGCCGTCGCGAAATTCCTGCCAGTCCTGCTCGGTGGCCATGTAGTTGAACAGGATGCTCGGGTACTCGCGCGGATCCTTGGACTTGGCCTGGATGCGACCACGGCTTGGCGAGCGCATGGAACCCATGTGTGCCTGGAAACCGTGCTCTTTCACGCCGTTGCTGCCGTTGTAGTTAATCGCGACCGGCAGGAAGTGGTACTGGATGTTCGGCCAATCGAAGTCTTCACGGGTACGGATGAAACCGCCGGCTTCGAACTGGTTGCTGGCGCCGATGCCGGTGCCGTTGAACAGCCATTCGGCACCGATGGCTGGCTGGTTGTACCAGAGCAGCGACGGGTACAGCGAGACCGGTTGGGTGCAAGAGTATTGCAAGTACAGCTCGAGGTGATCCTGCAGGTTTTCGCCGACGCCTGGCAGGTCGTGGACCACCGGGATTTCGAGCTTGTTCAGCAGCTCGGCCGGGCCGACGCCGGAGCGTTGCAGAATCTGCGGCGAAGCGATCGCGCCGGAGCACAGCAGCACTTCCTTGCGGGCACGGGCTTCAACACGTTCTTCGGCAGCACCGATCAGGTAACGCACGCCAACAGCACGCTTGCCTTCGAACAGGATCTTGTCGGTCAGGGCGTGGGTGACGATGGTCAGGGTCGAGCGCTTCTTGGCCGTGTCCAGATAACCGCGAGCGGTGCTGGCGCGACGGCCGTTCGGCGTCACGGTGCGGTCCATCGGGCCGAAACCTTCCTGCTGGTAGCCGTTGAGGTCTTCGGTACGTGGGTAACCGGCCTGCACGCCTGCTTCAACCATCGCGTGGAACAGCGGGTTGTTGCCGGCTTTGGGTGTGGTCACGCTGACCGGACCTTCGCCACCGTGGTAGTCGTTCGCGCCGATGTCACGGGTTTCCGCCTTGCGGAAGTACGGCAGGCAGTTCAGGTAATCCCAGTCTTCCAGGCCTGGCAGCTTGGCCCAGTTGTCGTAGTCCATCGCGTTGCCGCGGATGTAGCACATGCCGTTGATCAGCGAAGAGCCACCCAGGCCCTTGCCGCGACCGCATTCCATACGGCGACCGTCCATGTATGGCTCAGGATCGGTTTCGTAGGCCCAGTTGTAGCGACGGCCTTGCAGCGGAAACGCCAGGGCTGCCGGCATCTGCGTGCGGAAGTCCAGGCGATAGTCCGGGCCGCCAGCTTCGAGCAGCAGGACGGTGACGCCTTCGTCTTCAGTCAGACGGGTCGCCAGGGTGTTACCGGCAGAGCCGGCACCGATGATGATGTAATCGAATTCTTGGGACATAAATGCACCCTCTTTGAAGTTGGTTCAGGTCAGGCCTCGGCGAGTGCTTCGCACTCGATCGCGGGCAAGCCTTGCTCCCACAGATGTGGTGTCGTCCACAAACCTGAGGCACTCCTCAATTCTGTGGGAGCAAGGCTTGCCCGCGATGACGGCATCACGGGCGACGCCTATCGGGAGCTTTAGAAAACCGAGGCGTAATCGCCCAGCTCAACCTGTACCGATTTGATGCGAGTGAAGTTGTTCAGCGAGCTGATGCCGTTCTCACGGCCAACACCGGACTGCTTGTAGCCGCCAACCGGCATCTTCGCGTCGGACTCGCCCCAGGCGTTGATCCAGCAGATACCGGCTTCCAGTTGATGAATCACGCGGTGAGCGCGGTTCAGGTCCTTGGTGATGATGCCGGCAGCCAGGCCGAAGTCGGTGTCGTTGGCACGACGGATCACTTCTTCTTCGGTGTCGTAGGTCAGGATCGCCATCACCGGGCCGAAGATTTCTTCGCGAACGATGGTCATCCCGTCGGTGCAGTCCGTGAACACGGTCGGTGCCACGAATGCGCCTTTGGCGAAATCACCCTCGGTCAGACGGCTGCCGCCGCACAGCACGCGAGCGCCTTCTTCCTTACCCTTGGCGATGTAGCCCAGCACGCTTTCCATGTGGGCGAAGCTCACCAGTGGACCGAAGTTGGTGTTCTCGTCCTCCGGGTTGCCGATGCGGATGCGCGCTACGCGTTCAGCGATCTTGGCTTCAAAAGCCGCTTTCAGGTGAGTCGGGACAAACACGCGAGTGCCGTTGGTGCAGACCTGGCCGGAGCTGTAGAAGTTGGCCATCATCGCGGTGTCGGCGGCGCGATCGAGGTCGGCGTCGTCGAAAATGATCAGCGGGGATTTGCCGCCCAGTTCCATGGTCACGTCTTTGAGCGAAGACGCGGAAGCGCTGGCCATCACTTTCTTGCCGGTGTCGGTGCCGCCGGTGAAGGAGATTTTTTCGATGCGCGGGTGCTCGGTCAGCCAGGTGCCGACTTCACGGCCGCTGCCGGTCAGGACGTTGAACACACCAGCCGGCAGGCCCGCTTCGGTGTAGATCTCGGCCAGTTTCAGCGTGGTCAGGGAAGTGACTTCGCTTGGCTTGAAGATCATCGCGTTGCCGGCTGCCAGGGCCGGGGCGGATTTCCACAGGGCGATCTGGATCGGATAGTTCCACGCGCCGATACCGGCCACGACGCCCAGCGGCTCGCGACGGGTGTAGACAAAAGAGGTATCGCGCAGCGGGATCTGCTCGCCTTCGATGGCCGGAACCAGTCCAGCGTAGTACTCCAGCACGTCAGCGCCGGTGACGATGTCGACATACTTGGTTTCGGAGAACGACTTGCCGGTGTCCAGGGTTTCCAGGGCGGCCAGTTCATCGTTGCGCTCGCGCAGGATGTCGACGGCGCGACGCAGGATGCGCGAACGCTCCATGGCGGTCATCGCGGCCCAGATTTTCTGGCCCTTTTCGGCGCTGACTACCGCGCGTTCCACGTCTTCCTTGGTCGCACGCTGGACGTTTGCGAGGACTTCACCGTTAGCCGGGTTGATGGCTTCGAAAGTAGCGTCGCTGCTGGCGTCGCTGTAGCCGCCATCAATGTAGAGTTTTTGCAGTTCGAAACGGGCCATAAAGTCCTCGCAAGAGCATAAGTGGGTTGGCGGTAAGCACTGAGGTGAAGCCAGTCCCATAAGGTTGTGGCAACGCTGTTCAGTAGCAGTTCAGGGGTTGAGCGGTTATGTGTGCTCTAACTCACCTGCTTGGCCAATTGGATATCCATGTATTCGTAAGCGATCTGTTGCGCCTGCTCGGTGTCGAACGCGTCTCCCGACAGCGCGCCGCGCAACCACAAACCGTCAATCAGGGCTGCCAGGCCTCGGGCTGCACTGCGCGCGTCATCGAGCGGCAATACACGGCGGAACTGGCAGCACAGGTTGGAATACAGGCGGTGATCGTTGATCCGCTGCAACCTGTGCAAAGACGGCTGGTGCATGCTGGTGGCCCAGAAGGCCAACCAGGTTTTCATTGCCGGGCCATTGACCTGGCTGGCGTCGAAGTTGCCTTCGATGATCACCTGCAGATGCGCCCGTGGGCTGTCATCTGTCAGCGCCAATCGGCGCGCGGTGACGTTCTCGCTGAGGACGCTCATCAGATACCGCATCGTGGCGGCGATCAGGCCATTCTTGTCCTGAAAATAGTGACTGATGATGCCATTCGAGACACCGGCCAAACGGGCGATCAGCGCAATGCTGGCGTCCCCCATCCCGACCTGATCGACGGCCAGCAAAGTGGCTTCGATCAATTGCTGACGGCGGATGGGTTGCATACCGACCTTGGGCATCTTGCACATCTCCTTAGGCCTTCCGGCAGACGGCGAACGTCTATCGGATTGAGGGCCAGTCTATTTTGTTTTGATTGAACGTTCAATCAACAAAGAATAAGCTCTGCGACAAATCGTCGCTGTTTTCAGATTTTTCCTACATGCAGATGGCGACAATCCGACATCCAAATCCGCTCGAAACCTGCGCGCCCCGGTGCTTGCGGGCTTTCCGGCATTTTCGGGGTGTCTTTATATCACCCGCTGGTCGGCTGCCAACTAACCGATTGGTCGGGTACCGCTTTGCCTTGTGTTCTTCTCTCGCACTGCCCGGAGCATCTGTGCCATGAGTTCTGCCTCTCTTATAAAGACCCCGCCCGAGAAGGTGACGGTCAACGGTTGGGTGTTCTACACCTCTACCGCGCTGATCCTGTTGTTGACCGCCATTCTGATCATCGCCCCGCAAGAGGCCGGCAGACTGCTCGGCATCGCCCAGGCCTGGTTGTCCCGCAGCTTCGGCTGGTACTACATGGTGGTGATTGCCGCCTACCTGATATTCGTCATCGGCCTGGCGTTCTCGTCCTATGGCAAACTCAAGCTGGGCAGCAAGGACGATACCCCGGACTTCAGCTATGGCGCCTGGGCGGGAATGCTGTTCTCGTCGGGTATCGGCATCTCGCTGTTGTACTTCGGTGCATCCGAGCCGCTGGATCACTACTTCAACCCGCCCGAAGGCGTGGCCGGCAGCAACATGGCAGCACGTCAGGCCGTACAGCTGACGTTCCTGCACTGGGGCCTGCATGGCTGGGCGATTTATGCGCTGGTCGGTCTGGCCGTGGCTTATTTCGCCTATCGGCATAATCAGCCGCTGGCGTTGCGCTCGGCGTTGTATCCACTGGTGGGTGAGCGCTGGGTCAAGGGCGCGGCCGGTCATGCGGTGGACGGCTTCGGCATGTTCGTGACCCTGCTGGGCCTGGTCACCAACCTGGGGATCGGTTCGCTGCAAGTATCCTCGGGGCTGGAAAATCTGTTCGGCATGGAACACAGCAACACCAACCTGCTGATCGTGATCATCGTGATGAGCACCGTGGCGACCATCGCTGCCGTGTCGGGTGTGGAAAACGGCATCCGCCGCCTGTCCAACCTGAACATCGTCCTGTTCAGCGGCCTGTTGATTTTTGTCCTGCTGTTCGGCCCGACTCTGCACCTGCTCAATGGCTTCGTGCAGAACCTCGGTGACTACCTCAACGGTATCGTGTTGAAAACCTTCGACCTCTATGTGTACGAAGGCAGCGCCGAGAAAACCGAACGCTGGATGGGCCTGTGGACCCTGTTCTACTGGGCCTGGTGGATTTCCTGGGCGCCATTCGTGGGCATGTTCATCGCGCGTATTTCCCGTGGGCGCACGGTGCGCGAACTGGTCGCCGGCGTGCTGCTGATTCCCCTGGGCTTCACCCTGGCGTGGCTGTCGATTTTCGGTAACTCGGCCCTGGACCTGGTGATGAACCATGGGGCGGTGGAGCTCGGGAAGACGGCGCTGGAACAGCCGTCGATGGCGATTTACCAATTGCTTGAGCATTACCCGGCGTCGAAGATTGTGATCGGCGTGTCGATCTTCGTCGGTTTCGTGCTGTTCCTGACCCCGGCGGATTCCGGCGCGGTGATGATGGCCAACCTGTCGTGCAAGGGCGGCAATGTCGACGAGGATGCGCCGCACTGGCTGCGGATTTTCTGGTCGGCGGTGATCACCCTGGTGACCATCGGCCTGCTGTTTGCCGGTAACTTCGAAGCCATGCAAACCATGGTGGTGCTGGCGGGCCTGCCGTTCTCGGTGGTGCTGGTGTTCTTCATGTTCGGCTTGCACAAGGCCATGCGCCAGGACGTGCAGATCGAACAGGAGCAGGCGGAACTTGCAGCACGTGGGCGTCGTGGTTTCAGCGAGCGCCTGACGCAGCTGGATCTGCAGCCGAACCAGTCGATCGTCCAGCGTTTCATGGACAAGCAGGTGACCCCGGCGCTGGAAGAAGCGGCGGTTCTGTTGCGTGGTCAGGGTCTGGAGGTGCAGACCTTGCTGGGCAAGGCCAAGCGCTGCATGGGCCTGCGGATCGAGATGGAAGAAGGTAATCCGTTTGTCTACGAAGTGAGCCTCGATGGTTATCTGGCGGGGGCGAGTGACACGGCCGCGGCTGACAGTGCCGAGGAACCGCGAGCACGTTACTACCGCGCCGAGGTGTACCTGCACAACGGCAGCCAGGATTACGACTTGATGGGTTTCACCCAGGATCAGATCACCCGTGACGTGCTCGATCAGTTTGAAAGCCATCGGCAGCTCCTTGGCCGGGTTTATAGCTGAGTTGTGAAGTGCTGCGGTGTCTCAGTGACACCGCGTTGCCCTTCAAAAGATCGCAGCCTTCGGCAGCTCCTACATTGGATTGCGTTCCCCTGTAGGAGCTGCCGTAGGCTGCGATCTTTTGATCTTCTCTGTAAACAAAAACGCCGCGATCCTTTCGCGGCGTTTTTGTGTCTGTTGCCTTACCCCAGGTTCTTGCCGAGCAGCGCGTGATATAGCTCGCTGTCGCCAAGAATCCCCACCACCCGATTGTTGTCGTGCAGCACCAGCTTGTTGCCCGTCTGATAGCGGATCTGCAGCGCGTCACGCATGCCGATATTGGAGTCCACCAGCGTTGGCCGACGTCCCAGGCCATCCACCGCTTGACCGGGCACCCAGTTCTGCAGGTCCATGCTCGCCCCGTTCTGGCGGGCACCCTTAATGGTGTTGCCCTCGGCAAGGTCCAGCCACGAATCGCCACCCGGGTCGAGGCATACCGAGCCGTTGATGCGTTTGCAGTTGTCCAGCGTGCGCATCAGGCTGCGGCCGCACAGCACGTTCAACGGGTTGGTGTGGGCGACGAAGGTGCGCACGTAATCGTCTGCCGGGTTCAACACGATCTCTTCCGGCTTGCTGTACTGGACGATGCGACCGTCTTTCATGATCGCGATGCGGCTGCCGAGCTTCAGCGCTTCATCGAGGTCGTGGCTGACGAAGACGATGGTTTTGTTCAGCTTGCTTTGCAGTTCCAGCAATTCATCCTGCAGGCCCTGGCGGATCAGCGGGTCGAGTGCCGAGAAGGGTTCGTCCATCAGCAGGATGTCGGCATCCATCGCCAGCGCGCGGGCCAGGCCGACACGCTGCTGCATGCCGCCGGACAGCTCATCGGGCTTCTTGTTGCGCCATTGGGTCAGGCCCACCAGTTCGAGTTTTTCATCGACCAGTTTCTTGCGTTCCTTCTCCGGGCGGCCCTGCATTTCCAGGCCGAAGCTGATGTTCTCGCGCACCGTCAGCCAGGGCATCAGGGCAAACTTCTGGAACACCATGGCGATGCGCTTGGTGCGCATCATTTTCAGTTCTGCCGGGGTGCAGGAAGCGATATCGATCTGCTTGCCTTCATGCTCGACGAACAACTTGCCGCGGCTGACGGTGTTGAGGCCGTTGATGCAACGCAGCAGGCTGGATTTGCCGGAACCGGACAAGCCCATCAGCACGCAGATTTCACCTTTTTCCACGTCCAGGCTGGCTTTTTCCACACCGACAATCTGCCCGGTTTTTTTCAGGATCTGGTCGCGAGTCATGCCCTGGTCGAGCAGTTTCAACGCCTCGCGCGGGTCCTTGGAAAAGATTACGTCGACGTCTTCGAAGCGAATAATGCTCATGCGTCACCCCCTACCTTGGCGTCGGGTTGTTTGCAGATACGGTCGAGCATGATCGCCAGCAATACGATCGCCAGGCCCGCTTCGAAGCCCAGGGCGATATCAGCAGTGTTCAGTGCGTTGACCACGGGTTTGCCCAGGCCGTCGGCGCCGACCAGTGCGGCGATCACCACCATCGACAGCGACAGCATGATGCACTGGGTGATGCCGGCCGCGATGCTGGGCATGGCGTAGGGCAACTCGATGCGTGCGAGCAGTTGACGGCGCGAGCAGCCGAAGGCTTTGCCGGCGTCCATCAATTCTGCGGGAACATCACGGATACCCAGGTAGGTCAGGCGGATCGGCGCGGCAATCGCGAACACCACCGTGGAGATCAGGCCCGGGACCACACCCAGCCCGAAGAGGGTCAGGGTAGGAATGAGGTAAACGAAGGTCGGTACGGTCTGCATCAGATCGAGCACCGGACGCATCAGGGTATAGAACATCGGCTTGTGCGCGGCGACGATGCCCAACGGCACGCCGATGACCACGCAGACCAGGGTGGCGAACAGCACCTGGGCCAGGGTTTCCATGGTTTCCTGCCAGTACCCCAGGTTGAGGATCAGCAGGAAGGAGGCGATGACGAACACCGTCAGGCCCCACTTTCGTTGAATGAAATGCGCGAGTAGGGCGATAAGGCCGATCAATGCCAGCGGGTTGAACCAGGTCAGCGCAAAAGTCACGCCGTGGATCATCGTTTCCAGTGACACGGCGATTGCGTCGAAGGTGTTGGCGCCATGTTGCGTCAACCATTCGACGAAGCCCGCGATGTACTGGCCTAAAGGGATTTTCTGATCAATCAGCATGGTATTGAACGTCCGCATGCAAGGAAATAACAGCCCGGGCAGGCAAGCCTGCCCGGCATAAGCGATGCTCCTGAACTCAAGGCTGTGCGAGTTTGGCTTTCACGGCCTCCAGGCCTGGTTTACCGTCAATGGTGGTCACGCCAGCGAGCCAGGTATCGAGCACCTGTGGATTATTCTTCAGCCAGGCTCGGGCGGCCGCGTCAGGCTTCTGCTTGTCGTCCAGGACGTTGCCCATCAACGTGCTTTCCATGTCGAGGGTGAACACCAGGTTCTTCAGCAGCTGCCCGACGTTGCTGCATTCCTGGGCGTAGCCCTTGCGGGTGTTGGTGAAGATGGTCGCCTGGCCGAAGTTCGGGCCGAAGAAGTCGTCGCCTCCGGTCAGGTACTTCATCTTGAAGCGAGTGTTCATCGGGTGTGGTTCCCAGCCCAGGAACACCACGGCGGTGTTGCGGCGCTGGGCGCGATCGACTTGCGAGAGCATGCCTGCCTCGCTGGACTCGACCACCTTGAAGCCGGCGTCTTTAAGGCCGAAGGCGTTCTTGTCGATCATGCTCTGGATCAGACGGTTGCCGTCGTTACCCGGTTCGATGCCGTAGATCTTGCCGTCGAGTTCCTTCTTGAACTTGGCGATGTCGGCAAAATCCTTCAGACCCTTGTTATACAACTCTTCGGGGACGGCGAGGGTGTATTTCGCGTTTTCCAGATTAGCGCGCAAGGTTTCCACAGTGCCGGCATCGCGGTAGGCCTTGATGTCGTTCTCCATGGTCGGCATCCAGTTACCCAGGAACACGTCCATGTTCTTGCCGTCGGCCAGAGACTTGTAGGTCACCGGGACCGAGATCATCGTGGTTTTGGTCTTGTAGCCCAGTGCGTCGAGCACGACGCTGGTGGTCGCGGTGGTGACGGTGATGTCGGTCCAGCCGACATCAGAGAAGTTTACGGTGCTGCATTGGGCCGGTTCTGCAGCTTGTGCCAGAACCGGCAGACTAAGCATGGCGGCCAACAACAACGACGGGGAACCTTTCATTGACTGACTCCTTGGTGTTTTTTTTGGCAGTGTTCCGACTGGACCACCGCACTTATAGGTTGCGGTTGGATGGCGTTTTGAGAGAGCTCTACCACGGCGCCTTGCAATCGAGTCGATACGATCATGTACCAGTGAAAATCTGACGCCTACAGGGGGCGTCGTAACCAGTACAGGGATGGTCGCATCCAGTGTCGGTGACGTCGTTTACAGCTTTTTTCAGCCCTGTTTGTCCCGCTGCGCCGCAAAAAAACGGCGAAACCGTAGCGTTGGCGACTCGCGGCGTTGCTGGACAAGAGTGCGTCGGTTCGAGACGTCGAACGACCGGGTAAAAGCTTGATGATGCAGCCATATCGGCGGATTGCAGCTTCAGCGTAGCAGCTTCGTCACTGGGCGCTTTTGCGCCTGGAGTTGGGCATATCCAGGAGTTCGGCAGTAATGGCTATCAGCGTTTTCGACCTGTTCAAAATCGGCATTGGCCCTTCCAGTTCGCATACCGTAGGGCCCATGCGTGCCGCCGCGCTGTTCGTCCAGAACCTGCGTGAGCGAGGGCTGCTGGAGCAGGTGCGGCGCGTGGAAGTGCAGCTGTATGGTTCGCTGTCCGCCACCGGCATCGGTCACGGCAGCGACAATGCGGTGATCATGGGTTTGATGGGTGAGTGGCCGGACGCGATCGATCCGTCGCAAATCGGCATTCGCATCGCCACCCTGCGCGAAACCGAACAGTTGTTGCTCGATGGTCATTTGCCGGTGCCGTTCATCTGGGCCCGGGACATGCGCTTGATCGACGAAAACCTGCCATTTCATCCCAACGCCATGACCCTGATCGTCGAGGGTGATGCCGGCGAGCTGCATCGCGATACCTACTATTCGGTCGGAGGTGGCTTTGTCGTGGATGAAGCGCAGGCCAGCAGCGGCGTGGTGGACATGGACCGCACTGTGCTGCCGTATGATTTTTCCAGTGCGGTCGAGTTGCTGAGCCTGTGCCAGAAACACAATCTGCGAGTGGCCGAACTGATGATGGCCAACGAGAAGGTTTGGCGCAGCGAAGACGAAATCCGGTCCGGCCTGATGACACTCTGGCGAGCCATGCAGGATTGTGTAGAGCAGGGCCTCAAGCACGAAGGCATCCTGCCCGGCGGCCTGAACGTGCGGCGGCGGGCGGCCAGGTTGCACCGCAGCCTGCAGGAACTGGGCAAACCGAATGTGATCGGCTCGACCCTGAGTGCCATGGAATGGGTCAACCTGTTCGCCCTGGCGGTCAACGAGGAAAACGCTGCGGGCGGGCGCATGGTCACGGCGCCGACCAATGGCGCGGCGGGGATCATCCCGGCGGTGCTGCATTACTTCATGAAGTTCAGCGAAGTGGTGACTGAAGCCAATGTGGTCGATTACTTCCTCAGCGCGGCGGCGGTTGGGATTTTGTGCAAGAAGAACGCTTCGATTTCCGGTGCGGAAGTCGGTTGCCAGGGTGAGGTCGGATCGGCTTGCGCCATGGCGGCAGCGGGGTTGGCGGAGATTCTTGGCGCCACACCGGAACAACTGTGCAACGCGGCGGAGATTGGCCTGGAACACAACCTTGGCCTGACTTGCGACCCGGTGGGTGGGCTGGTGCAGGTGCCGTGCATTGAACGTAATGCGATTGCGGCAGTGAAGGCGATCAATGCGGCGCAGATGGCGTTGCGCGGGGATGGGCAGCACTTTATCTCGCTGGACCGGGTGATCCGCACCATGCGTGATACCGGGGCGGATATGCATGACAAATATAAAGAGACTTCGCGGGGTGGGTTGGCGGTTAGTGCGGTGGAGTGTTGATACCGAGTCGACCCTATCGCGAGCAGGCTCACTCCTACAGGGACCGCGCTCACCTGTAGGAGTGAGCCTGCTCGCGATGACGTCAGACCAGTCAAAACTGCGCGCTAAGTGAACACTCTATTCTGCGCGCGCCACCTTATGGCGCGTCGCTTACAGATAAGTCCATCAAATAACCGAGGTACCGATCGACCACTCGTCACCCGTGCCTGTGGTGACACTCTTTTCCAACCACCCGCGGCGCCGTTCCCACAAGTGCTACCGATTTGCTCACCCCCCAGCGCAGCAGTGCCCAGCCCCGCCTGATGGCACTTTAAATCCCTACTCTCCGCGCGTCCTTTTGTAGAAGCATCCGGACATATTCCGACGTCGTTTTCAGGAGTTATTGAACGCGCATTCAAATTTAGGCATGGCAATTGCTCTGTCATTACAAAGCCCGTCTCCCACGCGAGATTGATGGCAATAACAAGAGCCTCCGCCTGAGGCCATCACCCGCTTTGTGTGAGGAGATACCGCGATGACGACGTTCAACTCCGGGGCCCAACCCCAGAACCGTGCGCCTCAATCCATCGGCTTTTTGCTGCTGGACAATTTCACGCTGATTTCCCTGGCGTCCGCAGTTGAACCGCTGCGCATGGCCAACCAGTTGTCCGGCCGTGAGCTGTATCGCTGGAGCACACTCACTGTTGATGGCGGTCAGGTCTGGGCCAGTGACGGCCTGCAGATCACTCCCGATTGCTCCATGCACAAGGCGCCCGCGCTGGACACCATCATTGTCTGCGGCGGCATCGGCATTCAGCGCACCGTTACCCGCGAGCACGTGTCATGGCTGCAGAGCCAGGCGCGTCAGTCGCGTCGTCTCGGCGCGGTCTGCACCGGCAGCTGGGCCCTGGCTTGCGCCGGTCTGCTGGACGGTTTTGATTGCAGCGTGCACTGGGAATGCCTGGCCTCGATGCAGGAAGCTTTCCCGCGCGTAGCCATGAGCACCCGCTTGTTCACCCTCGACCGTAACCGGTTCACCAGCTCCGGCGGCACTGCGCCGCTGGACATGATGCTGCACCTGATCAGCCGTGATCATGGGCGTGAACTGTCCGCGGCGATTTCGGAGATGTTCGTCTACGAGCGCATCCGCAACGAGCAGGATCACCAGCGCGTGCCGCTCAAACATATGCTTGGCACCAACCAGCCGAAGTTGCAGGAAATCGTCGCGTTGATGGAGGCCAATCTGGAAGAGCCGATCGACCTGGACGAGCTGGCGGTGTATGTCGCTGTTTCCCGGCGTCAGCTGGAGCGGTTGTTCCAGAAATACCTGCATTGCTCGCCGTCGCGTTACTACCTGAAACTGCGCCTGATCCGCGCCCGGCAGTTGCTCAAGCAGACGCCGATGTCGATCATCGAAGTGGCTTCGGTGTGCGGCTTTGTTTCCACTCCGCACTTTTCCAAGTGCTATCGCGAGTACTTCGGCATCCCACCGCGTGATGAACGCGTTGGTTCCAACACTACGCAGCAGGTGGCGATGATGCCGCTGCCGCAGGCGCTGGTGTTGTCACCATTGTCGGGGCCGTTGTCGGCGTTGAGTCAGGCGCGTAATGAGTCGACTTTTGCCAGTGTAAGGCTCTAAACCGAGTCGCCTTCATCGCGGGCAAGCCTTGCTCCCACAAGGATTATAAACTGTGGGAGCAAGACTTGCCCGCGATGGCGTCCTGTCAGGCACTACGGGTCTGCTGATACGCCGCTAACGCTGGCAGTAACTGCCTGTCGATCGCCTGACGCACAGCCGGCAGAATAGTCGCGCTGCTGGTGTACATCTGCTTGACCATAGTCCGCAGCGTCATCGCCCGTTCATCGTTCAAGCCCCGCACTGCACACTCGCAAGCCTGCTCGGCGGTAGCGCCGCTCGGCACTTGAAAGCCCAATGACTTCAACTGGCCCAACAGGTCTTCCTGGTCAATCAAATCAGCGTACATCATGACGCAATCCTTCTTCAGGGAACGGTGTCGTGGCTCGATTCTGGTAGGGGCGTGGAGTGGCGGCAAGGGCGATTTGTCATGATGGCCGCGATACCTATGAACAGGTCGTTTTCGGCTAACTGGATCGACAGGGGAGCGGGCAAACTGGGTTCAGCTGGCTTCACGAAGGTTTGGTCACCCTCGCACGGCGGCTCCTCAACAGTACCCACCTCTGCCCCGATCCTGTCACGGCTTGATCGGGGTTTTTTTTGCCTTGTGTGTTGTCTGTCCGGGCCCCATCGCGGGCAAGCCTTGCTCCCACAGGAGTGGGCCTATCCTGGGTTTTGTGATTGACATTAAATCTGTGGGAGCAAGGCTTGCCCGCGACGAACGATGACGCGGTCTACCTTTGTAAAACCAGGATCCGCGACAGCAATTCATCCCGATCCACATAACACCCCTGAAAATGCCGGGCGGCCGTTGCAGGGTCGAACGCATTGCGTGCGTGAAGGGTGCGACGGTTATCAAAGCACCACAGCTCACCGGGATTGAGCCTCTGCATCAGCCTGAACCGAGGCTCGCGAGTCATCGCAATAAAGCGTCGGTACGCCCGATAAAGCCTCGGCATCTGCTCCACCGAGGCATCAAACGGCCCACGCAAAAAGTTCGCCATGCGAATCTCCGTGACCTGTCCCAACGCATCCACAGCAATGATCGGTGCCAGGCAGCGGTAATCGCTATGCCGGTCCTTGTTGCGAAACTCCACCGGGATCTCGCACAGCGCCGCGAACGCTTGCGAATCTTCCTCGCGCAACGCATCGGCAATGGCAAAACCATCAACGAAAATACTCTCGCCACCTTCAGCGTCATTCACCAGGCAATGCAGAAACTGCAGCCCCGGTTGCAGCTCCCGGGTCGGCAAGTCGCTGTGCAACGGCAGGTTGAATGAGGTGTAAGCGTTGCTGTCGGCATCAGCCTTGGATTGCACATTGAACAGCACGCCGAAGTTGCTCTCGCGGATGAAGGAAATCCGTTGCGCAATCAGCTTCAGGGACCCCGGCTCGGTGGGCACGCCACGGACTTGGGTCAAGCCGATGTCACGCACCGCCAGCAGCCATTTCAGCAACGCGTCGTTGTCATCCATCAGCGCTGAATACTCGAACACCGGCAGCTGCAGATCACTGCGCCACAGCCTGGTTTTAGGTTTGCCGGCCCGGCGTTCGGCACGGGAATCGTCGTCATAGGCATGGGCGCGCAACCAGCCAGGATCGAAGCGGCTGAGATGGCCATCCTGCCAATCGACAAACAGGCAGCCGTCGGCATCGATGCGCGCTGCGCCGGGTTTGAGGTCTTCGGCTACGTCGACGATTTCCAGCACTTGTTCGCGGGTCACGGTGTAGACGCACAGCGGGCACGGACAGTTGTCCCGCAGCCACTGGTGATGGAAAGGGCTGATGCGTGCGTCAGCCCAGATCACTTGAACCCGGTCCGCCAGGGAGTGCACGGCGGTCAACGCGCTGATTAATGGATAGGTACGGAAGTCGGCAACAGCGGTGGCGGTGTTCATGGCGATCTCCTGATTATTTTTTTGCGGGTAGGGCAATCACTCGGCCTATGTAGTCGGGTGCAGGCAGGTCGGTCTGTTCAGCGGCGATCGCCTGGAGCCTGCCCAGGGTGTGGGCGCTGAAGGGGGTCGATCGCGGGCCGGCGAGGTCGACGTGCAGGAGCATTTGCTCATTGCCAGCCAGCGCCTTGTCATCACCCACCAGATGCAGGCTGTGATAGAGGTGCAGGCGTTTGCTGTCGTGGCCGATGATCTGCGTACGCACTTCAACCTCGGCGTCGAGCTTCACTTCGTGCAGGTAGTTGAGGTGCAGTTCGAGGGTGAACAGCGAGTTGCCGCTGGCCTCGCGGTTGCTGCTGTCCATGCCGAGGCGATCCATGAGGGCGTCGGTGGCGTAGCTGAAGATGAGCAGGTAGAAAGCGTCGCGCAGGTGACCGTTGTAGTCGACCCAGTCGGGGATAATTGTGGTTTGGTAGGTGGTCAGTTTGGGCATGTCATCAAATCCTGAGGTCATGATCGTTCCCACGCTCCGCGTGGGAATGCAGCCCCGGACGCTCCGCGTCCCAAGACCGGACGCAGAGCGTCCATTGAGGCATTCCCACGCAGAGCGTGGGAACGATCAGTAGGGGGGTTATTCGCTGAAGGCCATCCCATGCTTCTCCTTGGTAGTCTTCACCGCCTCCAGCACCGCCAGCAGGCAATCATCACGATAGCGCTCCAGCGCCGAAATGCTATGTGTCCCCAGCTGATCACTGGTGCCATCTACCACATCATCAATCAACTTGTCCGTCAGCTCCGGCGCCGGCAGGTAGGTCCACGGCAGCTGCAATGCCGGACCGAACTGCGCCATGAAATGGCGCATGCCCGCATCGCCGCCTGCCAGGGTATAAGTCAAAAACGTGCCCATGAACGACCAGCGCAACCCCGCACCAAAGCGAATCGCATCATCGATCTCGCCGGTGGTTGCCACGCCGTCGTTGACCAGGTGCAGCGCCTCTCGCCATAACGCTTCAAGCAAACGGTCGGCGATAAACCCTGGCACTTCCTTGCGCACATGCAGCGGCCGCATGCCCAGGGATTCGTAGACTTTCATCGCCGCCTGCACGGCCTCGGGAGCAGTGTTTTTTCCGCCCACCACTTCCACCAGGGGCAGCAGATAAACCGGGTTGAACGGGTGCCCGACCACGCAGCGTTCCGGGTGGGTCGAGCTCTCGTAAAACTCACTGGGTAGCAGGCCCGAAGTGCTGGAGCCGATAAGGGCGTCGGGTTTGGCCGCCGCGCTGATTTTGCTGTGCAGTTCGAGTTTCAGGTCCAGCCGCTCAGGGGCGCTTTCCTGGATGAAATCGGCGTCGCGAACGCACTCTTCAATGGTCGCGACAAAGCGCAGGCGGTCTTGCGACGCGCCAGGGGCTAGTCCTTGTTTTTCCAGGGCGCCCCAGGCATTGGCGACGCGTTTGCGCAGGGCAACTTCGGCGCCGGGCGCCGGGTCCCAGGCCACTACGTCGAGGCCGTGGGCGAGGGCGCGGGATACCCAGCCGCTGCCGATGACACCGCTGCCGAGGGCGGCGAAGGTTTTGATTTCGGTGATAAACGTCATGGCGATTCCCTGAAAGTATTCGGTGAACCCCGTAGGAGCTGCCGAAGGCTGCGATCTTTTGATCTTGTTTTTTAAAAGCCAAAGTCAAAAGATCGCAGCCTTCGGCAGCTCCTACGGGGGGATATTTGGCGTCAGCTGCGCTTGGTCAGGCCCATTTTTGCCCGGCCTTCTGCCGGCGTCAGGACCCGCGCACCCAGGCGGCTGAGGATCTCGCTGGCGCGTTCGACCAGTTGGCCATTGGTCGCCAGCACGCCCTTGTCCAGCCAGATGTTGTCTTCCAGCCCGACCCGCACGTTGCCGCCCAGCAGAACCGCTTGTGCCGCCATCGGCATCTGCATGCGCCCGATGCCAAAGCCGGCCCAGACCGCATTGGCCGGCAGGTTGTCGACCATGGCTTTCATGGTGGTGGTATCCGCCGGTGCACCCCATGGAATGCCCAGGCACAGCTGGAACAGCGGATCATCGAGCAAGCCTTCCTTGATCAGCTGCTTGGCAAACCACAGGTGGCCGGTGTCGAAAATTTCCAGCTCGGCCTTCACCCCCAGCTCCTGGATGCGTTTGGCGCCGGCGCGAAGTTGCGCGGGGGTGGACACGTAAATGGTGTCGCCATCGCCGAAGTTTAGGGTGCCGCAATCGAGGGTGCAGATTTCCGGCAGCAGCGCTTCGACGTGCGCCAGTCGAGTCAACGGCCCGACCAGGTCAGTATTGGGACCGAACTCCATCGGGTTCTCGCCAGCGCCAATTTCCAAATCGCCGCCCATGCCGGCGGTGAGGTTGACGATGATGTCGACGTCCGCCTCGCGGATGCGCTCCATCACTTCGCGGTACAGCGCGACGTCACGGCTGAACTTGCCGGTTTCGGGGTTGCGCACGTGGCAATGGACCACGGTGGCGCCGGCCTTGGCGGCTTCCACTGCAGCGGCGGCGATTTGTTTCGGGGTGACCGGCACGTGTGGGCTCTTGGCGGTCGTGTCGCCAGCACCGGTGAGTGCGCAGGTGATGATGACGTCGTGATTCATGAGGCGGGTTCCTTGCAGGCGTGATGATTCCGTTCGCAGCCCGGCCGGGCTGCGATTCGGCGGTTAAATCAGGGTTTATTTACTGGTCAGTTTGAGGTTTTCAGCCGCCGGTTTGCCGTCGAAGGTGGTGACGCCTTCGAGCCAGCGCTGTTGGTCTTGGGGGTGATCCTTGAGCCATTGTTTGGCCGATTCAAAGGCGTCCTTGTGATCCAGCAGCGGCTGCATCATCCGGCTCTCGTCCTCGGCGGAGTAGGTCAGGTTGCTGAGCAAGCGGCCGATGTTCGGGCATTGCTGTGAGTAGTTCGGCGCAGTGACGGTCCAGACCGTGGCCATGCCTTCGTTCGGGCCCAGGGCATCTTCACTGCCGGTGAGGTAGGTCATCTGCACGTTGACGTTCATCGGGTGCGGCGCCCAGCCGAAGAACACTACGGCTTCCTTGCGTCGCACGGCGCGATCCACCGCCGCGAGCATGCCGGCCTCGCTGGATTCCACCAGCTGGAACTTGCCGAGGCCGAACTGGTTTTTGGTAATCATCGCCTTGATCTGGGTGTTGGCGCCCGAGCCTGGCTCGATGCCGTAGATCTTGCCGCCCAGTTCCTTCTCGAATTTGGCGATATCAGCAAAAGTTTTCAGGCCCTTGTCTGCCAGGTAAGTCGGAACGGCCAGGGTCGCGCGGGCATCTTTCAGGCTTGGCGCTTCCAGCACCTTGACCTGCTTGGCGTCGACAAATGGAGTAATCGTCTGGGTCATCAGCGGGTTCCAGTAGCCCAGGAACAGGTCCAGGCGCTGGTCGCGAATCCCGGCGAAGATGATTTGCTGGGACGCGCTGGTCTGTTTGGTGTTGTAGCCGAGGCCGTCGAGCAGGACCTGGGTCATGGCACTGGTGGCGATCACGTCGGTCCAGTTCACCACGCCCATGCGCACGTTCTGGCAGGACGCCGGTTCGGCCGCCATGACGCTTGCGCTTAACAAGGCGGTACCGCTAAGTGCAAGAACGCAGCTGCTGATCAGTCGTTTCATGTCGGGTTCCTCGGCAGACGTTATTGTGGGTTCCGGTATCTATGTGCCGGTGATGCCAAGTTACGCAGCTCGGCCCCGGTCAACGCGCACTACGGCGACCAGCTCTTGCACTGGAGCGACCTGTGCTCTTGAATGCCGCAGACAACTGGCGTATCAACGTCCACACGTTTCCCGCCCTCACGTTATCTGTCAGTCGAGTGCGCTCCATGTCCCAGGATTTCTACTTCTTGTTGATGCCGGGTTTTTCCGCCATCGGTTTCATCTCGGCCATCGAACCGCTGCGGGTCGCCAATCGCTTTCGTGGCGAGCTGTATCGCTGGCACGTGCTGAGTGCCGACGGAGGGGCGGTACTGGCCAGCAATGGCATGTCAGTGAACGCCGATGCGGCGCTGGAGCCGCTGAGCAAGGGTGCGACGCTGTTGGTGGTCGCCGGTTTCGAACCGCTGAAATTCGCCACCCCGGCGCTTGAACACTGGCTGCGGCGGCTGGACGGTGAGGGCGTGACCCTGGGCGCCATCGATACCGGCAGTTTTGTCCTCGCCGAGGCGGGCCTGCTCGACGGCCATCGGCTGACTCTGCACTGGGAAGCGATCGATGCGTTCAAGGAATCTTATCCACAGCTCAGCGTCACCCAGGAGTTGTTCGAGATCGATCGCAAGCGCATCACCTCGGCGGGCGGCACGGCCTCAATCGACCTGATGCTCGACCTCATCAGCCAGGCCCATGGTCCGGAGCTGGCGATCGAGGTCAGCGAACAATTCGTACTCGGGCGCATCCGCCCGCGCAAAGACCACCAGCGCATGGAAGTCGCCAGTCGCTACGGCATTCGCAACAAGAAACTGGTGCAGGTGATCGGTGAGATGGAGCAGCACAGCGAGCCGCCGCTGAGCACCCTGGCGCTGGCGGAGTCGATCAAGGTCACGCGGCGGCAGCTGGAACGCTTGTTTCGCTTGCACCTGAACGACACGCCGAGCAATTTTTATCTGCGCCTGCGCCTGGAGAAGGCGCGGCAGTTGTTGCGCCAGACGGACATGAGCGTGCTGGAAGTGAGCATTGCGTGCGGTTTTGAGTCGCCGTCGTATTTCACCCGAAGTTATCGGGCGAAGTATGAGCGGTGTCCGCGGGAAGACAGGCGTACCGCAAAAGCATAAACACCCGAGAACCCCTGTAGGAGTGAGCCTGCTCGCGATTGCGGTGGATCATTCATATCGATGTCGACTGAGCCACCGCAATCGCGAGCAGGCTCACTCCTACAGTATAAAACCTATTTTTTTACCAAGGCCGAACACGCGGCCTTGTACGCCTCATGCTGATACTTGTTCAGCGTCCCCGGCAGTTCAAAATTGTGCTTCTTCGCCTGCGCGTTGATTGTCTGTGGCGACAGCAGCGTCACCTCGCAACTCTCCAGCAGCTGGAAAATGCCCTCGATCTTGAATGTGGTCGGTCCACCGGCAAATTCACCTTTCTTGCTGCGCTTTTTGATCACGATCCGGTCGATGGAATTCTCCCGAACAAGCGACGCCACGTGCGCGGCAAACACTTTGACGTTCGCCGCTTCGTCATCATCGTCCAGGGCGATCTTCTTGGTGGCCAGGGGCAGATGGCTCAGTGCCTGATCATCGAGGGACGCGACGGCGATGATGGCTTCGCTGCCTTTGATTTCAATGCCGCAGATTTTCATTTCAGGTCCTTTCAGTCGATGAGGTGTGATGGTGGCGCAGCCTCGCGGTGAAGTCACGGCTTGAGTGCTACAGCGTGGTCGACTGTCCTCGGCGATCCAGTGGTTCTCGAAGTGATTGGGTAGGGGGTGGCTGGTGGGGCGGGTTCCTCCACCAGTTTTGGGTGTCTTTATTGTCAGATCAAAAGATCGCAGCCTCGTTGCACTCGACAGCTCCTACACAGCTCCTACGCAGGCCTATCTACAGTTCGAGTTGGTTGGCGCGTATTCCAAACGCCGCAGCGATTTTTTCTCGGGTCGCCTTTCGAGGCTTGGCAACGGTTTCCTGCTGGGCGAAGGCCGGCTGGGTGATACCCATGCGTTTGGCTACTTCATCCTGGGTGAGGTTCAGATGCTCACGCCAGGCACGAATCGGCGTCGCGCCGTCAACGATACGACTGACTACCTCGTGGGGAATGAGGTCAGGTTCAATCTTGCGCGCGACATATTGGGCGTATGGGATGACTACGAAAGCGGGGTTGCCATCCGCGTCGTTGATGATTTGAACCTCAGTAGGTGCGTTCATCGCGTTTCTTGACCTCTTGGATACTGACCACCTTGATTGCGCCATCCCAGTCGAACATGACCCGATAATTACCCACTCGCAGTCGGTAAGCGAATTCATGTCCAACCAGCGCTTTGACATTGTTCACATCCGGCATGCAAGCCAGGATCGTGACAGCGTCACGGACCTGAACTTGATGGCTGGAGTGCAATTTCAACAGCTGCTTAACGGCTTTGCGGGTCCAGTGAATACTGTTCATGGAAGAATATAAGTCTTTTATAAGATTTTCAAATCTTTACTTATATTTCCGCAAAGGCCAAGCAATCAAGCGTATCGGCATATTGCCCCGATTCAGAGCCTCACTCCTGCCCAATCGACTCCAGAAACTCCGACCGTTCATCACTCATCCGCGCCACGCAATCATTTTGCGCGATCGTGAAGGCTTTGCTGCCTGTCGTCGCCGGGAAAGCTTCGACCGCGCAGTCGGCGTCCCGGGTCTTCAGCCATTGCTGCTGCGCCGCTTTGATTTTTGCGGTGATGTCTGCCAGCTGGGCCGGGTTCTTGCCGTAGAGCGTTTGCATGCGCTCGGCCAGGGTCTGGTAGTTTTCCTTGAGCAGGTCTTCGGCGGTGGTTCGGCCATAGACCGAGCACTCGAGGGTCTGGACGTCGTTTTCGACAGCGTCGCAGGGGGTGATCTCGGACTCTTCTTCCGCGTGCACGCCCGTGGCGATCAATGCCAGAACCAGAAAGATCATTTTCATTGCGCTGCCGTCCCTTATTCCAATAGAGCCAAGTGAGCATTGCGTCGTGCACGGATTCTGGCGCAAGCGAACGGGCTTGAACAGGCGCACGATCTGGCCTGGCAACGACCCTTTGTCGCGGATTGACGCTTTCGGCAATTCCCCTGTCGTTTTTGCACCCGGCTGTCCCGGTACTCAGGCATATGCTGGCCCCAAAGCGCCGACACACGATTCGGCGTATGAATCGACAATAGGGGACAGCCTGATGAGCCCAGCCGAATTGCACGCCGACAGTATCGTTATCGACGGGCTGATTATCGCCAAGTGGAACCGTGAGCTGTTCGAAGACATGCGCAAGGGCGGCCTGACCGCAGCCAATTGCACCGTATCGGTGTGGGAGGGCTTCCAGGCCACCGTCAACAACATCGCCGCCAGCCAGAAGTTGATTCGCGAAAACAGCGACCTGGTGATTCCGGTGCGCACCACGGCCGATATCCGCAAGGCCAAGGAGCAGGGCAAGACCGGCATCCTGTTCGGCTTCCAGAACGCCCATGCTTTCGAAGACCAGATCGGCTATGTCGAGGTGTTCAAGCAGCTCGGCGTTGGTATCGTGCAGATGTGCTACAACACCCAGAACCTGGTGGGCACCGGCTGCTACGAGCGCGATGGCGGCCTGTCGGGTTTTGGACGGGAAATCGTCGCCGAGATGAACCGTGTTGGCGTCATGTGCGACCTGTCCCACGTCGGCTCCAAAACTTCCGAAGAAGTCATCCTCGAATCGAAAAAACCGGTGTGCTACTCGCACTGCCTGCCGTCGGGTTTGAAGATTCACCCCCGCAACAAGTCCGATGAAGAGCTCAAGTTTATTGCTGATCACGGCGGTTTTGTCGGCGTGACCATGTTCGCGCCGTTCCTGGCCAAGGGCATCGACTCGACCATCGACGACTACGCCGAAGCCATCGAATACACCATGAACATCGTCGGCGAAGACGCCATCGGCATCGGCACCGACTTCACCCAGGGCCATGGCCAGGATTTCTTCGAATACCTGACCCACGACAAGGGCTACGCCCGCCGCCTGACCAGCTTCGGCAAGATCATCAACCCGCTGGGCATCCGCACAGTCGGCGAGTTCCCGAACCTGACCGAAACCCTGCTCAAGCGCGGCCATTCCGAGCGCGTGGTGCGCAAAATTATGGGCGAGAACTGGGTCAATGTCCTCAAGGACGTCTGGGGCGAGTGAATAACTCTGGAGCCTACTCCGCTCGCCGATAGCTGCGTCAGGTCCTCGCGCCAAACTCGCCGTACGTCTCGTACTGTCTCGCTTGTCGCTCCGGTCCTTCCTTGCTCTCGACGTGCTCGCTACGGCTCCAAAGTCATTCACACGGCTTGTTTATAAAAGCAAAGCAAAGCAAAAGCTTTGTTTCGCACTGATCACGAATTTTCTGGAGTTAATTTTCCATGGCCAAGATCGCCCCGCAATTGCCTATCGAAGTCGACAGCGAGACCGGTGTCTGGACTTCCGACGCCTTGCCGATGCTGTACGTGCCGCGCCATTTCTTCGTCAATAACCACATCGGTATCGAGGAAGTGCTGGGCGCCGACGCCTACGCGGAAATCCTCTACAAGGCCGGCTACAAATCCGCCTGGCACTGGTGTGAAAAAGAAGCCGAGTGCCACGGCCTGGAAGGCGTCGCGGTGTTCGAGCACTACATGAAACGCTTGTCGCAACGCGGCTGGGGCCTGTTCAAGATTCAGGACATCGACCTCGACAAAGGCACCGCCAGCGTCAAGCTCGAACACTCGGCATTCGTCTACGTGTACGGCAAAGTCGGGCGCAAAGTTGACTACATGTTCACCGGCTGGTTTGCCGGCGCCATGGACCAGATTCTGCAAGCCCGCGGCAGCAATATCCGCACGGTTGCCGAACAGGTTTACGGTGGCTCCGAAGAAGGCCACGAAGACGGTTTGTTCACCGTCAAGCCGTTGTAAGACGAGGACCCCGCCATGGCTTTCGAAGCAATGTTCCAGCCGATCCAGATCGGCAAACTGACCATCCGCAACCGTGTGCTCAGCACGGCGCACGCCGAGGTCTACGCGACCGACGGCGGCATGACCACCGATCGGTACGTCAAGTATTACGAAGAGAAAGCCAAGGGCGGGATCGGCCTGGCGATTTGCGGCGGTTCATCCGTGGTAGCCATCGACAGCCCGCAGGAGTGGTGGAGCTCGGTGAACCTGTCCACCGACCGCATTATTCCGCACTTCCAGAACCTCGCCGACGCCATGCACAAGCACGGCGCCAAGATCATGATCCAGATTACCCACATGGGCCGCCGCTCGCGCTGGGACGGCTTTAACTGGCCGACTCTGATGTCGCCGTCCGGCGTGCGTGAGCCGGTGCACCGTGCCACGTGCAAGACCATCGAGCCGGAAGAAATCTGGCGGGTGATCGGCAACTATGCCCAGGCCGCGCGCCGCGCCAAAGCCGGTGGCCTGGATGGGGTCGAACTGTCGGCCGTGCACCAGCACATGATCGACCAGTTCTGGAGCCCGCGGGTCAACAAACGTACCGATGAATGGGGCGGCAGCTTCGAGAATCGCATGCGCTTTGGTCTCGAAGTTTTAAAAGCCGTGCGCGCCGAAGTCGGCCCCGATTTCTGCGTCGGCATCCGTTTGTGCGGTGACGAATTCCACCCGGACGGCTTGTCCCACGAGGACATGAAACAGATCGCCAAGTACTACGACGACACCGGCATGCTGGACTTCATCGGTGTGGTGGGCTCGGGTTGCGACACTCACAACACCCTGGCCAACGTGATCCCGAACATGAGTTATCCACCGGAGCCATTTTTGCACCTGGCCGCCGGTATCAAGGAAGTGGTCAAGGCCCCTGTCCTACACGCGCAGAACATCAAGGACCCGAACCAGGCGACGCGTATCCTGGAAGGCGGCTACGTCGACATGGTCGGCATGACCCGCGCGCACATCGCCGACCCGCACCTGATTGCCAAGATCAAGATGGGCCAGATCGACCAGATCAAGCAGTGCGTCGGCGCCAACTATTGCATCGACCGGCAGTATCAAGGCCTGGATGTGCTGTGCATCCAGAACGCCGCGACCTCCCGTGAATACATGGGCGTGCCGCACATCATCGAAAAGACTACCGGGGTCAAACGCAAGGTGGTGGTGGTGGGGGCCGGTCCTGCCGGGATGGAAGCTGCGCGTGTAGCCGCCGAACGTGGCCACGACGTGACCCTGTTCGAGAAAAAAGAATTCATCGGCGGGCAGATCACCACGGCTTCGAAAGCGCCGCAGCGCGACCAGATCGCCGGTATTACCCGCTGGTACCAGCTGGAACTGGCGCGCTTGAAAGTCGACCTGCGCCTGGGCGTGGCGGCCGATGCTCCGACCATTCTCGACCTGCGTCCGGACGTGGTGGTGCTCGCTGTTGGCGGTCATCCATTCCTCGAACAGAACGAACATTGGGGTGCGGCTGAAGGCCTGGTGGTCAGCAGCTGGGACGTGCTGGATGGCAAGGTTGCACCGGGCAAGAACGTGCTGGTGTACGACACCATCTGTGAATTCACCGGCATGTCGACCGCCGACTTCCTCGCAGACAAGGGCAGCCAGGTCGAGATCGTCACCGACGACATCAAGCCGGGCGTGGCGATTGGCGGCACATCGTTCCCGACCTACTACCGCAGCATGTACCCGAAAGAAGTGATCATGACCGGCGACATGATGCTGGAGAAGGTCTACCGCGAAGGCGACAAGCTGGTGGCGGTGCTGGAAAACGAATACACCGGCGCCAAAGAGGAGCGGGTGGTGGACCAGGTGGTTGTGGAAAACGGCGTGCGTCCGGACGAGGAGATCTACTACGCGCTGAAGGAAGCCTCGCGCAACAAGGGCCAGATCGACGTCGAAGCCTTGTTCGCGATCAAGCCGCAGCCGTGCCTGGAGCAGAGTGGCGAGGGCTACCTGCTGTTCCGCATCGGCGACTGTGTGGCGCAGCGCAACGTGCACGCGGCGATCTATGACGCGTTGCGGTTGTGCAAGGATTTCTAAGCCTGGCTAACCCCCTGTAGGAGCTGCCGAAGGCTGCGATCTTTTGATCTTAGATGTCGCGATTTCCAAAGATCAAAAGATCGCAGCCTGCGGCAGCTCTTACACCGACCGCGTCTTCAAGTTGTATCGGTGGGAGCTTCACCTATGTTGAACACCCTTCTTCCAATCCTGCTGTTCGCCGCCCTGGGCCTCGCTGTCCTTGGCGCGTTTCGGCGGGTGGCCATGTGGCGTCGAGGTCGAGCCTCCAAGGTTGACCTGATCGGCGGCCTGTTCGCCATGCCCAAGCGCTACATGGTCGATCTGCACCATGTGGTGGCGCGGGACAAATACATCGCCAACACCCACGTGGCCACGGCGGGTGGTGCGGTGGCGTCGATCGTCCTGGCGCTACTGGTGCACGGTCTCGGCCTGCACAGTCGCATCCTCGGTTTTGCTTTGCTGATTGCGTCGGCAGTAATGTTCGGCGGCGCGATCTTCATGTACCTGCGCCGGCGCAACCCGCCGGCTCGTTTGTCCAAAGGGCCGTGGATGCGCCTGCCGAAAAGCCTGCTGGCGTTCTCGGCGAGCTTCTTCCTGTTGACCCTTCCGGTGGCAGGCATACTGCCGCAGGACTTCGGCGGTTGGGTGTTGGCAGCCATCCTGATGGTTGGCGTGCTGTGGGGCGTATCGGAACTGTTCCTCGGCATGACCTGGGGCGGGCCGATGAAGCACGCCTTCGCTGGTGCCTTGCACCTGGCCTGGCACCGTCGCGCCGAGCGCTTTGGGGGTGGTCGTTCCACTGGCTTAAAGCCGCTGGACCTCAACGACCCAAGCGCGCCGCTGGGTGTGGAAAAACCCAAGGATTTCACCTGGAACCAGTTGCTCGGCTTCGACGCCTGCGTGCAGTGTGGCAAGTGCGAAGCAGCCTGCCCGGCCTTCGCCGCCGGCCAGCCGCTGAACCCAAAAAAACTCATCCAGGACATGGTGGTCGGCCTGGCTGGGGGCACCGATGCCAAGTTCGCCGGCAGCCCGTATCCAGGTAAGCCCGTCGGTGAGCACGCCGGTAATCCTCATCAACCGATCGTCAACGGTCTGGTCGACGCCGAAACCCTGTGGTCCTGCACCACCTGCCGCGCCTGCGTCGAGGAATGCCCGATGATGATCGAGCACGTCGATGCCATCGTCGACATGCGCCGTCACCTGACCCTGGAAAAAGGCGCGACCCCGAACAAGGGTGCCGAAGTCCTGGAAAACCTGATCGCCACCGACAACCCGGGCGGCTTTGCCCCGGGTGGGCGGATGAACTGGGCGGCGGATTTGAACCTAAACCTGCTCAGCGAAAAGAAATCCGTCGACGTGCTGTTCTGGGTCGGCGACGGAGCCTTCGACATGCGCAACCAGCGCACCCTGCGCGCCTTCGTCAAAGTGCTCAAAGCAGCTAAGGTCGACTTCGCCGTGCTGGGCCTTGAAGAGCGCGACAGCGGTGACGTGGCCCGGCGTCTGGGCGACGAAGCGACCTTCCAGTTGCTGGCCAAGCGCAACATCCAGACTCTGGCCAAATACAGCTTCAACCGCATCGTCACCTGCGACCCGCACAGTTTTCACGTGCTGAAAAACGAGTACGGCGCCTTCGACGGCAACTACCTCGTGCAGCATCACAGCACCTACATGGCAGAAATCATCGGCGCTGGCGCCCTCAGCCTCGGCCAGCACAAAGGCAGCAGCGTGACCTATCACGACCCGTGCTACCTCGGTCGCTACAACGGCGAATACGAGGCGCCGCGTGAAGTACTGCGCGCCCTCGGAATTGAAGTGAAAGAGATGCAACGCTCCGGCTTCCGTTCGCGCTGCTGCGGCGGCGGAGGCGGTGCGCCGATCACTGACATCCCAGGGAAACAACGGATTCCCGACATGCGCATGGAAGACATCCGCGAAACCGGTGCCGAACTGGTGGCTGTGGGTTGCCCGCAGTGCACCGCGATGCTCGAAGGCGTGGTCGAACCACGTCCGCTGATCAAGGACATCGCCGAACTGGTGGCCGACGCTTTGCTCGAAGACTCGGCTCCGAGCAAACCGAATGCCCCGGTCAAACGTGAAGAACCTGCGGAGGCCCACTGATGAGCGACATTATCCGCCGCGATCCGCGCGCTGAATGGATCGCCCGCAACCGCCTGCATCCGCTGCACGCGGCCATGCAGCCGGCGCAACACAGCTGGATGGGGCCTAACGGGGTCATCCGCAAGAATCCGCACGGGATCGGATTTATCGGCCCCAACGGTCTCAAGCGCATCGATCGCAGCGGCGCGCAGCAGGGCGGTGCGACCAAACGGTCCGCGGCTGTTGAAGTGCAACTGCCGCTGCACCAGGTGCCACAACCGACGTTCTACATCAGCGTGGTGCCGGACATGGTCGGCGGCCGCTTGAGCAGCCATGACCGCGACCTGCTCGGCCTGGCGCATCAACTGGCCGGCCAAGAGGGTACTGTATTGGCCGTGGTCTTCGGCGAACACAAGGAAAACGCTTTCGCCACTGCCGGCGTCGATCGCCTGTTGGTGCTCGATGGCGAGGAGTTCAGCGGTTATGCACCGGAACAACGGGTGCAGGGCCTGCGGGCTGTGGATAACCAGTTCAATCCGCGTCACTGGTTGCTGCCGGACAGCCGGACTGGCGGTGGAGAACTCGGCCGCCGCTTCGCCGCAGCCTTGGGCGAACGCCCGGCGACGCGGGTCTGGCAGGTCAAGGGTCAGGAGTGCATCGGCCGCGCCGGCGCTGGCCTGCAGGACCTCGCACGTCCGGTTGCGCGCGTGATTCTGGCCGCAGTCGAATGCGCCGAACCGGTCAGCGAGACCCGTCACGAAGCCTTGCCCGTGGAGTTATCCACAACCGTGGCGCGCAGCCTGTCGCGTATTGAGGATCTGGGCGCGGTAGCGGTCGATCCAGCAGCAATTCCCATGGCTGAAGCCGAATTTATCTTCTCCGGCGGCAACGGCGTCAGGGACTGGGGACTTTTCCACAGGACCGCCGAAGCGCTCGGCGCCACCGAAGGCGCCTCCCGTGTGGCAGTAGATGATGGCTTAATGGCACGCGATCGTCAGGTGGGCGCATCCGGCACCTGGGTCACGGCGCGGGTCTACGTGGCAGTGGGCATCTCTGGGGCGATCCAGCACCTGCAAGGCATAGGCGCCTGCGACAAGGTGGTGGCGATCAACCTCGACCCTGGTTGCGACATGATCAAACGAGCCGACCTGTCGGTGATCGGCGAGAGTGCCGAGATTCTTCAAGCCTTGATCGATGCGGTAGCGGCTTATCGCAACGACGCCAAGCGCGATGCGGCTTAAGGGAAGGAAAAACGGTCATGAGCACAAAAATCATCAGCCTGGTGTCCATTGGCGCCCACCCGACCTCCGGCCGGCCACGTCGCGCGGAGCAGGATGCGCGGGCGGTCGAACTGGGTTTACAACTGGCTGGGGATAACTTGCAGGTGCTGCATGCCGGCGACGTCGGCGAGCCGGCCTTGCGTGCTTATCTGGGCATGGGGCTGGAGCAGCTGCACGTGCTGGAGCAACCGGAAGGCGCCGATGCGTTGCCGGCGCTGACCGCGTATTTGCGCGAAGCTGGGGCACAAGTGGTGCTGACCGGCAGCCAGGCGGAAACCGGCGAAGGTTCGGGCATGCTGCCGTTCCTGCTTGCGGAAAGCCTCGGCTGGCCGCTGGTGGTGGGGCTGGCGCAGGTTGAATCCATAGACGGTAATTCTGCGCTGGTGCTCCAGGCATTGCCGCGCGGTCAGCGTCGGCGACTGAAGGTGCGCTTGCCGTTTCTGGCGACTGTGGATAACGCTGCGCCGAAACCTCGTCAGAGCGCCTACGGCCCGGCGCGGCGGGGGGGGTTGCAGGCTGATGATGTCGAGGTGATCGACGATGAGTTGCTCGCAGTTGCCACCCTGCAGCCGGCGAAACCCCGGCCGAAACGCTTGAAGGTGATCAAGGCCAAGAGCGGTGCTGATCGTATGAAAGCTGCAACGGCCAAGGCCAGTGGTGGGGGCGGGCAGGTGCTCAAGGGCCTGAGTGCGCAAGCCGGCGCTGAGGCGATCCTCAAGCTGCTCATCGAAGAAGGTGTAGTTCGCTAGGGCCGTAACACTTCTGTAGCAGCTGCCGAGCCCCCCGAGGCTGCGTCCGACAGGGAAACGGCCGCAAACGCTGGCGAGAACGGTGTCCTCGAACGCAGCCTCGCGGGACTCGGCAGCTGCTACGTGAGGCCGGGGCCACTAGCAGAACTGCTAGTGTTGCCGACGCGAGCCGTTTGGTAGGGTGGTTCCAACCCTATCAGGATCCAGGAATTCGCCAATGGCCCCTAAAACCAAGCACGATCCATCAGTAGATCTGCGCCTGCCGCGAACGTTGCTGCTGGCCACCGACCTGCAGCAAAGCATCCTCGCTGAGCTTGATCGCTGTGGTCCCAATCAATTCACCTACACAGCCTACGGATCGCAAACTCGCCGGCTGCCGGGTGGAACTTGCCTCGGATTCAATGGGCAGATTAAGGAACAGACCACTGGCTGGTACCACTTGGGGAATGGTCACCGTGTGTATAACCCGGTGCTGATGCGCTTCCATAGTTCGGACAGGTTGAGCCCGTTTGGTAAAGGAGGCATCAATAGCTATTGCTACTGCGGTGGGTCACCAGTTAATCGGGTTGATCCCACTGGCAGGTGGTGGTCCATCGTACCTGTTGCAGGGCAGGTAGTCGGCACAATGCTGGGGGGCGTCTTTGCCGTTGGAGCGATATTCAGAACGGCATTCGCTAAATATGTCAACAAAACTCCTTTGCCCCAAAATGTACAGACTGCTAACAGGGAGCAGTTCTGGGGCGGCGTTATCGGTTTGGCATCTCGTCCACTGGGAATTCCGAGCGCTCTCGGCGCCACCGTACCCACCCTGACTGCGGGCATAGGTAGCGGGGGTAATGTAGTTAGCCAAGTTTTTACGTTCAAAGGTGGGCTCGGTCAGGCCTTTCATCAGGGAAGGCAATTGTTGGCGGAGTCTCGGACTACAGGACCCTCGCTGCCGCGCATGGCGTTTGAGTCAGTCAAGGAAGTAAGTGGCTTGAATGCGCTCACGGGGGCTGTGAAACGCAGGTTTACCAGGGCACCTGAAGCTGTTTCAGACGTCCCTCTGAGCGAAGTGAATGTTGAGGCTCGCAACATAAGGAATAGTGGTGCTGGGGGCACGCAAGAGGTGACTCGATTTTAATGATATTTCAGAAATCCTATTGTGGATGAAATGATGAGTACGACCCTATTTTGTCCCCAGTCCCTGTTGGCGCTTCTGTGGATAAGCTGTTCGTCATCCGTTGTATGCCGCGCAATCCTTGGTCTCCAGATTTTTGATCAATAAGTGATCATGTTCAGTTCTAGGCCTAGCCTGTTGATAACTCACGGATTATCTTGAAAGTTTTAAGGGGGGCAGGCGAAAAATTTCCACTTGTCCCCAATTGCTGTGGGTGGAAGTGTGGATAACTTGTTTGCTGAACGCTCGAAGGCACGCTGCGTATAGGCCTGAACGGAATAGATCATATTTCGTACAGTTCTAGCTGGGGTCAGTGTTGTGGCCGAAAAGATCGCAGCCTGCGGCAGCTCCTACAGGGATCGTGTGCACCGCTGATTTATCGGATACACAAAGAACCCGTAGGAGCTGCCGCAGGCTGCGATCTTTTGATCTTGATTAACCTTGAACAGGGACACCTTTAAGGTATGGCGCGGGTTCAGCACCGAGGTTGTTCAGCAGCCGCTCGCTGTACCAGTCCACAAAATTCACCACACCAAACTCGTAAGTCTTGGAGTACGGCCCAGGCTGATACGCCGTGGAGTTGATCCCGCGCTGGTTCTCTTCCGCCAGACGACGGTCCTGGTCATTGGTGGCATCCCACACCTGACGCATGCGGTCGACGTCATAATCCACGCCCTCAACTGCGTCCTTGTGCACGACCCACTTGGTGGTGACCATGGTTTCCTGCGCGCTGATCGGCCAGACCGTGAACACGATGATGTGGTCGCCCATGCAGTGGTTCCACGAGTGCGGCAGGTGCAGGATGCGCATCGAGCCCAGGTCCGGATTCTTGATGCGGCCCATGAGTTTGGCGCAGCCCTGTTTGCCGTCGAGGGTCATCGACACGGTGCCCTTGAGCAGCGGCATGCGCACGATGCGGTTACGCAGGCCGAAGCTGGCGTGGGCGTAGGGAATCTTCTCGGCCTCCCAGGAAGCGGCGGAGGCGGCGACGTGGTCCTTGAAGGCCTGGTCGGCGCGCGGGTCAGTGACGTCGTCCCATTCCAGCAGGGTTTTCAGCAGTTCCGGATGTGACGCGTTGCAGTGGTAGCACTCGCGGTTGTTTTCCAGCACCAGCTTCCAATTGGCCTTTTCCATCAAGGTGGTGGTGATCGCCACCTTGGTGTTTTCCATGTCGTACGGTTCCATGTAATGGTTCAGCGTCGACAGGAAGTCATCAATGGCCGGCGGGTTTTCCGCCAGGCTGATGAAAATGTAGCCACCCGCAGTCTTCACGTTCACTGGCTTGAGGCCGTACTGCTTCATGTCGAAATCAGAGCCCATCTCGGCGCCGGCGAACAGCAGGCGGCCGTCCAGTTCGTAGGTCCACTGGTGGTAGTGGCACACCAGCTTGGCGACCTTGCCTTTCTCACTGGTGCACAGGCGCGAACCGCGGTGGCGACAGACGTTGTGGAAGGCATGGACCACGCCCTCGGCACCGCGAATCACGATGATCGGGTTCTTGCCGATCTGCAGGGTCAGGTAGTTGCCCTTGGTCGGGATCTCGCAGGTCATGCCGGCGATCAACCACTCTTTCTGGAAAATTTCCTGCATGTCGATATCAAACAGCCGCTCGTCAGAGTAAAACGGCTGCGGCAGGGAGAACGTGCGTTCGCGCTCTTGCAGCATCTGTGCGGTGGCCTTGCGTGCGGGTTCCAGCGGATCGCCCAGGCTGATTTTTGCGGTGACGTCCATCGATTAGATCCTCATGGCCATTCTGTGTGGCCGGCGAAATAGTGGCTGATACGGTTGCTACGCAAGACACAAACAGCGTGTATCTGTTGAAGCGAGTGTGGGGCCGGCGCCCGCCAGAACCTTATCCATGGGCGACATGTCCCAATCTGTTCCCGACGCGTAACCCCCGGTAGTTGGGGGCTGGTCGCGATAAGTATGTGAATGTCGCAGATAGGTAAATGGGTGGTTCGCGCTATACGCAGAATCGCCAACATAAGGCCGACACACGGCTACGGAGAACAGCATGTCCAACAGCTTCCTGAATCCGGTAACCACCCAGACCTGGGCCAATGGTCGACACATCGTCCGTTGCGTCAAAGTCATCCAGGAAACCTGGGACGTGCGCACCTTCTGTTTCATGGCCGATCAGCCGATTCTGTTCTTCTTCAAGCCGGGGCAGTTCGTCACCCTGGAGCTGGAAGTCGAAGGCGTGCCGATCATGCGTTCGTACACCATTTCCAGCTCGCCGTCGGTACCCTACAGCTTCTCGGTGACTATCAAGCGCGTGCCAGGCGGCAAGGTCTCGAACTGGCTGCACGACACACTGCATGAAGGTCAGGAGCTGGCGGTGCACGGGCCGGTCGGGCTGTTCAACGCCATGGACTTCACTGCGCCGAGGGTGCTGTACCTCAGCGGTGGCGTGGGCATCACGCCAGTGATGTCGATGGCGCGCTGGTTCTATGACACCAACGCCAATGTCGACATGGTGTTTATCCACAGCGCCCGTTCGCCGAAAGACATCATCTACCACCGCGAACTGGAGCACATGGCGTCGCGGATCGATAACTTCAACCTGCACCTGATCTGCGAGAAGCATGGCCTGGGTGAACCCTGGGCCGGGTATCGCGGGTATCTGAACCACAAGATGCTGGAACTGATGGCGCCGGACTTCCTCGAGCGCGAAGTGTTCTGCTGCGGCCCTACGCCGTATATGAATGCGGTCAAGCGCATGCTCGAGACTGCGGGTTTCGACATGTCGCGTTACCACGAGGAGTCGTTCGGCGCGACGCCACCGGAAGCCCGTGCGGATGCGGTGGAGCAGGCGGAAATCGCCGCCGACGCACCGGACGTCGACCTGGCGGACCTGCATCAGGTGGAGTTCATTTCCTCCGGCAAGAGCATTCGTGTGGCACCGGGGGAAACCGTGCATGCGGCGGCGGCCAAGCTTGGTCTGTTGATTCCGAAGGCGTGCGGGATGGGAATTTGCGGCACGTGCAAAGTGTTGAAGCTAGGGGGCGAGGTGGAGATGGACCACAACGGCGGGATCACCGAGGAAGACGAAGCGGAGGGGTTCATCCTGTCGTGCTGCAGCGTGCCGAAGGGCGATGTGCGGATCGAGTTCTAAAGCACAGCCTTAGCCCACTGTGGGAGCGGGCTTGCTCGCGAAAGCGTCGGATCAGTCAACATTGATGTCGAATGACACTCCGCCTTCGCGAGCAAGCCCGCTCCCACAGGGTTTCGATATCAGGGTTAGCGCGACATCACTTCGCGGATGTCTGCAGCCAATTCGCGTACGCGCTCTTCTTCAGTGTCCCACGAGCACATGAACCGAGCGCCGCCGTTGCCGATGAAGGTGTAAAAGCGCCAGCCCTTGGCGGTCAGTGCGGTGATGGCCGGTTCCGACAGTTGCAGGAACACGCCGTTGGCCTGCACCGGAAACATCAGTTCCACGCCTGGAATATCGCTGACCAATTCAGCCAGCAATTGCGCACAGCTGTTGGCGTGGCGGGCATATTTGAGCCAGGCGTCGTTTTCCAGGATGCCGACCCACGGGGCCGAGAGGAAGCGCATCTTCGAAGCCAGCTGGCCAGCCTGTTTGCAGCGATAGTCAAAGTCTTCAGCCAGCTTGTGGTTGAAGAACAGAATCGCCTCGCCGACAGCCATGCCGTTTTTCGTGCCGCCGAAGCACAATACATCCACGCCGGCTTTCCAGGTCAGGTCCGCAGGCGAGCAGCCTAGAAAGGCGCAGGCATTGGAGAACCGCGCGCCGTCCATGTGCAGGTTCAGGCCGAGTTCCTTGCAGGTGACGCTGATGGCGCGGATTTCTTCCGGGGTGTAGATGCTGCCGACTTCGGTGGCCTGTGTCAGGGTGACTACACGCGGTTTCGGGTAGTGAATGTCCTGGCGCTTGAGCGCGACTTCGCGGATTGACTCCGGGGTCAGCTTGCCGTTTTCGGTGCGTGCTACCAACAGCTTGGAACCGTTGGAAAAAAATTCTGGCGCGCCGCATTCGTCGGTTTCGACGTGGGCGGTTTCCGAGCAGATCACGCTGTGGTAACTCTGGCACAGCGACGACAGGGCCAGGGAGTTGGCGGCGGTGCCGTTGAAGGCGAAGAACACCTCACAGTCGGTTTCGAACAGTTTGCGGAATTGATCGGATGCACGCGCGGTCCATTCATCGTCGCCGTAGGCGCGCTGGTGGCCGTGGTTGGCCTGCTCCATGGCGGCCCAGGCTTCGGGGCAGATACCGGAGTAGTTGTCGCTGGCGAATTGTTGGCTCTTGTCGGTCATGGCCGGCTTCCGTGATCGAGGCTCTTATGGTGAAGAGCTTCGTGGTCAATGATGGTGCGCACTTTACCGAAGATCGTCCGGGGAGCACACGGGATGTTGCTGTCAGAAAAATACAGGCTTGGCGGACAATTATGCACATGACTCGGCGCGACGGTGCACTCGATCTGCTGAAGTGGCTGGCGCTTCTGAGCATGGTGCTCGATCACCTGCGATATGTCGGCTACTCCGTTGATCTGCTGTTTGTGCCAGGGCGGTTGGCCTTCCCCTGGTTCTGTCTGGCGATGGCCGCCAATCTGGCGCGAGTGGGGTCTACCACCGCCGGCACTCAATGGCGTTATCTGCTGTGGTTGCTGCTGTTCAGTGCTATCAGCGAGATTCCATATCGCTTGTTCATGCCCGATCCCGACACGTTGAACGTGATGCCGACGCTGGTGCTGGGGCTGCTGGTGGCGCGGGGCTGGCAGTGCCCGGCAGTGGCATCACGACTGCTCGGCGCGGGTGCGTTGGTGCTGGGGGCGCTTTTCTCGGACCGGCTGATGTTCGGGCTCTTCGGAGTGCTGCTACCGTTGGCGATGCTACTGGTGTTTAAGCGGACGTGGTATTTCAGCCTGTTGCCGGGGCTGGTGTGTCTGGCGGGTAATCAGTGGCAGGTGCTGTATCCGGCGGCCTTGTTCGGCAACAGTGCGGCGATCTTGGGTATGGCGGCTTGCCTGATTGCGCCATTGCTGGGGCTGTTGCTGTTGCGACATGCCCGACACCTGCAACCACCGCCGATGCGGCGTTGGGCGTATGCACTCTATCCCGCGCATTTCCTCATCCTGTTACTCGTCCGCCAAATCGCCACCTAGCCCCTGTAGGAGCTGCCGAAGGCTGCGATCTTTTGATCTTTTAAAAAGCAAAAATCAAAAGATCGCAGCCTTCGGCAGCTCCTACATAGGCCGCGCGAATTCAGTGCTTTGCGGTTGCTTCACCGGTGATTAAAGGTCGCTCTCAGGATGCATGTCGTAAACGCACCTTTGCGTGGCGTCCGTAGGCATTTGACCTGTCTGCGCCGGTCATACCATCGCTATCAAAGGGCACTGCCGAAACGCTGTGCCTCACCGAGACGAATGGCGCACAGATGCCGCTGGGAGAGACGCGATGTTCAGCAAGCAAGACCAGATCCAGGGTTACGACGATGCACTGCTGGCGGCGATGAATGCCGAGGAGCAACGTCAGGAAGATCATATCGAGCTGATCGCGTCGGAGAACTACACCAGCAAGCGCGTGATGCAAGCGCAAGGCAGCGGCCTGACCAACAAATACGCCGAAGGTTATCCGGGCAAGCGCTACTACGGTGGCTGTGAGCACGTGGACAAAGTCGAAGCCTTGGCCATCGAACGCGCCAAGCAACTGTTCGGCGCCGATTACGCAAACGTCCAGCCGCACTCCGGCTCCTCGGCCAACAGCGCCGTGTACCTGGCCCTGCTGAACGCCGGCGATACCATTCTCGGCATGAGCCTGGCCCATGGCGGTCACCTGACCCACGGCGCCAAAGTGTCGTCCTCGGGCAAGTTGTATAACGCTGTGCAGTACGGCATCGACACCAGGACCGGCCTGATCGACTACGACGAAGTCGAGCGCCTGGCCGTTGAATCCAAGCCGAAGATGATCGTTGCCGGTTTTTCTGCTTACTCGAAGACTCTCGACTTCCCGCGCTTCCGTCAGATCGCCGACAAAGTCGGTGCCTTGCTGTTCGTTGACATGGCCCACGTCGCTGGTCTGGTCGCAGCCGGCCTGTACCCGAACCCGCTGCCATACGCCGACGTGGTCACCACCACCACCCACAAGACCCTGCGCGGTCCACGTGGTGGCCTGATCCTGTGCAAGTCCAACGAAGAAATCGAGAAGAAGCTCAATTCGGCCGTGTTCCCGGGTGCCCAGGGCGGCCCGCTGATGCACGTGATTGCCGGCAAGGCAGTGTGCTTCAAGGAAGCGCTGGAGCCAGGCTTCAAGGCTTATCAACAACAAGTGATCGACAACGCCCAGGCCATGGCCGGCGTGTTTATCAATCGCGGCTACGATGTAGTGTCCGGCGGCACCGATAATCACCTGTTCCTGGTCAGCCTGATTCGTCAGGGCCTCACCGGCAAGGAAGCGGATGCAGCACTCGGTCGCGCCCACATCACCGTCAACAAGAACGCTGTTCCGAATGATCCACAGTCGCCGTTCGTGACTTCCGGCCTGCGCATCGGCACCCCGGCGGTGACCACTCGCGGCTTCAAGGTGACCCAGTGCGTGACGCTGGCCGGCTGGATCTGCGACATCCTCGACAACCTCGGCGACGCCGATGTCGAGGCCAATGTCGCGCAGCAAGTGACGGCCTTGTGCGCGGACTTCCCGGTTTATCGCTGAGCGCGGTTTTGGAGTAAATGACTATGCAACGGTATTCGGGCTTCGGCCTCTTCAAACACTCCCTCAGCCATCACGAAAACTGGCAGAAAATGTGGCGCACGCCGACCCCTAAAAAGGTCTATGACGTGGTCATCGTCGGCGGTGGCGGGCATGGTCTGGCGACCGCCTACTACCTGGCCAAGGAACACGGCATTACCAACGTGGCCGTGGTCGAGAAAGGCTGGTTGGGCGGCGGTAACACCGCGCGCAACACCACCATCGTTCGCTCCAACTACCTGTGGGACGAGTCGGCGCACCTGTACGAACACGCGATGAAACTTTGGGAAGGCCTGTCCCAGGACCTGAACTACAACGTGATGTTCTCCCAGCGCGGCGTCTACAACCTGTGCCACACCCTGCAGGACATTCGTGATTCCGAGCGTCGGGTCAGCGCCAACCGCCTCAACGGCGTCGACGGCGAACTGCTCGATGCCAAGCAAGTGGCCGACGAGATCCCGTACCTCGACTGCTCGAAGAACACCCGCTACCCGGTAATGGGCGCAACCGTTCAGCGCCGTGGCGGCGTGGCCCGTCACGATGCCGTGGCCTGGGGCTTTGCCCGTGCCGCTGACGCCTTGGGCGTGGACCTGATCCAGCAGACCGAAGTGATCGGTTTCCGCAAGGAAAACGGCGTATGCATCGGCGTTGAAACCAACAAGGGTTTCATCGGCGCCAAGCGCGTCGGTGTGGTCACGGCCGGTAACTCCGGGCACATGGCCAAGCTCGCCGGTTTCCGCCTGCCGATCGAGTCCCACCCGCTGCAAGCGCTGGTGTCCGAGCCGATCAAGCCGATCATCGACAGCGTCATCATGTCGAACGCCGTACACGGTTACATCAGCCAGTCCGACAAGGGCGATCTGGTGATCGGCGCCGGTATCGACGGCTACAACGGCTACGGCCAGCGTGGTTCGTACCCGGTGATCGAGCACACCATCCAGGCCATCGTCGAGATGTTCCCGGTGCTGTCCCGTGTGCGCATGAACCGGCAGTGGGGCGGCATCGTCGACACCACCCCGGACGCCTGCCCGATCATCTCGAAAACCCCGGTGCCGAACATGTTCTTCAACTGCGGTTGGGGCACCGGCGGCTTCAAGGCTACACCTGGCTCGGGCAACGTATTTGCCGCGAGTCTGGCCAAGGGTGAAATGCACCCGCTGGCCGCACCTTTCTCCATCGACCGTTTCCACAACGGTGCGTTGATCGATGAACACGGCGCTGCTGCGGTTGCCCACTAACAGGAGAAATCCCCATGTTGCATATCTTCTGTCCTCACTGCGGCGAGCTGCGCTCCGAAGAGGAATTCCACGCATCCGGCCAGGCGCACATTCCGCGTCCACTGGACCCGACGACCTGCACCGACGAGGAGTGGGGCGACTACATGTTCTTCCGCGATAACCCTCGCGGCCTGCACCACGAGCTGTGGGATCACGTCGCCGGTTGCCGCCAGTACTTCAATGCCACTCGCGACACTGTGACCTACGAGATCCTCGAGACCTACAAGATCGGCACCAAGCCACAATTCACCGACAAGACCGACAGCCCGAAAGCGGCCGCCACGGCTCTGGGAGAGAAGGTATGAGCCAGATCAATCGCCTGTCCAATGGCGGACGAATCGACCGCAACAAAGTCCTCAGCTTCACCTTCAACGGCCAGAGCTACAAAGGTTTTGAAGGTGACTCCCTGGCCGCTGCGCTGATTGCCAACGGGGTGGATATTATCGGTCGCAGCTTCAAGTATTCGCGTCCGCGCGGCATCTTTGCTGCAGGCGCGGAAGAGCCAAACGCAGTGCTGCAGATCGGCGCTACCGAAGCCACCCAGATTCCGAACGTGCGCGCCACGCAACAAGCGCTGTACCAAGGCCTGGTCGCCACCAGCACCAACGGCTGGCCGAGCGTCAACAACGACATGATGGGCATCCTCGGCAAGGTCGGCGGCAAGCTGATGCCGCCGGGTTTCTACTACAAAACCTTCATGTACCCGCAATCGTTCTGGATGACTTACGAAAAGTACATCCGCAAGGCTGCAGGCCTGGGCCGCTCGCCGACTGAGAACGATCCGGACACCTACGACTACATGAACCAGCACTGCGACGTGCTGATCGTCGGTGGTGGGCCTGCTGGCCTGGCCGCCGCGTTGGCCGCCGCGCGCAGCGGTGCCCGCGTGATCCTCGCCGATGAGCAGGAAGAGTTCGGTGGCAGCCTGCTCGACTCCCGCGAAAGCCTCGACGGCAAGCCGGCTGTGGAGTGGATCGCCAGCGTCATCGACGAACTGAAGAACACCCCGGACGTGCTGCTGTTGCCGCGCGCCACGGTCAACGGTTACCACGACCACAACTTCCTGACGATTCACGAACGCCTCACCGATCACCTCGGCGACCGTGCACCGATTGGCCAGGTGCGTCAGCGCATTCACCGCGTTCGCGCCAAGCGTGTGGTGCTGGCGACCGGAGCGCATGAGCGTCCGCTGGTCTACGGCAACAACGACGTGCCGGGCAATATGCTCGCCGGCGCCGTTTCGACCTACGTGCGCCGTTATGGCGTGGCCCCAGGCAAGAAGCTGGTGCTGTCGACCAACAATGATCACGCGTATCGCGTAGCGCTGGATTGGCTCGACGCCAGCCTGCAAGTCGTGGCAATCGCTGATGCCCGCAGCAACCCGCGCGGTGCGCTGGTGGAAGAAGCGCGCGCCAAGGGCATTCGCATTCTCACCGGCAGTGCCGTGATTGAGGCCCGTGGCACCAAGCGCGTTACCGCGGCCCGAGTTGCCGCGATCGACGTCAAAGGGCATAAAGTCAGCAGCCCCGGGGAATGGCTGGACTGCGACCTGGTTGCCAGCTCCGGCGGCTACAGCCCGGTGGTGCACCTGGCTTCGCACCTGGGTGGCAAGCCGACCTGGCGCGAAGACATCCTCGGTTTTGTACCGGGCGAAGCGCCGCAGAAACGCGTTTGCGTCGGTGGTATTAATGGCGTCTACGGTCTTGGTGATTCCCTGGCCGATGGTTTTGAAGGCGGCGCCCGTGCTGCCAGCGAAGCGGGTTTTGGTGTGGTTGAAGGCACCTTGCCGAAAGCCCTGAGCCGCCTCGAAGAGCCGACCCTGGCGCTGTTCCAGGTGCCTCACGAGAAAAATTCCGCCCGTGCGCCGAAGCAATTCGTCGACTTCCAGAACGACGTCACGGCTGGCGGCATTGAACTGGCGACCCGTGAAGGTTTCGAGTCGGTAGAGCACGTCAAACGATACACCGCGCTGGGCTTCGGCACCGACCAGGGCAAGTTGGGCAACGTCAACGGCCTGGCTATCGCCGCCCGTTCGTTGAACGTGACCATCCCGCAGATGGGCACCACCATGTTCCGCCCGAACTACACGCCAGTGACTTTTGGCGCCGTGGCCGGTCGTCACTGTGGGCACATCTTCGAGCCAGTGCGTTTCACTGCACTGCATCACTGGCACGTGAAAAACGGCGCCGAATTTGAAGATGTCGGCCAATGGAAACGTCCATGGTACTTCCCGAAAAACAGCGAAGACCTGCACGCTGCGGTGAAGCGTGAATGCAAGGCCGTGCGCGACAGCGTCGGCCTGCTGGACGCTTCGACCCTGGGCAAGATCGACATCCAGGGCCCGGACGCCCGTGAGTTCCTCAACCGCATCTACACCAACGCCTGGACCAAGCTCGATGTGGGCAAGGCGCGTTACGGCCTGATGTGCAAAGAAGATGGCATGGTGTTCGATGACGGCGTAACTGCATGTCTGGCAGACAACCATTTCGTCATGACCACCACCACTGGTGGCGCCGCACGGGTACTGCAATGGCTGGAAATCTACTCGCAGACTGAATGGCCGGAGTTGAAGGTGTACTTCACTTCCGTGACCGATCACTGGGCAACCATGACCCTGTCCGGGCCGAACAGCCGCAAGCTGCTCAGCCAGGTCACCGATATCGACCTGAGCAACGAAGCCTTCCCGTTCATGACCTGGAAAGAAGGCCTGGTCGGTGGCGTGCCGGCGCGGGTATTCCGGATTTCGTTTACCGGTGAGCTGTCGTACGAAGTCAACGTGCAGGCCGACTACGCGATGGGCGTGCTGGAAAAAATTGTCGAAGCCGGCAAGCAGTACAACCTGACACCGTACGGCACCGAAACCATGCACGTGTTGCGGGCCGAAAAGGGCTTCATCATCGTTGGGCAGGACACCGACAGCTCGATGACCCCGGATGACTTGAACATGGGCTGGTGCGTAGGCCGCACCAAACCGTTCTCCTGGATCGGCTGGCGAGGCATGAACCGCGAAGACTGTGTGCGTGACCAGCGTAAACAGCTGGTGGGCCTCAAGCCGATCGATCCGACCCAGTGGCTGCCGGAGGGCGCGCAACTGGTGTTCAACACCAAGCAGGCGATTCCGATGACCATGGTGGGTCACGTGACTTCCAGTTACCTGCACAACTCCCTGGGCTATTCGTTTGCCATGGGCGTAGTGAAGGGCGGCCTGGGCCGCATGGGCGAACGGGTATTCGCGCCGTTGGCGGATGGCAGCGTGATCGAGGCGGAAATTGTTTCTTCGGTGTTCTTCGATCCGAAAGGCGAGCGCCAGAACGTTTAATCACACAGCCCCTGTGGGAGCAAGGCTTGCCCGCGATGAACGATGACGCGGTGTCTCAGCCGAACCGCGTCGCCCCAATCGCGGGCAAGCCTTGCTCCCACAGGCGTGTAGTCCTAATTCAGGAACAGGTGCTTTATGACCACAGCCAATGTGTACCAACAACGCCCAACCACCGGCGCCAAGGCCGAGTCGTCGCTGCACCATGCCGACCTCGCCAGCCTGGTCGGCAAGGGCCGCAAGAACGCCGGCGTGATCGTGCGTGAGAAAAAACTTCTCGGCCACCTGACCATTCGTGGCGACGGCCACGACCCTGCGTTTTGCGCCGGCGTGCACAAGGCCCTCGGCATTGAATTGCCAGGCGCCCTGAGCGTGATCGTCAAAGGCGAAACCAGCCTGCAGTGGATGGGCCCGGATGAATGGTTGCTGATCGTGCCGACCGGTGAAGAGTTCGCCGCCGAGCAAAAACTTCGCGAAGCGCTGGGCGACTTGCACATCCAGATCGTCAACGTCAGCGGCGGCCAGCAGATCCTCGAACTGAGCGGCCCGAACGTGCGCCAGGTATTGATGAAGTCCACCAGCTACGACGTGCATCCCAACAGCTTTCCGGTGGGCAAGGCCGTCGGCACGGTGTTCGCCAAGTCGCAACTGGTGATCCGCCACACCGCCGAAGACACCTGGGAACTGCTGATCCGCCGCAGCTTCTCGGATTACTGGTGGTTGTGGTTGCAGGATGCGGCGGCCGAGTACGGCCTTAGCGTTCAGGCTTGATCAACCCCGCCATGGAGGCGATCACGTGTGGGAGCGAGCCTGCTCGCGAAGGACTTGAGGGCGACGCGTTAAATCAGAATTTACGCGTCATCGTTCACGTCCATCGCGAGCAGGCTCGCTCCCACAGGGGGGTGTTTTCATTACCGATTCAACAGGAGTCACCGCACTATGAGCCGCGCCCCAGACACATGGATTCTGACCGCCGACTGCCCAAGCGTCCTCGGCACTGTGGACGCGGTGACGCGCTTTCTGTTCGAGCAGGGCTGCTACGTCACCGAACACCACTCCTTCGACGATCGCCTTTCCGGGCGTTTTTTCATTCGGGTGGAATTCCGCCAGCCTGACGGCTTTGATGAACAATCATTCCGCGCCGGGTTGCAGGAACGTGGTGAAGCCTTCGGCATGCTCTTCGAACTGACGGCGCCGAATTACCGGCCGAAAGTAGTGATCATGGTCTCCAAGGCCGATCATTGCCTCAACGATTTGCTCTACCGCCAGCGCATCGGTCAGCTGTCCATGGATGTGGCCGCGGTGGTCTCCAACCACCCCGACCTCAAGCCGTTGGCCGACTGGCACCAGATCCCGTATCACCACTTCCCGCTGGACCCGAATGACAAGCCATCCCAAGAGCGGCAGGTGTGGCAGGTGATCGAAGAGTCCGGCGCGGAGCTGGTAATTCTTGCCCGCTACATGCAGGTCCTCTCTCCGGAGCTGTGCCGCAAACTTGATGGCAAGGCGATCAACATCCATCACTCCCTGCTCCCCGGTTTCAAGGGTGCCAAGCCGTATCACCAGGCTTATAACAAGGGCGTGAAACTGGTCGGCGCGACCGCGCACTACATCAACAACGACCTTGATGAGGGGCCGATCATTGCCCAGGGCGTGGAGGCGGTGGATCACAGTCATTATCCGGAAGACCTGATCGCCAAGGGGCGCGATATTGAAGGGCTGACGCTGGCGCGGGCTGTTGGGTATCACATTGAGCGGCGGGTGTTTCTCAACGCGAACAGAACCGTCGTTCTTTAGATCGCCATCGCGAGCAGGCTCGCTCCCACAGGGATTTGCGTCTGCCCGCGAATCCCGGTCACACCAAAGATCAACTGTGGGAGCGAGCCTGCTCGCGATGAGGCCCTCAAATACAACGTAAAGAGACACAGGCAATAACCCGAGCAATCAACGCGCCGCCGCTCCATGACGACGCGACCGCTACATAAAAACAACAGCGAGGTGAAAGCATGTCTGGCAATCGTGGTGTGGTGTATCTCGGCAACGGCAAAGTCGAAATACAGAAAATCGACTATCCGAAAATGCAGGACCCGCGCGGCAGAAAGATCAACCACGCTGTCATCCTGCGTGTGGTTTCCACCAATATCTGTGGCTCCGATCAACACATGGTGCGCGGGCGTACCACTGCGCAAACCGGCCTGGTGCTGGGTCACGAAATCACCGGTGAAGTGATCGAAAAGGGCAGCGACGTCGAGAACCTGCAGATCGGCGACCTGGTGTCCGTACCGTTCAACGTGGCTTGCGGGCGCTGCCGCTCCTGCAAGGAAATGCACACCGGCGTCTGCCTCAGCGTCAACCCGGCGCGCCCAGGCGGCGCCTATGGTTATGTCGACATGGGCGACTGGACCGGTGGCCAAGCGGAATACGCGCTGGTGCCGTACGCAGACTTCAACCTGCTGAAACTGCCTGATCGCGATCGCGCGATGGAAAAAATCCGCGACCTGACCTGCCTATCCGACATTCTGCCGACCGGCTACCACGGCGCTGTCACTGCCGGCGTGGGCCCTGGCAGCACCGTTTACATCGCGGGTGCCGGGCCGGTTGGACTTGCTGCTGCTGCATCAGCTCGCTTGCTGGGTGCTGCGGTAGTGATCATCGGCGACGTCAACACCGTCCGCCTGGCGCACGCCAAGGCCCAGGGTTTCGAAATCGCCGACCTGTCCCTGGATACCCCGCTGCACGAACAGATCGCCGCATTGCTGGGTGAGCCTGAAGTGGACTGCGCCGTCGACGCCGTTGGCTTCGAAGCACGTGGTCATGGTCATGACGGGGTGAAACACGAAGCTCCGGCCACTGTGCTCAACTCGCTGATGGGCGTGGTGCGTGTTGCCGGCAAAATCGGCATCCCGGGCCTGTACGTGACCGAGGATCCTGGTGCAGTCGATGCCGCTGCAAAAATGGGCAGCCTGAGCATTCGATTCGGTCTGGGCTGGGCGAAATCCCACAGCTTCCACACCGGCCAGACACCAGTGATGAAGTACAACCGCCAGCTGATGCAGGCGATCATGTGGGATCGCATTCATATTGCCGACATCGTTGGTGTAGAGGTTATTAGCCTGGACGATGCGCCACGTGGGTATGGCGAGTTTGATGCGGGTGTGCCGAAGAAGTTTGTGATTGATCCGCATAAGTTGTTTAGTGCGGCGTAAGGCTTAACGCAAAAAAAAACGGCGGCCCCAGGGTCGCCGTTTTAATTATAATTTTAATTTCGGATGTCAGCTAACGAATATTTAATCAAGATTGTGTGAGGGTGGTCATTTTGGGAAAACCGCCAGCGGTGCGTCTGGATCCAAAAAACCAGGCCTGCAGATCCCTGAGCCATTATTGACTACAAATGCAGCAACGTCGTCATCAACTCGATTGGGCGTTAAATTAATTTCGATGGGGTAGGCGTGGTACTTGGCTCTGAGCATCTCCTTCGCTTCGGTGGGTGTATTGGCTTTGATAGAGCCACGGTGTTTGTTTTCCGGAGTGTCTTTATAAAAAACTTCATAGCTGTACGTGAACATCGATGCATACCTCTGTAGATGTACCTGCGTCTTCGATATTGAACAAACCGATTTGATGCGGCTACTGTCATAGTTGACAGTTGTTTAGACTTTGTTGAAGTTTGCAACCTATTACTTATAGGTTTTCGAGATCACAATTGTCCGCCCGTGGTTGGTCTGAGTTGCGATGAGGGGTTGAAAAAGGGCACATGCCTGAGGAACATGTCCGCTGTTGCGAGGTCAAATCGGCAACTGTGCGACCGCTTGTTCGGCCGCTTCATGGCACAAGAGGATGTCTGAATGAAGATTTCACGTGGTTTTGTACTGGCGTCCCTGATGAGTCTGGCGGCCAGCCCGGTCTTCGCTCAGTTCAACCTGAACGATGCGGCCAATGCCATTTCCGGGATGCAGGGCGGTGACAAGGCCGCTGCAGCTGCACCGACATCGGAAACAGCCGGTCTGCTCAGCGCGCTTAGCCAGTTGAACGTGACGCCTCAGCAAGCTGTTGGCGGGACCGGGGCGATGCTGGGGCTGGCGAAGAACCAACTGAGTTCGACCGACTATTCGCAACTGGCCAAGAGCGTTCCGGGGATCGACAAGTTGTCTGGCGGCGGTGAACTGGGCGCGCTGGCCGGTTTGCTCGGCTCGAACGGCAAGGCTGCGGGGTTGGACAATGCCCTCGGCAACGTCAAGGACACCAACGACCTGAACAACGCCTTCAGCGCCTTGGGCATGGACACCGGCATGATCGGCCAGTTCGCACCGGTGATCCTGCAGTATCTGGGTCAACAGGGCGTTGGTGGTTCGCTGCTACAAAGCCTGGGCGGAATCTGGGGCGCCGGCACCGGTAGCTGATTCAGCGGCGCCCGGCGCGCAAGGCGTCGGTGCGCTGGTCCTTTTCGACCCTGTGTGAGCGGACTTGCTCGCGCAGGGATCTGAAGAACGAACGAATTCCTCGCTGGCTGTCTAAAATTGCGCTGCCCACCCTTCAAGGATGCCCACTAATTGAAATCCCTCCTCGCACTGCTGTCCCTTGTAGCCCTGCCGATCATGGCCGCCGAGCCGACCCTCTACGGTCGCTACGAATACATCGCGCTGCCGGAAATCGGCGGTGAAGTGCTCAAGGCCAAGATGGACACCGGCGCCCTGACTGCATCGCTGTCGGCCAAGGACATCGAGACATTTACCCGCGACGGTGACGAGTGGGTACGTTTCCGCCTCGCCACCAAGGATGCGAGTAACAAGGTCTACGAACACAAGATCGCGCGTATCAGCAAGATCAAGACCCGCTCGGAAGAAGATGCGGATGATGATGAGTCCGCTGCGCCGACCAAGCGACCGGTGGTGGATCTGGAACTGTGCCTGGGTAACGTCAAGCGTACAGTTGAGGTCAATCTGACGGATCGCAGTAGCTTCAACTATCCGTTGTTGATTGGGGCGAAGGCGCTGCGTGAGTTTGGTGCGGCGGTGAATCCGGCTCGGCGTTTTACGGCGGATAAGCCCGATTGTTGAGATTGATAATTCTAATGGCACCAACATGTGTATTCTCCAGGGAGCCTAAGTAGAGCGTCTGATGGCGCGGTTTAACGATTCGTTCTCCATAGCCTGTAAAATCTTCAACTCACTTGGAAATCGAGCATCTCTTGTGGACTCAATCAATTCTTTGTAGACGAGATCGAGCTCCTCGTCGGGCACAGTTTTGAGATAGTCGTCGAGTGACGGCTCAGAGTTGGGTCCCTGCTTTTTATGGAGGTGTTTGCTGCTGTGCGGCTCAGATAGTGGTTCGTCTGTTGATTTTATCGCCTGGATTTTTTTTCTATTTGTTTCTTGTGATTTGAGCCATTGTTTATGATTCGCTGAACCTTTTATATCGTCGGGATGTGAAATGAGCATGTTTCTATTCGATTGGTTAGCGGGGCGGTAAAGGTTTGTTGTCGGCTCGGGATCTGCTTTAGCCAGTTGTTTACTTTTTCCTTTTGGCTTGATGCCCAGATCCTTTTTTATAGCTTTCATGAGCCCCTTAAAGGGCATATGTCCAGTAGGATCACGCTTGAGTACCGGTTCGCCGAAGCAATACACGTAAGCATTTAATCCTCCTGCTCCAAACGGGCTCCAAGAATCTGGACTATTGAACCGCATCAACACCGGATTAAACTGCCGATACCCATTCCCCAAATGATAATGCCCGGTCAGTGGGTCGCGCATTTCGCCATTAAACCCGAGCAGGCTGAGCAAGCCGTTTTCCCGTGGACGGTGGCCATAGGGTGTATACGCAACGGGGTGGGGTTGATTCGCGTCGAGGGCGTTCAACACCGACTGCTGTTGATCGGTTGCCAGAAGTATCGTTTTGCGTGAAGGAGTAGACATCGACTGAGCTCCGAGCAAGGTCCAAAAAGCTGTTCCTTCAGCATCTGTCCTTTTTCAGCCATTGCCTACTATCTGAACTGCTAGTTACTACAGACCCTACGCAAATTAACTCAGTCGGATTGACGTCGATTCAGCCTTGAGTCACCGTTCGCCCACCCAAACACCAGGCTCGGACGCCATGCCCCATATCCTGATTGTCGAAGACGAACCCGCAATTGCCGACACCCTTGTTTTCGCCTTGCAGGGCGAGGGCTTCACCACGACCTGGGTGAGCCTGGGCGCGGCGGCGCTGGAGCATCAGCGTCTAACCCCGGCCGACCTGATCATTCTGGACATCGGCCTGCCTGACATCAGTGGTTTTGAAACCTGCAAGCAACTGCGGCGTTTCAGCGAAGTGCCGGTAATTTTCCTCAGCGCTCGAGATGCTGAGATCGACCGTGTGGTTGGCCTGGAAATCGGCGCCGATGATTACGTGGTAAAACCGTTCAGCCCTCGGGAAGTGACGGCGCGAGTCCGGGCGATTCTCAAACGCATGCTGCCGCGGGCATTGCCTGAAACCTCTTCAGCGCCGTTTCGCATCGACAGCGAACGCGTGCAGATTAGCTATCGCAATCAAACTCTGAGCCTGACTCGACACGAATTCCGCCTGCTGCAATGCCTGTTGGAACAACCCGAGCGGGTCTTCAGCCGTGAGCAATTGCTCGATGCGCTGGGTGTGGCAGCTGATGCTGGTTACGAGCGCAGCATCGACAGCCACATCAAGGGCCTGCGCGCCAAATTGCGTCTGGTGAACGCTGAGGCCGAACCGATCCAGACCCATCGCGGCCTCGGTTACAGCTACAGTCCGGGACGCAGCTGATGTCGCTGGGGATCCGAATTTTCCTGGTCTACGTGCTGTTCATCGGCCTGACCGGCTACTTCGTGCTCAACACCGTGATGGAGGAGATCCGCCCCGGCGTGCGCCAATCCACCGAGGAAACGCTTGTGGACACGGCGAACCTGATGGCCGAGATCCTGCGCGATGACTTCAAGGCCGGCACCCTGAACCAGAACCGCTGGCCCGAATTGCTCAAGGCCTACGGCGAGCGGCAGCCGCAGGCGAGCATCTGGGGGCTGGCGAAAAATCAGGTGAACCATCGCATCTATGTGACTGACGCCAAAGGCATGGTCGTGCTGGACTCCAGCGGAGTTGCTGTGGGTCAGGACTACTCGCAGTGGAACGATGTGTTGCTGACCCTGCGCGGCGAGTACGGGGCGCGTTCCAGTCGCAGCGATCCAAATGATCCGAGTTCTTCGGTCATGCACGTCGCTGCGCCGATCCGCGACAACGGCCAGATCATCGGCGTGGTCACTGTGGCCAAGCCCAACAGCTCGTTGCAGCCGTATGTGGATCGCACCGAGCGTCGGTTGCTCGGCTACGGCGCTGGGCTGATTGGACTTGGATTGTTGTTTGGCGCGCTGTTGTCCTGGTGGTTGAGCGCTGCACTGCGACGGCTCACCGCTTATGCCCAGGCGGTGAGCGAAGGCCGAAGGGTCGAGGTGCCGCATTATCGTGGCGGCGAAATGGAGCAGTTGGCCACGGCGGTCGAGCACATGCGCACGCAGCTGGAGGGCAAGGCGTACGTGGAGCGTTACGTGCACACGCTCACCCATGAGTTGAAGAGCCCGCTGGCGGCGATTCGTGGAGCAGCGGAGTTGCTTCAGGGCGAGATGCCGCCGGCTCAGCAGCAGCGGTTCGTCAGCAATATCGACAGCGAAAGCGTGCGCATGCAGCAGTTGATCGAAAGATTGCTCAGTCTGGCTCAGGTTGAGCAGCGTCAGGGGCTGGAGGAACGGGTGGCCGTTCCGTTGGCGGGTTTGGTCGATGAGTTATTGCAAGCTCAGGCCGCGCGCATCGAAGTCAAGCGGCTGCATATTGAACAAGCGATTCCCATGAATCTGGCATTGACCGGCGAGCCGTTTCTGTTGCGTCAGGCGTTGGCTAATCTGCTGGAAAATGCGCTGGATTTCACTCCCTCGAGTGGAGTGCTGCGGATCAGCGCCGCGCGCTTCGGGGATCAGGTCGAATTCAAATTGTTCAACCAGGCAGAGGCCATTCCCGACTATGCGTTGCCGCGATTGAGTGAGCGTTTTTACTCTTTGCCACGGCCGGACAGTGGGCGCAAGAGTACGGGCCTCGGGCTTAACTTTGTCGAAGAAGTGGTCGAGTTACATGGCGGGATATTGTCGATTGGTAATGTTGAGGGTGGGGTTGAGGTGGTATTGCGGCTGGCTTAGGACCGAATCGCGAGCAGGCTCACTCCTACAGGGATTCAGTCTCCACATAATCTCCATGGTTCCCCCACAAAAGCACCATATAGCGATTGCAGACTCTCCCCATCCAAACAGGGAGAGTCCCATGAGCCGAAATTTGACTTTGAAAATCGGGGCCATTGCCCTGCTGATTTTGTTGTTGCTGATCCCGCTGATGATGATCAACGGTCTGATTCAGGACCGCCAGGAATTGCGCGACGGCGTGCTCGAAGACATCGCACGCAGTTCCAGTTATCACCAGCAAGTAAGCGGACCGTTGATGGTGGTGCCGTATCGCAAGGTAGTACGCACCTGGAAGCTCAACGAAAAAACCAATCAACGCTATCAGGAGCTAGGTGAAGAACGCGGTCGCCTGTATTTCCTGCCGGAGCGCTTCGAGCTCGATGGCAAGGTAGAGACTGAACTGCGCTCCAGGGGCATCTATGAGGCCCGGCTGTTTCATGCCGACAATCGCATCAACGGCCATTTTTCGATCCCTGCGCAACTGGGCATCAAGGAAAACTTCGCCGACTACCAGTTCGACCAGCCATTCCTGGCGGTTGGCATCAGCGACATTCGCGGTATCGAAAATGCATTGAAGCTGCAGCTCAATGGCCAGACCCTGGATTTCGTGCCTGGCAGCCAAGTGGGATGGTTGGGGGAGGGCGTGCACGTGACCCTGCCGAGGCTGGACACCACGCAAACCTCCGAACTGGCCTTCGGTTTCGACCTGAAGTTGCAAGGCACCGGTCAGTTGCAGATCCTCCCCGTGGGCAAGACTAGCAAGGTGTCACTGGCCGCCAACTGGCCGCATCCGAGCTTTATTGGCAACTATTTGCCGGCTCAGCGCGAAGTTGATGATCGCGGCTTTACCGCCAGTTGGCAGACTTCGTTTTTCTCCACCAACCTGCACGAGGCCCTGGACGCTTGTGTGTCCGGCACTGGGTGCGAGGCCTTCAATGGCCGCAGCTTCGGCGTGAGTTTCATCGACCCTGTGGACCAGTACCTGAAAAGCGATCGGGCGATCAAATATGCCCTGCTGTTTATCGTCCTGACCTTCGCCGGCTTCTTCCTGTTTGAAGTGTTGAAAAGCCTGGCGGTGCATCCGGTGCAGTACGCGTTGGTGGGGGTGGCTCTGGCGTTTTTCTACTTGCTGCTGTTGTCGCTGTCAGAGCATATCGGCTTTGCCCTGGCGTATCTGTTGTCCGCCAGTGGGTGTGTGTTGTTAATCGGCTTTTACGTTTGTCATGTGCTGCGCAGCGTGCGACATGGGTTGAGCTTTTCCCTGGGATTGGCGGCGTTGTACGGGCTGCTTTATGGGTTACTGACTGCCGAGGATTACGCCCTGTTGATGGGGTCGTTGCTGCTGTTCGGATTGTTGGGAGTGTTTATGGTGCTGACGCGCAAGCTGGATTGGTATGGGGTTGGGCAGAGGACGGCGAAGCCTTTGGATTTTGATATTGGGGTGGTGGAATGAGCCAGTCGTTGGGGTTGCGGGAGGATCAGCGGGAGGGGAGGCAGTTGGCGGTTCTGATTGCTAGGTTGTTTCCGGTTAGCGGTAGTCGAGCGAGGTAGAGCATAGCGGGGTATGAAGACTCGGGGACAGATTTATCAAATAAATCTGTCCCCATTTCGGTCCCTTATTACGGCCCCCTTATTACTCAGTTATATTTATTTCTAAAAGCCGCTTTTATTCGCCCAATACTCTTCTCTGTCTCGTTTGTATCGCTTGCTATTTTTGTATCTTGCATTTTCTGCGTCTCTAATCCGTTGTTTTTGTTCGTTTAACATTCGATTTCTGGCTATGTTGCTCCCAACAATCGGGTGTAAAATTTTTTCGACTTCAGCACTTTGTAATAGATATTTCGAGTCGTTCATTTTATTTTTTATTGCGTTAATCCATTGAGAGTCTGCTCGATTCAAACCCTGTTGTGGGGTTAGTGTATGCAAACTTTCAGGTCCAAAGGACTGCATTTTTGAGTTTATTCGGATTTTGGTTGTGAATGTAAATTTGTCAGTAGTTATGCTTCTATTTAGATACAGCTTATTGGTTTCTTGGATATACTCCAAGCTTGAGAGTGAACCCTGTATTTGAAAATTAGATTGATTTGCGGAATTTAATTTCACGTCCATGTTGGGTGCAGCGCGATTAAAAAATCTCGTTGGTGTTACTCTGAAACTTGATGGGTTGTTTTCAAATGCGTTATAAAGTTTTAGTTTGCTTGATTTTCTAAAACCCATAGTTCGCAATGGCGCTGCAATTACGCCCCATTTATGGCCGTTTCGATCAAACCTTAGAATTGGTTCTCCCCCACAGTACACATACGTGTTCAGCCCTCCCTCTCCAAACGGACTCCAGCTATCCGGACTATTAAACCGCATCAACACCGGATTGAACTGCCTATACCCATTCCCCAAGTGATAACACCCAGTCAGTGGGTCCGGCGGTTCGCCGTTAAACCCGAGCAGGCTGAGCAAGCCATTTTCAGCTGGACGATGACCGTAAGGTGAGTAAGCGATGGGATGAGGCCCTTGCGTGTTTAGAGCGTTCAACACCGATCGCTGTTGATCGGTTGCCAGCAAGATTGTATTGCGTGAGTGCGTAGGCATTGACTGAAACTCCGAGACAGGTCGATGGAGCTGAGCCAACAGCATCGAAGTATTTTCAGCGTTTGCCAACTATCAGAACTGCTAGGGTCATGGTGCGAAGATCAAAAGATCGTCCGATCGCGGCCCGAGCCTTCGGCAGCTCCTACGTTGTGAGCCCATCCTGTAGGAGCTGCCGAAGGCTGCGATCTTTGAGGCCATTACCTCCAGCGAAAATCTAAACCTTCGGCATAGTCGCCAGCATTGAAGGTCGCTGGCTGACTTCGAAATACCATGCTGCCAATTGAGGATTTTCGTCGCGCCACGCCAGATCCGGATGGCGCAGGTCCAGGTAGCCCAGGGCACAAGCCACACTGATCGCCGCCACATCAAAATGACTGGTCAGCTCGGCGATGGCGTCTGTCTCCAGTAGCGCGAGCGCGCGACGGATCTTGTCGCGTTGGCCGTCGAGCCATTCATCCCAGTGTTTTTCCGGGGCGCGCAGGGCGAGTTCGTAGCGGGTCAGCACGGCCGCGTCCATGATGCCATCGGCCATGGAGGCCAGGGTCAGGCGACGCCAACGGGCTGAGCCTTCGCGGGGGATCAGCGGGTTGCCAACGTGTTGATGGTCCAGGTAGTCGAGGATCACCCGACTGTCGTGGATGATGGTGCCGTCGGCCAGGCGCAGGGCCGGGATTTTGCTCAGGGGGTTGTCGTTGATCAGGGTTGGGTCTGGGTCGACTGGGGAGAGTACGCAGTTGTGCAGGGCGACGCGGTCCTGTTGACCGGTTTCATGCAGCAGCACCATGACTTTGCGCACGAAGGGGGAGAGTGGGTTGTGGTAGAGGGTCATGCTCGGGGTGGACATGGCGGTGTCTCGGTCGGTGGTGGTGTCGGGGCGTTGTGGGAGCAAGGCTTGCCCGCGATGACGGTAGCACATCCGAAATTGATGTGACTGAGACACGGCCATCGCGGGCAAGCCTTGCTCCCACAGGCTGCGATCTTTTGATCTTGAAAGTCAAAGTCAAAAGATCGTCCGATCGCGGCCCGAGCCTTCGGCAGCTCCTACGCGGTGTGCCGGGTTATCGGCGTTGCAGGAGGGCTCGCAGGGCGAAGGCGGCAGGGATGCCCAGGCCAAGCCAGCTCAATGCATCCCACACACCATCCCCCAGCAACGCCGCAAACAACCCGGCAGCGGTGAACAGGCCGATGACAGTGGGAATGGCGAAGACTTTCCAGAAGTTCGACTGACGCGGCCTCATGCCTGAGCCTCCGCAGTTTCCAGGATGGTTTTTGCCGCCTTGCGCCGAACCAGCCACAGGTACACGCCGCTGCCGAGCACGATGATGGTCAGCACATCCAGGGTCGCCCAGAGGATCTTCATCGGCATGCCGCCGTAATCACCAAAGTGCAGCGGTTGCGACATGCCCATGGCGTCCATGTACCAGGGTCGTTCAGCCACCGCAGTGACTTGCAGGGTGCTGGCGTCAATTAATACCGGTGTCAGCAGGTGAGAGGTCAGGTGCGTGCTGCCTTTCATGAACACCGCATAATGGTGCTCGCTGGAAAACCGTGTGCCGGGGAAGGCGATGAAGTCCGGTTGCATGCCCGGCGCGACTTCCTTGGCGATATCGAGCAGGCGGGTGGCCGGTGCGAGCTGCGTCAGCGCCGGTGCATCGCGATAGGGGGCGATCATCGCGCCGAGTGCCTCTGCGCGCCACGCGGCGATCAGCAGGTCGGCGCAGGCGCTGATCACACCGGTGACGCCGACCACCAGCATCCAGGTCAGGGCGACGACGCCGATCAGGTTATGTAAGTCGAGCCAGCGCAGGCGGGTGGATTTGTCCTGGCGCACGGTGGCGAATTTCAAACGACGCATGAACGGCAGGTACAACACGGTGCCGGACACAATCGCGACGACGAACAACAAACCCATGAACGCCAGCAATAACTTGCCCGGCAGCCCGGCGAACATGTCTACGTGCAGGCGCAGCATGAACATCATGAAACCGCCGTTGGCCGATGGCATTTCCAGCGCTTCGCCGGTACGGGCGTCGAGCATGAAGGTGTGGGACGAGTTGGGCTCGGTACCGGCAGTGGCCGCCATGATCGCGATCGCGCCGTTGGGCTCGTCTTCGTCGAAACCGAAGTACTGCATGACTTCGCCAGGACGATGTTTTTCCGCCGCCAGCACCAGCTGCTGCAGGTTCAGTTGCGGTGTATCGGCAGGCATTTCTTTCAGCTCAGGGGCGTCGCCCAGCAGGTGGTCGATCTCGTGGTGAAAGATCAACGGCAAGCCGGTGACTGCCAGCATCAGCAGGAACACGGTGCATATCAGGCTGGTCCAGGTGTGGACGAGAGACCAGCGGCGGATGGTTTTACTCTTCATTTGCAGACCTTCAGAAATACCAAAGCCGTCCTTGAAGGACGGCCCGGGTCTTGGGGTGAGTCAGGTCAAACCGTTACCACTTGTAGGTAGCGCTGGCGACAATACTGCGCTGGTCGCCGTAGTAGCAGTAGAAGCTGTCACAGGTGGAGATGTAGTCCTTGTCGAACAGGTTGGTCGCGTTCAGAGCCAGGGACGCGCCTTTGAGGCTGTTGTCCAGGCGGCCGAGGTCGTAGTGAACTGCAGCGTCGAATACGGTGTAGGCGTCCGCCTTGCCCAGTTCGGTGTTCGCCTGGTCGCCATAGGTATTGCCGGTGTAGCGAACGCCACCGCCGACGCCAAAGCCGTCCAGGGCGCCGGTGTGCCAGGTGTAGTCAGTCCACAGCGAAGCTTGTTGATTGGGCATCAGTTGCAGGCGATTGCCCTTGAATGCGCCGTCCTGCACTTCGGATTTGGCCAGGGTGTACGCGGCGATGACCTTGAGGTTTTCGGTCACGTCGGAGGTGGCTTCCAGTTCCAGCCCTTTGACTTTCACTTCACCGGTCTGGCTGGTGATCGAGACGTTGTCGGCGTTGGTGGTGGTGACGGATACGTTTTTCTGCGTCAGGTTGTACACCGCTGCAGTCAGCAGCGTGTTGCTGCCCGGCGGTTGGTATTTGATACCCAGTTCCCATTGCTGCCCTTCGGTAGGCTTGATCGAATCGGTGGGGGAGGCGGTGGCATTGCTGGTTGGCTGGAACGATTCGGCATACGACAGATAGGGCACGATGCCGTTATCGAACACGTAGCTGATCGCCGCGTTGCCGCTGAAATTTTTGTCGCGCTCGGTGTTGGTGGCATCGCCCTTGTTGAAGAATTTGGTGCCGGTATGCACCCAGTCTTCGCGTCCGCCCAGGGTGAGGCGCCATTGATCGATGAACATCTGGTCCTGCACGTACAGGCCGGTCTGGTAGGTCTTTTGATCGTAGTCGTAGAACGCATCGGAGCGCGGCGGCCGCACGATCGGCTGGCCGTAGATCGGGTTGTTGACGTTGGTGGTCAAACCGTCACCAAAGATCGAGGTGTAGTTGGTGTTGGTGCGCTGGTGATCGAGGCCGATCAACAGGGTGTGACCCACATCACCCGTGGCGAAATCGGCCTGGAAGTTGTTGTCCACGGCGAACTGGCTGATGTCTTCATCGACAATGGTGCTCGAACGGCCGACGTTGCCTTCGGCATCCACCTGGGTGAATGGGTAGGCGCCCGGCGTGAGCGCCTGGAACGACAGGTCCGACTTGGTGTAGCGCAGGTTTTGCTTGAACTGCCAGACATCGTTCAGACGATGTTCAAAGGCGTAGCCCAGGGCGTAGTAGGTGCGGTCGTAGTATTCCCAGTCCGGATCGCCCAGGTTCTTGTGATGGGAGATATCACCCAGAGGCGAGTGGATCTTGGTGCCCTGTACCGGCAGAAACTGGCTGGTGATGCCGGTATCGTCGCGCGTAAATTGGGTCAGCAGGGTGAATTTGGTGTCGTCGTCGATATTCCAGGTGAGGCTCGGTGCGATGTTGTAGCGCTTGTTATCGACGTGGTCGATCTGCGTGCCGCTGTCGCGGATGACACCGCTGAGGCCGTAGAGAAACTGACCTTCTTCATCGATCTTGCCGGTGCTAACGAAGTTGATCTGGCGATGATTGTCACTGCCATACTCCACCTTGATTTGATTGCTCGACTCGGCACTGGGCCGGCGGCTGACCATGTCCAGCAAGCCGCCTGGCGGGGTCTGGCCGTACACGGAGGAGGCTGGACCGCGCAGCAATGCAAGGCGATCGAGGTTCCAGGTTTCCTGTTTCGGGTTGGCGTACACGCCTTTGGGCAGCGGCAGGCCATCGAGGAACTGGGTCGGCTCGAAGCCGCGCACGCGCAACCAGTCGGCGCGGGTGTCGCTGCCGTAGCTGCTGGCGACGATCCCGGGCATGTAGCGCACGGCATCGTCGATGTTTTGCACGTTGCGGTCGTCCATCTGCTGGCGCGTGGCGACCGAGATCGAGCGCGGCGCTTCGACCAGAGCGGTGTCGGTCTTGGTGCCGGCGGCGGTGCGGGTAGCCAGGTAGCCATCGACCGGGCCCCAGGCGCTTTCGGTGTTTTCCACGCCTGTCACGTTGGTCGTCGGCAAGTCCATCACGCCTTCAGGCACGGCCACCAGGCTGTAGGTGCCCGCGCTGCTTTGCTCCAGTTGCAGGCCGGTGCCGCGCAAGGCTTCGCGCAGGGCGGCGGTGGCGTCGTACTGGCCCTGGACCGGTGCCGAGGTTTTGCCGGCGGCGAGGGAAGGGTTAAGCGACAACGCGAGGCCAGCCTGGCTGGCGATCTGGTTGAGGGTGCTGGCCAATGGCGCGGCCGGCAGGTTGTAGGTGCGCACGCTGGAAGCCTGCTCGGCAGCCATCAGTTGGCTGCTGGCCAGCGGGGCACTCAGGGCAATGGCGAGGGCCAGCAGACTGGGGCGCAGCAAGGTGACTAGCGAACGGGACATACAGTGGCTCCTGAAAGGGAATACTTCTCAATTGCCTAGGTGCCGAACGAGAATCCAAAAGTGATAGGGGTGGGTGGAAATAATTTTGATTCAGCTTTTGTGGCGAGTCGGACGGCCTTATCGCGGGCAAGCCTTGCTCCCACAGGATTTTCGTTGTTCACAGGATAGTGGTGTTACCTGGAACCTGGGGGAGCATGGCCTTGCTCCCACAGGATTTTCGTTGTTCACAGGATTGTGGTGGTGCATAAAACCTGTGGGAGTAAGGCTTGCCCGCGATAGCGGCCTGACAGGCAGCACCGGTTTCAGGGCTTGAGGTCAGCCTTGGCCACCGTCACCCACCACTGCGTATGCTGCTCGATCTGCACCGGCAGCGTTGGCAGTAATGCGCGCAACGCCTTGTCGGTATCCTTCAACGGGAAACTGCCGGTGATCCGCAGGTCTGCAATGTCGGGCGACACGCCCAGATAGCCCGGTCGATAGCGACCCAGCTCATGCACTAGGTCTTCCAGTCGCGCGTTGTCCACCACCAGCATTCCGCGAGTCCAGGCGTCGGCGTCGAGGTTGAGGGCGATGATCGGGCCGAGCCCGTTGTTGCGCATCAACACTTGCTGGCCTTCGCGCAAAATCTGCTCTTCGGGACTCGCCTGCGGATGGGCGGCAACTGCTGACTGCAACACGCTCAGGCGCGTGCCATCCTCTTCGCGCTTGACCAGGAATCTTGTGCCCAGTGCGCGCAGGCTGCCTTCGCGGGTTTCGACGATGAATGGCCGGCTATCGCCATGGCCGGTTTCAACCAGTATTTCCCCGTCCTGAAGAATTACCCGGCGCTGTTTCTCATCAAAGCGCACGTCCACGGCGCTGTGAGTATTGAGGTTGATGACGGTGCCATCGCTCAGGTGCAGGGTGCGCTGCTCGCCAGTGGCCGTGCGTTGATCGGCCAGCCAGTAGTCGAGCGGCAGATAGCGTTCGCCGGCAAACAACGCCAGGCCAATCACCGCGACGATGCTCGCCACGCCGCTGCCGAGCTTGCGCACGCGGCGGCGAATGCCTTCACGCGATTGCAGCAACGCGGCGCGGGCCGGGCCACTGGCGATACTGAAGCGCTGGTCGAGCATGCCCAGCTGGCGCCACGCCCGAGCGTGTTCCTCATGGGCAGCGTGCCATTTTGCGAACTCTTCGCGCTCTACCGGGTTGGCGCAATCCAGCGTCAGCTGCCAGGCAATCGCTGCGTCCAGTACTTGCGCCGAGACCGGTTTGGAGCTGACCGGGCTCATAGCGGCTCACCGTACAAGGCGATGTAGCACTGGCGGATGCCCTGGGCCAGGTATTGCCGCACGCGTGGCACCGATACTCCAAGGCGCTCGGCGATTTCCGCGTGGCCCAGGCCGTCGAGACGGTTATAGAGGAATGCTGCGCGGGCTTTGCTCGAGAGTTTGCCAAGGAGGCGATCGATGTTTTTGAGGTCTTCGAGGATCATTTGCTGTTCTTCCACCGAAGGGTGTTCGTCTTCGGGAATCAGCATCAGTTCGGTCAGGTACGCCTGTTCCAGGGCGGCGCGGCGGAAATAGTCGAACAGCAGGCCCTTGGCAATCGCCACCAGAAAGGCCCGGGGTTCGCGGGGTTCGTTTAGCTGATCGCGGCCCAGCAGCCGCACGAAGGTGTCCTGGCTGAGGTCTTCGGCCCTTTGTGGGCAGGCGACATTGCGTCGAAGCCAGGCCAATAGCCAGCTGCGGTGGTCGCGATAGAGCGCACCGACTAGCTCACTGTGGGGGCTTGGGACTGACGACACGCAGCATCACCGATTGGGAAGTGTTATCTAACGAGAATTGTTCGCGATTGTGGCAGAGGCGGGGGAGGTAAGCAATTGGCGCTGGTCGGGTGGGAGTTTGTCGTAAGACCCTGTAGGAGCTGCCGAAGGCTGCGATCTTTTGACGTTGATTTCCAAAATCAAAAGATCGCAGCCTGCGGCAGCTCCTACACGGGACGGCGTGACTTTAGAAGGAGTGTGTTCGCTGCCGCCGCTTCCACTGACTCAAGCGCTGCTGCAGATTCAACGGGCTGTGTATCTGCTGTTGCCGCGCCCGGCTGAACAGGATCAGTGCCAATTCGGCCGTGGCCAGAGCATCGGCACTGGCGTTGTGGCGCTCGAACACTTCGAGTTTGAACCAGTCGATCCACTCGTCCAGGCCCGCCTCGCGGATCTGCGCCTGGGGGCACAACAGCGGTGCGATGTCCGCTACATCCAGAAACGGATTCTGCAACTTGTAGCCCAGATGATCTTTCAACGCTCGGCCGAGCATGTGCTGATCGAAGGGCGCATGAAAGGCCAGCACCGGGCTGTCACCCAGGAATTCCATGAACTCGAGCAGCGCCTGCGCCGGATCGCTGCCGGCTGCGATTGCGCTGGGCCCCAAGCCATGTATCAGCACGCTGGGGGCCAGTTTCATGTCGGCGCATTGCAGGGTTCGTTCGAACTGCTGACTGAAGTCGATGGCCCCGTCCTCAATCACCACCGCCCCGACCGACAGCACTCGATCCTTGTTCAGGTTCAGCCCGGTGGTTTCCAGATCCAGCACCACCCAGCGTTGCTCGCGCAGGCTGCATTCGCCCAACCCGATTATCGCTGGCAGGCGCTCCAGGCGTTGTAGCAGTTCGCCGGACAGCACCGGGCCTGCTGTGCGTAACCAGGAAAACAGACTCATAACTGATACCGCAGGGCCAGGCTGCTCTGCAGGCGCTGGGCCTGGCGCAGGGATTCACGCAAGATCCGCCGGTCAAGGTGATTGAGGCTCTCAGGATCGACCCGATTGGAGTAAGGCAAGTTCTCCCGGGTCTGTAGTTGATGTTGCTGCATGCGGGTTTGCTGAATGAAATGGTACGCCTCTTCGTAGGCCGCACCGTCCAGGCGGTCGATGACTTCTTTCGCGACCAACTGGCGGAAGCGTTCCTGGGTGTTGTTTGCTTCTATTCCATTGGCCAGCGCCAGCAGCCGGGCGCCGTCGACGAAAGGTGTAAGCCCCTGCACTTTCAGGTCCATGGTGGCCTTTTCGCCATGCTTGCGCGCCAGCACGAACTCACGGAAACGTCCTACGGGAGGGCGGTTACGCAGTGCGTTGTCCGCCATCATTCGCTGGAACAGGCGATTGTCGGCGACTTGATCGAGAATTCCCCTGCGCAGCTGTTCACAGCCTTGTTCGTCGCCCCAGACCACGCGCAGGTCGAAGTAGATGCTTGAGCCCAGCAGATTCTCCGGAGTCGCCTCGCGGATAAACGCCGAGAAACGCCGCGCCCATTCAGCCCGGGACAAACACAGCTCGGGATTGCCGGCCATGATGTTGCCCTTGCACAGGGTGAAACCGCACAGCGCCAGGCTCTGGTTGATCTGCTGAGCGATGGGCAGCAACTTGCCGCGTATTTCTGCGGCGTGCGCAGCGTCCCGAGCTTCGAACAGGATGCCGTTGTCCTGGTCGGTGTGCAGCGTCTGTTCACGACGGCCTTCGCTGCCGAAACACAGCCAGCTGAATGGCACGCCCGGGTCGCCTTTTTCAGCCAGTGTCAGTTCGATCACCCGGCACACAGTGTGATCGTTGAGCAGGGTGATGATGTGGGTGATCTGGGTTGAAGACGCGCCGTGGGCCAACATGCGCTCCACCAGTTGGCCGATTTCGCCGCGCAGCGCGACCAGGCTTTCCAAGCGCTGAGCGCTGCGGATAGTCCGGGCCAGGTGCACCAGGTCGACCCGTTGCAGGGAGAACAGGTCGCGCTCCGATACCACTCCGCACAGGCGCTGGTCCTTGACCAGGCAAACGTGGGCAATGTGCCGCTCGGTCATGGCAATCGCGGCATCGAACGCGCTGTGGTCCGGAGACAGATAGAACGGCGCCCGGGTCATGTGCCCTTCGATGGCTTCATTGAAGTCGTTGGTGCCGCCTGCGACCACGTGGCGCAAGTCGCGCAGGGTGAAAATACCCAGGGGGGCTTTCTGCTCGTCGACCACGACTATGCTGCCGACTTGCTGCTCGTGCATCAGGGTCACGGCCTCGCGCAGCGGGGTGATCGGGCTGCAGGTCACCGGGTGGCGCATGGCCAGTTCACCCAGGCGGGTATTCAGCGAGTACTGGGTGCCCAGAGTCTCCACGGCTTTTTGCTGGACTTGCTGGTTGACCTGGTCCAGCAGGCTGCTGACGCCGCGTAGGGCAAAGTCACGGAAGGTGTGGGAAAGCGCGAACAGCTTGATGAACGCGAGCTTGTTCAGCTGCAGGCAAAAGGTGTCTTCGGCGGCGAGGTGTTCAGTGCGCGTCGCACGCTCGCCCAACAGTGCGGCGAGGGGAAAACACTCGCCCGCGGTGATTTCGAAGGTGGTTTCGGTTCCGCCCTTGGCGGTATGCGGGCGTTCGCCCACGACCCGACCCTGTTTGACGATGTAGAAGTGCGCAACCGGACCATCGGCGGGCTTGATGATGCTCTCGCCTGGGGCATAGAAACGCAGCTGGCATTGCTCGACCAGGTACGCGAGGTGCGCGTGTTCCATTTGATTGAATGGCGGGAAGCGCTGCAGAAACTGCAAAGTACCCTGGATGTTTTGCAACACCGCGGTTTTCCCTGCCTGGGTGAAGGCGTCCGTTTTACTCATGACCATTACCGCAATCTTTTTTGAATTGTTGTTGTCGGATGACTCGGCCATGGTCGGCCCCTGCGCGCAGGGTGCCCATTGGACGTAAGTCTAGGTAGGCAACTGCCTGTAAAATTATCGGAAGATTCCCACGCGAACGTGGGAAAAGTCCCACCCCTTGGCTATTGGAAATAAATCCGACGAAGTGCACATTGAACACCTGCCTGGCGATGTCTCACGAGTGGGCCAGGAACGATTTGAAACCTTTGAGAAAGCCATGTCCGACCACGATATCCTGAGTGACGCCGAGCGCGAGGCGCTGAGTGCGGTCATGCTCGAACCCGATCTGCCACCTCAACGGGTGCTGATCGTCGATGATGACAAAGACGCACGTGAATTATTGTCGGAAATTCTGGCACTGGATGGTATTCGCTGCATGACCGCAGCCAGTGGCGAAACCGCTCTAAAGATGCTTAGCGAGAAACCCTCGATTGGCTTGGTGATTACCGATCTGCGGATGGGCAGTGTCGACGGCCTGGACCTTATCCGCCAGGTACGCGAGTCTGTTCGGGCGGCAATGCCGTTCATTATTGTTTCCGGAGATGCGGACGTGAAGGATGCGATTGCCGCAATGCATCTCAGTGTGGTGGATTTCTTGCTCAAGCCTATTGATACCGAGCGCTTGTTAGCGCTGGTAAAGCATGAGCTGGGTATTGAATAGTGACACTTTGTCGTGTGACTCTCCCGCTTGCGGGTTGTTATATATTGTGTCTGAAATGCGCTGATCGCAATAAAACTGTTTAATGATGTTAGTAATAACCCTTCACAAATAACTGGTACATTACTTATTCAGCTTCAGTTATCTTTTTCGACCTGCAGAGTTGGGCCTTCAAGTGATCGCCCATTTATAAATTGAAGTCCGCCACAAAATATTGAAATCTGAGTTCGATACTTGGCGTTCGTGCGTTCGTGCGTTCGTCGGTCAGCAGCAGAGCTGCAGCTCACATCAGTTTAATAATTTCCCTGCCATTAATAGCGATACCCTCCGAACGGTCGATATATATGGATGAGTGGGCTCGAAAATAACAATAAGGGTGCTACGTGATAAAAATGGATGTTCGCGATCTCGTCCTGATTTTTGCGGTGACGATCATGTGGGGCAGTAACTTTTCGGTCATTGATATCGGTCTCGACGGTATGGACCCTTTCATGCTGACAGCCCTACGATTCACCTTCTGCGCCTTGCCGTTGGTATTTTTTGTCAAGAAACCAGAAAATGTCAGTTCCCCCATTCTTGCTGTTTACGGATTGTTATTCGGTGTTGGGATGTGTTGGTTAATGAATTACGGCATGTTTCTCGGGGTAAGTGCCGGCGTGACCTCTCTCCTTTTGCAATTCAGTGCGTTCTTTACGGTTATCTGGGGTGTGGTGTTATTTGGAGAAAAAATGACGCCGATTCACGTGACGGGTATCCTCATGGCATTGGTTGGGCTCCTGTTCATCGTGCATGTTACCGAGGGCAATGCTGAAAACATGGGTCTGTTGCTGGTCCTGCTGGCAGCCTTGTGTTGGAGTCTGTGCAATGTGCTGGTCAAGAAATGCAAAGTGGGCAATATCTTTTCCTTTGTTGTCTGGTCGAGTCTCTATGCGACGCCTCCGTTGTATCTGATGACCTACTGGGTCAAGGGCACTGTTCCCTTCGAGGCGCTGTTTACCGACCTCAAAACCCCGGTGCTGCTATCGATCCTGTTCCAGGCTTATGTGGCGACGATATTCGGTTACTGGGCGTGGAACCGCTTGATCAGAAAGTATCCGGCCAGTCAGGTGGCACCGTTGTCGGTGATCGTTCCGATATCAGGCATCATCACGTCGTGGTATGTGCTGGACGAGCCTATTGGTGGCGAGAAGCTATTCGCCTTGGGCCTGACGATCCTGGGCCTCGCGTTGTTCATGAATGCGTCGAGAATAACCAGTTACGTCAGGGCGAATGCCATGCGTCACATGAAGTAATCCTGTTTCGGGGAGGCTGAAACAACAATCCCCCGGTCTTTTAACTCCGAGGGATTGAGGTTCAGCACCTAGCTCTACAGCGCGTTTTTCGCCTTGAACTCACGGCGGCGGCGATGCAGCACCGGCTCGGTATACCCGTTCGGTTGCTTGGTGCCCTCGACCACCAGTTCGACTGCCGCCTGGAAGGCGATGTTGCTGTCGAAGTCCGGTGCCAGTGGGCGGTACAGCGAATCGTTGGCGTTCTGACGGTCAACCACCGGCGCCATGCGCTTGAGGCTTTCCATCACTTGTTCTTCGGTGACAATGCCATGGCGCAACCAGTTGGCGATGTGCTGACTGGAGATTCGCAGCGTTGCACGGTCTTCCATCAGGCCGACGTCATTGATGTCCGGCACCTTCGAGCAACCCACGCCCTGATCGATCCAGCGCACCACGTAGCCGAGAATGCCCTGGGCGTTGTTGTCCAGTTCGTTCTTGATCTGCTCCGGGGTCCAGCTCGGGTTGACGGCCAGCGGGATGGTCAGGATGTCGTCCACCGAAGCGCGCGCACGTTTGGCCAGTTCGGCCTGACGCGCGAACACGTCGACCTTGTGGTAGTGCAGCGCGTGCAGCGCAGCTGCGGTTGGCGATGGAACCCAGGCGGTGTTGGCACCGGCCAGCGGGTGAGCGACTTTCTGTTCGAGCATCGCCGCCATCAGGTCAGGCATTGCCCACATGCCTTTACCGATTTGTGCACGACCTTGCAGGCCGGTGCTCAAGCCGATATCGACGTTCCAGTTCTCGTAGGCGCCGATCCATTTCTCAGCCTTCATGTCGGCCTTGCGCACCATCGGGCCGGCTTCCATGGAGGTGTGGATTTCATCGCCGGTGCGGTCGAGGAAGCCGGTGTTGATAAACACCACGCGCTCGGCAGCCGCCTGGATGCAGGCCTTGAGGTTAACCGTGGTGCGGCGCTCCTCGTCCATGATCCCGACTTTCAGAGTGTTGCGCGGCAGGTCGAGGACGTCTTCGATGCGCCCGAACAGCTCGTTGGTGAACGCGGCTTCTTCCGGGCCGTGCATCTTCGGCTTCACGATATAGACCGAGCCGGTACGGCTGTTCTTGCGCGAGTTATTGCCGTTGAGGCTATGCGTGGCGGCCAGGCAGGTCACCAGACCGTCGAGAATGCCTTCTGGTACCTCGTTGCCGTCCTTGTCGAGGATGGCATCAATGGTCATCAGGTGACCAACGTTGCGCACGAACAACAGCGAGCGACCGTGCAGGCTCAGTTCCTTGCCGTCGACGCCGGTGTAGGTGCGGTCGGCGTTCATGGTGCGGGTGAAGGTCTTGCCGCCCTTGGACACTTCTTCCGACAGGTCGCCCTTCATCAAGCCGAGCCAGTTGCGGTAGATCACCACTTTGTCATCGGCATCGACAGCAGCGACGGAGTCTTCGCAGTCCATGATGGTGGTCAGCGCGGCCTCCATCAGGATGTCTTTGATGCCGGCAGCGTCGGTCTGGCCGACCGGGGTGCTGGCGTCGACCTGGATTTCGAAATGCAGGCCGTTGTGTTTCAGCAGGATTGCAGTCGGTGCCGAGGCATCGCCTTGGAAGCCGATCAACTGGGCGTCGTCGCGCAGGCCGGAGTTGCTGCCGCCCTTGAGAGCGACCACCAGCTTGCCGTCAACGATCTTGTAGGCAGTGGAATCGACGTGGGAGCCGGCAGCCAGGGGGGCCGCTTCGTCGAGGAAAGCGCGGGCGAAGGCAATGACCTTATCGCCGCGAACCTTGTTGTAGCCTTTGCCTTTTTCCGCACCGTCAGCTTCGCTGATGGCGTCGGTACCGTAGAGCGCGTCATACAGCGAACCCCAGCGGGCGTTCGAGGCATTGAGCGCGAAGCGGGCATTCATTACCGGCACTACCAGCTGCGGGCCGGCCATGCGGGCGATTTCGTCATCGACGTTTTGTGTAGTCGCCTGGAAATCGGCCGCTTCTGGCAGCAGATAACCGATGTCTTGCAGGAAGGCTTTGTAGGCCACGGCGTCATGGGGTTGACCGGCACGGGACTGGTGCCAGCCATCGATACGAGCCTGGAAATCATCGCGTTTGGCGAGTAGGGCTTGGTTCTTCGGCGCCAGGTCATGAATGACCTTGTCGGCACCGGCCCAGAACTGGTCGGCGGTGAGGCCGGTACCGGGAATGGCTTCGTTGTTAACGAAGTCGAACAGGACTTTGGCGACCTGCAGGCCACCGACTTGAACGTGTTCAGTCATTGCTTGCCTCACTCTGCTCAGCTATTTCGCTTTTCAGCTCTTCAATTATGACAATGAAGCCTCTGGCCATTTAAACCACAAACCCGTCTACCAGTACATGCCATTGCGGGCGGCTGGGGTGGTCCAATCAACGGCTTAAGGCCTTGCTGACGGGGCTTTCAGGGTTGCGATTGCGCCTTGGCAGACATCGATCCAACGTTATGTAGTGCGCGCTGCGGCATACTACATGATGAATTGCGGTTGTGAAAATTAGACTAATTACGTCGTTCTGCGACCCCATGACGCATTGCGGTCGCGTCGGGGAACGGGATGTTCTCAAAAAAGTGATGGATTGTTCCAGTTAAATATAAAAAGTTGTACACGATTTGTTGCGGGCAACTTTTTCGGCGGTGATGCAATCGCGAGCAGGCTCACTCCTACAGGGGCTCGCGCGATCAGTGTAGGAGTGAGCCTGCTCGCGATGGCGTCGGCAGGTCAACGCAGCAACATCCCTTGCCTATACTTCCTGTTCCATAACAAAAGAGGACTGCGCCATGGACCACCTCGTACTCACGGTTTTCGCGCCGGACAAGCCTGGGCAGGTCGAGCGCATCGCCCAGTGCATTGCCGAGCATGGTGGTAACTGGCTGGAAAGCCGAATGTCGCGGATGGCCGGGCAGTTCGCCGGGATTCTTCGCGTGGGGGTGCCGGCCGAAGCCTACGACGAGCTGGTCGGTGCCCTGCAGGCGTTGTCCGCCCACGGCATTCGCGTGCTGATCGCCGAAAGTGGCATTGAGCAGTCCTGCACCTGGAAGCCCATCGCCATGGAGCTGGTAGGCAATGATCGTCCGGGTATTGTACGAGACATCACGCGGTTGCTCAGCGAGCAGGGGGTGAATCTCGAACGACTGGTCACCGAAGTGCGTCCTGCACCCATGAGCAGCGAGCCGCTGTTCCACGCCGAGGCGATTCTCGCGGTGCCGCTGACCCTGTCACTGGATGTTTTGCAGTCGCGCCTGGAAACCCTGGCGGATGATTTGATGGTGGAGCTGGTACTGCGCAGCGAGCCTTGAAAAGGTTATCCAAGTTAAACGTGCACCTGCCTGTGGATAACCTGTAGAGACCAGCCGCCAGCCCAGGCGGGCTGGGCTTCTTCAGAAGGTGATCAAAAAACCAGCAGTTTCAATAACTTGCGCACAATCGCCGGGGATCACGCTGTGGATAACCTTGGGGTAGTTGCTTGCAGGCCAATAGGGCCGTGGCCTGCAGAAGTTTGTATGTTTTTTGATCAGCTGCGCCGACGCATGCTGATTACCGCATCGACACTGTAAACCGCCAGTCCCGCCCAGATAAACATGAACGCTACCAGGGTGCTGGATGACAGGTGCTCATCAAATAACAGCACGGCCTGCAGCAACACCAGGGTCGGGGCCAGGTACTGCAGGAAGCCTAGCGTTGTGTAGGGCAAGTGTCGTGCGGCTGCGTTGAAACATACCAACGGCACCAGCGTCACCGGCCCGGCAGCCACCAGCCACCAAGCTTCGGAGGTAGTCCAGAATTCGGCTTGAGCACTGCTGGCCCCGGGGTTGAACAGCAACCAGGCAACTGCAATCGGCACCAGCATCCAGGTTTCGACCACCAGACCGGGCAGGGCCTTGACCGGTGCCTGCTTGCGGATCAAGCCGTAGAAGCCGAAGGTCAATGCCAGCACCAGCGACACCCACGGCAAGCTGCCAACTTGCCATACCTGCTGGGCCACGCCGACTGCCGCCAGGCCCACCGCCAGCCATTGCATGCGCCGCAAGCGCTCGCCAAGGATCAGCATGCCCAACAGCACGTTTATCAGCGGGTTGATGTAGTAGCCCAGGCTGGCTTCGAGCATGCGTCCGTTGTTGACTGACCAGACGTAGGTCAGCCAGTTGGCTGCGATGAGGGTGCCGCTCAGGGCGAGAATTGCCAGCCGTTTGGGGTTGTCACGCAGTTCGCGCCACCAGCCCGGATGTTTCCAGACCATCAGCAACATGGCGCCGAACAGTGCCGACCAGAGAACCCGGTGGATGATGATCTCCACGGCGGGTACGCTGGCGATGGCTTTGAAGTAGAGCGGGAAAAGTCCCCAGATGATGTAGGCACTCAGGCCCAGGATGTACCCGCGACGCGGGTTGGCGACTTGCATGCAGAATCCTTGCTTAGGCAGCTAACAAAGAGGGGGATTGTAAGGAGATTTGTCGGAATATGCCGATCCCTTGTGGGAGCAAGGCTTGCCCGCGATCGGTGCGCCGCGGTTTCTCAGGGAAACTCCACGAACGCAATCGCGGGCAAGCCTTGCTCCCACAGGCCCAATCCCACAGAAAAATAGAATGAATCAAAAAAGCTTCAAAGGCTCTTCGTTAAGCGCCGACAATTGCTCACGCAGCGCCAACACCTGATCGCCCCAATATCGTTCCGTGCCGAACCACGGGAAGCTATGGGGGAACGCCGGGTCATCCCAGCGCCGGGCCAGCCAGGCGCTGTAGTGCATCAGGCGCAGCGCCCGCAGCGGTTCGATCAGCGCCAGTTCTCGTGGGTCGAAGTCGTGAAACTCGTTGTAGCCATCCATCAGCTCGGACAATTGGCCGAGGCATTCCTGGCGATCGCCCGCGAGCATCATCCAGATGTCCTGCACCGCAGGGCCCATGCGGCAGTCATCGAGGTCGACGATGTGGAACATTTCGTCGCGGCACATCATGTTGCCCGGGTGGCAATCGCCGTGCATGCGGATGTTCTGGTGCGGTGTGGCCTTGTAGACCTCTTCGACGCGCTTGAGCAGGTCGCGGGCGACTGACTCGTAGGCGGGCAGCAGGCTTTTGGGAATGAAATTGCCTTCGAGCAAGGTGGTCAGCGAGGCATGCCCAAAGTTCTGCACGCCCAGGGCTTCTCGATGTTCGAAGGGCTTGGTCGCGCCGACCGCGTGCAGGCGCCCGAGCAACTGGCCCAGGCGATACAGCTGATCGAGGTTGCCCGGCTCCGGCGCGCGGCCACCACGGCGGGGGAACAGGGTGAAACGAAAACCATTGTGCTCGTGCAGGCTGGCACCGTTGTGGACCATCGGTGCAACTACAGGGACGTCGCACTCGGCGAGTTCGAAGGTGAACTGGTGCTCTTCGAGGATCGCTTCGTTGGTCCAGCGCTGCGGACGGTAAAACTTGGCGATCAAGGGTTCGCTGTCTTCGATACCGACCTGATAGACGCGGTTCTCGTAGCTGTTGAGGGCGAGGATGCGGGCGTCGCTGAGAAAGCCGATGCTTTCGACGGCATCGAGCACGAGATCTGGGGTGAGCGTTGCAAACGGGTGGGCCATGCTGACTCCTGCGCGCAGCAGGCTGCCGCGTCCGGCCAAGCATGGTAGCGCAGACGGGGCTGGTTTAGGGGGTGGGTTGAGCTGTGTGTTGTTTGGGCGGGCGCCTTCGCGAGCAAGCCCGCTCCCACATTGAGTGTTCACTGAAGATCCAATGTGGGAGCGGGCTTGCTCGCGAAGGCGATTTATCAGGCGCCGACGATTCCGCCATCTTCCCGGCTGATTGCCATCACCGAAGACCGTGGCTTGCCGTTCGGCAGATGCTCGGGAAAGGTCGAACCGCCGTTCTCTCCCGGATGCTGGATCCCGACAAACAGAGTCTTATGGTCCGGCGAGAAACTGATGCCCGTCACCTCACAACCAACCGGCCCAACCATGAAACGGCGGATTTCGCCCGTTACCGGGTCGGCGCAGAGCATCTGGTTGTTGCCCATGCCCGCGAAGTCACCGGCATTGCTCGAATCGCCGTCGGTGAGAATCCACAACCTGCCAGCGTCGTCGAAGCCCAAGCCGTCCGGGCTATTGAACATGTTCTGCGGCGTAATGTTCGATGAGCCACCCTTCGGCGTACCCGCGTGCAGCCCAGGATTGCCTGCAACGACGAACAGGTCCCAGGCAAAACTTTTCGAGCCGTGATCGTCCCGGTCGGTGCGCCAGCGCAGGATCTGCCCGTAGACATTCTTCTCCCGAGGGTTCGGCCCGCCCACCGGCTGGCCGTCTTCGCCACGCTTGGCGTTGTTGGTCAGGGTGCAATAGACCTGGCCGTCCTTGGGGCTGACGACGATCCACTCCGGACGGTCCATGCGGGTGGCATGCACTACGCTGGCGGCCAGACGAGCGTGGATCAGCACCTCGGCCTGGTCGGCGAAGCCGCTACTGGCGTCGATGCCGTTCTTTCCATGGGTCAACTCGATCCATTCGCCATGGCCCTTGGGATGATCGGGGTTGCTGTCGCCGGCGTCGAAACGTGCGACATACAAGGTGCCGTGGTCGAGCAGGTCGCGGTTGGCCTTGGCATTCTTGTGATTGATCTTGTCGCGGCTGACGAACTTGTAGATGAATTCGCCACGCTCGTCATCGCCCATGTACACCACGGCGTGGCCATCGGCAGTTTCTGCCAGAGCGGCGTTTTCATGCTTGAAGCGGCCCAACGCGGTGCGCTTCTGGGGAGTCGATTGCGGATCGAACGGGTCGATCTCCACCACCCAGCCATGCCGGTTGAGTTCGTTGGGGTTCTTGGCCATGTCGAAACGCGCATCGTGCGGGTGCCAGTTGATCTCCTTGCTGGTGGCTACCACGCCGTAGCGTTTCTGCGCGGCATCGAACTTCTGCTCGGCGTCACTGCTGCCGAAGCAGTCGGTGAAGTTTTCTTCGCAGGTGAGGTAGGTGCCCCATGGCGTCTTGCCATTGGCACAGTTCTGGAACGTACCGAGGACATGTTTGCCCTGCGGGTCGGCGCTGGTTTTCACCAGGGCGTGGCCGGCCGCCGGACCGCTCAGGTTGATGGGTGCATTGCCATGGATGCGGCGGTTGTAGCGCGAGCCCTGGACGAACTGCCATTGGCCGTCCTTGCGCTGCACTTCGATCACTGACACGCCCTCACAGGCCAGAGCCTTGTGCACGTCGGCCGCCGATTGCGGCATGCCGCCGTGGGGGTAGAGGTAGCGATAGTTGGTGTATTCGTTGTTGATAGCCATCAGCGCGCGATCTTTCTCGCCTGGAAACTCGAACAGACTCATGCCGTCGTTGTTGTCGCCGAATTGCAGTTCCTGATGTTCGGCGCTGCCATTGCCGCTCGGGTCGAAAGCCGGACCGTCCTTGTGCAGCGGCTGCCCCCAGCTGATCAGCACCGAGGACTTGTAACCCGGTGGCAGGCTGATGGCGTCGTTGGTGGCGGCGGCAATACTGTCGAAACCCAGCAGCGTGCTGTTCCCGGCGCTGACGCTGGCAGCCAGCACGCTGCGGCTCAGCAGGCTGCCGCCCATGAACATGGCCGCGCCGCAGAGGGCGCCGGCGCTGATGAAGCCACGACGGCTGAGACCGACCATTTTTTCGAGGTCGGTGGACTGGTTTTCTTTTAATAGGCTCACATCAGGCTCCCTGCAGGATTTTGCAGCCACCTTAAAGCGCATTAATGACGCTTATGTTTCAGAGAGGTGTACCCAGCAAAACGTTAGATGGGGCGAACTGCACCTGGACCGGTTTGCCGACTGCCAGGCACAAAGTTCGCAAATGGAGCGGCTCGGCCAGTGCGCAGAGGGTCTGGCCGTTGGGCAGGCTGATGCGCACTTCACTTGGGCCATCCTCGGCGTCGAGGATTTCTTCGACTTTGCCCTGCAGGCAATTGGCGCCGGGAGTTGCCGGCTGATCCACGCCCAGCAACTCGAGCCACCCGGCCTTGATCAAGGCGACCACTTCGGTGCCAATTTGCAGCTCCAGGCGCAAGGTACTGTCGTGGGTGATCTGCGTATCGATCACCAGGCCTGCGGCCAGTTCCAGGCGGATGCGATCATTGCGGCCCTGGGATTCGATGGCGACGACTTTGCCGTGCAGTTGGTTGCGCGCGCTGGTCCTGAGCATCAGGCGCCCGAGCAGGTTGAGGTCGCTGGCTTCCTCGGCAGTCTCCAGCACCTGGGCCTGCAGGATTTGCAACTTCTGATACAAGCGCAGCACACGCTCACCTTCGCTGGACAGCCTGGCGCCACCGCCGCCTTTGCCGCCTACGCTGCGCTCCACCAGGGGTTTCTGCGCAAGGTTGTTCAGCTCGTCGATGGCGTCCCAGGCAGCCTTGTAACTCAGGCCTGCGCTTTTTGCGGCGCGGGTGATGGAGCCCTGTTCGGCGATGTGTTGCAGCAAGGCGATGCGCTGCGGGCGACGGACGATGTGCTGGGACAACAAGGTGGGCAGAGACATGGCATCGGCTTAGGGTTGTGGCGATGGGATGGACGTTGGCGGCTCGGCGCCTGGTAGTCAAGTTAGGTGATCCTTGATCACTGTAGGAGCTGCCGCAGGCTGCGATCTTTTGATCTTCATTGTCTTTGAAACAAGATCAAAAGATCGCAGCCTGCGGCAGCTCCTACGGGGTTTTGTGCGCTGTGCCGGGTTTGGGGGTGCGCGCCAGGCAGTAGACGTCGACTCGTGCTGCGCCAGCATTCAGCAGCAGACGAGCCAGGGCGTGCGCCGTGGCGCCGGTGGTCAGCACATCGTCCACCAGTGCAAGGTGCAGGCCTTTGACGGTCGCGTCCGGTGCCAGGGCGAAGGCATTGCGGAGGTTTTTTTTCCGCGCATCAGCCTTCAGGTCCTGCTGTGCACTGGTGTCCTGAACCCGCAGGACCAGCTTTTCATCGCACCTTATCTCAAGAATTGCACTAAGCCACTTGGCCAGCATCACTGCCTGGTTGAAGCCCCGTTGGCGCAAGCGACGGGTGGCCATGGGCACCGGAACCAGCACAGCGGGCCGTGGCATGTGCTCGTCGTAGCGATGCTGCAGGAATTGTGCGAGAAGTTCGCCGAGCAGGCGCCCATATGGCCACTTCGCGCTGTGTTTGAAGCGAGTGATCAAGGTGTCGACCGGAAAGTCGTAAAGCCAGGGCACTGCAACTTGTTCGAAGGCCGGTGGTTGCTTCAGGCATTGCCCACAGGTCATGCCGGGTGAGGGCAGGGGCAGGGCGCAGGTCTGGCATTGCTCGCCCAGCCACGGCAGCTCGGTTTCGCACGCCATGCAGATCGGCACTGCCTCGTCGACCTCTTCCTGACATAGCAAACAAGGCTGTTTGTTTTTTAACCAGATGTAAACCGGACCATCGTAACGTGGTTGACAGCGCATCGCTCTTCCTTAAATATGCCAAACATCCGTGTCGCGCCTGTGGTTATTCCATGCCCCAGCGCCTGCCAAGCATAAAACAAGGAAATGCCCATGAGCGCCAGCACCACTGCAAACCTGCGTCATGACTGGTCTTTGGCCGAAGTCAAAGCACTCTTCGTGCAGCCATTCAATGACCTGCTGTTCCAGGCGCAGACGGTGCACCGCGCGCATTTCGACGCCAATCGGGTGCAAGTTTCGACCCTGCTGTCGATCAAGACGGGCGCCTGCCCGGAAGATTGCAAATATTGTCCGCAGTCCGGTCACTACAACACCGGGCTGGAAAAAGAGAAGCTGATGGAAGTGCAGAAGGTCCTCGAAGAGGCTGCTCGCGCCAAGGCGATCGGATCGACCCGATTCTGCATGGGCGCGGCCTGGAAGCATCCTTCGGCCAAGGACATGCCGTACGTGCTGCAGATGGTCAAGGGCGTGAAAGCCATGGGCCTGGAAACCTGCATGACCCTCGGCCGGCTCGATCAGGACCAGACCGAGGCGCTGGCCCAGGCTGGCCTGGACTACTACAACCACAACCTCGACACCTCGCCGGAGTTCTACGGCAGCATCATCACTACCCGTACCTACGGCGAGCGCCTGCAGACCCTGGCCTACGTGCGTGATTCGGGGATGAAGATCTGTTCCGGCGGCATCCTCGGCATGGGCGAGTCACTCGATGACCGTGCCAACCTGCTGATCCAGCTGGCCAACCTGCCGGAGCATCCTGAGTCGGTGCCGATCAACATGCTGGTGAAGGTTGCCGGCACGCCGCTGGAAAATGCCGAGGACATCGACCCGTTCGATTTCATCCGCATGCTGGCCGTCGCGCGCATCATGATGCCGCAATCCCACGTGCGCCTGTCCGCTGGCCGTGAGGCGATGAACGAGCAGATGCAGGCCCTGGCGTTCTTCGCCGGTGCAAACTCGATTTTCTACGGTGACAAGTTGCTGACCACCGCCAACCCGCAGGCTGACAAGGACATGCAACTGTTCTCGCGCCTGGGGATCTTGCCGGAAGCCCGTGAAGAGCACGCGGATGAAGTGCACCAGGCGGCGATCGAGCAGGCGTTGGTGGAGCAGAAGAGCAGCGAGCAGTTCTACAACGCGGCTGTTTGATTCCCCTGATTGAAATGCCAAACCCTGTAGGAGTGAGCCTGCTCGCGATTGCGTCAGAACATTAAACGTCAATGTTGAATGTTCCGGCCTCATCGCGAGCAGGCTCACTCCTACAGGGGGTGTGTTCACAATGAAATTTGTGATTAGAACTCCGAGGCCTGCATGTCTTTTGATCTCTGCGCACGTCTTGCTGCCCGTCGTGCCGAAAACCTCTACCGCCAGCGCCCCCTGCTCGAAAGCCCCCAGGGCCCGGAAGTGGTGGTCGACGGCCAGCCGCTGCTCGCGTTTTGCAACAACGATTACCTGGGCCTGGCCAATCACCCGCAGGTGATCGAAGCCTGGCGTGCTGGCGCCTTGAAGTGGGGCGTAGGCGGTGGCGCTTCGCATCTGGTGATCGGTCACAGCAGTCCGCACCATGCGCTGGAAGAAGCCTTGGCCGACCTGACCGGTCGTCCCCGCGCCTTACTGTTCACCACCGGCTACATGGCCAACCTCGGTGCTGTGACCGCGTTGGTCGGGCAGGGCGATACGGTGCTGGAAGACCGGCTCAATCACGCGTCATTGCTGGACGCCGGCCTGCTGTCCGGCGCGCGCTTCAATCGCTACCTGCATAACGACGCCGCAAGCCTGACCAAGCGCCTGGAAAAGGCCACCGGCAACACCTTGGTGGTGACCGACGGGGTGTTCAGCATGGACGGCGATATCGCAGATCTGCCAGCGCTGGCGCGGGAAACCAAGGCCAAAGGCGCGTGGCTGATGGTCGATGATGCCCACGGGTTTGGCCCGCTGGGCGCCAATGGCGGCGGCATCGTCGAGCATTTCGGTCTGAGCCAGGACGATGTGCCGGTGTTGGTCGGCACCCTGGGCAAGGCCTTTGGCACGGCGGGAGCGTTCGTTGCCGGCAGCGAAGAGCTGATCGAAAGCCTGATCCAGTTCGCGCGCCCCTACATCTACACCACCAGTCAGCCTCCAGCGCTGGCCTGTGCCACCCTGAAAAGCCTGGAACTGCTGCGCAGTGAACACTGGCGGCGTGAGCACCTGAAAACCCTGATCAGTCAGTTTCGCCACGGTGCCGAGCAGATCGGTCTGCGGTTGATGGACAGCTTCACACCGATCCAGCCGATTATGATTGGCGACGCCGGTCGCGCGGTGCAGCTGTCGCAGATGCTGCGCGAGCGCGGGCTGATGGTGACTGCTATCCGTCCACCCACCGTGCCCGCCGGAAGCGCCAGGCTGCGGGTGACCCTGACCGCTGCGCACAGCGAGGCGCAGGTGCAGCTATTGTTAAACACGCTGGCAGATTGTTTTCAACAACTGGGACCGGAGCCAAACCATGCGTAATCGACTGATTCTGCTGCCGGGCTGGGGTCTTGGGATTTCACCGCTGGAGCCATTGGCTGCCGCTTTGCAGGGCCTGGATGAGCACCTGCGGGTCGAAATCGAACCGCTGCCGGAGCTGGAATCAGCCGATCTCGAAGAATGGCTGGATGAGCTCGACTCCACTGTGGCCCAGGACGCCTGGCTGGGCGGCTGGTCATTGGGCGGCATGCTGGCCGCGGAATTGGCGGCGCGGCGCGGTGATCGCTGCTGCGGGCTGATCACCTTGGCGAGTAATCCTTCGTTTGTCGCCCATGAACAATGGCCCAGCGCGATGCCCGGTGAAACATTCGATGCATTCCTGGCCGGCTGTCGCGATGATCCGCGAACGACGCTGAAGCGTTTTTCGCTGCTGTGCGCCCAAGGCGCCGAAGACCCCCGCGGTCTGTCGCGACTATTGCTGGGTGGCGCGCCGCACAGCTCGCCAGGAGTATTGATGAGCGGTCTGGAACTGCTCGCCCAACTGGACACCCGCCAGGCATTGCAGGCATTTCGCGGCCCGCAATTACACCTGTTCGCCGGCCTGGATGGGCTGGTGCCTGCGGAAGCGGCAGGCGATTTGCTGGCGTTGTTGCCGGATGTGGAAATCGGTCTGATTGAACAGGCCGGTCACGCGTTTCTTCTGGAAGACCCTCATGGAGTGGCAGGGGCGATCCAGGCTTTCTTGCATGAGTGCAGTGATGACTGATCTTTCCCTCCCGAACCTGTTCGGCGGTTTGCCGGACAAGCGCCAGGTGGCGGCCTCTTTTTCCCGGGCGGCAGGTACCTACGACAGCGTGGCCGAGTTGCAGCGCGATGTCGGCAGCCAGCTATTGAGCCGCTTGCCTGCAGGTTTTTCACCCGAGCGCTGGCTGGACCTGGGTTGCGGCACCGGTTATTTCAGTCGTGCGCTGGGAGAGCGCTACAGCGCCGGTCAGGGTGTGGCGCTGGATATCGCCGAAGGCATGCTGACTCATGCCCGGCCACTGGGTGGCGCGATACATTTCATTGCCGGTGACGCAGAGTGCCTGCCGCTGCAGGATTCGACCTGTGACCTGATCTTCTCCAGCCTGGCGGTGCAGTGGTGCGCGGACTTTGAAGCGGTGCTCAGTGAAGCCCATCGGGTACTGAAACCGGGAGGCATTTTCGCGTTTGCTAGTCTGTGTGTGGGCACGCTGTTCGAGTTGCGGGACAGTTGGCGCCGGGTGGATGGCATGGTGCACGTCAATCGCTTCCGCGAGCTGGGTATATATGAGCATTTGTGCGCAGTCAGCGGCCTGCGCGTGGCGAGCCTGCAAACCCGTGCGCACGTGCTGCACTACTCGGATGTGCGCAGCCTGACCCATGAACTCAAGGCGTTAGGTGCACACAATCTAAACCCAGGCCGACCGGGTGGTTTAACCGGTCGGGCGCGAATCCTCGGCTTGATCGAGGCCTATGAGCAGTTTCGTCAGGCCGAAGGTCTGCCGGCGACTTATCAAGTGGTCTACGCAGTGCTGGAGAAACCCTTATGAGCGCAGCCTATTTCATCACCGGTACGGACACCGATGTGGGCAAGACCACCGTAGCCGCCGGCTTGCTGCATGCCGCGCGGTCGGCGGGCTTGAGTACGGCAGCCGGCAAACCGGTCGCTTCCGGCTGCGACGTGACGCCCAAGGGCTTGCGCAACGCCGATGCGCTGGCGCTGTTGGCGGAGTGTTCGTTGCCGTTGACCTATGTGCAGGTCAATCCGGTCGCTTTCGAACCAGCCATCGCCCCGCACCTGGCGGCCCGGGAAGCAGGCGTGGCACTGACGGTGCAATCGCTGCTGACGCCGATGCGGCAGATTCTGGACATGCAGGCCGACTTCACCCTGATCGAGGGGGCCGGCGGCTGGCGCGTGCCATTGGCCGACCAGGACAATCTGTCCGACCTTGCAAAGGCGCTGAACCTACCCGTGATCCTGGTGGTGGGCGTACGTCTGGGCTGCATCAATCACGCGCTGTTGACGGCAGAAGCGATTGCCCGGGATGGTCTGCAACTGGCGGGCTGGGTCGCCAATATCATCGACTCGAAGACTTCGCGTCTGGAGGAAAACCTCGCGACGCTGGCCGAACGAATCCCGGCGCCGTGCCTCGGACGAGTACCAAAACTCAAGCTGGTGACCGCAGAGGCCGTCGCCGAGCATCTGCAACTGGATCTGCTTGACTAGTTTTTGCCTATGACAAGGCACTGTGCCATTAGTGTTTTTGTCGGGTCTTTTGCCCGTGGGTCTGCTTCAATGGCAATTGTTGATCCTTCACAAGGACGAGTCTTCCCATGGAAATCTCAGGTAACAGCGCTTTTTATGCCGGGCTAAGCACCATTCAGACCGGGCAGAACCGAGTCGACCAGGCCGCCGGCCAGATCGCCAACAACACCCTCGAACGTTCGGCGATCAGCCAGTCCTCGGATATTCAGGCCGGTCGTTTGCGTGCGGTCGATAGCAGCCAAGTCTCGGACGTGGCCAGCAACCTGATCGAGATGTCCCAAGGCAAGCATCAAGCCGAACTGGGCATGAAGGTCGCCAAGGCATCCGATGAAATGCTCGGCACGTTGATCGACACCTACGCCTGAACTCATTGTTTATTTACGCCCTCCTGACGCCGCGCCTGTTCGCGGCGTTTTCGTGTCTAAGTCCTTCTCGCTCAACTAATCTTTCCTCTAGCTCGGGTTAATCCGTCAGCCGCCGCATACAGCTGCGTGTTGCAGAGCCGTACTGCCACGATGACGAACGGCAAAAGATCGGCGCTTGACAAGATTTGGTCGTAAACGTATGTTTCAAACAACTGTTTGACCGCCACAACAAATCCACGCGGTCGTTCATCCCCGGTTACATCAGCAGAGGTTTATCGCTATGCCTGACTACAAGGCCCCCTTGCGTGATATTCGCTTCGTTCGTGACGAGCTGCTCGGCTACGAAGCGCACTATTCGAGCCTTCCGGCTTGCGCAGACGCAACTCCGGACATGGTTGACGCCATTCTCGAAGAAGGCGCCAAGTTTTGTGAGCAGGTGCTGGCTCCGCTGAACCGCGTGGGTGACACCGAAGGCTGCACCTGGAGCGAATCCGGCGTTAAGACCCCGACTGGGTTCAAGGAAGCCTACAAGCAGTTCGTCGAAGGCGGCTGGCCAAGCCTGGCTCATGACGTCGAGCATGGCGGCCAAGGCCTGCCGGAGTCCCTGGGTCTGGCAGTCAGCGAGATGGTCGGCGAAGCCAACTGGTCGTGGGGCATGTACCCAGGCCTGTCCCATGGCGCGATGAACACTATTTCCGAGCACGGCACGCCTGAGCAGCAAGAGGCTTACCTGACCAAGCTGGTGTCCGGCGAATGGACTGGCACCATGTGCCTGACGGAACCGCATTGCGGTACCGACCTGGGCATGCTGCGCACCAAGGCCGAACCTCAGGCCGACGGTTCCTACAAAATCTCCGGCACCAAGATCTTCATCTCGGCCGGTGAACACGACATGGCCGACAACATCGTCCACATCGTGCTGGCACGTCTGCCGGACGCACCTGCTGGCACCAAAGGCATTTCGCTGTTCATCGTGCCGAAGTTCATGCCGAACGAAGATGGCACCGTCGGCGCGCGCAACGCCGTGACCTGCGGTTCCCTGGAACACAAGATGGGCATCCACGGCAACGCTACCTGCGTGATGAACTTCGACGCGGCCACCGGTTACCTGATCGGCCCGGCGAACAAAGGCCTGAACTGCATGTTCACCTTTATGAATACCGCACGTCTGGGCACCGCACTGCAAGGTCTGGCCCACGCCGAGATCGGCTTCCAGGGCGGCCTGAAATATGCGCGTGATCGCCTGCAAATGCGTTCGCTGACTGGCCCGAAAGCGCCGGAAAAAGCTGCTGACCCGATCATCGTGCACCCTGATGTACGTCGCATGCTGCTGACCATGAAGGCCTTCGCTGAAGGTAACCGCGCAATGGTTTACTTCACCGCCAAGCAGGTCGACATCGTCAAGTACGGCGTGGACGAAGAAGAGAAGAAAAAAGCCGACGCGCTGCTGGCGTTCATGACGCCAATCGCCAAAGCCTTCATGACTGAAGTCGGTTTCGAATCCGCTAACCACGGCGTGCAAATTTACGGCGGCCACGGCTTCATCGCCGAGTGGGGCATGGAGCAGAACGTTCGCGACAGCCGCATTTCGATGCTGTACGAAGGCACCACCGGTATCCAGGCACTCGACCTGCTGGGCCGTAAAGTCCTGATGACCCAAGGCGAGGCTCTGAAAGGCTTCACCAAGATCGTGCACAAGTTCTGCCAGACCAACGAAGGCAACGAAGCTGTTCAAGAGTTCGTCACCCCGTTGGCTGCACTGAACAAAGAGTGGGGCGAGCTGACCATGAAAGTCGGCATGGCCGCCATGAAGGACCGCGAAGAAGTGGGCGCGGCCTCGGTGGACTACCTGATGTACTCCGGTTACGCCTGCCTGGCCTATTTCTGGGCTGACATGGCGCGCCTGGCTGCCGAAAAACTGGCTGCCGGCACCTCCGAAGAGGCGTTCTACACCGCCAAGCTGCAGACTGCGCGCTTCTACTTCCAGCGCATCCTGCCGCGTACCCGCACTCACGTGGTGACCATGCTGTCGGGCGCGAACAACTTGATGGACATGAAAGAAGAGAACTTCGCACTGGGCTACTAAGCCTTAGCGAAGTTGCTGGAAAAAACCGCTGCGCCTTTGGGTGTGGCGGTTTTTTTTCGTCTGTGATTCGCGGCAAACAAATATTTCATGTTTCCCATAAAGAAATGTAGAGGCGGGGCCGTTACAGGGGGTGGCCATATGACATGTCGGCCGAATCTGTGTTTGACTTTCATCGATGAAGTCACAGTGACATCATCTCTAAACTGGCCGGAACCCTCCCTTGCCGCGTGCTTCCGCAATACGTTTCAGTCATTTCCTGCCCTCATTGCTGCTGTTGCTGGCGGGGCTTGCGGCTGCGTATGTCAAGGACCTCAACGTCTTTTTCACCTCGCTGTTCAACGTGCTGCCAACCCTGGTGCTGCTGCTCGGTGGTGCCTACTGCGCGGTCTACCGGCGCCAGCGCGAATTGTTCCTGATGTTGACGGTGTACATCGCCTACTACCTGCTCGACACGCAGACCGATTACTACCGCGACAACGGCAAGGTGCGCGATGACGCGGCGGTGGTTTTTCACTTGTGCTGCCTGTTGCTGCCGTTGCTGTTCGGCGTGTTTGCCGCCTGGCAGGAGCGCACTCATCTCTTCCAGGACATGGTGGCGCGCTTTGCGGTATTGCTGGCGGTCGGCAGTGTCGCATTGGGACTGGAGCAAAGTTATCCCCAGGCGTTGCTGATGTGGCTGGCGCAAATCCGCTGGCCGGCGCTGCATGGCGAGTGGATGAGCCTGATCCAGCTGGCGTACCCGGTGTTCATCGCGGCCTTCGGGCTGCTGGCCTGGCAGTACTGGCGTCATCCCAGGCCCTTGCACGCCGCGCAACTGGTGGGCTTGCTCGGGTTGTTCTGGATGTTGCCGAAGACCTTCATCCTGCCCTTCACCCTCAACATCATGTGCAGCCAGGTGATGTTGATGATCGCCGCAGCGGTGGCGCATGAAGCCTATCAAATGGCTTTTCGCGACGAGCTCACCGGGCTGCCTGGTCGTCGCGCCCTGAACGAACGTATGCAGCGCCTGGGGCGCAATTACGTGCTGGCGATGAGCGACGTCGATCACTTCAAGAAATTCAACGACACCTATGGCCACGATGTCGGCGATCAGGTGCTGCGGCTGGTCGCCAGCAAGCTGTCGAAAGTCGGTGGGGGTGGCCGGGCGTATCGGTATGGCGGAGAAGAGTTTGCCCTGGTGTTCGCCGGGAAAACCCTCGAGGAGTGCTTGCCGCACCTGGAAGCCATCCGCGAGTCCATCGCCACCTACAACATTCACCTGCGCAACCCGGACAGCCGCCCTCAGGACGATCAGCAAGGGCGCCAGCGTCGCGCCGGTTCAGCCGCATCAAGCGTGTCGGTGACTGTCAGCATCGGTGTCGCCGAACGGCTGGAGCAGCGCACCCCGGAACGTGTGCTCAAGTCGGCTGACGAAGCGCTCTACAGTGCCAAGGGTGCCGGGCGCAACTGCGTGGTGGCCTTCGGGCAGAACCGTCGCGGCGCGGTGCGCATGGACACCGCTACGAATTGAGTGATGATGGCGCATTCAGCGTCTGCACTGTGATTGTCTGGGCGGTTCGTCGGCGGTAGGTTTGAGTCATCTGCTGCCGGAGAAATGACCATGCCCGAGTACAAAGCTCCCCTGCGCGACATGCGCTTTTTGATCGATCACGTGTTCGACTTTCACAGCAACTACGCGGCGCTCGGTGCTACTGACGCCAGCCCGGACATGGTCAATGCGATCCTCGAAGAAGGCGCGAAATTCTGCGAGAACGTGCTCGCGCCGCTCAATCGCAGCGGTGACGAAGAAGGCTGCCATTTTGACAATGGCGTGGTGACGACACCTGCCGGCTTCAAGCAAGCCTTCGCGCAATATGTCGAGGGCGGCTGGCATGGTCTGGCGGCTGATCCAGCGTATGGCGGCCAGGGCTTGCCCAGTTCATTGGGGCTGGTCATCAGCGAGATGGTCGGCTCCAGCAACACATCTTGGGGCATGTACCCTGGGCTGACCCACGGTGCGATGTCGGCGATCCACGCCCATGGCACCGAACAACAGAAACACACCTACCTGAGCAAACTGACCGCCGGCCAGTGGACGGGCACCATGTGCCTGACCGAAGCTCATTGCGGCACGGACCTGGGCATCATCAAGACCCGCGCCGTGCCTGCCGCGGATGGCAGCTATGCGATCTCCGGCAGCAAGATCTTCATCTCGGCCGGCGAGCACGACCTCAGCGACAACATCATTCACCTGGTGTTGGCGAAACTGCCGGATGCGCCGGCCGGTACCAAAGGCATCTCGCTGTTCATCGTGCCCAAGTTCCTGCCCGATACTAACGGCGACGCGGGCGCGCGCAACGGCGTTTCCTGCGGCTCGATCGAGCACAAGATGGGCATCAAGGCCTCGGCCACTTGCGTGCTGAATTTCGATGGCGCCACAGGCTACCTGATCGGGGAGCCGAACAAGGGCCTGAACTGCATGTTCACCATGATGAACCATGCGCGTCTCGGCACCGGGATGCAGGGTCTGTGTCTGGGGGAGGCGAGCTTCCAGGGTGCGATCAAGTACGCCAATGACCGCCTGCAGATGCGCTCGCTGACCGGCCCCAAGGCACCGGACAAACCGGCCGATCCGATCATCGTGCATCCGGATGTGCGGCGCATGCTGCTGACCATGAAAGCCTTCAACGAAGGCAACCGCGCACTCACCTACTTCACCGCGCAGCTGCTGGACGCCGCGCACTTGAGCGCAGATTCAACGGTGCGGCAGGAAGCCGAGGACTTGCTGGCGTTCCTGACGCCTATCTGCAAGGCGTTCATGACCGATACCGGCCTGGAAGTGACCAACCTCGGCATGCAGGTGTACGGCGGTCACGGGTTTATTCGGGAATGGGGCATGGAGCAGCTGGTGCGTGACTGCCGGATAGCGCCGATCTACGAAGGCACCAATGGCATCCAGGCGCTGGACCTGCTGGGGCGCAAAGTGCTTGGCAGCCAGGGCAAGCTGCTGCGGGGCTTTACCAAAGTCGTGCACAAGTTCTGTGCCGCCAACGCCGCACATCCGCAGCTGTCCAGCTACGTGGCGCAACTTAACGAGTTGAATCGGCAGTGGGGTGAGGTGACCACTCAGGTCGGCATGGCTGCGATGAAAAACCCCGACGAAGTCGGCGCCGCTTCGGTGGACTACCTGATGTACAGCGGTTACATCATCCTTGGTTATCTATGGCTGCGCATGGCCCTGGTGGCCCAGGCCCAGCTTGACGAGGGCAGCGGCGACGCGGATTACTGCCGGGGCAAGCTGGCGACCAGTGAGTTTTACTTCAAGCGGTTGCTGCCGCGAACGGGGGCGCATCGGGCGGCTATCGAAGCGGGTAGTGATTGTCTGATGAGGTTGCCGGCGGAGTTGTTTGCGCTGTAGATTTTAAAAGATCGCGGCCTTCGGCAGCTCCTACGGGGGTATGCGATGGCTGCTTTCGATGACTAAAAATTACAAAACGGTCATGTGCTGACCCTATGTGTCGTAAAAGTTGTTGGGTTACACTCGAATCATCCGAAAATCATTTCTGTGATTCAACTGTATAGATCCTGCGAGGTTTGCCATGGCTGACTACAAAGCGCCCCTGCGCGATATGCGCTTCGTCCTCAATGAAGTGTTCGAGGTCGCTAAACTCTGGGCCCAGCTGCCGGCGTTGGCCGACACCGTCGATGCAGAAACCGTGGAAGCCATTCTCGAAGAAGCCGGCAAGGTCACCAGCAAAAGTGTCGCGCCACTGAGCCGTGCGGCCGACGAAGAAGGCTGCCATTGGGCGGACGGTGCCGTCACCACGCCGGCAGGTTTCCCACAGGCTTATCAGACTTACGCCGAGGGTGGTTGGGTCGGTGTCGGTGGTGATCCGGCCTACGGCGGCATGGGCATGCCCAAGGCGGTCTCGGCGCAAGTCGAAGAGATGGTCAACTCGGCCAGCCTGGCGTTCGGCCTGTACCCGATGTTGACCGCGGGCGCCTGCCTGTCGATCAGCGCCCACGCCAGCGAAGCGCTGAAAGCTGCCTACCTGCCAAATATGTATGCCGGTGTCTGGGCAGGCTCCATGTGCCTGACCGAACCGCACGCCGGTACTGACCTGGGGATCATCCGCACCAAGGCCGAACCGCAGGCCGACGGTTCCTACAAAGTCAGCGGCACCAAGATTTTCATCACGGGCGGTGAACACGACCTGACCGAGAACATCATCCACCTGGTGCTGGCCAAACTGCCGGACGCACCGGCGGGACCGAAAGGTATCTCGTTGTTCCTGGTGCCCAAGTTCATGGTCAATGCCGATGGCAGCCTGGGCGCGCGTAACCCGGCCAATTGCGGTTCGATCGAACACAAGATGGGCATCCAGGCGTCCGCGACCTGCGTGATGAACTTCGACGAGGCGGTTGGCTACATCGTTGGCGAGCCCAATAAGGGCCTGGCCGCGATGTTCACGATGATGAACTACGAGCGACTGGGCGTTGGCATCCAGGGCTTGGCAACTGGTGAGCGCTCGTACCAGAACGCCGTCGAGTACGCTCGCGACCGTCTGCAGAGCCGTTCGCCGACTGGCGCGCAGAACAAGGACAAAGTAGCTGACCCGATCATCGTCCACCCGGACGTGCGTCGCATGCTGTTGACCATGAAAGCCTCGAACGAAGGCGGTCGTGCGTTCTCCACTTACGTCGCCATGCAACTCGACACTGCCAAGTTCAGCGAAGACCCAACTACGCGCAAGCGTGCGGAAGACCTGGTGGCGCTGTTGACGCCAGTGGCCAAGGCATTCCTCACCGACCTGGGTCTGGAAACGACCGTGCATGGCCAGCAGGTGTTTGGCGGCCATGGCTACATTCGTGAGTGGGGCCAGGAGCAGCTGGTGCGTGACGTGCGTATCACCCAGATCTACGAAGGCACCAACGGCATTCAGGCGCTGGACCTGGTCGGGCGCAAGATTGTTGGCACTGGCGGGGCGTTTTATAACCTGTTCGCCGACGAGATCCGTCACTTCACCGCGACTGCCAGCGCTGACCTGGCGGAATTCACCAAGCCGCTGAACGACGCGGTGACCACTCTCGATGAACTGACTGCGTGGCTGCTGGATCGGGCCAAAAACAACCCGCACGAAATCGGTGCGGCGTCGGTGGAATACCTGCAAGCCTTTGGTTACGTGGCATACGCCTACATGTGGGCACTGATGGCCAAGGCTGCATTGGGCAAAGAAAGCCAGGACGATTTCTATGCGAGCAAGCTGGGCACCGCGCGTTTCTACTTCGCCCGCCTGCTGCCGCGTATTCATTCGTTGAGCGCTTCGGTAAAGGCTGGCAGCGAGTCGTTGTTCCTGCTGGACGCGGCACAGTTTTAAGAGTGTAACGTCATGTAAGCATTTGCTTACATGACGTGCTGCCAATTTGCCCTAGGCGAAAATTGGATCCAGAGCTAATCTACTTCACATGGACGTCGCGCAGGAAGCGCAAAGCAACAACACGGACACGTAGGATTCTGCCAGGACGGCGGAGCGAAATGGATGTCAGGGAAACAGTCTGCAAAGCCCCGCTTCGGCGGGGTTTTCTTTGTCTGCAGAAAAGTGCCAGGGGGCGGGCGTGCAGTCCGTAGTGAACCCTGACGAGCGGCGCGGGTCGATTAGGTGTGTGGCTCACAGGAGCCGACTTAAATCAGGAGCTGACCCATGGATTTCATTCGAATCATCATTGCCATTCTGTTGCCGCCACTGGGCGTGTTCCTGCAGGTTGGATTCGGCGGGGCGTTCTGGTTGAACATTCTGCTGACGTTGTGCGGTTACATTCCGGGGATCGTGCATGCGGTTTATATCATCGCCAAGCGTTGAGATTGGTGGTGTAGGGTAGATTGCTATCGCGAGCAGGCTCGCTCCTACAGGGGGCGAGCCACGAACGCTGCGGTTTTCAGATATCCAGCTCCATTACCCGCTGATAAAACAACCACTCCTGTTCCAGCGCATGTGCCTGGTTGGCCGCCTTGCGAAAGCCGTGGCGCTCATCCGGGTAATAATGCGCTTCAACCAGAATGCCATTGTCCTGCAAGGCCTTGACCATATCCCGGGTCTGCTGCGGTACGACTACGGCATCCAGTTCGCCCTGGAAGAAAATCATCGGCACCTGAATGTTGCTCGCATGCAGCAACGGGGTGCGTGCGGCGTAGCGTTCAGCATCCTGTAGCGGATCGCCGATCAGCCAATCGAGGTAATCGCCTTCGAATTTATGAGTCGCGCGGGCAAGTGCCACGGGGTCGCTGACCCCATAAAGGCTGGCGCCGGCGCGGAACACCTGGTGAAACGCCAGCGCGCACAGCGTGGTGTAGCCACCGGCACTGCCGCCGCGGATAAACGCCTGGTCACCGTCGATCAAACCACTATCGGCCAGATAAGACACCACTGCACAAGCGTCTTCGACATCGACCTCGCCCCAGCTCAAATGCAGCGCCTGACGATATGCCCGGCCATAGCCACTGCTGCCACGGTAATTCAGATCGGCCACGGCGAAGCCGCGCTGCGCCCAATACTGGATTCGTGGGTCGAGCATCGGATAGCACGCGGAGGTCGGGCCGCCGTGGATGAACACCACCAGGGGCGGCTTGGCGTCACCTGTCATCGCCGGATAGAAGAAGCCGTGGGCTTCGCCCGATCCGCTGGGATAACGCAAGGTCTGTGGAACGCTGATCTGTTCGGCCGGCAGCGGCGCTACGCCTCCCGCCAGCACCTTGATCGCGTGGCTGCAGCGGTCGATCGCGATCACGGCGGATGGGCTGATCGGCGAGGCGGCAATGCAGTAGATGTATTGCTCATCAATGGCGAGATGGCGAAAGCGACTGTAGTCGCCGGTGAAATCTTCATCGAGAGTACCGGCCAGGCCCAACTTGCCAAAGCCGTTTTCGGTCCAGCTGGCGAGGTAGCTGTCTGCGCCCAGAGGCAACCAGGTACAGCCGCCGAGCTGCCAGGGTGCTGGCCCATGATCGGCTGCCACGGCGGACAGCGGGCGCAATGCTGAATCGGACTCGGCCCAGGGTTGCCAGTAACCGGCGCGATCGGTCAGGCAGAACAGGCGATCGCTGTCGTCAAATCGAGGTTGCTGGAGTGATTCTTCAACACCTTCACCCGCTACGCAGCGCGCTAGGCTGAAAGCGGCATCGCTGTCGTGTTCGGCGACCATCAGGCGAGTTGCGGTCCATGGCTGATGCGGTCGACTCCATTCGATCCACGCCAGGCGCTGGCCGTTATGGCTCACGGTCGGCGCAGCGTAGAAGTCAGCACCTTCGACCAACAGGTGACGAGTGCCGTCAGCCACATCGATGGCCACCAACCGATGCTGGTCCTGGTTCTCCTCGACAGCCAGAACCTGGCCATTGGCAAACTTAAGGTCGCCATAGCGGCATTCACCCGCAGTCAGCAGCACTGGCACTTCGTCCGTGAGCGATTGCCGATACAGTTGCTGATCGGCCTCGTTGACGAAAACGACCCCGTCATCGGTCAGGCAAAACGCGCCGCCGCCATATTCGTAGACTCGACTGCGCACGCTGAAACCGTTCGGCGTCAGGCAGTGGGCCTGACCGTCGCGCCAGTGCCAGATGCGGCAGGCGCCGTCTTCCGGGCGATATTCGTTCCAGAACAGGCCGTGCGCCCCGAGCTGCAGCTCGGCGAAGTCGACTCCGGCGGCGACTGCTTTGGCGGCGCTGAAGGGTTCAGCTTTTAGCGATGAGGCGTGAGTTTCGTTCATTGCGAAAGGCCAGTTGTTCGATGGTCTGGGTTGCGTGCTCGGCTTCTTCGCGGGCCTGGAGGATCACGCCGTGATGTTCCGACTTGCTGCACACCGGGTCGGCGTTACTCGCGTCGCCGGTGAGCATGAAGGCCTGGCAGCGACAGCCGCCGAAGTCCTTTTCTTTCTCATCACACGAGCGGCACGGCTCGGGCATCCAGTCGTAACCGCGAAAACGGTTGAAGCCGAACGAGTCATACCAGATGTGCTGCATGCTGTGATCGCGCACGTTGGGAAACTGCACCGGCATCTGTCGGGCACCGTGACAGGGCAGTGCGGTGCCATCCGGCGTGACTGTAAGAAAGATGCTGCCCCAGCCGTTCATGCAGGCTTTCGGGCGTTCTTCGTAGTAGTCCGGGGTGACAAAGATCAGTTTGCACGGATGCCCTTGGGCTTCCAGTTTGGCGCGGTATTCGTTGGTGACGCGTTCGGCGCGGACCAGCTGTTCCCTGGTCGGCAACAGGCCAACTCGATTGAGCTGAGCCCAACCGTAAAACTGGCAGGTCGCGAGTTCGACGAAATCCGCCTCGAGGGCAATGCACAGCTCGATGATGCGGTCGATCTTGTCGATATTGTGCCGATGGGTTACGAAGTTCAGCACCATCGGGTAACCATGGGCTTTCACTGCCCGGGCCATTTCGAGTTTCTGCGCGAAGGCTTTTTTCGAGCCGGCCAACAGGTTGTTCACCTGCTCGTCGCTGGCCTGGAAGCTGATCTGGATATGGTCCAGGCCAGCTTTCTTGAAGTCGCTGATCTTTTGTTCGGTGAGGCCAATGCCCGAGGTGATCAGGTTGGTGTAGAAGCCCAGTTTGCGCGCTTCGGCGATCAGTTCGGCGAGGTCCTGGCGGACCAGCGGTTCCCCCCCGGAAAAGCCCAGTTGCGCAGCGCCCATTTCCCGCGCTTCGCGAAACACCTTGATCCACTGTTCGGTGCTCAGCTCTTTGCCTTGCTCGGCGAAATCCAGGGGATTGGAGCAGTAGGGGCATTGCAGCGGGCAGCGGTAGGTCAGTTCCGCGAGCAGCCACAGCGGCAGGCCGATTTCAGGTTTGGGCGGTAACTTGTCTGACAGGGGATCAGGCAAGTTCGATCCAGTGCTGAGCACGGGCGACCTCCATGAATTGCTCGATGTCTTCAGCGAGCTCGGGCACGCCGGGGAACTGCGCGTCCAGTTCGGCGATGATCGCGGACACATCACGCTCACCGTCGATCAAACCACCGATCAAGGCGGCGCTGTCATTTAGCTTGATCATGCCTTCGGGGTAGAGCAGCACGTGGCCTTTCTGCGCCGGTTCGTACTGGAAACGGTAGCCCGGACGCCAAGTGGGGGTCTTGCTGCGATCAAAACTCATAGGGTGATTCCTTTATGCCAGACCCGCTGGTCGGTCACGCTGTGATACGGCGGTCGGTTCAGTTCGTAGGCCATGCTCATGGCATCGAGCATGCTCCAAAGAATGTCCAGTTTGAACTGGAGAATTTCCAGCATGCGCTCCTGGCCCTCCCGCGTCGTGTAGTGCTGCAGGGTGATCGCCAGCCCATGCTCGACATCGCGCCGCGCCTGACCCAGGCGGGTGCGGAAGTATTCGTAGCCGGTGGGATCGATCCACGGGTAATGCTGCGGCCAGCTGTCGAGGCGTGACTGGTGGATCTGTGGCGCGAACAGTTCGGTCAACGAGCTGCTGGCGGCCTCCTGCCAGCTGGCCCGGCGGGCGAAGTTGACGTAGGCGTCGACGGCGAAACGCACGCCGGGCAGAACCAGTTCCTGGGAGCGCAGTTGGTCGGGGTCGAGGCCAACGGCCTGGCCCAGACGCAGCCAGGCCTCGATGCCGCCGTCTTCACCGGGCGCGCCGTCGTGGTCGAGCAGGCGTTGAATCCACTCGCGGCGGATTTCGCGGTCCGGGCAGTTGGCGAGGATCGCCGCGTCTTTCAGGGGGATGTTCACCTGATAGTAGAAGCGGTTGGCGACCCAGCCCTGGATTTGCTCGCGGGTCGCCCGGCCTTCGTACATCGCCACGTGGTAGGGGTGGTAAATGTGGTAGTAGGCGCCTTTGGCGCGCAGGGCGGCTTCGAATTCTGTGGGGGACAGCGGGGTGTCAGTCATTTCGGGTCTCCGGGTACAACCGGTGGGTTCTGTTGTGTCTGGTCTGGAGTCATCGCGGGCAAGCCTTGCTCCCACAGGTTGAGTGGTTCTAGCTCCCACAGGCAGTGTGGCACCTGTGGGAGCAAGGCTTGCCCGCGATGACGCCAGCAGCTACAACACAATACTCATACCGTCATAAGCCACTTCAACCCCACGCCGCACCAGCTCCGCCCGCTCCGGCGAATCCTCATCCAGAATCGGGTTGGTGTTGTTGATGTGGATAAGCACCTTGCGCGGCTCTGGCAGTTGTTCCAGAACTTCGAGCATTCCACCCGGGCCGTTCTGCGCCAGATGGCCCATTTCCCGACCGGTGCGAGTGCCCACGCCGCGACGCTGCATTTCGTCGTCATCCCACATCGTGCCATCCACCAGCAGGCAGTCACTGTCAGCCATGATCTCCAGCAACGCTGCATCGACCTTGCCCAGGCCTGGCGCATAGAACAACTTGCCGCCGGTGTTCAGGTCCTCGACGATCAAGCCGATGTTGTCGCCCGGGTGCGGATCGAAGCGGTGTGGCGAGTAAGGCGGCGCGGCGCTGCGCAACGGCAATGGGGTGAAGCGCAGGTTCGGACTCGACGCGATGGTGAAGCTCTGTTCGAGCTCGATGCGGTTCCAGCTCAGCCCACCGTTCCAGTGGGTCAGCATGGTGAACAGCGGGAAACCGGTACTCAGGTCTTCATGGACCATGTCCGTGCACCAGACCTGATGCGGGCAGCCTTCGCGCAAGCTGAGCAGGCCGGTGGTGTGGTCGATCTGGCTGTCCATCAGGATGACTGCGCTGATGCCCGTGTCACGCAGTGCGCGGCCCGGTTGCATCGGCGCGAAGCTCTGGAGCTGGGCGCGGATGTCTGGCGAGGCGTTGCACAGGACCCAGTTCACGCCGTCATCGGAAATCGCGATGGACGACTGGGTGCGCGCGGTTGCCTTCAAGCTGCCGTCGCGAAAGCCAGCACAGTTTGCGCAGTTGCAGTTCCACTGGGGGAAACCACCGCCGGCGGCGGAACCTAGAATCTGGACAAACATGGCCGCTCCGTCATTTCAATCCGAAAATAAAAACGCCTCGGTGGACCGAGGCGCTATACCGCGAAAAAAGCTTAGCGGCTGGCGAAGTACATGGTGACTTCAAAGCCGATACGCAGGTCGGTGTAAGCAGGTTTGGACCAGGACATGGGAGTGCTCCTTCAGGTGGTTGGGACGTTCAGATCTATACATATAGTCCACCTCCAGCCGGAGATGTTCAGATAGTTAGGTGGCTATGTTACTCAAAATTACAGAACTGTTGCCTGTGAAACTTTGAGAAAGCTCATTGCAACCCCGGTAATGATCATTTTGCCACTTGCCACGGCATACCGGGAGCGGCCGCGCTGGCCAGGCAGCGCCAACCGCCTGCGGCCTGATTCAGGCGACGTGCCGCATCGAGCAGAGTCTCGCGATCGATGTCCAGAATCGCTCGGGGCAACTGCTCCAGATAATCCGACGAGTGGACAGCCAGCTTGGCCTGCCACAGCCATTCGCTGGCCTGTGCTGGCGCCAGTACGCTGATGTCGAACTGATCAGCCAATGCCTGTCGTTGGGTGACGAAGGTTGCCTGGTCGACGCCTTCGATCATCGCCGCAAATTCGCTGAGAAACGTCTCGATGTGCTTGAGCAGCTCGTGGGGAACTGCGTTTGGCGATTGCACCCCGAACACGATCCCGACCTGTCCGTGCACCTGCCGCAGCGCACTGAACACCGCGTATCCCAGTTGCAGTTCCACGCGCAGTCGCTGGTAAAAGGGCGTCTGGAACAAATGCGCGAGCAAGCGCCAGGCGGCCTCATCGGCGAGCTCAGACGTCGCGACTGGGCAGAACAGCAACAAGGCATGTTCGCTGGAGTCAGTTTCGATAGTTGTCCACAGGTGCCGGGTGCTAAACGAGGGGGGCGGTGCCGGTTGAGTGTCGGCGATGCCTGGTACGCGGCTCAAGGCCGGACCCATTGCTGTCTGCGTGTGAGTGGACAGGCCGGTCGCCAGGCCGTCCCAGCGCGCTGTCGACCAGAGCTGGTGCAGGTCGTCCGACTCTGCGACCTGCTCAAGGTAGTGCTCCGGCAGCGCTGCAAGTAACTGTCGAATCGGTATCAGTGGCAGGCTACCGGGCGCGACCTGTGGGAAATTGGACTCGCTATTCGTCAGTTCTTTCAGCGCATGATCAAGGATGGTGGGCATGGGGTCCTGAAGGCCGGTCATTTTCAGCAACCACTGATTGCCTGATGCGCTGAAAGAGAAGTCCACACCTGCTTGTCGCGCGTCTTCGCGCAAGTTCAGCAGGCGCTGTTCCAGCTGCACCTGAAGTTTGCGCTGCGGCCTGGCTGCCAATCGCCAGCGAAGATGAATCGCACCTTCATCGGTATTATCTGGCAATGCCTGACTGAACTGCATGGCCGACTGTTCACGACGACTGCGCAAGCGATCCTGGGCGAAGGTGCGCAGGCCGCGATGCTTGCTGGTCTGGCCGCGAATCAGTCCGGCACTGGGCGTTGGAGTCTCTGTGCGCAAAAAAGGGTTGGGAGTGGGTAGCTGCCATGCCCCGCTGAAGTTATCCACAGCTCCCATTTGCGTGAGGATTTCCTGAAGCGCCAAGGGATCTGGTTCAACAGCTTGTTCGCTGTCCAATTGGGCCAGGCGCAGGGCGCTGCTGACTCGCTGCTGGCATTGCAGTAAGGCAGCGTATTCTTCGCGCCATTGAGGCTGATGCTGTTGCGTGGCAAAAAAGCCCAGCCAATCCAGCAGTGGTTCGCGAATGACTGACGCCGGTTCAGTCGTGGTAAACGCCAGGTGCAACAGCGCCTGCCCGGCGAATTGATACAGCGGGGCAGCTTTAAGCTGTTCAGCAATACCACGCTCGCGTAGCTCGGCCAGCAGCCCACCGGATTTGGCTGCATTCAACCAATGACACAGAAACGCCAACACCTCAGGCGACGAGTCGGGCGGCGCCTCTAGGGCGAATAGCATGTGCAGGCGATGTTCATCGGCCTGTTGATAACTATTGTGCGCAGATGCCATCAAGGCAGCAGGTGCCGTCTGCTCGACTTTTTCACTCCTGACAATTCCCAAGTCAAACGCTTCGGCCAACGCCCGCAACTCTTCAATGCCCTGCGGGCCGACTAGGCTCAGTGTCATCTGCCCGGTTTGATAAAAACGCTGGTGAAAGCCTCGCAGCGCTTGCTGGAACTCGGGCTGCTCAACCGCCAGCGTGTCGCGGTTGCCCGCATGAAACCCCCGCAACAGATGAGTCGCCGACAGTCCATTCAGCAGCGTGAATTGCTCCTGGGCTGTGGCATCCTGCGACCAGGCGACAAATTCCGCGTGCAGCACTTCCCTTTCCCGCAACTGATCGTCCAGATCCATACGCGGCAGAGCGAGCATGTCTGACAGACGCTCCAGCCCACCGCTGAAAACCTGCGGCGCCAGTTCAATGAAAAAGTCGGTAGTGCGTTCGTTAGTCCGCGCGTTGACCTGCCCGCCATGCCCTTGCACGTAGGCCATCAACCCCTGGTCTGCGGGAAAGCGCCCGGTGCCCAGGAACAGCAGGTGTTCGAGAAAGTGCGCCAGCCCTGGCCAGGCCAGCGGCACGTCGTGACTGCCCGCAGCCACTCGCAACACGGCGGCGCAGCGCTTCAAATGCGGCGCATGACGCAGCGTCACCCGCAGGCCGTTGGCCAGGGTTTCAGTGTGGGGGCGAGAGGGATTCGGCGCAGGCATGAGCACTTCCAGTACAGAGAAGCGCTAATGCTAGCGGATAACGGTGGATCAGCGCTTGTTCAGGTCGCTATAAAGCTCGGGACGACGATCGATCAGGTAGCGATTGGCGGCGCGAGAGTCGAGCATCAACTGCCGGTCCAGCTCGCCGACGATCAGGGCTTCATCGAGACCGGCCTGAGCGACGCGACTGCCATCTGGTGCGGCGATGCTGCTTTGCCCACAGTAGTGGATATCGCCTTCGTGCCCGCAATAGTTGGCGTAGGCCACGTAGCATTGATTTTCGTAGGCCCGGGAGCGCACCGTGACGTCGGCGATGAAATCGTAGGGAATCATGTTCGCCGTCGGCACCAGGATCAACTCGGCACCGGCCAGGGCCAGGCGTCGAGCGTTTTCCGGGAATTCCAGGTCGTAGCAGATCAGGAAGCCAAGCTTCCAGCCGTTGAGTTCGACCACCGGGAAGTCATTGCCGCCGGCGCTGAACATCGAGTTATCGAGGTCGCCGAACAGGTGCGTCTTGCGGTAGTTGCTCAGGCGCTCGCCGTGGGCGTCGATCAGCTGCACCGCGTTGTAAATCTGCCCGTCCGCAGTGCGCTCGGGGTAGCCGTACAGGATGGCGATCCCGGCCGATTTGGCGATGCGTGCGATCTGTTGCGCCGATTCACCGTTATGCACTTCGGCCAATACGCTGACGGCATCGATGCCGATGTTGTAGCCGGTCAGGAACATTTCCGGCAGCACCAGCAAGTCGGCACCCTTGGCCTCCAGGGCCAGTTGATGCAGGCGCTGCAAATTGCCGGCAACATCCAGGGGCAGCGGGGGGCATTGATACAGGGCTACGCGCATTGCGGACTCCTTTTACTCGGGCAGGGCGATCGGGCCGATCTCGTTGAACACATCTCCTGGACCCGGGTTTGCGGCGTGAGTTTCACCGCCGAAGTGCTTCATGATGCCCCATACCGCATTGAGAGATGTTTGCACTGCGCCTTCGACCCATGCCGGCGTCCACGAAACGTCATCGCCGGCAATAAAGATTCCGCGCTGTTCGGCGGGCATGTCGTCCTGCATGAAGTGGGCATACATGCGCTGGTTGTAGCGATAGTGGCCGGGCAGGGCGCCCTTGAATGCACCGAGGAAATGCGGGTCGGCTTCCCAGGACACGGTGATCGGGTCGCCGATGATGCGCGCGGCAATGTCGACTTTCGGGTAGATCTTCTTCAAGGAGTCCAGCGCCAGCTTCACGCGTTTTTCCACCGGGTGCGGGAGCATTTTCAGCGCATCGCTCATCCACGAGTACGACAGACAAATCACTCCCGGCTTGTCGACGCCGTTCTCGTATTGGCCGTTGTCGAACAGGTAGGTGCCGCGGGTCAGGCGATCGGTGAGGGTCATGCTCATCAGGTCGCGGCCGGTTTCCGGATCTTTATCCTTCCAGAATGGCCGGTCTACCATCACAAAGGTCTTCGACGATTGCATGTAGCGGGTGCGGTCCAGGGCCATCCACATTTTTTGCGAGAACAGACTTTCGTCGCATTCGATTTGCGTAGTCAGCAGCCAGCTCTGGCAAGTAGTCAGCACTGCCGCGTATTCGCGGGAGTCACCGTAGTTGTCGGTGACGGTAAAACGCCCGTTCGGTGCATGGGCAATCTTTTTCACCCCGGAACGCGGCGCGCCACTGTGCAGCGAGCTGAGGCTGGTGCCTTGGGGCCAATGCACGCAACGTTCCGGTACGTGGCGCCAGATGCCCAACGGGACCTGTTCCACGCCGCCCACCACCAGGTGCTGGTGATCGTCGCAGTTGGTCATGACCACGCGGAAGATTTCCAGCATCGAGTTGGGGAAGTCCGAGTCCCAGCCGCCGGTACCAAAGCCGACCTGGCCGAACACTTCGCGGTGATGGAACGACAGCTTGGCGAAGGCTTTGGAGGTGGCGACGAAATCGTAGAAGGTGCGGTCGTCCCACAGCGGGACCAGGGTGTTCCACAGTTCCTTGAGGCGCGGCACATCGCGGTCGCGGATGGCTTGCTGGATATCGGAGAACTGCGAGCCGGCTTCCAGCGCATCCGCCCAGGCGTCAGCCACTTCCTGGAACAGTGCAGGAAGATCGGCCAGTTTCTGCGCGTAATGGGTTTTGCCTTCCAGGTCGATCACCGTGCTGCCAGACGCCGGCGTCAGCGGGTTCGGGAACGGTTTGGTCTGCAGGCCGAGTTTGTCGACGTAGTGATAGAACGCAGTGGACGACACCGGGAAACGCATGCCGCCGAGTTCGGCGACGATGCCTTCGGCGCCGTTGAAGGCCTGGGAGCGCAAGCGCCCGCCCATTTTCGAGGCTTCGTAGACGACGGGTTTGAGGCCCAGCTTCATCAATTCGTACGCAGCCACCAGGCCGGCGATGCCTGCCCCAACAATCGCCACCTCGGCACCCAGGTTGTGCTCGGGAATGCGGCCCAAGCCAGCCGGGTGCTCGATCCAGTCGTCGAACGCGAAAGGGAAATCCGGGCCGAAGATAGTGACTGGTTTTTTACCGTCTGCAGGATGGCGATTGTTGTTGTTCATGGCTGACCTTGCTGGCGACCCGACGCGGAATGCGCATCTGAGTATAGGAAAAGATGCCAGCCATTCTAGAGAGCGTTGAACACGTTAATAAGACGCAAAGTGCCGTCGTTTTGCTGGTTTATAGATCAATATGACGACCTTCCTATGCACAGTGTCCAGTGTGGGAGCGGGCTTGCTCGCGAATGCGGTGGGTCATTGGAAATTACACTGACTGACCCACCGCCTTCGCGAGCAAGCCCGCTCCCACATTAAGACAGCGTCTACCCTGGCTGGCCCCGATCAATCTTGCTACTCAAAATAATCGAAGTCGTAGTCTTCTCCACCCCATCCACACTGCCGATCTGATCCAGCAACTGATCCAGTTGCTCCGGCGAGTCAGTACGCAACCACGCCACGTAATCAAACTCACCACTCACCGCACACAACTGCTGCACCTGCGCCATGGCACTGAGCCGGCGCAACACTTCCTTCCCGGAACGCGGTTGCACGGTGATCCCCACATACGCCTGCAGACCGCCATCCACCACGCGCTGGCCCAGGCGCACGCCATAGCCGGTAATGACCTTGGCCTTCTCCAGCCGCGCCAGCCGCGAAGTCACCGTGGTTCTGGCGATTCCCAGCTGCCTGGCGAGCATGGCCACGCTTTCCCGGGCATTGATCTGCAGGGCGGCAATCAACTGACGGTCAATTTCGTCGAGTACGGGCGGGCGAATGTCGGGCAAGGGGCTTCTCCAGCGGCACAAATCAATGGGACTGCATGTTACAGCCCCGGCTGGATTCGCGCTGTTTGATCTAGGCTTGCTACTGTTCAGGGGATTTGTGCCTGGGACAATTTGCCAAGAGCGAGGCGACAACAATGACAAGCAAGTTGCCCCCGGTCGTGCGGGAACGTGCATTGCAGATTGCGCACCATGAAATGGGGCACTACGTGGTAGCCCGAGCATTGGGGTTTGCTAGCGGAGGCGTGACGCTGTCGGTGACCATGGACTTGCGGCATCAAGGTGGCGCGTGGATAACCTTGGCTCGTTCAATTACGTCAATGGAAGCGCTGAAGGCCCATCTGGAAGCCAGGATCATGGTCCTGCTCGCGGGAGCCATGGGACAGACACTGTCTGCATCGAATCCTGTCGCCAAGGGTGTCGATAAGTCGGAAGCGGTGGCCATTCTGAAAGGAGCTCAGGGCGCCGAGCAGGACTATGCGAAAGTTAAGGAGCTACAGCATCTGCTGCGCAATATCGCCTACCCCGATACGGATCCAGCATTGGCTGAACGTGTGGGGGCGCAGCTCAAGTTGATCACTGATCGACTGTGGTCCCTGACTCAAAAAATCGTCGAGGAACTGGCCGATACGATCACCGCATTGGCAGGTGTGTTGGTTGATCGGATGGCTCTCGTTGAGCAGTGGGGCAGGCCGGCGGATACGTATGAGGTTGTGTTGACGGGAGCGATGCTGGAACAACTGAGCTTGGTGCAGCAAATTGCATTGGTTAGTGTCCCGTGGAACCCATCGCCTGATATGCATTGAACGCCCCGGACTACGGGGCTTATCTCGCTAAGTTACTAGTGTCTATGCCTTGAAATTAGCCGCGCTAGTAGCGGATTCTCGTATCAGCACTTTCGTTACGTCATCGACTATGGCCTTGCTCATGGTTGTCAGGTAGTGCGCAGCCCGCGCATGGCGGTTAGTACCTCTGGAGGAGGCAGCGTCTTGCGTAAGCTCTTTGGCAAGTAATAGAAAATCAGAAGCCATAGTTAACGCATCACCCAGAGGAACGCCTCGGCTGACATGGAACAGCGCCTGGTTCGAACAGTAGATGAGAGGGGTGAAGCCGACGGTTTTCAGCTCTGAGGGTTCGGAGGGTTTTTTGTTGGTCATGCTTTTGCTCCTGGTTCGGGGAGCTGCCGCGTTCGTTTCCAAGCGAAGGGGTGGCAGCTGTGCGCAGGTTGGAAAACCGGGAACCGAGGAACCGGCACGCCAAAGGCGTCCCGCGCACAGCCGCCATAACAGAGGACCACAGTCGAATATGGTCTGTATTTCTGATAGAGGAACTGTTGCGCTTCGGTTCGACGGGTTTCCAAGCCCGATCGCTAATTGGTCAGCGACGTCTGAGAATATCCCGTCAAAGAAACGCACAACAAGGCATCAAAGCGCCCATACAGAACATTCGGATTTTGCCTACAGCGTTTGTAGGAGTCATCCGATATTACGCCACATGAAGTAACTAAAACTCCGCTTGAAATGCTGACTGTCGGGCACGATTCAGAGACGCGTCTGACATACAGCAAATTGCGCCAAGTCGATCATGGATTCTTTTCTGCGGCACCGAGCTGCGAGAGATCCATGAGGGACAATCAGTGGCGTACTCCAATCTGCATTGCGTATGTGCAAGCGTGGGCTTTCCGCGCAATCTACCGGTGTCGAGTGATCGGACAAGCGAGAGGAGGACCTGTGGCCAGGATCTCTTTCGACGTTGACCGCGCTTACTGCATATCGCTCACCGAAAGGGCGGACAGGCGTTGCTTGTTCAATCAAACCGTCGCATCACTCATCACCAACCCGATCGAGTTCCATGTGACACAACGCTGCAGCGACCCGGTCCAAGGGTGCTATGAATCGCATCAGGCACTCGCGAGAAGAGTATTGGCTGAAGGGTGGGACAGAATCCTGATTTTCGAAGACGATGCCCAGCCCTACGCGTTTCACAAGGTTCAGGTGCGTTGGGTAAACCGTTTTATCCGTGAGCAGCCATTTCAGGCGCTGCATCTGGGATACAGCATGGGCCGTACATGGCTGACGTGGTTCCCCTTCATCGCCCGCGGCAAAGTGGTGGCGCTACACGCTTACATCCTCTCCCGCGAAGGCTGTCAGATCCTGGCGGATGCCCCTTACTGTGGGGTACCGGTTGATGTCGTATTCAAGCGTCGGATAAAACAGCATTGCGTGTTCCCGATGCTTTTCCGCCAACACGCGGCGATGGTGACCGGCAGCGATATCGAGAAAGTGGGTATCAACGAGGATGAATGGTGGGAGCGCAACTGGAAGCGGCACAAGCGCTCCGTGCTCAAGAATCTGTGGCGAACGTTTTTGCGCTTGGGGTTTTGATCGTGGCGTCTGCAAGAAGAAAAAAACCCGCCAAAAAAGGCGGGTTTTAATGAAGCTTTCATCTGTCCTCGGGGGGAGGTTTTCACCAACAAGTCCCGGGGCTAGTGGGTTGAATCTAGGGGAGAAATACCCTTGCAGTCAACTCAGAATCCTGACTCAGGCTGTAAGGGAATCACTGTCAGCCGCTCGTCTAGCTTTGATCCGATGAAGCCGTAAATAAACCCAGAGTGGAACGTTTCCCGCGCAAGATTATGATTTTGACTTTAGCCACGATCATAAAAACGCAAAAGCCGCGCAATGCGCGGCTTTTTTGTTTGGTGGGCCCACACGGACTTGAACCGTGGACCAAAGGATTATGAGTCCTCTGCTCTAACCAACTGAGCTATAGGCCCTCAGTAGGTCGCGGATTATAACGATGGTTTCTCGGTCGTGCTATCCGAAAAGCTGGAAACTGTTGTACGAAGAAATGTCGCGGCAAATTCTTCGGGGGGCAGGGGCAGGCTGACGATGTAGCCCTGGATCTGTTCGCAGCCTTCGGCGGCGAGGAATTGTTGCTGGGCCTGGGTCTCGACGCCTTCGGCGATCACGGTGAATTGCATGCTGCGGCCCAGGGCGATGATGGCTCGGACGATTGCCACGTCGTGCGGATCGTCGGGCAGGCCGCGGACGAAAGACTGGTCGATTTTCAGGATGTCCAGCGGCAGGCGTTTGAGGTAACTCAGGGATGAATAGCCGGTGCCGAAGTCATCGATCGCCAGTTGCACGCCCAGGTGCTTGAGTTGATGCAGGACGGTGAGTGCTTCTTCGGCCTGGCTCATGATGAAGTTTTCGGTAATTTCCAGTTGCAGCAGGTCGGGCCGTAGACGGTTGTCCCTCAGCAGTTGCTCGATGCGTCCGAGCAGATTGGGCTGGCGCAACTGGGCGCCGGCCAGGTTGACCGACAGCGGGCCGAGGCATTGGTAGATCTGGTTCCACTCGAACATCTGCCGGCAGGCGGTCTCGAGCACCCAGTCGCCGATCTGCAGGATCATGCCGTTTTCTTCGGCCAGCGGGATGAAGTGCTCCGGCGGTACGTCACCGAAGGTGGGATGACGCCAGCGAATCAGTGCTTCGGCGCCGACCAGGCGATGGTCGTCGAGGCTGATCTTCGGTTGGTAGTGCAGATGCAGTTCGTTGCGTTCGATGGCGCGGCGCAATTCGTGTTCCAGCGCAACCCGCTCGCTCGCCTGGGCAGTCAGGTCACGGGTATAGCTTTCGACGCGATTGCGACCTTTGGCTTTGGAGCGATACATCGCCGCATCGGCATTCTTGACCAGCGTAGCCACGTCATTGCCATCCCGGGGGTAGAGGCTGGTGCCGATGCTGGAACTGATGAAAAACTCATGCTCGCCGGCCTGGAACGGCGCCGAGAAGCAATTGAGCAACTTATTGGCAATGTGGTCGGCGTCGCTGGGCTGTTGCAGTCCGGGGAGCAGGATGATGAATTCATCGCCGCCCAGGCGCGCCACTGTGTCGATATCGCGCAGCTGCTCTTTCAGGCGCACGGCGATGCCCTTGAGCAACAGGTCGCCGACCGGATGGCCGAGGCTGTCGTTGATGTGTTTGAAGCGGTCCAGGTCGAGGAACAGTACGGCGCCCTGACCGCCGTTTTCCTGCTGGTTATTAAGCGCGGTGAGCAGCCTGCTTTCGAACAGCGTGCGGTTGGGCAGGCCGGTCAGCGGGTCATGATGCGCCTGATAATCGAGCCTGGCCTGGGCGTGTTTGAGGCTGGAAATGTCGGCGAACACGGCGACGAAGTGGGTAATGAATTTATCCCGGTTACGTACTGCACTGATGGTCAGCCAGCTGGGGTACAGCTCGCCGTTCTTGCGCCGGTTGGAAATCTCGCCTTGCCAATGACCTTCGGCGGTCAGCTGGTGCCACATGGCGGCATAGAATGCGCTGTCATGCAGACCTGAAGCGAGCAGGCGCGGGGTGTGGCCAAGCGCTTCGCTTTCGCTGTAGCCGGTGATTTCGGTGAACGCGCGATTGACCGCGCTGATGTGCTGCTGGGTGTCGGTGATCAACACGCCCTCGGCGGTGCTCTCGAACACGGTGGCGGCCTGTTGCAGCTTCTCCTGCATGAGGTGGCGTTCGGTGATGTCCCGGGCTATGGTCAGCATGCAGTCTTCATTGCCGATGGGTAGTGGCCGGCTGGACACCTCGCACAGGCGGATCTGCCCATCGCTGCGGCGGATGTGGCAGCTGAAGTCGCGGACAAACCCATCGCGCTTGAGCAGGTCGAGCATCTGCTTGCGCTCGTTTAGGTTGACCCAGATGCCCAGCTCCAGGGATGAGCGATCCACCGACATCGCGCTGTTGAAGCCGGTAATGCGGCTGAAACCTTCGTTGACCTCCAGCAGCAGACCGTCGCTCTGGCGCGAGAGCAGTAATCCATCCGGTGATGCGTGAAACGCCTTGGCGAATTTCTCTTCGGAGATTTGCAGCTGCTGCTGGGTTTCCTTGAGCTGGCTGATATCGCGCACCACCACGACCAGCGCCGGGGTCGCATCCAGGTCAAACGGTTCGGCGGAGATCAGGCCGGTAAACACCTGGCCGTTGTTGCGCCGGAAGGGCATTTCCAGGTTGCGGATGCTGCCGGCCTGCAGGCGCTGCAACAGGCCCGGGCCGACGCCGGGTATGCCCCAGATGTTCAGGTTGGTGGCTGTCTGGCCGATGACTTCTTCGGCGGTCAGGCCAATCTGCTCTTCGAACGCCTTGTTGACCTCCATCAGGCAGCCGTCGGACAGACGCGCGATGACCAGGATATCCGGGCATTGCTGGAACACCGAGGCGAACTTCTGCTCCGACAGGCGTAATGCCTCTTCCGTGCGCTTGGCGTCGCTGATGTCGATCATCAGGCCGCGCAGTACCGGTTCATGGCCATGCTCAATCAGGCTGACGATATCGCGCACCCAGAGGCAGCGTCCGTCCGCCGTGATGACCCGATAATCGACGGTGTGATCGCGCCCGGCCAGGACCTCGTGGTCGCAGAACGACTGGGCGCGGGTCAGGTCGGCAGGGTGAATGATGTTGCGCCAGAAGCCTGGGATCAGCCAATGTGAAAGTGGGTAGCCGAGCAGGTCTTCGGCGTGCGGTGACACATAGCTGTAAGTGAAGTCGCTGATCCGCGCTTCCCAGGCGATGGCCGACAGGCTCTCGACCAGGCCGCGGTAGTGGTACTCGCTGCTGCGCAGTTCCTGTTCCAGATCCACGCGCCGGGCGATTTCCGAACTCAGTCGGCGGTTGATCCGGATGACAACTGCCAGCACGGTAATCAGCAGCAACAAACCGGGCAGGCCATACACCAGCAGGTCCGACCAGAAGGTGCGGTGGTCCAGGACGTTGCCGACCCAATGCTCCTGGATCGCGTTGATTTCAGCGGGGGTCATGTCCGCCAGGACTTTGTCGAGGATGCCGACCAGGACCTTGTTGTCCTTGGGCACACCCATGGCCAGTTGGTACCGATAGGGCGTCTCGCCGCTGACATACAGGCCATCGAGCTTGAGTTGGCGCAGGCTCCAGACGCTGGAAGCCAGGTCGCCGACCACCGCGTCCACTTCGTCGGTCGCCAGCGCCTGCAGCGCCGAGCTGACGTTGGGCATGGCCACCAGGTTCAGGTCGGGATGGTGAGTGCGCAACAGTTCATGGGGGGCGTAGTTCTCCACCACGGCGATTTTCAGCCCGTACAGGTCATCAAGCTTGCGTGGCTGCGCGCCGCCGACATGGGCAAGGATGACAATCGGGAAGTCCAGATAGGGACGGGTAAATGACAGATAGGACTGGCGTTCCGGGGTCGACATGATCCCCGGCAACAGGTCCAGCTTGCCTTGCTTGACCTGTTCCAGGACCACCGTCCAGCTGACCGGTTCTATGGGCTTGAGGTCAACTGACAGGCGTTGCCGGATGACGTCGATATAGTCGGCTGCAAGGCCTTGATAGCGTCCTTGATCGTCACGAAACTCGAATGGTGGCCATGACGCATCAACACCCAGGCGCAAGTGCGGGTGAGCGTTCAGCCAGCTACGTTCTTCGTCGGTCAGAGTCAGCGCGCCAGCCGTTGCAGTCCAGTTCATCAGCGACAGTAAAACAAGCACGGTCGGCAGTCTGGGCATAACGGTCTCGTTATGGCTCGGGGGGAATGTTTCGAGTGTAGACGGGCAAATCGGCGGGAGGGAAGCGCGGGGAATTTTATCTGCGTAAAGCAAAACCCCCGGCCTGGGCCGGGGGTTCTTTGATCACTCGTCGAGGAAGGAGCGCAAATGCTCGCTTCTCGTCGGGTGGCGCAGCTTGCGCAGCGCCTTGGCTTCGATCTGACGAATCCGTTCACGGGTCACGTCGAACTGTTTACCAACCTCCTCGAGGGTGTGGTCGGTATTCATGTCGATACCGAAGCGCATGCGCAGTACCTTGGCTTCACGGGCAGTGAGGCCGGACAGAACTTCGCGAGTCGCTTCTTTAAGGCTCTCAACGGTAGCAACATCGATTGGCGACTGCATGGTCGAGTCTTCGATGAAGTCACCCAGATGGGAGTCTTCGTCATCACCGATCGGGGTTTCCATGGAGATCGGCTCTTTAGCGATCTTCAATACCTTGCGGATCTTGTCCTCAGGCATTTCCATGCGTTCGCCCAGCTCTTCCGGGGTCGGTTCGCGACCCATTTCCTGCAACATCTGCCGGGAAATACGGTTGAGCTTGTTGATCGTCTCGATCATGTGCACCGGAATACGGATGGTGCGGGCCTGGTCGGCGATCGAGCGAGTGATCGCCTGACGGATCCACCAGGTGGCATAAGTCGAGAATTTGTAGCCGCGACGGTATTCGAACTTGTCCACCGCTTTCATCAGACCGATGTTGCCTTCCTGGATCAGATCGAGGAATTGCAGGCCACGGTTGGTGTACTTCTTGGCGATGGAGATCACCAGACGCAAGTTCGCTTCTACCATCTCTTTCTTCGCGCGGCGGGCCTTGGCCTCACCGATCGACATGCGACGGTTGATGTCCTTGATCTCGGCGATCGTCAAACCGGTCTCGGTTTGCAGTGCAGTCAGCTTCTGCTGGCAACGAATGATGTCCGGCTGCAGGCGACCAATGGCTTCAGCGTATTTGCTTTTGCCCTTGGCCAGTGCGTCGGTCCAGCTTTCGTCGACTTCGTTGCCCGGGAACTGGCGCAGGAAGTCGGCACGCGGCATGCGAGCATCACGCACACACAATTGCATGATCGCGCGCTCTTGCTGACGCAGACGATCCAGAGCACTGCGAACACGCTCGACCAGGCCTTCGAATTGCTTCGGCACCAGTTTGATCGGCATGAACAGCTCAGCCAGCAGCACCAGCTCGGCAATTGCCAGCTTGTTGCCACGACCGTGCTTTTTCAGGGCCTTGCGGGTAACTTCCATCTGGTCGGAGACAGCGCCAAAACGCTGAGCTGCGATGACCGGATCCGGACCGCTTTCGGCTTCTTCTTCGTCATCAGTCGCGTCGGCTTCGTCGTCGTCGGTGTCGTCTTCCGCTTTCACGGCTTTCGGATCGACGGGCGGCGGCACTTCTGCAGCAGGCGGCGCAATGCCGTCGTCCGGGTCGATATAACCGCTCAGGACGTCGGACAGGCGGCCACCTTCGGTGGTGACGCGTGTGTACTCGGAGAGAATATGGTCAACCGTGCCAGGGAAGTGCGCAATTGCGCCCATCACTTCGCGGATGCCCTCTTCAATACGCTTGGCGATTTCAATTTCGCCTTCACGCGTGAGGAGCTCTACCGTACCCATTTCGCGCATGTACATGCGCACTGGGTCGGTGGTGCGACCAATGTCGGTCTCGACCGCTGCCAACGCTGCTGCTGCCTCTTCGGCCGCGGCTTCGTCGGTATCGGCGTCCGCCAGCATAAGAGAATCCTTATCTGGCGCAACCTCGAATACGTTGATCCCCATGTCATTGATCATGCGGATGATGTCTTCCACCTGTTCCGGATCTGAAATATCCTCCGGCAGGTGGTCGTTGACCTCCGCGTAAGTCAGGTAGCCCTGCTCACGACCAAGTGTGATCAACTCTTTGATACGAGACTGCTGTTGCGCTTTTCCGGACATAACACCCTATCCACTGAAGGTCTTGGCGGGCAAAAAACAAGCCGAGGATTATACCTGAGCTATGACCTCACGCGCCAGTTGAGGTCGGGTTTGATACAGCCACATTACGTTTTAATAGGTCGCGCATCTGATTTGCGATCTGATTTGCTTCCTCTGCAGTCAATCCTGGCTGCCTTGCTTTCCTGATCAAAACTTCCAGGCTGTCTGTATGTTGACCTGCCGATAACCTATTAATGGTGTCTAAAAACTGTCGTTCAAGGTTATCGCCGTCAATAAGCCATTCCTTTTCCGCCAATGCCTTGAGCAGGCGACCCTGTTCGGTGCCATGCCAGCGGGCCATCAGCTGGATAGAGTTTAGCTTAGGATTTTTCTGCAACGCCTCGATAAGGGCTACCAACAGCTGTGCGTAGGTATTGCTCTCGTTGGCGAAATGGTCGGCGGTTTCCACTTTGCCGGCCAGTTGCGGATGATGAATCAGCGTGCGAAGTGCAATCAGCGTAGGGGCTTCGACCGCGATCGGCGTGCGTGGTGCACTTTGCTGATCGCGATCGCTGCCACGCTTGGCGCCCTTGTCCCATGGCTTCTTGTCCCACTTCTTGCCGCCGGCGCCGGGTTTCTTCGGCGTCCATTCCTGCTGCGGCGCGTACATGTCGGGGGACTGCGGCTGATGGTAGTCGCTGTAGTCGGGCATGGCGTCGTAATCGATGCCCGGATCGTAGGCCGGCGGCGCATCTTGCGGTGCGCTTTGCACCAGCTGACTCACCGCTTGGCCACTCAGGCCGGTGATTTCGCTCAGGCGCTGGCGCATCAGGATGCGCAAGTTGGCACCGGGGACCTTGTCGATAAGCGGTGCCGCCAGCGTGGCCATGTGTGCCTTGCCTTCAAGCGAGCGTGGGTCCGATTCCTCGGTCAGCTGCTGAAAGAAATAGTCGGCCAGCGGCTGCGCGTGCTGGTTGATCCGGGCGCGGAAGGCGTCGGTGCCTTCCGAGCGAACCAGGGTGTCTGGGTCCTCGCCCTCCGGCAGGAACAGGAAGCGCGCACGCCGGCCGTCCTGCAGGCACGGCAGCGCCGCTTCGAGCGCGCGCCAGGCGGCATTGCGACCGGCCTGGTCGCCGTCAAAACAGAACAGCACGTTGGGCACCACACGAAACAGTCGCTTCAAGTGCTCTTCGCTGGTGGCCGTACCTAGGGTCGCGACAGCATTGCGCAGGCCTTGCTGGGCCAAGGCGATGACGTCCATGTAGCCTTCGACGACGATGATTTCATCGAGATTGCGGTTGTTCTTGCGGGCTTCATACAGGCCGTAAAGTTCCTGGCCCTTATGGAACACCGGGGTTTCCGGCGAGTTCAGGTATTTGGGTTTGTCGTCACCCAGCACCCTGCCGCCGAAGGCGATGATGCGGCCACGGCTGTCGCGGATCGGAAACATCACGCGATCGCGGAAGCGGTCATAGCGTTTGCCGGTTTCGGCGTTCTCGATCAGCAAGCCAGCGTCGACCATGGCTTTCTGTTGCAAGGTGTCGCTGCTCAAGTGCTTGAACAGATTGTCCCAGCCAGGCGGAGCGAAACCGAGTCCGAAGTCCCGGGCGATTTCGCCGGTGAGGCCGCGGCCTTTCAAATAGTCCACGGCGGCCTTGCGCGATGGATGGCTTTTCAGCGACTGACGATAAAACTCGGCAGCCGCTGTGAGCAGGGGATACAGCGGTGAGTCAGTCGGCTGTCGCGGTTTGTGCGGCCGGCCGCTTTCTTCCCGGGGTATTTCCATGCCGGCTGCTTTAGCCAGTTCTTCGACCGCCTGGACGAAATCCAGGTTGTCGTGGTCCATCATGAAGCCGAGCGCGTTACCGCCAGCGCCGCAACCGAAGCAATAGTAGAACTGCTTGTCGGGGCTGACACTGAAGGAGGGGGTTTTCTCTTTGTGAAACGGGCAGCAGGCAGTGTAGTTCTTGCCGGCTTTTTTCATTTGCAGGCGCGAGCTCACCACATCGACGATGTCGGTGCGGTTCAGAAGGTCGTCAATGAAGCTCTGGGGAATTAGCCCGGCCATGGCGTTCTCGTCATCTGCGCTGAAATGGATCCAAAACCTGCGGCGAGCGAGCGCGGTTCGTTGCTTGAGGCGCGTATGAAGGCGGCTCGAACCTGTCGTTTGCGTAATCGCTGTAGGGAAGTGTATCTGTCGAAAATCAACCGACGTTAGTACCTGTCAGTATTCGACCATTTGAAAATATTGCGCTGAAATCCGCTACCGCCAGTCGGTGGCCTCGGATAGCTCATAAGCGGGCACGCAAGAAGGCGCCTTGGGCTGATCGTCGTGAGAGGAATCAGTGGGTGTGCTCGTCAGTAGCCTTGGAAGGCTCGTCAGAAAAGACGTGCACCGCTGGCAAAAGAGCCAGGTCTGACGCTGTGAAGCAGATTTGTCTTGGTCGCGTCTGCGGCTTTGACGGTGAAGCATCAAGCGTTTTCCGCAAATGCCATAAGCCCGGCTTGAAGGCCGGGCTTGGCAGAAGCTTGCTACGAACGTCTGTGTATTAGTACAGACGAACGGCGCGGCGCTGTTCGCGCTGTACTTTCTTGGCGTGACGCTTAACAGCGGCTGCTGCTTTACGCTTACGCTCAGAAGTAGGCTTCTCGTAGAATTCGCGGCTACGAACTTCAGCCAGTACACCGGCTTTTTCGCAGGAGCGCTTGAAACGACGCAGAGCTACGTCGAAGGGTTCGTTCTCTTTTACTTTGACGGCTGGCATCCAGAGCTACCTTCATTCATTACCGGGGTCAACATCCTCGTGGCAAAAGAGCACTTGAAGACGTCGGTTTTTAAGGGTTGCGGATGTTAACCCCTCATCGCCCGGAATGCAAAGCCTCTGATCGAAAACCGCTAGTCGGCGCATCCCGTGGGGACTATTATGCGCGCCTTCGAATTCAGCCTAAACAAGGCGCAAACCCATGCTAGTACTGGGATTAGAGACTTCTTGCGACGAAACTGGTGTCGCATTATACGACAGTGAACGCGGCCTGCTGGCCGACGCGCTGTTCAGCCAGATTGACCTGCATCGCGCCTATGGTGGCGTGGTGCCTGAGCTGGCTTCGCGCGATCACGTCAAGCGCATGCTGCCCCTGATTCGTCAGGTCCTGGCCGAGGCCGACTGCGTGCCTACCGAGATCGACGCGATCGCCTACACCGCAGGTCCCGGGCTTGTCGGCGCATTGCTGGTGGGCGCGTCATGCGCCCAGGCTTTGGCCTTCGCCTGGGGCATTCCGGCCCTGGGGGTGCACCACATGGAAGGTCATTTGCTGGCGCCGATGCTGGAGTCGCAACCGCCTGAATTCCCGTTCGTCGCTTTGTTGGTGTCCGGTGGGCATACGCAGCTGGTTCAGGTCAACGGAATCGGCCAATACACCCTGCTGGGCGAAACCCTCGACGATGCTGCCGGTGAAGCCTTCGACAAGACTGCGAAGATGATGGGCCTCAATTATCCAGGTGGTCCGGAGATCTCGCGTCTGGCGGAACAAGGGGTAGCGGGACGCTTCACCTTTCCGCGGCCGATGTGCGACCGCCCTGGCCTGGCCTTCAGCTTCAGCGGCCTGAAAACCTTCGCGCTGAATACCTGGCAGCAGTGCGTACGCGCCGGAGACGACGGTGATCAAGCCCGTTGCGACATCTCGCTGGCGTTCCAGCAGGCCGTGGTGGAGACTTTGACCATCAAGTGCAAGCGTGCCCTGAAGCAGGCCGGTATGAAGCGCCTGGTGATCGCTGGGGGCGTCAGCGCCAACAAGGCACTGCGCACTTCGCTGGAAAAAATGCTCGGCGACATGCAGGGCGATGTGTTTTACGCGCGTCCGGAATTCTGTACCGACAACGGGGCGATGATTGCGTTTGCCGGTTGTCAGCGCTTGCAGGCCGGCCAGCATGAAAGTCTGGCGATCAGCGTGCAGGCGCGCTGGCCAATGGAGCAGTTGTCGGCGCTATGATTGATCCGTGATGAGCGCTGCTCATATGCGGAATCAGAAATGGCGTTCGCGCCCGGCAAACAGGTCGCGTAGATTGCCCCGGTGACGCCAGACTATCAGCCCGGTGAGCGCGCACATGGGCAGCAGCGCCGCCGGCTCTTGCCACGCCAGCAGTGGCAGGGTCAGGGGTGTGGCGATCAGCGCAGCGAGCGAGCTGGTGCGGGTCAGGTAGAACGTCAGCAGCCAGGCGCAAACGGCCAGTAACGCTGCAGGCGGGTAGAGTCCCAGCAACATTCCGGCAGCGGTGGCGACACCCTTGCCTCCGCGAAAGCGGAAGTACAACGGGAACAGGTGACCGATGACGGCGCAGAGACCGATCCACGCCTGCTCCTGCAGTGACAGGCTCGCAGCGCTCGCGATCAATACGGGCAGCAGGCCTTTGCAGAGATCGCCGAGCAAGGTCATGACCGCCAGTTTCTTGCCGGCCAGGCGCAACATGTTGGTGGCGCCGGCATTGCCCGATCCACTCATTCGCGGATCCGGGTTACCGGTCAGGCGGCTGAGCAAAATGGCGAAGGACAGCGAGCCGAGCAGGTAGGCGAGAGTCGCCAGTAACCAAAACATGCTAACTATTCCGGGCGAGGACGCCCTGATTCTAACGGCGCATTGCGCCCTTGTCGTGCAGTGGAGAGAAGTGCTTGGACAGAGTGTTTATCGAGGGCCTGGAAGTCGACACCGTCATTGGTGCCTACGACTGGGAGCGAGGCATCCGACAGTGCTTGCGTCTTGATCTGAGTTTCGCCTGGGATAATCGCCCGGCCGCTGCTGGCGACGACCTGACCCTGGCGCTTGATTACGCCAGTGTGTCCTCGCGCATCCAGGCTTTTGCCGAGCAGGCGCAGTTTCAGCTGGTGGAGACTTTTGCCGAGCGCCTGGTCGAAGTGTTGATGAGCGAATTCAAGATCACCTGGGTGCGGCTCAAGCTGACCAAGCCGGGCGCTGTGCCGGCTGCAACCGGTGGTGTGGGTGTGGAGATCGAGCGCGGATGTCGCTGACCCAGGTTTATCTCGGGCTCGGTAGCAATATCGAGCGCGAAGCGCACTTGCACGCGGGCCTGGAAGCCCTCGCGGGGTTCCTGGTGGAGATACGCTGCTCGGCGGTCTTCGAAAGCCAGCCGGTGGGCATCAAGAGCGGGCCGTTTTTCAATTTTGTGGTGTCGGCGTATACCGATCTGCCGCTGATCGAGCTGGATCGTCGGCTCAAGTTCATCGAGGCGGACAATGGCCGTTACGCGCCTGAGCGCAAGGGCTTGCCGCTGGACATCGATGTGCTGTTGTTTGGCGATCTGGTGGGTAATTTCGACGGTTTGGTCTTGCCGCGGGCTGAGATTTTGAAGAATGCCTTTGTGTTGTGGCCGTTGTCGTTGATTGCACCGGATCGTGTGCATCCGGGGGTAGGCAAGAGCTTTGCGACTTTGTGGGGTGAAGCGCGGATTGATCAGGTGTTGGCGCCGGTGGCGTTTGAGTGGCGTGGGGAGCAGTTGACGCCTTCTGAGCTGCTGTAAAACCCATGGATCAAAAGATCGCAGCCTTCGGCAGCTCCTACAGGATGTGCATTAATCCGTAGGAGCTGCCGAAGGCTGCGATCTTTTGATCTTGCCTTAGGCTTGTTGCTTGTAGGCTTTCAGCGCCTTGAGCCGCTCGCGCTTGATCGCTTCACCCAGCTCCGGCCCCTTGAATCCTTGCTCAAGCAGCGGCTGAACTGCCACGCCCCTTGCTGCTGTCGCGGCCCCGCGCAAATAATCCGCCTGTGGATAACTCCGCTGCTCCAGCCCCTTGCGTCCCCGCGCATCCATTTCGCACGCGACAATGAACTCCTCGAAGCGCTGCGGCCGGCGGTACACATCAAAACTCTGCAACAGCTCCAGCAAAGTTGAGGGCTTCAGCTCCAGGGCGCGATGGCCGTGGGTATGATATTGACCGACCAATAGCGCCAGTTCCTGACAGTCTTTCGGTGCCTTGAACCGTTCATTGACCGCCTTGATCAACTTCAGGCCCGTGTGCTCGTGGGCTATGTGCCGCGGCCATTCCTCGGCGGGTGTCAGCCCTTTGCCGAGATCGTGCAGCAGGCAGGCCCAGCGGACCGTCAGTGGTTGCTTGTGCAGCGCTGACTGCTGCAACACGCTCAGCGTATGGATTCCGGTATCGATTTCCGGATGGTGGGCTTCTGGTTGTGGCACGCCGAACAAAGCGTCGACTTCCGGCATCAGCACCTTGAGCGCGCCGCACTCGCGCAACACTTCAATAAATACTTGCGGCTGGTCTTCCATCAGCGCCCGTGAGATTTCCTTCCAGCTGCGCTCCGGCGTCAGGGCCTCCAGCTCCCCGGAATCCGAGAGCTGACGCATCAGGCCCAAGGTTTCAGGCGCTACGTTGAAACCAAGCGCGGCGTAGCGTGCCGAAAAGCGGGCTACGCGCAGTACCCTTAGGGGATCTTCGGCGAAAGCGGGGGAAACGTGACGCAGAATACGATCCTGTAAATCACGCTGGCCGTGGTAGGGATCGGTCAAGTTCTGCTGCTCGTCCTCGGCCATGGCATTGATCGTCAGGTCGCGGCGGATCAGGTCCTCTTCGAGCGTGACGTCGGGACTGGCATGGAAGGTGAAACCACCGTAACCGCGCCCGCTTTTGCGTTCAGTGCGGGCGAGGGCGTATTCCTCCCCGCTTTTTGGGTGCAGGAACACCGGGAAGTCTGCGCCGACAGGACGAAAGCCCTTGGCGAGCATTTCTTCAGTCGTGGCGCCCACTACCACCCAATCGATATCGGAGACCGGAATACCCAGCAGGCGATCGCGCACGGCACCGCCGACTTTATAAATCTGCATAAAAAACCTCCATTAGCTCGACAGAATAACCTTTGCGTCGAGCCAGCGGAGGCACAAACGGTTTCAAAGATGGATAACAGCCAGGTCCAGCCGGCCGTAATCGCCTTCACTGTGTTCACTCCTGGGCGGCACATGCTGGGTTTTCATCACCTGATCCCCTTGCAGGGTTTCCAGGTGAATGTCGAAGCCCCACAGTCGGTGCAGATGCTTGAGCACCTCGTCAGTTGAATCGCCCAGTGGTTTGCGGTCGTGCTGCTGATGCCGCAGGGTCAGGGAGCGGTCGCCGCGTCGATCAATGCTGTAGATCTGCACGTTAGGCTCACGATTACCGAGGTTGTATTGCGCCGCCAGGGTTTCCCGGATAGTCCGATAACCGCCTTCGTCGTGAATCGCCGGGACCAGCAAGTCGTCCTTTTGATCGTCGTCGAGAATGCTGAACAACTTCAGGTCACGTATCACCTTGGGTGACAGGTACTGCAGGATGAAACTCTCGTCCTTGAAGCTGCTCATGGCGAACTTGATGCTCGACAACCAGTCCGTACCGGCAACGTCGGGGAACCAGCGGTAATCTTCCTCGGTTGGGCTTTCGCACATGCGCCGAATATCGCGGTACATGGCAAACCCCAGGGCATAGGGATTGATGCCGCTGTAATACGGGCTGTCGAACCCCGGCTGCATGACCACACTGGTATGCGAGGTCAGGAATTCCATCATGAAGCCGTCGGTGACGAGCCCTTCGTCGTACAGGTCATTCATCAACGTGTAGTGCCAGAACGTAGCCCAGCCTTCGTTCATCACCTGGGTCTGGCGCTGCGGATAAAAATACTGGGCGATCTTGCGCACGATGCGCACAATTTCGCGCTGCCACGGCTCAAGAAGTGGTGCATGTTTTTCGATAAAGTACAGGATATTTTCCTGAGGTTCGGCGGGGAAGCGTGCGTTGTCCTTATCGCTGTATTTGTCCGCGCCCTTTGGAATGGTGCGCCACAGGTCATTGATCTGCTTCTGCAGATGCTCCTCACGATCCTTCTGCCGGCGGCGTTCTTCTTCAGCGGAAATAGGGTAGGGGCGCTTGTAACGGTCGACACCGTAGTTCATCAAAGCGTGGCAGGAATCCAGCAGGTCCTCGACTGCATCGATGCCGTGGCGCTCTTCGCATTGCATGATGTACTGCTTGGCGAACACCAGGTAATCGATGATCGAACTGGCGTCGGTCCAGGTGCGGAAGAGGTAGTTACCCTTGAAGAAGCTGTTGTGGCCGTAGCACGCATGCGCCACCACCAGCGCCTGCATGCAGATGGTGTTTTCTTCCATCAGGTAGGCGATGCACGGGTCCGAGTTGATCACAATCTCGTAGGCGAGGCCCATCTGACCGCGACTGTAGGATTTCTCGGTGCTGAGGAAGTGCTTGCCATAGGACCAATGGTGGTAACCCAGTGGCATGCCGACCGATGCATAGGCGTCCATCATCTGTTCGGCGGTGATCACTTCGATCTGGTTGGGGTAGGTATCGAGCGCGTAGCGAGCGGCGATACGACTGATTTCACGGTCGTAGGCCTGGATCAGCTCGAACGTCCACTCGGAGCCGGTGGAAATGGGTTGGCGCTTCTGCTCTTTGGCGGTCATGTCACTAACCTGCGCTGGAAGAGTTCACGGAAGACCGGATAGATATCCCCGGCCGATACCAGCTGCTGCTGGGCAAAAGTGTCAGAGAAGGCTTCGGCAATGCGCTCGTATTCGAACCACAGGGCCTGATGCTCGCGGGGGGTGATCTCCACGTAAGTGTAGTACTGCACAAATGGCATAATCTGGTTGATCAGGATGTCGCGGCAGATCGGTGAGTCATCGTTCCAGTTATCACCGTCGGAGGCCTGTGCCGCGTAGATGTTCCACTCGTTGCTCGGATACCGCTCGGCCATGATCTCCTGCATCAATTTCAGGGCGCTGGAGACGATAGTGCCGCCGGTTTCGCGGGAATAGAAGAACTCTTCCTCGTCCACTTCGCGGGCACTGGTGTGGTGGCGAATGAACACTACATCGATCTTGTCGTAGTTACGCTTGAGGAACAGGTACAGCAGAATAAAAAACCGCTTGGCGATGTCCTTGGTCGCCTGGGTCATGGAGCCCGACACGTCCATCAGGCAGAACATCACCGCCTTGGAGCTGGGGTTCGGTTGCTTGATCAGCAGGTTGTACTTGAGGTCGAACGTATCGAGGAACGGCACACGATGAATGCGTGCGCTGAGCTTCTCGATTTCCGCCTCGATTTCCTGAATATCGCCGAAGTTGTCTGGCTCATCCCGCTTTAAACGCAGCAGTTCTTCCTTGGCTTCGCGCAACTTTTTCCGGCTGCTGCCGGACAGGGCTATGCGCCGTGCATGGGCCGAGCGCAAGGTACGGATGATATTGATCCGCGACGGATTGCCTTCGTTGCTGATACCCGCGCGAACGGTCTTGAAGGTGTCAGTGCCAGTCAGATTGCGCTTGACCAGGTTGGGCAGTTCAAGGTCCTCGAACATGAATTCGAGGAATTCTTCCTGGGTAATCTGGAAGACAAATTCGTCCATCCCTTCGCCCGAGTTGCCTGCCTTGCCGGGACCTCTGCCGCCGCCCCCACCGGGCGGGCGGGCAATGTGCTCGCCGCTGGTGAACTCTTTGTTGCCCGGGTGCACGACGGTCTGCTTGCCACCACGGCCGTGATGAAGCACTGGTTCGTCGATGTCGCGACCAGGAATGCTGATCTGTTCGCCGTGTTCCATATCGGTAATGGAGCGCCGGCTGACCGCCTCTTCGACGGCCTTTTTGATGTGGTCACGGTAGCGTCGCAGAAACCGCTGGCGGTTTACTGTGCTCTTGTTCTTGCCATTGAGACGTCGGTCGATCACATAGCTCATAGGCCCTCCGGGGAGCTTCGAGTCATAAGCTTCAAGCTGCAAGACAGAAGCTTCAGAAACAAGCGGCGCGCGACATATGGCCACAAATACGCAAACTCCGCGTAGTTGTGAGTATTTCGTCGTTTGCCGCCTGCCGCTCCCTTACTGGGACTTTCTCACCCGCAGATACCACTCGGACAGCAGCCGTACCTGTTTGTCGGTGTAACCACGCTCGACCATTCGTGTAACGAAGTCGTTGTGTTTCTGCTGGTCCTCTTTGCTGGCCTTGGCGTTGAAACTGATGACTGGCAGCAGGTCCTCGGTGTTGGAGAACATTTTCTTCTCGATGACCACCCGCAGTTTTTCGTAGCTGAGCCAGGTTGGATTCTTGCCGTTGTTGTTGGCACGGGCGCGCAGCACGAAGTTGACGATTTCGTTGCGGAAATCCTTCGGATTGCTGATGCCAGCTGGTTTTTCGATTTTCTCCAGCTCTTCGTTCAGGGCTACACGGTTGAGGATTTCTCCGGTTTCCGGGTCGCGATACTCCTGATCCTGGATCCAGAAATCCGCGTAGAGCACATAACGATCGAAGATGTTCTGCCCGTACTCGCTGTAGGATTCGAGGTAGGCCGTCTGGATCTCCTTGCCGATGAACTCGATATAGCGCGGTGCCAGATACTCCTTGAGAAAGCGCAGATAACGTTCGCGGGTTTCAGCCTGGAATTGTTCCTGTTCGATCTGTTGTTCCAGAACGTAGAGCAGGTGCACCGGGTTGGCGGCAATCTCGTGAGGGTCGAAGTTGAAGACCTTGGACAGGATCTTGAACGCAAAGCGGGTCGACAGGCCGTTCATGCCCTCATCGACGCCCGCGTTGTCGCGGTATTCCTGGATCGACTTGGCCTTCGGATCGGTGTCCTTGAGGTTTTCCCCGTCATACACCCGCATTTTCGAGTAGATGTTGGAGTTCTCCGGTTCCTTGAGACGCGACAGCACGGTGAACTGGGCAAGCATTTTCAGGGTGTCTGGCGCGCAGTGGGCCTTGGCCAGTGAACTGTTGAACAACAGCTTGTCGTAGATCTTCACTTCGTCGCTGACGCGCAGGCAGTACGGCACCTTGACGATGTAGATCCGGTCGATGAAGGCTTCGTTGTTCTTGTTGTTACGGAAGGTGTGCCATTCCGATTCGTTGGAGTGAGCGAGCAGGATCCCGGTGAAGGGGATCGCGCCGAGGCCTTCGGTACTGTTGTAGTTACCTTCCTGGGTGGCGGTCAGCAATGGGTGCAGCACCTTGATCGGCGCCTTGAACATTTCGACGAATTCCATCAGGCCCTGGTTGGCCCGGCACAGCGCACCGGAATAGCTGTAGGCGTCGGCGTCGTTCTGTGGGTATTCCTCGAGCTTGCGGATGTCGACCTTGCCCACCAGTGCCGATATGTCCTGGTTGTTTTCGTCACCTGGCTCGGTCTTGGCCACGGCGATCTGGTTGAGGATCGACGGATAGAGTTTCACCACACGGAACTGGCTGATGTCACCGCCAAATTCGGCCAGGCGCTTGGTGGCCCATGGCGACATGATGGTGTTGAGGTAGCGCCGCGGGATGCCGAAGTCTTCCTCGAGGATCGCGCCATCTTCAGTAGCGTTGAACAGACCCAGGGGAGATTCAAATACCGGCGAGCCCTTGATCGCGTAGAAGGGCACTTTCTCGATTAGCTGCTTGAGCTTCTCGGCCAGGGACGATTTACCGCCACCAACGGGACCGAGCAGGTAGAGAATTTGTTTTTTCTCCTCCAGACCCTGAGCAGCATGGCGAAAGTACGACACGATCTGGTCGATGCATTCTTCCATCCCGTGGAAGTCTTCAAAGGCCGGATAGCGACGGATCACCTTGTTGGAAAAGATTCGCGACAGTCTCGAGTTGGTCGAGGTGTCCAGCAGTTCCGGTTCACCGATGGCCAGCAGCAGACGCTCGGCGGCGGAAACGTAGGCACTGCGGTCCTGTTTGCACAGCTCAAGATACTCTTGCAGCGAGAGTTCTTCCTGGCGTGTGGACTCGAAGCGTTGTTGGAAGTGGCTAAAGATACTCATGACGTCACCTCGCTCGATACGTGGAGCCGACGCCGGATCACTCAGTCGATGCTGGCAGCAACCGAACAGGCGGTCGCTGTTTACCCCCCAGAACTCTTCCAGAGCTGACTACTCCGAAAGCTACTCCCGATGACCCGCGCGCCGGTGTACCGGCTCTCCCCTGTTTTGGATGGCCTGGGCTTAAGGATAGTTGGGAATTCGGCAGGTAAAGGCGAGATACGTAATTAGTTGTGGCAGACCGTTCGTCTGCCACCGCGCGAGCCCGCGGGGGCCGGGGCTTGCGCGTTACAAAAAAATTATTCCGAGGTGCCTTGCGCGGTTTCTGCAGGATAAGTCGTACGCCACAGCTCAAAACCGCCATCCATGCTGTAGACGTCGGAGAAGCCCTGGCTGATCAGATAAGCGGCCGCGCCTTGGCTGGAGTTGCCGTGATAGCAGACCACGACGGTGGGAGCGTCAAGGTCGGCGCCCTGAATGAAGGTGTGCAGGGAGTGATTGTCCAGGTGTTTGGACCCGGCAATGTGCAAAGCGGCAAAGGTCGCAGGGTCACGCACGTCGACCACCACGGCACCTTGTTCACGCAAGGCCTGGGCTTGTTCTGGGGGGATACGTTTGAATTCGCTCATGGCGGGCTCCTGTGGCTCGGCTGAAAGCGCAGCCTAGCGCTGGGCGTTGGCTGACGATGATGCGGTGAGGGTTGGGGCGATGGGCACGGCAACATGGCCATGCGCGTCGCATTTGCAGGACAGGCGTTCGCCGCTGTCGACATTCATCAGGGTCAGGGCTCCGCCCCAGACGCAGCCGGTGTCGAGGGCTGAAATGTCAGGCTCGAGAACTTTGCCTTCCAGCGCGGCCCAGTGGCCGAAGATGATCTTCAGTCCCTTGGTCTTGCGCTCTTTATGCTGGAACCAGGGTTTGTAGCCCGGTGGCGCCGAGTCCAGGCCTTCCTTGCTCTTGAGGTCGAGCTTGCCCTCGGCAGTACAGAAGCGCATGCGCGTGAAATAGTTGGTGATCACTCGCAGGCGCGTCACGCCTTTGAGTTCGCTGTCCCATTTCGCCGGCTCGTTGCCGTACATGCCGTCGAGGAAGGGCGGCAGCAGGTTGTCGTCGCGCAAGGCGGTCTCGACTTCGGCGGCACACTTCAAGGCTTTGCGCAGTGACCACTGGGGCGGGATGCCGGCGTGCACCAGCGCCACGTTGCGTAGTTCGTCGTAGTGCATGAGTTTTTGCTGACGCAACCAGTCGAGCAACTGCGCGCAATCGGGCGCTTCGATAATTTCACGCAGGGTGTCGCCTTTTTTCAGGCGCTCGATGTTATTTCCGGCCGCCAGCAAGTGCAGGTCGTGGTTGCCCAGTACGCACACCAGTGATTCGCGAATGCCGTAGAGAAAGCGCAGGGTTTCCAGCGACTGCGGGCCACGGTTGACCAGGTCGCCTACCAGCCAAAGCCGGTCGCGGGCGGGGTCGAAGGCAACCTTTTTGAGCAGGCATTGCAGTGCGTCAAGGCAGCCTTGCAGGTCACCGACGGCGTACGTTGCCATCAGTGCAGGGCTCCGGGCACCGCCAGGCGGAACGGCGCGATGATGGCGTCGAAGTGCTTGCCGTCGTCGGCAATCATTTCGTAAGTGCCCTGCATGGTGCCAACCTTGGAGGTCATGACGGTGCCGCTGCTGTAGGTGTGGCTCTTGCCCGGATCGATCAGCGGTTGCTGGCCAACGACGCCCGCACCGCGAACCTCCTCGACATGCCCGTCGCCATCGGTGATCACCCAGTGCCGCGATAACAACTTGGCCGCTAGCGCGCCATTGTTCTGCACGGTGATGGTGTAGGCGAAGGCAAAGCGTTCGTGCTCGGGTTGCGATTGTTCTGCCAGATAGCGGGTGACGACGCTGACGTCGACCTGATAGCGAGGATCGGACATGCAAGAGGCCTTAAAAACGAAGCGGGACGCGGGGCGTAGCTGATGGTTTCAGTCTAGGCCAAGTACCGGGTAGTAAACCAGACTGGCGTCCTACCCGATAGCGTTCATCGCTGGTCAGTCTGCGGCAGGTGCCTGCACTACCTGCTCGCTGAGCTTGTCGGCCAGGCGCACGAAGGCGGCGAGGTCGAGTTGTTCCGGGCGCAGGCTGCCATCGACGCCGGCGGCTTCGATTTCGGCGTTGCTCAGCAGCAGCTTGAGGGTGTTACGCAGGGTCTTGCGGCGCTGGTTGAAGGCTTCGCGAACGACCCGTTCCAGCAGCTTGTGGTCTTTGGCCGGATGCGGGAGCACGGCGTGAGGCACCAGGCGTACGATTGCCGAATCAACCTTCGGTGGCGGGTTGAACGCGCCAGGGCCGACATTGAACAGGTGATCGACCCGGCAGTGATACTGCACCATGATCGACAGGCGACCCCAGTCACCGCCGCCAGGGCCTGCAGCCATGCGCTCGACCACTTCCTTTTGCAGCATGAAGTGCATGTCGCGGATCAGGTGGGCGTTGTGCAGCAGGTGGAAGATCAGCGGTGTGGAGATGTTGTACGGCAGGTTGCCGACCACCCGCAGGGTGCCCGGTGCTGCATTCAGGCTGTTGAAGTCAAACTTCAGCGCATCGCCCTGGTGCAGGTTGAAATTCCTCATGCCGCCAAACTGCTGGTTGAGGATCGGGATCAGGTCCTTGTCCAGCTCCACCACATCAAGTTGACCGCCGCTGCTCAGCAGGCCTTGGGTCAGCGCGCCCTGGCCCGGGCCGATTTCCAGCAGGCGATCTTCGGCCTTGGCATGGATGGAGCGCAGGATGCGGTCGATAACGCCGGCATCGTGCAGGAAGTTCTGGCCAAAGCGTTTGCGCGCCTTGTGTTGGTAGTGCTCGGTCATAAACGGGTCTCGGCCATCTGGTAGGCGGTTTCCAGGGCGACTTGCAGGCTGCCGGTGTCGATTTTGCCGCTGCCGGCCAGATCCAGGGCTGTGCCGTGGTCGACCGATGTGCGGATGATCGGCAAGCCGAGGGTCACGTTGACTGCCGCGCCGAAGCCTTTGTACTTCAGCACTGGCAGGCCCTGGTCGTGGTACATCGCCAGCACTGCGTCGCAGTGCTCCAGATATTTGGGGGTAAACAGAGTGTCGGCGGGGAGGGGGCCGCGAAGGTCCATGCCTTCACCGCGCAAGCGCTCTAATGTAGGTTCAATGATGTCGATTTCTTCATGGCCCAGGTGGCCGCCTTCACCGGCGTGCGGGTTGAGGCCGCAGACCAGGATGCGTGGCTGGGCGATGCCGAATTTTTCTTTCAGGTCGGTGTGCAGGATGCGGGTGACCCGCTCCAGGCGCTCCGGCGTGATTGCATCGGCAATCTCGCGCAGGGGCAGGTGAGTGGTGACCAGCGCCACGCGTAAGCCGCGGGTTGCGAGCATCATCACCACTTGTGCGGTGTGGGTCAGGTCAGCGAGGAATTCGGTGTGCCCGGAAAAGGCGATCCCGGATTCGTTGATCACGCCCTTGTGCACCGGGGCGGTGATCATCCCGGAAAAAACGCCGTCCAGACAGCCTTGGCCTGCGCGGGTCAGGGTTTCCAGGACGAACGCGGCATTGGCCTTGTCCAGCTGTCCGGCAGTCACCTTGGCGTTGAGCGGCGTATCCCAGACATACAGGCTATTGGCCGGCGCTGGAACGTCTGGCCAGTTGCCCGGTGTCACAGCCAGCAGATCAACGACCACACCCAGTTGCGCGGCCCGCTCGATGAGCAGGTCGCGGCTGGTGATGGCAATCAGGGGGTGTGGCTGGGCTTGCGAGGCGAGCAGCAGGCACAGGTCAGGACCTATGCCGGCCGGTTCGCCGGGTGTCAGCGCGAAACGTCTGGGTTTCACTGTGCTGCCTGGTCTGCACCAGGGAGTTTGATCTCGACGTACGCTTCGTCGCGGATCTGACGCAGCCAGGTTTGCAGCTCTTCGTCGTATTTGCGGTTACGCAGTACGGTCATCGCTTGCTGTTCGCGGGCCTGGTTGGTGCTGTCGGTGGCGCGACGGCCCAGTACTTCCAGGACGTGCCAGCCATACTGGGTCTGGAATGGCTTGGACAGCTTGCCCTGGGGCGTATTGGCCATCACTTCGCGGAATTCCGGTACCAGTGCGTTCGGGTCGATCCAGTTCAGGTCGCCGCCGTTGAGGGCAGAACCTGGGTCTTCCGAATAGCTTTTCGCCAGTTCGGCGAAGTCTTCACCCGATTCGATGCGGGTGTAGAGCGACTCGACCAGGGCCTTGGTTTTCGCTTCGTCGCGGATCGGACTTGGCTTGACCAGGATGTGACGTACATGCACTTCGTCACGCACCTGAGCTTCACCGCCACGCTTGTCGAGGATCTTCAGGATGATGAAGCCACCCGGCGTGCGCATTGGTTGGGTGATGTCGCCCACTGTCATGGTGCTCAGCATGCGGTCGAACGGAGGTGGCAATTGAGCAGCTTTACGCCAGCCCATGTCGCCGCCTTCCAGTGCGGTTTCGCTGGCGGATTTGGCAATGGCCAGTTGACCGAAGTCAGCGCCTTGCTTGAGCTGCTGGTACACCGAGTCGGCTTGCTTGGCGGCATTCTGAATCGCTTCGGAGTTGGCGCTTTCCGGCGTAGGAATCAGGATGTTGGCCAGGCGGAACTCTTCGGACAGCTGCATCTTGCCCAGGTCAGAAGCGAGGAAGTTCTTCACTTCCTGCTCGGACACCTGGATGCGCTCTGCCACACGACGCTGGCGCACGCGGCTGATGATCATTTCGCGACGAATCTGCTCACGCGCGTCGTCGTAGGACAGACCGTCACGTGTCAGGGCGGCACGGAACTGATCCACCGACATGTTGTTGCGCTGGGCGATGGTGCCGACAGCCTGGTTCAGTTCTTCATCGGTAATGCGTATGCCGGAACGTTCGCCGATCTGCAGTTGCAGGTTTTCGACGATCAGACGCTCAAGTACCTGCTGGTCCAGCACGCCAGGCGGCGGCGCAGCGGCCCCACGCTTGGCGATGGTTTGCTGAACTTCATGAACCCGTTGATCCAGCTGGCTCTGCATGACCACGTCGTTATCGACGATGGCCACCACTTTATCGATGGACTGTACCGCGGCGTTGGCCGCAGTACCCAGGAACAGCGCGCCCAGCATGAGCGGGCGCAGACAATCAGAAAGCTTGGTCTTCACGTTCACGATAACCTTGGATGCCTTTGTCGAGGAAGCTCTCTACTTTGGCGCCGGTGAGGCCGCCGAGTCCCTTCAGAACAATTTGGAGGAAGACGCCATGATCGCCTTTTTCGTTTTGCGGAGCGTCTTGACTGGTTTCGTCGTAGTCAACCCAGTAGCGGTTGATCACGCGCAGTTTCCAGCAGCAGTTGTCGTACTCAAAACCACCGAAGGCTTCCAGGGTACGGTTGCGGTTGTAGTCATACTGCCAGCGGCTGATTGCATTCCACTGCGGCACGATCGGCCAGATAACCGAGAAGTCGTGCTGCTGGATCTTGTAGTAATCCTTCACGTAGCCAGGAGTGCCCGGGGTGCCGTAGTCACCGCCGCCCACAGTCCACTTACCAGTGGTCTGGTCGTAACGGACCTGGTCATTGCGATAGCGATAACCGGCGTTGATAACCTTGTTCGGATTGTCTTCAGGCTGGTAGTGGAACATCGCGCTACCCGAACGAGGGCTGCGGCTGTCCGGATCCCAGTTGTAATCGGCGGTCGTGCGCCAATCGCGGTTCCAGCGGTACTCGTATTCCAGCGCGTAAGGCGAAACATTGGATTTCGCGTCATCACGAGTCTTGGCATCGATACCCGGCAACTGGACTTCACGATCTTTGAAGTAGACCGCCTGACCAACGCTCAAACGTTGGCGCTCAAAGCCATCGTCTTCGATCCAGCGGCTGGTGATACCCAGCGACAGTTTGTTCTCGTCGCCGATGCGGTCGACACCGGAGAAGCGGTTGTCCCGGAACAGCGACGAATAATTGAAGGTGTATTCGCTGGAGTCGAAGACCGGAATGTCTGCCTGATCCTTCTCTGGAACGTACAGGTAGAACAGGCGCGGCTCGAGAGTCTGGTTATAGTTTTTGCCAAACCAGCTGGTTTTCCGATCGAAGTACAGACCGCTATCAATGCTGGCGATCGGTACGGCACGATTCTGGTTGCTGCTGAAGGTGCCGTTGAGTCGGTCACCCTCGGCGCCCTGAGCGGCGATGTCGGATTTACCCTTGCCATCGAGATCCAGATCGTACTGGGTGTATTGATACTTCAACGATGGCTTGATGAACCCATAACTCGCTTCCATCGGCAGGCTGACCACCGGAGCAAGATTCAGGCGAGTGCCGTTGGCGCGCGCCAGACCAAAAACGTTCTGATCGAGGCGAGGTCCGGTATCTATGCCGTCTTCGTCAAAGAAGTTGCCTTTCTTCAGGTCTCGATCGAACCGCACTACTTCCGTGTTGTACGTGAAATCCAGTCCGGACGGATGATACGGCAGGGTTCCATCGAAGGTTACCTGAGGCAAGCGGTCGTACGGCGTGATGTTCGAAACAGTCGCCAGCTGATAAGCCTGGGCGTTCACGCGTGCGGTGTAGCTGTCGCCACGGTAGCTGACAGACCCTTGCTGGTTCACGTAGTCGGAGCTTTTAACGCCAATCTGGTCAGTCTGCAGATCCTGGAAGTAATAAGGATCGCTGATCTTGGTGTAGTCGACCTGCGTGAGAACGCGCGAGTCGAGGCCACCCTTGTGCTGCCAGTTGTACATGTAGCGGGTTTTTTCGTAGTCGGTCTGCTTGCTGCGTTCGGTGTCGTCGTCGTTCAGGTACGCAGCGCCGAACTGGCCTTCGCTGGACGGCGTCAGGTAGCGGAACTCGCCTTCCATCAACAGGCCGCGCTTGCTCATGTAGCGTGGGTACAACGTGGCGTCGTAGTTCGGTGCCAGGTTGAAGTAGTACGGAGTCACCAGCGTGAAGCCGGTATCGCTGCCCGTGCCGATAGTCGGCGGCAGGAAGCCGGACTGGCGACGGTCGTCGATCGGGAAATAGATGTACGGCGTGTACAGAACTGGAATGTCCTTGACCCGCAGTGTCACGTTGGTCGCGGTACCGAAGCCGGTCGCCGGGTTCAGGGTGATGTTATTACCCTTGAGCTGCCAGGCGTTGCTGTTCGGTTCGCACGTGGTGTACGTGCCGTCCTTGAGACGGATGATCGCGTTTTCCGCACGCTTGGCGTACAGGGCGCTACCGCGGATACGCGACTTGTGCATCACGTATTCGGCGTTGTCGACCTTGGCTTCACCGGTGTCGAGCTGCACGTCGGCGTGATCGCCAACGATCAGGGCGCCGTTGTCGCGGATACGCACGTTGCCGCTCAGCTCACCGCGGCTCTCGGCCTGGTACAGGTTTGCTTCGTCGGCTTCGACCTGCATGCTGCCCTGGCGCATGACAACGTCACCGGCCAGTGCTGCAACCTGTTCTTCCTGCTTGTAGCGAGAGGCCTTGGCGCCGATAAAGGTCGGGGCGTCACTTTTATTCGTCTTGTCATTCATGCCAGGACGAATTGGTTCGATATAGGAACCAGAGCAGTAAGGACCTGTTTCAGCCAATTGCGCAGCGGTGAGGTTCTCGCGCGGAACCCAGTCGAGGTGACTGTAGTCTGCACTGCGCGACTTCAGGCCGCGGCCCTTGGCCTCGGTCACCAGTGCCGGTTTGGCGCCAGTGTCCTCGCTCGTACCGCTGTCGGCAGGCGTCTCGCCGCTTGCACTTACCGCACTGCCGTCATGGACGGGGCGCGGTGGCAAAGCAGCGGCTGGGGATTTTGGCGCACAGTCCCAGGCACCCGAAGCAGAGACTGAGCAGTCATACTGTTCCGCGGCAACCACGAACGAAGTGGCTAGAGGTTGCAGGGCCAGCAGACTGCCGGTAACCAACAACGGAAATTTTTTACGAAACGCGGGGGATTTCAATGCCATCTTATTAGTCCGGGCTTCCTGCGTGCCATCTGCCCGCGGTGTGGGCCGCACGCCTCTCGATGGTCTGAAAAAGATGCTGGATAATAAAGCATGACCCGCTTGACGGCTAGCGCCGTCGGAGACCCTTGCAATGCCTGACCAAGATGTACGTTTGCAACACCTGAAAGTTTGGCTCGAAGAACAGCTGGCAACCCTCTTTGCAGAGCAGGGCTGGGGTGCCGTACCCCCGGCCACGTTGACTGCGGCCAGCAGCGATGCGAGTTTTCGGCGTTATTTCCGCTGGGAAGGCGAGGGGCGCAGCTTCGTCGTGATGGATGCGCCGCCGCCCCAGGAAAACTGTAAACCCTTCGTCGATATCGCATTTTTACTGGCGAAATCTGGCATCAACGTGCCGAAAATTTACGCCGAGGACCTCGAACGCGGTTTTCTTTTGCTCAACGACCTGGGTAACAAGACCTACCTGGATGTGATCGACAGCAAAAACGCCGACGACCTGTTCAAGGACGCCTTGCAGGCCTTGTTGGCCTTCCAGCAGTTGCCGATGGTGGCGCCGCTGCCGAGTTATGACGTGGCCTTGCTGCGTCGTGAGCTGGAATTGTTTCCGGACTGGTACGTAAAGCACGAACTGGGCGTCGAATTCGACTCCGCTCAACAAGCACTCTGGCAGCAAGCCAGCGACTTGTTGATCGATAGCGCATTGGCTCAGCCCAAGGTCCTTGTGCATCGCGACTACATGCCGCGCAACCTGATGCTCAGCGAGCCGAACCCCGGCGTGCTGGATTTCCAGGACGCGGTCTATGGCCCCGTTACCTACGACGTGACCTGCCTGTTCAAGGACGCCTTCCTCAGCTGGCCCGAGGAGCGTGTGCACGGCTGGCTGCACGATTACTGGCAGCAGGCCGGTGCCTTGGGCATTCCGGTGCAATCGGACTTCGACAGCTTTTTGCGCGCCAGCGACCTTATGGGCGTGCAGCGTCACCTCAAGGTCATCGGCATTTTCGCCCGGATCTGTCACCGCGACGGCAAGCCGCGCTACCTGGCCGACGTGCCGCGCTTCTTTGCCTATATAGATGCAGTGATCGCACGCCGGCCGGAACTGGCCGAAATGGGTGCGCTGCTCGATAGCATGCGCGCTGGAGCTCCAGCATGAAGGCAATGATTCTTGCAGCAGGCAAAGGCGAGCGCATGCGCCCGCTGACCCTGACTACACCCAAACCGCTGGTTCGCGCCGGCGGCGTGCCGCTGATCGAGTATCACCTCAAGGCCCTGGCGATCGCCGGGTTTACCGAGGTTGTGATCAACCACGCGTGGCTCGGCCAACTGATAGAGAATTATCTGGGAGATGGCTCGCAATACGGCGTACGGATCCGCTACTCACCGGAAGGTGAGCCGCTGGAGACCGGCGGAGGTATTCATCGTGCGCTGCCGCTGTTGGGCGAGGAGGCTTTCCTGGTGGTCAACGGTGATATCTGGACCGACTACGACTTCAGCGCATTGCATCAGCCCATCACCGGGCTGGCGCATCTGGTTTTGGCGGACAACCCCGCGCATCACCCGACTGGTGATTTCATCCTCCGTGACGGGGAGGTGCTGGATGGGCAAGCGGGTGCTGAGAAGCTGACCTACAGCGGTATTGCCGTGCTGCATCCGCAGTTGTTCAAAAATTGCACAGCGGGTGCGTTCAAACTCGCCCCTTTGCTGCGCGACGCCATGGCGCAAGGACAAGTGACCGGCGAGCATCTCGAAGGGCGCTGGGTGGATGTCGGCACTCATGAGCGCCTGGCGGAAGCCGAAATCCTGATCGAAGCGAGCCGCTGACATGCTGTGGCCAGGGACTCTGATTGGAGCCGGAGCGGGCTTTGCCATAGCCAGCATTCCGGGGGCCTTGCTCGGCGCGCTGCTGGGACAGGCGCTGGATCGACGTTTGCAACTGCACAGTTGGGCGCATTTGCGGGAAAAGCTCGGTGGCCGGCCGGTCCTGCGCAACGATGAACTGCTGTTCATCCTGCTGGGGCGGTTGGCCAAATCCGACGGGCAGGTGGTGGCGGGTCACATCCAGCAGGCCCGCGACGAGATGCGAGCGCTGGATATGACCGAGGCGGCGCAACGGCGGGCGATTGCCGCGTTCAACCGTGGCAAGTCGGGGCATGACCGCCTGCGCGGTTATCTGCGGCGCTTGAGCGCGCAGCCGTTCGCTGCCGAGGGCGTGTTGCGCGCCTGTTGGCGAATGATCTGGGCTGACGGTCGCGCCGGTCGCAGCGAGCGCGAACTGATTGCCCAGTGGGGCCGTTGGCTGGGCTGGACGCCGCAGCAAGTGCAGGCATTGGCGAATGACTACGAACCGCAGAAACGTCAGGTGATCAGCAGCACGGTGACCTATCAGGATGCCTTGCGGCTATTGGGGGTGTCTGCCACCAGCGAGCCGGCGCAGATCAAGCGCGCTTACCGGCGCCTGCTGAGCCGGCATCACCCGGACAAGATCGCCGGCAGCGGCGCCACCACTTCGCAGGTTCGCGAGGCGACGGACAAAACCCGCGAGTTGCACAACGCCTACACGGTAATCCGTCAGCGCCGGGATTTCCGCTAGCGATCAACTCAATCCGCCGGCTGCGGGCTCAACCAACCCCGCACCCGGCGCACCAACTGCTCCTGTTGATCCTTGGCATTACCCGGCAAGGCTTTCAACGAAACCTGGCTGAACGCTGGCGTCTTCAGCCGCTTGCTCGCCTGCAACCGCTCCAGTGCTGAATCGCGATCCAGCGGCTTGTCCATGTAGAAAATGTCTGCGGTCGGCAGTTTAAGGGTCGAGGTCAGCTCGATCAGCTCGGGTTTGATCGCTGCCGGCGTTTTGACCGCCACCATCACCAGCTTCTCGACCTGCGGCGGTTGTTTCTCGTTCAGGTAGCGCGCCGCCCAGTAAGCGCCGGTGCCATGGCCCAACAGCACGATGTTGCGGGCGCTTTGCCCTTCGGCGTAGGAGATTGCCGCGTCGATGCGCGCGAATATTCGTTCGGCATCGACTCTGCGCTGTTCGTCGACGCTTTCGACCACGGCTTTGTCGGCCACATCCGCCTCACCACCGGCCGCTTGTTCAATTGGCTTGGAGGTTGTCGAGTCCTTGGTTTCGGTGTCAGGCGCCTTGATGGTTGGGGGTACATCGAGAACGCGCGGGGCGATGGCATCGCTTTGCAGGTCCGGCAAGGTGATACTCAGGCTGCTCCAGCCCGCGTCCGGCAGTTTGCGGCGCAATGGACCGACTGCTTGCGGTGAATCAGCAGTCTCGCCGGCGCCCGGGACGATAATCACCGCGCCCCTGGGCTCGGCGATGTTCGCCGGCTTCCATAGCGCCAGGAAGGTTTCGCTGCCAGCTTGCAGTTGTTGCTGCTCCTGGGCGGGCAGGGTGCGCTCAAGTGCTGCGGCGTCTTCCTGACTACGCTCAAGCAGCGGCTGGCGTTCTGTTGTCGCGGGGCTATCCGCAGTAACTGGGGATGGTTCAGCCGCCTCGACGGAAAACGCGCAAGGCAGGATCAGCGACAGGCACAATGCTGGCAGTGCCAGGCGGTAGACAGGGGGCATCGGATATTCCAGGCCAGAAGTGATTCCGGCAGCCTAATGGGTTAGTCAGTATTTGTCAGTGTATGGGGCTTCAATGATGGTTGTGCGCTGCCTGTTAATGATCGGCTTCCTGTGGTTTCCCTTGGCGGGTTGGGCGGCATCCGCGCCCCCCGAGCACGCCGCGCAACTGTCGTCAGCGCAGCGCCAGTGGTTGGCGAGCCACAACAAGTTGCGCGTGGGCCTGGTGTTGCAAGCGCCTTATGCCCAATACGATCGACGCTTGCAGAGGCTGTCCGGAGTCAATGTCGAGTTGATGAAATGGTTGGCCAAATCGCTCAAGGTCGAGTTGAGCTGGCGCAATTTCCCTGACCTTGCGCAACTGGAAGCCGCGGCGCGAGAAGGCGAAATCGATATTGCCCCAGGCCTGGCGCAAACCCCGAACGGTCTGCGCCTGTGGCAATTTTCCGACCCGTACATGCGGGTGCCGCAACTGGTGGTTAGTGATCAGAAAAGCGCAGGCGTAGTCGAGCTGGAAAAACTCGATAGCCAGACCCGTGTTGCGGTGCGCATGCCAAGCGCCACCGCCGATTACCTGCGCAGCAATTATTCGCACCTGAATTTGCAGGGCGTGCCCATCGAGCGCCAGGCCTTGCAACTGCTGTTGAGCCAGCAGGCCAGCTACGCGGTGGTCGATGAAGCGCAGCTCGGACGACTGTCGGCTGAGCCGGAGTTTGCCGGGTTGGTGGTGGTCGGCGACATTGGCTTGCCGCAGTTGCTGCGGGTAGCGACTCGTCGCGACTGGCCCGAGTTGGCTGGCATTGTCGAGGCGGGGTTGCGGGCGATTCCGGCCAAGGATCTCGAGCAATTGCACAATCAGTGGCTGCAACCCAAATATCCAAGGCTGAGTGAGTCTCCGGGGTTCTGGCAGAACCTATGCCTGTTGTTTGCAGTGTTGATGCTCAGCAGTATGGCCATCGTGTTCTGGCAACGTCGCCAGCAGCACAGCCTGGAACAGCGCCTGGTCGCTGCCCGTGAGGACATTGCCTTGCGTGCAGCCAGCGAAGAAGCCTTGCGGCTGACGCAGTTTTCCATCGATCAGAGTACCGTCGGTATCCTCTGGGTGAACTGGGATAGCCATGTGCGTTACGCCAACCGCGCGGCCGAAACCATGCTCGGTTATGCGCCTGGCGGCATTATGGATCGACCCTTGATCGACTTCGAGCCAGGCCTGCACATGGATCGCTGGCTGAGTCTGTGGAAGCGCGCGAGGGCCAGTGAGGAGGGTCCGCAAAGTTTCGAAAGCAACTGTGTGCGGGCGGACGGCAGTATCTTGCCCACGGATGTGTCGTTGAGCTTCCTGCGATTTCGCGATGGCGAGTACCTGGTGGTTTACCTCAACGATGTCACCGAGCGCCGCCGTGCGCTGGCAGCGCTGCAGGAAAGTGAAGCGCGGCTGCAGGGGATCGCCGCCAACGTTCCGGGATTGGTCTTTCGCCTGGAGCGGGCGCCGGTGACAGGGCAGATCGACTTTGCCTACATCAGCGAAGGCAGTGAAAGCCTGGTGGGTTACTCCCCGGCGACCCTGGCCCATCGTGATAAGGGCTTGCGCAGTCTGGTGCATCCGGATGACAAGGCCAGCTATCACCAAACCCAGGACCTGGCGCTGGATACCGACAGCGACTGGTCATGGCAGGGGCGAATTCTCACCCGTCAGGGCGAACAGCGCTGGGCCGAGATCAAGGCCATTACCCGTCGCCTCGAAGATGGCGCCTACGTCTGGGACGGCATTGTCTGGGATATCAGCGAGAGCAAGCGCATCGAACTGGAGCTGGCCAGCTCCCGTGAACAACTGCGTGAGTTGTCCGCGCATCTGGAAAGCGTGCGAGAAGAGGAAAAGGCGCGCATTGCCAGGGAGGTTCACGATGAGCTCGGTCAGATGCTCACCGTGCTGAAACTGGAAACCTCCATGTGCGAATTGGCCTACGCCCAGCTTGACCCTGGTCTGCAGGAACGCTTGAACAGCATGAAGCGCCTGATCGCCCAGTTGTTCCAGCTGGTGCGCGATGTAGCGACGGCATTGCGCCCGCCGATTCTCGACGCCGGGATCGCCTCGGCTATTGAATGGCAGGCCCGGCGCTTCGAGGCGCGCACGCAGATTCCGTGCCTGGTGCAGGTGCCGGATAACTTGCCAGTGCTGAGCGATGCCATGGCCATTGGGCTGTTCCGCATTCTTCAAGAAGCACTGACCAATGTCATGCGCCATGCCCAGGCGCATACTGTTGAACTGACACTGGTGCGCGAAGGCGGCGAGTTGTGCCTGACGGTGAGTGATGATGGCGTAGGATTTGTCGCCAGTAGCGGTCGGCCGACATCTTTTGGGGTGGTGGGCATGCGCGAGCGGGTGTTGATCATGGGCGGGCGGTTGTCGCTGGAGAGTGAACCGGGGGAGGGCACGACGCTGATGGTGCGGGTGCCTTTGGCGGGTGCCTGATAATTTTGTCTTGTCTGTGCGTGCGCCATCGCGAGCAGGCTCACTCCTACAGGGTCTGTGCACCGACTCCGATCCTGTAGGAGTGAGCCTGCTCGCGATAGATTTTGGATCTGACACAAGAAAAATGGAGAAAAATGTGATCCGTGTACTGGTAGCCGAAGACCACACCATTGTCCGCGAAGGCATCAAGCAGCTGATCGGCCTGGCCAAGGACCTGCTGGTGGTAGGCGAGGCGAGCAATGGCGAACAGTTGCTCGAGACCCTGCGCCATGTGCCTTGCGAAGTGGTGCTGCTGGATATCTCCATGCCTGGGGTCAATGGCCTGGAGGCGATCCCGCGGATTCGCGCGCTGAACAATCCACCGGCGATCCTGGTGCTGTCGATGCACGACGAAGCGCAAATGGCTGCGCGTGCATTAAAGGTGGGCGCGGCAGGCTACGCGACCAAGGACAGCGATCCGGCGCTGCTGCTGACGGCGATCCGCAAGGTGGCAGCGGGTGGGCGCTATATCGATCCTGACCTGGCTGATCGGATGGTCTTCGAGGTGGGGCTGACCGATTCGCGGCCATTGCATTCGCTGCTGTCAGAGCGCGAATTTTCGGTGTTCGAACGCCTGGCCCAGGGCGCTAACGTCAACGACATCGCCCAGCAACTGGCCCTGAGCAGCAAGACCATCAGCACCCACAAGGCGCGGCTGATGCAGAAGCTCAACATCACCTCCCTGGCAGAGCTGGTGAAGTATGCGATGGAGCATAAACTCCTCTGATTGCGGTGACCGGCGTAGGAGCTGCCGAAGGCTGCGATCTTTTGATCTTGGCGCCTTCAAGAAAGATCAAAAGATCGCAGCCTTCGGCAGCTCCTACAGTGGAGGATGCGGCGACGTATCCATCTGCGACATCCCTCAAAACTGTTTTCGCCTGTGCTTGAGGGTTGCAGCCGGTAATTCGCCGCTGCATTAGTCAAAACGCGCCATCCTTGTAGGGCAATCCCTACCCCCAACCTTCCATCCGGCTGAGGCCATTCTCTCCTGCCCCCCGATTTGCGCCGCTCCCAGCGTCCACTAGGCTTAGTCCACAGCAGTCATCAACAACAAAGGTGTGGGTATGAGCCAGGTCGATTCAAGCGCAGGGGCCAGCGATATTCTGGTCAGCTTTCGTGGAGTGCAGAAGAGCTACGACGGCGAGAACCTGATCGTCAAAGACCTCAACCTGGATATTCGCAAAGGCGAATTCCTCACGTTGCTCGGGCCGTCCGGTTCCGGCAAGACCACCAGCCTGATGATGCTCGCCGGTTTCGAAACCCCGACCGCAGGCGAAATCCTCCTCGCCGGGCGCTCCATCAACAATGTGCCGCCGCACAAGCGCGACATCGGCATGGTGTTCCAGAACTACGCCTTGTTCCCGCACATGACCGTGGCCGAGAACCTCGCGTTCCCGCTGACCGTGCGCGGCCTGAACAAGAGCGACGTCAGCGACAAGGTCAAGAAAGTCCTGAGCATGGTGCAGCTCGACGCCTTCGCCCAGCGCTACCCGGCGCAACTTTCCGGTGGTCAGCAACAACGCGTGGCCCTGGCCCGGGCATTGGTATTCGAACCCCAGCTGGTGCTGATGGACGAACCCCTCGGCGCACTGGATAAACAGCTGCGCGAGCACATGCAGATGGAAATCAAACATCTGCACCAGCGCCTCGGCGTGACCGTGGTCTACGTGACTCACGACCAGGGTGAAGCCCTGACCATGTCTGATCGAGTGGCTGTGTTCCACCAGGGTGAAATCCAGCAGATCGCGCCGCCGCGCAGCCTCTATGAAGAACCGAAAAACACCTTCGTCGCCAACTTCATCGGCGAGAACAACCGCCTCAATGGTCGCTTGCACAGCCACACCGGCGACCGCTGCGTGGTCGAGCTGGGCCGCGGCGAGAAGGTCGAGGCGCTGGCGGTGAACGTTGGCAAGACCGGCGAACCCGTCACGTTATCGATTCGCCCGGAGCGGGTGAGCCTTAACGGTTCCAGCGAGTCCTGCGTCAATCGCTTCTCGGGACGGGTGGCGGAATTCATCTATCTGGGCGACCACGTCCGGGTACGCCTGGAAGTCTGCGGCAAGACCGATTTCTTTGTGAAACAGCCGATTGCCGAGCTCGATCCCGCGCTGGCCGTTGGTGACGTGGTACCGCTTGGCTGGCAAGTCGAACACGTTCGCGCGCTCGACCCCCTTCTAGAGGCGAATTGATCGCCCCCTGCAACACCAACCCTGCACGTGGAGAACAATATAAATGTTGAAATCCCTGAAATTCACCGCCCTGGTCATGGGCATGATCGGTGCGGCACACGCAATGGCGGCAGGTCCGGACCTGACTGTCGTGTCTTTTGGTGGGGCGAACAAGGCGGCTCAGGTCAAAGCCTTCTACGCACCGTGGGAAGCAGCGGGCAACGGCAAGATCGTGGCGGGCGAATACAACGGCGAGATGGCCAAGGTCAAGGCCATGGTCGATACCAAGAGCGTGTCCTGGGACCTGGTGGAAGTTGAATCGCCGGAACTGTCCCGCGGTTGCGACGAAGACATGTTCGAGCAGCTTGACCCTGCGCTGTTCGGCAAGACCGAAGACTACGTCAAGGGCGCCATCCAGCCTTGCGGCGTGGGGTTCTTCGTGTGGTCGACCGTGCTGGCCTACAACGCCGACAAGCTGAAAACCGCGCCGACCAGTTGGGTCGACTTCTGGGACACCAAGACCTTCCCGGGCAAGCGCGGCCTGCGTAAAGGCGCCAAATACACCCTGGAATTCGCCTTGATGGCCGATGGCGTAGCGCCGAAGGACGTCTACAAAGTGCTGGCCGGCAAAGACGGTCAGGACCGCGCGTTCAAGAAGCTCGATGAACTCAAGCCAAGCATTCAGTGGTGGGAAGCCGGCGCACAACCGCCGCAATATCTCGCTTCCGGTGACGTGGTCATGAGCTCGGCCTACAACGGCCGGATCGCTGCCGTGCAGAAAGAAAGCAACCTGAAGGTCGTGTGGAACGGCGGCATCTACGACTTCGACGCGTGGGCGATTCCAAAGGGTCTGGATAAAGCACGGGCTGAAGCGGCGAAGAAATTCATCGCGTTCTCGGTGGCACCGCAGCAGCAGAAGACCTACTCGGAAAACATCGCCTACGGCCCGGCCAACACCCAGGCCGTACCGTTGCTGTCCAAGGAAGTGCTGAAAGACATGCCGACCACCCCGGAAAACATCGCCAACCAGGTGCAGATCGACGTCAGCTTCTGGGCTGACAACGGCGAGCAACTGGAGCAGCGTTTCAATTCCTGGGCAGCGAAGTAATGCTTCGCCTGTAGGAGCTGCCGAAGGCTGCGATCTTTTGATCTTGGTTTAAATGCGGTTTCGCAAAGCCAGAAGCAAAAGATCGCAGGCTGCGCCAGCTCCTACAGGGCCGGTGTCTGTTTCAAGAATATTGATGTAATGCGGCATCACCGAGAGTGATGTCGCCCATCCAAAGATTTCCGGAGTACGCCATGGCCACCGCCATTCCCCTGAACGCGGGCACTGACCCCACCTTGAAGCAGCGGCTCAAGCACGCCGAGCGGATCAACCGCTGGAAGGCCCAGGCCTTGATCGCGCCACTGGTGCTGTTCCTGCTGCTGGTGTTCCTGGTGCCGATTGTGGCGCTGCTCTATAAAAGTGTTGGCAACCCGGAAGTGGTCGGCGGCATGCCGCGCACCGTGACCGCCATCGCCAGTTGGGACGGCCGCGGCCTGCCCGCTGAACCGGTGTACAAGGCCGCCAGCGAAGACCTCGCCGAAGCCCGCAAGAATCAGACCCTGGGCGACCTGTCCAAGCGCCTGAACATGGAGCTGGCCGGCTACCGCAGCCTGCTGACCAAGACCGCCCGTGCCTTGCCATTCGCCACTGAACCGGCCTCTTATAAAGAAGCGCTGGAAGGTCTCGACGAGCGCTGGGGCGATCCTGCCTATTGGCAAGCCGTGCGCCGCAACACTAGTAGCATTACGCCTTATTACCTGCTGGCGGCCGTCGATCACCGCATCGACGACCTCGGCGAAGTCGCCCCGGCCACCCCTGACCAGGCGATTTACCTGGACATCTTCGCCCGCACTTTCTGGATGGGCCTGGTCATCACGGCGATCTGCCTGGTGTTGGCGTATCCGCTGGCTTATCTGCTGGCTAACCTGCCGTCCCGGCAAAGCAACCTGTTGATGATCCTGGTGCTGTTGCCATTCTGGACCTCGATCCTGGTGCGAGTCGCCGCGTGGATCGTGCTGCTGCAATCGGGTGGCCTGATCAACAGCGGGTTGATGGCCATGGGCATCATCGACAAACCGCTGGAGCTGGTGTTCAACCGCACCGGGGTCTACATCTCGATGGTGCACATCCTGCTGCCGTTCATGATCCTGCCGATCTACAGCGTGATGAAAGGCATCTCGCCGACTTACATGCGCGCCGCGATTTCCCTCGGCTGCCATCCGTTTGCCAGCTTCTGGCGGGTGTACTTCCCGCAGACCTATGCCGGTGTCGGCGCCGGTTGCCTGTTGGTGTTTATCCTCGCCATCGGCTACTACATCACCCCGGCGTTGCTGGGCAGCCCGAACGATCAGATGGTCAGTTACTTCGTCGCCTTCTACACCAACACCAGTATCAACTGGGGCATGGCGACCGCGCTCGGTGGGCTGCTGCTGTTGGCGACCGTGGTGCTTTATCTGATTTACAGCTGGCTGGTGGGCGCCAGTCGCCTGCGCCTGAGCTAAGGGGAGAACGAAATGCTGAATCCTTACATGTCGCCGATCGAACGGGTGTGGTTCTACAGTTTGCGGATCCTCTGCGGGCTGATCCTGTTGTTCCTGATTCTGCCAGTGTTGGTGATCATCCCGCTGTCATTCAACTCGGGAAGCTTCCTGGTGTACCCGCTGCAAGGCTTCTCGCTGCAGTGGTATCACGATTTCTTTGCATCGGCGGAATGGATGCGTGCACTGAAGAACAGCATCATCGTCGCCCCGGCAGCCACGGTGCTGGCAATGATCTTCGGCACGCTGGCGGCGATCGGCCTGACCCGGGGTGATTTTCCCGGCAAGGCGCTGGTCATGGCCCTGGTGATTTCGCCAATGGTGGTGCCGGTGGTGATCATTGGCGTGGCCAGTTATCTGTTCTTTGCACCGCTGGGATTGGGCAACAGCTTCTTCTCGTTGATCGTGGTGCACGCGGTGTTGGGCGTGCCGTTTGTGATCATCACCGTGTCGGCGACCTTGCAGGGGTTTAACCACAATCTGGTGCGGGCTGCTGCAAGCCTGGGGGCTTCGCCACTGACGGCATTCCGTCGGGTGACATTGCCGTTGATTGCTCCCGGCGTGATCTCCGGTGCGCTGTTCGCCTTCGCGACTTCGTTCGATGAAGTGGTCGTGACGCTGTTCCTCGCCGGTCCCGAGCAGGCGACTTTGCCTCGGCAGATGTTCAGCGGAATTCGCGAAAACCTCAGCCCGACCATTGCCGCAGCGGCGACGCTGTTGATCGCCTTCTCGGTGATCCTGCTGCTGACTCTGGAATGGCTGCGCGGGCGCAGCGAGAAACTGCGCACCGCCCAGGTCTGAAGCATCCCCCGTAGGAGCTGCCGAAGGCTGCGATCTTTTGATCTTAAGAAGCAAAGTCAAAAGATCGCAGCCTTCGGCAGCTCCTACAGGGGGGGATTTGTATGGCCCTCGAGATCTTCGGTCATTCATGACCTGAATAGCAGACAACCCCCAATCCCCAGCTACTATTGTTGCCCAGCTCCCCTACTTATAAGAGGCTGCGCACATGAGTCTTTCCTCCTTCAAAATCGCTCACAAACTGCTCACCGGCGCAGGCGCCATCGAGCAACTCGCCGCCGAACTGACCCGCCTGGATATCGACAACCCACTGATCGTCACCGACGCGGCCCTGGTCAAATCCGGTACCGTCGAGCTGGCACTCGCGCAGTTGGGCGGTCGGTCATACGAGATTTTTGATCGGGTGCTGCCTGACCCGGAAATCGCCATCGTCGAAGATTGCATGCGCGTTTATCGCGCAGGCGGCCACGACGGACTCATCGGCCTGGGCGGTGGCAGTGCGATCGATATCGCCAAGAGCGTCGCCGCCTACGCCGGTTATCACGGCGCGCTGGAAGATCTGTTCGGTGTCGACCAGGTACCGCGCAAAGGCCCGCCGCTGATTGCCATTCCGACCACCGCCGGCACCGGTTCGGAAGTCACCAACGTGGCGATCCTGTCCGACAAGCTCGCGCAACTGAAGAAGGGCATCGTCAGCGATTACCTGCTGCCGGACGTCGCGCTGGTCAGCCCGCAGATGACCCTGACCTGCCCGCGCAGTGTCACGGCCGCCAGTGGCGTCGATGCGCTGGTGCACGCGATTGAATCCTACCTGTCGGTCAATGCCTCGCCCATTACCGATGCCCTGGCCATTGGCGCCGTCAAGTTGATTGCCAAGGCGCTGCCCAAGGCCTACGCCAATCCTTCGAACCTGCAAGCCCGTGAGGACATGGCCACCGCCAGCCTGATGGCCGGCATGGCGTTCGGCAATGCCGGGGTCGGTGCGGTGCATGCGTTGGCGTATCCCCTGGGCGGGCGCTTCAACATCGCCCACGGCGTCAGCAATGCGTTGTTGCTGCCCCATGTGATGACCTGGAACAAGATGGCGTGCGTCGAGCGAATGCAGGATATTGCCGAGGCCATGGGGGTCAGGACCGCTCATCTGAGTGCGAGTGAGGCAGCAGACAAAGCCGTCGAGGCCATGGCGCGATTGTGCGCCGCGGTTGAAATCCCACAGGGACTGCGCAGCTTCGGGGTGCCCGAGGACGCTATTGCAGCCATGGCCGTTGAAGCGGCGGGGATCGAGCGCCTGATGCGCAACAATCCCCGTCAATTGAGCGCCGTCGATATCGAGAAGATCTACCGGGCGGCGTACTGATCATCGCAGTCACGTCGCGCGCGTCAAAGCATGAGGTATACAATGCGCGCCATCGTGATTTTGCTCAGAAAAGGTGCGTCATGCAGCCCTTCGTAATTGCTCCGTCGATTCTCTCCGCCGACTTCGCCCGCCTGGGCGAGGAAGTGGACAATGTCCTGGCCGCTGGCGCCGACTTCGTGCACTTCGACGTCATGGACAACCACTATGTGCCCAACCTGACTATTGGCCCGATGGTCTGCGCGGCGCTGCGCAAGTACGGTGTGACCGCGCCGATCGATGCGCACCTGATGGTCAGCCCGGTGGACCGCATCGTCGGAGATTTCATCGAAGCGGGTGCGACCTACATCACCTTTCACCCGGAAGCCACGCAGCACGTCGACCGTTCCCTGCAACTGATCCGCGAGGGCGGCTGCAAGTCGGGCCTGGTGTTCAACCCGGCGACTCCGCTGGACGTACTCAAGTACGTGATGGACAAGGTCGACATGATCTTGCTGATGAGCGTCAACCCGGGCTTCGGCGGGCAGAAGTTCATCCCCGGCACCCTCGACAAGCTGCGTGAAGCGCGGGCATTGATCGATGCCAGCGGGCGTGACATTCGCCTGGAAATCGACGGCGGCGTCAACGTGAACAACATTCGTGAAATAGCTGCAGCGGGCGCCGACACTTTTGTCGCCGGGTCGGCCATCTTCAATGCGCCGAACTATCAGGAAGTGATCGAGAAGATGCGCGCCGAACTGGCGCTGGCGCGTCCATGAGTGGCTTTGAGCAGCTGTTCCCGGGGTCTTTGCCGCGCCTGGTGATGTTCGATCTGGATGGCACGCTGATCGATTCCGTCCCCGACCTGGCGGTGGCCGTGGATAACATGCTGCTCAAGCTCGGCCGCCAACCGGCGGGCCTGGCGTCGGTGCGCGAGTGGGTGGGCAACGGCGCGCCGGTGCTGGTGCGCCGTGCATTGGCTGGCGGCATCGATCATTCGACGGTTGATGATGGTGAAGCCGAAGGCGCGCTGGATATCTTCATGCAAGCCTACAGCGATAGCCATGAACTCACCGTGGTCTACCCGGGTGTGCGCGACACACTGAAATGGCTGCACAAGCAGGGCGTGGAAATGGCCCTGATCACCAACAAGCCGGAGCGCTTCGTCGCACCGCTGCTGGATCAGATGAAGATCGGTCGCTACTTCAAATGGATCATCGGCGGCGATACCTTGCCGCAGAAGAAACCCGACCCGGCCGCGCTGTTCTTCGTGATGAAAATGGCCAACATCCCGGCTTCGCAATCGTTGTTCGTCGGTGATTCGCGCAGCGACGTGTTGGCGGCGAAAGCGGCAGGGGTCAAGTGTGTCGCGCTCAGTTACGGCTACAACCACGGCCGGCCGATTGCCGAAGAATTGCCGGCACTGGTGATCGATGACTTGCGCAAGCTAATTCCCGGTTGCCTGGATGCGGGCTCTGGGATAACGTTGCCCGACGCTGTCCAACCCCCTTCTGGAAACGCCATCGTGGTGGTCACCCGCAAACTCTGGATGAAAGTCATCAAGGCCCTGGCCCGCTGGCGTTGGCGCGCCTGACTTGATTCTGGCCGGTCATCCGGCGCGTTTGCACACCTGACTGTTAGCACCTCAAGCCACGAGGCTACCCCATGATCCGTGAAGAATTCCTGCGTTTGGCCGCTGCCGGCTACAACCGTATTCCCCTGGCCTGCGAAACTCTGGCCGACTTCGACACGCCACTGTCGATCTACCTGAAACTGGCCGACGAGCCGAACTCCTACCTGCTGGAATCGGTGCAGGGCGGGGAGAAGTGGGGCCGTTATTCGATCATCGGCCTGCCGTGCCGCACCGTGCTGCGTGTACACGATCACCACGTCAGCGTGACCCACGACGGCGCCGAGATCGAGACTCACGAGACTGAAGATCCGCTAGCCTTCGTCGAAGAATTCAAGGCTCGCTACAACGTGCCAACCATCCCTGGCCTGCCGCGTTTCAACGGCGGCCTGGTGGGTTACTTCGGTTATGACTGCGTGCGTTATGTCGAGAAGCGTCTGGGCAAGTGCCCGAACCCCGACCCGCTGGGCGTGCCGGACATCCTGTTGATGGTTTCCGATGCCGTGGTGGTATTCGACAACCTCGCCGGCAAGATGCACGCCATCGTCCTGGCGGACCCGGCGCAGGAAGATGCCTTCGAGCAAGGCCAGGCGCGCCTGCAGGAGCTGCTGGAAAAACTTCGCCAGCCGATCACTCCGCGCCGCGGCCTGGACTTCAGCAAGCAGCAGTCGGCTGACCCGGTGTTCCGTTCCAGCTTCACCCAGGACGATTACGAAAAAGCCGTCGACACCATCAAGGAATATATCCTTGCCGGTGACTGCATGCAGGTCGTGCCGTCCCAGCGCATGTCGATCGACTTCAAGGCGGCCCCGATCGATCTGTACCGGGCGCTGCGTTGCTTCAATCCGACGCCGTACATGTACTTCTTCAACTTCGGTGACTTCCACGTCGTCGGCAGTTCGCCGGAAGTGCTGGTGCGGGTTGAAGACAACTTGATTACTGTGCGCCCGATTGCCGGCACTCGTCCGCGGGGCGCCAACGAAGAGGCGGACCTGGCGCTGGAGCAGGACCTGCTGTCCGACGACAAGGAAATCGCCGAGCACTTGATGCTGATTGACCTCGGCCGTAACGATACTGGCCGGGTATCGGAAATCGGTTCGGTGAAACTCACAGAGAAGATGGTCATCGAGCGTTATTCCAACGTGATGCACATCGTTTCCAATGTCACCGGCCAATTGAAAGCCGGGCTGACGGCGATGGATGCGCTGCGGGCGATTCTGCCGGCGGGTACCTTGTCCGGTGCACCGAAGATTCGCGCGATGGAAATCATCGACGAGCTCGAACCGGTCAAGCGCGGAGTCTATGGCGGGGCGGTGGGTTACTTTGCCTGGAACGGCAACATGGACACCGCCATCGCGATCCGCACGGCAGTGATCAAGAATGGCGAACTGCATGTTCAGGCTGGTGGCGGCATCGTCGCCGACTCGGTACCGGCGCTGGAATGGGAAGAAACCCTGAACAAGCGTCGCGCGATGTTCCGCGCGGTGGCACTGGCCGAGCAAACCCCGGGTACCTGATTCAGCAACCCCCCTCTGTAGGAGTGAGCCTGCTCGCGATAGCGGTGGGTCAGACTGCATAAATGTCAGCTGTGCCGGCCTATCGCGAGCAGGCTCACTCCTACAGGAATTTTGTTCACAAATAAGCGCGGCGCCTGTGAGGGCGTCGCGTTTTTTTGTGCCTGCAGATCAGCGGATCAGAAATCCAGCGCCACCCCCAGGTTGACGCCTTGCTGGGTAAAGTCGTCATCCTTGCGAATGATGTAGCTGGCGCGCAACGCCAGGTCCTTGGTGAGGTTGTGACTCACGCCCAGATTCAACCGGTTCAAATGACTTTGCGGGGTATAGCCCTCAAGTGTGAAATCGTTTGCCGGCAAGCTGTTGAGGGCGATGTTGACCTTCTGCACATCGTCCTCGTACTCGCGCTCGAAGGCATACTCACCAAACACCCGGGTTTGCGAGGTGATCTGATATTTGCCCTGCAAGCCGACGCCCAGGCGCTTCGAGTCGCGGGTCTGGTCATCGAACGTCAATGCGGTCGCCCGATTGCTCTTCTCCGAATAGCCGTCAACTTCCACCTTGGCGTAATCGGCACTGACAAACGGCGACAGGTGCCACTGGCTGCCCGGTTGCGCAATGTCGTAGCCCACGCGAGTGCTGAACGCCCAGAGATGCCCGTCAGTGTCGCCTTTTTCCGCGCCTTCACTGGCGCCCAGGTCGAACTTGCGCTTGAGGTTTTCGTAGTCCAGATTGCCGCCTGTCAGCGCCGCATCCGCCCACCAGCGGTTCTGCTGGAACTGAGCGAAGGCCGTGGCCAGATAGCTGTTGAGTTTGTAGTCCGAATCGTTGTTGCCAGCTTCCAGGTTCTGCCGGTAGAAACCGCCCGCGACACCCACGCGCCAGGCGTCATTGAGGCGATAGCTGCCACCCACGTTCAGGTTATAGCCGCTGCCATCGGCACTGGCGCCGCTGCTCTGGCTGTCGATGTCCAGGTGCTGGCCGCCGCCGGCCACAATGGCGCGCCACTGTCCGACCGCTTGCCAGTCTTCCCAGTCCGATTGCCATTGGCTGCGCAGCTCATCCTGATGCGCGCGTAATGTAGCGTGGGCCATTTCCGGGAGCAGCGTCAGTTCCCAGGGGGCCGCGAGCAGGGAATAGGCGTAATCGGAAATCAGCTTTTGCCCGGCTTCGGTCGGATGCACCCCATCGTTATAGATAAGCTTGGTCGGGTCCGGCGTGGCACTGTTGATGCCGTAGGTGGCGTTCTCCGTGCAGCCGTTGCCGCTGAAGCAGGTGGCCGTCAGGTTCTGATTGGTCGCCAGGCCGAAGCGTCCCGGGTCAGCAAAGGTTTCCTGCAACAGCAGGGGAATATTCAGCGGGATGATTTCCGCGTTGATGCCCTGCAAGCGTTGCACCAGCTGCAGGTTGAACTGGTTGCTGAGCTGGGTGGCCGCCGTTTGCAGTGGGGAGCCATTGATCGCTGGCGTCAGGCCGATATCCGGCAGTAACCAGACCATCACGTACTTGGCGCCGGCGGTCTGCAGCACTTGCACGCTGTCAGCCAGGCGGTCCGCTGCCGCGTTGGCCTGGGCCGGACTGAGGATGCGCCCCTGCAGAAAGTCGTTACCGCCACCGGAGAGGTAATACAGTGCATTCGGATCGGCGCGGAAATTGTTCGATGGCAGATAACCGACCCGGGTGCGCTCGCCTGTAGCGGACTGGGTGGTGATCGAGTCGAGGATCTGGTCGGTGCGATAACCGCCGACTGCCCAGTTATTGCCGTCAACCAGCCCTGCATTGGCGCGCACCGCCGAGGTCGATGCAGCCGTCTCGTCTGCTGAAAAACCGAGGCGCCCGCCGAGTAGCTGGGTTGAGTTGAGCGAGCGAAACTCGCCGCTGCCATCCTGATAGACCGGCCCCGTCCGGTTAGTGAAGCGCTGGGTGGCGCCGGCCGGCCCGCCCGTGTCGGTGAAGGTACCGGCGTCGTTGAGGCTGTCGCCAAAGACGACGAAATTCGAGTAGGGATTGGGAGCAGCAATCGCCTGTGCGCAAGCCATGGCGAGCAGGCATCCAGCAAGCGGTACAAACAGCGTCTGTTTGATCATGAGCAAGTCCGTTTTATTTATTGTTGTAGTGACGGAACGACAGTACCAAAAAAATCCGGCCTTTTGCCATCCGTCGTGATCCCTTCTATTGTTTGCGCAGCCAGCGTCACCGCCATATTGCACGCTCCGCCCAGCTAAGTTACTGTGCTTAAACGTATGAATGAGACCTTCCCCGTGTTGATCATCAGCAAAATCCTGGATCAAGTCATCAAGGCACACGCCCGCTGGCGTTGGCGCGCCTGAATTCTTTGCCGGCCTCGCCGGACCTGTACCGATTTACCTTCTCTACCCGTTGTACCTGCCGCTTTGCTGGCGCCCTTCCAGCACCCGACAAAGCGTAGCGCCCTGCGGGTAATCGTCTGAAGGTCATGTTCAAACTCAGTGAATTCAAGAGGTTCCCAGCGCCATGTTGCTGATGATCGATAACTACGACTCTTTTACCTACAACGTTGTGCAGTACCTTGGTGAGCTCGGCTCCCAGGTCAAAGTCGTGCGCAACGATGAACTCACCATTGCCGAAATCGAAGCACTCAACCCTGAGCGCATCGTGGTATCTCCAGGTCCTTGCACGCCGACCGAAGCCGGTATTTCCATTGAAGCCATCAAGCACTTCGCCGGCAAACTGCCAATCCTCGGCGTCTGCCTCGGTCACCAGTCCATCGGCCAGGCCTTTGGTGGTGATGTGGTCCGCGCGCGCCAAGTGATGCACGGTAAGACTAGCCCGGTATTCCACGAGGACAAGGGTGTGTTCGAAGGCCTGAATCGGCCGCTGACGGTCACCCGTTATCACTCGCTGATCGTCAAGCGCGAAACCTTGCCTGATTGCCTTGAACTGACGGCCTGGACTCAGCTGGAAGATGGCTCGGTGGACGAAATCATGGGCCTGCGCCACAAGACGCTGAACATCGAGGGGGTGCAGTTTCACCCCGAGTCGATCCTTACCGAGCAGGGCCACGAACTGTTCGCCAACTTCCTCAAACAAACCGGCGGCACGCGCTAAGGACTTTCCATGGATATCAAGACAGCCCTGAGCCGTATCGTCGGCCACCTCGATCTGAGCACGGACGAGATGCGTGATGTCATGCGCGAAATCATGACCGGACAATGCACGGATGCGCAGATCGGCGCATTCATGATGGCCATGCGCATGAAAAGCGAAAGCATCGACGAGATCGTCGGCGCCGTGTCGGTGATGCGCGAGCTGGCCGACAAGGTCGAACTCAAGACCCTGAACGGCGTGGTCGACGTGGTGGGCACTGGCGGTGACGGTGCCAATATCTTCAATGTGTCCACCGCTTCCTCGTTTGTAGTCGCGGCGGCCGGTTGCACCGTTGCCAAGCACGGTAACCGCGCAGTGTCGGGCAAGAGCGGTAGCGCCGATTTGCTGGAGGCGGCCGGTATCTACCTGAACCTGACACCGGTCCAGGTAGCGCGCTGCATCGACAACGTCGGCATCGGCTTCATGTTCGCCCAGACCCATCACAGCGCCATGAAACATGCCGCCGGTCCGCGCCGCGACTTGGGCTTGCGCACTATGTTCAACATGCTCGGCCCGCTTACGAATCCGGCTGGGGTCAAACATCAAGTGGTAGGCGTGTTCAGCCAGGCGTTGTGCCGGCCATTGGCCGAAGTCCTGCAGCGCCTGGGCAGCAAGCACGTGCTGGTGGTGCACTCGAAAGATGGCCTGGACGAGTTCAGTCTCGCCGCGCCGACCTTTGTGGCGGAATTGAAGAACGACCAGATCACCGAATATTGGGTCGAGCCGGAAGACCTCGGCATGAAGAGCCAGAGCCTGCACGGCCTGGCAGTCGACAGTCCGGCGGCGTCGCTCGAACTGATCCGCGATGCCTTGGGCAAGCGCAAAACCGAGAATGGTCAGAAAGCGGCGGAGATGATTGTGCTCAATGCCGGTGCCGCGCTGTACGCCGCCGACCATGCCACCAGTTTGAAAGAGGGCGTTGCCCTGGCGCACGATGCGCTGCACACAGGTCTTGCTCGGGAAAAGCTTGAGGAGCTGGGTGCATTTACCGCGGTATTCAGAGTGGAGAATGAAGGATGAGTGTACCGACGGTTCTGGAAAACATTCTGGCGCGCAAAGTCCAGGAAGTCGCCGAGCGCAGTGCTCGTGTGAGCCTGGCCGAGCTGGAAGGCCTGGCCAAGGCGGCCGATGCCCCCCGTGGTTTTGCCAACGCACTGATCACTCAGGCCAAGTCGAAGCAGCCGGCGGTCATTGCCGAGATCAAGAAAGCCTCGCCGAGCAAAGGCGTGATCCGCGAAAACTTCGTGCCGGCTGACATCGCCCGCAGCTACGAAAAGGGCGGCGCCACCTGCCTCTCAGTGCTCACCGATATTGATTACTTCCAGGGTGCCGATGCCTACCTGCAGCAAGCGCGCGCCGCCTGCCAACTGCCAGTGATCCGCAAGGACTTCATGATCGACCCGTACCAGATCGTCGAAGCCCGGGCGCTGGGCGCGGACTGCGTGCTGTTGATCGTCTCCGCACTGGATGACGTGAAGATGGCCGAGCTGGCGGCTGTGGCCAAAGCCGTCGGCCTTGATGTGCTGGTAGAGGTCCACGATGGTGACGAGCTGGAGCGGGCTTTGAAAACCCTCGACACTCCGCTGGTGGGCATCAACAACCGCAATCTGCATACCTTCGACGTTAGCCTGGAAATCACCCTGGATCTGTTGCCGCGTATTCCGCGTGATCGCCTGGTGATTACCGAGAGCGGCATTCTTAACCGGGCCGATGTCGAGCTGATGGAAATCAGCGATGTCTATGCATTCCTGGTGGGCGAAGCGTTCATGCGTGCAGAAAGCCCGGGCACCGAGTTGCAGCGGTTGTTTTTCCCTGAGCGCGGTAGTGCGGTTAGCGTTTCTACACTCGACTGAAAAGCATCGCGAGCAGGCTCACTCCTACAGTGATTGTTGGTGAACACAAAACTTGTGTACACCCGGATCAAAATGTAGGAGTGAGCCTGCTCGCGATAGCGGTTTTCAGATCACCACGGAATACTTCATGCTCCCGACCTCACTCACTGTAGAAGCCGGCCTGTTGGCCGAACAAGACCTGCTCGCCCAGATCTGCACCGGCGAAGCAGAATTCGGCCTGCTGTTCTGGCAGCCCAGTGATCGGGCGCTGGTCATGCCTAGGCGCTTGAGTCGCTTGCCCGCCTTCGAAGCCGCCAGCGAAGTATCCGCAGCGGCAGGTTGGCCAGTGCTCCTGCGTGAAACCGGGGGCGAGCCGGTGCCGCAGTCCGCCGCCACAATCAACATCGCATTGGTCTACGCGCCGCCGCGCAGCGAGGGTGATCAGAATCGTATCGAAACTGCTTATCGACGCCTTTGCGATCCAATCTGTCAATTGCTGGATGAGCTGGGCGGCTCGTCGTCTCTTGGCGAAGTGGAAGGCGCATTCTGTGACGGGCGTTTCAACGTCAATCTCGACGGGCGCAAAATGGTCGGCACCGCTCAGCGCTGGCGACAAAGCAAGGGCGGCACCCGGCCGGTAGGATTGGTACATGGGGCGTTGTTGCTCGATAACGAGCGCGAATTCATGGTCGCCGCCGTCAATCGTTTCAACGAAGCCTGTGGCCTGGAGCAGCGAGTGCGCGCAGCAAGCCACATAGCCTTGCATGAGAAATTCAGCGCGCCGAACGCATTGACGCGGCTTGAACAGCTCTACCGGCAAATGCTGGCGCAGATGTTCGGCGCTTAGCGCGTGCCGAAGATCACCATGGTCTTGCCTTTGACGTTCACCAGGTTGCGCTCCTCAAGATCCTTGAGCACGCGACCAACCATCTCTCGGGAACACCCGACAATCCGCCCGATTTCCTGACGGGTTACCTTAATCTGCATCCCGTCGGGATGGGTCATGGCGTCTGGCTGCTTGCACAACTCAAGCAGGCAGCGGGCGACGCGGCCGGTCACGTCGAAGAAGGCCAGGTCGCCGACCTTACGGGTGGTGTTGCGCAGGCGCTGGGCGATCTGGCCGCTGAGCACGTAAAGAATGTCCGGATCCTGCAACGCCAGTTCACGGAATTTCGCATAACTGATTTCCGCGACTTCGCACTCGATCTTGGCGCGCACCCAGGCACTGCGTTGCTGTTCCTGGCCGGCCTGTTCGAACAGGCCCAGCTCACCAAAAAAATCCCCGGTGTTCAGGTACGCGATGATCATTTCCCGGCCATCATCGTCTTCGATCAGGATGGTGACCGAACCCTTGATAATGAAGAACAGCGACTCCGATCGGTCGCCGGCGCAAATGATGTTGCTCTTGGCCTGGTAACGACGGCGCTGGCAGTGCATCAGCAACTTGTCGAGATTCTTGATCTTGGGGGTGGGGGCAATAGCAACCATGGTTGTATCCCGAAAAGACTGCACGGTAGATTTGGTTTTTTTGCAGGAGCTGACGACAGTTCGGGCCGCGATCGGACGATCTTGTAGTTCGCTTCAGCGCTGGTTATGCGCCAGCGATTTGGCGCCAGCATAACAGACACTTTCTGCAATATTCGAGATTTTGCCGCAGTGCGGGCAGGTTAAGTCCTGCGCGGGTGAGCGCTGTCAAAACGGGGCCCTGTGCTAAGCTGGCGACCCTTTTTTATGTAGTGGAGTCTGGGCGATGAAGGCACGCATCCAATGGGCTGGCGAAGCCATGTTCCTCGGTGAATCCGGCAGCGGTCATGTCGTAGTCATGGACGGTCCGCCCGATGCAGGCGGTCGCAACCTGGGTGTCCGGCCGATGGAAATGCTCCTGCTGGGTGTCGGCGGTTGCAGCAATTTCGATGTGGTCAGCATCCTCAAGAAATCCCGTCAGGCGGTCGAAAGCTGCGAAGCCTTCCTTGAAGCCGAGCGCGCGAGCGAGGACCCGAAGGTCTTTACCAAGATCCACATGCACTTCGTGGTCAAGGGCCGGGGGCTCAAGGAAGCGCAGGTCAAGCGTGCCATCGAACTGTCCGCCGAGAAGTATTGCTCGGCTTCGATCATGCTTGGGGCGGCAGGCGTGGCGATTACCCACGACTACGAGATCATCGAACTCGGTTGAATCGACATTCAACTATCATAAAAGCAGTGCAGACTCTGGCGATCCCAAGCTGACGTCTGCATAATGCGCCACTTTTTTCAGGGTCGTGGACCGTCTACCGACAGGCCACTCACCCGAACAGACAACCAAAATCGCCATCGCGAAGAGGTGTTAACCGTCCTACGCAGGTGCGTTGTTCGCATCTGACGGGCATGCTTGATCACGCGGCCCGGGCCGCAATACATAGAGAGTTTTTAACGGTGAAAAGCAAACTCAAGCTCCACGGGTTCAATAACCTGACAAAGACCTTGAGCTTCAACATCTATGACATCTGCTACGCGGAAACCCCGCAAGACCAGCAGGCCTACGTCGAGTACATCAATAAAGAGTACAACGCGAAGCGCCTGACGCAGATCCTCACGGAAGTTGTCGATATCATTGGTGCCAACATCCTGAACATTGCCAGTCAGGACTATGAACCACAGGGTGCCAGCGTCACGATTCTGATCTCTGAAGAGCCGGTAACCCCGACCGACAGCCAGATCGAAGAGTCCCCGGGCCCGTTGCCGGAAATCATCCTGGCCCACCTCGACAAAAGCCACATCACGGTGCACACCTACCCGGAAATCCATCCGGACGATGGTATTGCGACATTCCGTGTAGACATTGACGTGTCGACCTGTGGTGTCATTTCACCGCTTAAAGCGCTCAATTTCCTGATTCACCAGTTCGATTCGGACATCGTGACCGTGGATTATCGTGTGCGCGGTTTCACTCGTGACGTTGAAGGCAAGAAGCACTTCATCGACCACGAGATCAACTCGATCCAGAACTACCTGTCCGAAGACACCCGCGCCAACTACCAGATGACTGACGTGAACGTGTACCAGGAAAACCTGTTCCACACCAAAATGCTGCTGAAGAACTTCGAACTGGATAACTACCTGTTCGGCGATGCCACCAACAGCCTGTCCTCTGATCAACGCGCCCAGGTGACCGACCGTGTGAAGCACGAAATGCTGGAAATCTTCTACGCGCGCAACATGCCGACCTAAAATCTTCGTGCACAAAAAAAGGCGACTTCCTCACGGTAGTCGCCTTTTTTATGGTTTGCGCACATCACTGGCGGATGCAGAGCTCTTGTGGAAGCAAGGCTTGCCCGCGATGGCGATCTGGAGAATGCCGTCGCGGGCAAGCCTTGCTCCCACAGATCAGATCAGATCAGATCCGATAGGTGCTTTTGGTCATCACCTTGGCCAACAAGCTCATCCCGAACTTCACCGGCGCTGGAAAACGAAACCCGCCAGCATCCAGTGCACTTTCCGCATGATGTTCTTCATCAATGCGCATCTGTTCAAGAATCGCCCGGGACTTCTCGTCCTCGGCCGGCAATTGCTCCAGGTGTTCATTCAGATGCTTGCACACCTGATGCTCGGTGGCGGCCACAAAGCCCAGGCTCACCTTGTCGCTAATCAACCCGGCCACCGCGCCAATTCCAAACGACATGCCGTAGAACAGCGGATTGAGAATGCTGGTGTGGCTACCCAATTGGTGGATGCGTTGTTCGCACCAGACCAAATGGTCGATCTCTTCTTCGGCGGCATGTTCCATGGCTGCACGCACATGCGGCAGCTTCGCGGTCAATGCCTGGCCTTGATACAGCGCCTGGGCACAGACTTCGCCGGTATGGTTGATGCGCATGAGGCCGGCCACGTGCCGGGTGTCCTCGTCGCTCATCTGCACTTCCGGCTGCACAATAGCGGGGGACGGGCGGTACGGCTGACCACTGAAGGGCAGCAGGGTACGCATCGCGGCATCGGCTTGCAGCAGAAGACGGTCAATGGGCGAGTAGTGACGTTGGGTAGTCATGCTGACCTCCGGGAAGAATCTCGGCGGCCAGTTTAACCGATTAGGCAGGGGAAAGTTTGCGTTGGGTCATTTGTGGCAGGAACTCCACAGATACCTTTGATACCTGTGATTCTGTGGGAGCAAGGCTTGCCCGCGATGGCGATTTTGACGACGCCATCGCGGGCAAGCCTTGCTCCCACAGGAAAGGCAGCGAAACAGAAGAAGAATTTGGGTCAGCCCGGTGGCCAGGTCATCTGCCGTTGACCCAATACATGCATATGAATGTGATAAACGGTTTGCCCGCCATCTTCATTGCAGTTCATCACCACGCGAAAGCCTTTCTCGCAACCCAGTTCCAGAGCCAGGCGCTGGGCGGTGAACAGGATGTGCCCGGCCAATGCCTTGTCGTCCTCGGTGAGGTCGTTCAAGGTGCGCACCGCCTTCTTCGGAATCACCAGGAAATGCACCGGGGCCTGTGGAGCGATGTCGTGGAAGGCCAGAACCTGGTCGTCCTCGTAAATGATCTTGGCCGGAATTTCCCGGTTGATGATCTTGGTGAACAGAGTATCCACAGCTGTTTTCTCCGTTATTTGATCTGGCCTGAGTGTACCCACGGGTCTGGCCCGGGCCCAGGGATTTAACGCGAAAGGCTTCAGCGCGGGCAGTGGGCCTTGTTGACCATGCCGGCGATTGTCCGGTTCAGCCAGCGTGAGCCGAGGCGCGGCAGGAACGCCCGCCAGCGGTTGCGTCGACCTGGGATGATGATGGCGCGATTCTTCTCAAGCGCGCGAACGGTGTAGAGCGCAACTTCCTCGGGGCTCATCATCAGGTTGGTGTTCTCCAGCTTGTCGGTATTCAACTGCGCCGTGCGGAAAAAACCGGTGCGCGTCGGGCCGGGGCAGAGCACCGACACCTTGATCGCACATTTCTTCAGTTCCACCCGCAGCCCTTCGGAGAAATTCAGCACATAGGCCTTGCTGGCGTAATAGGTGCTCATCCACGGGCCGGGGAGAAAGGCTGCAACCGACGCGACGTTGAGAATTTGTCCGCCACCCTGCAAGGCCATGCTGTTTCCGACGGCATGGCACAGGCGAGTCATCGCCAGGATGTTCACCTCGATCAGGTCTTGCTCGGTCATCCAGTCCTGGGCGAGGAACGGGCCGCATGTGCCAATGCCGGCGCAATTTACCAGCAGGTCGATCTGCCGGTCACCTTCCTCAAGCTCGAGCAGGAAACCGGACAGCCGCAGTGGCTCACCCAGGTCACAGGCACGGAACAACACTTCTACGTCAAAACGTTGGGTCAGTTCAATCGCAATGCTTTCCAGCTGATCACGCTGTCGGGCCACCAGGATCAGGCTGCGGCCGCGCCGGGCCAGCGCTTCGGCCATCGCCAGGCCGATGCCGCTGGAAGCGCCAGTGATCAGAGCGTAACGGGTCATGCAGTTCTCCATCGCAACCGCTCCGCGCCGGCGACGCAGGTGTCACGGGCGGGGAGTGCTGTTCATTCTTTCGCAGAGTCTACAGGGGGCTGGGCTTCTTCGGCTGCATCGTCAGCTGAATTTGGCGCAGGCTCTGCTTCTACAGGGCTTTGATCTTCGATCTCGGAAGGGCTGATCGAGTCACTTTCAAAAGCACTCTGGGTCGCGTCCTGGTACTCACTGCGAATTGCCGAGAGGCCACCGGCCAGGCCGCCGACGAACATCAATACGATGACTCCCAGCCACAGTGCAGCCAGGACCTTGACCGCGTTGCTGTTGGGTGGAGGTGGCGGACCGTATCGATTGGCAGTGCTGTTACCGGGCATGGCCATCATGACGAAGGGAAAGAAGCTGCCAACAAAAGGCACCAGGTTCAGCAGCCACAGCCAGCCAGACCAGCCAATGTCGTGCAGGCGCTGGACGCTGAACTGGATGCTGACGAAAGCGAGCGCCACGACCAGGATGGACGCCAGCAGGCCGGTGAGAATCAGGCCGGCGCTTGAGTCCGTGTTGTAAAGGGCCAGGCCGAAGAGCGCCAGGACGGTTCCCAGGCCCAGGGTCACCAGCATTAGTACCAACGTCCAGGCAAGAAAGCGCAAACGACCGATACGCCCGTCGAAACTGAAGGGTTTGAGCCTAGCGAACCCCGTCACCGTTTCACCGACCGCTGCGCTCGGAGGAGCATAGGGCGATTGCGGATCCCTGACGAAGGCAGGCGTGGCGACCTGATCATGTACATCGGACAGGTCCAGCGCGATCGATGGCTCGCTTTCGATCCGGGCATCGATGCCGGTTTTGCGCAGTGCCTGCAGATAAGTCTGTGCATCGGTGTGTGAAAGGTCGCGTTTCAGCGCAACTGGACGGCCGCTGAACAGCCGTTCGATGGCGGCCACATCACTTTTGAACAGCTCGGCGAGGTTGAGTTTGGCGGTGGTGACGTCAACGCCTGGCAGCAGAGCGCCGTCGAACACGATCTTGAAACGGTTTTCGCTCATTGCAAGGCATCCTTGTCGCGAGTAGTCATTGGGGGGCAGGGTAGGGCGTTTTAACGTGGCCAGCGTTTCGGCAGCGCCGACGCCAGGTCCAGTGCCTTGCGGTATTCGGCATCAAGGCGTGCCACCAGTTCATCCACGCTCGGCAGATCGTCGATTTCCCCGACGCCCTGTCCTGCAGACCAGACAGTCTTCCACGCCTTGGCTTCGTCGCTGATTGGCTTGAGTTTGGAGCCGAAGGTCATTTCACCCTTGCCTTGCAGTGCCGCCGTGTCGAACCCGGCAGCCTCCAGGCTCTGGCGCATGAAACTGGCCGGTACGCCGGAAACGGCTGGAGTATGGACGATATCTGCGGCTCGGGAGTCCAGCAGCATCTGTTTGTAGGCATCAGGTGCATGACTTTCGGTGGTGCCGATAAAGCGCGTGCCGAAATAGGCGAGATCGGCGCCGAGCAATTGCGCGGCGAGGATCTCGTGTCCGTGGTTCAGACAACCAGCCAGCAGCAGCGTTTTGTCGAAGAATTGGCGAATCTCGGCAATCAGCGAGAACGGACTCCAGGTGCCAGCATGGCCACCGGCGCCGGCCGCCACGGCGATGAGACCGTCTACTCCAGCCTCGGCGGCCTTTTCGGCGTGACGACGAGTCGTCACGTCGTGAAACACCAGGCCGCCATAGCTGTGAACAGCATCGACCAGTTCCTTGACTGCGCCTAGGCTGGTAATCACGATCGGCACTTTGTGCTCGACGCAAATCTGCAGGTCAGCTTCAAGCCGCGGGTTGCTGTTGTGGACGATGAGGTTCACCGCGTACGGCGCCGGGTTATCCAGAGTCGCCAACCCTGCTTCGATCTCCTGCAGCCAGGCCTTGAAGCCGCTGCTTTCGCGCTGGTTCAGTGCCGGGAAGCTTCCGACAACGCCATTTCGGCAACAGGCCAGTACCAGCTGCGGGTTGGAGATCAGGAACATCGGCGCCACCACCAGGGGAAGGCGCAGGCGTTGTTCGAGCAAAGCGGGCAGCGACATTGGAAGTACCCCGGTGAGTTGTGTCTGTTGAAGTTAGAACGGCCGAACCACGACCAGAATTACGATAGCCAGCAATAGCAGAACCGGCACTTCATTGAACCAGCGATAAAAGACATGGCTGCGGGTGTTTTCGCCACGGGCAAAACGTTTTACCTGTGCGCCGCACATGTGGTGATAGCCGATGAGGAACACTACCAGCGTCAGCTTGGCGTGAATCCAGGCACCCTGGGAAAAGATGCTGGGGTTGAGGTAGATCAGGGCAATACCGAAGACCAGCGTGGCGATCATCGCCGGGCCCATGATGCCGCGGTACAGCTTGCGCTCCATCAGGCTGAAGCGCTCCTTGCTCACGGTGTCCTCGCTTTGCGCGTGATACACGAACAGGCGCGGCAGGTAGAACAGGCCGGCAAACCAGCAGACCATGCTGACGATATGAAGCGCTTTGAGCCACAGATAAAGCATTTTTAGTTATTCCCAGGTTCACGGTAGCCCGAATAGTAGAGGCTTGAGCGCCCACACGTCACCTTGCCGGTTGTCGCAGGACGATACGGGCCCTATTATCGTCGGCTTTCCAGTGGTTCGTTGAGGGCAGGTTTATGGTCAAGGTCGGTATCGTCGGCGGCACGGGTTACACCGGTGTCGAACTGCTGCGTCTGTTGGCACAGCATCCGCAAGCTGAAGTGGCAGTCATCACTTCCCGATCCGAGGCCGGTCTGGCCGTGGCTGACATGTACCCAAACCTGCGCGGTCATTACGACGGCTTGGCGTTCAGCGTTCCGGACATCAAGACCCTGGGTGCTTGCGACGTGGTGTTTTTCGCTACGCCGCACGGTGTCGCGCACGGCCTGGCAGGCGAGCTGCTGGAGGCTGGCACCAAGGTCATCGACCTGTCGGCGGACTTCCGCCTGCAAGACGCCGATGAATGGGCCAAATGGTACGGTCAGCCGCATGGTGCGCCGCAACTGCTGGAGGAGGCGGTCTACGGTTTACCTGAAGTCAATCGCGAGCAGATCAAGCAGGCTCGCCTGATCGCAGTGCCGGGTTGCTACCCAACGGCCACTCAACTGGGTTTCCTGCCGTTGCTTGAAGCTGGCCTGGCCGATACCTCGCGCCTGATCGCCGACTGCAAATCCGGCGTCAGCGGTGCCGGTCGTGGTGCTGCTGTCGGTTCGCTGTACTCCGAAACGTCGGAAAGCATGAAAGCCTACGCGGTCAAAGGTCACCGCCATCTGCCGGAAATCCGCCAGGGCCTGCGTCGCGCCTCGGGCAAGGAAGTCGGCCTGACCTTCGTGCCGCACCTGACCCCAATGATTCGCGGCATCCACTCGACGCTCTATGCCACCGTCGTCGATCGTTCGGTAGATCTGCAGGCGCTGTTCGAAAAGCGCTACGCCAACGAACCGTTCGTCGATGTGATGCCAGCCGGCAGCCACCCGGAAACCCGCAGCGTACGCGGGGCCAATGTCTGCCGCATTGCCGTGCATCGTCCACAGGATGGTGATCTGGTCGTGGTGTTGTCGGTCATCGACAATCTGGTGAAGGGCGCGTCGGGCCAGGCAGTGCAGAACCTCAACATTCTGTTTGGCCTGGATGAGCGCCTGGGGCTGTCCCATGCGGGCATGTTGCCGTAACGCGTTATCCTGATCAGCCAAAAGGCCCGTTTAGCGGGCCTTTTTGCATTAGGGTCGGACAATTTGCTTGATTGATATACCGTAACAATAGTTGACCGATTTTCTAGGAGAAGCGGATAATGCGCGTCATCACGCATTATGGCGGCGTAACGCCGGGAGATAGTTAGCATGAGCGTCGAATCCTTCACCCCCACGGCTTTGCAATTTACCCACGGTGCTGCGCACAAGGTGAAGAGCCTGGTCGATGAAGAGGGGAATGATCGCTTGAAGCTGCGCGTATTCGTTACGGGCGGTGGTTGTTCAGGTTTTCAGTACGGCTTCACCTTCGATGAAGAAGTGGCCGATGACGACACCATTGTCGAGCGCGAAGGTGTCAGCCTGGTCGTGGACCCGATGAGTTTCCAATACCTGGCAGGTGCCGAGGTCGATTACCAGGAAGGTCTGGAAGGTTCGCGATTCGTGATCAAGAACCCGAATGCCTCGACCACCTGTGGCTGCGGTTCTTCGTTCTCGATCTGAGCAAAAGTTTGTCATTACCTGAGCGCCGCACAATCCCCAAGGATGTGCGGCGTTTTGCTGTACGCGATTTATGCGCCAGTCAGGCCGGGTAAATGGCGCCGAGTACCCGCAAGCCGCGGGCGCCGGTGACGCTAGGGCGATTGGCCGCGATACCTTCAAGGCAGCAATGAGCGAGCCAGGCGAATGCCATGGCTTCTACCCAGTCAGGATCGACGCCGTAGGCGCTGGTGCTGCTGACTGTCGCGGCTGGTAGCAGGCTGGCCAGTCGATCCATCAGCGCGAAGTTATGCGCGCCACCGCCGCAGACCAGCAACTCTCGGGTTGCTGACTGCGCCTGTTGCAGTGACTCGACGATGGTCAGCGCAGTGAGTTCCAGCAGCGTCGCCTGCACGTCTTGCGGGGCAAATGCCGGCAGGTGCGACAGATGCCGGGTCAGCCAAGGCAGATTGAACACTTCGCGCCCGGTACTTTTAGGGCCTTGGGTGACGAAGAATGGATCACTTAGCAATGACTTCAATAGCGCCGGTTCAACCTTGCCGCTCGAGGCCCACTGGCCGTCGCGATCAAAGTTGTCGCCGCGCTGCTGGTGAATCCAGGCGTCCAGCAGCACATTCCCCGGGCCGCAATCGAAGCCGGCGACCGCTTTGCCAGGCTCGATCAGGCTGAGATTACTGAAGCCGCCCACGTTCAACACGGCGCGGTTGCCGGTCTGCTCTTCAAACAGTGCTTCGTGAAACGCTGGAACCAGCGGCGCACCCTGGCCACCCGCCGCGACATCACGGCTACGGAAGTCGCTGATCACGGTGATGCCGGTCAGCTCGGTGAGCAGGGCCGGGTTGCCGATCTGCACCGTGAACCCGCGCGCCGGCTCGTGGCGAACGGTCTGGCCGTGGCTGCCGATCGCACGAATGTCTGTGGGCTGCAGGTTCTGCTGGGCGAGGAGGGTGGCGATGCCTTGCGCCGCCAGCTTTACCCAGTGTTGCTGGGCAATGGCGGAGCGGGCTATCTCATCCGGGCCACTGGCGCACAAAGCCAGCAGCTCTGCACGCAGGGACTCCGGCATGGGAATGTAGTGCGTGGCGATCAGCTTGATCGCCGGGTCCAGCTCGATCAGCGCGATATCCAGGCCATCCAGGCTGGTCCCGGACATTACACCTATATAGAGCGTCATGGCTTAGCGCTTCGAAGCCAGCTTGGTGCCTTTTTCCTGGTCCATACGCGCCATCAATGGCTGGCTCTGGGCAAGGAAGCGTGCGCGTTCAGCTTTGGAAATCGGGTCGGCCATCGCTACTTTCTGGCCCAGCGGATCGACGTGCACGCCGTTGACCTGGAACTCGTAGTGCAAATGCGGGCCAGTGGACAGGCCGGTAGTGCCGATGTAGCCGATAACCTGGCCCTGTTTCACCGAGCCGCCGGTCTTCACGCCCTTGGCGAAGCCTTGCATGTGGCCATACAGCGTACGGTAGGTGTTGCCGTGCTGGATGATCACGGTATTGCCGTAGCCACCGCGACGACCTGCGAGCAACACTTTGCCGTCACCGGCTGCCTTGATCGGCGTACCGCGGGGGGCTGCATAGTCGACGCCCTTGTGCGCGCGGATCTTGTTCAGGATCGGGTGTTTACGGCCCATGGAAAACTTCGAACTGATGCGTGCGAAATCCACCGGAGTACGGATGAACGCCTTGCGCATGCTGTTGCCGTCAGCCGTGTAATAACTGCTGTTGCCTTGTTTGTTGGTGTAGCGAACAGCGGTATAGATCTTGCCGCGGTTGGTGAACCGAGCGGAGAGGATCGGGCCATTACCCACGGCCTTGCCGTTGACGACCTTCTGCTCGTATATCACGTCAAACTCGTCACCCTGGCGAATGTCCTGGGCGAAGTCGACGTCATAGCCAAACACGCTGGCCATGTCCATGGTCAGGCTGTGGGACAGGCCGGCGCGAGCGGCAGACTGCGACAGCGAGCTGTTGATCACACCGTGGACATAGGCAGAGCGCACGGTAGGTTTGGCGGTAATGCGGTTGAAGGTGAAACCCTTGTCGTTCTTGCTCAGGGTAATGGTTTCGAGGTCGCTGACCTTGCTGTGCAGACTGGTCAGTTGGCCGTCCGGAGTCAATTCGAACTCGAGTTTCTGCCCGCGCTTGAGCTGGGTGAACTGTTTGGCCTGCTTGTCGCTGGCCAGGACGTCTTGAACGGAAGTTGCTGGCAGGCCGACTTTTTCGAACAGGGTCGACAGCGTGTCACCCTTGGCGACTGTCACTTCCCGGTGGGTGGGCGGCTTCTTTTCTTCCACCGCAGGCGCAGGGGCAGGCTCGACCTGGGCGGTTTCCTGGGGCTCTTCAGCGCTGTTGTCGATCTGCGCGAAAGGCGAAGCGACTGCCTCATTTGTGGCTTGAACGGCTTCTGCGGCGTCTTGATCTTGTGTCAGTTGTTCAGCAGGGCTTTCCAGTTCAAGACTCAGGGTGGTCTTTTTGGCTTCTACATCGCTGGAAGGGAATACCAGAAGCGCCAGGCTCAGAAGGGCGGCAATGCCGCTTGCAGCGAGCAGGTGGGTCTTCGGGTAAAGCGGTGGCGCTTTAGACGATTCTTTGGTCATAGGTAATTTTGACTTTGAAAAAGATGAATTGGAAAAGATGAATGACATGATGAAGATGAAATAAC
>NZ_CM142710.1:3990000-4315000 GCF_054897945.1 Pseudomonas sp. LB3P31
GGGAAGGCTTAGACAGCTAGGAGGTTGGCTTAGAAGCAGCCACCCTTTAAAGAAAGCGTAATAGCTCACTAGTCGAGTCGGCCTGCGCGGAAGATGTAACGGGGCTCAAACCATACACCGAAGCTACGGGTATCACTTAGGTGATGCGGTAGAGGAGCGTTCTGTAAGCCTGTGAAGGTGAGTTGAGAAGCTTGCTGGAGGTATCAGAAGTGCGAATGCTGACATGAGTAACGACAATGGGTGTGAAAAACACCCACGCCGAAAGACCAAGGTTTCCTGCGCAACGTTAATCGACGCAGGGTTAGTCGGTCCCTAAGGCGAGGCTGAAAAGCGTAGTCGATGGAAAACAGGTTAATATTCCTGTACTTCTGGTTATTGCGATGGAGGGACGGAGAAGGCTAGGCCAGCTTGGCGTTGGTTGTCCAAGTTTAAGGTGGTAGGCTGGACTCTTAGGTAAATCCGGGAGTCTAAGGCCGAGAGCTGATGACGAGTGTTCTTTTAGAACACGAAGTGGTTGATGCCATGCTTCCAAGAAAAGCTTCTAAGCTTCAGGTAACCAGGAACCGTACCCCAAACCGACACAGGTGGTTGGGTAGAGAATACCAAGGCGCTTGAGAGAACTCGGGTGAAGGAACTAGGCAAAATGGCACCGTAACTTCGGGAGAAGGTGCGCCGGTGAGGGTGAAGGACTTGCTCCGTAAGCTCATGCCGGTCGAAGATACCAGGCCGCTGCGACTGTTTATTAAAAACACAGCACTCTGCAAACACGAAAGTGGACGTATAGGGTGTGACGCCTGCCCGGTGCCGGAAGGTTAATTGATGGGGTTAGCTAACGCGAAGCTCTTGATCGAAGCCCCGGTAAACGGCGGCCGTAACTATAACGGTCCTAAGGTAGCGAAATTCCTTGTCGGGTAAGTTCCGACCTGCACGAATGGCGTAACGATGGCGGCGCTGTCTCCACCCGAGACTCAGTGAAATTGAAATCGCTGTGAAGATGCAGTGTATCCGCGGCTAGACGGAAAGACCCCGTGAACCTTTACTATAGCTTTGCACTGGACTTTGAATTTGCTTGTGTAGGATAGGTGGGAGGCTTTGAAGCGTGGACGCCAGTTCGCGTGGAGCCAACCTTGAAATACCACCCTGGCAACTTTGAGGTTCTAACTCAGGTCCGTTATCCGGATCGAGGACAGTGTATGGTGGGTAGTTTGACTGGGGCGGTCTCCTCCTAAAGAGTAACGGAGGAGTACGAAGGTGCGCTCAGACCGGTCGGAAATCGGTCGTAGAGTATAAAGGCAAAAGCGCGCTTGACTGCGAGACAGACACGTCGAGCAGGTACGAAAGTAGGTCTTAGTGATCCGGTGGTTCTGTATGGAAGGGCCATCGCTCAACGGATAAAAGGTACTCCGGGGATAACAGGCTGATACCGCCCAAGAGTTCATATCGACGGCGGTGTTTGGCACCTCGATGTCGGCTCATCACATCCTGGGGCTGAAGCCGGTCCCAAGGGTATGGCTGTTCGCCATTTAAAGTGGTACGCGAGCTGGGTTTAGAACGTCGTGAGACAGTTCGGTCCCTATCTGCCGTGGACGTTTGAGATTTGAGAGGGGCTGCTCCTAGTACGAGAGGACCGGAGTGGACGAACCTCTGGTGTTCCGGTTGTCACGCCAGTGGCATTGCCGGGTAGCTATGTTCGGAATAGATAACCGCTGAAAGCATCTAAGCGGGAAACTAGCCTCAAGATGAGATCTCACTGGGACCTTGAGTCCCCTGAAGGGCCGTCGAAGACTACGACGTTGATAGGTTGGGTGTGTAAGCGCTGTGAGGCGTTGAGCTAACCAATACTAATTGCCCGTGAGGCTTGACCATATAACACCCAAGCAATTTGCTTCTCGAAAGAGCATCAGATTGCGGTGTGTGAAGACGCAATGAACCGAAAGTTCGATGCTCACTAAACACCGACAGCTATCACATACCCACTTTGCTGAAGCGCGGCCAGCTGGCCACGATTCGGTACCCGAATTTCTTGACGACCATAGAGCATTGGAACCACCTGATCCCATCCCGAACTCAGCAGTGAAACGATGCATCGCCGATGGTAGTGTGGGGTTTCCCCATGTGAGAGTAGGTCATCGTCAAGATTAAATTCCGAAACCCCTATCTGCGTATGCAGGTAGGGGTTTTGTTTTTGTCCGCAGGAAAGTCCGGGTACTTGTGTTTCTATGCAACGGCCCGGGGCATGGCTATCATGCGGGCCTCATTGTGAGGCGAGACTTGCATGCTGACGTTGTTGAAGCTTCTAAAGGATGGCCGGTTCCACTCTGGCGAGGCCCTGGGCGTTGCCTTGGGTGTCAGTCGTAGCGCGGTTTGGAAACAGCTCCAGCTACTGGAAGCTGAGCTGGGCTTATCCATACATAAAGTGCGCGGCCGCGGCTATCAGCTGGCTGTGCCATTGACCCTGCTCGACCCCGTCAGCATCAGCGAGGCCGCTCCGGCCTGCGATTGGCCAGTCCTGGTGTTCGACTCGATAGACTCGACCAATGCCGAGGCCTTGCGCGCTATCGAGCGTGGCCAGGCCGCGCCTTTCCTGGTGCTGGCCGAAAGGCAGACTGCAGGTCGTGGACGGCGTGGACGCAAGTGGGTCAGTCCGTTTGCCGAAAACGTCTACTACAGCCTGGTGCTGCGCATTGAAGGTGGAATGCGTCAGCTCGAAGGCTTGAGTCTGGTCGTCGGTCTTGCAGTGATGCAGGCTTTGCGCGAGCTTGATGTGTCGACGGCAGGCCTGAAATGGCCCAACGACGTATTGGTCGGGCAGAAAAAAATCGCCGGCATATTACTCGAATTGGTCGGCGACCCGGCAGACGTCTGTCACGTAGTACTCGGCGTCGGAATCAATGTGAACATGCAGCTTACCGATGAAGTAGATCAGCAGTGGACATCGATGCGCCTCGAGACAGGCAAGGTATTCGATCGCAACCAGCTGGTCGCAGTACTGGGCGAGAAGCTGCAGGGTTATTTACGCCGGCATCAGGTCGACGGGTTTTCTGCCATTCAGTCGGAGTGGGAGCAGAATCATCTATGGCAGGGGCGCGCGGTATCGCTGATTGCCGGGGTCAACCAGATTAACGGTGAAGTGCTGGGTATCGATAAGCAAGGTGCGTTGCGCTTGAAGGTGGATGGTGTGGAGAAAGTCTTTAGCGGTGGTGAGCTCAGCCTGAGGTTGCGTGATGATTCTTGAGCTCGACTGCGGAAACAGTTTTATCAAATGGCGGGTACTGGGTGTCGCTGCGGGTAAAACCGTAGGAGAGGGTGTCGTTGATTCAGATCTGGCGTTGCTGGAAAGTCTGAATGCGATTGAGCACCTGTCCCTGACCTATTGCCGGCTGGTAAGCGTCAGGACTACCGAAGAAACCGGCGCGCTGACCTCCCTGTTGATGAGCGCCTATGGCGTGGCGGTTGCCTGTGCGGCGCCGTCTCGCCAAATGTCCGGTGTTCGCAATGGCTATGAAGAGTACGAGCGCCTGGGGCTTGATCGCTGGCTGGCGATGCTGGGTGGATTTCACCTGGCGTCCGGCGCGTGCCTGGTCCTCGATTTTGGCACTGCCGTTACCGCTGACTTCATTGGCAAGGATGGCGAGCATCTCGGCGGCTTTATCTGTCCGGGGATGCCTCTCATGCGTAATCAACTGCGCACCCATACGCGCAAGATCCGTTACGGCGACCTTGCTGCCGAGCGCGCCCTGGAAAGTCTCGCCCCTGGTCGCACAACCGTCGAGGCGGTCGAGCGTGGATGTTCGTTGATGCTCAGGGGTTTTGTCCTGACTCAACTGGAGCTGGCTCGCAGTTACTGGGGTGAGGACTTTTGCGTGTTCCTTACCGGCGGCGATGCCGACCTGGTGGCGGGCGTAGTGCCTGAGGCCCGAGTGGTGCCCGATCTGGTGTTCGTCGGCCTGGCGATGGCGTGCCCCCTGACCTGAGGTGTTTATGCGTTGGTTGTTCCTGCTCCTGCTTGTCCTCAACGTCTTCTATTACATCTGGCATCAGCAGGAGGCGCCTCTGCGAGCTAAAGACGTAACCCCGCTGAGTCTCTATCGTGGCTCACAGCAGGATATCCGCCTGTTGAGCGAATCCAATGATGCGGCGCGGGACAAAGCCAAGACTGCCCAGCCTGAGAGCGGGTGCCTCTATGTAGGCGGCTATACGCGTCAGGATGTTGCCCAGGCCATTGAGCGGCGTCTCACCGGCATGGAAATAAAATTCCAGGCCTTGCCTAAAGATCTCCCGGATACCCCTGGTTATTGGGTGCGAGTCGCACCTGAAAGCCGGCGTTGGCTGGACGATGTGCAGCTGCAAAACCTTTCCAGAGAATTCAATGAGTTAAAACATAAAATAATGCCGTGCGAGGGGGTTGCGCCTTCAAATTAGTTTGCATAGAATGGCGCCCGCTTCGCAGTGAAGACCTTTAGGGGCCAGCACCGCGAAGCGAGGTCAACGCAGCTAACCTCAGGTTTTTAATGAGAAAATGCTTGACAGAAGGCTGGCATGATGTAGAATGCCGGCTCGCTTAGGAGGGGTTCCCGAGCGGCCAAAGGGATCAGACTGTAAATCTGACGTCTACGACTTCGAAGGTTCGAATCCTTCCCCCTCCACCATTTTTAGCGAGAGTTGCAACCTCGCGGGTATAGTTTAGTGGTAGAACCTCAGCCTTCCAAGCTGATGATGCGGGTTCGATTCCCGCTACCCGCTCCAAGTTTGCAGATCTTGCACAGTGTTACGCTCTTGTAGCTCAGTTGGTAGAGCACACCCTTGGTAAGGGTGAGGTCAGCGGTTCAAATCCGCTCAAGAGCTCCATATAACAAGGCAGATATGAAAATATCTGCCTTTGTTTTAATGGCTTGTTTGACTTGTAACATTCTTCTCCTGAGGGTGATTTCGATGGCTAAGGAAAAGTTCGAACGTAATAAGCCGCACGTCAACGTAGGCACCATTGGTCACGTCGACCACGGCAAAACTACTCTGACTGCAGCCTTGACCCGTGTCTGCTCCGAAGTCTTCGGTTCGGCAAAGGTCGACTTCGACAAGATCGATAGCGCCCCAGAAGAAAAAGCTCGTGGTATTACCATCAACACCGCTCACGTTGAATACGATTCGGCCGTGCGTCACTATGCACACGTTGACTGCCCTGGTCACGCCGACTACGTAAAAAACATGATCACCGGTGCTGCACAGATGGATGGCGCGATTCTGGTTTGCTCGGCCGCTGATGGTCCGATGCCGCAGACCCGTGAGCATATTCTCCTGTCGCGCCAGGTAGGCGTTCCGTACATCGTGGTCTTCCTGAACAAGGCTGACATGGTCGATGATGCGGAGCTGCTTGAGCTGGTTGAGATGGAGGTGCGAGACCTGTTGAGCACTTATGATTTCCCAGGTGATGACACTCCGATCATCATTGGTTCTGCGCTGATGGCGCTGAACGGTCAAGACGACAACGAGATGGGCACCACTGCCGTCAAGAAGCTGGTCGAGACTCTGGATAGCTATATTCCGCAGCCTGAGCGCGCTATTGATAAGCCGTTCCTGATGCCGATCGAGGATGTTTTCTCGATCTCCGGTCGCGGTACTGTTGTGACTGGCCGTGTTGAGCGTGGCATTGTCCGCATTCAGGAAGAAGTCGAGATCGTTGGTCTTCGTGACACGGTCAAGACCACTTGCACTGGTGTAGAGATGTTCCGCAAGCTGCTCGACGAAGGTCGTGCAGGTGAGAACTGCGGCGTATTGCTGCGTGGTACCAAGCGTGATGATGTTGAGCGTGGCCAGGTATTGGTCAAGCCGGGCACCGTCAAGCCGCATACCAAGTTCACTGCTGAGGTTTATGTTCTGAGCAAGGAAGAAGGTGGTCGTCATACGCCATTCTTCAAAGGCTACCGTCCACAGTTCTACTTCCGTACGACTGATGTGACTGGTAACTGCGAGCTGCCAGAAGGAGTTGAGATGGTTATGCCCGGTGATAACGTTCAAATGACCGTTACCCTGATCAAAACCATCGCGATGGAAGATGGTCTGCGTTTCGCTATTCGTGAAGGCGGTCGTACCGTTGGCGCGGGTGTCGTGGCAAAAGTCATCGAGTAAGTTGTTGTAATGTCTTTTTCAGGCCGGCATAATGGTCGGCCTGATTTTGTTTTAGGTCAGTAGCTCAATTGGCAGAGCGACGGTCTCCAAAACCGTAGGTTGGGGGTTCGATTCCCTCCTGACCTGCCAGATTCACTTGGTGGGTTTGGCTTTCTTTTCACAGGATCTTCATAGATGACTCCTAAAGCTGAAGCTCAAGGCTCTCGCTTCGATCTGCTCAAGTGGCTAGTAGTAGTCGCTTTGGTGGTTGTTGGCGTTGTTGGCAATCAGTATTACTCTGCTTCGCCGATCCTGTACCGCGTACTGGCACTTCTCGCCATTGCTGCTGTAGCTGCCTTTGTAGGCCTGCAGACAGTTAAGGGCAAGTCTTTCTTTGTACTGGTGAAGGAAGCTCGCACCGAGATTCGTAAAGTCGTGTGGCCAACTCGCCAAGAAACCACGCAGACCACGTTGATAGTAGTGGCTGTTGTTCTGGTTATGGCGTTGCTGTTGTGGGGTCTTGATTCCCTGCTCGGCTGGCTTGTTTCCTTGATTGTCGGCTAAGGGTGTCCCGTGGCTAAGCGTTGGTACGTTGTGCATGCTTACTCCGGTTACGAGAAGCATGTCATGCGCTCGTTGGTAGAGCGCGTAAAGCTGGCTGGCATGGAAGATGGCTTCGGCGAAATTCTGGTTCCCACTGAAGAAGTGGTTGAAATGCGTAATGGCCAGAAACGCAAAAGCGAGCGCAAATTCTTCCCAGGTTATGTGCTGGTACAGATGGACATGAACGAGGGTACTTGGCACTTGGTCAAGGATACTCCTCGGGTGATGGGTTTCATCGGCGGTACTGCTGATAAACCTGCACCGATCACAGATAAAGAGGCAGAAGCGATTCTGCGTCGCGTTGCTGATGGTAGCGACAAGCCGAAGCCGAAGACGTTGTTCGAGCCAGGTGAGTCGGTACGAGTCAACGACGGACCGTTTGCTGATTTTACTGGCACGGTTGAAGAAGTTAACTACGAAAAGAGCCGTATCCAAGTGGCAGTGCTCATTTTCGGTCGCTCTACTCCGGTAGAGCTAGAGTTCAGCCAGGTCGAAAAGGTCTAGCTGAGCAAGCATCCCAACCCCGCAGCCTTAGGCTGTGGGGTTTTGTCGTCACTGGGATAAACGCGCAAGTAACCGGGGAGCCTTTCGAGGCGTTCGAACCCGTAATTGGAGTGCCTCATGGCCAAGAAGATTACCGCTTACATCAAGCTGCAAGTGAAGGCCGCTCAGGCTAACCCAAGCCCACCTGTTGGTCCTGCACTGGGTCAGCACGGCGTGAACATCATGGAATTCTGCAAAGCTTTCAACGCCCGTACCCAGGGTATTGAGCCAGGCCTGCCGACTCCAGTGATCATCACTGTCTACAGCGACCGTAGCTTCACTTTCGAAACTAAATCCACCCCTGCTTCGGTTCTGCTGAAGAAGGCGGCTGGTCTGACTAGCGGTTCCGCTCGTCCGAACACCGTTAAGGTTGGCACTGTGACTCGTGCTCAGCTGGAAGAAATCGCGAAAACCAAAAACGCGGATCTGACTGCAGCTGATATGGATGCAGCCGTGCGCACTATCGCCGGTTCTGCTCGTAGCATGGGCCTTAACGTGGAGGGTGTGTAATGGCTAAGTTGACCAAGCGTCAAAAGGCTATCGCCGGCAAAATCGAAGCAGGCAAGTCCTACAACTTTGTAGACGCTGCTGCTCTGCTGGCTGAGCTGTCGACTGTCAAGTTCAGCGAGTCGTTCGACGTTGCTGTGAACCTGGGCGTTGACCCGCGTAAATCTGACCAGGTCGTTCGTAGCGCTACTGTGCTGCCACACGGCACTGGCAAGACCGTTCGCGTTGCCGTGTTCACCCAGGGTCCAGCTGCTGAGGCCGCTCTGGCTGCCGGCGCTGACCGTGTAGGTATGGACGACCTGGCTGCCGAAATGAAAGCCGGTAACTTGAACTTCGACGTCGTTATCGCATCCCCGGATGCAATGCGCGTTGTTGGTCAGTTGGGTCAGATCCTCGGTCCACGTGGCCTGATGCCTAACCCTAAAGTCGGCACCGTAACGCCAGACGTAGCTACCGCGGTTAAAAACGCCAAGGCTGGTCAGGTTCGTTATCGCACCGACAAAAACGGCATCATCCACACTTCCGTTGGCAAGATCGGCTTCGACGCCGTCAAGCTGAAGGAAAACGTTGAAGCCCTGATCGCTGATCTGAAGCGTATCAAGCCAGCTTCCTCGAAAGGCATTTACGTCAAGCGCGTTACCCTGAGCACTACCATGGGTCCAGGTCTGGTCATCGACCAAGGCTCGCTCGACGCGTAAGACACAGGTTGGCGCAAGCGATTGTGCCAATTGCAAGATTGGGGTCCCTGCCTGGCGGGGGCTATCCAAGACCGTAGGCGGCGCAAGTCTTAAACCTCAAGCCTACGCAGATGGTGCTCCCGGTTCCTTACCGAATCAGACACCAAAACGACATCCGGCCTCGGTTGGATGAAACGGTAACAAGCAGGAGTTAAACCCGTGGCAATTAAACTCGAAGACAAGAGGGCCATCGTCGCTGAAGTCAACGAGGCTGCCAAAGTCGCTCTGTCCGCTGTCGTGGTTGATGCCCGTGGCGTAACAGTAGGCGCGATGACCGGACTCCGTAAAGAGGCTCGTGAAGCTGGCGTTTTCGTACGTGTAGTACGTAACACCCTGCTCAAGCGCGCTGTTGCTGGCACTGAATTCAGTGTTCTCAACGACGTGTTCACTGGCCCGACCTTGATTGCATTCTCCAACGAACATCCGGGCGCTGCTGCTCGTATCTTCAAGGAATTCGCAAAAGGTCAGGATAAGTTCGAGATCAAGGCAGCTGCGTTCGAGGGCAAGTTCCTCGCAGCTAACCAAATCGACGTACTGGCAACTCTGCCGACCCGTGACGAAGCAATTTCTCAGCTGATGAGCGTGATTCAAGGCGCAACCAGCAAATTGGCTCGTACTCTGGCGGCAATTCGCGACCAGAAAGAAGCTGCTGCAGCCTGAGGCTGAGCGTTTTATCTCTCGCGTATTTTTGTTTATTTCGATGGCCTGCAGGCTATCCCCCAATTCAGGAATTGAGTCATGTCTCTGACTAACGAACAAATCATCGAAGCAATCGGCCAGAAATCCGTAGTGGACATCGTTGAGCTGATCAAAGCGATGGAAGAAACCTTCGGTGTTACCGCTGCTGCTGCATCGGCTGGTCCAGCTGCTGCTGCCGCCGTTGTTGAAGAACAAACTGAATTCAACGTCATGCTGCTGGAAGCTGGCGAGAAGAAAGTTAACGTGATCAAGGCAGTACGTGAACTGACCGGTCTGGGCCTGAAAGAAGCCAAGGCAGTAGTTGACGGCGCTCCTGGCGTTGTTCTGGAAGCCGTATCGAAAGATGCAGCTGACAAAGCTAAAGCCACTCTGGAAGAAGCAGGCGCTAAAGTCGAGCTGAAGTAAGCATCGACCTTGCGTCTCCAGCCCGAGCGTTAAGCGAAAGGCTGATGGCTGGTGGCTCTTGCCACCGGCCTTTTTCCGTTATTGGCAGCCGACTGGGTCGGTGCTGGTAGCGAGCTGTAACCACCGGATGCGGTGGAGCAAACCATGGGGTTTGCACGATTTTCTGGCTGCTCCCGTCGGGAGGGGCCAAACAAGCAGGTGACCAAGCTGGGGAACGCTGATGGCTTACTCATATACTGAGAAAAAACGTATCCGCAAGGACTTTAGCAAGTTGCCGGACGTCATGGATGTGCCGTATCTCCTGGCAATCCAGCTGGATTCGTATCGTGAATTCTTGCAGGCGGGAGCGACTAAAGATCAGTTCCGCGACGTGGGCCTGCATGCGGCCTTCAAATCCGTTTTCCCGATCATCAGCTACTCCGGCAATGCTGCGCTGGAGTACGTCGGTTATCGCCTGGGCGAACCGGCATTTGATGTCAAAGAATGCGTGTTGCGCGGTGTTACTTACGCCGTACCTTTGCGGGTAAAAGTGCGCCTGATCATTTTCGACAAAGAATCGTCGAACAAAGCGATCAAGGACATCAAAGAGCAAGAAGTCTACATGGGTGAAATCCCCCTGATGACTGAAAACGGTACCTTCGTAATCAACGGTACCGAGCGTGTAATCGTTTCCCAGCTGCACCGTTCCCCGGGCGTGTTCTTCGACCACGACCGCGGCAAGACGCATAGCTCCGGCAAACTGCTGTACTCCGCGCGCATCATTCCATACCGCGGTTCGTGGCTGGACTTCGAGTTCGACCCGAAAGACTGCGTATTCGTGCGTATTGACCGTCGTCGCAAGCTGCCTGCATCGGTATTGCTGCGCGCGCTCGGCTATACCACTGAAGAAGTGCTCGACGCGTTCTACACCACCAACGTTTTCCATCTGAGCGGCGAAACCCTCAGCCTGGAACTGATTGCTTCGCGTCTGCGTGGTGAAATTGCTGTTCTGGATATTCAGGACGAGAAGGGCAAGGTCATTGTTGAGGCTGGTCGTCGTATTACTGCGCGCCACATCAACCAGATCGAAAAAGCCGGTCTCAAGACCCTGGAAGTGCCTCTGGACTACGTCCTGGGTCGCACTACCGCCAAGGTCATCGTGCATCCGGCAACCGGCGAAATCCTGGCAGAGTGCAATACCGAGCTGAACACCGAGATCCTGGCCAAAATCGCCAAGTCCCAGGTTGTTCGCATCGAAACTCTGTACACCAACGACATCGACTGCGGTCCGTTCGTCTCCGACACCCTGAAGATCGATTCCACCAGCAACCAATTGGAAGCGCTGGTCGAGATCTATCGCATGATGCGTCCAGGCGAGCCGCCAACCAAAGACGCTGCCGAGACCCTGTTCAACAACCTGTTCTTCAGCCCTGAGCGCTATGACCTGTCTGCGGTCGGCCGGATGAAGTTCAACCGTCGTATCGGTCGTACCGAGATCGAAGGTTCGGGCGTGCTGTGCAAGGAAGATATCGTCGCGGTATTGAAGACCCTGGTCGACATCCGTAACGGTAAAGGCATCGTCGATGACATCGACCACCTGGGTAACCGTCGTGTTCGCTGCGTAGGCGAAATGGCCGAGAACCAGTTCCGCGTTGGCCTGGTACGTGTTGAGCGTGCGGTCAAAGAGCGTCTGTCGATGGCTGAAAGCGAAGGCCTGATGCCGCAAGACCTGATCAACGCCAAGCCAGTGGCTGCGGCGGTGAAAGAGTTCTTCGGTTCGAGCCAGCTGTCCCAGTTCATGGACCAGAACAACCCGCTGTCCGAGATTACCCACAAGCGTCGTGTGTCTGCACTCGGCCCTGGCGGTTTGACTCGTGAGCGCGCTGGCTTTGAAGTTCGTGACGTACACCCGACTCACTACGGTCGTGTATGCCCGATTGAAACGCCGGAAGGTCCGAACATCGGCCTGATCAACTCCCTGGCCGCTTATGCGCGCACCAACCAGTACGGCTTTCTCGAGAGCCCATACCGTGTGGTGAAAGACGCTCTGGTCACCGACGAGATCGTGTTCCTGTCCGCCATCGAAGAAGCTGATCACGTGATCGCTCAGGCTTCGGCCACGATGAACGACAAGAAAATGCTGATCGACGAGCTGGTAGCTGTTCGCCACTTGAACGAGTTCACCGTCAAGGCGCCGGAAGACGTCACCTTGATGGACGTTTCGCCGAAGCAGGTAGTTTCGGTTGCAGCGTCGCTGATCCCGTTCCTCGAGCACGATGACGCCAACCGTGCGTTGATGGGTTCGAACATGCAGCGTCAAGCTGTACCCACCCTGCGCGCTGACAAGCCGCTGGTCGGTACCGGCATGGAGCGTAACGTAGCCCGTGACTCCGGCGTTTGCGTCGTGGCTCGTCGTGGCGGCGTGATCGACTCCGTTGATGCCAGCCGTATCGTGGTTCGTGTTGCTGATGACGAAGTTGAAACCGGTGAAGCTGGTGTCGACATCTACAACCTGACCAAGTACACCCGCTCCAACCAGAACACCTGCATCAACCAGCGTCCGCTGGTGCGTAAAGGTGATCGGGTTCAGCGCAGCGACATCATGGCTGACGGCCCGTCCACCGACATGGGTGAGCTGGCACTGGGTCAGAACATGCGCATCGCGTTCATGGCCTGGAACGGTTACAACTTCGAAGACTCCATCTGCCTGTCGGAACGAGTTGTTCAAGAAGATCGCTTTACCACGATCCACATTCAGGAACTGACCTGTGTGGCACGTGACACCAAGCTTGGGCCAGAGGAAATCACTGCAGACATCCCGAACGTGGGTGAAGCTGCACTGAACAAGCTGGACGAGGCCGGTATCGTTTACGTAGGTGCTGAAGTTGGCGCAGGCGACATTCTGGTCGGTAAGGTCACTCCGAAAGGCGAGACCCAGCTGACTCCGGAAGAGAAGCTGTTGCGTGCCATCTTCGGTGAAAAAGCCAGCGACGTTAAAGACACCTCCCTGCGTGTGCCTACCGGCACCAAGGGTACCGTCATCGACGTACAGGTCTTCACCCGTGACGGCGTTGAGCGTGATGCTCGTGCACTGTCGATCGAGAAGACTCAGCTCGACGAGATCCGCAAGGATCTGAACGAAGAGTTCCGTATCGTTGAAGGCGCGACTTTCGAACGTCTGCGTTCCGCTCTGGTAGGCCGCAAGGCTGAAGGCGGCGCTGGTCTGAAGAAAGGTCAGGACATCACCGACGAAGTGCTCGACGGTCTTGAGCATGGTCAGTGGTTCAAACTGCGCATGGCTGAAGATGCTCTGAACGAGCAACTCGAGAAGGCCCAGGCCTACATCGTTGATCGTCGCCGTCTGCTGGACGACAAGTTCGAAGACAAGAAGCGCAAACTGCAGCAGGGCGATGACCTGGCTCCAGGCGTGCTGAAAATCGTCAAGGTTTACCTGGCAATCCGTCGCCGCATCCAGCCGGGCGACAAGATGGCCGGTCGTCACGGTAACAAAGGTGTGGTCTCCGTGATCATGCCCGTTGAAGACATGCCGCACGATGCCAATGGCACCCCGGTCGACGTCGTCCTCAACCCGTTGGGCGTACCTTCGCGTATGAACGTTGGTCAGATCCTTGAAACCCACCTCGGCCTCGCGGCTAAAGGTCTGGGCGAGAAGATCAACCGGATGATCGAAGAGCAGCGTAAAGTCGCTGAGCTTCGTAAATTCCTCGACGAGATCTACAACCAGATCGGCGGTCGTAACGAAGATCTGGATAGTTTCTCCGACCAGGAAATCCTGGACCTGGCGAAGAACCTGCGCGGCGGCGTTCCAATGGCCACTCCAGTGTTCGACGGCGCCAAGGAAAGCGAAATCAAGGCCATGCTGAAACTGGCAGACCTGCCAGAGAGCGGCCAGATGCAGCTGACCGACGGCCGTACCGGCAACAAGTTCGAGCGCCCGGTTACTGTTGGCTACATGTACATGCTGAAGCTGAACCACTTGGTAGACGACAAGATGCACGCTCGTTCTACCGGTTCGTACAGCCTGGTTACCCAGCAGCCGCTGGGTGGTAAGGCACAGTTCGGTGGTCAGCGTTTCGGGGAGATGGAGGTCTGGGCACTGGAAGCATACGGTGCTGCTTACACTCTGCAAGAAATGCTCACAGTGAAGTCGGACGATGTGAACGGCCGTACCAAGATGTACAAAAACATCGTGGATGGCGATCACCGTATGGAGCCGGGCATGCCCGAGTCCTTCAACGTGTTGATCAAGGAAATTCGTTCCCTCGGCATCGATATCGATCTGGAAACCGAATAACACGTGACGCGAATCGAGAGCGGGGCAGGATTGCCCGCTCTCTGCTCCGCCAGGAGGAAAGGCCTTGAAAGACCTACTGAATTTGCTGAAAAACCAGGGTCAAGTCGAAGAGTTCGACGCCATCCGTATTGGATTGGCATCGCCTGAGATGATCCGTTCGTGGTCGTTCGGTGAAGTTAAAAAGCCGGAAACCATCAACTACCGTACGTTCAAACCAGAACGTGACGGCCTGTTCTGCGCCAAGATCTTTGGCCCGGTAAAGGATTACGAGTGCCTGTGCGGTAAGTACAAGCGCTTGAAGCACCGTGGTGTGATCTGCGAGAAGTGCGGCGTTGAAGTCGCGCTGGCCAAGGTTCGTCGTGAGCGCATGGCGCACATCGAGCTGGCTTCGCCAGTTGCCCACATCTGGTTCCTGAAATCGCTGCCGTCGCGTATCGGCTTGCTGATGGACATGACCCTGCGTGATATCGAACGCGTTCTCTACTTCGAGAGCTATGTCGTTATCGATCCAGGCATGACCACCCTTGAAAAAGGTCAGCTGCTCAACGACGAGCAGTACTTCGAAGCGCTGGAAGAGTTTGGCGATGATTTCGATGCCCGCATGGGTGCCGAAGCTGTCCGTGAACTGCTGCACGCTATCGACCTGGAACACGAGATTGGCCGTCTGCGTGAAGAAATTCCGCAAACCAACTCCGAAACCAAGATCAAGAAGCTGTCCAAGCGTCTGAAGTTGATGGAAGCCTTCCAGGGTTCCGGCAACCTTCCAGAATGGATGGTGCTGACCGTTCTGCCGGTTCTGCCGCCAGATCTGCGTCCACTGGTCCCGCTGGATGGCGGTCGCTTCGCGACTTCCGACCTCAACGACCTGTATCGTCGAGTGATCAACCGTAACAACCGCTTGAAGCGCCTGCTTGATCTGTCCGCTCCGGACATCATCGTGCGCAACGAAAAGCGTATGTTGCAGGAAGCTGTCGATGCACTGCTCGACAACGGCCGTCGTGGCCGCGCTATCACCGGTTCGAACAAGCGTCCTCTGAAATCCCTGGCTGACATGATCAAGGGTAAGCAGGGTCGTTTCCGTCAGAACTTGCTCGGTAAGCGTGTTGACTACTCGGGTCGTTCGGTAATTACCGTAGGTCCGACCCTGCGTCTGCACCAGTGCGGTCTGCCGAAGAAAATGGCTCTCGAGCTGTTCAAGCCGTTCATTTTCGGCAAGCTGGAAATGCGTGGTCTCGCGACCACCATCAAAGCTGCCAAGAAAATGGTCGAGCGCGAACTGCCAGAGGTTTGGGACGTTCTCGCTGAAGTGATCCGTGAACACCCGGTTCTCCTCAACCGTGCACCGACCCTTCACCGTCTGGGCATCCAGGCGTTTGAACCGGTACTGATCGAAGGCAAGGCTATCCAGCTGCACCCTCTGGTCTGTGCTGCGTACAACGCCGACTTCGACGGCGACCAAATGGCCGTGCACGTACCGCTGACGCTGGAAGCCCAGCTGGAAGCGCGTGCGTTGATGATGTCGACCAACAACATCCTGTCGCCAGCCAACGGTGAGCCAATCATCGTTCCGTCGCAGGACGTTGTATTGGGTCTGTACTACATGACTCGTGAAGCGATCAACGCCAAAGGCGAAGGTCGTGTGTTCGCGGATCTGCAGGAAGTTGACCGTGTGTTCCGTGCCGGCGAAGCCGCACTGCACGCCAAGGTCAAAGTGCGGATCAACGAAACCGTCAACGATCGTGATGGTGGCAGCGTCAAGAACACCCGTATCGTCGACACCACTGTCGGCCGTGCGCTGTTGTTCCAGGTTGTTCCACCTGGCCTGTCGTACGACGTCGTCAACCAGCCGATGAAGAAAAAGGCGATCTCCAAGCTGATCAACCAGTGCTACCGCGTGGTTGGTTTGAAAGAGACCGTGATCTTCGCTGACCAGTTGATGTACACCGGTTTTGCCTATTCGACCATTTCCGGCGTTTCCATCGGTGTTAACGACTTCGTTATCCCGGATGAAAAAGCCCGCATCATCAATGCTGCAACTGATGAAGTGAAAGAGATCGAAAGTCAGTACGCCTCCGGCCTGGTAACCCAGGGCGAGAAGTACAACAAAGTGATCGACCTTTGGTCCAAGGCGAACGACGAAGTTTCCAAGGCGATGATGGCCAACCTCTCGAAAGAGAAAGTCATCGACCGCCATGGCGTCGAAGTCGACCAGGAGTCCTTCAACTCGATGTACATGATGGCCGACTCGGGCGCACGGGGTTCTGCTGCGCAGATCCGTCAGCTCGCCGGTATGCGTGGCCTGATGGCCAAGCCGGACGGTTCCATCATCGAAACGCCGATTACTGCGAACTTCCGTGAAGGTTTGAGCGTACTTCAGTACTTCATCTCCACTCACGGTGCTCGTAAAGGTTTGGCGGATACCGCGTTGAAAACTGCGAACTCCGGTTACCTGACTCGTCGTCTGGTAGACGTGGCGCAGGATCTGGTTGTGACCGAGATCGATTGCGGCACCGAACATGGCCTGGTAATGACTCCGCACATTGAAGGCGGTGACGTTGTTGAGCCGTTGGGTGAGCGCGTATTGGGTCGTGTCATTGCCCGTGACGTATTCAAGCCAGGTACCGAGGAAGTTATCGTTCCTGGCGGCACCCTGGTAGATGAGAAGTGGGTCGAGTTCATCGAGCTGAACAGCATCGACGAAGTTATCGTGCGTTCGCCGATCAGCTGCGAAACCCGCTATGGCATTTGCGCCAAGTGCTACGGCCGTGATTTGGCTCGTGGTCACCAGGTCAACATCGGTGAAGCGGTCGGCGTTATCGCTGCCCAGTCCATCGGTGAGCCGGGTACCCAGCTGACCATGCGTACGTTCCACATCGGTGGTGCGGCAAGCCGGACCTCCGCTGCTGACAGCGTTCAGGTGAAGAATGGCGGTACCGTCCGTCTGCATAACCTGAAGCACGTTGAGCGAGTGGATGGTTGCCTGGTTGCTGTGTCCCGTTCCGGTGAGCTGGCGATCGCTGATGACTTCGGTCGTGAGCGCGAGCGTTACAAGCTGCCGTACGGTGCCGTGATTTCGGTTAAAGAAGGTGACAAGGTCGACGCTGGCGCAATCGTGGCCAAGTGGGATCCGCACACTCACCCAATCGTTACCGAAATGAAAGGTACCGTGACCTACGTGGGCATGGAAGAAGGCATCACGATCAAGCGTCAGACTGACGAATTGACCGGTATGACCAACATTGAAGTACTCGACGCCAAAGACCGTCCAGCTGCCGGTAAAGATATCCGTCCTGCTGTGAAGATGGTTGATGACAACGGCAAGGACTTGTTGCTGCCAGGCACTGACGTTATCGCTCAGTACTTCCTGCCAGCCAACGCCCTGGTCGGTGTTGCGGATGGTGCGAAGATTGCGATCGGTGATGTTATCGCTCGTATCCCGCAAGAGACTTCGAAGACCCGTGACATCACCGGTGGTCTGCCACGTGTTGCCGACTTGTTCGAAGCACGTCGTCCGAAAGAAGCCTCGATTCTGGCTGAAGTCAGCGGCACCATCGCGTTCGGTAAAGAGACCAAAGGCAAACGCCGTCTGGTCATTACCCCGAACGACGGTAGCGATCCGTACGAAGAGCTGATTCCGAAGTGGCGTCACCTGAACGTCTTCGAAGGCGAACAGGTAAACCGCGGCGAAGTTATCTCCGACGGTCCAAGCGATCCACACGACATTCTGCGTCTGCTGGGTGTGAGTGCGCTGGCCAAGTACATCGTGAACGAGATCCAGGACGTTTATCGTCTGCAAGGCGTGAAGATCAACGATAAGCACATCGAGACCATCCTGCGTCAGATGCTGCGTAAAGTTGAAATCGCTGAATCTGGCGATTCCACTTTCATCAAGGGCGACCAGATGGAATTGACTCACGTTCTGGTAGAGAACGAGCGTCTGGCTGGCGACGAGAAATTCGTTTCCAAGTTCACTCGTGTGTTGCTGGGTATCACCAAGGCGTCGTTGTCCACCGAATCGTTCATCTCGGCGGCTTCCTTCCAGGAAACCACCCGTGTACTGACCGAAGCGGCGGTAACCGGCAAGCGCGATTACTTGCGCGGCCTGAAAGAAAACGTAGTCGTGGGTCGTCTGATCCCGGCGGGTACCGGCCTGGCATATCACAGCGAGCGCAAGCGTCGCCGTGAAGCTGACAAGCCGTTGCGCGTAAGCGCCAGTGAAGTGGAAGCTGCACTGACCGAAGCGCTGAACTCTAGCGGTAACTGAGTTCTGCGGTAATGAGCGTGAGGCCCTGGTCGCTCCGTTCGTCGAATCGAGACAAATTGTCGAGATTGGATGAGCGGGGAGGTCGGGGCCTTGCCTTGACTGGGGACAAGATCCTCTTTAGACTCTTGTACCCCTAAATTTGGCGGGAATTCGTTCCTGCCATTTTGCTTTTCTTGCAAGACAATAGCGTCGCAAGACAACAGTGGAGCTAGTAGATGGCAACTATCAACCAGCTGGTACGTCAGCCGCGTAAGCGTATCGTCGAGAAATCCGACGTACCTGCGCTGCAGAACTGCCCGCAACGTCGTGGCGTATGCACCCGTGTGTATACCACCACGCCGAAAAAACCTAACTCGGCACTGCGTAAAGTATGCCGTGTGCGCCTGACCAACGGTTTCGAGGTTTCCTCGTACATCGGCGGTGAAGGCCACAACCTGCAAGAGCACAGCGTGGTACTGATCCGCGGCGGTCGTGTAAAAGACTTGCCAGGTGTTCGTTATCACACCGTACGCGGTTCTTTGGATACTTCCGGCGTTAAAGGTCGTAACCAGGGTCGTTCGAAGTACGGTACCAAGAAGCCTAAGTAGTAGCGGCTTTTTGTAAAACTGATTTTTTATTTTTCTGAGTCGATAAGAGTAAGGTCGGAGGCGTCCCGAAAGGGCACCGATTCCGAGCGAACCTGAAGACCGTTTGAGGGCTTATCCATGCCAAGAAGACGCGTAGCAGCCAAGCGCGAAGTGCTTGACGATCCAAAATACGGCAGCCAGATCCTGGCCAAGTTCATGAACCACGTGATGGAAAGCGGCAAGAAAGCCGTTGCCGAGCGTATCGTTTATGGCGCGCTGGAAAAGGTTAAAGAACGCAAGAACAGCGACCCCCTGGAAATCTTCGAGAAAGCTCTCGACGCCATCGCTCCGCTGGTCGAAGTGAAGTCGCGCCGTGTAGGCGGTGCTACTTACCAGGTTCCGGTCGAAGTTCGTCCGTCCCGTCGTAACGCCCTGGCAATGCGCTGGTTGGTAGACTTCGCCCGCAAGCGCGGCGAGAAGTCTATGGCTCTGCGTTTGGCTGGCGAACTGTTGGACGCTGCCGAAGGTAAAGGTGCTGCAGTTAAGAAGCGTGAAGACGTGCACCGTATGGCTGAAGCTAACAAAGCTTTCTCGCACTACCGCTTCTAATTTTAGCGTCACTAATTTTGCGAGGGCTTTATGGCTCGTACAACACCGATTAATCGCTACCGTAACATTGGTATCGTTGCTCACGTGGATGCTGGTAAAACCACCACCACCGAGCGCGTCCTTTTTTACACTGGCAAAAGTCACAAAATGGGCGAGGTGCATGACGGCGCCGCGACCACAGACTGGATGGTTCAGGAGCAGGAGCGTGGTATTACCATTACTTCTGCTGCCATTACCGCCTTCTGGCAGGGTTCCGAGAAGCAGCACAAGGACCAATACCGCTTCAACGTCATCGACACCCCGGGCCACGTTGACTTCACTATTGAAGTTGAACGTTCCCTGCGTGTTCTCGATGGCGCGGTTGTTGTGTTCTGCGGCACCTCGGGTGTTGAGCCTCAGTCGGAAACCGTATGGCGTCAAGCCAACAAATACGGCGTTCCACGTCTTGTTTACGTAAACAAGATGGACCGTGCTGGTGCCAACTTCCTGCGCGTGATCGGTCAGATCAAGCAGCGTCTGGGTCACACCCCGGTGCCAATCCAGTTGGCTATCGGTTCCGAAGACAATTTCCAGGGTCAGATCGATCTGATGGCTATGGAAGCGGTCTACTGGAATGACTCCGACAAAGGCATGGTTCCAGTTCGCAAGCCTATCCCTGCTGAACTGCAGGAAATGGCTGACGAGTGGCGCGGCAACATGATTGAGGCTGCGGCCGAAGCCAGCGAAGAGCTGATGAACAAGTACCTCGAAGGTGAAGAACTCACCAATGAGGAAATCAAGGCCGCTCTGCGTCAGCGTACTATCGCTGGTGAGATCGTTCTGGCTGTTTGCGGTTCTTCCTTCAAGAACAAGGGTGTTCCCCTGGTTCTCGACGCCGTTATCGACTACCTGCCTGCACCAGTTGATATTCCTGCCATCAAGGGTACTGACCCGGATGACGAGACTATCGAGCTGGAGCGTCATGCAGATGACAGCGAACCGTTCTCCGCTCTGGCATTCAAAATTGCCACCGACCCATTCGTGGGTACCTTGACCTTCGTCCGTGTTTACTCGGGCGTGTTGAACTCCGGCGACGGCGTGATCAACTCGGTCAAAGGCAAGAAAGAGCGCGTGGGTCGTATGGTGCAAATGCACGCAAACGCCCGTGAAGAAATCAAGGAAGTGCGCGCTGGTGACATCGCGGCCTTGATCGGCATGAAGGACGTCACCACTGGTGAGACTTTGTGCAACGGTGACAAGCCAATCATCCTGGTTCGCATGGACTTCCCGGAGCCGGTTATTTCGGTTGCCGTAGAGCCTAAGACCAAGGACGACCAGGAAAAAATGGGTGTTGCTCTGGGCAAGCTTGCTCAGGAAGATCCATCTTTCCGCGTCAAGACTGATGAAGAGACTGGTCAAACGATCATCTCCGGCATGGGCGAGTTGCACCTGGACATCCTGGTTGACCGGATGCGCCGTGAGTTCAACGTCGAAGCCAACATCGGTAAGCCTCAGGTTTCCTATCGTGAGCGCATCACGAAGAACTGTGAAATCGAAGGCAAGTTCGTTCGTCAATCCGGCGGTCGTGGTCAGTTCGGCCACTGCTGGATCCGTTTTGCTCCTGCTGACGAAGGTCAGGAAGGTCTGCAATTCGTGAACGAAGTAGTGGGTGGTGTGGTTCCTAAGGAATACATCCCGGCTATCCAGAAGGGTATCGAAGAGCAGATGAAGAACGGCGTTGTTGCCGGTTATCCGCTGATCGGCCTGAAGGCTACTGTGTTTGATGGTTCCTACCACGACGTCGACTCCAACGAGATGGCGTTTAAGGTGGCTGCATCCATGGCGACCAAGCAACTGGCCCAGAAGGGCGGTGGTGAGCTGCTTGAGCCGATCATGGCGGTAGAGGTTGTTACACCTGAAGACTATATGGGTGACGTGATGGGCGACCTTAACCGTCGTCGCGGCATGATCCTGGGTATGGAAGATACGGTTTCCGGCAAAGTGATTCGTGCCGAGGTTCCGTTGGGTGAGATGTTCGGTTACGCAACCGACGTTCGCTCCATGTCCCAAGGTCGCGCAAGCTACTCTATGGAATTCAAAAAATACAATACAGCTCCGTCGCATATCGTCGAAACTGTTACCAAAAAACAAGGCTGATTCAGCCCCTTTAGGCTAGGAGTTAATTGTCGTGGCTAAAGAAAAATTTGTACGTGACCTCCCGCACGTTAACGTTGGCACCATCGGTCACGTTGACCACGGTAAAACCACGCTGACTGCTGCTCTGACTCGTGTCTGCTCCGAAGTTTTCGGTTCGGCCGCTGTTGCTTTCGACAAAATCGACAGCGCTCCGGAAGAAAAGGCTCGTGGTATCACCATCAACACTGCGCACGTTGAATACAACTCGTTGATCCGTCACTACGCTCACGTTGACTGCCCAGGTCACGCTGACTATGTGAAAAACATGATCACCGGTGCTGCTCAGATGGACGGCGCTATTCTGGTTTGCTCGGCCGCTGATGGTCCGATGCCACAAACCCGTGAGCACATCCTGTTGTCCCGTCAGGTTGGCGTTCCGTACATCGTTGTCTTCCTGAACAAGGCTGACATGGTAGACGACGCTGAGCTGCTGGAACTGGTAGAGATGGAAGTGCGCGATCTGCTGAGCACTTACGACTTCCCGGGCGACGACACTCCGATCATCATCGGTTCGGCTCTGATGGCTCTGAACGGCCAAGACGACAACGAAATGGGCACCACTGCCGTTCGTAAACTGGTTGAGACTCTGGACAGCTACATCCCAGATCCAATTCGTGTTATCGACAAGCCGTTCCTGATGCCAATCGAAGACGTATTCTCGATCTCCGGTCGCGGTACTGTTGTAACTGGCCGTATCGAGCGCGGTATCGTCAAGGTTCAGGATTCGCTGGAAATCGTTGGTCTGCGTGACACTGTTGTCACCACCTGCACCGGCGTTGAAATGTTCCGTAAGCTGCTCGACGAAGGTCGTGCTGGCGAGAACTGCGGCGTGCTGCTGCGCGGCACCAAGCGTGACGACGTAGAGCGTGGCCAGGTTCTGGTCAAGCCAGGTTCGGTTAAGCCGCACACTACCTTCGAAGCTGAAGTGTACGTGTTGAGCAAAGAAGAAGGCGGTCGTCACACTCCGTTCTTCAAAGGCTACCGTCCACAGTTCTACTTCCGGACCACTGACGTGACCGGTAACTGCGAACTGCCGGAAGGCGTTGAAATGGTAATGCCAGGCGACAACATCAAAATGGTTGTCACCCTGATCAAAACCATCGCAATGGAAGACGGTCTGCGTTTCGCTATTCGTGAAGGCGGTCGTACCGTCGGCGCTGGCGTCGTAGCCAAAATCATCGCTTAATAAGTGATGACTTGAAAAAGCCCCCGCCTAGCGGGGGCTTTTTTATTGGGTTGACACTGTAGTAGCCCGTCTATAGAATTGCGCCTCCTTTTAACGGGCGTATTGCGCTCGCTGGGAATAGCAGCCGGAGTCTGAAATCCAATGCAAAATCAGCAAATCCGTATCAGGTTGAAGGCTTTTGACCATCGCCTGATCGACCAATCCACCCAGGAAATCGTGGAAACCGCGAAACGTACTGGTGCTCAAGTGCGTGGTCCAATTCCACTGCCTACCCGTAAAGAGCGGTTCACCGTTCTGGTCTCCCCGCACGTCAACAAAGACGCGCGTGACCAGTACGAGATCCGTACTCATAAACGCGTTCTGGACATCGTCCAGCCAACGGATAAAACCGTTGATGCGCTTATGAAGCTTGATCTTGCGGCCGGTGTGGAAGTGCAGATCAGCCTCGGCTAAGACTCGGTCTTAGTCGTGTAACGCTCTGAAATGGGCGGCCATAGCGGGTGAAAGCCCCGTACACTCATGAGGTTTACAACATGACTATTGGTGTAGTCGGTCGTAAATGCGGTATGACCCGTATTTTCACCGAAGAAGGTGTCTCCATTCCGGTCACGGTCATTGAGATCGAGCCGAATCGCGTCACCCAGTTCAAAACTGAAGAAACCGATGGCTATCGTGCAGTGCAAGTCACTGTAGGCGAGCGTCGTGCTTCGCGTGTTACAGCTGCTCAGGCTGGCCACTTCGCTAAAGCGAACGTAGCCGCTGGTCGTACCGTAATGGAATTCCGCCTTGAAGAAGGCGAGTACCAGGCCGGCGATCTGATCAACGCTGAAATCTTCGCCGCTGGTCAACTGGTTGATGTAACCGGTCAGTCCAAAGGTAAAGGCTTCCAGGGTACGATCAAGCGTTGGAACTTCCGCGGGCAAGATAATACCCACGGTAACTCCGTGTCCCACCGCGTTCCAGGCTCTATCGGCCAGTGCCAGACTCCTGGTCGTGTATTCAAGGGCAAAAAAATGTCCGGTCATATGGGCGCTGAGCGCGTGACCGTGCAGTCCCTCGAAGTAGTGCGCGTGGACGCTGAACGCAATCTGTTGTTGGTCAAGGGCGCTGTTCCTGGCGCTACTGGCGGCAACTTGGTTGTACGTCCAGCAGCCAAGGCTCGCGGTTAAGGGGAAGCTGACATGCAATTAAATGTAAATGACGCTCAAGCGATCGAAGTTTCCGAACTGACGTTTGGCGGCGAGTTCAACGAGACGCTGGTTCACCAAGCAGTCGTGGCCTACATGGCCGGCGGCCGTCAAGGTACCAAGCAGCAAAAGACCCGTTCCGACGTTCGTGGTGGCGGTAAGCGCCCATGGCGTCAGAAAGGTACTGGCCGTGCGCGTGCCGGTACTATCCGTAGCCCAATCTGGCGTGGCGGCGGTACCACTTTCGCAGCTCGTCCACAGGATCACTCCCAGAAGCTGAACAAGAAGATGTATCGCGCAGCAATGCGTTCCATCCTTGCTGAGCTGGTGCGTACTGATCGTCTGGTCGTGGTTCAGGATTTCGCCGTTGAATCGCCGAAAACCAAAGACCTGCTGGGCAAACTGAACAACATGAGCCTGACCGACGTTCTGATCGTGTCGGACGCTGTTGATCAGAACCTGTACCTGGCTGCTCGTAACCTGCCACACGTCGATGTACGTGACGTGCAAGGTTCCGATCCAGTTAGTCTGATCGCATACGACAAGGTGTTGATCACCGTGTCGGCCGTGAAGAAATTCGAGGAGCTGCTGGGATGAACCAGGAACGCGTATTTAAAGTTCTGCTTGGCCCGCACGTTTCCGAGAAGGCTACGGTTCTGGCTGACAAGAAAGGCCAGTTCGTTTTCAAGGTTGCTACTGATGCAACCAAGCTGGAAATCAAGAAGGCCGTCGAAAGCCTGTTCAGCGTGAAAGTAGAGCGTGTTACTACCCTGAATGTTCTGGGTAAGAGCAAGCGCACTGCTCGCGGTCTGGGCAAGCGTAATGACTGGAAGAAGGCAGTTATCTCCCTTCAGCCAGGCCAAGATCTCGATTTCAGCAGCAGTGCTGAGTAAGGAAGGGGTGCATCATGGCAATCGTTAAATGCAAACCGACTTCCCCTGGCCGCCGTCATGTGGTCAAGGTGGTCAACCAGGAGCTGCATAAAGGCGCTCCTCACGCACCGCTGCTCGAGAAGAAATCGAAGTCTGGTGGTCGTAACAACAATGGTCGTATTACCACTCGTCACATCGGTGGTGGCCATAAGCAGCATTATCGTCTGGTCGATTTCCGTCGCAACGACAAAGATGGCATTCCAGCCACTGTCGAGCGTATCGAATACGATCCAAACCGTACTGCTCACATTGCTCTTATGCTGTACGCAGACGGCGAACGCCGTTACATCATCGCCCCTAAAGGCGTGAGCGCTGGCGACCAGCTGATTTCGGGTGCTTTGGCTCCGATCAAGCCGGGCAACCAGTTGCAACTGCGCAGCATTCCAGTTGGTAGTACCGTACACGGCATCGAATTGAAGCCAGGTAAAGGCGCGCAAATCGCTCGTTCCGCTGGTGCTTCGGCTCAGCTGATCGCTCGTGAAGGTGTCTACGTGACCCTGCGTCTGCGTTCTGGTGAGATGCGTAAAGTGCTGGCTGAATGCCGCGCGACCCTGGGTGAAGTCTCGAACTCCGAGCACAGCCTGCGTTCGCTGGGTAAAGCTGGTGCCAAACGCTGGCGTGGCGTTCGCCCAACCGTTCGTGGTGTTGCCATGAACCCGGTTGACCACCCACATGGTGGTGGTGAAGGTCGTACCTCTGGTGGTCGTCATCCGGTATCGCCATGGGGCTTCCCGACTAAGGGCGCGAAGACTCGTGGTAATAAGCGTACCGACAAAATGATCGTCCGTCGTCGCAAGTAAATAGAGGGATACGACAGTGCCACGTTCTCTGAAAAAAGGTCCTTTTATTGATCTTCACCTACTGAAGAAGATCGAAGTGGCGGCGGAAAAGAATGATCGCAAACCGGTGAAAACCTGGTCGCGTCGTTCGATGATCCTGCCACAAATGGTCGGTCTGACCATCGCTGTACACAACGGTCGTCTCCATGTCCCAGTTCTCGTGAACGAAGACATGGTCGGCCACAAACTAGGCGAGTTTGCCGGTACCCGCACTTACCGTGGGCACGTGGCAGACAAGAAAGCCAAGCGTTAAGGGGTTAGGAAATGGAAGTAGCCGCTAAGTTGTCGGGCGCTCGAATCTCCGCCCAGAAAGCCCGCTTGGTCGCCGACCAGATCCGCGGGAAGAAGGTGGGCGAAGCGCTCAACCTGTTGGCTTTCAGCAGTAAGAAAGCCGCCGAGATCATGAAGAAAGTGCTGGAGTCGGCCGTAGCCAACGCCGAGCATAACGAAGGCGCAGACGTTGATGACCTTAAAGTCAGCACCGTTTTCGTCAACGAAGGGCGTTCGCTGAAGCGAATCATGCCACGTGCCAAAGGCCGTGCTGATCGCATCGTCAAGCGGTCTTGCCATATCACTGTCAAGGTTGCTGACAAGTAACGGAGTCGAAGAGATGGGTCAGAAAGTACATCCCATTGGCATTCGCCTGGGAATCGTCAAGGAGCACACCTCCGTCTGGTACGCAGACGGTCGGACTTATGCGGACTATTTGTTCGCTGATCTGAAGGTGCGTGAGTATCTCCAAGACAAACTAAAAAGCGCGTCCGTAAGCCGTATCGATATCCATCGTCCGGCCCAAACAGCACGTATCACCATCCACACCGCTCGTCCAGGTATCGTTATCGGGAAGAAAGGTGAAGATGTTGAGAAACTGCGTCAGGACCTGACCAAGCAAATGGGTGTGCCTGTGCACATCAATATCGAAGAAATCCGCAAGCCGGAACTCGACGGTATGTTGGTTGCGCAGAGCGTAGCTCAGCAGCTGGAGCGTCGCGTAATGTTCCGTCGCGCTATGAAGCGCGCTGTACAGAACGCCATGCGCATTGGTGCCAAAGGCATCAAAATCCAAGTGAGCGGTCGTCTCGGCGGTGCTGAAATCGCACGTACTGAATGGTATCGCGAAGGTCGTGTGCCACTGCACACCCTGCGTGCCGACATCGACTATGCCAACTACGAAGCTCACACCACTTATGGTGTGATCGGTGTAAAGGTTTGGATCTTCAAAGGCGAAGTAATTGGTGGTCGCCAAGAAGAACTGAAACCACAAGCACCAGCGCCTCGTAAAAAAGCTGCTAAGTAAGGGGTACGCCAAATGTTGCAACCAAAGCGTACGAAGTTCCGCAAGCAGATGACTGGCCACAACCGTGGCTTGGCTCAGCGCGGTAGCAAAGTCAGCTTCGGCGAATATGCGCTGAAGTCTGTAGCTCGTGGTCGTCTCACCGCTCGTCAGATCGAGTCAGCGCGTCGTGCACTGACTCGTCACGTTAAACGTGGCGGCAAGATCTGGATCCGTGTATTCCCGGACAAGCCTATTTCCAAGAAGCCACTCGAAGTTCGGATGGGTAAAGGTAAGGGTTCTGTGGAGTACTGGGTTGCCCAGATTCAGCCAGGCAAAGTCCTGTATGAAATCGAGGGTGTTTCTGAAGAGCTGGCGCGTGAGGCATTTGCCCTGGCTGCTGCAAAGCTGCCGCTCGCCACCGCCTTCGTTAAACGGACGGTGATGTGATGAAAGCGAACGAACTTCGTGAAAAAGACGCGCCGCAGCTTAACGAGCAACTGCTCGGCCTGCTGCGCGACCAGTTCAATCTGCGTATGCAGAAAGCAACTGGCCAGTTGGGGCAGTCTCACCTGCTCCGGCAAGTTAAGCGTGACATCGCTCGCGTGAAGACTGTGCTCAAACAGCAGGCAGGTAAGTAATCATGGCTGAAGCCGAAAAAACCGTCCGTACGCTGACTGGCCGTGTTGTCAGCGACAAAATGGACAAGACCATCACCGTTCTGATCGAGCGTCGCGTAAAGCACCCGATCTACGGTAAATACGTTAAGCGTTCGACTAAGCTGCACGCGCACGACGAAACCAATCAGTGCCACATCGGCGACAAAGTCACTATTCGTGAAACTCGTCCTTTGGCCAAGACCAAGTCTTGGGCGCTGGTTGATGTTCTCGAACGCGCTGTGGAAGTCTAAGGACTAGGGGTCGGAGAAATTATATGATTCAGACTCAATCCATGCTCGATGTGGCCGATAACAGCGGCGCACGCCGCGTTATGTGCATCAAGGTGCTGGGTGGCTCCCATCGTCGTTACGCTGGTATCGGTGACATCATCAAAGTTACCGTGAAGGAAGCAATTCCTCGCGGTAAAGTGAAAAAAGGCCAAGTGATGACTGCTGTTGTAGTCCGCACTCGTCACGGCGTACGTCGTGCTGATGGCTCCATTATCCGCTTTGATGGCAACGCTGCTGTTCTTCTGAACAACAAGCAAGAGCCGATCGGCACCCGTATCTTTGGGCCAGTGACCCGTGAACTTCGTACTGAGAAGTTCATGAAGATCGTCTCGCTCGCCCCAGAAGTGCTGTAAGGAGATCCGACATGCAAAAGATTCGTCGTGACGACGAGATCATCGTGATCGCCGGCAAAGACAAAGGTAAGCGCGGTAAGGTGCTTAAGGTTCTCGCTAATAACCGTCTGGTTATCGGCGGTCTGAACCTGGTTAAGCGTCATACCAAGCCTAACCCGATGTCGGGCGTACAAGGCGGTATCGTCGAAAAAGAAGCTCCACTGGACGCTTCTAACGTCGCCATTTTCAACGGCGAAACCAACAAGGCTGATCGCGTTGGTTTCAAAGTAGAAGACGGCAAGAAAATTCGTGTCTTCAAGTCGACCCAAAAAGCGGTTGATGCTTGAACACTGCTAGGTAGATGAGACCATGGCACGACTAAAAGAGATTTACTGGAAAGAAATCGCACCGAAACTTAAGGAAGAACTTAAGCTTTCGAACGTGATGGAAGTTCCACGCGTAACAAAGATCACCCTGAACATGGGTCTGGGCGAAGCAGTCGGTGACAAAAAAGTCATCGAGCACGCTGTTGCCGACCTGGAAAAGATCACCGGTCAGAAAGTCGTTGTGACTTACGCTCGGAAATCCATCGCTGGCTTTAAAGTCCGTGAAGGTTGGCCGATCGGCGTCAAAGTGACCCTGCGCCGTGAGCGTATGTACGAATTCCTGGATCGTCTGCTGTCGATCTCCCTGCCTCGGGTCCGCGACTTCCGCGGCCTGAATGCCAAGTCCTTCGATGGTCGTGGTAACTACAGCATGGGCGTTAAAGAGCAGATCATCTTCCCGGAAATCGACTACGACAAGATCGATGCTCTCCGCGGTCTGGACATTACCCTGACCACCACTGCCAAGAACGATGATGAAGGTCGCGCCCTGTTGCGTGCTTTCAAATTCCCGTTCCGCAACTGATTGGAGTAGGAAAATGGCCAAGATGAGCATGAAAAACCGCGAGCTGAAACGTCAGCTCACGGTTGCCAAGTACGCCAAGAAGCGTGCAGCACTGAAAGCTATCATCGTTGATCTGAACGCAAGTCCAGAAGCACGTTGGGAAGCTACAGTAGCTCTGCAGAAGCAGCCACGTGACGCAAGCGCTTCGCGCATGCGTAACCGCTGCCGCCTGACCGGTCGTCCACACGGCGTTTACCGCAAGTTCGGCCTCGGCCGTAACAAACTGCGTGAAGCTGCAATGCGTGGTGACGTACCTGGTCTGGTTAAAGCCAGCTGGTAAGCAATATCGAAGTCCCGGTGTCCAGAAGCGCGAGTTCCTGACCACCGGTGACCTTGAACTTGAATCAAGCCCCTTTTGGGGCTTGATTCATTTGTGGGGTGTGTCTAGAATACCCGGCTCGCCTGAGCCCGTGCTTTTTTCGCATGGAGTTTCTCGGCGAAGGTAGTAGCCGCAAGGCTTATTTTTTTGTATTAGGAGCGTCTAGCCCATGAGTATGCAGGACCCGTTAGCGGACATGCTAACTCGAATCCGTAATGCCCAGATGGCTGAAAAGTCCGTCGTAAGCATGCCTTCTTCCACGTTGAAGGTGGCTGTAGCTAAAGTCCTGAAGGACGAAGGTTACATCGCGGGTTATCAGATCAGCAGCGAAACAAAACCACTGCTGTCTATCGAGCTGAAATATTTCGAAGGCCGTCCGGTCATCGAAGAAGTGAAGCGCGTTAGCCGTCCAGGCCTGCGTCAGTACAAGTCCGTCGATGATCTGCCAAAAGTTCGTGGCGGTCTCGGTGTGTCTATCGTCTCCACCAACAAAGGTGTGATGACGGATCGTGCTGCGCGCGCTGCCGGTGTCGGCGGCGAAGTTCTTTGCACTGTGTTCTAAGGGGGGATAAGCATGTCACGCGTCGCTAAGAACCCCGTTAAGCTGCCAGCCGGTGTCGAAGTCAAATTCGCAGGCCAACAGCTTTCGGTGAAGGGTGCCAAGGGCACTCTCGAACTGAACATCCATTCGTCCGTTGAGATCGTTGAAGAAGCTGGTGAGCTGCGTTTCGCTGCTCGCAATGGCGATCAACAAACTCGCGCAATGGCTGGTACCACTCGTGCGTTGGTAAACAACATGGTCCAAGGCGTAAGCCAAGGCTTCGAGCGTAAGCTCCAGCTGGTCGGTGTTGGTTACAAAGCGCAAGCAAAAGGCACAGTGCTGAATCTGGCTCTTGGCTTCTCGCACCCAGTGGATTATGAACTGCCGGAAGGCATCACCGCTGAGACTCCTAGCCAGACCGATATCCTGATCAAGGGCATCGACAAGCAGCTGGTAGGTCAAGTGGCCGCCGAGATCCGCGACTTCCGTCCACCAGAGCCGTACAAAGGCAAAGGTGTGCGCTACGCGGACGAAGTCGTCCGTCGTAAAGAAGCCAAGAAGAAGTAGGGCATAGCAAATGACCGACAAAAAAGTTACTCGACTGCGTCGCGCTCGCAAAGCACGCCTGAAAATGCACGAACTCGAAGTCGTGCGTCTCTGCGTGTTCCGCTCGTCGCAGCACATCTACGCCCAGGTCATTTCGGCCGACGGCAACAAAGTTCTGGCATCTGCCTCGACTTTGGATAAAGAACTGCGTGATGGTGCCACTGGCAACATCGACGCGGCCACAAAGGTTGGCCAGCTGGTCGCTACGCGTGCTAAGGCCGCTGGCGTCTCGCAAGTGGCTTTCGACCGCTCTGGCTTCAAGTACCACGGCCGCGTTAAAGCGCTGGCTGATGCTGCTCGTGAAGCTGGGCTGGAGTTCTAAGTTATGTCAAATAACGACCAAAAGCGCGACGAAGGCTACATCGAGAAGCTGGTTCAAGTTAACCGCGTAGCCAAAACCGTTAAAGGCGGCCGTATCTTCACTTTCACCGCGTTGACCGTGGTGGGTGATGGTAAAGGGCGCGTTGGCTTCGGCCGTGGCAAGTCGCGTGAAGTGCCTGCTGCGATCCAGAAGGCAATGGAAGCTGCTCGCCGCAACATGATCCAAGTTGACCTGAACGGCACCACTCTGCAGTACGCTATGAAGTCCGCTCACGGCGCTTCGAAGGTGTACATGCAGCCTGCTTCTGAAGGTACCGGTATCATCGCTGGCGGCGCTATGCGTGCTGTCCTCGAAGTTGCTGGTGTTCAGAACGTTCTGGCCAAGTGCTACGGCTCGACTAACCCGGTAAACGTGGTTCACGCCACTTTCAAAGGTTTGAAAGCTATGCAATCTCCTGAATCCATTGCCGCCAAGCGTGGCAAAAGCGTCAAGGAGATCTTCTGATCATGGCTACCGTTAAAGTAACGCTGATCAAAAGCATGACCGGCCGCATCCCTAACCACAAACTGTGCGTTAAGGGTCTGGGTCTGCGTCGCATCGGTCACACTGTAGAAGTACTTGATACTCCCGAGAATCGCGGGATGATCAACAAGGCTTACTACATGCTGCGTGTCGAGGGTTAATCGATGAAACTCAATGATCTGAGTCCAGCGCCGGGTTCCCGTCGCGAAAAGCATCGTCCGGGCCGTGGTATCGGTAGTGGTTTGGGCAAGACCGGTGGCCGTGGCCACAAAGGTCAGTCCTCCCGCTCCGGTGGCACCATTGCTCCAGGCTTTGAAGGCGGTCAACAGCCGCTGCATCGTCGCCTGCCGAAGTTCGGTTTCGTTTCCCTGAAAGCCATGGACCGCGCAGAAGTGCGTCTGTCCGAGCTGGCTAAAGTGGAAGGCGACATCGTCACCGTGCAGTCCCTGAAAGATGCCAACGTGATCAACGTCAACGTTCAGCGTGTGAAAATCATGCTGTCCGGCGAAGTTACTCGCGCTGTTACCATCGGAAAGGGAATCGGCGCCACCAAAGGTGCGCGTGCGGCTATCGAAGCAGCTGGCGGCAAGTTCGAGGAATAAATGGCTAAGCAAGGTGCTCTCTCTGCGCTCGGCAAAGGCGGTATGTCTGAACTCTGGGCTCGTCTGCGTTTTCTGTTCCTGGCGATTATCGTCTACCGAATAGGCGCACACATCCCGGTTCCAGGTATCAACCCGGACCGACTCGCGGACCTGTTTCGACAGAATGAGGGGACCATTCTTAGCTTGTTCAACATGTTTTCCGGCGGTGCGCTGGAACGGATGAGCATCTTTGCACTGGGGATCATGCCGTACATTTCGGCATCGATCATCATGCAACTGATGACCGCCGTCAGCCCACAGCTGGAACAGTTGAAGAAGGAAGGTGAAGCTGGGCGTCGCAAGATTGCTCAGTACACCCGCTACGGCACTGTCGTTCTCGCTCTCGTTCAGGCCATTGGCATGTCCATTGGTCTGGCGGGGCAGGGCGTATCGTTCACTGCTGATTTTGGCTTCCATTTCGTCGCGGTATCCACTTTTGTGGCTGGTGCGATGTTCATGATGTGGCTGGGTGAGCAGATTACTGAGCGTGGTGTAGGCAACGGTATCTCGATGTTGATTTTCGCAGGTATCGTCGCCGGTCTTCCGAGAGCGATCGGGCAGTCTTTCGAGTCTGCGCGTCAGGGTGACATCAACATTTTCGCCCTGGTTGCGATCGGTTTGCTGGCAGTAGCGATTATCGGTTTTGTGGTGTTCATTGAGCGTGGTCAGCGTCGTATTGCTGTTCACTACGCCAAGCGTCAGCAGGGCCGCAAGGTCTTCGCTGCGCAGACTAGCCACTTGCCGCTGAAGGTGAACATGGCCGGTGTTATCCCGGCTATTTTCGCGAGCAGCATTTTGCTGTTCCCGGCTTCGTTGGGTACCTGGTTCGGTCAGTCTGAAGGTATGGGCTGGTTGCAGGACATCTCGCAGTCGATCGCTCCTGGTCAGCCGTTGAATATTCTGCTGTTTAGTGCAGGGATTATTTTCTTCTGCTTCTTCTATACGGCGTTGATGTTCAATCCGAAAGACGTAGCGGAAAACCTGAAGAAGTCCGGTGCCTTTATTCCGGGCATCCGTCCAGGCGAGCAGTCGGCGCGCTACATTGATGGCGTTCTGACCCGTTTGACCCTGTTCGGTGCTCTATATATGACGGCCGTATGTCTGTTGCCCCAGTTCCTGGTGGTAGCGGCAAACGTTCCGTTCTACCTTGGCGGGACCTCGTTGCTGATCGTCGTGGTGGTTGTGATGGACTTCATGTCCCAAGTACAATCGCACCTCGTTTCGCACCAGTACGAATCCCTGATGAAGAAAGCCAACCTGAAGGGTTACGGCAGCGGCATGTTGCGCTGAGTACCCATAAGGTTCGAGGAGTTGGTGATGAAAGTTCGTGCATCGGTGAAAAAGCTGTGCCGCAACTGCAAGATTATTCGCCGCGAAGGTGTTGTTCGAGTAATTTGCAGCGCGGAACCGCGTCACAAACAGCGCCAAGGCTGAGTGTGATTGTGCTTCAAGCCCGGTAGCTAGTGCGCTACCGGGTTGATTATTTGTTATTACAGCGATATTATCTCGCGCCCTATTTCTTGGCTTCCGGGGCGTAGGTAGCTGTCAATTGGAGTCCCACTGAATGGCCCGTATTGCAGGCGTTAACATTCCAGATAACAAGCATACTGTTATCTCGCTGACCTACATCTATGGTGTTGGTCGCACTACTGCACAGAAGATCTGTGCGGTTGCTGGGGTAAACCCAGCTGCAAAGATCAAAGATCTGAGCGACGAGCAGATTGAACAGCTGCGTGGCGAAGTGGCGAAGTTCACCACTGAAGGTGACCTGCGTCGCGAAATCAACATGAAAATCAAGCGTTTGATGGACCTCGGTTGCTATCGCGGTCTGCGTCATCGTCGTGGTCTTCCAGTGCGCGGTCAGCGTACCAAGACTAACGCGCGTACCCGTAAAGGTCCGCGTAAGCCGATCCGCAAGTAATCGCCCCAGCGAATCGACAGGAAAATTATCATGGCAAAACCTGCTGCTCGTCCTCGTAAAAAAGTTAAAAAGACAGTGGTTGATGGCATCGCCCACATCCATGCTTCTTTTAACAACACAATCGTGACCATCACCGACCGTCAAGGCAACGCTCTTTCCTGGGCTACCTCCGGTGGTTCGGGTTTCCGCGGTTCCCGCAAGTCCACCCCGTTTGCTGCTCAAGTAGCTGCTGAACGTGCTGGTCAAGCTGCGCTGGAATATGGCCTGAAAAACCTCGACGTTAACGTCAAAGGTCCAGGTCCAGGTCGTGAGTCCGCTGTCCGTGCTTTGAACGGCTGCGGCTATAAGATCGCCAGCATCACCGACGTGACGCCAATCCCGCACAACGGGTGCCGTCCGCCGAAGAAGCGCCGCGTGTAATCCAGGAGATTGTAAAGAATGGCTCGTTACATTGGTCCAAAATGCAAACTCGCTCGTCGCGAAGGCACCGATCTCTTCCTGAAGAGCGGCGTGCGCGCGATCGAATCGAAGTGCAACATTGAAGCAGCACCTGGTATCCACGGCCAACGCCGCGGTCGCCAGTCCGATTACGGCACCCAACTGCGTGAAAAGCAGAAGGTCCGCCGTATCTACGGCGTTCTCGAGCGTCAATTCAGCGGCTACTACAAAGAAGCTGCTGGCAAGAAAGGTGCAACCGGTGAAAACCTGCTGCAACTGCTCGAATGCCGTCTGGACAACGTTGTATACCGTATGGGCTTTGGTTCGACTCGTGCCGAATCCCGTCAGCTGGTATCGCACAAATCCGTAAGCGTTAACGGTCAGACCGTAAACGTGCCGTCGTACCAGGTTCGTGCTGGTGACGTGGTCGCGATTCGCGAGAAAGCAAAGAACCAACTTCGCATTGTCCAAGCTCTCGATCTGTGTGCCCAACGTGGCCGCGTAGAATGGGTAGAAGTAGACACTGAGAAGAAGTCGGGCGTTTTCAAGAACGTTCCAGCTCGCAGTGATCTGTCCGCCGACATCAACGAAAGCCTGATTGTCGAGCTCTACTCCAAGTAAGGGCTAGAAAATAGGTGCATCCATGCAGATTTCGGTAAATGAGTTCCTGACACCCCGCCATATTGATGTGCAGGTTGTCAGTCCAACCCGCGCCAAGATCACTCTCGAGCCTCTCGAGCGTGGTTTCGGCCACACCCTGGGCAACGCGCTGCGACGCATCCTGTTGTCCTCAATGCCCGGCTGTGCAGTAGTCGAGGCCGAGATTGACGGTGTACTCCATGAGTACAGCGCCATCGAAGGCGTACAGGAAGACGTAATTGAAATCCTGTTGAACCTTAAAGGTCTGGCTATCAAGCTGCACGGTCGTGACGAAGTTACGCTGACCTTGTCGAAGAAGGGTTCGGGGGTGGTTACCGCTGCCGATATTCAGCTGGATCATGATGTCGAGATCGTTAACCCCGATCACGTAATCGCTAACCTGGCGTCTAACGGCGCCCTGAACATGAAGCTCACCGTAGCTCGTGGTCGTGGTTATGAACCGGCAGACTCGCGTCAGAGCGATGAAGACGAAAGCCGCAGCATCGGTCGCTTGCAGCTTGACTCTTCGTTCAGCCCGGTTCGCCGTATCGCATACGTGGTGGAAAACGCCCGTGTCGAGCAGCGTACTAACCTGGACAAGCTGGTTATTGATCTGGAAACCAACGGTACCCTGGATCCTGAAGAGGCAATCCGTCGTGCTGCAACCATCCTGCAACAGCAGTTGGCTGCGTTCGTCGATCTCAAAGGTGACAGTGAGCCAGTGGTTGTTGAGCAGGAAGACGAGATCGATCCGATCCTGCTTCGCCCGGTTGACGATCTGGAACTGACTGTACGTTCGGCTAACTGCCTTAAGGCGGAAAACATCTACTACATCGGTGACCTGATTCAGCGTACCGAAGTAGAGCTGTTGAAGACTCCGAACCTTGGCAAGAAATCCTTGACTGAAATCAAGGACGTTCTGGCCTCCCGCGGTCTGTCCCTCGGCATGCGCCTCGACAACTGGCCGCCTGCAAGTCTTAAGAAGGACGACAAGGCGACTGCCTGATCGTCGTAATCACCGAACGTTGTGTTTGGTAAGGAATGAACCATGCGTCATCGTAAAAGTGGTCGTCACCTGAGCCGCACCAGCTCGCACCGCAAGGCCATGTTTCAAAACATGGCGGTGTCGCTGTTCGAGCACGAGCTGATCAAAACTACACTGCCAAAAGCCAAAGAACTGCGTCGCGTTGCTGAGCCGCTGATCACTTTGGCCAAGACAGACAGCCTGGCTAACCGCCGTCTGGCTTTCGACCGTACTCGCTCGAAAGCTATCGTTGGTAAGCTCTTCAACGACCTGGGCAAGCGTTACGCTACCCGTGAGGGTGGCTACCTGCGCATCCTCAAGTGCGGTTTCCGCACTGGTGACAACGCGCCTATGGCGTACGTTGAGCTGGTTGATCGTCCTGCTGGCGGTGAAGCTGTATCCGCTGAGTAAGACGTCAGATACGAAAAACCGGGCCTAGTGCCCGGTTTTTTGTGCCTGTAATAAATGCGCGCTCTGTACAAGTTCCAATCGGCCAGCTGCTTCATCATTCAGCAGGACTGTTGTTAGTATTTTTCTATTGATCGGAACAAATTAATGAATTTGTGGATAGGTCGATGAATGGTTAATACTCAGTCCTAAGCCGATTAGCCGGCAGGTTAAGACCGAACAGAGGAAGAGATCGCATGAGCCAAAACAACACGATTACCACCGCCAGTGGCGCTCCTGTCGCCGACAACCAGAATTCCCGTTCCGCAGGCCCTCGCGGCCCGCTGCTGCTCGACGACTTTCACCTGCTCGAGAAGCTTGCTCACTTCAATCGTGAAAACATTCCTGAACGCCGCGTACACGCCAAGGGTTCAGGTGCCTACGGCACGTTTACGGTAACTCGCGACATCACCCAGTACACCAGCGCCAAGCTGTTCGAGACTGTCGGCAAGCAAACCCCAACTTTTCTACGGTTTTCGACGGTAGGCGGTGAGCGTGGTTCGGCCGACACCGAGCGTGATCCGCGCGGCTTTGCATTGAAGTTCTACACCGAGGAAGGTAACTGGGACATCGTTGGCAACAACACGCCGGTGTTCTTCATCCGTGACCCGCTGAAATTCCCTGATTTCATCCACACGCAAAAACGTCTGCCGCAGAGCAACCTGAAAAGCGCGCAGATGATGTGGGACTTCTGGTCGCACTCGCCTGAAGCGCTGCACCAGGTCACCATCCTGTTTTCGGACCGAGGCATCCCCGACGGCTACCGTCACATGCACGGCTTCGGCAGCCACACCTACAGCCTGCTCAGCGCCAACGGCGAGCGTCATTGGGTGAAGTGGCATTACAAAACCCAGCAAGGGATCAAGAACCTTGCCCCAGCGGACGCCGCACGCCTGGCCGGTACCGATCCCGATTACGCACAGCGTGATTTGTTCGAGGCGATCGAGCGCGGTGATTTCCCGAGATGGAGCGTGTGCATTCAGATTATGACCGAGGCCCAGGCTGCCGCTCATTACGAAAACCCGTTCGACGTGACCAAGACCTGGTCGCAGAAAGAGTTTCCGCTGATCGAAGTCGGCCAGCTCGAGCTCAACCGCAATCCTCTGAACTACTTTGCCGAAGTCGAGCAGGCGGCATTCGGGCCGAGCAACATGGTCCCTGGTGTTGGTCTTTCGCCCGATCGTATGCTGCAAGGTCGGGTGTTCGCTTACGCTGACGCCCACCGCTACCGCATAGGTACCAACCACCAGCATCTGCCGGTGAATGCACCACGCAGCCCGGTGAACAACTACCAGCGCGATGGCTCGATGGCGTTTGGCAGCAACGGCGGTGCGGCGCCCAACTATGAGCCGAACAGCTACGTTGAGGCACCCAAGCAAGCGCCTCGTTATGCCGAGCCTGCTCTTGCGCTCAATGGCGCGGCTGATCGCTACGATCATCGCGAAGACACCGATTACTACAGCCACGCTGGTGCGCTGTTCCGGTTGATGAGCGATGAGCAGAAGCACCTGCTGGTGAGCAATATCGCCGGTGCGATGTCTGGAGTTTCCAGTGATGTAGTCGACCGTCAGCTGCAGCATTTCTTCAAGGCCGACCCGGCGTATGGAGAAGCAATCGCAAAGGCACTTAACGTACAGCTTAACGAAGTCTAAACGAGAAGCAGAACCGCCCTCATTTGGGCGGTTTTTGCGTTTTTTAAGCTGGTTTTCTCAGAATATCTTCGCTTTTATTGCGTCTGGCGAGTGACGTTCCGGCCATGTTGGTTCAAACTACAGACTTTCAAGCAGGGAGATGTAGGGCGATGCAAGGCCACCCAGACGTAATCGATTACCTCAACACGTTGCTGACCGGCGAACTGGCGGCGCGTGATCAATATTTCATCCATTCGCGGATGTACGAGGACTGGGGTTTCACCGAGCTCTACGAACGTATCAACCACGAGATGGAAGAAGAGGCGCAGCATGCTGACGCCCTGATGCGCCGCATTCTGATGCTCGAAGGTACCCCGCGCATGCGTCCGGACGATCTGGATGTGGGCACGACTGTGCCGGACATGCTCGCCGCCGACCTGCGCCTGGAATACAAGGTTCGCGCTGCGCTCTGCAAGGGCATTGAGCTCTGCGAGCTGCACAAAGACTATGTCAGCCGTGAAATTCTGCGTATTCAGCTCAATGACACGGAAGAAGATCACACCTACTGGCTTGAGAAGCAGTTGGGCCTGATCAAGCTGATTGGACTGGAGAATTACCTGCAGTCGCAGTTCTGATCCAAATTGTGGGAGCAAAGCTTGCTCGCGATGGCGTTCTTCAGGTCGCCGTCGCGAGCAAGCTTTGCTCCCACAGGTGGGGTATCCAGATACAAAAAAGCCCCTGTCACCGACAAAGTGACAGGGGCTTTTTCATGGGCCTGATTCAGTCCCGGTCGCGAGCCAGTAGCGGCTTGAGATAGAAGCCAGTGTGAGACTGTTTCATCTCCGACACTTCTTCCGGTGTACCCACTGCAATGATCTGCCCACCCTTGGAACCACCCTCCGGGCCGAGATCCACTAACCAGTCAGCCGTCTTGATCACGTCCAGGTTGTGCTCAATCACCACCACGGTGTTGCCGTGGTCGCGCAGGCGATGCAGTACGTCGAGCAATTGCTGAATATCCGCGAAGTGCAGGCCGGTAGTCGGCTCATCGAGGATATACAGGGTCTTGCCCGTATCGCGCTTCGACAGCTCACGGGACAATTTCACCCGCTGGGCTTCACCGCCAGACAGCGTGGTCGCCGACTGGCCGAGCTTGATGTACGACAAACCCACGTCCATCAATGTCTGAAGCTTGCGCGCCAGAGCCGGTACCGCATCGAAGAATACCCGGGCTTCCTCGATTGTCATTTCGAGGGTTTCGTGGATGTTCTTGCCCTTGTACTTGATCTCCAGCGTCTCGCGGTTGTAACGCTTGCTCTTGCAGACGTCGCAGGGCACGTAGATGTCCGGCAGGAAGTGCATTTCCACCTTGATCAGGCCATCGCCCTGACACGCTTCGCAGCGGCCGCCCTTGACGTTGAAGGAGAACCGGCCCGGGCCGTAACCACGGGATCGTGATTCCGGTACTCCGGCAAACAGTTCGCGAATTGGTGTGAACAGCCCGGTGTAGGTCGCCGGGTTGGAGCGCGGGGTGCGACCGATCGGGCTCTGGTCGATGTCGACGACCTTGTCCAGATGCTCCAGGCCCTTGATGCTGTCATGCGCTGCAGCTTCAAGCGTGGTTGCACCGTTCAGTGCGGTGGCGCTCAGGGGGAACAGCGTGTTGTTGATCAGTGTCGATTTGCCCGAGCCGGACACGCCGGTCACACAGGTCAACAAGCCAATCGGGATATCCAGGTCGACATTGCGCAGATTGTTGCCGCGCGCGCCCTTGAGGGACAACGACAGCTTCTTGTTGCGCGGGGTGCGCTTGGCCGGCACCGCAATCTTCACGCGTCCCGACAGGTACTTGCCGGTCAACGAGTCCGGGTGAGCCATGACCTCGGCTGGCGTGCCTTCGGCGACGATGTGTCCGCCGTGTATGCCCGCGCCCGGCCCGATATCCACCACGTAATCTGCCAGGCGAATTGCGTCTTCATCATGCTCTACCACGATCACCGTGTTACCGATGTCGCGCAGGTGTTTGAGCGTGCCGAGCAAACGATCGTTATCCCGTTGATGCAGGCCGATAGACGGCTCATCAAGGATATACAGAACCCCCACCAAACCCGCGCCGATCTGGCTGGCCAGGCGAATCCGCTGGGCTTCGCCGCCCGACAGGGTGTCCGCGCTGCGATCCAGCGACAGGTAATCCAGACCCACGTTGACCAGAAACTGCAGACGCTCGCGAATTTCCTTGAGGATCTTGTCGGCGATTTCACCGCGACGGCCAGTCAGCTTCAACCCGCCGAAATATTCACAGGCATCACCGATCGGCAGATTGGTCACTGCCGGCAGGGTTTTCTCACCGACCCATACATGCCGCGCCTCACGACGCAGACGGGTGCCACGGCAATCCGGGCAGGGTTGGGTGCTGAGAAACTTGGCCAGTTCTTCGCGCACCGAGGCCGACTCGGTCTCGCGATAACGACGTTCCAGGTTCGGCACGATGCCTTCGAACGGGTGCGAGCGTTTGACGATATCGCCACGGTCGTTCAGGTATTTGAAGTCGACATTCTGCGAGCCGCTGCCATGCAGAATGAATTTCTGCTGGTCGGCCGACAGCTCATTGAACGGTACTTCGAGGCTGAATTTGTAGTGCGAGGCCAATGACCCGAGCATCTGGAAGTAATAGACATTGCGCCGGTCCCAACCACGTATTGCGCCCTCTGCAAGCGTCAGCTCGCCATTGACCAGGCGCTTGATGTCGAAGAACTGCTTCACGCCCAGGCCGTCGCACGTTGGGCACGCGCCAGCCGGGTTGTTGAAGGAGAACAGCTTGGGTTCCAGCTCACTGATGGCATGGCCGCAGATCGGGCAGGCGAAACGCGCAGAGAAGATGATCTCTTCACCGGGTTCGTCGTCCATCGGCGCCACCAGGGCAATGCCGTCGGCCAGCTTCAGCGCGGTCTCGAACGACTCGGCCAGGCGCTGTTGCAGATCGGCGCGGACCTTGAAGCGGTCAACTACCACATCGATCGAATGCTTTTTCTGTTTATCCAGCTTCGGCAATTCGTCCAGCTCGCACAGCCGGCCGTTGATTCGGGCACGTACGAAGCCTTGGGCGCGCAGTTCCTCGAAGACCGAAAGATGCTCACCCTTGCGCTCGCGGATTACCGGAGCCAGCAACATGAGTTTGCTGCCTTCCGGTTGCGCGAGGACCAGGTCGACCATCTGGCTGACGGTTTGCGCTTCCAGCGGAATATCGTGGTCCGGGCAGCGTGGAATACCCACGCGGGCGTACAGCAGGCGCAGGTAATCGTAGATCTCGGTGATGGTCCCGACTGTCGAGCGCGGGTTGTGCGAGGTCGACTTCTGCTCGATGGAAATGGCTGGCGACAAACCTTCGATAGTGTCGACGTCAGGCTTTTCCATCATCGACAGGAACTGCCGGGCGTAGGCAGACAGCGATTCGACGTAGCGGCGCTGGCCTTCGGCGTACAAAGTGTCAAACGCCAGGGACGACTTGCCGGATCCGGACAGGCCGGTGATGACGATCAGTTTGTCCCTTGGCAGGGTCAGGTCGATGTTCTTCAGGTTGTGGGTTCGGGCCCCACGAATCAGGATCTTGTCCAAAGTGGCCTCGCTTGGCGGGCGTCGAAAACGTAGGAGTATACGGCCAAATACTGGATGGATGCACACTATCAAACGAGCGGGTTATTCTCTTACATGAAGAGTCTGTCAGGTGAGCGCGGCAAAGCGTCGCGATGTACCCTGTCAATCGATGGGACTGGTAGAATCGCCGCCGGTTCACATGAGGTTTTTCCATGCACGATCCCCACAGCGAACGCATGAGTGGCAGTGAGACCCGCGCAGCAAGCGGTCTGGCCCTGGTGTTCGCCTTCCGTATGCTTGGCATGTTCATGGTGTTGCCGGTTTTGGCGACCTACGGGATGGACCTGGCCGGAGCGACCCCGGCCCTTATCGGGCTGGCGATTGGCGCTTATGGCCTGACCCAGGCGCTGTTCCAGATTCCGTTCGGCTTCATATCCGACCGCATTGGCCGGCGTCCGGTGATTTACTTTGGGCTGATCATCTTCGCCCTGGGCAGCGTACTCGCCGCCAATGCCGACTCGATCTGGGGCGTGATTGCCGGGCGCATCCTGCAGGGTGCCGGTGCGATCTCCGCAGCGGTGATGGCATTGCTGTCCGACCTGACCCGGGAACAGCACCGTACCAAAGCCATGGCCATGATCGGCATGACCATCGGTTTGTCATTCGCCGTGGCGATGGTCGTCGGCCCGCTGCTGACCCGCGCCTTTGGGCTCTCCGGGTTGTTTCTCGCCACCGGCGGCATGGCCCTGCTGGGCATTGTCATCGTAATGTTCATGGTGCCCCGTGCCAGTGGCCCGCTGCAGCATCGCGAGTCCGGGGTCGCGCGCCAGGCCCTGATGCCGACGCTCAAGCACCCGGACCTGTTGCGCCTGGACCTGGGCATTTTTGTGTTGCACGCCATGTTGATGTCGAGCTTCATCGCCTTGCCCCTGGCGCTGGTCGAAAAAGCCGGCCTGCCCAAGGAGCAGCACTGGTGGGTCTACCTCACCGCGCTGCTGATTTCTTTCTTCGCCATGATCCCGTTCATTATCTACGGCGAGAAGAAACGCAAAATGAAACGAGTTTTATTGGGCGCAGTGCTGACGCTGATGCTCACTGAGCTATTCTTCTGGCAGTTCGGCGATAGCCTGCGGGCTCTGGTAATCGGCACGGTGGTGTTCTTCACCGCGTTCAACCTGCTGGAAGCTTCGTTGCCATCGCTGATCAGCAAGGTTTCACCAGCAGGCGGCAAGGGCACGGCCATGGGGGTTTATTCCACCAGCCAGTTCCTGGGTTCGGCGTTGGGCGGGATCATGGGCGGGTGGATGTTCCAGCATGGCGGTTTGTCGGCTGTGTTCCTCGGATGCGCCGGGCTGGCTGCCCTCTGGTTGGCCTTTGCTGTTACCATGCGCGAACCTCCCTACGTAACGAGCCTGCGCTTGCCGTTGTCGCCCGAGGCGATCCGCGAAGCGGGTCTGGTCGAGCGCCTGATGGCCGTTGTAGGGGTAACAGATGCAGTCGTGGTCGCTGACGAAGCGGCCATTTACATCAAATTGGACACCGAACTATTGGATCGCACCACCCTCGAGCGCCTGGTGAACAACCCGGCCCCGACAGCGTGCGAAGCCTAGGAGAACGTTATGGCCCGTGGGGTTAACAAAGTCATATTGGTCGGCACTTGCGGCCAGGATCCCGAAGTTCGCTACCTGCCTAACGGTAACGCCGTGACCAACCTGAGTCTGGCGACCAGCGAACAGTGGACTGACAAGCAAACCGGTCAGAAGGTCGAGAAGACCGAATGGCACCGTGTTTCTATGTTCGGCAAAGTGGCGGAGATCGCCGGCGAATACCTGCGCAAGGGTTCGCAAGTCTACATCGAAGGCAAGCTGCAGACCCGTGAGTGGGAAAAAGACGGTATCAAGCGTTACACCACTGAAATCGTGGTCGACATGCAAGGCACCATGCAGCTGCTGGGCGGCCGGCCACAGCAGGGCGACCAGCAAGGTGGGGGCAACAACTACCAGCAGTCCGCTCCGGCTCCACGCCAGCAGGCTCCGCGCCCGCAGTCGGCACCGCAACAGTCTGCCCCGCAGCAACAGTCGCGTCCGGCACCTCCGCAGGCCGCTCCGCAGCCAGCTCCGGACTTCGACAGCTTTGACGACGATATCCCGTTCTAGGATCTGCAGCTTTCTCAGAACCGTGAACAAAAAAAAGCGAAGCCATATGGCTTCGCTTTTTTGTGGGCGCTGTTAACGGGATGAATTCGTCACATTAGCCCGCGCCGTATGCAGCTTCTTGTAGCTATCAATCAACCGCAGATGCCGATCCAACCCCTCCAGCTTCATGCTGGTCGGCGTCAAGCCGAAGAAACGCACGCTGCCGTCCACCGAGCCGATCGCTGCATCCGTGCGCTCGCTGCCAAACATCCGGCGGAAGTTGGTCTCGTAGTCTTCCAGTTCCAGGTCTTCGTCCAGCTTCATCTCCAGCACCACGTTGACGGCCTGGTAGAACAAGCCACGTTCGACAGTGTTGTCGTTGTACTGCAGGAACATTTCCACCGCTTCCTTCGCTTCTTCATGTTGCTGCAAGGCGAGATAAATCAGCAGTTTCAACTCCAGTATTGTCAGCTGACCCCAAGCGGTGTTGTCGTCAAACTCGATGCCGATCAACGAGGTGATGTCGGTGTAGTCGTCCAGCTCGCTTTCCACCAGGCGCTCGACCAGCGCCTTCAATTCATCTTCATCCAGGCGATGCAGGTTGAGGATGTCCTCGCGGAAGAACAGCGCCTTGTTGGTGTTATCCCAGATCAGGTCGTCTGCGGGATAGATTTCCGAGTAGTCCGGCACCAGGATGCGGCACGCCTTGGCGCCGATATGCTCGTAGACCGCCATGTACACTTGCTTGCCCATGCCATCAAGAATGCCGAACAAGGTTTCGGCTTCCTCGATATTGGAATTTTCACCCTGGCCGGAAAAGTCCCACTCGACGAACTCGTAATCTGATTTGGAACTGAAGAAGCGCCACGACACCACGCCGCTGGAATCGATGAAGTGCTCGACGAAGTTATTCGGCTCGGTCACCGCATGCCCTTCAAAAGTCGGCTGCGGCAGGTCGTTGAGGCCTTCGAAGCTGCGGCCCTGGAGCAATTCGGTGAGGCTGCGTTCCAGCGCCACTTCCAGGCTCGGGTGCGCGCCGAACGAGGCGAATACACCGCCGGTACGCGGGTTCATCAAGGTGACGCACATCACCGGGAATTCGCCGCCCAGGGATGCATCCTTGACCAGCACGGGGAACCCTTGTTCTTCCAGCGCCTGAATACCGGCCAGGATCCCGGGGTACTTGGCCAGTACGTCGGCCGGCACATCCGGCAAGGCAAATTCGCCCTCGATGATCTCGCGTTTGACCGCGCGCTCGAAGATCTCCGACAGGCACTGCACCTGGGCTTCGGCCAGCGTGTTACCAGCGCTCATGCCGTTGCTCAGGAACAGGTTTTCAATCAGATTGGACGGGAAGTACACCACTTCACCATCGGATCGACGTACGTACGGCAGCGAGCAGATGCCGCGTTCTTCATTGCCCGAGTTGGTATCGATCAGGTGGGAGCCACGCAGCTCGCCGTCGCGGTTGTAGATCTTCAGGCAGTATTCGTCGAGGATTTCGCTGGGCAGTGCGTCTTTGCGACCAGGCTTGAACCAGCGCTCGTCCGGGTAGTGCACGAACGCCGCGTTGGCGATGTCTTCGCCCCAGAACTGGTCGTTGTAGAAGAAATTACAGTTGAGTCGCTCGATAAACTCGCCCAACGCCGACGCCAGCGCGCCTTCCTTGGTCGCGCCCTTGCCGTTGGTGAAGCACATCGGCGAGTGCGCATCGCGGATATGCAACGACCAGACGTTGGGTACGATATTGCGCCACGAGGCGATTTCGATCTTCATGCCCAAGTCCGCCAGGATGGCTGACATGTTGGCGATGGTTTGCTCCAGCGGCAGATCCTTGCCGGCGATATAAGTGCTCGCCTCCGAACTGGAAGCCGGCATCAGCAGCGCCTGGGCGTCGGCATCCAGGTTGTCCACTTCTTCGATCACAAACTCAGGCCCGGCCTGCACCACTTTTTTGACCGTGCAGCGGTCGATGGAACGCAGGATGCCCTGGCGATCCTTGTCGGAAATGTCCGCCGGCAACTCGACCTGGATCTTGAAGATCTGGTTGTAGCGGTTTTCCGGGTCGACAATATTGTTCTGCGACAGGCGGATATTATCTGTGGGGATATTGCGGGTGCTGCAATACAACTTCACAAAGTACGCCGCGCACAGCGCCGACGAAGCCAGGAAGTAGTCGAACGGGCCCGGAGCTGAGCCATCGCCCTTGTAGCGGATAGGTTGATCGGCCACCACCGTGAAGTCATCGAACTTGGCTTCAAGTCGAAGGTTGTCGAGAAAGTTGACCTTGATTTCCATGGGGGATTACCAGAATAACGGGCTAGACGATTTGGCCGCCATTATCCGGCATTTGAGCGGTATGTCTCGTGGCCGTCTGACGATATGTCCCCACCGAGCCGTTTTATCGGCAACGGAGGGGACTCAGACGTTAAGGCGTCAGTAATTGGCGGCGAGGAATTCGTCAGTGGAAATCACGCTCGCATAAGCAAAACCCAACGCTGACATGAACGCTGCGTGAACCTGGGCAGCCGGAACGGTCACTCCATTGAACTCCAGGTCTCGGCTGGCGCAGGCGTCATGAATGACCGTGACGGTGTAGCCAAAATCGGCAGCGGCGCGGGTGATGCCGTCGACGCACATATGGCTCATGCTGCCGACCACCACCAGTTCCTTGATGCCTTGCTCGTCGAGGATCGATTTCAGCTCGGTCTCGCGGAACGAGTTGACGAAGTGCTTGAGCACCACCGGTTCATCGGCGCGGTTCAGCACCTTGGGGTGCAACTTCGCACCCTCGGAGTCCGGGGTGAAAAACGGAGCTTCGTCTGAGGTGAATTCGTGGCGGATGTGTACTACCGAATCACCCGCCTCGCGAAATGCGGTGAGCAGACGGACGGCGTTGTCGGCTGCAGCGTCGGCGCCGACCAGCGGCCACTTGCCTTGGGGGAAGTAGTCGTTTTGGATATCGACTACGATGAGTGCTTGCTTGGCCATGAGTGTTTCCTCGAAATGTTTGTTTTGGGTGTGGACTGAGTATTGGCTGAAGCAGACCGTTCGGGGATTGGCCGCACCGACAATAGAAGGGGGAAAACTGACAATGAACCTGCAAAGGACTGTCGCGGAGTTGGGCGTGCTGATTTATCCCGGCGCGCAGATGGCGGCGGTGCATGGTTTGACGGACCTGTTCGGGGTAGCCAACCGGATTGCCGCCGAGTATCAGTCAGAGCAATTGCCGCTGCTGCGGGTGAGTCACTGGCAGGTCAATGGTGATCAAGCGCCCGAGCGGGCGTTCGACAGTCATCCCGCGCCCGACAAAGCCCTGGTGGCGGTATTGATTCCGCCTTCAATTGGCGGTTTTACCGAAGGTCAGGCGTCTCCGGCCTTGATCGGCTGGCTGCGTGAGCAACATGCGCGCGGGGCGACGCTGGGCGGGGTGTGCGTAGGTTCGATTCTGCTGGCCGAAAGCGGCTTGCTCGACGGCCGTAGCGCCACCACGCACTGGACTTCGGCAAAGGCTTTCGCCGAGCGCTATCCCGCAATCCAGCTCAAGGCGGACACGCCGATTGTCGATGACGGCGACCTGATTACCACTGCCGGTTTGATGGCCTGGTCCGAGTTGGGCTTGCGCCTGGTCGATCGGCTGCTTGGACCGAGCATCGCCACCGGCACCGCCAGGTTTCTAGTGGTCGAACACAGCGACAGTGCGAGCGAGTGCGGCAGCAACTTCTCGCCCATACTCAATCATGGTGATGCGGCGATCCTCAAGGTCCAGCACTGGTTGCAAAGCACCGGGGCGACCGAGGTCTCCCTGGCGGTGATGGCGGAGCGCGCAGGGCTGGAAGAGCGCACTTTCCTGCGCCGGTTTCGGGCCGCCACCGGGCTTAAACCGACCGAGTACTGCCAGCATCTGCGAGTCGGCAAGGCGCGGCAAATGCTTGAGTTCAGCAACGGCACCATCGATCACATCGCGTGGACCGTGGGCTATCAAGACCCCGGTGCATTCAGGGCGACGTTCCGCAAAATCACCGGTCTGGCGCCGAGTGATTATCGCAGCCGCTTTGGCGTGGGCGCCGGCCAGAGTTGAACACAAGAGGGCGCAACATGTCGGAATGGTTAGCCGCAGGATTCGCGAGCGGTCTCCAGCAAGTGGCACCTGGCTTGATCAAAGGCACCCTCTTGCAACATTTATCCAGCGCAGATTGAAGGGGGATGCATGACCCCAACAAACCGCAAGAAACTGGTGGTCGCGCATTCCGTGCGGGCCCAGGCGCCTCAGCATGAGGTGGAGACCAATCGGGCGCTGGCCCGTTGGCTGGCGCAAATCCTCGGGCTGAAATTCGGCGGCAGTTACGACGCTGCAGTGCACGACGGTCGCGAACTGTATCTATTGCCAACCCAGACCCTGGTCGGCGCGGCGGCTGCTCACGAACTAGGCGTCAGGGGGCCGGAGGATTTGTGGGGCGGCTACGTCGACCATGATTTCATCTGCACCAAGGCCATCAGTCATGGTTTGTTCAGTCGCGATGCACAGGCACCGGAAGGCTGGTCGCCGCTATTTTCCGAGCGGGTGCGCAAGGTGGTGCTCGACGGTCTGAGCGTCTTTTCCCTGGAAGACGCCCGCCCCGCAGCGGAGCATCTGTTGGAAAGCGGCCCGATCCGTCTTAAACCTGTCCATGCCTGCGCCGGCCGTGGGCAGGAGGTGGTCAAAAACCTTCGGCAATTCGACGCCATTCTCGCCAGGCCCGATGCCCAGGCGCTGTTCAGCGAGGGCGTGGTGCTGGAACAGGACCTGCAAAACGTGATCACCCACAGCGTCGGCCAGAGTTTTATTGGCGACAAAGTCCTGAGTTACTGCGGCGATCAATACCTGACCGAAGATGGTCACGGCGAGCAGGTTTACGGCGGATCAAACCTGTTGGTCGTCCAGGGGTATTACGAAGACTTGCTCGATCTGCCGCTGGCCGAGGATGTGCAACTGGCGATCCGCCAGGCGCAAGTGTTCGATAGCGCTGCCGACGAAGCCTATCCCGGGTTCTACGCGTCACGCCGTAATTACGACATTGCTCAAGGCCTGGACAGCACGGGGCAGACGCGCAGCGGTGTGCTCGAGCAGTCATGGCGCATGGGCGGTGCCAGCAGTGCAGAAGTTGCCGCCTTGCAAAGCTTTGTCAACGATCCGGAGATGCGCGCGATTCGTGTGTCCTCGGTGGAAACCTATATCGATCAGCCACTGCCGGCGGACGCTATCGAGGTGTACCGCGGACCTGCGGAAAACAGCGACTTTCTTCTCAAGTACGTGACGGTTGAATCCTATGACGGCTAGAAGCGAAACCATTCAGATCGACATCGACGATGAACAGATGGTCGGGACTTTTCTCAGCCCCAAATCCAAAGTCCCCGGCGTGCTGTTTGTGCACGGCTGGGGTGGTAGCCAGGAGCGCGACCTGGAACGCGCCAAGGGCATTGCCGGGTTGGGTTGCGTGTGCCTGACCTTTGACTTGCGCGGACACACTGGCGGCACCGGTATTCCGCTGACCCGGGTGACCCGTGAAGATAATCTGCGCGACTTGCTGGCGGCCTACGACCGGCTACTCGCGCACCCGGCGCTGGATACTTCGGCGATTGCGGTGGTTGGTACCAGCTATGGCGGCTACCTGGCGTCGATCCTCACCTCATTGCGCCCGGTGCGCTGGCTGGCGCTGCGGGTCCCGGCGCTGTATCGCGATGAGCAGTGGCACACGCCCAAGCGTGAGCTGGACAAGACCGATTTGCGTGACTACCGCAATACGCTGATCCGCGCCGACAGCAATCGGGCGCTACATGCGTGTTCACAGTTCACCGGGGATGTGTTGCTGGTGGAGTCGGAGACTGACGATTATGTCCCGCATGCGACGATCATGAGTTACCGGGCGGCGTGTCAGCAGACTCATTCGTTGACTCACCGGATTATCGATGGCGCTGATCATGCGTTGAGTGAGTCGGTGTCGCAGCAGGCTTATACCTCGATCCTGGTGGACTGGATTACCGAGATGGTGGTGGGTGAGCGGTTGAGTATTATTCAGGCGACTTGAGACTTAGGGTGTTCTCCAGGGCGCCATCGCGAGCAGGCTCACTCCTACAGTTGGTCGCGGTCCCCTGTAGGAGTGAGCCTGCTCGCGATAGCGCTCTAGAAACCGCCACCAATCAACCGGGCTTCTTGGCAATCCGCAACGACTTGGCCTTCGCCTCCACCACCAGATACATCACCAGCGTAATCAACAGCGGCAAAATAAAATAAATCGCCCGATACGCCAGCAACCCCGCCACCAGGCTCCCCCGCGACGCCTCATGCTGCAGCAGCGCGACAAACACCGCTTCCAGCACCCCAAGCCCCGCCGGAATGTGCGTGATCACCCCGGCGATCGCGCTGATCAGCAGCACCCCCAGCACCAGTGGATAATCCAGCTTGCTCGGCAACAGGGTGAAGATCACCGCCGCCATCAACGACCAGTTCAGCGCCCCCAGCGCCAGTTGCAGCAGCGCCATGCGCAGCGACGGGAGGTTGATTTCCACGCCGCGGATCGACCACTCGCGACGCTTGGAGAACTGGCAGGCGGCCAGATACCCTGCGCTCACCAGCAGCAACAGCACCCCGACTACCTGCAAGGCCGTACTGCTCAGCTTCCAACCAGGCGGCATGCGCACCAGCCCACTGCTGAACACCGCACCGGCGATTACCATGTAGCCGAACCAGTTGGTCGCCAGGCTCAGGCCGAGAATCTTGGCGATGTTCCCCTTGCTCACGCCCAGGCGCGAATACAGCCGATAGCGCATGGCGATGCCGCCGACCCAGGCACTCAGATTGAGGTTGAAGGCATAGCTGATGATCCCCACCGGGAGGATCTGCTTCCAGGTCAGGTCCTGGCGAATATAGGTGCGTCCGATCAGGTCAAAACAGGCGTAAACCAGGAAACTCACCAGCGTCAGGCCCGAAGCGATGATCAACGTGCGCACCTTGAAGTCCGCCAGGGTGTCGAACACTTCATTCCATTCGATGCGCCGGGCGAGCAGGGTGAACAGCACAATCAACGCGAGGAAAAACAGCATCGTCAGCGGCCGTTTCCAGCGACTCCAGCGGGATTTGCCCGGGCTCTCGGCATGCGCTGCCGACTGTGTTTCAGCGCTGCTCATGTTTGTCGCTCCCGGTCGAATGGGTAAACAATTTCAGCCGTGGTTTATGCGCGGGCAGCCACCCGGCCCAGGCCGGAAAATGTCGCAGAAAGTGAAACACCAGAAAGCCCACGGTCATGTGCCAGACCCGTCCACGCGGTGATTTTTCCACGGACATGGCCTTGCAGTGATTGTTGCTGAGATCTTCAAGGCGCTCGAACAGCTGACGGTTGAAGGTCCGGTCGCGAATCAACACGTTGGCTTCCAGGTTCATCGACAGGCTCAACGGGTCGAGGTTGCTCGAACCTACGGTGCTCCAGTCTTCGTCAACCAGCGCCACTTTGCCGTGCAACGGGCGCTGGCAATACTCGTGAATCTGCACGCCGGCTTTGAGCAGGTAATCGTAGGTCATGCGCGCAGCCAGCTTGGCCACCAGCATGTCCGGTTGGCCTTGCAGGATCAGCTTCACTTCCACTCCACGACGGGCCGCGTTGCGGATTTCCCGAAGCAGGCGGTAACCCGGGAAAAAGTAGGCGTTGGCGATCACCACCCGACGCTGGGCACCGCGCAACACCTGGCGATACACCTCTTCGATATCGGTGCGGTGATCGCCATTGTCGCGATACACCAGGCGCACCTGGCCGTCGTGATCGGAAAACGCCAGTTCCGAGCGCCGCTGCCTGCGCCGTTGCCACCAATACTTGGCGCGACCCGGACGACCACTTTGCAGCAGGGCGAAATGATGAATGTCCGCCACCGCCGGACCCTGGATTTCCACGGAATAATCCTGCTTGGCCTCGGGGCCGAAATCGAGCAAGTGGTCGCCGGAAAAGTTGATGCCGCCGATGAACGCGATCGTGCCGTCGACCACCACGATTTTGCGATGCAGCCGGCGAAACCAGTTGGTGCGTATGCCCAGGCGCTTGGGCGCCGGGTCGAACAGCTGCAAATGGACTCCCGCTTCGCTCAACGCGGCGAGATAACCGGTGGTGAGTTCACCACAACCAAAACCGTCGAAACTTGCAGTGACGCGCACCCCCCGTTTAGCAGCGTCGATCAACACTTCCTGCAGCTCGTTGCCGACCTTGTCTTCAAACACGATGAAGGTTTCCAGGAGGATTTCCGTCTTGGCCTGGCGCATGGCCTCGAACACCCTGGGGAAATACTCTTCGCCGTTTTCCAGCAGTTCTACCCGATTGTTGCCATGCCAGGCGTACTCGACATCAACAGCCGCGGGCTCACCGACTGGCGGTACGGAAACGTCATCCAAAGCGGTTTTTTCCATCGACGGAATGCTCATAGCTCGATCTCCACCGATAGCGGTGCGTGGTCGGATAAGTGGGACCAGGGTCTCGTCGTCAGTACTTGCGGACGGCTGGCCTTGAGGTTGCGTACATAAATGCGGTCCAGGCGCAGTAGTGGCAGGCGTGCCGGGAAGCTGCGCGCAGGCTTGCCATGATATTCGGCGAACACCTCGCGCAAACCGCATGGCTTGAGCAAGGCATCGGCGCGCTGGCGCCAGTCATTGAAATCACCGGCGACGATCACGGGAGCTTCGGCGGGCAGTTCTTTAAGGCGCCGCGCCAGCAGCCGCAATTGTTCGTTGCGGTGGGTTTCGTGCAGGCCCAGGTGGACGCAGATCGCATGCACCTCCGGACCGTCGCCCGGCAGACGCAGCACGCAGTGCAGGATCCCGCGGCTTTCATGCCCGCTGATGGACACGTCGAGGTTGTCGTGGCGGATGATCTGGAATTTCGACAGCAGCGCATTACCGTGGTCACCGGCCGGGTAGACCGCGTTGCGGCCATAGGCGAACTGCGGCCAGAGGCTGTCGGCGAGGAATTCGTACTGCGGCATCGTCGGCCAGTTGTCGTAACGCTGGGGATGCTGCTCGTGGGTGCCATGGACTTCCTGCAGAAACACCACGTCGGCTGACACGGCACGTACCGCTTCGCGCAGTTCTGGCAGGATGAAACGGCGATTCAGCGCAGTGAAACCCTTGTGCGTGTTGACCGTCAGTACCGTGAAACGGCGAACGGCGGCGAGGGTTTGCAGTTGCTCCGGCGCGTTGGGCTGTTCAGACATGCTCATGACAGCACTCCTTCGGCCGCGGGTTCGCCGGGGGTAGTGGAAAGGCTGTCTTCAAGATGGAAACGCTCCAGCATTCGCCGCGCATCAAAGGGCAGATCGGCCCCGGTTTTTCCTTCAGCTCCAGCACGCCGGAGCCGAAGAAGTTCGAACGGCTTATGCACGTCCCGCAGGCGCTTGACGTGGGTGATGAACCGCGTGGCTTTGACGCTGAAGACAAAGTCAGCCGGTGTTTCGGCGTACCACTCGGCATACCGTTGCGGACGTTGCCAAGGCAGGTAACGCCAGCCTGAAATACCGATGTGAATCGCCGCCATATCGCCTCCCGTCTAATGGTCCCCGGATGCCCCGTTCTTTTGCTGACTGCGCGGCGATGGAGAAAGTTTCGAGCGGGCTACGGACGGTATCGCCGCTGGATAAACGGCCGGGATAGATTTTTATAGGGCGCAATGGCGGCTATCTCATGGCCAAAACCGAACTTGCACGGCGTTTTTTGATCAGTTCCTGACAGATGCGTTTTCGAGGAGCTCCGCGTTTTGCTCAAGTTCAAGACCGCGATACTACTGGGGGCGTTGCTGATCTTTGGCAGCAACGCGTTGCAAGCCGCCACGCTGCCGGGCGTTCCAGCGGCTGCCGAAGAGCCGGCCGCGCCGGAGCCGCTGGTCCAGGGTGGCCTGCTGGGTGCCATCAGTTCCAGCATTGACGACGTACAGGAAAAGCTCGACCTCAATGAAGACCTGGTTGACGCCTGGCGCCTGCGGGCTGATCGGGCCGCGGATGAAGTCGACAAGCTGGTGAACCAGCGTTCATCCCGCTCGCCCATGAGTGTCGTCGGCGACTTTCTGCTGCTGTCCGGAGTCTGGTTGGGGGCCTTTGCCTTGCTTACGGTGCTGGGCGGCCTTCTGGCCCGGCGACTGAACCAGGGGCGCTGGTTAAGCACTCGCCAGCGCAGTCAGGATTTGCTCACCTACGTGCTGCCTTACACACTCCCCGCCCTTATTTGCCTGCCGCTGACCCTCTCCGTCAGCCATTTCCTGCCGTCTTCAGTTGGCCGAGCGTTGGCGCTGTGTTTTGCCTACGCCACCAGCAGCGGGATATTTTCCACCTCGATGCTGCTGTGTGTGATCGTCATGTTCAACACTGGGCACAAGCGTCCGGCGGTGCAGATCATCCGCGACTACTGCCCCAAGCCGCTGTTCCTGATCGGCTTCCTCGCGGCCTTGAGTGATGCCCTGACCAGCCCGCAGATCGCCCGGCAACTGGGGGGCAATATCACCAGTAGCATTGCAGTGTTCACCGGGCTGTTTGCCTCGATCATTTTCGGCCTGCTGGTGATTCGCCTGCGGCGCCCGGTGGCGCACTTGATCCGTAATCGGCCGCTGACGCAGCGACTCAAGCAGCCGTCGCTGCAGGAATCCCTGCGAATTTTTTCCGGCCTGTGGTACTGGCCGATTTTGTTGATGGTCATCGTTTCGGCGATCAACCTGATCGGCGTGGGCGAAGACAATCAGAAGGCCCTTCGCTGTGCCTTGTTCACTACCATCCTGCTGATCGCCACGGTATTTCTCAGCACGGTTTTCCAGCACCTGTTCAAGTCTCGAAAAGCCGAGGCGCTGCAACGCAGCAGTGCCTACAAAGAACGTTTTCTCAGCCTGCTGCACGCGCTGGTGCGGATTGTGATGGCGGTCGGCTTTATCGAAATTCTCGGGCGAATCTGGGGAATTTCGCTGTTCGAATTCGCTGTGCGTAACTCGATTGGGCGGGCAATCAGTGACTCGCTGAGTCGCATCGGCCTGATCTTCCTGGTGACATGGTTGTTCTGGGTAGTGCTCGATACCGCGATTCAGGAAGCACTCAAGCCGCCGGTCAATAAACGTTCGGCGCGACAGCCCAGCACCCGGGTCAAAACCATCCTGCCGTTGCTGCGCAATGCGATGAAAATCATCCTGGTAGTGATCTGCGCAATCACCACCATGGCCAATCTCGGGATCAACGTCGCGCCACTGCTCGCCGGTGCCGGGGTGGTGGGTCTGGCGATCGGTTTTGGTTCGCAGCAACTGGTGCAGGACGTGATTACCGGCCTGTTCATCATCATTGAGGACACGCTATCGATCGGCGACTGGGTGGTGCTCGACTCCGGGCATGCCGGCACGGTCGAGGGCCTGACCATCCGCACCCTGCGCCTGCGTGACGGCAAAGGGTTCGTGCACTCGGTACCGTTCGGTCAGATCAAGGCTGTAACCAACCAGTCGCGGCAGTTTGCCTATGCGTTTTTCTCGGTGCAGTTCACTTACGACACTGATGTCGACAAGGCCATTGAGCTGATCCGCGAGGCGGGGGAATCGATCCGTGAGGATGCGTTTCTCAAGTACAACCTGCAAGGGCCGCTGGATGTGTTTGGTGTCGACAAGATGGACCTTAACGGCGTGGTGCTGACGGCGCAGTTCCGTACGGTGTCGGGTGGGCAGTATGCGGTGAGTCGGGCGTTTAACCAGCGTCTGAAAAAGCTTGTGGATAATTGCCCGTGGGTGCATTTCGCGCAGACTTATCCACAGCCGGTTTTGTTGCCCAAGCGGCAGGGGGAAGTGGCTGAGGAGGATGGGGCTGTGATGTTGCCGGAGCAGCCGCGTTCGCAGTGATTTGCGGTGTGGCTGAGGCCGTCATCGCGAGCAGGCTCACTCCTACAGGGAGCCGCGATCAACTGTAGGAGTGAGCCTGCTCGCGATTGAGCCAGCCGCGACACCCTCAATGCTGGATCAATTTGCCCCTTAACTCTGCACTCGCCTCCAGATCCAGCTCCAGCCAAATCTGCTGCTTCCCCGCAATCACCGCAGCAGCCGGCACCCCGTCGCGATACACCAGCCGATTACTCGCCAGCGCCGGCACCTTCACGCCGGGTAACAGGGTGCCCGCCAGGTTCAGCGGATCAACCCCGCACACCGCCACCAGACTCCCGTCATGGGGCCGTCGACGCACCTCGCGCAGCAACGGAATCGCCTCAGGCAGGGCAAACTGCTCACCCGCCAGACCACTGACAAACCGCCCACCGCGAATCTCGCCGCGGGCCTCCAGCCGGTGAAAAGTACGCAACAACTCCCGCCAGCTCGGCAACCAGTCCGCCTCGCGCTCCAGCAAGCGCCAGAACACCACACCGTAGCGGCGCAGCAAGGTCATTGCGATGTGTTCCAGGGTTTCGGCAGGCGTTGGCGCTGGACGCTGGTTATCCACAACCGGCGTTGCCGGACCTCGTTTCAACAAGGCCCAGCGCCCGGCATCGTCCATCCCGCCGATAAACGCCCCGCGCCCGCGCCGGCTGCTGCGGGCCTGGCGTTTGCTGGCCGGGGTGATCAGTGCGCGCAGTCCGGCAAAACTGTCGGCGTTCACCAGTCCGGCGCCCACCAGTTCCTGCAAGGCGATTTCCAGTTCGGCGCGCAGCAGGTGGGCCTCATGGATCAGTTCGTCAAAAAACAACGCGCCGTGTTGGCTTAGGGCTTCATAAACTTTGCGGGTCTTGGGCGAAAGCTCTTCGACCGGCGTCTGCTCGGTCAGGCTGCTCCACAACCCGACCCGGTTGCGCGGCAGCAACAGAATCGGCGTGCTGCGCAACGCAGTGCTGGCGCCTTTGCCGCGAGTCGTCAGGCGCGTCCATACCAGTTTGCCGCTGCGGCAAAAATCATCCAGCCAGCTCGGCGAATACCCCTTGATGCGCGCCGCCAGAATGTCGCTGTCCCAGGCAGAAGCAGCGGCGGGGTAGCCTTCGAACTGCGCGACAATCGCCGGCAATACCGCGCTGCCCTGACCCTGGGTAGCGGCGGACAGGTGCTGCCAGTCGAACAGGAAGCGCATGAAATCCTGCAAGGCCACTGGCTCGATCTCCCGGCGCAAACGCTTGACCGTGTAGCGATGGATGCGTGCGAGCAGATGGCGTTCGCACCAATCTTCTTCGCTGGCGCCGGGGGTAAACCGGCCCCGCAGCACATAACCTTCGCGTTCCAGGTGTGCCAGGGCCTGGGTGATGTCGTCGACGGGTAAACCGAGTGGTTCGGCAATCGCCTGCAACGGCAGCGGCCCGAAAGCACCTAGGCGTGCCCGCACCAATTCAAGCACGGCATCGTCGCGCTTCCAGGCTTCATCGAAACCGGGGAGTGCTGCCATCGGCGGTTCCAGGGATACCTGTGGATAAATCGCCCGGAGGCAGGTCAGCCGTTCCAAGGCAAACCACAGCGAGCCCGCCAGGCAACTGGCCCGCCCGCTCGCGGCAAGCTCGCTCAGCCACTGCGACCAATTGGCGTTGCCCTGGGCTTCAGACTCGGTGATGCAGGTCAGGCTCATCAGCGCCTCATGCATTTCATCGATGCTGGTGGGCGCAGGCCAAGCTTCCTCACGCACCGCCTGAATCGCATCGGCGTCGAGCGCGCCGAGGTCGTCGGTGGACTGCGGGTCGGTCCAGCGGCGATTGAGTACCGCCTGCGTGCGGCGCTCTTCCAGCGGCGCATCGTCAAGAAAACTATAAGGCCGGGCGCTGAGAATTTCCGCCGCCAGGGGTGAGGGCGCTGGCAGGTCACGGCTGATCAGGCGCACTTCGCCACGCTCCATGCGCCGCAACAGGTGCAGCCAGCCTTCGCTATCCATGGCCTCATGCAGGCAGTCGTCGAGGGTCTGTTCCACCAGCGGATGCGCGGGCACTTCGCGTTCGCCGGCGAGATTCTCCACGCAGGCGATTTGATCGGGAAACACGCTGGCGATCAGGTCTTCACTTTTCATCCGCTGGATCTGTGGCGCAACTTTGCGCCCGCCGGTATAGCGCGGCAGCGCCAGGGCCACTCCGGCGTTCCAGCGCCAGCGTACGTTGAACAACGGCGCCTCGAGTACGGCCTGGATCAGCAGGTGTTCGGCGCTGTTGCTGTGCAGGTAGCGCCAGACTTCGTCCAACTCGAAACTGTGGCTGCTGGACAGCGACAGGACGATCGCGTCCTCGCTGGCAGCGGCCTGCAGTTCGAAGTTGAACGTACGGCAGAAACGCTTGCGCAGGGCCATGCCCCAGGCGCGGTTGATGCGGCTGCCGAAGGGCGTGTGAATGATCAGCTGGGTCCCGCCGGATTCGTCGAAGAAGCGCTCCATCAGTAGCGTGTCCTGGGACGGCAGGGCGCCCAGGGTCAGGCGCGCGCGGGCCAGGTAATCCACCAGCTGTTCGGCGCTGGCGAGGTTCAGGCCGAGGGTCTCGGTCAGCCAGTCGAGGGCCGGTTGCAGGTCGCCGGGGGTGGCGCCCAGCAGGTCATCGAGTCGGGCTTGCAGGCGCGCCACGGCGAATGACAATTCAGCGCTGCGCCCAGGTGCTTCGCCGAGCCAGAACGGAATGGTCGGCGGCTGGCCGTGGGCATCCTCGACCCGCACTTTGCCGGCTTCGACCCGGAGGATTCGATACGAGGTATTGCCCAGCTGGAACACGTCGCCGGCGATGCTTTCCACAGCGAAGTCTTCGTTGACGCTACCGATGTTCAGCGCCTGGGGTTCCAGCAGCACGCTGTAGTCGGCATTGTCCGGAATCGTCCCGCCGCTGGTGACTGCGGTCAGCTTGCTGCCCCGGCGCCCGCGTAATGTGCGGGTCAGGGCATCGCGGTGCAGGTAGGCACTACGGATCCCCTGACTGCCGTTGTAGCCCTCGGCGAGCATCTGCAGCAATGCCTGGTAGTGTTCTTCGTCGAGGTCGGCGTAGGGCGACGCTCTGCGGAACATGTCCAGCAGCGCCTGTTCCTGCCATTCCTGGCAGCTGACCTCGGCAATGATCTGCTGCGCCAGCACATCCAACGGCGCTTTGGGGATTTGCAAGGTGTCGAGTTCACCCCGGCGCACACAGTCGAGCAGGGCGGTGCATTCGATCAGGTCATCGCGGGTGGTCGCGAACAGTCGACCCTTGGGCGTGCCGCCGACCTGATGCCCGGAGCGACCGACCCTTTGCAGAAATCCGGCGATCGAACGTGGCGAGGCGATCTGGCACACCAGGTCGACGTCGCCGATGTCGATCCCCAGTTCCAGCGACGCCGTCGCGATCAGCACCTGCAGGTCGCCGCGCTTGAGCCGTTGCTCGGCATCCAGGCGAAACTCCTTGGCCAGGCTGCCGTGGTGGGCGGCCACTGCCGGCTTGCCCAGGCGTTCGCTCAGGTGCCGGCTGAGGCGCTCGGCCAGGCGCCGGGTGTTGACGAATATCAGCGTGGTGCGGTGCTCGCGGGCGAGGGCAGCGAGGCGGTCATAGACCAGCTCCCACACGTCATTGGCCATGATGGCTGACAACGGCACCGGCGGTACTTCGATTCCCAGATCCCGCGGGCGGGCGTGGCCGATGTCGATGATTTCGCAAGGGCGATCACGCCCCGCCAGATATCGGGATACGGCTTCGATGGGTTTTTGCGTGGCCGACAGGCCGATGCGCGTCAGCGGTTCGGCACACAGCGCCTGCAGTCGTTCCAGACTCAAGGCCAGATGACTGCCGCGCTTGCTGGCTGCGATGGCGTGGATTTCATCGACGATCACCGTGCGCGTAGTGCCCAGCATCTGCCTGCCGGAGTCGGAGCCCAGTAGCACGTAGAGCGATTCCGGGGTGGTGACCAGAATGTGCGGCGGAATCCTGCGCATCGCTGCGCGTTCTTTTTGCGGTGTGTCGCCAGTACGTACGGCGGTGTTGATCTGCAGCGGCGGCAATCCCATCACCCGCAACTGTTCGGTGATGCCGGCCAGCGGGTTCTGCAGGTTGATCTGGATATCGTTGGACAGCGCCTTGAGCGGCGAGACGTAGACCACCAGGGTTTCGTCAGGCAGACCGGTTTCAGTCTCCAGGCCTCGATGCACCAGGTCATCGATCACCGCCAGGAACGCGGTCAGGGTTTTGCCCGAGCCGGTGGGCGCCGCGATCAATGTCGTACGGCGCTGGCGAATCAACGGCCACGCCCGCGCCTGGGCGGCGGTGACCGTCGGGAAGGTATTGCGGAACCAGGCGCTGACGGCAGGGTGGAACCCAGTAAGGGCCGCGTCCGGAGGGATTGGCAGGTTCATAAGGCAATTTACACTTTACGGGTGACGGTTGCGTACTAAACCCGCAAAATGCAACGATTCCGGTAATTATCAATGACATCACCCTGGGTGCTGTCTAAAAGCCATCGTTCCAATCAGACTGGGCCTGCTGACTCTATGCGAATGCGCCTTATGTTACTGGGTGGCGGAAATGCCCTTGGGCAGGCGCTGATTCGCCTCGGTGCGGAGGAAGACATCGGTTTCCTCGCCCCCCGCCCGCCGCAAGACGGCTGGGATGCCGCGAGCCTGACGCAATTGCTCGACGACACCCGCCCCGACGCGCTGATCAACCTTGCCTACTACTTCGACTGGTTCCAGGCGGAGGCGGTCAGCGAACAGCGCCTGGCCGGCCAGGAACGTGCGATCGAGCGCCTGGCCGAACTCTGCCAGCACCACAACATCGTCCTGGTGCAGCCATCGAGCTATCGCGTGTTCGACGGTTCCCGGGCCACCGCCTACAGCGAAAAAGACGAGCCGGTGCCGTTGGGTCTGCGCGGCCAGTCCCTGTGGCGCATCGAGCAAAGCGTACGCGCCACGTGCCCGCAGCACGTACTGCTGCGTTTCGGCTGGCTGCTCGATGACAGCGCCGACGGCGCCCTTGGGCGTTTCCTGGCACGCGCCGAACAACCTGAAGAACTGCTGCTGGCCGACGACCGCCGGGGCAATCCGACGCCGGTCGACGACGCCGCCCGGGTCATTATTTCGGTGCTCAAGCAACTTGATTGTGCAGCTCCGCTGTGGGGCACCTACCATTACGCCGGGCATGAGGCGACTACGCCGCTGGCGCTGGGGCAGGCTATCCTCACCGAAGCTCGCAACCTGCACCCGCTGGCCATCGAAGCGCCGACCGCCCAGGCTCACGCCGCGCGCCCGGACGCTGGCGAAGAACCGCAACATGCGGTGCTGGCGTGCAAGAAAATTCTGCACACGTTCGGAATCAAGCCGCGCGCCTGGCGTGCGGCGCTCCCTGGCTTACTGGACAGGTTCTATCGCCATGGCTGACGGCTCAATTCTCATCACCGGCGGTGCCGGGTTCATCGGCTCGCACCTGACTGACGCCTTGCTCGCCAAGGGGCATTCGGTGCGAATCCTAGACGACCTGTCCACCGGCAAGCGCAGCAACCTGCCGCTGGACAATCCCAGGGTCGAGTTGATCGTCGGCGACGTAGCCGATGCAGCACTGGTCGCCCGGACGATGGTTGGTTGCAGCGCCGTCGCGCACCTGGCGGCAGTCGCTTCGGTGCAGGCCTCGGTCGATGATCCGGTGAAGACCCACCAGAGCAACTTCATTGGCTCGCTGAACGTCTGCGAAGCGATGCGCCAGGCTGGCGTCAAACGCGTGCTGTTTGCCTCCAGCGCGGCGGTCTATGGCAACAACGGTGAAGGCGAGTCGATCGATGAAGACACGCCCAAGTCGCCGTTGACACCCTATGCCTCGGACAAACTGGCGAGCGAGCATTATTTTGATTTCTACCGGCGCCAGCATGGCCTGGAACCGGTGATCTTCCGTTTCTTCAATATCTTCGGCCCACGCCAGGACCCGTCCTCGCCGTATTCCGGGGTGATCAGCATCTTCAGCGAGCGGGCGCAGAAAGGCCTGCCGATCACCGTGTTTGGTGACGGCGAGCAGACCCGGGATTTTGTCTACGTCGAAGACCTGGTCGACCTGCTGGTGCAAGCCATCGAAAAGCCGCGGGTTGAGGTAGGCGCGATCAATGTCGGCTGGAACCAGGCGACTACGCTCAAGCAGATGCTGCACGCGCTGGAAGCGGTGGTGGGGGAGCTGCCGCCGGTGAGCTACGGGCCGGCGCGCTCGGGGGATATTCGTCATTCGCGGGCGAATAATCGGCGGTTGCTTGAGCGGTTTACTTATCCGGAGCAGACGCCGATGAGCGTGGGGTTGGCGCGGTTGTTGGGGCGCTGATTTTTGCTGCAATGGAAAAGGCGCCTTTTTTGTTTCTGGATTTTCGTGGTCTGTGCTGACGCCATCGCGAGCAGGCTCACTCCTACATGGGCATGCGTACCCCCCTGTAGGAGTGAGCCTGCTCGCGATGGCGGTTCAGAATTTGTAACCGAGCCCAACCATGTAGATGAACGGATCAACATCCACGTCAACCTTGGCCCGAGTGCCCGGTGCCACCGCATTGTTTTCCACGGTCGCAGTCGTGTCGATATCGATGTAGCGCACCTGGGCGTTGAGCATGATGTTGTCGGTGATCATGTAGTCGGCACCCACCTGGAACGCCATGCCCCAGGAGTTTTCCGCCTTGAAGTTGCTGAAACCGTTGGCACTGGCTTCGCTGCCGACGTGTTCGTCGTAGATCCAGGTGTAGTTGATGCCGGCGCCGACATACGGCTGGAACACGGATTTATGATCCAGCGGGTAGTACACCACGCTCAGGGTTGGCGGCAGGTGTTTCAGCGAACCGAGTTTGCCGTTGGCCGCGCCCAGGGCGGTGCCCTTGATCTTCACGTCGTGCTCGAACGGCGAGGCGGCGAGCAGTTCGATGCCCCAGTTGTTATCGATCATGTAGGCGAAGTTCAAGCCCAGCTGCGTATCGCTGCTCATGGTGGCCTTGCCACCCAGGTCGGCACCTGCCAACGGGCCCTGGTCGACCTTGACGCTGGAGCTGTCGGCCTTAGGGTTGACGGTGATCGCACCGGCACGAACGATGATGTCGCCAGCGTCGTGGGCATGGGCGAGCGGGGCTGCGAGCGCGAGGGCAAACAACGAAGCGCTGAGCAATGACTTGTGCATGGGGGCTCCAAAGGACGTTAAAAGTTTTCGATGTCCAATGGTAAGGCGGCTAAGGATCAGGTCTGTTGATGCAGCTCAATGAAAGGGTGATGAGCCGGGTTTTTGCTCAAGGTTTGCGGGCCCCATCGCGAGCAGGCTCGCTCCTACAGGGGGGATGCGTAAATCCGATGTGGGAGCGAGCCTGCTCGCGATAGCTATCGATCAAACAGCACAGAACCACCAGACTCACTCCGGCAATTCATACGCATAAATCTTGTCCGCCTCCATCTGATACCCCGCATCCGCCAACTCGCTGCTCGACGCCTTCACCTGCAGCGCACCCTCGATCCAGTACGGCTGATACAGCTCATCCAGCTTCACACCCACCGCGCTTTTCACATGGACAATCTGGTTGGAAGGCGGGGGCGGCACGTGGATGCAGGCGCCGAAGTACGGCACCAGCAGAAACTCCGTGGTTCGGCCTTGCTCGCTGACTTCAAGCGGCACGATATAACCCGGCAGGCGAACATTCTGCCCATCGAGCTTCTGCACCACCGGAGCGTTCGGCAGGTCCTGCTTCGCCGCTGGCGCCGACTCGGCAGACAGCGCACTGCTCATCTGCGACAGGTCGTGCAGCGGCGTCATGTTCGGCACTTCCGGTGCCGCGTCCGGCGGAATCATTTCCGACCAGGTCAGGTCCTTGGGCTCGGCTGCCCAGAGGGGCAGGGCAACCAGCAGCAACAGCGCGAGCAAAGCGCGGGGCATTTTCAACTTCCTCATAAACGGATCGACAGGCCATCCGCGAGGGATTGGCGATAGGCGCGCCAGGCCGGAACGCTGCCCATCAGCAACGCGGCGCCCAGAATGCCACCGAGCAGCGTCCATTCATATTCACTTGGCCACGCCAGCGGCAAATACAAACCGTAATTGGCCTGTACGTAACCCTGGGCGGCGGCGATGCACACATACAACAGTGCCACGCCGGCGATCACCCCGGACAATGCCAGGGCGAACGCTTCCAGCACCAGCAGGGAAGCGATATGCCAAGGCCGGGCGCCCACCGAGCGCAGGATGGCCATCTCGCGCCGGCGCTCGTTGAGGCTGGTAAGAATCGCCGTGAGCATGCCGATCAAACCGGTCAGCACCACGAACAGCGACACCACGAACAGGGCTTTTTCCGCGGTGCTCATCAGGCTCCACAACTCCTGCAAGGCGACCCCGGGCAGGATCGCAAGCATCGGTTCACCGCGGAATTCATTGATCTCGCGCTGAACGGCGAAGGTGGAAATCTTGCTGTTGAGCCCTAGCATGAAGGCGGTGATCGCCTGCGGCGTCAGGTCCATGTTGCGCGCCTGATCGGCGCTGATGCGGCCTTTGCCTTGAGCGGGCACGCCGTTATGCCAGTCGACGTGAATCGCTTCCATGCCGCCGAGGCTGATATGCAGCGTTCGGTCCACGGGAGTGCCGGTGCGTTTGAGAATGCCGACTACGGTGAAAGGTTTGTCATCATGCTTGACCAGGCTGATCACCGCGACGCCGTGGGCCAGTACCAGCTTGTCGCCAAGTTTGTAGTGCAACGCATCCGCCACTTCGGCGCCGAGCACCACTTCAAAAGGATCCGTGGCAAATGCGCGGCCGTCGGCCAGTTGCAGGTGTTGCTCGCGGCCGTACTGGTAGTGCTCGAAGTACGCCTCGGTGGTGCCCATCACCCGATAACCGCGATGGGAATCGCCGAGGGACATCGGGATGGCCCACTTCACTTTCGGGTTGTTGGCGAAGTGTTCGAAGCTGTCCCAGCGGATGTTGTTGGTGGCATTGCCGATGCGAAATACCGAGTACAGCAGCAGGTTCACCGAGCCGGAGCGCGCGCCGACGATCAGGTCGGTACCACTAATGGTGCTGGCGAAACTGGCCTTGGCTTCGGTGCGTACACGCTCTACCGCCAGCAGCAGGCAGACCGACAAGGCAATCGCGAACGCAGTCAGGATCGCAGTGAAGCGGCGGTTAGCCAGACTGGCCATGGCTAGACGAAACAGATACATCTCAAACCTCTTCGGGCGTGGCGGCGCGGTTGAGCTCGGCCAGGGACAGGTGACGGTCGAACAGCGGCGCCAGGCTCTGGTCGTGGCTGACGAACAACAGGCTCGAGCCGGCTTCGCGACATTCAGCGAACAGCAGGCGAATGAAGTTTTCCCGGGCGTCGTAGTCCAGCGCCGAGGTCGGCTCGTCGGCGATCACCAGCTCAGGCTGGCCGATCAGTGCCCGAGCGGCGGCAACGCGTTGTTGCTGGCCGATGGACAGGGAATCGGCGCGTCGGCTCAACAGTTTCGGGTCTTTCAAACCGAGATGGGCGAGCAGGGTGGCGGCGGCCTGGTCGACGCTGCCATGACGCTGGATTGCGCGGTCGGCACGCAGCCTGGAGAAATGGCAAGGCAGCTCGACGTTCTCGCGCACCGAGAGGAACGGCAGCAGGTTGAACTGCTGGAAGATGTAGCCGGTGTGATCGACGCGAAACGTATCGCGGGCACCGGCGGATAGTTCGGTCAGTTCCTGGCCGAGCAGGCGGATGCTGCCGCGATCGGGTTTCTGCACGCCACCGAGCAGGCCCAGCAGGGTGGTTTTGCCGCTGCCGCTGGGGCCTTTGAGGAACAGGGTCTCGCCGGCTTCCAGACGAAACGCCGGGATGTCGAGCAATGGCGGATGGCCGGGCCAGCTGAAGCCCAGGTCGGACAGTTCGATGAGTGCTTGGGTCATAACACCGGTTTCATGCGCGTGATTAATCCCGTAGGAGCTGCCGAGTGCAACGAGGCTGCGATCTTTTGACTTTGTTTTTTTAACCGCAAGATCAAAAGATCGCAGCCTCGTTGCACTCGACAGCTCCTACAGGCAATCGGGGTGAATTAGAATTTAAGGGCTGCCGCTTTGGCCGTTACTTCAACCCCTTGCTGCCCGTTCGGGCCGATCAGTTGTACCTGAATTTTCTGGGTGGCCGGGAAGGTATTGAAGATATTCGCCAGGTCCAGGGTCTTCAGCGCACCCGGTGTCGAGCAGGTGAAATGGTAGTGGGCGTGGATTTCGCTGTGATCGTGGTGATGCTCGCCCTTGGCCGCTTCAGCGTGATCATCATCGGCGTCCGGCTTGTCACCGAACAACGGGCTTTCCAGCTCCTGGGTGGCAACCACACAGCCGGCAGCTTTTGGCAGGCTGAACAGGGCCAGGGGCTGTTCCAGTTGTGCGCGGGCGGCGGCGACCTTGGCCTTGTCGGCATCGGTGGTAGCCAGGTGTTCGAAGCCCACCAGGTTCATGGCCGGGCTTTCCAGTTCCAGCTCCAGCGTCTGGCCGTCCAGCGCTGCGTTCAAGCGGCCAACGCCGTGCTCATGGGCTTCGAGGCTGCCATGCTCGTGGTCATGCTCGTGATCATGGGCTTCGGCGGCGTGAGCCGTAGTCAGCGGCAACAGGGCGAACGGCAAAGCGAGCAGCAGACGACGCATGGGAATTCTCCGGACAGGAAAGATAAATTAAATGTTATGTGATCTTATAACGTAAGTGCGGAGAGTTTGACTGGCTGCTTGGCGTTGCACAAGTCCCATGGGAGCATGGAATGAAGAAATGTGCGGGAGCAGGCTTATGTTGCGTTTACGCGGAAAGATCGGCGAATGGCCGGTGGATTTGACGCTGGAGATGGACGACGGCGACTGGGCACGGCTCGGCGCGCAGTTGCAGGTCACCCCGGTTGAGGTCAGTGCGCCTGTGGCGAAACCGGTTAATCAGGATGATGCGTTGTGGCAGATCGCCAAGGATTTGTTGCGCAAGGCTGGGCAATTGAGTGGGCCGGACTTGCTTGAACAGCTGGAAGGTTTGACCGGCAGTGCGGCGTCAGGCAAGCGTTTGCTGGTGAGGCTGCGTCATTGTGCGGATGTGAAGGTGGTTAGCGGGGGTGATACGCCGCTTTATAGCTGGGTCGAGTAAATCGTAGAGATCGCAGCCTCGTTGCACTCGACAGCTCCTACAGGGTGGGGACGATATCCCCCTGTAGGAGCTGTCGAGCGAAGCGAGGCTGCGATCTTTTGACCTTTAATACAGCGCAGCAAACAACTTGCGACGGTACGTGGTCACCAACGGGTGGTCATTGCCCAGCAGCTCGAACACCTGCAACAGGGTCTTGTGTGGCAGGCCCTCGCTGTAGCTGCGATTGCGGATAAACAGCTTGAGCAACCCATCCAGCGCCGCATCGTATTGCTGGCGGGCCAGTTGCTGGACGGCCAGCTGATAGACGGCTTCGTCGTCCTGAGGATTTTTCGCCAGGCGCGCTTTCAGGTCTGCGGCATCCGGCAGGCCCTTGGCCTGGCCGAGGAACTGGATTTGCGCCTTGGCACCGGCCAGGGCGGCCTTGTGTTCGTCGCTTTTCACCGAGTCGAGCACCGCTTGCGCGTCAGCCAGTTCGCCTCGTTCGGTCAGGCAGCGGGCGTAGAGAATCAGCGCCTTGGCGTTGCTATTGTCTTCGCCCAGCAGCACTTTGAGCACCGCTTCGGCATCGGCGAAGCGGCTGTCGTCGAACAGCGCCTGAGCCTGTTCGAACGGATCGGCGGCTGCCGGTGGCGGCATTTGTACATGCGGCTCAAGCAGGGTGCGCACTGCGGATTCCGGCTGTGCACCGGAAAAGCCGTCGACCGGCTGGCCGTCCTTGAACAGCACCACGGTCGGCAGGCTGCGAATGCCAAAGCGGGCGACGATGTCCGGCTCCAGATCACAGTTGACCTTGGCCAGCAGCAGTTCGCCCTGGTAGCTCTCGGCAATGGTCTGCAGCATCGGCATCAGCACCTTGCAGGGCGCACACCACTCGGCCCAGAAATCCACCAGGACCGGTTTGTGGAATGAGTTCTCGATCACCGACTGGTCGAAATCGGCGGTGGTGGCGTCGAAGATGTACGGCGTTTCCTGACTCATGGGGGATCTCTTGGAAGCGTTAATGGGGCAACTATACGACTTCGCGGGGTGTGGCCGAAAGCGGGGTGGCCTCAAGTTCTGCGGCGCCGGCTACATTGCCATCGCGAGCAGGCTCACTCCTACAGGGATTTTCGGTATGGCGCAGATCCAGGGTGGGAGTGAGCCTGCTCGCGATGCTTTTAGCCGCGTCGCGCATGGTAGAGGCTTACATGCCGAAACTCCTCTGGCTCAGCCAGATCCGGCAGGGTCATCGCTTCCAGCATCTCGATGCGTTGATATAACGGATGGCGAAAATCCCGAACCCGCGAATCTGCCACAAGCGCTTGCTGGCCACGGCTCAGAAACTCATCAAGCAACGGCAGGTTCGCCCGGTCGTACAAAACGTCGGCCACCAGAATCAGGTCAAACCGATCCGCCTCGGCAAAAAAATCCGTCGAGTAGCTGAGTTCCACGTCATTGAGTTGAGCATTGGCCCGACATGCGGCGATGGCCAGGGGGTCGAGATCACAGGCCACCACTTCCAGTGCCCCGGCCTTGACGGCGGCAATTGCCGCCACCCCGGAGCCGGCGCCGAAGTCCAGCACGCGTTTACCTGCGACCCACTGTGGGTGTTCTGCGAGGTAACGCGCTACTGCCAGGCCGCTGGCCCAGCAGAAACTCCAGTACGGCGGCTCATGCAGGATGCGCCGGGTTTCTTCCGGGCTGAAGGCGCGGTCCATGTTGTCGCCGTCGATCAGCCAGAGTTTCAGCTCGGTCCCGGGCAATGCCACGGGTACCAGTTGCGCGTCACCCAGCAGTTCTCCCAGTGCCTGCTGCAGGTCGAGCGGTGCAATCATGGCGCTTTGACGAATTGCAGCTGGCCCACGGCCTGGGTGGTTGGTTGGGTGATGACCTGCGACGGCAAGTGCAAAATCAGCTGCCCCGACTGGCTGGCGCGGCCACGCAGCTCCACCCGTTGGCCTGCCGGAAAGGATTCCGGATTGAAGCGCAGGTGAAACGGCAGAACCTGATTGGTGCCGATCAGGCTGGAGCTGGCAAGTAATTGCTGCGGGCGGTCTTTGTCATCGATCACCAGCAGCGCCAGTTCGACTTCGGCGCCGGCCGGTACGCCTTGCAACGTGCCGCTCAGTTCACGCTGATAAGCCGGGAGCGGACCGAGGGCGGCGGATTCCCGGGCTTTCTTCTGCGCTTGTTGCGGTGCGGGGCCCGGAGTCGGCGGCTGGGGCTTGGGCGCATCAGTGCCGCAGGCCACCAGCAGGCTGAAAAGGCTGAGTAATACGAGCGGTCTTAGTGGCATTTGCGGCTCCAGCAAGGTGAAATCCATGGATCGGTCGATATAGCCAGTCTGTATACCGCAAACCCTATGGCTTGTCTTGCCACCGGGATGCGCTACCATGGCCCTCCCTTTTTTTGTTGCCTGCCACCATGCACTGTCCCTTCTGCGGTGCCAACGACACCAAGGTCATCGACTCGCGTCTGGTCGCCGAGGGCGAACAGGTGCGCCGCCGGCGTGAATGCCTGGCCTGCGGCGAACGCTTCACGACGTTTGAGACCGCTGAACTGGTGTTGCCGCGCCTGATCAAAACCGACGGCAGTCGTCAGCCGTTCGACGAAGAAAAACTCCGCGCCGGCATGCAGCGTGCCCTCGAAAAACGTCCGGTGAGTGTCGAACGCCTTGAGTCGTCGCTGGTGCATATCAAACACAAACTGCGAGCCACCGGCGAGCGCGAGGTGAAATCCCTGGTGGTCGGTGAACTGGTGATGGCCGAGCTGCAAAAGCTCGATGAAGTCGCCTACATTCGTTTTGCCTCCGTGTATCGACGCTTCCAGGACCTCAACGAGTTCCGCGAAGAGATCGATCGCCTGGCCCGTGAGCCGGTGAAAGAATGAGCACATCCGCAGAACTTGCCATCCTCGATGCCCATTACATGGCCCGCGCCCTGGAACTGGCGCGCAAGGGTCACTACACGACCCACCCTAATCCACGGGTCGGCTGCGTCATCGTGCGCGACGGGCAGATTGTCGGCGAAGGCTGGCACGAGCGCACCGGCGAGCCGCATGCCGAAGTCCATGCGCTGCGTGCTGCCGGCGACAAGGCCCGCGGGGCCACCGCCTACGTGACGCTGGAGCCTTGTAGCCATCATGGCCGCACGCCGCCGTGCGCCGATGCACTGGTGAATGCCGGTCTGGCGCGGGTGGTCGCGGCGATGCAGGATCCCAACCCGGCGGTGGCTGGTCGCGGCATGCAGCGCCTGGCCCAGGCCGGCATCGCCATCGCAAGCGGCGTGCTGGAAGGCGAGGCGCGCAAGCTAAATGAAGGTTTCCTGAAACGCATGGAACATGGCTTGCCGTTGGTGCGGGTGAAGCTGGCCATGAGTCTCGACGGTCGCACGGCGATGGAAAGCGGCGAAAGCCAGTGGATCACCGGGCCAGCGGCGCGCTCGGCGGTTCAACGCCTGCGAGCCCAGGCCAGTGTGGTGCTGACCGGTGCGGACACCGTGCTGGCGGACAACGCGCGCTTGACCGTACGTGCCGACGAACTGGGCCTGGATGCTGAACAAACCGCCCTGGCCATGAGCCGTCCGCCCTTGCGCGTACTGATCGACGGCCGCCTGCGGGTACCCCTCGACTCGGCGTTTTTCAAGGCCGGCCCAGCCTTGGTCGCCACGTGCATGGCGGTCGAAGAGCAGTACGCCAACGGCCCGGAATGCCTGATCGTGGCCGGTGACGATGGCCAGGTCGACCTGCGCAAACTGCTGGTCGAGCTGGCCGCTCGCGGGGTCAACGAAGTACTGGTCGAAGCGGGACCGCGCCTGGCGGGTGCATTTGCCCGACAAGGCCTGGTGGACGAGTTCCAGATTTTCATCGCCGGCAAGTTCCTCGGCTCATCCGCACGACCGCTGCTGGACTGGCCGCTTGCGCAAATGAAAGATGCGCCCGAGCTTAAAATCACCGAAATTCGTGCGGTTGGCGATGACTGGCGGGTCACTGCCATTCCTGTACCAGCAGCAAGCGTATAATTCCCCGCCATCGCCACAGCGCTGGCCCGTTCTCGAGGAGGACTCCATGTTTACCGGCATCATCGAATCCATCGGCAGTATTCGTGCATTGACCCCAAAAGGCGGAGATGTGCGGGTTTATGTAGAAACCGGCAAGCTCGACCTGAGCGACGTCAAACTGGGCGACAGCATCGCGGTCAACGGCGTTTGCCTGACTGCGGTGGAGCTGCCAGGCAATGGTTTCGCTGCGGACGTCAGTCGTGAAACCCTCGATTGCACCGCAATGAATGACCTGAAAAGCGGCAGCCCGGTCAACCTGGAAAAAGCCCTGACCCCAACCACGCGTCTTGGCGGACACCTGGTCAGCGGCCACGTCGACGGCGTCGGCGAAGTGGTTGCGCGCACCGAGAATGCGCGGGCCGTGGAATTTCGCATCCGCGCGCCAAAAGACCTGGCCAAGTACATCGCCCATAAAGGCTCGATCACCGTCGACGGCACCAGCCTGACCGTGAACGCAGTCGATGGCGCCGAGTTCATGCTGACGATCATCCCGCACACCTTGAGCGAGACCATCATGGCTGCCTACCAGCCAGGTCGCCGGGTGAACCTGGAAGTCGACTTGCTGGCCCGTTACCTGGAGCGCCTGCTGCTGGGCGACAAGGCTGCAGAGTCGACTGCTGGCAGCACCATTACCGAAAGCTTTCTGGCCGCCAACGGCTACCTCAAATCCTGAATCAAGGGGGTGCCTTGTGGCGCTCAATAACATCGAAGAACTGGTTGAAGACATCCGCCAAGGCAAGATGGTCATCCTCATGGATGACGAAGACCGCGAGAATGAAGGCGATCTGATCATGGCCGCCGAGTGCTGCCAGGCTGAACACATCAACTTCATGGCCAAGCACGCCCGTGGTTTGATTTGCATGCCGATGAGCCGCGAGCGCTGCGAACTGTTGAAGCTGCCCCTGATGGCGCCACGCAACGGTTCCGGTTTCGGCACCAAGTTCACCGTGTCCATCGAAGCGGCCACCGGCGTGACCACCGGCATCTCCGCTGCCGACCGTGCGCGCACCGTGCAGGCGGCTGCCGCGAAAGACGCCAAGGCCGAAGACATCGTCAGCCCTGGCCACATCTTCCCGCTGATGGCCCAGGCCGGCGGCACCCTGGCCCGCGCCGGCCATACCGAAGCCGCTTGCGACCTGGCGCGTATGGCCGGTTTCGAGCCGAGCGGAGTGATCTGCGAAGTGATGAACGACGACGGCACCATGTCCCGTCGCGCCGAACTGGAAGCCTTTGCCGCCGAACACAACATCAAGATCGGCACCATCGCTGACCTGATCCACTACCGGATGATCCACGAACGTACCGTTCAGCGGATTGCCGAGCAGCCGCTGGACAGCGAACTGGGCCAATTCAACCTGGTGACCTATCGTGATTCCGTGGAAGGTGACGTGCACATGGCGCTGACCCTGGGCACCGTGTGCGCCGACGAGCCGACCCTCGTTCGCGTGCACAACATGGACCCGCTGCGCGACCTGCTGATGGTCAAGCAGCCTGGGCGCTGGAGCCTGCGTGCCGCGATGGCTGCGGTCGCCGAGGCCGGCAGTGGCGTGGTGCTGCTGCTCGGTCACCCGCTCGATGGCGACGTATTGCTTGCGCACATCCGCGAGACGGCCGACCAGGCCGTCGTGAAAAAACCGACCACCTACAGCATCGTCGGTGCCGGTTCGCAGATCCTCCGGGACCTGGGCGTGCGCAAAATGCGCCTGATGAGTGCGCCAATGAAATTTAATGCGATATCCGGTTTCGATCTGGAAGTTGTAGAATACGTGCCCTCCGAATAAGACCTGGGTGTTTCCGGTCCCGATTCGCGGTTCAAATATCACTGAGGGACGCGTAGAAAGCGCGTCCCGGCTCTTTAAGAGATCTAACGAATGACCCTGAAGACCATCGAAGGTACCTTCATCGCCCCTAAAGGCCGCTACGCTTTGGTAGTAGGCCGTTTCAACAGCTTCGTTGTTGAAAGTCTGGTCAGCGGTGCAGTGGATGCCCTGGTTCGCCACGGCGTAAGCGAAAGCGACATCACCATCATCCGTGCCCCTGGCGCCTTCGAAATCCCGCTGGTTGCGCAAAAAGTCGCTCAGAAGGGCGAGTACGCTGCAATCATCGCCCTGGGCGCAGTCATTCGTGGCGGTACCCCGCACTTCGAATACGTCGCTGGCGAATGCACCAAGGGCCTGGCCCAGGTGTCCATGGAATTTGGCGTACCGGTCGCTTTTGGCGTCCTGACCGTCGACTCCATTGAACAAGCCATCGAACGTTCCGGCACCAAAGCCGGCAACAAAGGTGCTGAAGCTGCCCTGTCCGCCCTGGAAATGGTCAGCCTGCTGGCGCAGTTGGAGGCCAAGTGATTAGCGACGAAAGCGATCGTTTCAACCCGCGCGACCCTCGTCCAGCGGACGCCGGCAAGCCTTCGAAAAGCGAAAAGCGCCGGGCTGCCCGCCAGCTGGCGACTCAAGCGCTGTACCAGCGTCACATGGCCAAGACTTCGCTGAATGAAATCGAGGCGCAGTTCCGCGTCGACAACGATTTCACCTTCGCCGATGCCAGCTACTTCCACGACATCCTGCACGGTGTTCCGGCCAGCCTGACCGAGATCGACACCGCGCTGACCCCGTGCCTGGACCTGACCATCGAAGAGCTCGACCCGGTTGAACTGTGCGTACTGCGCCTGTCCACCTGGGAGCTGCTCAAGCGGGTCGACGTGCCGTACCGCGTAGTGATCAACGAAGGCATCGAACTGGCGAAAGTCTACGGTTCCACCGACGGTCACAAGTTCGTCAACGGCGTGCTCGACAAGCTGGCCCCGCGCCTGCGTGAAGCTGAAGTGAAGGCGTTCAAGCGCTAACCGGCGCTTGCTATCGCGATGGGTGAGTTTGAGCTGATCCGCAATTTCTTCGCCGCCGCGCCTTGTGCGCAAGGCGGCGAGGGCGTTGCACTTGGAATCGGCGACGACTGCGCCTTGCTCGCTGTTCCCCCCGGGGAGCAGTTGGCCATTTCCACCGACACCCTGGTGGCCGGTGTGCATTTCGCAGATCCTTGCGACCCTTTTCTGCTCGGCCAGCGCTCGCTTGCCGTGGCTGTCAGCGACCTGGCCGCCATGGGCGCCACGCCAGTTGCCTTTACTCTTGCCCTGACATTGCCGACGGTGACTGCCGATTGGTTGCAGGCCTTCGCCCGTGGTTTGAACCTCATGGCCCAGGGCTGCGGCGTGGCACTGGTGGGGGGCGACACGACCCGTGGCCCGCTGAGCCTGACCATGACCGTGTTTGGCCGGGTGCCGAGCGGTGCAGCCTTGGTCCGCAGCGGCGCGCAGCCGGGTGACCTGCTATGCGTGGGCGGCGAGTTGGGCAACGCTGCAGGAGCCTTGCCACTGGTGCTTGGCCAGCGCACGGCCGAAGCGTCGATTGCCGAGCCGCTGCTGGCGCACTACTGGTCGCCGCAACCGCAGCTGGCCTTGGGGCAAGCGCTACGGGGCAAGGCGACCTCGGCGCTGGATATCTCCGACGGTCTGCTCGCCGATTGCGGGCACATAGCACTCGCTTCGAAGGTGGGTGTTCAGGTCGAGCGGAGTAAGCTGCCTGTCTCTGCACCGCTGGTGGCCTTCCTCGGTCAGGCAGGCGCCGAAGACGCCGCCTTGAGCGGTGGCGACGATTACGTGCTGGCGTTTACCCTACCGTCCGTCGAATTGCCTGGATTGTTGGCCGACGGCTGGCCGATCCATGTGGTCGGACGTGTAGTCAGTGGTCAAGGCGTGACGCTGCTGGACGCCGATGGACGAGACATCACCCCGCAAACCCGGGGTTACCAACATTTTCGGGAGACACCGTGACAGATCATCCCAAACAGGTCCCGGCGGAATTCGTACCGCCGTCGGTCTGGCGCAATCCCTGGCATTTCCTGGCGTTCGGCTTTGGCTCGGGCACCCTGCCAAAAGCACCGGGCACCTGGGGGTCGTTAGTTGCGCTACCCTTTATCCCTTTATGGCAGATGCTGCCCGATTGGGGTTACTGGCTGATGCTGGGCATCACCATGCTGTTCGGCTTCTGGCTGTGCGGCAAGGTCGCCGACGATCTGCGCGTGCACGACCACGAAGGGATCGTCTGGGACGAGATGGTCGGCATGTGGATCACCTTGTGGCTGGTACCGGAAGGTTGGTACTGGTTGCTCGCAGGTTTCCTGGTATTCCGCTTCTTCGACATCCTCAAACCGTGGCCGATTCGCTGGATCGACCGGCACGTGCACGGCGGGGTCGGGATCATGCTCGATGATGTGCTGGCCGGCGTGTTTGCCTGGCTGGCGATGCAAGGCCTGGTGTGGCTTTTCGCTTGAGGGACTGATCAGGGAGACAGGGAATGGCTCGGCGCGGTTTGGCGGTGATGATTTTCGCGATGCTTTGCTCGTGGGTGCAGGCGAATGAGCTGGCGCCGCCTTCCGTTATCCACCTGGCCAGCGAAGAGTGGGACGACTATACCGCGGCCGATGGCCATGGCCTGGCCTGGGACGTATTGCGCGAAGTGTTCGAGCCCGCCGGTGTGAAGCTGGACATCCGCTCCGAACCCTACATGCGTTCCATTGGTCTGGCCCAGCGGGGCGAAGTCGATGCCTGCGTCGGCGGTTATCGTGATGAAGTCAGCGATCTGCTCTACCCACGCTGGAACTACGACACCGATCACATCTACGCCCTGGGCCTGGCCAGTAATCCCGCGCCGACCCTTGAGACCCTTGGAAGCTATCGACTCGCGTGGGTGCGTGGCTACCAGTATCAGGCGTATCTGCCCAACGTCACCCGTTACAACGAAGTGATCCGGCGTACCGGGATTCTATCGATGCTGACCTACAACCGGGCCGACTATTACATCGACGCCCTGACCGAAATAAATTACGTAGTCAGTCGCGCGAAGGATCCTTCGCAGTTTCGCCGCACGCATGTCGCGGAGTTGCCGTTGTATCTGTGCTTTTCGGATAACCCGAATGCCCGCGCGCTGATGGCGTTATTCGATCAGCGCATGGAAGAGCTGGTGAAAAACGGGCAGCTCAAGCCGATATTCGAGAAGTGGAAGCAGCCATACCCATTCTCCCCAGATTGAACTCATATCCCTGTAGGAGTGAGCCTGCTCGCGATGGCGGTCTAACAGTTATTGACGCCGACTGGCACACCGCAATCGCTGGCAGGCTAGCTCCCACAGGGGAAAGAGGTGGCCGGAGATCAAACTTCTTGATCGTTATGCTCAATAATTCAGCCTGAGCGTCTGCTGGAACCTGCTGTTACAATGCCGCGTCTGCGAATCTCCAGTACCTATAGATCAGGAGCACACCGGTGCCTGTCGTTTTTGTCGCCGCTTCCAAGCTGCCAACGCCTTTTGCGCAATTCACCATGCACGGCTTTCTCGATGAAGAGAACGGACGCGAGCACGTTGTCCTAAGCCTGGGTGAGTTCGATGACGGTGCCCCGGTACTCGGTCGCTTGCACTCCGAATGCCTGACCGGCGATGCCCTGTTCAGTCAGCGTTGCGACTGCGGCTCGCAGCTCGAAGCTGCCCTGCAGGCTATCGCCCGTGAAGGCCGCGGGGTGTTGCTGTACCTGCGCCAGGAAGGTCGCGGTATCGGTCTGCTGAACAAGATCCGTGCGTATGAACTGCAGGACGGCGGTGCCGACACCGTTGAAGCCAACGAACGCCTGGGCTTCGCTGCTGACCAGCGCGACTACGCCATGTGCCTGCCGATGCTCGAACATCTGGGAGTGAAGTCCCTGCGCCTGATGACCAACAACCCGCGCAAGGTCAAAGCCATGACCGACATGGGTATCGTGGTCGCCGAGCGCGTGCCGCTGCACACCGGGCACAATCCGCACAACAAGCTCTACCTGGCGACCAAGGCCAGCAAGCTCGACCACATGATGGGCAACGAGCATCAGGGCGAGGTAGATCGGGCGTGACCCGCGGCCAGGTCCGGCGGCGGCTGTCCGTCAACTGGTGGCAATACCTGGCGCTGGCGCTGGTGCCGCTGTTCGTGATTAACGGCGTGTTCGGCCAGAGCGAGCCGATCCTGCCCGTGCTGGCGATGCCTTTGTTCATTGCCGGCGTCGCGTCGATGTTTGTCAGCCTGAAATTTTTCGGTGCCTACAAACACGCGCTGATCGCCACGCAAAAAGCCCTCGATACCCCTGAAGAGCCCGCCGCCTGGGTTGCCTTGGCCGCCAGGCGCCGCAGTGCGTTCCTGGTCGCCGGCCTGCCCGCCTGGATCGGCGCGCTGGCGGTGTTTGTCGGCCTGGAAGCCGTGCCGCTGTTTTTGCTGGCGCTGTCGACCGCCGTGCTGTTCTACCTCTACCGTATCCCGCGTCAGCTCGGCTGATGTTGCGTTATTGGCTGGCGGTGTTGCTGCTGGCTGTGAGCGGCAACGCTGCAGCGGTCGAACGGGTGGTCAGCCTGGCGCCGTCCCTGACTGAAATCGTTGCTGAACTGAATTCCGCAGATCTGCTGGTGGGCGTGCTGGATGCCGGCGAGCGTCCGCCCGGGCTGAGCCATTTGGCTTCGGTCGGTCGTTACGGCCAGCTGGACATTGAGCGCCTGCTCAGCCTCCAGCCCGATTTGTTGTTGCTGTGGCCCGGCAGCGCCGGCCCCGCCCAGCGTGAACAGCTCAAGCGCCTGCACATTCCCACCTTCGTTGCCGAACCCCATGACCTGCAACAACTCACGGCGCAGATCGAAGCGATTGCCGCGCAGCTCGGGCGACCCGAGCGCGGCGTGGCATTGGCGGCCAGCCTGCGAGCGCGCCTTGCTGCACTGCGCCAGCGCTACCATCGCGATGAGCCGCTGCGGGTGTTTTATCAGGTCTGGGATCGGCCGCTGTACACCGTCGGTGGAGGGCAGATCATCAGTGATGCGCTTGAGGTGTGCGGGGCACGCAATGTGTTTGCCGACCTCGAACTGCCAGCACCGCAGGTCAGCGTGGAAGCTGTGTTGCAGCGTAATCCCGAGGTGATTCTGGCCAGCGACCAGGCACAGCTCGATCAGTGGAAAACCTGGCCGCAAGTGGCGGCGGTGGCACGAGGGCAATTGCTGCTGGTCACTGACAAAGGTCTGGAGCGGCCGAGTGGGCAGATGGTCGAGGCGACAGCCAAGTTGTGCCAGCTGATCGCGCCCGATCGGTGATCGAGATCACGCAGAAACGCTCACCCCACCCTCCAGCACCGTCGCCCCCGCCACCTTGCACAGCTCGACCCCGGCCGCCGCAAAGCGGATCGCACTGCGCATGTACATCAAGCCGCTGACTGCACTGCACACCACTTGGGTAACACCGCTAATGGGATCAATGATGTGGACCACTGGCTCAGCACATTCAATCCAGGCGCCAGGCTGATGCAGGAACACCACCAGTCCGGCACAGGGCGCACGCAGGGTAAGTGAGCCTTCGAAGGGAGTGGCCGGGTGGGGCAGGGCAGGCATGGGTGGAGGAGTACCCTTGATGATGCCGCGGTATTGCAGGAAGGCGTAAAGGGCTGCCGCGTCCTGGGCAGCCAGTGCGTGCTCGACCAGGGCTTCGCCACGCAACTCGACGGTTGCGGCGAGGCAACCCGAAGGTACGCGGCCGGCGAACTGTTCTGCCAGTCTCCACCACGGCTGGCCGCAGGCTTCGTCGAATGAGCCGGCGCCGCTGCCGTCGGCGAGCAACGTGGCCTGGGCGCCGATGTAGCGAGCCAGCGGTTCGATTTGCTCCCGGCAAGGCGTCTCTGCGTAGAGGTGGACCACAGCCTGCGCATCGCAATGCAGATCGAGGACGACATCGGCGTCGACAGCCAGCAGCAATTGCGCCCGGCGCAGGGAATCGATCTCGCTGCCGGGGTGCAGCTGTTGCAGTGCATCGAGCATGGTACGGCGAATAATCTGAACGTTCTGATCAGGCTCCTCAGTCAGCTTGTCGGCCAGCCGATTGGCGACCATCGCGGCCAGATCAGGGTATCGGCGGTTGAAGTTCTCGCCACTGTTGAAGTCAAAACGGCCCATGGCATCGTGCATCAGGGTTTGTTCCAGGCCGATCGGGTTGGCGATAGGCACCAGCACGATTTCGCCGAGGATCTCGTCATGCGCCTCGGCGCGATCGAGCAATTGCCGCAAATGATGCAGCGCCAGCATCCCGGGCAGTTCGTCGGCATGCAAGCTGGCTTGCAGGTACACCTTGCCGGCACGGCCCGCCTGGCCGTAGTGCAGGCTGATCAGTTCGCGCCGGGTGCAGGGGGTGCGAGTCAACAGAGGATGGTGTGCGACGCGCATGGGTCTTCCTTGCGGGGGTAGTCGAGCCATCTTTAAGAAATTAAATGCCCCCCACAATCGAATAATTTGCGCCTCAATGGTGAGCCAAATGATCCTGTCGATCCCTCGCCCGAGGGCGAATCTGTTCAAATAAATTGGACAATTGCGCGAATTTAATTTGATTGATGTAATTTTTTTGTCACCAATACTAGAGCCCTCGATTCAGGCGCTTTGCGCCTGACCTCCATAAGAAAAATAAGAGGTGCTCGCATGACCAGTTGTGCTCAGGCGCTTGTGCGTTTGCTTGAAGGCTACGGTGTGGAATCGGTATTCGGCATTCCCGGCGTGCACACGGTTGAGCTGTATCGCGGCCTGCACGGCAGCTCGTTGTGCCACATCAGTCCGCGGCATGAGCAGGGTGCTGGCTTCATGGCCGACGGGTATGCCCGCGCCAGCGGCAAGCCGGGGGTGTGCTTCATCATTACCGGCCCGGGCATGACCAATATCCTCACCGCCATGGGGCAGGCCTACGCCGATTCGGTGCCGATGCTGGTGATCTCCACCACCAGCCGTCGGGAGCACCAGCGACTGGGCCATGGTTATCTGCACGAAATGCCCGACCAGCGCGCCGTGGTCTCCGGGGTTTGCGCCTTTAGCCATACCCTGCAGCGTCCCCAGGATCTGCCGGAAGTGCTGGCCCGTGCTTTTGCGCTGTTCAGCTGCGCCCGTCCGCGTCCGGTGCACATCGAAATCCCTCTGGACGTGCTGGAAATGCCCGCCGACGACCTCGATTTGCGCCCGCGTACCTTGCCGCAAGCGCCGGCTCCGGCGACGGCGAACATCGATGCGGCGGTGAAGTTGCTGAAGTCGGCGCGCAAGCCATTGATCCTTGCCGGCGGCGGCGCACGCCGTGCCGGCCAGGCGCTGCAAGCCCTGGCCGAGCGCCTTCAGGCCGCAGTCGCGCTGACCACCAACGCCCGTGGCCTGCTGGCCCCCGAACACCCGCTGCTGCTCGATGGCGTGCAATCGTCGGCCCATGGTCGGGCGCTGTTTGCAGAGGCCGATGTGGTGCTGGCGGTGGGCACTGAACTGGGGGAAACCGACTACGACTTTTTTGGCCTCGGGCCTTTGGTGTTGAATGCGCCGCTGATTCGCCTGGACATCGATCCGCTGCAGATTCTCGGTGCGGCGCGGGCCGACGTCGGCTTGCTGGGCGATGCCGAGCAAGGTTTGCAAGCGTTGCTGGCCGCACTCCCGCCAGCAACTGCCAGTGACTGGGCACAAGAGAGCGTCGCCCGGGTCAACGCTGCCGAACGTGCCGGCTGGAGCGCCAAACAAAACGTCATGCAGCTGATGCTCGACACCCTGCGCGACAGCCTGCCGGCGCCGATTGTGGTGGGCGACTCGACCCAACCGGTTTATCAGGGCGCGTTGGGTTATCGCGCACCCCAGGCCAATAGCTGGTTTAACGCCGGCACCGGTTTCGGCACCCTGGGCTACGGCTTGCCGGCCGCCATCGGCGCCAAGCTGGCCATGCCCGAGCGACCTGTCATCGCCGTGGTGGGCGACGGCGGCATGCAGTTCTCCAGTGCCGAACTGATTGCCGCGCGGGAGGCCGGGGCCGGGGTGATCGTGGTGCTGTGGAACAACCACTGCTACGCCGAGATCCGCGACTACATGACCACCCGTGATATTCCTCCACTGGGTGTCGACATCCTGCCCCCGGACTTTGTCGCCCTGGCCAAGTCCTGCCACGTACAGCATCTGCCGGTACGCAGTCGCGAGCAATTGCGCGAGGTGCTTGTCAGTCTGACCGATACCCGTCAGCCGGTGCTGCTGGAACTGGACGCCGCCGCCTTCTTGTCTGCCTGAGCATAACGCCGCTGAAATCGAGGGAGTGAACCGCATGGAACTGCAAAAAAGCTTTGCCCTGAACTGGATCGAACGGCATCGTCAACAACTGTCGGACTGGCACCAGATTATCTGGCACTTCGCGGAACCGGCGTTTCGCGAATACAAATCCTGCGCCTGGTACGTGGAGTTGTTGCGCAAAGAAGGTTTCACCGTAGAAGAAGGCAGCGGCGGCATGCCGACCGCCTTCTGCGCCACCTTCAGCAATGGCGACGGACCGGTACTGGCGACCTATGCTGAATACGACGCGGTGCCGGGCAACTGCCAGGCCGCCACCACGCGCAAAATGCCCCGCGATGGTTTGTCGCGTTTTGCCCCGGGCCACACCGATCCGCATTCGGCGCTGGGCATCAGTGCGCTGGGCGGCGTGCTGGCGGCCAAGGCGACGATGCTCGAGTTCGGCATCCAGGGCACCATTCGTTTCTTTGGTGAGCCCGCGGAAAAACTCCGCGCCTCCAAGCCGGTGCACGCCGCCAAGGGTTACTACGACGATCTCGATGCGGCCATCAGCTTTCACCCCACCTACATGCTGCCGCTCAACAACACCACCACCTGGGATACCCACTGCGGTATCGCCTACGCCTACATCTACAGCTTCACCTGCGAGGATCCGGAAAACTGGATTGCCGCCGACCGCTACAGCCCGATTCCGCAGAACCATCTGGCTGCACGTGCGCCGGGGGCCAACGATGCGTTGATGCACTTCTATAGCCTCAACGAAAGCCTGCGCCGCTCGACACTGCCGTTTACCGGCCTGTGGAGTTACAACGAAGCAATCCTCACGGCCGGGCAGGCCACGGCCGATAACCTGCCACCGCACTTGTCGCAGATCCAGTATCTGCTGCGTTGCGATTCGATCGAACAAGCCGAAACCATTTCTTCAGTGATGGACAACAACGCCGCCGCCGCTGCAATGGCGACCGGCTGCCAGTGGAAAAAGACCTGGGTGTGCAAATCCCGCGGCGGTCTGGCCAACCATGTGCTGGCGCAGGCGACCTATGACAACCTGGCCGCTATCGGTGCCCCACAGTGGGGACGCGAAGCCTGCGATATCGCCCGGGAAATCCAGGGCAACCTGGGCCTGGAGCCGATGGCCGAACCGTTCCTGCCCGCCATCGAACAATTGATCGAGCCGCAGGAATGCGAGCGGCAGATGCGCCTGCAAATGCCCGCATGGCAAAAGTACCTGACATCCGACGACTATCCCGAATACACCTGGCATTGCCCGACGGTGCGCCTGTTGGTGGCTCGGCCGATGCTTGCCGCGCCCGCAGGCCACGTGTACCCGGACTGGGTTTCCAACGCCTTGGGCGGCATACCCCAGACCATCGACCCGATGATTGACGTGGCGTCGAAAACCATCGCCACCACCTTGCTCGATCTGTTCTGCCGGGACGAGTTGCTGGGCGCCGCCAAGGCCGAATTCAACCAGCGCACCGGCGGTGGCATAGGTGGCGAGCATTGGCAGGCACCCTTATTGCCGGCTGATTTCCAGGCGCCCCATCGTTTTCGCTGGCCGGAGTACATCCGCACCGTGCGCGGCGAGGAATGGTGGATCCCTGCCCGGGAAGACGAGTAGTTCGCATAACAACAAGAATTCGAGGAGCCAGACGTGCAAGCACTCAACGTGAACATCCCGCAGCAGCAAACGGATACCTCGGTTGTCGCCATCGACGACCTGCACAAAAGCTATGCCGATCACCACGTGCTCAAGGGCATTTCGATGCGCGCCAACGAAGGTGAAGTGGTCTCGCTGATCGGCTCCAGCGGCTCGGGCAAAAGTACCTTGTTGCGCTGTATCAATTTGTTGGAGATCCCCTGCAGCGGTAGCCTGAGAATCAACGGCGAAACGGTTGGCTTGAAAACCGGCCGCAATGGCGTCGCGCAGGTCGCCGACCCGCGTCAGGTCGAGCGCTTGCGTACCCGCCTGAGCATGGTGTTCCAGAGCTTCAACCTGTGGCCGCACCGCACGGTGCTGGAAAACGTCATCGAAGCGCCGGTGTACGTGCTCGGCGAGGACCGTAAGGAAGCCATTGCGCACGCCGAACAGTTGCTGGAAAAAGTCGGCTTGATCGACAAGCGCAATGTTTACCCGGCGTTCCTTTCCGGAGGGCAGCAGCAGCGGGTGGCCATTGCCCGGGCCTTGGCCATGCGCCCGCAAGTGATGTTGTTCGATGAGCCGACATCGGCCCTCGACCCTGAGTTGGTGGGCGAAGTGCTGCGGGTGATCCAGGGCATTGCCGAAGAGGGGCGCACGATGATTCTGGTGACTCACGAGATGGCCTTTGCCCGGGATGTGTCGAGCAAGGTGATTTACCTGCATCAGGGGCGGGTCGAGGAAGAGGGCCCACCTTCGCAAGTATTGCTCGACCCGCGCAGCGAGCGCTGCCGGCAGTTTGTGATGGCGCAGGATAACCGCGGGTAGCCCGCAGCGATTGTTTCAACCTCGATATCAATAACCAGAATGAGGCACTCAAACATGAAAAAGACACTGTTGGTTACCCTGCAAGCCTGCCTGTTGGCCGGTATCGCGAGCACCGCGTACGCCGCCGACAAATTGGTGTTCGGCATCGCCCTGGAACCCTATCCGCCGTTCTCGTTCAAGAGCGGCAAGGGCGATTGGAGCGGCTTTGAGCCCGAGATGATTACCGCCGTGTGCGAGCGCATGAAGGCCGAGTGCAAACTCAATGAAATGTCCTGGGACGGCTTGATCCCTGCGCTCAAGTCCCAGCAGGTGGACGTGGTGCTCAATTCGCTGTCGATCACTCCGGAGCGCCAGCAGGTGATCGATTTTACCCAGCCGTATTTCTTCACCCGCGCCTTGTGGATCGGTGATCGCGCCATGGAACTCGACCCGTCGCCGGCCGGCCTCAAGGGCAAGATCATCGGTGTACAGGGTTCGACCACCCACGCAGCTTTCGTCAAAAAGTACTACGGCGAATCGACAGTGCGTTACTACAACGATCAGGACGACATCCTTGCCGACCTGCGCAGCGGTCGCGTCGACATCATGCTGGCGGACCAGTTGGTGGTCGAGCCGTTGCTGGACAGCCCCGACAACTCGATGCTCGCCAGCAAGGGTGTGGCCCCGCTTGATCCACTGTTCGGCGATGGCGTCGGTGCCGGTGTGCGCAAGGGTAACGATGCGCTGCGCGAACGGTTGAACGTGGCGCTGCAATCGCTGCGCGATGACGGCAGCTACGAAAAAATCCGTCAGCGTTACTTCAAGACCGACATCTCGGCCCTTTAGTGATCCGATCGCTCCAGCAAGTCCTGCAAAGGAGGGCTCATGACGTTATCTGACATTTCCCGGCTGTTTTTTGCCGACGGCTGGCTCCAGGCCCTGGCGCAAGGCATGGTGAAAACCCTGGGCATTTCCGTGGGCGCCTTTATCCTCGGCCTGGCGATTGGCTTGATTGTGGCGATGGTCAAGCTCAAGGGCCCACGCTGGATGGTGGTCTGCGCCAATTGCTACACCACCCTGTACCGCGCAGTGCCGGAGTTGCTGTTGATTCTGCTGCTGTATTACGCCGGCGCCGACCTGATCAATCTGACGATGGCGGCACTCGGTCAACCGAGCGTTGAAATCAACGGTTTCATGGCGGCCATCGTGGTGCTGGGGATTGTGCAGGGGGCTTACTCGGGTGAAATCATCCGCGGGGCCATTGAGTCGATTCCCCATGGTCAGATCGAGGCCGCACGGGCCTACGGCATCAACCGCAGCCTGCTGGTGCGGCGGGTGATCCTGCCGAGCATGTTGCCGTTTGCTATCGCGGGCCTGTCCAACCTGTGGCTGGTACTGATCAAGGAAAGCGCGTTGATCAGCGTGGTCGGTTACAGCGAACTCTTGACGGCGGGTCGCCAGGCGGCGGCGTCGACCAAACACTACTTGCTGTTTTATCTCGCGGTTGCCGCGTTCTATTACCTGATCACACTGGTTTCCAGTTCGGTGTTCCGGCAGGTCGAAGTTCGCTTCGAGCGCTGGATGCCACGGCACGCATAAGGGAGGCTGGTCATGGACTTTCACTGGTTGAGCAGTTTTTACGGCGAGTTGGTCAGGGGTGTCGGGCTAACCCTTCAGTTACTGCTGATCTCGGGTTCTTTCGGTTTCGTGATGGCAGTGGGCGTGGCCTTGGGGCGGTTGTCGAAAAATCGCTTTGTGGCCAACGGCCTGCGTTTTTACACCAGCGTGCTGCGCGGCACGCCGTTGCTGGTGCAGATCTACGTGCTGTATTACGGCGTCGGCAGCGTCTTCGCGACCTTTCCCCTGATACGCGGCAGCGTGTTCTGGCCGTATCTGCGTGAAGGCTTCTGGTACGTCGCGTTTGCCCTGACCCTGAGCGTTTCGGCGTACGTGGGCGAAGTGCTGCGCGGGGGGTTGCGCGCGGTACCACGCGGTGAGCTGGAAGCGGCGCGGGCTTATGGCATGCGGCCGTGGCTGGTGCTGCGCCGGGTGTGGATGCCACGGGCCTTGCAGATGCTGCGCCCGACGCTGGCGGGCGAGAGCGTCATGCTGCTCAAGGCCACGGCACTGGCGTCGACCGTAGCCGTGACCGATCTGCTCGGTGCGGCGAACCTGGTACGCGCGCAAACGTTGCGGGTCTACGAGCCGCTGCTGGTGGTGGCGGTGATCTACATCATTCTGGCGATTGTCATCGAACAAGGTTTTGCCCGTATCGGCAAGACGCCCCAACGTCAGGCCTGACTGCAAAATCGATTGAAACGTCGGCCCGAAGGTTTTTAAGGAGTTGCAAATGAAATACTCGTCCATGGTCAAGCGCATCAGTGGCGAAACCGTCACTGCCTGGGACATCCACTACGCCGCGTGTGATGCGCAGGCGCGGGGTGAAGATGCAATCGTGCTGAGCATCGGCGATCCGGATTTCGCCACCGCCGATGAAATCTGCGCGGCAGCCGTCCAGGCCATCAACGCTGGCGACACCCATTACACCCACGTGATCGGCCGGCCTGAGCTGCGCGAAGCGATTGCCGCCAAGCAAACGGCTTTGCTCGGCCAGCCGGTGTCTGCCGACAACGTAGCGCTGGTTGCCGGGGCGCAGAACGGCTTGTACGCCACCGCCATGTGCCTGTTCGAGCAGGGTGATGAAGTGCTGGTGCCGGCGCCGATGTACCTGACGTACGAGGCCAGCATCCAGGCCTCGGGCGCGCGCCTGGTGCCAATTGCCCAGCCAGCGGAAAATGGTTTCCGCCTGACCCTGGCCGCCATCGAGGCGGTGATTACCGACAAAACCCGCGGCATCGCCCTTGCCACGCCCAACAACCCCACCGGCAACGTCTACACCCGCGAAGAACTGGAAGCCGTGGCACTGGTCGCCCAGCGCCATAATCTGTGGGTGATCAGCGATGAGGTCTACGGCCAGCTTACCTACGACCGCCCGCACCAGAGCGTGGCGACCCTTGAAGGGATGGCCGAGCGCACCGTGGTGCTCAACAGTCTGTCCAAGTCCCACGCCATGACCGGTTGGCGGGTAGGCTGGGTGGTGGGGCCGCGGGAATTGATCGGGCACCTGGACAACCTGTTGCTGTGCATGCTCTACGGCTTGCCAGGCTTTATCCAGGCGGCCGCGCTCAAGGCACTGGAGCTCGATGAGCAAGTGGTCAGCCAGGCGCGGGCCCTGTATCGCCGGCGTCGCGACCTGGTGGTCGAAGGGCTGCGCCATGTACCGCTGCTCAAGTGCAAGGTGCCCGAGGCCGGCATGTTCATGTTGGTGGATGTGCGAGACAGCGGGCTGTCGAGCACCGACTTCGCCTGGCAGCTGTTCCGTGAAACCGGCGTTGCGGTTCTCGACGCCAGCGCTTTCGGAGCCAGTACCGCCGGATTTGTGCGGATCTCGTTTACCGTTTCCGATGCCGCCTTGAGCGATGCCTGCGGTCGCATCGGCAAGTTTGTCGAGGACCTTCAGGCGCGCCGCTGAGACCCGGCATCCGCTGATCCGTGATGCCGAAGCGCTGACCTGAAATAACTCAAGGTCAGAGCTGCGGCGTCCACGTCACCCCGAACATCCAGGCCCGACCTTCCTCGCGATAGCCATACTGGCTGCCGTCATGGCTGTACAGCGCCCGGCTGTAACCCTTGTCCAGCAGGTTATCCACCTTCAGCTCCAGCTTGACCTCGCGATTCAATTCCCAGCTGCTGCGCAACCCCAACAGCGCATAGCCACCCAGCGGCTGCAGGTTGTTCTCATCGTCATAGCTGCTGCTCACCGCCTGCCAGCTGGCACCGAGCCCCAGTCGGTCAAACTGTCGATCGAGGTCCAGGCTCAGGGTGCGTCGAGCGCGGCGTGCCAGGGTGTGGCCGGTGGCGCGGTCCTGAGGGTCGATGAACGCCACGCTCAGGTTGCCTTGCCAACCGAACAGTTCCTGTTTCAGGGCGGCTTCGAACCCGTTGATCCGCGCCGACGCGACATTCTGCGGGCGAGAATTGCTGCCGAAGATGATCGCGTCTTCGAGGTCGGTGCGGTACAGCGACGCTTCCAGGCGACTGCTCTCAGTCAACTGGCTACGCCATTGCAGCTCGTAGCTTTTCGAGGTTTCCGGCTTGAGGTCAGGGTTGCTGAAATCCGGGTAATACAAGTCGTTGAAAGTCGGTGCACGGAAACCTTCGCTGTAGCTCAGCAGCAGGTCATTGTCCGGGTTCAGCGGCAGGGTGAAGGTGCCACTCCAGCTGTTCTGGCCGCCAAACTGCTGGTTCTGGTCCCGGCGCAAGCCCAGCTCCGTGGAGAAACTGTCTGCCTGGTAGCGATGTTGAATGAACGCGGCGCGGTTCCAGCGACTGTCCTCGTCGAACGGAGTGCTGCTGTTGATCCGGTCTTCGTACCAGTCCCCACCGAGGATCAGGCTGTTGCGGGCGTTGAGCGTCAGGTCGTTCTGCCAGTTCAGCGAATCGCGGTAGGTATTGAACACGCTGCGCTCATCACTGAGTTTGTCGAGCGTCTTCTCGCGGTTCTCGCTGTGGCCCAGTTCGAGCCGGGTTTTCCAGGCGTCGTTGACCTTTGCATCAACGTAACTGCTGACGCTGCTCACAGTGAAATCGCTGTAGGGCTGCTGCTGGACTGACTCGAACGTGTTGCTGTCAAAGCGCCCGAAGGGATTGTCGAAAGCGCTCTTGCCGCGGTTATCCAGCAGGTTGGCGCCGATTTCGATGTCGTCGCTCAGTGCGTGACTCAGGCTCAGGCTGACGGACTTGTTGCGGTACTCATCGTGATCGCCATCACTGGTGTATGACTCATGAGTGCGATCGATTCCGGCGGTTTCATCGAGACTCGCCCCGAGATCAAAGCGGGTTTTCTCATCCCCGCCCGACAAGCCAATGCTGCGTTCCCAGGTCTGATTGCTGCCAAAGCCGACATGCATGCGCGGCTGCAGGCCCGTTTCGCCGCCACGGCGGGTGAAGATCTGGATCACTCCGCCAATCGCGTCGCTGCCATAAATCACCGAGCGGGAGCCACGCAATACTTCCACGCGCTCGACCTGCTCGATGTTGATGTGCTGCAGGTTGCTGTCGCCGGAAGTCGAGTTGCCGATACGCTGGCCATCGACCAGCACCAGGCTCTGCGCCGACTTGGTGCCGCGAATGTAAATCCCCGGCAGACTGCCGCGGCCACCGGTTTGCCCGACTTGCACGCCCGGTACGCGTCGTAGCAGGTCGGTGACGCTGCTCGGTTGCAGGCGGTCGAGGTCTTCGCGAGTGAATACAGTGTTGGCGGCGCTGCTGTCGTTACGGGCCTCGACCTGGCGATTGGCGCTGATCAATACGTCGGGGAGCTTGAGGGCTTGATCGCGTTCAAATGAGTCAGCCAGCAGCGGGCCGGACGGCAGAAGGGTCAGCGTCAGGGCGAGGGGGGAGAGTTTCATTGGCAGTCCGAGGTGATTCAGGCGCGACACAACTCCCTGTAGGAGCTGCCGAAGGCTGCGATCTTTTGATTGTGTTTTGCAGATTAGGAGCTGCCGAAGAGCAAGATCAAAAGATCGTCCGATCGCGGCCCGAGCCTTCGGCAGCTCCTACGGGTGGCCTACAAGTTTAGCAATTGCAGGCGCTGACGGATCGACGCCTCGATCCCCGCTTCATCCAGCCCGCACTCGGCCAGCATCTGCGCCGGCTTCGCGTGCTCGACGTAGACATCCGGCAAGCCCAGGTGCAGCACCGACTTGAGGATATTCTCCCGAGCCAGGAACTCGCTGACCGCGCCACCGGCGCCGCCCATGATCGCGTTCTCTTCGACGGTCACCAGCAACTCATGACTGCCGGCGATTTCGCGAACCAGGGCTTCATCCAGCGGTTTGACGAAACGCATGTCGACCACGGTTGCCTCCAGGGTCTCGGCGACTTTCAGCGCTTCGGCCAGTTGCACGCCGAACACCAGCAGAGCGACCTTGCTGCCCTGACGGCGCACGATGCCTTTGCCGATTTCGATCGGCTCGAGGTTTTTCTCAATTGTCGCGTTCGGACCGTTGCCGCGTGGATAACGCACCGCCGCCGGCCCGTTGTACAGGTGGCCAGTGGTGAGCATCTTGCGCAGTTCGTTTTCATCGCTCGGGGTCATCACCAGCATGCCGGGGATGCAGCGCAGGAAAGACAGGTCGAAGCTGCCGGCGTGGGTCGGGCCGTCTTCACCCACCAGGCCGGCGCGATCGATGGCGAACAGCACGTCGAGGTTCTGCACCGCCACATCATGCACGAGCTGGTCGTAGCCCCGTTGCAGGAAGGTCGAATAGATCGCCACCACGGGCTTGGCGCCTTCGCAGGCCATGCCGGCCGCGAGGGTCACGGCGTGTTGTTCGGCAATCGCCACATCGAAATAGCGCAGCGGAAAACGCTCGCTGAAGGCGACCAGGTCCGAGCCTTCCTTCATGGCCGGCGTGATGCCCACCAGGCGCGGATCTTCGGCGGCCATGTCGCACAGCCACTCGCCAAACACGCCTGAGTACTTCGGCCCTGTGGCTTTCTTAGGCGCAGCGGCGGGTGCATCGAGCGGTTCGAGCTTGGTGATTGCGTGGTAACCGATAGGGTCGACTTCCGCCGGAGCGAAACCTTTGCCTTTCTTGGTGACCACGTGCAGGAACTGCGGGCCTTTCAGATCGCGCATGTTGCGCAGGGTGGCGATCAGGGTCGGCAAGTCGTGGCCATCGATCGGGCCGATGTAGTTCCAGCCAAGTTCTTCGAACAACGTGCCGGGAACCAGCATGCCCTTGGCATATTCCTCGGTGCGACGGGCGATTTCCCAGGCGCCGGGCAGGCGCGACAGGACCTTCTTGCTGCCTTCGCGCATGCTCGCGTAAGTGCGGCTCGAGAGGATCTTCGCCAGGTAATTCGACAGGCCGCCGACGTTGCGCGAGATCGACATGTCGTTGTCGTTGAGGATCACCAGCATGTCGGCGTTCACTTCGGGCGCATGGTTCAGCGCTTCGAACGCCATGCCCGCAGTCAGTGCGCCGTCGCCGATCACCGCGATCGCCTTGCGATCACTGTTCTGCAGGCGGGCGGCAATGGCCATGCCCAGCGCTGCGCTGATCGAGGTGCTGGAGTGACCGACGCCAAAGGTGTCGTACTCGCTCTCGGAGCGCCGCGGGAAGGCGGCAACGCCATCCTTCTGGCGCAGGCTGGCCATGCGCTCGCGGCGGCCGGTGAGGATCTTGTGCGGATAAGCCTGATGACCCACGTCCCACACCAGCCGGTCATCCGGGGTGTCGAACACGTAATGCAACGCGATAGTCAGCTCGATGACGCCCAAGCCCGCACCGAAATGCCCACCGGTCTGACCGACCGTATAGAGCAATTCCAGGCGCAACTCATCGGCCAGGGTTTCCAGCTCGGCTTCGCCTAACCGGCGCAGGCCGTCCGGCGTGTTGGCACGGTCGAGCAGGGGCGTGGTCGGGCGCTTGCGGGGAATCTCATGAAACGTCGTGGGCATCAGGCGAATCGTTATAGGTATAAAAGATGCGGCAGTTTACCTGATGCATCGCCCCCTGCCCACGCGTTGGTTTTATCTTGGCCGATACGCCATCGACTGCGCCGTCAGCTGCGCCGCTCGACGATATAGCGGGCCAGGTCGCGCAACGGTTCCGCTGCCGCGTCAAACGGTCGCAGGGCGTGCAGGGCCTGGTCACGCAGTTCCAGGGCATACGCCTTGGCCGCATCGAGACCGAGCAGGGCCGGGTAGGTCGGTTTGTCGCGAGCGATGTCGGCGCCCTGGCGTTTGCCTAGGGTGGCGGTATCACTTTCGACGTCGAGAATGTCGTCCTGCACCTGAAACGCCAGGCCGATGGCCTGGGCATAGGTCTGCAGGGACTTGAGCTGTTCCTGCTCGGCGCGGCCGCTGGACAGGGCGCCGAGCTTGACGCTGGCCTCGATCAGCGCGCCGGTCTTGTGCCGGTGCATGTATTCGAGCGCCTTCTGATCGAGCTTCAAACCGACCGAGCCGAGGTCGATTGCCTGGCCACCGACCATGCCGGCTGGGCCTGCCGCCAACGCCAGGGCGCGGACCATCTGCAGGCGGATCGCGGCATCGACCGTGCTCAGCTGCGGATCGAGCAAGGCGCTGAACGCCAGGCTCTGCAGGCCGTCGCCGGCCAGAATCGCGCAGGCTTCATCGAATTTCTTGTGAGTCGTCGGCTGGCCGCGACGCAAATCGTCATCGTCCATGGCCGGCAGGTCATCGTGCACCAGGGAATAGGCGTGGATCAGCTCGACCGCACAGGCGGCGCCATTGGCCTGTTCAGCCTGTCCGCCCAGCGCTTCGCAGGCGGCGTATGCCAGCAACGGCCGCACGCGCTTGCCGCCGTTCATCACGCTGTAGCGCATGGCTTCGTACAAACGTGCAAGTTCGGGGCTCGGGGCGACGAACAAAGTCTCCAGCGCAGCGTTGACCCGCGCCTGGCTGATTGCCGAATACGCTCCAATCATTCTGGCTGGTCCGCGTCGAAGGGTTCCTCGGCGAGTTCGCCATCACGTTCGAGCAGCACCTGGACCTTTTGCTCGGCTTGGGCCAGCGCCGCCTGGCAATCACGGGTCAGACCGATGCCCTGCTCGAAAGCCGTCAGCGAGTCTTCCAGCGACAATTCGCCGTTCTCCAGTCGCTCGACCAGCGTTTGCAGGTCAGCGAGGGATTGTTCGAAATCCAGTGCAGCTTTTTTGCGGGCCATGGCGGCTATTTCCGGTTGACGTTAAACCGGCGCGACACTAGCAGACATGGGGGTTATGGGCAAATGAGCGGGGTACCTCCAGGTGCTCTCTCAAGATGAATGAGCCGAATAAAAAGGCTATTCGGCTCATTTAGTGAGCCGAATAACATCGCTATTCGGCTCACCACCCCAAATTCGCGTGATTCCCACAGCAAATTCAGACGGATCTGATTGTGAAAAACCAGTCGACTGTCTAACCTCGCGCCATCCACGACCGGACGGTCACGGGTCTTTTTTGACGAAACGCAGTATCTGGATCTGTCACGCGCCGAGGGTCAGGCGCAAGGTTTCGTTGTGCATGGGCAGGAGGCGTTACATGCGTACATTTCTTCTGGCGTTGCTGGGTTGGGCCTGCGCGACCGCTGCCTGGGCCGAGCCAACGACCGACCTGTCGGAACCGGTAGGCGGTTGGCGCTACAACGGCCTGCTGGACCGCAGCGAAAACCCTCGTGTGGCCTATCCCACTCCGCCGATCGACCGGGGCGTGCAGCGCAATCGCACGATGATCGAAGGGCAGCTCAAGGCTATCGGTACCCAGCGCGGGCCGCACACCCTGGCGGTCAATGGCAATCCCCTCAATCTGTACACCGACGACCAGGGCCGTTTCGCCCGGCCCTATGCGTTTGGCGCCGGCTCCAACAGCGTCGAAGTGCGCAGCGCCGAAGGTCAGTCGCTTAAACGCGTGCAGTTTTATGAAGCCAACAACCTGCGCACGCCGGCGCGGATTCGTGTGGCGCTGGGCTGGGACGATCCGAAAGCCGAACTCGACCTGCACATTGTCACCCCCGATGGCCAGCATGCGTTCTGGGCTCGGCCGGCGATGACTAACGGTGGCGGCCTGGACCCCGACGGCGTGGACGGCCCGGGCCCGGAAATGTTCACCATGACCGCGCCGATGCGCGGCACCTATCTGGTATACGTCAACTATTGGGGCAACTTCGGTAGCGGCGGCTATAACTTCGATGAGACCAGCAACCAGAACGAGGTGATCACCTCGCAGATCAACCTGGTGCTGAACGAGAACACTGTCGACGAAAAACGCGAAACCTTCATCGTGCCCCTGCGCGCGATAGGTGACCTGTTGCTGGTCAAGACTTTCACCTACTAAGCATCCCGTTCCACGGATGAAATTGGGCTTTTGATATGAGCGATAACTCTGTACCTGTGTCAGCCAATCCGCCCCGTCGCTGGCCGGCGCTGTTGCTCGGGTTGTGCGTGGTGGCCGGCGTCGCGGGGGCCATGGGCTGGTTCATGCTCAAGCCTAAGCCGCCGATTGCCCTGTTGGCCAGCGACAAACTGGGCATGAGCCGGCCCGACGGGCTGCTCGAAACCCATTCCCTGAGCCAGCTGCCCAAGGACCTGCTGGCAGTGCCGTTTCTCAAGGAAACCCTGACCGAAGATTTCGTCTTCTATTACGAAACCCATGCCGATCGCTTGGGCCTGATTGGCAGTCTGCGGCGGATCATCTACGAGCATGACCTGAAGTTGCAGGACAACCTCATCGAGCAGCTGTTCGACCAGCCGGCGGACGTTGCCCTATGGCGTGGGACCGATGGGCGTCTGAAGGATTTCCTGCTGGTAATGGACCGCGGAGGCCTGGCCAAGGTGCTCGAGCCGCTGGCCAAAGTGGCGCTGGATGATACACAGCTAAGCAAAGTCGCTGACCTGAAAGTCGGTGCCGACGACGTCGCGCTGTATCAACTGACCTACAACGCCACCAAGGCAATGCTGTTCGCCTCCCATGGCGACAAACTGGTGGTGCTGTCCAATCCGACCCGCCTCCAGGACCCTGAAAGTGGTGCCCCGCCAGAGCCCGGCAGCGTTTCCAGCCAGGCCATCGCGGCGTTGCTCAACGGCGAAAAACTCTTCCCTGAAGCGTTCGGCCTGCAAGCCCGTACACCCGAAGTGAAACAGCGGCTGTCGGTGAATTCCAGCGTCCTGGCTATGGGCTACCAGCGCTTTATCCCCAATTTCGCCGGGCTGCGTTTTGACATGGACGACAAGGGCTGGCACAGCTTCCTCGCCATGGACGAACTGGAGAACCAGCCGGACTTCGATTTCAAGCCGATCTGGCAAGCCATGCCCATGGGCGCCAGCGCTTGTGTGGCCTTGCCGCTGGCCGCCGAGCAACAGAAACCTCTGCTGGTGAAGCTCGGCGCTGACGACAAGGTCGCCCAGGCGCTGACCGAACACATGGCGGGGGCTGCCGGCCTGTGCTGGTACGCCGATTCGCGGCTGTACACGCCGTTGCTGGTGGCTAGCCTGGACGATGATGACAGCGCCAAGCTCGATGGCGACCTTGGCACTCTATTTGGCTCGATGGTCGGCGCGTATGAAGGCAATGTCGATGAGCATGCTTTTCCGGTGGTGGAAAAACAGCAAGGTGAAACCCATCAGTGGCAGCGCCAGGTCAGCTCCAACTTCGGCCCCTATGCGGCCAAGGAAGCCGAACAGCCGGATGCGATCAGTGGCAAGGCGTTCATGCGGGTGAGCCTGGCGCGCCACGGCTCGACGCTGCTGTTTTCCCTCGACGACAAGCTTGTCGACAAAGCCCTCGGTACCCTCAACAAACGCTTCCCGCCGATGGCCGACGTGCTGCCCAAGGACCTGCTGATGCCGGTGTACTTCGGCCCGGACTCGATGGCGCAACTGATGCAGCAGGAAACCCTCGACAGCCTGCCGCAAGACATGGAGCCGGTGTTCTACAACGCCGCGCAAACCTACCTGATTCCGAAACTGCGCACCCTTGGCGGTTATGGCAAATACGCCCTGACATTGCCCGAAGGCAGTGAGCCCGACGGCCATTGGCAGTGGCTGCCGCTGGAGTGGAAAGCGCTGTGACAGTGTTCATTCGAAGCCTCGGCCTGCTGGCGATGCTGTTGGGCAGTCGGGTATTTGCCAGCGAAGCGGCCCCGCTCGATCCGCAGCAGTCCCAGGTATTTCGCGCCTGGTTCGTGCGCATCGCCCAGGAACAGTTGGTGCAGGGGCCTAGTCCGCGCTGGTACCAGCAGGACTGCGCCGGGCTGGTACGTTTCGCCGCCAACGAAGCGCTCAAGGTGCATGACGATAAATGGCTGCGCAGCAATGGCCTGTCCAATCGCTACCTGCCGCCGGAGTTGCAACTGAGCGAGGCACAACGCTCGCTCGCGCAGCAATGGCAGCAAGGTGGTGGCAAGGTCGGCCCCTACGTCAATGCAATCAAGTTGATTCAGTTCAACAGTCATCTGGTCGGGCGTGACGTGGCCCAGGCCCGGCCCGGCGACCTGATGTTTTTCGATCAGGGCGACGATCAACACCTGATGATCTGGATGGGCCGCAACATCGCCTATCACACTGGCACCACCACCCCGACTGACAATGGCATGCGCTCCGCGAGCCTGCAGCAACTCATGACATGGAAGGACACCCGATGGATACCCGACGCAGCCAACCCCAACTTCATCGGCGTCTATCGACTGAATTTTCTCTCCCAATGACAGGTGCCCGCATGTTGCGTCTACTGCCTGTGCTATTGCTCCTGATGCTGCCTTTTGCGCCGGCTAACGCCGAAGACAGCGTTGAGCCCAGCGGCTACACGCCGGTGTCCGGGGAAAGTTTTTTCCTGCTGGCCGACAGCAGTTTCGCCAGCGATGAACAGGCCATGGTGCGGCTCGAAGCACCGGGCCGCGATTATCGCCGGTTTCGGATGGAGCCTTATGGCGGTGCGGACATCCGGGTGTATCGCATCGACAAGCCGCTGGATTTTCTCAAGCGCCAGAAGAATCTGCACCGGGTGATCAGCGACGGCCAGTTCAAGGGTGAAGGGTTGTCGAACACCCTCTCTTACCTCTGGGACAACTGGTATCGCAAGTCGCGGCGGGTGATGCAGCGGGCGTTTTCCTACGAGTCGCGCAAACAGGTCACCGAGGAAGTGCCGGAACTGAAGATGGGCGCCGCCATGGCCGCGCCCACGCCCTACGACGCCCAGCCGCAATTCGCCTTGATTCCGGGCCTGCCGGTGGTCAGTCAGTTCCGCTATCCACTGTGGGAAGCCAAGCCGATCCAGCCACCAGCAGGGGTTAACCTGGCCGGTTCCTCCAGCGATTTCGTCAGCGTCGCCCCGGGCAATGTCTACATCCCGCTGGGTCACCTGAAACCGGGCCTGTACCTGGTGGAAGCGCTGATCGGCAAGTACCGCGCTACCACCATGGTGTTCGTCTCCAACACCGTGGCCGTGAGCAAGATTGCTGGAGATGAACTGGTTGTGTGGGCCGCGCGCAAACACGAAGGCAGTTCGGTGCCAAAAGTGAATGTGCTGTGGACCGATGGCCTTGGGGTGATGAGCAGCGGGGCCACCGATGCCGATGGCTTGCTGCGCCTGAAACACGTGAGCCCCGAACGTTCGTTCGTGATTGGCGAGGACGAAGAGGGCGGCGTGTTTGTCTCCGAGAACTTCTATTACGACAGCGAAATCTACGACACCAAGCTCTACGCCTTTACCGATCGGCCGCTGTATCGGCCAGGGGATTGGGTGTCGCTGAAAATCGTCGGGCGTGAGTTCAAGAATGCCCGGGATTCAGTGCTGCCAACCGCCGCAGACGTCAGCGTGACCGTGCTCGACGCCACGGGCACCGCCCTGCAATCGATGGCGCTGAAGCTGGACTCCAAAGCCGGGACCCAAGGCCGGTTCCAGTTGCCGGAGAACGCGGTGGCGGGAGGTTACGAGTTGCGTTTCAGTTACAAGGATCAGGCCTACAGCAGCGCCTTCCGCGTCGCCGAATACATCAAGCCGCACTTCGAAATATCGCTGAACCTGGCCAAGCAGGATTACCGCACTGGCGAGCCGGTGAAGGGCAGCCTGGTGCTGCTTTATCCGGATGGCAAGCCCGTGGCCAATGCGCGGTTGAGCCTGAGCCTGCGTGCCCAGCAACTGTCGATGGTCGACAACGAACTGCAATACCTCGGGCAATTCCCGGTCGAGTTGACCAGCACTGAACTGACCACCGACGCCAAGGGCAACGCGACCCTGGACCTGCCCGCCGCCGACAAACCGAGTCGCTACATGCTGACGGTGTTCGCCAGCGACGGCGCGGCGTATCGGGTCAGGACCACCAAGGAAATCCTCATCGACCGTGGCGCCGCCAACTTCAGCCTGGGCGCACCGCAGCGTTTCAGTGCGATGGGCGAAAAAGTGCAGTTCAGCTATCTCGATCAAGGTGGCAGCGAGCAAGGCAAAACCGTGCTGCCGAGCAGTTACAGCTGGGTGCGGCTGGAAGACCAGAGTACTGCTGAAGGCAAGCTCAGCGCGGCGGACAAGGGCTTCACCCTGGCATTCGAACGCCCGGGTACCTACAACCTGACGCTGAAGGATGCTCAGGGGCGAGTGGTCGGTGCCACCGGCCACTCAGTCACTGGCGAAGGCGTGAAGGCCGTGCCCGGCACCGTGGAAATTGTCCTCGACAAACCCGAGTACAGGACGGGTGACGAAGCCATGGCGTTGATCACTTTCCCCGAGCCGGTCAGTGATGCATTGCTGTCGCTGGAGCGGGATAAAGTCGAGGCCACTGCGCTGCTGTCCAAAGGCGGCGACTGGCTGAAAATGGAAAAACTCAGCGAGACCCAGTACCGCGCGCGCATCCCGGTGAAAGACAACTTCGCTCCCAACCTGACGTTCTCCGTGCTCTACACCAAGGGCGGTCAGTACAGCTTCCAGAACGCCGGGATCAAGGTCACTGCCCCGCAGATCGACGTGGCGATCACCACGGATAAAGACACCTATCAGCCGGGCGAAACCGTATCGGTCGACCTCACCACCCAGTTCGCCGGCAAGCCGGTGCCGGCGCATCTGACAGTCAGCGTGGTCGATGAAATGGTCTACGCGCTGCAACCGGAAGTTGCGCCCACCATCGACCAGTTCTTCTATCACCCGCGCCGCAACAACGTGCGCACCAGCGCCAGCCTGTCGTTCATCAGCTATGACGTGGCGTTACCGGGCAGCCCTGGCGCGCCGGGCAAGGCCAATCGCAGCGAGCGGGGTGTGAAAGTGCTGGAACGGCCGCGTCGTGAAGACGTCGATACCGCCGCGTGGCAGCCGGAGCTGGTCACCGACGCCAACGGCAAGACCCGCTTCACCTTCACCATGCCGGACTCTTTGACCCGCTGGCGCATCACGGCTCGAGCCATCGCCGATGACGGCCAGGTGGGGCAGAAAAAGCAATTTGTGCGCTCGGAAAAACCGTTGTACCTGAAGTGGAGTGGCCCGACCCGCTTCCGTAATGGCGACAAGCCGGAGCTCGGGGTATTTGCCTTTAGCCAGGCGGAAAAACCGCTAAAGGCCGAGTTGCTGATTCATTACGCAGGCGCAGACCAGCGCCTGCCCGTGGCACTCAATCACGGCATCAACTACATCGCACTGCCAGCGTTTGCACTGGCCTCGGGTGAGTGGTCCGCCGAACTGCTGCAGGACGGCAAGACCGCCGATGCCCTTACCGTGCGCCTGACCGCCAGCGGCGAAGGTTGGCAGGTCACCCAGAGCCAAAGTCTGGACGCGGTCAGCGGTGATACACCGCTAAGCCTGCCTGCGGACGCTACGGATATCCGCCTGCGCCTGGATGACAGTGCGCAAGCGGTGTTCCGCTCGGCGCTCGACGACCTGCTGGCTTATCCCTACGGTGGGGTCGAGCAGACCGCCAGCCGTTTGCTGCCGTTGAGCATTGCCTATCCGGCCCTGGCATCCACCCCGCAGGTCCGCGATCGCCTGCGCCTGATCATGCAGAACAGCCGCCTGCGCCTGGTGCAGATGGCGGGCCCGTCGGCAAGTTTCACCTGGTGGGGCATGGACGGCGAGCCGGATGCGTTCCTCACTGCCTATGCCTATTACGCCGACTGGCATGCGAGCAAAGCCCTGGAGCTGAGCCTGCCCCCGGAGCATTGGCAGCGGGTGCTTGAGGTCTACGCGAAGCAGGCGAAGAACACGCCGCTGTTGCAGCGCGCGCTGATTCTGTCCTTTGCCCGGCAGATGCAATTGCCGGTGAACACTTTGCTCAGCGGCTTGATGGATGACCTGGCAAAAGCCGGCGAGGGGCATGCGGCGAACATGCTCGACGATGCCGGAGACAGCCTGGTGATGGGCGACCCGGATTCGGCACTGGGCCTGGCGGCGGCTCGAGTGTTGACGGCCTCCCTGGCCAACCAGTTGAAGGTCAATTTTCCGGATGCCTTCAACCGTCAGCTGGCGGACGCCCGCCAGCGCCTGGCGGTCAGTTCACAACCCTTTGCCGAGGCGCTGGACCTGTCGCTGCAACCCTTCGATCAGGCCCACGCGCAAGCCCTGTTGCAGCGTCTGTTGCCGCAGCAGTCAACCCTGGAGCGCGCCTTGGCGCTGACCTGGCTGGCGCGCAGCATTGAGCAGGCGTCGCCGACCATTGCGCTGGCACCGGGCGAAGGCTGGAAAAAACAACATGGCGACACCGGTGAGCTGTACTGGACATGGCAGGGCGCCCAGCCGGTGCCGAGCGTGCTGATGTTGTCCGGCACCCAGGAGCGTCCGTTAAAGGCCGCGTTGAGCTTCCAGACCCAACAGCCACCCGTTGATCCGCTGGCCGTGACCATCACCCGCCGCCTGTCACGGCTGGTGCCAGGCGACGAAGCCTTCACCTTCAAGCTCGAAGCAGTGACCGGCAAGCCGTTGTCCAGCGACAGCCTGTATCTGGACGAAGTGATCGTCACCAGCAAAGCCGCGAAACCGCTGCGCTACGGCATGCTGGAAGTGCCGCTGCCCCCGGGTGCCGATGTCGAGCGCACCACCTGGGGCATCAAGCTGATGGGCAAGGCGGGCACCGAACCGACAGCGCTGGAGAAGGCGCGTTTCGAACCGGGCCAGATGGCCTACGCCGTGCCAGTCGACGCCTTGAGCGGCGAGCTGCGCTTGCGCCATCTGGTGCGGTTCTCACAGAAGGGCGAGTTCAGTCTGCCTCCGGTACGCTTTACCCAGGTCTATGCGCCACAGCATCAGGCCCAGGAACAGAAACCGGCCTTGGGCCAGGTCACGGTCCACTGACATGGGGCGGGCTCTGGTCTGGAGCATGCTGTGCCTGATTCCCGCGCTGGCGACAGCGCAGGAGGAGCCGTTGCGCCTGGCTTTCAAAGGTGAGTTGCTGTCATTGAGCCGCACGCAGCTGATCTCTCGCCAGCCGTTGTCTGCGGATCTGCAGGCGCCGCTGGGCAGTCTGTGGAAGCTGTTTGTCTACGCCTGGCTGGTGGATACCGGAGCGCGTGAAGCGCCATATGAATGCCGCGGGCAGTCCAAGGAAGAAGTCTACTGCTGCACCGCAGGCGGCAAGATCGAGCGCGACCAGGCCTTGGTCAAATCCTGCGGTTTGTACTTCGAACCTGCGCGGCTGGGCCTGAATGCCACTGACTGGCGCACTTACTGGCAAGCGCGGCAGGCACCGTCATGGCTGCTGGACCTGCCGTCATTGCAGCCCGCCACTCGAGTGTCGGTGGCGCAGTTACTTCAGGCGCTGGCGCTGATGCCGGCGCAGGACAAGGCGCGGCAGGTGTTGCTCGACGTAGTGTTGAACGCCGCTGATGGCAACGTCGTCGGCGAACTCGGCGGTCGTTTGCGGGTGAAGACCTGGAGCTGGCTGGGCGATCAGGACCCATCATCGCGTCAGGGTGGTTTTGCCGGGTGGACAGTGGATGGCGCGCCGCTCTGGGCCGGCGGGCGCGGAACCAGTCAGAGGGTGCTGCGCAAACATGGCGCAGCATTGGCGTCCGTGCTGCCTGTGGATTGGCCTGCAGATGCCGGGCGTTGCGTCGAGGTGGGGCTGTTTTCGCGTTATCCCATTGGGCGGGTCATGTCAGGCGACCGGGTAGTAGCGTCCGGACCGCTGCAGGGCGATTTTCGAGTCGAGTTCGCCAACGGCAACCAGCTCGATATACACAGCGATGGCGAACTGTTCCTGCTCAACGCCAAGCTCGTTGCCCGACTCGACCGCGAAGAATACGTCGCCCGCGTGCTTCAGCGAGAAGCCAAAGCTGAACCGGTTGAGGCCGCGAAAGCACTGGCCATTGCGATCAGAACCTACCTGCTGCAAAACGCCAGCCGCAATGGCGACTGCCTGAGCATCGACGACAGCAGCAGCCGGCAACGGGTCGCCCCACGGCCCGCCACCGCAGAATCCCGCCACATCGCCGCCTGGACCAGCGACCTGGTGCTCGCCGGCAGCACCGTCACCTACCATTCGGACCAACCGGGGCCGGACAAGCTCTCCTGGCAGCAAGCCGTCGAACAAGCCAACGCCGGCCAGCGCTACGACGCCATTCTGCTGCACGCCTACCCCCGCGCCAGCCTCAGTCGCTGGGACAACCCCGTCGCGTCCTGCGAAGCACTGCCCGCCGCCCAGGACTGGCTGCAAAAGCAGCGCCGGGGCTGGCGTCCCAGGCTTGAAAGCGAAACCGGCTACAACGACGTCAGCACCTTCGCAGTCTGCCGCCTGGCCTTCGGTCGCCCCTATGTCGATCGCGAACGCCAGCGCCTGTACGTACGCGGCGTGCTGTCGCTGCAGGATCGCCTCGATCTGACCCATGAATACCTGCACCTGGCCTTTGAAGCGCATCCCAACGGCCAGGACGAAACCTACATCGAAGGGCTCGCCCGTCATCTCTTGCTGGAATAGGCCATGAAACTCCGCTATTCACCGATCATCCTGTTCCTTTGCGTGTTGCCTGCAATGGTTGCTGCCCAGAGCGCCGTCAAACTCGACACCCCCGTCGGCGGCTGGCGCACCGGTGCGCCCGAAGGCGAGGGCGAAAACTTCCGCCAGACCGTCAACTACCCGGCTTCGTCGGTCAACACCCCGGCCGGCCAAGCCAGCACCGCCCGCATTACTGGCCAGATCAAAGCCACGCCCAAGTCCACAGAGCCCGGACGCCTGATCGTCAACGGCGTCAGCATGCCCCTGAAAATCGACCCCACCGGCCGCTTCGATCGCCCGTTCTCGTTCCCCAACGGCAGCAACAGCGTAGAAGTCCGCAGCCCCGACGGCCAGCAACGCCATCGCACCCAGTTCCTCAACACCAGCGGCGGCGCCACCCCGGCCAAACTGCGGGTACTGCTGGCCTGGGACAGCGACAACACCGACCTCGACCTGCACCTCATCATCCCGGATGGCGCGCACATCTGGTACGGCGACCGAGTCGCCCCGAACGGCGCTGCGCTCGACGTCGACGTCACCACCGGCTACGGCCCGGAAATCTTCGCCATGCCGGCGCCGATCAAGGGGCAATACCTGGTGTATGTGAATTATTTTGGCGGCGGGTATCGCAGTGATGCTGAGGGGCAGGAGGATGCAGTGCAGCCGCTGACGACCGCGCAGGTGACGGTGATTACGGAGGAGGGCACGCCTAGCGAGAAGATGGAGACTTTTCTGATACCGATGCGGGCGGTGGGGGAGTTGACGTTGGTTAAGGGTTTTAGTTATCCGTGAGGGGATTTCGGCGGAGTTGATGAGCGTCAGGAAACGAATTTATAAGTTGTCCAGGTTAACTTTGACTCGCTGAGGAGTGGCAAGGCGCTCGGTGACCTCGGCTATGAGTACTTCATCCTCTTCGCTAAGTAATGAAGCGATGAAGGGCAGCTCGCCGCTTTCGGCAACGTATTGGAGGATTTGGCACAGAAGTTCTGAGGGTGTTATTCCGAGCTTTTCCAGCTCTGCGAAAGAGCGCTGTTTCAGATCATCGTCGATGCGGATGGTGATGGATGCCATGGTGGGATGCCTGTGATGACGTTTGTCGCGATACCAGAGCAAATGTGCAAGCACCTCTTGCACAAATTGTGGCTCCTGCCACGCCTCGGCAAATGCGCGCAAATCGTGGCCCGCCATGTCAGGCATGGCTGTTCCTGAGCAGCATTTGTTCAATCTCTCTCAAAATACAGTGCGGGTCAGCACCCAAGTTCGCCGACACCTCAAGAAACTCAATCACGTCGAGCCTGCGCTCCCCACGCTCATATTTTGAGACATAGGACTGAGGGCGGCCCAGCTTTTCGGACAGCTCTTGCTGAGTTAGCTTCGAGATCTTGCGCGCCTCAATCAGTAACGAGAGAAGATGTTGATACGGTGCTGTGTGGATCGTCTTCATGTTGTCCTGCCGATTTTTTACCGACAGATCAAATAAACCTTTTTCGGGTTTATCCCAAAACAGGTTTAACCTATTTTGGGTTTGTGATAGGCTTTGATTTTCTTGGAAGGCGTGGAGTGCGCTTCGTTGCGTCGACCAGCAAGAGCTCTCAGGACGCTTGCGGCCAGCATGGGTTTTTTTCAGGTATTAAAAAGCCGGCTTGTGGCCGGCTTCTCGGGGACTGGCTTGATTCATTTTTGGTAAACCGCGCCAGCCTTCAAAACGTACACCCGGATCTTGCGTCCGGCTGTGGGACCTGGGGAGAAAATCATCTGCCAGGTCGGTGCGATCTGAGCCTTGGGTAGGGTCGATGCGCAAATGTGGGGCGCAGCATACTGATTTTTTTCGGTGATTCCCAGTGTGATGTGCGGGGTAGAGCGTTGCGGTTTGTGTGGCAGCTGCCGGAGGCTGCGTAGTGGTTGTGCAAGTTGGTGTGTATGCGGTGTGGCTGAGAGATCGTGGGGGATGGTTTGCGGCTGCTTCGCAGCCGGACGCAGGCTGCGCCAGCTGCTACAGGTTTCCGGTTATCGCGTGTTTCAGGTTACGACCTCAGGGCTAGAGGAACGGCACGATCGGCCGGCGTTTGTTCAGGGTGGACCACCAGAACACCCAACCCAGCACCCGGATGTTTTGCTCTTCAATCTGCGCCGAGCGAAAGACTTCGTCGGGATATTGAGCCTGGTTGTGGCTGCGCATGCGTATGGCGTTGCCGGGTACGCGGTGCAGGTATTTGATTAGGAGCATGCCGTCATGCTCGACTGCGTAGATCTCGCCGTCGACGATTTGCGTGAGTCCGCGATCGATTGCCAGGAGAGAACCGTCTTCGATTTTTTCAGCCATGCTGTTGCCGATCATGCGCGCGCAGATGGCGTCGGCGTGGTTGATTTCCAGGGAGTCGAGGTCACAGCGGGGCAGGCGGATGGAGTTTTCCGGGTCCTTGATGACGTGGGTTTTGCTGGAGCCGGGTGTCAGGGGCATTTCCTTGTAAAAGGGCACCTCGACGTCCGTCGGCTCGATGACCTGATAAGTACCGCGGATGGCGTGGGCGTCGAAGATGTTGCCGGTGTCTTGGATCAGGCGCGTTTCCTTGGTGTCCCTGGGGCCCTCGCCGGTCTTCAGCCACTCGCTGTTGATGGTCAGAATCCTGGCGACTTCCTCCATGCGGTACTCGGGCACGCCGCGGGTGTACCAGTTATGGACGTTTTGGGCCTGGGGGATTTTCAGGAAGTCGGCGAATGCCGTCGTCGTGATTTTCGCCTCCTTGAGGACAGCCTTGAATCGTTTACCGCAGGTTTTATTCTTTTTCATAAACGCGAGTCTAATGTCGCGGGCCAAGGCTTTGAATCAACGAGCCGTTCAAATATCGCCTGATTTTTACGACTGGATGTAAGACGCATTGTGGGAAAATTAAACAAGGAAAAACCAATCCGGCCTTCCGTTAAACGCAGCGTTTAACGTGATTTTCCCAGCGCCCACAAAAAACCCCGGATTTACCGGGGTTTCTTGAAGAATGAAGCTTGAAGTTGATTCTTAGCCTTTGTAGGCCGCAACCGACTTCATGATCTCGGTACGGGCTGCTTCTGCGTCGCCCCAACCTTCGATCTTCACCCATTTGCCTTTCTCGAGATCCTTGTAGTTCTCGAAGAAGTGCTTGATCTGTTCCAGCAGCAGGGCTGGAAGATCGGTGTATTCCTTCACGTCGACGTACAGCTGCGACAGCTTGTCGTGTGGCACTGCGATGACTTTGGCGTCGCCGCCGCCGTCGTCGGTCATGTGCAGGATGCCGACTGGGCGCGCGCGGATTACCGAGCCTGGGGCAACCGGGTAAGGGGTCACGACCAGCACGTCGAGGGGGTCACCGTCGTCAGCCAGGGTGTTCGGGATGAAACCGTAGTTGGCCGGGTAGAACATCGGGGTGGCCATGAAACGGTCAACGAACAGGCAATCGCTGTCTTTGTCGATTTCGTATTTGATCGGCGCGTGGTTGGCCGGAATCTCGATCGCGACGTAGATGTCGTTCGGCAGGTCTTTGCCAGCCGGAATCTTGCTGTAGCTCATTGGGCGGTGCCCCCGTTAGTTGACCAAAAACACTTGGCCGGATTGACCAAAAAGTGGCGGCGATTATAGGCATATTCCGCCGTCGATGCCACGTACCAAGGGTCGTAGAGACCTTAGTCGTGTGCCTGATAGACCGGGTCTGTGGCCTGAAGTTGCCGCAGCCGGGCAAGCGGGTCCTGGCGGTAAAACAGCTTCAGCTGTTCGTAGACCTGAGGATACGCCTCGTGCAGCAAATCCGGGGCGCTAAAGAAGTATTCGCTGGTGACGGCAAAAAACTCCGCTGGATTCTCTGCGGCATAGGGGTCGATGGCGGTTTGCGCGTCTGGGTTGCGGTCGAGTTGCCGGTCGAGGTCGTCGTAGGCCTCCTGCATCACCCTGGCCCAGTCGCTGACCCGCATGTCAGCGTGCAGCGGCGGCAGGCCGTTGGCGTCGCCGTTGAGCATGTCGAGTTTGTGTGCAAGTTCGTGGATGACCAGGTTGTAGCCTTCCCAGCCGCCGCTGGCCATGACGCCGGGCCAGGCGAGGATGATCGGTCCTTGCTGCCAGGCTTCACCGCTGTGTTCGCCGTCCCACTCGTGTTCGACGCCGCTGGCATCACGATGGCGCTGGGGGCTGAGGAAGTCGTCGGGGTACAGGACGATTTCGTGGAAACCCTGGTACCAGTTCAGGTCGCCCAGGTGCAGCAGCGGCAGTTGCGCCTGGGCGGCCAGCAGCAGGCGTTGCTCCTGGTGCAGTTCGACGCCGGGCAGGGGAGTCAGGTGTTTATCGTCGAGGAACAGCACGCTGGCTTCGCGTAGCCACTGGTCTTCCTCGGCGGTAATGCCGTCGAGAAAGCTCAAATGATGGCGCACCCGTTGCCACAGGTCGTCGGCAATCGGGTGTTTGGCCAGGATGCGCTGGCGTCGCCAGGCGCTCAGGGACCACATGGACGTTCAGTGCGAGGCGGATTTGGAGCTGGAACCACCGAGGCGGCTGCGCACGACGCCGATGATCATCGGAACCAGCGACAGCAGGATGATGCCGACCACCAGCAACGACAGGTTGCTCTTGATGAACGGTACGTTGCCGAAGAAATAGCCCAGCGTCACCAGGCCGCCGACCCAGAGGATCGTGCCCAACACGCTGAAAAAGAAGAATCGCGGGTAGGGCATTCTTGCTACGCCAGCGACGAACGGTGCAAAGGTGCGGATGATCGGCAGAAAGCGCGCCAGGGTCACGGTCTTGCCGCCGTGCTTGTCGTAGAAGTCGTGGGTCTGTTGCAGGTAGTCGCGGCGGAAGATTTTTGAATTGGGATTGCTGAACAGACGTTCGCCCGCCGTTCGTCCGATCACGTAGTTGGTGCTGTCACCGAGGATCGCCGCCAGCATCAATAGGCCGCCCAGGAGTACCGGATCCATGCCGCCACCAGCGGCTACGGCGCCAGCGATAAACAGCAGGGAATCGCCCGGCAGGAAGGGCATGACCACCAGCCCGGTCTCGCAGAAGATCACCAAAAACAGAATGGCGTAGATCCATGGCCCGTAGTTGTTGACCAGCATGTCGAGGTAGACGTCGAGATGCAGGATAAGGTCGAGCGGGTTGAAATCCATGGAAAGCACCTGTGGTGACGGCCCGACTCGGCAGGCCTGTGCGAATGACTACGCGAAAGCCTACAGGGGAGTGTAGTTTTTCTTACGAGCCGAAAAGGTCGGCATTATACGAACTGACAACTGAAAAGCCCGATGAGTTTGTAGCGGGGGATGTCGGGGGGACCGGCGGTGTATTTGCAGTAATCTGTAGGAGCGAGCCTGCTCGCGATCTGGTATGTCTTGTCACTCCGGCGGTGGATGTGCCACCGCTATCGCGAGCAAGCTTTGCTCCCACAGCCAACAGCCAACAGCCAACAGCCAACAGCCAACAGCCAATAGCCAATAGCCAACAGCCCACAGCCCACATAGCCCACATAGCCCACAGCCCATGGTGTACCAGTCAGAGCTCGTCGCTGATGGGCAGCACGTAGTTTTTGAACTCGGTGTCTTCCTTGAATCCGATGGATTCATAGGTTTTCTGCGCGACTTCGTTATCGCTGCTGGTGGACACGCGCATGCGCACGGCGTTGGTGTCCTTGGCCATTTTTTTTGCGGTGCGGATCAGGTTGTCGGCCACCAATTGGCGGCGGGCGTCTTCGGCGACATAGATGTCGTTGAGGATCCACACCCGTTTCAGCGACAGCGATGAAAAGCTTGGGTACAGCTGACAGAAACCCATCAGTTTGTTGCTGTCGTCATCGGACAAGGCCAGGTAGATCACCGATTCCTTGCGTCGCAGGCGTTTCTCGAGGAACGCCCGGGACGAGTCCGGGTACGGCAGCGAGCCGTAGAATTCTCGGTATTTGACGAACAACGGGGTCAGCAGGTCCAGGTGTTCGAGGGTCGCTTGAATAATCCGCATCGATAGGTCTCGTCTTCAAGTGGCTGTCTTCACGTGCTCCGACGGCGAACCGGCAGCCGTGCGTCGATCCTGCCTGAAACCGCAGGCCCAGCGCAATGCGGAAACGGTTCAGGCTTCAGGTGGGCCGAGCAGGAAGTTGCCTTTCATCTGCACATCCGGGTCCACTTCCAGGGTTTGCACCTGGGCTTCATCCTTGAGGTTGACCCCTGACAACTGCCGCCGGCAGGCTTCGCGCATCAGATACAGCAAGCGGTGCGCGGCCATGCCGTAGCTCAGGCCTTCGAGCCGGACGTTGGAAATGCAGTTGCGATAGGCATCGGTCAGTCCGACCTTGGGGTTGTAGGTGAAGTACAGGCCCAGACTGTCCGGCGAGCTGAGGCCGGGACGTTCGCCAATCAGGATGACCACCATTTTTGCGCCCAGCAGCTCGCCTATCTCGTCGGCGACCGCGACGCGACCCTGTTCCACCAGAATCACCGGGGACACCGACCAGCCTTCGGCTTGCACTTGCTCTTCCATGCGCTCCAGGAAAGGCACGGTGTGCCGATGCACGGCCAGCGCCGACAAACCGTCGGCGACTACTATGACCAGGTCCACTCCACCGGCATTGGCCTGCACGTATTCGCGTAGGGTCTGCGCTGACGCATCGCTCAGTTTTCGACCCAGATCAGGGCGCTGCAGGTAGCTGTGGCGGTCGGGGGCCGCACTGCGCAGCAGCAGGCTCGGGCGCCCGCGTGCATCGAGTTGGCTGCTGATGCCAGCGTGATCAAACGGCAAGTGCACCGCGTCCCGGGCCTGCGCGTGGGCCAGCTGGAAGTCCAGTTGCGCACTGGTGGGCATGCTGGTGCCGGTGCGACCGAGGGCGATCCGTGCCGGGGTCAGCCGGCGCAGCTCCAGCCACGGGTTTTGTGGATCAACAGGTGGTTTATCCATATCAACGCTCATCCCAGTTGCGCCAGGGCCTGGCGGAAAGCCGGCGGCAAGTTGTTACCGAAGAGTACCTTGCCGTCCGCCTGGGTGAAGATGCCCATTTTCGCCAGCCACTGTTCGAATTCCGGCGCGGGTTTCAGGCCCAGGGTCTGACGCGCATAGAGTGCGTCATGGAACGAGGTGGTCTGGTAGTTGAGCATGATGTCGTCAGAGCCGGGGATGCCCATGATGAAGTTGATTCCAGCCACGCCCAGCAGCGTCAATAAGGTGTCCATGTCGTCCTGGTCGGCTTCAGCGTGGTTGGTGTAGCAGATGTCGCAACCCATGGGCACGCCCAGCAGCTTGCCGCAGAAGTGGTCTTCGAGGCCGGCGCGGATGATCTGTTTGCCGTTGTACAGGTATTCCGGGCCGATAAAGCCGACGACCGTGTTCACCAGAAACGGCTTGAAATGCCGCGCCACGGCGTAGGCGCGGGTTTCGCAGGTCTGCTGATCGACGCCATGGTGGGCGTTGGCCGACAAAGCACTCCCCTGGCCGGTTTCGAAATACATCAGGTTCTGTCCGAGGGTGCCGCGATTCAGGCTCAACCCGGCGTCATACCCTTCCTGCAGCACGTTCAGGTTGATACCGAAACTGGCGTTGGCCGCTTCGGTGCCGGCGATCGACTGGAATACCAGGTCCAGAGGGACTCCACGATTCACCGCTTCGATGGACGTGGTGACGTGGGTCAGCACACACGCCTGGGTCGGTATGTCGTAGCGCTGGATGATGGCATCGAGCATTTCCAGCATCGCGCAGATGGAGGCAATGCTGTCGGTCGCCGGGTTGATACCGATCATGGCATCGCCGTTGCCATACAACAGGCCGTCGAGAATGCTCGCGGCGATACCGGCGGGTTCGTCGGTGGGATGGTTCGGCTGCAAGCGGGTGGACAGCCTGCCGCGCAGGCCCATCGTGCCGCGAAAGCGCGTGACCACGCGGATTTTCTGCGCAACCAGCACCAGGTCCTGCACGCGCATGATCTTCGACACGGCGGCGACCATTTCCGGCGTCAGGCCGGGGGCTAGGGCGCGCAGGCTGGGCTCGTCGGCGTGGTCGCTGAGCAGCCAGTCGCGAAAACCGCCGACAGTCAGGTGGCTGACCACGGCGAAGGCCTGCTTGTCGTGGGTGTCGATGATCAGCCGGGTGACTTCATCGGCTTCGTAGGGGATCAATACTTCCTGCAGGAAGTGTGTCAGCGGAATGTCGGCCAGGGCCATTTGCGCGGCGACTCGCTCGCCATCGTTGAGTGCGGCGACGCCTGCGAGGAAGTCTCCGGAGCGTGCCGGGCTGGCCTTGGCCATGACGTCCTTGAGGCTGTCGAAGCGATAAACCTGGGCGCCGACAGTGTGAGCAAAACTAGCCATACAGATTCTCCGTGACGGCGCAGGACGGGCCTGCGCCGTGATTTTCGGCCGTCAGTGCAAGGCTTTTTCAGCAGCCTGAATCGCCGCGAACTCTTCCTCGGGCGTGCCTGCTACCAGGTGATGCCGACTGTAGAAAGCAAAGTAAGCAATTAACACTCCATAGATGATCGCCGCGCCTATCACCACCCGCGGATCCACCAGGAAACCCGCGACGACCGCGATGCAGGCCAATACCAAGGCTACACCGGAGGTGAAGATCCCGCCTGGGGTGCGATATGGCCGGTCCATTTTGGGGCGACGAATGCGCAGGGTGATGTGGGCTGCCATCATCAGGACATAGGAAATGGTCGCACCGAACACCGCCACCAGGATCAGCAGGTCTCCCTGGCCGGTCAGGGACAGGCCGAAGCCGATAATCCCAGGAATGATCAGCGCCAGCACCGGCGCCTTGCTTTTATTGGTCTCGGACAATTTGCGTGGCAGGTAGCCGGCACGGGACAGGGCAAAAATCTGCCGCGAGTAGGCGTAAATGATCGAGAAGAAACTGGCAATCAGGCCGGCCAGGCCCACCAGGTTGACGAAGCTGCCCATCCAGGTCGAGCCGCCATAGGCCTTGCTCAAGGCTTCGACCAGCGGGTTGCCCGAGGTCAGCAGCGCGTTGGCACCGGCGCCGCCGGGCCCGATGACCAGGATCAGCAGGGCAAAACTCACCAGCACCAGCATCGCGCCGATCAGGCCGCGCGGCAGGTCGCGCTTCGGGTTCTTGGTTTCTTCTGCCGCCAGTGGCACCCCTTCGACCGCGAGGAAAAACCAGATTGCGTAGGGAATAGCCGCCCAGACGCCGACATAACCGAAAGGCAGGAAGCTGCTTGCGCCCTTGGCGTCCGTCACTGGAATGTCCAGCAGGTTGGCCACTTCGAAGTGCGGCACCATCGCCACCAGGAACACACCCAGAGCTAGCGCGGCGACGGCGGTGATGACAAACATCAGCTTCAACGCTTCGCCAACCCCGAAGATGTGGATGGCGATGAAGATGATGTAGAACGCCAGGTAGATCATCCAGCCGCCAATGCCGAACAGCGACTCGCAGTAGGCGCCAATAAACACCGCGATTGCTGCGGGTGCGATGGCGTACTCGATCAATATCGCGGTCCCGGTCAGGAATCCGCCCCAGGGACCGAAGGCGCTACGGGCAAAACCATATCCGCCACCGGCGGTAGGGATCATCGAAGACAGTTCGGCCAGCGAAAAACACATGCACAAGTACATGGTGGCCATCAGCAGCGTGGCGAGGAACATGCCGCCCCAACCACCTTGGGCCAGGCCGAAGTTCCATCCAGCGTAATCGCCGGAGATGACGTAGGCCACACCAAGGCCGACCAGCAGGACCCAGCCTGCGGCGCCTTTCTTCAGTTCACGTTGCTGGAAGTAGTCGGTACCGACTTTTTCGAAGTCGACGGAAGAGCCGGTCGCCGGCGCGCCGGACGGAGTTTCGCTAGGCATAGATGCACCATTCTTATTGTTTTAGGTGGGCCCTGTAGGAGTGAGCCTGCTCGCGATAGCGGTGGTTCAATCACTGATGTGTTGACTGACAGGCCGCTATCGCGAGCAGGCTCGCTCCCACAGAGGAGGAGCGAGTTGCTGCGTAGTGTTAGAAGAAACCCAATGGGTTGATGTCGTAGCTCACCAGCAGGTTTTTGGTCTGCTGATAATGGTCGAGCATCATTTTGTGGGTTTCACGGCCGACGCCGGATTTTTTGTAACCGCCGAACGCGGCGTGCGCCGGGTACAGGTGGTAGCAGTTGGTCCAGACACGACCGGCCTTGATGGCGCGGCCCATGCGGTAGGCGCGGTTGATGTCGCGGGTCCAGAGGCCGGCGCCCAGGCCGAACTCGGTGTCGTTGGCGATGGCCAGGGCTTCGGCTTCGTCCTTGAAGGTGGTGATGCTCACCACCGGGCCAAAGATTTCTTCCTGGAACACGCGCATTTTGTTGGTGCCCTTGAGCAGGGTCGGCTGGATGTAATACCCGGTCGCCAGGTTGCCCTCGAGTTTTTCCACCTTGCCGCCGGTCAGCAACTCGGCGCCTTCGCCCTTGGCGATTTCCAGGTACGAAAGAATCTTGTCGAACTGCTGCTCGGACGCCTGGGCGCCAACCATGGTGTCGGTGTCCAGTGGGTCGCCGCGTTTGATCTGCAGGACTTTTTTCATCACCACTTTCATGAAGTCGTCGTAGATCGACTCCTGCACCAGGGCGCGGGACGGGCAGGTGCAGACTTCGCCCTGGTTGAAGAATGCCAGTACCAGGCCTTCTGCGGCTTTTTCGATGAAGGTTTCTTCAGCGTCCATGATGTCGGCGAAGAAGATGTTCGGCGATTTGCCACCCAGCTCCACGGTGGACGGAATGATGTTCTCGGCGGCGCATTTCATGATGTGCGAACCGACCGGGGTCGAGCCGGTGAACGCGATCTTGGCGATGCGCTTGCTGGTGGCGAGTGCTTCGCCGGCTTCTTTGCCAAAACCTTGCACCACGTTCAGCACGCCCGGTGGCAGCAGGTCGCCGATCAGCTCCATGAGCACGGTAATGCCCAGTGGGGTTTGCTCGGCAGGCTTGAGCACCACGCAGTTACCGGCGGCCAGCGCCGGGGCGAGTTTCCACGCGGCCATCAGGATCGGGAAGTTCCACGGGATAATCTGACCGACCACGCCCAGCGGTTCGTGGATGTGATAAGCCACGGTGTTGCCGTCGATCTCGGCGGCGCTGCCCTCCTGGGCGCGGATGCAACCGGCGAAATAACGGAAGTGGTCAGCGGCCAATGGGATGTCGGCATTCAGGGTTTCGCGAACGGCCTTACCGTTGTCCCAGGATTCGGTGATCGCCAGGACTTCGAGGTTCTGCTCGATGCGATCGGCAATTTTCAGCAATACCAGCGAGCGCGCCTGGGCAGAAGTGCTGCCCCAGGCGTCTGCAGCGGCGTGGGCAGCATCCAGCGCCTTATCGATATCTTCGGCAGTGGAGCGCGGGAATTCGGCGATGGGTTGGCCATTGACTGGCGAAGTGTTGGTGAAGTACTGACCTTTGACAGGCGCGACGAACTCGCCGCCGATGTAATTACCGTATTTGCTCTTGAACGAAACGATAGCGCCTTCAGTACCGGGGTGAGCGTAACGCATGATGTTTCTCCTTTGGCTTTTGTACTTATAGGGGAGGCGCGCTTGTGCGCTTGTTATAAGCGTAGAGCAAAGGTTGGGCCACTGCCTTGCAGGGCAGGGGAATCAAGGGCTTGCGTGGTTTTTGTCGGACGGGTGGGCGGGTGCTGTGACGGTATTGGTACAGGGTGGGTGACAGTTTGTACCGTATGTGTCACAGCTTGTGACTGGGTAGTCTTGCCAGCATTGCAATGCGCTGGAGGGTGGGGGATGCTCGGTGAACATGATGGACCCTTTAGGAGCTGCCGAAGCTGCGATCTTTTGATCTTTTGAACTTGGTAAATCAAGATCAAAAGATCGCAGCCTGCGGCAGCTCCTACGGGGTGTACCCTTCGGGAGAAAAATAAGAAATGCACGACAACCATTTGAGTCGCCATGCCCAGCAGGTCTTGACCGTCACCCAGGGCAGATCCCACCTGCGCGGCCCTGGCAGCGATCCGTCCATTGCCCGTTCGTGGTTGCGTTGTCTTGAGGATTACCACCTCGACCCCTCCCTGATGATGGCCCCCACGGTGCTGGAGCACGGTCGTGTGCTGGAAAGCCGTGAGCGTTTGCAACAGGTACTGCAGATCGCCGGCACTGAAATGACCAGCCTGCACCAGCAATTGTCCGGTGCCGGGCACGCCGTGCTGCTGACCGATGCGCGTGGGGTGATCCTCAACTGTGTTACCGCGCCCACCGAACGGAAGATTTTCGAGCGCGCTGGCCTCTGGCTGGGTGCCGACTGGAGCGAAGCCTGCGAAGGTACCAATGGCATTGGCACCTGCCTGGTGGAGCGCCAGTCCCTGACTATTCACCAGGACGAGCATTTTCGCGGGCGTCACACCGGCCTGACGTGTTCGGCGAGCCCCGTCTTCGACCCGCACGGCGAGCTGCTGGCCGTGCTGGATGTGTCCTCGGCGCGTCACGATGTCTCGCGCCAGAGCCAGTTCCACACCATGGCCCTGGTCAACCTCTCGGCGAAGATGATCGAAAGCTGTTATTTCCTGCGCTACTTCGATAACCAATGGCTGCTGCGCTTTCACCTGCAAGCCGAATCCGTTGGGCTGTTCAGTGAAGGCTTGCTGGCGTTTGACGGGGAAGGGCGGATCAGTGCCGTCAATCAGAGCGCGTTGAATCTGCTGGGGCACATTCGTGGCGGGCTGCTGGGCAAGCCGGTGGAGGCGTTTTTCGATTGTTCGCTGGATGAGCTGCTCGGTCGCGCCAGTATCAATGTCAGCGCCAGTTGGCCCCTGCGTACCCGCGACGGACGTAATCTGTTTGCGCTGCTGCGCGGGCAATCGCGCAGCATTCCGGCACCGGTGGTGCAGAGTCCTGTGGTGCCGGAGCGTGCGCGATTGTCCGGGATCTGCCTGGGTGATGCTTCGTTGCAGGAGGATTTCCGCAAATCCCTGCGAGTCTTCGAGCGTGACGTGCCGTTGCTAATCAACGGCGAGACGGGCTCGGGCAAGGAAGCGTTTGCCAAAGCGGTGCACAACGCCAGCCAGCGCTGTGATAGAGCCTTTGTCGCGCTTAATTGTGCGGCCATTCCCGAAAGCCTGATCGAGAGTGAGTTGTTCGGTTATCGCGGTGGCAGCTTCACTGGCGCGCGCAAGGAAGGCATGCGCGGCAAGTTGCAGCAGGCCGATGGCGGCACTTTGTTCCTCGATGAAATCGGTGACATGCCCCTGACCATGCAGACCCGACTGTTAAGAGTGCTGGAGGATCGTCAGGTAGTGCCGATCGGCGGCGAGCCGGAGGCGGTCGATGTGCGGATCATCAGCGCCACTCACCGCAACTTGCTGGAGCGGGTGCAGGACGGCAGTTTTCGTGAAGACTTGTACTACCGGCTCAATGGGCTGGAAGTGGCTTTACCTGCGTTGCGTGATCGCACGGATAAATCGCAACTGCTGGACTTCCTGCTGGCGGAGGAGGCGGGCGGAGAAACTTTTTTGATCGAAGAGTCCGCGCGCCAGGCGTTGTTGGGTTTTGCCTGGCCGGGCAATGTGCGGCAGCTGCGCAATGTGCTGCGCACGTTGGCAGCGCTGTGTGACAACGCCAGGATCGGCCTGGAGGATTTGCCGGCGATGATTCGTCAGGCGCGGCCGGACATTGTGGTTGTGCCGCTGGCCTCGGAGCATCCGCTGGAAGACGCGGAGCGGCTGGCATTGCTGGGTGCGCTGGAGCAGACGCGGTGGCATATGACCCATACGGCGGAGCAATTGGGTGTGAGTCGTAACACCCTGTATCGCAAGATGCGCAAGCACGGCATAAACCGATCCCTGTAGGAGCGAGCCTGCTCGCAAAAAACCTGAGCGCAATGAGTTCCTTCAGAAAACCCGCGCCATCGTTGACGTTTTTCGCGAGCAGGCTCGCTCCTACAGGGTAAGCGGTGGTGTTTAAACACAGGGTGCGAATTTTGCCTCCCTAGGCTAACCTGCGGCCATGTTTTACGAGGTCGACTATGCACATTCATATTCTTGGTATCTGCGGCACTTTCATGGGTTCGATGGCGGTTCTGGCCAAAGAGTTGGGCCACCGCGTGACCGGCTCCGATGCCAACGTCTACCCGCCGATGAGCACCCAGCTTGAAGCTCAGGGCATCGAGCTGACTCAAGGTTACGATCCCGCACAACTGGACCCGGCTCCGGATCTGGTGGTGATCGGCAACGCCATGTCCCGCGGCAACCCGGCCGTCGAATACGTCCTTAACAAAGGCCTGCCCTACGTCTCCGGCCCACAGTGGCTGGCCGACCATGTACTGCAAGGTCGCTGGGTGCTGGCCGTTGCCGGCACCCATGGCAAGACCACCACCAGCAGCATGCTCGCCTGGGTGCTGGAGCATGCGGGCATGAGCCCGGGTTTCCTGATCGGCGGCGTACCGCAGAATTTTTCGGTGTCGGCGCGTCTGGGGGATACGCCGTTCTTCGTTATCGAAGCGGACGAATACGACAGCGCTTTCTTCGACAAACGGTCAAAGTTCGTTCACTACCGGCCGCGCACCGCGATTTTGAACAATCTTGAGTTCGATCATGCGGACATCTTTCCCGATCTGCCGGCCATCGAGCGGCAGTTCCACCATTTGGTGCGCACCATTCCTAGCGAAGGGCTGGTGATTCACCCGACGACCGAACCTGCGCTACTTCGCGTGATCGAGATGGGTTGCTGGACGCCTGTGCAGACCACCGGTGCCGGCGGTCAGTGGCAGGTCAAGTTGTTGAGCGAAGACGGCTCGAAATTTGAAGTAATGTTCGAAGGTGCGGCCCAAGGCGTGGTCGAGTGGGACATGACCGGTCAGCACAACGTTGCCAACGCCCTGGCGACCCTGGCGGCGGCGCGGCATGTCGGCGTCGTGCCATCCATGGGCATCGCAGCTCTGAGCGCGTTCAAGAGCGTGAAGCGGCGCATGGAAAAAGTCGCCGAAGTTCATGGCATCACCATCTATGACGACTTCGCCCACCACCCGACAGCCATCGCCACGACCCTCGACGGCCTGCGCAAGCGCATCGGCGATGCGCCGTTGATCGCGATCATCGAGCCGCGCTCCAACTCCATGAAACTCGGTGCGCACCGTGATGGCCTGCCGGAAAGCGTGGTCGATGCCGACCAGGTGATCTGGTACGCCCCGGCCAACCTCGGCTGGGACCTGGGCGCGACTGCCGCGCTGTGCACGGTACCGTCGATCGTCAGTGATTCCCTGGAAGGCATCATCGAACGAGTGAAGAGCCAGGCGCAGCCCGGCACTCACGTAGTGATCATGAGCAATGGCGGCTTCGGCGGCCTGCACGGCAAACTCGCCGAGGCGCTGCAATGAACAACGGCCCGGAACGTATCACGCTGGCGATGACCGGCGCTTCGGGCGCCCAGTATGGCTTGCGCCTGCTGGACTGCCTGGTGCGCGAAGACCGCGAGGTGCACTTCCTGATCTCGAAGGCGGCGCAATTGGTAATGGCCACCGAGACCGACGTTACGCTGCCACCGAAAACCCAGACGATGCAGGCGTTCCTCACCGAGTACACCGGCGCAGCCGCCGGGCAGATTCGTGTCTACGGCAAGGAAGACTGGATGTCGCCGGTGGCCTCGGGGTCCGGTGCTCCGGCGGCGATGGTGGTAGTGCCCTGTTCGACCGGGACCTTGTCGTCCATCGCCACGGGGGCCTGCAACAATCTGATTGAACGCGCTGCCGACGTGACGCTGAAGGAGCGCCGCCAGTTGATCCTGGTGCCCCGCGAAGCGCCATATTCGAGCATTCATCTGGAGCACATGCTCAAGCTGTCGAACATGGGCGTGACGATTCTGCCGGCATCGCCGGGCTTCTATCATCAGCCGCAGACCATTGATGATCTGATCGATTTTGTGGTGGCGCGGATTCTCAACCTGCTGAACATTCCCCAGGACATGCTGCCGCGCTGGGGTGAGCACCACCTGACCAGCGATGAATAAGCTGTTGATGGTAGTCCTCGCGCTGCAGTTGGCCGGTTGTGCCACGGCGCGCACGCTGGATGCGGCCAAGCCGGGGGCGCCAGTGGTTTATTCGGGGACTCGGCTGGATTTGTATGCGTTGAACGGAGGGTGCTGTGCCATGGATCGCTTTGGGGCTGAGGCTCCGAGCTACCCGGGTGTTGACCTGCCGGCGAGTGCGTTGCTGGATACGCTGTTGTTGCCGTTGTCGTTGTTGACGGTGATTGGCGTGGGTTTTCAGGCGACTGGGGGATTGTGAAAGTCAAAAGATCGCAGCCTTCGGCAGCTCCTACGGGGTAAACGCATTTCTACCGTAGGAGCTGCCGAAGGCTGCGATCTTTTGATCTTATTTGCCTAATTTGCGCAACTCATCCGATTCAACCACCCGAACCCCATCCTGCTCTTCCAGCGCCAACCGCCACATCGCCCGCGCCAGTTGACACGCCTCGATCCCGTGATACTTGCCCGGAATCAATCGTGACAACGGCCCGGCGACTTTTTCGGCCAGGCGCGGTTCAGCCCGGTCACCCAGCAGCAGAGAAGGACGGCAGATGGTCAATTGCGGCCAGTCCTGTGCACGCAAGGCCTGTTCCATCTCCCCTTTGACCCGGTTATAGAACACCGAGGATTTCGCATCGGCGCCCAGCGCACTGATCACAATCAAGTGCCGCGCGCCCATTTCCCGCGCACGTTTGGCAAAGGCCACGACCATGTCCAGGTCTACCGCGCGGAACGCCTGTTCCGAGCCGGCTTGCTTGATCGTGGTGCCGAGGCAGCAGTAGGCGATGTCTACGCGGCCATTGAGTTGGGGCAGAAACACCGCCGGGTCGCCGACGGGGTTTTCCAGATGTGGATGTTCGGCCAAAGGCCGGCGTGAAGGCGCCAACACCCGGGTAATCGTGGGCTCATTGAGCAGGCGGTCAAGCAAGTGTTCACCGGTCAAACCGGTAGCTCCGGCAAGCAATACGTGCTGAGGCGTCAAGTACATAGTGTTTCTCCCTTGATACTGTTCAGCTTAGTTGCTCTTTGCATCCTTGCTGTCGATCGACACACTTTGCAGCGCTTTACGGGCCTGCTGCTTGCGCAATAACTGCCAGTGCGACAGGACGGTTTTCGGCGCCCAGATCTGCGGTTCGGATGCTTCGAAGTTGTCGGCGAGCTCGCGCTCGGCCACGGTCGCCTTCGCGAGCTTGAAGGCTTGTTCCAGGTCGTCGGTCTGGTTCAGCGCCTGGGCGAACAGGGCATCGCCGAAATAGGTAAAGTTGGCTTCCTCGGAGCAGCCGAACGACACGCGATCGGCTCGGGAGGCGGTCATGATCAGGGTGCGTTCGTCTTTCAAAGTCGGAATGAAACCGCCTGAGTAACACGCGGAAATCACAATGATCTTGTCGCGGTTTTTCAGGGGCGCCAGGACTGCGGCCAGCTCATCGGCGGGCAGGTCTGACAGCTCCATGCGCGGCTGGTCGAGTACCAGTTCGTGTTCGCTGGTGCCGTGGCTGGTCAGGTAGATGAAGATCAGGTCTTCCGGCCCGCTGCGCTCGGCCAGGGTGGCGGCGGCGCGGCGCAGGTTTTCCCGGGTGGCCATCGGCCGATCCATCAGATGGTCGCGATGGTTGACCAGGCGGATCTGGCCAAAGGCACCAAATCGGCTGCTGAGCATGTTGCTGACATAATCGGACTCGCGCAGGAATACGCTCTGCTTGCCATCTCCACCGAGGGTCAGGGTGTAGAGCTCGACCGCCGGAGTCGAGGCCGGCACGCCTGCCAGTGCCTCTTCCAGCAGCCGACCCTGGGCCAGCAGGCCAAGCTCAAGACTGTCAGGCAACAACTTGCCTTCGGCGTCGCGAACTCGCTGGCCGGCGATCCAGGTGCCGCTTTGCACCGTGCCATCCGTCATTACCAGCGTGCCGCGGCCCGAGTAGCTGTCATTGTCGAACTGGCCGATGTAGAAACTGCCGTCCGCAAGGTTCAAGCGACCTGGCCCGCTGAAGCGCCAATCGCTGAACTGGCCGACGTAATGGCTGCCGTCGGCGCCGATCAGCTCGCCCTTGCCATTCAGCGAGCCTTCCTTGAATTGCCCGAGCCAGACGTCGCCATCGGCGTTTTCGTAGCGGCCCTTGCCGTGCAGTTGATTGTTCTTGAAGCTGCCGACGTAGATATCACCATCGGCGCTGTTGAAAGTCCCGTTGCCTTCCAGCTGGCCATCGACGAAATGGCCGGTGAACTGGTTGCCACTGGCATCGCCGCGCTGGCCTTCACCGTTGGGTTTGCCATGAGCAAACTGACCCTGATAGGAGCTGCCGTCCTCAAGTTCGAGGCGACCCAGTCCCGAGTACTGATCGGCCTTGAACTCGCCGCGGTAGGTCATGCCGTTCTCTTTGAGGGTGCCTTCGCCATCCCGTCGACCGGCCTTGAAGCCGCCGGTATAGCTGCTGCCGTTGGTGGTCAGCGTGCCCTGGCCGTCGAACAGGCCCTGGTTGAATTGTCCGCGATAGACTTCGCCGTTGCTGCCGTGCCATTCGCCCTGGCCATGCCACTGGCCCTTGTCGAACTGGCCGGCGTACCAGCTGCCATTCGGGTAATCGACCCGCCCCTGGCCTTGCAGCAATCCATCGACCACGTCGCCGCGATAACGTCCGCCATCCGGCAGGCGGGCGTCCGGGGGCAGCAGCGATTCGCCGTCACCGCAAGCGGTCAGCAACAGGGTCAACGCGAGGAGGGCAATCGAGCGCATAGCGGGATCCGGGCAATTAGGCGACCGAGTATGCCGCAGCTCCTTGACCTTATATAGCCAGGAAAACAGCAGAAGGTGCGAAACAGCATGAGCTGCTTCGCATCCAGGATCATTTACACGAAGCAGAGCGACAGTGGTTCGGCGATGTAGGCGGGTTTGTCCGAGCCTTCGATCTCCAGCGTGGCGGTGGCCTTGAGCAGCCATTGGCCGGGTTTTTTCTCGGTGACTTCGGTCAGGTCGACCTTGAGGCGGACCTTCGAGTTGACCTTCACCGGCTGAATGAACCGCACGCTGTCGAGGCCATAATTGACCACCATCTTCAGGCCTTCAGGCAGGACGAGGATGTCTTCCATCAGTTTTGGAATCAGCGATAGCGACAGGAAACCGTGTGCAATGGTGCCGCCAAATGGCGTTTGCGCGGCTTTGACCGGGTCAACGTGGATGAACTGATAATCCCCAGTGGCTTCGGCGAACAGGTTGATGCGCTCCTGGTCGATGGTGAGCCAATCGGAACTTCCAAGTTCCTTGCCGACATAATCTTTGAGCTCTGCAACTGGAACGTAGGGCATTGAGACTCTCCTTGGGTTCATCGGTTTTATAGTTTTTAGATGGAGGGCAGCCCTCCCGAATTACCACTTTAGATCAACATGGCGGCGTACTGCGGTCAACCGACCATGCTTATGGCGAATGCCGGTCCATAGCGTGGGCGTGCTTATAATGCTCGGCCCCGCCATTGCGGGAGCTTGACGGGTTTGGCAGGAGATAAAGGATGTTGTTACGAGGTTTGACCTGGCTGGTGCTGTTCCAATTGCTTGGAACGGCGATCAATCACCTGTTTTTGCCCGTGCTGCCGGGGCCGATTGTCGGCCTGCTATTGCTGCTGGTATATCTGATCAGCCGCGGCCAGGTGGGCGAGCCGCTGAGCCTGGCGGCCAGCAGCCTGTTGCGTTACCTGCCCCTGTTGCTGGTACCGCCGGCAGTTGGGGTGATGGTGTATGCCAAGGATATTGCCGCTGACTTCTGGGCCATCGTCGGCGCCCTGGTGCTGTCGCTATTGCTGTCCATGGCGTTCGCCGGGGTGCTGATGCAACGCATGGTCAAGCGCCATGCGGCGCCTGAGGACAGCCAATGACCTTCGACTGGCAGGGCGCCTGGACGTCAGTGATTCACCATCCATTATTCGGCATCGGCATCACCCTGGGTGCTTATCAGCTGATGCTGGCGGCGTTCGAGAAAACCCGCTGGATCTTTTTGCAACCGGTGCTGGTCTCCATGCTGTTGGTGATCGGTGTGCTGATTGGCTGTGGCATTACCTATGCTGAGTACCGCGAGAGCACCGAGATCCTGAGTATCCTGCTCGGGCCGGCAACGGTGGCCTTGGCCGTACCGCTGTACCTGAACCTGCGAAGGATTCGGCAGTTGTTCTGGCCGATATTTACTACGCTGGTGATAGGCGGCGTGGTCGCCACCGGTCTTGGCGTGTTGCTGGGCTGGTCGTTCGGCGCTGAGCACATGATCCTGATGACCATGGCACCGAAGTCCGTTACTTCGCCGATTGCCATGCTGGTTGCGGAACAGATTGGTGGTGTAGCGGCCCTGGCGGCGGTATTTGTGCTGATCACCGGGGTGATCGGGGCGATTTTCGGGCCTGGCCTGTTGACCTGGCTTGGCGTCCACAGCCCGGAAGCGCGCGGCATGGCGCTGGGCATGACGGCGCATGCGGTGGGCACTTCGGTGGCCCTGCAGGAGAGTGAAGAGTGCGGCGCCTTCGCGGCGCTGGCAATGAGTCTGATGGGCGTGGCCACGGCGGTCTTCCTGCCGTTGGCGGTGTCGATGGTGGTGTAAGGAAAATGTCTATGAGCTTGCCGCTGTTTCCGCTAAACACAGTGCTGTTTCCTGGCTGCATTCTCGACTTGCAGATTTTCGAGGCGCGCTACCTGGACATGATCGGCCGTTGCATGAAGCAGGGCGGCGGGTTTGGTGTGGTGTGCATTCTCGATGGCGAGGAGGTGGGGCTTGCCCCTGAGGGTTATGCGCTGGTCGGCTGTGAAGCACTGATCACCGACTTCAAACAGCAGGCCAATGGCTTGCTGGGCATCCGGGTGCAGGGCGGCCGGCGTTTTAATGTCCTGAGCACCGAAGTGCAGCGCGATCAACTGACGGTTGCCGAGGTCGAGTGGCTGGAAGACGAGCCGGAGCAGCCGCTGCAGGATGAAGATGCTGATCTGGTCGCCTTGCTCAAGGCGCTCGCCGAGCACCCGATGGTTGAAGCATTGAACATGGGCACCGATGCAGCCGGGCAACAGTCGTTGGCCAATCAGCTGGCGTATCTGTTGCCGTTTGCCGAAGTGGACAAGATCGACCTGCTGCAGCTGGATGATCCGCAGCAGCGACTGGATGCGATCCAGGCGCTGCTTGATGAGCTGCAAGGCGAGTTGTTTGCCTGAGCAGCAGGCTTAGTAGGCGTAGCGCAACATGGCGTGCGGCAGGTGGCGCAAAGCGAAGAAGCCGAACAGCACCACCATCGCCGGCAGCACCAGCCACCAGACTTTGGGCTGCATGGCCTTGAGTTCTTCGCTGCGCTGGATCAGCCACAGGCACGCTGCGCAGACACAGGCCGCGAGCATAGCCCCTGCGGTGATGTCGGTAGGCCAGTGCGCTCCCAGGTAGACCCGCGATACTGCAATTGCCAGCGCCGGCAGGCAACCCACCAGAAGCCAGGTCAGGCGCATGCGCGGGGGTTGACCGCGACCCGCCAGTACCGCCAGGGTCAGGAACAGCGCAAACGCCCCGGAGGCATGGCCGCTGGGCATGCTGTAGCTGGTTAGTGGGTCGCTCAGTACTTCCGGGCGCACCCGGGCAAAAAACACTTTGAGCCCGGTGTTGGCCAGCGCGGTCAGCAGCAGCGTCGCGCAAGCGAAAATTGCCTGGCGCCATTGCCGCATCACCAGCAGCAGGACCACGAGCAGGGCGCTGAACAGCAGCATGTTGCGGAACTCGCCAATGATCGTCAGCGTCACCATGACTTCATCCAGAGTCGCGCTGCGGTGTTCCTGCACCAGTGTCATTACTCCCTGGTCCAGGGCTGTAAGGTGCGGATAGCCGATAAACAGCCCGGCCAGGATCAGCAGGCTCATGCTGGCAATCAGTACCGTCGCCTTGCGATGGCGGCGCATGCTGCTGGTGATGCTCAGGCCGACCATCACCGCAATGCTGCCCGCAACGATGCCTGCTTCCGGCCAGAAACCATCCGGCAAAGGCAGGCGCATCGCCGCGCCTGTGGCCCAACCGGGGAGCAGGTAGGCGACGCTCCACCCGGCGGCGGCCAGCAGGCTGACAGCGGCAAAACGCGGGAAGGGCATGTCGAACATCCCGGCGACCATTGGCAGCATGGGTCGCAGCGGGCCGATGAAGCGGCCGACCAACAGGCTGGCGATGCCATAACGATGGAAATACGACTCCGCGCCGGCGATCCATTCCGGATGATGGCGCAAGCCGGGCAGGCGGCGGATGTTCTGGTGAAAGTGTCGCCCGATGAAGTAGGACACGATATCGCCTGATATCCCGGCTACAAATCCCAGCAGCAACGTCTCGCTCAACGACAACGCGCCACTGCCGGCCATCACGGCGACGGCAAACAGCAGCACCGTGCCGGGTACGATCAGCCCGGCAATCGCCAGGCATTCTACGAAAGCCACGATGAATACGGCTGCGGCCAACCACTGCGGGTTTGCCGCGAGCCATCCGGTCACGCTATCGAGCCATGGGCCCATAAAAACAACTCCATTGAATAATAAATTGGCCCCAGGGACCCGACCTGATTTTCCAAACTACACAAATCCTGTAGGAGTGAGCCTGCTCGCGATAGCGGTCTGTCATTCAAAACAGATGTCGCCTGATACACCGCTATCGCGAGCAGGCTCACTCCTACAAGGGGAGGGCAATGAATCCGGGCTCATGACAGCAAAAAATAATCCCGCCCTTCGACCTGCCCCCGTCGCAGCGGGTTCCGTGTGCAATACGGCGCATAAGCCGAATCGACAAAGCGATACATCAGGTGCTCATCGCGCCCCTGAGGGATTCCCAGGCGGGTAGTCTGGATCACATGGCCAGGTGTAGCGCCGACGTCTTCCACCAGCAGCGCCTCATGGTCGAACCGTCGGGCGTCCCACACGGGCACTTTCAAACCCAGCGCCTTGCACAGCAAAGTCTGCCCGGCACACAGCTTTTGCGAGGCCCGAGGGCGGCCCTGGGCATCTGGATTGTTCAGCAGCATCTGCGCCAGGCTGGCCGGGCCACTCAATTCATCGAGCCATGGATAGGCTGATTTGATCAATACCGCATTCTCGGGACCGTGAGCGCTGAAGTTCAACGAGTCGCCACCGCGGGCGTAATACATGTAAATGTGACCGCCATCCAGAAACAAAGCCTTACGCTTTTCTGTATAGCCGAGCGAGGCATGACTGCCTTTTTCGTCGAAATAATAGGCTTCGGTCTCGATGATTCTGGCGCTGAGCCATAAATCGCCTACCCGATGACGGATCACTTTACCCAGCAGTTCCTGCGCCAGGGTCTGCGCATCGCGGTCGAAAAAAGCGTCCGGCAGCGCGTGGGGCTTGAGGCTGGCGGCGTGTGAGGCAGTCAGGTCGGTCATATGCACAGCGTTTATCAAGGCTGATCGAGCGGTGATGATAACAATAAGCACCTTAATTACGGCTGAACGTCGGCTAATTGAACTCCATTTCGACCATCCGCCCGTCACCGCTGTTAGTCCCGGGGCGCGGCAGCTATAATCTGCCGCTTTACTCTTTACCAAGACCTTAGCAAAGACCACTCCAGACCATGACTGAGTCCGTTCTTGACTACATGACCCGCCTGGGTCGCGCTGCCCGCGAAGCTTCCCGCGTCATCGGCCGTGCCAGCACCGCGCAAAAAAACCGCGCCCTGCAGGCTGCTGCCAACGCGCTGGACGCGGCGCGCGTCGAGCTTGCTGCTGCCAATGAGCTGGATCTGGCGGCCGGTCGGGCCAATGGTCTGGAGCCTGCGCTGCTGGAGCGCCTGGCGCTGACGCCGGAGCGTATTGACGGGATGATCGTCGGCCTGCGCCAGGTCGCAGCCTTGCCGGACCCGGTCGGGGCGATCCGCGACATGAGCTTTCGACCTTCAGGTATCCAGGTCGGCAAGATGCGCGTGCCGTTGGGTGTGATCGGAATCATCTACGAATCCCGCCCCAACGTGACCATCGATGCCGCCAGCCTGTGCCTCAAATCAGGTAATGCGACCATCCTGCGTGGCGGTTCCGAGGCCATTCACTCCAATCGCGCCATCGCGGCTTGCATCCAGCGCGGCCTGGCCGAAGCGGAGTTGCCTGCTGCCGTGGTGCAAGTGGTCGAAACCACCGACCGAGCCGCCGTTGGCGCGCTGATCACCATGCCCGAATACGTTGACGTCATCGTGCCCCGTGGCGGTCGTGGCTTGATCGAACGAGTCAGCCGCGATGCTCGCGTGCCAGTGATCAAGCACCTGGATGGCATTTGCCACGTTTACGTCAGTGCCCACGCCGACCTGGCGAAAGCCCAGCGCATCGCTTTCAACGCCAAGACCTATCGGTATGGCATCTGCGGCGCGATGGAAACATTGCTGGTCGACGAAATCGTTGCCAGGGATTTCCTGCCGTCGATGGCTGCCCAGTTCCGCGAAAAAGGCGTCGAACTGCGCGGCTGCACGCGTACCCGGGCGATTATCGATGCAGTGGCGGCAACTGAAGACGACTGGAACACCGAGTACCTGGCGCCGATTCTTTCGATCCGCGTAGTGGACGGGCTGGACCAGGCCATCGAGCATATCAACCAGTACGGCTCCCATCACACTGACTCGATCTGCAGCGAAAGCCTGGCTGACACCCGGCGTTTCGTCGCCGAAGTCGATTCGGCATCGGTGATGATCAACACACCGACCTGCTTTGCCGACGGATTTGAATACGGATTGGGTGCCGAGATCGGCATTTCTACTGATAAGCTGCACGCCCGCGGACCGGTCGGTCTCGAAGGCCTGACCTGCGAGAAGTACATCGTGGTCGGCGATGGCCAGTTGCGCGGCCAGGCGTCGGTCTGACTTGGGCGACCTCGACCTGACAGCGCCGGTCCCCGACGAGCCTGCCCCGCGCCGCATTGGCGTGCTGGGCGGAACGTTCGATCCGGTGCACATCGGCCACTTGCGCGGTGGCCTGGAAGTCGCGGAATCCCTGGCGCTGGATGAATTGCGCTTGACGCCCAGCGCCCGTCCGCCTCATCGCGGTACGCCGCAGGTGTCGGCGAAGGACCGTCTGGCGATGGTCGAGTGCGCGGTGGCCGGTGTGGCGCCGTTGGTGGTGGATGCTCGCGAATTGCAGCGGGACAAACCGTCCTACACTATCGATACCCTGGAGTTGATGCGCGCCGAATTGGCCGCTCAGGACCAGGTTTTTCTACTTCTGGGCTGGGACGCATTTTGCGGCCTGCCCACTTGGCACCGCTGGGAAGAGTTGCTCCAGCATTGCCACATCCTGGTGCTGCAACGCCCGGATGCCGACAGCGAACCGCCGGATGCCTTGCGCAACCTGCTGGCAGCGCGCTCGGTGAGCGACCCGCTGGCCCTCAAGGGGCCGAGCGGACAGATTGCATTCGTCTGGCAGACTCCGCTCGCGGTATCCGCCACCCAGATCCGTCAACTGCTGGCCAGCGGTAAGTCGGTACGTTTCCTGGTGCCCGACGCGGTCCTGGCCTACATCGATGCGCACGGACTCTACCGTGCGTCGAACTGAAAAAGGGAGCGCTTTAGAGCACGTGAACGCGTGTACCGAAGCGCCCGAACATACGAGCAAAACGAGTTTTATATGACGAACAAAGACGTAGCTAAAGTAAAGCGCAAAGGCACATTCAAGAGCGCTCCATTGCCTGAGGCGGTTTTCAGCAACGAGCCCCTGAAGGGTGAAGAGCTGGTCAAGGTTGCCGTTGCAGCCCTGGAAGACGTGAAGGGCCAGGATATCCAGGTCATCGACGTTCGTGAAAAGCAGAGCATCACTGACTTCATGATCATCGCTACCGGTACTTCGAACCGCCAGATTGGCGCGATGCTGGACAAGGTCCGCGAAGCCGTTAAAGCCCTGGGCGTCAAGCCACTGGGTGAAGAAGGCAAGGGCGACAGCGACTGGGTATTGCTGGATATGGACGACGTCATCGTGCACATGATGACTGCCTCGGCACGTCAGTTCTATGACCTGGAACGCCTGTGGGCCGGTGCCGAGCAAAGCCGTTCGGCCAGCGCTGCACACCACAGCCCAGAGAACACCCATGAGCACTTCACCAAGCTCAACAAAGACCAGCTGTAAGGGACTGCTGTGCGACTGCGACTGATCGCCGTCGGTTCACGCATGCCCAAATGGGTGGAAGAAGGCTGGCATGAATATGCCAAGCGTCTTCCGTCCGAGCTGGCGCTGGAACTGGTGGAAATACCGCTCAACACTCGTGGCAAGAACGCCGACGTGGCTCGCTTTATCCGTCAGGAAGGTGAAGCCATGCTCGCCAAGGTCGGCCCGAACGAGCGGATTGTCACCCTCGAAGTCCACGGCAAGCCCTGGAGCACCGAGCAGTTGGCGGTCGAACTGGATCGCTGGCGGCTGGACTCGCGCACGGTGAATTTCATGGTCGGTGGCCCGGAAGGGCTGGCGCCGGAAGTCTGTGCGCGGGCGGATCAGCGCTGGTCGCTCTCGCCGTTGACCCTGCCGCACCCGTTGGTGCGGATCCTGATCGGCGAACAGCTGTATCGTGCCTGGACAGTATTGTCCGGCCACCCTTACCACAAGTAATTCTGCCCTCATGCCCCAGCCGATCCGCATCAAGGACCACGAAAAAGACGCCCGTCTGGTGCGTGGCCGCGTCGTGTTCGGGGCAATTGCGGTAGTGGTGCTGATTTGTGTGCTGATCGCGCGGCTGTATTTCCTGCAGGTGATTCAATACGAGTATCACTCGACCCTGTCGGAAAACAATCGCGTCCATGTGCAGCCGATTCCGCCGACTCGCGGGTTGATCTTCGACCGCAATGGCGTAGTGGTGGCCGACAACCGGCCCAGCTTCAGCCTGAGCATGACGCGCGAGCGCTCCGGTGACTGGCAACAGATACTCGATGTGATCGTCGAAGTACTGGAGCTGACGCCGGAAGACCGGGTGATCTTCGAGAAACGCATGAAGCAGGGGCGCCGGCCTTTCGAGCCGGTGCCGATCCTGTTCGAGCTCTCGGAAGAACAGATCGCCCGGATCGCGGTGAACCAGTTCCGCCTTCCGGGCGTGGAAGTTGTCGCGCAGTTGGTGCGTCATTACCCGCAGGGTGCGCATTTTGCGCACTCGGTGGGCTACATGGGGCGGATCAACGAGAAAGAGCTGAAGACCCTCGATCCGGTGAATTACAGCGGCACCCATCATATTGGCAAGACCGGTATTGAACGCTTCTACGAGCCCGAACTGCATGGCCAGGTCGGTTACGAAGAAGTCGAAACCAACGCTCGAGGCCGCGTACTGCGGGTACTCAAGCGTACCGATCCGATTCCCGGCAAAGACATTGTCCTGAGCCTGGACATCAAATTGCAGGAAGCGGCCGAAGCGGCACTCGGCGGTCGGCGTGGTGCCGTCGTGGCGCTGGACCCGGCCACCGGTGAAGTGCTGGCGATGGTCAGCCAGCCGAGTTTCGATCCCAACCTGTTCGTCACCGGCATCAGCTTCAAGGCTTACGCCGAGCTGCGTGATTCCATCGACCGGCCGCTGTTCAACCGGGTGCTGCGCGGCCTGTACCCGCCGGGCTCGACCATCAAGCCGGCGGTGGCCATTGCCGGCCTGGACTCGGGCGTGGTGACTGCATCCACCCGGGTCTTCGATCCGGGCTACTACCAGCTGCCCAACTACGATCACAAATACCGCAACTGGAACCGGACCGGTGACGGTTTTGTCGACCTGGATACCGCGATCATGCGGTCCAACGACACCTATTTCTACGACCTGGCGCACAAGCTGGGGATCGATCGGCTGTCCGCCTACATGGGCAAGTTCGGCATCGGCCAGAAGGTCTCGCTGGACATGTTCGAGGAATCGCCGGGGCTTATGCCGTCCCGCGAGTGGAAGCGCGCGACCCGCCGTCAGGCCTGGTTCCCGGGCGAGACTCTGATTCTGGGGATCGGCCAGGGCTACATGCAGTCGACGCCGCTGCAGCTGGCGCAAGCTACTGCTTTGGTCGCGAACAAGGGCATCTGGAATCGTCCGCACCTGGCCAAGACGGTCGAGGGTGAGAAGCCCAAGGATGAAGACCCGATGCCGAATATCGTCCTGCGCGATCCGTCGGACTGGGCCAAGGTCAATCACGGTATGCAGCAGGTCATGCATGGTGCACGAGGCACCGCGCGCAAGGCCGCGATCGGCGCGCAATACCGGATTGCCGGCAAAAGTGGTACGGCGCAGGTGGTTGCGATCAAGCAGGGCGAGAAGTACGACCGTTCCAAGGTTCAGGAGCGTCACCGCGACCACGCCTTGTTCGTCGGCTTCGCGCCGGCCGACAACCCGAAAATCGTCGTGTCGGTCATGGTCGAGAACGGCGAGTCCGGTTCCGGCGTTGCCGCTCCAGTGGTCCGTCAGATCATGGACGCCTGGCTCCTGGGTCAGGACGGCCGACTGAAAGCCGAATACGCCAGCCCTATCAGTGCGGAGGCTACGGCCCGTGAAGAGTAATTTCGATCGCATCCTCTCCAGTGAAGATGTGATGCGTCGCCGTGCGACGTTGTTGCAACGCATGCATATCGACGGCCCATTGCTGATCCTGCTGCTGACGCTCGCTGCCGGCAGCCTGTTCGTTCTGTATTCGGCGAGTGGCAAGAGCTGGGACTTGCTGGCCAAGCAGGCAACTTCGTTCGGCATCGGCCTGGTCTCGATGGTAGTCATCGCCCAGTTCGAACCGCGCTTCATGGCGCGTTGGGTGCCGGTGGGTTATGTGCTCGGCGTGCTGTTGCTGGTGGTGGTCGACATCATGGGCCACAACGCCATGGGTGCCACGCGCTGGATCAACATTCCCGGGGTCATCCGCTTCCAGCCCTCGGAGTTCATGAAGATTCTGATGCCGGCGACCATTGCCTGGTACCTGTCAAAACGTACTTTGCCGCCGCAGCTCAAGCACGTGGGGGTCAGCCTGTTCCTGATCGGCTTGCCGTTCATCCTGATCGTGCGTCAGCCTGACCTCGGTACTTCGTTGCTGATTCTGGCGGGGGGCGCCTTCGTACTGTTCATGGGCGGCCTGCGCTGGCGCTGGATCCTCAGCGTGCTCGCAGCCGCCGTGCCGGTGTCCGTGGCCATGTGGTACTTCGTGATGCACGACTACCAGAAGCAGCGCGTGCTGACCTTCCTCGACCCTGAAAGCGATCCTCTCGGCACTGGCTGGAACATCATTCAGTCGAAAGCAGCGATCGGTTCCGGCGGCGTGTTCGGCAAGGGCTGGCTGCTGGGTACCCAGTCGCACCTGGACTTCCTGCCGGAAAGCCACACCGACTTCATCATCGCGGTAATGGGCGAAGAGTTCGGCCTGGTGGGCATCTGCGCACTGCTGTTGATTTATTTGCTATTGATTGGCCGGGGCCTGGTGATTACCGCCCAGGCCCAGACATTGTTCGGGAAATTGCTCGCCGGCTCCCTGACCATGACGTTTTTTGTTTACGTTTTCGTCAACATCGGTATGGTCAGTGGCCTGTTGCCAGTTGTGGGGGTGCCGTTGCCGTTCATTAGCTACGGAGGAACTTCGCTGGTGACGTTGCTGTCAGCGTTTGGGGTTTTGATGTCGATCCATACCCATCGTAAGTGGATCGCGCAAGTTTGAATAAGGTGAAGATTTCAATGCAAGTAATGCGTGGCTGGGCGACTCGATACGCGCCATGGGTCGGCCTGGTAAGCATCCTTGGCACAACGCAGTACGCGTTGGCCGGCGATTACGAGGGCACACCGCAGGTGGCCGAATTCGTCGGTGAAATGACCCGCGACTATGGTTTTGCCGGTGAGCAGTTGATGAGCGTGTTCCGCGAAGCCGAGCGCAAGCAGTCGATTCTGGACGCCATCTCGAAACCTGCCGAGCGGGTCAAGCAGTGGAACGAATACCGCCCGATGTTCATCTCCGATGCGCGCATCGCCCGGGGCGTGGATTTCTGGCGGCAGCACGAAGCGGTGCTGGCCCGTGCCGAACAGGAATACGGGGTGCCGGCCCAGGTAATTGTCTCGATCATCGGCGTTGAAACCTTTTTTGGCCGAAATACCGGAAATTTCCGGGTGATCGATGCCTTGTCGACCCTGGGTTTCGACTATCCTCCTCGTGCCGAATTTTTCCGCAAGGAGCTGCGTGAGTTCCTGCTGCTGGCCCGCGAAGAGCAGGTCGACCCATTGACCCTCAAGGGCTCGTACGCCGGGGCCATGGGTCTGCCGCAGTTCATGCCCAGCAGTTTTCGCGCCTACGCAGTCGATTTCGACGGTGACGGCCACATCAATATCTGGAACAACCCGGACGATGCCATCGGCAGCGTTGCCAGTTACTTCAAGCGTCACGGCTGGGTAGCCGGGGAGCCGGTGGTCAGTCGCGCCGACGTGCGGGGCGATCAGGTGGACGAAGGTTTGACCACTGGCATCGAACCGACTAAAACCGTCGGGGAGTTGCGAGCGTTGGGGTGGTCGAGTCATGATGCGCTGCGCGATGATATGCCGGTCACGGCTTTCCGCCTGGAAGGTGACCAAGGCCCTGAATACTGGATGGGCCTGAAGAATTTTTACGCGATCACGCGTTATAACCGCAGCGTGATGTACGCCATGGCCGTACATCAACTGTCTGAACAGCTGGTCCAAGCACGGGGCGTCAAGTAATGCGGGCATTGCCTATGAATAAACCCCTGAAGCTGATGGCATTCGGTGCCTTGGCGGTGCTGGTCGCCAGTTGTTCGACCAGCCGCGCGCCGACGCAAAAGCCGGCAACTACCGCCGTGCGCACCATGCCGGGGCTGGATATCAACCGCGCCCACAAAGACGGCGCGCCCTGGTGGGATGTCGACGTGTCGCGCATCCCGGACGCCACCCCGACCCTGCACACCGGCCCTTATAAAGCCAACCCCTACACCGTGCTGGGCAAGACCTACTTCCCGATCCAGGAATCCAAAACCTACGTGGCTTCGGGCACGGCGTCCTGGTACGGCACCAAGTTCCACGGTCAGAACACCGCCAACGGCGAAGTCTATGACCTGTACGGCATGAGTGCCGCCCACAAGACCTTGCCACTGCCAAGTTACGTTCGGGTGACCAACCTGGACAATAACAAGTCGGTAGTGCTGCGGGTCAACGATCGTGGGCCGTTCTACTCCGACCGCATCATCGATCTGTCGTACGCGGCGGCCAAAAAGCTCGGTTATGCCGAAACCGGTACCGCGCGAGTCAAGGTCGAGGGCATCGATCCACAGCAATGGTGGGCCGCCAAAGGCCGTCCGGCGCCGTTGATGCTCAACGAACCGCAGGTCGCACAGAACAAGGCACCGATGATCACGGCTTCGGCCGGCACCGTCGAGCAATGGACGCCACCGCCGCAGCAACACGCGGCGGCCGTAGTGCCCGTGCAGATCGATGCAAAAAAAAACGCTTCTGTACCAGCCTCTGGCCAGTATCTGCAGGTGGGCGCGTTCGCCAACCCGGACGCTGCAGAGCTCCTGAGATCGAAGCTGAGCGGAATGGTGAGCGCTCCGGTGTTCATCAGTTCGATCGTGCGCAATCAACAGACCCTGCATCGGGTACGCCTGGGGCCGATGGGCTCTCCGGGTGAAATCCAGCAGGTGCAGAACAGCGTGCGCCTGGCCAATCTCGGTTCGCCGAGCCTGGTCACCGCCGAGTAATACGTAGTACTTGATTGAGGGTTCACTTGCGATTTGGGGGGTGGGCCTGGTTGTTGGCTCGATGAAGAACAAAAGCCCGGCAAGGGCTACAGAGTGAACGACCAAACACGCGACAGCTCGTTAGAAAGCTGTCTGATTAGTTTTGCCCCTGGGCAGTTTCCATTAGCGATTTCGAGAGACGGATGAACATCACCACCTTTGCCAAACGACTTTGCCTGCTAGTCCCGCTGCTCATCTCGCCTGCCGCTTTCGCGGTCGAGATGATGCCGTCGCCACCACAACTGGCGGCTAAATCCTATGTGCTCATGGACGCCAGCAGCGGCAACGTGCTGGTAGAAAACAACGGCGACCAGCGTCTGCCTCCGGCCAGCCTGACCAAGCTGATGACCGCGTACATCGCGACCCTGGAAATCCGTCGTGGCCAGATTGGCGAGAACGATCCGGTGACCGTCAGCGAAAACGCCTGGCGCACCGGCGGTTCGCGGATGTTCATCAAGGTCGGCTCCCAGGTCACTGTCAGCGACCTGCTGCACGGCATCATCATCCAGTCGGGTAACGACGCCAGTGTTGCGCTCTCCGAGCACATCGCCGGCAGCGAAGACGCGTTCGCCGACATGATGAACAAAACCGTGGCCGACCTTGGCATGACCAATAGCCACTTCATGAACCCGACCGGCCTGCCGAACCCTGAGCACTACTCTTCGGCTCACGACATGGCCGTGCTGGCTCGCGCGATCATCCACGAAGACCCGGCTCACTATGCGATCTACTCGCAGAAAGAGTTCTTCTGGAACGGCATCAAGCAACCTAACCGCAACCTGCTGCTGTGGCGCGACAAGACCGTTGATGGCCTGAAAACCGGCCACACCGATGAAGCGGGCTACTGCATGGTGTCGTCGGCTGTACGTGATGGCATGCGCCTGATCGCCGTGGTGTTCGGCACCAACAGCGAAGTGGCTCGCGCTTCCGAGACCCAGAAGCTGCTGACTTACGGCTTCCGCTTCTTCGAAACCCAGACCTTCTATCAGAAAGGCGCCGAGCTGGCTCAGGCTCCTGTCTGGAAAGGCACCACCAATCAAGTCAAGGCCGGCCTGGCTGAAGACCTGACCATGACCCTGCCAAAAGGCCAGCTGAAAAAGCTCGCCGCCAGCATGACCATGAACCCACAGCTGATTGCGCCAATTGCCAAGGGCGACGTAATCGGTAAAGTCGAAGTGAAACTGGACGACAAGGTGGTGCACAGCGCCGACCTGATCGCTCTGGACGCGGTTGACGAGGGTGGTATCTTCCGTCGCATGTGGGATAGCATCCGTCTATTCTTCTACGGCTTGTTCAACTGATTTAGTGTGGACCTGCATGGCCCCGTTCCAAATCGGAGCGGGGCCATGTTCGTTACCACGGCTTACGCTCACGAGGCCGTTACGCCATGACCGATACCGAAGTAAAGGCGCCAAAGATCGAATTCCCCTGCGCGGATTACCCGATTAAAGTAATCGGCGACACCGGCGTAGGCTTCAAGGACAAGATCATCGAGATCCTTGAGAAGCACGCCACCGTTGACCTCAAGACGTTCGCCGAGCGCCAGAGCACCAACGGCAAGTACACCACTATCCAGTTGCACATCATCGCTACCGGTCAAGAGCAGCTGTACGACATCAACAGCGAGTTGCGCGCTACCGGTTTTGTGCACATGGTGCTGTGATGTCTGGCACGCTGGGCTTTCGCGAGCTGGGCCAGATGGCTTACGAGCCGGTCTGGCATGCCATGCAACGCTTTACCAACGAACGTGGCACCGATGCCGCGGACGAGATCTGGCTGGTCGAGCACCCTCCGGTGTTCACCCAGGGCCAGGCCGGCAAGGCCGAACATCTGCTGCTGCCGGGTGATATCCCGGTGGTACAAGTCGATCGCGGTGGCCAGGTGACCTACCACGGCCCCGGCCAGTTGGTCGCCTACCTGCTGCTCGATGTACGCAAGCTCGGTTTTGGTGTGCGTGACCTGGTCACCCGCATGGAGCATTGCCTGATCGAATTGCTGGCGAGTTACGGCGTCAGCGCGGCAGCCAAGCCGGATGCACCGGGTGTGTACGTCGACGGGGCGAAAATCGCCTCCCTGGGTTTGCGCATTCGCCACGGCTGTTCCTTTCATGGCCTGGCCCTGAACGTGGACATGAACCTGGAACCGTTCCGACGGATTAATCCCTGCGGCTACGCCGGGCTGGCGATGACCCAGCTGAGCGACCACGCAGGATCGATTGAATTTGCCGAGGTAAGTGCCCGGCTGCGCGCGCAGCTCGTCAAACACCTCGACTATGCTGAGCAGACGACCCTAACGGGCGGAATCGACTGATATGACTACTGATGCAGTGCAAACCATGATCCCGACGCTGGATGTTACCGAGCGTCCGGCCCCGCGTGCCAAGGTAGAAGCCGGCGTCAAGCTGCGCGGCGCCGAGAAGGTTGCACGCATCCCGGTAAAGATCATTCCGACCACCGAGCTGCCGAAGAAGCCCGACTGGATCCGCGTGCGCATCCCGATTTCCCCGGAAGTCGACCGCATCAAGGCCCTGCTGCGCAAACACAAGCTGCACAGCGTCTGCGAAGAAGCCTCCTGCCCGAACCTGGGCGAGTGCTTCTCCGGCGGCACCGCTACCTTCATGATCATGGGTGACATCTGCACCCGTCGTTGCCCGTTCTGCGACGTGGGCCACGGTCGTCCGAAGCCACTGGACGTCAATGAGCCAGAAAGCCTGGCTATCGCCATTGCCGACCTGAAACTGAAATACGTGGTGATTACCTCCGTCGACCGCGACGACCTGCGTGACGGCGGTGCCCAGCACTTTGCCGACTGTATCCGCGAAATTCGCAAGCTGTCGCCGAACGTCCAGCTCGAAACCCTGGTCCCGGACTACCGTGGACGTATGGACGTAGCGCTGGAAATTACTGCTGCCGAGCCGCCTGATGTGTTCAACCACAACCTGGAAACCGTGCCTCGCCTGTACAAGGCCGCGCGTCCGGGCTCGGACTACCAGTGGTCGCTGACCCTGCTGCAACGCTTCAAGCAGATGATGCCGCACATTCCGACCAAGTCCGGCCTGATGCTGGGCCTGGGCGAAACCGATGAAGAAGTCATCGAAGTGATGAAGCGCATGCGCGAGCATGACATCGACATGCTGACCCTGGGCCAGTACCTGCAGCCATCCCGCAGCCACTTGCCGGTCCAGCGTTTCGTGCACCCGGACACCTTCGCCTGGTTCGCCGAGGAAGGTTACAAGATGGGCTTCAAGAACGTCGCCTCCGGCCCGCTGGTACGTTCGTCGTATCACGCCGACGAGCAGGCCAAGCTGGTCAAGGCCGAGCTGATGTCGTCCTGATCGATCGCTGGTGAAAAAGCGCCCGCAAGGCTACTCCAGCTTGCGGGCGGTTTTTTGCCTGGCCTACGGCAAACACGGCTTTTTCCTGCAGACTGAGGGCAACTGTTCTTCTTCTGTTTGTCGCAGTTCCTGACTACTGTGTGTTTGATGTTTTCACGCAGGGAGATTCATGGATGACCGTTCGACCGATACACACCCTCAGTCCACACGCTGCTGTTCCGGCGTTGCCGTCGCAAGGGCTGATCGGCGTCATTGCGCCTGCCGGGCCGGCGCCGCTGGACACCGACAAGGCCGTCGCCTGGATGCGCGCCCGTGGTTATGCACTGCGGATTTTTCCGGGAGTTTATGAAAAAGATGGCTACCTCGCCGGCAGCGACCAGCGGCGCCTGGATGATCTGCACGGAGCATTTGCCGATCCGCAGGTCGAGGCGATCATTTGCCTGCGCGGTGGTTACGGCACTCCGCGGCTACTCGATCGCATCGATTTCGGGTTGTTGCGCAACAACGCGAAGCCGTTCATTGGCTACAGCGACATCACCGCGCTGCACCTGGCGATCAGTCGATATGCCGGGTTCGTGACCTTTCATGGGCCGTTGCTCAATGCTGACCTGCTGGGGGACAAGAAAAGACCGACCGAGTCGTCGTTTTTCAACATGCTCAGAGGGCAGGTGAAGGCAGGCAGCGTGCTGACTCATCCGGTGGCCTACCCGTTGACCACGATCGAACCCGGCATTGCCCACGGGCGCTTGCTGGGCGGCAATCTGTCGATGATCGCGGCGACCATGGGCACGCCTTTTGAAATCGATGCCGAAGGAGTCATCCTGTTTATCGAGGACATTAACGAGCCGTTGTACCGGATTGACCGGCTGCTGACTCACCTGCGCCTGGCGGGCACGCTGGGCAAGCTGCGCGGGGTTCTGGTGGGGGATGTGGCCGGAGTCGAGACTGCTGCGTTGGAGCGGCTGCTCAAGCAGACTTTCGAGCCGTTGCGGATCCCGGTACTGGCCGGGTGGCGCAGCGGGCATTGTGATCCGAACCTGACCTTGCCGATGGGGGCGTTGGTGCGGCTGGATGCGGGGGGCAAGGCGTTGGTGTTGGAGCAGGATGTGGTAATCAAATAACCGGGTGATGCGAAAAGATCGCAGCCTTCGGCAGCTCCTACAGGGTTTTGTGTACACCCGTAGGAGCTGCCGAAGGCTGCGATCTTTTGCTTTCAGCGGTTTCTCAGGCCTTCCAGCAACTTGTGCGTCGGATACCCATCCGCCGGCCAGCCGAACGACTGCTGCGCGCTGCGAATCGCCTTGCGGGTATTGGCGCCGATGATGCCGTCGGCCGTGCCCGCGTCATAGTTCTGCGCACTCAGCAGGCTTTGCAGTTCCATACGCTCGGTACGACTGAGCGGCATGTCATCTTTCGGCCAGGCACCACTGATCAGGCCGCCACCGCTGAAACGCTCCGACAACAGGCCTACCGCCAAGGCGTAGGACGACGAATTGTTGTATTTGAGAATCGCGCGGAAGTTGTCCAGCACCAGGAATGCCGGGCCACGGTAGCCGGCCGGCAACAGAAGGGCCGCGGACAGATGCTCCGAACCTGGCGGAACCTGGGCGCCATTAGGTAGCGTTACGCCCAACTGCTGCCACTCGGCGACAGTCTTGCGAATCGTGCCATCCGCCAGGACGTAATTGAAACCGCTTGGCAACTGCGCCTCAAAGCCCCAAGGCTGGCCTTTCTGCCAGCCGGAGCTTTGCAGGTAATGCGCGGTGGAAGCCAGCGCATCGGCGGAGCTGCCCCAGATGTCACGGCGCCCGTCGCCGTCGAAGTCCACGGCGTGGGTATTGTAGGTAGTCGGAATGAACTGGGTCTGGCCCATGGCGCCAGCCCAGGAACCCAGCATTTTCTCGGGCTCGATATCACCCTGTTGCAGGATCTGCAGCGCGGCGATCAGCTGCGCCTGAGCAAAACCCGGGCGGCGACCTTCGTAGGCCAGGGTCGCCAGGGAATTAATCACCGACTTGCTGCCCTGGAACTGCCCGAAGTTGCTTTCCATGCCCCAGACAGACACCAGTACCTGACGGTCAACCCCGTAGCGTTGCTCGATGCTTTGCAGGATGTCGGCGTACTCGTTGACCAATGCCTGGCCTTTGCGCACCCGCAGTGGCGACAGGGCGCCATCGAGGTATTCCCATACCGGGCGGGAAAATTCCGGCTGGCTGCGATCGGCACGAATGACGCTGGGGTCCAGGCTGACATTGGCGAAGGCGCGATCAAACAGGTCGGCACGGATACCGGCGGCCAGGGCTTCCTTACGGAAACCAGCCTGCCATTCGGCGAACGTCTGGGTCGGCTGCAGATCAAGATTTTCGCCGGTCGGAACCACCGGCGGAATCACCGCGGGGGCTGTAGCGACAGGGAGGGTCTGGAGCGGTTGAGCGTCGGCGGCGGTAGGTTTTTCCGCGCAGGCGACAAGCAGAACGAGGCTGGAGGCAGCTAGCAGCTGGCGCAGCGGCCAACGACGGGAAAGACTAAGGGGCATGCACAGGTCCAGGGAAAAACGAATCAGGTGCAGACCTTAACATGTTGAGCGGTCGGTTGCCTTTCAGGCCGCCAGAAAGTAAGGACCCGTAGGAGCTGCCGAAGGCTGCGATCTTTTGATCTTACTCCGCAGGCAACGACAATCTCTGCCCAGCCATCAACAACGACAACCGACTAAGACTCATCCACGGCGAGCCCGCAGCCTGGCCTTTGATCTGGGCGTCGATGCGTTGCGCTTCCAGCAACAACTGCGCCCAGCGTTGCGCTGAGTAGCGTTGCAGGGCTTTGCTCATCAGCGGTTTGCGCTTGTCCCAGACCGGTGGTCGGGCCGAGCTGAACGCCTTGTCCAGTGGCACGCCCTGGCTGTACTGCAGCGACAGGTTGGCCAGCAGGCGCAGTTCCCGGGCCAGGGCCCAGAGAATCACCGGCGGTTCGACGCCTTCCCCGCGCAGCCCTTCGAGCATCCGCAGAGCGTGGGCGGCCTCGCCGTTGAGAATCGCATCGGTCAGGCCGAACACGTCAAAACGCGCGCTGTCGGCCACCGCAGCTTGTACCGTCTCGACGGTGATCTGGCCACCCTCGGCCATCAGCTTGAGTTTTTCGATTTCCTGGGCTGCAGCCAGCAGGTTGCCTTCGACTCGTGCGGCAATCAGTTCGACTGCGTCCTGGCTGGCGGAGAGCCCGGCCTGAGACAGACGCTGACGAATCCAGCTCGGTAGCTGGTTGGCATCCACTGGCCAGATCTGCACGAATTGAGTCTGCTGGCCTTCGACCAGCGCCTTACCCCACTTGGTTTTCTGCGCGCTGCCATCGAGCTTGGGCAAGCTGATCAGCAACACAGTGTCTTCGGCGGGGCGCGAGCAATATTCGATAAACGCGGCAGCACCCTTGTCACCAGGTTTGCCGGACGGCAAGCGCAGCTCCAGCAAGCGCTTTTGCGCGAACAACGACATGCTGGCCCCGGCTTGCAGCAAAGTGCCCCAGTCGAAAGTGGCGTCGGCAGCGAATACCTGGCGTTCGTCGAAACCCTGTTGGCGGGCGGCGGCACGGATGGCGTCGGCGGCTTCCTGGCACAGCAACGGGTCGTCGCCGCTGATAATATAAACAGGCGCGAGCGCACCTTGCAGGTGTTTGGCGAGTTGGGCGGGGGCGAGTTTCATCGGTGAGGGCGAGCGGGGCGCCTGGGCGCCCCGCAGGTCTTACTGCTGCGGCAGTTCAATAGGCGACTGGCGCGGCGTTTCCGCCTCGGCTTTCTGTGCCGCTTCCAGTGCTGCGGCCTCAGCCTGGGCCTTGGCGTCAGCAGTCTGCTGCAGCTGGTCCAGCTGGGCAGGGGTGAGCTGTTGCAAGCGCAGCATCATGCGTTGCACCAGTTCACGACGGATTTGCTTGCGGGCATCTTCGGCTTCCAGCTCGGAACCCATGATGTTGTTGCCGTCGTGCATGAACACTTTCTGTACTTCGAGCTTGTCGCTCAGCAGTCCGCGGTCACGCTGACCTCGGATATCGTACTCCAGCACGGTGCTCAGCTGGTATTCGCCAGTGCGGCCGGCACCTGCGTAGCTGAGGGTTCGCTGGCTTTCCTGTTCGTTGGTCAACACCAGCTTGTACGGAGCGCCGGCGACAACCTTCACGCCGCTGCTTTCAAGCACCTGGCGCATCTGAGTCACGGTCGGGCCGTAGGCGTTGCGGGCGCTCAGGTCAAGTTCCTTGATCGCCAGTTCAGTGGTGCCGGTGCCACGCAGCTGGAAACCGCAGGCGCTCAACAGGACCGCCAGGCCCATCACCAGCAAATTGCGTTTGATCATCTTGTTGTTCCCCTTGAAACCAGGTGGGCCGACTGTGCGGCCCGAAAGGTTTTACTCGGCGCCAGGCTGACCTGGCGCCTGGTCCAATTAGCTGGCGACGATATTGACCAGTTTCCCGGGCACTACGATCACTTTACGAATAGTCAGGCCATCGACGAAGCGCAGCACGTTCTCGTTGGTACGGGCAGCCGCTTCGACTTCTTCGCGAGTCGCGCTGGCGGGCATTTCGATCTGGCCGCGCAGCTTGCCGTTGACCTGGATGACCAGCGTCAGACTGTCCTGCACCAGTGCGGTCTCGTCCAGCACCGGCCAGGCGGCGTCGATCACGGGATCCGCGTGACCCAGTTGATTCCACAACTCGTGGCTGATGTGCGGGGTGATCGGCGCCAGCAACAGCGTCACGGCTTCCAGACCTTCGTGTACCAGCGCGCGATCCTGTGCGGACGCTTGCGGGGCTTTTTCCAGCACGTTCATCAGTGTCATCACCTGGGCGATGGCGGTGTTGAATTTGTGGTTTTGGCCGACGTCGTGGCTCGCTTGCTTGATGGCCAGGTGGATCGAACGGCGAATGGTTTTCTGCTCGTCGTTCAGGCTGGCGACGTCCAGTGTGCCCGGCAGGCCCTGAGTGACGTGGGCTTGCGCCAGGCGCCAGACGCGCTTGAGGAAGCGGTGCGAACCTTCAACGCCGGAGTCAGACCATTCCGCGCTCATGTCAGGTGGCGAGGCGAACATCATGAACAGGCGGCAGGTATCTGCGCCGAACTGGTCAATCATCGACTGTGGGTCGACGCCGTTGTTCTTCGACTTGGCCATCTTCTCGGTGCCGCCGATCTCTACCGGCAAGCCGTCGGAGATCAGTTTGGCGCTGATGACCTTGGCTTTGCTGTCGCGTTCGAGTTCGACGTCTGCCGGGTTGAACCAGGTGTAGGCACCGTTGGCTTCGCGGCGATAGTAAGTCTCGGCGATCACCATGCCCTGGGTCAGCAGGTTCTTGAACGGCTCGTTGGAGCTCACCAGGCCTTCGTCGCGCATCAGCTTGTGGAAGAAGCGCGCATACAGCAGGTGAAGAATCGCGTGTTCGATGCCGCCGATGTACTGATCCACCGGCAACCAGTGGTCAGCCGCGGACTTTTCTACCAGGCCGCCTTCATAGTGTGGCGAGGCGTAGCGAGCGTAGTACCAGGACGACTCGACAAAGGTGTCCATGGTGTCGGTTTCACGCTTGGCAGGTTGGCCGCATTTCGGGCAGCTGCACTCGTAGAACTCGGGCATGCGCGCCAAAGGCGAACCTGCACCGTCCGGCACCACGTCTTCCGGCAGTACCACCGGCAATTGGTCTTCCGGCACCGGCACGTCACCGCAGGCAGTGCAGTGGACGATCGGGATCGGGCAGCCCCAGTAGCGCTGACGGCTGATGCCCCAGTCGCGCAGGCGGAACTGGGTGCGCGAGGCACCGAGGTTCTTCTTGATCAGCGCGACTTCGATCGCGTCGAAAGCACCCACGAAGTCCAGGCCGTCGAACTCGCCGGAGTTGATCAGCGAGCCGTGCTCGCCGTACGCGTCCTGCCAAGGCGCCGGGTTGGTGTCACCTGAACTGGTGCGCACCACGGACTTGATCGGCAGGTTGTACTTGGTGGCGAATTCGAAATCGCGCTCGTCATGGGCCGGAACAGCCATTACCGCGCCGTCGCCGTAGTGCATCAGCACGTAGTTGGCTACCCATACCGGGAGTTTCTCACCGGTAAGCGGGTGCTCGACGAACAGTGAGGTCGGCAGGCCTTTTTTCTCCTGGGTGGCGACGTCAGCTTCGGCGACGCTGCCGCCTTTGCATTCAGCGATGAACGCCTGTAGCTCAGGGTTGTTCTGTGCGGCCAGGGTCGCCAACGGGTGTTCGGCGGCCACGGCAACGTAGGTTGCGCCCATCAGGGTGTCCGGGCGGGTCGTGAAAACCTTCAGTGCGCCGCTCTCGCCGATCGAATCGACGTTGTACGGGAACTGCACTTCCATGCCGCGGGATTTGCCGATCCAGTTGCGTTGCATGGTCTTGACCTGTTCAGGCCAGCCAGTCAACTCGTCGAGGCTCTCCAGCAGCTCATCCGCGTAGGCGGTGATCTTGAAGTAGTACATCGGGATTTCGCGCTTTTCGATCAGCGCACCGGAGCGCCAGCCGCGGCCGTCGATCACCTGCTCGTTGGCCAGGACGGTCTGGTCGACCGGGTCCCAGTTCACGGTGCCGCTTTTCTTGTAGATCACGCCTTTTTCGAACAGGCGAGTGAACAGCCATTGTTCCCAGCGGTAGTAATCCGGCTTGCAGGTGGTCACTTCGCGGGACCAGTCCACCGCCAGGCCCAGGCTGCGCAGCTGGGTCTTCATGTAGGCGATGTTTTCGTAGGTCCACTTGGCGGGCGCTACGTTGTTCTTCATCGCGGCGTTTTCCGCCGGCATGCCGAAGGCGTCCCAACCCATGGGTTGCAGGACATTCTTGCCTTGCATGCGCTGGTAGCGGGAGATCACGTCGCCGATGGTGTAGTTGCGCACGTGCCCCATGTGTAGCTTGCCGCTAGGGTAAGGGAACATCGACAGGCAATAGAACGTCTCCTTGCCTGGCTGTTCACTGACTTCAAAGGACTTTTGCTCGTCCCAGAACGACTGGGCGGCGGCTTCGATTTCACGGGGCTGATATTGTTCGTGCATGGCTACTTTTGAACTGAATAGGGGTGGCCTAATCCTCTTCTCTGCAATGCTGGACAGTGAGCACGCCAAATCGGCGTTTCGTTGTCCAGGCGAGCTGGAAGTGGAGTTACAGGAAGCGCCGTAGCATACATGACCGCGCTCTACCGAGGGAAACCCTGATTGCACGCTGGCGCCGCCCGATTTGCCCCGCGAGGGCCGTTGGTCGCGGCGCTCAGCCGGTTTGTTGATGGAAGCTAAGCTCTAAATGGGGAGCAAGACTTATCTTCAATGAGGTGAGGGATGGTTGAGTCACAGCAAAAAGTCACAAAACCGCAGCTGTATGAACGACTGATCGACCGTCTGGGGATGGCTCTGGACGCCGCAAAAACCGCTGACCGGCTGCGCGATGAGCGCCCCCTCGAGTTGGAACTGCGTGGCCTCAGTCCCGCAGAGTTTGCGCTGGTAAAAGCGTACCTGGACCGCAGTGAACGTGAAACACACGGATGCTTGTCAGAGGCAGTGAAGCAGCTCGACGCACCACGTTCGGCCAAAATCATCTGGCTCAGGGACAAGGCACCTGGCAGGGACGCGGTAAAGGTCCGGTCACTGCAATTCAAATAAAGGCCCAGGCGAATTTCAGGCTTTGGTTGGAGTTTAGTCCTTTCGTTTTAGTTGTCGCATTGCGTCAACCCTCTTAGGCTTCGGGCATCTTTGGAGATGCTCGATGCCTTTTCGTTATTTTATGAAACAACTTCTACTGCCTCCCGGCATCCTTCTGCTCCTGCTGGCCCTTGGCTGGTGGCTGCGGCGCACCCGCCCGCGACTGGCCGGGCTGTGCTTTGCGCTGGGCCTGGGGGGCTTCTGGCTGATGAGCCTGCCGATCGTCGTGCAGTGGAGTGCCAACGCGCTGGAGCGTGTGCCGCCGCTGGGCCGTGAAGAGTGGGCGACACTCGGCCAGCGGGCCGATGCCATTGTGGTGCTGGGGTCTGGGCGCGAGCGCGGGGACTCGGCCTGGGGGGCGGATCAGCCGACGGGCATCGGTCTGGAGCGCGAACGTTATGCGGCGCGGCTGGCGAAGGCGTCGGGATTGCCGGTGCTGACCAGCGGCGGGTTGCACTACGGTACGCCGCCCTCCGAAGCCAAGTTGATGGCGGATTCGTTGCTCGACGATTTCGGCGTGGCTGTGCGCTGGCAGGAAGGGCTTAGCCGCACGACCTGGGAGAACGCACAAATGAGCGCGGATATGTTGCTGCCACAGGGGATCAAGCGCGTGGTGGTCGTGACCCAGGCTGCGCACATGCCCCGCTCGGTGTGGAGCTTCCAGAAAGCCGGGTTCGAAGTGGTGCCTGCGCCGGTCGGGTTTCTCGGTGGGGATAATGCGCGCCCGTTGGGTGGCTGGATGCCGGAGTTCAAGTCGATCTGGCAGAGCGGGCAGTTGATGAATGAGGCGGTGGGGCAGGTGGGGTATTGGTTGTTTTACCGAGGCGGTGCAGCAGCGGATTGATTTGTTGTTCGTCATGCCCTCATCGCGAGCAGGCTCGCTCCTACAAGGATCGGATGTACAACAAAGATCCAATGTGGGAGTGAGCCTGCTCGCGATGCTTTAAACGGTCTTGGCCATCCGGTTCGCCACCAGCGCCCAACCAAACAACAGCACGCAAACCATGATCAGCGGCCACGAACGCCATTGCAGATACGGGGTCAGGTTATGCATCGGCACCACCTCGCCGTACAGGATGCCGCGCTCAAACTGCGGGATCTGCGCAGTGATTTTGCCGAACGGGTTGATCAGGCCAGTAACGCCATTGTTGGTGGCACGAATCATCCAGCGCCCAGCCTCCAGCGCGCGCATCTGCGCCATCTGCAAGTGTTGCAGCGGGCCGATGGACGTACCGAACCAGGTGTCGTTGCTGATCGTCAGCAACAGGTCGCTGCGCGCCGACAGGTCGGCGGCGAAGTCTGGATAGACCACTTCGTAGCAGATGAACGGTGCGATCTGATAGCCCTTGGCTTGCAGCAGCGGCTGATCGGCCGGACCACGGGCAAAGTCGGACATCGGCAGGTCGAAAAATGCGATCAGGCCGCGCAGGATGTCCTGCAGCGGCACGTATTCGCCAAACGGCACCAGTTTTTGCTTAAGGTAGGTGCCGTCGCCTTCGCCAACCACGGTGATGCCGTTGTAAAAGCGTTTCTGGTGGTGGACTTCCTGACGAATCGGTACGCCGGTGATCAGCGCGGAATCACGATCGGCGGCGAACTTGCCCATCATGCTCAGGTAACCTTCGGCGGATTCCTTGAGCACCGGCACGGCGGTTTCCGGCCAGATCAGCAGATCGACCCGCTTGGAGCTCAGGCTCATGTCGCGATAGAGGGCGAGCTGTGCGTTGAGCTGCGCCGGGTCCCACTTCATGCTTTGTTCGATGTTGCCCTGGATCGCCGCGACAGTCAGCGGCGCACCTGACGGGCTGGTCCAGGCGTGCTCCTTGAGCGCGATGGCGGCCACCCACGGGCCGAGCAGCAGCAATGCACCGGCAGCGATGAAACCTTTGCGCTTTGTGTGCACCAGGCGTAAGCCGTTGTATATCAGCGCGGCGGTGAGGGCCAGGGTGAAGGAAATCAGCCACATGCCGCCCACGGGCGCGAGCCCGGCCAGAGGCCCGTCGAGCTGGCTGTAACCGGAGTAAAGCCAAGGGAAGCCGGTGAGAAACCAGCCACGGAAGGCTTCCTGGCCGACCCACAATGCGGCGAAAGCCAAGGCATCAGCCAGCGGCGCCTCATTGCGGCGCAGCCAGCGCGCCCAGATCCACGCCGGCAGGGCGAAGAACCAGGCTATGGCCGCGGTAAAGATCAGCATCAGGAAACCGGCCAGCAGCACCGAAGCGCCGCCGAAGTGGTGGATGCTGTAATAGATCCAGCTGGTACCGGCACCGAACAGGCCGAAACCGAAACACCAGCCACGGCCCAGGGCCTGACGGGGGCTCAGTTCACGCAAGCCGGCGTAGAAGAATCCGACCGCCAGTAACGCCAGCGGCCAGATATCGTAGGGCGCCAGCGCCAGGGTGGTGAGTGCACCGGCCGCCACGGCCAGCAGGTTACCGGGCCAGCCGGGGCGGGTTACGCGGAGCATGTCAGTCCTTAACGGGCAATAGGTGTCAGGCGCAGCAAGTGAATCCGACGGCTGTCGGCGTTCAGGATGCGGAAGCGATAGGGGCCGATTTCCGTGATTTCGTTGCGTTTAGGCAAGTGCCCGAACGCGCTCATCACCAGGCCACCGACGGTGTCGAACTCGTCGTCGGAAAATTCGCTGTCGAAGAACTCGTTGAAGTTCTCGATCGGCGTCAGGGCCTTGATCAGGAAGTCGCCGCTGGGCAGCGGCTTGATATAGCTGTCTTCCTCGACGTCGTGCTCGTCCTCGATATCGCCAACGATTTGTTCCAGCACGTCTTCGATGGTGACCAGGCCGGCGACGCCGCCATATTCGTCAATCACGATGGCCATGTGGTTGTGATTGGCGCGGAACTCGCGCAGCAGCACATTGAGGCGCTTGGACTCCGGCACGAAAGTGGCCGGGCGCAGCAGGTCCTTGATGTTGAAGCTGTCGCCGTTTTCCTTGAGGATCAACGGCAGCAAGTCCTTGGCCAGCAACACGCCCATCACGTCATCGTGGCTTTCGCCGATCACCGGATAACGGGAGTGAGCCGAGTCGACCACGGCGGGCAGGAACTCGCGGGGTGTCTGGGTCGCCTTGATGCTGATCATCTGCGAGCGCGGGACCATGATGTCCCGTACTTGCAGGTCAGCGACCTGGATGGCGCCTTCGACAATGGCCAGCGCTTCGCTGTCCAGCAACTTGTTCTGGTGTGCATCACGCAGGAGCTCAAGCAGCTCCTGGCGGTTTTTCGGCTCGTGGGCAAAAGCCTGGGTGAGCTTACCCAGCCATGACTTCTGCCCGTTGCTCGATCGATCTTCGCTCATAGCGATTACTCTGAATCCTTTGTTGTAACGATAGGGGATGTTTCTGACTCGTCGTCCGCATAAGGGTCCGGATGACCCAACTCAGCAAGCAACGTTCGTTCCAGCGCTTCCATCTCTTCGGCTTCGTCGTCATCTATATGGTCGTAACCCAGCAGATGCAAGCAGCCATGAATCACCAGATGCGCCCAATGGGCGTTTAGTTCCTTGCCTTGTTCAGCGGCCTCGCGCTCGACCACGGCGGCGCAGATCACCAGGTCGCCGAGCAGCGGGATGTCGAGGAACTCGTCCGGCACGTCCGCCGGGAACGACAGCACGTTGGTGGCATAGTCTTTGTGCCGCCAGGTGTGGTTGAGCTCGCGCGCCTCTTCCAGGTCGACCAGGCGAATGGTCATCTCGGAATCGGCGGTACGCTGGCGCAAGGCGAGCTCGCACCATTGGCGAAACTCGGCTTCGCTGGGGACGGACGCTTGGGTAGCCAGTTGCAGATCAAGCTCAAGCATCGCGGCGGCTGTCCTTCGGTGCTTCGTCGGCCACACGGTTTTCGAAGCGCTCGTAGGCTTCGACGATGCGCTGCACCAGCGGGTGGCGCACAACGTCCTTGGGCTTGAAGTGAGTGAAGCTGATGCCCGGCACGTCCTTGAGCACTTCGATCACGTGGTGCAGCCCGGACTTGGTGCCTTTGGGCAGGTCGACCTGGGTGATGTCACCGGTGATGACTGCTGTGGAGCCGAAGCCGATCCGGGTCAGGAACATTTTCATCTGCTCGACGGTGGTGTTCTGGCTTTCGTCGAGGATGATGAAGCTGTTGTTCAGCGTGCGACCGCGCATGTAGGCCAGCGGTGCCACTTCAATAACCTGGCGTTCGATCAGCTTGGCCACGTACTCGAAGCCGAGCATTTCGTAGAGCGCGTCGTAAAGCGGGCGCAGGTACGGGTCGATCTTCTGCGACAGGTCGCCAGGCAGGAAGCCGAGTTTTTCACCCGCTTCAACCGCCGGGCGGACCAGCAGGATGCGGCGAATCTGCTCGCGTTCCAGCGCATCTACCGCGCAGGCAACGGCCAGATAGGTCTTGCCGGTGCCGGCAGGGCCGATGCCGAAATTGATATCGTTACCGAGGATTTCCTTCACATAGCGCAACTGATTCAAGCCGCGAGGGCGAATCATGCCTTTCTTGGTGCGCAGGGCGACGGACGGCTCGGATACGTTGTCCATCTCTTCCACGGCAGATTCCTGCAGGAACAGGTGAACCGTATCCGGCGACAGCTCGGTACCCTTGGTTTCGCGGTACAGGCGGCGCAGGAGGTTTTCCGCGGAGGTGGTGTGTTTGGGGTCGCCGATCAGCTCGAACTGGTTTCCGCGATTGCGGATCTCGATGGTCAGGCGCTGTTCGATCAAGCGCAGATGCTCGTCGAATTGCCCGCACAGATTGGCGAAGCGCCGAGCCTCAAAGGGCTCGAGGATAAAACGATGTGGTTCGATGGGTGCGTTCAAGGTCGTATTTAGCCGCCCTGGGGCAATTAAGGTGAAATCAAGGATAACGCCAGAGGCGCGGGGGCGAAAGCTCTTAAATATCCCAAGGTCAATCACGGTCACTGTAGGAGTGAGCCTGCTCGCGATGGCGGCATGACAGACGACTGATAGGTTGAATGTCAGACCGTAATCGCGAGCAGGCTCACTCCTACAGGGGGGATGCGGTGTTACTGGATCAACGAGCCGCGCAGCGAGTGCGGTTGCGCCGCGTCGATGTGCACGTCGGCGAACTGCCCGATCAAGTTCGGATTGTCGCAGCGGAAGTTGACGATACGATTATTTTCGGTCCGGCCTTGCAGCTCGCCAGGGTCTTTTTTCGAATAATCGGTCACCAGGATCCGCTGGGTCGAGCCGACCATTTGTCGGCTGATCTCGAAACCCTGCTGATTCAGACGATGTTGCAGGGCGTTCAGGCGTTCCTTCTTCAATGCTTCAGGCGTTTCGTCGGCCAGGTCAGCTGCCGGTGTACCCGGGCGTTGGCTATAGACGAAGGAGTAGGAGAAGTCGAAACCGACGTCCTCGATCAGCTTCATGGTCTGCTCGAAATCTTTCTCGGTTTCGCCGGGGAAACCGACGATGAAGTCCGAACTGATGCAGATCCCCGGGACGGCCGCGCGCAACTTGCGCAGCTTGGATTTGTATTCAAGTGCAGTGTGATTACGCTTCATCGCCGAAAGAATCCGGTCCGAGCCCGATTGCACCGGCAGGTGCAGGTGTTTCACCAGTTGCGGCACATCGGCGTGGGCCTGGATCAGACTGTCGGAAAACTCCAGCGGGTGCGAGGTGGTGTAGCGAATCCGGTCGATGCCATCGACTGCGGCGACCACCCGGATCAGCTCGGCCAGGTCGGCGAGGCGCCCGTCGTGGGTGGTCCCGCGATAACCGTTGACGTTCTGACCCAGCAGCGTCACTTCACGCACGCCGTTTTCGGCAAGGTGGATGATTTCGGCAAGCACGTCGTCGAACGGGCGGCTGACTTCTTCGCCACGGGTGTAGGGCACCACGCAGAAGGTGCAGTACTTGCTGCAGCCTTCCATGACCGACACATAGGCGCTCGGGCCGTCGATGCGCGGCTCGGGCAGGTGGTCGAATTTTTCGATTTCCGGGAACGAGACGTCGACCTGCGGCAGCTTGGTGGCGCGCGCGGCGTCGATCATTTCCGGCAGGCGGTGCAGGGTCTGCGGGCCGAACACCACGTCGACATAGGGCGCGCGATCACGGATGGCCGCGCCTTCCTGGCTGGCCACGCAACCGCCGACGGCGATCACCATGTCCGGGTTGGCCAGTTTCAGTTCGCGCCAGCGGCCGAGCTGCGAGTACACCCGGTCCTGGGCGCGCTCGCGGATGGAGCAGGTGTTGAGCAGGATCACGTCGGCGTCTTCAGCGCGAGCGGTGACTTCCAGGGCCTGATGTTCACCCAGCAAGTCGACCATGCGCGAGCTGTCGTACTCGTTCATCTGGCAACCGTGGGTTTCGATGTAAAGCTTCTTGGCCATGGACAGAGTCATCACGTGATTCAAAGAACCGCGCATTATAGGGAACATGTCCCCAGGTTCCTACCGCTGTGCGTCCGGTGGCTATGCTATAGTTCGCGCCCTCATTTTTATCCCCCGATGTGTTGCTCGCCCACCATGACCAAACGTGAAGCTCCAATCTACAAGGTGATTTTCCTCAACCAGGGCCAGGTGTACGAAATGTATGCCAAGCAGATCTATCAAAGTGATCTGTGGGGCTTCCTGGAAGTGGAAGAATTCGTCTTTGGCGAGCGCACGCAAGTGGTCGTCGATCCGAGCGAAGAGAAGCTGAAGGCTCAGTTCGAGGGCGTGGTGCGCAGTTTTGTGCCGATGCATTCGATCGTGCGCATCGATGAAGTCGAACGCCTGGGCACCCCGAAAATCAGCGAAGCCCGCGGCGCGGTCGGCAATGTGATGCCGTTCCCGATGCCGATGCCTGACAAGTAGGACTCTGAAACCGAGTCGCTCCATTCGCGAGCAAGCCCGCTCCCACAATGATCTCTGTGAACACACGATTTGTGAACACCAGAGATAACTGTGGGAGCGGGCTTGCTCGCGAAGGGGCCAAGAAGGGCAGCGCAATAATCAGGGTAGCGGTGAGAAAGGCGTACGCCCATCCGCGCTTTGCAATTCCATCAAATATTTACGGAATATCTGCCCCAGCACCTGGGTAGCCACTTCCAGCTCTTCACGCGGCATCTTCTCAGCCACTTCGTCAGCGGTATCCAGCGCATCTTCTGCGCCATTGACCGCTGCCATCTTCAGCACGATATACGCCTGAACATTGTTGGCCGGCACACCTTCGCCGTGGAAGAACATGGTGCCGAGTTTGAATTGCGCCTGGGCATGGCCTTGCAGCGAAGCTTTTTCGAAATAGCCCAGGGCTTGATTGAGGTCGCGCGGAGCATTCTTGCCGTCGTAGTAGAACTCACCCAACTCGTATTGCGCCTGTGCATCCCCTTCATCCGAGGCTTTCTGGCAGGCAGCGAGCGCCTGGGCCAGGTCCTGCGGCTGAGTATTGAGGGTGCAGCGACCCATCGCTGGGATTAACAACGAGTTGCCGCCTGCTTGTACAAGCAAGGGCTGAAGGAGCAACAGGCAGCCCAGTGCAAGGGCGCGGCCGGTGCGGTTCATGGGAATCGACTTACCTCTGAAGGGCGCGCGGACCCATCGAGGGGATCCAATAAGCGCGCATTATGAAATAAGCAGGGCCATCCTTACAAAGTCTTTACTCGTTTTTCTGCTGCGAGGGAAATATATAACCCACTTTGCGGGAAATTCCTGGCAGCTGAACAGGGAAAAGGGCGCGGATGTAGGAGAAAGCTGACGCTGGCAATCGCCAACGTCAGCGGCACAGCTTTATTTCAAGGCGGCGAACGCACGCTCGGCGGCGTCCAGCGTCAGTTGCAACTCGGCGTCGCCATGGGCGATCGAGGTGAAGCCGGCCTCGAATGCGCTCGGTGCCAGGTACACGCCACCTTCGAGCATCAGGTGGAAGAAGCGCCCGAACAGCTTGGCATCGCTGGCCATCACATCGTCGAAGGTCACGATGTCGTCGGCACCACTGAAGTACAGGCCGAACATGCCGCCCGCCTGGGTAGTAACGAACGGGATGCCAGCGGCATCGGCGCGCTGTTGCAGGCCGTCGAGCAGGCGGCTGGTGTAGTCAGTCAGCTCGTCGTGGAAGCCGGGACGGCTGATCAGGCGCAGCGTAGTCAGGCCTGCAGCCATTGCCAGCGGGTTACCCGACAGCGTACCGGCCTGGTAGACCGGACCCAGTGGCGCGATGTGCGACATGATTTCGCGCTTGCCGCCGAAGCAGCCAACCGGCATGCCGCCACCGATGATCTTGCCGAAGGTGGTCAGGTCCGGGGTGACGCCGTAGTGAGCTTGTGCGCCGCCCAGAGCAACCCGGAAACCGGTCATCACTTCGTCGAAAATCAGCACCACGCCATGCTTGTCGCACAAGGTCCGCAGGCCTTCGAGGAAGCCCGGAGCCGGAGGGACGCAGTTCATGTTGCCGGCGACTGGCTCGACAATGATGCATGCCACTTCCCCGCCAACTTCGGCGAGCATGGTTTCTACCGCTTCGATGTCGTTGAACGGCAGGGTCAGCGTGTGTTTGGCGAACGCCGCCGGCACACCCGCCGAACTCGGGACGCCCTGGGTCAGGGCGCCGGAACCGGCCTTGACCAGCAGGCTGTCGGAGTGACCGTGGTAGCAGCCTTCAAACTTGATGATGCTGTCGCGACCGGTGAACCCACGGGCCAGGCGAATGGCGCTCATGGTCGCTTCGGTGCCGGAACTGACCATGCGCACCATCTCCATCGACGGCACGAGCGAGCAGACCAGGTCTGCCATCTGCGTTTCCATCTCGGTCGGCGCGCCGTAGGACAAACCGTGCTCCAGCTGCTTGCGTACCGCGTCCAGCACGTCGGGATGGCTGTGGCCGAGGATCATCGGGCCCCAGGAACCGACGTAATCCACGTAGCGCTTGTCGTCTTCGTCAGTGACGTAGGCGCCGGCAGCATGTTTGAAAAACAGCGGTGTACCGCCAACGCTCTTGAACGCGCGCACTGGCGAGTTCACGCCACCGGGAATGTGTTTCTGGGCATTGGCAAACAGGGTTTCGGAACGAGACATGATCGGACTCTCAAATCAGATTTTAAGCAACTTTAATAGACAGCAGTTCGTTGAATGCGCGGGCGCGGCGTGTCACTTCAGCCGTGCTTTCGGCGCCGAACAGGCCGTGAATCACTGCCAGCAGGTCGACCCCGTGGGCCACCAGTGGTGCGGCGTTTTCCAACGTGATGCCGCCGATCGCACAGATCGGCAGGTGCAATTTGCTGCGTGCCTGGTCCAGCAGTTCGAGGCCGCAGGTCGGGGCGCCTGGTTTGGTGCTGGAGTTGAAGAAGCGGCCAAAGGCCACGTAACTGGCGCCCTCTTTGGCGGCCTGTTCGGCCAGGTCGAGTTGGGCGTGGCAGGTCGAGCCGATGATTGCCTGGCGGCCCAGCAAGGCGCGGGCCGGGGTCAGCGGGCCGTCGGTCTGGCCGAGGTGTACGCCAACGTTCAGGCGCGCCGCCAGCTCGGCATCATCATTGATGATCAGCCGGGTGTTGTAGCGCGCGCAAAGATCGCGCAGGGCCTCGGCCTCGCGCAGGCGGCGGGCCTCATCGCTGCTCTTGTCGCGGTATTGCAGCAGGGTAACGCCGCCTTCCAGCGCCGCCTCTACGTACGACAGGAATTTACCGGCCAGCAACTGACTGTCGGTAATGGCGTAAAGGCCACGTAGTTTCATCGGACAAGCCTCGGCGCATCACTAATGGGAGGTTACGAACAGAAATCCAGCGGCAGGCGGCGTGGCACAAATTGACCTTTACCCAGCTGCTCCGCATCACGCAGGGTGCGCCACGTATAGTTAAGCGCGGTCTGTACGGCGCTGACGAGGTTTTCCCCCAGGGCCAGACGACCGGCCAGGGCGCTTGCCAGCGTGCAACCGGAACCGTGATAGCTGCCGGGCAAACGCTGGCAGGTGAAGGTTTCGCGGCGACCGTCGCGGGTGTACAGACGATTGTGAATTTCCAGCTCGTCGCCGTGACCGCCAGTGATCAACAGGTGCTTGACGTAGGGCAGGAGTTTTTCCGCGCACTGGTCGGCGGTGCCTTCGGGCAGTTCGGCGAGGATGCGCGCTTCTGGCAGGTTGGGGGTGGCAATGATCGCCAGGGGCAGCAGGCGTTCGCGCATGGCGTAGCCGACTTCGTCCTTGCCCAGTCGTCCGCCGCCGCCGGCGCGCAGTACCGGGTCGCAGACCATCGGCAAATGCGGATGCGCCTTCAGCAGTTCGACCACGGTGTCGACCATTTCCAGCGAGCCGAGCATGCCCAGCTTGACGGCGGCAACTTCGGAATCGTTGAGCACGGCATTGGCTTGGGCCAGCACCCACTCACGGTCGAGCACGCGGAAATCAGTGACGTTGACCGTGTCCTGCACAGTCAGCGCGGTGACGGCCGGAGCCGCATGACAACCCTGGGCGAGCAGGGCTTCGATATCTGCCTGCAAGCCGGCGCCACCACTGGGGTCGTGGCCGGAGAGACAGAGGACAACGGGGCGAGAGCTGTAGATATTCATGGTGCGCGAGCTTACCACCAGTGCCTCGATTCATGACAGTGGACTGTGGAGTCGCTGACGCCCGCTGTAGGAGTGAGCCTGCTCGCGATGCAGGCGCCGATGGATGCCAGGTGAACCGCGTTATCGTTCATCGCGAGCAGGCTCACTCCTACAGTGGGCCAGTCGTGACAAGTGGGTCGATGGGGCCCAACCGCTCTATCTCAATGCATAGCGCTGGAACGCCCGTAATAGAGCCTTCGGATGAAAATTTTCAATGGTGTTCATTGGCCATCAACGGCTATGCTAGAGTGGATCCAAACCAATAACAGGTAATACCGGTTTTACGTCTACTCAAAAGGAATGAGGGGCTTCCTGAGATAACCGGACCGGCCACGCTGGGGCTTAGATGCGCTATTTGCTGATGTTGCTGCTCTGCTTGCCCCTTTTGGCGAGCGCAATCGAGTTCGATGAGTCCACGCAAAGCCTGCCGTTGGGCCGAGCCCTGCAAGTGTTCGAAGATGCGAGTGGACGGGCGACCATCGCCGATGTCCAGGCGCAGGCCGCTGCCGGAAAATTCAAACCTCACGATAAAACCACCCTCAACGCCGGTTATTCGCGATCAGCGTTCTGGCTGAAGATCGACCTTCATTACGTCCCGAAGAATCCTGCGGCGCAACGCACCTGGCTGCTGGAACTGGCCTATCCGCCCCTCGACCATCTTGATCTATACCTGCCTGATTCCGGCGGAGACTACGAGCTGGTGCGCCAGACCGGCGATGCCTTGCCTTTCGCCACCCGGGAAATTCGCCAGAACAACTACCTGTTCGACCTGAATTTCACTCCAAACCAGGCGCAAACCCTGTACCTGCGCCTGCAAAGCGAGGGGTCGATCCAGGCCCCGGTGACGTTGTGGTCGAGTACCGCGTTCCTCGAAGAGCAACCGCTGCGCCTTTACGTGCTGGGGCTGATCTATGGCGTGTTGCTGGGGATGCTGGTTTACAACCTGTTCATCTACCTCAGCGTGCGCGACACCAGCTACCTCTATTACATCGTCTATATCGCCTCGTTTGGCTTGTACCAACTGTCGGTGAACGGTGCGGCCGTACAGTATTTCTGGCCGAACAATCCCTGGTGGGCCAACGCCGCTACTCCATTCTTCATTGGCTGTGCCGGATTGTTTGGCAGTCAGTTCGCCCGCAGTTTCCTGCAGACGGCCACCCTCAGTCGCTGGCTCGATCGCTTGCTGCTGGCACTGGTGGCGTTTGGCGCCGTGGTCATCGGCCTGTCATTGATGGCCAGCTACGCCCTGGCATTGCGCTTGGCAACGGCGCTGGCGCTGACCTTCACCGTGGTGATCTTTGCCGCAGGGATCTTTGCCTGGATGCGCGGCTTGCGCGTGGCGCGCTACTTCATCATTGCCTGGTCGGCCTTTTTGCTCGGCGGCATCATCAACACGCTGATGGTCCTGGGTTACCTGCCGAACGTGTTCCTGACCATGTATTCCAGCCAGATCGGTTCGGCCATCGAAGTGGCGCTGCTGTCCCTGGCCCTGGCCGACCGTATTAACGCCATGCGCGAGCAGCAGGCGCAAACCCTGTTCGATGCCGGGCAGAAGCTCGAAGTGCTGAACCAGCAACTGGCCCATAGCAACCAGCTCAAGGACGAGTTCCTCGCCACCCTGACCCACGAGCTGCGCACGCCGATGAACGGCGTCATTGGTTCGCTGGAACTGATGCAAACCGTCGACATGGATCCGGAGCTGGAGCAATACCAGCAAACGGCGGCGGGTTCGGCCCGGGACATGATGCGTATGGTCAACGGCATCCTTACCCTGACCGAGTTGCAGGCCGGCAAGCTCACGGTCAACGCGACCTCGTTCAGTTTGCGCAGCGTGATCGAGGCCTTGCGCGTGCAGTTCGAGGTCAATGCACTGAGCAAGTCGCTGGACTTCAAGGTCGACATAACGCCTGGGCTGCCTGATCGCCTGCACGGTGATAGCGCCAAGCTGGCGCAGTGCCTGGAATGCCTGCTGGACAATGCGATCAAGTTCACCCGGGTGGGCGGACTGGCGCTGCGGGTCACCGGCAAACCCGCGCAACCCGGACGAATGGCGCTGTGCTTTGCGGTGATCGATACCGGAATCGGTTTCACCGACTTGGGTGAGGCGACGATGTATCAGCGCTTCTTCCAGCTGGATGGCTCCATGACCCGCGAATACGGCGGGCTGGGTGTGGGCCTGGCGATATGCCGACAGCTGGTCGAGCTGCTGGGCGGGCGCCTGACCCACCGCTCCGAGCCAGGTCGCGGCAGTCGCTTCCAGCTCGATGTCGAGTTTGCCTTGCCGCTGCTGGAATCGGCGCCAAGAACTGCGCGGCAATACTCGCGACTGCGTCAGCCGCGAGATTGCATGGTGCTCCTGGTGGATGAAAACACCGTCAACCAGTTGGTCATTCGTGGCATGTTGCTTAAGCTCGGGTATCAGGTGCGCACGGCCGACAGTGGTGCGGCGGCGTTCGATTACCTGCAGCGTGAAGCGTTTGATGCGGTATTGATCGATTGCCAGTTGCCGCCACTCAACGGCGACTCGCTCAGCAGCCAGATCCGCACATTGGCGGGGTGCGACGAGTTGCCGGTGTTCATTATCGCCTTGAACATTGATCGGGAGCACTGCAGCGGCGTTACCTTCATCGATTACTTAAGTAAACCGGTTAGATTCGAGGATTTGCAGGCGGCCCTGCAGCGTCGTGTGCTGGGTTTCGAGCAGGGCGAAAGCGCCGCCAATTAGGCAGATATGACGCTTCTTTAGCTCGCGGGGCGGTGCTTAACTGAAAAACCCTTGGCCGACCAAAGGAGCCCGTCATGAACCTGCATCAGTTCGCCGAAACCCACGAAGTGACCAACCAGCCACCGTCGCTGGATGGCGCCAACCTGTACCGTCTCGATCTGCCGCTGCAGGAATGGTCCCGGCGTTTTGGTGCCGGCTGGGCCGAATCGCGCATCGACGCCTACGGTGCATTGGCCGGTGGGCCGCTGATGGCAGCCGGGTTCCTTGCCAACGAGAACAAACCGGTATTTTCCAGCCACGATCGCTACGGTCATCGCATCGACCTGGTGGAATTCCACCCGGCCTATCATGAGCTGATGCGCACGGCGGTCGAGCACGGCCTGACTTCTTTGCCCTGGGCGCATCCGCAGCCAGGTGCGCACGTCGCCCGTGCCTCGATGACCTATCTGCACAGCCAGGCCGAAGCCGGTAGCGGCTGCCCGTTGACCATGACTTTCGCCAGCGTGCCCGCCTTGCGCCTGCAACCGGACCTGGCCGAGGCCTGGCTGCCGAAGATTCTCGCCACTGAATATGACCCACGCAACATCGGCATGGCGCACAAGGCCGGGGTCACGATTGGCATGGCCATGACCGAGAAACAGGGCGGCACCGATGTCCGGGCCAATACCACCAGGGCTTATCCGGTCGGCGCCAGCGGGCCGGGCCAGGCCTACGAATTGGTGGGACACAAATGGTTCTGCTCGGCGCCGATGTGCGATGCCTTCCTGACCCTGGCCCAGACTGACAAGGGTCTGACCTGTTTCCTGCTGCCGCGTCACCGCCCCGACGACACGCGCAACCAATTCTACATTCAGCGTCTGAAGAACAAGTTGGGCAACTGCTCCAACGCCTCCAGCGAAGTCGAGTTTCGCGGAGCGCTGGCGTGGATGGTTGGCGAAGAGGGGCGCGGCGTGCCGACCATCATCGAAATGGTCGCCATGACGCGCTTTGATTGCATGGTCGGCTCCAGTTCGCTGATGCGCCAGGCCCTCACTCAAGCCAGTCACCACTGCGCACACCGCAGCGTTGGCGGCAGGCTGTTGGGCGAGCAACCCTTGATGCAGAACGTCCTGGCCGACCTGGCCCTGGAGAGCGAAGCGGCCCTAGCCTTGAGCCTGCGCATGGGCCGCGCGCTGGATCAGCTGGACGACGACCATGAGGCGAAGTACGCCCGGCTGGTGACCGCTGTGGGCAAATACTGGATCTGCAAGCGCGCGCCGGCGATGATCAACGAAGCTGCCGAGTGCATGGGTGGCGCGGGGTATGTCGAGGACAGCATCCTGCCGCGTTTGTACCGTGAGGCACCGGTGAACTCGACCTGGGAAGGCTCCGGCAACGTGCAGTGCCTGGACGTGCTGCGGGCGTTGTCGAAGGAACCGGGTGTGCTCGATGTGCTGTTCAGCGAATTGGGCGATGGCCACGGCGACAGGCGTCTGGCTACACATATCCGGCAGTTGCAGGCGGCGTTCAAGGATACGGGCGACATTCAATACCGCGCCCGGCAGCTCACCGAGGACATCGCTCTGGGCTTGCAGGCCAAGCTGTTGCTGGAGGCGGGGAACAGCGCAGTCAGCGATGCATTCATCGCCAGCCGCCTGGGTTCGGCCGGTCGAGTATATGGCGCGTTGCCGCGTGGGCTAGATGTGCAAGCGATTGTTGCCCGCTCAACCCCGAATGTTTGAATACCACCGATACCACTGTCGGACAAATTCCTGTAGGAGTGAGCCTGCTCGCGATAGCAATCTATCCATGTACATTATTTGAGCCTGACGCACCGCAATCGCGAGCAGGCTCACTCCTACAGGGAATCCGGTGTTCTTCCAGCAATTGTGTACTGGCCACTGTTCCCGTGAAGCGACGATGCAGGCAAGATGAAGGTCTGCAAGTCAGAACACAGGATGCTGATCGTGACCGAAGCTTTTATTGTCGTTCAAACCGCCGAGCAAGCCGTGGACCGGCTTGCGCTCTTGCACGAACGTGCAACCACTGCGCTGAACCAGGCGCTCAAGCGTTACCTCAAGGATCGTATCGAACCGGACGCCGAACAGCGTGCGATGTTTCGTTATCCTGAGCTGCGTCTGACCTATCAATGCCAGGGCGAAGTCCCGCAGACCACCCGCGCCTACGCCAAGGTGCAGTTGCCGGGGACCTACAGCGTCACCGTCACCCACCCTGCGGCCTTTCGCAAGTATCTGCTGGAACAACTCGTGCCGTTGATGCATGACTTCACCGTGACCGTGGAAGTCGGCGTCAGCCAGCAGAATATCCCGTATCCCTATGTGGTCGAGCAGGGCGATGAGCTGGCCGGTTCCGGGGTGACGGCTGCGGTGCTGGCGCGGGTGTTCCCGAGTACCGACCTGTCCGCCGCCACCGACGGCATCGCCGATGGCCTGTACGATTGGGAAAACACCGATCCCTTACCCCTGGCCCTGTTCGACGCCGCGCGGGTGGATTTCTCCCTGCGGCGCCTGGTGCACTACACCGGCAGCGACTGGCGTCATGTGCAGCCATGGATCCTGCTGACCAACTACCACCGTTACGTCGACCAGTTCATCGTGCATGGCCTGGAGCAATTGCGCAGTGACCCGCGTTTCGTGCGCATGGTGCTGCCGGGCAACGTGATCATCGAAAAGAGCATGGATCACGGCGAGGCGTCGGCGATTGCCGCAGGCGTGGTGTGGCACCGCTACCAGATGCCGGCCTATCACCTGATCGCCAGCGATGGCCATGGCGTGACCCTGGTGAACATTGGCGTCGGCCCGTCCAACGCCAAGAACATCACCGATCACCTGGCGGTATTGCGCCCGCATTGCTGGCTGATGATCGGCCACTGTGGTGGCCTACGTCAGTCCCAGACCATTGGCGACTACGTGCTGGCCCACGCCTACATGCGTCGCGACGGCATTCTCGACCGGGTTGTGCCACCGAATATCCCGATTCCGGCCCTGGCTGAAGTACAAATGGCCTTGCAGCAAGCGGCGGCGAACATCACCGGCGAGAAGGGCGACGAGCTGAAGAAGCGTCTGCGCACCGGCACCGTGCTGACCTACGACGACCGTAACTGGGAATTGCGCTGGGCCCAGGAGCGTCCGCTGATCAACCTGTCCCGCGCCGTGGCGGTGGACATGGAAAGCGGCACTATCGCCGCACAGGGTTATCGTTTGCGGGTGCCGTACGGCACATTGCTGTGCGTCTCGGACAAACCGCTGCACAGCGAAATCAAGCTGCCGGGTTCGGCCAACGCCTTCTACGAGCGCGCGGTCAGCCAGCACTTGAAAATCGGCATCGAGGCGGTGGACCTGTTGCGCACCGAACTCAACTCGTTGCACTCGCGCAAACTGCGCAGCTTTGACGAGCCGCCGTTCCGCTGACAGTTCTCATGGTCATTTGGCGGTCAGGGCACTAGCATTAGCAGCCCTGACCGTTAGATGTTCTCTTCGCCATGTCTCGTCCTCCACGTCCTGCTTCTCGCCATCCGGGTACAAAACCCGCGCCATCCGCTGCGGCTCCGCGCCGGGTGGCCAAGGCGCCTCCGGCTGAACCCAAGTTGATCCTGTTCAACAAACCGTTTGATGTGCTGACTCAATTCAGCGACGGCGAAGGGCGGGCGACACTCAAGGATTACATCGAGATTCCTGGGATCTACCCGGCCGGACGGCTGGACCGCGACAGCGAGGGCCTGCTGTTGCTGACCAATGACGGGCAGCTGCAGGCACGGATCGCCGACCCCAGACACAAGCTGGCCAAGACTTATTGGGTGCAGGTGGAAGGTGAGCCGAGTGCCGAGCAGCTGCAACGCCTGCGCGATGGCGTCGAGCTCAATGATGGCATGACCTTGCCCGCCGAGGCGCGGCAGCTGGAAGAACCAGAGCTTTGGCCACGCAACCCGCCGGTGCGCTTTCGCAAAAGCGTGCCGACCAGCTGGCTGGAACTGGTGATTCGCGAAGGGCGCAACCGCCAGGTGCGGCGCATGACCGCTGCGGTCGGGTTACCGACCTTGCGCCTGGTGCGGGTCAGAATCGGCGACTGGACGATCGAAGGGCTCGATCAAGGCCAGTGGAAGGAAGTGCCGGCGCGTTTATAAGGCGCCGGATTCGATCAGGCCGATCACCACGCTCTTGATGATGAACGCGGCGACGCCCAGGCCCAGTACGAAGAACAGAATCATCGAGCCAAAGCGCCCGGCCTTGGACTTCTTCGCCAGATCCCAGACGATGAAACCCATGAATATGATCAGGATGCTGACCAGTCCGGTCATCATCCACTCTTCGAATACTGCAGGATCCATCGAACATCTCCGGCGTGGGCGGGGCTGAAAGTGCGGGGGGGGCGATTATACGTCATGGGGAATGGCGGGGTATTGACCTATGTCGGGGGCTGTAGTCATTCCTGTCTCGACCCACTACTGTAGGAGCTGACGAGTGAAACGAGGCTGCGATCTTTTGATCTTGATTGTCTGGGGATGTAATCAAGATCAAAAGATCGCAGCCTCGTTTCACTCGACAGCTCCTACACAGCTCGGTCTCAGCTACGCAGATGTGTAAGCGGCAACTCAGTACTGTTCAACACCTGATTCAACACAAAACTCGAGCGCACACTCGTCACCCCGTCAATTCGGGTCAGGTGCCCCAGCAGCAATTTCTGGTAGTGATCCATATCCGGTACCACCACCTTGAGCTGATAATCGGCGTCCATCCCCGTCACCAGGCTGCATTCCAGCACCTGCGGCAAGGTACGAATGGCCGCTTCGAAGTTCTCGAAGCGCTCCGGCGTGTGGCGGTCCATGCCGATCAATACGTACGCCGTCAGGCTCAGGCCGAGCATCTTGCGATCCAGCAGGGCCACCTGGCGAGTAATGTAGCCGTCGTCCTCCAGTTGCTTGACCCGACGAGAGCAGGGGGAAGGCGACAGGCCAATGCGTTCGGCCAGCTCCTGGTTGGAGATGCGCGCATCACGCTGCAATTCCGCCAAAATGCTCAAGTCGTATCGGTCGAGTTTGCTCATCATTCAGGCCTTTATCGTAACTATTGCGGCAGATTATCTATCCAGGGTTAAAAATTGCGCAAGTGATGTTTAATTGAGCAATCTTCGCAATCCTCTGCTGCCACCTCAAGCCTATTCTTATTACCAGAATCACTGCTCGGACAAACAGTCCACTGCGGCTCGCCCAATCAGGCCAGTCGCGGCCGCCACCCTCCACCGGGGGATGTGCCGGCCTCCGAGCTGCACACTGTCCAGAAGACGGCGTGAGGTGAGCCGACGTCATAAGCGTCGAGCACGGACGAAGTTCTCAAAGGGAGGCCGACGGGTCTCCCTTTTTTATTGCCTGCGAAAAATACCGCGCGACTGATAACCTGTTGCAGAACCGGCCTGTGCTTTCCCAGTCTTACGTACAAGCCCTGATCCCCTGTGAGGAAAAGCATGAAGTCGCGCATCTGGCGTTTGGCCGGTGTTGGTTTGCTGTGCATCAGTGTCACCACGCAGGCGCTGGCTGATGAGCCGCAGAATGGTGGGCCCAACAGCGGGCAGCAGGGTGATGGGCGCCAGGGCAACGACCAGGGCCACGGCGGCAATAACAATCAGCAGCGCCCGCAGAACAATCCTCAGCAGAACAACCAGCCCCGCGGGCAGAACAACGACATCATTCGCGGCGATAACAGCCGGCAGTTCGAGCGCAGCGGACAGGATCGAAACGGGCAGAACCGCAACGACCAGGATCGCAACGACCAGGATCGCAATGGCCAGAGCCGCCCGCCACCCGATTACAACAGCCCGGTGCGGCCACCACCGCCGCCACCTCAGCTACCGGCCAACGACCTGCCGATCCAGGGCCGGCCCGACAGCGTGCGCCAGACCCAGCAACCGCAGCGCGGTTACTACCAGGACGTGCCGCGGCGCAACAATGGCAACCAGCAGTGGCAAGTCGGGGGCCCCGGTTCGCGCGCCGATGACCATCAGGATGACAATCGCTGGCCCGGCCGTCCGCCAGGGCACGGCAACGGCTGGGGCCCAGGGCCGCAATATCGTCCCGGACATGTGATCGACCGCTTCCCTGACCGCGACTATCGTGTGCCTTACGGTGGCCGCGACTATTTCTACTCTGGCGGCTATTGGTATCGTCCGCAGGGCCCGCGTTATGTGGTGGTGCAACCGCCGCGCGGGATTCGGGTCGGCTACTTGCCGGACTACGCGCGCGAAGTGTGGATCGGCGGTTCGCTGTTGTTCCTGGCGGCAGGTTCGTACTACGCCTATCAGGAGAGCACCCAGGATTACGTGGTCGTCGAGCCACCGGGACAACCGCTGCCGCAATCAGCCAGTAATGGCTACGACGTGGAAGCCTATCCGGCCAACGGGCAGACGCCGCAGCAGGTCAATCAGGATGGCTACGATTGCTACCGATATGCCGTGGAGCAGAGCGGTTTTGATCCGCGCGCCGATACCTACCAGCCGGACCCCTCGGTAGTACAAATCTACCGTCAGGCCCAGGGCAACTGCCTCGGCAGCCGCGGTTATCAGGTCAAGTTCTGAGGCCGGGCTGCTTGCACCACTTCCTGCGGGTCGGCGTGGACCAGCACCTCGGCCCGCGGGTAGGCTGCGTGGATCGCATCGGCGGCCTGATCGCTGATGCCGTGGGCGACCGAAAGGCTCAGGTCACCGGGCAATTCCAGGTGTAACTGCACGAACCACTGGTTGCCCGAGACTCGCGTGCGCAAGTCATGTGCGCCTAGCACCCCAGGTACGCTGCAGGCCAGTTCGAGCATGTGCTGGCTGACATCCAAGGGCAGTTCTTCATCCATCAATACGGTGAAACTCTCCCGGGCGATCTGGATGGCGCTCCACAGAATGTAGATGGCGATGCCCAGGCCGAACCACGCATCCAGCTGATGCCAGCCAAATCCTGCCAGCACCAACGCGATCAGGATGCTGCCGTTCAACAGCATGTCCGAGCGATAGTGCAGCGAGTCGGCGCGCACTGCGGTAGAACCCGTGGCCTTGACCACCCGATGCTGAAGCATCAGCAGCGCCAGTGTCAGCGCCAGCGAAAACAGAATCACCCCGATACTCAACCAGGGCGCCCCGATCGGCTGCGGATGCTGCAACCGATCGAATGCCTGCCAGGCAATCAGCACCGCACTCGCGCCGATAAACAGCGCCTGGGCCATGCCGGCCAGCGACTCGGCTTTGCCATGGCCATAACGGTGATCGTCATCCGCCGGGCGCAGGGCGTAATGCACCGCCAGCAGGTTGAGCATCGACGTGACGCCGTCGAGCGCCGAATCGGTGAGGCCGGCGAGCATGCTCACCGAGCCACTCAACCACCAGGCGATGGCCTTGGCGACGATCAGCGTACAGGCCACGGCCACCGAGGCACGGGTCGCCAACCGCAGGAGGCGGGCGTGTTCAACGCTTGAGATCATGAGTGCGGCGGTTCCTTCAAGTCAGGTTATGCAGCGGGTTGCAGGCCGAACATGGCCAGCTGTTGGGTGCTGCCCTTGTGCTGGATCAGGCGTGGATCGTCCAGCGGGAAGCTGCGGCCCAGTTCGGTCTCGAGGATGGTCTGCAGCTTGTGGTTGTCGATCTTGCCGTCTGCACCGACCGCTTCCTGGAGTTTTTCCGGGGCCACCTGAGCAGTCTTGCCCGGTTCGAAGTAGATCGCGCCGGTGGCGAAGTCCACCGCGAAGGCGATCAGGCCCGGAACGATATAAAACAGCAGGCCCACGGCATCAAGTACGGCAATGGCCGGGTCGATTTTGCCGTCGATCTGGCCGCGGCGATCAGGGTAGAAAATCGAGCCGCAGGCGGTCACTTGAGTCAGCAGGGTTGCCACTAGAACACCACCAATCAGGCGAAAGGGAGCACGCATATGAATCTCCTTGAGTCATCTGGAAAACGAAGCGTCGTCGCTATGAATTAGGACCGTGATAAACGCCAGGCAGTTCGCCGTTATACTCGCGCCTCTGTTTGGGAGCCAGCATGATTTCTTTACCGATCGATGAAGTTTTACCCGCCCTGCGTGTAGCCCTGGCTGCACGTCACGAAGCCGTGCTCGAAGCACCGCCCGGCGCGGGCAAGACCACTCGGGTGCCCTTGGCCCTGCTCAATGAGCCGTGGCTGGAGGGGCAGACCATCCTGATGCTCGAACCCCGCCGCCTGGCCGCGCGGGCTGCGGCAGAACGCCTGGCCAGTGAGCTGGGCGAGAAGGTCGGGGAAACCGTGGGTTATCGCATTCGCCTGGACAGCAAGGTTGGGCCCAACACCCGCATCGAAGTGGTGACCGAGGGCATCCTCACGCGACGCCTGCAGGATGACCCGGCGCTGGAAGGCGTGGGTCTATTGATCTTCGACGAATTCCACGAGCGCAGCCTGGATGCAGACCTCGCCCTGGCCCTGAGCCTCAATGGCCGGGAATTGTTCCGCGAAGACCAGCCGCTGAAGATCCTGCTGATGTCGGCCACCCTGGAAGGCGAGCGCCTGGCCGGGTTGCTCGATGACGCACCGATCCTGCGCAGCGAAGGCCGCATGTATCCGGTGGCGATGCGCTGGGGTCGGCCGTTCCAGCCCGGTGAATTCATCGAGCCGCGGCTGGTGCAGACCATCCTTGAGGCCCTGAACGATGAAACCGGCAGCGTCCTGGTGTTCCTGCCCGGGCAGGCAGAAATTCGTCGAGTGCATCAACAGCTGGCCGACGCGCTGGGCGACAGCACCCAGGTGCTGCTCTGCCCGCTGCACGGTGAACTGGACCTCGCCGCCCAGCGTGCGGCCATCGATCCGGCGCCTGCGGGCAAACGCAAAGTGGTGCTGGCCACCAACATTGCCGAGACCAGCCTGACGATCGATGGCGTGCGCGTGGTGATCGATGCCGGGCTGGCGCGGGTGCCGCGTTTCGACCCCGGCAGCGGCATGACCCGCCTCGACACTCAGCGGATCTCCCGCGCCAGCGCCACCCAGCGTGCGGGCCGGGCGGGGCGTCTGGAGCCGGGGGTGTGTTATCGCCTGTGGTCCCAGGACCAGCACGAACAACTGGCGGCCTACGCCAGTGCGGAAATTCTTTCGGCGGACCTGGCCGGCCTCGCGCTGCAACTCGGGCGCTGGGGCGTGACGCCAGGGCAACTGGTGTGGCTGGATATTCCGCCGGCAGCGGCGTATGCGCAGGCGCAGGATCTGCTGCAACGCCTGGGCGCTCTGGACGGTGAGACGCTGACCCGTCACGGCCAGGCCATGGCCGAACTGCCGGCGCATCCGTGCATTGGTCATTTATTGTTGCGCGGCCAGACGCTGGGCCTGGCCGACATGGCCTGCGACGTCGCCGCATTGCTCGGCGAGCGCGATATCCTGCGCGGCGCCGGCGCTGATTTGCACAGCCGGCTAGTGCTGTTGTCCGGCGCAGAACGTGCCGCTCGTGGGGCCCAGGGCGGCGTTCAGCGCGCCCGGCAGCTGGCGCGCCAGTATCGAGGTTATCTGCGGGGCAAGGCGGCGCAGCCGGTCAGTGACCCCGAGCATCCGCGCTGGCTGGGTGCCTTGCTGGCGTTGGCGTATCCCGACCGGGTGGCGCAGCAACGGCGTGCCGGCGGCGCCGAGTATCGCCTGGCCAACGGCCGTGCGGCGCTGTTCGCCGAAGCCGACAGCCTGATGAAGCAGGCGTGGCTGGTGATCGCCGACCTGGGCAGTCGCCAGGGCCAGCGTGAGGAACGGATTTACCTGGCGGCGGATTTTGATCCGGCGCTGTTCGACTCGGTGCTGTCCGAGCAAGTGCGGGTGGTCGACCAGCTGGATTGGGACGAGCGCGAAGGGGTGTTGCGCGCCGAGCGCCAGCGCAAGGTTGGCGAGCTGGTGCTCAGCCGTGAGCCGCTGACCGGCCTGGATGAAAGCGCGCGCAGTCAGGCGCTGGTCAACCTGGTGCGGCGCAAGGGCCTGGAGCTGTTGCCTTGGACCCCGGAGTTGCGTCAGTGGCAGGCGCGGGTCGCGCTGCTGCGCCAGCTGGATCTGGCAGGAAAGGGCGAGAGCGAATGGCCGGATGTCAGCGACGCCGTGTTACTCAAAAGCCTCGAACACTGGCTGATGCCATACCTGGGCAAGGTCTCGCGGCTCAGTCACTTCGCCAACCTCGACCTGTCGAGCATCGTCCATAACCTGCTGCCGTGGCCACTGCCGCAGAGGCTCGACGAACAGGCGCCGCATCACCTGAGCGTGCCGTCGGGCTCGTCGATCCGCCTGGATTACAGCGAGCACCCACCGATCCTCGCGGTGCGCCTGCAGGAACTGTTCGGCCTGTCGGACACCCCGCGCATCGCCGGTGGCCGGCAAGTGGTGAAATTGCATCTGTTATCCCCGGCGCGCCGGCCGGTGCAGGTGACCCAGGACCTGGCGAACTTCTGGCGCAGTACGTATGCCGAGGTGAAGAAGGATTTGAAGGGGCGCTATCCCAAGCATTACTGGCCGGATGATCCGTTGGTGGCGGAGGCTACGGCGCGGATAAAACCTCGCAAAAGCTGAAGATCAAAAGATCGCAGGCTGCGCCAGCTCCTACAGTAGCGCGCCTTCACCCTGTAGGAGCTGCCGAAGGCTGCGATCTTTTGATCTTCAAGAAACGGCATTACCAGTGAGCTGCTCCCGGCAATAATCAGCAAACAACTGCGCCGGCTTGGTCAACTGCCCGCGCTTGAGCCACGCTGCGACCAGGCCCGACCCGGTGACATCCTCGACAATGTCCACGCACACCACTTTCTTGCCGTCGTAGGTGCATTCCGAATGTGGCCGGGTGACCAAAATCGAAAAGCCAAACCCTTGCCCGACCATGCCCCGGACCATTTCGATCGACGGCGAGCTGAAGGCTATATGCGGCGTCAGGCCCAGCTCTTCAAACAGGCTGACGAAGTAAGTCCGGCTCGGCTGCACGTCCAGCAGAATCATCGGCTCCAGGCACAGATCCCGCAGTGACACTTGCTTGAGTTGAGCAAAGCGATGATCTGCCGGCAGCAACGCATAGGGTCGCTGCGCCGGCATCAGTGGTTCAGTCTGGATGGTCGCGTCGAGGTCGTGTTCATACAGGATCGCCAGGTCGAACGCGCCCGAGGTCAGCCCCTGCACCAGCTCTTGTTGCTCGCCGTCGCGGATGCGGATTTTCACCCCGGGATACAGCGCCGAGAAGCCGGCAATCAGCTGCGGCAAGTACAGCGGCGCAACCGTTTCAAAGCAGCCGATATCGATTTGCCCGGACACGATGTCGTTGTCGGCCAGGGCGTTCTGTTCGAACTCCTTGGCCATGCGCAGCAATTCCTGCGCCTTGCGGTAGAAGCGTGCACCGCTGGGGGTCAACGACACGCCCTGGGCGTGATGGCGAATCAGCAGCTGTACACCGAAGCTGTCTTCCAGGCCTTTGATCGCCGTGGAAATGGCAGGCTGGGCGATGTACAGCTTGCGCGAAGCCTCGGCGACGCTGCCGCACTCGACGGTGGTGATGAAGTATTTCAGTTGACGCAGATTGTAGGCAGCCACGGCAAACCTCGGATTGGATGATCTCGACGTCCAGGCAATTTTTGCGCCGACTGCTTCCGTTCCGACGACGGTGTTGTTGTGCCTGAACAATAACCACATAGCGCGCGAGCCGGGAGATGGGCTGCCCAGTTTTTTCATGGTCTGCGAAGATATTTTTACTATTTTTCCTCGACACGGGCCTGGGCCACCATCCAAAGCACAAGAAAAGCCCATGGAGCATCTGAACGTGTTCGAGCTTGCAGATTGGCAAAAAAAAGCCGCCGCGCTGGCGTTTCCCCACCAGGCGCTGATCGACGGCAAACGCTGTTCGGCGCAGTCCGGCCAGACCTTTGCCGCAATCAATCCCGCCACCGGCCAGCATTTGGCCGACGTTGCCGCGTGCGGCGCAGCGGATGTAGATGCGGCGGTGCGCAACGCGCGGCAGGTGTTCGAGGCTGGCATTTGGTCAAGCCGCTCACCGGGCGAGCGCAAGCAGGTGCTGCTGCGCTTGGCCGACCTGATCATGACTCACCGCGACGAACTGGCGCTGCTGGATTCGCTGAACATGGGCAAACCGGTGATGGACGCCTGGAACATCGACGTGCCGGGTGCGGCGGGGGTGTTTCGCTGGTACGCCGAAAGCCTCGACAAACTCTACGACCAGATCGCCCCCAGCGCGCAGAACGTACTGGCAACCATCACCCGCGAAGCGCTGGGTGTGGTCGCCGCCGTGGTGCCGTGGAATTTCCCGCTGGACATGGCCGCGTGGAAACTCGCTCCAGCCCTGGCCACTGGCAATTCGGTAATCCTCAAACCCGCCGAACAATCGCCGTTTTCCGCGTTGCGCCTGGCCGAGCTCGCACTGGAAGCCGGCCTTCCCGCAGGCGTGCTGAACGTGCTGCCGGGCCTCGGTGAACAGACAGGCAAAGCCCTGGGTTTGCACCCGGATGTCGACTGCCTGGTGTTCACCGGTTCCACTGAAGTCGGCAAATATTTCATGCAGTATTCCGCGCAATCGAACCTCAAACAGGTGTGGCTGGAGTGCGGCGGCAAGAGCGCCAACCTGGTGTTCGCCGATTGCCAGGACCTCGACCTGGCGGCCGAAAAAGCGGCGTTTGGAATCTTCTTCAACCAGGGCGAAGTCTGCTCGGCCAACTCGCGGCTGCTGGTGCAACGCTCGATTCATGACGAGTTTGTCGAGCGTCTGCAGGCCCACGCCGAGCGATGGCTACCGGATGATCCGCTGGACCCGTCGAGCGCTGCCGGCGCCATCGTTGACAGTCGCCAGAGCGCGCGCATCATGCAGTTCATCGAACAGGCCGAGGGCCAGGGCGCGACCCGGATATGTGGTGGCCGGCGGTTAAGCTTCAACGGCAGTGACAACTTCATCCAGCCGACGATTTTTACCCACGTCAGCCCGGACATGGCGTTGTTTCGCGACGAAGTGTTTGGCCCGGTGCTGGCGGTCACCCCGTTCGACGACGAGGCACACGCCTTGCAACTGGCCAACGCCAGCGTCTACGGCCTGGCCGCCTCGCTGTGGACCGACGACCTCAACCGCGCCCACCGAGTGGCGCGACAATTGCGAGCGGGCACAGTGTCGGTCAATTGCGTCGATGCGCTGGACGTGACCGTGCCATTCGGCGGCGGCAAACAGTCCGGATTCGGTCGCGACCTGTCGCTGCACTCATTCGACAAATACACCCAGTTGAAGACCACCTGGTTTCAGCTGCGCTGATAACAGCCGCTCATAACAAAACGGAGAACTGGCGATGACCACCCCACGTGAAACCCGCGACTACCAGGCCGCCGACGCTGCGCACCACATCCATGCATTCGTCGATCAGAAGGCGCTCAACGACGAAGGTCCGCGGGTGATGGTTCGCGGCGAACGCCTGCACCTGTGGGACAATGATGGTCGGCGTTACCTCGATGGCATGTCCGGTTTGTGGTGCACCAACCTCGGTTACGGGCGTAAGGACTTGGCTGCGGCTGCCACTCGGCAGCTTGAGCAATTGCCGTACTACAACATGTTTTTCCACACCACTCACCCGCAGGTGATCGAACTCTCCGAGCTGCTGTTCAGCTTGCTGCCGGGGCACTACAGCCACGCGATCTACACCAACTCCGGCTCCGAAGCCAACGAGGTGCTGATCCGCACCGTGCGCCGTTATTGGCAGGTGCTCGGCAAGCCCGAGAAGAAAATCATGATCGGCCGCTGGAACGGTTATCACGGTTCGACCCTGGCCGCGACGGCACTGGGTGGGATGAAATTCATGCATGAAATGGGCGGTATGCTTCCGGACATCGAGCACATCGATGAGCCGTATTTCTTTGCCCATGAAGGCAACCTGACCCCGGCGGAATTCGGTCTGCGGGCGGCGCAGCAACTGGAAGCGAAGATCCTCGAACTTGGCGCGGACAAGGTCGCAGGGTTTATCGCCGAGCCGTTTCAGGGCGCCGGCGGAATGATCTTCCCGCCGGAAAGCTACTGGCCGGAGATCCAGCGGATTTGCCGTAAATACGACGTGCTGCTGTGCGCCGATGAAGTGATCGGCGGCTTTGGTCGCACCGGCGAATGGTTCGCTCACGAGTACTTCGGTTTCGAGCCGGACACGCTGTCGATCGCCAAGGGTCTGACTTCCGGCTACATCCCCATGGGTGGCCTGATCCTGTCGAAGAAAATGGCCCAGGTACTGGTGGAGCAGGGCGGGGTATTTGCCCACGGCCTGACCTATTCCGGACATCCGGTGGCGGCGGCGGTGGCGATTGCCAACCTCAAGGCGCTGCGCGATGAAGGCGTGGTGACGCGGGTCAGGGATGACATCGGACCGTATTTGCAGCAGTGCTTGCGCGAGGTGTTTGGTCAGCATCCGCTGGTGGGCGATATCCAGGGCGTGGGCATGGTGGCGGCGTTGCAACTGGCCGAGGACAGGACCAGTCGCAAGCGCTTTGCCAACGAGAACGACATTGCCTGGCGCTGCCGCACGATCGGGTTTGAGGAGGGGGTGATCATTCGCTCGACTTTGGGGCGGATGATCATGGCACCGGCGTTGATTGCCAGTCGGGAGGAGGTGGATGAGCTGGTGGGTAAAACCCTGAAAGCCATCGATCGTACGGCTCAGGAATATGGTCGGCTCTGATATCTCAGGAAGGTCCTGCGGACCTTATCGCGAGCAGGCTCACTCCTACAGGGGGGCTGTGTTCAATACACATTCCCTGTAGGAGTGAGCCTGCTCGCGATTGTTTTTTGCCTGGAAAAAATCGCAGCCTTCGGCAGCTCCTACCTTGAAATGCCGCCCCTGTAGGAGCTGCCGAAGGCTGCGATCTTTTTGCGATTCTGATGTATTGCACCGTCCTCGCGCACCCGCAAAAAGATCGCCCCCCAACAGTGCGCTCTACCCAGTTTTTTCTTCGCTCCCACCCACATATTTCCTGATTTTCCTAATCCCCACCTTGGCTCAACATCAACTTCGTCAGTCAGCTCCGCGCTGACATTCAAAGAGCCGACAGAGCTCAACGCTGCACCCGCTTCGACGTACTGCCCATCACAAAACTAAATCAACAGCTTTTGGGAGTGCTCCATGATCAAGTCCTTGCTTACGCATCTCGCCCATCCCCTGGCAATCACCGCCATCGCCGCGACGGTCGCCACCAGCGCCCAGGCCGGCACTTTATCCATCGGTCACACCACCTGGGTGGGATACGGCACGCTCTACCTCGCCCGGGACCTGGGTTACTTCAAGGAAAACGGCCTGACGGTGGAACTGCCAGTCGTCGAAGAAGCGTCGATGTACATGGCCGCGCAGGCATCCGGAGAGTTGTCCGGCTCGGCTTCGACTATCGACGAAGTCCTCAAGTACCGTCCGCAATTCTGCTTCAAGGCGGTGGCGGCGCTGGATGACAGCCATGGCGGCGATGGCGTGCTGGTGGGCAAGGACGTCAAGAGCCTGCAAGAGCTCAAGGGCAAGGCAGTGGCGGTGAACGAAGGCTCGACTTCGCAATTCTGGCTGTCCTACCTGCTGAAAAAGCACGGCATGAGCATGAGCGACATCACCGTGCAGAACATGACGGCTGACGATGCGGCCACCGCCTTCATCGCCGGCCGCGTGCCCGCCGCCGTGACCTGGGAGCCGCATCTGTCGATGGTGCGCGACAAGCAGCAGGGCAAGGTGCTGATCGACAGCAGCAGCACGCCGGGGGTGATCGTCGATGTGGTCGCGCTCAACTGCTCGGTCATCGAAAAACAGCCGGAAGACGTCAAGGCCCTGGTGGCCGGTCTGTACAAGGCGGTGCAGTACACCAAGGATCACCCGGAAGAAGCCTACAAGATCATGGCCAAGGGCGTCGGCGGTTATCTGGCCGATCCCAAGGAGCTGGCCGCCGCCGCACAAGGCGTGCGCTTCTACGACCAGGCCATGAGCGAAAAACTGCTCGGCGCGCCGGGCAAGCCGGGGGACAGCGAAACGCTGATCAAATTGGCCAACGAAACCGCCAGCGAACTGCAGGGCAAACCCTACAACGTCAGCAATGCCGACCTGATCGACAATCGCTTCGTCAGCCCGCTCTAGGAGGTTTGCATGTTCAAGCGCAATTCATGGCTGAGCCGCTGCATCACGCCCAAGACCGGCTTGCCCGTCTCGGTAATCTGGAGCGCCAGCGGCCTGGCCTGGGTGTTGTTGATTGGCTTGTGGGCCGGGTTGTCCTACGGCGGGGTCGTGCCGGGGATGTTTTTGCCGACACCGGGAGCGGTGGTCGAGGCTGCGGTGCGCCTCAGCCGCGATGGCTCACTGGGCCTGCATGTGTGGGCCAGCCTCGAAGTGGTCGTGGTCGGTTTTGTGATCTCGTCGCTGGTGGCGGTGCCGCTGGGGTTGCTGATGGGCAGCTTTCGGATTGTCCAGGCGTTCCTCGAACCGATGGTCAACTTCATCCGCTACCTGCCGGTGACCTCCTTCGTACCGCTGTTCATTTTGTGGATCGGCATCGGCCTGGAGCAGCGGGTGTCAGTGATCATCTTCGGCGTGTTTTTCCAGCAGCTGGTGATGATCGCGGATGTCTCCAAAGGCATCTCCAAGGACCTGATCAACGCGTCGTACACTCTGGGTTCAAACCGTCGCGATGCGGTCCTGCATGTGATCGCCCCGGCGTCGTTGCCAGGGGTGCTCGATACCTTGCGCGTGACCATGGGCTGGGCCTGGACTTACCTGGTGGTGGCCGAACTGGTCGCGGCCTCCAGTGGCCTGGGCTACCTGAGCCTGAAAGCCATGCGCGGCTTCCAGGTCGACGTGATTTTCCTGGCCATCGCGATCATCGGCCTGCTGGGCCTGATCACCGATCAACTGTTCCGTTTCCTACGCCTGAGGATCGCCGCATGGGCTCAGTAACCGCAGTCAACCATCGTTTTGCCACGTCCCAGTCCGCCCCGGTGCAAGCGGCGCCGCGTCTGCAAGTGGACAAGGTCAGCCTGCGTTACCAGAAGCCGGATGGCGGCGTATTTACGGCTTTGGACAAGGTGTCTTTCGACGTTCCTGATCAGCAATTCGCCGTGCTGGTCGGACCGTCAGGGTGTGGCAAGTCGAGCTTGCTGTATCTCACAGCTGGCCTCAATGAACCCACCGCAGGCGAGATCTACGTCGGCGGCCAGCAAGTGCAGGGCCCAGGAGCGGACCGCGGGATGGTGTTCCAGAGCTACACCCTGTTCCCGTGGCTGACCGTGCGCCAGAACGTCGAGTTCGGTCTCAAGCGGCGCGGCATGGCGGCGGCGCAACGCAAGGAAATCGTCGACTACTACGTCAATGAAGTCGGGCTGACCGGCTTCGCCGACAACTACGCCAAGCAGCTGTCCGGCGGCATGATGCAGCGGGTGGCGATCGCCCGCGCACTGGCCAACGATCCGCAGATCCTGCTGATGGACGAACCCTTCGGCGCCCTGGACAGCCAGACTCGCCTGCAGATGCAGCAACTGTTGCTGCGGGTCTGGGGCAACAGCAAAAAGACCGTGCTGTTCGTGACCCACGATATCGACGAAGCGATTTTGTTGGGTGACCGGGTGTATGTGATGGGCGCGCGGCCTGGGCGAATCAAGCAGATCCTGGACGTGCCGATCGAACGGCCACGTCACCTGGACATGGTCATGGAGCGGTCGTTTATCGAGATGAAGCGCGAGATATTCGGGCTGTTGCATGATGAGCTGGAAGAAGCGCATTGATAATCACCCTGTAGGAGCGAGCCTGCTCGCGATGGCTTTCTGCTGGGCAATATATTTTTTGCCTGACATACCGCTATCACGAGCAGGCTCACTCCTACAGGTTACGGCGCAGCCGGCAGCAGAAACCGCGCAATCACCGGCAGGTGATCGGAGATTCGCAGCGTATCGTCCTGCCTCACCATCGCCTCGACCCGTTTGATCCGCGGACTGTAGAACAGGTAATCGACCGTGCGATCCGGACCGTTCAGGCCCGGATCATTCGGATAGTGGGTCAGCCACAGTGCCCGGTCGGCCCCACTGGCTTCATTGTTGGTAGGGATCATCGGGTATTTGTCCCACAGCACATGCAGCGCGCTGTCGGCGGAGTAGGGAGTGCGTTGCTCGGTGGGCAGGCGCTGGAATTGTCCCAGCGGCAGCAGGTTGAAATCTCCGCCCACCAGCCACGGCGTGCCTCGGCTTTCGTAGCGGTCGAGCACCTTGCCCACGGCCGACACCTGGTCTTGCAGGGTTTCATCCGGCTGGGTGGCTCGGTCCAGATGCGTGTTAAGCGCGGCGATTTGCCCGCCGTCACTTAGCGGCAGATAGCTCACCAGCAAGGCGTTTTTCGGCTTGAACTGGCGGCTGATGAAATTGCCTGGGGCGATGGGTAGTTGCAGGCGTTCGGCGTGGTCGATCTTGTATCGACTCAGGGTCGCAAGCTGGCGGCCAACGCTGCCGAAGATGTGCGGTTCGGGGACGAATTCAGCTTTCCAGTCAAACGCGTGGGCGCTGCAAGGGTACAAATCCGCCAGCCGTTCCTGAAGCAGTTTGAGCTGGTTCTGGTAGTCGCTGGCTTTTGCACCGTCGTCGAGCTCTTGCAGCAGCACGACATCCGGAAGCTCGTCGCGAATCACTCGTGCCACTTCGTCGAGGCTGAAGGCCATGTCTTCGGGCGTCGGATTTTCATCGTCGCCCTGAGCCAGGTCGTTCCAGAACACGTACCGCTTACCCGCCAGATACTGGACGTTCCAGGTCATCACCTTCAGCGCCTGGCCGGGCACCAGCGTGGGGGCCTGGGCATTGCAGCTGACCGGCAACACTTCCTTGGCATCGGGACGCCAGGTCAGGTTGTAGATCAGGGCAACCAGCCCGATCAACAGCAGCAGGCCCAGCAGGGTGTAGCGCAGTAGACGGGTCATGGCTCGACTTTTATCGCGTTACAAGAGTTGCAGCCGAGCATAACCGAGCGCACGACTTAAGCCCAAGGGCTGTGACGGTCAGCGCGGCCCATCGATTTTTTCCGGGGTATCGCCAATCAGCATGAACAACCGGAACAGCACCACGCTGGTGAACAGTTGCAGGAAGCTGTGGGCGCTGTCGATCAGCAGCGAGATCACCGGGTTTTGCGGCTCGGGATAGACCGCCAGCGTCGCGCCCTTGAGCACCCACAACGGGCCCATCACGCACAGGATGCAGATCAGGATGCGCAGGAAATGGCCGCGGGTCAGGCGCAGGCTTTCCTTCATCGCGGCCAGCGGCGCCAGGCCACGCAACACCAGCAGGTACTCGCCGAACGCCAGGGTCACCATCAGCCAGATGCCCGGCAGGAAGTACAGCGACAGCCCGAGCAGGATCAACAAAGTGTTGAGCGCAGTGAGCAGGGCAAAGCGTGGCCACAGGGTGGCGGACATGGCCAGCAGGTCGCGGGTGCGGGGCGATTCGCCGCGACTACGGGCGTCGAGAAACAGGATCAGCGCGGCGGTGTACAGCGGGTAGATCAGCAGGCCGACGATCACGCTGATGCCTGGGAAACTGTCCGGCTCGGTGGAGTGGTCGACGACCAGCTGCAACAGCGCCTCGAAAATCACCAGCGGCAAGCACAGCTGCACGATCTGGCCCAGATTGCGCTTGAAGAAGTACAGAGAGTCACGCAGCACATCGAAGGAATTCATCAGTCGGTATCGCAGGTTGGAAGCAATGGCCCACTTTAACCGATGAAGCCCTTTGGGGCGCAAACGTAAACGTTCGGTAAAGGCCATTGAAACATCCTGTATCAGCCTCCATTACCAGGAGGCACCTCATCCATCGCGGATGAGGACGACGAAATTCCCGGCAATCTACGAGGTCGCCATGAACAGCGAAGAACAAACCCTGATCGATGGACTGTTTTCCCGGCTGCAACAGGCCGAAGCGGAATCAGCCCCGCGTGACGCCCAGGCCGAAGCGCGGATCAAGGAGCATCTGGTTCGCCAGCCCGCAGCGGGTTACTACATGACCCAGGCGATTCTGGTGCAGGAGGCTGCCCTGAAGAGCCTCGACCAGCAGAACAAGCAACTCACCCAGCAAGTCCAGCAACTGCAGGCTGAACTACAGTCGGCCAAGGCGCAGCCAGCGGCGCCGGCCAGTGGTGGTTTCCTGTCGAGCATCTTTGGCGGCAGTTCCCGTGATCCGCAGCCAGCGCCGAGCCAATCCGCGCCGCCTGCAAATAGTGGCGGCTGGCGCGAGCCGGCACGGCCATCGTTCAATGCGCAGCCGTCGCAGCAGAACTTCGGTGCCGCACCGCCCCAGCAGAACTATGGCGCGCAGCAACCGGCGGGCAACAGCTTCCTCGGCGGCGCGCTGAAAACGGCGGCGGGCGTGGCGGGCGGCGTGATGCTGGCACAAGGCATCAGCAGCCTGTTTCAGCACAACCAGCAACCTGAAGTGGTTGAAGTGATCAAGGAAGAACCGGCCCAGGTCAACGACCAGAACGACAGCGGCAATGGCTGGGGCGACGACCAGCGTGTGGCTGACAACAACGACCAGGGCGGCTTCAGCGACGCGGACTACAGTGACGACAGCTCGTCGCTCTTCGGCGACGACGACTCCTTCGTCTAACGCCCCGTGGCGAGGGAGCTTGCTCCTTCTGGACGGCGCGCAGGCCTCAGGTCAGCCCACTCCTTCGCCACATGGCCGATTATTCGCGGAACCCGCCTCTGGACTGGCATACTGGGCCACTTTTCGGGCCTGCTGCCCGATCCAGCCCGCGCGTCTGCGCGAAAGAGGATGCCCGGTGAAAAAAATCGCAGTGTTCGCCGATGTCCAGAACCTCTATTACACCGTGCGCCAGGCCTATGGTTGTCACTTCAACTACGCCGCGCTGTGGGCTGATATCAGCAAGCAGGGCGAGATCGTCGAAGCCTACGCCTACGCCATCGACCGTGGCGACAGCAAACAACAGCAGTTCCAGCAGATCCTGCGCAACCTTGGTTTCACGGTGAAGCTCAAGCCCTACATCCAGCGCAGCGACGGCTCGGCCAAGGGTGACTGGGACGTGGGCATTACCCTGGATATCATGGACGCCGCCGATCATGTCGATGAAGTGGTGCTGGCGTCCGGCGACGGCGATTTCGACATGCTGCTGGAGCGCATCATCAGCAAGCATGGCGTGCAGGCCGTGGCTTACGGCGTACCGGGGCTGACTGCCAACTCGCTGATCCGCGCCGCCAGCCGCTACGTGCCGATCGAAGGCGCGCTGCTGCTCAAGAATTGATTTTTACGGAGTTGAAACAGGTTTGGAACGCATAGCAGTCATCGACTTTGAAACCACCGGAATCTCCCCGAGCAGCAGCTGCCGGGCCACGGAAATTGCCGTGGTGATCCTTGAACAGGGGCGCATCGTCGAGCGTTACCAGAGCCTGATGAATGCCGGCGTGCGAGTGCCAGCGTTCATTGAACAGCTGACTGGCATCAGCAACGCCATGCTGCGTACCGCGCCGTCGGCCGAGCAGGTGATGAACGAGGTGAACGAGTTCGTCGGCATCACCCCCTTGCTGGCGCATAACGCCGCGTTCGACCAGAAGTTCTGGGACTTCGAGCTGGGTCGCATCAAGCGCACCCGCCTGCAGAACTTCGCCTGCTCGCTGCTGCTCGCCCGCCGCCTGATGCCCGCCGCGCCCAATCATAAGCTCGGTACGCTGACCACCTTCGCCCAACTGCCCCACACCGGCAAGGCTCACCGGGCCATGGCCGATGCCGAGATGGCGGCCAACCTGACGGCGCATCTGGCGCAGGAGCTGCGCCAGAAGCATGGGCTGCGGGAACTGTCCCATGATTTGCTGGTGAGTTTGCAGAAGGTGCCGGCGGCGAAGATCACCGAACACCTGAAGCGCCATCGCGGGTTCTAAGTACACAGCGGATTCCCCTGTAGGAGCTGCCGAGAGAAACGAGGCTGCGATCTTTTGATCTTGAATTTCAAAATCAAAAGATCGCAGCCTCGTGTCACTCGACAGCTCCTACGGGGCTCTAGAAACGTACCAAATTTTTCAAAGTGTACCGCCGCTAAAATCCGCTTTTGTAACTTATGTTTACCTGCTCGCCTTTCTAGAATGGCTGTTCTCCTGTCCTGCCCGCGAGCTTCCCCATGTCTGGCCTACGTCGCTTCCCCTTGCCGTTGATCGCTGCCTTCTTCGCGTTGTACGTGATCTGGGGCTCGACTTACCTGGTGATTCGCATCGGCGTTGAATATTGGCCGCCCCTGCTGCTCGCGGGGATTCGCTTTGTGCTTGCCGGGACGCTGATGTACGCCTTCCTGCGCTGGCGCGGAGCCCCTGCGCCGACCTGGGCGCAGTGGAAAGCGGCTGGGATCATCGGGATTCTGCTGCTGACCTGCGGCAACGGCGCAGTCAGTGTCGCCGAGCACATGGGAGTCGCCTCGGGCGTGGCTGCACTGGCGGTGGCGACGGTGCCGTTGTTTACCCTGCTGTGCGGTTATTTCTGGGGCGCGCGTAACACTCGTCTGGAATGGGCGGGGATCGCGCTCGGGCTGATCGGCATCGGCATGTTGAATCTGGGCTCCAACCTGCAATCGAGTCCGCTGGGCGCGGCTTTGCTGATCTTCGCGGCGGCGGCCTGGGCGTTTGGTTCGGTGTGGAGCAAACATCTGCCGCTGCCCCAGGGGGCGATGGCCAGCGCAGTGGAGATGCTGGTCGGCGGCGTGGCCTTGTTGATCGTCAGCGCGCTCAGCGGCGAACGCCTGGAAAGCCTGCCGCCCGTCGAAGGCTGGGCGGCGTTGGCCTACCTGACATTCTTCGGTTCGATCATCGCCTTCAACGCCTACATGTACCTGCTGAAAAATGTCCGCCCGGCCGCGGCCACCAGCTACGCCTACGTCAACCCGGCGGTCGCGGTGTTGCTGGGGATTGTGTTTGTCGGCGAGACCATTGGCATTGAAGAAGCGCTGGCCATGGCCGTGATCATCAGTGCCGTGGTGTTGATTGGTTTGCCGCAGTGGCGGCGCGCCCCGGTCAAACCCGCTGCAGTGGTGCCGACAGAATCTCGTGTGAATTAGGGTAAACTGCGCGGCATTGCATGTTGTTGCACACTTGTTCTGAAAAACCCGCGCTGAATTTTCCTACGGTAATCCCATGACTTTCGCCACCCTTGGCCTGATCGAACCCTTGCTGCGCTCTCTCGAGACGCTCGGCTACCAGACCCCGACGCCGGTTCAGGCGCAAGCCATTCCGGCGGTGCTGGCCGGTCGCGACCTGATGGCCGCCGCCCAGACCGGCACTGGCAAGACTGCCGGTTTCGCGCTGCCGCTGCTGCAGTTGCTGGCCATGGAAGGGCCGAAAGTTGCCTCCAACTCAGTGCGCGCCCTGATCCTGGTGCCGACCCGCGAATTGGCCGAGCAGGTTCACGAAGCCGTGCGCCAGTATGCCGAGAACCTGCCATTGAGCACTTACGCGGTGTATGGCGGCGTCAGCATCAACCCGCAAATGATGAAGTTGCGCAAAGGTGTCGATGTACTGGTGGCGACCCCGGGTCGTTTGCTCGACCTGTATCGCCAGAAGGCGCTCAAGTTCAATCAGCTGCAAACCCTCATTCTTGACGAAGCCGATCGCATGCTCGACCTGGGCTTTTCCGAAGAACTGGGCAACATTTATCGCGTGCTGCCCAAGCAGCGTCAGACGCTGTTGTTCTCCGCGACCTTCTCCGACGCCATCCGCTTGCTGGCCGGGCAAATGCTCAACGATCCGCTGAGCATCGAAGTCAGCCCACGCAACGTCGCCGCCAGCACCGTCAAGCAATGGGTTGTGGTGGTCGACAAGAAGCGCAAGCCGGAGCTGTTCATTCATTTGCTGCGCAAGGGCAAGTGGAAACAGGTGCTGGTGTTCGCCAAGACCCGTAACGGCGTGGACGCATTGGTGGAAAAACTCCAGGGCCTGGGCGTTAACGCCGATGGCATCCACGGCGACAAACCGCAGGCGACCCGCCAGCGGGCGCTGGACCGGTTCAAGGCCAGCGAAGTGCAGATCCTGGTGGCCACTGACGTCGCAGCCCGTGGCCTGGATATTGAAGACCTGCCACTGGTGGTGAACTTCGACCTGCCCATCGTGGCTGAAGACTACATCCACCGCATTGGTCGCACCGGGCGTGCGGGCGCGACCGGGCAGGCTATTTCCCTGGTGTGCGCCGATGAGGTGAATCTGTTGTCGGCCATCGAGACGTTGACGCGTCAGACGTTGCCTCGGCAGATGGAGCATGATTTCGAGCCTGAGCACCGGGTGCCGGATACCGATGCCAGCGGTCAGGTGGTGAAGAAGCCGAAAAAACCGAAGAAGCCGAAGACTTCCGGTGGCGGCAAACGCAACCTGGGCAAGTGGGTAGAGAGCGCAGAGGCGTCGGCGCCGGAGCCTTCGATCAAGCCTGTGCGCAAGGTGCCGGTTTTTAACACTGGGCCGCGCAAGAAGAAGCCTTAAGGGGGCGGCGATAGTTAAGCCGCCATCGCGAGCAGGCTCACTCCTACAGTCATCGCATACGCGGTCGAATGTAGGAGTGAGCCTGCTCGCGATGGGCGCGCCTGGGTCTCAATCCTTACGCCGCAACCACTCCACCATCCCCAACCCCGCCGCCCGTCCACTGGCAAAACACGCCGTCAGCAAATACCCGCCAGTCGGCGCTTCCCAGTCCAGCATCTCCCCCGCGCAAAACACCCCAGGCATTTGCTTGAGCATCAGCCGTTCATCCACCGCTTCGAACATCACGCCCCCGGCGGTGCTGATGGCTTCGTCCAGTGGCCGGGTTTTCACCAGCTTGAGCGGCAGCGCCTTGATCGCCTTGGCCAGCTGTGCGTTATCGGCGAAATGTTCGGCCGCCACCAGCTCGCGCAGCAACGCCGCTTTCACCCCATCAATCCCCAACTGACTGTGCAGGTGCTTGGACATCGAGCGCGAGCCGCGAGGTTTATCCAGTGCCGCCTGAACTTTATCCACAGGCCGGCCCGGCAACAGGTCGATATGCACAGTTGCAGCGCCATGCCGGTTGATAGCCTCGCGAATCGGTGCCGACAGGGCGTAGATCAGACTGCCTTCAATCCCGGTCGCAGTGATCACGCATTCGCCAAGGCGCGGCACGTCGTCATTCAGGCCGATCGCGATGTTTTTCAGCGGGGCGCCGGCGAATTTGCTGACCATCAATTCGCTCCAGGCCTGCACCTCGAAGCCGCAATTGCTTGGTTGCAGCGGCGCCAGGCCTACTCCGCGCTGCTCCAGGGGCAGCATCCAGGCGCCGTCCGAACCCAGGCGCGACCAGCTGCCACCGCCCAGGGCCAGCAAGGTCGCATCAGGCTCGATGGTTTTTTCGCCTTCGGGACTGTCGATGCGCAAACCGCCATCCGCATCCCAACCGAGCCAGCGGTGGCGGGTGTGGATAACTACGCCGGCCTCGCGCAAGCGCTTGAGCCAGGCTCGCAGCAGTGGGGCGGCCTTCATGTCGGTAGGGAACACCCGGCCGGAACTGCCGACAAAGGTTTCGATGCCCAGGTCATGTATCCATTGGCACAGCGCGTCGGCGCCAAATGAGCGCAGCAGTGGGGCGATCTGCGGTGCGCGTTCGGCGTAGCGCGAGAGAAATGCCGGGTAGGCTTCGGAATGAGTGATGTTCATGCCACCGACTCCTGCGAGCAGAAACTTGCGACCCACCGATGGCATGCCGTCGTACAGCTCGACCTTGATTCCTGCCTGGCTCAGCACCTCGGCGGCCATCAGGCCTGCGGGGCCGCCACCGATGATGGCGACTTGAGGGGGGAGGGCGGTGGAAGGCTGGGTCATGGCGTGCGCTGCGGTCTGGCGGATTGAAGCTGGGCATTCTACCAGCCCGGATCCCTGTAGGAGTGAGCCTGCTCGCGATAGCGGTTTAACTGCCAGCATGGATATTGGCTGTTCTACCGCTATCGCGAGCAGGCTCACTCCTACAGGGGTTTCTGCCGGTCTTAACGTTGATCAAAAAACAACCAGCGCTTTGCAGGCCATAGCCCGCATGGCCTGCAGAGCCTTTCACTCAGGTTATCCACAGGCAGTTCCACAGGCATTGTGGGTAAAGGCTCACACCTCAGTGACAACCTGATGACTGCCAGACCCGCTGCGCGCTGTGATGCAGAATCCCATGGCGTCGCGCCAGGGCCTTGCGGTCCTTGCTGTAGCCGCCGCCAATCACCCCCACTACTGGAATATCCCGGCCCAGGCAGTGTCGCATCACGCTTTCATCGCGGGCGGCGACGCCTTCGTCCGTCAGCTTCAGGTAGCCGAGCGCATCATCCTTGTGCACGTCGACGCCGGCGTCGTACAGCACCAGGTCTGGCTGGTAGAGCGGCAGCAAATAGTTGAGCGCATCGTCCACCACCTTCAGGTAGGCCGCATCGCCCATGCCCATCGGCAACGGAATGTCCCAGTCACTTTCAGCCTTGCGTGCGGGAAAATTCTTTTCGCAGTGCAGGGAAACAGTCACCGCGTCAGGCGTGTTGTGCAGGATGCGTGCAGTCCCGTCGCCTTGGTGCACATCACAATCGAAGATCAGCACCCGATTCACCCGGCCGCTCTCCAGCAAATACCGGCTGATTACCGCCAGGTCATTAAAGATGCAGAATCCGGCCGGATAATCGTAATGCGCATGGTGCGTGCCGCCCGCCAGGTGACAGGCCAGGCCATGTTCCAGCGCCTGCTCGGCCGCCAGCAGCGAACCGCCCACCGCCCGCACCGTGCGCCGGGCCAGCGCTTCGCTCCAGGGCAGGCCGAGGCGGCGCTGGTCCTCGCGGGACAATTCACCGCCCATGTAGCGAGCGATGTACCCGGGGTCATGGGCCAGGGCGAGAATTTCTGGCGGGCACAGTTGCGGGCGCAACAGATCGGCGTTCCGGGTCAGGCCGCTGTCCACCAGGTGATCGCGCAGCAGGCGAAACTTGTCCATGGGGAAGCGATGTTCCGCCGGGAATTCGGGACTGTAGTCTTCGTGGTAGATCAACGGCAGTGGCATGACGGATTTATCTGTAAGGAACGCAGGAAAGAATCAAGGATCCTACCAGCGATCTAGACTTGCGACATGGAAAGGGGGGAGCACGATGGAGCCGATACTGGAACTCGAGAGCGCGCGACTGTTGTTGCGACAGTGGAGCGACGCCGATTTGCCTGAGTTTGCGGCCATGTGCGCCGACCCGCAGGTGATGCGCTATTTTCCGACGCCGCTCAGCCGGCTGGAGAGCGCCTCGCTGATCGGGCGCATTCGTGGTCACTTTGCCGAGCATGGATTCGGCCTGTGGGCGCTGGAGCGCAAGGACAGCGGTGCGTTTATCGGATTTACCGGGCTGGGCGTGGTGGGATTCGACGCGGCTTTTACCCCGGCGGTCGAGATCGGCTGGCGCCTGTCCCGCGAGCATTGGGGCCTGGGTTACGCCAGTGAAGCGGCCTGGACCGCTCTGCGCTGCGGCTTTGACCGCTTGTCGCTGAATGAGATCGTAGCGTTTACCGCACAGGCCAATCTGCCGTCGGAGAAAGTCATGCAGGCCATCGGAATGCACCATGATTCAGCCGATGACTTTGATCATCCCCGGCTCGCCGCCGATCATCCCCTGCGTCACCATGTGCTGTATCGCATCAGCCGTGAACAATGGTTGCAAACCCTGCATGGCTAAGCCGGCGCGGACGTTTACAATGGCTCCCATGATGGCGCTGGCCTGAAACTGAATTGATCGTCGCAGCCAAGACTGCGCGACATTGTATTGTGTGAGGAGAGTCTGAATGAGCCAAGTGTTGGATGATCTGGTCGACTTGTTGACCCTGGAACCGATCGAAGAAAACCTGTTTCGCGGCCGCAGCCAGGATCTGGGTTTCCGTCAGCTGTTCGGTGGCCAGGTGATCGGTCAGTCCCTTTCGGCAGCCAGTCAGACGGTGGAAGAGGCGCGGCATGTGCATTCGATGCACGGGTATTTCCTGCGTCCGGGCGACTCTGCGTTGCCGGTGGTCTACCAGGTGGATCGGGTCCGAGATGGCGGCAGCTTCAGCACCCGGCGGGTAACGGCGATCCAGAAGGGCAACCCGATTTTCACCTGCAGCGCGTCGTTCCAGTACGACGAAAAGGGTTTTGAGCATCAGGCGCAAATGCCAGTCGTGGTCGGCCCGGAAAACCTGCCGTCGGAGCTCGAACTCGCACAGCAGCGCGCCCACCTGATCCCGGAACACATGCGCGAAAAGCTGCTGTGCCCCAAGCCGATCGAGTTCCGCCCGATTACCACGCAAGATCCCTACAACCCGCAACCGTCCGACCCGATCAAGTACGTCTGGTTTCGCGCCGACGGTACCTTGGCCGATACCCCGGCGCTGCATAAATACCTGCTGGCCTACGCCTCGGATTTCGGCTTGCTGACCACCTCAATGCAGCCCCATGGCAAGTCGGTGTGGCAAAAGGATATGCAGGTTGCCAGCCTCGACCACGCACTGTGGTTCCACGCCGATCTGCGTGCTGATGACTGGCTGCTGTACGCAATGGACAGCCCGTGGGCGGGCAATTCCCGTGGTTTCACCCGCGGCAGCGTGTTCAATCGTGCCGGGCAACTGGTGGCGTCGGTGACCCAGGAAGGCCTGATCCGTCACCGCAAGGACTGGGCATGAGCCTGACAGCGATCAAGCACTGGGTGTTCGACATGGACGGTACACTGACGGTGGCCGTGCATGACTTCGCGGCGATTCGCGTGGCCTTGGCCATCCCCGCCGAGGAGGACATCCTGACCCAGCTCGCCGCGCTGCCTGCCGCCGAAGCCGCTGCCAAGCACGCGTGGTTGCTGGAACACGAACGCGACCTGGCGCTGGGTTCGCAACCGGCACCGGGCGCCGTGGAGCTGGTGCGAGACCTGGCCGGGCGCGGCTATCGCCTGGGTATTCTGACGCGTAATGCCCGCGAACTGGCGCACGTCACGCTGGAGGCTATCGGCCTGGCGGACTGCTTCGCCGTCGAGGATGTGCTGGGGCGCGACGAAGCGCCGCCCAAACCTCATCCGGGTGGCTTGTTGAAGCTGGCAAACGCCTGGCAGGTGCCGACCAGAGAGATGGTGATGGTCGGGGATTATCGTTTTGACCTGGATTGCGGGAGAGCCGCTGGCGCGCGGACGGTGCTGGTGAACCTGCCGGATAATCCGTGGCCGGAGTTAACCGACTGGCATGCGGTGGACTGTGTCGCGCTGCGGGGAATGCTTTCGGCTTGACGGGCCCCATCGCGGGCAAGCCTTGCTCCCACAGGTAATGTTTATTCCCATCTTGGCGGGACCCCGGCTTGCCCTGTGGGAGCAAGGCTTGCCCGCGATGGCTTATCCCAAGCACCAAAGGGCCTACTGCCCAAACAACACTGTGCGCCCCTCGGGCGACATGAACATCCCGTCGCCATCGTGCCCAACTCCGGGCACCTCGAGCAGTTGCTGATTCAGCCCCTGGGGATGGTCGCGCTTCAGATACTCGAAATAATTACGCCCGCGCGCCAAGCGATTTGCTCCCTGGGCTTTCGCTTCGCAACTCTTGTCCAGTGCCGGATGATTCGGATCGGTGTCCTGCTGGCCAAGCAGATAAACGATGTCACGTTTGACGTAGCTGGCCTCCAGAGTCGCTGGCGTCTGTCCCTGCGCATACGCAGGCAAATCCGCCAGCCCGTACTTCCAGCGATTAAATCCGGGGCAGCCGGCGTGGCTGAACGCTACCGGCCGACGCTCGTCGAAAAACGCATAGGAAGACGGGTTGGCAACCACGTAGCGCACCCGCACTCCAGCGGCTGCGAGGTCGGGTTGATCGTGACTCAGCAGCGCATACCGCTGAACCACCTGAGCACCGCCAGAATGTCCGGCAACCACCACTTCCTTCAGCGCAGGAAACTGCTGGCGATCAGCAAACCGGCCGATGATCTCGTCCAGCGCACCGTACGAGCTCAGGGCAAATGGCGCTGTGGATAAACCACCGGCCATCCACTCATTACCCTGCCAGCGCAAGACCGTGTCGGGCTGCGGATGCAGCGCGAGATCGATTTCATTGAGGAACTGCGGTGCGATCACCAGCGTGGTCGCGGCCTGTCCCGCTTGCTCGGCCGCGCGCTCAGCGGTTTCGCGATAGGTCTCGGCATTGCGCAAGCGGCCGTGGAGGATGATCAGGACCCGTTCGATGGTGACCGGTGCCGAGCCGATGCCGACTGCCATCTCGCCTTCTTGCAACAGCAGGCGCCCGGGGCTGACCTCCCGGACACCGTGCTCGGCCGCCTGGGTGCCGGTGCAGATGAGCAACAGGACCAGCCACCCCTTGTTCATCTACAGGCTTTTCGCGGCGAAGGTGTCGCACTGGCTGATCTGGCCCTGGGCGAACCCGGTCTTGAACCAGCGCACCCGTTGCGCCGAAGTGCCGTGAGTGAACGAGTCTGGCACCACACGACCCTGCCCGCGCTGCTGCAGACGGTCATCGCCGATAGCATTGGCGGCATTCAGCGCTTCCTCGATGTCACCGGGTTCGAGCCAGTTCAGGCGCTGCTGCGCGTTGTTGGCCCAGACACCGGCCAGGCAATCGGCTTGCAGCTCCTGACGAACCAGCAAGCCGCCATCACCTTCCATCTGCCGACCTTGCTGGCGCGCGGCCTGGATTTTTGCCGAGACACCGAGCAGCGTCTGTACGTGATGGCCTACTTCGTGAGCGATCACGTAGGCTTGGGCGAAGTCACCGGCGGCGGAAAAGCGTTGGGACATCTCCTGGAAGAAACTGGTGTCCAGGTAGACCTTCTGATCGGCCGGGCAATAGAAAGGCCCGGTGGCCGAGCTGGCCATGCCGCAAGCAGAGTTGACCCGACCGCTGAACAGTATCAGGGTCGGGTTTTTATACTGCCTGCCGGCCTGCTGGAAAATCTGCCCCCAGGTGTCCTCGGTATCACCGAGGATCGAGCGCACGAACTCGGCGCCTTCGTCGTTGGCCGGTGGCGCCTTGCGGCTCTGGGTAGTAGCCGGTGCGGACTGCTCGCTCATCTGCCCGGTCAGTTGTCCGAGAATCTGCATGGGGTCCTGGCCGGTGATCCAGCCGATGCCGACGATCAGGATAATCGCCGTCAGGCTCAACCCTTTGCCGCCGCCGAAGCGCATCCCGCCGCCACCGCCGCCGACATCATCTCCACGGGCATCGACTACGTTGTCGCTGCGTCGGCCTTTTTTCCATAGCATGGGTGAGCCCTCTTTCCTTACTTGATGAAGATGCGTGGTGAAGAGTGTTGCTGGTGTGCAGGAGCCGCGCCAGTCCGGTCGTCTGACAGCCTTGTGGCGCGACGGTTCTACGGGGGAGGAGAGATCAGTGAATTCGCGGGTCGAAGCGTATCAGGGCAAGTCGACGCTGAAGGTGTCACAGCTACCGATTGTGCCCTGTTCAAAACCCCGATTGAACCAGTGCTTGCGTTGCTCGGAGGTGCCATGACTGAACGTCTCGGGGACGACGCGGCCTTTTTGTGCCTGCTGCAAATAGTCATCGCCAAAGGTCGCGGCAGCATTCAGGGCCTCGTCCACATCTCCAGGCTCAAGCCAGTCGAGGCGTTGCTGCGCGTGATGGGCCCAGACCCCTGCCAGGCAGTCAGCCTGCAGTTCGCCGCGGACTTCCAGGCCATTGTTGCCAGTGACTTTCTGCCGCTGGGCCAAGGCGTCTTCCAATGGCTGCGAGAGTCCCAGCTCGATCTGCACGTGATGTCCCACTTCATGGGCAATGATGTAGGCCTGGGCGAAATCACCCTCCACCGAGTAGCGTTCGGCCATGGCCTGAAAAAACCCGAGATCAAGATAAACCTGCTTGTTCGCGGGGCAATAGAACGGACCGCCGCCGGTGCCGACGTAACCGCAACCGGAACTCACCCCATTGCCGAACAGGGTCAATGTGGGTTCGGGATAGACCCGGCCGGTTTCGGCGAAGAGTGGTTTCCAGGTGTCTTCGGTGTCCCCCAGGATGGCCTTCACGAATAGCAGTGGGGTGTCGATGGCCGGTGCCGGTATCTCCGCGCCGGGTTGCACTGCGGGTGCGTCGGTTGATGGTCCCAGGACTGTATAAGCCCCGGCACCTGCAAGCGAAAGTGCCAGGCCGGCACCGAGTATTACCCCTGTGGATTTACGGGCGTCCTTGCCCTCGCGTATGTCGTTGACGTTGTCACTGGGTCTTGCCTTGTTCCATAACATAGTGGTGCTCTCACATGGATTGATGAAGGCGGGAATCGCCGCTTCTATGAATAACGCCAGCGGCAGAAACTTGTGCGGTGAATATGTAAGCCCAAGTAAGACGGTAGTCAGTTCCAGATTTCTTATTTCGACGATTGTCTTTTAGAATTACTAAAACCTTTCACGTGGAACCTCTAATGGCCGGCAGTCAAATCGAACGTGTCTTCAGCGTGCTGGAAAGTCTCACCAGTGAGTCTCAAGGTGTGCCGATGCAGGTGCTGGCCGAGCAGTTGGGCATCCCCAAAAGCGCCACGCACCGCCTACTCGCCGAGCTGATCCGCCTGGGTTACGTCCGGCAGAACCCGGACACCCTGCGCTATCACCTGTCGACCAAGCTGGTGGCTATGGGCTTTCACTATCTGGCCTGCAGCGGCAGTGACATCGTCCAGCCCGTCCTCGATCGCCTGGCGCATGAAACCGGCGAACTGGTGCGGCTGGGGGTGATCTCCGGGGAGAGATTGACCTGGATCGCCAAGTCCCAGGGCGCGCGATCCGGCCTGCGTTACGACCCTGACATGGGACGCGATGCACCGCTGTTCTACACCGCCTCGGGACATGCCTGGCTAGCCAGCCTGTCCGATGCCGAAGCCCTGGCCCTGGTCGAGCGCCAGTCCAGCGAGGCACTACCGGCCCCGGGGCCGAATGCGCCGCGCTCGAACATTGAACTATTGGAACGATTGCGCGAGGGCCGCGAACAGGGCTACGCCTGGGTCGAGGAGAGTTCGGCGGTGGGCACTTCGGCCATTGCCGCAGTGGTGCGCCATCCGCTGGATTCGCGGGTAATCGGCGTGCTCAGTATTGCCGGTCCCAGCGCGCGATTGCCGGGGGCACGCTTGCATGAGCTGGCGTCACTGCTGTTGCAATTTACCGAAGAACTCTCGGCTGCCAGCCAGGCCTCGGAATTCTTTAATGGTTGAGAGTCAATTGTTGATGGTTCAACGGTTGATTGTCCGAGACGAGTGCAATGGCCTGGATGGAAAAACTGTACGCTATTCGCACGTTTTCTTGACCTGCTTGTTTGAAAAAATGGAACAAGGTTCTAAAATATTGATCAATTGGCTGGTTATTCCTTTCAGAGAACATCGCCTTGCCGTCACGTATCAGCACTCCGCTCTCCGGCGTCAACCATCCCTTCAAGGGTATCTTGCTGATCGTTGTCGCGACTTTTCTGTTCTCCAGTCACGACGCCTTGTCGAAATACCTGTCGGGTTTCTATCCAATCATCATGGTGGTGTGGGCTCGTTACGTGGTGCACACCCTGTTGATGGCGGGGATATTCCTGCCGCAGTCGGGCCTGCGGGTGCTGCGCACCAAGCGGCCAATGCTCCAGCTGGTCAGGGCCCTGTGCTTGTTGGGCACCAGTCTGTTTTTCACCACCGGCCTGCAGTACATCCCCTTGGCTGAAGCCACGGCGGTCAACTTCCTCGCCCCGGTGCTGGTGACTGCGCTGTCGGTGCCGCTGTTGCGCGAGCACGTGACCCGCGGGCAATGGATCGCGGTGATTTGCGGGTTTATCGGCGTGTTGATCATCGTTCACCCCGGCGGTGAACTGTTCACCCCCGCAGTGCTGCTGCCTTTATGTTCGGCGCTGTTTTTCTGTTTCTACCAATTGCTGACCCGCAAACTGAGCGAGATCGACAGCCCGACAACGAGCAATTTCTTCGCCGGTTTGTGCAACACCCTGGTGATGAGCGCGCTGGTGCCGTTCTTCTGGCAGATGCCCACGTTGAACCATGGCTTGCTCATGGTGGCGCTCGGGGCTTGCGGGATGACCGCGCACTTGTTCCTGACCCAGGCGTTCCGCTACGCGGCCCCGGCATTGCTGGCGCCGTTCAGTTACTGCCAGATTGTCTTTGCAGGGTTGCTGGGCTGGCTGCTGTTTTCCCACACCCCGACCCTGACCACGATTGTCGGGATTGCGGTGATTTGCTGCAGCGGACTGGCCGCCGTGTGGCAGCAGAGCCGGCGTGGCCTACCAACTGGGTCATGAACATCCCGCCAATTGCGGCGCACATGCCGCCAAAGCCAAACACCGTACTCATCATGTGCTTGGGCGTGTAGTCCATCACCAGGCTCCAGATGTTGGCGGTCCAGGCCTGGTGCGCCGGATGGCAGCCTGATTTACCTGGTGGACCAGGAGGCCGACGTCCATGGCACCGACTTCAACCTGCAGCCGGCAACCCTGGCCAAATCACGCAGCGGCGCGGTCCGTCAGGCGAAGTTGTAGGAAATTGGTAAGCACGAGGCCAATCCGTTGCCGCGCGGCTTCCTTCGCTGTGCGGCGCGGCCCATAATCGCCGCCTGTGCAGTGATGGCCGTGAGCCCGCAATGACGATAACTTCAGAACTCTCCGCAGTGCCCGACGAATCTGTTGCCGAGCCGCGCAAGAGCCGCAAGAACAACCCGGAAAAGACTCGCGAGAATATCCTTCAGGAAGCCATTGTCGAGTTCGTCCAGCAGGGACTTTCCGGCGCTCGGGTCGATGCAATCGCCGAGCGCATCCACACCTCCAAGCGCATGATTTATTACTACTTCGGCAGTAAGGAACAGCTCTACGTCGAGGTACTGGAGAAGTTGTACGGCGATATCCGCTCCACTGAAAACCGCCTGCACCTGACCGAACTGCCACCGGTGGAAGCGATCCGGCGCCTGGTGGAGTTCACCTTCGACCACCATGACCGCAACGTCGACTTCGTGCGCATCGTCTGCATCGAGAACATTCACAACGCCGAGTATGTGAAGCGCTCCGATGCGATCAAGACCATGAACACCACCGTGCTCGACTCACTGGGTGTCATTCTGCGTCGTGGTGCCGAGGGGGGCGTGTTCCGTGCGGGGCTGGACCCGCTGGACGTGCATCTGCTGATGAGTTCGTTCTGCTTCTATCGAGTGTCGAACCGCCACACCTTTGGCGAGATCTTCCAGATCGACCTGCCGGATGAAAAGATCAAGCAACGTCATCGAGAGATGATCTGCGAGTCGGTTCTGCGCTACCTCCAGCCATAATAAAAAGATCGCAGCCATCCAGCGCCCATCTGCATCACGCGTTCCACGCGAACACCCTGCAGGCCTCGGCGAAATTAACTTGGTCAATTGACGCGGTGGCAATTCGGGCTTTTGTGTGCGGTGATCGGACGTTTTTTAGCGCGGCAACTGTTCCACCAGGAAATCGATAAATGCCCGCAACCGAAGCGGCACGTGGCGACTCTGCGGATAAAGCAGGGTGAAGGGCCGTGATCGTCCGCCGTAGGGCTTGAGCACTTCCACCAGCGACCCGTCGGCCAGCTCTTTTTCCACGATAAAGCGATAGGTCTGAAACAACCCCGCGGCGTGTTTTGCCAGAGTCACGCCGCCCAGCACATCGTCCGAGCAACTGAGGCTGCCTTCGGCCAGGATTTCGACTGGCACGCCGTCGTCATTGAACAGCCAGGCGATCCGTCTGCCGCTGCTGGGCAATTCGTACTGAATGCATTCGTGCCGAGTGAGTTCATCGAGGGTCTGCGGCTCGCCTGCCCGCTTGAGGTAGTCGGGACTGGCGATCAGCACCAGGGGCGCGTCTTCGAGTTGGCGGGCGATCAGGCCTGAATCCGGGATCGCCCGCACGCGTATGGCCATGTCATAACCTTCGCCGACGAAATCGATGTTGCGGTTGCTGATGTGCACCTCGACTTTGACCTGGGGAAAGCGCGTCCTGAAAGCTGGCAGCAACGGCAGGATGCGGTGGTGGGCATAGGTGGTCGGAATACTGATGCGCAACGTGCCTTATGGTTGTTGCTGCTGGCCCATGACCTCGCGCTGGGCCTCGGCCAATTGCGCCAGCGCCTGGCGGCATTCTTCGTAATACCTGCGACCGCTATCAGTCAGCTTGACGCTGCGGGTGGTGCGCGCAAACAACCGCACCCCAAGGCGCTCTTCCATGCGCGACACCGAGCGACTCACCGCCGCCGGCGTCACCCCAGCCACCAGGGCCGCAGCAGTAAAGCTTCCAGCCTCGGCAGCCAGGCAAAACAGCTCGATGCTACCAAGCTGAAGATCGTCGAAGAGTCGCTGCATGGTTGATTACACCGTGGATCAAGTGAGGGTGATTCTGTACCGATCAAGGCGTGAGGCGAAAGGTTTGCTTACTTATTGGCAGGCTTGCTGACGGGCTCATGGCGCACGCAGGCGCTAGGCTAAAGCGCAGGCGCCCGATTCGGCTGAGAACGCCGGTCGTCGAAATTTTTGTGGATGGGGTCAGTAACTGACCCAGCAACCTAACGGATGGGTTAACATGAATGTATGTCGCTACAAGGGGCTTTCGCTGGTGATCATGCTGCGAGACGAACACTGTCCCCCGCACGCCCACGTGAACGCCGGGATCTGGAGCGCTCGATTCAGATTCAGCTTCTGGCATAACAGTGTCGAGCTGTGGGAGGTAGTCCCTCATTCACGTCGCCCGCCGGTTGGAGTACTGGAAGGGTTGCGCCAAGCGCTCAAGCAGCCCGCCCACCTGCGCCGGGCACGTGGCATATGGTGGAATAAATTGCAGACTGCCTGTCTTGATCATCAGTTATGGGATTGGCACAGCAGCGAAGTCGTGGTGATGAAGAGCATCGCCAGCACGACCTACATGATTGGATCGGCTCGGTATGAGCCCCAGAATGACAAGACCCTGCTGTCCCTGATCGGAGCACCGGAGGGCGTGGAGATCGAACTATGAGAACAATTAAGGCAAAAATACTGGTAGATCAACCAGTCACCGAAGCGATGCTGGACGACGCTATCGAACGTGGTCAACTGCGCCTGAAAAACTGTCTACAGGCGACTGCGGTGACTTTTGACGCGCCGTGCCTGACCGTCAGTTTCGAAGACGGCAGCGGCGTGTTGCTGCCGGTGAAGCACTACCCGGAATTCGATGATTTCAGTGTCGACGATTTCGTTGGCTTGACTGTCGGTTTCTCGGGGACTGCCCTGTGTCATGAGGGCAAGGATCTGCAGGTGTCGATTGCCGGAATGATTTCAGCCAGCAAGCCGTTGATGGCCATGGCTTCTTCGGTTGTCGCTTCGCGCAATGGTCGCCAAAGCAGCGTGGCGAAATCCGCCGCAGCCCGGGCCAATGGCAAGAAGGGCGGGCGTCCGCGCAAGGTTGATGTGGCGTTGTAAGCACCCACAAAAAAGCCGTCATGACGACGGCTTTGCTTGTTTCTGGCTACAGCACTCAGCGCCGGGTCAGCATTACGCCGGATTCCATGTGGTGAGTCCACGGGAACTGGTCGAACATTGCACAGCGGGTGATGCGGTGCGTGTCGTGCAGCTGGGCGATGTTGGCGGCCAGGGTTTCCGGGTTGCAGGAAATGTACAGGATGTTGTCGAAGCGCCGGGTCAGCTCGCAAGTGTCCGGGTCCATGCCGGCGCGGGGCGGGTCGACGAATACGCTACCGAATTCATAGCTCTTGAGGTCGATGCCTTGCAGGCGGCGGAACGGACGGACCTCGTTCAGGGCTTCGGTCAACTCTTCGGCAGACAGGCGCACCAGAGTGACGTTATCCACAGCGTTTTCGCTGAGGTTGCTCAGCGCGGCATTAACCGAGGACTTGCTGATCTCGGTGGCAAGTGCCTTGCGCACCCGGGTCGCGAGCGGCAGGGTGAAGTTGCCGTTGCCGCAATACAGCTCGAGCAAATCATCCGGGCGATCCCCCAGGGATTCATACGCCCAGTTGAGCATCTTCTGGTTCACGGTGCCATTGGGCTGAGTGAAGGCGCCTTCCGGTTGCCGGTAGCTGAAGGTGCGACCGCCCACTTCAAGCTTCTCCACCACGTAATCCTGACCGATGACTTCGCGTTTGCCCTTTGAGCGGCCAATCACGCTGACATTCAGGTCCGCTGCCAGCTCCGACGCGGCCGCGTGCCAGTGCTCGTCCAGCGGGCGGTGATAACACAGGGTGATCATCGCGTCGCCGGCCAGGGTGGTCAGAAATTCCACCTGGAACAGCTTGTTGCTCAGCGCCGCGCTTGCTTGCCAGGCGGCCTTGAGCTGCGGCATCAGCTGATTGATGCGCAGGCTGGCGATCGGGAATTGCTCAATCAGGATCGGCGTGCGTTTGTCTTCCTGGGAAAACATTGCGTAATGACGCTCGCCGCCTTCGCGCCACAAGCGGAATTCGGCACGCAGGCGGAAATTCTGCAGCGGCGAGTCGAACACGGTCGGCTCCGGCGCATCGAATGGGGCCAGCAGGTCACGCAGGCGCGTGACCTTGTCTTCGAGCTGAGCGGCGTAGGCCTGGGAATCAAAAGTCATGCGTTAAACCAACCCAACTTGATCACGAACAGAATCGACAGAATCACCAGCGCCGGGTTCAGCTCACGGGCGCGGCCGGACAGCAACTTGATCGCGGTCCAGGAGATGAAACCGAAGGCGATGCCGTTGGCGATGGAATAAGTGAACGGCATGGCCAGGGCGGTGACCACTACCGGTGCCGCTACGGTGATGTCATCCCAGTCTATTTCGGCCAGGCCGGAAGTCATCAACACTGCGACGAACAGCAGTGCAGGGGCGGTCGCGAACGCCGGAACGCTGGCGGCCAGTGGCGAGAAGAACAGCGCCAGAAGGAACAGGATCGCCACTACTACTGCGGTCAGTCCCGTGCGGCCACCGGCGCTCACGCCGGCTGCGGACTCGATGTAGCTGGTAGTGGTCGAAGTACCCAGCAGCGAACCGGCCATGGCTGCGGTGCTGTCGGCAATGAGCGCACGGCCCATTTTCGGCATGTGGCCGTCTTTGCCCATCAGGCCGGCACGCTTGGCGACACCGATCAGGGTGCCGGAGTTGTCGAACAGGTCGACGAACAGGAAAGCAAAGATAACGCTGACCAGGCCGATGTCCAGCGCGCCTTTGATGTCCAGCTGCAGGAAAGTCGGCGCCAGGGATGGCGGCATCGACATCACGCCACCGAACGGAGTGAAGCCCAGGGCGATGGAGGCGATGGTCACTACAAGAATGCCGATCAGCACCGCACCGCGTATTTTCATGGCTTCAAGGGCGACGATCAGCGCGAAGCCGAGGGTCGCGAGAATCGGTGCCGGTTGCTTCAGGTCCCCAAGGCCGACCATGGTCGCCGGGTTGCTGACCACGATGCCGGCGTTGTGCAGGGCAATCAATGCCAGGAACAGGCCGATACCGGCTGCAATCGCTGAGCGCAGTGGCAGCGGGATGCTGTTGATGATCCATTCGCGGATGCGGAAGATCGACAGCAGGAAGAACAGCACAGCCGAGATGAATACCGCACCCAGCGCTACCTGCCAGGTATGGCCCATGTGCAGGACGACGGTGTAGGTGAAGAAGGCGTTCAGGCCCATGCCCGGTGCCAGAGCGATCGGGTAGTTGGCGATCAGGCCCATCACCGTCGAGCCAATGGCTGCTGCCAGACAGGTGGCGACGAACACCGCGCCTTTGTCCATGCCGGTCTCGCCGAGAATGCTCGGGTTGACGAACAGAATGTAGGCCATGGCCAGGAAGGTCGTGATGCCCGCAAGAATCTCGGTCCATACGTTGGTGTTGTGTGCCTTGAGTTGAAACAGCCTTTCCAGCATGTCTGCTCCCCGTGGCGCGCCCGGCGCCGTGAATGTATCGACCTCAACAGCAAAGCACAGACCGCGAAACGGGCCCGGCAATTTTCTGTGGGTCGGAAAAAGCCGCGCATCATACCAGCAGCGTGGGGCTGTGGCTGCTTATGGCTGAGATCGTCGTCGATGTTTTGCGTTAAAGCCAAGTGCGCCATACTGCGCGCTGGTTTTTGGGGTGACATGGGACTTGCATGAAGAAGCTTCTGGCTGGAGGGTTGGCGATGGGTATCGCACTGCTGGCGGGGCTGGCGTCAGCGGCGTCGGCGCCAGCGCTGAGCCAGGTCAAGGTGCTCAAGGTCGAATCGCCGGCGTGCGGCTTCGAGGACATTGCTGCGGGCCAGGAACAGACTCGCTGTAATCACGCAGGCCCGAATATCAAGGTGTATGTACTGGAAGTCGGCTACGGCCGCAGTGCGCGTGTTGGTCTGGACGGTTTTGAGGTCAACGGCACCCGGACCCCGATCTGCGCCTTTGATAATGGCAACCTGACGGAGTGCTCGGTCGGCAAAAAAACCGTCGGCTACCTCTATGTCTTCGACCTGGCAGGCAAGCAGGAGGGCACCTTTACCTTCAGCAACACCTCGATCAACGCGCCGGGCAACACACTGTCGACCCAGCTTTACATCAAGTAACTGCCCGCTCGAACAAGAGCCGGCAAAGCTGACTACGCTCTAAAGATCATTCCACGGAACGCACCCATGACCTTTAGAGCCCTGATTACCCTCGCCGAGGGCATCGATGACCTGCAAACCGTGACCCTGATCGATGTGCTGCGCCGCGCCCAGGTTGAAGTGGTCGTGGCGAGCATTGAAGGCCGGCGCATGCTCACTTGCGCCCGCGGTACTCGACTGACCGCCGATGCAATGCTGGTGGACCTGCTCGCCCAGCCGTTCGACCTGATCGTCCTGCCCGGTGGTGCGGTCGGGGCGCTACACCTGGCGGCCCATCAACCTCTGCAACAATTGATCAAGGATCAGGCTGCAGCCGGTCAACTGTTTGCCGCCATTGCCGAGTCTCCGGCGCTGGCGCTGCAGGCCTTTGGCGTTTTGCGTCAGCGGCGCATGACTTGCCTGCCCACGGTCAGCCAGCAGCTCTCGGGCTGCAATTTCGTCGATCAGCCGGTGGTGGTCGACGGCAATTGCATCACCGCTCAAGGTTCCGGGGCTGCGCTGGCATTTGCCCTGGCCCTGGTGGAGCAGCTCTGCGGCAAGGCCACGCGCACGGCGTTGGCCTCAGAAATGCTGGTCTGATACCACAGATCAATCCCCTTGAACGCTGCACACCCTGCGAAGTCGTACCCCTTATGACGGCGGTTTGCGAAAACGCCGCAATAGTCGACCAACCGTGAGGTGTACATGAGCGCGATCATCAACGACGCTGCGCCAGCGTCATTCGTCCGCCATCCACTGAGCCTGACGCTCAATGGTCAGGCGCGGCAACTGGGCGTCCTGCCCTGGACCACCTTGCTGGATCTGCTGCGGGAACAACTGGACCTGATCGGTACAAAAAAAGGCTGTGACCACGGTCAGTGCGGTGCCTGTACGGTATTGCTCAACGGCAAGCGGGTGAATGCCTGTCTGACCCTTGCAGTGATGTGCGATGGAGCCGAGCTCATCACCATCGAGGGCCTGGCCGACGGCAATCAATTGCATCCGATGCAGCAGGCCTTTATCAAGCACGATGCTTTCCAGTGCGGCTACTGCACGCCGGGGCAGATCTGCTCGGCAGTGGGCCTGGCCAACGAGGGTCGGGCCAGCACAACCGCCGAGATCAAGGAGCTGATGAGCGGCAACCTGTGTCGTTGCGGCGCCTACAGCAATATCTGCGATGCGATCGAAGATGCCTTGCCTGCCTGCGGCGATAAAGTCGCGCAAGGCGGTGTTCAATGAATCCCTTTCATTACAGCAAACCCGCGTCTGTGCAGGACGCTGTTCATCTTGCAGGCCCCGCATCACGCTTCATCGCCGGTGGCACTAACCTGCTGGACCTGATGAAGGAAAACCTCACGCGCCCCGAGCACCTGATCGACATCACCGGCTTGCCACTGCGTGAAGTTCGCGAGACGGACAGCGGCGGCCTGCTGATCGGCGCGCTGGTCAGCAATGCCGACCTGGCCTGGCACCCATTGATCGAGCAGCGTTACCCGCTGTTATCCCAGGCAATCCTGGCCGGAGCATCGCCGCAGCTGCGCAACATGGCCAGTACCGGTGGCAACCTGCTGCAACGTACCCGCTGTTATTACTTCTACGATGCCAGCGTGCCTTGCAACAAGCGCGAACCAGGCAGCGGCTGTCCGGCGCGGGACGGCTTGAACCGTATCCATGCGATCTTCGGCGCCAGCGCGCAGTGCGTCGCCACCCATCCCTCGGACATGTGCGTGGCTTTGGCAGCACTCGAAGCGGTGGTTCACGTGCAAGGTCGTGGTGGCGCGCGAACCATTGAGTTTGCCGATTTTCACCGACTGCCCGGTGATGCGCCGGAGCGTGACAATCAATTGGCCGACGATGAGTTGATCACAGCCATCGAATTGCCCGCCAATGGTTTCGCCGAATCCAGCCATTACCTGAAGATCCGCGACCGCGCCTCTTATGCCTTCGCGCTGGTATCGGTGGCCGCGGCGCTCGACATGGACGGGCCGCTCATTCGTGACGCACGCCTGGTGCTGGGCGGTGTGGCGCACAAGCCGTGGCGCGACAAGGCAGTGGAAAACGCCCTGGTGGGCAAGACCGTCAGCCGCGAAACCTTCACCGCTGCCGCCGATGCGTTGCTGCAAAACGCCGAACCGCTTCAACACAACGCATTCAAAGTCAAACTGGCGCGCCGGGCAATCATCCGTGCGTTGAGTGATGCCGCGCTGGGAGGGCAAGCCTGATGAATACCTTCACCCAACCCATGGGCCAGCCGCTGGATCGTGTTGACGGCCACCTCAAGGTGACCGGGCAGGCGCGCTACGCCGGCGAGTTTCCCGAGCAGGGCCTGCTGCATGGCAGCGTAGTGTCCAGCACCATCGCCAGCGGACGAGTGCTCAGCATGGATGCCTCGGCGGCGCTGGCACTGCCGGGTGTTGTCGCGGTAATCGATCATACGAATCGGCCGCAGATCGCCAGCTACGACAAGGATTACGACGACGCCGACTCAGCCGAGGGCTCGCCGTTTCGTCCGCTTTACAATGATCGCGTGCTGTACAGCGGCCAACCGCTGGCGCTGGTGGTGGCCGACAATCTGGAGCTGGCGCGGCATGCTGGATCGCTGGTGCGCATCGAATATGCAAGCGACGCGCATCAGACCGATCTCCTGTCGATGCAGGACGAAGCTCATCCGGCGCCCGCCGAACTGCCTAAACCCCGTGGGAATTTTCAGGCGGAGCTCGCTGGAGCGGCGCTGAGCCTCGATTTGAACTACAGCACCCCGATTGAACATCACAATCCGATGGAGCCACACGCCAGCACGGTGCTCTACCAGCCCGATGGCAGCTTGCACATTCATGACAAAACCCAGGGGCCGCAGAACTGTCAGTCCTACGTGCAGAAAGTCTTTGGCCTGGAGAAAGAGCAGGTCAGAATTTTCGCGGCCTTTGTCGGCGGCGCGTTTGGTTCGGGACTGCGTCCGCAGTATCAATTGCCACTTGCGGTGATGGCTGCACTCAAGCTCAAGCGTTCGGTGCGCGTAACCCTGACCCGTCAGCAGATGTTCACCTTTGGTTACCGACCTCGCACCCTGCAACGTCTGCAGCTGGGTGCGGCGGCCAACGGTCGTTTGCTGGCGCTGGGCCACACTGCGATCGGCCAGACCTCGCGCTTTGAAGACTTCACCGAACATGTCGTGGAATGGAGCGGTATGTTGTACCACTGCGATAACGTGCAACTCACCTACAAGCTGGTGCCGCTGGACGTGTTCACGCCGCTGGACATGCGCGCCCCGGGCGCCGCGCTTGGCTTGATCGGCCTGGAGTGCGCCATGGACGAACTGGCCTGCGCGCTGGCGATCGACCCGGTGCAGCTGCGCCTGATCAATTATTCAGAGCGCAACCAGAATGAAGACAAGCCGTACTCCAGCAAAGAGCTGCGGGCTTGTTACCAGCAGGGCGCCGAACGTTTTGGATGGAGCAGGCGCAACCCTGAACCGCGCAGCATGCGCCATGATCGGCAATTGGTCGGCTGGGGCATGGCGGGGGGTGTCTGGGAGGCCCTGCAGATGAAGGCCAGTGCCAAGGCCAGTCTCGACCATGAGGGCAAGCTGACGGTCAGCAGCGCAACGACCGATATCGGCACCGGCACCTACACGGTGATGACGCAGATTGCCGCCCAGGCGTCAGGCGTGTGCGTGCAGGACGTCACTTTTGTCCTCGGCGATTCTTCGCTGCCCACCGCGCCGCTGCAGGGCGGTTCGTTTACCGTGTCCTCGGTCGGCACCGCTGTTCAGCAGGCCTGCGAAGCATTGAAAGAAAAACTGTTGGCGGTGGCGCGGCAGACTCATCCGGGATTCGCCGCCGTCACCTCGGAGCAAGCGATTTTCGAAGACGGACAGCTGAGTTTTGCCGAGTCGCGGGTGTCCCTGGCTGAGCTGGTCCGTGGCAGCGGTGAAGTGAACCTGGAGATTCAGGTGGACGCCGAGCCCGACAAGAAACGTGATGCCTACGCCACCGCCACGCACTCGGCAGTGTTTGTCGAGGTGTTGGTCGATGAAGATCTGGGCACGGTGAAGGTCAATCGTGTAGTCAGTGCCATCGCAGCTGGGCGTGTCGTGAACCCGAAAATGGCCCGCAGCCAGATTCTCGGCGGCGTGGTCTGGGGCATCGGCATGGCGCTGCACGAGGAAACCCAAACCGATCATGCACTCGGTCGGCACATGAACCACAGCCTCGCCGAGTATCACATCCCGGTGAACGCCGACATCGGCGACATCGACGTGCTGTTCGTGGAAGAACACGACGAGATCGTCAACGCCCTGGGTTCGAAAGGCGTGGGTGAGATCGGCATCGTGGGTGTCGCGGCCGCAGTGGCCAATGCGATTTATCACGCCACGGGTAAAAGGGTGCGGGACTTTCCCATCACTCTCGACAAGCTGCTTTAAGCCTTGGCTTCTTCCGCCGGGACATGCATGCGGTCGCGGTTGGCCAGGGTCGGGAACAGTTTGATCCAGACCCCGGTCACGACTAGCGTGCCGATACCGCCCATGACCACCGCCGGAAGGTGCCGAACCAGTGAGCGGTCAGGCCGGATTCGAACTCGCCCAGTTGGTTCGAAGCGCCGATGAACAAGCCGTTCACGGCGCTGACCCGGCCGCGCATTTCATCCGGAGTTTCCAGCTGCACGAAGGAGGCCCGGATGACCATGCTGATCATGTCCGCGGCGCCCAGCACCACCAGTACGGCGAGGGAAAACCAGAATGAGGTCGACAGGCCGAAGGCAATGGTTGCGACGCCGAACACGCCCACCGCCGTGAACATGACCCGGCCGACCTGGCGATCCACGGAAAACCGCGCGAGCCACAGGGACATGAGTAAGGCGCCCACCGCCGGGGCCGATCGCAACAGCCCCAGGCCCCAGGAGCCGGTCAACAGAATGTCCTTGGCAAACACCGGCAGCAGGGCGGTCGCGCCGCCGAGCAGCACGGCAAACAGGTCCAAGGAAATCGCCCCGAGGATGTCCGGTCGGCTGCGAATGAAACGAATGCCCGCCAGCAACGAGTCCAACGTGGCCTTGCCTTTGTTCAGAGGAGTCTGCCGGGCCGGCAGGTTGAGCATGAGGCAGCAGGCAATGATGTACAGAATGACCGTGGGGCCATAAACCCACACACTGCCGAAGGCATACAGCAGACCGCCCAACGCAGGGGCGACGATGGTCGCCGATTGTTGCGCCGACTGGGCGGCGGCCACCGCGCGGGGAAACAGCGCGCTGGGCACGATGCCAGGCAGCAAGGCTTGGGTGGTGGGCATCTCGAAGGAACGCGCAGCCCCCAGCAGGAACGCGAGGATGAAGATCATTTCCCGGGTGACATGCTCGGTCGCGCTGCCGATGGCCAGGGCCAGGGCAATCAATGCCTGCAGCGACTGGCAAATGGCCGCGACCTTGCGCCGGTCATAGCGGTCAGCTACGTGTCCGGTGTGCAGCATGAACAGCACACGCGGGGCAAATTCCACCAGCCCCACCAGACCCAGGTCCAGCACGTTCCCGGTCAGTTGGTACAGATTCCAGCCGATGGCTACGGTGAGCATCTGGAAGCCACTGGCGGTAAATACCCGAGCCAGCCAGAACGCGATGAAGGGGCGATGGTGACGTAACAGCAAAGGCGCTTGGCTGGGCATCTGGAGACAGATCTTGAGCGAGGGAAGTCCGAGATTATCACCAAGCTGTAACCAGAAGTTACAAGCCGGGAAATTTTAGTTAGCTAAACACCGATCTCAAGAATGCCGCCGTCCCCCTGTGGGAGCGGGCTTGCTCGCGAAGGCGTCGGCACATCCAGCAAAAATGTATCAGGCAGACCGCTTTCGCGAGCAAGCCCGCTCCCACAGGGAATATGTTACGGCTGGTTGCGAGATCTATGAGGCAACCTGTCACGCGGCAAAAGACCACACCGGCCATCGCCAGAAATGGGACTACTCTTTCCCTTATGCTTGATCCAGATCAAAACCCTCCGTGGAAATGATCCGGCGGCCAGATGGCCAGACTCCCTACGCTGTGGTGCAGGTAAAAAAAGAACGAATTTGAATTCGCCACACTCCATATCCGTGGGGGCAGTGGGTGCAGGCCGCAGGCCTTCAGCCGGAATTACCTGACAGAGGAAGACTTATGTTCGGTTTGGAGGCGCTTGATCTCGCCCGAATTCAGTTCGCGTTCACCATCTCATTCCACATCCTGTTCCCGGCCATCACCATCGGCCTGGCAAGTTACCTTGCGGTGCTCGAAGGCTTGTGGCTGAAAACCAACAACGACACCTATCGCGATCTGTACCACTTCTGGTCAAAGATTTTTGCCGTCAACTTCGGCATGGGCGTGGTTTCCGGGCTGGTCATGGCCTATCAGTTCGGCACCAACTGGAGCCGCTTCTCGGACTTCGCCGGTTCCGTCACCGGGCCGCTGCTGACCTATGAAGTGCTTACAGCTTTCTTCCTCGAAGCCGGTTTCCTGGGTGTGATGCTGTTCGGCTGGAACAAGGTCGGGCGCAACCTGCACTTCTTCTCGACCGTGATGGTAGCCATCGGCACGCTGATCTCGACTTTCTGGATTCTCGCCTCCAATAGCTGGATGCAGACTCCGCAAGGCTTTGAGATCGTCAACGGGCAGGTGATTCCAACCGACTGGTTTGCGATCATCTTCAACCCATCATTCCCGTACCGCCTGGCGCACATGGCCACGGCAGCGTTCGTCGCCACGGCATTTTTCGTCGGCTCGTCCGCGGCCTGGCATTTGCTGCGCGGCAAGGACAACCCGGCCATTCGCACCATGCTGTCGATGGCCATGTGGATGGCCTTGATTGTTGCGCCGATCCAGGCCGTCATCGGTGACTTCCACGGTCTCAACACGCTTGAACATCAGCCGGCGAAAATCGCCGCGATCGAAGGCCATTGGGAAAATGTCGGCGATGAACCGACTCCGTTGATCCTGTTCGGCTGGCCGGACATGAAAGAAGAGAAGACCAAGTATGCGGTGGAGATTCCGTACCTGGGCAGCCTGATCCTCACGCACTCGCTGGACAAGCAGGTCCCGGCACTCAAGGACTTCCCACCGGAAGACCGGCCGAACTCGACCATCGTCTTCTGGTCGTTCCGGATCATGGTCGGCCTGGGTTTCCTGATGATCTTCACCGGACTGTGGAGCCTGTGGCTGCGCAAACGCGACAGGCTGTATACCTCGCGTCCGTTCCTCTACCTGGCACTGTGGATGGGGCCATCTGGCCTAATCGCGATCCTGGCGGGCTGGTTCACCACTGAAATCGGCCGCCAGCCGTGGGTGGTCTATGGCCTGATGCGCACGGCAGATGCGTCCTCCAACCACAGCGTCATGCAGATGAGCATTACCCTGATCATGTTCGTCGTGGTGTATTTCGCCCTGTTCGGTGCCGGTCTTGGTTACATGATGCGCCTGGTACGCAAAGGACCGAAGATCGACGAAGGCAAGGAAACCAATGACGGTGGTCCGGGCAAAAAACGCACGCCGGCCCGTCCGCTGTCCGCAGCCGATGACGGTGCTGACAACGACCACAGCCTGACCAAGGAGATTTGAGTCATGGGTATTGATCTTCCGCTGATCTGGGCCGTGATCATCATCTTCGGCATCATGATGTACGTGGTCATGGACGGCTTCGATCTGGGCATCGGCATCCTCTTCCCGTTCATCCCGGGCAAAACCGACCGCGACGTGATGATGAACACCGTCGCGCCAGTCTGGGATGGTAACGAAACCTGGCTGGTGCTGGGCGGGGCGGCGCTGTTTGGCGCGTTCCCGCTGGCTTATTCGGTAGTGCTATCGGCGTTGTACCTGCCGCTGATCTTCATGTTGATGGGGCTGATCTTTCGCGGAGTGGCGTTCGAATTCCGCTTCAAGGCCAAGGATCACAAGCGTCACCTGTGGGACAAGGCGTTCATTGGCGGCTCGCTTGTCGCGACGTTCTTCCAAGGCGTAGCGCTGGGTGCGTTCATTGACGGCCTGCCAGTAGTCAACCGGCAATTTGCCGGGGGCTCGCTGGACTGGCTGACACCATTCACCCTGTTCTGCGGCGCAGCGCTGGTGGTGGCGTATGCCTTGCTCGGTTGCACGTGGCTGATCATGAAAACCGAGGGCAAGTTGCAGGAGCAGATGCACAACCTCGCGCGGCCCCTGGCTTTCGTATTGCTGGCAGTGATTGGTATCGTCAGCATCTGGACTCCGCTGGCGCATCCTGAGATCGCCTCGCGCTGGTTCACCCTGCCGAACCTGTTCTGGTTCATGCCAGTGCCGATCCTGGTACTGGTGACGATGTACGGATTGATCCGTGCCGTGGCGCGCAATGCCAACTACATGCCGTTCCTGCTGACGCTGGTGCTGATCTTCCTCGGCTACAGCGGTCTTGGGATCAGCCTGTGGCCGAACATCGTGCCTCCGTCGATCTCGATCTGGGATGCTGCTGCACCGCCGCAAAGCCAGGGCTTCATGCTGGTAGGTACGCTGTTCATCATCCCGTTCATCCTGGGCTACACCTTCTGGAGCTACTACGTGTTCCGCGGCAAGGTCACCCACGAAGATGGCTACCACTAGAGCCTGTGGAAAACCTATGGGGGGTAGCTATGGCAGAACCTGTGGGAGCAAAGCTTGCTCGCGATGGCGTCATGACAGGCGCCATCAACCTTGAAGAGGAGGGTAGAAAATCATGACCGGTAAACATTCATTGCAGGAAATCGAAGCCGCAGAAAAGAAGCCGCTATGGCAGCGCCTCGGCTGGCTGGCAATGATCTGGGTCGGTAGCGTGGGTGCGCTGTTCATCGTCGCAAGCCTGATGCGCATGTTCATGAACGCAGCGGGCCTGAGTACCCACTGAAATAGTGCCAATAAAAAACCCTCCTGACGCGGAGGGTTTTTTTGCCCGGTTTACTTACGAGCTTTGAGAATCACGAACTTGGGTGTCGCCGCCACCTGTTCGACTCCGCGGAATAGCCGCGCCAGCTTGCTGTGATAACCCAGGTGGCGGTTGCCCACGATATACAGCGCACCTCCCACCACCAATGCTTCCCGGGCCTGCTGGAACATGCGCCAGGCCAGAAAGTCGCCGACCACTTGTTGCTGGTGGAAGGGTGGGTTGCACAGCACCACGTCCAGCGACTGCGGAGCCTGTTCGGCCAGGCCATCGCCGGGCCGTACGATCACATCCCGTTCACCCAGCGCCGCGTGCCAGTTTTCGCTCGCCGATTGGACTGCCATGAATGACTCGTCGACCAGCGTGTAATGCGCCTCCGGGTTCTGCAGAGCACTGGCAATGGCCAGCACCCCGTTGCCACAACCCAAGTCAGCTACCCGTGCTGTCCCCAGGTTCTTCGGCAAGTGCGGAAGAAAAGCCCGAGTGCCGATGTCGAGGCCTTCGCGGCAGAAAACGTTGGCGTGATTGAGCAGCTCGATGGCCGGGGCATCCAGTAGATAACGCGTCGGGTAGGGCGACACCGCCTGGGGCTTGGGCTCGGCAGTTGCGATCAGCAGTCGGGCCTTCTTGACCGCCAGCGAAGCCTGCACCGGGCCGATGTAACGGTCGAGCAGATCTCCAGCCGCGCGGGGCAGGTGCTTGACCATGGCGGCGGCCACCACCTGCGCGCCCGGCGCCAATTGCCCCTGCAGCCGGATCAGTTGTTCTTCAAGCAGGGCCAGGGTCTTTGGCACACGGATCAATACCTGATCGAATGGACCGACAAATGGCAGATGGGCAGGCACTTTTGGCACCGCATCGAAGGCCTGACCATTGCGCACCAGATTTTTCTCCAGGCCTTGGAAGGCCAGGAACGAATCACCGCTGCTGGTGACCTGAGCTTTACCCACCAGACTCGCCGACAGCGCCCCGAAACTGTCGTTAAGCACCAGGACACGGGTCTGCGCTGTCGGTTGCATTTCGGCCAGGTGATTGAGCAGGTACTCGTCCGCAGCATCAAACGCCTGCAGGGGTTCGTTGGACTGTTCGGGCTGGCGGATCAGGTCGAGGCTGGCAAAGGGTGTTTCGAGCAAAGGCATGGGGTGTGGCTCTTGGTAATCAACGGGTGTCCCGCCGCCAAGGACTTGTTGCGGACGGATCCGGCCGAGTGCACTGCGTCGCGCAAGCCTGCACGTCATCACTCAGGATGGGACCGCAAATGGTACGTTTTTTTCTAATGGATTACTCGTGGCATTTTCAACGGGCCGGGGAGCCCGTGAGAAGCCCGTTTCTGGTTGCGGCAATGACTGCGGAAATCTTGTTGCTGACGCCAAACTTTGCTATCGCGCTTTGTATATGAAAATTGATCGTGCGAGCGGTAACGTTGAGGATTTTCGCGCTTTCCCCTGCGGTCTTGCCTGCTGCCGCGAGTTTCAGTACCTCGATCTCACGGTCGGACAGGTGTGGCTGCGTCGGTTCGGACGTTTTAGACGGCTTTGGGAGGGTTTGCGTAACCAGGGTATGCAGGTGGTGGCCAATGAACACCGCGTAACCGAGTTTTTCGTACAGCTCGAACGCAGTGATGGGGCAGTGGCTGCGGGCCAGGCTTAGGGTGCTGCACAAGCCATTGTCCTCATCGATGAACGACTGCGACCAGCCGTGCTGCAAGCCGTGTTGCTCGAGGGCTTCCCACATCCAGGGCGCCTTTGAGAAAAGTCCCTCGGTCCAGACGACAGGAAACATTGAATGATTGCAATGGGCCACTATCGGGTCGCGATTTTCAATGGTTTCCTGCTCCCGCCTGAAGTTCCACTCAGCCGGATAATTGTCAAAGCTGGCTAATGACGGTGCGCTCGTATTACTTAAATAACTGGTTGAAAAAGAACAAAATTTGAAACCGATGTTCCTCACGAACATCAAAGAAGCTTGATAGGCAGAACTGATTTCAGTCGTCACGGACAGCCTGGTCAGTTGGGATTCTTTCCACTGTTCCATAATGAAGCTCCAATACCTACAGCAAAGGGGTGCGTTCTGGATCCGAGATCCGGCACGCATCGAGTGTAGGATATTTCCTTCAGAAACACTGAATAATATTTCGGCGTTATAGGACTTCACGGCGAGCCGTTTAGTTCTAATACAATTTGGAGTTAATGTGGCGTGTTTAAATGGCATGTTTAATCTGATCAGTGTTCAGATGCATTAACTAGTGAGTTAATTGCTGCAGTCACGTGACCTGGTCAAAGCCAATACAAACCGTCGGTGTTTAACCCGCTCGCTTTGCGAGACACTGTAACGGTCTGTTGATTGGAGCACCCCATGACCGCCAGTGCCGAAAAATTTACTCGTCAGGCCTTGCTCGACGTTCAGCCCCTGACCCCGAATCTGTTCACCCTGCGCACCTCCAGGGATCCAGGATTTCGTTTTCGGGCGGGGCAATTCGCCCGTCTGGGTGTTACCAAGGCGGACGGCAGTACCGTGTGGCGGGCATATTCCATGGTCTCTTCGCCGCACGATGAGTTTCTCGAGTTCTTTTCCATCGTGGTGCCGAATGGCGAGTTCACCAGCGAACTGAGCCGGCTTGTTGTGGGCGACACCCTGCTGGTCGAGCGCCAGGCATTCGGTTACCTGACACTGGATCGCTTTGCTGACGGGCGCGATCTGTGGTTATTGGCTACCGGCACCGGCGTGGCGCCATTCTTGTCGATCCTGCAGGACTTCGAGGTCTGGGAAAGATTTGAACGGATCATCCTGGTCTACAGCGTGCGGGAGGCTGCGGAGCTGGCCTATCAGTCGCTGATCGCCGATCTTGCCCAGCGCGATTACCTGGCGGGATACGCGCATAAGCTGCAGTTCATCCCGATTGTCACTCGAGAGCCACATCCCGGGGCATTGAATGGGCGAATCACCACGCTGATAGAGACTGGCGAGCTGGAGCGCGCAGCGGCAGTGATGCTCACCCCTGAGTACTCGCGGGTGATGCTCTGCGGCAACCCACAGATGATCGATGACACTCGCAAGTTATTGAAGCAGAAGGACATGAATCTGAGCTTGAGTCGGCGTCCCGGGCAAGTTGCAGTGGAAACCTACTGGTAAACAAACGGCGCCCTCAAGGCGCCGTTGTCAAATTCATTCCAGGGTGCGGGGGCGCTCGTTCTGCACCTTCAGCAGGTCGCGGATCTCGCCTAGCAGCAGTTCTTCCTTGGTCGGAACCGGCGGCAGAGTAGGGGCCACAGCTTCTTCGCGCTTCAGGCGGTTGATGGCTTTTACGCCCATGAAGATCGCAAAGGCGACGATGATGAAGTCGATCACGCTCTGGATAAATTTGCCGTAGGCCAGCATCACTGCGGGGGCAGTGCCCTCGCCGGCCTTGAGGGTGATGGCCAGGTCACTGAAATCAACACCCCCGATCAACATGCCAATCGGGGGCATGACGACATCGCCAACGAATGACGAAACGATTTTGCCGAACGCTGCGCCGATGATGATGCCGACCGCCATGTCGACCACATTTCCCTTGACCGCGAAGGCCTTGAACTCACTGATCACGCCCATTGGTTGATTCCTTGTACAGATTGGTTGGTAGCCGCAGTGTAATTCAGCAATACGCTTTTTGCTCGAAACGGCTGCTTTAGAGCTTGCCAGTAGTCGACCGGGACGCTTGCAAAAAGTTTAAAACGTAGCCCAAATCGCTGAGTGAATAGCCAGTTTAATTGGAGTTATAGCTGTGTGAGCATCTGCTCTAAAGTATGTTGTAGTGCTTGATGGCAATTGGCCTTAGTGTGGGGGTGTTGTTTTGCAAGTTAAGTTGTACTTGGCGTTTACTATATAAGAGGTCTTGTACAAGTTGTTGAGCTGTATTCAGGTGGCAATGCCTCTGTCTCACTGTCTGTAACTTTCCTGTTATCTCCCCAATAACCGCAGCGCGCTTATCCGTCCCGGCTGCGCTATCATCGCAATTTTTCCCGGGAGTCAAGATGGCCAAGGCGAAGCGCATGTACGGCTGCACCGAGTGCGGCTCAACTTTCCCAAAATGGGCCGGGCAGTGTGGCGAATGTGGTGCGTGGAACACTCTGACCGAAACAATGGTCGAGAGCGGTGGCGCAGCGCCTCCCAGCGGGCGCACCGGTTGGACCGGCCAGCAGGCGCAAATCAGGACGCTCGCTGAAGTCAGCGTCGAAGAAATTCCGCGTTTCTCTACGGCTTCCAGCGAGCTTGATCGGGTACTGGGCGGTGGCCTGGTGGACGGTTCGGTAGTGCTGATCGGCGGAGACCCAGGGATCGGCAAGTCGACCATTCTTCTGCAAACCTTGTGCAATCTGGCCAAGAGCATGCCGGCGCTGTACGTCACCGGTGAGGAATCTCAGCAGCAAGTGGCAATGCGTGCCCGCCGCCTGGGGCTGCCCCAGGACCAGCTGCGGGTTATGACCGAGACCTGCATCGAAACCATCATCGCCACGGCGCGGGTGGAAAAACCCAAGGTCATGGTGATTGACTCGATCCAGACCATTTTCACCGAGCAATTGCAGTCGGCGCCGGGTGGTGTGTCCCAGGTGCGGGAGAGTGCGGCATTGCTGGTGCGGTATGCCAAGCAGAGCGGCACGGCGATTTTCCTGGTGGGTCACGTTACCAAGGAAGGCGCACTGGCTGGTCCCCGAGTGCTGGAGCATATGGTCGACACCGTGCTGTATTTCGAGGGTGAATCCGATGGGCGCCTGCGTTTGCTGCGGGCGGTGAAGAATCGCTTTGGCGCGGTCAATGAGCTGGGTGTGTTCGGCATGACTGACAAGGGCCTGAAGGAAGTCTCTAATCCTTCAGCGATTTTTCTCACGCGCGCCCAGGAAGAAGTACCGGGCAGCGTGGTGATGGCGACGTGGGAAGGGACCCGGCCGATGCTGGTGGAAGTCCAGGCGCTGGTGGATGACAGCCATCTGGCCAATCCACGCCGGGTGACCCTCGGTCTGGATCAGAATCGACTGGCGATGTTGCTCGCGGTGCTGCACCGCCATGGCGGTATTCCGACCCATGATCAGGATGTGTTCCTCAATGTGGTCGGTGGGGTGAAGGTACTGGAGACAGCTTCTGACCTGGCGTTGATGGCTGCGGTGATGTCCAGTTTGCGCAATCGGCCGTTGCCGCATGATCTGCTGGTGTTTGGTGAGGTGGGTCTGTCTGGCGAGGTGCGGCCGGTGCCCAGCGGTCAGGAGCGTTTGAAGGAGGCCGCCAAGCACGGTTTTAAACGCGCTATCGTGCCCAAGGGCAATGCGCCCAAGGAGGCTCCTGCGGGTTTGCAGATCATTGCGGTGACTCGGCTGGAGCAGGCGTTGGATGCGTTGTTCGAGTAGTTTTCGAGCCTCGGCGCGGCCCCTGCCAGAGCGCGATGGCGATGCACTGTGTAGAAGCTGTGTAGGAGCTGTCGAGTGTAACGAGGCTGCGATCTTTTGATCTTGCTTCGTTTTCTCCGTACATATCCATTCCTGCGGCAACGGCTTCTAATGGTTCCGCTTTTACAGCGGGTCACTTGGAAAAGCCCCAAGTAACCAAGGGCTTCCTGCCCCACCACTCGGCACCGAGCCTGGGCGAGGTGCCGAGTGGTGGGGCAAAAAGCGTTTGGTTACTTTGCGCTTTCCAAGTGACCCGCCGTAAGGGCGGAACCATTAGAAGCCGTTACCGCAGCAACGGATATGTACACAGCAAGATCAAAAGATCGCAGCCTCGTTTCTCTCGACAGCTCCTACAGGGCTCCTACAGGGAACGGTGTGACTCGTAAGACAATGGATATGAACACGACCGTCACACCGCCATCGCGAGTAGGGGGATGGACGGCATCAAACCTCGATCAACGCACCCAGCTCGCGCTCCAGCTCCTGCGGATCCCCCAGGTTGAACTCGATCAACCGCCGCAGGCGCTCGATGGATTCCAGGCTGATGTGCCGGCAGACGAAACCCAGTTGACCGTGTTCTGCGTGAGTCAGCTGCACATCCATCCTGATATCGACGTCATCGCTCAGATGAATGTCAACGAAGAAATCCTGTTCCGGATCCCCCAGCCATGGCTTCGGCTGTTCGATCAACAGCCCCTTGAGCGACAGATCAATCAGCTTCACCGGCCAAATGGATTGCCCTTGGCCCAACTCGGTTCTGGCATCGAACTCGATACGTTTGAAGCGACGGCGATCGGCTGGGTGCTCGCTCATGATGCAATCCTCGAAATGTTCGCTGACTATAGACCGCAATTGTGAACGCCCGCCAGCCAGAACCTGCCTCTAGACCAATGTCGGGGTATGGTCTTTGCCGTCAGGACAGCTAAACTCGGGGTGGCTGTCTTTCTTGTCCACCCTGGCTGGAATCATAAAATGAAAAATAATAATAGCCTGCTACGCCACATACCCTGGCTGCTGCTGGCGATCGTAGGAGCGTGCGCCCTGGGCGTAGTGGCATTGCGCCGAGGCGAGGCGATCAACGCCTTGTGGATTGTGGTCGCGGCAGTGGCCATTTATCTGGTTGCATACCGTTACTACAGCCTGTTTATCGCTAACAATGTGATGCAGCTCGACCCGCGACGGGCCACCCCCGCCGTCGTCAATAATGACGGTCTGGACTACGTCCCGACCAACAAACACATCCTGTTCGGTCACCACTTCGCGGCCATCGCCGGCGCGGGACCTCTGGTCGGTCCGGTGTTGGCTGCCCAGATGGGCTACCTGCCCGGTACGCTGTGGCTGATCGCCGGTGTGGTGCTCGCGGGTGCGGTGCAGGACTTCATGATCCTGTTCCTGTCCACCCGGCGCAACGGCCGCTCACTCGGCGACATGGTCCGCGAAGAAATGGGCCGTATCCCGGGGACCATCGCCCTGTTCGGCTGCTTCCTGATCATGATCATCATCCTCGCGGTGCTGGCACTGATCGTGGTCAAGGCTCTGGCCGAGAGCCCGTGGGGCATTTTCACGGTGATGGCGACTATCCCGATCGCGATGTTCATGGGCATCTACATGCGCTACATCCGCCCGGGGCGAATCGGTGAAATTTCCATCATTGGCGTGCTGCTGCTGCTGGGCTCGATCTGGCTCGGCGGGCAGATTGCCGCAGATCCGGTGTGGGCCAAGTCTTTCACCTTCACCGGGATTCAGATTACCTGGATGCTGATCGGCTACGGTTTCGTGGCTGCGGTACTGCCGGTGTGGCTGATCCTGGCACCCCGTGACTACCTGTCGACCTTCCTGAAAATCGGCACCATCATTGCCCTGGCAATCGGCATTCTGGTCACCATGCCAGACCTGAAAATGCCCGCCCTGACCCAGTTCATCGATGGCACTGGCCCGGTGTGGAAGGGCGGTCTGTTCCCGTTCCTGTTCATCACCATCGCCTGTGGCGCGGTCTCGGGTTTCCATGCGCTGATCTCTTCCGGCACCACGCCGAAGCTGCTGGCCAATGAAGGCCACGCCCGCTACATCGGTTACGGCGGCATGTTGATGGAATCGTTCGTGGCCATCATGGCAATGGTTGCCGCCTCGGTGATCGAGCCGGGTGTGTACTTCGCCATGAACAGCCCGGCGGCGATTGTCGGCAGTGATGTCGTGACCGTCGCGCAAACCGTCAGCAGCTGGGGCTTTGCAATCACGCCTGAAGCGTTGCAGGCAGTCGCCAAAGACATCGGTGAGACCACGATCCTGGCACGAGCCGGCGGTGCGCCGACCCTCGCGGTGGGTATTGCGCAGATTCTGCACAGCGTCCTGCCGGGTGAAAACACCATGGCGTTCTGGTATCACTTTGCGATCCTGTTTGAAGCGCTGTTCATCCTGACCGCCGTGGATGCCGGTACCCGTGCCGGACGTTTCATGTTGCAGGATTTGCTCGGTTCTTTCGTGCCGGCGCTGAAACGCACCGAGTCCTGGACCGCCAACCTGATTGCTACGGCTGGCTGTGTGGCGATGTGGGGTTATCTGCTGTATCAGGGCGTGATCGATCCGCTGGGTGGGATCAACACCCTGTGGCCGCTGTTCGGTATCTCCAACCAGATGCTGGCCGGGATCGCGCTGATGCTGGCGACGGTCGTGCTGATCAAAATGAAACGCCAACGCTACATCTGGGTGACGATGCTGCCAGCGGTATGGCTGCTGATCTGCACCGTGACCGCGGGTTTCATCAAGCTGTTCGACGCCAACCCTGCGATCGGTTTCCTTTCGCTGGCGAAGAAGTACAGCGATGCGCTGGCCAACGGCCAGATCCTTGCGCCGGCCAAGGACATCAACCAGATGCAGCACGTGATCTACAACGCCTACACCAACGCAACGCTGACGGGGCTGTTCCTGTTCGTGGTCTTCAGCATCCTGTTCTATGCCCTCAAGGTCGGTATTGCCGCCTGGGGTAAAAAAGAACGTACGGATAAAGAAGCGCCATTCCAGGCAGTGCCGGATGCGTAATCGAGGATTGCCAACATGTTCAATGACCTGAGTCGCCTCGGTAAATACCTCGGGCAGGCCGCGCGCCTGATGGTCGGCATGCCCGACTACGACAACTACGTCGAGCATATGCAAACCAAACACCCGGACAAGCCGGTGATGAGCTATGAGATGTTCTTCCGGGAGCGTCAGGAAGCCCGTTACGGCGGCAAGGGTGGGCCGAAGTGTTGTTGAGTAGGTAACACACTCACACATTGTGGGAGCAAGGCTTGCCCGCGATGGCGATTTGTTGGACGCCATCGCGGGCAAGCCTTGCTCCCACAGTTTTTTCCGAGTTCGGGAGACCATATTTTGTCAGTCCCTATCCCAGTAACAATCCTCAGCGGCTTCCTCGGCGCCGGCAAGACTACGCTGCTGCGCCACCTGCTCAAAGCCGAGCACGGCTTGAAAATCGCCGTGATCGAAAACGAATTCAGCGACGCCGGCATCGACACCCAGTTGTTGGGTGACGAGCCGGTGCAAGTGATGACGCTGTCCAATGGCTGCGTCTGCTGCACCATCCATACGGATCTGACCAAAGCCCTGTACCTACTGCTGGAGCGCCTGGACAGTGGCGAAATCGCCTTCGACCGCCTGGTGATCGAATGCACCGGTCTCGCCGATCCGGCCCCCGTCGCGCAAACCTTCTTCATCGATGAAGAGCTGCGTGAGCGCTACATCCTCGACGGCATCATCACGCTGGTGGATGCGGCCCATGCCGATACTCATCTGACCCAGACTATTGCCCAGGCGCAGATCGGCTTTGCCGACCGTCTGCTGGTGAGCAAGCGAGACCTGGTGGACGAAGCTACTTTCACCGCGTTGAGCGAGCGCCTGACCCGCATTAATCGGCGCGCGCCGATCCGTGTGGTGGAGCACGGCAAGATCGACCTGGCGGAATTGCTTGATGTGCGTGGTTTTAATCTCAACGCCGACCTCGGCAGTGGCCTGAGCCTGCGCCCGGTCAGCAACACGCCCTCCATAGACCGTATTTCCAGCCTGGTGCTGCGTACTGACAAGCCGCTGGATCTCGACAAGCTCAGCGAGTTCATGAATGAACTGCTGGAGGACCATGGAAAGCAATTGCTGCGGTACAAGGGCGTGTTGAGCATCGCTGGTGAAGCGCGGCGGATGGTGTTTCAGGGGGTGTTGAAGTTGTACGGTTTCGACTGGGACACCGAATGGGCGGCTGGTGAGCCGCGGGAAAGTGTGATCGTATTTATCGCTGATGATCTGCCGGAAGAGAAAATTCGTGAGGGGTTTGCGCGGGTGGCGGCTGATTAGGAGCAGAAATCCTCAGTGTTTCTGATGGCCCCTTCGCGAGCAAGCCCGCTCCCACATTGGATCTGTGCATTACCCAGGTTTTTTTGGCCGACACAAATCAAAATGTGGGAGCGGGCTTGCTCGCGAAAGCGTCCTAACCGACAGCATATTCCTTACCGGTAAAGGGTGGCGCATTTAACAAGATCCCTTCCATATGATCCAGGTGCCGATTCAGCAAAGCCAACGCCATCACTGCATCCCCGCATTCCACTGAATCCAGCAATCCCTGATGCGTCTGCCAATCGCAACAACTCACTGCATACCCATCAATCTGCGCAATCGCCAATGATGTAAGCGGCACCAGACTCCCCAGAAAATGCGCCAACGGTGCATTACCCGCCATTTCCGCCAGCTGCAAATGAAACTCCCCAGCCAGCCGAATCGCCGGCCCCTGTTCGGTACAGTGACGCTCCTGCTCGATCAGGGCGCGCAGCCGTTCCAAACCCTGGCCGCCACTTCGCTGACAGGCGAGCTGCACCAGCGTGGTTTCAGTCAACCGTCGTGCATGCAGCGTCTGTCGGGTCTGCTCGCGATCGAGCCTGGCGACCCGAGGCCGGTGGTTGGGCTTGAGGACAATGATCTGCTGGTGTGAAAGCCGGCTCAGCACGCCACGAATCTCACTGCGCCGAGCACTGAACATCAACGCCAGGCTGTCTTCGGTAAACCGGCTGCTGGCATCGATTCGCTGTTCGAGAATAGCGTCGAAGACCCGCGCGTACAGATCATCCGTTAGCAGGGAATAGGGCAGGGCAGCAAGAGTCTGCGGTGAAGCGAAGCTATTCATGGCCTGTCTCCAGTTCGAGGGGGTTCAACTACGGAGGTTGTCGTCTGGAATGTTCAGTTCAATACCCATGCGCTGGCCTTCGCGAAGAATATGGCGACGCATCTCGGCGCTGGCCTGGGCGCTGTTCTTGCTGCGGATCGCCCGTACTACGGCTTCGTTTTCTTCAAGCCGTTCAGCCAGGTGTTCCGGGGAATTGCGTAGCACCTCGGCGCTCTGCTTTAGCGCATTGCTGGTCTGCTGCACCACGCTCTGGAAGATCGGATTCGACGTCAGGTTGAACAGTTCTTCGTGGAACCCGATGTAGGCGTTCACCCCGGCTTCGCTGTCATTGGCTTCCAGGGCTTCGCGCATGTCCATGAGGGTCAGGCGCAGTTGCCCGACTTCCTTGCTGCTGATCGATTGCGCCACCAGCCCGACAATGAACGGCTCCAGGGTGTAGCGCAGTTGCAGCACATCTTCGAGGCTCGCCCCTGCTACGGCGCTGTCATGGGACTGGCTGTCACTGAGATTAGCCTCCAGCACCACAACGCCCTTCCCCGGCATGGAACGCACCAGCCCGAGGGTTTCCAGGACGATCACCGCTTCGCGCAAGCTCGGGCGGCTAATGCCCATTTGTTCGGCCAGCTCCCGCTGCCCTGGCAACATTTCGCCGGAGCGCCATTGGCCGCGGGCCAGAGCGGCCCGAAGTTTTTCCACGACTGAATTCACAACGGTCGACGAGGTAATCACTGTTCGCTCCATGAGCATTCAAGACGATTTGATCACCGTGCCTGCCCGCAGGCAGGCACGGCATTGATTCAGAATTCCTGCTGGTGCGCCGGGGCGACCGGTTTTCTCGGCTGGAAGGTATAACCCACCTGGCCGGAAAGCACCTTGTTCGCGCGCTGGACGTCGATGTCCTTTTCCCAGCGGGCGATGGCCACTGTGGCGACGCAGTTGCCGATCAGGTTGGTCAGCGCGCGTCCGATACCCATGAACCAGTCCACTGCCAGCACCAGCACCAGGCCGACCACCGGGATCGCCGGAATGGCCGTCAGCGTCGCCGCGAGAATTACCAGTGCGGAGCCGGGAATGCCGTGCGCGCCCTTGGAGGTGATCAGCGATACCAGCAGGATGGTCAGCAGATCAGTCATGGCCAGCGGTGTGCCGGTGGCATTGGCGATAAACACGATGGCGAGTGTCAGGTAGATGGAAAAACCATCGAGGTTAAACGAGTAACCGGTAGGGATCACCAGGCCGACAGTCGAACTGCCGATGCCCAGGTGCTCCAGCTTGCGCATGATCTGCGGCAGCACGGCGTCGGACGAGGCGGTGCCCATGACGATCAGCAGTTCTTCACGCAGGTACTTGAGCAGCGGCCACATCCGCAGGCCGGACAGGCGCATGACCAGGCCGAGAATCACCGAGACGAAAGCGACACAGGTCAGGTAGAACAGGCCCACCAGGCTGCCCAGATGCTGCAGCGAGTCCAGGCCATATTTGCTGGTAGTAAACGCGATGGCGCCGAACACGCCGATCGGCGCCAGGCGCACGATCATGCCCATGATGCGAAAGATCACATGGCTCAGCTCGTTGATGAGCCGGGAGATCCCTGACGCCGCTTCGCCCACCAGGTTGAGCGCACTGCCAAACAACACTGAGAACAGCAGGACCTGGAGGATGTTGTTCTCGGCAAAGGCACCGATTACTGAGGTGGGGATCAGGTCCATCAGGAACTGCGTGGTGGTGTGCATGTGCTGGCCGCGCTGGGCGATGTCGCCCATGTCGGCGGCGGAGAGCTGGTCCAGGTGAATGTTCGCGCCGCTGCCGATGCCGGTGCTGAAGGCGAATACCAAGCCGATCACCAAGGCGATGGTGGTCAGGATTTCAAAGTAGATCACCGATTTCAGACCGATGCGTCCAACCTTCTTCAAGTCGCCGGCACCGCTGATGCCGCTGACCACCACGCAGAATACGATCAGGCCAATGAGCATCTTGATCAGTTTGATGAAGCCATCACCCAGCGGTTTGAGCTGAGCAGAATATTCGGGGAGGGTCAGCCCGCAGACGATGCCGAGCACCAGTCCGAGAACCACTTGGAGGAAGATTGAACGCGAGCACCATCTGAGCATGGGAGGAATCCTGGTCGGCGTCCTGGCTGCCGTGCGCCAAGGCGCATCAGATTCAGGACTTAATTATTGTGGTCTTACCGGTATGTCCAGTGCAGGCGCAGTCTACGCTGGGTTTTTTCAGGATTACAAGCGGATTTATGAAAATTGGCATGACCGGTCTGACCGGTTGCCCGGATCCCCTGTAGGAGCTGCCGAAGGCTGCGATCTTTTGATGTTGTTTTTAAGATCAAAAGATCGCAGCCTTCGGCAGCTCCTACGGGGAGGTGTAGGAAAAAACCGGTGCGAGTCGGTTTTACACATTTTAAACTTCGTTGGGCGAATCCAGATAGGGAGCGTTTCTCTTGTCAATCATTAAGCTAAATACCAAGGGTGTTTCGCCTTTGTCGGCAATATAGGTGTAATTTGAATCATGAGGTCTGTGTTGGTGCAAAAGTCCTGAATCCTTAACCTGAATATAAATTTCAGGGTCGTCTTCACGAATGTCATCCAGCGTTAATACTTTGTGGCGTTTGCTGATCAAGTTAAAGGTCGTTGATCCGGTCGTTGGAAACGCTCCAAAAAGTCCTGTGTCGCTGATACTAAGACACTTGCCGAATTGAGGGCCTAGCGTGCGGATATACAGTTGGTAATCGCTGCCAGTATATCTAAAGTACAGCTGCAGGCGAGACTTGGCTTGCACTGCGGCCCCGGACAGCAGTCCTACAAGGTGTGAATGGTCTCGTTGCTGCGGGCGTCCGGTATAAAAACCTCCACTGCTCATTGAGGAGGTCACTAGAGTCTTCTGTCCATGCAGTGCTTCCAGAAAGTGTAAAACTATGCCAGCTGTGTCCAAGGTTGCGGTAAATGATTTTTGTCGGTCGGTACTCATGGCTTAATCTCCGTATTCATTTGTTTAAAACCAACCTCAGGTGTTTCTTGCTCTGAGATGAGTGTTCTAAAGGCTTTTGAATATAAGGGTATTAAGCGTGCATTGTGCTGTCTCTTGCTTTTCAAACTATGTCCCTAAAGACATTGCGCGCGAAGCGTGACGGTGGAAACTCTGGTGATCGTAATTGGAATATAAAAAAAGCCCGACCATTGCTGATCGGGCTTAGGTACACCGAGGTAGTGAGTCCTCGATTAAGCGCCGTACACCGGCAGCTTCTTGCAGATGGCCTTGACCTTCTCACGAACGGCATCGATCACCGCTTCGTTGTTCAGGTCTGCCAGAATGTCGCAGATCCAGCCAGCCAGTTCCTTGCACTCGGCTTCCTTGAAACCACGAGTGGTCACGGCCGGGGTGCCGAAGCGCAGGCCGGAAGTGACGAACGGAGACCGTGGATCGTTAGGCACGGAGTTCTTGTTCACGGTGATGAAAGCCTTGCCCAGAGCGGCGTCGGCATCTTTACCGGAAATTTCCTGCTTGATCAGCGACAGCAGGAACAGGTGGTTTTCAGTACCGCCCGATACCACGTCGAAACCGCGCTCGATGAACACGCCGGCCATGGCCTTGGCATTCTTCACCACTTGTTGCTGGTAAGTCTTGAACTCAGGCTGCAGCGCTTCCTTGAAGCAGATCGCCTTGGCAGCGATCACGTGCTCCAGCGGGCCACCCTGGGCGCCCGGGAATACGGCGGAGTTCAGCTTCTTCTCGATGTCGGCGTTGGCGCGAGCCAGGATCAGGCCGCCACGTGGACCGCGCAGGGTCTTGTGCGTGGTGGTGGTCACGACGTCGGCGTAAGGAACCGGGTTCGGGTAGACGCCAGCGGCGACCAGACCGGCCACGTGAGCCATGTCAACGAACAGGTAGGCGCCAACCTTGTCAGCGATTTCGCGGAAGCGCGGGAAATCGAGGATCTGCGAGTAGGCAGAGAAACCGGCCACGATCATTTTCGGCTTGTGCTCAACCGCCAGGCGCTCGACTTCGTCGTAGTCGATCAGGCCATTGGCGTCGATGCCGTACTGAACGGCGTTGTACAGCTTGCCGGAGGAGGAAACGCTGGCGCCGTGGGTCAGGTGACCGCCGTGGGCCAGGCTCATGCCCAGGATGGTATCGCCAGCCGACAGCAGAGCCAGGTATACGGCGCTGTTGGCTTGCGAGCCGGCGTGCGGCTGAACGTTGGCGTAATCAGCGCCGAACAGTTCCTTGGCACGATCGATTGCCAGTTGCTCGACCACGTCGACGTACTCGCAACCGCCGTAGTAGCGCTTGCCAGGGTAGCCTTCGGCGTACTTGTTGGTCAGAACCGAACCTTGAGCCTCCATCACCGCAGGGCTGGTGTAGTTTTCCGAAGCGATCAGCTCAATGTGCTCTTCCTGGCGCACGGCTTCTTGCTCCATGGCGGCGAAGAGATCGGCGTCGTACTTGGCAATAGTCAAATCACGGCTGAACATGGCGGTCCTCAGGGATCGGGGCAGAAAAGGGGGGCATTCTAACCCAATGGGTTTTAGATGGCATATGAAAGGACATCATGTCGCAGACAAGTGGGCTTCATGACGGGATCGGCGGTGATAGTGCGGTCCTCATCGCGGGCAAGCCTTGCTCCCACAGATGTGATTCCTTCAGGGCAGGCCTAGCTCTGAGATCTGTGGGAGCAAGGCTTGCCCGCGATAGGGCCCGCATACTCACCACAAAGCTTCACTCGAACTCAAACAATGCCTGATGACTGAACTGCGCCTCAAACCCGCTCGCCGGCATCGGTCGACCGAACAGATACCCCTGAACCTCATCACACCCATGCTCACGCAGGAAATTCAGCTGCTCTTGCGTCTCCACACCTTCAGCGATCACCGCCAGGTTGAGGCTGTGAGCCATCGCAATGATCGCACGGGCAATCTGCGCATCCTGCTCGCCGGAAGGCAGGCCATCGACGAAAGTGCGATCGATTTTCAGCACATCGATCGGGAACTGCTTGAGGTAGTTGAGGGATGAGTAACCCGTGCCGAAGTCATCGACCGCGATGCTCAGACCGAGATTTTTCAAGCCGTCGAGGATCTGCATCGCCTCGCTGACCTCGCGCATCAGGATGCTTTCGGTCAGCTCCAGTTCCAGGCACGCCGGAGGCAAGCCGGTGTCGCGCAGGATAGTGGCGATGCGCGTGCCCAATTGCCCATCGGAGAACTGCCGCGCCGAGATGTTTACCGACACTTTCGGCACGCGAACCTTGGCCTGGTGCCACGTCTTGAGCTGACGGCAGGCTTCGCTGATTACCCAGTCGCCGACATCCACCACCAGGCCGAGCTCTTCGAGCACCGGGATGAAATCCCCCGGCGGCACCAGCCCGCGACGTGGATGACGCCAGCGCAGCAGGGCTTCCGCTCCGGTCAGGCGTTTGCCGTCGCCGCTGAATTGCGGCTGGTAATACAGCACGAATTCGTTTTGCTCCAGGGCGTGGCGCAGATCGCTTTCCAGCTCAAGGCGTTCCAACGCGCTGGCGTTCATGTCGGCCTGATAGAACTGGAAATTGTTCTTGCCGCGCTCCTTGGCGTGATACATCGCAGTGTCGGCGTTTTTCATCAGCTGGCTGAGTTCATTGCCGTCTTGCGGGCTCAGGGCGATACCGATACTGGCGGTGACGAAAAACTCCCGGCCTTCGAGCACGAAGGGTTTCACCAGGCTGCCGAGTATCTGTTCGGCGACATGAATGGCCCGGTTCAACGCCATCTCGCGGTTGGCCCGTGGTTGCAGGAGCAAGGTGAACTCGTCGCCGCCCATGCGGGCCACGGTGTCGTCATCGTCGACGCAACCGAGCAGGCGCGTGGCCATTTCCTTGAGCATGCGATCGCCGGCGGCGTGGCCCAGGGAATCGTTGATCGGCTTGAACCGGTCAAGGTCGAGGAACATCAGCACCACCCAGCCTTTCTGCCGCTCGGCCGACTGCAGCGCGGTGTGCAGACGATCCTGGAACAGCGTGCGGTTGGGCAAGTGCGTCAGGGCGTCATAGTAAGCGAGACGGTGGATGCGCTGTTCGCTGGCCTTGCGCTCGCTGATGTCGCTGAAGAAACACACATAGCTGGCCAGGTCGCCTTCGTCATCCAGCACCGCCGTGATGCCGACCCAGGCCGGGTAATGTTCGCCATTGCGCCGCTTGAGCCAGACTTCGCCTTCCCAGGTGCTGTGCTGGTTGAGTTGTTTGAGCACGTAGCGCAGGTGCGCCTCCTGTTGCTCATCCACGGTGAGCATATTCGGCAGCTGGTCGAGCACGTGTTCGACTGCGTAACCGCTGACGCGGCTGAAGGCTTCATTGGCTTGGACGATGTAGCCGGCCGGGTCAGTGATCAGGATCGCCGAGGTCGAGTGCTCGAAGACCGTTGCGGCCATGCGCAGGTCTTTCTCGGCCCGGCGTTGCTGGCTGATATCGCGACCGACGCCCAGCACGCCTTCGAAGGCGCCTTGTTCATCCCATACCAGTACCAGGCGCAGTTCAATGGGGATCTTGCGGCCGTCGGCCCGCAGGCAGTCGAACAGGTAAAGCTGGGTCTGCACCTGGTCACGCAGCAACGCGAGCGTTTCAGGTTTGTTCAATGCCTTGCTGACCCGGTCCATCAAGCTGTAGATGCCGGTCAGTTGTTGTGGGTTGGCGATGGTCGATTGCCAGCCGTTCTGGAAGATCCACTCGACGTCATAGCCCAGCACCGCCTGCACCGATGGACTGACGTAGTTAAGTGACATCTTGCTGTCGGTGGAGAAAATCACGTCGCTGATGCTTTCGGCGAGCATGCGGTAACGCTGCTCGCTGTCGCGCAGGGATTCACTGGCTTCGATCTGCTCGGTGATGTCCTTGGCGACGCCAATGATGCGGGTTACCTGATCATGCTTGTCCCGCGCCAGGGCTTGCTCGCGCACTTCGAACCGGCGCCATTTGCCGTCCCGGTGGCGGAAGCGCAACTGGCACTGCATCAACTGGCTATAGCCGCCCTGGCGCTGGGTCTGGCGCGAACGGTGATAGAAGTCGGCATCTTCGGGGTGCAGCAGGATTTCCCAGAAGTACTCGCCCATCTGGTGCAGCTCGGTACGGTTGTAACCGAGGGTCTGGCCCAGATGGTGGTTGCTGAAGATCATTCGCTGGCTGATGACATCTTGCACGTACAGATGATCCGGTACCGTGCGTACTACGTCGGACCAGAAACTTTCACGCTCCAGCAGTGACAGCTCGATGAGCTTGCGGCTGGTGATGTCGGTAATGCTCAGGATCACCGCTTTGTGGTCATCCTGATCCTGCGGCAGGCGCAGCACCAGCCACAAGTGCTGATCACGGCCACTGGCGTCCTGCAGGCGAATTTCCAGTTCCAGCTGTTTGTGCTGCAGTAGCACGGCTTCGAGTATCGGCTCGCCAATGGCGCAGCCGTCCAGCGGGTCGGCGTCGATAAGACGCTCCCAGGCCTGCTCCGGGGTGTTGACCTCCAGCAGTTGCAAGGCCACCAGGTTGACCTCGGTGATGCGCAATTCGCGCAGCATCTGTTGACGCTGCGCAGGCAGTACCAGCCAGCTATTCAGCTGATCGATGGTGCCGATGCGCGCCTTGTCGAACGCGCTCTTGAGCCCGGACAGATCCAGAACACACAGGGCGACGCCGGTCCCTTCAAAGATGTCCTGATACCGTCGACGACCTTCGTGCACCTGGCGCTGGCGGCGGCGCATGTTCAGCAAAGCGAGAAACGGCAGCAGGGAAAAGGCCAGGCCCAGCAGGCATTTGCCGATGAACGCCGGCAGCAGTTGTTCGATGACCCGCTGGTGGTCGAACAGCCCGCGCAATTGCCAGTCGCTGCTGCTCAGGGGCACTGTCAGCACGCTGTTGGCCAGGTCTTCGGGGGTCAGCTCGCCCGGTTCTGCCAGTGGCACGGCGTCGTCGCGGCTGATGATCTGCCGATTGACGCGGTTTTCCACCACCCACTGCGGACGGATCCCGGCTTCATTGGGCTTGGCCAGCGACGAAAGGAATGTCGGTGAGAGGCGCAGTGCCCAGTAACCGCGAGTGCTGCCGCTGGCTTGATGCAACAACAGGTGGACCACCGAGCCGTCGTCGGCATTGCTGAAATAGTGCGCCTGGGCGTGGCTGCGGCGCACCAGTTCGCTGAGATAGTCGGCATCCGTGCTGTTTGCGGCGCTGTCGCTGAGGATTTTTCCGGATGGACTGAGCAGCGCCAGGCTGCGTACGTCGGGCAATGACTGCTGAACTCTGCGTAGCAGGGCCAGCTGTTCGTCGGCAGTCTGTGGTTGCTCGACGATCGGTAGCAGGTTAAGTGCGATCTGCGCGTTCAGTGCCATGTTCAGGCTGACCTGCGAAGCCAGGTCGGCAGTGAAGTCGATGGTGTATTGACGCTGGTTTGTCTGGGTTTCGCGCAGTTGGTCGAGCAACTGCCAGAACAGCAGGCCGAGCAACAACAACACGAGCGTGGCCAGCGCGCCTTTCAACGTCCCGCGCAGGGGCGAGTTGGCCGCAGATTTGGCAGCGCTCACAGGAGACGGTGGAGGCACGTTAGGCAAGCTGGGTAATCCTGCGGCAGGGCTGGACTGGTACGACGCGCACTATAAGCCGGACGCCCGAAGGGCGGCTAGCATGCCCTGTGTTGTGGCAAAGTGCCAGCCCCGCTCGGCTGGACTGCCACCCATCATTAAGGTAGCTTTGCCGGTTACGTGGGAGCGTTCCAGCTCCTAAAATCAGACTTTCTTCAGCGCGCACGCATTGGTCCCTATCAAGCGGTTAGCGCACACAGTCTGGCCGGGCCTCGCCTGCGCACCAATCATTCATCTGTCACTGACCCAAGGTTCTCCATGGCTCAATACGTCTTCACCATGCATCGGCTGGGCAAAGTTGTTCCGCCGAAGCGGGAAATCCTGAAAAACATTTCGCTGTCGTTCTTCCCAGGCGCGAAGATTGGCGTACTCGGCCTCAACGGTTCGGGTAAGTCCACGCTGCTGAAAATCATGGCCGGCGTCGACACCGAGTTCGAGGGCGAGGCCCGTCCGATGCCGGACCTGAACATCGGCTACCTGCCGCAGGAACCGATCCTCGATCCAACCAAGACCGTGCGTGAAGTGGTCGAGGAAGCGGTCAGCGTGATCAAGAACGCCCAGGCTCGCCTGGACGAGGTCTACGCCGCCTACGCCGAGGAAGATGCCGATTTCGACAAGCTGGCCGCTGAACAGGCCAAGCTTGAAGCGATCCTGCAGGCCAGTGATGGTCACAACCTGGAGCGTCAGCTGGAGGTCGCCGCTGATGCGCTGCGTCTGCCAGCCTGGGATGCCAAGGTCGAATTCCTGTCCGGTGGTGAAAAGCGTCGTGTAGCCCTGTGCCGCCTGCTGCTGTCCGCTCCGGACATGTTGCTGCTCGACGAACCAACCAACCACCTGGACGCCGATTCCGTTGCCTGGCTGGAGCATTTCCTCCACGACTTCCCGGGCACCGTGGTTGCGATCACGCACGACCGGTACTTCCTGGACAACGTAGCGGGCTGGATCCTCGAGCTCGACCGCGGCGCCGGTATCCCGTACGAAGGCAACTATTCGGGCTGGCTTGAAGCCAAGTCCAATCGTCTGGCTGCCGAATCCAAGCAGCAGTCGGCCCATGAAAAAGCCATGAAGGAAGAACTGGAGTGGGTGCGCCAAGGCGCCAAGGCCCGCCAGTCGAAATCCAAGGCTCGTCTGCAACGCTTCGAAGAAATGCAGTCGCAGGAATTCCAGAAGCGCAGTGAAACCAACGAGATCTACATCCCGGCCGGTCCGCGTCTGGGTGACAAGGTCATCGAATTCAAGAACGTATCCAAGGGTTACGGCGATCGCGTGCTGATCGACAACCTGTCGTTCTCCATGCCTAAAGGCGCCATCGTTGGCGTAATTGGCGGTAACGGCGCGGGTAAATCTACCCTGTTCCGCATGCTGATGGGCAAGGAAACTCCGGATTCGGGCAGCATCGAAGTCGGCGAAACCGTGCAGCTGGCGTGCGTCGACCAGAGCCGTGAAGACCTGGACGGCAGCAAGACGGTGTTCCAGCAGATCTCCGATGGTTCCGACCAGATTCGCATCGGCAACTACGAGATCCCGTCACGCACCTACGTCGGTCGCTTCAACTTCAAGGGCGGCGATCAGCAGAAGTTCGTCAAGGACCTGTCCGGTGGTGAGCGCGGTCGCTTGCACCTGGCCCTGACCCTGAAAGAGGGCGGCAACGTCCTGCTGCTCGATGAACCGTCCAACGACCTCGACGTTGAAACCCTGCGTTCCCTGGAAGAAGCCCTGCTGGACTTCCCGGGCGCCGCTATTGTGATCTCTCACGATCGGTGGTTCCTTGACCGCGTCGCGACTCACATCCTGGCGTACGAAGACGACTCGCAAGCGGTGTTCTTCGAAGGTAACTACACCGAGTACGAAGCCGATCGCAAGAAGCGTCTCGGCGAAGCGGCTGCCCAGCCGCATCGGGTACGGCACAAGAAGCTGGCCTGAGTTCGGGTTGGTTGAGTGAGAAACGGAGCCTTTGGGGCTCCGTTTTTTTATGGGTCTCAGTTGCACCTCAGTGCGGCAATCGCGAGCAGGCTCACTCCTACAGTGGACCGGATTTTTACCTGCTGGCACTGAGCCCCTGTAGGAGTGAGCCTGCTCGCGATAGCGGTCTAACGATGGTGCGTGTCTCAAAGGCTGGCTCCCTCTTCAGGTGCGCTTTCCACCCAAGAAACGCATTAATTTATATCCTGTGCACCATTTAATTTCATAAAGGCGACATCTTGCGCTGTTCCTGTGCGCGATTCGTTTGTTAAAGTCCGGCCCAATCTCTCCAACGACAATAAATTTGCCGAGACTTTTCCATGATCGAATCCGTTGAATCCTTCCTTGCCCGCCTGAAAAAACGTGACCCCGACCAGCCTGAATTTCATCAGGCGGTTGAAGAAGTCCTGCGCAGCCTGTGGCCATTTCTTGAAGCCAATCCGCTCTACCTGACCTCCGGCATTCTGGAGCGTATCTGCGAGCCGGAGCGGGTCATCGTGTTTCGGGTTTCCTGGGTCGATGATCACGGCAAGGTGCGGGTCAATCGCGGCTTCCGCATCCAGATGAACAGTGCGATCGGCCCGTACAAGGGCGGTCTGCGCTCCATCCTTCGGTAAACCTCGGCGTGCTGAAATTCCTCGCGTTCGAACAGACCTTCAAGAACTCCCTGACCTCGTTGCCCATGGGCGGCGGCAAGGGTGGTTCGGACTTCGACCCCAAAGGTAAAAGCGATGCTGAAGTCATGCGCTTCTGCCAGGCCTTCATGAGCGAGCTGTACCGGCACATCGGTGCAGACGTGGACGTGCCGGCCGGGGATATCGGTGTCGGTGCCCGGGAGATCGGCTTCCTCTTCGGTCAATACAAGCGCCTGAGCAACCAGTTCACCAGCGTTCTGACGGGCAAGGGCCCGAGCTACGGCGGCAGCCTGATTCGCCCGGAAGCCACCGGTTTCGGCTGTGTCTACTTTGCTGAGGAGATGCTCAAGCGCAGCGGTGAAACCGTCGATGGCAAGCGCGTGGCGATCTCTGGTTCGGGCAACGTGGCGCAGTACGCGGCACGCAAGGTCATGGACCTGGGCGGCAAAGTGATTTCGCTGTCGGACTCCGAAGGCACGCTGTACTGCGAAGCGGGTTTGAGCGAAGAGCAATGGCTGGCCGTACTGGAGCTGAAAAACGTCCAGCGTGGACGCATCAGCGAGTTGGCCGCGCGTTTTGGCCTGGAGTTCCGTGCCGGCCACAGCCCCTGGGACCTGGCGTGCGACATCGCGTTGCCTTGCGCAACGCAGAACGAGCTCGATGCCGAGGCCGCGCGCACGTTGCTGCGCAATGGCTGCATCTGCGTGGCTGAAGGCGCCAATATGCCGACCACGCTGGAAGCCGTGGACCTGTTCATCGAGGCCGGCATTTTATTCGCGCCAGGCAAGGCATCCAATGCCGGCGGTGTTGCGGTGAGTGGCCTTGAGATGTCGCAGAACGCCATGCGCCTGCTGTGGACCGGCGGCGAAGTGGACAGCAAGCTTCACGCGATCATGCAGTCGATCCACCACGCCTGCGTGCATTACGGTGAAGAGAATGGTCGGATCAACTACGTCAAAGGTGCGAACATCGCCGGCTTCGTCAAAGTTGCCGACGCGATGCTCGCCCAGGGCGTGGTTTAAGCCGGTTCGATACGGATGATCTCGATCAGTTGATCGCCGGCCGGGCGCTGCCATAGCACCTCATCCCCGAGTTGCGCTCCAAGCAGCGCCCGGCCCAGCGGCGAGCCCCAGTTGATCAGGCCCGCCGGTGCGTCTGCCTGATCTTCCCCCACCAGTTGCACACTTTGCTCGGCGCTGTGCTCATCGGCGAAGGTCACTCGGCTGCCAATCTGCACTTTGTCGGTGGAACTGGCAGGCGTCACCACCTGCGCGCTGAGCAGGCGCTGATTGAAATACCGCAAATCCCGATCAAGGTCTGCCTGGCGCTGCTTGTCGGCCTGTTCACCCTTGGCTGATTGCTCGCCGAGCTGCTGTTGCAGTTCGGCCACCTTGGCCTGCAGCTGAATCAGCCCCGCAGGTGTGACGTAATTGGGCTGCGTGCTGATGTGCCGTTCAACCGGCTGATCGGCTTGCGCAGCGGCGTTATCTTCATTGACGAAGGCGCGACTCATGGTTTTCTCCCGTTGTAGGGTTTGGGCCATGCTCGCAGGCATTAAGTTTCGGCGGATGTCCGAGGGCGACTCATTGCGAGCGATAGGCGCGCGCCGCATCCTGGTCTTTCTGCTGCTCCCAGGCTTTGTCGCGATCATCCCAATGGTGGCTGCGATAGTCTTCGCGATCCTGATTTTCCAGCATCGCCTGGCATTGGCGAAAGCCATCGCTCCAGCCTTCGGCGTACCGCGGATCCTTGAGGTAGCGCGGGACATTCTTGCGGAACTCCCCGGTCATCGCTCCGCCAGCCTGCCGGCCACTGCTGCAGCCGTCGTCGAAGCCATCGGCGAAGGCGGGCGGATAACCCTTGGCGATCAGGTCTTCGTGGGTTGACTGGCAACCCGTGATCAGCAGCACAACACTCAACGCACTCACGCAACGCCACATCTCGAACTCCCAGGCCGTCTTACGGCCAATGATGGAAGTCTAGGAGGGGATTCGTGAGGCGGATGTGAAAGAAACATCAAAACATCGCGGCCCGGTGGGAGCAGTGCCTGTTAACAGCTAAGCCCGCAAGTGCAAGGCCCTGTGGGAGCAAAGCTTGCTCGCGATGGCAGCAATGCGGTCTTTGGGATGTACCGCGCCGATCCTGTGGCGAGCAAGCTTTGCTCCCACAGGTTTGCTCCAACAGGTTTGGTTTGCCCCCGCAGGCGAGCGGTCAATAGTGATACCACTTCATCTCAAGCATCACTTCATTCACTGGCGAAGCTATGTGGCTGAACTCGCGCTGCGCGCTCAGACGCAGCCCCAGGTTGCGCGACAATTCCCATTGCTGATTCAGACTCACACTGCGCCGCACTTCACCATTGGTGAAAAAATCACCCTTGGTTTCCAGGCTGAAATTTCCCAGCGGGTTTTTCCACAGCAACCCCGTGTTGAAGCCTGCTGCCGTAGAAATAAATTCTGCAAAATCATTGTTGTGCTCCACGCGCACGGTGCCCAGGGCAAACCCGAGCATGTCCTCGGTCAATTGCCAGGTGCCACCGCCGCCACCATTGACGTGACTGACCAGGTTCTCATCGTCATGTTTGCCGGGAACGCGCTCCAGGCCACCGGTGACTTGCCACGACATCGGCTGCAACAGCTCGTTGCGCGGCGTCAGGGAGCGAATCGTCGCCAGATCCAGCTGCTGGAACTGCCAGCGATTGCCTTCATACTGACGCAGCTTCATCTGCAGGATTTCGATCTGTGCGCCGAGGGGGAAGCTTTCGGCGTTATCGTTCAGGTCGTGATAGGCCATGCGCAGGCCGTATTCGGCAAAGGCCTCATCGCCTCGAGTACCGATACCGGCCTGCCAGGTGCGCGATTCATGACCGTCTTCTGGCAGCCCAGGTCGCGGGATTTCAAGTTCCGGCGCCGGGTTCTGGTTGATCGCGCGCAGTAGTTCAAAACTGCGCTGGGAGCGTTCAGGATCGCGCTCCTGGCCGTTGGCGCGGTAGCGTTCGAGGCGATAGGCGGCGTCGATGATCAGCGCCTGGCGATCCCGAGGCAAAACCTTAAAGGCCGAGGTTTGCAGCTGCTTCTGGTCGGCGCTGACTTTCAGCACCCATTGTTGTTCTTCATCGCTCAGAGGCTCGGCACGGCTCAGCAGTTCGCGCTCTCGGGATGGGCGATACTGGATGGACTCCACCAAACCCGCCTCTTTTACCGCCTTGACCGTATCGGTCGGGATCGCCGTCAGGGGGAATTGTTCGGTCAGGCGCAGGCTCGGGCGGGCCACCTGCAGCAGTTCGAGCAAGCGATAAGAGCAGTTTTCGTCGAAGAAGAAATAGTCGAACTGGGTCTGTTTCAGCTCCCAGACATGCTCGACCATCCGCGCCGTTTCTGCCTGGGTCAGATTCAGGCGGTATTCCCACAAGTCGCGGTTTTCCAGGCTGCGGTATTCCGAGAGTTTTTCCTGATAGGGCACCAGTGCAAACAGCCCCGGATAACCACCCATCAAGCCTTTCCAGGCGTACAGGATGCTGTTGTCCGAGCCTTCGATGTAGGCGCCGAAGTTGATCGCGTAACTGAGCAGCGCGGTCTTGTCGCTCTGCACATCGGCCTGGTCGATGCGCAGCAGGGTGTGACCAAACATCGACGACGGGCTGTTGAGATAGGCCGCAGGGAAGATCATCACCGCGCTGTGCGGCGAGACGTCCTTGAACCACTGCTTGAATTCAGCACATTCGGGCGCTGGCAAATCCTTCAGCTGCAGCTCTGCCTTGAGCCAGCGCGTACGTGCAGGGTAGACACATTGCGCGTGTTTCTCGCCGGCGCTCGCCGGGGCGTACAGCGCCTGGACGGTGGCCGCCAGCTCGCGGTCCGGATGTTCATTGCCGTCGGGCGCCAGGAAGAACTTCTTGTCGCTGACGTAGCTACGCCAGCCACCGAGCTTGGCGGTTTCGTAGTGGCCCAGGGAGATCCAGAAAGGGTCGTTAGCCAGTTGCTGCAAACGTTGTGGGTCGATGTTTGGCGCGGCGGACAGCGGGGCGCAGGCACAGAGCGCCAACCAGGCAAGGCGTTTGAGCATAGTGGGCAACTTAATGAAAAGAAACAAAGACCCAAGGGGGCACAGGTCCAAAAAATAAAACCCGCCCCTCAAGAGGAGCGGGTGGGGTGGAGCTTATGCTTGAGTGGCGTACTTGGCCAGACGAGCATCGTTCTTGATAACGGACAGGGTGTTGGTATGCACGTCTTCAGCGGTTACGTCAGCCTTGCTGAAAATCTGCTGGAAGTGCTCGTGAGTCACGGCAGCAAAGTGCTCACGATCTTCCGGTGCCACGCCCAGTACCACAGCATAGGTAGTCAGCGCTTCGCCGTTACCTTTGGCCATGTCTTCGGACAGCTCATTCATCATGCCATTCATGGCCAGCCAGGATTTGCCGCCATAAGTCAGCGACGCGTTAGTCGAGCAACCGTTGGTACCGGAAGTCATACCGAAAGTTGCGTTACCGGAAGTGCCGTTAGTGGTGGATGCCAGGAAGTGAGCCGGGGTGCCACGCTGACCTTCGAACAGCATGTTGCCCCAACCGCAATCCGGACCGCCGGGCGCTTGTGCCATGGCGTTGAGGGATACAGCGGTGAAGAGAGTACCGAGAAGAATCCGTTTCATAGCTTTGTTCTCTTTATGTGCATACCAATGGACAGGGTCTGGCCCGATCTGGCGCCAGTGGGCCGGTTATTGTTCCAGCCGCGCAATTTGGAGTTTAGGCACGTTCCAAGGGTTCCGTTATTTTTTGCAAAAGATTCGTTGAAATCATTGATTTAGACCCGGCCAGGCTGGGGATGGCCGTTTGGCTATGCTTTGGCATGAGGCGCGCCTTGCAAGTGGGGTGTGGGCAGCGCCAGAATGCCGCTATCTGCCCCGCCTGATGTAAGGAAGCCCGATGCCTGATCCTGTTGCTGCCAGCTTGCGTCTAGCGCCTGAAGCGCTAACCCGTCCGTTTTCCGCTGAACAGTTCAGCTTCTCTACCACCAATGATCTGGAGCCCTTCCGCGGTGTACTCGGCCAGGAACGCGCGGTCGAAGCCTTGCAGTTCGGCGTGGCCATGCCACGCCCCGGTTACAACGTATTCGTCATGGGTGAGCCCGGCACTGGCCGGTTCTCGTTCGTCAAACGCTACCTGAGAGCCGAAGGCAAGCGCCTGCAGACCCCGGCGGACTGGGTCTATGTCAACAATTTCGACGAGCCGCGCGAGCCTCGGGCACTGGAATTGCCGTCGGGCACTGCCGGTGCGTTCATCGGCGATATCAACGGCTTGATCGACAACCTGGTGGCGACGTTTCCTGCGGTGTTTGAACACCCGTCCTACCAGCAGAAGAAAAGTGCCATCGACCGTGCCTTCAACCAGCGCTACGACAAGGCGCTGGACATCATCGAGCGCCTGGCACTGGAGAAGGACGTCGCGCTCTACCGTGACGCCAGCAACATCGCGTTTACCCCGATGGGTGATGGCAAAGCGCTGGACGAAGCGGAGTTCGCGCAGTTGCCGGAAGCCGATCGCGACCGTTTTCACGACGACATTTCCGGTCTGGAAGAACGGCTTAACGAAGAGCTCGCCAGTCTGCCGCAATGGAAACGCGAGTCGAGCAATCAGCTGCGCCACCTCAACGAAGAAACCATCACCCTGGCCTTGCAGCCATTGCTGTCGCCGTTGTCGGAAAAATATGCCGAAAACGCAGCGGTCTGCGGCTACTTGCAGGCGATGCAGGTTTACCTGCTGAAAACCGTGGTCGAGCAGATGGTCGACGACAGCAAAATCGATGCTGTCGCCCGCAAGATGCTCGAAGAGCAATACGCCCCTAGCCTGGTGGTTGGTCATTCGTCCAGCGGCGGCGCGCCAGTGGTGTTCGAGCCGCATCCGACCTACGAAAACCTGTTCGGGCGGATCGAATACAGCACCGACCAGGGCGCGCTCTACACCACTTATCGTCAACTGCGACCGGGTGCACTGCACCGGGCCAACGGCGGTTTCCTGATCCTCGAAGCAGAAAAAATGCTCAGTGAGCCATTCGTATGGGATGCGCTCAAGCGCGCCCTGCAATCGCGCAAGCTGAAAATGGAGTCGCCACTGGGCGAACTGGGCCGCCTGGCCACCGTGACGCTGACGCCGCAGCACATCCCGCTGCAGGTCAAGGTTGTCATCATCGGCGCACGGCAGCTGTATTACACGCTGCAGGACCTCGATCCGGACTTCCAGGAGCTGTTCCGCGTCCTGGTGGATTTCGACGAAGACATTCCGATGGTCGACGAAAGTCTGGAGCAGTTCGCCCAGTTGCTGAAAACCCGCACCTCGGAAGAGGGCATGGCGCCATTGACCGCCGATGCGGTGGCGCGCCTGGCGACCTACAGCGCACGCCTGGCCGAACACCAGGGGCGCTTGTCGGCGCGGATTGGCGACCTGTTCCAGCTGGTCAGCGAGGCAGACTTCATTCGTCACCTGGCGGCGGACGAAATGACCGATGCGGGCCACATCGAACGAGCACTCAAGGCCAAGGCGACTCGCACCGGGCGAGTCTCGGCGCGGATTCTCGATGACATGCTGGCCGGGATCATCCTGATCGACACCGATGGCGCCGCCGTGGGCAAGTGCAACGGGCTGACCGTTCTGGAAGTTGGCGACTCGGCCTTTGGTGTGCCGGCGCGGATTTCCGCCACGGTCTATCCGGGGGGCAGCGGAATCGTCGACATCGAGCGCGAGGTCAACCTGGGCCAGCCGATTCACTCCAAGGGGGTGATGATCCTCACTGGTTACCTGGGCAGCCGTTATGCGCAGGAATTCCCCCTGGCGATTTCCGCGAGCATCGCGCTGGAGCAGTCCTACGGCTACGTGGACGGTGACAGTGCATCGCTGGGTGAGGCTTGCACGCTGATTTCGGCCTTGTCGAAAACGCCGCTCAAGCAGTGCTTTGCGATTACCGGCTCGATCAATCAGTTCGGTGAAGTGCAGGCGGTGGGCGGGGTCAACGAGAAGATCGAGGGCTTCTTCCGCCTCTGTGAGGCCCGTGGCCTGACGGGTGAGCAAGGCGCGATCATTCCGCAGGCCAACGTTGCCACGCTGATGCTCGATGAGAAGGTGCTGGCGGCGGTGCGTGCCGGGCAGTTCCACGTCTACGCGGTGCGCCAGGCCGATGAAGCCTTGAGCCTGCTGGTGGGCGAGCCGGCGGGGGCGCCGGATGAGAATGGCGAGTTCCCCGAAGGCAGCGTCAACGCCCGGGTCGTTGAGCGCCTGCGGGTGATTGCGGAAATGATCAGTGAAGAGGACCTGAAGGAAGCCGAGAAGGAAGCGGCGCTGGAGGCTTTGGCAGAAGCCAAACCGGCCTGATAAATGTTTCAGGCCCTACACTGACCCATTGTGGGAGCGGGCTTGCTCGCGAAGGCGGTCCTTGAGCCAACGCATCAGTTGGATGACAGACCGCATTCGCGAGCAAGCCCGCTCCCACAGTTTAATCCGGGAGCTGGGATGAAAGTGCCATCACTCTGGCGCCAATATTCACACAATGACCATTCGGCGCCTTCTGGTTCTACCTGGCATGGTATCCAGACTTTTCTTCTATTCTGAGCTCAAGGATATCGACAGTATCACTGGATCGAAACAGTCTTCTGATGAGGGCTGAACACCGGATCTATCGAGGGTCGCCGCCATGTCGCGCAACCTCTGCCTCACCCGACAATGCCTGGGCCTCGTGACCCGTATCGAATGCGCCATCCGCCCGCTGGCGGGTGATACGGGCATGTGGACCTTGCTGTTTGCCGCCGGAATGGCTGGCGAACAACCTTCTGCGATCAAGGCACAAGGACCTTTTCACGGCCCTTTCGTGGCTGAATCCATCCTCGACACTATCGTTGAAAGTCTGACCCTGCACGGCTACGAACTGGCCGATGACCCGCAAATCTGGTGCCTGCATCTGCAAGCCCAGCTGCGCGAAATCAATGGTGGACGTTCGCGCAACCTTGCTGGTTTCGAGTTTCGGCCGGATCGTTGAAGCTATTGATCAAGGCTGGAAGTGTCAGCCTTGTCGAGCTTGACCTCGAAGCCGTACTGCACGGTAGCCAGATCGACGCGCTGGTAGGTTTCCAGGCGGGTAGGCTGGCCATAAAAGTAATGCACGCCCGTCAGCGCCGGGCCCTCCGCGCTGGCATCGTGACTGACTGCAAGAATCTCCTTCAGATAATTACCACTGTCGTCCCGGGCGTAAAAACGCCAGTCCTGCTCCGGAAATTCCTTTAGGTCGACCAACAGGGCATTACCCCTGAGTTCCAGCCCCTTGGGCAGCTGATGGGCGTCCAGGGTGTTTTTCTGGATGCTCGCCAGGAACAGCGGAATTGAGCCCACCGCATAAGCCGGGGTCTCCGGGAACAGGTTCAGGTCATAGGTGATGGTGCCGCGCAAAGGATCGATCTGGAACGCCTCGGGCGGCAGCTCGATCGGCTCGTCACGTTTGCCTCTGCCGTCTTCGGTAAAAAAACTCACCGGGCTTTCGCCAGGGTTGAATGAGCTGCCCAGCAGCTCGTCGTTGAAGCTTCTCAGGTGATCGAATTCGATACGCGCGGCGCTGGGATCATCAACTGACTGACGGATGTTCACGCCTTTTTTCAGCTGCTCTTCGGTCAGGGTCGCGCCCTTAAGCCAGCTCGCGGCCTGGTCGTCATACACCACCACGGGCAGATCCAATGTCTTGATCGACTTCTCGGTGGTGTGGGCGTCGAAGCGCCGCACTGGCAAGTCCAGGTCCTTGCGGATCACCGTGGCGCTGGAGAAGTCCAGCACACTGACTTCGAGGGCGTCGATCGGTCCATTGAAATAAACCTTGGAGTAATGCCGGGTCTGCTGCTTTTCGAAGGTCCGTTGCTCAGACTCGAGCTGTTTCTCGAGGCTTTCGCTCCAGGCCTTTTGCTGTTGCAGCAGGGCCAGTTGCTTTTGATAAAACGCAATCTGGGCGGAGGTCTCGTTGATTGAGCCGGAGCGCGAGAGAAATTGCCCGGTGCTGTCTTTTGCCTGGACGATCAACGGATTTAGCGGAGTGTCAGCCACCTCTGGCGCCACAGGTGCGCTGTTGCTGAATTCGATTTCGGCATAGTTGCTTTCAAGGCTCAGCAGCTTGACGCTGAGGTTGTCGTTGGTACGAGTCTGGCCCACGTCCTTCCCGGTCAGGTCGAAGCTGTAGAGCCGGCGCGGTGCGATGACTTCCACCTTGCCTTGCAGACTGACGGGTTGCGGCTGGTGCTTGTTGTCGACATCCAGGCCATCAATAAAAGGATAGGTGACGGTCAGGTCGTCGGGATTGGTCAGGTTGGAGCTGGAGGGGCTCAACTGGATGCCAGGATCGGTTTCCGACCATTCCGGCTGGAACGGGATGACGCGTTTGTTGCTCAGTGTTACCGACAGCCACTCAACGCCATGGGGAAACAGAAAGGCATCCGGGACGTTGAAGTTGAAGGGAAACACCGGTTGCAGATCGGTCAGGTAGTCGGAGCTGGAGTCCTTGTGCAACACGAACAGACCGTTGATGTACGTGTCGACCAGCGCCTGGGGCGTGGGGTAATGCTTAAGTACGGCGAGCGCATCCTGGCTGTATTCGATTTCCAGCGGCTTGCTGTCGAGCTTGATCTGCGCGCGTTCGAGCAACAACAGTGAGCCGCCCAGTTCCGCCACTGCCTCCTTGAGCTTGGGATCATTGATGGCATCCAGCGACTTTTCGAACTGGGCCGTTTTCTCTTCAAGGCTGACCTGGCGTTTTTCATCGCTGGGCGAGCAGGCGCTCATCAGTAACGCCAGGCAAATTCCAGCGCTCATTAAAGGCAATCGCACATCCATTTTCCCGTTTTCCTGTCCGATGTCGCTGAGCTGTCAATTGTTTCGACACTAGCAGAAAAAACTTGTCACACACGCGCAGGTTGCGGATTTGCCGTCGGTTTCTCGCTGGTTCTGGCTGCATCTGCCTGCATCTGGATATAGACAGTCACGGGCGGCTGGTATACTCGCGGCCATTTCCAGACCAGGTGTGAGATTTTGATGGAACGCTTTATCGAAAATGCAATGTACGCCTCGCGCTGGCTGCTGGCGCCGATCTACTTCGGCCTGTCGTTAGGATTGTTGGCCTTGGGACTGAAATTCTTTCAAGAAGTGTTTCACGTCATTCCCAGCGTATTCTCGATGGCTGAATCGGATGTAATCCTGGTGCTGCTGTCGCTGATCGACATGGCGCTGGTGGGCGGCCTGCTGGTGATGGTGATGATTTCCGGGTACGAGAACTTCGTTTCCCAATTGGACATCGACGATCATAAAGAGAAGCTCAACTGGCTGGGCACCATGGACTCGTCTTCGCTGAAGATGAAAGTGGCAGCGTCCATCGTGGCCATTTCCTCGATCCACCTGCTGCGGGTCTTCATGGACGCCAAGAACGTCGATCCCGAGCACCTGAAGTGGTACGTGATCATTCACATGACCTTCGTGGTGTCGGCCTTCGCCATGGGCTACCTGGACAAACTCACCAAGCACTGACCGCAATCCTGTGGGAGCAAAGCTTGCTCGCGATGGCCATTCTGTTGTCTCAGATAAAACCCTGCTGGCGCAATCGCGAGCAAGCTTTGCTCCCACAGCGAAGGTCTTGGCCAGAGGCGCAGGCCTGGCAAAACAGACGGATGGTGCCGTTCATGGCTTGTGCTTCGAAGCAGCGAAGCCTATGCCTGTAAGGGTCCTGACTCGCCACTGTCTGAGGTGCGTACATGAATCTGCAAGAGCTCAATGCCTTTGCCATCGCCCGCAAGGTCGATGAGCTGAACCTGATTTCGCTGGAAGGCGGGATCTACCTGCTGGAGGCGCGTATACATGGTGCTGCCTACCCCTTGAGCGATGCTCACGGCAAAGTGCTGCATTTGCGCTCGGTCGAGCATGCCCGTGAAGTGCTGCATGCCTTTCCCGCGATGCCTTTCAACCTGGTTCATACCTCGGTGCACGACGAAATGTGCGGGATGGGTGCCAGTGCCGGGGAGAGCTTGAAAGTGCCGATAGCCTTCCATACAAATTTGCAGGGCTGACGACCCTCATCAGCGCACCAACATCTGTGCTAGTCTGCTGGCCCTTTTGGTTCCGGGCGCTCCGGGATGCGCTGTGCACGCACGGCATGTTCCAGGGCCGTCCGCACAGCGGAGCAGTGTCATGTCCGAAGTAAATCTGTCCACCGACGAAACCCGCGTCAGCTACGGTATCGGCCGCCAGCTGGGCGACCAGCTGCGCGACAATCCGCCACCGGGCATTAGCCTGGACGCGATCCTGGCTGGCCTGACTGACGCCTTCTCGGGCAAGGAAAGCCGTGTAGGTCAGGAAGAAATGTCCGCCAGCTTCAAGGTCATTCGCGAAATCATGCAAGCCGAAGCAGCTGCCAAGGCAGAAGCGGCAGCAGGCGAAGGCCTGGCATTCCTGGCTGACAACGCCAAGCGTGACGGCATCACCACCCTGGCTTCCGGCCTGCAATTTGAAGTGCTGACCCAGGGCGAAGGCGCCAAGCCGAGCCGTGAAGATCAAGTGCGCACTCACTACCACGGCACCCTGATCGACGGCACTGTGTTCGATAGCTCCTACGAGCGCGGCGAGCCTGCAGAATTCCCGGTTGGCGGCGTGATCGCCGGCTGGACCGAAGCCCTGCAACTGATGAACGCTGGCAGCAAATGGCGCCTGTATGTGCCGAGCGAACTGGCTTACGGCGCTCAAGGCGTAGGCAGCATCCCACCGCACAGCGTACTGGTGTTCGACGTCGAGCTGCTCGACGTTTTGTAAGACCGGGCCTGCCTTGATGGCGGGCTAATGTAGGAGTGAGCCTGCTCGCGATGGCGTTTTTTCAGTCGACTGATTTGTTGTCTGACCCACCGTTATCGCGAGCAGGCTCACTCCTACAGTTTTTACCGCGTTTCATAGTTCTATCTTGTGATGCAGTTCGCTCGTCGGGCGCAATGCCCGGGCATAGCAGAACAGGAACAGATTACGCACCAACTCCTTGAGCACCACCGGCTCGCTGGAACTCAGGCCGTTGAGGTCCAGATCCCCTTGGTCGTGCAGCTCGCTCAGGGCCTCTTCTTCAAGCACCGCGCAAACCTCTCCGGTTTCCCGATGCAGGATCCGGAGGTAAGGGTGTGGACGGTCCAGCCAGGCATCGATCAAATAAGTCATCAGTCGCATCTCCATTGATTAGGGTTCAATGAGAATAATTCTTATTCATCAAATAGCAAGGGCCTATTGGCGGTTTGGGTTTTTTTCCGGGTAAAGATTGCGTAAGGTCAAAACGGCTGGCGCTTGGCCATTGTGCAGGGGAGGGGCGCCATCCGGCGCAAGGGCGCAGGATGGGATACAGCGGGTTCAGACTTTTCTGACGAACTCGGATTTGAGTTTCATCGGGCCAATGCCGTCGATCTTGCAGTCGATGTCGTGATCGCCGTCGCACAGGCGGATGTTCTTGACCTTGGTGCCAACCTTTACCACCAGCGACGTGCCCTTGACCTTCAGGTCCTTGATCACGGTGATGGTATCGCCGTCCTGCAGGACGTTGCCGACCGAATCTTTCTTCACGGTGTCATCGGACGCCACTTCGGCCTCGCCGCTGGCGGACCACTCGTGAGCGCACTCCGGGCAGATCAGCTGTGCGCCGTCTTCGTAGGTGTATTCGGAATTGCATTTTGGGCAGGGTGGCAACGTGCTCACTAAAGCTCCTTGGATTGAGGATCGCTAAAAGTCGCACATTATATAGGGTTTTTCGGCGAGGGGCGCGATCCCTGTGGGAGCGGGCTTGCTCGCGAAGGCGGTGGGTCAGTCGAAATCAATGGCGACTGAACGAAAGCATTCGCGAGCAAGCCCGCTCCCACATTGGGTACTCGTCGTTAGTGCGTGCGGGCGACCGCAAACTCACTTAACTCGACCAATGCATCGCGGTATTCGCTGGCTGGCAGCGCGTCGAGGCATTTGATGGCGCGGGCTACGTAATCCCGTGCCAGCTTGGCGGTATATTCCAGCGAGCCGGACGCTTCCACCGCTTCGCGGATGCTCTCCAGGTCTTCGATGCCGCCTTTCTGAATCGCTTTGCGCACCAGGGCCGCCTGTTCCGGCGTACCTTCGCGCATGGTGTAGATCAGCGGCAGCGTAGGCTTGCCTTCGGCCAAGTCGTCGCCAACGTTCTTGCCCAAAGTCTCGGCGTCGCCTTTGTAATCGAGCAGGTCGTCGACCAGCTGGAAGGCCACTCCCAGGTGATCACCAAAGGTGCGCAGGGCCTCGCTCTGTTCCGGGGTTGCCCCGGCCAGGGCTGCGGCGCTGTGGGTCGAAGCCTCGAAAAGCATCGCAGTCTTGCCGCGGATGACTTCCATGTAGGTTTCTTCGGTGGTGCTGGCGTCGCGCACCTTCGACAGTTGCAGTACTTCGCCTTCGGCAATGATGCGAGTCGCTTGCGAAAGGATCTTCATCACCGGCATGGAGCCCAGCTCGACCATCATTTCGAAGGAGCGCGAATACAGGAAGTCGCCGACCAGTACGCTCGGGGCGTTGCCCCACATGGCGTTGGCAGTCGAGCGGCCACGGCGCATGCCAGACATGTCGACCACGTCGTCATGCAGCAGGGTGGCGGTGTGCAGGAACTCGATGGTCGCGGCCAGCAGGCGCATGTCATCGCCTTCGCGGCCAAGTGCCTTGCCACACAGCAGCACTAATAAAGGACGCAGGCGTTTGCCACCAGCCGAGGTAATGTAATCGCCGATTTTCGATACCAGCGGCACTCGGGAAGTCAGCTGCTTCTTGATGATGCCGTCGACGGCGCTAAAATCGTCCGCCACCGCGCGGTAGAAAGCTTGGGGTTGCATCAGCGACAGTTGCTCCAGAAGGGTTGCGCGGCATGCTAGGACCCACGTCGGCGGGTGTCAAGGCGCGATGGACGGCCTCTTGCATCGGCCCGGCAGCTTGCGTACAATCGCGCACCCTGAACTTCCTGGGCAGCACCTGCCTTACGCAATTGCAATCGGGCCTTCCAGCCCAATGCAGCCATGCCAGCCAATACCTCTTCTTATAAAGAGCTGGGTGAGCAGGATTATCGGAGAAATACCATGTCGTACGCAGTAATTGTTACTGGTGGCAAGCAATACAAGGTCGCCCCAGGTGAATACCTGAAGATCGAAAAACTGGAAATCGCTACTGGCGAATCCGTTACTTTTGATCGCGTTCTGTTGGTCGCCAATGGCGATGACGTGAACATCGGCGCTCCAGTTGTTGCAGGCGCTACCGTTGTGGCTGAAGTGATCTCCCAAGGTCGTCACGATAAAGTCCGCATCATCAAGTTCCGTCGTCGTAAGCACCACATGAAGCGTATGGGCCACCGCCAGTGGTACACCGAGATCAAAATCACCGGTATTCAGGCTTAATTTCAGCCTAATTCCTCACTAGGAGAATTGACTCATGGCACACAAAAAAGCTGGTGGTAGTACCCGTAACGGTCGCGACTCAGAAGCCAAACGCCTTGGCGTGAAGATGTATGGCGGCCAGGTTATCATTCCGGGCAACATCATCGTGCGTCAGCGCGGCACCCAATTCCACGCTGGCTACGGCGTTGGCATGGGCAAAGATCACACTCTGTTCGCTAAAATCGACGGCGTGATCAAGTTCGAAGTAAAAGGCGCTTTCAACCGCCGTTACGTGAGCATTGTCCCGAAGACTGCAGTCGTCGCGGCATAATTGCGTAGTTGCTGGAAAAGCCCTGTCTCGCGACGGGGCTTTTTCGTTTGTGGGGTGAGTCTCTTGCAAAGCTGTTTGTAATGAGCTCCAGCGCTGGATTTTCGGTCGTTGATTGAGGTCGCTGCGCTCATTTTTGCAAGAGTCTTATGTCTGGATTTTTTCGGCTCGTCCGTATGGCGAGAGGCGTTTTGTTATGAAGTTTGTTGATGAAGTATCGATTCGAGTAAAGGCCGGTGACGGCGGCAACGGTTGCATGAGCTTCCGTCGCGAGAAATTCATTGAAAATGGCGGCCCGAACGGCGGCGATGGCGGTGATGGCGGTTCGGTCTATATGTTGGCCGACGAAAACCTCAACACCCTGGTCGACTACCGTTACACCCGGCACTTCGATGCTGAGCGTGGCTCCAATGGCGGCAGCACCGACTGCACCGGCAAGAAAGGTGAAGAGCTGGTACTGCGCGTCCCGGTGGGCACGACGGTTATCGACTCGGCGACCCAGGAAATCATCGGTGACCTGACCAAGGCTGGTCAGAAACTGCTGGTGGCTCACGGCGGCTGGCACGGCCTGGGCAACACCCGATTCAAATCCAGTACCAACCGCGCTCCGCGCCAGACCTCTCCGGGTAAACCGGGTGAGGCGCGTGACCTCAAGCTGGAAATGAAGGTGTTGGCTGACGTGGGCCTGCTGGGTCTGCCGAATGCGGGTAAAAGTACCTTCATTCGTTCGGTTTCGGCTGCCAAGCCGAAAGTCGCCGACTACCCGTTCACCACTCTGGTGCCGAACCTGGGTGTGGTCAGTGTCGATCGCTGGAAAAGCTTCGTGGTCGCGGATATTCCGGGCCTAATCGAAGGCGCTTCCGATGGCGCAGGCCTGGGGATTCGTTTCCTCAAGCACTTGTCGCGTACGCGTCTGCTGTTGCATCTCGTGGACATGGCGCCGCTCGATGACGCCAGCGCTCCGGATGCTGCTGAAGTGATCGTCAGCGAGCTGACCAAGTTCAGCCCGTCCCTGGCTGAGCGTGATCGCTGGCTGGTGCTGAACAAGTGCGACCAGATTCTGGAAGAAGAGCACGAAGAGCGCGTCAAGGAGATCGTTGATCGCCTGGAATGGACCGGTCCGGTCTACGTGATCTCGGCTATCTCCAAGCTCGGTACCGAGCGCCTGTGCCACGACATCATGCGTTACATGGAAGACCGTGCCGATCGCCTGGCCAATGATCCGGCCTACAAGGAAGAGCTGGCCGAACTCGATCAGCGTATCGAAGACGAAGCCCGCGCCCAGCTGCAAGCCCTGGATGACCAGCGTGCCCTGCGTCGCAGCGGCGTGAAGTCGGTCCATGACATCGGCGACGATGATTGGGATGAAGAAGATGTGGATGACGAAGACGGTCCGGAAATCATTTACGTGCGTGACTGATCCGTTGCTATAAACTTGAACGCCGCTCAATCGAGCGGCGTTTTAGTATCTGGAAATCGATTGTTGGTAACAAATAGCCACGATTAACGTCATGGGCAGTGCCAGGTCGCGCTGCCCTCAAGCTAAGGTTGAAGATGATGCGGAGCAAGGTGACAGGTGCGCAGCGTTGGGTCGTGAAGATCGGCAGCGCTTTGCTGACGGCGGACGGCAAGGGCCTGGATCGCGCGGCGATGAGTGTCTGGGTCGAGCAGATGGTGGCCTTGCATGAGGCGGGCGTCGAGCTGGTGCTGGTGTCCTCCGGGGCGGTGGCGGCGGGCATGAGCCGGTTGGGCTGGACCGTACGACCCAGTGCGATGCATGAGCTCCAGGCGGCCGCTGCCATCGGCCAGATGGGGTTGGTGCAGGCGTGGGAGTCGAGCTTTGCCGAGCATGGCCGGCATACTGCGCAGATCCTCCTGACTCACGACGACCTCTCCGACCGCAAGCGCTACCTGAACGCTCGCAGTACCCTGCGCGCGCTGGTCGAGCTGAAAGTCATCCCGGTGATCAACGAGAACGACACCGTGGTCACCGACGAAATTCGTTTCGGCGACAACGACACTCTGGCGGCGCTGGTGGCCAATCTGGTCGAGGCTGACCTGCTGGTGATCCTGACCGACCGCGATGGCATGTTCGACGCTGATCCGCGCAACAACCCTGACGCCAATATGATCTATGAAGCGCGTGCCGATGATCCGGCGCTGGATGCGGTCGCTGGTGGTACCGGCGGCGCGCTGGGACGTGGAGGCATGCAGACCAAATTGCGTGCAGCACGTCTGGCGGCGCGTTCCGGCGCGCACACGATCATCATTGGTGGGCGCCTGGAGCGTGTGCTGGATCGCCTCAAGGCGGGCGAGCGCATCGGCACCTTGCTGTCGCCTGAGCGCGGCATGCTCGCAGCGCGCAAGCAGTGGCTGGCCGGGCATCTGCAAACCCGTGGCACGCTGGTGCTGGATGCGGGCGCCGTGACAGCGTTGGCCCAGGGCAACAAGAGTTTGCTGCCAGTTGGGGTCAAGCTGGTCCAGGGCAGCTTCCGCCGCGGCGAAATGGTGGTTTGCGTGGCGCCGGACGGCCGTGAAATCGCCCGTGGCCTGGCCAACTACAGCGCGCTGGAAGCACAAAAAATCATTGGTCAGTCGTCTGAGGCGATTGTCGGTTTGTTGGGTTACATGGCGGAGCCTGAATTGGTGCACCGCGATAACCTGATTCTGGTCTGAAGGAATACCTGAATGCGCATGGCTAAAGGAATATTGGGGTTGCTGTTGGCGATGCCGCTGCTGGCGTCAGCTGAAGAGATCGGTCAGGTGTCGACGGTGTTCAAGATCGTCGGCCCGAACGACCGGATTGTGGTCGAGGCGTTTGATGATCCTAAGGTCGAGGGTGTGACCTGCTACCTGTCGCGTGCCAAGACTGGTGGCGTGAAGGGTGGTTTGGGGTTGGCTGAAGATCGTGCTGAGGCGTCGATTGCCTGTCGTCAGGTCGGCCCGATCAACTTCAAGGGTGAGTTGAAGGATGGCGATGAGGTGTTCAAAGAGCGCACGTCGCTGGTGTTCAAGACCATGCAGGTGGTGCGATTCCTCGACAAGAAGCGCAATACGCTGGTGTATCTGGTCTACAGCGATCGCTTGATTGAAGGTAGCCCGCAGAATGCGGTGACTGCAATCCCGATTTTGCCGTGGCCGCACGCTCAATAAGTTAACGAAGATCAAAAACTGTGGGAGCGGGCTTGCTCGCGAAGGCGGTGTGTCGGTCGACATTAATGCTGACTGTCACACCGCCTTCGCGAGCAAGCCCGCTCCCACAGTTGTAAGGGGTGCAGCCAAATCGCAGGCAATAAAAAACCGACCCTGAGGTCGGTTTTTCAACAAGCCTATCGCTTATGCGGCAACAGCAAGGTTCAGAGCCTTGACGTGACCGTTCAGGCGGCTCTTATGACGAGCAGCCTTGTTCTTGTGGATGATGCCTTTATCGGCCATACGGTCGATAACTGGCACGGCCAGAACGTAAGCAGCTTGAGCTTTTTCAGCGTCTTTTGCGTCAATGGCCTTAACTACATTCTTGATGTAGGTACGAACCATGGAACGCAGGCTGGCGTTGTGGCTGCGACGCTTCTCAGCCTGTTTTGCACGTTTTTTGGCGGAAGGTGTGTTGGCCACCGTCGAGCTCCTCGAAAGACTTTTTAGGAAATAGCAAACAAAATAGGCCGCGAATCATGCCGATGAGTTGATGTCTTGTCAAGGGCGGTTGAGACGTTCCGCTAAGTGGTAGGTATAAAGAGGCGGGATATTTATTTCCGGCGCTTGACCTGTAAACTCGCGAGCTTTGGCTCTGTGCTGCTGCGGCGCGGAGTATCGCATAAGTAGGCGCTTAGTTCGCCTGCTGTTTATCGACAGGCACAAACTCTTTCAATGAATCTGCTCAAATCGTTGGCCGCCGTCAGCTCTATCACAATGCTTTCCCGGATTCTGGGATTCGTTCGTGACACGCTTATCGCACGTACATTTGGCGCCGGGATGGCCACGGACGCCTTTTTTATCGCGTTCAAACTGCCCAATCTGTTGCGCCGGATCTTCGCCGAGGGCGCCTTTTCCCAGGCGTTTGTGCCGATTCTGGCCGAATACAAGAGCCAGCAGGGCGAGGAGGCGACCCGCACGTTCATTGCCTACGTCTCGGGGCTGCTGACCCTGGTGCTGGCGCTGGTGACTGCCCTGGGCATGCTCGCGGCGCCGTGGGTGATCTGGGCGACGGCCCCCGGTTTCACCGATACCCCGGAAAAATTCGAGCTCACTTCCAGTCTGTTGCGGGTGACGTTCCCCTATATTCTGCTGATCTCCCTGTCGTCGCTGGCCGGCGCGATCCTCAATACGTACAACCGGTTTTCGGTGCCGGCGTTCGTGCCGACGCTGCTCAATGTCAGCATGATCATTTTTGCAGTGTTTCTGACGCCGTACTTTGATCCGCCTGTCATGGCGCTGGGCTGGGCCGTGCTGGTCGGCGGACTGGCGCAGTTGCTCTATCAGCTGCCGCACCTGAAAAAGATCGGCATGCTCGTGCTGCCGCGCCTCAATCTGCGCGATACCGGCGTGTGGCGGGTGCTCAAGCAAATGCTGCCAGCAATTCTGGGAGTTTCGGTAAGCCAGATCTCGCTGATCATCAACACCATCTTCGCCTCGTTCCTGGTGGCCGGTTCGGTGTCCTGGATGTACTACGCCGACCGCCTGATGGAATTGCCTTCCGGCGTGCTGGGCGTGGCGTTGGGCACGATTCTGCTGCCGACCCTGGCCAAGACTTACGCCAGCAAGGACCGCCAGGAGTATTCGCGAATTCTCGATTGGGGCCTGCGCCTGTGCTTCGTGCTGGTGCTGCCGTGCTCCCTGGCGCTGGGTATCCTCGCCGAGCCGCTGACCGTGTCGCTGTTCCAGTACGGCCAGTTCACGGCGTTTGATGCGTCCATGACCCAGCGTGCCTTGATCGCTTATTCCGTCGGTTTGATGGGCATCATTGTGATAAAAGTGCTGGCGCCGGGCTTCTATGCGCAACAAAACATCCGCACTCCGGTAAAAATCGCAATTTTCACGCTGATCATTACACAGTTGTTCAACCTGGTGTTGATTGGGCCGCTGGCGCATGCCGGCCTGGCCCTGGCCATCAGCGCCGGTGCCTGCATCAATGCGGGCCTGCTGTACTACCAACTGCGCAAGCAGCAGATGTATCAGCCGCAACCAGGCTGGGGCAAATTCGGCCTGAAGCTGGTTATTGCCGTGACTGTCATGTCGGCGGTGTTGCTGGCGGGCATGCATTTCATGCCAGCCTGGGGGGAGGGACACATGCTGGAACGCTTCCTGCGCCTGGGTGCTTTGGTCGCCGCTGGTGTGGTCGCTTATTTCGGTATGTTGGTGCTGATGGGCTTCCGTTTGCGCGACTTCAACCGCAAGGCGCTCAGCTGAGGGGCGTACGCGATAAACATGGGCGAGCCGGTGTTTTGGTCGGCTCGATGACTTTGGTTACGGTGTTGCCTGTCGTCGGCCGCCGGGTGTGGTTATAATCGACCACTTTATGAGCAAGAAGCGCGTTATGCAGCTGGTTCGAGGCCTCCACAACCTGCGCCCCCAGCATCGGGGCTGTGTCGCCACTATTGGCAACTTTGACGGTGTTCACCGTGGCCACCAGGCAATCCTGGCGAGGCTGCGTGAGCGTGCGCTCGAGTTGGGCGTGCCCAGCTGCGTGGTGATTTTCGAGCCGCAGCCGCGGGAGTTTTTCGCCCCGGACACGGCGCCGGCCCGTCTGGCCCGGCTGCGGGACAAACTGCAGCTGCTGGCCGACGAAGGCGTTGACCGGGTCCTGTGCCTGGCCTTCAACCAGCGGCTGAGCAAACTCAGCGCCAGCGAGTTCGTCGATACCATCCTGGTGGATGGTCTCGGTGTGCAGCACCTGGAAGTCGGTGATGACTTCCGCTTTGGCTGTGACCGGATCGGCGATTTTGATTTTCTGCAGCAGGCCGGGCTGGTTCACGGCTTTACCGTCGAAGCGGCGCAAACCGTGGAGCTCGAAGGCATTCGAGTCAGCAGCACGCAGGTTCGCAACGCCTTGGCCGCTGCAGATTTCGCCTTGGCCGAACGCCTGCTCGGCCGACCGTTCCGCATCGCAGGAAGGGTGCTGCATGGGCAGAAGCTGGCGCGCCAGCTGGGCACGCCCACGGCCAACATTCAACTCAAGCGTCGGCGTGTGCCGTTGACCGGGGTGTACCTGGTCGATGTCGATATCGACGGCAAGACCTGGCCCGGCGTTGCCAATATTGGCGTGCGGCCCACGGTCCAGGGGGATGGCAAAGCCCACCTCGAAGTACATCTTTTAGATTTTGCCGGCGATCTGTATGACCGGCGTTTGACGGTGGTCTTCCACCACAAGCTGCGTGAAGAGCAGCGTTTCGCCTCTCTGGAGGCGCTTAAGACGGCAATCAATGCGGATGTTGCCGCCGCCCGTGCCCTGTCGCACCTAGCGCCAATCGCTAATGAAGAGCCATAAATGACCGACTATAAAGCCACGCTAAACCTTCCGGACACCGCCTTCCCAATGAAGGCCGGCCTGCCACAGCGCGAACCGCAGATCCTGCAGCGCTGGGACAGTATTGGCCTGTACGGTAAGTTGCGCGAGATTGGCAAGGATCGTCCGAAGTTCGTGCTTCACGACGGTCCTCCGTACGCCAACGGCACGATTCACATCGGTCATGCACTGAACAAGATTCTCAAGGACATGATCATCCGTTCGAAGACCCTGTCGGGCTTCGACGCGCCGTATGTTCCGGGCTGGGACTGCCATGGCCTGCCGATCGAGCACAAGGTCGAAGTGACCCACGGCAAGAACCTGGGCGCGGACAAGACCCGCGAACTGTGCCGCGCTTACGCCACCGAGCAGATCGAAGGACAGAAAACCGAATTCATCCGTCTGGGCGTGTTGGGTGACTTTGCCAACCCGTACAAGACCATGGACTTCAAGAACGAGGCCGGTGAAATCCGCGCCCTGGCTGAAATCGTCAAGGGCGGTTTCGTGTTCAAGGGCTTGAAGCCCGTGAACTGGTGCTTTGACTGCGGTTCGGCCCTGGCTGAAGCGGAAGTCGAGTACGAGAACAAGAAGTCCTCGACCATCGACGTGGCTTTCCCGATTGCCGATGAAGCCAAGCTGGCTGCGGCTTTCGGACTATCGTCGCTGGGCAAACCGGCTTCGATCGTGATTTGGACCACCACCCCGTGGACCATCCCGGCCAACCAAGCGCTCAACGTTCACCCGGAGTTCAACTACGCCCTGGTCGACGTTGGCGACAAGTTGCTGGTGCTGGCTGAAGAACTGGTCGAGTCGTGCCTGGTCCGCTACAACCTGGAAGGTTCGGTCATCGCGACCACCACCGGTAAAGAGCTGGAACTGATCAACTTCCGTCATCCGTTCTACGATCGTCTGTCGCCGGTTTACCTGGCCGACTACGTGGAACTGGGCGCGGGCACTGGCGTGGTTCACTCCGCTCCGGCCTACGGCGTGGACGACTTCGTGACCTGCAAGAAATACGGCATGGTCAACGACGACATCCTCAACCCGGTCCAGAGCAATGGCGTTTACGTACCGGCGCTGGAGTTCTTCGGCGGCCAGTTCATCTGGAAGGCCAACCCGGCCATCGTCGACAAGCTGACCGAAGTCGGTGCGTTGCTGCACACCACCATCATCGAACACAGCTACATGCATTGCTGGCGTCACAAGACCCCGCTGATCTACCGCGCCACTGCGCAGTGGTTCATCGGCATGGACAAGCAACCAGTGAGCGGCGACACCCTGCGCAAGCGGGCGATCAAAGCCATTGAAGAAACCAAGTTCGTTCCAGCCTGGGGCCAGGCGCGTCTGCACTCGATGATCGCCAACCGTCCGGACTGGTGCATCTCCCGTCAGCGCAACTGGGGTGTGCCGATCCCGTTCTTCCTGAACAAGGAAAGCGGTGAGCTGCACCCGCGTACTGCCGAGCTGATGGAAGAAGTTGCCAAGCGCGTCGAAGTCGAAGGCATCGAAGCTTGGTTCAAGATGGACGCTGCCGAGCTGCTCGGCGACGAAGCGCCGCTGTACGACAAGATCAGCGACACCCTGGACGTCTGGTTCGATTCGGGCACCACGCACTGGCACGTCCTGCGCGGTTCGCACCCGATGGGCCACGATAGCGGCCCGCGCGCCGACCTGTACCTGGAAGGCTCGGACCAACACCGTGGCTGGTTCCACTCGTCGTTGCTGACCGGTTGCGCCATCGACAACCACGCGCCGTATCGCGAACTGCTGACTCACGGCTTCACCGTCGACGAGTCTGGCCGCAAGATGTCCAAGTCCCTGGGCAACGTGATCGCACCGCAAAAGGTCAACGACACCCTGGGCGCCGACATCATGCGCCTGTGGGTTGCCTCCACCGACTACTCGGGTGAAATGGCGGTTTCCGAGCAGATCCTGCAACGCAGTGCGGACGCCTACCGGCGCATCCGTAACACCGCGCGGTTCCTGCTTTCCAACCTGACCGGTTTCAACCCGGCCACCGACATCCTGCCGGCCGAAGAAATGCTGGCGCTGGACCGTTGGGCCGTGGACCGCACCCTGCTGCTGCAACGCGAGTTGCAAGAGCACTACAGTGAATACCGTTTCTGGAACGTCTACTCCAAGATCCACAACTTCTGCGTGCAGGAGCTGGGCGGTTTCTATCTGGACATCATCAAGGACCGCCAGTACACCACTGGCGCCAACAGCAAGGCTCGCCGTTCGGCGCAAACCGCGCTGTACCACATCAGTGAAGCGCTGGTGCGCTGGATCGCGCCGATCCTCGCGTTCACCGCCGACGAACTGTGGGAATACCTGCCGGGCGAGCGCAACGAATCGGTGATGCTCAACACCTGGTACGAAGGCCTGACCGAGCTGCCGGACAACGTCGAACTGGGCCGCGCCTACTGGGAGCGGATCATGGCGGTGAAGGTCGCGGTCAACAAGGAAATGGAAATCCAGCGCGCGGCCAAGGCCGTCGGTGGCAACCTGCAAGCCGAAGTGACGCTGTTCGCCGAAGAGGCGCTGAGCGCCGACCTGGCCAAGCTGAGCAACGAATTGCGCTTCGTATTGATCACCTCGACCGCCAGTGTTGCGCCGTTTGTGCAGGCGCCGGCCGATGCGGTGGTCACCGAAGTCAGCGGCCTGAAGCTGAAGATCGTCAAGTCGGCCTTCGCCAAGTGCGCCCGTTGCTGGCACTGCCGTGAAGACGTCGGCGTAAACCCGGAGCATCCGGAAATCTGCGGTCGTTGTGTCGACAACATCAGCGGCGCTGGCGAGGTTCGTCACTATGCCTAATGCCGTTGGCCGTTTCGGACGGCTGAGCTGGCTGTGGTTGAGCTTGCTGGTCCTGGTCATTGACCAGGTCAGCAAGTTCTACTTCGAAGGCTCCCTGACCATGTACCAGCAGATCGTGGTGATCCCCGATTACTTCAGCTGGACCCTGGCCTACAACACGGGTGCTGCGTTCAGCTTCCTGGCCGACAGCTCCGGCTGGCAGCGCTGGTTGTTTGCCCTGATCGCGATAGTGGTCAGTGCAGTGCTGGTGGTCTGGCTCAAGCGTCTGGGACGCAACGAAACCTGGCTGGCCGTCGCTCTGGCATTGGTCCTGGGTGGCGCGCTGGGCAATCTGTATGACCGCATTGCCTATGGCCATGTGATCGACTTCATCCTGGTGCACTGGCAGAACCGCTGGTACTTCCCGGCGTTCAACTTCGCCGACAGTGCAATCACTGTCGGTGCGGTAATGCTGGCACTGGATATGTTCAAAAGTAAGAAGACCGGAGAAGCCGTTCATGACTGAACACGTATTGGCTGAGCAACACATCCGCCAGAACACGGAAGTCACCTTGCACTTCGCTCTGCGCCTGGAAAACGGCGACACCGTCGACAGTACCTTCGACAAATCCCCGGCGACCTTCAAGGTCGGCGATGGCAATCTGTTGCCAGGTTTTGAAGCGGCTCTGTTCGGCTTCAAGGCCGGCGACAAGCGCACGCTGAAGATTGCCCCGGAAAACGCCTTTGGCCAGCCTAACCCGCAGAACGTGCAGGTTATCCCGCGTTCGCAGTTCCAGGACATGGAGCTGTCGCCGGGTTTGTTGGTGATCTTCAACGATGCGGCCAATACCGAATTGCCGGGCGTGGTAAAAGAGTTCGATGACGAGCAGGTCACCATCGACTTCAACCATCCGTTGTCCGGCAAGACCTTGACCTTTGATGTCGAGATCATCAGCGTGGTATCGCTGTAACCTGACGGGACTGACCCTGACGTGGGAGCAAAGCTTGCTCGCGATAGCGTCATGGCATCCAACATCAATGTTGAATGAGACATCCCAGTCGCGAGCAAGCTTTGCTCCCACAGGTTTGGAGCTCTGATTCCACAGGTTTGGATATTCCCACAGTTTTTGTTATTCATTGTTTTCGCGCGCAAGACACGAGGCACAGCATGCAAATCAAACTCGCCAACCCCCGTGGCTTCTGCGCCGGCGTGGACCGCGCGATCGAAATCGTCAATCGCGCCCTGGAAGTCTTCGGGCCGCCGATCTACGTGCGCCATGAAGTAGTCCACAACAAGTTCGTGGTCGAAGACCTGCGTGCCCGCGGAGCGATCTTCGTCGAGGAACTGGATCAGGTGCCCGACGACGTCATCGTGATCTTCAGTGCCCACGGTGTATCCCAGGCCGTGCGTACCGAAGCGGCTGGCCGTGGCCTGAAAGTGTTCGATGCCACCTGTCCGTTGGTGACCAAGGTGCACATCGAAGTCGCGCGCTACAGTCGCGATGGCCGTGAGTGCATTCTCATCGGACACGCCGGGCACCCGGAAGTCGAAGGCACCATGGGCCAGTATGACGGCAGTAATGGTGGGGCGATCTATCTGGTCGAAGACGAAGAAGACGTCGCCAAACTGCAAGTGCGCAATCCCGACAAGCTGGCCTTTGTTACCCAGACCACCTTGTCCATGGACGATACCAGTCGTGTGATCGATGCCCTTCGCGCGCGCTTCCCGGCGATCGGTGGGCCGCGCAAGGACGACATCTGCTACGCCACGCAAAACCGCCAGGACGCGGTCAAACAACTGGCGGATGAGTGCGACGTGGTGTTGGTGGTGGGCAGCCCGAACAGCTCCAACTCCAATCGCCTGCGCGAACTGGCCGAACGCATGGCCACCCCGGCCTATCTGATCGACGGCGCCGAAGACCTGCAAAAGAGCTGGTTCGATGGCGTGCAGCGGATCGGCATTACCGCAGGCGCTTCCGCACCGGAAGTGCTGGTGCGTGGGGTTATCCAGCAATTGCAGGCCTGGGGCGCTACTGGCGCCGACGAGCTGGCCGGTCGTGAGGAGAATGTCACGTTCTCCATGCCCAAGGAATTACGCGTCCGCTCCCTGCTCTGAGTCTTCTCCCCCTACGCACAACGCCTGCTGCAGCGTGGCGCTGCGCAGGCTGACGCGACCGGTCGAGGCCAGCACTACTTGGTGCTGGCTGACCGCCTCGCGTGTAGCGCACACGTGCAACGTCCCCGCTTGAAAACCGCCGTGCAGCGGTTCGCCAAGATGGCTGAACCGTATCGAGCTTTTGACGTTTTTATTGCCGACAATCGTTGTTCGACCGCTGCCCTGGCGTTCGATCAGCAGCGGATTGCTGTCGTCTTCATAACCCTGGCCGCTGGCGTCGACAATGACCCGCCAACCCTGGCTCCAATCGTCATTGATGGCATGAATTATCACCGTCTGGCCGCGTGTGATGGCCTCGCTTCTCGCGCTGCGCAGGCCGGTGGCCAGTGACTTCGCCGCCTCCTCGCGAAAAGTGGACTCCTTGAGTGCCGCGTACACCGGACTGACCATTGACAGAACAATCCCGGCAATCGTCAGTCCCATAAGCAGTTCGATCAGGCTGAAGCCTCGCTGGTGCATGTCATTCCCTCCGTGGAATGTGACCATCTGCGCATTTCCTGCGCGAGTAATGGCAAAACAACCAAACATCGGCCGGCCGAATGTTCTAGCGTGTAACAGCAGGTATAGCCGACGGCAACGGAGGGCACTGATGGATCGTTGTACAAAAGGTTTCACGCTGATCGAGTTGCTGATTGCGTTAGCGATTTTCCTGGTCCTGCTCACCCTGGCCGTACCTGCGTTCACCAGTTCGGTGCAAAGCACCCGGGCTGACACCGAAATCGGCGACCTGCGCCGCGCCCTGAGTTTTGCCCGGCTCGAAGCGATCGACCGGGGTATTACCACCCAGGTTCGGCCTGCCGACGGCGGCGCATGGACCGGCGGATTGACCGTCTCTGACATCACCAGCTCCCCGGCCAATGTATTGCGGGTTGTTCCGGCAATGAGCAGCGGGGCGAATCTGACGCTAACCTCAGGAGTGACCGTCATTAGTTTCAACAATCTCGGCGGGCTTGCCGTACCGGCCACTGCAGTGGCGATCAGCTATGTGTTGGGGGCACAAAGCAGGACGCTGAACGTATGTTTGAACGGACGAATTCAATTGGGTGGAAACTGCGGATGAGGCAAAGGAGCAAGCGTGCCCAGGAGGGCATGACGCTGATCGAAGTGCTGGTCGCATTATTGATTCTGACCGTGGGCCTGCTGGGGGCGGCGGCGATTCAGCTGAATGCGTTGAAGTACACCGACAGCTCGCGGATGACCAGCCAGGCGAGCTTTATCGCCTACGACATGATGGACCGCATTCGCGCCAACTCCGGTGCGGACTACACGATCACGCCGCCAACTTCGGGCAACCTCAGTGTGGCCCGGGACCAGGACCTCTTCGACTTCAGCAGCAACATCGTCAGCGCCCTCGGCGCCACCGCCACCGGCAGCATTGCCTTGAATCAGCGGGTGTATACCATCACCATCACCTGGGATGACTCCCGTGCCGCGGCGACTGCCTTGCGCCGCAGTTTTGTCCTGACCAGCCGTGCCACCGTCGACCCGGTATCGACGCCATGAATCGTCTGCAGAAAGGCTTCGGCCTGATCGAGTTGCTGATCGCCCTCGCCTTGAGCCTGGTAGTGGTGTTGGGCGTGGCGCAGATTTTCATTGCGGCCAAGAACACCTACGTCAGCCAGAACAGCGCGACCAACATGCAGGAGGACGCACGTTTTGTGCTGGGCAAGATGATTCAGGAAATTCGCATGGTCGGCATGTTCGGTTGCCTGGGGAGCATTACCGACGCATCCTCTGCCGGCGACTTCAGTGCCAGCCAGATCACCCCCATCAGCTGGGACAACGCCAATCTCAAGCTCACGCTGGTGACTGCGGATGTCGGCGCCAACGGCGGCACACCCACCTGGACGGTGATTTCCGATTGTCGAAACAGCGCAATCGCCTATACCCAGGCGAAAACACCCGTGGCGGGGCAGCTGGCATTTCCGATCCGACGCCTGATCTACAGCCTGAAAAACGGCCAGCTGACGCTGGGCACCCATGGCGGAACGCCCACCCAATACACGCTGGTGGATAACGTTAGCGCCTTTGATGTCAGTTTCGGTCTCGCCAGCTCTGCGTCGGAGGTCACGGCGTCCAGCTACAGCAGCAACCCGACCGACCCGGCGCGAATTCGCAGCGTGCGCCTGACATTGACCCTCACCGACCCCAACAAGCGGGTCCGCGATCAAACCTTCAATGTGGTTGCCGCTTTGCGCAACCGCCTGCAATGAGGGGAGGGCCGATGAATATCCCTGTTGCCGTTCCTCATTCCCAGCGCGGCATGGCGCTGTTGGTCAGCCTGGTGTTTCTGCTGTTGCTGACGCTGATCGGCCTGTCCTCAATGCAAAGCGCTACCCTGCAGGAGAAAATGGCCACCAGCGTGTCGCTGCGCAATCAATCGTTCCAGAATGCCGAAGCGGCACTGCGCATGGGCGAGAGCGCGGTGCAACTGGATACCTTCACGCTGCCTGTGTGCAGTGGGACCACCCAGTGTGCGCCACCCGCAGAGTCTTCCTCGATTGTTGGAGCCGGGTTCAACTCGACGTCGGGCGTGACCTGGATCGCTGCCGGCAATGGTTTCTACGGAGTACAGAACATCGGGACCACCCTGAACGCGGTGAACGTGCCGAGCAACACTTCGGCAACGCTGTACCGGGTCACGGCCGTCGCCGTGCTTGGTAACAACGTGCGCAGCGTGGTGGAGAGCATCTATGCGAAATACTGAGCGGCGCACCGGCTGGTGGCAGATGCTCAGTGGGCTGTTGCTGGGCTTGTATCTCACGGCGCCGGCGTACGCCTTCACCCCATCCGATTCGCCCCTGCTGAGTGCGGCAGCGGTGGCTCCCAACGTGATGTTGCTGATCGATAACTCCGGCAGCATGAACAACATCATCTACGCGGCCGGCTTCGATTCCACCATCAACCGCACGCCAGCCCGGGAGTGCAATGCGTTCCTGGGCCTGTGCCTGAGCTCGACAGCCATCACCGGGGATTCGATATTCCTCTCGAGCCTGGCGACATCAGGATGTACGAACGGCTACAACGCGTTTTACAACAACAGTGTTGCGCCCCTGTGCATCAAGCTACCCGACCCGGCGGGCAACGGTGACACTCGTTATTCGGCGAATTACATCGCCTATGTCGTAGGTCTCGCCAACGGCCAGCGGACTGATTTCTCTACATCCAACTCGCCGATCCCCATCGAATCGCGGATCAGCGTGGCGCGCAGCGTATCGACCTCGCTGGTCACCGCCAACCGTACGCTGCGCATTGGCCTGGCGACTTTCAACGCGGTCACCAGCAACAACCGTGGCAACGGTGGTTACATCGCCATCCCCGTTGACGATCTGACCACGCAAGCCAAATTCGACGCGCTGACCGATTCAATCGACGCCTTGAGGGCAGTCGCCAACACGCCCTTGGCCGAAACCTACTACGAAGTCACCCGCTACATGCGCGGCCTGGGCTCGTACTACAACGGCTCCAGGACCTATACCAGCCCGATCCAGTACCGCTGCCAGAAGAACTACGGCGTGGTGATCACCGATGGGTTGCCGACTTATGACCGAACCTTCCCCACCGATGATCCCCAAGCCACTGCGCCGGGCGGCCCGAGGCTACCCAACTGGGACGGGATCAACAACGATGGCGACAACCCCCTCGGCGGTGACGACGAGGGTGACTCGCTGTTCCTCGATGACATCGCCAAGTTTGCCTTCGACATCGACATGCGTTCGACGGGGGTCGATGTGGCGAAGAAAGCCTGGGACTCGGCGGACTTTCCCAAGCAGAACATGAATACCTACACCGTGGGTTTCACCACTGCCAATCAGATGCTGGAAGACGCCGCGAAGTACGGCCAGGGCAAGTACTACCTCGCCACCGATAGCACCGGCCTGACCGCGGCGCTGTCGTCTGCCTTGAGCGAAATCACTTCCAAGGCCGGCTCAGGCGGCAGCGGCACCACCAGCAGCGCAGTCGTGGGAGTGGGTTCTTCGTACTACCAGACCAGCTACGACCCCAAGGACTGGCGCGGCACCATCAAATCCTTCGGGTTCACCGCTACGGGGGCGGTGAATACCGCTTCGGTGCTCTGGAACACCGACAAGAGCATCGCTCCCGGCGCGACCGCGCCCACTTATCAGTCATGGAACACCCAGGACAATGTGGCGGTGCCGCTGGCATTCAACAGCTTTTCGACGGCGCAGCAGACTGTCCTCAACCAGGGCCTGCCCACCAGCATCAAAGGCACCGACCTGGTGGAGTGGAGCAAGGGCACTAACAAGGCTGGCTTGAAGGTGCGCAGCGTATTGCTCGGCGACATCATCAACTCGCCGTTGGTGCTCGCCTCACCCACGGAGAAAACCGCCTCCGATCTGGCCGGTGACAGCAGTTACAGCACCTATCTGGCGACCAAGGCTGCGAATATGACTGCCAGCCTGGTGGTGAACGGCAACGAAGGATTTGTCAGCGTCATCAACGCCAGCAATGGCACCCGGCGTTATGCCTATATGCCTTCCAGTGTCCTGCCATCGCTGCGTTACATCGCTGATCCCACCTACATCAACGGCATCAGCCACAAGTTCCTGGTCGACGGACAGGTCGGCGTATTTGACGCCAAGATCGGCACAGGCTGGAAAACCATGGCAGTCGGCGGCACCGGGGCGGGCGGCAAGACGTTCTACGGACTACAACTGTTTGACGCTACGACGGGCAATGAGACCAAGGCCTCGTGGGAAATCAGTGCGCCAGCGACGTCGATCCCGGCGAATCCCTTGAATGACTTGGGATATGCCTATGCCCGCCCTGAAGTGGCACGTCTGGACGATGGCCGCTGGGCGGCGTTTATCTCCAATGGCTACGGCAGCAATTCGGGGGTCGCCGCGCTGTACGTGATCGACCTCAGCAACGGCTCGCTGATCAGGAAAATCGTGGTCGACAGCACCGAAACCGACAACGGATTGTCCTCGGTGGAGCTTAAGGTCAACTCGCAAAATGTGGTGCAGGCAGCTTATGGCGGCGATCTCAAGGGACGGCTGTGGAAGTTTGACTTGAGCAGTACCAGCCCCGCTGCATGGGGTGTGGCATTTTCCGGTAAACCATTGTTTACCGCGGCGGGCGGTGCCTTGCAGCCGATCACTGCCCAACCATTGTTGGCCGACAACGCCCTAGGCGGCAAAGTGGTGTTTTTCGGCACGGGCAAGTTCAATGAGACCGCAGACAAGACCAACAAGGACCTGCAGGCTTTTTACGCAGTGTGGGACGCAGACGGAGGTGCTGGACAGCTCACCCCGGCCAACCTGCAACTGCAGTCGGTGCAAAGCGTGTTCTCGGGCAGTGCCGGGCAATTCATCACCACCAGCCAGAACGACGTGACCTATCCGGCGGAGAAGGGCTGGTACTTGCCACTGGTCTACAACAGCGCGCTGACCGGTGAACGGGTGATCAACCAGGCATCCCTGGTGCTGGGGCGGATCGTCTTCACCACCGCCAGTGTTGAAACCACGGACCCTTGCGCCAGTTTTGGCACAGGCAAGCTGGTCGAACTGGATGCGTTCAGCGGTAAGATGCTCAATTATGCTGTTCTCGATACCAACGGGGACGGCAAGGTAGACACCACTGACGCGATTTCCAGCGGCGTGGTATTCACTGGCGGGATGCCGGTGCTAAACGCCATCGTCAACGGCGGCGCCCGCAAGATCGTCAACGATTCCAGCGGAACGCCAACCTCGTTGGTAGAGAAGGCCGGTGGTGGTAGCCGGCGCATCATGTGGCGACAAATACAGTAAGCGAGAGTGCAGGCATGCGTAGATCCAACCGAGGTTTCACCCTGATCGAAATCATGATCGTGATTGCGATCATCGGGATCGTCATCACCATTGGCTATCCGAGCCTGACCGAGTATGTGAAGAAAGGTCGGCGCGCTGAAGTGGCAGGTTTGCTCTCCGAGCAGGCGCAGGTGCTTGAACGGTATTATTCCAGCTCGAAAACCAGCGTCTACACCGGTGCTACCGTGAGCCCGGGCAATGACTATTACACCATTACCTCGGCTTTGACCGATCAGACATTCAAGCTCACGGCCACGCGCAAAGCTGGCTCGGCCATGGCCACTGACAAGTGCGGGAACTTCACCATCACCGACACCGGCGCCAGAGGCATGGAAAATGCCACCGCCGGCCTGACCACCAAGGATTGCTGGGGTCGCTGAGTTTTTTGGGCGTCATTTGCGCCCCTGTCTATTTAACGATTGGATCAGAACATGACCAGGCAACAGCAAGTGGTGATTGTCGGCGGCGGAGTGATTGGCTTGCTGACGGCCTTCAATCTCGCCTCCGAAGTGCAAAGCGTTGTACTGCTGGATCGCTCGAATGTCGGCCAGGAGTCGTCCTGGGCGGGTGGTGGCATCGTTTCGCCGCTGTACCCGTGGCGCTACAGCCCGGCAGTCACCGCACTGGCGCATTGGTCGCAGGATTTTTATCCACAGCTGGGCGCGCGTTTGTTTGCCGCGACCGGGGTCGATCCTGAAGTCCATACCACCGGGCTGTACTGGCTTGACCTGGACGATGAAGACGAAGCCCTGGCCTGGGCCTTGCGCGAAAACCGTCCGCTGCGGGCCGTGGACCTCTCGGCCGCGCACGATGCAGTGCCCGTGCTGGGGCCCGGCTTTTCCCGGGCGATCTACATGGCTGATGTGGCGAACGTGCGCAATCCGCGGCTGGTGAAGTCGCTCAAGGCCGCGTTGCTGGCGCTGCCGAATGTGACGATTCATGAGCAATGCGAGGTCAGCGAATTCATTCTCCAGGGCGATCAGGTAGTGGGAGTGCAGACTTCGGCGGGCGCCATCCTCGGTGATCAGGTGGTGCTGACGGCGGGTGCGTGGAGTGGGGATCTGCTCAAGACCCTGGGCCTGGACCTGCCGGTTGAACCGGTGAAAGGGCAGATGATTCTGTACAAGTGCGCGGCGGATTTTCTGCCGAGCATGGTGCTGGCCAAGGGGCGTTATGCGATCCCGCGGCGCGATGGTCATATCCTGATTGGCAGTACCCTGGAGCATGAAGGGTTCGACAAGAGCCCGACCGAATCGGCGCTGGAGAGCCTGAAAGCTTCGGCGGTGGAGTTGATACCAGCGTTGGCCGAGGCTGAAGTCGTCGGGCATTGGGCTGGGCTGCGACCGGGTTCGCCGGAAGGTATTCCCTACATTGGCAGGGTGCCGGGTTTCGATGGGTTGTGGCTCAATTGCGGGCATTACCGCAATGGTCTGGTGTTGGCGCCGGCGTCGTGCCAGTTGTTTGCGGATGTAATGTTGGGGCGGCAGCCGATTATTGATCCTGCGCCTTATGCACCGGTTGGACGGTTTTGAAGATCAAAAGATCGCAGCCTGCGGCAGCTCCTACAGGAGATCTCATTCCCCTGTAGGAGCTGCCGCAGGCTGCGATCTTTTGATTTAATCCAGCCCCAATTTCTTGAGCCTGTAGCGCATCGACCGAAACGAAAGATTCAACCGCTGAGCCGCCGCCGTACGGTTCCAGCGGGTTTCCTCCAGGGCCTGGAGGATAAGTTTTCGTTCGACGTTTTCCAGATAATCTTCCAGGTTGTCGATCTGCGTCAGGTCCGGCACATCACCCTCTGCCGTGCAGTTACCCTCGATCAGGCGCAGGTCGCTTGCCTCGATCTGCTTGTTCTCGCATAACGTATAAGCGCGTTCGAGCACGTTCTCCAGCTCCCTGACATTGCCCGGAAAACGATAATTTTTCAGTGCTTCCAGCGCCTGTGGCTGGAGTTTAGCGGCAGGCTGGCCGCTGTTCGTGGCGAGCCGCTTGAGCATGTGTCCCGCCAGGGACTCGATATCGTCGCGACGTTCGCGCAGCGGTGGCACCCTCACTTCGATCACGTTCAGGCGGTAGTACAGATCCTGGCGAAAGCGCTCGCCGGCGACCTCGGCATCGAGGTCCTTGTGGGTGGCGCAAAGAATGCGCACATCAACCACAGTTTCCTGCTGGCCACCGACGCTGCGCACGGCTTTTTCCTGAATCGCCCGCAGCAGTTTGACCTGCATGGCCAGGGGCAAGTCAGCCACCTCATCGAGAAACAGCGTGCCACCGTTGGCGGCCTGGAACAGCCCGGGCTTGTCGTCGATGGCGCCACTGAAGCTGCCTTTTCGATGACCAAAAAACTCGCTCTCCATCAACTCGGACGGGATGGCCCCGCAGTTCACCGGGATGAAGGGCTGGTTGGCGCGCGGCCCTTGCTCGTGGATCAATCGTGCGACCAGCTCTTTACCGCTGCCAGATTCACCACTGATGTAAACCGGAGCCTGGCTGCGCGCCAGCTTGTCGATGTGTTTGCGCAAGTTGCGCATGGGCAACGAATCGCCCAGCAAGCGGCGTTCGATTGAAACCCCGGTGCCACACGCAGGCTTCAGGCGCAGGGCGCTGCTGACCAGTTCGCGCAGGCGGGTGAGGTCGACCGGTTTGGTCAGGAAGTCGAATGCACCGGCCTTGAGCGCGTTGATCGCCGTCTCAAGATTGCCGTACGCCGTGATCATCGCCACCGGCAACTGCGGATGGCGTTGCTGGATGTACTGCACCAGCTCAAGGCCAGTGCCATCTGGCAGGCGCATGTCGGTCAGGCACAGGTCGAACGACTCGCGGGCCAGCAGGGCCTGGGCCTCGCCAAGGTCGCGGGCACTGAAGGTGTCGAGCTTCATCCTGCCCAGGGTGATTTCCAGCAGTTCGCGGATATCCGGTTCATCGTCAACGATCAGAACTTTTTGCAGTGGGCTCATGTTCAACTTTGTTTCCGTCCGTGTGCAAAGGTGATGCGAAAGCAGCCGCCGCCTTGGCGTGGTTTGAAGTCTAGGCGGGCCTGGTTGCTTTCGCACAGCTCACGGGACAGATAAAGCCCCAGGCCAGTGCCTTGGGTGCTGGTGGTGAAAAAGGGTTCGAACAGATGAACCTGGGACTGCGCCGGGACTCCCGGGCCGTTATCGAGCACTTCGAGGACCGGCAGCTGGCTATGCGGGTCAATGAACAACTCCAGCCAGACTTGTGCCTGGCTATGGAGCTGGGCACTGTGGCGCCAGGCGTTTTGCAACAGATTGTCGAGAATCTGCGTCAGCTGATTGGGGTCCATCAAGGTCTTGAAGTCTCCCGCGCCGATGTTCAAATGAAGCGTTTGACCCTCTGCCGCGCCCTCGCGGTTTTCGTCAACGAACTGCTCCAGCCACGACTTCAGGTCGAGCCGTTGCGCAACGGTTTGCTCGCGGCGGGACAGTTGCAGAACGTTTTCGATTACCCGATTCATCCGCTGGGAATGGTCTTGGATGATCTGTGTCAGACGCCGGTCGGCGCCTTTGAGTTCCTCGGATTCCTGCAATAGCTGCGCGGCATGACTGATGGCGCCCAGCGGATTGCGAATTTCATGGGAGATGCTGGCGGTGAGGCGCCCCAGGGCGACGAGTTTGAGCTGCTGGGCCTGTTGGGCGATTTGCGCGAGGTCTTCGAGGAAGATCAGTGTCTGCTGCTGCGGACTGCGCTCCAGGGCAATGAAACTGGGCTGCAACTCCAGGCCGTTGCGCTCGACTCTTAGGCTCTGGGGCCGCAGCGTCGGGTTGCTGAGCCACAACTGCAGGCGTTCGACCAATACAGGAAACGTCTCATCGAGCGAGCGACCCTCAAGGCTGGCCTCGCCTGAAAGACTCAAGGCGCTGTGGTTGGCCAATTGAATGCGCCGCGCTTCGTCGATCACCAGGATGCCGGTGCGCATGCGCTGCAGGATCAGCGCATTGAGAGCTTCAAGACCCATCACTTCACTGGCCCGCTGCTCGGCCAGGGTTTCGCTGACTTCCAGGCGACGGCTCAGGCCTTGCACCAGCAGGGCCGCCGCGAAACACAAGGCGCCCAGCGTGCCGACCTGCAGGTAGTCGTTGGGACTGGTCAGGTGGCTGAAGCTCAGCAGAAAGCCCGAACCGACAATGCCCAGTGCCCCGATGGCGGCGATCAGCAGGCCGATGCGTCGGCGTAGCAGGGTGTTGCTGATGGCCACCGAGACGATCAGCAGGTTGCCGATCGCGCTGGCGACGCCGCCGCCGGCGTAGAACAGCACGCACAACAGCAATACATCGACCAGTGCCAGGGCAAACAGCTGGGTAGGGCGGCGAGTATTCTCCTGGAACACCACCAGCAAAATGTTCAACACCAGGTACAACCAGCTGCCATTGCGCAGCAGGTCGCCATTGACCCGTGACAGCAGCTGGCTGTCCATGTTGCTGGAAATCAGCAGCACCAGGGTGATGCCGACGCTCAGGCGGTAGAGATGGTAGAGGCGCAGCAGTCGCTGGGCTTGTTTGTGGCCGGGACGGGTAGTCTCAGCGGTCACTGGAGCCCGGGCCTTGCTCGAGGTGAGCCTGGCTGCAATACCATTGCTGCTGAAGGCTCAACGCTCGATCACGGGGCAGGTGCACGCCGCAATGAGCGCAGCGAACCATCGGCGCCGCGTCCCGTTCGGCAGACGAGCGGGGCGCTGACGCCTGACCCTTGAACTTGCGCCACAACCAGATGGCGGCGGCAATCAGGGCGATCCAGAACAATAAACGAAGCATGGTGAGCTGCTTTATGACGAGTGATAGAGCAGTTTAGCCAAGGACGGGGCAGGCGCACAGCGTAATAGCTCGGCAGCAAAAAACAGACAATAAAAAGGGAGACCTGAGGGTCTCCCTTTTGCATTAGATGACGATCAGTCAAACACGCCGAAGGTCATGTAGCTGAACCACGACCGGTCGTCGTTGTTGCCTTCCGACTCCTGTTCCTCTTCTTCGATCACGTCGCCGTTTTCATCTTTAGGCTTCAGATCGTTCGGGATCGCGTCCTTGGCATCCTGGAATTGCTTCTGCACGTCCTGGTTGGCGCGGGTTTCGCCCGGCGGCAGTGCTGGACGGGACTCGATCATGCCCAGGGTTGCCTTGCTCAGCCACGAACGGTTGTCCGCTTCGGCGACCGAAGGCTTGAACTGACCGTCTTCCAGGCTTGGGTGGTTCGGGTAGTTCAGCTTCAGGGTTTCCAGGCTGGTGTTGGCCAGTTCGTCCAGGTGCAGGCGCTGGTAGGCTTCGACCATCACCGCCAGGCCGTCACCGACCGAAGGGGTTTCCTGGAAGTTTTCCACCACGTAACGACCACGGTTGGCAGCGGCTACATAAGCCTGACGGGTCAGGTAGTAGTCGGCAACGTGGATTTCGTAGGCCGCCAGCAGGTTGCGCAGGTAGATCATGCGCTGCTTGGCATCAGGCGAGTAACGGCTGTTCGGGAAGCGGCTGGTCAGCTGGGCGAACTCGTTGTAGGAGTCGCGGGCAGCGCCCGGGTCACGCTTGGTCATGTCCAGCGGCAGGAAACGCGACAGCAGGCCGACGTCCTGGTCGAAAGAGGTCAGACCTTTCAGGTAATAGGCGTAATCGACATTCGGGTGCTGCGGGTGCAGGCGAATGAAGCGCTCGGCGGCAGACTTCGCAGCCTCTGGCTCGGTGTTCTTGTAGTTGGCGTAGATGAGCTCGAGTTGAGCCTGATCGGCGTAGCGACCGAATGGATAACGCGACTCCAGCGCCTTCAGCTTGGCTGTGGCGGCGGTGTAGCTATTGTTGTCCAAATCCTGCTGAGCCTGCTGGTACAGCTCGGCCTCGCTCAGGTTTTCGTCTACGACTTCCTTCGATGAGCAAGCAGCGGTCAATGCGAGGATGGCGATCAGCAGCAGGTGTTTCACTTGCATGGCGGCTTGCGTCCCTATGACGGCCGCTGTCTTGGGCGGGGCCGTCCTGTTATGATGAGCGCCCCGTTGCATAGCCTCGGGGCAAAAGACGCCGTATTTAACCACAAGCGCGCAGCCGAAACCAAAAGCTGTGCCGACGCCTAGTCTGAGCATGTCCGATAAAATTGAACTTAGCGCAGAGGTGCCGTCCGAATTGGGCGGCCAACGCCTCGATCAAGTCGCCGCACAATTATTCGCTGAGCACTCGCGCTCGCGCCTTTCCGCCTGGATCAAAGACGGCCGCCTGACTGTGGATGGGGCGGTTATCCGCCCGCGAGACATCGTTCACGGTGGCGCCATTCTTGAACTGACTGCCGAGCAGGAAGCTCAGGGCGAATGGATCGCTCAGGACATCGAGCTGGACATCGTCTATGAAGATGACGACATCCTGGTGATCAACAAGCCTGCGGGCCTGGTGGTGCATCCGGCTGCCGGTCACGCTGACGGCACCTTGCTCAACGCCTTGCTGCACCATGTGCCGGACATCATCAATGTGCCCCGCGCCGGTATCGTGCATCGCCTGGACAAGGACACCACCGGTCTGATGGTGGTGGCCAAGACCATTCAAGCGCAGACACAGCTGGTTACTCAGTTGCAGAGCCGCAGCGTCAGCCGCATCTACGAGTGCATCGTGATTGGTGTGGTGACCGCCGGCGGCAAGATCAACGCGCCGATCGGTCGTCATGGCCAGCAACGCCAGCGCATGGCCGTGATGGAAGGTGGCAAGCAGGCCGTCAGCCATTATCGCGTGCTCGAACGTTTCCGCTCCCACACGCATGTGCGGGTCAAGCTGGAAACCGGGCGTACGCACCAGATTCGTGTGCACATGGCGCACATCAACTACCCGTTGGTCGGAGATCCTGCCTACGGCGGTCGTTTCCGCATTCCGCCGGCAGCCAGTGTGACCATGGTCGAATCGTTGAAGGCGTTCCCGCGCCAGGCACTGCACGCGCGGTTCCTGGAGCTGGATCACCCGACGACCGGTAAGCGCATGAGCTGGGAATCGCCATTGCCAGATGATTTCGTCTGGTTGTTGACCCTGCTCAAGCAAGACCGTGAGGCGTTCATCGGATGAGTGCCTGGCTGATTCCCGACTGGCCTGCGCCTGCCGGGGTGAAAGCCTGTGTGACCACCCGTGCGGGCGGCGTCAGTCTGGCGCCGTTCGACAGCCTCAACCTTGGCGATCACGTCGACGACAGCCCCGAAGCTGTTGCCGAGAATCGCCGACGCCTCACCGAATATTTCGCCATACAGCCGGCCTGGTTACAGCAGGTACACGGGATTGCCGTGTCCCACGCCGATCCGGGGCTGGTCGCTACAGCTGATGCCAGCTGGACGGCAACTCCCGGAATCGCCTGCACGGCGATGACGGCAGATTGTCTGCCGGCGCTGTTCTGTGATCGTGCCGGCACTCGCGTCGCAGCGGCTCACGCCGGTTGGCGCGGGTTGGCGGCGGGTGTGCTGGAAGCCACCCTGGATACGCTGGCAGTGCCGGCGGAAGAAGTGCTGGTCTGGCTCGGCCCGGCCATTGGCCCGCAAGCCTTTGAAGTGGGGCCGGAGGTGCGTGAAACCTTCGTCGAGCAGTTGCCCGAGGCAGCCAATGCCTTCACGCCGAGCGTCAACGCTGGCAAATTCGTGGCCGACATCTACCAGCTTGCGCGTTTGCGCCTGGCTGCTCGCGGTGTCACTGCTGTCTACGGTGGCGGATTCTGCACCGTGACCGACCCACGTTTCTTTTCCTTCCGTCGCAGCCCGCGTACTGGAAGATTTGCCTCCCTTATCTGGCTCGAGCGCTAGACTTCCCTGACCTGCGTCAACCTCGCGGCGCTTGAAACTCCCAGAATCGACCACATCTAATGGGGTATCTGGCAGGTTTCTTCATTCAGGATGTTTATAGGTCCGGCCTGCTCAAAAGGAAGGTGACTTATGCGTATAGACCGTTTAACCAGCAAATTACAGTTAGCCCTGTCCGACGCCCAATCCCTGGCCGTCGGCCTTGATCATCCGGGCATCGAACCTGCGCACTTGATGCAGGCCATGCTCGAACAGCAGGGTGGTTCGATCAAGCCCCTGCTGATGCAGGTGGGCTTCGACGTCAACAGCTTGCGAAAAGAGCTGACTAAAGAGCTCGACCAGCTGCCGAAAATCCAGAACCCGACCGGCGACGTCAACATGTCGCAGGATCTGGCGCGCCTGCTCAACCAGGCCGATCGCCTGGCCCAGCAGAAGGGTGACCAGTTCATCTCCAGTGAGCTGGTGCTCCTCGCGGCGATGGACGAGAGCAGCAAACTCGGCAAGTTGTTGCTCGGCCAGGGCGTGAGCAAGAAGGCCCTGGAAAATGCCATCAACAACCTGCGCGGTGGCGAGGCCGTCAACGACGCCAACCACGAAGAGTCGCGCCAGGCGTTGGACAAATACACCGTCGACCTGACCAAGCGTGCCGAAGAAGGCAAGCTCGACCCGGTGATCGGCCGTGACGACGAGATTCGCCGCACGATCCAGGTCCTGCAGCGCCGGACGAAAAACAACCCGGTGCTGATCGGTGAGCCTGGCGTGGGTAAAACCGCGATTGCCGAAGGTCTGGCCCAGCGCATCATCAACGGTGAAGTGCCGGATGGCCTCAAGGGCAAACGCCTGTTGTCCCTGGACATGGGTGCGCTGATTGCCGGTGCGAAGTATCGGGGTGAGTTCGAAGAACGGCTCAAATCCCTGCTGAACGAGCTGTCGAAGCAGGAAGGGCAGATCATTCTGTTCATCGACGAACTGCACACCATGGTCGGCGCCGGTAAAGGCGAAGGCTCGATGGATGCGGGCAATATGCTCAAGCCGGCACTGGCCCGGGGTGAGTTGCACTGCGTTGGCGCCACGACGCTCAACGAGTACCGCCAATATATAGAGAAGGACGCGGCACTCGAGCGGCGCTTCCAGAAAGTACTGGTGGATGAGCCGAGCGAAGAGGACACCATCGCGATCCTGCGTGGCCTGAAAGAGCGTTATGAGGTTCACCACAAGGTGGCGATTACCGACGGTGCGATCATCGCGGCGGCCAAGCTCAGTCACCGCTACATCACCGATCGCCAGTTGCCGGACAAAGCCATCGACCTGATCGACGAGGCCGCCAGCCGCATCCGCATGGAGATCGACTCCAAACCGGAGGTGCTGGACCGTCTGGAGCGCCGGCTGATTCAACTGAAGGTGGAATCCCAGGCGCTGAAGAAAGAAAGCGACGAAGCGGCGATCAAGCGCCTGGAAAAACTCCAGGAAGAAATCGCCCGTCTCGAGCGTGAGTACTCGGACCTCGAGGAAATCTGGAACGCGGAGAAAGCCGAAGTCCAGGGCTCTGCGCAGATCCAGCAGAAAATCGAGCAGTCCCGGCAGGAGCTGGAAGCGGCCCGGCGCAAAGGCGACCTGAACCGTATGGCCGAGTTGCAGTATGGGGTGATCCCGGACCTGGAACGCAGCCTGCAAATGGTCGACCAGCACGGCAAGAGCGAAAACCAGTTGCTGCGCAGCAAGGTCACTGAGGAAGAGATTGCCGAAGTGGTGTCCAAGTGGACCGGCATTCCGGTGTCGAAAATGCTCGAGGGCGAGCGCGACAAGCTGATGAAGATGGAAAGCCTGTTGCACCAGCGCGTGATCGGCCAGGACGAAGCGGTGATCGCCGTTTCCAACGCGGTGCGGCGTTCGCGGGCCGGGTTGTCCGACCCGAACCGTCCGAGCGGCTCCTTCATGTTCCTCGGCCCGACCGGTGTCGGCAAAACCGAGCTGTGCAAGGCCCTGGCCGAGTTCCTCTTCGATACTGAAGAGGCGATGATCCGGGTCGACATGTCAGAGTTCATGGAGAAACATTCCGTGGCTCGCTTGATCGGTGCGCCACCAGGATACGTAGGGTATGAAGAAGGCGGTTACCTGACTGAGGCAGTGCGTCGCAAGCCTTACTCGGTAATCCTCCTGGATGAGGTCGAGAAGGCCCACCCGGATGTCTTCAACATCCTGCTGCAAGTGTTGGAAGATGGCCGCCTGACTGACAGTCATGGCCGCACGGTGGATTTCAAGAATACCGTGATTGTCATGACCTCGAACCTGGGCTCGGTGCAGATCCAGGAGCTGGTAGGCGATCGCGAGGCTCAGCGCGCGGCGGTGATGGATGCGATTTCCACACACTTCAGGCCAGAGTTCATCAACCGGGTCGACGAAGTGGTGATCTTCGAGCCACTGGCGCGTGATCAGATCGCGGGCATTACCGAGATCCAGTTGAGTCGCCTGCGCAGCCGCCTGACCGAACGGGAGCTGAAGCTTGAACTCAGCCCTGAAGCGATGGACAAGCTGATCGCCGTTGGCTACGACCCGGTGTATGGCGCACGGCCACTAAAACGTGCGATCCAGCGCTGGATCGAAAACCCGCTGGCACAGCTGATCCTGTCGGGTCGGTTCATGGCCGGGGACACCGCCAAGGGTACGGTGGAAAACGACGAGATCGTGTTCATCTGATCGAAGTCGGCAACAAAACCTGGGAGGCCTCGCATTGCGAGGCCTTTTTTTCGTTAGGCTGTTGAACTCAAAGGAAAAGGCTTGTAAAGTGCGCCCCGCAGTAAGTCACCCGGAAGGGTTTCTGCTCCCCAAGCGGAAATCTGAAATAAGTTGCAAATCATTAACTTGAATGCAATTTAGGGGGTTGACAGAGGTGCTTAAGATTGTAGAATAGCGCGCCTCAGACACACGAACGCAGCGATGCAGACGGGTCGAAGAGACGCAGTAAAAGCTTCAAATGTTGTAATTGAAATATGTAGTTCCGTGATAGCTCAGTCGGTAGAGCAAATGACTGTTAATCATTGGGTCCCAGGTTCGAGTCCTGGTCACGGAGCCAATTTCAAACCGGGGTATAGCGCAGTCCGGTAGCGCGCCTGCTTTGGGAGCAGGATGTCAGGAGTTCGAATCCCCTTACCCCGACCATTTTTGGGTCGTTAGCTCAGTTGGTAGAGCAGTTGGCTTTTAACCAATTGGTCGTAGGTTCGAATCCCACACGACCCACCATTTTTGAAACCAGTTAACGCTGGAATCGAATCTTAAGGTCAGCGGCCAAAAGCCCTGATCGAAGAAGGCGACTTGTAAAGGTCGCCTTTTTTTACCGGGGTATAGCGCAGTCCGGTAGCGCGCCTGCTTTGGGAGCAGGATGTCAGGAGTTCGAATCCCCTTACCCCGACCATATTAAAAATCCTCGTATCGAAAGATACGGGGATTTTTTTTGTCTGTTGAAAATTGAAAACTAAACACAGATCTCCAAGTCGCCGGAGATCAATGTGGGAAAAAAAGGGTAAACCATTGTGGGGGTGAGCCTGCTCGCGATAGCGGTTTTTCAGCCGATGCAGATGCTGACTGCCATACCGCCATCGCGAGCAGGCTCGCTCCTACAGTTGATCTGAAATCAGTGCAGTTTCAACCGCGGCTCGGTGCCGCGTCCGATCTTGCTGCCCAGCATCAGCATCGCCGTACGAAATGCGCCATACAACGCCATCTGGTGCATGCGATACAGCGACACGTAGAACATCCGGGCCAACCAGCCTTCGAGCATCACGCTCCCGGTCAGGTTGCCCATCAAGTTACCCACAGCCGAAAACCGCGACAGCGAGATCAACGAGCCATAGTCGGTGTACTTGTACTCAGGCAACGCCTTGCCCTCGATCCGCAGCTTCAGCGATTTGGCCAGCAAGGACGCCTGCTGATGCGCCGCCTGGGCGCGTGGCGGCACGTTGCGATCGGTCCCCGGTTGCGGGCAAGCGGCGCAGTCACCGAAGGCGAAGATGTTTTCGTCACGGGTGGTCTGCAGCGTCGGCAGCACCTGCAGCTGATTGATGCGGTTGGTCTCCAGGCCGTCGATGTCCTTGAGGAACCCCGGCGCACGAATCCCGGCGGCCCACACTTTCAGACTGGCGTTGATCACTTTGCCATCGGCGGTGATCAGGCTATCGGCGGTCACTTCACTCACGGCCGCGTTGGTCATGACGTTGACCCCGAGCTTCTCCAGGGTTTTATGCACAGGCCCGCCAATACGTTCCGGCAGGGCAGGCAACACCCGTGGCCCGGCTTCGATCAGGGTGATGTGCATGTTTTCCGGCTTGATCCGGTCCAGGCCGTAGGCGGCCAGCTCGTGCGCTGCATTGTGCAGCTCGGCGGCCAGCTCGACCCCGGTGGCACCGGCGCCGACGATCGCCACGCTGATTTGCTCGACGGTGTCGGTCTGCCCGGCATGCGCTCGCAGGTAGTGGTTGAGCAATTGCTGGTGGAAGCGCTCAGCCTGTTTGCGGGTGTCGAGGAACAGGCAATGCTGCGCCGCGCCCTGGGTGCCGAAATCGTTGGTGGTACTGCCGACTGCAATCACCAGCGAGTCGTAACCCAGCTCGCGGGCCGGTACCAGTTCGATGCCGGCTTCGTCGTAAGTGGCGGCCAGCTGGATCTTTTTCTGCGCGCGATCAAGACCGCTCATGCGCCCCAGCTGGAACTCGAAGTGGTTCCATTTTGCCTGGGCGACGTAGTTGAGTTCGTCTTCGGACGAGTTCAGGGATCCGGCAGCCACTTCGTGCAGCAAAGGTTTCCAGATGTGGGTCAGGTTCGCGTCGACCAGCATCACACTGGCCGTGCCGCGCTTGCCCAGAGTCTTACCCAGACGGGTAGCCAACTCCAGACCGCCGGCGCCGCCGCCAACGATGACAATACGATGAGTCATGGGGATATCTCGCAAGGCTAAAAGAAATCGGTGCAACTACCCTCGCGAGCGCAACGCGGCTCATAGCGTCAGGTAACTGATAAATCGGCTCAACAGGCCTAAACCTATGGTCACTGCCAACACCAGTACCAGGAGCATCCACGGCCGAAATGGCCGGCGCTCGACTTGGTGCTGGGACAGGTGCAGGTACTCTTCGACATGCTTTTGGTCGTCGGGGTTCAGGCGGCTGGTCATAAAGCCCTCGTCAGGTAGACGTTGCGCAATTGATCAAAGCTACAGGCTGATTCAATAAAGGTGAGCATAGCCGATGCCTGCAGGGGGGCTCACAGGCTGATGCCGACGTCGAAGACAATGCTGCGACCCAGGTTGCTGCGCAGGAAGTCCGGGGCATCAGGATGGGCGAACAGCACGCGGGCGAATGTCGGTCCCACCAGCGACAGCGAGCGCCAGCCCTGGCGCAGGTATTCAGTGGGCGGCGGGAAATGACTGTTGAGGTCGAGCACTTCGCGCTTGAGGCTGGCGAAGGCAATGATGTCGAGCTCGCCAAGGTCCATGCCGCGCTCTTTGTAGTTGTGCGCTTTCTTGCGCAAGGTCGGTGCCAGTCGCATCAGGAATTCGTTGGCCGGGATGCGTTTGGGCTTGGCTTCGCGGCGCACCAGCGAACTCAGGGAAAATGCGCTGCGCCGCCGTTGCAGCTCGTCGCGCCACTCATCGTTAAGGCGTCGGCCTTCGTCCAATACAAAAAACACCTCAAAACTGGCGTCGCGGAACAGCACGTCGGGCGGTTCCCCGGCTGGCGCAAATTCGTCGACGCGATAGGGAATGTTCAGCCCTTGCAACAGGCGCTGGCACACCCAACGCTCGCGCTCCCATTTGCGGGCATTGGACAGGAACGCGTTGGCTTGCTCGGCCGCAATGGTCAGCAGGCGTAAGTAATCAGAGTCATCCATAGGCCCAAGCTTAGCGTTCAAATGCGCTGGCAAAGAAGACAATTTGTCGGAGCAGGGCAAAGGTCTTGCGCAACACACCTGCACCCCGCGCCCGTTCCAGGGCCTTGCACAAAACGGATAGCGATCTGCGCGCAGCGGATATTTCCCCGCGTCTGGCGGCTTTACCCTCGGCTTTACGGGACGTTAGCCGCTTTACCGCCGTCCTCAAATAACAACAAAAAGAGATAAAAGCCATGCGCAAAATTGACGTACATGAGGTTATCGATAACGCACGCTTCAATCGCTTTCACTGGATGGTGCTGTTCTGGTGTGCCTTGATCATCATCTTCGACGGTTACGATTTGGTGATCTACGGCGTGGTGCTGCCGATGTTGATGAAAGAGTGGGGGCTCACGCCCCTGCAGGCGGGGGCACTCGGCAGTTACGCCTTGTTCGGGATGATGTTCGGCGCGCTGTTTTTCGGCCCGCTGTCGGACCGCATTGGCCGCAAGAAAGCCATCACCATCTGCGTCATGCTCTTCAGCGGTTTCACCGTGCTCAACGGGTTCGCGCGTAACCCCACCGAATTTGGGGTCTGCCGCTTTATCGCCGGCCTGGGCATCGGCGGAGTGATGCCCAACGTCGTGGCCTTGATGAACGAGTACGCGCCGAAGAAAATCCGCAGCACGCTGGTGGCGATCATGTTCAGCGGTTACTCCGTGGGCGGCATGCTCTCGGCAGGGCTGGGCATCGTGCTGATCCCGAGCTTCGGTTGGCAGTCGGTGTTTTACGTGGCGGTACTGCCGTTGCTGCTGTTGCCGCTGATCATGTACTTCCTGCCGGAATCGGTAGGTTTCATGCTGCGCCAGGGGCGCAATGAAGAAGCGCGCAACATTCTTCAGCGAGTCGACCCGGCCTACGTCGCGCAAACCAGCGATCAGCTCGACATGAGCGAAGTGAAGGGCACCGGCACTCCCGTACTGCAATTGTTTCGTGAGGGTCGCGCACTGCGCACGCTGATGCTGTGGCTGGCATTTTTCTGCTGCCTGCTGATGGTCTACGCCCTGAGTTCGTGGCTGCCGAAACTAATGGCCAACGCCGGATACAGCCTGGGCTCGAGTCTGTCGTTCCTGCTGGTGCTGAACTTCGGGGCGATTTTCGGCGCGGTCGGTGGCGGGGTGCTGGGTGACAAATTGAACCTGCCGCGGGTGTTGGCGGTGTTCTTTGCCTTGGCAGCTGTTTCCATCACCTTGCTCGGTTTCAACAGCCCGATGCCGTTGTTGTACCTGCTGATCGCCGTCGCCGGTGCTACTACCATCGGCTCGCAGATCCTGTTGTACGCCTGCGCTGCGCAGTTCTATTCGATGACCATCCGCTCCACCGGCCTGGGCTGGGCCTCGGGCATCGGGCGCAACGGCGCGATTGTCGGCCCGCTTCTGGGCGGCGCGTTGCTCGGTATCAACCTGCCGCTGCAACTGAACTTCATGGCCTTTGCCTTGCCGGGTGCGGTGGCCGCGATTGCCATGACCGTGTTTGCCATCAGCAGCAAGCGTAGCGCCAGGCAAGCCCAGTCCCTGCGCCACGCTGCACCTGCCGGAACCGTCGGCGAGGCATCATGAAAAGCTTGTTGCGAGACTTCTCCCTGTCGGCAGCCGTGGCTGGTTTTATCGCCACGGTGATTTCTTACGCGGGGCCGTTGGTGATTATTTTTCAGGCCGCCGAGACCGCACATCTCTCACGGGAAGTGCTGTCGTCGTGGGTCTGGGCGATTTCCATCGGCAGCGCGGTGCTGGGCATTGGCTTGAGCCTGCGTTACCGGGTGCCGGTGATCATTGCCTGGTCGGCGCCGGGTTCGGCATTGCTGGTGGCGCTGCTACCGGGGATCTCGATGCCGGAGGCAGTGGGTGCATACCTGGTCAGCAGCCTGATCATTTTTCTGGTCGGGGTGTCAGGGGCATTTGACCGGATCATCAGCAAGCTGCCAGCGGCCATTGCCGCAGCAATGTTGGCGGGGATTCTGTTCAGCTTCGGCACCGGGCTGTTCGTCTCGTTGCAGGGCAAGCCGATGCTGGTGCTGGCAATGTTTGCCACCTACCTGGTGTGCAAACGGCTGATGCCGCGTTACGCCGTATTGATGGTGCTGCTGGTGGGCTGCTCGATAGCCTTTGTCGCCGGCGATTTACACACTGAAGCCCTGGTGATCGGCTTGGCCACACCGGTGTGGATCACGCCCGAGTTCACCCTCAGCGCGACCCTCAACATCGCCTTGCCGCTGGTGATGGTGGCGCTGACCGGCCAGTTCGTCCCGGGCATGGCGGTACTGCGCGCCAGTGGTTACCCGACGCCGGCCGGTCCGATCATCGCCAGCAGCGCACTGGGCACGGCGCTGTTGGCGCCTTTCGGTTGCCACGGGCTGAATCTGGCGGCGATCACTGCGGCCATTTGTACCGGGCGCGAGGCGCATGAAGATCCGCGCAAGCGTTACGTTGCAGGCGTTGTCGGCGGGCTCTGTTATCTGGTGCTGGGGATCTTCGGCGCCACCCTGGTTTCGTTGTTTACCGCGTTTCCCAAGGAGCTGATTGCAGCGCTGGCGGGCCTGGCACTGTTCGCGGCGATTGCCGGTGCATTGGCGGGCTCGATGGCGGTGCCCAGTGATCGCGAGGCGGCGTTGGTGACCTTCCTCACCACTGCATCGGGCATGTCGCTGTTCGGTTTGTCTGCGGCATTTTGGGGGCTGATTTTTGGCATGGTCACCCATGTTTTGTTAAACGCCCGTCGCGAGAGCGCGGCGGCTGAAGCACTTCCAACTGTCGATCAATAAAAACAAGAGAAAGACAATGAAACAGACTTTTCCAGCAACCGGTTCCGCGTTGTCCATGGCGCTCGTCTCGAGTTTCTCCACCGTGGCGATGGCAGGCGAGGGCGGCTTCATCGAAGACACCAGCGCCACCTTGCAGGCACGCAATTACTATTTCAGCCGGGACTTCTCCGACATCGTCGGGGCGAACCGGCAATCGAAGGCTGAAGAGTGGGCCCAAGGCTTCATTCTCAACGTCAAATCCGGATACACCCAGGGCCCCGTGGGATTTGGCGTAGACGTGATTGGCTTGCTCGGCCTCAAGCTCGACAGCAGTCCGGACCGGGTCAATACCGGTTTGTTGCCGGTAAAAGATGACGGGCGCGCGGCGAATGATTACAGCCGAATCGAAGCGGCGTTGAAGGTGCGCTATTCGAAAACCGAGCTGAAAGTGGGAGAGTTGCAACCCAACCTGCCGGTGCTGGCGTTCAGTGATATCCGCCTGTTACCGCCAAGCTATCAAGGCGCGAGCATCAGTTCGAACGAGATCAACGGCCTGACGTTGCAGGGCGGCCACTTGAACACCACCAGCCTGCGCAATGAGGCGGGCGACGAAAAAATGCAGGCCATGCTTGGCCATGTGCCACAGCGTCAGGTCAGCAGCGACGGCTTCAACTTTGCTGGCGCCGAATACGTCTTCAACGATAAGCGCAGCTCGGTCAGCGCCTGGTTCGGGCAACTGGAAGATATCTACAACCAGCGTTTTCTCGGCCTCAAACACAGTCAGCCCATGGGCGACTGGATTCTGGGGGCCAACCTTGGCTATTACGATTCGCGCGAAGATGGCCAAAAGCTGCTGGGCAACATCGACAACCAGGCGTTCTTTTCCCTGTTATCGGCCAAGCGTGGCGGTCACACGTTTTACGTCGGTTACCAGGGGATGTTCGGCGACAGCGCGTTTCCGCGGGTGTTTGCCAATATCTCGCCGCTGGGCAACGAGGTGCCGACCTACGAGTTCGCCTACACCGACGAGCGTTCGTGGCAAGCGCGTTACGACTACGACTTCGCTGCGCTGGGCGTGCCGGGTTTGACCAGTACTGTGCGTTACATTTCTGGTAATAACGTCGACACCGGGCAAGGGTTCGAGGGCAAGGATCGCGAGCGTGATCTTGACCTGGGATATGTGCTGCAGAGTGGCAGCCTCAAAGGCCTCGGGGTGCGAGTGCGCAATGTGATGGCGCGCTCAAACTACCGCAGTGACATTGACGAGAATCGTTTGATTCTCAGCTACACGTGGACGTTGCTGTGACGTTTTGATCACAAGTCGCAGTTGCCCATGACCTGATACGTTACGCGTTGGGTCTGGCCCTGATGATCGATGTAGACCATGGTCGCCGGTACAACGTCGCAGCCGGTAGGGGTGTCGCTGATGGACACTACCTTGGCGATGTCCAGTGGGTGCGCCGGGTCGTAGGGGGTAGCGGCGGGCTCGCTGGTGGCGGCCATGGCCGAAGTGGCGACCAGGGTGAAAAGCAGGGCGGTGAGGGTTTTCATTGAGTGTTCTCCGTTTTGGTTCCGATGCTTGAATTTTAGTCTTTGCCTCCAATGGATAAAGGGGGGCAGGGCTGATTCAGCGTTGCAGAAATTGCAACAATCGCAGGCGTTGTTGCCGGTGTAGACTGAAACCCATCTACCCCTGACAAAGAACAAGGAGCCGTCGGAGCCATGATCGGTGCCGAGCTACTGACCGACGAAACCCTCACAGTCGGATGGCTGATCTACATTCCCGCATTGCTCTGGGCCATCGCCCGTGCGCCATGGGTCGAACTGTTCAGCGATCGCCGGCGCCAGCACCTGTTGTTCGGCACCGTGTTCGCACTGTTCATGCTGTGGCTGGTAAGAAGGGATTTTGATACCGGGGTGTCCTACCACTTTCTGGGTATGACTGCGGTGACCCTGCTACTGGACTGGCCACTGGCACTGGTCGGCGGGATGGTCGCGCAACTGGGCTTGGTCATGCTGGGTCGCCAGGATTTGGCGGCGATGGGGGTCAACGGCGCATTGCTGATCGCGCTGCCGGTGCTGATTACCGAATGCTGCGCCATTCTGGTCGAACGCGCGCAACCGCGTAATCCTTTTGTCTACATCTTCGTATCGGGTTTTCTTGCCGCCGCGCTGTCGGCCTTGTTGTGCCTGTTGCTGGCGCTCTGGCTGCTGTGGTTCAACGAGCTATTCGTGATGCCGTACTGGCTGGAGGATTTTGTCGGTTACCTGTGGCTGATCATTTTCCCCGAAGCGTTTATCAACGGCATGATCGTCAGCGCACTGGTGGTGTTCAGCCCCGAGTGGCTTGAGACCTTCAATCGCACGCGCTACCTCTCCGCTCCGTGGAAAGACGACGAGCCCAAGTCCTGATGCCGACCCGGGCGTCGACGCCTTGCGGTTAATGGCGAGGTTCGAAGTCCTCGCTGAACAGGTCATCTTCGGCATCCGGGCTTACCGGAATCTTGTGTTCTTCCGACGCCCAGGCGCCCAGGTCGATCAATTTGCAGCGATCCGAGCAGAATGGCCGATAGGTGTTATCGGCGCTCCATTCGACAGGGGCGCCGCAGGTCGGGCAATTGACGGTTGGGGTTTGGCTCATGACTGGCCTCCACGCAAGGTAAGGTAAAAGTGATGCAGGCGTTCGACTTCGCTGTGCAGCCAGGCGAGGTCGCGGTCGTTGACCACCACATCGTCGGCATGGCTCAAGCGGTCCTCGCGGCTGGACTGGGCCTTGAGGATCGCCTGGACCTGTTGTTCGCTGGTCTTGTCGCGCTGCAAAGTGCGTTCGATCTGGAGCTGTTCGGGCGCATCGATCACCAGCACCCGTTGAGTCATGGCGTACTGACCGGACTCGATCAGCAATGGCGAAACCAGGATTGCATAAGGCGATTGCGCCTTGCCCAGGTGTTCGCTGATTTCTTTGCCGATCAGCGGATGCAACAGCGCCTCGAGCCAGCGCCGTTCCTCGGGGACTTCGAAGATCAGTTTGCGCAACGCTGCACGATCCAGCTGACCGTCGGCTTGCAGCACGCCGGCACCGAAGTGCTCGGCGATCTGCGCCAGCGCCGGGCGGCCAGGTTCCACCACCCAGCGCGCGGCATGATCGGCATCGACCACGTGCACGCCGAGGTCGATGAAGTGCTGGGCGGCCGCGCTTTTGCCGCTGCCAATGCCGCCGGTCAAGCCAAGAATCCAGGGTTTTTCCACAGGGGTATTCATTTCAAACCGACGAACTGCCAATAGAAGTCGGTTATTTGACCACCCCAGAGCAACGCAATCCAGCCGGCAATTGCCAGATAGGGTCCAAAGGGTATTGGCGTCGAGGTTTTTGCGTTGCCCAGGCGCAGCATGGCCACGCCGATAATGGCACCGACCAGGGATGACAGCAGGAGGGTCAGCGGCAGGATCTGCCAGCCGCCCCAGGCACCGAGCATCGCCAGCAGCTTGAAATCACCGTGGCCCATGCCGTCCTTGCCGGTTATCAGCTTGAACAGCCAGAACACCGACCACAGCACCATGTAGCCGGCAATCGCCCCCCACAGCGCTTCGTGGAGCGGCACGAACAGCTCGAAACTGTTGGCGATCAACCCCAGCCACAGCAGCGGCAGCACCAGCACATCCGGCAGCAATTGATGTTCGGCGTCGATCAGGCTCATGGCCAGCAGGCCCCAGGTCAGGAACAGCACCCCGCCTGCCGGCCAACCGAAACCAAAGTGCCAGGCGATGAACCCTGATAGCAGGCCGCAGGCCAGTTCGATCAGCGGGTAGCGCTTGCTGATGGGCGCTGCGCAGCCGGAGCAGCGACCGCGCAGAAATACATAACTGATGACCGGGATGTTTTCCCAGGCGCGGATCGAATGACCACAGTGTGGGCACTGGGAGTGGGGCAGCAGCAGGTTGAAGGTGGGCAGTGGGGCAGGTGCGGGCTGGCCAAGCATATCCTGCGCCTGCAGGCGCCATTCGCGCTCGAGCATCTTCGGCAGCCGCCAGATCAGCACATTCAGGAAGCTGCCGACCAGCAAGCCCAGTACTGTGACCAGGGCGACAAAAACCAGGGGATAACTTTGCAGGATTTCATTCAAAGGCATATCAGATCGCTGAGCCGAGTTGGAAGATAGGCATGTACATCGCGACGACCAGGCCACCGACGATTACCCCCAGCACCACCATGATGAACGGTTCCATCAGGCTGGTGAGGTTATCGACCATGTTGTCGACCTCGTCTTCGTAGAAGCTCGCGACCTTGTCGAGCATGTCGTCGAGGGCGCCCGACTCCTCGCCAATGGCCGCCATCTGGATCGCCATGTTCGGGAACACCCCGGAGGTGCGCATGGCGAAGTTCAGCTGCATCCCGGTCGACACGTCCTGTTTGATCCGCAGTACCGCGCGCTTGAACACGACGTTGCCAGTCGCTCCCGCCACAGACTCCAGGGCATCCACCAGCGGCACACCCGCAGCAAAGGTGGTCGACAGGGTTCGGGCGTAGCGGGCCACGGCGGATTTATAGAGCAGGGTGCCGACCAGGGGCAGCTTCAACAGCCAGACGTCGGTGCGGTCGCGAAAGGCCTGGGAAGTCCTGAAAACATGGCGCATGCCGAAGACCATTGCGATCAGCATACCCAGCAACATCCACCACCATTGCTGGAGGAATTCGGAGAGGCCGATAACCATCAGGGTAAAGGCCGGTAACTCGGCACCAAAACCTTTGAACACTGATTCGAACTGTGGCACCACCTTGACCAGCAGAATGCCGGTGACGATGATCGCGACGAACACCACCGCCAGCGGATAGGTCATGGCTTTCTTGATTTTTGCCTTGAGGCTTTCGCTCTTTTCCTTGTAGGTCGCCACCCGTTCCAACAGGGTGTCGAGGGCGCCGGCTTGTTCACCGGCATCCACCAGGTTGCAATAGAGCTCGTCGAAATACTGCGGCTTTTTGCGCAGGGACGCGGCAAAGCTGTTGCCCGCCGCGACCTCCTGCTTGACCTCGTCCACCAGCTTGCGCATCGCCGGGTTCTCAAAGCCTTCGCCGATGATGTCAAATGACTGCAGCAGTGGTACCCCTGCTTTCATCATGGTCGCCATCTGCCGGGTGAACAGGGCGATGTCCCGGACCTTGATCCGTTGGCCCAGGCTGAAAATCGAGGCGGACTTTTTGCGTACCTTGCCCGGGTTGATGCCTTGCTTGCGCAACTGCGCCTTGATCAGCGCAGGGTTCTGACCGCTGAGCTCTCCGGTGATTTTCGTGCCTTTCCGGTCCGTGCCTTCCCAGGCATAGATGCTGATTTTTGCTGCCTTGACCGCCATGTTCAGTCCTTGGTGACTCGGTTGATTTCTTCAAGGCTGGTAATGCCTTGCATGGCTTTGTGCAGACCGGAAGTACGCAGGTCATCGAAGCCGTCCTTGCGCATCTGGCTGTCGATTTGCAGCGAGTTGCCGTCGGCCATGATCAGGTGCTGCAGCGCCGGGGTGTTTTTCACCACCTCGTAAATCCCCACCCGTCCCTTGTACCCGCCGTTGCAGTGATCACAGCCCACCGGTTCATATAGGGTGAAGGAGCCGATGCGGTCCTCGGGAAATCCTTCCTTGATCAACGCTTCGCGGGGAATGTCGATGGGTTTCTTGCAGTGGCTGCACAGCTTGCGCGCGAGGCGCTGGGCGATGATCAGGCTGACTGAAGTGGCGATGTTGAAGCCCTTGACGCCCATGTTCTGCAGGCGGGTGAGGGTTTCAGCGGCGCTGTTAGTGTGCAGTGTCGATAACACCAGGTGGCCGGTCTGAGCAGCCTTGATCGCAATTTCGGCGGTTTCGAGGTCGCGAATCTCGCCGACCATGATCACATCCGGGTCTTGACGCAGAAACGAACGCAAGGCTTGGGCGAAATCCAGGCCTTGTCGGGGATTGACGTTGACCTGGTTGATGCCTTCCATGTTGATCTCCACCGGGTCTTCGGCGGTGGATATGTTGATGTCCACGGTGTTGAGGATGTTCAGGCCGGTGTAGAGCGAAACGGTTTTGCCCGACCCGGTGGGGCCGGTGACCAGGATCATGCCCTGGGGCTGTTTCAGCGCGGCCATGTACAGGTCTTTCTGTGCCGGCTCATAACCGAGGGCGTCGATGCCCATCTGGGCGCTGGACGGATCGAGGATCCGGATCACCACTTTCTCGCCCCACAGGGTCGGCAGGGTGTTGACCCGGAAGTCGATGGACTTGCTCTTGGACAAGCGCATTTTGATCCGCCCATCCTGGGGCTTGCGCCGCTCGGAGATGTCGAGGCTGGCCATGACCTTCAGGCGTGCCGCAATGCGCCCCGCCAGCTGAATCGGTGGCTTGGCGACTTCGCGCAGCATGCCATCGGTACGCATCCGCACGCGGTAGGTCTTTTCGTAGGGCTCGAAGTGCAGGTCGGAAGAGCCGGTCTTGATCGCGTCGAGCAACATCTTGTGGACAAAACGCACTACCGGCGCGTCATCGGCATCCTGTCCCGGGACGACGTCCATATTGCGCTCGTCGGCAGATTCGATGTCGACGCCGTCAAGGTCCACGTCGGCCATGTCTTCCAGCCCGGTGGAGTGGGTATCGAACAGCTTGTCGATGGCATCGCTGAGCTTGTCGTCCTCGACCAGGATCGCCTCGGTGGTCAGCCCGGTACTGAACTGGATGTCGTTGATGACCTGGTGATTGGTTGGGTCGGATACCCCGATGAACAGCTTGTTGCCCCGTCGCCACAGGGGCAGGACGTGGTGCTGGCGAACCAGCTTCTCGCTGACCAGGCCCTTGGGCAGCGCTTCTTTATCCAGGGCATTAAGGTCGAACAGGGCCATGCCGAAATGCTCGGAGGCGATTTCCGCCACCTGCCGGCTCTTCACCAGCTTGTTCTGCACCAGATGGCTGACCAGTGAGATGCGGTTGCGTTGGGCTTGCTGATACGCCTGTTGCGCGCTTTTGTCAGTCAGCAGTTCGGCCAGGACCAATTGTTTGGCCAGGCCGCTAAGAGCGATGTCATTCATTGGGATACCGGACGCAGACAGTTCATGACTTATAGCCTAGTCAAGGGACGGAGCCAAACCACGCCTGTTGAAGTGACAAAAAGTGTCAGATAGTGCGGTTTTCCAGGGCTGTCGAGAGTGCTATGACGACCTGGCGCCCAAGCCTGCTCGGTATCAGGCAATTGGCATGGGCTGTGCTGGAGTTAATTCAGATCATGAGATTCCGACTCATGCATGGAGCTTGTCTATGAATAGCCAAAAAGGTTTTACCCTGATCGAGCTGTTGATCGTGGTGGCGATCATCGGGATTCTGGCGACGTTTGCACTACCCGCGTATTCGAAGTATCAGGCCCGGGCGAAGGTGACAGCGGGTCTGGCGGAGATCTCCGCGTTGAAGGTGCCTTTTGAGGATGCGATGAATCAAGGTACCGACATCGCTTCATCGACTGCTGCGTTCAACGCAACGACCTCAAACTGCGTAACCGCTTCGACGGGCACAGGCAGTACAGGCGTGGGTAGCATTGCGTGCACAATTGCCAATGCTCCGGCTCCTGTCGTTGGTAAAAAGATCACGCTGACCCGCTCAGCTACGACTGGTTGGACTTGCGCTACCGAAGTTGAACAGCAGTACGCGCCTAAGGGCTGCACAGGTGTCGCCAACACATAAGCGTTGAATTCGGTGTCTGCATAACCTGTGAATACCCCGCCTTGTTACAGAGGCGGGGTATTTTTTTGGGTGCGCTCTGGGTAATTTCAAAAAAACCCCACAATTCATGGCCTTAGGCCCACGCCAAAACCTGCAACTTGCATGTCGATAATTTCCAACTCATGCAAATTGCATGATTCCGGAAATTGGCGTTTTTCATAACTACATGATTAATAAGGAAAAATTGACTGTCTCAAAGTTGGCACAGCGTTCGCAACATACCCAGTAACCCTGCTGACAAGACATGCAGCAGACTTTCCAGAAAAAACAGGAGTTACTCGTATGAAGAAGTTCGCTATCACTGCCGCTGCTGCTACCGCGCTGACCCTGACCATGGCCGGTTCGGCATTTGCACAAAACACCCAGGCTACCCAGGCACCAATGGTGCTGGCTGCTGGTGAAGTGACACAAGCCAAAGAAGCTACTTCTGACACCTGGATCACTACCAAAGTCAAAGCTGACCTGGTTACCGAAAAAGGCATTCCTGGTACCGACATCAAAGTCGAAACCAACAAAGGCGTAGTGTCCCTGTCGTCCACCGTAGCGGTGACTGACGCTCAGAAAACCACCGCCGTGGCTATCGCCAAGAAAATCAAAGGCGTCAAAGCGGTCTCCGCTGACGGCCTGAAAGCCGACTAAGGCAAGACTTCTCGCCTGGACCGGGAGAAGGCGCGACAGACGGGCCGAGAGATACGTCTGTTGCCGCTTTGGAGTTCATGCGAAAGGTCATAAGGATGTGACCATTACAGGCCCTGGCATTCGTGTCGGGGCCTGTTTTATTGTGCCTTCAGTAAAAGATCGCAGCCTCGTTTCACATGTAGGAGCTGTCGAGTGAAACGAGGCTGCGATCTTTTGATCCTCAAAGCCCGCGCTTGCTGGTGATCTGCACCAGCCGATTGCCTTCGAACTTCAGGAACTGATACATGCCGCCGTGCGGCCCGTAGGTCCATTCCTCCACCTGATACTCCTCACGCCGGTTGGCGCTGCGCTTGTAGCCCAACGCATCCCGTGCAACAGGCTCCCCGCATTTTTGCAGCACTTCCCCCGACCGGTCTCCAACGCTGATCAACTGACTGCCACAGCGCAGGGTGTCGGCCGCCGACGCCTGCCCGGCGAGCACCAGCAGCGCCAGGCCAAGCGTCCATCGCCGCATCGTCATTCGGCATCCAGATGCAGCGGCGTAATCACCCGGCCATCGCTCTGCGCTTCACCCAGGCTTGCGTCGATGAAGTACACGCGCTCGTCGGCCAGTTGGCCCTTGTCGACCAGATAATCCTTGATGCTGCTGGCGCGGTCCTGCCCCAGCTGACGCAACAGCACGTCATTGGAGCTCCAGAACTTGATCACGCCGTCGCGCATTTTTGCGGTACGTTCTTCCTTGCCCAGGTCCTTCCATTCGGCAGGCGGCTGGATTTTCAGGCGAGTACGGTAGATCCCTTCCAGCAGCGGCCCTTTTTCGCTGTCCGGCACGTCCAGTAACCCGGCCTTGGCCGGTACTTTGTCACCGCGACGCTGGAGCATCTTGTAGTAGTTGTACTGGTATTCGCGCTCCAGGCGTTGCTCGGCGAGCAGTGGGCCATCGCTGCTGGCTGCGGCAGTGCCTTCGATTTCCAGACGCAGCGCCGGACGCTCCTTGAGGGCCTGGGACAGCTTGACCAAGGCAGCCTCGGCGTCCTTGCTCAAGTCGCTGGAGCCTGGGGCGAACGAGACGGTTCCCAGGTCCTGCGAGCCACCACCACTGACCAGGCCGGCAATCATCTTGAATGGCGCGGCGGCGGCTTTGACGATCAGGTTGCGCAGGGTTTGCCAGACGATCGGCATCACGCTGAACTGCGGATTGTTCAGGTCGCCGGTGACGGGCAGCTCGATGGAAATCTTGCCATCAACGTCCTTGAGCAGGGCGATCGCCAGTTTCAACGGCAGGCTCACGGCGTCCGGACTGTCGACTTTTTCTCCCAGTTGCAGCTGTTCGACCACCACCTTGTTTTCGGCCTTGAGCTGGCCTTTGGTGATCATGTAGTGCAGGTCGAGGTTGAGCCGGCCCTTGCGGATGCGATACCCGGCAAACTTGCCGGAGTAGGGCGTCAGCGTGGTCAGCTCCACTCGCTTGAAGCTGGTGGCGATATCGAGGCTGGCCATCGGGTCGAACGGATTCACCGCGCCCTTGATGGTCACCGGTGCGTAGCGATCGACCTTGCCCTTGATGTCGACGCTGGCGGGTTTCACCTGACGGCTGTCGATGGTGCCGATGGAGCCGTTGAGCTGCTGGACGGCCGTGGCAAAATTCGGCGTCAGGCTGAAGTCGGCGAAATTCGCCGAGCCATCGTTGATGGCAATGCCGCCGACATGGATCCCCAGCGGTTTGTCCTTGCTCGCCGGTTTGGCTGCGGCGGTCTTGCTGCCAGAATCTGCAGGCTGCGGAATCAGCAGGTCATCGACGTTGGTGGTGCGGTCGTCGTTGATCATGAAACGCACGTAGGGCTGGAACAGGTTGACCTTGTCGATCGACAGGCTGTCGCCGTGTTGGTAGTTCAGGCCTTCGAGCACCAGTTGCTGCCACTTGAGGAAGTCACGGGTCTTTAGCGTGTCGAGGGTGTGCAGTTGGTCGACCTGGGCCCGGCCGGTGACGCTGAGCGCCAGGGGTTCGGTGCTTTTCAGGTCGACCGCCAGGTCACTGCCGAGCATGCCGCTGCGCAGTTCCAGGCGAATGAACGGGTTGATATACGATTGGGCGACTCGCAGGTCGATGTCCTTGGTCTGCACTTTCAGTTTGGCGCTGACCGGAGCCAGGTTGACCACGCCGTCTGCCGTGAGCTTGCCTTGCTTGCCGACCCCGGTGTCGAGCTTTAGGTTGAAAGGCGAGCCGTTGAGGCTGTCGAAATTCTGCAGGTCGACGTTCAGCGGGCTGATGTCCAGCTCGACGGCAGGCTGGGCCTTGCGGTCCGCCAGATGCACCTGGTAATTGCGCAGTTGCACATCCTTGAGCAGCACTTGCCAGGGTTTGCTTGGCGCTGCCGGCTCGGGTTTCGGTGAGTCGGCGGCCGCTGGTGCGCTGGCCGGTTCGGCTTTGGCTTTGGCGGCTGCTTTGGACGGTTGGCTGGCGAACAGCTTCTGCCAGTCGAGTTGGCCATCGGCTTCCAGCGCAGCCCATGTTTCCAGTTTGTTGCTGCGGATCTTGCCGACAACGACTTGTTGCCTGGCCAGATCGATGGACGTTTCAGTAACGTCCAGGCGTTCCAGTTTGACCAGTTGCCGGCCGTCCGGGGCTTTGATCGCGAAGGGCGCGACATTGAGCGAGAGGTTGCTCAGCAGCAGCTCGGTTTCCTTGGACAAATTGAGTTTGTAATCGGTACTCAGGCTGTAGATGCCGTTTTCGAGTACCAAGGGCACGGAGTCGCGTACGTAAGGCCAGAAGGCCTTCATCTTGCCGTCGGTGATCTTCAGCTTGCCCTCGGAGGCGATGGGTATAAGGCTGAAATTACCGGTCCAGTCGATTTGCCCGCCGTTGGGGCCCGCGGCCACGAGCGTCATGTCGGCGCTGTCTTCGGGCAGGGTGCTGAGGTTTTTCAGTTCGAAGTCGAGCTTGTCGTAGAGAAACTCGATAGGTTCGCTCGGCCGGGCATCCTTGAAATGCACCAGACCATCGGCCAGTTTTATCCGCTCGATCCGCAGCGGAAATGGCTTTGCGTTCGGGTCGGTCGGGGTCGGTTCGCTGGCCGGGATTTTGAAAAGGCCGAGCAGATTGAGTTTGCCGTCTTTGTCGAACAGGATTTCGGTCTTGGGTTTATCCAGCTCGACGTCGGACAGGTGCAGCGCCTTGGTCCACAGGCTGTCGAGTTGCAGGTTGGCATAGAGCCGCTCGAAACCGACCTGTTCCTTGCCCGGCTCGCCAATGATCAGGCCCCAAAGCGTTACTTCCAGGCTGAACGGATTGAGTTCAATGCGCTGGATGTGGGCGGGCACCGCTGCGTAGTTGGCCAATTGCTGGTTGGCGACCCGCAACGCGATGCCCGGCAAAATCAGAAACCCCAGCAGGCTGTAGAGAGCCAGAGCAGTCAACAAGGCGCCAATAGCGCGTATCAATCCTTTGGGCATGTGCGGCTTCATCTGTCTGAATCGGAGTGCCTTGGAGTATGGCACGCCATTCTGGTTCCGAAGTGCTCACGCCCTATAGGATTTATCTGAAAGTGTCAGGGAATTTCAGAGTTGCAGGATCAGGGTTTTCAGCGGTGGCTGCTGGTCCATTGACGGAAAGTCCGCGCCGGGAGCCATCACGGTCCATTCGCGAACCGGGCGCCCGGCCTTTTCGGCGCAGCGCAAAACCTGCTCGCGCCAGTCGTCCATGCTGACTTTCGCCAGGTTGTTACAGCAGATCAGCACGCCGTTATCTGCCGTGCTCAGCAAGGCCGGCTTGAGCAGGCTCTGATAGTCGCGCAGCAGGTCGACGGTGCCGAACGCGCTCTTGGCCCAGGCGGGTGGATCAAGCAGCACCAGGTCGTACTGACGCTGCTCCAGGCGCGGATAGCTGGGCAGCTTCTGACCGCGACGCTGGCTGATGGGCAGGCCGGCCAATTGGCGGATCGCCGGGAAATAATCGGACTGGATGAATTCCATGGCCGGCAGTTGCAGGTTCAGCAGGCCGTTTTCACGCCCGACCGCCAGGTTGCCTTCGGCGAAGTCCAGGTTGCACACCTCCCGCGCGCCGCCGGCTGCGGCGCTGAGCCCGACGCCACAGGTGTAGGCGAACAGGTTGAGCACGCTCTTGCCTTGGCTATGCGCCTTGACCCAGCCGCGGGTGTTGCGCAGGTCGAGGAACAGCAGGGGATCTTGCCCGGCGTGACGGCCGCGCACCCGGTAGTTCAACCCCCACTCGTGGCCGACCAGGTCTTGCAGCGCGGCTTCGTCGGCGCGGTATACGGTGTCTTCGCGATCAATTCGCGAATTGCCCCGGGAGCGGTCGTTGTAGACCAGCAGAGTGTCGAGGTTCAGGTACTGATTGATGGTTGCGTGCAATTCGAGCAGCGCTTCGCGTTCCAGCGCTTGATGGAAGCTTTGCACCAGCAGTTGCGGGCCGTAGCGGTCGATGGTCAGGCCGCCGGCGCCTTCCTGGCTGCCATGGAACAGGCGATAGCAATCGGTGCCTTGTTGATGCAGCTCGGCAAGCAGATCCTGGCGCTGATCTAGGGCGGCGCGCAGCGCCTGATTCAAGGAAGACATGCTGGGCGCCTTGCAGAAGGAATTTGGCGCGGGAGTTTAGCAGTTTGTCAGCTGAGCAGTCCCATCCTGCGCTTCGCCCGCTGCACCGAACCGTTACGCACCGCCCAGCGCAGCATCGGCGCGCTGCGGTTGACGCTGGCGCGGATCAGCTTACGCTGCAGTGGGCTCTGACTCACGCCCAGCATGTCACTGGCCCAATCCGGCAGCAGGTCGATCCCGGCCTGCATCATCAGCCCACCGAATGGCTTGGCCAGACGGCTGGGGGACGGGGCGTTCAACAGCAGTCGCAACACTTCGCGACTGCGCTCATCGCACAGCAGCTGTGGGCGAATGCGGTCCAGGTAGTCGGCTATTTCCTGCCTGGAGCGGGGCACATCCCGGGCGCCCAGGCGTTCGGCGACCAGGGCGATTTCGGCGTAATAGCGATCCTGATCGGCCAGCGACAACTGCGGGTTGCGGTAGCGCAGATGCGCCGCGAGGAAGTTGCTGACTTCCGCCACATGCACCCAGGTCAGCAGATCCGGATCGCTGGCGGCGTAAGGTCGGCCATCGGGCGCGGTGCCGGTGACCTGCAGATGGATGGTGCGAACCTTCTCGATCAGCCAGTCGGCATCCTTGCGCGAGCCGAAGGTGGTGCCAGAGATGAACTGGCCGGTGCGGCGCAAGCGGCCGAGCATGTCCTCGCGAAAATTCGAGTGGTCCCACACTCCCGCCAGCGCCAGGGGATGCAAGGCCTGCAACATCAGGGCGCTGATGCCGCCAATCAACATGCTGCTGAAATCGCCATGCACCTGCCAGCTTACCGAGTCGGGGCCGAACAGCCCGGGATCGCCTTTGGGGTTTTCCAGGTCGAGCTTGCCCAGGGACAGCCCGGTCAGGCTCATGATCTGGGTTTCGATGCGGGTACGGATGAATTCCATGGAGACTCTGTGGCAAATAAATGGGGCTGTAGGAGCCTGCAAGCCGGCTCCAGCAAATTCGTTACTGGTTCAGCCGTCTATCCACCAGATCCTCTACCACGCCTGGGTCGGCCAGGGTCGAGGTGTCGCCCAGGCTGTCGAGCTCATTGCAGGCGATCTTGCGCAGGATGCGGCGCATGATCTTGCCTGAACGGGTTTTCGGCAAGGCTGGCGCCCACTGGATCAGGTCGGGTTTGGCAAAACTGCCAATTTCCTTGCTGACATGCTCCAGCAGTTCCTTCTTCAACTGATCATTGGGCTCGGTGCCATTCATCGGCGTGACAAAGGCGTAGATGCCCTGGCCCTTGAGGTCGTGTGGATAACCCACCACGGCGGCCTCGGCAATGCTGTCATGCAGCACCAGCGCACTCTCGACTTCTGCGGTGCCAATGCGATGCCCTGACACGTTAATCACATCATCAATACGCCCGGTGATCCAGTAATCGCCATCTTCGTCGCGGCGCGCGCCGTCGCCGGTGAAATAGTAGCCAGGGTAGGGCTTGAAGTACGTGTCGACCATCCGCTGGGGATCGCCGTAGACGCTGCGGATCTGTGCCGGCCAGCTGGATTTGATCGCCAGCACGCCGCTGCCGGCGCCTTTGATTTCCTTGCCGACTTCATCGAGCAGTACCGGTTGCACGCCAAACATCGGCTGAGTGGCACAGCCAGGCTTGATCCGCTGGGCGCTGACCAGGGGGCTGAGCATGATGCCGCCGGTCTCGGTCTGCCACCAGGTATCCACGATTGGACAGCGCTGCTCGCCTACGACGTTGAAATACCAATCCCACGCCTCCGGATTGATCGGCTCACCGACGCTGCCGAGTAATCTGAGGCTCGCGCGGGAGGTTTCCTTCAAGGGTTCAGGGCCTTCACGCATCAGCGAGCGCAGGGCAGTCGGGGCGGTGTAAAAGATGTTGACCTGGTGTTTGTCGATTACCTGCCAGAAGCGCGAACTGCTGGGGTAACTCGGCACGCCTTCGAATATCAGCGTGGTCGCACCGTTGGCCAGCGGCCCATAGACGATGTAACTGTGACCGGTGACCCAGCCGACATCGGCGGTGCACCAGAAGACTTCGTTGTCGCGGTAATCGAGTACGTACTTGAAGGTCATCGCTGCTTGCAGCAGATAGCCGCCGGTGGTGTGCAGGACTCCTTTGGGTTTGCCGGTGCTGCCGGAGGTGTAGAGGATGAACAGCGGGTCTTCGGCGTCCATCGGTTCAGGCGGGCAATCGTCGCTGACGTCGCGCACGGCCTGGTGATACCAGAGATCACGCCCCTCGACCCAATCCACGTCGCCCTGGGTGCGCTCGACCACAATAACCGTGCTGACGTCAGGGCAGCTTTGCAGGGCCTGGTCGACTTTGGCTTTGAGCGGCACGACTTTACCGCCGCGCACGCCTTCATCGGCGGTGATCACGGTGCGGCAGTCAGCATCGAGAATGCGGTCGCGGACCGAGTCCGGGGAGAATCCGCCGAACACCACCGAATGCACTGCGCCGATCCGCGTGCAGGCGAGCATGGCGTAGGCGGCTTCCGGGATCATCGGCATGTAGATGCACACCCGATCGCCTTTTTTCACGCCACGGCTTTTGAGCACGTTGGCCAGGCGACAGACGTGGTGGTGAAGCTTGCTGTAGGTGATTTGCACGGAATCGACGGGATCGTCGCCTTCCCAGATGATTGCAACCTGATCGCCGCGTTGTTGCAGATGGCGATCGATGCAGTTGTAGCTGACGTTCAACTGGCCCCCGGCAAACCAGCTGGCTTCACCGGTTTTCATGTTATAGCGCTGCACGGTCTCCCAGGGTGCGCTCCAGTCGAGGAAGCGAGTGGCCTGTTCGGCCCAGAAGGTGCTGGGGTGGTCGATGGACTGGCGGTACAGGCGCTGGTAGTCGTCCTGACTCAGATTCGCAGCCCGGCGGACGGCATCGGCTTTGGGGAACGTGCTGATATCGAACATGACGGTTCCTTATGCTTGTTTGGGTAAACAAGCCATAAAGATGCGCCGAGTGCACAGCGGGTTCAAGTTATACACAAAACCAATGTGGGAGCGGGCTTGCTCGCGAAAGCGGTGGGGCAGTCAACAATGATGGTGACTGACCCACCGCTTTCGCGAGCAAGCCCGCTCCCACAGGGGAGAGGAGTTTTGCTTTAAATCACCCGCGGTGACGACCACGGAAGTAGTTGATCAAACCCTGGGTAGAAGCATCGTCAGCCGGAGTTTCTTCGCTGCCCACCAGGCGGTTGTAGACGCCTTTGCCCAGTTCCTTGCCCAGCTCCACACCCCACTGGTCAAAGGCATTAATGCCCCAGATAACGCTCTGCACGAACACTTTATGTTCGTACATTGCCACCAGCGCGCCGAGACGACGCGGGCTGATACGCTCGACCACGATGGTGTTGCTCGGACGGTTGCCCGGGATCACCTTGTGCGGAGCGATCTTGTGCACTTCTTCTTCGCTCATGCCTTTGTCACGCAGCTCGGTTTCGGCCTCGGCAAGGGTCTTGCCGAGCATCAGTGCCTGGCTTTGCGACAAGCAGTTGGCGTACAGCCACTGGTGATGGTCGGACACCGGGTTGAAGCTGACAATCGGCACGATGAAGTCGGCCGGGATCAGTTGGGTGCCCTGGTGCAGCAACTGGTGATAGGCGTGCTGCCCGTTGCAACCTACGCCGCCCCAGATAACCGGACCGGTCTCGGTGGAAACCGGCGTGCCATCCTGACGGACGCTCTTGCCGTTGGATTCCATGTCCAGCTGTTGCAGATGCTTGGTGATGTTACGCAGGTAGTGGTCGTACGGCAGGATCGCGTGACTCTGCGCGCCCCAGAAGTTGCCGTACCAGACACCGAGCAACGCCAGCAGCACCGGCATGTTCTGTTCGAACGGTGCACTCTGGAAATGCTGGTCCATGGTGTAGGCACCGGACAGCAATTCCTTGAAGTTCGACATGCCGATCGCCAGGGCGATCGGCAGGCCGATGGCCGACCACAGCGAATAACGCCCGCCGACCCAGTCCCACATCGGGAAGATGTTTTCTTCGCGAATACCGAAGGCTACGGCGGCGGCGTTGTTGCTCGATACCGCGATGAAGTGGCGATACAGCTCGGCTTCCGAACCACCCTGGGCGAGGTACCAGGCACGGGCGGCCTGGGCGTTCTTCAGGGTTTCGAGGGTGTTGAAGGATTTCGACGAGACGATAAACAGCGTGGTCTCGGCGCGCAGCTTCATCGTCAGCTCGTGGAACTCGCTGCCATCGATGTTCGCCAGGTAGTGGCAACGCACGCCTTTCTGGGCGTAGGACAGCAGCGCTTCGGACACCAGCTCGGGGCCGAGGAACGAACCCCCGATGCCGATGTTGACCACGTCAGTGATCGGCTTCTCGGTATAACCGCGCCACAGGCCGTCATGGATGCGGCCGACGAGATCGGTGATCTGGTTCAACACCTTGTGTACTTCAGGCATCACGTTGACGCCGTTCACCGACAACTTGTCGCCCACCGGACGACGCAGGGCGGTGTGCAGCGCCGGGCGACCTTCGGACGAGTTGAGGATTTCGCCTTCGAACAGCGACTTGATCGCGCCCTTGAGGTCGACTTCATTGGCCAGGCCCACCAGCAGGTCGCGGGTCTCGGCGTTGATCAGATTCTTCGAGTAATCGAGGAACAGGCCGCAGCTGCTGAGGGTGAATTGCGTAAAGCGCTGCGGGTCGGCATTAAACGCTTCGCGCATGCTGAAATCCTGCATGGCTTGGCGGTGATCATTCAACGCTTGCCAGGCGGGCAGAGCGGTCACGTCGGGAGGAGTGCGGTAGTACGCCATCGCTGCGGGTATCCTTTTTACTTGAACGGCTTTTGAACACTAAAAATACCGGATCGCTGCGGGTGGGCGTCCGGTCAACTGCGTCTTCACGTTTTCATGGCGCAGGGCGAATACAGTAACCCTCGCGCTGCAATCTGTCTTGAATTTGTCTGACCCGTCCCCGGTACTATTTATACATCGAGGGAGAGGACGAGCCGACAAACGGAAGGGAATGGCGTTTCTGGTTCGATCAGGCGACCTGAACCGGAATGGCATTGCTGGTGTGACTCAGTTCATTACCCGGCGCCATGTACAACATGCGCGGCTTGAAATTGAGCAGTTCGGCCTCGCTGTAGTGAGCGTAGGCACAGATGATCACGCGATCGCCGACCTTGGCCTTGTGCGCCGCAGCGCCATTCACCGAAATCATCCGCGAGCCTTCTTCGCCACGGATGGCGTAGGTGGTGAAGCGTTCGCCGTTGTCGACGTTGTAGATCTGGATCTGTTCGTACTCGCGAATGCCGGACAGGTCCAGCCAGTCACCGTCGATGGCGCAGGAACCTTCGTAATCGAGAACCGCGTGGGTGACTTCGGCGCGATGCAGCTTGGCCTTGAGCATGATGGCGTGCATTTGTTGTTATCCCAGGTCGAAATCGAACGGCGGGCATAGTGCCCGAGGGCTATGGGGGCGGCAATACCGATCCCCTGTAGGAGTGAGCCTGCTCGCGATAACGGACTATCAGCCAACACGTGTGTCGAATGTCCGTCCCTCATCGCGAGCAGGCTCACTCCTACAGGAGTTTTGCCGTGGCCTTAGGCGGGAGCGTCGAGATTGAGGTGCAGGTTGTCGATCAACCGGGTCGTACCCAGGAACGCCGCTACCAGAATCGCCAGATCCCGATCCTGCGCGGTGGCCGGGCGCAGGTTCAGTGCATGGCGGATTTCCAGATAATCAGGACGCAGGCCGGCGGCTGCCAACTGTTGCGACTTTGCCTGGAGCAATGCCGGGTAGTCGCGTTCACCTTGCTTGATCGCCTCGGCAATCTCGCTCAGCGTGCGATACACAATCGGCGCCACGGCCCGCTGCTCTTCACTGAGGAAGCCGTTACGCGACGAGAGCGCCAAGCCATCGGCGGCACGTACGGTCGGTTCGCCGATGATCTGCACCGGCATGTTCAGGTCATGCACCAGCGACTTGATCACTGCCAATTGCTGGAAGTCTTTCTGGCCAAAAATAGCCAGGTCCGGCTGGACCATGTTGAACAGCTTGCTGACGACCGTCGCCACGCCTTCAAAATGCCCGGGACGGCTGGCGCCACACAGGCCTTCGGAAAGGTGCGGTACGCTGACCAGGGTCTGGCCGTCCATGCCGTCCGGGTACATTTCCTCGACACTCGGCGCGAACAGCAGGTGGCAGCCGGCCTGGAGCAGTTTTTCCTGGTCGGCGGCGAGGGTGCGCGGGTACTTGTCGAGATCTTCGCCAGCCCCGAATTGCAGCGGGTTAACGAAAATGCTCGCGACCACGAAGTCCACTCGTTGAGAGGCCTTGGTAATCAGCGCGACATGCCCGCTGTGCAGGTTGCCCATGGTTGGCACAAAGCCGATGCGCTTGCCTTCACTGCGCGCACGGGCTACGGCGGCCCGCAGTTCGCGGACGGTTTTTACGGTGTTCATGCAGAGAATCCGTGTTCGATGCCTGGGAAAGTCGCCGCTTTGACTTCGGCTACGTAAGCGCTCAAGGCCGAGTGAATGTTCGGTTGCCCGTTCATGAAGTTCTTCACGAACTTGGGCACGCGCCCGGTAATGGACAGGCCCAGCATGTCGTGCAGCACCAACACCTGGCCATCGGTGGCGCTACCGGCGCCGATACCGATTACCGGAATCTTCACGGCGTGGCTGATTTCTTCGGCCAGTTCGCTTGGCACACATTCCAGCAGCAGCATGGCGGCGCCAGCCTGCTCCAGGGAAATCGCGTCGGCACGCATCTGCCGCGCCTGATTTTCGTTGCGGCCCTGGACTTTATAGCCGCCAAGGATGTTTACCGACTGCGGCGTCAGGCCCATGTGCGCACACACCGGGATCCCGCGTTCGGCCAGCAGGCGAATCGAATCCGCCAGCCACAATGCCCCTTCAACCTTGACCATGTGCGCCCCGGCCTGCATCAACACAGCGCTGTTGCTCATGGCCTGTTCGGTAGTGGCATAGGCCATGAAAGGCAGGTCGGCGAGGATCAGCGCGTCGGAGTTGCCGCGTTTGACGCACGCCACGTGGTAAGCCATTTCTGCGGTGCTGACCGGCAGCGTGCTGTCGTGCCCTTGCAAGACCATGCCGAGGGAGTCGCCCACCAACAGCACTTCAACCCCGGCCTCGTTGCAGGCGTGGGCGAATGTTGCGTCGTAGCAGGTCAGCATGGTGATTTTTTCACCTTTTTGCTTGAGACCTTGCAGGGTGGTCAGGGTGATGGCTGGCATTAAAAGGTTCCTCATTCAGGCGCTGTGGAAACTACTGCGAGTAACGCGCGTGATTCGTCGTTGAATACAGGCGCACGGTCTGGTGTCGTGCTTTTAAGGCCTGGATTGCGCCCTGTAACGCCGTGTTGGCGGCGGCGGGACGCCTATAGTCGTGAGGAGAACTCGGGAAGTCAATTGCGTGTGTTACCGCGTTGTTACGCGGGGGGTGTTACCGATGTAATAGACGCCTGTAGGAGTGAGCCTGCTCGCGATGGCATCGACGCGGTGTTGCTGGGAGACCGCATCGACTGCATCGCGAGCAGGCTCGCTCCTACAGGGGATCGCCTTTTGACTGGGAGAGGCGTTCCAGGCCGACGAACGGGCAGGCAGCCAGCAGGTCGGTGAGTCCTCGACCATCCGCCAAACGCAGATCCGCAGGCGTCAGTTCAGCCAGTGGATACAGGACAAAAGCCCGTTCCTGTATCTGGTAGTGCGGCACCTTGAGGCGAGGTTCGTCGATCAGTCGATTACCAAACAGCAAAATATCAAGGTCCAGCGTGCGCGGCCCCCATCGTTCCAGGCGCTCGCGGCCTTGCTCGTTCTCGATGGCCTGCAGCGCATCAAGCAGCTGCAGCGGCGCAAGCGTGCTGTCGAGGGCGGCAACCGCGTTGGTGTAACGCGGTTGGCCGAGTAACAGCGAATCACTCTGGTAAAACGCCGAGACCCCGACCAGCGCGCTCTGCGGCAACTGCGCCAGCGCGTCGAGGGCGCAGCGCAATTGTTCGGCGGGGTCGGCCAGGTTACTGCCCATGCCGATGTAGATGCGCTCCATCAATTACTCGCCCGTAGCACTCGGGGCGTCGGCTGCGCGCTTGCGCTTGGCGCCACCGCTGCGACGACGTTTGCGTGGCGCGCCAGTGCCTTCATCCTTGCCGCTCAGGTCGCGGATCATGTCCCGACGCTCACTGTCGTTGGCGTCCTGGTAGTCCGTCCACCATTCGCCCAGGCCATCGGTCTGCTCGCCGGCGCTTTCGCGCAACAGCAGGAAGTCGTAACCGGCGCGGAACCGCGGGTTGTCCAGCAACAGGTCGGCACGTTTGCCACTGCGACGGGGCAGACGTTCCTGCATGTCCCAGATCTCGCGGATCGGCATGGTAAAACGCTTCGGAATGGCGATGCGCTGGCACTGTTCGGCGATCAGTTCGTGAGCAGCTTCCTGCATCGCCGGGATCGGCGGCATCCCACGTTCCTGCAGGCGCAGGACGCGGGCGGGCAGGGCAGGCCACAGCAGCGCGGCAAACAGGAACGCCGGCGTTACCGGCTTGTTCTGCTTGATGCGCAGATCGGTATTGATCAACGCTTCACTGATCAGCGTGTGGGTGTAGGTCGGGTTGTATTCCAGCGCCTCGGCACTGGCCGGGAACAACGGGTCGAAGAGCTGCAGGTCCACCAGCATTTCGAAGGTGTCTGCGGCGTGCCCGGAGAGGAATAGCTTGAGGACTTCCTCGAACAGGCGTGCCGAGGGAATTTCCCGCAGCATGGGTGCCAGCTCGCGAATCGGCGCGGCGCTGTGTTTTTCGATGCCAAAATTGAGTTTGGCGGCGAAACGCACGGCTCTCAGCATCCGTACAGGATCTTCCTGATAGCGTTGCTTGGGGTCGCCAATCAAGCGGATCAGGTGGTTGCGAATGTCGTGTACACCGTTGGCGTAATCGAGGATGCGCTCACTGACCGGGTCGTAATACAGGGCGTTGATGGTGAAGTCGCGGCGCTGCGCGTCTTCTTCCAGGGTGCCGTAGACGTTGTCGCGCAGGATCCGCCCGGACTCGTTGCGGGAAGATTGATTGCTGTCTTCTTCCTCGTCGTTTTGCGGGTGGTTGGCGCGGAAGGTCGCGACTTCGATGATTTCGCGGCCGAAGTGGATGTGCACCAGCTTGAAGCGACGGCCAATGATCCGCGCATTGCGGAATTCGGCACGCACCTGTTCAGGGGTGGCGCTGGTGGCAACGTCGAAATCCTTGGGGGTGATGCCGAGCATCATGTCCCGCACACAGCCACCCACCAGGTAAGCCTGGTAGCCGGCGTTTTGCAGGCGCTCGACGATGTTCACCGCGTAACGGCTGAATTGACCCTTTTGCAGCGAATGTTGGCCGCTGTTGAGCACTTCAGGCGTACTGCGAATGTGTTGCGTATGACGCTTGGGCGTACGGAATGACTGGAACAGCTTCTTCAGCATGGGATGCACTGTTTGAAGGAATGTTCGGCCATAACAAAGAATGACCGCATGATGGGCCGGGATTCTAGCATTTAGTCGAGGGATGGTGTAGGACGCAGGCGATATCACCTGTAGGAACGAGCAAACCGCAGAAACCACAAGGGGAGCCGAAGCTCCCCAAGAAGTAGTTGCATGCTCTATTTTTATTATTGGTGTCGGGCTTTTTGTTTTTGTTAAGTGCCCTCGTCACGAAGATTTTCCTTCGTGACCCTCCCAATCGGGAGCCAAGAGCAAACGGATTGCTTTGGTCGCTGTGCTGCAGTGATCTTTCGATCCAACCAGTTCAGGCTCTGTCTTAGGACAGTTTTTGTTGTTCTCGGCCTGGTCGTGGGGCAAGCCCCAAATACAACGCCTCTCCAAAAGAATCAGTTAGCTGCGCCTCTCGCCGTCTTGTTTTTATTGTGCGTGAGTCGATTCGTCTTATTTTTATTATCTTGTTCATTGCTTGTTATTGTTCTTGTACCAGACATATAGCAGGGTGCGTGCCAACTTTTGTGAAAGCCAGTAAAACAAGGGGTTAAGCAGGTTGTTGGGCTTTTTTGAGGACAAAAAAAGCCGGGGCTTCGTTACCGTAAGCCCCGGCTTCTGTTACGTGAAAAACCTGAGGTAACAGTTTTTTCACATATCTACCTGTTACCCGCACACTCGACAGGTGACATTCAGCTCTCGCTGGCTACCCCGGTCTTGCGGCGTGGGATGCCCAAGCGTTGGCGGCGTTCCCACAGGCATTTGCGGCTGACCCCAAGCTTGCGAGCCAGCTCGGTCTCGGTCATGTGGTCCTGGTGCTCAAGCACGAAGTGCTGGAAATAGTCTTCCAGCGACAGGTCCTCGGTCGGTTCATGGCTGGTGTTACCTGCGCCGCCCTGTTGCGGCGCCAGGCCGATGAACTCGTCATCGTCGAGATCGTTCAGCTCGATGTCGATGCCCAGCAGCTCGGCGGAAATCTCCGGGCTCTCGCAGAGGATCACTGCGCGTTCCACGGCGTTTTCCAGTTCCCGCACGTTACCTGGCCAGGAATAGTGACGAATTGCCTGTTCGGCATCCGGGGCAAACTTCAGATCGGTGCGGTTGACTCGCGCGCTCTGGCGAGCGAGGAACGCGGTGGCAATCTCGTTGACGTCGGCGCCACGCTCACGCAGCGCCGGTAGTTTCAAGGCGATCACGTGCAGGCGATAGTACAAGTCCTCGCGGAACTGACCGATCTTCGCGAGGCTCTTGAGGTCCCGGTGGGTCGCAGCGATCAGGCGCACGTCGACCTTCTGCGACTGCACGGAGCCGACCCGGCGGATTTCGCCTTCCTGCAACACGCGCAACAGGCGAGCCTGGGCTTCGAGCGGCAGTTCGCCAATCTCATCGAGGAACAGGGTGCCGCCATCGGCCGCTTCGACCAGACCGGCACGCCCGGCACTGGCGCCGGTGAATGCGCCTTTCTCGTGACCGAACAGTTCGGACTCGATCAGGCTTTCCGGAATGGCCGCGCAATTCACCGAAATCATCGGTGCCTTGGCACGCCGGGACAGGTTGTGCAGGGCGCGGGCCACCAGTTCCTTACCGGTACCGGACTCACCCTGGATCAGCACATTGGAGTCGGTCGGCGCCACTTTGCGGATCTTGCTGTACAGATCCTGCATGGGCGGGCACGAACCGATGATGCCGATTTCGCCATTGCTGTTGTCGACACCGTTTTTCGCCGCGCCAGGCGTGGCCTTGCCGGTGACCGGTTCAGCGCCGGTGGATTGCAGCGACTGGCGGTCACGCAGGATGCGGGCGACGGCTTGCAGCATTTCGTCGTGATCGAAAGGCTTGGCGATGTAGTCCACCGCGCCCATCTTCATTGAGTCGACCGCCGAGCGCAGGCTCGCGTAGCTGGTCATGATCAGCACCGGAGTGCCCTGGCCGAGCTTGATCAGCTCGGTACCCGGCGCGCCCGGTAAACGCAGATCACTGACGATCAGGTCGAATGTGGGGATAGTGAATCGTTCTTGTGCTTCCTGCACGGAACCGGCTTCGCTGACCTGGTACTGGTTGCGTTCCAGCAGGCGGCGCAAGGCGGAGCGGATAATTGTTTCGTCTTCGACGATCAAAATGTGCGGCATTGATTCAATACTCTCGACGGTCTCAGTTCACAGCGGACGTCGCTTCGACATGACGCGGCAAGGTCACCCGGATACGGGTGCCGCGTTGGCTTTGAACATCAGCCGGGCTGTCGATGGTGATTTGTCCATAATGCTCTTCAACGATGGAATAGACCAGTGCAAGGCCCAGACCGGTGCCTTCGCCAGGGTCCTTGGTGGTGAAGAAGGGTTCGAACAATCGGTCCATGATGCTCGAAGGAATACCGCTGCCTTCGTCTTCCACGATCAGGTCGACCGTGTGTTCGCCGGCTTCGCTCTTGACCCGTACGGCACTGCCGGGAGGCGAGGCGTCGCGGGCGTTTGAGAGCAGATTGATCAAAACTTGAGCAAGGCGCTGGGGGTCACCTTCGACCCAATGATCGGGGTCGCACAGGTTGTAGAACTGCACCTCGAAATTGCGCCGGTTCAGCGCGAGCAAACCGATCGCGTCCTGGGCCACTTCGGCCAGACAGACGGGCTCGTCACTGTGCTGATGACTGCCCGCGTGGGCGAAACTCATCAATGACTGAACGATGCGCGACACACGTTTGGTCTGTTCGAGAATCTGCCCACTGATCTCCTTCAGCTCGCCATCGTCTTCACGTTCCTCGCGCAGGTTCTGCGCCAGGCAGGCGATGCCGGTGATCGGGTTGCCGATTTCGTGGGCGACACCGGCGGCCAGGCGACCGATGCTCGCAAGGCGCTCGGAGTGCACCAGCTTGTCTTCGAGCATCTGGGTTTCGGTGAGATCTTCCACCAGCAGTACCAGGCCGCTGTTGCCCGGTGCCAATGGCTCGTCGATCGCGGCTTTGTGCAGGTTCAGCCAGCGAGTCTGGCCATCCAGCGCCAGGTGCTGCTTGTGCAGGTGCTCGTCCGGCAGGTTGATAAAGCCTTGCAGCAGTTCTTTCCAGGGATCGGCGATGGTGCTCAGGCGCGAGCCGACCACACGTTGCGCGGCGATTCCGGTCAGCTCTTCCATGGCCTTGTTCCACATCAGGATCTCCTGATCCTTGGCCAGGGAGCAGACGCCCATCGGCAATTCCTGCAGGGTCTGGCGGTGGTAGCGGCGCAGGGCATCCAGTTCTGCGGCCAGCCCGGTGAGGCGTGAGTGGTAATCCTCGAGGCGGCTTTCAATGAAGTGGATGTCTTCAGTGACATAGTTTTCCCCGCCGGCCTTATAAGGCAGGAAGGTTTCGACCATGTCCTGGGCGACGCTCGGCCCCATCAGGCCGGAGAGGTTGGCTTCGATCCGGTCCCGCAGGCGGCGCAAGGCGTACGGCCGGCGCTCGTCGAAAGGCAGATAGAGGTCGCGCAGGGCTTGCTCGACTTCCTTCTGCGCGGCCTTGGCGCCCAAGGGCTTGGCCAGTTGCGTGGCGAATTCCTGGGGCGAGGCGGCGTGCAATTCGCGGCGCTGCGGGCGGCGCACGTTGTCCACGGCGCAGGCTTCTGCGGCGCTTGCCTCTTCCGGGCTGGCATTGGTGAACAGCGAAATCAGGGTGAACATCAGTACGTTGGCTGCCAGCGAGGCGATCGCCGCCATGTGCCAGCTGGTGTCATCCAGCACGTAGATCATGTTCAGCAGCGGAATGTAGAAGCCCTGCAGATTGCCGACCAGCGGCAACAACATGGTCACCAGCCACACCAGGATTCCCGCGAGCAAGCCGGCGATAAAGCCGCGACGGTTGGCGGTCGGCCAGTACAGCACCGACAGTACCCCAGGCAGGAATTGCAGGGTGGCAACGAACGCGACGATGCCGAGGTTGGCCAGGTCCTGCTCGGCGCCGAGCAGCAGGTAGAAACCGTAGCCGGCCATGATGATTGCGACGATCAGGGCCCGACGGGTCCACTTCAGCCAGCGATAGATGTTGCCTTCGGCTGGCGGCTGGTAGAGCGGCAACACCAGGTGGTTCAGCGCCATCCCGGACAAGGCTAGGGTGGTGACGATGATCAGGCCGCTGGCCGCAGAAAGTCCGCCGACATACGCCAGTAATGCCAGCGCCTTGCTGTTGGCGGCGATGCCGATGCCCAGCGTGAAGTATTCCGGGTTAGTCGTAGCGCCAAGCTTCAGCCCGGCCCAGAGAATCAGCGGCACCGCCAGGCTCATCAATAGCAGGAACAGCGGCAGGCCCCAGCTGGCGCTGACCAGAGATCGCGGATTGAGGTTTTCGGTAAAGGTCATGTGATACATGTGCGGCATCACGATGGCCGAGGCGAAGAACACCAGCAGCAGGGTGCGCCACGGACCTTCCTGCAACGGCGTGTGCAGGGCGGCGAGGGCGGTCTGGTTTTGCAGCAGCCACAGTTCAAGCTGCTGCGGACCGTCGAACACTCCATACAGCGCGTACAGGCCAACGCCGCCAATCGCGATCAGCTTGATCACCGACTCGAAGGCGATGGCGAACACCAGCCCTTCATGCTTCTCGCGGGTGGCAATGTGACGTGAACCGAAGAAAATCGTGAACAGGGTGATCAGCGCGCAGAAGCTCAAGGCCACTCGATGCTGCACCGGCTCGCGGGTCAGGATGCCGATGGAGTCGGCCACCGCCTGGATCTGCAGCGCCAGCAACGGCAGCACGCCGATCAGCATGAAGATGGTGGTCAGTGCGCCGGCCCAGGTGCTGCGGAAGCGAAACGCAAACAAGTCGGCCAGTGACGACAGCTGATAAGTGCGGGTGATTTTCAGGATCGGGTAGAGCAGCACCGGTGCCAGCAGGAACGCGCCGGAAACCCCGAGGTAGCTGGAAAGGAATCCGTAGCCGTACTGATAGGCCAGGCCGACTGTGCCGTAAAACGCCCAGGCACTGGCGTAGACCCCCAGCGACAGGGTGTAGGTCAACGGATGGCGAATGATCGCCCGGGGAATCATGCCCCGTTCGCTGATCCAGGCTACGCCGAACAACACCGCGAGATATGCGGCACTGATCAGGATCATCTGGGTCAGGCTAAAGCTCATCGGCATCTTTTTGGCTCTGCAGGATGAAGGTCACAACGATCAGAATCAGCCAGAGCAGATAAGGGCGATACCAGGCGCCAGTGGCGTCGATCCACCAATCCATGATGGCCGGGGAGAACAGGTAAATGCCCACTACCAGAAGCAGGACCAAGCGATAGATGTACATCCCGGCCTCTCTTTTTTATGCGCGTGCCCGAAAACGTGCGGCGATGGTAACGGATGGCGGCGCGACTGCAAGCGCCATCACTGCAGTTGCGCCTCGGGCAGGTGCAGTGTGCGCGGGATCTTGAGTGCATCCCAATGGGCGATGCCCCAGTTCAGCAGTTCCCGTGGGGTGGCGTAAGCCAGCTCCGCACCTGGATTTTGCCCAAGTGCCCGCAACGCCCGCAGCAACAAAGGCGTTGCCTGGTCTGCGGTCAGCGGCGGGGAGCGGTAGGATTTGCCGAGCTTGTTGCCATCGGGCTGGGTGATAAGCGGGATGTGCAGGTACCGCGGTTGCGCCAGGCCGAGCAATTCCTGCAGGTAAAGCTGGCGCGGCGTGGAGTCGAGGAGGTCAGCGCCACGGACGATATCGGTGATGCCTTGCCAGGCGTCGTCCAGCACCACAGCCAGTTGATAGGCGTAGAGCCCGTCGCGGCGCCGGATTACGAAATCGCCGGCCTCACGGCCCAGGTGCTGACGATATTCACCTTGTACCCGGTCGATGAAGTGGTATTCCAGCTCGGGAACCCGCAGGCGAATGGCTGCGTCGTCGCTGCCATGGCCCGCATTGCGGCACAGGCCTGGATAAATCCCGTGATAGGGTTCGAGTTGTTTGCGCGAGCAGGTACAGGCGTAGGCCAGACCGTGGTTGAACAGACGATTGAGCACCACGGCGTACGCCTCGTGGCGCGCACTCTGGCGCACTACGGCACCGTCCCATTCAAAGCCATAGCTTTCCAGCGCGTTCAGAATCGCTGCCTGGGCGCCGGGTTCTTCCCGAGGCGGGTCCAGATCTTCCATGCGCATCAGCCAGCGCCCGCCCACCGAGCGCGCGTCGAGGTACGACGCCAGCGCCGCCACAAGCGAACCGAAATGAAGGTGACCACTGGGAGTGGGGGCGAAGCGGCCGGTGTAGGTGGAGGCAGTCATAAGAACGATGTCACATTTCCAGGCTTAAACAGTGCCCCCTGTGGGAGCGGGCTTGCTCGCGAAGGCGGCGTGTCAGGCGACATTGATGTCGGATCGGATGGCCCCTTCGCGAGCAAGCCCGCTCCCACACGGGTTGCTCGCAGGCAAATATCAGAAACAAAAACGGAGCGTTCGCACGCTCCGTTCTTTATCCAAATCGCAATTACTTGCCGACTTGTTTTTCCTTGATTTCCGCCAGGGTCTTGCAGTCAACGCACATGTCGGCGGTAGGGCGGGCTTCCAGTCGCTTGACGCCAATTTCGACGCCGCAAGACTCGCACCAGCCATATTCTTCGTCTTCGATCAATTGCAGAGTCTTGTCGATCTTCTTGATCAACTTGCGCTCGCGATCACGGGCGCGCAATTCGAGGCTGAATTCTTCTTCCTGGCTGGCACGATCTGCCGGGTCCGGGAAGTTGGCCGCTTCGTCTTTCATGTGATCAACCGTACGGTCGACTTCCTGCATCAAGTCCTGTTTCCACTTGTTCAGGATCTTGGTGAAGTGAGCGCGCATGGGCTTGCCCATGTACTCCTCGCCCTTTACTGCCTGGTAGGGTTCGAAGCCGCTGATCGACTGGTTTTGCTGCTTTGCTTGGGTGGGCATGAAATGGACCGCCTCTACTCTTGTAATCCATTGCGCAGGATTGCTCCATCACCGACACCTGCCGGCCCTGCGGCTGCAAGCGGGCGAACTTACCAGATCAAATCGGGCCGCGCTACTCCCGGATGTCGAGGTAGTGGCTCAATGGCCTGGCAAATGATTGCAAAGCCTTGTCTGGTGGTGCTGGAGACCTGATCAAATATTGATTTTAGTCAAACCTGGGACACACGCCTGAGAGGATTGGGACCAGAGTTATGAAGGTCTGACCGCTTTAGGTTCTCGCTCGTTCCTGTGCTTGGGTAGAATCAGTTCTTTTCCCTGTTGAAGGAAGGCCGATGGCTCAGTCCTACAGTGCCCGCAGCCGCGCGATCGAACCGTTTCACGTCATGGCCCTGTTGGCGCGCGCCAATGAATTGCAGGCCGCAGGCCACGACGTGATCCATCTGGAAATCGGCGAGCCGGACTTCACTACGGCTGAGCCGATCATCCAGGCCGGCCAGGCCGCACTCACTGCGGGCAAGACCCGCTACACCGCCGCCCGGGGCATTCCCGAACTGCGCGAGGCTATTTCGGGTTTCTATCAGCAGCGCTACGGGTTGAATATCGACCCGCGGCGGATCCTGATCACCCCGGGCGGCTCAGGTGCCCTGTTGCTGGCCAGCGCTCTGCTGGTGGACCCCGGCAAGCACTGGCTGCTGGCGGATCCGGGGTATCCGTGTAACCGACATTTTCTGCGGCTGGTGGAAGGTGCGGCGCAATTGGTGCCGGTGGGGCCGGAGGTGCGCTACCAATTGACCCCGGATCTGGTGGCGCGTCATTGGGATCACGACAGCGTCGGCGCACTGGTGGCATCGCCCGCCAATCCGACCGGGACCATTCTGACCCGCGACGAGCTGGCGGACCTGTCCAGCGCGATCAAGGCGCGACACGGTCATCTGGTGGTGGACGAGATCTACCATGGACTGACCTATGGGACAGATGCCGCCAGCGTGCTGGAAGTGGACGACAGCGCCTTCGTCTTAAATAGTTTTTCAAAGTATTTCGGCATGACCGGCTGGCGACTTGGTTGGCTGGTGGCGCCGGAGGCGGCAGTCGGCGAACTGGAAAAACTCGCCCAGAACCTCTACATCAGTGCCCCGAGCATGGCCCAGTACGCCGCCCTGGCGTGTTTCGAACCTGCCACTATCAGCATCCTCGAAGAGCGGCGCGCCGAATTTGGTCGCCGTCGTGATTTCCTGCTGCCAGCTCTGCGAGAACTGGGTTTCGGCATCGCGGTGGAGCCGGAGGGTGCTTTCTACTTGTACGCCGATATCAGCAAGTTCGGCGGCGATGCTTTCGCGTTCTGCCGGCATTTCCTCGAAACCGAACATGTGGCGATTACCCCTGGATTGGATTTCGGCCGCTACCAGGCCGGGCATCATGTGCGCTTCGCCTACACGCAGAATCTTGCGCGCCTGCAGGAAGCGGTCGAGCGAATTGCCCGCGGTCTGCGGAGCTGGCAAGGCTGATGCGCTTTCATCCTCCCCTCGAAGAAGGCCGCCTGATTCGTCGCTACAAGCGTTTTCTGGCTGATGTCGAAACGGTAAACGGCGAATTGTTGACCATCCACTGCCCCAACACCGGCTCGATGCTCAATTGCCAGGTGGAGGGCGGTCAGGTCTGGTTCAGTCGCTCGAATGATCCGAAGCGCAAGTTGCCCGGCACCTGGGAAATCGGCGAAACGCCACAGGGACGGCTGTTCTGTGTGAACACCGGGCGCGCCAACGGGCTGATCGAGGAAGCGCTACGGGCTGGTGTCATCACCGAGTTGAACGGCTTCACCGAGCTCAAGCGTGAAGTGGCGTACGGTCAGGAAAGCAGCCGCATCGATTTCCGCCTGAACTATCCAGGTGGGCCGGCCTATGTCGAAGTCAAAAGTGTGACGCTGGGTTTCGATGGTTCTGCGGTGGCAGCGTTTCCCGATGCGGTGACCCAGCGCGGGGCCAAGCATTTGCGCGAACTGGCCCACCTGGCCCGGGACGGTATTCGTGCGGTGCAGTTGTATTGCGTGAACCTGAGCGGGATCGAGGCAGTGCGTCCCGCTCGTGAAATCGATTCGGCCTACGCTGATGCTTTGCGCGAAGCCGTGGCCTGTGGGGTAGAAGTGTTGGCCTACGGGGTGCGCTTGAGTCATGAGGAGATGCTGGTCGATCGGCGGCTGGACGTGTTGCTCGACGCCTAGATGCTGATCCAGATCCCTTGATCGTCTTCCCGGCAGGGCACCGACGTCAGGGATTGCCCGGCGCACGGGCCCGCGACGCATTCACCGTCCTCGATCAGGAACAGGGCGCCGTGGGTCGCGCACTGGATGAGGCTGTTGCTGCCATCGAGAAACTGGTCTGGTTGCCATTCCAGCCCTACGCCTCGGTGTGGGCAGCGATTGATGTAGACGTAGACCCGTCCCTCGCGGCGTACGGCAAACAGTTTGCGACCTTCAATTTCCAGGCCGCGGCTGCTGTTGTCAGGCAGTTCGGCGCCTGCGCAGAAAAACTTCATGACTATCCTCAAGTGCTGACGGCGTGCACAGCAGCGAGTGAAATCGCCGATTTATCTGTCAGGTATGCAGGTTATTGTGCACGCGTTTGAGCAACATCTTGCTGCGATGTAGGAGATTTCTCACCTTGACGCGCAAATGCAAACAATTATCAAATGGCGGCGCGCTCACGAACTCTTCATGGGTGACGAGATTGCCTGGCTTGCCAGTCGGACTCGGAAAATCCTCTAAGGAAAGCTGTTTATGCGCTTGAGTACCCGCGTTGCTGCGCTCTGTATTGGACTTGTCGTCAGCCATCACGCTGCAGCAACCGAGCTGCCTCAGCGGTGGGTCAGCGCCGGTGGCGCCTTGTCGGAATGGGTCAGCGCGCTGGGTGGTGAGTCCAAGCTAGTTGGGGTCGACACCACCAGCCAGCACCCGCAAGCGCTCACGTCCTTGCCGAGCATTGGCTACCAGCGCCAGCTGTCGGCGGAGGGCATTTTAAGCCTGCGCCCGCAGATCCTCGTGGGTACCGAGGAAATGGGGCCGCCGCCGGTCTTGTCTCAAGTACGCACTGCGGGGGTGCAGGTTGAGCTCTTTTCGGCCCAGCCCGACCTGGAGGCATTGCAGGGTAATTTGCAGCACTTGGGCAAGTTGCTGGGGGCCGAGCAGCAGGCCAGCCAGGCGTTTCAGGCCTACCGCGAGCAACTCGATGCGCAACAGGCCCGGGTAACGCAGGCGCAGCTCAAGGAAAAAGCACCCGGCGTGCTGTTGCTGGTCGGCCATGCCGGCGGCAAGCCGTTGATTGCCGGCAAGGACACCGCCGCCGACTGGTTGCTGCACCAGGCTGGCGGGCACAATCTGGCGACGCACACGGGTTACAAACCGTTTTCTGTCGAAGCGCTCGCCAGCCTGAATCCGCAAGTACTGGTCTTCGCTGATCGGGTGCTGACCGGTGAAGAAGCCCGTGCAGCGCTGTTCAGGGAAAACCCGATTCTGTCCTCGACCCGTGCCGCCAAGGAGGGTCGGGTCATCCAGCTGGATCCGACCTTGCTGGTGGGCGGGCTGGGGCCGCGCTTGCCCGACGCGCTGAAGAAACTGTCTGAAGGTTTCTACCCCGGCATCTCCCCCCAATGACCGTGCTGGTCAAACCCCGAGCCCTGTTTATCGGCCTGAGCCTGTTGTGTCTGTTGGCCATCTGGTTGTCATTGGCGCTCGGACCGGTCAGCTTGCCGTTGATCGATACCTTGCGCGCCGCGTTGCGCCTGATCGGCCTGCCCATCGCGCCTGACGGGCTGGAGCAGGCCGAATTGATCCTGGGCCAGATTCGCCTGCCGCGAACCTTGCTGGGGCTGGCTGTGGGCGGGGTGTTGGCGCTGTCGGGCGTGGCGATGCAGGGTTTGTTCCGTAACCCGCTGGCCGATCCGGGGCTGGTGGGGGTTTCCAGCGGCGCGGCGCTCGGTGCCGCAGTCGCGATTGTCGGCGGCTCGGCGTTTGGCGGGCTGCCGGAAGCTTTCGGCCCCTATCTGTTATCGCTTTGCGCATTTCTCGGAGGACTTGGGGTGACCGCGCTGGTCTATCGACTCGGCAGGCGCAACGGTCAGACCAACGTCGCCACCATGCTGCTGGCGGGTATTGCGCTCACCGCGCTGGCGGGCTCGGCTGTCGGGCTCTTCACTTATATGGCAGATGACGCGACCCTGCGCACACTGACTTTCTGGAACCTGGGCAGCCTGAACGGCGCCAGTTATTCGCGCCTATGGCCGTTGCTGCTGATCAGTATCGGCGTGGCGCTGTGGTTGCCGCGCAGGGCGAGGGCGTTGAATGCGCTGCTGCTGGGCGAGTCTGAAGCCGGGCACCTGGGCATCGACGTCGAAAAGCTCAAGCGCGAGCTGGTGTTCTGCACGGCCCTGGGCGTGGGCGCGGCGGTCGCGGCGGCGGGCATGATCGGTTTTGTCGGGTTGGTGGTGCCGCACCTGGTGCGCCTGCTTGCCGGTCCCGATCATCGAGTGCTGTTACCGGCTTCGATATTGGCCGGGGCGAGCCTGCTGTTGTTCGCCGATCTGGTCGCGCGTCTGGCCCTGGCGCCCGCCGAGCTGCCGATCGGGATTGTCACGGCGTTTATCGGCGCCCCGTTCTTTCTGTTTCTACTGGTCCGGAGGCGTGTCTGATGCTGCGCACGCAGAATCTGCAAATCCGTCGGGGCAGCAAGACGGTTCTGACGGACATCACGCTCGAACTCAAACCCGGAGAAATACTCGGCGTGCTGGGCCCCAATGGCGCCGGCAAGAGCACTTTGCTGGGGGCTCTGTGCGGCGAGTTGAAGGCTGATCACGGCAGCGTCTGGCTTGATGATCTTGAGTTGAATCAGTGCACCGGCGCCCAGCGGGCCCAGCGGCTGGCAGTGTTGCCGCAAGTGTCGACTCTGGACTTTGCCTTTCGCGTGGAAGAAGTGGTCGGCATGGGCCGACTGCCCTATCAAACCGGTCGAGTGCGCGACGACGAAATCATCGCCGCCGCCTTGCACGCTGCTGACGCTGGTCATTTGAACGGGCGCAGTTACCTGGCCTTGTCCGGGGGCGAACGTCAGCGGGTGCATCTGGCGCGAGTGCTGGCGCAGTTATGGCCGGGAGAAGCAGGGCAAACCCTGTTGCTCGACGAGCCGACCTCGATGCTCGATCCGCTGCACCAGCACACCACGTTGCAAGCCGTGCGCGAATTCGCCGATCGGGGCGCGGCGGTGTTGGTGATTCTGCATGATCTGAACCTGGCAGCGCGTTATTGTGATCGCCTGCTGCTGCTCGAAGGCGGCCGTCCGGTAGCGCTGGATACGCCCGAGCAGGTGCTGCGTCCGGAGCCGCTGAAGGCCGTGTTCGGGCTTGAGGTGCTGGTGCAGAGGCACCCGGAGCGAGGGCATCCGCTGATCATTGCTCGTTGATTCTGATTCGGGAGAGTAGTCATGCGTGCATTAATGATTCTGGTTGTGTTGCTGCTGGGGGGCTGTGCGCATGCTCCGCCACCCGTAGCGGAGCCGCCGCCGATAGCCGGGGAGATCCGCGACCTGCGCAGCGGTCAGGTGCTGACTGCGCAGCAACTGCTCGAGCAACTGGCCAGGCCTGCGCGGCTGATCGTCGGCGAGCAGCATGACAACCGCGATCACCACGCCTTGCAATTGTGGTTGCTGCGATCATTGGGCGACCAAAGGCCCCAGGGCAGTCTGCTGCTCGAAATGCTCACGCCAGACCAGCAGCCGCATGTCGATCAGGTCCACCAGGCCGCGACACCCCCAGCAGACTTGCGCGATTCTTTGGTCTGGCAAGAGGGGTGGGACTGGAACCTGTATGAGCCGATCGTGCGGTTCGCCCTGACCCAACCCTATCCGCTGCTCGCCGCCAACCTTGACCCACTGGAGGTTCGGGCGGCGTATGCCCATCCTGCAGCCCCGAGCGGTTCGCGGACCAATGCAGCAGATGTGAAAGAGGAACTGCTGAAGCAGGTCAGCGAGTCCCATTGCGGTCTGCTGCCAAAGAAGCAAATGCCGGCCATGCTGGCAGTCCAGCAACAACGCGACCGGCGCATGGCCGAACGCCTGCTCGCTGCGCCTGAACCTGCTGTGCTGTTCGCTGGCGCCTTCCATGCGCGCAAAGACGTTGGGGTGCCGATCCATGTGCTTGATCTGGGGGCAGAGGAGGCGCCGACAGTGCTGATTCTGGCCCAGCAGGGCAGCGAGGTCACGGCGGCCATGGCGGATTACGTCTGGTATACGCCTGCGGTGAAGGCGCCGGATTATTGTAAGCAGATGCGTAAGCAGTTAGGGCGCAAGCGTACGAAGTGAACCTGCTGGTGCTTTTCGACGGGCAAAAAAAGACCCGGCAAGAGCCGGGTCAAATAACCGTGATTAGCCTGATGAGGAGATATCTGAGAGTCCGAACCAAGGGCTGTTCAAATATCGACCAGTCTCGCGACCAGTTGTGATAATCATAGCGATTCTCATTACCATGTCAACAGCTGATTTTTCGTTAATTTCAAATCCGCTTGAAAGTCCCGTTGTCAAAGGCTCTTAGGCGTGTGAGGCGAGAACGGTCAATTCTTGTGGCGTGAAGAAATGGCTTCCAGCTGTTTGTTCAGCGCTTCTTTGCGCTCGGCAGGAATGTCATTCCAGTGCACATCCATCAACGCGCCTTCGATTGCATACAACAACACCTTGGACGCCCGAAACCCGCGCGTGCGCACGGCTCGATAGGCGTCCACCGCGCCGAGGCGACGCAAGTCCGAGGCGCTGTGGATGCCCACGGCATGCAGCCACTGCGCCGACGTCTTGCCAAGGTTTTTCAGGTGCTGCAGTTCATCATTCATCAAGCCTCCTTGCGACGGCCGAATGGAGCGTGAGCAAGCTTCTCAGGAGTGTAGCCATCAGTAGGAAAAGCGTGATTGTTTGGTCGGTTTAAGGGCGAATGCTTCTAAGAAGTCACGCAAGGGCGGAGACGGCAGGGGCGCTTGACACGGTTTGTAGCAGCTGCCGAGCCTGCGAGGCTGCGTTCGAGTGCGCAGCGCTCGCCGATTGGGTGGCGACTGCTGCGCAGCCGAACGCAGGCTTCGCCAGCTGCTACGGGGTCTGGATGTTCAGCGGGTGCGATAACGCAGTCGGGTCCCGAAGTTCATCGACATCAGGATTTCGTCTGCGCTCAGTTCAGGCGGGAAGTAGGCGCCGGAAATCTGTGCGTGAGCCAGGCTCGCGCCTTCCAGGGATGATTGGCGAAAGTCGATGCCGCGCAGGTCGGCGGAGCGGAAATAGGCGTCGCTGAAGTCCACTCCTTGGGCATTCAGTTCGCGCAGGTCGAGGCCGCGGAAGTCGCCACCGACCATGTCGATGACACCGTCCTGGGGACGTTCGCTATTGAAGCCTGTGATGTCGTCCTTGTGCAGCAAGGCATAGAGCGGGGAGTCGAGAAGTCTGGGCTGGCTCATGTCACATCACCTGTTGGTTTTATGACGCCAGTATAGTGCCACTATCGGGCTGCCGTGCGGCCGGAGCCTACCGCACGGCAGAAATACTTCCTACAGCCCTGGCAAGCGTTGGCGTATTTGCGCAACGACTGTATCCAGAGTCCCGCTTTCATTGGTCTGCACACGTTTACTGCAGAGAATCTCTGCCGGCGTCAGTGCTTCACGATTGGCTTGCTGGGCTTCGATAACCGCCAGGGTCGCGTCGGACGGGTCGGTTTTATCCGCCTGGCGCAGAGCCAGCCAGGTCTCGATCACGGCTTGCGGAGCGTTGCAATCGAGGATCAGGAACGGCGCACCGGTAGCCTCGGCAATTTTTGCCGCGCCATCGCGTTGCTCGCGCTTGAGGTACGTGGCGTCGACCACCACCGGGAAGCCGGCACGCAGGATCACATCAGCTATTTCATGCAGTCGGGCGTAGGTCGCAGTGCTGGCTTCGGCGCTGTAGATGCCGGCCTGCGGATCATTGGCAACCGTCTGCTCCCCGAACAGGCGCTTGCGCTCGACATCGGAGCGCAGGCGGATGGCGCCCAATGCTTCAACCAGGCGCATCGCCACACGACTTTTGCCAACGGCGGAGACGCCGTGGGTGATGGCCATGAAGCGCGAGGGGATGGTGCTGTAGCTTTCCGCCAGGTTGGCGTAGTTGCGGTATTGGCGCAGGGCGGTGGCGCGTTGCACAGGGTCGGCGGCGGCCGGCATGCTGAACAGGGTGACCTTGGCGCGAACCAGGGCGCGGTAGGCTTTGTAGAAATTCAGCAGCTCCAGGCCCTGATAATCGCCGGTCAGCTCCAGATATTGGCTGATGAAACGGCGCGCCAGGCTCTTCAGGCCGCGATCTTCCAGGTCCATTGCGAGAAAGCCGGTGTCGGCATAGACGTCGGTGAAGCGGAACAGTTCGTTGAATTCGATGCAGTCGAAAATCACCACTTTGCCATCGATCAGGGTGGCGTTGCCCAGGTGAATATCACCGTGACATTCGCGGGTGAAGCCGTCGGCCTTGCGCTGGGCCAGCAGTGGCTTGAGGCGTTCGAAGCTGCTTTCGGCCCAGGCTTGCAGGGCGTCGAGTTGCAGCAGGTCGGCCTTGTCGCTGAGGAATGGGCGGATCTGCTCGAAGTTCTGGCTCACCGGTGCCATCACGGCGTCCGGAGTACCGGCTTCGTGGTCGGCCGGGACTTTTGGCGCATTGAGGTGGAATTGAGCGATCTGCGCGGCCATCTCGTCGATGTGCGCGGTGGTCAATTCGCCATTGGCTTGCAAGGTGCTGAGCAGGTTGGCTTGCGGGAACTGGCGCATTTTCAGCACGAATTCGATGGCCGGGCCGTCGCCACCCAGTTGCGGAGCATCTGCGCTGCCAGTAATCGGCAACACCTCAAGATACAAATCATTGGTAAGGCGCTGGTTCAGGCGCAGTTCTTCGCCACAGAAATGCTCGCGGGCATCCAGGCCGGTGAAGTCGAGAAAGCCGAAATTCACCGGTTTCTTCACTTTATAAGCAAAAGGGCCGGTGAGCAGGACCCAGGAAATGTGGGTCTCGATGACCTGGAATCCGTCTACGGGATGCGGGTAGAGGGCCGGGTTTTGCAGGGCAGCGATCAGGGACTGGCTCACAGGCGATCCTTCAGAGTCTGGGAAAATTCACGGTCGCCATTATGGCCGCAAGTCCGCTCGACGCAAACCTCGGAGGCCTCCTGTTGAGTATGAATAAAGTGCGTATAATCCGCCGCCATGACTCGTACTCGATCCCCCCGCACTCCAAAAAAACCACCTTCCAGGGGCCTGCGCCCGTGGCTGGGCTGGGCCCTTAAACTCAGTCTGGTCGGCCTTGTGGTGCTCGCCGGATTCGCGGTTTACCTTGATGCCATTGTCCAGGAGAAGTTCTCCGGCAAGCGCTGGACCATACCGGCCAAGGTCTATGCACGCCCGCTCGAACTGTTCACCGGGCAGAAGCTGAGCAAGGAAGACTTTCTCACCGAACTGGACGCCCTGGGCTACCGGCGCGAGGCCGTGAGCAATGGTCCCGGCGCGGCGGCGGTCAATGGCAATACCGTTGACTTGAATACCCGTGGCTTCCAGTTCTATGAAGGCATGGAAACAGCCCAGCCGGTGCGTGTGCGATTCTCCGGCGACTACGTGGCCGAGCTGTCGGCCACCAATGGCTCGAAGCTGTCCGTGGTGCGTCTTGAGCCGCTGCTGATCGGCGGGATTTACCCGAAAAATCTTGAAGACCGCATCCTGATCAAGATCGATCAGGTTCCTCCGTATTTGCTGGAAACCCTGGTTGCCGTTGAAGACCGGGACTTCTATAGCCATTGGGGGGTGTCACCGAAGTCGATTGCCCGGGCCGTGTGGGTCAACACTTCCGGCGGCCGGATGACTCAGGGCGGCAGTACGCTGACGCAACAACTGGTCAAGAACTTCTACCTGACCAGCGAGCGCAGCCTGACCCGCAAGCTCACCGAAGCCATGATGGCGATGCTCTTGGAGTTGCATTACGACAAGCGCGAGATTCTTGAGGCTTACCTCAATGAAGTGTTCGTCGGTCAGGATGGCCAGCGTGCGGTGCACGGTTTCGGACTGGCCAGCCAGTTCTTCTTTGGCCAGCCGTTGTCCGAGCTGAAACTGCATCAGGTGGCCTTGCTGGTGGGCATGGTCAAGGGCCCGTCCTATTACAACCCGCGACGTAACCCAGAACGTGCGCTCGAGCGACGCAATCTGGTGCTGGATGTCCTTCAGGAGCAGGGCGTTGCCAGTGCCGAGCAGGTCGCGGCGGCGAAGAAATTGCCACTGGGTGTGACCACTCGCGGCAAGCTGGCCGACAGCTCGTTCCCGGGCTTCCTCGATCTGGTCAAGCGTCAGCTGCGCCAGGACTATCGCGACGAAGACTTGACCGAAGAAGGCCTGCGGATCTTCACCAGCTTTGATCCGATCCTGCAGATGAAAGCCGAAGCCTCGGTAAATGACACATTCAAACGCCTGTCCGGGCGCAAGGGTTCCGACGAGGTTGAAGCGGCAATGGTCGTGACCAACCCGGAAACCGGTGAAGTCCAGGCCATGATCGGCAGTCGCCAGGCAGGTTTTGCCGGGTTCAACCGCGCACTGGATGCCGTGCGCCCGATCGGCTCGCTGATCAAGCCGGCGGTTTACCTGACCGCCCTGGAAAAACCGAGCCAGTACACGCTCACCAGTTGGCTGTCGGATGACGCGTTCTCGGTGAAGGGCGCGGACGGTCAGGTCTGGAAGCCGCAGAACTATGATCGCCGGTCCCATGGCACGGTGTTCCTCTATCAGGGCCTGGCGCATTCCTACAACCTGTCCACCGCGCGTCTCGGGTTGGCGGTTGGTGTGCCAAACGTACTGAAGACGCTGGCGCGGCTCGGCGTGACTCGCGAGTTTCCGGCATTCCCGTCGATGTTGCTGGGCGCGGGTGGCTTGACTCCGATCGAAGTGGCTACCATGTATCAAACCTTGGCCAACGGCGGCTTCAATACGCCGATGCGCGGAATTCGCAGTGTGTTGACCGCCGAAGGCGAGCCGCTCAAGCGTTACCCGTTCCAGATCGAGCAGCGGTTTGATCCGGCGTCCATCTATCTGATCCAGAGCGCCATGCAGCGGGTCATGCGTGAAGGTACCGGTAGCTCGGTCTATAACGTGCTGCCGAAAACCCTGACCCTGGCCGGCAAGACCGGTACCAGTAACGACTCGCGCGACAGCTGGTTCGCCGGTTTCAGCCAGGACTTGCTGGCCGTGGTGTGGCTGGGTCGCGATGACAACGGCAAGACGCCGTTTACCGGGGCCACTGGTGCGCTGCAAGTCTGGTCCAGTTTCATGCGCAAGGCCGATCCGTTGCCGCTGGACATGCCGCAACCCGACAACATTGTTCAGGCCTGGGTCGATTCACGCACCGGTCAGGGTTCTGATGCCGGTTGCCCAGGTGCCGTGCAGATGCCGTATATTCGCGGCAGCGAACCGCCTCCCGGTGCCGCTTGCGGTGGCGAAAGCCCTGCTTCCGGCGAAACCGTGATGGATTGGGTCAAGGGCTGGATGAATTAAGCAAAGAGGGTTTCAAGTGAACAAGTGGTTGATTCCAGCGGTTACCGCCGTGGCTTTGCTCAGCGGTTGCTCCACCGTGCAGCGCGGGTCCATTCCGGTAGTTGATTCCGGCAGCGCCGTTTCCAACAGCGAACGAGTCCAGGCCAATGGCGGTTTCCGCCAGACGACGGTCAAGCGTCCAGTGCAGGCCCAGCCCCAGGCGATCCCGCAAGGTGACACGGGCGTGGTGGTGATGGTGCCAGGCGGCGGTGCGGTGGCTTCGGCACCGATCAGCACTTCGCCGATTACCCCGGGCCCGATTACGCCAGGTCCGATCAATACAGCGCCCGTGCAGTCGGCGCCGATCAATCAGGGCAGCTACAGCATGCCGTCGACGCCGAGCGGAATTCCTTCGGCCAGCACTGGCGGTGGGTTGTCCGCCGATGAGCAACTGGACGGTCCGGTGCTCGCGCTGTTGACCACTGCCCAGCAGCAACAGGCCGGCGGTGACCTCAATGGTGCGTCGTCGAGCCTCGAGCGCGCCCAGCGGGTTGCTCCGCGTGAGCCGCAGGTGCTTTATCGTCTGGCCCAGGTGCGCATGGCCCAGGGTGATGCGGCCCAGGCCGAGCAGTTTGCCCGTCGTGGCCTGACCATGGCTAACGGTCGTCCGGATCTGCAGGCCAGCCTGTGGAACCTGATCGCCCAGGCTCGCGACAAGCAGGGTGATTCTGCAGGCGCGGCGCTGGCCCGGCAGAAGGCCAAGGTTTCGCTGTGATGGACGCACGGTTTCCAAAGATCGCCGAACAACTGCTGTTGATCGAGCGCGAGTTGCGCGTTCAGGGTTGGTGGGATGAAGTCTCGCCTTCGACTGAAGCGCTTTCCAGCGTCGAGCCGTTCTCGGTCGACACGCTGGATTTCGAGCAGTGGCTGCAATGGATCTTCCTGCCGCGGATGAAGATAATCCTCGAGCAGGATCTGCCCTTGCCCAATGCATCGGGTATTCAGGAAATGGCCGAGATGGTCTTCGCTGCCCGCAATGTGCAGGGCAGGGACCGGCAATTGCAGGTGCTGCTCAAGGAGTTTGACCTGCTGATCACAGCGGCTGGTTGACCCGACACATTATCTGGACTGGTACTGCGCGCCTCTACTGCACCTGTACTGCACCTGTGGGAGCAAAGCTTGCTCGCGATGAGGTTGAACATTCAGCACCTCTGTTGAATGTCACACAGCAATCGCGAGCAAGCTTTGCTCCTACAGGCAATGGAATCGTTACTGGCAGTTATCGCCTATCTGCTTCTGAGTTTCGCTTATGCGCTCCTGACGCTGTTGATCGGTCAGGCGGCGCATCTCACCTTCAACATCCTCTCGTAGTCTCGGATTGTTCTGCAGCTGGGCAAGGTTCGTCCGCGCCTGTTCGCAGAACACCTTCAGCTGAGCCTGCTGCTCGGCGACTTGTTGTTTCACCGATTTGTCGATCGCCTGCTGATCGCCGATCACGTTGCTGCGTGCTGCGGAGGCCGGTTTGCCTGCAGGCACCGATGGCGTTACCACTGTTGTCGCCTCCTGGCCCTGAGGGGGCTGAGCATCAAAGTGCGTCACGCCCTGGGCGTCAACCCATTTGTAGATCTGACCGGCCAGGCACCAGGGACTGACCAGCAGACCGACCATCAGTAAAGTTCGCATGCCATTTCCTTGCCATGAGTTGCGCAATCGAAGCTAACACAGTTGCTGTTTAGCGGTTTTTTCTTGCTTTCTCATGCGCTTACTTCAATAAAGCACATTGACGACTTGACTTGCAGGGGACGAAACAGAAGAATCCAAAGTCCGCTGTAGAGGGACTGCCAGAAGCAGGCCCACTCGGCAGATCATGAGGCGCACATCCGCGCCGACCTGTTACACCCGCAACGCGTTACCTCGCGCTGGGTGGGAAAGTCCCGCAACACTTGGGACGATCCCAATACTTGCTCAGTCAGTGCTGACGTAGTCGGCGACCACCGTCGCTCATGCTCTGCTGAGAAGTAAACCTATTAAGACCCGTCCTCTTGCATGTGGGCGGTATTCTGGCGTTTTAGAGGTGAACAACGTGGAGCTTTTATCTGGCGGTGAGATGCTCGTCCGCTTTTTGCGTGACGAAGGCGTCAAGTACATCTACGGGTACCCGGGTGGTGCTCTTCTTCATGTCTACGATGCCCTGTTCAAAGAACCGGAAGTGACTCACATCCTGGTTCGTCACGAGCAGGCTGCGACCCATATGGCCGACGGCTATGCCCGTGCCACCGGTAAAGCCGGCGTGGTACTGGTAACTTCCGGCCCGGGCGCAACCAACGCCATCACCGGTATTGCCACGGCCTACATGGACTCCATTCCGATGGTGATCATTTCCGGTCAGGTGCCTAGCACCATGGTAGGTACCGATGCGTTCCAGGAAACCGACATGATCGGTATCTCCCGGCCGATCGTGAAGCACAGCTTCATGATCAAGCACGCGTCGGAAATCCCGGAAGTCATGAAGAAAGCGTTCTACCTGGCGCAATCCGGTCGTCCTGGTCCGGTCGTTGTCGATATCCCGAAAGATATGACCAACCCGGCCGAGAAGTTTGAATACATCTTTCCGAAAAAAGCCAAGCTGCGTTCCTACAGCCCGGCCGTTCGCGGTCACTCGGGGCAAATCCGCAAGGCTGCAGAAATGCTCCTGGCGGCCAAGCGTCCGGTGATGTACGCCGGCGGCGGCGTGATCCTCGGTGGTGGCTCCGCGCCGCTGACCGAACTGGCAAAAATGCTCAACCTGCCAGTGACCAATACCCTGATGGGCCTGGGTGCCTACCCCGGCACCGACCGTCAGTTCATCGGCATGCTCGGCATGCACGGCAGCTACACCGCCAACCTGGCGATGCACCATGCCGATGTGATCCTGGCAGTCGGCGCGCGTTTCGATGACCGTGTGATCAACGGCCCGGCGAAGTTCTGCCCGAACGCCAAGATCATCCACATCGACATCGACCCGGCTTCGATCTCCAAGACCATCAAGGCCGACGTGCCTATCGTTGGTCCGGTGGAAAGCGTCCTGACCGAAATGGTCGCGATCCTCAAGGAAATCGGCGAGACCCCGAACAAGGAGTCCGTTGCCAGCTGGTGGAAGCAGGTGGATGAATGGCGCGGTGATCGCGGCCTGTTCCCTTACGACAAGGGCGACGGCAGCGTCATCAAGCCGCAGACCGTGGTTGAGACCCTGTGCGAAGTGACCAAGGGCGATGCCTATGTTGCTTCCGACGTGGGCCAGCACCAGATGTTCGCTGCGCAGTACTACAAGTTCAACAAACCAAACCGTTGGATCAACTCCGGTGGCCTGGGCACCATGGGCTTCGGTTTTCCGGCGGCCATGGGCATCAAGTTGAGCTTCCCGGATGCCGATGTTGTTTGCGTCACCGGCGAAGGCAGCATCCAGATGAACATCCAGGAGCTCTCCACCTGCCTGCAGTACGGTTTGCCGGTGAAGATCGTCATCCTCAACAACGGTGTGCTGGGCATGGTTCGCCAGTGGCAGGACATGAGTTATGGCAGCCGTCACTCGCACTCGTACATGGAATCGTTGCCTGACTTCGTCAAGCTGGCAGAGGCCTATGGTCACGTCGGCGTGCGCATCACCGAATCGAAAGATTTGAAGTCGAAGATGGAAGAAGCCTTCGCCATGAAAGATCGTCTGGTGATCATCGATGTTTCGGTTGATACCAGCGAGCACGTCTACCCGATGCAGATCAAAGACGGCTCCATGCGCGATATGTGGCTGAGCAAGACGGAGCGTACGTAATCATGCGACACATTATTTCCTTGCTTCTGGAAAACGAACCTGGCGCTCTGTCTCGTGTAGTCGGCCTGTTCTCGCAGCGCAACTACAACATCGAAAGCCTGACTGTGGCCCCGACCGAAGACCCGACCTTGTCGCGTCTGACGCTGACCACCGTTGGCCATGACGAAGTCATCGAGCAGATCACCAAGAACCTGAACAAACTGATCGAAGTGGTAAAACTGGTCGACCTGTCGGAGAGTGCGCACATCGAGCGCGAACTGATGCTGGTCAAGGTCAAGGCCACTGGCGCCCAGCGCGCCGAGATCAAACGCACCACCGATATTTACCGTGGACAGATCGTCGACGTCAGCGCCAGCGTGTATACCGTTCAGTTGACCGGTACCAGCGACAAGCTCGACAGCTTCATTCAGTCCATCGGCACCGCATCGATCCTGGAAACCGTCCGTAGCGGCGTAACCGGCATTGCTCGCGGCGACAAAGTACTCAGCATCTAAACCAAATTAGTGAATGGCCTGAACGGCCTGGATATATAGGGGAATTTCATGAAAGTTTATTACGAAAAAGACTGCGACCTGTCGATCATCCAGGGCAAGAAAGTTGCCATCATCGGTTACGGTTCCCAGGGCCACGCTCAAGCGTGCAACCTGAAAGACTCCGGCGTAGACGTGACTGTCGGCCTGCGTAAAGGCTCGGCCACTGTTGCCAAGGCTGAAGCCCACGGCTTGAAAGTGACTGACGTTGCTTCCGCTGTTGCTGCTGCCGACCTGGTCATGATCCTGACCCCGGACGAGTTCCAGTCCGCGCTGTACAAGAACGAAATCGAGCCGAACATCAAAAAAGGCGCCACCCTGGCCTTCTCCCACGGTTTCGCGATCCACTACAACCAGGTAGTTCCGCGCGCTGACCTCGACGTGATCATGATCGCGCCGAAAGCACCGGGCCACACCGTGCGCTCCGAGTTCGTCAAAGGCGGCGGCATCCCTGACCTGATCGCTATCTACCAGGACGCTTCCGGCAACGCCAAGAACGTTGCGCTGTCCTACGCTGCTGGCGTTGGCGGTGGTCGTACCGGCATTATCGAAACTACCTTCAAGGACGAGACTGAAACCGACCTCTTCGGCGAGCAAGCCGTCCTGTGTGGCGGTACCGTTGAGCTGGTTAAAGCCGGTTTCGAAACCCTGGTTGAAGCTGGCTACGCGCCAGAAATGGCCTACTTCGAGTGCCTGCACGAACTGAAGCTGATCGTTGACCTCATGTACGAAGGCGGTATCGCCAACATGAACTACTCGATCTCCAACAACGCCGAGTACGGTGAGTACGTGACCGGCCCGGAAGTCATCAACGCCGAATCCCGTCAGGCCATGCGCAACGCCCTGAAACGTATTCAGGACGGCGAATACGCCAAGATGTTCATCAGCGAAGGCGCTACCGGTTATCCTTCGATGACCGCCAAGCGTCGTAACAACGCCGCTCACGGTATCGAAATCATCGGCGAGCAACTGCGCTCCATGATGCCGTGGATCGGTGCCAACAAGATCGTCGACAAAGCCAAAAACTAAGTCGCGCACTTGTACCGAAAACGCGGCCTAGGCCGCGTTTTTTCGTTTGGGCGGCCGGTTCTGGTATAAAGCTGCATCGTTTGTGGCCGAACCCTCGTCCCAGGCGCCTGTCGAAACTTTTCCACCCTGTTGCAAGGTATTGTCCATGAGCGAACGTCCCGAAGAGCCAAACCAGGCCTCTGACGCCGAAAGCCTGCTGCCCATCGATGAGCACATCGAAGAAGGGCATGACGCTGAAGGCCGTAAAGTCCGGCATCGTGGTATCTATCTTCTGCCGAATCTGTTCACCACCGCGAACCTGTTCGCGGGGTTCTATTCCATCATCAACTCGATGAGCGCCCAGGCGGCCGCGAGTGCCGGTGACTCAGTCGGCGCGAGCAAGTACTTCGCCTTCGCCGCCATCGCGATTTTCGTTGCCATGGTGCTCGACGGTCTCGATGGTCGTGTGGCTCGCATGACCAACACCCAAAGCGCGTTTGGCGCCGAGTACGACTCGCTGTCGGACATGGTTGCCTTCGGCGTCGCCCCGGCACTGCTGGCATTCGGCTGGGCCCTGGGTGACATGGGTAAGGTCGGCTGGATGGTTGCCTTCATCTATGTGGCGGGAGCGGCGCTGCGTCTGGCGCGCTTCAATACGCAAGTCGGTACCGCAGACAAGCGCTACTTCATCGGGCTTGCCAGTCCGGCAGCTGCGGGTGTGGTCGCCGGCATTGTCTGGGCGTTCAGCGACTACGGCATCCAGGGCTCCCGGATGTCGTTCCTGGTGGCGCTGATGGTGGCGGCGGCGGGCATGCTGATGGTCAGCAACATCAAGTACAACAGCTTCAAGGAGCTGGACTTGAAGGGGCGTGTCCCGTTCGTGGCCATCCTGGCCGTGGTACTGGTGTTCGCTGTGGTGTTCAGTGATCCGCCGCGCATCCTCCTGCTGGTGTTCCTCGCCTATGCAGCCTCTGGTCCGGTGCAATATCTGTTACGACTTCGCCGGAACAAAAAGGCCTGATATCACTCATACTCCGCAGACTAAGTTGGTGCATCTGTCCTCCAAAGCTGCGGAGTAGTCATGCTGATCAAGATCCCCCGGGCGTCTGACTGTCATGAGTCGAACGTCACACCTGAATCCCTGTATTTTTCTCGACGTAACGTTCTGGGTGCTGCCGTCGCCGGATTGGCTGTCGGCAGCCTTCCGCGTTGGGCGGGTGCCGATGAGGCGACACGTTATGCCGATGTCGAGCCTGGCAAGGCACCTTCCTGGTTCTCCGAGAAACTTCCCGC
>NZ_CM142710.1:4320000-4842500 GCF_054897945.1 Pseudomonas sp. LB3P31
GGCTTAGACAGCTAGGAGGTTGGCTTAGAAGCAGCCACCCTTTAAAGAAAGCGTAATAGCTCACTAGTCGAGTCGGCCTGCGCGGAAGATGTAACGGGGCTCAAACCATACACCGAAGCTACGGGTATCACTTAGGTGATGCGGTAGAGGAGCGTTCTGTAAGCCTGTGAAGGTGAGTTGAGAAGCTTGCTGGAGGTATCAGAAGTGCGAATGCTGACATGAGTAACGACAATGGGTGTGAAAAACACCCACGCCGAAAGACCAAGGTTTCCTGCGCAACGTTAATCGACGCAGGGTTAGTCGGTCCCTAAGGCGAGGCTGAAAAGCGTAGTCGATGGAAAACAGGTTAATATTCCTGTACTTCTGGTTATTGCGATGGAGGGACGGAGAAGGCTAGGCCAGCTTGGCGTTGGTTGTCCAAGTTTAAGGTGGTAGGCTGGACTCTTAGGTAAATCCGGGAGTCTAAGGCCGAGAGCTGATGACGAGTGTTCTTTTAGAACACGAAGTGGTTGATGCCATGCTTCCAAGAAAAGCTTCTAAGCTTCAGGTAACCAGGAACCGTACCCCAAACCGACACAGGTGGTTGGGTAGAGAATACCAAGGCGCTTGAGAGAACTCGGGTGAAGGAACTAGGCAAAATGGCACCGTAACTTCGGGAGAAGGTGCGCCGGTGAGGGTGAAGGACTTGCTCCGTAAGCTCATGCCGGTCGAAGATACCAGGCCGCTGCGACTGTTTATTAAAAACACAGCACTCTGCAAACACGAAAGTGGACGTATAGGGTGTGACGCCTGCCCGGTGCCGGAAGGTTAATTGATGGGGTTAGCTAACGCGAAGCTCTTGATCGAAGCCCCGGTAAACGGCGGCCGTAACTATAACGGTCCTAAGGTAGCGAAATTCCTTGTCGGGTAAGTTCCGACCTGCACGAATGGCGTAACGATGGCGGCGCTGTCTCCACCCGAGACTCAGTGAAATTGAAATCGCTGTGAAGATGCAGTGTATCCGCGGCTAGACGGAAAGACCCCGTGAACCTTTACTATAGCTTTGCACTGGACTTTGAATTTGCTTGTGTAGGATAGGTGGGAGGCTTTGAAGCGTGGACGCCAGTTCGCGTGGAGCCAACCTTGAAATACCACCCTGGCAACTTTGAGGTTCTAACTCAGGTCCGTTATCCGGATCGAGGACAGTGTATGGTGGGTAGTTTGACTGGGGCGGTCTCCTCCTAAAGAGTAACGGAGGAGTACGAAGGTGCGCTCAGACCGGTCGGAAATCGGTCGTAGAGTATAAAGGCAAAAGCGCGCTTGACTGCGAGACAGACACGTCGAGCAGGTACGAAAGTAGGTCTTAGTGATCCGGTGGTTCTGTATGGAAGGGCCATCGCTCAACGGATAAAAGGTACTCCGGGGATAACAGGCTGATACCGCCCAAGAGTTCATATCGACGGCGGTGTTTGGCACCTCGATGTCGGCTCATCACATCCTGGGGCTGAAGCCGGTCCCAAGGGTATGGCTGTTCGCCATTTAAAGTGGTACGCGAGCTGGGTTTAGAACGTCGTGAGACAGTTCGGTCCCTATCTGCCGTGGACGTTTGAGATTTGAGAGGGGCTGCTCCTAGTACGAGAGGACCGGAGTGGACGAACCTCTGGTGTTCCGGTTGTCACGCCAGTGGCATTGCCGGGTAGCTATGTTCGGAATAGATAACCGCTGAAAGCATCTAAGCGGGAAACTAGCCTCAAGATGAGATCTCACTGGGACCTTGAGTCCCCTGAAGGGCCGTCGAAGACTACGACGTTGATAGGTTGGGTGTGTAAGCGCTGTGAGGCGTTGAGCTAACCAATACTAATTGCCCGTGAGGCTTGACCATATAACACCCAAGCAATTTGCTTGCTTCGAGCTGAAAAGCGAAAGAGCACTAGATTGCGGTGTGTGAAGACGCAATGAACCGAAAGTTCGATGCTCACAAACACCGAAAACTATCACATACCCACTTTGCTGAAGCGCGGCCAGCTGGCCACGATTCGGTACCCGAATTTCTTGACGACCATAGAGCATTGGAACCACCTGATCCCATCCCGAACTCAGCAGTGAAACGATGCATCGCCGATGGTAGTGTGGGGTTTCCCCATGTGAGAGTAGGTCATCGTCAAGATTAAATTCCGAAACCCCTATCTGCGTATGCAGGTAGGGGTTTTGTTTTTGCCTGGAACAAAAGCATCAGTTTGTAGCACAAATAGGCACAGTTATTTTCAGTTCAGGACACTAGAATAGGTCCAACTATTTCGGAGTCAGAGCCTTTATGCCAGATTCGGTTGACGCCCAAGGGCTGTCAGAATTACCACTGGACGCCCTGGTAGCCTGTCATGAGTGCGACTTGTTGATGCGCAAGCCCCAACTCGCCCATGGCGAGAAAGCACTGTGTCCCCGTTGTGGCTACGAACTCTATGCCCATCGCCACAACGTCGTGCAGCGCAGTCTCGCTTTGGTCATCGCCGCTCTTCTGTTATTCATCCCGGCGAACTTTCTGCCCATCATGGAACTCAATCTACTCGGGCAATCGGCGCAAGACACTGTCTGGAGTGGGGTTGTCGGGTTATTCGACACCGGCATGCAAGGCGTTTCGGTTGTAGTGTTCCTGTGCAGCATGGCGATCCCGTTGCTCAAGTTGCTCTGCCAGCTGGCCGTGTTACTTAGTATTCAGTTCGATGTCGGCCGCAGCTACGGCTTGTTGCTCTACCGCATTTATCATCATTTACGTGATTGGGGCATGCTCGAGGTATACCTCATGGGCGTACTGGTTGCGATTGTAAAGCTGGCAGATATGGCAGCGATTACCGTCGGCCTGGGCCTCGCGTGTTTCATCAGTTTGTTGTTGGTCCAGGTTTGGCTGGAGGTGGTGATGTCACCGCATCAGATCTGGCAGGCTCTATCAGGAGAGGATGCCCATGCGGGCGATTGATGCAGGCATTCTGATTTGTACGGAATGCCATGAGTTGAACAGGCAGGAAGCTGACACCGACGAGCAGGTCTGTACTCGTTGTGGTGCGCTGGTACATGACCGCCGCCCGAACAGCCTGGTGCGAACTTGGGCATTGCTGATCACGGCCGCGATCCTGTACATCCCGGCTAATGTATTACCCATCATGACTGTCACTTCCCTGGGCCAGGGTGATCCCAGCACTATCATGTCCGGGGTGATCCAGCTGGTTCAACACGGCATGATTCCGATCGCGGCCGTGGTGTTCATTGCCAGCATCGTGGTGCCGACCTTCAAGTTGGTGGGCATTGCCTTGCTGCTGTTCTCGGTACAACGTCGCCAGCCACTATCTGCCCGCCAGCGCATTCTGATGTACCGTTTTATCGAGTTCATCGGGCGCTGGTCGATGCTGGATATCTTTGTGATTGCCATCCTCGTGGCAGTTGTGAATTTCGGACGGCTTGCCAGCGTCGAAGCCAATCTTGGCGCCATCGCCTTCGCCAGTGTGGTGATCCTGACGATGCTTGCCGCAGTTACTTTCGATCCCCGACTGATTTGGGATAATACGGAGTCGGACGACGACCATGACTGATTTGCCTACAGCAAGAACCCGACCGGCCTCGAACTGGTCGGCTATCTGGGTGTTACCCCTAATCGCCCTGATCATCGGCGGCTGGCTCGGCTGGCGAGCCTACAACGAGACTGGCCTCGAGGTTCAGGTGCGTTTCGAAAGTGGCGAAGGCATCCAGGCCAACAAGACCGAGGTTGTCTACAAAGGCATGTCGGTGGGCAAGGTCAAGACCCTCAAGCTCGACGACGAAGGCGCGTCCAAGGGCGTGATCGCCACCGTCGAGATGAACAAGGACGTGGAACAGTACCTGCGCACCAGCACCCGTTTCTGGCTGGTCAAGCCGAGCGTTACCCTGGCAGGCATCACTGGCCTGGAAACCCTGGTATCGGGCAACTATGTTGCGATCAGTCCAGGCGAAGGCGAGCCTACCCGCAAGTTCAAGGCGCTCGCCGAGGAGCCGCCGCTATCCGACGCCAAGCCCGGTTTGCACCTGACCATCAAGGCCGATCGTCTGGGTTCGCTGAACCGTGGCAGCCCGGTGTTCTACAAGCAGATCAAGGTGGGGCAGGTCAAAAGCTACCTGCTCTCTGAAGATCAAAGCACCGTCGAACTCAAGGTCTTCATTGAGCCTACCTACGCCAATCTGGTGCGTAAACACACCCGCTTCTGGAACGCCAGCGGCATCAGCATCGACGCCAACCTCTCCGGTGTGAAAGTGCGCAGCGAGTCCTTGGCCAGTATCGTTGCCGGCGGTATTGCATTCGCCACACCGGAAAACCGCAAGGACAGCCCGCCAACCGATCCGAGCCTGCCGTTCCGGCTCTACGAAGATTTCGACGCTGCCGCTGCCGGTATCCGCATCAAGGTCAAGCTCAGCGATTTCGAAGGGTTGCAGGCTGGTCGTACGCCGGTCATGTACAAGGGGATCCAGGTCGGCAACCTGAAGGCGCTCAAGGTCGATCCGGACCTGACGGCGGCAACTGCCGAATTGACCCTGGACCCATTGGCTGAAGACTACCTGGTCGAGGGCACGCAGTTCTGGGTGGTCAAACCGTCGATATCCCTCGCTGGCATCACCGGCCTGGAAGCCTTGGTGAAAGGTAACTACATTGCCATTCGTCCCGGTGACAAGGGCTCTGCACCACAACGCGAGTTCGTCGCCCGGCCCAAGGCGCCGCCGTTGGACCTGCGCTCGCCTGGCTTGCACCTGGTGCTGTTTACCGAAAGCCTCGGCTCGCTGGAAGTGGGCAGCCCGATTCTGTACAAGCAGGTGAAGGTCGGGTCGGTCCAGAGCTATCAGTTCTCCAAGACCCGGAAACAGCTGGTGATCGGCGTTCACATCGAGAAAGAGTATGAAGGCCTGGTCAACGCATCCACCCGTTTCTGGAACGCCAGCGGCGTTACGCTCACTGGTGGGCTGACCGGTGGCATCCAGGTCAAAAGCGAGTCCCTGCAAAGCTTGATGGCCGGTGGTATTGCTTTTGAAACCCCGGAGGCCAAAGCACCCTTGCAGAAGCGCATTCCTCGGTTCCGGCTGTTCCCCGACCACGACGCGGCCAACCAGAAGGGCGCCGTGGTGACGATCAAGGTCGACCGCGCCGATGGTTTGCGCACGGGTACTCCCGTACGGTTCAAGGGCCTGGATGTTGGCAAGATCGAAGACGTCGATCTCACCGATGACCTGCAGTCCGTGGTGCTCACCGCGCGCATCACCGAAGTGCCGGAGCGCATCGCCCGGGTCGGCAGTCAGTTCTGGGTGGTCAAGCCGGAACTGGGCCTGATCAAAACGTCGAACCTCGAAACCCTCGTTACTGGCCAATACATCGAAGTCCAACCGGCGCCGAAGAGCCTTGGCCCGCAGAAGAGTTTCGTCGCGTTGCCAAGCCCGCCGGAACTTGCCAAGGTCGAACCCGGCCTGAGCCTGGTGTTGAGCGCTGCCCGTCGTGGATCGTTGAAAACCGGTGTGCCGGTGACCTATCGCGAAGTGACCGTGGGCAAGGTGACAGGTTATGAGCTGGGCCAGACTGCTGACCGCGTACTGATTCACATCCTGATCGAACCCAAGTACGCGCCCCTGGTGCGCAGTGGTACGCGGTTCTGGAATTCCAGTGGATTCGGTTTTGATTACGGCTTGTTCAAAGGGGCGACGATGCGCACTGAATCGTTGGAGACATTGATTCAGGGCGGGATCGCTTTTGCTACGCCGGATGGTGACAGGATGGGTAATCCCGCGCGTGCGGAGCAGACTTTTGCGTTGTTTGATAAGTTTGAAGATGAGTGGCTGACCTGGGCGCCGAAGATCGCGATTGGTAAGTAGTTTATTGGCGCCTGTGCTGCCGCCATCGCGAGCAGGCTCACTCCTACAGAGATCTAACAGTAGGAGTGAGCCTGCTCGCGATGAGGCCCTGACATCCGACAAAAAGCTCCCACAAAAAAAGCCGCGGTCCATTGGATCGCGGCCTTTTTCATTGGCTCGGATTAATGCGGATCAGACTGCATCCAGCTCCGGTTCATCCGCTGCAACACTGACCACAGGCTTCACCTCATCGTGACGGCGGATGTACTTCCAATCCGCCTCGTCGATGTAAATCCCGTTCGGCCCGCTACCACCTTCCAGGTCGATGGCGACACTGGCGCAAACCTGCGGTTTCACACTCGCCAGAATCGGCACGAAACCCAATTGCAGGCTGGTTTCCAGCAGTGCGGCCTGGTTCTTCTCGTCGATGTCTGCCGCTTCGTCGAGATAGTAGGGCAGGCGCACCCGGCCGGCCTGATCGCGGTCCATCAAGTGCAGCAACAGGTACATGTTGGTCAGCGCCTTGATGGTCATCGTGGTGCCGTTGGACGCCGCGCCATCGATGTCGGTATGGATCACCGGTTGACCGTTGACCTTGGTGATCTCGAATGCCAGTTCGAACAGGTCCTTGAGGCCGAGTTGGTTGTGATTCGCTGCCACCAGCCGCGCCAGATATTCCTTGGCCTCTTCGTTCTTGTTGTCCTGATCGGCGCTTTGGCTCAGGTCAAACACGGAGAGGGTTTCACCTTCTTCGTACTGGCCGGCGCTGTGGATAATCTGATCTATGTGCTTCAACGCTTCCTTGTTCGGCGCGAGCACGATACGGAAGCTCTGCAGGTTAGAGACCTGGCGCTTGTTGATCTCGCGGTTGAACAGGGCCAGTTGATGCTCAAGGCTGTCGTAGTCACTGCGGATGTTGCGCAGGGTCCGGGCGATGTCGGTGACCGCCGCGCGGCGAGCCTTGCCGAGGGTCAACGCTTCATCGGTGCGGTGCGCATAAGCGTTGATCAGCAACTGCAGGCGTCGCTCCATGTCGTCTTCGCTATCGAACTTGGCGACACCCTTGAGGCGCACCTGAGCGTATAGCGCTTCGATCTGCCCGTCGCTGCGCAACAGACCTTGCCAGCTATCCTGATAGTCGTTGAGCAACGGCAACAGGTTGTCCATGGAATCGTCGATCGGGTCCATGAAAGGCGTGCCGAACGGCAGGTCTGCGGGCAACAGCTGGCGGCGGCGCAAGGCGTCGTCGAGGGTGCGCTGCTTGGCTTCCATGTCGCCGATCTGCCGGCCGACCAATTGCAGCTTGGCCGACAGCTGCTGGACCCGCTCGGTGAAGGCATCGCTGGAGCGCTTCAGTTCGTCCTGCGCGGCTTCCATCTGCGCCAACTGTTCCAGCTTGTCGCCTTCCTCGGCGCTCAAGGTCTGCGCCCGGCGGAAATCTTCCAGGGCCTTCTGTGCGTCTAGCACTTGCTGATACAGCGCTTCGGTCTGGGTTTTGCTGGCCGAGCGATCGGCCGCTACCGCTGCCTGGGTCTTCAGCTGCTTGAGTTCTTTGTCGAGGCGTTCTTTCTGATCACGCAAGGCGGCGCGGTCAGCCAACGCTTGCAGTGCCGGCGGCTCGATGTGCGAGATGTCGATGGACAGGCCTGGCACTTCAAAGCGCTCGCCCTTGAAGCCATCAAGGATCAGCTCGATGGATTTGACCCACTGGCCATCCTCGTCCAGCGTGATGCCGTGCTCACCCAGCGGCAGGCTGAACAACGCACTGTTGAACAGGCGCATCAGGCGCTCGACGTCCTGCTGCGAGAACTCTTCGCGCAGACGGGCATAGCTGTTGTTGTCGGCATGATCGAGTTGCTGCTTGACCGACTTCAGGCGTTTTTCCAGGTCGCGCAGACGCTCTTCGAGGTCTTCGGCGCTGAATTGCCGCGACTGCGCCAGCGCACCGGCCAGTTCATCGTGCGCATCCTTGGCTGCCAGCAACTGCTGTTCGAGGACCTTGACGTCATCGACCAGGGCGAAGCGATGCTTGAGCACCGACAGTTCACCGAGCCAGCGCTGGATGCCGGAAATTTCCCGCTCCAGGCGCATCAGCTCCTGAGTACCGCCGCGCTGGTCGTTTTGCAGCGAGTCCTGTTCGTTGCGATAATGCTCGGCCTGGATGGTCAGCTCTTCCTTGCGCGCACCGGCGTAATCGGACCAGGTGCCCAGCAGGGAGTCGAGCAGCGGCGAGATGCGGTGCAGTTTGCCGCGCAGAATATTGCGCTGGGTGACGCCGGCTGCGAGCGCCTCGACCAGCGGGCCGGCGGTGACCAGCGAGTTGTAGTCCTGCTCCATGCGTCGTACATCGCGGAACGCTTCTTCGCACGCGGCGATGTAGTCCACGCTGCCGGAACGCAAGCTGTGCTCGAAGGCATCGAGGAACAGTTGCTTGAGCTTGGCTGCGGTGATTTCGCGCATGTGCAGCAGGTTGATGAACAGCGCGCGGAAAGTCTTCAGACTCTGCTCGCTGGTGGAGCGCAGCGGGATCAGAGTCAGGTCCAGCGGGATCGACGTGTGTCCGCCGACCAGCAACCGGCGCAGTTCATCCGGCTTGAGCTCGTAGGCTTTGAGGCCTTCACGCTCGAGGTTGGTGAACAGCTCTTTCTGGCGCAGGCAAGTGTCGTTTTTCTGGTAGTGCGCCAGGTCCAGCTTGCCCGCATAGGCAAAGAACTGGTGGCCGAAACCACCGCCCGGGCCGCGGCCGACCACGCCGATCACGTGCGGGCCGTGGGGCAGGGATACTTCCACGAGGATGTAACTGGTGTCCGAGGCGAAGTAGAAGCGCCGGGATTGCTCCAGGCTGTATTTGCCAAAGCTCATGTCCGACATGCGCGCCAGGATCGGGAATTGCAGGGCGTTGATCGAGGCGGATTTTCCGAGGTTGTTCGCGCCGTACACCGACAGCGGTTCTTCCAGCGGGAACAGGCCCAGGCTGTAGCCCGCAGTGTTCAACAGGGCGAAGCGGCGAATGCCGTAGCGTTCCTTGCTCATGCGTTAGTCTCCTGTTCTTCGGCAATGGCGCGGGCCATGGCATCTTCTTCGCTTTCTTCGGCGAACTCGCCAAGGTCCAGCGGATCGTCGGTTTGCAGCAATTTTTCGTCGCTGTCGTCATCGATCAACACCGGCGCCGGCAGTGGCAGCACGCTGTGCAGGCTGGCCGCCAGGTCGCGGTCCTGCTGCACCGACAGGCAGACATCGAGGAAACGGTGCATCGGCGGCAGGAAGCGGTAGATGCCGTTTTCTTCGCCGGCGAAACCGAGCTGTGTCATGCGGCGCATGATTTTTTCTTCGAGTTCTTCGACGGTCTGCACTTCGGCCTGAATGAACAGGTCGCGGTACTTCTCCAGCAGCGACGGCAGTTCATCACGGCCGAGGCTGCCGCCATCCAGTACGGCGACCGGATCGCGGCCTTGGTCGGCCAGATGCTCGACGAGGATGAACGTGAACAGCGCCAGGCGTTGCGCGGTCTTGTTCACCGCCGCCGCAGCGAGGTCCGGGACAAAGTAATAGAACCCACGGGTGTCGCAGACCAGCTCATAGCCCAGCGCCCTGAACAGCGTGCGGTACTGGTCCTGGAAGTTCGACAGTTGCGCGTACAGTTCCGGATCGCGGCGACTGACGTGGTAGCCCTTGAACAGCTCGCGAAAGATCGGTGCCAGCTGGGACAGTTCGGATAGATCAAGATGCATTGGGGATGCTCGCAGAATCCTCGGCGCTGTCGCGGGCCGAGAGCAGGGCGAAGGAGCGCAGGCTGACCTGGTGCTCATGAGTGTGGTAATCGCGGCGTTCGAGACGCTCGCGTTTAAAGCGTTTTTCCCGCGACAGGCGCGAGAACCAATACAGCAATTCATCGGTGGCGCCGTCTGGTTCCTGCTCCAGCAACCAGGTCATCAGGTCCGGCATCGGCAGCGCGTCTTCGCAGCGTTCGAGCATCTCGCGAACGGTGCGTGGCGCCCGTGGTGCCTCACCTTTCTGGGTCTTGTGAGCCTTGGGGAAACGTGCCGGTTTCGGTTCGAAACGGGCCAGCGCGTACACGTAGGCTTCAACCTGACTGGCGCTGCCGAGGAAGGTACTTTGCGGCCGGGTGAACATCGGCATCGCAGCTTGCGGCACCGCATCCAGGCCTTTGCGACGAATGGCCGACAAGGCCAGCGCCGCGCCACGGGTCACGGCGTTGTGGCGACGAGCCTCTTCACGCAGGGGCAGCAGCAGTTCGCGGGCATGGCGCAGGGTCAACTGGGCGCTGGTCTGCATTTCCAGGATGCGCGCGTGGGTGCGCAGCAGCATGTCGTCGTCGACCAGATGGCCCAGTCGTTGTTGTTCGGTGAGCATCTTCAGCAGGACATTCTCGACCTTGCGCACACCTTGTTCGAAGGCGCCGTCGGCGTTCACCAGCTGGATCATCGGCTCGACGTATTCGTCCCAGGTCGCCAGCACTTCAGCGTAACGCTGGCGCAGCGGAATCTGCCGGTCGCTGGTCTTGGCGCGCTCGGCCACGGCCACCAGGGCCTGCTCATCGTTGGCGAGCTTCTTCAATACATCGCGCACGCGCATGTCCAGCAGACGCAACTGGCGCGCCAGGTCGTGGCCGTCGCGAATGTCGAACGCATCCTGGATATAACCGGCCAGGCGCTCGAGGTGGCGCAGATAGGCTTCGATCTCCAGGCACAGACCCAGGCGGTGTTCGCGGCGCAGGTAAGCCAGGAAGTCATGGATCTGCGCATTCAGCTCGAAACGGTTCGGGCTTTTCGCCACGGGAACCAGGATGTCGAGGCGAATCCACACGTCCAGCAGGCTGGTGATGTCCTGCGGTGTACTGTCCAGTTGCTGGGCGCCGAGTTGCGTGCGCAGTTCGTTGAGGCTCAAGGTGCCCTGGTCGAAGTGCTCGCACAGTGGCTCCAGAAGTGCCCAGTGTTCAGCGAGGGCGCGCAAGACGCGCTTGGGTTCGATCATCGGAATGGCCGGCTGGTTGGCGAATAAAAGCAGCGATTGTACTGCATCGCGCTGGTTGCTATTAACTCTCGGGACGGACAGTCGGCTTTCTATCGATCAAGCGCGGGCGATCTTCGGCGAAGGGCGGTAGAATCACCGCACTTTCAGTTATCCACAAGTGGCCGACCTTTGCTAATCGAGTCCCGTCGCCGCGCCTATCTGACCGCCATGCAGGTGGTCAACTGGCTGCCGCGCACCGAATTGCCCTTTGCTGCGCCGTCGCGGCCTGAACTGCTGGAGGCGCCAGAACCGTTGGTCGTTACCCCGGTATTGCTGGTTCCGGTGGCTGCCGAGCCCGTGGAGCCGGTGGTCAGGCCCGCCGAGCGCATAAAGATCGAGGTGCAGCGGCCTTCGTTGGCCAGCACGCGCAGCAATGCCAAGGCCGAGGAAGAGCAGGCACCTGTCGTCGTCAAGGCGCCGGTTGTGCCACCGCCGCGTTTCGCCCTGCAATTGCTGCGCGCCGGTCGCTGCCTGCTGTTGGTCGAGTTACCCACAGGTGAAGCGTTTCAAACCCGCGATCCTGCCTACCTGTTGCTCAAGGACATGCTGCGCGCTGCCGGCCTGCCGGACAGCCCGCAGATCGTCGGCGACCCGGTGCGCTGGCCGCTGCTGGTCCGGGGCACGATGGAACAGGGCCCGGAGGCCGCTCGCGACTTCGTGCAGGGCTTCCTGTCAGCTCGACTGGAAGATGCGCCGTGCGCCTGCGTCTGGCTGATTGGTCTGCCGGCGGTGCGTTTCGCTGGCGAGGAAAATGCCGAATCGTTCAACCGTGAACTCCAGGTCGAAGGCCTGGGCTCGGTCTGGGCCCTGCCGGGCCTGGAATTATTAATGGAAGAGCCACAGCGTAAGGCTGATGTCTGGCAAGCCATGCGTCGGCTGATGGCGCGCTGGAAAGAACCCAATGAGTGACGCTGTATCGTTTCGCCCGATGACCGAGGCGGACCTGGACGTTGTCCTGAAGATCGAATATGCGGCGTACAGCCACCCCTGGACCCGCGGGATTTTTCTAGATGGGCTGTGCAAGTACCAGATCTGGTTGATGTTCGAAGGTCAGCAACAGGTCGGTCATGGTGTGGTGCAGATCATTCTTGATGAAGCGCACTTGCTGAACATCACGGTCAAGCCGGAAAACCAGGGGCGTGGGCTGGGCCTGACGCTGCTGGAGCATCTGATGTCGATTGCCTACAAGGCCGAGGCGCGGGAGTGTTTCCTGGAGGTGCGGGACAGCAATCGTTCGGCATTCAGGTTGTATGAGCGGTATGGGTTTAACGAGATTGGCCGGCGTCGGGATTATTATCCGGCGGTTGGTGGACGCGAAGATGCTGTGGTCATGGCCTGCACGTTGGTGGATTGATCTTCAATTGCATGGATTGAACACATATTTCCTGTAGGAGCTGCCGAAGGCTGCGATCTTTTGATCTTGAAAAACGACATCAAGATCAAAAGATCGCAGCCTGCGGCAGCTCCTACGGGAGATCAGCGATTCCCATCCAACGGATCCCGCTGCGCCAGCTCCGCCTCATCCAGCCCGTTACCACCACCGATGTCATCTTCATCGACAATGCTCAAATCCCAGTCCGCCTGTCCATCCTCACCCGCTTCTTTGGCATCCCGCGCACCATCCTCGCGGATCAGCGTTTCCGGGCTCATGTCATCATCCGTCGATTCATGATCTTCGGTTGAAGCACCGGTCAGACCAGCCTCCCGAACTCGCTCAGCAGGCATCAACTTCTCGCGTTCGTTTTCCGCAATCTCGTCGCCAATCCTCGCGCTGGGCTCTTCTTCGTCAAAATCCAGCTCATGCATCGAACCCATGCGGTCTTCGTTGTCATCGATGGGCTCTGGCTGAGTCGCATCGAAAGGACGTCGTGAATCAGTCATGGTATTTCCTCATACTGTGGGCCTTACTAAGGTGGACCCACAGGGCTGGCGAGAATTCCACCCACCTTAGTTGCATCAATCGCGTGACCCCGACGGGTGGTTGTCTGTCAAACAATCGCACCATTCTTGAGGCTTTACAGCATGAACGAATTACAAGATCTGATTGATAACAACGAACGCTGGGCCGAGGCGATCAAACAGGAAGATCCGGACTTCTTCTCCAAGCTGGCCCGTCAACAGACACCGGAGTACCTGTGGATCGGTTGCTCCGACGCCCGTGTACCGGCGAATGAAATCGTGGGCATGCTGCCTGGCGATCTGTTCGTCCATCGCAACGTGGCGAACGTGGTGCTGCACACCGACCTCAACTGCCTGTCGGTGATCCAGTACGCAGTCGACGTGCTCAAGGTTAAACACATCCTCGTCACCGGCCACTATGGCTGCGGCGGGGTGCGGGCCTCAATGCAGGATCGCCAGCTGGGCCTGATCGATGGATGGCTGCGCTCGATTCGTGACCTGTACTACGAAAAGCGCGAAGAGCTGGCCCTGCTGCCGACTGAAGAAGAGCGGGTTGACCGCCTCTGCGAACTGAACGTGGTCCAGCAAGTGGCCAACGTCGGTCACACCAGCATTGTGCAAAACGCCTGGCACCGCGGACAGAAACTGTCGATCCATGGCTGTATCTACGGCATCAAGGATGGCCGCTGGAAAAGCCTGAACGCGACCATCAGTGGTTTCGAACAGTTGCCGCCGCAGTATCGCCTGCGTCCGCTGTAACGCTCCTCGCGATTACTGCCCCTGCGCAGGTTTCGCCGCCGTCGGGGCCGAAGTCTTCAGCTGTCTGAGCTGAGATTTGATCGGCGCCGACGCACATTTGGCGACGGCCTGGTGCAGGGGCAGGTTGCGGATTGAGGTGTAGAACAGTTCGCAGGTTTTCTCCGTACGGCTGACTTGCCAGGTCTGGGTACAGCTCGTCAGTTGTGCGGCCGGATCCTTGCCGGGCGTACTGCCCATGCCGGCCTGCCAGCAGGCCGCGCTCAAATCCTGGCCCATGACTTTCAGCCCGGCGGCATCCGCCTTGGCCTGGGCATCGTTTCCTGAGTAAGCCGCAGGATTCGCTGCGTACCAGATGTAACTCGGATGATTTGCACCCAGCACTGGCACCTTTGCCCCGGCGTTCGGGTTGATCGTGGCCAGCCCCAGCACGTTGACGGTGGGTCCGTATTGCGCCTTGATCCAGTTCCGTACCGGCGCGCCAAACGCGACCATGGGTAATGCCGCGCCGCTGGCGTTGCGGCTGAGCTCTTTTACCATGGTGGTCTGGTAGTCCGTGAAGTACTGGTAGACGCCTTCCAGGTCCTTGCCCGCAGTGGCTGGCGCGGCAATCGGAGCAATGTCGATGATGGTCTGGTAGCCCGGCGTTTGCGCAGCAGGAATGCCGTTGGCGGTCAGCAGCGTGGCCCAACGATCGGTAGTGGCCGAGCGCAGGTAATCCTGGGCCTGGGTCAGCGAGTAATCCGGCGGGAAGTGCAGCAACTCAACACTTTTGCGATTGTTCAACGCCATGCCCAATGGCAGGAAAAGTGACCAGTTGTACGCCCACTTACCATCGGTGTTCAGCCGGTTGGCAGCGGACCAGGCCAGGTCCCCGGCGTCGAGCAGCGCTGCCAGGGGTTTATCATATCCGGCGGGCACTCCGCTGATTTGCGCGTAGAGCTGATCGTTATCGGTTGAGACCCGGACCTTCGCCGAGCCGTAGCCATCGCGCTGCACGCTTTGGGTCAGGTAATGCTCGACGGTTTGCTCCAGCGTCCAGTTGCGAAAGCAGATTACGCTGCAGTTGTTAGGGTAGGCGAACAGCCGCGTGACGCGTTCGGTGCTGCCTAGTTTCAGATCGACATCGGCATGGGCGGCGGCACTCAGGGTGAGTGCCGCGAGGGTCAGTCCTGCGCGTTTTAACATGCTCAGATCCTTTTTAGCGTCTGTCCCTGCAAGCAGCCGCCACACCAGGGTGGCGGCTCGGAACGAAGGCTTACAACAAACGCAGCGCCAAATGAGCCCCAGCGCGCAAGTATTCGACCTGCGCGACAACGGCATCCTTGACCAGGGCTTCACCGGTGTCGGTCAACTCGGCTTTTTTGGCATCGATAATGCTCTGTTGCAGTAACTGCATCGCCACATCCATGGCTTTCTGGAAAGCCGTCAAGTTGTTGTGATGCCCAAGCTCCTGAGTGACAGCCTCCATTCGGCGATCGGCATCATCACGCAGCACTCGGTATTCGGTGAATGAGATCCGGCCATCCTGGTAGATTTCATTGAGCATTTCTTCAAGCGATTTAGAGATAAAAGACATTGACTGAATCATCCTTGGACAGTGTGGGGAGAGGAGAAATGTTGGCACTGTCGAAGTCTACTGCAGCCCGCTGGCTGGCGATGTCAGAGGCGCCTTGTATTGATGTCAGGGGATGGTGAACCAACAAGTAGGAATAATCCCCAACCCGTTCAGTCGCCACAATGAAAGCGGGATCAGATTGGGCAAGGCTTCGGCGGCGTTGTAGATCTGCACGGCCCAGCCCAGGAATCGGGCGCACATTGCATCACGCCCGAAAGGGGAGGATGCTGCGCCGTGCCCCCTCAGGATGACCGCGTTTGAACAAGGACAGCACATTCGCTTATCAGGCCGTATACCGCTACCTGGTGGAGCTGATCGACTCGAGCCGCACGCAAGGCGAGTTGAAACTGCCGTCGTTGCGCCAATTGGCACTGCGCCTGAATGTCTCGGTATCCACCACCAAGTACGCTTATGCCTTGCTTGAAGATGAGGGCCGCGTCTATTCCCGGCCCAAGCTCGGCTATTTCTGCCAGGCGGCTGCGCTGCCGCCCCCGGCAATCGCTGGCGATTTGCTCGACAACATTTACGCCAGCGCGCGGCAGCCCGGCATGCTGGCGCTGAGTAGCGATGCGCCATCCATGTTGCTGTCCCTGGAAAACCCGCTGCTGATGACCGAGCGCGAACTGTTGCGCCAATACCCCCGCGCAACGGTGCCGTTATATCAACCCTTTGGCGAGCTCGAATTACGTACGGTATTGGCGCAGCGCTACACCCGTTCGACCGGGGATTATTGGCGGCCGGAACAGGTGTATATCGGTGCCGACCTGCGCAGTGTGCTGGACATGTCGCTCACTGCGTTGAAACTGCAGGGTAGCGTGGCGCTGGTAGAGTCGCCGTGTTCCTGGGCGATCCTGCGCCAGTTGCAGGCGGCGAACATCCGGGTGATCGAATTGCCGCTACACGTCGATGGCCGCTTCGACTTGCAACAGGTTTTCGCCCTGTTACAGCGTGAAGCCGTGGCGCTGGCGGTGTTCTCGTCAGGTGTGAGTATTCCCCACGGCAGCCAGATGCCGGCGGCCGACAAACAGCAGCTGTGCCAGTGGCTGGGCGAGCGGGGGGCATGGCTGTTCGAGAACGACAGCTATGGTGAGTTCGGATTTCTGCCTGAGCAGCCGCGGTATCGGGATTACGCCGACCCCGAACGGCTGGTGGTGTTTTCCACTTTCGACAAGGTCATCGGTGCGGAAGCGCCGTTCGGTTACGTATTGATCCGTGGGCAGGAAGCCGCGATGCAGCGCCAGTGCCTGGAGCGCGCTTTCCGCCTCTCGCCGATCCGGCAAAAAGCCCTCGCGCGCCTATACGGCTCGCGGCGGGTCGACCAGCACACCCAGGCCCTGCGCGGTCTGCTGGTGGAGCGCATGATGCAGATGAACGCGCTGCTGAACGAGCACGCCGCCGACCAGCTCAAGGTGGTGCCAGCGGTCGGTGGCGCAACGGTGTGGGCGCAATCCGTGCACCCGGTGGACATGCGGCGGGTGTGCGAGCGCCTGTTGGCCAACGGAATCGTGATTGCGCCCGGTTCGATGTTCAGCCAGCAGGGGTTGTGGCGCGATTGCCTGCGCCTGAGCTACACCGTGGACTGGAGCAAGGACATCGGTTCGGCAGTCAAGACGCTGGCCGGCGTCATCTACCAGGAGCGTCAGCTGACGCCGTAACAGTGCTGCATTTGCGGGAACTGACCGTTACGCACTTCATCGGCAAAACACTCGAACGCCTGGCTGATCAGCGCGCCTGCATCTGCGTAGGATTTGACGAAGCGCGGCACGTATTCGCCACCCAGTCCGAGGATGTCCTCGGTCACCAGTACTTGTCCGTCGCAGGCCGGTGACGCGCCGATGCCGATGGTCGGCATCACCGAGAAATCGCTGATGCGCCGGGCCAGCGGTTCGGCCACGCCTTCCAGCAATAGGCTGAACGCGCCGGCTGCAAGGTGTGCCCGCGCATCCTCCTCGATGGCGATAGCCGTGCTGTCATTCAGGCCTTGGGCCTTGAAGCCGCCCATCACGTTGACGTACTGCGGCATGAGGCCGATGTGCGCCATTACCGGAATGCCGCGTTGCACCAGGAACTCCACGGTGCTGGCCATGGCTTTGCCGCCTTCGAGCTTCAGTGCATCGCAGCCGGTGCGGGCGAGGACTTCAGCGCAATTGCGGTAAGCCTGCTGCGGGGATTCCTGATAGCTGCCGAACGGCATGTCGGCAATCACGCAGGCCAGGCGCGTACTGGTGACCACCGCGCGGGTATGGCCGATGATTTCCTCCAGGCTCATGTCCAGGGTCGAGGTGCGGCCGTAGCCGACCATGGCGGTCGAGTCGCCGACCAGCACGAAGTCGACAAACGGGTCCATCAATTCGGCCATCGAGCGGGTGTAAGCGGTCAGGGAGACGATTTTCTGTTGGCCTTTCATGCTCACCAATTGGGGCACGGTCAGGCGTCGGGTGCGGGTATGGCTGCTCATGGCGGCTTTCCTGTGGGGTTGGAAAGTGCCCGATTATTGGCGTCGCGAGGCTGAATTCAATGCACAGAAACGCGCTAAAAACCAACCCAGGGACCTGATCGGCTTGTCCACCGGCGCTTTTGCGTAGACCATGGGCGCCTTGGATTTTTGCCCGTGCCAGAGTTTTTTTCATGACTGCCCAAACCGATGTGCGCCCGGCGCCGTTCACCCGCTCGGACTACAAGACCCTCGGCCTTGCCGCCCTCGGCGGGGCGCTGGAAATCTACGACTTCATCATTTTCGTATTTTTCGCCCTGACCCTCAGCCAGCTGTTCTTCCCGCCGGAAATGCCCGAGTGGCTGCGCCTGCTGCAAAGCTTTGGGATCTTCGTCACCGGTTACCTGGCGCGGCCATTGGGCGGCATCCTGATGGCGCACTTCGCCGACCGGCTGGGACGCAAGAAGGTCTTCAGCCTGAGCATCCTGATGATGGCGCTGCCGTGCCTGCTGATCGGGATCATGCCGACCTACGCGCAGATCGGCTATTTCGCACCGTTGCTGCTGCTGGCACTGCGCATCCTGCAGGGCGCGGCAGTTGGCGGCGAAGTGCCGAGCGCCTGGGTGTTCGTCGCCGAGCACGCGCCGGCCGGGCATCGCGGTTATGCCCTGGGGTTCCTGCAGGCGGGCCTGACCTTCGGCTACCTGATCGGCGCTTTGGCGGCGACGTTCCTGGCACAGGCGTTCACCCCGGCAGAAATCCTCGATTACGCCTGGCGTTATCCCTTCCTGCTGGGCGGACTATTCGGCGTGATTGGCGTCTGGTTGCGCCGCTGGCTCAGCGAAACTCCGGTATTCATGGCGATGCAGGCCAGGCGCGAAGCGGCGGTCGAGCTGCCCCTGCGCACAGTGCTGCGTGAACATCGCCTGGCGATGGTGCCGGCGATGATCCTGACCTGCGTGCTGACCTCGGCAGTGGTGGTGTTCGTGGTCATCACCCCGACCATGATGCAGAAAACTTTCGGCATGACCGCCAGCTACACCTTCGGCCTCAGCGCCTTGGGTATCGTGTTCCTCAACATTGGTTGTGTACTCGCCGGCGTGCTGGTCGATCGCATCGGCGCCTGGCGCACAGTCATGCTGTACAGCCTGCTGCTGCCGCTGGGCATCGCGGTGCTCTACACCTGCCTGATCAATGGCGGTAGCTGGATTGGCCTGGCGTATGCCATCGCCGGTTTGTGTTGTGGCGTGGTCGGCGCGGTGCCTTCGGTGATGGTTGGGCTGTTCCCGGCGCGGATTCGTGTTTCGGGTATTTCCTTCACCTACAACATTGCCTACGCCGCTTGGGCCAGTATCACTCCGCTGCTGCTGATCGGCCTGATGCCCTGGAGTCCATGGGTCTGTGTGATTTTCAGCGCAGTCATGGGCGTAGTGGGGGTCAGCAGTGCCGCCTATTTTGGTGCGCGCATGCCGAGCGTCGGCCGATGCCCGGCGCCTGGCGCGGCGTAACTATTTTTGTAGGACAACCCTGAAACGCTCTTCAGAAAATATCCCCAAGGCCGATGGCTAGGCTGCATTTCGCTTTCTACCCCTGTCCATCGGTGCATTCCATGTTCAATAAACGCTTGAAGCAGGAGCTGTCGGCTCTTCGTGAAGAACTCTCCAGCCTTCAGCAAGTGAAGGAAAGCCTGGAAAGCGAAATGCTGGTGCTGACCCTCGATACGGACGGACGGATTCAGTCGGTCAATCAGAACTTCATCGACGAAATGCTCTACAAGGGCCAGGACCTGCGCGGTCGGCCCATCGAAGAGATGGTTCCCGCCCATGTCAAATCCGATGAATTCCACCATCGCTTCAAACTGGCGCTGCAACGTGGCGAGCACTTTGCCGGTGCCGTGCGCCTGTTGCGCGGCAATGGCGAGGAAGCGTGGCTGCGTTCAATCGTGCAGCCGGTGCGCTCGGCGGACGGGCGCATCAGGCATTACTCGATCTACTCCAGCGACCTGACCCGCACCATCGAGGCGTCCCGGGAGCACGAGAACCTGATTGGCGCCCTGGTGCGCTCGACGGCGGTGATCGAGTTTGACCTCAATGGCAACGTGCTGACCGCCAATGACCGGTTCCTCAGCGGCATGGGCTACAGCCTGGCGCAGATCAAGGGCAAACATCACCGGATGTTCTGCACACCGGATGAATCCTCCAGCGCCGCTTACCAGGGCTTCTGGCGTCGGTTGAATACCGGAGAGTTCGTCGCTGACCGGTTCAAGCGTATCGACAGTCACGGTCGTACGGTCTGGCTGGAAGCCTCCTACAACCCTGTACTCGATGCCAACAACAAACTCTACAAGGTGGTGAAGTTCGCCACCGTGATCACCGACCAGGTCAATCAGGAACAGGCAGTCGCCGAGGCGGCCAACATTGCCTACAGCACTTCCCGGCAAACCGATGACAGCGCCCAGCGCGGCAACGCCGTGGTAACCCAGGCAGTCGAGGTGATGCGCGACCTGGCCAAACACATGCAAACCGCCAGCGAGGGAATCGAAGCGCTGAACGACCAGTCGCTGGTGATCGGCACCATCGTCAAGACCATCAGCGGCATTGCCGAGCAGACCAACTTGCTGGCGCTCAACGCGGCCATCGAAGCGGCGCGTGCTGGCGAACAGGGCCGCGGCTTTGCCGTGGTGGCGGATGAGGTGCGGCAGCTGGCCTCGCGGACCAGCCAGGCCACCGATGAAATTGTCGGCGTGGTGCGCCAGAACCAGGACATGGCACGTCACGCGGTCGCCCTGATGACCGAAGGCAAACTCCAGGCGGAGCAGGGGTTGGCGCTAGCCGCAGAGGCGGGTACGGTGATTGTCGAGATCCAGGACGGCGCGCAGAAGGTGGTCGACGCGGTGGGCCAGTTCGCCAATCAATTGGCAAGCTAAGCAGGACCCAGGCGGATCCCGCTACAATCGGCTTTTTCTCCAGGAGCAGACAGCATGCACGCTTCCCATCGCCGGCCCGTTCCCTTGAACAAGGCCTACCGCCTGCTCAATCACGGGCCGACCGTACTGGTCAGCGCGGCCCACGACGGCCAGCGCAATATCATGGCGGCGGCGTGGGCCATGCCGCTGGATTTCGAACCGCCAAAAATTGCCGTGGTGCTGGACAAGTCCACCTGGACCCGACAACTGCTGGAAGCCTCGGGGACTTTCGTGCTGAACGTGCCTTGCGCCGCCCAGGCCGACATCGTCCAGACCGTGGGTTCGACCTCCGGCTTGGAAATCACCCAAGGACAGGGAAAGGACAAATTCCAGGCTTACGGCCTGCAGACCTTCAGTGGCGAAGAGGTGGCCGCGCCCATGCTCGAAGGCTGCGTCGCCTGGCTGGAGTGCCGCCTGCTGCCGGAGCCCGGCAATCATCAACAATACGACCTGTTCCTCGCCGAAGTCATCGCCGCCCAGGCCGATGATCGGGTGTTCAGCGACGGCCGCTGGCACTTCGAAGGCCAGGACACCCTGCGCACCCTGCACCACGTGGCAGGCGGGCATTTCCTGAAGATCGGTGATCCGGTGGATGGGAAGGTTCTGCCGGGTTGAATCGGGCGCCACGGCTCCCGGCACTAGTTCGATGTCGGGACAGTAGGTGAACTGTCGACCGGAAACTGCTCTGTTTCATATGCGCTAATCAGCGTAATCATGATGTTGAAAGAATTTCCTTCAGAAGTCCCTGGCACTGGTTCATCGTCGAATAGTGCTGAGATTTCCTTGATGGCGGAACGGTAGTCCTCTTCGGTATGGATCGGACGAATGTCCATGTGTTACTCCTTTTAATCCTGGACGATCTGTCGTTTCCAAAAAGTTTTGGGTAGGGACTCGACTCTACACAGTTAATGAGTCCAGTCCTGTAGGAAAACTCCACTCGTATCGACCGATCAGGATGCACTTCCCATAAAAAAGGGCCTACCACCCGGTAAGCCCTTTCACACCCCTGCAAACCGCTCAATCCCCCAGCGCTTCACCCTCGCGTCGCGGATCAGCACCGCCTGCCAACGACGCTTTCCCCTGTGCATCCTTGACCCGAACAATCGCCTGGGTGCCGCTCGTCATATCAATCTCGTTCACGCTGTGGCCCTTGTCCTTCAGCGCCTGAATCAGCGCGGGGCTGAACTGCCTCCGCTCCAGTTCCGTCGGACCATTGCGGCTGCCGAAGTTGGGCAGGTTGATGGCCGCTTGCGGGTCGAGGTTCCAGTCGAGCAGGCCGATGGTCGATTTGGCGACGTACTCGATGATCTGCGAGCCGCCCGGCGAGCCGAGAGTGGCCAGGAACTCGCCGCTCTGGCGATCGAAGATCAGCGTGGGCGCCATGGAGGAGCGGGGGCGTTTGCCCGGCTCGACGCGGTTGGCGACTTTCTGGCCGTTTTCTTCCGGGATGAACGAGAAGTCGGTCATCTGGTTATTGAGTAGGAAACCTTGCACCATCAGGTGAGAGCCGAAGGCGGATTCCACGGTGGTGGTCATGGAGACCGCACCGCCCTGGTCATCGACCGCGACCACTTGTGAGGTGGATATGCGCAGCGGCGAACGGTCTGGCGCGTAGGCCACCTGGATGCCCGGTGGTGTACCAGGTTCGGCCGTGTCCATGCTGCGCTCGCCAATCAGCGCCGCGCGGCTTGCAAGGTAATGCGGGTCCAGCAGACCCTGGACCGGCACTGGCACGAAGTCGGCATCGGCGACGTATTGCGCACGGTCGGCGTAGGCCAGGCGCTCTGCCTCGGAAATCAGGTGCACGGCTTCAGGAGTCGGTTCGATGCCTGCTGGAGCGGAGCTTTCACGGGGTTTCATCGGCGCCAGGGCCAAGCGCGGATCGCGGGTTTCCAGGGCCTCGAGTGTGCCGAGGATCTGCGCGATCGCGATGCCTCCCGATGATGGTGGTGGCATCCCGCACACCTGCCAGCGCTTGTAGTCGGTGCACAGCGGCTCGCGCTCTTTTGCCTGGTAGCCTTGCAGATCATTCAGCGACAAGCTCCCCGGGTTAGCATGCCTTTGCACCTTGGCCACGATTTCCTCGGCGACGGCCCCTTTGTACAAGGCATCCGGACCCTCCTTGGCAATGCGTTTGAACGCTGCGGCCAGCGGCTGATTCTTCAGCAGCGTGCCGGCCGCTTTCGGGCTGCCGTCGGCATTCAGGAAGTAAGCCATCATGTCGGGTGAACGCCTCATGGAGGAGTCCGCAGCGATCAGTTGATGCAACCGGGGGGAAATCGCAAAGCCCTGTTCCGCGAGCTTGATGGCGGGCTCAAATAGCTTCGCCCAAGGCAGGCGTCCGTGTTTGTGATGCGCCAGTTCGAGCGCTCGCAGCACCCCAGGTGTGCCCACCGAACGACCGCCAATCTGCGCCTGGGTGAACGGCATCGGTTTGCCGTTGGCTTGCAGGAACAGTTTTTCGCTGGCACCGGCGGGGGCGGTTTCGCGACCGTCATATGTGCGGACTTTCTTGCCATCCCACAACACAATCAGTGCGCCTCCGCCGATGCCTGAAGACTGCGGCTCGACCAGGGTCAGCACCGCCTGCATCGCAATGGCCGCGTCGATGGCCGAACCACCCTGGCGCAACATCTCCCGCCCGGCCTCGGCGGCGAGCGGATTCGCCGCAGCGGCCATGTGTTTGCTGGCGTAGCGGGTCTGCAGATCACTGCGATAGCCCGAGGCGTTTTCCGGCGCAACGGGCAGCGTTGAAGTCGGCGGGGCATTGCAGGCGACCAGCGTCAGCGCAGAGGCAACCAGCGACAGCGCGCAAAGGCGGTAGCGACTCAAGTGGAAAGGAGGGGACACGTTAGGCACTCCGTCCGTGGCAAAAGATTCGGCGACTGTATCGGCCGACTCCCTGTGAAGCAAACCCGTGCAGCAGGCAGGCACTTTTTCGCAGGCATAAAAAAACGGCCTACCTCGCGGTAAGCCGTTTTTAGTACTTGGTGGCTACACAGGGACTTGAACCCCGGACCCCAGCATTATGAATGCTATGCTCTAACCAACTGAGCTATGTAGCCAAGTGGCGCGCATTATTCACCGGTAACGGGGATGCGTCAAGCGTAAATTTAAAATATTTCTCTACGCTTTCAACCGCTTATCCACTTGGCGCGATAAATCGTGGCCGCAGAGGGGGCTGTCAGGGTGTAAATCTGCCTGTTTGGCTTTGGGCAGGGCAGAAGATCAGGTGGTGCCGCAGCATCATTCTTGTAAGCAGATGTCGTTAGCAGGCTAAGGGGATGGCGCTGGCGCACCGAAAAATGGCACATTGACGTACCTGCCCGTTTGCACCCACCCGTTGTTCGGAAACTCTCATGGCTATCAGCAATGCCCAGACCGGCGCCGCGCCGGCATCAGCGACTTCTCAAAGCAGCCCTCTGGTCATGCGCATCATCGGCGCGGTGGCGCTGGCGCATCTGATCAACGACCTGATCCAATCAGTCCTGCCTTCGATCTATCCGATGCTCAAGGCCAATTACGGCCTGACCTTTACCCAGGTCGGCCTGATTACCCTGACCTTCCAGCTGACGGCCTCGCTGCTGCAACCCTGGGTTGGCTACCACACGGATCGCCATCCCAAGCCATGGCTGCTGCCTGCCGGCACCGTGTGCACCTTGATCGGCATCCTGATGATGTCGGTGGTCGGCAGCTTCCCTATGATCCTGCTGGCGGCCGGACTGATCGGCATCGGCTCTTCGACTTTTCACCCGGAGGCGTCCCGCGTAGCACGACTGGCGTCGGGCGGGCGATTCGGGTTGGCGCAGTCGACCTTTCAGGTCGGCGGCAATGCGGGCTCGGCGTTCGGTCCATTGCTCGCTGCGGCCATCATTATTCCGTTCGGTCAGGGCCATGTTGCCTGGTTTGGCCTGTTCGCGGTGTTTGCACTGTTTGTGCTCTATCGGATCAGTCGCTGGTACGCCAATCACCTGAGCCTGTTCAAGCTCAAGCAAGGCCAGGCGGCGACCCATGGCCTGTCCAAGGGGCGAGTGATCAGCGCACTGGTGGTACTCGGGCTGCTGGTGTTTTCCAAGTACTTCTACATGTCCAGCCTCACCAGCTATTACACCTTCTACCTGATCGAAAAGTTCGACCTCTCGGTGGCCAGTTCGCAGCTGCATCTGTTTCTGTTCCTTGGCGCAGTAGCGGCGGGGACCTTCTTTGGCGGACCGATCGGCGACAAGATTGGACGCAAGGCCGTGATCTGGTTCTCGATCCTCGGCGTTGCGCCGTTCACTTTGCTCCTGCCGCACGTTGACCTGTTCTGGACCAGCGTCCTGAGCGTAGTCATCGGATTTATCCTGGCCTCGGCGTTCTCCGCCATCGTGGTGTACGCCCAGGAACTGGTGCCGGGCAATGTCGGAATGATCGCGGGGGTGTTTTTTGGCCTGATGTTCGGTTTTGGCGGGATTGGCGCGGCGCTGCTGGGGTATCTGGCGGATGCGCACGGGATTGAGTACGTGTACTACCTGTGCTCGTTCCTGCCGTTGCTGGGTGTGCTGGCGATCTTCCTGCCGAGAACCAAAAAAGCCTGAAGATCAAAAGATCGCAGCCTTCGGCAGCTCCTACAGGTGCACCTAGATCCCCTGTAGGAGCTGCCGAAGGCTGCGATCTTTTGACAGTTTCTCAGGCACAAAAAAGCCGCGCATTTGCGCGGCTTTTTCTTGGGTGCGAGTCTTACACGTTAAAACGGAAGTGCATCACGTCGCCGTCTTTAACGATGTAATCCTTGCCTTCCAGACGCCATTTTCCGGCTTCCTTGGCACCGGCTTCACCCTTGTACTGGATGAAGTCGTCGTAGGCGATCACTTCGGCGCGGATGAAGCCTTTTTCGAAGTCGGTGTGGATCACGCCAGCGGCTTGTGGTGCGGTGGCACCGACGCGGACGGTCCAGGCGCGGACTTCTTCGACACCAGCGGTGAAGTAGGTCTGCAGGTGCAGCATTTCGTAGCCGGCGCGGATTACCCGGTTCAGGCCGGGCTCTTCGAGACCCAGGGCTTCGAGGAACATGTCTTTCTCTTCGCCGTCATCCAGCTCGGCGATTTCGGCTTCGATCTTGTTGCAGACCGGAACCACCATGGCGCCTTCTTCTTCGGCGATGGCCTTGACGATGTCCAGCAGCGGGTTGTTCTCGAAACCGTCTTCAGCGACGTTGGCGATGTACATGACCGGCTTGGTGGTCAGCAGGTGGAAGCCACGGATCACGGCCTTGTCGTCGGCGCCCATGGTCTTCATCAGGGTACGTGCAGGCTTGCCCAGGGTGAAGTGAGCGATCAATTGCTCAAGCAGTGCCTTCTGAACCACAGCATCCTTGTCGCCGCCCTTGGCGTTGCGCGCGACTTTCTGCAGTTGCTTTTCGCAGCTGTCGAGGTCGGCGAAGATCAGTTCCAGGTCGATGATCTCGATGTCGCGTTTCGGGTCGACGCTGTTGGAGACGTGAATCACGTTCTCGTCTTCGAAGCAGCGGACCACGTGAGCGATGGCATCGGTTTCACGGATGTTGGCCAGGAACTTGTTGCCCAGGCCTTCACCTTTCGACGCGCCGGCAACCAGGCCCGCGATGTCGACGAATTCCATAGTGGTCGGGAGGATGCGCTTCGGATTGACGATGGCAGCCAGGGCTTCCAGGCGCGCATCCGGCATCGGCACGATACCGGTGTTCGGTTCGATGGTGCAGAAGGGGAAGTTCTCGGCCGCGATCCCGGATTTGGTCAGGGCGTTGAACAGGGTGGACTTGCCGACGTTAGGCAGGCCGACGATGCCGCAATTGAATCCCATGGTGTTTCCCCTTCGGGTAAAAGTCAGGCCTTCTGGCTGTGCAGGTTTTTCATCGCGCGGTTCCATTCACCGGCGAGGATATCCGGCAGCACGCCGAGGGCAAAGTCGATGCTGGCATCGAGTTTTTCCTGTTCGGCGCGTGGCGCACGACCCAGGACGAAATTTGAAACCATACTGGCTACGCCCGGGTGGCCAATGCCAAGCCGCAAGCGGTAGAAGGTATTCTGATTGCCCAGTTGCGCAATGATGTCGCGCAACCCGTTGTGACCGCCATGGCCGCCGCCCAGTTTGAGTTTGGCAACGCCCGGAGGCAGGTCGAGTTCGTCATGCGCCACCAGGATTTCTTCGGGCTTGATGCGGAAGAATCCTGCGAGTGCCGCGACGGCCTGGCCGCTGCGGTTCATGTAGGTGGTGGGAATCAGCAGGCGAACATCCTGACCCTGACGCGAAAAGCGCCCGGTCAGGCCGAAATATTTGCGATCCGCCACAAGGTTGACGCCTTGTGCGTTCGCGATGCGCTCAACAAAAAGGGCCCCTGCGTTATGCCGGGTCTGTTCGTATTCAGCGCCTGGATTACCCAGGCCAACGATCAGTTTTATGGCGGTCACGATAGGGGCCCTTCCTTGGAGTGGTGGTTAACATCGCCGCAATCAGTGTGTGCGGCGAAAGTGGACGACAAGTGCTCATTTACCATTATGTAAACTCCGCGTTCTCGCCCGCTTTCTCGCTACGTACTAGTCCGCGATGTTACCGGTCACTCCGGCGAACAGAGTGAAATTACTCTGCAGCGCCTTCTTCAGCAGCTTCTTCTGGAGCAACACGTGGAGCGTGAACGTTGGCCACAGCCTTGTCGTCACCATGTGCCAGAGCAACAAACTCAACGCCTTTAGGGGCTTTGAGGTCGGACAGGTGAATGATCGAGCCGATTTCAGCGTTCGACAGGTCGACTTCGATGAACTCAGGCAGATCTTTCGGCAGGCAGTTCACTTCGATTTCCGAAGTGACGTGCGAAACTTCGCCGCCTTTCTTGATCGGAGCTTCTTCGCCAACGAAGTGTACAGGCACGATAGCGGTCAGTTTCTGGCCAGCTACAACGCGTACGAAGTCAGCATGCAGCACGTGGCCTTTGGCCGGGTGGCGCTGCAGAGCTTTGATGATTACGTTTTGCTTGGTGCCGCCAACGTTCAGCTCGATGATGTGGCTGTAGGCCGCATCGTTTTCGAGCAGTTTGGCAACTTCTTTAGCCAGCATGCTGATGGATTCAGGGGCTTTTTCGCCACCGTAAACTACAGCTGGTACCAGGCTTGCGAGACGACGCAGGCGGCGGCTCGCACCTTTCCCCAGGTCGGAACGCACTTCAGCATTCAGGGTAAAATCGTTCATGTTGTATCTCCAAAATAACCACATTCGCCCCAGCGTTTGCGACCAGCGCTAAAGGCGATATGGGCAAAAAAGCCCCGCCCCGACAGGAATGCCGGGGCGGGGCGCTTTTCGTCAACGAGACATTCGAGAAGGGCAGGGCCCTTAACGGAACATCGCGCTGATCGATTCTTCATTGCTGATGCGGCGGACCGCTTCGGCAACTACCGGCGCGATATCCAGTTGACGGATACGCGAGCAGGCTTGAGCAGCAGCGGACAGCGGGATGGTGTTGGTCACCACCAGTTCGTCCAGCATGGAATTTTCAATGTTTTCGATCGCCCGACCGGACAGCACAGGGTGTGTGCAGTAGGCGAAAACCTTGGCAGCGCCATGCTCTTTCAGGGCCTTGGCCGCGTGGCACAGAGTGCCGGCGGTATCGACCATGTCATCGACCAGAATACAGGTACGCCCTTCGACATCACCGATGATATGCATCACTTCAGAGTGATTGGCTTTCTCACGGCGTTTGTCGATGATCCCGAGATCCACGCCCAGAGATTTGGCAACAGCACGTGCACGCACGACGCCACCAATGTCCGGGGATACGATCATCAGGTTTTCGAAGCGCTGATCTTCAATGTCATCCACCAGAACCGGGGAGCCGTAGATGTTATCTACCGGAATATCGAAGAAACCCTGGATCTGGTCAGCATGCAAATCAACCGTGAGAACACGATCGATGCCGACTACGGTAAGCATGTCAGCAACGACTTTCGCGCTGATAGCCACACGTGCGGAACGCGGACGGCGATCCTGACGGGCATAACCAAAGTAAGGAATAACAGCAGTGATACGAGTAGCCGAGGAGCGGCGGAAGGCATCAGCCATCACTACCAGTTCCATCAGGTTATCGTTGGTCGGAGCGCAAGTCGGCTGAATAATGAAGACATCTTTACCGCGGACGTTTTCATTGATCTCGGCTGTAATTTCGCCGTCGGAAAACTTGCCGACAGAGATGTCACCGAGAGGGATATGCAGCTGACGTACAACACGCCGAGCCAGATCGGGGTTGGCGTTCCCCGTAAAGACCATCATCTTGGACACGCGCAGTACCTAGAGGCTGAGGGTAACCTGGATGAGTATAGGAAAATGGCAGGGGCGGCTGGATTCGAACCAACGCATGGCAGGATCAAAACCTGCTGCCTTACCGCTTGGCGACGCCCCTGTATCTGTTGCAACGAGTACCCAGTACTCGATTCCTTTTAGAGCAGACTTTGCAGCTTGCGATGCAACATCGAAACGTTGCTTCCCTTTGCGACAAACCCTGTAAGGGTCTCTGTAAGAAGGGCCGAGACTTTATCAGCTTCAGCTTTGCTTGGGAAGCCCCCAAACACACAACTTCCAGTTCCGGTGAGTTTTGCTTCGGTAAATTTACCTAACAAATTCAATGCGTTATTAACATCTGGATAACGCCTTGCTACCACCGGTAAGCAGTCATTTCGACTGTTTCCCTTGGGAACGGGGCGCACTTTAATGGGAGGAGTGTTACGTGTCAACAGCGGATCTGAAAAAATTTCTGCTGTACTTACAGATACTTGCGGTACCAGTACGAGATACCACGGTTCTTCGGGGTCTACAGGGGTCAGTTTCTCACCCACGCCCTCGGCAAAAGCCGCATGTCCACGCACGAAAACCGGGACGTCAGCGCCCAGGGTCAGGCCCAGTGAAGCCAGGCGATCTTCATCCCAGCCGAGCTGCCAAAGGTGGTTCAGGCCGAGCAGGGTGGTCGCCGCATTCGAGCTGCCGCCTCCGATCCCGCCGCCCATGGGCAGGATCTTGTCGATCCAGATGTCGATACCCAGTGAGCAACCGGACTGCTCCTGAAGTTTTCTCGCGGCGCGAACAATCAGGTTGCTGTCGTGCGGCACGCCGGGAAATTCCGTGTGCAGACGGATTACCCCGTCTTCGCGCACGGCAAAAGTGATTTCATCACCGTAATCCAGGAACTGAAAAATAGTCTGCAGCTCGTGGTAACCGTCTTCACGACGGCCGAGGATGTGCAGCATCAGGTTGAGCTTGGCTGGCGAGGGCAGGGTCAGGCGCGGAGCAGTCATGTTCACTGCCCCAGTTTGCGTGGTTGCCATTCCTTGATCACCAGCGTGACGTCAAGGTCGGTGCCATGCAGCTTGATCCGGTCAGGCAGCCAGTAGCCGTTCTGTTCGGCATAGCTCAAATACTCAACCTGCCAGCCATCCTGATCGAGACTCGCCAGGCGGCTGTCGGCATCCAGTGTCAGGCGGCTTTTGCTGTCCGGGGCGGGAAGCCCGCGCACCCACCATGCGAGGTTGGATACCGGCAGCTTCCAGCCAAGTTGTTCTTCGAGGAGGATTTCCGGGTTCGGTGCGTCGTAACGACCCTGGTTGGCAACTTCCAGCGAGACCTTGCCCGGGCGGCCGGTCAGGCGGGCAGCGCCACGACCCAGGGGGCCGGACAGGCGAATGTCGTAGTAATCCTGGCGTTGTAGCCAGAACAGGGTGCCGCTGCCGGAATCTTTCGGCGCGCGAATGCCGATCTTGCCGTTGATCTGCCAACCGTCCAGGCCTGTCAGCTGCTGTTTATGCTCGCGCCACTGGCCCGGGTCGCCTTTGCCCTGGACTGATTCGCGAGCGCCGAAGCCCGCGCAACCGGCGAGCAGGGCGATGAAACTGAATACGATGAAATGGCGCAAAAACATAATCTTAAAGAGTCTCTGATCCGGTCAGGCGCTTGATGGTGCCGCGCAGTATTGGGCTGTCGGGTTGTTCCTTGAGGAACTTGCCCCAGATTTGCTTCGCTTCGCGTTGTTTGCCATTGGCCCACAGGACTTCGCCCAGGTGCGCGGCGACTTCCTGATCGGGAAAACGCTCCAGGGCCTTGCGCAGGTAGCGCTCGGCCTCGTCGAGATTACCCAGGCGGAAATTCACCCAGCCGAGGCTGTCGAGAACCGCCGGGTCTTCCGGATTGATCTGGTGCGCCTGTTCGATCAGGGCCTTGGCTTCGGCGTAGCGTGTCGTACGGTCAGACAAGGTGTAGCCGAGGGCGTTCAAGGCCATCGCATTGTCCGGGTCGCGCTTGATGATCAGGCGCAGGTCCTTCTCCATTTGCGCCAGGTCATTGCGTTTTTCCGCCTGCATGGCGCGGGTGTACAGCAGGTTCAGATCGTCCGGATACTGCTGCAAGGCTTTTTCCAGCACGGTCCAGCCCTTGTCCTGCTGCTTGTTGGCAGACAGGGTTTCGGCTTCGATCAGATACAGCTGAATTGCGTAATCGGGTTGCTCGTCCCGTTGCGTCGCCAGGCGACTCTGGGCCTCGGCGGTTTTGCCGTTGTCCATCAGGATATCGGCCTGGCGCAGTTGCGCCGGCAGGTAATCATTGCCCGGCCCCACCTGTGCGTACTCGGCCAGCGCACCTTGCGGATCGTTGCGCTCTTCAGCGATACGCCCCAGGTTCAGGTGTGCCGAGTCGACGTGGCTGTCCCGGGCGATCAAGTCTTCCAGGTAGCCCTTGGCTTCTTCCCAGGCCTTGGCTTCCAGGCAAACCAGCGCAAGGGAATAACGCAGCTCGTCATCCTCAGGGTACTGCTGGACCAGGCTGGAGAACTCGACCTTGGCGTCGTCCATGCGGTCCTGTTCAACCAGCATGCGCGCGTAGGTCAGGCGCAGGCGTTTGTCGTCCGGGTACTGCTTGATGCTTTTGCGCAGCAGCGGCAGGGCTTCATCGCCACGATCAAGCGCCTGCAGCAGGCGCGCGCGCAGCAGGATCGGGGCAATTTCGCCATCTTCCGGCGGATGATCTTCCAGCAGCGCCAATGCGCCCTTGGCATCGCCGTCCTGTTGCAGCAACAGCGCCTTGCCAAAAATCAGCTGGCTGTTCTCTGGATGGCGTTGCAACAAGCGGTCAAAACTTTGCATCAAGCCGTTGCGTGTGTCCTGGTCGGTGTCGGCCGCAGACAGGGCGAGGAAGTCGAAGTGTGTGTCGCCTTTGCCTTGCAGGACTTTCTCCATATAGACCATGGAGTCGTCATACCGCCCGGCACGCGCCAGTTGTACGGCTGCTGCCCGTTGCGCCTCGAGATCGTCCGGAGCGTTTTTCGCCCAGATGAGCGCGGTGTCCAGGGCTGCCTGATCGGCGCCCAGGTACTCGGCGATACGGAATGCCCGCTCGGAAATTCCCGGATCCTGGGTGTTGATGGCCTGGGTCACGTAGTTGTCCAGCGCAATGTCGAAACGATTGCGCTGGCCAGCCAGCTCCGCGCTCAACAGGCTGAAGATGGTTTCTTCGCTGAATGAGCTGTAGACCTTGGGCTTTTCAGGGGCTGGAGTGCTGTCTTCGACCGGCGACGAATCGTCCGGCGAAACGGGGGCCATGGCCTGGCAGCCGCTGAGGAAGACAAAAGCAAGGAGCAACGCGGAGGATCTATTCATATAGGAAGAGGACGACTAACCTGCGGTCGGATCATCATGACACAAGCCTTCGGCCAAACATAACCGGCCCGGCAATTTACCCGTACGTTCAATATTCGTAGGAGCTGCCGCAGGCTCGGGCCGCGATCGGACGATCTTTTGATCTGCTGTCATAAAAGCAAAGATCGTCCGATCGCGGCCCGAGCCTTCGGCAGCTCCTACAACGAGAACCGATCTCAATCCGCGGTGTCGCCTACAAGCCCAATAGATATCGAGTAGTTGTTCTGAATCTGTCGAAGTAGGACAATTGCCGGCTTCACGTCACTATCAGCGACCTTGAATGGCCTTCCTCGCACTCGGTATCAATCACAAGACTGCTTCAGTAGACGTCCGCGAGCGCGTGGCCTTTACCCCTGAGCAGCTGGTTGAGGCGTTGCAGCAGCTCTGCCGACTGACCGACAGCCGCGAAGCTGCGATCCTCTCCACCTGCAATCGCAGTGAACTCTATATAGAACAGGATCACCTTTCATCCGACGTTGTGCTGCGCTGGCTGGCCGATTATCACCATTTGAGCCTCGAAGAGCTGCGCGCGAGCAGTTATGTGCACGAAGATGATGCGGCAGTTCGTCACATGATGCGAGTCGCCTCCGGGCTCGATTCGCTGGTGTTGGGTGAGCCGCAGATTCTCGGCCAGATGAAATCGGCCTACGCCGTGGCCCGGGAGGCCGGCACCATCGGGCCGTTACTTGGGCGGTTGTTCCAGGCCACCTTCAATGCGGCCAAGCAAGTGCGCACCGACACTGCCATTGGCGAAAACCCGGTGTCCGTGGCATTTGCCGCGGTCAGCCTGGCGAAACAGATCTTCAGCGACTTGCAACGCAGCCAGGCCTTGCTGATCGGCGCCGGCGAAACCATCACCCTGGTCGCCCGTCATTTGCATGAGCTGGGGGTCAAGCGCATCGTGGTCGCCAACCGCACGCTGGAGCGCGCGAGCATCCTCGCCGAGCAGTTCGGCGCCCATGCAGTGCTGCTGTCGGACATCCCGGCCGAACTGGTGCGCAGTGACATCGTCATCAGTTCCACTGCCAGCCAGTTGCCGATCCTCGGCAAGGGTGCGGTGGAAAGCGCCTTGAAGCTGCGCAAACACAAGCCGATCTTCATGGTGGACATCGCTGTTCCACGGGATATCGAGCCGGAAGTCGGAGAACTCGACGACGTCTACCTGTATAGCGTCGACGACCTTCACGAAGTGGTCGCCGAAAACCTCAAGAGTCGTCAGGGCGCGGCGCAAGCGGCGGAAGAGATGGTCTCGATCGGCGCCGAAGACTTCATGGTGCGCCTGCGAGAGCTGGCGGCGGTGGACGTGCTCAAGGCCTACCGCCAGCAAAGCGAACGCCTGCGCGACGAAGAACTGCACAAGGCCCAGCGCATGCTGGCCAACGGCAGTAGCGCCGAAGACGTATTGATTCAACTGGCGCGCGGCCTGACCAACAAACTCCTGCACGCCCCGAGCGTGCAGTTGAAAAAGCTTTCTGCCGAAGGCCGCCTTGATGCGCTGGCCATGGCCCAGGAACTCTTTGCCCTCGGTGAGGGCTCATCGGATAGCTTTTCGGATAAGAAACCGCAATGAAAGCTTCACTGCTTAATAAGCTGGACATCCTCCAGGACCGTTTCGAAGAACTGACCGCCTTGCTGGGCGACGGCGAAGTCATTTCCGACCAGACTAAATTCCGCACCTATTCCAAGGAATACGCGGAAGTCGAACCGATCGTGCAAACCTATAAACAGTTGCTCAAGGTTCAGAGTGATCTTGAAGGCGCTCAGGCGCTCCTCAAGGACAGCGACCCGGACATGCGCGAGATGGCCGTGGAAGAAGTCCGCGAAGCCAAAGAGCAACTGCTCGAAATCGAAGCCAGCCTGCAGCGCATGTTGTTGCCCAAGGACCCGAACGACGGACGCAACGTGTTCCTCGAAATCCGTGCCGGTACCGGCGGTGACGAGGCGGCGATTTTCTCCGGCGACCTGTTCCGCATGTATTCGCGCTACGCCGAGCGGCGTGGCTGGCGAGTGGAGATTCTCTCGGAGAACATCGGCGAACACGGCGGCTATAAAGAAGTCATCGCCCGGGTCGAAGGTGACAACGTCTACGGCAAGCTCAAGTTCGAATCCGGTGTGCATCGCGTGCAGCGGGTTCCCGCCACTGAATCCCAGGGCCGGATTCACACCTCGGCCTGCACGGTTGCGGTATTGCCCGAGCCGGACGAACAGGAAGCGATCGAGATCAACCCGGCGGACCTGCGAGTCGATACCTATCGCTCCTCCGGCGCCGGCGGCCAGCACGTCAACAAGACTGACTCGGCCATTCGCATCACGCACTTGCCGTCGGGCATCGTGGTCGAGTGCCAGGAAGAACGTTCCCAGCACAAGAACCGTGCGCGCGCCATGTCCTGGCTGTCGGCCAAGCTGAACGACCAGCAGACCAGCGCCGCCGCCAATGCCATCGCCAGCGAGCGCAAGCTGCTGGTAGGCTCGGGCGATCGCTCCGAGCGAATTCGCACCTACAACTTTGCCCAGGGCCGGGTCACCGACCACCGGGTCAACCTGACGCTGTACTCCCTGGATGAAATCCTCACCGGGGGCGTCGATGCGGTGATCGAGCCGTTGCTGGCCGAATACCAGGCTGACCAATTGGCAGCGATAGGTGAGTAAATGACGATCATTGCCAGTTTGTTACGCGCCGCCGATCTACCGGACTCGCCTACCGCGCGCCTGGACGCCGAGCTGTTGCTGGCCGCAGCACTGGGCAAGTCGCGAAGCTTTTTACACACCTGGCCGGAGCGCATCGTGCCCAGTGACGCGGCGCTGAAGTTTGCCGGATATCTGCAGCGTCGGCGCGGTGGCGAGCCAGTGGCCTACATCCTGGGCCAGCAGGGGTTCTGGAAACTCGACCTGGAAGTGGCCCCACATACCCTGATCCCGCGCCCGGACACTGAGCTGCTGGTGGAGGCCGCGCTGGAACTGTTGCCAGCTTTACCTGCCAAGGTCCTCGACCTGGGCACCGGCAGCGGCGCCATCGCCCTGGCCTTGGCGAGCGAGCGTCCGATGTGGCAAGTCACCGCGGTGGATCGCGTGCAGGAAGCCGTCGCGCTTGCCGAGCGCAATCGCCAGCGCCTGCACCTGAACAACGCCACTGTGCTGAGCAGCCACTGGTTCAGCGCGCTGGAAGGCCAGCGCTTCGAGTTGATCATCAGCAACCCGCCGTACATCGCCAGCGCCGATCCGCACCTGGCCGAGGGTGACGTGCGCTTCGAACCCGCCAGCGCGTTGGTCGCCGGCATCGATGGGCTCGACGACCTGCGCCTGATCGTCGACCAGGCGCCAGACCATCTCGATGCCGGCGGCTGGCTGATGCTCGAACACGGCTACGATCAGGCTGTCGCCGTGCGTGATTTGCTGCTGAACCGTGGTTTTGAACAAGTCCACAGTCGCACGGACCTGGGCGGCCACGAACGTATCAGCCTGGGATGCCTGCCGTGCTGAATGATCAGGAGCTGTTGCGCTACAGCCGGCAGATCCTGCTACAGCACGTTGACATAGACGGCCAGCTGCGGCTCAAGTCCAGCCGTGTATTGATCGTCGGTCTTGGCGGCCTTGGCTCGCCGGTGGCCCTGTATCTGGCGGCTGCGGGTGTTGGCGAACTGCACCTGGCGGACTTCGACACGGTCGACCTGACCAACCTGCAGCGGCAGATCATTCACGACACCGACAGCGTCGGCGTGAGCAAGGTCGACTCGGCGATGCGCCGACTGAGCGCGATCAATCCTGAAGTCCAACTGATCGCCCATCGCACCGCGCTGGACCAGGATTCCCTGGCGGCTGCCGTTGCGGCGGTGGATCTGGTACTCGACTGCTCGGACAATTTTTCCACCCGCGAAGCGGTCAATGCGGCCTGCGTGATCGCCGGCAAACCCCTGGTCAGTGGCGCCGCCATTCGCCTCGAAGGGCAATTGTCGGTGTTCGACCCGCGTCGCCCCGAGAGCCCCTGCTACCACTGTTTGTACGGCCACGGCAGCGAAGCCGAACTGACCTGCAGTGAGGCTGGAGTGATCGGTCCGTTGGTAGGCCTGGTCGGCAGCCTGCAAGCGCTTGAAGCGCTCAAGCTGTTGGCGGGGTTTGGCGAGCCGCTGGTAGGACGCCTGTTACTGATCGATGCCCTGGGCACGCGCTTTCGCGAGCTGCGGGTCAAGCGCGATCCGGGTTGCGCAGTCTGCGGTGCTGCCCGTGCGTGAGGCGCCCATCGGCGTGTTCGACTCCGGAGTCGGCGGGCTTTCGGTGCTGGCCGAGATCCAGCGTTTATTGCCCGGCGAGTCTTTGTTGTACGTCGCCGATTGCGGCAATGTGCCCTACGGCGAGAAGACCCCGGAGTTTATCCGCCAGCGCTGCAGCGTGATGGCTGAGTTTTTCCAGCAGCAGGGTGCCAAGGCGCTGGTGCTGGCGTGCAATACCGCAACGGTGGCGGGCGTGGCCGATTTGCGCCGCGATTATCCGCACTGGCCCATCGTCGGCATGGAGCCTGCGGTGAAGCCCGCGGCGGCAGCCACTCGCAGTGGTGTGGTCGGGGTACTCGCCACGACCGGCACATTACAAAGTGCCAAGTTCGCCGCCTTGCTCGACCGCTTCGCCACTGATGTGCGGGTGATTACCCAGCCATGCCCTGGCCTGGTGGAGCTGATCGAAAACGGCGACCTGCATAGCCCCGACCTGTGCAAGTTACTGCACGGCTACGTCCAACCCCTGCTGGATGCGGGTTGCGACACGATCATTCTCGGCTGCACCCACTATCCCTTCCTCAAGCCTCTGCTCAGGCAGATGATCCCCGAACACATCAGCCTCATCGATACGGGTGCTGCAGTAGCGCGCCAGCTTCAGCGTCTGTTGGCGGAACGTGAGCTGCTCGCCGAAGGCCCGTCGCGGGCCGCGCAATTCTGGACCAGTGCCGATCCGGAACATTTCAGCAATATCTTGCCATTACTCTGGAGTTCTTCCGGAGTTGTGCGTAGTTTCGACTTGTAAAAAAAATGTGAAATGTACCGAAGTAGTCTGAACTTCTGACTATGCGCTGCCTTCTACAGCTGTGATTGTTAGCTACACCAAAAAACCATACGAATTCGTTCGGAAAAGGATGTTTCTAGTGAAGCGACTATTCTGCTTGGCCGCGATTGCGGCCGCACTAATGGGGCACAGTTTTAACGCACAGGCGGCAGGCGTGGAGTTCGGAGTCGGGGCCACGAGCGATTCAACCATGACTTATCGGTTGGGCATGCAGTTTGATTGGGACAAGAGCTGGTGGCGGACCGACACGGGTCGTCTGACCGGTTTCTGGAGCGGCGCCTATACCCACTGGGAAGGCGACAAGACTTCCAGCAACAACAGCCTGTCGTTCGCGCCAGTGTTCGTTTACGAGTTTGCCGGCGAGAACGTCAAGCCATACATTGAGGCCGGGGTGGGTGTCGCGTTCTTCTCCAACACTCAGCTTGAAGACAACAATATCGGCCAGTCCTTCCAGTTTGAAGACCGGCTCGGTTTTGGCCTGCGCTTCGCGGGCGGGCACGAAGTTGGAATCCGTGCGACGCACTATTCCAACGCCGGCCTGAGCAGCAGCAACGATGGCGTAGAAAGCTACGCCCTGCATTACACGATGCCGTTGTAACACCGGGAAAACTCCTGTGGGACCGGGCTATGCCGGGTTCCACATGGATCTGTTTTCAACGATACGCCGTGGTAATTCCCTGGCGTTCCTCGATGCACTCCGGTGCCCCCATCTCGAACTCCCGGCAGATCAGCGGACGTTTTTCGTAGATCGTGCACATCATGCTGTTGCGATCCAGCGCGGCGCACCAGCCGTCATCCAGACGCAGCATGACTTCCCCACCCCAATCATCGGTGTCGATAAAACGCTCGGGCACGCCCGTGTCGGTAATCAGCATGACTTCGAGCTGACAGCAGCAGGCTGCACAGGTCGAGCAGGTGACTGCAGGCTCGGAAATTGGCGTGAGGGGAATGGTTTTCATGGCGCGCAGTGTAAGGCAGTGGGCGGCGCGAGTGTGAAAGGCCTGACAGACGTTTAACCGGGAGTGTCCGATGCGAGGCGCCGTGCCATGAAATGCAACGCCGGAAACAGCAGCGCCCAGAGCACGCCGATGCCCACCAGCGTCGGCCAGGGCCCAAAAGGAAACTGCACGCCGGCCAGCTGGCTGCCGGCGTAATACGACAGCGGCCCGCCGAACGCACCCAGTCCACTGGCCAGCCACCAGGGGCTGGCGCTCCAAGCGAGGCAGTGGCGCAAGGTCGTGGCCAGCAGCGCCCATAACACCATCAGCCACAGCGGAATCAAGGGCGTAACTTCGGTGAAATCGAACACGCCCAGCCAGCGCAATGTACTGTCGACGGTCGTACCCAGCAGGACCACGCTGAGAATCAAGCGGCCTTCATCGCTCCAGCGACTTACCCACAGCAGATGGATCACCAGAGCTGCAAGTGCTACCAGCAACCACAGACTGTCGCCACCCAATACGCAAGCGAACCAGCCCACCTGGAACAATACGGCGTTGGCCAGGCGTTCAAGCATCAAATCGACCCAGCAGCGGGGCAGTGATTGCCGCCGGTTTGGCCAACAGCATCTGCGCGGTGCCGATGGTGCGCTCTAGGAAGCCACCTTCGCAGTAGCACAGGTAGAACTCCCATAAACGCAGGAAATGATCGTCGTAACCCAACTCGCCCAGGCGGTTGTGCGCCCGGCGAAAATTCTCGTGCCACAGGCGCAGGGTCTTCGCGTAGTGCAGGCCGAAGTCCTCCATGTGCAGCAGGTTCATGTCGGTGTCACGGCTGACGATCTCGAGCATTTTCTGCACGCAGGGCAGGGCGCCCCCGGGAAAAATGTAGCGCTGGATGAAGTCGACATTGCTCTTGGCCTGCTCGTAGCGCTGGTCGCGAATGGTGATCGCCTGCAACAGCATCAGCCCGTTGCTCTTGAGCAACTGCGCGCATTGCTTGAAGTAGGTCGGCAGAAAGCGGTGGCCGACGGCTTCGATCATCTCGATCGACACCAGCTTGTCGTACTGGCCGGTGAGGTCGCGATAATCGGACAGCAGCAGCGTGACCTGGCCCTGCAACCCCAGTGCCTCAATCCGTTGCGCGGTAAAGGCGAACTGCTCTTTGGACAGCGTAGTGGTCGTGACCTTGCAGCCATATTGCTGCGCGGCGTACAGCGCCATGCTGCCCCAGCCCGTGCCGATTTCCAGCAGGTGATCGGTCGGCTTGAGGGCGAGCTTCTGGCAGATGCGCTCGAGCTTGTTCAGCTGCGCCTGTTCAAGGGTGTCCTCGGGCGTGAGGAACTGTGCGGCGGAATACATCATGGTCGGGTCGAGAAACTGCTCGAACAGGTCATTGCCCAGGTCGTAATGGGCGGCGATGTTCTTCTGCGAGCCCTTGCGGGTATTGCGGTTGATCCAGTGCAAACCGCGCACCAGCGGCCGACCGAGTTTCGCCAGGCCGCCCTCCAGCGCGTCCAGCACTTCCAGGTTGCTGACAAACACCCTGACCACGGCGGTCAGGTCCGGGGAGCTCCAGTAGCCGTGAATGAATGCTTCCCCGGCGCCAATCGAACCGTTGCTTGCGACCAGGCCCCAGACCGCAGCGTCGAGAATCTGTATCTCGCCGAGCAAATGACTGCCAGGACTGCCGAACAGCTGGCGCTCGCCGTCTTCGACGATGACCAACTGCCCGTGCTTGAGGTGCGCCAATTGCCGCAATACCCCGCGACGCAGCAACTGTCCCGTGATGCCGTTGGTATTGAACAGGGAGGCCTTGGCCGAAACGTCAGGGGATTTCATGGCGGCAGTCCTTGGGGACAACAGTGGCGGTTTGAACGCTGCCGTTGGCAGGTTGATGAGCAAAAACAGGTGCACCCTTGAGCAGCAGGCGAATGGCCTGCCAGTAAATCGCCAGGCAGGTTTTCGCGGTCATCCAGGGAAAACGCCGCAAGTAACGGTGCAGGCTGGCGCGGTCGAGGACTTCGCGTTCGAGGTTGAGCGTGGCGTCGAACAACTTCAGCTCGCCTTGCCAGTCCGCCATGTGCACGCCCAATTTTGCGGCGGCAGGGCTGAAGCTCATCCGGTACTCAAGATCCCGGGGCAGGAAAGGCGACACATGGAACGCCTTCGCCACCGCGAAATGCTGGTGAAAATCCGCCAGGCTTTGCGCAGGTTTGGCCGGCAGCACGTAGTGATAGCGCTCGTGCCAGGGGGTGTTAGTGATTTCGCAGAGAATCGCTGCCAGTTGACCATCGGCTTCATGGCAATAGAAAAAACTCACCGGGTTGAACGACAGGCCCCAGCTGCGCACTTGGGTCAGCAGGCAGATTGCACCTTGCGGTTCATGCCCGATGGCCTGACCGACCTGTTGGCGCACCGCATCGATCAGGCGCATGCCGTTGCCGGTGAAGGTTTTCAGGTAATCGGTTTCACGAAACGAGAACGGCGCCAGGCGGCTGTGCCCCGACAGGGGTGAGAGTCCGAGTACGGCGTCCTGCTCGTCGAGGTCCAGGTACAGCAAGCCGATCCGGTAACGGAAGGCGTGGCGCCGGGGACTGAAGCGCCGATGGGCGATCCAGCCGCTGTAAAGGGCGCTGTTCACAGGGTTTCTCCCAACGCCGCAGCCACGCGCAGTGCGCTGACTACGCCATCTTCATGGAATCCGTTGCCCCAGTAGGCACCGCAATACCAGCTGTGGTTGGCGCCATTCAATTCTTCCCAGCGAGCCTGGGCGGTGACGGCGGACAGGCTGTACTGCGGATGCGCGTAGGTATATTTGGCGAGCACCTTGAACGGACTGATGCCGGCGCTCTGGTTCAGGCTGACGCAGAACCGGGTATCGCTCTGAATCCCTTGCAGCAGGTTCATGTCGTAGGTGACGGCAGCGGATGTATGGCCGGCGCCGTTGAGCCGGTAGTTCCAGGCCGCCTGGGCGAGCTTGCGCTCCGGCAACAGGCGCGTGTCGGTATGTAACACCACTTCGTTGTCGGCGTAGGGCAAGGCGCCGAGGATCGATTGCTCGGCAGCGCTTGGTGCGGCCAGCAGCTTCAGCGCCTGATCGCTGTGGCAGGCAAATACCACCTTGTCGAAGCGCTCGATGCCGATTGGGCTGTGGATAAGTACTCCGTCCTCGTCGCGCTCGACTCGCGTTACCGCGCAGCTCAAGCGGATGCGATCACCCAGGGAAGCGGTCAAAGGTGCGACGTAGGCGCTGGAACCACCCTCGATCACCTGCCACTGCGGGCGATTGCTCACCGAGAGCAGGCCGTGGTTCTTGAAGAAGCGCACGAATGCCAGCAGCGGAAAACCCAGCATGTCGGCCATGGGCATCGACCAGATCGCCGCGCCCATCGGCACGATGTAATGCAGGATGAACCGCTCACCGTAGCCGCCGGCCTTGAGGTACTGATCAAGGGTGGTGTCGACGCTGATGCGCTGTTCTTCGAGGTCGCGCAATGCCTCTTTATTGAAGCGCAAAATGTCGCGCAGCATGCCCCAGAATCCCGGCGACAGCAGGTTGCGGCGCTGGGCGAACAGGCTGTTGAGGTTGTTGCCGTTGTACTCCAGCCCGCTGTCCGGATCGCTGACCGAGAAACTCATTGCCGTCGGCTTGAAGCTCACGCCGAGCAGCCCAAGCAGACGGATGAAATTCGGATAGGTCCAGTCGTTGAACACGATGAAACCGGTGTCCACCGCGTAATCGCGGCCGTCCACGGTGACATCGACCGTGTGGGTGTGCCCGCCGAGCCAGTCACTGGCTTCGAACAGGGTGATCTCGTGGCTGCGGTTCAGCAGGTAGGCGCTGGTCAGCCCGGAGATGCCGCTACCGATGATGGCGATATTCACGGGACATCCTGGATGGGTGGATTGCTGCGCACCATGCGTTTGCCGATCGCCAGTTTGATCCCGTTGGGCATCTTCGATAGCGGCCACAGGGCAGCCATGAACAGCGCCGGAAAGGCGATCTCCAGTGGCCGGTTGTTCAATTTTGCGAAAATGTGCCGCGCCGCTTTATCCACAGGCCAGCTGAGGGGCATCGGAAAATCGTTTTTCGCCGTCAGCGGTGTATCGACAAATCCCGGGCTGACCACCGTGACTTCGATGCCTTCGGACGCCAGGTCGATGCGCAGGGATTCGAACATGTAGCGCAACCCTGCTTTTGAAGCGCCGTAGGCCTCGGCCCGCGGCAGTGGCAGGTAGGTCACGGAACTGGCCACGCCCACCAGGTGCGGCGCGGAGCCGGCGCGCAACAGGGGCAGGGCGGCTTCAACGCAGTAGGCGCTGGCGAGCAGGTTAGTGCGCACCACGTGCTCGATGATCGAGGCGTCGAATTTTTGGGCGTCGACGTATTCACAGGTGCCGGCATTTAGGATCACGGTGTCGAGTGATCCCCATTGCTCGGCGATCTCTTCACCGATTTCGCGCACCGTCTGGCTGTTGGTCAGGTCGCCGGCGACGACCAGGACCTGCCCGGGATAACGTTGAGCCAGCACTTTCAACGGCGCCGTCGAGCGTGAGCTGACGGCCAGGTGGGCGCCGGTCTTGAGTATTTCTTCGGCCAGTGCGGCGCCAATACCGCTGCTGGCGCCGGTCAGCCAGTAACGGCGTGGAGGTGTAAGACTCATCCCATTCTCCTTTGCAGTCCGGCGATCACCGGGCCCCTGGCAAACTGTTCGGCAAAGCGCCGCGCGAAATCATTCATGGTCGCCACCGGCTGCCCGCCTCGACGGCAGATTCTTGAACGCGGTCAGCGCCCGCTGGCGGGAAGTGCTCAAGTTGACGATCGGCGACGGATAGTCAGCGACGCCGAACAGCCCGCCCACGTTCGCCGGGTTGTGCACTTCCTTTTTGTTCAGCCCATCCAGTTCCGGCAGCCACTGTTTGATGAACACCCCTTCGCCGTCGAATTTTTCCGATTGGCTCAGCGGATTGAAAATCCTGAAATACGGCGCCGAGTCGGTGCCGGTGGACGAGCTCCACTGCCAGCCGCCATTGTTCGCCGCCAGGTCGCCGTCGATCAGGTGGCGCATGAAAAAGCGCTCGCCTTCGCGCCAGTCGATCAGCAGGTTCTTGGTCAGGAACATTGCCACCACCATGCGCAGGCGGTTATGCATCCAGCCGGTTTCCAGCAGCTGGCGCATGGCTGCATCAATAATCGGCAAACCGGTACGCGCCTCTTGCCAGGCCAGCAGTTCTTCAGGCGCGTCACGCCAGGCCAGCGCTTCGGTTTCCGGGCGGAATGCGCGATGCCGGGAAACTCGCGGATAGCCAACCAGGATGTGCTTGTAGAACTCGCGCCACAGCAGCTCGTTGATCCAGGTCACGGAACCGACCTTGCCGCTTTCGAACTCGCCCTGATTACTTTGCAAGGCCGCGTGCAGGCACTGGCGAGGGGAAATCACCCCGGCAGCCAGGTAGGCGGACAGCTGGCTGGTACCAGGTTTGGCGGGGAAGTCACGCTCGCTTTTGTAGTAGTCGATCTGCGCGTCAACAAAGGTGTCCAGGCGACGCTGGGCTTCAGCTTCACCGGCAGGCCACAGCGAGCGCAAGTGTTCGCTCGGGGTGGCGAAGCCTTCAACGCTCACCGGCACCTTGTCGCTCTTTATGTTCATCGGGTTCTGAGGTGCGGGCGCCGGAACCCGTCCTGGGAGCGAGCGATGCAGGCGTTCGTAGCAGACTTTGCGGAATTGGCTGAAGACCTGAAAGTAGGTACCGGTTTTGGTCAATACGCTGCCGGGCTTGAAGAACAGCTGGTCGAGGTAGCTGTAGAAATCGATGTCGGTGGCCCGGAGTGCCTCGGCCACCTGCTCGTCCCGGCGACTTTCGTGCACGCCGTATTCCTCGTTGACGTGCACCGCGTCGATCTTCAGTTGCTGGCACAGGTCGAGCAATACTTTCGACGCTTCATCCCAATGCGACGCGGTGCGGATCAGCAGGGGAATGTTCAGTTCGCCCAGTGAGCGACTCAGTTCGCCAAGGTTGCGCAGCCAAAAATCCACTTTGCAGGGGGCGTCGTCATGTTCCAGCCATTGCAGCGGGCTTAACAGGTACAGGGCCACACACGGGCCGCGAGCAGCGGCAGCCGAGAGGGCGGTGTTGTCATGCAGGCGCAGGTCGCTGCGCAGCCAGATCAATTGCATGCTGGTATCCGCTGAACGCATCAGATGACCCCCCGCAACACCAGTTCCTGCTGCGCCGACAAGGGATCTTCGGCGAGGAACAACCCGGCAATTTCGGAGGTTCTTGCAGGCAATTCAGCGTGGTGGATACACACCGTCGGTCCGGCAATAAATTTTGGGCAACTGATTCCATTCAAAAGTTTCGGCAGCTGTGCAAGGTTCATCGCCTTGCTGGAATACAACAGCACGCCGCGCGCTTGCAGGTGATCGACTGCCAGGGCCAGTTCGCCGGTCGGCAGCGGCCAGTCGAGCACTTCGACCGGACAATCGGCGCTGCTGATCAGCCAGGCGGTGAGCCACAGGTTGGGTTCCAGTGGCAGGTCTGACTGGTTGACCAACAACAGTGGCGCGCTGCGCAGCTGGCGGTTGTTGTGGTAAATGCGCGCGCCGAACTTGCTGCGCAGCCAGGAATAGAAAAAACCTCGCTCCATTTGTGCGCCGAACTGCCCCTGCCAGCGTTGTTCCAGCTCATTGAGCAGCGGCATCAACAGTTGTTCACACAAGGTGCGTGGTGGATACAGCGCCATCGCCTGATTGACGGTGTCGTCAAGGGTGCGCTCGTTCAAGCCAGTGACAGCCTGCAGCAATGTCTGGCGCAGCACGTGCCAGTCGTTCTCGATCGGTTCGCTGATGACTTGCGGAGTGTCGAGCAGTTGCTTGACCTGGCTCACGGCCACGCCGCGATTGAGCCAGGTCAAAATGGTCAGGATGCGTTGCACATGCTCGGCCGAGAACAGCCGATGCCCCTTGGGCGTGCGTTGCGGCACGATCAGGCCGTAGCGCCGTTCCCAGGCGCGCAGGGTGACGGCGTTAACCCCGGTTTGCCGGGCCACTTCGCGGATCGGCAGCCAGCCTTCATCCAGGGCTTTCTTGAAATCATCGCCGAGGTCTTCGCTGGCGCTGGTGTCGAGTTGATTAATCATTAGATCGCATTTCGCAGGCTGAGGTTTTCCGGGTGCGGTTGCAGGTAAACCTGTTGCGCGATGTAAGGATCGGGGTGTTGGCGGAAGTGATGCTTGAGCAGGGTCATGGGCACTACCAGCGGCACGATGCCGTGGCGGTACTGACCAATCACGTGCTGCATTTCCTGTTTGTCTTCTGCGCTGATGGCCTGTTTCAGGTAGCCGCTGATGTGCTGCAGGACATTGGAGTGGGTGCGCCGGGTGGCGCACTTTTTCAAGGCTGCCATCAGCTCGGTGAAATAGCGCGGGCCGATTGTTTCAGGGGCGGTCTGACCCATGCTGCCCAGCAGGTTGCCCAGAGTCTTGTACTGCACCGGGTTGTGGGCCATCAGCAGGTATTTGTAGCGCGAGTGGAAGTCGGTGAGGCCGCGGCGACTCAGGCCTTCTTGCAGCAATTGCTGCCAGGCGCTGTAGGCGAACACGCGGGTCAGGAAGTTCTCGCGCAGCACCGGGTCATTGAGCCGGCCGTCTTCTTCCACCGGCAGGTCTGGATGGCGCGCGCAAAAGGCCTGGGCGTAGATGCCGCGCCCGCCGCCATCGACCGGCGCCCCGTTGGCGTGATAGACCTTGACCCGGTCCAGCCCACAGGACGGGGATTTCTGCATGAAGATGTAGCCACAGATGTCGTCCAGTTCGGCGGCCATTTTTTCGCCATAGGCTGCCAGCGGCTCGGTGACATTAAGCTCAGGGTCGACGGTGCCGATGGCCTGGGGATGATCGGGATCGCCGACCAGGCGAATTGGTTGGCGCGGGATGCCCAAGCCAATCGCGACTTCCGGGCACAGTGGCACGAAGTCGAAATATTCGGTGAGGGTGCGACTGCACAGCCGCGATTCCTTGTGGCCACCGTTGAAGCGCACTTCGGCGCCCAGCAGGCAGGCACTGATGGCGATCTTCGGTTTCACGGCGGAGTGGGACATCGGGGCACCTCGAATCCAGACCTGTACAAATCATGAGATCTGTACAACATGTCTTCATCATAGATTCGAAGCTGTACAAGTCAAATGATTTGTACAGGTTTTATGCGAGGTGTTTGCGCTCACTGTGGGAGCGAGCCTGCTCGCGATGGTCGTCAACGATGACGCAGGGAACTGAATGTACACGGCTTCGGTAGGTTCTTCGCGAGCAAGCTCGCTCCTACAGAGGGTTTAATTCCAGCCCAGGATCCAGGCGTCGCTGTTTTTCAGGGTTTGCCAATCCAGCCGCTGGCCGCGCTTGGTCAACACCGCCTGCAACTCAACTTCCAGAACCACACCTTCCTCATCCCGGAACAACTCGGTTACCAGAAAATGTTTCTCGCGGTGTTGCGGCTGGGCTGCCGTCCACTTCGACAGCAGCAATTTGCTCGGGTTGATGCGGTTCACTGCAGGTGCTCGTGCAGACGGCGCGCAGCTTCCTGGCCGCTGAGCCATGCGCCTTCGACGCGGCCGGACAGGCACCAGTCGCCGCAGGCATAAAGGCCCAGGTCGGCGTCGGCCAGGGCGCCCCATTCGTGGCTGCTGGCAGGCCGGGCATAGAGCCAGCGGTGGGCCAGGCTGAAGGTTGGAGCGGGCATCGCGCTGTGCAGCAATTCGGCGAACGCGCCATGCAATTGTTCGATCACGGCTTCCTTGGGCAGGTCAATGTGCTGCCGGCTCCAGGCGCTGGTGGCATGCAGTACCCAGGTATCCAGCGTGGTATCACGCCCGGGTTTGCTGCGGTTGCGGGCCAGCCAGTCGAGCGGGCTGTCCTGGACGAAGCAGCCTTCCATCGGCGTATCCAGCGGCCGCTCGAACGCCAGGGCGATGGCCCAGGTCGGGTCCATTTTCACCCCGGCGGCGGCACCCGCAAGCTTCGGCGCCGAAGCCAGCAAGGCGGTCGCCTGCGGGGCAGGGGTGGCGATCACCACATGGCTGAACGGCCCATGGGTAAAGCCCTCGGCGTCCTGCAGGTGCCAGTGTTGTTCACCGCGATAGACTTCGGTAATCCGGCAGCCGAACTGCACTTCCAGATCGCCCAGCAGCCCGCGGGTTATCGCGCTCATGCGCGGCGTACCCACCCACCGAGTCTGTTCATCCGGGGACAGGTTGAGCTGGCCGCCGTGGAAGGTATACAGCTGCGGCGTCCACTCGGCGACCCAGCCCTGGGCTTGCCAACGCTGCACTTCGGTGGAGAAGCGCCGGTCGCGGGCAGTGAAATATTGCGCACCCATGTCCAAAGCCCCCGCATCGCTGCGTTTGCTCGACATGCGACCGCCACTGCCGCGGCTTTTATCGAAGAGTTGAACAACGTGCCCGAGCTCTGTCAGGGCTTGGGCGGCGGAGAGCCCGGCGATGCCGGTGCCGATGATTGCGATAGGTACAGTCATAGGGGCCTCGTTTACCTTTCTGTACAGACTACGCCGTGGATTAAACCTGTACAATATTGTTTTTTGGTATAGCTTTTAGCGTTCTAGTTCTGACAGCTTGGCCTATTGTTAAAACAGACACTGCCCGATACCAAAGATCCCTGCTTATAAAAATAGACTAGTGAGCAGGATAAAAGGCCACGCGAGGAAGAAGTCATGCACATATTGCTGACCGGCGGTACTGGTTTGATCGGACGCCAACTCTGCCGACACTGGTTGAGCCAAGGACACACGCTGACTGTCTGGAGTCGCCAGCCTGACAAAGTGGCGAAAATCTGTGGCGAGCAAGTGCGTGCGGTGGCGCGCCTGGAAGACCTCGGACAGGCAGTTGTCGACGCCGTGATTAACCTGGCGGGCGCGCCGATCGCCGATCGACCCTGGACATCCAGGCGCAAGGCGCTGCTGTGGAGCAGTCGCATCACTTTGACTGAAACCTTGCTGGCCTGGCTGGAAAGCCGCAAGCATAGACCTGCAGTGCTGATTTCCGGCTCCGCTGTCGGCTGGTACGGCGACGGCGGTGAGCGCGAGCTGACCGAGGAATCGGCGCCGGTGATAGACGATTTTGCCAGTCAGCTGTGTATTGCCTGGGAAGAGACTGCCCAGCGCGCGGAAGTCTTGGGCATTCGGGTAATCCTGATTCGAACGGGGCTGGTGCTGTCGGCTGATGGCGGCTTTTTGTCGCGCCTGCTGCTGCCCTTCAAACTCGCTATGGGCGGGCCTCTGGGCAATGGGCGGCAATGGATGCCGTGGATCCATATCAAGGATCAGATCGCCCTGATTGATTTTCTTCTGCACCAGAACACTGCCAGCGGTCCTTATAATGCCTGCGCGCCGAAACCGGTGCGCAATAGCGAATTCGCCAAGACCCTGGGGGCCGTGCTGCATCGCCCTGCGTTCATGCCGATGCCGGCCCTGGCGCTGAAAGTGTGTCTGGGGGAAATGTCCCTGCTGTTGCTGGGTGGCCAGAAGGCCATGCCGGTGCGCTTGCTGGAAGCGGGTTTCACTTTCCAGTTCACCGATTTGCGCGCGGCTCTGGACGACTTGTCCAGCCGCCTTTGAAATAGGACGTTGCATGACCGATCACGCGTTGCTTCTGGTCAATCTGGGCTCGCCTGCCTCCACTTCGGTGGCGGATGTGCGCAGTTACCTCAATCAATTTCTCATGGACCCGTACGTGATCGACTTGCCGTGGCCGGTGCGACGCCTGCTGGTGTCGTTGATCCTGATCAAGCGTCCGGAACAGTCGGCCCATGCCTACGCTTCGATCTGGTGGGAGGAGGGCTCGCCGCTGGTAGTGCTTAGCCGTCGCCTGCAGCAGGCGATGACTTCGCAGTGGACACAGGGCCCGGTTGAACTGGCCATGCGCTACGGCGAGCCGTCGATCGAAACGCAGCTGGTGCAACTGGCTGCCAAGGGCCACAAGAAAATTACCCTCGCACCGCTTTATCCACAGTTCGCCGACAGCACCGTGACCACGGTGATTGAAGAGGCCCGGCGAGTGGTGCGCGAGCAGAAGCTCGATGTGCAGTTTTCGATCCTGCAGCCGTTTTACGATCAGCCGGAATACCTCGACGCGCTGGTCGCCAGTGCCAAACCTTATATTGCGCAGGACCACGACCACCTGTTGCTGAGTTTCCACGGCTTGCCCGAACGGCACCTGACCAAGCTCGATCCCACGGGGCAGCATTGCTTCAAGAACGAAGACTGCTGCAAGAATGCTTCGCCAGAAGTATTGGCCACCTGCTACCGCGCCCAATGCCTGCGCACGGCGTCGGAATTCGCCAAGCGCATGGGGCTGCCGGACGGCAAATGGTCGGTGGCATTTCAGTCGCGTTTGGGCCGGGCGAAGTGGATCGAGCCCTACACCGAGGCACGCCTTGATGAGCTGGCCGGGATGGGAGTGAAAAAGGTGTTGGTGATGTGCCCGGCGTTCGTCGCCGATTGCATCGAGACCCTGGAAGAGATCGGAGATCGCGGCTTGCAGCAGTTCCGCGAAGCGGGGGGCGAGGAGTTGGTGCTGGTGCCTTGTCTGAACGATGATCCGCAGTGGGCGAAGGCGTTGAACACGTTGTGCGAAAGAGCGCCTTTGGCGCTGTAAAAGCTTCGCGAGCAAGCCCGCTCCCACAGGGGATATGTTAACGACACATGTCCAGTGTGGGAGCGGGCTTGCTCGCGAAAGCGTCCTGTCAGCCTGTGAAAACCTTGAGCCTGCTTAAATCAGCGGCTCATCCGCCTTCTTGTGCTTCCAGCTGTCATTCCCCGGCAGCAACAGGTTCAAGGCAATCGCCACCACCGCGCACAGCGCAATGCCCTTCAGGCCGAAGTCATCCGGACCAGTGCCGGTGCCGACCAGCACTCCGCCAATACCAAATACCAGGGTCACCGAGACAATCACCAGGTTACGCGCCTCGCCCAGGTCGATCTTGTGGCGAATCAACGTGTTCATCCCCACCGCAGCGATTGAGCCGAACAGCAGGCAGAGAATCCCGCCCATCACTGGTACTGGAATGCTTTGCAGCAGTGCGCCGAACTTGCCGACGAACGCCAGGCTGATCGCGAAGACCGCCGCCCAGGTCATGATTTTCGGGTTGTAGTTCTTGGTCAGCATCACCGCTCCAGTCACTTCGGCGTAGGTGGTGTTGGGCGGACCGCCGAACAGGCCGGCTGCCGTGGTCGCAATGCCGTCACCCAGCAGAGTGCGGTGCAGGCCCGGCTTCTTCAGGTAGTCGCGACCGGTCACGCTGCCGACTGCAATCACGCCGCCGATGTGCTCGATGGCGGGCGCCAGGGCAACCGGAACGATGAACAGGATCGCCTGCCAGTTGAACTCGGGCGCAGTGAAGTGCGGGATCGCAAACCAGGGTGCGGCGGCGATCTTCGCCGTGTCGACCACGCCGAAGTAGAACGCCATGGCAAAGCCTACCAGCACGCCGGAGATGATCGGCACCAGGCGGAAAATACCTTTGCCGAACACTGCAACGATCAGGGTGGTGAGCAGGGCGGGCATCGAAATCAGCATTGCCGTCTGGTAATGAATCAGTTCGCTGCCGTCGCCAGCCTTGCCCATCGCCATGTTAGCGGCAATCGGCGCCATGGCCAGGCCGATGGAGATGATCACCGGGCCAATCACCACCGGTGGCAGCAGACGGTCGATGAAGCCGGTGCCTTTGATCTTCACGGCGAGGCCGAGGAAGGTGTAGACGAAACCTGCCGCCATCACGCCGCCCATGGTCGCCGCAAGGCCGAATTGGCCCTTGGCAAGAATAATCGGGGTAATGAAGGCGAAGCTCGATGCCAGGAATACCGGAACCTGACGGCCGGTGACGATCTGGAACAGAATCGTCCCCAGACCGGCGGTGAACAGCGCCACGTTCGGGTCAAGGCCGGTAATCAATGGCATCAATACCAGGGCGCCAAAGGCCACGAACAGCATCTGCGCGCCCGACAGTACGGTGCGCCAGAGCGGATCGTTGAACTCATCCTGCATGCTCAAGCGTCCTTCTGCTTGGTGCCGAAGATCTTGTCACCGGCATCGCCCAAGCCCGGGATAATGTAACCGTGTTCGTTCAGGCGCTCGTCGATCGAGGCGGTGTAGATGGTCACGTCCGGGTGAGCCTTCTCCACAGCAGCGATGCCTTCTGGCGCTGCCACCAGGACCATGGCGCGGATGTCGCGGCAGCCGGCTTTCTTCAGCAGGTCGATGGTCGCAACCATGGAGCTGCCGGTAGCGAGCATCGGGTCGATAATCATCGCCAGACGTTCGTTGATTTCCGGAACCAGTTTTTCCAGGTAGGTGTGAGCCTGCAGGGTTTCTTCATTGCGGGCTACGCCTACAGCGCTGACCTTGGCGCCCGGGATCAGGCTGAGCACGCCTTCGAGCATGCCGATACCGGCGCGCAGGATCGGCACCACGGTAATTTTCTTGCCGGCGATTTTCTCGACCGACACGGTGCCGCACCAGCCTTGAATATCGTAGGATTCCAGGGGCAGGTCTTTGGTGGCTTCATAGGTCAGCAGGGCACCGACTTCCTGAGCGAGCTCGCGGAAATTCTTGGTGCTGATGTCTGCGCGGCGCATTAGGCCAAGTTTATGGCGGATCAGCGGATGGCGGATCTCGAGGATGGGCATGGGAAAAGCTCCGGCGGCGGGCAAAAAAACCGGCCTAGATTAATCTATCCGAGGGTGTTGTCCTATAGACATAGAGTACGTTAGTCCACAAAGGCTTGATCTGGCCGGGCTTGATGCGTACCTTTGCCCGCTTTTCCGTACTTAGCCCCCCCGATACCACCCCCAGGAGAGCACCATGTCCGCTGATCTCGAGCATATCCGTCAAATCATGCGAGAGGCTGACTGCCTGTACACCGAAGCTGAAGTCGAGGCGGCCATCGCCCGCGTCGGTGCGCACATCAACGAACAAATGGCTGACACTAACCCGGTGGTGTTCTGCGTGATGAACGGCGGCCTGATTTTCGCTGGCAAGCTGCTCACTCATTTGCACTTCCCGCTGGAAGCGTCCTACCTGCACGCCACTCGTTATCGCAACGAAACCAGTGGCGGCGATCTGTTCTGGAAAGCCAAGCCGGAAGTGTCGTTCATCGACCGTGACGTGCTGATCATCGACGATATCCTCGATGAAGGGCACACCCTGGGCGCCATCATCGATTTCTGCAAACACGCCGGCGCGCGCAAAGTGCACACCGCCGTGCTGATCGACAAGGACCACAACCGCAAGGCGCGCCCGGACCTGAAAGCCGATTTCGTCGGACTGCCATGCATCGACCGCTATATCTTCGGTTATGGCATGGACTACAAAGGCTACTGGCGCAACGCCAACGGCATTTTTGCCGTCAAAGGAATGTAAGCAATGACCACGCCGAGCTTTCTTGATCAAACGCTGTTCGCTGAACTGGCCGAGAAAGCTGCGGCGAATCCGCGCGGACGCCAGCATCACAACTTCCACCAGATGGAAGATGCCTGCCACCGCATGGCGGTAGGCTTGCAGCCAAGCACCTATATTCCGCCTCATCGGCATTTGGGTGATAACAAGGCCGAGACTTTGCTGGTATTGAAGGGGCGTCTTGGCTTGTTGATCTTTGATGAGGCCGGCGCGGTGGTGAGCAAACGCATCCTGCAGGCGGGTGGCGACAGTATTGGCGTTGATCTGCCTACCGGTGTATTTCACGCCATTGTGGTATTGGAAGCCGACAGCTTGATGTTCGAGTGCAAGGCCGGCCCGTATCGCCCCGTAGGTGAGGGTGAGCTCCCAAATTGGGCACCGCGTGAAGGTGAGCCTGGCGTGGCTGAATACCAGGCCTGGATGCGCGCGCAGTTCGATTGATAAACACCACTCCAATGTGGGAGCGGGCTTGCTCGCGAAAGCGGTGTGTCAGCCACAAATATGTTGCCTGACACACCGCCTTCGCGAGCAAGCCCGCTCCCACAGTGAGTTCTATTTCCACATGCTAAAGTGCTCGGCTTCATCCCGGGAGCCTGTCATGAGCCTTTTGATTCGCAGCTGCGCCTTTTTGTTGCTCACATTCAGCCTGCCACTTGTGGCCGCCCCGGCGCCAATGCACGCACAGTTCCTGCCCCCGGACGACCTGACCCTGCGCGGCGCAGAACCCGAACAGCAACAACTGCTCCAGGTCACCGAATACTCAGTGGTCGTCGCCAGCCAGCGCCAGTCCAACCAGCAACCCATCCCCGTCACCTCACCGCTGATGATCCGCCTCAAGGGCAAACCCCTGAACAAGGGCGCGACCATCAATCAAGTGCTGGTCAACTTCGACGGCGAAAGCAAAAGCCTGAAGAAACCGACCTACGACAGTTCGAGCAAAACCCTGACGCTCTTCTACCCCATGGCGCAATACCGGGTAGTGATCGACTTGTTGCGCAACGACACGGTGTATTGCCAGTTCCTCAGCTATGCCAATGGCCATATCTGGGCCGATCTGCACACTGGCAGCGTTCGTCCGCGTTGAGTGAGGCGCCAAGTGAGGGGTAAACTGCCCGCCCCGTGAAATGTCTGCGAGCTGGAGTCGGCGATGCGTAAAGATAAGAAACAAGTGATTGGTGACGAGATTGGCGATGAGCAGATCAAGTTGTTTCTCAATTTCGAGCCGGTCGACGCCACTTCGCCGTCGCTGCACAAGCTGATCAAGGCTTACCGCGGTTTGCGGATCGATGATTTCGAGCGTTTTCTGACGTTTTTTGTCGAGGCCGGATACGACCTTGATGGCAAGGATGAGCAGGGTCAGGATTTTGTTGCGGTGATCAAGGATCAGCGTAATGCGGCCGAATACATCGAGCTCATCAACAAGGCTCGTGGCTGAAGGTAATAAACAAGATCAAGAGATCGCAGCCTCGTTTCACTCGACAGCTCCTACGGATATACCCAATTTCATGTGGGAGCCGTGTAGGAGCTGTCGAGTGAAACGAGGCTGCGATCTTTTGATTACACAAAAAAATGCCCCGACATACGGGGCATTTTTCATGGGGCGCAAATCAAGCGTAGCTTTCAGTCTCGCTACTGGCTTCAACCAGCTCCAACGCAACGTTGTTCTGCACATTGATCTTGCGATACAACGCAGCATCGGTTTCCAGGACTTTTTCCCGAGCAGGGAAGATTTCCGCCAGCTTGGTCGCCCACTCGCCGGCAGCTTTGTTCGGGAAGCATTTCTCGATCAGCTCCAGCATGATCGAAACAGTCACCGAAGCACCCGGCGAAGCACCGAGCAGTGCCGCCAGAGAACCGTCCTTGGACGCGACCAGTTCGGTACCGAACTGCAGAACGCCGCCTTTTTTCGGATCCTTCTTGATGATCTGCACCCGTTGGCCGGCCACTTCCAGGCGCCAGTCTTCGGCTTTCGCCTCGGGATAGAAGCGACGCAGGGAATCCAGGCGCTGCTCCATCGATTGCATGACTTCACTGACCAGGTATTTGGTCAGGTCCATGTTGTTTTTCGCCACGGCGAGCATTGGGCCGATGTTGCCGGCGCGAACCGACAGCGGCAGGTCCATGAAGGAACCGTGCTTGAGGAACTTGGTGGTGAAACCGGCGTAAGGCCCGAACAGCAGGGACTTCTTGCCGTCGACTACGCGAGTGTCCAGGTGCGGCACGGACATCGGCGGCGAACCCACGGCAGCCTGGCTGTAGACCTTGGCCTGGTGGTGCTTGACCACTTCCGGGTTGTCGCAACGCAGCCACTGGCCGCTGATCGGGAAGCCGCCGAAGCCTTTGCTTTCCTCGATGCCGGAAGCCTGCAGCAACGGCAGGGCCGCGCCGCCAGCGCCAAGGAAGACGAACTTGGCGTCGACTTCGCGGGTGCTGCCGCTGTTGACGTCCTTGATGCTGACGGTCCAGCCACCGTTGTTGCGCTTGAGGCCGGTGACGCGCTTGCAGTACTTGACCTGGGCATCGGGTGCACTGGTCAGGTGCTTGAGCAATTGATTGGTCAGCGCGCCGAAGTTGACGTCGGTACCGTTCATCACACGGGTGGCGGCCAGGACTTCACCGGCCGGACGCCCCGGCATCATCAATGGCATCCACTCGGCCATGGTGGCCTTGTCCTCGGTGTATTCCATATCCGAGAAAGCGTGGTGCTTGCTGAGGACGTTGAAGCGTTCCTTGAGGAAGGAAACGCCGCTGTCACCCTGCACGAAGCTCAGGTGCGGCACCGGGCTGATGAAGGATTTGCACGAGCCGAACGTGCCCTTGCGGGTCAGGTACGACCAAAACTGTTTCGACACCTCGAACTGGGTGTTGATGTGCACGGCTTTCTTGATGTCGACGGTGCCGTCGGCGGCCTGTGGCGTGTAGTTCAGCTCACACAGCCCGGCGTGGCCGGTACCGGCGTTGTTCCACGGGTTGGAACTTTCCGCAGCACCGGAATCCATCAGCTCGACGACTTCCAGCTTGATCGCGGGGTCGAGCTCTTTGAGCAGTACGGCGAGGGTGGCACTCATGATGCCGGCCCCAACCAGTACTACGTCGACTGCTTCGTTATGCGCCATTTAACGCGTCTCCAAAATCTGCAGCACCAATTTGTCGGCATGGCTGCCAGGAGTGACGGGGCGTGACAGTGATGCCCCAGGTACCCATGGCCAGGATCGCCATGTCCGAATCTTCGCAATTTATCGCAACTTCGACGGACGCTACCGGCCGGGCTTATGGGTTACATGAACTCATTTAAGCGCGCGGGAGGCAATTCGACTTATGGTCGATACGTCCGTTTGTGCAACCAAATCCGTAGCGGACAGGCTTCAGGCTCCGGTGTTCGAGGAGTACTCGGTCCTGTGTCGTTGGGCTGTATCAGACGCTAATGGTGCATGTTCAGACGCAAAACTATTCATTTGCTCGCCACACTCTTGTGAAGTTGTGAAAACCCGTTTTTTTCACGCTCTTTTGAAGACGTGAACCTCAAAAAGGGCTGTCCCAGCCTGGCACTGTGCCCGGATGGATTGCCTTCATGGAATACATGACAGGCAAAACGGGCAAACGGCTCAGTGACCGAGCGTAATGACAGCTCTGCAGATTCGCGAAAAGTGGGGGTTTTGCTCAGGAAACAGCAAGCACGCCAGCTTCACTCGATCTGTGTGGGCGGCTCTCTGTGGGCGATATAGAGGGTCAATACAAACGCATTGACGATGTTGCGGGGCCCGATCAGGAGACGTCCTTATAATCGGGGGGAGATTGTAGCGAAGAAACGCAGGGAAATGGGCGTGTTTTATGACTTTTGTTCGGCGTCTGCTCAGGTGGCCAGCATCCGTTGCCCGCGCGCACGAGGCTGGCGCTGGCTGACACGGGCACTTTGGGGTAAAGGCTGATGCAGCCAGTTGAGGCGGATCTCGTCGATTTCGACCCAGCCATCGCCCATTGGCTGGAGACTGCACTGCTTGAACGCCTGGCAGTGACCCTGGCGGTCGAGCAGGGCGAAGCAGCGGTGCAGCGGACGCGGTGCGAACAGCGAGATGAGAAAGCGCATGGCAATATTCCTCCTTGGGACTGCCTGAAGGTTGGCATTGAGCCGTGACGTCACAGTGTATGAGCGATGACAGGTGTGTGACAGATAACGATTCCTAAATGCCTGTCAGACTTTTCCCTATTTTCGGCGCTGGTTCCCTGTCGTGGCGCACAGCTATACTGCGGCCTTGTTTGTGCCTGATTCTGGAGAGAAGAGCATGTTGCAACGCTTGTTGTTCGGTTTGATCACTGTGACCAGTTTGACCCTCGTCGGCTGCGCCCACAGCCCGCAACAACTGAGCCCGGAGCCGAAGCTGACCACTCAGCTGGCGCCGGTTGGCCATGGCCAGCAGGTGGTGGTCCGGGTAGTGGACGGTCGTCCTTCGCCAACCCTGGGCACCCGTGGTGGCATGTACCCGGAGACCAGCGCGATCACCGTGCAAGGTGCGCAGATCCTGCCGAAGTTGCAGGCCCAGGCCGAAGCAGCCGTACGTTTGCTGGGCTTTACCCCGGTATCCAGCGGCAACAATGCGCCGCAACTGACCGTGACCCTGGCCGAGCTGAAGTATCAGTCGCCCAAGGAAGGCATGTACGTGACCGAGGCGACTATCGGCGCGACCTTCCGCTCCGATGTGCAGAATGCCAATCGTCGCTACAGCGGTCGTTATGGCGCCTCCCTGGATCAGCGTTTTGGCATGGCGCCGAACCAGGAAACCAACACCAAGCTGGTCAGTGACGTGTTGAGCGATGCGTTGACCCGTCTGTTCAAGGACCCGACAGTAGGTCAGGTTCTCGGCCAGTAAGCGTTCGCGGGACAAAAAAAAGCCCGGGACCCGAAATGGCCCGGGCATTTTTATGTCAGGCAGCCTGCGAATAAAAATCCAGCACGCTGATGCCCGTCAGCAGATCCGTCTCCGGCAAGTCCTCATGCTGGTGCCCGCCCAACGCGCAATACACCAGCCAGCGGCGATCCTGAACATTGAAGGACAGGCTTCCCACGAGAGTCTGTTGTTCGTCGCTCGGAGCGATCAGGTAGAGGCGATCCTGGTTTTCTGCGTGCAGCATGACGGTGTCCATGTCGGTTTCGAGGGGCGCCAGACTGCCCCACTCAGATGACGTCCCCGTGACACAGAACAGCATTTGCTCAGTTTTCAGTTTTTTGTCGGAAAGGCGGGGCAGGGGAACAGGCTTTCGGTAGAATCCGCGCCGCAGTCGTTTATCTGGCGACTTGCCACACCTGATTCGCCTGAGGTTCGTGATGTCGCTGCATTTGATGACGCTGTTTACCACCCATCCCGCCAAGCTGATCAACCTGCTGGCCCTGCTGTTGGCCTTTCCGGGCGGCTGGCTGCTGCACGCCACCCGACGCCGCGAGCAGCGTGCGCTGGCCAGTATCGAGACCCAGCGCCAGGTCCGGCCGAGCGTTGAGCCGACGCTGGACTGGGCGACCTTGCGCATGAACCGGTTTTTCTACCGATTCGGTTTTGCGTGCCTGGGGTTGGCACTGCTCGTCTCATGGATCAGCACGCAGTTGTGAACACCGCCTCCCTGTAGGAGCGAGCCTGCTCGCGATAGCGGCGGGTCAGTCGACATCGGTGTCGAATGGCATGCACCCATCGCGAGCAGGCTCGCTCCCACAGTTCTGCATTATTACAGCGCCAACCCAGCCTTCACCCGATACTGATTACGCACCGGCGTAGCATATTGCTGCACCAGATACGGTCGATGCTCCTCAGGGCATTCATCCAGCCGCCGCTGCCACTCCTCCTGGGCCTTGGCCAGCTCATCCGCCGCAAACACCTGCGCTGCCTCCGGCACCTGCAATTGCGGGTCAGCATCCTGCCATTGGGCATAGGCCAGGTAGTGCGCCGGGAACAGGCGGTAGCCACCGAGAATCTGCTTGTCCATCTCGATCGCCAACTGCTTGGTGTCGTCGAACACCTGGGTGATCGGCGCCGCGAAATTCACGTGCACCCGACCCTTGTAGCCGGTAATCCCCTTGGCGATGCTCACGTCATCCTCTCCCGGTACCTTGGTGTAGGTGCCGGTGGTGGCGCGGATGAACAGTTCCCGGGCCTTGGCCTGGTCGCACGGGTCATATTCGTAACTGATCGACACCGGAGTCACGTTCAACGACCGGATTACTTCACCGAACGGCTCGTCCTTGCGGCTCATGTGAAACATCTTGAGGATGGCCGACTCGGTGCGGTCGTCACCGTCCTTGGCCCGACCCTCGGCCTGGGCGATCCAGATCGAGGCACAGTCATTGCGGATCGAGTGATTGATGTACGCCGAGAGCAGTTGGTACGCCGCCATCTTTTCCCGCCGACCGATGATCGAGCGGTGCACGATGAAGCTTTTGTTCAGGCGCATCAGGTCGCTGACAAAGGGCTTCTGCAACAGGTTGTCACCGATCGCGATGCGGGGAGTCGGCAGGCCAGCGTGGTATACGGCATAGTTGACGAAAGCCGGGTCCATCACGATGTCGCGATGGTTGGCGATGAACAGGTACGCGCTGCCGGACTTGAATTGCTCGACGCCACTGTAGGTCACGCCGTCGGTGGCCCGCTCGATGGTGTGGTCGACGTAGACCTCGACTTTGTCCTGCAAGGTCGCCACCGAATTCACGCCGGCGAACTCACGACGCAACCGATGAGCTATAAGAGGTTTGAGCGCCCAACCAAGGGCTCCGGCAAAACGCGGGAAGCGGAAGTGGGTGAGGATATCTAGAAACGCCTTGTCGCTGAGCAGCCGTGCCAGCACCGCTGGGACTTCGCTGTCGTCGTAAGGTCGGATGGTATCGAATTCGCCCATCATGCTCTCTTGTTGGAAACGGCTAGGGTAAGTAAAGGTTTTGATCGAAAACCAACGGGGCACGGTCTGAAAAATAGCCAGACAAAAATAGCCTTGCAAATAGACCGGCGATTATACGCACAAGTCACCTGGGAGACCGCGATGCTGGAAACCGAGCGCTACGAATGTCCGTATTGTGGTGAGGAAGCCGAGGCGGTGCTGGATTTGTCCGGCGGTGATCAGACATATATCGAGGACTGTCCGGTGTGTTGCCGCCCGATAACCTTCGTTCTGCAGACTGACGGTCAGGAATGGTTGCTCGAAGTCCACAGCGAAAACGAGTGAAAGGGGCGTGACATGCAGCGAATCTACGAGCCGGAAAACCTGATGGAAGGGGAGTTGCTGCAAGGCATGTTGGCCAGCGAAGGTATTCAAGCTCATCTGGTCGGGCGGGATCTGATCGGAGGTACAGGTGAATTGCCGATCTACGGCTTGCTCGGGCTATCGGTCGATAATGACCAGGCGGCATATGCCCGGGAGTTGATCAGCGCCTACAATGCCGCGCTGCCGCTGCCCGGGGATGAACCGGAGAGTTTCCCTGGCACGCTGGTCTGTTAGGCTGGCGTTCGTTTGATCAAGAGTTGTGCTGCCCCATGTGTGGACGTTATGCCCTGTTTCGCTGGAACCCCGCTTTCGCGGCCCTGCCTGGTTTTCCCGCCGATCAGCAGGCGCAGTGGAACATTTCTCCCACTGACTCGGTACTGATGTTGCGCGCTGGTGCCGATGGCCAGCGAGAATTGGCCCGTGCGCGTTGGGGGCTGACGCCGCCATGGTTGACCGATCTGTCCCGCACCCCGGCCCATGCCCGCGCCGAAACCGTGGCCGAACAGCCGATGTTTCGCGAAGCCCTGCGCCTGCGCCGATGCCTGCTGCCGGCCAACGGTTTTTACGAATGGCGTGGCACTACCCGCAAGCGTCCGTACTGGCTGACGCCGGGGGAGGGCTCGTCGCTGTTTTTCGCGGCAATCTGGGAAGCTTATCCGGTGCAGGAGCAAGTGTGGCTGAGTACCGCGGTGATCACCCAGCCGGCCGCCAGTCAGCGTCGGCCTTTGATTCTTGACGCCGCAGGGCAGGAAGCCTGGCTTGATCCTGAAACACCCTTGCATGCTTTGCAGGCGTTGCTAGCTAGCGAACCTGCGGCGTTGCGCGAGCGGGTATTGGCCAATCTGGTCAACGATCCAAAGCTCAACGGGCCGGAATGTTTGACGCCGGGGTAGAGGCTGGTACAGGTAATCTTTCGATCTTGTGCGGACCTTTTTCCTAATTGCGCGTCTGTATGTCTGATGTGTCTGGCGCCAATACAAATGCGCGCCTAGGATACCGGCATGTTTCCAAGGAGCTTTTCGATGAACAAGACATTGGTTTTGTGTGCACTGAGCGCAGGTCTGCTGCTCGCCGGTTGTCAATCGGTCAACACTACCAGCGGCGGCGCTGTGGGTGTTGAGCGCAAGCAGTACATGTTCAGCATGCTGTCGACCGATGAGGTCAACCAGATGTATGCCCAGTCTTATCAAAAGACTGTCGGTGAAGCGACCACCAAGGGTGTGCTGGACAAGACCAGCAACGATGCCAAGCGGGTTCAGGCGATTGCCAGCCGGCTGATTGCCCAGGCGCCGGTGTTCCGTCCGGATTCGGCGCAGTGGAAATGGGAAGTCAATCTGATCAAGAGCGACGAGCTCAACGCAAACTGCGGGCCTGGCGGCAAGATTATTTTCTACACCGGGCTGATCGACACCCTGAAGCTCACCGACGATGAAATCGCCGCGATCATGGGCCATGAAATCGCTCACGCCCTGCGCGAGCACGGGCGTGAGGCAATGTCCAAGGCCTACGGTATCGAGATGGCCAAGCAGGGCGCTGGTGCACTGTTCGGCCTTGGGCAGGACAGCCTGGCGTTGGCGGACACCGTGGCCAATTACGGCATGACCTTGCCGAACAGCCGCTCCAACGAAAACGAAGCGGACCTGATCGGCCTGGAACTGGCAGCTCGCGCCGGTTACAACCCGAATGCCGCGATCACCTTGTGGAACAAGATGAGCAAGGTGTCGGAAGGTTCGTCACCGGAGTTCATGAGCACTCACCCGGCTTCGACCAGTCGGATTGCCTCGCTGGAAGCAGCGATTCCGAAGGTGATGCCGTTGTACGAGAAAGCGCCGAAGTCTTGATGGTTCTGTTGCGCGTCTGAAAACGCCATCGCGAGCAGGCTCACTCCTACAGGTCACAGGGTGATCACAAATTTTGTGTCAGCCATACAACCCTGTAGGAGTGAGCCTGCTCGCGATGAACGATAACGCGGTCTACCGACCTAGCGCGTCAAACCCATCCACTGCTCTGCATCGCCTTGTACACCGCGACCACCGCCAGGATGAAGAACGCTGACGCCGCCAGCCGACGAATCAGGGTCAATGGCAGTTTTTCCGCAGCAAAATTACCCGCCAACACCACCGGCACGTTGGCAATCAACATGCCCAGGGTGGTACCGATAACCACCAGCCACAATTCCGGATATTGCGCCGCGAGTATCACCGTGGCGATCTGGGTCTTGTCACCGATCTCCGCCAGGAAGAATGCAATCAACGTAGTCAGGAACGGCCCGAATTTTCGCGCGGTACTGGCTTCGTCGTCATCCATCTTGTCCGGCACCAGGGTCCACAGTGCAGTCGCGGCGAAGCTTGCGGCGAGGATCCAGTGCAGCATCGCATCGGAGAAGAAACTCCCGGCCCAGGCGCCTACAGCGCCGGCAGCCGCATGGTTGGCCAAAGTCGCGGCAACGATGCCGGCGATGATCGGCCAGGGCTTGCGGAAACGGGCAGCGAGAATCAGTGCGAGCAGTTGCGTCTTGTCGCCGATTTCGGCCAAGGCAACTACAGCGGTTGGAACGAGTAGAGAGTCCAGCATCAGGGATTTTCCTAAGGGGCGGGTCGACACGGCTATGACACGTACAGCCTTCCCGCCCCGGGTAAGGTGTTCGTGTCATAGGTCTTGTCAAACCCTGCGATCCGTCTGTTGCGGACGCTTGGGTCGCATACGCCATGGTCTGAGGACCAAGTATGTTGACGTATGCCGGACGAGCATGGCGCTCGTGGGAGACTACTCCCCTAGGACGGAGCGGATTCTGCCTAGGCAAATCCGATTGGGCAAGTGTCTTTTTTAAGAAAAGATTTCAGCCGCGCTTGGCGCGGTAGATCCTGAAGCCCTGACCTTCGGCCTTGATCGCACACACGCCAAGGTGCTCCTCGATCAACGGCTGGTACTTCAGGAAGCTGTTGGCGACCAGCCGCAGTTCCCCGCCGTTTTTCAGATGTTTGGCCGCTTTTCGCAGCAAGTTCTCGGTTGCGAAGTAATCAGTGTGCACGCCGACATGGAAGGGCGGATTGCTCAAAATCGCACTCAAACCCATCGGTGCAGCATCAATTCCGTCACCGGTAATCACCTCTGCTTCAAGGCCGTTGGCAGCGAGGGTCAAGCGACTGCTGGCGGCTGCAAAAGCATCCACGTCGAGTAAGGTCACCTGGTTGTGCGGATACCGGCGCTTGACCGCCGCTCCCAGGACGCCGGCACCGCAACCAAAGTCCAGCAGATGACCGCTGGGCAACTTGTCGAGGTGTTCGAGCAGCAGCGCGCTGCCGCGATCCAGGCGGCCGTGGCTGAAGACGCCGGGCAGACTGATTACGGTCAGCGGCCCTTCGGACAGGTCCAGCTCATAGGTCTGGGCCAGGCTTTCCAGGGATTTGGCGGCGGGAGCAGTGGCCACGGTCACCTGCCACAGCTGGCAATGACGTGCGCTGTCGAGCTTGCGTGGTTTGCCGAACGGACTGAGCTGCTTGGCCGCGCCTTCGATGCCGCTGCGCTTTTCACCGACCAGATACAGTTCGCGACCGGCCAGGCGCGAGGCCAGCGCGTTGAGGATGTAGTCGGTCAGGTCCTTGGACTTGGGCAGGAACACCACTGCTGCGTCGAACTCGCGCTCGGGCGCGTCTACGCCAAAGTGGCTGCGCTCGGCAAAGCGGGCGTCGAGCGCCGCTTGATCGCCCGCGTGCCAGCACCAGCCATGGGCATCGGGCAGACGGCCCAGCAGATCATCGGCGGGCAAGCCGGCGAGCAACACCGAGCCCTGGAATAACTCGGCCTGACGAAGCAGTACTTCACTGCGCGGATCCATAATCTGCTCCCTGAAAAAAAGTGTCGCAGTCTATCAACTGACGACCCGCTGCGCTTTACCGCTGAAGTATCCCTGCACATTTTCCGTCAATTGCCCGACGATCCGCTGGCGCGCCTCGCGACTGCCCCAGGCATTGTGCGGGGTGACGATCAGGCGAGGGATGTCGTGGGCCAGTAATGGGTTGCCTGCGGTCGGGGGTTCGACGCTCAGCACGTCGGTGGCTGCGCCGCCCAGATGGCCGTTGCGCAACGCGTCGGCCAGCGCCTGTTCGTCAATCAGGCCACCGCGCGCGGTGTTCACCACAAACGCGCCGGGCTTCAACGAGGCCAGTTCGCGGGCTCCAATGAAATGACGGGTATGTTCGTTCAGCGGGCAGTGAAGGGTCAGGGCGTCGATCTGCGGCAGCAGCTCGGCCAACGGCAGGCGATCCGGCCGGGCCGGGCGGCCTGGAATCTGCCCCGACAGCACGCGCATGCCAAACGCTTCAGCCAGGCGGGCCACCGCGCCACCCAGCTCGCCATGACCGAGCAAGCCGAGGGTCTTGCCTTCCAGTTCGACGATCGGATAGTCCAGCAGGCAGAACTGCTTCGCCTGCTGCCAGCGACCTTCACCCACTGCTTTCTGATAGTCGGCGAGGCGCGTCGCGAGGTTCAGCAATAACATGAGCGTGTGTTGCGCCACTGAAGGCGTGCCGTAACCCTGGCAGTTGCACACGGTGATTCCGTGGGCGCGGGCGGCGGCGAGATCGACGTTGTTGGTGCCGGTGGCGGCAATCAGGATCAGCTTCAGGTCAGGGCTCGCGGCGATCGCGGCGGCATCGATGAGGATTTTGTTGCTGATGGCGACGGTGGCGCCCTTGAGGCGTTCGATCACCTGGTCCGGCGTGGTCTGGGCGAACAGCTGTAAATCGCTGAAACAGTCGCGCAAAGGCTGCAGGTCGAGGTCGCCGAGGTCCAGGGAAGGGTGGTCGAGGAAAACCGCGCGGTGAGTGTTCGTCATCAACTGTACCTTTTGTGCATTGATCTGAAGGCGTAACCTGCCGAGCCTAACAGATGAAACAATCAGTTACTCATTGCGGGTCTGGCAGCCTTTAACAAGACTTCGCCAAGCCTGCCATTAAGGATTTTCGCATGTACTGGACAGAGTTCTTGACCGTTGCCGTCATCCACCTGCTGGCCGTGGCCAGCCCCGGACCGGACTTTGCGGTGGTGGTGCGCGAAAGCGTGACCCACGGTCGTCGGGCCGGCACCTGGACCGCGCTGGGCGTCGGCTCGGCAATATTTCTGCATGTGGGGTATTCGCTGCTGGGCATAGGTCTGATCGTGTCGCAGTCGATCGTGCTGTTTAACGCCTTGAAATGGGCTGCCGCCGCTTATCTGCTGTACATCGGCTTCAAGGCCCTGCGTGCACAGCCAGCCAAGCCTGTGACGGACGACCTGCACAAAGAAGCCGGTGAACGCAGCGCTCGCGGCGCCTTTACCTCGGGCTTCGTGACCAATGGCCTGAACCCGAAAGCCACGCTGTTTTTCCTGTCGCTGTTCACCGTGGTGATCAACCCGCACACGCCATTGTCGGTGCAGGCCGGCTACGGTATCTACCTGGCGGTGGCCACCGCGATGTGGTTCTGCCTGGTGGCGATGTTGTTCAGCCAGCAGCGCGTACGCGCCGGGTTTGCTCGCATGGGCCACTGGTTCGATCGGACCATGGGCGCGGTGCTGATTGCGATTGGGGTGAAGCTGGCGTTTACCGAAATGCATTGAGGTAACAAATGGCCGCGACGCCTGTTGTCGCGGCCATTGCGTCACCCGGGTTGATTCGCCTGGCGCTGGCGGACGTACTGCACAAACCCGTCCATGTCACTGCTGCACAGGATGCGCGACGCAGTCTTGACCTCTTCCATGGGCCAGTCCCACCAGGCGGACGCCAACAGTTCCTGGCGCACGTCTTCTTCGAAGCGCCAGCGAATGTGGCGGCTGGGGTTGCCGCCAACGATCGCATAGGGTTCGACATCGCGGGTTACCACGGCCCCGGCCGCGACTACCGCGCCGTGGCCGATGGTGACGCCGGACAGGATCATCACGTTGGCGCAGATCCAGCAATCGCTACCGATCACCACATCGCCCTTGGTCGGGCTGCAGCCGGGTATGTCCCTGGCCTCGTCGATCATCAAGGGGAACGGGTAGGTGCTGACCCAGTCGGTGCGATGCCCGCCGCCGAGCAGAATCTGCACGCCTTCGGCAATCGAAGTGTAGGAACCGACCTTGAGGATCGTATCGTCGCCGAACTCCATGACCTCGGGAATGCCATAGGTGCCCACGCCGATCTCATAACGCGGATAGCGCAGGCGGATTTTTTCCGGAGCCCTCTGCAGTTTCTCCAGGCGCTTGAGATGTTTGCGGACTTTGCGTTCTTTGAGTTTTTCGAGAAATTTCATGACGGAGCCTGGAAAAGCGGGAAGGGCGCGTTCAGCGATGCAGCATCAGGCGTTTCAAGCGGCGAAAGCTGGTTCGGTTCAAGTGACGCCAGGGGATGGAGCGCAACAGATTCCAGGCCTCTTTCTTGTCCTCGACTACCGCGTACTTGAGGGCCTTGTTCACCAGTTGAGTACGCGCGCTCTGGTATCCAGGATGACCCACGTACGGCGCGATGGCTTCAAGGTCGGCCTTTAACAACACCTTGTACTTCCTGGACAGGTTGTTGGCGTGACGGCGATAACGCGTCACGCACACCGGCAATTCATGCACCTCGTAACCCAGGCGGGCGATGCGCAGGGTCATCTGGAAATCCTGGACCCGCAGGTTCGGGGCGTAGAAGCCGGCGCTGCGCATGGCGCTCATGCGGTACAGCGCAACCGGGGCGCCGATCACCACGGCGCCGCTGAGAATCTGGTCGAAGTCGTAGGTGCGGATCTGGTCGCGCTGTTGCTGCTTGATGGTGTTGCCATCGCTGTCCATATAGATGATCAGCGCGCCCACACAGCCGACCTTCGGGTGCTGGTCCAGGTAATCGACCCTGACGCGGAGCGACTCCGGCAGCATGATGTCGTCCAGGTCAGGCGTCGAGACATAGTCGCCCTTGGCGTAACGCAAGCCGTGGTTGAGTGCCGCGCTTACACCTTGGTTCGGTTGGGTATAAAGCTGGAAATCATGGGTCTGCTGCAATTGCTTGAGCAGCGCGATGCTGTTGTCGCTGGAGCCATCGTCGACAATGATCACTTCAAAATTCGGGTAATCCTGGGCGAAGATGCTTTTGATCGCCTCTTCCAGGTATTTTTCCGCGTTGTAACAAGGCGCCACGATTGAGACCAGGGGCGCTTGTGTGCTGGCGCAATCCAGAGGGGCGGTCACTTCAGTGTTCATCGTTGTCATTGTGTCGGTAAAGATACATAGGCTCGCACGAAACCCGTGGTCGCATCCATTACAAGTTGACCTTCGCAGGCAATCACGTGCCCGCGACAGGTCTTAAATAGTGGCGCAAAGCTAGTATTTGACCCTTTGGTGAAATCATTCCTTTGGCTGATTTGGTGCCCGGGCCGGCGCATTAAAGTGCTGGTTTTCAGCCACGACCGTGCAGTCAGGAAAAGGGATTCTTATGTTGCAGACTCGCGTTATCCCCCCAGCCGAAGGCGCTTACCAATACCCGCTGCTGATAAAACGCCTGCTGATGTCGGGTGCCCGGTACGAGAAGACCCGCGAGATCGTCTACCGCGATCAGCTGCGCTACAGCTACCCGACCCTGATCGAGCGCGTGGCCCGGCTCGCCAACGTCCTGACTGCCGCCGGCGTCAAACCAGGCGATACCGTGGCGGTGATGGACTGGGACAGCCATCGCTACCTTGAATGCATGTTTGCCATTCCGATGATTGGCGCGGTGATTCACACCATCAACGTGCGCCTGTCTCCGGAACAGATCCTCTACACCATGAACCATGCCGAGGACCGCTTCGTGCTGGTCAACAGCGAGTTCGTGGGCCTCTACAACGCGATCGCCGGACACCTGACCACGGTCGAGAAAACCCTGCTGCTGACCGACCTGCCGGAAAAAACTGCTGACCTGCCGAACCTTGTGGGGGAATACGAGCAATTGCTGGCGGCGGCGAGCCCGCAGTACGATTTCCAGGACTTCGACGAAAACTCGGTCGCCACCACCTTCTATACCACCGGCACCACCGGCAATCCCAAGGGCGTGTACTTCACCCATCGGCAACTGGTGCTGCACACCATGGGCGTGTCGACCATCATGGGGGCCATCGACAGCGTGCGCCTGTTGGGCACCAACGACGTGTATATGCCCATCACCCCGATGTTCCACGTGCACGCCTGGGGCCTGCCCTATGTGGCGACCATGCTCGGGCTGAAGCAGGTTTACCCTGGGCGCTACGATCCGGAGTTCCTCGTGGAGTTGTGGCGCAAGGAGAAGGTCAGCTTTTCTCATTGCGTGCCGACCATCCTGCAGATGCTGCTCAACTCCAAGGCTGCGCAAAACACCGACTTCAATGGCTGGAAGATCGTCATCGGCGGCAGTGCGTTGAACCGGGCGCTGTATGAAGCCGCCAAGGCCAAGGGCATCCAGCTGACCGCGGCGTATGGCATGTCGGAAACCGGGCCGCTGGTGTCCTGCGCTCACCTCAACGATGAACTGATGGCCGGCAGTGAAGACGAACGCACCACCTACCGCATCAAGGCCGGTGTTCCCGGCCCGCTGGTGGAGGCGGCAATCGTCGATGCCGAAGGCAACTTCCTGCCGGCCGATGGCGAGACCCAGGGCGAACTGGTGCTGCGCGCGCCATGGCTCACCGAAGGCTACTTCAATGAGCCGCAGAAGGGCGCCGAGCTCTGGGCCGGCGGCTGGTTGCACACCGGTGACGTCGCGACCCTGGATACCATGGGGGTGATCGATATCCGCGACCGCATCAAGGATGTGATCAAGACCGGCGGCGAGTGGATTTCCTCCCTGGACCTCGAAGACCTGATCAGCCGCCACGTAGCGGTACGCGAAGTAGCAGTAGTGGGCATCGCCGACCCGCAGTGGGGCGAGCGCCCGTTTGCCTTGCTGGTGATCCGCGAAGGCCACGTTATCGGGGCCAAGGAACTCAAGGAACACCTCAAGCCGTTTGTGGAATTGGGGCACCTGAGCAAGTGGGCCATCCCGAGCCAGATTGCCCTTGTTACCGAAATTCCCAAGACCAGCGTCGGCAAACTCGACAAGAAGAAAATCCGCCTCGACATCACCGAATGGCAGGCCAACAACAGCACCTTCCTCTCGACGCTTTAAGCGTTTCTGGCGTGCCCGAAAAGGCACGCCAGCCCCACCAAGCAAGCGCTTGGCTTGTGAAATCTGAATTTTCAGCCATTCTTCCCGTGCCGACAGTTGTCGGACTGGCGAAAGGACTGTTCCAGAGTGGCTGGCAGCTGCAAATCACACTTTAGAGGGATCAAGCTCTACTACCTGCTGGCTATAGTCCGCTCAAGGATTTTTAAGAACGCGAGCAAACGCACAAACGGGGCGATGCACATTGGAATGAATTCGGAACGCCTTGGCTTCCGGTCATCCACAACGTTTTTAAAAGTACTCACTGCCATAACAATAATGCACATGGAGTAGCGTCGATGACATCAGTAAACCAGTTCTGGCGCCGGGCGAAGTTACCCCTGGCGGTCAGTCTTGCTTCTACGCTCGCCGGGCCCGCATTCGGCGTCAGTTTCAACGTTGGTGAAATCGAAGGTCAGTTCGACTCTTCTCTCTCCCTGGGCATGAGCGTCTCCACCCAGTCGCCGAACAAGAACCTGATCGGTGTCAACAACGGTGGCCACGGGCTGTCCCAGACCTCCGACGACGGTCACCTGAACTTCAAGAGCGGCCAGGCCTTCTCGAAGATCTTCAAGGGCATCCATGACCTTGAACTGAAATATGGCGATACCGGTGTGTTCGTGCGGGGCAAATACTGGTACGACTTCGCACTGCAAAACCAAGACCTCGAATTCAAGAACGTCAGCAACGACAACCGCAAGGAAGGCGCCAAGTCCTCCGGCGGCCAGATCCTCGACGCCTTCGTCTACCACAACTATTCCATCGCCGATCAGCCGGGCTCCGTGCGTCTGGGCAAGCAGGTCGTGAGCTGGGGCGAAAGTACGTTCATCGGCGGCGGCATCAACTCGATCAATCCGATCGACGTATCCGCATTCCGTCGTCCTGGTGCCGAGATCAAGGAAGGCCTGATCCCGGTCAACATGTTCTACGTCTCCCAGAGCCTCACCGAGAACCTTTCGGCTGAAGCGTTCTACCAGCTGGAATGGGACCAGACCGTCGTCGACAACTGCGGCACCTTCTTCTCCCAACCGGACATCGTGGCCGATGGCTGCGACAGCAACCTGCGCGTGCTGAACAAGCGCTCGACGATTCCGGCCGTTGCCCTGGGCCCGTTGGCCGGTGCTGGCGTAGACGTCAACGAGGAAGGTGTGCTGGTACGTCGCGGCCCCGATCGCGATGCGCGGGACAGCGGCCAGTGGGGCGCGTCCCTGAAGTACATGTTCGATCCGCTGGACACCGAATTCGGTGCCTACTTCATGAACTACCACAGCCGTGCGCCGATCTTCAGTGCCACGGGTGCGCCGCAGTCGGTGTACAACACCGCCGCCGGCCTGCCGGGTCCGTTCGCTGCACTGGCGCCATTGCTGGTGGCGGGCAACTCGCAGTACTTCATCGAATACCCGGAAGACATTCGTCTCTACGGCCTGAGCTTCTCCACCACCCTGCCTACCGGTACGGCGTGGAGCGGTGAGATCAGCTACCGTCCGAACGCACCGGTACAGCTCAACTCCACCGACATCCTGTTCGCTGGTGTGCGACCACTGGGCGGTGCCCTGGGCAACGCTTCGCTGCTGACTGGCGTTCCTGGCCAGGACCTGCACGGTTATCGCCGCAAGGAAGTGACTCAGTTCCAGACCACCCTGACGCACTTCTTCGATCAAGTCATGGGCGCCAGCCGTCTGACCCTGGTCGGTGAAGTGGGCGTGACCCACGTTGGCGGCCTGGAAAGCTCTTCCGATGTGCGCTACGGCCGCGATCCGGTCTACGGTCCAGGTGAACTGCCACCGACTGGCCCAGCCGGTACCGACACCTGCGCCAACATTCTCAACGCCAGCACCATCAACGGTGCCGGTGCTGGTTCGCCGCAGAACAACCGCAGCCGCAATTGCACTAACGAAGGCTTCACCACGGCAACCTCGTGGGGCTACCGCGGTCGTGCGATCTGGGAATACAACGACGTGTTCGCCGGGGTCAACCTCAAGCCAAACGTGGCCTGGTCCCATGACGTCAGTGGTTACTCGCCAGGTCCTGGCGGCAACTTCGAGGAAGGTCGCAAAGCGGTCAGCCTGGGTGTCGATGCCGAGTACCAGAACACCTACACCGCGAGCCTGGCCTACACCAACTTCTTCGACGGCAAGTACACCACTGTGGACGACCGCGACTTTGTTGCGCTCAGCGTCGGCGTGAACTTCTAAGCACAGTATTTTCAGGACGAACACACATATGAAAATAACAAAGAGTCTGTTCCAAGCCGGTGTTCTGGGACTTTCGCTGCTGGCGACCAGCGTGATGGCGGCTGTTCCTGCTGCCGAAGCGGACAAACTGGGCAAGAGCCTGACGCCGATGGGCGCCGAAATGGCGGGCAATGCCGACGGGTCGATCCCGGCCTGGAAACCCCTGGCAAAAAATGCCGGCACCGTTGACAGCAAGGGCTTCCTATCGGACCCGTATGCCGGTGAAAAACCGCTGTTCACCATCACCGCGCAGAACGTCGACCAATACAAAGCGAAACTTGCCCCGGGCCAGTACGCGATGTTCAAGCGTTATCCGGAAACCTTCAAGATGCCGGTCTACCCGTCTCATCGCGGTGCCACCGTGCCGGATGAGGTGTTCGCCTCGATCAAGAAGAACGCCGTCAACACCAAACTGGTGTCCGGCGGTAACGGCCTGGAAAACTTCGAGACTGCCGTCCCGTTCCCGATCCCGAAAACCGGCGTCGAAGTCATCTGGAACCACATCACCCGTTATCGCGGTGGCAGCGTGACTCGTCTGGTAACCCAGGCCACGCCGCAACCTAACGGCTCTTATAGCCTGGTGTACTTCCAGGACCAGTTCGTGTTCCGCGACAAAATGAAGGACTACGATCCGGCGAACCCGGGCAACATCCTGTTCTACTTCAAGCAGAAAGTGACCGCGCCGGCGCGTCTTGCCGGTGGTGTGCTGCTGGTCCATGAAACCCTCGACCAAGTCAAGGAGCCGCGTTCGGCGTGGGTCTACAACGCCGGTCAGCGTCGTGTGCGTCGCGCCCCGCAAGTGTCCTATGACGGGCCGGGTACCGCTGCCGATGGCCTGCGTACCTCCGACAACCTCGACATGTACAACGGCGCGCCAGATCGCTACGACTGGAAACTCGAAGGCAAGAAAGAGATGTACATCGCATCCGACAGCTACAAGCTCGACGATCCGAAACTCAAGTATGCCGACATCATCAAGGCCGGCCACATCAACCAGGACCTCGCTCGCTACGAGCTGCGCCGGGTCTGGCACGTGGTTGCAACCCTGAAGGAAGGTCAGCGCCATATCTATGCCAAACGTGACTTCTACATTGATGAAGACACCTGGCAGGCTGCGGTGATCGACCACTACGACGGTCGTAATCAACTGTGGCGCGTTGCGGAAGCCCACGCCGAGAACTACTACGACAAGCAAGTGCCGTGGTACGCCCTGGAAACCCTGTATGACCTGCAATCGGGTCGCTACCTGGCGCTGGGCATGAAGAACGAAGAGAAGTCGGCCTATGACTTTGGCTTCACGGCTACCACCAGCGACTTCACCCCGGCTGCATTGCGTCAGGAAGGTGTTCGCTAAGCTGCGCTAAAAGAGGCCGCACCCTCTGAAAAACGCCCCGACTGGTTCGGGGCGTTTTTTTTGCGGACCTTTCGCTACCCCCGCTTTTTCCCTGTAGGAGCGCATGCATTTCCCTTGGTTTGATGGCCTTTTTGTAGCCATTTGTAGCAACAACCTTCATTACCTGTTCGTTTACCGCTAGTCTGCGGACATCTGCAACGCCGCCACCCGCATTCAAACAAGAGCCGGCCATGACTGATCTGTCCCCTATCCCGGGCCCTGCAAGCGTTGCCGTCGCGGCATTGGACGGACGTTTTTTCCGTCCACCGCTGCCCGACGGCCATGTGCTGCGGCCGCGACTGTGCGAGCGCCTGAGTGCAGGTCTCGATGGCAGGCTGTTGCTGGTCAGCGCCCCGGCGGGGTTTGGCAAGAGTTCGCTGGCGGTGGAGTTCTGCCAGGGGCTGCCGGCGCACTGGCAAAGCTTGTGGCTGGGACTGAGCCCGCGGGACAGCGACCCGGGACGGTTTCTGGAACGCTTGCTCGAAGGCCTGCAAGACTATTATCCGAAACTCGGCAGCCAGTCCCTGGGGTTGCTGAAAATGCGCCAGCGCCACCAGCCGTTTGCCTTTGAAGAGTGGCTCGACGGCCTGCTCGATGAGTTGGCGGTGCACCTGCTGCCGACGGCTCCACTATTGCTGGTGCTCGATGACTACCATCTGGCCCAGGGCCCGGTGCTCGATCGCTGCCTGCAGTTTTTTCTCAATCATTTGCCCGACGGCCTGCTGGTGATGGTCACCAGTCGCCAGCGTCCGGACTGGCATCTGGCGCGCCTGCGCCTGTCACGGCAATTGCTCGAACTGCATGAGCAGGACCTGCGCCTGACCCACGATGAAGCCCTGACCCTGCTCGATCGCCACAGCACCTCCCTGCGCGGCGAAGCCCTGGAAAATCTGATCGAGCGCAGTGAAGGCTGGGTGGCCGGCCTGCGGTTCTGGTTGCTGGCCGCCTCCGAAGCGGGCAGTACCGGCGCGTTACCCCAGTCCCTGCACGGCGGGGAAGGACTGATCCGCGATTACTTGCTCGAAGAAGTCATCGATTGCCTGCCCGCCGAGGTGCAGGCATTCCTCTACGACACAGCCCCCCAGGAGCGTTTTTGCAGCGAGCTGTGCGACGCCGTGCGCGAGGCACATGACAGCGCCGAGATCCTGCGATTCCTGCTCGCGCATCAGGTGTTCCTGGTGCCACTGGACGAGCAGGGCCACTGGTACCGTTATCACCACCTGTTTTCCGATCTGCTGCGCACCCGGCCTCCCGCCCAGGCCATCGTCCCGGCCGCCAGCCTGCACCTGCGGGCATGCCGCTGGTTCAACGCCCAGGGCTTGCTCGATGAGGCGGTGGAACAGGCGTTACGCGCCGGCCACCTGGATGTTGCGGCGAACCTGGTCCAGAACCTGTCTGAAGAACAGCTGCTGGCCGAGCAGAACGTCGGCATGCTGCTGCGCTGGAAAATGGACTTGCCCGACAGCCTGCTGATCAGCACGCCACGCTTGATCGTGCTGTACAGCTGGGCATTGGGACTGGCTTGTCAGCTGGACGCTGCCGAGGAACTGGCCAGCCATTTGAGCCGCTTCCTGCCGGCGCCCTCGGCGACCGCGCAAAAATCCATGCTTGCGCAATGGCTGGCCCTGAGCGGGATCATCGCCCGCGGGCGCGGCCACCGCGAATTGACCCTGCTCTATTGCACCGAAGCCCTGGAGAGCCTGCCGTCAAAACGTTATGGCCAGCGGCTGATGTGCCTGTCGACCTTGTCCAATCTGGCCATTGCAGACGGTGACCTGTGGCGCGCCCGCGGCTTGAACCGCGATTCACTGGAACTCGCGCAACGGGTCGGCAATCCGTTGTTCGAGGCGCTGGCGCATTACGACCGTGCCCGCGTACTGCAGGCGCGCGGGGAAATCCTGCGGGCGCTGGAAGAAGTTCGACAGGGCCTGCAGCGCCTGCAGGGCCTCTCGCCGCAACGACTCTACGCAGTCCGCGCGCGCCTGACGTTGTACGAAGGATTTCTGTTGGCCATGCGCCTGCAACCGCAGGCGGCGCGCTTGCGTCTGCTGGCCGGGCTGAGTGAGGCCCGGGCCTGTCGCGATATCAGCGTATTGATCGGCCATTGCGTGATCGCCCGGCTCGAAGGCAACAGCGGCGAATTCGCCAAAGCCTTCGCCGAACTTGCCGAAGCCGAGCGCCTGATGCATATCTGGGACGTGCCACCGATCTACTACCTGGCGATGATCACCCTGGTTAAATGCGAACTTTGGCTGGCCCAGGGCCGCACCGACCTGGCCGAAGCCTGGCTGGCGCGCCTGAGCCAGACCTACAACGGCGAGCACCCCGCCGCGCCGCCGGAATTCCATCCGCAACTGCCGCCGCACATCGAACTGCAGCAGGCTTTGCTGGAAGTCATCCAGGGCCAGCCGATGCGGGCAGAGGGGCGTCTGAACGCGCTGCTGGAAAACGGCCAGCAAACCGGCCGCCAGTTGCTCAGCGTGATGGCGCTGAACCAGAAGATCGAACTACTCCTGGCAACTCATCGCGAGCCCGAAGCCCGCCAAGCTTTCACCCAGGCCCTGGATGCGGCCAGCGGCGGGGTTCTGCAACCGTTCGATGGCTTGCTGAGCAAATACCCGGACTGGGTGCGCGAGCAACTTCAGCACAATGCCAAGACTGCTGTTTCGTATAGCCTGGCCGAGCATTTGCCCGCTGCTGCACCGCGGGTTGCGCTGGAGCCCTCCCGCGCCTGTGAGCAACTGAGTTCCCGGGAGCTGGCGGTTTTGAAACTGATTGCCCAAGGGTGCTCGAATCAGGAGATCAGCGATCAGCTGTTTATTTCTCTGCATACGGTTAAAACTCATGCCAGCCATATCAACAGCAAACTTGGGGTAGAGAGAAGGACCCAGGCGGTGGCGCGGGCGAAGGAGTTGGGGGTGTTGGGGTAAGTGTTTTGGCAACACCTGGGTTTTGCCTGCTCAAATGACAGGCGCGACCGGAGGGATATTCAGGTGCGGCTCAGCTTTCGGTTCATTGCACACCCCGTGACTTGGCTACTTCAAGTGTCACGAGATATCGCTCCTCGGTGGGTCGCTTCTTATCCCTGAATCGACTGACCACTAACATAATTTGGTACTTGTCACCCGCTCGCCAGTAAGCTTTACCCCCTCTATTCACGTCGCGCAATCTATCGCGCCATTGCGGCGTATCGGCGAATGATGGAAAGCTGTCGAGACGATTGGGAACCCAACCGCCCTGTCGCCACTGGTCCTGCAGATCGAGGACAATCTTGAGTGTATCGTCTAGCAGTAAAGGCTCGATTTGCGGGGACATGCGGATACTTCTGACTAATTCATCAGTAAAACTTACCGTGAAAAAGCGAGCCAGTGGTGTTATGAATCCGTATTGAGAATCTATAAATCGAAGGCGGGCGTCTGTTTTTGGAACGTTGAACCAGGAGCGTCCAGGAATTGCGGGGTCGATGGTTGCGCTAGATCGCATGCGCATGTCCTCATAGGGTTCGCCAATGACTACAGCAATTTCTGGGTCGTCCGATAGCGTCTGATTGCCTGTTACCAAAATAAGGGCTACGACGGTGAGCGCAAACAGCCACCTACTCCAACCCATCCGTCGCAGCAGATTCATCTCACGCCACGACCGGCAGCAATGTCCTGAATCGCCTGCATTATCAAATGGCGATTTCCATCGCGCAGAAGTGAGTCAAATTGTTCTGCAGCCCGCAATACGAACGGCATGCGTTGATTAACTTTGGACAAGTTAGCGAAAAGGTCGTCGCTAAAGCGGACAGTTCGGCTGAAGTCTATACGCTCGCACTGACTGGCAAGAGTTAACTCGATTGCCTGTGTAGTTCCAGACAAAAAGCCTGTGACATAGACAAAATGGTTACTGCGTAGGGACCAGTTCATTTGCCAATTGTCATACATCGCGGGTTGCAAGATATTGACTTGCTCATGCTCTGCGAGAATCGCAACACTATCAGCAATGTTGCCTTCTTCGATGGCTTCGAATGCCTGCAGGATTTGATCGTAATCAGTACCGAATTTCAGTATGTCTTGCGTTATCGGCCACAGTGTTGGGTGTTGGGCGTGGCCATATAGGTTTTCGCGAGAAGGTAGACAATTTTTGAGCGCAGCTAATCCGCGCTCTTTGTAAAATGCATGCAGTGGGTAGACGTCCAGAAACAACGTGGTATTGCCCAGTGCCAGCATGTCATGCACGAACAGGACCGCTCTTTGTACGATCGACAATGATTCATCCCCAATCCTTGCCTTGCTGCCCGGTATGGGGCTGTCGCGCAGGGCTTGATCATAGTCGCGCTGTCTTTGTTCATACTCCTGTAATTTCGCCTGCTTCTCGCGTTCACTTGGGCTGCCAACCAAGCCGAAAAAGGCGCGCTTGGCACTTTCATCGCGCCGCTGCTCCGATTCATATTCGGTCTGAATGTTCTCGATCGAATCAGCGGCATGCAATAACCCGCAACCGACCTGCTTGGAAGCAAACGCTGCCAGTCCAGCCCACTGAAAACGATTGTCGTCCAGCCATAGCCGGGCATATGCCGCGTTGATCGCACGGTTACGTGCCATGGGGTCTGCAATGAGCACGCCGCCTGGCGCGACGATGGCTTCGGCTTGTTGCTGATAAGTGCGCCACAGGTTTTCGCAGGACAGCGCTGATACGTCACCCCAAGTAGGTGAAGGGCGAGGAGCAAAACCGGAGGCGGGCGATGCGGCCGGTGTAGGGGCAGTGGGTTGTGCTGGGGCAGGTTGCGCAGCTGTTCTGGCCTGCGGGGCTGCAGCAACTTCGATCCACTGAGAACGGATGGTCTGGTTGGCAATCAGTTTGGGCGGCGGGTCACACTTGCAGCTGCAAAGGTCGCCTTCGAGAGCGGCTTGCCGTCCTTCCATCCTGTCATTCAGACGAGGACCATCCAGAAAGATCTTGCCAATGCTGTCGCACTCCGGGCAGTAAACCTCATCGCCTTCGCGGGCCATGAATTGGCCATTGATTGAACTGCATTCCCAGCCTGTACGCACTGTGCCGTCGACGGTGGTCTTGGCTCCAACGGTAATGTGATAGCGCCTCATGCTTGGTCAGTCCTTGCTTTAGTTCAGGGACAGAAAAACTAAGCGAAGGCCCTACAGAAGAAATATCAGACGTTTCGTTGTTTCGCGTAGGACGCTTCCGATACGGCCAGCAGGTGTCCGAGCGCGGCATCCGATTGCGCGGCTATTTTCAACTCGCCACGGATAAATGCGGTCCCCAACAGAGGAACCGCTGTGCAGTTTCAGGCTCTTGCCGCGTCCGGCACCTACCCACGCGGCTCGATCTGATCCAGCATCCGGTTCGCCGTAATTTCCGCCAGCATGATGCTGTTGGAAATCCCCAATAAAACGTGGCGAGAACCACCTTCCAGCTGATCCACCAATTGATGAACCATCACATCGACCGAGGCCAATGTTTCGACCAGATAAACGATGAGCATTTCAGCCGTAGCCTCTGGGCCAACGGCAAAAAGCGTGCAGGGCGCACGTGGAGTGGCTTTGATATCGGCAATCGAAGGCGCGTGAAGACAGCTGGCCTGTTCGGCAGCATGATTGGATGCACTTGCATCGCGCTCGTGCAGGGACGCCTGATCAATGTCACGCGGATTCGGTGAAGGCTTCTTCATTTGCTGAGTTTCCTGATTGAGCGCCATCCCTTAAGCGACTAAACGAAAGGGAGGCAGCTGGACGCAGGTTAGTCGACCGGGAAACTCAGCAATCCGGCGCGCCCGAGGGCGCCCTGCGAACAGCTACCATCAAGTACAGGCAATGAAAGACCTGCATGACGGATGCACGCACAACTGAGTTAACGCGGGCGACTAAACCCGATCACTGATGAGCAGTGACGGGAACAAAGTTACCGAGCGGTGCCAGGGCGCACAAGCCGGCGGATTCTGGCGTAAGCGTAGGCAACGGCGCAAGGTCATGTAGCTTTCAGAAAGTTTTCCGTAGGACGCTTAAACATGCGCGGCACGGATATTTTACTGGAGGTAATCAGAGCTTTGTTCCGCCAGAATAGGCCATCCATTCTTTCCAGGAACCACCATGGACGCTCCCAAACCCGCACTGATCCGCGAAACCTTCCCCGTCGGCCCTTTGCAGTGCAACTGCACGATCATCGGCGATCCGATCACGAAAAAGGCCATAGTCGTCGATCCGGGTGGCAATCATGAGCTGATCATGGCGCGTCTAGACGCCCTCGGCCTGAAGGTCGTGAGCATTATCCACACCCACGCGCACCTGGATCACTTCCTGGCCTCCGGGCAGATGAAAGAGAAGACCGGCGCGACCCTGCACCTGCACAAGGAAGACCAGTTTCTCTGGGACAACCTGGAAATGCAATGCCAGATGTTTGGCGTGCCTTACACGCCGGTGCCATCGCCGGATCGATGGCTGGCGGATGACGAGGAGCTGGCCTGTGGCTGTGGCGTGGCGTTGCACACACCCGGTCATACACCCGGGTCTATGAGTTTCTGGTTTGCCGAGGCTAAGCTGCTGATTGCTGGCGATACGCTATTTCGTCGCGGAGTAGGGCGCACGGATTTGTGGGGCGGCGATCAGGCGACTATCGTGCGCTCGATCAAGCAGCGTTTGTATACGCTTGATGAAGAGGCGATCGTGGTCACCGGGCATGGTCCGGATACGCGCCTCGGCGATGAAATGCGCGAGAACCCGTTTGTACGTGCATGATGTCTGCCCGACGGAATTTTTATCGCGCAAAATGATCCAACGCCGGCAAAGGTTCAATGCTTAAGTCCGTTGCACCACAGAATGCAAAAAGTAGGAGCTCTTCATGTTCACCACGCCTCGTCTGATTATTGCTGCAACTGCCATCGCCTTGCTGTCCGGCTGCGCTTCGCCAAACCCGTATGACAACCAGGGTCAGGCCGATAGCGGTTCCCAGGGCATGAGCAAAACCGCCAAGTACGGTGGCCTCGGCGCTTTGGCCGGTGCATTGGCGGGTGCTGCCATTGACCACAACAATCGTGGCAAGGGCGCGCTGATCGGCGCCGCAGTCGTGGGTGCTTCCGCTGCGGGTTATGGTTACTACGCGGATCAGCAAGAGAAAAAACTGCGCGCCAGCATGGCCAATACCGGCGTGGAAGTGCAGCGTCAGGGCGATCAGATCAAGCTGATCATGCCGGGTAACATCACGTTCGCCACTGATTCGGCGAATATCGCTTCGAGCTTCTATCAGCCGCTGAATAATCTGGCAGGTTCGTTGAAGGAGTTCAGCCAGAACCAGATCGAGATCGTTGGTTACACCGATAGCACTGGCAGCCGCCAGCACAACATGGACCTGTCCCAGCGTCGCGCGCAGAGCGTGGCGACTTACCTAACGTCCCAGGGTGTCAGTGGTGCCAACCTGACGGCCCGTGGTGCTGGTCCGGATAATCCGGTTGCGAGCAACGGTGATGTCAATGGCCGGGCGCAGAATCGTCGGGTTGAGGTGAATCTGAAGGCAATTCCGGGTCAGCAGTATGGTGGTCAGCAGCAGGGGAATGTTCAGCAGTATCCGTAAGCGTTTGGCTGAACCCAGGATGTGAAAATAGCCCGCCCGATCCCTAACCGATCGGGCGGGTTTTTTGTGGACTCTGTACTGGCCCCATCGCGAGCAGGCTCACTCCTACAGGGGGAGCGCGCATCTGAACTGTAGGAGTGAGCCTGCTCGCGATGAGGCCCATACAGGCACCCGAAATACTGAATCAAAAACAAAAAAGCCCCCGGACAATCACTCATCCGGGGGCTTTTTCATGTCGCGCGAAACCTGATTACTTCTTCAGGCCGTAATGCTCATCCAGCATGCCCGGCGCGTTCGGGGCTTTTGGCGCGTAATCGCGCGGCGGCTCCTGGCTGCGCGGCGGCGTCAGGCGTTCACGCACTGGCTGGGCGGCATCAGCGTGCAGTGCGGCCAGCAAGCGTTGGCGAGTCTGCTCATCCAGGGCAAGACGGTTGGCGCCATCGGCGAGATGATCCTGCACTTCCTGGTAACTCTGGGTCATTTTCTTGACCAGGGTGGCCGTGCTGTTGAAGTGGGTGACCACCTCGTTCTGATAACTGTCGAAACGTTCCTGAATATCATCCAGCTGACGTTGCGTGCTGTTAGGCGCGGCATTCGGCACCAGGCGAGCGATCAGGAAACCTATGGCGACACCCACAACCAGGGCAAGAGTCGGCAACAACCAAACTAAGAGCGAGTGTTCCACGAGTCCTTCCTCTATAAACGGCTTTGCTTTACGTTAACGGCTCGAACCTGCGCTGTATACCGCGATTCACTCGCAATAGATTGGCACAGACACTTTGCTAGACGAATCGACCCGATTCGAGGTCACGGAGTTCCTTCCTTGCTTATGCGCGAAACCCCTGTAGTGATTGATGGCCCGGTGGGTCAACTGGAAGCCCTTTATCTGGATCTGGAGCAGCCGCGCGGCATCGCGCTGATCTGCCATCCGAACCCGGTGCAGGGCGGCACCATGCTCAACAAAGTGGTTTCGACCCTGCAGCGCACGGCCCGCGACGCCGGTTTGATCACCCTGCGCTTCAATTATCGGGGCGTCGGTGCCAGTGCCGGCAGCCACGACATGGGGACGGGTGAAGTCGATGATGCCCAGGCCGCGGCGGCCTGGCTACGCGCCAGGCACCCGGATTTGCCGTTGACGCTGCTGGGTTTCTCCTTCGGCGGTTTTGTTGCAGCAAGTCTCGGCGGCCGTCTGGAAGTGCAGGGCGAGCAGCTCAAGCATCTGTTCATGGTTGCCCCTGCCGTGATGCGCCTGGGTGACCAGGATCAACTGCCACAACAGGGTGAGCTGACCCTGATCCAGCCGGAAACCGACGAAGTGATCGATCCGCAACTGGTCTACGACTGGTCTGAACAACTCGAGCGCCCCCATGAGCTGCTGAAAGTGGCAGAATGCGGACACTTTTTTCATGGCAAGCTGACCGATCTCAAGGATCTGATCCTGCCGCGTCTCTCGAACTGATTGCAGTCTGACAAGCGATTACCCATGACGACTCGTACCCGTATCCTCACCGGCATTACCACCACCGGCACCCCGCACCTGGGCAACTATGCCGGCGCCATCCGTCCGGCGATCCTCGCCAGCCGTGACAGCAATGCCGATTCGTTCTATTTCCTGGCCGACTATCACGCCCTGATCAAATGCGATGACCCGCTGCGCATCCAGCGCTCGCGTCTGGAAATCGCCGCGACCTGGCTGGCCGGTGGCCTGGATGTCGACCGCGTGACCTTCTATCGCCAGTCCGACATCCCGGAAATCCCCGAACTGACCTGGCTGCTGACCTGCGTCGCCGCCAAGGGCCTGCTCAACCGTGCGCACGCCTACAAGGCCTCGGTGGACAAGAACGTCGAGACCGGTGAAGACCCTGATGCTGGCATCAGCATGGGCTTGTTCAGCTATCCGGTGTTGATGGCCGCAGACATCCTGATGTTCAACGCGCACAAGGTGCCGGTCGGTCGTGACCAGATCCAGCACGTGGAAATGGCCCGGGACATCGGCCAGCGCTTCAACCACCTGTTTGGCCAGGGCAAGGAATTTTTCACCATGCCCGAGGCGCTGATCGAAGAAAGCGTCGCCACGCTGCCAGGCCTCGACGGGCGCAAAATGTCGAAGAGCTATGACAACACTATCCCGTTGTTCAGCAGCGCCAAGGACATGAAGGACGCGATTTCGCGGATCGTCACCGACTCCCGCGCGCCGGGCGAAGCGAAAGATCCGGACAACTCGCACCTGTTCACCCTGTTCCAGGCGTTTGCCACCCCGGCGCAATCCGCCGAGTTCCGCAGCGAACTGCTGCAGGGCCTCGGTTGGGGTGAGGCGAAGAACCGCCTGTTCCAGCTGCTGGACAGCGAGCTGGGCGAGTCCCGCGAGCGTTATCACCAACTGATCGAACGCCCGGCGGATCTGGAAGACATGCTGCAGATCGGCGCCAAAAAAGCCCGCGCCGTGGCCACTCCGTTCCTCAACGAACTGCGTGAAGCGGTCGGCCTGCGCTCGTTCGTCGCCCAGACTCAAGTGGCAACGAGCAGCAAAAAGAAAGCCGCCAAGGCCGCACGCTTCGTCAGCTTTCGCGAGGACGACGGCAGCTTCCGCTTCCGCCTGCTGGCGGCTGACGGCGAACAATTGCTGCTGTCGCGCAACTTCGCCGACGGCAAAACCGCTGGTCAGGTGACCAAGCAGCTGCAGGCTGGCCAGCCTCTGGACGTGCGCAGCGAAGACTTGAGCTTCGGCGTCTGGCTGGAAGGCGAGTGCGTTGCCGACAGCGCCACATTCGCTGACAGCGCCGCTCGCGATGTCGCCATCGCTGCGCTGCGGGTTGCACTGACGCCGGTTCAGGAATAACTCAACGGCTCGGCCCGACCAAGGGCTGATTGCCATTCCGACGGGCCGTCGCTACAGTGACGGCCCGTTTTTGTTGCCTTGCTAACGAATTATGACGCCCCTAGAACGATATCAAGCTGATCTGAAACGCCCGGAATTCTTCCATGATGCCGCGCAGGAAACTGCCGTGCGTCATTTGCAGCGTCTGTACGACGACCTGGTCGCGGCCTCGCAGAACAAACCGGGGTTTCTCGGCAAACTGTTTGGCAAGAAAGACCAGGCACCGGTCAAGGGCCTGTACTTCTGGGGCGGCGTGGGTCGCGGCAAGACTTACCTGGTCGACACCTTCTTCGAGGCGCTGCCGTTCAAGGAAAAGACCCGCACCCACTTCCACCGCTTCATGAAGCGTGTGCACGAAGAAATGAAAACCCTGGGCGGTGAAAAGAACCCACTGACCATCATCGCCAAGCGGTTCTCCGACGAATCGCGAGTGATCTGTTTCGATGAATTCTTCGTCTCCGACATCACCGACGCGATGATCCTCGGCACGCTCATGGAAGAATTGTTCAAGAACGGCGTGACCCTGGTCGCGACCTCGAACATCGTGCCCGACGGCCTGTACAAGGACGGCCTGCAACGCGCGCGCTTCCTGCCGGCCATCGCGCTGATCAAGCAGAACACCGAGATCGTCAACGTCGACAGCGGCGTCGATTATCGTCTGCGCCACCTCGAGCAAGCGGAACTGTTCCATTTCCCGCTGGACGAGGCGTCCCACGAAAGCCTGCGCAAGAGCTTCCGCGCCCTGACCCCGGAATGCACCGCAGCGATCGAAAACGACGTGCTGATGATCGAAAACCGCGAAATCCGCGCCTTGCGCACTTGCGACGACGTGGCCTGGTTCGAATTTCGCGAACTCTGCGATGGTCCGCGCAGCCAGAACGACTACATCGAACTGGGCAAGATCTTCCACGCGGTACTCATCAGCGGAGTCGAGCAGATGAGCGTTACCACGGATGACATCGCGCGGCGCTTCATCAACATGGTCGACGAATTCTACGACCGCAACGTGAAGCTGATCATCTCGGCCGAAGTCGAACTGAAAGACCTCTACACCGGCGGTCGCCTGAACTTCGAATTCCAGCGCACCCTCAGCCGCCTGCTGGAAATGCAGTCCCACGAATTCCTGTCGCGGGCGCACAAGCCTTAGGTGAATTCGCATAATAGAAAAGGCCTGCTGATACAGGCCTTTTTTTATGCGCTGGAGAAATAACCGACACCCACACATCCCTGTGGGAGCGGGCTTGCTCGCGAAAGCGGTGTATCAGTCGACAACAATGCTGAATGTCCGTCCGCATTCGCGAGCAAGCCCGCTCCCACAGTTTTTATTGGTGTTGGTTCAAAGAGTTACGCGGCCTGCTGAAACTGCTGCCGATACTGATTCGGCGACAGGTCCGTATGCTGGCGAAACAATCGCGCAAAGAAACTCGCATCGTCGTAGCCCACCTCATAACTGATGGTCTTGATGCTCTTGCGGCTGCCGGACAGCAGGCCCTTGGCGGTTTCGATGCGCAGGCGTTGCAGGTAGTGCAGCGGTTTGTCGCCAGTGGCGGTCTGGAAGCGGCGCATGAAGTTGCGGATACTCATGCCGTGTTCGCGGGCGACGTCTTCGAAACGGAATTTGTCGGCGAAGTGTTCTTCGAGCCAGTGCTGGATCTGCAGGATGATCACGTCCTGGTGCAGCTTTTGGCCGCCGAAGCCCATGCGGCCCGGAGAGTAGCTGCGCTGCACTTCATAAAGAATGTCGCGGGCCACCGCTTGGGACACGTTGGCGCCGCAGAAGCGTTCGATCAAGTAGATGTAGAGGTCGCAGGCTGAAGTGGTGCCGCCGGCGCAATACAGGTTGTCGGCGTCGGTCAGGTGCTTGTCCTGATTGAGCTGGACCTTGGGGAAGCGTTCGGCAAAAGCGTTGAAGAAACGCCAGTAGGTGGTGGCTTCCTTGCCGTCGAGCAACCCGGCTTCGGCGAGCCAGAACACCCCGGTGGCCTCGCCACACAGCACTGCGCCGCGTGCATGTTGCTGGCGCAACCAGGGCAGGACTTGCGGGTAGCGTTGGCAGAGGGTTTCGAAGTCGTCCCAGAACGCGGGCAGGACGATGATGTCGGCGTTTTCGAGGCCGCCGTCCACCGGCATGATCACGTCACTGAAGCTGTTCACCGGATTGCCGTCAGGACTGACCAGGCGGGTTTCAAAGGCCGGGACCAGGCCGTGGCCAAGCTGTTTGCCGTAGCGCAGGCTGGCCAGATGAAAGAAATCCTTGGCTTGCAAGAGGGTGGAAGCGAAAACCCGGTCGATAGCCAGGATGCTGACGCGCCGTAAAGGCGTGGAGACTTGGTTGGACATAATTCAACTTTATTTTTATAAGGGAAAGTGGTCACCAGACGGCTGGATCGTCTTATTTTTTGTCTGATGTGTCCAGTGTCCTGTATCGGAAGCGAGGCATAGTCTCTGCAGGCCACTCCCATTCCAACAATAACGACAGGTGCCGCATGATCCCCAGAACCTTGTTCAGTTCCGAGCACGAACTCTTTCGCGACAGCGTGCGAACGTTCCTCGAGAAGGAGGCGGTGCCGTTTCACGGGCAATGGGAGAAACAGGGCTACATCGACCGCAAACTGTGGAACAAGGCGGGGGAGGCGGGGATGCTGTGCTCGCACCTGCCGGAAGAATATGGCGGGCTGGGGGCGGACTTTCTGTACAGCGCGGTGGTGATCGAAGAGGTGGGCCGTCTCGGCCTTACCGGTATCGGTTTTTCTCTTCATTCGGACATTGTTGCGCCCTATATCCTGCACTACGGCAGTGAGGCGCTGAAGCATAAATACCTGCCCAAACTGGTGTCTGGCGAGATGGTCACGGCGATCGCCATGACCGAGCCGGGGGCCGGGTCTGACCTGCAAGGGGTCAAGACCACTGCGGTACTGGATGGCGACGAGTATGTGATCAACGGTTCCAAGACATTCATCACCAACGGCTTTCTGGCCGACCTGGTGATTGTCGTGGCCAAGACCGATCCCAAGGCGGGTGCGAAGGGCACCAGCCTGTTCCTGGTGGAGGCCGCTACTCCGGGCTTCGACAAGGGCAAGCGCCTGGAAAAAGTCGGCATGAAGGCCCAGGACACTTCGGAGTTGTTCTTCCAGGACGTGCGCGTGCCCAAGGAGAATTTGCTGGGGCAGGCGGGGATGGGTTTTGCCTACCTGATGCAGGAATTGCCCCAGGAGCGGCTCACCGTGGCCATCGGCGGCCTGGCCTCGGCCGAAGCTGCGCTGCAGTGGACGATCGATTACACCCGCGAGCGCAAGGCGTTCGGCAAGGCGATTGCGGACTTTCAGAACACTCGGTTCAAACTGGCGGAGATGGCCACCGAGATTCAGATTGGTCGGGTCTTTGTCGATAAGTGTCTGGAGTTGCACCTGCAGGGCAAGCTCGACGTGCCGACGGCGGCGATGGCCAAGTATTGGGGGACTGACCTGCAATGCAAGGTGCTCGACGAGTGCGTGCAATTACATGGCGGCTACGGATTCATGTGGGAATACCCGGTTGCGCGGGCGTGGGCGGATGCGCGGGTTCAGCGGATATATGCTGGGACCAATGAGATCATGAAGGAGATTATTGCGCGGTCGCTTTGATTCTCGGTGATGGCTAAAAAGATCGCAGCCTTCGGCAGCTCCTACATGGGATTAGCGTACACCCTGTAGGAGCTGCCGAAGGCTGCGATCTTTTCTTGGGCGCTACAAATTAAGGCGCAGGATTCGGATGATCCTTGTGAATCGCCTCAATCCCCGCAAGCACTTCATCCGACAGCTTCAGCTCGAAACTGGCAATGTTGCTATCCAGCTGCTCCAGGGTCGTCGCGCCAATGATGTTGCTGGTGACGAACGGCTGTTGATTGACGAACGCCAGGGCCATTTGCGCCGGGTCCAGGCCGTGTTCACGGGCCAGTGCCACATAACGGCTGCAAGCTGCTTCCGACTGCGGGTTGAAATAGCGGCTGAAGCGACTGTAGAGGCTCAGGCGGCCTTTCGCCGGGCGCGCGCCACCTTCGTACTTGCCTGACAGGAAACCGAACGCCAGCGGCGAATAGGCGAGCAGGCCGCACTGTTCGCGGATGGCGATTTCCGCAAGGCCGATCTCGAAACTGCGGTTGAGCAGGTTGTAGGGGTTCTGGATCGACACCGCACGCGGCCAGCCACGAGCTTCGGCCAAGGCGAGGAAGCGCATGGTGCCCCACGGCGTTTCATTGGACAGGCCGATATGGCGGATCTTGCCGGCCTTCACCTGCTCGTCCAGTGCTTCGAGGGTGTCCTCCAGTGGCGTCAGGTTGGCTTCGGTCTGGTGTTTGTAGCCGAGCTGGCCGAAGAAATTGGTACTGCGCTCCGGCCAGTGCAGCTGGTACAGATCGATATAGTCGGTTTGCAGGCGCTGGAGGCTGGCATCCACGGCCGCAGTGATGTGCTCGCGGTTGTGCCGCAGGTTTTTGTCGCGGATATAGTCGATGGTATTGCCGGGGCCGGCGATCTTGCTGGCGAGGATCCAGTCGGCGCGATCGCCACGGCTTTTGAAGTAATTGCCGATGTAACGCTCGGTGGTCGCGTAGGTTTCGGCCTTGGGTGGCACCGGGTACATCTCGGCGGTGTCGATGAAATTGATCCCGGCGCCCTTGGCCCGTTCGATCTGCGCGAAGGCTTCAGCCTCACTGTTTTGCTCGCCCCAGGTCATGGTTCCGAGGCAGATGGCACTCACGTTCAGATGGGTCCGGCCTAGCTGTCGATAGTCCATCGGGTGCTCCTTGGGCAAAACAATCATAAAAGCAGGTTGAAATATTTTTCGCAATCTGCATAATTGCGCACCTCTTTCTGCAGTGGAAGTGATGCGCCGCCGCCGAAGAATCTTGCCGTTGAACGGACGCGCCGACCCGAGCCCCCGAAAGCGTCTGTATCCGGCTGCCTTTGACTTGTCAAAGTACGCACTATTCAGTAAGATCCGCCGTCTAATTTACAGGGCGGCCCCTGAGGCTATAAAGAATGAAAACTTTTACTGCTAAACCGGAAACAGTACAGCACGACTGGTTTGTCGTCGACGCTGCAGGTCAGACCCTGGGTCGTCTGGCCACCGAAATCGCGAGCCGTCTGCGTGGCAAGCATAAAGCTGAGTACACTCCTCACGTTGACACCGGCGACTACATCGTCGTTATCAATGCCGAGCAGATTCGTGTAACCGGTGCTAAAACCACCGACAAGATCTACTACTCCCACTCCGGTTTCCCGGGCGGCATCAAGTCGATCAACTTTGAAAAGCTGATCGCCAAAGCCCCTGAGCGCGTGATCGAGACCGCGGTCAAAGGCATGCTGCCTAAGAACCCGCTGGGTCGCGACATGTATCGTAAGCTGAAAGTCTATGCGGGCGCTGTACACCCTCATACTGCTCAGCAGCCCCAAGAACTGAAGTTTTAACGGAATAGTTCATTATGTCGGCGACTCAAAATTACGGCACTGGCCGTCGCAAGACCGCAACCGCACGCGTTTTCCTGCGTCCGGGTACTGGTAACATCTCCATCAACAACCGCACCCTGGAAAATTTCTTCGGCCGCGAAACTGCCCGCATGGTAGTTCGTCAGCCGCTGGAACTGACTGAGACTGTCGAGAAGTTCGACATCTACGTCACCGTGATCGGTGGTGGTGTAAGTGGTCAAGCTGGCGCAATCCGCCACGGTATCACTCGCGCACTGATGCAGTACGACGAAACCCTGCGTGGCGCTCTGCGCAAAGCTGGCTTCGTGACTCGCGATGCTCGTGAAGTTGAACGTAAGAAAGTTGGTCTGCGTAAAGCGCGTAAGCGTCCGCAGTACTCGAAGCGTTAATTCGCTTCCACGTTCAAAAAAGAACGCCCAGTTTCCTCACGGAGCTGGGCGTTTTTTTATGGGTGCGATTTATCAAAGAATTGCGCTGTGACAACTTGCCACAGCCGTAGAAGCCCTATACTGCAAGGCTTGGCAGTGGAGCACTTGGGTAATTACCTTGTCAGAATTGGGGCTTTTCATTACCATTCGGCAAAATTTTTATAAGTACATAGATTTACTTAGTAGATGCCTGATTTAACAGGCCACAAAGCTGATGGGAGAGGACTGAATGAGCAATGACGGCGTGAATGCAGGCCGGCGTCGCTTCTTGGTAGCAGCCACATCCGTGGTGGGTGCTGCAGGAGCGGTGGGGGCTGCGGTCCCGTTCGTGGGGTCATGGTTTCCCAGTGCCAAGGCGAAAGCCGCAGGTGCACCGGTGAAAGTGAATGTCAGCAAGATTGAGCCAGGTCAGCAGATGATTGCTGAGTGGCGCGGTCAGCCGGTGTTCATCGTCCGCCGTACCGAGGAAATCCTGGGGAATCTGAAAAAGATCGAGGGCCAGCTGTCTGACCCGACCTCCAAGAACTCGACACAACCGACTTATGTCGACCCGGAAACGCGTTCGATCAAGCCAGAGGTTCTGCTGCTGATCGGAATCTGCACGCACCTGGGTTGCTCGCCGACTTTCCGTCCGGAAGTGGCACCTGCAGATCTGGGCAAGGACTGGGTAGGTGGTTATTTCTGCCCGTGCCACGGTTCCCACTACGACCTGGCTGGCCGCGTCTACAAGTCGCAACCTGCGCCTTTGAACCTGCCAGTTCCCCCGCATTCCTATGAGACCGATGAGATTATTGTCATCGGCGTCGATACGGAGAACGCGTGATGAGCAAGTTCATGGATTGGGTTGATGCGCGCTTTCCCGCGACCAAAATGTGGGAAGACCATCTCAGCAAGTACTACGCTCCGAAGAACTTCAACTTCTTCTATTTCTTTGGTTCCCTCGCACTGCTCGTTCTGGTCAACCAGATCGTCACCGGTGTCTGGCTGACCATGAGCTACACCCCGTCGGCGGAAGAAGCCTTTGCCTCCGTCGAATACATCATGCGCGACGTCGAGTACGGCTCGATCCTGCGTCTGCTGCACGCGGTAGGCGCCTCGATGTTCTTTATCGTGGTCTATCTGCACATGTTCCGTGGTTTGCTCTACGGTTCGTACCAGAAGCCCCGTGAGTTGGTGTGGGTCTTCGGCATGCTGATCTACCTGGCGCTGATGGCTGAAGCTTTCATGGGTTACCTGCTGCCGTGGGGCCAGATGTCCTACTGGGGTGCCCAGGTGATCATCTCGCTGTTCGGTGCGATACCGCTCATAGGTGACGACCTGACCCAGTGGATCCGTGGTGACTACCTGATTTCCGGTATTACCCTGAACCGCTTCTTTGCCTTGCATGTCGTGGCCTTGCCGATCGTGATTCTCGGTCTGGTAGTGCTGCACGTCCTGGCGCTGCACGAAGTCGGGTCGAACAACCCGGACGGCGTCGACATCAAGAAACACAAAGACGAAAACGGCGTTCCGCTGGATGGCATTGCTTTCCACCCGTACTACACCGTGAAAGATATCGTCGGCGTGGTGGTGTTCCTGTTCATCTTCTGCTCGATCGTGTTCTTCTTCCCGGAAATGGGCGGCTACTTCCTTGAGAAGCCGAACTTTGAAGTGGCGAACGCCTTCAAGACCCCAGAGCACATTGCTCCGGTCTGGTACTTCACTCCGTTCTACGCGATCTTGCGTGCGGTCCCGGACAAGCTCCTCGGCGTAATCGCCATGGGCGCGGCCATTGCGGTGCTGTTCGTCCTGCCATGGCTGGACCGCAGTCCGGTCAAGTCGATGCGCTACAAGGGCTGGCTGAGCAAAATCTGGCTGGTGGTGTTCTGCGTGTCGTTCGTGATCCTCGGCATCCTCGGTGTCCTGGCTCCGACTCCAGGCCGTACGTTGCTGTCGCAGGTGTGTACCTTCCTGTACTTCGCCTACTTCATTCTGATGCCTTTCTACACCAGGCTCGAGAAGACCAAACCGGTTCCGGATAGGGTGACTGGCTGATGAAAAAGCTATTTGCTGCACTGATTCTTGCTGCATTGCCTGTGCTGTCTTTTGCCGCTGAACCCGGTCTAGAGCTGGAAAAGGTCGACATCGACGTTTCCGACAAGGCCGCCATGCAGGATGGCGCACGTACGTTCGCCAACTACTGCATGGGCTGCCACAGCGCCAAGTTCCAGCGTTACGAACGAGTTGCCGACGACCTGGGCATCCCGCACGACCTGATGCTCTCGAACCTGGTGTTCACCGGCGCCAAGATCGGCGACCACATGAGCATCGGCATGCAACCGGCTGATGCCAAGACCTGGTTCGGAGCGGCGCCGCCCGACTTGACCCTGGTCGCTCGCGTGCGTGGCACTGACTGGCTCTATGGCTACCTGAAATCGTTCTACGAAGATCCGTCGCGTCCTTGGGGCGTCAACAACAAGGTCTTCCCGAACGTCGGCATGCCTAACGTCCTGGTCGGCCTGCAAGGTCGTCAGGTGGTTGGCTGCAAACAGGTGCAGATCGTCGAGGACGGCAAGAAGCAATATGACCCTCTGACCGGTACGCCGCTGACCCACGAAGCCTGTGATCAGCTGACTATCGTGCCGAAGAGTGGAGCGCTGACTGAAGAGCAGTTCGATGAGAAGGTCAAGAATCTGGTAACCTTCCTCGCTTACTCGGCTAACCCGGTTAAGCTGCAACATCAGCGCATCGGTACGTACGTATTGCTGTACCTGGCGTTCTTCTTCGTATTCGCTTACCTGCTCAAGCGCGAATACTGGAAAGACGTGCACTGATAACGCTTCAAGCAATTGCTGTTAATCGCGCGCGCCCAAGGGCGTCTCTGAAGATGTAACGACCCTGGTGATCCAGGCGTTACGGAGAGGCGCCCTCTGGGCGCGCTCGTTTTTCCGCTTTCGAAATTTCAACAAGCGAGGAGGACCGCCATGGGCGTGACCAATCGGTTGGCCTGTTACTCCGACCCCGCCGACCACTATTCCCACCGGGTACGCATCGTACTTGCAGAGAAGGGTGTCAGCGCCGAGATCATTTATGTGGAAGCTGGTCGTCAGCCGCCTAAACTGATCGAAGTGAACCCTTACGGCAGTTTGCCCACCCTGGTCGATCGTGACCTGGCGTTGTGGGAATCGACCGTAGTGATGGAATATCTGGATGAGCGTTATCCGCACCCGCCGCTACTGCCGGTTTATCCCGTGGCGCGTGCCAACAGCCGTCTGCTGATCCATCGTATCCAGCGTGACTGGTGTGGTCTGGTGGATCTGATCTTGGATTCGCGGACCAAGGAAGCAGCCCGCGTGGTGGCCCGCAAGGAGCTGCGCGAGAGCCTGACAGGCGTGTCGCCGTTGTTTGCCGACAAGCCGTTTTTCCTCAGCGAGGAACAAAGTCTGGTGGATTGCTGCCTATTACCAATACTCTGGCGCTTGCCGATTCTGGGTATCGAATTGCCGCGGCCCGCGAAGCCGCTGCTTGATTATATGGAGCGCTCGTTTGCGCGTGAGGCTTTCCAGGCGAGTCTGTCTGGTGTCGAACGCGATATGCGCTAAGGCTTAAGGAGCCGCTATGAACTCCAGTCGACCTTATCTGGTCCGCGCGCTCTATGAGTGGATTGTAGATAACGATTGCACCCCGCACATGCTGGTCAACTCCGAGTATCCGTCGGTCCAGGTGCCTCAAGGTTTTGCCAGCGACGGACAGATTGTCCTGAACGTATCACCGGCAGCCGTGCGGCATTTGCACATGGACAACGAGGCGGTCAGCTTCGAAGGGCGCTTCGGTGGCGTGCCGCACACCCTGTACGTGCCTATAGCATCGATCCTGGGCATTTACGCCCGGGAGAACGGTCAGGGCATGGTGTTTGATCTGGAATCGCCTATGGAAGACGAGGAAGAGATCGAGCCGGATGACGAAACCCCGCCACCCGACAGCGAGCCGCCGCGACCTAGCGGAAGGCCAAGCTTGAAGGTGGTGAAGTAATAAAAAAGGCGATCCGAGAGGATCGCCTTTTTTATTACTTCACCACCTTCAAGCGCGTAGGAGCTGTCGAGTGAAACGAGGCTGCGATCTTTTGATGTTGTTTTTAAGATCAAAAGATCGCAGCCTTCGGCAGCTCCTACAGTGAGTGGTGGCGATCAGTAGGAGCTGTCGAGTGAAACGAGGCTGCGATCTTTTGATGTTGTTTTTAAGATCAAAAGATCGCAGCCTTCGGCAGCTCCTACAGTGAGTGGTGGCGATCAGTAGGAGCTGTCGAGTGAAACGAGGCTGCGATCTTTTGATGTTGTTTTTAAGATCAAAAGATCGCAGCCTTCGGCAGCTCCTACAGTGAGTGGTGGCGAGCAGTAGGAGCTGTCGAGTGAAACGAGGCTGCGATCTTTTGATGTTGTTTTTAAGATCAAAAGATCGCAGCCTTCGGCAGCTCCTACAGTGAGTGGTGGCGAGCAGTAGGAGCTGTCGAGTGAAACGAGGCTGCGATCTTTTGATGTTGTTTTTTTAGATCAAAAGATCGTCCGATCGCGGCCCGAGCCTTCGGCGGCTCCTACGGCTTGTATCAGTCGATATATTCAAACAACTTCACAATCTTCTGCACCCCGGAAACACCCTGCACCAGATTGGTCGCCTGAGCCGCTTCCTGCTTGGTCAGCAGACCCAGCAAATAGACGATACCGTTCTCGGTAACCACCTTGATCCGCGATCCCGGGATGCTTGCATCGGCGAGCATCTGGGTCTTGATCTTGGAGGTCAGCCAGGTGTCGTTCTGGCGCGCCAGGAAACCGGAAGGTGGCAGCACCTGCAGCTCGTTGTGCACCGTCTTCACGCGTTGCACGGAGGAGGCGGCCTGTTCGGCCTTGGCCTTGAGGTCTGCGGTAGGTGTCTGCCCGGCCAGCAGCACGACACCATTGAAGCTGGTGACGACAATGTGCGAATCGTTGTCCAGGGCCGGATCGGCCTTGGCGACGTTCACGCCAACCTTGGTTTCGATCAGGGTGTCATCGATCTTGCTGCCGAAAGTGCGGGTGCCGCGGTCATCATCAATCGGCGCTTCACGGCTGGCGTTAACCACCGACGTGCAGCCGCTGATGCCGAGGCACAGGGTCAGGGCCAGTAGGCCTAGGCGATTAGGGGTCATTCTTCACTCCCGAACAGTTGGCTGTCGATCAAGTCGCAGAGGCAATGGATCGCCAGCAGGTGGACTTCCTGAATACGTGCAGTGACGTTGGCCGGAACGCGGATCTCGACGTCCTCGGGCAAAAGCAGCGACGCCATGCCGCCACCGTCGCGGCCCGTCATTGCTACGACAATCATTTCGCGATCATGTGCGGCCTGGATCGCTTGAATAATATTGGCCGAGTTGCCGCTGGTTGAAATCGCCAGCAATACATCGCCCGGTTGGCCCAGGGCGCGGATCTGCTTGGAGAAGATTTCGTTGTAGCTGTAATCGTTGGCAATCGAGGTGATCGTCGAACTGTCGGTAGTCAGCGCAATGGCTGGCAGGCTCGGGCGCTCGCGTTCGAAGCGGTTGAGCAGCTCCGAGGAGAAATGCTGGGCGTCGCCGGCAGAGCCGCCGTTGCCGCAGGACAGCATTTTGCCCTCGTTGAGCAGGGCGTTGACCATCACCTGGCTGGCTTGCTCGATGTGCGGTGCAAGTACGTCCATCGCCATTTGCTTGGTATCGATACTGGCCTGAAAAAGCTGGCGAATTCGGGATTGCATGTCCATCTGTGTGACCTTAATTAGCGCGGCTACTTGGCACAGGAATGTGCAGCCCGCAAAGCAAAGAGCAAAAGTGTTGGGTGGAAGTGTCCGGTTCAGCGCGCGATCGATCAGCTGTCGAAGGCATTTTGCAACCAGTTCAGCTGATCGAGATTGCTGTCGATGGCAATCACGTCGAAACGGCAAGGGGAATTGGCCCAGCGCGACTCGCGCTGAAGAAAATATTGCGCGGCAAAAATCAGCTTCTGCCGTTTGCGCTCATCAATGCTATCGAGCGCGCCACCCCATTGAGTGTTTTTTCTGTAGCGGACTTCAACGAATACTACTGTATCGCCATCGAGCATGACCAGATCAAGCTCGCCGCGTTTGCACAACCAGTTCTGCGCCACCAGGCGCAGACCCTGTTGTTGCAGATGCTCGAGCGCATGGCGCTCGGCATCCTGACCGCTTTGTCGGCGAGACCTCTCTGGCATCAGCGCGCGGTGTCCGGCAGGCGCTGGACCTGGCCATTGACGAACTGCGCCCACGGCAACTGACGTTCAACGCGCTGGTTCTGAGTCATGCCCAGGCTACCCGATTCACCTTCGATGCGGCTGTCCGGCAGGGCCTTGAGTTGCCCCAGGCGAGGTGCCAGACGGTAGGCGTCCGCGCCCATTGCATAGAGGCGACCCAGGCTGCCGGCAGCTTGTGGCCACTGCGCAGTAACCTGTTTGCGCAGCGGATCATTGACGTCCAGCAGCCACGGGGTTTCGCAGAAACGCACGCCGTTCATGTCGTTGTACTGGTTCACATCACCGCTGGCACTGTACACGTGGGAGGTGGCGTAGACCGGCACGTCACCGGCGTACTGAAAGTTCAGGGTCGGTTTGATCTGCTGGGCCTGCTGCGGAGTGGCGGCGAGGAAGATGAACTCGATGTCCTGGCGACGCGAAGGCTGGGCGGCAACCTGCGAACCTACCGTGCTCTGCAGGCTCTTGGCGCGACCTTCGCTCTGGCGCAGCTGGAACATGTCGGCAATCTGCTGGGCCAGTTGCACTGGCTGGTCGACACGTTCGGTGGCAACGATGCTGCCGCCGTTGGCTTGCCAATCCTGACTGAACGCTCGCAATACACGATCGCCCCATTCGCCTTTCGGCACCATGATGGCGGCGCGGGTCAGGCCATCGGCGCGAGCGCGGCGCGACACTTCGCGGGCTTCGTCTTCGGCGGCGAGACCGAACTGGAACAGTTGGGCCGGACCCTGGGTGCCTTCACTGTAATTCAGGGCCAGGGTGGTGAGCGGCAGTTGCGGGCGGGTGCTGAGCTGCTTGACCAGTGGCTTCTCCAGCGGTCCGATCACCAGTTGCACGCCATCGGCCTGGGCCTTGCGATAGAACTCGTCCATCGAGGTCAGGCGCGAGCTGTCGTAGAACTCGATGGCCGGCGGGTTCTGCCCGGCTTGCTGCGCCTGGTAGTGGGCAGCCATGAAACCTTCACGCAGCGCCTTGCCGACAGCAGCCAACGGCCCGTCCTGTGGCAACAGCAGGCCGATCTTGCCCAAGGGCTGGCTGGCCAGCTCCTTGAGTTTGGTCAGCGGGATCGGCAGCTGAATCGCTGCAGGGTGCTTGGGATTCTGCGCGCGCCAGGTGTCGATCGCGGCCTGTTGCTGTTCCAGGGTGCCCGCCGTCTTCACGGCCAGCGCCAGGCTCATCCAGCCACCGAGATCATCGGTGGAGGTTGGCTGCAGTTGATCGGTTGGCAGCGAAGCGATCAGGGTCCAGATCGCCTCATGGTTCTTGCTGGCCGCTTCGCCTTCGAGCATCGGTGCGATGAAGATTCGCTCTCGTGCGGCAGCCAGGGTCTGGCCGTCGGCTTCAAGGGCGCGGGCATGCACGGTGCCGGTGCGCACCTGTTGCTCGACCGGCAACTCGCTCAGGCGCTGCAGGCTCGGATGGCTCAAGGCGGTCAGCGCGGCCTTGGGCTGGTTGCGCACCATTGCCAGTTCGGCCGCCAGGGTACTGGCGAACACCTGTTGCCCAGGCTTGAGTTGTTCCACGGGCACCTGCTGGAGGATTTGCGCGGACTGGCCGGCATTGCCCTGGCGGTAGGCCAGGTCAGCGGCGCTCAGGCGCAACAGTGCAGCTTTTTCCGGGTCTTTGCTCTGGTTGGCCTGTTCGAGCAGTTGCTCGATACTGGCATCCGGAGTCCGTGGAAGGTCGCCAAGGCTGGAGGAGGGCGAGCTGGCGCAAGCCGCCAGCAAGGCAGCGAGGCAGAGGGCAGTGAACAGCCGCAGGCAAGCGATCATGTAGTGTTCCTGATACTCGATCAAATTAGCGTGGAATTGTACCCAAGCACTGGCCGGGGCGCGATGTTACTGGCGTGAATCGCTCAATTTAGCTCATGCAAATGTTGCAGCGCGGCATCTGAGGCTGGAAAACCTATAGTGCCGCAAGCCTGTCGCCGGCGGCTCCAGGCGTTACAATGGCCACTTTTGACAATCATGAGGTGTGCGCTTTGACTGCTCCAGGTGCTTTGAATTCCGCTGCTGGCTCGCTTTATGTGGTGGCGACGCCCATCGGCAACCTGGACGACATCAGTGCGCGCGCGCTGAAAATCCTCCGTGAAGTGGCGTTGATTGCCGCTGAAGACACCCGTCACTCCCAGCGCTTGATGCAGCACTTCGGCATTCCAACGCCGCTGGCGGCCTGTCATGAACACAACGAACGAGATGAAGGTAGCCGCTTTATTACCCGTCTGCTGGCAGGCGACGATGTGGCGCTGATATCTGATGCCGGTACGCCATTGATTTCCGATCCGGGCTATCACCTGGTACGCCAGGCCCGTGCCGCGGGCATCAAAGTGGTGCCTGTGCCGGGTGCCTGTGCCTTGATTGCAGCCCTGTCGGCAGCGGGCCTGCCGTCGGACCGGTTCATCTTCGAAGGTTTCCTGCCGGCAAAGGCCGTAGGGCGCCGCGCTCGGCTGGAGCTGGTTAAAGAAGAGCCGCGCACGCTGATTTTCTATGAGGCGCCGCACCGTATCCTGGAGTGCCTGCAGGATATGGAGCTGGTGTTTGGTGGAGAGCGTCCGGCGTTGCTGGCGCGGGAAATCACCAAGACTTTCGAGACTCTCAAGGGCCTGCCCCTGGCCGAGTTGCGCGAGTTCGTCGAGTCGGACAGCAACCAACAGCGCGGCGAGTGCGTGGTGCTGGTCGCCGGCTGGTCTGTGCCCGAAACCGAAGACGCCGTGAGCAGCGAGGCGATGCGCATCCTCAATCTGCTGCTCGAAGAAATGCCGCTCAAGCGTGCAGCAGCCCTGGCCGCGCAAATCACCGGCGAACGCAAGAATGTGCTTTATCAGGTCGCACTGGATAAACAGAAGGGCGAGTGAAACCCGACGCGCAGGAGTGGCTAAAGGCTTTTAGCGCTTGTTCTTCGGCCGCTCTGCCGTTAATCTTCGCGGCGGAGAGTCGATTGGACAGTCGCTGCCCTCTATGAAAATTAGGGGGGGGAGGAAAGTCCGGGCTCCATAGGGCGAAGTGCCAGGTAATGCCTGGGAGGCGTGAGCCTACGGAAAGTGCCACAGAAAATAACCGCCTAAGCGCTTCGGCGCCGGTAAGGGTGAAAAGGTGCGGTAAGAGCGCACCGCACGTCTGGCAACAGTTCGTGGCTAGGTAAACCCCACTTGGAGCAAGACCAAATAGGGTCCCAAGGCGTGGCCCGCGCTGGGACCGGGTAGGTTGCTAAAGGTGTCCAGTGATGGCCATCGTAGACGAATGACTGTTCAAGACAGAACCCGGCTTACAGATCGACTCTCCACCTTTTCCCCCCTCCCTGTTTGCAGCAATGAACAGGGCGCAGGCAGTAACGATTTTCCTCCTTCCAGAAACGTCAGCAGAAGCCCTTCCGTAATACCAAAAAAATCTTACTCTTAACAAAGTACTTTAACTTCCGATCGTAGCCATCAGCGCTGCATCAAGTTATTGAGCAATATTCAGCGTCAGATTTTCGTTACCCCTCCTTTTGCGCTGCTAAATCACAGTTATGTAAGACTTTTCCTTTACCGCGCGCCTTGACGGTGTGGTGGGCGCATTCCTATAGTGTGCGCAAGTGGCGGAAAGTGGCATGAAGTGGGTTTTTTGAGCTCAAAACGCTAAAATTTGGAGAAACGCTGACGTGTTTCGCGGAGCTAACGCTATCAGTCTCGACGCAAAAGGCCGTCTCGCTATGCCGAGCCGGTATCGCGACGAGCTCGTTTCGCGTAGTTCCGGGCAATTAATCGTCACGATCGATGCCGTTGATCCATGTTTGTGTGTTTACCCCCTCGATGAGTGGGAAATTATCGAAACCAAACTGCGCGCACTGCCTTCGCTTCGCGAGGAAAACCGCCGCCTGCAACGTTTACTGATTGGTAACGCCGTCGACCTCGAGCTCGATGGCAGTGGTCGTTTTCTGGTTCCGCCGCGTCTGCGTGAATATGCCAAGTTGGATAAGCGCGCGATGTTGGTTGGCCAGCTGAACAAGTTCCAATTATGGGACGAGGATGCCTGGGATGCGGTTTCTGCCGCTGACCTGGCTGCTATTCAACAACCGGGCGCCATGCCTGATGAACTGCGTGATTTAATTCTGTGACTATTGATAGCGGCTTCAACCACATCACCGTACTGCTTGACGAAGCCGTCGAGGCTCTCGCCGTACGTCCTGATGGCTGCTATCTGGACGGTACGTTCGGACGCGGCGGGCACAGCCGGTTGATCCTCAGCCAGCTGGGTCCCGATGGCCGGTTGCTGGGATTTGACAAAGATCCTCAAGCGATTGCCACCGGGCACACGCTGGCGGCCGAAGACGGCCGCTTTGTCGTTGTGCAGCGCAGCTTTGCCGAGCTGGGTTCGGAAGTTGCCGAGCGCGGTCTGGCCGGCAAGGTCAGCGGCATCCTGCTCGACCTCGGCGTGTCTTCCCCGCAGCTTGACGACCCGGAACGCGGTTTCAGCTTCCTCAACGACGGCCCGCTGGACATGCGCATGGATCCTTCCCGGGGGATCAGCGCTGCCGAATTCGTCAATACTGCGCCGGCGGAAGAAATCGCCCGGGTGTTCAAGGAATACGGCGAAGAACGTTTTTCCGGTCGCATGGCCCGTGCAGTTGCGGAGCGTCGCGACATCAAGCCATTCGAGCGCACCGCCGACCTGGCTGAAGTCCTGAAAGTCGCCAACCCGGCGTGGGAGAAGGGCAAGAACCCTGCTACCCGTGCGTTCCAGGGCCTGCGTATCCACGTCAACAACGAACTGGGCGACCTGGAGGCCGGTCTTGAAGCCGCCCTGGAATGCCTGGAAATCGGCGGCCGCCTGGTGGTGATCAGCTTCCACTCCCTCGAAGACCGCATCGTCAAACTGTTCATGCGCAAGCTGGTGAAAGGCGAAGCCGACAACCTGCCGCGCAACCTGCCGGTACGGCACGTGGCCTTCGAGCCTAAAATCAAAGTCCATGGCAAAGCGCAGTCCGCCTCCGAGGCCGAACTCAAAGCCAACCCTCGTTCCCGTAGCGCTGTCATGCGTGTCGCGGAGAAGTTGCGGTGAGCAAGCTTTTCGCCAAGCCACTTCCTGGCGGAAGCTTTTTCATGCTGCTGCTGTTTGTCGGTGTGCTCGTTTCGGCTATTGGCGTTTCCTACAGTGCGCACTGGAACCGTCAGCTGCTGAACTCGCTGTACAACGAATTGAGTGTGCGCGACAAGGCGCAGGCGGAGTGGGGCCGGTTGATTCTCGAGCAGAGCACCTGGACTGCCCACAGCCGTATCGAAGTCCTGGCCTCTGAGCAGCTGAAAATGCGTATTCCGGGCGCAGCCGAAGTGAAGATGGTGGCGCCATGATGAAACTCGAGGGCGCACTGTTCCCATGGCGGTTTCGCCTGGTGCTGGGCTTGCTCGGCGTCATGGTCGTGGCTATTTGCTGGCGCATTATCGACCTGCAAATCGTCGATCGTGCCTTCCTGAAAGGCCAGGGCGATGCGCGCAGCGTTCGTCACATCCCCATTCCTGCCCACCGTGGTCTGATCACCGACCGCAACGGTGAGCCTTTGGCGGTCAGTACCCCAGTCACCACGCTGTGGGCCAACGCCAAGGAAATGCAACAGGCCAAAGAGAAGTGGCCGGCTCTGGCGGCTGCGCTGGGCCAGGACCCAAAAGCCCTGAGCGAGCGCCTCGAAGCCCAGGCCAACAAGGAATTCATCTATCTGGTGCGTGGCCTGACCCCCGAACAGGGCCAATCGGTACTCGACCTGAAAGTGCCGGGCGTCTATGGCATCGAGGAGTTCCGGCGTTTCTATCCTGCCGGTGAAGTCACCGCGCACATGGTCGGCTTTACCGACATCGACGACCACGGTCGGGAAGGTGTGGAGCTGGCCTATGACGAATGGCTCGCCGGTGTCCCCGGCAAGCGCCAGGTCATCAAGGATCGGCGCGGCCGACTCATCAAGGATGTCCAGGTCACCAAAAACGCCAAGGCCGGCAAGCCCTTGGCGTTGTCGATTGACCTGCGCCTGCAATATCTGGCCAACCGCGAGCTGCGCAACGCGATCATCGAGAACGGTGCCAAGGCCGGCAGTCTGGTGATCATGGATGTGAAGAGCGGCGAGATTCTGGCCATGGTCAACCAGCCGACCTACAACCCCAATAATCGTCGCAACCTGCAACCGGCGATGATGCGCAACCGCGCAATGATCGACGTGTTCGAGCCAGGTTCGACGATGAAAGCGATTTCCATGAGCGCCGCGATTGAGTCCGGCCGCTGGAAGCCGACTGATACTGTCGAGGTGTACCCAGGCACCTTGCAGATCGGCAAGTACACCATCAAGGACGTTTCCAAGAGCGAAGGCCCGGTGCTCGACCTGACCGGCATCCTGATCAACTCCAGTAACGTCGGCATGAGCAAGATCGCGTTCGATATCGGTGGAGAAACCATTTTCCGCCTGGCGCAGAAAGTTGGCCTCGGCCAGGACACGGGCCTGGGCTTCCCGGGTGAGCGCGTTGGCAACCTGCCGAACTACCGTGAATGGCGCAAGGCTGAAACCGCCACGCTGTCCTACGGCTACGGTATTTCCGTGACCGCGATCCAGCTGGTCCACGCCTTTTCAGCCCTGGCCAACAACGGTCGCCTCGCGCCGCTGACCCTGATCAAGACCGACAAGGCGCCGCAGACCACACAAGTGCTGCCTGAGGCGGTTGCGAAGACCATGCAGACCATGTTGCAACAGGTGATCGAGGCCCCGCGTGGGGTATTCCGCGCGCAGGTGCCGGCCTATCACGTGGCCGGCAAGTCCGGTACAGCGCGCAAGACTTCGGTCGGCACCAAAGGCTACGCCGAGAATTCCTACCGCTCGCTGTTCGCCGGCTTCGGACCGATGAACGATCCGCGTTACGCAATCGTTGTAGTTATTGATGAACCTAGCAAAGCCGGTTATTTCGGTGGCCTGGTTTCGGCGCCAGTGTTCAGCAAAGTGATGTCCGGGACCTTGCGCCTGATGAACATCACCCCTGACAACCTGCCGCCGGTCCAGCAGGCCAACGCCGCACCGGTTGTTCCGCTGAAAGCCAATGGAGGGCGCGGCTGATGTCTCTTAGTCTGAACAAGATATTTGCCCACGCCGGACGCGATCTGTTGATCCGCGAACTGACCCTGGATAGCCGCAACGTACGCGCGGGCGACCTGTTCCTCGCTGTGCCTGGCGGCAAGTACGACGGTCGTGCGCACATCGCCGACGCCTTGCAGCGTGGCGCCGCAGCCGTGGCTTATGAAGTCGAAGGCGCCACCGTGCTGCCGATTACCGACGTGCCCCTGATTCCGGTCAAGGGCCTGGCGGCGCAGCTGTCGGACATCGCCGGGCGTTTCTACGGTGATCCGAGTCGCCACCTGAACCTGGTGGGCGTGACTGGCACCAACGGCAAGACCAGCGTCACCCAGCTGGTCGCGCAAGCCCTGGACCTGCTCGGTCAGCATTGCGGCATCGTTGGCACCCTGGGCAGCGGTTTCTACGGTGCCCTTGAAAGCGGCCTGCACACCACGCCAAACCCGATTGCCGTACAGGCCACTCTTGCCGACTTGAAAAAAGCCGGAGCCAAGGCCGTGGCCATGGAAGTCTCTTCCCACGGCCTCGATCAGGGCCGAGTGACTGCGCTGGCGTTCGACGTGGCAGTGATGACCAACCTGTCCCGCGACCACCTCGATTATCACGGCACCATGCAGGCTTACGCTGAAGCCAAGGCGAAGCTGTTTGCCTGGAATGATCTGAAATGCCGCGTAATTAATCTCGACGACGCATTCGGCCGCCAGCTGGCTGCGGACAAGCGCGAGTCGCGGCTGATCACCTATAGCCTCGAAGATTCCAGCGCCTACCTTTATTGCCGTGAAGCGCAGTTCGGCGACGAAGGTGTGCGCGCCACACTGGTCACGCCCCAGGGCGAACATCACCTGCGCAGCACGCTGCTGGGTCGGTTCAACCTGAGCAACGTGCTGGCTGCAGTCGGCGCCTTGCTCGGCCTGGACTATGCGCTGGACGAAATTCTCAAAGTGCTGCCCAAACTCGAAGGCCCGGTCGGTCGCATGCAGCGCCTGGGTGGCGGCGCGCAGCCTTTGGTAGTGGTCGATTACGCCCACACCCCGGACGCCCTGGAAAAAGTCTTGATGGCCCTGCGTCCCCACGCCAAGGGGCGCTTGCTGTGCCTGTTTGGCTGCGGCGGTGATCGCGATCGCGGCAAGCGCCCGCTGATGGCCGAAGTGGTCGAGCGCCTGGCAGATGGTGTGCTGGTAACCGACGACAACCCGCGCAGCGAAGACCCTTCGGTGATCTTCGATGACATCCGTGCCGGCTTCAGCGCTGTGGATAACGTCAGCTTTGTTGCAGGTCGTGGCCAGGCCATTGCCCAGCTGATCGCCAGCGCCTCGGTCGATGACGTGATCGTCCTGGCCGGCAAAGGCCATGAGGACTATCAGGAAATCAACGGCGAGCGCCACCCGTTCTCCGACCTGGTCGAGGCTGATCACGCCCTGACCGCATGGGAGGTGGCTCATGCTTGAAGCCTTGAAATTGAGCCAGCTGACCGGCGCGCTGAATGCCCGCCTGGTTAGCGCGGACGCGAGCTTTAATGGCGTCAGTATCGACAGCCGTGCTATCCAGCCTGGCCAGTTGTTCGTAGCCCTGACCGGCCCGCGATTCGACGGCCATGACTACCTCAACGACGTCGCCGCCAAAGGCGCAGTAGCCGCATTGGTCGAGCGTGAAGTCGCCGACAGTCCGCTGCCGCAACTGGTGGTGAAAGATACCCGCCAGGCCCTCGGCCAACTGGGCGCGATGAACCGTGTCGCCTTCACCCAGCCCGTGGCCGCCATTACCGGGTCCAGCGGCAAGACCACGGTCAAGGAAATGCTCGCGAGCATCCTGCGCACCCGTGGTCCGGTGCTGGCCACCCGTGGCAACCTGAACAATGACCTTGGCGCTCCGCTGACCCTGCTCGAACTGGCCCCGGAACATACCGCAGCAGTGATCGAACTCGGTGCTTCGCGCCTCGGCGAAATTGCCTACACCGTGGCCATGACCAAACCCCAGGTCGCCGTGTTGAACAACGCCGGTACCGCTCACGTTGGCGAGTTTGGCGGGCCGGACAAAATCGTCGAGGCCAAGGGCGAAATTATCGAAGGGCTGGATGCCGATGGCGTAGCCGTACTCAATCTCGATGACAAGGCCTTTGAAATCTGGAAGACCCGTGCCGCCGGGCGCAAAGTGCTGACCTTTGCCCTGAGCAATGTCGCCGCCGACTTCTACGCCAGTGACCTGGACCGCGACGCACGTGGCTGCCCGGCGTTCAATCTGCACAGTCCAGAAGGTGTGGAGCGCGTGCAACTGAACCTGCTCGGCACCCACAACGTCGCCAATGCCATGGCTGCGGCAGCGGCTGCCCACGCGCTGGGCGTGTCCCTGTTCGGCATTGCCACCGGCCTTGGCGCGGTGCAGCCGGTCAAGGGCCGCACCGTTGCGCAGCTGGCCAATAATGGCATGCGCGTCATTGATGACACTTACAACGCGAACCCCACCTCCATGTGCGCGGCCGTTGATATACTCGCCGGCTTTTCCGGTCGCACCGTCCTGGTGCTCGGGGATATCGGCGAGTTGGGCGAGTGGGCGGAGCAGGGGCACCGCGATGTGGGCGAATACGCCCGTGGCAAGGTTTCTGCGCTGTACGCGGTCGGGCCAAATATGGTCCATGCCGTAAACGCTTTTGGCGAGCAGGCCCGTCATTTCAGCACTCAGGCTGAACTGATCAAGGCTCTCGGCGCCGAGCAAGACACAAACACCACCATTTTGATCAAGGGCTCGCGCAGCGCTGCGATGGAAAACGTCGTTGCCGCTTTGTGCGAGTCCAGTTTGGAGAAACATTGATGCTGCTGCTGCTAGCGGAGTACATGCAACAGTTCTACAAAGGCTTCGCGGTCTTCCAGTACCTGACCCTGCGCGGGATCCTCGGTGTGCTGACCGCGCTGGTCTTGTCGCTGTGCTACGGCCCGTGGATGATCCGTACCCTGCAGAAGCGTCAGATCGGCCAATCGGTGCGTAACGACGGTCCGCAATCGCACCTGTCCAAATCGGGTACCCCGACCATGGGCGGCGCGTTGATCCTGTCTTCGATCGGCGTCAGTACCTTGCTCTGGGCTGACCTGAGCAACCGTTATGTCTGGACCGTATTGCTGGTGACCCTGCTGTTCGGCGCAATCGGCTGGGTGGATGACTACCGCAAGGTGATCGAGAAGAACTCCCGCGGCCTGCCGAGTCGCTGGAAATACTTCTGGCAGTCGGTGTTCGGCCTGGGCGCGGCGATCTTCCTGTTCATGACCGCCACCACGCCAGTGGAAACCACGCTGATCCTGCCGATGCTAAAGGACTACAGCATTCCCCTGGGCGCAGGTTTCATTGTCCTGACCTACTTCGTCATCGTCGGTTCGAGCAACGCGGTCAACCTGACCGACGGCCTCGACGGCCTGGCGATCATGCCGACCGTGATGGTTGGCGGCGGGCTGGGGATCTTCTGCTACCTGTCCGGTAACGTGAAATTCGCTGAATACCTGTTGATTCCTTATGTACCGGGCGCCGGTGAGCTGATCGTATTCTGCGGCGCGCTGATCGGCGCGGGCCTGGGGTTCCTCTGGTTCAACACCTATCCAGCGCAGGTCTTCATGGGTGACGTCGGCGCGCTGGCGCTGGGTGCTGCCCTGGGCACCATCGCGGTGATCGTTCGCCAGGAAATCGTCCTGTTCATCATGGGCGGCGTGTTCGTGATGGAGACCTTGTCGGTGGTCATCCAGGTTGCATCCTTCAAGTTGACCGGTCGCCGGGTATTTCGCATGGCACCGATCCACCACCATTTTGAACTCAAGGGCTGGCCCGAGCCGCGCGTGATCGTCCGTTTCTGGATCATCACCGTGATTCTCGTACTGGTTGGCCTTGCCACCCTGAAGCTGAGGTAGAACGAGTGTCTCTGATCGCTTCTGACCACTTCCGCATCGTTGTCGGCCTCGGCAAGAGCGGCATGTCCCTGGTTCGCTTCCTGGCGAACCGTGGCACGTCGTTTGCCGTGGCCGATACGCGGGACAATCCACCGGAACTGGACACGCTCAAGCGTGACTATCCGCACGTGGAAGTGCGTTGTGGCGAGCTTGACGTCGAGTTCCTGTGCCGCGCCGACGAGCTCTACGTGAGCCCCGGCCTGGCGTTGGCGACCCCGGCCCTGCAGGCTGCTGCCGCCCGTGGGGTGAAATTGTCCGGTGACATCGAGCTGTTCGCGCGTAACGCGAAGGCGCCGATCGTTGCCATCAGCGGTTCCAACGCGAAGAGCACCGTGACCACCCTCGTCGGCGAAATGGCTGCGGCGGCTGGCAAGCGTGTGGCAGTTGGCGGCAACCTCGGCACGCCGGCGCTGGACCTGCTGAGCGACGATGTCGAGCTGTACGTGATGGAACTGTCGAGCTTCCAGCTCGAAACCACCGATCAGCTCAACGCCGAAGTGGCGACCGTGCTCAACGTCAGCGAAGACCACATGGACCGCTACAGCGGCCTGCCGGCTTATCACCTGGCCAAGCATCGGATCTTCCGCGGCGCCCGGCAGTTCGTGGTCAATCGTCAGGACGCCCTGAGCCGTCCGCTGATGGGCGAAGGCCAGCCATGCTGGACGTTCGGCTTGGGCAAACCTGATTTCAAGGCGTTTGGTATCCGCGAAGAAGACGGCGAGAAGTACCTGGCCTTCGAGTTCCAGAACCTGATGCCGGTGCGCGAGTTGAAGATTCGTGGCGCGCACAACCAGTCCAACGCCCTGGCGGCACTGGCGCTGGGGCACGCCGTGGGCCTGCCGTTCGACGCCATGCTCTCGAGCCTGCGCACCTTTGCCGGCCTTGAGCACCGTTGCCAATGGGTCCGCGACCTGGATGGCGTGGGCTACTACAACGACTCCAAGGCCACCAACGTCGGCGCCGCGCTTGCAGCCATCGAAGGCCTGGGTGCAGACATCGATGGCAAGGTCGTGCTGATCGCCGGTGGCGACGGCAAAGGTGCCGAGTTCGGTGATCTGCGTGATCCGGTAGCGGCCAACTGCCGCGCCGTGATCCTGATGGGCCGCGACTCCGACAAGATCGGTGCGGCCATCGGCGACCGCGTGCCGCTGATCCGCGCCGGTTCTCTGGTCGAGGCGGTAGAGCAATGCCGCGCCGCTGCCCATCCGGGCGATGTGGTGCTGCTGTCGCCAGCCTGCGCCAGTTTCGACATGTTCAAGAATTATGAAGACCGTGGTCACCAGTTCGTCCGCGCCGTGGAGGAACTGGCATGAGCCTGCTCAATATCATCAAGCCGTACCCGTCGCCGATCATCACTGGGCGCGGCATCGACCTCGACTTCCCGATGCTCGCCGGTTGCCTGGCATTGCTCGGCCTCGGCCTGGTGATGATTGCCTCGGCGTCGACCGAAGTCGCCGCCGTGCAATCGGGCAGCGCGCTGTACTACATGATCCGCCACCTGATCTACGTGCTGCTGGGCCTGGGCGCCTGCATCGTCACCATGATGATCCCGATCGCTACCTGGCAACGCCTGGGCTGGCTGATGCTGCTGGGTGCGTTCGGTTTGCTGGTGATGGTGATCATCCCCGGCATTGGCCGCGAAGTGAATGGTTCGATGCGCTGGATCGGCTTCAGCTTCTTTAACGTCCAGCCTTCCGAGATCGCCAAGGTATTCGTGGTGATCTACCTCGCCGGTTACCTGGTACGTCGCCAGAAAGAAGTGCGGGAAAGCTGGATGGGCTTTTTCAAGCCGTTCATCGTGCTGTTGCCAATGGCCGGGCTGTTGCTGATGGAGCCGGACTTCGGCGCCACCGTCGTGATGATGGGCGCCGCTGCGGCCATGCTGTTCCTGGGCGGGGTCGGCTTGTTCCGCTTTCTGCTGATGGTGCTGCTGGCCGTCGGTGCCGTGGTGCTGTTGATTCAGATGCAGCCGTACCGGATGGCGCGTCTGACCAACTTCGCTGACCCATGGGCCGACCAGTTCGGCGCCGGCTACCAGCTGTCCCAGGCGTTGATCGCTTTCGGTCGGGGCGAGTGGCTGGGCGTCGGCCTGGGCAACAGCGTGCAGAAGCAGTTCTACCTGCCCGAAGCCCACACCGACTTCGTGTTCTCGGTCCTGGCCGAAGAGCTCGGTGCCGTCGGTTCGCTGTGCACGGTGGCGCTGTTCGCCTTCGTCTGTGTACGCGGCATGTACATCGGTTACTGGGCCGAAAAATCCAAACAGTTTTTTGCCGCCTACATCGCCTATGGCTTGTCGTTCCTGTGGATCTTCCAGTTCCTGATCAACATCGGCGTGAACGTTGGCCTGTTGCCGACCAAGGGCCTGACCTTGCCGTTCCTCAGCTATGGCGGCAGTTCGTTGGTGATCTGCTGCGCCTGCCTGGGGCTGTTGCTGCGCATCGAGTGGGAGAGTCGAACCCACCTGGGCAGCGAAGAGATGGAATTCCAGGAAAGCGACTTCGCCGAGGAGCCAAACCATGGGCGCTAACGTGCTGATCATGGCGGGCGGTACCGGTGGCCACGTGTTCCCGGCGCTGGCCTGTGCCCGCGAGTTCCAGGCCCGCGGTTACACCGTGCACTGGCTCGGCACGCCGCGGGGCATCGAGAATGAGCTGGTGCCGATGGCCGGTATCGAGCTGCATCGCATCAATGCCCGCGGCCTGCGTGGCAAGGGCAAGTTGTCGCTGCTCATGGCACCGTTCATGTTGCTCAAGTCGGTCTGGCAGGCGCGGGCGATCATTCGCCAGCTGCGGCCAGTCTGCGTGGTCGGCTTTGGTGGTTATGTGACCGGCCCTGGTGGCGTTGCCGCCAAACTGGCTGGCGTACCGGTGATTGTTCACGAGCAGAACGCGGTGGCCGGTACCGCCAATCGGTTGCTGGTGCCGTTGGCCGCCCGGGTGTGTGAAGCATTCCCCGACACCTTTACCCTGTCGGACAGCCGCCGTACCACCGGTAATCCGGTACGTACCGAGCTGTTCCTCGACACTCCGCGCTCGGCTTTGGCCGGTCGCAAGGCGCGTTTGCTGATCCTGGGCGGAAGCCTGGGCGCAGAGCCATTGAACAAGTTGCTGCCTGAAGCCCTGGCCCAAGTCGCTGCCGACCTGCGCCCGGAAGTGTTTCATCAGGCCGGCAAAAACCACGATGAAGTGACTGCAGAGCGCTATCGCGCGGCCGGCGTCGAAGCGCAGGTGCAGCCTTTCATCAAAGACATGGCCCAAGCCTATGGCTGGGCCGACCTGGTGGTGTGCCGTGCAGGCGCGCTGACCATCAGTGAACTGGCTGCCGCCGGTCTGCCCTCGATGCTGGTGCCTCTGCCCCACGCCATCGACGATCACCAGACCCGCAATGCCGATTATTTGGCCCGTGAAGGCGCTGCCTTCCTGATGCCACAAAGAACGACCGGCGCTGCGGATCTTGCCGCACGCCTGACAGAGGTCCTGATGCAACCGCAACGACTCAATGACATGGCCACCGCGGCCCGCCGCCTGGCCAAACCTGATGCTACCCGCAACGTTGTCGACACCTGCCTGGAGGTGGCCCATGGTTGAGAATCAGAAAGCCATGCCGCATCCGGAAATGCGCCGCATCCGTCGTATCCACTTCGTCGGTATCGGCGGCGTGGGCATGTGCGGGATTGCCGAAGTGTTGTTGAACCTGGGCTATGAAGTGTCCGGTTCCGACCTCAAGGCTTCGCCGGTGACCGAGCGTCTCGAGTCCTTTGGTGCCCACATCTATATCGGCCACCGTGCCGAAAACGCTGCAGCTGCCGATGTACTGGTCACGTCGAGCGCGGTGAACACTTCCAACCCGGAAGTTGCCACTGCCCTGGAACGTCGTATTCCAGTGGTGCCGCGCGCCGAAATGCTGGCCGAGCTGATGCGCTACCGTCACGGCATTGCCGTCGCCGGTACCCACGGCAAAACCACCACCACCAGCCTGATCGCCTCGGTGTTCGCGGCCGGTGGCCTGGACCCGACGTTCGTAATCGGTGGGCGTCTGAATGCAGCGGGCACCAATGCTCAGCTGGGCACCAGCCGCTACCTGATCGCCGAAGCCGATGAAAGCGACGCCAGCTTCCTGCACTTGCAGCCGCTGGTGGCCGTGGTCACCAACATCGACGCCGATCACATGGCGACCTACGACGGTGACTTCAACAAACTGAAGAAAACCTTCGTCGAGTTCCTCCACAACCTGCCGTTCTACGGTCTGGCGGTGGTGTGCCTGGACGATCCGGTAGTGCGCGAGATTCTCCCGCTGGTCAAGCGTCCGACCGTTACCTACGGCTTCGGCGACGACTGCGACGTGCGTGCGATCAATGTACGCCAGCAGGGCATGCAGACCTTTTTCACCGTCCTGCGCCCCGAGCGCGAGCCGTTGGATGTCTCGGTGAACATGCCGGGCAACCACAACGTGTTGAATGCCCTGGCGACCATCTGCATCGCCAGCGACGAGGGCGTCAGCGATGAAGCCATCGTCCAGGGCCTGTCAGGCTTCCAGGGTGTCGGCCGACGCTTCCAGGTCTACGGCGAACTGCCAGTCGACGGCGGCAACGTGATGCTGGTGGACGACTACGGTCACCACCCGACCGAAGTCGCCGCGGTGATCAAGGCCGTGCGTGGTGGCTGGCCGGAGCGCCGCCTGGTGATGGTCTACCAGCCGCATCGCTACAGCCGCACCCGCGACCTTTACGACGATTTCGTCAATGTCCTGGCCGATGCCAACGTGCTGCTGCTGATGGAAGTCTATCCGGCCGGTGAAGAGCCGATCCCGGGCGCTGACAGCCGCAAGCTGTGCAACAGCATCCGCCAGCGCGGTCAGCTCGATCCGATCTACATCGAGCGCGGTGTTGATCTCGCGCCGATCGTCAAGCCGCTGCTGCGTGCCGGCGACATCCTGCTGTGCCAGGGTGCCGGTGATATCGGCGGCCTCGCGCCAAAACTGTTGAACAGTCCGTTATTCGTTGGCGCCGTTGCTGCGCCGAGTGTGGGGAAGTTGAAATGACCGCTGCATACGCCAACCTCTTTTCCACTATCGCGCCGAAAGACTTCGGTCGGGTCGCCGTGCTGTTCGGTGGCAAGAGCGCCGAACGTGAGGTGTCCCTGAAGTCGGGTAATGCCGTACTCGAGGCGCTGCAAAGCGCCGGAGTCAATGCGTTCGGCCTCGACGTGGGCGATGACCTGTTGCAGCGCTTGCTCGCCGAAAAGATCGACCGTGCCTTTATCATTCTCCACGGTCGTGGCGGTGAAGACGGCAGCATGCAGGGCTTGCTCGAATGCCTGGGCATCCCGTACACCGGCAGCGGCATCCTGGCTTCGGCACTGGCGATGGACAAGCTGCGGACCAAGCAGGTCTGGCACAGCCTCGGCATTCCGACGCCGCGTCACGCCGTGCTGTGCAGCGAGGCCGATTGTATTTCTGCAGCGACGGAACTGGGCTTCCCTTTGATCGTCAAACCGGCCCATGAAGGTTCAAGTATCGGCATGGCCAAAGTGACTTCCGCGTCCGAGTTGATCGACGCCTGGAAAGCGGCCAGTACCTACGATTCGCAAGTGTTGGTCGAGCAATGGATTCAAGGTCCGGAGTTCACCATCGCCACCCTGCGTGACCAGGTGTTGCCTCCAATTGCCCTGGGCACCACGCACAGCTTCTACGACTACGACGCCAAGTACGTGGCTTCCGATACCCAGTACCGGATCCCGTGCGGCCTCGACAGCAACAAAGAGAAAGAATTGATCGACCTCACGGCGAAAGCCTGTGAGGCGCTGGGTATCGCCGGTTGGGGCAGGGCAGACGTGATGCAGGACGCCGAAGGGCAGTTCTGGTTTCTCGAAGTCAATACCGCGCCGGGCATGACCGATCACAGCCTGGTGCCGATGGCGGCCCGTGCTGCCGGTCTGGATTTCCAGCAACTGGTCCTGGCCATTTTGGCCGCCAGCCTAGAGCCGCGAGGTTAAGACCATGCAAGGCGCCCAGCTGAGACATCAGCCTCCCGCACCGCCCGGCCGCAAGCCGGTGCCGCGGGGTGCAAGCCGAATGGTGGCCAAAGAGCCGATGTCCGCGCGCCTGCCGAAAGCCAATTTCGGTTTTCTCAAAGCCCTGTTCTGGCCGGTGCTGCTGGTCGCCCTGGGGTACGGCACTTACGAAGGTGCACAGCGCTTGCTGCCGTACGCCGACCGGCCGATCACCAAGATCGCCGTGCAGGGCGACCTGAGCTACATCAGTCAGCAAGCGGTGCAGCAGCGGATCGCGCCATTTGTGGCGGCGAGCTTCTTCACCATCGACCTGGCGAGCATGCGCACCGAGCTGGAACAGATGCCATGGATTGCCCACGCCGAAGTGCGTCGGGTGTGGCCGGACCAGGTGGTGATCCGCCTGGAAGAGCAACTGCCGGTGGCCCGTTGGGGCGACGAGTCGTTGTTGAACAACCAGGGCCAGGCGTTTACCCCGCGCGAGCTGGCGAACTACGAACACTTGCCACAGCTGTTCGGCCCACAACGGGCCCAGCAGCAAGTGATGCAGCAGTACCAGGTGCTGAGCCAGATGCTCAGGCCGTTGGGCTTCTCGATTGCACGCCTGGAATTGCGTGAACGCGGCAGCTGGTTCCTGACCACCGGAGCTGGCAGTGCAGGCCCAGGCATCGAACTGCTGCTGGGCCGCGGCAAGCTGGTGGAAAAGATGCGCCGCTTCTTTGCCATCTACGACAAGACGCTTAAAGAACAGATTACGAACATTGCGCGCATCGATCTGCGCTACGCCAACGGCCTCGCTGTTGGCTGGCGGGAACCTGTAGCGCCCACGGCAGCCCAACCCGCTGTCGCGAAGAATTAAGAAGAGGCAGGACCCATGGCAAACGTGCAAAGCGGCAAAATGATCGTCGGTCTGGATATCGGCACTTCCAAGGTGGTGGCGCTGGTCGGCGAGGTCGCGGACGATGGCACGCTGGAAATCGTCGGGATCGGTACGCACCCGTCCCGCGGCCTGAAGAAAGGCGTGGTGGTGAACATCGAGTCCACCGTGCAATCGATCCAGCGCGCGATTGAAGAAGCGCAGCTGATGGCCGGTTGCCGGATCCACTCGGCGTTCGTCGGCGTGGCGGGCAATCACATCCGCAGCCTGAACTCCCACGGCATCGTGGCAATTCGGGATCGCGAAGTCAGCTCCGCCGACCTTGAGCGCGTCCTCGACGCTGCCCAGGCCGTGGCCATCCCGGCTGACCAGCGTGTGCTGCACACCCTGCCGCAGGATTACGTGATCGATAACCAGGAAGGCGTTCGTGAGCCCCTGGGCATGTCCGGCGTACGTCTGGAAGCCAAGGTTCACGTGGTCACCTGCGCCGTCAACGCCGCACAGAACATTGAAAAATGCGTGCGCCGCTGCGGCCTGGAAATCGACGACATCATCCTCGAGCAGCTGGCTTCCGCGTACTCGGTGCTGACCGACGACGAGAAAGAGCTGGGCGTGTGCCTGGTGGACATCGGTGGCGGCACCACCGACATCGCGATCTTCACCGAAGGCGCGATCCGCCACACCGCCGTGATCCCGATTGCGGGCGACCAGGTGACCAACGACATCGCCATGGCGTTGCGCACCCCGACCCAGTACGCCGAAGAGATCAAGATTCGCTACGCCTGCGCCCTGGCCAAACTGGCCGGTGCCGGTGAAACCATCAAGGTGCCAAGTGTCGGCGACCGTCCGCCGCGTGAGCTGTCCCGCCAGGCCCTGGCCGAAGTGGTCGAGCCGCGTTACGACGAACTGTTCACCCTGATCCAGGCCGAGCTGCGCCGCAGTGGCTACGAAGACCTGATCCCGGCCGGCATCGTGCTGACCGGCGGCACCTCGAAAATGGAAGGCGCGGTCGAACTGGCCGAGGAAATCTTCCACATGCCGGTCCGCCTGGGCGTGCCCCATGGCGTCAAGGGCCTGGATGACGTGGTGCGCAACCCGATCTATTCCACCGGCGTGGGCCTGTTGATGTACGGCCTGCAGAAGCAGTCCGACGGGATTTCGTTCTCGGGCATCAGCAGCCGCGACAGCTACAGCAATGAAGAGCCGAAACCCGCCTTGCTCGATCGCATCAAGAGCTGGGTTCAAGGCAACTTCTAAAGAATTACCGCAACACCGCAACAAACGCAGTAGGCGAAAAAACTAGAGAATGTAAGGAGAGGGAAAATGTTCGAACTCGTAGACAACATCCCCGCAAGCCCGGTTATCAAAGTTATCGGTGTTGGCGGAGGCGGCGGCAACGCCGTCAACCACATGGTCAAGAGCAACATTGAAGGCGTTGAATTCATCTGCGCCAACACTGATGCCCAGGCGCTGAAATCCATCGGCGCGCGGACCATCCTGCAACTGGGCACCGGCGTGACCAAAGGTCTCGGCGCCGGCGCCAACCCTGAAGTAGGTCGTCAGGCCGCTCTCGAAGATCGTGAGCGCATTGCCGAAGTCCTGCAGGGCACCAACATGGTGTTCATCACCACGGGCATGGGCGGTGGTACCGGTACCGGTGCTGCGCCAATCATTGCTGAAGTGGCCAAGGAAATGGGAATCCTCACCGTTGCGGTGGTGACTCGTCCGTTCCCGTTCGAAGGCCGCAAGCGCATGCAGATCGCCGATGAAGGCATCCGTCTGCTGTCTGAAAGCGTCGACTCGTTGATCACCATTCCCAACGAGAAGCTGCTGACCATCCTCGGTAAGGACGCCAGCCTGCTGTCGGCTTTCGCCAAGGCTGACGATGTACTGGCCGGTGCCGTTCGCGGTATCTCCGACATCATCAAGCGTCCGGGCATGATCAACGTCGACTTTGCCGACGTACGTACCGTGATGAGCGAAATGGGCATGGCGATGATGGGCACTGGCTGCGCCAGCGGTCCGAACCGTGCTCGCGAGGCCACCGAAGCGGCCATTCGCAACCCGCTGCTGGAAGACGTGAACCTGCAAGGTGCACGCGGCATCCTGGTGAACATCACCGCCGGTCCTGACCTGTCCCTGGGTGAGTACTCCGACGTGGGTAGCATCATCGAAGCCTTCGCTTCCGAACACGCGATGGTCAAGGTCGGTACCGTTATCGATCCGGACATGCGCGACGAGTTGCACGTGACTGTAGTTGCTACCGGTCTGGGTGCGAAAATCGAGAAGCCGGTGAAGATCATCGACAACACGATGCATACGTCCGTGGCTTCCCAGCCTCAACAGCAGGTGTCCGCTCGTCAGGAAGCGCCCGCCGTGAACTACCGTGACCTGGACCGTCCGACCGTCATGCGCAATCAGGCTCAGGCCGGTGCTGCGACTGCCGCGAAGATGAATCCGCAGGACGACCTGGACTATCTGGACATCCCGGCTTTCCTGCGTCGTCAGGCCGATTGATGGAATGTATCAGGGCTATGAAGGTGATTGGTGTTCAGCAAAGGTCTGGTCTGCTATTATCGCCAGCCTTTGTTGATACCAGTTCGCAATTTGCGCTGAAGCGGCCCAAGCCATGATTAAACAACGCACACTGAAAAATATTATCCGTGCCACAGGTGTAGGCCTGCACTCCGGGGAGAAGGTATACCTGACCCTCAAGCCCGCACCTATCGACACCGGCATTGTGTTTTGTCGTGCCGATCTCGACCCTGTGGTGCAGATTCCTGCCCGCGCGGAAAACGTTGGTGAAACCACGATGTCGACCACATTGGTCAGTGGTGACACCAAGGTGGATACGGTAGAGCACTTGCTCTCGGCCATGGCTGGCCTGGGCATCGATAACGCCTACGTCGAGCTCTCCGCGTCCGAAGTTCCAATCATGGATGGTAGCGCTGGACCTTTCGTATTCCTGATTCAGTCGGCCGGCCTGGAAGAACAGGACGCACCGAAGAAATTCATCCGGATCCTGCGGGAAGTGACAGTGGAAGACGGCGACAAGCGCGCCACTTTCGTCCCTTTCGAAGGCTTCAAGGTGAGTTTCGAGATCGATTTCGATCACCCGGTTTTCCGTAACCGCACCCAAAGTGCAAGCGTGGATTTTTCCAGCACTTCGTTCGTAAAAGAAGTCAGCCGCGCCCGTACCTTTGGTTTCATGAGTGACATCGAGTACCTGCGCAAGCACAACCTCGCACTCGGCGGCAGCGTTGAAAACGCTATTGTGGTCGACGCGGATGGCGTACTGAACGAAGACGGCCTTCGCTATGAAGACGAATTCGTGAAGCACAAGATCCTCGATGCTATTGGTGACCTCTACCTGCTGGGCAATAGCCTGATAGGTGAGTTCAAGGGCTTCAAGTCCGGACATGCATTGAACAACCAGCTGCTGCGCAAGTTGATTGAGCAGACAGATGCTTGGGAAGTCGTGACTTTCGAAGACGCCAGCACTGCACCGATCTCTTACATGCGTCCAGTTGCGGCCGTGTAAGCAAAAACCTCTCTAGTTTTTAAGGGCTGCCTTCGGGTGGCCTTTTTTTATGCAAGATCAAAAGATCGCAGCCTTCGGCAGCTCCTACAGTTGGAATGCGTACCCCTGTAGGAGCTGCCGAAGGCTGCGATCTTTTGATCTTAATGTGCTGCCACCACCCGATTCCGCCCCTGCTCCTTGGCCTCATACAACGCCCTGTCCGCCGCAAACAGCAGCTGCTCCAGCGTCGCCTCAGTCTGGCTGGTCCAGGTGCTGATCCCGATACTGACAGTCATCGGCAACTCATCCCCCTCAACCCTGGGCAACTGTTCCACCGCCGCGCGAATCTTCTCGGCAATCTGCAGCGCACCCGCACTGTCAGTTTCCGCCAGAATCACCGAGAACTCCTCGCCACCGTAGCGCGCCACCAGGTCCGCAGGGCGTCGCACATTGGCCGTGATCACCTTGGCCATTGTGCGCAAGGCCTCATCACCGCCTTGATGACCGTGGCGATCGTTGAAAGCCTTGAAGTGGTCGGCATCGATCATCAACAACGACAGTGGCAGGCCGGAGCGCTGGGCGCGGAACCACTCATGCCGCAGCGTCAGGTCGAGGATCCGGCGGTTGGCGACACCGGTGAGGGCATCGGTGGCGGCCAGTTGCGCCAGTTCCTGTTCGGCCCGATGACGCAGGCGCAGTTCCCGACACAGCAACCAACTTAGCCACAGCAGGCCCAAGCACAGCACGCCGGTGGCGCCGCTGATCACCAGTGCTGTGCGTCGCCAGGCGGCGAACACGTCGTTGTCGGCGAGGGCCACGATCACCATCAGTGGCAGGTTGCCGACCCGGGAAAAGGTATACAGGCGTTGCTGTCCATCCATGCTTGAAACGCTCTCGAAGCTGCCACTGCCTTCGCGCAGGATGCGGATGACATTAGGCCGGTTGGCGAAACTCTTGCCGATCGAGTCGTGTTCCAGGTAGGGCTTCTGCGCCAGCAGGATGCCTTCGTTGTCGATGATGTTGAGCGTGCTGTCGCTGCCGATGTACAGGCTGTTGAACAACTGGTCAAAGTAGGTCAGGCGCATCGACGCCACGGCGACTCCCAGAAATTCCCCGGTGGGCGAGGCAATGCGGCGGCTGAAGCTGATCCGCCATTCATTGCTGTCTTCACAATCGCATCGAGTCTTGAAGGGACGGCTGATGAACATGCCGCTGTCGGGGTTGGTGACGTGGGCGAGAAAGTAATCGCGGTCGGCGAAATTGCCCGGCCTGGGCGCGATCAAGGATGAATCGGCCAGTACCTCGCCATGCTTGTCCAGCAGCAGGATGTCCCCCTTGAAGCGCGCAGTAGTGGAACGGTCGAACAGTACCAGGTGGCGGATCTGCGGTGATACCTGGCGCAGGTCGTCCCGTTGCGCGGCGGCGATCAGGCCTTGCAGGGTCAGGTCGTAGAGCTCCACGGTGCGCAACACATCGGCATCGATCAGCTGCGCGATGGTGGTTGCGCTGCGGGTGGCCGCTTCCTTGGCGCTGGCGTGTTCGCGGATCAACAGGAACGTGACGATGCAGATAATTGCGATGACCGTCAGGGTGCTGCCGAGGATCACCATGAGCTCAGGTCGACCGGTCTTGCCTGAGAGGTGAGGGAGACGGCTCGCGATCATGGGGGCTTAGACTTCAGTTATGGCATATGTGTAGGAGCGAGCTTGCTCGCGAAGAATGCCAAGGCACCGCGTTATACCAGACAGTCCGCGTTATCGTTGGCGTTTTTCGCGAGCAAGCTCGCTCCTACAGTGAGTTAAGCAGGTAGTCGACGGTTATGCCTATCGTTGCAATGACTGTAAGGATCCGAAGACGAAAAAAAGCCGCTGAGAGCAGCGGCTTGAAGACAACTTTTCAACGGGAAGAGCCGATGAGAAGTGTCGAGGGAAACTGGATTGGTGCAGCGGATCAGCTGTCTTTCTCAACCTGTGGCTGATCACCCTGGGCCTTGGCCGTCATCTCACCCTGATACGCTTGAAACGCCGCAGCCCGTTCGGCGTTGCGTGCAGCGAAGGTCGGGGACTCTTCCGCCATGGCGAGTGGGGAAAGGAACAATGAGGACAAAACGAAAGCGCTGGCAATACCCATGGAGTTGGACATCTTTAAAACCTTCTTGCTTGGCAAGTGCTGTTTGGTGGCGCCAAGATAAGGCTGAACGGGGAGGGGAAAAAGAGTGGATTCATGAAAGGACTGTTGCGCTAACAGCAAGAATCTCACGCGTACCGGTAGGAGCTGCCGAAGGCTGCGATCTTTTGGGGCCATCAAACGGGCAAGTGAATCCCAAAGGTATTCACCCCCTGATCACTTCGGGCAAACACATCACCGCCATGCATCAGCGCAATCGCCTTGACGATCGCCAGCCCCAGCCCATGGTTGTTCCCGCTGTTGCTGCGAGACGCGTCGACCCGGTAGAAGCGCTCGAACAGGCGCGGCAGATGCTCACTGGCAATCGGCGCGCCAGGGTTGGCGACGCCGATGCTGACCTGATGCGCCTGGGCTTGGATGTGCACCTGGATCACCTGGCCCGGCTCGGTGTGCTGCACCGCATTGCTCAGCAGATTGATCAAGGCCCGGCGCAAGTGCGCGATCTCGATCCGCACCTGGGCATCGCCGCTGACCTGCACCTCAACCTGAGCATCTTCGAGGATGAAATCCAGATACTCCAGAGTGGTTGCGACCTCGTCCGCCAAGGAAGTGGAGGTCAACTTGGTGGCCTTGCTGCCCTGGTCGGCACTGGCCAGGAACAGCATGTCGTTGATGATCGAGCGCAGTCGCTCGAGCTCTTCGAGGTTCGATTGCAGCACCTCGAAATAGTGTTCCGCCGACCTTCCACGGGTCAATGCGACCTGGGTCTGGCCGATCAGGTTGGTCAGCGGCGAGCGCAGTTCATGGGCCACGTCGGCGTTGAAGGATTCAAGACGCGAGTAAGCCTGCTCGACCCGTTCCAGGGTCGAGTTGAACGAGCTGACGAACTGGTTCAGTTCAGGCGGCAGTGGTGACAATTGCAGGCGCCCGGACAGCAGCGGCGGCGCCAGGCGCTGGGCTTCCTGGGACAATTTGATCAAGGGTTTGAGACCGATCCGCGCAACCCAGTAGCCGAGGGCCGATGCCAGCAGCACGCCGATGATCGCCAGGCTGATCAGCGCGATCAGCAAGCGGTGCTGAGTCTGCAAAAAGGTCTCGGTGTCGATGCCGATCATGAAGCGCAGTGGCGGGCGCTGGTCCTTGGCCGGAAACTGGCTGACCAGTACTTTCATTGGATAAGCCTGGCCCGGCAGCTTCAGGTCGCGCATGCCCAGCGGGCCTTGGGCAAAAGTGCGGACCTGCGGCGTCAGCTCGCCGTATTCATAGTGAGGATCGCCGCTGACGATCCAGAAACTGATGCGCTTGTCTTCCTCACCCAACAGCTTGAGCTTGTTGTTGATCTTCACCCAGTGCTCAGGCGTACCGTAACGACCGACAGTCGATTCGAGCACGCTGTAGCGCGCATCCAGCTCCGCCTCGGGCAGCAGGCCGAGGCCCTTGTCGACCTGCTGGTACAAGGCCCAGCCAATCAGCAGGAACACCAGCAATGCCACCAGCGTGAACATGCCGCTGAGGCGCAGGGCAATCGAATTACTGGACACCGCGGCTCTCCAGCACATAACCCATGCCACGAATCGTGTGCAGCAGTTTCTCGTCGAACGGTCCGTCGAGTTTGGCACGTAAACGCTTGATCGCGACCTCGACGACGTTCGCATCGCTGTCGAAATTGATGTCCCAGACCATCTCGGCGATCGCGGTTTTCGAGAGGATTTCACCCTGGCGCCTGGCGAGCACGCTGAGCAGCGAAAACTCCTTGGCGGTCAGGTCCAGGCGGGTGCCGGCCCGGGTCGCCTTGCGGCTGATCAAATCTATCCACAGGTCGGCAACGCTCACCTGCACCGGCTCGTGGCCGCCGCTGCGCCGGGTCAGCGCTTGCAGGCGAGCCACAAGTTCCAGAAAGGAAAACGGCTTGCCCAAGTAGTCGTCGGCACCGTCGCGCAGGCCCTTGATGCGGTCTTCGACGCGCTCGCGTGCCGTGAGCATGATCACCGGGGTCTGCTTGCGCGCACGCAGCGCGCGCAGCACACCAAAACCGTCGAGGCCCGGCAGCATGACGTCAAGGATGATCACCGCATAATCGCTTTCCAGCGCCATGTGCAGGCCTTCCACCCCGTCGCGGGCCAGGTCCACGGTGTAGCCCTGTTCCGTCAGGCCGCGGTGCAGATAGTCCGCGGTTTTTTCCTCGTCTTCGATAATCAGGACGCGCATGACCCCGCCTCAGTCTGTGGTCGCCAGCGCCGGTGCCGGGGCTGGTTCAGGTCGATGAAATAGTCGCTCTAGCCACAAGTATATGACCGGCGTGGTGAACAGCGTCAGCGCCTGGCTCACCAGCAACCCGCCGACCACCGCGATGCCCAATGGCTGGCGCAGTTCGGCGCCAGTGCCGTAGCCGAGCATCAGCGGCAAGGCGCCGAGCAGGGCGGCGAGGGTGGTCATGATGATCGGGCGGAACCGCGTGATACACGCCTCGTAGATTGCTTCTTCCGGTGGCAGGCCGCGGTTGCGCTGAGCATCGAGGGCAAAGTCGATCATCAGGATACCGTTCTTCTTCACGATCCCGATCAACAGCACCAGGCCGATCAGCGCCATGATCGAGAAATCCTGGCCGCAGATCCACAGCATGATCACCGCCCCGAGTCCCGCTGAGGGCAAGGTCGAAATGATGGTCAGCGGATGGACAAAACTCTCGTAGAGCACGCCAAGGATGATGTACACCGCCACCAGTGCCGCCAGGATCAACCACGGCTGGCTGGCCAATGAACTCTGAAACGCCTGGGCCGCACCCTGGAAATTGCCGCTCATGGCCGCCGGCATGCCGATCTCGGCCTTGGCCTGGTTGAGCATGATCACCGCATCACCCAGCGCCACGCCGGGTGCCAGGTTGAACGACAGGTTGGCCGCCGGGAACATGCCGTCGTGAGCGATGGACAGCGGGCCGACGGTGGGCGCATCGAATCTGGCCAGGGCCGACAGCGGCACCATCTCCCCGCTCAGGGGCGAACGCAGGTAGAAATAGTTGAGGCTTTCGGCCTTGCCGCGTTGCCGGGTGTCCAGCTCCAGAATCACGTTGTACTGATTGACCTGGGTCTGGAACTCATTGATCTGGCGCTGGCCGAAGGCGTCGTACAGCGCTTCGTCGACGTCGCTCGCGGTCAGGCCGAAACGCGCGGCGGCGCTGCGGTCGATGCTGATGTGAGTGATGCTGCCGCCCAGTTGCAGGTCGTTGGAAATGTCGCGGAACGCCGGGTTGCCCCGCAGTTTGTCGGTGAGGCGCTGGGTCCACGTGCTGAGGGTCGCGCCGTCGTTGCTCTTGAGCACGTACTGATACTGCGCGCGACTGGGACCGGAGCTGAGGTTGATGTCCTGGCCGGCGCGCAGATACAGCACGATGCCGGGGACTTTCATCAGCTGTGGGCGAATCCGGTCGATGAATTCGCTGGCCGAGACATCCCGGTCACCACGTTTTTTCAGGGAAATCCAGAAGCGACCGTTGGCGATGGTCTGGTTGCTGCCCGAGACGCCGACCGAATGGGAAAACGCCTGCACGGCCGGGTCAGCGGCGACGATTTCGGCCATCGCCAAGTGTTTTTTCACCATGTCGCCGTAGGAAATATCCGCGGCAGCCTCGGTAGTGCCCAGGACAAACCCGGTGTCCTGCACCGGAAAGAAGCCCTTGGGAATGAAGATGTAACCGGCAATCGCCAGGCCCAGCGACACACCGAACACCCCGATCATCAGCTTCTGATGCGCGAGGGCGCGGCGCAGGCCTTTTTCGTACCAGCCCAGCAGGCGTTCGCCGAACCCCGGCTTGCGGTTGGCGTGATGCACCGGCGCACGCATGAACAGCGCGGCCAGGGTCGGTGCGAGGGTCAGCGACACCACGACGGAAATCATGATGGTCGCGGTGGCCGTCAAGGCGAACTCCTTGAATAGTCGTCCGACCACGCCGCCCATGAACAGCAACGGGATGAACGCCGCCACCAGCGAGAAACTGATCGACACCACGGTGAAGCCGATCTCGCCGGCACCCTTGATCGCCGCCTCGCGCATGCCGTCGCCGGCTTCCAGATGGCGGTGGATGTTCTCCACCACCACGATCGCATCGTCGACCACAAACCCCACGGCCACCACGATCGCCACCAGGGTCAGGTTGTTCAGGCTGAAGCCCATGATGTACATCAGGGCAAAAGTCGCGACCAGGGAAACGCCCAGCACCGCCGAGACGATCAGTGTCGCCGACAGCTGGCGCAGGAACAGCGCCATCACCGCCACCACCAGCGCGATCGCGATCAGCAGGGTGATTTCCACCTCATGCAGGGACGCCCGAATGGTCTGGGTGCGGTCGATCAGCACCTTGACCTGCACCGAGGCCGGCAACATGGCCTCCAGCCCCGGCAGTGCAGCCTGGATGCGATCGACGGTTTCGACGATGTTGGCCCCCGGTTGACGCGAAATCACCAGGTTAACCCCGGGTTGATCACCGGCCCAGGCCTGTACGTAGGCATCCTCCGAACCGTTGACGACCTTGGCCACATCCTTGAGGTGCACCGGCGCACCGTCCTTGTAGGAAACGATGAGCTGGCCGTATTCCTCGGGATGAAACAGTTGGTCGTTGGTTGACAGGGTCGAGATGCTCGACTCGCCATACAACGCGCCCTTGGCCAGGTTGAGGCTGGTCTGCTGGATCGCCAGGCGAATGTCGGCCAGGGTCAGGCCGATGGCCGCGAGCTTGTCTGCCGAGGCCTGCACACGAATGGCCGGACGCTGCTGACCGGTGATATTGATTTGGCCTACGCCGTCGATCTGGCTGATCTGACGCGACAGCAGGGTCTCCACCAGGTCGCTGAGTTCCGGGCCGGGCAGCAGAGTCGAATTGATACTGAGGATCAGCACCGGGCTGTCGGCCGGGTTTACCTTGCGCCAGGTCGGCAGGTTCGGCATGTCCTTGGGCAGCTTGCCGGAGGCGGTGTTGATCGCGGCCTGGACTTCCTGAGCGGCGGTATCGATGCTCTTGTCGAGGGTGAATTGCAGGGTCAGGTTGGTCGAGCCCAGGGCGCTGCTCGAGGTCATCTGGGTCACGCCGGGGATGGCGCTGAATTGCACTTCAAGCGGCGTGGCCACCGATGAGGCCATGGTCTCGGGGCTGGCGCCGGGCAGCTGTGCGGCCACCTGGATGGTCGGGAATTCGGCTTCCGGCAGGGGCGCGATCGGCAATTTCGGGAAAGCGATGACCCCGAGCAAGACCAGGGCGAACGTCAGCAGGATCGTCGCGACCGGATGATCGATGCACCAGGCGGAAACCGAGCCGCGACCTTTCATGGTTTCGGCTCCGACTGGACGACCTGCGGCAGTTCGCTCAGCACCTGCACCGTGGACCCCGGCTTGAGCCGCGACTGGCCGTCGCTGACCAGCACATCGCCAGGTTTCACGCCCTGGATGATGTCCTGGCCGCTGCCTTGATACACCATCTGCACCTGAACGATCTCGACCTTGTCGCCGTTGACCCGATAGACGAAGTGCTGATCAAGCCCGCGCTGCACGACCGTGGGCGGAACCACCAGCGCATCTTTATCCAGGGCTGTCTGAATTTTTACCGTCACCAGCAGGCCAGGCCAGAGTTTCTGCCGGGGATTGTTGAATTCGGCCTTGGCGCGGATGGTCCCGGTATTGGCGTTGATCTGGTTGTCGATCAGGGTCAGGTGGCCTTCGCCCAGCAGGTTGCCGGTCTCGCTGTCGGTGTCGGCACCGATGTAGGCCTTGACCTGGGCGTGCTCGGGATCATTGATCAGGCCCTGGAGGGTCGGCAGCATTTGCTGGGGCAGGGAGAACTCCACAGCGATCGGGTCGATCTGGGTCACCGTGAACAAGCCCTGGGCATCAGTCATGCGCAGGAAGTTGCCCTCGTCCACCGTACGAATACCGACCCGACCGGTGACCGGGGAGCGAATCTGGGTGTAGGAAAGTTGCACCTGCGCCGCGTCGATTGAGGCCTGGTTGCCCTGGGCGGTGGCTTTAAGCTGGTTGACCAGCGCCTGCTGCTGGTCATAGGTCTGCTTCGACACGCCGTCATCGACGCTGAGTAATTTGTAGCGCTTGAGGTTGACCTGCGCCACCTGCAGTTGCGCCTGGCTTTCACCCAGCTGGGCTCGGGCCTGATCGAGATTGGCGCGAATCGTCCGATCGTCGATAGTGGCGAGCAGGTCGCCGGCCTTGACCAGTTGCCCTTCCTTGACCAGCAATTTGGTAAGGATCCCGTCCACCTGCGGGCGCACCACCACGCTGTGCAGGGACAATACCGAACCGATACCGCTGACATAGCGCGGCACATCTTTCTCGGCAACGTTCACCACGCGCACGGGAATCGCGGTGGAGGTCGTCAGTTTCGCCGTAGCCGGTTTTCTCAGGTACCAGGCGCCCAGCGCAATCAGCACGATCAGCAGGGCAACGAGCAGGACGTTTTTTTTCTGGATTCGCATGCGAGTGTGGCGCCAGGCAGGAGGTCGAAATTGGAGTGTGATTTATACCTCCCTTATAGCCCTGTTACACCGTCAGGAAAGTGACTGTCAGCTGTCGGCGCTGTCAGTTTCGGCGCCGTGGTTACAATTGCGTTTTAAACGAAATTCCTGCAGTGCCGACCGAAGGTGCGCGTGCGTGGGGCGGCCGGGCAGGTATACTGCCGCCTTTCGCGGCTCGCTGACCGGGCCCGACTCTTTTGCATCACCCGGAGCTTTCATGACTTCCCCGACACAAACGCCGGTTGCCGACGCTTCGAGCGACGCCCAGGCAGACCTGCCAGACAGCGTCGACTCCAGCGCAGACAGCGAGACCAAGGCAATCCCGGCATTCAAGTTCCCGTTCAAACCGGGTGACCTGGCTGCTGCGAAGAACGCCAATCAGCCTTGGTACAAGAACGGCGCGAAGAACGGCCATACCAAGACGCCGGGCGCGGCACCTCCGGGTACCCGTCGGTCGATGGGTAAGCGTTAAACCATCAAGCCGCGCGCAAGGAGATGAACGCATAGTTTGGCGAGGTCTCGCTGGCTACTGCAGCCCCCGCAGCTTGCACCTGGCTGGCGATGTCTTCCCCTGACACATGAAACAGCCACTCACTGACCCATTCCGGCAGAGTCTGGCCGGCCAGTTCGTCAAAAATCGTGGCGAACTCGACCATGTCTGGCAGGTAGGCGGTAAAGCCGTCGCCCTTCAGCGCCGTGGTGCGAATGCCCAGCAGCGCGCAAATAGCATCCTTAAGCTGCACATCATCGCGGTCCGCCTGGCGCGAGCGCTGGATCAGTTCGGCCAGTGGCTGGTCGACCAGTGCGCCACCGACGATCAGCTGCGGCCCGGTTTCCCATGACTCCGGCGGACATTCCTTGACGGCGGTATTGAGCGGGATGTGCGGATTGATTTCCATTGGGTAGATGCGGCAGACCAACGGGCGGCGCTCATAGATGCGGCAGAGGTTGTCTTCGTCAAGATTCCGGCAGCGGCCCGGGTTGTACGCGGCGAAGGTGATCGCCACAAACGCCTCGCAATTGCCACTGCCAACCCGCGCCGATCGGCGCTCGGCATGCTCGCGCTGCTGCTCCGGCAGGCCCAGGCCATTGCCCAGGAAACCCTCGACCAGGACGATCACCTGACCGCCGTCAGCGGCCCACATACGGGCTTCGTCCAGGGTCAGGGGGACGTGGTGATCATTGCAGCATTTGCCACAACCTACGCAGGAAAACGTCGTATTCATTGAGCGGTCAGTCGCATCCGAAAGCAGGAAAACGGCGACGGAAAGTCACCGCGAAGGCCTGCATGGAAGCAAGTTATGCGCCATTCATTGGGACTTGGCCGGCGCACGGATGGAATCCCATTCGGTGACAAAGGCGATTTTGCTTTTCTTGTTGTAGAGGCACAGCTCGGTGCCTTGCTGGCCTTTCATGTGTTTTTGCGAGTATTGGCCTTGCAGCAGGAGCGCGGTGTACTCGACCCGGTCATCGAACTGCGCGGCTTTGCCGACGGGTTTGGCGTTCTTCAGGCCGCTGGCTTTGGTGCAGCTGGCGAGCACGGCCTTGTCGAAGGCGGCCCAGGCATCAGGGCTGGAGGCTTGGGCCTGGGTGGCGATGGCGGTGAGGCAGAGGAGGGTCAGGCTGATTGTTTTCATGGTTTGGGGATCCTTGGGCATGTGTGGGCCGAGTATGCCTGATGGCTTGACGTTAAATATGGCGGCCTCATCGCGGGCAAGCCTTGCTCCCACAGGATGGGTGTCAGACGTTGGGTGCAGGCACATACCGCTGGGAGTTAGCATTGCTCCCACAGGATTGGTGTCGAATTTTGGTGTGCGGCCCCATACCTGTGGGAGCAAGGCTTGCCCGCGATGGCGGTGTGTCAGGCAGGCACCAATTCCCCTCGCACCACATACATCCCGGCACTTTCATACAATCGCTGCGCCCGATGGTTATCTTCCAGCACCTTCAAATCAACGAAGCCTTCGCGCCTCTGCCGAAATACGCTGAACGCATGCAGCAACAACGCGCGTCCCAATCCTTGGCCCTGAGCCCGTGGATGCACCACCAGATTTTTGATGTAGGCACTTGTCCAGCACTGGCAGACACCCACAATACCTTCGGCATCCAGAGCGATGAAGCACAGGCTCGGGTCGTACTCAGGATCGGTTTCAAAACGCCGTTGCCAGACATCCAGCGCTGGCACCCGACCGCCGCCGTGCTGATAACCCAGCTCCATCAAACGATGAACCGCCTCAGCTAGCTCCGGGTGGTACTCGGTAAAGACGATTGCCTGCGGCCAGGCGATTGCAGGCAACGTTTCAGCCAGGTTGCGCCGCATCAGGAAACAGAATTGCTCGGCCAAGACTCAATGACCCTGTTCAGCGACCGCCTTGGCGGCTTCGATCAAACACTTGGTCAGCTCCGGCGAGGAAAACTTGGTCAGCACCGCATTGGCCCCGGCCAGCCGCGCTTTTTCGCTGTTCATCGCACTGTCCAGCGAAGTGTGCAGTAGCACGTAGAGGTGCGAGAAGTCCGGGGTTTCGCGCAGCGTACGAGTAAATGCATAACCGTCCATCTCCGACATTTCGATGTCCGAAACGATCAGGTTGATCTGCTGTTCGGTGCCTTGCAAGTCCAGCAGGCAATCAATGGCCTCCTTGGCGCTGCGCGCGGTGTGGCATTGCAGGCCGAGGTTGCGCAGGGTGTGCACCGATTGCTGCAGCGCGGTCTGGCTGTCGTCGACCACCAGGATCCGTGCATTGCCGAGGATCTCGGCGTCTTCCATGCTGAGTTCGGTCGGCGCCGATTCGATCTGCGCGGGGGCAATGCCGTGGATGACTTTTTCGATATCCAGCACTTGCACCAGGGTGCCATCGACCGAGGTGACCCCGGTGATGTACGAGCGCACACCGCCAGAGCCGTAGGGCGGGGGGCGAATGTCGGTGGTCAGGCAGTGCACGATCTTGCTCACCGCCTGCACGTGCAGGCCCTGTTTCGAACGGCTGACGTCGGTGACGATCAGGCAGCCGCCATTGGGATCCTCCAATGGCCGCTCGCCAATCGCGCGGCTGAGGTCGATCACCGACAACGACATGCCGCGCAGGGTGGCGATGCCTTTGACGTGGGGGTGCGACTCCGGCAGTTTGGTCAGCGGCGGGCAGGGGATGATTTCGCTGACTTTCAGCAGGTTGATCGCCATCAGCTTGCCGCTGCGCAAGGTAAACAGCAGAAGCGAAAGTGAATCTGCGCGGGCTTTGTTGGAGGACATAAAAACCTTCTGTGGAAAAGGTGATGAGCGATCCGGGGATCGCCAACAGCTATCGATGCCGGGTTATCGACTTGATGGGGGCAGGCTTTAGCATTTCGGTTGAATGGCAGGGCCTCATCGTCGGAACGCCGCCCGGAGCAGGCTCACTCCTACAGGGAGAACGACGCTGATCCACTGTAGGAGTGAGCCTGCTCCGGGCGGCGTTCCGACGATGGGACCTTCATTTCATGCCCAATCTTTTGGCCATCCGCCCCAGATTCGCCCGATCCAGCCCCAGCTCACGCGCTGCGCTGGCCCAGTTGTTGTGGTGCCGCTCCAGGCAGGCGCTGATCAATTGCCGCTGGTAACTGTCGGTCGCTTCACGCAGATCGCCCGAAACCAGCGCCGCCGCAACCACGGCCGGCGCCTCTGCCATTACTTCTGCACTGGCATTGGGCAGGTCGAGATCTGCCGCACTCAAGCTGAGAATCTTCGGTCGTTGCTTGCAATGACCCAGCGCCTTCAGGGCGCTGCGGCCGATCAGGTGTTCCAGCTCGCGCACGTTGCCCGGCCAGTCGTAAGCCAGCAACGCCGCCTGGGCATCGCTGTTCAAACGCAGGCTGTTGAGGCCCATGCGCGAGCGGTTCTGTTCAAGGAAATAACCGCACAGCAACAGCACATCGCGCCCGCGATCACGCAGCGCCGGCACCAGCAGCGGATAGACGCTCAGTCGGTGATAGAAGTCGGCGCGGTAGCGACCGCTGCGTACTTCCTCGGCGAGGTCGCGGTTGGTTGCCGCAATCAGTCGCACGTTCACCTGATGTTCCTTGTCCGAACCCAGTCGCTGCAGCTGGCCGCTTTGCAGTACGCGCAGCAGCTTCGCCTGGACTGTCAGGGACAGCTCGCCAACTTCATCGAGAAACAGTGTGCCGCCATCGGCCAATTCGAATTTGCCGCGCCGGTCGTTCATGGCTCCGGTGAACGCGCCGCGGACATGGCCGAACAGCTCGCTTTCCACCAGGGTTTCCGGCAAGGCCGCGCAGTTGAGGCTGATGATCGGTTTGTCGGCACGGGCGGAAGCGGCGTGGATCGCCTGGGCCACCAGTTCCTTGCCGACCCCGGTTTCGCCGGTGATCAACACGGTCAGGTCGCTGCCGCCGACCAGGTCGATTTCTTCGACCAGGCGTTTGTGCGCCTTGCTCTGACCGATCATCTCGCGGTTCTGTTGACCGCTGGCCTGCCGATAGACCTCGGCCCGCTGATGTTCGTGTTCGGCCCGATTGGCCAGGCGTTCGATCCGCTCTGCGGCGTTGACCGTAGCGGCCGCGAGGCTGGCGAAAGCTTGCAAGGCGTCCAGCTCGATCGGTTCGAAGCGTTCCGGATCGAGGGCGTCAAGGGTCAGCAAACCCCAGGGGCGCTCGTCGATAAACAAGGGGCAGCCCATGCAATCGTGGACTTCCAGGTGATCATGCAGGCCATCGACAAGGCCGTCGTAGGGATCCGGCAAGTCGCTGTCGGCGGCAAACCGGGTGGGCCCCGGATTGCGCAGCAGCGCTTCGAAACGCGGGTGCTCGCTGACTTTGAAGCGGCGCCCCAGGGTATCGGTGCTTAATCCATCGACAGCCAGTGGCACCAGCCATTCGCCATCGAGACGCAGCAGGGCGGCGGCATCGCAGGGCAACAGGGCGCGCAGGGCTTCGAGCAGACGCCGATAGCGCTCGCCTTCCGGAAGTTCGCGGGTCAGGTCGGAGACCAGTGGAAGCAGGGTAGTAAGCAGTGCTTTTGCAGTCATAGTGACTCCATGTAGTCGATATGACTATAAATCAGTCCAGGTCTTAATGACTATTAATTGATTAACTTATTGATTTTAAAATAATAAATACATGGCACGAAAACTGATACGTTTAAGGCAACAGAATAGAACCCCAGGAGTCATCCTATGCTTAGCGCTCAAGATCGTGCAATCGTCAAATCCACCGTGCCACTGCTCGAAAGCGGCGGCGAAGCGTTGATCACTCACTTCTACCGCATGATGCTCTCCGAATATCCCGAAGTGCGCCCGCTGTTCAACCAGGCCCACCAGGCTAGCGGTGACCAACCCCGCGCCCTGGCACACGGTGTGTTGATGTATGCCCGTCACATTGATCAGCTCGACCAGCTGGGCGACCTGGTGGCCAAGATCATCAACAAGCACGTGGCGCTGCAGATTTTGCCGGAGCACTACCCGATCGTTGGTACCTGCCTGCTGCGGGCCATCTCCGAAGTGCTGGGCGACGAGATCGCTACCCCCGAAGTGATGTCCGCCTGGGGTGCTGCCTATGGCCAACTGGCCGATATCCTGATCGGGGCCGAAACCAGCATTTACGATCAGAAAGAGCAGGCTCCCGGCGGTTGGCGCGGGGCGCGGGAATTCATCGTCGCAGCCAAGGTCGAGGAGAGCGCGGAAATCATCTCGTTCTATTTCGAGCCGGCGGACAAGGGCCCGATCCTGGCAGCGGAGCCTGGGCAGTACATCGGCATGAAGCTGATCCTGGAGGGTGAGGAAATTCGTCGTAACTATTCCTTGTCGGCCCTGGCCAACAAGGGGCAGTACCGCATCAGCGTCAAGCGTGAACAGGGCGGTCGCGCCTCCAATCACCTGCACGATCAATTGCACGTCGGCGCGCCGATCCAGCTGTTCCCGCCATCGGGTGAGTTCACCTTGAGCGCCAGCGACAAGCCGCTGGTGTTGATCAGTGGCGGCGTCGGCATCACCCCGACTCTGGCAATGCTGGAAGCGGCGCTGGCCACCGAACGGCCGGTGCACTTCATCCATTGCGCGCGCAATGGCAGCGTTCACGCGTTTCGCGACTGGGTCGATGGCCTGGCTGAGCGTCACCCCCAGCTCAAGCATTTCTACTGCTATGCCGAGGATGACGGCGTGAGCCCGGCGGCGCACAAGGTCGGCTTGTTGAGCCAGGAACAATTGGGCGAGTGGTTGCCGCAAGAGCGCGACCTGGATGCGTACTTCCTGGGGCCTAAAGGCTTCATGGCGGCGGTCAAGCGTCACCTCAAGGCACTGGGTGTGCCTGAGAAACAAAGCCGCTACGAATTCTTCGGCCCGGCTTCCGCGCTGGAGTAACCGCCGTCCATCCATAGGAGCCAATTTGCTGAGGTGTGGCTGATGGTGCCATCGCGGGCAAGCCTTGCTCCCACAGATCTCACTGCCTGAGAGATCTCACTGCCTGAGGAAGCAAGCCTTGCTTCCACAGTTCTCACTGCCTGTGAGAGCAGGCTTGCCCCTGTGATCACCTCCTGTGGGAGCAAGGCTTGCCCGCGATGAGGCCTGCACATTCACCGTGCAAGGCAGCTTGTACCGATCGGGTCAGCTTTTGAGTTCTTTCAAATGCTTGTACACCGTCGCCCGTCCCATATTCAGCACGTTAGCCACGTAGTTGGAAGCGCTTTTACCTTTGAAGGCGCCTTCGGCATGCAGGGCCAGGACCAGTTCACGTTTATGGTCGCGGGTCAGCATGCTCAGGCTCAGCTGGCGCTCGCGCAGCCAGGCATGCAGGAAAGTGTTGATCCGCTCTTGCCAGTCATCGCGGAACAAAGAATCCGGTTGCGGTATCAGCTTGCTGGGCGACAGGAACAGGTCCAGCGCCGCCTTGGCATTTTCAAACAACGAAATATTCAGATTGATGCACAACACCGCCAGCGGATGACCGTGCCTGTCGCGCAATACGCTGCTCAGGCTGCGAATTTTCTGACCATCCCAGTTGAGCTTTTCATACGGCCCGATATTTCGTTCGCTAACCCCTTCACTGAGCATATCTTCCAGCGAAGAGTCGTCGCCGACTTCGCGTTTGGACAGGTTATTGGCGATGTAGTCGACCTTTTGCGTGCGCAGATCATGCAGCACCACTTCGGCATGGGGAAAGAACAGCGTCGCAATCGCGTCGCTGATGGCGCGGTAGTTATCCAGGGCCGGATCTCTCTCGGGGGCGTTCATCAAGTCGTGCTCCAGGCGGCGTTAGCGCCCGTTGAACAGGGCGCAGGGAGTGTGCCGTAAACCGCTTCGAACGTCACCCGACTAGGCATGTTTGCTCAGGCGGGCAGGGGCGAGCATGGCCGCGTTGAGACCAAAGCGCGTGAGTGCTTCGGGCAACGCCTCACCCCGGACCAGCGCCGCACTGGCCTGGCCCATCGCCGGGGAAGTCTGGATGCCGTAACCGCCCTGAGCCGCCACCCAGAACAGTCCCGGTACCTGCGGATCGAAGCCGGACAGCAAATCGCCGTCGCTGACAAAGCTGCGCAAGCCGGCCCAGGTGCGGGTCGGGCGGCGGATGGTCAGGGTGGTGGCCTCTTCGATCTGATAGATGCCCATCGCGATGTCCAGCTCTTCCGGCTGCACGTCGTGAGGCTCCACCGGGTCGGCGTTGGCCGGCGAGCCGAGGAACATGCCGGCGTCAGGTTTCATGTAGAACGATTCATCGAGGCTGACCAGCATCGGCCAGTGATGGATGTCCACGCCCTGTGGCCCGGCAAAGATGAACGCCGCACGGCGCTTGGGTTGCAGGCCCAAGGGCTGGGCGCCGGCGAGTTCGCCGATCTTGTCGGCCCAGGCCCCGGCAGCGTTGATGATCACTGGCGCACTGAAGGTCTGGCCGTTGGTCTGCACCTGCCACATACCCTCGGCATCCCGGCTCAGGCTCGTCACTTGAGTATCGGTCAGCACCTGGCCCTGATTGCGGCGGATGCCGCGCAGGTAACCCTGGTGCAAGGCATCGGTGTCGATGTCGCTGGCGGTCGGATCGTAGATCGCGCCGTGGACTTTATCCCGGCGCAAAATCGGCAAGCGCACGCAGGCTTCCTCGGCGCTGAGCATTTGCATCTCCGGCACCGTGGCCTTGGCGCTCAGGTACTGGTTTTGCAGTTCGGCCGGGTCACCGGTGAAGTCCACGGTCATCTCGCCGCGCGGGGTCAGCAACGGGTGCTCGCAGAAACCGGCGGGTGGCGCTTCGAAGAATTCCCGGCTGGCCTGGGTCAATGCCCGCACCTGCGGAGTGCCGTAGGCGGCGGTGTACAGCGCGGCGGAACGGCCGGTGGAGTGATAGGCCGGGTGGGATTCGCGTTCGAGCACAATCACCCGGGCGTGCTGCGACAGCCAGAAGCCGGTGGAAGCGCCGGCAATCCCGCCGCCGATGATGATGAAGTCTGCCTGGCTCATGAACGTCTCCTGTTTGCGCGTTGGTGCCGAAATTGAAAGCCGGTCGCCCGTAGGAGCTGTCGAGTGCAACGAGGCTGCGATCTTTTGATCTGGCTTCTAAAAGATCGCAGCCTCGTTGCACTCGACAGCTCCTACAGGGGGACTTGGGGTCAGGGCTGCAGGCGGTAAATGGCATTCGCCAGCGCGATGTCTTCCAGGCCCAGGCCGATCGAGCGGAAGAACACACTGCGGTCGTAGTCAGGGCGTTGCACTTTGCCGCTGATCAAGTCAGGAAGATCGCCAACGATGGCGCTTGCGTCCCAGCCATGCTGTTCACCGGCAATCAACATCTCCCCCGCCGAACCCGGCGTGGTCAGACGATAGTCGCAGAATACCTGCATGTCCTTGAGACATTGCGGCGGCACCTCGTGAGCGCGCGGTGCGTTGGTGCTGATGGAGGTGATCAGTGCCGGTTTGCCCAAACGCGCTGGATCAATCACCGGCCCTGCGGATGAGGTGCAGAGCATGATCACGTCGGCATCCTGAATCGCCGCTTCGCGACTGTCAGCGATGGTCAGGCGCGGATCAAGGCTTTTGAGCTGCTCCAGGGTTTCAGGGCTCTCATCCCGAAGGCTCGGCGAATACAGGCTGATGCTCTGCCACTCACGCAGCCCCTTCACGTAGTGCAGATGCGCCTGGGCGACCTTGCCACTGCCGATGATCGCCAGGCGCTGAGCATTCACCGGAGCGAGGGCATCGACAGCCACGGCCGTGGTCGCAGCAGTGCGCGCCGTCGTCAGCTCCCCTGCATCACACAGCAGCAACGGCTGGCCGGTCTGCATCGACATCAGCAACGTCCACGCCGTCACCAGCGGGCCTTGTTCGCGCACGATATACGGCGAAGTCTTGACCCCGTAAACGCCGTCTTCGGCCAGCACACCCAGGTAGTTGATGAAGTCGCCGGCGCCCTGGGGAAATTCCACCAGTTGCTGGGCCGGCTGCACCGCTTGCCCGGCCGCGAGGTCGCGGAACAGTTTGCGCAGAATCTGCGGCACATCAAGTTGCCCCAGCAGTTCGCGGGCCTGGGGTTGGGTGATCACGTAAGGTGTACTGGACATGAACGGCTCCGGAGACAACATCTAAACTATTTTGTCCATTATGGACTTTTAGTTTAATCCGGCAACAGGCGGGCGAAAAAAAGGCGCAGTCCGTTGCCGGCTGCGCCTCTTGCGTTGCGTCCCCCGGGTTAAGGGCGCTTGCGCTCGACCGCCCGCAGCAGATGCGTCGGTGGTGTTTCACAGCTGATCTTGCGACCCAGCAACGCCTCGATGGACGGTAGCTGGTAGGAGTCGTCTTCACCGGCGAAGCTGATGGACACGCCATCAGCGCCAGCACGCCCGGTGCGGCCGATACGGTGCACGTAGTCGTCCGGCATTTCCGGCAGGGTGAAATTGATCACATGGCTGATGCCTTCGATGTGAATGCCGCGACCGGCGACGTCGGTGGCGACCAGCACGCGGATCTTGCCTTCGCGGAAACCTTCCAGGGTCTTGATGCGCTTGTGCTGCGGCACGTCGCCGGACAGCTGCGCAGCGTTGACGCCATCGCGTACCAGGCGTTCTTCGATGCGTCGCACTTCATCCTTGCGGTTGGCGAAGACCATCACCCGCTCCCAACCGTTGTCGTTGACCAGGTTGTAGAGCAGTTTGTATTTGTCGGCACCGGCCACCGCGTAGATGTGCTGCTCGACGTTTTCACTGGCCACGTTCTGCGACTCGATCTCGACGATCGACGGCTCGGTGGTCCATTGCTTGGCCAGGTTCATCACGTCCTCGGTGAAGGTCGCGGAGAACAGCAGCGTCTGGCGCTCGTTCTTTGGCGGGGTCTGGCGAATGATCTGCCGCACTTGCGGGATGAAGCCCATGTCGAGCATGCGGTCGGCTTCGTCCAGGACCATGACTTCGACCATGTCCAGGTGCACGTCGCCGCGCTGGTTGAAATCCAGCAGGCGGCCAGGCGTGGCCACGAGGATGTCGCAGTGACGGGCTTCGAGGTGCTTGAGCTGCTTGTCGAAATCCATCCCGCCAACGAAGGTCATGACGTTCAGGCCGGTGTACTTGGTCAGGTCCGCCGCGTCCTTGGCGATCTGCACCACCAGCTCACGGGTCGGCGCGATGATCAGTGCCCGTGGCTCGCCCATGTAGCGCTCTTTCGGCGGCGGGGTTTGCAGCAGCTGGGTGATGATCGAGATCAGGAACGCCGCAGTCTTGCCGGTGCCGGTCTGGGCGCGGCCGATGGCGTCTTTGCCGGCGAGGGTAAAGCCCAGCACCTGGGCCTGGATCGGCGTGCAATACGGAAAGCCCAGGTCCTGGATGGCGTGCATCAGTTCCGGGGACAGCTTGAAATCGTGGAAACGGGTCTTGCCTTCCTGAGGTTCGACGACGAAGTCTTCGAGTTTCCAGGGGATTACCGGCGCCTTGGGCTTGGGTTCGCGACGCGGCCGGGCAGGTTTTGCTTCTTCGCTGCGCGGCGGCTCGTCGGGCGTGGCCTCGACAGAAGGGATGGCCGGGGTGGGTATCGGCTCATGCTTGGGTACCGCTGCGGTTGCGGTTGCGGTCCGGCCAGGCTGATTACCGTCGGTGCGGTGGCTGGGAGTGTGAGACGGAGCGCTGGTGACTGGCGCGAGCTGCTCAGTCTCGCTTTTACCGAACATTTTCTTGAGTGCTTTGAGCACGGTCATCTCATCAATTGATTAAGGAATGTACGCCGGCCAGTGTAATGCAAGAATCGGGCGCGGCGTAGTGTGATGATCAAAGGCGGTTTTTACACAAGCTGTTTAACGCAGGCGCTCGGTGAGCCAGACGCCGATATCGCGTATCTCCTCAGGTAACACTTCGTGACCCATTGGGTATTCCTGCCATGTCACGGTGACACCACGGGCCTGCAGATGCTCATAGGCGCTGCGCCCCATCGAGTTCTGTACCACGTCATCGTACTGACCATGCAGGCACAGCACCGGAATGCGCTGCTGGCTGGCCGAAAGTTCCAGCTCAGCGCTGAAGGTAGGCGCGTAAGTGGAGAGGGCAAGTACGCCACCCAGGGGGCCCTGCCATTTGAGGAATGCGCCGTGCAACACCACGGCCCCGCCCTGGGAAAACCCGGCAAGGAAAATTCGCGAGGCGTCTATTCCGCTGGCGCGCTGAGCTTCGATCAAATCAATGACCCTTTGTGCCGACTCGTCCAGCTGTTCACGGCTGATGGCCCGGGCCGGGCTCATGGCCAATATGTCGTACCAGCTCGGCATCTCGTAGCCACCATTAATGGTGACCGCGCGAGTCGGTGCCTGGGGCATTACGAAGCGGGTGCTCAACAGGGTTTCCTGCAACGCCTCGGCCACCGGCAGGAAGTCGTAGCGGTCGGCGCCCAGGCCGTGCAGCCAGATTACGCAGGCGTCTGCTGGCTTGACGGGTTGAAGAATCAGGGGCTCGGTCATGGTCGCTCCATTTTTGTGCGTGCGCTCTCATTAAGTGCGAGCTCTGAGTGCGCGTCTGGTTGATCAGTTAAGAAGATGTCGCAAGGTTACAAGTTTTGCTATTGACCTGTCCCTTTAACGCCTCGGCGAGTGGTCTGGTACGGGCCTTGCTATGGGAAAACCCGAGCAATCAATCCGGCAACTGGCGGTAACACTATCAGTGTACTGCTGGGGGCGGGAGAGCAAAAAAATCCGGTAATGGATGTTCGCCAATGGCCGCTACGGGCTTCGCGAACGTGAAGGGCCACAGCCCGTTCGGCCGATTGGTGAGAAGTAAGTGATCCATGATGTGGATTTTCTCCTACTAGACTCATAGCTAAGGTCTTACGTCGCTTGACCCTAAAAAAAGCCAACAAGGGTCAACAACGCCTCATAAGGGTGCGACTGGACTCACGCTCCGACACAACAAGAGCAAAACTGGAGGTTTGAATGAAGATGTTGAAATCCACCCTGGCCATCGTGACTGCAGCCGCAGTACTCGGCGTCAGCGGGTTCGCTCAGGCGGGTGCAACCCTGGATGGAGTGCAGAAAAAAGGTTTCGTACAGTGCGGTGTCAGTGATGGTCTGCCGGGTTTCTCGGTCCCGGACGCCACTGGCAAGATCGTCGGTATCGATGCTGACTACTGCCGTGCCGTTGCGGCTGCCGTTTTCGGCGACGCGACCAAGGTCAAGTTCAGCCAGTTGAACGCCAAGGAGCGCTTCACCGCGCTGCAGTCCGGCGAAATCGACATCCTGTCGCGCAACACCACCATGACCAGTTCCCGTGACTCGGGCATGGGCCTGAAATTCCCGGGCTTCATCACTTACTACGACGGCATCGGCTTCCTGGTTAACAACAAACTGGGCGTGAAGAGCGCCAAGGAACTGGACGGCGCGACCATCTGCATCCAGGCCGGTACGACTACCGAGCTGAACGTTTCCGACTACTTCCGTGGCAACGGCCTGAAATACACCCCGATCACCTTCGACACCTCCGACGAAAGCGCCAAATCGCTGGAATCGGGTCGTTGCGACGTACTGACCTCCGACAAGTCCCAACTGTTCGCCCAGCGCAGCAAGCTGGCCGCGCCGAAGGACTACGTGGTTCTGCCGGAAACCATTTCCAAGGAACCACTGGGCCCGGTCGTACGTAATGGCGATGACGAGTGGCTGGCCATCGTGCGCTGGGTTGGCTACGCCATGCTCAACGCTGAAGAGGCTGGCATCACTTCGAAGAACGTCGAAGCTGAAGCCAAGGGCACCAAGAACCCGGACGTTGCACGTCTGCTGGGTACCGACGGTGAATACGGCAAAGACCTGAAAGTGAAGAAGGACTGGGTCGTGCAGATCGTCAAGCAGGTCGGTAACTACGGCGAAGTGTTCGAGAAAAACCTCGGCAAGGACACTCCGCTGGAAATCGACCGCGGGCTGAACGCTCTGTGGAACAACGGCGGCATTCAATACGCACCACCAGTGCGCTGATGGTTCTATCACCCGGTGGGCCAACCGCCGGGTGATGTTCTGATCCATTACATCCGGGGCACTTCATGCAAAAATCAATCGGCGCACCAAAGCAGAGGCTCAGCCTCAGCGATCCCAAAGTGCGTGCGTGGCTGTTTCAGATCATCACCATTGTGGCGGTGGTCTCGCTGGGCTGGTATCTGTTCGATAACACCCAGACCAACCTGCAACACCGGGGCATCACGTCCGGCTTCGACTTCCTGGAGCGCAGTGCCGGTTTCGGCATTGCCCAACACCTGATCGACTACACCGAATCGGACAGCTATGCCCGGGTGTTTGTCATCGGCCTGCTCAATACGCTGCTGGTGACGTTCATCGGCGTGATCCTGGCGACGATCCTCGGGTTCATCGTCGGCGTATCACGGCTGTCAAAAAACTGGATCATTGCCAAGCTGGCGACGGTGTATGTAGAAGTTTTCCGCAACATCCCACCGCTGCTGCAGATCCTGTTCTGGTACTTCGCGGTATTCCTGACCATGCCAGGACCGCGCAACAGCCATAACTTCGGCGATACCTTCTTTGTCAGCAGCCGTGGTCTGAACATGCCGGCGGCGTTGGCGGCGGATGGTTTCTGGCCGTTTGTAGTCAGCGTGGTCGTCGCCATCGTGGCGATCGTGCTGGTGAACCGCTGGGCCACCAGACGCTTCGAAGCGACCGGTGTGCCGTTCCACAAATTCTGGGTCGGCCTGGCGCTGTTCCTGGTGATCCCGGCACTGTGCGCGCTGATCTTCGGTGCCCCGGTGCACTGGGAAATGCCCAAGCTGCAAGGCTTCAACTTCGTCGGTGGCTGGGTGCTGATCCCGGAATTGCTGGCGCTGACCCTGGCGCTCACCGTGTACACCGCGGCGTTCATCGCCGAGATCGTGCGTTCGGGTATCAAGTCGGTCAGCCATGGCCAGACCGAAGCGGCGCACTCGCTCGGCCTGCGCAACGGTCCGACCCTGCGCAAGGTGATCATCCCGCAAGCCCTGCGCGTGATCATTCCACCGCTGACCAGCCAGTACCTGAACCTGGCAAAAAACTCCTCGCTGGCAGCCGGTATCGGTTACCCGGAGATGGTCTCGTTGTTTGCCGGCACGGTGCTCAACCAGACCGGACAGGCGATCGAGGTGATTGCCATCACCATGAGCGTGTACCTGGCCATCAGCATCAGCATTTCCCTGCTGATGAACTGGTACAACAAGCGCATTGCGCTGATCGAGCGGTAAGGAAAAGCGCATGAGTACTCATATTTTCAAACCTGACATGCCGCCACCGGACCGCAGTATCGGTGTGGTGGCGTGGATGCGCGCCAACATGTTCTCCAGCTGGCTCAACACCCTGCTGACCCTGTTTGCGTTCTACCTGATCTACCTGGTGGTGCCGCCGATCCTCGGCTGGGCAATCATCGACGCCAACTGGGTCGGCACCAGCCAGGCCGACTGCACCAAGGAAGGCGCCTGCTGGGTGTTTATCCAGCAGCGCTTCGGCCAGTTCATGTACGGCTACTACCCGGTGGACCTGCGCTGGCGCGTGGACCTGACGGTGTGGCTGGCGGTCATCGGCGTGGCCCCGTTGTTCATCTCGCGCTTTCACCGTAAAGCGGTGTACGGGCTGAGCTTCCTGGTGCTGTACCCGATCATTGCCTGGTGCCTGTTGCACGGCGGCGTGTTCGGCCTGACCCAGGTGGCGACCAGCCAGTGGGGCGGCCTGATGCTGACCTTGGTGATCGCCACCGTCGGCATTGCCGGTGCCTTGCCGCTGGGGATTGTCCTGGCACTGGGGCGGCGTTCGAACATGCCGGCGATTCGGGTGGTCTGCGTGACCTTTATCGAATTCTGGCGCGGCGTGCCGTTGATCACGGTGCTGTTCATGTCCTCGGTGATGCTGCCGTTGTTCCTGCCCGAAGGCATGAACTTCGACAAGCTGCTGCGGGCGCTGATCGGCGTGATCCTGTTCCAGTCGGCCTACGTCGCCGAAGTGGTGCGCGGTGGTCTGCAGGCGATCCCCAAAGGTCAGTACGAAGCGGCTGCAGCGATGGGGCTGGGCTACTGGCGTTCGATGGGCCTGGTGATTCTGCCGCAAGCCCTGAAGCTGGTGATCCCGGGCATCGTCAACACCTTCATTGCGCTGTTCAAGGACACCAGCCTGGTGATCATCATCGGCCTGTTCGACCTGCTCAACAGCGTCAAGCAAGCCGCCGCCGACCCGAAATGGCTGGGCATGGCCACTGAAGGCTATGTGTTCGCCGCCCTGGTGTTCTGGATTTTCTGTTTTGGTATGTCGCGCTATTCCATGCATCTGGAACGCAAACTCGACACTGGCCACAAGCGTTAGGAGTTCTTTTAATGAGCGAAGCAATCAAACAGCCTGTGAGCCCTGAAGGCATTATTCAGATGCAGGGCGTGAACAAGTGGTACGGCCAGTTTCACGTGTTGAAAGACATCAACCTGAACGTTAAACAAGGCGAGCGCATCGTCCTGTGCGGCCCCTCGGGTTCCGGCAAGTCCACCACCATTCGTTGCCTCAACCGCCTGGAAGAACACCAGCAGGGGCGCATCGTGGTCGATGGCGTGGAGCTGACCAACGACCTCAAGCAGATCGAGTCGGTGCGTCGCGAAGTCGGCATGGTGTTCCAGCATTTCAACCTGTTCCCGCACCTGACCATCCTGCAGAACTGCACGCTGGCGCCAATGTGGGTGCGCAAGATGCCCAAGCGCAAGGCCGAGGAAATCGCCATGCACTACCTGGAACGCGTACGCATTCCGGAGCAGGCGCATAAATTCCCGGGGCAACTGTCCGGCGGCCAGCAGCAGCGAGTGGCGATTGCCCGCGCGCTGTGCATGAAACCGAAGATCATGCTGTTCGACGAACCGACTTCGGCGCTGGACCCGGAGATGGTGAAAGAAGTACTCGACACCATGATCGGCCTGGCCGAGGACGGCATGACCATGTTGTGCGTGACCCACGAAATGGGCTTCGCCCGGACCGTGGCCAATCGCGTGATCTTTATGGACAAGGGCGAGATCGTCGAGCAGGCGGCGCCGAATGACTTCTTCGACAACCCGCAGAATGAGCGGACGAAGTTGTTCCTGAGCCAGATTCTGCATTGATCTGATTCAAGCGTTGAAATAAACCCGGACCTCGTTCCGGGTTTATTTTTGCCCGCGATTTATTGCCCTGCACCCGTAGGAGCTGCCGAAGGCTGCGATCTTGTGACTTTGGCGTCTTTGGACTCACCGGGATCCGTGGAAACCAAGATCAAAAGATCGCAGCCTGCGGCAGCTCCTACGGGGTTGTGTATTGCCCTTTGATCGATAGCTGACTAAGATGTCAGAAAATTCATCCTATGATTGGATGACAGGGCGAATTCATGTCTGACATTGCTCCACTGGTAAAACGCTCCCTGGTCGACCAGGCCCTGGACCAACTGCGCCTGCGCATCACACAAGGAACCTGGGCCGTTGGCCAACGCCTACCCACTGAGCCGGAGCTGTCCGCAGAATTAGGCATCAGCCGCAACACCGTGCGCGAAGCCATGCGCGTCCTGGCGTTTTCCGGTCTGATCGAAATCCGTCAGGGCGACGGCAGTTACCTGCGCGCAGTCATCGACCCGCTGGACACCATGAAGGCGCTGTCGCGCTGCTCCCATGAGCAGGCCCGGGAAACCCGGCACATCCTGGAAGTCGAAGCCATCGGCCTCGCAGCCTTGCGCCGCACCGACGAAGACCTGCTGGCATTGCGCGAGGCGCTAGGCGTCAGCGGCAGCCACTACCACGGCGACCTCGACAGCTACATCGCCTGCGACCTGGTGTTTCACCGGCGCCTGGTCGATGCCGCGCACAATCCCACACTCAGCGAGCTGTATCGCTACTTCTCCAGCATCGTCGGCGCGCAACTGCGCCAGACGTTGACCGCTACCCCTCGGCGCCAGGAAGTGTTCGATTTGCATATCGAACTGCTGGACGCCGTCGAGCAACGCGACCCGGAAAGGGCCAAAGCCCTGTCCAGGCAGTTGATCAATGAACCTTGAATCCGAGAAAACCATGTCCAGCAGTAACAGCAACATCCCTGAAGCCAAGCGCACGGCGGAGCTCGAAGAGCTGCTGATCGATGCCGAGGCCGATGACGAAGTGGTGCAGAACAGCCACCCGATCCTGCGCCGTCCCTGGCTGTTGCTGCTGGGTCTGATCCTGGTGGCGCTGAACCTGCGCCCGGCGCTGGCGAGCATGGCGCCGATGCTCAGCGAGGTCTCGAAGAGCCTTGGGTTGTCGGCGGCGCAGGCCGGATTGCTGACCACCTTGCCAGTGCTGTGCCTGGGTCTGTTTGCTCCGCTGGCGCCGATTCTGGCGCGCCGTTTTGGCGCAGAACGAGTGGTGCTGGGCATTCTGCTGACCTTGGCCGGCGGGATAATCCTGCGCAGTTCGTTCGGTGAAATCGGCCTGTTTGCCGGCAGTGTGTTGGGTGGCGCGAGCATCGGGATAATCGGCGTATTGCTGCCGGGCATCGTCAAGCGCGACTTCGCCAAACACGCGGGCACCATGACCGGCGTCTACACCATGGCCCTGTGCCTGGGCGCGGCGATGGCGGCGGGTGCGACCGTGCCGTTGAGCGAACATTTTGACCACAGCTGGGCAACGGGCCTGGGTTTCTGGGTGATTCCGGCACTGGTCGCGGCGGTGTTCTGGCTGCCGCAAGTCGGGCAGAAGCAAGGCGCGCACAATGTCGCCTACCGGGTTCGCGGCCTGTTGCGTGACCCGCTGGCCTGGCAAGTCACCTTTTACATGGGCCTGCAGTCGTCCCTGGCGTACATCGTGTTTGGCTGGTTGCCCTCGATTCTGATCGGTCGCGGCCTGACACCGACCCAGGCCGGGCTGGTGCTGTCAGGTTCGGTGATCGTGCAATTGGCCAGCTCCCTGGCGGCACCCTGGCTGGCCACGCGAGGCAAGGACCAGCGCCTGGCGATCGTGGTTGTCATGGCGTTGACCCTGGGCGGGCTGTTCGGTTGCCTGTACGCGCCGATCGATGGCCTGTGGGGCTGGGCGATCCTGCTCGGCCTGGGGCAGGGCGGCGCCTTCAGCTTGGCGCTGACCCTGATCGTGCTGCGCTCGCGGGACGCGCATGTAGCGGCCAACCTGTCGGGCATGGCCCAGGGTTTTGGTTACACGCTGGCGTCCATGGGGCCGTTTGCGGTCGGCATCGTGCATGACTGGACCGGCGGCTGGACGGCCGTGGGCTGGATCTTCGGCGTGATCGGCCTCGGCGCCATCATTGCGGGCCTCGGTGCGGGACGTTCTTTGTATGTCGGTGTCGTCAGCGAAAAGGTCTGACTACAGGTAAACCACGTCCAGCGTCGCCGAGCCGTCGAGTGTCACATCGGTGCTCAGGTCCAGCTCGGCTGTGGGCGCGATCACGGTTTCAAAGGTTACCTGGCTGGTGAGGTTCTGAATCGCGATCGGGCCGGCGTTGCTCCCGGCAACGTCTGTGAACCCGAGATAGCTTTTGGCGCCGATGGCGATGGGGCGGCTGTTCGATGAACTCCAGGCTTTGCCGCCCGTGGTGGAGTCGGTGCGATAGACCTGGGACAGGTCGTCTACCACGGTGCGCAGCGGATCAAAGTGCAACGCATACAGGCCGATCTTGTTGGCGCTCTGGTCACGGTTGAGCCCGTAGTAGATCTCACTGTTGACGATGGCCGAGCCGTCGCGGTTGTCGTGCATCAGTAAGGCAAAACGTGCGGGGGCGTCGCACTGGATGTTGAGGTCCAGCGTGCGGTCGCGCAGGCGGGTGGGTTTGTCGATGTTAAGGTCCAGCCGGGAGATTTTACCGTAGTCGACCAGGCCGCTGTTGGAGAGCAGCGGGGTGCAGGCGATAGGGGTTACCGTGCCTGTGACGGTGAGGTCCGAGCTTGATGCGGCGACGGCGAAAGGCATGGATGCGCTGAGTACAGAGGCGACAAGAGCCGAGAGGTAGGGTTTCATTGATAAATTCCTTTTAATGAAGCTGATCCTTACCCGAAGCAGGGCTTCGGGTAAGGGTGTTTGATGGTTAGTAAACGATTTCTAGGGTGGCGGAGCCATCGAGAGCGACTTCGCTGGACAGATCAAGCGAGTCGGCTCGGGCGATGAAGGTTTCTACCCCCATATCGGATACCAGATCCTTGATGGCGATAGGAAGGGGAGTGCCAGTTAGTGAGCCAAACGCATAAATGCCCTCTGGGGTCCACGTTGGCCTGGTAGACCAGTTGCCACCATTATTATAGGAGACCAAGGACCGGACAGGTACGCCGTCAGCGTTCAGGTTTGCAAATCGACCTTGAAAACCGCCAAGCTTCTGATCGCCATTGATCTTGCCCAAGCCGAACAAAGCTCCTTCATCATAATCCGATCCCATTCGGTTATCGGTCGACTTTAGCGTGAACACTGTTGCTGAATCGCAGTTCACGGAGAACTGCATCGACTGTGTGGGGAGCCGAGTTGGCTTGGTCTGATTCAAATCCCTGGATGCCAACTTGCCATGATCGATGATTCCGCCACCGGACAGTGTAGGCAGGCAAGCCGCAGGCGTAATAAGTCCCTTCACGGTCAAATCAGTGCTCGAACCCGCCATTGTGTAAGGCGCAATGCCGATCAGCGCGGTAGCGGAAAGTGCTGCAATATATTTCTTCATCTTTAGTTTCTCACTTCAGTGATTGTTCCTGTCTCCACAGGGAAGCTGTAATGCCTCCCGCTTTGACAGAGTTTGGTTAAGTATTACGGGTGAAACATCGGGATAGTCGTTGCGTCACTTATGTAGAGCGAGTGCTTCGTTCAAGTTGTTTGCAGGTCGCTGACGCCCTCTGGCTCTGGCGTATCTGCGGCCTAGTAATGGATTTCCAGGGTTGTCGAGCCGTCGAGAGGAACTTCGTTGGTCAGGTCGAGTGAATCAGCCCGGGCGATGTAAGTTCTGACCACTAGATTTGAGGTCAAGTCCTTAATGGCTATTGGAGTTTCAGCGCTTGGGGAACCGAATGCGTAAATTCTCAAGGGCCGCAGGTAGCTGTTGAAATACCAGGAACCGCCATTGTCTGAGGAGGCCAGCGTACGTACGGCCGCGCCGTCCGCTAAGGCGTTTTGGAACACCCCATCAAAACCGCCAAGCTTTTGATTACCGTCGATTTTCCCCAGGCCGAAGAAATCCGATTCGGAGCTGGAGTCTGGTCGGTTATCGACGGGTTTCAGGGTGAAAACTGTCGCTGATTCGCAGTTCACGGAGAAATGTAAAGTCTGGTCTGGCAAAGATGTATTCGACGTCTGTTTCAGATCCTTCGACTCAATTTTTCCGTGATCGACAATCCCCCCGCCGGTTACTGCCGGCAGGCACGCCGCTGGCGTTATAAGGCCCGTCACGGTCAAATCAGTGCTCGAAGCCGATGCAAAAGGCGCAACGCCGATCAACACGGTGGTGGAGAGTGCTACCAGATACTTCTTCATCATTGTTTAATCACTCGTATGATTAGTTGCCTGCAATCGGCGAGGCGCCCAATGCACCCTCACCTTGATCAGGATCGGTATGGGTATTACAGGTAAATAATCTCGATCGTCCCGGCCCCATCAATGTTGATGGCGCTGCTCAGATCCAGGTTGTTGGTCGGGGCGATGACAGCGTTAACCGTCACCCGTGTGCTGAGTGTCTGGATAAGTACCGGCCCGGCAGTGCTGCCGGCGCTGTCGGTAAAGGCCAGGTAGCTGGCCTTGCCGATGGGAATTGGATTGGCACTGCTGGTACTCCAGGCGTTGCCGCTGGTGGTGGAGTCGGTTCGGTACAGGCGGGGGAAGCTGTCGGCGCTGGCGTCCTTGGGGTCGAAGTTCAACGAGTACAGGCCGATCTTGTTATCGCGACTGTCCTTGCCCAGGCCGTAGTAGATCTCGCTGTCGACGGTGGCCGAGCCCGCGCGGTTGTCGTGCATGACCAGGGCGAACGCGCTGGGGGCGTCGCAGCCGACGGTCAGGGTCAATGACCTGGGTGGCAGGCGCGTGCTACTGGCAGCATTCAGGTCTTTTTTCGACAGGGTGCCGAAGTCGACCAGGCCGCCATTGGACAGCATCGGTTCGCAGGCGGCCGGAGCGAATCGGGCAGCCAAAGTCACCTCGCGCGCCAGGTTGGCGCCGATGGCATCGAACACCCCGGACTTCTCCCAGGTGACGGCGTCTCGCAGCTGCATGCCTTGCTCCTGCACCCACGCCGTCACCTCCAGTTGCGCGGAAAAAGTGCGACCTTGGGCAGGCGCGGCGGCCTGTACTGGAACCACCCCGTGGCCCGGGCGCCAGGTCAGTGTCGAGGCGGTTTCCACGGGCGGCTGCCCCGCAGCGGCGATCAAGCCGATATCGACTGATTGACCATCGAGCACAGCATCGCGAATGCGTATCCGATAGCTGCCGCGCTCGGCAAAGTGAAAGCGCTCGGCGGTCGCGGCCATGGCCCGGTAGAACAGGCTCATATCGGTTGGCTGCGCACAGCTCAGGTTCAGGCTCAGGTTGCGCACACCCAGGTTGCGCTCAGGTGCGCCATCGGGCCGTATTGCCCGGTTCATCAGCCCATAGTCGAGTAGCGGCTGACTCAGGTTGAGCCGACATTCCTCGGCCATGGCCGGCAAGGTCAACGCACTTGAAATCAGGGGCGCGAGGATCAGCAGGGAGCGTGGCAAGTTCATTGGATCATCCTCAAAGCGTCCGGCACTTGGCGGGGGCGGTTTCGTAGTAGGCGTTGGTGTCGGCATCCGCCGGCAATTCGAAACTCAGCTCGCAGCGCTCCAGCCCCGGCGCCGTTATCCACAACGCGCGGCGGTCGAGGACGTTGGGCACGAACACCAGGCCGCCGTCCTGCACCAGCGTCACGAACTCGCCGTCCTCGGTATTCACGGATGCTCCGCGAGGCAGCGGAGCGCCGTTGGCGGTAGTTGCCTTGAGCAACGCGCGACGGGTCATGCTGATGCCGAACTCGACCTTGTCGACGGCACCACGCCCGGCTGAGATCACCGCCAGGCCGTTGTTGATGTCGGCGTTGCGCGGCAGGGATTTGGTGTCGACTTCCACGGGGCTGCGGCCGTACGCCGCGACTTGCGGGACCACCGCCTGACCCTGCCAGTCGGTCCATACCGGGCCGCTGGGCGTGGACACCTTGATCGCGCCCATGTCACCCACCGACAGCAGGGCGAAGGTGTCGCTTATCGGGTACGGCGACAGGGTCACGCCGCCGCCGTGAAACACGGCACCGCCGCGAGCGCTGGCCTGGTAGCTGGAACGGTCGGCGTCGGTGCGGGTGTAGTTCAAATCGAGCTGGGTGTAGCGCGGCAGAACGGATACGCCGGCGGTGGATTGCACCTGCCGGTCGCGGGTGTCATGTTCCACGCCGACCCGATAACCGAACTGATCGTTGACCCTTTCGCTCAAGCCCACGCCGCTGCGGTATTCGCCGTCGGAACTGCGCACCCAGGTGCGCGCCCGGCGGTTTTCCCCCAGAGGTATGCTCAGGTTCAAATAGACGCTGTCATCGTTGCGGTTGGCGCCGCTGACCTGCCACTCGGCCGTCGCCGAGAGCGATACTCCAGCGATGCTGGTACCCCAGGACGCGATGGCGCGGCTGCTGCTCTGGCCATCGAACGAACTGGACCGGCTCAAGCCGCTGCTGAAGGCGCCAAGCCAAGGGTGCGACCAGGACAAGGCCGCGCTCTGTTGATCGCGATAACGGGATTTGCTGTTGTCGTAGCTGTCGTCGTACACCGCGTCTTCCAGCTCGCGGTAACCAACCGTGCGGTAAGAACTGCCGGCGTTGAGCGCCCACTGGTCGTTCAACCGATGCGACATGCTGAGGTCAGCCTGAACGCCCTTGCTGGGTCGTCGGCCACTGGCGTCAGCGCCGGTCAGCGTGGCTTGTACCTGGGTGAAGGGCGAGGGGAGCAGGCCGACGCCGACACCCGCCGCGCGGTAATCATCGGCGCCGGTCAGGCCGGTGCTGAGCAGCACTTGCGGGGTGAGCGCGCCGCTCCAGCCGCCGCTGATCACCCAGGGATCACTGCCCTGGGTATCACCGACACTGCGCACGCGCCCGGCCGCCAGCGAATAACCGGGTGCCGGCAGGCCAATACCGAGCATGGCCGCTGGCACCGTGAAACTGCGCTCGCTGCCGTCGGCCTCCTTGATCGTGACTTCGACATCGGAACGAGTGTTGAGGCGCCGTACGTTAGTCAGCGCAAACGGCCCGGCGGGCACCACGGTGGAATGGATCAGCGAGCCGTTTTGTCGAACCTCGACCTGCGCCTGGCTGTTGGCAATCCCCTCGATCACTGCGCCTTGCGCTTCGGCTTGCAATGCCTGTTCGTTGAGCACCTGCACGCCGGTGATCTGCGCCCCGGCCAGGACCGGGTTGTAGAGGTTGATCTGCCCCGCCTGCAGCACTGCTTCCTGGCTGGCAAAGGTGCGCTGGGCGTAGGCCGCAATGTGCGTCGTACGGGAGACATCGTCCTGCCAGGTTTGCACCTGGCGACTGCGCACGATCCAGTCACCGGCGTTAAATCCGAGTTCGGTATTGGCCGAGGCGTAGCGACTCGCCTGGTCGCCATAACGGCTGTGCAGACCGGTGACGTCGTAGTTGATCAGGCCGGCCACGCCACCGGTTTGATAACCGGTGAAATCACGGGCAGTCGGGCGTATCGAGTCGGTGGGTACGATCAGGGACAGGGCCAGGTTGGCGGGGTCCGGCTCGATGACGGTCTGCGGCGCGGTGCCGAGAAAGTCATGGCATTGCCCGTCGTCGAGCTTACCCGTCGGTAGGTTCAGATTGGCCGCATCCAGCAGACCGCGGTCGAAGCACAGCGAGCCCTGGTCATTGAAGGCGACATCGACCCGACCGTGGCGCTGGCCATTAACAGTGAGCGTGACCGGGTGCCGGCCGGCGGTGAACTGCGGCGCCTGCATCAGCTGGGTCGCCAGCGCCGGATCAATGCCGCGCTGCAGCAACGTGTCCTTGTCGAACGATGCCGGCGACGCGACATCAGCGTAGGCATTGAACGTCAGCCACACGTTGCTTAGCAGCACCACTATCAGGAGCCACGTTCGCTTCAATTGGGGGCGAGCCCTGGCACGAATAACAGGCACGGCTTCGCCATCACGGTAAATCAGTACTGTGTTCATCGGGCTCACTTGGGGTATCCCGGCGTGCTTTCCTGCGGCGCTCGGGCTTTAGATACGTTCATGGCGAAGAACAGATTCATCGCCTTGCAACGTTGGCGCTCACGGTTCCCTTGGAGCGCTATGAATGAGTTCAGGCTTCAGGATTTGATCGGCGCCTCGTAATACGGCACCGCAAAACCATAGACCGTTGCCGGTTGAAAACGCACCTGGGTGGCGTTGCCATCAGGCACCTTGATGCTCAGGTGCTCGCCAGGCAGCACGTAGGTTTTAGGCAACATCGCATTGCCCGCCGCAGGTAGTAATTGCACTTCCTGACCGAGGCGTACCACATAGGGTGTGTCATTGCGCACAGTCAGCTGGCCCTCTTTCAGCGACCATTTAAGGTCAGTCCAAGGTGTGCGATTGGGCGCGAGGCCCTTGGGATGAAGAATCACCGGCAGGTTTTGCCGCACCGTCACCCCGACTCGAGCCTGCCCCGCTTCGGCAGCAGGTTTGCCCTGGGGGATGCCTTCAAAGATCACCCGTTTTAAACGCTGGGTGAGCAGCGGTTTATCCGTCTGCAGAATGAACCGCACCAATTGGCTCTTGCCGGCCTCGACACGGGCCAGCGGCGGCGTGACAAACACCAGGGGTTCGCTGTCCTCGGCAATGTCTTCGAGGGTGACGTGCATCAGCGCGAGGTTGGCATCGGTGTTGGTCACCGACACCGACGCTTCTCCGTCAGCCTCGTTGACGATCACCACGGAGGTATCAGGGACCATGCCGTCGGCCTGGGCCTGGGCGCCCACCAGCAAGGCAAGCGCGCCGATGCCACTGTGCAGCAGGCGGCGGTGGAAAATGGAAAACATCGTCATGACGTATCTCGTTTGAGTGTCCGGGTAAAAAAACGGTGTGATACCGATCGTCAATAATTCAGCTGCACGGTGACGTGCCCGTCGATGGGGACTTCGTCAGTCAGTGTCAGGTCGTCGGCGCGCACGATGGTGGTAAATGCGGTCAGCCGCGCTTGCAGATCCTTGATCGCAATCGGCGTGCTCAGGTCGCTCAAGGCCGCGAATGCGGTCAGGCCGGCGTGCCCCAGGTAGGAAGACACTCGCCAGCTGGCACCGTCGTTGAGGGAAACGATGGTCCTCACCGGGTTTCCATCAGCCACCGTATCGAACAGGCCGAACGCGGCACTGCCCAGTTTCTGGTCATCGTTGATGACGCCCAGCCCGTGACTGTTGGGGTGGAAGGCGGAAGAACCCTGCCGATTGTCGATGGTCGTCAGGGTGAATGGGGTGGCGGCTTCGCAATTCACCTGAAGGGTCAGCGTGCCGTTTTCCAGGGCCGTGGGCCGATCCGGGTTGAGGTCCCTTACGGTCAGTTTGCCGTGATCGACGATGCCACCATCGGACAGGCTGGGTGTGCAGGCTCTGGGGGTAATCAGGCCGGTGACACTTAGCTCGGTATTGCTGGCGGCCAAGGCTGCTGGAGCGCTAGCGATCAACATTGGGGCGATTAAAGCGATTGCGCATCTGTCCATGATGGTTCGTCCTTTGAGTGAGCGGGCAACGCCGGGAGGCTCTGGCTTCACCCGTTTTGATTAAGGAGAGTTACAGGTATTCGATTTGCAGAGTGGCGGAGCCATCAAGTGTCACGTCATCGGTCAGGGTCAGGCTGTCAGCACGGGCAATGGCGGTTTGGATTGCAACATCCAGCGTGACGTTTTGCAGGAAGTCCGGTGTCCAGGCGGTGCCTATACGATTTCCGACCGCAATCCAATGGTTTGGAGCGATGATGTCGTCCTCGTGGAGTCGAATCCAGGAACTGCCTTCGTTGATGGACGTTAGAGTGAAGACTGGGGCGGCGGCGACAGGGTTGCGGAATCCCAAGTCGTATCCGCCCAATTTTTCATTGGTATTGATCAAACCCAAGCCAAACTGACGCAAAGTATTGGTGTCTCGGCGGTTGTCGATAGACCTGATTGCAAACCGTGTTGACGCCTCACAGTTCACGCTGAGTTGAATGGTTTCTTCTGGTAGAACCGTAGGGGTGGTCTGATTCAGGTCTTTTACGGAAATTTTGCCGTGGTCAACTACTCCGCCCCCGGCCAGGGTCGGTGTACAAGCACCCGGAGTGATAACACCGGTTACTGTCAGGTCAGTACTGGACGCCGCGAACGCAGACGATGCTCCAGTTAGGACAAGTGCGGCGGTCAGAAGAGATAAATGTTTATTCATGTGTAGCACTACCTTGATGAGATTGATGGGCTCTGCCCAGTGTGTGTGGGCGCAATCTATCGATCGAGATAGCCAGGTGAAATGCAACAAATACGAAAAACGGACTGGGTGGTACAAGAAAGTGTGAGTTCGGAAGAAATTTCCGTTTAAGCCGTATTTTCTGTAGTCCTATCGCGTGGCCGTTGTAGGTAAATCGCGTAGGAGATTTTTTTCTTTTTTGTAGGAAAAAAGAGAGGGCCCCGAAAGTATTGATTATGGCGGTTTAGTGCTGAAAATAAGGTGTTGTAGTGGCGCTATGACAGCGTTATTTTTTTGCGCATTCTTCCATCTAACAGGATAAATCCTACAATGCGTGTAATCATCGCCGACGACCATCCTGTCGTCCGCATCGGGTTGCGGATGCTCGTGAATCTGAACCGGAACTGTGAGGTTGTGGGCGAAGCCGATGGCCCTGACGGCCTGGCGGAACTGCTTGGGAATACCCCTTGCGATCTGTTGGTCACCGACTTTTCCATGCCCGGCAACTCTCAGGCTGATGGCCTGAAAATGCTCAGCCAGGTGCAACGCAGCTACCCGAAGATGAAGATCATCCTGGTGACGATGTTCGCGAACGTCACCACGCTCAGGGCGGCGTTTGCGCACGGGGTCATGGCTATCGTCGCCAAAGGCGCATCGGCGAAGGAGCTGCCGATGGCGATCAAATCGGTCTCGGAGGGCCGTCGATTTATCAGCGAGTCGTTGCGTACTACGCTGCTTCAAGTTGACGCACGAGCGCAGACAACTCTCCCTTCCTTATCGGAAAAAGAGTACGAAGTTGTAAGAATGCTCGCCAGCGGCATGACCGTCAGTGAGATTGCCACCCAGTTCAAACGCAGCGTTTCAACGATAAGCAAACAAAAAAACATGGCCATGCAACGGCTGGGGATTTCCACCGATGTGGATCTGTTTGTCTATGCACGCGAGAGTGGCATGGTGCATTAGTGGTCGTATTCCCGGCGCTGATGTCGGTAGTGTTCCATGGCGTTGTTGACTATGGTGCTGACAATCTTGCGAATCCACCTGCTATCCAGGGAGCCTGTACATGAGTGATGCCCATCAAACATTGATTACCCGGTTCTATGAAGCCTTTCAACGACTGGATGCCGAGGCGATGAGCGCCTGTTACACCGACGATGTGGTGTTCAGTGACCCGGCCTTTGGTGAATTGCGTGGGCGTGACGCCGGTGACATGTGGCGCATGCTGACCACTCGGGCCAGGGATTTTTCCCTGACGTTCGACGAGGTTCGCGCCGACGAGCGTTCCGGGGGTGCTCACTGGGTAGCGACCTACCTGTTCAGCCAGACCGGTAATACCGTGGTCAACGATATTCAGGCGCGGTTCGTGTTTCGCGATGGAAAAATCTGCGAGCATCACGACAGTTTTAGTTTGTGGACCTGGTCGCGGCAGGCGCTGGGTTTCAAGGGCCTGGTGCTAGGCTGGACCCCAGTAGTGCGGAACGCCGTGCGGGCCCAGGCCTTGAAGGGGCTCAAAGCATTTCAGGCGAGTCGCTGATAAGATTGGCACTTGTCTTCCTGAAGCCCTGATCGTCACGTGAATACTCCAAGCGAACCGTGTGTCACTGCCGCCGAGCCGTTGATGCTCAGTAAAACCTGGTTCGTTTATCTCGTTCGCGCAGCCAATGGTTCGCTCTACTGCGGAATCAGCGACGATCCGGTGCGCCGCTTTGCCACCCACCAGCGAGGCAAAGGCGCGCGGTTCTTTCTCTCCAGCCCGGCCGTGGCGCTCGTTTACACCGAAGCCTGCCGGGACAAGGGCGAGGCGTTGCGCCAGGAACGGCTGATCAAGAAGTTGCGCAAAAGCGCGAAGGAATGCCTGGTGGCGACCTTTGCTGCAGGCTTATCAATCTGACTGATCAGTTCCCATCAGGCTGACCCGTAGGCCGCTTGCGGATTGCGCGCTAAGCTGCGGATTCCATATTCGCGCGGCGGAGCCGAGCATGTCCGAGTTGATACTGCATCATTACCCGACTTCCCCTTTCGCCGAAAAGGCCCGCCTGTTGCTGGGGTTCAAGGGGCTGTCCTGGCGCTCGGTGAAGATTTCACCGGTGATGCCCAAGCCTGATCTGACCGCCCTGACCGGCGGTTATCGCAAGACTCCGGTGCTGCAGATCGGTGCGGATATCTACTGCGACACTTCGTTGATTGCCCGTCGTCTGGAGCAGGAAAAAGCCTTGCCTGCGTTCTTTCCGGAAGGTCAGGAAATGATCGTTGCATCGTTTGCCGCCTGGGCGGATTCGGTGGTGTTCCAGCATGCCGTGAGTCTGGTGTTTCAGCCGGAGTCGGTCGCCGTGCGCTTTGCCAGCTTGCCACCGGAAGCGATCAAGGCCTTCCTGGCGGACCGCGCCGGGCTGTTCAGCGGCGGCAGTGCCACGCGGTTGTCCGCCGAGCAAGCCAGGCATCAATGGCCGACGATCATGGCGCGACTGGAACAACAACTGCAGCGTGAGCAGGGTGATTTTCTGTTAGGCGAGCCGTCGATTGCCGATTTCGCGTTAGCCCACCCGATGTGGTTTCTCAAGGCTACGCCGGTCACCTCGCCACTGGTTGATGCTTATCCGGCGGTGTCTGCCTGGTTAGGGCGGGTGTTTGGCTTCGGTCATGGTGCTGCCAGTGAGATGACCGCGGAAGAGGCTCTGGAGGTGGCGCGCAATGCAACTCCGGCGGCGTTGCCCCAGGAACAGTTCGATGAGCCCAACGGTTTCGAGGCCGGTCAGCAGGTGGTCATCGCTGCAACGGATTACGGGGTTGATCCGGTGGCTGGTGAATTGTTGTTCGCGGGGAGCGAGGAGTTGATTCTGCGTCGCGAGGACGAGCGGGGCGGGGTAGTACATGTGCACTTTCCGCGGTTTGGGTTTCGGATCGAACAACGCCAATAGGTCAAAAGATCGCAGCCTGTGGCAGCTCCTACAGGTCTGCGCCGATCTCCTGTAGGAGCTGCCGCAGGCTGCGATCTTTTGATCTTGAACTCACTTCAACGCCGCAAGAATCGCATCCGGGTCATACCCGCGGATCAACGTCCCGTTTACATCGATGATCGGAATCCCCCCACCACCCAGGGCTTCATAAGCCTTACGTGCCTCGGCGTCCTTCTCGATATCAAACTCCTTGAACGGAATACCTTTCTGATCAAGAAACCGTCGGGTCAACTTGCAGTAGCCACACCACTCGGTGGCGTACAGCACCACATTGGCCTTGGCCTGAGTCTGTTCGGACACTACCTGGGACGGATTGAACACCCGTTCGATCTTGCCCCAGTTCTGATAGACCACGACCACCAGCAGGATCAGCAGGAATTTTTTCAATACGCCCTGGAGCATCAGTTGCGCCGCTTCAGCTGGTCGGTGAGCTGGGTCGGCAGACCTTTGATGATCAACGTCCCGGCTTCCTCGTCGTATTCAATCTTCGAGCCGAGCAGGTGCGCTTCAAAGCTGATCGACAAGCCTTCAGCGCGGCCGGTGAAGCGACGGAATTGATTCAGGGTGCGTTTGTCTGCAGGGATCTCCGGGGACAGCCCGTAATCCTTGTTGCGGATGTGATCGTAGAACGCCTTTGGGCGCTCTTCGTCGATCAGCTCGGACAGCTCTTCCAGGCCCATGGGTTCGCCCATTTTCGCCTGGCTGCTGGCGTAGTCCACCAGGGTCTTGGTTTTCTCCCGGGCCGACTCTTCCGGCAAATCTTCGCTTTCAACGAAGTCACTGAAGGCCTTGAGCAGGGTGCGGGTTTCGCCGGGGCCATCCACGCCTTCCTGGCAACCGATGAAGTCGCGGAAATACTCCGAAACTTTTTTCCCGTTCTTGCCTTTGATAAACGAAATGTACTGCTTGGACTGCTTGTTGTTCTGCCACTCCGACACGTTGATCCGTGCTGCGAGGTGCAACTGGCCGAGGTCCAGGTGACGGGAGGGCGTCACATCGAGCTGATCGGTCACTGCAACGCCTTCGCTGTGGTGCAGCAGGGCGATCGCCAGATAGTCAGTCATGCCCTGCTGATAATGCGCGAACAGCACGTGGCCGCCCACCGAGAGGTTGGATTCCTCCATCAGCTTCTGCAGGTGTTCCACCGCCACGCGGCTGAATGCCGTGAAGTCCTTGCCGCCGTCCAGGTACTCCTTCAGCCAGCCGCTGAACGGATGTGCCCCGGACTCGGCATGGAACAAGCCCCAGGCCTTGCCTTGTTTGGCGTTGTAGCTCTCGTTGAGGTCGGCAAGCATGTTCTCGATGGCGCTCGACTCAGGCAGTTCTTCGCTGCGGGCATGCAGAACTGCAGGGGTGCCGTCGGGTTTCTTGTCGATCAGGTGGACGATGCAATGGCGGATCGGCATGGGCTTCTCGGCTGATTGTAGAGAGGAGGGCAGGCTCCCCGAAAAAGCGTCCAGTGTACCGTGTAATCACGCCGTAGGGCGCCCCCCCGTAGGAGCTGCCGAAGGCTGCGATCTTTTGGTTTTGATTTAAAAAACAAGATCAAAAGATCGCAGCCTTCGGCAGCTCCTACAGGGTTGAAAGGGCATTTTGGGGCAGTGAAATGGGCCTTATGCTGTTTTTTAACGTTTTAGAGCAATAAAGCTGACCAAATGGGTAGCTAGAGGCGGATATTTCCCCGTCTCTGTGCTAGTTTTGCCCGGTCTTACGCGAAGTCACTGCGTTAAGCGTGCATTCAGCATTTGTCAGGTCGAACCAAACCCTGATTTCGGTATCTATAACCCCGATCCCGTGGTTATTGGCCGAGGGTGCCAGATCCAGAAGATCGGGCTCGATGGCTGACACTGCACTCTGCAATCCATATGAATTTGATAGGGAAGGAACACTACATGGCTCTTACTAAAGACCAACTGATCGCCGACATCGCTGAAGCTATCGACGCGCCAAAAACCACCGCGCGTAACGCTCTGGACCAACTGGGCCAAATCGTTGCCGATCAGCTGGAAAACGGCGGCGAAATCACTCTGCCAGGTATCGGCAAGCTGAAAGTGACCGAGCGTCCTGCCCGCACTGGCCGCAACCCTTCGACTGGCGCTGCCATCGAAATCGCTGCCAAGAAAGTTATCAAGCTGGTTGTGGCCAAAGGCCTGACCGACGCTGTTAACAAGTAAGACGTGTAAAAAAACCGCGCTCTGGAGTGATCCAGGCGCGGTTTTTTTGTGCCTGGGATTTGGCGACTAACCCGCAGGCACTACTAATTTTCTGTAGGAGCGAGCCTGCTCGCGATAGCGTCGTATCAGTCGACATCATCGTTAACTGACACGCAGCCATCGCGAGCAGGCTCACTCCTACAGTTGATCTGCGGCAGTCAATTACTCAGCTTTTTTTAACCCAACGCTGGCGCCAGACTTGCTGCTCGCTCTTGGTCTGGAACGTCCAGGCGACGAAACGACTTTTCTTCTGGCCCTGGGACATTTCCACGACCTGGCTCTCCAGTACTCCGGCCTTTTTCAGGGCGATTTCGATGGCCGGCAGGTTTGAAGCCTTGGACACCAGGGTACTGAACCACAACACCTTGTGCTGGAAGTGCGCGCTTTCCGCGATCAGTTGAGTCACGAACCGCGCTTCACCGCCTTCGCACCACAGTTCGGCAGACTGGCCGCCGAAGTTCAGCACCGGCAACTTGCGTTTCGGGTCGGCTCGGCCCAGTGCGCGCCATTTGCGTTCGCTGCCCTTGGTCGCTTCGTCCATCGAGGCGTGGAATGGCGGGTTGCACATGGTCAGGTCAAAGCGTTCGCCGGGCTCCAGCAAGCCCAGCAGGATATGCTTGGGGTTGCTTTGCAGGCGCAACTGAATGGCTTTGTTCAGCCCGTTGGACTGCACGATGGCCTTGGCAGCGGCTACGGCGGTCGGATCGATTTCCGAGCCGAGGAAGTGCCAGCGGTAGTCGCTGTAGCCGATCAACGGGTAGACGCAGTTGGCGCCCATGCCGATGTCGAGCACCTTCACCGGAGCGCCGCGGGGGATTTCACCGTCGTTGACGCTGGCCAGCAGGTCGGCCAGGAAGTGCACGTAGTCGGCCCGCCCCGGAACCGGCGGGCACAGGTAATCTGCCGGGATGTCCCAATGGGCCACGCCGTAGAATGACTTGAGCAGCGCCCGGTTGAACACCCGCACCGCGTCCGGGCTGGCGAAGTCGATGCTTTCCTTGCCGTACGGGTTGATGATCACGAATTTTGCCAGTTCCGGCGTGGTCTTGATCAGCGCCGGGAAGTCGTAACGACCCTGATGGCGGTTGCGCGGATGCAGGCTGGCCTTTTCACGGGGCTCCACGGCGGTGGCCGGGGTGGCGGAGTCAGGCTTCTTGCGCGCAGGGCGGGGTGTGCGGGGGGCGTTCATGGGTGTGGTCGATTCGGGTATGGCTGAAAGTGGGGGGCATTGTCCCACATTAGCTCCTCGATGACGCATATCCCCTGTAGGAGCTGCCGAGAGGAACGAGGCTGCGATCTTTTGATCTTGATTTTTTAAGATCAAAAGATCGCAGCCTTCGGCAGCTCCTACAGGGGGATTTGGGTGTTCGGGGAATGGGTGGGCATAAAAAAGGGAGGCCACTTGGGCCTCCCTTTTTCATTGCGATTCGCCGTTACAGACTGGCGATCCGAGCGTGCTGCTCGGCCAGCTTGCCCAAAGCCTGTTCGGCTTCAGCCAGTTTGGCGCGTTCCTTCTCGATGACTTCGGCCGGAGCCTTGTCGACGAAACCGGCGTTCGACAGCTTGCCGCCGACCCGCTGGACTTCACCCTGCAGGCGCAGGATTTCCTTGTCCAGACGTGCCAGTTCGGCAGCCTTGTCAATCAGGCCGGCCATCGGCACCAGCACTTCCATCTCGCCAACCAGCGCGGTAGCGGACAGCGGTGCTTCTTCGCCGGCAGCCAACACAGTGATCGATTCGAGGCGAGCCAGCTTTTTCAGCAGGGGCTCGTTCTCGGTGAGGCGGCGCTGGTCTTCGGCGCTGACGTTTTTCAGGAACAGGTTCAGCGGCTTGCCCGGACCGATGTTCATTTCGGCGCGGATGTTGCGCGTGCCGAGCATCAGCGTCTTCAGCCATTCGATGTCATCTTCGGCTGACGGATCGATGCGCTCTTCATTGGCCACTGGCCAAGGTTGCAGCATGATCGTCTTGCCCTCGACGCCGGCCAGCGGCGCGATGCGCTGCCAGATTTCTTCGGTGATGAACGGCATGAACGGGTGCGCCAGGCGCAGCGCCACTTCCAGTACGCGAACCAGCGTGCGACGGGTGCCACGCTGACGCTCTACCGGGGCGTTTTCGTCCCACAGCACTGGCTTCGACAGTTCGAGGTACCAGTCGCAATACTGGTTCCAGATGAACTCGTACAAGGCTTGTGCCGCCAGGTCGAAACGGAACTGGTCGAGTTGACGTGTCACTTCGGCTTCGGTGCGTTGCAGCTGCGAGATGATCCAGCGATCCGCCAGGGATAGTTCGTAGGCCTCGCCGTTCTGGCCGCAGTCTTCGCCCTTGTCCAGAACATAACGCGCGGCGTTCCAGATCTTGTTGCAGAAGTTGCGATAGCCTTCGACGCGGCCCATGTCGAACTTGATGTCGCGACCGGTGGAGGCCAGCGAGCAGAAAGTGAAGCGCAGGGCGTCGGTGCCGTAGCTGGCAATGCCTTCGGCGAACTCGTCGCGGGTCTGCTTTTCGATTTTCTTCGCCAATTTCGGCTGCATCAGGCCGGAGGTGCGTTTCTGTACCAGCGCTTCCAGCTCGATGCCGTCGATGATGTCCAGCGGGTCGAGGACGTTGCCCTTGGACTTGGACATTTTCTGGCCCTGGCCATCACGCACCAGGCCGTGTACGTACACGGTCTTGAACGGAACCTGCGGCGTACCGTCCTCGTTCTTCATCAGGTGCATGGTCATCATGATCATCCGGGCGACCCAGAAGAAGATGATGTCGAAACCGGTGACCAGCACGTCGGTGGAGTGGAATTTCTTGAGGAATTCGGTCTGCTCAGGCCAGCCCAGGGTGGAGAACGTCCACAGGCCGGAACTGAACCAGGTGTCCAGGACGTCGTTGTCCTGTTGCAGTGCAACGTCCGGGCCGAGGTTGTGCTTGGCGCGCACTTCGGCTTCGTCGCGACCTACGTAGACCTTGCCCGACTCGTCGTACCAGGCCGGAATCCGGTGGCCCCACCACAGCTGGCGGCTGATGCACCAATCCTGGATGTCGCGCATCCACGAGAAGTACATGTTTTCGTATTGTTTCGGCACGAACTGGATGCGGCCGTCTTCAACGGCAGCAATGGCAGGTTCGGCCAAGGGCTTGGTCGACACGTACCACTGGTCGGTCAGCCACGGCTCGATGATGGTGCCGGAGCGATCGCCTTTCGGTACTTTCAGGCCGTGGTCATCCACGCTTACCAGCAGGCCGGCAGCGTCGAACGCAGCGACGATCTGCTTGCGCGCTTCGAAGCGGTCGAGACCGGCGTACTCGGCCGGGATCTTGCCGTCGATGCTCTCGTTCAGCGTGCCGTCGAGGTTGAACACCTGGCAGGCCGGCAGGACGGCGGCGTTCTTGTCGAAAATGTTCAGCAGCGGCAGGTTGTGGCGCTTGCCGACTTCATAGTCGTTGAAGTCGTGGGCCGGGGTGATCTTCACGCAGCCGGTGCCGAATTCAGGGTCGCAGTAATCGTCGGCGATGATCGGGATGCGGCGGCCGACCAGCGGCAGCTCGACAAACTTGCCGATCAGGGCCTGGTAGCGTTCATCGTTCGGGTTAACCGCCACAGCGGCGTCGCCGAGCATGGTTTCCGGGCGAGTGGTCGCGACGATCAGGTAATCATTGCCTTCAGCGGTCTTGGCGCCGTCGGCCAGCGGGTATTTCAGGTTCCACAGGAAACCTTTCTCGTCGTGATTTTCCACTTCGAGGTCGGAAATCGCCGTGTGCAGCTTGGTGTCCCAGTTGACCAGGCGCTTGCCACGGTAGATCAGGCCGTCTTCGTGCAGGCGCACGAACGCTTCCTTGACCGCTTCCGACAGGCCGTCGTCCATGGTGAAGCGCTCGCGGCTCCAGTCCACGGACGAGCCGAGGCGGCGGATCTGCCGGCTGATGTTGCCGCCGGACTGATCCTTCCATTCCCAGACTTTCTCGAGGAATTTCTCCCGGCCGAGGTCGTGGCGATTCTGGCCCTGGGCTTCGAGTTGGCGCTCCACCAGCATCTGCGTGGCGATACCGGCGTGGTCGGTGCCCGGCTGCCACAGGGTGTTGCGACCCTGCATGCGGCGGAAACGGATCAGGGCGTCCATGATCGCGTTGTTGAAACCGTGACCCATGTGCAGGCTGCCGGTGACGTTCGGCGGCGGGATCATGATGGTGTAGGACTCGCCCGCGCCTTGCGGGGCGAAGTAATTCTCTGACTCCCAGGTGTTGTACCAGGAAGTTTCAATGGCGTGCGGCTGGTAGGTCTTATCCATGCGCGGCGGGACCCTATTGGCATTAATTCAGGAAAAGCCGACGAGTATAGCGGGGCGTGGGGCGAAGGGCGAGCAGGGGCGGACGGGGCGCGTCTTCAGGATGGGCGCAAAACCAATGTGGGAGCGGGCTTGCTCGCGAAGGCGGTGTTTCAGATGGCATTGAAGTGCCTGGCACACCGCCTTCGCGAGCAAGCCCGCTCCCACAGGGGAATCAGGTTGATGCAGGTTTATTCGTACTGGCTCAACAACCGCTCCATCCGTGCCGCCAGGCGACGTTTGATTTCGGTTTCGATGTGTGGCGCAAAGTCGTCGATCACGTCCTGCATGATCAGCATTGCCGCAGCGCGCAGTTCGCCGTCCAGGTGCAGCAAGGCATCCGGACCTTTGTCCTCGGCGGTGGGGGCGACTGGGGCAGGGGGCGGCTCGGTGGCGGCTGGCGGGTTGCCGGCGGCCTCGAACAGCATGGGAATCTGTTCCTGATCATCGTCTTCGACCGTGTCGGTCAACAGCGGTGGTTGCAGGTTGTCATCTCCGAGCAGTTGGCGGATCGACTCAAGGTCGTTCAGCAGGTGCGCGGACTGTTGCTGTTTTGGAGTGTCCATCGGAATACTCAGAGTCGCTGTAATCGGTGGTCCTGCAGAGGATAGCCCTGTTCGCGGTAGAAACGGAAACTCTCCCGTGCGGCCTGGCGAATCGCCGGATCTTCCACCACCACTTCCGCCACGCGGGCGAACTGGCTGGCGAAGGCCGGTACTTTCAGGTCGAGATTGACCAATAGATCCTGATGTTGACCGCAGTCGTCACCCAGACCCAGCACAATCAAACCCTCGGGTTCATGTTCCGCCGGACCGTGGGGCACAAAACTTTCGCCCTTGAACGCCCAAAGGCGCGCATCGAGGTCGTCGCGTTGGCTCGCATCGCTGCAATGCAGGTAGATGCGGTGGCCCATGCGCCAGGCTTTGTCGGTGAGCTTGCAGGCGAAGTCCAGCCGCGCCGAGGGATCGGCGCTGGGCAGGATATAAAAATCGACTTTGGTCATTGCAGGTTCCTGGAATCAACTCCAGCGCAATCTGCAGGAGCAAGCTCGCTCCTACAGTGGGCTGATTGATGTTTAGGCTTTGGCGCGGTCCAGCAGGTATTGGGTCAGCAATGGCACCGGACGGCCAGTGGCGCCCTTGTCCTTGCCGCCGCTGGTCCAGGCAGTGCCGGCGATGTCCAGGTGCGCCCAGTTGAGGTTCTTGGTGAAGCGCGACAGGAAGCAGGCGGCGGTGATGGTGCCGGCTTTCGGCCCGCCGATGTTGGCGATGTCGGCGAACGGGCTGTCCAGCTGTTCCTGGTACTCATCGAACAACGGCAGTTGCCAGGCGCGGTCATCGGCAGCCTTGCCGGCGCTCAGCAGTTGGCCGATCAGCTCGTCGTTGTTGCCCAGCAGGCCCGACGTGTGCGCGCCCAGTGCAACGACGCAGGCGCCGGTCAGAGTCGCGATGTCGATCACCGCCTGCGGCTTGAATCGTTCGGAGTAGGTCAGGGCGTCGCACAGCACCAAGCGGCCTTCGGCGTCGGTGTTGAGGATTTCCACGGTCTGGCCGCTCATGGTGGTGACGATGTCGCCCGGACGGGCAGCGTTGCCACTTGGCATGTTCTCGGCGCAGGCGAGGATGCACACCAGGTTGATCGGCAACTTCAGTTCGAGCACGGCGCGCAGGGTACCGAACACGCTGGCAGCGCCGCCCATGTCGTACTTCATCTCGTCCATGCCGGCGCCTGGCTTGAGGCTGATGCCGCCGGTGTCGAAAGTGATGCCTTTGCCGACCAGGGCAAAGGGCTTCTCGGACTTCTTGCCACCGTTGTATTGCATGACGATCAGGAGCGGAGGCTGGGCGCTGCCCTGGCCCACGGCGTAGAACGAGCCCATGCCCAGGTCCTTGATCTTCTTCTCGTCGAGGACTTCGACTTTCAGGCTCTTGAATTCCTTGCCCAGGCTCTTGGCCTGTTCACCGAGGAAAGTCGGGTGGCAGATGTTCGGTGGCAGGTTGCCCAGGTTGCGAGTGAATGCCATGCCGTTGGCGATGGCGGTGGCGTGGGCCACGGCGCGCTCGACTTCGGCCTGGGCGGCCTTGATGGTCATCAGGGTGATTTTCTTCAGGGCCCGGGGCTCGGCTTTCTGGCTTTTGAACTGGTCGAAGGTGTATTCGCCGTCCACCAGGGTTTCAGCCAGCAGGCGAGTCTTGCCATAGCTGTCACGGCCTTTGACCGCGATTTCGTCCAGGGCCAGGACCGCATCGCTACCGTTCAGGCCTTTAAGGGTATTGAGGATGCCGGCAACGATTTTGCGGAACGGCCGATCGCCCAGCTCTTCGTCCTTGCCCACGCCGACCAGCAGCACGCGCTCGGCTTTGAGGTTTGGCAGGCTGTGCAGCAGCAGGCTCTGGCCGACTTTGCCGGAGAGGTCGCCGCGCTTGAGTACTGCGCTGATTGCGCCGCCGCTCAAGGTATCGAGTTGGCTGGCAACGGCGCCCAGTTTGCGGCCTTCGCCGATGGCGACCACCAGCGTGGCGGTTTTCAACGTTTGCGGATTAACGCTCTTTACAACCAGTTCCATGTTGGGGCCCCTGAATCAATGGTCAACACGCAAGCGTCTGAACTTGCCTATAAATAGAAATACGCAAGGCGGCTTGCGACAAAGGCCGCAGTTTGAACCTCGCCGCCCGCGCCTGACAACCCTGGTTGTCACGATCCCCGCTTTTGTAGGAGCGAGCTTGCTCCGGGCGGCGTTCCGACGATGAACCCAAGAGCGCAGTTGGGTGTCAGACTACCCGCGTTATCGTTGACAACCATCGCGAGCAGGCTCGCTCCCACACGGAGAACGCGCGCAGTGACAGGCGCATACAATCACAGGATAATGCGCCATCTTTTTTCGGCGGCTCTGCCCTGCGGTCCGCCTGATACGTTTGCTTGTTTGGCCGCCTTCGCCTGACAACCCTGGAGTGTCTGGTTTGATTGTCTTCCGTTACCTATCCCGCGAAGTCCTGTTGACCTTGAGCGCCGTCAGTGCCGTGCTGCTGGTCATCATCATGAGCGGGCGCTTCATCAAATACCTCGCCCAGGCGGCCGCAGGCCTTCTGGATCCGGGCTCCCTGTTCCTGATCATGGGGTTTCGCCTGCCGGGCTTCCTGCAGCTGATCCTGCCGCTGGGGCTGTTCCTCGGCATCCTGCTGGCCTACGGTCGCCTGTACCTCGAAAGCGAAATGACCGTGCTGTCGGCTACCGGCATGAGCCAGCAACGCCTGTTCGCCATGACCCTGTTTCCGGCCACCCTGGTGGCATTGGTGGTGGCGTGGCTGAGCCTTAGCCTGGCGCCGCAAGGGGCCAATCAATTCCAGTTGCTGCTGAACAAGCAGGACGCCCTGACCGAATTCGACACGCTGGAGCCAGGTCGCTTCCAGGCCCTGCGCGACGGTACGCGGGTGACCTACACCGAGACCCTGACCGATGACCGCATCAACCTGGGCGGGGTTTTCATCTCCCAGAAGAACACCAGCACCGACCAGAAGGATCGCGGGATTTCAGTACTGGTGGCCGAAAAGGGGCGTCAGGAAATCCGTCCTGACGGCAACCGCTACCTGATTCTCGACAACGGTTACCGCTATGACGGCAACCCGGGCCAGGCCGATTATCGGGCGATCAAGTACGACGAATATGGGGTGCTGCTGCCCAAGCCGGACGTCAGCGACGAAGTCACCGACCGTGACGCGATGCCGACCAGCAGCCTGATCGGCAACGACGACATCCACTCGCGCACTGAATTGCAATGGCGTATGTCCCTGCCATTGCTGGTCTTTATCGTCACCCTGATGGCGGTGCCGCTGTCGCGAGTCAACCCGCGCCAGGGGCGATTCCTCAAGCTGCTGCCGGCGATTCTTCTTTATATGGCTTACCTGACTATCCTGATTGCCGCTCGCGGCGCGCTCGAAAAAGGCAAGATCCCGATGGCGTTGGGCTTGTGGTGGGTGCACGGGATCTTCTTCGCGATTGGCCTCGGCTTGCTCTACTGGGAGCCCTTGCGCCTGAAGATGGCGAGTCGCCGCAGCGCGCTGGAGGTGGACCGTGGTTAAGCTGGATCGCTACATTGGTAGCAGCGTATTCGTGGCGATTCTGGCGGTACTCGGCATCATTCTAGGGCTGGCGACGCTGTTCGCCTTCATCGACGAAATGGGCGATGCCAGCGATACTTACACCCTGTTGGACGTGCTGAGTTACGTCCTGCTGACGGCACCTCGTCGTCTTTACGACATGCTGCCGATGGCCGCATTGATCGGCTGCCTGATCGGCCTGGGTAGCCTGGCCAGCAACAGCGAACTGACAATCATGCGCGCCGCCGGGGTGTCCATTGGCCGGATCGTCTGGGCGGTGATGAAGCCCATGCTGGTGCTGATGGTGGTCGGTGTGCTGATTGGCGAATACGTTGCCCCGGCGACCGAAAGTACCGCTCAGGCCAACCGTTCGCTGGCCCAGGGCAGTGGTGATGCGCAAAGCGCTCGCCACGGCTTGTGGCACCGCCAGGGCGACGAGTTCATTCATGTCAACTCGGTGCAGCCTAACGGCGTGTTGTACGGTGTGACCCGTTATCGCTTCGATAAAGAGCGGCACATGCTGTCCGCCAGCTTCTCCAAGCGTGCCGACTTCGACAAGGATCACTGGCAGCTCAGTGATGTCACCACCACGCTGTTCCATGAAAAGAGCACTGAAGTGGTCAAGGCGCCGGTTGAGCGCTGGGAAATCGCCCTGAGCCCGCAACTCCTGAGCACCGTGGTCATGGCGCCCGAGTCGCTGTCAATCAGCGGTTTGTGGGGTTATATCCACTACCTGGCCGACCAGGGGCTGAACAATGGCCGTTACTGGCTGGCATTTTGGGTCAAGGTGTTGCAGCCGCTGGTGACCGCGGCACTGGTATTGATGGCAATCTCCTTTATCTTCGGTCCGTTGCGCTCGGTGACCCTCGGTCAGCGGGTATTTACTGGTGTATTGGTAGGTTTCACCTTCCGTATCGTCCAGGATCTATTGGGGCCGTCGAGCCTGGTGTTCGGTTTCTCGCCGCTGTTTGCGGTGCTCGTGCCTGCAAGCGTATGCGCGCTGGCTGGGGTCTGGTTGCTGCGCCGGGCCGGTTGATCCCGGGTATTTCCTGACGTTCGAGCCCATGAAAAACGCCCTTGTCGTGAGACCGGGGCGTTTTAGTAAGCGCCGTCCGACCTGTGCAGGTGACGCTAACGCCGTGGATCAGGTACAATTCCCGGCTATTTTTCGGCGGGCTATGCCTGCAGCCTTTTTGAGTGTTGATCCGTGAGTGATTTGAGTCATATCCGCAATTTCTCCATCATCGCCCACATTGACCATGGCAAGTCGACGCTGGCCGATCGATTCATCCAGATGTGCGGCGGCCTTGCCGAGCGCGAAATGGAGGCCCAGGTACTGGACTCCATGGACCTGGAGCGTGAACGCGGGATCACCATCAAGGCCCATAGCGTCACCCTTTATTACACTGCACGCGATGGCATCAAGTACCAGCTGAACTTCATTGACACCCCGGGCCACGTGGACTTCACCTACGAAGTCAGCCGGTCGCTGGCGGCCTGTGAAGGTGCGTTGCTGGTAGTCGATGCCGGTCAGGGCGTGGAAGCGCAGTCGGTTGCCAACTGCTACACGGCGATTGAACAGGGCCTGGAAGTCATGCCCGTGCTGAACAAGATCGACCTGCCACAGGCCGATCCGGACCGCGTAAAAGACGAAATCGAAAAAATCATCGGCATCGATGCTACCGATGCCGTCGAGTGCAGCGCCAAGACTGGCCAAGGCGTCGACGAAGTCCTCGAGCGCCTGGTGCAGACCATTCCCGCGCCGACCGGCAACTACGAAGATCCGCTACAAGCGTTGATCATCGACTCCTGGTTCGACAACTACCTGGGTGTTGTTTCCCTGGTACGGGTGCGCCACGGTCGCGTGAAGAAGGGCGACAAGATCCTCGTCAAGTCCACCGGCAAGATCCACCTGGTGGACAGCGTCGGTGTGTTCAACCCGAAACACACTGCCACCGTTGACCTGAAGGCCGGCGAAGTGGGCTTCATCATTGCCGGTATCAAGGACATTCACGGTGCACCAGTGGGTGACACCCTGACCTTGAGCTCGACGCCGGACGTTGACGTCCTGCCAGGCTTCAAGCGCATTCAGCCGCAGGTCTATGCCGGTCTGTTCCCGGTCAGCTCCGACGACTTCGAAGATTTCCGTGAAGCCCTGCAAAAGCTCACGCTCAACGATTCGTCGCTGCAGTACACCCCGGAGAGCTCCGACGCCCTGGGCTTCGGCTTCCGTTGCGGTTTCCTCGGCATGTTGCACATGGAAATCATCCAGGAGCGCCTGGAGCGCGAGTATGACCTGGACCTGATCACCACGGCGCCGACGGTTATTTTCGAGCTTTTGCTGAAAACCGGTGAAACGATTTACGTCGATAACCCGTCGAAGCTTCCAGACCTGTCTTCCATCGAAGACATGCGTGAACCGATCGTGCGGGCCAATATTCTTGTGCCGCAGGAGCACCTGGGTAACGTCATTACCCTGTGCATCGAGAAGCGTGGCGTGCAGCACGACATGCTGTTCCTCGGTACCCAGGTTCAGGTGACCTACGACCTGCCGATGAACGAAGTGGTCCTGGACTTCTTCGATCGTCTGAAGTCCACCAGCCGTGGTTATGCTTCGCTGGACTACCATTTTGATCGTTATCAGTCGGCCAATCTGGTGAAACTGGATGTGCTGATCAACGGTGACAAGGTCGATGCCCTGGCGCTGATCGTGCACAAGGATAACGCGCACTACAAAGGTCGCCAGTTGACCGAGAAGATGAAAGAACTGATTCCACGCCAGATGTTCGACGTCGCGATCCAGGCCGCCATCGGTGGTCAGATCATTGCACGGACCTCCGTCAAGGCTCTCAGAAAGAACGTATTGGCCAAATGCTATGGCGGTGACGTCAGCCGTAAGAAAAAGCTGCTTGAAAAGCAGAAGGCCGGTAAAAAACGCATGAAGCAAGTCGGCAACGTGGAAATTCCACAAGAAGCCTTCCTTGCAGTGCTCAGGTTGGATAGTTAGGTCCTATGTCACTAAATTTCCCGCTGTTGCTGGTCATCGCCGTGTTCGTCTGCGGCCTGTTGGCGTTGCTCGATCTGTTGATCCTGGCGCCGCGTCGGCGTTCGGCCATTGCCTCTTATCAGGGTAGCGTCAGCCAACCTGATACGGTGGTGGTCGAGAAGCTGAACAAGGAACCGTTGCTGGTCGAATACGGCAAGTCGTTCTTCCCGGTGTTGTTCATCGTGCTGGTGCTGCGTTCGTTCCTGGTGGAACCGTTCCAGATTCCATCCGGCTCGATGAAACCGACCCTGGATGTGGGCGATTTCATTCTGGTGAGCAAGTTTTCCTACGGGATCCGCTTGCCGGTGATCGACAAGAAAGTCATCGAAATCGGTGATCCGCAACGCGGCGACGTGATGGTGTTCCGTTATCCGAGCGATCCGAACGTCAACTACATCAAGCGTGTAGTGGGCCTGCCGGGCGACCAGATTCGCTACACCGCCGACAAGCGCCTGTTCGTCAACGGCGAGTCGATCGCTGAACAGCTGGTCGGCTCCGAGCCGGGCACTCTGGGCAGCGCGGAGCTGTACAAGGAAAAGCTCGGTGCCGCCGAGCACATGATCCGCAAGGAAATGAGCCGCTATCGTGCGACACCGGACCGTTCGTGGACCGTGCCTGCCGGGCACTACTTCATGATGGGCGACAACCGCGACAACTCCAACGACAGTCGCTACTGGGATGATCCGAGTATTCCCAAGGACCTGCTGGGCATGGTCCCCGACAAGAATATCGTCGGCAAGGCCTTCGCAGTCTGGATGAGCTGGCCGGAACCGAAACTCAGCCACCTGCCGAATTTCTCGCGGGTTGGCCTGATCAAGTAATCACATACGGCGCTGTTGAACACAGCGCCGAATGCATTTCTGGAGCCGCTACAATCGGTACCAGAGGCATGAAAACAATGATATTCAGGACGTAATTTTTGAACACAGCGTTAATTGTCCCAAGCCCGCGCCGCACTCCGGCGATGGCGGTGGAATCCAGCCACGAACTCAGCGTGGGTACACCGTGAGCGTTTCCTTAAGCCGTCTAGAGCGTCAGCTCGGCTACACCTTCAAGGATCAGGAACTGATGGTTCTGGCCCTGACTCACCGCAGCTTTGCCGGGCGCAACAACGAACGCCTAGAATTCCTCGGTGACGCCATCCTCAACTTCGTCGCTGGCGAGGCGCTGTTCGATCGCTTCCCGCTGGCTCGCGAAGGCCAGTTGTCGCGTTTGCGCGCACGCCTGGTGAAAGGTGAGACCCTGGCCGTACTGGCCCGCGGTTTTGATCTGGGCGACTACCTGCGACTGGGTTCCGGCGAATTGAAGAGCGGCGGTTTCCGCCGCGAGTCGATTCTGGCCGATGCCCTTGAAGCGCTGATTGGTGCGATTTACCTGGATGCCGGCATGGACATGGCGCGCGAGCGCGTGCTGGCCTGGCTGGCCGGTGAGTTCGAAGGCCTGACGCTGGTCGACACCAACAAAGATCCAAAAACCCGCCTGCAGGAATTCCTGCAATCGCGTGGGTGTGAGCTGCCGCGTTACGAAGTGGTGGATATCCAGGGTGAGCCGCATTGCCGAGTCTTTTTCGTCGAATGCGAAATCACCTTACTGAATGAAAAAAGCCGAGGTCAGGGTGTGAGTCGTCGTATTGCCGAACAGGTAGCGGCCGCCGCAGCACTGATTGCCCTGGGTGTGGAGAATGGCAATGACTGATTCAACCGCAACACGCTGTGGCTATGTTGCCATCGTCGGCCGTCCCAACGTGGGCAAGTCCACGCTGCTGAACCACATCCTCGGGCAGAAGCTCGCGATCACCTCGCGCAAGCCGCAAACCACCCGCCACAACATGCTGGGGATCAAGACCGAGGGCGCCATCCAGGCCGTCTACGTCGATACCCCGGGTATGCACAAAGGCGGCGAGAAAGCCCTGAACCGCTACATGAACAAGACCGCTTCGGCGGCGTTGAAAGACGTCGACGTGGTGATCTTCGTGGTCGACCGCACCAAGTGGACCGACGAAGACCAGATGGTTCTGGAGCGCGTCCAGTACGTGACCGGCCCGCTGATCGTGGCGCTGAACAAGACCGATCGCATCGAGGACAAGGCCGAGCTGATGCCGCACCTGTCCTGGTTGCAGGAACAGTTGCCGAACGCGCAGATCATGCCGATCTCGGCTCAGCACGGGCACAATCTCGAAGCGCTCGAGCGCGTGATCGCCGGGTATCTGCCGGAAAACGATCACTTCTTCCCGGAAGACCAGATCACCGATCGCAGCAGCCGCTTCCTTGCCGCCGAACTGGTTCGTGAGAAAATCATGCGCCAGATGGGCGCCGAGCTGCCGTACCAGATCACCGTGGAAATCGAAGAGTTCAAGCAGCAGGGCAAGACCCTGCATATCCATGCCTTGATCCTGGTTGAGCGCGACGGCCAGAAGAAAATCATCATTGGCGACAAGGGCGAGCGTATCAAGCGCATCGGCACCGAGGCACGCAAGGACATGGAGCTGTTGTTCGACTCCAAGATCATGCTGAACCTGTGGGTGAAAGTGAAAGGCGGCTGGTCCGATGACGAGCGTGCCTTGCGTTCGCTGGGTTACGGCGACCTGTAACCCCGATCGACGCTGCACCGAGTCACCCCTGTGGGAGCGGGCTTGCTCGCGAAGACGATGTAACATTCAGCATTGATGTTGACTGTCACACCGCTTTCGCGAGCAAGCCCGCTCCCACATTGGTTTGTGGTTGTTTGTGAAATTGCGTTTCGCCATTGAGAGCTCCATGTCCCAGCCCATCCCCCAACCCGCCTTCGTACTCCACTCCCGCGCCTACCGCGAGAGCAGTGCATTGGTCGACTTCCTCACGCCGCAAGGTCGGCTGCGGGCGGTGTTGCGCAGTGCGCGGGGCAAGGCGGGGACCTTGGCCAGGCCCTTTGTGCCCCTGGAAGTCGAGTTTCGCGGCCGCGGTGAGCTAAAGAACGTGGGGCGCATGGAGGCGGCAGGTGTTTCCACCTGGCTCAATGGCGAAGCACTGTTCAGTGGCCTCTACCTCAATGAATTGCTGATTCGCCTGCTGCCCGCAGAAGATCCGCTGCCGGGGGTGTTCGATCACTATGCGGCGACCTTGCTTGCCTTGGCCGAAGGCCGCCCTCTGGAGCCGTTGCTGCGTTCTTTCGAATGGCGCTTGCTGGATGACCTGGGCTACGGCTTCGCGCTGAGCATCGATATCCACGGCGATCCCGTGGCGGCGGACGGTCTCTACCGCCTGCAGGTGGATGCGGGGCTGGAGCGGGTCTACCTGCTGCAGCCCGGCCTGTTCAACGGCACTGAACTGCTGGCCATGGCCGAAGCCGACTGGTCGGCACCTGGCGCCCTGTCTGCGGCCAAGCGCCTGATGCGCCAGGCATTGGCGGTTCATCTGGGTGGTCGTCCCCTGGTCAGTCGCGAGCTATTTCGCAAGCCCTGATCACCCCGTATGCTGTGCACCGAACTTTCCCCTCTTCAGGAGCGCTTCCGTGACCACCAGCAATCGCATTCTTCTCGGCGTGAACATCGACCACGTCGCCACTCTGCGTCAGGCCCGTGGCACTCGCTACCCGGATCCGGTCAAGGCCGCACTGGACGCGGAAGAGGCGGGCGCCGATGGCATCACCGTGCACCTGCGCGAAGACCGCCGTCACATTCAGGAGCGCGACGTGCTGGTGCTCAAGGATGTGCTGCAGACCCGCATGAACTTCGAAATGGGTGTCACCGAGGAGATGATGCTGTTCGCCGAGCGTATTCGGCCGGCACACATCTGTCTGGTCCCGGAAACCCGCCAGGAGCTGACCACCGAGGGCGGCCTGGACGTAGCAGGGCAGGAAGCGCGGATCAAGGCGGCGGTGGATCGCCTGGCGAAAATCGGCTGTGAAGTGTCGTTGTTTATCGATGCGGACGAGCGCCAGATCGAAGCCTCGCGCCGAGTGGGTGCGCCGGCTATCGAGCTGCACACCGGGCGTTATGCCGATGCCGAGACGCCGACGGACGTGGCGGAAGAGCTCAAGCGCGTGGCTGATGGTGTGGCATTCGGGTTGGCCCAAGGGCTGATCGTCAATGCCGGCCATGGCCTGCACTATCACAACGTCGAGGCAGTGGCGGCGATCAAGGGCATCAACGAGCTGAACATTGGCCATGCGTTGGTGGCGCATGCGTTGTTTGTCGGGTTCAAGTCTGCGGTGGCGGAGATGAAGGCGTTGATTCTGGCTGCTGCGAAAGTCTAAACCGAACACAAAACTCATGTGGGAGCGGGCTTGCTCGCGAAAGCGGTGTTTCAGTCGACATCAATGTTGGCTGAAACACCGCTTTCGCGAGCAAGCCCGCTCCCACATTGGATCTAGGTTGTGCTGTTAAAGTTGTGGCGATTCCTGGCTTGGCTTGGTCTTGTCGATCCCGGGTACATGCAGGTTACCTTCAGCCACCTGATCACCCTCAAGCTGCGGCTGTGTGACCCAGGTCAGGATGTCGTAATACCGGCGAATGTTCGCCACGAAATGCACCGGCTCACCGCCCCGGGCATAGCCGTACCGAGTCTTGCTGTACCACTGTTTCTGCGACAGGCGCGGGAGGATTTTCTTCACGTCCAGCCACTTGTCCGGATTCAGCCCTTCCTTGGCCGTCAGCTTGCGCGCGTCATCGAGGTGGCCGCTGCCGACGTTGTAGGCCGCCAGGGCAAACCAGGTGCGATCCGGTTCCTGAATCGACTCATCGAGCTGCTCTTTCATGTAAGCCAGGTATTTGGCGCCGCCCATGATGCTCTGCTTGGGGTCCAGGCGGTTGGACACGCCCATCGCCTGCGCGGTGTTTTGGGTCAGCATCATCAGGCCACGAACGCCGGTCTTGGACGTTACCGCTGCTTGCCACAGGGATTCCTGGTAACCGACCGCGGCCAGCAAGCGCCAGTCGACTTTCTCCTTCTTGGCATAGGCCTTGAAGTGCTGTTCGTACTTGGGCAGGCGTTGCTGCAAGTGCTGGGCGAAGGTCGTGGCGCCCATGTAGCCGAGGACGTCGACGTGCCCGTAATAGCGGTCTTTCAGCCGTTGCAGGGTGCCGTTCTTCTTGACCTTGTCGAGGTAGTCGTTGATCTCGTTGAGCAGGCTGTTGTCTTCGCCTGCTGCCACGGCCCAGCTCTGGTTGCTGGCATCACCCAGGTCGAAGGCGACCCGAATGTTGGTGAAATACACCTGGTTCATCGCCACTTCGTTGGAGTCGACCAGGGTCAGGTCAATCTGGCCTTCATCGACCATGCGCAACAGATCGACGACTTCAACCGCGTCGGACTCTTCGTATTCAATGCCGGGATATTTCTTTTTCAGCTCCGCCAGTTGCTCGGCGTGGGTGCTGCCCTTGAGCACCATGATCTTCTTGCCCACCAGGTTCCCCGCGTCGGTTGGCCGTGACTGGCCATTGCGGTAGATGATCTGCGGGGTGACTTCGAGATAGGAGTGGGAAAACCGCACCTGCTTCTTGCGCTGCTCGCTGCTGACCAGTCCGGCAGCCGCCAGCACGGGGCCGTTGGGCTTGCCCACCTGGTTGAACAGGTCGTCGAGGTTGTCGGCGGTTTCGATCTTCAGCTCAACCCCCAGATCGTCGGCGAAACGTTTCACCAGCTCGTATTCGAAGCCGGTTTCACCGCTGCGATCCTGGAAGTAGGTGGCGGGGCTGTTTCGGGTAACCACCCGCAGCACGCCATCCTCCTTTACACGCTCCAGTGTGTTGGGTTTATCAACACAGCCACTGAGCATCAGGAAGAGTCCGGTTGCGATTAGCCATTTGGCGTACCGCGGACGCAAAGCCGTTGGGGAAAACATCTGCGCAGTATACGCAAAGGACCACGAGCGCCATATCTCGACAGCAAAGGGCCAGTCTGCTAGAGGGGCGAAAAACCGCGTATAACCCGCAGGAATGGGGGTTCAGGACATTTTTTGATGGAAAAAATATCCCCTGATGGACCTCTATTAACCGTCTGAAACTCCGGCCCGACGTTCGGGTGCGGCCGTGCACACCGTTTCGGGTGATGTCGCGGGCGGATTAGGCTAGAATGCACGGCCTCAAAGCACACCCCTTCCCGAGGCTGTCCCGAAGATGTTGATCCTGCGCGGCGCTCCTGCCCTTTCTGCCTTTCGCCACAGCAAACTCCTTGAGCAACTTCGCCGATGCGTCCCGGCTGTCAGCGGCTTGTATGCTGAATTCGCTCACTTCGCCGAAGTTACCGGCGTCCTGACCGGCGACGAACAGCAGGTGCTCGCGCGCCTTCTGAAGTACGGCCCAAGTGTTCCAGTCCAGGAGCCGACCGGTCGTCTGTTCCTGGTGTTGCCTCGTTTCGGCACCATTTCGCCATGGTCCAGCAAAGCCACCGACATCGCGCGCAACTGCGGCCTGGGCAAGATCCAGCGCCTTGAGCGCGGTATCGCCTTCTATGTGGCCGGACAGTTCAGCGAAGCCGAAGCCCAGCTGATCTCGGACGCCTTGCACGATCGTATGACTCAGATCGTCCTGGCCAACCTGGAGCAGGCTGCCGGGATGTTCAGCCACGCCGAGCCGAAGCCGCTGACCGCGATCGATGTGCTGGGTGGCGGCCGCGCCGCGCTGGAAAAAGCCAACACCGAGCTGGGCCTGGCCCTGGCCGAAGACGAGATCGACTATCTGGTCAACGCCTTCGTCGGCCTCAAGCGTAATCCGCACGACATCGAACTGATGATGTTCGCCCAGGCGAACTCCGAGCACTGCCGTCACAAGATCTTCAACGCCAGTTGGGACATCGACGGCCAGAGCCAGGAAAAAAGCCTGTTCGGCATGATCAAGAACACCTACGTGATGCACAGCGAAGGCGTTCTGTCGGCTTATAAGGACAACGCTTCGGTGATCGTCGGTAACGTCGCCGGTCGCTTCTTCCCGGACCCGGAAACCCGCCAGTACGGCGCGGTGCAGGAACCGGTGCACATCCTGATGAAGGTCGAGACCCACAACCACCCGACCGCGATTGCCCCGTTCCCGGGCGCAGCCACCGGTAGCGGTGGTGAGATTCGTGACGAAGGCGCAACCGGTCGCGGCGCCAAGCCGAAGGCGGGCCTGACCGGTTTCACCGTGTCCAACCTGCAGATCCCGGGCTTCGAACAGCCGTGGGAAGTGCCATATGGCAAGCCTGAGCGCATCGTTACCGCCCTCGACATCATGATTGAAGGCCCACTGGGTGGCGCCGCGTTCAACAACGAATTCGGCCGTCCAGCCCTGACCGGTTATTTCCGTACCTTCGAGCAATCGATCACCACCCCGCGTGGCGACGAAGTTCGTGGTTACCACAAGCCGATCATGCTGGCCGGCGGCATGGGTAACATCCGTGCCGAACACGTACAAAAAGCTGAAATCACCGTCGGCTCTAAGCTGATCGTCCTCGGCGGCCCGGCCATGCTCATCGGCCTGGGCGGCGGCGCGGCTTCCTCCATGGCCACCGGCACCAGTTCGGCGGACCTGGACTTCGCCTCCGTTCAGCGCGAAAACCCGGAAATGGAACGTCGCTGCCAGGAAGTCATCGACCGTTGCTGGCAACTGGGTGACAAAAACCCGATCAGCTTCATCCACGACGTTGGCGCAGGCGGTCTGTCCAACGCCTTCCCGGAGTTGGTCAACGACGGCGACCGCGGTGGCCGCTTCGAATTGCGCAACATTCCGAACGACGAGCCGGGCATGGCCCCGCACGAAATCTGGAGTAACGAATCTCAGGAACGCTACGTTCTGGCAGTCGGCCCGGCCGACTTCGAACGCTTCCAGGCGATCTGCGAACGCGAGCGTTGCCCGTTTGCCGTGGTCGGTGAAGCCACTGCCGAGCCACAGCTGACCGTTACCGACAGCCACTTCGGCAACAACCCGGTGGACATGCCACTCGAAGTGCTGCTGGGCAAAGCCCCACGCATGCACCGTTCCGCAGTTCGTGAAAGCGAACTGGGCGATGACTTCGATCCGTCGACGCTGGAAATTGCCGATTGCGTCGAGCGCGTCCTGCACCACCCGGCCGTTGCCAGCAAGAGCTTCCTGATCACCATCGGCGACCGCACCATCACCGGCCTCGTGGCCCGTGACCAGATGGTCGGCCCGTGGCAGGTTCCAGTGGCTGACGTTGCCGTCACCGCCACCAGCTTCGACGTCTACACCGGTGAAGCCATGGCCATGGGCGAGCGCACTCCGCTGGCGCTGCTCGACGCTCCGGCGTCCGGGCGCATGGCCATCGGCGAAACCCTGACCAACATTGCCGCGTCGCGCATCAACAAGATTTCCGACATCAAGCTGTCGGCGAACTGGATGTCCGCAGCCGGCCACCCGGGTGAAGACGCGCGTCTGTACGACACCGTGAAAGCGGTCGGCATGGAATTGTGCCCGGACCTGGGCATCACCATTCCGGTGGGCAAGGACTCCATGTCCATGGCCACTCGCTGGACCGACGAAGGCGTCGACAAGACCGTGACTTCGCCGATGTCGCTGATCGTGACCGGTTTCGCGCCAGTGGCTGACATCCGTCAGACCATGACCCCGGTACTGCGCATGGACAAGGGCACCACCGACCTGATCCTGATCGACCTGGGCCGCGGCCAGAACCGCATGGGCGCCTCGATCCTGGCTCAGGTTCACGGCAAGCTCGGCTCGCAAGCGCCAGACGTTGATGACGCCGAAGACCTCAAAGCCTTCTTTGCGGTGATCCAGGGCCTCAACGCCGATGGTCATCTGCTGGCTTACCACGACCGTTCCGACGGTGGTTTGCTGACCAGCGTGGTGGAAATGGCTTTCGCCGGTCATTGCGGCCTGAGCCTGAACCTCGACGGCCTGGCGGAAACTTCCGCCGACATAGCCGCGATCCTGTTCAACGAAGAACTGGGCGCGGTGATCCAGGTTCGCCAGGACGCCACCCCGGATATCCTCGCGCAGTTCAGCGCGGCCGGTCTGGGTGACTGCGTTTCGGTGGTCGGTCAGCCGATGAACAACGGCCAGATCAACATCACCTTCAACGGCGAAACTGTGTTCGAAGGTCAGCGTCGTCTGTTGCAACGCCAGTGGTCCGAGACCAGCTACCAGATCCAGCGTCTGCGTGATAACGCCGACTGCGCCGAGCAAGAGTTCGACGTGCTGCTGGAAGAAGACAACCCGGGCCTGAGCGTCAAGCTGAGCTACGACGTCAACCAGGACGTTGCCGCGCCTTACATCAAGAAAAACATCCGGCCACAGGTTGCCGTACTGCGTGAGCAGGGCGTCAACGGTCAGGTGGAAATGGCGGCCGCGTTTGACCGCGCCGGTTTCAACGCGATCGACGTGCACATGAGCGACATTCTGGCTGGCCGTGTCGACCTGAACGACTTCAAGGGCATGGTCGCTTGCGGTGGTTTCTCCTACGGCGACGTACTGGGTGCCGGCGAAGGCTGGGCCAAGTCCGCGCTGTTCAACAGCCGTGCTCGCGATGCGTTCCAGGGCTTCTTCGAACGTAACGACAGCTTCACCCTCGGTGTGTGCAACGGTTGCCAGATGATGTCCAACCTGCACGAGCTGATCCCGGGCAGCGAGTTCTGGCCGCACTTCGTGCGCAACCGTTCCGAGCAATTCGAAGCGCGCGTGGCGATGGTGCAGGTCCAGGAATCGAACTCGATCTTCCTGCAGGGCATGGCCGGTTCGCGCATGCCAATCGCCATCGCACACGGTGAAGGGCATGCCGAGTTCGCCAGCGAAGAAGCGTTGCTGGAAGCTGATCTGTCGGGTTGCGTGGCGATGCGTTTCGTCGACAACCACGGCAAGGTCACCGAGAAATACCCGGCCAACCCGAACGGTTCGCCGCGCGGTATCACCGGGCTGACCAGCCGTGACGGTCGCGTGACCATCATGATGCCGCACCCGGAGCGCGTATTCCGCGCTGTGCAGAACTCGTGGCGGTCGGAAGACTGGAACGAAGACGCACCGTGGATGCGCATGTTCCGCAACGCCCGTGTTTGGGTGAACTAAGCGGCATGTTCAAGCTCGCCTTTTTCGTTCCGGCCAGCCATGTCGATGGGGTCAAGAGCGCTGTATTTGCTGCCGGTGGCGGCCGAATCGGTGCTTACGATCACTGCGCGTGGCAGGTGCTGGGCCAAGGCCAGTTCCGTCCACTGGATGGCAGCCAGCCGTTCATTGGCGAGGCTGGTCGGGTCGAGCAGGTCGAGGAATGGAAGGTCGAGCTGGTTGTGGCGGATGAGTTGATCGTGGCCGTGGTGGCCGCGTTGAAGCTCAGTCATCCGTATGAGACACCGGCTTACGAGGTGTGGCGGCTGGAGGATTATTGATCTCTTGTCGCTGAAACACGAAACCCGCTGGGCCAGTTTGGTCGGCGGGTTTTTTGTTGTCTGGAATCCAGGGGATGACGTCTGCTTCGGAGCGTTCCTACAGGCTTTTAGGGTTGTCGCTCGGAACCCGTATCTCTAGTTTCTTTGGTTTGAATACCTGAGCGACTGAAGCCATGAAACGCGAACAAAAATCCTTCACTCAGCCATTGCAGAGTGTGATGTATCACGTCACAATCCTCCCATGATTGTTAGCTGGAAACATAAAGGCCTCAAGGCTTTCTATGAGACTGGTTCAACCAGAGGCATCAATGCGAATCATGCCAAGCGCTTACGTCGACTTCTCCTCATCTTGGACAACGCCCGTCACTCAAGTGAGTTGGACCTTCCAGGTTGGCGGTTTCATAGCCTGAAAGGAGATCTGACTGACTATTGGTCCGTCAGCATAAGTGGCAACTGGCGCGTCATTTTTCGCATGTTCGACGACCACGTCGAGCTTGTTGATTATCTTGATTACCACTGAGTAGAGGCACCTGAATGGGTATGCATAATCCTCCTCATCCCGGCGAAATCTTGCTTGAGGACGTGGTTCCCGGACTGGGGATCACCATTACTGAAATGGCCCGACGTCTCGGCTACGCCCGGGAAACGTTTTCCAGAATATTGCATGGACACGCGCCGATCAGTCCCGATCTGGCCGTGCGTTTGGAGCGAGCCGGCATCAGCAAGGCGCGAACCTGGCTGGCGATGCAGAGCAGCTACGATTTGTGGCAGGCGGAAAACCGCGAGCAGCCGGTGATCGAGCGGTTTGCTCGCGTCGACTGAATCTTCATTAATTCCCTTTTCCCCATGTAAAAAAGGAAGCGTCCTACATACAACCTGTTTCGATTAGCGTCCTAATTTGTGTGCTTGTGTTTCCGAGGAAATACAACAATCCAAGCACCCAAAATCCAGGTCGCAGGAAACTTGTTAATGGAACTAACAAAAATATTTTCGCCGCAGAATCGTCGTCTGATCAAATTCACGACGGCTACTGACGGCGCGCAAGAATTGCTGTTGGATCGTTATTCGGGCAGTGAAGGATTGTCCACGCTGTTCGGTTTCGAATTGGCACTGATCAGTCAGGATGCGCAACTTCCGCTCAAGACCCTCATCGGCCAGCCCGCATTGCTGGACATCGAATTGGCGAGCGGTGGCTCTCGTTACATTCATGGCTATATAAGCCGTTTTAGCCTGCAACACAGTGACGGGGGGCTGGCGCATTACTGCGCAACATTGAGCCCCTGGCTGTGGATGCTCTCGCGACGTTTTGATTCGCGGATATTTCAAGAGCAAACAATTGAGGACGTGATCCGCCAGGTTTTTGCGGCTTATGGCGCGCTGGCCAACTTCGCGATTCGCCTGCAGCACCCGCTCAAGTCCCACAGCTACATCACTCAATACCGCCAGAGTGATAAGGATTTCGTCTTGCGCTTGATAGAGCGCGAGGGTTGGTTCTTCTACTTCGAACACTCGAAAGAAGGGCATCAGCTGATCATCACTGACCAGTCCCGTCACCTGGAGGCGCTCGAGCAGCAACCGCAGATTCGTTATCACAGTGCTTCGGTGACCGAGACCGCCGACTCAATTACGCAATGGAGCAGCAACCGGGTCCTGCAGTCCGGCCGCATGGCCATCCAGACATTCGACTATCGGCAGCCGCGCAACCCACTCCCGGTCAGCATGCCCAGCCTCAACCAACAGGGGGATGTCCCGGCCTATGAAATCTATGATTTCCCCGGTCACTACAGTCACCCTATGCTTGAGGGTGGCGAGACACTGGTCCGGCATCGACTCGAAGCCCTGGAAGTGCAAGCCAAAACCTTTCACGGCGCCAGCAACTGTCGAGCCATGCTGCCCGGCTACACCTTTGAACTGACCGGGCATTTCGACCACGAATGTGATCTCGCCGCTGACCGACATTTCTTGCTGCTGAAAATCGAACACAGCGCCAGCAACAATTATTTGTCCGGGCAACCTGCGCATTACCTCAATCGCTTCGTCTGCATTCGCCACAAGATCGCCTATCGCGCCCCGATCAGCACTCCCTGTCCGACGATCCCCGGCCCGCTCACCGCCATCGTCATCGGTCCCGAAGGCGAGGAAGTCTTCACCGATGAGCAGGCACGGGTGCAGGTGCGTTTCCACTGGCAACGCAGCCAGGACCCGGCGCAATGCACCACCTGGCTCCGGGTCGCGATGCCCAGTGCCGGTGCCGGTTTTGGTCATCAGTTCTTGCCGCGCATCGGCCAGGAAGTGCTGGTGACCTTTCTGGGAGGCGACATTGACCGTCCCCTGATCACTTCGGTTCTGTACAACGGCGATCATCGCCCCCCGCGCTTCACCAACGCCGCAGGTTTACCGGGCAACCGAACGCTATCGGGCATCAAGACCCAGGAACACAAAGGCAACGGCTTCAACGAACTGCTGTTTGACGACACCCCCGGCGCGTTGCGCGCCCGCATGGGCACGACCCAGCACGCCACCGCGCTGAACCTCGGCAAACTCACCACGCCCAGAACCGACGGCAGGGCTCAGCCCCGTGGCGATGGCGCCGAGCTTCGTACCGACGCCGCCATTGCCCTGCGAGCGGCACAAGGCATGTTGTTGACTACCTACGCCCGCCAGGATGCACAGGGCTCACAGTTGGACCGTGAGGAGCTGCTGAAACTGCTGGCCGAGTGTGGCGAGTTGTTCCAGTCACTCGGCCAGACCGCCGCGTCCCGTGGCAGTCAACAGATCGATAGCCAGGGCATCGACGCGCTGCGCCAGGCATTGAATCAATGGCCTGCCCCCGAAAGCAACAGCGCGGGCGATCCCGTGTTTGCCCTCGCGGCCGAAGCGGGCATCACCAGCGCAACCCCTCGTTCCCAAGTGCACTACGCCGGCGAAAATCACGACACCACCGCCCAGGATCACCTGCATTTGACCAGCGGCGCGGCCATGCACCTGAACGCCGGGAAAGGCATCAGCGCATTTGCCCAGGATGCCGGCATCAGCGCCATCGCCAACCGCGGCAAGGTGCTCGTACAGGCGCAGGAGGATGACATCACGCTGAACGCGCGGAAGAACATGCGGCTGTCGGCAACTGAAGGCGAAGTGGTCATTTCCGCGCCGACCATCCGCCTGGTAGCCGATGACGGCAGCTACATCAGGATCGGTGGCGGCATTGAAATGGGCACGAACGACAAAGTCCTGGTGCACGCCAGTGACCACGACTGGCTCGGGCCAAAAACCGACAGCGTTTCCATCCCTTCCTTCACCCGTGATCCGGCAGCGCAGCGCCTGGCGTTTCACTTCCCGGGTCACGCTGGCAACAGCTCGCTAATGGCGGCTGACCATGCGTACCAGATCGAAGTGGGGGATGGCAGCGTGTTGCAGGGGCTGACAGATGCCGCGGGTTTGACCGAGCGGGTAGAGCGGGAGGTGATGCATCGCGGCGATGTGAAGGCAACTCGCGAAACTGACTCCGGTGGAGAGAGCAAATGACCGACTCAAATGTTCACACGGTAGCGCAGGCTTCCTTTCGGTTGATCCCCAACTGCACCACCGAGCGCAAGTTGGAAGTGCCCGCAGATCTGCCTGGCGTGGTGATTTTCCTGCACGGGGTCAACGACCCGGGAGCGTCTTACGAGTCGGTCGAAACCGGATTGTGTCAGGGGGTGAATGAGCGGCTGGATCGGCCGGATCTCAGGGCGGGGCGGTATGGGGCTGATTACAGTCAAGCGCAAGCCATGCCGCGCGAGCAGCTCGAAGATGAGCACAGAACCGTGCTGGATGATCCCGATACCTACCTCTACCAGCGCGACACGACGAACCCCAGGACGCGTAGTTTGATGATCCCTTTTTACTGGGGATACCGGGCCGAGCCGGCGGAAATAAAGCGGGACGAAAGGGGTGATCCGGCCAGACTTCGGAATCAGTTCCAGGACAAATTTCATAATCGCCTGGACCGCCACTTCGCCAAGGGCGGTGGTTTTTTCGCCAATGCCACCAATAATTTGCAGGAGATGTACGCGGCTGGGTTTGCCGCCCAGGTGCGCCATTTAGCGCAACTGGGACTGCCCAACTCTCAGTACATGGGCAAGGGGCCGCATCGTCGATACTTTGTGTTGGCGGCGGCCCGTCTGGCGATGCTGGTCAGTGAAATTCGCCGCGTCTCTCCCGATGAAACCATCACCATCATGGGCCACAGCCAGGGCACGCTGATCACCTTGCTCGCGCAAGCCATGCTGATGGATCGGGGAGAGCGCTGCGCTGACTGCGTAATCATGGTGGACTCGCCTTACTCAGTGTTGCCGGGCGCCACGCCAAAAAACTCAAACACGCTTCAAGTCCTGATCGATATCGTGCAACAGATCACCCAGGCACCTCACGCGCAACCGTCCCTTGATGCCCTGCGCTGTGGCGTGCGGGGATACGGTGGCCGCTCTGGTCCGTGTTGGTCCCCTGAGCAGGGCCAGCGTTTAGGTGCCGACGGTAAAACCGTGGTATTTCCCGAGCGCGACAATCGCGGCAAGGTCTATCTGTATTTCTGCCCGGACGACACCACCGTGGCCCTGGATGACGTGCAAGGCATCGGCACATACGGCGTGCCGGACGAGCTACCCGATGGCGCGCCGGCCATGAATGCCTTGCAGTCCATGGGTTTTTACCAGCGCTTGTGGACCAAGCGCCTGCGAGACGACCAGCCGGTTATGGTCGGCAAAGCTGCGCAACAGGAATGCATGCGAGCCAAGGGCGAACCGCGCTATCCAGGCGGTTGGTCAGCCACAGCCGTTGTTTCGCGTGCACCGATCGAGGAAGGTCAGGAGCGCAACATCAATGCCGAGCAATTGCACCCACCTCACGCACCGCAGATGTTCGGTGGCGAAGCGCTGACCGGATCCACCCACAAGTCCGGTATGGACCGTCCCGATGCCGTCTCGCAAAACGCCGCCTTGGGCAATCCCAGCGCAGCGTTCAAATGGAAATTCGTGCAGAACCTGCCGGATCCGCTTGATGTGGAAGTCGTGCGCGAGCGCTGGAACAAGGGCAGGGAGCCCGACGATCAGACACAGGCCTTTCAACGAACCGTAGTGTCCGGGATCGCGCTACTCGGTACCCCAAATCACTACCGTTACGAACGCGAGGAAACGCCAAATGAAATTCGTGCGCGCATGGAAGTTGATACCAAAGAGTGGAGTGAAAACAGCTATCACTCGGCGGTGTTGCGCAGCCCGGAGAATCATCGGTGGGTGACTGCCATGGATATCGCGATCGGGCAGGCGAAGTGTCTGGATGATCCTGATATGCGGGAGGTGTTGGTGGCGATTGCGGATTGGAAAGTTACAAAAAAGCGATTCGATAAAATTTCAAGGATGAAGGGGTGGTCGCGACTTGGTGCTGATACTCAAGCAATAGTTGACGCTAGTTACAAGTATTACGACAAGGGAAAATTTCCTTCCGACGACTTGGTGTCGTTAGCCCCGCCGACTCTGGTTTCCGCTATGTCGAAGCAAGGAGATGACCAATGAGGGATCGATCAAACGATGTAACACAACGACCGAGACTGAAGGGCTACCTATGGTCAGCGGGAATACTACTGGGTGTATGGGCAAGCTTTTTGCTGATCTTCATTTATAAAGCGCATGCCGATAACAGGGAGCTGATAGATATGGAATCCGTAATGCGATGGGGGGTTGCAAGTATTCTTGGAGTGCTGGTCTTGGCCTACAGCGCTCACTGGTGGGGCAAAACGGTAGCCTATGAAGAGGCTGAACTTGTGGCCTATAAATCGAAAGTGATGTCTGACATTGCAGAGCGAAGTGCGACTCAGAAACGCACGTATTCGCTGGAAATAAGAGGAGTAGGGCTGGCGGTCCAGGGTTGGCATCAATCATCCGTGTGGCGAAAAATTAGAGAGAAGGCCGATAACTTTGCCTCCATTTACTCTAGAAATCCCAGCGACTACAGGGCTTCGTTAACGTCCAGATCAAACACCAGTGAGATCGCTACTCGCGCTGCGTTTAAATATTCCGCCAGCGAGTCTGTCGCGTATTGGCCAATACCGGTTTTTGCCATAGCTCCGCCCAAACAGCCTGAAGACGTGGGGGCTGCGGCAAATATCCTGGATGGGCGAAACGCAGCGACTTTGGGGGTCACACTTTTTCTGTGGCAGGACGCGGACAATACAACCCACGCTCAAAGTATGATTGATCGGTTATTCAGATTTTTCGATGAAAATCCTACCGTACCGCAAGCGCTGCTGGTGAGTGAGGACGGTGATATTACTCGCGACGGTTATCGAACAGCCGGCACACCAGGATTACAACAGGTGCAAGTCGTACCAACGGTGTATACAAGTGTGGCAGGTCTCCTGGTAACGCGTTCTGACCGGGTGGACCGTTACATCCGTCCATTTGCGACGCAAGAATCAGAAGAAAATCACAACAAAAACACTGACATGGGCAAGCTGTGGGCGTTTTATTGGAATCGGGACGATGCATTTACTGATTGGTATAAAGATGTTCAGCGTTCGAAGGGAATAAAGACCCATTACGGTCCAGGCACCATGTCTGCGGCTTATTGGCAGTCCCAACTCCCCAATCTCTGGAAAACCCTCAGCAACCAAGGCCCCGGCTACTTCGAGCCTTCCCGATGGTTGCCGGTACGCTGGGCGAATCATCAAGTCAAAGAGTTCGACAAGGCTCCAGTCCTTGGCTACCTGCACCGCCCGATCAAAGTCCCGATGCGTGACGAAAACGGCAAACTACTCAAGCCCGCACTCCAGGCGAAAGCCCTCCAAGCCGGCTGGCTACAGGCTCTGGAAACCCTGCCAGAAGGCGACAAGCCAGTTCGGGTGTTCTACGACAGCACCGGCAACACCAAAGGCGAAATCGCCCTCACCATCGCGCTGCACGGTCTAAACACCGATGGGCATGGACTTGAGTTGGGCAACGTCGAAGAGGGCTACGATATCGGCCGCCGGCTGGGTAACACCGGCGTCAGCAGCGCCCTGGTAGAAATCAACCTGGCCACCATCGCCAGCTATAAAGACGGCGGCGTCAGTGCCGTGGTTTACACCGGCGACGACGATAGCGTCACCGTACAAATGATCCGCCCGCCGGACGTAGCCCGCAAAGCGAAAAACCAGCAAACCCACGGCGTCGACCCCTTCGTCTTCCGCATGCCGGGACCAAGACCATGACTCATCCCATCTGCCTTGGCGATCCGACCAGCAGCGGTGGCATCGTCGTGTCCTGCCAGCTTTCGAACACTCATCGGCTCAATGGCAAGACACCCGCAGTTTTAGGTGACAAGGCCACCTGCCCATTCCATCTGGGCGTTTTCGCTTTCGTAGAAGGCCATCCACGCAGGCGCATGAATGGCATTCCCGTGGTGCTGGAAGGTCATTGCTTGGCCTGCGGTTGTCACGGTGTGGCGACTAATGCGTTGAACGTGCGGGTAAGTTGAAGAGGAGGGGGCGCGTCACAAGTTACATAGCTTACCAGTCTAGACGATGAAATTTGACCGTTGTATCGATGTACGAATGTCGGTTTTCTACTCACTAAAACAATAATTTTCAAGGACAGGAATATGAATAACAACAAAAGCAGGACCGTGGGTCAGCGAGTATTGGCTGTCTTCGTTGCGATAGGTACATGGTTGCCATTAATTTGGCTCGTGTTTTTTTTATATGTCCCCATCAGGAACACCAGTCTGGCAGTGGCCCTGGGTATGGATATAGGTTCCACCTGGTTTTTGGTAATGGAAGTATTCGCCATTCTGTTATTAATCGTTTACGCGCTTTGGGTCCGGCCTTGGAAGTATACGGGACGAGTAAATATCGAATTTATCATTTATGTTTACGGCGCCAGCGTCGCCACCCTCCTGTTCGCTAACTTTATTTTTGGCTGGATCCGCGTCTGGCACTAATAATTCGCGCCATATACTCAAGGCTGAAACGCCCCAATAAAAATCGCCGGATCCACCCGCGCATCATTCAAGCTCACATTCCAGTGCATGTGCGGGCCGGTGGCGCGGCCGGTGGCGCCGACTTTGCCGACGACGCCGCCGCGGGGCATTTGCTGGCCGACGGTCACGTCGATCTTCGACATGTGGCAGAACATGCTGATGAAGCCCTGGCCGTGGTCGACGAATACGGTTTTGCCGTTGAAGAAGTAGTTACCGATCAGGATCACCTTGCCGGCGGCGGGGGTTTTGATCGGGGTGCCGGCAGGTACGGCGAAGTCCAGGCCGGAGTGGGCGTTGCGTTCTTCGCCGTTGAAGAAGCGGCGCACGCCGAATTTGCTGGAGAGGGGGCCGTTGACCGGTTTGTCCAGCAACAGATTGCTCGGTGTATTGGGGCTGAAGCTGCGGTAGGCCTGGATCTGTTCGGCCAGTTCGCCCTCGATGCGCTTGAGGTTGGCCGGGTTCGGATTGACCTGCTGGGTGTTTTTCAGGGTGATGTGTTGTTCCGGGTATTTCTTGCTGCCAACGGTGAACGCCAGGTTGCGCCCGCCGCTGCTGACTTGCTGGTTGCCCGGCTTGACCGTCAGCGGCACGCCGACGATGGCCAGCCAGTTGTTCTGTTCCTTGACCACCAGTACCGGTTTGCCCTGGTAACTGGCTTTCGGTGCTTGCGCGGATGCGCCCAGGTCCACCACTGCCACGCCGCCCGGCACCGGTTTGTTGAGCTGGCGGGTGATGTAGCTGTCGGCGTGGGCGTTGAAGGTCAGGCATAGCAGCAACAGCGGGGCAAGAAAACGCGGCATGGATCAATCCAGTAAAGAAAGGGTGACGGGCGTCAGGTGGTTGTCTTCGACCCGGACTTGCAACTCGCCTTCGCCGAGTCTGGCTTTGAGGCGTTGGCCGGTGTGGGTCTGGGCAGCGTTGCGGATCGCGTTGCCGCGTTCATCCAGCAGAATGCTGTAGCCGCGGCCGAGGGTCGCCAATGGGCTGACCACGTGCAGCGTCTGCATCTGGCTTTGCAGCTGCATGCGCCGGTCCTTGAGACCTTCGCGCATGGCTCGGGGCAGGCGCTCGGCCAGGCTGTCGAGGCGCTGGCGCAGCATCGCCAGTTGTCGGCCGGGATGCTGGCCGGCGAGGCGGGTTTCCAGGCGGATCAAACGTTCGCGACGGGTATTCAGGCTGCGCTCGAAGGCGCGGCGCATGCGCATGTCCAGATCGTCCAGGCGCTGGGCCTGCTGGCGCAGGCGTTCACCGGGATGGCGCAGGCGGCGGGACATGCCTTCCAGGCGCAGGCGATCACGCATCAGGCGATCGCGGATACGCATTACCAGGCGCCGATGCAGGCTTTCGACCCGCCGCACCAGGTCGCTGGAGTCCGGGGCCAGCAGTTCGGCGGCAGCTGAAGGCGTCGGTGCGCGAACGTCGGCGACGAAGTCGCTGATCGACACATCGGTCTCGTGACCGACTGCGCTGACGATCGGCGTGACGCAGGCGTCCACGGCACGAGCCACGGCCTCTTCGTTGAAGCACCAGAGGTCTTCCAGCGAGCCGCCGCCCCGGGCCAGGATCAAGGCATCGAAGCCACGGGCATCTGCCAGTTTCAGCGCTCGCACAATCTGCGCAGTGGCTTCGCGACCTTGCACGGCGGTGGGGATCAGCGTCAGCTGGACCTGCGGGGCACGGCGGCGGAACACACTGATGATGTCGCGAATCACCGCGCCGGTCGGCGAACTGATGATGCCGATGCGTTGCGGGTGCGCCGGCAGCGGCACCTTGCGCTCGGCACTGAACAGGCCCTCGGCGCTGAGTTTTTCCTTCAGCGCGTCGAAGGCCAGGCGCAGGGCGCCATCACCGGATGGCTCCACGGTGTCGAGGATCAGCTGGTAGTCACCGCGGCCTTCGAACAGTGAGACCTTGCCGCGTACCTTGACCGCCAGGCCATCTTTCAGCGCCTGGCGAACCCGTGCGGCGTTCTGCCGAAACAGCGCGCAACGCACCTGGGCGCCGCTGTCCTTGAGGGTGAAATAGACATGGCCGGACGCCGGGCGCGCGAGGTTGGAGATTTCGCCTTCGACCCAGATATTGCTGAACACGTCTTCGAGCAACACCCGCGCGCGGCCGTTGAGCTGGCTGACAGTCAGGACTTCACGGTCCAGGCCGAGTCTTGCAAAGGGATCTTTAATCATGGGGTGCATGATAAAGGCATTCTCCTGCGCAATGCACGGTCACCCGTAGGAGCTGCCGCAGGCTGCGATCTTTTGACTTTGATTTCAAGATCAAAAGATCGCAGCCTGCGGCAGCTCCTACAGAGGGTGCGTGAAACGCTGGATGAATTGTTGGACCAGCGGGGTGGGGTTCTGCCGATACGCCAGCGCCACCGTGCTCTGGCAATCCGGATCCGCCAGCGGCAGGAAATGGATGTCGGGCGAGGCAATATCCTGCATTGATTCCGGCAGCAAGGCGATACCGAATCCGGCCTGGATCAGTTGCAATTGTGTGGTCTTGCGCGACACCACCCGCGCGGCTTTGGGAAAGAAACCCTGGCGCATGCACAATTCGGCGGACAGATAGCTCAGCCCGCCACGCTGCGGATGAGGGATGGAAATAAAGGCTTCGTCCTTCAACCGTGCCAGATCGATACCTTGATCGGACTTACCCACAGCCAGCGGATGATTCGGCGGAACCGCCAGTAATAATCGCTCGCTATAAACGGGAACGACTTGCACCCCCTCACGCTGACGCAGCACCGGCAGGCGCAGCAGACCGACATCCAGTTGACCCTCGGCCAGCGCTTCCAGTTGAGCTTCGGAGGACAGTTGGGTGATGTCCATCGACACGCCAGCATGCAGTTGCAGATATTCGCCGATGGCGCGCAACAGGCGACCGCTCATGGGCACCGTACTGGAATGGCTCAGGCGCAAATTGCCCAGCTCGCCATTACCCACCTGGGTTGCCATATCGCTGGCCCTGGTCAGCTCAAGCAGCAGGTTGCGCGCCCGGGGCAGGAAGGCTTCGCCCGCTGCCGTCAATTTAGGCTGGCGCGCGGTGCGTTCGAACAAGGCGGTTTGCAGGCGGCTTTCCATGTCCTTGATCTGCCGACTCAGGGCTGACTGCGCCACGAACAGTCGTTCTGCGGCGGCGCTGAAGCTGCCGCACTCGGCGATTTCCACGAAGTAACGCAATTGCCGGGTTGAAAGCACAAGGCATGCCTTTTTGAGATAGGTTGGTGACCTTGAAGATATTAGTCGCAACCCTCGGCGATGGCTAAAGTCATCTCAGGTATTGAATAAAGGCGAAACAATGATTCTGCTTGAGTGGCTGTACCAGTGGCCTTTCGGCGCGACGGACTGGCTGGTGATCGGGTTGGGCATCACCCTGGCATACATCGTGTTTGGCATTGCTGGCTTCGGCACTGCCCTGGTGGCCGGGCCGATCCTGATTCTGTTCATGCCGCTGTCGAAGATCGTGCCGCTGCTGGTGCTGCTGGATTTCGTCGCAGCCTTTGGCAACTTGCTGCCGTCGCGGCGTGACGTGGACAAATCCGAGTTGTTCAGGCTGTTGCCCTGCATGGCTGTGGGCTGCAGTCTGGGGGTAATATTTCTGTTGAACCTGAAATCCGATCTGCTGCTGTTGTTGATGGGGTTGTTTATCACGGCCTATGCGATTTACAGCCTGTGGGTCAAAACCCGGCCGACGCAGCTGTCGGCTGGCTGGGCGGTGCCGATGGGTACCGTGGGCGGGATGTTCGGGGCATTGTTTGGCAGTGGCGGTTTTTTATACGCGATCTATTTGAATAGCCGGCTGCCCAAGGACCCGGCCCGGGCGACCCAGAGCGCGCTGATCAGTTGCAGCACGGTGGTGCGTTTGAGCCTGTTTGCCGTCGCAGGTGTGTATGCCGAGCTACCCTTGTTGGTACTGGCGCTGTGTCTTTTGCCCGCGATGGCGCTGGGGTTGTGGATTGGCCGGCGGTTGACCCTGCGCTTGTCCCGCGAGGCGTTCGTGCGGCTGGTGACCTGGTTGGTGCTGGCCAGCGGGATTGCCTTGATCGGGCGGTATTTGAGTACTTGACCGCAGAGTGTCAGGGATTAAGCTGCCGGCTGCTCGGACGCCTTCGCGGGCAAGCCCGCTCCCACAAGGGTTGAGGGTGTACATGAAAATCATGTTCTCCTCGATCACTGTGGGAGCGGGCTTGCCCGCGAAGACGCCTGTCGGTACACCGCAGAAGCATCTAATTGACGCAGCAGGCTTTCACCATGAACTCTCAAAGCATCCTCGTCCCGAAAATCTCCACACTGCCGGTGCACGAACCCAGGGCGCGGGCGATCGTGCGGTGGCTGGTGCGCAAGAACATCATCAAGGAAGAACTCACCACATGCGGGCGCACTGGCAATCGCATGGCTTATGCGCTGGCTGATGGCGCCCGCGCAGTGGTGCTGCATCCCGAAGCACTGCCATTCGGCGAGGCGGTCAATGGCCTGGAGATTGTCACCAAGCGGTGCATCTACACCCCGGCCAAAGGATTTCTCGAAGAAGCCGGCTGCGCCGAGTGCCGCAAGGAAGTCGGCGAAGCGCTGTTCGAAAGCCTGGAAGACTGGATGCCCGGGCGCACCGATAACTTCACTTGCCCGGAATGCGGGCACGAAGATGACATTAACGGCTTCCTGTTCCTCCAGGAATGCGGGTTTTCCAACCTGGGGTTCATCTTCAATAACTGGGCAGAGGCGGGGTTCAAGCAGAGCTTTATCGACGAGTTTGCCGACTGGCTGGATCAGCCGGTCAGTTGGGTCAAGGTCGAGCTGTAAGCACCGATGGACACTGTAGGAGCTGCCGAAGGCTGCGATCTCTTGATCTTGATTTTCGGCGATTGCGAAATAGTTGAAGATCAAAAGATCGCAGCCTTCGGCAGCTCCTACAAAAGCCGCGTGCCATGCAACGAACCCCGTATATCAGCAATACCGATAATAGACAGAGTTTTACATTGAACCCGAGGGGGTGTCTGACTATAATGGCGCGCTTCCATTTTCCCGCTCGGGAGCCCCCGCGATGCTGCGTATCAGCCAAGAAGCTCTGACATTCGACGACATTCTCCTAGTGCCCGGTTATTCCGAGGTGCTTCCTAACGAAGTCAGTCTCAAGACCCGCCTAACCCGTGGCATCGAGCTGAATATTCCTCTGGTTTCTGCCGCCATGGACACCGTCACTGAAGCCCGATTGGCAATTGCCATGGCTCAGGAAGGTGGCATCGGTATTATCCACAAGAACATGACCATCGAGCAGCAAGCTGCCGAAGTGCGCAAGGTCAAGCGTTACGAAGCCGGCGTGGTCAAGGATCCGATCACCATCGAGGCTGACGCCACGGTGCGTGAACTGTTCGAACTGACCCGCCAGCACAACATCTCCGGCGTTCCGGTGCTGCACGATGGCGACCTGGTCGGCATCGTCACCTCCCGTGACGTGCGTTTCGAAAATCGTATGGAAGCCACTGTCCGTGAAGTGATGACGCCTAAAGAGCGCCTGGTCACGGTCAAGGAAGGCGCCGACAAGGATGACGCCCGCGAGCTGTTGCACAAGCACCGCATTGAACGCGTACTGATCGTCGACGACAAGTTTGCCCTCAAAGGCATGATGACCGTCAACGACATCGAAAAAGCCAAGGCCTACCCGCTGGCCAGCAAGGACGATCAAGGTCGTCTGCGTGTTGGCGCTGCAGTCGGTACCGGTAAAGATACCGGCGACCGCGTTGCGGCCCTGGTCAATGCCGGCGTTGACGTGGTGGTGGTCGACACTGCCCACGGTCACTCCAAAGGCGTGATCGACCGCGTTCGTTGGGTCAAGCAGAACTTCCCTGAAGTGCAGGTGATCGGCGGCAACATTGCCACCGGCGCTGCCGCCAAGGCTTTGGCCGAAGCGGGCGCCGACGCAGTCAAGGTCGGCATCGGCCCTGGCTCGATCTGCACCACGCGTATCGTCGCCGGTGTTGGCGTCCCGCAAATCAGCGCCATCGCCAACGTTGCCGCTGCCCTTGAAGGTACTGGCGTTCCGTTGATCGCCGACGGCGGCATCCGGTTCTCCGGTGACCTGTCCAAGGCCATCGTGGCCGGTGCTTCCTGCGTGATGATGGGCTCGATGTTCGCCGGTACTGAAGAAGCGCCAGGCGAGATCGAACTGTTCCAAGGTCGCTCGTACAAGGCTTACCGCGGCATGGGTTCGCTGGGCGCCATGTCCCAGGCGCAAGGCTCCTCCGATCGTTACTTCCAGGATTCCTCGGCAGGCGCCGAGAAACTCGTTCCGGAAGGCATCGAAGGGCGTGTTCCGTACAAGGGTACCCTGAGCGCGATCATCCACCAGCTGATGGGCGGCCTGCGTTCCTCGATGGGCTACACCGGCAGCGCCGACATTGAAGAAATGCGCACCAAGCCCGAGTTCGTGCGGATCACCGGCGCTGGCATGGCCGAGTCTCACGTACACGACGTGCAGATCACCAAGGAAGCGCCAAACTACCGCGTAGGTTGAGCCTTCCAGTAAAAAGTTAAGCACCGGGGCTGTTTTATTCAGCCCCGAGTTGTTTCTGATTTTCTTCACCCGAATTGCATAGACGAGACTGACCCCATGGCCCTCGACATTCACGCTCACCGCATCCTGATCCTCGATTTCGGTTCCCAGTACACCCAGCTGATTGCCCGCCGCGTGCGCGAAATCGGCGTGTACTGCGAACTGCATCCGTTCGACATGGATGAAGACGCGATTCGCGAATTCGCACCAAAAGGCGTCATTCTCGCCGGCGGCCCCGAGTCCGTGCACGAAGCCAACAGCCCGCGCTGCCCGCAGGCGGTGTTCGACCTGGGCGTGCCGGTCTTCGGCATCTGCTACGGCATGCAGACCATGGCTGAACAGCTGGGTGGCAAAGTTGAAGGTTCCGAGCTGCGTGAGTTCGGTTACGCCCGTGTCGACGTGGTCGGCAAGAGCCGCCTGCTGGACGGCATCGAAGATCACATCGACGCCGACGGCCTGTTCGGCCTCGACGTCTGGATGAGCCACGGTGACAAGGTCACCAAGATGCCCCAGGAGTTCCACATCCTGGCCAGCACCCCGAGCTGCCCGATTGCCGGCATGTTCGACGACGCTCGCGGCTACTACGGCGTGCAGTTCCACCCGGAAGTGACCCACACCAAGCAGGGCGGTCGCATCCTGTCGCGCTTCATCCTCGACATCTGCGGCTGTGAAGCGCTGTGGACTCCGTCGAAGATCGCTGAAGACGCCATCGCCCAGGTTCGCGCCCAGGTTGGCACCGACAACGTACTGCTCGGCCTGTCCGGCGGCGTCGACTCCTCGGTAGTTGCCGCGCTGCTGCACAAGGCCATCGGCGACCAGTTGACCTGCGTGTTCGTCGACAACGGCCTGCTGCGTCTGCACGAAGGCGAGCAAGTAATGGCCATGTTCGCCGAGAACATGGGCGTCAAGGTGATCCGCGCCAACGCCGAGGACCAGTTCCTCGACAACCTGGCCGGCGAATCGGACCCTGAGAAGAAGCGCAAGATCATCGGTCGCACCTTCATCGACGTATTTGATGCCCAGTCCAAAGAGCTGGACAACATCAAGTACCTCGCCCAGGGCACCATCTACCCGGACGTCATCGAGTCGGCTGGCGCCAAGAGTGGCAAGGCTCACGTGATCAAGTCGCACCACAACGTGGGTGGCTTGCCGGAAGAGATGAACCTGAAGCTGGTTGAACCGCTGCGCGAACTGTTCAAGGACGAAGTCCGTCGCCTGGGCCTGGAACTCGGCCTGCCCTACGACATGGTCTACCGTCACCCGTTCCCGGGCCCGGGCCTGGGCGTGCGGATCCTCGGTGAAGTGAAGAAGGAATACGCCGACCTGCTGCGTCGTGCCGACCACATCTTCATCGAAGAACTGCGCAAGGCCGACTGGTACCACAAGGTCAGCCAGGCTTTCGTGGTGTTCCAGCCGGTGAAATCGGTTGGCGTGGTCGGCGATGGCCGTCGTTACGCCTGGGTCGTGGCCCTGCGTGCCGTGGAAACCATCGACTTCATGACCGCGCGTTGGGCTCACCTGCCTTACGAACTGCTGGAAACCGTGAGCGGCCGGATCATCAACGAAATCGAAGGCATCTCTCGCGTGACATACGACGTGTCGAGCAAGCCGCCTGCGACGATCGAGTGGGAGTGATCCCGGTCTGACTGATCTCCTGTAGCACCTGAAAGGCCCTGTGAGCGCGAGTTCACGGGGCCTTTTTTATTCATCAGGCAGTAAATGCCGGTAGCCGACCTTCAAGCCTCAGACCCATGCGGCTGAGTGCGTGGGCAAGGCTGGTGATGTTGGCGAAGGTGATCTGGTGTACGACTGCCCAGGCCGGACGGTTGATCAGGAAGCCGCCATCGATTGTTCGCTCGATCATCGTGCGCACAATCTGGCCAGTGCGGCTTCGATGGATCAGCGTCAGGTTTTCCTCCAACCGTTCGATGGTAAACATGCCTTGGCGAAACAGCAGCGTATTGAGCTGCTCGGGCGTTCTTTGCACAGCGGGTGTGGGCATCTGCAGGCTGATGTCGGCATACAGGGTGTCGAAGTTGCCGCGCATTGGGCTGGCGAGTCCTGCCACATCACTGCCTACGTCGATGCCATTGTCTATGTCCAGATGCACAGGTTGGTCGGGACTGACTTCCTCGATGCGCAAACCGATGCCACCTTCCGTTTCGCTGATGCCGGCCAGTCCCCTGAATGTGTTGGTATTTTCCTGGTCGGTGAGCACCAACCACTTTGCACCGCCGTTGCTGGCTTGAGTTGCCTTCATGATGGTGTGGGTGAGGTAGGTCTTGACGGATTGCCGTGAGATGGCGCGCAAGTTCGGGTCGGTGTAGCGATAACTGGCCAGGCAATCAGTGGACTGGACTCGGATGCCGTTGCGTTGCGCAGCCCTGACAACCTGCAGGGGCGTGAACTGTCCGGCAGGATCACCTGGGAGCTTTTGCAGGTAGGTCTCGAGCATGCCATGCATGTTTCCGGTTTCGGCGAAGTTGTTCAGGTCGACTTGATTAAAGTCGTTCAGCAGGCGATGCATGTAGAGCGTCTTGACACCTTGGCGGGCAAACGTCGGCATGTTCTCGATGAGGAAACGCATGCTGGCGATGCGATCCTGGCTTTCGCCCACTACCAGGCCGGGCGCTGCGTTGAAGACGTTCTCGATTAATTCGGTAATGCTCGTGGTGGGCGTGATCACGGGCTGGACCGGGCGCGGAGGCAACGCGGCGAAAAAACCCTCGGGGATCTGAAATCCGGTTGCATCCCTGACCAATACCGCGCGTCGACCAGCGACAAACTCGTCATAGGGGGATAGGCCCCTGATGCGCCCGTTTGGCAGGTTGACGATCTTTATATGGGTTTCCTGTTCACCCAAGGCCAGGAAGTTCAGCGAGCGTCCGTTGGGGGCGTCGTAACGGGTCAGGTGTTTGAAATAGTCTGCCTTGGGCCGGACCGGCTCACCAGTGCCCGATGGTCCCGGATTGGACCCACCAGCTCCCGATGTTCCCCGAGCGGGCTTGCTCAGGCCTTTGCCGCCGCCAGCCAGGCGCAGTTTCGGTGCCAGCTCCCATTCACCCTCGGCGTTCAGTCGCACCGGAATCGATCCCGTAAAGGCATTGGGGTTTTCCGGGTCGATAATGGCCCAGGTGCCGCCGCCGTTGACGTCTGCCTCGTAGCGTACGTAGTAGGCCTGTTCGTTGATCAGGATGGCGTTGGAGGGGTTCGAGTCCAGGGTGTAGATACCCTGGTATTTCCCGCTGGTGGCCATGGGGTAGCTTTCGAGGATTTCATTGCTCTGCCAGTGTTCCGGTACTACCAGCGCGTCCCCGGTTTCTTCCGGCAAGGTTGGCAGTACACCCGGTTGCAGTGAGCCTTCTTCCGATTCGCCGGGCTCTCGAGGTTCAACGGTTTCCTGCACCGGATCGATCGTCTTGTCCAGTTCCGCAGCTTCAGCCGCCTCAGCTGCAGCGCCGGCCTCATCCAATACGCTGACTTCCTTGAGTAGCGGGATATTGAACAGTGTATTGATGCCGGCGAGCACCGCGCCGATCACTCCGGCTTTGCGCTCCGCCGCCGTCCTGCCATTGACCGCCTTGTCGATGTTCAAACCCATTGCAGCGATGCTGGCGCCAATCACCGGCAAGGCGATCGGCCAACCGAGTACCGCCAATGGGCCGAAAACCTTCAGGCCAACGGTCAGATAACCCAGCCACAGGTGTTCGCGCATCTGCCCATTGGTCACCAGGGTCAGGTTGGCTTCCTCCAGCATCGCATTCTGCACGGACCGGCTCTGCCAGGTGAACACGTCACCGCTGACAGTGATGTTTTTCTGATTGATCAGGTGGTGATCGTATTTGCCCCAGGTGCCGACCAGCTGGTTCATCAGAGGCGTGATGTTGTCGTGGATCGCCTTGCGCACCGACAGCGGGAAATGGGTCATGAACTCGTTGCGGGCCTGCTCTTCATTCATCTGCAGCAACATCCACCAGTGCATGTCCGTGGGGGTCGGGTGCACTTGAAAAGGTGTGGCTGCGCCAGGAACGTAGGTAATCTGCCGACCATTGCGGTCGACGATGCGCAGGATGTCGGTGGCGACATGGCCACTGACATCCAGCGCGCACACTCGCAGATCGGCAGGCACGGTGTTCTGCGCCTGCAGCTTTGCCAGGGTGATCGGCCAGCTCGTGTCGCCTACGGCAGCCCTGACCACGGTCTGGAAATCTTCTTCCCCCAGCTGTCCGCTCTCGCAAGCCTTGATGGCTTTACTGAGGTAATTACACTTGGCCAAGGCCCGATAGTCATCGAAATGCGTAGCCCAGAAGGCATTGAATTTTGCCAGGTAGCGGTCACTGAGGTTCAGCTCCCACAGGTCGGCGAGAACCTTGCTGGGGTACATCCGCACTTCATTGGTTTCGTTGTAGATACTGGCAGTGGCATCTGCAGTGTAGAACCCGCCATTGCTGTTCAATTCGAGGGCGTCGTCCTGGTCGGTCACACGAAAGCGATGTATCACCAGTTGCGTCAGCGTTAACGACTCACAAGGTTTGGGCGCGTGCTCCCAGCCGAGGAAAGTCTTGTTGCTGCTGGCAGTGACGTTGTCGAACCGATGCCACCAGACCTGGTCGGGGTCATGGCCGGAGATACCGTGTTTTTTCAGGATATCGCTGGCTACGGCGTGGGCTTCTTCCTGCAGGCCGGGGCAGGCGGCCACGATGACGGGCGCAATGAGTTTGAGCTGTTCCCGGTCGGCGGCATTGGTTGTGACGGGAGTGTTTTGATCGGCAGGCATGGTCTCGTTCCTTGAGAAATGAGCCTGCGAGGGTTGCCCATTTGCTCAAGGGGTGTGCACTACATAGTTACGCCCCGCGATACCTGCTGTGACCAACCGCCGCGCCACCCTTACTGTTTCTCATCCGCAGGTGTATCGTATTCGCCTTTTACCGGCCTGCGGGCCGGAGCAGATACGTGAGGTAGTTGAGTTCATGTCCTTTACCCGTCGCCAAATACTCGGTGGCCTGACCGGTCTTGTTGTCGTTGGTCTCGGAGCGGGAGGCGCGTCGCGGTACTGGCTGGGCAAGATGGCCGACGCTGACGCCGGTCACGACTACGAGCTGATCGCGGCACCGCTGGACGTCGAACTGGTGCCTGGCCACATCACCCAAGCCTGGGCGTTCGGCCCGTCGGCGCCGGGCACCGAATTGCGCGTGCGTCAGGGCGAATGGCTGCGGGTGCGTTTCATCAATCACCTGTCGGTCGCGACCACCATTCACTGGCACGGTATCCGCCTGCCGCTGGAGATGGATGGCGTGCCCTATGTGTCACAGCTTCCGGTACTGCCGGGTGAGTATTTCGACTACAAGTTTCGCGTACCGGATGCCGGCAGCTATTGGTATCACCCCCATGTGAACAGCAGCGAAGAACTCGGCCGTGGCCTGGTCGGCCCGCTGATCGTGGAAGAGCGCGAGCCCACCGGCTTCAAGTATGAACAAACCTTGAGTCTCAAAAGCTGGCACGTCGATGAAGAAGGCGCCTTCGTTGCGTTCAGTATCCCTCGCGAAGCGGCGCGTGGAGGAACGGCGGGGCGGCTGTCGACCATCAACGGAGTAGCGCAGGCGGTGATCGATTTGCCCGCCGGGCAGATCACCCGCGTGCGTCTGCTCAACCTTGATAACACCCTGACCTATCGCCTGAACATTCCCGGGGTCGAAGCGCAGATCTACGCGCTGGACGGCAACCCGATTGAGCCGCGCCCGTTGGGCAAGGAATACTGGCTGGGTCCGGGCATGCGCATCTGCCTGGCGATCAAGGCGCCGCCGGCCGGCGAAGAGCTGTCCCTGCGCAATGGTCCGGTGCGCCTCGGCACCTTGCGTTCGGTGGCCAACGCCGACGCGCCGACCCAGTGGCCACCGGCGCTGCCCGCCAATCCGGTGGCCGAACCGGACCTGGCCAATGCCGAGAAACTCAACTTCAATTTCGAATGGGTCGGCTCGGTGTCGGTGAATGTCGACAACGGCAAGCCGCCAAGCCTGTGGCAGATCAACGGCCAGGCCTGGGACATCACCGACAAGACCTGCGCCGACCGTCCTATTGCCAAGCTCGAAAAGGGCAAGAGCTACATTTTCGAGCTGAAGAACATGACTCAGTATCAGCACCCGATTCACCTGCACGGCATGAGTTTCAAGGTCATTGCCTCGAACCGGCACAAGGTCATTCCGTACTTCACCGACACTTACCTGCTGGGCAAGAACGAGCGGGCGCAGGTGGCCCTGGTGGCAGATAACCCGGGGGTGTGGATGTTCCATTGCCATGTGATCGACCACATGGAAACCGGCCTGATGGCCGCTATCGAGGTGGCGTGATGCGGCAGATTCGTCCTGCAGCGATCATCGATCGCAGCCGTGATCAGGCGTTCATGCGCGAAGCTTTGGCTCTGGCCGCGCAAGGTGCACTGCTGGGTGAAGTGCCGGTGGGCGCGGTGCTGGTACAGGAGGGAGAGATCATCGGCCGCGGCTTCAATTGCCCGATCAGTGGCCATGACCCCAGCGCCCATGCCGAGATGGTCGCGATCCGCGCAGCCGCCTTGGCCGCCAGTAACTATCGCCTGCCGGGCAGCACGCTCTATGTGACGCTGGAGCCCTGCAGCATGTGCGCCGGCTTGATCGTGCATTCGCGGATTGCGCGGGTGGTGTATGGCGCTCTGGAGCCGAAAGCGGGGATCGTGCAGAGTCAGGGGCAGTTTTTTACCCAGGGATTTCTTAACCATCGGGTGTTGTTTGAGGGGGGGGTATTGGCAGAGGAGTGCGGGGCTGTACTCAGCGAATTCTTCAAGGCCCGAAGAGCCAAACCTTCAGACTAAACACTGTCCCAATGTGGGAGCGGGCTTGCTCGCGAAAGCGGTGGATCAGCTGGCATCGATGTTGCCTGACACACCGCTTTCGCGAGCAAGCCCGCTCCCACGGGGGGTTTATTTGCGGGCAACGATGACCGCGCGCATCGGCGCCGGCAGGCCTTCAACGGTTTTTCCGTGATCCTCGGGATCGAGAAAATCACTCAACGACTGATATTTCATCCATTCCGTACCGCGCTGTTCCTCCACCGTAGTCACGCTCACATCCACGCAGCGCACATTGCTGAAACCGGCACGCCGCAACCACAGCATCAGCGCCGGCACCGACGGCAGGAACCACACGTTGCGCATCTGCGCGTAACGGTCTTCGGGCACCAGCACCTGCTGCTGATCGCCTTCGATCACCAGGGTTTCCAGGACCAGTTCACCGCCCTTGACCAGGCAATCCTTGAGCGCCAGCAAATGCTCGATCGGCGAGCGGCGGTGGTAGAACACGCCCATGGAAAACACCGTGTCGAAGCCTTCCAGATTGGCCGGCAGGTCTTCGAATGGAAACGGCAGGTGCCAGGCGTTCGGCTCGGAGAGATAACGCTGCACCGCCTGGAACTGACAGAAGAACAGCCAGTTCGGGTCGACGCCGATCACGCTGTCGGCACCGGCGCCGAGCATGCGCCACATGTAGTAGCCGTTGCCGCAGCCGACATCGAGGATGCGTTTGCCCTCGAGGTCCAGGTGCGGAGCCACCCGAGACCATTTCCAGTCGGAGCGCCATTCGGTGTCGACGTGCACGCCAAACAGGTCGAACGGGCCCTTGCGCCACGGCGACAACGCCATCAGCGCGGTGCGCATCTGCGCGCGGGTTGCATCGTCGCAATCAGTATCCAGCAGCAAGCCATTGAGCAAATCGACCTGGCTCGGTTGAATCTTCGGCAAGGCGTCCAGTGCACTCTGCCAACGCTCCAGGTCGCCGTGACCCTTTTCCATTTTCTTGTCGAGCTGGGCTTGCAGCGTGTTGGCCCAGTCGGCCAGTGGCGTACCGGCCAGGCGGCGGGCGAGGGGGGACAGATCAATCATGGCAAGGCAATCAACGAGGCAAAGTTAAGACACTGGAACCACGGCACGACTTTCGAGAACCCGGCGGCCAACAGGCGCTCGCGGTGTTCTTCGAGGCTGTCAGGCTTCATGACGTTTTCGATGGCACTGCGCTTCTGGGCGATTTCCAGTTCGCTGTAGCCGTTGGCGCGCTTGAAGGCGACGTGCAGGTCGGTGAGCAGCGCGTGTTCTTCAAGATCGTTGAAACGCAGTTTCTCCGACAGAATCAGCGCGCCACCGGGCAGCAGGGACTGGCGGATGCGTGCGAGCAGCGCGGTGCGTTGCTCGGGGGCGATAAATTGCAGGGTGAAGTTCAGCGCCACCACCGAGGCTGGCTGGAATTCGAGCGCAAGTATGTCGCCTTCGATCACCTCCACTGGCAGCAGCTCCTGGAACATCGAGTCCTGGCCGTTGAGGTATTCGCGGCAGCGTTCAACCATGGCCGCCGAGTTATCCACAGCTATTACGCGGCAGCCGTCGGTGCGCACGTGCCGGCGCAAGGCCTGGGTCACCGCGCCGAGGGATGAGCCCAGGTCGTAGAGCACGCTGTTGGGCTGGGCGAATTGCGCAGCGAGCACGCCGAGGTTTTCGACGATGGTCGGATAACCTGGTACCGAGCGTTTGATCATGTCCGGGAACACCCGCACCACGTCCTCGTTGAAGGCGAAGTCAGGCACCTGGGCCAATGGCTGGGCGAAAAGGCGATCGGGTTCTTTGCTCACGGCGGTTCCAGCGGGCTTGGGTGGAAAAGGCCGGCATTTTAGCCAACTTGGCGCTGGGATGCGCGGGTTGTCTGATAAACCGCAGAATCAAAAGATCGCAGCTGCGGCAGCTCCTACATTTGAAACGCGATCCCCCCGTAGGAGCTGCCGAAGGCTGCGATCTTTTTCTCAAGCCAGACGCGGTTTGGGACCGAACGCCGAAGCTGCAATCCCCCACTGCCCCAACCAATAGCTCAAGATAATCACATAAGGCGCCGCCTCGAACGGCATGACAAACCGACTGACGCCAATCACGCTGTCGGAAAACACAAACGCCACCGCACCAGCCGCCGCCAACATCGCCGAACGCTTCGGCACATCGCTACCCAGACGCGCCAGCGCACGCCAGAGCATCGCGCTGATCGCCAGGCCATAAACGATCACCGGAATCAGCAATGGCCCCAACCCGTGGGCGATCAGCACGCCCAACAGCACGGCGCCGACACCCAGGGCAAGGATCAACGGCACGACCGCCAGTCGCCGGCAATCGCTCAGGTAAGCCTTGAGGTACGCCAGATGCGCCACCAGAAAAGCCCCAAGGCCGAACACGAACAAATCCTGCGGCCATGCCAGCAACACATCGCCGAGCAGGGAGAAAATCAGCCCGAGACTGATCCAGCGCCGATATTCACTGGGCGCTGCATCGTGCAGCCAGCCCAGCAGGGCCAGCACCGGCAACGGCTTGACCAGCAGGCAAAGCAGCGTGGCATGCACGCTCAGCCCGTAAACAAACGTCACCGCGCCCATCAGCGCCAGGATCAGCCAGCCCACAGTCAATTCACCGAGATCGCGCAGTCAAAGGTGTCCACCGGGTTCACTTCCGGTGCCCAGGGTTGCTGGGAGGTCAGACGCAAGCGGCCGTTGCCTGGGGCGAATGCCTGGAACCGCCAGGTCGATATTCCGGCGGAACCGACGATGCCAGCGTCTTCCGGGTTGCTGTAAACCTCGGGACCAAGGGCGTGCAGTACGCCCCCAGCGGAATCCTGGATCGCCCAACGGTAGCCCGTGGTCGGGTTGCTGGGCAGGGTCAGGATCAGGTTCTGCCCGCTATGCAATTTGGCCGGGCACTGGCTCTGCTTTTCCACGGTCAGGTTTTGTTTCGGCGGCGAGGAGCAGGCAGCCAGCAGAACGAGGCTCAGGGGGACAAGGAGGCGGATCGGGGACATGGGCTCAGCGGCTCCGGCGTTGACGACGAACGGCGAGCATAACTGAAGATGAGACGAAGTGTGACCAGAGCCTGGGGAGTTGCAGGCGTATAGGCTCTGGTGCCCATGGGCGTAGCTACTGACAGGCGCTTAAGCGCTGACGTCTAACTCGATATGAATTGGCTTGTCATGACCGAAAAACTCCAGATCAGCTTCTAGCTGATATTTTTGTGTGTCAATATCGAGCTCCACGCGGTACTTTCCTGCGTGGGCGGTGGACTCAAAATTACTTTGGTAAACAGCGCGTTTTAAACCTTTTTTACCGAATTCATGCTCGCCGTTGCTGGTGTCGTTTTCGATGAACAGGCCCATGACTTCCTATTAATTTTCTGGCGAATACTCCGTAAATCCGAAAATTTCAATTGTAGTGTCCGCGTGCGTCACCCAAATATCGGTGGCAACAATTTCCTGATCTTCAACTACCCATTTGAAAGTTTCGCTATCTTTTATTTTGCGGCGAGGTTTGTCATCCAGCATGATACCCTCCTGTCGTTGTCAGAGATGATCAAGGGAGCAGGCTAAAACTCTGGATGCGCAGTGGCTACTGTCATTAATGTCAGTTCGCTATACCCAATCATGATAAGCGGCCTGACGGTTATTGCGAATGGCCGGTTACGTAATACCGGCCAGATACGCGGTCAGGCTTAGGTGCTTTTCAAACCGAATGCGAACATGCCGACTGATGCAAACTCACGATTCTGTCGGTCCTTGAATTTGATTTCAAATCTTCCGTTGTATTCCTGCACCCCAGCGTCCACTGTCAGATCAATTTCCCCGCTAATTGCCCAGAAAGTGGTGTACGAAGGAAAATTTTCAGTGAGTGCGATCTGAATCAGTTGGCCCGGCATATTCAGTTGGTAAATACCGCCTTTGATATCTTTAGGTAGGTAGAGATCAACAGCGCGATCCAGTGGAGTATTACTTTCACCTGCTTTGAAAATAGCCAGGATTTCCCGTGAGCCAACGCTGGTATAAAGCACTTCGGATTTGAAATTTTCACGGTCTTCGATAGTTGCGTTCAAATAATTTTGCTGGCAGCACTGACGGTACTGGAATTCGTTACTGATGTTGTTTTCAATGGATGTTCTGCGGTGGTCGATATTCATGGGTCGTTTCCTGAAGGTGTCGTTGAGCCTTAAACTTACAGCCAGTGTGCGAGTGCGGGTACTGATATAACTACCGGGTTAAGCTGCTGATATGTTTCAAGTGATATCCAGCCTCAATAAAAAATGGCCAGGCATTCGTGCCTGGCCATTTTATGGTTGCTGATCCCAGATCAGAACAACACTTTCACCACATCCGCAAAACGCTTGGCAAAGTGCACGGTAATTCCTTCCTTGAGATAATCAGGCAGCTCCTCAAAGCTCCCACGGTTCGGCTCCGGCAAGATCAGTTCAAAGATCTTCTGCCGCCGCGCCGCGATCACCTTCTCGCGCACCCCGCCAATCGGCAAGACATGCCCGGTCAACGTCAGTTCGCCCGTCATGGCCACGCCTTTCTTAGGCGGCTGACTACGGGCCAGGGACAGCAGGGCGCTGGCCATAGTCACACCCGCGCTCGGGCCGTCTTTTGGTGTGGCGCCTTCTGGAACGTGCAGGTGCACGAAGGCTTCGTCGAAGAATTTTGGATCGCCACCAAACGACTTCAGGTTGGAGCTGACGTAGCTATAGGCGATTTCCGCCGACTCTTTCATCACGTCACCCAGCTGCCCGGTAAGCTTGAAGCCACGGTTGAGCGTATGGATGCGGGTCGCCTCGATAGGCAAGGTCGCGCCGCCCATGCTGGTCCAGGCCAGGCCGGTGATAACCCCGGTGCCCGACAATACTTGCTCGTTACGGAACACCGGATGGCCGAGTGAGGCTTCAAGATCTTTCGGGCCGAGCTTGATTACTGCTTTCGGCTCGTCGATCAGCTTCACCACGGCCTTGCGCACCAGTTTGCCCAGTTGTTTTTCCAGCTGGCGCACCCCGGCTTCACGGGCGTAGCCATCGATCAACGCTTTTAATGCGCTGTCGCTGATGGACAGGCTGCCCTTGGATACGCCGGCTTTTTCCAGCTGTTTTGGCCATAGGTGGCGCTTGGCGATCGCGATTTTTTCTTCGGTGATGTAGCCGGACAGGCGAATCACTTCCATCCGGTCCAGCAACGGGCCAGGTATCGAATCCAGGGTGTTGGCGGTGCATACGAACAGGACTTTCGACAAGTCCATGCGCAGGTCCAGGTAGTGGTCGAGGAATTCGACGTTCTGTTCCGGGTCCAGGGTTTCCAGCAGCGCTGAGGCCGGGTCGCCCTGGTAGCTCTGGCCCATCTTGTCGATCTCGTCGAGCATGATCACCGGGTTCATCACTTCGACGTCTTTGAGGGCCTGCACCAGCTTGCCCGGCTGCGCGCCGATGTAGGTGCGGCGATGGCCCTTGATCTCGGCCTCGTCGCGCATCCCGCCCAGGCTGAAGCGATAGAACGGTCGGCCGAGAGATTCGGCGATGGACTTGCCGACGCTGGTCTTGCCCACGCCCGGCGGGCCGACCAGCAGCACGATTGAGCCGCTGATTTCACCTTTATAGGCACCCACGGCGAGGAATTCGAGGATGCGATCCTTGATGTCATCGAGGCCGGCGTGGTGTTTGTCGAGGACCTTGCGCGCGTGCTTGAGGTCGAGCTTGTCCTTGCCGTATACACCCCACGGTACCGAGGTGGCCCAGTCGAGGTAGTTGCGGGTGACCGCGTACTCTGGCGAGCCGGTTTCCAGGATCGACAGCTTGTTGAGTTCCTCGGCAATGCGTTTTTGCGCCTGGGCGGACAAGACCTTGCCCTCCAGGCGCTGCTCGAACTGTTCGATATCGGCACTGCGATCATCTTTAGTCAGGCCCAGCTCCTGCTGGATGACTTTCAGTTGTTCCTTGAGGAAAAACTCGCGCTGGTGTTCGCCGATCTTGCGGTTCACCTCGGCAGAGATTTCCTTCTGCAGGCGCGCGACTTCGACTTCCTTGCGCAGCATCGGCAGGACTTTTTCCATGCGCTTGAGCATCGGCACGCAGTCGAGCACTTCCTGCAGCTCGTTACCGGTGGCGGAGGTGAGGGCGGCGGCAAAGTCGGTCAGGGGCGATGGATCGTTGGGGCTGAAGCGGTTGAGGTAGTTTTTCAGCTCTTCGCTGTACAGTGGATTGAGTGGCAGCAATTCCTTGATCGCGTTGATCAGTGCCATGCCGTAGGCCTTGACCTCGTCGGTCGGCTCGGTGGGCTGGTGCGGATATTCGACTTCCACCAGGTACGGCGGGCGGTGATGCTTGAGCCAGGTGCGGATGCGCACGCGGGTCAGGCCCTGGGCGACGAACTGCAGCTTGCCGTTTTCGCGGCTGGCGTGGTGCACCTTGACCAGCGTGCCGTACAGCGGCAGGGCCGAGGTATCGAAATGACGCGGGTCTTCCTGGGGCGTGTCCATGTAGAACAGGGCCAGGGAGTGGTGATCGGACTTGCTGACCAGATCCAGGGTTTCAGCCCAGGGTTCTTCGTTGACGATGACCGGCAGTACCTGCGCGGGGAAGAACGGGCGGTTGTGGATCGGGATGATGTAGACCTTGTCCGGCAGATTCTGGCCTGGCAGTGCGAGGTCTTTGCCGGTGGAATGGTGTTCGGCGTTCTCCGGGTCTGCGTATTCGCTTAGGTCGTCGGGGAATTCTTGCTGGTCGCTCATGGGGCACCTGCGCAATGGGGTATGGGTCTTAGATGGGGCAGGTGGCGGGTGGTTTCAATGGCAGGGGTCATATCGACAGGTTGTGGCACCTCAATCAACTGTGGGAATGAGCCTGCTCGCGATAGCGGCTTAACATTCAACATCAATGTCGGCTGACACTCCACCATCGCGAGCAGGCTCGCTCCTACAGGGGAAGTGGGGGGGCGGGAATTCAACGGGCACAAAAAAGGCGACTCCCTCGCAGGAGTCGCCTTTGATGTCACTGCCGCTAAAACTTATTCGGACAGTTTGTAAGCAATCACATAGTCACCCTGCTTGGTGCCCAGCGAACCGTGGCCGCCGGCTACAACCAGCACGTACTGCTTGCCGTCCTTGCCGGTGTAGGTCATTGGCGTGGTTTGCGCACCAGCAGGCAGGCGGCCTTCCCAAAGCTGCTTGCCGTTTTTCATGTCGTAGGCACGCAGGTACTGGTCCAGGGTGCCGCTGAGGAAGCCAACACCGCCTGCGGTGACAAAGGTCCCGCCCAGGCTTGGAACGCCCATGCTCAGGGGGATAGGAACCGGCGAGCTGTCGCGCACGGTGCCGTTCTTGTGTTTCCACAGGACTTTGGAGGTGGTCAGGTCGACTGCCGCCACGTAGCCCCAGGCCGGTGCCTGGCACGGCAGGCCCATCGGCGACAGCAGCGCTTCAAGGACTACGCCGTATGGCGCGCCCTTGTTCGGCTGCACGCCTTCGGTTTCGCTTTTACGCGGGCCTTGGGCGGCGATTTCGGCGGCCGGGATCATTTTCGATTTGAACGCCATGTAGCTCGGGTTCACGAAAGCTATCTGGCGCACCGGGTCAACCGAGATACCGCCCCAGTCGAACACGCCGAAGTTGCCTGGATACACGATCGAACCCTGCAGGGACGGCGGGGTGAACGGGCCGTCGTAGCGCATGGATTTGAAGTCGATCCGGCAGATCAGTTGATCGAACGGAGTCACGCCCCACATGTCACGTTCCTGCAACGGCGGTGGCATGAGGTTGAGGTCGGACTTCGGTTGGGTCGGCGAAGTGTGATCACCGGCGACAGCGCCTTGCGGCACTGACACTTCGTTGATCGGCACGATCGGCTGGCCAGTGCTGCGGTCCAGTACGTAGATGCTGCCTTGCTTGGTGGACGCGAGTACCGCTGGCTTGACGCCGTCAGCGGTTTTCAGGTCCATCAGGGTTGGCTGGCCACCGACGTCCATGTCCCACAGGTCATGGTGGGTGAACTGCATGTGCCAGCGCACCTGGCCGGTGGCGATGTCCAGCGCAGTCAGGCCAGCAGCGTGCAGTTCCGACTCAGGGGTACGCGCGCCACCGAACTGGTCCGGGGTCTGGTTGCCCATTGGCAGATAGAGCATGCCGAGTTTTTCATCGACCGCAAACATCGACCACATGTTTGGCGAGTTGCGGGTGTATACCTGGCCTTCGGCAATCGGCGTAGTGTCGTCCGGCTTGCCGCTGTCCCAGTTCCACACCAGCTTGCCGGTGTGCACGTCGAACGCGCGGATCACGCCGCTTGGCTCGTCGGTGGAGACGTTGTCGGTCACGTGGCCGCCAATCACTACCAGGTCCCTGGTCACCGCCGGTGGTGAAGTGGAGTAGTAACCGCCGGCATTGAAGCCGCCGATGTTGGCGCTGAGGTCGATCTGGCCACCGTTACCGAAGTCTTCGCACATCTTGCCGGTGTCGGCGTTCAGGGCGATCAGGCGGGTGTCGGCGGTTGGCAGGAAGATGCGCTTCGGACAGGCGGTGCTTACCGCTGCAGGGCTGACTGTGCCAGTCGGGCTCTGCTCGGAAGCGTACACAGCGTCATCGTGGTACGACACGCCACGGCAGGTCATGTGCGCCCAACCCTTGAAGTTCGCCGCGTTCTGCGTGGAGAGCTTCGGATCGAAACGCCAGATTTCCTTGCCGGTATCAGGGTCCAGGGCGATCACCTGGCTGTGCGGTGTGCACACGTAGAGCATGCCGTTGACTTTCAACGGGGTGTTCTCCGCGGTGGTTTCACCTGGATCGTTCGGGCCAGGGATGTCACCGGTGCGGTATTCCCAGGCTGGCACCAGCTTGTGGGCATTTTCCGGGGTGATCTGCGCCAGCGGCGAATAACGATCGCCATGGGCGCTGCGGCCGTAGGAGTTCCAGTCACCATCCGGCATGGCCGGGGCGGTATTGGCCATGCCTGGAACACTGTCGCGGTCCAGCTGGCCCTTGATTTCGCCGGGGTTGGTGAATTGGCTCGCCAGTGCGGCACCGCCCGCCAGCAGCACGGCGACGGCCAGCGCGCCAGTGGTCATCGGTCCAGTACCCTCGCGCGGCAGCGGACGGCGGAACCACGGCAGCAACATGACGATGCCCAGGGCGAACAGCAGCGCCAGACGCGGCACCAGCTGCCACCAGTCGAGGCCGACTTCCCACAGTGCCCAGACGGTGCTGGCGAACAGCACCAGTGCGTACAGGCCAATCGCAGCACGGCGCGCAGCGATCAGCAGCGCGCCGCTCAGCGCCAGGCCGATACCGGCCAGCAGGTAGTACAGCGAGCCGCCCAGCATGCTCAGCTTGATTCCCCCGGCCAGCATGGCCAGGCCCATTAGCAAAAGCAGAATGCCGAGCAGGGTCGGCAATCGACGGCTTCGACTCAAAGCACCATCAGTGCTCATAGTGTGGTTCTCCGTGACGTTTCAAGTAGTCCCGCGCAAGTTCACTGTAGATGACGATCTGGCGTGGGCATGGTTCAGATAAAAAATGGACCGGTAAATGCAATTCCCTGTGGGAGCGGGCTTGCTCGCGAAAGCGGTGAATCAGTCAACATTTCTGTTGAATGAGAAATTGCATTCGCGAGCAAGCCCGCTCCCACAGGTTGTGCGGTGTCTATTAGAACGATGAGGTGATCTTGATCCCGCCAATCAGCGCGTCATCGACCTTGTCCACACCCCCCGGATGGCGGATGTACTGCAGGTTCGGGCGCACGGTCAGCCAGTGGGTGACGTGCACGCCGTAATAGAGTTCGGCGCTGTATTCGGTGTCTTGCGGCGGCAGGAAAGTCGGGTCGTCGAAATCGGACACGGCGCGAGCCTGGTTGGTCGCCTCGGCATTCTTGCGATAGGCCGGGTTGACGTGCACGCGGGCCATGGCGAAGCCGATATCGTCCTTGGCGCGCGCATCGAACAGGCCTTTATAGACGACACCCGCCTGGACATAGTTGTCGATGGCGTTGGTCTTCTTGTCATGCATCGTGCCGTTGGCGAACACGCTCAGGCCGCGGGAGTTGTCGCTGGCGCGGCTGGTCAGTTGCTGCTGCACACCGAGCCACACGCCATGCTTGCTGGAAGCACTGCGGTACGCTTCGCCACTGAGGGCTGCCGGCTGACCATTGCTGTCCTTGTACACATCGGTGGCCTTGGCATTGCTGTAGTAATAACCGGCGCGGTATTCGCCTGGCAGGCCATTGACCTTGGGCGACCACACCAGCTCCACTGGCAAAATCGCCCCCTGGGTACCGCTGCCGCTGAGCTTGAAGCCGTTGCCACGGTCGAGGTTGGAGGGGTTTTGCTCGTAGGCGCCGACCTGCGCGTACAGCTCTGGCGTCAGGTGATATTTGACCCGCAGGGCCCACTGGCTGACCGGCCAGTTGTACCAGATGCCACCGACCCAGTTGCCGACTTGAGAGCCGCAGAACGCCAGGTTCTGGAAGTCGCAGGGGAAGCTGTTGAAGTCTTCACCTTCACCGAATCGACCGGCCTTGATGTCGAGCTTCTGGTCGAAGAATTTCTGCTGATACCACATCTGCGTCAATCGCCAGGTCTGCCCGCGTCCCCAGACTTCCTGGGCCGAAGTGAATCCGCCTACTCGGGGATCGTTGATGCGGTCGTTACTGATGTTGTTACCACTACGCTCGGTGACGGTCAGCTGGAACTCGGCGTCGTTCCAACCGAGGATTTTCTGCAGGTCCAGGTGGGTGCCGAGGCCGAACTGGTCGCTGTAGCGCGCCGTGCGATCGTGGTCGTAGCCGCCGTGCAGGTTGCTGCCCATCTCACCGGTGTAATCGACTTTGAAGTCGTAGCCTTTTTCCGCAAGCTCGGTGCGAGTGCCGTTCCAGTCACCGAGCATCCAGGGTGACTCGCTATCGAAAGCGGGAGCAGCCTGGACGCAGGTAGCCAGGCTCAACGCGGTGAATCCGCTGACCAGATGCCATACTTTCAGGCGGGCAGCAGGCGTATAGACAGCGCTGTCTTGGCGGATTTGGAAATCAGGCATGGGATAAAATTCTTGATCTTTTTCTGGGAGATGAACTGAAAGCGGCAGAGGTGAAGCAGGCGGCAGAAGCGTTTCAGCAGGGACGGGCGTAAGGATAATGTTCTGTTACAAATAGAGAAAGGTCTTTTGCTGACATGCAGCCTTTCAAAATCGGTAACAGTCTTCGCCGCTGATGGCTGAGTTTAGGGATGAGGACTGTGTCCTGTGGGAGCAAGGCTTGCCCGCGATGGCATTTTCAACAATGTCATCGCGGGCAAGCCTTGCTCCCACAGGGGCAGGCTCAGGTCCAGGTTCTCGCCTACATTTACCACTCAGCAAACAGATCACTTCCCCCCAACGAAGCCCTCGGCTAAGGTGCGCGGCTTCCAAACCCTACTTCGCTCGAAGGCCCGGCATGACCGAACAGAACAACAACCCGCTGCACGGCGTGACGCTGGAGCAAATCCTCAACGCCCTGGTGGAGCACTATGAATGGTCGGGGCTGGCCGAGCGTATTGATATTCGCTGCTTCAAGAGCGATCCGAGCATCAAGTCGAGTCTGACATTCCTGCGCAAAACGCCGTGGGCTCGGGAAAAGGTCGAGCGTTTGTACGTCAAGCTGATGCGCACCAAGCGACCGGTCTGAGCATGCGCCATCCGTCTGCGGCGCGGCGTGTTTTCGTGGCCGTCGCCGCCACCTTGGGCTGGGCAGGCTTGAGCATTCAGCTGTACCTGATTCTGTATTCTCGTTGGAGCATCGAAGCCAGCCTGCTGGGCGGGTTGTTGAGCTTTTTCAGCTTTTTCACGGTGCTGAGCAACACCCTTGTCGCGACAGTGCTGACCTGTGAGTTGACTTCACGGGAGTCGGCGCTGCGCCGCTGGTTCCTGCAGCCTTGGGTCAGCAGCGCAGTGGCGGTAAGCATCGCCGTGGTCGGCCTGGCCTATAGCGTGCTGCTGCGCCACCTGTGGCATCCCGAAGGCTGGCAGTTGCTGGCCGATGAGCTGCTGCACGACGTCATGCCGCTGCTGTTCCTCGGTTATTGGTGGTGGTGCGTGCCCAAAGGCACGTTGCGCCTGGGGCACATCGTCCTCTGGGTGATCTACCCACTGCTCTACTTCGCCTATTCGTTGCTGCGCGGACATGTGCTGGCGGTCTATCCCTATCCCTTCATCGATGTGGACAAACTGGGTTATCCACAGGTGCTCGTCAACGCCGGTGGGTTGCTGGCCGGGTTTGTGCTGATTGCGCTGATAGTGATCGGGCTGGACCGCTGGGCTCATTCCTCGTCGCTGTCATCCAGGCGCCAGTAGCCGGCGGCCTTGACGAATTTCTCATCCAGCCCATGCTCATCCAGCAGCACCCGGCGAATCTGCCGAGACACCTTGGTCTCGGTGGCCACCCACGCATAGACACTGCCAGCGGGAACCGTCAGTTGTTTCACGGTAGTCAGCAAGTGGTCCTTGCCGCCCTCGCGCAATACCCAGATCACGTCCAACTGCGCAGCACTTTCAAGCCTCTGTTGCTCGGCGCCGTTTTCCACCTCGATCACCACCAGTGCTCGCCGATTGGCCGTCAGGCCTTCCAGGCGCCGGGCGATGGCGGGCAGGGCGGTTTCGTCGCCGATCAGCAGATAGCTGTCGAAGATGTCCGGCACGATCATCGAACCCCGAGGCCCACCGATGTGCAGGAACTGTCCCGGTGTTGCTTGCTCGGCCCAGGTCGAGGCAGGACCATCGCCGTGCAGGACGAAGTCGATATCCAGCTCAAGGGTGTCCAGGTCATAGCGGCGCGGGGTGTAGTCGCGCATCGCCGGCTTCGGGCCGTCATCCTTTCCTGCACCGAGCAGCATAGTCTCCATGGCTGCCTGTTCCGCGGCGTTCTGCGGGAACATCAGCTTCACGTGGTCGTCAGTGCCGAGGCTCAAAAATCCTGCCAATTCGGGACCGCCCAGGGTAATGCGGCGCATCCGCGGAGTCAGGTCGACCACGCGCAGGACTTCCAGGCGACGGCGTTTGATTTCATGCATCACGCGGTGAATGGTTTGGGTATCGACTGCAGTCATTCAGGTTTCTCCTGTGCGGCCTGGACGGCGGGACCGTCGACGATGGCTTTGGCGGTATCATTGAGCAGCGTGCTGACGCGGATGATCTCTTGCGCGCTCCAGCGGCCATGGTGCAATTGCAGCGCGTGGCGCAAGTTGTGCACTGCCTCGTGGATCTCCGGCGGGCGGTCATGGCCGCGCAACGAAAGCTTGCTGACATCGATGCGCATGCGCACCCCGTCGAGGGCAATTGCTTGCTCGCTTAAAGACTGACGTCCGGCGTCGGTCACGCTGTAGCGTTTTTTTCCGCCCTCGGCATCGCCCTGGATCATTTCGCTCTCTTCCAGGAAGGTCAGGGTCGGGTAGATCACACCGGGGCTGGGGCTGTAGGCGCCGTCGAACATGCCCTCGATCTGGCGGATCAAGTCATAGCCGTGGCAGGGCTGTTCAGCAATCAGTGCGAGCAGCAGCAATTTAAGGTCGCCGGGGGCGAATACCCGCGGGCCGCGGCCGCCGCGTTCGCGTCCGGGTCGTTTTTCGAAGCCGTCACGGCCGTCGCCGTGTTCACGGTGGGGGGAATGATGGTCTCTCATTTACGTCTTCTCTCGTCGTGTTTAGATACAACTTAAGATATATCTTAAACGCTGGCAAGCACATCGGATCAGCGGTCAAGGGCTGTGTTTTGTAGGAAAACGCCAGGCAGGCAACAAAAAGCTCACTTGCTATTTAGAGTTATTAATCTAATTATGCGCAGAATCCTTATACCTATTTGATGACACTCCCGGAAATAAAGGGCTTTGGCACTGTATGTTTTTTTAGTTAAAACTGTGTGTAGTATTATTCTGACGTCCATACTGTTTAATTATTGTTTTTCCACGATTCTTCCTGCTAGTTGTAGTGCACTTTTACTACATGGTTGTCGGAAGTTACGTACTTACTTTCTCAGAGAATTGGTTGATCATTCACGCCGTCGAAAGTTGAATCAAATTGCCATCATGCAGACCGATGGATATCAACTCAGACAGTCCACAGATCAATCCTTTGAAAAATACAGGTACTCAACAATGTTCAAGAAGTTTGCAATCGCCGTTCCGATGACCCTCCTGGCCCTGAGTTCTTCGATGGCGTTCGCTGCGGAGGAATCGCGCTCTTCCATCAACATCACTGCTGATATCCCGAGCAAGGTCTTCCACGCCCAGCCAGTGAACCCGGATTTCGGTAAAGACGAAAAAATGCAGTACATCCTTGGTACTGGCAACCTGTCCGACGTGTTCGGCATGTACGACATCCAGCATACCAACGGTTCGGTGGGCGCTTACGTCGAAGGCGGCCCGCAACCGCTGTTCAACGGTAACCCGACCCTGAACATTCCTCTGACCTACACCTTTAACGGAGTGGAGTTGACCGGTGCCAGCCAGGAAGTGGTCGGTGACACCGAGTCCAATGGCGGCATGCGGGCCGAGTTGCGTATCAAAGCAGCTAAACCAACAACCACCCAGGTCGGCCTGTATGCATCCAATCCGGTAGTGATCTTCGATGCGATCCCACGTATCCCGTAAAAGATCATGAATCAAGGTTAACCCTTGGTAGCTGGCCAGACCGATCGGCAAGTGAGCAATCAGTTGTCGATCGGGTTTACCGAATTTACCTCAAGAGTATTTCGTTCATGTTCCCGATGACGCCCATCGCGACGGCGCTTGCCCTTTTTTTCTGCGCAACGGCACTCGCCGCACCCCCGGAAAATGGCCATACACCCCGCAGTTTATTGGCGCAGGTCAAGGGGTTGCCGAGCGAATTCGAAGAGCACTTCTTTGATGTGCCGCTGGCGGTGCGTGTGGAACTTGACCAACAGTTTCTGGGAGAGGCGATGGTGGTGTTAAGCCGCGACGATCGCCTTACCCTGATGGCTTTTTCCGATGTCAGCGACAGTTCCATCGCCTCAGGCGAACGCGAAACCTGGGCCAACTATCTAAAGCAAGGCGTGCCCCTCGGAGGCTGCCAGGCCCAGTGCCCCGAACAACTATTGGCCGTGCACTACAGCCTGGAAAACTCCCTGGTGTCGATCCTCACGGAGAACGCCGAGCGCGATGATCATGTGCCGCTCTATTACAAGCAACCTGAAGGTGGCAGCACCGGTCTGATCGTACGCAACTCGTTGAACCTCAACGGCGGACAGAATCAGGATCTGGGCGGACGTTATGGCCTTGAAGCCAGCAGTAGTCTCGGCAACTGGACCCAGGCGGTCAACCTGCAGTTGTCGCGTCTGGGCGGCATTGATAACCAGACCTATCACGCCGTGCAGGAGCTTTATACCCAGCGCGAACTTCAGGGCAATTTCCTGCGCCTGGGCTATTTCACCCCCAACTCCGAAGGCCTCACCCGCCAACCCCGGGCCTTTGGTGCCAGCCCCGATACTGCGTTGGGTGTGATGTACGGCAGCTCCGACAGCCTGGCGATCAACAACCCGAAACCTGCGGTCTATCCCGTCTATGTCACCGCCAACCGCCTGGGCTCGGTGGAGATTTATCGTGACGGCTTGCTGATCAATACGCAGGCTGTGCCCGCCGGATTGCAAACCCTCGATACCCGTCCGCTGCCCGGCGGTATCTATGAAGTGGAAGTGCGGCTGATCGAAGATGGCCAGGTCACTTCCAGCGCTCAGGAGCTGGTGTACAAGCCCAATAACTGGCGTAACCATGAAGAGCGCTGGCGCTACAACCTGTTCGCCGGACGCGAATCGAAGTTGCTGAGCAACTGGGATGAGCAGGCCGATGGCGACATGACTGCCGGGGCGGCATTCAACTACCTGCTGCACCCTCGTCTGATCCTCGGATTGTCCGGTCGACAGGTGCGCGACTCGCTGCAATATGGCACCTCGATCGACTGGGCCATCGTCAACAATGCCAGTGTCTATGCCAACATTTACAAGACCGAGGACTACGGCACCGGCCTCGACGTGCAGGGGCTCTTTTCCTACGGCAGTGGCAGCATCGTCGTCAGTCACAACCGCAGTTGGCTCGACACCACTCGCCTCTATGACACGCTGCCGGATGGCACGCGGGTACGCCAACGCAATGTGTTCGTCGGCCAGACCAGCAATTCATCGTTGTCGGTCAACCACCGCCTTACCAGCAAGAGTTCGGTCAATGCCCGGGTCTCTCACAGTGAAGGAAACACCGAAGGTCTTGGCCTGGATCTGGGATGGAATCAGCGAACCTGGTTGTTTGGCAGCGACGCCAATTGGCGCCTGTCGTTGTTCGACAGGCCGGGCAGTTTCAGCTCCGGCAACGATCGCAACCGTGGCGTCGACCTGAGCCTCAACATCGCCTTGGGCGGACCGGGCGAGCAGTTGTCCGGCAGCATTGGCACCCGCACCGATCGCGATGGCGGGCGTGACAACAACGCTTCGATTTCCTATCGCAAGAAGCTGCAGGATCACCTGCTGCAAAGCGTATCCGCCACAGCCACCGCCGACACCTACGGCATCGGCTTGAATACGATGGCGACGATGCAGTCGGACATCATCAACGGCGATGGTTTCATTCAGCGTTCGTCCTATAACAACGACCTCAGCGGCGGCTTGAACCTGGACAGCACCGTGGCCGTCGGCGGGCAAAAGATGGTCATGACCAGCCAGTACACCCGCAATGGAGCCGGGATGATCATTGATGTCGAGTCGGACATCGACGACATCAGCCTGCGGGCCGACGACCTGAGCGGCGGCAGCGCGGTACTCAAGCCCGGACGCAATTTTGTGCCGATCACCGCCTACAGAAGCAGTTCGGTCAGTTTCGATTTCGAGGGTAACAACGTGCCCGCCGCGACTATCCAGCCCGCCCGTTCCAGCTATCACCTGAACAAAGGTGGGGTGGAGTATCGCCAGGTACGCGTGATGAAAACCGTCACTGTGCTGGGTCGCCTGGTCGACCCTCAAGGCAACCCCCTCAAGGGCCACCACATCATCAACCACGCCAGCCGCGGAGTGAGTGAAGTGGACGGGTTCTTCTCCATGGAGATGAACGCCGGTTCACCGACCCTGGAAGTGCGCCATGGCAGCCAGCTGCTGTGCCAGTTCCGCCTGGACCCAAGCGGTGGTCGCACGGAAAACAATGTGCTGATGATTGGTGACCTGCGGTGTACGCCGGACACCTTGGCGGATGTCGCGGATGCCGCGCAGAGGGCGGGTTAATGAATGCTGACCAACTGCTGGAGTTATCAACATGCTGAAATTTTTGACTGCAATGCGGTGTAGGGCGGCAGCAATAGTCGTCGGCGCCTGTTTGCTTGGATTAACCCAGCATATCGAGGCGAAAGTTCTGCCGATCACAGCCACGTTCAACCCTGACCCGAACAACCCGCAGAAAAATGAATTCAGGAATACGACTCCCAATATGGGCTTTTGCCGGGATTATCCGGTCATCTGCCAGTTCTACGGTATTTACAGCCAGCGGTCTCACGTGACCAGCGAGCTCTTCGGTCCCATCGAGGCCAACCATCCGGATGTGCGCAAGGGGGCGATGTTCAAGGCTCCGGCGAACTGGCGGCGCTTGACCGTAAAAGAGCGCACCACGGGCGAGGAGGCTACGGTGGAAGTGCGGATTGCGGGAGTGGGGGGCACCTATCGGCTGAGCCACAACGTCACTTCGATCACCGGCGCTGCGCATTCAGGCCTGGGACATATTGCATTGTGGAAGGGAGGGAACTGGGCGCGTCCGCCGGGCCCCTGTATTGGAATCGGCAACAATACTGTGAGTTCTTTCGGTTTCCAGTTCTTCTGGTTAACACCTAATGAAGGGATTTGCAGCAAGGAGGCCAATTTCCCGATTCCCGGGTTCGGCATGCAGTATCTGGATTTCACCTACCAGCTGCGCACCCCTGATCCACTGAAGATGTCCACGGGCGTCTACGAAGGGACGCAGGTTTACACCGTCGGCCCGGGCGGCGACTTCGATCTGGGCGACATCGTGTTGCTCGCAGACAACATCATCCAGCTCGACTTCACCCTGACCGTCGAACACGCTCTCAAGGTCGAAATTCCACCGGGCGGCAATCGCATAGAGCTGGTCCCACAAGGCGGCTGGCAGGCCTGGCTACAACAGGGCCGCAAACCCACGCGGCTGTTTCGTGACCAGACTTTCAACATCTGGGCCAGCTCGCGCTTCAAGATGAAGCTCGAATGTGAACATTCCAAAGACAGCAAAAACTGCGCTTTGCGCGAGGCCGGCTCTGGCGATCTGGTGCCCCTGAACCTGAGCGTCACCTTGCCCCGAGGCTTGAGCGATGCAAGCGGTCAGGCGGTCGAACGGCGTCCCTTACTGCTCGATGGCAGTGGTACCGAGCTGTTCCAGCCGGCGTTTTACCTGACGCGACGACCCGGAACCCTGCACTTCGAAATTCCTCCTGACCAGGTCGCGCAAATGCTGCGCCCCGCAGAGCAGCGCCAGTACTCCGGGAATGTCACGGTTATCTGGGATTCGCAGATTTAGCCGCGCGAACGTTTCGCTCATCACATCTATCGAGGTTCAGCACGATGAAACCCCTGTTGGCACTGTTCGGTTTTTACCTGTTCGCGCAAATGGCGCATGCCGGCCCGAGTATCAATATCGGTACGGTCTACGACTACATGGACGGCGACAAAAGCACCTATCTCAAGCGCGTTTTCAATGGTGGTGACAGCACTGCCTTCGTCAAGGTCAACATCCTGGAAATCCTCTACGACGCCGACGGCAAGTCCCGGGAAGTGCCGCTCAAATCGAGCGCCGACGGCAATGCCCGAGACGGCTTGATGGCCAGTCCCGCGCGATTGATCGTCCCCGCCAACGGCATGCAGGGCACGCGACTGTTGTACATGGGCGAACGCGAACGCGAGCGTTATTTTCGCGTGCGTTTCGTGCCGGTGGTACCGGAAAAGGAAGATGAATTCGCGGTCTCCGGCGAAGAGCGAGAGGAGTACCGCAAAACTCTGTCTGCAGGGGTCACGGTACTGGCAGGTTACGGCGCGGTGTTTTTTGTGCGTCCCAAGGACCCGCGTTTCGCCAGCGTGATCGACAACGATGGCACCCACTACCGCATTCGCAACAACGGCAACACCGTGGTGGTGATCGATGAGTTCAAGGATTGTGCGATAAACAACGAGCAGGACTGCCAGCCCACCACCAAGCATCACATCCTGGCGGGCCGCAGTTTCGAGTTCCTGAAGCAGGCCGGTCGCGAGTACCGCTTTACACTGGTGGAAGGCGAGAGCAGCAAGAAGCTTGAGGTGAAGGGTTGATGGTCATCTACAGACTTCTGACCGTGCTCCTGATTGCAGCAGTGGCCCTGCTCACCAGCACCTGGGCCTATGCGGCCCGCGAGACGCATCAGTTTGAAGTGTTCGTGACGATTCCGAGCCAGGCGTTCTACGTGGTTCCCGCCGACGGCGACTGGATTCACCGTGAACAGCAGTTGCCGTGGGACCTGGTGACCTCGACCCTGGGTGGTTTGCGCAAGTATTTCGATGTGAAGAATGTTGCCGGCACGATCGAAGCCAGGCTCGAGGGCCGACCTTATTTATCCAATGGAACCGATGCCGATGACATAGGTTTGCGCGTGCTGTTCAACGGCAAGCTGCTGGATGAGGGGAAGAGCAGTGAAGTGGTTTCCCTGAGCGAAGCATCCCAGGGCAAGCGGGTTTTACTGGAAGTGCAGCCGACACCGCCGGCTGATGGTGCTTACAAACCGGGCCGTTATTTCGGCAGCGTCAACATGGTGTTCAACGCGGTGCTGCCGGGGGCCTGATGCATCAAACGATGCATCAGGAGTCGCCAGTTACTGCTCTGAATCTTTTTTCAGCGCTGCCCGGGTCAGCTGTCTGCTCAGCTGTTTTTCATCATCGGCCAAGTCGATGAACAGGCGGTTATAGACCTCATCAGTCATGTCTTGCTCAGTCAGCACGACATTGTCGTCCACCTCCAGTCGCCGGGCGAGGTCCAGCAGGCGCTGTTTCAGCGCTTGTCGCTGTGCTGCTGGCTGATCCTTGGAGCTGGCCCAGGCGTCTTGAGCTTCGCGCAACTCATCCAGCAAATCGCTTTTGGCTTCGAACAGCCGGGTGTTGCGCCCGAATTCCTCCGGGTAGGTCTCGTGCAGGTATTTCTGCCAGAATGGCTGTTCGATCATATCGTTGACCAGGCCGTCGCCAGCTTCCATCGAGATTACGGTGTCGAAGGCGGTGTCGAGGGTGGCAGGGCTCACGCCGGCGATGGGACGATAGAGCATCGACTCCGATTGCCAGGGTAAATCGAGGCGCTGGGCAAGGCCTGTTTCATAGGCGAGGTACACCTCAACTTCATCGGGAGTACCTTCCCGGCTGCCGAAATCGGCACGGGCAATGTCGTCCACCCGCGCCAGGCGCGCAGCACCTTTGGCCAGGCGCACCAGTTTGCTTTCCAGCACCGCATTGGACGTCGACACGGCATAGGCTTCGCAAGCGAGTACCTTGATGCCCATGTGGTTGAACACCTGGGCTCCAGCATCGGCGCAGGTGGTGGGCGCCCTTGCCATTTCGAACAGTTCCTGGCGCAATTCCGTGTCCAGGTCGATGGCTTCGATCATGCGCCATACCCGGTCGCTGAGTTGCTGGCGCAAGACGCCACCGCTGCGGTAATCGGCCGAGCGGGTCTGCTTGTCGATCAGGGCAAAAAAGTCTTCGGAACCCGGCTCGGTCATCAGGTCGTCCCAGGCCTCTTCGCGGAAAGTACCCAGGCCGGATGCCTCGTTGCTCCACCATACGGTGTCATCGTTCATTGGCCACTGATCCATCGCGCGTGTTGCGGGGGCGGAATAGACTTGCTCGGGCGAGATGCCGACCGAGCGTCGATACTCTTTGTAGAGCAGCTGATTGCGCTCCGACAATGTGGTTTCGTCCAGGCGGGTGCGCGCGACGATGAAGGCGTCTTTGGAGCCAGGCACCACGCTCGGCAGTTCGCTGATCGGGTTATCCAGCATGTCGAGGAAGAATCCACGCGGGCGGCGCTTGTTGAGCGGAGCGAACAGACCGTCCGGCCACTTTGTCGCGCCGGTGGTGCTCAGACTCAGGATCCGCAGTTTAGGCATGCGCGATACATCCGGCAGCAGCCTCAGTCGCGGATTGTCATCAAACCTGATGGTTTCCAGGTGGGTCAGGTTGCGCAGTTGCTCAACGCTCGCTGGCGTCAAGGTGATGTCGTTGTTCATCAGGCGCAACGTTCGCAGGTGGTGCATCTTGCCCACGTTCTCCGGCAACTGCGTTAGCCGGCAACTCCTGGCACTCAGTTGGCGCAGGTGCGCGAAGCTTTTCAGCAATCCGGAGGACGATTCGGAAAAGCTTGCGCGGTCCAGGTTCAGGGTGTGGATCTGGTCCAGGTAGCGCTTGATGTCTGGCAGCTTCTGCCACCAGCGTTCGAGATCGATCACCTGCATGTCGGTGGACAGGTCCAGTACATAACCACCTTTGGCCGTGATACTGCGCTCTGCGAAGGCGATGGATTTTCTACTGAAACAATCGACCAGCCGTTCAGCAATGTGCAGCCCGCCACCGCCCGCGAACCCTTCTCGATCCGGGCCCCAGGAATCAGGCTGCTGGTAGTGCCAGCGATTCATCAGTACTTTCAGGTCATCCAGTTCACGATCCAGCCTTGTGAGGGTCTGATGCCCTTGCTCTTGCGATCCGAGGGAACGCACAAAGGTATTGACCTCCCGTTCGTCGAAGTGGGGGTAGAGGTCTGCGACCCGTTCGGTAAGCGTGGCAGCGGTGGACGAGAAGGCGGGACCGCGCAGCAGCGTCATGTCTTCATGGTTGGCCGTCGCAAGGATCGGTGGCGCGGCGAGGGCGCGGCGACGTTCAGCTGGAGTGTCGGTTTTAGCCATCACCCATTGCCTGAAAAACTCAGCCTGGCCCGGCTGATAACCCAGCTGTGTGCGTTTGTCGGCGGGCAGAGCGTTAAGGACAGCCTCATAGAAATCAGCGGCCTCGTGTAGTTGGAGGTTCGCGCCATCCCAGACCTCGAACTGGTTCTGGTCATTCTTGATCAGCAGCCGAACAGTCGAAGCGTCCGGGTTCCCCACGCTGTTGCGCAAGACTCCGTCATTGGCCCCTTGGCGCACCTCGATCCGCAAGTGCGCGAAGGTATCGGTGTGAATTCTCAGTGAGTTCAACACCAGGCTTTCGGTTTGCGCCGACCACTGCGCACCGTCGTGAAAGCCTTCATAGGCATGATTGGCCCGAACTTCGAAAGCGGCCTCCCGTGCCCGGCTCTTGAGGGCCAGAGGCAAACGTTGCTCTGTGGTCAGGCGCACAAGCTCGCCCGGTCCTGCGGTGTCCAGCAGCGTTTTTGCCGTGCGTGATGACAGCTCGGGGAACGCCTGGCGGATGACATGGATCTGCGGATCGTCGGAAGTTTCTGCACCCTGGTAAAGCTGATCGAGGATGTCAGCGTGCAGGCGATTCGCTTCATCTGCGAGGCGATTGCGCAGCGCCTGCACCTGATCAGTTTTTTTGGTCTCGGGCCCGAGCAACGCCTGTAGTTCTTCCTCGCTGAGAAACTCGACGAGGCTTGGCGCAAACTCCGGGCCCATGAGCTCGCTCAGGTTGGTAGACAGCGTTTGTGCAGCAGTTGCATCGGCATTGCCGTACTGGCGGAAGGGTCCGGTCAAATCGGATTTTTCGAAGACCTTCAGGGCTTTGTCCGCGGGCCAGCCATCGAGGTAAGTCACCAGCGGTTCGAACCAGTAAGAAGACGGATCGAGGGGTTGGCCTGTGCGGATGTTGTCTATGTCTTGCCGGGCCTGGCGCTGGATTTTCAAGCGAGTCAGACTGTCGTCCAGCAAGGGTGGCGGCGTCGTGTTTTCGACGTACATCCGGCGCAACGCGCCTTCGTCGGTGCCGCTGGCGATGCGTGCCTGTTCGAGCTGCGCGTCGCTAAAGCCGTCCACGGAGTGACCGAGACGACGCATAAGAGTCGGGCTCTCCCAGGCGCGCGGATTCTCGGCTTCATGGGTCCAGGCGCCACGGCCGTTGTGTTTGAGTTCGGGCAGATAAGCGTTGTCGCGAGTGGGATGCTTTACCCGATAGTCGCCGGTTTTCGGGTCTTTCTGCACGGCGTAGTGCTGGTTCTCCAGGCGCAGAATATCCTCACCCTCGTGGGCATGCAGCCCGAGCGTGTCCGGGCGGGAGTCAGCCGATAACAGCACATTCGGCCGTTCATACGGCTTGAGGTCGGGATTCCACAGCCGGGGTTCGCCGTTGGGCAGCGTGACCGGTTTCATGCCTTCGATCAGTGGTGACAGTTTCAGGCGTGCCAGGTCACCCACTTTCGCCCCGGCGGCAAACGCTACCAGTGACAGGAAGTCAGTGACGGCACCGGCAATATGCTCGCCGGCTTCGGTCCACATCCCGAAAGTCATGTCGACGATGCCTTCGACGACGTCGCTGGTCATCTGGTACGCCGAGTAGACCAGCATCAGCTCGCCCAACCCCGGCACGAACGGTGTGACGATCATCAGGGCGACATTGAAAATGTCCGAGACTATTTTCTTGAAGTTCTCCCACCATGCCCACCGGGCGTTGGAGTCCGCGTCGGCAGTGGACACGGCGATATGTCGGGCGTCGTTGAAGACCTTGCTGAGCTTCATCTCGAACAGGTACTGCCAGAGCTCGCCGGGGATGGGTGCGGCCCTGAAGTGCAGATTGGGATTGCTGACGGCCACTTCGCGCCAGCTGGGGCGTGGGTCCAGAGGGGCTTTTTCATGCCATTTCAGTACGAACAGGCGTTGCTGCAGCCCGCCAAAGAAGTGTCCGCGGTCAGCCTGGTCGACGAACCGGCTGAAGTATTGCTGATAGGTCATGCCGGTAGTCGACACCACAGCGTTATTGCGCAGCTGGCGTGTCAGTTCATCCATGAACGCGACCGTCGAGGGGTATTCCTTGAGCGGATGTTCGGGGTCTTGCGGCACGTAGGCAATCACCGGTGAAGCGCCTCGTGGGCGTTCTTCCGGTCGCGCAGTGAGCAAGACGATGCCGGTCAGCTGGCTGTCGAGAATGGACAACTCGCTGAATTGCATCACCCAGCCTTTGCGAGTGAGATTGCGCTGGCCCTCAAGCATCATCAGCACCAGATCGCGGGCGTCGGCGTCGATGTCGCCGGTCAGCACGGCCAGGTGAGCAGCAGCCTTGAACGCGGCTTTATCACTGCCGACGAGTTTTTGTTTCAAGACGCCCTGGGCCAGGCCGTCCTTGGGCTTCAACTGTTCTTCGAGGTATTTGGTGTAGCGCGCGCCGATGTCCAGTTCGCGACACAAGGCCTGGAACTGGGCGATGGACATTTTGCTTTTGATCGGCAAGATATCGAAGTGCCCGCGCGCGTCGGGTTGACTGATGAAGCTGGAGTCGGCTTCGCAGGTTTCCGTGCTCGAGAAGTTATGCAGGGCCGCGTCCAGCAAGGAAACGGTGCGGGTAACCACACCTCCCAGATCACTGGCGTACCACGGCAGGGTTTTCGGCAGGTACAGGTACAGGCAGGTTTTTGTCACATCGACGTCGACCTTGTACTTTTTCAGCAGGGCGTCGGTGAGTAGCGGTTCAGCGAATTCATAGACACTCTGTAACCTCTCCAACATCCGGTCAGCACTGTTCTGCGCTGACCAGAGTGCCAGATTAGCCTGTTGCAGCGGCGTGTGGTCGAAGTTCCTGGCGTCACTGATCCACTGCCCCGAAGCGGTTTTGGTCAGGCGCAGTTCGCTAATCCGTTGGATTGAAGCGCTTTTGAAAGCGGGGTTGATTCGATCCTTGATGAATTCGTAGTGACGACCTTTGGATTCGCCGGTGTCAGGGGAAATACTTCCTTGTATTTGCGTCATGTCTTTAATAAACCTTGAGCGATGAGTGGAGGTCCAGCCTATCGCTCGCGACTTAAAGTAAAAGTCGAATTTATCGCTGCTTGAGCGGGCCCGGGCGGCCCAAATCATTGGAATTATCCATGCCGAAAACAACCGAATACCGCACCGGTTTCAGCGGCGTGCTACCTCCACCGGCAGGCACTGGGTATGGGCACCTGGCTGCAGATAAGGTGTCAGGATTGGCGCCATGCCCTTGAGCACCTGCACCGGTAGCGCCGAGGTGAACTTGAAGGCTTCGGCGGTGCGACCGGGTACAAAAGCGGTCAGGGTACCGAAGTGGTTATCGCCGATGAAAAACACAAAAGTCGCCGTACGGTTGATTGACTTGGAACTGAGGATCCGTCCCCCTGAACCGATGGCTTCGATGCGGTTGTCACCAGTCCCGGTCTTGCCGCCCATGGCCAGGGCTTTGCCGTCGGGGGTGGTGAAGCTGCCCGACACCCGTTTCGCGGTACCGGCGTCGACCACTTGCGACAGGGCTTCACGCATGGCGGTCGCGACTTCGGAAGGCATCACCCGTTTGCCGACGTCCGGGTCGTTGATCAGTTTGGTTTCGTAAGGTGTATTGGCCGCGAAATGCAGGCTGTCGATGCGCAGCGTCGGCATCCGCACTCCGTCGTTGAGGATGGTGCCGATCAGCTCCGCCAGGGCTGCTGGACGATCGCCGGAACTGCCGATCGCAGTGGCCAGCGATGGCACCAGGTGATCGAACGGATAGCCGACTTTCTGCCAGCGCTGGTGAATCTCAAGGAAAGCTTCGATCTCCAGCATGGTGCGGATACGGCTGTCGCGCGCCCCTTTGTGCCGGCTCTTGAACAGCCAGCTATAGACTTCCTGGCGCTCGAACTGACTGGCCTTGACGATCTGGCTGAATTTGGCGTCAGGGTTGTTCAGCAGGTAACCCATCAGCCAGAGGTCCAGTGGGTGGACCTTGGCGATGAAACCCTGGTCCGGCAGGTCATAGGCACCAGGGCGATAGTTTTCATAGAGCCGTTCAAGGCGTTCGTCTGTGAGTTTTTCGGTGAGCTTGGCGCCTTTGAGGTGGGAGCGCACGAACGTGTTGAAGCTTTCCTGGCTGGCTTGCGGCAGCAGATAACGATGCACTGCAGCCATGCGGATCGGGGTGGGGCGCATGCCGTCGAGGAAGGTTTCAAGCCGCGCCTGGGTATCCTTGTTCTTGTATTTTTTCCAGAATTTGAGCAGGAACGAGGTGCCTTCGCGGTCGGCGAAACCGGCCAGGTATTCCTGGCGCCTGGGATCGCGGTCATCCTTGAGCAGCTCGGCACTGTTGCTGGGACCGGAATAGGTGGTGTAGCGCACCAGGTCGCGCATCAGTCGAATGAACGGCAGGTTGATTGACTCGCGCAGGGCGTCGCGCAGGCTAGGCAGGCGACCGTTGTCTTCCTTGCGGAAGTTATTGAAGGTGTGCAGCCCGCCGCCGGTGAAGAAGGCCTCGCCGGGACTGGCCGAGTATTTGCGGTCGAGGGCGGCACCGAGCATGGTTTGCAGGTTGCGGTCCTTGTTCTGGATCAGGTAGTCGATGGCCCAGCGGCTCAGGCGATCCTGGTCGGGCACGTCGACTTTTTTCAGCTCCGGGACGGTCATGGCGACGTACTTGTCGTGCAGCTCGGCGATGATCTGCAGATAAGTAGTCATTACGCGCATTTTTGCGGTGGAGCCCAGTTCCAGCTTGCTGCCCTCGTTGATGTCGAATGGCTGGTCGGTGCTGTCGGTCTGGACCCGTACTCGCGATCCGTCCGGGGTCAGTTCGAACAGGGTGAAACTGTAGCGCACTTGCGTGGTGCTGGTCGGGGTCAGCAGGCGTTCGCCCATCAAGCCGATCTGCGCGGCGAAGACCGGGTCGGCCAGGTGCTTGAGGTATTCGGTAGCCTGGGTTTGCAGGTCACCTTGCAGGGTGCTGGTGGCCGACAGGTCCAAGCGGTCCAGATCGTAAAGCGGACGGTTGAGCAGCCCGCCGAGGCGACTGCGGGCGACGCTGATGCCTTTATTGGTTTCGATCGGCTGCATCGTCGGCTGGGTGGCCCAGTCGCGGTAGGTGACTTTGCTCGCCAATGCGGCGGCCGACAGTTGCGCGTCGATCACGCCGTTCTGCGCCAACAACCGAATGTGGCTGTCGGTGAGGCTGGCCAGTTCATCGTGGCCTTTGGTCAGGTAATGCGAAGGACGGCGCTGGGCGATCATCAGTGACAACATCTCGCGCAAGGCCAGACCTTTGTCCGCCAGGCTTTTGGCATCGGTCTGGGTGCTGGCCAGACGTTCATTGGCCTGGTTGAAGTCGGCGCCGTACCACACGCGCAAACCCTCGGCCATGCCGTGCACTTCGCCATGGCCGGGCACGGCGGAGAGTGGCACGCTGTTGAGATAGTCACGCACTACATTCTGCCGGGCGACCATGGTGTCCGGGCCAGCCTGATAGGCGCGTACGGTGGCGGAAATCATCTGCCGCAACTTTTCCGCCCCCGATACCGTCAGGCCGTCGGGGGAATGTCGATATTTCTCGAGCTGAGTCGCCAGGGTACTGCCGCCTGCTGATTGCCCAGGCATGTGCAGCAACTTGGCGACCTGCGACCAGGCGGCCATGCCGAACCGAGGCCAATCGACCGCCGGGTTCGCCCGAGGCTGGCGCGGGTCGAGCAGGAAGCGGTTCTCGATGAACAGCAAGCTGTTGACTACCACCGGTGGTATCGCTTCAAAGCTTGCGTAGAGTTGCTGCGGATATTTGTATTGATAAAGCGGTGCCGCGCGACAATCGGTGATCGACAGGCCGACCTGGATTTTCTCCGCATAGGGAACGAAAAAACCTTTGCCGCTGTAGTCCATCAGCGCCTCGGAAAAGCGCGTTTGAGATTTCACCACGTAGTCGCGCTTGATCAGCCGCGGCAGAAACTCCCCCAGTGAGCTGTAGCCCAATCGCAAATCAAAGGGGCCCGCACCGGGGTAGTGGATTGCGTCACTGGGACCCGGTTGCAGCTTGTAATCAAGCGTTGCGGCAAATTTGCTGACTTCCCGGGATTGAAATTTTGACGTGCGCATTTCCTTGGCCGCCGCCAAGCCGACGACGATCACGATAATCAGCAACAACAGCCAGAAAGCCTTCCACCCGTGCTTGGAACCACGGGGTTTTTCAGGTGACGGCGCTTCATCCACAGCTTCAGTCTGGACCACGGTTTTACTCGAATCGGTTTGCCATAAAGCGCCCATAGTCGACTGATCCATTCACGCAGATTGATCGGACTTGTCTGAAGCTTAGTCGGTGGTTGGCGATGGTGAAAAAATTGTGAACACGGTTGTCGCCTATTTTTCGGATCCGCCACACACCCTGTAGCAGCTGCCGAAGGCTGCGATCGACTGCGCAGCAGTCGTAAACCAAGCGCCGTCATCTTCCTGAGAGACTGCGGCGCACAATGGCGACTGCTGCGCAGTCGATCGCAGCCTTCGGCAGCTCCTACAAGGGCGGCGATGACGACGCACCAATGCTGTGCAATACTCCGCGCCGTTTTACCAGCGAATAATCCTACATAAGCCAGGTAATGCCCCTCCGCAAACCGGGCTTTTACCGAGAGTTCTCGCTGAATGTTGTGGTTTATAGAGTGAAAAACCCTGTAGGAAGCTTTTTATACTGCACGCCCCGCTGATCTTGCAGGTTTTGTCCTGCAAGACGGTTCTGCCCACGAAGCAGGACCGGATCCATGCATGCAATGGCGACCTGTCAGCGCATCGCCTCTCGGTGGTCATATCCAATAACAATACGAGGTTGTACCCCTATGCCTGTCGGCAATCACCTGCCCCACGGCGAGACCGCTCAGGGCGGCCCGCTTAAACGCGAACTCGGCGAACGGCATATTCGCTTGATGGCGCTCGGTGCCTGTATCGGCGTCGGTCTGTTTCTCGGTTCGGCCAAGGCCATCGAAATGGCCGGCCCGGCCATCATGCTGTCCTATATCATCGGCGGTCTGGCGATCCTGGTGATCATGCGCGCGCTCGGCGAGATGGCCGTGCACAACCCGGTAGCCGGCTCTTTCAGCCGTTATGCCCAAGACTACCTCGGTCCGTTGGCGGGCTTTCTCACCGGGTGGAACTACTGGTTCCTCTGGCTGGTGACCTGCGTCGCGGAAATCACTGCCGTGGCGGTGTACATGGGCGTCTGGTTTCCCGATGTACCGCGCTGGATCTGGGCGCTGGCCGCTTTGATCAGCATGGGCTCGATCAACCTGATCGCCGTCAAAGCCTTTGGTGAGTTCGAATTCTGGTTTGCCCTGATCAAGATCGTCACCATCATTGCCATGGTGATCGGCGGTATCGGTGTGATTGCGTTCGGCTTCGGCAACGACGGAGTGGCGCTGGGGATTTCCAATCTCTGGGCCCACGGCGGCTTCATGCCCAACGGCGTGCAAGGCGTGTTGATGTCGCTGCAGATGGTGATGTTCGCCTATCTAGGTGTCGAGATGATCGGCCTGACCGCAGGTGAAGCGAAGAACCCGCAGAAGACCATTCCTAACGCGATCGGCTCGGTGTTCTGGCGCATCCTGCTGTTCTATGTCGGCGCACTGTTCGTGATCCTGTCGATCTACCCATGGAACGAGATCGGCACCCAGGGCAGCCCCTTTGTGATGACCTTTGAGCGACTGGGCATCAAGACCGCCGCCGGCATCATCAACTTCGTGGTGATCACCGCAGCGCTGTCGTCGTGCAACGGTGGCATCTTCAGCACCGGACGCATGCTTTACAGCCTGGCGCAAAATGGCCAGGCCCCAGCCGGCTTTGCCAAGACTTCAAGCAACGGCGTACCGCGTCGTGCACTGCTGCTGTCGATCGGCGCCTTGCTGCTGGGCGTCCTGCTCAATTACCTGGTGCCTGAGAAAGTCTTCATCTGGGTGACCGCAATTGCCACCTTCGGCGCGATCTGGACCTGGGTGATGATCCTGCTGTCCCAGCTCAAATTCCGCAGAGGTCTGAGCGCCAGCGAACGTGCCGGCCTGAAGTACAAGATGTGGCTGTTCCCGATCAGCTCCTACCTGGCGCTGGCGTTTCTGGTGCTGGTGGTTGGCCTGATGGCCTACTTCCCGGATACGCGCGTGGCGCTGTACGTTGGCCCGGCTTTCCTGGTGATGCTGACGGTGGTGTTTTACGTGTTCAAGTTGCAGCCGACCAATGTAACGGCTGGTGCGGTGCGTTCGGCTTCGTAAGCCTCACGTCAGATGCACAAAAAACCCGGCCCTTATGGCCGGGTTTTTTTACGTCAAAAGATCGCAGCCTTCGGCAGCTCCTACAGGGGGGCAGGGTAGGAGCTGCCGAAGGCTGCGATCTTTTGATCTTGATTTCTACCGCCCGTCAGAAACACAACCCTACATGCGATTTCTGACAGCAGACAAGCTCAAATACATATGACCTGAAAGCAACGGGTGGGCCGCCATGCGACGCTTGTGGAAAGGAATGTCCAGCTACATAGTGATCGGGATCGCCAATACGCTGATTCATTGGCAAATCTTTTTCCTGCTCAGCGTCGCGGCTGACTACAGCCAGGCCATCAGCAACCTGGTGGCGTTCTGCGTGGCCGCTTCGTTCTCTTTTTATATGAACGCGCAGTTCACCTTCGACGGCAAAACCTCGGTCGGCAACTACGCTCTATTTCTGGGGACCATGGGCGCACTGAGCCTGGGGGTCGGCCATATCGCCGATGTCTGGAGATTTCATGGTCTGCTCACAGTCGGGCTGTTTTCCGCATTAAGCCTGGTGCTGGGCTTCCTGTTTTCCAAGTACGTGGTGTTCCGCGAGCGTGCGCAATGAAAATTTCGCTCATCGTCCCGGTGTTCAATGAAGAGCAGGCGATCAACCTGTTTTATCAGGCAGTGCGCAGCGAGTTGAAGCTCGACCAGACCGAGGTCGAGATCGTCTTCGTCAACGACGGCAGCACCGACCGCACCGCGGAGCAGGCCGCAGCGTTGGCGCAGGTCGACGATCAGGTGATGCTGATCAATTTCTCGCGTAATTTCGGCAAGGAACCTGCGCTATTCGCGGGTTTGGAACACGCTACCGGCGATGCAGTGATTCCCATGGACGTTGACCTGCAGGACCCCATCAGCGTCATCCCGTTGCTGATCGAACAGTGGCTGAAAGGCGCCGACGTGGTGCTCGCCAAGCGCCGCGACCGCAGCGCCGACGGTTACATGAAACGTCACAGTGCCTCGCTGTTTTACCATCTGCTGAACCGCATTTCCTACACGCCGATCGAAGAAAATGTCGGCGATTTCCGGTTGATGGACCGCAAGGTCGTCGACGTGATCCGCGCGCTACCCGAGCATCAGTTGTTCATGAAAGGCGTGCTGTCCTGGGCTGGTTTCACTACCGTGGTAGTGGAGTACGAACGCGCCACTCGCGTGGCCGGCAACAGCAAATTCAATGGCTGGAAACTTTGGAACCTGGCGCTGGAAGGCGTGACTTCGTTCAGTACGGTGCCGCTGCGCTTGTGGACCTACGTTGGCGGCGCCATTTCGATCTTCGCCGTGCTGTATGCGGTGTATATGGTGCTGGACAAGATATTCTTTGGTAACAGCGTACCCGGTTATCCCTCGTTGATGACTGCGATCCTGTTTCTCGGCGGCGTGCAGCTGATAGGTATCGGCATCCTCGGTGAGTACGTGGGCCGGATATACATCGAAGCCAAGCATCGACCGCGTTACGTGATCAAGGACATCGTTGGCGCCAGACAGGGGCGCAGTCTTTAGCATGGGCCGCCTGCGCGACGCTTTGACCCGGGAACTGGGGCCGCGCCAGGTCTGGCTGTTTTTTTTACTGGCGACGTTGATATACATCCTGCCGCTGATCCTCGCAGACTACCGCTACATCGATGACAACTGGCGCTCGCTTTCTGCCGGCACCGCCTGGGCCGGGCAAGGACGGTTGTTTACCGAGCTGTTGTACAACGCGCTGAGTTTCAGCGACGCCGCGCCGAACATCTTTCCATTGCCGCTGCTGATCGCCTGCATCGCCATGGCTGCAGCGCTGACCAGCCTGACGTTTCATTACTGGCGCGAACCTACGGTTTGCAGATGCCTGATCGTGCTGCCGCTTTGGTACAACCCGTTCTTCCTGCAGAACTTGTCCTACCAATACGACGGCCCCGCGATGGCATTGAGCGTGGTGGCGGTGATCTACGCCATCACCTTTCGGCACCCTTCGCGCAGCGTGCAATGGCTGCTGCCGGCGTGTCTGATTGCACTGGGATTGGGCCTGTACCAAGTGAGCTTCAACGTGTTTCTCGGCCTGTGCTGCCTCGAAATCCTCAGAGGCGCCCATGAGCGGCTGGACTGGCAGAAGTGGCGCGCGCTGGTCGGCTGGAAAATCGCCCAGGCGGTTCTTGGTGCGTTGATCTACAGCGTCAGCGCCTATCCATTCACCCAGCAGAAACGCACTCAGCTGTTAAACATCGATGCCGAGCCCTGGCTGCAGGTGCTGATCAATATTGGTCGGGTGCTGGAAAAGGTCCAGCTGCTGTTTCATGGCGGGTTCACCTGGGTGTTCGGCGGATTGCTGCTGTGTGCGATCGCGGGAGCGGCACGACTGGGGCACGTTATCTTCAAGCGTCGAGACAGCGGGCCCAAGCGCCTGCTGATCGGCCTGGTGTGTCTGTTGATCTTGCCGCTGGTGACGCTGCTGGTGTCGGGAATGGCGCTGGTGTTTCGCGACTTCAATGAGGGTGCACGGACCTTGATGGGGTTCGCGGTGTTGCTGGTGTTGCTGTTTTATCTGGGCCATCTGGCATTGGCGCAGCTCCACCCGCGCCTGCCGTTGCTGCTGGCATTACCGCTGCTGGCGATGTTGTCGCTGTCGTACGCCTATGGCCGCGTTCTGACGGTGCAGAAAGCCTTTGCCAGCAACGCCCTGGCCAGTCTCGCACACGACATCAACGCCCATCGGCAACTGCGCGAAGCCAAGCGTATCTATCTGTCGGTGACCTATTCAGATTACTGGCTCACCGGCGCCACAGGCTCATTCAGGCAGATGCCGGTGCTGCATTACTTGCTCAACATCGACTTCTACATGCTGGCGGAAAACCTGCCCAGCGTCGGCATCACCAACGTGGTGGCTGAGAAGGAACGGCGCAATGCGACGCGGGTGGGGTATCAGGGTTATCCGGCGCTGGTCGACAGCCAGTACTACCGGATTTACCTGAGGGGGGATTACGGGTTTATCGTCATCAAGGAGCCGCAACCGATCAAGGCATTGCGCTGGTAAGCCTCAAAATTCTTCCATCAATACGACGATGCATCCTCGTGCCTGATACTGGTTGATCTGCGGAACCAGGCGCCTAAAGTGCTCGGATTGGCAATGGGCATCCAGTGCCGCCTGATTCGGCCACTGCTCAATGAAAACAAAATGGCCGGGGTCTTTTTGATCGACGAACAGGTCGTAGGCGATGCAGTCCGGCTCCAGTCGAGTCTGTTCAACCAGCTCCGCGTACCACGGGCGAACGGTCTCGACGAATTCGTGCTTGATGAAGTCCTCAGCAATTACTTTCAACATATTGTTCTTCCTTGAGCTGACGCCAACCTCGGGGCAAGGCTGGCTTGCACATTCCTTATGCCGCTACCTCTTCGTTAGGTTCAAAACTGTCCGCCCGCGCCATCTGCCACATCCGCGAATAGAACTCGCCGTTGATTTCGCCGGTGAGCAACTCCCCCGGTTTGAGGAACACGTGCAACTGCGAGAACAGCTTTACCTCGGTGGCCGACATGCGCCGCACCAGGTGCTTGGCCGAGAGTTGCGAGGGGTGGTCGAGGCCGGCGGCGGCGAGCATTTCGGCGAGGGCCTTGAGAGTGTTGCGGTGGAAGTTGAATACGCGCTGGGCCTTGTCCGGCACCACCAGGGCACGCTGGCGCAGGGTGTCCTGGGTGGCGACACCGGTCGGGCATTTGTTGGTGTGGCAGCTCTGCGACTGAATGCAGCCGATGGCGAACATGAAACCCCGTGCCGAGTTGGCCCAGTCGGCGCCGATGGCCAGCACGCTGGCGATGTCGAAGGCGCTGACGATCTTGCCACTGGCGCCGAGCTTGATCTTGTCCCGCAGGTTCAGGCCGATCAGGGTGTTGTGCACGAACAACAGGCCTTCGCGCATCGGTACGCCGATGTGGTCGGTGAATTCCACAGGCGCCGCGCCGGTGCCGCCTTCCTTGCCGTCGACGACAATGAAGTCGGGAAGGATGCCGGTTTCCAGCATGGCCTTGGCAATGCCCATGAACTCCCACGGATGACCGAGGCAGAGCTTGAAGCCCACTGGTTTGCCACCCGACAGTTCGCGCAGTTGCTGGATGAACTGCATCATCTCGATCGGGGTTGAGAAGGCACTGTGACGCGACGGCGAGATGCAATCCTCGCCCATCAGGATGCCGCGGGTTTCGGCGATCTCCCGGGTGACCTTGTGCTTGGGCAGGATCCCGCCGTGGCCAGGCTTGGCGCCCTGGGACATCTTGATTTCGATCATCCGCACTTGCGGTGTCTGCGCCTGGGCGGCGAAGCGTTCGGGATCGAAACGGCCGTCAGCGGTGCGGCAACCGAAGTAGCCGCTGCCCAGTTCCCAGGTCAGGTCGCCACCGTTTTCCCGGTGGTAGGCGCTGATGCTGCCCTCGCCGGTGTCATGGGCGAAGTTGCCCAGTTTTGCACCCTGGTTCAGCGCGCGAATCGCGTTGGCGCTGAGGGAACCGAAGCTCATCGCCGAGATGTTGAACACCGATGCCGAGTAGGGCTGGGTGCATTGCGGGCCGCCGACAATCACGCGAAAGGCGCTCGGGTCGCTCAACGGTGCCGGGCGCATCGAATGGCCGATGAATTCGAAACCTGACTGATACACGTCGATCAAGGTGCCGAAAGGTTTGTCGGCGCTTTCATTTTTTGCCCGGGAATACACCAGCGAACGCTGGGCCCGGGAGAAGGGTAGGGCGTCGCTGTCGGATTCGAGCAGGTACTGGCGGATCTCCGGGCGTATGCCTTCGACCAGATAACGGATGTTGCCCAGAATCGGATAATTGCGTCGTACGGCGTGGGGACTTTGCAGCAGATCGAACACGCCGATCAGGCTCAGCACGCCAGTGACGGCGGTGATCGGCCACAGCCATTCGTGGTGCAGGAACGGCAGGCTGGCGAGGGTGAAAATCACGCAGGCGGCAAAGAAGGCGTAGCGGCTCAGGAGTGACAGGCTCATACGGTTTCCTTGGGTTCGGACCCGGTTCTTTTAACAGATTGCGCCGACAGGATATACGCCGCAGAGCAAAGCCACAGTTCTTTGCCCATTCGCGTTGAGCATGGGATCCTTGCGGTTTTCTTCGCGAGGGCCATTTTCCATGTCCGCTATTCCTGCGCAATCCGCTGCGCTTATCCGCATCGCTGCCGCCCTGTTGATCGGCCCCGGTGGCCGTACTTTGCTGGTGCGCAAGCGCGGCACCCAGGCCTTTATGCAACCTGGTGGCAAGATCGAAGCCCATGAGCAAGCGGTCCAGGCGCTGGCGCGGGAATTGGAAGAAGAACTGGGGCTGCTGATTGATCCGGCGCAGGCTACCTACCTCGGCCAGTTCTCGGCTCCAGCGGCCAATGAGCCGGGTTTTGTCGTGCAAGCGGAGCTGTTTCAATTGTCGATCGATGCTGACGTATCGCCGGCGGCGGAGATTGAGGAAGTGATCTGGATTGACCCGGCCACCGACGGCAACGTGATGTTGGCGCCATTGACACGGGACCTGATCCTGCCGTTTTATCGAGATTCAATCAGCGCGACTGCCTGATCTTAGCCGGACGAAGGATTGCCCATGATTCCACTTCCAGACTTGCTGATATTTGCCGCCGCCGCACTGCTGATGGTGCTCACGCCAGGGCCGAACATGATCTACCTGATCTCCCGGTCGATCTGCCAGGGGCGCAAGGCCGGCGTGACTTCGTTGCTGGGAGTGGTGGCGGGCTTTTTCGTGCACCTGTTCGCCGTTGCTGCGGGTTTGACTGCGGTATTTCTGGCTGTGCCGCTGGCGTATGAAGTGTTGAAGTGGGCTGGCGCGCTATATCTGTTGTGGCTGGCCTGTCAGGCGGTAAAACCGGGCGCGCGGTCGCCGTTCGAAGCGCAGCAGTTACCGCCAGACTCCTCGCGCAAGCTGATTACCATGGGCTTTCTCACCAGTGCCCTGAACCCGAAAATCGCGGTGTTCTATCTGTCGGTGTTTCCGCAGTTCATCTCCCCCGCACACGGCTCCGTGTTCACTCAAAGTATCGTGCTGGGGCTGACGCAGATCAGCGTGAGTTTTTTTGTGAACCTGCTGATAGCGCTGTTTGCGGCGGGCATTGCGTCGTGGTTTGTGAGCAACCCGACCTGGCTCGCGGTGCAGCGTTATTTCATGGGGTTTGTGCTGGCGGCATTGGCGGTGCGGTTGATGCTGGAGCAACGCAGGGCGGCCTGAACGTTTTAGGAGCGAGCTTGCTCGCGAAAAACGGCAGAAAACTGCGGGCATTCAGTGTTCCCGTGTCATCGTTTACGTCCATCGCGAGCAGGCTCACTCCTACAGGGGAAAGCGTCAGTTTGGAGGATGTGCACGACCAAACAAGCGCAGCGCGCCGGCTTGACGCCTTGGTCGGCCCGAAGGCCGCCACGGCGAGGCCGTAGATCGCAGGCGCCCCGTTAACCACGCTGGCCGAACGCAGGTATTGCGCAGCGGGTAAACCGGCAAGGATGCCGGTTTAGCCGCGCTGGCCCATGGATGGGCCATCGCGGCGGCCCGCGGAGCAATGCCGGAGTGAGGGCACACCGAGCCTAGGCGAGGTGCCGAGTGGAGGGGCAAAAAGCGCTTGGTTACTTGGGGCCGGGGCGCGCAGCCATCTCCAAGTGACCCGCTGTAAAAGCGGAACCAATAGAAGCCATGACCGCAAAAACGGATATGTACACCCGAAGCCGCCATCGCGAGCAAGCTTTGCTCCCACAGGATGGTCTGCACCCAAAAGTTGGTGTGGCTCTGTGCTCGCGCTAACGAACTGCACTAACCCCATCCAGAGTCGAAAACGACGTGTCTTTTGCCGTCAGCAAAAAATCGCGCATATACGGCGCATCCAGCATGTCCGCGCGAATCCCCGCGTATAGCGTGGCGAACAATCCCTTCTCCCCCAGCCGCTTGGCCTTCACATAACCCCGTGAACTGTATTCATGCAACGCCCAATGGGGCATGCCGCACACGCCACGGCCGCTGGCGACCAGCTGCATCATCATCACCGTCAACTCTGAAGTGCGAACCTGCGCCGGTTCGATATCCGCTGGCTCCAGGAAGCGCGTGAAGATGTCCAGGCGGTCACGCTCCACCGGATAAGTAATCAAGGTTTCGCTCAGCAAATCTTCGGGAACAATAAAGGCCTTGCCCGCCAGACGATGCTGGTTGGCCACCGCGAGCATGGCTTCGTAGGTGAACAGCGGTACATAGGTAATGCCCGCCAGTTCCTGGGGATCCGACGTCACCACCAGGTCCAGATCGCCACGGGCCAACGCCGGCAGCGGGGCGAAGGAAAAGCCCGAGGCCAGGTCCAGCTCGACCTCCGGCCACGCGTCGCGGAACTGGTCGATGGTCGGCATCAGCCACTGGAAACAACTGTGACATTCGATCGCCATGTGCAGACGCCCTGCGGTGCCACCCGCCAAGCGCGCAATGTCGCGTTCGGCACCGCGCAGCAGTGGCAGGGTGGCATCGGCCAGTTGCAGCAGGCGCAAGCCAGCGCTGGTGAAACGCACCGGCTTGGTCTTGCGCACGAACAATGGCATGCCCATGCGTTCTTCCAGCTCCTTGAACTGATGGGACAGCGCCGACTGGGTCAGGTGCAGGCGGTCGGCCGCATCGACCAGGCTGTCGGCTTCGCGCAGGGCGTGCAGGGTTTTCAGGTGGCGGATTTCAAGCACCGATAGGCTCCATGAGGAAAACTTGTGATCAACACGAAAAGGTTGAGTTTGTCTCATGTTGCCCTGGCTGTCGACAATAGCGCCATGTTCCACACCCTATTTTGATAGAGAGCGTTCACCATGGCACTGGCCCACACCCTTGGTTTTCCCCGCATCGGCGCAGATCGCGAATTGAAAAAAGCCCTTGAAGCCTACTGGAAGGGCGATCTGGATCAGGCCGCATTGCAGGGTGTCGGCCGCCAGTTGCGCGCCACCCATTGGCAACTGCAGAAAGACGCCGGCATCGACTTGCTGCCGGTTGGCGACTTCGCCTGGTACGACCAGGTGCTGACCCATTCCCTGACCTTCGGCGTGATTCCACAGCGCTTCGACAGTGCCAGGAACGCTGACGGCCGGCCGACCCTGGACACCTTGTTCGCCATGGCCCGCGGCGCGACCGCGACTTGCTGCGGCGGCGAGCACGGTACCACGCCATATGCCCAGGAGCTGACCAAATGGTTCGACACCAACTACCACTACCTGGTCCCGGAATTCTGCGTCGACCAGCAGTTCAAACTGAGCTGGGAGCAGCTGTTCGACGAAGTCGACGAAGCCCTGGCACTCGGGCACAGCGTCAAGCCGGTGATCATCGGCCCGCTGACTTACCTGTGGCTGGGCAAGGCCAAGGGCGACGAGTTCGACAGGCTCGACCTGCTCGAACGCCTGCTGCCGGTCTATAACGAAATCCTCGGTCGCCTCGCCGCGCAGGGCGTGGAGTGGGTACAGATCGACGAACCGATCCTGACCCTCGACCTGCCCCAGGCCTGGAAGAGCGCCTTCGAGCGCGCTTACCACATCCTCCAGTATTCGCCGCTGAAAAAACTCGTGGCCACCTATTTTAGCGGCCTGCAAGACAACCTCGGCCTGGCCGTTGGCCTGCCGGTACAAGGCCTCCACATCGACGCCGTGCGCGCCCCGGACCAACTCGGCCAGGTGCTGGATCGCCTGCCGACCTACAAGATTCTCTCGGTGGGCCTGGTGAACGGGCGCAATGTCTGGCGCTGCGAGCTGGAGTCGGTGCTGGCGCAACTGCAACCGGCCCAGGAGCGTTTCGGCGACAACCTGTGGGTCAGTAGTTCCTGTTCTCTGCTGCACAGCCCGGTGGACCTGGATCGCGAAGACAAGCTCGATCCGGAGCTGAAAAGCTGGCTGGCATTCGCGGTGCAGAAATGCGGCGAAATCGCCGTCCTGCGTGACGCCCTCAATGATCCGCAAGCACCCAAAGTGCGTGCCGCCCTGGCCGAAAGCCGTGCCATCCAGGTAAGCCGCGCCGAATCACCGCGCATCCACAAGGCCGAAGTGCAGGCGCGGCTTGCCGCAGTCGACGCTACCGACAGCCAGCGCCAATCGCCCTTTGCCGAACGTATCCAACAGCAGCGTGCGCGCCTGCAACTGCCGGCGTTGCCGACCACCACCATCGGCTCGTTCCCGCAAACTGCGGCAATCCGCCTGGCGCGCCAGGCGTTCAAGCAAGGCAAGCTGTCGGCCAACGATTACACCGACGCCATGCACAGCGAAATTCGCCACGCCGTGCAAGTTCAGGAGCGCCTGGGCCTGGACGTACTGGTGCACGGTGAAGCCGAGCGCAACGACATGGTCGAGTACTTCGCAGAGCAGCTGGATGGGTATGCCTTTACCCGGTTCGGCTGGGTACAGAGCTATGGTTCGCGTTGCGTAAAACCGGCAATCATCTACGGTGACCTGAGCCGTCCGCAGGCCATGACGGTGGACTGGATCACTTATGCGCAAAGCCTCACCGACAAAGTCATGAAGGGCATGCTGACCGGTCCCGTGACCATGCTGATGTGGTCGTTTCCCCGGGAAGACGTCTCGCGCAAAGTCCAGGCGCAACAACTGGCGCTGGCCCTGCGTGATGAAGTGGTGGATCTGGAAAAGGCCGGGATTAAAATCGTGCAGATCGACGAAGCCGCATTCCGCGAAGGCCTGCCGCTGCGTCGAGCGCAATGGCAGGAGTATCTCGACTGGGCGGTGGAAGCGTTCCGCCTGACCGCCTCGGGCGTGCGCGACGAAACCCAGATCCATACGCATATGTGCTACAGCGAATTCAACGACGTGATCCAGGCCATCGCGGCCATGGACGCCGATGTCATCACCATTGAAACCTCGCGCTCGGACATGGAGTTGCTGGAGGCGTTCGAAGCCTTCGACTACCCCAACGATATTGGCCCGGGTGTGTACGACATTCATTCGCCACGAGTGCCCGACACCGGCGAAATGGTCAAACTGCTGCGCAAGGCTGCGCAGCGGATTCCGGCGGAGCGCCTGTGGGTCAACCCCGATTGCGGACTGAAGACCCGAGCGTGGCCGGAGACTGAGGCGGCGCTGGTGAATATGGTGGCGGCAGCGCGCCAGTTGCGTAGCCAGTTGGCTTAAAACTGTAGGAGCAAGCTCGCTCCTACAGAAGGCTTTTGTTTTACAGGTTTTCGAAATGCACGAGCGCGGTCGAGCGTTTGCCGATGTCGGAGTAGGGCAGTTCGGCGTCGTCGGCATGGGTCAGATAGCGGTGTTCCGGCAACTTCAAATGGGCTTTTTCGAACTCGGCGAAAGCCGGTGCCGCGCGGGTGTAATGGAAGTGTGCGTACCACAACACTGTTGGCGGGGTCTGCGATAGGTCGCGAATTTCGTACTCCTGCATGTGGTCGTTACGACCGTCGCGACGTTTTCCCAGATACTTGATGGGGTTGATTCTGCGTACCTCCACGGCGTTGTTGCGCACCAGATCGTCGAGCATGCCATCGGTGGGTTTTTTACTGCGCAGTGCCTGCCGGGTGCGTAACGTGCGCCCGCTGGCGGTCAGCTCGGTGGCCTTGTCGCGTAGTTGCTGGATTAGTTCATGGCGCGGCGAAATCGCCTCGATGGCAGCAGCCCGGCGCGTCAGTTCCTGCGCCTCGCTGAGCATCAGGTGTTCCAGGTCTACCGGCAACATGTCCCGATCGGCGTAGGACTGCACCCGGGTTTGATAGGTGGCCTGGGATTGCAGGCGATTGCGAGCATCAGTCAGCAGCGACTCCAGCTCTCTTGGGGCAGAGTGCGAAGTCGCCGACCGCGGGTTCAACAGACGGAATTTGCCATCGCTGCCCTGTTCCCAGATTTCCACATGTCCGCCTTGTCCGGTCAGCGTGAATTGGTGTTTCTGGGTGGTAGGTTCCCAGTGCTCAACCCCAATCAGCAGCTGGTCGTCTTCGGTGGTGAAGATTTTCTTGTTGCTGTGGCCGGCGGGCCTCTGCGAAGCAGGCTTGGCGATGCCTTTGCGCGCTCGTTCGGACAGTTTCTCGATGTTCATCAGCAGTGGGTCAACCACTTCCATGTGAAAATGCTGGGGATAGCCGCTGGTCCAGGCCTGCATGCCGCGCCGAAATTGAGTGTAGACGACCAGGCAGTCTTCCAGAATCCGGGTGCGCTGGGCGCGGGTGGCGTTGGTTTCGGCCAGGCCGAACTGGGCCAACAAGGCGCGCTCGAAGCGCTCGCGCAGGCCCATTGTCTGGCGTTGCAGGTCAATCCAGGACATATCGCTGGTGGTGCCGACACGCTTCACCATTTCCAGCAAGTGTCCGATTCGTATCGGTAGCACCTTGGCCGGGTGGAACCGCTGGTTGACTGATTCGATCTCCGCCTTGAGCTCACCAAAGGTGAGTTCATCACGGCTTGGATTGTTGCGATTTTTCTTAGGGGGAGTGATTTCCCCGAACCATTGGTTCATCTTGCCTATCAGCTCTTCGAGCTGATCGAACTCGTGCACGATCTGCACTCGTACATTACGCAGTTCTTCCAAAACGCCCAGGTACTCATCAAGCCGGCCTTGTGGCACCTCATCCAGACGAATCATCAGCGCCTCGGCTTGACTCACCAATGCAGCGGTCCTGCCGCTGGCCAGATGCACACGGATTTTCGTTCGGTCGGCCACCAGCCAGGAGCAATCGCTTTGCATGTGGATCGCACTGGCTTTCTTGTTGCCGCTGCTCAGGGCGCGTACTCCCGCCAGTGCTTCATAACGGCGGGTGCCCAGCTCGATATCGTTGATGCAGGCGGCGTCGGCTGCCTGTCCAAGCTCGGCAAGCTCCTCGGGCTTACCGGTGCTGTAGCGCCTGAGGACCTCTTCGGTTTGCGCACATTGGGTATTGAACCTATGGGCCAGAGCATCGGCGGTGTCTTGCAGTTGACCCTGGCGGCGATAGGCCTGGTCTACCCACCAGCGCGGCAGTCGTTCACGTATGACTCGCGGCCAGAGTGGATCGAAGGCTTCGGCCAGGTGACCGAAGACCTGCCCGCCCCCGAGACCTCCGCCTTCGAACGTGACCCCGTAGACGCCATAGTAGGTGTCCCATTGACCCGCTTCATCGAGCGCAATGGGCTGCTTGTAGGTTTTTTGAGTGTTACCACTCAAGCGCCAGTTGCGAGAGTCTGCGCTGCGCTCCACCTTGAATACCAGCCCTTGACGCACAATGAAGTCACCGTCGCTATGACGGTAGATGTTGCGATAGATCCCGTGAGTGGCTGGCTGCAGGCTGGCCAGGGATATCGGCTTTTCATACTCGTAACCGGAAAAGCGTTTGACTACATGCTCGGCGTGGCGAAGCGAGATTGCCTGGAATGCACCGGTATTTCTGGCCAACCTTTTTAGCTGGCGCACCCGCGTGAGACCGCGAGCTGTCCGGGACAGCACTGATGCACTCGCTTCACCCGGCAGCAGGTCCATGCTCGCATCGATCAAGGACATCAGCGTCGATTCAAGCTCGGTCAAGCCCTCGGCAACCTCTCCACGCAAGAAGGCTGCCGCTGCCTTGTTGGCGTCGGTCCATGCGTCGTACAGGGAGATGGCGGTCCCGACGAAGGGCACCACTCCCAAGGCCATTCTTATGTAGTTGAATGCACGCGGGCCTTGGAGAGCGTAGCGTTCAAAATACAAGGCGTCATTGGACCGGGAGGTACCGCGATGCGCTTCGATCAGCCGGCCCATGTGCGCGTTGAGCAGGTGGGCAGCCAGCGAGGTGGTCGCCGGCCAGCGTGTACCCACGCCGATCAATCCGTCGAAGTTCTTGATCAACGACTGCGTGATGCGGCTCTTGTGAGAGTCGACCTCACCCAGAATTGCCCGACCCGCCAAATAGTTGGCCCACTTGTCGTGCAGGCACAGGTTGAACAGGGCCTTGCGGGCCTCATCCAGGCTGTCGTATCGGCGCAGAAACTGGCCATCGGGACTGTCAGGCGCGTAGAGCAGGGTAGCGCCGCGGACCTGTTCCTCGATGAAACTCACCCCCGACAGGGTAACGGGGCCTTCTTGGGGCGTATCCTTTCCGCCGGGGATCAGACATGCCGGCAGCAAGACGACACGCTTGCCCTCCGTGCGCCAGGCCTCGAGGGTGTTGGCGTCGATGGCGATCTTCAGCACCTGCAAGTCGTCAGCATTGATGTGTTTTTGCAGGAGCGCAGTTTCGCCCTGTAGCTGGAGCATCAGCCTCCAGGGCTCGATAAGGCTTTCGCGACGATGCTCAACCACGAAATCTGATTCGCCGGCCCCTCCATGGAATGCCGCGCGGATAAGCGTTTCATACCTCAGGGGAAGGTCGAGTTCTGGCAGCAGCCGTTTCACGTAATCCCGGGTGATACCATTTTTCAGCGTCCGGCGTACGCTTTCATCCTTCGCCTGCACTTCCACCTGCATGAAACCCACTCGCAGGACCAGCGGATCCTGGCTCATCGACGGGGTGTTATCGATGTTGTGCTGGGCCAAGTCCTCGAGGGTCATTTTGCTGCGAGTTCTACTCGGGACTGGTACCACTATTCTCGGAGGCGGCGACGGCAGCGGCTTCACGGGGGCGGGCACGACTTGAAGTTCCAGGCGCACCGAATCAGGAAGGTCCAGGGTCACACTGAAATTGCCCTGCACCAGGAAGTCCTTGCACAGGCGTTCGTGCAAATGTTTGCGGGTGAAGTCGTCCCGTGGTTCCAGCGCCACGGTCATGAGTTTGTGGCTGCGATACATCGATTGGATGTACGCACTGATCAGGCTTTTGAATCGACGCCGTTGGTCCTCACCCAGGTTACTCAGCCAGTCGGGAACATTGGCGGTGAGGATGGCGCTGCGTTCCTGCTCTTGCAGATGGGCGAAGGCCAGGGTTCTGGCCGCGTGCACCGGCACTTGCAACAGCGCTCGGGTTTTTTTGCGCAGGGCATCCAGCTGTTCCGCACGCTGGACAGACTGGGCTGGATCGGCATGGCGCTGGCGTATCCCAGCCGACTGTTCTTCAAATTCGCTGGTGAGTTGGTTCAAACCGTACAGGAGCGCGTCACCGGTAATTTGAGTCAGCGCCAGCGTCATCCCCGAACTTGATCTGGAAATGCGCAATACGTCCTGTTCAAGCTCTCGACGGTTGGCGAAGCGTTGCAGTCCCCCGCCACTGCCTGGCCAGTAAAGCAGCACGCTATGGGGCGAATCGGCTTCCGTGAGGGCATCGGCCGATGTCACGAGAATGACGCCTCGCAGTGTCTGACTGTGTGCGGCGCTTTGGTCTGTGTCCTGTGACGCCAGTGTCAGGGTAAGGCTGGCCGCTACCGGTTCGTTAACGGGGTCGTCGGCAGAATCCAGCAGGGCCAGGAGCAGGGCCTGTTCATCACTGTTCAGTTGTTTGAGGGCCGCTTGCAATGCGATTTCCGCGCGCAGTCCTGATTTGTGGGCGGAGTGCAGGTCGGTAAAGGCTCGCTGGAACGTGACGAGGTCCAGGGTTCGCGAGCGGTGCAGCAAGTCAGACACCGCCCGGTCGGCGGCCTTTTCGGCACTTACCAATGCCTCGAGCTGGTCCTTGAAAGGTTGCAGGCCTGAGCCGTCGCCCACTTCTTCAATCAGTTTTTCAAGCGCTTCGCGCTGGTTGGCCAGTGCGGCCTGGCGCATTTCCCATAGGGTATCTGGATACAGACTGCCGAACAGTGGAAGCTGAGCTACGGTGATTTCCTCTGGCGACTCGATCTGTTTGGGCGGCAAGGCGATAAAGCTGGCGATGCGCATCTGACGCTCGACCTGCTCAACTTGAACCAGCGATTGCGCCCCGTTGGCCGCCAGCCCGGGCTTGCCCCGCGAGCCATGACGCAGTGCACTGACCTGAGCCTGTTGGCGAGCGGCCAACAGATCGTTTGCCCCCAGCGTAATCGGATCAGACTGCAAGCTGTATTCGAAACTCAGGTTGTCGGTGGGTAGCCCGATCGGGACCAGTGCCTGCTGTGTCAACCAATCCTCCATGTCACTGCGCTGGTTGAACGGCTGGATTGCTACCGGTCGACTGGGCAGGTATAGCAGGTTGATGACGCTGGCCGGATCCCCGACGGTCACGACCCAGGCACCGGTGAGTTTGACGCGGGCCTGGTTGCTCAGCACCAAGGCCAACTGTTCGGTGTGGATGGGAATACCGTTGAGCGTCAACGCGCCGTCGGGCGGATCGATGATCAACAGAAGAGGCGCGAGTTGCTCTTTCGTGAGTTTTTTTTCAGCATAAGCCAGTTGGGCGGCTGCCTCGAAATGGTTCCGGTAGTGCTTGTTAGTCCATGCCTGTCGCGACATTGCGGTACCCGTAGCACGGCCTTCCCAAAAACTGCGCCAGCGTTCGGATTGTGCCTGCACCGGATCAAGCGACTTGAGTCGCCCAAGCATTTGCACAGGCGTCATCTGCGCCAGCGGATGTGCGCTATCGAGTCCGCTGACCTGGCATTGCTCATCCAGCGTGGTCTCCAGCGAGGGATGCTGTAGCACGAAAGCGCAAGCATCAGTGAAGCCGACGAAGCGTTGCTGCCTTCCCGGAGTGGGCCCGAATAGCAGGCCGGCTGTCTGCCCGTCCAGATTCAGCTCGCGTTTGAGCAGATGATCAATCGTGTCCCTTACCCCCGGGCTGGCAGCCAGCAGCTCGAGCCAACCCTGGCGGCATTCGTGCCAGCGGGCCAACGCGCTGAGATACAGGCTGGTGTTTCGCAGAGGGGGTAGTGGGGATGAAGAGGGTATGAAGCTGGTCGGCGCAAGCTCAAAGTCAAAATCCAGTTTGTCGGTCATCGAAACAGGCTCGGTGCGAGGAAGCGGTAGGTCCACTTCAGGAGCAAGACATTTAAGATAAGTCCCGCTTGCTCCTGGCACTACATAGTTACCACCACGACCGCTCGGCGCTGTTCATCAAACTGTCACGTAACTGTGGCAGCGCGCTTGAACAAATATCATCAAACTCGCGCTCTACTGGGGTTCTGCGTTTTGGTGTTTTTACATGCGTGCTTTGTTTCTTTCAGCTGCCATTTTGGTTGCCGCGCTATTCAGCCTGCCAGCTTCGGCAGCGTCTCGTTGCGATGTGAATGTTCCGACTGAGCGGGTCGACCTGAGCCAGGTGAGCCTGGCTTACCAGAGCATCGGACGCGCCTCGGATCCGGCATTGCTGCTGGTCATGGGTCTGGGTGGGCAGTTGATTCACTGGCCGGATGAAGTGGTGGTGGCGCTTTGTGAACAGGGATTTCGGGTAATCCGTTACGACAATCGCGATGTCGGCCTGTCCACTTGGCGGCAAACGCCGGTCGACGCCAACCTCACCTTCGAGGTGCTGCGCTACAAGCTCGGCTTGCCGGTAGCCGCGCCGTACACTCTGACGGACATGGCCGACGATGGTTTCGGCCTGATGAGTGCACTGCATATCGAGCAATTTCACGTGCTGGGCGCCAGCATGGGTGGAATGATCGCCCAGCATATGGCGGCCATGGCGCCGCAACGGGTGGAAAGCCTGACCCTGATCATGTCCAGCTCTGGCGCCGAAGGCCTCCCGGCTCCCAGCGCGGCGTTGGTGCAGCTGCTCGCGCGCCGCAGTGCGCCCAATCGCGAAGTGGCGCTGGAACAGCAAGCCGACCTGCTCGCGGCGCTGGGCAGCCCGACCATCAGCGATGATCGCCAGGCCTTGCTGCAACAGGCCGCCCAATCCTACGACCGGGCGTTCAACCCCGAGGGTGTGAAGCGCCAGATCATGGCGATACTCGCCGAGCCAAGCCGGGTGGCGTTGCTCAATCAGCTGCGGGTGCCGACCCTTGTCGTGCACGGTACGGCTGATCCGTTATTGCCGGTCATGCACGGAGTACACCTGGCAGCACATATTCGCGGTAGTCAGCTAAAGCTGATCCCGGGCCTGGCCCATCGCTTTCAGGAAGCGTTCAAGGTGCCATTGCTGGCGGCGGTGTTGCCGTACCTGCAGGCCCATCGCGAAGACACCTCGCATTGGGCGCAGATTGATCCGGTGGTGGAGCACAACCTTCTTTAACGCACGATCTTATCCACGTGAATGCCCAGTTTCTTCAGCCGGTACCAGAAGCTCCGCTCGGAGACTCCGATCAACTGCGCCGCCGCGGCCTGTACACCGTTGCTCTGGGCCAGGGCTGCCAGGATGTAGTTCTTTTCGACTTGCATCAGTGCGGCTTCGAGGTCTGACGGCACGCCGATGCCTTCGATGGGAATGGCACTGCAGGTGGCGGCTGATGAAGCAAACAGGTACGCCGGCAGATCGTCGTCGTCGATGACCGTGCCTGAGGCGACGATGGTCGCGCGTTCCACGCAGTTCTGCAGTTCGCGAATGTTGCCAGGCCACGAATAATGGGCCATGGCCTGCAACGCCGCCGGGCTGAAACCGCTGATGCGTTTGCCGGCTGTGGCGCCCAGGATATGGGCGAAGTGCCGGGCGAGCGGGGCGATATCTTCGACGCGTTCGCGCAGGGCCGGGAGTGGAATCGGGAAGACATTGATGCGGTAGTAGAGGTCCTCGCGAAATTCCTTATTGGCCACCGCGTCCAGCAGGTTCTTGTTGGTCGCGGCAATCACTCGCACATCCACCTTGCGCTCGCGAGGATCGCCCACCGGCTCAATCACACGCTCCTGCAGCGCCCGCAGGATCTTCGCCTGCAAGGCCAACGGCATTTCGCCGATTTCATCGAGGAACAGCGTGCCCTTGTCCGCTTGCAGGAAGCGCCCGACGCGGTCGGCTACGGCGCCGGTAAACGCGCCTTTGCGATGGCCGAACATTTCGCTTTCCAGCAATCCTTCGGGGATGGCCGCACAGTTCACCGCGACGAAGGGCTTGTCGGTGCGATTGCCATGTTTGTGGATGGCCCGGGCGACCATTTCCTTGCCGGTGCCGCTTTCGCCGGTCAGCAAAATCGTCGCATTGCTTTCGCGCACCGAATCGATCGCCTGCAGCACCCGACGAAAACTCGGGCTGCCGCCGATCAGGCTGTCGATTTGCCGGTGTTCATCGAGTTCGGCGCGCATGCGCTGATTGTCTTTGAGGATGTCGCGAAATTGCAGGGCCTTGCTAACGGTGATGTCCAGTTCATCGATATCGAACGGTTTGGCGATATAGTCGAACGCCCCGTTGCGCATCGACTGCACGGCGTTTTTCACGGTGCTGTAGGCCGTCATGACGATCACAGGCACGTGCGCAAAACGGCTTTTTATTTCCGCCAGCAACTGCGGACCGTCCATGCCGGGCATGCGCCAGTCGCTGATGACCAGGTCGATGTTTTCGGCCTCCAGCACCTTCAGCGCGTGCAAGCCATTACCCGCAGTGAATACCGTGAGGCCGTTCTGACCCAGCCCCGACGCCAGCAGGTGGCAGAGCTTGGGCTCGTCGTCGACCACCAGCACGTTATGTGTCATCGCGACCCTCGTCGAACTCTTCGCCATTGGCCGGAATGTAAAGGCTGAGTGTAGCGCCGGCATGGGTTCCGCTGGCGCACTCGACGCGCCCTTCATGACTTTCCATGATCGAGTACACCTTCGCCAGACCCAGGCCGGTGCCCGAGGCCTTGGTGGTGACGAACGGAGTGAAAATGCGTTCCAGCATGTCCGGTTCGATGCCCGTACCGGTGTCACGGATGCTGATCACCGTGTATGGCGGATCGCTCCTGATCGCGAGGGTCAGGTGTCCACCGTCGGGCATGGCGTCGATGGCGTTGACGATCAGGTTCAGGCAGGCCTGCTTGAGTTGCCGCGGGTCGGCGTAAATGGTGGCGCCGGGGGCCTGATCGTCAATGTGCGCGTCGATGTGGTGACTGGCCAGCGCTGGCGCGCAGAAGCCCATCAACTCATCTACCAGCGGTCGCGCCGCTTGCGTTGAACGCATGGGCGCGCTGGGCTTGGCGAAATCGAGAAAATCGGTGATCAGGTCGTTGATCCGGCTGACTTCGCTGACGACATATTCCAGGTGACGCTTGTCGGACTCGGGCAGATCGGCGCGCCGATGCAGCAGTTGTGTCGCGGTTTTGATGATACCCAGGGGATTGCGGATTTCATGGGCCAGGCCCATGGCAACTTCGCCCAGGGCGTGTAGTCGGTCGCGGCGACGCAGTTGCGATTCCAGATGCTGCAACTGGCCAAGGCGCTCGCTCATGTGGTTAAAGGTGCTGCTCAATTCCGCCATTTCGTCGCAGCCGGTCACTGGTAAGCGTTGGCGATAATCTCCGTTAATCACGGCTTGCACGCCCTTGGACAGTCTTCGCAGGGGGTTGGTCAGCCGTTGCGAAACCAGCCAGCCGACCGCCAGCGAGGCCGCCGAACTGAGAAGGAAAATCAGGATGAACAGGTTACTTTGGTTCACCAGCCCGACCAGGTTGTTGTGGCGTAGCAGCCCGCTGTAGATCACGCCTTGCAGCTCACCGATTTCGTTGAGTATCGGTTGGTAGATGCCGCTGTAGCGGCTGGTGAATTGCTCGATGGGCTGTTTACTCAGGCGCATGGACTGTTCAATTTTTGCCGGCACCTGTAATGGATGATCCTCGAAGCGCTGGGTCGAGAAGATTTCCGAGAAGTCACTCGCCTTGGCCAGGTACAGGCGCAGGTCCAGGGAATGAACGTCGGCCACGCTGGTGAGGAAACTCTTGTCCAGGTAAGTGGCGATCACCAGTTTGTACTCGAAGCCGTCCTGCTCGGTCTCGAAGGTCGAAACCACAGTTCCGGTGGCGACCCCGGCGACTTGTAAGGTTTGCAGTACGGCTTTGGGCGCGGTGCTGATCTGGCGGACAATATTGTCGGCTACGGTGCTGAACAGCACTTTGTGATCGTTGCTGCGCACCAGCGCCACCACGTCGATGCCCATTGAATCGGCTATGTCAGCGGTCAATCTGTCGTGTCGGGTCGTCAGCCGCTCTGTGGGCGGGCGCGTATAGCGCAGGAACAACTGCGCAGCCCGGGCCTGGTCGCGCAGGATTTCGCTGATTTCGTCCTCGACGATTCTGGTCGATTCCTGCAGCCAGATCCGCACGTTGCTGTCGAAAATCTGCGACAGGGTGATGGCCGCGAGTTCGGCGGCAATCATCGTCGGAATCACGCTGACCAGCCAGAAAGCCAGCACCAGTTTGCGCTGCAGGCTCCAGCCGGAAAGGGCGAAAGGTCGGACGTTGGGGGGTAGAGCTGTGGTCATCGGGTTTCGCTTATCGCAGCAGCCATGGCAGGGTCGGATCGGTCCGGGCGGATAAATGCTTTCACCCACCGCAACAGGCCGTTGAGCCAGCGGTTGCGGTGGCGGAAAAACACGGTGTTGCCGGTAAACGAGCAACCCAGGCGCAGCTTACCGGCATAGCCTGCCTGGCCGCATGCATAGATCGTAAGGCCATGTTCAATACAGTAGTCGACATTGGCCAGCCAGCTGCGCATGTACAGATTGTGTTCGCGGGTGCGGCTAAGGTCGTGGGCAAAGAACTTGTCCACCAGCCGCTGGTCGTCCAGCAATACCAAGTTGAACGCGACCAGTTCTTCGCCGAGCCAATAGAGTACGCAGGCGGCTCGTTCATCGAGTTGTTCCAGCACCTGGCGGAAGTAGGCCGGTGGCAAGCGTTCGAATATCAGGTCACTGCGTTTCAATGTGGCTTCGTACAGCTGCATCATGACGGGCAGCAAATCCTCCACTTCCCGTCGCCATTCGATACTGGGCCCCTGGGTGCGCAAGGTGCGGCGCAGATCCTTGCGGGTGGATTTTCCGAGGGTACCCAGGTAGGCGTCGAGGCTGGTGAACGTGATCGGCAGTTCGGCGCCGGGCAAGCCGGGCATGCTTTGCAGGCCAGCTTCCTGACAGGCCTGCAACCACTGCGGGTCACGGTCAGATGCGTCCTTCACTGCCAATAGGCCAATGCCGGCCTGGTCTGCGTCGTTACGCGCCAGGATCAACAACTGTTCAAGCAACGCGGGGCGTCTGGCAGGTTCTATATGCCGGGCCGTGCCCGCGTGGCACCGCTCGGTCACCGGTGAGCCCAAGGCGTAGAGCGGGATGTCGAGCAGTCCCGGACACCAGCGGCGCAACCGTTGACTGAAGCGCTTGCCCAGGCCTTGAACCGTGGTGTCCAGCGAATAGGCTGTGGTAAAGGCCACGGCTGCCGCGATCAATACCTGTTGCTCGTACAAAACCAGATAGCGCCAGTGAAAGTCGGCAATGCCTGCCTGTTCAACGGCCCGGTAGTAATCCCAGTCCTCCAGTTCAGCAGGGAAGCAGTCGTTCCAGGCATCGCGGTCGATGACCTCTATGGTCGAAAAGGCAAGGGCAGTGATCATGGGGTTTGCTTGTCTCATGCCAATTGCCGATACGCCTGGCGCAAGGGAAGCGGGGTGTTGGACTGCTGCTTGAAACGTTGCTGGATAAAATCCACGCTCAACTCCACCACCCGCCGGTATTGCAAGTCGACGGTGATCATGTGGTAGCAGTCGTCGAGCAGGATTTTCACCACAGGGCCGCCGAGTTTGCGTTCCACATAATCGGCATTCCAGCGGCTGGTGATATCGTCTTCGCGCGAATGCACCACCAATGCCTGGGTGGTGATGTGCGGCATGCGTTTTTTCACCGCCGCGATTAACCGGTGCAGTTCGCGAACACTGACCCCGGACATGGTCAACAGTCCGGCATTACCGCTTTCACCTGCCTTCATCTGCCGTTCGACGATTGCACGCAGGCGTTCGTCCTTTATGCCGAAGGGTGATTTTTCATTGAAGCGGCACAGGTGTACGCCGAATGGAATCGCCATCAGCAACGGTGTGAGTACAGCCGCTTTGGGCATGTTCCAGCCGTCGTAACGCAGGGTCGTCGAATAGAGCAGCAAGCCTTCGATCTGTCCCGGGTGTTCGGCTGCCAGGTACATCGACAGCACCGCGCCCATGGACAAACCGCCAACGAAGACCCGTTCGTGTATACGCCGCACGCCCAGGTAGGTGTTGCGCGCACTTTCGTACCAGTCGCGCCATCGCGTGGCTTGCAGGTCGGCGTTGTTGCCACAGTGGCCGGCCAGGGTGGGCACATAGACAGTATGCCCTGCCGCAGCCAGGCCCATGGCCACGCGACGCAGCTCCGTCGGCGTGCCGGTCAGGCCGTGAATCAGCACCACCGCCACTTCCCCGCTGCCGAGAATGAACCCGGCGTCACCTTCGCCGATGTCGACCGTTTCGGGTGAAAGCAGCGCGTTCATCGCTGCATCGCCCGATGCAGCAGGCGATCGAGCAGGGCGATGGCAAGGTCGATTTCCGGGTAGCTGATTTCCAGCGACGGCGCCAGGGTGATCACGTTTTTGTAGTACCCCCCCACATCAAGGATCAGGCCCAGCCGTGTGCCGTCGATTTCGATGTCGCCCTTCATGCCTTCTTCGACCATGAAGTCCAGGGTCTCCTTGTCCGGGGTAAAACCGTCCGGACCGCAGATTTCGCACCGCAGGGCCAGCCCGAGACCGTCGACATCACCAATGATCGGGTAGCGTTTCTGCAAGTCTTTCAAACCATCGAGGAAATACTTGCCCTTGTTCATGACCATCGCGCCGTAATCGAATTCGCGAGTCATCTTGAACATCTCCAGGCCGACTGCCGTGCCCAGAGGGTTGGAAGCAAAGGTCGAGTGGGTCGACCCTGGCGGGAAAATCGTCGGGTTGATCAGTTCTTCTCTGGCCCAGAGGCCACCGAGGGGATTGAGGCCGTTGGTCAACGCCTTGCCGAAGACGATCACGTCCGGCTTGACGTCGAAGTGCTCGATCGACCACAGCTTGCCGGTGCGGTAGAAACCCATCTGGATTTCGTCGACCACCAGCAGAATGCCATGTTGGTCCAGCACATGCTTGAGTTCGCTAAAGAAGTTCATCGGCGGGATGACATAGCCGCCGGTACCCTGGATCGGTTCGACATAGAACGCCGCGTATTCGCACTGGCCGACTTTCGGGTCCCAGACGCCGTTGTATTCGGTCTCGAACAACCTGGCAAATTGCTTCACGCAGTGACTGCCGTACTCTTCCTTGGTCATGCCTTTGGGGCCGCGAAAGTGGTACGGAAACGGGATGAAATTGGCGCGTTCGCCAAAATGGCCGTAGCGGCGTCGATAGCGGTAACTGGAGGTGATCGACGATGCACCGAGTGTGCGCCCGTGATAACCACCCTCGAAGGCGAACATCAGGCTTTTGCCCTGGGAGGCGTTGCGCACGATTTTCAACGAATCTTCGATAGATTGGGAGCCTCCCACGTTGAAGTGCACGCGCCCGTCGAGGCCGAACTTGTTCTTTGCATCGACCGCGATCATCTCCGAGAGCTCGATCTTGCCCTTGTGCAGATACTGGCTGGCGATTTGCGGGAGGGCATCGATCTGCTGTTTCAACGCATTGTTCAGGCGCGGGTTGGCGTAGCCGAAGTTGACCGCCGAGTACCACATCTGCAGGTCGAGGTAGGCCTGGTCGCTGGTGTCCCAGACATAGGAACCTTTGCAGCGGCTGAAAATACGGGGCGGCTCGATGTAGTGAACGGTGTCGCCGTAGGAGCAGTAACGAGCTTCTTTTTCCAGAAGAATCTGGTCTTCGGCAGTGGCGATTCGAATATCAGACATGGTGGAAAATCTCCCGGGTGTCGAGTTTTAAAGAGGTGGAGTTGGCGGCGCTGACAGTTGGCAGCAGGGCCAGCAAGGCTGGAAGTTCGGCGAAGCTGTCGAAGCGTGCGTAAGCAATGTCGTGACGTTCGCAGTGCTCCGCCAGGCGATCCTTCGCGAATACGAAATCGGCGCTGGCAGCCACGCACATGTCGGATTGGCCGTCGCCGATCACCAGCACCCGACGGGCCATGGGTGCGGACCTGCACTTGCAATTGCCGGCAGCGGCGCGGCAGGCGTCGCTGCAGTGCGGGAAGTCGATGCGCCAGTGGCTGGAGTCGACCTGGCGCAAGCGGTTGGCGAGAATCGGCAGGAGACTGACGTAGTGGCGTGCCAGGATCCTTGCAATGGCTTGTTCGATGCCGTCGCTGACCACCTCGAAGGAAGCGCCGAGGCCAATGACGTGGTCGACGAAGTCGGGGAAGTGCGGATCGATTTCGATGGTGTCGAAGAGGTCGAGCAGTTCGGTTGGCGTGGCCTTGACCAGCGAAAGCTGGCGACTGAGGCATTCTCGGGAGCCGATGTCGCCCGCCAGCCATGCGTTTTCGATCGCTTCCCAACTCGGGTCGGCGAATCGCTGGAGGATACTGTCGATCACGTCGGTGCGGGTGATGGTCCCGTCGAAATCACACACGATATGCCAGTCAATCATCTGTTGTACCTATTGGGCCGGGTGCGCTCTGTGCGCTTGCCAAGGGGTAGAGCAGGGACTGTGCCAATCGTGCCTGGCCTTGTGACGCTGGGGATTTGGCGGATTTTGTTGTGGGCGCAGCTACAATTTTTGTAGGTCCCTACAATCAACATGAGTGCTTGCGTGGTTCGGGCAATTCGGGGATTGATGCGCGCATGTCCCGTTCCAGGAATCGCCTCATGTCGAGGATTGCTTTTGTATTGATCAGCGCGCTGACCTGTCTTCCAGCCAGCACCATGGCCGCAGGCATCAACGGTGAAGCCGGTCCTGGCCTCAGCTATCAGGCCCGCGACCCGAGTGGCAGTGGTTACGAAATCCGGCCGGTGCCATACCTTGATCTGGATTGGGGCGATGTCAGCCTCGGCAGCGATGACGGGTTGGCCTGGAAGGCGCTGAGCACCCGCGGTTTCAGCGCCGGTCCGTTCGTCAATTACCTCCCAGGCCGCACCTCCAACGGTGCGTTGCAGGGTTTGCGTGATGTGCCTGACATGGGGCTGATGGGCGGGTTTGTGCAGTACGCCCCGGCTGATTTCTGGCGGGTATTCGCTTTTGTCGGTCAGGCGGTGGGCGGGCGCGGGGGGGGTGTGCTGGGCAGGGTCGGTGGCGAAGTGGGTTATCCACTGGGTGGCAGAGCGATCGGCAGCAATAACCTGACCGCGCATTTTGTCGATGCCCGGCAGAACCAGACATTTTTTGGCGTGGATGGCGATGAGGCTCGGGCCTCGGGGATTGGCCCGTACAGCGCCGCTGGCGGTTTGCAGAAAGTGACGCTGAGCCAGAGCTTCGAATTTCCCCTTGCCCCGAAATGGTCGCTGCTGAGCAGCGCCAGCTGGACTTACCTGACGGGTAGCGCGGCGGGCAGCAGCATCGTCAAGGCCGTTGGTGACAGGCGTCAGGGCGAAGTTCAGGCGGCCCTCGCCTATAAAATCGACTGACTCTTGCAGCTCATGGAACATCGCGACAACGGTTGATCAGGTGTATATCTCCATTCCTGCGGTAACGGCCACTTATGGTTTCGCTTGTATAGCAAGTTACTTGGGAGAGCCTGTTGAGCGGCTTGCTGGCGCTGGGGCCGTTGGATGTTGCGTCAGGCTTTCGGACGCCTTCGCCAGCAAGTGGGATCACCGCACCGATAGCTCCAGGATCAGGCTTCTTCACCTCCCGCCAACATCACTACCCCCGCCATGATCACCGCCACCCCCACCCAGTGCAGCACGCTGATGTGCTCACCCAACCACAGCCAAGACCCTAGCAACACGCCAACGAACACCAGTGAGCTCAACGGAAAGGCCAAGGATAAATGGCTGCGCCGCAGAATCAGCATCCACACAAAGAACGCCCCGACGTAGCAGGCAATGGCCAGCCAGACTCCGGTGTTGCCTGCCACTGCCAGCAGCCATTGCAGGTTGAAGTCCATTTGCCCCAGTTGATCGCCACCGACCTTGGTCGCGATCTGGCCTGCGCTTTCCAACCCGATCAACAGTATCCACAGGACAACGGTACCGAGGCGTTCGTGCAGCCAGTCGGTCTTGCTATTGATCATCGATCGATCCTCACACATGGACGGCACATACGAGCATGACGCCCGCCGTGATCACCAGCGTGCCGAGCCAACGCCGTCGGCTGACGTTTTCGCCGAGGATCACCTTGCCCGCCAACACCACACCGCAATAAGCCAGCGCCGCAGCCGGAAACAACAGGCTCAGCGGTGCCCTGGACAGGGCTTCGAGCCAGATGAAAAACTCGATCACGTAGGCGCCGACCCCGCACCACAGTAGCGGAGCGCTAAACACCTGGCCCCAGAACGCATTCAGGCGAAACCCGCCTTCGAGCGCCGGTAGACGGTCCAGGCCGAGTTTGAAACAGAGTTGGCCAATGACGTCCAGCACAATGGAAATCGCCACCAGCACGATCACGGTGAAGGTCATGGGAACAGCTCCTCGAATAACTCGATCAGGGCCTGGTTGGTGGCGGCATTGCGCAGCAGATCGGCTTCGCTCCAGCGCTCGGCTGGGGGTTGGTCGGACCTCGCTTCCCAGCGTTTCAGGGCATTACTGAAGCCCGGTCTGGCGTAGTCGCCACAGATGTCGATGCCGAGGATGTGCTTACCGGCTGCCAGCATACGAATCGCCTGCACCAGATGGCTCAGACGCATGGCACCCTGATCCCAGTTGGTCGCGGCGTCCTCACTGGCCAGCACATCCTTGTCGATCGTGATCCACACTGCTTTCGTCGGCAGGCTGGCGATCAGTTGCTGGAGAAATGCCGACCAGTCCAGCCCGGCCAGGTTGTTCCAGTGCAGGAAGTTTTCCTGTTGTCGATGCCCGGCACCATCGCCGATCAGCCCCCAAACCCTCGACGGTGCGTGCTGCCAGGGAAACAGTTGCAGCACCCCGCGCCTGAGCGCACGCAGGTTAGCGCACTTGAGCTGTGGATTTTGCAGGTCTGCGCTACACGGGCCGAGGGTGACGATGCGCTGGATGTTCGGCAGTTTCAGTGCCTGGTTGACCCATGAACCGCAATGCCTGCGCGGCGCGAACCGGACCCAGTCGGGGTGGTTGTCGAAGTGGATCAGGCTGGTTGGCTCCGGCAAGTCGCTGAGAAAGGCCGGGGTCAAATGGTGGTAGTCACCGGAGCCGACGAAGAAGATTTCCGGCTGCGGTCCGCTGTGCCGGGGGCGTTGTCGCAAGCGTTCGCAAAAGCGACGCCAGGTGCGTTCGCTGGACCAAAGCCGCAGTTTCGGGCCGAGGTCGAGCAGGTCCAGGCGATTGGCGCGGCCGCTGTCGAGCAACTGTGCGATCGGTGCTTGGGCAGTCAGGCTGTGGTCGAGATCTAGAATGTTCAAGGTCAGTATTCCCCCTTGCCATACCCCTCCCGGACACCGGCTTCACCGATCATGAAGGCCGGCCGAGGGGCTTTAGGGGGTAAGTGCAAGGGACGGGCCAGCCACTGCGGGCATTCATGCACGCCTGTAACAAGGGATTGTGATCAGCCGTGCAGGCGAACCCAGATGCTGACCAGCGCCGTCGCCGCTATCAACCACGCCACCGCTGCCACGGCCAGCGATGCCTCGAGGCGCATGCGGTCGACCATCACATAGAGGGTGGCCAGGTAGATGAAGTACGGAATGATCGACCACATGCCAAACACGATGGTGCTCTTCAGGTCCTCCAGCGACCGGCCTTTGCCGACGATGTAATGGGCAATCAACGCAAAGGTCGGGAACAGTGGCACCAGCCCGGCGATGTAATAGTTTCGGGTCTTGGCCAGCGCGGCGAGGATCAGTACCACTGCCGCGCCCAGGGACGCTTTGAGAATCAGATCCATCAGTGGCTCAACCCGTATTTCTTCACTTTATCGAACAGCGTGGTCTTGGCCATGCCCAGTTCCTGGCTCGCCTGGGTCAGGTTGCCACCGCTGCGCTGCAGGGCATCCACCAGCAGATTGCGCTCGAAAGCTTCGACCGCCTCGGCAAACCCCAAGCCCTGATTGCTGGCGCTGGCACCGGATTTCTTGAAGGCCGGCAGGCCGAGGGCGTAGCGTTCGGCGACGTTGCGCAACTCCCGTACATTCCCCGGCCAGTCATGGCTCATCAGATTCGACAGGGTCTGGTTGTCGAGCTCCGGCACTGCGCGGTCGAAGCGCAGTGAAGATTGCTGCAGGAAGTGCTCGAACAGTTGCAGGATGTCTTCGCGGCGTTCGCGCAGGGGCGGCAGTTCCAGGGTCACCACGTTGAGGCGGTAATACAGGTCGCTGCGAAATTCACCGGCTTTGCTCGATTCGTCGAGATCGGATTTGGTCGCCGCGATCACCCGGCAGTCCACGGCCACACTCTGGTTCGAACCGAGTCGCTCCAGGGTCCGTTCCTGCAGCACCCGCAGCAATTTGATCTGCAGCGGCAGCGGCATGCTTTCCACTTCATCGAGAAACAGTGTGCCGCCGTCGGCGTGTTCGATCTTGCCGATCCGCCGTTTGCCGGCACCGGTGAACGCATTGGCTTCGTGGCCGAAGATCTCGCTTTCGAACAGATTCTCCGGCAGGCCGCCGCAGTTCAAGGCGACAAACTGCTTGGTGTGGCGCCGGCTGAAATCGTGCAGGCAGCGCGCGACCAGCTCCTTGCCGGTGCCTGTTTCGCCTTCGATCAGCACGTTGGCCGAAGTGTCGGCGACGTTGGCGATCAGTTCGCGCAGGTTCTGCATCGCTGGCGAGCGCCCGATGATCCGGCCTTCGAGCGAGTCGCGCTCGGCCAGTTGCCGCCGCAGCGACGAGACTTCCCGCGCCAGGCTGCGCTGCTCCAGGGCGCGGCGGGCGACGTCGACCAGACGCTCCGGAGAGAAGGGTTTCTCCATGAAGTCATAGGCGCCTTTCTGCATCGCGCCCACGGCCATGGAGATGTCGCCATGGCCAGTGATCAGCACCACCGGCAGGCTGCGGTCCCGGTTCTTGAGTCGGGTCAGCAGTTCCAGTCCGTCGATACCGGGCAGGCGGATGTCGCTGATGACAATCCCGGCGAAATTGTCGCCGACCCGCTCCAGCGCTTCCTCGGCACTGCCCACGCCTTCGCAGGGAATGTCTTCCAGGGTCAGTGCTTGCTGGCAGCCCAGCAGCACATGGGGGTCGTCTTCGACGATCAGCACACTAAGGTCGTTGTTCATATTGGCTCGGCGTGAAGGGGGCTTACCAACGGTAAACTGAGGACGAAGGTTGTACCACCACTGGCCGGGTGCTCGACACCCAGGTGGCCGCCGGTGGCGGCAGCCAGGCTGGCGGAAAGTGTCAGGCCGAGGCCCAGGCCCTGTTCGCCGGGCTTGGTGGTGAAGAAGGGTTCGAACAGATGCTTGCGCGCCTCGGCGTCAATGCCGTGGCCGTTGTCGCGCACCCTCAGGCGATACTTGCCGTCATGCGGTTCACCTTCAAGCCACAATTGCGGCAGAGGCTGGGCATGCATGGCATCCAGGGCGTTGCCGATCAGGTTGACCAGAATCTGCTCCAGGCGAGTCTGGTCGATCTGCACCTGCACATCGTTAAATTCCCGATGCAGTTGCAGGTGAGCGCTATCCAGCCGGGCGCCGAGCAGTTGCAGTGCGGCGTCCACCGCTTTGCCGAGGCTGGCCTGGCCCTTGTCATCACCACGCCGGGCGAAGGAGCGCAGGCTGGCGGTGATCCGGCCCATGCGATCGATCAGCTCGTTGATGGTCTTGAGGTTGGTGCTGGCGACGTCGAGTTGGCCGCGCTCGAGGAAGCGCACGGTATTGCCGGACAAGGTGCGCAGCGCGGCCAGTGGCTGGTTCAGTTCGTGGGCAATGCTCGTGGACATCTGGCCGATGGCGGCGAGTTTGCCAGCCTGCACCAGTTCGTCCTGGGCCCGGCGCAAGGTCTCTTCGGCCTGGCGCCGTTCGCGAATCTGGCCTTTGAGACGTTCGTTGCTGGCGCGCAGGTCGCTGGTGCGTTCGGTAATCCGACGCTCCAGTTGATTGTTGGCTTCCTGCAGCGCTTCCCGGGCGGCAAGGCGGGTGGCAATGACCTTGCGTCGTTCATTCCAGGCAATCAGCAGGAACGCCACGAGGGCAAAGGCGACGGCCACCAGGATGCCCTGGTTGATCGCTTCGCGGCGCAAGTCCTGCAGAGGCGTGAGCAGGGTGAAATTCCACGGAGTATCGCTGAGCGGGCGAGTCTGTGACAGGTAACTGATGTCTTCCTGATCGGACTCCACCTCACTGTTGGCCGGGAAGGTCAGTTTTTCCTCGCCTTCGGCCAGCTTCTCGCGGGCCAGGGGTTGCAACTCGTTCAGCGGAAACCAGTAATACTGCAGGCTGCGGGCGAGTTTCTCCTTGGTTTCGTCGCTCAGCGGAATCACCGATTTGAGCCGCCGCGCCGGATCGCTGGACAGGATGATGATGCCGTTCTCATCACTGACGAAGGCTTCCAGGCGCGCGCGCTGCCAGCGTTCCTCCATGGCTTCGAGCCGCACCTTGACCACGGCCACTCCGATGATCTTGCCCTGTTCTTCAAGGCCGTGGGCCAGGTAGTAACCGGGTTCGCCGTTGGTGCTGCCAATGCCATAGAAGCGCCCCGGCTGGCCGCGTACGGCGTGCTGGAAATAAGCACGAAAGGACAGGTCTTCACCGAGGTAGCTGTCGACGTCGCGCCAGTTGCTGGTGGCCATCACGCGGCCGGTGGTGTCCATGACATAGATAGCCCGACTTCGGCTGCGCCGGTTCAGGCCTTCGAGGTATTCATTGACCGTCTGCCGGTGTTCCGGGGACGGGTCGTCCAACAGCTTCGACACACTGGATTCAAGTTCCAGCAGGCTGGGCAGGTAGGTGTATTTGCTGATCTCGCTCTCGACCGCACGGGCATGCAGTTCCAGCTGGCGCTGGCCGTTCTCGCTGAGGCTGCGGATGCCGAAATGCTCACTGACCCAGAAGCCGACGTAACCCAATCCGATCATCAGGGCGATGACCAGCGGCGGCAGGAACAGATGGCGAATCAGACGTGGTTTCACGGCGAGTGATGGCGGCGCGGCGCGATAGAGAGTGGGGTCGCATTTCATCACAGATGCCTTGGGTCAACCACAACAACAGGCCATGCGGGGAGCCCGCGTAGGAGCTGCCGAAGGCTGCGATCTTTTGACCTTGATCTTGTCAGTCATTCAGAAGATCGAGATCAAAAGATCGCAGCCTGCGGCAGCTCCTACAGGGGGCGCCGCTGGCTTTTAGTGCTGCAGAATCTTCTCGAGGAAATGCTGCGCGCGTTCGGAGCGGGCGCTGATGTCGCCGAAGAACTCCTCTTTCGGGCAGTCCTCGATGATCTTGCCGGCGTCCATGAAGATCACCCGGTCCGCCACCTTGCGCGCAAAGCCCATCTCGTGAGTCACGCACATCATGGTCATGCCTTCATGGGCCAGTTGCACCATAACGTCGAGCACTTCGTTGACCATCTCCGGATCGAGGGCCGAAGTCGGTTCGTCGAACAGCATGACAATCGGGTCCATCGCCAGCGCACGGGCAATCGCCACACGCTGTTGCTGGCCACCGGAAAGCTGCCCCGGATGCTTGTGCGCATGGGCAGACAGGCCAACACGCTCAAGCAGCTGCAGGCCTTTCTTGGTGGCTTCTTCCTTGCTGCGGCCCAACACCTTGATCTGCGCGATGGTCAGGTTTTCGGTGATGGTCAGGTGCGGGAACAGCTCGAAATGCTGGAACACCATGCCGACGCGCGAGCGCAGTTTCGGCAGGTCGGTCTTGGGGTCGGCGATGGACGTGCCATCGACTACCACGTCACCTTTCTGGAACGGTTCAAGCGCGTTCACGCACTTGATCAGGGTGGACTTGCCGGAGCCGGAAGGCCCGCACACCACGATCACTTCGCCTTTCTTGACCTCGGTGCTGCAGTCAGTCAGTACCTGGAAGTCCCCATACCACTTGTTGACGTTCTTGATAGAGATCATACGGCGAACCTTTTTTGCAGACGCTTGACCAGCAGCGAGGCGGCAAAGCTGATTGTGAAGTACACGAGACCTGCGAAGATCAGGAACTCATTGGAGCGGCCGATGATGTCGCCACTGGCGCGCGAAGCATTGAGGAAGTCCACCAGGCCGACGGCATAGACCAGCGAGGTGTCCTGAAACAGGATGATGCTCTGTTGCAACAGCAGCGGGGTCATCTTGCGGAACGCTTGCGGCAGGATGATCAAGCGCATCATCTGGCCGTACGTCATGCCCAGTGCCTGGGCTGCGCCCATCTGACCCTTGGGAATCGACTGCACGCCGGCCCGAACGATTTCGCAGAAGTACGCTGCTTCAAACATCATGAACGCCACGATGCATGAGGCGAACGCGCCGATCGGCGTGTCTTCACCGGTGATCCAGCGCAGTACGAACGGCACCGCCAGGTAGAACCAGGTGATGACCAGCAACAGCGGGATCGAGCGGAAATAGTTGACGTAGGCGCCGGCAATGTTCGACAGCAGCTTGCTGTGGGACAGGCGCATCAGCGCGAGAATGGTGCCTAGAATGATCCCGCCGATGATGCCCAGGGCCATCAGTTGCAGGGTCATGACCATACCGTTCCACAAGCCCGGCAGGGACGGGATGATGCCCGAGAAGTCGAGTTCCATCATTTACCCCCTACGGAGATCAGGCCCGGCACGGCGACTTTCTTCTCGACCAGGCGCATCAGCAGCATCAGGCTCATGTTCAGGGTGAAGTAGATCAGTGTCGCCAAGGTAAAGGCTTCGAACAGGTTGGCGGAGAACTCGGCGGTCTGCTTGGTCTGCGCGAGCAGCTCCATCAGGCCGATCAACGAGGCGACGGAGGTGTTCTTGAAGACGTTGAGAAATTCCGAGGTAAGTGGCGGAATGATGATCCGGTAAGCCTGGGGCAGCAGCACGTTCCAGTAGATCTGCGGCAGCTTGAAGCCCATTGCACGAGCGGCAGCTTCCTGACCTTTTGGCAGCGCCTGGATACCCGTGCGAACCTGTTCGCAAACCCGGGCAGTGGTGAACAGGCCAAGGCACACGACGACGCTGAGGAAGGCCGAAGTGGTCGGATTCAAGTCCTGCTTGTACCAGTCCTGCAGATTCTGCGGCAGCAGGTCGGGTACCAGGAAGTACCAGATGAACAGCTGCACCAGCAGCGGCACATTTCGGAAGAGTTCGACATAGCAGGTCGCAATGCCCGATACGAGGCGGTTCGGTATGGTGCGCATGACACCCAGGATCGAGCCCAGTGTCAGGGCAATGATCCAGGCCACGATGGCGATGGCGATGGTCCAGCCCAAACCGGTGATGTACCAGTCGAGATAGATCTCGCTGCCCACGCCGGTGGACTTGAAGAACACACTCCAGTCCCAGTTGTAATTCATTAGGGTCTCCCCTCAGATCGATCGATGTACAAGTGCCCGCCTGGGGAAGCTCCGTTCCCTTCCGACCTTGAAGGGTCAGGCACACACGAGCGGCTCGACAGCCACCGGTTCGAGTGTTTCCAGAAAATGCCAGCAGGGAGTGACAGTCTCCCGAAAGGGCAGGGCCCTCTCAGGAGATAAGGTTAGCTAGAAATCAGGACTTCTTGTCGTCAGCCGCTTTATCAGTCGGATTGGCGATCAGGGCCTTGAGCTCGTCGCTCATCGGGAAGTTCAGGTTCAGGCCTTTAGGCGGGATTGGCGCCATGAACCATTTTTCGTAGATCTTGTTGATCTCGCCCGATTTGTAGGTCGCAACAATCGCGTCATCCACGGCTTTCTTGAACGACTCGTCGCCCTTGCGAACCATGCAGCCATAGATTTCGTACGACTGCGGATCACCGGTCACGGCCCAGTCAGTCGCTTTTTTGGCCTTGGCGGCTTCACCTGCCAGCAATGCGTCATCCATCATGAAGGCAACGGCACGGCCCGATTCCAGCATCTGGAAGGACTCGCCGTGGTCTTTGGCGGAGATGACGTTCATGCCCATCTGCTTGTCGGCGTTCATCGACTTGAGCAGACGCTCGGACGTAGTGCCCGCGGTGGTCACGACGTTCTTGCCTTTGAGGTCGTCAAAGTTCTTGTACGTGGAGTCTTTCTTGGAGAGAAGACGGGTACCGATTTCGAAGATGCCGACAGAGAAGTCAACTTGCTGCTGACGCTCGACGTTGTTGGTGGTGGAGCCGCATTCGAGGTCCACGGTGCCGTTCTGTACCAGCGGGATACGGGTCTGCGAGGTGACCAGGTTGTACTTGACCTTGAGGTCAGGCAGGTCGAGGTCTTTCTTCAGCGCTTCGACGACTTTCAGCTGGATGTCGTGGGAGTAACCGACCGGTTTGCCGGAAGCGTCAGCGATGTAGGAAAACGGGATGGAAGCGTCACGATGCCCGAGGGTGATGGTGCCGGACTCTTTGATCTTCTTCAGTGTGCCGGTGAGTTCGGCAGCAAAAACTGGAGTGCTAATCAGAGCGGCAGCAATGGCTGCGCCCAGGAGGTGGGGAACGATGCGCATCAAATTTTCCTCGACATTGTTTTTTTTATGGAGCCAGTTGACCGGCCCTTTTGTGCTTTGAATGCCTGATGCTACTGATGTGTCGGCACAACAGGCATTCGTCCAAGAGTGTAGAGCATGACTCGTGCCAGGCCAGGCTTAATACATCAAATCATTGATTTATAAGGGTATTAATTATTTGTTGCTGATTTTTTGAAGCACGAATGATCCGGTTAACCGAATAGAGCGCCGGGTCGCGTTCGGAAAACCGAATGCAATCCTGATTTGCAACACTGTCCCCTGTAGGAGTGAGCCTGCTCGCGATGAGGCCACAACATTCACCACTGTGGTTGCCTGGCACACCGCCATCGCGAGCAGGCTCACTCCTACAGGGGATTTGTTGCGGATGGGAGAATGTAAAAAGCCCCCGAATCTTGCGATTCAGGGGCTTTGTTTGAACCCAGCCTGCCGATCAGGCCGCTTCGATCTTGCTGCGATTCTGCTCAACCTTGCTCAGGTAATCCGCCAGCTTCTGCTGCTCCGCGGGCGTAGTGAACAACCCCAGCTTGCTGCGGCGCCACAGGATGTCGTGCGCAGTGGTCGCCCACTCTTCACTGCACAGGTAATCCACTTCGCGGGTATAGAGACCGCCGCCGATGTGATCACCCAGGTCGCTCAGGTCGCGCACGCCTTCCAGCATGCGCCAGGTGCGGCTGCCGTAGGTGGTGGACCAGCGGCGGGCGATTTCTGTGGGTACCCAGTCGAACCTGTCGCGGATCAACGCGCACAGGGCCTGCGGGGTGCTCATGTCTTCGCCGCCGGGTAAGGTCGCGCTGGCGGTCCAGCTTGGCTTGATGTGCGTGAAGTACGGCGTCAACTGCGCCAGCGCCGACTCGGCCAGTTTGCGGTAAGTGGTCAGCTTGCCGCCGAATACCGACAGCAACGGCGCCTCTTCACCGGTGCCCGATAGCGCGAGGGTGTAGTCGCGGGTGACCGCCGACGGGTTATCGGATTCGTCATTGCATAGCGGGCGGACACCCGAGTAGCTGTGCAGGATGTCGTCGCGGCTGACCTGCTTCTTGAAGTGCGCGTTGACCACCTTGAGCAGGTAATCGGTTTCACCTTCGGTGATGGCGACTTGCGCCGGGTCACCGGTGTATTCACGGTCGGTGGTGCCGATCAGGGTGAAGTGGTTCAGGTACGGGATGGTGAACACGATGCGCTGGTCTTCGTTTTGCAGGATGTGCGCGTGTTCGCCTTCGTAGAGCTTCGGCACGATCAGGTGGCTGCCCTGAATCAAACGAATGCCGTATGGCGATTCCATCTTCAAGTCGTCGCGAATGAACTTGGCGACCCAAGGGCCAGCAGCATTCACCAGGGCCTTGGCGCGAATCGAAAACAGGCTGCCATCGGCGCGTTCCAGATGCAGGTGCCACAAGCCCTTGGTACGGCGAGCGCTGACGCAACGGGTCTGGGTATGCACGTGGGCGCCTTTCTCCCGGGCGGCCATGGCGTTCAGTACCACCAGGCGAGCGTCGTCGACCCAGCAGTCGGAATATTCGAAACCCTTGGTGATTTCACTTTTCAGCGGGCTGTCAGGGCCGAATTTGAGGCTTTTCGAACCTTCAAGTTTTTCTCGTTTGCCGAGGTTGTCGTACAGGAACAGGCCGGTGCGGATCATCCACGCCGGGCGCAGGTGCGGGCGGTGGGGCAGGACGAAACGCATCTGCTTGACGATGTGCGGCGCCTTGGCCAGCAACACTTCGCGCTCGGCGAGAGCTTCGCGCACCAGACGGAATTCATAATGTTCGAGGTAGCGCAGGCCGCCGTGGATCAGCTTGCTGCTGGCCGAGGAGGTGTGGCTGGCCAGGTCGTCCTTTTCGCAAAGGAACACCGACAGGCCGCGGCCGGCAGCGTCCGCTGCGATCCCCACGCCATTGATCCCGCCACCGATAACGGCAACATCGTAGACCTCGGAGAGTGGGGGCGTAGGCAAGGTGGAAGTGGGCATCGGCTGGCCTCGGGCTTTTGATTATCTATATTTGAATTCGAACATTAATGTTCATTTGCGAAAATGGTAGCCCATAAAGACGCGCACAGCCAGTCAACTTCGATTGAAAATACTGATCGAAAGGCGGGGAAAGGAAAATTTTCGAACATTCAGGTGCGTGCAGGAGCGCGATGGTAGCTCTGTCGGGAAGATCGCCATCGCGAGCAGGCTCACTCCTACCGGTTCAGCGCAACCCCTGTAGGAGTGAGCCTGCTCGCGATGGCGTCGATACAAACACAGAAGATGAAGCGGATTAAACCACCTCCAACCGAATCTTGTGCTGACTCAACAACTGCGCCAGCGCCGGCACCGGAGGCTGATCGGTCACCAGGCAATCGATCAGGCTGATCGGCCCCAGGCGAATCATGGCGTTGCGCCCGAATTTGCTTGAGTCCGCGGCAAGGATCACTTGCCGGGCATTGGCGATGATCGCCTGGGATACCCGCACTTCCTGATAATCGAAGTCCAGCAAGCTGCCATCTTCATCAATGCCACTGATCCCGACCAAGGCAAAGTCGACCTTGAACTGGTTGATGAAGTCGACACTGGCCTGGCCGACTACCCCGCCGTCACGGCGCACGTTGCCACCGGTCAGCAGGACGTCGAAATCGTCCTTGGCACTGAGCATCGAGGCGACGTGCAGGTTGTTGGTGATGATTTTCAAGTGGCTGTGGTTGAGCAGCGCCCGGGCAATCGACTCGGTGGTGGTGCCGATGTTGATGAACAGCGAGGCGTGGTCGGGAATTTGTGCGGCGATGGCTTCGCCAATACGCTGTTTCTCATCGCGCATCTGGTCGGCGCGCATGGCGTAGGCGGTGTTTTCGACACTGGAATCGTAGGCTGCGCCGCCATGGTAGCGTCGCAATAAATTGGCTTCCGCGAGCTGATTGATGTCGCGGCGAATGGTCTGCGGTGTGACGACGAACAGCGTAGCCATTTCCTCGATACTCACGTAGCCGCGTTCGCGAACCAGTTCGAGGATTTGCTGCTGACGGGGAGGCAGATTCATGGGGCTTCCTTTGGGCTGCCGGGCAAAATTTGCCCATGATGCCGCAGGAATCTGCTCCCGACCAGTTACATACCGATACGGATCTCTAGCTCGGCTTATTCATCGCCTTCATGGGGTTCCCAATCGCGGGTACGACTCACGGCTTTTTTCCAGCCGGCGTAGAGTTTTTCTTTGGCAGTTTCATCCAGCGTCGGCTCGAATTCGCGCTCGATCACCGCCTTGCCGCGCAACTCGTCGAGGCTGCCCCAGAAGCCGCACGCCAGGCCAGCCAGGTAGGCAGCACCGAGTGCCGTGGTTTCGCGCATTTGCGGACGCTCCACCTGGGTGCCGAGGATGTCGGCCTGGAACTGCATCAGGAAGTTGTTCGCTACAGCACCGCCGTCCACTCGCAGGGCTTTGAGGCGTTCACCGGAGTCCTGCTGCATGGCATCCAGTACGTCGCGGGTCTGATAGGCAATCGATTCCAGTGCAGCACGGATGATGTGATCCACGCGCACTCCGCGAGTCAGGCCAAACAGCGCGCCGCGGGCATATGGGTCCCAGTACGGGGCACCCAGGCCGGTAAAGGCCGGGACCAGATACACCCCATTGCTGTCCTTGACCTTGCTGGCGAAGTACTCGGTGTCGTGGGCGTCGTTGATGATTTTCAGTTCATCCCGCAACCATTGCACGGTCGAGCCCCCGTTGAACACGGCGCCTTCCAGGGCATACGCGACTTCACCGCGCGGGCCGCAGGCGATCGTCGTCAACATGCCGTGCTGGGATTTCACCGCCTTGTCGCCGGTGTTCATCAGCAGGAAGCAGCCGGTGCCGTAGGTGTTTTTCGCCTGGCCCGGCTCCACGCACATCTGGCCGAACAGGGCGGCCTGCTGGTCACCGGCGATACCGCCGATGGCAATGCCGCTTTTGGTGTGGCCGTAAATCTCTGAGGACGACTTAACTTGCGGCAGCATTTCGCGCGGGATATCCAGCACCTCCAGCATCTTCGCGTCCCACTCCAGGGTGTGGATGTTGAAGAGCATGGTGCGCGAGGCGTTGGTGTAATCGGTGACGTGCACTTTGCCGCCGGTAAATTTCCAGATCAGCCAGCTGTCGACGGTACCAAAAAGCAATTCACCGTTGCGTGCACGCTCACGACTGCCTTCGACATTGTCGAGGATCCACTTGAGCTTGGTGCCGGAGAAGTACGGGTCGGTGACCAAGCCAGTGGTGTCGCTGATGTATTGCTCGTGACCGTCGCGCTTGAGCTGCTGACAGATCTCGGTGCTGCGGCGGCACTGCCAGACGATCGCGTTGTAGATCGGGCGTCCGGTGGTCTTGTCCCAGACCACAGTGGTTTCGCGCTGGTTGGTGATGCCGATGGCGGCCACCTGGTCGTGATGCAGGCCGGCTTGCGCCAGGGCCTCGACCATCACGGCGCTCTGGGTGGCGAAAATTTCCATCGGGTCATGTTCGACCCAACCGGCTTGCGGATAATGCTGGACGAATTCGCGCTGGGCGGTGCAGACCACGTTCGCATCACGGTCGAAAATGATCGCGCGCGAGCTGGTCGTACCCTGATCAAGGGCAATGATGTAGTTCTTATTCTGAATGTCGGTCATGTCGATTGCCTTGGACGGAAATAAGGGAGTGAGGTCGGGCGCGAGACCAGATTGGCAGGATCACGCACCTACGGTATCAAGAAGTGCGTGTTTTGCCGTCAATGGCCGGTGCTGCTTGCGTGGTGTCGGGCGCGGCGCTGGGCAGATGACGGGCAATCAGCCCGCGATACGCGGCGGCGCCGAGGCAGGCACCGACAATCGGTGCAAAGATCGGAATCAGAAAGTAGGGGATATCACGCCCGCCAGTGAGGGAAATTTCACCCCAACCGGCGAAGAAAGTCATCAGTTTTGGACCGAAGTCACGGGCCGGGTTCATCGCAAAGCCGGTCAGCGGGCCCATCGAACTGCCAATCACGGCAATCAGCAGGCCGATCAGCAGGGGAGCCAGTGGGCCCTTGGGCAGTCCGTTGTTGTCATCGGTCAGGGACATGATCACGCCCATCAGAATTGCGGTGATGATCACTTCAACCAGGAACGCCTGGGCCGTGGACAGGGCCGGGTGCGGGAAGGTGGAGAATACCGAGGCCAATTCCAGGCTGGCTTGAGTGCCGCGCACGATCTGGTGGGTTTGTTCGTAATCGAAGAACAGATTGCTGTAGAGCGTGTAGACCAACAAGGCTCCGCAGAAGGCGCCGGCCACCTGGGCCAGGATGTAGAAGGGCAATTTGCGCTTTTCAAAGTCGGTGAAGATGCACAGCGCGATGCTCACGGCGGGATTCAGATGTGCCCCGGAAACCCCAGCGGTCATATAGATCGCCATGCTTACGCCGACCCCCCAGATGATGCTGATTTCCCACAGGCCAAAGCTGGCGCCCGCAACCTTGAGCGCAGCAACACAACCGGTGCCGAAAAAGATAAGCAGGGCAGTCCCCAGGAACTCGGCCATGCACTGGCTCGAGAGCGGCGGTTGTTGTAAAGCAGTAGTCATGAAAAACCTCGTTGTTGTTTTTGTCTGGGGGGCTGCGTAGGACTGTTCGTATGCTATTCGTATTCGAAAAAATATAGACAAGAAACGCTGCTGTCAAAGGTCGAAAGTGAACCATCAGTCACAATTCAACTATTAGTCAGGTGAATGATCCTATTGTTCACCGCGCGAGTTGAATGTGGACGAGCGGTAAAATGCCGCGCTGGTCCCCTGAAACAGGGGCGCAATAGAGCCTTTTGCGGGGCGATGGCCTAGAATCCGCTAGAGGATTTCTACTGCCGCCCCCTGTCTGGAGCTGTCATGACCCCTGCATTGGATTTGTTGAAAAAAGTTCGAGCCGAACATCGCGTGCACAGTTACGAACATGATCCCAAGGCTGCTTCCTACGGTTTGGAAGCAGCGGAGAAGCTCGGGCTTGATCCGGCGCAGGTGTTCAAGACATTGCTGGCGGCCAGTGAGAAAGGCGAGCTGCTGGTGGCGGTGGTGCCGGTCGTCGGAAGTCTCGACTTGAAAGGCTTGGCGCAGGCGGCTGGGGTGAAGAAGGTTGAGATGGCGGATCCGGCTGCGGCGCAGCGCTCGACCGGGTACCTGCTGGGGGGAATCAGCCCATTGGGGCAGAAGAAGCGTCTGCGAACTTTTATCGACGGCTCGGCTCAAGCGTTCGCGAGCATTTTCGTCAGCGCGGGCCGCAGGGGGCTGGAAGTGGAGCTGGCTCCGGCGCTATTGGCGGAGCATACCCAGGGCAAGTTTGCCGATATCGGGCGGGTGTGACTTATAACTGAATTCACACAAACCCAATGTGGGAGCGGGCTTGCTCGCGAAAGCGGAGTGTCAGTCGGTTCATTAGTACCTGACACACCGCCTTCGCGAGCAAGCCCGCTCCCACAGGTGTTATGTGCATGGCTCAGCTAGCCGTGCTGTACCGTCGAACCCCGGTCTCCGTTGCCGGGATCTGCGCCGCTGTGCTCCCGGATGCCTGAAACAGCACCAGATGCTCTGCCGCGACTCGAATGCCGACCTCGGCACCGACCAGGTGATCCGCATGACTCGGAAAAATCGACTCCAGCTGCGCACCCGTCGGCAACTGCAACCGGTAAAGAGTCGAAGCCCCGAGGAACGTCTTGCCTACAATCCGCGCTTTCAAGCCGCTGTCCGGCGCATAAACGATATCGTCCGGACGTAACAACACGTCCACCGCACTGCCAACCGGCCAGGTATAAGCCCGATTGCCGCGCAGTTCACCCAGCTCGGTCTGCACCGACTCAGGGCTGTCCAGTCGGCCGCGAATGAAGTAACCCTGGCCGATGAAGCTGGCGACATAAGGTGTCAACGGTTCGTGATACAGGTTGTAAGGCGTGTCCCACTGCTCCAGACGACCCTCCTTGAACACCCCGACATGATCGCTCACCGCGAAGGCTTCTTCCTGGTCGTGGGTCACCAGGATCGCACTGGTCCCGCGGGCCTTGAGAATGTCGCGCACTTCATGGCTAAGCTTGCGCCGCAGTTCGCCGTCGAGGTTGGAAAAGGGCTCGTCGAGCAACAGCAACTGCGGTTCCGGTGCCAGTGCGCGGGCCAGAGCGACGCGCTGCTGCTGGCCTCCGGACAACTCATGAGGGAAGCGCTTGCCGAGGTTTTTCAGGTTCACCAGTTCGAGCAGCTCTTCAGTCACGCGATCCTTCTGCGGATGTTTACGGATCCCGAAAGCGATGTTCTCGGCGACGCTCAAATGCGGAAACAGGGCGTAGTCCTGAAACACCATGCCAATCCGGCGTTTCTCCGGCGCGAGGGTGAAGCCCGCGCTGGAGAGGGTCTCGCCGGCGAGGGTAATCTCGCCTTCGTGCACCGGTTCGAAACCCGCGATGGCGCGCAGGGTGGTGGTCTTGCCACAGCCCGAAGAGCCCAGCAGGCAGCCAATGTCACCGGCATTCAGATGCAGGTTGAGATTTTGTACGACTCGCTGGTCTTGATAGCCGCAGGCGAGGTTGCGCAGGTTAAGCAGTAATGGCTGGCTCATGCGTGGTGGTACGAAGGCGGGACGAGGAATTCGAGCAGAGCCTTCTGGGCGTGCAGCCGGTTTTCTGCCTGATCCCAGGCGACGGAGCGTGGGTCATCGAGCAGATCCAGGCTGATTTCTTCGCCACGGTGGGCCGGCAGGCAGTGCATGAACAGCACGTCTTCTGCGGCCAGGTCCAGTAGCGCGCGGTTGACCTGGAAAGGCGCGAACAGCTTGAGGCGCTTGGCGGTTTCCTCTTCCTGGCCCATGGAGGTCCAGACGTCGGTGCTCACCAGGTGCGCACCGCGTACGGCGTCTTTGGGGTCACGGACGATAGTCACGCGATCGCCGGCCTTGGCCACGAACTGCGGATTGGGCTCGTAACCTTCCGGGCAGGCAACACGCAACTGGAAGTCGAACTGGACCGCCGCTTCTATATAGCTGTTGCACATGTTGTTGCCGTCGCCGATCCAGGCCACGGTCTTGCCCTGGATCGAGCCACGATGTTCGAGGAAGGTCTGCATATCGGCCAGCAACTGGCACGGATGCAGATCATCGGACAGGCCGTTGATTACCGGTACCCGGGAGTTGGCGGCGAATTCGGTCAGGGTGCTGTGGGCGAAGGTACGGATCATCACCGCATCGAGCATGCTCGACATGACGATCGCGCAATCGCTGATCGGTTCGCCGCGACCCAGTTGGGTATCACGCGGCGACAGGAAGATTGCCTGGCCGCCGAGCTGGATCATGCCGGCTTCGAACGAGATACGGGTGCGCGTCGAGGACTTCTCGAAAATCATTCCGAGCACGCGGTTTTTCAGAGGCTCGAACAGTACTCCGCGGTTACGCAGGTCCTTGAGCTCAACGCCTCGACGGATCACGCTGACCAGCTCTTCGGGCGTGCAATCCATCAGGGAGAGAAAGTGCCTTGCGCTCATCATTGACTACCTTTTGCAACAGACCGCAGATACTCAAAGCCTTGTTTAACTGAAAAACGGGCGAGACCTGCGGCGTAAGCCGCACGGGGCGACGAAATGGGGGAAGGCGCGATCTTATAATTAAATGTCGCGTCTTACCAATAGGGCTACGGTGTTTAGGGGATTCGGAGGGGCTACGGGATCACCGCATGGGATAACCGCAGTAGCGCTTTGAAGCCTGGTTCCTGACAGCAGCGCACCATTTGTACACTGCGGCCCCGGGGCTTTGCAATCATACCGGGCAGGGCGGGTCGATTTCTGACCTCTCATCCGCTGCAAGCAAAGCCCCTGCGGCTGGTCTGAAAGATTTGCTAATACAAGCTGCTGGGTTATAACTAAATTACGAACGACGCAGGAAGCCATTCGGAATGGAATCGAAAGAACAGCAACTCATGGAACTGCTCGGCCTCACGGCCCGCTCCCTCACGCACCTCACCGCTTCCATGACTTCGATGTCTTTCGAACTGATGCGCAGCAACGACGAAGTCACCAAAGCCGCCGGCCGGCGCATGATCGACCGCATGGCCACGATCAGCAGCGGTCTGGACGAACACTGGCGCCTGATCGGCGAACTCACCGGTGTGCACGTCGCCCAAGAACAGATCGAGACCGTCCAGGAAATCCAGCTGCAGCTCCCGCCCAGGCTGCCACCTGACTGATTCTGTGGGTGCATCGGCTGGCCTGATGGCGGCCGATTCACAAGACGAACGTCGCTGGCGCGCTAGCGGGGCAAGCGCCATAGTTTTGTTCCCGCGGCCGCGATTGCCCGCCCAGAACAAAATAGAGACTGGCCATGACCAAGACTCTCCACCACCGTGCGTGCCACCTGTGCGAGGCCATCTGCGGCCTGACCATCGAAACCACTGAAGTCGAAGGCGCCGGGGTGCAGATCACCTCGATCAAGGGTGATGCCCAGGATACGTTCAGTCGCGGGCACATCTGCCCCAAGGCGGTGGCCTTGCAGGACATCCAGAACGATCCGGATCGCCTGCATCAACCGATGCTGCGAGTGGGCAGCGAATGGCAGCCGATCGAGTGGGAAGCGGCCTTCAGTCTGGTCGCCGAGCGCCTGGCGACGATTCAGGAGCGCCACGGGCAGAATTCTGTGGCGGTCTATCAGGGCAATCCCAGCGTGCACAACTACGGGCTGATGACCCACAGCAACTATTTCCTCGGCCTGCTGAAAACCCGCAACCGGTTTTCCGCGACCTCGGTCGACCAGTTGCCCCATCACCTGACCAGTCACTTGATGTACGGCCACGGCCTGTTGCTGCCGATCCCGGACATCGATCACACCGACTTCATGCTGATCCTCGGCGGCAACCCGCTGGCCTCCAATGGCAGCATCATGACCGTACCTGATGTGGAAAAGCGCCTGAAGGCGATTCAGGCCCGGGGCGGCAAAGTGGTGGTGGTCGATCCGCGTCGCAGTGAAACGGCGGCCATGGCCGACCAGCACCTGTTCGTGCGTCCCGGGGGCGATGCGGCGCTGCTGTTCGGCCTGCTCAATACCCTGTTCGCTGAAGGCCTGGCCCAAGGCAGTCATCTGCCGGTGGATGGCCTGGACGAAGTGCGCGCCGCAGTTGCGCCATTTAATGCCGAAACAATGAGCCCGCTGTGCGCGGTGCCCGCCGAATCCATCCGCCAGCTGGCGCGGGATTTCGCAGGCGCGCCGACGGCCGTCTGCTACGGACGCATGGGGGTCTCGACCCAGGCGTTTGGCACGTTGTGCCATTGGCTGGTGCAGTTGATCAACCTCGTCACCGGCAACCTTGATCGGGTAGGGGGCGCGCTGTGCACCGAACCGGCGGTGGACCTCGTGGCATCGACCTCCGGCGGACACTTCAATCTGTGGCAGAGCCGCGTGTCCGGGCGGCCGGAGTATGCCGGCGAGCTGCCGGTTTCGGCGCTGGCCGAAGAGATGCTCACCGAAGGCGAAGGGCAGGTTCGGGCGTTGATTACCGTGGCGGGCAATCCAGTGCTGTCCACGCCTAACGGCCGGCAACTGGAGCAGGCGCTGGACGGTCTGGAGTTCATGGTCAGCGTCGACCTGTATATCAACGAAACCACGCGTTATGCCGACCTGATCCTGCCGTCAACCTCGGCCCTGGAAAACGATCACTACGACACCACCTTCAACCTGTTCGCGGTACGCAATGTCAGCCGCTTCAACCGGGCGATCCTTGCCAAGCCCGAAGGTGCGCTGCATGACTGGGAGATTTTCGTCGGCCTGGCCCAGGCGTTTGCCGCCAGGACCGGCAAGGATCTCAAGCCAACCATTGCGCCTGCACAGATGATCGACCGCGGTCTGCGCATGGGCGCCTATGGCGACGCTTCCGAACACAAGTTGTCCGTGGCGACCTTGTTCGATCACCCTCACGGAGTCGACCTGGGGGCGTTGAAACCCAATCTCGCGCCTCGTTTAAAGACCGCCAATAAGCGCATCCAGGCCGCGCCAGCAGTGATCCTCGCTGACCTGACTCGCTTCGCTGCGCTGCAGGCACCAGCCGCCGATGAATTATTGATGATTGGCCGTCGGCATGTGCGCAGCAACAATTCCTGGATGCACAACTATCACAGGCTGGTGAAGGGCAAGCCGCGCCATCAATTACTCATGCACCCGGAGGATCTGGACAAGCGCGGGCTCACCGATGGGCAGCGGGTGCGGGTCAGTTCGCGGGTGGGTGTAATTGAAGTAGAGGTGGTGGCAAGTCTGGACATGATGCAAGGCGTGGTCAGCCTGCCTCACGGCTGGGGGCATGCCCGGCCGGGCGTGCAGATGACAATCGCCAGTGGCCAACCGGGGTCGAGTGCCAATGACCTGACCGATGAGTGTCAGCTCGACGAACTCTCGGGAAATGCTGCGTTGAATGGAGTGCCTGTAACGGTGGCGGCGGCTTGAGCGAGTCTGTCGGGGAGACCGAGCATGGCGCTCGGGTTTCCGTTACAATGCGCCACCGTGCCGACCCTTGAGTCGGAAAGTTCAGCCGAGGTGCTCCATGGATATCATCGAAACGATTAAAGAGCAGATTGCCAACAACACCATTCTGCTTTACATGAAAGGTTCGCCGAATGCCCCGCAGTGTGGCTTCTCTGCTAAAGCCGCGCAGGCCGTGATGGCGTGTGGTGAAAAGTTCGCTTACGTGGACATCCTGCAGAACCCGGAAATCCGCGCCAACCTGCCAAAATACGCCAACTGGCCGACCTTCCCGCAATTGTGGGTCGGTGGTGAGCTGGTCGGCGGTAGCGACATCATGACCGAGATGGCTGCTGACGGTTCGTTGCAGACCACCATCAAGTCGGCTGTTGAAGCGGCTGCTGCGACCAAGACCGAAGCCTAAACGATTGGCTCCCCTGTAGGAGCTGTCGAGTGCAACGAGGCTGCGATCTTTTGATCTTCAGCAACTAAAAAGCCCCGCTCCTCGAAAGAGGAACGGGGCTTTTTATTGCGCTTGATAAGTTATGTCGATGTCGCCACTGCCATCGGCAAGATCGCAGCCTCGTTGCACTCGACAGCTCCTACTCAGCTCCTACCCAGCTCTTACACAGTTCTTACTCTTCGCCCATCTGCGACTGCAGATAGTTCTCAAGACCTACCTTGTCGATCAGGCCCAACTGAGTTTCCAGCCAGTCGATATGCTCTTCTTCCGACTCCAGAATATCTTCAAGCAGTTCACGGCTGCCAAAGTCGCCAACAGTCTCGCAGTGAGCAATCGCCACCTTGAGGTCGGCATGCCCGGTGCGTTCGATGCGCAGGTCGCACTCGAGCATTTCCCGGGTGTGCTCACCGATCTGCAGCTTGCCCAGGTCCTGGACGTTCGGCAGGCCCTCAAGGAACAAAATGCGTTTGATCAGCTTGTCCGCATGCTTCATCTCGTCGATGGATTCTTTGTACTCGTGCTTGCCGAGCTTGTTCAGGCCCCAATCTTCGTACATGCGCGCATGCAGGAAGTATTGATTGATCGCGACCAGCTCATTGGCAAGGATCTTGTTGAGATGCTGGATGACTGTAATGTCGCCTTTCATGATGGGGTCCTGCCCTGTATTAACTGTCTATAACGCAGAGTTTGAGCCGCACAACTAAGAGTGTCAAACCTAAGTTATTGAAAGTTAAGTGAAAATTAATCGGAATAAGAATGTTTGTGTTCCGCGTCTAGCGTCTAAGCGATTGATTTGCGGGCATAAAAAAACCGGACATGAAGTCCGGTCGTTTGAAATAGGGTATTTACGCGGCAGTAAATTCTACCGGGAAGGGAATGGCCGCCTGGGCGGTTTGCAGCTTGGTCAGGGTTTCACGCACCACTTCCTTGGCAAGGCAGGCGCATTTACCGCATTGGCTGGCTACGCCGGTAGCCTGACGGACTTCCTTGTAGCTGCAGCAACCTTCAAAAATTGCATCGCGGATTTGACCGTCGGTGACGCCAGTGCAGAGGCAGACATACATAAGTGAGAACCGTCGCTGGTTGTGACTCAATTGCGATGGATCTTAATGTTAACGAGAATGATTGTCAAAGTGCTTTCGGAAAGCTTCTTGTTATAAGCGCCTGTCACTGACGAACGGTTAGCGCTAAGGAAATCATCGGCCACGATATTTTACCGCGCCGGGGAAATCCATTGAGGACAGGCGAAAAACCCCGTGTATGATGGCCGGTCCTTATGAAGCGGGTTCGTGTCACAGGGCTGTCGCCTGAAGGTGGCAGGCTGGCACCGACCCGAAACTTCACGTTTCTACACCAGGAGATATCAATGAGCGTACTCGTAGGCAAACAAGCCCCTGACTTCACCGTACCGGCCGTACTCGGCAATGGCGAGATCGTAGACAGCTTCACCCTGTCGTCGGCCATCAAAGGCAAATACGGCCTGGTGTTCTTCTACCCACTGGACTTCACTTTCGTTTGCCCATCCGAGCTGATCGCTCTGGACAACCGCATGTCCGATTTCAAGAACCGCAACGTTGAAGTGATCGCGGTGTCGATCGACTCGCACTTCACCCACAACGCATGGCGCAACACCCCGGTGAACAATGGCGGTATCGGCCAGGTTCGCTACACCATGGCTGCTGACATGAAGCACGAAATCGCCAAGGCCTACGACGTTGAGTCCGAAGGCGGCGTGGCTTTCCGTGGCGCGTTCCTGATCGACGACAAAGGCGTTGTCCGTTCGCAGATCATCAACGACCTGCCGCTGGGCCGTAACATGGAAGAGCTGATCCGTCTGGTCGACGCTCTGCAATTCCACGAAGAGCACGGCGAAGTCTGCCCTGCCAACTGGAAAAAAGGCGACAAGGGCATGACTGCTTCGACTGAAGGCGTTGCTGCCTACCTGACCGAGAATGCTGCTGCTTTGTAAGTCGCATTCGAGGCACAAAAAAACCGGCCGCTGAGGCCGGTTTTTTTATGGGCAGGATGAACGCCTATCACTGTAGGAGCGAGCCTGCTCGCGATGGATTCGAGCGCGCCGCTGGGTGTCAGGCCGCCAGCGTTATCGTTGGCGTCCATCGCGAGCAAGCTTTGCTCCCACAACAGCGATCCGACAGTCAGTCGTTGAAGTCTTCCCAGCCGCCCATCTGTTTCCAGCGATTGACGATGCCGCAGAACAGCTCGGCAGTCTTCTCGGTGTCATAACGAGCCGAGTGCGCCTCGCGACCGTCGAAGTCGATGTCGGCTGCCTGGCAGGCCTTGGCCAGTACGGTCTGACCGTAGGCGAGACCGGCGAGGGTCGCGGTGTCGAAGCTGGAGAACGGATGAAACGGGTTACGTTTCATGTCCAGCCGCGCAACGGCCGCATTGAGGAAGCCCAGGTCGAAACTGCTGTTGTGACCGACCAGGATCGCCCGCTTGCAACCGTTGGCCTTCAGGGCCTTGCGGATGCCGCGAAAAATATCGGTCAGTGCGGTTTCTTCACTCACTGCCATGCGTAGCGGGTGATCAAGCTTGATTCCGGTGAACTCCAATGCTGCCGCTTCGATGTTCGCGCCTTCGAAAGGCTCTACACGAAAGAAGTAGGTGTGGTCCGGGTATACAAAGCCTTTTTCGTCCATGGCAATCGTCGTGGCGGCGATTTCCAGCAGCGCGTCAGTGGCACAGTTGAAACCACCGGTTTCAACGTCGACAACAACTGGCAGGTACCCACGGAAGCGAGCAGCCATCGGGTGACGCGAACCGCCGCCACCTTGACCTTCCTGTTCGTCGTCGAAATGGTCTTCACTCACGCGTGTTCCTCCAGCAGGCGCCAGCGCAGTTTTTCACCGGCGCGCAGCGGGATAACGGTCAGCTCGCCAAATGGCAGGCTGGTTGGGGCGGTCCACTCTTCGCGGACCAGGGTGATGCGATCGGTATTCGCCGGCAGGCCGTAGAACCGTGGGCCATTAAGACTGGCGAAGGCTTCGAGCTGGTCCAGCGCGTTGCGGTGTTCGAACGCTTCGGCGTACATCTCGATCGCTGCATAAGCGGTGTAGCAACCGGCACAGCCGCACGCGGCTTCCTTGGCATGCTGGGCATGGGGCGCGGAATCGGTACCGAGGAAGAACTTCTGGCTGCCGCTGGTGGCGGCGTCGAGCAAGGCTTCCTGGTGCGTATTGCGCTTGAGGATCGGCAGACAGTAGAAGTGCGGCCGAATCCCGCCCACCAGCATGTGGTTGCGGTTGTACAGCAGGTGATGCGCGGTGATGGTCGCGCCGACGTTGGCCGAAGCCTCGTTGACGAACTGTACGGCGTCAGCGGTGGTGATGTGTTCGAACACGACCTTGAGGGTCGGAAAACGCTCGACCACTCGACGCATGTGCTCATCGATGAAGATTTTCTCGCGATCGAATACGTCGACATCACCACGGGTGACTTCACCGTGGATCAGCAAGGGCATCCCGACTTCGGCCATGGCCTCGATCGCAGGAAAGATCTTGTCGATGCTGGTGACGCCAGAATCCGAGTTGGTGGTCGCGCCGGCCGGATACAGCTTGGCGGCGTGGACAAATCCGCTGGCCTTGGCCTCGCGGATTTCTTCAGGCTGGGTGCGGTCGGTCAGGTACAGCACCATCAGCGGTTCGAACTGGCTGCCGGCTGGGCGCGCGGCGAGAATCCGCTGGCGATAGCCATCGGCTTCAGCAGCGTTACGCACCGGAGGTACCAGGTTGGGCATGATGATGGCGCGGCCAAAGGTGCGCGCGACATCCGCGACGGTATTGGTCAACACGGCACCATCGCGAAGATGAATATGCCAGTCGTCGGGACGCAGCAGGGTCAGGCGGTCGGACATGAGGGGATTCCAGGCGGGTCAAACTGAGGGGAATGCTACCGGAAAAGACTCTTCCAGGCACTCGCTATCAAGTTTTGCGACAACCTTCCGATATCCAACAGGTATGCCGTAAACAAGTCTGTGTCGGTCTTTCAGTTGTAGAAGCCAGTGGAGCCTCCCGTGCGCCAGCGTTATTTAGCCTTGCTCAGTGTGTTTGCCAGCGTCCCGGCGATGGCGCTCACTTTCCAGACCCGCCTGGAGAGCATCGAGTGGACGGTCGAAGGTGACAAGTTCGAATGCCGCCTTGCCCAGCCGATCACTGACTTCGGCTCGGGCGAATTCGTCCGTCGCGCTGGCGAGCAGGCGACGTTCCGCCTGACAGCCTTCAACGCGATGCTGGGCGGAGGTTCCGCGACCCTGCTGGCCGCCGCCGCGCCCTGGCAGCCGGGACGAGGCGACATCGACCTGGGGTCAGTGCGCATCGGCAGTGGCAACGTGCTGTTCAATACGTCCCAGGTGCAGGCCGGACGCCTGATCAGTGGTTTGCTCGACGGCCGCAGTCCAGTCATCCGACATGCGTCAGGGGACGGACGGATTTCGGAAGTGCGGCTGTTGCCCGTCAAGTTCAGCCAGGCGTTCAACGACTACCAGGGCTGCGTGGCCAAGTTGCTACCGAAAAACTTCGAGCAGATCAGGCAGTCGCAAATCGGTTTCCCCGGAGAAGGCATGGACCTCGACGCCCGGGCCAAGGCGCAGTTGCAGGTGATGCTGGACTACATGAAGGCTGATCCGACGGTTAATCACATCGAACTGGATGGCCACTCCGACAACAGCGGTAACCGCCTGACCAACCGTGACCTGTCGCGTCGCCGAGCGTTGGCGGTGATGGAATTCTTCAAGGTCAATGGCATCCTCGAATCCCAGGTGACTCTGCGTTTCCACGGCGAACGTTATCCAGTGGCGCCTAACAGCAGTGCCGCCAACCGCGCGAAAAACCGCCGCGTTGCGGTGCGCCTGGAGCGTGTGGCGCCGGGCCAGGCCGCTCCTCAAGTCGCACCTCAGATCAGCGCACCCGGTACGGCGCCAACAACTTCCTGACTGACCGGTCATCGTCGCGCTCTCGACACAATCTGTCGCTTCGTCGTCATAAGCTGTCGCGCCTCTGTAAATTAACGCGCATGACCGGTAGACTCGTCGCCTTTCCGTAGAACCCCGTGGAGTGATGGCATGGCGGACGTAAACAAGGTCGTTCTGGCGTATTCCGGCGGCCTGGACACTTCGGTGATCCTCAAGTGGCTGCAGGATACTTATAACTGCGAAGTGGTGACTTTCACCGCCGACCTGGGTCAGGGCGAAGAGGTCGAACCTGCACGCGCCAAGGCTCAGGCCATGGGCGTCAAAGAGATCTACATCGACGACTTGCGCGAAGAATTCGTGCGCGATTTCGTTTTCCCGATGTTCCGCGCCAACACCGTTTACGAAGGTGAGTACCTGCTGGGTACTTCCATCGCTCGTCCGTTGATCGCCAAGCGCCTGATCGAAATCGCCAATGAAACCGGCGCTGACGCTATTTCCCATGGCGCCACTGGCAAGGGCAATGACCAGGTCCGTTTCGAGCTGGGCGCTTACGCCTTGAAACCGGGCGTGAAAGTCATCGCTCCGTGGCGCGAGTGGGACCTGCTGTCCCGTGAAAAGCTGATGGATTACGCTGAAAAGCACAATATCCCGATCGAGCGTCACGGCAAGAAAAAATCCCCGTACTCGATGGATGCCAACCTGCTGCACATCTCCTATGAAGGCGGCGTGCTGGAAGACACCTGGACCGAGCACGAAGAAGACATGTGGAAATGGACCGTCTCCCCGGAGAAGGCTCCAGACAAGGCGCAGTACCTGGAACTGACCTACCGCAACGGCGATATCGTCGCACTGGACGGCGTCGAAATGACCCCGGCCACCGTGCTGGCGACCCTGAACCGTATCGGTGGCGAACACGGCATCGGTCGTCTGGACATCGTCGAGAACCGTTACGTGGGCATGAAGTCCCGTGGCTGCTACGAGACCCCAGGCGGCACCATCATGCTGCGCGCTCACCGGGCGATCGAATCGATCACCCTGGACCGCGAAGTGGCTCACCTCAAGGACGAGTTGATGCCCAAGTACGCCAGCCTGATCTACACCGGTTACTGGTGGAGCCCTGAGCGTCTGATGCTGCAACAGATGATCGACGCATCCCAGGCCCACGTGAATGGCGTTGTGCGCCTGAAGCTGTACAAGGGCAACGTGATCGTCACCGGTCGCAAGTCCGACGAATCGTTGTTCGATGCCAATATCGCGACGTTCGAAGAAGACGGCGGTGCCTATAACCAGGCGGACGCAGCTGGCTTTATCAAGCTCAACGCGTTGCGCATGCGCATTGCCGCGAACAAGGGCCGCAAGCTGTTCTGAGCCCTTTAAGCCCGTGTAAAAAAGGCCTTGTCATCGACAAGGCCTTTTTTTTGTAGTGAATTCTGCAGACTGCCGGCGTGGTGCTCTGGTTGCGTGCGTCCAAGGCCTGCGCACCTCATTTTTCTGCTGGGTGTTCAACGTCACTCGTCTCTTCGTTCGGCAGGGAGGGTTGCGCCAACACCATCACCTCGTTTGAACTCTGATTGAATGATATGCAGTTCATGGAGCTGCCGTATTTTTTAGTGGGTTTCACCATTGCGCATTTGCTCAGCAACGCTTGCGATGCCTTCGACGTGATGCAGAAGATCAGATACGCGCGTTTACCCTGAAGCTGTTGAATGTCCTTGAGTCGGGAGCGGATCTCGGCCTTGCAGTTGTCAGCGCGCATGTCGACCACGTACAGGTCCTTGATCCTCTCGGACAAGCGCACGAAGCGTTCTGCCAGCCCTGACGTTGATCCATGGGGGGCTGGCTCCACATTGGGAGGCAGGGGTTCCGGACGTTCATCGCCGGTGAGTTGCATGAAGTGTTCATCAGACTTGAAGTCAGAGGGCGCGTAGAGCGATCGATAGTTGAAGTTCAATGTCGCAAAGAACAGGAACAACAAGTAAAACGGAAAGCTGATCAGGAACCACACGTATATCTCCCGATCTTCGTCATCGAGAAACGGCAGAGACACAGCCGCCGAAGCTTCAGACAGTGTCGCGAATATGGCAATAATTGACATGGGGTTGGTTATTCGCTGCTTGAGTTTGTTCATGGTTTTTACTCGTTTTGATGGTGCTTTTACTCAGTAGGTTGTTTGACTTTTAATGAGTTGGAAAGGTGATTAAGTGCTGAAGTGCTGTTAGGGTCAATATGCCCGGTTTTTGCGTGGGTTGATTGAAGTTTTTGTCGGGAATTATTGCTCGCAGTTACACGGATAGTGTCGCCGGCGCTAAGGGGAGGCCAATTGTTGATGGTTTTTTGAAAGTTTGAATCAGACGTCAATATCTGGAATTGTTAAAAACTGCCTGCCTCGCATTCCGATACAAAAAATCCGGAAAAAACGGATTTTGACCGTATGGGTCATCATTCAGGTTCGATCAGATCAAGGATTTTTTGTAGGAATTTTCCTTATGTTTTGTAGGGTATGTCTCTTGGTGAGGGTGTGCGGGCGGCGCACCATGCCATGGGTGAAACGACTAGGCTATTGTGCTTGCTCTAAAAATTCGAACAGCGAAAATTGGACTTACCCATGAATAAAGTGCTGATCGTGGATGATCACCCCGTCATTCGTCTTGCGGTGCGTATGCTGATGGAGCGTCATTGCTACGAAGTCGTTGCTGAAACAGATAATGGCGTCGACGCATTGCAACTTGCCCGTGAGCATATGCCGGATATTGTCATTCTGGATATCGGGATCCCGAAGTTAGACGGGCTGGAGGTCATTGCGCGCCTGACCTCAACTTCAATGCCAATGAAAGTACTGATATTGACTTCGCAAGTGCCGGGGCATTTTTCCATGCGTTGCATGCAGTCGGGCGCTGCTGGGTATGTATGTAAACAACAGGATCTCACAGAATTGTTAAGTGCGATCAAGGCAGTATTATCAGGCTACAGTTACTTTCCCAACCAGGCGCTGCATACCGTACGCTCCAGCCTGGGCAATGCCAGTGAAGCGGATATGGTCGACCGCCTGTCGGGGCGCGAAATGATGGTGTTACAACAATTGGCGAAAGGTAAAACCAACAAGGAAATTGCCGACGGCATGTTCCTCAGCAACAAGACTGTCAGCACTTACAAAACCCGCTTGCTGCTCAAGCTCAATGCTCGCTCACTGGTCGACCTGATCGAACTGGCTCAGCGTAATGGTCTGGTGTGATCGCGGTAATCATGAATGTCTCAGGCAAAGAAAAAAGCCTCCGTTTCGGGAGGCTTTCAGGTTTCATAGGTCAAAATCGTAATCGGCCAATTGCTTCTGCAGTCGGCGCTCCTCCAGCAGGTTATCGATGGTGCGGCGCTTGCTCAGGTTGGTTTTTGCCACTTCAACTACCGGTTCCGCGTCCTCAACCTCCACGGGAGTAAAATCGTCTTCGACGTCCAATTGCTCTTTGCCAGTGCTCATAGGTTAACTCCAGGCTAAAGATGCCTTTGGCGCCTCTTATATCGATAATCTCCCAGCGGGTAAAAAAGATTTTTTCAATCGATCAATGAGAAAACCTAATAGTGACTCAATCGTCCGAAGTCTTGAGCTTGTATTCGCACAAGTCTTCGATGCGACAGCTGCCGCATCGGGGTTTGCGGGCCAGGCACACATAGCGTCCGTGGAGGATCAGCCAGTGGTGGGAATCGAGCAGGTATTGCTTGGGCACGAACTTCATCAGCTTGGCCTCGACCTCAACCACATTTTTGCCTGGAGCGATGCCAGTGCGGTTGCTGACCCGGAAGATGTGGGTGTCAACGGCCATGGTCAGCTGACGAAACGCGGTGTTGAGCACCACATTCGCCGTCTTGCGACCTACGCCGGGTAGTGCTTCAAGTTCTTCGCGAGTTTGTGGTACCTCACCGCCATGGCGTTCCACCAGCAGCCGGCAGGTCTCGATCACGTTCTTCGCCTTGCTGTTAAACAGGCCGATGGTCTTGATGTATTCCGACAAACCTTCCACGCCCAGCGCATGGATCGCCGCCGGGGTATTGGCTACCGGGTAAAGTCTGGCGGTCGCCTTGTTTACACCCACATCGGTCGACTGCGCCGAGAGAATCACCGCGATCAGCAGTTCAAACGCCGAGGAGTAGGCGAGCTCGGTTTTTGGCTCCGGATTGTCTTCGTGCAGCCTGCGGAAAATTTCCAGACGTTTTGCGGCATTCATGAGCAGGGCGTGTCCTCGCAGGGGTCAATTGGATGAGGTGGGGCGGGGGCGGGCTTGCCAGGCAGCGATCAGCAGCCCGAGCACTATGAAGCCGCCCGGGGCCAGTGTGGCCAGGCGCAGTCCGCTGTCGCCCAGCAGTTCGCGCAGCAGACCGAGGCCCACCATCAACAGGCCGAATATCGCGCATTGGCGCAGGCGCTCATGCCATGGGCGCTGGTAAAACCCACTGTGTTCCAGCACAACGCATTGCAAGGCAATCAGCCCTGAATACAGTCCAAGCTGCTGGTGCCAGTGCAGGGCCAGCGCTTGCATGGCGAGTTGCAGGCAACTGGTCAGCGTCGCCGCCAGCAGCACTCCAGCGAGCAGTCGGCCGGCAGGTAGCAGTCGGGAGCGCAGTGCAGCCATGGCCAAGCCGAATGCGCTGCTGACCAGGATGAACATCAGCCACACGCCCAGCGCAGACATCCACGATTGCGTGGCGCCGATCAACGGCGTCAGCATCAGGGCATTCAGCAAAAATGACGTGTTCACGGGCCGCCACCTCCGATCAGTGCCTGCCGATGTTCGTCGAAATAGCGCAATGCATCGTGGATGGCATTGATCGCTGCCCGTGAGGTGATGGTCGCACCGGCAATCTGGTCGAACTGCCCCTGATCCTTTTTCAGCGCCCATCCCGTGTCGACGGGGTCGGTTCGCGACTTTCCGGTGAAAACCTGCAGCCAGCCCACTGGCCAGTCGGCGACGTGGGCGCCGAGCCCTGGAGTTTCCGCATGTTTGAGCGTCTTGACGCCCAACAGCCTGCCGTCGGGTGCGATGGCGATCATCAAGTCGATGCTGCCCGCATACCCCAGGGTCTGGCTGCGCAGCAACAGGGCGCTGACCTGCCCGGCTCGGGTCGCGCGGTAACCGCCGAGCAGGGTGCTGTGGGCCAACTTCACGTCGACCAGGGGCAGCGGTTGCTCCAGGGGCTGATTGTCGTAGCTGTCAGTCGCCAGCATATCGAGCAGGTTACGACTGTCTAGCATGCGCTGCTGCTCGGCGATACGCGGTGCAGTGGCCTGCTGGACAAACCAGGTGATACCGACGCCCAGGGCCGCAAGCAGGATCAGGGTCGCAGCGCGGGTCGTGCGGTTCATGGTGCAAGACTCTGCTGCCTGGACGCCACGAGTCGTTCGAGTGCCGGCACACAAAGATTCATCAGCAGCACGGCAAACGCCAGCCCATCGGGATAACCACCCCAGGTGCGGATCAAATAGGTCAGCAGCCCCACGCCCGCGCCGAACAGCAGGCGCGCCCCAGGTGTCCGGGGCCCGGACACTGGTTCGGTGGTGATGAAAAATGCACCCAGCATGCTCGCGCCAGTGAGCAGGTGAAACAGCGGCGAGCCATTGGAATCGGAGCCCGAGCCGTTCCAGCACAACAGGCTGATGACGAATAGGCTCCCAAGCATTGCGACCGGTGCATGCCAGCTGAACACCCGGCGCTGCAACAGGAAGGCGCCCCCGGCGAGGAAGGCCAGGTTGACCCACTCCACGCCATGTCCGCCGTAGCGGCCGAACGCCGGATTGCTGGCGAACAGCTCTTCCATGGTCAGGCTTTTGTTGATACGCAGACTGTCCAGTGCGGTGGCTTGTGCCCAGGCATCGGGCGCCTGATCCTGGCCGAAACTGAAAACATGCTGCGCTGCGCTCAACAGGTCCATGCCATGGGAGGAGGGCCAATGGGTAAGTTGCTGGGGGAAGCACACCATCACCAGGGCGAAACCGAGCATCGCCGGGTTGAACGGATTGCTGCCGACTCCGCCGTACAAGTGCTTGCCGAACAGCATCGAGCAGAGGGCCGCGCTGAGCGTGACCCACCACGGGCAATAGGGCGGCAGGGTCAGCGCCAGCAAGGTCGCCGTTACCAGCGCGCTGCCGTCTTGCAGGGTCGGCCGCAGCGCACGCTTGCGCAATCGCAGCACCAGCGCTTCAACTGCCAGCGCAGTAGTGCCCGCCAGGATCAGGTTGATCAGCACGCCCCAACCGTAGAACCAGAACATCACCACCATGCCAGGCACGCTGGCCAGCAGTACCAGCTTCATGGCCTGCTGCAGGCGCTGGTCAGTCGTTTCAAGCGGTGGCATGGGTATCCACCAGTTTCGCCAGGGCCTGCTCGGCAGCCTCGAACTGCTGCTGCAACACGACTAACTGTGATTGCTGATCGAAGGTTGGCGGATGGCCGAACGCCTTGAGTGATTTGTTCAGTTGCGCGCGGCTCATGGCCACATCGATCTTGGCCTTTTTCACGGCCGCGTCGGCACCTGCCGCCTTTTGCGCGCGCACTCGATCCAGGGCGGTCTGTATCGGATTTTGCGGGGCCTCGCTGACTGGCACCGCCGCGCGTTGCGCCCGGGCCTGGCGCTCGGCGATTCGCTGTTGTTCCTCGCGATGCAGCCGGGCGTTGCGTTGTTCAAAACGGCGGCGCGCGTGATTGCGCTTGGTGGCTCGCGCTCGTTGTTCTTCGAGACTGTTGGCCAGGCCGCCGACTATCGGCACGATCGTTTCTGGCGACAGGGGTTGCATCTCGATGCAATCAACCGGGCAGGGCGCTACGCAGAGGTCGCAGCCGGTGCACTCATCGATGATGACCGTATGCATCAATTTTGCCGCGCCGACGATGGCGTCGACCGGGCACGCCTGGATGCACTTGGTGCAGCCGATGCATTCCGCTTCCCGGATGTAGGCGATTTGCGCCGGTGCCGAGCCGCGGCTGATGTCCAGTTCAAGCACTGGAACCCGCAACAGTTCAGCGAGAGCGGCAATGGTTTCGCTGCCACCAGGCGGGCACTTGTTGATCGGCTCGCCCGCGGCAATGCCTTCGGCGTAGGGCTTGCATCCTGGATGGCCGCACTTGCCGCATTGGGTCTGCGGCAGCAGGGCGTCGATGCGTTGAGTCAGACTCATGTTTTGATCAGTCCGGTGAAGCCAAGAAAAGCCACTGCAATCAGTCCGGCGCTGATCAGATCGATCGGCAGGCCGCGAAAGGGCAGGGGGACATCATTATCCAGTGTTCGTTGGCGCAAGTCGCTGAACAGGTTCAGTGCCAGCCAGAAACCAAGTCCGGCGCCGAGGCTCAGACTTGCGCTGTGCAGTAAGCCTTTATCGTTCTGGGCGTTGAGCAGCGTCAGACCTAACACGCCGGCATTGCCCAGCAGCAGGGGCCAGAGGCCAGCGAAGGGTAGCTTGGGCAGTACTCGCGACAGCAGATTCAACAACGGCGCGATCAGCAGAACGTTCAGCGGCAGGAACACGAACAGGCGCAGGTCGGTCAGCCCGGTGGGCACCAGCAGCCAGTGATAGATCACGTAGCCGAACACTCCAACGATCAACATCAGGCTCGTCGTCGCAATGCCCAGCGCGTGAACCTGCCCGCGTTCCGAGGCCAGCAGCGGATCGACGCCCAGCGGCCAGTGCAACACGAGGTTGTTGATCAGGGCAGCGCTAATAAGCGTGAAGATAATCTCGGTCATGATCGTCCGATAGTACAGCCTGCCGACAATCCCCCGTAGGAGCTGCCGAAGGCTGCGATCTTTTGATCTTGCTTTTATAAAATCAAAAGATCGCAGCCTTCGGCAGCTCCTACACAGGCCCAGCAGTAATTATGGGCCAGACATGAAAATCCCACAGACGCGCCAGGCACGCATGTGGGATCGGTCGAGCAGAACGAAACTTACTTGATCCGCTGACCCGGCTTGGCGCCGCTGTCCGGGCTCAGCAGGTAGATCTCTGCACCACCAGGACCGGCCGCCATCACCATGCCTTCAGAAATCCCGAACTTCATTTTGCGCGGCTTGAGGTTGGCGATCATCATGGTCAGGCGACCTTCGAGCTTGGCCGGGTCCGGATAGGCGCTCTTGATCCCGGAAAGTACGTTGCGTTGCTCATCACCGATGTCCAGGGTGAGGCGCAGCAGTTTGTCGGCACCCTCCACAGCTTCGGCCTTGAGGATCAGCGCAACCCGCAGGTCTAAAGCGGCAAAGGCGTCGAACTCGATTTCCGGCGACAGCGGTTCCTTGACCAGTTCGCCGTTGCCGGTCGGTGCCACGCTGCCGGTATCGGTAGCGCTGGCGGTCAGGTCTTCTTTCGAAGCGTCGGTCATGGCTTGCACTTTTACCGGGTCGATACGAGTCATTAATGGCTTGAACTCGTTGAGCTGATGATTGCTGAGCAAGGTAGCGTGATCGTTCCAGGTCAGCGGCGCGACGTTTAGGAACGCCTCGGCATCGGCGGCCAGCAGTGGCAACACCGGCTTGAGGAAGATCACCAGCTGGCGGAACAGGTTGATGCCCAGGGCGCAGATGGCCTGGACTTCGTCGTGCTTGCCTTCCTGTTTGTTCAGCGACCACGGAGCCTTGTCGGCGATCCAGGCGTTGGCGCGGTCGGCCAGGCCCATGATCTCGCGCATGGCCCGGGCGAAGTCGCGGGCCTCATAGGCCTCGGCGATGCCTGGCGCGGCAGCCAGGAAGGCGTCGGTCAGTTCCGGTGCGGCGTTGCCGGCCACCAGCACGCCCGCGTTGCCTTTCTGGATGAACCCGGCGCAACGGCTGGCAATATTGACGACTTTGCCGACCAGGTCGGAGTTGACCTTCTGCACGAAGTCTTCGAGGTTCAGGTCCAGGTCATCGACGCCACGGCCCAGCTTGGCTGCGTAGTAGTAGCGCAGGTATTCCGGCGACAGGTGGTCGAGATAGGTCCGGGCCTTGACGAACGTGCCGCGGGATTTTGACATCTTCTGGCCATTGACGGTCAGGTAGCCGTGCACGTTAATGCCCGTCGGTTTACGGAAACCGGCGCCTTCAAGCATCGCTGGCCAGAACAGGGCGTGGAAGTTGACGATGTCCTTGCCGATGAAGTGGTACAGCTCGGCGGTGGAATCCTTGGCCCAGAACGCATCGAAGTCCAGGTCCGGACGACGGGCGCAGAGGTTCTTGAAGCTGGCCATGTAGCCGATCGGCGCGTCCAGCCACACGTAGAAATACTTGCCCGGCTCGCCAGGAATCTCGAAGCCGAAGTACGGCGCATCGCGGGAGATGTCCCACTGTTGCAAGCCCGCATCCAGCCATTCGGCGATCTTGTTCGCCACGGCGTCCTGCAGGGTGCCACTGCGGGTCCAGGCCTGGAGCATTTCCTGGAAATCTGGCAGCTTGAAGAAGAAGTGCTGGGAATCCTTGAGCACCGGCGTGGCGCCGGAGATGGCCGACTTCGGATCTTTCAGATCGGTCGGTGCGTAGGTCGCGCCGCATTTTTCGCAGTTGTCGCCGTACTGGTCTTCAGTGCCACATTTCGGGCAGGTGCCCTTGATAAAGCGATCGGCCAGGAACATTTTCTTTTCCGGGTCGAAGTACTGGGTGATCGAGCGCTGGGCGATGTGCCCGGCGTCACGCAGCTTCAGGTAGATCTGGCTCGACAGCTCACGGTTTTCTTCGGCGTGAGTGGAGTGGAAGTTGTCGAAGTCCACCAGGAACTCGGCAAAGTCGGCGCTGTGTTCAGCCTGGACGTTGGCGATCAGTTGTTCCGGGGTGATGCCTTCTTTTTCCGCGCGCAGCATGATGGCCGAACCGTGGGCGTCGTCGGCGCAGACATAAATGCATTGGTTGCCGCGGTGCTTCTGGAAGCGCACCCACATATCGGTCTGGATGTATTCCAGCATGTGGCCAAGATGGATCGAACCATTGGCATAGGGCAGGGCGCTGGTGACGAGGATCTTGCGTGGCTCGGACATGGGGCTCGGCTACTTGATGAAACGGAGGTCGGCCACTATAAAGCGCCGGCGCAGATTTTTCACCCCGTGAGGTTGTTTCCTCCGATGATTGAATTAGGGATGCCGCCAAAAGATCGCAGCCTTCGGCAGCTCCTACGCGCCTATGGGCGCCGCCGAATGCTGCGATCTTTTGGCGGCATCCCGCGTAACCTTCAGAACAGGTACGATACCCGCCTGTTTTTCCAGTCTTGTTATCGGAGTTGCCCATGAGCGCCGTCAATCGCGCAGCGGTGGAAGCCGTCCTTCGCCAATACACCGACCCTTACCTGAACCAGGACCCGGTCAGCGCCGGCTGTGTGCGCAGCATCGACATTCAGGGGGATCGCGTCAGCGTCCAGCTGGAACTGGGCTACGCCGCCGGTCTGTTCAAGAGTGGCTGGTCGCAAATGCTGCAAATGGCCATCGAGGGTCTTGATGGCGTCGCCAGCGCCCGAGTTGATATCACCAGCGTGATCGCCGCACACAAGGCCCAGGCGCAGATCCCGGGCCTGGCCAACGTGAAGAACGTCGTCGCCGTGGCTTCCGGCAAGGGCGGTGTAGGCAAATCCACCACCGCTGCCAACCTCGCGCTAGCGTTGGCCCGCGAAGGCGCCAAGGTCGGGATTCTCGATGCGGATATCTACGGCCCCAGCCAAGGCATCATGTTCGGCATTGCCGAAGGCACCCGGCCAAAGGTCAAGGATCAGAAATGGTTCGTGCCGATCGAGTCCCATGGCGTTGAAGTGATGTCGATGGCGTTTCTTACCGACGACAACACGCCGATGGTCTGGCGTGGTCCGATGGTTTCCGGTGCGCTGTTGCAACTGGTCACCCAGACGGCGTGGGGCGACCTTGATTACCTGGTCATCGACATGCCGCCGGGCACCGGAGATATCCAGTTAACCCTGGCGCAGAAAGTCCCGGTCGCCGGTGCGGTGATCGTGACGACCCCGCAAGACCTGGCCTTGCTGGACGCTCGCAAGGGCGTGGAGATGTTCCGCAAGGTCAACATCCCGGTGCTGGGTGTGGTGGAAAACATGGCCGTGCACATCTGCTCCAATTGCGGACATGCCGAGCATCTGTTTGGTGAAGGTGGCGGAGTGAAGCTGGCCGACCAGTATGGCGTTGAATTGCTCGCTTCGTTGCCCCTGGCAATCGCCATCCGCGAGCAGGCCGATGGCGGCAAGCCAACGGTCATCGCCGAGCCGGACAGCCCGATTGCGCTGGTGTACCAGGAACTGGCCCGTCATGTGGGCGCGCGGATCGTGCTGCAGGAAGCGCTATCGCCGGCGATGCCGAACATCACCATCAGCGACGATTAGTCCGGAAGAAACACAATCCAACTGTGGGAGCGGGCTTGCTCGCGAAAGCGGTGTGCCATTCAACATATAAGTTGACTGGTCTACCGCCTTCGCGAGCAAGCCCGCTCCCACATTGGTTTTGCAGTGCTGGTTAGATCCGCAACCCGCCATCCATCTCCAGAATCCGACCGGTGTAATAGTCGTTCTCGAAGATGTAAGCCGCCGAATGGGCGATCTCCTCCGGTTTACCCATGCGCTTGAGCGGTATCCCCGCCGTCATTTTCTCCAGTGCCTCCGGCTTCATCCCCGACGTCATCTCGGTTTCGATAAAGCCCGGGGCAATCCCCGCCACTCGGATGCCGTAGCGCGCCAGTTCCTTGGCCCAGGTCACGGTAGCTGCAGCGACTCCGGCCTTGGCCGCAGAATAGTTGGTCTGGCCGACATTGCCGGCACGGGAAATCGACGAGATATTGATGATCGCGCCGCTACTCTTCAGCTCGACCATTTTCGCTGCGACCTCGCGGGTGCACAGGAACACGCCGGTCAGGTTGACGTCGATGACCGCCTGCCACTGGGCCAGGCTCATCTTGGTCATCTCGCCATCCTTGACCTTGAGCAACAGCCCGTCGCGCAGGATCCCGGCATTGTTGATCAGGCCATGGATCGCGCCGAAGTCTTCGGCTACTTGGGCAACCATGTGCGTCACCTGCTCTTCATTGGCGACGTTGCACAGGTAGGCACGAGCCTCGACACCTTTGGCCGTGCACGCAGCGACGGCGTCGTCGAGTTTTTCCTGGTTCAGGTCTACCAGCGCCAATTTGGCACCTTTTGAAGCGAAATACTCCGCCATCGAACGGCCTAAACCCTGGCATCCGCCAGTGATAATGATTACTTTGTCAGTGAGTTGCATTCGCATGCCCCGGTCGCAGGTGAGTGGTCTTCCTTCTAGAGGGCCTCTCGATCTGCACCGGTGGTGAACGGGTTGCACATGAGAACTGCCCCGATGGCGAACTGGAAACTTATCCCCAGGTGCCTGTCCGTTTTTTCGACGGATTCTATATAAGGAGTCATAAATTGAGCGTTGAAGCGGCCAAGAATGCCCGAGAATTGCTTCTCAAGGAATACCGCGCAGTGCTGTCGACGCACTCCAAGGCCATGCCCGGTTTCCCGTTCGGGTCCGTTGTCCCGTACTGCCTGGACGATCAGGGACGGCCGCTGATCCTGATCAGCCGCATCGCCCAGCACACTCATAATTTGCAAAAAGACCCGAAGTGCTCGCTGTTCGTTGGCGAGCGCGGAGCTGAAGACGTACAAGCGGTCGGCCGCCTGACGTACCTTGCCGAAGCGCAAAAGCTCGAAGACTCCACAGCCATCGAAGCGGCTGCCGAGCGTTACTATCGTTATTTCCCGGATTCGCAGAATTATCATCAGGCCCATGATTTCGATTTCTGGGTGCTCAAGCCTGTGCGCCACCGCTACATCGGCGGTTTCGGGGCGATTCACTGGGTCGATCAACTGACCCTGGCCAACCCGTTCGCCGGCAAGGCTGAAGTGAGCATGGTCGAACACATGAATGCCGATCACGGCAAAGCCATCGCCCACTACGTCGAACTGGCGGGCCTGCCGAAGACTGAACCAGCGCTGCTGGCCGGTATCGACACCGAAGGCATGCACCTGCGCATCGGCCAGAGCCTTTACTGGCTGCCGTTCCCAGCGCCATGTAATACGCCGACACAAGTGCGCGAAGCCTTGGTTTTCCTGGCTCACGCCGAACATTGGCCAAAAAATGCTGGGGTCAGCGCTTGAATTCACGAATCGGCGACGTCATCTAGGAAACACTGGCAAGGCATTCTTGCGTTGAGGAACCATTTGATGCGCCCTTTTTTATTGCTCTTTGTACTGTTTCCGGTGTTGGAGCTGTTCGTATTCGTCAAGGTCAGCGGGGCGATCGGGTTTTTCCCGGCCCTGCTGCTGGTGATTCTCGGCTCGATGCTCGGCGTGTTCGTGCTGCGCATCGCCGGGTTGGCCACTGCACTGCGTGCTCGTGAAAGCCTGAATCGGGGCGAGCTCCCGGCCCAGACCATGCTTGAAGGCCTGATGCTGGCACTGGCCGGTGGGCTGTTGATCCTGCCGGGTTTCGTCACCGACATCCTGGGTTTGATCATGCTGCTGCCGATCTCCCGTCGACTGCTGGCCAATAAAATGCGCCAGCGTGCCGAAGAAGCGGCGATTCGCCAGCGTGCGTTTGCCGATGACCTGCAGCCACGGGGCGGTCCTGCTCCGCGGCAGCCATTGGGTCGCGAGCCTGATGTGATCGAAGGCGAGTTCGAACACCGCGATTCCAAGTAACACCTTTCAACGACACGGCACCTGCGGGTGCCGTGCTCATTTGCGGCTCATTGAGGTAAAAAAATTTCGATGTCCGCCCTTGTAATAAGCTTACGCGCCCTTATGTAACGGTCACCGCAAGGTTTCTGGCGATTAAGCCAGACAGACTTCCGCGTCACGCTTGTCGAGACGCACCCGGCGCCGCCGGATTTGTTAAACCCGCCGGGACTACACCGGCCGATGAAAACCACAATTAGGAGAGATCGACAATGAAGCTTCGTCCTCTGCATGACCGCGTCGTCATCCGTCGCAGCGAAGAAGAAAAGAAAACCGCTGGCGGTATCGTCCTGCCAGGTTCCGCTGCTGAAAAAGCCAACAGCGGCGAGATCCTCGCTGTCGGCACCGGCCGCGTGCTGGAAAACGGTGAAGTGCGTGCACTGGCCGTGAAAGTGGGTGACAAGGTTGTGTTCGGCCCGTACTCCGGCAGCAACACCGTGAAAGTTGACGGCGAAGACCTGCTGGTAATGGCTGAGAACGAGATTCTCGCTGTTATCGAAGGCTGATTTCCCGCTCATTTTCCCGTTACTACAAAGTATTTAAGGAATATCGATCATGGCTGCTAAAGAAGTTAAATTCGGCGATTCCGCCCGCAAGAAAATGCTCGCCGGTGTCAACGTCCTGGCTGACGCGGTAAAAGCGACCCTGGGCCCTAAAGGCCGTAACGTGATCATCGAGAAGAGCTTCGGCGCTCCGACCATCACCAAGGACGGCGTTTCCGTAGCCAAAGAAATCGAGCTGAAAGATCGCTTCGAAAACATGGGCGCGCAGCTGGTCAAAGACGTTGCCTCCCGTGCCAACGATGACGCAGGCGACGGCACCACCACCGCTACCGTTCTGGCTCAGTCGATCGTCAACGAAGGCCTGAAAGCCGTCGCTGCCGGCATGAACCCGATGGACCTCAAGCGCGGCATCGACAAAGCGACCATCGCTATCGTCAAAGAGCTCAAAGCCCTGTCCAAGCCTTGCGCTGACACCAAGGCAATCGCTCAGGTCGGCACCATCTCGGCCAACTCCGACAGCTCCATCGGCGACATCATTGCCGAAGCCATGGAAAAAGTCGGTAAAGAAGGCGTGATCACCGTTGAAGAAGGCTCGGGCCTGGAAAACGAACTGTCGGTTGTTGAAGGCATGCAGTTCGACCGTGGTTACCTGTCCCCGTACTTCGTCAACAAACCAGAGACCATGACTGCCGAGCTGGACGGTCCGCTGATCCTGCTGGTCGACAAAAAGATCTCGAACATTCGCGAAATGTTGCCAGTACTGGAAGCCGTTGCCAAAGCTGGCCGTCCACTGCTGATCGTGGCCGAAGACGTTGAAGGCGAAGCCCTGGCGACTCTGGTTGTGAACAACATGCGTGGCATCGTCAAGGTTGCAGCCGTCAAAGCTCCAGGCTTCGGCGACCGTCGCAAGGCCATGCTGCAGGACATCGCTGTCCTGACTGGCGGTACCGTAGTCTCCGAAGAGATCGGTCTGAGCCTGGAAAGCACTACCCTGGAACACCTGGGTAATGCCAAGCGCGTGATCCTGTCCAAAGAAAACACCACAGTGATCGACGGCGCTGGCGTTGAGACTGACATCCAGTCTCGCGTCCTGCAGATCCGTCAGCAAGTGGCTGACACTTCGTCCGACTACGACCGTGAAAAACTGCAAGAGCGTCTGGCCAAGCTGTCCGGCGGCGTAGCAGTGATCAAGGTTGGCGCTGGCTCCGAAGTAGAAATGAAAGAGAAGAAAGCCCGCGTTGAAGACGCCCTGCACGCTACCCGTGCAGCCGTTGAAGAAGGCGTGGTACCTGGCGGCGGCGTAGCGCTGATTCGCGCTCTGCAAGCCATCAGCGAACTGAAAGGCGACAACGCTGATCAGAACGTCGGTATTGCTGTACTGCGTCGCGCTATCGAATCGCCACTGCGTCAGATCGTTGCCAACTCCGGCGACGAGCCAAGCGTAGTAGTCGACAAGGTCAAGCAAGGTTCGGGTAACTTCGGTTACAACGCTGCTACCGGCGAATACGGCGACATGATCGAAATGGGCATCCTCGACCCTACCAAAGTGACTCGTTCTGCTCTGCAGGCTGCGGCGTCCATTGGTGGCTTGATGCTGACCACCGAAGCTATGATCGCTGATGCTCCGGACGACAAACCAGCTGGCGGCGGCATGCCAGACATGGGCGGTATGGGCGGCATGGGCGGCATGATGTAAGCCAGCCTTACCCCGTACATAAAAGCCCCGCCTGCGTTAAGCAGGCGGGGCTTTTTATTGCTCATCAATGTAGGAGTGAGCCTGCTCGCGATTGGGCCAGTGCAGTCAACATCTTTGTTGAATGTCGGTCCGCTATGGCGAGCAGGCTCACTCCCACATGAATTACGTGATCAGGTGGTGATCGGTTCTGCCTTTGGAGCCGGCTCGACCCGGGCCGCCGGCCGATAAAGAATGTAGTAATAAGCCCCCAGACAAATCAGCCAACAGAAAATCGCCGTCCACACGTTATGCGAAAAGAAGTGGGCCCCCTGCATCATCCGGCTGACCGAAAACACCGTGCCCAAGGCAAATGCAAACACAAATGCCTGGCGCGCCAGGCGCGGGCGACGGTCACGCAATGCGAAAAACACCGCAAACAAGGTAAACCCGGTTGCCGCATGCCCACCCGGCCAGCATCGGCCAGGCTTGTCGGTGGCCGGCCGCGGGCTGAGCAATTCGCTGTAGGTCTCATGCCCGCCGAATTGCTCCAGGCTCCAGGGACATTGCACCGCCGTCACTGCTTTCACCGGGGTGACAAAGGAAGTCGCCAAGGCCAGCGACAGGACCAGGCAGCCCAACTCCCGCTTGAATGGTTTCAGCCTGTCGATGAAAAAGGTCCCAATAAAGCCCAATATTGCCAACACCGAAAAACCGATTACCACTTGTTTGGCGCGGTCATGCAGGATGTCTTCGAGGAAGTAACTGTGCCGCCCAATAAATGCCCCGGCCGCCGGATCATAGAACAGCCTGGCCAGGTCCATATCGAGGGAAGTTAGCTCGAGCAGCATCAGGATAATTGCCGCGACGGCGGGTACCCCCAGGCACACCCAGAAGTTGAGCGGGCGCGAAGCGGGGCGAACAGAGGTGGTCACCATGACGATTCCTTGGACGATATATGTTCTTGAGAGCGCAGCCGCGCGGAGTTTGCGCCCGTCAGCGTGAGCGCCCTGTGAATCGCGAGTGAAAAACTCGTCAATATTCGCACCTTGATGACTGTAAACAAGCAACCCTAGCCGCGAGCCGCGCTTGGCCGTAAGCTGCGCGGGCCAAGACGGCTGTTACTGTGTACGGAGGAGTGCCCATGCGAATTTTATTGGTTGAAGACAACCGCGACATTCTCGCCAATCTGGCCGATTACCTGGGGCTCAAGGGTTACACCGTGGATTGCGCGCAGGACGGCTTGTCTGGGCTGCACCTGGCGGCCACCGAGCACTACGACCTGATCGTGCTCGACATCATGCTGCCCGGCATCGATGGCTACACCCTGTGCAAACGCCTGCGTGAAGACGCGCGCCGCGATACGCCGGTGATCATGCTGACTGCCCGCGACCAACTGGACGATCGCCTGCAGGGCTTCAAGTCCGGCGCCGATGACTACTTGATCAAACCCTTTGCCCTGTCTGAGCTGGCAGCGCGGATCGAAGCGGTCATGCGCCGGGCGCAAGGCGGCGGACGCCGTACCCTGCAGGTCGGGGACCTGGCCTATGATCTCGATACCCTGGAGGTTACCCGCGAGGGCCGCCTGCTGAAACTCAACCCGGTGGGCCTGAAGCTGCTGGCCGTGCTGATGCAGAAAAGTCCGCACGTACTGCGCCGGGAAATTCTCGAAGAAGCGCTATGGGGCGACGATTGCCCGGACAGCGACAGCCTGCGCAGCCACGTCCACCAGCTGCGCCAGGTGATCGACAAGCCGTTTGCCAAACCCCTGCTGCAAACCGTGCACGGTGTCGGTTATCGCCTCGCCGAGGGTCGAGATGGAGTTTAGACAGAGCCTTGCGCAACGGATCATCATCGCCTTTGCGCTGATGAGCGCGCTGGTGGCAGGAGCCTTCGCCATGGGTATCGTGGCGACCGTGCACCTGGTCGAGGAAAAACTGATTTCCGCAGGACTGGGCGGTGACCTGCAGCGCCTTTTATTGATGGATAGCGTCTCCGACTGGAGCCATCGGCCGGAGCCGGACCAGCTGTTCTATTTCAGCGGCGGCCCGGGTGATTTCGATGTGCCCAAGGACCTACGGCACTTGGAGCCGGGATTTCACGAAGTGTTTCGCGAGCAGCTGTCATATCACGCGATGGTCGAGGTCGTCGACGGCCGCCGTTACGTGCTGCTGCAGGACCAAAGCGATTTTGAAGAGCGCGAGCGCGTGCTGTTTGCCGTGGTGCTGGTGGGGTTTGTCCTGAGCTTGGCGCTGGCGGTCTTTCTCGGCTGGGTGTTGGCGCGCAAGGTCATGGCGCCAGTGGTGCGTTTGGCCCGTCAAGTGCGACACCGCGACCAGTTGCTGGGCCTGGCCCCGCCGCTGGCGCCGGACTACGCTGCTGACGAAGTGGGCGAGCTGGCGGTGGCTTTCGACGCGACGCTCGGCCGCCTGCGCCAGGCGTTGACCCGTGAACGGTTGTTCACCAGTGACGTCAGTCACGAATTGCGCACGCCGTTAATGGTGTTGGCCAGCTCCTGTGAGCTGCTGCTGGAAAATCCAGGCATTGATCATCGCGGGCGTGCTCAGGTCGAGCGCATCGCCCGCGCCTGCGAGGAAATGCGCGAGCTGGTGCAAACCTTCCTGGTACTGGCCCGCGCGCAACGCGAGCACGCCTGCATGGCGCCTCAGCAAAACCTCAGCGAAGTGGCTGACGGATTGCTCGGCCTATGGCGCGAGCCGATTGAAACCAAAGGCCTCAAGCTGATCTTCGAGCCAGGCAGTCCAGCCATCACTCGCTACAACGCCACTCTGCTGCACGCAGTGATGGGCAACCTGTTGCGTAATGCGCTGCATTACACCGAGCACGGGTTCATCCGCCTGACCCTGACGACTACCGGGTTCCTGGTCGAGGACAGTGGGGTGGGCATTCCTGAAGAGAAACGCGAGGCGATGTTCGAGCCATTCGTACGGGGTACCGAAAAACGCGGCGAAGGCCTCGGCCTGGGTCTTTCACTGGTGCAACGGATTTGCGAGAACCAGGGCTGGAAGGTCAGCCTGACGAACATGGAGCCCAACGGTTGCAGATTTGAAGTAGAGCTGCATGCAGTAGATGTGAGCTGATCGACCCCTCCTCGCGTAACGGCCCCTAGCCATCATTGGATCAATGTAAAACCCTGAAATACTTCAGGGTTTTACATGACAAATCTTTCACACAGTCATGACCTGACGCTGACACGGCGCTACCTAAGGTGGTTGCATCAGACGTTAGGAGACTTGGTGATGGACAACCCGATCAAACTGGATTTTTCCAAAAAGTATGACGATCAACATGCTTTACGATACCTTCAGAAACATAAGGACGGTATCGGCCGCCGCCTGTCCAATTGGCGGGATGTTCATCTGGCGCGTAAAGCGCTGACGCTGGCCGGCGAGCCGGGCCTGGTCCTTGATTTACCCTGCGGTGCCGGGCGTTTTTGGCCCATGCTGGCCGAAAAAAGCAATCGGGCCATTATCGGAGCCGACAACTCCGAATCGATGCTGAAAGTCGCCATGCAAGCGCAACCTGCAGAAGTCGTGAAAAGGGTACAACCCTTGCACACGTCAGCATTCGACATTGTCTTACCCGATAACGCCGTCGACAGCATCTTTTGCATGCGCTTGTTGCACCACATCGGTGAAGCCGAGCATCGATTGGCTCTTTTGCGTGAATTCGAGCGAGTCTCCCGTGACAGCGTGATCATTTCGCTGTGGGTGGATGGCAATTTCAAGGCCTGGAAACGCAAGCGCTCGGAGCGCACGCGTGGGCAGGAAGGTTACCAGAACCGTTTTGTGTTACCGGCTGTTACGGTAGAAAAAGAATTTGAGCAGGCGGGTTTCCGCATCCAGGAACGACTGGATTTTATTCCGCTCTATGCCATGTGGCGAGTTTACGTATTACGCAAGAGGTAACAGGATGGCAGTGCAATGTGCACCAGAAACGGAGATCGATGCCGAAAGCCGGTTCGAGTATTTCTGGAATCAGCGCGGTGAATGGGTAGAAGAACCCAACGTGCGTCGCGGCGGCGAAAGTGGCGTGCAGCGCGTGCGGGGCAGTGATGGGCAATTGTTGTATGCCAAGCGTCAGACCGGGCATATCTACCGCAGTTGGTTGCATCCTTTTGGTCGGCCGACGGTATTGCGCGAGCTGGATGCACTGACCGGGCTGCACAAAATTGGCGTTCGGGTTCCGCAGATCGTGTTCTGTGGCGCCCAGCGTGACCCCGTTCACAAGTGGCGCGCATTGCTGGTAACCAAGTCGCTGGACGGCTTTGATGAGATCGAACACTGGTACGCCGGCGGTGGTCGTGAGCGCCATGGCGAGGCCGTGCATGAACGGGTCCTGAAGGATCTGGCCGACACCCTGGCGCGTATGCACCAGGGTCGCTGGCAGCACAGTTGCCTCTACGTCAAGCATGTCTTTGTACGAGTTAGCGGCGAAGGTGAAGCGGCCATGGTCGAGGTTGCGTTGATCGACCTGGAGAAATGCCGACAGCGCCTGACCGCACGTCAGGCTGCCGCCCATGACATGAAGCAATTGCGTCGCCATTCGTCGTTCAGCACGGCGGACTGGCAAAAACTCGTCTATTTTTATGAGACGGCGTTTGGCAGCGCTATCAAGGGTTTATAGCAATGAAACTCGAAATTGCACGAGGTGTGTTTCTGATAGGAGCCTTGGCAGTTGCTTCAATAGCGGTGGCGGCTTGGGAGCAGCCCCGCACGCAGGTCCTCAGCTCAGTGGGCGCCGATGCTCACTGTCCATTGCCACGGGTTGCCAAGGCAGCCGTGGCTTCCCAGCCTGATCATGATCTGTTGCTGTTCATGTTCGGGCTATCACAGGGAATGAGGCCGCAAAGTTGACTGGATTGAAGCCAAAATAAAAGGCCTCGCGTATGCGGGGCTTTTTGTTGTAACCATTGTAGGAGTGAGCCTGCTCGCGATCGCGGTGGGTCAGACACCATCGATATTGGATGACAGACCGCGATCGCGAGCAGGCTCACTCCTACAGGGGCGTCAGGGTTTGTCGGGCTTGGCCAGCAGGGTGTATACGCATGGCAATACAAACAGCGTAAACAACGTCCCGATCGACATCCCCGTGGCAATCACTGTACCGATGTCAAACCGGCTCACCGCTCCCGCCCCCGTCGCAATAATCAGCGGCACCATGCCGAACACCATCGCCGCAGTGGTCATCAGCACCGGGCGCAGTCGAATTGCCGCCGCTTCCTCAACTGCTTCTCGCGGTGACAGGCCTTTTTCCTTGCGCAGCTGGTTGGCGAACTCGACGATCAGGATCCCGTGTTTGCTGATCAACCCGATCAGCGTGACCAATCCCACCTGGGTATAGATGTTCATGCTCGACCAGCCCAGGAACAGCGGAATCAACGCGCCGCAAATCGACAGCGGCACCGTCACCAGAATCACCAGCGGATCGCGGAAGCTCTCGAACTGCGCGGCCAGCACCAGGAAAATAATCGCCAGCGCCAAGGCGAAGGTCACCCACAACGCGCTGCCTTCCTGGATGAATTGCCGTGAGGCGCCTGCATAGTCCACCGCAAAGCCGGCCGGCGCCTCTTCCCGGGCGATTTGACGCACGGTATCGAGCGCTTCGCCCATGCTCACCAGCGGCACCCCGGACAGAATTGCCGAGTTCAGCTGTTGGAACTGGTTGAGTTGTCGTGGCCGCGCCCGGTCAGTCACGGTGATCAGGGTCGACAGGGCCAGCAGCTCGCCCTTGGTGTTCCTCACGTAGTAGTTGTTCAGCCAGTCGGGGTTGTCGCGGAAGGGTCGTTCGACCTGGGCGATAACCTTGTAGCTGCGGCCTTCGATGGTGAACCGATTGATCTCCGCTTCGCCGAGCAGGGTCGCAAGGGTTCCGCCCAGGTCCTGCATCGACACGCCCATCTGCGCCGCCTTGGCGCGATCAATGTCGACCACCACTTCAGGTTTGTCGAACGCCAGGTCGACATCGACAAAGGCAAACTTGCCCGACTCCATGGCGCGTTTTTTCACCCGGTCCATCACCTGCAGCAGCGACTCATAGTCGTTGGCCGAGTTGATCACGAACTGAAAGGGCAAACCCTCGCCGGTACCGGGCAGGGAGGGCAGGTTGAAGCCGAATACCTGCAAGCCGGAGATATTCCCCAGCTTGGCCTGGACCTCCGGCAGGATTTCCATCTGCGTGCGGCTGCGCTCATTCCAGGGCTTAAGCAGGAAACCGCCAATGCCCGACTGCACTCCGTTGAATCCATTGATCTGGAACGAGGAGTAGTACTCCGGAAATTCCTTGAAAATCTGGATGAATTCGTCGGTGTAGGCGTTCAGGTAATTCAGGTTGGTCGGCTGCGGCGCGTTGGCCAGCATGAAGATGATGCCCTGATCCTCGTCGGGCGCCAGCTCGGTCTTGGTGAACTTGAGCAGCACCGGGATCAGGCACAGCACGATCACTGCGAACACCAGCACCACGGGGCGGGTATTGAGGGTTCCGTGGAGCATTTTCTGATAACGACGCTTGAGGGCTTCGAAAATCCGATCCAGGCGATGGGCCAGGCCGCTGGGATTCTCGTCATGGCGCAGCAAAAACGCACACATCATCGGCGATAACGTCAGCGCAACGATCCCCGAGATCACTACCGCGCCCGCCAATGTCAGGGCGAACTCCTTGAACAGCGCCCCGGTCAGCCCGGTGAGGAAGCCGATGGGTGCATACACCGCCGCCAGGGTGATGGTCATCGAGACCACTGGCATGGCGATCTCCCGGGCGCCTTCGAGGGCAGCGTCCATTGGCGTCTTGCCTTCCTCGATGTGCCGGTGAATGTTCTCCACCACCACGATGGCATCATCCACCACCAGGCCGATAGCCAAGACCATTGCCAGCAGGGTCAGCAGGTTGATCGAGTACCCCATCATTTGCATGAAGAACATCACGCCGATCATCGAAAGTGGGATCGTCACTACCGGGATCACCACCGAGCGCAGCGCCCCAAGGAACAGGAACACCACTACGATCACAATCAGCACGGCTTCAAACAGAGTCTTCACCACCTCATCGATCGAGGCCTGGATGAACAGCGTCGCGTCGTAGGCGATCTCGCCCTTGAGGTTGGGCGGCAGCTGGGCTTCCAGCTCCGGCATGATCTTGCGCACTTCCTTGATCACGTCCAGCGGGTTGGCGGCTGGCGTGGCCTTGATACCGATGTACACCGACGGCGTGCCACCGAAGGAACTGATGGTGTCGTAGTTCTCGGCGCCCATCTCCACCCGCGCGACATCGCTTAGCAGCACGCGACTGTCGCCATCAATCTTCAGCGGAATCGCGGCAAAGGCTTCTGCGGATTTGAGCTCGGTGTTGGCGTTGATACTGGTGACCACGTACTCGCCCTTGACCTCACCGGCGGCGGACAGGAAGTTGTACTGGCGCACCGCATTGGTCACGTCGCTGGCGGTCAGGCCGAACCCGGCCAGCTTCACCGGGTCCAGCCACAGGCGCATGGCGAACACCTGGTTGCCAAGGATCTCGGCCTCGGCCATGCCGGGCAGGGTAGCCAGTTTCGGCTGGATCACCCGCGACAGGTAGTCGGTGATCTGCGGGTTGCTCAACTCCTTGCTGAAGAAGCTTATGTACATCAGCGCCGAAGCGTCGGCAGCCTCTTTGCTCAGCACCGGGTCTTCCGCGTCCTGGGGCAGCTGGTTCTTCACCTCGTTGGCCTTGGCCAGCAGTTCGGTGAACAGACGGTCGCTGTTGGCGCCGATGCGCGCATAGATCGAGATCACCGAGAAGTTTTGCCGGCTGACCGAGGTCATGTAGTCAATGCCTTCGGCGCTCGCCAGGCTTTGTTGCATCGGTTGGGTGATGTAGCCCTGGATCGTCTCGGCGTTGGCCCCGGGGTAGGCGGTGGTCACCGTGATCAGGGCGTTTTCCATCTGTGGATATTGACGCAGCGGCAGCTTGCTCCAGGCCTGGAAGCCCAGAAGCACAATCAACAGGCTGACAACGGTGGCAAGCACCGGGCGGCGGATGAACGGGTCGGTAAAAGCCATGGGGATTCCTTGATCAGTCCGCGCGCGGCGGGCTGTTCTGCTCGGCTAAAGTCTTGTCGTCGCTGATAGCAATTGGCGCGCCGTTGTCCAGTTTGATCTGGCCGGCGGTGACCACTTTCTCGCCGTTCTGCACACCTTTAGTAATCATCACCAGCCCATCGCGGCGCTCGCCGGTTTCGATGAAACGTCGCTCGGCGATCAGGATCGGCTGATCCTTGGCGTCTTTTTCAACAGTGCCGTCTTCGGTTTTTTTCTGCGCCACGACGTACAGCGAATTGCCGTAGAGCGTGTAGGTGATCGCGCTTTCCGGCACGACGATGCGCGGCTGCGGGTTGGGCAGCAGAACCTGCAGGCTGGCGAACATGCCCGGTAACAGCTTGCCGTCGGGATTGGCCAGGGTCGCGCGCACCTGCACGTTACGGGTGGTGTTCTCGACCTTCGGGTTGATGGCGCTGATAGTGCCGGGGAACGTCTGCTCCGGGTAGGCCGAGACGACGATCTGCACCGCCTGGCCCACGGCAATTTTCGGCACCGATTGTTCGGGCAGGAAAAAATCGACGTACAAGCTGCTGAGGTCTTGCAGGGTGGCGATCATGGTGCCGCTGGCCACGTAGTCACCCACGTCCACCTGACGGATGCCGATGGTGCCGCTGAACGGCGCAAGAATGCGTTTTTTCGCCAACGAAGCCTTGAGCTGGTTGACCGTAGCCTTGTTTTTCTTGAACACGGCGGAAAGCCGGTCGAATTCGCCTTTGGAGATGGCCTGGCTGCCGACCAGCTGGCTGCCGCGGTTGTAATCCACCTGAGCCAGCCCGAGGTCGGCCAGGGCGGTTTCCAGCAGCGCGCTTTCGACGGCGCTGTCGAGTTGCACGATCGGCTGGCCGGCCTTGACCTTCTGCCCGGACTCGAACTGCACGTCGGTGACGGTGCCGGCGATCTCCAGGCTCAGGTCAACGCCCTGCAACGCCTTGAGGGTGCCAACGGTAGGCAGGCGCGCTTGCCAGGGCTGCTCGGTGGCGGTGGCCACGGCGACACTGGTCGGCGGTTTTGGCGCAGAAAAACCCTGGATCATCGTGTAGATGGAGAAGGCTTTGTAAGCAGCCAGGACCAGCACGATCAACAGTACAACACCCAACATGATCAGCATGCGACGGCGCAGCATATTTCCACTTCCTTGGAGAAAATCAGGTGAGACAGTCGAGCAGATTACTCCGAGTGGGAGGCTGATTCCAACTGGAAGAACTTGCCGGGTGTAAGGCTTTCGATGGTGTTGGCTTGAAAAGATCGCAGCCTTCGGCAGCTCCTACGGGGTGTAAGCATTCCACTGTAGGGGCGCCGGAGGCTGCGATCTTTTCGGCGTTATTCACGCCATCAGGTGCAAATGGTTATCCCAGAGCCCTGCGGGCAGTTCCAGGGGTTTGGCTACCAGATCCGCCTGACGGCAATCGTAGTAGCGGCAACGGCCCTGACCCGAGGTCACGACAAAACCGTCGGCCACCGCACCGACCCCCGCGCAATCGGGAAGTGGCGCATCCAGGCGCACTTCACCGCTGTCCAGGTCCCAGATGAAAAAGCGGTTGCCCCGCGGCGCCGTCAGCGCTACCAGGCGCAGCTCACTGTGCACCGCGACGCTGGCGGTGTAATGACCCATCGCCTGCAGCTGGTGCTCCGGCACCGGGAACGCCCCGAACGGTTGGCCGGGGCGCTTGATCGCCAGCAGCTCCGAGGACTCATGAGAAGGCCCCATGAATTGCTGGCCGGCGACGATGGTGCCGTCGCTGGCGATGCCCAGGTGGCGTACGCTGTTCATCTGCTGGGCAAGGGTTTCCTTGCTCAACAGGGTGCCGTCCCGTTGCATCAGTACCAGGCTGGGTTCCATGGCATTCAAATTCATCTCGACCCGGCTTTCGGCTTCGGTGCGAATGCCGCCGTTGGCCACCACCAGGGTCTCGCCGTCGGGCATCCAGGACACCTGGTGCGGACCAATGCCGTGGGTGGAGATTTCGCCACTGTGGACCAGGCGCTCACCCTCGAACTTGTACACCCCAAGCAAGCCCCGACCCGGATCGGAAGTGTCGTTCTCGGTGGCGTACAGCCAGTCGCCGCTGCTGTGGATCACCGCGTGACCGTAGAAATGCCGGTTCGGCAGCGAGGCCACGGTTTGCAGCAGGGTGCCGTCGCGCAGGTCGATCAGGTAGCTTTCGGTACCTGGGCGCCGGGCGACGAACAATGCCATTGGCTGCGTCGGGTGGTTGATGATGTCATGGCAGCGCTGGCCGACTTCAGTGGCGAACACCCGCGTACCGTCCAGGCGATAGCCGACGGCGTAATGCTTGCCGTCGGTGTCATCCCGCGCCGAGAGCAACAGCGGGCTCTTGTCCTTTTGCTTGAACAGCGTCCAGCCGCCCAAAGTCACTGCTCCCAGCAGCGCGCTACCTAAAGCCAGAGCCTGACGTCGCAGCATCGCACTTGCCCTCATCAGTCACCGTCGTTGGCGTTGAAGCCCAGTTGAATGCCCAGCGCCTTGGCCAGTTCGCCTTCATGCAGGCGATGGACGACGTTGAGGCTGTCGTAGATATCGTTGAGTTGCTGGCGACCGGCATCGTCGTTGAGCATTTCGGTCAACGAGCGCTGATTGCTGGCGAACAGTTTCAGGGAGGCAGCGTAAGCGGCGTCGATCTTGTCGGCCAGGGGTTTCTGCTCGCTCGGCAACAGACCGCGCAGGCCCTTGTTGTCGACACCTTCCCAGACAGTCTTGGCTGCGGCCAGGCTGGCTTCCAGACCGGTCAGGGACGACTGGCTGCGCCATGCATCGGCCTGGAACGGTTGCGGCACGCCTTTGGTCTGGCGGCCCATCGGCGTGCCGAGCTTTTTCTTCAGGCTGTCGAGGGCGGTGACCTGCACTCGCAGCAGATCGGCGATCGCCTCATGAGAGTCGGCGTAGCGCTGATTCGGGAACTTGCTCATCTGCGCGAGCATGCCGTCGGTGTTGTTCCAGCTTTTGAGAATGTCTTCAGCCAGCTGTTTCTGATGCTCGCCAATTGCCTTGAGCAGCGGGCAGTACTTGGCTTTCTGCTCGTCATTGGCGACATCAGGCTTGCTGTCGAACAGGATGTATTCGTAGGCCGAGAGGCCTTGCACCACCACGCTCGACTTGGCCAGGGCGGCGGCATCGATCTGCGGCTGCGCGGTGACCAGTTGCTCGACCTGCCGGCCGACCAGGTTTTTCTTGTCCGGCCAGAACTGCACCGACCAGGCACGGTTGCCTTCGGCCAGCGGACCGATCAGCAGCGGCTGCAACTCGGCCCAGGCTTTTTGCGCATGCAGGAAGTTGGCGCGCGCGGTGTCGAGGTTTTCCTTGCCTTCACAGTAGGCGAGGGCGCTGACAGCCAGCTGGCGATCAGCTTCGACCCAGCGGGTATAGGTCGGCAGGATCACCGATTTGGCGATCGCCGCCGACGTGACCGCTTGCGGGTCCTGCGGCGAGCAGGCGCCCAGGGCGAGGGCGGCAAGGCCGGTAAACAACAGTTTGGGACGGAACATGTAAGGCTCCCGCTGAGTGAACGCGTATTAAAGGGAATTCAAAAACGCCAGCAACGCAGCGCGCTGCTCGGCATTAAAAGACAAAACCTGTTGCTGCGCCGCTTTGGCTTCGCCGCCGTGCCAGAGCACGGCTTCGAGCAGATTACGGGCGCGGCCGTCATGCAAGAACTGGGTGTGGCCACTGACCGCCTGGGTGAGGCCTATGCCCCATAACGGCGCAGTGCGCCATTCGCGGCCGGTGGCCTGGAATTCGCTGCGGTTGTCGGCCAGGCCTTCGCCCATGTCATGCAGCAGCAGATCGCTGTATGGGCGTATTACCTGGTTGGCCAGTTCGGGTTCCGCAGCAGTGGCTGAGGTGGTGTATTTCGGGGTGTGGCAGGACTGGCAACCGGCCTGGTAAAACAGGCTCTTGCCGGCCAGCACCTCGGGCGCGTTGACATCCCGGCGGGCGGGTACGGCCAGGTTGCGGCTGTAGAACAGTACCAGGCGCAGAATGTTGTCGCTGACTTCCGGCTCGCCATCGGCACCGTTGCCATTGGGGGCCTGCCTGCACGCCGTTTGTGCTTCGGTGCAGTCATCAATCGGCCGCAGGCTGGTGGTCAGGCCCATATCACCGGAAAACGCATGGACGTTTTGCTGGTTGAGATTTGGCTGACCGGCCTTCCAGCCAAATCGCCCGAGCACGGCTTTCTGCTGCACGTCGTCCCAGACCTGATTGGGGCGACCGCTGATGCCCTTGTTGTCCTTGGCCTGCGCCTCGGCATTGGCCAGGATTGCTGTTTCAGGGATGGCTTCCAACAGGCCCAGGCCGATCATGGGCGGCGCGATGCGGGCTGAAAAACGCGTGTCGGGGTGCATCGGGCCGTAACCGAGCTGGGTGATCTGCAGGGTGGGCTTGCGCAGTTCGATTTCGCTGCCGTCCTTGAAGCGCACAGCCACTGGCGTGTATTGGACACGCACCTTGCCTTCCGGGACCACGCCGGGCACCGACATGTCCTGGAACTGGCCGCCGTACACGGGTTCCGGGACTACGCCGAGCTGTTCGATGACCTTGGCATAGGCTGGCGCATCCGGAATCGACAGGCGCACCAGCATGGACACGGCATTCGCCGCACCAGGCGCGGGCGGATGACCGCGACCGTCCTTGATGTGGCAGTTCTGGCAGGCGTTGGTGTTGAACAAGGGGCCAAGGCCATCCCGGGCGGTGGTAGTCGACGGGGCGATCACCCAGGGGTTGCGAAAAAAGCTGTTGCCGACGCTGAAGTCCACGCGCCGCGAAGGCGGGAGATTGGCGGATGGCAAGGAAAAGGCGTTCTGATCAGTTTTGCGCACGGTCGCGCTGCCCCCGGACCGGGCTTCTCCGGGTTCCGCCTCGGTAAAACGCGGGGCGTCATCGCAGGCACTCAGGCCCAGGGCCAGAAACAGTGCTGACAAGCGAAGAAGCAGCGAGGGCATCAGACATCCTGTAAGACGAGCAAAACAAGGGCGCAAAGTCTAACAGGGCAGGAGAGATTGAATAAGAGGAATTATCGTTTGGTTGATGTGGGGCAACCGAAACCGTGATGCGCCCACTGATTCGGCACCATCCAATGTGGGAGCGGGCTTGCTCGCGAAAGCGGATTGTCAGTCAACATCAGTGGTGAATGTGAAATCGCTTTCGCGAGCAAGCCCGCTCCCACATTTCGATATGCGTTCGGGCCAATAAAAAACGCGACCCGAAGGTCGCCTTTTTATTCAGCCAGCGTTGATCAGAACTCGTGATCAGCGTTGTCCGGGTTCAGGTCGCTGATCCCCAGTTTGCCAGCGGCGGCTTCGATCGAACCGGTCTGCTTGACCAGGGAGGCGATAGCGTCGCGCACGATCTGGTTACCGGCAGTGTTGCCGGCGGCGATCAGTTGGTCGTAGTGCTCGCCCTTGTTGGCGTGGTCAACGATGACCTGCATTTTCGCTTCAGTCGCTTGCAGGTCGGCTTTCAGCGCGCTGTCGGCCGCCGGGTCAGCCTTGGCCACCAGGGACGAAAGGCTGGCGCCGGTCATCTTGGTGCCGTCTACGCGGGTGTATTCGCCCAGGTACACGTTACGAATGCCTTTGGCATCATAGAACTGCGAGTTGTGGGTGTTATCGCTGAAGCAGTCGTGCTCGTCTTCAGGGGAGTTGGCTTCCAGGGAAACCTTCATGCGCTCGCCGGCCAGTTCGCCCAGGGACAGTGAACCCATGCCAAACAGCATTTTGCGCAGGCCGGTTTCACCCGGTTCCGCTTCCAGGGTAGCGCGATAGTTGTCGGCCACGTTCGGCTTCCAGTTACCGACCATTTCCTCCAAGTCGCTGACCAGCAATTGGGTCACGGCCTTCAGGTAGGCACGACGACGGTCGTTGTGACCGCCGGTAGCACCCGCGCCTTCCAGGTAGTCGGACGCTGGGCGGTTGCCAGCACCAGGGCCGGTGCCGTTCAGGTCCTGGCCCCACAGGAGAAATTCGATGGCGTGGTAGCCGGTCGCTACGTTGGCTTCGGAGCCTCCCAGCTCGTTCAGGCTGGCGAGTTTTTCCGGGGTGATGTCTTTGACATCGATCTTGTCTTCGCCGACCTGAACTTCGGTGTTGGCGATGATGTTGGCGGTAGCACCCGGGTTACCCAGTGCGTGCTCGTAAGATTTGTCGACGTAGTCGATCAGGCCTTCGTCCAGTGGCCAGGCGTTCACCTGACCTTCCCAGTCGTCGATGATGGTGTTACCGAAGCGGAATACTTCGCTCTGCAGGTAAGGCACGCGAGCAGCAACCCAGGCAGCTTTAGCTGCTTTCAGGGTGTCGGCGTTCGGCTTGGCGAGGAAGGCGTCGACGGCGGTTTGCAGGGTTTTCGCAGTGGATTCGGCATCGCTGTAGACGGCGAAGACCACGTCGGCGTAATGCGCGACAACAGCCTTGGCGGCGGCTTCGTCAACTTTGCCGGAAGCAGCAGGCGCTGGTGCAGCGGCCGGGGCCGTGGTGGTGGCGGCTGGAGTAGGCGCTGGAGCGGCAGCCTTGTCTTTGCCTTCGCCACAACCGGCGAGGGAAATAGCGATGGCCAACAGACTGGCGGTAGCCAGAGGCATACGAATCATGGCGAACATCCTGCTTCGAGAAGGGGGTGGAATGGCGCAGCACGCGCGCAAAGCTGCGACATAATGCAAATCTTTCGCATTATGTGTAAAGGGTTGTAGCTGTAAATATTTCTTATTCAGGGAATGGTTGATACTGGGATCGGGGTTGGGGCGAAAAGATCGCAGCCTCGTTTCACTCGACAGCTCCTACACAGCTCCTACTGCGCATCAGACCACTCTGTAGGAGCTGCCGAGAGAAACGAGGCTGCGATCTTTTGATCTTTACAGGATCGCAGCATTACTGCGCTGCGCCTGCTTCAGGTAAACGCTCAACTCCCGGGCCGGCAGCGGCTTGCTGTAGAAATAGCCCTGCCCCTCGTGGCAACCCTCGGAGATGATGTAGGCCTCCTGCTCGGCAGTTTCCACGCCTTCGGCAATGACCTGCATGCCCAGGCTCTTGCCCAGCTGGATGATGGCCCGGACGATGGTCGCATCGTCATCATCGTCCAGCAGGTCCTGGACGAAGCTCTTGTCGATCTTGATCTTGTCCAGCGGCAGGCTTTTCAGATAACTGAGGGAGGAGTAACCGGTACCGAAGTCGTCGATGGCGATCAATGCGCCGGAGCGGCGCAGGCTCAGCAGATGCTGGGCGGCGGTGCTGATGTCTTCCATCAGGCCGGTTTCGGTCACTTCCAGTTCCAGGCTGCGCGGCGGCAGGCGGTACATCTGCAGCAGGTTGTTGACCACCCTCGGCAGCTCGGCGTGGTGCAGTTGCACCGTGGACAGGTTCACCGCCATGCGCAGGTCGATGAAACCCTGGTCGTGCCAGTCGCGCAGCTGCTTGCAGGCCTGATCCAGAACCCATTCGCCGATGGCGATGATGGTGCCGTTCTGCTCGGCCAGCGGGATGAACAGGTCCGGCGGCACCAGGCCGTGCTCGGGATGCTGCCAGCGGATCAAGGCCTCGACGCCGACCACGCGGTTTTCGCGATAGCTGATTTGCGGCTGGTACACCAGGTAGAACTGATCGCGAGCGAGGGCTTCACGCAAGTCTTTTTCCAGCTCGCGACGGCGGCGCATCTCGGTGTCGACACTGGCGATATAGAACTGGTAGCGGTTGCGCGAGCGGGTCTTGGCCAGGGTCATGGTCTGCTCGGCTTTCTGCAGCAGCTTCTCGGTACTGTCGCCATCCTCGGGGAACAGGGTGATGCCGATGGTCGCGCGCAGGCGAATTTCCTGATGATCGAGGGCAAACGCGGCTTCGAGGTCGTCGAGAATGCTTTGGGCCAGTTCGGCCGCTTCATAGGGTTGCTCGATATCGGCCTGGACCAGGGCGAACTGGTCGCCACCCAGGCGGGCCAGGGCGCCGAGGCGACCGCTGTGCCCGCGCAGGCGATCGGCCAGGGCCAGTAGCAGTTGGTCGCCGGTCTGATAGCTGAACTGCTCGTTGATGCCTTTGAAGTCATCCAGGCCGACACACAGTACCGCGACCCGGCGCTGCAGCTTGCCGGCATCGACCAGTATTTTGTCCAGTTGATACTGCAGTTGCTGGCGGTTGGGCAGGCCGGTGAGGAAGTCGTATTGCGACATGCGCAGCAAACTGTTCTCCGCCTCGTGGCGCAGGTGCGTATTTCGCTCGATCGACTCGAGCAACTGGTTGGCGGTGTTGATCCAGATGCCCAGTTCGTTCTTCTCGTGGCCTTTGAGTTGCGGAATCTTGTGTTCGCTAGGCCGATCCGGGTTAATTTCGGTCAGATGTTCGATAATTCGCGACAAAGGCTTGGTCAGCAACCAGTGATACACCAGGTACAGCACCAGGCCCATGGCCAGCGCGCGCAAGACTCCGGAAATAAAGATGATTACCGAACTGACAATAAACCCCTGGCCATAGGTGGCGGTGTCGAGGGTGATGCTCAGGTCGCCATAATACTCGCTGTAGGGGCCGCGACCCACTAATTGCGTGGTAAAGGTGCGCTCCTTGCCCAGGATCAGGTCGGTCAGCCAACGGCTCTCGGAGTCCTGCAGGTCCCGCGACTTCTGCGCGAGCATCGCTTCGTTGGGATGGCCAATGGAGGCCTGGCGCACGGCGTCGTCCTGAAACAGGCCTTCGATCACCTGCATGCCCATCTCGCGATCGAGGCTGTAGACGGCCTGGGTCGATGGGTCACGAAACATATCGAGGATGCGCTCCGCATCATTGGCCACGGCCTGGCGTGTTTTATAAGCATCGAAAACGATCTGCGCGCAGCTCAAGACCACGCCGACGATCAATGCCGACAGGAGCACGACCCGGAGCAACTTCACCGACAAGCTGTTCTTGAGTTCCAGCTTCAAAAGGCTATTCCTTGTTCCGTGCGGGTAGCATCAAGTTGCCATGAGTATTGGCAATCCCGTGATGGCAGTCAAAGGGACATTCATCCACGGGAGATTTTGCCTGCAGCTTGGCCATAATGCTGTTGGCCTGACGTCTTTCGCCGATTGGTACTATGTCGTCAGGCGAGTCCTTGAACTTGAGGGCGCGGGTGAAATTTTCCCTTGATTGATGGTAGTCCGGTCTTTCCCGCGCATATAAAAAAACCCGGCCAGAGCCGGGTTTTCTTTACTGGGTCGAGCTTAAGCGGTGAAGGTTTTGCCTTCGAACTGCTCAGCCACGAATTTCCAGTTGACCAGGTTCCAGAACGCTTCGACGTATTTAGGACGAACGTTGCGGTAGTCGATGTAGTAAGCGTGTTCCCAGACGTCGCAGGTCAGCAGCGGTGTGTCGCCGCTGGTCAGCGGGTTGCCGGCGCCGATGGTGCTGGCCAGTGCCAGGGAACCGTCAGCCTTTTTCACCAGCCAGCCCCAACCGGAACCGAAGGTACCGATGGAAGTCTTGCTGAACTCTTCCTTGAACTTGTCGAACGAACCGAACGAAGCGTTGATGGCTTCAGCCAGCGCGCCGGTTGGTTGACCACCGGCGTTTGGCGCCAGGCAGTTCCAGTAGAAAGTGTGGTTCCAGACCTGAGCGGCGTTGTTGAAGATACCGCCCGAGGAAGACTTGACGATTTCTTCCAGGGTCTTGCCTTCGAACTCGGTGCCTGGCACCAGGTTGTTCAGGTTCACGACGTAGGTGTTGTGGTGCTTGTCGTGGTGGTATTCCAGTGTTTCCTTGGAAATGTGCGGCTGCAGGGCATCGTGTGCGTAAGGCAGCGGCGGCAATTCGAAAGCCATGATGATTCTCCTAATCAGGTCAGTTGCGGTGAGCGCAAGGCCGATCACGGGCGGCCAGACAAGCGCCGGGGAGTTTGTACTCTTTGCGGCGCATCGGACCGGATCATAGCACCGGGGGTGCGGCATAACCACGCAACAACTGTGTGGAATAGAGGTTCCAGAGCCTTTTGGAATATTCAGCTGGCAACGATTAGTTGAAATGCCACCGTGAACATCATCACCGCCACCAGCAGGTCGAGGATTCGCCAGGTACTCGGCCGGGCCAGCCACGGCGCCAGCCATGCTGCGCCCAGGGCGAGGGTGAAGAACCATAATAATGATGCGCTCGCGGCGCCCATCACATAGGCGCCCGGCTCGGTCTGTTGTGCGCCGAGCGAACCGATCAGCAGCACGGTGTCCAGGTAAACATGCGGGTTGAGCAAGGTCACGGCCAGCGCACTGAGCATCACCGCCCGCAGTGAACGCACGGACTGGCCTCCGCCCTGTTGCAGGCTCTGTTTCGAGCAGGCCCGGCGCAGCGCCAGGCTGCCATACCAGATCAGGAACCCGGCACCACCCCAGCGGGCGACTGCCAGCAGGGTCGGGTTGTGCGCCAGCACTGTCGCCAGGCCGAACACCCCGGCGGCAACCAGCAACGCATCACAGACCACACACAGTGCCGCTACCGGCAGGTGATGTTCACGCCGCAGGCTTTGTGCCAATACAAATGCATTCTGAGTGCCGATCGCCATGATCAGACCCGCGGCCACCAACAGGCCGTTTACATAGCTTTGCCACATTGAGCGTGATCCTTGTCGAAGAGTTCTTGCTGGTCATTCTCCCCGTGGAAGCGGTATAAGAAAAACCAATCATGCTGATCGCTCATTAGGAAAACTGATGTTCGACTATAAATTGCTTTCCGCCCTGGCTGCCGTGGTCGAGCAGGCTGGCTTCGAGCGCGCCGCGCAAGTGCTCGGCCTGTCGCAATCGGCAATCTCCCAACGGATCAAATTGCTGGAGGCGCGGGTCGGCCAGCCAGTGCTGGTGCGGATCACGCCACCAGCGCCGACCGAGATTGGCCGGCGTCTGTTGAACCATGTGCAGCAAGTGCGTCTGCTTGAGCGGGATTTGCAAAGCCTGGTGCCGGCGCTGGATGAAGAGGGCTTGCCGGAGCGTCTGCGCATTGCCTTGAATGCCGACAGCCTGGCCACCTGGTGGGCCGCTGCCGTGAGTGATTTCTGCGCCGAGCAGCACCTGTTGCTGGACCTGGTGGTCGAGGACCAGACAGTGGGCCTCAAACGCATGCGCGCCGGGGAGGTGGCCGCGTGCATTTGCGCCAGCGAACGTCCAGTGGCGGGAGCACGCAGCGTGTTGTTAGGGGCCATGCGATATCGGGCGCTGGCCAGCCCCGCGTTTATCGCGCGGCACTTTCCTCAAGGGGTACGGGCTGAGCAATTGGCGAAAACCCCGGCGCTGGTGTTTGGCCCGGACGATTTCCTGCAGCACCGCTACCTCGCGGCACTGGGAGTCGATGGCGGTTTCGAACACCATCTGTGCCCGTCGTCGGAAGGTTTCATCCGCCTGACCGAGGCCGGTCTCGGCTGGGGCCTGGTGCCCGAACTGCAGGTGCGCGAACAGCTGGAACGCGGGGTATTGGTAGAGCTTTTGCCAGATAAGCCGATCGATGTGCCGCTGTACTGGCATCATTGGCGCAATGGCGGACAGTTGCTGGGGTTGCTGACCGAACAATTGGTGCGCTCATCCAGGCAATGGCTGGTGCCGTTGGACTGACGGGCACCGTCAAGACTCACGCATTACGCAAAATGAAACACATCGGAGCACTACATGAAAATTCTGGTCACCGGCGCAAGCGGCTTCATTGGCGGGCGCTTTGCGCGTTTCGCCCTGGAGCAGGGCCTGGACGTTCGGGTCAACGGGCGCCGGGCCGAAAGCGTCGAACACCTGGTGCGCCGTGGCGCCGAATTCATCCAGGGTGATCTCGGTGACCCGCTGCTGGCCCGGGACCTGTGTGTCGATGTCGACGCCGTGGTCCATTGCGCCGGTGCAGTCGGGTTGTGGGGCCGCTATCAGGACTTTCACCAGGGCAATGTCCAGGTGACCGAGAATGTGGTCGAAGCCTGCCTGAAGCAGCGGGTCCGGCGCCTGGTGCATCTGTCTTCGCCTTCGATTTATTTCGATGGCCGCGATCACCTCGGCCTGACCGAAGAACAGGTGCCCAAACGCTTCAAGCACCCCTACGCCGCAACCAAGTACCTGGCCGAGCAGAAGGTCTTTGGTGCCCAGGAGTTTGGTCTGGAGACGCTGGCCCTGCGCCCGCGATTTGTTACCGGTGCCGGTGACATGAGCATTTTTCCGCGCCTGCTGAAGATGCAGCGCAAGGGCCGGCTGGCGATCATCGGCAACGGCCTGAACAAGGTGGATTTCACCAGCGTGCAGAATCTCAACGAAGCCTTGCTCAGCAGCTTGCTGGCCACCGGCTCGGCGTTGGGCAAGGCCTACAACATCAGCAACGGCACGCCGGTACCGCTGTGGGATGTGGTCAATTATGTGATGCGCCGGATGGATGTCCCCCAGGTCACCCGCTACCGTTCCTACGGCCTGGCTTACAGCGCCGCCGCGTTGAACGAAGGTGTGTGCAAGCTCTGGCCGGGTCGTCCCGAGCCAACCCTGTCGCGCCTCGGTATGCAGGTGATGACCCGGGATTTCACTCTGGACATCAGCCGCGCCCGGCATTATCTGGATTACGATCCGAAAGTCAGCCTGTGGACCGCCCTCGACGAATTCTGCGGCTGGTGGAAGGCCCAGGATATTCGCTGAGTAGGGCGTCACTGAACCGAGTTCGGGGTTCAAGGTCAATCGATGCGGTTGTGGGGGGTATACTGCGCCGCATCAAGCCATCACCGCGTTCACAAAGGTTGACTCAATGTCCATGCGTAACGATGCCAACGACGACTTCGATCTACCGAGCCTGCGTGCCGACAGCCTCGATGACGATGATTTTGTGCCGGTCGCACGCAATTCCGTGCACTCACGCACCCCTGCGGTGGTCAAGGTCAAAGGCCCGAGCACCGGCCCTCTGTGGGCGCTGGTTGGGGCTTTGTTCATCGCCTTTGGCGGCCTCGCCTGGTGGAGCTTCCAGCAGATTTCGCTGATGGAGCAGCAACTGGTGGCGACCCAGGAAAGCTTCGCGCGCATCAGCGAGGAAGCGGCGGGACGCTTGCAGGACATTTCCGGCAAGGTGGTCGCCAGCCAGACCAACGTCTCCAGTGACAGCGAAGCGTTGAAGCTGCAGATCAGGCAGCTGGAAAGCAAACTGCTGGATCAGGACAAACAGCAGCAAGGTGTTGTCGGCCAGACCACCGAGCTGGACAAGCGCCTGGCGCAGATGACCGCGCAGACCGCCGAGCTCGACAAGCGCCTGGTGCAAGTGGCTGCGCAGGCCACGGAACAACAGAGCGCCAACACGCAGTTGCAGGCCCAGGTCAAAACCCTGAGCGGCGAGCTGGCCGCGTTGAAAAACGCTCCGGAAGACACCAGCAAGGTCGACGCCCAGCTCAAGAGCCTTGGCGCCGATATCGCTGCGTTGAAGAAACAGGGTAATCCGGGCGCGGCGATTGATCGTCTGGAACAGGACATGATCGTGCTCAAGAGCCAGCAGGATAATCGCCCGGCTCCGAGTTCCAGTGGCAACACGGCCGAATTCGACGCCTTCCGCACCCAGGTCAGCCGCAACATCAACACGTTGCAGGCGCAGATCCAGAACCTGCAAAAACAACTCAGCGCCCGGCCATAAGCGCCCCTTTAGCAGCTGGCGAAGACCGCTCCCACAGTCTTCGGCAGCGGCTACAAGATCTTCGCTCGTCTACGCTCCTTGGAAATCAACAGGAATGAGGGACGTGCAATGGGGGTTTTACGCAAGTTGGCGGTGCTCGGGGGCCTGTTGTTACTGGGCTTGAGCCAGGCACAAGCCGCAGGGACGGAAAAGGACGATAGTCAGGCTGCCAAGGCCTTGCTGGAAAAGGCCCTGGCCTATTACCACGACAATGGCGACAAGGCCTTTGCCGCGTTCAGTCGTCAGGGCGAGTTTGTCGACAAGGATCGTTACGTGTTCGTGGTCGACACCCAGGGTGTGATGCTCGCCAGCGGTGGGCCTTCCTCGGCATTGATCGGGCGGGATGTGTCCCAGGTGATCGGGCCGGACTTGCAGAAAGCCTTCAAGGACGCGTTGAAAGTGCCCGAGGGCAATGGCATCCAGCAGGCTGAATACCGCTGGCAGAACTGGTCTGACGGTAAGGTCGAGCGCAAGCACGTGTTCTATCAGCGTGTCGGTCAGCGCATCCTGGCGGTAGGTTATTACCTGCCTCGGGCGTCGGCGGAGCAGGCCATGGCGCTACTGAACAAGGCCGCCACAGACCTGGCCAAGGACGCGAAGGGCACCTTGACCGCAATCAATTCGCTCAAGGGTGGTTATCTGCAGGATGACCTGTATGTGTTTGTCGTCGACTTGGACTCCAAGCGCTACGTCGCCCACGGTACCAACCTGCGCCTGATCAACACTGACTTCAGCAAGATCCAGGATCCTGAAGGCAAACCGGTCGGGGAGCCGATTTTGGCGCTGATTGCCAAGCAGGATGAGGGTGAATATGAGTATCGCTGGAAGAACCCGGTGACTGGCAAGATTGAGGCCAAGCATGCTTACCTGAAGAAGGTCGGGCACCTTCTGGTGGCTGTGGGGTATTACAGTCCATAAGAGCAAAAGATCAAAAGATCGCAGCCTTCGGCAGCTCCTACAGAGATCGGTATTCCACTGTAGGAGCTGCCGAAGGCTGCGATCTTTTGATCTTAACGAACCTTATCTTCGCGCCCGCGCAACAACATGTTCGGCATCGCAATCGCCGCAGCCAACCCCAGCAACGACACCGCCGCACTGACCATCAGCAAGTGCCGGAACGTCAGCAGCAACTCTGCGCGCAAGGCGTTCTGTGCATCTCCAGGTGCCGCGTTCAAACCGTCCAGCAGGACATTGCCCGAGCTGCCTTCGCCCATCATCGACGAGCCGGCCAGGTGGGCGAAGCTCGAATCCTGCAACAGCGCCAGCAGCAACGCGGACATCAATGCGACGCCTACCGCGCCGCCCAGGGAGCGAAACAGGTTGGTGGTGCTGGTGGCGACGCCAATGTCGCGCTGGTCTACCGAGTTCTGCGTGCCCACCAGCGAGGTCGGGAACTGCATGCCGCCGGCGATGCCGCTGAGCAACATGAACACGCTGCTCCAGACCATCGCCTGGGGCGGGCTGAGCGCCATGCCGAGAATTGAAATTGGCATGAGTATCGCGCCGGTGAGGATCATCGGTTTGTAGCGCCCGGTCACCGACGTTCGCCGTCCGGCAAAGTACGCGCCGATTGGCAGGCCGATGGCCAGCGGCAACAGGTGCAGGGCGGCGCTATCGGCCCCGGCCCCCGTCACGCTCTGGTAGCGCAACGGCATCAGGACAATCAGTGAAATCGCCTGGAAGCTGGTGAAGAAAATCGTGCACCAGCAGAGCAGGGCATTGCGATTGGCGAACAGGTGCATCGGCAGCAGCGGTTCCCGCGTCCGGCGTTCGTGCCAGACGAACAGCGCCAACACCAGCACCGCACACGCGAGCAGCCCCAGCACTTCGAGACTGTTCCATGCATGGCCCTGGCCGACTTCGGTGATGCCAAGCAGCAAGGCAGTCAGGCCGATGATCATCAGCACGGTGCCGAGGTAGTCGATGACGGGTTTGCGCTGCGGCACCGGCAGACCGACCAGGGTGCGATGAGCTACAAGCAAGGCGCCGAGTCCCAGCGGCAGGTTGATCAGAAACACCCAGCGCCACGACAGGTATTCGGTCATGTAGCCACCCAGCACTGGCCCGGCGACGCTGGCCACGGCGTACATGCTGCTGAAATACCCCTGATAACGACCGCGCTCGCGCGGCGGCACGATGTCGCCGATGATCGCCTGGCTGACCGAAATCATTCCGCCAGCACCGATGCCCTGGAGGATCCGCGCCAGCACCAGTTGCTCCATGCTTTGGGCCATGCCGCAGAACAATGAAGCCAGGGTGAACAGGCCCATGCCGAACAGCATCAACTTGCGGCGCCCGTACAGGTCGCCCAGCTTGCCGTAGATCGGCACGGCAACCGTCATCGCCACCATGTAGCCGGAGATCACCCAGGCCAGCTGGCTGACATCACGGAACTGTGCGGAAATGGCCGGCATCGAGACTGCCACGATGGTCTGGTCCAGCGCGCCGAGAAAGATCGCCAGCATCAGGGCAATCAGCACGCTGCGAATCGCCGGTTTGGGCGTGTCGGGCTGGGTGAGGTTGGTCACGTTGGAACCTGCGGGCAATGGATGACCCGCGAGTAGCAAGGCGAGCGGGGATGCTCGCCAGTGTAAGTCGGTAGCAGGCTATTCGATAGCCTCGTAGGGAAGACCGACGTAATTTTCCGCGATGGTCTTGCGGCCGGCTTCGGAGTCGACGAAATACGCCAGTTCCGATTCGGCAATACGCTGGCTGAACTCGTCATGGTCGTCGAAGCGGTGCAGCATCGAGGTCATCCACCAGGAAAAGCGCTCGGCTTTCCACACTCGCCGCAGGCAAATCTCGGAGTATTTGTGCAGCAGGTCGAGGCGGTCTTCGCGATAGACCTTCAGTAGGATATCGAACAGCGTGCTGACATCGCTGGCCGCCAGGTTCAGGCCCTTGGCGCCAGTGGGCGGGACGATGTGCGCAGCGTCGCCGACCAGGAACATGCGCCCGTACTGCATCGGCTCGACCACGAAGCTGCGCAGCGGCGCGATGCTCTTCTCGATGGAAGGCCCAGTGACCAGCGTCTCTGCCAGCTCCACCGGCAGGCGGGTTTTGAGCTCCTGCCAGAAACGCTGGTCGGACCAGTCCTCGACCTTCTCTTCGGCCGGCACTTGCAGGTAGTAACGGGTGCGCGTCGAAGAACGCATGCTGCACAGGGCGAATCCGCGCTCATGGCGCGCATAGACCAGCTCGTCATGCACCGGCGGCGTGTCGGCGAGAATGCCCAGCCAGCCAAACGGATAAACCCTTTCGAAAATCTTCAGGCTCTCGGCCGGGATCGCTTGCCGCGCCACGCCATGGAAGCCGTCGCAGCCGGCGATGTAGTCGCAGTCCAGCCTGTAGTGCTCGCCATCTTTCTCGAAAGTGACATAGGGTTCAGCGGACTTCATGCCGTGGGGCACGACGTTTTCGGCGCTGTAAAGGGTTGCCCCACCGGCGATCTGACGAGCGGCCATCAGGTCACGGGTGACTTCGGTCTGGCCGTAGACCATCACACTTTTGCCGCCGGTCAGCGCGTGCAGATCAATGTGCACCTGGCGGCCGTCGAGTGACAGGTCGAAGCCATGGTGAACCAGGCCCTCGGCGTCCATGCGCTGACCCGCGCCGGCCTTGCGCAGCAGCTCTACCATGCCCTGTTCAAGGACGCCGGCACGGATGCGACCGAGCACGTAGTCCGGGGTCTGGCGTTCCAGGATCAGAGTGTCGATTCCAGCGTTGTGCAGCAGTTGGCCGAGGAGCAATCCGGAAGGACCGGCGCCGATAATGGCGACTTGGGTTTTCAGTATTTTCATTGTTTTTATGACTCGCAAGCTTCACACGACCAGGGGCGGTGAATGATTTTTATGGATCGAGTGCTTGCATTTTTCACTTGCGAGTCTGTCAATTGAAGGGGAAAACTGAGCCGATACCTGTACATTTTGCCAATCGGTGCGATTATCGCCCGCTACCATCTCCGAGGCCTGATTGAAGTTATGAACAAGCCTGCCCTGCCTTCCATACCGGTGTTCAAGCTTTACGGAGAAAGCCTGGACTGGCCCACCCCGGACCTGCTGCATTGCGAAACCATTTCCAAGCGCAGCCGGGAGCATCAGTGGGAAATAAAGCCCCATCGCCACGCTGATTTGTGCCAGCTGCTCTTCGTCTTCAAAGGTCAGGCAGAGCTTGAGATCGAAGGACAGCGCACGATGCTTACCGAGTCGGCAGTGCAGATCCTGCCGCCGTTATCGGTGCATGGTTTCCGTTTTTCCGAAGACGTCGAAGGATTTGTCGTCACCCTGGCGGCGCCGCTGGTTTCGCATTTGCAGGCGCAGTTGGGCAGCTCGATGAATGCCCTGGGCCAGGCCGAGAGTTTTGCGGCGGGCAAGGACAGCGACTACCTGAACAGTCTGTTCACTGCGCTTCAGGATGAATACACCGGTCATCAACCAGCGCGGGAAATGCTCATGCATTCGCTGGTCAGCGTGATCATGGTGTGGACCAGTCGTCAGGCCCTGCAGCGTCGGTCCGCCAGTCAGCGTCCGCAGCGGGCGCGTGAATACCTCAACGGTTTCATCCAACTGGTGGAAGAAACCTACCGGCAGCACGTCAAGGTTGAAGACCTGGCGCATCGGCTGGGGATTTCCGTGTCGCACCTCAACGGCACCTGCCGCGAGCTGGCCGGGCAGCCGGCGTTGCAGATCATGCACGAGCGGCAGCTGCTTGAGGCCAAGCGCCTGCTGACCTATACCAGCATGACCATCTACGAGATGTCCGACGTGTTGGGATTTTCCGATCCGACCAATTTCACCCGGCTATTTCGTCGCCGGGTGGGCATTTCGCCCAAGGCATTCCGTGACCGCTTGAAGGCCGATCAGGACAACGACAACTGACGCCCGGCGCTAGCGCAGGGCGTTGAGGGTGGCGTTATGGGGAATGCAGCGCTCGAAGTTGCAGCTCGCGTACTCGCGGGGCAATTGCCGCGACTGTTCGACTCGCCAGGCAGCGGTGCCATACAGCGCCACTGTTGCTGCGCAGGTGATGAAAATGGCGAGGTATCTTCTTGTTTTGATGTTCATGGCTTAGACCTCTGAACGAATACCCGGGGGTACTACATTGAGCATAGGTCAGGGGTGGGGGGGATGCCACTATGCTGCGGTATTCACAACGCCGATGATCGGCCCCCTGTGGGAGCGAGCCTGCTCGCGATGACGGTGTGTCAGTCGCCCCCAGGTACAAGTTAGATTGCTATCGCGAGCAGGCTCACTCCTACAAGGGTTCCGACAGGTAGTTATTCCGACAATTTTCCCGATTACAGACCGACATCCCACTCCGGCTCTTCGGGAAACCTCACCACCAGAAAATCCAGCAGGCAACGCAGCGTCGCCGGCATGTGCTTGCGTGACGCGTACACCGCGTAGATGTTCAACTGCCGCGGCTCGGCCTGGGGCAGCAGGCGGATCAGCTCGCCATTTCGAATGTGCCCGCCGGCCTGGTAGCTCGGCAACATCGCCACCCCGGCGCCGGCCAGGGTGACGCGCAGCAGCGTGCCTGCCTCGTTGGCGCTGATGTTGCCCTGCACCGGCACGGACACCGGCTCGCCGTCCTGCTCGAAATGCCACAGGCTTTTGCCGAAGTAGGAGTGGGTCAGGCAGTTGTGCTGGCTCAAGTCCGCGACCTGCAGCGGCGTCGGGTGCTCAAGCAGGTAAGCCGGGGACGCGCAGATCACCGAGCGGCACACAGTCAACCGCCTCGCGATCAGGTTCGGGTCCAGGTCATTACTGGTGCGGATCGCCAGGTCGATGCGTTCATCCACCAGGTTCACTGTGCGGTCTAGCATCTGCAGGTCAATGCTGACCCCAGGGTAGCGCTTGACGAAAGCGACCATGGCGTCCGCCAGTTGCGCCTGGCCGAACGAGGTACTGACGCTGATGCGCAGCACACCGCGCGGCGCCTCGTCAGGCTCATTGACTGCCGCCTGCATGTCGCTGGACAGCTCCAACATTTGCCGGCAGCGCGGCAGGATTTCGCTGCCTGCTGCCGTCAGGCTCAATTTTCGCGTGGTGCGGTGCATCAGGCGCGCGCCGACCCAGTCTTCCAGCTCCGCCAGATAGCGCGAAACCACCGGCCGCGACAGGTCCAGGTGATCGGCGGCGGCCGACTGGCTGCCCAGGTCGACCACCGTGACGAACACGCGCATTGCTTGCAGACGATCCATGATTTGCCCGATTTTAGAAACAAACTATGTCTCAGCATCGCATTTTTTGTACTGGCTCGGGCAACTAAGCTCTGTTGCATCGCCAAACACGGCACTTTGACCTCGGAGCAATAATGATCGGTTTCACTTCTCTCAAGCACTTTCTGCTGACAACCGCAACGCTCGGTCTGGCGGCACACGCCATGGCAGCACCGCTGACGCTGGACGTTTACAACCCCGGTACTGAGGCGATTTTTCCGGTGAGTTCGGTGTTGGTCAGCGGCGAGAAGGAAGCGATTCTGGTTGATGCGCAGTTCGGCAAATCCCAAGCCGAACAGGTGGTCAACAAGATCCGCGCCAGTGGCAAGCAGCTGACCACCATCTACATCAGCCACGGTGATCCGGATTACTACTTCGGCCTCGACACCCTGACCGCAGCCTTCCCGAAAGCCAAGGTCCTGGCTTCGCAGCCGACCGTGGAGCACATCAAGAAAACCGTCGACGGTAAACTGGCGTTCTGGGGTCCGAAAATGGGCGCGGATGTGCCGGCCAAAACCATCGTGCCGCAGGTGCTCGTCGGCGACAGCCTGATGCTGGAAGGGCAGAAGTTGCAGGTGGTCGGCCTTGACGGCAAGCAGCCAGATCGCAGCTTCGTGTGGATTCCGTCGATCAAGGCGGTAATCGGTGGCGTGGTCGTCGCGCAAAACATTCACGTGTGGATGGCCGACACCCAGACTGCGCAGTCCCATGCCGATTGGTTGGCTACGCTGCATTCCATCGAAACCCTGAAACCGCAGACCATCGTGCCAGGCCATTACCTTGGCGAGAGCACCCGGTCGCTGGCGGCAGTGCAATTTACGGCCGAATACATCAAGGCGTTCGACGAGGAAACCGCCAAGGCCAAGGACTCGGCGGCGCTGATCGCAGCGATGAAAAAACGTTACCCAGCCTTGGGCGAAGAAAGCTCGCTGGAGCTGAGTGCCAAGGTCGCGAAAGGCGAGATGAAGTGGTAATTGATAGACCCCTGTAGGAGCTGCCGAGAGAAACGAGGCTGCGATCTTTTGATCTTGATTTTTAAGGTCAAGAGATCGCAGCCTCGTTTCACTCGACAGCTCCTACACAGCTCCTGCACAGCTCCCGCAGGGGATCGTCTCGGTGGCTCAACGCGACTGAGCCTGCGCCACCAACCACCCCATCAACTCACCCAGCTTCACCGACGGCCCAGGCTTGTGCGGGAACACCAGGTAATACGCCAACCCGGTTTTCACCTTCAACTCAAACGGCATCACCAGCCTTCCCGCGCTCAGGTCATCGCCAATCAACGACCAATCGCCGATTGCCACGCCTGTCCCCTGAGACGCCATTGACATCGCCAGGTCCAGCGTTTCGAAATGCTGACCCTTGCCCACATTGCTCAAGCGCAGATCGGCGCTGGCCAGCCAGGCTTTCCAGTCGCGCTCGTCCTGTGTCGGGTGCAGCAACAGATGCTTTTGCAGATCAGCCGGCGACTGCAGCGGCACCGGGCCTTCGAGCAGCGGTCGGGAACACACCGGCGTCAGTTGTTCATCGAACAGGTGAAAAGACGCCAGTGCAGGGTCCGGCGGCGGGCCGTACATCACCGCCGCATCGAACTGCTCGCGATGGAAATCCACGCCGTGCTTCACCGTGGTGGTCAACTCCACCGGCACATCCGGACGCTCCCTCTGCCACTGCAACAGGCGTGGCAGCAACCAGCGCATGACGCAGGTCGGCGCCTTCAACTGCAGGGTCTCGCGCTTCTCGCCGATCTGCTCCACGGCCTCGTCGATCAAGCCGAAAATCTGCTGCACCCGTGGCAGCCATTCGCGCCCCTCGGCCGTCAGTTCAAGCCCACGAGCCTGGCGAATGAACAACTCATAACCCAGATGATCCTCCAGTCCGGCGATCTGCCGGCTCACCGCGCCTTGGGTGATGTGCAGCTGTTCGGCGGCACGAGTGAAGTTGCAGCACTGCGCGGTAATCAGAAAAGTGTGCAACGCCGGCAGGGGAGGCAATCGTTTCATTGAGATCCAAGGTATGACGTAGAGACATGGCTAGTATGATTTTTTATCCATTGTTGAGGCGACGTGTCGCCCGTTCCAATGAGGCCATCCCTGGACTTGCCCACGCATCATAAACACTGCGCAGGTCCGGCGTCTCGAACGAACAAAAAGGGCAAAGACATGGCGACGTGCGGCGAAGTATTGGTCAAGTTACTCGAAGGCTACGGGGTCGAGCAGGTGTTCGGTATTCCCGGGGTGCACACCGTGGAGCTGTATCGCGGGCTGGCCCGTTCGAGCATCAACCATGTTACTCCGCGTCACGAGCAGGGCGCCGGGTTCATGGCTGACGGGTATGCGCGAACCAGCGGCAAACCTGGCGTGTGCTTCATCATCACCGGCCCCGGCATGACCAACATCACCACGGCCATGGGTCAGGCCTACGCCGATTCGATCCCGATGCTGGTGATTTCCAGCGTGCAATCGCGCAGTCAACTCGGTGGCGGTCGCGGCAAGCTCCACGAGCTGCCTAACCAGGGCGCACTGGTCGCTGGTGTGGCGGCGTTCTCCCACACCCTGATGTCGGCGGCCGAGCTGCCGGGCGTATTGGCCCGTGCGTTCGCGCTGTTCCAGGCTGGCCGTCCGCGCCCGGTGCATATCGAAATCCCGTTGGATGTATTGGTCGAAGAAGCGGATGACTTGCTCGCCAGCGTGCCGGTCAACATTGATCGTGCGGGCGCTTCGCCGAGCGCGATCAGCCGCATGACCGCACTGCTGGCCGCTGCCAAACGCCCATTGATCCTCGCCGGTGGCGGGGCCATCGATGCGGCAGCCGAACTGACCGAACTGGCGGAGCTGCTGGACGCGCCAGTGGCCCTGACCATCAATGCCAAGGGCATGCTGGAATCCGGCCATCCATTGCTGATCGGCTCGACCCAGAGCCTGGTCGCCACTCGCGCCCTGGTGGCCGAGGCCGACGTGGTGCTGGCGATCGGCACCGAACTGGCCGAGACCGATTACGACGTGACCTTCGCCGGTGGCTTCGAGATTCCCGGTGCGCTGCTGCGGGTCGACATCGATCCGGACCAGACTGTGCGCAATTACCCGCCACAGGTCGCGCTGGTGTCCGATGCGCGCTACGGCGCCCAGGCGCTGTTGAGCGCTTTGTCGCACAAGTTCCTGGCCGAGCGCCGCAACGATTGGGGCCAGGTGCGCGCTGCCCGTCTGCGCGAAGAGCTGGGCGCGACCTGGGATGCGCCGACTCTGGCGCAGACGCGTTTCCTGGAAACCGTTCTGCATGAATTGCCGAACGCCGTATTTGTCGGCGACTCGACTCAACCGGTGTACACCGGCAACCTGACGTTCAATCCGGAGCGGCCGCGGCGCTGGTTCAATTCCTCCACCGGCTACGGCACCCTCGGCTATGCGTTGCCGGCAGCGATTGGTGCCTGGCTGGGTGGCCACGTCGAGAGCGGCGTGCGTCCCCCGGTGGTGTGCCTGATCGGTGACGGTGGCCTGCAATTCACCTTGCCGGAACTGGCCAGCGCGGTTGAAGCGCGCACCCCGGTGATCGTCCTGCTGTGGAACAACCAGGGCTACGAAGAGATCAAGAAGTACATGGTCAACCGCGCCATCGAACCGGTGGGCGTCGACATCTACACCCCGGACTTCATCGGCGTGGCCAAGGCTTTAGGCTGTGCAGCCGAAGCGGCCAACGACGTCGAACAGTTGCGCAGTGCGTTGCGCAGCGCCGCCGATCGCCAGGGCCCGACCCTGATTGAAATCGATCAGGCGCAATGGATGCAGGCGGTGTCGAAATGAACCTCCCGACAACATTGGACGGCTTGTTTATCAACGGCCAGTGGTCCGGCGGCCGTGAGCATCTGCGGGTGATCAACCCATCTACGGAGGCCCTGTTGACCACCGTCAACGGCGGCGATGCAGGTGCCGTCGATCAAGCCGTCAGTGCTGCAACCGATGCCTTCAAGGCCTGGTCGCAAACCAGCGGCGCCGAACGCGGTGCGATCCTGCGCCGGATCGCGGCGGGCGTGCAGGCGGGTCGCGAGCGACTGATGCATCTGCAGTCGAGCAACAACGGCAAGCCGCTCTTCGAAGCAGCCATCGACGTTGATGATGTCATCGCCACGTTCGAGTACTACGCCAGCCTGGCCGAAGGTCTCGACGCAAGACAGGACAGCCCGGTCGAGTTGCCCACCGACGACTTCAGCGCCCGTCTACGCCGCGAGCCTTGTGGCGTAGTCGGCCTGATCGTGCCGTGGAATTTCCCGATGGTCACCACCGCCTGGAAGCTTGCTCCAGCCCTGGCTGCGGGTTGCTGCGTGGTACTTAAACCGTCCGAAGTGACGCCACTGCCGGAGCTGGAACTGGCGGCGATCATTGGCGCTGCCGGCCTGCCCAAGGGCGTGTTCAACCTGGTGTGCGGCACCGGTCTGGCCGTCGGCGCACCGCTGTCGGCGGACCCGCGCATTGCCAAGATTTCCTTCACCGGCAGCAATGCGGTGGGCGTGCAGGTGATGCAGCGCGCGGCAGAAACCGTCAAGGGCGTGAGCCTGGAACTGGGCGGCAAATCCTCGTTGCTGGTGCTCACCGATGCCGACCTCGACCTGGCAGTGGAAGTGGCCTGCGGCGGCGGATTTTTCAACGCCGGGCAAATGTGTTCCGCCACCAGCCGGGTACTGGTTGCCGATGAATTGGCGGATGAATTTCTTCTGCGCCTGAAGGCTCGCGCCGAAGCCATCCGCGTGGCGGAGCCGTTCGATCCGGATGTGGAAATGGGCGCACTGGTGAACCAGGCGCAATACCAGCGAGTGCTTGGCCACATCGATCGCGGTTTGACCGCTGGGGCGAAGCTGGTTTGCGGCGGTAATCGTCCGGCTGACCTGCCACGCGGCTATTTTTTGCAGCCGACCATCTTCACCGAAGTGCCCCTCGACAGTGCGCTGTGGTGTGAAGAGATTTTCGGCCCGGTGCTCTGCGTGCGCAGTTTCGCCAGCGAAGCCGAAGCGATCGCCTTGGCCAACGACAGCCAGTTCGGCCTGGTGGCGAGTGTGGTGAGCGGCAACGCCGAAACCGCAGATCGGGTCGCCAACGCCCTGCAGGCAGGGCTCGTGTGGATCAATGCGCCACAAGTGATCTTCCCGCAGACCGCCTGGGGTGGATACAAGCAGAGCAGCCTGGGGCGCGAATTGGGGCCGTGGGGGTTGCAGGCATTTCAGGAAATCAAACACGTGATTCGGGCGGTCTGAACCATCACCGATCCTTGGAGGAGCGAGCTTGCTCGCCAAGAGGGAGTGTCAGTCAACATTGATGTCGGCAGACATGACGCCATCGCGAGCAAGCTTTGCTCCCACAGGTGTTCATTTCAAATTGCACGGATGCGCACGATCAAAACAAGCGCAGCGCGCCGGCTTGATGCCTTGGTCGGCCCGAAGGCCGCCACGGCGATGTTTTTGATCGCGGCGGCCCGCGGAGCAATGCCTGCGTTCGGGCACACCGAGCCTAAGCGAGGTGCCGAGTGGTGGGGCAAAAAGCGTTTGGTTACTTTGCGCTTTTTCAAAGTGACCCGCTGTAAAAGCGGAACCGATAGGAGCCGTTACCACAGAAATGGATATACACCCGGCGGCCGCGAATGAACGAGTAAAGAGCCATGCACCACCATCATGGCTCCAATGAGTTTTTATCGATAGTCAGAGGTTTTGGACAACCTCAGGATAAGCGCTCAGCTCACCTCAAGCCCCTTGAAAACGGGGGGGCTGCGAGCTGGCCAAGGCGCAGTGCAATGGTTTGCGACCAACCCTACAAAAAAAACAACGGGAGTCCTTCATGGGCGAGCACGATCTGAACAGACGTCAATTCATCAAAACCGTGGGCGTGGCGTCGGTAGCCGCAGCGGCCATGAGTTTGCCCTTCGTCAAAGCCAATGCCAGCGACACGCGCTTCCAGGGCAAGACCCTGCGCTTGCTCACCTGGTCGGATGACACCGGCCTCGCCGCATTGCGCAACATCGCGGCGACCTTCGAGGACAAATACGGCGTCAAGGTCATCGCTGACCGCACCGGCAGTACCTCGGAAATGGTCGCCAAACTCAAGGCCGGCGGTGATCGTCCGCAGTACGACATCATCACCCTGGCAGGCGTTGGCGCCGAAGGCCTGGCTGCCGCCAACCTGCTGGAAAAACCCGACCTCAACCGCATTCCCAACCTGGTCGATGTACCCGAGAAATACCGCACCGGCGCCAATGGCCATGGCATCGGTTACCTGCTCTGGTGCAACAGCCTGGTTTACAGCACCCGCACCATGAAGGAAGCGCCGGACAGCTATGCCGCCTTATGGGACGCCGACCTGTCGCCGAACATCTTCCTGCCGCCGCCGAACTGGACCGAGGCCATGGACCTGATCATCATCGCCGCCAAACTGGCCGGTGGTGACGAGCACAACATCGAACCGGGCTTCAAGAAACTCGCCGAACTCAAGGACCGCGTGGTGACCCTGGGCGAGAACCCGAACCAGATCGCCGAGCTGTTCCGCACCGGTTCCCTGGACATGGGTGGCTTGTACGCGCCGGCGTTTTTCCCCAAGCAGATCCGCGATCCGGCCTACGGCCTCGGCGCTACCTTTGGCATGAAAGAAGGTTTCTACACCGATCTGATGCTCTCGGTAATGCCAAAAAATCGCCCTGGCGATACCGAGCTGGCCTACGCCTTCATCAACCACTCACTCGACCCGCTGGTGCAGGGCAAGATGGCCGAGGACATCTACAACGGTCCGGTCAACGCCAAGGCGATCATCTCCGCCGAAGCGCGCAAGAGCCCGTACATCCTTACGCCGGAGCAAATTGCCGAGAAGGCGATCATGCACGACAACGCCTTCCTGGCCTCCGTGCATGACCAATGGATTCGTCGTTACACGGAAATCTTTTCTTCCTGATCTGCTGCACGATTTGAAGCACACGATTCCCCTGTAGGAGTTGCCGAAGGCTGCGATCTTTTGATCTTGAAAACCAAAGTCAAAAGATCGCAGCCTTCGGCAACTCCTACGGGGGGCGTGCGTGCAGATCGTCCAGCGCATTTGATCTTCCATTGACGAGACCCTAGCCATGGAACACCAACCTCTGACCCACCTGGGCAGCGTCGCGGCCTCGCGGCCCAAACGCGGCGTTTCGCCCACCGCGCGTGCCTGGCTTTTCCTCACACCATCGATGCTGTTCCTCGGCGTATTGATCGCCGCCAGCCTCCTGGTATTGCGCATGAGCGTGGGCACCAAGGGCGCGGAATGGACCGGTTTCAGCCTGGCCAGCTACGCCCAGTTGCTGGAACCCTACTACCTCAAATCCTTGCTGCTGACCCTGCGCCTGGCGCTGATCAGCGCGGTCATCGCGGTGGTGCTGGCGATCCCCGTGGCCTACACCATGTCACGCCTGACTTCGCCCTTCGTGCGGCGGATCTTCCTCGCTGCCGTGTTGCTGCCGCTGCTGGTCAACCTGCTGCTGCAAAGCTACGGCTGGCTGGTGATCCTCGGGCCTGGCGGGATGCTCAATCAGGCGCTGATGGGCCTGGGCCTGATCAAGCGCCCGATCATGCTGCTGTACAACCAGAACGGCGTATTGATGGGCCTGGTGCAAACCGCTTTCCCGCTGGCCGTGCTGCCGATCGCCAGCGCCATGCGCGGAGTCGCGCGGACCTACGAAGAAGCGGCGGCGACCCTCGGCGCCAGTCGCCTGCAGGTGTTCCGCCAGGTGGTGCTGCCGATGAGTCTGCCGGGGATCATCACTGGCGCGACGCTGGTGTTTGCCTACAACGCCAGCAGTTTTGTGGTGCCCTTGCTGTTGGGTGGCCGGCGCGTGCCGATGCTGGCGGTGATGGTCCATGACCAGATCGCCCCGCTGATGAACTGGCCGGCTGCGTCCGCCGCCGGTGTGGTGTTGATTGTTACCACGCTGGCGATCATGACCCTGTCGGAATATTTCACTGGCCGTCGTCGGCGCAGGATGGAGGCTTCGCAATGAGCACTATGATGAAAAAGCGTCATGCGCTGCTGCCGGGCGATACCGGCAAGTTTGCCGGCGTGTTGTCAGGCTTCATCCTGCTGCTGGCGGTGTTGCCGATTCTGACCATGATCGTCATGTCGTTCAGCGGCGCGTCGAACCTGGACTTCCCGCCCAGCAGCTACAGCCTGCAATGGTACAAGGCGGCCTGGAACACCTTCGTCTCGCCAGACTCCAACGACGTGTTGAGCCTGGGCAAAGCCATGACCACCAGCCTGATGGTCGCGTGCCTGACCATGATGTTTGCCACGATCATCGCGGTGCCGGCCGCCTATGCACTGACCCGTTGCGAGTTCCGCGGCAAGGCGGTGGCGCTGCAACTGATGTCGTTGCCCCTGGTGTTTCCGATGGTGGTACTGGGCCTGGCATTGCTGCTGGTATTCGACAGTCTGCCGTTCCAGATGACCACCTCGCGCTTGGTGATTGCCCACGTGATCCTGGCGTTACCGTTCGTGGTGAAGAACTGCACGGCGGCTATGTTATCCATCGGCAGTGAGGTCGAGGAGGCCGCGCAAATGCTTGGCGCCTCGCCCACCCGTGCAATTGTCGACGTGGTGGTGCCGTTGATGAAGTCGGGGATCCTGGCGGGCATGCTGCTGGCGTTCATCGTCTCGTTCAACGAGTTCACCGTGACCTATTTCCTCTACACCATCGACGTCATGACCGTGCCGATCTGGATGTACAGCCGCACCGTGTCATCGCTCGACCCGACCGTTTTCTCCTTTGCCGTGCTGATCGTGCTGATCGACTTCGTCCTGATCTGGGCGTTGGAGAAGCTGGTGGGCGAGGGCGGCGTTTCCTTTTGATTTGAGGTGCAACATGACTGGTCTGATTCTGGAAAACGTCGAGAAATATTACGGCTCGGCTTGCGCGGTAAAGGATGTGAACCTGCATTTGCCCGAGGGCAAACTGGTGTGTTTTCTTGGCCCGTCGGGCTGCGGCAAGACCACGTTGCTGCGGATGATTGCCGGGCTGGAGACCCTCACCGGTGGCGAGATCCGCCTGGACGGTGAAGACATCGGCCACACTCCGGCGCATCAACGCAATTTCGGCATGGTGTTCCAGTCGCTGGCACTGTTCCCGCACATGACCGTAGGTGAGAACATCGCTTACCCGCTGAAACTGCGCGGGGTCAGCAAGGCCGACCAGCAGGCGCGGGTGGTGGAGTTGCTGCAGCTGATCCAGTTGCAGGAAATGATCGACCGTCCGGTGTCGAAGCTGTCCGGCGGCCAACGCCAGCGTGTGGCGATCGCCCGGGCGATTGCCTCGCGGCCAAAAATTCTCCTGCTCGATGAACCGCTGTCGGCGCTGGACGCCAAGCTGCGCGAGTCGATGCAGGTGGAAATCCGCCAGCTGCAACAGCGCCTGAACATCACCACCATCATGGTCACCCACGATCAGCGCGAGGCCATGACCATGGCCGATATCGTCGTGGTGCTGGGCGAGCATCGGGTGCAGCAGGTGGGTACGCCGATCGAAATCTACCGCCATCCGGCGAACGAATTTGTCGCGGACTTCATCGGTTCGGGCAACATTTTTCCAGCCACGGCGCTGGGGGATGGCAAGGTTGGTTTGCCGGGTGGCGACGCACTGCAAGTGCCGATCTGCAGCAGCATCGTGGCGGGGGCGAAGGTGAAGATGCTGATTCGTCCCGAGGACCTGCAACTGTCACAGGCCCAGGCCACGGCGGGCAACCGGCTGCTGGGCAAGGTGACCTTTGTGCGCGATATCGGCGCGACGATTGAAACCACGGTGGAGTGTTCGGGGGTGTCGTTTACTGCCTTGAGCACACCGTGCCAGGGCTTTGGTTTGAGCATTGGCAATCCGGTGTCGGTGACCTTGCCGTCCGAGGCGTGCCGGGTACTCAGTGCCTGACTGACTGGCCCCTTCGCGGGCAAGCCCGCTCCCACAGGGTTTGGCGGTGTTCACACAATTTTGTATCCACCAGAAATCCCTGTGGGAGCGGGCTTGCCCGCGAAGAGGCCGGCATTAACAACAAAAATCCCGACTAAACCGTCAGCCGCAACCGCGCCAAATCCCGCAACGGCGGCGCCCCAAACAATCGGCTGTACTCCCGGCTGAATTGCGACGGGCTCTCGTACCCCACCCGATACCCCGCCGCCGAAGCCTCCAGCCCCTCGGCCAGCATCAACCGCCGCGCTTCCTGCAAACGCAGCTGCTTCTGATACTGCAACGGGCTCATCGCCGTCATCGCCTTGAATCGGTGGTGCAAGGTCGACACGCTCAGATTCACCTCCTTGGCCAGATCATCAATGCGCAGCGGTTGCTCGTAATTGCCGTTGAGCCATTTGATCGCCTGGCTGATGCGGTGGCTCTGGCTGTTGGCAACCGCGATCTCATACAGCCGATGGCCCTGGGGGCTGCGCAACAGGCGATAGAGGATCTCCCGGCGAATCAGCGGCGCCAGCATGCCGATGTCCTTGGGCGAACTGAGCAGGCGAGCCAGGCGCAGCACGGCGTCGAGCATCGCGGTGTCGATCTGCTCGACATACAGGCCGCGCCCCGTGGGCCGGGTCGGCACGCCAAGGGGGCCGGCATCGGCGATCAGCGCGGTGATTTCCGCCGGGTCGATATCCAGGCGCACCGCCAGGATCGGTTCCTCTGCGGTGACATTGACCACCCGCCCGCTCAGTGGCATCGAGACCGATACCACCAGGTAATTCAGCGGGTCGTAATTGAAGAACTCATCGGCCAGGCGTACCTCCTTGCGTCCCTGGGCCATGATGCACAGCGCCGGTTGCGCCAGCACCGGGGCAAAGTCGTGGGACTTGCTGTGGCGCGACATGAACAGCGAGCCGACGGCCGTGGCATAGGTGCCATCGTCCAGGGTATGGCGGCGAATGATCGCGGCCAGTTCCGCACGCTGTTTTTCCATGTCGGCAGCCAGCGGGGCTTCAAAGTGATCGAGCGACGACATGCACGACATCCTCGGCTAAGTGATGGGATGAGCAGAGCTTAAATTTGTGCAAGGCAAGTCGGTAGACACATCCTGCGAAATGCTTGCCTGATTCTGCACGGGCTTCAAGTGTTGCACAGCGGCGGGCGGTGCTCGCCCCGCAAACTTGCTTGAAAGTAGTATTTCAGCGCTGTGACAGCTTTTTCAGGTTGTTACAGCTTCCCGGTGAAGCTTCGCAGGATCGTGCAACAAGCCGGCAGGAATCGACTAACCGCGACGGATCCGGCGCGCTTAACCTTTGATCCTGTCGCAGCCCGTCCCACGGCTGCCACTCGAGTACCTGGGAGGGTTGAACATGTCTACGCAAATCCCCGTAAGCCATATGGCCTTTGTCCGTGCTCGTGCCGGGCGTTCGGTGGAACTGGGCGCGCGGCTCAGCGCCTTGATCGAGCCATCGCGCAACGCACCAGGCTGCCTGAGCTTCGCCCTGCAGCACTCACAATGCGATCCGGAGCTGTGGCTGGTGTCCGGTTTCTGGCTGGATCAACAGGCCATGACGGCCTACTTCAGCACCCCGGCGATGCAAGTTTTCGCCGAGCTGGTCCAGGACCTGATGGTCAACAGCCTGGATTTTCATACCTTCAGGGAAGTCTCGGCTGCCCAGGCGCTCGGTCAGACCCGGTCATGGGTACACAAAATGGCGGGTTGAGGGTTTAATGACGGCATTCTCAATCAGCCAGGATGCGCGACATGGCACGTAAAGCCTTTGAAACCTTCGAAGCGGTATCGGCGGTAGTCCCTCGCGAAGGCGGTTACTACGCGGCGATCGCCACCAAAGCCATCGGTGGCTCGGGCGCACCGCGCTTCAACAAACTGTTGGAAGAACAGACTTTCAAAACCGCCAAAGACGCCGATGATGCAGCCGCCTTGGAACTGACGCGCCTCAAGGGCGTCGGCGAAGACGGCGAGCTGATCTGGTAGCTACAGGGCTGGTGGCTACTTGACCGCACCGGGGCGGAACATTTTGAACAGTGCCTCAGGCCCCAGCTGAAAATAATCCGCTGGCCCGCCGCCGCGCAGAATTGGCTCTGCTGCGGCGGTGTCGTACACCCCATCCTTCAACAGCCATTTGGCAATGTGCACAGCCACTACTTCGCCGAGAATCAGCCAGCTGGGCACCACATTGCCGTCGGCTCGTTGCAGCTGAATGATCTGCGTGACCTTGCATTCAAAGGACACCGGGCTTTCAGCGACCCGTGGCACCTGGATGACTTTCGAGGCGGCAGCTGTCAGCCCGGACAACTCGAACTCGTCTACCTCGGGCCCGACCATTGCGCAGCTCTGGTTCATCTGCTCGGCGAGGGGACGGGTCGCCAGGTTCCAGGCGAACTCACCGGTTTGCTCGATGTTGTTGAGGCTGTCCTTGCGCCCGACGCTTGCGAATCCAATGATCGGCGGAATGTAGTTGAACGCATTAAAAAAACTATAGGGCGCCAGGTTCAGGCGGCCATTGGCATCCTGGGAAGAGATCCAGCCGATGGGCCGCGGGCCGACGATGGCATTGAACGGGTCGTGCGGCAGGCCGTGGCCGTTGGCGGGTTCGTAGAAGTGGATGTCGTCGGGCATGGGGTGAATTCCTGGAGGCTGCATTCTGGATTACTCAATATTGCAAGGATGACCACTTAATTTCCAGCGACGCGATCCAATGTGGGAGCGGGCTTGCTCGCGAAAACAGTGGGTCAGCAGATGCAAATGTTGAATGATGATCCGCTTTCGCGAGCAAGCCCGCTCCCACAGGTTTTGTGCCTGCAAATTGAAAAGGGGCAGACCCGCGAAGGTCTGCCCCTTTTTTACACCAACGGATTTAGTCCGTGGTGATCCGCGAATGCTTGCGGGTGTCTTTCATGGTGATGTACACCAGCAACGACACCGCGATACACGCTGTCACGTACCAGTAGTAACCGGTTTCCATGCCGGCGCTCTTGAACCACAGCGCGATGTATTCAGCGGTACCGCCGAAGATCGACACGGTCAGCGCATAGGGCAAGCCAACACCCAGGGCGCGGATTTCGGTAGGGAATAGCTCGGCTTTGACCACCGCGTTGATCGAGGTATAGCCGCTGACGATGATCAGCGCGGCCATGATCAGGAAGAACGCGCCCCACCAGGTGGTGACGGTATGCAGGGTGGTCAGGATCGGCACGGTGAACAGCGTACCGAGGATGCCGAAGGCAATCAGGATCGGCCGGCGGCCGATTTTATCCGATAGCCCGCCTACCAGCGGTTGCAGGCACATGAACAGGAACAGCGTGGCGGCAGAAATGGTGGTGGAGTCGGAGATGCTCATGCCGACGGTGTTCACCAGGTACTTCTGCATGTAGGTGGTGTAGGTATAGAACGCCAGGGTCCCGCCCATGGTCAGGCCGACCACGGTCATCAATTCCTTTGGATGGCGCATCAAGGTGCGCATCGCGCTTTCCTTGGCCTTCTCTTTCTTGGTGAACGACTCGGTTTCTTCCATGCCGCGACGCAGATACAGCGCAACGACGGCACACAGTGCGCCGATGGCGAACGGGATGCGCCAGCCCCAGGCGTACAGTTCCTCGGTGGTGAGCAGGTTCTGCAGAACGATCAGCACGCCCAGCGCGATGAGCTGGCCGGAGATCAGGGTCACGTACTGGAAGCTCGAGAAGAAACCGCGACGTTCCCTGGTCGCCATCTCACTGAGGTAAGTGGCCGAGGTGCCGTACTCGCCACCGACCGACAGGCCTTGCAGCAGACGAGCGAAGATCAGCAGGATCGGGGCACCGATGCCGATGGTTTCATAACCCGGACTCAGGGCAATCACCAGCGACCCGAAACACATCAGGTAAACCGAAGCCATCAGCGCCTTCTTGCGGCCCACTTTGTCGGCGTACAGGCCCATCAGCCAGCCCCCGATCGGACGCATGAGGAAGCCCACGGCAAAGATTGCGGCAGTGTTCAGAAGTTGTGCGGTGGTGTCGCCTTTAGGGAAAAAGGCTTTGGCGAAGTACAGCGAGAATGCGGCGTAGACGTACCAGTCGTACCACTCGACCATGTTGCCAACCGAGCCGCTGAAGATCGATTTGATTCGACTGGAGGTGGTGCGAGGCTTGGCCGGCACGGCAGCCGATCCTGCGGGCAGGGTGTTGGAGTTATCCATTGAAGGATCCTTAATCTAATTGTTTTTTTGGAGCGCATTAAAACGCAGCCTGCGGGGGCTATAGCAGGAGCTGTGCCAACAGGGGGAGGGCCGGTTTAGAGGGGTTTGGCTGGTGCGGTGAGCGGATATCCGCTTATTGATGAGTGGGCTTGGGCGGAAAAGCGCTTATCGGGTTTCTGGAATTGTATTGTCTGGACTGGCCTTATCGCGAGCAGGCTCACTCCTACAGGGTTTGTGGTTGATCACCAATGTATGTTCAACCTGAGACCTGTGGGAGTGAGCCTGCTCGCGATGGCGCCAGTAGGGACCCTACAAAAACATCTCCCGACTCAATCCATGCCGCTGCATCTTTTCATTGAAGGTCCGCCGCGGCAGCTGCAGTTCTTCAAGCACCGCCTTCACATCCCCCTTGTGCCGGGTCAACGCCGCCCGCAGGCAATGTTCTTCGAACGCCTCCTGGCGAGCAGCCAGTGACTGCCCCGGCTCACTGCCCACCGGTGCAGGCTCATCCAGCCCCAATACCTGGCGCTCGGCGACGTTCGCCAGTTCGCGCACGTTCCCTGGCCAGTCGTGGCTCAGCAAGTGGCTCAACTGCGCACCGCTCAGCGGTGGGAAGGTGCGGCCCAGGCGTTCGGCAGCGCTTTGGGCAAAGGTTTCGAACAGCAACGGAATGTCTTCGCGCCGGTCACGTAGGGGCGGCAGGCGCAGCTCGGCGACGTTCAGGCGGTAGGCCAGGTCTTCGCGGAAACGTCCTGCCCGAGCCTCGTCCAGCAGGTCGGGCTTGGTCGCGGCGATGATGCGCAGGTCGACGCGGATACTCTGGTTCGAACCCAGGCGCTCGAGTTTCTGCTCCTGCAGCACCCGCAGCAGCTTCACCTGCTGGGCCAACGGCATGCTTTCGATCTCATCGAGAAACAGCGTGCCGCCATCGGCGTACTCAAGCTTGCCGATGCGCTTGCCCTGGGCGCCGGTGAACGCACCACTCTCGTGGCCGAACAGTTCGGCCTCGAATAATTGCTCAGGGATGGCCGCGCAGTTGAGCGCGACAAAGGGCTTGCGGGCACGCGGGCCGAAGTCATGCAGGCAGCGGGCAACCAGCTCCTTGCCGCTGCCGGTTTCACCGCGGATCAACACGTTGACCGGCAAGGCCGCCAGCTCCAGCACCTGCCGGCGCAATGTCTGCAAACCCCGGGACACGCCCAGCAGCGTCGCATCGAGCTTGGCGCGGTTGTCGGCCTGTGCATGCAGGGCGCGGTTCTCCAAAACCAGCCGGCGCTTGTCGAGGGCGCGGCGCAGGCTGCCGAGCAAGGTCTCGGGACTGAAAGGTTTTTCGAGGAAGTCGTAGGCGCCGTCGCGCATCGCGTCCACCGCCATGGGTACATCGCCGTGGCCGGTGAGCAGGATCACCGGCAAGTCGGCGTCGCGGCGTTGCACTTCTGCCAGCAACTCCAGGCCGGTCATGCCGGGCATGCGCACGTCGCTGAGGATCACTCCCGCAAAGTGCGCGGGCAGCTGCGCCAGACACTCTTCGGCGCGACTGAACAACTGCACTTCAAAACCGGACAGGCTCAACCATTGTTCGACGGCGTTGCGAATGCTGCTTTCGTCGTCAACGACAATCACTGAATTGAGCATGGGCCTTGAGCCTCCAGGTCGATCGGCAAAGTGAGGGTAAAGGCCGCGCCGCTGCCCTGGTTGTCTGCGCTCAGACGTCCACCGGATTCGTGGACGATGGCGAAGGACACGGCCAGGCCGATACCCAGGCCATCGCCTACGGGTTTGGTGGTGAAGAACGGATCGAAGACTTTGGCCAGGTTTTCTTCAGCAATACCGCCGCCGTTATCCGACACGGTCAGGCGCCACAGTTGTTCGTCTTCTTCCAGACGGATTTCCAGGCGCTTGCACGGCTTGTCGTGCATCGCGTCGAGGGCGTTGCGCAGCAGATTGATCAGCACCTGTTCCAGGCGAATCGAGTCGCCACGGACCCAGGCCGGGCGCGTCAGGTGCAGCACCGTGCTGACCTGCTCGTCGCGCAAGCGGGTTTCGAGCAGTTGCAGCGCCTGATCCACCACCGTCGCCAGATCCAGGCGTTCACGCAGGCCGCTGGGGCTCTTGCGCGCAAAGGTCTTCAAGTGGCCAGTCAGGGCGGCCATGCGCGTGAGCATGTCATCCACCGGCTTGAGCGCCTTGTAGGCGTCATCCACCCGACCGTGGTCGAGCAACAGGCGCAAGGTCGCCAGCTGCATGCGCTGGGCAGTCAACGGCTGATTTATTTCATGGGCCAACGCTGCGGACATCTGGCCGAGGGCGGCGAGCTTGGCCGATTGCACCAGGCCGTCCTGGGCGGTGCGCAACTCGCGGGTGCGTTCTTCCACCAGGCGTTCGAGCTCTTCGCGGCTGCGCTGGCGCATTTTCGCCAGGCGCCAGCGCTGATTGAGAAACAGCAACAGGAACACCAGCGCCAGCCATGAGCCGGCGGCAGCCAGGGCGGCAGTACGGCTGTCTTCAAAGGCCACCTGCGGGCGGCGCAACAGGTGCAGGGTCCAGCCTTCCGCCGCCAGGGGCAGGGATTCCCACAAGTATTCGACCTTGCCATCCGGGCCATCGACTCGCACCAGATCACTGTTGTCGTCGAAACTCTCCAGGGACTGATAGTCGAGCAGTGTCAGCGGCTGCTTGTCGTACTGGCGAGTCGCTTTGAGTTCGGCGTGGTCGCTGTCGTTCAGCGGTTTAAGCAAGCGATAACGCCAGCCGGGCTGATTGGCGATAAAGATCACCCCGCGCGCGTCGCTGACCAGCAGCGTGTCGCTGCCTTGGCGCCACTCACGCTCCAGCTCGGGGAATTCGAGCTTGACCACCATGGCCCCGAGAAAGCGCCCGTCATCAGCGATGACCGCACTGGACAGGAAATACCCGGGGATCCCGCTGGTCACCCCCACCGCGTAAAACCGCCCGGCACCCAGTGTGCGGGTCTGGCTGAAGTAGGGACGAAAACCATAGTTGTGTCCCACGTAGCTGCTGGGCAGACGCCAGTTGCTCGCCGCCACGGCCAGGCCGGTGTGATCGAGCAGTTCCAGGGTCGAGGACTCGGCGGCGCCGTTGATCTTTTCCAGTTTGCGGTTGAGCAGGTTTTGCTGTTCGGGCGTCGGCGGCCCATCCAGTGCCGAACGTAATTCCGGGTCCAGGGCCAGCACGGCGGGCAGGGCGCGGTAACGTTCGATCAGGGTGTGCAGCGAGGTCGCATACAGGCCCAGCTGCTGGTTGGCGCGGGCAGCGTCCTCCACCAGCGCCTGGCGCTCGGCGTGACGCATGGCCAGGGTGGCGGCGATGACTGCGCCGGCAACGATGACGAGGGAGTAGAGCGTCAGGCGCAGGGGGCGAGAGGACTCGAACATGCTGGGCGTTACACACGGGGACGGTGGGCGCGCACCATAGCATGAGCCATAAAAAAGGCGACAGGAGCATGACCCCTGTCGCCTTTGCCAGACGTGTCCGAAATGCTTACTGCACTTCTACCGCCAGGCTTTCACTGATCTTTTTCTGCCAGATGGCGGGACCTGTGATGTGTACCGACTCACCTTTGCTGTCTACCGCAACGGTCACCGGCATGTCTTTCACGTCGAACTCGTAGATGGCTTCCATGCCCAGTTCGGCGAATGCCACCACGCGGGATTTCTTGATGGCCTGGGCCACCAGGTAAGCCGCGCCGCCCACTGCCATCAGGTAAACCGCCTTGTGATCCTTGATCGCTTCGATCGCGGTCGGGCCGCGTTCGGATTTGCCGATCATGCCCAGCAGGCCGGTTTGCTCGAGGATCTGCCGGGTGAACTTGTCCATCCGCGTAGCGGTAGTAGGACCGGCAGGCCCGACCACTTCTTCGCGTACTGGATCAACCGGGCCGACGTAATAGATGAAGCGACCCTTGAGGTCCACCGGCAGGGTTTCACCCTTGTTCAGCATCTCGACCATGCGCTTGTGCGCAGCGTCGCGACCGGTGAGCATCTTGCCGTTAAGCAGGACGGTTTCGCCCGGCTTCCAGCTCTGCACTTCTTCCGGGGTCAGGGTGTCGAGGTTGACCCGACGGGCCGACGGGCCGGCTTCCCAGACGATTTCCGGGTAGGCGTCCAACGGTGGCGCTTCCAGCGAGGCGGGGCCGGAACCGTCGAGCACGAAGTGCGCGTGACGGGTGGCGGCGCAGTTCGGGATCATGCACACCGGCAACGAGGCGGCGTGGGTCGGGTAATCCATGATCTTCACGTCGAGCACGGTGGTCAGGCCACCGAGGCCCTGGGCGCCGATGCCCAGCTGATTGACCTTCTCGAACAGTTCCAGGCGCATTTCTTCGATACGGTTGGACGGACCGCGCTTCTTCAGCTCGTGGATGTCGATGGACTCCATCAACACTTCCTTGGCCATCACTGCGGCTTTCTCGGCGGTGCCGCCGATGCCGATGCCAAGCATGCCCGGTGGGCACCAGCCGGCGCCCATGGTCGGAACGGTCTTGAGCACCCAGTCGACGATCGAGTCGGACGGGTTGAGCATGGCCATTTTCGACTTGTTCTCGGAACCGCCACCCTTGGCAGCCACGTCCACTTCCACGGTGTTACCCGGAACGATGGAGTAGTGGATGACGGCCGGGGTGTTGTCCTTGGTGTTCTTGCGAGCACCTGCCGGGTCGGCGAGGATCGAAGCGCGCAGGACGTTCTCCGGCAGGTTGTAAGCCTGGCGCACGCCCTGGTTGATCATGTCGTCCAGGCTCATGGTGGCACCATCCCAACGCACGTCCATGCCCACGCGGACGAACACGGTGACGATACCGGTGTCCTGGCAGATCGGGCGGTGGCCGGTGGCGCACATGCGCGAGTTGATCAGGATCTGCGCCATGGAGTCACGGGCCGCTGGCGATTCTTCGCGCAGGTAGGCTTCGTGCATCGCCTGGATGAAATCCACGGGGTGGTAATAAGAAATGAACTGCAGGGCGTCGGCAACGCTCTGAATCAGGTCGTCTTGCTTGATCACGGTCATGAGTCGCGCTCCTCTTAAAGACGGGAACATTCAATAAGGTGCTTGCAGCTTGGGTGCATCGGTCGGTTGCAAGCACCTTTCAAGGCACGCCGGGGTAGCTGGCGCGACGCTAAAAAGGCGCGGCAGTATAGCGCGCCTCGGTTGGGTAAACACGCGCCAGAGGTCAATCGTTGGTCGCATAGGTGGATGACGTTGCGGATGGCAGGATTTATGGCGAAATCGAGTCATGGCTTTGACGCCATTTTTTCGATCTTAGAATTGAATGGTCATTTATCAGGCTCGACACTAAAGTGGTATCCGGACTGTAGAGTAGGACACTCAAACAGCGTTTTTTTCGCACGGTGAGTCAACGATTGACCCATAACGCCATCCAACGACTTTTGCTCAAACGCTTCGCCCTCGCCGCCGGTACCTATGCCCTGGCTTTGCTGCTGCTGTGGCTGGCTTTTTTCACCGGTCATTACAATGCTCCGCTTGCCAGCGTTACGATTGGCAGCGTCCTGGTGGTCATCAGCCAGGTGGCGTTGTTCATCCTGTTTTACAGCGGCCGCAACCTGCGCCTGGCCGACCCAAGCCTGACTGAAGCCCAGGTGTTGCTGGGGCTGGGCTGGCAAACCTGGCTGATCGCCCATCTGGATGAAGCCCGCGGCGCGTTCCTGGTCTTTTATGTACTGATCCTGCTGTTCGGCCTGTTCCATCTGTCGCACCGGGCTTTTATTCGCTGCGCCTTGCTGGTGTTCTTCAGTTTCAGTGCCATCACCCTGTGGGACGGTTACAACTTCCAGCTGGCCGATCCGGCGCTGGCGATGTTGCAGGTATGCCTGCTGTTCATTGTGCTGGTGTGGCTGGTGTTCTACGCCCGCTATGTCCAGGCCTCACGACAGCGCATGCGCCAGCGCCGGTTCGCCTTGCAGGCGCATCAGGACACCCTGCGCGGCATGATGCGCCAGCTTGAAGACCTGGTGGCCACGGACGAATTGACCGGGCTGTTCAACCGCCGACATTTCCTGCGCCTGGCGTCCCGCGAGCTGCATGCGATGGACGCAGGTGTGGTCCATGGCCTGGCGCTGATCGACCTCGATCACTTCAAGCGCATCAACGACGTACACGGCCATGCTGCCGGCGACCAAGTGCTGCAGGCCTTCGCCGCCGTCGCCAGTGCCTGTTTGCGCGAGGGGGACGTGCTGGCCCGGTATGGCGGAGAAGAGTTCGTGGTGCTGCTACCCGACTGCAACGCCGAGCGCCTGACTTCCTGCTGCGAGCGGCTGCGCATCGCCTTCACCGATGTTGAGTTGATCGGCATCAGCGTCAGTCACCTGAGCCTGTCGGCGGGCATGACCCTGCTGGAGCTGGGCGACGATCTGGATGACGCCTTGCACCGGGCCGACCAGGCACTTTATCGCGCCAAACGCGACGGGCGTAATCGCTGCGCGGCGGCGTGGGAGAACGCCGATGCCTGAGTTGCGCGTCGGCGAGCTTCAGTGGACGGTCGCGGCGGGCAGCAACCTGCTCGATGCGCTGAACCGTAACGGCGTTTCTGTGCCCTACAGTTGCCGCGCCGGCAGTTGCCATGCGTGCCTGGTGCAGTGCCTGCAAGGTCTCCCGAGCGACAGCCGACCCGATGCCCTGAGTCCCGAGCAGCGCCAGCAAGGTTGGCGCCTGGCCTGTCAGTGCCAGGTGGTCGAGGACTTGCAGGTGCACACTTTTGATCCACAACAGGATGGCCGCCCGGCCGAGGTGACTGCGGTCGATTGGCTCAGCGCCGATGTCTTGCGCCTGCGCCTGGTGCCACAGCGACCGTTGCGTTATAGCGCCGGGCAGCATCTGGTGTTGTGGGCAGGAAATGTTGCCAGGCCGTATTCACTGGCTAGCCTGCCCCAGGAAGATCGATTTCTCGAATTTCACCTCGATTGCCGGCAGCCGGGCGCCTTCAGCGATGTCGCCCGCCAGTTGCAGATCGGTGATTCGATCCGGCTGGGCGAATTGCGCGGCGGGGCGTTGCACTACGACCTGGACTGGCATGAGCGCCCTCTGTGGCTGATGGCCGCCGGCACGGGGCTGGCGCCGTTGTTCGGCATCTTGCGTGAGGCATTGCTGCAGGATCACCAGGGGCCCATCCGTGTCATGCACCTGGCCCATGACCCCCGGGCGCACTATCTGGCCAAACCACTGCAGGCCATGGCCGCCAGCCGCCCGAACCTCAGCGTCGAGCTTTGGACCCCGGCAGACGTGCCCACGGCTCTGGCGCAACTGCGCGTTGTTTCCCGGCAAACCCTGGCCTTGGTCTGCGGCGCCCCCGACAACGTCGACGCCTTTGCCCGGCGCCTGTACCTGGCGGGACTTCCGCGCAATCAACTGCTGGCCGACGTGTTCCTGCCCCGCGGTTGAGCGCTGATTTATCAGACGCGAGACCACCATGACCGACGCCATCCAAATTGAGCGCGAACGCGGGCTAACGTCATCGCGAGCAGGCTCACGGGGATCTTGTGAGCACTGCAAATCCACTGTGGGAGTGAGCCTGCTCGCGATGACGCCAGCCCGTCTAATACTAATATGAATGAAAAACTCCAACCAACGGGTCAGCCGTGGTAGCGCACAACCACACCCTTGTTAGCTGAGATGCCGGCAGCAACAATCTTGTCGCGTTGCAACACTACTGAAAACGCTCCGTCAGTTCGCGGACTCAGACGCGTACGTGCCCACCCGAGTGGTTCATTGAAAGTCACATCCAAGGTACCCCTCTGATCAAATCGGGCGATCACGATGTCGAACTCAAGAGAGTTCTTTTGTTTGTCTAATGCACCCGCGACCACCAGCTTGCCGTCTGTCTGGCGCGTAAACGTCTTCCACAGTGTGCTGCTTTCAGCCAGTCGAGTACTGAGTGGTTTGCCTGCATTGAAGTCGGGGTCGAGCTCACCGTTTGCTGTTAACTGAAGCAGTTGTCCAACGTAAGGGTCATGCACCGATCCGCCCAGGCTCAGAATCCCTCCATTTTCCAGAGATGCAATTGCTTCTGCCCTGGTACCGCCAGGCAGGCCACCCGGGTCGTTGATTACTCGAAAGCCCCCAGGGCCGAATGTGGGATCGGCTGCGCCCTCGGAGCTGAAACGAGCAAAGAACGTTTTCACAAGTGAGGATCCGATGGCCCAGACGCCGCCGCAGACTACATATCGGCCTTCTGTGTCGACGGTCACACTCCCAATCTGCGTTTGGCCGTTTTCATACCCGGGCGCGATGACGTCCAGATAGCCCGTGGCGTTGAAACCGGTGTCCAGCATTCCATTGACGAGAGTGCGAACGATCACGCCATAAGTGGGCCAGCCGGGCCGAAAAAAGAAGTGCGTCAGCAAGGTTTTGCCGTCATCCAGTTCCATTGAAGATTGTTGCTGGATGCCGGGATTCTCCGAGTCTGGTTTAAGGGAACTGGACAGTTCAGGGCGAGAAGAAGTGATGGCGGGCCCAGGAATAAAGTGGACTATTTTACCTTGGCCGTTTTCTCCAAATGTCGTGTCAATGTTTCCCATCAGGTCAAACTGCGCCATTGCAGGGTAAGGGTCTGTTCCGATGTAGGAGGCTCCCACGAGCAACAGCCTGTTGTCTTTCAGCACAAGCGCATGAGCGTATGAAGCTTCGGCCTCCTCAAAAACGCCTATCGCGTAACCATTGTTACCGAACTCAAGGACTATCTGGCCGTTCGCGCTCAATGCAGTGATAAAAAACTTCGATTCGTTCTGGAATGTTGCGGTGCCACATACGTACAACTTGTCATCGGGACCACTGATTACCGCCACCGGCTGTGTCGCTGCACCAGGGATGTCGATTGACGCTACACCGTTCAGTCCGAACGCCAAATCGATTTTACCAGCCATATTTGCTGACACGTCTGATTCTTGGATAGACATTGCTCTCTCCTTGGCATGCACCAACTTCTGCAGGAATTGCAGACGATGAGTATCTGGAGGAAGCGAGCGCAGCGATACTGGCATATATGACAGGGTGATAACCCGCTCATCGCTACTGTCAACTTTGACAGTAGCGCCTGCGCGTCAGTGAGGGTAAATAAAGAGAAGTTGTTTTTTGGTCTGCTATCCGCGCCCTCCCACAAGCCACCAATGGATTGGAATGACGATGCTCAATGCGTTGCAACCCTCACTGGACGCGTTCACTCCCAAAGTGACATCGGTAGATCCTCGTGGATTATCAGTCAGAATGATCGACTACCACCGGGCGCAGGCAGACTTGCAACCAGAGTCCAGAATCACTCGTCAGAAGCATGACTGGCAAGGCCGTCTGGTTGCTTCCATCGACCCCAGGCTTGGGCGGCAGGCTGAGTCGGACCGCTCGGTGAAGGAAAATATTTGCAGCCAATTCAGCTTGTCCGCGACGACGGTTTTTTCCGACAGCGTTGATGCCGGCTGGCGCCTGTTCCTCTTCAACGAAAACGGTGCGGCAGTATGTTCCTGGGACAGTCGCGGCCATTTTCGCCAGCAAGCACACGATGCGTTGAACAGGCTTGTCGCTGTGACAGAAACCATGCCGGATCAACCATCGGCAGTGGTCGAGCGTTTGAGCTACGGCCAAGTCGATGCCGCGTCTGCCCTGCGAAATCAATGCGGACGACTCATTCGCCATGACGACGCCGTCGGCAGTGAAGCAACAGCGGAGTTCGGGTTGCAGGGCGCGCCACTGCTACAGGCAAGACGTTTCACCCATTCCTTGTTGCCCCCCGACTGGCCGCTGGATGAAGAAGAGCGGGAGACCTTACTTGAACAGCGGTCCTTCACAACTCAGTGGCAATTGAGTGCGCTGGGCGAAACGCTCCGCCAGATCGATGCCCGCCAAAACACCCAACGCAGTAGCTATGGCCTGGGCGGACAACTGAAACAAGTGCATCTACAGATCAACGGCGCTGCTGAAAAGCCTGTCGTCCAGGTCATCGGCTATAACGTGGATAACCGGATCGTACGAGAAGTCGCTGGCAATGGTGTTGTTACCGCCTGCGAGTACGACGATCGTGACGGTCGACTCGTTCATCTGCATTGCGCAGTCAACGCTCAACGACCATTGCAAAGTCTGCGGTATGTCTACGATCCGGTTGGCAACGTGGTGGAGATCAATGATGAGGTCGCGGCGCCGGTCTACTTCCGTAACCAACGAGTCGATCATCGTTGCACCTATGGCTATGACTCGCTGTATCAACTGACCTGGAGTACGGGATTTGAAGCACTTCACGTGCGGGCTCCGACTCAACTCGCCAACTTTCGTGAAGACTATGAATATGACGAGGCCGGCAACTTGCGCACCCTGGTGCATGTTGGGGGCAATCAGTACACCCGGCAAATGGTCACTGCGATTCATAGCAATCGTAGCCTTGCGGTTCACGACAATGAAGTGCCCGGCGAGCCCGAAATTGCCGCTGGCTTTGATCCCAATGGTAATAGCCGAGCGTTGTTACGCGGTCAGGTGCTGGAGTGGGATGGCAGGAATCAATTACAGCGTGTGACCCCGGTACACAGGCCTGCTGGCGAAGATGATTGCGAGGTATATGTCTATGACAGCCAAGGGCGACGTCTGCGTAAATCCGCTACCCGTTTGAGCAAGTTCGGAAACGTGATTCGAGAGGTTCGCTACTTGCCTGGAATCGACTTGCATGCGGATTTAAATTCTGGCAAGTCTTATCAGGTCATCAGGCCGGGGGCAGGGCAGACCACGATCAGTGTCATGCATTGGGAATCGGAGCCGCCTGCCGGTATGGCGCCGCAGCATTGGTGTTACAGCCATCCAGACCATTTGGGCTCAAGTAGCCTTGAGTTGAACCAGGCAGCGGATGTGCTGAGTCAGGAATGGTATCTGCCTTACGGCGGCACAGCCTGGTGGGTGGATAACGGCAGTCCACAGGCCAGTTACAAGACCATTCGGTATTCAGGCAAGGAGCGGGATGCCAGTGGGCTTTACTACTACGGTTTACGTTACTACGCCCCCTGGTTGCAGCGGTGGATCAATCCAGATCCCGCTGGAAGGATTGATGGGCTTAATCTTTATCGGTTTGTGAGGAATAATCCCATTACCTTGAGTGATAGTAATGGGCTGTCTCCGCCCGTTACCATAGTGTTTGGGTGGAGCAACGCTCGCTATGAATTTAGTCCGAATTTTGCAGACGCTCACCAGCAGCAAAGCGTGGTGCATATCGAAGATTTCAACAATGCTTTAAACATCACGGATGATGAGGTTTTCGAAGACTATTTCGGGGTTATGAAAAAAATAGGTGAGGGTATTGCAATAGCGGACAGTCACGTCGAGTCATTCAAGAATGAATCGCCGCACTTCAGAGGTTCTGATGATGATGCGAGAGGCATGCTGCAAAGCTGGGCCGATCACCTGAAGGAAAATGTCTATTCATTGAACATTGTCCGAAAACTGAATAATTATGCAGAGCTAACTGGCCAGGGGAAACCCTCGGATGAGTACTGGAAAAAGAACTCGGACGATTCGATTTCTACCGCCTTGGCAAGGTCGATGACCGAGATGATAAAAGAGAATCCTGATGAGTTTTTTGCGCAGGATGATCGCAAGTTTTCTGCGCCGAAAACTACTGTTGCTAAATGGTTTTTTCGTCAGACTTCAAAAATGGGGCTCGACTGGTTCGCTCAAACACAGGATCAGGGGGGCATCATTTTTCTGGATGTCGCGTCGAAGGTTCCTGATCGCCTGAATTCAGGGTGGATGCCGCTTCAACCTCAAGTTTTTGAGGCCAAGCCGTATAAGGAAGCTACGAGTGAGATTGGCGAAGTCTTTAACGCGATCACGTTCTCGGAAAGACGTCACCTCAAGAAGAAAATGGCTGACCCTCAGTCATGCCTCGCAAGAAAAACTCAAGTTTGGACGCACGCGAAGGCGGCGCCGTACTTCAACTAAATTGCGACCGCTTCGCAAACAACGAAAAAAGCCCCGCCATTCACATGGCGGGGCTTCGTTTTTCAGCAACCGATCACTCAGACCATTGGATCGCCAACGTGCAGAATCTTCATGCCGTTAGTGCCACCAATGGTGTGGTAGCTGTCGCCCTTGGTCAGAATGACCCAATCGCCTTTCTCGACTACGCCGCGCTTGAGCAACTCGTCGATCGCAGCCTGGCTGACTTGCTCAGGCGGCAGGGAAGCCGGGTCGAACGGTACGGTGTAGACGCCACGGAACATGGCCGCGCGGGCCTGGGTTTCGCGGTGCGGGGAGAACGCGTAGATCGGCACCGAGGAGCGGATGCGCGACATGATCAGCGGCGTGTAGCCACTTTCGGTCAGGGCGATGATCGCCTTCACGCCCGGGAAGTGGTTGGCGGTGTACATGGCCGCCAGCGCGATGCTCTGGTCGCAGCTTTCGAAGACCTTGCCGATGCGGTGGCTGGAGGTCTTGCTGGTCGGGTGCTTTTCAGCGCCGATGCAGATGCGCGCCATGGCTTGCACGGCTTCCAGCGGATAGAGGCCGGCAGCACTTTCGGCCGACAGCATCACGGCGTCGGTGTAGTCGAGCACGGCGTTGGCCACGTCGGACACTTCGGCACGGGTCGGCATCGGGTTCTGGATCATAGACTCCATCATCTGGGTCGCCACGATCACCGCCTTGTTGTGGCGGCGCGCGTGCAGGATGATCTTCTTCTGAATGCCTACCAGCTCAGCATCACCGATTTCCACACCGAGGTCGCCACGGGCAACCATCACCGCGTCGGACGCCTTGATCAGGCCGTCGAGGGTTTCATCGTCGGCTACTGCTTCAGCGCGCTCGATCTTCGCCACCAGCCAGGCGGTACCGCCGGCTTCGTCGCGCAGTTGGCGCGCGTATTCCATGTCGGCGGCGTCACGCGGGAAGGAGACGGCGAGGTAATCAACCTCCATCTCTGCGGCCAGCTTGATGTCGGCCTTGTCTTTCTCAGTCAGGGCCGGTGCAGTCAGGCCGCCACCGCGACGGTTGATGCCTTTGTGGTCCGACAGCGGGCCGCCGATGATCACTGTGCAGTTCAGTTCGGTGGCAGTGGCGGTATCAACGCGCATCACCACACGACCGTCATCGAGCAGCAATTCATCGGCCACGCCGCAGTCCTTGACCAGGTCCGGGTAGTCGATGCCGACGATCTGCTGGTTGCCTTCAGTCAGGGGATGGCTGGTGGAGAAGGTGAATTTGTCACCAATCTTCAGCTCGATCTTCTTGTTGGCGAACTTGGCGATACGAATTTTCGGGCCTTGCAGGTCACCCAGCAGGGCGACAAAGCGGCCGTGCTTGGCAGCGAGGTCACGCACCAGCTTCGCGCGAGCCTTGTGCTCGTCGGGGGTGCCGTGGGAGAAGTTCAGACGGGCAACGTCCAGGCCAGCCAGAATCAGCTGTTCGAGAACTTCCGGCGAGTTACTGGCCGGGCCAAGGGTAGCGACGATTTTGGTACGACGGACGGACATGCAAAGACTCCTGAGTTCAAGCGCTGAGTGAGGCTACTATGCTCTTCGGTTGTAGTCATTGTTCCTGTGCACTACTTATTCGTTTGTCTGCTGAAACGAACATTGCTGAAGATTTTCGCCAACGGGTCGATACAGAGCTCAAGACAGGAGAACCCTCATGCGATTTGTGCTCATAGCCGCCCTGGCCCTCAGCGTCACGGGCTGCACCCGTTGGTCGATGAACCATCATTTGAATAACGCCTACAGTGCCTACGATCGGGGCAACTGCGAGCAGGTTACGCTCGAGCTGTCGAAAGTCGAACGCGCCAGCCGCGCCCGGTCTTACGTCTGGCCAGAAGTGTCGATGTTGCGCGGTTTGTGCCTGGAACGGCAGAAATTGTTTGTCGATGCGGCGCAAACCTATCAGTTCATCCTCGCATCGTACCCGCAAAGCGAATACGCATTCCGTGCCCGTGCGCGGCTGGAGACCTTGCAGTCACTGGGTCATTATCCATTGCGCAGCGCAACGGCAGTGCGCCCGACCCGGTTCTGATTGCATTTATCATGCAAAGCCCGGCCTACCAACGACGGTGAGCTATAGTGCAATGGATCGAGCCTGCAGTTGTGTCTGCAGATCGGCGTAACACCTGTGATCGGCAGAAGTAAGCGACAGCGTTCATGGACTGTCGCACCAGGATCAGGGAGAGCGTGCTCATTGCCAAAATAGGCGGGCCCGTTCCGAAGCATTAGTGCGGCTCTGCTTAAGAGCCTTGCATGGCGAATTCAGCATGTTCACCGACCGCCGGATCGAGCGGCATCAACTGCCGTATTTTCTGAAAGTGTTCAACAGCGTGACGGACAAGCCTATCGGCTTCCTGGGTAACGTGTCGGAAGACGGACTGATGCTCATCAGTCAGTTGCCGATGTTGGTCGGCGCGGATTTCGATCTGCGTCTCAAGCTTCCACTCAGTGATGGCTCCCAGCAAATCATTGATCTGCGCGGATGTTGTCTGTGGTGCCATGAAGACGCCACACCGCATCACTACGATGCCGGTTTCAGTTTGCAGCGAGCTCCGGTGGAATACGGGTATCTGGTCAGTGCGTTGCGGCAGTACTTCAGCTTTCAGCCGCAGTCGGCTTCGGCCTGACAGGGGCGTTGAACTTCAGGCGCTTCCACCACGCTTCAGACTCAGATAATGCGTCACCAGCGCCGCACCCAACTCCCCTGGCCGCACATCCACCACTGGAACTCCGTGAGCACTCAGCCGCTCATGGAGTTGTGCCCGCGAGTTCATATAGTCCACCGTCCCACAATAAATGAGCGACTCCGCGAGGGTTTGCACCGGCGTCTGGCGCACCCTGTCGAGGACCTCCTCGCGCAAGCTTGCCAGCAGCACTCGGTGCTGTTTACCCAGGCGCTGAACGGCGCTGATCAAATCATCGTCGTCCTCATCGCGCAAGTTCGTCACCAGCACCACCAGGCCACGGCGTTTCTGCCGGGCTAGTAGCTGGCTGGCGGCTGCCTGATAATCTGCGGGGCGCTGGGTAGTGTCCAGGTCATACACGGCATTTAGCAGAACATTAAGCTGCCCCGTGCCTTTGACCGGCGCGAGATAGCGCGGCTGTTCACAGGCGAAAGTGTGGAGGCCAACAGCATCCCCTTGGCGCAAGGCGATGTAGCTCAGCAGCAGGCAGGCATTCAGTGCGTGATCGAAGTGCGCGAGCTCGCCGTCCTGGCTGCGCATGCGCCGCCCGCAGTCGAGCATGAAAATGATCTGCTGGTCGCGCTCGTCCTGGTATTCACGGGCGATGGGCGTGCGTTGGCGTGCGGTGGCCTTCCAGTCGATCTGGCGCAGGCTGTCGCCTTCGCGAAACTCCCGTAGCTGATGAAATTCCAACCCCAGGCCCCGGCGTTGTCGCTGGCGCACTCCGAGTTGGCTGAGCCAGTTGTCCACTGCCAGCAATTGGCCGCCGTAGAGGCGGGAGAAGTCGGGGTAGACGCGGGTAATGTCCGCCACCTCCAGCAGGCGTTTGTCCGACCACAGGCCCAGGGGGCTCGGCAGATTTACTTCGCAGTGTTCAAAACTGAAGTGGCCACGCTTGAGGGGGCGCAGGCGATAGCCGACCTGGCTGCGGTGTCCCGGTTGCAGCTCGACCGACAGTGGCAGGTTTTCGACACTCAACCCTTCGGGGACGTGGTCGTAAAGCTGCAAAGTGCGTGATTGCGCCGAGTCATGTTCGACCTCCAACCGCACTTCGCTCCAACGGCCCAACGCCAGGCTGGTCGGCATTTGTCGGGTGATGCGCGGCGAGGCTTGGCCCCGGATGAGGAGGGCGTCGAGTATTGCCAGCACGAGCAGCGCCAGCAGCAAGCCCCAGTTGATCGGTGTCAGGCTCCCGGGCAGCGCGAAGTCCAGCGCGCGCAAGGTGCCCAGCACAACGCCGATGGCCAGCAACAGTGCCACCCAGATCAGCAGCAGACGCGAGGGTTTCACGACCGCGGTGCCGGCACTTGATCGAGCAGTTGGCGCAGCACCTGATCCACGTCCAGCCCTTCGATATCCAGCTCCGGCGCGATGCGCACCCGATGGCGCAGCACCGCCAGGGCGCAACCTTTTATGTCATCGGGAATCACGAAATCACCGCCGCGCAACAAGGCTCGTGCTCGGGCGCAGCGCACCAGCGCAATGGACGCGCGAGGCCCGGCGCCGAGGGTCAGCCCCGGCCAGCTGCGGGTGGTGCGGGCCAGGCGGACGGCGTAGTCGAGGACCTGCTCGTCCAGTGCCAGATCGCTGGCAATCCGCTGCAAGGCCAGCACGTCCTTGGCCTGCAGCACCGTGCGCAAAGGCTGCACATCGAGCATGTCAGCGCGGGTCGAGCGAGTGACCTGGCGCACCATGTCCAGCTCCTGACTCGCGTCGGGATAATCCATGCGCACCTTGAGCATGAAACGGTCCAGTTCCGCCTCGGGTAGGGGGTAGGTGCCTTCCTGTTCGATCGGGTTCTGCGTGGCGAGCACCATGAAGGGCTGGGCGATCGGCAGGGCGCGGCCTTCGAGGGTGACCTGGCGTTCCTGCATGGCTTCCAACAGCGCCGCCTGGGTCTTGGCGGGCGCTCGGTTGATCTCGTCGGCCAGCAGCAGGTTGGTGAACAGCGGGCCTTTGCGCAACTTGAACTGTTCGGTCTGCAGGTCGTAGACCGCGTGCCCGGTGACGTCGCTGGGCATCAGGTCCGGAGTGAACTGTATGCGTGCAAATTCGCCACCAAAGCAGCGGGCGAGGGCGCGCACCAGCAAGGTCTTGCCCAGCCCCGGCACGCCTTCGAGCAACACATGACCGCCGGCGATCAGGGCGGTCAGCACATCATCGATCACCGAATCCTGGCCGATCAGCGCCTTCTGCAGTTCAGCCCGCACCGCCTGGGCCAGTTGACTGGCGCGCTGGCGTTGCTGGGCGGCGTGGCTCGGCGTTGCAGGTTCGGTCTGGTCACTCATAAGGCATTCCTCAAGGATTGCAGGTGGGCCACCTGACGGCTGAAGTCGGCGCTTTTGAGCCGCTGCTTCGGTCGCGGGCTCATGGCCTGGCTGATAGCGCGTGTGGGTTGGCCGGTCAGGCGCGAGAGCACCAGCCATTGTTCGGCAATGCCGAGTTGATCAAAGCCCTGATGGCGGCGGCGCACCCGTCGCAGGATGTCCTGTCGCAATGCTTGCAGGAGGCTGTGCTGGCCGTTGCGACGGAGCATGAAGTCGGCGCTGGCGCGCAAATGTTCCTGGAGTTGTCGGCGCGCTCGCCCAGGGGTTTCCTGCAGAGGGCCGTGGCGTACGCCGGCCTGCCAGCAGCCCAGGCCGATCAGGGCGATCAGCGCCACCAGCGCCTGGGGGAAATAGCGCAGCAGCAGGGTCAGCAGGTTGTCGTGATCGGTATTGAACAGCAACGTTACCTGCGTATCGGCGGTGAGATACCAGAGCAGCCAGGCATTATCGTACTGGTCGATGGCCGGGGTTTTCCACAGGTCGGCGTCGGTGACCACGACGATCGATCCCCGCCCGTGATTCAGTTGCATCATGTGTGTGGCCCTGGCGCTGTTGGCCCAGGCCTGGGCGAGATTGTGCGGGTCTTCTAGGTGAAAGTCAGTGTCGAAACCGGCGTAGGCCGGCGCATCGTCGTCTTCCAGGTAGAGCTTGGTCAGCTTGGGATAGGGATCATCGTCGGGACCCGTCGGCGGCTCCTTGAGGTCCTTGCTCAGGGACTGATGCAATTGCACGCGGTCGAGTAGCAGGTCATTGCTCTGCCCGGTCTTCTCATCCCACAACGACTCGGCTACGAACACCAGGCGGCCGCCAGCCCGGGTCCAGTTCAGGACTTGATCAATCTGCCGGGGCGTCATGTTGTAGCGGTTGCCAAACAGTAACAGGCTGTGCTGACGCGGATCGAGCGAGGGCAGGATGTCGAGGCCATTGGCGTGGCCGACGGTCAGGCCCTGTTTGCGCAGGAAGTGCTCGGCTGCGAGGTAAGGGTTGGCCAGTGCCTCGGGTGCGGGGCCGTGATCGATCTCGGCCTGATAGGGCGTGGCTTTCAGGTACAGGTAGAGTGCCAGGATCACCAGGAGCACCGCGATGATCGCGCCGATCGCCAAACCATAACGCCGTTTCAACGCGAGGCTCCGGGGCCGAACAAGGCGCGCCAGCCGTCACACAATTGTCGCTGCACCGATGCGGCAGGCAGGCGATGCCCGTAGGCCATGTTCTGCCAATGTGTGGTCAGGTTCTTGCTGAAAGCCGCCAGCGCCGGCTGGTTCAATTGTTCGATACGCTGCAATACCTGGCCTTCGGTGTCGGCCGGCTTGAGCGGCATGTCGAAATCGTGCAGCAAATGGCTGAGCAGGGCGCGATAGAGCAAGCCGAGCGCCTCCCGGGGTTGCGTCTGCCACAGCAGTTCGGCACTGGCGGCAATGTCGGCGGGCATGGTGTCACGGCCAAGATCGAGGCCGAATGCCTGTGTGGGAAATGCTCGGTGGTTTGTTCTATCGGCTCGCGGTCGACGGCTGACAAACGCCTGCAGCCAGTCGCGGTAATGCCAGATCAATAAACCCGCCGCGCCGATCACTGCGCCCCACAACAGCACCTCGATCAGCGTCGCCACCGCGCCAAAGCGCTGAGTGTCCAGCAGCTTGAGTAGCGCTTTCAGCCAGGCGGGTGTCGGGTCATCATCAGCGCTTCCAGGGCCGGTCTGCTCTTCGCCAAAGCGATAGCGGGTGACGGTTTCCTTGTTCGTGAATGGCGGGCTGTCGAGGATCGCCTTGATGCTGTCCCGGGAGGCCTGGCTGGTCAGCGGCTGATCGAGCAGACGCGGCCTGTCCGGTGTGGTTGTCGGTTCTGCGGCCCACACGCTTTGCCCGGTCGGCATCAGTAAAAAAGCCGCCAGCAATAGAATGCCGGCGGTGCCTTGCAGGCGCTGACGCAGTCGACGGAACACCAGTTCGATGTCCCAGGCCTCGAGCAGCGTGCGCCGGTTCAGGTACAGGCTGAAACCGCAGGCCACGTAGACGGGTTCCCACATGATCAGCACCAACACATAAAAGGCGTTGCTCAGGTGTTCGAGCCACAGCCATTCCTGCTGGGTGCTGGAGAGCAGGGTCTGCCAGCTCCAGTCGATTTCGATCTGCTGCGGCAGTAGCAGGTAGAACAGCACCATCAGGCCGATCCACAAGGCGCTTTCCAGGTGCACGCCGATGACCGTCAACCAGCGCGCGGCGTTGGCGTCGCGCTGCATCAGTACCTGCAAACGCTGTTCCCGCGCCAGGCCATCGAGCCCTTCGAGTTGCATGACCGGCATCAGGAAACTGCGGCTCAGGCTCAGGCGTCGCCACGTCAGGCTGGCCAGCAGTTGCGGCCGGAGCAATCGCGGCCATTGGCGTAGCGCCTGTTTCAAGGTGGGCGTTTCACCGAACAGGGCTTTGGACAGGATGTACAACGGCAGCCGTTCGAAGGCCGGTTTCAACCACCAGAAAATAAACACGGCGAGTGTCGGCGAGTCCCATAGCATCAGGCTCAGCAGCGCAAACACCGGCAGGGTGACGATGGCCCAACTGGTCATCAGCAAGCGGCGGTGATGCTGGCTCAACACCACGCCCAGGTCCATGGCTTCCCAGGTCTGGCGCGGCCGAATCACCACGGTGGCGTCACTCAGGCGCATGAACAGTCCGCCCGGCAAACAGCAGATACCCGCCCACCAATGACCAGAGCACGGCGCCCACCAGGTATTTGGTGGTGGGCGCCGGCCCGGTCATCGACGACCAGTACGCTTCGATAAAGGCCGCAATCAGCAGAAACAGCATGACCCCGCAGATCAACTGCACGCTGGTTTTTGCCGCCAGGCGCAAGGCCTCGGCGCGCCGCAAGCGACCGGGCGCAATCAACGCCCATCCCAGCTGCAGGCCTGCGGCGCCCGCCAGAACGATGGCAGTGAGTTCAAAGGCGCCATGCCCAATCACGAATGACCAGAAGGTTTGCCCGAAGCCGATGTGGGTCAGGTGCCCGGCCACCGCGCCGATCATCAAGCCGTTGAACACCAGGAAAAACGCGCTGCCGAGGCCAAACAGCAGACCGCTGGCAAAGGTTTGAAACGCAATGCCGATGTTATGCATGATGTAGTAGCCGAACATCACCCAGTCCTCGCTGGCGGCCCGTTCCGCCGAGCGCCCCAGGTGACCGGCCTCGGGGTCGTACATGCCTTGCATCTGGCTGACCTGCTCCGTCGGGATCAGGTTGTAGATCAGCTCCGGAAACCAGTACACCAGCAGCGCAAAGCCGATCAGGCTGCCAAAAAACAGCAGGCCGGCAACCAGGACGAAATGCCATTGCGCACGCACCAGCCGGGGAAAACCGGCCAGGATGAACGCCAGGGCATCAGCCCCCAGTTGGCTATGGTGTCGATACAGCTGTTGATGGCCGCGCAACACCTGTTGCTGCAGTGAGTCGATGAGAAAGCTGCTGTAACCGCGCTCCTGAGCCAGCGCCAGATGATGGCAAAGGCGACGGTAATCAGCGGCGAAGCTGTCAGTCCCCGAGTTTTTCCTGCCCCGTTCCAGGCCATCGAGGGTCAGGGCCAATCGCTCCCATTCGGCCTTGTGGCGAATTTCGAAAAGACTCTGCTTCATGCGGGGCCCATCAACCCGCGGGCAATTCCAGCGAGTTCGGCCACCGCCCTTGGGGCATCGAGCTGCAAGGGTTGCACGACGATAGAGGCAAGCTCGTTGGCCCGTGCCGTGGAGAGCTGCCCCTGGCGTTCGGCAAATCCGAGGATGGCGCGTTGCTCGGGCAGGGTCAGGGCTACCACCGCACGTCGGGGTTCGACATCAGGCAGGGGCGGGCGCGTCAGCGGTTGTTCGCGGTAGATCACCAGGGTGCCGGCGGCGATGTCACCGAGGCGCTTGAAGGTGGGATGTTGCAGGCAGCTGATGGCTCCCAGGACGTAGCCAAATGGCAGCATGTCAACAAATCGCAGCAGGTTGCGCAGCAGGGACGCGGACCAGCCGACCGGCGTGCCATCGTCCTGGACCACTCGCAGGCCCATCCACCGCTTGCCCGGCGACTGGCCCTGATTGAGCACTTCGAACAGGACCATGTACCACCAGCTCACGATGAACAGCAGGATCGACCCCAGGCCCGCGCCGAGTTTTCCCAGGAACGACAGGACGATGAACAGCAGGCCAAGGATCAGCCCGCGCAAACCCAGGTCGATGGAAAAGGCCAGCACCCGGACCATCAACCCGGCCGGGCGCAATGGCAGGTCGATGCCCTCCGGCGTCTCGACCTGATACCGCGTATCCAGTGGTGCGGACAGCTTCGCTTTCCTTGCCAGTGCTGTGGTCTCGAGCATGGGCAACCTTGATGTGGCCTGGTCGGGATTTGGTCTCGACTGGATGCTAACAGCCTCCCGGGGGAAAACCACATCACAATGTAATACGCCGTATGCATCTCGCGTCGCCCGAATCACAACAGGACTGGCCGTGGCGTGACATGAACGCCTAGACTTCGCCGATCTTCAGTACAGGAACAGCCCGTGACTTCCATCTTCTGGTACGACTATGAAACCACCGGCATCAATCCCCGATGCGACCGCCCGCTGCAAGTCGCCGGCATTCGCACCGACTTTGCACTGAATGAAATAGACGAGCCGGTCAATCTTTACTGCCAGCCCAGCGAGGACATCCTGCCTCATCCCGCCGCCTGTGCGATTACCGGGATCACCCCTGGCCGGCTGGCCGAGCAGGGCCTGAGCGAGGCTGATTTCATGACTCGGGTGCATGCCCAGCTCGCGGCACCGGGTACCTGCGGCGCTGGCTACAACACCTTGCGCTTCGACGACGAGATGACTCGCTACAGCCTGTATCGAAATTTTTTCGACCCCTATGCACGTGAATGGCAAGGCGGCAACAGCCGCTGGGACCTGATTGATGTAGTTCGCGCAGCCTACGCCCTGCGTCCTGATGGCCTGACCTGGCCGACTGACGAACAGGGGCGGGTGACGCTCAAGCTGGAACGCCTGACGGCCGCCAACGGCATCGACCATGGCAACGCCCACGAGGCGCTTTCGGATGTGCGTGCAACCATCGCCCTGGCGCGTTTGATTCGTGAAAAACAGCCGAAACTGTATGACTGGCTGTTTCAGCTGCGCGGCAAGCAAAAAGTGCTGGATCAGATCCGGCTGTTGCAACCCATGGTGCACATCTCCGGGCGCTTCTCGGCAGCGCGTCACTATGTCGGTGTGGTGTTGCCCTTGGCGTGGCATCCGAAAAACAAGAACGCACTGATCGTCTGCGATTTGCACCTCGACCCCCAGGGCTTGCTGGATCTGGATGCCGACGCGCTGCGCGAGCGCCTGTACACCCGTGGCGATGCCTTGGCCGAGGGCGAATTGCCGGTGCCGTTGAAGCTTATTCACATCAACAAGTGCCCGGTGGTGGCGCCATTGTCGGTGCTTCGTCCGCAGGATCAGCGACGCCTGGGACTGGACATGGCGCTTTATCAGGCGCGGGCGCTGCGGCTAAGTGACGCACAGGAAGTTTGGAAAGATAAAGTTCAGGCGATCTATGCCCAGGAGGGCTTTGTTCCAAGCGAAGACCCCGAACAACAGTTATACGATGGTTTTATCGGAGACCGGGATCGCCGTTTGTGCGAACAAGTCCGGGCGGCAGATCCTGCGCAATTGGCCCAACAGCAGTGGCCGTTCGATGATGAACGCCTGCCTGAATTATTGTTTCGATATCGAGCTCGCAACTTCCCGCAGACCTTGAGTTTCGAAGAACAGGAACGCTGGCAGATATTTTGTCGGCAGCGTTTGACCGCACCTGAATGTGGCGCTCCCAATACCCTGGAATCATTTGCACAGGCCGCAGCCCAATTGGCGCTTACTGCATCGCCATTTCAACGAGAGGTGCTGGATCACTGGCACAATTATGTCCAGACATTACGGGTTCGTTTGAACCTTTGAAAACGAACATGCCCGGCTTTGAATAGCAGGCATAAAAAAACGCCAGCATTGAGCTGGCGTTTTTTTTGGCGCGGATCAGTCTGCGCCACACCCTGCGGCTTAGCCCAGCAGAGTTGCCCAGCCTTCAACCACGTCGCCGCCCCACTTGGCTTTCCACTCTTTCAGAGTCTTGTGGTTGCCACCTTTGGTTTCGATGACTTCGCCGTTATGCGGGTTTTTGTACTGTTTAACTTTGCGAGCGCGCTTGGTGCCAGTAGTTTTTACTGCGCCGCCGCGTGGAGCCTTGGTTTTGGCTTCCGGGTCCAACAGCGCAATGATGTCGCGCAGGGACTTGGAGTATTCGCCCATCAAGGTGCGCAGTTTGCCTTCGAATTCCAGCTCGGTTTGCAGTTTGTCGTCTTGGGACAGGTTCTTCAAACGGGCTTGCAGCTCTTTGATAGCTTCTTCGGTGGCGCGATATTCGTTGATCAAGGACATGAGGACTACCTTATGTTGGGCGCTGGATAGCAGGTGACAGTGCGCCAATAATAGTCAGGGTGTTTCATCAAGTAAACATTTAACCGATGTTTATTTAATTCACTTACGATGAGCAGGTGATAATTTCGCGAGCAGTTTAATACTGGGGGTGGGCTCTTCACTAATCTTCACAATTGTCTGTTGAATATCGCTTGCCAGAACACCATCGCGCGTTGCACGCAGAGGGACCAGACCTGTTTCCCCAGCCCGCACGATACGCCCGGCATCATCAGTACTGCAGTTTTGCTGCGTAATCGCTAGAATGGCGGCCTTTGCGAAGTTCTGGAGTTTCCCCCTCATGCGCACTTTTCGGCTGGTGATTGCTTGCCCGGACCGCGTCGGTATCGTTGCTAAAGTCAGTAACTTTCTGGCGTCACATAATGGCTGGATCACTGAAGCGAGCCATCACTCGGACAACCTCAGTGGCTGGTTCTTCATGCGGCACGAAATTCGTGCCGACTCGCTGCCGTTCGGTATCGAAGCCTTTCGTGAAGCCTTTGCGCCCATTGCCGAAGAATTCTCGATGAACTGGCGCATTACCGATACCGCGCAGAAAAAACGCGTGGTGTTGATGGCCAGCCGTGAATCCCACTGCCTGGCCGACCTGCTGCATCGCTGGCACAGTGATGAGCTGGACTGCGAGATTTCCTGCGTGATTTCCAACCATGACGACTTGCGCAGCATGGTCGAATGGCACGGTATTCCTTACTACCACGTTCCGGTGAATCCGCAGGACAAGGAACCGGCATTCAAGGAAGTGTCGCGCCTGGTCAAGCAGCACGATGCCGAGGTGGTGGTACTTGCCCGTTACATGCAGATCCTGCCACCGGAGTTGTGCAGCGAGTATGCGCACAAGGTGATCAACATTCATCACAGTTTCCTGCCGTCGTTTGTTGGCGCCAAGCCCTATCACCAGGCTTCGATGCGTGGGGTGAAGCTGATCGGTGCTACTTGCCACTATGTCACCGAAGAGCTGGACGCCGGTCCGATCATCGAGCAGGACGTGGTGCGCGTGAGCCATAGCGACAGCATTGAAGACATGGTTCGCTTTGGCCGTGATGTGGAGAAGATGGTGTTGGCCCGTGGGTTGCGTTATCACCTGGAAGACCGGGTGTTGGTGCATGGCAACAAGACTGTGGTGTTCTGATAGCCGCACGACACTGTTGAATTTCGAAGGGTCTGGGCGTTCAATCGCTGCAGGCCCTTTGTTGTTTTTGCGGTGAGGATTTGTTTATGGCTGATCCACTTGATAAGGCGACTTCCACGGCTCCGGCGACTTTGGGGGAGGGGTGTTTGAGTCGTTATGATCCGGATGACTTGAGTGCCGAGGATGGCACGGAGTTTCCAGGGGCTCAGGCGTTGTGGGAGCAGTTGCATCCTTCGGATTTGAGCTCTCCGGGAGTTTTGGGGGCAGAACTCTCTGTGGGAGCAAAGCTTGCTCGCGATGGCGATTGATTTGATGTGTACATATCCGTTGCTGCGGTAATGGCAGCTATCGGTTCCGCTTTTACAGCGGGTCACTTGGAACAGCGCCAAGTTACCAAGCGCTTTCTGCCCCACCACTTGGCACCTCGCCTAGGCTCGGTGTGCCCTCACTCCGGCATTGCTCCGCGGGCCCGCTGCGATGGGCCGTCCCTGGCCCAGCGCAGCTAAACCGGCATCCTTGCCGGTTTACCCGCTGCGCAATGCCTGCGTTCGGCCAGCGTGGTTAACGGGGCGTCCGCGATCAAAAACCAGGCCGTGGTGGCCTCTGGGCCGACCAAGGCTTCAAGCGGGCGCGCTGCGCTTGTTTGGTCGTACACACCACCTTGTAGGAGCTGCCGAGTGCAACGAGGCTGCGATCTTTTGATCTTGCTGTTAAGAGGCCAGATTAAAAGATCGCAGCCTCGTTCGGCATTCAACATTGATGGCGACTGCCCCGTCGCTTTCGCGGGCAAGCCCGCTCCCACAGGGATAGTGTCAACCGGAAGTATGTGCACGACCAGATAAGCGAAGCGCGCCGGCTTGATGCCTTGGTCGGCCCGAAGGCCGCCACGGCGAAGCTTTTGATCGCGGGCGCCCCGTTAAACTACGATGGCTGAACGCAGGCATTGCGGAGCGGGTAAACCGGCAAGGATGCCGGTTTAGCTGCGTTGGGCCATGGATGGCCCGTCGCAGCGGCCCGCGGAGCAATGCCGGAGTGAGGGCACACCGAGCCTAGGCGAGGTGCCGAGTGGTGGGGCAAGAAGCGTTTGGTTACTTTGCGCTTTTTCAAAGTGACCCGCTGTAAAAGCGGAACCAATAGAAGCCATTACCGCAGCAATGGATATGTACCCGAAGCAAGGTCAAAAGATCGCAGCCTCGTTGCTCTCGACAGCTCCTACAGGGGGGGCAGTGTGCAGTAAAGGCGGACCAATAGTAGTCGTTACCGCAGGAATGGATATGTACTAAGAAGCAAGATCAAAAGATAGCAGCCTCGGTTCTCTCGACAGCTCCTACGCCCGAATCAACTTTCTCAACAACGGTCGCCCCAGCATCAAAAAGAACACCGGCCCACCCACCAGCAAATAGAAGTAATACGTCACCGCCCGCCAGATCAGAATGGCCGCAGCCGCCGTCGATTTACCCACCATCGGCGCCAACAAAGCCGCCGAGGTCAATTCTGCAGCGCCGGCGCCGCCCGGTAGCAGGCTGAACTGCCCGGCACTGAGCGAAAGCATCTGGATCAGAAACGTCCAGGCCCACTGCAAATCCGCACCCAACCCGAGCAATGCCAGGTACAGCACGCTGTAACGCAGGCCCCAATGCAGGCAAGTCAGCACAAACACCTTGATCAGGGTCTGCCGGGGCAGTTTCAGGGTGTCGCTGAACGCCGCGAGGAAGTGCAGGAGTTTGCGTGCCCAGCGCAGGCGTGTGCTGGCCTTGACGTTGAGGCGGGCAAGCAGGCGGCCGCTCAAGCGGATTAACAAGCGGTGATAGCGCGCCACTGCCAGACAACTGACCAGGCCGCCGAACATCGAGATGGCGCTGACCATCAGCAGCCATTCCATGCGCTGGCTCAGGTGCTGGAACATTGCATAGATCAATATTCCGCTCAGCGCGCAGAGGAAGAACACCAGGTCGCTCAGCTGATCCATCGCAAACACCGCGCTGCCCCTGGCCGGGCGTACGCCCTGGCGTGACAGCAAGGCCATGATGGTCAGCGGCCCACCGCTGCCACCGGGGGTGGCGCAATAGGCGAACTCTGCGGCCATCACCACCCCGAGGCTTTTCAGCCGGCCGACCTTGTGGCACTGATCGCCCAGCAACAAGCGCAGACGCAGGGTGTTCAACACCCAGCACAGCATAATCATGCCGAACATGACGAGCAGCCAGTGCAGGGGGAAGTGTCGCAACCGATACCAGGTTTCGTTGCCACCCAGCAGGGACGGGATCAGCACTGCGACCAGCAGCGCTATCATTAGCAGAACGACGCGACTCATGAGTTCTGACCGACAGGATGGCCGGGTAATCGCAGCCAGTCAGCCTTGGTCATCGGCACTCTGCCTTGGTCCAGCAGGCGTTTGAGGGTTTGCAGCCAGTAGTCACGGGAAAATCCGTGGCGCATGTCCACCGGGTGCAGGCCCAGGCGAATCACCGGCGCTTGCTGCCAGCGCTGTTCACGTCGATCGCTGAGCCATTTCGACAGGCCCCGGCGCCATGCGCTGCGCGAGCTCCATACCAGCCCCGGTGCGTTCACCACGCTGAAATCGGGCAGCCGGTACAGGTGCTGTGGATCACTGGTATAGCTCAGCGGCAACTGGCGCAGGGCTTCGCGGGTACCCGCACTCATCAACCAGGCGGGCGCGACAAACCCTTCCAGCGGCCAGTCGTAGCGCTGGAACATTTCGACTCCGGCCTGCAGGCGGGCCAGCGCCTGTTGTTCGGTCAGGCCATAAAACTCGCCTTCATGGGTGTAGATGCGGCGTATGAACCAGTCTCGGGGAGTGCTCGGAGGTGGGTCTTCGTCACAATGAAAATAGCCGTGCAACGCCAATTCGTCACCTCTAGCCACTCGCCCAGAGAGCAGTCGACGAAACTCCGGGTGCGCTTGCAGATCGTTGTGCTTGTGGAAATCCGGTACCACCAGCCAGGTCATCGGCACCTCACCGAGCGCATCGACGGCTTCGACGAAGGGCTGATAGTCGGGCCAGGTCTGCGGCGCGACATCGTGCAACACCAACAGCAGGCAAGGCGTGTTCATGGGTTCAACCATTGGCGATCAACGGCCATTCGTTGCCCAGCACGGCGTGGTAATGCCCCAGCAGGCTGTCGACCACAGTGTCCCAGGCATAGTGCTGTTCAACATGGCGGCGGGCTTGCCTGCCGAGGCTCGTGCCTGCGCAGCTGAACAATTCATGGACCGCGTCGGCCATTGCTGCAGGACTATTCGGGGCGCAGAGCAGGCCGCATTGGTCGGTGACGATTTCCTGAAAGGCCCCGGCAGCTACCGCGATCACCGGAATGCCGCTGGCCATGGCTTCGAGAATCACCAGCCCGAAGGTTTCCTGATCGCCGGCATGCAGCAGTGCGTCGGCGCTGGCCAACAAACGCGCCACCTGCGCCGCGGGGCAGAATTCATCGACCACCGTGACGTTGTCCGGCACGATTGCTGGCATCGACGACCCCACCAGCAGTAGATGAAAGCGCGGGCCCAGGCGCTTCATGCAGTCGAGCAGCACCGGCAGGTTTTTTTCCTTGGCGCCGCGGCCGGCAAAGATCAACAGGTGAGTGTCTTCGGCAATCCCCAGTTCTGCCCGCAACTCCGGGTCGCGGGCGGCGGGGTTGAAGGTTTGCAGATCGACGCCCAAGGGTTGCACGTAGACATTTTTCACCCCCAGGCCAATCAGCTTGTCGGCCATGACCTGGCTGGGAGCGAGCACCCGATCAAAGTTGCCATAAAGCTTGCGCACGTAGGCTTCGACATTCGGCGTTACCCAGTTACCCATGCGATTGCTGCACAGCAGCGGCAAATCCGAGTGATAGAAGCCGATCACCGGGACATCCAGCTGGCGCCGGGCGTCCAGGGCGGCCCAGGCGGTGAGATAGGGGTCGCCGACCTCGATAAGATCGGGCTGTAATTCCTGCAGGACATTGCGCCAGGGAGCCAGGCGAACGGGGAAACGATAGCCTTTGCCGAAGGGCAGGGCGGGAGCGGGAACCGTGTATACGCCGTCCTGTTCACCCAGGTGGGCGCCGGGAATCAACAGGCTGTGGCGAATCCCGGGCTTGATGCCGAGGCGCCGGTGTTTGGCATCCAGATACGTGCGCACGCCACCACTGGCAGGGGCGTAGAACATGGTTATGTCAGCGATATGCACGATGAGCATCCCTCCGGTCCGTGGTTCTCCTTTGGTTGACCTTTATGAAGGATAGATGTTCGGTTGGGGTTTGCTGGAGGGGGTGTAAGCGAGGTTGTGTGGTGCATATAAAACAGCTATCGCGAGCAGGCTCACTCCTACAGTTGGAACGCGTACCCCTGTAGGAGTGAGCCTGCTCGCGATGGGGCCCGCAAGCGCGACTTAAATCCTGAAACTACCCACCAACTGCTTCAACCGCGCCGCCTGCTGCTCCAGGTCAGAACACGCCCGCAACGTCGACTGCAGGTTTTCCACCCCTTCCTGGTTCAACGTATTGATCTCAGTAATATCGACGTTGATCGACTCCACCACCGCCGTCTGCTCCTCGGTCGCCGTGGCCACCGACTGGTTCATCCCGTCGATCTCGCCAATGCGCAGGGTCACGCTGTTCAGGCGTTCGCCGGCCAGGTTGGCAATGTCCACACTGTCCTGGCTGTGGCGCTGGCTGTCGCTCATGTTGCTCACCGATTCCCGGGCGCCGACCTGCAGTTCCTCGATCATGGTCTGCACCTGTTGCGCCGATTCCTGGGTGCGATGCGCCAGGTTGCGCACTTCATCGGCGACCACTGCAAAGCCACGACCGGCCTCACCGGCGCGTGCCGCCTCGATCGCCGCGTTCAACGCGAGCAGGTTGGTTTGCTGGGAGATGCTGGTGATGACCTCGAGGATCTGGCCGATGTTCACCGTCTTGCTGTTCAACGACTCGATATTGGTGCTGGAGGCACTGAGCATGCTCGACAGTTGATTCATCGCGGCAATGCTGCGGTCCACCACCTGCTGGCCATCTTCGGCAAGGTTGCGCGCATCGCTGGCCTGGCTCGACGCCTGCGCGGCGTTGCGGGCAATCTCCTGGGCAGCGGCGCCCAACTGATTGATCGCCGCAGCTACGCTGCTGGTGCGGGAGGCTTGCTGGTCGGAATTGAACATCGATGAGTTCGAAGCGGCGACGACGCGCAAGGCCACTTCGTTGACCTGGCCGGTGGCCGACGAAACTTCGCGGATCGAACCGTGGATGCGTTCGACGAAGCGGTTGAACGCGGTACCGAGAATGCCGAATTCATCATTGTTCTGGATGGTCAGGCGCTTGGTCAGGTCACCTTCGCCATCGGCGATGTCTTCCATGGCGCGGGTCATCACGTGCAATGGCTGGATCAGCAGGCGGATCAGCATGCCCAGCAGGGCAATGATGATCGCCACCGCGATCAGCGTCGCAACCACTGCCGAGGCGCGAAATTCGCTGAGCATCGAGAAAGCTTTGTCTTTATCGACCGACAGGCCGATGTACCAGTTGACCGAAGGCAAGCCCTTGACCTGAGTGAAGTTGACGATGCGGGTCTTGCCGTCGACTTGCACTTCGCTGAAGTCATTGCCCAATCGCGGCGCTCCTTGTGGGAAGGCCTCGCTCAGGGTCTTCATGACCAGGGTCTTGTCCGGGTGCACCAGGATCTTGCCGTCGGCGCTGACCAGGAACGCATAACCCATGCCGTCGAAATCCCGGGCGCTGAGGGTGTCGATCAAGGTTTGCAGGCTCAGGTCGCCGCCTACCACGCCGACGCTCTGCCCGGCTTTTTTCGAGGCGGTGGCGATGGAGATGATGGTTTGCCCGGTGGCAGCATCGATATAGGGTTCGGTCAGCGTGGCAGTGCTGCTACTTTCGGCGCCTTTGTACCAGGGGCGTACCCGCGGATCGAAGCCAGCGGGCATCTTCGCGTCCGGGCGAATGGTGAAACTGCCGGTCGCGTCGCCCAGGTAGGACGCCATGAAAGTCGACGTCAGGGCTTTCTGCTCAAGCAGGCTGGCGACAGTGCCAGGCTCGGGATTGATGGCGATGTTCTGGGCGAGGTTGTCGATCAGCAGAATGCGCCCGGTCAACCAGGTTTGAATGTTGCTGGCGGTGACGTCGCCCATCTCGTTGAGGTAGTTGTCCAGGTCTTCGCGGATAGCGTTACGCTGCAGATAATCGTTGTACAGCGTGAACGAGGCAAAGGCGGCAATGACAATGAGCGCAGCGGCAAGCAGGATCTTATGGCTGAAACGCAGGTTTTTGTTCATGGCTTGAGGTTCCGCTAAGGTCTTAATGTCCAGGGCGTGCTTTTATAAGAGAACGCGAATTGGGTGGTGGCGAGCACAAGCGGATAGCTACGTTTTCTCTGTAGGAAATTCCCGACGCTCTTCAATCCCCTGTATCGGCCATCAGGAATCAAAGATTAACCATGGGTGACAAAATGCCTGACTCCTTGCAACTCATTATCGGTGCCGATCCCGCCTGTCAGCCAATCGCCCAGGCGATGCGCCTGGCCAACCGTCATGGCCTGGTCGCCGGCGCTACCGGGACTGGCAAGACGGTCACCTTGCAACGCCTGGCCGAGGCCTTCAGCGACGCTGGCGTCGCGGTGTTCGCTGCGGATATCAAAGGCGACTTGTGCGGGCTGGGCGCCGCTGGCAATCCTCAGGGCAAGATTGCCGAGCGCATCGCCGGCATGTCCTGGCTGAACCACAAGCCGCAGGCATATCCGGTCACTTTGTGGGATATCCACGGCCAGTCCGGCCACCCTTTGCGTACCACCCTCAGCGAAATGGGGCCGTTGCTGCTCGGCAGCCTGCTGGAGCTGACCGACAGCCAGCAGTCGGCGCTGTATGCCGCGTTCAAGGTCGCGGACCGCGAAGGCTTGTTACTGCTGGACCTGAAGGATCTGAAAGCACTGCTCAATCACCTGCGCGAGCACCCCGAGTTGCTGGGAGACGATGCCGCGCTGATGACCACCGGTTCCAGCCAGGCACTGCTGCGCCGGCTCGCGACACTTGAGCAGCAGGGCGCGGAAGCGCTGTTCGGTGAGCCGGCGTTGCAGCTCGAAGACATTTTGCAACCGACCGCCGAGGGCCGCGGGCGCATCCACCTGCTCGACGCCAGTCGCCTGGTGCATGAGGCGCCGAAGGTCTACGCGACTTTCCTGTTGTGGTTGCTGGCCGAACTGTTCGAGCAATTGCCCGAGCGCGGTGACTCGGACAAGCCGCTGCTGGCGCTGTTCTTCGACGAAGCGCACCTGCTGTTCGCCGGTACGCCCCAGGCACTGCGCGATCGCCTGGAGCAAGTGGTGCGGCTGATCCGCTCGAAAGGTGTGGGGGTGTATTTCGTTACTCAATCGCCGGGCGACTTGCCAGATGATGTGCTGGCCCAGTTGGGACTGCGCATCCAGCATGGATTGCGCGCATTTACCGCCAAGGAGCAGAAGTCCTTGCGCGCAGTAGCGGAAGGCTTCCGGCCCAACCCGGCGTTTGACGCCTTGTCGGTGCTGACCGAGCTGGGCATCGGTGAAGCGCTGGTGGGCACCTTGCAGGAAAAAGGCACCCCCGAGATGGTTCAGCGAGTACTGGTGGCGCCACCCCAGTCGCGAATCGGCCCATTGACCGAAACCGAGCGCACGCTGCTGATTGCCGGCTCGCCGTTCAAGGGGCGTTACGATAAGCCGATTGATCGCGAGTCAGCGTATGAAGTGCTGATGGGACGCAAGGGGCTGGCGCCGGAGGCTGAAGCTGCACCTGGCAAAGCTGAAGAGCCGAGCTTTACCGATAAGGCCGGGGAATTCCTCGGCACGGCGGCGGGTCAGGCGCTGAAATCTGCGATGCGTCAGGCGGCTAATCAGATAGGCAGGCAGTTGGTGCGGGGGTTGATGGGGTCGTTGCTGGGGGGCAGCAAGCGCCGGTAGTGGCAACCCACATCTATTATTGTGGGAGCGGGCTTGCTCGCGAAGGGGGCGGTCCAGCCACCATCAATGTCGAATGCCAGGCCGCCTTCGCGAGCAAGCCCGCTCCCACAGGGGGGATAGCGTTTGTTCAGGCAGCCTGTGCCATCGTTGACGTCCATCGCGAGCAAGCTTTGCTCCCACAGGTGCTCTGTTCATACAGAGCCGATTTCAAATTCAGGGAAAGTGCAGGACAAAACCAGCGCAGCGCGCCGGCTTGATGCCTTGGTCGGCCCGAAGGCCGCCACGGCAAGGATCTTGATCGCAGGCGCCCCGTTAACCACGCTGGCCGAACGCAGGTATTGCGCAGCGGGTAAACCGGCAAGGATGCCGGTTTAGCTGCGTTGGGCCATGGATGGCCCGTCGCAGCGGCCCGCTGCGCAATACCGGAGTGAGGGCACATCGAGCCTAGGCGAGGTGCCGAGTGGTGGGGCAAGAGCGTTTGGGTTACTTTTGCGCTCTATCAAAAGTGACTCGCCGTAAGGGGGAAACCGATAGACGCCATTCCGCAGAAACGGATATGCACACTTAAAAACAGGCGCCCCACATCAACCCTTAGGCCTCGCATGCGCCGCCAGCCGCTCCAACGCCGCGCGCAAATTCGGATCACTAATCCCGTCAGCCGTAGCCTGAATAATCGCCCCCGCATCGATCGACAAACTGATGCTATGCCCCACCGCCCCCTGCTGGACGGTCGGCGGCTGCACCTTGAACATGATCCGCGTCAAACTGGCAAACTCGTCAAACATCTGCAGCTGGCGTTGCAGGCGCTTCTGTTGATAGCGCAGCCGGGTCGCCCAATGACCATCGGTCACGATTAACAGCAAACTGCCCTCGCGCCACGACGCGACATGGCAGTGTTCCCGGGCAGCAGGCTGCAGCTGACTTTCCAGCAGGCGTTGCAAATGACCCAGGCGTTGCGCGTGGCCGAAAATGGCTTTGAGCGGTTTGGCTTCGCGAAGCAGAACGGAGGGTGCTCTGGCCGTAAGAGGGCGAAATGCCATGATCAGACACCTGAAGTAACAGAGCCGCCATCTTAGCAGAAAGCACCCCATCCGCTCGCCCCATTGCTTTACGAGCGCTTTACCCATTAAATCAACAAGTAACTTATGTCGTGAATGACTTGAAGTTCAGCAAAATGCCCTTATTTTAAGTGAGCCCCGTAACAACGCTGTGCCAGCATCGTGGAATAACGCCACTTTCCTCACCACCGTTTCCGGGTAGAATGCTCGTTCGCGTGCGGCCATGAGGGCTGCTCGGGCGACTCACGGGGCCGCCCTCCATCCCTTTAGTGTGGAAGATCCTGCCGATATGTTTGCGCCTTTGTTAAAGAAACTTTTTGGAAGCAAGAACGAGCGTGAAGTCAAACGCATGCTCAAGACGGTGCAATTCGTCAATGCCTTCGAAGAGCAAATGGTGGCCCTTTCGGACGATCAATTGCGTGCCAAGACCGATGAGTTCAAGGCCCGCATCGCCAAAGGGGAAACCCTCGACAAGCTGTTGCCAGAAGCCTTCGCGGTCGCCCGCGAAGCCGGCAAGCGGGTCATGGGTATGCGCCACTTCGATGTCCAGCTGATCGGCGGCATGACCTTGCATGAAGGCATGATTGCGGAAATGCGTACCGGTGAAGGCAAGACCCTGGTGGCAACACTGGGCGTTTACCTGAACGCGCTGTCCGGCAAGGGCGTGCACGTTGTGACGGTGAACGACTACCTGGCTCGTCGTGACGCCAACTGGATGCGCCCGCTCTACGAATTCCTCGGCCTGACGGTCGGCGTGGTCACGCCGTTCCAGCCGCCGGAAGAGAAGCGCCTGGCTTACGCCGCCGACATCACCTACGGCACCAACAACGAATTCGGTTTCGACTACCTGCGCGACAACATGGCGTTCAGCATGGAAGAAAAATTCCAGCGCGAACTCAACTTTGCCGTGATCGACGAAGTCGACTCCATCCTCATCGACGAAGCCCGTACCCCGCTGATCATTTCCGGTCAGGCCGAAGACAGCTCCAAGATGTATGTCGAGATCAACAAACTGATCCCGCAGCTGGAGCTGCACGTCGAGGAAGTTGAAGGCGAAGTCACCAAGGCTGGCCACTATACCGTCGACGAGAAAACCCGTCAGGTGGAGCTCAACGAAGCCGGTCACCAGTTCATCGAGGACATGCTCACCCGCGTCGGCCTGCTGGCTGAAGGCGAGAGCCTGTATTCGGCGCATAACCTGGGTCTGCTGACCCACGTCTATGCCGGTCTGCGTGCGCACAAGCTGTTCCATCGCAACATCGAATACATCGTGCAGGACGGTCAGGTAGTACTGGTCGACGAACACACCGGTCGCACCATGCCGGGTCGTCGTCTGTCCGAAGGCCTGCACCAGGCCATCGAGGCCAAGGAAGAGCTGAATATCCAGGCCGAAAGCCAGACCCTGGCATCGACCACGTTCCAGAACTACTTCCGCCTGTACAACAAGCTGTCCGGCATGACCGGTACCGCTGACACCGAAGCGTTCGAGTTCCATCAGATCTACGGTCTGTCGGTGATGGTGATTCCGCCCAACCGTCCGCTGGCGCGTAAAGACTACAACGACCTGGTGTTCCTGACCGCCGACGAGAAATACGCGGCGATCATTACCGACATCAAGGAATGCATGACCCAGGGCCGTCCGGTGCTGGTGGGTACTGCAACCATCGAAACTTCCGAGCACATGTCCAATCTGCTCAACAAGGAAGGCATCGAGCACAAGGTCCTGAACGCCAAGTTCCACGAAAAAGAAGCCGAGATCATTGCCCAGGCCGGTCGCCCAGGCGCACTGACCATCGCGACCAACATGGCCGGTCGTGGTACCGACATCCTGTTGGGCGGCAACTGGGAAGTGGAAGTGGCCTCGCTGGAAGACCCGACCCCTGAGCAGATTGCCCAGATCAAGGCCGACTGGCAGAAACGTCACCAGCAAGTGCTGGAGTCGGGTGGCCTGCAGGTGATCGCTTCCGAGCGCCACGAATCGCGCCGTATCGACAACCAGTTGCGTGGCCGTGCCGGTCGTCAGGGTGACGCTGGTTCCAGCCGCTTCTACCTGTCGCTGGAAGACAGCCTGATGCGCATCTTCGCCTCTGATCGGGTGAAGAACTTCATGAAGGCCCTGGGCATGCAGCCTGGCGAAGCGATTGAGCACCGTATGGTGACCAACGCCATCGAAAAGGCTCAGCGCAAGGTTGAAGGCCGCAACTTCGATATCCGCAAGCAATTGCTCGAGTTCGACGACGTCAACAACGAACAGCGTAAAGTGATCTATCACATGCGTAACACGTTGCTGGCCGCTGACAACATTGGCGAGACCATCGCCGACTTCCGTCAGGACGTGCTCAACGCGACCGTCGGCGCGCACATTCCGCCGCAGTCGCTGCCTGAGCAGTGGGACGTCGCCGGTCTGGAAGCTGCATTGCAGAGCGACTTCGGTGTGGCCTTGCCGATCCAGCAATGGCTCGACGAAGACGATCACCTGTACGAAGAGACTCTGCGCGAGAAGCTGATGAACGAGCTGATCGCCGCGTACAACGAGAAAGAAGACCAGGCGGGCGCCGATGCGCTGCGCACCTTCGAGAAGCAGATCGTGCTGCGCGTCCTCGACGACTTGTGGAAAGACCACCTGTCGACCATGGACCACCTGCGTCACGGTATCCACTTGCGTGGCTACGCCCAGAAGAACCCGAAGCAAGAGTACAAGCGCGAGTCGTTCACGCTGTTCTCCGAGCTGCTGGATTCGATCAAGCGCGACTCTATTCGTGTGCTGTCTCACGTTCAGGTTCGCCGCGAAGATCCGATCGAAGAAGAGCAACGCCTGCGCCAGGAAGCCGAAGCGCTGGCTGCTCGCATGCAATTCCAGCACGACGAAGCGCCAGGTCTGGAGCAACCGGAGCTGCTGGGTGAAGAGGTCGATGTCGCCCTCGCTGCCGCCCCGGTGCGCAACGAACAGAAGCTGGGCCGTAACGAACTGTGCTACTGCGGTTCGGGCAAGAAATTCAAGCATTGCCACGGGCAGATCCAGTAAAACCCGTTCAGCACGCTGAAATACCCGCGCCGCGACCGGCATCAGCCGTCGCGGCGTTTTGCCATTTGATACCGCCGATCATCTGCATCGGTGATGACTATTTTTAAGGAGCGCATTCATGGCTGTTGGTCTTGGTCCTTTGCCAACGTTGCACCCGGTTGCCGGTTTTGAACTCGGTATTGCTTCGGCCGGCATCAAGCGCCCGGGGCGCAAGGATGTCGTGGTCATGCGCTGTGCCGAAGGTTCGACGGTCGCGGGTGTGTTTACGCTGAACGCGTTTTGCGCAGCGCCGGTGATTCTCGCCAAGCAACGAGTGCAAGGGCCGGTGCGTTACCTGCTGACCAACACTGGCAACGCCAACGCCGGCACCGGCGAACCGGGCCTGGCTGCGGCCGAGCGCACCTGTGCGAAGCTGGCTGAGCTGACTGGCGTCGATGCCAGCCTCGTGCTGCCGTACTCCACCGGGGTAATTGGCGAGCCGCTGCCAGTCGAGAAAATCGAAGGCGCGCTGCAGGCTGCGCTTGATGACCTCTCAGTGAACAACTGGGAAGCTGCTGCCACCGGCATCATGACCACCGACACCTTGCCCAAGGGGGCGAGCCGCCAGTTCGAACACGATGGCGTGACCATCACTGTCACCGGCATCAGCAAAGGCGCGGGGATGATTCGTCCGAACATGGCGACCATGCTGGGTTACATCGCCACTGACGCCAAGGTCTCGCGTGAAGTACTGCAAAACCTGTTGCTGGACGGCGCCAACAAGTCGTTCAACCGCATTACCATCGACGGCGACACCTCGACCAACGACTGCTGCATGCTGATCGCCACCGGCCAGGCTGCGCTGCCGGAAATTACCCGGGCCGAAGGCGAGCTGTTTGCCAAGCTGAAACAGGCGGTGTTCGACGTGTGCATGGAGGTCGCCCAGGCGATCGTCCGTGATGGCGAAGGCGCGACCAAGTTCGTTACCGTTGAAGTCAACGGCGGCGGAAACCACCAGGAATGCCTGGACGTCGGCTACACCGTGGCTCACTCGCCATTGATCAAGACTGCATTGTTCGCCTCCGATCCGAATTGGGGCCGTATTCTGGCCGCCGTTGGCCGTGCCGGTGTACCCGATCTGGACGTGAGCAAGATCGACGTGTTCCTAGGCGAAGTGTGCATCGCCAGCCGCGGCGCCCGGGCGGCGAGCTACACCGAAGCCCAAGGGGCGGCGGTGATGCAGCAGGCAGAAATCACCATCCGTATTGAGCTGGGTCGTGGCGATTGCAGTGAGACGATCTGGACTACTGATCTGTCCCATGAGTATGTGAAGATCAACGCGGAGTACCGTACTTAATACCCAGTCGACCCGATCGCGAGCAGGCTCACTCCTACAGAGTATTTGTGTGCAGCAACACTCTGTGTGTGACCAGTACCTGTAGGAGTGAGCCTGCTCGCGATAGCGGTCTGTCAGCCGCCAGATAAACTGGCCAGTACACACCCCCATCAAAAGGTCCCGAACATGAGCCTCCACCTGATCATCGGCGACAAACTGTATTCCTCCTGGTCCCTGCGCGGCGCGCTGGCGCTGGATCTGGCCGGTGTTCCCTACACCGAAGAACTGATCAAGCTCAACCAGCCCGACACCCGTGAGCGCCTGCTCAAGCACTCGCCGACCGCCAAGGTCCCGCTGCTGAAAACCGCACACGGCACCATCGCTGACTCCATGGCAATCGCCGAATACCTGGCCGAACAATTCCCTGCGGCCAATCTGTGGCCGAGCGACACTGCAGCCCGTGCCCAGGCGCGTTCAGCCTGCGCGCAGATGCACGCCGGGTTCTTCGCCATGCGCGGCAACATGCCGTTCGACCTGAGCCACGACGCCCCGCTGTCGCCAGTTCCGGCTGAAGTCCAGGCGGATATCGAGCGCATGCAGGCGTTGTGGGCAGAGTGCCGGGCCGCTGCGACCGACACCGGTCCGTTCCTGTTCGGCAAGGTCAGCCTGGCCGACGCCTTCTTTGCGCCGATCGCCGTGCGTCTGCGCACCTATCAAGTGCAGTTGCCGGCGGCCGACGAGGCTTACATCAATACCATCTACCAATGGCCAGCATTCAAGGCCTGGCAGCAAGCGGGTCTGGAGGAGGTGGGTCAGTGAAACGCGTACATGTAGCCGCTGCGGTCATTCGTGACAGCCACGGCAAGATCCTGATCGCCCGGCGCGCCGATACCCAACACCAGGGCGGCCTGTGGGAATTTCCGGGGGGCAAGGTCGAGGCGGATGAGTCGGTCGAAACCGCCCTGGCTCGCGAGCTTCACGAGGAACTGGGGATCGTGGTCAGCGCGGCGCGCCCGCTGATCAAGGTTCGCCACGATTACACGGACAAGCAAGTGCTGCTGGATGTCTGGGAGGTGTCGGCATTTACCGGCGAGCCCCACGGCGCCGAAGGCCAGCCACTGGCCTGGGTTGCACCGCGGGACCTGGCCGACTACGAATTTCCGGCGGCCAACCAGCCGATCGTCGCGGCGGCACGCTTGCCGGCCGAGTATCTGATCACGCCGGGAGAACTGGAAACCCCGCAATTGCTGCGCGGCATCCAGAAAGCCATCGCTGGCGGCGTCAAGCTGATCCAGCTGCGCGCACCGAACGGCTATGACCCCAAATACCGCGACCTGGCGGTGGATGCCGCCGGATTGTGTGCCGGCAAGGCGCAGTTGATGATCAAGGGGCCGTTCGAATGGCTGGGGGATTTTCCCTCGGCGGGTTGGCACATTACCTCTGCGCAGCTGCGCAAATACGCCGCTGCGGGTCGACCATTGCCCGCGTCGCGCTGGCTGGCGGCGTCTTGCCATAATGCCGAGGAATTGGCCTTGGCCGAGCAGATGGGTGTGGACTTTGTCACCCTGTCGCCGGTGCAGCCGACCCAGACTCACCCGGATGCCCAGCCACTGGGTTGGGAGCAGGCGGCAGCGTTGATCGAAGGGTTCAGCAAACCGGTGTTTTTGCTGGGGGGCGTGGGCCCGGCTGAGCGGCAGAAGGCTTGGGAGGCAGGGGCGCAGGGTGTGGCGGGGATTCGGGCGTTTTGGCCTGAGGCTTGATTCCGGGTTGAGGCTGCTGGCCCCATCGCGAGCAGGCTCACTCCTACAGGGTTCAGAGCGGTACACAATTCGTGTTACACCACCGACCCCTGTAGGAGTGAGCCTGCTCGCGATGGCGTCCTTGAGTACGCCAATTAAGCCTGGGGTTTACCCGCCGGCTGCCAAAGAATCTCCGCCACCCCCTGGCGCCTGGCAATCAACCGCGCCACCACAAACAGCAAATCCGACAGCCGATTGATGTAAGCCAACCCCACCCCGGCCAGCGGTTCCAGCGCATTCAAATGCTGGCAGCGCCGCTCCGCACTGCGCGCCAGGCTGCGGCACACATGGGCCTGGGCAATCAGCGTCGAACCGCCCGGCAAGATGAAATTCTCCAGCGGCCCTAGCTCTTCATTCCACACATCGATGGCCGCTTCCAGGCGCTCGATTTCCACGATGTCCAGTGCCTGGTACGCCGGCATCGCCAGCTCGCCACCCAGGTCGAACAACCGATGCTGGCAAGGCGCCAACACCTCGATCACTTCATTCAGCCCAGGAGTAGCCGCGCTCTCCTGCGCGAGCCCGGCCAGCAACACGCCGAGTTGGCTGTTCAACGTATCGACCTCACCAATCGCTTCAATCCGCGGGTGGTCCTTGGGCACTCGGCGGCCATCGCCGAGGCCAGTTTCGCCTGTGTCGCCGGTGCGGGTGTAGATCTTCGACAAGCGAAAGCCCATGGGTTACCTCGATAGCTGGTTGAGTTCCTGGGAGACGAGCGGGGTGCTCGCCAATGGCAGGCGCAGGGTAAAACAGGTGCCCTGACCGAGGGTCGATTGCACTTCCATCTGACCCTTGTGGTTATTGGTGATGATGAAGTACGACACCGACAGGCCAAGACCGGTGCCCTGGCCGATTTCCTTGGTAGTGAAGAACGGCTCGAAGGTCCGCTTGCGCACGCTTTCGCTCATGCCGATGCCGTTGTCCTCGACCTGGATCTCCGCCCACGGCGGGTTCAGGCGGGTGCGCAAGATGATCCGGCCCGGTTCACGATCATCCTCGCGTTGGTGAATGGCTTGGGCGGCGTTCTTCAGCAGGTTGAGCAATACCTGCTCCAGTTCGTTGGCTGTGCCGGGCACCGGGCCGAGTTGTGGGTCAAACTGGCGAATGATCGCCTGGCCCTTGAAGTCGAAACCAATCGCCAGGTCGAAGTCATTGCCGGCGATTTCCACCGCCTGGTCGATCAGCGCCGGCAGGTCGCAGGGCGCCATCTGCCGGGTGCTGCGCCGGCTGAAGCTGAGCATATGCGTGACGATCTTCGCCGCGCGAGCGCCGGCCTGCTGGATACCGTCGAGCAATTGCGGCACTTCACGGGCGACCAGGTATTGGTTGACGGTTTCCAGTTCGATGCCGATGTGCTCGGCTTGTTCGAGGTTTTTTGGCAGTTCCGGGGACAGGCGTCGGCGGATGTTCTGCACGTTATGCAGGATGGCACCCAGGGGGTTGTTGATCTCATGGGCCATGCCCGCCGCCAGGCCACCCACCGAGAGCATCTTCTCCGACTGCACCATCATTTCTTCCAGTGACAGGCGCTGGGTGATGTCATCGATACGGATCACCACGCCGCGGCCCGCGCCGCCCATCAGCGGGTAAAACGTCAGGGCGTAATGCTTGGCCTCATCATCCTTGACCCAGGTTACCCGCTCGATCTTGGCCACCGTGTGCTGCTCGACCGTTTGTTTGAGCTGCGGCAGAAACGGCTTGAGCGGTTCGAATGCGAGAAAGATCGGCTGGTTCAAGGCTTCGTCCAGGCGAGTGCCGGATAACGCACTGGCTTCCTGATTCCATTGCGTGACGTACAGTTGTTCATCCAGGGCAATCAGCGCCGACGGCATGGAGTCGATGATGCTGTTGAGGTAATTCTGGAAGCCGGTGAGTTTTTTCTCGATCTTGCTGCGCACCTGCACTTCGAGTTCCAGCTTGCGGTTGGTATGCCGGGTTTCTTCAGCCAGCCCCTGCGCCTGGTCATAGGCGGCCTGCGAGTCATCCCGGGCGCGCTTGAGTTGCTGCTCCCGGGCTTCGATGCGCGAGAGCATGGTATTGAATGCCTCGGCGAGACTGCCGATTTCATCGTGGTTGCCGCGGGACGCGCGCAGGGCGTAATTCTCCTCCCGGGTGACCTGTCGCGACAATTCTTCCAGCTGATGGATTGGCCGGGTGATCAGGCGTTTGATCTGCCGGGCGATCACCAGCCACAACAGGATGCTGAAAATCAGGATCCCCAGGCTCGCTGTCAGGGTGCCGGTATAGAACGCCATCGGCAGTTCACTGCTGGCCACCAGTAGCAGGTGGCCGGGCGCGGTGCCTGGGCGGGGCAGGGTGATCACCTGATTGGTGCGAAATTCGGTCGCCTGCCAGGATTCGATGCGCCGGTAGTGCTCCGGCAACTTGAGTTTTTCACCGTGCTGCAACTGCGCCAGTCGCTGACCCTTGCCGTCGTAGAGGGCGGCTGCGCGTAATGGCGAATAGCTGTTGAGTTCATTGAGCAGCCGCTCGGCGCTTTGCGGTGACTCCAGGGCTTCAGAGATCAGGCTCGGGTTGGACACCAGGCGGCCGATGGTCTGCAGGGCCTGGGGCGCCATGCTTTCCTGGGAAATATAATAGGCGGCGCTGATAAAGGTCAGGTTGGCGACCAGCAGGACAGTGGTCAACAGCACCAACAGGGCGGCCAGCAGTTTCTGGCCGACCGGTAGGTTTTCAAGGCGCTGGCGCAATGGCATCAGGTTAGTCGCGGCAAGGGAACAAGTGGCCAGCGTAGCCGCTGCTTAGTCGCTGGGCAATCCAAGGCTGTGCAGATGGCTGATCAGGCGCTGCTGTAATTGATTGAGGTGGGGCAGGTTCAGCTGATGCCTGTCTGCGACTTTGCAGGCATGACCCAGTAAATAGCTGATTTCGGTGCGGCGCTGGTTCGCTACGTCCTGATACATCGATGAATAGTTGGCGGCGGTGGCGTGGATCACTCGCTCGACTTCCTGCTGCAGGTCCTCGGCGGCAGCGGGTTGCCCGCAGCGCTCAAGCAGTTCGGTCAGTTCGACGCACAGCGTGGCGACTTCGCAACGGTGCTCTTGCAGGCCGCCATTGCGGCATTTGTGCAGGACTGTCAGCGGATTGATCGCACAATTGAGCGCCAGCTTGCGCCACAGGCGAGTCAGGATGTCGGGGCTCCACTCGTGGGGGATGCCCGCGGCGCTCAGGTCCTCCAGCCAGATCGGTGCCATCGGATGGCAGGTATCCCCCAGCCAGGTGTATCCGTGACCGGCAAACACCACCCGCCAGTCGCCATCGCGAAACGCACCTTCTGTGCTCGAGGCGTATATGCACCGAGCGTGCGGAACCCGCGCGGCCACGGCGTCCTGGCTGCCGAGCCCGTTCTGCAGCAGGATCACCTCGGCGTCGGCCGTCAGGCGCGGTGCGAGTTGGGCCACGGCGTCCTCGGCGTCGTAGGCCTTGCAGGCCACCAGCAGGCGCTGGATCGGCTCGCGACTGTCCGGCGACTGGGCGGCAATCGGGTAGCGCCGCGCCTCGCCATGTTCGACCAGGGTCAGTGCACCTTCCGTCTCATAAGCCTGCAGCCGCGCCCGGTCTCGCACAATCAGCGTGACTGGCACTGCGGCCCTTGCCAGGCGTGTGGCCCAGAGGGTGCCAAGGCTGCCCGCACCGAGAACATGCCAGGTGGTGGACATCAGCTTTTTGCTCTGTTTATGACGCGCATCGGATGCTCGCAGTGAATGATCGGAAAGACCCGTTATAATCAGCGCGGATTTTAACCGCAAGCCAGGCGTGCTCCATCGGCACGCCTTTTATTGGAGAGATTACATGCCGTCGTTCGACGTGGTATCCGAACTGGACAAACACGAAGTCACCAACGCGGTCGAAAACGCCGTCAAGGAACTCGATCGCCGTTATGACCTGAAAGGCAAGGGCACCTTCGAGTTCAAGGAGAAGGACTTGACCGTCAACCTGACCGCAGAAGCCGATTTTCAGCTTGAAGCCATGATTGAGATCCTCAAGCTGGCGCTGGTCAAGCGCAAGATCGATGTGCAGTGCCTTGAGGTCAAGGACGCCTATGCATCGGGCAAGCTGATGAAGCAGGAAGCCGTACTCAAGGAAGGCATCGACAAGGAACTGGCGAAGAAGATCGTCGCTCACGTCAAGGACGCCAAGCTCAAGGTACAGGCCGCTATTCAAGGCGAGCAAGTGCGCATTACTGGCAAAAAGCGTGACGACCTGCAGGAAGCCATCGCTGCCCTGCGAGCCAAAACCTTCGACATGCCGCTGCAGTTCAACAACTTCCGCGATTGATTTCGAAGGAGAACCAAGATGGATTTGAATACTGAAGTGGATAACCTGGTCAAGGCGTCCCAAGCCTGGATCCCGATGATCATGGAATACGGCAGCCGCGTGCTGCTGGCCATCCTGACCCTGGCCATCGGCTGGTGGCTGATCAACAAGGTCACGCAGAAGCTCGGTGGCCTGTTGGCACTGCGCAATGCCGACCTGGCGCTGCAAGGCTTCATCAGCAGCCTGGCGAACATCATCCTCAAGGTGTTGCTGATCGTCAGCGTGGCGTCGATGATTGGTGTCGAAACCACTTCGTTCGTCGCGGCTATCGGTGCGGCAGGCCTGGCCATCGGCCTGGCGTTGCAGGGCAGCCTGGCGAACTTCGCCGGCGGCGTGCTGATTCTGCTGTTTCGTCCGTTCCGTATCGGTGACTGGATCGAGGCCCAGGGTGTGGCGGGTACCGTCGACAGTATCCAGATTTTCCATACTGTTCTGCGTACGGGTGATAACAAGACCATCATCGTGCCTAATGGCAATTTGTCCAACGGGATCATTACCAATACCAACCGCCAACCAACCCGCAAAGTTGTATTTGATGTGGGCGTGGATTACGAAGCGGACTTGCAGAAAGCCCGAGAGGTCTTGCTCGAACTGGCCAAAGACGAACGTGTATTGGCTGAGCCAGCACCACAGGCAGTCATCTCGACATTGGGCGACAGTTCGATCACTGTTTCCCTGCGTGTTTGGGTGAAGACTGCTGATTACTGGGACGTGATGTTCATGTTCAACGAACAGTCCCGGGATCGCCTGAAAACCGCCGGTATCGATATTCCGTTTCCGCAACGGGTGATTCGAGTGGTTCAGGAAGGTGCCGTGCAGTAACAGGCATTAGCTTGAAGCAATAAAAAAGGCCCATCCGAAGATGGGCCTTTTTTGTTTACAGCGAACTAACAGCCTTCGATTACAAGATCGACAGCGGGTAGTCGACGATCAGACGGAACTCGTCGATGCTGCCTTCGCCTTGATCAGCGTTGGCGCGGTGCCATGCTTGACGAATGCGGAACGACAGATCTTTAGCTGGGCCAGCTTGAACTACGTACTTGGCTTCAACGTTGGTTTCGTGGTGTTTGCCGTCTTCGCCGTACAGGCCAGCGTAAGCGCCATTCACTGGAGCGTTGGAACCGTCGATGTCCCAACCTTTCACGTAACGGGTCATGAAGCTCAGACCAGGTACACCGTATTCGGCCATTTTCAGGTCGTAACGTACTTGAGCCGATTTCTCGCCAGGACCGTTGAAGTCAGAGTACTGGATGGAGTTGGCGAGGAAGATCGAGTCGCCGCCGCGGTTGTTTTTACCCACGCCGACGTAGTCGAACGGCGTATCGCCATTAACTTTCTGGAAGCCAACGGTGAGGGTGTGCGCTTTCAGGAACGAGAACGCAGCTGCCAGGGAGAACGCGGTGTTGCTGATTGCGCCAGCTTCAGCGCTGCCGGAATCGTCTGTGCGGTAGATGTTACCGTCCAGGTTCAGCGACTGATCGCCACCCATTGGGAGGGTGTAGTTAGCGTTGGCGTAGTACTGGTTCCAGATGTCTTCCAACTGGGCGCCATACAGCGAAACGCTGAGTTGGTCGTTAATGCCATATTTGCCACCAGCATAATTGATGGTGTCGGCTTCAACGCCTGCGTAGTTGGCCCACAGACCGCCGTCACGGCCGTTTTTGTCCTGGCTGGTCGCCGAGTAGAAGTGACCGGCTTCGAGGTCAAGATCTTTGATCTCGCTGCTTTGCAGTTGGAAACCGCTGGCAGTTTGCGGAAGGATACGCGAGCCGCCTACTGCAAACACTGGAGCAGTGCTTGGCTGCATGTCACCGGCTTTCAGTTCGGTTTTGGAGATGCGAACTTTCAATGCAGCGCCGGCTTTGCCCTGGCTGTCATTGTTTTCGCCAGCAGCGTTAGTGCTCAGGTTGCCCGAACCCGAGTACTTGTCGGAACCGTCCAGTTTGATGGCGAGGTAACCGAAAGCGTCAACACCAACACCTACGGTGCCTTGGGTGTAACCAGAGCTGAAATTGCCCCAGATGCCCTGGGTCCAGTCTTTGTCATCGGTTGCGCCGTCTTTCTTGTTACGGTTGAAGTAGTAGTTGCGGACCAGCAGATTTAATGTGCTGTCTTCAACAAAACCTTTGGCTTCGGCTTGGTCGCCTACGAAAGGTGCGGCCGTAGCCATTTGAGTGCTGGCTGCTGCTGCAACTGCCAGTGCGATCATGCTCCACTTCATCACGCGCATCGTGATTTGCTCCTTTGGTTTTTAGAAGAGTACTGCCGTCCCACCTGATTTATTATCTGGGCGGCTCTTTTCTTTTTGTGTCGGCGCAAACTTATATCACGCCGACCATGTTGGCGATACTTGCTGATCTAACCTTTCAGCATCTTTACGACCCTGTCGCAAACAGCTGGGTAGATGTCGCAAATTTACAACCCCAATGCAAGAGGACTGACAACTTTGTCGTTGTTTTCCAGGGCCTGAGCATCGGTAAAAAGAGTCCTTGGTGAAACGAGTGAATCTCCATTGGGCTACCTTGCCACTGTTTTTATTTGCCTCGGCGCTTCCACTTCCAGTGGGTACGCAAAAGGCGATGTGGGTGTGAATGCAACAAGCGTGCTCAAATCAGGTAAACACTGTTTTTTTTTCTGAACGCCTGCTTGCTGCCTTAAAAACCTCATGAATCCGGGGGTTTCAAGCCCAGTGGTTCGGGCTTGACGCCGCGAGGGGCATCGTGTGTCACGTTCCTGATCGCCCGCGCGACAAGTAAAAATGTTACCGGTTCACCCCTTCAGTGAGTAAAAGGCGGAAGCCCGACGCATCAGCGTAGACGCACTGTGCGGTTTTGGTGCAAAAAATTTGCAACGCTGTCCTGAATTCACTCAGCGCTTGCATGCTGCGGTCGCGGACGCTGCCTTGTTAATCAGTCACTTCAGCGCTTTTTCCATCCCTGTTGGTGCTGAAATGGTGCGTCCCGCACAAAAATGGCCCATGTCGGAGCGCGCTAGCTGCAGTCGTCGATGGTCGTGAAGCCAGCGGCGTTCGCAGGTATGCTGCGCGTCTGTTGCCGGGTCGCTCATTCGTCGAGATGAGCGTCGGGCCGAAAATGACCACCCGCTGGGAGTGCGCGCAGTGTTTGCCTTGGATTCACGCCTTCAACAAGACACCTTGACGATCGGGGACTTCCCGCTCTGCCGGTTGCTCTTGTCCAACGATTCGAATTACCCCTGGTTCATCCTGGTGCCACGCCGCAACGATATCAGCGAGATATTTCAGTTGGATGTCGCCGATCAGCTGCAGCTGTGGCAGGAAACCACCGCGTTGTCTGAGGTGCTAAAGGACTCGTTCGACGCCGACAAGTTGAATGTCGCGGCGCTGGGCAATGTGGTCAGCCAGTTGCACATGCATGTCATCGTGCGTAAACGCGAAGACGCCGCATGGCCGGCGCCGGTCTGGGGCAAGCACCCGGCCAGGCCGTACAGTACCGAGCAGGTCGCCGCCATCCGCGAGCGGCTGCAGCTTGTATTAACTGAAGGTTTCACGTTTCTGGAGGGTTGAATCATGAGTCTTGAGGAGCGCGTCAACGACCTGGAAAGCCGCCTGGCCTTTCAGGATGACACCATTAATACCCTTAACGATGTGCTGGTTGCGCAGCAGTCAGTCGTTGACCGCCTGCAGCTGCAGATGGCGGCGCTGATTCGTCGCCAGGCGGAGATGGTCGGCCAGTTCGAGTCTTCCGAGGAAGAGGCGCCGCCACCCCATTACTAAACAGCAAGCAATAAAAAACCGCGAACAGCCTGGCTGTTCGCGGTTTTTTTTCAGCCAGCAATCAGCGACGCGGCAGAGCCGCGATCACGTCCTCGGCTTGCAGGCCCTTGTCGCGATTCATCACGGAGAACTCCACGCGCTGGCCTTCGACCAGGACGCGGTGACCTTCGCCACGAATGGCCCGGAAATGCACAAAGATGTCATCGCCGGAGTCACGGGAAATAAAGCCGAAGCCCTTGGAGGTGTTGAACCACTTGACGGTGCCGGTATCGCGGTTGGTCATGTCGTAGCTCGGCGAAGCAGCGGCCGGTGAAGATTTGTAGAAGCTGATCGCCAGGTGCAGCAGAACGGCAATGACGGCAGCAGCGAGGCTGAACAGAACGTTGGGTTGACCGGAGACAAAAGGAATCTCCGCAAGAAGCGTCAGTGTCTGCAGGACTACAGCCAGTACCAGCAGGGCGCTGACCAGGTTTTGCAGTTGATGGCGCGGGCCTTTGTTCCAGTAGGGAATGACAGGCGCGAGGGTGAGGTTGAGCAGGCCGAAAAAGGCCAGGTACAGTGCATCGGGTTGTTGCAGGTAAGGAACAGCTTCGGTACGGAGGCTAGGGATGAAGGACAGCAGCAAAGCCGCTGCGCCCATTAGCAGGTGGACGATTTTCAACATTTTGATTAACTCACGTTAAGACGGATCACAAGGAAGAGCTGGCGGGGCACGGTTCGCTTCAGAACAATAAGAGGCGTTGGGCACGTATCCGGGGTCAGCCTATGCGCCGCGTCCGGAAAAATAGACGATGGCGACACACTGCCTATTTAACAGCAAAGCTTGTAGCTACTCAAATCAGGCAGTCCAGCGGCGTGGTGCGGGCAATTTGTCGCAGCGTGGCAGGCCATTGGGTGCTGCGGTATGGCGACAGCCTTGCTAGAGTGGTGCTGCACCTAGTGAATGGAATTCATCAGCTTTAGGGGAACCGCATGGCAATTGATATTGGTATCAGTGAAGAAGATCGCAAGTCTATCGTGGACGGACTTTCGCGCCTGCTGTCGGACACTTACGTACTTTATCTGAAAACCCATAACTTCCATTGGAACGTCACCGGGCCGATGTTTCGCACCCTGCACTTGATGTTCGAAGAGCAATATAACGAGTTGGCCCTGGCGGTGGATTCGATCGCCGAGCGCATTCGCGCCCTCGGGTTTCCCGCGCCGGGCGCCTATTCCATCTACGCGCGGCTGTCTTCCATCAAGGAAGAAGAGGGGGTGCCGAATGCCGAGGACATGATCCGGCAGTTGGTGGCCGGCCAGGAAGCCGTCACGCGCACGGCCCGGGGTATTTTCCCGTTGCTCGACAAGGTCAGTGACGAGCCCACCGCCGACTTGTTGACCCAGCGCATGCAGGTTCACGAAAAAACTGCATGGATGCTGCGTTCACTGCTGGATCAGTAACAGGGCGCAAGAGCAGTTGTGTGTAGTCCATCACCCTTTACCTTGAGCGATCTTGCTTCGGACGCTGCAGGAAACTGTCCGAAGTAGGACCCGCTCCATGATCCTCCTGCAGTTGCAGGAAAATCCTACGCAGATGGTTAAAAAGTCATCTGGATATCCCTTTTTCCCTGCGCTTCTATAGAGGCGAGCTTGCTTGCCAAGCGCCAGGGATGACAAAGGAGTGTCAAGGATATGGATAATTGCAGGGGTACAGAGGGCCGGGTCGACGCACCCAAGGTCAAGAGAATTGATCCATTCGTCAGTGAGTTCGACATGGGCCTGGCCCAGCCGTTGTCGCGATCGGTGCGCCTGAACGGGTTTGCCACCTGTCTGCGGCTGGAACAGGTCTACTGGGACATTCTCGGCGACATGGCCAGGATCAACAGCTGCTCGATCAGCGCATTATTGTCCCATGTCGATCGCGAAGTGCATCTGCGTCACGGCGGGGTGAAAAATTTCAGCGGCCTGGTCCGGGTTGTCTGCGTAGTGCACAGCCTCAAGGAAGCTCGTTCACTGGGTCATTGAGGTGAAAGTTGCAGAGTGTCGGTCTGTGCAGTCTTACGGCTGCACTGGCTGCATTTAATCGATATAATCCCGCTCTTTGCCGCAAAACCCCGGGTTTGCGGTTGCAATCTGATCGCCGAGACAACCCCCATGCCGATGTACGACTATCAATGTGCTTCCTGTGGTCATCAGTTGGAAGCCATTCAAAAAATCAGCGCTCCTGCGTTGGTTGACTGCCCTGCCTGCCAGGCGCCAGAGCTGAAGAAAATGCTGTCGATGCCAGGCTTTCGCCTCAGTGGCACCGGCTGGTACGAGACCGATTTCAAGACCGGTTCCAAGAAGAACCTGGCCGGCGGCGACAAAGCTGACTAGATTTCAGGGTCCGAGTTGAACGACACGTGCGAGCTCCTGCATCATCCAGCACCCGGGATGGGCAAGACCTCCTGCCGAATTTCGAATTACGAGAAGTGAAACCATTACCATGATGCGCAGCCATTATTGCGGCCAACTGAACGAAGCCCTGGAAGGCCAGGAAATTACCCTTTGCGGATGGGTTCACCGTCGCCGTGACCACGGTGGGGTGATTTTCCTCGATATCCGTGATCGTGACGGTCTGGCCCAGGTGGTGTTCGATCCGGACCGCGCTGAAACCTTCGCCGTCGCCGATCGTGTGCGCAGCGAGTACGTGGTCAAGGTCACCGGCAAGGTGCGTCTGCGTCCGGCCGGCGCCACCAACGCCAACATGGCCTCGGGCATGATCGAAGTGCTGGGCTATGAGCTCGAAGTGTTGAACGAGTCGGAAACTCCGCCGTTCCCACTCAACGAGTTCTCCGACGTTGGTGAAGAAACCCGTCTGCGCTATCGCTTCCTCGACCTGCGTCGCCCGGAAATGCTCGAGAAGCTGCGTCTGCGTTCGCGCATGACCACCAGCATCCGTCGCTTCCTGGACGAGAACGGTTTCCTCGACGTCGAAACGCCGATCCTGACCCGTGCCACTCCCGAAGGCGCTCGTGACTACCTGGTGCCGAGCCGCACCCACGCCGGTTCCTTCTTCGCCTTGCCGCAATCGCCGCAGCTGTTCAAGCAACTGCTGATGGTCGCCGGCTTCGACCGCTACTACCAGATCGCCAAGTGCTTCCGTGACGAAGACCTGCGCGCTGACCGTCAGCCGGAATTCACCCAGATCGACATCGAGACCAGCTTCCTCGATGAGAAAGAGATCATGGGCATCACCGAAAAAATGATCCGCAACCTGTTCAAGGAAGTGCTGGATCTGGAATTCGGCGACTTCCCGCACATGACCTTCGAAGAAGCCATGCGCCGTTACGGTTCCGACAAGCCGGACCTGCGTAACCCGCTGGAACTGGTTGACGTTGCCGACCAGCTCAAGGAAGTCGACTTCAAGGTATTCAGCGGCCCTGCCAACGATCCGAAATGCCGTATTGCCGCACTGCGCGTTCCAGGTGCTGCGAGCATGCCGCGCAAGCAGATCGACGACTACACCAAGTTCGTCGGCATCTACGGTGCCAAGGGCCTGGCGTACATCAAGGTCAACGAGCGCGCCAAAGGCGTCGAAGGCTTGCAGTCGCCGATCGTCAAGAACATCCCTGAAGCCAACCTCAATGTGATCCTTGATCGCGTTGGCGCGGTCGACGGCGATATCGTGTTCTTCGGTGCCGACAAGGCCAAGATCGTCAGCGAAGCCCTGGGCGCGCTGCGGATCAAGGTGGGCAACGATCTGAACCTGTTGACCTGCGAGTGGGCCCCGATGTGGGTCGTCGACTTCCCGATGTTCGAAGAGAACGACGACGGTAGCTTCAGCGCCTTGCACCACCCGTTCACCGCGCCGAAGTGCACCCCGCAGGAACTGGAAGCCAACCCCGCGACCGCTCTGTCCCGTGCCTACGACATGGTCCTGAACGGCACCGAGCTGGGTGGCGGTTCGATCCGTATCCACCGCAAGGAAATGCAACAGACCGTATTCCGCCTGCTGGGTATCAATGAAGCGGAACAGGAAGAGAAATTCGGCTTCCTGCTCGACGCCCTGAAATACGGCGCGCCGCCGCACGGTGGCCTGGCCTTCGGTCTGGACCGTCTGGTCATGTTGATGACCGGCGCCCAGTCGATCCGTGAAGTGATTGCCTTCCCAAAAACCCAGAGCGCGGCTGACGTCATGACGCAGGCTCCGGGTGCAGTAGATGCCAAGGCATTGCGCGAATTGCACATTCGTTTGCGCGAAACGCCGAAAGCCGAGTAAGGCTGGCCGTCAAGGCGCATCCTCCGGGGTGCGCCTTTTCTTTAGGTCGAGATTTCCAGTTGCTGGCCGACGCAATTCGCGTGGCGGGCAACGTTTCAAAAGTGAATTCGGAGCGAGTTATGGCGGGTCATTCCAAGTGGGCGAACATCAAGCACCGCAAAGAACGTCAGGATGCCAAGAAAGGCAAGATCTTCACCAAGTGGATCCGTGAACTGACCGTTGCTGCCCGCCAGGGCGGCGCTGATCCGGGTTCCAATCCGCGCCTGCGCCTGGCGCTGGACAAGGCCCTGGGCGCGAACATGAGTCGCGACATCATCGACCGCGCCGTGGCGCGCGGCGCCGGTGCTGCCGATACCGACGACATGGTCGAGCTGACCTACGAAGGTTATGGCCCGGGTGGCGTGGCGGTGATGGTCGAGTGCATGACCGACAACCGCAATCGCACCGCCGCGGCGGTGCGCCATGCGTTCAGCAAGTGCGGGGGCAACCTGGGGACTGATGGTTCGGTGGCCTACCTGTTCGAGCGCAAAGGGCAGATTTCCTTCGCGCCGGGTGTTGATGAAGACTCGTTGATCGAAGCGGCGATGGAAGCCGACGCTGATGACGTGGTCACCAACGAAGACGGCTCCATCGACGTGTTTACTTCGTTCGCTGGCTTCTACTCGGTGCGTAACGCTATGGAAGAGGCTGGGTTCAACGCCAATGACGCGGAAATCGTGATGCTGCCGACCACCAGTGCCGAACTGGACCTGGAGGGCGCCGAAAAGGTGCTCAAGCTGCTCGACATGCTCGAGGACCTGGATGACGTGCAGAACGTCTATTCCAATGCGGATATCCCGGAATCGGTAGCCGCACAGCTGGGTTGAAGCACGCTATATCGATCGCAATCTTCAGGCGCCCACACTGTAGGAGCTGCCGAAGGCTGCGATCTTTTGATCTTAAAGATCACAAACCAAAAGATCGCAGCCTTCGGCAGCTCCTACGGGGATATCCTGAGGCACCGCGATCTCCTTCCGCAGGCGTTATGACTTTAATTCTTGGCATCGACCCCGGTTCGCGCATCACCGGCTATGGCGTGGTACGTGATACCGGGCGCGGCTGCGTGTATGTGGCGTCGGGTTGCATCCGCACCGGCTCCGGCGAGCTGCACGAGCGCTTGCAAATCGTCTATCGCGGAGTGCGCGAAGTCATCCAGACCTACGGCCCGGTCACTATGGGCATCGAAAAGGTCTTCATGGCGCGCAACGCCGACTCGGCGCTGAAGCTGGGCCAGGCCCGGGGTGCGGCGATCGTTGCCGGCGCCGAAGAAAACCTGGAAATCGCCGAATACACCGCCACCCAGGTGAAACAAGCTGTCACCGGCACCGGCGCAGCCAATAAAGAGCAGGTGCAGATGATGGTCATGCACATGCTGAAGCTCACCAGCAAGCCGCAAATCGACGCCTCGGATGCCCTGGCCATCGCCATTTGCCATGCCCACACCCGCTCAAGCTTGCTGCCTCACGGCCTGGGAACGGCACGCAGTCGTGGCGGGCGCCTGCGTCTCTGATAGCATCAGCACATCTTTTCCAGGATCAAGAGGCCTGCGCCTGTGTCGTCGGCGCAAAAATCTTTCTCCTGTCTGTCGCCAGCCCGTTCTGGCCAACGCTCAAGGATCTGAAACGTGATTGGACGCTTGCGCGGCACACTGGCTGAGAAACAGCCGCCGCACCTGATTCTGGATGTAAATGGTCTGGGGTATGAGTTGGAAGTGCCCATGACCACGTTGTATCGCCTGCCGTCGGTCGGCGAACCGCTGACGCTGCACACCCATTTGGTCGTACGCGAAGACGCGCAGTTACTCTATGGCTTCGCCAGCAAGCGTGAGCGAGACTTCTTTCGTGAGTTGATCCGTCTCAATGGTGTGGGGCCGAAGCTGGCGCTGGCCTTGATGTCGAGCCTGGAAGTCGACGAGCTGGTGCGCTGCGTGCAGTCCCAGGACACCTCGGCGTTGACCAAGGTACCGGGCGTGGGCAAGAAGACGGCCGAGCGTTTGCTGGTGGAACTCAAGGATCGCTTCAAGGCGTGGGAAACGGTACCGGCGATGTTCGCCCTGGTGCCGAACCAGCCAGGTGGTCCGGATGTGGCGCCGGTCGCCACTGCCGAAAATGACGCGGTCAGCGCGCTGATTTCCCTGGGCTACAAGCCGCAGGAAGCCAGCAAGGCGATTTCCTCGATCAAGGAGAAAGGTTTGAGCAGTGAAGACATGATTCGTCGTGCCCTGAAGGGAATGATTTAAGTGATTGAAGCTGACCGTCTGATTACCGCCGCGCCCGGCCCGCGCGACCGCGAAGAGGTTCAGGACCGCGCGATTCGTCCCGTCAGCCTGGCCGAGTACATCGGCCAGCCGACCGTCCGTGAGCAAATGGAGTTGTTCATCCAGGCGGCTCGCGGGCGCAACGAATCCCTGGACCACACGCTTATTTTCGGTCCGCCGGGCCTGGGTAAAACCACCCTGGCCAACATCATTGCCCAGGAAATGGGGGTGTCGATCAAGAGCACTTCCGGTCCGGTGCTTGAGCGCCCGGGCGACCTGGCTGCGCTGCTGACCAACCTCGAGCCGCACGACGTGCTGTTCATCGATGAAATCCATCGCCTCTCGCCGATTGTCGAGGAAGTGCTGTATCCGGCCATGGAAGATTTCCAGCTGGACATCATGATCGGCGAAGGTCCGGCTGCGCGTTCGATCAAGCTCGACCTGCCGCCATTCACCCTGGTGGGGGCGACCACGCGAGCCGGCATGCTGACCAATCCCCTGCGCGATCGCTTCGGTATCGTGCAGCGCCTGGAGTTCTACAGCACTGCGGACCTGGCTACGATTGTCAGTCGTTCGGCGAACATCCTCGGTCTGCCGCTCGATCCTGAGGGCGCCTTCGAAATTGCCCGCCGGGCTCGGGGCACCCCGCGGATCGCCAACCGGCTGCTGCGGCGAGTGCGCGATTTCGCCGAAGTTCGGGCTAAGGGCCACATCACCAAGCCGATCGCCGACCTGGCCTTGAACCTGCTGGATGTCGACGAACGCGGCTTTGATCATCAGGACCGGCGCCTGCTGCTGACCATGATCGAGAAATTCGATGGTGGCCCGGTCGGGGTAGACAGCCTGGCGGCAGCCATCAGCGAAGAGCGTCATACCATCGAGGATGTCCTTGAGCCGTACCTGATCCAGCAGGGCTATATCATGCGCACCCCCCGGGGGCGGGTGGTGACGCGGCACGCCTACCTGCACTTCGGTTTAAACATCCCGTCACGAATGGGAGAGATGCCGGTGGTAGACGAATTCCTCGGCGCAGTTGACGATTAATCACTTTGCGGGCTGATCGATTCGGGGTTTGTGCTGTCTGAGGACCGTACTTTCGTGAGAAAGCCGCAGAACAATGAAAAACAGTTGCCTGGCCGGATTGGCAACCTGAGGAGTAAGCACTAGAGTATGCGCGCGCAAAACGGGCTTGAGCCTTTCGCACATCGTTGTCGCGTTTATTACGAGGACACCGATGCGGGCGGCATCGTGTATTACGTCAATTACCTCAAGTTTATGGAACGGGCTCGAACCGAGCGGCTCCGGGAGCTGGGCTTTGCCCAATCCCAGCTGGCAGGGGAGGACCTGTTGTTCGTCGTGCATTCCAGCGAAGCGCGTTACCACGCGCCGGCGCGACTGGATGACGAACTGCTGGTAAGCGCTGAAGTAAGTGAATTGAACCGTGCCAGCCTGCGTTTCAAGCAGCAGGTCAGGCGGGCAACGGATAATGTGCTGCTCTGCGAGGGGCAGTTTCTGGTGGCCTGTGTGCGCACTGAAAGTTTAAAACCCCGGGCCATTCCCGAAGCTCTACGTGCGGCCTTTGCCGACGTGAGCGGCGCGGGTACACACTCAAAGCAGGAGATAAAGCGTGGAAGCTAACGTCGTCGACCATTCCTCCATGTGGAGCCTGGTCAGCAATGCCAGTATTGTGGTGCAACTGGTAATGCTGATCCTGGTAGCCGCATCGGTGACCTCATGGATCATGATTTTTCAGCGCAGCAACCTGCTGCGCGCCGGTCGACGTGCCCTGGAGAGCTTCGAAGAGCGCTTCTGGTCGGGTATCGACCTGTCCAAGTTGTACCGTCAGGCCGGTAGCAACCCTGATCCGGATTCCGGCGTCGAGCAGATCTTCCGCGCCGGTTTCAAGGAATTTTCCCGTCTGCGCCAGCAGCCAGGCGTCGATCCGGAAGCGGTCATGGAAGGCGTGGCCCGTGCCATGCGCGTAGCCATCTCCCGCGAAGAAGAAAAGCTCGAGCAGAGCCTGCCGTTCCTCGCGACCGTGGGTTCGGTGAGCCCGTACATCGGCCTGTTCGGTACGGTGTGGGGCATCATGAACTCCTTCCGTGGCCTGGCCACTGCGCAGCAAGCGACCCTGGCCACTGTGGCCCCGGGTATCGCCGAGGCCCTGATCGCCACTGCGATCGGCCTGTTCGCCGCGATTCCAGCTGTTATCGCCTACAACCGGTTTGCTGCCCGCAGCGAAACGCTGATCAGCCGCTACTACACCTTCGCCGATGAATTCCAGGCGATCCTGCACCGCAAAGTGCACACCAGCGAAGAATAAGCAGGTAATTTCCAATGGCTTTAATCGCTCGAGCTCGCAAAAAGCGCAAGCCGGTCGCCGAGATGAACGTAGTGCCCTACATCGACGTGATGCTGGTGCTGCTGGTCATCTTCATGGTGACCGCGCCGATGCTCAATCAGGGCGTGAAAGTTGATCTGCCCAAGGTTTCCAGCGAAGCCTTGCCGCAGGACAACAATACTCAGGTCCTGACCATTTCGATCAAGGCTGACAAGACCTATTACTGGAACCTTGGCAGCGAAGTCGATACCCAGAAACAGCAGGACAAGGCCATGACCTTGCCGCAGATGACCGACGCGGTGACCAAGATCATTCGCGCCGGCACTGAAGGCGGCAAGCACACCCAGGTCTTCATTCGAGGCGACAAGACCGTCGATTATGGATCGGTCATGGGCGCCATGGGCGGTCTCCAGAAAGCCGGGGTCGGTAATGTTGGCTTGATTACCGAGGCGCCCTGATGCAGCAACAACGAGAGCCGACAGCCTCGGAAAGCTACTTCTGGCCTAGTGTCTGGGCGATTGGCTTGCACGTGCTGGTATTCGGCATGTTGTTTGTCAGCTTCGCCATGACGCCGGAGTTGCCGCCGGCCAGGCCGATCGTCCAGGCGACTCTGTACCAGCTGAAATCGAAAAGTCAGGCGACCACCCAGACCAATCAGAAGATTGCGGGTGAGGCGAAGAAATCCGCCGCGCGCCAGACCGAAGTCGAGCAGATGGAGCAGAAGAAGATCGAGCAGGAAGCCATCAAGGCTGCGGAACAAAAGAAGGAAGATGCGGCTCAAAAGGCCGAAGAATCCAAGAAGGCCGACGAGACCAAGAAAGCGGACGAGGCGAAAAAGGCTGATGAGGCCAAGAAAGCCGACGAAGCCAAGAAGACCGCCGAAGCCAAAAAGGTTGAAGAGAAACAATTGGCTGATATAGCCAAGAAGAAATCTGAAGAAGAAGCCAAGAAGGCTGCTGAAGAAGAGGCCAAGAAAGCGGCCGCTGAAGAAGCGAAGAAAAAGATCGTCGAAGACGCGAAGAAAAAAGCTGCAGAAGACGCCAAGAAGAAGTCCGACGCTGAAGAGGCGAAGAAGAAAGTCGCCGAAGACGCGAAGAAGAAAGCTGCCGCCGATGCTGCGAAGAAAAAATCGCAGGAAGCGGCCCGTAAATCCGCCGAAGACAAAAAGGCCCAGGCCTTGGCAGATTTGCTTTCCGACACGCCGCAGCGTCAACAAGCCTTGGCGGACGAGCAGGGCGACGAAGTCGCTGGCAGTTTCGATGACCTGATTCGTGCTCGAGCAGCAGAGGGCTGGGCTCGCCCACCTTCGGCACGCAAAGGCATGACGGTCGTGCTGCAAATCGGCATGTTGCCGGATGGAACAGTGACCTCGGTCACCGTCGGCAGATCCAGCGGCGATGGTCCGTTCGATGCTTCGGCAGTGGCAGCGGTCAAGAATATTGGACGTTTGACAGAAATGCAGGGAATGAAGCCGAGCGATTTTGCTCCGTATCGTTCATTCAAGATGACATTCACACCTGAGGATCTAGCCTTGTGAGAAACCTTCTTCGAGGAATGCTTGTCGCTATCTGCTGCCTGGCAGGGATGGCGGTAGCAGATGAAAAGAACATTCTGGTCACCAGTGGCAGTGATCGGGCGACACCTATTGCAGTTGTTCCATTCGGCAACCAGGGCGGCAGCGTGCTGCCGGACGACATGGCCGAGATCATCGGTAATGACCTGCGCAACTCGGGTTACTACTCGCCGATCCCGAAACAGAACATGATCAGCCAGCCAAGCCAGGCCAGCGAAATCATCTACCGTGACTTCAAGGCGCTGGGCGCCCAGTACGTCATGGTCGGCAGCATTGCGCCAGCGGGCGGTCGCCTGCAAGTTCAATATGCCCTGTTCAACGTCGCTACCGAGCAGCAAGTGCTGACCGGCAGCGTGTCGGGCAGTGTTGATCAATTGCGTGACATGTCGCACTACATCGCTGACCAGTCGTTTGAAAAACTCACCGGTATCAAAGGTGCGTTCTCGACTCGCCTGCTGTACGTGACAGCCGAGCGTTTCTCCGAGAAGAACACGCGCTACACGCTGCAACGTTCGGACTACGACGGTGCCCGCGCGGTCACCCTGCTGCAATCACGCGAGCCGATCCTGTCGCCGCGTTTTGCACCGGATGGCAAGCGCATCGCCTATGTCTCGTTCGAGCAGAAGCGTCCGCGTATCTTCATGCAGAACATCGACACCGGTCGCCGCGAGCAGATCACCAACTTCGAAGGCCTGAATGGCGCGCCAGCCTGGTCGCCGGATGGTCAGCGCCTGGCATTCGTATTGTCCAAAGATGGTAACCCTGACATCTATGTGATGAACCTGGGTTCGCGTCAGATCACTCGTGTTACCAATGGTCCCGGCATCAACACCGAACCGTTCTGGGGTAAAGATGGTTCGACCATCTACTTCACCTCCGACCGTGGCGGCAAGCCGCAGATCTACAAGACCAGCGCAGGCGGTGGTGGTGCGGAGCGTGTAACTTTCATCGGTAACTACAACGCCAACCCTAAATTGTCAGCTGACGAAAAGACCCTGGTGATGATCCATCGTCAGGAAGGCTTCACCAATTTCAAGGTGGCGGCCCAGGATTTGCAGCGCGGTAGTGTAAAGATACTCACTGATAGCACTCTGGACGAGTCGCCTACTGTTGCGCCCAACGGCACCATGGTAATCTACGCCACCCGCCAGCAGGGCCGGGGAGTCTTGATGCTCGTGTCCATCAATGGACGCGTAAGGCTCCCGCTTCCTACCGCACAAGGCGAAGTCAGAGAACCTTCCTGGTCCCCTTACCTGAACTGACGCGGCGCTACACGTTGTACTTAACACACTGGGGTTCATTAGGAGTTTCACGATGGAAATGCTGAAGTTTGGTAAATTTGCTGCGCTGGCTCTGGCCATGGCTGTAGCTGTAGGTTGCTCGTCCAAAGGCGGCGACAATGCCGGTGAAGGCGCTGCTGTTGATCCAAACGCTGGTTACGGCGCCAACACTGGTGCAGTTGACGGCTCCCTGAGCGAAGAAGCTGCTCTGCGCGCGATCACCACTTTCTACTTCGAATACGACAGTTCGGACCTGAAGCCAGAAGCCATGCGCGCTCTGGACGTTCACGCCAAGGACCTGAAAGCTAACGGCGCTCGCGTTGTTCTGGAAGGTAACACCGACGAACGTGGTACTCGTGAGTACAACATGGCACTGGGCGAGCGTCGTGCGAAAGCCGTTCAGCGCTACCTGGTACTGCAAGGCGTTTCTCCAGCTCAGCTGGAACTGGTTTCCTACGGCGAAGAGCGTCCAGTTGCTACCGGCAACGACGAGCAGTCCTGGGCTCAAAACCGTCGCGTCGAACTGCGTAAGTAATTCGTCATGCGAACGTGCCGTCGTGCTGTAACTATTCTGGCTCTCAGCCTCGCACCGCTTGCGGTGTGGGCTGCGGTTCCTGTGGTCGATAACAACTCCGGCAATAGCGGGAGCAGTTATCCGCCTGCGGGTTACGGTACGAACGGCGCCTATGCCGGGGGAGGGGTTTCGGCCCCTGTCTCGGCACAGGGCGAGCTGTTCAACCAACTGCAATCCATGCAGGAGCAGATCTCGCGCCAACAAGGCATCATTGAAGTTCTGCAAAACGATGTATCGCGCATGAAGCAGGAAAGCCTGGAGCGATACCAGGATCTTGATCGGCGCATTGGATCCGGCGTTGCACCAGCCGCGACTCCTGAAAATTCTTCCACCGGTGGCGATTTGAATGCCCCCGGTGCAGCAGCAGGTGCTGGAGCGGCTGCCGCCCAGGCACCGGCCCAGGCAGCAGGTACCGAGCCGGCTGATCCGGCGAAGGAAAAACTGTATTACGATGCAGCCTTCGACTTGATCAAGGCCAAGGATTTCGACAAGGCCAGCCAGGCTTTTGCCGCTTTCCTGCGCAAGTACCCGAACAGCCAGTACGCGGGTAACGCCCAGTACTGGTTGGGCGAAGTGAACCTGGCCAAAGGCGACCTGCAAGGTGCAGGTCAGGCGTTTGCCAAGGTTTCGCAGCTGTATCCCAAGCATGCCAAGGTGCCTGACTCGCTGTACAAGCTGGCTGACGTGGAACGCCGACTGGGTCATACCGACAAGGTCAAAGGCATTCTGCAGCAGGTGGTTGCCCAATATCCTGGGACTTCCGCCGCACAGTTGGCCCAGCGCGACTTGCAGCGAATGTAAGGCTGCCTGAACCGTTTTGAAGAAACCCGCACTTGCTGCGGGTTTTTTCGTTAGAATTCACGCCCTTTTTCTGAAACACCGCTTTTTGGAATTCGCGCGTTGGCGGGGTTCCTTCAAGTGCCTGACGGAGGCGGACAGCCTGTTTAGCTGTTACGCCCGTGGCGACTATGCAAGACACATTGAGAATCACCGAAGTATTTTACTCGTTGCAGGGTGAAACGCGGACGGCCGGGCTGCCCACTGTTTTTGTGCGCCTGACCGGTTGTCCACTGCGTTGCCAGTACTGCGACAGCGCCTACGCCTTCACGGGCGGCACGGTTCGCCCGCTCGATGACATCCTCGAGCAAGTGGCCGGCTTTCGTCCGCGTTATGTGTGTGTCACCGGCGGCGAGCCGTTGGCGCAACCCAACGCTATCCCTCTGCTCAAGCGCCTGTGTGATGCCGGTTACGAAGTGTCACTGGAAACCAGTGGTGCGCTCGACATCGCGGCAGTAGATTCGCGGGTGAGTCGCGTCGTCGACCTGAAAACCCCGGGTTCGAAGGAAGCGCACCGCAATCGCTACGAAAACATCGAGCTGCTCACGCCCAACGACCAGGTGAAGTTTGTCATCTGTTCCCGGGAAGACTACGACTGGGCCGTGTCCAAGCTGATTCAGTACGGTCTGGATCGGCGTGCCGGCGAAGTCCTGTTTTCCCCCAGTCACCATGACCTGAATGCTCGGGACCTGGCGGATTGGGTCGTGGCGGACAACCTGCCAGTGCGCCTGCAACTGCAGCTGCATAAATATCTATGGAATGACGAGCCGGGGCGCTGAAATGACTGAACAACTGAACTCTGCGGAAAAACGTGCGGTAATCCTCCTGTCCGGCGGCCTGGATTCGGCCACGGTCGTGGCCATGGCCCGAGCAGAAGGCTACAGCTGCTACACCATGAGTTTCGATTATGGTCAGCGCTCCCACGCCGAGCTGCACGCGGCCGAACGCGTCGCGCGGGACCTGGGCGTGGTCGAGCACAAGGTCATCGGTTTGAACATGAACGGCATGGGCGGCTCGGCACTGACCGACAGCAGCATCGATATCCCGGAGGAGGCCGGTGAAGGCATTCCGGTTACCTACGTTCCCGCACGAAACACGGTGTTCCTGTCTCTTGCGTTGGGCTGGGCTGAAGTACTCGGTGCGCGTGACATCTTCATTGGTGTGAACGCCGTCGACTATTCCGGTTACCCGGATTGCCGTCCCGAGTTCATCGAGTCCTTCGAGCGCATGGCTAACCTCGCGACCAAGGCTGGCGTGGAAGGCAACGGCTTCCGCATCCAGGCGCCGTTGCAGAACCTGAGCAAAGCGCAGATCGTCGAGGCCGGGGTAAAGCTGGGTGTCGATTACGCGCTGACGGTTTCCTGCTATCAGGCCGACGATGACGGCCGTGCGTGCGCCAAATGCGACAGCTGCCGCCTGCGTGCAGAAGGCTTCGCGGCAGCCGGAATCAGCGACCCAACCCGCTATTTTTGATTTATTTCAAATTAGGTGTTGAATAGTCCTTAAAAATCAGTATTATACGCGCCACCACACAGCGGGTCGTTAGCTCAGTTGGTAGAGCAGTTGGCTTTTAACCAATTGGTCGTAGGTTCGAATCCCACACGACCCACCATTTTTGTAGCAGTTTTAAAAGTCTGGAAGGCCCACGCAAGTGAGGATTTCCGGATTTTTTTTTGCCCGCGATTTGAGTCCGGCCCGGATCGGGCCCGCATCAGCGCATTTCAGAATGATCTTTTGCATCCACTGGATATTCTGTAGCCTTGCGCAGCTCCAACGTTGTCCGTGCCTGATGAATACTCACTTTCCCGGCGGTGCCTCTAAGAGGTCCGGAGCCGGGTGTATACTCGACTTTCGCGCGCAAGCGCTTGCAGGTCTTGCGAACATGACGCAGATTTCCGAACGCCTTCTGGTTCAAGCCCACCTCGACGCCAAGCAGCCCAAGCCGCTGACCGCCGAGGAAGAGGCCTATTATCGCGCCGCCATCGCTGCCGAGCTCAAGGCTCAGGACGCGGTGCTGGTTGCCCACTTCTATTGTGATCCGGTCATCCAGGCGCTTGCCGAAGAGACTGGCGGTTGCGTCTCCGACTCGCTGGAGATGGCCCGTTTCGGCAATGCCCATCCGGCCAAGACCGTAGTGGTCGCTGGCGTCAAGTTCATGGGTGAGACTGCCAAGATTCTCAACCCCGAGAAACGCGTGCTGATGCCGACCCTGGAAGCGACCTGCTCGCTGGACCTGGGATGCCCGGTGGACGAGTTCTCGGCGTTCTGTGACCAGCACCCGGAACGTACGGTGGTGGTGTATGCCAATACCTCCGCGGCGGTCAAAGCCCGGGCCGACTGGGTAGTGACCTCGAGCTGCGCGCTGGAGATCGTGGAAAGCCTGATGGATAACGGCGAAACGATCATCTGGGGGCCGGACAAGCATCTGGGCACCTATATCCAGCGCAAGACCGGGGCTGACATGCTGCTGTGGGACGGTGCCTGCATCGTTCACGAAGAATTCAAATCCAAGCAGCTTGAGGATATGAAGGCGCTGTACCCGGACGCGGCCATTTTGGTGCACCCGGAGTCGCCGACGGCGGTTATTGAGTTGGCAGACGCGGTGGGTTCGACCAGTCAGCTGATCGCGGCGGCGCAGAGCCTGCCGAACAAGACGCTTATTGTGGCGACTGACCGCGGTATCTTCTACAAGATGCAGCAGTTGTGCCCCGACAAGGTCTTCATCGAAGCCCCTACGGCGGGTAACGGCGCAGCGTGCCGCAGTTGCGCACATTGCCCGTGGATGGCGATGAATACGCTTGAACGCGTACTGAAGAGCTTGAAGGAGGGGACGAATGAGATCTTTGTTGATCCAGCGTTGATTCCGCAGGCAATCCGTCCGTTGAAGCGGATGCTCGACTTTACCCAGGCTGCGCGGATGAAATTGGCTGGTAACGCCTGATTCGAAAATCATCCCCTGTAGGAGTGAGCCTGCTCGCGATTGATTCCAAGGCGCCGCGTTAATCCTGACAGCACGCGTTTCCGTTGGCGTCTATCGCGAGCAAGCTTTGCTCCCACAGGTACTCTGTCCCCACAGGGCGCCATTTTTAAATTCAAGGGGTGTGCACGCCAACAAGCGAAGCGCGCCGGCTTGATGCCTTGGTCGGCCCGAAGGCCGCCACGGCGAGGCCGTAGATTGCAGGCGCCCCGTTAACCACGCTGGCCGAACGCAGGCATTGCGTAGCGGGTAAACCGGCAAGGATGCCGGTTTAGCTGCGCTGGGCCAGGGATGGCCCGTCGCAGCGGCCCGCGGAGCAATGCCGGAGTGAGGGCACACCGAGCCTTAGCGAGGTGCCAAGTGGTGGGGCAAGAGCCTTTGCTTACTTTGGGCTTTTCAAAGTGAGTCGCCGTAAGGGCGAAACCAATAGAAACCATGACAAAAATAACGGATATGTACGCCACCCAGCAAAGCGATCACTTCGCCTTCTTGGGAATCCGCACCAACTGCGTCTCTGAATACATGTCATGCCAACTGCGTTTCTGCTTGTCAAACAACGACCAGATAAAACCCAGTCCCACGCACAGCAGCGAAGCAATCGACACCACGAAACGCAACAACGCCTGCCAAAGGCTGATGGATGAGCCGTCAGCGTTCTGCACCCGAATCCCCCACACCTGCATACCCAGGGTCTGACCCGACCAGGTCCAGAACTTGGCAAAAAAACCGAACAGCACAAACAGCAACAGCGTCGACAGCAACGGATCACCGTCCAGTGCTCCGGCTTCGGTCAGGGTGCGCATCCGGTCTTCGCCGATGATCGCCATCTGGGCCATCTTGTAAATGCCGCTAGTGACAATCAGCAGAGCGGTGCACAACAGGAAGTCATAGAACATCGCTGCCAGACGACGACCCAGGCCAGCGGCGGGGAATTCGCCCTGGGGCTTCAGCAGGTGTTTCGACATGGCAGGCTCTCGGCGGAAAAAAGAACTCATTTTACGGAATTGCGCGCACAAAAAAGCCCCTGATGTCAGCATCAGGGGCTTTTTCGTTACAGAAGATTAAGCTTCTGCCTGTACTTCGTCAGCCTGCATGCCTTTCTGGCCCTGCACAGCAACGAAAGTCACCTTCTGACCTTCTTTCAGGCTCTTGAAGCCATTGCCCCGAATAGCGCGGAAATGCACGAACAGATCCGGACCGCTTTCTGGAGTGATAAAACCAAAACCTTTCTCGTCGTTAAACCACTTGACGGTACCGCTCTGACGTTGGGACATTTCTTATTCCTTTGACGCAAAAATTAATGACAGCCTCTTTCTCATGAAAGAGTGGGGCTGGTTGCAGGAGAGTAAGAAGACGTCGAGCGGGATGTAGCTAACTTGTAGGCTACTGCCCAGGTCACGGTTCCAAGCGACCCATGCAAACACAGTGAACAAACTCTACGCCAACTAGCCGATAAAAAACAAGCCCCTGTGAGGGGCCCGGTTTTGCTAAGTTTGGCGGCGGTTAGTCGTCCACTGGTGCAGGCTTATTCGATAAGCGTGTTCAATTGTTTTCGATCGTTATAAGTGAAGTTCATTATCGAACGACTGCACTGTTTTATGGCGGCTGCCTTACACATTAGTGCACTGTTAATGCAGCCGCGTTACTTATAGAAACAGTCAATCAGCCACGATAGTAGCGTTGCGGAACAAATGGCATTTTGCTTACAAGCAAAGGCACCTTTTTCCCACGGACGATCGCCCATACGGGTGTGTCGAGCGCGATGTAGGCGCTGTCGACGTACCCCATGGCCAAAGGTGCGCCCAAGGTTGGTCCAAAACCGCCGCTGCAGACGCTGCCGATGATCTCGCCCGCTTCGTTGACGATCTCTGCACCTTCGCGCACCGGCGTACGTTCCTGCGGCAACAGGCCGACTCGTTTGCGGCTCACTCCACCTTGCTGTTGCGCGAACACGGTCTCGGCCCCAGGGAAGCCGCCGGCACGCGCGCCATCGGCACGGCGTGGCTTGGAGATGGCCCACAGCAGGCTGGCCTCGATCGGGGTGGTCTCGGTGTTCATGTCATGGCCATACAGGCACAGGCCAGCTTCCAGGCGCAGGGAATCGCGAGCGCCCAGGCCGATTGCAGCAACCTCAGGCTCGGCCAGCAGGGCGCGCGCCAAGGCTTCGGCATTGGCGGCCGGCACGGAGATCTCGAAACCGTCTTCACCGGTGTAGCCCGAGCGGCTGACGAAACACTCGACGCCCAGCAGCTCGACGCGGTTGAACTGCATGAAGGTCATCTTCGCCACTTGCGGCGCCAGGCGCGCCAGCACGGTCACGGCGGCGGGGCCTTGCAGGGCCAGCAGTGCGCGCTCTTCGAACAGCGGTTCGATGCTGCACTGCTCGCCAATGTGCTGGCGCAGGTGCGCCAGGTCCTGGTCCTTGCAAGCAGCGTTGACCACCAGAAACAGCTCGTCGTTACCGAGGTTGGCGACCATCAGGTCATCGAGAATGCCGCCGGCCTCGTTGGTAAACATGGCGTAACGCTGCATGCCCACCGGCAGGTCGATGATGTCCACTGGCACCAGGGTTTCCAGGGCTTTGGCGGCATTGGCGCCGGTCAGGCGAATCTGGCCCATGTGCGAGACATCAAACAGCCCGGCCTGATCACGGGTGTGCTGGTGTTCTTTCATCACGCCTAGCGGGTATTGCACCGGCATGTCGTAGCCGGCGAACGGCACCATGCGCGCGCCGAGTTCGATGTGCAGCGAGTGCAGCGGGGTTTTCAGTAATTGTTCGGTGGACATGTTCAGCTCCTGAAAAAGTGTGCAAAGGCCAATGCGCGGGCATCAGCACTCGATAATGTTGACTGCCAGACCGCCACGGGCGGTCTCCTTGTATTTGCTTTTCATGTCGGCGCCGGTCTGGCGCATGGTACGGATGACCTTGTCGAGGGAGACGAAGTGCTGGCCGTCACCGCGCAGGGCCATGCGTACTGCATTGATGGCCTTGACCGAGCCCATGGCGTTGCGCTCGATGCACGGCACTTGCACCAGGCCGCCGATGGGATCGCACGTCAGGCCGAGGTTGTGTTCCATGCCGATTTCCGCAGCGTTCTCTACCTGCTGCACGCTGCCGCCAAGGACTTCGCACAGGGCGCCGGCCGCCATCGAGCAGGCGACCCCGACTTCACCCTGGCAGCCAACTTCGGCGCCGGAAATCGAGGCGTTTTCCTTGTACAGAATGCCGATGGCTGCAGCGGTGAGCAGGAAGCGCACCACGCCGTCATCGTTGGCTCCGGGAATAAAGCGCATGTAGTAATGCAGCACCGCCGGGACGATCCCGGCTGCACCGTTGGTGGGCGCGGTGACGACACGTCCGCCATTGGCGTTTTCTTCGTTGACCGCCAGGGCGTACAAGTTGACCCAGTCCAGCACCGAGAGCGGATCACGCAGGGCCGATTCGGGGTTCTTGCACAACTGACGGTGCAACGCGGCGGCCCGGCGCTTGACCTTCAAGCCGCCGGGCAGGATGCCTTCGTTGCGGCATCCGGCGGCGACGCAGTCCTGCATCACTTGCCAGATGTTCAGCAGGCCGGCGCGGGTTTCGGCTTCCGGTCGCCAGGCGCTTTCGTTGGTCAGCATCACCTGGCTGATCGACAGGCCATAGGTGGCACAGTGACCCAGCAGATCCTTGGCGCTCTTGAACGGGAAGGTCAATTTGGTCGCATCTTCGACGATGCGATCAGCACCAGCAGCGTCCTCGTCGACCACAAACCCGCCGCCTACTGAATAGTATTCGCGACTGCGGATTTGCAACCCGGCGACATCGAAAGCGCGAAAGATCATGCCATTGGGGTGGTAGGGCAACGGTTTGCGAATCATCGCCAGGTGTTCTTTTTCGTTGAACGCGATGCTGTGCTCGCCGAGCAGGTTCAAGCGTGCGTTGCCACGGATCTCCTGCAGGCGCGCGGCGACGGTTTCAGTGTCCACGGTGTCCGGGTGTTCGCCTTCCAGGCCGAGCAGCACGGCCTTGTCGCTGCCGTGGCCTTTGCCGGTGGCGCCGAGTGAGCCGTAGAGCTCGACCTTGACGCAATGGGTCGCGGCCAGCAGCCCTTCACGGCGCAAGCCTTCGGCAAAACGTGCGGCAGCCCGCATCGGGCCGACGGTGTGGGAACTGGAGGGGCCGATGCCAATCTTGAACAGGTCGAACACGCTTAAAGCCATGGTTGTTCTCCGGTTTCTTGTTATGGGCGCCAATGACACGCGAGACGCTTCATGTAGGAGCTGCCGCAGGCTGCGATCTTTTGACCTTGCTGTTGCTCTTGAATCTCAAGATCAAAAGATCGCAGCCTCGTTGCACTCGACAGCTCCTACAGAGGGCGTGCGGTGTTGGGGTGGGGGCGGACTGGCCGCCCCCTATGGATCAAGCGTAGCTTTCGATCGACGGGCAGGCGCACACCAGGTTGCGATCGCCGAATACGTTGTCGACGCGACCGACCGGTGGCCAGTATTTGCCTTCGATCAACGAGGCAACCGGGTACACCGCCTGCTCACGGCTGTAGGGGTGGGTCCACTCGCCGACCAATTCCGCCGCCGTATGCGGGGCGTTCTTCAGCGGGTTGTCTTCCTTGTCCAGCGTGCCGTTTTCCACCGCGCGGATTTCTTCGCGGATGCGGATCATGGCGTCGCAGAAGCGGTCCAGTTCTTCCTTGGATTCGCTTTCGGTCGGCTCGATCATCAGCGTGCCAGCCACCGGGAACGACATGGTCGGCGCATGGAAACCGAAATCGATCAGGCGCTTGGCAACGTCATCGACACTGATGCCGCTGCTGTCTTTCAATGGGCGCAGGTCGAGGATGCATTCGTGCGCGACCAGGCCATTGCTGCCGGTGTACAGCACCGGGTAATGCTCTTCGAGGCGACGGGAAATGTAGTTGGCATTGAGGATCGCCAGCTGCGAAGCGCGCTTGAGACCCGCGCCACCCATCATCCGAATGTACATCCAGGTGATCGGCAAAATGCTTGCGCTGCCGAACGGTGCCGCGCACACCGCGCCTTCCTTGCGCTCCATCTGGGCGTGGCCTGGCAGGAACGGGGTCAGGTGCGACTTCACGCCGATCGGGCCAACACCCGGGCCGCCACCACCGTGGGGGATGCAGAACGTCTTGTGCAGGTTCAGGTGCGATACATCGCCGCCGAACTTGCCTGGCGCGCAGAGGCCGACCATCGCGTTCATGTTGGCGCCGTCGATATACACCTGGCCGCCGTTGTCATGAATGATCCCGCAGATTTCGCGGATGCCTTCTTCGAACACACCGTGGGTCGAAGGGTAGGTGATCATCAGCGCAGCCAGATGCTCGCGGTGCTCGATCGCCTTGGCGCGCAGGTCTTCGATGTCGACGTTGCCACGGGCATCGCACGCGGTCACGACCACGCGCATGCCGGCCATGTTGGCGGTGGCCGGATTGGTGCCGTGGGCGGACGAGGGGATCAGACAGATGTCGCGACGGTCTTCGCCACGGCTCTGGTGGTAGGCACGGATGGCCAGCAGGCCAGCGTATTCACCCTGGGAACCGGCGTTCGGTTGCAGGGAGATCGAGTCGTAACCAGTGGCGGCACACAGCATCGCTTCCAGCTCGTCGGTCAGTTGCTGGTAACCAGCACTTTGCTCGCCCGGGGCGAACGGGTGCAGGGCACCGAATTCGGCCCAGGTCACCGGGATCATTTCGCTGGCAGCGTTGAGTTTCATGGTGCACGAACCCAGCGGGATCATGGTGCGATCCAGCGCCAGGTCCTTGTCGGCGAGCTTGCGCAGGTAGCGCATCAGCTCGGTTTCCGAGTGGTAACGGTTGAACACCGGGTGGCTGAGGATCGGCGATTGGCGCACCAGTTCAGCCGGGATGGTGCTGACCACTGAAGCGGCGAGGGCGGCGAAGTCTGGCAGCGCCTGGCCATCGGCGAGCAGTGCCCACAGAGTTTCCACGTCTGCTTGTGCAGTGGTTTCGTCCAGGGACAGGCCCAGGCGTTCGGCATCGACTACGCGCAGGTTGATCTGCTGGGCGTGCGCCTTGGCGTGCAGCGCTGCAGTGTTGGCGCCGGTCTTGACCGTCAGGGTGTCGAAAAAGCTCTGTTGCTCGACGCTCAGGCCCAGTGCGCTCAAGCCCTTGGCCAGGATCGCGGTCAGGTGATGAATGCGCTTGGCAATCTGGGTCAGGCCTTTTGGACCGTGGTACACCGCGTACATGCTGGCAATGTTGGCCAGCAGTACCTGGGCGGTGCAGATGTTACTGGTGGCTTTCTCGCGGCGAATATGTTGCTCGCGGGTCTGCATGGCCAGACGCAGGGCCGGCTTGCCAAAACGGTCCACCGAGACACCGACCAGACGGCCCGGCATGTCGCGCTTGAACGCATCCTTGGTGGAGAAATACGCGGCGTGTGGGCCACCGAAGCCCAGCGGCACGCCGAAGCGTTGCGCGCTGCCGATGGCCACGTCGGCGCCGAACTCGCCCGGCGGGGTCAGCACGGTCAGGGCCAGCAGGTCGGCGGCCACCGCCACCAGAGCATTGGCTGCGTGGAAGCGTTCGGTCAGTTCGCGGTAGTCGAACAGGTCACCGTTGCTGGCCGGGTATTGCAGCAGGGCGCCGAAGTATGGCGTCACGTCAGTCAATTCGCGTTCGTCGCCGACCACCACGTGGATGCCCAGGGGCTCGGCACGGGTGCGCAGCACGTCGAGGGTTTGCGGGTGGCAATGCGCGGAGGCGAAGAACGCATGGCTGCCCTTGTTCTTGCTCAGGCGCTTGCAGAAAGTCATCGCTTCAGCGGCGGCGGTGGCTTCGTCGAGCAGCGAGGCGTTGGCGATCGGCAGGCCGGTCAGGTCGCTGATCAGGGTCTGGAAGTTCAACAGCGCTTCCAGGCGACCTTGGGAAATTTCTGGCTGGTAGGGGGTGTAGGCGGTGTACCAGGCCGGGTTTTCCAACAGGTTGCGCAGGATCGGCGACGGCGTGTGAGTGCCGTAGTAGCCCTGGCCAATGTAAGTCTTGAACAGCTGGTTCTTCGCCGCGATGCCTTTGATCATTGCCAGGGCATCGGCTTCACTGAGGCCGTCGTCCATGCCAAGCACGCTGGTGCCCTTGATGCTTTCCGGGATGACACTGGCGCTCAGGGCTTCCAGGGAATCGAAGCCGAGGCTGTTGAGCATCGCTTGCTCATCGCCTGCACGCGGGCCGATGTGGCGCGCGATGAATTCGTTCGCGGTGCTTACGTTTACTACGGCAGGATTTACTTGAGTCATGTCGGCGCTCCTCAGGCTTCGGCGTTGGCTTTGATCAGGCGGTCGTAAGCGTCCTGATCGAGCAGTTTGGCGACGGCCGAAGCGTCGGTTGGCTGGAAGCGGAAGAACCAGCCTTCGCCCAGCGGATCTTCGTTGACCAGTTCCGGGCTGCTGTCGAGCGCCGGGTTCACTTCCAGCACTTCGCCGTCGAGGGGCATGTACACGCCGCTGGCGGCTTTTACCGATTCCACGGTGGCGGCTTCGGCGCCCTTGTCGTAGTACTGCAGCTCTGGCAGTTGTACGAAAACCACGTCGCCGAGGGCGTTCTGCGCGAAAGCGGTGATGCCGACCGTGACGCTGCCGTCGGCTTCGGTGCGCAGCCATTCGTGATCTTCAGTAAAACGCAACTCGCTCATGGAAACTCCTAGGGGGCCAGACTCGTCTGGTGGACGCGATTGAATGCTGGGGCGTTAGCCCTGCTTTATGGGTGGGTAATAAGCAAAATCGCGGCCAATGTTGTAAAATCTATGTAAAACAATGGCTTAAATACTATGGCGGAAGGGGCGGGGACATATCTTGTAGCGAAATCGCTACAGCTTGAAGCGTGGAAAAAAGCCTATCTGTATCAAAGCCTTGCACAGCGGTAGTCAGAGACGCGCGTAACGATATCATTCCGCTGTAGCGCTTTCAGTACAGGTGCAGGTCGTTTTTAAGCAGGTTAGAAGCTTTTGAAATGGAAACCCGATCCGTAGGAGCTGCCGAAGGCTGCGATCTTGTCGCAGGCGCTACAAGATCAAAGTCAAAAGATCGCAGCCTCCGGCAGCTCCTACAGGGCCAGGCATGACAATTCAGCTACGGCTTATTGGGAATCCCATACTTGCGCAACCGGTGGGCGATCGCCGTGTGTGAGGTTTGCAGCCGACTGGCCAACTGCCGAGTCGACGGATAACTCACGTAGAGTTTTTCCAGCAGGGTTTTTTCGAATTCATCCATCGCCTGTTCCAGGCTGTCGACGTCGTTGTCGCTCTGACGCGCCACCGAAGTGCCGGCGATGTCGAGGTCGCCGATGTCCACCAGGCTGCTTTCGCAAATGGCCGCGGCGCGGAAAATCACATTCTGCAGTTGGCGCACGTTACCCGGCCAACGGTTGCCCAGCAGTGCCGGATAAGTACCTGGCGCCAGGCGACAGACCGGTCGCTGGATCTGCGCGCAGGCCTGCTGCATGAAATAGCGTGCCAGCAACAGGATGTCCTGGCCGCGCTCGCGCAGCGGCGGGACTTCGACGTTCAAGACGTTGAGGCGATAGAACAGGTCTTCACGAAATGAGCCTTCGCTGACCATTTTTTCCAGGTTACGGTGCGTCGCACTGAGGATCCGTACATTGACCTTTACTTCGCGATCACCGCCAACCCTACGGAAGCTGCCGTCATTGAGAAAACGCAGGAGTTTTGCCTGCAGGTAGGGCGACATCTCGCCAATCTCATCAAGAAAAACCGTGCCTTGGTTGGCCAGCTCCATCAGCCCTGGTTTACCACCACGCTGGGCGCCGGTGAAAGCTCCCGGGGCATAGCCGAACAGCTCGCTTTCGGCGAGGTTCTCCGGCAATGCCGCACAGTTCAGCGCCAGGAACGGTGAACTATGTCGGGCGCTGATGGCATGGCAGGCGCGTGCCACCAGTTCTTTGCCGGTGCCGGTTTCACCCTGGATGAGCAACGGGGCATCCAGCGCCGCCACGCGCTGGGCACGGGCCTTGAGGGTGCGGATGGCGGGGGATTCGCCGAGCAGAGCATCAAAACCTTCGGCATGGTCGTGGTGCAGCGCCGACAGGCGTTCGCCAATGCGGTTGGGTTGATACAGGGTCAGTAGCGCTCCGGCATCGGTGATGGGGGTAGCGTCCAGCAGCAGCGTCTGGCCGTTGACCGTGATCTCGCGCAGCGGCAAGCGAAAGCCCTGCTCCAGCAGAGCGTCAAGCAGGGCCGGGTCGGCGAACAGTTCGGCGACGCTTTCGCCGGCAGGTTCGCGACCGTACAGGGCAATCAGTGCCGGGTTGGCCAGCAACACATTGCCGGCACTGTCGAGCGCCAGCACCGGGTCGGTCATGGCCGCCAGCAAGGCATCCAGCTGCAGGTGCCGGCGCTGGCCCGGCAGGATGTCGACCACCGTCACCGCCTGCACGCCGCGAACGCTGAACAGCGCATCGCGCAGCTCTTCGAGCACTTCCGGGCTCAAGGTCGGGGCGTCGATGTAGACGTTGGGCGGAACCATTTCCACCGCATCCAGATTGAGATTACGCCCACCGAGCAAGGCCAGGACTTCCTGGGTGATGCCGACGCGGTCGATGAAGCTGACGTGGATACGCATGGGGCGGTTTTTGGTTCTGGCGTGCGGAGGGTGGCAAGTATGCCTTGGGCGGGGCTGCAGGTGAAATGCTGTGGGAGCAAAGCTGGCTTAGCGGTCCATGGCTTTAGGGCAAAGCTTGCTCTGTGGTCCATGGTCTGTGGGAGCAAAGCTTGCTCGCGATGCAGGCACAGCAGTGTCTCTGTTACACCTTGCCATGTTCATCGCGAGCAAGCTTTGCTCCCATAGGGGTGACAAGTTTTGCGCCTACAGGGGCATGCTGGTTATTCGAGGTGTTCGGGTTTCACCGGGTCGCCGGATTTGACGTCGAGCTGCGCCCGCACATCTTCAAACATCAGGTCATAGGCTTTGTGAACCGAACCAATGCCTGCCTCCTTGGGCAGACCATGTTTTTGCGCGAGTCGCGTGGCATGGCGGGCGAAGTCGAATGCCTGGTCTTTGGGCAGGAAAAACTCCTCCTGCAGTTCCTTGCCCTGCACCGTGCCGCTCATCTTGAACAGCATGCCTTCGCCCTCCTTGGGATCCTGGGCCACTTCATAGTCGATACTCAGCGCGTAGCTGTAGCCATCCTTGGTCAGCGCAATGCGCTCGATATGCAGGTGACCGGGCTCGAACGTAGCCATTTGGCATCTCTCCTGATCAGTTGGTAAATCGCTTCGCTGTCGGAGAGTGGACCGAAAGTCACGATATTTCCAGTAGAGTGAATTCTTCCCCGCGCGTTCCAATACCCACTGTAGGAGCGAGCCTGCTCGCGATCGCGATGTGTCAGTCACATCAATTGCGGATGTGCCATCGCCATCGCGGGCAAGCCTTGCTCCCACAAGCCTTGCTCCCACAGGCCTGCTCCCACAGGAAATATATGGCAGCCTTTTAGACGCGGAACTGATCCATCAACTTCATCTGATGGGTCGTCAGCGAATTAAGGTGGCTGCTGATCTGCGCCGATTCGGTGGCCTGCCCGGTCAGGGTTTCGGTGACGGTACGGATTGCCGAAACGTTACGGTTGACCTCTTCGGCCACCGCGCTCTGTTGTTCGGCGGCGCTGGCGATTTGCAGGTTCATGTCGCTGATCACCGTGACCGCGTCGCTGATCTTGCTCAAGGCCTGAACGGCTTGCTGGATTTGCCCGGCGTTGCTGTGGGCCTGGGTCTGGCTCGAGTGCATGGTGGCAACCACTCCGCGGGTGCCGCTCTGGATGCGTTCGATCACGCTGCGGATTTCCTCTACCGAGTCCTGGGTGCGCTTGGCCAGGTTGCGCACTTCATCGGCCACCACCGCAAAACCACGACCGCTCTCGCCGGCGCGCGCGGCTTCGATGGCGGCGTTGAGGGCCAGCAGGTTGGTTTGTTCGGCAATGCTGCGGATCACTTCCAGCACCGAGCCGATCTGTTCGCTGTTGACCGCCAAGGCTTCGACTTCGGTCACCGCCTTGCTGACTTCATCGGCCAGCTGATTGATGTCGCGGGTGCTGCGCTCGATGATCTGCATGCCGTCACGCGCTGATTGATCGGCACCCTTGGCCGCATTCGCCGCATTCGATGCACTGTTGGCAACATCGTGGGCAGTGGCACTCATTTCATTGGAGGCGGTGGCAACTTGGTCGATCTCGCGGAACTGCACGAGCATGCCTTCACTGGTCTGGCGGGCGATTTCCGAGGACTGGTCGGCGGTGCCGCGAGCGTCGGTAATGCTCTGTTTGATCTGCGCGATGGTTGGTTGCAGCTTGTCGAGGAAACGGTTGAACCAGCTCACCAGTTCGCCCAGTTCGTCGCGCTTGCTGTAGTGCAGGCGCTGGGTCAGGTCGCCGTCGCCGCTGGCAATCGCCTTGAGCATTTCGGCCACACTGTTGATCGGCCGGGTCACGCCCGAGGCGGTCAGCCAAATCAGCAACAGGCCCACCAGACCCGCTGCCACGGCAACCAGCACCGCCTTGATGGTGCCGCTTTGCTGGGCGTCGTCGAGCACCGTTTGCAGCTTGAGCGAGTCGGCCAGCAGCACCTGTTTCGGCAAGTCGATTACCACCCCCCAGGCCTTGGAGTCACCAATCGGGCTGACCGGATACACCGCGCGAATCAGCTCACCCTGTTCGAGGATTTTCGGCACGCCGGCACTGAGCAACTGCAGCACTTCCTTGCCGTCAGTGCCCAGGGTGTCGGCGATGCTTTTACCGACCTTGCTGGCGTCGACGCTGTAGCCGGCGAGCACACCGCTGCCGGAAACAATCAGCATGTGCCCGGCGCTGTTGAACAGGTCGCGCTGGGATTCGACGGCGGCGGCTTGCAGGGCATCGAGGGCGATGTCGATGCCGACCACGCCGATGGATTTGCCATCGACCAGCAGCGGCACGGAAATGGTCGTCATGAGCATTTCCTTGCCGTTGACGGTGTCGGCGTACGGGTCCAGCAGGCAGGTACGCTTGCTGTCGCGAGGGCAGGTGTACCAGCTGTTATAGGGCGTGCCGTTGATGTTGAGGGTGGTCTTGGTCATGTCGTCTTCGACCATGATCGTGTTGATCCCGGCACCCCCGGCACGGCTCCAGTAACTGGCAAACCGCCCGGCTTCGTTGGACTGGCGCGCCGCATCATTGGCGAACTCGCTGTCCTTGCCGTCGAGCCCGTTGGGTTCGAACGCCAGCCAGATCCCGAGCACCTTGCTGTTGCGCTCGAAGGCGGTCTGCAGGTTGCGGTTCAACTCCTCGCGCACGGTGCCCGCTTCCAGCGAACGCTTGGCGGCCATGTTGCGCAGGTCCTTGATCTGATCCGCCAGAGCGGTGACCACCGTCAGGCTTTCGCCGAAGGTCTTCTGCACCCGCACGGCTTGCTCTGCTGCCTTGGCCTGAAGCAGATCCTGCACGCTGTCAGTAAGCATTTTGCTGCTGGAAGCGCTGACCAGTTCATCGTTCTGATTGGTCTGGTAGAAATTCATGCTTACGATCAGGGCGATCACGCCGAGCAGGCACAGGCCGGACAGCAGGACGATTTTCAGGCGGATGGAGAGAGAGTCGAACATAAGGCGAACTCGCGAATGGATGAGGTATTGGCTGTGGGTCGGGATCGACCGGGTTCGCCAAGTCCATTCAGCGCCATGGAAGGGGCATCGGCGTGGGGGAGGTTTGTATGAGTAAAAGCCGACGAACGGTCAGCGCAAGCGTTTGCGGGGGATATTTGTTGTTTGGGAGATGGCTATCGCGAGCAGGCTCACTCCTACATGAGCAAAGCCACACTGCAGATCATTTGTAGGAGTGAGCCTGCTCGCGATGGGCCCGAATCGGTGCTCAGGAGGGTTGCGGCAACGCTTCCGGCCGCGACCAGATCCACAGATTGCCCAGGCTCATGCCGGCGATGGCGAGGTAGATCGGCCAGCCATGATCGAGCATCACCAGCATCAACCCGGCACACAGCAGCATGCTGACGGTGGCGCTGACTTTGGCCCGGCGCGCGATGATCTTGCCGTTGCGCCAGTTCTTCAGGATCGGACCGAACAGGCGGTGATTCTCCAACCAGGCACTGAGACGCGGTGAGCTGCGAGTTGCGGCCCAGGCGGCGAGCAGGATGAACTCGGTGGTTGGCAGGCCGGGCACGACAATCGCAATCAGGCCGATGCCCAGGCTGACGTAAGCGAGCACACCAAAAAGAACGCGGGAGATTTTTGAAGTAGACGCTGGAGGTTGAGTCATGATCAACAATAGGTCGGATATCCGGTCGCTTCAACGACCGGATTTTTGCCATCAACAGGGGCGCAATTCAAACGGCCTGAGCATTGACCGGTTTTGTTCCGACGGTCCTGAGCAGCAGCTCCAGACGTGCAAAGGCGTCCCTGGAGGCCTTGTCCACCTGAGCTTCTTCTTCGGCGCTCAGCTGCAGGCCGTCGAAGATCACATTAAAGGCTTTCCAGCCTCTGGCGCGACCGCCTTCCGGTTCTGCCAGGTGACGTGCGCCCCTGGTCTCGCTGTAGCCCAGGCCGACAGCCTGTTTGAACAGTATCGCCGCCCCCAGTTTCGAGCCTTCGGAAACCCGGACCCACGCCAGGGCTTCTGCCAGGGCAGGGGACTGCAAGGCACCCGGGACTGCTTCAGGAATACTCGAACCCAGGTCTGCCAGATCGGCTTGTGCCGCTTTTACCCGGCAGCGTTGCGGCAAGTCCGGGAAGAGCTTGATCAGCTCCGCGTCCTGGTACAGCGCCTGGATTTCCGATTGAAACAAATACTGCATCTGCACGAACCGCGCGAAGCCGGCATGGGTATCGGTGGGCGCGAATTCGGCGACTGTGTGCTCCAGGCTTTTGTGCAGGTCGTGGGTCAATTCCCTGACACGCTGGGAGCGGGGAATCAGCGTAGGGTTGGCATCGGAAGTCGGAGTTTGCGAAGACATGTCGTTCTTTCCTTCAGAAATCAATACGGGTCAGTCCTGTATGAACTAGACGAACCAGCAGTCACGGTCGAGTAAAAATACCACTGCGCCTCATTCAGAGAGCGCAGTGAACACCAGTGGTTCAGATATCCCAGACCAGATTGACCGAGAAGTTGCGCCCTGGCTGCGTCAGGCGATCAAGATTGGCCGGCTGGGTCACCGAAGCCTCGCCGACGTTGTCGTAGCCGCGCACGTCATCCCACTGCCAGTACTTCTTGTTGGTCAGGTTGTACAGGCCGGCGTTGACGGTCACGTCGTCGGTCACCTTGTAGAACCCGGCAAGGTCGAGCACACCGTAACCCGGGGTCTTGAACTGGGTGCTGGTGCCGTCAGGTGTGTTGAAGCTGGTGCTGTCGACCCGGTCCTTGCGCTTGACCAGAGTCCAGCTCAGCAGCGCGCCGTACTTGTCCTGGTCATACCCGAGACCGAACACCCCGGTCAGCGGGTTGACGCTGTTCAGTGGCTCGCCGCTGTCATCGTTACGCCCGTACAGATAAGCCAGCGAACCCTGGGTGTAGAGGCCGCTGGGCGCACCGAACGTGTCCAGGTTCAGGCGTCCCTTGAGCTCCACGCCCTTGATGGTGGCGTGCTTGATGTTGTTGCTCTGGAAGGTGAGCTCGTCGTAACCCGGGGTGATGGCGTTCTCGTTGATGAAGTCGCGATACTTGTTGTAGAACACCGCGACGTCAAAAGTGCCGGCTTCAAACTGGCCTCGCAGGCCGGTTTCGTAGCTCTTGCTCTTTTCCGGTTCGAGGTCGGGGTTGGGCGCTACCTGGTAACCGCCAGAGGTATTTTCGAAGCGGCCATACAGCGCCTTGGCCGTTGGCGTGCGGAAACCCTCCGCGTACTGGCCGTACCAGGTGTAGTGGTCGTTGAACTGGTAAGTGGTGCCGAACTTCGGCGACAGGCGATGCCAGGTCTTGGTGCTGTCGTCCACCTCGCCGTTGCCGCTCTGGTCGGCGGTGGCCAGGAACTTGTCGGTCAGGTGCGGCTTGAGCTGGGTATAGTCGTAGCGAACACCGGGCGCGAACGTCCAGTTATTCCAGCTGATCTGATCCTGGGCGAACAGGCTGTAGGTGTTGATGGTCGGGTCAGGGAAATCGCTGGCCGGGGTCAGGGTGTCGGCGGCGCTCGGCGCACCGATCACCCGACACGCGCCGGCCACGGTCAGGCAGGTGCCGTCACCGGTGCGCAGGCCGGTGACTTTGTCCTGCTTGACGGTGGTGCCGTAGGTCACCAGGTGATCGGTGTCGGCGATGGCAAATGCCTTGTCCGCCTGGACGTCGAATACCCACTGGCGGTCCTTGTAGGTGGTGTTGCGGTTGCGCAGCACGGTGCGCGACGGGGCGTAGATTTCCTGGGTGCTCTCATCGGATTTGGCGATCTGGTAGTTCAGCGTCCACTTGATGTTATCCGCCAGGGCGCTGTCGAGACCGAAGCGGTGGTCGAGGCCAAACCGCTCGCGGGTGATGGTGTCGTTGCCGCTGCGCGCTTTGTAGAAACCAAAACCGCGCCCGGCGTTGAACGGACCGCCGACGGCGCTCAACTGGTTGGTGTCACGATCGTCCTTGTAGTGCTCGTAAGTCAGGCCAAATCGTGCGTCGTCGGCGTAGTTCCAGCCCAACTTGGCGAGGATGTTGGTGGTGCGCACGTCTTCCGGATTGGCTTCGGTGCGATTGAGCCCGGTACCACCGGTTTCGCCATAGGAGTCGGTTTCATGGCCATTGCGCTGGCTCAGGTGCAGCAGGCCATCGAAGTCGCCGGTACGCCCGGCGACAGTGCCGGAAGTCAGCCAGCTCTCGTCGGCCGAGCTGTAGCCGGTCTTGAGGCGTGCGCCAACGTCCTGGCCGGGCTTGATGATGTCGTCCGGGTCCAGGGTGTAGTAGCTGACTGCGCCGCCGATGGCGTTGCTGCCGTACAACACCGACGCCGGGCCGCGGAGGATCTCCACGCGCTTGACGATTTCCGGGTCGACGTAGTTGCGGTTGGTCTGGGCGTAGGGGCCGTTGAAGAAGCCGTCGGGTACTTGCACGCCATCGACCTGGGTCAGCACGCGGTCGCCATCGATGCCGCGGATGTTGTAGCCGGTGATGCCGGAGCGTTGGCCCGAGCCACCCACGGAAACGCCTGGCTCATAGCGCACCAGGTCCTTGATCGAGTTGACGTTGTTGCGGTCGAGCTCTTCGCGGGTGTGCACGGTGACCGTACTCGGCACGCTGTTGATGTCCTGTTCCTGACGGGTGGCGCTGATGGTTACCTGTTGCAGGTTCAGCGCGCCGGAGTTGTTGCGCAGTTCCAGGACGATGTTGTTGTTGCCCAGCTTGCGATAGCTCAGGTTGGTCCCCACCAACAGGCGATCCAGGGCTTTTTCCGGTGGCAGGGAACCGCGCACGCCGGGCGACGCCACACCTTGCGCCAGCTCGGCGGATAACCCGACCTGCCAGCCCGTCACAGCGGTAAACGCATTCAGCGCCGACACCAGCGACTGCTGGGGAATGGCGAACGAGTAGTCACCCATGTTGCGGGTCTGCTGGCCCTCGGCGGTGGCGGCCAGCAGCGGGGCGCTGCCGGCCATCAGGATGGCGGCAGTCAGCAGCGACAACACGCGGGAAGGGGAAGAGGACTGGCGGGTAAGGCGAGAGGACATCGATAGCGCTCCGTGTCGCACGAATCTTTATAGGTGCTGATTGGCATTTAGAGATGCGAATCAATTGCATTGGCTATAACGAGACGTACGAGCTCTGGCTATCGAGTAAAAATAATTCTCATTTAGTTCAGGATCACCAGCGCCGGAAATTCCTTGAGCTGGGCCGAGGTGATGTGCGCCAGCGAACGGACCACATCCAGGGGCTGGTCGAGACGATAATTGCCGGTCACGTTGATGTCCGCCAACTGCTCGTTGTTGTTGATGATCCAACCGGGATAGTAGCGACGCAGCTCCGTCAGCACCTGGCTCATCGGACAGTTCTCGAATACCAGCCGGCCCTGGACCCATGCCAGGTCGGTGGCGGCGTCGAGCTTGGCCAGGCGATCAAAGCCGTTGGGGCCGATGCGGATACTTTCCCCGGCAGACAGGCGCACCCGTGCATCGTCGCGGGTGGCCCGCAGGTCGACAGCGCCGCGCTGCACCTGAACCTGCGCGACGCCGTCCAGGTAACGCACGGCAAACGCGGTATCGCGTACGCTGGCCTGGACCGGTCCGGCATCGATCTCCAGTGGTTGGCCGCGATTGCCGGCGACTTCGAAAAACGCCTCGCCCTGGTACAGGCGGGCGATGCGTTGTTGATCATTGATGGTGCTGGAAAACGCCGAGTTGGTATTGAGCAGGACTTTCGAGCCGTCCTCCAGTTGCAGGCGCTGGCGTTCCCCGACCACTGTCAGGTGATCGGCCTGCAGGCGCATGGGCAGGTTGCTGAAGCTGAATAATCCCAGGATCAGCACGGCGGCGGTGGCCAGGGGTTTCCAGTGCGGACGCAGGCGCGCCAGCACCATCACCTTACCTGGGCGGGCCGCCAGGGTTTGCGCAGACAGCATCACCTGCGGGCCGTCCCAGATCGCCTGGGCCTTGGCAAATGATTCGGCATTCAGCGGGTCGGCGGCGAGCCAGGCCTGGAACGCCTGGGTCTGTTCCGCGCTCGGACTGCCCAGCACGATAAGCCAGTCCAGGGCCTGGTCCATCGCGGTGGCGCGGTCCTGCGCCGGTGAGGGCGGAGGCGGGCGGCGGGTGTCCGTCACGGTGTTTTCTCGGCAGGGGCGGAGGGGAGCAGTTTCGAGTTTCAAGCTGCAAGCTGCAAGCTCAAATCGAATCCTGTTCAGGTTCGGAGTGCTTTCTACGGTACTCAGCTTGCAGCTTGCAGCTTAAAGCTTACTGCGGCCGTCATGCCTCTCGACTACCCCGATGCAGATCGCCATGATCAGCTTCAGTTCCTTTTGTACGGTACTCAAGGAGACGTCCAGCTGCTCGGCGATCTCCAGGTAACTGTGGCCGTGCAGACGGCTGAGGATGAAAATCTGCTGTTGTCGCGAGCTGAGTTGATTAAGGCTCACATTCAGGCGCTCCAGCAACTGTTCGGCATGGACGGCATCCTCGGCGCTGCTGACCGGCGCAGCGACACTTTCCAGGACTTCCACCGGCACGTCGTCGAGCAGGGTGCGCGACTGGATGCGGCGCGCGCGCAAGTGGTCCAGCGCCAGGTTGCGAGCGGTCTGGAACACAAAGGGTTCAAGGTGATCGATGGCCCGCTCACTGAGCGCCCGCGTCACCCGCAGGTAGGTTTCCTGCAAGAGGTCTTCGGCGGTGCTGTGATTGTTGACCATCCGCTCCAGCGTGCGCAGCAGGGAAACCCGCTGGGCGATGAAGACGTGATTGAAGCGCGATTGACTCACGGGAGGACCTGATCCATTTCGAGCGAATGATAATGCTTATCATCTGCACCAGTGGTCAAGCCCTCAATTGTGAAAAACTGCGCGCGGTGCGCGGTCCCCCTGTAGGAGCTGCCGCAGGCTGCGATCTTTTGATCTGGATTTTGATCTTACGGTCGCCAAAGCAAAATCAAAAAATCGCAGCCTTCGGCAGCTCCTACAGGAGTCCGTGGTGGTTCGAAATAATTTACTCGGCGTTGCACAGCGCCAGGCAGTTATCCAGCATCCGGTTGGAAAAGCCCCACTCATTGTCGTACCACGCCAGCACCTTCAACAGCTTGCCGCTGACCTTGGTGTGGTTGGCGTCGAAGATCGACGACAGCGGGTTGTGATTGAAGTCACTGGAAACCAGCGGCAGGGTGTTGTAGCCGAGGATCTTCGAGTGCTGGCTGGCTTCCTTGAGCAGCGCGTTGACTTCATCCGCCGAGGCTTCGCGTTTGAGCTGCACGGTCAGATCCACCAGGGACACGTTGATCACCGGCACTCGCACCGCCATGCCGGTCAGCTTGCCCGCCAGTTCCGGCAGCACCAGGCCGACCGCTTCAGCCGCGCCGGTCTTGCTCGGAATCATGTTCTGGGTCGCCGAGCGGGCGCGGTACGGGTCGGTGTGGTAGACGTCGGTGAGGTTCTGGTCGTTGGTGTAAGCGTGAATCGTGGTCATCAGGCCGCTTTCGATACCCAGCTCTCGGTGCAGCACCTGAGCCACCGGCGCCAGGCAGTTGGTGGTGCACGAGGCGTTGGAAATGATCTGGTGGGACTGGCGCAGGATGTCGTGATTGACCCCATACACCACGGTGGCGTCGGCGCCTTTGGCCGGCGCCGAGATGATGACTTTGCGCGCGCCGGCAGTAATATGCGCGGCGGCCTTGGCCCGGTCGGTGAACAACCCGGTGCACTCGAACACCACGTCGATTTTTTCCGCAGCCCATGGCAGGTCTGCCGGATTGCGAATGGCGCTGACAGCGATGCGGTCGCCGTTGACGGTCAGGCTTTCCTGGTCGTGCTGGATATCGGCGTCGAACGTGCCGTGAACCGTGTCGTATTTGAGCAGATGAGCGTTGATCGAGCTGTCGCCCAGGTCATTGATGGCAACGATCTGCAGGTCCTGGCGGTAGCCTTGGGTATACAGTGCCCGCAGGACGTTGCGGCCGATACGGCCAAAACCATTGATTGCAATTCGAAGAGTCATTTAACTGGGCCGCCGTCGTTTTGTTGTTTGAATTACAAGATTATTCGCATAAAAATAGAAAACAAGCCTTTTTAATGGCAATATTTTGTTCAATCTACAACGAGCGACCTGAATCAACTGGTCCGACCGATCAAGTAAACCGTCTGTCATCCCAATCACAGCGGTGCTTGTTCAGCATAGACAATCAGGTCGCCACATCCGTTAGCCTGGAGTTCTACACATGCATCCCCGCGTCCTTGAGGTCACCGAACGGCTTATCGCCCGCAGCCGCGCCACCCGCGAGGCTTACCTTGCGCTCATTCGCGGTGCGGCCAGCGACGGTCCGATGCGCGGCAAGCTGCAATGCGCCAACTTTGCCCATGGCGTGGCCGGTTGCGGCACCGAGGACAAGCACAGCCTGCGCATGATGAACTCCGCCAACATCGCGATTGTTTCGTCATATAACGACATGCTCTCCGCGCATCAGCCCTACGAAGTCTTTCCCGAACAGATCAAGAAGGCGCTGCGCGAGATCGGTTCGGTCGGCCAGTTCGCCGGCGGCACCCCGGCCATGTGCGATGGCGTGACTCAGGGCGAGCCCGGCATGGAGCTGAGCCTGCCGAGCCGCGAGGTGATCGCGCTGTCCACCGCCGTGGCCCTGTCCCACAACATGTTTGACGGCGCGCTGATGCTCGGCATCTGCGACAAGATCGTGCCGGGCCTGATGATGGGCGCGCTGCGCTTCGGTCATCTGCCGATGATTTTTGTCCCGGGCGGGCCGATGGTCTCGGGCATTTCCAACAAGCAGAAAGCCGATGTGCGTCAGCGTTATGCCGAAGGCAAGGCCACCCGCGAGGAGCTGCTGGAGTCGGAAATGAACTCCTACCACAGCCCCGGCACCTGCACGTTTTATGGCACCGCCAACACCAACCAATTGTTGATGGAAGTCATGGGCCTGCACTTGCCGGGCTCGTCTTTCGTCAACCCGAACACCCCCTTGCGCGAAGCCCTGACCCGCGAGGCCGCGCATCAGGTCACGCGCCTGACCAAGCAGAATGGCAACTTCATGCCGATCGGTGAAATCGTTGACGAGCGTTCGCTGGTCAACTCGATCGTCGCGCTTAACGCTACCGGCGGCTCGACCAACCACACCCTGCACATGCCGGCGATCGCCATGGCCGCAGGCATCCAGCTGACCTGGCAGGACATGGCCGACCTCTCCGAGGTGGTGCCGACCCTGAGCCACGTCTACCCGAACGGCAAAGCCGACATCAACCACTTCCAGGCGGCGGGCGGCATGTCGTTCCTGATCCGCGAACTGCTGGAAGCCGGGTTGCTCCATGAAAACGTCAACACGGTTCTGGGCCATGGGCTGAGCCGCTACACCCAGGAACCTTTCCTCGATAACGGCAAGCTGGTCTGGCGCGAAGGCGTGACCGACAGCCTCGATGAAACCATCCTGCGTCCGGTCTCCCGTGCGTTCTCGCCTGAAGGCGGCTTGCGCGTAATGGAAGGCAACCTCGGCCGCGGCGTGATGAAAGTGTCGGCGGTGGCGCTGGAGAACCAGATCGTCGAAGCACCGGCGATGGTGTTCCAGGACCAGCAGGACCTGGCCGACGCATTCAAGGCCGGCCTGTTGGAGAAGGATTTTGTCGCGGTGATGCGCTTTCAGGGGCCGCGTTCCAACGGCATGCCGGAACTGCACAAGATGACCCCGTTCCTGGGTGTGCTGCAGGATCGCGGCTTCAAAGTGGCACTGGTCACCGATGGGCGCATGTCCGGCGCTTCAGGGAAAATCCCGGCGGCGATCCATGTCAGTCCGGAAGCTTTTGTCGGTGGCGCTTTGGCCCGGGTGCAAGAGGGCGATATCATCCGCGTCGATGGCGTCAAAGGCACTCTGGAGATCAAGGTGGACGCCGAGGAATTCGCAGCGCGCGAACCTGCCAAGGGCCTGTTGGGCAATAACATTGGCAGCGGACGCGAGCTGTTTGGTTTCATGCGCATGGCCTTCAGCTCCGCAGAGCAGGGCGCCAGCGCCTTCACTTCTGCCCTGGAGACGCTTAATTGAAACTGGCTTTGGTCGGTGACATCGGTGGTACCAACGCGCGGTTCGCGTTGTGGAAAAACCAGCAGCTGGAATCAATTCAGGTGCTGGCGACGGCCGATCACGCCAGCCCGGAAGAGGCGATTGCGCTCTATTTGAGCGGCCTCGGCCAGGCGCTGGGTTCGATCGGCTCGGTGTGCCTGTCGGTAGCCGGCCCGGTCAGCGGCGACGAATTCAAGTTCACCAACAACCACTGGCGCCTCAGTCGCAAGGCGTTCTGCCGGACCCTGCAGGTGGATCAGCTGTTACTGGTCAACGATTTCTCGGCCATGGCGCTGGGCATGACCCGTTTGCAGCCGGACGAGTTTCGCGTGGTCTGCGCAGGCACGCCCGAACCTATGCGGCCAGCGGTGGTGATCGGTCCTGGCACTGGCCTGGGGGTCGGCACCTTGCTCGACCTCGGCGCCGGGCGATTCGCCGCGTTGCCGGGGGAAGGCGGTCACGTCGATCTGCCGCTGAGCAGTCCGCGGGAAACCCAGTTGTGGCAGCACATCTTCAACGAGATCGGGCATGTCAGCGCCGAGACCGCGTTGAGTGGCGGTGGCTTGCCGCGAGTGTACCGGGCGATTTGTGCGGTGGACGGCCATGAGCCGGTGCTCGATACACCGGAGTCGATCACGGCGGCCGGGTTGGCCGGAGATCCAATTGCCCTGGAAGTGCTGGAGCAGTTCTGCTGCTGGCTCGGGCGGGTGGCGGGCAATAACGTGCTGACCACGGGCGCACGGGGTGGCGTTTACATTGTCGGTGGAGTGATTCCGCGGTTTGCCGATTTCTTCATTGAAAGCGGGTTTGCCCGGTGTTTTGCCGACAAGGGCTGCATGAGCGATTACTTCAAGGGCATTCCGGTGTGGCTGGTGACGGCGCCGTATTCGGGGTTGATGGGTGCAGGTGTGGCGCTCGACCAGGCCTGAACCGCGATCAACTGTGGGAGCGGGCTTGCTCGCGAACGCGGAGTCACATTCAACATCTCAGTTGACTGACACACCGCCTTCGCGAGCAAGCCCGCTCCCACATGGGTTCGCAGTGTTTGTTGGTTCCGTGCTTAAGGCATAATCCGCCCCATTCCAAACAACAAGGACGCCGCCCCGTGAGCTCAGTCAACAAGTCGATTTTGTTGGTCGATGACGATCAAGAGATACGCGAGTTGCTGGACACCTACCTGACCCGCGCCGGCTTTCAGGTGCGCACCACGCCGGACGGTGCCGGTTTTCGCCAGGCCCTGAATGAAGCGCCGAGCGACCTGGTGATCCTCGACGTGATGCTGCCGGACGAAGACGGCTTCAGCCTGTGCCGCTGGATTCGCCAGCACCCGCGCCAGGCCCAGGTGCCGATCATCATGCTCACCGCCAGTTCCGACGAGGCCGACCGTGTCATCGGCCTGGAGCTCGGCGCCGACGACTACCTGGGCAAACCCTTCAGTCCCCGTGAATTGCAGGCACGCATCAAGGCCCTGCTGCGCCGCGCGCAGTTCGGCCAGGAACGCTCCGGCAGCGAAGTCCTGGCCTTCGACGACTGGCGCCTGGACATGGTCAGCCATCGGCTGTTCCACACCGACGGTGAGGAAGTGATTCTCTCCGGCGCCGATTTCGCTCTGCTGAAACTGTTCCTCGATCATCCCCAGGAAATTCTCGACCGTGACACCATCGGCAACGCCACCCGTGGCCGCGACCTGATGCCGCTGGATCGCATCGTCGACATGGCGGTCAGTCGCCTGCGCCAACGCTTGCGCGACACGGAAAAACCAGCGCGACTGATTCGCACCGTGCGCGGCAGCGGCTACCAGCTGGCAGCCAATGTGATTGCCAGCAATGGTCACTGAGTTCCTGCGCAAGCTCGCCGCCAAAGTGCCGGTACCGCGTTCGCTGCTGGGGCGGATGTTGCTGCTGACATTGCTGGCGGTGCTGTTTGCCCAGGCGTTGTCGAGTGTGATCTGGGTCTCGCAACTGCGCGCCACCCAGCTGGAGGGACTGGTCACCAGCGCCCGCAGCCTTGCGCATTCTATGACCGCCAGCGTCAGCTACCTGCGCTCGTTGCCGGTGGCGTTCCGGCCGTTGGTGCTCGACCAGTTGCGCAGCATGGGCGGCACCCGTTTTGTGGTGACGCTCAACGACAAACCCCTGGGCATGGAAGTGCTGCCGATCACCCCGCGCAAAGCGGCGGTGCTCACTGCGGTGGATCAGGTGCTGCGCCAGTCCCTGGGGCAAGATGCCGATATCTCGGTGACGTTCGTCAGCCCCGAAGACCTGCGGATCTTCAACGGCGGCCTGAAACTCGACGAGCTGCCACGCTCCTGGGCGCATTACGCGCTGACCCTCGAGCCGGTCAACCCGCCGGTGCTGGTGACCCAGATCCAGATGGCGCCGGGCGAGTGGCTGTACATCGCCTCGCTGTTGCCCGAGCCTTACACCAGCCTGGAAGAGCAGGGCCTGCCGGCGCAACAGGTGTGGTTCATCGTGCTCACCAGCGGTTTCCTGCTGTTGTTTATCGGCGTGCTGGTGCACTGGCAAAGCCGACCGCTCAAGCGCCTGGCACGGGCTGCGCGGGACATGTCCCTGGGCGCCGAAGTCGAGCCGGTGGCGGAGGGTGGCGGCAGTGAAGTGGTCGAAGTGGGCCGTGCGTTCAATGCCATGCGCGAGCGCATCAGCCGTTACCTGACCGAGCGCAGCCAGTTGTTTAGCGCCATTTCCCACGATCTGCGCACGCCGATTACCCGGTTGCGCCTGCGCGTGGAGTTGCTCGAAGACGAGCAACTGCAAGTTAAGTTCGGCCGCGATCTGGATGAGCTGGAACTGTTGGTGAAGGGCGCGCTGCAGTGCGTCAAGGACACAGACATCCACGAGAACATCGAGGCGGTGGACCTCAATCACGTGCTCGATTGCCTGGTGGAGCCTTATCTGGCGCCCAACGGCAATGGCCGGGTGACCCAACAGGGGCGGGCCCTGGCGACTTATCCCGGCAAACCGCTGGCACTCAAGCGCTGCATCGGCAACCTGATCGACAATGCGCTGAAGTACGGACAGACCGCGCACCTTCACATCGACGACGATGACAGTGCGTTCATTCTGCACGTTGATGATGAGGGCCCGGGAGTGCCGGAGCAGCGCCTGGAGCAGGTGTTCGAGCCGCACTTCAGATTGGCTGGGCAGCAGCAGGGCTATGGCCTGGGGTTGGGGATCGCACGCAATATTGCGCACAGTCATGGCGGTGAAGTGAGCCTGCAGAACCTGCGTGAAGGTGGGTTGCGGGTGACGCTGCAGTTGCCTCGCAGTGTTGATTAGGCACACCGCGTTATCGTTCTTCGCGAGCAAGCCCGCTCCCACAGGGGTTATGCGTCGTTCACAAATCCAAATGTGGGAGCGGGCTTGCTCGCGAAAGCGGCAGATCAGTCACCACACACTTCAGCCAATGTCACAGATCGGTGACACAACCCACCCCCTTCGTTACAAGCCCACCACTCCCCGTTGTTTAGACTGCCCCCCAGTCATAACAACAAAAAAGGCACCCCATGCACACCTTCCAACCCGCCTTCAACAGCTGGCTGAACGCCCCCGCGCACCAGCAATGGCTGGCCGCCGAAGGCCTGCGCCTGCTGGCATTTGCCAAGGCTTCAAGGCTCCCCGAAGGCTTTGGCAACCTCGACGAACAGGGCCAGCTCCAAGCCGGCGCGCAAGCCGAAACCATGAACACCGCCCGCATGACCCACAGCTTTGCCATGGCGCACATCCAGGGTTTACCCGGCTACGCCGAGCTGGTGGACCATGGCATCAAAGCCCTCAGTGGTCCATTACGCGATGCCGAACACGGCGGCTGGTTCGCCGTCGCCGCACACCGCGATGGCAACACCGGCAAGGCCGCCTACCTGCATGCCTTCGTCGCCCTGGCCGCGAGCTCCGCCGTGGTCGCGCAACGTCCCGGCGCGCAAGCCCTGCTCGATGATGCGATCAACATCATCGACACGCATTTCTGGAGCGAGGAGGAGGGCGCCCTGCGCGAATCCTTCAATCGCGACTGGAGCGCAGAGGAGAGCTACCGTGGCGCCAACAGCAACATGCACGCAACAGAAGCCTTCCTCGCCCTGGCCGATGTCACTTGCGACAAGCGCTGGTTGTGTCGCGCCCAGCGCATCGTCGAGCGCGTGATCCACGATCATGCCGCCGCCAACGACTACCTGGTGGTCGAACATTTCGACCGCCACTGGCAACCTCTGCGTGAGTACAACCACGACAACCCAGCGGACGGCTTCCGCCCCTACGGCACCACCCCCGGCCATGGCTTCGAATGGGCGCGGCTGTTGCTGCACCTCGAAGCCGCGCGAGTACAGGCGGGCATGCTCACGCCGGGCTGGCTGGTGACCGACGCGCAACAACTATTCGAACACAACTGCCGGCATGGCTGGGACGTCGACGGTGCGCCGGGCATCGTCTACACCCTCGACTGGAGCAACCGCCCAGTCGTTCGCCAGCGTTTGCACTGGACCCATTGCGAAGCCAGCGCCGCCGCCAGCGCACTGCTCAAACGCACCGGCGAGGCTCAATACGAAACCTGGTACCGGCTGTTCTGGGAATTCTGTGACAGTCACTTCATCGATCGCCAGGCGGGCAGCTGGCATCACGAACTCGATGCGCGAAACCGCCCGAGTGCCGCTATCTGGGCCGGCAAACCCGACCTGTATCACGCCTGGCAAGCCGTATTGATCCCGCGCCTGCCGTTGGCGCCAAGCATGGCCACCGCTCTGGGTCAGTTGTCCCAGAGCGTTCCTGTGTAACCATGTGGTGACATTCCAGCGTCCCTTCGTTACCTGCGACGGGACAACTCCTGTTTAAAATCCATGCAGCGCAAGCACCAGACTTGCATGCATAACAACAAGAAAGGTACTTCCAGATGAATGCGATTTCTCGCCTCGCTACGCTTATTTCTCTCGCCTCCCTGTCTGCGCTCCCTCTCAGTGCTCTTGCTGCCGATGCCAAAGGTTCCGTGGAAGTGGTTCACTGGTGGACGTCCGGTGGCGAAAAAGCAGCAGTCGATGTACTCAAAGCTCAAGTTGAAAAAGACGGCTTCACCTGGAAAGACGGCGCCGTCGCCGGTGGTGGCGGTTCAACAGCCATGACCGTGTTGAAAAGCCGCGCCGTCGCCGGCAACCCGCCGGGCGTTGCCCAGATCAAGGGCCCGGACATCCAGGAGTGGGGCAGCACTGGCCTGCTCAGCACCGACACCCTGAAGGATGTCTCGAAGTCCGAAGGCTGGGATGGCCTGCTGTCGAAGAAAGTCTCCGACACCGTGAAATACGAAGGTGACTACGTCGCCGTTCCGGTGAACATTCACCGCGTGAACTGGCTGTGGATCAACCCGCAAGTGTTCAAGAAGGCCGGGATCGACAAGGCCCCAACTACCCTCGAAGAATTCTATGCCGCCGGTGACAAACTCAAGGCTGCCGGCTTCATCGCCCTGGCCCACGGCGGTCAGCCATGGCAGGACAGCACGGTGTTTGAAGACGTAGTGCTCTCGACCATGGGCGCCGACGGCTACAAGAAAGCCCTGGTAGACCTGGACCAGAAAACCCTGTCCGGGGCGGAAATGACCAAGGCCTTCACCGAGCTGAAAAAACTCACCGGCTACATGGACCCGAACCGCGCCGGTCGTGACTGGAACATCGCTGCCGCCGACGTGATCAACGGCAAGGCCGGCATGCAGATGATGGGCGACTGGGCCAAGAGCGAATGGACTGCCGCGAACAAAGTCGCCGGCAAGGACTACCAGTGCGTGCCGTTCCCGGGCACCGAAAAAGCTTTCACCTACAACATCGATTCCCTCGCGGTGTTCAAGCTCAAGGCTGATCGCAAGGGCGACATCGCTGCCCAGCAAGACCTGGCCAAGGTTGCCCTGGGTACCGACTTCCAGAAAGTCTTCAGCATCAACAAGGGCTCGATCCCGGTGCGCACCGACATGCTCAACGAGATGGACAAGCTCGGCTTCGATGCCTGCGCCCAGACCGCAGCCAAAGACTTCCTGGCTGACGAGAAGACCGGCGGCCTGCAACCGAGTATGGCGCACAACATGGCCACTTCCCTGGCCGTACAGGGCGCGATCTTCGACGTGGTCACCAACTTCATGAACGACAAGGACGCTGACCCGGCCAAGGCCAGCGCGCAACTGGCATCGGCTGTCAAAGCTGCCCAGTAATCCCCCTGTAGGAGCTGCCGCAGGCTGCGATCTTTTGATCTTGATTTAAAAACAAAATCAAAAGATCGCAGCCTCGTGTCACTCGGCAGCTCCTACAAGGGATCTCACTCCGATCCTTATCTCTAAACCTGGATTATCCCGATGAGCTCTGTGGCGGTTTTCAGCAAAGCCTCACCGTTCGATGCGCTGCAACGCTGGTTACCCAAGTTGGTACTCGCGCCGAGCATGCTCATCGTGTTGGTTGGTTTCTACGGTTACATCATCTGGACATTCGTACTGTCCTTCACCAGTTCCAGCTTCATGCCGAGCTACAAATGGGTCGGCCTGCAGCAATACACCCGTCTGCTGGACAACGATCGCTGGTGGGTCGCGAGCAAGAATCTGGCGCTGTTCGGCGGCATGTTCATCGGCATCAGCCTGGTGCTGGGGGTGTTCCTCGCGGTGCTGCTGGACCAGCGCATTCGCAAGGAAGGCTTTATCCGCACGGTCTACCTGTACCCGATGGCGCTGTCGATGATCGTCACCGGTACCGCCTGGAAGTGGCTGCTCAATCCGGGCCTGGGCCTGGATAAGATGCTGCGTGACTGGGGCTGGGAAGGCTTTCGCCTGGACTGGCTGGTGGATCAGGATCGCGTGGTGTACTGCCTGGTGATTGCCGCCGTGTGGCAAGCCTCGGGGTTTGTCATGGCGATGTTCCTGGCCGGCCTGCGCGGAGTCGATCAATCGATCATCCGTGCCGCTCAGGTCGACGGCGCGAGCCTGCCAACCATCTACCTGAAGATCGTCCTGCCGAGCCTGCGCCCGGTGTTTTTCAGCGCCTTCATGATCCTCGCGCACATCGCGATCAAGAGCTTCGACCTGGTGGCGGCGATGACCGCAGGCGGCCCTGGCTACTCGTCCGATCTGCCGGCGATGTTCATGTATTCCTTCACGTTCAGCCGTGGCCAGATGGGTATTGGTTCGGCGAGCGCCATGCTGATGCTCGGTGCCGTGCTGACCATCCTGGTGCCGTACCTGTATTCCGAATTGCGAGGCAAGCGCCATGAGTAATCAACTTGGCAAACCGGCCTTGAGCTTCAGCCGCGTGGCCATCTACGCCACGCTGCTGCTGGCCGCTGCGATCTACCTGATCCCGCTGGTGGTGATGCTGCTGACCAGTTTCAAAACCCCGGAAGATATCCGCACCGGCAACCTGCTGAGCTGGCCAACCGTGATTGACGGCATCGGCTGGCTCAAGGCCTGGGACAGTGTCGGCAGCTACTTCTGGAACTCGGTGAAAATCACCGTACCTGCGGTGCTGATCTCCACTTTCATCGGTGCCATGAACGGCTACGTGCTGTCGATGTGGCGCTTCCGTGGTTCGCAACTGTTCTTCGGCCTGCTGCTGTTCGGCTGCTTCCTGCCGTTCCAGACCGTGCTGCTGCCAGCCTCGTTCACCCTCGGCAAGCTCGGCCTGGCGAACACCACTACGGGTCTGGTGCTGGTGCACGTGGTCTACGGCCTGGCGTTCACCACGCTGTTCTTCCGCAACTACTACGTGAGCATTCCGGATGCGCTGGTCAAGGCCGCACGCCTGGATGGCGCGGGCTTCTTCACGATCTTCTGGAAGATTCTGCTGCCGATGTCGATCCCGATCGTGATGGTCTGCCTGATCTGGCAGTTCACCCAGATCTGGAACGACTTCCTGTTCGGTGTGGTGTTCGCCAGCGGCGATGCGCAGCCCATCACCGTGGCCCTGAACAACCTGGTCAACACCAGCACCGGGGCCAAGGAATACAACGTTGATATGGCCGCCGCGATGATCGCCGGGCTGCCGACACTGCTGGTCTACATATTCGCTGGCAAGTATTTCCTGCGTGGGCTGACGTCCGGCGCGGTCAAGGGGTAGAACATGGCAACTCTCGAATTACGCAACGTCAACAAGACCTACGGTGCCGGCTTGCCGGACACCCTGAAAAACATCGAACTGAAGATCAATGACGGCGAGTTCCTGATCCTGGTCGGTCCGTCGGGTTGCGGTAAGTCCACGCTGATGAACTGCATCGCCGGCCTGGAAAACATCAGCGGCGGAGCGATCCTGGTGGACGACGCCGATATTAGCGGCATGAGCCCCAAGGATCGCGACATCGCCATGGTGTTCCAGTCCTACGCGCTGTACCCGACCATGAGCGTGCGCGACAACATCGCCTTCGGCCTGAAAATTCGCAAAATGCCCACCGCAGAGATAGACGAAGAAGTCGCTCGCGTTGCCAAGCTGTTGCAGATCGAACATCTGCTGAGCCGCAAGCCGGGTCAGCTTTCCGGTGGCCAGCAACAGCGGGTGGCGATGGGCCGGGCCCTGGCGCGGCGGCCAAAGATCTATCTGTTCGACGAACCGCTGTCCAACCTCGACGCCAAGCTGCGGGTCGAGATGCGCACCGAAATGAAACTGATGCACCAGCGCCTGAAAACCACCACGGTCTACGTGACCCACGACCAGATCGAAGCGATGACCCTGGGCGACAAAGTGGCGGTGATGAAGGACGGCATCATCCAGCAATTCGGCACGCCGAAAGATATCTACAACAACCCGGCCAACCTTTTCGTGGCGAGCTTCATCGGTTCGCCGCCGATGAACTTCATTCCCCTGCGCCTGCAACGCAAGGACGGTCGCCTGCTGGCGCTGCTCGACAGCGGTCAGGCTCGCTGCGAGCTGCCGCTGGGCATGCAGGACGCCGGTCTGGAAGATCGCGAAGTGATCCTCGGCCTGCGTCCGGAACAGATCGTCCTGGCCGGCAACGAGCCCAACGGCCTGCCGACCATTCGCGCCGAAGTGCAGGTCACCGAACCGACGGGTCCCGACACCCTGGTGTTCGTCAATCTCAACGACACCAAGGTCTGCTGCCGCCTGGCCCCGGATGTCGCGCCGAATGTCGGCGAGACCCTGACCCTGCAGTTCGATCCGTCGAAGGTGCTGTTGTTTGATGCCAAGACCGGGGAGCGTCTGGGTGTCGCGGGCTTGGCAAAAGCCGAAACACACGCTGCCAACGTAGCCCAATTCAAAGGCCGCTGAGGGTTAGACCTGTAGGAGTGAGCCTGCTCGCGATGGCGGTGAGTCAGCCACATCGATGGTGCCTGACACACCGCTATCGCGAGCAGGCTCACTCCTACAAGGGAAATGTCCCACATGGGGAATCGCACCGGATGTACCCGCGTTAGATAAAAACAGTTAATAACAATAAAACGAGGAAGTAGGGATGAAGAAGAACACCAACGCTCAGCTGATCTGCCAGTTGTCAGCCGTCGCAGTCATGATGATGGCCGCTACCGCGCACGCGGCTGACGCGTTCAGCGCCGACTCCCAGTGGATGACCGGTGATTGGGGTGGCGAGCGGACCAAGCTGATCGAGCAGGGTATCGACATCAAGATGGACTACGTGGGCGAAGTGGGCGGCAACCTCCACGGCGGCTACAACAACGACAAGACCGCACGTTACTCCGATCAGTTCGGTCTGGGCGTGGCGCTGGACCTGCAGAAGTTGTGGGGCTGGGATAACACCCAGGCGAAGATCCAGCTGACCAACCGTAACGGCGAAAACATCTCTAATGACCGAGTCGGCGACCCGCGTGCCGGCACCTTGAGTTCGTCCCAGGAAGTCTACGGCCGTGGCCACATGGTGCGTCTGACCCAACTGTGGATCAAGCATCAGTTCCTCGACGGCAAATTGGACGTCAAGGCCGGTTACTTCGGCGAAGGCGAAGACTTCAACACCTTCCCGTGCGAATTCCAGAACCTGGCGTTCTGCGGTTCCCAGGTGGGTAACTGGGCCACCAACATCTGGTACAACTGGCCGGTCAGCCAGGCTGCGGTCCGGGTGAAGTACAACATCTCGCCTGAGTTCTATGCGCAGATCGGCGCGTACAACCAGAACCCGTCGCAGCTGGAACACGGTAATGGTTTCAAGCTTAGCGGCAGTGGCACCAAGGGCACCGTGTTGCCGGTCGAGCTGGTCTGGTTGCCTAACCCGAACAACCTGCCGGGCGAATACCGTGTCGGTTACTACAAGAGCACGGCCAAGGCCGATGACGTTCGTGAAGACGAAAACGGTGATGATGCGGCCACCACCGGCAACGCCTACCGCAGCCACAGCAGCAAGTCCGGCTACTGGTTCGTCGCGCAGCAACAGCTGACCGACCACAACGGTGACAAGAGCCGTGGCCTGACCGTTTCCGCCAACGCCACCTTCCACGACAAGGACACCAACGTCGTCGACAACTACCAGTCGCTGATGTTTGTGTACAAGGGCCCGTTTGATGCACGTCCAAAAGACGATGTGGGTATCGGCGCCGCCCGTATCCATGTCAATGATGACGTGAAGAAAAACGCCGAGCTGGTCAACGCCGCCGGTGGCATCACCCAGTACGAAGATCCGCTGTTCGCGCCACTGCGCAACACCGAATACAACTACGAGATCAACTACGGCTTCCACGTGACCAACTGGCTGACCGTGCGTCCCAACCTGCAATACATCACCCACCCGGGCGGTGTTGATGAAGTCGATAACGCGTTGGTGGCCGGCCTGAAAATTCAGTCGGTGTTCTAACCCTGTTGCGATAAGCTCCTCTCCATGTGCGCATTTTGCGGACGGCCAAGGCTGTCCGCTTTTTTTTGGGGCTGGCACATCCCTGGCAATAGATGATTCCTGGAACCGCGGCACATGCATGAGCATCCGCTACAACGCTTCTTCAAATCCTTGCGCGAACGTCCGGTGTTTGCGTGGGAGCGCTATCAGACGCGCGATGTGCTGGTGATCGATCACCCGCTGTGCCAGGCGGTGTTCAGTCGCCAGGGCGCGCAGTTGCTGCACTTCCAGCCCAAAGGCCAGAAGCCCTGGCTGTGGTGCGCGGCGAAGTGGCCGCACGTGGGCGCGATTCGTGGCGGAGTGCCGGTGTGCTGGCCGTGGCACGGCCGTCATCCCAGCGAAAATGCCTGGCCGTCCCATGGCTGGGCGCGGTTGCTCGACTGGAAATTGCTGGACAGCAGCGCCGCCGACGATGGCGTGCGCCTGCACTGGCATCTGCAGCTGTGCGACTGGCAAGTGGACCTGCATGCGCACCTGGGTGAACGCATGGAGCTGCGCCTGAGCACCGAGCATCAGGACAGCCTGCCTTGCCAATTGAGCCAGGCTCTGCACGCCTACTGGCGTATTGGCGATGTCGGTGAGGTAGCGCTGTCTGGGCTCGATGGTGTGCAGGGATACGACCAGTTGAATCGTCAGGTTTGTCAGCAGGAAGGCGAGTTGCGGGTTGAAGGTGGCTGCCAGCGAGTGTTCCAGCATGAGGGCGAATTGCAGCTCAAGGATCATGCGTGGCAGCGGCAGTTGTGCATCGATACCGGGGACGATGCGGACACGGTGGTCTGGCATCCGGGCTCGCGGCCGTTGCTGGGGGTGAGCTGGAACGAGATTTCCGAGTTTGTCTGTGTTGAGGCGGCGAGTGGTGGGGGGCGGGGATTGGCGCCGGGGGAGCGGGCGCATTTGAGTTTGCAGGCGCGGGTTGGGGGGTAGTGCCTTAGATCTGCGGGGTTGCGGCTGGCCCCTTCGCGAGCAAGCCCGCTCCCACAGGGGATCTCCATGGGTCGCAATATTTGTGCTCAAAATTAAATCCCCCGTGGGAGCGGGCTTGCTCGCGAAGAGGCCCGCCTAGGCAGCCCAGATGTTGGACTAGTTAAACTCATCCCCCACCGGATACCGGCTCGCATTCAAGCTCTCCTTTATCTTGCGCAAATGCGGCTGGAAATCCACCCCGCGGCGCAACGTCATGCCGGTCGCCAGCACATCCAGCACCGTCAGCTGAATGATCCGCGAGGTCATCGGCATGTAGATGTCGGTGTCCTCGGGTAACGGAATGTTCAGGCTCAGGGTGCTGGCCTTGGCCAGCGGTGAGCCTTCTGCGGTCAGGCCCAGCACCGAAGCGCCGTTTTCCCGGGCGATGCGCGCCACTTCCACCAGCTCGCGAGTGCGTCCGGTGTAGGAAATGATCACGAACAATTCGCCGGTATGCGCCACCGAGGCAATCATGCGCTGCATCAGCACATCCGCATGGGCAGTGACCGCCAGGTTGAAGCGGAAGAACTTGTGCTGCGCATCCAGTGCCACCGGGGCCGAAGCACCAAGGCCGAAGAAGTGGATCTGCCGGGCCTGGATCAGCAGGTCAACGGCGCGACTGATCAGGTTCGGGTCCAGGGCCTGCAGGGCACTGTCCAGGGAGGCAATGGCGCTGCCGAAAATCTTCTTGGTATAGGCTTCTGGATTGTCGTCTGCCTCAACCGCACGGCTGACATACGCCGCGCCGCTGGCCAGGCTCTGGGCCAGTTGCAGTTTGAGTTCCGGGTAGCCGCTGACGCCGAACGAACGGCAGAAACGGTTGACCGTCGGCTCGCTGACCTTCGAGGCCTGGGCGAGGGCGGCGATGCTGAAGCGGGTGGCCTGCTGCGGGTTGAGCAGGATCACCTCGGCGACTTTGCGTTCGGCCTTGTTCAGGTCTTCAAGGCGATTCTGGATCTGTTCCAGTAAATTTCGCACGCGGTCCATATATGTTCCTTGATTCACCTGTAAAAAGCCGCTCGGCTATGCGAATTGAGCCTTTGGAGAGGCCCGTAACGGTGGCCTATCCTACTGATGGCTCTGACTGACCACCACTCGCAATGTACATTTTGCGAAAATGTTGTGGTTATTACTACATTTTCTCTTGAGCGATGCCTTGAAAAAAGGTATTTGTAGCTTAACTTGATAAAAGAACCAATATCATGCCTTCGATTACGGTTGAACCGTGCACCTTCGCCTTGTTCGGCGCCCTTGGCGACCTGGCCCTGCGCAAGCTGTTTCCTGCTCTTTATCAGCTCGACGGCGCCGGCCTGCTGCACGAGGACACGCGCATCATCGCGCTGGCCCGTGAGCCGGGAAGCGAACAGGAGCACCTGGCCCTCATCGCCACTGAGCTGCGCCGCTACGTCGGTGACCAGGAGCTGGACGAAGCCGTGGTCGAGCGTTTCCTCGCCCGCCTGAGTTACCTGCACGTCGACTTCCTCAAGGCTGACGATTACGTCGCCCTGGCGGAACAGGCCGGTAGCGCCCAGCGCGTGATCGCCTATTTCGCCACCCCGGCCGCGGTCTACGGCGCCATCTGCGAAAACCTGGCGAAAGTCGGCCTGGCCGAGAACACCCGGGTGGTGCTGGAAAAACCGATCGGCTCGGACCTGGAATCCTCGCGCAAGGTCAACGATGCGGTGGCCGAGTTCTTCCCGGAGAACCGCACCTACCGAATCGACCACTACCTGGGCAAGGAGACCGTGCAGAACCTGATCGCCTTGCGGTTCGCCAACAGCCTGTTCGAAACCCAGTGGAACCAGAACTACATCTCCCATGTGGAAATCACCGTGGCCGAGAAGGTCGGTATCGAAGGCCGCTGGGGTTACTTCGACAAGGCCGGCCAGCTGCGGGACATGATCCAGAATCACCTGCTGCAACTGCTTTGCCTGATCGCCATGGACCCGCCCGCCGACCTGTCCGCCGACAGCATCCGCGACGAGAAGGTCAAGGTGCTCAAGGCCCTGGCGCCGATCAGCCCGGAAGGCCTGACCACCCAGGTAGTGAGAGGCCAGTACATCGCCGGCTACAGCGAAGGCAAGCCGGTGCCGGGCTACCTGGAAGAACCGAACTCGAACACCCAGAGCGACACCGAAACCTTTGTTGCCTTGCGGGCCGATATCCGCAACTGGCGCTGGGCTGGCGTGCCGTTCTACCTGCGCACCGGCAAGCGCATGCCGCAGAAGCTGTCGCAGATCGTCATCCATTTCAAGGAACCGTCACACTACATCTTCGCCCCGGAGCAGCGCCTGCAGATCAGCAACAAGCTGATTATCCGCCTGCAACCGGACGAAGGCATTTCCTTGCGCGTGATGACCAAAGAACAAGGCCTGGACAAGGGCATGCAGCTGCGCAGCGGTCCGTTGCAGCTGAATTTTTCCGACACGTATCGCAGCGCACGGATCCCCGATGCCTACGAACGGTTGTTGCTGGAAGTGATGCGCGGCAATCAGAACCTGTTTGTCCGTAAAGATGAAATCGAAGCCGCGTGGAAGTGGTGTGACCAGTTGATCGCCGGGTGGAAAAAATCCGGTGATGCGCCCAAGCCGTACGCGGCCGGGTCCTGGGGCCCCATGAGTTCCATTGCACTGATCACGCGGGACGGGAGGTCGTGGTATGGCGATATCTGAATTGAAACTGCCTCAGGGCGTCAGCGCCCATGAGTATAAGAGCCCGGTGCTGTTGGCGGATGCCTTGGCCCTGAATGTGGCCAAGCAACTGAGCGATACCATCGATGCGCGCGGCACCGCGACCCTGGTGGTGTCCGGCGGTCGCAGCCCGGTAGCGTTTTTCCAGAACCTGGCCAAGCAGAAGCTCGACTGGTCCAAGGTAGTCATCACCCTGGCCGATGAGCGTTGGGTGCCGGTCGAGCATGCCGACAGCAATGCCGGGCTGCTCAAGCGTTACCTGCTGCAGGGGGCGGCGGCCAAGGCGCAGTTTTTGAGCCTGTACAGCGCCTCGGCGAACCTGGAACTGGCCGCCGAGCAGGCCGACCGCTTGCTCGCCGAGCTGCCGCCGATCGACGTGCTGATCCTCGGCATGGGCGATGACGGGCACACCGCCTCGTTGTTTCCCAACAGCCCGAACCTCGCCGATGCCTTGAAAGTCGACGGCACTCGTCGCTGCTACCCGATGCTGGCGCCGACTGTACCGCATCAGCGCCTGACCATGAGTCGTGCGCTGCTGGCTTCGGCCAAGACCACCGTTCTGTCGATTTCCGGTCAGTCCAAGCTGACCACCCTGAATGCCGCATTGGCCGGTGACGATGTCGCCGCCATGCCGATTCGCGCGTTTCTGCAACCTACGTTAGAGATTTACTGGTGCCCATGAGCCAAGGATCAGCCGCTATGAAAGACACTTCCCCGACCGTTTCCATGGCGGACAAAGTTGCCCTGATCGACAGCCTTTGCGCCAAGGCGCGGATTCTGCCGGTCATTACCATCGCTCGCGAGCAGGACGTCCTGCCGCTGGCCGATGCCCTTGCCGCGGGTGGCCTGACTGCCCTGGAAGTGACCTTGCGTTCGCAGTTCGGCCTCAAGGCCATCCAGATCCTGCGCGAGCAGCGTCCGGAACTGATGACCGGCGCCGGTACCGTGCTCGATCGCAGCATGCTGGCCGCTGCCGAAGCGGCGGGTTCGCAATTCATCGTCACCCCGGGCATTACCCGTGACCTGCTGGAAGCCAGCGTCGACAGCCCGATTCCGCTGTTGCCGGGGATCAGCAATGCGTCCGGCATCATGGAAGGCTACGGCCTGGGCTATCGCCGCTTCAAGCTGTTCCCGGCGGAAGTCAGCGGTGGCGTCGCAGCCATCAAGGCCCTGGGCGGCCCATTCGGCGAAGTTAAATTCTGCCCGACTGGCGGCGTCAGCCCGGCCAACATCAAGAGCTACATGGCGTTGAAAAACGTGATGTGCGTGGGCGGTAGCTGGATGCTTGATCCGGAGTGGATCAAGAACGGCGACTGGGCCCGCATCCAGGAATGCACCGCCGAGGCGTTGGCGCTGCTGGACTGATTGGCTTTACCAGACACTTCGTTGTGTGTTCTACGGCTTTAACGGTGCACTTGGTCGGTGCACCGTTTTTTTTTGCCTGCAAAAAACCTCACCGTGTACGCCGTAACCCTGTAGGAGTGAGCCTGCTCGCGATGAGGCCGGCACATTCAATATTGGTATCAACTGACCCACCGCCATCGCGAGCAGGCTCGCTCCTACAGGGGGAGCGGTGTTGAATCAGCGAAGCTGATCCAGCGCCTTGATCAGCACCGCGATATCCGCCGCCGTCGTCGTCAGCCCTGGGGTGATGCGGATACACGGCCCGCTCGCCGCGCCACTGCGGACCACGGTAAACAGGTTGTACTCATTCAACAGCCTGTCGACCATCACCTGCTGATCCGCATGCCGGGTAAAGCGCATGGAAGTGATCCCGCAATACAGCCGCGGGTCATCCGGGGTCATGACTTCGACGCCCGGCAATTTTCGCGCAGCCCTGACCCATTCGTTGCGCAAATAGTTGAGCCGCGCGCCCTTGGCGGCGGCCCCGCCCATGGCCTGGTGTTCCTCGAACACCAGCGGTAGCGTCAGCAGTGCCGGGATATTCGGCGTACTGTAAGGCGTGCGCCCGCGGATATCGTTGAGCGGGAAATGCATCTCGCCCATGTCCGGGTCGATATCGGCCAGGCGCTCGGGGGCAATGTACAGGCAGCCCAGCGTCAGTGGCGCACCAATCCATTTGTGCAGGTTGTATCCCGCGAAAGCAATTCCCAGCTCCTCGAGATTGAATTCCAGCTGGCCAAGCGCATGGGCGCCATCGAGGATCACGTCGATCCCGTATTCCCTGGCCGCAGCCGCAATCGCCTGTACCGGCATCACCAGCCCGGTGCGATGAGTGACGTGGGTCAGTGCCATCAGCTTCAACCGTGGATAACGCGCAAAGGCTTCACGGTAGTTGGCGAGCAGCGAGTCGAAGGTAGCAGGGTGCTGATGATCGATCTCGATCACCTCCACCCCGCGATGACGCGCCAGCCAGCGCATGGCGCCTTTGACGGTGTCGTACTCCAGGTCGCAGATCAACACCTGGTCACCGGGCTGCAGGCGGTTGTAATTGCGGATCAGTGATTGCAGGGCATCGGAGGCGTTGCGGGTGAGGGCCACGGTTTGCGCCCGCACGCCGAGCAATTCGGCCAACTGCGCGCGAATCTCCAGGCTCTCGACCTGTTCAAAGCGCTGGCGCACATACACCGAGTTGCTGCGGTTGATCAGCTCGATATTGCGCTGGTACTCCTCGACCACCGTGCGCGACATCCGCCCGAAGTAACCGTTCTCAAAATTGATCGGGCCGGGTTCCCTCGAGTAGCGATCGGCAAACGTTTGCCAAAACAGTTCATCACGGGCGCGGCGGGTGTTATCGGGCATGGGTTACTCGGTCTTCAATGACGCGGGGCAGGTTTGCCGTGTTTGGCGCGCAACGGTTCGAGCAGCTCCGACAGGCCGTTGTGGTCGATCTCCTGCATCAGGGCCAGCAAGCCACCCAGTTCGCCGTGGGGAAAACCCTCACGAGCGAACCAGTTGAGGTATTGGCCGGGAAGGTCGGCAATGATGCGGCCCTTGTATTTACCGAAGGGCATTTCGCGGGTAATCAGCAGTTCGAGCTTTTGCGGGTTCATCAATTAATCGTCTTGATTCAGTCACATTTGAAAATACAGGCATTCTGCATGCAGGCCAAATGACAGATCATGCAAAAAAAGCGGTTGCAGATCTTTCGTTAAAAATTAAGTTGTTGATATATAACAAAAAAGTCTGCATTCAAAAGCTGGCATGCAGGGTGCAATAGCTATTGCATCTTTCATCAACCCGCAAGGAATTGAAAAATGACCGACATGAATAAAGAAGCCATCTCCGTACTCAACGACCTGATCGAAACCTGCAAAGACGGTCAGGAAGGGTTCAAGACTTGCGCTGAAGACATCAAGCACCCAGAACTGAAGGCTCTGTTCGTTACCCGTTCCGCCGACTGTGCCGCCGCTGCTGCAGAACTGCAGACCGCCGTACGTTCGATGGGTGGCGATCCGGAAACTTCCACCAGCGTCAGCGGTGATCTGCACCGCCGTTGGGTCGACGTGAAAGCCATGTTCACCGGCAAGGATGAAGAGGCCGTGCTGAACGAAGCTGAACGTGGTGAAGACCATGCAATGAAGGCTTACAAAGACGCTCTGGAAAAAATCAACAAGCACAACCTCGTCGGGATTCGTGACCTGGTTGAGCGTCAGTTCCACGGCGTGCAACGTAACCACGACCAGGTGAAAGCCCTGCGTAACCAGGCTCGCGCTCGCTCGTAAGCGTTAGCAGGTTGCATAAAAAACGCCGGTTGATCCGGCGTTTTTTTACGTCAAAAGATCGTCCGAACGCGGCCCGAGCCTGCGGCAGCTCCTACAGGAGATTGCGTTCCTGTAGGAGCTGCCGAAGGCTGCGATCTTTTGATCTTAGCCGATGCTGATTGCAGGCAGGGTAGGCAAGGTCACCGTCTGCTGCTTGCGCGGCGCCAGAATCTCCGCTTCGCCATCGACTACCAGCTCATCACGCTGGTTAAACACACGGGTAGCAATACGCACACGAAACTTCGGCAGCTTTTCGAGGATTTCCAGGCGCACGGTCAGGGTATCGCCAATCTTCACCGGCTTCTGAAAGCTCATCTGCTGGCCGATATAGATAGTGCCCGGCCCAGGCAACTCACAGGCCACCGCTGCGCTGATCAGGGCGCCGCTGAACATGCCGTGGGCAATCCGCTCCTTGAACATGGTGCCGGCAGCGAACTCAGCGTCCAGGTGCACCGGGTTGTGATCGCCGGACATCGCGGCGAACAACTGAATGTCGCGCTCTTCGACCGTCTTGCTGTAGCTGGCGGTCTGGCCGACTTCAAGGGCTTCATAAGGCGTGTTGGTAACCTGGGTCATCTATTTCAATTCCTGTCACGAATAATAAATCACAAAAAACTATTCCGACCGGGTGGGTCGGCGATGCTTCAGCGCTTGCTCGATCCAGTTCAACAGGTCGTCGACCACTTCCTCGCGGTTGATCTCGTTAAACAGTTCGTGCCGCGCCTGGGGATAAACAATCAAGTGCAGATTCTGGCTGCCAGCCCGGCGTAAGGCGTTGGCCAGGTCGTTGAGACGCTTGCCTTCACTCACCGGATCACATTCGCCGCCGATCACCAGCACCGGCAGGCCCGGATCAATCTGCGCGAGATTGGACGCTTTACTGATTTGCTGCAAGCCGCCAAGCAAATCGACCCATAGTTGATTGGTGCAGCGAAAGCCGCAGAGCGGGTCGCTGGCGTACTTGTCGACTTCTGCCGGGTCGCGGCTCAGCCAGTCGAAGCGCGTTCGCGCCGGTTTGAAGGGCTTGTTGAACGAGCCGAACGACAACCATTCAATTAGCGCGCTGCGGCCCTTTGGCCCCTGGCGCAGGCGTTCGGCGCGAGCGATCTGGCGAGCGGCGCGATAGAGCGCCACGGGCTGGAAGTTCGAGCCGCTGAGCACGGCGCCGTGCAGGCTGGCGCTGTGATGCAGCAGGTAGGCCTGGGCAATGTAGCTGCCCATGCTGTGACCGATCAGCAGGATGGGCACTGCGGGGTGCTGTTGACCAATGTGCTGATTGAGGCTGGCCAAATCGCCAACTACCTTGCACCAGCCATCATCGTCGGCGAAATGCCCGAGGGTGCCGTCATCGGCGGTTTTGCCATGCCCACGCAGGTCTGGAGCATATACGCCGTAGCCCTGGTCGCAGAGCGCTTGCGCCAGGCGTTCGTAGCGGGCGCTGTGCTCGGCCATGCCGTGAGCCAGCAGCACAATGGCTTTCAGGGGCGTGGCGGGCAGCCACTGATTGACGAACAGGCGACTGCGGTCACTCGCGGTCAGCCAGAAAGTGTCGTGGATCATGGCGATTCCTTTGCGCTGGGTCGATGCATTGTATAGCGCATTCCATGGGCAGCCGCGCGAACTGCCCTACACCACGGCAGGAAGATTCACGCGATCAATGACGGCATTCGCCGTATTTGCCTGATTGGCCATAACTGCTAGTGTCCGTGAAGCTCCGCTTTTTATCTTCGGTGTGACAGAACTGACAGAAGAGCGGCCCGGATAGGCTCAGGTAAAGAGGACAAGAACAATGCAACCTGATTTCTGGAATGACAAACGCCCGGCCGGCGTGCCCCTGGATATCGACCTCGGTGCTTACAAGTCGGTGATCGAGGTGTTCGAGCGTTCCTGCAAGAAATTCGCCGATCGCCCGGCATTCAGCAACATGGGCGTGACCCTGACCTATGCCGAACTGGAACGCTACAGCGCGGCGTTCGCCGGCTACCTGCAAGCCCACACCGACCTGGTGCCCGGCGATCGCATCGCAGTGCAGATGCCCAACGTCCTGCATTACCCGATCGCCGTATTCGGCGCCTTGCGTGCCGGGCTGATCGTGGTCAACACCAACCCGTTGTACACCGCGCGGGAAATGCGTCATCAATTCAAGGATTCCGGCGCGCGAGCGCTGGTCTACCTGAACATGTTCGGGCAGAAAGTCCAGGAAGTGCTGGCCGACACCGACATCCAGTACCTGATCGAAGCGAAGATGGGCGACCTGATGCCGGCCGCCAAGGGTTGGCTGATCAATACCGTCGTCGACAAAGTGAAGAAGATGGTCCCGGCCTATTCGTTGCCCCAGGCCATTTCCTTCAAGAGCGCGTTGCGTATGGGCAAGGGGCAGGGCATCAAGCCGTTGAACGCCAGCCTTGGCGACATCGCCGTACTGCAATACACCGGCGGCACCACCGGCCTGGCCAAGGGCGCGATGCTCACCCACGGCAACCTGGTGGCGAACATGCAACAGGCCCGTGCCTGCCTCGGGCAGTTTGGTACCGACGGCCAGCCGTTGCTGCGCGAAGGGCAGGAGGTGATGATCGCGCCGCTGCCGCTGTACCACATCTATGCATTCACGGCGAATTGCATGTGCATGATGGTGACCGGCAACCACAACGTGCTGATCACCAATCCGCGGGACATCAAAGCTTTCATCAAGGAGCTGAAGAACTGGCGCTTCTCCGCGCTGCTGGGGCTCAACACCTTGTTTAACGCGTTGATGGATCACCCTGATTTCAAGACTTTGGATTTCTCCAGCCTCAAGCTGACCAACTCGGGCGGCACCGCGCTGGTCAAGGCCACTGCCGAGCGCTGGGAAAAACTCACCGGTTGCCGCATCACGGAAGGCTACGGCCTGACCGAAACTTCGCCGGTGGCCTGCACCAACCCCTACGGTGAACAGTCGCGCATCGGCACGGTAGGCCTGCCAGTGCCGGGCACCACGCTGAAGATCATTAACGACGAGGGCGTCGAGCAGGCCCTGGGCGAGCGCGGTGAGCTGTGCATCAAAGGCCCGCAGATCATGAAGGGCTACTGGCAGAAACCCGAGGCGACGGCGGAGGTGCTGGATGCCGAGGGCTGGTTCAAGTCCGGCGATATCGCAGTGATCGATCCCGACGGTTTTGTGCGCATTGTCGATCGCAAGAAGGACATGATCATTGTTTCGGGTTTCAATGTGTATCCGAACGAGATCGAAGACGTGGTCATGGCCCACCCGAAAGTCGCCAACTGCGCGGTGATCGGCGTGCCGGACGAGCGTTCGGGGGAGGCGGTGAAGTTGTTTGTGGTGGCGCGCGAGGCCGGGGTCAGCCTGGAAGAGCTGAAGGCCTACTGCAAGGAAAACTTCACTGCTTACAAAGTACCCAAGCATATTGTGTTACGAGATTCGTTGCCGATGACCCCGGTGGGCAAGATCCTGCGGCGGGAGTTGCGGGATATCGCCTAGATATTTGTAGGACGATATGGCCCCAAAAGATCGCAGCCTTCGGCAGCTCCTACATGGGAATGCGTTTCCCTGTAGGAGCTGCCGAAGGCTGCGATCTTTTGCTCTGATCAGTCATATAGAATTTTTGCTCTAAAACTGACTATAAGATATTCAAGAGTCACCAGCATGACTGTAGAGCCCGCTTTTGGCTCTAGTCGACCCTTGGCAAAGCTGCTACTCTCGGCGCGCTTTGGGACTTCCCGGCCTCTATAAAACGCCGGATTTGCCCCTGATCAAACACCAATAATAATCGCATCAAATGCGGTGCTGAATTCGCGTTGCTGAGGAGTGGGCTTCCATGATCGAAGACTTTTGGAAGGATAAGTACCCTGCCGGGATTGCTGCCGACATCAATCCGGACGAGTACCCGAATATTCAGGCGGTACTGAAGCAGTCCTGCCAACGCTTCGCCGACAAGCCGGCATTCAGCAACCTGGGCAAGACAATCACCTACGGTGAATTGTATGAACTGTCCGGCGCCTTCGCCGCTTATCTGCAACAGCATACCGACTTGCAGCCGGGTGATCGAATCGCCGTGCAATTGCCGAACGTGTTGCAGTATCCGGTGGCCGTGTTCGGTGCGATTCGCGCCGGGCTGATTGTGGTCAACACCAACCCGCTGTACACCGCGCGGGAAATGGAACACCAATTTAATGACTCCGGGGCCAAGGCCCTGGTCTGCCTGGCCAACATGGCGCACCTGGCCCAGGCCGTCGTGCCGAAAACCGGGGTCAAGCACGTCATCGTCACTGAAGTTGCCGACCTGCTGCCGCCGCTCAAGCGCCTGCTGATCAACAGCGTCATCAAGTACGTGAAGAAAATGGTCCCGGCTTATCACTTGCCCAAGGCGATCAAGTTCAACGACGTGCTGAGCAAGGGTCATGGCCAGCCAGTCACCGAAGCCAACCCGGCCAGCAGCGATGTGGCCGTGCTGCAATACACCGGCGGCACCACCGGCGTGGCCAAGGGCGCAATGCTGACCCACCGCAACCTGGTGGCGAACATGCTGCAGTGCAAGGCGCTGATGGGTTCCAACCTGAATGAAGGTTGCGAGATCCTGATCACGCCGCTGCCGCTGTACCACATCTATGCCTTCACCTTTCATTGCATGGCGATGATGCTGATTGGCAACCACAACATCCTGATCAGCAACCCGCGCGACCTGCCGGCGATGGTCAAGGAACTGTCGAAGTGGAAGTTCAGCGGTTTTGTCGGCCTCAACACCCTGTTTGTCGCCCTGTGCAACAACGAGGGTTTCCGCAAGCTCGACTTCTCCGCCCTGAAAGTCACCTTGTCGGGTGGTATGGCCCTGCAACTGGCGGCCGCCGAACGCTGGAAGGCGGTGACCGGTTGCTCCATCTGCGAAGGTTACGGCATGACCGAAACCAGCCCGGTGGCCACGGTGAACCCGATCCAGCATATCCAACTTGGCACCATCGGCATTCCGGTGCCGTCGACCCTGTGCAAGATCATCGACGATGCCGGCGTGGAGCAGCCGCTGGGCGCCATCGGCGAGCTGTGCGTGAAAGGGCCGCAGGTGATGAAGGGTTACTGGCAGCGCCAGGATGCCACCGATGAAATGCTCGACAGCGAAGGTTGGCTGAAGACCGGTGACATCGCGCTGATCCAGCCGGATGGCTACATGCGCATCGTCGATCGCAAGAAAGACATGATCCTGGTGTCCGGTTTCAACGTGTATCCCAACGAGCTGGAAGACGTGCTGGCGACCCTGCCGGGTGTGTTGCAGTGCGCAGCGATCGGTGTGCCGGACGAGAAGTCGGGTGAAGCGATCAAGATCTTCATCGTCGCCAAGCCGGGCGTGACCCTGACCAAGGAACAGGTGATGGAGCACATGCGTGCGAATGTCACCGGGTACAAGGTGCCACGCTCCGTGGAGTTCCGCGATGCGCTGCCGACGACCAACGTTGGCAAAATTTTGCGGCGTGAGTTGCGTGATGAAGAGTTGAAGAAGATCAACGCGAAGAAAGCTACGGCGTAAGCCATAAAAAAACCCGTCGATGCGGGTTTTTTTAGTCTGTCAGGAAAATACCTTCGCCTGTCAGGCCGCCTTCGCGAGCAAGCCCGCTCCCACAGTTTTGACCGCATTCTTACTGTCAGAACTCGGTCAAACTGTGGGAGCGGGCTTGCTCGCGAAGCTCTTGATTCTTACAACCGGAACTGCGCGAAATTGACGTTGGTGCCCGCCGGGCGCATGTCCTGCAGGTACGAATCCTTGTCCGCACTCAGCTCCAGGCTCAAGGCCGCCTTGCGCTTGCCTTCGTTGCGCACCACCAGCCCTTCGAGCTTCTCGCGCAGGAATACCGTTGGTACCTTCAGGTGCAGCAGTTCGTCGGTATCCGGGGTGTGCATCAGCAGATGAATCCATTCGTACTGACCAACGGCCAGGCGTGCGACCGGGATATCGAACCACCAGATGTTGCGGTTGCGGTTCAATTCGGTGAAATGGCAGTTGTTGACGCCAAGCACTGCACCGCCGAGTTCCAGGTTTCTGCGGGCAATGGCCTGCGGTTTATCGAGTTTCATAACATTCCTACGGGATTGGATCTTCAGCGCCAGGGCCTGAATACGTTGCACATTCTCGTGGGTTGGTGGGCAAACATAAAGCCCAACCTGCCTTGTTCGATGAAATGTTCTGCTGAAAAAAAATGAAACTCCCGGCAAACGCCTCCGGTCAATCTTCCTGTAAGCACTTTTGTTCGTTCAATTGTTCACAGGAGAAACACCATGAGCAGCACTGGCGATAAAGTAAAAGGTATGGCTAACGAAGCAGTCGGCAACGTCAAGCAAGGCGTAGGCAAGGCTACCGACAACGACAAAATGCGCGCTGAAGGCGTAGTGCAGGAAAAGAAAGGCGAAGCTCAGCAAGCAGTAGGCAAGGCCAAAGACGCGGTAAAGAAAGGCGTCGACAAGGCCTGATTTGGCCTGTGACGGTTAACAGGGACGGCCATCTGCGGATGGCCGTTTTTGTTTCAGCAGGAACTTGAACACAGAAACTGTTTCAAAGTCGCCAGACAGGCTATTTTGATGCAGGCTTTGACGAAAGCAACGCCCCCTGAGTCGCCACGACTTGAACCCGATATTGCGGCGAAAGGAGACGCTAATGATTTTCCCGGACATGAAAGGTCTGCCCATCCACCGCGTGATGGTGCGCACGGTCACCGAATTCATCGATGACGAGATGTCGACCTACGCGTCGGCGCTGGCCTACCAGATGCTGTTTTCGCTGTTCCCCTTCATTTTGTTCCTGATCGCCCTCATCGGTTTCCTGCACCTGCCGGACTTCTTCTCCTGGCTGCGCCTGCAATCGGAACTGGTGTTACCGCCCCAGGCCGTGGAGCAGGTGAACCCGGTGATCGACCAGCTGCAACAATCCAAGGGCGGTCTGCTCTCGGTAGGTATCGTGATCGCACTGTGGACGGCCTCCGCCGGCGTACGTCTGTTGATGAGTGCGATGAACGCCGCCTACGACGTGGTTGAAGGCCGTCCGGCGTGGAAGCGCTTGCCGCTGTCGATTTTCTACACCGTCGGCATCGCTGGCATGATGCTGATCGCTGCCGCGCTGATGGTGCTTGGGCCCCAGGTGATGGGCTGGATCGCCGCGCAGGTCGGCATGGAAGACTTCATTGTGACCCTGTGGACCATCGCCCGCTGGCCCGTGGTGGTGATTTTGCTGATGGTGGCGGTGGCGCTGATCTACTACGTCATGCCTGACGTCAAACAGGAGTTCCGTTTCATCACCCCGGGTTCAGTGCTGGCGGTAGTGGTGTGGATTCTTGCTTCGGTGGGTTTTGGCCTGTACGTCAAGGAGTTCGCCAACTACAACGCCATGTATGGCAGTATCGGCGCGATCATCGTGTTGCTCCTGTATTTCTATATTTCTGCGGCGGTGCTGCTGCTGGGCGCGGAGATGAATGCAGTGATCGAGCACATGTCCAGCGAAGGCAAGGACCCCGGTGAAAAAGTCCCCGGCGAGCTCGCCGATGCGCCTAAACAACATGTTTCCGGACTGGGTCGGGACCACTCGATCAAGCCATCCACTGACGAAGTCATCAAATGATCCGTGAAATCCTGAAAATGGGCGATGAGCGACTGCTGCGCATCGCCCCGCCGGTGCCTGTCGAAATGTTCGACACGCCAGAGCTGTGGCAACTGATCGACGACATGTTCCAGACCATGGAAAGCGTGGGCGGGGTCGGCCTGGCCGCTCCGCAAATCGGCGTTGACCTGCAATTGGTGATCTTCGGTTTCGAGCACAGCGAGCGTTATCCGGATGCCGAGGCAGTGCCGCAGACGATCCTGATCAATCCGCTGATCACGCCGCTGGGGCCGACGCTGGAGGAGGGGTTCGAAGGTTGCCTGTCAGTGCCGGGCCTGCGCGGTGCGGTGAACCGCTTTCGCGACATCCGCTACGAAGGTTTCGACCCGAAGGGCCAACCGATTGTGCGCTTTGCTTCGGACTTCCATGCGCGGGTGGTGCAGCACGAATGCGACCACCTGATCGGGCGCCTGTACCCGTCGCGCATCACTGATTTCAGCAAGTTCGGCTTTACCGAAGTGATGTTCCCGGACCTTGATCCGAACGCTGACGATTAACCCTGTAGGAGTGAGCCTGCTCGCGATGGCGTCAGATCAGCCGATACTGTTGGTAGCTGACAGACCGCCATCGCGAGCAGGCTCACTCCTACAAGTTGCCATTGCGAGCAGGCTCATTCCTACAAGTTGCCATCGCGAGCAGGCTCACTCCCACAGGTCACTCCTACAAGTCCCCATCGCAATCATCGGCTTGCTGCGCGCGTAACGACTCAACCGCTCTGCCATCGCATAGGGCAGTGGCGGGTCAAACGTAAACCCGCGGCCCTCGTAAAACCCGCGCAAATCCGGATGACAGAACAACCACACCGGCCCCTCCAGCCCCTTGATCGCCTCGGCAATCAACGCGCCTGCAACCCCCTGTGCCCGGCAGCCCGGATCAACGAACAGCCCCGTCAACCAATGCCCGTCCGCCACCGGGCGCAAACACAACGCACCGACAATCTCCTCACGGCGGGCAACCCATAGCTGGGCGTCACGCACGGCTTTCATCGACGATTGGTGGCTGCGATAAAACTTGTTCATCAACGGCCATAATGGCTCGGCGAGCAGGGAGTACTGGGTGTCTGGCATGGCTTCGGTCTGTGGGTGCGCAAGGCCTGCGATTATAAAAGAACGCGCGCGCGGCGATAGGTGTATACCTGATCTCACATCCCGTATGAGTGGAGTACGTATCATGGCCAAAGGCATGGATTCAAAGAAGGCAGCAAAGAAAAAGCCGGCAAAAACCGCCGATGAAAAGCGCGCAGACAAGAAGGCCAAGAAGGTGGATGTGTTCGGTCATTGATCCCGCGACAAGGGAGCCCGGCCCTCGGGCTCCTGCTGCACGCATCACGGACGACGGCAGGCTTTAAGACGCATGCCGACGGTCGAAACTGTCAATTATGACAGTAGACAGGTGTTCCGTAAGCATCTGATTCTGCTCCTGAACAAAGCTGGTGGTTGCCAGCGTCTCAAGGAGCGGAGCTTCAGCATGATCATCAGATTGTTCATCGTCATTGCGGCCCTGTGCGTCGCGGTTTTCGCCCTCTACTTTTATGCGATGCAGGTGACGCCTGGAACCACTCGCTACGCTGTCTTCAATCCTTTCATGACATCCTCACAAACTGCGCAGGTTCAGCTGCAGATCGACGAACAGCTCATCAGGAAGCCCGGAGGCAGGCAGGTCGGTCCCATTCAGGTGGTGTACGACAATGGTGCTGTCGTCGTGACATTTCCCGTTCCTGGTGAACATCAGCGGTCCGATGGCATCTGCGATTACGGTTATTTCTGCGTGTGGGAAAACCCTGGGTTCACTGGCAGAAAGTTATCGTTACTGAGCAAACCCGACAACCGTCCGGTCAACCTGATCGATTACAACCTCAATAGGCAGGTCTCGTCCTGGCAGCACAACAATAAAAACAGCACCGTGAAAGTCTTCGGCATCGATGGGCCCAGCGCCATCGGCAACATGACAATGAGCAACCTCAAAGAAGTGAAGTTGGGCCGCGGTTGCTGTCCTTTCAGCATTCCCGAGAAAGCCAGCGCCTCTGGCGTGTGGACCGAAGTTTATGGTCAGGACAGGCTGGCGGAGTTCAACGACCGGATGGTCAGCGTCGCGTTCTCCCCGATGTTTGTAATGTTTGCCCAATAACGTCCCGTGATGAGATGGCCATTTTGTGCTGAATACTGGCCGACTAGTGGCCTTGCGTGTAATTCCCGGCTGGCTATGCTGATTCCTAATGAAAAGGAGCCGTACGGTATAGGGAGTTACTCATGAAACTGTCAGGGCTGGCTCGATTCCGGGCTATCAAGCGAAGGATGTCTTGATAAGAGCGTCGCATCATGGACCCTCCGATTGAACATCATTTATCACCTGAGCGAACCCTCCATTAGAGGGGGTCGTGCACCTGTGGCATGGAACATTGTGGTGGATACGAAGACCGACTTCTTCAATCAAAAAACCGCGCTTAGGGTGATACAACCATGTTTAACCGACATCACAAGGCTGACCTGCAGGAAATCGAGCGCTTCAGTTGTGCGTTGAGCGAAGCCAACGCCAAGTTGGCCGCCGTCAGCCGCTCGATGGCCATGATCGAGTTCACCCCCGATGGCATCGTCATTGATGCCAATGAGAATTTCTGCAGCGCGATGGGTTACCGCGCCGAGGATGTGCGCGGCAAACACCACCGGATCTTTTGTGAGGAATCGTTTTACCGCAGCGAGGAGTACGCAAAATTATGGCGCGACCTGGCGCGGGGCGAGCCGATTAGCGGCACTTTCCTGCGGCTGGATAAAAGCGGCCGGGAAGTCTGGCTCGAAGCCAGCTACATGCCGGTGTATGGCGATGATCGCCAGGTGCGTAGCGTAATGAAGGTCGCAGCGGACATCACTGCGCGGATCAACAAGGAACATGAAAACGATAGCCTGCTCGCTGCTATCGGGCGTTCGATGGCCGTTATCGAGTTCAAACCGGACGGAACTGTCATCGCCGCCAACGAAAACTTTCTGAAAACCATGCACTACTCGCAGGCTGAAGTGATCGGCCAGCACCACAGTCTGTTTTGCCATCGCAGTGAAAGCGATTCGCAGCCGTACAAGGCATTCTGGGCTTCGCTCAATCGTGGCGAGTATCACTCGCGCCGTTTCGAGCGCAAGGACAAGTACGGTCATACGGTATTTCTGGAGGCGTCCTACAACCCGCTGTTCGACGCCAAGGGGCGTCTGTACAAAGTGGTCAAGTTCGCCAGCGACATCACCCATCAGGTGACGACTCTGCAGAGCGCTGCCGAATCGGCCCATAGCACCTCGGTGCAGAACGATGCCTGCGCGCAGAAAGGCTCACAGGTGGTGCAGCAGACGGTGCAGATCATCCAGGACATTTCCCGTGACCTCAACGAGGCGGCGCTGAGCATCGATGCGGTTAGCAAGCAGTCCGAGATCATCGGCAGCATCGTCCAGACCATCCGTGGCATCGCCGACCAGACCAACCTGCTGGCCCTCAACGCCGCCATCGAAGCAGCCAGGGCGGGTGAGCACGGCCGCGGCTTTGCGGTGGTGGCCGACGAAGTCCGCAGTCTGGCGGCGCGAACCAGTCAGGCGACGCTGGAGATTGTCGAGGTGGTGCGCAAGAACCATGACCTGTCGCTGAGCGCAGTGACGAGCATGCAATCGAGCCTGAGCAGAACCGGGCTTGGCGTGGAGTTGGCGAACGAGGCGGGGGAGGTGATCCTGGAGATTCAGCAAGGGTCACGGCATGTGGTGGATGCGATCAGCCAGTTCAATTCGACGTTGCAGTTGAACTGAGCCGCGCAGTTCGGCGGGCACCCCTGATTACCGCGGTGCTGCGTGAACCTGCGTGAACCTGCGTGAAACTGATTGGAGCTGGGTAGGAGCTGTCGAGTGAAACGAGGCTGCGATCTTTTGATCTTGCTGTGTACATATCCGTTGTTGCGGCCACGGTTTCTAATGGTTCCGCCCTTACGGCGGGTCACTTGGAACAGCGCCAAGTAACCAAGCGCTTTTTGCCCCACCACTCGGCACCTCGCCTAGGCTCGGTGTGCCCTCACTCCGGCATTGCTCCGCGGGCCGCTGCGACGGGCCATCCATGGCCCAACGCAGCTAAACCGGCATCCCTGCCGGTTTACCCGCTACACAATACCTGCGTTCGGCCGTCGTGGTTAATGGGGCGTCCGCGATCGAGAGCCACGCCGAGGCGGCCTTAAAGCCGACCTGACGGGTAGTTCGGCGCAGTATCTGCGCGAATGGAACACCCTCGAATGGAAGCATCCCTGTGGGAGCAAAGCTTGCTCGCGATGGCGGCGTACCGGTCACCATCAATGTCGACTGACCCTGCGCATTCGCGAGCAAGTCGAATCATCGCGCCGCCCGCGATGCTCAGCGATCCCCGCCCTCCCATGGGGCAGGTACAAATAGGCCCCGGTTTCAACAAGCTCGGCAGCCACTGACCTAACGTCAGGGCAAACCATTGCAGCCATGTTTAAGAAACCCCGGACGTTGCGCCAGCCGCTGAAAATACTCGTCAACGGCAGGTAAATCCGGGCGGTCCATGGGTGTCATCAGCCAGCGGTTGATCGACAGACCCATCACAATATCCGCCACTGTGAAGTGCGCCCCGACGACATAGGCCCCGGTCGCCTTGAGCTGTTGCTCCAGTATCGCCATCTTCTGGTTCCAGCCGCGCACGCCATGGGCGATCAGGTGTGGGTCGAGGAACTCAGGGTCCCGGCGCACCAATCCGCTGAACGCATAACTCCAGGACCGATTGAGTTCGGTGGCCTGCCAGTCCATCCATTGCTCGACGCGCGCGCGGGCCGCCGGCTCGGTGGGCAACAGTTCATGGTGGTGATGTTTGGCGGCGAGATAACGGCAAATGGTATTGGACTCCCACAACACCCCGGCCTCGTCGATGATCACCGGCACCTGGGCATTGGGATTGAGCTTGATGAACTCCGGACTGTGGGTCGACGCAAAACCGCTGCCCCAGTCCTCGCGCTCGTAGGCAACGCCCAGCTCGTCGCAAGTCCACAGGACTTTTCTGACGTTGATCGAGGACGCTTTACCGAGAATCTTCAGTGCATGTTCCATTGAGCTACTCCTTTAGCGATCGGACGCTTCAGGATTCTGACAGGGTGGCGGCCGACTGGCGATCAGGCCGGGTCCGGTAACGCAGAGGCTGGCAAACCTCAGATACACAATCAAGATTAGTTGAAGTCCGCCGAAATCTACGTACTCTCCCGCACCTTCAACTCAAACCCCATATCCAGTACCGGCTTGGCCACGCTATTACCGGCCAGCAAGGTCAGCATCATCTCCGCCGAACGTCGGCCGATCGCCTCTCGCGGCGTACTGATGCTGCTCAGGCGCGGCACCATATGCGCCGAGGCCGGCAGGTCGTTGAACCCGAGGATCGCCACCTGCTCCGGGATCTTGATGCCGAACCGCATGGCTTCCAGCAGCGCGCCCTGAGCCAGGTCGTCGTTGCCGAAGAAAATCGCATCGACGTCCGGGTGGCTGGCCAGCAACTGCATAAACAACTCGCCGCCGAGCCCGACTGAGGACGCGCGCGGTGTCAGGATTTCCAGGTCCGGGTCGTACAGGCCGGCCTGCTGCAGCGCCTTGCGAAAACCTTCGCCGCGCAGCAGGGTGCGCTGGTCCAGTTGCGCGCCGATGTACGCCAGGCGCTTGCGCCCCCGGGAGAGCAGATGCTGCGCCGCCGTTTCACCCGCCGCCAGTTGCGAAAAACCGACGCAGTTGACTCCGGCAGCACTGTCCAGCTCCATCATGTACACGCATGGAATGTTGCTCGCCTCGATCATCCTTCGCGAGCTTTCAGTGCGGTCGAAACCGGTCAGCAACAAGCCGCGCGGCTGATAGGCCATGTAGTTGCGCAGCAGGTTTTCTTCTTCGTCGCGAGAGTAGTGGAAGTTGCCGATCAGTACTTCGAATCCCTTGGGTCGCAAAACCTGATGAATGGCTTCCAGGGTGTCGATGAATAGCAGGTTGGACAGCGACGGCACCAGCACCACCACGGAATGGCCCTGGGCTGAGGCGAGGGCGCGGGCGGCAGGGTTGACCACGTAGTTGAGTTCCAGCGCGGCTTTCTGGACCTTTTCCACCAGTTCGCTGGCCACCGTGCTGACTCCTCGCAGGGCGCGGGAGGCGGTGATCGGGCTGACACCGGCCAGTCGGGCAACTTCATTCAGGGTAGGGCGGCCAGTGGTGCGTGTATTTTTATCGTTTTTGGGGGAGATCATCGGACGGCTTGCCAAACAAAATTCGAGGCACTAAGGTAGCGCTGTCCCGAAGCAGCTGCAAATGCGTAAGCGAGTTTTGCCTGAACCTCGCTTTTCGGCGTTGGGTACGACAACGTTGCAACCCACAAAAATGACAAGAAGGCGTCGGCAACTTCTGCTTTTGATCCAGTGTCAAAGCTGGCAAAGGTAGCGCTGTCTGCGTGCTGAGGTGTTACATGAATCATCCCATCACCGCCCTGGTCATCATGGGCGTTGCCGGTTGCGGCAAAACTTGCGTCAGCGAAGCCTTGTGCCTGCTCAGCGGCGCGACTGCCATCGAAGGCGACACTTTTCATCCTGCCGCAAACATCGAAAAGATGAGCGCCGGCATTCCCCTGAACGATCAAGACCGCGCCGGCTGGCTCGACAGCCTGTGCGACGAACTGCGCCGGGTCGACGCCCAGGGCCAGCGCCCGGTGCTGACCTGCTCGGCACTCAAGCACAGTTATCGCGAAGTATTACGCAGCGCCTTGCCGGGCCTGGGCTTCGTGTTCCTCGAACTGACCCCCGAAGTGGCGGCCGAGCGTGTGTCTCACCGGCCGGGCCATTTCATGCCCTCGACCCTGATCGACAGCCAGTTCGCCACACTCGAGTCGCCCAAGGGTGAGCCTCTGACTCTGGCGCTGGACGCTTCCAACCACAGCGTTGATGAACTGGCCGTTCAAGCCCACCACTGGTGGCTCGAACATGGCCTGAAACTCCCGGTATGAGTTTTGTTCCAAAAGATAGCGCTGTCCTGATGACTTGCGAATTACCCGCTTTAATAACAACAACAACCAGGAGACACCCCTAATGTTTGGCATGTCCCACGAGACGTTCCTGCTGCTCGATGCAGTGGTCACGGTGATCGGGCTTATCGTCCTGATCACCAAGTTCAAATTCCACCCGTTCATTGCCCTGATCATCGCCGCAGCGTTTCTCGGCCTGACCTCGGGCATGCCGATCGGTACCATCATCAAGGCGTTCCAGGACGGCTTCGGCGGGGTACTCGGTTTTGTCGGGATCATCCTGGCGCTGGGCACCATGCTCGGCAAGATGATGGCCGAATCGGGCGGGGCGGATCAGATCGCCCAGACCCTGATTCGCGCCTTCGGCAAGGACAATGTGCAGTGGGCCATGATGTTCGCCGCGTTCCTGGTCGGCATCCCGCTGTTCTTCGAAATCGGCTTCGTGCTGCTGATCCCGCTGGTGTTTATCGTGGCGCGGCGCACCGGTGTATCGATCATCAAGATCGGTATCCCGCTGCTGGCCGGTCTTTCGGCGGTGCACGGCCTGGTGCCACCGCACCCGGGTCCGTTGCTGGCGATCGGCGTGTTCGGTGCCGACATTGGCAAGACCATCCTGTACGGGCTGATCGTGGCACTGCCAACGGCGATCATCGCCGGGCCGATCTTCGGTACCTTCATTGCCAAGTACATCCCCGGCCATGCCAACCAGGAATTGGTGGATCAACTGGCCCGTGAGCCGGAATCGACCAACCTGCCAAGCTTCAGCATCACCCTGATCACCGTGCTGCTGCCGGTGTTCCTGATGCTGTTGAAAACATTCGCCGACGTCGCGCTGCCGGATGGCAACTTCTTCCGCACCTGGATGGACATGATCGGTCACCCGATCTCGGCGTTGCTGCTGGCTTTGCTGCTGTCGCTTTACACCTTCGGCCATCGCCAGGGCATGGATTCCAAACGCATCCTCGGCCTGCTCGACGCCAGCCTGGCACCCACTGCGGCGATCATCCTGATCATTGGTGCCGGTGGTGGCTTCAAGCAGATGCTGGTTACCAGCGGCGTGGGCGACGTGATCGGCCACATGGCGGTGAACGCGCAGATCTCGCCGATCCTGCTGGCCTGGCTGGTAGCCGCAGTGATTCGTGTCGCCACCGGTTCGGCGACCGTGGCCACCATCACTGGCGCGGGCATCGTGGTGCCGGTAGTCGGCATGATCCCGGGCGTGAACCGCGAGTTGCTGGTGCTGGCAACCGGTGCGGGCTCGCTGGTGCTGTCCCACGTCAACGACGCGGGTTTCTGGCTGGTGAAGCAGTACTTCAACATGACCGTGGTCGAGACTTTCAAGACCTGGACCGCGATGGAAACCATCCTGTCCGTGGTGGCGTTGGGCTTTATTCTATTGTTGTCGATGTTTGTTTAAACGCGGTGTTTGCTACAAAAAAACCGCAGAGATGCGGTTTTTTTGTGGGTGTTCCGGGCGTGAATTTGCATTCTATCGACGGCGTATCTTGGAAGCTGCGGAAGTTGAAGGCATTTGAGCTCTGCCCGAGTTGACGCCCTGGATTTTGACTCCGTCTCTCGATTTTTCCGTGCTGTACACGTTGTTGTCACGGGCATCATAGTTACCTTTATCGATAATGTGTCCGGGGCGACCTCCACCGTGAGTGGTGGGCTGGGATGTAGGTTGGGGGACTTGGTTTGATTTCGCGTCAGGGTATTTCGGATTAGTTGGGGAGTTGAACTGAGGGCCGGGCACATTCTGGTTTCGGGTGGGTTTACTGGTTTTACTGGCGTTTCGGCTTCCACGCCCGAGCTTGACGGGTGCTTTCGGTGTATTGCCGATTAAATACAAAGCTCCCAGGACGCCGCCTGGTCGTGGAGAAGTCGAGCTGGCAACCCTGCCGCTCGGGCCGACCGGGGAAAGGATATTCATAACAGTCGCAAATGCATTAAAGACCCAACCTTCTCCGCTCGGATCTGCTCGCATCACCGGCTCGCCACCGCAATACAGATAGGCGTTCAACCCCCCTTTATCAAACGGACTGAATTTGTCCGGGTTGTGAAATCGCATCAGTCTCGGGTTATACGCACGATATCCTTTGCCCAGAATGTACCAACCCCGGCTTGTCTCACATAGCTCGCCGTTGAAGCCCAGCCGCGTCATGACCTTCTGCCGGGAAGACTGCTGACCATAGGGTGTGTACGCCAGGTGATTGATGGGGCCAGCCATCTCGGTCAGCACCGAGTTTTTGCAGTCAGTCGCTAACAGCAGCGTGCGAGATTGGGGAGCTGTAGATTGTGAAGGGGACATGGCGAGGCCTTTTTTGTTTGACGGCGCCCCAGCATTTCACTTTGGTCCAGAGTCGGAAACTGACAGAGTTGCCAGGTGCTCTCGAATACAACGCCGACAACTGTAGGAGTGAGCCTGCTCGCGATGGCGGTATGTCAGTCACATCTGTTTCGGATGTGCCGCCGCCATCGCGGGCAAGCCTTGCTCCCACAGGCTCGCTCCTACAGTTGAGGTGTCAGGCTGTGGTTTTGCTTGCCAGCCCATCCGCCCGGAACATCCCGCGAATGCCGCGCACGGCCTGGCGGATTCGGTCCTGGTTTTCGATCAGGGCGAAGCGCACGTGATCATCGCCGTACTCGCCGAAACCCACACCCGGCGAGACGCAGACCTTGGCCTCGGCCAGCAGTTTCTTGGCGAATTCCAGCGAGCCCAGGTGCGCGTAGGCGTCGGGAATCTTGGCCCAGACGTACATCGCCGCTTTCGGATTTTCCACCATCCAGCCCAGCTCATGCAGGCCCTTGACCAGCACGTTGCGGCGCTGCCGGTATTGCTCGGCGATGTCCTTGACGCACTGCTGATCGCCTTCCAGCGCCGCAATGGCTGCGACTTGCAGCGGGGTAAAGGTGCCGTAATCGTGGTAACTCTTGATCCGCGCCAGGGCGTTGACCAGTTCTGCGTTACCGACCATGAAACCGATGCGCCAGCCGGCCATGTTGTAGCTCTTGGACAGGGTGAAAAACTCCACCGCGATGTCCTTTGCGCCGGGCACCTGCATGATCGACGGGGCTTTCCAGCCGTCGTAGACGATGTCGGCGTACGCCAGGTCGTGCACCACCAGCACGTCATACTGCTTGGCGAGGGCGATCACCCGCTCGAAGAAATCCAGCTCCACGCACTGCGCAGTGGGATTGGACGGAAAGCCGAGAATCATCATTTTCGGTTTGGGGATCGAACCGCGAATCGCACGTTCCAGCTCGGCAAAGAAGTCCACGCCAGGAATCAGCGGCACCGACCGCACCTGGGCGCCGGCAATCACGGCACCGTAGATGTGAATCGGGTAGCTCGGGTTCGGCACCAGCACGGTATCGCCTTGATCCAGCGTCGCCAGCATCAGGTGCGCCAGGCCTTCCTTGGAACCGATGGTGACAATGGCTTCAGTCTCCGGGTCGATGTCGACCTCGTAGCGATCCTTGTACCAGTTGGAAATCGCCCGGCGCAGGCGCGGAATGCCCTTGGACGTGGAGTAACCATGGGTGTCTTCGCGCTGGGCGACGGTGACCAGTTTTTCGACGATGTGCGGCGGCGTCGGGCCGTCGGGGTTGCCCATGCTCAAGTCGATAATGTCTTCGCCACGACGACGAGCAGCCATTTTCAGCTCGGCGGTGATGTTGAAAACATAGGGGGGGAGTCGATCTATGCGCGCAAAGCGGCGCGGCGAACCTTGTTCGGCCATTGTTGCCTCGGATAACGTAAGCGCCCGGAACCGTCCGAGCGACGCCGGCCACTGCGGTGGCCTGTGGCGGAATGTAAGGGCAGCTGTGGCAGACTGTCCAGCGGCTTTGTAAACAAAATTTTCCGAAGGAAACCGTTAGATGGAATTCACCAGTGGCTTCTTGCTGAGCCTTTCGTTGTGCCTGGACATTGGCGTGGCCAATATCGCGATGATCACCCTGGCCATGCAACGCGGCTATTTGCAAGGCTTTGCCCTGGGATTGGGGACCTGTGTCGGCGACCTGATCTACGCCGTGTTGGCGCTGGCGGGGATGACGGTATTGCTGCAGTACGAAACCGTGCGCTGGGTGTTGTGGATCGGCGGCTCGGCGCTGTTGGTGTATTTTGCGGCGAAGATGATCTATTCGGCGATTCACCACGAAGCGGTGTTGGCGCAAACCGCCGAGGTGGGGCAGAACTCCCATCGCAAGGAGTTCTTCCGCGGGATTTTCCTGGCCATGTCGTCGCCCAGTGCGATTCTCTGGTTCGCTGCGGTGGGTGGCACACTGATCGCGCGTTCCGGCGGTGGTGGAGCCCTGAGTTCGGCCCTGTTTCTCGGCGGGTTCCTCTGCGCCGGATTGTTGTGGTCGGCCGGCCTGTGCTTCGCCGCGAGTCATGGCGGCAATCTGCTGGGCGATAAACTGCTGCGCTACTCCTATATGGCTTCTGCGGCGATCTTCTGCTATTTCGCGGTGTACGTGATTCTATCGGGTTATAACGAGTTTTTTGGCAGCGGCGCCGTCGAGCAGCTGCACGCGCTCTAATTTGGCGAATCGGGTTTGGCTTCTATACTCCCAGCCGAACCCACTTTTTACATTCCAGGAGTCGAGTCATGGACGAGCAAAAAACCGTGGAAGTAACTGAACCTCGCTTCGAAGCGGGGCACTTCCTGTTGATCGCAGGGCTAGGCGGGCGATTTACCCAAGCGACTACCTCCGGCATTCCGGATCTTTGGGAAAAATTCATCCCCGAGATTGGCAAGATCCCTGGCCAGAAGGGCGAAGTGACCTACGGCATCTGCTGCAATCCGGATGGCAAAGGCGGCTTCGAATACATCGCCGGCGTCGAGATCAGCAAGCTCGATGACCTGCCGGAGAAATACCGCTGGGTCGAGGTTCAACCCCAGCATTACGCGGTATTCGAGCACAAGGGCTCTTTGGCCAGCCTGCCGCAGACTTTCCAGTACATCTGGAAAACCTGGTTGCCGCAGTCCGGGCGCGAGGCGGCAGATGCCCCTGAGTTCGAGCGCTACAGTGCAGATTTCAATCCGAACCTCAATACCGGTGTGCTGGAAATCTGGCTGCCGCTAAAGCCGGAATAATCTATGATCGCCGGCCTTTTTTAACGCTGACATCGAGCTGCCATGACCCCTGTTATCCGCCTCGTCACGCCTGCTGACCTGGACCGCTGCTACGCCATTGAAACTGTCGCCTACGAAGGCGACGAAGCCGCGACCCGGGAAAAGATCGCCAAGCGCATCGCAACCTGGCCTGAGGGGTTCATCGTGGCCGAGGTGGAGGGCGTGGTCGCCGGGTTTATCAATTCCGGGGCGGCGTTTGAGGTGGAGATGTCGGACGAGGCCTTCAAGGAGTTGATCGGCCACGACCCGGCGGGTCCGAATGTGGTGATCATGTCGGTGGTGGTGCACCCGGATTATCAGGGGCAGGGCCTGGCGAAGGTGTTGTTGGGTGAGTTCATCGAACGCATGCGCGGGATGGGCAAGGCGAGCATTCATCTGATGTGCAGGGAGCAGCATGTCCCGTTGTATGCCGGTTTCGGGTTTGCCTACATCAAGCCGTCGGCGTCGGACCACGGCGGGAGGGCGTGGCATGAGATGATCCTGGCCCTGTAACACGAGATAATCCTGACCTGTAACGCGATTTTCCCGCGTACGCGTAGGAGCTGCCGAAGGCTGCGATCTTTTGATCTTGTTTTTGCGATCAAGAACAAAAAATCGCAGCCTGCGGCAGCTCCTACGGGGGATTCGGTTTATCCAGTGGGACCGGGACGGCCGTTAGATCGGGTTGTCAGTAAAGACTATCCTTCACCCGGCCCGGCGCCTCCCGGTCGTATGAGTCCGCATCAAACGCCCCATCATTCAACCGCTTGTGAAACGCTCCCGCCGTGGGCAGTGCCGAGCGATCCAGGTACTTCTCCGGGTTCCACAGATCCGAGCGCACCAGCGCTTTCGAGCAATGGAAATACGCGGCGTCCACCGTCACCAGCATCACCGTGCGCGCCGGCTTGCCGTTGACCGCGAAGCTGTCCAGCAGCTGCGGTTCGGCGCTGATTTGCGCGGTGCCGTTGACCCGCAATGTCTCCCCGATCCCCGGAATGATGAACAGCAGCGACACCCGCGAATCCCGCACCACATTGCGCAGCGTGTCGATGCGGTTATTGCCCGGGCGGTCGGGGATGGCCAGGGTCTGCGAGTCGATGATGCGCACGAAACCGGGCGTGTCGCCCCGCGGCGAACCGTCCATGCCGTCGGGGCCTACGGAGCTGATGATCACCAGTGGCGAGGCGCGCACCATCGCCTGGTAGTCCTCGTTGAGGAACGGGATCTGCTTGCGCACGGCGCGGTCGTGGGGCAGGCCGTACAGCGCTTCCAGTTGTTCAATGCTGTTGAGCATGATTAACCTCCTCGAACACCAGGCCCATGCGCCGTTCATAGCCGATGCGGCCGCGATAGGCTTCGCCGCTGTCGACCCAGCCGAATTTTACATACAGGGCGATCGCCGCTGCATTGTCTGCATCCACCGACAATTCCAGCCCGCGGATTTCCGGCCAGGTCTGGCGGGCAACCTCGGGCAGGGCCTCCAGGCAGGCCTTGCCATATCCCTTGCCCTGGGCGCGTTGATCGACCTGCAGCGCGTGCAAGGTGGCGCTGTGTTCATTGGCCCAGGCGGGCAACACCGGTGGGCGCTTGAGTAGCAGGAAGGCCACGGGCACCTCTTCGACCAGCAGGGCAAATCCCTTGACCCCCGGGCCTGGCTTGGACAGCAGGCTGTGCAGCGCCCCGTGGATATCGCCGCAGAACTTGATCTGCTGCGGGTGAACTTCAATGGCCTCGACCTGCTGGCGCTGGAGCGTCGTCAGGCGTTCGTAAGGCACGAGTTGGCTTGTCACTGGAGTGTCCTTGTTCCAATCGATATGAATTTCGGATTCTAGCGAGTTTGCGTGGGTTGATTGTTTTTATTTGGACTGTCGATCCGCCCGTTCACCAGACGACTAAGGGTGTCTTCACAACAACAACCACGGAGAACGCTCATGACCGCTACCACCGAAATTGAGACCCTGATCGACACGTACCGCCAGGCGGTGATCGCCAAGGACGTGGAGAAAATCATGGCCCTGTATGCCGACGACGTCGTTTCCTTCGACGCGGTCAAGGCCCTGCAATTTCGCGGCAGGGCCGCCTATCGCGCGCATTGGCTGGACTGCATGGAGTCGTGCCCGGGCCCGCACCTGTTCGACTTCGATCAGGTGAATATCGTCGCCGACGAGCACATCGCTTTTGCCCACTGGCTGACCCACTGCGGCGGCACCAACGAGAAAGGTGAAACCCAGTCCTGCTGGATGCGCGGCACTGCCTGTTATCGGCGCGACGCGGGCCAATGGCGGATCGTGCATGAACATTGGTCGGCCCCCTTCGACATGGCCAGCGGCGCCATGCTGTTCGATCTGCAGCCCTGAAAATCGGGCTGGTCGTCGGGAAAGGGCGCCTGGGCGCCAAACTGAGCCATAGTTGATCCGTTCGATCCGGGAGTGCGCCATGAAGTATTTATGCCTGGTCTACAGCAACGAACGTGAACTGCATTCGCTGCCACAAAGCCCCAAAGACGAAGAATGCATGGCCTATGCCGAGTCCATCCAGGGCAGCGGGCGGATGATTGCGGCCGAGGCGCTGGAATCGGTGCAGACCGCGACCACCGTGCGCATGCGCAACGGCAAGGTGTCGATTACCGACGGCCCGTTTGCCGAAACCAAGGAGCAGTTGGCCGGCTTCTACCTGATTGATGCCCGCGACCTCAATGAAGCCTTGCAAGTCGCTGCCGACATTCCGGCGGCCCGGGTGGGCTGTGTCGAGGTGCGCCCCGTTCGCCAGTTGAATCCCTGAATAACAATCACAACAGGAGATTTTTCATGAGTCCGAATGCTCTTCAACAAACCCCTGCCGCCTTTGAGTTGTCGATCAGCCGCCTGATCGACGCGCCGCGCCGCAAGATCTTTCGCGCCTGGACCGAGCCTGCCTTGCTCACCCAGTGGTGGGGGCCCCACGGCATGACCACGCCGGAATGCGAAATGGACCTGTGGGTGGGCGGGCAATTCCGCACCCTGATGCGCGCCCCGGACGGTGCCGAATACCCGACCCAGGGCGTGTTCCTGGAAATCGTCGCGCCCGAGCGCCTGGTGTTTACCGATGCGTTTATCCCCGGCTGGATTCCTTCGGGCAAACCGTTCATGTCCGCCGAGGTGACGCTTGAGGAGCATGCAGGCGGAACGCTGTACACCGCGCGGGCGCGACACTGGTCCGAGGAGGATTGCCAGGCTCACGAGTCCATGGGCTTTCACGACGGTTGGGGGCAGAGCCTGGATCGACTGGTCACGCTGGTGACCGAAGGCATGCCGGACTGATGCCTGGCTCGGCGGTCAGCGCTCTGGTCGAGCAGGTCTACCGCGAAGACTCGCGGCGAATCCTCGCGACGCTGATTCGCTTGCTTGGTGATTTTGACCTGGCTGAAGAGGCGCTACACGAAGCGTTTTTTGTTGCAGTCGAGCGTTGGCAAAGGGACGGCGTGCCGGATAATCCGCGCACCTGGCTGGTGTCCACCGGGCGCTTCAAGGCCATCGACGTATTGCGCCGGCGTGCTCGTTTCAACGCCTCGCGCCCGCTGTTGATCGCGCAACTGGAGGAACTGGAGCAGGCGGACTGGAGTGGTGAGGAAGTGGAAGACGATCGCTTGCGCCTGATCTTCACCTGTTGTCACCCGGCGCTGGCCGCCGACGCGCAGGTGCCGCTGACGCTGCGGGAAGTCTGCGACCTGACCACCGAGGAAATCGCCCGGGCATTCCTCGCCGCCCCGGCCACCATCGCCCAGCGCATCGTGCGCGCCAAGGCGAAGATCCGTGACGCAAAAATTCCCTACCAGGTGCCGACCCTCAGCGAATTGCCCGAGCGTCTCGACAGCGTGTTGCGGGTGATCTATCTGGTGTTCAACGAAGGCTACTCAGCGTCCGTTGGCGCGGAATTGACCCGTGAGGAGCTGACTCGCGAAGCCATTCGCCTCGGGCGCCTGCTGATGGAATTGCTGCCAGAACCGGAGGTGCTGGGGCTGCTGGCGCTGATGTTGCTGCACGAGTCGCGCCGCCCGGCGCGAACCTCAGCAGCGGGTGAGTTGATTGTGCTGGATGAGCAGGATCGTACGCTGTGGAATGCCGAGCTGATTGCCGAAGGCTGCGGGCTGATAGAGCGAGCATTGTCCGCAGGCAGCTTTGGGCCTTATTGCCTGCAAGCGGCGATTGCGGCGGTGCACGCCGAGGCGCCGACGGCTGCGGATACGGATTGGCCGCAGATAGTGGGTTTGTACGACGTGTTGCTGAGGGCAGTGCCGTCGCCGGTGGTGGAGTTGAACCGCGCCGCGGCGTTGGCGCGGCGTGATGGGCCGTTGGTGGGGTTGATGCTGATTGACGCAATTCTGCAGCGCGGTGAGCTGCTGGATTACCACCTGGCGCACTCCGCGCGGGCCGAGTTTTGTCGGCAGCTGGGCCGGGTCGAGCAGGCGCGGGCGGCGTATGTGCGAGCACTGGAATTGACCCAGCAGGCGCCGGAACGGCGGTTTCTGGAAAGCCGGTTGCGCGGGTTGGATTAGTGCTGCTGTCGCGCATAGATCAAAAGATCGCAGCCTTCGGCAGCTCCTACCATTAGAACGCGATCCCCCTGTAGGAGCTGCCGAAGGCTGCGATCTTTTGATCTTGATCTTTTGATCCTATTCCAACATCTTGCCCAACAACCAACTCCCCGCCGGCCCCGGCGGATGCAGCCGCGACCACAATGCATCAACGCACAAAGGTTTCGGCCACCCACGCACCTTCAACTCCACCAACTCCCCCGCGCCAAACCGCCCCACCAGCCAGCGCGGCAATGGCGCCCAGCCGAACCCGCCCTGGGCCATTTCCAGCAGCATCAGGTAACTCGGCGCCGACCAGACGCGGCCCTTGGCCCGGCTTTCATAGGGATTGACGATGGTCGCCAGACGCAATTCGCGGTGCTGCTGCAGCACGTCCTGATCGATACCGGTGACGCTCGCCAGCGGATGCTTGCGCGAGACGAACAGCGCGATTTCCGTCTGTTCCTCGACGGTCGAACTGACCAGGTCCGGCGGATAACTGTCCTGCATCTCGGCAAACGCCACATGCGCCCGACCGCACTGGACCAACGCCACCAGGTCATCGCATTCGGCAATCAGGCACTCCAGCTCCAGGTCTGGATAACGCTGCTCAAACGCACCTAACGCCGCCTCGAACCGATCAGATTGATAGGTATCGGAAATCGCCACGGTGAGCTTCGCCTCAACCCCCTGGGACAGCTGGCTGGCAGTCATCTCCAGGCGACTGGTGGCCGCCAGGATCTCCTCGGCCCGTTGCAGCATCACGTGACCGGCCGGGGTCAGGCTGGGCTTGCGGCTGCTGCGATCGAACAGCGTCAGGTTGAGGTCGATTTCCAGGCTGGCGACCGCAGCGCTGATGGTCGATTGACTGCGCCCGAGCTTGCGCGCCGCCGCTGAAAACGAGCCTTGGGTGGCCGCCTGGACAAACGCCAGCAACACTTCGTGAGAGGCCATGAACTATCGCCTTGATCGATGGTTATTGGTTATGAAGTATCGGGGTGATGGCGGATCATGGCAACCACAGTCACCCAGAGGAGTCAGGTCATGAGCGCCGACAAATCCATCACAGAACGTGTATTCCAGGCCGTCGGTTTCGAACTGCTGGCCATTGTCATCTGTACCCCGTTGCTGGCGTGGGTCATGGATAAACCGATGCTCGACATGGGCGTGGTCACCATGGCCATCGCGGCCCTGGCGCTTGCCTGGAACGTAATTTTCAACGGATTGTTTGACCGTTTACTGACGCACCTGAACGTCGTGCGCAGCGCCTGGGTTCGGGTGGTGCATGCGCTGCTGTTCGAGGGCGGCCTGGTGGCACTGGGTGTGCCGCTGATTGCCTGGTGGCTGGATATCAGTCTGTGGCAGGCGTTTGTGCTGGATATCGGTGTGCTGCTGTTTTTCCTGCCATATACCTACGTTTATCACTGGGTGTATGACGTGGTCCGGGAGCGGTTGGTCTGTGGGAGCAAGGCTTGCCCGCGATGAACGATGACGCGGTCCATCGGACTACACGCAATCTTGTAGGAGCTGCCGGAGGCTGCGATCTTTTGATCTTGTTTTTAAAATCAAGATCAAAAGATCGCAGCCTTCGGCAGCTCCTACGCCGATCACCTGTAGAGCTGCCGAAGGCTCGGGCCGCGATCGGACGATCTTTTGATCTTAATAATCCTGCCGCTTGCGAAATGCCCAGCGTCCGGCGATCACCGTGAAGGTCGCCACCAGCGCGACCAGAATCCAGAACCCTTCCGGATCCCCCGAAAGCGGCACCCCGCCGACGTTCATGCCAAAGAACCCGGCAATGATATTGATCGGCAGTGCCAGCACCGTCACCACGGTGAGGGTGAACAAGGTGCGGTTGCTCTGTTCATTGAGGTTGGCGGCGATTTCTTCCTGCAACAACTTGATCCGCTCACCCAGCGCCGTCAGGTCGTTGATGATCAGCGCAAACTCCTCGGTGGACTTGCGCAACTCCTTCACGTCCTCCTTTTGCAGCCATTGCGGCGGACGATTGAGCAAGCGCAGTAGCGAGCCCGGCTCCAGCGCCAGCAAGCGTTGCAAGCGCACCAGCACCCGGCGATTGGCGCCCAGTTCCGCGCGGTTGGTGGACAGTCGGGACGACAGCAACTCGTCTTCGATCTGATCGACGCTCAGGCTGGTGCGCCGCACAATCTGCGTCAGCACTTCACCCTGGTCGCGCAGCAGATGCACCAGCAGTTCCAGCGGCGAGCGAAAGCGTTCACCGGTTTTCACCGACGAGCGCAGCTTGTCCACCGAGTGCAAAGGTTGCAGGCGCGCGCTGATGATGAGCCGGCTGCGGGCGCAGACCCACAGCGTCGACACGTCGGAGGAGACCATGCTGCTGAGGTTGAACACCACGTCGTTGACCACCGCCAGCAACGCCGAATCCACGTGCTCGATGCGCGTCGAGCGCGAGCCCTCATGCAGCGCCTCGAAAAACTCGTCGGGCAATTCCAGGTGGCTTTTCATCCAGCGCTCGCAGGCGGCGTGGGCGAGGTTCAGGTGCAGCCAGAGGAATTCGTCGCTGTCGTCCTGCTGCAAACACTGCAACGCTTTCGCTGAATCGATCTCGCGCCCCGGTTCGCCGGGTCGAAAACTGAACCCGTACAACAGCCCGAAAAGATCCTGATCGCGATGGTTGTGATCAATGCTGTGGTTCATGGGCGCTCGCTGCGGGGGGCGAATGTTGCGAAGTTTTTCAGGTTCACTGGAGCCGCATCATCGCAAGGGATTCTGACCGTATTGTGACAGCTGGATGACCGCTGATTTGTCTTGCACCGGCGGTCGGAACCGCTAAAGAAAGGCTCTGGCTCGCCGATGATGGGTGGCTGGCTTGTAACTTGCGATCACCGCGATCACCGCGATGACGGTCGTGGACCAGCGTCGCCGACAGGGAGGTCCGGACATCTTGCACGCCTGCCGGGCGTGCCTTATCCCTGTCATGAGAGTCCACTCGATGTTTTTGCAAAAATCCCTGAGAGCTCAAATCCTTGCCTTGTTGAGCGGCAGCCTGCTGGCGATGTTGCTGATCGCCCTGGCCTGCTTTCACTTCCTGTCCAGTGGCGTGCAGAGCTACGCCAATCTCGTCGAAGGACCGTTGCACACTTCGCAACTGATCGATGAAGCGAACCTGCAATTCAAGGTGCAGGTGCAGGAATGGAAAAACGTTCTGCTGCGCGGCAAGCAACCGGCTGAGCTGGCCAAATACTGGAAGCAGTTCGAGGAGCGTCAGCGCGACGTGCAGAACATCCTCGGTGAACTGGCCGGGCAGAAAGGCATCGAGTCGCAACTGAAAACGCGCATCGAACGGCTGCGCGATGAGCATCGCCTGTTGGGCGCGGCGTACCAGAAAGGTCGCGATGCCTATGTCGCGTCTGGTGCTGACCCGACGGCGGGGGACGCTGCGGTCAAGGGTGTCGACCGTGCCGCCAGCGATCAGATGAGCGAACTGGTCAGCGAGTTGCGCAAGCAAGGCGCCGAGCAGTCGACAGCCATCAGCGCCAGTGCCGATCGCACCGTGCTGCTGGGGATCGTGGTGATGCTCGTTTCAGGTCTGTTGATCGGCCTGTTGAGCCTGTGGCTGGTCAACCGCAACCTGGTCGAGCCGATCCGCAAACTGATCGAGTACGTGGCACAACTCAGCCAGGGTCGGTTTGCCGATCGAGTGCCCAATACCCGTCAGGATGAGCTCGGCAAGCTGGCCATCGCGGCCAATACCCTGCGCGATTTTCTCGCCGATACCTTCAGCCGCCTGCAACGCAGTGCGTCGGACCTGGACAGCGCCAGCGGCGAGTTGAAGTCGATCGCCAGCCTCATGGCCGGCGGCACCAATGAGCAGTTCAACCGCACCGATCAGGTGGCGACGGCGATGAACGAAATGTCCGCCACCGCCCAGGAAGTTGCCCGTCACGCCGCCGATGCGGCGCGTGCTGCCGACGACGCCGACCAGTCAGCCCAGCAGGGTGAAAAGGTCATGCAGGGCACCATTCACACCATCACCCTGATGCGCGGCGAAATCGCCAACACCGCGACGGTCATCCGCCAGCTGGAAACCGACAGCGGACGCATCGGCAAGGTCCTGGAAGTGATTCGCGGCATCGCCGAGCAGACCAACCTGCTGGCGCTCAACGCCGCGATCGAAGCGGCCCGTGCCGGTGAAGCAGGGCGTGGTTTTGCCGTGGTGGCCGATGAAGTCCGCAGCCTGGCCCAGCGCACGGCGGCGTCGATCATCGAGATCAATCAGATCATCCAGACCGTGCAAACCGGCGCGGTGGATGCGGCTCAGGCGATCGAGAGCGGTCAGTCGCGCAGTGAAGAAAGTGTCGAGCAAGTCACCCAGGCCGGGGCCATGCTGGAGCGCATCACCCTTGCGGTGGAAGCAATTCGCGACATGAACCGCCAGATTGCCACGGCCGCTGAAGAGCAGACGTCGGTGGCCGAAGACATTTCGCGCAACCTGACCGAGATCACCAGCATTGCCAGCACCAACCTGGATAACGTGCAGCGCACTGAAGCGGCCAGTCACAACCTGCATGGGTTGTCCGGGCAGCTGAATGAGGTGACGGCGCGCCTTAGTGCGTAGTGATTATCCTGAACAGCAAAAAGCCGCACGATCGTGAGATCGTGCGGCTTTTTTTATCGGTTGATCAGTCGTCTTGTTTGTTTTTCAGCACTTCGCCGGTGGCGGCGTTCAAGTCGACGTCCCACTCAACGCCTTTGGCGTCTTTGAGTTCAACTTCGTACTCGTAGTTGTTGAAGTGGTTGTCCAGATCGCTGTCGGTGATGGTGGCGCCTGGGTGCAGCTTCATCACGATCTTGTTCAGGTCTTCCAGAGACTTGATCTTGCCGTCCGTGACCAGCTTCGGAATCTGATCAACCGGCACATCAGCCTGAGCCAAGCCTGCAGTGAGGGTCAGGGCAGCAGCGGTGAAGAGAGCAGTCAAAGTTTTCATTCAGGTTCTTTCCTTGGATGGGCTGTTTAAGTGGGACCAGATTAACTGTGGCAACTTAATTCAGGCTTAATTCCACAAGGTGATTGGGACTGGGTGTTCCCTCTGTGGGAGCAAGGCTGGTTGGAGAGCAAGCCTTATGTGGGAGCAAGGCTTGCCCGCGATGCAGTCACCTCGGTCCCACCTCAATACCCATTATTCTGCAACAACTGCCCAACACTCGCCGCGGCCGGACGCTTGTAGAACTTCAACAGCTCACTCGCACGGTTGGTAAAGATGCCATCAACGCCCGCATCCGTGACCTTCTGGTAATCCACCGCATCATCGATCGTGTAGACGTGCACCAGCAAACCCTGATCGTGGGTGTACTGGTTCATCCAGGGTTGCACCAGGTCCGAGTAGCTCTGATCACCACCTTTGGTCAACGCCGCAGAAGGCCCGGTGCCGATGGCGCCCGCCGACTTCGCGTACTCGACCCACTGCTGGAATTCGGCTTTGCTCTTCGGTTCCTGCCTGGCGTAGTAGGTGGCCTTGTCCTTATCGCCGGATTCAGCGAAAGTCACCGCAGACTTGGGTTCGATGCTGCCTGGGCCTACCCACAGCAACAAAATTTTCGGCACTTGCGGCATTTCCTTTTCCAGCAACTCGAGACTGCTCTTTTCGAAAGTCTGCAGCACCACCTTGCCCTGACCCTGGCCTACTCCCAGTGCGCTCTTAGCCAGCTTCGAGCCGGCGGGGCTCAGCCAGCCGCGGTCCTGGAGCTTTTCCTTGAGGTCACGTTCCAGTCCTGGAAACTGCTTGGGCTCCTTGGTCTCGATGTACAGGCCCGGCTTGTGCAACGGGTTGCCCTGGGCGATGTCGATGATTTCGTCGAGGGTCAGGATCTTCAGGCCGACGTAGGACGCACGCGCGCGATCCGGGTAAGCCTTGTTGAACCAGCTGCCAGCGTCGAGGGTTTTCAGCTCGGCGAGGGTGAAGGCGTTGGCCGGGCTGTCCTTGCGCTCGGGAAACTTGGTGGCAACGTCGGTGGTGCGTTGCAGGTTGTCGTCGTGCAGGGCAAACAGCACGCCATCCTTGCTGCGCTGCAGGTCCAGCTCGAGATAATCGGCGCCCAGGTCACGGGCCAGCTTGTAGGCAGGGGCGGTAGATTCCGGTGCATCGAACGACGCGCCGCGATGCGCGATCACTGCCGGGTGCGGAATCCCCAGGCGGGTAGCCAGGGCGGTAGGGCTTGGCTCGCTGGCGGCCTGTGCCTGGCCGAGGCCGAGCAGCACGCTCAGCAGCAGGGCGCTTTGAGTGAAGGTGACAGCCATGGTCGAGGTCCTTTCGCAATTTTCAATGACGTCCCTTTTAACAACTGAGCGCCGCCAGCGCTATCTTCAGACCGACATAAACCTGTTTAAAAGCATTTTTTTTGGCGCATTTGTGCGGTTCTTTGCAGTACTCTTGGCCGCGGAAGTTTCCCCGGAAGAGGGAAACCCTGTATCAGCCTGGCGTGTAAACCATCGATCACTTTCCGTGAGGTTTATATGCGCATCACTTCCCAGCTCATCTGCCAGGCCGCCGACCAGCTCAAGGGTTTTGTCGGCCTCAATCGCAAGACCGGCCAGTACCTCGTGCGTTTCAGCGAAGATTCCTTCGGCATGGACGTGGCGGATGACGGCATCATTCCAGTCAGCGAATTCGTCTGGGCGCCCGGTCCGGACCAAGGCATGACGCTCAAGCGCGAGTTGATTCAGCTGCTGCTGGATCAGAACATTGATGACCGGATCAACGTGACCGAGCCGTTGCGGGTGTACATGAGTCGGCGGGATGTGCCGGAGATTTCGGCGGTTCGGAGTCTTGTTCAGGGGTGAGGTTTTGCGCTGATTTGAAGGCCCCATCGCGAGCAGGCTCACTCCTACAGGGGATCACGTGAACAACACAGATCCTCTGTAGGAGTGAGCCTGCTCGCGATGACGCCAGCTCAGACACCACATCACTTATTGGCTGGCTGATCCTTGAGCACAAAATGCTGATGCATTTCCGAAGTCAGGCTTTCGATGCGCTCGGTCAGTGCCTTGGTCATTTCGGTCAGGTGAGTGTTCTGCTCAAGCAGCTCCATCAGTTGCGCGGAATTGTGCGCCGCCTGTGCCTGCCGCTCGGTATTGGCCACCGCCAGGGCTTCGCGGTGCTGCGCGTCGGCATCCGACTGGGCCTTGTCCCGCGCTGCCTGACGAGTCTGGGCCAGCAGAATCAAAGGCGCGGCGTAGGCCGATTGCAGGCTGAACGCGAGGTTGAGCAGGATGAACGGGTAGAGATCGAAGTGCGCGACGCCGAACAGATTAAGACACACCCACAGCACCACGATCAGCGTCTGCGCGCCGAGAAAGGTCGGTGTACCAAAGAACCGGGCGAAGGCTTCAGCGCGCAAGGCGAACTTGTCATTGCCAAAGGTCGGGGCGAGGTGAGCATGACGACGGTGGAAACGCAGGTGATCGACCGGGGCCTCGGATTTTGAATCGGTGGGTGTGGTCATGATGCTCTCTGCGAGTCGGGAAGACAGAGGCTCACTATAGCGCTGGCGACGGTTTCATTCTGAAACACATCGAGATGTTTCATTTGGTGTTAGCGAAATCTTAACCTTGTGGCAGACCTTGTCATTTATGCCAGCTCATAACAGGCCAGGAACATATCTAGCGCGGCATCCACCACCTGATCCTGCATCGCTGACGCAAGGCCAGGCAGGCCCATGGAAATCTGCGGCCAGAATGCAAAAGACTTGAGCATGCCCTGTATCTGATGCGCGGCGAACGCCGGGTCTACCGGCTTCAGGCGGCCATCCGCCTGAGCTGCGCGAATCCACACCGTCAAGCCTTCCTCGCGCTCGCTCATGCGCGTGACCATGTCCTGCCCGCGCTCGGGAGAATGGATGGTGGCGGCGATGGCGACCCGCGCCAGGTCGAGAAAATTTTCATCCCCCAGCGTGTGCATTTTGGCCATCAGCAGCAAGCGCATCTGACCGCGTAACGGTTGGTCGGGGAAGTAGGCAATATCCTGTTCCGCCGTCACCCGCGCCCACAGTTGGTTGAGAATCTCGGCGAACAATTCTTCCTTGCTTGGGAAATGGTTGTACACCGTGCGCTTCGACACGTCCGCCGTAGCAGCAATCTTGTCCATGCTGGTGATGTCGAATCCGTTGGCGCGAAATTCGGCAATGGCCGCCTGGATGATGGCTTCACGTTTTCGATCGGTCAGGCGCTTTGGAGCTGTCATAAGTACGCTTCGGCAGGAAGAATGAAGAATTACACTCGGTAGTTTACTTGTGATCCTCTTTGATGCAACCTTGAAACTACACTGTGCAGTGTAATGTTGTGTTAATGCTGTGCAGTCATAAATAGATCTCTGGCTGACGCGTGCATGCTTGGCCATCTACCGGTTCACCGAGCAACTCCGCAATCGTTTGCGGCGTTCTGGAGTTTTACTCATGGCCATTTCAACCTTTGATTCAGAAGACCCCCACGAACCTGAATCTTCCCGTCAGGTCGAAGGACACTTTCGCAACCACGCGCCCGTGCAGCGTGAAGGCTTGCGCAAGATGCTGCGCATCATGTGGAACATGATCTTTCACAAACCACGCAACACCCGTCCGGCGGCTGCCGTACCGGTGCAGCCGCTGACCCGCGAAGTGCTGATTGCTGCGCCCAATCACAGCGTCTATCGCCTTGGCCATTCCACGGTCTTGCTGAAAATGCGCGACAAATTCTGGATCACCGATCCGGTGTTCGCCGAGCGCGCGTCGCCGGTGCAATGGGCAGGGCCGAAGCGCTTTCATCAACCGCCAATCAGCCTTGAAGAATTGCCGCCGATCGAAGCGGTGATCCTGTCCCACGACCACTACGATCACCTGGATTATCAGGCCGTGCTCCAGCTCGCGAGCAAGACCAAGCATTTCCTGGCCCCACTGGGCGTCGGCGACACGTTGATCAAGTGGGGAGTGGACGCCAGCAAGGTGCGCCAACTGGACTGGTGGCAAGCTACCGAAGTGGACGGCATCCAGTTCATCGCCACGCCATCGCAACACTTTTCCGGACGCGGCCTGTTCGATGGCAACAGCACACTGTGGGCGTCGTGGGTGATGATCGACGACGACACGCGGATCTTCTTCAGCGGTGACAGTGGATACTTCGATGGCTTCAAACGCATCGGCGAACAGTATGGCCCGTTCGACCTGACGCTGATGGAAACCGGCGCCTACAACGTCGAGTGGCCGCATGTGCACATGCAACCGGAGCAAACGTTGCAGGCACACATCGACCTGAAAGGGCGATGGTTGCTGCCGATTCATAACGGCACGTTCGATCTTTCGATGCATGCCTGGTACGAACCGTTCGACCGCATCATGTCACTGGCCTGGGAGCGGAGTGTGTCGATCACCACGCCGCAAATGGGGGCAGCTTTCAATCTCAAGCATCCTTCCCGCGGCGAAGCCTGGTGGTATGAAGTCGAGCAGCCGGTGTATCAGGATCAGCAGGGCCTCAGCTGAAAGGCTACAGATTGCAGTGAGTATTCGTACGTGATTTGACGATCGGTGACGACGGCAATTTCCAGCCGCCTCGGTAGGCTGGGCAGCGAGTGATTTCAGTTACTCGCCCTCAGTCATCACAAGGATCTCTTTCACATGGATGTAAACCTCACAGGCCGCATGACGCGGCTGGCGCTCGTACTGCTTGCCATTGCCGGCACCGCTCATGCGGACTCGGTTCCCCAGTCGGGGCTGGAATACCTGAGTGTCGATGAACTCGGCAACCGCATGCAGCACGGTCAACTGGATGCCGTGACGCTGGTGCAATACCTGCAGCAGCGTATCGACGCACTGGACAAAAACGGCCCGGCGATCAATTCGATCATCGAGCTCAATCCGGACGCCCTGGCCATCGCACAATCCCTGGATCAGGAACGCAAGGAGGGCAGGATTCGCAGCCCTCTGCACGGCATCCCGGTGTTGCTCAAAGACAACATCGACACCTCCGACCTGATGCAGACCAGCGCCGGTTCATTGGCAATGGTCGGTCAGCCTGCTGCGCAGGATGCCTACATCGTGCAGCGCCTGCGGGCCGCCGGCGCAATAATTCTGGGTAAAACCAACCTCAGCGAATGGGCCAACTTTCGCGACTACGAAATCCCGGGCGGCTGGAGCGGCCGAGGCGGGCAAACGAAAAACCCCCACGTGTTAAGTGAAACGCCGTGCGGCTCAAGTTCAGGTTCCGGCGCCGCAGTCGCCGCGGGTTTTGCACCGCTGACCGTGGGCACCGAAACGTCCGGCTCGATCGTCTGCCCCGCTTCGATGAACGGGGTAGTGGGGCTCAAGCCCACTGTCGGGCTATTAAGTCGCAGCGGCATCATCGCCGTCACTCACAAACTCGACACCCCCGGGCCAATGGCACGAACCGTCCGTGACGCTGCACTGTTACTGAACGCCATGGCCGGCAGCGACACCACCGATCCGGTCAAACCTCCTAATGCACTCAAGGGCCTGGACTACACAGCTGCCCTGTTACCCGGCTCGCTGGTGGGCAAGCGCATCGGGTTCCCCGTGAAATTCGACACCAGCGGCGAGGCTTCCAGCAGCGACCCGCAGTTCTCCAAAGCCCTGGAAGTCATGCAAGCCGCTGGCGCCGTCCTGGTGCCGGTCGATCTCAAGGATCCACAATCCGCACGAGTCGACGAAGCGTTTGCCATGGGTCTCAAACATCATCTTCCTGCTTACCTGGCCACTCGAACAGAACTGGCTGTCGCGAGCCTTGAAGAACTGCTGCAATTCAACGAACGCACACCTGGCGCCGAGGGGTATGGACAATCAATCCTCAGTGAAGCTCAAGCCGTTGCCTTTGACGAAACCGCCTACAACGCGTTGTGGCAAACCATCCAACGCGAAAATGCCGCAGCTGTTGACGAGGTGCTGGCAACTCATAAATTGGACGCCGTCGTCTCGGACGTCGGCTCACCCGGCTTGAACGTCATACCCTTGGCGGGCTACCCAGCCATCATGATGCCTTCAGGCGTAGATGAGAGTGGGGTGCCGACTTCAGTGTTCTTCTACGGAGCGCGCTGGAGTGAGGCCAGTCTGCTGGCGTTGGCTTACGGGTATGAGCAGGCGTCACATGAGCGTCGTGCGCCGGGTTTCAAACCGTAGTACTGGTTGCCGAAATCTGAGCGTCTCAAGCAAATACCACTTCAATTCGGCCCTCTTTCCTTGAGCGGGGGGCTGACTTGATAACGATCTGCACATCGCGACCAAGTAGCAACAGGCAGTCCATCATCTTGGACTCGCTGATGCCACGAAACTTTCCTCGCAGCATTTCCGAAAGCTTGGGTTGTGACAGCCCTAAAATTTCGGACGCTTGAACCTGGGTCAAATGCCGAGCCTTGATGATCTCGCCAATCTTTGCCGCCAACTGCGATTTGACCTGCATCTCACTGGCGTCGGGCGCTCCGAGGTCTTCGTAAACGTTGCCGCTGCTTTTTTCGATTTCAATCATTCTTCGATCCTTTTGCGTGATCCTGCGCCGCTTGGAGTCTCGTCCTGATCAATTCGACGTCGCTCTGCGCCGTTTTAATTCCCGTTGATGACTTCTTCTGAAAACAGTGCAGGACGTAAATGGCGCTGCCAAACCGAACCGTGTAGACCGCACGATAGGTGTTTGTATGGTAGTCCTCGACCACCTCAAGAACGCCGGCACCTCCAAAGCCCTTAAGGGGTTTAGCGTCCGGATGCTTTGCGCCGCTCTGTGCTAGATCTAGTGCGTGACCGAAAACATCTTGAACATCTGCAGGCATCTGCTTCAGGTCTTTTTTGCTGTTGCCTACCCACAGGAGCGACTTCCTTGTGCTCATATAAAAATATACCTATATTGGGATACTCGTCAATCTTTGATCGATTACTCAACCATCGCATAATCCGCCCGCCCCACCGGATTAGGTGTAGATCCCCGCACATTCATCCCTCTACCCGGAGCAAACCCCGGGAAGAACGCCAGACCCTCCGACTCAAACCGATAAGCCAAGGCCAGCCGGGTGACATCCAGCACCGGCTGCTCTTCCTCGAATCGTCGAATAGCCTCCACCGAGACCCCGGATTCCCGGGACAACTCTTCAATGCTCCAATCCAGCATCGCCCGGGCCTGGGCGCAGTGGGCAGGTGTGAATTGGAAAAGGGCGATACGTTCCAGGGTGATTTTGATCGCTTGAGAGGCCATGGTGTTCTCCGGGCTCGAGAGTGCTGGTTTTGAATGTACTGTGTTTTTGTACAGTGCTTTTTAACCCGGATCAAATTCATTTTTCGATTTTTACAATTTCATCCCCTTCAGCCAGACGGACGGCGCGTGCCCCAGTACCCGACGAAACATCGTCGAGAACGCCGCGGGGCTGTCATAACCGAAATCCAGCGCGATCCGCGTTACCGGTGCACCCTCGGCCAACCGCGCCAGCGCCAACACCACGCAGGCACGCTGGCGCCACTGGCTGAAACTCAGGCCGGTCTGCTGGCGAAACAGCCGGTTGAACGAGCGCAGGCTTATATGCAACTGATCCGCCCATTGCTGCGGCGGTTGATGGGCGTCGGCACGCTGCAGAAACCCCTGGCACAACCCCAGCAGCCTGGGCTCGACCGGTAACGGAATGTGCAACGGCAGATGTGCGCAGCTGCGCAATTCATGCAACAGCAACTCGATCAACACGCCATCGCGCCCGGCCTCGTCATACTCCAGGGGAATCTCCACCGCCTCCATCAGCAAATGTCGCATCAATGGCGAAACGCTCAGCACCTGGCACCGAGAGCCCAAATCCACCGCTGCCGATTCGACATACAGGCTGCGCGTGCTCACCCCCAGCATCAACACCTCGTGGGCAATCCCCGCCGGAATCCACACCGCGCGCTGCGGCGGCACCACCCAATTGCCCTCCTGCGTACTCACCTGCATTACCCCGGTCGCGCCATACAACAGCTGTGCCCGACGGTGCGTATGAAGAGGCAGCAGATGACCGTAGGAGTAATCCGTCCCAGTCGCCACCACCACCCGTGTAGTGCCATCCAGTACATCAATCGAAACATTGCGCATCGAGCGGCTTCCAACGGTTGGCGTAAACGCAAACATTATTGGCCGACTTGCTGAAGCGCGCCAAGCTACATCGCTCTATCGTTGACCGCTCCCAACCAGCGGACGACGCACCATGTTCTATCTATTGCTGACACTGTTCGGCTGCATGACCGGCGTCACCGCCGTGCTGTTCGGCTTCGGCGGCGGCTTCGTGGTGGTGCCATTGCTCTACCGCTTGCTCATGGCCAGCCACGGCGCCGACGACCCCATTGGCCAATCAGCAATGCATATTGCCGTCGCCACCTCGACCTGCGTAATGATCGTCAACGCCCTGGTAGCCACCGCCAAACACCGCCACGCCGGTAATCTTATTCGTCACTATTTGTGGCCGCTGGGCGGGTTCATCGCGCTGGGAGCGGTAGTCGGCGCAATCGCTGCCATATGGGTCAGCGGCGAAGTGATTCGGTATGCCTTCATCGCCTACCTGGGGGTGACCATCGTCGATTGCCTGTTCAGACGCGGATTTCTTACCCACACCGAGAACAAAATCCCACGGCGATTGGGTAGGGGAGAAGCGTCGGCAGGCGGTGTAGGAATCGGCGCCATCGCCACGTTCCTGGGCGTAGGCGGAAGCGTTATGACAGTGCCGTTGTTGCGGCGCTGCGGGTTGAGCATGAGCCAGGCAACGTCCATGGCTAACCCGTTGAGCCTGCCCGTGGCACTGGCCGGGACTGTCACTTACATGGCTATGGCGGAGCTTGATCTGGGAGCGTGGTTCGTTGGTTATGTTGATCTTCTGGCGTTTGCAGTGTTGACGATGGGGTCATTGGTGGGGATTCGATTGGCTACACCGTGGATCGGGCGAATTCCGGATCGGGTGCATGCGCGGGTTTATGTTGGGCTGCTTGTTTTATTGATGTTGGGGATGTGTGTTGGGTAGGTTGGATTCAGCCAATCGGGCTTCGATGGAAGAGATCGCCCGGCATGACCAACTGGAGTTATCATCAACTTTTTACCAGAGAGTCACGGATGCTGATCTTCAACTGCTCCGAAGCGGCCAGCAAGTTTTTCAGCCGAGTGCACAAAGGCAAAACCGTCACCCCGGTTGAAAACACTCCGCCTTCGCCTACGCCTGAAGAAGATGAAACCGGTGACTCGGTAGAGCAATGGCTGGTCCATGCGATCACTGTTCAGCGCAAGCACGTGCTGTTGGTTATCCACATCAAAACCCGGTATTGCATGATCTTCGCGGATGCGAAAAAGGCCGACGTCGAAGCGTTTATCGAGCGTTTCAGTGAGCGGTGGATCTACGGCATGATGCGTCATGCCGGGCAGCACGACGTCCTGCAATGGGTCAGCGATGAACCCATGATGGAGCGTTTTGAAGAAGCCAATCGCGAGTATCGGTTCTACAAACGGCGGCATCGCGGCGCGCAGAAGCACATCGACGAAATATCCTGGTTCTTTCAGGGTTACGCTGCAGAGTGGGGCACCTTACCGACCAATGAGTACTCGGCTGGAAGCTTTGATGTGCGGATGAACGACGTCCCAAGAAGCGACAAAAGCCGCAAGGGGTATTACTTCCCGATCGAAGAAATGATGGCGCACTGGTTACAGACGTACTGCGGGTGCGACCAGCAAACCGTTCAGGCGGCGCGCGATCGCTGCAAAGCGGTGCAGCGGGAAATCTACGAACTGGAGCGCCAGCTTCAACAAGACTGATTACTTCTCCACCAACCCCGGCGCTTCCCGAATAATGAAGTGATCCAGGTTCTCGATATTGGCACTGAACACCCCGAACGTCTGCTCGGGGTTCCTCTTGCTCGGCACCTGCTTCAACTCCGGCGTAACTCCGTAGAAAAAACAAAACAGTTCTTTATCGCTGTCGATGGCGTGCTTGATTTCCTCTAGAAACGCTTTGCGCTTGCGGTAGTTCTCGATCAACTTCTTGCTCAGATAAACGTTGATCGTATAGGGCTTCTTCTTCGCCTCATCCGCTTGCTTGAACCAGACCATCTGTTCGAAATCGATGCGAAAGCTCTGGGTGTAATCCTTGATCTCCTTGATCTTGCCCCAGTAGATCAACCCCTTGTTGTCCTGCAGATACTCGACCTTCTTGAAGAACGACCCATAAGGCGCCGTGTGCTCGCCAATCTTCAGCGGCATGCGCTTGAGCAGGTCCTTGTCCTCGAAGTTCGATACAAAACATGCCACGGGATGGGCGAAGACCGTGGTCTTGTCCGGCGCTGATTCGTTGCTGGGGTGCTCGGAATTGTCAGCCGCAGATAATGGTTTCGGAGTATCCCGCATCGCATCTGCCGCTACCGCTGTGCTCGATGGCTTACGCACGTACTTACGTCGAGTTAGCAACAACTCGGACGGGAAATGTTCCTCGCGGGTGTCATCCGTTTCCACGCCGTCCATACCTGGCGCCGGCGACCTGAGGCTGACATAAGGACAATCCGCAACATGCCGGGTGCTGGGCGTGTTCTTGAAATGCGGGGTACGAACGTAGTTGACGTTTTTGGCGTTGAACGTAGTCAACACATTCGCCGCCTCGAACGCCGAACGACAGGCGTCGTTGGGACACTGGAAGTGCTCCTTGGCGGAATCAAACTCCATGGTCTCGTCGAAATTCAAATCGCGCACGTCATAGATCGACAGCTTGTCGTTGAGGCTGAGGCAGTAGGCGAGGTCGAATTTCATGATGGGCTTGAGTCCTTCAATGGTAGGGAGTGTATTAGTAGCGGATAATGCGTCTTGTAGTGGTCTAATGAAACCGGACACCCATTTAGGCGAGAATGCTCGCCAGGACAATGGGCCGCTACTGGGCTAATCTTGGTTTTTCCAATCGTTTATCCAGCTGGCTTGGTCGATCGTATCGGACGATGCGGAGCCACTTACCCTGCCGCTACGGAAGCTCCAGCAGCAATTGAGATGGCTTACACGCTAGCTTTTACAGAGAGTCTTCGAAGCTAGGTGCAACCGCTTCAACTTTTTTGAACATGGCAATGGTGACTACATCGTTGAAGTGGACGTGCATACTCGCCCGATTAAAATCTACTCATTTATTTGTCTGACCGTTGAAGAGCAGAAGCCGAAGGGTTTTCTACGGTCGCGAGGTAAGGTGTATGTGTAGAAATTAGCGAAATTATGTCCTGAACATAAACTGGCTAATTTCGATACACATGCTGGGTGTGATGGATATTGCTTCGTCGTCACAGCCATTGACCAACTTGAGTGTTTTTTTTTGCCATGACGCAGCAGCCATCAGACATGAGATATGTCACCTGCTTTTAGGGTTTGACTGATAGTAACCACCCAGGGTGCCCCTTACTCTGGCGTCATGAAGCTGAAGCATTTTTTACAATCGACAGATTCCATTTTTTCGACGCCCAAGGCGGCGCGCAAACTGTTGCGCCTGTTCGCAAAGGTACTCGTGACCGGATTGATCGGTGTAGCAACGATCGGTCTTGGTTCGATTCTCAGCAATGAGATATCCGTCCGCCAGGGCTACATGAGCGACGCGATAGCTGATGCACGGGTTTTCTTTACCCAGCGTGAAGCGCTTCTACGCAGCCTCGACCTGTCAGCCGTGCGTGATTACAGCGACGTTGCTTCAGGGCAAGATCGTCTTTCGAGCGAGGACATGCATGTCCATTTTGGGTCCACAACCAATCGCTGGAAACTGTGGTTGCCCGAACGTATGGTCGGTCACTTGAGGGAAAGGAAGATCAATTTGTTCTATGTCGCTGAAAAGCAAGCCTCTGAGGTTGTGCGTTTGGTCGATTCGGTGACATTTGATCTCCCCGTGCCAAAGCATGTACTCCAGCGATTGCGCAGCCTAGACCAACGCAACCTGGGGCCGGAAGGGGAAATATGGATTAGCGATCAAAGCTCATCCAGCCCGCGCCTGTACCTCTTCACCGGGCTTGGTGCTCGTGAATCGCAATCTGGCTGGTTAGGTATAGAGATGGACGCCTCCGATGTCTCCAGTACCCTACATAACGACATCGCAGGGCAGTTCACGATGCTTACAGCTTCGACAGCAGTGAGCAGCGTCTGCAACTGAGTATTCCGCAGGCTTACATGCAGAATAACCCACGGGGTTATGTCAGCCCCGAACGCTGGGACAAAGGCGTCAATGCCGCTTTTGTCGACTACGGCGTCAACGGTTATCAAAGCCAGAGCAATGGCGTCACCAGCCAGAACATCTACGCCAGTTTGAACATGGGCGTGAACCTGGGCGACTGGCGATTGCGCCAGCGCTCGGCCTTGAACTGGGGCAACGAGTCTGGCAGTAGTCACCAGTCACTTAGCACCTATGCGCAGCGTGATATCGACGCCCTGCGTTCGCAGTTGACCCTGGGCGATAGCTTCACCGATAGTGAGCTGTTCGACTCCGTTGCTACCCGTGGAGCGCGGCTGGCCAGCGATGACCGTATGTTGCCCGACTCCCAACGAGGCTATGCGCCCGTGGTACGTGGCATAGCGGCAACCAACGCGCGCGTCACAATTCGCCAGAACGGCTATGTCATCCATGAGTCCACCGTGGCTCCGGGTGCGTTCGAGATCCTGGACCTCAATCCCACCAGCGACAGCGGCGACCTCAACGTAACCGTAACCGAAGCCGACGGACGAGAAAGCACCTTCAGCGTGCCGTTCTCTTCCGTCGCCCGTTCGTTACGCCCAGGGACTTCGCGTTACACCACTACCGTTGGCCAGGCCCGTGATTTGCCCTACGGATCAAAACCCACGGTCGCCCAGGCTACCTACCAGCGTGGCTTGACCAACCTGATCACTGGCTATACGGGCACGTCTGCCTCCGAAGGTTATGCTGCAGTCCTGATCGGCGGTGTACTGAATACTGAATATGGCGCTTTCGGTAGCGACATCACGGGAGCCAGAACCGAGCTGGGCGACAAGACTTTTACCGGTCAGTCGGCCCGTGTCACCTATAACAAATTGGTGCAAAGCACCGGTACCAACTTCTCGGTGGCTGCCTACCGCTATTCCACCGATGGCTACTTTGGCTTCAGCGATGCCCTCAACGGCTCGCTCAGCAAAGGCCGCGACTACCAGCAAGCCTCCGCGGGCATCAATGGTTCTGTGGTCGCCCACCCGGGTGGCGTTACCTTCGGTCAAAGCCTGGGCGACAGCATCGCCATTATCGATGCCCCCGGCGCCGCCGGTGCGCAGGTCAGCAATGCCAGCAACGTCAAGCTCGATGGTCAAGGTCAGGCCGTGGTGCCATATCTGTCCGCCTACCGGGTTAACCGGCTGGAACTGGACCCCAAAGGTCTGTCCGATGACGTTGAACTGAAAAGCACCAGTCAGGAAGTCGTGCCTCGCAGCGGCGCCGTCATGCTGGTCAAGTTCGACACTGTCAACGGCCGAGCCCTGTTGATCAAAAGCCTGCAGGCCGATGGTAGTCCCTTGCCGTTTGGTACCGCCGTATTCGACGAACAGAACCAGGAAGTCGGCACCGTCGGCCAGGGCGGCCAGATCTTCGCCCGTGTCAATGGTGACAAGGGCACCTTGCATATCACCCTGGCTGGGCAGGGTGCTAAACAGTGCTCGATCACTTACGACTTGAAGCCAAGGGGAAAAGGCCAACTATCCACAGAGCTGGAAAGGCTCAATGCACCCTGCCTGTAATTCGACTCAAACCCCTTTTCGAATGGCGTCCACTATCATGAGAAACAGTAGAAAAATGCAACAGCAAAAATACCTTCCTGCGCTGCTCCAATCGATGGCGGCGATCTGCCTGTGCACATTACTGTGTCAGCAGGCTAATGCTTCCTGTGCCAAGAATACTTATGACACAACCCACCCAACCCTAAACTTTGGGAGCATGACGATCCCCCGCGACCGAGGCACCCCGAGTGTAATCGCCACTCAGTACATCACCATTGACGAAGCAAAATGCACCGTGACTGGAGGTTCAGCAGGGTCCTTCACATATGCCATGAATGGCACAGTGTCTGCCTACCCCAACATATATCCAACCAATGTCTCTGGTGTGGGTGTGAGAGTCACGCCAGCTTACAATCAAGGCAATGAGTTGCCGGCGCCTTATGTGAGCACTCCAACGAACCTCGTCACAAACCCTTATATATTCCCGCAAAATCAGCTAAAAGTTGAGTTGATCAAAATTGGACCTATTGCATCAGGAACTGCTTTATCGGGTCAGTTTTATACCGGTATCGCATCAGCCTCCGGTTTTGGCTCAGATGCCACTTTTATCGGAGGAATATTCCAAACAGTCTCTTGCTCTACTCAAAGTTCAACGGTAATTCTGCCACCGGGTAGCCTAAACGATTTCCAAAGTAGCCAGGCTGCGCGCACAACCGGCTTCAGCATCAACATCGATTGTTTAGGTGCGAATATGGACGGCCTCAACGCAATAGACTACACGATCAATAACAGAACAGCCGTCCTGGATGCCAAAAATGGCGTGATCGCACTTAAGCCTGAATCGACCAGTTTGGGTATAGGCATTCAAATAACGGATGGTAACGGCTTGCCGATCAATTTTCAGACCGCTTACAATTTGGCTGGTTTCAGTAAACTACAAACCATGTACACAATACCCCTTAACGCATCTTACTATAAGGTAGGGGCGATAAGACCGGGCACTGTTGAATCCTTTATTGACTTCACCATAACCTATCGGTAGCAAATGTGAGTCGACTAAATAGAACTGCGTTTACGCATCAGGATATTCGTAAGAGCCTCAGGGTATAGCGCGGCGCGCATGTCAGCAATGCCAGCAACGTTCGGCTCGATGGTCAAGGTCAGGCCGTGGCGCGAACTCGGTCTGCCTACCGGGTTAACCGGCTGGAACTGGACTCCAAAGGTCTGTAAGCGCTCCATAAACCCCACCGACTTCAAGATGAGTAACGCGCCTATCTAGGCGATGCCGGCGAGCAGTTCCACGGCAACATCGCTTCGTAGTTTTCAACCGAGGTCGCCAGTGGCAACCGTTCTAATGCGTGGCGCAGCCACGCATAGGGCTCTTGGCCGTTGGCTTTGGCGTCTCGACCAAGCTGTAGAGTTGAGCACTGGCCGTCGCGCCTTTGGGTGTGTCGAACTGGTGAAAATTCAATAAAAGTGAAAAAATTCAGCGGTTATTGAAAAACTACGCAAATCGGCATCAATCCCAGCTCAACGCCCCACCAGTCTGATACTCAATAACTCTTGTCTCAAAGAAATTCTTCTCTTTCTTCAAGTCCATAATCTCGCTCATCCAAGGGAACGGATTCGTCGTCCCTGGATACTCTTCCTTCAACCCAATCTGCGAAAGACGACGGTTAGCGATGAACTTCAGGTAGTCCTCCATCATCGCGGCGTTCATCCCCAACACCCCACGAGGCATGGTGTCGCGCGCGTATTCGATCTCCAGCTGAGTGCCCTGCAGGATCATCTGCGAAGCCTCTTCCTTCATCTCGGCATCCCACAAGTGCGGGTTTTCGATTTTGATCTGGTTGATCACGTCGATGCCGAAGTTCAGGTGCATGGATTCGTCGCGCAGGATGTACTGGAACTGCTCGGCGACGCCGGTCATTTTGTTGCGGCGGCCCATGGAGAGGATCTGGGTGAAGCCGCAGTAGAAGAAGATGCCTTCCAGGACGCAGTAGTAGGCGATCAGGTTGCGCAGCAGCTCTTTGTCAGTGTCGACGGTGCCGGTTTCGAACTTCGGATCGGAGATCGAGCGGGTGTATTTGAGGCCCCAGGTGGCTTTTTTCGCGACCGATGGGATCTCGTGGTACATGTTGAAGATCTCGCCTTCATCCATGGCCAGCGATTCGATGCAGTACTGGTAGGCGTGGGTGTGGATCGCCTCTTCGAACGCCTGGCGCAGGATGTACTGGCGGCATTCCGGGTTGGTGATCAGGCGGTACACGGCCAGGACCAGGTTGTTGGCAACCAGGGAGTCGGCGGTGGAGAAGAAGCCGAGGTTGCGCATGACGATGCGGCGCTCGTCGTCGGTCAGGCCTTCCGGGTCTTTCCAGAGGGCGATGTCGGCGGTCATGTTGACTTCTTGCGGCATCCAGTGGTTTGCGCAACCGTCCAGGTACTTCTGCCAGGCCCAGTCGTACTTGAAAGGTACGAGTTGGTTGAGGTCGGCGCGGCAGTTGATCATGCGCTTTTCGTCAACGGCGACGCGGGCAGAGGCGCCTTCGAGTTCGGCGAGGCCTTCGGCGATGTCGAGGTTGTCCAGGGCGGCCTTGGCGCGAGCGATGGCGGCGGAGTCGGACGCGGTCACAGCGCGAGCTTCTTGAGCGGCAACACCACCTGCGGTGTCGAGGCGGTCCATGTTGGCTTCAGTTGCGTGGCCGGCGTTGGCGCCTTTGACCACGGTCTCGCCGCTGTCTTCTTTGTCGAATTCGTCCCAGCTCAGCATGACGTGTCGTCTCCTGCGTGAGGGCCAGATGCCCGTGTGAAAACTGAAAGGTTGGTTTTTCACACGACCGTTCTGGCCGCGGTGGATCTAAAGGAATCGTTTTTTGCAGCAGCTATACGCAGGCAATAAACACAAAATCGTACGGGTGTTCCGAAGCCTCTGATGGGCGCGGGTAGCGTGAACGGCTACCGCGTGGACTTCAGACTGGCTTTTCATCCCTGTAAGGGAATATTGCAGGCCCGTTTGAGGCCGCATTATAGGGAAAAAATCGGCGCTGTGGTGCGACGAAATAGCGCTGAGAACGGTCGGCGGGGAGGGGGATTTCGGTCGGAGCGAGGGTTTACAGGGCTTTGGCTGGATATCGCGGGTACAGAAATTTTTTGATTAATTTTTCTGGCTGATTGGTTTTGTACAAAAAACAGGCAAAAAACCGTTTTTTTACTACATGTTGTGTTTTCAGTGGGTTTTCGATGGCCCTAGACACAACTAAGCCCGACCGAAGTCGGGCGGTAAAGTCACGCTTGTGGATCAGCTGAGTCGGGCTGCACCTATGTGATCGGATCCATCGGCAGCGACTTTGGCGGCGCCGGTATGATCAAAACCGTCGGAGGCGAGTTTGCCTGCACCGACGTGGTCGGCACCATCGGCGGCGAAGGAGGCCGAGCCGGTGTGGTCGTAGCCATCGGAGGCGACTGCTGCCTCGGTGGTGAATGTTGCCGAGCCAGTGCGATCGTAGCCGTCCGCGGCGAAGGTGTTGGCGGCCAGGACGGAGAGGGTCAGGGCGAGGATCAGTTGGGTTTTCATGGTAGTGGCTCCAGGTTCGTTGGCGTTTTGTGCCTTGGGTGTGGAATTGATACTACGCCAGATAATTTGATTAAAAAGCGCAAATAAACGCTTAGAACAATCGTATAAGTCGATATATAGGGTTCGGCGCTTCAACTGCCTTCAGTAGTGGGTGGTTGGGTCGAACCGTATATAGGAAGTGCGGGCGGTTAGCCGTTGGAGCAGCCGTTACCCATGATGCTGTAGCGCAGGATGTGGCGTTGGCCCTTGGAATCGTCGTATTCCATTTTCATCGGGACTACTTCACATACATTGGGGATTTCGCTCATGGACACAACTTTGGCGATGTCCAGATGAGTGGAGTAAGTGTATTCCTCAATGATCGGTTGTTGCTGTGCGACATCAGTCGGGACCTCGTCTGCCATGGCGGTTGCGCACAGGCTGGAGAGGGCCAGAACTAATAAAGCTTTCATTTCAATTTTACCTTTTAGAGGTCGAGTGGGGTCACGCAACCTTTTTGGGGTTGCGTGTGGAGCTCTGGTATCGGTTTGGATTAACTGCCTTCGTGGGGGCTGTAACTTGGTTAATCGCGGTTGCCTTGTTGGCGAGGCGGATTTTAGGCGTGGGGGGTGGATTCATATAGGTGGGGAATTGATAAACACTTTTGACAGATTTCGTAACAATCGGTGGATGACGGGTGACCGCGTGATCGTTCGTCGCGGGCAAGCCTTGCTCCCACAGTCGCGGGCAAGCCTTGCTCCCACAGGTTGGTGTTGAGGCTGGGAGGGGTGATTTGGGATTGTCAGGGCAGTTTGTAGGGGCTTGTTACTACCATCGTCGAATGGTTCTATAGGCCCGCCCCGGGCTACAACAGGGACATACAAAAACAACTATTTCACCGAGGTAAGAAAGATGAGTGCGGCTTCCCTGTATCCCGTTCGTCCCGAGGTAGCGGCCAACACGCTGACTGACGAGGCAACCTACAAAGCCATGTACCAGCAGTCGGTCGTCAACCCGGACGGCTTCTGGCGCGAGCAAGCCAAGCGCCTCGACTGGATCAAGCCTTTCACCACGGTGAAGCAGACTTCGTTTGATGATCACCACGTCGACATCAAGTGGTTTGCCGATGGCACCCTGAACGTTTCCTACAACTGCCTCGACCGTCACCTGGCCGAGCGCGGCGATCAGATTGCGATCATCTGGGAAGGCGATGATCCTGCCGAGAGCCGCAACATCACCTACCGCGAACTGCACGAACAAGTGTGCAAATTCGCCAACGCCCTGCGCGGCCAGGATGTGCATCGCGGCGACGTGGTGACGATCTATATGCCGATGATTCCCGAAGCCGTGGTCGCCATGCTGGCGTGCACCCGGATCGGTGCGATTCACTCGGTGGTGTTCGGTGGTTTCTCCCCGGAAGCCCTGGCGGGTCGAATCATCGACTGCAAATCCAAAGTAGTGATCACTGCTGACGAAGGCATTCGTGCCGGCAAGAAAATCCCGCTCAAGTCCAACGTCGACGACGCGCTGACCAACCCGGAAACCAGCAGCATCCAGAAGGTCATCGTGTGCAAGCGCACCGGTGGCAACATCAAGTGGAACCAGCATCGCGACATTTGGTACGAAGACCTGATGAAAGTGGCGGGCAGTGTCTGCGCGCCGAAGGAGATGGGCGCTGAAGAAGCGCTGTTCATCCTTTATACCTCCGGCTCCACCGGCAAGCCCAAGGGAGTGCAGCACACCACCGGCGGTTACTTGCTGTACGCGGCGATGACCCACGAGCGCGTGTTCGACTACCGCCCGGGTGAAGTCTTCTGGTGCACCGCCGACGTCGGCTGGGTCACCGGCCACACTTATATCGTCTACGGCCCGCTGGCCAACGGCGCGACCACCGTGCTGTTCGAAGGCGTGCCGAACTATCCGGACATCACCCGGGTGGCGAAGATCGTCGACAAGCACAAGGTCAACATCCTCTACACCGCGCCAACTGCGATCCGCGCGATGATGGCTGCCGGTAATGCTGCGGTCGAAGGTGCTGACGGCAGCAGCCTGCGCTTGCTGGGTTCGGTCGGTGAGCCGATCAACCCGGAAGCGTGGGATTGGTACTACAAGAAGGTCGGCCAGTCGCGCTGCCCGATCGTTGACACCTGGTGGCAGACTGAAACTGGCGGCAACATGATGAGCCCGTTGCCGGGCGCCCATGGCCTGAAGCCGGGTTCGGCGGCTCGTCCGTTCTTTGGTGTGGTGCCGGCGCTGGTGGACAACCTGGGCAATATTCTGGAAGGCGCTGTCGAGGGCAACCTGGTGATTCTGGATTCATGGCCAGGCCAGGCGCGCACCCTGTATGGCGACCATGACCGCTTTGTTGATACTTACTTCAAGACCTTCCGCGGCATGTATTTCACCGGTGACGGTGCCCGTCGTGACGAGGATGGTTATTACTGGATCACCGGTCGCGTGGATGACGTGCTGAACGTGTCCGGCCACCGCATGGGTACCGCCGAGATCGAGAGCGCGATGGTTGCTCATCCGAAAGTGGCCGAGGCGGCTGTGGTGGGTGTGCCGCACGACATCAAGGGGCAGGGCATTTATGTTTATGTCACGTTGATCGGCGGCGAAGAGCCGAGCGAGCAGTTGCGCCTGGAGCTTAAGAATTGGGTGCGTAAAGAGATCGGGCCGATTGCTTCGCCGGATGTGATCCAGTGGGCGCCGGGGCTGCCGAAGACTCGTTCGGGCAAGATCATGCGGCGGATTCTGCGCAAGATTGCGACGGCTGAGTACGATGGGTTGGGGGATATTTCGACCTTGGCGGATCCGGGTGTGGTGCAGCATTTGATTGATACGCATAAGACGATGAATGTTGCTTAGGTAGCGTTGTTGGTAAGTAGAGCCCTGCCAGGTGTGAGCCTGGTGGGGTTTTTTGTGTCTGGTTGGTTTGTGGTGATGGTGCTGGCCTCTTCGCGAGCAAGCCCGCTCCCACAGGGAATCTCCAGTGACCACATATTTGGATTCGAACGCAGATCCCCTGTGGGAGCGGGCTTGCTCGCGAAGACGATCTGCCAGACACCACTTAAACACCGCCCAATAATTATCGGCACTTGTTACCCATAGCCCTCCAAGTAACTGAATGTGTAACCCCGCGCTCCGATACGGGGCGATGGGAAACGAACTGCGCCATTTCAGGCCCCACAAACCACCCCCAAAAAATAAGACCGAACGCCAAGCTTGCCGGATTAGAAGGCTTTGCCAATAATAGGCCCGCTACTTGCAGTATGTATCGGTTCACTGTCTTTTGCTCTTGCATGAAATTGCAGGGCTGTCAACGTGCCAAGCCGGCATTCTCGGTGCTTCTGTAATTTGTTGTCGCATTGAAGAAATATCGGCTTACGGCCTGTCGTTAGAATGCCGATCACTCGCTCGTCGTTGCTCGCGTTGAAAACACCGCGCGATTTCCAGGACGCAGCAACCGCTTTCCGGTTTTACTCATTCGCATAATGGGCTGTCGCTCACTCTGCCTTTTAGCCCTTTACCGATGGAGTACCAAGATGAAGAAACTCGTGCTGCTTGGCGCCCTGGCACTGTCCGTGCTGTCCCTGCCAACCTTCGCTGATGACAAGCCGGTCAAGATCGGTATCGAAGCGGCTTACCCTCCGTTCGCCTCCAAGGCGCCGGATGGCAGCATCGTTGGTTTCGACTACGACATCGGCAACGCCCTGTGCGAGCAGATGCAGGTCAAGTGCGTGTGGGTCGAGCAAGAGTTCGACGGTCTGATCCCGGCACTCAAGGTGCGCAAGATCGACGCGATCCTGTCGTCGATGTCGATCACTGAAGACCGCAAGAAGTCCGTGGACTTCACCAACAAGTATTACAACACCCCTGCGCGCCTGGTCATGAAGGCCGGCACTCAGGTCAGCGAAGGCCTGGCCGAGCTCAAGGGCAAGAACATCGGCGTGCAACGTGGTTCGATCCACGAGCGTTTCGCCCGTGAAGTGCTGGCCCCGCTGGGTGCCGAGATCAAACCGTACGGTTCGCAGAACGAAATCTACCTCGACGTGGCTGCTGGCCGTCTCGACGGTACCGTGGCAGACGCTACGCTGCTGGATGACGGTTTCCTGAAAACCGACGCTGGCAAAGGTTTTGCGTTCGTTGGCCCGGCCTTCACCGACGTCAAATACTTCGGCGACGGCGTCGGCATCGCAGTGCGCAAAGGCGACGCGTTGAAAGACAAGATCAACGCTGCGATTACTGCCATCCGCGACAATGGCAAGTACAAGCAAATCCAGGACAAGTACTTCGCCTTCGATATCTACGGCAAGTAATCACGTCCCGGCGGCAAGTCCGAAATGGCGCAAGCAACAGGATCTCTGCGGTTTGCGCCATTTTTTCATCCCAACTTTCGAGGACCTGAATCATGTTGAAAGGCTACGGGGCTGTCATCCTCGATGGCGCATGGCTGACGCTTCAGCTCGCCTTGTCGTCCATGGCCCTGGCCATCGTTCTGGGTCTGATCGGCGTTGCATTGCGTCTGTCCCCGGTGCGCTGGCTGGCGTGGCTGGGCGACCTGTATTCCACGGTGATCCGCGGCATTCCCGACCTGGTACTGATCCTGCTGATTTTCTACGGCGGCCAGGACCTGCTCAACCGCGTGGCACCGATGCTCGGTTATGACGACTACATCGACCTGAACCCGTTGGCCGCCGGTATCGGCACCCTGGGCTTTATCTTCGGTGCGTACCTGTCGGAAACCTTCCGTGGCGCCTTTATGGCGATCCCCAAGGGTCAGGCAGAAGCGGGCATGGCGTACGGTATGAGCGGTTTTCAGGTGTTCTTCCGGGTGTTGGTACCACAGATGATTCGTCTGGCGATTCCCGGTTTCACCAACAACTGGCTGGTACTGACCAAGGCCACCGCCCTGATTTCAGTGGTGGGGCTGCAAGACATGATGTTCAAGGCCAAGCAGGCGGCAGATGCCACCCGCGAGCCTTTCACCTTCTTCCTCGCAGTGGCGGCGATGTACCTGGTGCTTACCAGCGTGTCGTTGCTGATCCTGCGTCAACTTGAGAAGCGCTACTCGGTAGGCGTAAGGGCGGCTGATCTATGATCTTCGACTACAACGTCATCTGGGAGGCCTTGCCGCTGTACCTTGGCGGCCTGCTGACCACCCTCAAACTGCTTGGCCTGTCGCTGTTCTTCGGCCTGCTGTGCGCGTTGCCCCTGGGCTTGATGCGCGTCTCGAAGAACTCGGTGATCAACATCAGCGCCTGGCTCTACACCTACGTGATCCGTGGCACGCCGATGCTGGTTCAGCTGTTCCTGATCTACTACGGTCTGGCGCAGTTCGAAGCGGTACGCGAAAGCTTCCTGTGGCCGTGGCTGTCCAGTGCCACGTTCTGTGCGTGCCTGGCGTTTGCGATCAACACCAGCGCCTACACCGCCGAGATCATTGCCGGCAGCCTGCGGGCTACGCCCAATGGCGAGATCGAAGCGGCCAAGGCCATGGGCATGTCGCGCTACAAGATGTACAAGCGCATCCTGTTGCCGTCGGCCCTGCGCCGGGCGCTGCCGCAGTACAGCAACGAAGTGATCATGATGCTGCAGACCACCAGTCTGGCGTCCATCGTGACCCTGATCGACATCACCGGTGCCGCGCGTACCGTGAACGCCCAGTATTATCTGCCGTTTGAAGCCTACATCACCGCCGGTGTCTTCTACCTGTGCCTGACGTTCATCCTGGTGCGCCTGTTCAAGCTGGCCGAGCGCCGCTGGCTGGGCTATCTGGCCCCGCGGAAGCACTGATATGGAACGTATCGATCACGCATTGCCGTGGAGCCACCTGGGCAGCGAACGCCAGGTGTCGGTGTTCCGCTTCGGCACTGGCGAGCGCAAGGCTTACATCCAGGCCAGCCTGCACGCCGACGAATTGCCGGGAATGCGCGCCGCCTGGGAGCTGAAAAAGCGTTTAGGCGAGCTTGAAGCCCAAGGCGTGCTCAATGGCGTGATTGAACTGGTGCCGGTGGCTAATCCACTGGGGCTGGGGCAGTTGCTGCAGGGCAGTCATCAAGGGCGTTTCGAGGCGGGCAGCGGCAAGAATTTTAACCGCGATTTCGTCGAGTTGAGCGCACCTGTAGCCGCAGCTCTGCAAGGGCGCCTGGGCGACGATCCGCACGCCAATATTCAATTGATCCGCCAGGCCATGAGTGATGCGCTCGACGCATTGCCGCCGGCCGCGAGCCAGTTGCAAGGCATGCAGCGCATCCTGCTCAGCCATGCCTGCACGGCCGATGTGGTGCTGGACCTGCATTGCGATGCGGAAGCGGCGCTGCACATGTATGCCTTGCCGCAACACTGGCCGCAGTGGCGTTCGCTCGCCGCGCACCTGGACGTGAAGGTCGGCCTGCTGGCGGAAGATTCCGGCGGCAGTTCGTTTGACGAGGCCTGTTCGCTGCCATGGCTGCGTCTGTCGCGTCTGTTCCCGGACGCGCAGATTCCCCTGGCGTGCCTGGCGACTACCATTGAGTTGGGTGGTCAGGCCGACACCGGGCGCATAGAGGCAGAGGCTTACGCCGAAGGCATTCTGGCTTTCCTTGCCGAGCAAGGCCTGATCAGCGGCGAGTGGCCCAAGGCTGCCCGGGACGCGTGCGAAGGCATGCCGTTCGAAGGCACCGAATTGCTGTTCGCGCCGCACCCGGGAGTGATCAGTTTTCTGCGTAAACCCGGCGAGTGGGTCGAAGCCGGTGACGAGATTTTCGAAGTGATCGATCCGCTGGCGGATCGGGTCAGCACGGTGTGTGCTGGTACGTCCGGGGTGCTGTTTGCCATTGAACGGCTGCGTTATGCCCAACCCGGTTTCTGGCTGGCCAAGGTGGCGGGGCGCGAAGCGCTGCGTCACGGGCGCTTGCTCAACGACTGACTGACTGTTTTTGTGAGAACCGACCGCATGTACAAACTTGAAGTCCAAGACCTGCATAAACGCTATGGCAGTCACGAAGTGCTCAAGGGTGTGTCCCTGAAAGCGGCGGCTGGCGATGTGATCAGCATCATCGGCTCCAGTGGCTCCGGCAAAAGTACTTTCCTGCGCTGCATCAACCTGCTGGAGCAGCCGCACGCTGGGCGCATTCTGCTCAACAATGAAGAGTTGAAGCTGGTGGCGAACAAGGACGGCGCGATGAAGGCCGCCGATCCGAAGCAGCTGCAACGCATGCGTTCGCGCCTGTCGATGGTGTTCCAGCATTTCAACCTGTGGTCGCACATGACCGCGCTGGAAAACATCATGGAAGCGCCGGTGCATGTGCTGGGCATGTCCAAGGCAGAAGCCCGCGAGAAGGCCGAGCACTACCTGAACAAGGTGGGCGTGGCGCATCGCAAAGACGCGTATCCGGGCCACATGTCCGGCGGCGAACAACAGCGTGTGGCGATTGCCCGTGCGTTGGCGATGGAACCGGAAGTGATGCTGTTCGACGAACCGACCTCGGCGCTCGACCCGGAACTGGTGGGCGACGTGCTGAAAGTCATGCAGGCCCTGGCGCTGGAAGGCCGGACCATGGTGGTGGTGACCCACGAAATGGGCTTCGCCCGTGAAGTGTCGAACCAGTTGGTGTTCCTGCACAAGGGTATCGTGGAAGAGAGCGGTAACCCGCGCGAGGTGCTGGTCAATCCACAATCCGAGCGCTTGCAGCAATTCCTTTCGGGTAGCCTGAAGTAATCAAGGCTGCCGTTGTGCACCTGGATGGTGCATGCTTCGCAACCTGAAGCCGGACCCGATCCCTGTAGGAGCTGCCGAGTGAAACGAGGCTGCGATCTTTTGATCTTGATTGTTCGAATCAAAAGATCGCAGCCTCGTTTCACTCGACAGCTCCTACAGCTCCTACAGATCATCGGTGTAGCGGGGGTAGGCGCGAGCCGGCCGGCTCCCACAGTTGATCGGTGTCGGTTTCAAGATTTGCGTTCACTTTCGGGCTAGCATTGGCCCATGCCTTCATCACTGTTTTCGTTTCGGATTGCCCGCCATGACTGCCCATCGAATTGGTTTCCTGATTTGGCCCAGCACTAAAGCACTGACGCTTGCGCTGGCTGAGGAGGCCTTGCGTGTCGCCCAGCGTGTGCATCCGGACGTTGTCTACGAGCTGTCGTTTCTGCAGGCCGAACCGCCTGCCGAAGGTGCCTGGCAATTGCCCGGTGAACCCTGGACCGGCAAGCTGGAAAATTTCCAGAAACTATTCCTGCTCGCCGACGAGCCGCCGACCACCCTGGCGCCGGCACTCAGCAGTTCGCTGAAACAACTGGTGCGCGCCGGTTGTGTCATCGGTGGTCTGTCGGCCGGTGTTTACCCGCTGGCGCAGTTGGGCCTGCTCGATGGTTATCGTGCCGCCGTGCACTGGCGCTGGCAGGACGATTTCGCCGAGCGCTTCCCGAAAGTCATCGCCACCAGCCATCTGTTCGATTGGGATCGCGATCGCCTGACCGCCTGTGGCGGGCTGTCGGTCCTCGACCTGCTGCTGGCAGTGCTGGCCCGTGATCACGGGGCAGAACTGGCCGGCGCGGTGTCCGAGGAACTGGTGGTCGAGCGCATTCGTGAAGGTGGCGAACGCCAGCGCATTCCGTTGCAGAATCGCCTGGGTTCCAGCCATCCGAAGCTCACCCAGGCGGTGCTGCTGATGGAGGCCAACATTGAAGAGCCGCTGACCACCGACGAAATCGCCCAGCACGTGTGCGTATCGCGCCGGCAGCTGGAGCGCATCTTCAAGCAATACCTCAATCGCGTACCAAGCCAGTATTACCTGGAACTGCGCCTGAACAAGGCCCGGCAGATGCTGATGCAGACCAGCAAGTCGATCATCCAGATCGGCCTGTCCTGTGGCTTCTCCTCGGGGCCGCATTTCTCCAGCGCCTACCGCAATTTCTTTGGTGCCACGCCCCGGGAAGATCGCAACCAGCGCCGCAGCAGCAGCCCGTTCGAATTGTCATCGGCACCCTCCGAGCGCGGCTAGCTCCAGCGCTGTAGGAGCTGCCGAAGGCTGCGATCTTTTGATTCTATTTTTTCAAGATCAAAAGATCGTCCGATCGCGGCCCGAGCCTTCGGCAGCTCCTACAGGGGCATTCCGCGGAACTGCCTTAAAGTACTCTCGACAGTTTAAACTGCGCCTTTGCGAAGCTATATGTCGCATTGCCGTAAACCCGGCTGAAACCGGGGTTTGCGCTATAAGAAGTTGTCGCTTGGCGGCAAGGCCAAGGTGAAAACTCTCCCTACAATCCCCCCATCGCTCGCCAGTTCCAGGCGAGTGTTCCTCTTCAGGAGACTCCGATGTCCGTTGAGCACGCTGCGGTAGAACGCGCCGATTTTGACCAGGTTATGGTTCCCAACTATGCGCCTGCCGCATTCATTCCTGTGCGTGGCGCCGGTTCCCGCGTGTGGGACCAGTCCGGCCGCGAGTTGATCGACTTTGCTGGCGGGATTGCCGTTAACGTATTGGGCCACGCGCATCCGGCGCTGGTCGGTGCACTGACAGAGCAGGCGAACAAGCTGTGGCACGTGTCCAACGTGTTCACCAACGAGCCGGCCCTGCGCCTGGCGCACAAGCTGATCGATGCCACCTTTGCCGAGCGTGTGTTCTTCTGCAACTCCGGCGCTGAAGCCAACGAGGCCGCATTCAAGCTGGCCCGTCGCGTCGCGTTCGATCGTTTTGGTAGCGAGAAGTACGAAATCATCGCTGCGCTGAACAGCTTCCACGGTCGCACCCTGTTCACCGTCAACGTCGGTGGCCAGTCGAAGTACTCCGATGGTTTCGGTCCTAAGATCACCGGCATCACCCACGTGCCTTACAACGACCTGGCTGCATTGAAAGCTGTGGTGACCGACAAGACTTGCGCGGTGGTGCTGGAACCGATTCAGGGCGAGGGCGGCGTGCTGCCGGCCGAGCTGGCTTACCTGCAAGGCGCCCGCGAACTGTGCAACGAGCACGATGCGCTGCTGGTGTTCGACGAAGTGCAAACCGGTATGGGCCGCAGCGGCAAGCTGTTCGCCTACCAGCATTACGGCGTGACCCCGGACATCCTGACCAGCGCCAAGAGCCTGGGCGGCGGTTTCCCGATCGCGGCGATGCTGACGACGGAAGCGCTGGCCAAGCACCTGGTCGTCGGCACCCACGGCACCACCTACGGCGGCAACCCGCTGGCGTGTGCGGTCGCGGAAGCAGTAATCGATGTGATCAACACCCCTGAAGTGCTGGCTGGCGTCAATGCCAAGCACGACAAGTTCAAGGCGCGCCTTGAGCAGATCGGTGAGAAGTACGGCCTGTTCACCCAGGTGCGTGGCCTGGGGCTGTTGATCGGCTGCGTGCTGAATGACGCCTGGAAAGGCAAGGCCAAGGACATCTTCAACGCCGCTGAGCGCGAAGGCCTGATGATCCTGCAAGCGGGCCCGGACGTGATCCGTTTCGCCCCGAGCCTGGTGGTTGAAGATGCCGATATCGATGCCGGCCTGGATCGTTTCGAGCGCGCTGCGGCGAAGTTGACGCAAGCCTGATAGACCCGTCGACGCCTGACCCTTCAGGCGTCGACCCCAATTTTATGCCGCACCCGCTTTTCTGTAGGAGTGAGCCTGCTCGCGATGGTGTGTCAGTCGACATCAATGTTGCTGATCCACCATCGCGAGCAGGCTCGCTCCTACAAGGGGCCGGCTTATTTTCCTCAAAGAGTATGAGAAAGGAGTGACACCATGCTGGTGATGCGCCCCGCGCAAATGGCTGATCTGGGCGAGGTACAGCGTCTGGCTGCGGACAGCCCGATTGGTGTCACTTCCCTGCCGGATGACGTTGAACGCCTGAGCGACAAGATTGCCGCGAGCGAAGCGTCGTTCGCCGCCGAAGTCAGCTTCAACGGCGAGGAAAGCTATTTCTTCGTCCTTGAAGACAGCACCACTGGCAAGCTGGTGGGCTGCTCGGCCATTGTCGCCTCGGCCGGTTACTCGGAACCGTTCTACAGCTTTCGCAATGAAACCTTCGTGCACGCTTCCCGCGAGCTGAAGATTCATAACAAGATCCACGTGCTCTCGCAGTGCCACGACCTGACCGGCAACAGCTTGCTGACCAGTTTCTACGTGCAGCGCGAGTTGGTGGGTTCGCCTTGGGCCGAGCTCAATTCCCGTGGTCGCCTGCTGTTCGTGGCCAGCCATCCGGAGCGTTTTGCCGATTCCGTGGTGACCGAGATCGTCGGTTACAGCGATGAAAATGGCGACTCGCCGTTCTGGGATGCCATCGGGCGCAACTTCTTTGACCTTAATTACGCAGAAGCCGAGCGTCTGTGCGGGCTGAAAAGCCGGACGTTCCTCGCCGAGTTGATGCCGCATTACCCGATCTATGTGCCGTTGCTGCCGGACTCCGCCCAGGAAGCGATGGGCCAGGTGCACCCGCGGGCGCAGATCACGTTCGACATCCTGATGCGCGAAGGCTTCGAGACCGATCACTACATCGACATTTTCGACGGTGGTCCGACCCTGCATGCCCGCGTCTCGGGCATCCGCTCGATCGCCCAGAGCCGTGTGGTGCCGGTGAAAATCGGCGAGCCGGCCAAAGGTGTCGGCCGTCAGTACCTGGTGGCCAACGCCCAGTTGCAGGATTACCGCGCCGTGTTGCTCGATCTCGATTATGCGCCGGGCAAACCGGTGACCCTGGATCTGGAAGCGGCCGAGGCGCTGGGCGTCGGTGAAGGTGCCAGCGTGCGCCTGGTAGCGGTTTAACAACTGCTGCCGCGCCTGGAAAGAATTGCCAAGATAGCAGCGAAGTTTCGCGGGTGGCGCAAGCGGCCCGACTGAGGAGATAGCATGATCGTTCGTCCCGTACGCAGCAGCGATTTACCCGCTCTGATCGACCTGGCCCGCAGCACTGGCACCGGCCTGACCACCTTGCCGGCCAATGAAGAGCGGCTGGCCCATCGGGTCGGCTGGGCCGAGAAGACCTTTCGCGGTGAAGCCGGGCGGGGCGATGCGGACTATTTGTTCGTACTCGAAGATGACAACGGTCGCGTGGTGGGCATTTCCGCCATCGCCGGCGCGGTCGGCTTGCGAGAGCCGTGGTACAACTTCCGGGTCGGCCTGACGGTCAGCGCTTCGCAAGAGCTGAACATCTATCGCGAGATCCCGACCTTGTTCCTGGCCAACGACCTGACCGGCAACTCCGAGCTGTGCTCGCTGTTCCTGCATGCCGATTACCGTAACGGCCTGAACGGTCGCATGCTGGCCAAGGCGCGGATGTTGTTCATCGCCGAATTCCCGCAGCTGTTCGGCAACAAGATCATTGCCGAAATGCGCGGCATGTCCGACGAAGCCGGCCGTTCGCCGTTCTGGGAAAGCCTGGGCCGGCATTTCTTCAAGATGGAATTCAGCCAGGCGGACTACCTGACCGGTGTCGGCAACAAGGCGTTTATCGCCGAACTGATGCCCAAGTTCCCGCTGTATACCTGCTTTCTGTCGCCGGATGCGCGCAACATCATCGGCCAGGTGCACCCGGACACCGAGCCGGCGCTGGCCATGCTCAAGAGCGAAGGTTTCAGCTACCAGGGCTACGTCGACATTTTCGACGCCGGCCCGGCAGTGGAATGCGAGACCGCGAAGATCCGTGCAGTGCGCGACAGCCAGCCGCTGGTGTTGGCCATCGGTACCCCGGGTGACGACGCCACGCCTTTCCTGATTCACAACCGCAAGCGCGAAGACTGCCGGATCACTGCCGCTCCCGCACGCTTCGCCGCCGGTACGCTGGTGGTCGATCCGCTGACCGCCAAGCGCCTTCAACTCAACGCCGGCGATCAGGTGCGCGCCGTTCCGTTGTCCGCTGCCCGGGAGTCGAAATAATGAATTCGCTATACATCGCAGGTGAGTGGCTGTCAGGCCAGGGCGAAGCGTTCCAGTCGCTGAACCCGGTGACCCAGCAAGTGTTGTGGTCGGGTGAAGGTGCCAGCACCGCCCAGGTCGAATCCGCCGTGCAAGCCGCACGTCAGGCGTTCCCGGGCTGGGCCCGCCGCACCCTGGACGAGCGCATCAGCGTGCTCGAGGCGTTTGCCGCTGCTTTGAAAAGTCACGCTGACGAGCTGGCCCGGACCATCGGCGAGGAAACCGGCAAACCCCTGTGGGAATCGGCGACCGAAGTCACCAGCATGGTCAACAAAATTGCGATCTCGGTGCAGAGCTACCGCGAGCGTACCGGTGAGAAGAGCGGCCCGCTGGGCGACGCGACCGCCGTGCTGCGCCACAAGCCACACGGCGTGGTCGCGGTATTCGGGCCTTACAACTTTCCCGGTCACCTGCCCAATGGGCACATCGTGCCGGCGCTGCTGGCCGGTAACAGCGTGCTGTTCAAGCCGAGCGAGCTGACGCCGAAAGTCGCCGAGCTGACGGTCAAGTGCTGGATCGAAGCCGGCCTGCCGGCGGGTGTGCTGAACCTGCTGCAAGGCGCTCGCGAAACCGGGATCGCCCTGGCGGCGAACCCGGGCATCGATGGTTTGTTCTTCACCGGTTCCAGCCGGACCGGCAATCACCTGCACCAGCAGTTCGCCGGTCGTCCGGACAAGATCCTCGCGCTGGAGATGGGCGGGAACAATCCGCTGGTGGTTGACCAAGTGGCGGATCTGGATGCTGCGGTCTACACCATCATTCAGTCGGCGTTCATTTCTGCCGGTCAGCGTTGCACCTGTGCCCGGCGCCTGCTGGTACCGCAGGGCGCCTGGGGCGATTCGTTGCTGGCGCGACTGGTAGCGGTCAGTTCGACCATCGAAGTGGGCGCGTTTGATCAGCAGCCAGCGCCGTTCATGGGCTCGGTGATTTCCCTGGGCGCCGCCAAATCCCTGATGGATGCACAGGAGCATCTGCTGGCAAATGGCGCGGTGGCGCTGCTGGAAATGACTCAGCCACAGGCCCAGGCAGCCTTGCTGACGCCAGGCATTCTGGATGTGACGGCGGTGGCCGAGCGTCCTGACGAAGAGCTGTTTGGCCCGCTGCTGCAAGTGATTCGCTACGCTGATTTCGAAGCGGCGATCGCTGAAGCCAACGACACCGAGTACGGCCTTGCTGCCGGTTTGCTGTCGGACTCCGAAGCGCGTTACCAGCAGTTCTGGCTGGAAAGCCGTGCCGGTATCGTCAACTGGAACAAGCAGCTGACTGGCGCGGCCAGCAGTGCGCCGTTTGGCGGAGTGGGGGCCTCGGGTAACCATCGTGCCAGCGCTTACTACGCGGCAGATTACTGCGCGTACCCGGTGGCGTCGCTGGAAACGCCGAGTCTGGTGATGCCAGCGGCACTGACGCCTGGCGTGAAGATGGGGTGATGCCGATCGCGAGCAGGCTCACTCCTACAGGTTTGGTGGTGTCCACAAAGTTTGTGCACGACGCTACCCCTGTAGGAGTGAGCCTGCTCGCGATGGCCGCAACCCGGTCTTATTGAATAGCTACTGAAGCCTATAACAACAGATTCCCTGTGGAGCCTCGCTGATGAAATCCTATGAAGTCAATTTTGACGGTCTAGTGGGGCCGACCCATAACTACGGCGGCCTGTCCTACGGCAACGTCGCGTCCCAGAGCAACAGCCAGCAGTCCTCGAACCCGAAGGAAGCTGCGCTGCAAGGCCTGGCGAAAATGAAAGCGCTGATGGAAATGGGCTTTCAACAAGGCGTTCTGGCTCCCCAGGAGCGGCCTGACGTGGCAGCCCTGCGGCGCCTGGGCTTCAGCGGCAGCGACGCGCAAGTGATCGAGCGCGCTGCCAAGGAGGCCATGCCGTTACTGGTCGCCAGCTGCTCCGCATCCAGCATGTGGGTGGCCAACGCCGCTACCGTCAGCCCGAGCGCCGACACCGCCGATGGTCGCGTGCATTTCACCGCCGCCAACCTCAACTGCAAGTACCACCGCAGCATCGAACACCCGACCACCAGCCGTGTGCTGGGGGCGATGTTCGCTGATCAGAAGCACTTCGCGCACCACGCCGCATTGCCGGCAGTGGCGCAATTTGGCGATGAAGGCGCGGCCAACCACACGCGTTTCTGTCGCGAATATGGCGAGTCCGGGGTCGAGTTTTTCGTGTTCGGTCGCAGTGCCTTCGACACCCGTTACCCGGCTCCGCAGAAGTACCCGGCCCGCCAGACCCTCGAAGCGTCCCAGGCGGTTGCGCGTCTGCACGGGTTGAGCGCTGACGGCGTGGTTTACGGCCAGCAGAACCCGTCGGTGATCGACCAGGGCGTGTTCCACAATGATGTAATCGCGGTCGGTAACGGCGAAGTGTTGTTCTACCACGAGGACGCATTCCTCGACACCGAACAGATGCTTGCCGAGCTGCACGGAAAACTCGCCAAAGTCGGTGGGAATTTTCAGTCGATCTGCGTACCGCGTTCCGCAGTTACCGTGGAAGATGCGGTTCGGTCCTACCTGTTCAACAGCCAGTTGCTGACGCAGGCGGACGGCTCGATGCTGTTGATCGTGCCGGAAGAGTGCCGTGGCAATGAGCGGGTGTGGCAATACCTGCAGGGTCTGACCAGTTCCGGCGGGCTGATCCGCGAAGTAAAAGTCTTCGATCTGAAACAAAGCATGCAGAACGGCGGTGGCCCTGCTTGCCTGAGGTTGCGCGTCGCGCTGAATCAAACCGAGCTGGCGGCGGTCAATCCAGGCGTTATCATGACTGCACCGTTGTACGGCTCGCTGACCGAATGGGTCGACAAGCACTACCGCGACCGCATGGCCGAGACCGATCTTGCGGACCCGCAATTGCTGCTTGAATGCCGGACGGCACTGGATGAACTGACGCAAATCCTTAAACTGGGCGCGGTTTATCCATTCCAGATCAATTGAAAGTCGGCGCTGCGTGCGCCGATTCATCTCCTTAGAGAGCGTAAACAGACATGAGCGATACCCTGCAGCTGATCCTTGAAGACACCGACGGCACGCAATTGGAAACTTCCTGCACCCGCGTCGCGGTCATGTGGCAGGGCAAAGAGCTGTGGATCCAGCAGGACGGCCGCGGCCAGCTGCTGATCGGCGTGGACGTCGAAGAAGGCGATGCCGAATACGCCAACCTGCTGTTGCGCCCATTGGCGACTAATCTGGTAAGTCTGCAACTGGAAATGGAACCGGCTGACGTCGGCGACGACGAGGACCACGTTCACGGCCCGGATTGCAATCACGACCATTAAGGAAGTCGCTCTATGCTCGCCCTCGGCAAACTGCTTGAACTGACCCTCGCCGGCCGCGAACCGGCGGAGAAGACTCAACTGACTGTCGAAGGCGTGCGGATGCGCTGGTTGAGCGAGGGTGCGCTGGAAGTCCGGCCACCCGAAGCTCGCGACAACGGCCTGGATTTGCTGCTTTCAGCGGGAATCCACGGTAACGAGACAGCGCCGATCGAGTTGCTCGATCGCCTGTTGCATGACATCGCCCGCGGTGATTTGAAGCCGCGCGCACGCATTCTGTTCCTGTTCGGCAACCCGGAAGCGATTCGCAAAGGCGAGCGTTTCATCGAGCAGGACGTCAATCGGTTGTTCAACGGCCGGCACGAACAAAGCAGCGGCTCCGAAGCCTTGCGCGCCTGTGAACTGGAGCGCCTGGCAGCGAGCTTCTTCAGCCTGCCGGACCGTGAGCGTCTGCATTACGACCTGCACACGGCCATTCGCGGCTCGAAGATCGAGCAGTTCGCCCTGTATCCCTGGAAAGACGGTCGACAGCATTCACGCAAGGAGCTGGCGCGATTGCGCGCGGCTGGCATGGAAGCGGTGCTGCTGCAGAACAAGCCGTCGATCGTGTTCAGCTCGTACACTTACGACAAACTGGACGCTGAGGCTTTCACCCTGGAGTTGGGCAAGGCGCGACCGTTCGGGCACAACGACGGGGTCAATGTCGATCGGCTGGAAACCCGACTCAAGCAGATCATCGAAGGCAACGAGCCGCCGCTGACCGAGGCATCACTGGACGGGTTACAGCTGTTCAGCGTGGCGCGGGAGATCATCAAGCACAGCGATCACTTCCGCTTGAACCTGCCAGCGGACATCGAGAACTTTTCAGAGTTGGAAGTGGGTTACCTGCTGGCTGAAGACATCGCCCAGACCCGCTGGATCATCGAGGAGGAGGGCGCCCGGATCATCTTCCCCAACCCTAAGGTCAAGAACGGCCTGCGCGCGGGCATCCTGATTGTGCCGACGACCGACGAAAACCTGGCCTAAGCACTGACCTAAGGCATAACACAATCCTTGTGGGAGCGGGCTTGCTCGCGAAAGCGGTTTAACATTCAACGAATTTGCTGACTGTCTGTCCGCTTTCGCGAGCAAGCCCGCTCCCACAATGGATTTGGGTGAAGTTAAAGTAATTCACCCCTGTCACAGGTTTAGCGCTTAAACGGCTACCGCACGGGGCTCAGTGCGACGCAGGCTGCGAATTTTCGCCAGCGTATCCGCACACGTCTTCGCCGCTTCCTGGCCCTTATGCACGAAATGCTCGAAGAAGAACTTATGATGCAGTTCTTCACCGGCATGGAAGTGGTGCGGGGTCAAGGACACCGAGAACACCGGCACTTCAGTTTCCAGTTGCACCTGCATCAGGCCACTGACTACCGACTGGGCGACGAACTCGTGGCGGTAGATCCCGCCGTCCACTACCAGCGCTGCGGCGACGATGCCGGCATAACGACCGGTCTTGGCCAGCAACTTGGCGTGCAGGGGCATTTCAAAGGCGCCGCCAACTTCGAAGAAGTCGATGTCCGATTCCGGATAACCCTGGGCAATCATTTCTGCAACGAAGCCTTTACGGCTCTGGTCGACAATGTCTTTGTGCCAGCAGGCCTGGATGAACGCAACGCGCTCGCCGTGATGGTTTTTGCTTTTGCTGTCGATTGCGGTGGGTTGCATGTTCTGACTCCTGTTTGTGTGAGAAACAGGGCATATGAATCGAATGGGATTTAAGGGTACGCGCGCTGGCACGAATGCCGGCGGACGGCCCTTTGGCGCCAATCCCGTTCTCTCTTCATCCGGACTATGACCGTCGGCCCCGGGATCACACCGGGTCTGCTGACCTTGCCGCCAGCCACCGCCGAAGCCATGACTGTCACCAAGCGCTCGCGGGCTATGCGCATTGCGCGCAATTACCGCCGGTGGGGAGTTACACCCCGCCCTGAGAACGTTTCCCGCCAAAATGTTTGGCGGCGCAGCGTTTTTAACACAAATTTTCTGCGTGTGCATAACCAAAATCTGCAATCAATAGTGGACCTGTGGGACCTGTGGGACCTGTGGGACCTGTGGGACCTGTGGGACCTCTGGGACCTCTGGGATCTGTGAGACCTGTGGGACTGTGGGAGCAAGGCTTGCCCGCGATGAACGATGATGCGGTCCACCAGAAACCGAGTCGCCTGCATCGCGAGCAAGCTTTGCTCCCACAGAGCCCACACCACCCTGAACCACATTTTTCCAGTCTCAGCCGAATTTTCCTCAGCCAAGGGTTGATTAATCGTCGTCATGACCGCAGTAATTCCTACCTGAAAGGGATTTTCCCCTGCTTAACGAGGCCAGAGTCATGAGCGTTATCGATCTTCGCAGCGACACCGTCACCCAACCGACCACCGGGATGCTCGACGCGATGACCAGCGCGGCCACCGGTGATGACGTCTATGGCGAAGATCCGACGGTCAATCGGCTGGAAGCCGAACTGGCGCAACGCCTGGGTTTTGCCGCTGCACTCTTTGTCCCCACCGGCACCATGAGCAACCTGCTGGGCCTCATGGCGCACTGCGAGCGCGGCGATGAATACATCGTTGGTCAGCAGGCCCACACCTACAAATACGAAGGGGGCGGGGCGGCAGTCCTGGGATCGATCCAGCCGCAGCCCCTGGAAGTCCAGGCCGATGGTTCGCTGGACCTGACCCAGATTGCTGCGGCCATCAAGCCGGATGACTTCCATTTCGCCCGTACCCGTCTGCTGGCGCTGGAAAACACCATGCAAGGCAAAGTCTTGCCCCTGGAATACCTCGCTCGCGCGCGGGTTCTCACCAGCCAGCACGGCCTGGCCCTGCATCTGGACGGCGCGCGCCTGTACAACGCGGCGGTCAAGCTGGGCGTGGACGCCCGGGAGATCACCCAGCACTTCGACTCGGTGTCAGTGTGCCTGTCCAAGGGCCTGGGCGCGCCGATCGGTTCAGTGCTGTGTGGTTCGGTCGAGCTGATCGGCAAGGCGCGCCGCTTGCGCAAAATGGTCGGTGGCGGCATGCGTCAGGCCGGGATTCTTGCGGCGGCCGGCCTGTATGCCCTGGATAACAACGTCCAGCGCCTGGCTGACGACCACGCCAATGCGCAATTCCTCGCCGATGGGCTGAGCCAGGCCGGTTACGAAGTCGAACCCGTGCAGACCAACATGGTTTACGTGCAGATGGGCGACCGCGCTGAGGCCATCAAGGCGTTTGCCGCCGAGCGCGGCATCCGGCTCAGTGCCGCCGGGCGGCTCCGAATGGTCACACACATGGACGTCGACCGCGCCCAGATCGAACAGGTGATCGCGGCATTCGTCGAGTTTTCGCGCAACTGACCGCGTTAGCCGTCCAATTGACCGTTTCTATCGTATAAACACGCTGTACCCCGCGCGCAGGGCCGATATAATGCGGCCCTTTGCCGTCGCTTCGTCTGTTGACGTTTCGAACAGGCCTTTGGCCGCAGCCTCCGTGGAAGAACCTAATGAAAAGCGCAGAAATCCGTGAAGCCTTCCTTCGCTTCTTCGAAGAGCAAGGCCACACCCGTGTAGCTTCCAGCTCTTTGATTCCGGGCAACGACCCAACCCTGCTGTTCACTAACGCGGGGATGAACCAGTTCAAGGACTGCTTCCTGGGCCAGGAAAAACGTGCGTACACCCGTGCGACCAGCAGCCAGAAGTGCGTGCGTGCCGGTGGCAAGAACAGTGACCTGGAAAACGTCGGTTATACCGCTCGTCACCACACGTTTTTTGAAATGCTCGGTAACTTCAGCTTCGGCGATTATTTCAAGAAAGATGCGATTACCTTTGCCTGGACCTTCCTGACCGGTGTCCTGCAGCTGCCGAAAGAAAAACTTTGGGTCACCGTCTACGCCTCCGACGACGAAGCGTATGACATCTGGACCCAGGAAATCGGCGTGCCGGTCGAGCGCATGATCCGCATCGGCGACAACAAGGGCGCGCCTTATGCGTCTGACAACTTCTGGACCATGGGCGACACCGGTCCGTGCGGTCCTTGCACCGAGATTTTCTACGATCACGGCGACCACATCTGGGGCGGCCCACCAGGTTCGCCGGAAGAAGACGGCGACCGTTACATCGAGATCTGGAACAACGTGTTCATGCAGTTCAACCGCACCGCCGATGGCGTGTTGCATCCGTTGCCAGCGCCGTCGGTGGATACCGGCATGGGCCTGGAGCGGATCAGTGCGGTGATGCAGCACGTGAACTCCAACTATGACATCGACCTGTTCAAGAACCTGCTGAGCGCATCGGCCGCAGCTATCGGCTGTGAAAATGGCGATCAGTCTTCCCTGAAGGTTGTTTCGGACCACATTCGTTCCTGCGGTTTCCTGATCGCCGACGGGGTGTTGCCGTCCAACGAAGGCCGTGGCTACGTGCTGCGCCGGATCATTCGCCGCGCCTGCCGTCACGGCAACAAGCTGGGCGCCACCGGCAGCTTCTTCTACAAGATCGTCGCGGCGCTGGTTGCCGAGATGGGCGAAGCCTTCCCGGAACTCAAGCAGCAGCAGAGCAACATCGAGCGCGTGCTCAAGGCCGAAGAAGAGCAGTTCTCCAAGACCCTGGAGCACGGCCTGAAGATTCTCGAGCAGGATCTGCTGGAACTCAAAGGCACTGTGGTGCCGGGCGACGTGGTGTTCAAACTCTACGACACCTACGGTTTCCCGATGGACCTGACCGCCGACATCGCTCGGGAGCGCAGCCTGACCGTCGACGAAGCCGGCTTCGAGCGTGAAATGGAAGCCCAGCGCGTTCGTGCACGTTCCGCCAGCTCGTTCGGTCTGGACTACAACACGCTGGTCAAGGTCGACGTAGCCACCGAGTTCACCGGCTACATGGCCACCAGTGGTTCGGCGAAAATCGTCGCCATCTATAAAGACGGTCAGTCGGTCGACGTTTTGAGTGAAGGCCAGGAAGGCGTGATCGTTCTCAACCAGACGCCTTTCTACGCCGAATCCGGCGGCCAGATCGGCGACTGCGGTTTCCTTCAGGCGGGCAACGCCCGTTTTGATGTGCGCGACACCACCAAGACCGGCGGCGCGTTCCTGCACCACGGCGTGCTGGCCTCGGGCAGTCTGACCATTGGCGCGCCGGTGGAAACTCACGTTGATGCCGAAGTACGTCACGCGACTGCGCTGAACCACTCGGCCACCCACTTGCTGCACGCTGCATTGCGCCAGGTGCTGGGCGAGCACGTCCAGCAGAAGGGTTCGCTGGTCGACAGTCAGCGCCTGCGCTTCGACTTCAGCCACTTCGAGGCCATCAAGCCCGAACAGCTGAAAGCACTGGAAGACATCGTCAACGCCGAGATCCGCAAGAACTCCCCGGTTGAAACCGAAGAGACCGATATCGAAACCGCCAAGCAGAAAGGCGCCATGGCGCTGTTCGGCGAGAAGTACGGCGACAACGTGCGCGTGCTGAGCATGGGCGGGGCATTCTCCGTCGAGCTGTGCGGTGGTATCCACGCCAACCGTACTGGCGACATCGGGCTGCTGAAGATCATCAGCGAAGGCGGTGTGGCTTCCGGCGTACGTCGTATCGAAGCGGTCACGGGCGCTGCCGCACTGGCGTACCTGAACGCTGCAGAAGAACAACTCAAGGAAGCGGCCAACCTGGTCAAGGGCAGCCGCGATAACCTGATCGACAAGCTGTCGGCTGTGCTGGAGCGCAACCGTCTGCTGGAGAAGCAACTCGAGCAGTTGCAAGCCAAGGCTGCCAGCGCGGCGGGCGACGATTTGTCGGCCTCTGCACTGGACGTCAAGGGCGTGAAGGTTTTGGCCGTGCGTCTGGACGGTCAGGACGGCAAGGCGCTGCTGGCGCTGGTCGATCAACTGAAAAACAAACTCGGTCGCGCAGTGATCCTGCTCGGCAGTGTCCATGAGGAAAAGGTCGTTCTGGTTGCAGGCGTGACCAAAGACCTGACTGGCCAACTCAAAGCCGGTGATTTGATGAAGCAAGCCGCTGCGGCAGTGGGCGGGAAGGGCGGGGGGCGTCCAGACATGGCGCAAGGCGGTGGTATTGACGCTGGCGCACTGGATGCGGCATTAGCCCTGACTGTTCCGTTTGTAGAGCAGGGTTTATAAGGCAGGGTGGCCGGCCCGCAGTCTAGTGGCGGGCCGACGCGCTGTTTGAGTGATTATTTGGGCGCCCTTCATGGGCAGAGGCGGCTTTGAAATGGCTTTGATCGTACAGAAATTTGGAGGCACCTCGGTCGGCACTGTCGAGAGAATCGAGCAGGTCGCCGACAAGGTTAAGAAATTCCGCGATGCCGGCGATGACCTGGTGGTTGTGCTGTCTGCAATGAGCGGCGAGACCAACCGTCTGATCGATCTGGCCAAGCAAATCAGTGGCGACGACCAACCGGTTCCCCGTGAGCTGGACGTGATTGTTTCCACTGGCGAGCAGGTGACGATTGCACTGTTGGCCATGGCGCTGATCAAGCGCGGCGTACCGGCGGTGTCGTACACCGGCAACCAGGTGCGCATTCTGACGGACAGCGCGCACAACAAAGCGCGTATCTTGCAGATTGATGACCAGAAGATTCGTGGTGACCTGAAAGCCGGTCGCGTGGTGGTTGTCGCCGGTTTCCAGGGCGTCGACGAGCACGGCAACATCACGACCCTGGGTCGTGGCGGTTCCGACACCACCGGCGTAGCGCTGGCGGCAGCCTTGAAGGCTGACGAGTGCCAGATCTACACCGACGTCGACGGCGTCTACACCACCGACCCGCGTGTGGTGTCCGTGGCCCAGCGCCTGGACAAGATCACCTTTGAAGAGATGCTGGAAATGGCCAGCCTCGGTTCCAAGGTGTTGCAAATCCGCGCGGTGGAATTCGCCGGCAAGTACAACGTTCCGCTGCGCGTACTGCACAGCTTCAAGGAGGGTCCGGGTACCCTCATTACTATTGATGAAGAGGAAACCATGGAACAGCCGATCATTTCCGGCATCGCTTTCAATCGCGATGAAGCCAAGCTGACCATCCGTGGCGTGCCAGACACCCCGGGCGTTGCATTCAAGATCCTCGGCCCGATCAGTGCCGCCAACATCGAAGTCGACATGATCGTGCAGAACGTTGCGCACGATAACACCACCGACTTCACCTTCACCGTACATCGTAATGACTTCCAGGCCGCACAAACCGTGCTGGAAAACACCGCTCGCGAGATCGGTGCCCGTGAAGTGGTGGGCGACATCAAGATCGCCAAGGTCTCGATCGTTGGCGTCGGCATGCGTTCGCACGCTGGCGTCGCCAGCCGCATGTTCGAATCCCTGGCAAAAGAAAGCATCAACATCCAGATGATCTCGACTTCGGAGATCAAAGTCTCTGTAGTGATCGAAGAGAAGTACCTGGAACTGGCTGTGCGCGCTCTGCACACGGCTTTCGAACTGGACGCACCGGCTCGCCAAGGCGAGTGATGCGTTTGCCAGCGGGCGGGGTCTGACCGCGCCCGCTGTTTTTCTGAAAGGCGCGACCTGAGCCTGTTCTTTTGCTCGCGCTGGTCAATACTCAGGCATGTAGGGCTGCGACCTTCCAGGTTGCAGGTCAAGTGCCTTTTTTTTGCAGACTGCAGTCCCTGAAATGAAATGCGTGAGGAGAAAGGTATGCTGATTCTGACTCGTCGGTGCGCAGAAAGCCTGATTATCGGTGATGGCGAAATCACCGTGACCGTGCTCGGCGTTAAAGGAAATCAAGTGCGTATCGGCGTCAACGCCCCGAAAGAGGTTGCCGTGCACCGTGAAGAAATTTACCTGCGTATAAAGAAAGAGAAGGACGAAGAACCAAGCCATTAATTTTTATCGTTTTTTATGTTTGCAAACGGGGAAAAGGTTGGTTAAGATACGCCCCGTGTTGCGGAGAGCTGGCCGAGTGGCCGAAGGCGCTCCCCTGCTAAGGGAGTACACCTCAAAAGGGTGTCGGGGGTTCGAATCCCCCGTTCTCCGCCATTATTTGCGTAGTACGTTGTAATCTGGCTTCTTCGGTAAGTTGTTGAAATTACTAGAAAAAGTGTTTGACATAGAGATTAGACGGCCTATAATGCGCGGCAACAAATGCACTCGTAGCTCAGCTGGATAGAGTACTCGGCTACGAACCGAGCGGTCACAGGTTCGAATCCTGTCGAGTGCACCATTTAAGAGTTGTTTGCAGCAATGCGAATAACTTGGCTCCAACCAGTTGTGATCTGGTATAAAAACACAAATGCACTCGTAGCTCAGCTGGATAGAGTACTCGGCTACGAACCGAGCGGTCACAGGTTCGAATCCTGTCGAGTGCACCAAACACCAAAAAGCCCGCCTTTAAAGCGGGCTTTTTGCCGTCCGGGATTTGCCTTTTTCCGCGATGCATCCTTTCTCGTCGAATTGCACCAATGCGCTGCGGCCACGCTTGGGGGCGTAACGCCAGGTCGTGCTCGAATTCCGAATACTGATCGAGTCCGGCTTGCCTAAAGCGCTCTCGACGTCCTGTTGGCTCAGGCCGGCAACCATCCGCTGATTGATCAGGGCTTCCCGACGTTCCCGCGGGCTGAGCAGGTTTCCACATTTGTCCTCGGCTTGCCCCACGACCGTCAGCTGGGGCTGTGGCAGGGGGAATTGCGCGAATTCCCTATCGGGTATCAGCGCCACCGCGCTGCCTGGCGGATAGGCGCGTACCTCCTGGAGTGACAGGCTGTGACCATGCGCACAACTCAAGGTGGTGAATGTGAGATGGCCGTCAGGGGCTTCGCAGCGGTGAATAGTCGTGCCTGAAGCGGGGTCCGGCAGGATGAGCAGGGCGACCAGGAAAAAATAGTAGCGGTGAGATGGCATCAATCGTCCTCCATGACGGTCCTAGAGGAGGGTAGTCGCTACATTTTCCCGGGCATTGTGTTTTCTTTTCGCCATGAGTCGTCGCAGATCAAAGGATCAGGGCATCACTCAGGTTTCTCTTGCAAGCGCTTGTTTCCAACCGCGATTTTTTAACGTTTAAAACTTCGGGGCGGTGTATCATTGCGCCCGTCAGCCCCGCCGGGGCTTGTGGAATACCTTCATGGACTTACCCAGTAGTTACTCAAAAAGCAATTTAGAATCCCGATTGTCCAATCATAGATTGATTGATTGATCCTCCCGGCGTGCCCCGCTGCTGGGAGTGGAGCTCGCCTATGTCTCAAGTTGAAGTAAAGAAAACGCAAGAAAGCCTGCAAGACCGCCTCGCTCAAGTCGTTGAGCTGTTGCAGCGTCAACGTGTTGTCGAAGATCTGACTCACCGTCAGGAGGGCCCGCACCACGAACGGGTCGAGAACCTGGTTCACCGGCAGAACCTCGTCGAGCTGCAACGCAAGCTTGATGACCTGCACTCCGCCGACGTTGCCTACATCCTTGAAGCACTGCCGCTCGATGACCGCCTGACGCTCTGGCAGCTGGTCAAGGCTGATCGCGACGGCGACATCCTGCTCGAAGTATCCGATTCGGTTCGCGAAACCCTGATCGCCGACATGGACGATCACGAGCTCCTGGCAGCAGCCAAGGACATGGACGCCGACGAACTGGCGGACCTGGCCTCCGAACTGCCGCGCGACGTTGTTCACGAGCTGATGGAAACGCTCGATGGCCAGCAGCGCGAGCGTGTCCGTTCCGCACTGTCCTATGACGAGGAGCAAGTCGGTGCGCTGATGGACTTCGAGATGGTGACAATCCGTGAGGATGTCAGCCTCGAAGTGGTCCTGCGCTACCTGCGGCGCTTGAAAGAGTTGCCTGGGCATACCGACAAACTATTCGTTGTCGATTACGACGGAGTGCTCAAGGGCGTCCTGCCGATCAAGCGCCTGCTGGTCAATGATCCGGATAAACAGGTGGCTGAAGTCATGGCCAGCGATCCGGTGAGTTTCCACCCGGACGAAGATGCGTACGATGCCGCCCAGGCATTTGAGCGTTACGACTTGATCTCCGCACCTGTGGTCGACAAGAACGGCAAGCTGATCGGTCGCCTGACTATCGATGAGATGGTCGACCTGATTCGTGAAGAGAGCGAAAACGAAGTACTCAACATGGCGGGTCTGCGTGAAGAGGAAGATATCTTCGCCTCCGTCTGGAAGTCTCTGCGCAACCGTTGGGCCTGGCTGGCCGTGAACCTGATCACTGCGTTCATTGCCTCGCGAGTCATCGGCCTGTTTGAAGGCTCGATCGAGAAACTGGTGGCACTCGCGGCCTTGATGCCGATCGTTGCGGGTATTGGTGGTAACTCGGGTAACCAGACCATCACCATGATAGTTCGGGCCATGGCCCTGGATCAGGTGAGTACCGGCAATACCTCGCGACTGATGCGCAAGGAGTTGGCGGTAGGCTTGATCAACGGGCTGGTTTGGGGTGGCGTGATTGGTATCGTGGCCTATCTGCTCTATGGCAGCTGGTCGCTGGGGGTGGTGATGACTGCCGCCATGACGCTCAATCTGCTGCTGGCAGCGTTGATGGGGGTACTGATCCCGATGACGCTGGCTCGCCTGGGACGAGATCCCGCCATGGGCGCCAGTGTAATGATCACCGCTGTGACCGACAGCGGTGGGTTCTTCATCTTCCTGGGGCTGGCAACTATCTTCCTGCTCTGATCCCCAGGCACAAAAAACCCGCCAGCCAGCGGGTTTTTTTATGCGCGCAATTCAGCTAAAAGAAAGCCAGCAATTAAGCTGGCTTGGGGCATTTGGCTGAATCAGGACGCGTCTGCAGCCATTTCGGCGTCATGGGCGATCAGTGAAACCAGCGCGTTCTGCTGGCGATGAGAAAGTTGGCGGAAACGTTGCAACAGTTCGCGTTCGTGCAGTGACAGCTCCGGACTGTCCAGGCGCATGCTCAGTTCTTCGCCCAGCGCACCTTCCTGAATCAAGCTCTGCTCAAGGCGCGCAATGATTTCGGAGTTCATGCTGCGATGATGATTGCGAGCCACCTCGGCAATGCGTTCACGCATTCCGTCTGGCAGACGTACGACGAACTTGTCAGCCGTACGGCTGGAATAAATTGCCTGTTTCAATGGGCGCATATATTTAACCGGTTAGTTCAGGGGAGCGGTTCTCGGGATTGGCCGCAGGATGTCTGATAGGACACGCCTTCTGGACAAATGTTCAACCTGAATTGATAGAAGCTCGCATCATGCCTCAAGATTGCCAGTTCGTTGGCGTCAATTCTGTGACAAATATTGAACCGGATAAAGGCGTTCTGCCAGCACCAATGACCAGAAATGCGGACTGGTTGGAAAGTTTACCCAGGTCCTTATTCAGAATCGCTTCGTCTATCCGTAGGAGCTATGCCCAACGCCATTCAATAGGGCGCGCTACAGAGAATCATTTGCCACACCCTTCTATTAGAGCGTAGTGGCAATTGGCCGATTTACTAGGCTGGTTGGGGAGGGGATGTCGTATATGGGATGGATGGCAGGGTGAGCTGCATGAGGGGTGCGAGTGAAGCTGCGTTTCAAGGTGGGGGCTGTGACTCAGCCCCTTCTTTGCCGCGATATTGTCCCTGTCACAGGTTTAGCGCAGTACAGGGTCAAACTTGAATTTGCGACCCGCTATCAGTGCCAGGACAAACAGCAGGCTAGACACCCCGCAGGCAATCAGGGGGGCGGTGATGAGGCTGTCTTTGATCAGTGCAACATGCAGCATGCCGCTCAGTAGAGATAAGGCTAGAAATGCTGTGGCCCATTTGGACATGCTGTGCTCCTGGTGAAATGATTCAAAATATCAAGCGATCTGCTGATTGTGCGGCGGCCATCGGCATCGCCTGGCTCGCTTGCTGCCTGAGGGCATGTGTTTCGTCAGTCATGACTGCAAGCTGCGGAGCCCTTTGCAACTGGAGGTAGTGTGGCGTTCGGTGGTTGGCGGCCACACTTGGATTCTCCGGCGCAAAATGAACACCCAGTACGACCGCAAGGGCGATTGCATTGGCGACTATTAAAGTGCTGTTCATGAGGCTGGCCTCCGCTTGTGTATGAAAGCAGTTAAAGCAGACGGCATGCCAATGATTTAACGGCTTTTTATTGAGTAAAATCAGGTAGTTAAGGGGTGAGGGAGGGGGGCGGGCATTGCAATCTGCAAGAATGCGATTTTTGAGAGGATGCAATCTGCACGATGAGGGTGAATTAATTGGAGAAAATGCCTACGCTTAAAAAGCATGGGTACGACATGACAAATGGGAGACTGCCCGTTAACATGCAGGCCGTCCTCTGCAGCAGTGCTTTTGCAGGGCGGCGATCAGTGTCTCAGTAGCTCAATTGGATAGAGCATCCCCCTCCTAAGGGGAAGGCTGGCAGTTCGAACCTGCCCTGGGACACCATATAATTCAGGCCTGTTAAGACTTTTCCTGATAGATCGGTTTGGCCGTGACAGCAGGGTGGCAGCAGCAGGCAATAGAAAGCCCCGCCGGGCAATGCTCAGGCGGGGCTTTTTATTCCAAACACGAAAAGCGGCGACCGGGTTCCTGAGATAGGCAGTCAAATCACGAAACGGTTTTCGCCATCTCGGAGGTAGCCGCCAACCCCGTCCTGCATTCACCGCTCGCTCCAGAGCACCCTGTTGGTCTTCCATTGATCTGAATGGGTAATTGCGACCTTAATCCCCCCGGACTCCCTGAAGGTTATGTTTGTGGTTCTTGGCTCGGGCCGCTCGAGGAGCAAGTCTATCGGCTATGACCTCATGACGAGCATTTGTTCGGTTGGTTGGGGGAAACCCGCGTACAGCTAAAACGGTTGAGACTCGGGCTTATTTTGCCCGCTGTCCTACCCGCTCGACGAACGTCGTGAGTAGCCAGAGGTCAAACGGATACACGTCACTAAGGAGACGTCTGATGGTTACTCACTTCAAAGTAGGCGGGCATCTGGCCTGCGGTCACAATGGCAACCAACTCACCTCGACCACTGAACTGGCCCGCGTGAAATGCAGAAGCTGCCGCAACACCGACGCGTTCAAGGAAGCACGCAAAAACCAACGCAATTTGGTAAGACGCACGTCTCGCAAAGCCAAGATCACCCACACCGCTAATGACTGGCGGGCGGCGTGGACCGAGCGACTCACCGCCATGACCGGGCGACAACGCTTGCCCCGGGGCTTTGCCGGTCAATCATTCGTCTAGAATGCCAATCTGGCGGCTGCGACGCTATTCCCCCAGCCGCCAACTCCAACGATTCAAGCAAAGCCAGCAGCCTCCTCGGGAACACATCCGGCAGCGCCACTGGGTTGGTATGAGGGCAATTTTTCTGATCGGTCCCCTTCTGGCCGAGAGCTGCCTGTCACGAAAGGCCGCAGTCGACCCATTGCCGTCAGTCGGATAGGGAGTAATCAGCCGGTAATGCTCCCGACTTTAAGTTATTTAGTTGAGAAAATACCTGGCATTTGCAGGTGCTTGTAAATCGCGAGAAACCTCAGGCTACAGATGAAGACCAGGGTTACCCAACCGCTGACCCAGATTGAGGGAATGGTGTCGCGCACCAGTACATAGAGAATGCAGCCGAGCAAGATTGGCGTGGCGTAGATCTCCCGTGACATCAGCAGCGAGACCCTGCCGGCCAGGGCATCACGGACGATGCCACCCCCAATGCTGGTAAGGACCCCCATCGTCACCGCCACAGCTTCGGTGTAATGCAAACCCAGCACCTTCTCGGTGGCGACGATGGCGAACAACGCTCCCGCCAAGCCATCGAGATACAACAGCAAGCCTGACTGTTTTTGCATCCGCGAAGCGAGGAAAAAGGTCACCAGTGCAGCCGCCAGAGCGACCCAAACGTAGTTGAAATCGGCGATCCAGAAAATCGGCACATCAAGCAGTAGATCGCGAATGGTTCCTCCGCCGATGGCCGTGATCACACCCAGTACAACGGCACCGAAAATATCGACATCGACCTTCCTGACAGCCAGCACACCGGTGATGGCGAAGACCGCCGTGCCGACCATCTCCTGAAGATAAAGCAGCATCGATCACTCCGTTCTCAGGTTGCCCATCAGGTGGTCGATTGCGATGTGTGCATGTAGCCTGACGCCTGTCTGCAAGGCGTCGTCATTGGCATAGAAATGTGGGTTGTGGTTGTAGCTGATGCCGCGCCCGTCCGGTATTGGCACAATGGCACCGTCTTTGAATTCGGCGTCTTGCACCCCGAGCAAGACATACAACCCGCCATACCGGTTAACGAACACTGAAACGTCGTCGTAGCCCAAGGTAGGCGCTGTCTGCACCAAGTTCTGCGGGCCTACGACCGACTCTAAGGTAGGAATCGCAGCATGTACCCACTTCGCTTCGTTATGAACGGCCGGCACGTGCTGGAGAAATTCGGTCTCGGCCACGCATCCCTGGGCTTGAGCCAAGTGCGAGGCCAGTTGTTGCAAGCGCTGGCAAATATCATCCATGTCTGACTCTACGGAGCAACGCACCGTGCCCAGCAGTGTGACCGTCTCGCCAATTATGTTGAATCGGCCCTGATCTTCGATGTGCCCAAAACTGATGGTCACCGGGTTGTAGGCGGGCACTTGCCAGTAGATTTGCGCGGAGGCGCTGATGATCTCGGCAGCCACCGGCAAGGGGTCTTTGCCCATCCAAGGGGTTGAGCCATGAACCTGTTGCCCGGTGATGACGATGCGTACGATCACCGACGCCGCATACTGATTGCCGATCCGATAGGCGACGACGCCATTCGGCAGCGGCCCAACGTGCATGCCAAACACCATCGTCGGCATCGGGTTCGCCAATGCCTGGGCATCATCCATCGCTGCCGCGCCACCGGTTTCACCCAGCGGCGGGCCTTCCTCGGCGGGCTGAAACACGAACAGTATCGTGCCGGCCAAATGCTCCCTCACACTGACCAATGCGTCGGCAGCCCCCATCAGCATTGCGGTATGGCAATCATGGCCACAGGCATGTGCAACCGGAAATGGCCCACCCGGATAGTCGTCGTCCACGACGGTAGAGGCGAAATCGATATCAACCAATTCTTTGACCGGTAGCGCATCAATATCGGCGCGCAATGCGATCACCTGATCACCGGGCTTGCCCCCGCGCAACACCCCGACGATGCCATACCCTGCAATGTTGGTTCTTACTTCATCCAGCCCGAGTGAGTGCAAGTGCTCTGCAATAAAGCGCGCGGTGTTCACCTCGCGATTGGAAAGCTCGGGGTGAGCATGCAAATGATGTCGCCATTCGATCACTTGATCCGTCAATTCTTCAATGCGCTGGTCGATGAGCTGGTGAAGGTCTGTTGCAGGACGGGTTTCGCTACTGACGATGTGCGCGCAGACACTCTCGACATGACCTACACAAGACATACTTGTTGCTCCCTGGTTCTTTGTCACATGCGCCTGCATGACGCGGATCGTCGTAAAGATAGCCGACTATGTACGAGACATGTTTCTCGAGGGGCATTTGTCTGGGTAATCGGGAGGCTAACGGGGTTCGAGGGAAAGGGAATGTCTGCTCTTGGCCGATTGCTGTCTGTCACGAAGGGCCGGCAATCGACCCGTTGCAGGCATAAATTGGCTACCACGCGCGCCAGTCGTTGCAGATCGGCGATCTGGACAAGGGCGCGCCAGAGTTCCGCCCGGAGGCACGCTACAACCTGGACAACGCCTATTTGCTGGATCACTACACCACCAGCACTGATGTTTACGTGGTGATTTTCAAAACCCCTCAAGAGCAATGCGCACGGTTCGCCGCAGCGGATCTGGCCAATCGCTTTGCACGCACCATGCGTCAAGTACCGGGCGTGGAGTCAGTGCAATCGCTTTACGACGCCATGCGTTTCAAGATTATGGCGACCAACGAAGGCAACCCAAAATGGGCTGAGCTTTCGCGTGATCCCTACGTGATGAACACGGCGCGCGCCGGTGCCGCCAGCGAGCTCATCAACAGCGATTGCAGCGCCGCGCCGATCAGCCTGTATCTCGCCGATCATAACCCCAGGAAGCCTTTCTGGAGTCACTGAAAACTACGGGCACCTCGATTGTTTTCACGGCTCTGACGCTGGCTGCAGGTGTCGCGACTTGGATGTTCTCGACCCTCAAGTTTCAGGCGGACATGGGCATGCTGCTAATGCTTCTGTTTATCATGGAACATGATTGGCACGCTGGTACTGAC
>NZ_CM142710.1:4845000-5132500 GCF_054897945.1 Pseudomonas sp. LB3P31
TACACACGTGCTACAATGGTCGGTACAGAGGGTTGCCAAGCCGCGAGGTGGAGCTAATCCCAGAAAACCGATCGTAGTCCGGATCGCAGTCTGCAACTCGACTGCGTGAAGTCGGAATCGCTAGTAATCGCGAATCAGAATGTCGCGGTGAATACGTTCCCGGGCCTTGTACACACCGCCCGTCACACCATGGGAGTGGGTTGCACCAGAAGTAGCTAGTCTAACCTTCGGGAGGACGGTTACCACGGTGTGATTCATGACTGGGGTGAAGTCGTAACAAGGTAGCCGTAGGGGAACCTGCGGCTGGATCACCTCCTTAATCGACGACATCAGCTGCTCCATAAGTTCCCACACGAATTGCTTGATTCATTGAAGAAGACGATTTTAGAAGCAGCCCGAAATTGGGTCTGTAGCTCAGTTGGTTAGAGCGCACCCCTGATAAGGGTGAGGTCGGCAGTTCGAATCTGCCCAGACCCACCAATTTTGTGTGGGAAACGCCTGTAGAAATACGGGGCCATAGCTCAGCTGGGAGAGCGCCTGCCTTGCACGCAGGAGGTCAACGGTTCGATCCCGTTTGGCTCCACCACTACTGCTTCTGATTGTATAAAGCTTAGAAATGAGCATTCCATCGTTGAGATGGTGAATGTTGATTTCTAGTCTTTGACTAGTTCGTTCTTTAAAAATTTGGGTATGTGATAGAAAGATAGACTGAACGTTACTTTCACTGGTAACGGATCAGGCTAAGGTAAAATTTGTGAGTTACTCAGTTTTGAGTATTATCGAATTTTCGGCGAATGTCGTCTTCACAGTATAACCAGATTGCTTGGGGTTATATGGTCAAGTGAAGAAGCGCATACGGTGGATGCCTTGGCAGTCAGAGGCGATGAAAGACGTGGTAGCCTGCGAAAAGCTTCGGGGAGTCGGCAAACAGACTTTGATCCGGAGATGTCTGAATGGGGGAACCCACCTAACATAAGTTAGGTATCTTAAGCTGAATACATAGGCTTAAGAAGCGAACCAGGGGAACTGAAACATCTAAGTACCCTGAGGAAAAGAAATCAACCGAGATTCCCTTAGTAGTGGCGAGCGAACGGGGACTAGCCCTTAAGTGGCTTTGAGATTAGCGGAACGCTCTGGAAAGTGCGGCCATAGTGGGTGATAGCCCTGTACGCGAAAATCTCTTAGTCATGAAATCGAGTAGGACGGAGCACGAGAAACTTTGTCTGAATATGGGGGGACCATCCTCCAAGGCTAAATACTACTGACTGACCGATAGTGAACTAGTACCGTGAGGGAAAGGCGAAAAGAACCCCGGAGAGGGGAGTGAAATAGATCCTGAAACCGTATGCGTACAAGCAGTGGGAGCCCACTTTGTTGGGTGACTGCGTACCTTTTGTATAATGGGTCAGCGACTTATTTTCAGTGGCGAGCTTAACCGAATAGGGGAGGCGTAGCGAAAGCGAGTCTTAATAGGGCGTCTAGTCGCTGGGAATAGACCCGAAACCGGGCGATCTATCCATGGGCAGGTTGAAGGTTGGGTAACACTAACTGGAGGACCGAACCGACTACCGTTGAAAAGTTAGCGGATGACCTGTGGATCGGAGTGAAAGGCTAATCAAGCTCGGAGATAGCTGGTTCTCCTCGAAAGCTATTTAGGTAGCGCCTCATGTATCACTGTAGGGGGTAGAGCACTGTTTCGGCTAGGGGGTCATCCCGACTTACCAAACCGATGCAAACTCCGAATACCTACAAGTGCCGAGCATGGGAGACACACGGCGGGTGCTAACGTCCGTCGTGAAAAGGGAAACAACCCAGACCGTCAGCTAAGGTCCCAAAGTTATGGTTAAGTGGGAAACGATGTGGGAAGGCTTAGACAGCTAGGAGGTTGGCTTAGAAGCAGCCACCCTTTAAAGAAAGCGTAATAGCTCACTAGTCGAGTCGGCCTGCGCGGAAGATGTAACGGGGCTCAAACCATACACCGAAGCTACGGGTATCACTTAGGTGATGCGGTAGAGGAGCGTTCTGTAAGCCTGTGAAGGTGAGTTGAGAAGCTTGCTGGAGGTATCAGAAGTGCGAATGCTGACATGAGTAACGACAATGGGTGTGAAAAACACCCACGCCGAAAGACCAAGGTTTCCTGCGCAACGTTAATCGACGCAGGGTTAGTCGGTCCCTAAGGCGAGGCTGAAAAGCGTAGTCGATGGAAAACAGGTTAATATTCCTGTACTTCTGGTTATTGCGATGGAGGGACGGAGAAGGCTAGGCCAGCTTGGCGTTGGTTGTCCAAGTTTAAGGTGGTAGGCTGGACTCTTAGGTAAATCCGGGAGTCTAAGGCCGAGAGCTGATGACGAGTGTTCTTTTAGAACACGAAGTGGTTGATGCCATGCTTCCAAGAAAAGCTTCTAAGCTTCAGGTAACCAGGAACCGTACCCCAAACCGACACAGGTGGTTGGGTAGAGAATACCAAGGCGCTTGAGAGAACTCGGGTGAAGGAACTAGGCAAAATGGCACCGTAACTTCGGGAGAAGGTGCGCCGGTGAGGGTGAAGGACTTGCTCCGTAAGCTCATGCCGGTCGAAGATACCAGGCCGCTGCGACTGTTTATTAAAAACACAGCACTCTGCAAACACGAAAGTGGACGTATAGGGTGTGACGCCTGCCCGGTGCCGGAAGGTTAATTGATGGGGTTAGCTAACGCGAAGCTCTTGATCGAAGCCCCGGTAAACGGCGGCCGTAACTATAACGGTCCTAAGGTAGCGAAATTCCTTGTCGGGTAAGTTCCGACCTGCACGAATGGCGTAACGATGGCGGCGCTGTCTCCACCCGAGACTCAGTGAAATTGAAATCGCTGTGAAGATGCAGTGTATCCGCGGCTAGACGGAAAGACCCCGTGAACCTTTACTATAGCTTTGCACTGGACTTTGAATTTGCTTGTGTAGGATAGGTGGGAGGCTTTGAAGCGTGGACGCCAGTTCGCGTGGAGCCAACCTTGAAATACCACCCTGGCAACTTTGAGGTTCTAACTCAGGTCCGTTATCCGGATCGAGGACAGTGTATGGTGGGTAGTTTGACTGGGGCGGTCTCCTCCTAAAGAGTAACGGAGGAGTACGAAGGTGCGCTCAGACCGGTCGGAAATCGGTCGTAGAGTATAAAGGCAAAAGCGCGCTTGACTGCGAGACAGACACGTCGAGCAGGTACGAAAGTAGGTCTTAGTGATCCGGTGGTTCTGTATGGAAGGGCCATCGCTCAACGGATAAAAGGTACTCCGGGGATAACAGGCTGATACCGCCCAAGAGTTCATATCGACGGCGGTGTTTGGCACCTCGATGTCGGCTCATCACATCCTGGGGCTGAAGCCGGTCCCAAGGGTATGGCTGTTCGCCATTTAAAGTGGTACGCGAGCTGGGTTTAGAACGTCGTGAGACAGTTCGGTCCCTATCTGCCGTGGACGTTTGAGATTTGAGAGGGGCTGCTCCTAGTACGAGAGGACCGGAGTGGACGAACCTCTGGTGTTCCGGTTGTCACGCCAGTGGCATTGCCGGGTAGCTATGTTCGGAATAGATAACCGCTGAAAGCATCTAAGCGGGAAACTAGCCTCAAGATGAGATCTCACTGGGACCTTGAGTCCCCTGAAGGGCCGTCGAAGACTACGACGTTGATAGGTTGGGTGTGTAAGCGCTGTGAGGCGTTGAGCTAACCAATACTAATTGCCCGTGAGGCTTGACCATATAACACCCAAGCAATTTGCTTCTCGAAAGAGCATCAGATTGCGGTGTGTGAAGACGCAATGAACCGAAAGTTCGATGCTCACTAAACACCGACAGCTATCACATACCCACTTTGCTGAAGCGCGGCCAGCTGGCCACGATTCGGTACCCGAATTTCTTGACGACCATAGAGCATTGGAACCACCTGATCCCATCCCGAACTCAGCAGTGAAACGATGCATCGCCGATGGTAGTGTGGGGTTTCCCCATGTGAGAGTAGGTCATCGTCAAGATTAAATTCCGAAACCCCTATCTGCGTATGCAGGTAGGGGTTTTGTTTTTGTCTGCAGGAAAGTTCAGCGACACCCCCCTCATATAATCCGCACACTTATGTATCGCACCTCTCAAGGGAATGTCACCTCTGGCCGATAACCCGAACGGCCTATGTCATTTTCTCAAACTGCCTGGAAGTCCTCGATGCTGTCGTATCACCAAAAACGGTTCCTGATCGTCGATGATTTCTCGGACTTCCGCAGTTCCGTCAGGTCCATGCTCAAGGAGTTGGGGGTCAAGGATGTGGACACCGCAGACACCGGTGAGCAAGCGCTGCGCATGTGTTCGCAGAAGTCCTACGACTTTATCCTGCAGGACTTCCACCTCGGTGACGGCAAGAAGAACGGTCAACAGGTGCTCGAAGACCTGATGGTGGAAAAGCTCATCAGCCATGAAAGCGTGTTCGTCATGGTCACCGCTGAAACCAGCCAGGCCATGGTACTGAGCGCGCTGGAACACGAGCCCGACGCTTACCTGACCAAACCCTTCAATCGTGCCGGCCTCGCCCAGCGTCTGGAGCGCCTGGTGCAACGCAAGACCTTGCTCAAGCCGATCCTCCAGGCGCTTGACCGGGGCAAACCGATGGAAGTACTCAACGCCTGCATTGCGTTGTGCAAGCAGGACATCCGCTATTCGCCGCTGTGCTTGCGCTATCGCGCCGATGCGCTGCGCGACCTCAATCAGAACGAGGCGCTGGAGCGACTCTACGACGGCATCATTGCCGACCGCCCGTTACCCTGGGCCTTCGCCGGTCTGGGCAAGTTGTTGTTCAAGCGCGGGCAAACCACCCAGGCCAAGGGCATCTACGAAAAAGCCCTGAAAGTGTTTCCGATGATGCCGGCCCTGTATGACGGTATGGCCGATGTGCTGGTGGCCGAAGGGGACATCAAGGGTGCCCAGCGGGTCCTGGAAGACGCCATCCGCCTGTCGCCGCTGGCAGTGCGCCGGCAAGCGCAGCTGGGCAAGCTGGCGATGGCCAACGAGGATTTCGAAACCGCCTCCAAGGCCTATCGGCAAGCAGTGGCGCAAGGCGCTCAGTCGCGTTTCAAGGATGCTGAAAGCAACCTCGGCCTGGCGCATGCCTTGATCAGCAAAGGCAGCGAGAAGGGGCTGGATACGCGCACCCGCCTGGAGATCAATACCACTCTGAGTGCGGTAGCGAAGGACAATCCGGCAGATCCTGGGCTGCAGATTCGCGCGCGGCTGATGAAGGCCACCAGCCTGTTGATCAACGATGCCGAAACCGCCGAGAAGCTCACCGAACAAGCGATGCAGCGCCTGGACGGCATGGAGCAGTTCATGAGCGCCGAGGCGGCGCTGGTGGTGGCCAAGCAACTGCAAATGCTCGGCCAGCCCGACGCGGGTGCTTCGATGCTGAAGAACTGCGCGGAAATCTACGGCGATGATCCTACCGTGATGAAGGGTATCGCGAAGTTGACCGATGACCCGACCATCCTCAACTCGGGCAACCTGGCCGCAGACCTCAACCGCCAGGGCGTGCGCGTATACAAGACCGGCAACCTGGTGGAGGCCCGGGCAGTGTTCCGCAAAGCCTTGGGGCTGCAACCGAAGAACATCAGTATCGCCCTGAACATGGCGCAGTCTTTACTGCATGGCACCGACACCAGTGCGCCCTCGGCCGAACTCGTCGAGTGCCAGACCTGCCTGAAAATGGTCGGCCTGATGCCCGACACCGATCCGCGCTTCCCGCGCTACCAGAAACTGAAAATCAAGGCGTTCGGCGCATGAACCACAACGAACCGGCACTGGACTTTTCCACGGTGATTGCTTCCACCGTGCACGACATGAAAAATTCCCTAGCCATGCTGATGCAGGCCCACAGCCAATGGCTGAGTCGCTTGCCTGATCCGGCGCGGCACACGCCGGAGCACGGCGTGATTGAATTCGAATTCGGCCATCTCAACGGCATGCTGGTGCAGTTGCTCGGGCTTTACAAACTGGGCATCAACCAGATGCCGCTGCAGCCGGCATACCACGAGCTGGACGACTTCATCGAGGCGCAGCTTGCCTGTCATCAGGATGTGTTCGCCAGTCGCGGGATCATGGCGACCTTTGAAGTAGATCCATTAAGCCCCCTGGGATTCTTCGACCGGGAACTGATCGCCTCGGTGCTGGCCAACAGTATCAACAATGCCATCCGATATGCGCGCCAGGCGGTGTTGATCAGCGTCAGCGATGCCGCCGGCCAACTGGTGATCACGGTCAATGACGATGGTGAAGGTTACTCGCCCGAGATGATCCAGCGTCAGGACGACTACGTCCAAGGCATCAACCACAGCACTGGCAGCACCGGACTGGGCCTGTATTTCGCCGGCAGGATTGCCGCGTTGCATCAGCGTAATGGCCAGGGCGGTCGTACCGAGATCAGTAACGGCGGTCCATTGGGCGGCGGCTTGTTCAGTCTTTACTTGCCTTGAAATTATTTTTGCCTGGCGCTGCTTGATATTCCGAACACGCGGAGCCTATTTTGTACGGGTCGCCGCTCGCGGCTCGCACAATAACAAGGATTGCGTCATGACAACCGATGGCCAGCGCTCACTCGCACAGCGACTGACGGGCATTGATGAGATCGAATGTGTCACGCCGGATTTGAACGGCGTACCCCGTGGCAAGGTAATGACCGCTGAGGGCTTCCTCGAAGGTCGTCGCCTGCAACTGGCGCGGGGGGTGATGCTGCAATGCATCATGGGCGGTTACCCGCCAGCACGCTTCTACGGCAGTGACGATGGCGACCTGGCGCTGGTTCCTGACCCCGCTCAGATCCATCGCCTGCCATGGAGCAAGCATCCGCGAGCGCTGGCCATCTGTGATGCCGACGAACTCAGCGGCGAAAGCTCGAACCTGTCCACCCGTGGGCAGCTCAAGGCAGTAATAGCCCGGTTTGCCGCGCTCGGCCTGGCACCGGTGGTGGCCACCGAGCTGGAATTTTTCGTGTTCGCGCCTAACGCCGACCCGAGCCAGCCGTTTCAGCCCCCGGTCGGCCTGGATGGTCGTCGTGAAGATGGACAGTCCGCGTTCAGCATCAGCTCCAATAACGGCTTGCGTCCCTTCTTCAGCGAAGTCTACGAATGCATGGCCGCCCTGGGCCTGCCGCGCGATACCTTCATGCACGAGATGGGTGTCAGCCAGTTCGAGATCAACCTGTTGCATGGCGATCCATTGCTGCTGGCCGACCAGACCTTCCTGTTCAAGCACATGCTTAAGGAAGTGGCGCTCAAACACGGCCTGACCGTGGTGTGCATGGCCAAACCGTTGGCGCACACGCCCGGCAGTTCCATGCACATCCATCAAAGCATCGTCGAGATCGGCAGCGGGAAAAATGTCTTCAGTGACGAGGCGGGCGAGCCGACTGCCATGTTCCGCCATTTCATTGCCGGGCAGCAGGCCGCCCTGGCGGACTTCACCGCCTTGTTCGCGCCGAACGTGAATTCCTATCAGCGCTTGTGCCATCCGTTCGCTTCGCCCAACAATGCCTGCTGGTCCCACGACAATCGCTCGGCTGGCCTGCGCATTCCCGCCAGTCCACCAGTCGCCCGTCGGGTCGAGAATCGCTTGCCGGGTGCAGATGCCAACCCTTATCTGGCGATCGCTGCCAGCCTCGCTTCCGGACTGTATGGCATGCAGAAACGCCTGGAGCCGAGCGAGCCGATTCAGGGTGAGTTCGAGGTGCCGGATAATCTTTCGTTGCCCTGTACCTTGCATGCCGCTCTCGAACGTCTGAAACGTAGTCACTTGGCGAAGGAACTGTTTGGCAAGGAGTTCATCGAAGGCTACGTCGCTTCGAAGACCCTGGAGTTGACCAGCTTCCTTGACGAAATTACCCCCTGGGAGCGTCGTGTATTGGCCGCCCAGGCCTGACGAATCAGCGCCACCGGGCTATCTTTTCGGATAGCCCGACACTTACTGCAAGGAGCCGCTCGGAACGCCGATGCGCCAAATTTGGAAATCCTTTCGAGCGCTGTATTTCGCCTCGCTGATGATGTTGATCGGCTCGGGCTTGTTGAGTACGTATCTGGGCCTGCGCCTGGCCGCCGACAATGTCGACAGCCTGTGGGTGGGTGCCTTGATGGCCGCCAACTATTTCGGCCTGGTGCTGGGGGGCAAGATTGGTCACCGGCTGATTGCCCGTGTCGGGCATATCAGGGCCTATGCAACCTGTGCCGGGATCGTCGGCGCGGCCGTGCTGGGTCATGGATTGATTGACTGGCTCCCCGCCTGGCTGTTCCTGCGGGTGATCGTCGGCCTTGGCATGATGTGCCAGTACATGGTCATCGAAAGCTGGCTCAACGAACAGGCCGAAGCCAAGCAGCGCGGCCTGGTGTTCAGCGGCTACATGATCGCTTCATACCTGGGGCTGGTGTTGGGTCAGTTGATTCTGGTCATGCACCCGGCGCTGGGTTTGGAGTTGCTGATGCTGGTTGCCCTGTGTTTCGCCCTGTGCCTGGTGCCAGTGGCCCTGACCCGGCGGATTCACCCGGCACCCCTGCACCCGGCGCCCATGGAACCGCGGTTCTTTATCAAGCGGGTGCCGCAGTCATTGAGCACGGTGCTGGGCGCGGGCCTGATCGTCGGCTCGTTCTACGGTCTGGCGCCGCTGTATGCCTCGCAGCAAGGGCTGTCCACCGAACAGGTCGGCCTGTTCATGGGTAGCTGCATTTTTGCCGGGCTGCTGGTGCAGTGGCCGCTGGGCTGGCTGTCCGACCGCTACGATCGGGCCTTATTGATTCGTTGCTTTGCTTTCACCCTGGCAGTGGCAGCGCTGCCGCTGGCAATTCTCAAACAGGTGCCGCTGGAAGTGTTGTTCATCGCCGGGTTCTTCTGTTCCCTGGTGCAGTTCTGCCTGTATCCCTTGGCCGTGGCGTTCTCCAATGACCACGTCGAAGGTGATCGCCGGGTCTCCCTGACCGCGATGCTGTTGGTGACTTACGGCGTCGGCGCCAGTATCGGACCGCTGGTGGCCGGGGTCTTGATGAAGCTGTTCGGCAGCCAGATGCTGTATGCGTTCTTCAGCTTCTTTGCACTGGTGCTGGTGTGGCGGATTCGGCCGAAAGCCGTTACCAACCTCCATCAGGTGGACGATGCACCGCTGCATCACGTGGCGATGCCGGACAGCATGTCCAGTTCGCCCCTGGTGGCAGCTCTCGACCCGCGGGTTGACGAGCAAGTGGTTCAGGACCAGATGCAGAATCCGGTCACACCAGAGCCTGAGCCCGAACCAGAGCTGGAGCCGGAATCCAAACCGGAAACCGACGATCCATCACCCGATGATCCGGATGAGGGGCGTGAGCAGAGTTTTACCGAGGCGCGTCCTTAATCTCCAGGCATAAAAAAACGGGCAGTCACCGCAAGGGACTGCCCGTTTTTTTTGCCGTCTGCTGTCAGAGGTCGTCTTTGTCGAAACGACGGGCTTCACGCTGCAACTGATAGACAAATCGCTCGACCTGACGCTGCACCAGGCCGCTCATGTTGTGGAAGCGCACGCCGGCGAAGGTGGTGGAGATCTTCTCTTCGAAATGCAGGTAGCGCAGTTCAACCGGGGCAGTCATTTTGCCAAACGGCAGGGCAGCGGCGAAGCGATCGTAGACCTGGCCCAACTGCAGGCTGCCGGTAATGTCGCCGTCGAAGCGCAATTTGCAGCCAGTCGCGGAAATATCCAGCAACTTGCCTTTGAGCGGCGCCTTGAGTCTTTCTCCATCCAGATCGACGTCGACCAGTTGCGCCAGTTTCAGCGCGGCACGGAAGGCGTTGCGGCGCTGGTGGTACACCACTTCATCGGGCAGCGGGCCCTGATAGCAGCGAGTGCCACCGGACTCGTCGATGGTCAGCGCGCCATTGCTTTCCCAGGCAATTCGCACGCCGTCGTGAAAACCTTCGACCTTGAAGGGTTCGCCGGCCAACAGGAAGCGTTCTCCGTCACGCGGGATCATTTCGTCCAGGGCGATCGTGCCGCTGTCACGGTCGATGCCCACCAGATAACTCTGGAAACGCTGCGTGCGCTCATGGAACGTGATGATCAGCGGGTCATGGCTGTCTTGCAGCTGACGCAGGGTGCCGGAGATCTCAAGGGGTGTGGTGAGCACCTTGGGTGGCTGCGGAGTATCTTCCGCGCTTGAGGCATTGAACACGGTTCATCAATCTCCAGACAAAATTTGACAGCGGCTAGCTAGCATTCTGCCAGCATGTTTCTCGTCTTGATAGTACGGGGTCGCGCCAGGTTCACGCCTGACTGAGCGGGCCACGTTTGGCCAGGCTGGAGGTTGATCCGCGCGCGTCATACAGCGCAGGCGTGTCGCCACCGTGCAGGATTTTCAACTGGGTAGCCGTGGCGCTCTGTTGCATCATGATGGACTGGCCATTGGTGGCGTTGATGGCCTGGCACTGGGCCAGGAGATCAGTCAGAACGTCGCTTTGCGACAACAGTCGATCGCCGTTGCTCGATTGGCTGGCGAGTTGTTCCAGACCCTGGCGATTGAGCGGCAGGTTGAGGCTGGCGAGGATTTCGCTGCGCTTGCGGCCATGCTGTTCCAGCAGAATGATCAGAGCCTGCTTGCGCGCCAGAATGTCTTCGAGCAGTCGCATGTCGCGACCATGCAAGGCGAGGGACTCGGTTTGCAGTAACTCGAGCAAATCTTGCGCTGGGGCAAAGTCGTCGATGATCAGTTGCAGTAAATGGGTATCGTGCATGACTGGCCTTGGGTTTTAAGCGTCCAAAAGCCTGGCGCAGACCGGGGCCTAGCGCTGGGCTTCGAAGTTGAGCAGTTTGCTGGCTACGCGGTTGCTGTCGACTTTATAGCTGCCATCGGCAATCGCTGCTTTCAACTCGGCCACGCGGGCTTTGTCGACTTCAGGCTGATCGCGCAGCTTGTCAGTGACCTTCTGCAACTGCTGGGCCTCATTGCTGAGATGTACCGATTCCCCGCTTTTAACGGTAGTGGCCTCTGGGGCCGGGGTATTCAGCGGCGCGGCCTTGGCATTTTCAGCCGCTTCCTTGGTGGCGCTGGTACGTGTACTGCCCGTAAGTGACGGAGAGCTGTTTAATCGGTTGAAATCGATGACCATGATAAAAAACCTCTGGGTATTTGGACGCTTGCCATGTTTTCGGCCATACCCAAGATAACTTTAGGCCCATTTATCAATGAGCTTGCGCGCGTCAGCACTTGCCCTGCCAAGCTTAGTTTAGGGAACAGTCGAAGGCCGCGCCATCTCTTCGGCGACTGTCTTCATTGACTGGCGTCCTACATGGCCACTTCCACCTGGCCAGGCGCGATCACTTGCGCCTTGATGACTCGCTGGGAGTTGAGGTTTTTCACTCGAATCTGGTCGCGCAGACCACCATTGGACAGTGCCTCGCCGGGCATGCGCACGCTGAGTGTGCCGCTGCGGGCTGTGATCACGACCTGGTCGCCCTTGCTGATCACTTCTGCCTGTTCGATGTTCACCAAGGTAACAAGTTGATCGGCGACCATTGGTCGGGTCAGTTTCTGCCCGATCGCCTGGTCCACTGAAGTCAGGTAGCCCTGGCTGATCAGGCTGATGTCACGCTCACGCAAAATCACGTCTTCAGGCTCTATCACGCCCAAGCGGCGCAGGGGGCGGGTGGCGGTAACTACTTCGCGAAACAGTCGGACTTGGGCAGGCACGAACACCGTCCAAGGCGAGGCGCCTTCGCAACGAACCTTGACGGTGACCCGCCCCAGCGGCTTTGCCGGACTTTCCAGGGTGGCTGTCAATTCCCTGTCGCACATCGGCATGCGCAGGCGCGGATCGAGCTGGTTGACCTCGATCTCGTAGCGACCTTCGGTTTGACTGGTGGCCAGATAGTCTTCTACGGTGAATTCAAGAAAACCCTGGGTCACGCCGATAAGCATGTCAGGCAAGGTAACCGAGTCGGCAAGGGCAAGGCTGCCAGCGTTGAACAGGCAAGCGGCGGCCGTCGCGCACAGCAAAGTGCGCAAATGTGCGGTCAGGCGTCGGAAAAATGTCGGTTCTGTGTTCATAAGAGTTAAAAAGCAAGCGCCGTGCCGTTTAGCAATGAATGTGCGTCGCAACACACTTAAGCGTTGGTGTTAGGAGTCTGGGCATGGCTGGTGTAATGGATTCGGTAAACCAGCGCACGCAACTGGTAGGGCAGAATCGCCTGGAGCTGTTGTTGTTCCGTCTCGACGGACCTCAGCTCTACGGGATCAACGTATTCAAGGTTCGTGAGGTGCTGCAATGCCCCAAGCTGACCCTGATGCCCAAGTCCAATCCTGTCGTGTGCGGTGTGGCGAGTATTCGGGGGGCGACCATTCCGATCCTCGACCTGGCGATGGCGACCGGTTCAGGCCGGTTGCTGGACCAAAGCAATCCGTTTGTGATCATTACGGAATACAACACCAAGACCCAGGGTTTCCTGGTGCGCTCGGTGGAACGCATCGTCAACATGAACTGGGAAGAGATCCATCCGCCACCCAGGGGCACTGGCCGCGATCACTACCTGACGGCTGTGACCAGGGTCGACAATCAGTTGGTCGAAATCATCGACGTCGAGAAAGTCCTGGCGGAAGTGGCACCCACGCCGGAAGCGATTTCCGTGGGTGTGGTGGATGTCGAAACCCAGCACAAGGCATTGTCGCTGCGGGTGCTGACGGTCGATGACTCGTCGGTGGCGCGCAAGCAGGTCTCGCGTTGCCTGCAAACGGTTGGCGTCGAAGTGGTGGCGCTGAATGACGGTCGGCAGGCACTGGATTACCTGCGCAAGTTGGTCGATGAAGGGAAAAAGCCGGAAGAAGAGTTCCTGATGATGATTTCCGACATCGAGATGCCGGAAATGGACGGGTACACCTTGACCGCCGAAATCCGCAGCGACCCGCGCATGCAAAAGCTTCACATCATCCTGCATACTTCGTTGTCGGGAGTGTTCAATCAGGCGATGGTCAAGAAAGTCGGTGCCGATGACTTCCTGGCCAAGTTCCGTCCTGATGACCTGGCATCCCGGGTAGTCGACCGGATCAAAGCAGCAGACATCAGCTAGGGGCCCTTTGCCCCTGGCGGTACTAATACGAGTTAAGAGGCGGCATCTTTGTCTACGGGTAATTTGGATTTCGAACAGTTCCGGGTCTTCCTGGAAAAAGCCTGTGGCATTTTGCTCGGTGAAAACAAGCAATACCTGGTATCAAGCCGCCTCAACAAACTGATGGAGCAGCAAGGCATCAAGTCTTTGGGTGAGCTGGTCCAGCGCATCCAGACCCAGCCGCGCAGTGGTTTGCGCGAGATGGTGGTGGACGCCATGACGACTAACGAGACCTTGTGGTTTCGTGACACCTATCCCTTTGAAGTGTTGAAAAACAAGGTGCTGCCGGAAGCGATCAAGGCCGCTCCTGGCCAGCGCTTGCGGATCTGGTCGGCGGCCTGTTCGTCGGGGCAGGAACCGTACTCGCTGTCGATGTCCATCGATGAGTTCGAGCGGGTCAACCTGGGCCAGTTGAAGATGGGCGTGCAGATCATTGCCACCGACCTTTCCGGCACCATGCTGACCAACTGCAAGACCGGCGAGTACGACAGCCTGGCGATCGGCCGCGGCCTGTCGCCGGAGCGCCTGCAACGCTACTTCGACCCGAAAGGGCCGGGACGCTGGGCGATCAAGGCGCCGATCAAGAGCCGTGTGGAGTTCCGCTCGTTCAACCTGCTGGACAGCTACGCGGCCCTCGGCAAATTCGACATCGTGTTCTGCCGCAATGTGTTGATCTACTTTTCCGCCGAGGTGAAGAAAGACATTCTGTTGCGTATTCACAGTACGTTGAAGCCGGGTGGGTATTTGTTCCTGGGTGCTTCCGAGGCGCTGAATGGGTTGCCGGATCATTACCAGATGGTTCAGTGCAGTCCTGGGATTATTTATCAGGCGAAGTGATTGGTTGGGATGTTGAAAAAACGGGAGTCCTTTTGGGGGCTCCCGTTTTTTTTGGTGTGCATATCCATTCTCGTGGTCATGGCTTGCATTGGTTCCGCTTTTACAGCGGGTCACTTGGAGAAGCGCCAAGTAACCAAGCGCTTTTTGCCCCACCACTTGGCACCTCGCTAGGGCTCGGTGTGCCCTCACTCCGGCATCCTTGCCGGTTTACCCGCTCCGCAATACCTGCGTTCGGCCATCGTGGTTTATGGGGCGTCCGCGATCAACAACCAGGCCGAGGCGGCCTGAGAGCCGACCTGGCCGATAGTTCGGCCGTGCATCAGTGGCGAATGGCACACCCTCGTATGCAAGTACCCCTGTGGGAGCAAAGCTTGCTCGCGATGACCGATTACCATTCAACACTGATGCCGACAAGTATGACGCCATCGCGAGCAAGCTTTGCTCCCACAGGTGTCACCTCCAACAGGTGTCACCCCCCCACAGGTTCTCATTTCAAATTCAAGGAAGGTGCACAACCAAACAAGCGCAGCGCGCCGGCTTGATGCCTTGGTCGGCCCTAAGGCCGCCACGGCGAGGCTTTTGATTGCAGGCGCCCCATAAAACCACGCTGGCCGAACGCAGGTATTGCGTAGCGGGTAAACCGGCAAGGATGCCGGTTTAGCTGCGTTGGGCCATGGATGGCCCGTCGCAGCGACCCGCGGAGCAATGCCGGAGTGAGGGCACACCGAGCCTAGGCGAGGTGCCAAGTGGTGGGGCAAGAAGCGTTTGGTTACTTTGCGCTTTTCAAAGTGACCCGCCGTAAGGGCGGAACCAAAGGAAGCCGTGACCGCAGCAACGGATATGTACACAGCAAGATCAAAAGATCGCAGCCTCGTTTCACTCGACAGCTCCTACAGAAGAACCGCGTAACCCGCCGTAGGGCGAAACCAATTACAGCAGTTACCACACACACACACACGGCCCCAGGAAAACACCCTGACCACAAAGCGGCAGAAAAGCGGCAGCCAGCGGAAACCCATTGCCGCTTTTCTGTCGTTGCCCAAATGCCACCACCGCGCAAACCCCCGGTTTATGGGCTTTCATCGATTGGCACGGCGCTTGCTAAGTTCAACATACGAAAAATCAGGTCACCCGAAGGTTTCCCGACATGAGCATCAGCTTCGATAAAGCGCTCGGTATCCACGAACAGGCTTTGAACTTCCGCGCCCAGCGCGCCGAAGTCCTGGCCAACAACATCGCCAACGCCGACACCCCGAACTACAAGGCTCGGGACCTGGATTTTTCCAAAGTGCTCGCCGAGCAAAGCGAGAAAACCAAGGGTGGCGGGTTTGCGCTGAACATGACCAATAGCCGGCATATCGAGGCCCAGGGTCTGGGCAATGGCGACGAGGCGCTGTTGTACCGCACGCCGATGCAGCCATCGATCGACCAGAACACCGTGGACGCCCAGCTGGAGCAGTCGAACTACGCGGAAAACTCGGTCAACTTCCAGGCCAGTTTCACCCTGCTCAATAGCAAATTCAAAGGGCTGATTTCAGCCTTGCGTGGAGAGTAAGTCATGTCCCTGTCCAGTGTTTTCAACATTGCCGGTAGCGGCATGAGTGCCCAGACCACTCGCCTGAACACCGTCGCCAGTAACATCGCCAACGCCGAGACCGTTTCGTCGAGCATCGACCAGACCTACCGCGCACGGCATCCGGTGTTTGCCACCATGTTCCAGGGCGCGCAAACCGGTGGCAGCGATTCGTTGTTCCAGGACCAGGAAGCGGTCGGGCAGGGTGTGCAGGTGTTGGGCGTGGTCGAGGACCAGAGCAATCTTGAAGCGCGCTACGAGCCGAACCATCCAGCGGCCGACGCCAAGGGCTACGTCTACTACCCGAACGTCAACGTCGTGGAGGAAATGGCCGACATGATTTCCGCAAGCCGTTCGTTCCAGACCAACGCCGAAATGATGAACACTGCCAAAACCATGATGCAGAAGGTCCTGACGCTCGGTCAGTGATAAGGGGCGACTCAGATGAGTGTTACCGATACGACAAGCAGCTTGAGCCTCAACGACATCCTGGCCAACTCCTCAGTCAAGAACACCTCCACCACCAGTGATGGCCTGGCCTCGGCCACCGGCAGTGCTGCCGGCAAGAAGGCCCTGGGCAAGGACGCGTTCCTGCAATTGCTGGTAACCCAGCTGAAGAACCAGAACCCGCTGGAGCCCCAGGACAACGGCGAGTTCGTCGCCCAGCTGGCGCAGTTCAGCAGCCTGGAAGGCATCACCACGCTCAACGACACGGTCAGCGGCATTGCCGGCAACTATAACTCGTCCCAGGCCCTGCAGGCCTCGTCGCTGGTGGGCCGTTCGGTGATTGCACCGGGTAGCAAGGCCGTGGTCGATACCTCCAAGAGCATGACCGGCACGGTGGCCATTCCCGATTCGGTGCCGGCTGCCACGCTGAAGATTTCCGACAAGGACGGCAAGGTGGTGCGCACCATCGATATGGGCAGCCAGACCGCCGGCAATGCCAGCTTTATCTGGGACGGCAAGGACGACGCCGGCGCAACGGTCGAGTCGGGCACCTACACCTTCGCGGCGACGGCCACCATCGACAGCCAGGCGGTATCGCTGGTCACCAACCTGCCGGCCACCGTCAACAGCGTGACCATCAGCCAGACCGGTGGCGAGCTCATGCTCAACCTGGCCGGGCTGGGCAGCATCGCTCTGTCCAAAGTCCAAACCATTGGTATGTAAAGCCGACTAACCCGGCATAAAGGAGTAAAACATGTCTTTCAATATCGGCCTTAGCGGTCTCTTTGCAGCCAACAAACAACTGGACGTTACCGGCAACAACATCGCCAACGTCGCGACCACCGGGTTCAAGTCGTCCCGCGCAGAATTCGAGGATGTCTATTCGGCGAGCAAGCTGGGTACCGGCAGCAAGACTGTCGGCAGCGGCGTGCGCCTAGCCAACGTGTCCCAGCAATTCACCCAGGGTGACATCACCAACACCGGCAACGTGCTGGACTTGGGCATCAACGGGTCCGGGTTCTTCGTGCTGAACGACAGCGGTTCGCTGTCCTACACCCGCGCCGGTACGTTCACGTACGACAAGGAGGGCTACGTCACCAACTCCGGCGGCACAGCGCGTCTGCAGGGCTACGGTGTGGATGCCAATGGCAAGATCCAGAACGGTATGTTGACCGACCTGCGCATCGACACTTCCAACCTGGCGCCGAAAACCACCGACGCGGTGTCCTCGACGATCAATCTGAACTCCACGGACAAGGTGATCGACCAGACAATCGCCACCAACAAGTTCGATCCGAGCAAGACCGAAACCTACAGCAAGAAATTCAACACGCCGATCTACGACAGCCAGGGCAACCTGCACACCATGGAGCAATTCATGGTCAAGACAGGCCCTAACACCTGGGACAACTACACCCTGGTCGACGGCCGCAACATGGATGGCAGCCTGTCCACCCCTGTCCCATCGACCCTGAGTTTCGACTCCGCTGGCAAGCTGACCCAAATCAGCACACCGGTGACGCCACCGACCACGCCAGCGACCGCGACCATCAGCAACGACCTGAAGGTCACCAACTGGGTGCCAGGAACTGTGACCGATGGCGTGTGGAAGGCCAACGGTGCCGCAGCCAACCCGGATGGCATTACCATCGCCATGGGTGTCACCACGCAATACAACGCCGATACTGCACGGTCGATCCCGGTGCAGAACGGCTACGCGACCGGCCAGATCACCAACCTGACCATCGACGGCAGCGGCGTATTGCTTGCCAACTTCAGCAACTACCAGACCAAGCCAATTGGCCAGATCTCCCTGGCCAGCTTCACCAATGAGCAGGGCTTGCAGCCTGTCGGCGGTACCGCGTGGAAAGAGACGTACTCCTCGGGTATTCCCGGCTACGACTCGCCGGAAACCGGCAGCCTGGGGACCATTCGTTCCAACTCCCTGGAAGAGTCCAACGTCAACGTGACCAATGAACTGGTCGACCTGATCAAGGCGCAGAGCAACTATCAGGCGAACGCCAAGACCATCTCGACTCAAAGCACGCTGATGCAGACCATTATTCAGATGACTTGATGGTTGCAGTGGTGCACAAAAGCCCCTCTTATTAGAGGGGTTTTTTTATGGGGGGGGTTCAAGATCAGAAGATCGCAGCCTCGTTGCACTCGACAGCTCCTACAGTGGAATGCGGTTTTTGCACGGGCCGCGTAGGAGCTGTCGAGTGCAACGAGGCTGCGATCTTTTGAGGCAAAAGAAAACCCCCGACAATCCAGAGGATTGATCGGGGGTTTCGGGTAAGCGCCTTTCAGCGCTCACTGGCTCAGCTTACTGGCAAGCTTCGCAATCCGGCTCGTCGATGGCGCAAGCCTTCGGTACCGGAGCAGGACCTGCTGGAGCTGCCAGGACCGAATCTTCACCGTGGTTGCCGCCGCTGGAAACAGCGTTCAGCTTGCCGGTGTTGATGGTCGACTTCTCGGTGCTGGTCGCGGCCAGGGCACGGAGGTAGTAAGTGGTTTTCAGACCACGGTACCAGGCCATGCGGTAGGTCACGTCGAGCTTCTTGCCCGAAGCGCCAGCGATGTACAGGTTCAGCGACTGAGCCTGGTCGATCCACTTCTGACGACGGCTTGCCGCGTCAACAATCCACTTGGTGTCCACTTCGAAGGCAGTCGCGTAGAGCTCTTTGAGTTCTTGCGGGATGCGCTCGATTTGTTGCACCGAACCGTCGTAGTACTTCAGGTCGTTGATCATGACCGAGTCCCACAGGCCGCGGGCTTTCAGGTCACGTACCAGGTACGGGTTGATCACGGTGAATTCGCCCGACAGGTTCGATTTCACATAGAGGTTCTGGTAGGTCGGTTCGATCGACTGCGACACGCCGGTGATGTTGGCGATGGTTGCGGTCGGCGCGATGGCCATGATGTTGGAGTTACGAATGCCTTTCTGTACACGGGCGCGAACCGGTGCCCAGTCCAGGGATTCGTTCAGGTCAACGTCAATGTACTTCTGGCCACGTTGCTCGATCAGGATCTGTTGCGAGTCCAGCGGCAGGATGCCCTTGGACCACAGCGAACCCTGGAACGTCTCGTAGGCGCCGCGTTCGTCGGCCAGGTCGCAGGAAGCCTGGATCGCGTAGTAGCTGACCGCTTCCATGGACTTGTCGGCGAACTCGACGGCAGCGTCGGAACCGTAAGGAATGTGCTGCAGGTACAGCGCATCCTGGAAGCCCATGATGCCCAGGCCAACCGGACGGTGCTTGAAGTTGGAGTTCTTCGCTTGTGGCACCGAGTAGTAGTTGATGTCGATAACGTTATCGAGCATGCGCACGGCGGTGTTCACGGTGCGTTCCAGCTTGGCGGTGTCCAGCTTGCCGTTGACGATGTGGTTCGGCAGGTTGATCGAGCCCAGGTTGCAAACGGCGATCTCGTCCTTGTTGGTGTTCAAGGTGATCTCGGTGCACAGGTTCGAGCTGTGGACCACGCCAACGTGCTGCTGCGGGCTGCGCAGGTTGCACGGGTCTTTGAAGGTCAGCCATGGGTGGCCGGTTTCGAACAGCATGGACAGCATCTTGCGCCACAGGTCTTTGGCCTGGATGGTCTTGAACAGCTTGATCTTGCCCGGGTACTGGGACAATGCTTCGTAGTACTCGTAGCGTTCTTCGAAGGCCTTGCCGGTCAGGTCGTGCAGGTCCGGTACTTCGGACGGCGAGAACAGGGTCCACTGGCCGTCATCGAAGACGCGCTTCATGAACAGGTCCGGGATCCAGTTGGCAGTGTTCATGTCGTGGGTACGACGACGATCATCACCGGTGTTCTTGCGCAGTTCGATGAACTCTTCGATGTCCATGTGCCAGGTTTCCAGGTAGGCACAGACAGCGCCTTTGCGCTTGCCACCCTGGTTGACGGCTACAGCGGTGTCGTTCACCACTTTCAGGAACGGTACAACGCCCTGGGATTTGCCGTTGGTGCCCTTGATGTACGAACCCAAGGCACGCACCGGGGTCCAGTCGTTGCCCAGCCCGCCAGCGAATTTGGACAACATGGCGTTGTCGTGGATCGCGTGGTAGATGCCCGACAGGTCGTCCGGCACGGTGGTCAGGTAGCAGCTCGACAGCTGTGGACGCAGGGTGCCTGCGTTGAACAAGGTCGGGGTCGACGACATGTAGTCGAAGGACGACAGCAGGTTGTAGAACTCGATCGCACGGTCTTCTTTGTTCTTCTCTTCGATCGCCAGGCCCATGGCGACGCGCATGAAGAAGATCTGCGGCAGTTCGAAACGGATACCGTCCTTGTGGATGAAGTAACGGTCGTACAGGGTTTGCAGGCCCAGGTACGTGAACTGCTGGTCGCGCTCGTGGTTGATTGCCTTGCCGAGTTTTTCCAGGTCAAAGGTGGCCAGGACCGGGTTCAGCAATTCGAATTGGATACCCTTGGCGATGTAGGCAGGCAGGGCCTTGGCGTACAGGTCGACCATCTCGTGGTGAGTTGCGCTTTCGGCTACTTCGAGGAAGTTCAGGCCTTCGGCGCGCAGGGTGTCCATCAGCAGGCGGGCGGTGACGAACGAGTAGTTCGGCTCACGCTCGACCAGGGTACGGGCGGTCATCACCAGGGCGGTGTTGACGTCGGTCAGGGCCACGCCGTCGTACAGGTTCTTCAGGGTTTCGCGCTGGATCAGGTCGCCGTCGACTTCTTCCAGGCCTTCGCATGCTTCGGTGACGATGGTGTTCAGGCGACCCATGTCCAGCGGCGCGAAGGTGCCGTCAGCGCGGGTGATGCGAATTGACGGGTGAGCGTTGACCGCTTCCTCGGCCGGCGCGTGGGCAGCGCGTTCTTTCGAACGACCGTCACGGTAGATCACGTAGTCGCGAGCGACTTTCTGCTCGCCGGCACGCATCAGGGCCAGTTCGACCTGGTCCTGGATTTCTTCGATGTGGATGGTGCCGCCCGACGGCATGCGACGCTTGAAGGTCGCAGTGACCTGTTCGGTCAGGCGCGCAACGGTGTCGTGGATTCGCGACGAAGCGGCAGCGGTGCCGCCCTCAACTGCGAGAAACGCTTTGGTGATCGCCACGGTGATCTTGTCGTCGGTGTAAGGAACGACAGTGCCGTTACGCTTGATCACGCGCAGCTGGCCAGGCGCGGTGGCGGACAGATCCGAAGTCGAATCAGCGGCCTGCGGCAAGGAGCCCTGCGGGTTCTCGCGAGTTGTGTCGGTTTGCATTAGGGGTTGTCTCCACATTCTCTATGTTTGTTTGGGCACCATCACGGTGCCCACCGTTCTGTCCTGAAGCACTACAACCGGCAAGGAGCCGGGCATACCAACTTCGGACAGATCAGGAAGGGGCTATTGGGGCGCCGCTTCCATGCCGAAGTCTTCGGACCAGGCCTTGAGCCTGAAACCGCATTCCATTTGGGCGACAGTTGATGACTGCAACACCCGTACCGCTTTCGCCGTTTTCGGTCCAAAAACAGTAGCCATCCGCTTGCGCGGTCTGGTCTTTCATAAATAGGTAAAAATCAACCAGGCAGAGGCAATTAAAGCGCTTGAATTTGATGTCCGGTTTGTGTTTGGTTTTTTCTGCAAAACCCTACATGTAGGGTTTTTTTTTGCGTCGAGCTACAAGATAGTGCGTTTTGGAGGGTGTTGCAACGTACTACCTGTGGATAAACCTGTGCGTATATTGTGGGTGAAACCCGGAACGTGCGTGTAGCCCGCGACCCTGCTGGAGTAGACCGTTTGTCATGGTTTTTTGCCGGTCTAAAACAGCCGGGTGGTTTTTTAAGGGCGCGAACCCTACCACAAAAAATGGTCATATCCGAACGCATTTGCCAGCTTGTGTTCTCGGTGGCCGCCGTTTATACAATCGGCCTGGACACACGCATTATTATCCTCCCCACTCATTACAAAAGACGGGCGGATCCTTCCTTATCAGCGTTTCGGCAAGCAGAGGTCACCGTGGAGCAAGAAGCCTGGCAGGTATTGATTGTGGAGGACGACCAGCGTCTGGCCGAACTGACCCGCGATTACCTGGAAGCCAATGGCCTGTGCGTCTCGATCGAGGGCGATGGCGCACTGGCCGCAGCGCGCATCATCAACGAGCAGCCTGACCTGGTGATTCTCGACTTGATGCTCCCCGGCGAAGACGGCTTGAGCATCTGCCGCAAGGTCCGCCAGCGTTACGAGGGGCCGATCCTGATGCTCACTGCCCGCACTGACGACACCGACCAGATCCTCGGCCTGGACCTGGGGGCGGATGACTATGTATGCAAACCGGTGCGCCCACGGCTGTTGCTGGCACGTATCCAGGCGTTGCTGCGACGTAGCGAAGCGCCTGAAGTGGCCCCGGAAAAACAGCGACGCCTGCAGTTCGGCCCGCTGGTGGTCGACAACGCGCTGCGCGAAGCCTGGCTGCGTGACGCCAGCATCGAGCTGACCAGTGCCGAGTTCGATCTGCTGTGGCTGCTGGTGGACAACGCCGGGCGCATCCTGTCCCGGGAAGAGATTTTCACCGCCCTGCGCGGCATCGGCTATGACGGCCAGGACCGCTCCATCGACGTGCGTATCTCGCGCATCCGCCCGAAAATCGGCGACGACCCGGACCATCCTCGTTTGATCAAGACCATCCGCAGCAAAGGTTATCTGTTCGTTCCGGAAGCCTGCACCCTGTGAACTCGATCTTCCTGCGCATCTATGGCGGCATGTGTGCGGCGCTAATCCTGGTGGCGGTGCTCGGCGTCCTCGCCCTGAACCTGCTCAACCAGGTGCGCAGCGAGCAGTACCGTGAGCGCCTGGCACACGGCACGTTCTCGCTGATGGCCGACAACCTGCAACCGATGAACGAGACTGAGCGCCACCGGGCCTTGCTGGTGTGGGAGCGCCTGCTGGGAATTCCGCTCACGCTGAAGACATTCGCCCAGACCGACCTCGACCTCACTCAACGTACTCGCGTGCTGCGCGGGCAGGCGCTGGTGGAGCAGACCGGGCCGCATGCGGCGATGGTGTACCGGTTGGTCAGCGCCAAGGAACAGGTGGTATTGACCGGGGAGGTGCAGCAGATCAGCGAGCAGCTGGCCCGGGCGACCATTTACCTGCTGGCCGACGAACTGGTGCGCGTTCCGGTCGCCGACCAGCCCAAGCGGCTGGCGCAACTGAAGGAAGACAAGGGTTTTGGTTTCGACTTGCGCCTGGTCACGGTCGATGAAGCGGACATGGATGAGGATCAGAGCCGCCGGGTGGCCGAGGGCGATACGGTAATGGCGCTGGGCAAGGGCGGTGACTCTATCCGGGTGTTTGCCGGCATGGTCGGCACCCCGTGGGTGCTGGAGATCGGTCCGCTGTATCAGATGAACCCTTATCCGCCGGAGTGGCTGGTGTTGATCGCGGCCCTGGGGCTGAGCCTGATCGGCCTGATCGTCTATTTGCTGGTGCGTCAGCTGGAACGCCGCTTGCTCGGGCTGGAAGCTGCGGCCACCCGCATCGCCAAGGGCAGCCTGGAAACCCGGGTGCCTGCCCGCGGCGCGGACTCGGTAGGGCGTCTGGCGTCCGCGTTCAACGGCATGGCCGAGCACTTGCAGCAGTTGCTGGCGATTCAGCGCGAACTGGTTCGCGCGGTCTCCCACGAGCTGCGCACTCCGGTCGCGCGCCTGCGGTTCGGCCTGGAAATGATCGGCTCGGCCACCACTCCCCAGGCGCTGCAAAAGTACTGTGAAGGCATGGACCACGACATCGAGGATCTCGACAAGCTGGTGGATGAGATGCTCACCTACGCGCGCCTTGAGCAGGGTTCGCCGGCCCTGAATTTTCAGCGCATCGACCTGGATGCACTGGTCAATCAGGTGATTGAAGAACTGGCGCCGCTGCGGGCTGGGGTCACGGTGCAGCGGGGGCTATGCCTGTCAGCCGCCGATTGCGATGACGCCTGGGTCGAGGCCGAACCGCGTTACCTGCACCGGGCACTGCAGAACCTCGTGAGCAACGCCATGCGTCATGCCACGTCGAGAGTCACCGTCAGCTACCAAGTGGGTCAGCAGCGGTGCCGGATTGATGTCGAGGATGACGGCCCGGGTGTGCCGGAGATTGCCTGGGAAAGAATTTTCACCCCGTTTCTGCGCCTCGACGACAGTCGTACGCGGGCGTCGGGCGGGCACGGACTGGGCTTGTCAATCGTGCGGCGCATCATCCATTGGCACGATGGGCGCGCGCTGATCGGCAAAAGCAAAAGCCTGGGCGGCGCCTGTTTCAGCCTGAGCTGGCCGCGAAACCAGGAGAAACGCCAACACTTGTAGCGGCCTGCGTCGGTTTTTTGGAGTGTGTCTTCAAGCCTTGATGCTGACCAGGCTTAACAGCTGTCCATCCATCACTGCAAACTGTGCTTCCAGCTCCGAGCCATTGCGCCATTCACTGGACAGATCCGTTAGCAAGCGCAAGCGAATTTCACCGCGCTCGTTCCATTCCAGCACTTCAGCATGCTCAAAGTAAAACCGCTGCTGCACGATCGGATACAGCGCCTTGAACAGGCTTTCCTTTACCGAGAACGTAAGTGTCACCAGCAGCGCCAACTGCTCTCGACGACCTGCGGCCATGCGCTTCAACTCCGCTGCCGTGAGAATCTCCGCTGCCAGGCGTTCGGCTCGTTCCGGATTGAGGATGTTTTCCAGGTCCATCCCCAATCCGCGCCAATGGTTTTTTTTTGCAACGATTGCTGCAGCCCGACCGGTGCTATGGGTGATCGAACCGCTGATGTGTGCGGGCCACACCGGCGCCCGGTCTGCGCCAATCTCCGGGCTGAAATCCAGCCCGTCCAGTTGCTGCAGCGCGCCTCGGGCACAGAGCCGTCCGGCAAGAAACTCCGCCTGGCGTTTGGCGACTGAGCGCTGGATGCTTGCAGGTGCGGCGATGGCACTGCGTTGAAAGTCATCGCTGGCTAGCAAAGTGCTATCGAAGTGAGTGCTCAGCAGCACGGTATCGGGCAGCGCAAACGGCAGCGGCCAACGAGCGTCGAGCGGAGTGCAGCAGGCGGGCAGGGCGGGGGAGAAATTCATGTCTGGCATTTTGCCGGGTTGCCTCCTGGCTGGGTAGGGTCGTTGCTGCTTTGGCTGTCCTGTGACGAGGGATCAGCCCCGCCACAGTAACTTTGCTCAGAGTTGATTCAGGAAAAGATCTTCTTCAGGAACGCCTGCATGTCCGCCCAGGATTTCTCGTCCGCCGCCTTGTTGTAACCGATGTCCGGCCCGCCATGCTCGCCGTGGCCCAGTCGATCCGCATCAGGGTTGCTGAAGCCGTGCTTGGCGCCGTTGAGGCTGACAAAGCGATAGTCCGCGCCGGCCTTATCCATTTCCGCCTTGAACGCCGCGACGTTTTCGGGGGTGACCATGCTGTCCATTGCCCCATGCTCAACCAGGATTTTCGCCTTCACACTGCCGGGCGCAGCCGGCGTTTTAGTCGCCAGCGCACCGTGGAAGCTCACCACGCCCGCCAGCGGCAACTCTTGGCGCGCGGCATTAAGCACCACGGCGCCACCAAAGCAATAACCAATGGCCGCAAGTTTGTCAGGATCGGTCTGCGGTTGTTGTTTCAGCAGGTCAAGTCCCGACTGAAAGCGCGCACTCGCCGCCGAACTGTCCTTCATGGCGGCTTGCATGAAGGCCATGGCGTCTTTCGGGTGCTCGGTATTTTTGCCGTCGCCGTACATGTCGATAGCCAGCGCGCTGTAGCCCAGGCCCGCAAGGTCACGGGCACGACGCTTGGCGTAGTCATTGAGCCCCCACCATTCATGCACCACCACAATCCCCGGGCGTGGGCCCTTTATCGCGTCGTCGTAGGCGTAATAACCGATCAGCTTGGTGCCGTCGGCGCTCTGGTAGGGAATTTCCCGGGTCTGGATTGCCGCCTGGCTGAGTCCGCTCAAGGCGATTAATACGAGGGCTAGAAACACACGCATGGTTGGATCTCCCACAGTCAGTCATCGAAAAGGGTCGGTTGGATCTGGTTCAGCCCAGGTTCAGAAGGCGTTCAGGGGGAGTTCAGGGCGCGCTGGGTAATCTTCTCCCATACCCAACACGCACATAACAACACAAGGAAACACCCAATGACTGGATTCAAAAAACTGCTGCTGGCTATCACCGTCCTGGGCGCTAGTACTGTTGCCGGGGCCGCTGAAGAAAATTTTGCCAGCCTTACTCTTGGACAGACCAGCGACAAGGTCAATAAGTCCCGCCTGTTGAGTGACAACCTCAATCATCCGAACACCAACGGCGTGATTGATAAGAACGGCACCTGGGGCGTCAGGCTCGGTCGACAAAACAATGATGGCCGTATTTACGCTACTTACGACTATGTGTCGGACTCCCATAGCGGTATCAAAATTCGCCATGAAAACCTCTTGGGCAGCTACGATAAGTTTTTCCCTGTGGGTGACACTACCAAACTGTTCGCCGGCGCTACCCTTGGCTTGACCAAAATGACCCAGGAGTCCAGCGGTTTCAGCCGCGACAGCGACATCGGCTACGCCTTGGGCGGACAGGTGGGAGTTCTGCAACAGGTTTCGAAAAACACTTCGCTTGAACTGGGGTATCGTTACCTGCGCAGCAATGCCAGCACCGAGATGAGGGAACGCAGTGGCAGCAAACAGGGTTCGCTGAACATGATCAGCAGCGCCCAGACATATCTGGCCGCCAACTACGCTTTCTAACATGCGTTCTCAGACGGGCCTGCGCCGATCTCTTCACCGGGATCATCCAGGCCCGTTAGCCCTCGAGGTGCACTTTAGTGCCCCTGGAGATTTTGGTTTTCTAGGGAGTCTGCAATGAAGTTGCTGGTTGTCGAAGATGAAGCACTGTTGCGTCATCACCTGCAAACCCGCCTCACGGACAGTGGTCATGTGGTGCAGTCCGTGGCCAACGCCGAAGAGGCGCTGTACCAGGCCGAGCAATTCAACCATGACCTGGCAGTGATCGACCTTGGCCTGCCAGGAATGGGCGGGCTTGACCTGATCCGTCAGTTGCGTTCACAGGGTAAGGTCTTTCCCATCCTCATTCTTACAGCGCGCGGAAATTGGCAGGATAAAGTCGAAGGGCTTGCCGCCGGCGCCGATGATTATGTGGTCAAGCCATTCCAGTTCGAAGAGTTGGACGCCCGGCTCAATGCCTTGTTGCGCCGCTCCAGCGGCTTCACCCAGTCAACTATCGTGGCCGGGCCCTTGCTGCTGGATCTGAATCGCAAACAGGCAACACTGGATGAGCAACCACTGGCGCTGACCGCGTACGAGTACCGCATTCTCGAATATTTGATGCGCCATCATCAGCAAGTTGTGCCGAAGGATCGCTTGATGGAGCAGCTCTACCCCGATGACGACGAGCGCGATCCGAATGTCATCGAAGTGCTGGTAGGCCGACTGCGCCGCAAACTCGAGGGGCCGGCTGGATTCAAGCCGATCGATACTGTACGTGGCCTCGGCTACCTGTTCACCGAGCGCTGCACTTGATTCGTTCGCTACGTGTTCGCTTGATGCTCGCTGCCACGACCCTGGCAGTGTTGTTCATGCTGGCATTACTGCCGGCGATGCAGGGCGCCTTCAGCCTGGCGCTTCAGGACTCCATCGAGCAGCGTCTGGCCTCGGATGTCACTACGCTGATCTCCGCAGCGCGGGTGGATGGCAACAACTTGCGGATGCCGGCGCAACTGCCCGATGAGCGATTTAACCTCACCGATGGCCGTCTGCTGGGCTATATCTACGATCGCGACGGTCATCTGGTCTGGCGCTCGAACGGTACCCAGGAAGAACATATCAATTACACGCCCCGTTACGACGGGCGCGGTAATGAATTCGCGAGGATTCGCGAGGCCAATGGCCAGGAATTCTTCGTCTACGACGTCGAGGTCAAACTGCTCGGCGGCAAAAGCGCAGCGTTCAGCATCGTCGCTTTGCAGCCGGTTCGTGAATATGAGGTGACCCTCGAGGGCTTGCGGGAAAATCTCTACCTGGGCTTCGGCGCCGCGTTGCTGGTGCTGCTGGCGTTGCTATGGATCGGCCTGACATGGGGTTTGCGCGCGTTGCGCCGGTTAAGCCAGGAGCTGGACGAAATCGAAGGTGGCACCCGGGAAAGCCTCAGTGAGCAGCACCCGCGTGAACTGCTGCGCCTCACCGGCTCTCTTAACCGCTTGCTGCACAGCGAACGAGAACAACGCAGTCGCTACCGTGATTCCCTGGACGACTTGGCCCACAGCCTGAAAACCCCCTTGACCGTTCTTCAAGGGGTTAGCGAGGACATGGCCCAGCGCCCCGAAAACCGCGATCAGGCGCGAGTGCTACAAAGTCAGATCGAGCGAATGAGCCAGCAGATCAGTTACCAGTTGCAACGGGCCAGCCTGCGCAAAAGTGGCCTGGTACGCCATCAGGTGCGCTTGCGCCCGGTGTTGCAAAGCCTGTGTGACACCTTGGACAAGGTGTATCGCGACAAGCGTGTGCAGGTGAGCTTCAACCTGCCCGAACCTTGTTATGTGCCGATCGAGCAGGGGGCGTTGCTGGAAATGTTGGGCAACCTGCTGGAAAACGCTTATCGGCTATGCCTGGGCGAGGTGCGGGTCAGCATGCGGGACTCGGTGGATGGCATCGAGCTGTGCGTCGAGGATGACGGTCCCGGTGTGCCGGCTGATCAACGCGCGCGGATTCTCCAGCGAGGAGAGCGTCTGGATCGTCAGCATCCGGGGCAAGGGATTGGATTGGCAGTGGTCAAGGATATCATCGAGAGCTACAGCGCGAAGCTGACCCTGGATGACTCGCCCATGGGCGGGGCGGCGTTCCGGATTCATTTTCCGCAGGCCTAGGGGTTCAGTTTTCCTGAGCCCGATAGGCCCCCGGTGTCAGTCCGGTCCACTTCTTGAACGCCCGGTGAAACGCCGAAGGCTCGGAAAACCCCAGTTGCTCGGCGATCTGCTGCAATGACAGATCGGTGCGGCTGAGGTGGTAGATCGCAATATCCCGCCGCAGTTGATCCTTCAGTCCCTGAAAACTCGAACCCTCTTCGCGCAAGTGCCTGCGCAAGGTCTGCGGGCTGATATTCAGATGCGCAGCCACCGCCTCCAAATCCAGCCAGCGCGAACTGTCGCGGCTGAGCAAACGCCGCAACTGGCTGCTCAGACTGTCGCCGTCATCGGGGCGAGCCAGCAGGTCGGCGGGTGAGCGCTCGAGAAAGTGCTTGAGGGTACGCTCGTCCTGCAGCAGCGGCATGTTCAGGTAGCGGCTGTGGAACAGCAGGCTGCTCTGCGCTGCGCCAAAAACCAGGGGACAGGAGAACAGCAGATCGTATTCGGCGCCATGTTCTGGGCGCAGATAACTGAAGGTCACCTGTTCCAGGCGGATGCGCTGGCCGATCAGCCAGCTGCTGAGGCGATGCCAGACCATCAACTGGCTTTCAGTGAGGAAATGGTCTGGATCCTGGAATTGCGAATCGTCCAGGCTCAGGCGGATCATTTCGTCTTCGCGGCTTATGGTCAGGCGCGGGCCGTCGGGGAACAGGCTATAAAATAATAAGCCGCGATGCAGAGCCTTATCCAGACTACGGCAGTGAATCAGCGCATGACACATCATCGCGAAACTGCCGGGTCGGCTGATCGTCGGTCCAAAACCCAGGTACTCGTCGTCCAGCGCGAGCCATAGAGCCTGGAGCAGTCGGGTGAACTGCTCGGGCGCAATCCTCGCTCGGGGCTCGTCGAGCAGCTCGGGGCTGATCCCCAGTTGCTGGAGCAGGCCCGAGTAATCGTACCCACGTCGACGAGCACCGCCGAGGGCGGCACGGGCGAAATGGCTGGCGATGGTGCGTTCGCGCATATGAAAGAAAGGTCCGTCCATTGAATGGCGGATAGTAGACACGGATGGGTCCCTCAACAAGGCGGATATCCGCCAAATTGTCGGACGTGACCTGGCAGATCGGCGGAAATCCGCCACATCTCTGCGGTGACCGCTGGTGATGAAAAACTTGTAAGGCTTGATGTCCAATGCCTAGCTGGCAATTTGGTGAAGGTGGCACGGGCCTTGCGATGCAACGTGCAGATGTCTGCCATCGCGCAGCTCGAAAAAACAAATCCCTCCAGTGCAGGAGGGTTCGCAATTCAGGTGTCATGGACAACAGATGGATGTTGTCAGCGGGCACTTTTGAGGAACTTTGCAATGACGACTCGTCAGCCACTGTACAAATCCCTGTATTTCCAGGTGATCGTTGCCATCGCCATCGGTATCCTGCTCGGTCACTTCTACCCGCAGACCGGCGTAGCCCTCAAGCCGCTGGGTGACGGGTTCATCAAACTGATCAAGATGATCATTGCCCCCATTATTTTCTGCACCGTCGTCAGCGGTATCGCTGGCATGCAGAACATGAAGTCGGTTGGCAAGACTGGCGGTTACGCGCTGCTGTACTTCGAAATCGTTTCGACCATCGCCCTGCTGGTTGGTCTGGTGGTGGTGAACATCGTGCAGCCAGGTAATGGTATGCACATCGATGTGACCACTCTGGATGCTTCCAAAGTTGCCCAGTATGTGGCGGCCGGTGCAGATCAGAGCATCGTTGGCTTCATCCTGAACGTAATCCCGTCCACCATCGTTGGCGCGTTCGCTACCGGTGACATCCTGCAAGTGCTGATGTTCTCGGTGATCTTCGGTTTCGCCCTGCATCGCCTGGGTGCCTACGGTAAGCCGCTGCTGGACTTCATCGATCGTTTTGCCCACGTCATGTTCAACATCATCAACATGATCATGAAGCTCGCGCCAATCGGTGCCTTCGGTGCCATGGCGTTCACCATCGGTGCCTACGGTGTGGGCTCGCTGGTGCAACTGGGTCAGCTGATGGCCTGCTTCTACATCACCTGCCTGCTGTTCATCCTGATCGTGCTCGGCGGTATCGCCCGCGCTCACGGCTTCAGCGTGCTGAAAGTGATTCGTTACATCCGTGAAGAGCTGCTGATCGTGCTGGGTACTTCTTCTTCGGAATCGGTACTGCCGCGCATGCTGATCAAGATGGAGCGTCTGGGTGCGAAGAAATCCGTGGTAGGTCTGGTAATTCCGACTGGCTACTCGTTCAACCTCGACGGTACCGCCATCTACCTGACCATGGCTGCGGTGTTCATTGCCCAGGCAACTGATACCCACATGGACATCAGTCACCAGATCACCCTGCTGGTGGTGTTGCTGCTGTCCTCCAAAGGCGCAGCTGGCGTAACCGGTAGTGGTTTCATCGTGCTGGCCGCCACCCTGTCTGCCGTCGGCCACCTGCCGGTTGCTGGCCTGGCGCTGATCCTCGGTATCGACCGCTTCATGTCCGAGGCCCGTGCCCTGACCAACCTGGTGGGTAATGCCGTCGCCACCCTGGTTGTGGCCAAGTGGGTCAAGGAGCTGGACGTCGACGTGATGCACGCTGAGCTGGCATCTGGCGGTCGTGGTATCTCCGACGAACGTGCCGAAGACGACCTCGGCGTAGCCGAAGGCCCGACCCCAAGCAACGTCAAGTAAGACTGTTGTAATGAGAAAACCCGCTGCGGCGGGTTTTTTCATGGGCGCGATTTGAGCGCAACGGTCACTACGGCTGATGTATCCGGTGATTGCTCCAATGCCAATGGCTGCCTAGGCTGGGAGGAACGCTCTGGAGGTATCACATGCCCGGTCCACTGGCTTCACTGAAGATTCTGGATTTCTCGACACTGCTACCGGGGCCGTTCGCCTCCCTGTTGCTGGCGGACATGGGCGCTGATGTCTTGCGCATCGAGTCGCCCACCCGCATGGACCTGTTGCGGGTGCTGCCGCCCCACGACCAGGGGGTGTCGGCCAGCCACGCGTACCTCAATCGCAACAAGCGCAGTCTGGCGCTGGACCTCAAGCAGCCCGAGGCGCTGGAAGTGGTCAAACAATTACTGCAAGACCACGACATCCTCCTGGAGCAATTTCGGCCAGGGGTGATGGAGCGCCTGGGCCTGGGTTATGAAGCCCTGAAGGCGATCAACCCGAAGCTGATCTATGTGTCGATCACCGGTTACGGCCAGACCGGGCCCTACAAGGACCGCGCCGGCCACGACATTAACTACCTCGCCCTGGCGGGACTGGCGAGCCATACCGGCCGGGCTGACAGTGGGCCGCTGCCGCTGGGCATGCAGGTGGCCGATATCGCGGGGGGTTCGCTACATGGAGTGATCGGCCTGCTGGCAGCGGTGATTGCGCGCCAGCAGACCGGGCAGGGGCAATATCTGGATGTGAGCATGACCGATTGCGCATTCACCCTGAATGCCATGGCGGGCGCCGGGTATCTGGCCTGTGGCGAGGAGCCGGCGCGGGAAAACCAGGTGCTCAATGGTGGCAGTTTTTACGACTACTACCGTTCACGTGACGGGCGGTGGTTATCGGTGGGCAGCCTGGAACCGGCGTTCATGAAGCAACTGTGCACTGCGCTGGGCTTGGAGGAGGCGGCAACACTGGGGTTGTCGCCGCACCCGGCGCATCAGAAAAAGCTCAAGGAGGCATTGAGGATCGAGTTCGAGAAACACGACTTTGCCGAGTTGAGCGCTTTGTTTGCCGAGCTTGATGCATGCGTCGAACCGGTGCTCAGCCTTGGCGAGGCAGTCAGGCATCCGCAACTGCAGGCGCGGCAAGTGGTGACGCAAGTGCCGCGCGGTGATGGTTCGACTCAGGCGCAGATGGCGTGCCCGCTTAAATTTTCCGAAGGCTTGCCTGAGCCCAGGCATATCGGTGCGGAGTTGGGGGCGCATACGGATGAGGTGTTGCGGGGGCTCGGGTTTAGCGCCGAGCGGATCGAAGAATTGCGCCGTGCCAAGGTAGTTGTGTAGTGATGATGAGGACGCTATCGCGAGCAGGCTCACTCCTACAATGGATATGTGCCGTTCACAGAATCCCTGTAGGAGTGAGCCTGCTCGCGATGGGGCCCGTGCTGCCACTGCAAATCTCGCCTACTCGACCCTCATCTCCCCACTGAACACCAGCGTACTCCTGCATCTGCGACACAAATACCGCCGTCCCTGCCGCACCAGCCCATGGCGCTGCGCCGAGAACGGGAAGTCACTGTCGGCGCACGGGCACTTGTAGATGTAGCGGGTAACGCTGCGGCGTTTGACGTCATAGGTGTGGCAGCGGTTGGGCGGCAGTTCGTACACCCCGCGCATGATCAGTTGCCACTCTTCGCCGTGAGGCTGAATGCGGTCGCCGAACAGCTGATGGGCAATCAGGTGCGCTACTTCATGAGCCACGGTCTGCTTGAGGAAGTCCTGCGCGTTCTCGCGATATAGCTGCGGATTGAAGCGCAGCAGGTTCTCGTGCAAATGCGCGACACCGGCTTTCTGACCGCGCAGCTTGAGGCTCACCACGGGGCGCTTGAATGGACGTTTGAAAAAGGATTCAGCGAGTTGGTAACAATCTTCGACGCGGGTGTTGAGTTGCTCGGGCATGCTTGATGGGTCTCCAGAGACGTCGAGTATGCCGCAACCCCGGGTACTTGCGAATCGTCCGGGCGCCGAATGGTCGTCGCGGCGGGTCATTCCCGGACATTAAGAGGCCGCCTCGCGGCGGCCTGTATTGGCAGATCTGGTTTTTATGTGCAGTCAGTTGGTGTAGACGGGCCCCACGCCCAGTCCCCAGACAATCACCGTGAATGCCATGATGGCCACCAGCACCACCAATCCTACGGCCAGTACCGAACTCGAAAACAAAAAGCCCTCATCCGATGGTATGTTCATGAACGTCGGCAGCCCGACATACAGCAGGTACACGGTGTAGCAAATGGCTGCGGTGCCGACGACCATCCCCAGCCACATGTGTGGATACAGCGCCGCCAGGCCACCAATGAACAGCGGAGTCGCGGTGTAGGTAGCAAATGCCACGCAGCGCGCCAGGCTCGGGTTGGCATCATAGGTGCGAGCCATCCAGTGTACGAAGGCGCCCATCACGGCTACGCCGCCGAGCATCGCCAGGTACGACATGATGGTCATCCACAGTGCGCTTTCCTGGGTCAGCATCACCGGAGCCCGACTGCCGATGACCCAGCCCACCTGGGTGGTGCCGATAAATGCCGACACAGCTGGAATCGCCGCGAGAATCAGGGTGTGAGTGAGATACATGTGGCTGATGCTTTCCTCCTGGTCGCCACGAATCTCCTTCCATTCTTGGTCAGGGTGGGTGAAGAGCCCCACTACGTGATGGATCATGCCAGTCACTCCTCTTGTTTTTACCATCGCCCCCCAGCGGAGCGCCTACGGGCCAAGGTGGCCAAGTAAGGGATAGGTCTGGATAGTCATGCGACCTTATGTCGCAGTATAGAAAGGACTTAACGGCGCAGGTGATAGGGCTTAGAGCAAATCGCGCTGTAAATGCCCGGCTTAATCGCGATGGGTTTGCGTCAGCAACGGGGTATTACGTGGTGGTTGGGTTTTTGCGTAAAATGCCGGCCTTTCGTCACATCTCACGGATTCGCGTCATGGGCACTCTTACGATCAACCAGAACAAACTGCAGAAGCGCATTCGCCGTCAGGCGGGTGAGGCTGTCGCCGATTTCAACATGATCGAGGATGGCGACAAGGTGATGGTCTGCCTGTCTGGCGGCAAAGACAGCTACACCATGCTTGATGTGCTGCTGCATTTGCAGAAGGTTGCGCCGATCAAGTTCGAGATCGTGGCCGTGAACATGGACCAGAAACAGCCCGGCTTCCCCGAGCATGTGTTGCCGGCCTATTTGAAAGCGTTGGGCGTCGAGTATCACATCGTCGTGAAAGACACCTACTCGGTGGTCAAGGAGTTGATCCCTGAGGGCAAGACCACCTGCTCGCTGTGCTCGCGCCTGCGCCGCGGCACGCTCTACACCTTTGCCGATGAAATCGGCGCTACCAAGATGGCCCTGGGTCATCACCGCGACGACATCGTCGAAACATTTTTTTTGAACATGTTCTTCAACGGCTCACTCAAAGCCATGCCGCCAAAACTGCGCTCCGATGATGGCCGCAACGTGGTCATCCGCCCACTGGCCTACTGCAACGAAAAAGACATTCAGGCCTACGCGGACTTCAAGCAATTCCCGATCATTCCGTGCAACCTCTGCGGCTCCCAGGAAAACCTGCAGCGTCAGGTGGTCAAGGACATGCTGCTGGAGTGGGAGCGCAAGACCCCGGGGCGCATCGAAGGCATTTTCCGCAGTCTGCAGAACGTGCTCCCGTCGCAACTGGCTGACCGTAATCTGTTTGATTTCACCAGCCTCAAGATTGATGAAACCGCCGCTTCGCGGTTCGTCAATGTCGTAAACCTCTAACAGGGGTTCTCATTTAAATCCTCAGGAGAGGGCATGCGCGATTACAAGTGGCTACACGAATACTGTCTGAACCGCTTCGGTTCGGCGGCTGAACTGGAAGCCCATCTGCCCGTTCCCAAGACACCCGCGCAATTGCGCAAGATCAGCGATGACCGCTACCTCTCGACCATGGCCCTGCGCGTGTTCCGCGCCGGGCTGAAGCACAGCCTGGTAGACGCGAAATGGCCGTCTTTCGAGGAAGTGTTTTTCAGGTTCGACCCGGAAAAAGTTGTGCTGATGAGCGCCGAACATCTGGAGCGTCTGATGCAGGATGCGCGGATCATCCGCCACCTGGGCAAACTCAAGAGTGTGCCGCGCAATGCGCAGTTCATCCTCGATGTCGCCCACGAACATGGCAGCTTTGGCGCGCTGATCGCCGATTGGCCGGTGTCCGATATCGTCGGGTTGTGGACCTTCCTGAAAAAGCGCGGCAGTCAGTTGGGCGGTTTGTCGGCGCCGCGATTCCTGCGGATGGTCGGCAAGGACACCTTTGTGCCGAGCTATGACGTGGTGGCGGGGTTGAATGCGCAGAAGATCGTCGACAAGGTGCCGACCAGTCAGCGGGATCTGGCGTTGGTGCAGGACGTGTTCAACCAGTGGCATGAACAGAGTGGCGGGCGGGCGATGAGCCAGATTTCGATGATGCTGGCTTATACCGTTAATCATTGAGCCCGAGGTGAATCCATCGCGGGCAAGCCTTGCTCCCACAAGCCTTGCTTCCACAGGCATTGCTCCTGCAGAAGGGGATTTGTGTTGTTCACACAACTCTGTGGGAGCAAGGCTTGCCCGCGATGGCGGTGTATCAGGCGACGGAGATTTAGCCTTCACCCGCCAACTTGCGATTCAACTGAAACCGCCACCGCACATACATCAGCGCCGAGCAGAACACCGCCAGACTAGCGCCCATTTCCAGCAAACCAAACAGCTGCCGGTTCGGGTCATAGGCCGCCAGTGCGCCTTTGATGAAGTACAGGTTCACCACAAAACACATCCACGAATGCCCACGGGCGCTGCCCATGATCATGCCCGGTGCCAGCAGCAACAGCGGCACCAGTTCGATCAGCATAATCACCCACGGTCGTGCGCCATGCAGATCGGCGATCAGCAGGTAATAAACACACAGCAAGCCCACCAGCCCCAGATAACACAGCAGGCTGATGGCTCGCATCGCCCGTACCCGCGGTTCGAGCCACTCAATGGACGGCAATACCTTCGGCTTTTTCGCCACGTCAGTTCCCCAGCTTTTGCGCGGTCTTCGCCAGGCGCAGGCCCAATGCCCGGCACAGGGCCACTTCGTGTTCGTTCAAGCCGCTCTTGCCATCCGCCCCGGCGTGGTGACTGGCGCCGTACGGCGTTCCTCCACCGCGGGTTTCCAGCAGCGCCGATTCGCTGTACGGCAACCCAGTGATCAGCATGCCGTGATGCAGCAACGGCAACATCATCGACAACAAGGTGGTTTCCTGGCCGCCATGCAGGCTGGCGGTCGAGGTGAACACCCCGGCCGGTTTGCCGACCAGGGCGCCGGTCAGCCACAGGTTGCTGGTGCCATCGAGAAAGTACTTGAGCGGCGCGGCCATGTTTCCAAATCGCGTCGGGCTGCCCAAGGCCAGGCCGGCGCAGTTTTTCAGGTCATCGAGGCTCGCATACAGCGCGCCTGCGTCCGGGATGTCGGGCGACACGGCTTCGCACTCGGTGGAAATCGCCGGAACCGTGCGCAGGCGCGCCTCCATTCCGGACTGCTCGACGCCGCGGGCAATCTGCCGGGCCATTTCATTGGTCGAGCCACTACGGCTGTAATACAGCACCAGAATGTACGGCGCGCTCACGGCAGCAACTCCAGCACGTTCTCCGGCGGACGACCGATCACCGCCTTGTCGCCGACTTCAAGAATCGGCCGCTCCATGAGTTTCGGGTGAGCCGCGATGGCAGCAATCAATTGCGCCTCGCTGAGGCTGCTATCGGCCAGGTTGAGGGTTTTGTATTCGTCCTCGCCGGTGCGCAGCAGTTGCCGGGCACCCAGCCCGAGCTTTTTCAGCAGGCTCTGGATTTGCGCGGCGTCCAGCGGCGTTTCCAGGTAGCGCACCACGGTAGGGGCCAGGCCACGGGCTTCAAGGAGTTCGAGCGCACCGCGGGATTTCGAGCAGCGCGGGTTGTGATAAAGCGTCAGATCGGTCATGTGCGGGTCGCATCTTGCGTAAGGTGACGGCTATTCTAACTGTGCAGCGCGGATTCCAGAACCTGGGGAGGCAATGGGCCGCGGCAGTATTCTTTTTTCGACAAGGATCACGACATGAACAGACGACTGGCAGCGGCACTGGCGATCATCGGCACATTGATGCTGGGGGGATGTGGCAACGATTACGGGATCGACCAGAACGGGCAAAAAGTGGCTGCCGAGCGTCTGGACAAACAATGGCTGGTACTTAACTACTGGGCCGAGTGGTGCGGGCCTTGCCGAACCGAGATTCCGGAACTGAATGCCCTGGCCGAGCAGCTCAAGGGCAGGAACATCGGAGTGTTCGGGGTCAACTTCGACAACGTGCAAGGTGAAGAGCTGAAAAGCGCCAGTGAGAAACTGGGGATCGGTTTCACCGTGCTGGCGCAGGATCCGGCCGAATTGTTCGAAGTGCCGCGCAGCGAGGCGTTGCCGGTGACGTACATCATCGATGACAAGGGCAAGGTGCGTGAGCAGTTGCTGGGTGAGCAGACGGCGGCGGGGGTGCTGGCGAAGCTGGAGGCGTTGCAGGCGAAAAATTGAGGGGGCTTTGAGAAAAAGATCGCAGCCTTCGGCAGCTCCTACAGTGTTCGGCTGCTGCCGAAGGCTGCGATCTTTTCTGAGGCTTAACCCTCTTCAAGCCACCAGCGCAGTGGCTTGCCTTGCGCCGGCCAGAAGCGCATCTGCTCGATCGGCGACACATCCCAGCGATGGACGTTTTCCAGGGCCTGGAGGAACCGCTGCTCCTGCTCCATCAACGCCGGCGCACAGAGTTTGCGAGTGCTGCCAACTTTACCGAAGCTCAGCTTGTCGCCTTCAAGGGTATACGGCGCGAACCAGTGGTTGCAGCCGCCATTGCCATAGGCGCGACCGTCTTCACCCAGAGTAATGGTCAGGTGGCTGTAATCCATCAAGGGACGTTCGCCAATCCACTCCAGAATATAGCTGCGATTCTGCTGCAGCTGCACGGGTTGAGCCGCGCAGCCCAGCAGGCCGGCGCTAACCAATGCGGTCAGGGCGAGGCGTTGCATCACGCAGGCTCCTGGCATTTCGGGCACAGATGCTTGTCAGCAACGCTGGTCCAACCCAGCTCGGCGATCCGCGCATTGGCCGCCGGTTTCTCAACCTTGTTGCCCAGCTTGGCGTCCACCGCGAACTCGAAACTCAGTTCCTTGGCGCAGCTGTCGCAATTGACTTTCCAGGTGTGTATCGCCAACTCGCCGAACACCGGCCCACTGGCCACCGCCACCCATTGGCCGGGAGGGTTGATCAGGTGGCGAACCGTTTCGACGGTCAGGCGCATGGACAGGTCCTTGGCGCCTTTGAGGGTCACGACCAGCACGTCATTGTTGCGAATCGAGCCGCCGTTGCCGGTGACCTGATAACGCCCCGGCACCAGGGCGCGGCATTCGGTGAGGGTGTGTTGCGGGTTCATCAGGGTATAGCGGAAATCGTGTTCGACCATGGGTCCTCCAAATATGCGCGGCATGCTAGCACGGACATCTGCTGATCATGCTGCGGGCGTTTGACCTTCGATCCGGTTCAACCTGCATTCACCTGGTTTTGCGGGGTTCCTGCGGCCCAGGCGGCAATATTCTGCAATGTAGTAGCGGCAATCGCCCCCAGAGCTTCGCGAGTCAGGAACCCCTGGTGCGCGGTGATGATCACGTTCGGAAAGGTCAGCAATCGCGCGAGCACGTCATCCTGCAGCGGCAGGTCGGAGCGGTCTTCGAAAAACAGCTGCGCCTCTTCCTCGTATACATCCAACCCCAGATAACCCAGCTGGCCGTCCTTCAGGGCGTCGATCAATGCCGGTGTGTCCACCAGGCCACCGCGCCCGGTGTTGATCAACATGGCGCCGGGTTGCATATGCGCCAGTGACGCCCGGTTGATCAGGTGTTTGCTCTGCTCGTTGAGCGGGCAGTGCAGGCTGATGATCTGCGACTGCGCGAGCAGTTCTGGCAAACTCAGGTAACGCGCACCCAGGGCTTCGACCTGCGGGTTGGGATAGGGGTCGAACGCCAATAACTGGCAGCCAAAGCCATGCATGATTTTTGCGAAGGTCGCGCCGATCTGCCCGGTGCCGACCACCCCGACCGTCTTGCCCACCAGGTCAAAACCGGTCAGGCCGTGCAGGCTGAAATCGCCTTCGCGAGTACGGTTGTAGGCCCGATGCAGACGGCGGTTGAGCGCCAGGATCAGCGCCACGGCATGCTCGGCCACGGCGTGCGGCGAATAGGCAGGAACGCGCACAATCGGTAGTCCAAGACGCTTGGCAGCCGCCAGGTCGACATGGTTATAACCCGCCGAGCGCAGCGCGATCAGGCGCGTTCCGCCGGCGACCAGGCGTTCGAGCACCGGGGCGCTGAGGTCATCATTGATGAAAGCGCACACCACCTCGTGATCTTCGGCCAGCGCCACGGTATCGATGCTCAGGCGCGCGGGTTGAAACTGCAGTTCGATATCGGCAGGGAGATCGGCGGCAAGGAAACTGTCGCGGTCGTAGGTCTGACTGCTGAATAGAATAGTACGCATGCAATCCTCCTTTGATAACCCTGTGTAGCAGCTTGCGAAGCCTGCGGTAGGTCACGCGTTTATTCGGGCCTGAGCCGCCAGGCGGTTGATTGCCCGATCGAGTTCTTCAAGGGCGCTATAGGCGCGCGGGTCCTGTTGCTTGAGCAGGGTTTCGCTGCGTTGGCAGGCGGCGCGCAACTGCGGCACGCCGCAGTAGCGGGTCGCGCCATGCAGACGATGGACGCGCTCGATCAGGGCGTTGTGGTCATCGATGTCGCGGGCAAACCGAATGGCTTCACGGTCGGCTTCCAGAGATGCCAGCAACATGGCCAGCATGTCCGCTGCCAGGTCCGCCTTACCGGCGGCCAGGCGCAGGCCTTCCTCGTGATCCAGTACCTGCAGCTCCGGGGCGCCGGCGTGCCGGTCACCGATACGTTCAGGGCCCTGATTGCGCAAGGCCAGGCCACTCCACTTCAACACCACCTGCGCCAGTTGCCGTTCGCTGATCGGTTTGGTCAGGTAGTCATCCATACCGCTCTGCAGCAGAGCGCGTTTTTCGTTGGCCATGGCGTGGGCGGTGAGGGCGACAATTGGCAGTGGTGTGCAATGCCGCTCGCTCTCCCATTGACGAATCGCTTCGGTGCTTTGGCGTCCGTCCATACCGGGCATTTGCACGTCCATCAGCACCAGGTCGAAGGTCTCGCTCTGCACCGCCTTGATTGCGGAATAACCACTTTCCACCGCCAGCACCTTGGCACCCATGTCTTCGAGCAGGGTTTGCACCAGCAGCAGGTTGGCCGGATTGTCGTCGACGCACAGCACTTTCGGCGCGCGGCTGGACAGCGGCTCGCCCGGCTCGTTGCGCATTTGACGCGGGTTGACCAGGTCGGACAAGGCCCGGCGCAACTTGCGTGTGCACGCCGGTTTGGCCTGAAGCTGGCTGTGGGGGTTGGGCACGGACAGGTGGAACAGTGTCTGTTCAGTGGTCGGGCACAGCACCAGCACTTTGCAGCCCAGATGCTCAAGGTCCCAGATGTGCTGGTTGAGACGCTCCGGCGGCATGTCGTTGCTGGTAATGCCCAGCACGGCCAGGTCGATCGCCTGATCGGTCTGGTGCACGCCGGTTACGCCATTGGTCAGGCTTTCCAGGGTGTTGAACGGCGTCACCGTGAGACCACAGTCTTCCAGTTGGTGCTGCAAGGCCTGACGTGCCAGTTCATGGTTCTCCAGTACCGCAACCCGACGTCCCAGCAGCGGCGGGCCGGGCAGATCCTCGGCGTCGTCGCGGGTCTTGGGCAGGCTCAGGCTGATCCAGAATTCCGAGCCTTCGCCAGGCGTGCTGTCGACGCCGATCTCGCCGCCCATCTGTTCGATCAGGCGCTTGGAAATCACCAGGCCCAGGCCGGTCCCGCCGGGTTGCCGGGACAGCGAATTGTCTGCCTGGCTGAATGCCTGAAACAGCGCGCGCACGTCCTGGCTCGACAGGCCGATGCCGGTGTCCTGGATGCTGATGCGCAATTGCACGCTGTCTTCGTGTTCGTCTTCAAGCATGGCGCGGGCGACGATGGTGCCTTCGCGGGTGAACTTGATCGCGTTGCTGACCAGGTTGGTCAGGATCTGCTTGAGTCGCAGCGGGTCACCCACCAGCGATAACGGCGTGTCGCGGTACACCAGGCTGACCAGCTCCAGCTGCTTGGCGTGCGCGGCGGGGGCGAGGATGGTCAAGGTATCCTGCAACAGGTCGCGCAGATTGAACGGAATGTGGTCGAGCACCAGCTTGCCGGCCTCGATTTTCGAGAAGTCGAGAATTTCGTTGATGATGCCCAGCAGGCTGTCGGCGGATTTTTCGATGGTGCCCAGGTAGTCGAGCTGGCGCGGGGTCAGCTCGCTTTTTTGCAGCAGGTGGGTGAAACCCAGGATGCCGTTGAGCGGGGTGCGGATTTCATGGCTCATGTTGGCCAGGAATTCGGACTTGATCCGGCTCGCTTCCAGGGCTTCCTTGCGCGCCAGGTCGAGCTCGATGTTCTGGATCTCGATGGTCTCCAGGTTCTGGCGCACATCCTCGGTGGCCTGGTCGACGCTGTGCTGCAATTCTTCCTGGGCATTCTGCAGGGTGCCGGCCATGCGGTTGATGCCGGAAGCCAGTTCGTCCAGTTCCTGGCTGCCGAGGGGCGGCAGGCGTGTTTCCAGGTGACCGTCCTTGAGTTGCGCCACGGCCTGCTTGATCTGGCCGATTGGCCGGTTGATCGTGCGGCCCATGCGCAACGCCAGCAGCGCCGCACCACCCAGACCGACGCCGATCAGCAGCAGGCTGGCGAACAGGCTGCGGTAGCCGCGCAGCAACATGCCGTTGTGGGACAGTTCGAGCTCTACCCAGCCGAGCAGTCGATCAGCCTCCTCGGGAATCAGGTCGCCCGCCAGGTTGCGATGCTTGCCGAATACCGGCAGCAAGTAACGTGTCGCGTCATTGCCACTGCGCCGCAGCAATTGCGAGCCGTCGCCCAAGGGCGCCTGATTGAGCATGGTCGGGCCGGCATGTGCCAGGGGCGTGCGGTCGGCGGCGAGGAAGGTGACGGCGCGAACGTCCTGTTGCTCCAGCGCCTGGGTAGCGATGCGTTCGAGCATTTCGTTGTTGTGGTGCCCCATGGCGGGGGCGACCAGAGGCGCCAACTGCTCGGCAATCATTTCGCCGCGCTGCATCAGCTGGGTTTGCAGGTCGGACTGCTGCATCCAGGTGAAATATCCACCCAGCACCAGGGCCATCAGGCTGGTCGGCAAAAGGGTCAGCAGCAATACGCGGCCTTTTATTCCCAGTTTCTTGAGCACGCATCTCTCCTGCATCCAGCGATTGAATGACCTGCGCTTACGTCCGGGTTCGCGCCACCTGCGCAGTGTAGCGATTTGCTTGCGGCCAATCGCCGTAAAAATTGTGCCGGTTGTTCGTCGGACGACGCGGCCTATCGAGGGGGCCGATGAACCTTGGGTTGCCCCTGGCGAGGCAATCTTGAATAATCAATCAACTGAGAATTATTTGCAGATACTCATGACTCCCATTTCAAGCGATTATCCACGCATCCTCTCCATCGAAGACGATTTGGTCCTCGGCGCCTATGTGCACGAGCATCTGGGCCGTAGCGGCTTTCAGGTGACCTGGTGCAAGAACGGCCAGGAGGGCCTGGACCTGGCGCGCGAACAACGCTTCGATGTAGTGCTGATGGATATCCTGCTGCCTGGGCTGGATGGCCTCCAGGCGCTGACCCAGTTGCGCGAGAGTCATTCGACCCCGGTGCTGCTGATGTCAGCGCTCGGGGCGGAAGCCGATCGCATCAGCGGCTTTCGGCTGGGTGCGGACGATTACCTGCCAAAGCCATTCAGCATGGCGGAATTACGGGTGCGCATCGAAGCGATACTGCGGCGGGTGGCGCTGGACCGCCGGCCAGCGCCGGTCGCTTGTGCGCCTGTGGTCGACAGTCTGCGCTTTGACGATGGCTGTTTCGACGTCTTCTACCGTGACCGGGCTGCGGGCCTGACACGCAGCGAGTACCGCCTGCTGGAAACCCTGAACCGCAATGGCGACGAAGTATTGAGCAAGGCCTTCCTTTATCAGCAGGTCCTGCAGCGCGGCTACGCGGCCCATGATCGCAGCCTGGACATGCACATCAGCCAGATCCGCCGCAAGCTCAAGGCCATCGACTACCTGGAGCGCGAAGTGCGCACGGTCTGGGGCAAAGGCTACGTATTGAGTATCGCCGATGAAGTGGTCTGACCTGCCGGGGCGGCATTCGCTGTTCTGGAAACTGGCCTTCATGCTGGTAGCGTTCTGTCTGCTGATGATCTGGCTGAGCTGGTCCTGGGGCCGCTACATGGAGCAGCGCAACCAGTTCCTTTCGGATGAAGCCCGGGGCACCTTGTCGCGCTATGCCGCCGAAGCCGAGCAAGCCTGGCAGCGGGGCCAGGAGACCGGCGTCGATCGCTGGTTGCAGGGTATGCGCGAGCTTGAGGCGGGGTGGGTCGGCGTCATCAGTGGTGACCTGCAGTCTTTAAGCAGCCAGGAGCTGACGGTCAAGGAAACCGAGCGCCTGACCTTCCTGCGCGGCCTAGACTGGCCCATTCACAAGAAAGGCCTGCCATGGCTGCGTGTGCCCTTTCCCGGCGACTCATCCGCCGGCAGCCTGGTCATCGAGTTGCCCCAGCGTTTTGTGCCGGGCCAATATCGGCTGTTCTGGCGCGTCATCACCAACGGGATCATCCCCGGGCTCTTCACGCTGCTGCTGTGCGTCGGGCTGTATCGCCTGCTGGTGGTGCCGCTGAACAATTTGCGTGAACAGGCCAACGCCTGGCGCGCCGATCAACTGGGCGTGCGCCTGTCGAGCCGCACCACCAACCGTCAGGATGAACTGGGCGAGTTGGGTCGGGCCTTCGATCACATGTCAGAACGGTTGCAGGGTACGGTCGCCCTGCAGCAGCAGCTGCTGCGCGACCTGTCCCACGAACTGCGCACGCCACTGAGCCGCCTGCGGGTGGCCAGCGAAAGCGAGGAGGGCCTGATGCAATTGCGCGAGCGCATCGGTCGCGAAGTGGACGGCATGCAGCGGTTGGTGGAGGACACTTTGCAACTGGCCTGGCTCGACACCGAACGCGCGCCCTTGCCCGACGAAGCGATCCAGGTCCAGGCGCTGTGGGAGATGCTCACGGAAAATGCCTGCTATGAGAGTTGCTGGCCGTCTGCGCAACTGGTCTGCACCGTGGATGCTTCCTGCTGGGTGCGCGGCAATCTCAACACCCTGGCCCAGGCGCTGGAAAACATCTTGCGCAATGCCATTCGTCACTCGCCCCAGGGTGGGGTAGTGACCCTGGGCGGTCGGCGTGACGGCGACTTCTGGCATTTGTGGCTGGAGGATGAGGGGGGTGGTGTGGCTGAAGCTGACCTCGAAAGGATCTTCTCGCCGTTCACCAGGCTCGACGGCTCGCGCCCGGGCAACGGCGGCTTTGGCCTGGGCCTGAGCATTGCGCGCAATGCGGTGCAGCGCCAGGGCGGAAGTATCTGGGCGCAGAACAGCGGGACGGGGTTGCGGATGAATATGCGGTTGGTGGCTGAAGGCGGTGGTGTTATTCCTGACGCCTTCGCGAGCAAGCCCGCTCCCACAGTGGACATGCGTCGCCCACAAATCATCTGAACAACACAAATCCCCTGTGGGAGCCGGCTTGCTGGCGAAGAGGCCATCCCTTCCGCAAGTGGAATGTCAGAATGCCTCTGATAAATGTCTCACCACTGGTGAGACTTTTATCTGCTTATTCCCACAAGCCATAAGCACCGCACTTTGCGTGATATGGCCTTTGCGGGTTTGCCGGTATGATGGGCGCCCCCGCAGTCTGGATTGCGAATACGCCATGACATTGCAGTACCCAACCATCGCCGATTGCGTCGGCAATACCCCGCTGGTTCGTTTGCAGCGCCTGCCTGGCGCCACCAGCAATACCCTTTTGCTCAAGCTGGAAGGGAACAACCCGGCGGGTTCGGTCAAGGACCGTCCTGCGCTGTCGATGATCACCCGTGCCGAATTGCGCGGGCAGATCCAGGCCGGCGATACGCTGATCGAGGCGACTTCCGGTAACACCGGGATTGCGCTGGCGATGGCTGCCGCAATCAAGGGTTACAAGATGATCCTGATCATGCCGGACAATTCCAGCGCCGAGCGCAAGGCCGCCATGACTGCCTACGGTGCCGAGCTGATTCTGGTGACCCAGGAAGAAGGCATGGAAGGCGCGCGTGATCTCGCCCAGCGCATGGAAGCCGAAGGCCGTGGCAAGGTGCTGGATCAGTTCGCCAACGGCGACAATCCTGAAGCGCACTACACCTCCACCGGCCCGGAAATCTGGCGCCAGACCGAAGGTACCATTACCCATTTCGTCAGCTCCATGGGCACCACCGGCACCATCATGGGCGTTTCGCGCTACTTGAAAGAGCAGAGCGAAAGCGTGCAGATCGTCGGTCTGCAACCCATGGAAGGCTCGGCCATTCCAGGCATCCGCCGCTGGCCTCAGGAATACCTGCCGAAGATCTACCAGGCTGATCGCGTGGACCGGATCGTCGACATGGCGCAAACAGAAGCCGAGGACGTAACCCGTCGTCTGGCCCGCGAAGAAGGCATCTTCTGCGGAGTGTCCTCGGGCGGTGCAGTGGCAGCGATGCTGCGCCTGTCCCAGGAAGTTGAAAACGCGGTGATCGTCGCGATCATCTGCGACCGTGGCGACCGTTACCTGTCGACCGGCATTTTCGACGCGCCCAACTGATGGCCAAGCACGAGAGAGGTCTGCGCTTCCAGCCGACTGGCGGCAGCAAGGCACCACAAATCCCCACCGGCAAGAAGCAGCGCCTGACCATCGAGCGCCTGGCCAACGACGGCCGTGGCATCGCGTTTTTCGAAGGCCGCACCTGGTTTGTCCTGGGCGCGCTGGCGGGTGAAGAAATTGAAGCACGGGTGCTCGGCACCCACGGCAAGGTGGTGGAGGCGCGTACCGAACGGGTGTTCCAGGCCAGTGAACTGCGCCGTCCCGCGCCTTGCCCGCACTTTGGGCGCTGCGGTGGCTGCAGCGTGCAGCACCTGCCCCATGGAGAGCAGCTTGCACTGAAACAACGCATGCTCGCCGAGCAATTATCCAAGGTCGCCGGTGTCGAACCTCAGGAGTGGGCAGCGCCATTGAGTGGTCCGGAATTCGGGTACCGCCGTCGCGCCCGAGTGGCGGTGCGGTGGGACATGAAAGCGAAGCAACTCGAAGTCGGTTTCCGTGCGGCCGGTAGTCAGGACATCGTTGCGATCAGCGAATGCCCGGTGCTGGTACAGCCCTTGCAACCGATCATGACGAGTTTGCCGCAAATGCTCCGGCGCTTGAGCAAGCCCAAGGAGCTGGGGCATGTGGAATTGTTCAGCGGCTCATCCCTGGCGGTACTGCTGCGGCACATGGCGCCGTTGTCCGAGGCCGACCTGACGATTCTCAAGGAATTCTGCGCTTTGCATGGCGCGCAATTGTGGCTGCAGGGTGAAGGCGAACCACAACCGGTCGACGCCGATCAATCCCTGGGTTATCGACTGGAACGCTGGGATCTGGAACTGGCCTACCGCCCGGGCGATTTCGTCCAGGTGAATGCTGGCGTCAATGAAGCCATGGTGGCCCAGGCGCTGGATTGGCTGAAACCGCAGCCGGATGATCGGGTACTCGATCTATTCTGCGGCCTTGGCAACTTTGCCCTGCCATTGGCCAAGGTCGTGCGCGAAGTGGTGGCGGTGGAAGGCGTGCAGACCATGGTCGAGCGTGCAGCCGCCAACGCAGCTGGCAACAATCTGCATAACACTCATTTTTTCCAGGCCGATTTATCCCAGCCTTTGACCGATGCCGAGTGGGCAGTCGAAGGCTTTTGTGCGGTACTCTTGGACCCACCGCGTGACGGTGCGTACGAGATCGTGCGCAAGCTCAAATCACTTGGCGCGCAGCGCCTGGTGTATGTGTCGTGCAACCCGGCGACGCTGGCGCGCGATACGGTCGAATTGATCAAGCAGGGCTACCGGTTAAAACGTGCCGGGATTCTCGATATGTTTCCTCAGACGGCACATGTCGAGGCCATGGCGTTATTTGAAGCGAGCCAGGATGGCTCGTCTGGTCCGACTGACCCGCCCGCACAGCGCTCGAATTAGCCCCACGAGTGTCTCCCGGCAATAAAGGTCAGCGATTTGACGCATTGAATCTGCGTCGTAGGGAAGGTATGCAAGATGGTACAGGTGAGAGCACACCAGCCGATCAACACCGACGGCAGTATCAATCTCGAGGCTTGGCTCGATCACGCGGTCAGTGTCGATCTGGCACTGGATCGCGAAGCCTTGAAAGAAGCGTGCGAGTTCGCTCGCACCTCTGAACAACAGGCCAATGCGGCCAAGAACCTGTGGTCCGAAGGGACCTCGAGTTTTCGCACGGGCCTTGAGATCGCGGAAATTCTCGCCGACCTCAAACTCGATCAGGACTCGCTGGTGGCGGCGGTTTTGTACCGTGGCGTGCGCGAGGGTCAGATCGAGTTGCCGGCGATCAGTCAGCGCTTCGGGCCGGTGGTCGCCAAGCTGATCGACGGCGTACTGCGCATGGCGGCGATCAGCGCCAGCCTGAGCCCCCGTCAATCCCTGGTGCTGGGCACTCAGGGCCAGGTGGAAAACCTGCGCAAGATGCTGGTGGCGATGGTCGACGACGTGCGAGTCGCACTGATCAAGCTGGCCGAACGCACCTGCGCGATTCGCGCGGTGAAAACCGCTGACGACGAGAAGCGCAACCGGGTCGCGCGCGAGGTGTTCGACATCTATGCGCCGCTGGCCCACCGCCTGGGTATCGGGCACATCAAGTGGGAACTGGAGGATTTGTCCTTCCGTTACCTGGAGCCGGACCAGTACAAGCAGATTGCCAAGCTGCTGCACGAGCGGCGGCTGGATCGCGAGCGGTTCATCGCTGACGTGATGAGCCAGCTCAAGGTCGAACTGCAGGCCACCGGCGTCGATGCCGACATCAGCGGCCGGGCCAAACACATCTACTCGATCTGGCGCAAAATGCAGCGCAAGGGTCTGGAATTCAGCCAGATCTACGACGTTCGTGCGGTTCGCGTACTGGTCCCGGAAATGCGCGACTGCTACACCGCGCTGGGCATCGTCCACACCCTGTGGCGGCACATTCCGAAGGAATTCGACGACTACATCGCCAATCCGAAAGAGAACGGCTACCGCTCGCTGCACACCGCAGTGATCGGTCCTGAAGGCAAGGTGCTGGAAGTGCAGATTCGCACTCATTCCATGCACGAGGAAGCCGAGCTGGGGGTTTGCGCCCACTGGCGCTACAAGGGCACCGACGTCAAGTCCGGCTCCAATCACTACGAGGAGAAAATCTCCTGGCTGCGCCAGGTGCTCGAGTGGCACGAGGAGCTGGGTGACATCGGCGGGCTGGCGGAACAGCTGCGGGTCGATATCGAGCCGGACCGGGTCTACATCTTCACCCCCGACGGCCATGCCATCGACTTGCCAAAGGGCTCGACGCCGCTGGACTTCGCCTATCGGGTGCACACCGAAATCGGTCATAACTGCCGTGGCGCGAAGATCAACGGGCGCATCGTACCGCTCAACTACAGCCTGCAGACCGGTGAACAGGTAGAGATCATCACCAGCAAGCACGGCACCCCAAGCCGCGACTGGCTGAACTCGAACCTGGGTTACATCACCACATCGCGGGCACGGGCGAAGATCGTCCACTGGTTCAAACTGCAGGCGCGCGACCAGAACGTCGCCGCCGGTAAAACCTTGCTCGAACGCGAACTCATTCGCCTCGGTCTGCCGGCGGTGGATTTCGACAAGCTGGCCGACAAGGCCAACATGAAGAGCGCCGAGGACATGTACGCCGCATTGGGTGCTGGCGATTTGCGTCTGGCGCAGTTGGTGAACCTGGCGCAGCAACTGGTCGAGCCGGAACGCGGCAACGAGCAGTTGGAGCTGATTCCACGCAAGGCCACCGGCTATAAACCGGGCAAGCGCGGCGACATCCAGATCCAGGGCGTCGGCAACCTTATGACGCAGATGGCCGGTTGCTGCCAGCCGCTGCCGGGGGATGCGATCGTCGGCTACATCACCCAGGGCCGCGGCGTGAGCATTCACCGCCAGGACTGCGCGTCGGTGCTGCAACTGGGCGGGCGTGAGCCGGAGCGGATCATCCAGGTCAGCTGGGGCCCGGTACCGGTCCTCACCTATCCGGTGGACATCATCATCCGCGCCTACGACCGTTCAGGCTTGCTGCGTGATGTGTCCCAGGTGCTGCTCAACGAGCGAATCAACGTGCTGGCGGTCAACACCCGCTCGAACAAGGAGGACAACACCGCGCTGATGTCCCTGACCATCGAGATCCCGGGGCTGGATGCATTGGGTCGATTGCTGGGACGGATTTCCCAGCTGCCGAACATCATCGAAACCCGGCGTAACCGTACGCCTTGAATCTCTGATGTTGCACTGATCCTTATGGGAGCAAAGCCCTGTGGGAGCAAAGCTTGCTCGCGAAAGCGGTGTATCAGGTTAACCGCCATCGCGAGCAAGCTTTGCTCCCACAGGGTCTGTCCCCACAGGTCTTTGCTCCCACAGGTATGTTGAGCGAGAAGAGTAATGTATAGCCTTGAAGATTTACTGCACCTGATGAACCGCCTTCGCGACCCGCAGTTCGGTTGCCCTTGGGATATCAAGCAAACCTACGCCAGCATCGTCCCGCACACCCTCGAAGAAGCCTATGAAGTGGCTGATGCCATCGAGCGCGGCGACTTCGATCACTTGCAGGGTGAGCTGGGGGATTTGCTGTTCCAGGTGGTTTATTACAGCCAGCTGGCGCGGGAAGAAGGGCGCTTCGAATTCGCCGGAGTCATCGACAGCATCACCCGCAAGCTGATCCGTCGGCACCCGCACGTATTTCCCACCGGCGATCTGTACGCGCCGCTGGATGTCCCGCGCCTGAACGAAGAACAGGTCAAGCAGCGCTGGGAAGAGATCAAGGCCGAGGAGCGCGCTGAGCAATCGTCTGCGCCCGAGCAGTTGTCGTTACTCGATGACGTCCCCGCTGCCTTGCCGGCGTTGTCCCGTTCGGCAAAGTTGCAAAAGCGCGCAGCGCAGGTCGGTTTCGACTGGCCGGACGTGTTGCCGGTGCTGGACAAGGTTCGCGAAGAGCTCGATGAAGTGCTCCAGGCCATGGCCGATAACGATCCCGCTGCGGTGGCCGATGAAGTCGGTGACCTGCTGTTTTCCGTGGTCAACCTGGCTCGCCATCTCAAGGTTGACCCGGAAACTGCACTGCGCGGCGCCAACGGCAAATTCGAACGGCGCTTCCGATTTATCGAACAGGCATTGCGCGACACCCACCGTCCCATGGAAGATTGCACCCTCGAAGAGTTGGACGCCTTGTGGGGCGAAGCCAAACGCCAGGAAAAGAATATGCCCAGCTGCGGTTGAGCAGTTGCCTAAGTGAGTATTAAGCACCATGAGCATTTCCCTTCGCGACCAGTTGCTCAAAGCAGGGCTGGTCAACCAGAAGCAGGCCAAACAGGTCGGCAAAGAAAAGCAGAAGCAGCAACGCCTGGTCCATAAAGGCCAGATCGAGCAGGATGATTCGCAGCAACGGGCGGCTCAGGAAGCCATGGCCGAAAAGGTCAAGCGTGATCAGGAGTTGAACCGCCTGCAGCAGGAAAAGGCCGAGGCCAAGGCGCGTGCCGCCCAGGTCAAGCAACTGATCGAGGCTTCGCGCCTGCCGAAGTTGACGACCGAGGATTACTACAACTTCGTCGACGACAAGAAGGTCAAGCGCCTGTCCGTCAACCCGCTGATGCGCAACAAGCTCAGCAACGGTTCGCTGGCGATCGTGCACCATGCCGGCGGCTACGAGGTAATCCCCCGTGAGGCGGCCCTGAAGATTCAGGAGCGCGATCCGCAGCGAATCGTGCAGCTGAACGTGCAGACTGAAGAAGCGGCGGCGGAAGATGATCCGTACGCGGCCTATCAGATTCCAGATGATTTGATGTGGTAACTTATTGAAGTAATTATTGGTGCTACATATGCGCTAGTACTTATTTGCGGAAAATAGTGTTGAGCCCGGGCAGGCGTGTCAGTACGCTTGCTTGGGCTCTTCTTTCTTATGTGTAATAAAATCTTTCAGTTAACATTGAGATTGTTATAGTTGTTAATTAATTTAAAGATTTGTTTTTTATCGGGAAGGAGTGTCGTCAATTACGATTAAACGAGGTCTTTGATGCTGATTACTATCGCTTCTTTGCAACAGCCTACTTTCAATTCCGAATTTTCCTGGCCGCGAAAGCCGGATCAGTCCATGACTGATTATGTGAGCCAGGAACTCGATCGACGGGTGCAGTTCGTCAGCGACCGGCTCGACACAGCCGCTCAGGCGGCACGTGAGCAATATCCGGGCAGCGCCTGCCTGTTCTTCACACTGCCCGAATTCTTCTGGAACGTACCTTGGGAGAGCGTCCGCAGTGAGGACGATCTACTGGAGTTCGGCTGGGCGTGTATGGACAGGATGCCTGAATGCATGGACCGGCTGATGAGTTGGGCGCGCCAGGAAACACATGGAAAAGTAATATTGCTCGCCGGCACCTGTGCCACGTTGATCAAAGTCGGAGAGGGAGAGGATGCTTACTTTGACGTGATCAACTATCTGCTGTCAGTCAATAATTTCAACTTTCACAGTGATGGTTCTCCAGAGTTGTCGATGTGGCCCAAGCGCCATGTGTCGGGGATTGATTTTGGGTCGCATGTGAAAAGTGAAAACGGATATTGGTTTTTCAAACTTTCGGATGATCTGAGTGTTAAGGTGAAGAACCTGAGTTCGGTGGCGGCGGAGGAGCACGCCGCAGGTAGTTACAATTCGGCGTTTTATAATACCTTGATTCCGGGTGTTACTTTCAGTTTGAATCTATGTCTCGATTACAGTGTGCTGGAAGAGGGAGAGCGAGACCAGGAACTGGAAACACTCGGCTCGAAGATCGATTTCCTGATAGCTTGCGGTATGCCTTTCATTGAAGAAAAAAGTTATCCGCAGAGTGTCAGATTCGCCGTGAGAAACGATGGGATGGGAGACGGCAGCTGTGAGTTCGTGCGTGTTGAGGAAGGCAGGATCACCAGCGTGGTGCCTTCCATAATCATCGAGGACACGCTACACCTGGCTGCAGTAGAGCTGGACTGACTGGCCCCCTCACGCAGATGCCTGCCGCAGTACGTGGCTGGGCAGGCATTCTCAGGTCACGCCGGTTCAGCTGTCCTGGACACTGCGTTCTGTTCCAGCTTTTCCAGCTCGGCCTTGTAGCTGTGGGCGTCAGACTCGGAGTGAAACATACCGACCAGCAAATCCTGTTGGTGCACATCCCAGATCCGGATACCGGCGGCTACACCTTCGTGGGACTTATGTGAATCGTCGCGTTCAGTTACTTTCACAGTCATCTGCTTGCTCCAATTTCAGTTACCTGCACCAAGGCATGTGCAGGACTCTGTTATATATTTGGATAGCTTGCTAAGTAAACAGCTGGTTTGGGTAAGGGTTTTTTGCAAAACACGAGAAAGTCCTGCAGCCCTTTAAATCCGTGACATTCGGTCGCAGGGCGTTTGGTTTCATGACAAAAGCTTCATGTTCGAAGATGGCTTGGCTCACACAACACCCGTAGGAGCTGGCGCAGCCTGCGATCTTTTGATCTTGATTTTTTAAGATCAAAAAATCGCAGGCTGCGCCAGCTCCTACCGGGGATCGCGGTGATTGGCAAGCATAAAAAAACGCCCCGAACCAGTCGGGGCGTTTTTTTTGTGTGGCGCAGCAGAGGCGGGGCTTATTACTTGCCCGACCAGCGCTTCAGTACCAGCGTGGCATTGGTGCCACCGAAACCGAAGCTGTTGCTCATCACGGTATTGATGGTGGCGTCTTCGCGAGTCTTGGTCAGGATCGGCATGTCAGCCACTTCCGGGTCCAGTTCGTCGATGTTGGCGGAACCCGCCATGAAGTTGCCTTCCATCATCAGCATGCAGTAGATAGCTTCGTGAACGCCAGCGGCGCCCAGGGAGTGACCCGACAGGCTCTTGGTGGAGCTGATGGCCGGAGCCTTGTCGCCGAACACTTCACGCACACCTTTCATTTCCATGACGTCGCCGACCGGAGTCGAAGTGCCGTGGGTGTTCAGGTAGTCGATCGGTGCGTCAACGGTGGACATCGCCATCTGCATGCAGCGGATGGCGCCTTCGCCGCTTGGCGCGACCATGTCGTAGCCGTCGGAGGTCGCGCCGTAGCCGACGATTTCCGCGTAGATTTTTGCGCCGCGGGCCAGAGCGTGTTCCAGCTCTTCAACCACGACCATGCCGCCACCGCCGGCGATGACAAAACCGTCACGCTTGGCGTCGTAGGCACGGGAAGCTTTTTCCGGGGTTTCGTTGTACTGGCTGGACAGTGCGCCCATGGCGTCGAACAGGAACGATTGGCTCCAATGCTCTTCTTCACCGCCGCCGGCGAACACGATGTCCTGCTTGCCCATCTGGATCTGCTCCATGGCAGTACCGATGCAGTGAGCACTGGTGGCGCAGGCAGAAGCGATGGAATAGTTCAGGCCCTTGATCTTGAACGGCGTGGCCAGGCAAGCGGAAACCGTGCTGCTCATGGTCCGCGTTACACGGTATGGGCCGACGCGCTTCACGCCTTTCTCGCGCAGGATATCCAGCGCTTCCATCTGGTTCAGCGTGGAGGCGCCACCGGAACCGGCGATCAGGCCGGTACGCGGGTTCGAGACCTGCTCATCGCTCAGACCGGAGTCGGCGATGGCGTCTTTCATAGCCAGGTAGGCGTAAGCCGCCGCGTGGCCAACAAAGCGATAGATCTTGCGATCGATCAGTTCTTCGAGGGGCAGGTCAATGGAGCCGGAAACCTGGCTACGCAGACCCATTTCGGCGTATTCCGGGTTGAACCGGATGCCAGGGCGACTTGCACGCAGGTTAGCGGAGACGGTCTCTTTGTCATTGCCCAGGCACGAAACGATGCCCAGACCAGTGATTACGACGCGGCGCATGCGATTAACCCTTAATCAGTTGTCAGTGGTTTTGTACAAGCCAACCTTGAGGTCTTTGGCTGTGTAGATCAGGTTGCCGTCAACGCTTACGCTGCCGTCGGCGAAGGCCACGGAGAGTTTGCGGTTGATAATCGTGCGAGTGATGTCGATTTTATAGGTAACAAGTTTAGCAGTCGGCAGGATTTCGCCGGTGAATTTGACTTCACCGCAACCCAGCGCACGACCGCGGCCAGGCAGACCCTGCCAGCCCAGGAAAAAACCGACCAGTTGCCACATGGCATCCAGGCCCAGGCAGCCTGGCATCACCGGGTCACCTTCGAAGTGACAGGCGAAAAACCACAGGTCAGGAGTGATATCCAGCTCGGCGACCAATTCACCTTTGCCATCCTTGCCACCCTCCGCACTGATATGAGTGATGCGATCCATCATCAGCATATTCGGGGCGGGCAGTTGCGCGTTACCTGGGCCGAACAGCTCACCGCGACTGCAGCGCAGCAGGTCTTCCCGAGTAAAGGCGTTTTGTTTGGTCATGCGAGCTCCTCAATAATCCGATGCGGCAGGTGGGGCAAATCTTCCCGGCCGATCGAAGCGTTTAATGCCTCGAGTCAGCAGCCTACTCATAGACTATTGCGTTGTGGTGAAAGTCACAGCAACAAGGACATGAAAGTACACTTGTGCACTGAAATTATTTTTCAAGCCCCTTGGAGGGCCTGATCGGGTGCCTAAGACTGCCGCAATTTCGCCTTTCACGCCAGTCGCAGATGGTCAAAGGCCTGTACTACTGCACCCATCGTTGCAGAATTTGCTGTAGGTCGTTGCGTTTGAACGGCTTGGCCAGATAATCGTTCATTCCCGCCGTTAAACACGCTTCGCGGTCGCCCTGCAAGGCGTTGGCGGTCAGCGCGATGATCGGCAGGTTGTCGCAGCCGGGCAGCTTCCTGATTTTCCGGGTAGCCTCGTAGCCGTCCATGACCGGCAGCCGGCAATCCATGAGGATCGCCTCGAAGATCAGGCTTTCGGCACTTCGCACCGCCTGCGCACCATCTACTGCGACGCTGACAGTAAAGCCCAGGCTGCGCAACATTGCCTCGATCACGGTTTGATTGACCGGGTTGTCCTCCACCAGCAGCACGTTGCGGCCCTTGCCGTCGCCGGGGTTGGCGCGAGTGCGCGGTTCGATTGCGGGTAGCGCTTGTTTGTAATGCGCCAGCGGAATTTCCAGGGTAAACACCGAGCCCAGTCCTTCCTCGCTCATGGCGCGCAGGGTGCCGCCCATGCGCTCAGCCAGGGTGCGGGCAATCGGCAGGCCCAGGCCAGTGCCGCCATATCGCCGGGAAATGGAACTGTCGGCTTGCTGGAACGCGTTAAACATCGACTCCAGGCTTTCGGCGCAGATACCGATGCCACTGTCGCGAACGGTGCAGGTGAACCACAGCAGTTCGTGATCCAGCGATTGCCACTGCGGTTCGATGCTGACGCGGCCGTGCTCGGTGAACTTCAGCGCATTGCCTACCAGGTTCACCAGGATCTGCCGGATGCGCGTCGGGTCGCCTTGAACCTGCAGCGCCTGCATGTCCTCGGGAATCACTAGCGAAAGCTCGAGTCCACGCTGCGCGGCGCTGTGCTGGAACGCCTGGGCACAGCTGCTGATCAGGTCCGCGAGGTTGAACGGAATGTGTTCCAGCTCCAGCGCGGAACGCTCGATTCGCGAGAAGTCGAGGATATCGTTGATCACTTTGAGCAAGTGTTCAGTGGACTCCGAGGCAAGCGCTGCGTATTCCACCTGCTCTTCGGTCATCTCGGTTGTTTCGAGCAATTGCAGCATGCCCAGCACGCCATTCATCGGGGTGCGCAGTTCGTGGCTCATCATCGCCAGGAAATCGGATTTGGCGTTGTTGGCCTTTTCCGCTTCTTCGCGCGTCTGAATAAGCTGCGCCATCGCCTGATGCTGTTCACGGCTGGCTTGCTCGAGGCCGCTGGCGAGATTGTTAATGTGCTGGGACAGCGCGCCCAGCTCGGTGTCATCGACAATCGGCAGGGGCGTCTTGTAATCGCCATCCTGGATCGCCTTGACCGCGTTGCCGATGTCGCGAATCGGTTGCGACAGGCTGCCCGCCAGGCGCCGGGCGATCAGGAAAGTAAACAGCAGGGCAAACAATGCGAGGATCGCGGCCTTGAGCAGGATCTCCTGCTGGCGCTGGCTGAATGCGTCATTGGATAGGCCGACGATGACCCGCCCCAGGTAATCCTCGGTCGGGGCAAAGTTGGCGACGCGGCTGTTCTGGAAGAAATCATTGTTCAGCGCGATCCGTTGCAGGCGCACCGGGGCCTGGAACACTTCGACCTGCTGGGAACGGTTGTGGATTTCCGAAGGCTGCTCGACGTACACGAGGATGCGGTTGGCGCTGTCCTGGACTTCGAGAAAACGCACATTGGGCGTGGCCAGCGTCGCTTTGAGCAGGCCTTCGAGCACTTCATTGTTACCCGAGATAACCCCGTACTCGGCGGCCGGCGCCAGTTGGTTGGCAATCAGCTGGCCGGTGTGGTTGAGCTCCTGGCGCAGGTCCTGGATGCGCACGAAGGTGAAAAAGCTGATCAACAGCAGCGTCAGCAACAGGGCAGGGCCGAGGCTGATCAGTTGCGTGCGGGTGTTGATGTCCCAGCGACGATGGAAAGTCATGGGCGGCTTACTCCTTCGGCCAACTGTGATGCGACAGATGCTTCATCGATCTGTTCAATACCCAATGAACGAGCGACCTGCGGGTTGCTCAAGACTTTGAACCGGTAGGGATAATGGGTGCGCGGCCAAGTGTTCGGCGAGCGGTCGAGTAATTGATCGAGAATGCTTAGCCAGTCGTTCTGGTCGCTGTAGGTGCTGGCCAGGCTGCCCGCCTTGACGAACGCGGCGTTGGGCCCGACCAGGGCCAGTTGCCGTGAATAACTGCTGAGCAGCAGGTTTTTTGCCGTCTTGGGGTTGTACAGGTCCGGATCGTCGAGGCCCAGCAATACGTCGCTGTTTTTCAGCAGGTTTTGCAGGGGGCGGCTGTCGTTGGTGTCGTCCCAGTGTTCGGCGACGATTTCCAGTCCCAGCGGAGCAGCGGCCTGGCGCAGCTCCTGGAGGAGAAATTCGCTGTGATGGTCGTAAAGCACGCCAATCCGCTTCGCCTGGGGTAACAAAATACGGATCAGGCGCAGCTGGCGTTGCAGCGGTGGATCACTCCACAGCAGGCTCAAGTGTGGAGGCAGGGCGACGCCCAGGCGCTGGCGGGCTTGCAGGCGGCTGATGCGCAGCACCAGCGTCGGTGGGCCCTGGGCATCTCGCAGGCGCCAGTCCAGACTGGGCGAATCAAGCAGGATCAGGCGCGTGTTGGCGGGTAGTTTGCCCGGAGCAGGCAGATTGGCCAGGGGCTCGAAACTTACACGATCGCCGGGGCGCCGCTCGCTCAGGGCCGCAGTGAAGGAGCGCATGCCTGGGCTGTCATCGGCGCCGGTGAGCAGGATGTCCACGGCGTTGGCCGATAGCGGGTTCAGCAGGCCGATAATTAACAGGCACAGTACGGCCAGCAGGCGGCCAATGGTTGGCGTCTTCCCTGACGGACAGCCCGGCATCCTAAAACTCCAGCTCCGCACTGAAGTACATCACTCGACGCTGGTCATACTGGTTGTCGATGAAGGTGGTGGGTTGATTGTCGAGGCGTTGCTGGAGCACACCCGCCAGTTCGAGGCTGGCCTTGCCCCAGTGAATGCGCCTGGCGATGCGCGTGTCGACTCGTTCGAAGCGGTAACCATTGAGCGCATCGTCGCCATAATAGAAGAGGGCGCTGTTCCAGCCATGCCCCCAATCTCGCAGCCAACCGGCGGAACCGCTGTTACGCGCCGTTTGCAGCTGATCTGCGGGGTTGCTCGCCTTGGCATCGACGTAGGCATAGGTCAGGCGCAGGCGGTCTGCTTGATTGATGCTCCAATCCAGCTGGGTTTCGGCTCCGGTATAACGCGCTTTGTTGGAGTTACTGGCGATGTACTGGTTGTTGCGCAGCGGTTCGCTGATCATCCCGCTGATTTCGTCGTGGAACACTTTCACATCGACGGCCAGCCCCACTTCGACGAAGTAGCCGTTATAGCCCAGCTCCCGCGAGCGCATGTGTTCCTGCTCAAGGTCGCCCGGGCCTCGGGTGCGGACAAAATAGCGCGCGCTGGACTGGCCGTAGGCGCTTGGGTGCAGCTTGGTGACCCGGTAGCTCCAGTCGACGTTGTTCTCGAACATGTCCGGCGAGCGAATGGCCTCCGAGTACACCGCCCGCAGGCCGTGGCGCGGATTGATCAAATAATTGACCGCCATGCGCGGGGTAAGCGAGCTGCCAATCAACCGGGTGTCCTCGAACATCGCTCCGCCCTGCAACAGCCAGTGCTCGGTCGCGCGCCATTCGAGCTGGCCGAATGCCCGCACGGTGGTGTCGTTAAGGGTGCCATTGAAGTAGGTCTCGGAGTCTGCCCGGTCGTAACGATAGTTCAAGCCACTGACCAGGCGCAGGCTATCGGCCAGGCTCAGGGTGTCCTGCAATTCGAGGTCGAAGCGCGATTCCCGGGTGCTCTGGTCGAGGTCGCCGCACAAGGTCTGGCGCGCGCCGTTGTTCCATTGGCTGAGTACCTGGCTGGCCAGTTGCTGTTCAGCAGCAGTGCCTGGAGGGGCTCCGGCGCCGGTGAAACGCTCGATGTTGCGCGCCAGGCCCTCAGTGTAATTGGGGTTGATCTGCCAGAGTCGGGTCAGCTCGGGGCTGAACGACACTTCGGCGTCGCAGGCGCGCCATGTTTGCTGGCGGTCCCAGTGCTGGGCCGTGCCTTGTACATAAAGGCTGTGATCCGGATCGATGTCGAGGTTCCAGCGCAGGGAGCCTGCGTAGGTCTTGGCGACCACGTCGGAATTGTTCCCGGCATCGGTGATTCCCGAGAACACCGGTCGGTAGGTGTACGGGCGCTGGTTGGTACCGTCCTTGGCGTTGAGCTGCCAGTCGATGCTCTGGCGTTCATCCAGCGTCTGGCTGATCGCCAGGTTGATACGGTTGAGGCGCCGGCTGTCGCGGTAATCGCCGCCGTTGCGGTCCGAGTCGAAACCGTCGTCTTGCAGTCCGGACAGCGACAGGCGCAGATCGCCACCGTCCCAGCCTGTGCCCTGGCTGGCGTAATAATCATTGATGCCGCGCTGGCCCTGGGTGATTTTCAGCCGGGTGCCGTGGCTATCGGCGGGGCGGCGAGTAATGATGTTGACCACCGCCATCAACGCATTCGCGCCGTAGCTGACGGTGTTCGGCCCGCGAAATACTTCGATGCGCTCGATGTCGTCCAGCGGCACCGGAATATCGCTCCAGTCCACCGTGGACAAGCCTGCGCGATACACTGAGCGGCCATCGATCAGCACCTGCATGCGCCGTGCTTCGCTGGCACTGGTGCCGTGATAGTTCACTGCGGCCTGGTTGCCGCTGATGTTGCCTACCATCATCCCGGGCACCAGGCGCAGCAGTTCGCTGATATCCCGGGCGCCACTGGCCGTGATCAGCTGACTGTCGATCACCGTCATGCTGCCTGGCACCGCCGCAGGCGATTGTTTGAGTCGAGTTGCCGTCAGGACTTGCGGCAATGGCTCTCCATCCAGAAACAGGTCGTCTGCCAGCAGCGGCGAGCTGAAGATCAGCGCCAGAACCAGCGGCGAGCGCGGTGAGGTAGAGCCCAAAGACACATCACATCCTTGATCGTGGTGAATGGCGCGCATGTTAACCGAGCCATCGGACTTTTCCATGCACGATGCTGCATTACCCGGGATTAATTCCGCTTGTTGCTGCAGAGCGGGCTAATTGACTTGAGGGCTGGCCGCGACCGGGCCGCCCCGTATAATGCCGGCATCGCCACTGGTATGGATTAATGGATTGCATATGACTGAACAGCGCCCAATCGCAGTCCTGGGAGGCGGAAGCTTTGGTACCGCCGTGGCCAATCTTCTCGCTGAAAACGGCCATCAGGTCCGGCAGTGGATGCGAGACCCGGAGCAGGCCGAGGCCATCCGGGTCAATCGTGAGAATCCGCGCTACCTTAAAGGCATCAAGATTTTGCCGGCGGTGGAGCCGGTCACCGATTTGCAAGCCACGCTGGAGGCCTGCGACCTCTGCTTCGTCGCGCTACCGTCCAGCGCGCTGCGCGCGGTGTTGGTGCCGCATGCCGAACGCCTGAGCGGCAAATTGCTGGTAAGCCTGACCAAAGGCATCGAGGCCCACACCTTCAAGCTGATGAGCGAGATCCTTCAAGAGATCGCCCCGCAAGCGCGCATCGGCGTTCTGTCGGGACCGAATCTCGCTCGGGAGATCGCCGAACATGCGCTCACCGCCACGGTGGTCGCCAGCGAAGACGAAGAACTGTGCCAGCGGGTGCAGGCGGCCCTGCATGGCCGTACCTTCCGCGTCTATGCCAGCGCCGACCGCTACGGTGTGGAGTTGGGCGGGGCATTGAAGAACGTCTACGCGATCATCGCCGGCATGGCGGTTGCGCTCGGCATGGGCGAAAACACCAAGAGCATGTTGATCACCCGGGCGCTGGCGGAAATGACCCGTTTTGCGGTGAATCAGGGCGCCAACCCGATGACCTTCCTGGGCTTGGCGGGCGTCGGCGATCTGATCGTTACCTGTTCTTCGCCGAAGAGCCGTAACTACCAGGTGGGTTTTGCCCTCGGCCAGGGTTTGACTCTGGAAGACGCGGTGACGCGCCTCGGTGAAGTCGCCGAAGGGGTCAACACCCTGAAAGTGCTCAAGGCCAAGGCCCAGGAAGTTGGCGTGTACATGCCGCTGGTCGCCGGGCTGCACGCGATCCTGTTCGAAGGGCGCACGCTGGAGCAGGTGATCGGGCATTTGATGCGGGGCGAACCGAAAACCGACGTCGACTTCATTTCCACCAGTGGTTTTAACTGAATTTATCCGCAGCAGTTCAATCTACCGAATCAGGGAGCGAGACATGAACGAACAGAAAGAAGAAGCCAAGTACGAGTCCATCCTGCTGCGTGTGTTGTGGATGATCGTTTACGTGCTGGTCTGGCAAGTGGCGCAATTCATTCTGGGCGCGGTGGTGCTGGTTCAGCTGATCTACCGTCTGATCTACGGCGCCCCGAGCGCCAGCCTGATGAATTTCGGCGACAGCTTGAGCCAGTTCCTGGCGCAGATCGGTCGTTTCGGCAGCTTCCACAGTGACCAGAAACCTTGGCCTTTCGCCGACTGGCCGACACCGCGCACCCCGGAAGGTGAAGCGCCGCACGCCGTGCCGCCAGCCCCGCATCCAGCCCGCGATGAGGAACCGAAGTTATGAAATTCTGGGTGTTGCGTCATGGTGAAGCTGAGCCTTACGGTACATGTCCTGATTCCGAGCGGGCGTTGACGGCCAATGGCCGCGACGAAGTGTTGCGCATCGCAGCCGAGTTGGTTGGCCAGCCGCTCACGGCGATCTATGCCAGCCCTTTCCTGCGAGCTCAACAGACCGCGCAACTGGTGCGTGAAGCCCTGGGCTTTCTGCCGGAGATTCGCACTGTTGAGTGGCTGACCCCAGACTACCGCCCGCAAACGGTAGCGGAGCAGTTGGTGGCGGTCGATTACGCGCTGCTGGTCAGCCATAACCCGCTGGTGGGCAATCTGCTCGGGTACCTGCAGCACGGGCATGTGCAGGAACCGGAATCGGTAAAAACAGCTGGCCTGGCCGAGCTTGAGGGTGAAGGGCCGTTGGCGGGGGCGATGACGCTTAACAGCATCAAGCATCCTTGAAGCTTAAAGATCGCTGTGGGAGCAAGGCTTGCCCGCGATGGATTGGTCTCGTTACGACTGCCCACCGCGGCGATCCAATCGCGGGCAAGCCTTGCTTTCACAAAATCAAAATATCCAACCAAGCAACCGCTTGGTTGACTACGCTTGCTCCAGACCAAAACAACTGGAGCGAGTCGCATGTCTGCCGCTTTTCGATTGCCATTGGACGTCTTCTACGAGCGTGAAGCTCGCCATCCTCGCCAACGCTTTCTGGTCCAGCCCACCGGCGGTGGACAGGTCGAAACCCTGACATGGGCCGATGTCGGCCATCAGGCGCGCTGTGCCGCCCACTGGTTACGGGCGCGGGAATTGCCGCAAGGCAGTCACATCGCGCTGATTTCGAAAAACTGCGCGCACTGGATCATTGCCGACCTGGCGATCTGGATGGCCGGGCATGTATCGGTTCCGCTGTACCCCAATCTCACCGCCGAATCCGTGGCCCAGGTCCTGGCGCACTCCGAAGCGGCGCTGGCCTTCATTGGCAAGCTCGATGACTGGCCGAGCATGTCTCGCGGGGTTGCTGCCGACCTGCCGACCATCTGCCTGCCGCTGCATCCAGCGGGTAATTTCGATTTCAGCTGGGCCGACCTGCAGGCAACGTCGCCGATCCAGGACGACCCCAAGCCCGCCGCCGAGCAACTGGCGACGATCATCTACACCTCTGGCACCACGGGCATGCCCAAAGGCGTAATGCACAGCTTTGCCAACCTGGGCTTTGCCACGACTCGTGGCACGCAGTTGTTCGGCCTCAACGAGTCAGACCGCCTGCTGTCGTATTTGCCGCTGTGTCACGTGGCGGAGCGGATGTTCGTCGAACTCGCGTCGATATACACCGGGCAAACCGTATTTTTTGCCGAGAGCCTCGACACCTTCCTCACCGACCTGCAGCGCGCGCGACCCACCGCCATGTTTGGCGTGCCAAGGATCTGGACCAAATTCCAGATGGGCGTGTACAGCAAAATCCCGGCAAAGCGCCTTGATTTCCTGCTCGGTTTGCCGATCATCGGCAAGCGCGTGGGACACAAGGTGCTCGCCGGCCTCGGGCTGGATGCGTTGCGCGTGGCCCTCTCCGGCGCGGCACCGGTGCCGCAGACCTTGCTGCTGTGGTACCGCAAGCTCGGCCTGGATGTGCTGGAGGTCTATGGCATGACCGAGAGTTGTGGCTACTCGCACATCTGCCTCCCCGGACAGCAGAAAACCGGCTGGATCGGCAAGCCCTGTCCGGAGGTCGAAGTACGCATTGAGCCCTCTGGCGAGGTGCTGGTACGCAGCGGGGCGACCATGTTGGGTTACTTCAAGGAGCCGGAAAAAACCGCCGATACCCTGACCGCCGACGGCTTCCTGCGCACCGGTGATAAAGGAGAAGAAGACGCCGAGGGCAACCTGCGCCTGACCGGACGCCTGAAGGAAATCTTCAAGACCAGCAAAGGCAAATACGTGGCCCCGGCGCCGATCGAGAATCGCCTGGCGGTGCATTCGCGAATCGAGCAGGTGTGCGTGGTGGGCGATGGCTTGAGCGCACCTTTGGGCTTGTGCGTGCTGTCCGCAGTCGGCCAGCAGGACGCCGGCGGCAGCGCCCGCGCAGGCTTGCATTCAAGCCTGGAAAAACTGTTGGAGGAGGTCAACGGCGCCTTGGACAAACACGAGCGCTTGCGCCGCCTGGTGGTGGTCAAGGATAGCTGGGCCGTGGAAAACGGCTTTCTCACGCCGACCCTGAAGATCAAGCGCAACGTGATCGAAGCGGCCTACGGTGCGCGGTTCGAAGAATGGAGCGAGCGCAACGAGACCGTGCTGTGGCAGGATTGAATGATGAACAAAACCAGCAAAGGATGTCAGCGATGAGTTTGTGGCGCACAACCCCGAATATTGAACAGTTGAACGCTATCCAGAAAAACACCATCGGTGAAGTGCTGGATATTCGCTTTGAATCGTTCGACGACGAGTCTCTGACCGCGAGCATGGTCATCGACCATCGCACGCACCAGCCCTACGGTCTGCTACATGGCGGCGCCTCAGTGGTGCTGGCCGAGTCGGTCGGGTCCATGGCCAGCTACCTGTGCATCGACTCCAGCAAGTTCTACTGCGTGGGGCTGGAAATCAACGCTAACCACCTACGCGGCCTGCGCAGTGGCCGGGTGACCGCAGTCGCCAAGCCGATCCATATTGGCCGCACCACCCACGTCTGGGATATCCGCTTGAGCAGCGACGAAGGCAAGGCCAGTTGCGTATCGCGCCTGACCATGGCGGTAGTGCCCCTGGGCGAGACCCCCCCCGCGCGCTGATCGATGACCGGACTGTCATCATTCCTGGCAGTTACGGTCATTGCCGCAGGACGCGGTCTTACAGACAATCAACGCCTGTTCTCGCTCATGGATTTGCCGGTATGTCGCAACAGATATTTTTCGCCCACGCCAACGGCTTTCCTTCCGGGACCTACGGCAAACTATTTGCGGCGCTGGCGCCTGAATATCAGGTGACGCATCTGCAGCAACACGCCCACGATCCGCGTTTTCCGGCGGATGACAACTGGTGCAACCTAGTGGACGAGCTGATCCATCATCTGCAGCAGCAACCGGAACCGGTGTGGGGTGTCGGCCATTCTTTTGGCGGTGTGCTGCATTTGCACGCGGCGCTGCGCTGCCCGGAGCTGTATCGCGGGGTGGTCATGCTCGACTCACCGGTGCTGACCCGCGCCGACCAATGGGTGATTCGTGCTGCCAAGCGCTTTGGTTTTATCGATCGCCTGACGCCGGCCGGTCGTACCCTGGGCCGTCGCGAAGAATTCGCCGACCTGGACAGCGCGCGCCGCTACTTCGCCGGCAAGACGCTGTTTCGCAGCTTTGATCCGGAATGCCTCGACGCTTATCTGCAACACGGGTTGCAGCAGGTTGGCGACAAGTTACGCCTGCGCTTTGATCCCGCCACGGAAATCAGCATCTACCGTGGCGTGCCCCACACCAGCCCGGGTCGGGCCCGGCAGCTGAAAGTGCCGCTGGCGGTGGTTCGCGGGCACAAGAGCCGGGTGGTCATGCGCCATCACGCGAGTAGCGTGGGGCGCATGCCGCTTGGCGAGTTCCTGACCATGCCTGGCGGCCACATGTTTCCGCTCGAACGTCCACAGGACACCGCCACGCTGCTGAAGAACCTGTTCAGCCGCTGGGAAGGTCGTCGCCAGCAGGATTGCGCATGAACCATGCCGTTGAAGAAATTCGCCTGAACCTGCCGCACATCGAACTGGCGGCGCACCTGTTCGGACCTGAAGACGGGTTGCCCGTGATCGCTTTGCACGGCTGGCTGGACAACGCCAACAGCTTTGCCCGGTTGGCGCCCAAGCTCCACGGCTTGCGCATCATCGCGCTGGATATGGCCGGGCATGGGCATTCCGGACACCGACCTGAAGGTGCCAGCTACGCCATGTGGGACTACGCCTACGACGTGCTGCAAGTCGCCGAACAACTGGGGCTGCAACGATTCGCCCTGATGGGTCACTCCATGGGCGCAATCGCTTCATTGATCATCGCCGGTTCCATGCCCGAACGCGTGACGCACCTGGCGTTGATCGACGGCATCATTCCTCCTACTGACAAGGCGGAAAATGCTGCAGAACGGATGGGGATGGCCTTGCAGGCGCAGCTGGATCTGCGGGAGAAACGCAAACCGGTGTACACCACGCTCGACCGAGCCATTGAAGCTCGCATGAAAGGCCTGGTGGCGGTGAGTCGTGAAGCTGCCGAATTGCTCGCCCAGCGCGGGCTGATGCCAGTGCCGGGTGGTTACACCTGGCGCACCGACAACCGTCTGACGTTGCCGTCGCCGTTGCGCCTGACCACGGAGCAGGCGATGGCCTTTGTCCAGCGAGTCAGTTGCCCGGCAAAACTGGTGGTGGCTGCGGAAGGTATGCTCGCCAGACACGAGGAGTTGCTGGAGCGTCTACCCTTCAGCCGGGAACAGCTGTCAGGTGGCCATCATTTGCACCTGAACGACGAGGCCGGCGCGGATCTTGTCGCAGACTGTTTCAATCGGTTCTTCACCGTTCCTTGACTTGCGCCGGGCAACTGTCGAGGCTGGGCGGCTTGAAATGGGAGACAACCATGATAGACCTCTACACCGCAGCGACCCCGAATGGCCAGAAGGTCGTCACGCGTGCCCAGGGCATGCCGATCCGATGAGTCTGTCCATGCGCTCACTCAGTTTTCTCGCGCTGTGCTGTCTCAGTGCCCAGTCGTTCGCTGCCGATGTGCCGGGCAGCCAGGACCTGCAGATCCTGCCGCGGATGGGCGACGCGCAAATCGTCGATTACCGTCCCGCTGTGGAGATGGAACGAATCTACCCGCTGGGCTCGATCCGCAAGATCAGCGGGCAATTGCGCTTCGACGGTCAAGTCACTGCCCGCGGGCAGATCACCTCAGTCACCTACGAGCTGCCGCCGGAGCATTCTTCCACGGACGCCTTCACCGCAGCCCGTGAGGCGCTGCAGAAGCAGGGCGCCGAGCTGTTGTTCTGGTGCCAGGCCCGTGATTGCGGGGAAAGCAGCCTGTGGGCCAATGAAGTCTTTGGCAACGCCAAGCTGTATGGGGCCGACGATCAGCAGGCGTACCTGCTGCTACGCCTGGCAGCTCCCCAGGACAACACCCTGGTTGCGCTCTACAGCATCACCCGGGGCAATCGCAAAGCCTACCTGCATGCGGAGCAGTTTGACGCTGGCGCCCCTCTGGGCGAGTTGCTGCCGACTTCCGCGACGTTGCTGCGACAACTCAAAAGCACAGGCGAACTCGACTTCCCGAAACTGACCGCCGATCCTGACGATACGTGGCTGCGCTTGCTGTCCCGCGGCCTGAACCTGGACACCGGCCTGCGCGTCAGTGTTTCCGGGCCGAATGCCGAAGCCTGGCGCCAGTCACTGATGAAGCAGGGCGTGCGCGCGGCACGCATGGAAACCGGTAGCAACGAAGGCTCTGGCCTGCACATCGAGCTATTGCGATAAGCTGCACCAGGCGAGCGCCGGATGCGCGCTCGCCGACTCCTTCCTGAATGACGAGACCTACATGATCAACAATGATCGGCTGTTGGTGCAGATCCTGCTCCTGGTGCTGTTTGGCGCGAGCTTATGGGTGATGGCGCCGTTCTGGTCGGCATTGTTCTGGGGCGCCGTGCTGGCGTTTGCCAGCTGGCCACTGATGCGTCTGCTGACCCGCTGGCTCAACGGCCGTGAATCCCTGGCCGCTGCGGTGCTGACCCTGGGCTGGATGTTGCTGGTGGCGGTGCCGCTGGTATGGCTGGGTTTCAACCTGGCCGATCATGTGCGTGACGCCACTGCCTTCATCAAGGACGTGCAGGTCGACGGCCTGCCGGAAGCACCGACCTGGCTCGGCAGCATTCCGCTGGTGGGTGAACGGCTGGTGGGCATCTGGGACAGCATCGACCAGCAGGGCGCGGCGATGATGGTGTCGGTCAAGCCTTACCTGGGGCAGGTCGGCAACTGGCTGCTGGCCCGAAGTGCGCAGATTGGCGGCGGCATCCTCGAGCTGACCCTGAGCATTGTCTTCGTGTTCTTTTTCTACCGCGACGGACCGCGCCTGGCGGCGTTCGTCCACGGGTTGCTCGAGCGCCTGATTGGCGATCGCGCCGGCTATTACATCGAGCTGGTGGCCGGCACGGTACAGCGAGTAGTGAACGGAGTGATTGGTACGGCAGCGGCCCAAGCGGTGCTGGCGTTGATCGGCTTCCTGATTGCCGGCGTTCCCGGCGCGCTGGTACTGGGCATCGTCACCTTCCTGCTCAGCCTGATTCCCATGGGCCCGCCGCTGGTGTGGATCCCGGCAACGGCGTGGCTGGCCTGGAAGGGCGACTACGGGATGGCGATTTTTCTTGGTGTATGGGGCACGTTCATCATCAGCGGTGTCGACAACGTGCTCAAGCCTTACCTGATCAGTCGTGGCGGAAACCTGCCGCTGGTAATTGTGTTGCTGGGGGTATTTGGCGGTTTGATTGCTTTTGGCTTCATCGGCTTGTTCATTGGCCCGACTCTGTTGGCTGTGGCCTATAGTCTGTTGACCGACTGGAGCAAGAGCCAGGCCCGAATCGAAGAACGCCGCTGAGGAAAAAAGCTGGAATTGGCGGATCAGTCGGGACGATTTACCGATCATCGGGTCCCGCAGCGCCGCTGGTTCCGCTACAATGCGCGCCGATTTCGTCCTGCCTGAGAGCCCGCCCATGTCCGTCTGCCAGACTCCTATCATCGTCGCCCTGGATTTCCCCACCCGTGACGCCGCACTGAAGCTGGCCGATCAACTGGACCCGACCCTGTGCCGGGTCAAAGTGGGTAAAGAGCTGTTCACCAGCTGCGCGTCGGAAATTGTCGGCACCCTGCGCGACAAGGGTTTCGAAGTGTTCCTCGACCTGAAATTTCACGACATTCCGAACACCACTGCGATGGCAGTGAAGGCCGCTGCGGAAATGGGCGTGTGGATGGTCAACGTGCATTGTTCCGGCGGCTTGCGCATGATGGCTGCGTGTCGCGAAGTGCTTGATCAGCGCACCGGCCCGAAACCGCTGCTGATCGGCGTGACCGTGCTGACCAGCATGGAGCGTGAGGATCTGGCCGGTATCGGCCTCGACATCGAGCCTCAGGAACAGGTACTGCGCCTGGCGGCCCTGGCGGAAAAAGCCGGGATGGACGGACTGGTGTGCTCGGCGATGGAAGCCCAGGCCCTGAAGTCGACGCACCCGTCGCTGCAATTGGTTACCCCGGGGATTCGCCCGGCGGGCAGCGCCCAGGACGATCAACGCCGTATCCTGACTCCGCGCCAGGCGCTGGATGCGGGCTCGGATTACCTGGTGATTGGCCGTCCGATCAGCCAGGCGGCTGATCCGGCCAAGGCGTTGGCGGCTGTAGTAGCCGAGTTGGCGTAACTGTCTGCGTACACAGTTGAACCCACTGTAGGAGTGAGCCTGCTCGCGATGGCGCAGTGTCAGTCAAATTTGTTATCGACTGATACTCCGCCATCGCGAGCAGGCTCACTCCTACAGTAATTTTGCGTCACTGAAGAGGCGGGTTAAACCTTCAACACCAACTTGCCGAAATTCTCCCCGCTGAACAACTTCATCAGCGTTTCCGGGAACGTCTCCAGCCCCTCGACAATATCTTCCTTGCTCTTGAGCTGCCCCTTGGCCATCCAGCCCGCCATCTCCTGCCCGGCGGCGGCGAACTGTGCGGCGTGGTCCATCACCACAAAGCCTTCCATGCGGGCGCGGTTGACCAGCAGCGACAGATAATTGGCCGGCCCCTTCACCGCTTCCTTGTTGTTGTACTGGCTGATAGCGCCGCAAATCACCACGCGTGCCTTCATGGCCAGGCGGCTCAGCACTGCGTCGAGAATGTCTCCGCCGACGTTATCGAAATACACGTCGACGCCTTTCGGGCACTCGCGCTTCAGGCCGGCGACGACGTCCTCGTTTTTGTAGTCGATGACTCCGTCGAACCCGAGCTCATCAATCAGGAACTTGCACTTGTCGGCGCCGCCTGCGATGCCGATCACGCGGCAGCCCTTGATCTTGGCAATCTGCCCGGCAATGCTGCCCACAGCCCCGGCGGCACCCGACAGCACCACGGTATCACCTGGCTTTGGCGCGCCAACGTCAAGCAGGGCGAAGTAGGCGGTCATGCCGGTCATGCCCAGTGCAGACAGGTAACGTGGCAGCGGTGCCAGTTTCGGATCGACCTTGTAGAAACCCCGTGGCTCGCCGAGGAAATAGTCCTGCACGCCGAGGGCGCCGTTGACGTAATCACCCACGGTAAAGCCTGGATTGTTCGAGGCGACGACTTTGCCTACACCCAGTGCGCGCATGACTTCGCCGATACCGACGGGTGGAATGTAGGACTTGCCCTCGTTCATCCAGCCGCGCATGGCCGGGTCCAGGGACAGGTATTCGTTCTTGACCAGGATCTGCCCCGCAGCCGGCTCGCCGACCGGTACTTCCTGATAGGTGAACGTCTCGCGAGTCGCCGGGCCCACTGGACGCTTGGCGAGCAGGAACTGGCGATTGGTCTGGGTAGTCATGACAGGCGCTCAAGAGGAATGAAGCCTTGTTGATAGCTCTTAGTGGTCGAAGCCGCAAGTTTGGCTGATACGGCGAATGCACTGAGATCCAGTGCAGTGATAGTCAGGCCGCAGGTTTCATCACTGCAACTCATGGGCAGGCAACCGGCCTTTTGATAGTGCTGCCGCGCTGCAAGCACCTGTGACTAGACTGGGTGACGCACTTTCCCTGCATCTTTCTGAGGACATGACAATGAGCATGACGTTTTCTGGCCAGGTCGCCGTGGTGACGGGCGCCGGCAATGGTATCGGCCGCGCGACTGCCCAGGCGTTTGCCGCTGAAGGCTTGAAAGTGGTGGTGGCCGACCTGGATACAGCCGGCGGCGAAGGCACCGTGGCGCTGATTCGTACGTTAGGCGGTGAAGCGACCTTCGTGCGCTGCGACGTCACGCAGGAAAGCGAGGTAAAACATCTTATGGATGAGGTGGTGAATACCTACGGTCGCCTCGACTACGCCTTCAATAACGCTGGCATTGAAATCGAAAAGGGCAGGCTGGCGGACGGCACGCTCGACGAGTTCGACGCGATCATGGGCGTCAACGTCAAAGGCGTCTGGTTGTGCATGAAGTACCAGCTGCCCCTGCTGCTGGCCCAGGGCGGCGGCGCGATCGTCAACACCGCGTCTGTGGCGGGCCTCGGGGCGGCACCGAAGATGAGCATCTATGCGGCATCCAAGCATGCAGTGATCGGCCTGACCAAGTCGGCGGCGATCGAGTACGCGAAGAAGAAAATTCGGGTCAACGCGGTATGCCCGGCGGTCATCGACACCGATATGTTCCGACGGGCTTACGAGGCTGATCCGAAGAAGGGCGAATTCGCCAGTGCGATGCACCCGGTCGGCCGCATCGGCAAGGTCGAGGAGATCGCCAGCGCGGTGTTGTACCTGTGCAGCGACGGCGCCGCGTTCACCACCGGACACTCACTGGCAGTAGACGGCGGAGTGACAGCCTTCTGATACTGCGTTGCACCTGTTTGCGCCGCGCAGGAGCTGCGTAGGAGCTGTCGAGTGCAACGAGGCTGCGATCTTTTGATCCTGAAACCACCACGCTCCCCACAGCCCAAAACTGTTTCCGAACATTAAATCCACCCCCATTCCCATCCGCCGTTCCCCATCCATTCAGGAGCACCCTGCTTAACTGCCTTGCGTAAAAACGAACAAGGAGGCAGCTGCTCATGGAACTGAGAATAGATCGCCAGGCTTTGGTCCCGGTCGTACAGCAAATCGTCGACTCACTGATCCGCTGGCTGAGATGCAGCGACGTGGCACCCGGTACCCGACTACCCCCGGTACGGCAGATTGCGCGAGTCAATCTGCTTAGCCAGGCCTGCGTCGTCGAAGCCTGCGAGCGCCTGGTGGCAAAAGGGCTGCTGGGCTCGCGCAGTGGACCGGCTTTTTTCGTCGCCTCGGCGCCGCAGGCCATCGAGCATGGGGACTTATCCTGGAGCGGTGGTGCTGGGCAACCACCGCACGCGGTGCATGACGCACTGCCCCTGGGCTGCGGTGGACTACCCGAGAGCTGGCGGGAAACCGATGACCTGGCCTTCGCGATTCGTCAGGTCAGCCGCACCGATATGGCCAGCCTGTTCAACTACAGCACACCGCTTGGCCTGCCGCTCTTGCGCCAGCAGATTCTCAAGCGGCTCGGTCGGCTGGAAATCCATGCGCAGGAACATCAGGTCCTGACCACCGCAGGCGCCAGCCAGGGGCTGGATTTGATCGTGCGGACCTTGCTCAAGCCGGGCGACCGTGTGGTGGTGGAAAGCCCAGGGTACAGTGTGTTGTTCGATCTCCTGCGCTTGCACGGAGTGACCATGATCGAGGTGCCGCGAACCCCGACCGGGCCCGACCTGGCTGTGCTCGAAAGGGTACTGCTCACGCAGCGGCCCCAGGCGTTGTTTATCAATAGCTTCCATCAGAATCCTACCGGCAGCAGCCTGGTCAGGCCAGTTGCGCAGCGCGTATTGCAGCTGGCCAAAGCCCATGGCGTGCTGGTCATCGAGGACGACGTCTATGCGGATTTGCAAACCGGGCCAGGCGCGCGATTGGCCGCGCTGGATATTGACCACAAGGTGATCTACGTCGGCAGCTATTCAAAAACCCTCAGCAGTTCGCTCAGGGTCGGCTTCCTGGTAGCGCCTACGGAGATCATCGCCCGGCTGGCCAAGGTCAAGATGATCAGCAGCCAGGGCGCCTCGCCATTCGCCGAGTCGGTGCTGGCCTGCCTGTTGGCCAGCGGTGCCTATAGCAAGTTGGTGCAGCGCCAACGACAACGGTTGAACAGCGACCGAAAGATCGCAGTGCAAATACTGGAAGACGCCGAGTGGGAGGTGTTCGGCAAGCCTGGCGGAGGCCTGTTCGTCTGGGCGCGCTCGCGCAAGCACGACTACCAGCAGATTGGCGCCTTGGCTCGGTATCACGGCATCCAGTTGTCGTCGGCCACCGCGTTCAGTTCCACCGCAGAGGCGACCGACTGGCTGCGCATCAATGTCGCCTATGCTTGTGACCGGCGAGCCCGAGGTTTTTTTCAGGCGACTTCACTGGATCGACCTCAAGCGTTCTGAAAACGACGGAGACGTAGCTTTTTGCCATTATTCCGGCGCCAGAGCCTTGTGTTGACTGGGGCCCATTGCGAATCTGCGTGAATAGACTCAGTCAAGGGGCCCAACGCAATGATCACGGTGGCGCAAGGACGTTTTGCCAACCTCGGTATGGCAAGAAAATTGGGCGTGGGGTTCGCCCTGGTGCTGTTGTTGACGGCGCTGATCGCCGCGATCGGGGTGTGGTCGCTGCAGGCCATCAGTCAGCGCTTCGACGCCCTCAAGCAGATGTCCTCACTCAATAGCGGCTTGCTCAAGGTGCGCTTGCTCGAGCAGGAGTATGCCTTGCGTGGTGACGTGAAAACCGTCGAGGCCTTGCACGCCGGGGTCGATGACCTGATCGCCCTCGCGGATGGGCTCAAGCAGACGTCTGCGGCGAATGTTCCAGTCATGGTCGACGTCGAACAGTCCCTTGGCGCGTACCAAAAAGCCTTTGACGAGTTCGTCTCGCTCAGCCAGACCAAGGACCTGGCGCTGGAGATGGCCAACTGGTCGGTTTCCAGCGTCGCCAACAATCTTGATGTCCTGCAAGCCGGGCTTGCCGACGACGGCGCCTATACCTTGAAAGAGTCGCAGGGCAAGGATGGCGGCCAGTTTATCGAACAGGCCGGCCAGGTCAGCCAGGTTTCGCGGTTGATGCTGCAGGCCCTGAACGAGGCGCGGGTGCGCCTGGACCTTAGCCGCAAGGGCGATGACAGTGCGGGCCAGGGCAAGATCGAACAGGCTGACCAGGCGCTGGCCCAGGTTGAACAGCTCAAGGCCACCGTCTCGGATGACGGCTACAAGACAGTCCTCAATGAAGTGACTGGCCACATTGCTGGCTTCAGCGAAAAACTCGCGGAGTACACCGGGCTGCTGGCCCAAGAAAAAACCGTCTACACGCAGCTGCATCTGCGTGCCGCCCAGGTGGTGGAGCGGGTGGATCAGGCTTACGTTGCCGATGACCAGTCGATGCAGGCAGAGCTGAAAAAGAACGCCATGCTGATCATCGGTTCCTCGGCGCTGGCACTGCTGGTCGGTTTGATTGCCGCGTGGGTGATTACCCGCCTGATTGTGGCGCCACTGCGCAGTGTTATTCATGTTGCCCAGCGAATCGCCTCGGGTGATCTGAGCGCAACGGTCGAGGTGACGCGGCGCGACGAGATCGGCCAGCTGATGCAGGCCATGCAGCAGATGGGGGCGGGGCTGAGCAGCATTGTCAGCGGACTGCAGGCAGGTATCGAGCAGTTGGCCAGTTCGGCGCAATCGTTATCGGCGGGCACCGAACAGACCAATCTTGAAGTCAGTAGCCAGAAGGAGGAAACCGAGCAGGTGGCAACTGCGATGAACCAGATGACCGCCACCGTGCACGACGTTGCACGTAATGCGGAGGAGGCGGCTCAAGCCGCGCAGACTGCCGACGGCAAGGTCGAAAGCGGGCAGCAAGTGGTGCGCCAGAGCATGGCGCGCATCGAGCTGCTGGCGGACTCGGCCACCTCGGCCAGTTCAAGTATCGAAAGCTTGAGCGCTGAGATCCAGAACATTGGCACGGTGCTCAGTGTGATCAAGAGCGTGGCCGAGCAGACTAACCTGCTGGCGCTGAACGCAGCAATCGAAGCCGCACGGGCCGGCGAGCAGGGCAGGGGTTTCGCGGTGGTGGCCGATGAAGTCCGGGCGCTGGCCAAGCGCACCCAGCAGTCTACCGAGGAAATCGAGCGTCTGGTGAGCGCCCTGCGTTCAGCGGCGCAGTCGTCAGTGCAGCAGATCCAGCGCAGTGGTGAACTGGTCAAGCTGGCGGTCAGTGACGCGCTGCAGACCGAAAGTGCGCTGGGCAGCATTGCGGCGGCGGTGTCGTTGATTCAGCAGATGAACCAGCAGATTGCCGCAGCGGCCGAGGAACAGAGCTCGGTGGCCGAGGAGATCAACCGCAGCGTGACCAGTATTCGCGCCAGTGCCGACCAGTCTTCGCTGGCCATGCAAGGCAATGCTGCGTCCAGCATCGAACTGGCGCAGTTGGGGATTGAGTTGAAGGGGATGGTAGGGCATTTCAAACTGTAGGGGCCGGTAACGATACCGCTCGGCCCGCAGGTTAAATCTGTAGGAGCGAGCCTGCTCCGGGCGGCGTTCCGACGATGGTCGCCAACGATAACGCTGGGAACCTGACACCACATGGCGCTCTTGGGTTTTTCGCGAGCAAGCTCGCTCAGGTTTCCGGTGTGAACGCGGGCGGGCGCTGTCAGTCGTAGATCACTTTCTTCTTCCAGTCGGCATCGGCTTCGACGTCCTTGAGGCCTTCGGTCAGCTCGTTCACTTCGTCCTCGGCCGGGGCCGTCTTGTCCATCACCTGGGCGTTGGCGCGAGCGAGGAGTTTTTCCAGGTACTGCAGTTGTTCGGCGTAAACCTGCGGTTCCTGCTGTTTGCGCAGGTATTGCACGCCGCGCTCGAACGCCAGGCGGGCCTGCCCCGGTTGATTTTGCTGCAGTGAGTGCTGGCCGAGATTGTTGAAGAACTCGATGTGCAGCAGTACCAGGATGTGTCGAACTTCACGAATCCAGCGCTTGGCTTCGTTGGTCGGCAGGAAACCGTCTTGGGCTGCGCGGGTGATTTGACCATGCAGGGCTTCCAGCAGGAAACGTACGTCTTTGGCTTTGGCTTCGGTCTGGATCGGCGCTGGCGGGTTGTTGACCGGGATCGACTCGCCTTGGGCGACTAAAGCGCTCAGCTCGGCAATCCGTTCCTTGAGGCCAGCGTTGGATTTCTCCAGATTCAACAGGCGCTGGCAGACATTCAGTTCCAGGCGAGTCAGCAACAGCTTGAGTGCCGGTGTCATCAACTGACCAGGGAATGTCTCGGTGATCTCGCCGCAACGGCGCAGGCGATCGTTGAGCTCAACCTTGGTGCGGGCCTTCTCCAGCTTGTTGTTTTCCACCACATGGTTCATGTAGCCAATGGCGATCAATAGTGCGATCCCGGCTACGACGAGCAGGGTGATCATGAGTGGAGTCACCGGTAAGACCTCTTTATGGGATTCGCGAGCGAGTGTAGTGGCTTGGCATTGGAGCGCATAGCGCTGTACGACGGGTTGAATCGGACAGTGTTCTGCCTGTATCGGCCGCGATGCGCCTTATATAAGCAATCGTGTTTGAGTGCACATTGCCATCATCGGTGCTACGGATCGACTATAACGTCTTGGCAGGTGTCAGAATATAGGCGTCAGACCCCGGGCGGCGGAAAAGCCCGAAACGCGCCTGAAAGCAGTTCGAAGTCATTGATTTAAATAAATTTATAGTTGGGGGTTGACGACCTCCCAATCCATCCATAGAATGCGCGCCACTTACAGCGTAAAGCACACAGCGAAACGCAGTAGGAAGTGAATGTTGTACGTGTGTCCCCTTCGTCTAGTGGCCTAGGACACCGCCCTTTCACGGCGGTAACAGGGGTTCGAGTCCCCTAGGGGACGCCATTGCGGGAATAGCTCAGTTGGTAGAGCACGACCTTGCCAAGGTCGGGGTCGCGAGTTCGAGTCTCGTTTCCCGCTCCAAGTTTAAGCAGTGTGGCTCTCGGGCGGCACTGAGTGAAACCAGGGCAAAATCTTCGGATTTAATCTCTGGGCACTGAAACACACACCATGTGTTTCAGTTGTGTGTCCCCTTCGTCTAGTGGCCTAGGACACCGCCCTTTCACGGCGGTAACAGGGGTTCGAGTCCCCTAGGGGACGCCATTTGCGGGAATAGCTCAGTTGGTAGAGCACGACCTTGCCAAGGTCGGGGTCGCGAGTTCGAGTCTCGTTTCCCGCTCCATATTTAACGAAAACGCCGCTCATTGAGCGGCGTTTTTGTTTGCGCGGGATTTGTATCCTGCGAGTAAAAAAGACCCGCCAGTCAGACTGAGTGGGCCTTTTGCGCTCCTGGTTTTTTACATCGAAAGAATCAGGCGCCCGGCGAACAGAATCAGGATCACGCCCATCGTCCGCTCGAACCAATGGCCCATGCGCATGAACAGCACGCGCACCTTGTTGCTGGAAAAAAACAACGCGACGATGACAAACCACAGGGCGTTGACCAGGCACATCCAGACTCCGTACAGCGCTTGAATATTGAGCGGGGTCGTGGCACTGATGATCGTGGTGAAAATCGCCAGGAAGAACAGGGTGGCTTTGGGGTTGGTGGCATTGGTCAGGAAGCCAGTGATGAAGGCCTTCATCAAGGATTGCTCAACGACCGGCGAGTCCTTGTCCTGTTCGCCTTCCAGCACGGTTTTCGCCTTACTGCGCAGCAGACCGACGCCCAGGTACAAAATGTAGGCGCCCCCTGCAACCTTGGCTACGGTCAACAACCAGGGCGTGGTGTGCATCAACGCGCCAACGCCAAGCAGGGTGTACAGCACGTGAACCGATATGCCTGCGCCAATGCCCAGCGCGGTGCAGATGCCTACAAGTCGGCCAAAGCGCACGCTCTGGCGGATGGTCACGGCGAAATCCGGTCCGGGAGCAACCACCGCGAGAAAGTGGATGGTTGCCAGTGCCAGAAACTCGCCCAGGTAATTACCCAGCATGTTCAACTCCAGAAGGTCAGGGGGGAGGCAGTGCCGCGGTAACCGACAAAGAATGAAAGGCTCAGGCGCGGCGCCAGGATGCCCGGTGTCACCGAGTGCATGCAGCGCGAATTGAACAGGATGAAGTCGCCTGGCTCAGGTCGGATCTGCAGGGTAGGAGCGCCGAGTAGCGACGGGTCTATGCCGTAACAGTCACCGCGCATCTCGTCAAACTGGTCCGCTGAAATGTCGTGGTTCCAGATCTGCAATTCGCCGCCTTCGCTGGGCATGTTCAGGTAAACATTGCCGGCGAACTGTGCTTCCAGGCTTCTGGCCTGAAAGCTGTGGGGGGCATCTTTGGCGAAAATGTCGTGGTGGGCCAGAAAGCACACCCCAGGTTCCACTACCCGGGAGAGCCCGACGTACATCTTGCGACCGTAAAGGTTTTCCAGGTGGGCGCCGGCTGGCCAGGATTCGTCGAGCATGCAGCGCAAGGTATCCACCGGCGAGGCGTAAGGCGCGCAGCGGTTGCGCAACTCGGTGATGTTGCGTGAAGCACGTTCGAAGTAATCCTCGACCAGCACTGCGCGATTTTCGGCTTCATAGAAGGCCATGCCGATGCGGCCGATGCTCGGCGCATTGATATAGCCCTCAAAGCCCGGCGCGAGGATCTTGCTGCCAATCTCGATAGCCAGCGCGGAGGGCAGGAGGCCCTTGATCCGCAGCGCGAGAATGTCCTCGTTGGCCAATTTCTTTATGCACGTCTCATCGAGACGCTCGACGTCCAGCATCATGTTCAGGTCCATCTAACCGGGCATTAGGAAAGCCGCGAATCCAGGCGGCCGCAGGCTCAGTCCAGGCTGTAGTGGACTGACAGGGTGCCTTTTTTGCTGGAGACAGAGGTAATCGTGACCGTGCCCAGATCCTTCAGGCTGCGCACATGAGTACCGCCGCAACCATAGGCAGGCAGTTCGCCAAAGCTGATTTCCCTGGCGCCTTCGCGCAGCGACGTCAGGCGTGGCAGGTCGTCGGCAATCCACTGATCGAGACCGTGCTGGACGGTTTGTGCGTCGACTTCATGCGCAGACTCTGTGGGTTTGAATTGCACCCGGCCTTCACCCGGCCAGTGGTGCGCCTTGATCGGCATCCATCCTTTGGCCTGAACAAAGTGACCGATCAAATGACCAGCGGAGTGCATACGGGTGTTGAACTGGCGACGTTGCTCATCGACGCGTATCCGGCTCATGCCAGAGCTGACCGGCCGATCGACGAAATGGATGATCCGCTCGGGATCCTGTACTACCCGCAGCACCTGACTTTCACCGATCCAGCCGGTATCAAAAGGCTGGCCACCGCCCTGAGGGTGAAACAGTGTGGCCCGCAACACGACGGCGAACTCGTCCTCGTTTGGCGTGCAGTCCAGCACTTCCACGTTGGCATTAAGCTCATCACTGTGGAAAAACAGGCGAAGCGTCATGTTTCAGGTCCGAATAATTACTGTTTTTCATTATAGATAGGCTGGAAATGCGTGATAATCCGTTGAAACATCAAAGGACTGTTGCGCTGTGAGCATAAATTTACCGCTGCCGTTGCTGGGTGAAATGGCGATATTCGTCAAAGTTGTCGAGACCGGCAGCTTCTCCGAAGCGGCTCGCCAGCTAGGCTCGTCACCCTCGGCTGTCAGTCGCAGCATCTCGCGCCTGGAGAAAGCGCTGGCCACTCGCCTGTTGCAACGCACCACACGCAAATTACGCTTGAGCGATGGCGGTGAGGAGGTGTTCAAGCGTTGCCAGGAGATGGTGAGCGCTGCCAAGTCGGTTATGGAGATCAGTGGCCAGTTCACCGATGAAGCCGAGGGGCTGATACGGATCAGCGTGCCCAAGGCGGTGGGGCGATTCGTTATACATCCGCATATGCCGGAGTTTTTGCGGCGTTATCCCAAAGTGGACGTCGAACTGCTACTTGAGGATCGGCAGGTGGACCTGATCGACGACAACGTCGACCTGGCCATTCGAATCACCGATCGACCACCCGCAGGTTTGGTGGGGCGGCAGTTGCTGACCATCGATCATATGCTGTGCGCCACCCCGCAGTACCTGGCTGAACACGGTACGCCGACGCATCCTCACGACTTGCTCAACCACAGTTGCATCTACCTGGGAGAAACCCCGAGTGATGCGCGCTGGAAATTCAAGAAGGGTACCAAGGCAGTCACGGTCGGAGTGCGCGGACGTTATGCCGCCAACCACACCGGCGTTCGACTGGGCGCGGTGTTGCAGCACATTGGGATTGGCAGCCTGCCGTACTTCACCGCGCGTTATGCGCTGGAACAGGGGTTGATCGTGCAGGTGCTGCCGGACTGGACTTTTCTGGCGTCATACCATGGCGGCGCCTGGCTGTTGCATTCGCCGACGCGGTACATGCCGCCGAAGTTGCGGGTGTTTATTGATTATCTGGTGGAGTGCCTGGAGAAAGAGCCGACCCTGGGCAAGCCGGGGCGGGGAGGTGCCTTGGCGGCTTATGAATTGCCCGAAAGTGAAGGGTTGCTCTGAGTGAAGATCAAAAGATCGCAGCCTGCGGCAGCTCCTACGGGGTGTACGCCGTACAAATGTAGGAGCTGCCGAAGGCTGCGATCTTTTGATTGTGAATCAGTGCTTGCTGTCGTCATTGGACATCGACAACAGCTGCTTCTCCTGATTCCAGTCGAACGGTTCGTCATTCTGTTCGGCTTCGAAGCGGCGTTCTTCCAGCGCCTGGTACAAGTCGATTTCATCATCGGGCATGTAGTGCAGGCAGTCCCCGGCGAAATACCACAGCAGGTCGCGCGGGACCAGGTGGGCAATTTGTGGGTAGCGGGTGATGACCTGGCACAGGATGTCCTGGCCCAGGTACTGGCTTTCGATCGGATCGACCGGAAGCAATGCACGCAGTTCGTCGAAACGCTCCAGGAACAAGGCATGGCTTTCTTCTGGAACCTGCTCGGCTTCACCTACAGCGACCAGGATGCTGCGCAGGTGGTCCAGCAGGACGAGATGATCGGCAACGATGTTGGACACGAGATAAGTCCTCAAGAGCAAAACGGGCGCAGGAGTATAAAGCTCCTGCGCCCGTTTTTACAGGTCGAGCGGGATCAGCGGACCTTTCCGTCAGCCAGCGCCAGCTCGTCCTTGTCGAAGTCATCGACATCGATCACCTTGCGTCGCGCCGCCTCGGCGTCACGCAGCGTCAGCGCTTCGACGGGTTGCAGTACGCCCGCTTGCAGTGCCGCATCAATCGCATGTTCCCCGGCAGCCGGCTTGACCTGGCCACTCTTGAGTGCCCCATGCAGCTTTTTCTGCAGCGGCTGCGCGGCATTCAGCAGATTGCACGCGTGCTGCAGCGCGCCGACCGCATCATCTGCCGCCTGCGGACGGTAGCAGCCACCCAGCAACTCTTCCAGGGTCGGATCACCCTTGGCCCGGCCGATCACTGCCGCTACTTCAGCGCCGAGTTTGTCGGACGGCCCTTTATGGCGACGACCGAATGGAAACACGATCACTCGCAACAGGCAGCCCAGCACCTTGTTCGGGAAGTTGGTCAGCAGTTCATCCAGGGCTTTTTCCGACTGACCGAGGCTTTCTTCCATTGCCCAGGTGAACAGCGGCGCCATGTGCTCGGGCGAGTCCAGGTCGTGGTAACGCTTGAGGGCGGCGGAAGCCAGGTACATGTTGCTGAGCACATCGCCAAGGCGTGCCGACAGGCGTTCGCGACGTTTCAGTTCACCGCCCAGCAACATCATGCTGAGGTCGGCGAGCATGGCGAATGCAGCGGCCTGGCGATTAAGAGCGCGGAAATAGCCCTGGCTCAGGGCGTTGCCCGGCGCTCGTTCGAAGTGTCCGAAACCGAGGTTCAGGACCAGCGTGCTCGCGGCGTTGCTGACCGCAAAACCGATATGCTTGAGCAGCAGCGCATCAAATTCAACCAGCGCCTGATCCTTGTCTTCGCGACCGGCAAGTGCCATTTCCTTGAGCACGAACGGATGGCAGCGAATCGCTCCCTGGCCGAAGATCATCAGGTTACGCGAAAGAATGTTGGCGCCTTCCACGGTGATGAAGATCGGCGCGCCGTTCCAGCTGCGTCCCAGGTAATTGTTCGGGCCCATGATGATCGCCTTGCCGCCGTGCACGTCCATGGCATGGCTGATGCACTCGCGACCGCGTTCAGTTAGGTGGTACTTGAGAATCGCCGACAGTACCGAGGGTTTTTCGCCAAGATCCACCGCATTGGCAGTGAGCATTCGCGCGGCGTCCATCATCCAGGCGTTGCCACCTATGCGCGCCATGGCTTCCTGGATGCCTTCGAATGCCGAGAGTGGCACGTTGAATTGCTCGCGGACCTGGGCGTACTGACCGGTCACCAGGCTGGTGAACTTGGCCGCGCCAGTGCCGACTGCCGGCAGGGAAATCGAACGGCCAACAGACAGGCAGTTCATCAACATCATCCAGCCCTTGCCGAGCATTTCCTGGCCGCCGATCAGAAACTCCAGCGGCACAAACACGTCCTTGCCGGAGTTCGGGCCGTTCATGAACGCCGCGCCCAGTGGCAGGTGACGACGGCCGATCTCGACGCCAGGGGTATCAGTTGGGATCAGCGCCAGGCTGATACCCAGGTCTTCCTTGTCACCCAGCAGGTGATCCGGGTCATAGGCCTTGAATGCCAGGCCGAGGAGGGTAGCGACCGGGCCAAGGGTGATGTAGCGCTTCTCCCAGTTCAGGCGCAGGCCGAGGGTTTCCTTGCCTTCCCATTCGCCTTTGCAGATGACGCCGGTGTCCGGCATTGCCCCGGCATCGGAGCCGGCAAGTGGGCCGGTGAGGGCGAAGCATGGAATATCGTCACCGCGGGCCAGGCGTGGCAGGTAGTGGTTACGTTGTTCGTCAGTGCCGTAGTGCAGCAACAGTTCGGCAGGGCCGAGGGAGTTGGGGACCATCACGGTGGAGGCGAGGTCGCCGCTGCGGGTCGCCAGTTTCATCGCGACCTGGGAGTGGGCATAGGCGGAAAAACCTTTACCGCCAAACTCCTTGGGAATGATCAGGGCAAAGAAGCCGTTGTCCTTGATGTGGGTCCAGGCGTCTGGCGGCAGGTCCATGTCCTGGCCGATCTGCCAGTCGCTGACCATGGCGCAGAGCTCTTCGGTCGGGCCATCGATAAAGGCCTGCTCTTCTTCGCTCAGCTGTACTTTTGGATAGGCCAGCAGTTTGTCCCAGTCCGGACGACCGCTGAACAACTCACCGTCCCACCATACCGTGCCGGCGTCGATGGCATCACGTTCAGTCTGCGACATTGGCGGCAGGGTTTTCTGGAACCAGCTGAACAGCGGCGCACTGAAGAACTTGCGGCGCAGATCTGGCAGCAACAGCGGCGCCGCCACGGCGGCAATCAACACCCAAAGCAGCAGCAACAGCCAGCCGGGCGCGTGACTGAAGGCGCCCATTGCCACCACATAAACGGCAACGATGCACAGGGCGGGTAGCGGGGCGGTGCGGCGGTGAGCCAGGTAGGCGATGCCGACGATCAGAACCAGTATCCACAACAACAGCATATTTAATCCTCCGTGAACCAGGGCAAAACCAACCCTCAGAGCTTAGACGGCATCCGTAAAACAGGGTGATCAGGGCGCGGTGTTGATTTGTGAGAAACCTTGTAGAAGTTTTGCAGGCTCGGTTGGCAACGGGCCGCGCCAATCGTTCGCCGCTCGCGCGACAATACGCCCATGTTTGGCCGAAATGCCGTTATCTGTGTGCTCAACCTGTCGCTAGACTCGGGCCTTCCCCAGGAGATTGATCTCATGCACGAGTATTTGAGTCCCGGCCGCTTCATCGATAGTGACCACCCGTCAGTAGTGGAGTTCGCTGAAAAACATCGGGGTGCCAGTCGCGACCCGCTCGAACAGGCGATCAATCTGTATTACGCGGTGCGCGAAGCCGTGCGCTACAACCCCTACACCTTCAGCCGCGACCCGCAGACCCTGTGCGGCAGCTACGCGCTGGCAGCAGGGGAAAGCTACTGCGTGCCCAAAGCCACCTTGCTCGCTGGTGCGGCGCGACACTGTGCAATCCCGGCTCGAATCGGCCTGGCTGATGTGCGCAATCACTTGTCGACTCCGCGATTGCTCGAACTGCTCAAGACTGATGTATTCGCCATGCACGGTTATACCGAACTGTTCCTGAACGGACGCTGGGTCAAGGCCACGCCAGCATTCAACCAAGGCTTGTGCGAACTGTTCAACGTCGCGCCACTGGAGTTCGACGGCATCCAGGACAGCGTGTTCCACCCCTTCAATCGCGATGGCGTGCAGTTGATGGAGTACGTGGTCGATCATGGCCAGTTCACCGATGTGCCTGAAACCTTCTTCTTCGAGCACCTGCAAAAATGCTATCCGCACCTGTTCGGTGAGCACTCACCGATGCTGCTCGGGGACATGCAGGGCGATTTGAGTCGCGCCTGATCCGGCGTATGCTGCCTGCGCATTCATCCATAAAGAGGCGGTCATGCTGAAGATCTGGGGTCGGAAAAATTCGTCGAATGTCAGAAAGCCATTGTGGGCCGCCGAGGAGCTGGGCCTGGCTTACGAAGCGATAGATGCAGGCGGTTCCTTCGGCGTTGTGGATACCGCCGAATACCGTGTGATGAACCCCAACGGCCGAGTGCCGGTCATTGAAGATGACGGTTTCGTATTGTGGGAATCCAACGCCATCGTGCGCTACCTGCTGGCCCGCCACGCCATCGATAGCGCCTGGTACCCGGCTGACCCGCAAGCTCGCGCCAGCGCTGACAAGTGGATGGACTGGACCACCTCGAACTTCGCCGGACCATTCCGCACGGTGTTCTGGGGTGTGCTGCGCACTCCGGCCGAGAAACAGGACTGGCCGGCCATCCAGGCTGCGATCAAGGAGTGCGACGCTCTGTTAGCCATGGCCGATCAGGCATTGGCGACCCAACCCTATCTCTCCGGAGACGAAATCGGCATGGGCGACATTCCCCTTGGCAGTTTTATTTATGCCTGGTTCGAGATGCCGATCGAGCGAGCCCCGAAGCCTCATCTGGAGGCCTGGTATGCACGGCTTAAACAGCGTCCGGCGTATCAGAAAGCCGTCATGACCGCGTTGACTTAATACTCACTATCGACACACTTGACTGTACTTGTGTGACGGCGACACGCACCATTGCGCTCGAGCGCCGCGGTTGTGTTCATCGCCGTCCGCCCTTATTTACCCCTTCCTTCCCCTTCTTGGTGCGTAATCCGATATGAGTTCCGCTCTGTCCATCCGGCAGCTAACCAAAACCTACGGCAACGGTTTCCAGGCCCTGAGTGGTATCGATCTGGATGTCGCCGAAGGTGACTTTTTCGCCCTGCTCGGCCCCAACGGCGCCGGCAAATCCACGACCATCGGCATACTCTCGACCCTGGTGAACAAGACCAGCGGCACGGTGAATATCTTTGGGCACGATCTGGACAAGAATCCTGCGCAGCTGAAGCGCTCCATCGGCGTGGTGCCGCAGGAATTCAACTTCAATCAGTTCGAAAAGACCTTCGACATCGTCGTGACCCAGGCCGGTTACTACGGCATCCCGCCGAAAATCGCCAAGGAACGCGCCGAGCAGTACCTGACTCAGTTGGGCCTGTGGGACAAGCGTGACACGCCGTCGCGCTCGCTGTCCGGCGGCATGAAGCGGCGACTGATGATCGCTCGTGCGCTGGTTCACGAACCACGCCTGCTGATCCTCGACGAACCGACGGCGGGGGTGGACATCGAATTGCGCCGCTCGATGTGGACTTTCCTCACCGAGCTGAACCAGAAAGGCATCACCATCATCCTCACCACGCATTATCTGGAAGAGGCTGAGCAGCTGTGCCGCAACATCGGCATCATCGACCACGGCACCATCGTCGAGAACACCAGCATGAAACAGTTGCTGGGCCAGCTGCATGTGGAAACTTTCCTGCTCGACTTGAAGAACACCCTGAGCGTCGCCCCGCAGCTGCTCGGCTACCCGACCAGGCTGATCGACGGCCACACCCTCGAAGTCCAGGTCGACAAAGCCATGGGCATCACCGCGCTGTTCACTCAGTTGGCACAGCAGAACATCGAAGTGTTGAGCCTGCGTAACAAAACCAATCGCCTCGAGGAGTTGTTCGTGTCCCTGGTGGAGAAAAATCTGTCGAAGGTGGCGGTATGAGTTCCGAGCTGCAACCCAACCTGGTCGCCCTCAATACCATCGTCTACCGCGAGATCAGGCGCTTCACCCGGATCTGGCCGCAGACGCTGCTGCCGCCGGCGATTACCATGGTCCTGTACTTCGTGATCTTCGGTAACCTGATCGGACGGCAGATCGGTGATATGGGTGGCTTCACCTATATGGAGTACATCGTGCCGGGTTTGATCATGATGTCGGTGATCACCAACTCCTACGGCAACGTGGTGTCGAGTTTCTTCGGCAGTAAATTCCAGCGCTCCATCGAAGAATTGATGGTATCGCCGGTTTCGCCGCATACGATCCTGATCGGCTACACCTTGGGCGGCGTGCTGCGCGGGTTGATGGTCGGGGTGATCGTGACGCTACTGTCGCTGTTCTTCACCGACTTGCAGGTGCATCACCTGGGCGTGACCATCCTGGTGGTGGTGCTGACAGCGACGATTTTTTCGCTGCTGGGCTTTATCAACGCAGTGTTTGCGCGCAATTTTGATGATATCTCGATCATTCCTACCTTTGTGCTGACGCCTCTGACGTACCTGGGCGGGGTGTTCTACTCGATTTCCCTGCTGCCGCCGTTCTGGCAGACCGTGTCCCTGGCGAACCCGGTGCTGCACATGGTCAACGCCTTCCGCTATGGCATCCTGGGTGTTTCGGACATCAAGATCAGCGTGGCGATCACGTTCATGCTGGTGGCGACGGTGGCGCTGTATATCGGTTGCGCGCGGTTGCTGGTGAGTGGGCGGGGGATGCGTACTTGAGGACGACCGAGTCGCCTGCCATCGCGAGCAGGCTCACTCCTACACGGGATCCCCTGTAGGAGCGAGCCTGCTCGCGATGGGTCAATTCCTGACACCGCACAAACAAACGGCCTCCCACATGGAGGCCGTTTTGCATTTTTATAGCCGGTTTTTCTTGCGCCGCTTCCACTGCCGCGCAACCCACCAGCGCCAATACAGCATCGTCAGGCAATAAGCCAACGCCCCCAGCGCCAGCCCCGTGACCACAGAACCCAACAGGAATGGCTGCCACATCGTCGACAGTTCGCCACTGATCCATTCCCAGGTCAGTTCGTCCGGCAAGTGTCGAGCAGGGATGTCCATCAACCAGGCACCGGTCTGGTAGGTGCAGAAGAACACCACCGGCATGGTGATCGGGTTGGTCAGCCAGACCAGGCTGACGGCGATCGGAATATTGCCGCGCACCATGATGGCGAGGGCAGCGGCTACCAGCATCTGTAATGGAATGGGTAAAAACGCAGCGAACAGCCCCACAGCCATCGCCCGGGCGACGGAGTGGCGGTTGAGGTGCCAGAGGTTCGGGTCATGCAGCAGGGTGCCCAGAAAGCGTAAGGACTTGTGTTCCCTGATGCTCGTCGGGTCTGGCATGTAGCGTTTGAATAAGCGCCGGGGCATAAGGCTTCTCGGTCGGTTAAGGCGGCAAGTATGTCTGGATTCGATGAACCGCCTATTCAGACTTTGTGACAATTAATAACGACGGCCGTGCGATGGGCCGGCTATGCCTAGGGGGTGGACTCTCAAGGACGGGCGTATGCGCACAGGGATGATGGCGCTGGCGCTGGGTTTGCTGACCCTGCGTTTTTTACCGGCATTACCGCCGGTCTGGTTGTTGCTGTTGATGCCGATAGTAGCCCTGATAGTGCTGCCGTTTCGCGCCTATCCGCTGGGTTTTTTCCTGTTCGGCTTGACCTGGGCCTGCACCCACGCCCAGTGGGCGCTGGACGATCGCCTGCCGATTCAGCTCGAGGGCGAAACCCGCTGGGTGGAGGGACTGGTGACGGGACTGCCGCAGAATGCCGACGGGGTCGTGCGTTTCGAACTGACCGACAGTCATTCGCGGCGTACCCGGCTGCCGCAACGAATGCGCCTGGCCTGGTACGACGGCCCGCCGGTGCACAGCGGTGAGCGCTGGCGCCTGGCGGTAAAGCTGAAACGGCCGTCCGGGCTGCTCAACCCCCACGCTTTCGACTACGACGCCTGGCTGCTGGCGCAACGCATCGGCGCCACCGGCACAGTCAAGGACGGCGAGAAACTCGCCGAAGCCCGTGGCGCCTGGCGCGACAGCCTGCGGCAGCGCCTGCTGGCGGTGGATGCGCAGGGGCGTAGTGGGGCGCTGGCAGCATTGGTGCTGGGCGATGGCAGCGGCCTGAGTCGCGAAGACTGGCAGGTACTGCAAGACACCGGCACCGTGCATTTGCTGGTGATTTCCGGGCAACACATCGGCTTGCTGGCCGGTGTGGTGTATTTGCTGATCGCCGGGCTGGCCCGTTATGGCCTGTGGCCAGGGCGCTTGCCCTGGCTGCCATGGGCCTGCGGCCTGGCGTTCGCTGCGGCCCTTGGTTACGGACTGCTCGCCGGATTCGACGTGCCGGTGCGGCGGGCCTGCGCGATGATCGGCCTGGTGCTGCTATGGCGCCTGCGCTTTCGTCATCTGGGCGCCTGGTGGCCGCTGTTGCTGGCATTGAACGGGGTGCTACTGATGGACCCGCTGACGAGCCTGCAGCCGGGTTTCTGGCTGTCCTTCGCGGCGGTGGCGATTCTGATTTTTACCTTCAGTGGACGCCTCGGCCCGTCGCCCTGGTGGCAAACCTGGACTCGTGCGCAATGGCTGATCGCGATCGGTCTAGGCCCGCTGCTGTTGATCCTCGGCCTGCCGATCAGTCTTAGCGGGCCGCTGGTCAATCTGCTGGCCGTGCCCTGGATCAGTCTGTTGGTTCTGCCACCCGCGTTGCTCGGTACTTTGTTGTTGCCCATTCCTTATATCGGCGAAGGATTGCTGTGGCTCGCTGGAGGCTTGATCGACTGGTTGTTCCGGGGGCTGGCGCAGGTGGCGGGGCATTTTCCCGCCTGGGTGCCAGTGGCGATTCCGTTGTGGACCTGGGCATTGGCCGCAGTCGGCGCCTTGCTGCTCCTGATGCCGGCGGGTGTGCCCATGCGCTGGCTGGGCTGGCCGATGTTGCTGTTGTTGGCGTTGCCGCCCCGCCCGATGCTGGCGGAGGGGATTGCCGGGGTCTGGCTGCTGGATGTCGGCCAGGGCCTGGCGATTTTGGTGCGTACCCGCCATCACAGCCTGCTGTACGACGCCGGCCCCCGTTTCGGTGACATGGACATGGGCGCACGGGTGGTGCTGCCGGCCTTGCACAAGCTGGGGGTCGACGAGCTGGACCTGATGTTGATCAGTCACGCCCACGCCGATCATGCCGGCGGTGCCAGGGCGGTCGCCGATGGATTATCAGTGCGCCGGATCGTCGGTGGCGAACCCTTTCCGGCGTCTGACGGCTTGTTCGCTGACGCCTGCGAGAGTGGTCGACAGTGGAATTGGGACGGGGTGAATTTCCAGCTCTGGCAATGGCCCTCGGCCAGGGACAGCAACTCTCGCTCCTGCGTGCTGCAGATCGAAGCCGGGGGCGAGCGTCTGTTGCTCACCGGTGATATCGAACACGCTGCGGAGCAGGCTTTTCTCGACAGTCCGCTGGCTGAGGCCACTGACTGGTTGCAGTCTCCCCACCACGGCAGTCGCACCTCATCGTCAATGGCTCTGCTCGGCGTGCTCCAGCCCAAGGGCGTGCTGATCTCCCGCGGCAACGGCAATTCGTTCGGCCATCCGCATCCGACGGTCATGGCCCGCTATCGAAAACTCGGCCTGCGCATCTACGACAGTGCCGAGCAGGGCGCCGTTCATCTGCAACTGGGCACGTTCGCGGCGCCGGCGACTATGCGCCAGCAACGGCGTTTCTGGCGCGATCCAGCGCCGCCGACGCAATGAACGGCCCGCATCAGGCCCCGACCGGATGCGCCATCGTGGTCTTCGGTGTGCGGACCCCCTATGTTAGAGTGGCGCACTTTTTCGAGGGGACTGTCACTGTGTGGGAATTGGTCAAATCCGGCGGCTGGATGATGCTGCCGATCATTCTGAGTTCCATCGCGGCCATGGCGATCGTCGCCGAGCGCCTGTGGACCCTGCGTGCCAGCCGTGTGACCCCGGAGCACCTGCTCGGGCAGGTCTGGGTCTGGATCAAGGACAAACAGCTCACCAAGGACAAGCTCAAGGAACTGCGCGCCAATTCTCCGTTGGGCGAGATCCTGGCTGCGGGCCTGGCCAACTCCAGGCACGGCCGCGAGATCATGAAAGAGTGCATTGAGGAAGCCGCCGCACGGGTCATTCATGAACTCGAACGCTACATCAATGCCCTCGGCACTATTGCCGCCATGGCGCCGTTGCTGGGCTTGCTCGGTACCGTGCTGGGCATGATCGATATCTTCAGTGCGTTCATGGGCACGGGCATGAGCACCAACGCCGCAGTTCTGGCCGGTGGTATCTCGAAAGCCTTGATCACCACCGCTGCGGGCCTGATGGTCGGCATTCCGGCGGTGTTCTTCCACCGTTTCCTGCAACGCCGGATCGACGAGCTGGTGGTTGGCATGGAGCAGGAAGCGATCAAGCTGGTTGAGGTCGTACAGGGCGATCGGGATGTTGACCTGACCGAGGGCCGAGCGTGAAATTCCGCCGCAAGCCTCGGGAAACGGTCGATATAAACCTCGCGTCGCTGATTGACGTGGTGTTTATCCTGCTGCTGTTTTTTGTCGTGACCACTACCTTTACCCGTGAAACCCAGTTGCGCGTCGACCTGCCGGAAGCGGTCAGCGGTACGCCTGACGACGATAAGCAGGCCAAGCACCTGGACGTGGCGATCAATGCCGAGGGCTCGTTCTCGGTCAATAACCAGGTCTTGCCCAAGAACGACCTGGGGACCCTGATGGAAGCGCTGCAGAAAGAATCCGGTGGCGATACCAGTCTGCCGCTGTCCATCAGCGCCGATGGCAAGACCCAGCATCAGTCCGTCATCACCGCCATGGATGCGGCCGGCAAACTCGGCTTCAGCCACCTGCGCATGACCACTGTCGAGGCGGCGCCGCCCGCACCCTGATGGCCATGTCCGATCGATTGCTCGCCGCGTGGTACCAGGGGCATCCAGCCCTGAAACTGCTGCAGCCGCTGGAGTGGCTGTATCGGCGCGTGGTCATGAACAAGCGCAAGCGTTTCCTGGCGGGCGAGGGCGAGATCTATCAGCCGCCGGTGCCGCTGGTGGTGGTCGGGAACATCACAGTCGGCGGCACCGGCAAGACTCCACTGATTCTGTGGATGATCCAGCACTGCCAGCGCAGCGGCCTTCGCGTAGGGGTGGTCAGTCGCGGTTACGGCGCCAAGCCGCCGCAGTTGCCCTGGCGGGTGGAGGCCGATCAAAGTGCGGATGTTGCCGGCGACGAACCCTTGTTGATAGTACAGCGCACGGATGTGCCGCTGATGATCGACCCGGACCGCAGTCGTGCGGTCAAGGCCTTGCTGGCCAGTGAGCCGCTGGATCTGATCCTGTCTGACGACGGCATGCAGCATTATCGACTGGCCCGTGACCTCGAACTGGTGCTGATTGATGCCGCCCGCGGCCTCGGCAACCAGCGCTGCCTGCCTGCCGGACCGTTGCGCGAACCGGTAGAACGCCTTGAGAGCGTCGATGCGGTGCTCTACAACGGCGTTGCAGAAGATCGCCAGGACGGTTTTGCGTTCCAGTTGCAGCCCACCGCCCTGATCAATCTGCAAAGCGGGGAACGGCGGCCACTCGACCATTTTCCGCCGGGTCAGGCGCTGCACGCCGTGGCCGGCATCGGCAATCCGCAGCGTTTCTTCACGACCCTCGAGACGCTACACTGGCAGCCGGTCCCGCACGCGTTCGCCGACCACGCCGAGTACAGCGTGCAGGCATTGAATTTCACTCCGTCATTGCCGTTGGTGATGACCGAAAAGGACGCGGTGAAGTGCCGTGCCTTCGCCGCTGCCGACTGGTGGTACCTGGCGGTCGATGCTGCGCCATCACCGGCCTTTGTCGCCTGGTTCGATACGCAGCTGATGCGCCTGGTGCCGAATCGTCTTTTGCCTTAACTCCGTTTATCCAGGGAATGCTCATGGACACCAAATTGCTCGATATCCTCGCTTGCCCGGTCTGCAAAGGCCCGCTCAAACTCAGCGCCGACAAGACCGAGCTGATCAGCAAGGGTGCCGGCCTCGCGTACCCGATCCGCGACGGCATTCCGGTGATGCTGGAAACCGAAGCGCGCACGTTGACCACCGACGAGCGCCTGGATAAATGACCACAGCCTTTACCGTTGTCATTCCCTCGCGTTTTGCTTCGACCCGTCTGCCGGGTAAGCCATTGCTGCTGATCGCCGGCAAGCCGATGATCCAGCACGTCTGGGAACAGGCGAGCAAAAGCAGCGCCGAGCGCGTAGTGGTCGCCACTGACGACGCCCGCATCGTCGAAGCCTGCCGTGGTTTTGGCGCCGAAGTGGTGCTGACCCGCGAAGACCACAACTCCGGTACCGATCGCCTGGCCGAAGTGGCGGCGAAACTGGGCCTGGCCCCCGACGCCATCGTGGTTAACGTCCAAGGTGACGAGCCGCTGATCCCGCCGAGCGTGATCGATCAGGTCGCTGCCAACCTGGCGGCCCACACCGAAGCGCGCATGGCCACCCTCGCCGAGCCGATCGAAGACGTGGAAACCCTGTTTAACCCCAACGTGGTCAAGGTGGTCAGCGACCTCAATGGCCTGGCGTTGACCTTCAGCCGCGCGACCTTGCCGTGGGCCCGTGATGCGTTTGCCAAGAGTCGCGAGCAGTTGCCGGAAGGCGTGCCGTATCGCCGCCACATCGGCATTTATGCCTACCGCGCCGGTTTCCTGCATGACTTCGTCAGCTGGGGCCCTTGCTGGCTGGAAAACACCGAGTCCCTGGAACAGCTGCGTGCCCTCTGGCACGGCGTGCGCATCCACGTGGCTGATGCGCTGATCGCACCACCCACCGGCGTCGATACCGCTGAAGACCTGGAGCGGGTTCGTCGCCTGCTGGAGGCGTGATGCGGGTTCTGTTCGTCTGCCTGGGCAACATCTGCCGCTCGCCGACCGCCGAGGGCGTGCTGCGCCACAAACTGCGCGAAGCCGGACTGGCCGAGCAGGTAGAAGTCGCCTCCGCCGGCACCGGCGACTGGCACGTTGGCAAAGCCCCGGATAAACGCAGCCAAGCCGCAGCCCGCCTGCGTGGTTACGATCTGTCCGCCCAGCGCGCGCAGCAAGTCAGTCGCGCCGACTTCGCCATGTACGACCTGATCCTGGCGATGGACAACAGCAACCTGCGCAACCTCAAGGCACTGCAACCGGCCAAGGGCAGGGCTGAGCTCGACCTGTTCCTGCGCCGCTACCAGTGCGAACTCGACGAAGTGCCGGACCCATACTACGACGGTGACCAAGGCTTCGAGCAGGTACTGGACCTGATCGAGCGCGCCAGTGACTTGCTGGTTGTCGAATTGAAGGGCCGGTTATGAGTCTGCAAGTGCAAACCCAGGTTTCACTGAAACCGTTCAACAGCTTCGGCGTGGACGTGCAGGCCCGCCTGTTTGCCGAAGCCCACAGCGATGCCGACGTGCGCGAAGCCCTGGCTTACGCCACCGAGCATGACGTGCCGTTGCTGGTGATCGGTGGGGGCAGCAACCTGTTGCTCACTGCCGACATCCAGGCGCTAGTGCTGCGCATGGCCACCCGTGGCATGCGCATCATCAGCGATGACGGCCAGCAGGTGGTGATTGAAGCGGAAGCCGGCGAGCCGTGGCATCCGTTCGTGCAACACACTCTGGCCCAGGGTTTGTCCGGCCTGGAAAACCTCAGCCTGATCCCCGGCACTGTTGGCGCGGCACCGATGCAAAACATCGGCGCTTATGGCGTAGAGATCAAGGACGTGTTCGCCGGCCTGACCGCCGTCGATCGCCACACCGGTGAGTTGCGCGACTTCAGCCTCGCCGAGTGCAACTTCGCCTACCGTGACAGCCTGTTCAAGCAGGAGCCCGGACGCTGGTTGATCCTGCGGGTACGTTTTCAGCTGAACCGCAGCGAGCATCTGCATCTGGAATACGGCCCGGTGCGCCAGCGCCTGACCGAGCAAGGTATCGATCACCCGACCGCCAGCGACGTCAGCCAGGCGATCTGCAGCATCCGCAGCGAAAAGCTGCCGGACCCGGCGGTATTGGGCAATGCCGGCAGTTTCTTCAAAAACCCGTTGGTGCCGGCTGCGCTGGTCGCCCAACTCAAAAGCGAATACCCGGACCTGGTGGCCTACGCGCAACCCGATGGGCAGATGAAGCTGGCGGCCGGATGGCTGATCGAGCGCGCAGGCTGGAAAGGTTTCCGTGACGCCGATGCGGGCGTGCACAAGTTGCAGGCGCTGGTGCTGGTCAACTACGGCGCCGCCACGGGCTTGCAGTTGCTGGAGCTGGCGCAAAGGATTCAGCAAGATATCTTGCAACGATTCCAAGTCGAGCTGGAAATGGAGCCGAATCGGTATTGATTGGGCGCCGGCGAGCTTTAAGTGGCGGAGTGTGAATTCTCAACTCCAAATAGAATCAGTTTTGTTTCTACTTTCCGCTTAAAGCTTGCAACCAATGACACGTTGCAGCAGAGAGTTGGTCGAATGCCACGCGCGGGGAAACTCGCAGCGCACTCATTGGGATTGTCCCAGGCGAATGGCTTGGAGCTTCTTGAAGCTGGGATCGCTGCCACCCGCCACAACACTGCCATCGGAGTATGTGAACTGGTTTGTATTTCCCTTTTGCTTCAATTTCGGTCCCTTCGCGTAGACCAAGTACTCTGCATGAAGCAGGGGCTCGAACATAACCGTGCGGGCATTTGGGGCGCGATAGTACGAATAGATGCCACCTTCACCGACTAGCCAAACGATCGTTTCATGTCCGCCAATGAACTGCTCGTTAACCCATGGGTAGTAGTCCTTCCTGATCAGCAGGTCGCCACTGACCTTTTCAGTCGGGTCAAACACGGAGCGCCGCTGTGGCGGATGATGATCGAACATGACGATCACCCCACCCCCTGGTCCCGCTTTGACGTTCTCTCCAAAGTGCGCCGTGTTGGCGTAGGTAACACCAAAGGTCACATTGCTCAAGCGCCACTGGCATCGCCCCCCGCCATATACAGGCAGCTTCGCCTCATACAGGTCACTTTGCCCCTGCCGTTGCGGCTGGACCGTGGTAGCGAGATAGCCATCCTCTTCATAAGAACTCCAATCCGGCCCGGAGCGCTTGATCGTGCATTTCTCCGAGCGGTAAATCACCTGCATGGGTTCCGCCGCGAGATTCTGGGGTACCTTCACCGTCATGCTGACCTGTTCGCCGCCTGCTGGCGGCGACAAACCACGGTCCAGGGCGCAACCGTTGAGGCTGAGCAGTAAGAGGCTCGCGCCTGTGCAACGGATGAGGGCGTTCATGATTACTGAATTGCGGCGGGCGGGGATGGGTACAACCCGCAGCGCACTCATTGCGATTGTCCCAGGCGAATGGCTTGGAGCTTCTTGAAATCTGGTTTGCTGGTACCATCGGCCACCGCACTGCCATCGGGATAAGTGAATCGAGTGTAACTACCTTTTTGTTTTACCTTAGGCTCTTTCGAATAGACGACCTTATCAGCATGCAAAATTGGTTCGAAGACAACTTTTCTAGCATTTAGCGCCTTATAGGTCAGGTAGATATCCCCTGCTCCCACCAAGCGGGCCAATTTCTCATGTCCCCCCAGAAAGGCTTCACTTATCCATGGGTAATAGTCACCACCGACAAGCAAGTCACCACTAGCTTCTTGGGTTGGCTCGAAAACTGAACGCTGTTGTGGCAGGTGATGATCGAATGCCACGATCACTCCGCCCCCGCCCCCAGATGGAACATTTTGCCCGAAAGCTGATGTGTTGGCGTAGGTAACACCAAAGGTCACATTACTCAAGCGCCACTGGCATCGCCCCCCGCCATATACAGGCAGCTTCGCCTCATACAGGTCACTTTGCCCCTGCTGTTGCGGCTGGACCGTGGTAGCGAGATAGCCATCCTCTTCATAAGAGCTCCAATCCGGCCCGGAGCGCTTGATCGTGCATTTCTCCGAGCGGTAGATCACCTGCATGGGTCTGGCCGCTAGGTTCTTGGGCACCTTCACCGTCATGCTGACTTGTTCGCCGCCAAGTGGCGGGGACAGACCACGGTCCACAGCGCAACCGCTGAGACTGAACAGCAACAGGCTCGCGGTAGTGCAACTGAGAAGCGCGTTCATGCTCAACATTTCTCCGGAGGGGAGGGCACTCCCTCAGGGATTTCGATAGTCATCTCGTCGGGGTAGGGAGTGGGGATCAGTTGGGTAACACCTTCACGGTTGCTCACGCCCTCGTACGCCTTGCGTTCCTTGGTGGTGACGCGGTATCTGATGTAGCTCGCGACCGCTCCACTTTCATCAGTCAGCTGATAGCTCGCGTGCTGCATTGGAAATTGCGCGGGGTGGATCAGAATATTCATGGTTTACGCCTATCCCTGTGGCTGAAATGCTTGGTCGCGCTCTGCCGGAACGCAGGCTCGGGGCTGGGTGACTTCGATCATCACGCCAAACTCTCGCTCGCGGCAGAAACGCTGCAAGGCCTCGGGACCACCTTCCAGGTCGTGCGTCATGCGTAATGCCATGGGTAACAATTTTTGCAGGGCGAGAAACTGCTTGTTGCGGTGCCTCTCCGGTTCGGGTATTCCCGTCATTTGCATTTGCTGTTCGAACTGCGCCCGAACGTCCTTGCGCTCCAGTGGCCGCTCGGGGTCACTCAACTCCAGCAATTGATTATGCAAGAACGGCAGGTAGTTTCTGATCATCGAGTGATCCATCGGGTTGCTGCGCTGGTTACTACGCTCGGGATTGGTGTGTGATGGCAGGAAGCGCGCGAGGTTTTCCCGGTTCAACGAACGGATAAGCACCTTTTGTTCTTCAAAAGCAAAGCGACTGAATTCATCGTTCAGGCTTGGCACCAGGTAGATGCGCGTGCGGTGTGGTAGACGTCGGGTGATGGTGTTGTGATAGGGCGCGCCCAGGCCGTCCTTGTTGCGATAGGCGGGGTAGGAGGAGCCCTGGGACGACAGATGCTGGTCGGCCCGGTAGAACATGACGAGCTGCCCGTGATGCCAGTACGGGTCGCCAAAGCGAACAAGTTTGCCAGCCAGCAACTGCCCCACGGACCAGATGTAGCCCAGGTCGGAGCCTAGCGGACCGAGGGCGTCGTACAGCCAGTTGTCCAGTGCCGCCTCGGGCGGAACGCTGGTAATGGTGTCGGCATCGTTGACGTGGCGGAAGTGCGTAACGTCTTGCAGGCGCTCGATTGCTTTGCCGGTGAAGGTGCGGGGCATGCCGTAGGTGTAGAGAATTGGATTGCGGTCCTTCAATTCTGCCGAGTGAATCAACGCTAATGCACCACCTAGACTGTGGCCGCAGATGAAAAAATCTTTGTTAAACGCTTCATCTTTTATTTCACTGAATCGATCTTTGAACAGCCTCTTAGCCACCTCAAACGCCTGCAAAAACCCATAATGAACACTGCCCGCCCCAGTCAGCGCCGTACCCGGAGCCTTCAAATCGCTGCCACTGCCGTCGGTTGCCACGGGTCGGTACATCAAATCCGTCAGCCAGTCCTTCAGCTCCTGAGTTCCGCGCCAGGCCACCACCACCTGAGTCTGGCTGATGACATAGAACAGTTGAGTGTTTTCAATGATGCGCCAGGGAATGTCCGACCCAGCCGGCAGACGCTCGGCCGTCAGTGAGTCGAGCATGACCGCTGTGGCATAGCGCTGGTCAAACGGCACGTCTACAACCAAGGCCGGCAGCTGAGTGCTGTTGGCGTCGATCATCATCGGCGTGCGCGACAGGTCGAGGCACTGGCGAAAAAAGAATTCCTCTACCGAGCCGGACATGGCGCTGGGATCCTCATCTGGCCTTATCTCCAAGGCCTTCTTGACGACGTTGCTGTACGACAGATTGGCCATCAATCCCAGGTTGTAGGCGTTGGCCATGCTGTATTCCGGTTGGTGGTGCAGTACCAGCGACCAGGCACGGAAGGGACAGATTTCCAATACGTGGCGGCGGTTCAACCGTTCGTCATGCACCGTGAAACCGCTGAAGTCCGGATCAGGAAAATGGAATGCTGGCAGTGAGTGCGGCCCTGTCCAGGCAGGGTTCAGGTCCGGGAATCGATCGCATAATTGGCCAATGCGCAAATAGTGATATTCGTGCCCATCGGCCCAGGCCTGTTTCTGCAAGGGAGAGAAACCCGCTGGGGGCGCGTTGTAGCGATAAGGGATTTGCAAGGGCGTCGAAACAGGCAATTCGGCTCGCAGCGCGCGCAGGCGTCGGGTCTGCAACACTTCCGCCAGCGGATTCGCTGTCAGCAGCAGGGTCACGGCCAGTGGGTGCAGGCTTTCCAGCCGGATCACCCCTTGGGCATCGCTTTGGCCGTTGAATTCCGGCACCAGCTGGCAGCGGGTTGCCTCGTTGATCGCCCGATAAGGTTGGTGAGGCAGGGGTTCTCCACGCTCATCAACTAACTGGAATTCCAACCAGTACTTTGCCGTTTCACCCACTTGAATAGTTTTGTACGTCAAAATGGTGTCGGTACGATGGTGTCTATCAGACATGAGAAGTCTTCCATTTAACATTCAATAATTGGTGTGAAAAGTCGTCTTGGCTGGAACTGTGATTTTTGCCAGTTTTACGAAAATCCTGTAAATCTCCCTGAAGTCTTACAGTCGTTTCCTACAGAAACGCTCAGCGAAGTAGAAGTTAGGTGCGATATTTAATCGTAACTAAATTATAGCGATACTGGTTCCGGTAGATGTGTAGGAAGTTTCCTTTTTACTTGTCGTCCATAGCGCTTTTGCTAACGTTACCAACCCCGTTTAGGTGTGTCGCCTAGTATTTGCTGGGGTTTATGGCGGTCACTACGCCTGCCTATGGCTTTTAAAATCCTGCCATTTACCGCCCAGCACGTGTAGGTATGCATGCGTCGTCGTAAGTAACGCATATATAAGTGCATATTTAAAGTTGGGTGTTTTGTTTGAGGTTGGTAATTATTCTTACGGGGTTTTCTGCGTTATTGGCGTTCGCACTCTGGCTAGTCTGCCAGAACAGTCTCCGATATCCGCTTTTAATTCTGACAAGCCTCTACTTTTCTCAAATAAGGATTGCTGGCGGCTTCATGATTTAGTCTCAAGGCGTAAAAAAGCTAATCCCAGCGCTTTTTTGTTAATCCTGGGTTAACTTAGCCGCCTAACGATACAACCATTTACTCCACCAAAGGCCCGATGCAGACCTCGCCGTCGGCATAAGAGAGCCCCCTTAGCCTGAGTCGATCTGCGTGATGCCAACCGCCAGCCTCTGGCGGCAGATTGCTCGACCCCATAACCGTCTTTATCTATGCGGGCGTGCCCATGATTACCCTGAAACTCAACGGTCAAGACCATCAACTCGATGTCACCGAGGACATGCCGCTGCTCTGGGCTATCCGCGATGTGGCCGGTTACAACGGCACCAAATTCGGCTGCGGCATGGGCCTGTGTGGCGCTTGCACCATTCATATCGATGGCGCCCCGGCGCGCAGCTGCATCACGCCGATTGGTTCAGTGGTCGGTCAGGACGTCAGCATCATCGACAACCTGCACAGCGACCCGGTCGGACAGATCGTTCAGCAGGCCTGGCTCGACACGGCGGTGGCCCAGTGCGGTTTCTGCCAGGGCGGCCAGATCATGTCGGCGACGGCGCTGCTCAAGATCAACCCGAACCCCAGCGACGAGCAGATCGAAGAAGCGATGGTGGGCAATATTTGCCGGTGCGGCACTTACAACCGGATCAAGACCGCCATCCGCCAGGCCTCCACCCACCTGAAGGAGGCCAACGCATGAGCCAGTTGCCGAACGATTTTGCGCTGAGCAACTTGAGCCGTCGCGGTTTCCTCAGGGGTGTCGGTGCCACCAGTGCGCTGGTACTTGCCGCGAGCTGGGGCTGGCAGGACGCGCTTGCTGCGGAAAAAGCACCCAGGTTTGGCGCCGAAGGTATGCCCAACGGCTGGATCGATGATCCGAAGGTGTACGTCAGCATTGCCGCCGATGGCACCGTGACCGTGGTGTGCAACCGCTCGGAAATGGGCCAGGGCGTGCGTACCAGCCTGAGCATGGTGGTCGCCGATGAACTGGATGCCGACTGGGCGCTGGTCAAGGTGCAGCAGGCGCCTGGTGATGAAGTGCGTTATGGCAACCAGGACACCGACGGCTCTCGCAGCATGCGCCATTGGTACGAACCGATGCGGCGCTGCGGTGCTGCCGCGCGGACGATGCTTGAGCAAGCGGCCGCCGAGCAGTGGAAAGTACCGGTCGGCGAGTGTCGGGCGCAGTTGCACAAGGTGGTCCACCAACCTAGCGGACGCGAGCTGGGTTATGGCGCACTGGCCGCTGCCGCTGGAGCATTGTCGGTACCTGCTCGGGACAGCCTGCGGCTCAAGCAGCCTGCGGAATTTCGTTACATCGGCAAGGAAGGCATCAAGGCGATCGACGGTGCCGACATCGTCAATGGCCGTGCGGTCTACGGCGCTGATGTGCATTTCGACGGCATGCTCTATGCGACGATTGCGCGCCCAGCCGTCTATGGCGGCAAGGTCAAATCCGTTGATTCGGCTGCCGCGCTGAAAGTGCCCGGCGTGCTCAAAGTCATTCAGATCGAAGGGCGGCCAATGCCGTCGGAGTTCCAGCCCCTGGGCGGCGTAGCCGTTATCGCCAGCAACACCTGGGCGGCGATAAAGGGCCGCGAAGCGCTGAAGATCGAGTGGGACGATGGCCCGAATGCCAGCTACGACTCGATCGCCTACCGCAAGGAACTGGAGGCGGCTGCGCTCAAGCCTGGCAAGGTCGTGCGCAACACCGGCAACATCGACGAGGCCATGGGCAGCGCCAACAGTACGCTGGAAGCATCCTATTACCTGCCGCACCTGGCACAATCGCCGATGGAACCGATGGTTGCCATCGCACGCTTCAAGGACGGCGTCTGCGAAGCCTGGGCACCGAGCCAGGCACCCCAGGTGACGCGGGAACGGATTGGCGAACGCCTCGGCATCCCCTTTGATAACGTCACGTTGAACGTGACCCTGCTCGGCGGTGGCTTCGGGCGCAAGTCCAAGCCGGATTTCGTCATCGAAGCAGCGATCCTCGCCAAGGAATTTCCCGGCAAGGCGGTGCGGGTGCAATGGACCCGTGAAGACGACATCCATTGCTCCTATTTCCACACCGTATCGGCCGAATACCTGAAGGCCAGCCTGAACAAGGACGGTCTGCCGTCCGGCTGGCTGCACCGCACCGTTGCACCGAGCATCACGGCGTTGTTTGCACCGGGCATGAACCACGAAGCGGCTTTCGAACTGGGCATGGGTTTCACCAACATGGCCTACGCGGTCCCCAGTGTGCGCCTGGAAAACCCCGAGGCGACCGTCCATACGCGGGTGGGCTGGTACCGTTCGGTGTCAAACATTCCCCACGGCTTTGCGATCCAGAGCTTTGTCGATGAGCTGGCGCACAAGGCCGGCCGCGACCCGCTCGAATACCAGATCAAACTGCTGGGCCCGGATCGCCAGATCGATCCGCGCACCTTGAGTGAAGAGTGGAACTACGGTGAGTCGCCGGAACGTTATCCCATTGATACCGGGCGCATGCGCGCAGTGCTGGAAACGGCGGCCAAGGCGGCCGGCTGGGGTCGTGAATTGCCCAAGGGTCGCGGTCTGGGCCTGGCAGTGCACTACAGTTTTGTCACCTATGTCGCGGCAGTGATCGAAGTCGAGGTCAAGGACGACGGCACGCTGATCGTGCACAAGGCCGACATCGCGGTGGATTGCGGCCCGCAGATCAATCCGGAGCGCATCCGCTCGCAGTTCGAAGGCGCGTGTGTGATGGGCCTGGGTAACGCGGTGCTGGGCGAGATCAGTTTCAAGGACGGCAGGGTGCAGCAGGATAATTTCCATATGTACGAGGTGGCGCGCATGTCCCTGGCGCCGAAGGAGGTCGCGGTGCACCTGGTCACTCCCAAGGGCGACGTGCCGCTGGGCGGAGTCGGCGAGCCCGGTGTTCCTCCGATTGCGCCGGCGCTGTGCAACGCGATATTCGCCGCGACTGGCCAGCGTATTCGTAACCTGCCGGTGCGTTATCAGCTGCAAGGTTGGCAGAAGGCGCAAGCCTGATGGACAGCGTCGATCTGAATGTCCTGCGCAGCGTGTTGGAATGGCGCAACGCAGGCCAGCGGGTGGTGCTTTACAGCGTGGTCCAGACCTGGGGCACCGCGCCCCGGGCACCTGGTGCGATGCTGGCACTGCGTGAGGACGGGGCGGTGATCGGTTCGGTGTCGGGCGGCTGTGTCGAGGATGATCTGATTGCCCGTCTGCATGATGGGCGCATCCCGACTGACGGGCCGCCGGTGCAATTGATCACCTACGGGGTCACTCGCGAGGAAGCGGCGCGCTTCGGCCTGCCCTGCGGCGGCACCTTGCGCCTGAGCGAGGAGCGGGTCGGCGATCCGGCCTGGGTGGCGCAGTTGCTGACGCGGTGCGAGGCGCATGAAATAGTCGCGCGCTCGCTGTCGGTCGAGACCGGAGAAGTGCTGCTTGAGCCAGCCGACAAGTCCCAGGGGCTGACGTTTGACGGCAAGACCCTGCGGGCGATCTATGGTCCGCGCTGGCGCCTGCTGCTGATCGGCGCCGGGCAGCTGTCGCGCTATGTCGCCGAGATGGCGCGGCTGCTGGATTTCGAAGTGCTGATCTGTGATCCGCGCAGCGAGTTCGTCTACGGCTGGGAAGAGCAGCACGGGCGGTTTGTGCCGGGTATGCCCGATGAAGCGGTACTGAATATCCAGACTGACGAGCGCACGGCGATTGTTGCGCTGACCCATGACCCGCGCCTGGATGACATGGCACTGCTCACGGCACTCGATTCCCCTGCGTTTTACGTGGGAGCGCTGGGTTCTCGGGTCAACAGCCTGAAGCGTCGGGACAACCTGGCTCAGCTAGGCTTGTCACCAGCAGCCATCGATCGGCTGCACGGCCCGATCGGTTTGCACATCGGCAGCCATTCCCCGGCGGAAATTGCCTTGTCGCTGCTGGCTGAGATTGTCGCGATCAAGAACGGAGTCGAACTCAAGCAGAAGAAGCTCTTGCAGGAGGATTCATGAGCGAGCCCATTGGCATCATTGTGCTGGCGGCAGGGCAGGGTAGTCGGTTTCGCCAGGTGGCGGGGGTCGACAAGGACAAGTTGCTGGCCGACTGCACCGGGCGCGACGGCGCGGTTCGTTCGGTCATCGAACAGGTTCTGGTAAGCCTGCCGGCTACTTTAGGCAAGCGCGTTCTGGTGACTACCGAGGATCGACCCCAGGCGATTCGCATGGCCCAGGCCTACGGGTTCGAGGTGGTCCTGATCGAATCCACTGGCATGGGTGACAGCATCGCGGCCGGTGTGGCGGCGTGCCCACAGCTTGGCGGCTGGTTGGTTGTGTTGGGGGATATGCCGTTCATCCTGCCTTCGAGTCTTGAGCGGGTGTTGGCGGACATGGCCGATAACACCATCAGTGTGCCGGTGCATGAAGGCGAGTATGGGCATCCGGTGGGGTTCGCAGGGTCGTTCGGGCCGGCGTTGCAGGGATTGTCGGGTGACCGCGGTGCCAGGCCGTTGTTTGCTTCGGCCAGGGTGGTTGAAGTGGTGGTGGATGATCCTGGGGTGTTGTGGGATGTGGATGTGCCTGGGGCGTTGGTGTTTGTGTAGGGATTAAAAGATCAAAAGATCAAAAGATCAAAAGATCGCAGTCTCCGGCAGCTCCTACAGTTGTATTGTGTTCACCCTGTAGGAGCTGCCGAAGGCTGCGATCTTTTGATCTTCCAGACATAAAAAAGCCCCGCTCTGGATCACCAGGCGGGGCTTTTTGTCAGCCGTTGGAATCAGACGAGCGGTTTAGGCTCGTGCTCTTTTTCCTGGGCTTGCTCGTGCTTCTCTACCGCTTCCTGAACGGAGCGCGGTGCTTCGTCGATCGCTGACTCAACAGGCTCAGCGGCGACTTCAGCAGGCACTTCAGCAACAACAACCGGTGCAGACTCGACCACGGCCGGAGCAGCAGGGGCAGCCAGTTCGGCTTCCTTCTGCAGGCGCTCGGCTTCACGCTTGCGACGACGCACTTCACGCGGGTCGTTTGGCGCGCGGCCATTTTCGGTCAGGGCACTGGCAGGTGCGGCTTCAACCACAGGTGCAGCCACTTCGGCTACAACCGGTGCTTCAGCTGGTGCTTCCACCGGCGCTTCGACCACCGGAGCAGGCTCTGGCGCAGCAACCACTGGTTCTGGCTGATACACCGGAGTTTCCACTACCGGAGCTGGCGCGGCTTCCACGACAGCTGGTTCGGCAACCCAGTTGAAAGCGGTTTGCTCTTCGCGAACTTCACGAACCGTTTCGGTCACGGTTTCAGTGACTGTCTCGGCGGCTGGCTCGGCAACCACGGCTGGAGCCTCGGTGACGACAGCAGGTTGCGAAACAGCTACGACTTCAGGCTGTGCCTCGCGAACTGGAGCAACTTCGATTTCCGGCGAAGCAGTAGCTTCGACAGGGGACGTCGCTTCAACCACTGGCGCTTCGACTGGAGCAGTTTCCAGGGTGGCGGCAGTGGCGCGTTCGGCCTGCTCATTGGCTTGGGCTTCGGCTGGAGCGCTGATCACGCTGCTGGCGACGGCTGCAGTTACAGCCAGGCCGGCGGCCAGATCGGCAGCGCTTGGCGCCTCGGCAGTGGCAGATGTTTCGCCTTCGCCTTCGCCTTCAGCAGACTCGGATTCTTCCGAACCTTCGATCACATTGCCGTTGGCATCGCGTTGACGCTCACGACGGTTGCTGCGACGACGCTGACCACGGGAGCGGCGGCGTGGACGATCGCCTTCGGCGCCTTCCTGTCCGTCGTCCTGCAGTTGCTCTTCGTTGGACAGCAGCTCTTCTTCGGCTTCTGCAGCGACTGCTTGCTCGGCACGTGGCTGACGTTCTTCACGCGGTGGGCGTGGAGCACGTTCTTCGCGTGGCTGGCGAGCCGGGCGTTCTTCAGCGACGGCGGTAGCAGTAGCGGCAACAGCCGGAGCAACCGCGTCCAGAGGTTCGCGCAATTCACGTACACGTTCTTCACGCTCGCCACGTGGCTTGCGGTCTTCACGTGGAGCGCGTGGTGCACGTTCTTCACGCGGGGCGCGCGGTGCACGCTCTTCACGGGGAGCGCGTTCTTCGCGGGCTACGGCCGGGGTTTCTTCACGAGGCTCACGAACTTCGCGCGGTTCACGTGGTGCGCGTTCTTCACGCGGTGCACGTTCCTCACGAGGCTTGCGTTCTTCATCGCGGCGACCGTTACGGTTGCGGCTCTGCTGACGACCGTTGCGACGTTCTTCGTTGCGGGCCGGACGCTCGGTGGTCGCAGGTTTTTCAACCACAACCGGAGCAGCTGGCTCTTCCTTGGTTGCAAACAGGCTGACCAGCGACTTCACCAGGCCCTTGAACAGGCTTGGCTCAGGCACGACGGCCGGTGCAGCAACAGGCGCGGCAGCGACAACTTCGGCAGGCACCGGAGCGTTGGCGCGAGCCGGAGCAGTCTTGACCGCAGCTTCCTGGCGAACCAGGGTGCGGGTCGCAGCGGCTGGCTGGACTTCTTCCACTTCGGCAGCGGCAGCAGCGATTTCGTAGCTGGACTGGTTGATGTGGGCTTCCGGGCTGTCATCACGCAGACGCTGAACTTCGAAGTGCGGCGTTTCGAGGTGATCGTTCGGCAGGATGACGATGCGGGCACGGGTGCGCAGTTCGATCTTGGTGATCGAGTTGCGTTTTTCGTTAAGCAGGAACGCAGCCACCGGGATCGGCACTTGCGCGCGAACTTCGGCGGTACGGTCTTTAAGGGCTTCTTCTTCGATCAGGCGCAGGATGGCCAGCGACAGCGATTCCACATCACGGATGATGCCGGTGCCGTTGCAACGCGGGCAAACGATGCCGCTGCTCTCGCCCAGGGAAGGACGCAGGCGTTGACGGGACATTTCCAGCAGGCCGAAGCGCGAAATGCGACCGACTTGCACGCGAGCGCGGTCGGCTTCCAGGCATTCGCGGACTTTTTCTTCCACGGCGCGCTGGTTCTTGGCAGGGGTCATGTCGATGAAGTCGATGACGATCAGGCCGCCGATGTCGCGCAAGCGCAACTGACGGGCGATTTCTTCGGCAGCTTCAAGGTTGGTCTGCAGGGCGGTTTCTTCGATGTCGCTGCCTTTGGTGGCGCGCGCCGAGTTGATGTCGATGGACACCAGGGCTTCGGTCGGATCGATAACGATGGAGCCGCCGGAAGGCAGTTCGACAACGCGCTGGAAGGCGGTCTCGATCTGGCTTTCGATCTGGAAACGGTTGAACAGCGGAACGCTGTCTTCGTACAGCTTGATCTTGCTGGCGTACTGCGGCATCACCTGGCGGATGAAGGTCAGGGCTTCGTCCTGGGCCTCTACGCTGTCGATCAGCACTTCGCCGATGTCCTGGCGCAGGTAATCGCGGATGGCGCGGATGATCACGTTGCTTTCCTGGTAGATCAGGAATGGCGCGGAGCGATCCAGCGAGGCTTCTTTGATGGCGGTCCAGAGTTGCAGCAGGTAATCGAGGTCCCACTGCATTTCTTCGCTGCTGCGGCCCAGGCCGGCAGTGCGCACGATCAGACCCATGTCGGCCGGGGCTACCAGGCCGTTCAGGGCTTCACGCAGTTCGTTGCGCTCTTCACCTTCGATGCGACGGGAAATACCGCCGGCACGCGGGTTATTAGGCATCAGAACCAGGTAACGACCGGCCAGGCTGATGAAGGTGGTCAGGGCGGCGCCCTTGTTGCCACGTTCTTCTTTTTCGACCTGAACGATAACTTCCTGGCCTTCGCTCAGGACGTCCTTGATGTTGACGCGGCCTTCGGGGGCTTTCTTGAAGTATTCGCGGGAGATTTCTTTGAGGGGCAGGAAGCCGTGGCGCTCGGAGCCGAAATCGACAAAGGCAGCCTCAAGGCTTGGTTCGATGCGAGTAATCCGGCCTTTATAGATGTTGGCCTTCTTCTGCTCGCGTGCACCGGATTCGATGTCCAGGTCGTAGAGGCGCTGGCCATCTACCAGTGCAACACGCAACTCTTCGGGTTGAGTTGCGTTAATCAGCATTCTTTTCATGTAGTACCGTCGGTTTCCGGGCTGCCGGAAACGGCGTTCGGCACACACGACTTCTCTAGGTCGGTGTCAGGTGCGTCGGGAGTGGTTGGCCATTCCCGTGTCCAGCGATGTGCGGCCAATTGGGCCGTTATCGCGACGTACGCGTCCTGCTTGCTGTGGCTACTTAAGCACTCAGTCAGGAGGAGGAATCAACCGGCGGCTGTGGACGAGATGAAGCGTCTTGATAAAGCCTAATGCTACACAGTCCAGCGGTTGTGCATCTCCACCCTACACGTATCCCTGATAATTCGGGTGCTGCCGCGCGCAGAATCCGCAGCGGGTTGGCATTTACCGTGAGCTCCAAAAGGGGAGGTCACGCATCATGGCTAATTTAGGCGTTGTTTCCGAAACCTTCGCTCGGGGTCATTCGCAGCTGACTGCACTTTGTGAACTGGCCATGAATATTGGCTCGCAAAGCGAGTGAAAACTCTGCTCTGCGGCTTGAATCAGGCCTCATGTCACCTGCGCTCGTTACACCTGCAAACTCCACCGTTACGTAGCAAAAGCCCCGTAGGACGGCCTCGCGTCCTGGTGAACTGCATTGGTCAGGGCCGGTTTTTGACCGTTGGTCCGCTGTCCAGGCCGCTTTTGGCGGCGTTCGCGACTATAGCAGTAATGATTAAGTGCTTCAATTCCATAAAAAATTGATATCATCTGCAGCATGACGACTACTGCCCCCTCGACCCCTAGCGTACAACTGCTTGAGGTCTCGCCGGAATATGCCGGCCAACGTATTGATAACTTCCTTCTCGCTCGGCTCAAAGGCGTGCCCAAGACCTTGATTTACCGCATTTTGCGTAAAGGTGAAGTGCGCGTGAACAAAGGCCGGATCAAGCCCGAATACAAGCTGCAGGCGGGCGATATCGTGCGCGTGCCGCCGGTTCGCGTGCCTGAGCGCGATGAGCCGGTACCGCTGGCACAAGGCCTGTTGCAGCGCCTCGAAGCGTCGATTGTCTTTGAAGACAAGGCGCTGATCGTGATCAACAAGCCTTGCGGTATCGCGGTTCACGGCGGCAGCGGCCTGACTTACGGGGTGATTGAAGCCTTTCGTCAGTTGCGTCCGGATTGCAAGGAGCTCGAGCTGGTTCACCGTCTTGACCGTGACACTTCCGGCCTGCTGATGATCGCCAAGAAGCGCAGCATGCTGCGGCACTTGCACACCGCCTTGCGCGGTGATGGCGTGGACAAGCGCTACATGGCGCTGGTTCGCGGTAACTGGGCGGCCTCGATCAAGCAGGTCCGTGCCTCGCTGGGTAAGAGCAATCTGCGCTCCGGCGAACGCATGGTCGAGGTCGACGAGGAGGAGGGCAAGGAGTCGGTGACGGTGTTCAAGGTCCTGCGTCGTTTCGGTGACTTTGCGACCATGGTTGAAGCCAGGCCGATTACCGGCCGCACCCACCAGATCCGCGTGCATACCCTGCACGCCGGGCACTGCATCGCGGGCGATACCAAGTATGGCGACGAAGGTTTTAGCAAGGAAATCCGCGACCTGGGTGGCAAGCGCCTGTTCCTCCACGCCTACATGCTGACCGTGCCGTTGCCCGATGGCGGCGAGCTGAAGTTGCAGGCGCCGGTAGATGAAATGTGGGCCAAGACCGTGGAGCGCCTGAGTGCACCCATCTGATTGCAAACTGCTGATATTTGATTGGGACGGCACCCTGGCGGACTCCATTGGCCGGATTGTCGATGCGATGCATGTGGCGTCAGAACGCTCCGGGTTCGAGTTGCGTGATGATTTTGCCGTCAAGGGCATCATCGGTCTCGGCCTGCCTGAAGCGATCCGTACCCTGTATCCAGAAATCAGCGATGGCGAACTGATTGCCTTTCGTGAGTATTACGCCGATCACTACATTGCCGCCGAAGCCGTGCCTTCGCCTTTGTTTGAGGGTGTGGTCGAGTCGATGGAGGCGTTCCGAGCCGAGGGTTATCATCTCGCCGTGGCCACCGGTAAAGCCCGTCGCGGGCTCGATCGAGTGCTGAAGGCCCATGGCTGGGAGGATTATTTCGACATCACCCGTGCGGCCGATGAAACTGCCAGCAAGCCCCACCCTCTGATGCTGGAACAGATCCTCGCCCATTGCGAGGTTCGTCCGGAGCAGGCGCTGATGGTTGGCGACTCGTCATTCGACCTGCAGATGGCGCGTAACGCCGGGATGGCCTCGGTGGCCGTCAGCTATGGCGCTCAGTCGATAGAAGCGCTGAAACTGTTCGAGCCGCGACTGGCGATTGATCGTTTTTCAGAATTGCACGCCTGGCTGAGTCAGCGGGCCTAACAGGATTTTTTTGGGGTAGACCGCATGACCGACGAATGGAAGGCGCCCGCCAAGGCGAGCGCAGAGAGCGGTGACGAGAAAAGCTGGAAGCTGCTGGAGAAGACCTTGCTGGCCAGCGTGCAGGAGCAGCGCCGGTCCCGTCGCTGGGGAATTTTCTTCAAGCTGCTGACTTTTGTGTATCTGTTTGGCGCGCTGATGTTGTTCACGCCATTGATGGACATGGAAAAAGCCGCCACTCGCAGCGCCAACTACACCGCGTTGATCGAAGTCACCGGCGTCATCGCCGACAAGGAGCAGGCCAGTGCCGACAACATTGTCGGTGCCCTGCGAGCGGCCTTCGAGGATGACAAGGTCAAGGGCGTGGTCCTGCGGATCAACAGCCCGGGCGGCAGTCCGGTGCAGTCAGGTTATGTGTATGACGAAATTGTGCGTCTGCGCGCGTTGCACCCCGATACCAAGTTGTACGCGGTGATTTCCGACCTTGGCGCTTCCGGTGCCTATTACATCGCCAGCGCCGCCGACCAGATCTACGCGGACAAGGCCAGCCTGGTGGGTTCGATTGGTGTGACTGCGGCCGGTTACGGCTTCGTTGGCACTATGGAGAAACTGGGCGTGGAACGTCGTACCTACACCTCCGGCGAGCACAAGTCATTCCTCGACCCGTTCCAGCCACAGAAGCCTGAGGAAACTCAGTTCTGGCAGGGCGTACTCGACACCACTCACCAGCAGTTCATCAGCAGCGTGAAGAAGGGTCGCGGCGATCGGCTAAAGGACAAGGAGCATCCGGAGCTGTTCTCCGGGTTGGTCTGGTCGGGTGAGCAGGCGTTGCCTTTGGGGTTGATCGATGGCCTGGGCAGTGCCAGCTCGGTGGCGCGTGATGTCATCGGCGAGAAAGAGCTTGTTGACTTCACGGTTCAGGAGTCGACGTTCGATCGCTTCTCGAAAAAGCTCGGCGCCAGTGTTGCTGAGCAATTGGCGATGTGGATGGGTTTCCACGGCCCTTCGTTGCGCTAGTTCAGGTTTTTAAGGTCAAGGGATCGCAGCCTCGTTGCACTCGACAGCTCCTACAAGGGATTCCCATTCCACTGTAGGAGCTGTCGAGTGCAACGAGGCTGCGATCTTTTGATCTTCAGGGAATCCTCACGCCTTCCGCCAGCAACATATCCACCAGCCGAATCAGCGGCAGCCCGACCAGGCTGGTAGCGTCAGGGCCTTCCGTGCGTTGAAACAGGCTCACCCCCAATCCTTCCGCCTTGAAGCTGCCAGCGCAGTCATAGGGTTGCTCTGCGTGCAGGTAGCGTTCGATGCTCGCCTGGTCGAGAGTGCGCATGTGCACCGTGAACGGCACGCAATCCACCTGGCAGTGCCCGGTCTGGCTATTGAGCAGGGCGAGCCCCGTCAGGAAGGTCACGCTGGCGCCGCTGGCCGCGAGTAACTGCTCCCGGGCCTTTTCGAAGGTGTGGGGTTTGCCGATAATGCGTTCGCCGAGCACCGCAACCTGGTCGGAACCAATGATCAGGTGATCAGGATGAGTGTCGGCCAGGGCCTGGGCTTTTTCCCTGGCGAGGCGTTTCACCAGCTCGATGGCGGGCTCCTGCGGCTGGTGACTTTCGTCGATATCCGGCGAGCTGCAGACGAACGGCAGCTGCAAGCGGGCCAGCAATTCCCGGCGGTATTTCGAGCTCGAAGCGAGTAATAAAGGCAGCATGCGCAACTCCAGAAGTCATGCGCGAAGTCTAACGAGGCTTCCAAGTGACGCACAGGGCTGAATTTCCTTTGACATGGCTGGGTGCATCCCTATAATGCTGCGCCTATGTTGAATGACCCGATTCCACCTCACGTTGACCCGCGCAAATTGGCTGACCGTGGCACCACCCTTCAAGGTGAACTGCTGCTGGCCGATTTGGAGAGACTCTGCGACCCGCTTTCCGACACTGTCGGTACGGTGCAGGCGAAATTCGTTTTTGAACGAGATGAACGTAAGTCTGTGGTAATCCACAGCTTTATCGACACCGAAGTCAAAATGGTTTGCCAGCGTTGTCTTGAGCTGGTCACCCTGCCGATTCACAGCGAATGCAGTTATGCTGTGGTGAAGGAGGGTGCGAATACCCAGTCGTTGCCGAAAGGTTATGACGTGCTGGAACTGGGCGAAGATCCATTGGATCTGCAGTCACTGATCGAGGAGGAGCTTTTGCTCGCCTTGCCCATTGTGCCTGCTCATCATCCGGAAGAATGCCAGCAGCCGGCGGGTCTCGATGAGCCCGAACCGAGCGAGGACGAGGTAACGCGGTCCAACCCGTTCAGTGTATTGGCGCAGTTAAAGCGTGACCCAAACGTTTAGGAGTTAATCAATTATGGCTGTTCAGCAGAACAAAAAATCCCGCTCTGCCCGTGACATGCGTCGTTCGCACGACGCCCTGACGGCAAGCACTCTGTCTGTAGAAAAAACCACCGGTGAAATTCACCTGCGTCACCACGTATCGCCAGAAGGCGTATACCGTGGCCGTAAAGTGATCGACAAGGGCGCTGACGAGTAATCACTTGTCTGCTCAAGTCATCGCGATTGACGCAATGGGCGGGGACTTCGGTCCCCGCAGCATTGTTCAGGCCAGCCTCGCTTGCCTGAATGCTACGCCCTCGCTGCACCTGATCCTCGTCGGTCAACCCTCTCTCCTTGAAGAATTGCTCGCTGGCCAATCGGCTGCGGATCGCTCGCGCCTGACTATCGTGCCGGCGTCTGAAGTCATCGCCATGGACGAGAAGCCCGCCCAGGCATTGCGTGGCAAGCCGGACTCGTCGATGCGTGTCGCGCTGCAGCTGTTGCGGGATGGCAAAGTCCAGGCCTGCGTCAGCGCCGGTAATACCGGGGCGTTGATGGCCTTGTCGCGCTTTGTGCTCAAGACCCTGCCGGGCATTGATCGGCCGGCGATGGTCGCGGCGATTCCGACGCAGAAGGGCTATTGCCAGTTGCTCGACCTCGGGGCCAACGTCGATTGCAGCGCCGAGCACCTGTTGCAGTTCGCAGTAATGGGTTCGGTGGCTGCCGAGACCCTGGGCATCGTCCGCCCGCGAGTGGCGTTGCTGAACATCGGCACCGAACACATCAAGGGTAACCAGCAGGTCAAGCTCGCTGCGACCCTGTTGCAGACGGCCCGGGGTATCAATTACATCGGCTTTGTCGAGGGTGATGGTTTGTATCGCGGCGAAGCGGATGTGGTGGTGTGCGACGGCTTTGTCGGCAACATCCTGCTCAAATCCAGCGAAGGCTTGGCAACCATGATTGCCGGGCGCATCGAAGCGCTGTTCAGGAAGAATCTCGCCTCAAGAATGGTCGGCGCCCTGGCGTTGCCGCTGATGAGGCGCCTGCAGGCCGACCTCGCGCCAGCGCGACACAACGGCGCAAGCTTTCTCGGGTTGCAGGGGATTGTGGTGAAGAGCCACGGTTCGGCCGGGGTCCAGGGTTTCCAGAGCGCGATATCGCGCGCCTTGATCGAGATCCAGGAAAATCTGCCGAAACGTATTCACGGTCGTCTGGAGGATTTGTTGCTTTAGGCGTTTTCGTCGGACAATGCTTAAATGTGACCGCTCAGTTCAATTGGCCATCCAACTGTCAGTTTCTTGCGTCCCCCAGGCGGGACGTCATTTCTCCGACGACAAGATCATTAGGGGCTTGTTACATGTCTGCTTCCCTCGCATTCGTCTTTCCAGGACAGGGTTCGCAGTCCCTCGGCATGCTGACCGAGTTGGGCGCGCAACATCCGGTTGTCCTTGAAACATTCAAAGAAGCTTCCGATGCTCTCGGCTACGACCTGTGGGCACTGACCCAGCAAGGGCCGGAAGAGCAACTCAATCAAACCGACAAGACTCAACCGGCCATCCTGACCGCCTCGATCGCCCTGTGGCGTCTGTGGCTGGCAGAAGGCGGTGCGCGTCCGGCCTATGTGGCCGGTCACAGCCTGGGCGAGTACAGCGCGCTGGTCGCTGCGGGCAGCCTGAGCCTGGCTGACGCGGTCAAGCTCGTCGAGCGCCGTGGCCAGCTGATGCAGGAAGCTGTTCCTGCGGGGCAGGGCGGCATGGCCGCAATCCTCGGCCTGGACGACGCTGACGTGCTGGCAGCCTGTGCCGAAGCGGCCCAGGGCGAAGTGGTCAGTGCGGTCAACTTCAACTCGCCGGGCCAGGTGGTGATTGCCGGTGCCAAGGCCGCAGTAGAGCGCGCCATCGAAGGCTGCAAGGCTCGTGGCGCCAAGCGTGCCATGCCGTTGCCGGTCAGCGTGCCGTCCCATTGCGAGCTGATGCGCCCTGCCGCCGAGCGTTTTGCCGAGTCGATCGCTGCGATCGCCTGGCAGGAACCGCAGATTCCGGTGGTACAGAACGTCAGCGCAGCAGTACCGGCCGATCTGGAAACCCTCAAGCGCGATCTGCTCGAGCAGCTCTACAAGCCTGTGCGCTGGGTTGAATCGGTCCAGGCACTGGCTGCCAAGGGCGCGACCCAACTGGTCGAATGCGGCCCTGGGAAAGTGCTGGCCGGCCTCAACAAGCGTTGCGCCGAAGGCGTTGCGACATCCAACCTCAATACCCCAGACGCTTTCGCTGCCGCCCGTGCAGCGTTGGCCTGAATCAGGAGAAACTTGCATGAGTCTGCAAGGTAAAGTTGCACTGGTCACCGGTGCAAGCCGCGGAATTGGCCAGGCCATCGCCCTGGAACTGGGTCGTCAGGGCGCCATCGTCGTCGGTACTGCAACCACCGCATCCGGCGCCGAGCGTATTGCCGCGACCCTGAAGGAAAACGGTATTCAGGGCACTGGCCTGGAACTCAACGTCACCAGCGATGAATCCGTCGCCGCCGTGTTGGCGAGCATCACCGAGCAGTTTGGTGCGCCGGCGATCCTGGTCAACAATGCCGGCATCACCCGCGATAATCTGATGATGCGGATGAAAAATGACGAATGGCACGACGTTGTCGATACTAACCTGAACAGTCTGTTCCGACTGTCCAAGGGCGTTTTGCGTGGCATGACCAAGGCGCGTTGGGGACGAATTATCAGTATTGGCTCGGTTGTGGGTGCCATGGGCAACGCAGGCCAAGTAAACTACGCTGCCGCCAAGGCCGGTCTGGAAGGTTTCAGTCGTGCGCTGGCGCGTGAAGTCGGATCGCGTTCGATTACGGTAAACTCGGTGGCCCCAGGGTTCATCGACACCGATATGACTCGCGAACTGCCCGAAGCGCAGCGTGAAGGCCTGGTAACACAAATTCCGCTGGGTCGTCTGGGGCAAGCTCAAGAGATCGCGTCTGTGGTCGCTTTTCTTGCGTCAGACGGTGCGGCTTACGTTACTGGGGCTACAATCCCGGTGAACGGCGGGATGTACATGAGTTAAATGTGACGGACTGCTTCAAAAAAATGTCATACGAGCTGTCTAAAATCCGTTATAAAGCTGCAATCTATTTATAGGCATCGGGCTGCAGGGTTAGAGGAGTGAAGCTTTCAGTTGAAAAACTGAAAAGTCTTTCTATACACTTACCCACTGGCCAGCTGCCTGAATTTGTCCATTAGGAGTGAAAACAAGGTATGAGCACCATCGAAGAGCGCGTCAAGAAAATCGTTGCCGAGCAACTGGGCGTTAAAGAAGAAGAAGTGACCAACACTGCTTCCTTCGTTGAAGACCTGGGTGCTGACTCCCTTGACACCGTTGAGCTGGTGATGGCTCTGGAAGAGGAATTCGAGACCGAAATCCCTGACGAAGAAGCTGAGAAGATCACTACTGTACAAGCTGCAATCGATTACGTTACAAACCACCAGGCTTAATAGCTTGTAATCGTTGCTTGCTGTCATGGAAAAACCGCACTGCCTCATGGCGTGCGGTTTTTTCTTTAGGCCTGATGCAAAGTCGTCATTTGAAAAAGGAGAGTGCTGTGTCGCGTAGACGCGTCGTAGTCACCGGTATGGGTATGTTGTCGCCACTGGGCACGGATGTGCCGAGCAGTTGGCAGGGCATTCTGGCTGGCCGCAGTGGCATTGGTCTGATCGAACACACCGACCTTTCTGCCTATTCCACCCGTTTTGGCGGCTCGGTAAAGGGCTTCAATGTCGAGGAATACCTGTCGGTCAAGGAAGCGCGCAAGCTCGACCTGTTCATTCAATACGGTCTGGCCGCAGGGTTTCAGGCAGTCAAGAATGCAGGCTTGGAAGTGACCGATGCCAACCGTGAACGCATCGGCGTCGCCATGGGCTCGGGCATTGGTGGCCTGACCAACATCGAAGAAACCAGCCGTACCCTGCATGATTCCGGCCCGCGACGGATTTCCCCGTTTTTCGTGCCCGGCTCGATCATCAATATGATTTCCGGATTCCTGTCCATCCACCTCGGAGCACAGGGACCCAACTACGCCATCGCCACGGCCTGTACCACGGGTACACACTGCATCGGCATGGCGGCACGCAACATCATGTACGACGAAGCCGACGTGATGATCGCCGGTGGTGCCGAGATGGCCGCCTGCGGCCTGGGCATGGGCGGCTTCGGTGCCTCCCGCGCGCTGTCGACCCGCAACGATGAACCGACCCGTGCCAGCCGTCCATGGGACAAGGGCCGTGACGGCTTTGTGCTCTCCGACGGTGCCGGCGCCCTGGTTCTCGAAGAACTGGAACACGCCAAGGCACGCGGTGCGACCATCTATGCCGAGTTGATCGGCTTTGGTACCAGTGGCGACGCCTTCCACATGACTTCGCCGCCGGCCGATGGCGCGGGTGCTGCTCGCTGCATCACCAATGCCTTGCGCGATGCGAAGATCAACAGTGACCAGGTGCAGTACGTCAACGCCCACGGCACCTCGACTTCGGCCGGCGACCTTGCCGAAGCCTGCGCGATCAAGTCGGTGTTTGGCGACCATGCCTACAAGCTGGCCGTCAGTTCGACCAAGTCCATGACCGGACACCTGCTGGGTGCGGCGGGCGCTGTTGAAGCGATCTTCAGCGTTCTGGCGATCAACAGCCAGGTAGCGCCACCGACCATCAACCTTGATGAGCCGGACGAAGGCTGCGACCTCGACTTCGTACCGCACACCGCGCGCAACATGGATATTGATGTGGTGCTGTCCAACTCCTTCGGGTTTGGCGGTACCAACGGCTCGCTGGTGTTCCGCCGGTTCGCCGGCTGATGGACAGCTGGGTCGACGGTCAGCCGGCGCACACCCTGTCGCTGAAAGATCGTGGCCTGGCTTACGGCGATGGTCTGTTCGAGACGATTGCCGTGCGCAAGGGCGCCCCGGTTCTGCTGGATCGCCATCTGGCGCGCTTGCTCCAGGGCTGCCAGCGCCTGGCAATCAACCTCGATGAAGGGGCGCTGCACGCCGAGTTACTGGCGTATGCCCGAGCGCTCGGTGATGGCGTACTTAAACTGATCGTCACCCGTGGTGAAAGCGCTCGCGGCTACGCGCCAGACCCTGCCGCCCCGGCGCGACGCATCCTGCTGGGCAATCCTCCTGCGGTTTACCCTGCGGCTCACGCGGAGCAGGGCGTGCGGCTGTTCCCCTGCGCCACGCGGCTTTCCCTGCAGCCCTTGCTCGCCGGACTCAAACACCTCAATCGCCTGGAACAGGTCATTGCTCGCTCCGAATGGCAAGACGCTGATCACGCCGAAGGCTTGATGCTTGACCAGGCCGGTCGAGTGATCGAAGGCGTGTACAGCAACCTGTTCCTGGTGCGTGACGGCGCATTGATTACCGCCGATCTCGGACGCTGCGGAGTCGCCGGGGTGATGCGCGCTGAATTATTGTTTCAAGCCGAGTCATCGGCGATCCCTGTACACATCATCGATATCACCCTGGATCAACTGCAATGGGCCGATGAAGTGTTTGTTTGCAACAGTGTTTACGGCATTTGGCCAGTGCGTGCGTATGCTGCACTGAGCTGGCCGGTTGGGCCGCTCACCCGTAAACTCCAAACCATTGCCCGTGCGCTATTGGATGCTTGATTCGTGAGACGTAAATTCTTGCTGCTGCTGGAAACCGGACTGGTTCTGGCAGGGCTGTTGTTGGGCGCTTCTGCCTGGAAAATTCATTCGGCACTGAATCAGCCGCTGAATATCACCCAGGAAGAAATGCTCGAAGTACCCAAAGGTACGACGCCAACCCGCACTTTCTACCGACTCGAAGCGGACGGCCTCATCAAGGATGCGTTCTGGCTGCGCGTGTACTGGCGCTTCAACCTCGCCGGGCAACCCTTGCACAGCGGCGAGTACCGCATGCAGCCGGGCATGACGGTCGAAAGCCTGATCGACTCGTGGAAACGCGGGGACGTGGTGCAGTACAGCGTGACCCTGGTGGAGGGCTGGAATTTCCGTCAGGTCCGCACCGCCCTGGCCAAGGATGAAAAACTCGAGCAGACCCTCGACGGTTTGAGCGACGCCCAGGTGATGGACAAACTCGGCCATCCCGGGATTTTCCCCGAGGGGCGTTTCTTCCCTGATACCTACCGTTTCGTTCGCGGCATGAGCGATATCGAACTGCTGAAAAACGCCTACGAGCGACTCGACGAAGTCCTCGCCAGGGAATGGAATCAGCGCGCTGCCGACCTGCCTTACACGGATCCCTATCAGGCGCTGATCATGGCCTCCCTGGTGGAGAAGGAAACCGGCGTGCCGCAGGAGCGTGGGCAAATTGCCGGCGTGTTCGTGCGCCGCATGGCGATCGGCATGCTCCTGCAGACTGACCCGACGGTGATCTACGGCCTGGGTGATCGCTACAACGGCAAGTTGACCCGTGCCCATCTCAAGGAAGCGACGCCTTACAACACCTACATGATTTCCGGCTTGCCGCCGACCCCGATCGCCATGGTCGGGCGCGAAGCAATCCATGCAGCGTTGAACCCGGTGGCGGGCAGCAGCCTGTATTTCGTGGCGCGTGGCGATGGCAGTCATGTCTTCTCCGACGACCTGGACGCGCACAATAGTGCAGTGCGCGAGTACCAGCTCAAGCGTCGCGCCGATTACCGATCCAGCCCGGCACCGACTGCGACGCCTGAAGCGACGATACTGGATTCCGCCACCCCGGATGATGCGCCGGTTCCCGCCGCATCACCCAACCCTGATCCCGAGGCTTTGCCCCAGGTAGCACCGCAGGAGCCGGCTGCGGCGCCTGCAGCCGAACCGGACGCCACCCCGTCGCAAAGCCCGCAATGACCCTGACTAAGGACTGCCTGTGACTGGCTTGTTTATTACCCTGGAAGGCCCCGAGGGCGCCGGCAAGAGTACCAATCGCGAATACCTGGCTGAGCGTCTGCGCGCCGCCGGGATCGAGGTGGTGTTGACCCGTGAGCCGGGCGGCACTGCGCTGGCAGAGCGGATCCGCGAGGTGCTGCTGGCACCGGTCGAAGAAGTCATGAACCCGGATACCGAGTTGCTCCTGGTGTTCGCCGCCCGCGCCCAGCACCTGGCCGAAGTCATCCGCCCAGCGTTGGCCCGTGGCGCGGTAGTGCTGTGCGACCGCTTCACCGATTCCACTTACGCCTATCAAGGTGGCGGCCGTGGCCTGTCGCTGGAGCGCATTGCCACCCTGGAAAACTTTGTCCAGGGCACGCTGCGCCCGGACCTGACGCTGATTTTCGATCTGCCGGTGGAAGTCGGCCTGGCGCGAGCCAGTGCCCGCGGGCGCCTCGATCGCTTCGAGCTGGAAGGCCGGGCCTTCTTCGATGCGGTGCGCAGTGCCTTCCTCAAGCGCGCTGCAGCCGATCCCGCGCGTTATGTGCTGGTGGATGCCGCGCAACCGCTGGTGCAGGTCCAGCAATCCCTGGACGCCTTGCTCCCGCGTCTGCTGGAGCTGACCCGTGGCTGAAGCCTATCCGTGGCAGGACGCACTCTGGCAGCAGCTGGCCGGTCGCAAGCAGCATGCCCACGCCTACCTGTTGCACGGCCCGGCCGGCATCGGCAAGCGTGCACTGGCCGAGAGGCTGATGGCGAGCCTGCTGTGCCAGCGCCCGACTGCCCAGGATGCCTGTGGTGAATGCAAATCCTGCCTGCTGCTCAGGGCCGGCAGCCACCCCGACAACTACATCCTCGAACCGGAAGAAGCTGACAAGGCAATCAAGGTCGATCAGGTTCGCGATCTGGTGAGTTTCGTGGTGCAGACCGCGCAAATGGGCGGGCGCAAAGTGGTACTGATCGAGCCGGTCGAGGCGATGAACATCAACGCCGCCAACGCCTTGCTCAAAAGCCTCGAAGAACCTTCCGGCGATACTGTACTGCTGCTGGTCAGTCACCAGACCAGCCGCCTGTTGCCGACCATCAAGAGCCGCTGCGTGCAGCAGGCCTGCCCACTGCCCGGCGAGGCGATGAGCCTGGCCTGGCTGGCGCAAACCCTGCCGGACTGCTCCGAGGAGGAGCGCGTCGAACACCTGACCCTGGCCGCCGGTTCGCCGCTGGCAGCGGTCAAGCTGCAGGCCCAGGGCGTGCGTGAGCAACGGGCGCTGGTGGTCGACGGGGTGAAAAAGCTGCTGAAGCAGCAGCAATCGCCGACGCAATTGGCCGAAGGCTGGAATACCATTCCGTTGTTACTGCTGTTCGACTGGTTCTGCGATTGGTCGAGCCTGATCCTGCGTTATCGGTTGACCCAGGATGAAGAAGGGCTTGGCCTGGCGGACATGCGCAAAGTGATTCAATACCTGGCGCAGAAATCCGGCCAGGATAAAGTCCTGAATATCCAGGACTGGATTCTTGCCCAGCGGCAGAAAGTCATGAGCAAGGCCAACCTCAACCGCGTACTGTTACTCGAGGCGTTGTTGGTGCAATGGGCGTCTTTGCCCGGCCAGAAATGACTAGACTCTGAACATCGGCAGTGGAGGTCAGCATGAATGAACCCGTCAATTCCGGGCCCCGCAACGGCATCCTGTCCCTGACCATCAAGGACAAGTCGGTGCTGTACGCGGCCTACATGCCCTTCATCAAGAACGGCGGCCTGTTTATTCCGACCAACAAGAGCTACCGGTTGGGCGACGAAGTGTTCATGTTGCTGAACCTGATGGATGAAGCCGAGAAGATTCCGGTTGCCGGCAAGGTCACCTGGATCACGCCCAAGGGCGCCCAGGGCAATCGGGCCGCCGGCGTCGGCGTGCAGTTCAACGACGGCGACAACACCGCGCGCAGTCGCATCGAAACCCATCTGGCCGGAGCCCTGAAGTCCGACCGTCCCACTCATACGATGTAAGTTGCAGCCCTTTTTATGCTCGTAGATTCCCATTGTCACCTTGATCGACTCGACCTCGCCGCCCACAACGGTTCACTGGATGCTGCGCTGGATGCGGCCCGGCAACGGGGCGTCGGTCACTTCCTGTGTATCGGCGTCAGCGTCGACAACGCCGCCGACGTCAAGGCCCTGGCCGAACGTTACAACGACGTCGACTGCTCGGTCGGCGTGCACCCGCTGGATGTCCAGCCCGGTGCGGCGCCCGCCCTGGACTGGCTGTTGCTGGAGCTCAACCATCCACGCGTGGTGGCCATCGGTGAGACCGGCCTGGACTACCACTACGAGCCGGAGGCGGCCGAGTTGCAGCAGGAGTCGTTTCGCCTGCACCTGCAGGCCGCCCAGCAGACCGGCAAGCCAGTGATCATTCACACCCGCGGAGCCCGCGCCGACACCCTGAACCTGCTGCGCGAAGCCGCGTTGCCCCAGGCAGGCGTGCTGCATTGCTTCACCGAAGACTGGGAGATGGCGAAAGCGGCACTGGACATGGGTTATTACATTTCCCTGTCGGGCATTGTCACTTTTCGCAATGCCGACGCGCTGCGCGATGTTGCCAGCAAAGTACCCGCGGATCGTTTGCTGGTGGAAACCGATTCCCCGTACCTGGCGCCGATCCCCCATCGCGGCAAGCCGAACCTGCCGCAGTACGTGCGTGAGGTTGCGGAATTTCTGGCAATGTTGCGTGGTGAGTCCTACGAGCGATTTGCCGAGCAGACCACTGAAAACTTCAAGCGACTGTTCCCGCTTGCGCATGTGAAAGGTTAAATCGCAGGCAAAAAAAACCCGGGTTCTGGGGGGTGAATCCGGGTTAAGACCATTAGGAGTAAAACAAAGATACGCGGTCCGTTGGTACCTTTATCGTCGCGACACTTGGGGGAGATGTCCCGCCGACAGTTGAAGTATTGATCAGTATTGCGCCGAGTCCAGTTTACCCGGCCGGGTTTTTAAACAATTTTGGAATACGCGCGCTTCGGAAGTGTTCTCATCAACGCACGAGCCTGCACGAAAACCTCAAGAAACACAGATATGGTCGGATGATCCGTGCATTTTGGCGTAAGTTAGGCATAATACGCGGCTTCGAATTTTGACCCCTACAGACCTTTTCTTATGCATAAAGAACCTCGTAAGGTCCGTGAGTTTCGCCGCCGCGAGCAGGAAATTCTCGATACCGCGCTCAAGCTGTTCCTCGAACAAGGTGAAGACAGTGTCACCGTCGAGATGATTGCTGATGCCGTGGGTATCGGCAAAGGCACGATCTACAAGCACTTTAAATCCAAGGCCGAGATCTACCTGCGCCTGATGCTCGACTACGAGCGCGATTTGAACGAGCTGTTGCATTCCGCCGATGTCGACAAGGACAAGGAGGCGCTGTCTCGCGCCTACTTCGAATTCCGCATGCGCGATCCGCAACGCTACCGGTTGTTCGATCGCCTGGAAGAAAAGGTGGTCAAAGGCAACCAGGTGCCGGAGATGGTCGAGGAGCTGCACAAGATCCGCGCCTCGAACTTTGAGCGCCTGACCCTGTTGATCAAGGGCCGGATCAGCGAAGGCAAGCTTGAAGATGTCCCGCCGTACTTCCATTACTGCGCATCCTGGGCGTTGGTGCACGGTGCAGTGGCGCTGTACCACTCGCCGTTCTGGAGCAATGTGCTGGAAGATCAGGAAGGCTTCTTCCAGTTCCTGATGGATATCGGCGTGCGCATGGGCAACAAGCGCAAGCGCGACACCGACACGCCGAGCAGCTGAGCCATTCAGCAGCGTGATTGCGCCACGATATTCACCCCTTGGCGCATACCGCAGGAATATACTCAGGCATGGGACTTGCTAAAACTTGATTTGTGAGTCAAGTTTTAGCAGTTCCATTTCCTTTCGCCGGAGTGCTCCATGATCGTTGACCGACAAGGCAGGCGTTTTCGCAATTTGCGGATCAGCCTGACCTCCGCCTGCAATTACGCCTGTACCTACTGCGTGCCCGACGGCAAGCGGCTGGTGGCTGCGCAGGATGAATTGTCGGCCGATGCCATGGCACGCGGCGTGGCCTACCTTATCGAAGCCGCCGGCATCGAGCGCTTGCGCATTACCGGCGGTGAGCCGCTGGTCAGCCCCAAGCTCGAAGCCTTCATGACGGCCGTTGGCAAAATGGGCCTGGAAGACATCAGCCTGACCACCAATGGCCAGTTGCTGGCCAAAAAACTGCCGTTGCTGGTAGAGGCCGGTATTCGCCGCATCAACGTGTCTCTCGATACCCTGGATGCCGGCGCATTTCGCAGCATTGCCCGTGGCGGCGACCTGGCGACCGTGCTTAATGGCATGGAGCAGGCCAGCGCAGCAGGCATAAAGATCAAGGTCAACATGGTGCCCCTGCGCGGGCAGAACCTCGATCAGGTGATGCCGCTGCTCGATTATTGCCTTGAACGTGGTTATGAGCTGCGTTTTATCGAGCTGATGCGAATGGGCCACCTGGCCAGCGATTCCAACGCCTTCCTGCAACAATTCGTCAGCCTTCAGCAATTGCTCGACCTGATTGGCGAGCGCTACGAGTACCTGCAGGCTGATGCGCCGGTGGATGCCACGGCGGTGCGCTATGAGATTCCCGGGCAGGGCCACTTCGGGGTGATTGCCAACGAAAGCGTGCCGTTCTGCCGAACTTGCTCGCGGCTACGCCTGTCGTCCACGGGCTGGCTGCATGGTTGCCTGTCCTCGAGTAACCGCCACTATGTCGGCGACCTGCTGGACAAACCGCGGCACCAGGCCTTGCCGGCCTTGCAGCGGCTGCTCGTGAAGGCGCTGGGGGACAAGCAGGAAGTGGCGTTCTCTGGTGGCGCGACCATCATGAAGATCATTGGCGGCTGAAAATCCGCCTTCGCGAGCAAGCCCGCTCCCACAGGGAAATGCATTTCACCTGTAAATGCCGTTCAAACTGTGGGAGCGGGCTTGCTCGCGAAGGCTAACTAACAGGCGCAGATGAACATGAGCTGGCGCGGAAGCTGCATCCAACGCCCATTCGCCGGTTTTCCGTCACCGGCCTCTGGAGGACAGGATGCGTAACCCGGTATTGCTGCTGGCCATTTTGGCGCTTGGTGGCTGCATGAACGTCAGCGATATGGCCGAAGGCACCCGCTATCACATGAGCGATGCCGGCCTGCTCGACCACAGCGACAGTCGCCGGGTGAACAACCTGCGAATCCAGCCGGACTCCTTCGTCTACATTGCCCAAGGTGCTTTCGCGCCACCTGGCGGCACCGCCTACCCACGGCCCAACGTGATCGCCGAAGTCGCCTTTGATGGGTTCATCGAATATTTCCCCATGGTACGCCGTGCACGCGGGCCCGAGGGCCTCGATGAAGCCATGGGCGAAGCCCGCGCTGTGGGTGCCCACTACCTGCTGTACACCCGCTTCGCCAAGGCCGACGACCGCATCGGCAACTCCGATGAGTGGCTGGACCAGGAGGCCCTGGACCGGTTGGGTATCGACACGGGCGTAATTCAAATCATGTTGATCGAGACCAGCACCCAGTATTTGATCGATACTGCACGGATAAAGAGTCGTGGCGGTTTGCTGACGTTCCACGATTCGCGTCCCGAGGACCTGATGGGCCCGCCGCTTGAGCAGTACGCGCGCAGCCTGTTGGGCATCAGTGATCAGTGATTTTCAGGAGAACACCATGAGTGGACCGCAAAAAGCCAACGACCTGTTGGGGCAAATCCCCAAGACCAAAGGCCTGCCGCCGGTGCACCTGTGGAATCCCGAATTCTGCGGCGACATCGACATGCGCATCGCCCGGGACGGCACCTGGTATTACCTTGGCACGCCGATCGGACGCAAGCCGATGGTCAAGCTGTTCTCCACCATTATCCGCCGCGACGGCGATGATTACTTCCTGATCACGCCTGTCGAGAAGGTCGGTATCAAGGTCGACGACGCGCCGTTTGTGGCGATTGCCGTGGACGTGGAAGGCGAGGGCGAGGCACAGCTGCTGCGGTTTACCACCAATGTCGATGAGACGGCCGAAGCTGGTGTTGAACACCCCATTCGAGTGGTGATTGACCCAGTCACCCAGGAGCCGGCCCCGTACGTGCATGTGCGCACCAACCTTGAAGCGCTGATCCATCGCAATGTGTTCTATCAACTGGTGGAACTGGCCGTGACCCGTGAAATCGACGGGCAGCGCTGGCTTGGCGTGTGGAGCGGTGGCGAGTTTTTCCCGATAGGTCTTGAGCCCTGAGTCGTCAATTCTAGAGCTATCGCGGGCAAGCCTTGCTCCCACAAGCAGGTGGCATATTCAGAGTTTTGTGCTGAACAGTCCCTGTAAGAAAAAGGCCTGTGGGAGCAAGGCTTGCCCGCGATAGCGGTGTTCCTGACACCACCCACCTGTCACCTCTCTGAAATATTTCTTGCCCGCCACCGCCCGTTTCAGTTATCACTTTGTACATGATTAGACAGGTACGATTTGACAAGAAACAACGGGTGGTCGACGAACTCATCCGGCGCATCGAAAGTGGCCTCATGGAGGACGGTTTCCTGTTGCCGGGCGAGCATCAGTTGGCTCAGGAATTCAAGGTCAGCCGGGGCACGCTGCGCGAAGCCCTGGCCGAATTGAAACGGCGCAACTACATCGCGACGCAAAGCGGAGTCGGTTCCATCGTCACGTTTGACGGGGTGGTACTCGACCAGTGTAGCGGCTGGGCCCAGGCGCTGGCCGACAGCGGGGCGCTGGTGAACACCGAAGTGCTGCGCCTGGAAGCGGTGAGCCGGCCCGACCTGCTGCCGCGTTTTGGCACTGAAAAATTCATCACGCTCGACCGTCGCCGTCGTGCCAACGATGGCACGCTGGTCTCTCTCGAACGTTCATTGATGCCCGCGACCGGAGGCCTGGAAAGCCTGCCGCGAGTCGGTCTCATCGACAACTCCCTGACCATCACCCTGGCTGCCTACGGCTATATCGGTGAGCGTGGCGATCAATGGATCGGCGCCGAACCGCTGAATGCCGAAGACGCAGAATTACTCGGGCGCCCGGTCGGCACCGTATTCCTCAAGGCACTGCGCACTACCTACGACCGGCAAAATCGCTTCATGGAGCAGGTCGAAAGTCTGCTGGATCCCGTGCATTTTCGTCTGCACCTGCAATTTGGAACCGCTAAATGAGCCAACTCAATCGAGCCTTGGGCGCGTTCTACGGCCTGGCCTTGGGCGACGCACTGGGTATGCCCACGCAATCCCTAAACCGCGCTGACATCCAGGCGCGTTTCGGCGAGATCACCGATCTGCAGGACGCTGGTCCCGATCAGCCGATTGCAGCAAACATGCCCAAGGGTTCGATCACCGATGACACTGAACAGGCGATCCTGGTTGGTCAGCTGCTGATCGAGGGCCAGGGCCGGATAGAGCCCTCGGTACTTGCCCAGCGGCTGATCGAGTGGGAAGCGCAGATGCAGGCGAAGGGCTCACAGGATCTGCTCGGGCCCTCGACCAAGCGCGCGATCGAGATGATCCTTGCGGGTCATTCGCCAGCAGAAGCGGGGCGCTACGGCACCACCAATGGCGCAGCGATGCGCATTACCCCGGTCGGCATCGCGGCGGACGTCGTCGATCCCGAACGCTTCATCCAGGCGGTGGTGCAAGCCTGCCAGGTCACGCACAACACTACGCTGGGCATTTCCAGCGCGGCGGGGGTAGCGGCGGTGGTCTCCGCCGGGATTAACGGCATGGACCTGGGCGAGGCGCTCAACCTGGGTCAACACTTCGCCCAGCAAGCCGAGAGTCATGGCCATTGGGTCGCTGGCGGACGCATCGCTTCGCGTATCAGTTGGGCCAGGAGCATCAGTATCGACAGTGACAAAGCGCTGCTCGCCGATCTGCTGTACGACGTGATAGGCACCTCGGTGGCTTCTCAGGAGTCGGTGGTGGTGTCGTTTGCCCTGGCACAACAGGTGGCCATCGGCGAGATGAATGCTTTCGAGGCGTTGTGCATGGCCGCGAGCCTGGGTGGCGACACCGATACCATCGCGGCGATCCTCGGCGCGATGCTCGGTGCTTGCCTGGGGCTAGAGAGCTGGCCCGGGGCGATGATCGACACGGTCAAGGCGGTCAATGGGTTGGAGTTGGAGCCGTTGGTGCAGGGGCTTTTGGCTTTGCGTTGATTGGGTCGCCTCATCGCGAGCAGGCTCACTCCTGTAGGAGCTGCCGAAGGCTGCGATCTTTTGATCTTGTTTTGCTGTTGATTCAATACCGATGAAGATCAAAAGATCGCAGCCTTCGGCAGCTCCTACGAGGTCCGAAGCGTTTATCCGTTCTTGCCTACAACCACAAAAAATGGCAACAGGAGCATTTTTCATGAGTTCATCAACTACCGGGCAAAACGCCGGGCAACTGGAAACCCGTGGCATCGAACCGGTTCCCGAAGCGGAGTGCAATGGTCATCCGCTGCAGCTGTTCTGGGTCTGGTTCGCCGCCAATATTTCCATCCTCGGCCTGCCGCTGGGGGCCACGCTGGTGGCGTTTCGTGGCCTGGCGATCTGGCAGGCGATCATCGTCGCGATCCTCGGTGCTGCCGGTTCCTTCGCTGTGGTCGGCATCATTTCCATCGCCGGTCGCCGGGGACGCGCGCCGAGCCTGACCCTGTCCCGGGCAATCTTCGGCGTGCGTGGCAACATCGGCCCGACGCTGGTCTCGCTGATGTCACGCCTGGGCTGGGAAACGGTCAACACCACCACTGCGGCGTTTGTGTTGCTGTCGTTGTGCTCGATCCTGTTCGGCTCGCCGGTGGAAGCCAAGAGCGCGCCGATGCTGACGCTGGTCTTCATCGCCATTTTCGTGCTGCTGACTTTGTCGGTCTCAGGCCTCGGCCACGCCACTTTGCTGGTGATCCAGAAGTGGGCGACCTATGTGTTTGGTGCGTTGAACATTGTGGTCGGCGGTTTCCTCTGCGCCACTATCGACTGGAGTGCGGTATTCAACGCGACGCCGGCACCGCTGAGCGCGATGATCATCGGGGTCGGCACCATGGCGGCGGGTACCGGGATCGGCTGGGCCAATGCTGGCGCCGACATGTCGCGCTACCAGCATCGCAGCGTCAAGGCTGTACGCCTGGTGGCCTCCGCCGCCTTCGGTGCGGGCATTCCGCTGGTGTTGCTGATCACCCTCGGTGGCCTCCTCTCGGTGGGCAACAATGACCTGGCGTCGGCCACTGACCCGATCATCGCGATCCGCGACATGCTGCCGACCTGGATGGCCGTGCCGTACCTGATCACCGCGTTCGGCGGGCTGCTGCTGTCGAACAACCTGTCGGTGTACTCCGCCGGCCTGACCACTTTGACCCTCGGCCTCAAGGTCAAGCGGGTCTATGCGGTGGTGGTCGACATCGTGGCGATCTTTGCCGGCTCGATCTACTTCATGCTGATTGCCGACAGTTTCTATGGCCCGTTCATCACCTTCATTTCCCTGCTGGCCGTGCCGATCACGGCGTGGGTCGGGATATTTGTGGTGGACCTGATTCACCGCCATTACTACAGCCCGCAGGATCTGCTGGATGTCAGCCCGAGCAGCGCCTACTGGTATCGCGGCGGCATCGAATGGCGTGCCTTCGGTGCGTGGGCGGTCGCGATCGTTCTGGGCTACAGCTTCACCACTATCGGTACCACCGAGCAGACCCTATGGTTCCGTGGGTTCCTGTCCGACTCCTGGCTGGGGCATAACGGCCTCGGCTGGATCGTCACGTTGCTGGTGGCAGGTGGGATTTATTGGCTGCTCGGCGGCGCCAGGGATCGTCGCCCGGGATTGATCGAGAACGCTCATGCCTAGATTGCTGCATACCGGCCAGGTCATCATCGACCTGGTCATGGCCGTAAACCAACTGCCGCAGTCGGGTGGCGATGTGTTGGCGCAATCCGCCAGTTTCGAAGCCGGCGGCGGCTTTAATGTGATGGCCGCCGCCCAGCGCAATGGCTTGCCCGTGGTGTACCTCGGGCGCCATGGCACCGGGCGTTTTGGCGACCTGGCCCGGGAGGCGATGAAGGCTGAAGGTATTCGCATCGGCATTACCCACAGCGCTGCCCGCGATACCGGACTGTGCGTGGCGGTTACTGAAGCCTCGGCGGAACGTACGTTCATTTCCTACATTGGCGCCGAGGGTGAATTGACTGCCGAAGACCTGGCCGGCGTGCCGGTGGAGGCGGGGGATTATGTCTACGTGAGTGGCTACAGCCTGCTGCATGTCGGCAAGGCGCAGGCGCTGGTGGATTGGGTGTTGGCGCTGCCAGGCGAGATCAAGGTGGTTTTCGATCCGGGTCCCTTGGTGGACTCTCCGGACGCGCCGCTGATGCAAGCATTGCTGCCGCGCATTGACCTGTGGACCAGCAACGGCGTCGAGGCGCTGAGGTTTACCGGCGCGGCGGAGATTGCCGGGGCGTTGACCCTGTTGGCAGATCTTTTGCCGGAAAAGGTGATGCTGGTGGTGCGCGACGGGCCGCAAGGTTGCTGGGTCAGCCAGGGTGGCGACTGCCAGCAGGTGCCGGGTTTCCAGGTCGAAGCTGTAGACAGCAATGGTGCCGGGGATGCACATGCCGGGGTGTTCATGGCCGGGTTGGCTCGGGGGTTGCCGGCAATTGAGGCGGCGCGGCGGGCCAATGCGGCGGCAGCCTTGGCGGTGACCCGTTGGGGGCCGGCGACATCGCCAGGGGCGGTAGAAGTGGATGAGTTGATCAGCCAAACCTGCAGCGTTTGAACTCACGCCATCGCGAGCAGGCTCACTCCTACAGGGGTTAAGTCGCACATAAATCCCCTGTAGGAGTGAGCCTGCTCGCGAAGGGGCCATCAGCCCCAACGCAAGCTCATAACCCTAAACGTCCAGCTTACGCGCCGCCTCAACTCCCGCAGCACTCAGCTTGATCGGCAAATTCAACGAGTGCTCACCCGCCTCATTACAAGTCACGTGCCCATGCTGGATCAACCCGCGATCCTGCAGGGTAGCCAGGGTGCTGGCCACGACCTTCTCCCCCCGGTAATTATCCAGGACCTCCTTGCCCAAGCCACCCGGATGGGCGTGCAGCAAGCGGGTCAGGACTTCTTTCTCAAGGTTTTTATCGACGTTCATGCTTACCTCTTCATGGATGTTGATAGATCGCTCGCGTGTGCGAACTATTGGCTGGCACCACCTTCGGAACCCGAACCACCCGTGGTAGTTTTCGAGCCGGTGCCGGTTTCTGCGTTATCAGGGGTGTCCGGCCCGGTCATCCCGCCCTGACGGTCCATATCGTTGCCCTTGGTCCGTGGATCGGTGCCGGTGGAAGGCGGCAGGTTGTTGTCGACACCCGTGCCATTGGTATTGATTCCTGGGGCACTCTGGATCGCAGGGGATTTGGGTGCTTCGACCGGATTGGTCGGGCCGGTGCCGGTGGCAACGGTTGCCGCGAAGGCAGTCGAGGACAGCAGCGCGGCGAATGTGAGGGCGGTCAATCTGGACAGAATCATGGTGTAGTCTCCATTTATTTAAATGTCCTTACCGAATATTGGTCTGCCCCGATTTTGAATTGGTGCCTGAAGGTCGACGAACGGTCCAGGCGCGCCAGGTATTTACCCTACCCCTGTAGCGGCTGGCGAAGCCTGCGTTCGAGTGCAAAGCAGTCGTCAGGTTTGATTTGAGATGTGACGCAGGTCGCACGGCGACTTAGTATGGCGTTTTCAACATTTGACGAAGGCACGTCCATGACGATCGACATACGCCCGGCGACCCCCAGCGATGCTCCGCAGATCCTCGCGTTCATCACTGAGCTGGCCGACTACGAGCGGGCCCGCCACGAAGTCATCGCCAGCGTCGCCGACATCGAGCGCAGCCTGTTCAGCGAAGGCGCCACTGCCCATGGCCTGATCTGCCTGCGCGATGGCCTGCCGATCGGTTTTGCGGTGTTCTTCTTTAGCTACTCCACTTGGCTGGGCAGCAATTGCCTGTACCTCGAAGACCTGTACATCACGCCCGAGCAGCGCGGCGGCGGGGCCGGCAAGACCTTGTTGCGCCACCTGGCAAAAATTGCCTGCGCCAATGACTGCGGGCGTTTCGAGTGGAGCGTGCTGGACTGGAATAAATCGGCGATCGAGTTTTACCAATCTCTTGGTGCGCAGCCGCAGGAGGAGTGGGTGCGATATCGGATGGATGGTGCGGTGCTGCGGGAGTTTGCTGCGGGTAATTGATTGGCCTAAAAGATCGCAGCCTGCGGCAGCTCCTACGGATTCGGCGATTCCTGTAGGAGCTGCCGGAGGCTGCGATCTTTTTTTGCCTGGTTCCACTATGTGGGATCAGTATTTATATATTGAGATTTAACCTCGCCCAGGTTTATAGTCCAACTCACTCACTGCCAAAACAAACAACACAGGTGAAGCGATGTTGGCGCAATTGATCGCGCTCGATTGGGGGACCACCTCCCTACGTGCTTACAAACTTGCCGAGGGTGGCCGGGTGCTTGAACAGCGCTCGCTGTCGAGCGGCATCATGCAGTTGCCGCGCACGCCGCGAGTGATCGCCGGCCAGCCCTGTGCTGACGGATTTGAACTGGCCTTCGATGAAGCCTGCGGTGACTGGCTCGACGCGCAACCCGGCTTGCCGGTGATTGCCTGTGGCATGGTCGGCAGCGCCCAGGGCTGGCGCGAAGCCGTCTACCGGGAGACGCCGGCCAACGTCGCCGATCTCGGGACTTCCCTGCAAACCGTGCGCAGCATTCGCGGAGTCGACGTGCACATCGTGCCGGGCGTCATACAGCGCTCGCGCCTGCCGAATGTGATGCGCGGCGAAGAAACCCAAGTGCTTGGCGTGCTGCACAATCTTGCGGACCACAGTGGCGGCGATCTGCTGATCGGCCTGCCCGGCAGCCATTCGAAGTGGGTAGAAGTGGCCGATGGCTGCATCGTGCATTTCGATACCTTTATGACCGGCGAAGTCTTCGCCGTGCTCAGCGAACACAGCATTCTTGGCCGTACCCAACAACATGGCGGGTCTTTCGATGGCGATGCCTTCGACCGCGGAGTGCAAGTGGCGCAGTCGTCTGATGGTGACATCGGCCCGTTATCGACGCTGTTCAGTGCCCGCAGCCTGGGCCTGACCGGTGAGTTGAGCGCCAGCGCCCAGCCCGACTACCTGTCCGGGTTGTTGATGGGTCATGAGCTGACCGCGCTGGCTAATGTGCAGCGCCGCCGACGCAACAGCGTGCACCTGCCGTCGATCATCCTGATCGGCAATGACCAACTCTGTACGCGTTACCGCCGGGCCCTCGATGCCTGCGGTTTTGCCCGGGTGTCCCTGGCCGAGCAAGCCACCGAGCGCGGACTGTGGCAGTTGGCGCTAGCCGCTGCCCTCATCCCGTCAACCCCATCCCGTTAACCCTCACTGGAGGTCAGACAATGCTCAAGCAAGCACTGGCGCAAAACGGTCTGATCGCGATTCTGCGTGGCCTGCGCCCACAGGAAGCGGCCGCCATCGGCGAAGTCCTGTATGCCGCCGGATTTCGCGTCATCGAAGTGCCGCTCAATTCCCCCGAACCGTACGAAAGCATCCGCATTCTGCGCAGCACCTTGCCCGCCGATTGCCTGATCGGCGCGGGCACGGTGCTCAAGCCAGAGCAGGTCGAGCAGGTGAAAGCGGCGGGCGGCCAGGTGATCGTCATGCCCCACAGCGACCCCAAGGTATTGCGCGCGGCGAAAGCGGCGGGGCTGTTTTTGTCGCCTGGCGTGGCGACGCCCACCGAAGCATTCGCCGCGCTGGCCGAAGGCGCAGACATGCTGAAGATGTTCCCGGCGGAGCAGATGGGCCCGGCCGTTGTGAAGGCCTGGCTCGCCGTACTGCCGGCGGGAACCATTCTGGCGCCGGTCGGCGGGATCACCCCGGACAACATGCAGGTGTTTATCGACGCCGGCGTCAAAGGCTTCGGTCTGGGTTCCGGGTTGTTCAAGCCGGGTATGAGTGCCGACGAGGTGGCGGTGAATGCCAAGGCCTACGTGGCTGCCTGGAACGCCCTTCGCTAAGACTTTTTGGCGCGGCGAGCGCTGTATCTAATAAGAGAGACATACCCATGAAAATCACCAAACTCACGACCTTCATCGTTCCGCCGCGCTGGTGCTTCCTCAAGATCGAAACCGACGAGGGCGTGACCGGTTGGGGCGAGCCTGTAGTCGAAGGCCGCGCCCACACCGTTGCTGCTGCGGTTGAAGAATTGTCCGACTACCTGATCGGCAAAGACCCACGCAATATCGAAGACATCTGGACCGTGCTCTATCGCGGCGGCTTCTACCGCGGCGGCGCCATCCACATGAGCGCGCTGGCCGGTATCGACCAGGCGCTGTGGGACATCAAGGGCAAGGCCCTGGGTGTGTCGGTCAGCGATCTGCTCGGTGGCCAGGTGCGGGACAAGATTCGCGTGTATTCGTGGATTGGTGGTGATCGCCCGGCGGACACCGCCCGCGCGGCGAAGGAAGCGGTCGAGCGGGGTTTCACTGCGGTAAAAATGAACGGCACCGAAGAACTGCAATTTCTCGACTCCTTCGAAAAAGTCGACCTGGCACTGGCCAACGTCGCTGCCGTGCGTGATGCGGTGGGGCCGAACGTTGGCATCGGCGTGGACTTCCATGGCCGGGTGCACAAGCCCATGGCCAAGGTGCTGATGAAGGAGCTCGACCCGTACAAACTGATGTTCATCGAAGAGCCGGTGCTCAGTGAAAACTACGAAGCGCTGAAAGAACTCGCGCCGCTGACCAGCACGCCGATTGCCCTCGGTGAACGGCTGTTCTCGCGCTGGGATTTCAAGCGGGTGCTCAGCGAAGGCTACGTCGACATCATCCAGCCGGATGCGTCCCACGCCGGCGGCATCACCGAGACCCGCAAGATCGCCAACATGGCCGAAGCCTACGATGTTGCGCTGGCGCTGCATTGCCCGCTGGGCCCGATCGCACTGGCCGCCTGCCTGCAGCTGGATGCGGTTTGCTACAACGCGTTTATCCAGGAACAGAGCCTGGGCATCCACTACAACGAGAGCAACGACCTGCTGGATTACGTCAAGGATCCGCGGGTGTTCGACTACGACAAAGGCTTCGTGAAAATCCCCAACGGCCCGGGCCTGGGGATCGAGATCAACGAGGAGTACGTGATCGAACGCGCCGCCGTCGGCCACCGCTGGCGTAACCCGATCTGGCGCCATGCCGATGGCAGTTTTGCTGAGTGGTAATGCCCATACGGTGATTCTTTCGCACCGGCGATCACCTATATCTCGGTGCTGGCGCTGATCGGAGCGCTGTCCTACGTGCTGCTGGTGGGCGAGGTCGAGCGTATCAAGTTGTAGTGGCAGCCATCGGGCGACCATAATGCCGCCCGTTCACTCGCTCAACGGTAAAGGCTGGATATGCAGGAAGATGCCCCAAAAATCGCCAAAGACGCCGCACCGACCGGTACCCAGACGCTGCTGCGTGGCCTGGGCGTGGTCCAGGCCGTGGCCAGTGGCGCCCGCGATCTCAAGGAAATTGCCCGGCTGATCGGTACCACGCGCAGCACAACGCATCGCCTGGCCAGCTGCCTGGTGGACGAGCGGTATCTGCGGGTGGTGCCGCAAGTGGGTTACCTGTTGGGTCCGAAGTTGATCGAGCTGGGATTTCAGGCGCGGGAAGAATTGCCCCTGGTGACCCTGGCCGGACCGTATCTGGATGAGTTGTCGGCATTGACCGGTGACACCATTCACCTGGCGATTCGTGAAGGCGACGAAGTGCTGTACTTGCACAAGAATCCGGGGCGCAATGGCCCGGAAATGCGTTCGCGGGTCGGCCATCGCATGCCGTTGGCGCGTACCGGTATCGGCAAGGCGCTGATGCTCGATGACACGCAGGAAGAATGGCAACGGCTGTACGAAGTCAGCCTGCCGGCAGGTGGGAAAAATCTGTTCTGGCCGCAGCACCCGGAACAATCCTGGGAGCAGTTTCACCAGCGTATGGTCGAGTACATTGCAGGCGGTTATGCTTTCGACCTGGAAGACAACGAACCGTCGATCCGCTGTGTTGCCGCGCCGATCCGTGATGCCAGCAAGCGCATCGTCGCCGGCATCAGCATCGCCAGCACCGTGCCCTACATGCCGCTGGAGAAAATGGCCGAGCTGATTCCCCTGATCAAAGGGGTCACGGCCCGGCTTTCGGCGGAGCTTGGCTTGAAGGTTTAAACCGCCAAGGTTCAGACCTTCAGCGTCGCCATGTCGATGACAAAACGGTACTTCACGTCACCGGCGATCATCCGAGCGTAAGCCTCATTGATCTGACGGATGTCGAGCATCTCGATGTCGCAGGTGATGTTGTGCTCGGCGCAGAAATCCAGCACTTCCTGGGTTTCGGCAATCCCGCCGATCAACGAGCCAGCCAGCACGCGCCGGCCCAGCACCAACTTGGCTGCGTGAACGGGTGGATCAACCGGTTCAATCAAGCCCACCAGAATGTGCACGCCGTCGAACCGCAGGGTATCGAGGTAGGGATTGAGGTCGTGTTGCACCGGAATGGTGTCCAGCAGGAAGTCGAAATGGCCGGCGGCGGCCTTCATCTGGTCGGCGTCGGTGGACACGATTACGTGGTCCGCACCCTGGCGGCGACCTTCTTCAGCCTTGCTCGCCGAGCGGGTGAACAGCGTCACCTCTGCGCCCATGGCCTTGGCGAACTTGATGCCCATGTGCCCCAGGCCGCCCATGCCGAGAATCCCGACCTTGTCGCCAGCCTTGACCCCGTAGTGTTTGAGCGGCGAGTAGGTGGTGATGCCGGCGCAAAGGATCGGGGCGGCGGCGGCCAGGTCGAGCTTTTCCGGGATGCGCACCACGAAGTGCTCGCTGACCACGATGCTGTCGGAGTACCCGCCCATGGTGTTGCTCCCATCGACCCGATCTGGGGTGGCGTAGGTCATGGTCGGGCCTTCGAGGCAGTATTGCTCGAGGTTGGCCTGACAGGCTTCGCAGCTGCGGCAGGAATCAACCATGCAACCGACACCGACCAGGTCGCCGACCTTGTGCCGGGTGACGTTCGCACCAATGGCGCTGACTTTGCCGACGATCTCGTGGCCGGGCATCAACGGATAAACCGCAATGCCCCACTCGTTGCGTGCCTGGTGGATGTCGGAATGGCATACGCCACAGTAGAGGATATCGATCGCAACGTCGTCGGCGCGGGGGCTGCGGCGTTCGAATTTCATCGGGGCGAGGGGAGTGGTGGCCGACTGGGCGGCATATCCGATGGCGGTGTACATGAGGAACCTCGCAAAAGCAGTGACAGGTGAGGTGACGCATTCTGGGCGTCGTCGCCTGGGCCGGCCATGGCAATTCCTCCGGGTGTCATGCCTAATCCTCCGGCATGCGCCCTGGATTGGTCGCATTGGCCAGCAGACCTGCCATGATGGTTTCATACCTGTTTCCGCGATTTTTTTGTGAAGAGCTCTCCATGTTGTTGACCCGTCATCTCGATGCCAATGCCACCCTCGTTTCGCTGGTCGAGCCGCTGACCACCCGCGATGGCTTCGCCCCGACCGCGTTGCCCGGGGTCCAGGTGCTGCGGGCCAGTTGCGATGTGGCCCGTGGCCCGCAAATCTACGAGCCAAGCCTGGTGATCATCGCCCAGGGCAGCAAACTGGCCTATCTGGGGCAGCGTACCCTGGAATATGGCGCTGGGCATTACCTGATCCAGGCACTGCCGGTGCCCTTTGAGTGTGAAACCTTTGCCGCACCCTCCGGACCGATGCTGGGGGTATCCATTGCAATCGACCGCGTACTGCTGGGTGAATTGGTGCTGGCCATGGGGTTGGCGCCGGGGCGGCATATTGCGGCGCAAACTCCGGAGTCGATGACCTCGGCGGTGCTCGACGATGCAATGCGCGGCTGCGTGGAGCGGCTGTTGCGCTGTCTGCACGATCCGCTGGAATGCCAGATCATGGGCCAGGCACGCTTGCGCGAACTGTTGTTTGTGGCGTTGCGCGGGCCCCAGGCCGATGTGTTGCGCGCGTTGGTGGAGCAGCAAGGGCAGTTTGCACGGATTGCCGCTTCGCTCAGTCATCTGCATGCGCATTACACCGAGCCACTGAACGTCGAGACCCTGGCCAGTTGCGCGAACATGAGTGCGTCGACCTTTCACGAGCATTTCAAGCGCAGCACGTTGTTGTCGCCGGTGCAGTACCTCAAGCGCTTGCGGTTGCTCAAGGCCCAGGCCTTGCTGATGGCCGAAGGGCTGGGGGTGGCGCAGGTAGCACATCGCGTGGGGTACCAGAGCACATCGCAGTTCAGCCGCGAGTACAAACGCTACTTCGAACGCAACCCCGGCGAAGAACGCGCCGCCTGATCCACCGCAAATCCCCCTGTGGGAGCGGGCTTGCTCGCGAATGCGGAGTGTCAGTCGACTGAAGTAGTGGCTGATACACCGCTTTCGCGAGCAAGCCCGCTCCCACAGGGGGACTACGGTGTTTCATAAATCGTGGGCAACAAAAAGGCCCCCATTCCGGGAGCCTTGATGTTCAGGCGTGCAACTTACATGTTCGGGTAAGTCGGGCCGCCAGCACCTTCCGGCGCCACCCAGGTGATGTTCTGCGCAGGGTCCTTGATGTCGCAGGTCTTGCAGTGCACACAGTTCTGGGCGTTGATCTGGAAGCGCTTCTCGCCGTCTTCCTTGGTCACCACTTCATACACGCCGGCCGGGCAGTAACGCTGGGCAGGTTCATCGTACATCGGCAGGTTCTTCGCGATCGGGATGCTCGGATCGGTCAGCTTCAAGTGGCAAGGCTGTTCTTCTTCATGGTTGGTCCCCGAGATGAACACCGAGCTGAGCTTGTCGAAGCTGATCTTGCCGTCCGGTTTCGGGTAGTCGATCTTCTTGCAGTCCGCCGCGAGCTTGAGGCAGGCGTAATCCGGCTTGGTGTCGTGCAAGGTGAAGGGCAGCTTGCCGCCGAAGATGTTCTGGTCCAGCCAGTTGAAACCACCACCGACGATGGCGCCGAACTTGTGGATCGCCGGGCCGAAGTTGCGGCTGGCGAACAGTTCTTCGTGCAGCCAGCTGTTCTTGAACGCGTCGACGTAGCTGGTCAGCTCTTCGGTACCGTCTTTTTCGGCAAACAGCGCTTCGGCCACGGATTCAGCGGCGAGCATCCCGGACTTCATCGCGGTGTGGCTGCCCTTGATCTTGGCGAAGTTCAGGGTGCCTAGGTCGCAACCGATCAGCGCGCCGCCCTTGAACACCATTTTCGGCAGCGAGTTCAGGCCACCCTTGCAGATGGCGCGAGCGCCGTAGCTGATGCGCTTGCCGCCTTCCAGGTACTGCTTGAGCACCGGGTGATGCTTGAGGCGCTGGAACTCGTCGAACGGCGACAGGTAAGTGTTGCTGTAGGACAGATCGACGATCAGGCCGACCACCACCTGGTTGTTTTCCAGGTGATAGAGGAACGAGCCACCGGTATTTTCGGTGCCCATGATGTCCAGCGGCCAACCGGCGGTGTGCACCACCAGGCCTGGCTGGTGTTTGGCCGGATCGATTTCCCAGATCTCTTTCAAACCGATGCCGTAGTGCTGGGCATCGGCCTCGCTGTCGAGGTTGAAGCGCTTGATCAGCTGCTTGCCGATGTGGCCACGGCAGCCTTCGGCGAACAGCGTGTACTTGCCGCGCAGTTCCATGCCAGGGGTGTAAAGACCTTCTTTCGGATGACCTTCGCGATCAACACCGAGGTCCCCGGTGATGATCCCGCGAACCACGCCGTTTTCGTCGAACAGCGCTTCCTGGGCGGCGAAGCCTGGGTAGATTTCTACCCCCAGGTTCTCGGCCTGCTGGGCCAGCCAGCGGCACAGATTGCCCAGGGAGATGATGTAGTTACCTTCGTTGTGCATGGTCTTGGGCACAAAGAAGTCAGGAATTTTTTGCCCGCTGTCGGCATTCTTGAGCACAAAGATGTCATCGCGGGTGACTGGCGTATTCAGCGGCGCGCCGAGTTCTTTCCAGTCCGGGAACAACTCGTTCAGGGCGCGGGGTTCGAAGATCGCCCCGGAGAGAATGTGTGCACCGACCTCGGAGCCTTTTTCGACCACGCAGACGCTGATTTCCTTACCGGCTTCAGCGGCCTTCTGCTTCAACCGGCAGGCGGCGGAAAGACCAGCGGGGCCGGCACCGACGATGACGACGTCGAATTCCATGTATTCGCGTTCCACAGGTTATCTCCTACTCAAGGCTCAACAGTTTTTTTTCTAATTGGAGGTTTGGTGTCGCATCCATGAATGACTGCGCAGGACGCAGAACAGGACAATCGATTGACCACCTTTCTCTCTGGGTGGCGCATTATATCTACACCACTCTCAGCGTCCAATACAAACGTTTGTTTGAATTGGCTCAAAGCCAGAGAAATCAAAGTCACGCGGCTTACGAACGGCCATTTTGCCGTATTGACCGGAATAAGTGTTCCGGTCAAGATACGATCGGTTTTGCGCTCGCCGTAGGCTGACTGTAGGTTTCAAGAGCACCTCTAAAGACAGGGCGATGGCAGTACCAGGTGATGCGCAGCGTGGGTTTGGCGCGCAGTTTACACGCCACGATATCGAATGACTCGTCGGTCACCGCTGACGAACGGTCATCTACATCGTGAGCGATGGTCACTTGACACTTATGCCGGCGTTTTTGGAGGTGCCCTTGCGCCCGATGAGCATCAATCGCCAGGTTCGCCCAGGCGACTTTCTTTTCACCGGAGAGTAACGAGGAATCCATGAAGGTTCTTGTAGCTGTCAAACGCGTTGTTGATTACAACGTCAAGGTTCGTGTCAAGGCGGACCAGTCCGGCGTCGACCTCGCTAACGTGAAGATGTCGATGAACCCATTCTGCGAAATCGCAGTGGAAGAAGCCGTACGCCTGAAAGAGAAAGGCGTTGCGACTGAAATCGTCGTCGTTTCCGTAGGCCCGTCCACCGCTCAAGAGCAACTGCGCACTGCGCTGGCTCTGGGTGCCGACCGCGCCATCCTCGTCGAATCCGCTGAAGATCTGACTTCCCTCGCCGTTGCCAAGCTGCTCAAGGCCGTTGTCGACAAGGAACAGCCGCAGCTGGTGATCCTTGGCAAACAAGCCATCGACAGCGACAACAACCAGACTGGCCAGATGCTCGCTGCATTGAGCGGTTACGGTCAGGGCACCTTCGCTTCGAAAGTTGAAGTGTCCGGCGACACCGTTGCCGTGACTCGCGAAATCGACGGCGGCGCGCAGACGGTTTCCCTGAAACTGCCGGCCATCGTCACCACCGACCTGCGTTTGAACGAGCCGCGTTATGCGTCCCTGCCAAACATCATGAAAGCCAAGAAGAAGCCTCTCGAAGTGCTGACTCCGGACGCTTTGGGCGTTTCCACCGCCTCCACCAACAAGACCGTGAAAGTCGAAGCGCCTGCTGCACGCAGCGCGGGTATCAAGGTCAAGTCGGTGGCTGAACTGGTCGAGAAACTGAAAAACGAAGCGAAGGTAATCTAATCATGACTATCTTGGTAATCGCTGAACACGACAATAAGGTAGTGGCCCCGGCCACCCTGAACACCGTGGCTGCTGCCGTCAAAATCGGTGGTGATATCCACGTTCTGGTTGCAGGCCAGGGCGCTGACGCCGTGGCTGAAGCCGCTGCGAAAATCGCTGGCGTGACTAAAGTGCTGGTGGCCGACAACGCCGCCTACGCTCACCAGTTGCCGGAAAACGTTGCTCCTCTGGTAGCAGAGCTTGGCAAGGACTACAGCCACATCCTGGCTGCTGCCACTTCCAATGGCAAAAACATCCTGCCGCGCGTTGCCGCGCAGCTGGACGTTGACCAGATCTCCGAGATCATCTCGGTAGAAAGCGCTGACACCTTCAAGCGTCCGATCTACGCCGGTAACGCGATTGCCACCGTGCAGTCGAACGCGTCGGTAAAAGTGATCACTGTGCGTGCCACCGGTTTCGACCCGGTTGCAGCTGAAGGCGGTTCGGCCTCGGTTGAAGCTGTTGCTGCCGCTCACGATGCTGGCACCTCCAGCTTTGTTGGCGAAGAGCTGGCCAAGTCCGATCGTCCGGAGCTGACCGCTGCCAAGATCGTCGTTTCCGGCGGCCGCGGCATGCAGAACGGCGACAACTTCAAACACCTGTACGCCCTGGCCGACAAGCTGGGCGCTGCCGTCGGCGCTTCCCGCGCTGCGGTCGATGCAGGTTTTGTACCCAACGACATGCAGGTCGGTCAGACCGGCAAGATCGTTGCTCCACAGCTGTACATTGCCGTCGGTATCTCCGGCGCGATCCAGCATCTGGCCGGCATGAAAGACTCCAAAGTGATCGTTGCGATCAACAAGGACGAAGAAGCACCGATCTTCCAGGTGGCCGATTATGGCCTGGTGGCAGACCTGTTCGAAGCAATCCCCGAGTTGGAGAAGCTGGTCTAATCCAGCGGCTTCACTTATAAAGAGCCCGACCTTATGGTCGGGTTTTTTTTTGTTCCTCTGTAGGAGCTGTCGAGTGAAACGAGGCTGCGATCTTTTGATCTTGCGTTTGAAACTCAAGCGAGCCTGAAAAGATCGCAGCCTCGCTTCACTCGACAGCTCCTACGGGGGTGTATGTTTTAGGTGGAGGGTTTCGTGCGACGAATGTTCGGTTGGTCATTACTGCTGGGTTTGACGGTGTTGCCGACGCTGGCCATTGCCGCCGGCAAGTGCGAGCGCCTGGTGGTCACCGGCAGCCCGGATGCGCTCCCGTACCTGTGGCAGGATCCGCAGGACCCCAAGCACCTGATCGGTGCCAGCGCCGACCTGTTGCAGCACGTGGCAGGGGAGTTGGGGCTCAAGATCGACATGCTGTACGCCGGCAAGCGCTCCCAGGCGCTGGACGAAGTGCGCAGTGGGCGCATGGACCTGCTGGCCGATGCGCCGTTGACGTTAGCTGAGCTGGAGTCGCTGGACTACATTCACCCGCCACTGCTGGAAAACGACTACCTGGTCTGGACTCGCAAGGACTCGCAGCTGGTGTACAACCAGGCGCACGACCTGCATGGGCATCCCGGAGCGATTTCGGAGAAGGCCCGGTTGACCCCGCAGTTCGCCGCCTACGCCGAGCAGCAGCTGACCCTCGCCCACACGCCCAGCCTGACCCAGGCCTTCCAGAAACTGCTGTTGGGGGAAGTGCAGTTCGTGCTGGCCGGACGTTATTCGGGCATGGCCGCGGCGCAGTCTTTGAGCATGGCCAATGACCTGGTTGCACGCGAGCAGGCGGTCGATCAACCCGGCCTGTATCTGGCTGTTTCCCACAACTCCGCTTGCAACGATCCGTGGTTGCGCGGACAGCTGGCGAAAAAGATGACAGAATTGCCCGCGTCCGGCCTGACGGAAGCCGCGTTGCAGCGCAATATCGAGCGCTGGAAACTGCAGCAGCAACAACCCGTCAGTACCCCAAAACAGTAGGGATTTTTAGTGAGTATTCGACCTCTTTTCGCTGCCCTGGCCGTTCTGGCTCTGGCGGGTTGTGCAGCCGATCCGGCGCCGAATGAACAAATGCGCCTGACCGAGCAGGCTGTTGAGCAAGCCAAGGCCGTGGGCGCGACCGCCGCCGATGTGCCCGAAATGAAACTGGCCGAAGACAAGTTCAACCGTGCCAAAGGCAGCATGAACGACCAGTCATTCAAGAATGCGCGCATGCGCTCCGAACAGGCCGAGCTTGACGCGCGCCTGGCTGAAGCCCGGGTGCTGACCCTCAAGAGCGAAGAGCAGTTGAACGTACTGAACACCCGCATTGCCCGACTGCGCAAGCAACTGGGAGATGCCCAATGAAGCTTGCGTCCAGAACGTTCGGTGGCCTGATCCTGGTGGGTTGCGCGAGCCTGTATGGCTGTGCCGGCCAGCGCAGTGAGACGGCGTTGCAAGAAGCCAGTATCAACTTCCAGAAGGTCAAGGAAGACTCTAACGTGCTGCGCATCGCCCCCAAGGACGTGATCCGCGCCGGCGAGTCCCTGGCCCGCGCCGACCGCCTGTCCAGCTATTGGGGCAGCGGCTCGGACGTGCTGCATTACGCTTACCTGAGCCAGCGCTACAGCGAAATCGCTCGGGAGCACACCAATCAGGTGCTCAACGAAGAGCGCGCGGCTAAGCTCGAACTGGAACGCCAGCGCCTGCAACTCGCCTTGCGCGAATCCAAACTGCTTAGCGTGCAACAGCAGGGCAAGTGGCTTGAAGAACAGATTGTTGCGCTGGCCACCCTCCAGACCGACCGCGGCCTGGTCATGACCCTGGGCGACGTGCTGTTCGACACCGGCGAAGCGGAGTTGAAAAACTCGGCCAACCGCGTGGTGTTGAAAATAGTGCAATTCCTTCAGCTCAACCCAAAGCGCGTCGTGCGTATCGAGGGTTATACCGACAGCACCGGCGGAAAGCAGGAAAATCTTAAATTGTCCCGGGACCGCGCGCAGTCGGTGGCTGACGTGCTGATGGACCTGGGCATTGATGACAAACGCATCAAGGTCGAAGGTTACGGCGATGAGTACCCGGTGGACGTGAATGCGTCGGAGCGGGGGCGGGCGCAGAACCGTCGGGTAGAGATTGTGTTTTCCGACGAAAAAGGCCAGCTCGGCGCCGCGCGTTAACCCCCGCACAAATAAAAAACCCGGCACTGCCGGGTTTTTTTATACCTGCCAACTCATCCACAAAGCAGTACAGTTTTTGCTGACACTGCACTGTACTGTCGACTATTGTGGCAACTGTCCCCGTACACTTCTAAACTGTTCCGGTATTGTTTCACACAAGAATAAAATGCCCGTGAAATCGAGTGCTGCGTCATGACCAATCTCCTGCTGTACCAACGTATTGCTCAACAACTGGCCGAAGACATCCGCCGTGGTGTCTATCAACCGGGCGAGCGCGTGCCTTCGGTGCGCAAGATGAGCTCGCAGCTTAATGTCAGTCACGCAACGGTGCTGCAGGCCTACGCCAATCTCGAGGATCAGGGCCTGATTCGTGCCCGGCCGCAATCTGGCTACTACGTGCACCAGACTCCCGCCCTGACTGCACCCACCCCGGACATCGCCCGGGTCGAGCGCCCTGGCCTGGTCACGCGCAGCAGCATCATTCAGCAAGTGTTGGTCGAGTCCCGGCGTGAAGGGGTGTTTCCCCTGGGCGCGGCAGTGCCGAGTGTCGATTATCTGCCGGTGCGCGCGCTGCACCAGCAATTGGCCAAGGTCACGCGATTCCACAGTCCACGGGCGTTCAGCTATATGTTCAGCCCTGGGTTCGAACCGTTGCGGCGCCAGGTGGCGATTCGCATGCGTGATGCCGGGGTGGTGGTCGATCCTTCGGAAGTGGTGATCACCCACGGTTGCGTCGATGCCCTGCAGATGTCCTTGCGCGTGCTGACCCGGCCCGGCGACCTGATCGCCGCCGAGTCGCCCACTTACTATGGTTTGCTGCAATTGGCTGATCTGCTGGGTCTCAAAGTCATCGAGATCCCCAGTGACCCGGCGACCGGCATGAGCCTGGAGGCGCTGCAACTGGCGGCCAACCAGTGGTCGATCAAGGCCTTGGTATTGACCACGCGCCTGAGCAATCCACTGGGTGGCACGATGCCCGAGGAGCGGCAGAAGCAATTGCTGCGCCTGGCGTCGGACTTCGATATCCAGATCGTCGAAGACGATATCTATGGCGAACTGATGTTTGAGCAGGGCCGCACTAAAGCGCTCAAGGCCTATGACCGGCTGGATCGGGTGATCTATTGCTCAAGCTTCTCCAAAACCCTGTCGCCGGGTGTGCGCATCGGCTGGATGATTGCCGGCAAATACCAGCAGGAAATCCAGCGCCTGCAGACCTTCAGCACGCATTCGGCGTGCAGCGTCACGCAGATGGGCATTGCGGCCTATCTGGAAAATGGCGGTTACGATCGGCATTTACGCTACATCCGCCAGGAGTACCGCAAGAACCTCAGCGCCTTCCAGCTGGCGGTGCAGCAGCACTTTCCGGAAGGCACACAGATGACCCGGCCGACCGGTGGTTTTATTCTCTGGGTCAGCCTGCCGGGACGAGTGAACACCCAGGAGTTGCACGTCCGCGCGTTGCAACAGGGCATCAGCATTGCGCCGGGGCTGATTTTCAGTAACACCGAGCAATTCAACCACTGTATCCGGCTGAACTGTGGCATCCCGTGGAACCGTGAAGCGGAGCGTGCGTTGATGACCCTGGGCATGCTTGCCACCCAGCTTTGCCAGGAAACGGCTGCTGGTTTCTGACAGAGCGGGCAGGATATTCCTGTCCGAGCTTGTCTTGTGCCGGTGAACAGGCGAGCATATGGCCCTCTGCCGTTAGTGTTGTAAGGTCCATGAAACCGATTTTCCCCGCTGTGTGGTTATCGCTCTGCCTGCTGATGGCGTTACCGGCGGAAGGGATCATGGCGGCTCCGGCTCAGGAAACCCCCTCGGCGAGTACAGCTGCCACCAAGCCTGCTGCGGCGAAAAAGACGGCACCCGCCCAGAAGAAGACGGCGCCAGTGAAAAAACGCAAGCCCATCGCCTCCAAGTCCAAATCCGCCAGCGAGATAGCGAAAATTCCGTTACCTTCGGCCAAACTCGACTTGAGCCTGCCCAAGGACATGGTTGAAGAGCTCGACCCGGTGGGTACGGTCCCGTTACCCAAGCACGATGCATTACTCCCGCAAATGTTTGGCGACAAGACTGGCAGCAGTCCTTTCCAGCTCAACGGACGCCTGCTCAGCAACGAAATGCAGCTGCAGCTACGCAATGAAGAGCGCCGCGATGTCGAAGGTGCTGCGCTGGAATTCGAATTCAAGCAGTGATTTCTTGCCGGTTGTGACCCCAAGCCAGGACGCTTTGTCGGAGACTGGTCGGTCACACCCATTTGCGCGAAAAACCTGAGCCGGTGTAATTTAAAACAACTGTTTTAGCGGTTACTCTGTGCCTTGTCCATTTACACATCGCCCCGCCGCGAGGAGCTTGTTGTCATGAAATGCCGTGAGGGTTGTGGCGCCTGTTGCATCGCCCCTTCCATCAGTTCACCGATTCCCGGAATGCCCCAGGGCAAACCTGCGGGAGAACGTTGCCTGCAATTGTCGGTCGAAAACCTGTGCAAGATTTTCGGCATGCCGGAGCGCCCGGCGGTGTGTTCGGCATTTGCCGCCGATACCGATGTGTGCGGTAGCAGCAGCGAAGAAGCCATCCGGTTAATTGGCTGGTGGGAGCAAATGACGGCGGCGTGATGTGTTCAACGTACGGAACTTCAACAATAAGGAATAACATTATGGGTTCGCTGCAACGTTTGGCTGTGCTGTGTGGTTTCACTGTTTTGGTGGCGGCAACTGCGGTCCAGGCCGAGGAATGGAAAGTCGCCAAGAACGAGGACGGCATCAAGGTCTCCTTGAGTGAAGTGGCCGGTTCCGATTACAAGGCTTATCAGGGCGTAACCCTGATGAAGACCACGATGGTCAAACTGCGCGCGCTGCAGGAAGACGTGGCGGGCGCCTGTTCCTGGATTCACGAGTGCAAGTTGCAGAAGTTGCTCAAGCATGAAGGCGACCAGAACTGGACTTACACTCAGTTCAATACGCCATGGCCGGTGACTCCACGGGATTCGGTGCTGCACATCACTACCGTCGAAGGCGCCGATGGCAGCCTGACCCGCAAGCTCGAAGGCGTGCCGAAGTACATTCCTGAGGAAAAGGGCTTTGTCCGGGTGGCCAAGGTCGAGGGTTTCTGGAAGTTCGTGCCAAAGGGTGACCAGGTTGAAGTGACCTACCAGGTGCACACTGAGCCAGGCGGCAGCGTGCCTTCGTTGGTTGCCAACAAGTTCGTGGTGGATGCGCCGTTTAATACGCTGAAGGCGTTGAAGGAGCGGGCGGAGAAGTAATTTCTCTGTTTTGCCGGGGTGCGCCGTGTACACATCCATTTGTGGTAATGGCGTAACCCCGTGTGGACATATCCATTCCTGCGGTAACGGATATGTACACAAGGCAAGATCAAAAGATCGCAGCCTCGTTTCACTCGACAGCTCCTACAGTTTCAACAGGTGACAGCAGGTGGCAACGGTCACCCCGACAGAGGCCCCAGGCCTAAATTTTGTATCCGAATATTCACTGCACAAAATTTTCACAACCCGTCCAAGACAATCCCGCCCGCGCTAATCCCAAACAGTAATCAATGGCAATGCTGCGGGTGATCGTGCAACATTTGCGCACCGCGCACGCCCCGGGGTCAGGAATTGACCAACAGAGGGCAAGGCGCCGCTGTATTTTTGCAACTTAAACTTCCAATGGGTCCTAAAACGACATGGCAAACCCGGACGCCCTGAAACAGCAGCGAGCTTCAAGTCGCCTGCTGCAACCAACCGTCAAATCGCACCTGGCCTACACCTTGTTGTGCGCTCTGGTCATGATGGTCATGTTCAGCCTGCTGCGCCTCGCGCTGCTGGTCTACAACAGCGAGATGATCCTTGATACACCGGCCTCGACCTTCGTCGAAGCATTCGTCAACGGTCTGCGCTTCGACCTGCGCCTGGTGGTCTACCTCAGCATTCCGCTGGTCCTGGCACTGTTCAGCGTCCGGGCCATGGCGGCTCGCGGGTTTTTCCGTCTGTGGCTGACCGTCGCTTCCAGCATCGCGCTGTTCCTCGGCCTGATGGAAATGGACTTCTACCGCGAGTTCCACCAGCGCCTCAACGGCCTGGTTTTCCAGTACGTGAAGGAAGACCCGAAAACCGTCATGAGCATGCTCTGGTACGGTTTCCCGGTGGTTCGCTACCTGCTGGCCTGGGTCGGCGGCACGGTGATCCTCGCGCTGGCATTCAAAGGCGCCGATCGCGCCACTCGTCCGCGGGGCCCCTTCAGCGGCGGCACCATCAGCACTCGCCAGGTTGCACCCTGGTATGCGCGCACCGCCGTATTCGTGGTCTGCCTGCTGATCTGCGTGGTCGCGGCGCGTGGCACCCTGCGTCAGGGCCCGCCATTGCGTTGGGGTGACGTCTACACCACCGACTCCAACTTCGCCAACCAGTTGGGCCTGAACGGCACACTGTCGCTGGTCGCTGCTGCCAAGAGCCGCATGTCCGAAGATCGCGACAATATCTGGAAAGCCACGCTGCCGCAGCCTGAGGCTCAGCAAATCGTCCGCGACATGCTGGTAATGGCCGACGACAAACTGGTGGAGCCGGACATTGCAGCTGTGCGTCGCGATTACACTCCGCCGGCCGACAAGACCCTGCCGATCAAGAACGTCGTCGTGATCCTGATGGAAAGCATGGCCGGTCACTCGGTGGGCGCCATGGGCGCTCCGGGCAATATCACGCCATACCTCGACAAACTGTCGAAGGAAGGCCTGCTGTTCGATCGCTTCTTCTCCAACGGCACCCATACGCACCAGGGCATGTTCGCCACCATGGCGTGCTTCCCGAACCTGCCAGGTTTCGAATACCTGATGCAGACCCCGGAAGGCAGCCACAAGCTGTCCGGCCTGCCGCAATTGCTCAGCGCCCGCGACTACGACGACGTGTATGTCTACAACGGCGACTTCGCCTGGGACAACCAGTCGGGTTTCTTCAGCAGCCAGGGCATGACCAACTTCATTGGTCGTAATGACTTCGTCAACCCGGTGTTCTCCGATCCGACCTGGGGTGTGTCCGACCAGGACATGTTCGACCGCGGTCTGGTCGAGCTCAAGGCGCGGGAAAACGGCAAGCCGTTCTATGCATTGCTGCAAACCCTGTCCAATCACACGCCATACGCCTTGCCGTCGCCATTGCCGGTCGAGCGCGTGACTGATCGCGGCAGCCTGAACGAGCATTTGACGGCGATGCGCTACTCCGACTGGGCACTGGGTCAGTTCTTTGAAAAGGCCCGCAAGGAGCCGTACTTCAAGGAAACCCTGTTTGTCATCGTCGGTGACCACGGTTTTGGCAACGAGCGCCAGATCACCGAGATGGACCTGGGTCGCTTCAACGTGCCGATGCTGATGATCGCACCGGGCATCCAGGAAAAATTCGGCGAGCGTGACCACACCGTAGGTACGCAGATCGACATCGTGCCGACCATCATGGGCCGCATCGGTGGCGAAGTGCGTCATCAGTGCTGGGGTCGCGACTTGCTCAACCTGCCAGAAGGCGACACCGGTTTTGGTGTGATCAAGCCATCGGGCAGCGAGCAGACCACCGCGATCATTACCGCTGACGAGATCCTGGTGCTGCCGAAGGAAAAGGAAATGGCGCCGAAGGTGTACCAGTATCAACTGGGCGCTACGCCGAAGGCCGAGATCATTCCTGACGCACCGCGTACTGCCGAGCTCAAGCAGAAACTTGAAGCGTTCCTGCAGACAGCCACCAAGAGCCTGATCGATAACACCGCCGGTGTCGTCGACGGCAAGCCGGACTAAATGTTCGGGCAATAAAAAAGAGGCCCTTTTCAGGGCCTCTTTTTTTTGCCTTGTTAACGCTTATATCTTGCCAAGCAAGAGCAGGATCAACAGCACCACCAATACTACACCGATGATACCCGACGGGCCGTAACCCCAACTTCTGGAGTGTGGGAAGACCGGCAAACCGCCTATCAGAAGCAGGATCAGAATAACGATTAGAATTGTGCCCATGTCTATTTCCTTGTTGAAAGTGTTGCGGAATGACCTAGCTTTTACTGTCAGCAGGAATGCAATGAATCCGAGCTGCTTAAACGATCCGACTGCTGTGATCGAAAGAAAATTCCAAGTTTTTTTAATGTTTTTCGAAGAAAGGCTTATTTCTTTTTGCATGGCTTAATTGGTGCGGACCCATCGGGGGTTTGAGCGGCCTATTCAGCAATCTGATGCAGCGTGGCTCCTGCCATGTCCTTCGCTACACTCGGCAGATCTTCCCCGGAACAACAAGGCTGTTTGCTATGCAAAATCGCATGATGATCACCGGCGCAGGCTCGGGCCTGGGTCGCGAAATCGCGCTTCGCTGGGCGCGCGAAGGCTGGCAGCTGGCCTTGTCGGACGTCAGCGACGCCGGCCTGCAGGAAACCCTCAAGCTGGTGCGCGAAGCCGGTGGCGACGGGTTCACCCAGCGTTGCGACGTGCGCGACTACAGTCAGCTGACGGCGTTTGCCCAGGCCTGCGAAGAGAAGCTGGGTGGCATCGACGTCATCGTCAATAACGCCGGCGTGGCCTCGGGCGGGTTTTTCAGTGAATTGTCCCTGGAAGATTGGGACTGGCAGATTGCAATCAACCTGATGGGCGTGGTCAAGGGTTGCAAGGCGTTCCTGCCGCTGCTGGAAAAGAGTAAAGGCAAGATCATCAACATCGCCTCCATGGCGGCGCTGATGCAGGGCCCGGCCATGAGCAACTACAACGTGGCCAAGGCCGGTGTGGTGGCGTTGTCGGAAAGCCTGCTGATCGAACTGGCCCAACAGGAAGTTGGCGTGCACGTGGTGTGCCCATCGTTCTTCCAGACCAACCTGCTGGATTCCTTCCGTGGCCCGACACCCGCCATGAAGGCCCAGGTCGGCAAATTGCTCGAAAGTTCGCCGATCACTGCGGCCGACATTGCCGATTACATCTATCAGCACGTCGCCGCCGGTGAGTTCATGATTCTGCCGCACGAACAGGGCCGCATGGCCTGGGCGATCAAGCAGAAGAATCCGCAGCTGCTGTACAACGAGATGACAATCATGGCCGATAAAATGCGCGCCAAAGCCAAACAAACCGCAGGCTGACCTTGCTTGCGCGCAATGCCGTCGCTAGGGTGGCCGCCATCGGCCATTCTCGCGAGACCCTTGCATGCTCAATTACCTGTGGTTCTTTCTCGCCGCCTTGTTCGAAATCGCCGGGTGCTTTGCTTTCTGGATGTGGTTGCGCCAGGGCAAGAGCGTCTGGTGGGTGGTGCCGGCGTTGCTCAGCCTGACCCTGTTTGCATTGCTGCTGACGCGGGTCGAAGCCACTTACGCCGGTCGCGCATACGCGGCCTACGGCGGTATCTACATCATTGCATCGATCGGCTGGCTGGCGGTGGTCGAGCGAGTCCGTCCGCTGAGCTCGGACTGGATTGGTGTAGCGCTGTGCGTCATCGGCGCGACGGTCATACTTTTGGGGCCGCGCTTCTCGGCTTCCTGAAGGAAAGGTCTTACGTTCTGCGGTTTTGTCAGATCAATCCTACAGAGTGCTTCTTTCAATCTTGTAGGATGAAACTGATTTGCCTACAGCGCATTGAAGGGCCGCGATCTGCCGGGCATCTTCGAGGTCCTGTAACCCAGAAGGACCTATCCCATGCTAGTTCTCAGCCGCGTAGTGCCCGAGTTAATCTCGATTGGCGACACCATTTCCGTACGAATCCTGGCCGTCAGTGGCGACAGTGTGCGCATCGGAGTTGAAGCACCGAGGGATGTCACTGTCCATCGCAGCGAAATCTACGAGCGCATCCAGCGCAATAAGAAACCGAAGAAAAGCAGGTGAAAGACTGATCAGTCGAACAGGTGCTTGGGCACATCGTGCTTGAGCATCAGCTGGCACTGCTCGCTTTCGGGGTCGAAGACGATCAGTGCCTGGCCTTTGGTCAGGGCCTGGCGAACCCGTAGCACGCGGGTTTCCAGCGGGGTGTCATCGCCATTGTCCGTGCCGTCGCGAGTCACGAAGTCCTCGATCAGGCGGGTCAGGGTGTCGACTTCAAGTTGGTCGTGGGGAATCAGCATAGGCACCTCGGTTAAACAATGGCGCGATGCTACTGCAAAAACCGCACCCGTAGGAGCTTCCGGAGGCTGCGATCTTTTGATCTTGATCTTGATCTTTTTGAAGCAAGATCAAAAGATCGCAGCCTGCGGCAGCTCCTACGGGGTTATGCGTTGTCTTTAGTTGTCGCTACGCTGCCCCACCAGGCTGTCCACCGACGGCACTCGCGTATCACTTTCCATCTGCGTGTCATGTTCAATCTGGTGGCTGAACCGGTCTAGCGAGCCCTTGGCCGGTTGCGCATCGCTGGCGAACACCGGCGGACTGAGAATGTAGGCGCCAAGCAGGCGACTCAGGGCGGCCAGGCTGTCGATATGGGTGCGTTCGTAGCCATGGGTGGCGTCGCAGCCGAAGGCGAGCAGGGCGGTACGAATGTCGTGCCCTGCGGTCACCGCCGAATGCGCATCACTGAAGTAGTAACGGAACAGGTCGCGGCGCACTGGCAGTTCGTTGTCGCTGGCCAGGCGCAGCAAGTGCCGGGACAGGTGATAGTCGTAAGGGCCGCCGGAATCCTGCATCGCCACGCTCACCGCATGTTCGCTGGAATGCTGGCCCGGGGCGACCGGGGCGATGTCGATGCCGACGAATTCGCTGACGTCCCACGGCAGCGCCGCCGCCGCGCCACTGCCGGTTTCCTCGGTGATGGTGAACAGCGGGTGACAGTCGATCATCAGCTCTTCACCACTGTCGATAATTGCCTTCATCGCGGCCAGTAACGCGGCAACGCCGGCCTTGTCATCAAGGTGACGGGCGCTGATGTGGCCGCTTTCGGTGAACTCGGGCAATGGATCGAACGCCACGAAATCGCCAACGCTGATTCCCAGGGAGTCGCAATCGGCGCGGGTCGCACAATAGGCATCGAGGCGCAGCTCGACGTGATCCCAGCTGATCGGCATCTCGTCCACAGCAGTATTAAACGCGTGCCCGGAGGCCATTAACGGCAAGACGCTGCCGCGGATCACGCCGTTATCGGTGAACAGGCTGACCCGGCTGCCCTCGGCAAAACGGCTCGACCAGCAGCCGACAGGCGCGAGGGTCAGGCGACCGTTGTCCTTGACCGCGCGGACGGCTGCGCCAATGGTGTCCAGGTGCGCCGAGACCGCGCGGTCCGGGCTGTTCTTCTTGCCCTTGAGGGTGGCGCGGATGGTGCCGCGCCGGGTCATTTCAAACGGGATGCCCAGTTCTTCGAGACGCTCGGCGACGTAGCGCACGATGGTGTCGGTAAACCCGGTCGGGCTTGGAATGGCGAGCATTTCCAGGAGGACTTTCTGCAGGTAGTTCAGATCGGGTTCGGGGATTTTACTAGTCATGGAAACTCCTGATGAGTTGAGCGCATCGATGGTTTCGATGAGGCTGAAAAATTTGTAGCCTGTGATACCGCCATCGCGGGCAAGCCTTGCTCCCACAGGGATTGTGTGAGGCCCACCTGTGGGAGCAAGGCTTGCCCGCGATGGCGCCTGTCCAGGCACTACATCACTAAGAAACCGCCGGCTGACTGTGCGGAAACAACAAGTCCACAAACCGCTCCGCCGTCGGCTGCGGTTCATGATTGGCCAAGCCGGCGCGTTCATTGGCTTCGATAAACACGTAATCCGGCTGATCCGCCGCAGGCACCAAAAGGTCGAGCCCGACCATGGGAATATCCAGCGCCCGCGCCGCCCGCACCGCCGCATCGACCAGGGTCGGATGCAGAATCGCGGTGACATCCTCAAGAACGCCGCCGGTGTGCAGGTTCGCCGTACGCCGTACAAAAAGATGCTCACCCGCCGGCAAAATGCTTTCGTAGTCGTAACCCGCAGCCGCCAGAGTGCGCTCGGTTTCGTGGTCCAGCGGAATTTTGCTCTCGCCACTGGTAGCCGCTTGGCGCCGCCGACTTTGTGCCTCGATCAATGCGCCAATGCTGTGCTGACCATCACCAACCACTTCAGCCGGCCGGCGAATAGCAGCAGCGACCACTTCAAAACCAATCACCAGAATTCGCAGGTCGAGGCCTTCATGGAAACTCTCCAGCAGCACCCGGGTGTCAAACTGACGGGCTGACTCAATGGCCTGCTGAACCTCTTCAATGGTCTGCAGATCCACCGCCACGCCCTGGCCCTGTTCGCCATCCAGGGGCTTGACCACCACGCGCTGGTGCTCGTCGAGAAACGCCAGGTTGTCATCGCCATTGCCCGCCAGCTGCTGCGCGGGCAGGTTCAGTCCAGCGGCCTTCAGCACCTTGTGGGTCAGGCTCTTGTCCTGGCACAGGCTCATGCTGATGGCGCTGGTCAGGTCGCTGAGAGATTCACGGCAACGCACCCGGCGCCCGCCATGGCTGAGGGTGAACATCCCGGCAGGGGCGTCATCCACCTGCACATCGATGCCCCGGCGATGCGCTTCTTCGACGATGATCCGCGCGTAAGGATTAAAATGGGCTTCAGGCCCCGGCCCGAGGAACAGCGGCTGATTGATCCCGTTCTTGCGCTTGATGGCGAAGGTCGAGAGGTTGCGAAAGCCCAGCTTGGCGTAGAGGCTTTTTGCCTGGCGGTTGTCATGCAATACCGACAGGTCAAGATAGCTGAGCCCGCGGCTCATGAAATGTTCGATCAGGTGCCTGACCAGCACTTCACCGACTCCGGGCCTGGAGCACTGCGGATCAACCGCCAGGCACCACAGGCTGCTGCCGTTTTCCGGATCGTTGTAAGCCTTGTGATGATTGAGGCCCATTACACTGCCGATCACCGCGCCACTGTCTTCATCCTCGGCCAGCCAATACACCGGGCCGCCCAGATGACGCGGGGTGAGCAAACTGGCATCGATAGGCAACATGCCGCGGGCCTGGTACAGCGTATTGATCGCCTGCCAGTCCGCCTCGCTTTGCGCCCGGCGGATACGAAAGCCGCGAAACACCCGGGTGGACGGGCGGTAATCGCTGAACCACAGGCGCAAGGTATCGGAGGGGTCGAGGAACAACTGCGCCGGTTCCAGCCCCAGGATCTGTTGGGGCGCGGCCACGTACAGCGCGATGTCCCGTTCGCCGGGTTTTTCGTTGAGCAGTTCCTGGGCGAGACTGGCTGGGTCGGCGAACGTGTGGCCGATCAGCAATCGACCCCAACCGCAATGCACCGCGATCGGTGCCAGGCTCGGTTCACTGCCGTCTTCGGCCAGGCGCGCCTGCAAGCGTTCGTAGGTAGGCGCCTGACCGCGCAACAAGCGTTGGCTGTAAGCCGTGGCGTGGGGTTTCATCGATCAGAGTCCTTGTTCACTGAGCCACAGGTTCAGGGCTGCCAGTTGCCACAGCTTGGAGCCGCGCAATGGCGTTAGCTGGCCTTGCGGATCGGTCAGCAGGCGGTCGAGCATGCTCGGGTTGAACAGGCCGCGGTCCTGGCTCGGGTCCAGCAGCAACTCGCGTACCCAGTTCAGCGTGTCGCCCTGCAGATGCTTGAGGCCGGGAACCGGGAAATAACCTTTCTTGCGGTCGATCACTTCACTTGGAATGACCAGTCGCGCGGCTTCCTTGAGCACCTGCTTGCCGCCGTCCGGCAGTTTGAACTTGCCCGGCACTCGCGCCGACAATTCCACCAGGCGATAGTCGAGGAACGGCGTGCGCGCTTCGAGGCCCCAGGCCATGGTCATGTTGTCCACTCGCTTGACCGGGTCGTCCACCAGCATCACCGTGCTGTCCAGACGCAAGGCCTTGTCCACCGCCGCGTCGGCGCCCGGCTGAGCGAAATGCTCCTTGACGAAGTCACCTGCGGCGTCATTTGTCGTCAGCCATTTCGGCTGCACGGTGGCCGCGTAATCTTCATAACTGCGGTCGAAAAACGCCTCGCGGTACGCTGCGTATGGATCGGCAGCCCCGTCAACCTGCGGATACCAGTGGTAACCAGCGAACAGCTCGTCCGCGCCCTGGCCGCTCTGCACCACCTTGCAATGCTTAGCCACTTCCCGGGACAGCAGATAGAAGGCAATGCAGTCATGGCTGACCATCGGCTCGCTCATGGCGCGGAATGCCGCCGGGAGTTGCTCGATGATCTCTTTTTCGTCGATGCGCAGTTGATGGTGCTGGGTACCGTAATGCTTGGCGATCAGGTCCGAGTACTGGAACTCGTCGCCGCGTTCGCCGCCGGCATCCTGGAAACCGATGGAGAAGGTCGACAGGTTTTCCACCCCGACTTCACGCAGCAGACCCACCAACATGCTCGAATCCACTCCGCCGGAAAGCAATACGCCGACGTCGACTGCCGCACGTTGACGGATGGCCACTGCATCACGGGTGCTGTCCAGCACGCGGTCACGCCAGTCTTCCAGGGTCAGGTTCATTTCATCGGCGCGAGGGCCGTAGGGTAGGGTCCACCAGGTTTTCTGTTCGGTAGTGCCATCCGCTTCGACGCGCATCCAGGTCGCCGGCGGCAGTTTTTCGATGCCGGCCAGCAGGGTGCGTGGAGCGGGAACCACCGCGTGGAAATTCAGGTAATGGTTGAGCGCCACCGGATCGAGGATCGGGTTGATGTCGCCGCCCTTGAGCAGTGCCGGCAACGCTGAGGCAAAGCGCAAACGCTGGCCGGTGCGCGACAGGTACAACGGCTTCACGCCGAGACGGTCACGGGCGATGAACAGGCGCTTGGCGTCGCGTTCCCAGATGGCGAACGCGAACATGCCATTGAGCTTTGGCAGCAGTGCTTCGCCCCAGGCGTGGTAGCCCTTGAGCAGCACTTCGGTGTCGCCGCCGGAATAAAAGGCGTAACCCAGACTTTCCAGCTCGGATCGCAACTCCGGAAAGTTATAGATCGCGCCGTTGAAGGCCAGGGACAGGCCCAGCTGGTTGTCGATCATCGGCTGCGCCGAGCCGTCCGACAGGTCCATGATTTTCAGGCGACGATGGCCCAGGGCAATCGGCCCTTGGCTGTGAAAGCCCCAAGCGTCAGGTCCGCGAGGTGCCAGGTGATGGGTGATTCGTTCAACGGCTGCAAGGTCCGCAGGTTGATTGTCAAAGCGTAACTCGCCAGCTAATCCGCACATAAAGTCCTTACCGGTTTTTCCGTTGGGGAGGGTCAATCGATACCCGCCAAAAACAGCGGACACTCAGAAACTGACCCGCACGGATCCTGTGAGTTTTAGATCGATAAGTAATAAGCAGGCGTTCCTGACCGAAGAGGCCATGGCACAAGCGCGCGATCTCGGGGCGGTAATTATTGATGTGATGCGTGTCGGTCCAGCTTCATAAACTGGGGCTCTAACTACGCAATAAGGATATTGCTCATGCCCACTGAGACTCTCAATGCCGCCCCGGCGGCAGTACCCATGACCCCCGCACAACATCTGGAAGCGTTGGTGGAACACACCGGGGATCTGGACAAGGCGCAAGCGCTGCAAGCATCTCTTCCCCAATGGTTGGCGACCGCTGACCTGAAAACGGTGCAAGCTCTGAACGCCACGTTCCGGCAGTCTTTTATTACTCAGGCCAAGGCTAAAACTGCTTTGGAAAAGCTCAAACCCCTGGACGCCTTCTGCAAGGAGCAACTGACCGAGTTTCTCAAAGGCAAATGGACGATCGATTTCGACGTTGAGCGCGACACGCTTTCCATCACCAAAACGCTCTATACGTCTACGGGAACGCTCCCTGTCTTCGGCGCTGCGGATTCGACAGTCACCACCTCACGTAGCCTGCTCCAGGCCGCTATGGAAAATTTCACTCAAGCGCAAGCGACGCTTGGGGGGCCGCTGAAAGACGCAGTGCTGCTGATTGACGCAAAGGCTCCATCGGGGACTGAGGCAACCGCCGAAAAATTTGCAACGCTCTGTCGAGAACTCGACTTGGGCGCTCGCTATCAGCGGCACATCGACGTGGCCTTGGCTGTGCCGGCAAGCCCCAGGCAAGGTGTGCCTGTCGATGATCGTCCCTCCACTGCAGATATACGGCGATTGAAGGTGTTGGACATGCAAGTCGCCTTGCACATGGCCTACCTGAAAAAGGACATTACTGCTGCCGTTTATACGATGTTGTTGAGTGTCCTGGATCAGGATGTTCCCGCTGCTCGCACCAGAAACGCCGTGTTTGATGGCGGCCCGGTGTACTGGCAGGGTTTGATGATTCATGACACCTGCATTTGTGGCGCACTGATATTTACCAAGGTGTCCATCGATGCCCAGCCGAAGGCCCGGTGTGTGGTCTACATGCCAAACGAGCCGCGACGACCGCTGTATGAATACGCCTCGCTGGATGAGTTCAAGGCTTACCTGACCCTGCATTTGCGCAGCAAAAGCTACAGGAAGTCTTTCGCCGAGCAGTACCTGCATGGCGCCGATAAAACCGAGTTTTTTACTCAGTTGGACAAAAACAAGACCCTGGGCACTCTCGCTGCCGCGCCCGCCGACACTTGCCTCGGCGATTTTTTCTACAGTGATTTTGTCAGTGCGACGCAAAAAGACGCCCGCACGCTTGCCATGCCCACTGAAGATGTCGACGAGCAGCAACGGGAAAAACTTACTCAGGCGTTAGAGGATGGAGGCCTTCTGTTTCTCAATGCAGCCGCTTTTTTTGTCCCCTTGATTGGCCATCTGATGTTGTTGGCAGCTGCCGTCGACATCCTCGACGAGGTGTATGAAGGCGTAGTCGACTGGACCCACGGCGAGCGAAACGAGGCGTTGTCCCATTTGCTCAGCGTTGTGGAAAGCGTCGCGCAGTTGGCCGCGTTTGCTGCCGGTGGAAAAATCATTGCATCAGCTATCGGCAAGGGCGCAAAAGAGCAGGCGGCGGTCTTCGATGGCTTCGAGGCCGTGACTCGAACTGACGGAAAAGCCAGGTTGTGGAAACCCGACCTCGCAACCTACAAGCAGACCTCTACCCTGCCAGCGCACGTGCAACCGGACGGCCAAGGTATTTACCGCCATGCCGGACAGACTTCGCTCGTCATGGATGGGGCGCGCTATCGGGTGGATCGCACCACTGAGCAAGCGCCATGGACCATCAAACATCCCGTTCGAACAGACGCATTCCAGCCTGCCGTCGAGCGAGGTGTTGAAGGTGGCTGGCGGCATGTTTATGAGCACGCGCACGAGTGGCGCGATGGTGCTTATGCTTTGGGACGCACCGGTGAACATTTGCCCTCGCTCGGAGGTGACCTGACGGCAATCGCTGAAATTAGCGGAGTTTCGCCTCACCAACTGCACTATTTGCATGAGACCCATCTCAAGTTGCCGCAGCGCCTGAACGATTGTGTCGAACGGTTCAAAATCGATCAGCGCATAACCCGGCTGATCGCGGCAATGGAGCAGGGTGAGACTGCAAACAAGATGCTTATCCAGGAGCAACTGCACACGCTGCCACGGTTGGCGGGTTGGCCGGAGGAGCGCTTTATTGAAGTTCGCGGCGAAAACGATCGGGTGGTGTCGCGCTTTCCTGAAAACGCGCCGCAGGATGATGACGTCAATAGCATCCACGTGACCCAAGCACAACTCAATGAGGGGAAACTGCTCGATACCGTCATCAGCGGCCTCTATCCGTCTCAGGTCGAGGGCATTATTGGCAGCACGACGACTCAATCGAAAGCGCCGTTATTGGCAAAGAAGATCGCGGCGAACCTTAAGATCAATCGTCAGACGCTGCACGAGTGGCTGTATGAAACTTATGACGGCACGGCCACCGGAGACGTGGCGACAGTACGCGAACATGCCGCTGAGCTTCCCACCCGGGTGTGTCAGGAGTTGCTGGACAACGCCTCAGGCAGCGATCGCAGCTTTCTACGCGACCGCAAAATTCCTGGATCGAATCTGGACCGACAGATCCGCGAGGCCCGCGCCGGTCTCAGGCAGGACCGCGCCCTCATGGGCTTGTATCGCCCGCAACTGGCCACTGCCGATACCGACAAACTGGCGCTGGGGCTAATGGATCGAGTGCAGGGCTGGGATGACGACTATCGACTCGAAGTACGACAAGGCGCCGTGACAGGACCACTGCTGGACTCGGTGGGGGAAGCTGACGCACTGTCGAGGGGGGTGATCGTCAAGACATCTACTGGCTATAAAGTCACCAGCAGCGATGGCAATATCTCATCGACCCTGATGAGTGACACTCTGCTTGAAGCGATAGTGGACGCATTGCCCGCCACCCGGCACACGCCCATGGGGTTCACAGGCAACACTCCATCGGATGTCGCGACGCTACGATCACGGCTGGTGAGAGCCGCTGCAGGTGATCCGCAGCGGTCCGGTCGAGTGCTGCGGGGTGAGCGTACGGTGGTGCGCAAACACCTTTCTGCCTGTGTCCAGGCGGACAATCCCGTTACGACCGCCTATTCAAGAAGCCTGATTCGTAAAGTCCGAAAACTTTATCCGCTGTTCACTGACGCGCAGGTGTCGTCATTTCTCGACCATGCCGGCACTACCCAGATGCAGCGGGTAAATAAACTCATGGTTCTGACGCAGCAATTGAAGAGACTTCGCAGCGTGCTGCATGCCTGGCGTAACGATGATGCACAGATGCGGACGCTATCGGGACAACTCAACGATATCCGTGTGAGCAGGCGTCAGGTTGCCCACGCCATCGAAAACTGCTGGCGCCGGGTGTCGCATCCCCTTTGGCCTGGAAATCAGCCGGTAACCACGCTCTCACTGGAGCGCAATCCGGTGGGCCCACTGCCGACGCTGACGGACGAGGATGTCGCCCACGTGCGCAAGCTTTCCATCAGGGACATGAAAGCCGGAGATGAGTTGGCTTATTTTCTCAGGCCGTTCAAAGGTCTTGTCAGTCTGGAACTGGAGCGCAATCAGCTCACACGATTGCCGGAAGTGTTGTCGCATATGCCCAACCTGGAGCACTTGCGGCTGGACGGTAACCAGATAAAGCTGACCGAATACACGCTGCGCAAGCTGGCCGATATGCGCGAGTTGCGCACGCTTGGGCTCGGTGGCAATCCTCTGGGCGCCACTGTTGAAGTTAGCAAAATGTTCAATTTGCAGTCGCTGATCCTCAGCGATACCCGCACCACAGAACTGCCAGTCGGGCTCTCTCGTTTGCCCTATCTGGACCTGGTGGATCTGCGCACCAATCGGATCCGGGAGTTACCAGACTGGCTGTTCCAGATGCCGCGACGGTTCACCCAGGCGATCAACCTCAGAGGCAATGCAATTTCCGCTGCGAGTCTTGAAAAGCTGAAAACCTACCGCGACGCTGAAGGCATAGGAATGGGGCTGCTGGAAGAGTCTGCTGTGGCGCTCAATGAAGTGAGAGCTCGCGATTTGTGGATGCCCAAGCGCGTCGAGCAATCCTATGCCGAGCGCAACCGGGTATGGCTGGCACTGAAGAACGAGCCAAAATCGACAGAGTTCTTTGAGCTGTTGGCAGAAGTAGGGGATTCGGCAGATAGCCGGTTCGTGCACGAAGACATGACACGTAGGGTCTGGAGTGTCATCGAGGCGACCCGCAGCGATGAAGCGTTGTGCGAACAATTGTTGGCGATGGCAGTAAAAGCCAATTGTGCTGATTCTGCGGCCACTATCTTCAGTAACCTTGAGGTGGCCGTCGATATCCACACGGTGGTTCGCCAATCGGCAAATGCCCATGATCAGGCCGCTCAGTTGCTGAGTCTTGGACGGCGGCTGTTTCGCCTGGATAAGCTGACCGAAATTGCGCGTGCACATTCCCTCGCCAATTCCATCCTCGACCCGGTGGAGGTGGAACTGGCGTACCGCACAGGCCTGGCCGACCGCCTGGAACTCGTCGGCCAGCCACTGCACATGCGTTACGCAGCGCTTGGCGGGGTAAAGGCATCGGACCTCAATACCGCCTACAACAAAGTCCTCACCGCAGACCTCTCGCCTGAACAATTGACATTTATCAGCGAACGCACGTTTTGGAGTGACTTTTTACGAGCGCATCACGGCAGGGCGTTCAGTGATCTGGTCGCGCCATTTCATAGGCGGATGGAGACGGCCATCGCCACCCAGAGCACACTTGGCGAGGGGTATCGAGCGCAGGTCGATGGCATCGCAGATGAAATGGCGAAGGCTGAGACCGCTTTGTTGAAGCGCCTGACCCAGGCCGCCATGGAGGCCGACGAAGCGCGAACCTGCTTCGCCCTGGATTGAATGCTTCAGGCTTTTCCTCGTACCAGACGCCGCAAGGCGAAGCGGTTTGGATGGCACGCCTCGGCCACCGTCCTGGGCAAGGGCAGGGGTTCGTTGTCGAGCCAGGCGGCCAGCAATTCGCCTGACAACGGCGCGGTGATCAAGCCTCGCGAACCGTGGCCGCTATTGACGTACACACCGTCCAGCCATGGGCATGGGATGTCCGGCGTCTGCCGGGCATCCTTGCTCAACGCGCTGTAAGCATCGATGAAGGCTTGGGCGTCGGTCAGCGGACCAACGATCGGCAGGTAATCGGGGCTGGTACAGCGAAACGCTGCGCGGCCTTCAAGCGCCTCGGGTTGCAGGGTGTCCGCGCCGAGTCGCGCAACCAGGTCCGGGGAGATTTCCCCAAGCATCTGCAAGTTACCGGCATGTTCGGCCGCCGTCGGTGTCAGGTCATCGTTGTTGAAATCAAAACTGGCGCCCAGGGTGTGTTCACCCTGGCGTGCCGGAGCAACGTAGCCTTCGGCACACACCACGGTGCTCAGGCTTCGGCTTTCAGCGGTTTGCGGCAGGCGGGTGATCTGTCCACGAATGCGTTTGAGCGGCAGGTCGCTGCTCAAGGCGAAACGCTTGATCTCCGCAGCGCCGGCCAGCACCACTACCGGTGCGCTGGCCAACAAGAGGTCGCCATCCCACGCCTGCCATTGACCTTGGTCACGCTGCAGTTCCAATACATCGTGATGAGTCAGCACCTGGACATTCGGGTGCGCGGCTTGCCAGGCACACAGCGCCGGCGGATGCACCCAACCGCCTTGCGGGAAGAACAGGCCGCCCGATGGCAGGGCGATACCCGCGTGGTGCTCGGCCTGTTCGCGGTCGAGTACCTGCAGCAAATCTTCAGGAAACGCTGCCGCCAGCTGTGCCTGGCGCTCGCCTTCCTTGGCGCTGAATGCCAGCTGCAGCACGCCGCAATCGTCCCAGTCCACCGCGCGTTGCAAATGCTCCAGCAGGCGCCGGGTGTAGCCGAAGCCGCTGACAATCAATTGCGAGAGTGCCGTGCCATGGGCTGACAGCTTGAGGTACAGCACGCCCTGCGGATTGCCCGAGGCTTCCTGCGCCAGCCCAGCGTGGCGTTCCAGCAGGCTGACCTGCCAGCCCCGCGCCGCCAGGCTGGCCGCTGTGGCGCAACCTGCCAGGCCGGCGCCAATCACCAGCGCCTTGCGCTCGCCGGTCGGTGGTGCCGGGCGGGCAAACCAGGGTTTGCTGGCGGCGGGCGCCGGAACATCGGCGGGCCAACCGAGGAACACGCCACGCAGTATTTCCCATTTATGCCCGATGCCAGGCGTGCGCTTCATCTTGAAGCCCGCCGCGTTCAGCAGGCGGCGCACCCACCCGGTGCTGGTGAATGTACTGATGGTCGAGCCTGGCGCGGCAAGCCTGGCGAGTTCGGCAAACAGTTCGGCGGTCCACATGTCGGGATTTTTCGCCGGAGCAAATCCGTCGAGAAACCAGGCATCGATCTGTGCGTCCAGTTGTGGCAACTGTTCCAGCGCATCGCCGATCAACAAGGTGAGCGTGACGCGGCCATGGTCCAGCACCAGGCGCTGGAAGCCTGGATGGATTGCCACGTATTGCGCCAGCAGTTGATCGGCCAGCGGCTTGAGCTCCGGCCACAGGGCTAGCGCGCGTTGCAGGTCGGGCAGGCTCAGGGGGTATTTTTCGACGCTGACAAAATGCAACCGCGCGCCAGCTACCGCGTGCTGCTCGAACAACTGCCAGGCGCAGAGGAAATTCAGGCCGGTGCCGAATCCGGTCTCGCCAATCACCAATCGATCACCGGGCCGCAATGCAGAAAAACGCTCGCTCAAGGCGTTTTGCTCGAGGAATACGTAACGGGTCTCATCAAGACCTGACAGATCGGAGAAATACACGTCATCGAACACCCGCGAGCGCGGGAGTCCCTGGTCATCCCAGTCAAGCTGGGCGTGGGGCAATACAGGTTTCATGGCAGGCTCGGTATCGGCAAGGGGGCCATTCTAGCTGATCGTCGGGCCGGAGCCTGATCCGTGGCAACAACGGGGTGGATCAATCGAGGAAAATGGATTTCTACCACGCAGGGGAGGTCAATCCGCTAGTCTTGCTCAATCCGGGAAGGGAGCCATCCATGTTCGAATCTGCTGAAATCGGTCATTTCATCGATAAAGAAACCTACGAAGCCGAAGTGCCGGCATTGCGCGAAGCCTTGCTGGAAGCGCAGTTCGAGCTGCAGCAGCAAAAGCGTTTTCCGGTTATCGTCCTGATCAACGGCATCGAAGGTGCCGGCAAGGGCGAGACGGTCAAGTTGCTCAATGAGTGGATGGACCCGCGACTGATCGAGGTCCGCACCTTTGACCAGCAGACCGACGAGGAACTTGCGCGACCGCCGGCCTGGCGCTACTGGCGGATGCTGCCGGCGAAGGGGCGCATGGGGGTTTTCTTTGGCAACTGGTACAGCCAGATGCTCCAGGCCCGGGTCCATGGTGAATTCAAGAATCCCCGACTCGATCAGGGCATCAATGCCGCCGAGCGCCTGGAAAAAATGCTCTGCGACGAAGGCGCGCTGATTTTCAAATTCTGGTTTCACCTGTCCAAGAAACAGATGAAGGCTCGCCTCAAGGCGCTGGCGGATGATCCGCTGCACAGCTGGCGCATCAGCCCGCTGGACTGGCAGCAGTCCCAGACCTACGACAAATTCGTCAAGTACGGTGAGCGCGTGATGCGTCGCACCAGTCGCGACTACGCGCCATGGCATGTCATTGAAGGCGTCGATCCCTATTACCGCAGCCTGGCGGTGGGCAGGATTCTGCTGGCTGGCCTGCAGGGCGCGCTGCAGCGAGCGACACTGCACCCGGAAAAAGTCAGCGCTGCGCCGTTGCCTATCAGTGTCGATCAGTTGAACGTACTCGACAGCCTGGACCTCACCCAGCGCCTGGACAAGGATGATTACGAGGAGCAATTGATTACCGAACAGGCGCGGTTTTCCGGTCTGATGCGCGATAAGCGCATGCGCCGCCACGCCCTGATGGCGGTCTTTGAGGGTAATGATGCGGCGGGCAAGGGCGGGGCAATTCGCCGGGTGGCGGCAGCCCTCGATCCACGGCAGTACAACATCGTGCCGATTGCCGCACCCACCGAGGAAGAGCGGGCACAGCCCTATCTGTGGCGTTTCTGGCGGCATATCCCGGCCAAGGGCAAGTTCACCGTGTTCGATCGCTCATGGTATGGACGAGTGCTGGTGGAGCGCATCGAAGGCTTTTGCTCACCGGCGGACTGGTTGCGCGCCTACAGCGAGATCAATGACTTCGAAGAGCAGATCGCCGATGCCGGGGTGATCGTGGTCAAGTTCTGGCTGGCCATCGACAAACAGACCCAGCTGGAGCGCTTCCAGGCCCGGGAAGAAATCCCGTTCAAGCGCTTCAAGATTACTGAAGATGACTGGCGCAATCGGGACAAGTGGGATGCCTACCGGGCGGCGGTGGGTGACATGGTCGATCGCACCAGCACCGATATTGCGCAATGGACGCTGGTGGAAGCCAATGACAAGCGCTGGGCCCGGGTCAAAGTGCTGCGCACGATCAACCGTGCGCTGGAAGAGGCGTTTGAGAAGTCCGACCGCAAGGACAGGAAACACAGGAAGTGAGGCGATGGTTGCGCATACGCGGGGTGAATGATTGTCGCGGTCGGTAATGGGGTGGACTTATGCTCGGTCCACTCTCAACCGATAACAACAATGAGGTATGCCATGCGTGAAGTGGTGATCGTCGACAGCGTGCGGACCGGCCTAGCCAAATCCTTTCGCGGTAAATTCAACCAGACCCGCCCCGATGACATGGCGGCGCATTGTGTCAACGCCTTGCTCGCGCGCACGGGCATCGACCCGGCGAGCGTCGAGGACTGTATTGTCGGCGCCGGCTCCAACGAAGGTGCCCAGGGTTACAACATCGGCCGCAACGTGGCAGTGCTGTCGCAACTGGGCATCGGCACCGCCGGCATGACCCTCAACCGCTTTTGTTCATCCGGCCTGCAGGCGATCGCCATCGCCGCCAACCAGATTGCCTCGGGTTGCAGCGACATCATCGTCGCCGGTGGCGTCGAGTCGATCAGCCTGACCATGAAGAGCGTGAACACCGACAACCTGATCAACCCGCTGCTCAAGGAGCAGGTACCGGGCATCTACTTCCCCATGGGCCAGACGGCCGAAATCGTCGCGCGTCGTTACAACGTCAGCCGCGCAGAACAGGACCTGTATGCCTTGCAAAGCCAGCAGCGTACCGCCCAGGCCCAGGCCGCCGGGTTGTTCGACGACGAAATCGTACCCATGGCGGTGAAATACCGCGTTGAAGACAAGAACACCGGGCAAGTGCAGATTCTCGACGGCATCGTTGATCGCGACGATTGCAATCGCCCGGACACTACGCTGGAAAGCCTCGCGGGATTGAAGCCGGTGTTTGCCGAAGACGGGTCGGTCACTGCCGGTAACTCGTCGCAGCTGTCCGATGGCGCTTCGATGACCCTCGTGATGAGCCTGGAAAAGGCCCTGGAGCTTGGGCTGAAACCTAAAGCGTTCTTCCGCGGGTTCACCGTGGCGGGTTGCCAGCCTGATGAGATGGGCATTGGCCCGGTGTTCTCGGTACCGAAGCTGCTCAAGGCCAAGGGTCTGCAGGTGGCTGACATCGACCTGTGGGAACTCAACGAGGCGTTCGCTTCACAGTGCCTGTACAGCCGCAATCGGCTGGAAATCGATAACGACAGGTACAACGTCAATGGCGGCTCGATTTCCATCGGTCACCCGTTTGGCATGACGGGATCACGGCAGGTCGGGCATCTGGTGCGCGAGTTGCAGCGGCGTAATTTGCGTTATGGCGTGGTGACGATGTGTGTTGGCGGGGGGATGGGGGCGACCGGGTTGTTTGAAGTGGTGCGCTGATCACTTGGATTTTTGGTGACAGTTAGATAGCTATCGCGAGCAGGCTCACTCCTACAGTGATTGATAGTGTCCGCAGATTAAGCGTTCACATCAGCCCTGTAGGAGTGAGCCTGCTCGCGATTGCGGCACCTCGGTCTACCGCCGAGCACTCAATCTCTGCATCCGCTCGATATAAGCCTGAACCCCCCGCGCCGCCACCTCCGGATTTTCAAACGGCCCTTCCTGCGTATTCTCCCGGGTGTCGAAGTACAACTCCCCATTCACGCGACACAAACGATCACTGCGAAAGTGTGTAGCGGGGGCGTTGTCCTGGGCGCGCATGCCGTACATGAGGTTCTCCTGAAGGTGCAGTCCTGGTGGCGGGATCGAATCAGCTTATGTCCTAACTACTCGCCATGCCCAACCAACCGATCGACGGCATGCGACCTGCACAGTTGCATGCGCGGCAGGCCGGCAACTGTGCCTGTGTACTGCCTGGGCATGCGCCTAGAATAACGGTTCTTGCCATTTGGCCCTGTTGAGGTACGCATGCACATTTCATCCGGTCGGTGGGTCTATGGTCTGTTCCTGGCCCTGTTGACCGCACTGTTATGGGGAATCCTGCCGATCAAGCTCAAGCAAGTGCTGCTGGTGATGGATCCGGTGACAGTGACCTGGTTTCGCCTGATGGTGTCCGGCAGCTGCCTGTTCATTTACCTGGCGGCAACCCGGCGCCTGCCCAGTCGCAAAGTGCTCGGCCCGCGGGGTGGCTGGCTGGTGGTGATGGCGGTGCTGGGCCTGGTGGGCAACTACGTGTTGTATCTGATGGGCCTGAACCTGCTGAGCCCCGGCACCGCGCAACTGGTGGTGCAGATGGGCCCGATCATGTTGCTGATCGCCAGTGTGTTTGTGTTCAAGGAGCGGTTCAGCGTAGGGCAGGGGGTTGGTCTGCTGGTACTGCTGATTGGTTTCGTGCTGTTTTTCAACCAGCGCCTGACTGAGCTGCTCACTTCCTTGAGCGATTACACCGCCGGCGTGCTGCTGGTGCTGCTGGCGTCCACGGTCTGGACCTTCTATGCCCTGGGGCAGAAGCAATTGCTCACGGTGTGGAATTCGCTGCAAGTGATGATGGTGATCTACCTGTTCTGCGGCCTGTTGCTGACGCCTTGGGTGCATCCGCTGGAAGCGCTGCAACTGAGCCCGCTGCAGGGCTGGCTGTTGCTCGCGTGCTGCATGAACACCCTGATCGCCTACGGCGCGTTTGCCGAGGCGCTGGCGCATTGGGAGGCTTCGCGGGTGAGCGCGACACTGGCGATCACGCCGTTGGTAACCTTTGCCGCGGTGGCGACGGCTGCGTGGCTGTGGCCCGAATATGTGCATGCCGAGGCCATTAATGGCCTGGGGTATGGCGGGGCGGTGCTGGTGGTGCTGGGTTCGGCGCTGGTGGCGTTGGGGCCTTCGTTGATTGCCGGGCTTCGGGCGCGGAGGGCGCGGTTGGCGGCCAGTTAGACCGCGTTATCGTTCATCGCGGGCAAGCCTTGCTCCCACAAGCCTTGCTCCCACAGACTTTGTGTGGACCTTGCTTATTGAAGCCAACATAAAACCTGTGGGAGCAAGGCTTGCCCGCGATGACTGACTAACAGGCGCTACATCACTTACCCTTTGGCCCCAGCCTCCAGCATATTCTCCGGCCGCACCCACGCATCAAACTCTGCATCCGTCAGATACCCCAGCTGCAACGCCGCCTCACGCAACGTCAGCCCTTCGCCATAAGCCTTCTTGGCAATCTCCGCCGACTTGTCATAGCCGATATGCGGATTCAACGCCGTCACCAGCATCAACCCACGCTCCAGGTGTTCAGCCATTTTCTGCGCATCCGGTTCCAGCCCGGCAATGCAGTGCTGCTGGAAGTTACTGCACCCATCCGCCAGCAGGCGGATCGATTGCAGCAGGTTGTGGATGATCACCGGCTTGAACACGTTCAGCTGCAGATGCCCCTGACTCGCTGCAAAGCCGATGGCCACGTCGTTGCCCATGACCTGGCACGCCAGCATCGACAAGGCTTCGCACTGGGTCGGATTGACCTTGCCCGGCATGATCGAACTGCCAGGCTCGTTGGCCGGCAGCTTCACTTCAGCGAAACCGGCACGCGGCCCCGAGCCCAGCAGACGCAGGTCGTTGGCGATTTTCATCAGGGTCACGGCCAGGGTCTTCAAAGCGCCAGACAAAGTGGTCAAAGGCTCATGACCGGCCAGCGCGGCGAATTTATTCGGAGCTGTGACAAACGGCAGGCCGGAGAGAGCCGCCAGTTCGGCGGCAATCGCTTCGCCAAAACCATGTGGCGAATTCAGCCCGGTACCCACCGCCGTGCCGCCTTGAGCCAGTTCACAGACCGCCGGTAACGCGCTGCGGATCGCTCGCTCGGCGTAATCCAGTTGGGCGATGAACGCCGAAAGCTCCTGGCCGAAGGTGATCGGCGTCGCATCCATCATGTGCGTGCGACCGGTCTTGACCAGCTTCATATGCCGCGCCGCCAGTTCCGCCAGGCCGCCGGACAGTTCGCCGATCGCCGGCAACAGTTGCTGTTGCACAGCCTGGACCGTGGCGATGTGCATGGCAGTGGGGAAGCAATCGTTGGAACTCTGGGAGCGGTTCACATGATCGTTGGGGTGCACTGGCGACTTGCCGCCGCGCAGGTTGCCGGCCAGTTCATTGGCGCGACCGGCGATCACTTCGTTGACGTTCATGTTGCTCTGGGTACCGCTGCCGGTCTGCCAGACCACCAGCGGGAATTGCTCATCGTGGCTGCCGTCGAGCACCTCGTCGGCCGCCTGTTCGATCAGGCGGGCAATGTCGGCCGGCACGTCGCCATTGCGGTCGTTGACCCGCGCGGCGGCTTTCTTGATCAAGGCCAGCGCGTGCAGTACGGCCAATGGCATGCGTTCGTTGCCAATCGCGAAGTTGACCAGCGAGCGTTGCGTCTGAGCGCCCCAGTAGGCCTCATCCGGCACTTCAACCTGGCCGAGGCTGTCGGTTTCGATACGGCTCATCGTGCACACTCCTGTAGGTCTGATAGCGCAGTTTAGGCCGTGATCGTCCGTGGTGGTTCCATCAGTGTGTAATTTGCCCTTTTAACCCCTCTAAATAAGGCCCCACAAGGGTTGGGGTTGAGTGACACACTTTTTTAGGCGCAGAATGGACGCCCTTGGGGTTTTACCTCGCCTGCTAGAAAAGGAAACTCGATGACTCGTCTTCGTGCCATCTGTACCGCGGTTGCACTGGTTTGCGCCAGCGGCCCTGTTTTTGCCGATACCGCCAGCCACAACGCCAGTGCCGAGGCTTTCCTGACCCTGGCGCACGCTGACAAATTGGGCACTCCGGTGTACATGCAAGTGCAGCAGATGTTCGCTCAGCGCTTTCAACAGACCAAAGCGCCCGAGTCGAAAAAAGCCCTGCTGGAAACCTACCAGGCCAAGGCCAACGCTGCTCTGGACCAAGCCATTGGCTGGAACAAGCTGAAGCCGGACATGGTCAAGCTCTACACCACCAACTTCAGCGAATCCGAGCTCAAGGACCTGGTAGCGTTCTACCAGTCGCCACTGGGCAAGAAAGTCCTGGAAAAAATGCCGCAGCTGACCCAGCAATCGGCGCAGATGACTCAGGCCAAGCTGGAAAGCGCGGTACCTGTAGTCAACAAGCTGCTGGCTGACATGACCGCGGAGCTCGAGCCTAAAGGCGCTGCTCCGGCCAAGAAAAAGCCTTAAGCGGAGTCGGGTATGACCATGCAACAACGCATTGAGTCGACGTTGGGCCTGCTGCAGCCCGAGCACCTGCAAGTGCTGGATGAGAGCCACATGCACAGTCGTGGGTTGCAGACTCACTTCAAGGCAGTGATCGTCAGCCGGCAGTTTGAAGGGCTTAATCGCGTCAAGCGTCACCAGAAGGTCTACGGCACGCTTGGCGAGCTGATGGGCGAGTTTCATGCGTTGGCGCTGCATACCTACACGCCTGAAGAATGGGCACAGATGGACGCGGCCCCGGCCTCGCCGACCTGTGCTGGCGGTAGCAAAAACTGAAGTCACTACCTTTGTGGGTGATTGCCAGCTGTGGGAGCAAGGCTTGCTCGCGATAGCGCCCTCGAGATCGCCATCGCGGGCAACCCTTGCTCCTACAGAAACCACAATTTTTTTGCTAGAATCCGCAACGCGCCGCTAACCCGGCGCGTTTTTTTTGAATCCGGTTCACCCCTTACGAGGGTAGCCACCTGGAGAATCACCCGATGACACAACAGATTGTTGTGGCGGCACTGTACAAGTTCGTCACCCTGGAAGATTACGTCGCCCTGCGCGAGCCACTGCTGCAGGCGATGGTCGACAACGGCATCAAAGGCACGCTGCTGATCGCCGAAGAAGGCATCAACGGCACTGTGTCCGGCAGCCGCGAAGGCATCGACGGGCTGATGGCGTGGCTCAAGAACGACCCGCGCATGGACGATATCGATCACAAGGAATCGTACTGCGACGAGCAGCCGTTCTACCGCACCAAGGTCAAGCTCAAGAAAGAGATCGTCACCCTCGGCGTTGAAGGCGTGGACCCGAACAAGAAGGTCGGTACCTACGTCGATCCAGAAAACTGGAACGCCCTGATCAGCGATCCTGAAGTGCTGCTGATTGATACCCGCAACGACTACGAAGTGGCCATCGGCACTTTCGAAGGCGCCATCGATCCGAAGACCACCAGCTTTCGTGAATTTCCCGACTACATCAAGGAACACTTCGACCCGGCCGTGCACAAGAAGGTCGCGATGTTCTGCACCGGCGGCATTCGCTGTGAAAAGGCTTCGAGCTACATGCTTAGCCAAGGCTTCGACGAGGTTTACCACCTCAAGGGCGGCATCCTGAAGTACCTCGAAGAGGTGCCGCAGGAAGAAACCAAATGGCAGGGCGACTGTTTTGTCTTCGACAACCGGGTCACCGTGCGCCACGACCTGAGCGAAGGCGACTACGATCAATGCCATGCCTGCCGCACCCCGGTGAGCGTGGAAGACCGTGCATCCGAGCATTACGTGCCGGGCATCAGTTGCCCACATTGCTGGGATAAGCTGAGCGAGAAGACTCGCCGTAGCGCCATCGACCGGCAGAAGCAGATCGAACTGGCGAAGGCGCGCAACATGCCTCACCCGATCGGCTACAACTACAAGCAAACTCCTTCCGAGGCTTGATCCCATGTCTGCGCGCCGCCTGCTCTATGTAATGGACCCAATGTGTTCCTGGTGCTGGGGCTTTGCTCCGGTGGCCGAAGCGCTGGTCGAGCAGGCACGCGCAGCGGGGGTGGAAGTGCATCTGGTGGTGGGCGGCTTGCGCACTGGCAGCGGCGCCGCCCTGGAACCCACCACCCGGCGCTACATTCTCGAGCACTGGCAAGCGGTGACTGAAGCCACCGGCCAGCCGTTCAAGCGTGAGGGTGCATTGCCCGACGGCTTTGTCTACGACACTGAACCGGCGTGTCGGGCGCTGGTAACGGCGCGCAGCCTGGCGGCAGATTGCGCGTGGAAATTGCTCGGCTTGATTCAGCATGCGTTTTACGCCGAAGGTCGCGACGTCACCCAGGCCAGTGTTTTGGTCGAGCTGGCGGAGCAGGCCGGGGTGCCACGCATTGAATTTGCGGCGGCATTTGACCGTGCCGACCAGCACGCCGCAACTGCGGCAGATTTCACCTGGGTGCAAGACCTCGGCATCGCCGGCTTCCCCACCTTGCTGGCCGAGCGAGATGGGCAACTGGCACTGCTGACCAATGGCTACCAACCGCTCAGTGAGCTGTCGCCGTTGCTCGGCCGCTGGCTGGAGCGCGCCGCCTGTGCATGACCTGCCTGACGACGCGCCCGCTCCCAAGCGTGTCGACCGACTGAGCTGGGCGGAAATCCGTCGCCTGGCACTGCAACATAAAAAAGCCCTGTGGATCGCCAACGGCGTTGCCGTCCTGGCGACTCTGTGCAGCGTGCCGATTCCCTTGCTGTTGCCACTGCTGGTCGACGAAGTGCTGCTGGGCCACGGTGATTCGGCGCTGAAGATCATGAACCAGGCGTTGCCCGAACATTGGCAGAAAGCGGCGGGCTACATCGGCCTGATGCTGCTGGTCACCCTCAGCCTGCGCTGTGCGGCACTGTTGTTCAACGTGGTGCAGGCGCGGTTGTTCGCCGCGCTGGCCAAGGACATCGTCTACCGCATTCGCCTGCGCCTGATCGAACGGCTCAAGCGTATCTCCCTGGGCGAGTACGAAAGCCTGGGCAGCGGTACGGTCACCACGCACCTGGTGACCGATCTCGACACCCTCGACAAATTCGTCGGCGAGACGCTGAGTCGCTTCCTCGTGGCCATGCTGACCCTGGTCGGCACCGCGAGCATCCTGGTGTGGATGCACTGGAAGCTGGCGCTGCTGATCATGCTGTTCAACCCCTTGGTAATCTACGCCACGGTGTTGCTGGGCAAGCGGGTCAAGCACCTGAAGAAGCTGGAGAACGACAGCACCTCACGTTTCACCCAGGCGCTCACCGAAACCCTCGACTCCATCCAGGAAGTGCGTGCCGGCAACCGCCAGGGCTTTTTCCTCGGTCGCCTCGGACAGCGTGCCCGGGAAGTGCGCGATTACGCGATCACCTCCCAGTGGAAGACCGATGCGTCCAACCGCGCCAGTGGCCTGCTGTTCCAGTTTGGTATCGATATCTTCCGCGCCGCCGCGATGCTCACGGTGCTGTTCTCCGACCTGTCCATCGGCCAGATGCTCGCAGTGTTCAGCTACCTGTGGTTCATGATCGGTCCGGTGGAACAGTTGTTGAATCTGCAATACGCCTTTTATGCAGCCGGCGGCGCCTTGTCGCGGATCAATGAACTGCTGGCCCGGGCCGATGAACCGCAGTACCAGGGCGGGGTCGACCCGTTCCAGGGGCGCGACACCGTGGGCATCGAGGTCCAGGGCCTGAGCTTCAGTTACGGCGACGACCTGGTGCTGAACCAGATGAACCTGTCGATCGCCCCGGGTGAAAAGGTCGCGATCGTCGGGGCCAGTGGTGGCGGCAAAAGCACCCTGGTGCAGCTGCTGCTCGGCCTGTATACACCGCTGGCCGGCACCATCCGTTTCGGCGGCTCGACCCAGGAAGAAATCGGCCTGGAAACCGTGCGCGAAAATGTCGCCGTGGTGCTGCAGCATCCCGCGCTGTTCAACGACACCGTACGTGCCAACCTGACCATGGGCCGCGAACGCAGCGACGAGGCCTGCTGGCAAGCGTTGGAAATTGCCCAGCTGGACCACACGGTGCGCGAATTGCCCAATGGACTGGACAGCATCGTCGGGCGTTCCGGCGTGCGTCTGTCCGGCGGCCAGCGCCAGCGCCTGGCGATCGCCCGCATGGTGCTGGCCGAGCCCAAGGTGGTCATCCTCGACGAGGCTACTTCGGCACTGGATGCCGCTACTGAATACAACCTGCATCAGGCGTTGACGCGCTTCCTGAGCCATCGCACCACACTGATTATCGCCCACCGGCTGTCTGCGGTTAAACAGGCTGACCGGGTGCTGGTGTTCGACGGCGGGCAGATCGCCGAGGATGGCGACCATCAGCAGTTGATCGCCGACGGTGGTTTGTACGCCAAGCTGTACGGACATTTGCAGCAGCACTAGCGCTACCGGCAAGGGTCTAACTTGCCGGGAGCGGGAACGCCCCCTAGTCTAGCTGTAGCGATCACCTCGGGATGATGATCTGGCAGTGCTAATACAAGGGACCTCATGAATCAAACGCGGACTCTCGGAACTCCACGGTTGTTGGGCATCGTCTGGCCTTTTATCGCCGTTGTGTTGTTTCAGGCGCTGCTGGGCGGCGTCAGTCTTTACGTGTTGTCGGCCGTGCGCGGCTACGTGGCCGGTGAAAGCCTGTGGTCCAAGGGCCAGAAAGACGCCATCTATTACCTCAACCTCTACGCAGAGAACCGCGACGAGGCGATTTTCCTCAAATACCAGAATGCGATCGCCGTGCCCCATGGTGGCCATGAGCTGCGCGTGGCCCTGGATCAGCAGCCACCTGATCTCGAGGCCGCGCGGGTGGCCATTCTCAAAGGTGGAAATCACCCCGACGACGTTGCCAGTCTAATCTGGCTATACCTCAATTTTCGCCATTTCAGTTACCTGGAAAAAGCCATTGAGCTGTGGATGGTGGGCGACTCCTACCTGGTCCAGCTCGATGACGTCGCCAGTGAAATGCACCAGCGCATCAGCGACGGACAGGTTTCCAGTGCCAACGTCACCCGCTGGAAAGACCGCATTTTTGCCATCAATGACGGCGTGACCCCCGCAGCCAAGGCGTTCAGTGACGCCTTGGGCGAGGGCTCGCGGATGCTCTTGCGCCTGCTGCTGGTCACCAATCTGGCAACCGCGCTGGGCCTGATTGCCCTGGCGCTGATGCGTACGCATAAACTGCTCAAGCAGCGCCATGCGTTTGCCGACGCCCTGCAACTGGAAAAGGATCGGGCGCAGATCACTCTGCAATCGATCGGCGATGCGGTCATCACCACCGACGTCGATGGCGCCATCGCCTACATGAACCCGGCTGCCGAGGCATTGACCCACTGGAAAGCCGAGCAGGCAGCGGGACTGCCACTGTCGGCACTTTTCAACTTGCTGGACGAAAATGCTCAGGCAGAGGGTTTCACCCTGATCGAGCACATCCTCAGCGGTCAGCTGCGCGGCGGTAGCGAGCACTCCAAGCTGATCCAGCGCCTGGATGGCAGCACCGTGTCGGTCACCTTGGTCGGCGCTCCGATCCGTAATGCAGGCAAGGTCAGTGGCACCGTGCTGGTACTGCACGACATGACCCAGGAGCGGCAGTACATTGCCAATCTGTCGTGGCAAGCGACGCACGACGCGCTGACCGGCCTCGCCAACCGCCGCGAGTTCGAGTTCCGCCTGGAGCAGGCCCTGCATAACCTCACCCGCCAGGCCGGCCGCCATTCGTTGATGTTTCTCGACCTGGACCAGTTCAAGCTGGTCAACGATACCTGTGGCCATGCGGCGGGCGATGAGTTGTTGCGGCACATCTGTGCCCTGTTGCAGTCGGGTTTGCGTGAGGGCGATACCCTGGCGAGGCTCGGCGGCGACGAATTCGGAATCCTGCTGGAGAACTGCGCGCCTGATTCTGCCGAGAAGATCGCCGATAGCCTGCGCCAGACCGTCCAGAACCTGCACTTCGTATGGAAAGGCCGGCCGTTTGTGACCACCGTGAGTGTTGGCATGGTGCACGTCACCCAGCAGCCGACCACGCTTGAAGCCTCATTGCGCGCTGCGGATATGGCCTGCTACATGGCCAAGGAGAAGGGGCGCAACCGGGTTCAGGTCTACCATGCCGATGATTCGGAACTGTCCCTGCGCTTTGGCGAGATGGCCTGGGTGCAACGCCTGCACATGGCACTGGAAGACAACCGGTTCTGCCTGTATGCCCAACAGATCGCACCGCTTGGCCATGCCGAACAGGACGGCGGACATATTGAAATTCTGTTGCGTTTGCATGATGAAGCGGGGCGGATGATTCTGCCGGACAGTTTCATTCCGGCAGCCGAACGGTATGGGTTGATGACTTCCCTGGATCGCTGGGTAGTTGAAAACGTTTTCAAGATCATTTCGCAGTGCATAGTTGAAAAGCACAAAGGTCCTTTGGCCATGTGTGCGATTAATCTGTCAGGCACTACTATAGGAGATGACGCATTTCTAGACTTCCTGCGTCAACAGTTCATTGTTTACTCCATACCACCTGAAATGATTTGTTTTGAAATTACCGAAACCAGTGCGATATCAAATCTCGGTAGTGCGATTAGATTTATTAATGAACTCAAAGGCTTAGGTTGTCATTTTTCACTTGATGATTTTTGTGCCGGAATGTCTTCATTCGCTTACTTGAAACATTTACCTGTAGACTTCCTGAAGATCGACGGGAGTTTCGTAAAGGATATGCTGGACGACCCGATTAACCTCGCCATGGTCGAAGTGATTAATCACATCGGTCATGTAATGGGTAAGCGCACGATTGCCGAGTTTGTCGAAACAGCCCAGATCGAGCAGGCGCTGCTGGAGATTGGGGTCGATTATGCTCAAGGGTATGTGATTGAACGCCCGCATCTGTTTACCTGCGAAAGTTTGCAAAGTCGTCCGGCGCGGACTCAGCCTTTGTTGTTCAAGGCTCCGGGTACCTTCCGCTGAAACCTCTGGCCGATCCTAACAATCACAATCAAAAGGAGCTCGACAGTGATCGACACATTCATCCGCACCGGACCCCTCATGGAAGCTGCAAGTTATCCATCCTGGGCCCAACGCCTGATCCAGGATTGCAGCGAGAGCAAACGCCGGGTAGTTGAACATGAACTCTATCAACGGCTGCGCGACAACAAGCTAAGTGCGAAGACCATGCGCCAATACCTTATTGGTGGCTGGCCGGTCGTTGAGCAGTTTGCGTTGTATATGGCGCAGAACCTGACCAAGACCCGTTTCGCTCGCCACCCTGGCGAAGACATGGCGCGGCGCTGGTTGATGCGCAATATTCGCGTGGAACTCAATCACGCCGACTACTGGGTGCATTGGAGCCGGGCACATGGTGTCACTCTGGAAGACCTGCAGGCACAAAACGTTGCTCCGGAACTGCATGCGCTGAGCCATTGGTGCTGGCATACCAGTTCATCCGATTCGCTGATCGTGGCCATTGCCGCGACCAACTACGCGATCGAGGGCGCAACAGGGGAGTGGTCAGCCGTGGTCTGTTCCAATGGCGTGTATGCGGCATCTTTTCCCGAGGAAGAGCGCAAGCGCGCCATGAAGTGGCTAAAGATGCATGCCCAGTACGATGATGCCCATCCGTGGGAGGCGCTGGAAATCATCTGTACCCTGGCCGGCAACAACCCGAGCCAGGCGCTGCAGGAAGAGTTGCGCCAGGCCGTTTGCAAGAGCTATGACTACATGTACCTGTTCCTGGAGCGGTGCATGCAGCTGGAGCAGGCTGAGCGGGCACCGGTCACTCGCGAGCGTATGGCGCTGGCGGAAAGTTGATCGGTTGAACCATGCCACAAAAAAAGGCCCGCGCCGCAGTCTGAAATGACAGCGGGGCGGGCTTTTTCATTGTTCAGTCGTTGCTCAGGCGCTGATTTTCAACCCGACCAGGCCGGCGATGATCAGGGCAACGCTGGCGAGCCTGAATAGCGCCATGGATTCGCCGAACAGAATGATCCCGGCGATCACGGTGCCGACGGCGCCAACGCCGGTCCAGATGGCGTAGGCCGTGCCCAGCGGCAATTCCTTCATGGCCAGGCCCAGCAGGCCAAGGCTGATAGCCATGGCGGTAATGGTCAGCGCAGTGGGGAGTGGACGAGTGAAGCCATCGGTGTACTTCAGGCCGACGGCCCAGCCGACTTCGAAAAGACCGGCGAACAACAGAATGATCCAGGACATGAGAGACCTCCATCGATTGACGGGGTCGTCCCCAGGCTAATGACTCGATCGAGCCGCAAGGTCGTCCTCGCGATGCGCATTATAGTGCCCATAATTAACCCGGGGATCAAGTTTTCGGCTCAGTCAGTGGCCTGTCGGGCCACTGCTTCGCAGCTCATTAGATCCCTTGCGGCAGCTCTTCCCCACCCAACGCTTCCACCAACGCCGGCAGGAAGTCGCCGAAGGTCAGCATCATCAGGGTGAAGCTGGCGTCCAGCTGGCCGAGGGCTTCCTCGCCGCCGTCCTGTTCCGCCTGATCCTGCAGCAGGTCTTCGAACTTCAGGCGCTTGACCACCATCTTGTCGTCGAGGACGAATGACAGTTTGTCCTGCCACGCCAGCGACAGCTGGGTGACCACCTTGCCGGTGCTCAGGTGCAGCTGGATTTCTTCGCTGGTCAGATCCTGGCGCTTGCAGCGCACGATCCCGCCATCTTCATGAGTGTCACGCAGCTCGCACTCGTCCAGCACGAAGAAGTCGTCCGCGGCTTTCTGGGTGGTGACCCATTCGGTCATGGTGGCGGTTGGCGACATTTTCACGGTCAGCGGGCGCACCGGCAGCGTGCCGATCACTTCACGCAGGGTGGAAAGCAGGTCTTCGGCACGTTTCGGGCTGGCGGAGTTGACCAGGATCAGCCCCTGTTTCGGCGCGATGGCGGCGAAGGTCGACGAGCGACGGATGAATGCACGGGGCAGGAACGCCTGGATGATCTCATCCTTGATCTGGTCGCGTTCCTTCTTGTAGACCTTGCGCATCTGCTCGGCTTCGATCTCCTCGACCTTCTCCTTGACCGCGTCACGCACGACGCTGCCGGGCAGAATGCGCTCTTCCTTGCGGGCCGAAATCAGCAGGAAGTCACCGCTGACATGCACTAGCGGGGCATCTTCGCCCTTGCCGAATGGTGCGACGAAGCCGTAGGTGGTCAACTCCTGGCTTGCACATGGACGCGCCTGTTTGGTGGCCAGTGCAGTTTCCAGCGCCTCGGCATCAAAAGGCAGATCTTGGGTCAGGCGATAGATAAGCAGGTTTTTGAACCACATGGGGTGAGTCTCTCCTTATATGCAAAGGGGGGCATTATTATCTTCGCGGTGCCATAGGCCAACCCTTCTCTAAGCCTTTGGAAGAGCTCGCAAAATTATTTTAAAAAGTGCTTGCCAGAGATGGGGGTGCTCCGTAGAATGCGCGCCACACCGAACGTGAAGGGTGATTAGCTCAGCTGGGAGAGCGTCTGCCTTACAAGCAGAATGTCGGCGGTTCGATCCCGTCATCACCCACCATTCGCATTCAGTGTTACGCGCAGCGGTAGTTCAGTCGGTTAGAATACCGGCCTGTCACGCCGGGGGTCGCGGGTTCGAGTCCCGTCCGCTGCGCCATATTCGGTAACCTGGAACGCTGAACGCCAGGTCACCACGGAAAAGCCCGCTTAGGCGGGTTTTTTTCTGCCTCAAGTTTGTATGTTGTTCCTGCAGGACGTGTCGTTTCACCGATTTTCGGATTTATTTGAAAAAATATTCAATTAAATCAACACATTACGAGAATATGTGGCATAATGCGTCCCGTAACGAAGCGAAGGGTGATTAGCTCAGCTGGGAGAGCGTCTGCCTTACAAGCAGAATGTCGGCGGTTCGATCCCGTCATCACCCACCATTCGTTTCAAGCGTTTTGCGCAGCGGTAGTTCAGTCGGTTAGAATACCGGCCTGTCACGCCGGGGGTCGCGGGTTCGAGTCCCGTCCGCTGCGCCATATTCGGTAATCTGGAACGCTGAACGCCAGGTCACCACGGAAACAGCCCGCTATACGCGGGCTTTTTTTCGTCTGCGATTTGGCCTCTTTCTTCTGTGGGAGCGAGCCTGCTCGCGAAAAACCTGAATGCACCACAGTGTCCGTCAGTGCAGCGTCTTCGTTGACGACCATCGCGAGCAACATCGCCCGTGCAGGAAGAAGATGACAGAAGCTTCACCTGCAGAATCCCGAAATGCGTTAAAACACCTGAACTTATCAGATGTTTCCTGCTCTCATGCCGGTAGCCATTGGTCGTGGCCGCCTGATAAGCTCGCGGCTTTATTCGATTGCCCTTTAGGCGCATGAACAAGGAAATAGCATGAAACAGCATCGGTTGGCGGCGGCGGTGGCCCTGGTAAGCCTGGTACTTGCGGGTTGTGATTCGCAGACCAGCGTAGAGCTGAAAACCCCGGCGCAAAAAGCTTCCTACGGGATCGGCCTGAACATGGGCAAGAGCCTGGCTCAGGAAGGCATGGATGATCTGGACTCCAAGGCCGTTGCCCAGGGCATCGAAGATGCCGTTGGCAAGAAAGAACAGAAGCTCAAGGATGAAGAGCTGGTCGAAGCCTTCGCTGCGCTGCAGAAGCGTGCTGAAGAGCGTATGGCCAAGATGAGCGAAGAGTCAGCCTCCGCTGGCAAGAAATTCCTCGAAGACAACGCCAAGAAAGCCGGTGTCACCACCACTGCTTCGGGCCTGCAGTATGAAGTGGTCAAGAAAGCCGACGGCGCCCAGCCCAAGCCTACCGACGTAGTGACTGTTCACTACAGCGGCACCCTGACCAACGGCACCGTGTTCGACAGCTCCGTTGAGCGTGGCAGCCCGATCGATCTTCCAGTTAGCGGTGTGATCCCGGGTTGGGTCGAAGGTCTGCAACTGATGCACGTAGGCGAGAAGTACAAGCTCTACATTCCTAGCGAACTGGCTTACGGCGCGCAAAGCCCAAGCCCGGCAATCCCGGCCAACTCGGTGCTGGTATTCGACCTGGAACTGCTGGCGATCAAGGATCCGGCAAAACAGGACGACGCAGCGAAGTAATTTGCGTCTGCTATGAAACAACGCCTCGCACATGCGGGGCGTTGTTGCATTCGCAGTCTGGCAAACAAAAAACGGTAAACGGAAAGCGGCAAGCAGCAAACAAAACGAACCGATAGGGCAGGCTGCAGTCATAGCCATTGAAGACGCCCGCGCTAGCCGCGCTGGGGCGCCAAGTCAATGAAATGTTGGGTTTTTTTATGTGAGTAAAAAACGCCCGATCTGAGCTAGGCCCTTATGAAACGGGGCCTTCAGCGGCAAAATGCAGCTCTGTTCACAAGGTTATCCACAATTTGTGTGGATAACATTTCAGCGGGAGGAAATATGAAAGCACCTTGGAACTTTGCTCGTTTCCTGCCATTGGCCGGCCGCCTGCTGGCCCGTGGCCGCTTGCCCACCTTGCTGTTCGCTGTTGCCAGCAAGGGTGCGAGCCAAGGTAACCGCCTGGGCAAGCTCAAGGATGACCTGCGTCTGCTACAGGCACTGTGCCTGGCCTATTGGCGCGGTGAGTACCGTGCCATCAGCCCCAAAGCGCTGGTTTCCGTGGTTGCCGGGTTGATGTATTTCCTCAGTCCGGTAGATGCGATTCCGGATTTCATTCCGGTATTCGGCATGCTCGATGACATCGCCGTACTGGCATGGCTGATGAAAGTCCTGGATGACGAACTGTCTGCGTTTCGTGCCTGGCGCAAGCGCCAGGTGCCGGAAAAGCTCGCAGTAGTCGAGCGTCTGCCCGATACACCGGCGCAACTTCGCCTGCAAAAACCGAAAAAACCCTGAGCTGATTGAGGATCTCCCGGATAATCATGCACCTCGTGACCGTGGTCGGCGACCTTGGGCGCTGTTAGGATTACACTTCAAGGGAAAAGTGCCGACTCGCAAAGTGTCGTTGTCCTACGGGGAAGTCATGGATATTCAGATAATCACACGCGAAGGCGAGCCCGAGTATGCGGTTTTGCCATGGGCTCAGTATCAGGCTCTACTGAAGGCAGCAGGCATCGATCAACCAGCGCCGCGGGCTGCACCACAACCGCTCGTGGCAGCGCCAGACCAGATTCTTCCCGGCCTGGATCAACTACGCATTTTGCGCGAAGCAAAGGGCATCGCCATCGAGGCGCTTGCCCGCACGGTAGGCATCAGTCCGTCTTATCTGGCCCTGATTGAAAGTGGCGAGCGTCAACCCGACGCTGCGATTCGCCGCAGCCTGGCCTGGGAATTGACGGTGCCAGGGTGGAGGGATGAATCGTGAGCGTTCGCATCAGTCGTCAACATTGGGACGGTCTGCTGGGTGAACTGGACCAGGCCCGACGACAGCGTCACCTGCTGACGTACCGGGCCTTGCTGGAGCGACTGCAATTGCCGACCCCTGCCATGCAAACTTTGACCGCCGCCCTTGAGCACCTGGCCGCGCTGGATGCCAAGGCGGAACAGCCATTGCGCAGTTCGCTGGTGATAAGCCAGGGTGCCAGTCGCTTGCCACGCACCGGTTTTTTCGAATGCGTTGAGCGCCTTGGGCGTTTCTCCGGACCATCGGATGGCGTAGCCGCAGCTTCCTGGCACGCTTCGGAAGTGGTGCGGGTGTTCGAATACGAATACCCCGAATCGGCAGAAGCCTGAGTGTTTCTCAAGCTCAAGGCGCGGGCCGGTTACTGGCTGGCTCGTCGGCTGTTCCATTGGTCCTGGTTTGTGCGCCAGCCCCGCGGGTGGAGTTGGCTGGAGGGCCAGTTTGCGCGCATGGCCAACCTGGGTGATGTCGGCGCGCAAGGCTTCTACGGGCACATTCTGACCTTTCGTGGGGTTGGGCTTGGGGCTCGGGAGGAAGGCGTGCGGTTGTTGCGCCTGGCGGCGTTGGCGGGGGACGGCAAGGCGGCGTATCAGGTTGGCGTGATCAGTTTGGCAGGCACGACGAGCAAAGTACCGGATCCGGTAGAGGCTGCGAGGTTCTGGGGGATTGCGGCGAAGGCAGGGCATCCGCTGGCTGAGATCAAGCTGCAGGAGTTGGCGTCTCGCGGTTCCGATGCGCCTTCCTCAATCTAAGGTGACAGTACCGACGCCATCGCGAGCAGGCTCACTCCTACAGGGTTGCGCCTGGATCGAATAATGTGAACGACACCTAAACCTGTAGGAGTGAGCCCGCTCGCGATAGCGCTCTCCCATTCACCGCCGCTCCATCAGTAATCCATCCTCCAGCCCGGGCACCGCCAGGCTATCAATCAAATACACGCTATACCCCGGCACATCCTTCGCATGATGCTTGGCCAGGGAAGCCATCTCCGCCAATTGGCTAGCATCAAGCTGCCCACAAGCCTCTGGATGCAAATGCACCACCCCGATGGACAATGTCAGCAGCGCAAACTCCTGCCTCACACCCTGGCGGTTCGGGGCGATAAAGCAGCCGGCTTCAAGATGCTCGCTACGGTAAAAACGCCGGCACTGGCTCTGGAAATCATCCAGCAACTGGTTCAAGCGTTTGCGCCAGTCTTCAGGGCCAAGCACCAGCAAAAAGTCATCCCCGCCGATATGTCCGACAAAGTCCCGGGACGGATCGACTCGATCATTCAGACACTGCGCCAGGCACAGCAGCACTTCATCGCCACGGCCATAGCCATAAATATCGTTGAAGGGTTTAAAGCTGTCGATGTCGACGTAACAGATCACCGACTCGCGTTGCTGCTGCAGCAGACGAGTGAGGCACTGCTGGATCGGCACGTTGCCGGGTAGCAAGGTCAACGGGTTGGCGTAGCGGGCTTGCTGGATCTTCAGTTCTGTAATCAGCTTGAGAACGTCGATCACCCGCCCCAGCCCCAGATACTCGCCGTTCAGGGTAATGATGAAGTCTTCCTCAATACGTTGGCGGGCACGGCTGGTGATCAGCCGGCTGACCTGCTGCAGCGATTGAGTCATCTCCACCGCCAGAAAATCATCGCTCATCAGCCGGCTGATCGGCTTGCGGGCGAACAGGTCGGTCGCAAAGGGCTTGAGCAGGGCGTCCGAGAGCGAATGCCGGTGGACGATGCCGCAGGGCTGGCTCTGATCGTCCAGCACCGCCAGCGAGTTCAGGTTGGCCTGGCGGCGGAAAGCTTCCAGCACCGTGGCGGTCGGCGTACTACGCGCCACCGCCAATTGTTCGTTGAGCAAAGCGCTCAGATCGCAGCCTTCGTCGTTCAGCGCCACGGCGTTGCTGTCGTGCTTGGGCAGCATGTTGCGGGCATCCCGTGGCGGCTGCTCCTGGGGGCGGCACAGCAGATAACCCTGGACCAGATCAACGCCCATTTCGGTCAGCACCGCGAGTTCTTCCGCCAGCTCGATGCCTTCGGCGATCACCTGCGCGCGGGAGGCCTTGGCGATTTGCAGGATCGAGCCAACGAATTCGCGTTTGACTGCGTCCTGGTGAATGCCGTCAATGAAGTGCCGATCGATCTTCACATAGTCGGGGCGCAATTCGGACCACAGCCGCAAGCTGGAGTAGCCGGCACCCAGGTCATCCAGGGCAATGGAAAAGCCCATGGCCCGATAGTGATGCAACGCGGCCTGTAGCAACTCGAAGTCATCGGTCGGGGTCTGTTCGGTCAGCTCGATCACCACCTGGCTCGGCGGAATGCCGAAATCCTGCAGCACCTGGAGCGTGCGTCCCGGTTGATGTGCCGCTTCGAGCAGCGATTCCGGCGAGACGTTGAGAAACAGCTTGCCGGGCAACTGCTGGCCTTTGAAACGTCGGCAGGCATTTTCGCGACAGGCGATTTCCAGCTCGCTCAGGCGCCCTGCCTGACGTGCAACAGCGAACAATGCGAGGGGGGAATGCAGCGGGCTGTTGGACGGGCCGCGACTGAGGGCTTCATAACCGATCACGCGTTTTTCGGAGAGGCAGACAATCGGCTGGAACAGGCTGTGCAATCCGCCTTGAGTCAGTATTGAACTCAGGGCGCCCAGCTGTTCGGTTGTGGTCATGGCAATCTCTGGCGAAAAAAAAGGACCGGACGAGCGCTTGGTCAGCGCCGGTCCGGTCCCGTATTTCACGACAGAATGATGACTATTTGATGACGCTCCGCAGAGCGTTGCCGTTAAATCGCCCTCATCTTAGTGCTTGGCCACCGCTGTGTTGAGCTTGAGGTAGTCCAGCAGGATACGACCGGTCTCGCTCAGATAAGCGTCGTCTTCCGGCTTGGTTTTGTCCGGCTCAGCCGCGATGGCGTCCTCGTCTTCCTTCTTCAGCTCTTTGAGCGGTTCTTCGCCCTTGGCCTTGCGGCGGATGTTTTCCATCACCAGCTGTTTGTTTTCAATATCGGCGTGTTGCGCACGACGCTCGGCTTCGTTGAGGCTGACGGTTTTTTCTTCCATCAGCTTCTGCGCCAGGGCCAGCTTGTCGCGAATGAACACAAACTCCGCGTCTTTGCCGGTACGCAGGTCATGCTCGGATTTGAGCTGCGCCAGGTACGGCTTGAACGGGTCGGCTGCCGGCTTGATGGCGGCCTTGATGGTGTCCCACGGCATGGCTTCCGGCAGCGCGCTCTCGCCGATTTCCTTGGTGTCGATGATTGACGGGTAATCGATGTCCGGCAGGACGCCCTGGTGCTGGGTGCTCTGGCCGGATACCCGGTAGAACTTCGCCAGCGTCAGTTTCAGTTCACCATGGTTCAGCGGCTGAATCGTCTGCACAGTGCCTTTGCCGAAGGTCTGGCCGCCAATGATCAATGCTCGGTGGTAATCCTGCATGGCACCGGCAAAAATTTCCGAAGCCGAGGCCGACAGGCGGTTGACCAGCAACGCCATCGGGCCCTTGTAGAACGCGCCCGGGTTCTCGTCTTCCAGTACGTCGACGCGGCCGTCGGCATTGCGTACCAGTACGGTCGGACCTTTGTCGATGAACAGGCTGGTCAGCTCGGTAGCTTCCTGCAAGGAGCCGCCGCCGTTGTTGCGCAAGTCGATGACGACGCCGTCGACTTTCTCTTTCTGCAACTCGGTCAGCAGTTTCTTGACGTCGCGGGTGGTGCTTTTGTAGTCCGGATCGCCAGCACGGAAGGCCTTGAAGTCCAGGTAGAACGCCGGAATCTCGATGACGCCCAGCTTGTAGTCCTTGCCATCCTGCTTGAGGTTGAGGACCGACTTCTTCACCGCCTGGTCTTCAAGCTTCACCGCTTCGCGGGTAATCGGCACGATCTTGCTGGTCTGGTCGTTCGGCGCATTGCTGGCCGGAATTACTTCAAGGCGCACCACGGTGCCTTTCGGGCCACGGATCAGCTTGACCACTTCGTCCAGGCGCCAGCCGACCACGTCGACCATCTCTTTGTTGCCCTGGGCAACGCCGATGATCTTGTCGGCAGGAGCCACCAGCTTGGTTTTGTCGGCCGGGCCGGCAGGCACCAGGCGCACCACTTTCACTTGATCGTTGTCGCTCTGCAACACGGCGCCAATGCCCTCGAGGGACAGGCTCATGTTGATGTCGAAGTTCTCCGCGTTATCCGGCGACAGATAATTGGTGTGCGGATCGTAGGACATGGCGAAGGTGTTGATGTACGCCTGGAAGATGTCTTCCGCGCGAGTCTGATCCAGGCGCGCCAACTGATTCTTGTAGCGCTTGGTCAGGGTTTCCTGAATCTGCTTGGAGTCCTTGCCTGCGATCTTCTGGCGCAGCACTTCGTCCTTGACGCGTTTGCGCCACAGGTCGTCGAGCTCGGCGGTGGACTTGAGCCAAGGTGCTTCCTTGCGATCGATCAGCAAGGTTTCTTTGGTGTTGAAGTCGATCTTGTCGACGCCCTTGTTCAGCTCTGCAAGGGCAAAGTCCAGACGCGCCTTGACGCGGTCCAGGTAGCGCTTGTAGATGGTGAACCCGGCGTTGAGGTCGCCGCTTTTGAGGAAGTCGTCGAACTGGGTCTTCCACTTGTCGAATTCGGCAATGTCGCTGGCCAGGAAATAGCTGCGCGACGGATCCAGCAGCTTGAGGTAGCTGTCGTAAATGATCTTCGAGCGCGCGTCATCGAGCGGCGGCTTGCTGTAGTGATGGCGCTTGAGCAACTCGACGACGTTCAGGCTGGCGATCACTTCGTCACGATCAGGCTGAAGCTTGTCCCAGCTATTGGCTGCAAACGAATTGGTCGACATCGGCAACAGGCCGATACCAATGACTAGAGCTAGGGCGGTGCTGGGGAAAAAATGCTTCATGCTGATTCGACGCGGGGACATTTGATCACGCATATTAGGCCGTCTTTGAAGTCGCCGGTTCCACAAGGGCCGGTCGCATAATGCAAGAAAGCCCGATGCTACAGCTACGGGCTCAGTCCAGACTCACTATGGAGGCACTGTGAAAGCATTGCAAGGCGTGGAAGGTCAAGTGGTATGGGTGGAAGAGCCGAGTCCTACCTGTGATGTAGGACAAGTTCGCATCCGGGTGTCGGCTGCGGGACTCAATCGAGCGGATTTATTGCAGAAAGCGGGGCTTTATCCGCCGCCACCCGGCGCCAGCCAGGTGCTTGGGCTGGAGTGTTCCGGGGTGATCAGCGAGGTCGGTCCGGGGTCGTCCTGGCAGGTGGGAGATCGGGTTTGCGCCCTGCTGGCCGGGGGCGGGATGGCTGAAGAGGTGGTTGTCGACGGGCGGCATGTGTTGCCGGTTCCCGAAGGAATGTCGCTGGCCGAAGCGGCAGCGCTCCCGGAGGTTTACGCAACTGTCTGGCTTAATTTGTTTCAGCTGGCAGCGCTCAAACCCGGTGAGAAAGTTCTGCTGCACGCCGGAGCAAGTGGAATTGGTTCAGCCGCCATTCAGCTGTGCAAGGCATTTGGTAACCCGTGCTGGGTCAGCGTCGGGTCTTCCGAGCGCCTGGCCTATTGTGAAGCACTGGGGGCCCAGGGTGGGGTGATCCGCGGCGATGAGCTGGACAGCTTGAACGACCTGGGGCCGTTCGATGTGATCCTCGACCCAGTGGGGGGCAACTACGCGGCGCTGAATCTCAAGCTGCTCGCCCCGGATGGGCGCTGGGTGCTGATTGGCCTGATGGGCGGCCGCGAGGCGAAGCTGGACCTGGCCCAGGTACTGGCCAAGCGCGTGCAGTTGCTGGGTTCGACCTTGCGCGCCAGGGATGACCAGTTCAAGGCTGACTTGTTCAGCGATTTGAACCAGCACGTCTGGCCGTTGTTTGCCGAGGGCCGGTTGAGTCCGCAGTTGGCGAAGACTTTTGCGATCAAGGATGCCGAAGCGGCGTTTGCCGAGCTGGCGTCAAACACCGTGGCCGGGAAGTTGGTGCTGTTAATAGACGAAACCCTTAACTAACAACCCAAAACCCTGTGGGAAAGGCTGCACTGCGGGAGCAAGACTGTGGGAGCAAGGCTGTGGGAGCAAGGCTTGCCCGCGATGAACGATGACGCGGTCCAGCTATAAATCGCGGTGCCTCCATCGCGGGTAAGCCGTGCTCCCACAGCCTTGCTCCCACACGTGTTGGCATTATTTCCAGAGATGGACCGGCCAGCCGGCCTTTTCTGCGTGCTCAAGCAACACCGGATCCGGATTTACCACGTGTGGGAAATCTACCTTCAACAACAGCGGTAAATCGTTACGTGAGTCCGAATAAAAACTCGCGCCTTCCAGGTTCTCTTCTTCTGCATCCAGCCATTCCAGCAATCGGGTGATCTTGCCTTCGCGGTAAGTCAGGGTGCCGGTGGTGTGGCCGCTGTACACGCCGTGTGCCACTTCCAGTTCGATCCCGAGAATTTCGTCGATACCCAGGCGCTCGGCAATCGGCCGCACCAGGTGCGTGCCCGAGGCGGAGATCACCAGGATCCGGTCGCCTGCCTTGCGGTGAGCAGCGATGGTTTTGGTCGCGTCGCTGAAGATGAGGGGTTCGATATAGTCTTCCACCCACGGCCCCACCAGATGCTCGACCTCTTCCGGGGTGCGGCCGATCATTGGTTCCAGGCTGAAGGTCATGTAGTCCTCCATCCGCAGCTTGCCGTGGCTATAGGCGTCCATCAGTTCGTTGTTCTGCCGCATGAACGACTCGGGATCGACCCAGCCCAGCCGGCCCATCTGTTCGCTCCAGAGGGTGGCGCAGTCGCCGTGGATCAGGGTTTCGTCCAGATCAAAAATTGCCAGGGCCATCAGTACGGTTCTCTCTTCAACGTCAGCAAGGGCATCAGGCTACCTCACACAGGGCCGCAGGATCGATGGAAAGCGCCAGGCGTTGACCATCGGGATGCAGATCGGCTGCGGAGCGATTAAGCACATCCACTATCAATTCCACGCCACGGGCTTCAACCCGGTAGCGAATGACATTGCCCAGCAGGCTGTGGCTGCGCACCTGCGCGTCCAGCTCGCCATTGAGGCTCAGTTCAATGGCCTCGGGACGAATGGCGATGCGCCCGGTGACCGGCCTTTGCAGCAGCTTCGAAGCACTGTCGGCATCCAGCAGGTTGTAGTTGCCGATAAAGCCAGCAGCAAATGCATCGACGGGCGCGGTGTACAGGGTTTCGGCATCGCCGCTTTGTACGATCTTTCCCTGATTCATCAGGAAAATTCGGTCAGACAGGGTCAGTGCTTCTTCCTGATCGTGTGTGACAAAGATCGTGGTCAGGCCGAGATCGCGCTGGATCTGACGGATCTGTTCGCGCAAGTGCTTGCGAATTCGCGCATCGAGGGCCGACAACGGCTCATCCAGCAACAGCAGGCGTGGGCGCGTGACCAGGGAGCGGGCAAGGGCGACTCGCTGGCATTGGCCGCCTGACAGTTGGTGGGGATAACGCGCGGCGAAGTCGTTGAGCTCCACCAGCCTCAGCACTTCGGCGACCCGCTTGTGGCTGTCGTCGGCGTTGACTTTCTGCATGCGCAGCCCGAATGCCACGTTCTGCTCCACGGTCATATTGGGAAATAGCGCGTAGCTCTGGAACACCATGCCGATCCCGCGTTTCTGCGGACTCATGGGGACCAGGTCGACCCCGTCCAGCAGAATTTGCCCACCATCCACCGGGGTCAGCCCGGCGATGCAACGCAACAGGGTGGACTTGCCGCACCCGGATGGGCCGAGCAGGGTGACAAACTCGCCTTTGCGGATTTCGCAGTTGATGTCGCTGAACACTGTAGTGCCGGCGTAATTCTTCTGTAGGTGTTGGACGCTGACGTAGCTCATTCGCTTTTGTCCTTGTTCAAGATAGTGGCCACCCAGGTCAGAACCAGCACAAAAAAGAAGTAGGAAATCACCAGCGCACTGGTGAAGTGGCCGCTGCTGTTACGCATGTTGTTGAGGTACACCTGCAGGGTTTCGTAGCGGGTGCCGACGAGGATGTTGGCGAACACGAACTCTCCGAACAGGAATGAGAACGACAGCAGCAGCGCCACCATCAGGCCCTTGCGCAAGTTCGGCAACACCACCAGAAATGCCGCCTGCCAGGTGCTGGCGCCGAGCAGTTGGGCGGCGTCCATCAGGTCGCGCAGGTTGATCGCTTGCAGGTTGTTGGTGATCGCCCGATACATGAACGGCAGAGCCACGGTGAAGTAGCAACCGATCAGGATCCACGGCGTGCCGACCATCGCGAACGGGCCGGAGCCATACAGCTGCAGCAGCCCCACCGACGACACCACTGGCGGCACCGCAAAGGGCAGCAGGATCAGGATGTTCATCAGCGCATCGAGTTTCGGGAAGTGGTAATGCACCACGAACAGCAGCGGCAGAATCAGCACCACCGACAGGATCAGCGCGCCGACACACACCAGCAATGACTGGCCGAAAGCGTGGAGAAAACGCGGGTCGCCCCATAGCTGCGCATACCATTTCAAGGTAAAGCCGCTGGGCAGGATCGTCGCTGACCAGCTGGTGGCGAGCGAATAGATCAGGGTGCCGGCCAGGGGCAGCACCAGAATCGCGAACAGCAGGTACACCACGACCCGATGGTAGATGCCCACGGCACCCGGTTCAGCGCGAGACATGGTAACTCCTCTTCAACAGCAGCTGATGCACGATGGTCACCAGGGTCATCAACGCCACGAGCACCACGGCAAGGGCACTGGCGAGGTTCGGGTCCAAGGAAATGTCGCCGGAAACCATCGCCGCGATACGGATCGGCAGCGCGTTGAAATTACCATTGGTCAGGGCGTAAACCGTGGCGTAGGCCCCCAGCGCGTTGGCCAGCAGGATCACGAAGGTACCCAGCAGTGCAGGCGTCAGCACCGGCAGGCCGATGTGGCGCCAGAACTGCCAGCCGCTGGCGCCGAGTAACGCCGCCGATTCGCGCCAGTCTTCGCGCAATGCGTCGAACGCCGGGTACAGCAACAGCACCCCAAGCGGAATCTGGAAGTAGGTGTAGAGGATGATCAGCCCGGTTTTCGAGTACAGGTTGAAGTCCTGGATGATCCCGGCCTGCTTGAGCAAGATAGTGAAGCTGCCGTTGAAGCCGAGCAGGATGATGAACGCGAAGGCCAGGGCCACGCCGGCAAAGTTGCTGGTCATGTTGGCAAACGCGTTGACGAAATTGCGCAGTCGCGAGTCGACCCGGCGCAGGGAATAGGCGCCGAGCACGGCAATGATGATCCCGAATACGCTGGACCAGAAACTGATCTCGAGGCTGTACTGGATCGCCTGCAGGTAGAACTTCGAACTGAAGATCTTGGTGAAGTTGGCCAGGCCCCAACCGAACTCCTGTGACTCCAGGCTGTTGATCATTACCCAGCTGAGCGGTGCGAGCTGAAAGACGATGAAGAACAGCGCGAAGGGTACCACGCATAGCGCCGCCAACCATTTGCCGCGAGTCATGGTGTTCACTTGAGCAGCTCCCGGCACACTGGTTTGTCGTGGGCCACACCCAACAATTCACAGACCGTACCGCAGATCTCGATTTGTTTCGGCGCGGCATCGGCGTTGAAACTGAAGGCGTCACCGAGCACGAACAGCGGCACTTCGCGTTCTTCGGCGAGCAGGCCGTTGTGGGATCGATCATTGTTCATGCCGTGGTCGGCGGTCACCATCACCTGATAGCCGGCATCGAGCCAGCCTTGCAGGTAATCGGCGAGGATGATGTCGACGGAGCGGGCACTGTTGCGGTATTGCGCGCTGTCGAGGCCGTGCTTGTGCCCGGCGTCGTCGATGTTCATCGGATGCACTAGCAGGAAGTTCGGCGAGTGCTGCAGGCGCAGGTGTTCGGCGTCGGCGAACAGGTGCGAATCGGGGTAGTGGTCGTTCCAGTAGAAGTGCGCGTGCTGGATCGGTAAATCGGGGTCATCGGTGTGACGATCCCGGGCGGCCACGAAGGGTGACCGGTTGTACAGCTCGCTGACCCAGTGATAGGCCGCCGCTGCAGTCGTGAGCCCGGCGGCGCGCGCATAGTGGTAGATGCTGCGTTGGCTGGACAGGCGCGAGACATTGTTATGCACGATGCCGCTGTCGATCGGCGTGACACCGGTCAGGATGCATTCGTAAAGCGGACGGGACAGGGCCGGCAATTCGCATTCCAGCTTGTAGAGCGCCGCGCGTCCTGCGCCGACATACGCCTGCAAATGCCCCATGGCGTGGCGTGCGACCTCATGGTTGAGGCCGTCGAGCACGACAAGGATGACGTTGTGCTTCATAGGGGCGATGACTCCAAGATCATTGCTGAACGGTGTAGGAGCTGCCGCAGGCTGCGATCTTTTGATCTTTTGATCTTTTGATCTTTTGGATCAAGATCAAAAGATCGCAGCCTTCGGCAGCTCCTACGGATGCAGCATTACTGCATGTTGATAATCACTTCTTCCTGCCACTTCTGCGGCAGCGACTTGGAGGTCTTCTCCCACGCATCCGCGTCCTTGATCGGCGTCACGTTCTTGTACTGCTCATTCGGCAGCAGCTTGTCCTTGACGTCGTCCGGCAACGTCACGTGTTCGGCGCGGATCGGGCGGGCGTTGCCGCGCGCCAGGTTGATCTGACCGGCATCGCTGAAGATGTACTCGCGGGCCAGCTTGGCGGCGTTCGGGTTTTTTGCGTATTTGTTGATGATCGTGGTGTAGCCGGAAATCACCGCTCCGTCAGATGGGATCACCACGGTGTAATCGTCGGGATTGACCATCTTGGCCTTGTAGCTCAGGCCGTTGAAATCCCAGACCACACCGACCTCGATTTCACCTTTTTCCATGGTGGCAATCACCGGGTCAGTCATCGACAGGCGACCCTGCTTGGCGATGTCGGCGAACATCAGCAGGGCAGGCTGCAGATTTTTCTCGTCGCCGCCATTGGCCAGTGCGGCGGAAAGCACACCGTTCGCCGCCTGGGCCGAGCTGCTCACGTCACCGATGGAAACTTTGTACTTGCCGTCTTTAAGGTCTGCCCACTTGGTCGGTGCATCGGAACCGTGCAGCAGCTTGTTGTTGATCACGAACGCGATGGTGCCGGTGTAGGCCAGCGCCCAGTTGCCGTCACTGTCCTTGGCCCAGCTCGGAATCTGCTCCCAGGTACTTGGCTTGTAAGGCTGAACGACCCCTTGCTTGACCGCGATCGGGCCGAACGCCGCGCCCACGTCACCAATGTCAGCAGAGGCGTTGTCTTTTTCTGCGGCGAATTTGGCGATCTCCTGGGCCGAGCTCATGTCGGTGTCGATGTGCTTCAAACCGTAGTTCTTGGCCAGGTCGTCCCAGGTGCCTTTCCAGTTGGCCCAGTTGTCGGGCATGCCGACACTGTTGACCGATCCTTCCGCTTTCGCTGCGGCTTCAAGAGTTTTCAAATCATCAGCCGCCATGGCGGCGGTGCACATGGCAATGGTCGAGCCTAACAGTGATGCCAGGAAAAGCTGTTTCATCCGAAGCTCCTTTGGGCGTTTTCAACGCTGCGATTGCGATTGAGTTGGTCTAGGTCAGCAATACCTGAGCCAATCTAGGCGGCCTGGATGACATTTTGATGTCCAGCCATGGCGCGCCGGTATTCCCTGCGCGGGAAGCCTCAGGGTGCGAAGTAAGCGTAGACCATGGCTAAATGGCTGATCTACAAGGAGATGGCCGCGATCTTGCGGGCACTGATCATCGCCGTTCGGCGCCTTTGTCATCCGCCAGTCACATGCAGTGCCTAGGCTGGAGGGAGCCAATTTGAATATGGGTCTGGCCCCGAAACAGCGCTGGTCTAGTCCAGATAGGTAACGTTGATGCGCATCGAGACAACTAAAGCGGTGACAGCGATCGGCCAAGTGCTGCAGGAACAGCTCGATCACGGGCTGTTGGCTCCCGGTAGCAAACTCCCGGCAGAGCGCAAGCTCAGTGAGTTGTTCGGTACCACCAGGATTACCGTGCGCGAAGCACTGTTGCAGCTGGAAGCCCAGGGGCAGATTTACCGGGAAGAACGCCGCGGCTGGTTCGTCTCGCCGCCACGCCTGGCCTACAACCTGATGCAGCGCAGTCACTTTCACGCGATGGTCAGCGCCCAGGGCCGGGTGCCATCGACCGAAGTGATCAGTGCACGCCTGCAACCGGCGTCAGCGGCAGTCTGTGCCTGGCTGCAGCTGCCGGCCTTGTCCAGCGTGATTCAGATCTGCCGGGCGCGGCGGATTGACCAGCGGCTGGTGTTGTACGTCGAGCACTATCTCAATCCACGGTTTTTCCCGGGAATACTCGATTTCGATTTGAATCAGTCGATTACCGAGCTGTACGCCCGGCATTACGATCTGCATTACGGCAGGGTGCGCTTCGAGATCGTGCCGACGGCGCTGTCGGTGGATGCCTCCGCCGCCTTGCGCGTGTCGGTGGGCAGCCCTGGATTGCGCATCGCTCGGGTCAACTACGACCAGCACGAACGGCTGATCGATTGCGACCTGGAGTTCTGGCGCCACGATGCCATCCACGTCAGCGTCGATGTCACCTGAGCCAGGTCGCAACCAGACTCAATAGCCTGATTAGCCGAATCGATAAATATCCATCCCCAATGCGCCCATGGTGAAACCCTTGTGGCTGATGCTGAAGGGGCCGCCGGCGCCGCGGGCGAAGTACAGCGGCAACAGGTGTTCGTCGCTTGGGTGGTTGCGAACGGCGTTCGGCGCTTGCTGACGATAGTTATGCAGTGCGGATTCATCGTTGGCGGCAAGTTTCTCGATGATCCAGTCGCGGAATGTCTCGGCCCAGGGTTCGACACTGTCCGGGCCGGCATGCCGGTCGAGCTCGCGCAGGTTGTGGGTGATGCTGCCAGACCCGATCAACAGCACGTCTTGTTCACGCAAGCCTGAGAGGGCCTGTCCGACGCGGGTCTGCAAGGCCGGACCGCCACGGGTCGGCAGCGAGACCTGTACCACCGGGATGTCTGCTTGCGGGTACATCAGCGACAGCGGTACCCAGACGCCGTGGTCGAAGGGTCTTTTAGTATCGATGCGCGCCGGCAGGGCGGCGGTCTTGAGCAGTTCGACCACCTCCAGCGCCAGTTGTGGATCGCCGGGGGCCGGGTATTGGACCTCGAACAGCGCCTTGGGAAAACCACCAAAGTCGTGCCAGGTCTCCGGATGCGGATTGCCGCTGACCAGCAGTTCGTCGCTTTCCCAATGTGCCGAGACAATCACGATAGCCTTGGGGCGCGGCAATTGGGCGGCGAGCCGCGCCAGGGCGGGGCCGCTTGCACCCGGTTCCAGCGCCAGCATGGGGGAACCGTGGGATATATACAGACTGGGGAACATGGATGAGCTCCTGAGAGTTAAGATGGCCTCATCTTCAGTCAGATCATTGATCTAAATCTAATATAAGTTTTAGGGTGTTTTGATCGAATTTTCGGGGTTATTTATGCAGCCGGAGTTTTGGCACAAGCGGTGGCAGTCGAATCAGATCGGCTTCCATCTGCCGCAAGTGAATCCTTATCTGCGACGGTTCTGGCCGCAACTGGACCTGGAAGAAGGCGCTCGCGTGTTGGTGCCGTTGTGTGGGAAAAGTCTGGACCTGCTGTGGCTCGCGCGTGAGGGTCATGAAGTCCTTGGGATCGAGCTGTCGGAAAAGGCCGTCGAGGATTTCTTCAGTGAGCATCATTTTGACCCTGATGTCAGCGAACAGGGACCCTTCAAGGTCTACCGCGCCGGCTCGATCGAGCTGTGGTGCGGGGATTTCTTCGAGTTGACGGCGGGTGATGTGGCCGATTGCTCCGGGTTGTACGACCGTGCTGCGCTGATTGCGCTGCCGCCGAAGATGCGTAAGGAATACGCGGACCACCTGAACCGGATTCTGCCAAAGGACGCATTGGGGCTGTTGATTACCCTTGATTACGACCAGGCGCAAAAAGACGGGCCGCCGTTTGCCGTGCTCGATGATGAAGTGCAGCGCCTGTTTGGGAACTACTGGGCGCTGAAGATCCTGGAAGACCAGGATGTGCTGGGTGAGGAGTGGAAGTTTGCCGAGGCCGGCGTAACGCGGCTTGAGGAGCGGGTTTATCGGGTTTCTGCCCGTTAATTGATATTGTCTGTATTGGCCCCTTCGCGAGCAAGCCCGCTCCCACACTGGATCGGTGCCAGGCGCGGCTCCCTGTGGGAGCGGGCTTGCTCGCGAAGGGGGCCGAATCAGCATCACTAATCCAGACAAACAAAAAAGGCCCGCATCGCTGCGGGCCTTTCTGTTCCAGCAGGGACTGTCAGCCCCGACGACGCAGTGCGTCAATACGCTCTTCCAGCGGCGGGTGGCTCATGAACATGCGCGCGAACCCTTGCTTGATACCGCCGTTGATGCCAAACGCGTTCAGCGTGTCCGGCATGTGCACTGGCAGACCCTGCTCGGCCCGCAGGCGTTGCAAGGCACCGATCATCGCGCTGGAACCGGCCAGGCGTGCACCGGCTTCGTCGGCACGGAATTCGCGTTTGCGCGAGAACCACATGACGATCGAGCTGGCCAGGATACCCAGCACCAGTTCGGCGAAGATCGTCGCGACGTAATAAGCGATGCCCTGGCCTCCTTCGTTCTTGAAGATCACTTTGTCGACGAAGTTGCCGATAATCCGCGCAAAGAACATCACGAAGGTGTTCACCACGCCCTGGATCAGCGCCAGGGTGACCATGTCGCCATTGGCCACGTGCCCGATCTCGTGGGCCAGCACGGCCTTAACTTCATCCGGCGAAAAGCGCTCGAGCAGGCCCTGGCTGACCGCGACCAGCGCGTCGTTTTTGTTCCAGCCAGTGGCAAAGGCGTTTGCCTCGTAGGCCGGGAAAATGCCGACCTCCGGCATCTTGATTCCGGCTTCCCGAGACAGCTGCTCAACCGTTTGCAGCAGCCATTGCTCGTGACGAGTGCGCGGCTGGGTAATGATCTGGGTGCTGGTGCTCATCTTCGCCATCCACTTGGAGATGAACAGCGAGAACAGCGAACCGGCAAAACCAAAGACCGCACAGAAAATCAGCAGCTGATTGAGGTTGAGATCAACCCCATTGGCCGCCATGAACCCGTTGAAGCCGAAAAGGCTCAGGGTGATGCTGGCAATCAGCACGACCGCCAGGTTAGTGGCCAAAAACAGCAGGATGCGCATCATGGTTGTAGAAATCTCCTCAAGCTAAAGATGTAGCGTACTGCGGGGTATATAAGGTGCTGCACCGGGCTATTCAACCGGGTGACTATTTCAAACTGTGTCCTACAGCCACAGACTAGCTGTTTGCAGGGCGTTTCCGACGTGAACCGGGGAAAATCATGTCAGCCGTTTCCCAAGGCGCGGGCCGTCGTTATTGGACCGCAGCCCGGAACCTGGTCGTGCTCAGCTGGCGTAATAGCGGTGCAGGGTTGGCAGGGAATAAGTATTGCTGAATTAGTCACCGTGCGACATTGACTGGCGTCGCACGGTGAGTCCGGGCCTTACTGGCGATAGGACTTGAGAAAGTTGCCGATGCGGCCTATGGCCATGTCCAGGTCGTCCACTCGGGGCAATGTGACAACGCGGAAGTGATCCGGCCATGGCCAGTTGAAGGCGGTACCTTGCACCACCAGCAGCTTTTCCGAGAGCAGCAGGTCGAGAACAAACTTCTCGTCGTTATGGATCGGGCAGACTTTCGGGTCAATCCGCGGGAAGGCATACAGAGCGCCCATCGGTTTTACGCAGCTGACGCCGGGTATGGCGTTGAGCAGTTCCCAGGTGCGGTTGCGCTGTTCCAGCAGGCGACCCTGCGGCAGCACCAGGTCATTGATGCTCTGGTAACCGCCCAGCGCGGTCTGGATCGCGTGCTGGCTTGGCACGTTGGCGCACAGGCGCATGTTGGCGAGCATATCGATGCCCTCGATGTAGCTCTGGGCATGGTGTTTTGGACCGGAGATGGCGATCCAGCCGGAACGGAAACCCGCCACGCGATAGGACTTCGACAGGCCGTTGAAGGTCAGGCATAGCAGGTCCGGCGCCAGGGACGCGGTGCAGATGTGCACGGCATCGTCGTACAGGATCTTGTCGTAGATCTCGTCGGAAAACACCACCAGGTTGTGCTGGCGGGCCAGTTCGAGCATGCCCAGCAACACTTCCTTCGAGTACACCGCCCCGGTCGGGTTGTTCGGGTTGATGATCACCAGGGCCTTGGTGTTAGGCGTGATCTTGGCCTTGATATCGGCCAGGTCCGGCCACCAATTGGCCTGTTCGTCGCACAGGTAATGCACCGGATTGCCGCCAGACAAGCTCACCGCAGCGGTCCACAGTGGATAGTCCGGGGCCGGCACCAGGACTTCATCGCCGTTGTTGAGCAGCGCCTGCATCGACATCACGATCAGCTCGGAGACGCCATTGCCCAGGTAGATGTCCTCAATGCCGACGCCTTCCACCTGCTTTTGCTGGTAGTACTGCATGACGGCCTTGCGCGCGCTGAACAAGCCTTTGGAATCGCTGTAGCCTTGGGCGGTCGGCAGGTTGCGGATCACGTCCTGGAGGATTTCATCCGGCGCTTCGAAACCAAAAGGCGCAGGATTGCCGATGTTCAGCTTGAGGATGCGATGGCCTTCCTCTTCCAGGCGTTTGGCGTGCTTGAGCACTGGGCCGCGAATGTCGTAGCAGACGTTGGCGAGCTTGTTCGATTTGCTGACCTGCATGGCGATGTGTTCCCGAAAATGAACGATCCAGGCGGCGTATGAACTACCGTACTGGGAATCCTGCGTATTCACACAGGCCTGGCGCTTTGAAATGCAGCACCCGTAAATCCGTTTGAATGCGCGTGGTCTGGCTGCCAGACTGGGGTTTGACGAGGCGCAATCATACGTGCCGCCCGATCCGTGGAAAAGGTACAGATCGGGCTTTTTCAGCTGCTGAGGTGTGACGATGGAAAAGTTGGATAGAACTCTTGAAGAATGGAAGGCCATGCTCGATCCGGAGCAGTATAACGTTTGCCGTCTGAAGGGCACCGAACGCCCGTTTTCCGGCAAATACAATGGCACCAGGACTGACGGTGTTTACCACTGTATCTGTTGCAACGAGCCGCTGTTTGATTCGAAGACCAAATTCGACTCAGGCTGTGGCTGGCCGAGCTTTTATGCGCCGATTGGTGACAGTGCGATGGTCGAGATTCGTGATGTCAGCCACGGGATGATTCGCACCGAGGTGGTGTGTGGCAAGTGCGATGCGCATCTGGGCCACGTGTTCCCGGATGGGCCGCCGCCGACCGGGTTGCGGTATTGCATCAATTCGGTGTGTCTGGATCTTGTTCCTCGGGAATGATCGGGTACCTCCATTTTTTCGGTGACGGCGGGGTGTTCGGTTGTCCTGTAGGAGCTGCCGAGTGAAACGAGGCTGCGATCTTTTGATCTCGCTTTGTGTACATATCCATTTCTGCGGTAACGGCTTCCATTGGTTCCGCTTTTACAGCGGGTCACTTGGAGAAGCGCCAAGTAACCAAGCGCTTTCTGCCCCACCACTTGGCACCTCGCTAGGGCTCGGTGTGCCCTCACTCCGGCATTGCTCCGCGGGCCGCCGCGATGGCCCATCCATGGGCCAGCGCGGCTAAACCGGCATCCTTGCCGGTTTACCCGCTACGCAATGCCTGCGTTCGGCCAGCGTGGTTAACGGGGCGTCCGCGATCAAGAACCGGGCCGAGGCGGCCTGAGAGCCGACCTGGCTGGTAGTTCGGCTGTGCATCAGCGGTGAATGGCACACCCTTGAATGCAAGTACCCCTGTGGGAGCAAAGCTTGCTCGCGATGACGGCGTACCAGTCACCATAAGTATTGAATGCCAATCAGTCATCGCGAGCGAGCTCTGCTCCCACAGATATGAACCCCCACAGGTTCTCATTTCAAATTCAGAGAAGGCGCACGATCAAACGCGCGCAGCGCGCCGGCTTGATGCCTTGGTCGGCCCGAAGGCCGCCACGGCAAAGCTTTTGATGACAGGCGCCCCGTAAAACCACGCTGGCCGAACGCAGGCATTGCGCAGCGGGTAAACCGGCAAGGATGCCGGTTTAGCCGCGCTGGCCCATGGATGGGCAATCGCGGCGGCCCGCGGAGCAATGCCGGAGTGAGGGCACACCGAGCCTAGGCGAGGTGCCGAGTGGTGGGGCAAGAAGCGCTTGGTTACTTGGCGCTTTTCCAAGTGACCCGCTGTAAAAGCGGAACCAATGGAAGCCGTGACCGCAGAAATGGATATGTACACAGCAAGATCAAAAGATCGCAGCCTCGTTTCTCTCGACAGCTCCTACACACCCCCAACACAGCTCCTACAGAAGACCGGAATAACAAAAGGCCAGACAAAAATTAAATTGCACACAATTCAATTGCTCACTATCTTAAAAGCTCCCCCAAACCCAAGAGCCCACCCATGACCGACAACCTGCTGAGCATCCCGTGCACCACCATCACCGGCGAACAAAAAACCCTGGCGGACTACGCCGGCAAAGCCGTACTGGTCGTCAACACCGCCAGCAAATGCGGCTTCACCCCGCAATACAAGGGGCTCGAAGCGTTGTGGCAGACCTACAAGGACCAGGGCCTGGTCGTACTGGGTTTCCCCTGCAACCAGTTCGGCAAACAGGAACCCGGCAATGAAGGGGCGATTTCCGAGTTCTGTGAGCTGAACTTCGGCGTCAGCTTTCCGCTGTTCAAGAAAATCGAAGTCAACGGCGCCGGCGCCCACCCATTGTTCGTCCAGTTGAAAAAACGTGCACCTGGCGTATTGGGCTCACAGGGCATCAAGTGGAACTTCACCAAATTCCTCATCGGCAAGGATGGCCAGTTGGTCAAACGCTTTGCCCCGGCGACCAAGCCGCAGGACCTGAGCCGTGAGATCGAAGCCCTGCTCAAATGAATACGCCGTTCGACTCCCTGCAGCTCGACAGCCAACTGTGCTTCAAGCTGTACGCCGCGTCCCGGGCGGTGATCCGGGCGTACAAGCCGATGCTCGACCAGCTCGGGCTGACCTACCCGCAGTACCTGGCCATGCTGGTGTTGTGGGAGTGGCAGGAAAACGCCCCGCAGCAGCCAACGGTCAAGGCCCTGGGTGAGCGCCTGGCGCTGGATTCCGGGACCCTGACGCCGTTGCTCAAGCGTCTCGAACAGCTGCAACTGGTCCAGCGCCGGCGCTCTTCCCGTGATGAACGGGAAGTGCACATTAGTCTCAGCGAGGCGGGCAAGGCGTTGCGGGATCAGGTCGCGCCGCTCAAGGCCCGGTTGTTGTGCGACAGCGGCGTCGATCTGGATCGGTTGCATGAACTGCGCGACGGCCTCGATCACTTGTTGGGCCAGATCAGGGCGTTGTCGTAGCCGGCATCCATAAGTCCAGCAGGGCCGCGAGCTCCTCGCGGCGGAAGGGTTTGGCCAAATAATCGCTCATGCCTGCGGCACGGCAGCGTTCGCGTTCCTCGGACATGGCGTTGGCAGTCAGGGCCACGATCGGCAATTGCGGCCAGCGACCGCTGCGGCGAATCTGCCGGCTGGCTTCATAGCCATCCATCACCGGCATGTTGCAGTCCATCAGCACCAGGTCGAACTCACGCTGCTCAAGCTGATCCAGAGCCTCGGCGCCGTGCGCCGCCACCACCACCTCGCAACCCAACTTGCCGAGCATGCGCTTGGCTACCAATTGGTTGACCGGATTGTCCTCCACCAGCAATACCCTTCCGCGTCGCTGGGGTGACAGCGCTTCGAGGCGGGCGTCGTTGATCGTGTTGATTTCCGGCTGCAGTACCCGTCGTAATGTCTGGAACAGCGCGTTACGCGCCAGTGGCCGCGCCTGCTGTTGCAAGGGGGCGAGGGCGCTGGCTTCTTCGCTGGGCATGAAACTGCCGTAGGCGGTCACCAGCAAAATCGGCGCGGTACAGTTCGGGCGCAGGACGAACAGACATTCCGGGCAATCGGTAATGACCACGTCGGGGTCCAGACCGAGCAGGGAGTCCTCGATTGACCGCTGTTGATACTCCAGCCCCCAGACCGGCAACACATTCTTCAACAGTTCCGCGAGGCCGCTGCTGGCTGCGGTGATGGCCACCACTTTGCCCTGCAAGGCACTCGGCGGCAGCGCGCGGGTGTGACAGGGTAGCGGCAGGTCGGCACAGAACTGGCTGCCGAAACCGGCTTCCGAGCTGATGGACAGGCGCCCCTGCATGGCTTCGCACAGGTTGAAGGTCAACGCGAGGCCGAGTCCTGTGCCTCCGAATTGTCGGGTAATGCCGGCCCCGGCCTGGGTGAACGGCTGGAAAATCTTTACCTGGGCGTCCTGGGGAATGCCAATGCCGGTGTCGCAGACTTCGATCCTGACGCCGTCCTTGAAGGTCGACAGACGCACATCGACGCGGCCAAAACGAGTGAATTTGAGCGCGTTGGACAGCAAGTTGCTGACAATTTGCCGAACGCGGGTCGGATCGCCGAGGACCAGCGCCGGAAAGCGCGGATCGATCAGGCAGGTCAACTCAACACTGGGCGCGGCGTTCTGCGACAGCAGGTTGGCGGTGTCCTCGACCAGCGCGCCGAGGTCGAATGGAATGTGCTCGAGCTCCAGCTGGCCGGCGTCGAATTTCGACAAATCGAGGATGTCGTTGAGCAGCTCCACCAGCACCTTGCCCGAGTCATGGGCGATGGAAAGTTGCTGCTGCTGTTCGGCATTCAGCGGACCATCAAGGGACAACGCGATCATCCCCAACAGACCGTTGAGCGGAGTGCGGATTTCGTGGCTCATGTTGGCGAGAAACACCGAACGCGCCTCAGCCATATCCAGCGCGGTGCTGCGCGCCACCTCCAGTGCCTGGTTGGACTGGCTGAGCCGGCTGTTGATCGCCTTGAGTTCGGCAGTCCGTGCGGAAACGACATTTTCCAGCTGGGCGAGGTAGTCGGTCAGGCGGTTCTCCGCGTTGCGGCGTTGCTGGATTTCCGTGGCGATGTTCTCGAACTGCTGGTTGGCAACCTTGACCAGCACGCCGATTTCATCGTGCTGATGCCCCGCCGGATACTCCAGCCAGGTCGGTTCGACGCTGCGCGGATCGCGCTCGCTGAGTTCGCGGATGACCCGCACCAGGGGTTTGGTCAGCATTACGTAAAACAGCGCAAGCAGGATGCCGGTCAGCAACAGGCTGCGCGCAAATCCATTGAGCAGCGTCACTTCCGCCCGGCGCAGAAAGCGGCTGCCGAATGCATAGGTGTCGACTTCCAGGCGCAGGGTGCCGAGGGATTCTTTGGGCAGATGGTGCAGGTACAGGCGATCTTCGAATTGTCGCTCGGCGCCAAACAGATAGTCGCTCAGCACCCGATAAGTGCTTTGCTGAGGCGGTCGCTTGACGTTCGCCAGCTCTGTGCCGTTGTTGTCGATCAACTGCGCGCCGATGATTGCCGGCGAGCGCAACAGCCCCAGCGTCAGCTCCTGGGCGAGTTCTGCATCGATGTTGTAGGCGATACGCGAAGCCGGGTTGTGGCTGATTTCCAGCAGAGACTGGATTTCACGGTTGATGGAGGCGTCTTCACTGGCATAATCGATGCCTATCTGCAGCAGGCTGAGCAGCGTGCCGAGAATGAAACCAACCAGCACGGTCAGCCGGGCTTGCTTGTACGACAGCCGGTTGGTGAATTTGATATCCATGGGGTGTTGAACCACTTTCGTTTCCCTGCGCTGCCCAAGCATAGCTGATGATGCATGGATACCGGCGTTGTCGCGAGCCCTGTGCGTCATCGCTGTAGCGCCATGATTACTGTGAATAAGCCCGAGGAGAAGACGTGGATTCCCGATTGAATGCTTTTCTGGAACGTGCCGATGCCGTTTTAGCCCGTATCGAACCTTTGTTGCCCGCACCTCGGCAAGCCATCGACTGGACCACATGCCTGGCCGCCCGCTGGCAGCGCGAGGGGCGCAGTGGGTTTTTGCTGCCGCTGGAGGTCAGCCTCGACATGCGCCTGTCCGACCTGATCGGCGTCGACCGCCAGCTGGAGCAACTGGGCCGCAACACTCAACAATTCCTTGATGGCATGCCCGCCAACCATGCGCTGCTGTGGGGCTCCCGGGGTACTGGCAAGTCTTCGCTGGTGCGGGCGCTGCTGGCCGAGCATGCCCAGGCAGGTCTGCGCCTGATCGAGATCGAGCGTGATCACCTGGCCGACCTGCCGCGGGTGGTTGAACAGATTGGCAAGCTGCCCCAGCGCTTTGTGCTGTTTTGCGATGACCTGTCGTTCGAATCGGGTGAGGGCGATTACCGGGTGCTCAAGAGCGTGCTCGACGGATCCCTCGAACAGGCGCCGGACAACGTCTTGCTATACGCCACTTCGAACCGCCGGCACCTGGTGCCGGAAAAGGAAAGCGACAACGAGAACTGGAAACGCGTCGACGGCGAGCTGCACCCCAGCGAAGCCGTGGAAGACAAGATCGCCCTGTCGGACCGCTTCGGCTTGTGGCTGTCGTTTTATCCGTTCACCCAGGAACACTTTCTCAACGTTGTCGAGCACTGGATCGGGCAACTCGCCGACAAGGCGGGTCTCAAATGGCAACGTGACGAGGAACTGGATATTCTCGCCGTGCGCTGGGCCACCGGGCGCGGCAATCGTAATGGCCGTTGCGCCTATCAATTTGCCCGTTACTGGGTCGGGCTAAAGCTGTTGGAGCACAAGGCATGATCGATATACAACAGAGCGGCCAGGGCCTTGAAGGCTACGGCATGTTGCAGGCGCAGCTGGAATCATTGCTGGCCGATGAGCGGGATTTCATAGCCAATGCCGCGCAATTCTCGGCGTTCCTGTTCAACCAGCTCGATGATTTGAACTGGGCGGGGTTTTATCTTAATCGCCAGGAAGAGCTGGTGCTGGGTCCGTTCCAGGGGCAGATTGCGTGTGTACGTATTCCCTTCGGTCGCGGTGTTTGCGGGGCTGCGGCGGCGACCTTGCAGACCCAGCGGGTCGAGGATGTTCACGCCTTCCCTGGGCATATCGCCTGCGACAGCGCTTCCAACAGCGAGTTGGTGGTGCCTCTGGTGAAGGAAGGCCGGCTGATCGGCGTACTCGATCTCGACAGTCCGAAACTGGCGCGGTTTACCGCCCAGGACCAGGCGGGCATCGAACAGTTGGCCGCGATCTTCCTGCGCCTGTCGGATTGCTGATCAGTCCTGCAGGCCTGCCTTGACCAGCAGGCTTGCGGTGTCCACCGCATCGATCTGCTGTGGGTCGAGAAACTGTTCGGCGTACTGCCGATAAATTCCGGCGTGGATGAACAGCTCGAACAACTCGGGATCGATGTGTGCGTCCCGGCACATGGTTGCCATGATGCCCAGCGCTTCGCTCAATGACTTGGCCTTCTTGTAGGGACGATCGGCGGCGGTGAGTGCTTCGAAAATATCCGCGATCGCCATCATCCGTGCCGGCAGGCTCATTTCTTCGCGCTTCAACTGCTTGGGGTAGCCGGTGCCGTCCATTTTCTCGTGATGGCCGCCAGCAATTTCCGCAACGTTGTTCAGGTGACCGGGGAAGGGCAGGTGGCTGAGCATCAGGATCGTCTGCACCATGTGGTGATTGATGATGTAGCGCTCTTCACGGGTCAGCGTGCCACGGGTAATGCTCAGGTTGTACAGTTCGCCCCGGTTGTACTTGTAGAGGGGAACATCGAGCTTGAAACCCCAGGGATTTTCCGCAGGAATCAGTTCGCTTTCGGCACGCTCGAACAAATGCTCGGCCTTGTCTGCCAGCAGCGGTTCGCTGACGGGCAGGCGCGGTGATGGAGTGCGCGCCTGACGCCGGTTCTCTTCCCAGGAAACCCCCAGTCGGTCGTCCAAGGTTCGGGTCCAGGTGCGTTGGGCGAGGCTGCTTAAACGTTGCAGATCGGCTTGCGCCATGGCTTCGCTGCCCAGGTTGCAACGGGCGACGAAGGCAAAGTCATCGTCCAGCGCAGCCAGGCTGGCATCGCGCAGGCTGTCCAGCTGTTTCTCGTCGCCGCCCAGGGCGGTGCCCTGCCAATAATTGATCCAGACGTCGCGCTTGAGCACTTCGAAACGAGTGCGGATTTCGTGTATGCGGTCGTTCAGGGTTTCAAGTTTGGTGGCTTTATCCACCACATATTCCGGGGTGGTGACCTTGCCGCAGTCGTGCAGCCAGGCGGCGATGTGCAAGGCCTCCCACTCGTCTTCGGTAGGCTGGTAACCCTTGAACGCCGGTTCCTGGCTGGCGGCAGCGGCTTGCGCAAGCATCAGGGTCAGGGTCGGCACGCGCTGGCAATGGCCGCCGGTGTAAGGACTTTTTGCATCGATCGCCCCGGCCAGCAGTTGGATGAACGAGTCCAGCAACTGTTTCTGTTTGGTCTGCAGGCGCTGGCTTTCAATGCTCACCGCCGCCGCGCCGGAGACTGCCTGAAGGAAGGCGATGCGGTCCGGGCGAAGTTTTTCCAGGTCACTTTGCTTGCCACTGTCCGCCAACAGCAGCACCAGCAGGCCCACCGTCTCGTTGTGACGGTTGTGCAGGCGGATGCCGATCAGGTGAAAGCGCGGACACTCCATTTTCAGCAGCACTTTGCGCAAGTCGCCCGCTTGCTCGAAACCCAGGCTCACCACGATCGTGTCCGACTCGGCGAGTTGCCGCAGCCAGGCGGGGCTCTCCGGAGATTGCGGCTCGTGCCCTTGAACATCGTAGGCGGGCAGCGCCTGTGAAGCGCCGTCGATCACCAGCCCCAGGGGTTCGAAGCGGTCGCCGTCATTTTCCCGCAGGTAGATCAGGCCGGCGTGGGCCTGGCCGATTTTCACCGTCTCAAACAGCACCCGCTCCAGCAAAGGGGCAAAACGGGTCTCGGCGCTGAGGCTGTCGGTGATCTGGAAAAAGCTCCCCAGGGTGTCCTTCATGCGCGCCATCGACACGCCCAACTGGTCGACCTCGAGTACTGGTGAGCGCTTTGCGGCGGGGAAATTGAAGTCGAAACTGCGGATGGCGTCAGCTTCCTGCACCAGCGCGCGCAGGGGTTTGACCAGGATCCTGGAAGTCAGCCAGCCCAGCGGCAGGCACAACAGCAGTGTGGCCAAGGTTACCAACGCACCTTGCCAGCGCAGGCGGTACGCATCCACGAGCAGTTCGTCTTCGGGCACCAGCAATGCCAGTTGCAGCCCCTGGGGGCCGCCCTCCTGCATGCTGCTGCGAGCAACGATCCACTGCCGGCCATTGACCTCCAGCCGATTGCCCGCAGGCGGGCTGCCGAGCAACGCGCCGAGGCTGGGGCTCAAATTGGCTGCCTTGATCAGCCGGGCGGTCTGGTCGTCAACAACCAGCCTGCTGCTGTCGGGGTAGGCGATGGCATTGCCGTCGGCATTGAACAGGACGATTTCGGTGGCTGGGGTCACGACATGCTTGGCCAGGGTTGCAGAAAGCTCCGCCAGTGTCAGGTCGGCGCCCATGACTGCCTGTTCGCCGCTGCGCCGGGCCAGTGTGGTGCCCACGTTATGGGTCGAGAAAAACACGTAAGGCTCGGTGGTGATCTGTTCCAGCTCGGTGCGAGCGCTGGAAAACCAGGCGCGGGCGCGCGGGTCGTAAACCTCGTCGAGATGGTCTTCACGGTCGACAAGCACCAGGTTGCGATCAAAAAACAGCGACTGGGATTTAAGTTGACCATCGCCGCGGTTGCGCTCGATGCTCCAGACCTCGAATGCCGCAGCCTCCGGCGCCTGGGTGCGCGCTTTCAGGTCGGCTGTGCGCAGCGGACGGACCATGAAAAAATCACCATCGGCATAGCCCAGGTACAGCGAGGCGAGGTTGGGGTTGTCTGTCAGTGATTGGCTGAAGGGCTTGAGCAATGCCAGGCGCTGCTCAAGGTCTGGCGCCTGGGTTGCCGGGTTATCCACCAGCAAGCTCAGTAGATGGCGAATCGGTTGGTAGGTGGTATGCAGGTCCAGCCGCACGTCCTGCTCTATGCGCTCAAACAGTTTTTCACTGCTGGAGAGGATGATCTGCGTGGTCTGGCGATAGTTGAAGATCCCCAGGACCACGCCGGTCAGCAGTAGCAGCAAGGTAAACATCACGCTGATATGCACATGCAGCGGGAATCGCCGTTGATCCGGGCGCAGTGGGCTGGGCATTGCAGTGCTCTCCTGGGGTTTAACTCACTGCTAAGCGCCCAAGCATAGTTAAGGCTCCACCATTGTGCTGCGCTCGTGCGCCCTTATTTGCTGCTCCAGGGCCTGTTCCAGCTCCAGCATGGCGTGCTCCATCGCTTCGATGCAGTCAGATAGGGCGTCTGGGTCGAACATGCCTTCGCAGGCTTTCTCCAGTAATTCGCAGCTGTCGATCAGCCGCGTTGCCTGGACGATTCGTGCTGCACCCTTGATTTTGTGGGCGATGTCCAGCAATGCCTGCGGGTCCTGGGGGGCGGGTACTGCCAGTAACTCCTGGCGGTCAAGGCGATTGCTCTTGAGCAGCTCGGTGAGCAGGCGCAGGTCTTGCGCGGGGTGTCCTCCTGTCAGTTGCTGCAGCCCCTCAAGGCTGAACGCCGCGCTGCGGGTTTGCGGATTGCGTTCTTTCGGATTGAGCTGTTCGATCCAGTGGCTCAAGGCCGTCAGGGTCAGCGGCTTGAACAGGCAGTCGTCCATTCCGGCGTCCTTGCAGCGAGTGATTTCCTCTGGCTGGGCATTGGCGGTAAACCCCAGGACCACCACGGGATCGCGCTGCAGGCGCTGTTCCTCGCGGCGAACCGCGCGGACAAATTCGTAGCCGCTCATGACCGGCATGTTGCAATCGGCAATGACCAGGTCGAACGGCTCGGCTTTCCACGCCTTCAGTGCCGCCACGCCATCTTGCGCCACGCGAAATTCATGCCCGAGGAACTCCAGCTGCTGACACATGAGCAAGCGGTTGGCAGGATGGTCATCGACCACCAGAACCTTCAGCGGCGTCCTGCTGGTCTGGCTTTGCTGCGCGATTTTCGGTGCGCCCTGTTCCCGTGCCAGAGTTGCCAGGAGCAAGGACACCCGCACTTGAGTTCCATTGCCTGGGCGACTGCTCAATTGCAGGCTGCCGCCCATCACTTCACACAGGCTGCGACTGATCATCAGCCCCAATCCAGCGCCGCCTCGACCGGCCTGAGCGCAGTTGTCGGCCTGGGCAAAAGGTGCAAACAGCCGCTGCTGATCCTCTTCGCTGATTCCGACGCCGCTGTCTTCCACATTCAGGTGCATCCGTGCCTGGTCAGGCCCGGTGGGCTGCAGTTCAACGATGATCCTGACATGGCCTTGAGCAGTGAATTTGATGGCGTTACTGATCAGATTGGACAGCACCTGCTTGAACCGCATCGGGTCCATCAGCACATCGATCGCGCTGTTGGCCGGTTGGAATTCCAGCAGTAGTTCGAGTTTTTTCTGCCGCGCCAGGCCATCGAAGATCCTGATCACTGAAGCAACGATTTCCCTCGGATTGACCCGTTCCGGGTTCAGTTCCAGGCGCCCGGATTCAATCCGGGCAATGTCAAGGATGTCACCGATCAGCTCCAGCAGGTCCCGCGCCGAGTCGTACGCGACATCGATGGACGGACGGTCCGGATGGTTGGGTTCGATACGCTTGAGGGTCAGCTCCAGCATGCCGATGATGGCGTTCATAGGGGTGCGAATTTCATGGCTCATGGTCGCCAGGAAGGTACTCTTGGCGCGGTTGGCTGCATCGGCGCGCTCCTTGGCGCAGCGCAGATCCTCGAAGAGCTGGCGTCGATCACTGATGTCGATCCAGCCGCCAATGATGCCCTGGACCTTGCCACGCGAGTCGCGGTAGGGCAGTACCCAGTGATAGATGGTCAACCTGCGGCCACAGATGTGCAGTGCCCGGTCGACCACCAGCGGCGTACCCTCGGCCACGACTCGCTGGTAGTCGGCCTGATACTCCCGGGCCTCGAATGCATTGCTCATGTTGCCCTGCATGACATTCTTGCCAATGACGTCTTCGCGTTTGGCGTTGAAGGCTTCGAGGTAACTGTCATTGCAACTTTGCAGCAACCCCTGGCGGTCGCGGACATAGATCGGATGGGGCGTGCCGTTGACCAGCGAGCGCATGAACTCGTACTGATCGTTCAGCGCGCGTTCAGCGGCCCGGCGCTGCTTGATTTGCCGGCGCATGTAAGCGTTCCAGGCGACGGAAAGCAGGAGCAAGACGCCGGCGCTGATGACGATCTGGTAAAAAATCCGATGATAATTCTGCCAGGTGTCCTGCGCGGATGCCGAGTAGCCACGCCAGCGGCTGTTGATCACTCCTAATTCATCCGGCGCAATGCTCAACAGTGCTTTATCGAGAATCGAGTGCAGTTCTTTCGAATCCCGCGCAGTGGCCAGGGAAAATGCCGCTTGCTGGGTGCCGATGGTCGTGCTGATCTGCAGGGCGTGCTCGAAGATTCGCGTGGAAATGAAGTAGTTGGCGATCACCAGTGAAGTGACGGCGGCGTCCGCTCGCCCGTCGGCGAGCATTTCCACGGCGCTGAAGGTGTCGGGGGTTTCAATCAACTTGATCTGCGCAAACTCGCGACGCAAGTAGTCGACCATCGGGTTGCCTTGGGCGATGGTCAGTCGCCGGCCTTGCATCTGCTCAAGATTGGTCGGGCTGCCGGCAAGTTTTCGCGTCAGCAGGACGAAGGAATTCTGCAGGTAGGGGCGAGTAAAACTCAGGGTGGTTTCGCGTTGGCTGCTGGGGAGCAGGGCAGTAATCAGGTCGGCCTGCCTGTCGCCGATAAGCTTGATCATCTCGCCGTCGTTGCGGCTGCGCTGGATTTCGAAGCGCAAGCCGGTGCGCAATCTGATCAACTCCAGCAGGTCAGCGGTGACTCCGCGAAAGTTGCCGTCGCGGTCGAAAAAAGTCAGCGGCGCGTAGGCTTCATTGACCACTACGCGCACCACCGGATGCGTCGCCATCCAGCGTTTTTCGCGCTCAGTGAACTGCAGGTGGTGATCGCTCAGAAGAATGTCACTGCCGGCGCTCCAGCGTTTGCTGATATTTTCCCGCTCGCTGGTCGGCAGGGCTGCCAGCATCGAGTTGATGATGCCGAGCAGTTGCTGATTGTCTTTATGCACCGCAAAGCTGAATCCGTGCGCTTCGTGTTTGCCGAAACTCGCCATGCGGATGTTGTTCAGGTAACCCTTGTTGATCATGTAATGAGTGGAGATGGTATCGCCGAGAAACACGTCAGCCTGATCGAACGCCACGGCATTGATCGCATTCTGGTAGGACGGGTAGGGCGTGACCACTGCATTCGGATAAAGACGTCGGACCTCGTCCATTGGCAGGTAGTGATAAACCATGCTCAGGCGCAGGCCCCTGAGCCCATCGGTCAGCGAGCGGGTTTCTCCCTCCCGCGTGACCAGCACCGGTTGATCGACCGCATAGGGGGTGGAGAGCAGAATGTCGGCATGTTCAGCCTCGTATCCGTTGGAAGTCCCGAGCAGGTCAACCTCGCCATTCTCAAGTGCCTCGATGGCTTCGCCACGGGACGCGAACCGCCTGACCTTGATCGGCAGCCCCGTGGTCACGCTGAGCAGGCCTGCATAGTCGGCGCTCAACCCTTCGTAGTCCTGGCTGCTGTCGATAGTCATATCGAAAGGCGGGTAATCGGGCGCCGAGGTGCCCAGTATCAGCCCTGTTCTGTTACGGGCCCACTGTAGTTGCGCTCGATCCAGTTGCACCTCCAGCTGGCCGGTCGTGTAGCGGCTGAGCAGCTTGTAGCTTTGACTTTCGGTCTGCGCGGCGTGCACCGAAGTATTCAGGCAGTAAACCACGATCATCAGCAGCAGGTATTCCTTGGCTCGACTGGGCATCCTGGCTCTCACACGAGTGCGTTACGTTTTGCCATCTCAATAAGTTCCACTAATGATCTGGCCTTCAGCTTTTGCATAAGTCTTTTCTTGTAAGTGCTGACGGTCTTGTTGCTCAGGAACATGCCTTTGGCAATTTCCTTGTTGCTGCGGCCTTGGGCAAAAAGTTGCAACACCATCAATTCACGGTCGTTGACTGACTTGAATAGTTCGAGTTCGTTGTAGCGTATATCGTCTCCTCGCACCGGATTTATCGCAGCACTTGGGAAGTAGTTGTATCCCGATAGTACAGCTTTTATTGCGCTGACCAGTTCACTGAGGGCTTCCTGTTTGCAGACATATCCAGACGCACCTGATTGCATACAACGAATGCCAAATAGCTTAGGGCACTGCGCCGTCAGTACCAAAGTTCTGGGTCGTAGGGTCATGGCATTAAGGCGTGTAAGAATTTCAAGTCCGTCGAGTTTGGGAATGCTGATATCGAGAATGACCAGGTCGGGCATGCATTCGCGAATCATCTGCATCGCGTCGACGCCATTATCCGTTTCACCGACGACTTTAAAGTTCTCGTGTTCCAGCAACATTCTTACCGCGAGGCGGATAACGGGGTGGTCGTCGACAATAAAAACGGAGTTCATAATCAAATCCCATGCGAACGTAAATAATGCGCGCACCTTAGCTCAGATAGTTGCGCCATCGCATGAATAGGCCGACCTCTATTCGTAATATCAGATAATTCCTACAAGAGAACAAGAAATGTACTACGTCCAAACTAGTGTTTTTATCAGACTTGATTAAGTTTCAAGCGTTTTTGAGAATGGCTTGAACTGGAAAAAATCATGCTCTCAGACTTTTTGTGAGTGAGTTTTAACCAAAGATTTTCGTCAGCTCTCAGACGGCCGAAGTCAATAGGGTTGCAAGTTCAAATTGTTTCAGCGGTTTTGTCAGGAAACCCAATAACGGTAACCCCTGTCCGACTGCCGACCTCAGAATTGGGTCCAGTTCGTCATGCGTCAGGCTGCTGAGTAATATGGCGTGTTTGATCTTTCCCAGTTCCGTGGCCGCTTCGATCAGTTGCACCCCGCGCAGATCGGGTAAACACTGATCACACAACAGAACATCGTAGGGCGTCGCTACCTCTCTCATTCTACATAGGGCGGCGTCGGCACTGTCGGCGATGGTGATCGATGTGAATCCGTAGGTCTCAAGAAGGAGTTGAGTGGCTCTTAGTTGAAAGCAGTGATCTTCAACCACCAGGATGCGCAGGTTGGATTCGTTCATAGGGTGACTCCCACTTGAGCCGTCGAGCAGACGGAGCATGATTATTTCGCAGTCAGTGGGAGCAAACGATCAGCCAGCGCTACTTGGGATGTAGGGCGATTCGGCGCGCATTGAGAGCTCCGGGACTATCAAAGGCTAATCGGCCACTACCGAGGGTGTAATGGCCGATCGCGGAGTAATCATCAGTGGCTGGAGCGCCCCGTCATTTCCAAGGCCATTTCGCTGGCGTAGCTGTCGGTCATGCCGGCGATGAAGTCGATCATGCGCAGGAATGACGTATGCAGGGGCCCTCGGGAATCGGGCGCATTGTTGCCAAGCAGGTCAAGAATGCGCCGGCTCTTGAAGGACGGCGTGCGGCCGTCATGTTGTTCAAGTGCCGCACCGCAGAACGCATTGAGCAGGATCTCCAGGGTCGTGTAGGCACCGATTTCATGCAGGGTCTTGCGTTTGTCCTGGAAAATCTTTTTGCGCGCCATGTCCTTGGCATTCAACACGCAGCGTTTTGCCGGACCGTGCATGTGCTCCACCAGATCACCATGCAGGGTGCCGGCGAGCAGCGCGTCCTGCTGCTCGACAAAAGCCCGTGCCGCAGCATTGGTCAGGTGCTCGATGGCTTTGCCGCGCAAGATCGCCAGTTTGCGTCGGCGCGAATCCAGTGGGCCTAGCTGTCGGTAGGTTTCCGGTAAATCGTCACCCACCAGGTCCAGCAGCAGTGACTCGACTTCCGCGTACTCGAGCAACTCCATTTCCAGGCCATCCTCCAGATCGATCAGCGCGTAGCAGATGTCATCGGCGGCCTCCATCAGGTACACCAGTGGATGGCGCGCCCAGCGCTGGTCTTCAAGCTGCGGCAAGCCGAGCTTGTGGGCGATCTGCTCGAGTAACGGCAACTCGCTCTGGTAGCAGCCAAACTTGTGCTTCTTGTAGCCCAGGGAGTCGGCGTGTTTCGCGGTCCATGGGTATTTCAGGTAAGTCCCGAGGGTGGCGTAGGTCAGGCGAGTGCCGCCGTCGAACTGGTGGTACTCCAGTTGCGTGAGTACTCGAAAGCCCTGGGCGTTACCTTCGAAATTCAGAAAGTCGTTGCGCTCGACTTCGCTCATCGCATCCAGCCAGCCGCGGCCGGCGGCCTGCTGGAACCAGTGACGAATGGCGTCTTCGCCGGAATGGCCAAAGGGCGGGTTGCCAATGTCGTGGGCCAGGCAAGCCGACTGCACCACCATGCCCAGGTCGCTGGGCTCACACCAGTCGGGCAGGGCGCTGCGGATGGTCTCGCCGACCCGCATGCCCAGCGATCTCCCGACGCAACTGACTTCCAGCGAATGGGTCAGGCGCGTGTGGATGTGGTCGTTGCTGGTGACCGGGTGGACCTGGGTCTTGCGTCCGAGGCGGCGAAACGCTCCGGAGAAGATAATGCGGTCGTGGTCTTTATGGAAAGGACTGCGCCCGAGTTCTTCCGGGCTGTGCAGAGGCTTTCCGAGGCGTTCGCGAGTAAGCAGGGTTTGCCAATCCAAGGCTGATGCTCTCCGTCTGGTGACTGATGGCCTTAGCTTCCGGGTTCGCGTCGGGACCTGCAAGCGGAACTACAGCCCGGCGGCGTCGATGTCGATCAGCAACAGCCGTTCGCCGTTGTCGAAAAATTGCCCGGCGGTCAGGCAGTACTGGTTGCTCGTGGCATCGCGGTAGGTACTGGACAAGGTCAATCGGCGCTCGTCCCAACCCTCGGCCAGCAAATGATAAAAATACGGGCGCCATGACCAGTTGTGACCCAGGTAGCGGTTGTCGGCTTTCCAGCCATTCAGGCCCCACTCCAGGTTCGGCGTCAGTTGCGTGCCGTGGCGATCGCATTGGTAAAAGCGCAGCAACCACGGAAAGGCATCGAGCTGCGGCAAGGCACTCAGCGGTGCGCGAGCCTGGGCCCAGTCCTGCAGGATGGCCATCAACTCGCCAAGTTGCTGGCGCATGACCATCAAGTGACCACGCTCGAGCAGTTTCTGCTGGACATAGCGCTGGCGCAGCTGGGCGAAGCGGTCGACAAACGCGTCAGTGGCGAAGAACGCCTCCTCGGCCCGGGCGAACAGGAATCCCTGGACGTAGCGCGAACCGCACTCCAGGGCGAAATTCAGCTGGGCATCGGTTTCCACGCCTTCGGCGATGATCCGGCAACCGGTCTTTTCCGCCATTTGCGCCAGGGCCTTGACCACATCGCTGCTGGGCCCGCCGAGGGCCGCCGCCTGGAATAACCGCATATCGAGTTTGAGAATATCCGGTTGCAAGGCCAGGACCCGATCAAGCTGGGAGTATCCGGCGCCAAAATCATCGATGGCGATGCGCGCCCCTGCCTGCCGATAGCGCGCAACCACGTCAGCCAGGCGCTGGATATCGCCACCCAGTTCGGTGATCTCGTAAACGATGCGCTGCGGGTTGACGCCATGCCTGGCCATCTGCTTGAGACTTGGCAGATGCTGGTCCGGGCGCAGGCGATTGACCCAGCGCGGTGACATGTTCAGGCTCAGGAACCACTCGGCCGGGGCTTCATGCAGGCGGCTCAAGGCATGGTCGCGAATCTGCCGGTCGAGACGACGTAGCGCCACGGCGGGAATTCTGGAATCGGCAAACAGGGGGCCAACGGATGTCAGTTGGCCATCCGCTTGACGCAGTCGACCCAGGGCTTCGACGCCAGCGATGCGGCCGGTGGCGGTATCAATGAATGGTTGAAAACATGCGAGCGGTTGCCCGTCGATCACGAGGCCTCCTTGCTAAGGTTTTGTTCTGGAATGACCCGGGTACCGATCTGGCACGCAGGAGGTAGACACGCAGGATTGAACCTCTCGCGGGAGCGGTTCAATCCTGATGACTCTGCAAGAATGCAGCCAGACTGCCTTATGGCTTGCGCGCCGAGCCCTGCATGACCAATTTGATCAACGGGCCCAAGGTAGTGGTCAGGCGAATCAATCGGGTCACGCTGCTGGCGCCGCCGCTCTTCGCGCCCTTGCCGGTCAGGAAGCCCAGCAACGTCACTGCGGCAACGCCCCAGAGCGGCGCGTGCTTGATGCCAAAGCCACCCTGGATGCTTTGCGACATCCCGCGCACTCGCTGCAGTGGCTGCAGTAACTGCGCGGATTCGTGGCGGATTTCCTGGCGATGCATTTCCATGCGCAGGCGGATCAGCGCCTTGCGCATTTCAGTGCGCGAAGTGTTATGGGGCAATTCGGGCAGATTCATGGCAACAGGCGCTCCCGGTCATTGGCCAGTTCTTCCAGCGTGCCGTGAAACGGCGATGACTCATCGAAGATCGCTGCCTTCAGGCGCACGGCGCAAAAGATCGCAGCCAGGGTGTAGAACACACAGAGCCCGATGATGGCCGCCAGGCGATAGGTGTCCCAAAACAGGATCATCACCAGGGTCGACAGGCCCACCAGCAGTAACAGGGCAAACACCAACGCCAAGCCGGCAAACAGCAACAAGCTTACGGTGCGTGCTTTCTGTTCCTGCAACTCTATGCCGAAGAGTTCGACATGACTGTGCAGCAATCCAAGAAAAGCGGCACCCAGGCGCCGCGGTGAGGAGCTTTGGCCCGTCGCGGACGAGCTGGATTCGCCGATCGCCATATCAGCGCCGGGTGGCCAGAAGGCCGATCAGGAAGCCCACGCCAGCCGCAATGCCGACTGATTGCCACGGGTTGGCCTGCACGTAGTCCTCGGTCGCAGTGACTGCGGCCATGCCGCGTTCACGCAGGGAGTCTTCGGTGAGTTTCAGGGTTTCCCGGGCGCGCAGCAGGCTGTCGTGAATCTGGTCGCGTAACTCATCAGCCTGATCACCAGCGATGGTCTTGGTGTGTTCAAGCAACCGTTCAGTGTCGCTGACCAATGTTTGAAAATCATTCATCAGTATTTCTTGAGCAGTCTTTGCCTTGATGCTGGCCATTGGTGATCTCCGTAAGTGGCGTCTGTTGCGTTCGAGTATGAGCGGTGGGCGAAGGTTCAGTACAAATGACTGGTACAGCTTTTGCTATGTCATGGTGCGTCAGCCCGCGCCGTTGCGCTGTTGCCGGGCACGATTCGAGCAAAACCTTAACTCAAATAATGAAAACCCGCGCCAAGGTTGTGACCTCGCGCACCAAAGCAACCCATCGGACTGTCGTTGTCGGGTCCTGACTGGTTGCATCTTGGTGCACACATTACCGGCGCGAACTGCTTTGGTGCTTTTTTCAGCCTTCAGGTCTGCCAATCCCATGGAAAATCTGCAAAGTGCTGTGGACAGTCTGGTCCATAGCTCCAATACCTTGTTCATTCTGATCGGCGCGGTCATGGTGCTGGCCATGCACGCCGGTTTCGCCTTTCTCGAAGTCGGCACGGTTCGACAAAAGAACCAGGTCAATGCGCTGTCGAAAATCCTCAGTGACTTTGCCATATCGACCCTGGCCTATTTCTTTATAGGCTACTGGATCTCTTATGGGGTCACGTTCATGCATCCGGCGGCGGTGCTCAACGCCGATCATGGTTATGGCCTGGTGAAGTTTTTCTTCCTGCTGACCTTTGCCGCAGCGATCCCGGCGATTATCTCCGGGGGAATCGCCGAGCGCGCAAGGTTTGTTCCACAGCTGTGCGCGACGGCCCTGATCGTCGCGTTCATCTATCCGTTCTTCGAAGGCATGATGTGGAACGGCAACTACGGCTTGCAAGCCTGGTTGCTTGCGCGCTTCGGCGCCAGCTTCCATGACTTCGCCGGGTCGGTCGTGGTCCATGCCATGGGTGGATGGCTGGCGTTGGCGGCGGTGTTGCTGCTCGGTCCACGCCAGGGCCGATATCGCGACGGCCGCCTGGTGGCATTCGCGCCGTCGAGCATTCCGTTCCTGGCGTTGGGGTCGTGGATCCTGATCGTCGGCTGGTTCGGGTTCAACGTCATGAGCGCTCAGACCTTGGGCAATGTCAGTGGGTTGGTGGCGGTGAATTCGCTGATGGCCATGGTCGGCGGTACCGTGGCGGCACTGATCGTCGGGCGTAATGACCCAGGCTTCCTGCACAACGGTCCGTTGGCCGGACTGGTGGCGATCTGCGCCGGTTCCGATTTGATGCACCCGGTGGGCGCGCTGGCCACGGGTGCGATCGCCGGGGCGCTGTTTGTCTGGTGTTTCACCGCCGCCCAAGTCAAATGGCGCATCGACGATGTGCTGGGCGTGTGGCCGTTGCATGGCCTGTGCGGCGTCTGGGGTGGTATCGCTTGCGGGATTTTTGGTCAGGTCGGTTTCGGGGGCTTGGGCGGAGTCAGCCTGATCAGCCAGTTGATCGGTACATCGTTGGGCGTGATCGTGGCATTGCTCGGCGGGTTCGCGATCTACGGTGGCATCAAGGCGCTGCATGGCCTGCGCTTGAGTCAGGAAGAGGAATATCACGGCGCGGACCTGGCGATCCACAAGATTGGCGCCGTCAGCCAGGACTGAATCAACGTTCATCATCGTCAGTGCCTGGGTAGAAACCGTGCAGCAGGCGGTAGCGATCATTGCGCACCTGATCCACCCGGTCCTTCACTTGCTGTCCGGGCAGGCCGAGCATGATCAGCGCGTGCGAGGCGAGCATCAGGCTCGATTCGAGCAGCTCCGGCACCACTTCGCTGGCACCGGCGGCAGTCAGTTCGGTGAGCTGGCTATCGTCGCGAGTGCGCACCAGGATCGGTACGCTGGCGTTGAGCAGGCGTGCCTGCTTGAGGATCAGCATCGCGATGTCCGTCCGGTCCACGGCAATCACCAGCAGCCGCGCGCGACCCAGGCCTACAGCGACGAGCAATTCGCCACGACGGGAGTCGCCGTAATGCACGCAGCGTTCACTGACGGCGGCTTCCTGTACTCGCATCGGATCGCTGTCGAGCGCGATGTAGGGCTGGTGTTCGTCGCGCAGGAAACGACCGATTGACTGGCCGACCCGACCGTATCCGCAGATCACCACATGACCATCCAGGCTGGCATTGAGTGCGCTGATTTTCTCCAGTTGCGCCTCCTCGTTGGGTTTGCGGTGCAAATACGCAGCGATGCGCGGCGCGGCTCGCAACAGCAACGGGGTGACCAGCATGGAGCAGAAGGTGGCGGCCAACAACATTCCGGCGAAGTCGGAAGGGAGCATTTGGCTAATCTGCATCTGCGCCATCAGCGCAAAGCAGAACTCGCCGCCCTGGGCCAGTGCCAGGCCGCTACGCCACGCCGTTTCGGCGTCACTCCCACGCCATTTGACCAGCAGCGCGACAACGCTGGCCTTGATCAGCAGCAACGCCAGGGTCAATCCAACGATCAGCAGACCGTGGTTGGCAAACAACTGCAGGTCGATGAGCATACCGATGCTGACGAAAAACAGCCCCAGCAGGATGTCGCGGAACGGGCGGATGTCAGCTTCGATTTGATGCCGATAATGGCTTTCCCCCAACAGCATGCCGGCAAGAAAAGCCCCCAGTGCTGGCGACAGGCCGAGCAGGTGGGTCAGCCACGCCGTGAGCAAGACAATCACCAGCGCCAGCAGCACGAACAGTTCGGCGGAACGGGCTGCGGCCACCTCATGGAATAGTCGCGGCAACAACCAGCGGCTGGCCATCAGCAGGCCGCAAAACAGCACCACGGTCTTGCCCAGCGTCATGGGCAGCGCCCAGTACCAGGGCTGTTCGCTAGTGCCGGCGAATACCGGAACCAGGGTCAGCAACAGGACAGCGACCACGTCCTGAAACAGCAGTACCGCAATGGCATTCTGGCCGTGGCTGCTGAATATTTCCCCAAGGCTGCCCAGCTCCTTGCTGACGATGGCCGTGGAAGACAGGGCCAGCCCCGCACCCAGCAACAGCGCGGGGATGCTTGGCATGCCGAACAGCGTCAGCAGGCCGCCCAACAATACCGTACACGCCAGCACTTGCAGGCTGCCAAGGCCGAACACCACCTGGCGCAGGGCCAGCATCTTCGCCAAGGAAAATTCCAGCCCCAGGGAGAACAGCAGGAACACCACGCCCAGCTCGGCGAGGTCGGGCAACTCTGCGCTTTCATTGACCCAGTTGAGCGCGGTGGGTCCGATCATCAAGCCCACACACAGGTAGCCCAGAACCGGCGGCAAGCGCAGGCGCTGGAACAGGGCAATCACCACCAGGGAGGAGGCGAGGATGATCAGCAGGTTGGTAAACACGCAGACTCCGAATATGAAGTTGGCCACTGAAGCGTAGAGGCAAAAAAACCGCGAGCATCACGCATGTGGCATTTGCCTGGAATGATTTGAGTCAGGGGATTGCCAGGTCTGTGCAATGCCCCGCAGCATGGCCACTCCAGCCTTTGTCTCGACTGGGTTCGATCGCAGGCCTAGAATGAATCCCTACTTTGCCGGGACCCTTGGTCATGCCTCCTGAATGTCAGCTGTTCGGCACCCTTGGTTGCCACCTTTGTGAACTTGCCGAAGAAGAACTGATGCCCCTGGTGGAGCACGGTCTGCTGGTCGAGTTGGTCGATATCGCCGAGCACGAAGACTGGGTCGAGGACTACGGCCTGCGCATTCCGGTACTGCGCCGTGTCGATACGGGGGCAGAGCTGGACTGGCCATTTGATGCTGAGCAGGTCGTGGCCTTCCTGCGCTGATTGGCATTTCCACTTGTCGCCCTGACTGTTTGATCCATTGGCGAATCTGCGCTTATTCGGTTACTGTATGTCTATACAGTTATTCGGATGACCTGCCTTGCAGGTGATCCTGCGAGTCAGAGGATGAGTCATGGTCAATGTCGAACAATTGAAGAACAGCGTGAACCGCATGTCGGCGGACGTGGTGCGTGAGGCAGTTCTGGAATTGCGTCTGGACGGCCTGGTCACGGAAGGAAAAACCCCGTTCAACAAGTTGCACTTCAATACCTGCTTCGCCGAAATCGAAGCCTTGTTCCAGCGAGCGGGGTATCACCGGCAACTGGATGTCGTCGGCTACCAGGGCTTGCTGTATGCGTTATATGACCCTGGCCGCTGGGAGGCGGTCGATGTGCTGCGTTGGCTCAAGGAATTCACCGAGGCGGCCGCTCGTGAGCGGGTACCGGCGGCGTAAGGAATCTCTTCTAGGCTGGCCTTGGCCGCTGCTGGATAATGCCGGCCTGCATTAGGGGTTAGAGCTTTCTTATGTCCACGTCATCATTTTCTGCTGCACGCACTCAGGCCAGCACGCTGTACCTGCCACACGGTGCGTGGCTGACCGTGCTCGATTGCCTGTGTGCGCACTTCCGTGCCATCAGCCGCGATCAGTGGCTCGACCGCATTGCCCGCGGTCGTGTCCTTGATGGCCATGGACAGCCTATTCCCCTGGACCTGCCGTACAAGGAAGGCCTGCGCATTCACTATTTCCGGGAAGTCCCGGATGAAAAACCCATTCCAGCGGTCGAGTCGATTTTGTATGCCGACGATCATCTGGTGGTGGCGGACAAGCCACATTTCCTGCCAGTGACCCCGGCCGGCGAATACGTCGAGCAGACCTTGCTGCGCAGGTTGATCCACCGCCTGGACAACCCGCACCTGGTGCCCCTGCATCGCATCGACCGCCATACCGCAGGGCTCGTACTGTTTTCAGCCAACGCTGAAAGCCGCTCGGCCTACCAGTCGCTGTTTCCGACCCGGCAGATCGAAAAGCGCTACGAGGCCATCGCGCCGGCGCTGCCAGGACTGGCCTTTCCACGGGTGCATAAAAGCCGGCTGGTGGAGGGCGAACCGTTTTTTCGCATGCAGGAAGGCCCGGGGCTGAGCAATACCGAGACGGCGGTGGAGGTGCGGGAAAAGAACGGCGATCTCTGGCGTTATGCGCTGTATCCGGTCACCGGCAAGAAACATCAGTTGCGGGTGCACATGTCCGCCCTGGGCGCTGGCATCTGCAATGACCCGTTCTACCCCCAGGTGCTCAAGGATGCGATTGACGACTATGCCAATCCGCTGAAGCTGCTGGCCCAGGGCTTGCGCTTCATCGACCCGGTCACTGGCCAGGAACGCGAGTTCGAAAGCTCGCTGGTGCTCGATTGGTGATCGTTCAGACATGAAAAAGCCCGCCGAAGCGGGCTTTTTTGCATCAGGTGTAGCCGCAAGAATTACAGCTCTTTAACGGTACGAACCTGATCCTTGTTGATGCGGGTTTCTTTACCGTCGAGTTGCTGGAACTCGTAGAAACCGGAATCTTCATCGTATTTTGGCGAATCGACAGCCTGGATTTCGCGACCATCATTCAAGGTGATCACGGTAGGCGAGGAGCAACCAGCAAGGGTCGCAAGGCCCAGTGCGAGCATGAAAGTGGCGAGGGTCCGTTGAGTCATGAGTGTGTCTCCGAAATGAATTCTTTGGTTACTGAGCTTGTAGACGTATACAACGCGCGCAAGTTCCTTGGCTAGTGTCAGTCTGACACAGTGCCGTGGATGCTTAACAGTTCCGGGGTGTTCAAATTGGCCAGGCGCGGGTCGTTCTCCGGGCATTGCAGGGCAGTGGCACCCAAGGCGCGCATGATCCGCCCAGGGCTGCGTTCCCCTTGGTTCCAGGCACTGTCGAATGCCTGGCGAAGGGCCACGGGGATGATGCACAGCAGCGGTTCCCAGTGCTCACCATGGCGCAGCATCAGCGGTTTGTCCGGCTGCTGGCTGGCGGTTTCGCGCATGTCCTGCAGCAACGCCGTATCGATGCGCGGCACATCACAGGGCAGCACCAGCATGAGCGGGTGGCGTGCGACCTGCAGACCCGCGCGGATCCCGGCCAGAGGGCCTGGGAAATCCCCTTCGTCGTCATGCACCAGGCGGTCGGCGTAAGCTGCGTATTTGTCCAGGTTGCGGTTGCAGGAGATGATCAGGTCATCGCTCAGCGGCCGCGCCCTACGGTGCAGATGCGCAATCAGCGGCTCGCCGTGCCAGTCCAGCAATCCCTTGTCCTGCCCCCCCATACGTTGGCCCCGTCCGCCGGCCAGGAGCAGAATGGAACAGGGCGGCAAGTCTGTTTCCGAGGTCATGGCAGGCCTCCATGGGGGCGGCGAAAAAAGTGAGGGCTGTGATATAACACCGGCCTGTTTTTCCTACAACTGGACGAGCCTATGAAAGCCAAGGCTGATGTACCTTTCGCACCCCTCAACATCGCGGTGCTGACGGTCAGCGACACCCGTACCCTGGAAACCGACACTTCAGGGCAGGTCTTCGTCGACCGCTTGAGCGCTGCCGGGCATAACCTGGCCGAGCGGGTTCTGCTCAAAGATGATCTGTACAAAATCCGAGCGCAAGTCGCCCACTGGATTGCCGAAGATGTCGTGCAAGTGGTGCTGATCACCGGCGGCACCGGTTTCACTGGCCGCGACAGCACTCCAGAGGCGGTGAGCTGCCTGCTGGACAAGCAGGTGGACGGATTTGGCGAGCTGTTCCGGCAGATTTCGGTCGCCGACATCGGCACCTCCACCGTGCAGTCCCGCGCGTTGGCCGGCCTGGCCAATGGCACGCTGGTCTGCTGCCTGCCGGGCTCGACCAATGCGGTGCGTACGGGTTGGGATGGCATTCTTGCTGAACAGCTGGACTCGCGGCACCGCCCGTGCAACTTCGTGCCTCATCTGAAACAGGCGGCACCCTGTGAATCCCGTGGGTAAGCCGGGCAAGACTGGCACTCTGATGCCGGTCGAAATGGCATTGGCGCGTCTGCTGGAAATGGCCGACGCCACGCCGATACGTGAGCGTGAGCGTTTGCCGTTGGCCCAGGTGCAGGGCCGGGTGTTGGCCGATGATCTGGTCTCGACCCTGGATTTGCCGCCTTGGCCAAACAGCGCCATGGACGGTTATGCCCTGCGCCTGTCCGACTGGACGGGCGAGCCGCTGCTGATCAGCCAGAAGATTTTCGCCGGCAACGCCCCGCAGCCACTCCAGCCTGGCACCTGTGCGCGAATTTTCACCGGTGCCCCGGTGCCGGCCGGCGCTGATTGCGTCGAAATGCAGGAAAACGCGGCGCTCCAGCCGGACGAACGGGTCAGGTTTACTGAAGCCATGAGCGTTGGGCAAAACATCCGCCCCCAAGGGCAGGAATCTACGGCCGGGGAACTGGTGTTGTCTGCGGGCACTCGACTCGGTCCGATCGAGCAGGGTTTGGCAGCTTCGCTGGGCTGCGCGGAGCTGGACGTCATCCGCAAGGTTCGTGTTGCGGTGCTCTCCACTGGCGATGAGCTGATTGAACCGGGTCAACCGCTTGGCCCTGGGCAGATTTACAACAGCAACCGGGTGCTGCTCTGCAGCTGGTTGCAGCGACTGGGTTGCGAAGTCATCGACGCCGGGATTCTTCCCGATGACCTGCCCACCACCCGCACTCGCCTTGGCCAGCTCAATGACGTCGACCTGATCCTGTCCACCGGCGGCGTATCGGTGGGCGAGGCTGATTTCCTCGGCATCGCCCTGCGCGAGGAAGGCGAGTTGACGCTGTGGAAACTCGCCATCAAGCCAGGGAAGCCGCTGACCTTCGGGCATTTTCGCGGGGTACCGGTGATCGGCTTGCCGGGTAATCCAGCGTCGACCCTGGTGACCTTTGCCTTGTTGACCCGGCCCTATCTGTTCCGCCGCCAGGGTGTGCAGGACACCGAACCTTTGAAATTCCAGGTGCCGGCAGGTTTCGATTGGCCGATGGCGGGCAATCGCCGCGAGTACTTGCGTGGGCGCCTGGAGAATGGCAAGGCCATCATCTACAAGAACCAGAGCTCGGGAGTGCTGCGCAGCGCTGCGTGGGCCGAGGGGTTGGTGGAAGTGATGGAAGATCGCACGCTGGTCAAGGGTGAGTCGGTCGGCTTTATTCCACTGAGTGAAGTCCTGGGCTGACGCGCCTGCCGAATGCCTGCAACGCAGACCCGGTGTATTGAGCCGGGTTTTGCGTTGCAGGCGAGCCCTTTTCACCGGGCCAGCAAGGTCACAACCTGGTCGAACCGGCTGTTGGCGATCCACGCCAATACCCCCAGGACCACGACCGTTCCAGCCGCTGAATAGGCCAGTCGATGCTTGATGATTCTGACTGTTCTGCGCAGTTCATCCATTTCTCGGTGGATGTGTGCGAGGTGGGCCTTCAGTTCAACGACGCGAGATTCCATGTCCACTTCTCTTCCGGGCGGCTGGTGACAGAAGTCGCCAAGGTGGACCAATCGATGCGGGTGGTCAATTGAGCCAATTCCTGACCTTTTGTAAGAAAAAGTACCGTGCTGTAGGACCTCGGCTCGCCGTGCGTAAATAATTGGTTTTTTTACGGCTTTTTTGCCCGCAGGCGGGGTCAACATCTGCCATACGCAATCCAATCCTGGGAGTGACGGTAATGAGCGAACGCAAAGCGCTGTTGATTTTGCACGGCAAGCAAGCGCTTAACGAAGCGGTGCGTACCGCGGTTGAAGCGAAACGGGAACAAGGCTGGGATCTCGCTGTACGGGTCACCTGGGAGGCTGGCGATGCCCAGCGCCTGGTCGATGAAGCACTGGACGCGGGTTACCAGCAGGTGATTGCCGGCGGCGGTGACGGCACCCTGCGCGATATTGCCGAAGCCATGGCAAATCATTCGGCAGACGCCAGTCTGGTGCTGATGCCCCTGGGCACGGCTAATGATTTCGCCCGGGCCGCAGGTGTCCCGCTGGAACCAGGGCCTGCATTGGAGCTGCTGGATGTTCCGGCAAGCGCCATTGACCTGGGTGAGGCGGGTGGGCAGGTGTTCCTGAACATGGCCACGGGTGGCTTCGGCAGCCAGGTCACAGCCAACACTTCGGAAGATCTGAAAAAAGTCCTGGGCGGGGCGGCCTATCTATTCACCGGCCTGTCGCGCTTCAGCGAGCTGCACGCGGCCTACGGCGAGTTGCAGGGGCCGGATTTCCACTGGAGCGGCGAGCTCCTGGCATTGGGTATCGGCAATGGTCGGCAGGCCGGTGGCGGTCACGTCCTGTGCCCCGAGGCGCTGGCTGACGATGGTTTGCTCGATATCAGCATTCTGCCTGCCCCTCAGGAACTGGTGGGCACCTTGAAGAACCTGCTGGCCGACGGCTTCGGTCTCGACAACATGTTTGTGCGCGCCCGCTTGCCCTGGGTCGAAATCAAGGTGTCGGAAGGTCTCTACATCAATCTTGATGGCGAGCCACTGGAGGGCGACAGCGTGCGCTTTGCCGCCCGTCCGGCGGCATTGCGGGTGCATCTGCCGGAGGATTCGCCGCTGTTGGGTCGTTCGGCGCTCGCTAATCGTCCAGACTGATGATCTGCTCGCGCACCGCGAACAGCACCAGCCCGGCCACGTCGTAGATCTGCAGGCGTTTCATGATCTGCGAGCGATGGGTTTCCACCGTCTTGATGCTCAGGCCCAGGCCGCTGGCGATCTCCCGGGTGGACTTGCCGCGAACGATCAGGCGCAGGATTTCCAGCTGGCGTGCCGTCAGGTTATGGGTGTCGATGATGGGCGCCTGGCTCGGACGATTACGCACCAGCGCCTGGTTGATCACGGTGTGGGCGATAGCCGGGCTCAGGTAGCGTTCGTTATTGCGCAGGGCATCCAGCGCCTGTTCGAGTTCGGTGGCGGTGGTGTCCTTGAGCAGGTAACCGTGGGCGCCGGACTCCAGGGCCTGCATTATCAGGGCGGGATCGGTGTGCATCGACAGGATCAGCACCTTGCTTTGCGGGCGCACGCGCTTGAGCCGCTGCAAGGCTTCAAGGCCTCCGGTCTGTTTCATCGAGATGTCCAGCAGGATGATATCCGGCGCCAGGCGTTCCACCATCTCGACCAAGTGCGAGCCGTCATTGGCTTCCCCCACCACCGCATAGCCGGGAATATCCAGGACCAGGGCGCGCACGCCGGCCCTGATCAGCGAGTGGTCATCCACCAGCAGCAAGTTACAAGTCAATGCAGAACCTTATTCGTACTGGCCCGTTCCAGCGCCCGCGGCGCCCAGGGGAAAAGTGCGTCGATCCGCGTGCCTTTGCCCGGCTCGCTGATGACCGCCAATGTGCCGCCCAGTTGCCCGACCCGTTCCGACATCCCGGCCATTCCTCGTTGGCCCTCACGGCCCGGATCTGAAGCAGGAGTGAACCCCTGCCCATCATCGCTGATCGACAGTGACAAACCCTGGGGCAGCCGCTGCAGGCGCACCAGCAGGTTTTTTGCCCTGGCATGACGCAATACATTGGTTACGGCTTCCTGGGTCAGTCGAAAGGCTGCAACGGCGGTTTCCTCGGGAATCCCGATCAGGCGCTGCTGGCATTCAAGACTCCAGTGCACTGCGGTATTGGCCAGGGTCTTGAGCAGGTGGGCGCGCAAGCTGGCTTCCAGCCCGAGGCTGGCCAGTTGCCGGGGATTGAGAATTGCCGATACGTCGCGCACTTTTACCAGCGTTTCCTCAAGCGTGTCGCAGAGGACTGAGCAATGGGATTGCAGCTCTTCGGGCATACGGCGCTTGAGCCAGTCACTTTGCAGCTTGGCCGCCGTCAGCAATTGGCCGATATCGTCGTGCAGCTCGCGACTGAGCCGGTGACGTTCGTTTTCCTGGACTTCAAGCAGCCGATCGGCCAGCTCCTGCGGCTGGAACTTGATCATCGTACTGGACAGATGATGGTGCAGCCACAGGCTCAATAGCGTCGCGAAATTCAGCGCCAGCAGACCGGGCGGAAACGGCAGGGACAGGCCGTAGACCAGCAGGCAGCCCATGACCGAGCCGGTGTACAGCAGCAGCGTCAGCCGTCGCGCATTTAGGGGGGAGGGTGGCCACGCAATGATTGACTTCAGGCTGGCGTACATAGCGGATGGAGCCAATGGATGTTCGCTGCGGGAAGATCGCCAGGTGCAATGGCGTATCCGGGAGGTGGAATCAATGTGCCATTAATTGACGTCAATTAACGGTCGGCATGATACCACCGAAGATACCGATGGTCGCGCTGGCATCAGAGGGCGAAACGGTCAGCGCACACGCCTATACAGACGGTAATGGCAGTGGCCGTGATTTGAAGACGTCAGGCGTGAGCTGCCGGAAAACTAATCAGGGTGAACGGTTTTGCGCTCAGTGGCGGCTGGAACTGACGGTCGCCGACCTGAAACGCAAAGGCTTCAATCAACTCGGTCTGCTCGCTGTCATCAAGGAAAAGCTGACCTGTGTCCTGATCGATCAGCTCGAGTTGCCAGGCGATCAGGGTCAGGCAGTCTTTCAATGCGCCGAGGGCTTCGTTGTGCAGTGGCATGTTCTGGTGGGCATGGTTAAGCACGCTGTGGATGTGCAGTGAGAAGCCCGAAACGGCTGCAAGGGCGAGTGCATCAGCCTTGCTCGCCAGTTTGAGCAGAGTGCTTAGAATGCAATCGATCGCGTCGTTGTCATTGCTGATCAACTGCAAGTGACTCAGGCATTCCTCGGTTTTGGCCAAAAGCAGTTCCGCCTCGACTTGAAACTCGGTGAACCGTTGAGCCCACGCTTTATGGTCGATTCGCATGCTATCTCCACAACATCATGTCAAATGAGGATTTGTCGTGTGTGGCGACGTGAGCGCTGACGCTCCAGCTGGTCCGGGCGCGTGCCCGGGTATTCGGTCGGGCACAAGACCGCTTGCCTTTGATCGCACACAAAAGCCGACTCCGTTCATGCAATGAGAATGGCGTCACATTAATGGCTATCGGATAGGACGAATATCAGGTCAGGCCTGATTGCGGGTAGGGGTAACCCTTAGGCAGGGGAACCTGGCGAGCAAATCGTGGTCGTGCCGCGAGAGGGAGTCGAGTCAATCAATGCCAGTAGAGCATGATGTTAATGTGACATCAATGGCTGTAAATGGCATCTTCACCAGGGTCAAGGTCTGCTTGCAGCAGCCGATAACCCTCTTTAATGAATTCATCCGCACAAGCCCAGGAGTCATGATGGCCGGCATTCTCGACACGGTAGACCAACGCACGCAACTGGTGGGTGAGAATCGCCTGGAAATACTCATGTTCCGCCTGGCGGGACGGCAGCTGTTTGCGATCAACGTGTTCAAGGTTCAGGAAGTCTTGCAGATGCCCAAGCTGACCCTGATGCCCCAGCGTCATCCGTTTGTCTGTGGCGTGGTCAATCTACGTGGGCAGACGCTACCAGTGATCGATCTGTCCCAGGCCATCGGCATGCGGCCCTTGGTCCCGGGGCCGACCAGCACGATCATCGTCACCGAATACAACCGCTCGGTGCAGGCGTTCCTGGTAAGCGGTGTGGACCGGATCGTCAATATGAACTGGGAAGCCATCCTGCCTCCCCCGACCAGCGCCGGCCGCCAGCATTACCTGACCGCGATCAGCAAGGTAGAGGACCAGTTGGTAGAGATCATAGATGTCGAAAAGGTGCTGGCGGAAATCGTCCCCTACAACGCCAAGGTTTCTCGGGAGAAACTCGAGGACCCGGTGCTTGAACGAGCACGCGGACGCGAAGTGTTGCTGGTGGATGACTCGAACGTGGCCCTGGCGCAATTGCGCGACACCCTTGGTCAGTTGGGCGTGAAGATGCATATCGCCAGCGATGGTCTCAAGGCATTGAAGATGCTTAAGGCCTGGGCGGACACTGGGGTGAACATGACCGACAAGCTGCTCATGGTGTTTACTGACGCGGAGATGCCGGAAATGGATGGTTATCGCCTGACCACCGAAATCCGCAACGATCCGCGCCTGCGGGGCCTGTATGTGGTGCTGCACACTTCGTTGTCTGGCAGTTTCAACGAGTCGATGGTGAAGAAGGTGGGGTGTGACAACTTCCTGTCCAAGTTTCAGCCGGACAAGCTGGTGGATGTGGTGCGGCAGCGGTTGATGCTGGATGCCGTGTCGGCTTGATCTTGTTTTGTTTTGTGTACATATCCGTTGCTGCGGTAACGGCTTCCGTTGGTTCCGCTTTTACAGCGGGTCACTCCGTTTTCTGTAGGAGCTGTGTAGGAGCTGTCGAGTGAAACGAGGCTGCGATCTTTTGATCTTGCTGTGTACATATCCGTTTCTGCGGCAACGGCTTCCATTGGTTCCGCTTTTACAGCGGGTCACTTGGAAGAGCGCCAAGTAACCAAACGCTTTTTGCCCCACCACTTGGCACCTCGCCTAGGCTCGGTGTGCCCGAACACAGGCATTGCTCCGCGGGCCCGCCGCGATGGCCCATCCATGGGCCAGCGCGGCTAAACCGGCATCCTTGCCGGTTTACCCGCTCCACAATACCTGCGTTCGGCCAGCGTGGTTAATGGGGCGTCCGCGATCAAGAACCAGGCCGAGGCGGCCTGAAAGCCGACCTGGCCAATAGTCCGGCTGTGCATTAGCGGCGGATGGCACTTCCTGGAATGGAACACCCTGTGGGCAAAGCTTGCTCGCGATGAGTGATTGGCGTTCAACAGTGATGGTGACTGGTACGCCGCCATCGCGAGCAAGCTTTGCTCCCACAGGTATCAGCCTCCCACACATGCTTATTTCAGATTCGGAGAAGGTGCGCGACCAAACAAGCGCAGCGCGCCCGCTTGATGCCTTGGTCGGCCCGAAGGCCGAAACGGCTTAGCTTGTGATCGCAGGCGCCCCATTAACCACGCTGGCCGAACGCAGGCATTGCGCAGCGGGTAAACCGGCAAGGATGCCGGTTTAGCCGCGCTGGCCCATGGATGGGCCATCGCGGCGGCCCGCGGAGCAATGCCGGAGTGAGGGCACACCGAGCCTAAGCGAGGTGCCGAGTGGTGGGGCAAGAGCGCTTTGGTTACTTTCGCGCTTTTCGAAAGTGACCCGCTGTAAAAGCGGAACCATTAGCGGCCGTTACCGCAGCAACGGATATGTACACAGAAAAAGAAGCAAGATCAAAAGATCGCAGCCTCGTTTCTCTCGACAGCTCCTACAGGGGGATCCAGTGTGCGATACAGGCGGACCAATGCAGCCGTGTCAAAAGGTCGGTACGCGCGGACCAATAGCGGCCGTGACCGCAGCAACGGATATGCCCCCAACCCCCCAGCCTTTGATTCCAACCCCAAGCTCGTATAGGGTGGCGTTTTTGCCCCCCAGGAAGCTGGCCATGCTGCGTCTGAGCGCACTCTATCGTTACCCGTTGAAATCCGCCAAAGGCGAGGTCCTGCAACAGGCCCGCCTGGACAAACTGGGCCTGGACGGCGATCGACGCTGGATGCTCGTGGACCAAGCCACCGGCCGCTTCCTCACCCAGCGGGCAGTGCCGAGCATGAGCCAGATATCGGCACTATGGAATACCAAGGGCGGCCTGACCCTCAGCGCTCCCGGGCACCCGGTCGTCGAAGTCACCCTGCCCGGCACAGACGCTGAACTGCGCGGTGTGACCATCTTTCGCGACAGCCTGCGAGTACCCGATGCCGGAGATGAGGCGGGCGCCTGGGTCAGCGAATTTATTGGCAAAGCGACTCGCCTGGTGCAGATCCCCCTCGATCGAGCCCGCACCACCGAAGCCGGCTACGGCAGGGACGATGACCAGGTGGCATTCGCCGATGGTTATCCACTGCTGCTGATCGGGCAGGCGTCACTGGAAGATCTGTCGCAACAGGTCGGGCGACCGCTGGAGATGCTGCGTTTTCGACCCAACCTGGTAATCGAAGGCAGCGCAGCCTTCGCCGAGGATGGCTGGAAGCGCATTCGCATTGGTGAAGTCGAATTTCGCGTAGTCAAACCCTGCTCGCGCTGCATCCTCACCACCATCGACTCGCAGACCGGTCAACGCAGCGCCGACCGCGAACCGCTGGCCACCTTGCAGAAATACCGGGCCCAGGCTGACGGCGCGATGTTCGGCCAGAATTTGGTCAATGACGGCAATGGCCACCTGGAAGTCGGCATGCCAGTGACCGTTCTCGAATGACGGCCCGGTAATGAAAAATGCCCGAGTCGCGAGACCCGGGCATTTTTTTTCGCTATGAAAACCCGCGGTTTCAGCCGCGGTATTCGCACAGGTAAGCGGTGTCGACGGCCACTTTCAGCTGAAACTTGCTGTTGGCAGGCACATTGAACTGGCTGCCCGCAGCAAACGTTTCCCAGTCACTGCTGTCTGGCAGCTTGACGGTCAGCGCGCCGGTCACGACGTGCATGATTTCACGCTGGCTGGTGCCGAATTCATATTCGCCCGGTGCCATGACGCCAATAGTCGCCGGACCTTCAGCGGTGCCGAAGGCGATGGACTTGACGGTGCCGTCGAAGTACTCGTTGACTTTAAACATGGGCGATTCCTCGAAAAGGGCTTAAAAGGGCTGGCCAGTATGCACAAGCCCCTGGGCGCCGTCACCACTCTAGGCGGGGAGAATCAGCGGCAGCAGGCGCGCAGTATTGCGTGCATCCTCGAGTGCCCGATGCTGCTGCCCGGTGAACTGCATGCCTGCCAGTTGTAGGGCGCCATTAAGGCTTAGCGGGCGCTCCAGCCGGCGCACCTTGGCGAAACGCTGCTTGAGATTAATGTGCGGCACCCGGCCGAGCAGGCTGTCGATTTGCAGGCGCTGCCAATCCTGAACCAGTTGCTGGCGATCGTAATCACCCCAGCTGGCCCAGCCCTCCAGGTTCGACTGGTGCTGGCCGAGCCAACGTTCAAAGGCCGCCCAGACTTCGTCCAGCGGCTGCGCAGCGTCGATGTTGGCCTGGGTGATGTGCGTCAGCTCACGGCAAAACGGAGTCAGCAAAGGACGGCGCAGTGGCCGGACGAAGCGCTGCAAATGGTCCAATTCTCGACCTTTGCGATCCACCAGGGTGGCACCGATTTCGATGATTTCCATTTCCGTTACTGGCCAACCACCCTTATCGGTGGTGGCTTCCAGATCAATCACCAGCCAATGGGGCATCGCAGGGTTCCTGGTATCCGCGTCCTGATAGGCTTTGAGCGTAGCCAAACCCGGCAGTTCCGCCTAGCGAGTTATTCGACCTCGAGCAAAATCTGTCGATTTTTCACCTGGTCGCCAACGCACACCTGCAAGCGCTTGAGAACTCCATCAATACCGGACTTGAGCGGATGCTCCATTTTCATTGCCTCCAGCACCACCAGCAGCTGACCTTTGCTGACGGTGCTGCCCTCGCTCACCAGCACGTCGACAATCGCACCATCCATGGGCGCCTTGAGGGTGCCTGAGCTGATGCTGGTCCGAGTGCTGACCGGTGCTTGCGTGCGGTCTTCCAGGCACAGGCTGCCAGGGCGGGTGAACAGCCACAGGCGCCTGGCTTCGAGGCGGTAGGCATGGCGCTGACGAATGCCATCGATTTCCAGGGTGGTCCAGCCGCCGTCGCACTCAGTGATCTTCACGCTCAGGGTCTGATCGGCGATCTGAATCCGGTACGGTTGTCCTGCACCCGCATTCAATTCCACGGCCCACTCCTGCTCCTCCAGCCCAAGACGATAGTGCAGGGGGACGCTGGCGTTGTTGCGCCAACCGGCCAGCGGCGCCGGATGAGCCTGGGCCGAATGGTGGTGCAGCAGCGCGGCAGTGATCGCCAGTTCAGCAGTGCACGGAACTCGCGGGCGCAAACAGTCGTGGTCGGCGAAATGCGTGGCGATGAATCCGGTGCTGAACTCGCCGCTGACGAACTGCGGGTGTTCCAGCAACTGGGCAAGCAACGCCTGATTGGTCTGCACGCCCAGCAACACGCTGTCTTGCACTGCCCGTAACAGCTTGCGCCGGGCCTCTTCGCGGGTGGCGCCGTGAGCGATGATCTTGCCCAGCATCGGGTCGTAGAACGGGCTGATGCTCTGCCCGGCGATCAGGCCGTGGTCGATGCGCACGTGATTTTGCGCCGCTGGCTCCCACGCCACGACGCGTCCGGTCTGAGGCAAAAAGCCCTGGGCCGGATCTTCCGCATACAAGCGCACCTCCATGGCATGGCCGCTGAGCAGCACTTGCTCCTGGCGCAATGGCAGCGGCAAGCCTTGCGCGACCAGCAACTGCCACGCTACCAGATCGAGGCCGGTGATCAATTCAGTCACCGGGTGTTCTACTTGCAGACGGGTGTTCATTTCCAGAAAGTAAAACTGCCCCCGGGCATCCAGCAGAAATTCCACCGTACCTGCGCCGACGTACTTCACCGCGCGCCCGGCCTGCAGTGCGGCTTCACCCATGGCCTGGCGCAGTGCGTTGGTCATGACCGGGCAGGGCGCTTCCTCGATGACTTTCTGATGGCGGCGCTGAATTGAACAGTCGCGCTCGCCGAGGTAGATCAGGTTGCCGTGCTGGTCGCCGAACACCTGCACCTCGACATGGCGCGGATCGATCAGTGCCTGTTCCAGGATCAACTCGTCGCTACCAAATCCGTTCAGTGCCTCGGAACGGGCCGTGTGGATCTGTTGCAGCAGCTCGCTGGCGTCGTGCACCAGGCGCATGCCGCGCCCGCCGCCGCCGGCGCTGGCCTTGATCATCAGCGGGTAACCGATGCACGCGGCTTCGCGGCCAAGGGTCGCGTCGTCCTGTTCGGCGCCTTGATAGCCCGCGATGCAGGGCACGCCTGCTGCGAGCATGGCGATTTTTGACAAACGCTTGCTGCCCATCAGTTCAATGGCCTCGGGGCTCGGGCCGATGAAGGTGATACCGGCTTCCTGGCAGGCGCGGGCGAAGCCGGCGTTTTCCGAGAGGAAGCCGTAGCCGGGGTGGATAGCGTCGGCACCGGTGCGTCGGGCGGCGTCGATGATGGCAGGGATGTTCAGGTACGACTGTTGTACCGGGGCCGGCCCGATGTTCACGGCTTCATCGGCCATGCGCACGTGCAGGGCGTCGGCGTCGGCGTCGCTGAAAACGGCGACGGTGCGATAACCCAGGGCGTGGGCGGTGCGCTGGATGCGGCAGGCGATTTCACTGCGGTTGGCGATCAGAATTTTGTTGATGGAGGGCATTGTTCTTCACTCAGATTGGTCGGTGAATTTCAGGGCCTCATCGCGAGCAGGCTCGCTCCCACAGGGGATCTGCGTCGTTCACAGATCCTGTAGGAGTGAGCCTGCTCGCGATGCTGTTAAGAAGGCGCCCACCCCGGTTTACGTTTTTGCACGAAAGCCATCGTCCCCTCGACCCCCTCAGCCCCCGTCACCGCTTCGCTGAACCACTGCGCCGCTTCATCCAGCAAGGCATCTGACGGTTGTCCCGCGCTGGCCAACAACAGTTTTTTGGTCGTGGCATTCGCCCCCGGTGCGCAACACAGCACATGCGCCAGCACCTCATCCAGGCGTTCGGCCAACGCCTGGGCGTCGTGCTCGACAAAATGCACCAGGCCGATCCGTCGCGCCTGGGTGCCATCGAAGCGTGCCGCAGTCAGCGCCAGGCGCCGTGCCTGGGTCAGGCCGATACGCTGGACCACGAAAGGCGCAATCTGCGCCGGCAGGACCCCAAGGCTGGTTTCCGGCAAACCGAATTGCGCCTGGTGATCCGCCAATGCGACATCGCTCACGCACGCAAGGCCCAGCCCGCCGCCCAGCACCGCACCTTGCAGCACGGTGATCACCACCTGCGGCGCATGCTGCACTTCCTGAAGCAGTGCACCGAAGGCACGGTTCAATTCGCGAAAACCGTCCGGGCCTTGGGCCCTGGCGCTGGCCATGTCCTTGATGTCGCCGCCGGCACAGAAATGCCCGCCGGCGCCGCCGATCACCAGCGCTCGAATGGCCTGGTCTTCGCGTACGTCCGCCAGCAGCGCACGCAGTTCGGCGACCATCTGCAAGCTCATGGCATTGCGGCTCTCGGGACGATTGAGGGTGACGTGCAGCACGCCGTTATGCAGTTCGAGCAGTAACGTCTGGCACACCGGCAAACTGGTCATTTTTTCTTCCCTGGCAGGATGCCCATGAGTTTGCAGATGATCCCCAGCATGATTTCGTCGGCGCCGCCGCCGATCGATACCAGCCGCACGTCGCGATAAGCCCGCGCCACCGGGTTGTCCCACATGAAACCCATGCCACCCCAGTATTGCAGGCAGCTGTCACTGACTTCGCGGCCGAGGCGCCCGGCCTTGAGCTTGGCCATCGACGCCAGGCGCGTGACGTCCTGGCCCTTGATGTACTGCTCGGTCGCCTGATAGACCAGCGCCCGCAGGCATTCGATTTCGGTTTGCAGTTCGGCCAGGCGAAAGTGAATGACCTGATTGTCGATCAGTGCATTGCCAAAGGTCTTGCGCTCCTTGCAGTACTCGATGGTGCTGTCGACGCAGTATTCCAGGCCCTTGAGCATGTTGGCCGCGCCGAACAGGCGCTCCTCCTGGAACTGCAGCATCTGCATCATGAAGCCCGCACCTTCGTGGCCGATGCGGTTGCGCTGCGGCACCCGCACGTCGTCGAAAAACACCTGGGCGGTTTCCGAGCTGCGCATGCCGAGCTTGTCCAGATGCGAACTGAGGCTGATGCCCGGCGTATTCATCGGCACCATGATCAGCGACTTGTTGATGTGTGGTTTGTCGTCCGAGGTGTTGGCCAGCAGGCAGATGAAATCGGCGCTCGGCGAGTTGGTGATCCACATCTTGCTGCCGTTGATCACGTAGTCGTCACCGTCCTTGCGCGCGCCGGTTTGCAACCCGGCCACGTCGGAACCGGCACCGACTTCCGAGACCCCGATGCAGCCAACCTGCTCGCCAGTGATCGCCGGGCGCAGGAATTCCTCGCGCAGTTCGTCAGAGCCAAAGCGTGCCAGCGCCGGCGTGCACATGTCGGTCTGCACGCCGATAGACATCGGAATACCGCCGCAATGGATGGTGCCGAACTCCTCGGCGGCAACGATCGAATAGCTGTAGTCGAGGCCCATGCCGCCAAATTTTTCCGGTTTGGAAATCCCCAGCAGGCCCAGCTCGCCTGCCTTGCGGAAGACCTCGTGGATGGGAAAACGTCCGGCCTTTTCCCATTCGTCGACGTAGGGGTTGATCTCATGATCGACAAATTGCCGAACCGTGCGGCGCAGTGCCTGGTGTTCCTGGGTGAAGATCATTTTTATTGTTCTCCTGATCGCCGCTTAGAAGCGCGCGACACCAAAACTGTTGGCTTGCAATGGCCGCACCTGGGCCTCGTGACAGATGTCCAGCAGGTAACCGAGCAAGCTCCGGGTGTCGCGCGGATCGATCAAACCGTCGTCCCACAGGTTGGCGCTGCCGTACAGCGCAGTGGATTGGCCGTCGAGTTTCTGCGCGGTGACCTGTTCCAGCATGTCGAGCATTTTCGGGTCGGGTACCAGGCCGTCCTTGAGCTGTTTGGCCTCAGTGACGATGCGCAGCACCTTGCCCGCCTGGGCCCCGCCCATCACGGCGGTGCGGCTGTTGGGCCAGGCGAAGATGAAGCGTGGATCGAGGCCGCGCCCGCACATGGCATAGTTGCCGGCGCCGTAGGAGCCGCCGACGACGATGGTCAGTTTGGGCACTCGAGCGTTGGCCACCGCCTGGATCATCTTCGCGCCATGCTTGATCACGCCTTGCTGCTCCGATTCGGTGCCGACCATGAACCCGGTGGTGTTGTGGAAAAACAGCAAGGGCGTCTGGCTCTGGTCGCACAGCTGGATAAATTGCGCGGCCTTGCTTGCACCCCTGGGGGTAATCGGGCCGTTGTTGCCGATGAATCCACAGGCGCGGCCCTGAATCTGCAAGTGGCCGCAGAGCGTTTGCTGATCGTACTCGCCCTTGAACTCGAGGAAATTCGAACCGTCGGCAATTCGCGCAATGATCTCCCGTGCGTCATAGGGTTTTTTCGGATCATCGGGAATCAGCCCGAGCAACTCGTCGATGGGGTAGAGCGGGTCTTCGAAGGGTTGCCGAGGGGGCAGGGCAAGCCGCGCGTTCCATGGCAGCAGGCGCAGAATCTCGCGCACCTGACGCACGCCATCGGCATCGTTTTCCGCCAGGTACTCCGCCGTGCCTGCTACCTGGGCGTGCATCTCGGCGCCACCGAGGTCCTCGTCGGTTGCGATTTCACCGGTGGCAGCCTTCAGCAGGGGCGGCCCGGCGAGAAACAGCTTGGCCTTGCCGCGCACCACCACCACGTAATCCGACAGGCCCGGCTGATAGGCGCCGCCTGCGGTGGCAGAGCCGTGCACCACGGTGATCTGCGGCAAGCCCATCGCCGACATCCGCGCCTGATTGGCAAAGCTGCGCGCGCCTTCGACGAAGATCTCCGCGGCGTAATTGAGGTTGGCGCCACCGCTCTCGGCGAGGGTGATCACCGGCAGCTTGTTCTCCATGGCGATCTGTTGCAGGCGCAGGGATTTTTTCAGGCCGCTGGGGGAAATGGTCCCACCCTTGATCGCACTGTTGTTCGCCACCACCAGCACGCGCACTCCGGACACGCAACCAATCCCGGCGATCAGACCGCCACCGGCTGAATTGCCATCCTTGTCATCGTGCAATTTGTAGCCGGCCAGGCTCGCCAGTTCGAGGAAAGGGGCCCCCGGATCGAGCAGCAGGTTGAGGCGTTCCCGGGGCAGCAATTGGCCGCGCTGGTCGAACCTGGGTTTGGCCTCGGCGGCTTTGTTCAGCAGATTGTGTTCCAGCTGACGAACCTGCTCGATGCCCGCCAGCATCGCCGCGTGGTTCTGCGCAAATTGGGCACTGAATGGATCGACCTGCGACTCGATGACCGGCATGGTTTCAGTCCTTGTCCTGGAGTACGTCGGGCAGGTACGCGCGGTGAAAACCGTTATACGACTCGCTGTTCTGCGCTTTGTGAATCGGCCACGCGCGCCCGCCGAGACTCGCCGCGCCATCGATGCGCAAGGTACTGCCGCTGACAAATGCCGCAGCCGGGCTGAGCAAAAACACAATCGCCGCACTGACTTCCGATTCAGTGCCGATGCGCTTGAGTGGAACATGTTCGCGCAGGGTTGGAATCACCGCCTTGAACGCGCCTTCATAAGTGTCCATGCCGCTGGAAGCGATCCAGCCGGGCGCCACGGCGTTGACCCGCACGCCGGCATAACCCCACTCGAACGCCGCCGTCTTGGTCAGGTTGTCCATGCCCGCACGCGAAGCGCCGGAATGGCCCATGCCGGGCATGCCGCCCCACATGTCGGCGAGCATATTGACGATCGCGCCACCGTGCTTGCTCATGGACTGGTTGAACACTTCCCGGGCCATCAGGAAGCCGCCCACCAGGTTGGTGCGCATCACAGTTTCGAATCCCTTCTGGTTGATCGAGGCCAGTGCCGAGGGGAACTGCCCACCCGCATTGTTGACCAGACCGTGAATCGGGCCGTGCTCGCGGATCAGCTCGCTGACAATATGCCTGACGGTTTCCTCCTCGCGAATATCACACACCACCCAGGCGGCCTTGCCACCGTCTTCAGCGATTTCGGTCGCGACGTTTTTCAACTTGCTGGCGTTGCGCCCGACCAACACTACATGGGCACCCAGCGCCGCCAGCTCATGGGCGGTACAACGGCCGATGCCGCTGCCGCCGCCGGTCACGATGATGTTTTGCCCGGCGAACAGGCCGGCTTTGAAAATCGAATCGTAGGCCACGGTGGCAATCCTCTAGTTGACCTGGTCGGCGATGCTTTGCGGCACCGGTATCTGGATTTCCAGCAACTGCTGGGCGAACGCCTTGCCTTGCGGATCAATGCGCAGACTGGCCACGCCACCGCCGCCGAGGGCGTTTTCCAGCAGGAAGTTCAGGCTGTGGGTGGCCGGCAGGTACCAGCGCTCGACCCTTCCGTGCACCGGGTCGAGGACATGGCTCATCCAGTCGACCAGTACTTCCGGGGTCAAGGCTTCGGCAATCCACGGCAGGTACTCCGGCTCCCGGGCCATGACGCCGATGTTGCTGTGGTTGCCCTTGTCACCCGAGCGCGCGACCGCCAGCTTGATCAGCGCTACGCTGGCGTCGGCCAGCCCGGCAGGCTTGGGCGGGTCGAGCGGCACAGGCAAGTCGTGGGTGTCGAGCAGCGCGATGGCGGGCAGGGCGCAGGGGTGAAGTTGCCCTTCAAGATGGATACCCAGAGTGCAGGCGGACTTGTCGATCAGGAATGAGAACAGGCGGATCAGCGGGTACACCGTCGGCCGTCCGCCGACGATCCCGGTGAGGCCGGGCGCCATGCCGGTCGCGGCCTGGGCTATTTCCCGGGAGAACAGGATCAGCGCCTGTTTGTCCGGATGCCGCACGGCGAGCTTGATCACCACCTCGCGGCTGTCCTGGCGCTGGCCGCGGGGGCCGTAGGTAGCCTCGCTGCCGAGCAGTTCGACGCTCACTTCGCTGTAAGGCGCCCAGCCGCGCTGGCTGAAAATTTCTGCGGTCTTGTCGATGATCGCGGCGCTGACGCGGCGTGCCTTGTCGACCGCATCGATGCCGGCGATCAGGCAACTGGCGGTGCAGCGGAAGCCGTCCATGAAGGTCGCGCTGACCTTGTACTGGTTGGTAGGTGGCAGGCCTTTGGCGCCGTGTACCTGCACCGCGTTTTTACCTTGTTGCACCAGCCTCACCTGAGTGAAATCACAAACCACATCGGGCAGCAGGTAAGCCTGGGGATCGCCAATTTCATAGAGCATCTGCTCGCCCACGGTCAGCGGCGTGACCAGGCCGCCGGAACCTTCGGCCTTGCTGACGATGAACTGGCTGTCGCGGCTGACTTCGACGATAGGGAAACCGATGTGTTCGTAGTCCGGCACTTCACGCCAGTCGGTAAAGTTGCCGCCGGTACACTGCGCGCCGCATTCGATGATGTGGCCGGCCAGTGCGGCCTGGGCGAGTTTGTCGTAGTCCTGCCACGACCAGCCGAACTCATGCACCAGGGCGGCGCTGACCACGGCGCTGTCGACCACGCGCCCGGTGATAACGATGTCCGCGCCCAGGCGCAAGGCTTCGACGATGCCCGGTGCGCCAAGGTAAGCGTTGGTCGAGACGCACATCGCCGGCAAGGGCGCGCCGCTGAACATCTCCTGGAGACCGAGGGCTTTCAGCTGCCGGAACTGCGGTTGCAGGTCGTCGCCCAGCAGCACGGCGATCTTCAACACAACGCCTGCCTTGTCGCAAGCCACCTGCAGCGCCGCAGCACAGGCCTGCGGGTTGATCCCGCCCGCGTTGCTGATGACCCGGATGCCCTGGTCGGCGAGTTGCGTGAGCAGCGGGCTGAGCACTTCAACGAAGTCACTGGCGTAACCGGCCTGAGGATCCTTCATCCGCGCGCCGGCCATGATCGACAGGGTGATTTCGGCCAGATAGTCGAACACCAGGTAATCCAGTCGACCTCCCGTCACCAGCTGTGCTGCCGCCGTCGAGGTGTCGCCCCAGAACGCGCTGGCGCAACCGATGCGAATGGTTTCAGGCCCAATTGGCTTCATGCTCACCTCCGTCGACAGTGTTGGGAGATTACCGGTCCGAGACTACCAAGCAAGCGCTTGGTTTGTAAATGCCTTGAATTACTTCTTCCCAAGCGCTTGCTTGGTTGTCATCGCCAGCTTAAATTGCCCGCGCAAGCCCACTGTTTCAGTGGCGAGCGGCGTATTTGATTGATCGACTGTAGGAGAGAACGGGTGGACGAGCAAAAAGCCCTGGGTGTCATGCGCGAACTGGTCGACGGCGGCCAGTTGACCGACCCGGACAGCGCCCGCGGCAAACTGCTGCAAGTGGCGGCCCACCTGTTTCGCAACAAAGGCTACGAGCGCACCACGGTGCGCGACCTGGCCGGCGCCGTGGGCATACAGTCGGGGAGCATTTTTCATCACTTCAAGAGCAAGGACGACATCCTGCGCGCGGTGATGGAGGAAACCATCCGCTACAACACTGCGCTGATGCGCGCCGCCCTGGCCGAGGCCACGAGCGTGGGCGAGCGAGTGCTGGCGCTGATTCGCTGCGAACTGCAATCCATCATGGGCGGCAGTGGCGAGGCCATGGCCGTGCTGGTCTATGAATGGCGTTCGTTGTCCGAAGAGGGCCAGGCACAGGTGCTGGCGCTGCGCGATATTTATGAAGAGCTGTGGCTGCAGGTGTTGGGCGAGGCCAAGGATGCCAGGCTGATTGGCGGCGATGTGTTCGTCACCCGGCGTTTTCTCACCGGTGCGCTGTCCTGGACCACGACCTGGTTTCGTCCCGGCGGCAGCATGAGCCTGGACCAATTAGCTGATGAAGCCTTGATCCTGCTGCTTAAGCAGAGCCATAGTGTTAATTAGCCATTATGCAGTTGGCTATTCGGTTGAAAGCGCCTAGCTTGAATGCATTGCAGTGTAATTTTCGGGGAGTAGGTTTTTTTGATGTCTTCGCCAACCCGGACGGCCTCGTGGTTTTTTATGGCGGCGCTTTGCGCCCTATGGGTATTGCCTGCCCAGGCAGCCCAGCTGGTTCGAGTGGGAGCCGCACATTTCCCGCCCTACACCGTGCGCCCGGAAATGGGCGCCGACACCGGCTTGCTACCGCAATTGGTGGAAGCGCTGAACGTCGCCCAGCATGACTATGAGTTTGTCCTGGTGCCGACCTCGATTCCTCGCCGCTTCGGTGATTTCAAGCAGGGCCGGGTCGACATGGCGATCTTCGAGAATCCCGATTGGGGCTGGAAGGACATTCCCCACACGACGGTCGACATGGGCCTGGAAGATGCCGAGATATTTGTCGCGAAAAGCCTCCCTGATCGCCAGCAGGAGTATTTCGCCGACCTGGCCGGCAAACGTTTGGCATTATTCAGTGGCTATCATTACGAGTTCGCCAACTTCAATGCCGACCCGAAAGTGCTCGCGCAAAGCTACAACGCCACGCTGACTTATTCCCATGGCAGCAATCTGCTGATGGTACTGCGTGGCCGCGCCGACATCGCGCTGGTCACTCGTTCGTACCTGAGCGACTACCTGCTGCGTAACGGCAAAGTCGGCGATCAGTTGCTGGTGTCCCAGCGCGTGGATCAGATTTATCACCACTACGCGATCCTGCGTCCGGCGGCGCCCATTAGTGGCGAAGCTTTTGGCAAGTTGCTGCAAGGGCTGCGGGAAAGCGGCCAGATGCTGCGGATTTTTGCGCCGTACCAGATCGCTGTGGTGCCGGTGCCTGGCAACTGAGTCGCACCACAGGTCGCGTATTTTCCGTGTTTGGTTAAATTTCCCGGTTCGGCTCACGTCATCTCGGTTGACAGCCGACGACTCGTGAGCCCGATCCATGCCTATTCTGAATGACCTGATTGCCCTGGCCTTGCCCTCAGGCGACAGTCTGGTGGCGGATGAAACCGCTACCGGCTTGAGCCTCATCTGGGCAGGGCAGCCTCTGATCACTCTGCGCCTGCATCGCGAAACCGGATTGCAGGTGGCCATCGAACAGCGCTTCGAACGCCCGGACAATGAGGCCATTCAGCTTGCATGTTATTGGTTGTTCGCCCGGGATCCGGACTGTCAGCACCTGATCTGGCAGCTGGGCGAAACGCCAACTGAGGCACTGCTCAGCGGCTTGCTCATTGCCAGCGACGCCAGCGGCCAGTACCGCTGCGAGCGGTCGCTGTTCTGGCAGTTGCCGCAGCCATGGTTAAGTCAGGCGCATGCTGGCGTTTATCCGCAGCTGCCGGTGATCAGCGGCGGCAAGCGCCATCCATTGCGACCAGTGAAACCACGAGGCGAGGTATACAGGCGCTTCGATGCGCGGCTGGGGGCCTGGATCTCCCTGCGCACAGTCGATATCGAACATGACTTGGCGCGTTTCAATCGCTGGCAGAACAGTGCTCGGGTGGCGAATTTCTGGCAGGAGGAGGGCAGTCTCGAGCAGCATCGGGAGTATTTGGCAAAGCTGCAGGCCGATCCACACACGCTGACGTTGATCGGTTGTTTTGATGACCAGCCGTTTGCTTACTTCGAGGCCTACTGGGCCAAGGAGGATCGCATCGCGCCGTTCTATGAAGCGGGGGATTACGATCGCGGGATCCATATGCTGGTGGGTGAAGAACAACACCGCGGCCCGCACAAGGTGGCGAGCTGGTTATCAGCGCTGACCCATTACCTGTTTCTAGATGATCCGCGCACCCAGCGGGTAGTTGCCGAGCCTCGGGCGGATAACGCGAAGATGATCGGGTACATGCAGGGGCAGCGGTTTTACTGCGAGAAGGAATTCGACTTTCCGCATAAGCGGGCGGCGTTGATGGTGCTGGGGCGGGAGCGGTTTTTTGCTCGGTGTGGGTTGGCTTGAGGTTTCTGGCTCGAGATCTCGGTTGATCTTGAGCCAGTTATCGCGAGCAGGCTCACTCCTACAGGGGATCTTCACAGCGCCCTCTGTAGGAGTGAGCCTGCTCGCGATTGGGGGCGCCACAAATACCGGATCTCACCGCCGGGCAAAACTGTCCGCCCGAGTTCCCGACACTTTGCGGCAATGCACCAGTGCATCGCGGATCATGAAGTTCACCAGGGTCGGCGACACCCCCAGTTCCTTGGCGATGTCCTTCTGTGGCACGCCGTGCAGGCGGTACATCTCGAACGCATAGCGGGTGCGGCTGGGCAGCTCGGTCAGCGCGTCGGCAATGTTTTCCAGGGTCGAGAAGTTGATGTGCGAGGTTTCCGGCGAGGCACCCTGAATCACCACATTCAAGCCTTCCTCTTCAGGGCCGGAGTACCTCTGTTCCAGTGCCTGCTTGCGGTAATGATCGATCGCCAGGTTGCGCACGATCTGGAACAGATAGCTCAGCTGCGCCTTGAACGAAGAGGTGATCTGCGGCGCCGATTGCAGCCGGAAAAATGCATCCTGCACCACGTCTTCAGCGCGTGACCGGCACCCGGTAATGCGTGCTGCAATCTTGACCAGTATCAGTCGATTGTCGACGAATGCCTGAAGTAGCGGTGAATCGCACCTACTTGTGGATACTTGTTCCGTCATGGAAAACACCCTGCTGCAAAGAGGTTAGTGGGACGGCCGGAGAGCTTGGCTGCCCTACACATCGAGCGACAAATTAGGTTGAATGATAATGATTGTCAATTGAGAAAGAGAATTAATGCGCCTCAAAGGTGCGTTTTGCGAACTGCGACACGCTGCCGCACGCCTGCCCCGTTGGCGATCAACGCCGACCACTAATTATTCACCCACTCCAACCGTTCCTCTTGGTGAATGGCAGCGCCCACACAGCCCAAATTTTTTGCAGGAAACCCCATGACCGACTCGTTTGAACGTCCAGGCAATCTGGTCCAAGCCCTCCAGCGCCGCGCGGCACTGACGCCGGATCGGGTGGCCTTGCGTTTTCTTGCCGAATCCCGGGATCAGACGGTGGTGCTCAGCTACCGCGAGCTGGATGAGCGGGCGCGAGTGATCGCCGGGGCGTTGCAGCAGCAAGCTGCACGGGGTGATCGCGCGGTGCTGCTGTTCCCGAGCGGTCCGGATTATGTCGCGGCCTTTTTCGGTTGCCTATATGCGGGTGTGATTGCGGTGCCTGCCTATCCGCCGGAGTCGAGCCGGCGTCATCATCAAGAGCGCCTGTTGTCGATCATTGGCGATGCCGAGCCGAGCGTGCTGCTGACCTGCACCCATCTACGCGATGCCCTGGTGCAAATCGAAGGGGCGCCGCGGTTGCTGTGCGTCGACACCCTGGACCAGTCGTTGGCCAAGCATTGGGTTGCACCGGATCTGCAGGACCAGCACATCGCCTTCCTGCAATACACCTCCGGCTCCACGGCGTTGCCCAAAGGCGTGCAAGTCAGCCACGGCAATCTGGTGGCCAACGAGATGCTGATTCGTCAGGGCTTCGGCATCGACCTGAACCCCGACGATGTGATCGTCAGCTGGCTGCCGCTCTATCACGACATGGGCCTGATCGGTGGCTTGCTGCAGCCGATTTTCAGCGGCGTGCCTTGCGTGCTGATGTCGCCGGCGTACTTTCTCGGGCGGCCGTTGCGCTGGCTCGAGGCGATCAGTGAATACCGCGGCACCATCAGCGGCGGGCCGGACTTTGCCTATCGCCTGTGCAGCGAGCGGGTCAGCGAATCGGCTGTGGAGCGGCTCGACCTCAGCGGCTGGCGAGTGGCATATTCCGGTTCCGAGCCGATTCGCCTCGACACCCTGCAACGCTTCGCCGAGAAATTCGCGGCCTGCGGTTTCACTGCAGATTCCTTCATGGCCTCGTACGGATTGGCGGAAGCCACGCTGTTCGTTGCCGGCACTCCGCGCGGCCAGGGTATCGGCAGTCTGCGAGTCGACGACCAGGCACTGGCCGGCAATCGTGTCGAGCCCGGAGCGGGCACTGCGGTCATGAGTTGCGGCGTGAGTCAGCCGGGCCACGCGGTCAGGGTGGTCGATCCGTCGGCGCTCACCGAACTCGCCGACAACCGGGTGGGCGAAGTCTGGGCCTCGGGGCCAAGCATCGCCCACGGCTACTGGCGCAATCCCGAGGCCAGCGCAGAGACCTTCGTCCAACGAGATGGCCAGACCTGGCTGCGCACCGGCGACCTGGGTTTTCTGCGCGGCGGTGAACTGTTCATCACCGGGCGCCTGAAAGACCTGCTGATCATTCGCGGCCACAACCTGTACCCGCAGGACATCGAGCAGACCATCGAGCGCGAAGTCGAGGTAGTGCGCAAGGGGCGTGTAGCGGCATTTGCGGTGACAGTCGACGGTCTCGAAGGCATCGGCATCGCCGCGGAAATCAGCCGCAGCGTGCAGAAAATCCTGCCGCCCGCAGCGTTGATCAAAGCCATTCGCCAGGCCGTGGCCGAAGCGTATCAGGAGGCGCCGGGTGTGGTGGTGTTGCTCAATCCAGGGGCGCTGCCAAAAACTTCCAGCGGCAAGCTGCAGCGTTCGGCCTGTCGCAGTCGCCTGGGGCAGGGTAGCCTCGACAGCTATGCCCGGTTCCCGTCCAATTCCCTGCTCAACGAGTCAACAGGCGACAGCACTTGCGAACTGCAGGGCCTGATTGGACAGATTTGGGCGGAGCAATTGCAGGTCGAGCAGGTTAGTACCGACGATCACTTCTTCCTGCTGGGCGGCAATTCCATTGCCGCTACCCAGGTGATCGCCCGCCTGCGTGAAGCATTGCAACTGGAGCTGAACCTGCGCTTGCTGTTCGAGGCGCCGACCCTGGGCGCGTTCACCGAAGCCGTGCTCTTGCAGCAACAGGACGGCGGCCTGGCCCAAGGCGCGATAACCAGCCTGTCACGTCGTGAAGCGCTGCCGCAGTCCCTGGCGCAGAACCGTTTGTGGATCACCTGGCAGCTCGATCCCGAGAGCAGCGCCTACAACATTCCTGGCGGTTTGCGCCTGCGCGGCGAGCTGGATGAGGACGCCCTGCGCGCCAGCTTCCAGCAACTGATCGAACGGCATGAAGCTCTGCGCACACGCTTCTTCGAGCGTGACGGCGTGGCGTTGCAACAGGTCGACGACGCCCATGAATTCAACTTGCAGGTGATCGATATCAGTCACCTGCCCCAGGCCGAGCGCGAAGCCCGCGCGCAGCAGATTCGCGAGGACGAAGCGCGTACCCAATTCGATCTGGAGCAGGGGCCGCTGTGGTGGGTGACCCTGGTGCGCCTCGATGACGAGGAGCATCAACTGCTGGTAACGATGCACCACATCATTGCTGACGGTTGGTCGCTGAACGTGCTGATCGACGAGTTCTCCCGGGTTTACGCGGCCGCTTCCCAAGGACAGACCACAATGCTCGCCGCCTTGCCAACCCAGTACGCCGACTACGCCAGCTGGCAGCGGCAATGGCTGGCGCGAGGTGAGAGTGAGCGGCAGCTGGCCTACTGGAAAGCAAAACTGGGCGATGAGCATCCGACCCTGAATCTGACCACCGATCACCCGCGCTCGGCGCAGCACCTGCGCAGCGCAGCGCGCCATGGTGTGAAGCTGGATGCGGCGCTGAGCGATGCCATTCGCCGAACCGCCCTCGCGCACCAGGCGACGCCATTCATGCTGCTGCTCGCTGCTTTCCAGAGCCTGTTGCATCGCTACAGCGGTGATCGGGACATCCGCATCGGCGTGCCCAACGCCAACCGGCCGCGCCTGGAAACCCAGGGACTGATTGGCTTCTTCATCAACACTCAGGTGATGCGCGTCGAGCTTGATTCGCGCTTGCCCTTCGTTGAACTCCTAAAGCAAACCCGGCATGCGGCATTGGGGGCTCAATCCAATCAGGACCTGCCGTTCGAGCAGTTGCTGGAAGCGTTCCCCCAAGCTCGCGAGCAGGGGCTGTTCCAGGTCATGTTCAACCACCAGCAGCGTGACCTGAGCGCCCTGCGTCGGCTGCCGGGCCTGCTGGCGGAGGAGCTGCCGTGGCACAGCCGCGAAGCCAAGTTCGACCTGCAACTGCACAGCGAAGAAGACCAGAAAGGTCGCCTGAGCCTGTCCTTCGACTACGCCAGCGAACTGTTCGACGCCACGACTATCGAGCGCCTGGCCGAGCATTATTCAAACTTGCTGCGCGCTATTTGTGAGCAGCCGGATACCGCAATTGGCGACCTGCATCCGCTGACCTCGGGCGAACATGCGCAACACTCCAAGTGGGGCGTGGCGCCTTGCACACCGGCTTCGGTGTGGCTGCCGGAACTGCTCAACGAACAGGCACGCCTGACACCCGAGCGCACGGCGCTGGTCTGGGAAAACGGCAGCCTGGACTTCGCCGATCTGCACAGCCAAGCCAATCGCCTGGCCCACTACCTGCGCGACAAAGGTGTCGGCCCGGACGTCTGCGTGGCCATCGCTGCCGAGCGTTCGCCGCAGTTGCTGATCGGCCTGCTGGCCATTATCAAGGCCGGCGGAGCCTACGTGCCACTAGACCCGGATTACCCGGCTGAGCGTCTGGCTTTCATGCTCGCCGACAGCGGAGTCGAACTGCTGCTGACCCAGACCGGATTGCTCGAATGCTTGCCGGCCACCACGGGCGTGAGTGTGATTGCCATGGATGCATTGCACCTGGAAAGCTGGCCGAGCCACACACCAGGGCTGCACCTGCACGGCGACAACCTGGCCTATGTCATCTACACCTCGGGCTCGACCGGCCAGCCCAAGGGCGTCGGCAATACCCATGCGGCCCTGGCCGAACGCCTGCAGTGGATGCAGGACACCTACCGTCTCGACGACAGCGACGTGCTGATGCAAAAGGCGCCGATCAGTTTCGACGTGTCGGTGTGGGAGTGCTTCTGGCCGCTGGTCACCGGTGCGCGATTGCTGCTTGCCGGACCGGGCGAACATCGCGATCCCCAGCGCATCACCCAGCTGGTGCAACAGTTCGGCGTAACCACCTTGCACTTCGTACCACCGCTGCTGGCGTTGTTCATCGACGAGCCGCTGAGCAGCGGATGCACCAGCCTGCGCCGGTTGTTCTCTGGCGGTGAAGCCCTGGCAGCCAACCTGCGTAACCGGGTGCTGACGCAGCTGCCGGCGGTGCAACTGCACAACCGGTATGGCCCGACTGAAACCGCGATCAACGTCACACATTGGCACTGCACTCGCGCCGACGGCGAGCGATCGCCGATTGGTCGACCGCTGGGCAACGTGCTGTGCCGGATACTCGACGGTGAACTCAATCCGGTTCCGAGCGGAGTCCCCGGCGAACTTTGCATCGGTGGCCTGGGCCTGGCGCGCGGTTACCTGGGTCGCTCGGGCCTGACCGCCGAGCGCTTCGTGGCCGATCCAATGGGCGAGCCTGGGGCGCGTCTGTACCGAACCGGCGACCGGGCACGCTGGAACGCAGAGGGGGCGATCGAATACCTCGGGCGGCTCGATCAGCAGGTCAAATTGCGTGGGTTCCGCGTCGAGCCGCAGGAGATCGAAGCACGCCTGCTGGCCCAAAACGGAGTCGCCCAGGCCGTGGTGCTGGTGCGCGAAACGGTCGCGGGTCCACAGCTGATCGGCTACTACACCGGGCATGACGCCGAGGACATGGAAACGCAGAGCGCACGGCTGCTCCGCGCATTGGCGGCTGAACTGCCGGAGTACATGGTGCCGGCGCACCTGATGCGCCTGGAGGTAATGCCCCTGAGTCCCAGCGGCAAGCTCGACCGCCTGGCCCTGCCGGAGCCGCAGTGGCAGGTGCGCGAACATGTTGAGCCGGTGACCGTGCTGCAGCAGCAAATCGCCGCGATTTGGCGCGAGGTCCTCGGTCAGGCACAGATCGGCCTGCGCGATGATTTCTTCGCCCTCGGCGGTCATTCGTTGCTGGCCACGCAGATCATTTCCCGCACCCGCCAGGCGTGTGACATGGAGCTGGCGCTGCGGGTGCTGTTCGAGAACAGTGAGCTGGGCGCCTTCGCTGAGCAGGTGCGGCTGATCCAGGCCAGCGGCAGCATCAATCGGCAGCCGCCAATCGAGCGAGTCGATCGCAGCCAGCCGGTGCCTTTGTCCTATTCCCAGCAGCGCATGTGGTTCCTCTGGCAGATGGAGCCAGACAGCCCGGCCTACAACGTCGGTGGCATGGCACGATTGCGCGGGGCGCTGGATGTCGAGCGCTTCGATGCCGCGCTGCAGGCGCTGATTGTGCGCCACGAAACCCTGCGCACCACCTTTCCGAGTGCCGACGGAGTGGCCCGGCAACAGGTTCATGCGCAATCCGCCATGCGCCTGGAATGGCAGGACTTCAGCACGCTGGCGGCTGATGAGTGCATGCGGCAGGTGCAGCGTCTGGCGGACGACCAGGCGCATCAACCCTTCGACCTGGAACGCGGGCCGTTGCTGCGCGCCTGCCTGGTCAAGACCGCCTTGGACGAGCATTACCTGGTGCTGACCTTGCACCACATCGTTACCGAAGGCTGGGCCATGGACATCTTCGCCCGGGAGCTCAGCGCACTGTACGAAGCGCTGGTCGATGGTCGCGAATCGCCGCTGGCGGCGCTGCCGGTGCAGTACCTGGACTACAGCGTGTGGCAGCGCCAGTGGCTGGAATCTGGCGAGCGCCAGCGGCAGCTCGACTACTGGACCGCACAGCTGGGCCATGAACATCCGCTGCTGGAGCTGCCCGCCGACCGTCCTCGGCCGCCGGTGCAAAGCCATCGCGGCGAGCTGTTCCGTTTTGATCTGAGTGACGAACTGGCGGCACGGGTGCGCGCGTTCAATGCGCAAAACGGCCTGACCCTGTTCATGACCATGACCGCTGCGCTGGCCGTTCTGCTCTATCGTTACAGCGGCCAGACCGACCTGCGCATCGGCGCGCCGGTGGCCAACCGGATCCGTCCGGAGAGCGAGGGGCTTATAGGCGCCTTCCTCAACACCCAGGTATTGCGCTGCCAGCTGGATGGACAGATGTCCATCGGCGAATTGTTCGAGCAGGTTCGGCACACGGTGATCGAAGGACAGTCCCATCAGGATTTGCCGTTTGATCATCTGGTGGAAGCGTTGCAGCCGCCGCGCAGTGCCGCCTATAACCCGCTGTTCCAGGTGATGTGCAACGTGCAGCGCTGGGAGTTCCAGCAGAAACGCAGCCTGGCCGGGATGACCGTCGAGTACCTGGCCAACGATGCCCGTGCGACCAAGTTCGACCTCAATCTTGAAGTCACCGAGCTTGACCTGCGCCTGGGTTGCTGCCTGACCTACAGCACTGACCTGTTCGACGAACCGCGCATCGCGCGCATGGCCGGGCATTGGCGCAACCTGCTGGAAGCGCTGCTGACCGATCCGCAACAGCGCTTGAGCGAGTTGCCGCTGCTGGCCGCCGATGAGCAGCAAGACCTGCTCGACAGCCTCGGCGTCGAGCCGGGTGAACATCGTCTGGACCAGTGCATTCATCAGCTGTTCAGCGAGCAGGCACTGCTGCGCCAGGACGCACCGGCGCTGACCTTCGGCGGGCAAACCCTGAGTTACGCCGAGCTCGATGGCCGGGCCAATCGCCTGGCCTGGATGCTCCGCGAGCGCGGAGTCGGCCCGCAGGTGCGAGTCGGCCTGGCGCTGGAGCGCTCACTGGAAATGGTGATCGGCCTGCTGGCGATCCTCAAGGCCGGTGGCGCCTACGTGCCGCTCGACCCGGAATACCCGCTGGACCGATTGCACTACATGATCGAGGACAGCGGCATCGGTCTACTGCTCAGCGACTCGGCGATGTTCAAGGCGCTTGGCGATCTGCCGGCCAGTGTCGCGCGCTGGTGTCTTGAGGAGGACTGCGCCGCACTGGCCGATTATCCGGCCAGCGAGCCACCCTCTATCAGTTCGCCGCAGCATCAGGCGTACCTGATCTACACCTCGGGTTCCACCGGCAAACCCAAGGGCGTGGTGGTGTCTCACGGCGAAATCGCGATGCATTGCCGCGCGGTGATCGAGCGCTTCGGCATGCGTTCCGATGACTGTGAACTGCATTTTTATTCGATCAACTTCGACGCCGCCACCGAGCGCTTGCTGGTGCCGTTGCTCTGTGGCGCCCAGGTCGTGTTGCGGGCGCAGGGGCAGTGGGACGCGCAGGAAATCTGCGAGCTGATTCGTCGGCACCACGTCAATGTGCTCGGCTTTACCCCCAGCTACGGCAGCCAGTTGGCGCAGTGGTTGGCCAGCCGCAACGAAACTCTGCCGGTGCGCATGTGCATCACCGGTGGCGAAGCTTTGACCGGCGAACACCTGCAGCGCATTCGGTGGGCGTTCAAGCCGAAGCTGTTTTTCAATGCCTACGGCCCGACTGAAACCGTGGTCATGCCCTTAGCGTACTTGGCGCCCGAACAGCTGGAAGAGGGCCTGGGCAGCGTACCGATCGGCAGTGTGATCGGCGCTCGCGTGGCCTGTATCCTCGACGCCGACCTGGCGCTGGTACCGCCGGGCGCAACGGGCGAGTTGTACATTGGCGGCGCCGGGCTGGCCCAGGGTTATCACCAGCGCCCGGGCCTGACTGCAGAGCGTTTCGTCTCCGATCCGTTTGCTGCCGACGGCGGGCGCCTGTATCGCACTGGAGATCTGGTGCGCCAGCGTGACGATGGGCTGGTCGAGTACCTCGGGCGTATCGATCATCAGGTGAAGATTCGCGGTTTCCGCATTGAACTTGGCGAGATCGAAAGCCGCTTGCTGGAGCATGAATCCGTGCGTGAAGCGGTGGTGCTGGCACTCGATGCGCCGAGTGGCAAGCAGCTGGTCGGCTACCTGCTGACGTCGGTGGCTGAAGAAGATGAAGCGCAACAGGCGAGCTTGCGCGAATCGCTCAAGGCCCACCTCAAATCGCAACTGCCGGACTATATGGTGCCGACGCAGTTGGTCCTGCTGGCGCACTGGCCGCTGACGGCCAATGGCAAGCTCGATCGCCGTGGGCTGCCGGCACCGGATCCTGAGCAGAATCGTCAGCACTACGTGGCGCCGAGCGACGAGCTGGAGCAGACCCTCACCGCTATCTGGGGGGAAGTACTCAACGTGCAGCAGGTCGGTCTCAACGACAACTTCTTTGAGCTGGGCGGCGACTCGATCCTGTCGATCCAGGTGGTCAGCCGCGCGCGCCAGCAGGGCATTCACTTCAGTCCGCGGGACCTGTTCCAGCACCAGACCGTGCAAACCCTCGCGGCGGTCGCCACGCGCAGCGGGCTGGTGCTGGCCGAACAAGGACTGCTCAGCGGTGAATCGCGTTTGACGCCGATCCAGCACTGGTTCTTCGACAGCGAAATCCCCGAGCGCCAGCACTGGAATCAGGCCCTGTTGCTGCAGCCGACCGAATCGTTGGAGCCGCATCGCCTGGAGCAGGCACTGCTGGCGGTGATCGAACAGCATGATGCCTTGCGACTGCGCTTCAAGGATGTGGCCGGCGCCTGGCGTGCCGAGCATCAGTTCGATTCTGAAACTCCAGTGCTCTGGCAGGTGCGGGTCAACGCCATGGAGCAGTGCACTGCGCTGTTCGCCGATGCCCAGCGCAGCCTCGACCTTGAACGCGGGCCGTTGCTGCGGGCGTTGCTGGTCGATGGTGCGCAGGGCCAGCAGCGCTTGTTCATTGCCATTCACCACTTGGTGGTGGACGGAGTTTCCTGGCGCGTGCTGCTGGACGATGTGCAGACGGTTTACCGCCAATTGAGCACCGGGAAGCCGCGCAAATTGCCCGCGAAAACCAGTTCCTTCAAGGAGTGGGCCGCACGCCTGCAAGCCTATGCCGGCAGTGAATCCCTGCGTGAGGAGCTGGGCTGGTGGCAGGCGCATCTCGCGGGCCCCGATATCGCGTTGCCGTGCGCCCGTGCAGACGGTGGACGCCAGCAGCGTCACGCCCGGACGGTCAGCGTGCGCCTCGATGGCGAACGCACTCGGCAGCTGCTGCAGCAGGCACCGAGCGCTTATCGAACCCAGGTCAACGACCTGCTGCTAAGCGCGCTGGCCCGGGTACTGTGTCGCTGGAGCGAGCAACCATCGGCGCTGATTCAACTGGAAGGGCATGGCCGTGAAACCCTGTTCGACGACATCGACCTGACCCGGACCGTTGGCTGGTTCACCAGCGCATTCCCGTTGCGCCTGACTCCGGCGCAGGGCCAGGGCGACTCGATCAAGGCGATCAAGGAACAACTGCGCGCCGTGCCGCACAAGGGCCTGGGATATGGCGTGCTGCGCTATCTTGCCGATGACGCTTGCCGCCAGGCCATGACGGCTTTGCCACAGGCGCAGGTCACCTTCAACTACCTGGGCCAGTTCGACCAGAGTTTTGCTGACGGCGGCCTGTTCCGTCCGCTGGATGAACCGGTCGGTGCGGCCCACGATCCCAAGGCGCCGCTGCCCAACGAGCTAAGCGTCGACAGCCAGGTGTATGGCGGTGAGCTGGTGCTGCGCTGGACTTTCAGCAGCGAGCGCCACGACCCACAGACCATCGCCGAGCTGGCCCATGCCTACCTCGAAGAACTGCAGGGCCTGATCGAACATTGCCTGGGCGATGATGCCAGCGGCCTGACGCCGTCGGATTTCCCGCTGGCGAAACTCACCCAGCCGCAGCTTGACGCGCTGCCTGTGCCCGCTGCACTGATCGAAGATGTCTACCCGCTGACGCCGATGCAGGAGGGCATGCTGCTGCACACTTTGCTCGAACCGGGCACCGGCCTGTATTACATGCAGGACCGTTACCGCATCAACAGCGAGCTCGATCCGCAGCGTTTCGCCCAGGCCTGGCAGGCGGTGATCGCTCGTCATGAAGCCCTGCGCGCGTCGTTCTGCTGGAACGTCGGCGAAGACATGCTGCAGGTTATCCACAAGCCGGGCAGCACGCCGATCGAGTATGAGGACTGGACGTCGGTGGCCGAAGCCGAGCAGGAATCGAAGCTGCAGGCGTTGCTTAAAAGCGAGCGCGAGGCAGGGTTCGATCTGCTCAACCAGGCGCCGTTCCACCTGCGCCTGATTCGCGTGGGCGCGGCGCGTTACTGGTTCATGATGAGCAATCACCACATCCTGATCGATGCCTGGTGCCGCTCGTTGCTGATGAACGATTTCTTCGAGATCTACTCGGCCCTTGGTGAAGGTCGCGAAGTCCAGCTGGGCCTGCCAACGCGCTATCGCGACTACATAGGCTGGCTGCAGCGCCAGAGCCTGGACGAAGCCCGGCAATGGTGGAAAAACAATCTGCAGGGTTTCGAACGCACCACGCCGATTCCCAGCGACCGACCGTTCCTGCGCGAACATGCCGGTGCCAGCGGCGGCATGCGGGTCGGCGACCGCTACACTCGCCTGGATACCCAGGACGGCGCGCAACTACGGCAACTGGCCCAGGCCCATCAGTTGACCATCAACACCTTCGCCCAGGCGGCGTGGGCCCTGGTATTGCGGCGCCTGAGTGGCGATCGCGACGTATTGTTCGGCGTCACCGTGGCCGGGCGCCCGGTAGAGATGCCGGCGATGCAACACACCGTCGGGCTGTTCATCAACAGCATCGCACTGCGGGTGAAAATGCCCGAAGAGCATCAGCGTTGCAGCGTTCGCCAATGGCTCGGCGAATTGCTCGACAGCAACATGCAGCTGCGCGAGTACGAGTACTTGCCGCTGGTGAGCATTCAGGAAAACAGTGAGCTGCCTAAGGGCCAGCCGCTGTTTGACAGCCTCTTCGTGTTTGAAAACGCACCTGTTGAAGTCTCGGTGCTGGACCGCGCGCAGAGCCTCAATGCGACGTCCGATTCCGGCCGTACCCATACCAACTTCCCACTGACGGCGGTGTGTTATCCGGGCGACGACCTGGGTTTGCACCTGTCGTACGACCAGCGTTTCTTCGACGAGTCAACGGTCGAACGCATGCTCGCCGAGTTCAAGCGCTTGCTGCTGGCGCTGGTGCAAGGGTTCCATGATGACATGGCGGACTTGCCGCTGCTGAGTGGCGAAGAGCAGGACTTCCTGATCCACGGTTGCAACCAGAGTGCGCATGAATATCCCCTGGAGCAGGGCTACGTTGCCCTGTTCGAAGCGCAGGTGACCGCGCATCCGCAGCGAGTGGCTGCCAGTTGCCTGGGTCAGCGGCTTACTTATGCCGAACTGAACCGCTGCAGTAATCGTCTCGGTCATGCACTGGTGGCTGCCGGGGTCGGGCTGGATCAGCCGGTGGCCTTGCTGGCCGAGCGCAACCTGGATCTGCTGGGCATGATCATTGGCAGCTTCAAGGCGGGCGCCGGTTATCTGCCACTGGATCCAGGCCTGCCGGCTCAGCGCCTGAGCCGCATCATCGACCTCAGCCGCACGCCGTTGCTGGTGTGTACTCGGGCATGTCATGAACAGGCAGTTGCACTGCTCGACTCCTTCAGCGATGCGCAGCGCCCGAAGTTGCTGGTCTGGGAAGAAGTGCAGGCGAGCGCGGTCTCGACATTCAATCCGGGGATCTACAGCGGGCCGGATAACCTCGCCTATGTGATCTATACCTCCGGTTCTACCGGCCTGCCCAAGGGCGTGATGGTCGAGCAGCGCGGCATGCTCAACAACCAGTTGAGCAAGGTGCCGTACCTGGATCTTGGTGACGCCGATGTGATCGCGCAGACCGCTTCGCAGAGCTTTGATATTTCCGTCTGGCAGTTCCTCGCCGCGCCGCTGTTCGGTGCGCGGGTGGACATCGTTCCCAATGCCATCGCCCATGATCCGCAAGGGTTACTGGCGCATGTGGCGGCGCAAGGCATCAGCGTGCTGGAAAGCGTGCCGTCGCTGATCCAGGGCATGCTCGCCCAGGAGCGCATGAGTCTTGACGGTTTACGCTGGATGTTGCCGACTGGCGAAGCCATGCCGCCAGAGTTGGCTCACCAATGGCTGCTGCGCTACCCGCACATCGGCCTGGTGAATGCTTATGGCCCGGCGGAATGCTCGGATGACGTGGCGTTATTCCGCGTTGATAGGGCGTCGACCCGTGGCAGCTATCTGCCGATCGGCACGCCGACCGACAACAACCGTTTGTACCTGCTCGATGGCGCGCTGGAGTTGGTGCCGCTGGGCGCAGTGGGCGAGTTGTGCGTCGCTGGCACGGGGGTTGGGCGCGGCTATGTGAGTGATCCGCTGCGTACCGTCCAGGTGTTTTTACCCGACCCGTTTGGCGCGCCGGGGGAGCGTCTGTATCGCACTGGCGACCTGGCGCGGCGACGCAGTGACGGGGTGCTGGAGTATGTCGGGCGTATCGATCATCAGGTGAAAATTCGCGGCTACCGCATTGAGCTGGGTGAAATCGAGGCGCGTCTGCACGAACAGTCAGAGGTTCGCGAGGCCGCCGTCGGGGTGCAGGAGGGCGCCAATGGCAAGCATCTGGTGGGTTATCTGGTGGCTGGCGATTCGTCGCTCAATCCGGGGGAACGCCTGGAGCGCATCAAGCATCGACTGCGCGCCGAGTTGCCGGAATACATGGTGCCGCTGCACTGGCTGTGGCTGGAGCGAATGCCGCTGAATGCCAATGGCAAACTTGATCGCAAGGCGCTGCCGGCGCTGGAGATCGGCCAGTTGCACAGCCAGGATTACCAGGCGCCGAGCAACGAGCTGGAGCTGACGTTGGCGCAGATCTGGGCCGACGTGTTGAAGGTTGAGCAGGTGGGTGTGCGTGACAACTTCTTCGAGCTGGGTGGGCATTCTTTGCTGGCGACTCAGATCGCTTCGCGGGTTCAGAAAACCTTGCAGCGTGATGTGCCGTTGCGGGCCATGTTCGAGTGCAGCACGGTTGAGGAGCTGGCCGCCTATATCGATGGATTGGCGGCGAGCGCGATTACCGGGGAGAAGGTGGATCGGTTGAATGATCTGATGGCGGAGCTGGAGGGGCTGTGATTGCTGTCGCTGAGCTGAGCTGATCTGGCTGGAGGTATGCGTTCACCCTGTAGGAGCTGCGTAGGAGCTGCCGAGAGAAACGAGGCTGCGATCTTTTGATCTTGCATTGTGTACATATCCGTTATTGCGGTAACGGCTTCCATTGGTTCCGCTTTTACAGCGGGTCACTTGGAAGAGCGCCAAGTAACCAAGCGCTTTCTGCCCCACCACTCGGCACCTCGCCTGGGCTCGGTGTGCCCGAACGCAGGCATTGCTCCGCGGGTCGCTGCGACGGGCCATCCATGGCCCAACGCAGCTAAACCGGCATCCTTGCCGGTTTACCCGCTCCACAATACCTGCGTTCGGCCAGCGTGGTTAATGGGGCGTCCGCGATCAACAACCGGGCCGTGGCGGCCTTCGGGCCGACCAAGGCATCAAGCCGGCGCGCTGCGCTGGTTTTTGCTTGTGCACATTCTTTGGATTCTAAATTATTCCTGTGGACGGTGAGAGCTGTGGGAGCAAAGCTTGCTCGCGATGGCGGCGTCCCAGTCGCCATCAATGTTGGATGACATTCAGTCATCGCGAGCATGCTTTGCTCCCATCGTCAGGACTCCTGCGCAGCCGGGCCAATCTGCACTTTTGTCACACTTCCCACATTGACTGACCACTCCCGTCAGCAGAGCCTGCTCCCTCGACTCTTACCTGGGAACTCCCCCAATGCCCTTCGTAACAATTGACGGACAACCTCTTCACTACACCGATCAAGGTACCGGCCCGGCACTGCTCCTCGCTGGCAGTTACCTGTGGGATCAGGCCATGTGGGCACCGCAGATTGCCGCTTTGTCGCAGCAGTATCGCGTGATTGCCCTCGACCTTTGGGGGCACGGGCAATCCGGCCGGCTGCCGGATGGCACCACCTCTCTGGACGACATTGCACGCCAGGCGCTGGTGCTGCTGGATCACCTGGATATCCAGCGCACTACGCTGATCGGACTTTCGGTCGGCGGAATGTGGGGGGCGCGTCTGGCCTTATCGGCGCCGCAGCGGATCAACGGGCTGGTGCTGATGGACACTTATGTGGGGAGCGAGCCGGAACCGACTCGGGAATATTATTTCTCGTTGTTAAAGCAGATCGAAGAGGCTGGTGCCGTCACCCCACAGCTGCTGGATATCATCGTGCCGATCTTCTTCCGCCCCGGCATTGATCCGCAGTCGCCGCTTTACCAGGATTTCCGTGCAGAATTGGCCGCACTGCCATCCAATCGACTGCGCGAAAGCATCGTGCCAATGGGGCGGATAACGTTCGGCCGTGAAGACCTGATGCCAAGATTGAGTGAACTGGACCCTGACCGCACGCTGGTGATGTGCGGCGACCAGGACATCCCTCGACCATCTCACGAAAGCCGGGAAATGGCCGAGGTGATTGGTTGCCCTTGCGTGCTGGTGCCTGAGGCGGGACACATTTCCAATCTGGAAAATCCCGACTTCGTCACGGAGAAGCTGTTGGGCTTTCTGCGCAAATCCAGCTGACCATCATCCGGGTTTTCAAGGGAAGTGCGACCACCTGTGGGAGCGAGCCTGCTCGCGAAAATGGTCAACTCCGGCGCGCTGTAACTGATTACTCAGCGCGCCGGGGGGCTCACTACTTGGGCCCGAGAATTTTCACCAGCTTGTCCGGCGACGGTGCACCTTGCTGCTGCTGCAGCTCACCCTTGTCATCCATGTAGAAAATCGCCGGTGTGGCGGACAGCTCCAGCTCTTCCATCAGTTGCATGTTCGCCGCGAGTTTGGCCTGGATCGCTGGGGGAACATCTTTCAAAGCCTTGAGCGGGCTCGCCTTGCCCGATTTTTCATGGTCGGCCAAGGCTTTTTCCGGATCCTTGGCGGCCAGCAATGCCGCTGACTTGCCCGGGCTGTCTTCGCGGATGATACCGACCATGATGTGTCGCAGCTGTACCTTGCCGGACTTTACCCAAGGCCGTGCCTGTTCCCAGAACATGTTGCAGTAAGGGCAGTTCGGATCGCTGAACAGGTACACCACACGAGGTGCGTCCTTGTTGCCGTCGGCGATCCAGTTGCTCGCCTCCATCTTGCCCCAGACTTCCTTGGACATGGGTGCGTAAACCATCTTCTGCAGGGGCGCGGTGCTGAGGTCGTTGCCTTCGGCGTCATACAGATTGCCCAGCAACACGTGTTTGCCACCTGGAGTCAGGTACAACGCCATGCCGCGGTTCTGGTACTGCGCAGCGTATCCGCGCAGGCCGTCCGGCGCGTCGAACTGGCCGACGATTTTTGCGCCCTTGGCTTCGATCTTCTTGATCGCTTCGGGTAATTCTTCGGCAGCCTGCACAGTGGGCAAGTGCAACAGGGCAGTGCCGAGGGTCAACGTCAGCAGGTGGCGGAGGCGGGGCATGGCAGTTTCCTTGAAGAAGTGGCGGAGTTGGGGCTGTCGAAGTTTTCCAGAGCGCGGGCCAGGCTGGCTTCCGACAGTTCACCCAGATGGCTGCCCAACAGACGACCCTCGTTGCTATAGAACAGCGTAGTCGGCAAGGCCATGGAACCGACGGCCTGACCCAGGCGGCCACTGCCATCGAACAGCACGTTCGACAGACTCAGGCCCTGGGTTTCCAGATAAGTACTGACGCTTTGCATGCTTTCCGCCTGGTTGACGAACAGGAACGTCAGGTCCGGACGCTGCTGCTGGGCGTTTTCCAGCACCGGCATTTCCCGGCGACAGGGGGGGCACCAGGTAGCCCAAAGATTGATGACCAGCGGACCGCCTTTGTAATCGGCCAGTTGCACGGTTTCCCCGGCCGCGTTGCGCAGGGTGATTTCCGGCAGGCGCGTGCCCTGTTCGTAGATGGACAGGGAAAAAGTCGCCAGCAGCCAGAACGCCAGGCCGCTGCCAACGCCGAAACCCAGCGGCCGACGCAGACCGGGACGGCGCCAGCCGCGGTAGAAGGCGGCGAGCAGCAGCGCAATCACTCCGGGCCAGGCGAGAAAGCCGCCGTCGCGCAGGTCGATGACTTGCCAGGGGTCGTTACGATAGTGCGTCCAGTACAGCGCCACGAAACTGATCCGGGCCGCCAGCATGCCGATCAGGAACAGGCTGAACAGCACCGACTCGGGATTCTCGCCACCGCGCTTGGCTGCTCGCCACCCGACGAAGGTCGCCAGCGCCAGGGCTCCGATCAGCAGCAGGTGATTGAGTGCGATGGCAAAGGTGCCGAGGGTGAGAGTCAGCATTAGCGTGCGTCTCGAGTCAGGGTCCAGCGCTGCAGGAAGGTGGCGGCATCCACCTCGCCGGTAATGCGCTGGCTGCGACGCTCTTCGCCGTCGGCGCCAATCCATACGAAACTCGGCGGCCCCGGCACTTTATAGCGGCTGAGGAGCTCGCGGCTGGCGGCATTGTCGGCTGTCACGTCGAGGCGCAGCAGTCGCACCTCGCTGAGCGCATCCATCACCTGAGCTTGACCGAACACTTTTTTCTCCATGATTTTGCAGGACACACACCAGTCGGCGTAGTAGTCGAGCAGCACCCATTGGCCTTGAGCTTTCGCAGCATCCAGTTCCCGTTGCAGTGCAGCCGGGTCCTTGATGGTTGTGAACGCATCATGGCCGATCGGGCGGGCCACGCTCTCCGAATTCGATGCGGTGTAGACCTGCAAGGGTTTGAACAGGTCATCACCGCCGCCAGCGGCACCGATCACCAGCAAGCTGCCCCACAATGCCATCAGCACCGAACTGGCGCCAAACAGCTGCGCAACGCGGCCAAAGCCCTCCGACTGCTTCCATGCGCTGTACGCCGCAATCAGCAGCAACGCGCCACACAGCCCGACCCACAGCGATTCATCCAGTACGGGACGCAGCATCAGCAGTGCAGTGGCGAGGAACAGGAAACCGAACACGCCTTTGAGCAGATTCATCCAGGCGCCCGGCTTGGGCAGGAAGCGATTGCCGACTGTTACCAGCAACAGCAGTGGCACGCCAATGCCGATGCCCATGGCAAACAGGATCAGCCCGCCATGCAGTGCATTGCCGCTCTGCGCGATGTACAGCAGGGCGCCGGCCAGGGGCGCGGTCATGCACGGGCCCACCAGCAGACCGGATACTGCGCCCAGGACGCCGGCGCCGATCAGGCTGCCGCCGCGCTGGTTGCGCGAAACATTTTCCAGGCGATCACGAATCGCCACCGGCAGTTGCAGCTCGAAGAAACCAAACATCGGCAACGCCAGCAACACGAACACTGCAGCAAAAGTGCCCAGCAGCCAGGGGTTCTGCAACAGCGCCTGCAGATTGGCGCCGAGCATCGCCGCCAATACGCCCATCGCCGCATACACCAGAGCCATGCACACCACATAGCTGCTGGCCAGGGCGAAACCGCGGCGAGGCGAAGCCCCGCTGCCGACGATTAAACCGGCAAGTATTGGCAACATTGGCAGGGTGCAAGGGGTGAAAGCCAGCAGCAGGCCCAGGCCGAAGAACACCAGCAGGCTCCAGCCCAGCGCCCGTTGTTGCAGGCCACTGGCCAGGGCTTGATCCGGGGCCTCATCGTTCGCAGCCACAGCGCTTTTACCCCCCAGATCTACGACCTGGGTTTGCGGCGGATAACACAGGCCTGCATCGGCACAACCCTGGAAACCCACTTTGATCTGCCCCGTGGCCCCCGCCGGGATTTTCAGCTCCAGGCCCTGGCGGTAAACCTGCTGCTCACCAAAGAACTCATCGCTATGGGATTCGCCAGGCGGAAGCGCAGGTTTGTGCTCCACCGGCAAACCATCGAATTTGAGGCGTTGCTGATACAGGTAGTAGCCATCGGCGATCTGCCAATAGAGTTGGGTCTCACCGGACTCCAGGCGCTCGGAGGTGAAGATGAACGCCTTGGCGACCGGAAGAAAGTCCGGTTTTGTAGCGAACGGATCATTTGCCGCCTGGGCCAGGCCCGAGATCAGAAGAATGAAAAACAGAAAAAATCGACGCATGGGTTAGCCTTATCCCTGTGCAAGTGGGGGCACAATGGGTGATGTCGATTAACCGATGATTAACCGTAGCATGAGGTGGGGACTGCCCTGTCACCGGGTACCGGCCGTCCGCTTCGCAAGCATGAAGCAAAATAAAAAATGTTTGGTCAAGTGCGCGGCGCACCTTGTCAACGACGCCGCACTTGGTGAACTGTTGATTTGCTTCCTGCCGCGTTGGAAGCAGCGCGCAGAATTAGTCGCGTAGCAGTCCCGGCCAACTATGCTCATCTACCTTGATGGGGCCTGATTCAGCTCTGTTCGTGGACATGTTAAATCGGATGTATTCGTTGTTGGTGAGGAAGATGTAGTAGTAATTTGCGCCGAATGTTCGGTCGTTTTGTACTGCGGTAATGATCCGGTTCTTAAATTGTTCCAGACCGGGCCACGTGCTGGAATCAATTTTTTGAGATTTTACGATGGGGGTTGTCTTAAAATGAAAGTCATTTTCATACTTATATACTGGCGACGCATGTGCATCAAAGCTTACTGAATAGTCGAAGTCGAGGGTCAAGTAACTACCATTGTCCATCAGAAACCGAAAATGTGTCGAGCTTCCACCAGCTTTCCACCATGTACCGGCTACAATCGAGTTGAAGTAGGGCAGGATGGATCTCCATACCGATTTGCTCACGGGTGTCATGTAGGCGACCTTATCGCTGTCCTGATTGTACTTGCAGACAAATGGGGTCTGACCTTCGTGCAGATAGAATAGCCACGTGGAGTCCGCGTCAAGCTTGCTTCTGTCATTGAACAAACTTGTGGTGGTGAAACCAAATCTCAAATTTCTGGCGTGAGTATGAAATGAGCCCCAGTTGCCTTCTGATATTTTGGAGGGATATCCCTGCGGGACTTCGTTATCGGCGATGTCAAATCGAGAATAGGTGTTAGGGGTCTTGAAGAAGAAATGCACTGCGTCTTTGCCCGAACGCCAGTCTACGGCAACAAAATTCTTGAGGTCTTGCATGGTCTGATTCCTTTCAGTTGGTTTTATTTTTTTAATACTTTTGCATGCAGGTGTCGAATTAACATGTGTTTCCGCTGATGATTCGAGCTTTTCTCCTGCCTCGTTCCTCGACATAATCCGCACTTAATGCCGGTTTGTTTGACTCACGTTTTTCTATGGAGCTCTCCATGCACGTACTGGTTTGCGAAGACGATGAGCTGATTGCCAGCGGTATAGTTGCCGGCCTTACCGCCCAGGGCCTGACGGTTGAGCACGTCGCTACCGCGTCGGCGGCCCGGGCCATGCTCAAGGTTGCAGAATTCGATGTCATGGTGCTCGATCTCGGCCTGCCCGATGAGGACGGTCTCAAGCTATTGCAGCAGCTGCGTCACAGTGGCCTGGAAATTCCGGTACTGATCCTGACTGCCCGGGATTCGGTGACCGACCGGGTCGACGGCTTGCAGGCCGGTGCCGACGACTATCTGCTCAAGCCCTTCGACCTGCGTGAACTGGCTGCCCGCCTGCATACCTTGCTGCGGCGAGTGGCGGGGCGCAGTGTGAACCTGATTGAACACGGCGCGCTGACCTACGACCCGAGCAGCCGCGAAACCATGCTCGGTGGTCAGCCGGTAGACCTGTCCCGGCGTGAACAATCGCTGTTGCAGGCCTTGCTGCACAACCGTGGCCGGGTCCTCTCCACCGAACAGCTGAAAGACAGCGTCTACGGCTTTAACGACGAATTGGAGAGCAATGCACTGAACGTGCACATCCATCACCTGCGGCGCAAACTCGGTAACGGTATTGTCGAGACGGTGCGCGGCCTGGGATATCGCCTGGGGCCGGCAGACGGCGGAGATCAACCGAAGTGATGAGCCTGCGTGTGCGCCTTACCCTTACACTTGGCGCCGCATTTGCGCTGATCTGGGCACTGGCGGCCGCCTGGATGCTCAGCGATCTGCGCAACCAGATGATGTTTTCCCTCGACCAGCGCCTGGTCGCTTCGGCGCGCATGGTTGCCGGCCTGATGGAGCAATTGCCGGCGTTGCCGAGCAAAGGCGAGGGCACCCATTTCAGTGCCGAACAATTGAATATTCCCGGTGGCATGGCCTGTCAGGTCAGTTCGCTGCGCGGCGAAATCCTGGCCCGTAGTCATACCGATCCGCAACAAACCTTGGAAGCCGAGAAACTGGGGTTTCACGACCAGATGATCGATGGCGCGCCGTGGCGCAGTTTCACCTTGGCGCGCGGCGATCTGCGCATCACCACCGCTGATCGGCAGATCGAGCGCGAAGCGTTGAACATGTCGATCCTGCTGGCCGCTTCGGTGCCGGTCGGCGTGGCACTGCTCGGCTGCCTATGCCTCCTTTGGCTGGGGATTGGCCAGGGCCTGGCCCCACTCAATCGCATGCGCGACGCCCTGATGCGGCGCAGCGCTGACTCCCTTGAACCGTTGCAGATCCAACCGCTGCCGAGCGAATTGCAGCCACTGCTCGATACCCAGAATCAATTGCTGCAGCGGATCGGCAAGACCATCGAGCGCGAGCGGCGCCTGACCGGTGATGCGGCCCATGAGTTGCGCAGCCCGCTGACGGCGATCAAGACCCATCTGCAAGTGGCGCGCATGACCGATGGTGCCGCCCGGGATCAGTCCCTCGCCCGGGCGGAGGAGGGCGCCGACCGGCTGCATCGCACCCTCGAACAGTTACTGCTGTTGGCCCGGGTAGAGGGCAGCCTGTCATTCGACGACGGCGTGCAATGCAGTGCCGAGCAAGTGGCCAGGCTGGCGATTCAGGACGCCGGCAGCGGCGATCGACAGCGCATCCGGTTCAAGATGCCGACCGGTTTGTCTGCAGCCCCCGTGCAAATGCCTGCTGTGCTGTCGATCGCTGCTTTGCGCAATCTGCTCGACAACGCCCTGCGACATACTCCGGGCGACGGTCCGGTAGAGTTGAGCGTGGAAACAGTTGAAAATCGCGCGCAGTTCGTGGTCCGTGACCATGGCCCCGGGATCGCCGACGATGACCTGCAACACCTGACCCAGCGCTTCTGGCGCAACGGCCAGAGCACCGGCTGTGGGCTGGGCCTGGCGATTGTCCAGGCGATTGTCCAGCGCTGTGGTTGCACGCTGAAGTTCGACAGCAAGCCGGACGGATTGCGGGTTGAGCTGACGATGCCGTTGCAAGCCTAAAGGACTACACCCCTGTAGGAGCTGCCGCAGGCTGCGATCTTTTGATTTTGCTTTTATAAAGATCAAAAGATCGCAGCCTGCGGCAGCTCCTACAAGGATCTCTGACGCACACCAAATGTAACTTCTCTCCATTGGCCACCCGGACCACGCAGTACTATCGTTGCTCATACTCAATGGATTGAGATGACCGCATCATGGAAGCATCCTTATATACCTGCAAGGCAACCCCGGCTGACGCCGGCATCATCAGTCGCATCATCGAGCGCTCCATCCGGATCGGTTGCGTGCTCGACCACCGCAACAACCGGCGAACCGTTGCCAACTGGACCCACAACAAGACCGTCGAACACATTCTTCCCTGGTTCACCGACAGGCGGTTTTACCTGAACATTGCGCTGTTGCAGGGCAAGCCTGTGGGTGTCGCCATGGCCTCCAGCAACGGCAAGGTAGCGTTTTGTTATGTACTGCCGGAATGGTTTCGTCGCGGGGTCGGGCAGGCGCTGGTGCGCGATCTGGAAGGCTGGTTGATCGAACAGGGTTCGCGTCATTCACGACTCAACAGCACCCGCACCGGCGAAGCGTTTTATCGGCGGCTGGGTTATGAGGCGTACGCCCAAGCTTTCGCGGTAGCGGGTCTCTATGCCGTCCCTATGCATAAAGCGTTGTCGAAGGTCTAAATCCCCAGGTGGCTGATGCGTTTCCTCAACAGGAATACCTTTTTAGGGGTCGAGAGATGACAGTCGCTACCAGCCTTGTGCAAGACCAGTCGGCGCGGTTTGCTCCGGCGCCGGCGGAAACGCTTTATCAGTTCAACGAGTCGCCGCTGCTGGCGCGACAGGCTCGCCAGGAGTCGAACGCGCGCAGCTATCCGCGGCGTATTCCTTTGGCGCTCAAGCGGGCCAAGGGTATCCATGTCGAAGATGTTGAAGGTCGCCGTTTCATTGACTGCCTGGCCGGGGCCGGCACGCTGGCGCTCGGGCATAACCATGCGGTAGTCATTGCAGCGATCCAGCAGGTGCTGGCCGATGAATTGCCATTGCACACCCTGGACCTGACCACCCCGGTGAAAGATCAATTCGTCCAGGACCTGTTCGGCCTGTTGCCACCGGCCTTGGCCGCTGAAGCGAAAATCCAGTTTTGCGGGCCTACCGGCACCGACGCCGTGGAGGCAGCGCTGAAGTTGGTGCGCACCGCGACCGGGCGCAGCACCGTGTTGTCATTTCAAGGGGGCTACCACGGCATGAGTCAGGGCGCGTTGAGCCTGATGGGCAGCCTGGGCCCGAAAAAACCCATCGCCGCCTTGCTCGGTAGCGGGGTGCAATTCATGCCCTATCCCTACGATTACCGCTGCCCGTTCGGGCTAGGCGGCGCGCAAGGGGTGAAGGTCAACCTGAGTTATCTGGAAAACCTGCTGAATGACCCGGAAGCCGGCGTGCAGTTGCCCGCGGCGGTGATTGTCGAAGCGGTACAGGGCGAGGGTGGGGTGATTCCGGCTGATCTCGACTGGCTGCGTGGCTTGCGCCGTATCACTGAGAAGGCCGGCGTGGCGCTGATCGTCGACGAGATCCAGAGCGGATTTGCCCGCACCGGCAAGATGTTCGCGTTCGAACACGCCGGGATCATTCCGGACGTGGTGGTGATGTCCAAAGCCATCGGTGGCAGCCTGCCGCTGGCGGTGGTGGTCTATCGGGACTGGCTCGACACCTGGCTGCCAGGTGCCCATGCCGGGACTTTTCGCGGCAATCAGATGGCGATGGCCGCAGGCTCTGCGGTGATGCGCTACCTGATCGAGCACAAGATCTGCGAGCACGCCAGCGCCATGGGTGAGCGCTTGAGCGAGCACTTGCGCATCCTGCAGCGCGATTGTTTCCCGCAACTGGGAGACATTCGCGGTCGCGGGCTGATGCTCGGGGTTGAACTGGTTGATCCATCCGGCGAGCCGGACGCCCAGGGGCATCCTCCGGTGTTCGCGCGCCTGGCTCCATTGGTGCAACGCGAATGTCTCAGGCGCGGTTTGATCCTGGAGTTGGGCGGACGCCATGGCGGTGTGGTGCGCTTCCTGCCACCGCTGGTAATTACCGCCAGCGAGATCGACCGGGTGGCCGAGATTTTCGGCCGGGCCATGGCCGCTGCCACCGCCAGCCTGTAAATTTTTCAGCTTCCCGAACGTACCTTCTACATACCGGCTGCACCGCCGTGCAGCCCACCCACATCGATGGAGAAACAGCATGACGTCAGTATTCGACCGCGAAGACATCCTTTTTCAAGTCGTGGTCAATCACGAAGAGCAGTACTCGATCTGGCCAGACTACAAATCCGTACCTGAAGGCTGGCGCACCGTGGGCAAGAGCGGTTTGAAGAAAGAGTGTCTGGTGTATATCGAGGAAACCTGGACCGATATGCGTCCGCTGAGCCTGCGCAAGAAAATGGAAGAGCAGGCAGCTGTGGGTCACTGAGTATTTGCTGGTTGGGCTTTGGAAAAGATCGCAGCCTCGTTGCACTCGACAGCTCCTACAGGAGATTGTGAAGCTCGCTCTTCCCGTAGGAGCTGCCGAGTGCAACGAGGCTGCGATCTCTTGATCTTAGGAAGACCCCTAGCCGCTCAATCCCTTGATCACCAAATCCACATTCCCCTCCAGCTCCGCCACCGGATCCGCCGCATCAGTGCTCAACACCACCAAGCGGCTCCCTGCTTCGCTGATCACCGCCTTCAGCGCATCCGACGGCTGACGGTGATGCAACACCACCGCCACATCATTGTCCTTGAGCCTCGCCCCCAGTTGCTTCAACGCCTCTGGAGTCCATTCGGCATCCGGCCGTACATCGAGGCCAACCAGTTCCAGGTTAAGCCCACCGATCAGGTAACCAAAGTGATCGCTCAAACTCATCACGCTGAGATTGTCAGCGGCGGCCAGTCGCGCTTCGCTGGCGGCGCTGAACTTCAGCAGGCGCTGTTTCAGCGTAGCCAGGTTGGCCTCGATCACCGGCTTGGCGGCGGGTGCCAGGCGCACCAGATCCGCAGCCATTACGTCCGCCATGCGCCCCATGTTGTTGCTGGAAAACCACGGCTGGCTGGTCAAGCCATCGAGCTTGTCGTCCGGCTGCACGGCGATGCCGGGTAGGGCGCCATCCACCGGACGGGCGGCGTCGACTTCGACCACGCGAATGTTGCTGCGCCGGGCCATGGGATAGAGCGGATCATCGGCCCACAACGAGCGCACGCCGATCACGGCATCGGCATCGGTCGCCAGCTTGGCCAGCGCCGGGGCGCCTCGGCCGGTGAAGTAAGCAGTCTGCCGGCTGCCGGGCAGATTCGCTGGCGCGGCCCGCTCCAGCTGGACGTCGGTGCCCTTGAGCAGGACTTCCCCCAGGCCATAGGTGATTGGCAGTGAAGCCAGGACCCGCAGCGGTTTGACGCTATCAGCCGCGAATACAGGGTTGGCCAGTGCGCACAGAGCGACGGCCAGGGTTAGTTGACGCAGAGAAAAACTCATTTATCCGATATTCCCTTTGAGACTTGGAACGACGCCACGGGCAATGGCGGCCAGGGCAAAGGCGATACCGGCCACCAGGATGATCGCGGCGCCCGAGGGAATAGGCAGGTCGAAGACAATCGGCGCGAGAATGCCGCACAGCGTGCTGACCGTAGCGATCAGCACCGAGCACCAGAAAAAGCCCTTGAGCGATTGGCTGAGCAGGCGTGCCGCTGCGGCCGGGATCACCAGTAGGGCGCCGACCAGAATGGCGCCGATAACTTTCACCGCAGCGACGGTAATCAGGGTCACCAGGATCACGAACAGGTAATCCAGAGTCTTCACCGCCACCCCGCGCACTGCTGCCAGCTGCGGATTGAAACTGGCCAGCATGATGCGGTTGTACAGCGGCAATGCCAGGGCCATGACCAGCGAGCCGACGATGGCCAGCACCAGCAGATCATTGCCGTTGACGGTGAGCACCGATCCGAACAGCACGTTTTCGAGGATATGCACGTTGATCTTGCCGGCCAGGATCAGCAGCAGGCTCGCGCCCAAGGCCAACGACACCGACAGGAACACGCCGATCAGCGTATCCGGCGCGAGCCCTGTGCGGTTGCGCAGGTAGTTGAGCAGAATGCCGAACAGCAGGCAGTAGCCGAACAGGCTGCCATAGGGCCCGGTGTACGGTTCGCCGAGGAGGATGCCGACGGCCACGCCGGTGAGTGCCGCATGACCGACTGCTTCGGAGAAAAACGCGAAACGCTTGACCACCACCAGAGTGCCCAGGCCGCCTAGAACCGGGCCGATCAGCAAGCCGGCGAGCAGCGCGTTGACCACAAATCCATAGGCCAGCGCCTCCGGCAGGTAACCCGAAGAGGCCCAGCCCTGGACCATCAGACGAAATGCTTCGTAACTCATCAGGCAGCGCTCCGTGGATGGGTGGAAAACAGCGTCAGCAAGCGTTCCGGCGTCAGTGCCTGCTTGGGCGTGGCATCGAACAGCACCCGGCGATTGAGCCCGGTAACGCGGTCGGCCAGACGGCCAACCGCTTCCAGGTCATGCTCGATCCACAGCACCGTAATGCCGCTGCGGCGCCAGTCCCCTAGCAGTCGCTCGAACACCTGGATACCGGCTTCATCCAGCGCCGACATCGGTTCATCGAGTACCAGCAGCTGCGGCGGCGGAATCAGCCCCTGGGCCAGCAACACGCGCTGGCGTTCACCTCCGGACAGTGCGCCCATGCGGCGCTTGCGCTTGTCCTGCATGCCCACTCGTTCCAGGGCCTCACCGATGGCGGCGGCGTAATGTTTGCTCAAGCCAAGAAATGCCGGACGGCGTTGGCACATCGCGGCCATGAAGTCGTCGACGGTCATCGGCAGCCCGCGATCAAATTCCAGCGCCTGCGGCACGTAGCCGATGGTCCCCGGCGTACCTGGCCACTGCAGGGTCAGGCGGCCCTGGTGGGGCATCTGCCCGAGCAGGGTCTTGATCAGCGAACTCTTGCCGCCACCATTGGGGCCCACCAGGGCATGGATGCTGCCGGGCTGGACCTGGAAGGTCACCTGATCAAGGATCAGGGTGCGGCCGAGGGTCAGGCCGACATCGGCGAAATCCAGAGTCGGGCCGGCGCTCTGGGCAATCAGCGTTTCCTGGACAGTCATGCGCCGGACTCCTGGATGGCCCGGACCACGGTGTTAAGGTTGCCGGTCATTTCCTTTTCATACTTGTCGGCGGTGTATTCGCCGTAGGAAATATGCGACAACGGATACAGCTTCACTCCGGATTCGCGCTGGATGGTGTCGACGTAGCTGGATGGGAAATCCATCTCGGAGAAGATCACTTTCACGTCCAGTTCACGCAACTGGTCGATGGTTTTTTTCAGCTGGCTCGGGCTTGGCTCGATGCCGTGGGCGGGCTCGACCACGGCCGTCACTTCCAGGCCAAATTCACGCAGCAGGTAGTCATAGGCTGCATGCACCGTCGCCACTCGCAATTCGGCATTCGGTGCCGCAGTCAGTTTCGCCAGGGCATCGGCGCGCATTTGCCGCAGGCGTTTGCCATAGGCGCGGGCGTTCTGGGTGTAGGTCTTGGCGTTGTCCGGGTCCAGCTTGCCAAGCTCGCGGGCAATGTTGTTGACCTGCGCAATCGAGGCGCTTATCGACAGAAATGTGTGCGGATTGACCACCTTGCCGGCACCCCGGGCAGCAACCCCGGTAGCGGCCAGCAATGGCACGTTTTCGTTGGCTTCGATCACTGCCACGTTCGGGGTTTCGCTGGCGGCAATCATGCGGTCGGCGAAGTCGTCATGCCCGACGCCGTTGAGCACTATTACGTCCAGCCCGCTGATGCGCTTGATGTCCTCGGCTCGAGGCTCGTAGGCATGCGGGTTGAAGCCGGCCGGGATCAGCGGCACCACTTCGGCCTTGTCCCCGACGATATTGGCCACGTAGCTGTAATACGGATGCAGGGTGATACCGATGCGCAGGCGCTTGGCCTCGTCAGCATGGGCCAGGGGTGCCAACAGGCAGGCCAGCAGGCCAGCCAGCAGCACACGCATGAAACGTTGAGATGAAATAGGCATGGGAAAGCGGTCTTCTCTCGGGTAAAGGCGGGGTCAGTGCCGGTGCTGGCGAGTGACGCCGGCATCGAATTGCGCAACGATTTGCTGCCAGCCGGCGCTTTCCAGCGCGGAGTCAGCCAGATCGGTGGGCGCCTTGAGGGCGGTGCCGCGATGCAGCCAGATGTCCGGTGCATCGTCGCCGTCGGTCAGGCGCATCAGGAACGAGCCGGCCACCTCCGGCGACTGGCTTTGGCCGAAATAGGCCCGGTCCTCAAGCAGCTGCCAGGCATGGCTGCCACGACTGACCGAGCTGGCGTCCTGGGCGAAAGGCGCGAAGCCTTCGTTCGCGAGCACCACCGGGGTCGGCAGCGCTTGCTGCTCCTGGCGCAACAGATGGATCTCGTCGAGCGTGACCCGCAGGTCGGCATAGATGCCTTGTTCTGAAGCGCTCAAGTCGCGACGCGCGTCCAGCTGATGGCTGGTCACGGTGGTCACTTCCTGGGATTCATAACGCCAGGCAACGACCGAACCGGCCACTGCCAGGATCATCAGGCACAGGAGCAACACGTACAGCGTTTCATGGCCGGCGCCGGCCGGGCGGACGATTTGGCGGGTGGGCGTACTCATGGGGTCTGGATGTCCGCCTGGTCGATTTCGACCACATGGCCAGGGCCTGCATCGAACAGCACATAAAATTCGGCGGTGGGTTTCTTAAAGGTCATCTTCGAATCGGTTCCAAGCTTGCCGGGCACCAGAATGGTTTCGTCGTAGCCGATCACATCCAGGGTCACGCCGGGTGCGCCGCTGCCGTCGGAAAAACCGCCGGTGCATTCGATCTGTTCGGCGTCGACGGCCTTGCATTCGCACATCGGGTTGTGGGCCAGGGCGCTGGTGCTGAGTCCGGCGCAGAGCACCAGCAGCAGGCGGCTGAGAGGGCGAAAGGTCATGGTTTGCCTCCTTGTTTGGTCAGCCACTCAACGGTGGCGGGGGATGCCTGGCTCAGGGGAATGGACGCTTGATGCATGGCACCGTCCCAACCCTCCATGGTGATCCACAGCTCGGCATCGGCCTTGGTCTTTTCCGGGATCGGCAACATCGCGCCCATGCGGTACGGCGTGCCGAAGAAAATCACCCCGGCGGCGCGCAGACTGCGGGGTTTGCCGATGCGCAGGTAGGTCGCCTTGACCTGATCACGGCAGCTGTCGCACAGCGCTGCGTTGAAGCTTTTCATGTAGCCGGCCGGGCCATCGAGTCGCGGCGCTTCATTGCGCAGCTCGGCCAGGCGCACGCTCCAGGGGCCGACCTGGACTTCGCCGGCCTCCCGTTCACCCAGGCCAGTGTCACCACGGAACAGTGCGGCATCGGCGAAGTATTTCGGCATGAAACCCAGGGGCACCAGCAACAGCAGGACGTTGATATGGAAGCGCCATTTGTGCCAAAAACGGCTCAGTTTCGACGACGGTTTATCCGCAACGAGCAGGCTCATCAGCTGACCTCCGTAGTTTCGTGGCGAGTGGCGGTCTGCACCCGTGAACGCTTGCTTTCGCGCTTGAGGGCGTTGGCCGTAGCCAGGGCGGTGCGCTTGGTCCAGATCAGCAGGCCGCTGAGTACCATCATGCTCAGCAGCAGGCCGAAGAAGAACCAGATCAGCTTGATCCACAGGCCGCCGAAGTCGCCGGTGTGCAGGGGGCGCATGGATTCGGTGACCAATTCGAGCCCGGAGCGATCCGAGAGCAGTCGGGTGGACGCGATGTCACCGGTATAGGGGTTGATGTCGGCGGTCTGGAACATCAGCGGGTACCAGCTGCGTCCGCCCACCGTCAGGTAGCTATAGGCGTTGGCGGGCATGCTGACAAAGCTGTCGTCCAGCCCGGGAATGCGTTCCTTGGCCTCGGCGATCGCGGACTGCAGGCTGATCATCGGCGCGGGCGAGCCATCGGCAGTCATTGGCACGCTCTCGCGAGGCACCACCAACGCCACTGGAGCGGTGGAAATCGACACCTGGTTATCGAACATGAATGCCTCGATCAGGAACCAGGTGCTGGTCACGGAAATCACCGCGATAAACCAGATCGACCAAATGCCGCTGAGCCGGTGAAAGTCGCCCCAGAAGATCCGCGCGCCGTGACGGATGCGCAGGGTCGGCTTCATGAAGCCTTTCCAGAATTTCTTGTAGACCACCAGCCCGGTGATCAGCGAAGCCAGCAGCGGCAGGCTCAGGAACGACACCAGATACCAGCCCCAGCTGTAGCCATTGGTGAACGGCACCAGCCACCAGCCATGCAGGGCGCGGGTGAACGCCTTGAAATTGAATTGCGGCGCCGTGCCCTGGATCACGCCGGTGTACGGGTTGACGTAGACCGTCACCGAACGCCCGTCCGGGTAGCTGACCTCGACGTCGAGGGCGAAGTGCGACTCGTCGGGCCGGCTGATACTTTCGACCAGGGTGTCAGGCTCAGCCTTGTTGATCGCGGCCATGATCTGGTCGTAGTTGAGCAGCTGGGCATCATCGGAAGGCTGGCTGGCACGCATTTGCGGGTTGGCCAGCCACACGATTTCCTGGCTTACCACCGCCAGCGTGCCGGTGACGCAGACGATCAGCACAAAAAACCAGATCGGCAGCGCCAGCCAGCTATGGACCAGGAACCAGAGTTTGGAGCGGGATTTCTTCGACATGGTCTAAGTCTTATATCGATGAGACGGCCCTGGCTGCGGGCTTCCCAGCGTGGGGTCGATGAAAAGTCGCCCGTGGCTTTTGCCGACGCGAGCTGACTGCATCTATATAAGACGAATGAGAATCAAAAATCCCGAATCTGCATTTGAAAGGAAATGTTTCGAAATGTTGATTGGCCCGCTTCCCCGAGACTCATGTTTGGGAGCGGGCCGCGCACTTATCCCTGCTTGAACATCTCCTGCGCGCGCTGCTCAATCTGTTCCTGGGTCAGATCCTCCTTGCGCGTGGCCAGAAACCACAGATGCCCATAGGGGTCCTTCAATGTCCCGGATCGGTCACCATAAAACTGATCCTTGACCTCGGATACCACAGTCCCGCCAGCGGCAATGGCTTGCTTGTAGGACGCATCGACATCGTTGACGTACAGATGCAGCCCCACCGAGGGTGACTGGTCAGGATTACTCAACGGCCCCTGTTCGCAGGGCGTGCCCAACATTATCGGGCAATCACCAATGCGCAACTCGGCATGCCCGATACCACCATCCGGCATGGACAGACGCATGACTTCGACGGCACCAAAGGCTTTCTTGTAGAACTCGATAGCTTCGGCAGCTTTTTGAATACCCAGATACGGCGTAATGCTGTGATAGCCCTCTGGAATGGGTTTGACGCTCATGGCGGTTCTCCCTCGTTTTATTGTGGAACAACAATGTCACGAACCCATAAATATAGTAGGAGCTGCCGAAGGCTGCGATCTTTTGATCCGCTTTACCCCAATCCAACCACCACAAAAGATTGCCAGGCAAGATCCCCACCCAAACCTCAGAAACGCCCTACACCAAACACCGAAACGTCTGATATTCCAGCTGTAAGTCCGATATTTCATCACACTGTCATTAAACAAGCCCGAGGCGAGTCCAGACTCGCCACTCCACGACTAATCCTCATCCAGCAAATGCGCCCCAGGCCCCTGATCCCCCAACACATCGCCAAAGTTACGCAACGGACAAGCCTCCATCGACAAACACCCACAACCGATACATCCATCCAGCCGATCGCGCAGCAGCGTCAGCTGTTTGATCCGCTCATCCAGATCCCGACTCCATTGCGCCGACAACACCTTCCAGTCGGCCGCCGTCGGTGCGCGGTTATCGGGTAGCGATTGCAGCGCTTTACCAATTTCTGCCAACGGAATACCCAGGCGTTGCGCCACCTTGATCAACGCCACACGCCGCAACACCTCCCGTGGATACCGACGCTGGTTGCCCTGGTTGCGGTTGCTCCGGATCAGCCCCTTAGCCTCATAGAAGTGCAGCGCGGTGACCGCCACGCCGCTACGGGCAGCAACCTGGCCGACCGTGAGCTCCCGGTGGACGTTCTCGGAGGTAATCAATTGAAAAATCCCCTTGACCTTGACTTAACTGGAGGTTTTACCCTGCAGGTCTTCGGATCGCAAGATCCGGCCTACACCGAGGGGGACTTTTCATGCAGGCGCCAGAGAAAAATCGCAGCTTTACCCAACTCATCGAGTTCGAGATCGAACCCCACCAGCAACCGGCACTGGTGTCGGCGCTGTCGCTGCAAACCGAACGCCTGGCCCAGGACTACGCGGGATTTCTAAGTGCCAGCATCCAGGCCAGCGACGATGGCCGGCGGGTGCTGAATTATCTGCAGTGGCAGACGCGGGAGGCCGGAGAGGCGGCGTTCCAGCAGTTTGAAAGCGGCGCGCAGGATTTCTGGCAGTTGATCCGAATTCATCAGGCGAAAACCGTGACCTTCGGCTCGTTCCAGGTGTTGCACAGTCTGGAACGCAGCCATGACAACGCGTTGCACTGCCATCTGGTGGGTTAGATGGACAGCTGCATCAAGCGCTCACCCTGGAGATTTTCCGTGGGCCGGCGTTTGTTGACCGCCAGTTCGCCGATCTTGATCAGCCGGGTGCGCGTCACATTGCGGCTCAGGCCCAGCAGTGCGGCAGTGTGCACCTGGTTGTAGTGACTGAAGCGATAGGCAGCGCGCAGCAGTGCATCCTCGACTTTTTCATGCAGCGCTCCGGCCTGTTCTTCGAAGAGTTTTTGAAACGCGCGCTCAAGCAACGCCTCAGGTGAATCATCGAAGTTGCCGCCCTGATCATCCTGGCGCTCGATGCGCATGTTCGACAGGCGCAGGTCATCGCGTTCGATGATGCCGTTGCGGCAGATCAGCAGGGTGTGATGGATGACGTTTTCCAGTTCGCGAATGTTGCCCGGCCAACTGTAGCTGCGCAGTTTCAGTTCAGCCTCTTTGCTGATCGTGATGGTGCCGTAGCCCAGGCGCTGGCTGTAGGCTTCGACGAAGTGCCGGGTTAACGGCAGGATGTCGCCGGGACGATCGCGCAGCGGGCTGAGTTCCAGGCTGACCACGTCGAGGCGGTAATACAGGTCCTCGCGAAAGTGCCCGGCGTTGATGGCTTTCTCCAGTTGCACGTTGGTCGCCGCGAGCACTCGCACATCGATCGGGATGCTCTTGCGCGAGCCCAGGCGTACTACTTCGCGCTCCTGCAGCACGCGCAGCAACTTGACCTGGATCGCCATCGGCAGATCGCCGATCTCATCGAGAAACAAGGTGCCGCCATCCGCCTCCTCGAACCAGCCGGCCTTGGCACTGAGCGCGCCGGTGAACGCACCTTTCTCGTGCCCGAACAGCTCGGCTTCGACCAGGGATTCGGAGAAGGCGCCGCAGTTCACCGCCACGAACGGGCGATTGCGACGGGCGCTGAGATTGTGGATGTGCCGCGCGACCAGCTCCTTGCCAGTGCCAGTTTCGCCAATGATCAGCACGCTGGCCTCACTCGGCGCCACCTGCTGCAGATGCGCGAGCAAGGCTTGGGATTTCGGGTCTTCGAACACCTGCGCAGTGGCGCGGATCGAGGTGGCCAACGCGGGCGAAGGCGGTAGAGTCAGCAGTTGCATGGGGTTCGCTCCATGAATGGCAGGCTAGGAATAAAAAGTCGGAATCGGCAGGGACTGGTTAAGCGCCCAGTCACCCAGCTCATGGAGTTTGTAATCCACCGGGTCGTGCAGGGTTTGCGTGCGCAGGTTGCGCCAATGACGGTCGAGCCGCAGCGAGGCGTGGGTGGAGCGCGCACCCGTGACTTCGAACAGGCGGCTGCACAGGTCCAGGCCGTTGCGGGTGGCCGCGACCTTGGCAGTGGCGATGGCAATGGCCAGGTGCCCGCGTTCCTCGGCGCTGAGTTTCGGGCCCTTGGCCCAGGCCTTGTCGAGCAGCTCGGCGGCACGCTCTACCAGCAATCGAACGCCTTCGAGCGCCACCCAGAACTCGCCGTAATGACCCAGCACATAAGGGTCCTGACTCACATCCTGGGTGTGGGATTTGTGCCACGGGCGGGTTTCGGTGAGGGTGTATTGCCGTGCCTCTGCGAAAGCACCTTCGGCGATGCCGAGGAACATGTGGGTGAATGTCAACTGGGCGATCAATGGGCGCAGGCAGGCAAACGGCGTGCTCAAGGGGCCCGGATCGAGCAGCAATTCCGACTCTTCCACCCGAACCCGTTCAAAGGTGGCGCTGCCGCTGTCGGTCTGGCGCTGGCCCATGTTGTTCCAGTCGTTGTGCAAGGTGATGCCGCTGCGGCTGCTGGGGATGGCGGCGATCAACAGCTTGCCGCCCGCCGTTTCATCCACCGCCGAGGCGATCAGCATTTGCGAGTCGCTGGCGCCGGAACAGAAGCTCTTTTTGCCGGAGAACTCGCGCCAGCCATCCAGCTTGCGCACCACGGTGCGAGTGTCCAGCGGGTTGAGGGCGTTGCCCCAAAACCAGTTTTTGCGCGCAGTTTGTTCGAACCACGGCTGCCATTGTTCAGGCCTGGCGAACAGGCGCACGGTGGCGAGCATCAGGTGGTGGAAACCGAAAACATGGGCGATCGAGCTGTCGACCTTGGCGAACTCGCGCACGATCGCCAGGGTTTCACTCCACTGCGCGCCGACGCCGCCGTATTCTATGGGGATGCTCAATGCGAGCAGGCCGCTTGCGCGCAGCGCGTCACGTTCGGCTTTGGGCGTGCCGCCGCGTTCATCGCGCTCGACAGCGGTCACGGCAAACTGCGCCGCCAGTTGCCGGGCAGTCTGCAGGGGGGATAACAGGGCGCTTTGTGGCTTGGCAGTCACGGGGGTTCCTCATTCGTGTGCAGCAAGGCTGGCCCACTCTTTGTGGGAGCAAGGCTTGCCCGCGACGAACGATGACCCGGTCTGTCGTGATGACCGTGCATACCGCATCGCGAGCAAGCTTTGCTCCTACAGGTGGAAGCCGGCTCAGGCAGTAGCTTTGCTGGGCAACACATCATTGGCGATCATTTCGCCAAACGGCCCGGTGAGGTTGGTAACACCGCGCCCGGCCAGGCTCGCATAGGGCTCCGGCAGCAGCGGGAACACCAGCTCGGCGAAGCGATAAGCTTCCTCAAGATGCGGGTAACCGGAGAAAATGAAACTCTCGATCCCCAGATCGGCGTATTCCTTGATCCGCGCGGCCACTTGCTGCGGGTCGCCCACCAGCGCAGTGCCGGCACCACCACGGACCAGGCCGACGCCCGCCCACAGGTTGGGGGAGATTTCCAGGTTGTCCCGGCGCCCATCGTGCAAAGCCGCCATGCGCCGTTGCCCTTCGGAATCAAAACGCGAGAAGGATTTCTGTGCCGCCTGAATGGTTTCGTCGCTGATGTGCTCGATCAGTTTGTCGGCGGCTTTCCAGGCTTCCTCGGCTGTCTCGCGCACGATCACATGCAGGCGAATCCCGAACTTCACCGTGCGACCGTGGCGCGCAGCACGCTCGCGAACATCGGCGAGTTTCTCCGCGACGGCGGCGGGTGGCTCGCCCCAGGTCAGGTAGACGTCGACCTGTTCGGCCGCCAGGTCGTGGGCCGCATCCGAAGAGCCGCCAAAGTACAGTGGAGGGTAGGGTTTCTGCACCGGTGGATACAGCGCCTTGGCGTTCTGCACGCGCAGGTGTTTGCCTTCAAAATCCACCGATTCGCCTTGCAGCACGCGACGCCAGATCTTCAGAAATTCGTCGGTCACTTCGTAGCGTTCACTGTGATCCAGGAAGCTGCCATCGCCGCGGTTTTCGTCCGGATCGCCACCGGTCACCACGTTGATCAGCAGGCGCCCGCCAGACAAGCGATCGAGGGTGGCAGCCATACGTGCAGACACAGTCGGCGAGATAATTCCCGGCCGGATGGCGACCAGATAGCGCAGGCGTTCGGTCAACGGCACCAGCGCCGAGGCGATCACCCAGGAGTCTTCGCAGGAACGCCCGGTGGGAATCAGCACCCCGTGGTAGCCAAGGCTGTCAGCGGCCTGGGCCACTTGCTTGAGGTAGTTGAGCGTGACCGGACGCGCACCCTGGGTGGTGCCCAGGTAGTGGCCGTCGCCGTGGGTCGGCAGGAACCAGAAAACATCCATGAAGTAATCCTTAAGCGATTTTCAGCAGATTTTTGGGGGGCGCGCCGAACAGCGGTGCGGCGCGTTCTGCAGCAAGACGAATGCGGGCCTGCAAGGGCTCACTGGTTATTTGGTAGTTGGAGAAATCGGCTTCGGTGGCGTACACGCCAATCGGCAAGGTCAGGGCCTGGAAGAAACTGAACAGCGGCCGCAACTGGTGATCGAGTACCAGGGCATGCCGTTCGCTGCCACCGGTGGCAGCCAGCAGCACCGGTGTGTCGATCAGCGCATTGAGGTCAATCAGGTCGAACAGATGCTTGAGCAGGCCGGGGTAGGAGCCGCGGAAGACCGGAGTGGCGACGATCAGCAGGTCGGCATTCTCGATGGCCCGTAGCTCGGCCTCGACCTCTGCGCCTAGTTCCTGGCGGGACAACGCTGCGCCCAGTGGCCGGGCAATGTCGCCCAGCTCGATCACTTTGCTCTCGATCAGCAGGTGTTCGGACAGTTCGGCCAGCAGCGCTTGAGTCAGTACCAGGGTACGAGAGGGACGCCATGTACCACCGGAGAGGGCAACGACTTTTAATGGGCGCGACATGATCAGTTCCTTTTTAAACAGTGGCTCGGTGAGCAGTGAGTAGTCACTGACTTCAGCAAGAGCTGTACCAATCCCTCGAAGCCCCGTTTCCTGGGGGTTGCAGCACATCTGCCGGTTATCGCTGTCGATTGCGCAGGCTGTTTGTTGATTCGCTGTTGCCTGGCAAACAGTTGCAGAGGCAACAGTGCGGTTAAGCAATATGGTTGTTATAAAGGCTTGTTGTTATTCCTCAAAAGACTGTTAAACAATATTTATAGATCTTTAATGAATATAAAAGGCTGTTTACATGGGGGGCTGGCACCGCGTGCCGAAACCTCGATACCCACTATCGAGCGCGTTGATTTCTGCCCGGAGAAGGGCGCGAGTAGCCTGTGGTCATTGCCCCGAACCCAGATGCCAGGACGCCACCCCATGAAATTGCCAGTCGCCATTTTGCTGCTGCTCGCCGTCTCCGTACTCGCCGGATGTGCCAGCCATGTTTCCCCGGAACTACGCCCTTACACTGCGGAAGAAAGCCGTGAATTGGCCATTGAAGATCTCAATCGTCGCAGCCTGTCGTTTGACGAATACCATGCGAAAAAGGCCGAATTGCTCGGTCAGCCTCAGAAAACCTTCAGCTTCGATAAACAGGGCGAAATGAACGCTGAGCGGACTGTGCAGCTGCACGGTCGGCCTAGCTGAGAGACTGTACCGCTCGAAGTTTCACCCAACTGTCCATGGGTTTGCGCTGTGGCGTGCGGTAGGGTCAATACCTGACCGACCCTGATGGACCGATTCCGATGACGCTCTCTCCCGATCTGCTGCTGGGCTTCGCATTATTTGCCCTTGTCACTTCAATCACTCCTGGCCCGAACAACACTATGTTGCTGGCATCGGGGGTGAACTTTGGCTTTAACCGCACCATTCCGCACATGCTTGGCATCACCTGCGGTTTCTTTTTGCTGGTCGTGGCGGTGGGACTTGGTCTGGGCGCGGTGTTTCAAACCTATCCATTGCTTTACACGGTATTACGGTATGTCGGCGCGGCCTACCTGTTGTACCTGGCATGGAAAATTGCCCACTCCGGACCGGTTTCCGACACCCAGGACAGTGAGGCAAAGCCGATCAGCTACCTCGGTGCGGCGGCGTTTCAATGGGTCAATCCCAAGGCCTGGATCATGGCGATCGGCGCCATCAGCACCTACACGCCGATGCAGGGCTATTTCACCAATGTCATCGTGATTGCCGCGGTATTTGCCGTGATCAATCTGCCGAGCGTCAGCGTCTGGGCCGCGTGCGGCACGCTGTTGCGCAACGTATTGAAGGATCGCCGCTGGCTGCGACTGTTCAATTGGGGGATGGCCGCGCTGCTGGTGATTTCGCTTTATCCGCTGCTGCTGGAGAGCATTGGCTGATGCATTGCTTCAACCGGCTGGCCGATGCCTGTTAAGCTCGACTTCAGGAGCGTTCCGACGCACTTTTAAATGAAGTTGTTCTTCTTTAACGGCATCCGATCAGGTATTTCTAGCGTTCTGGGATATCAACGCAGCTCACGAGGCTGCGCTTTATCGTTCCAGTGACGAGCCTCCTGATCCCGGAACCCGCTCTGCGAGTCTTTTATGAATAAACGCCCGTTGTATTTCGACTACGCCGCCACCACCCCGGTGGATGAGCGGGTCATCAAGGTAATGGTCGAGTGCCTGGGTTTCACCGGTAACTTCGGTAACCCCGCGTCCAGCTCCCATGCGTTCGGCCAGCAGGCCCGGCAATCGGTCGAGCAGGCCCGTCAGCAAGTCGCCGACCTGATCGGTGCCCAGGCCGGACAGATCGTCTGGACTTCCGGCGCCACCGAATCGAATAACCTCGCGCTCAAGGGCGTAGCTCAGGCCCGTGGCGTTGCCGGTGGCCATGTCATCACCAGCCAGATCGAGCACAAGGCGATTCTCGACACTGCCCGGCAACTGCAGGACGCCGGAATAGCGGTGACTTACCTGGTGCCGGATGCCGATGGCCTGATCACCCCCCAGGCGGTCAGCGAAGCCATGCGCGAGGACACCTTTCTGGTCTCGCTGATGCTGGTCAACAACGAACTGGGTACGGTCAACGATATCGCCGGCATCGGCGAGATCGTGCGGGCGCGGGAGGTCTTGTTTCATGTCGATGCGGCGCAGGGTGCCGGCAAGGTGGTCATCGACCTGGAACGGTTGCCGGTGGATTTGATGTCATTTTCAGCCCACAAGATCTACGGCCCCAAAGGGATCGGTGCACTGTATGTGGGACCGCGCGCGCAACAGCGCCTGCAGGCACAGATTCACGGCGGCGGGCACGAGGGCGGGTTGCGCTCGGGCACTCTGGCGACTCATCAGATCGTCGCCATGGGGGTGGCTTTCGAGTTGGCGGCGCAGCTGTTCGAGGACGAAAAAACCATCATCGTCGGTTTGCGAGAACGCCTGCTCGAACATCTCTCCAGCATTCCGGGTGTGCGCCTTAACGGCAGTCCACTCCAGCGCATTCCCCACACCCTCAGCCTGACGTTCGCCGAGGGTGAATTCAATTCAGCGGTATTGAGCCACTCGATCGCGTTTTCCGCGACTTCAGCGTGCAATTCCGCCAGTAATACCCCCTCGCATGTGCTGCTGGCCTTGGGGCATGACGCCCGCTCGGCAAGTCGCACTATCCGCTTGAGTCTTGGACGGTTCACCACCGAGCAGGACATCGACCAGGCGGCAGAACTGATAAAAGCAGCCTGCGCCAGTGCTCCGACATTCTGGCAATAGGGCTTCAAAGCGCCGATTCGAATCAGTGCTTCAACAATAATGAATACGTGATTAGCAGGAGACATGATGAGTACGCAGCCTTCGATCAACGGGTCAGTGCCCCAGCGCCTGGCGCAAACCCGCGAGCTGATGAGCCGGGAGGGCATTCATGCGCTGCTGGTGCCATCGGCGGATCCGCACCTGTCGGAATACCTGCCGGGTTACTGGCAGGGGCGTCAGTGGCTGTCGGGCTTTCATGGTTCGGTCGGTACGCTGATCGTCACGCCGGACTTCGCTGGAGTCTGGGCCGACAGCCGCTATTGGGAGCAGGCGACCAAGGAACTCGAAGGCAGCGGTATCGAGCTGATCAAGTTGCAACCGGGCCAGCCCGGGCCGCTGGAATGGCTGGCAGAGCAGACCCCCGAAGGCGGTGTGGTCGCGGTAGACGGCGCGGTGATGGCGGTCGCCTCTGCGCGCACGCTCGGTAGCAAGCTTGAAGAGCGCGGTGCCCGGCTGCGTACCGACATTGACCTGCTGAGCGAAGTCTGGAGTGATCGTCCGACCCTGCCCAATGAACCGATCTATCAACACCTGCCGCCCCAGGCGACGGTCAGCCGCACAGAAAAACTCGGCAAACTGCGCGAGGTGATGAAAGAACGCGCAGCTGACTGGCATTTCATCGCCACTCTTGATGACATTGCCTGGTTGTTCAACCTGCGCGGCGGTGACGTGTCATTCAACCCGGTGTTTGTTTCCTTCGCCTTGATCGGCCCGCAACAGGCCACCTTGTTCGTGGCGTTGAGCAAGGTCAGCGCCGAGTTGCGCGCGGTGCTTGAGCAGGATGGGGTGACTTTGCGTGATTACAGCGAAGTCGCTGATGCGTTGCGTGCGGTACCCGCCGGAACGAGCCTGCAGGTTGATCCCGCGCGGGTGACGGCGGGCTTGCTGGCTAACCTGAGCAGTGACGTGAGGCTGGTCGAAGGCCTGAACCCGACGACCCTGGCCAAATCACGCAAAAGCCTGGCTGATGCCGAGCATATCCGCCAGGCCATGGAGCAGGATGGCGCAGCACTGTGCGAGTTCTTCGCCTGGCTGGAGTCGGCGTGGGGCCGTGAGCGTATTACCGAACTGACCATTGACGAGCACCTGACGGCCGCACGTACCCGTCGCCCTGACTATGTATCGCTGAGTTTCAACACTATTGCTGCATTCAACGCCAATGGCGCAATGCCGCACTATCACGCGACCGAAGAAGAGCACGCGGTGATCGAGGGCGACGGCCTGTTGTTGATCGACTCCGGTGGCCAGTACCTGGGCGGCACAACCGACATCACGCGAATGGTGCCAGTGGGTACACCCACCGAAGAGCAGAAGCGCGATTGCACGCGGGTGCTAAAAGGCGTTATCGCCTTGTCCCGTGCGCAGTTTCCCAAGGGCATTCTTTCTCCGCTGTTGGACGCCATCGCTCGGGCGCCGATCTGGGCTGAACGCGTCGATTATGGTCACGGTACTGGCCATGGCGTCGGTTACTTCCTGAACGTGCACGAAGGTCCCCAGGTGATCGCCTATCAAGCCGTGGCCGCACCGCAAACTGCGATGCAGCCGGGAATGATCACCTCCATTGAACCGGGTACCTATCGCCCGGGCCGCTGGGGTGTGCGGATCGAGAACCTGGTGCTTAATCGCGAGGCCGGCAGCAGCGAATTTGGTGAGTTCCTCAAATTCGAAACATTGACCCTGTGCCCGATCGATACCCGCTGCCTGCTACCGGCACTGCTGACGGAAGACGAAAAGCAATGGTTCAACGGCTATCACGCCGAAGTGCGCGAGCGCTTGAGCCCGCTACTCGACGGGGCTGCGCTGGAGTGGTTGAACACCCGGACCGCAGCTATCTGATGTTCGAAAGATCAGGCGCCGCAAGCGGCGCCTGCATTTCCATCTCCGCAATCAACTCAACGCTTCAGCCACGAAGTCCAGCCGGTCCTGGCCAAAGAACAGCTCATTACCGACGAACATGCTCGGTGCCCCGAACACTCCTCTTTGCACCGCTCGCTCGGTATTGTCCTTGAGCGCAGTCTTCACTTCTTCGTCCGCAGTCAGTGCCATGACTTCATTCGGATCAAAACCGTGTTGCATCAGCACTGCGGCGACGGTTGCCGGATCATCCAGACTGCGACCCTCCACCCACAATGCCTGGAACAGGCAGTCGATAAAGGCCTCGAAGCGTTCGGGGTGGCGTAGCTGCATGCCAGTTACCGCGCGCATCAACATCAGGGTGTTGATGGGAAAGTGCGGATTGAACCTGAGTGGCACGCCGTAACGTTTTGCATAGCGGTCCAGATCCTTGAACATGTAGCGACCCTTGGCGGCAATGGTCGCTGGGGAAGCGTTGCCCGTTGCCTTGAATACACCTCCCAGCAACATGGGAACGTAGATCAACTGGCTGTCGGTCTGCTCGCAGATCTTTGGCAGCTGTGTATAGGCCAGGTAAGTGGCGGGGCTGCCAAGGTCGAAAAAAAACTCCACGGTTTTGCTCATGATCGATGTGCTCTGCTTATTATTGGGGGAGGGCTTACCAGCGTTCGTTCCAGGGGCGCAGGTCGAGTTCGAAGGTCCAGGCGTCACGAGGCTGGCTGTGCAGGTACCAGTAATTTTCGGCGATGTGCTCGGGGTTGAGGATGCCGTCCTGATCCTTGGTGGCATATTTCTCGGGAAAGCTGTCGCGGATGAAATCGGTATCGATTGCGCCGTCGACTACCACGTGAGCCACGTGAATGTTCATCGGTCCCAGTTCCCTGGCCATGCTCTGGGCCAAGGCGCGGATGCCGTGTTTAGCTCCAGCGAACGCTGCGAATCCTGCTGCACCGCGTAGTCCGGCAGTGGCGCCGGTGAAGAGAATCGTTCCCCGCCGCCGCTCGACCATGCGCTTGGCGACTTCGCGGCCATTGAGAAAACCTGAAAAACAGGCCATCTCCCAGATCTTGAAATACTTGCGCGCGGTTTCTTCGAGAATGCTGCACGGCACGTTCGCGCCGATGTTGAACACGAACGCTTCGATCGGGCCGATCTGGCTTTCGATTTGTTCCACCAGAGCAACCACATCCTCTTCCTTGCGGGCATCGCAGGCAAAACCATGGGCCTCGGCGCCGGTAGCCAGGATGGCATCCACCAGGGGCTGGAGCTTATCGGCACTGCGCCGTGTCACGCAGGCAACAAATCCCTCCTGGGCAAAACGTTTGGCAATGGCGCCACCAGTGGCATCCCCTGCGCCGACAACGAGTACGACCTTCTTGTTATTCATGACGGATCCTTTGGTAAACTATCGTTAACTAAACGAACGTTATGCTACGATTCAGCAGGCGTCAAGATGATCAATTCGGAGGGCAGGGCAATGCGTTATTCGGCCAGTCACAAACTGGAAACCAGAGAGAAGCTTCTGCAGTCCAGCGCGTTGTCGGCGAAGAAATCCGGTTTTTCCACTGTGGGCGTGGATGGCCTGATGAAGGCGATCGGTTTAAGCGGTGGGGCGTTCTACAGCCACTTCTCCTCCAAGGACGAACTGTTCGCTTCAATCGTAGAGCGCGAGTTGGCGCAGAGCACGGCGCGGCTGGGAGCGGATCAGGATCTGGACAAGCTGGATCGCTGTCTCAGGCATTACCTCAGCATGACCCATGTTCAGAGCGCGGAGACCGGGTGCGCTTTACCCGCACTGGGCGCCGAAATTGCCCGTTCGGATGACGCTGTTCGCCAGCAGGCGGAAGACTGGATATGCCGGCTGCAGGAAAACTGGGCGCGGACTTTGGAGAGCGACAGCCTTGCCTGGGCAATTCTGTCGCAGTGCATCGGTGCATTGGTGGTAGCGCGCATGCTGGCTACACCGGACATCCAGCGCACGGTGCTGAAGTCCAGCTACGACGAGATCCGTCGGCAGATCGCTGATCCGCGAGCCTGACGAGTCGGTTGTTTACTTGCAGATGACGATCATGCTGC
>NZ_CM142710.1:5137500-5836262 GCF_054897945.1 Pseudomonas sp. LB3P31
TTAAGTGGGAAACGATGTGGGAAGGCTTAGACAGCTAGGAGGTTGGCTTAGAAGCAGCCACCCTTTAAAGAAAGCGTAATAGCTCACTAGTCGAGTCGGCCTGCGCGGAAGATGTAACGGGGCTCAAACCATACACCGAAGCTACGGGTATCACTTAGGTGATGCGGTAGAGGAGCGTTCTGTAAGCCTGTGAAGGTGAGTTGAGAAGCTTGCTGGAGGTATCAGAAGTGCGAATGCTGACATGAGTAACGACAATGGGTGTGAAAAACACCCACGCCGAAAGACCAAGGTTTCCTGCGCAACGTTAATCGACGCAGGGTTAGTCGGTCCCTAAGGCGAGGCTGAAAAGCGTAGTCGATGGAAAACAGGTTAATATTCCTGTACTTCTGGTTATTGCGATGGAGGGACGGAGAAGGCTAGGCCAGCTTGGCGTTGGTTGTCCAAGTTTAAGGTGGTAGGCTGGACTCTTAGGTAAATCCGGGAGTCTAAGGCCGAGAGCTGATGACGAGTGTTCTTTTAGAACACGAAGTGGTTGATGCCATGCTTCCAAGAAAAGCTTCTAAGCTTCAGGTAACCAGGAACCGTACCCCAAACCGACACAGGTGGTTGGGTAGAGAATACCAAGGCGCTTGAGAGAACTCGGGTGAAGGAACTAGGCAAAATGGCACCGTAACTTCGGGAGAAGGTGCGCCGGTGAGGGTGAAGGACTTGCTCCGTAAGCTCATGCCGGTCGAAGATACCAGGCCGCTGCGACTGTTTATTAAAAACACAGCACTCTGCAAACACGAAAGTGGACGTATAGGGTGTGACGCCTGCCCGGTGCCGGAAGGTTAATTGATGGGGTTAGCTAACGCGAAGCTCTTGATCGAAGCCCCGGTAAACGGCGGCCGTAACTATAACGGTCCTAAGGTAGCGAAATTCCTTGTCGGGTAAGTTCCGACCTGCACGAATGGCGTAACGATGGCGGCGCTGTCTCCACCCGAGACTCAGTGAAATTGAAATCGCTGTGAAGATGCAGTGTATCCGCGGCTAGACGGAAAGACCCCGTGAACCTTTACTATAGCTTTGCACTGGACTTTGAATTTGCTTGTGTAGGATAGGTGGGAGGCTTTGAAGCGTGGACGCCAGTTCGCGTGGAGCCAACCTTGAAATACCACCCTGGCAACTTTGAGGTTCTAACTCAGGTCCGTTATCCGGATCGAGGACAGTGTATGGTGGGTAGTTTGACTGGGGCGGTCTCCTCCTAAAGAGTAACGGAGGAGTACGAAGGTGCGCTCAGACCGGTCGGAAATCGGTCGTAGAGTATAAAGGCAAAAGCGCGCTTGACTGCGAGACAGACACGTCGAGCAGGTACGAAAGTAGGTCTTAGTGATCCGGTGGTTCTGTATGGAAGGGCCATCGCTCAACGGATAAAAGGTACTCCGGGGATAACAGGCTGATACCGCCCAAGAGTTCATATCGACGGCGGTGTTTGGCACCTCGATGTCGGCTCATCACATCCTGGGGCTGAAGCCGGTCCCAAGGGTATGGCTGTTCGCCATTTAAAGTGGTACGCGAGCTGGGTTTAGAACGTCGTGAGACAGTTCGGTCCCTATCTGCCGTGGACGTTTGAGATTTGAGAGGGGCTGCTCCTAGTACGAGAGGACCGGAGTGGACGAACCTCTGGTGTTCCGGTTGTCACGCCAGTGGCATTGCCGGGTAGCTATGTTCGGAATAGATAACCGCTGAAAGCATCTAAGCGGGAAACTAGCCTCAAGATGAGATCTCACTGGGACCTTGAGTCCCCTGAAGGGCCGTCGAAGACTACGACGTTGATAGGTTGGGTGTGTAAGCGCTGTGAGGCGTTGAGCTAACCAATACTAATTGCCCGTGAGGCTTGACCATATAACACCCAAGCAATTTGCTTCTCGAAAGAGCATCAGATTGCGGTGTGTGAAGACGCAATGAACCGAAAGTTCGATGCTCACTAAACACCGACAGCTATCACATACCCACTTTGCTGAAGCGCGGCCAGCTGGCCACGATTCGGTACCCGAATTTCTTGACGACCATAGAGCATTGGAACCACCTGATCCCATCCCGAACTCAGCAGTGAAACGATGCATCGCCGATGGTAGTGTGGGGTTTCCCCATGTGAGAGTAGGTCATCGTCAAGATTAAATTCCGAAACCCCTATCTGCGTATGCAGGTAGGGGTTTTGTTTTTGTCCGCGAGAAATCCTCGGCGGTTTTTGCTATGGTGCACCTCGTTTTCAAGGGACTGCTATCAAGGCCTATGGACCGGCGCTTTTTTCATATCCATAGAGCTCCTGCAGAAATGCCCCAACCTATACCGATCAAGGACCACGAAAAAGAGACGCGCCTGGTCAACAAGAGACTGATGGCTTGCGCCTTGTTCGTTGTGGCGATCACCTGCGCGCTGGTAGTGCGTCTTTATGTCCTGCAAGTGCTCGAGTTCGATTACCACTCGACGATCTCGGAAAACAACCGCGTCCACGTCCTGCCGATTACACCAACCCGCGGTTTGATTTACGATCGCAACGGTGTGGTCCTGGCGGACAACCGCCCAAGCTTCAACCTGACCATCACTCGCGAGCGTGCCAGCGACGTCAACGACGAGCTGGATCAGGTAGTCAACCTCCTGCACCTTCCCGCCGAAGACCGCAGCTTGTTCGACAAGGCGATGAAGCAGGCACGGCATCCGTTCGTGCCGGTTACCCTGTTCTACGAGCTCACCGAAGAACAAATCGCCGTGCTCGCGGTTAATGAGTTTCGCCTGCCGGGCATCGATGTCGAACCGCAGTTCGTGCGTCATTACCCCATGGGCGCCCACTTCGCGCACTCCATCGGATACGTGGGAAGAATCAACGAGAAGGAATCCAAGGCGCTCGATACGGTTGAGTACCGGGGTGCCCAATCGATCGGCAAAACCGGCATCGAGAAATTTTACGAGTCGCAGCTGCACGGCCACGTGGGCTACGAAGAAGTCGAAACCAATGCCCAGGGCCGGGTCTTGCGGGTCCTCAAGCACACCGATCCGATCCCCGGCAAAAACATCGTCCTGAGCCTCGACGTGAAACTGCAGGAAGCCGCCGAACAAGCGTTGGGTGATCGCCGCGGTTCGGTGGTTGCGCTTGATCCTTCGACCGGCGAAGTGCTGGCCATGGTCAGCAAGCCCAGCTTCGATCCCAACCTGTTTGTCACCGGGATCAGCTTCAAGGAATACGCTGCGCTGCACGACTCCATCGACCGACCCCTGTTCAACCGCGTGCTGCGCGGGCTGTACGCCCCAGGTTCGACCATCAAGCCGGAAGTGGCGATCGCCGGGCTGGATGCCGGCGTGGTCACTGCGCAGACCCGGGTATTCGACCCCGGCTACTACCAGCTCCCTGACTTCGATCACAAATACCGCAACTGGAACCACAGCGGCGACGGCTGGGTAGACATGGACGCGGCGATCATGCGCTCCAACGACACCTACTTCTACGACCTGGCCCACAAGCTGGGCATCGATCGCCTGCACGATTACATGGCGATGTTCGGACTCGGTGAGAAGGTCTCGCTGGACATGTTCGAAGAGTCCGCCGGGCTCATGCCATCCCAGGCCTGGAAGCGCGCCACGCGTCGCCAGCCGTGGTTCCCGGGTGAGACGGTGATTCTCGGGATTGGCCAGGGCTACATGCAGGTCACGCCGCTGCAACTGGCCCAGGCCACTGCACTGATCGCCAACAAAGGTGTATGGAACCGTCCGCACCTGGCGCGAAGCGTGGACGGTGTCGCACCAGTGGACGAACACCCGATGCCGAACATCCTGCTCAAGGACCCCCGGGACTGGGAGCAGGTCAACCACGGCATGCAGATGGTCATGCACGATGCGCGAGGCATTGCCCGGGCCGCCGCTGCCGGTGCGCAATACCGCATCGCCGGCAAGAGCGGCACGGCGCAGGTGGTGGCCATCAAGCAGGGCGAGCGCTACAACCGCGCGAAGACCCTGGAACGCAACCGCGACAACGCCCTGTTCGTCGGTTTTGCTCCAGCTGAGCATCCGAAGATCGTCGTCTCGGTGATGATCGAAAACGGCGAGGCGGGCGGTCGAGTCGCAGGTCCTGTAGTGCGTCAGATCATGGACGCCTGGTTGCTCGACCAGGACGGCCACCTGAAGCCGCAGTACGCCACGCCGAGCAAAGTCCCGGGCAATCCGCATGTCTGACTTGCAAGCGCCATAAGGCACTTGCCATCGCCCTGACGTTAACGTAAAGATTACGCCAGGGCGCTGAACTTGAAAAAGGCGCAAAGCGGACCGAACCGGAGCGCTTGATGACGCTAATAAAAACAACCACTCCCCAGCTGCATCGCGAAGCCCGGCTGGCCCGGGAAAAATTGCATCTGGAAGGCGAAGTGCCGGATGGCGTATTGCGTGCGGAGATCGATGCATCGTGGCGGCGCAGTCTCGGCCATGGCGTGCATTTCAATGGCAAACATGAGCTGGCACTGGAATCGAGTGCGAGCCTGGATGTGCTGCTGGCGAGCAACCGGTTGCTGATCGATGCGGCGCTGCCGGCCATCGATTACCTGGCCGAGCGCCAGGGCAAGGAAGGGCTGATCATCCTGGCCAATTCCGACGCCACCATCCTCGCCGTCGAAGGCCGCGCCGATCGCCTCAAGGGCAGCGGCCTGCAAGACATCACCCTCGGCGCCTGCTGGAGCGAAGCCGCTCGCGGTACCAATGCGCTGGGCACTGCCCTGGTGGAATCCCGGGCGACGATGATCGATTGCGGCGAACACTACCTCGATCGACTGACCGATTTTTCCTGTACCTCGGTACCGATTTACTGCCCCCAAGGCGACATTCTGGGGGTGCTCGATCTGACCCGCGAAGGTCCCCTGGGCCGCGTCCACGACAGCACCGCACTGCTGGCAATGGCGGTCAGCCAGATCGAAAGCCGGGTGTTCAACGCCAGTTACCCGGACGAAATCGTCCTGGCTTTCCACAGCCGTCGGCAGTACCTCGAATCCCCTTGGCAAGGCCTGTTGGCAGTGAGCCTTGGCGGGCAGATTCTCGCGGTCAATGCCCAGGCCTGCCAGTTGCTGCATGCCGAACGAGCGGCGCTGGTCGGTCGTCGCTGCGAAGAGTTTCTCGGGGTTGACGGACTGCAGCTGCTGCCCCGCCTGCAGCAAGGTGGCGTCGGCAGTTTGCAGACCGCCAAAGGCGAATTTTTCTATAAAACCCTGCGCGCGCCGCAACGTTCGATCAACGTCAGCACACCGCCGCGCAGCACGGCCAAGATGGCCAAGCCACAACCCGATCTCGAGTCCCTGGCCGGCAGCAATCTGCGCTACGCCCGGGCCTTGCGCATGGCGCGTCAAGGCCTGGCCAACGAGCTTCCGGTGCTGCTGCTGGGCGAAACCGGTACCGGCAAGGAAGTCATTGCCCGCGCTTTGCACATGGCCGGTAGTCGCTGCGACAAACCCTTCGTTGCGGTCAATTGCGCAGCGATTCCCGAAGGCCTGATTGAGTCGGAATTGTTCGGCTATCGCGAAGGCGCGTTCACTGGCTCACGTCGAGGCGGCATGGTCGGACGCCTGCAGCAGGCCCACGGCGGTACACTGTTCCTCGACGAGATCGGCGACATGCCGCTGGCCTTACAAGCCCGCCTGCTGCGGGTGCTGCAGGACCGCAAGGTGGCACCACTGGGGGCCGGCGAAGAACAGGACATCGACGTTGCGCTGATCTGCGCCACCCACCGCGATCTCAAGCGACTGGTCGAAGACAAGCACTTTCGTGAAGACCTGTTCTACCGCGTCAACGGTATCAGCGTGATGCTTCCAGCCTTGCGCGAGCGGGAGGATTTCAGCGCGCTGATCGAGCGCTTGCTCGGCAAACTCGACGCGCCCGGCATGCTCCTGCATGACAACCTCAACCGTCTGCTCGCCGGTTACCACTGGCCGGGCAACATCCGCCAACTGGAAATGGTCCTGCGTACGGCGCTGGCCATGCGTGAACCGCGCGACAGCGTGCTGACCCTCGACCATCTGCCCGACAGCATGCTCGATGAATTGAACGCCAGCGAACGGCCTGCCTCCGGCAGTATCCGCGAGAATGAGCTGGAGTTGATCCGCCAGTCCCTGGACCATCATCAGGGCAACGTCTCGGCCGCTGCCGACGCCCTGGGTATCAGCCGCGCGACCCTGTATCGCAAGCTCAAACAGTTGCGTCCGTGATGCAGCGCCTGATCGTCCGGCTGATCGACAGCCCCAACCCAGAAGCCCTGCAAGCCGCCTTGCGCTGGCTCTACAGTTTTGTGCGCCCGCATCGTCTGGCCATTGGCGGCTTGCTTGGTCTGTCGGTGTGCGCCTCGCTGCTGGTACTGGTGCAACCCTGGCTGACCAAGCTGCTGATCGACGACGGCCTGCTGGCCCGAGATTTTTCCATGCTGGTGCTGATTGCCGGCCTGATGATTGTCGCCGGGTTGTTGGGCACGGCGCTCTCGGGGATCAACCGCTACCTGCATACGCGGTTGTCGGGGCGGATTCTGTTTGCCCTGCGCGATGACCTGTATCGGCATCTGCAAACTCTGTCGCCGAGCTTCTATGGCCAGCGGCGCATCGGAGACCTGATGTCGCGCCTTGACGGCGATGTCGCGGAGATCCAGCGCTTCGCCGTGGACTCGCTGTTCTCGGCGGTGTCGAGCGTGATCGGGCTGGTGTGCGCCGTGGCCATGCTGCTGACCCTGTCGTGGAAACTCTCGCTGCTGGCGCTGGTGCTGATTCCCCTGGATGTCCTGTGGTTGCGCTGGATGCGCCGCAAGGTCGAGCGCGATGTGCGGCAGTTGCGCGAGCGTTCGGCGGACATGTCGTCGTTCTTGGTCGAGACGCTGCCGGTGATGAAATTCATCCAGTCCGCTGGCCAGCAACAGCGTGAATCGCGCCGTCTGGAGAGCCTCGGACAGGGCTACATGAGCCAGCTGCTGCGCCTGCAAGTCACCGAGTTTTTCACCCAGGCGGTGCCCGGTACCCTGACTTCATTATCCCGCGCCTGTGCGTTTCTGATTGGCGGCTATTGGGTAGTGCAGGGCACCTGGCAACTGGGCGCACTAATCGCTTTTTCCACCTACCTGGGCATGGCCGTCGGGCCTGTGCAGAGCCTGCTCGGGCTGTATGTGGCGATTCAACGCATGACCGTCAGCCTCGGGCGGGTGATGGAACTGCGCGGTGAACAGCCTACCGTCCTCACCCCCACCATGCCGCAACCGATGCCAGGCAGCGGCGAGCTGCGTTTCGACAACGTGCATTTCAGCCACCCCGGGCGCCCGACCACCTTGCGCGGTATCGAAGCGAGAATTCCTTATGGTCTGAAAGTGGCCCTCAGCGGCGGCTCGGGCGTGGGCAAGTCGACCCTGATCGACTTGCTGCAACGGCACCACGATCCACAGTCTGGCCGGGTCCTACTGGGGGAGGTTGACTTGCGCGAACTGGACCTGTTCCAGCTGCGTCGGCGTATCGCAGTGGTCAGCCAGGACATCGTGCTGTTTCGCGGCAGCCTGGCCGATAACCTGGCGTATGCGGTGCCAGACGCCAGTCGCGAATCGATCGCCGAAGTCGCGCGCCTGGCACAACTCGACAGTCTGATCGCCTCCTTGCCTGAAGGCCTCGACAGCCCCTTGGGCGAACGTGGCCAGCAGTTGTCCGGCGGACAGAAACAGCGCATCGCCATCGCCCGGGCCTTGCTGCAGGACCCGCTGATCCTGGTGCTGGATGAAGCGACCTCGGCGGTGGATGAAGCCACCGAGCGCGAGGTCATTGAGGCCATCGACCGACTGTTTGCCGGGCGCACACGCATCCTCATCAGCCATCGCCCCTCGACCCTGGCCGATGCCGATCTGCGCTTCGAGTTGCTGGACGGCGTGCTGACTTCGAATACGGTGTTGCATGAAGCCTGAACTGCGGGTTGGCGTGGTCGACAGCGGACATTCCGTGGCGCAACAGGTGCAGGTGATCGCCGGACGACGCTTCTCGTTGCTGGGCGATGGACTGGCTGAAGGTGACCTGGACCACGATGCCCTGGGGCACGGCAGTGCTGTCATCGAAGCCATCGGCCGACGGGCGCCGGTGGCGGTATTTTGCGTGTCCCAGGTGTTCGACCAGCGTGGAGTGACCAGCGCCTTGCAGATTGCCACGGCCATCGACTGGTTGGTGGCGCAGGACGTGCGGTTGATCAACTTGAGCCTCGGCCTGCGCCAGGACCGCATCCTGTTGCGTGAGGCCTGCGCCTCGGCGATCGCGCGGGGTGTGCTGCTCTGTGCGTCCAGCCCGGCCCAGGGCGAGGGTGTATTTCCGGCCAATTATCCCCAGGTGTTGCGGGTCACCGGCGACGCCCGCTGCGCCGAACACGAATGGTCCTGGCTCGACAGCGCCCAGGCAGATTTCGCGGCCTGTGTGCATGGCACCTATCCGGGGCAGTCCGGCGCCAGCCTCGGATGCGCGGCACTGAGCGGGCACATCGCGAGCTTTCTGGTAGAACAACCCCGGGCCAGCAATGCGCAGGTTGTCCGTTGGCTGCAAGAAAACGCCCGTTATCGTGGCCCTGAACGGCGCACGGGCGCATGAAGTCGATTGTCGTGCTGGGCGCGGGGCCGGCGGGGGCGGCGGTTGCATTGGGCCTGCGCCGACTCGGTTATCCGGTGACACTGGTCAGCGAATGGCGGCGCTTTGCGGCGCTGGAAGGGGTCTCTGTCAGAGTGCTCGAGGCCTTGCATGGCGCGGGTCTGTACCAGGCCCTGGCGGACGCGGCCTTGCCTTCCCAGCGGCAGGTGTCGTGGAACGGCCAGCAGCATGCGCAGAACATCGAGTATCTGCTCGATCGTCCCCGCTTTGATCGCGGCTTGCGCGAGGATTTGCGCTTGGCAGGCGTGGAGCTGATCGAAGGTCGAGTGCTGACGGTCAGAACCTCAGTCGCCGGGCATTTGATCGAACTCGAAGGCCGCGAGGCGTTGGCGGCGGATTTTCTCGTGGAAGCTCGCGGTCGTCAGGCCCCAGCCCTCGGCAAAGGCCTGCGCGGTCCTGAAACGGTCAGCCTGCTCAATCGCTGGCAAGGCCCGCCGGGGCACACCGCCAGCGCCGTGGAGAGCCTGGCGGATGGCTGGGCCTGGATGGCACGGCGGGCAGACGGTCACTGCTATTGGCAGTGGACCGTGGATGTCGCCAGTGCCGGCTTGCCCGGCAAGGCCCAGTTGCTCGATTACTGTCGTCAGCGCCGTGGCGCTTCAGCATTGGCCCGGGCGTTTTTCAGCCTGGAGCCAGAGAGCGATCTGCAGCTGCACGCGCGCAGCAGCACGGCAATTCTCAGCCCGCAGGTGTGCGGCGATAACTGGATTCGTATTGGCGACGCGGCGATGGCGGTGGATCCGTTGTCGGGCAACGGGATTTTCCAGTCGCTGTCTTCAGCCCTGCAGGCGCCCACGGTGATCAATACATTGCTGCGCAAACCCGAGCGGGCAGCGCTGGCGCAGCGGTTTCACCAGCAGCGGGTGGAGCAGTTGTTCCTGCGTTTTGCGCGAATCGGCCGGGATTTTTATGCCGATGAGCAGCGCTGGCTGGATCAGCCATTCTGGCAGGCGCGGCGCAATTGGCCGGATGCGCAGGTGGCGCATGCTGAAGCGAATTTCAGTGCGCTGACAATCGAGCGTGCGCCGGTGCTCAAGGATGGATTTGTCGACGAGGCCGAGGTGGTGATCACGTTGGATCAGCCGCTGGGGATCTGGCATGTGCATGGGGTGGAGCTGGCGCCGCTGGTGCGGCGTTTGCGGGTTGAGCCTGCGGGGCAGGTGCTGGCGGGGTTGTCGGTGGAGCAGGGGCGGGTGGTTCGGGGGTGGCTGTTGGCACAGGGCTTCAAGCCCTGATATTTTTTGGTGCCCCGGCTGGCCCCATCGCGAGCAGGCTCACTCCTACAGTGGTATGCGTCCAGCACCCTGTAGGAGTGAGCCTGCTCGCGATGGCGCCCGTGAGAGCGCCAACAATCAAAGCTTGATCAACACCGACTTCAACTCCGTGTAATGCTCAATCGCCGCATACCCCATCTCCCGCCCAACCCCGGACATCTTGTACCCACCAAACGGCAACGCCGGGTCCAGCGCGCTGTGGCAATTGACCCAGACCGAGCCCGACTTGATGCGCGGGATCATCCGGTGCACCGCTGCCAGGTCATTCGACCAGATACTCGCCCCCAGCCCGTATGGACTGTCATTGGCCATGCGTAACGCATCGGCCTCGTCATCGAAGGGAATCGCCACCAGCACCGGGCCGAAAATCTCCTCCTGCACCAGCGAGTGCTGCTGGTCGACGTCGACGATCACCGTCGGCTTGACGAAAAACCCCGGCCCAAACTGCTCGCCACCACAGGCAATCGTCGCGCCGCTTTCCCGGCCTTTTTCAATGTAGCCGTACACCCGTTCCTGCTGGCGCGCGGAGATCAACGGGCCCATGTCCACCGACGGATCAAGACCATTGCCGAGCTTCATGGCATTGGCGATGTCGGCAATGTCCGCCACCACATTGTCGAAATGCTTGCGCTGCACATACAACCGGGAGCCGGCGCAGCACACCTGGCCCTGATTGAAGAAAATCGCACTGGCGGCACCGGCTGCTGCGCTCTTCAGGTCGGCATCGCCCATCACGATGGTCGGCGATTTACCACCCAATTCCAGGGTCACTCGGGTCATGGAGTCCATGGCAATCTTGCCGATCTGCTTGCCCACCGCGGTAGAGCCGGTGAAGGTCAGCTTGTCCACCAGCGGGTTGTGAGTCAACGCCGACCCAGCGGTGATCCCCGTGCCGGTGACCACATTGAATACGCCTTCAGGGTAACCCGCCTCCAGCACAAGCTCTGCGAGCTTCAGGGCGGTCAGCGGGGTTTCGTCCGCCGGCTTGAGCACCACGGTGCAACCTGTCGCCAGGGCCGGGCCGAGTTTCCAGCAGGCGAGCAACAGCGGGAAGTTCCAGGCAACGATAGCGCCAACCACGCCTACCGCTTCGCGACGGATGAAGCTGTGGAATTGGTCGTTGGGCATCAACGGCAACGACACTTCAACGCTGGAGCCTTCGATCTTGGTCGCCCAGCCGGCCATGTAACGCAGGAAGTCGATGGCCAGCTGCACGTCCATCACCTGGGCAACCGCAGCGCTTTTGCCGTTGTTCAGGCACTCCAGTTGCGCCAGCAACTGGGCTTCCCGCTGCATCAGGTCAGCCAGTTTCCACAACAGATTCTGCCGCTCCCGGGGCCGAGTGTGAGTCCATGCCGAATCATCGAATGCCTGACGGGCAGCGAGTACCGCACGATCGACATCGTCGGGCGTGGCCCGGGGCACTACGCACAACACTTCGCCGGTGGCCGGGTTGTGCAGGGGCATGGTCTGGCCGTCTGCGGCCTCGACCCAGTCACCACCAATGAGCATGCGCGGAGCACGCTGGATAAACGCCGAAGTGGCAGGAAGCAGATCAGGAAGCGACATGGTGAAACCTCGTCTTGTTCGTGTGGCGAGGTCCTTCGCAACGGTTGTGCCAGTTTGGGGGATGTCGGTGTTTAGAGGGGTTTTGGGGTATTCGCAGGATGTGGAGAGGGTGGGGCCTGTCGCAAAGTGAGACATTGAAGATCAAAAGATCGCAGCCTCGTTGCACTCGGCAGCTCCTACAGGGGAGGATTCAGAACGTGTGCACGGCAAATCAGCGAAGCGCGCCCGCTCGATGCCTTGGTCGGCCCTAAGGCCGCCACGGTCCAGCCGTTGATCGCGGACGCCCCGTTAACCACGCTGGCCCATGGATGGGCCTTCGCGGCGGCCCGCGGAGCAATGCCGGAGTGAGGGCACACCGAGCCTGGGCGAGGTGCCGAGTGGTGGGGCAAAGAGCCCTTGGTTACTTGGGGCTGTTCCAAGTGACTCGCCGTAAGGGCGAAACCAATAGAAGCCGTGGCCGCAGAAACGGATATGTACACCGCAAGCCGCCATCGCGAGCAAGCTTTGCTCCCACAGAGTGCAACTGGTCCCACGGGGGTGTGCCTGCTCCCACAGGTGTCATACATCCTTCCACAGTGCACCCACCCACCCCCTCACCTATGCTTGTCTCACAGTGCAACACTTGTCGCGAAATTAAACGTGCAAGTGCAAGAACCCCATTCAAAAAATCTCTTCCTACATCACCAATCCATTGATTAATAGCGAATTTACCAAGCTGGCACGCTCCGTGTATTGCTCATCGCAGACGTTTCTCCTGCCCCCGTAAGCGCCCGGCGCCAACGGCAGAAACCACCAAAACGATAAGCCACAAAAATAAGAAAGCACCGTGCGAGGTTCGACGTTGATGAAGAGAAAACTCCGATCAGGCATGAGCGCCAGCTTGCTGGCCGTAGCCGCCTGTATGGCGCTGCATTCCCCCCAAAGCCTGGCAGCCCGCGACGCCCCGACCATCCTCAAGGAAACGTGTCAGGGCTGTCATACCCCCGAAGCCGATAACGCCCTGAGCCGCATCAGCCACCAACGCAAAACCCCGGAAGGCTGGTTGATGAGCATCGCCCGCATGCAGACCATGCACGGCTTGCAGATCAGCGATGACGACCGCCGCACCCTGGTCAAATACCTGGCCGACACCCAGGGCCTGGCGCCGAGCGAAACCGACGGAGTGCGCTATGCGCTGGAACGCCGGCTCAACACCGTCGAAAAGTTCGACGACCAGACCAGCCAGATGTGCGGCCGATGCCACTCCGGTGCCCGAGTTGCCCTGCAGCGGCGACCGGCGCAGGAGTGGGAGCGCCTGGTGAACTTCCATCTCGGCCAGTGGCCGTCGCTGGAATACCAGGCCCTGTCCCGCGATCGCGACTGGTTCGACCTCGCGCGCAAGGACATGGTGCCGCTGTTGGCCAAGCGTTATCCGCTGGACAATCCAGCCTGGAAAAAATGGCAGGACAGCGCACCCAAGGCCGAGGCGTTCGTCGGTGACTGGAGCTTCAGCGGTCACCTGCCTGGCAAGGGCGAACTGGCCGGCGTCATGAGCGTGACAGCCGATGCCGGCGACACCTTCAAGGTCAGTGTCAAAGGTCAGTACGCCGATGGCAGCCCGTTCAACGGCGACGGCAGTGCGATCCTCTACACCGGCTATGAATGGCGCGGCAACGTGACCATCGACGGCGTGACCATGCGCCAGGTATTCGCCGCGCAAGGCAATGCGATGCAGGGCCGGATGTTCGAGGCTGAGCACGATGAGCGCGGCCTGGATTTTGTCGCCGCCAAGCAGGGTAGCAATCGCTTGCTGGCAGTTCAGCCGGGTTACCTCAAGGCCGGCACCGAGACCGAAGTAACGCTGATCGGCAGCGGCCTCAGCGGCAAGCCGAACTTCGGCAACGGCGTGGAAGTGCTCGAAGTCGTCGAGCAGAGCCCCGACAAAATCAGGGTAAAACTCAAGGCTGCAGCCAACGCCCAGCCGGGTCTGCGCAACGTCACCGTCGGCACCCTGAAAGGCCCGACACTGTCGGTCTACAGCAAGATTGCCGAGGTCAAGGTCGTGCCCGAGTTCTCGGTGGCGCGGATTGGCGAGGGCGGTGGATCGACGCCGAAAGTCCAGGGTCGTTTCGATGCCGAAGCCTGGGGTAAAGCGGCTGATGGCAAACCGTATCGCATCGGCATATTCCCGGCGCAGTGGTCGGTCGCACCTTTTGACGACCGCGCCAGGGAAGACGAAGACGTCAAGTTCGCCGGCACTATGCAGGCCGACAGCGGCGTATTCACACCGGGCGATGCCGGGCCGAACCCGCTGCGCAAAATGTCCACCAACAACGCCGGCAACCTCAAGGTGATCGCCGCCGTCGACGATGCAGGGAAATCCCTCACCGGCGAAGGCCAGATGATCGTCACCGTGCAGCGCTGGAACAATCCACCCATTCCATGATTTTGAAAACGTGAGCCAACGGCTTCATAAATTTTTCCGGAATGACCGCAGGCCCCGCCAGGCGGGGTCTGCACAGGAGGTTTGCAATGGGCGCTATCTTGAATCTGGTCGAGCGAAACCTGCACGAAGTGCACGTCGACGCCGACCGCATGCTGTTCCACATTCCCAGCAGTTCGCTGTTTGCCAGCGATGAACTGACCGGCACCATCATCGACACGCTGCGCGGCCCCGGCTGCTCGTCCGACGACCTGATCCAGCGCCTCGCCACGCGCTTCAATGGTGAAGAAATCACCGAGACCCTGCGCGAGCTGATGTCCCTGGAACTGGTCAGCGACGGCTCGCCGCTGACTCCGGACATCGGCACCAAACGGGTCGAGCGCACCGCCATCAATACCGTGGTGCTCAACGTCAACACCGGCTGCAACCTGAGCTGCACCTACTGCTACAAGGAAGACCTGGACAAGCCGTCTGCAGGCAAGAAGATGGAAGTCGAGACGGCTGTGGCCTCGGTGGAAATGCTGCTGCGCGAATCCCCGGACGAAGAACGTTTTACCGTGGTGTTTTTTGGCGGTGAACCGCTGAGCAATCGCAAGCTGATCGAGTACATGGTCGATTACTGTGAGAAGCGTTTTCGCGAGGCCGGCAAGTTCGTCGAATTTGTCATGACCACCAACGCCACGCTGCTGACCGAAGACACCGTGGACTATCTCAATGCCCACCGTTTCGGTTTGTCGGTGAGTATCGACGGACCAAAAACCGTGCACGACCGCAATCGCATCACTGTGGGCGGGCAGGGCACCTACGATGTGGTGCGGCGCAAGGCCGAGATGCTGCTGTCGCGCTACAACAGCCGTCCGGTTGGCGCACGAGTGACCCTGACCACCGGCGTCACCGACGTTGAAACCATCTGGGATCACCTGTTCAACGAACTGGGGTTTGCCGAAGTCGGTTTTGCCCCCGTGACCTCCGGCGACATCAGTACCTTCAACCTGACCAGCGACGAACTGATCGAAGTCTTCGCCAACATGAAAAAGCTTGGTCGACGTTATCTGGACGCGGCGCTGGAGCATCGCAACATCGGCTTCTCGAACCTGCACCAGTTGATCACCGACATCCACGAAGGGCACAAGAAAGCCCTGCCATGCGGCGCGGGCCTGAAAATGCTGGCGGTGGATCACAAGGGCGAACTGAACCTGTGCCACCGCTTCACCGGTTCGAGCCTGCCGACCTTCGGCAACGTCCACAGCGGCGTCAAACAGGTGGAATTGAACGACTTCCTGTCCCAGCGCCTGGACCGAACCAACACTGGCTGCGAAGACTGCCAGATCCGCAACCTGTGCTCCGGCGGCTGCTACCACGAGAGCTATGCCCGTTATGGCGACCCGACCCACCCGACCTATCACTATTGCGAACTGATGCGTGACTGGGTTGACTTCGGCATCGAGGTCTACACCCGGATCATGGCCCACAACCCTGCGTTTATCAGCAGCTACATCACTCCGCGCAAGGCTCACTGATATGAAGCATTTAAAGGCAATCAATAATAAAGCGCTGAAACTCGACGAAGCCGCAGCAGAAAACCGCATCGAAGAAGTGGTGGCGATGAGTTCCGTCGCCGGCTGCGCCTCGACCACCGACCCGGGCTGGGAGATCGACGCCTTCGGCGGTGTGTCGTCGCTGTGCCAGCCGATGGAGGCCGACCTCTATGGCTGTTCCGACCCGTGCTGGTGGCCGGCCCAGGTGCCCGACATGATGAGTACCTACCCGGACTGGAACAAGGATGCCCAGGCGTCCAACGACAACTGGCGCAACCTCGGGACTGTCTTTCCAAAAGACAAGTGATCGGCTCACAGAAGGATTTCAGCATGCCTAGCATCAATGCCTGCGGCCTGGCCGCGTTCGCCGCCCTGAGCGCCTGTTCGTTCACTGTACTGGCCGATGAAAACACCGCTCTGCAGAACGGTCACGAATACATGGTGACCACCAATTACCCGAACAACCTGCACGTCATCGACCTGGCTACCGACACCCTGTTGAAGACCTGCAAGATGCCCGACGCCTTCGGTCCCGGCAGCGTGCAACTGTCGCCGGACCGCAAGACCGCCTACGTGTTGAACAACCATTACGCGGATATCTATGGCGTCGAGCTGGACAACTGCAAACAGGTGTTCCACGCCAGCATCACCCAGAAGCCGGGGGAGAAAGCCAAGTCGATGTTCGCCTTCACCCTGAGTCATGATGGCAAGGAACTGTTCACCATTGCCAACCCGACCCTGATGCTCAACGATCGCTACGAGGTGCAGCAACCGCGGCTGGATGTGTACGCCACCGATGGCGCAATGGCGGCCAAGCCCGTGCGCAGCTTCCCGGCGCCACGCCAGCTGACCATCATGCAAAGTGGCGACTATGGCACCCTGTATGTGGCTGGGGCGGATATCTACAAGGTCGATGTGAACACCGGCAAGTTTGACGTGCTGATCCCCAGTCGCCACTGGAAACGCGCCAACTACAGCGCGCCGGACGTGCTCTACGTGTGGAACCAGCAGACCTACCGTCATGATTTTTCGCTGCTGTACACCGCCGCGAAGTTCAAGGACAAGAAACAGGACCCGGCTACAGCCGAATACCTCTACGGGCTATTCAGCGTCGACCTGAAAACTGGCAAAACCGAAACCACCGACTTTGGCCCGCTGACCGAAATCTACTTCAGCGGCATGCGCTCGCCGAAGGATCCGAACCTGATGTTCGGGGTGCTCAACCGCCTGGCCAAGTACGACATCAAGGAGAAGAAAATGCTTCAGGCGGCGACGCTTGATCATTCCTACTACTGCATTTCCTTCAACAAGGACGGTAGCAAGATTTACCTGGCGGGGACGTTCAACGACGTGGCGATCTTCGATCCCGAGACCATGAAGCAGATTGGCAGCATCAAGTTGCCGGGTGGGGATATGGCGATTACCACTGCGCAGATATTTACCCGCTAGTTCGCACGCCATCGCGGGCAAGCCTTGCTCCCACAGGTTGCTCACCTGTGGGAGAGACCTGTAGGAGTGAGCCTGCTCGCGATGAGGCCCCTGAATGCGCCCAAAAACTCACTGCCCCGGAACCGGACAACTCATATCCCCCTCCTGGCACTTCAAATAATTCTTGAAAGTCTCCACCCGCGCCAAAGTCAGCTCAGTAACGCAATTACCGTAAATCAGCGGATAAACACTCCCCCCGTCCACCCCCGATGCAGAAAACTTGCACTCCGCATCCCGAAACGCAATCCATGAGCGCTGCGCACCAATCAACAGCTTCTTGCGGTCCGGATTGCTCTTCAGCCGCGCGGTAATCTGCTGGTACAGCGCATTCAACTCCTTGTCCGCCGCCTTGCTCTGCTGCGCAGCGCACTGGTTCATCGAGGCTTGATCGGTAGCTTTATCGCAGTCGGCAGCCATTACAGCGGAGGTAAAAAGCAGTGGCGTCATCGCCAGGAGAAAGCGTGCGTGCATGGAAGTTCTCGCTTAGACCGCTGAAAGTGAAGGGCAGTGTAGCGAACCCTGGCGAAGGCAGTTGTCAGCCAGATGTTCATCAAAGGTTGATAAGACCGCCCGCTTGGTACAACTTTAGGGTTGGTCTTGTGGTCTTACAGGCCTACTGTTCATTACAGGAGGTGACATATGAACCCAGCATCAGATCGCATCGTAAGGAAAATCCTGCTCAGGACCCCGCGCTCCCAGGTCTGGCGCGTAATAGCCCATGCCGAAGCCTTTGGACAGTGGTTCGGCGTCTCACTGGAGGGCAAGCGTTTTGTTGCCGGTGAGTGGACCCAAGGGCAGATTACCTATCCCGGTTATGAACACCTGTTGTGGAACGTACTCGTGGAGCGGGTTGAGCCGGAGCGCAAGTTTTCATTCCGCTGGCACCCCTACGCGGTGGAACCGAACATCGACTACTCCCAGGAACCCACCACCCTGGTGTTGTTCGAGCTGGAAGATATGGATGACGGCACGCTGCTCACGGTCACGGAATCCGGCTTCGACCATATTCCTCAGGAGCGTCGCCTCAAGGCTTTCCGCATGGACAGCCGCGGCTGGGACGAGCAGATGAACAATATTGAAGAATTTCTCAAGACCAGTGACAAGACGCACGATCGCCAGTAAGAGTAATCGTTGAGGGATTCAGGGCTTCCGGAAGTGCAGGTATAGCGAATGTCTTACACGCGATGGTAGCGATATCGTCTGTTACACATTGGATCCGATGCGTATTCTGACCACATCAACCGAGGCACAGGAAGTGCTTCGGGATCAGGGACGATCGACCATCAGCACGGAACGCTATCGACAGGGAGTCGACATGGTCTTGGGAAAACCCGCTTCGGCGGGTTTTTTTTCGCCCATGTTTTTTACAACCTGGCCGCTGCCCGCTCCGCTATCAGAGCCCGTTGCGCCAGCGAATGCGCTGCCCGCTGGCGCGCCTCCTCCAAAACAGCAGCCGGCGCAGTGTCCGGGCTACCCGAGGTAAATGGCGGCGCGGGAGCATATTCCAGCTGCAACTGCACCAGCTGCGCCGTGTCCTCATCAAATAATTCCGCTGCCAGCGTCAGGGCAAAATCGATTCCGGCGGTGATCCCGCCCCCAGTGAACAGATTGCCATCGCGCACCACCCGATCCTGCACCGGGGTCGCGCCGAATGGCTTGAGCAACTCGTGATAGGCCCAGTGGGTAGTGGCGCGCTTGCCCTTGAGCAGGCCCGCCGCTCCGAGTACCAGCGAACCCGTGCACACCGAAGTCACGTAGCGTGCAGTGGCCGCATGGGCCTTGATGAACGCCAGCGTCACCTCATCCTCCATCAACGGCCCGACTCCGCTGCCACCGGGAATGCAGATCACATCCAGCGCCGGACAATCCTCGAATGTAGTGGTCGGTTGCAGCACCAGCCCGGTACTGGCGGTGACTGGCGCCAGGTCTTTCCAGACCAGGTGCACCTGCACATCCGGCAGCGAAGCCAGCACGTCATAGGGCCCGGTCAGGTCCAGTTGCTGCACCTGGGGGAACAACAGAAAACCGATCTGCAACGTCATGGTGTTTTTCTCATGAAGTGAGTGGACGACTTCACTCTAGACGTCCAGGATATGGCGCATACGCCAATCACCCCACGAATCACGCCAATATGCCCAAAGTCATCTATGTACTCGCGTTTGCCAAGGTGCAACTGCTGGACGTCACCGGGCCGCTGCAGGTGTTCGCTTCCGCCAATGACATCGCTGGCCTGCAGGGGCTGCCAGCACCCTACGCGCCGACGGTGATCGCCAGCGGCGGCGGGGCGGTCATGTCCTCGGCGGGATTGGCGCTGCTGGCCGAGCCGCTGCCTGAAATGGCCAGCGATACGTTGATCATCGCTGGTGGCTGGGGCGTGTACGAAGCGGCGCAGGACCAGGTGCTGGTGAGCTGGGTGCGCGCGCAGGGGGCGCGATGCCGCAGGGTGTCGTCGGTGTGTACCGGAGCGTTTTTGCTGGCAGCCAGTGGCTGGCTCGATGGTCGGCGGGTGGTCACGCACTGGACCCGTTGCGAGCAGCTGGCCCGGGAAAATCCGCGCCTGCGGGTCGAACCCAACCCGATTTTCATTAACGACGGCCCGGTCTGGACGTCGGCAGGTGTCACCGCCGGCATCGACCTGGCGCTGGCCATGGTCGAGCAGGACCTCGGCCGCAACATGGCCCTGGAAGTCGCCCGGCAGCTGGTGGTGTTTCTCAAGCGTCCGGGCGGCCAGTCGCAATTCAGCGTTACCCTGTCACTGCAAAAAGAAGCTGGCCGGTTCGACGAACTTCATGCCTGGATCAGCGAAAACCTTGCCCTCGACTTGGGTATTCCGACGCTCGCCGCCCAAGCCGGCATGAGCGAGCGCAGCTTTGTCCGGCACTACCGCGCCGACACCGGCCAGACCCCCGCCCGGGCCATCGAACTGATTCGGGTGGAAACGGCGCGCCGCTTGCTCAGCGACACCGCAGTGCCGATCAAGCGCGTGGCGGGGCAATGCGGATTTGGCAGCGAAGAAACCCTCAGGCGCAGTTTCCTGCGGGCGCTGGGAGTAACACCACAAGCCTATCGCGAGCGCTTCAGCGTCAGCGCTGCAACAGATCCAGCAATCCCTTGAGCGTCGCTTCGGGTGCCTCTTCAGGAATGTTGTGACCGACGCCCGGCAAAACCCGCCGCTCGTAGTGACCGGTAAAATGCTCCAGGTCCTCATCAAACTGCGGCGCCGGCCCCACACCATCGTCGGCGCCGCACAGTGAGACCGTGGGAACGCTGATGGGCGGCTGGAGGGTCAGCGCCTGTTCCATCCACTCCAGTGCCGGATCGCCAGCGGCGTACATGAACCGGTGCCGGTAGGAGTGGATCACCACTTCGACAAAGTCCGGGTTATCAAAGGCCGGTGCACTTAGCGGGTACAACGCCGGGCCCTCGGCCCAGGTCGGCGACCACAGGCGCCAGAGCAGCTCGCACAACTCCCGCCGGTTGCGGCTCAAGCCTTCGACGCCGCGTGGGGTATGGAAGTAATACTGATACCAGAGGCGATGTTCCGTTGCCGGATCCAGCGGCTGCACCGAGTTGGGGATGTCCTGCAGGTTGTAACCGTCGCCAGTCACCAGGCATCGAACCCGCTGCGGCCACAACGCCGCAACGATGCACGCCGCCCGTCCACCCCAGTCATACCCGCACAGCGCCGCCTGTTGCATCCCGAGCGAGTCCATCAGGTCCAGCAGATCCTGGGCGAGGGCCGCCTGCTGGCCGGAGCGCGGGGTATCCGGACTGTTGAAACGGGTCGGCCCGTAACCGCGCAGGTAGGGCACGATGACCCGATAGCCATGCGCGCCGAGTACTGGAGCTATCTGGTCATAAGCGCGCGGTGAGTAGGGAAAGCCGTGCAGCAGAATGACCGGATCGCCGCTGGTTGGGCCGTGTTCTTCATAGGCGAGGGTGAGCATTGATGTTCGGGTGAATTGGATTGGATGACCCGTCACGCAGAAACCTCCACAATTTAGATCCCCCCGCGATTCCCCTGTAGGAGCTGCCGTAGGCTGCGATCTTTTGATCTTTGTTTTCAAGAGCAAGATCGCAGCCTTCGGCAGCTCCTACAAGTACGGCGTGAATCCGGAAGATTCTTGCGGCATCAAGGCTGCCAGAAATTCTTCTCCCCACTCAACTTCCGGTCCAGAAAACTCGCCGCACTGATCAGCGCCAGATGCGTCAGCGCCTGGGGCGTATTACCCAGGTGTCGCCCGCGGCTGTCGAACTCTTCGGCGTACAACCCCAGCGGATTGGCGTACCTCAGCAACTGTTCGAACTCCAGATGCGCCTTTTCCACCTGGCCGGCCCGGGCCAGGCATTCGACGTACCAGAACGAGCACGCCGCAAACGCGCCTTCAGTACCTGCCAAGCCGTCAATGCCGGCGTCCTCGTTGCGATAGCGGTAAACCATCCCGTCACGCACCAGGGTTTTCTCGATCGCCTGCAAGGTTGAAAGCCAGCGCGGATCCTTGGCGCTGACGAAACGCACCAGGGGCATCAACAGCATCGAACCATCCAACGCAGTACCCCCAGTATGCTGGACGAAATGCCCGCGCTCTTCATCCCAGAAGTTGTTCCAGATGTCGGCGTAGATCGCCTGTCGAGTCTCATCCCAGCGGGCAAATGGCGCGGGCAATGAGCGCTTGGAGGCCAGGCGGATGGCCCGGTCGACGGCGACCCAGCACATCAGCCGCGAGTGCAAAAAGTGATGCTGCTCGCCGCGCATCTCCCAGATGCCGACGTCCTTCTGTTGCCAGTTCTCACACACCTGGTCGACCACCTCCACGGCATGCTTCCAGCCCTCATGGGAAATGGCATCGCCGTATTTGTTGACCAGATACACCGCGTCCATCAACTCGCCGAAAATATCCAGCTGCACCTGTTCGTAGGCCTGATTACCGATCCGCACCGGCGTCGCACCACCGTGACCGGCAAGGTGCGGCAGTTCGGATTCCGGGAGTTCCTGGCGACCGTCGACGGCGTAGAGAATGTTGAGTTTCATCGGCTTGCCGCGGCAATCGCTGACCCGCCCACGCAACCAGCCCATGTAGGCGTTGGCCTCTTCGACAAACCCCAGTCGCATGAACGCATAGACGGTGAATGAAGCATCGCGGATCCAGGTGTAGCGATAATCCCAGTTGCGCTCGCCACCGGGGGTTTCCGGCAGGCCGAACGTGGCGGCCGCGAGAATCGCACCATGCTTGCGCGAGGTCAGCAGCTTCAGCGCCAGGGCCGAACGGTTGACCATTTCCCGCCAGCGCCCGCGATAGTTGGACTGGCTGCTCCAGTCACGCCAGAATTTCAGGGTGCGCTGCATGCACATGTCCGCAGCGCCTTTCTTGAAGCGCGGATCGTCCAGGCCACCGAGCAGGAATTGCGCGCTCTGATCCTGTTCCAGTGTGAACTGGGCCACTGCGGCATCGTCTTCGACGCGCATAGGCTGATCTGACGACAGGCGCAGGGCAGGCTGGTCGGCGGCTTCGAACGCCACGTCCTGATCATCCATGCGCGCGCGGGTGTTGGCGCGCGCGTAGTCATGGCGCACTGCGCAACGCATATAAAAAGTCGCCTGGCCGCTGACTACCCGCACCCGGCGCATTAACACCGGCAGGTCGTCTTCGCTGTCGCCGATTGGCAGCAGGTCGGTGACTTCGACCACCGCGCGATCACTGAGCCAGCGGGTTTGCAGGACGTTGGTGTCCGGCAGGTAGATCTGCTCGCGGCGCGCATCCGGCAAGTCCGGCGACAGCTGAAAAATGCCAGCCTCAGGGGTATCCAGCAGCGAGCAGAAGATCGATGGGCTGTCGAATTCCGGCCAGCAGAAAAAATCCACGCTGCCTCGGTCATTGACCAGGGCGGCGCTGCGCATGTCACCGATGATGCCGTGGGCGTCGATGGCGCTCTGTCGTTCAGGGTGATGATCAGCCATTGCCGCGAAACTCCGGATAGAGGCTCATGCCGCCGTCGATGAACAGCGTGGTGCCGACGATATAGTCGGAGGCGTCGGAGGCGAGAAAGACCACCGCATTGGCGATATCCTCGACGTCACCGATGCGGCCATAGGGAATGAGTTTGAGCAGTTCCTGCGCGGCATCGCCCTCGGTAGCAGCACGATTGATCGCAGTACGAATGGCTCCGGGAGCAATGCCGTTAATGCGGATGTGCTGGTGGCTGACTTCCTGGGCTAGGGTCTGCATCAGCATGTCGATGCCGCCCTTGGACGCGGCGTAATTGACATGACCGGCCCACGGAATGCGCTGGTGCACCGAGCTCATGTGAATGATCTTGCCGGCTGCCCGGGACACGCCCTGGCGAATGCCCTGGCGATTGAAAACCCGCAGGGCGGCGCGGGCGCACAGGAACTGCCCGGTGAGGTTAACGCCGATCACCTGGTTCCAGTCGGCGAGGCTCATGTCCACGGCCGGCGAATCTTTTTGCAGGCCCGAATTGGCCACCAGGATATCCAGCGAGCCGAAGGCTTCGAGGGTTTGCGCGAACAGCCGTTCGACTTCTTCTTCCTTGGACACGTCGGCGCCGATGGCAATGGCGCGACCGCCTTCAGCATTGATCTGCCGGGCCAGCTCTTCAGCGGGGGCGGCCTGGGAATTGTAGTTGAGCACCACGGCGGCACCGGCAGCGGCCAGGGCCTTGGCGGCGCCGGCTCCGATGCCTGAGCTGGCGCCGGTGACGAGTGCGACTTGTTGGTCGAGGGATAGCAGCATGAGGGTTAGCGCCTTGAATTGGGGGCCTTATCAGCTGACTATTTGCAGGCTTGAAGAGTTCAGAAGCAGGATCAAAAGATCGCAGCCTGCGGCAGCTCCTACATTGGAATGCGGTCTCCTGTAGGAGCTGCCGAAGGCTGCGATCTTTTGACTTTGGGTCCTTAACATTCAACCAACAATTCCAGACTTTCACCTGACCCGGGCTTGTGGCAACTTGCACTCCCGCATCGAGATCCTGCTGACCACCATGGCCAACCCCTACCGCGACCTGTTCAAAGCCCCAGGCAGTAAAGCCTTCGTGCTCGCCGGAATGATCGCGCGCATGCCGATTTCGATGACCGGCATCGGCCTGATCACCATGCTCTCGCAATTGCAGGGCGGTTATGGTCTGGCCGGGGCCGTGGCGGCGACTTTCGCCCTGGCCACCGCCTTTTGCGCGCCGCAGGTTTCGCGGCTGGTCGACCGCTATGGCCAGCGTCGCATCCTGCCGGTGGCAGCGCTGATCGGTGGCGGCGCGCTGCTGCTGGTGTTGCTCTGCACGCGTTTGCAGGCACCACACTGGACTCTGTTTTTGTTCGCCGCACTGGCCGGTTGCATGCCCAGCATGTCGGCGATGGTGCGGGCGCGCTGGACCGAGGTGTATCGCGGCAAGCCCGAGCTGCAAACCGCCTATGCCCTGGAGTCGGTACTCGACGAAGTCTGCTTTATCGTCGGCCCGCCATTGTCCGTCGGTTTGTCCGTGGTGGTGTTCCCCGAAGCAGGGCCATTGGCGGCGTTGCTGATGTTGGCGATCGGCGTGACCGCGTTTGTCCTGCAACGCGATACCGAGCCGGCGATCCATCCCCATGAAGCGCACCTGCAGGGTTCGATCATTCGCTCCGGCGAGCTGCAGTTGCTGGTGCTGCTGATGGTTGCCATGGGCACCATTGTCGGCGTGATCGATGTGGTCAGCGTGGCATTTGCCCAGCACCAGGGTCAGCCGGCGGCGGCGAGCATTGTGCTGTCGGTGTACGCCATCGGTTCGTGCATGGCCGGGCTGGCGTTCGGCGCATTGCGTTCGAAAGTGCCGCTGCCCCGGTTGTTCCTCTATGGTGGGGTGGCGACCGCGATCACCACCTTGCCGCTGCTGTTGGCCACCAACGTGCTCGGGCTGTCCCTGGCAGTATTCGTCGCCGGGTTGTTCTTCGCCCCGACCCTGATTGTCGCCATGGCCCTGGTGGAGCAGATCGTGCCGCCGGCAAAATTGACCGAGGGACTGACCTGGCTGGTCACCGGCTTGAGCATTGGCGTCGCCATTGGCGCGGCCAGTTCAGGTTGGCTAATAGATGCCTTCGGCGCTCCCAGCGGCTTCTGGGTGGCGATCGCGGCAGGGGCTGTAGTGTTGGGCTCAGCGATCCAGAGCTCCCGAAAACTGTAGGGCTGCCGCCAATTCCCTGTAGGAGCGAGCCTGCTCGCGATAACGGTCTAACCATCAACATGACGGTGACTGACAGAACGCTATCGCGAGCAGGCTCACTCCTACAGTCCAGTGTTCCAATATTCCAATAGGTTTTCCTTCCGACTAATTCCCCGCCTGCCTCATCCGTTCTCTAACCAGACAACTTTCGAGGTACGCCCGGTGACCCAGCTGACTTTGCTGTGCCTGCCCTATTCAGGCGCGAGCGCCATGGTTTACAGCCGCTGGCGGCGCAAGCTGCCGCAGTGGCTGAAGCTGCAACCGGTGGAATTGCCAGGGCGCGGTGCGCGGTTTGGCGAACCGTTGCACACCGACATGCGCTGCCTGGCGCGGCAATTGGCCGAGGAACAACTCAGCTGCCTCAAGGCGCCGTACGCCTTGTTTGGCCATAGCCTCGGGGCACTGCTGGCCTGCGAAATGGCCCACGCCTTGCGCGCACTTGGCTGTCCCGAGCCGGTCGCGCTGTTCGCCTCGGGTACCGCCGCGCCAACGATGCGCGCCGATTACGACCGGGGTTTCGCCGAGCCCAAATCCGACGCCGAGCTGATTGAGCAACTGCGCAGCCTCAACGGCACCAGCGAGGAAGTGCTGGCCAACGAAGAGTTGATGAGCCTGACCCTGCCTGTTCTGCGCGCCGACTTCCAGCTGTGCGGACGCTTCGAGCCGACCGAGCGCCCGCGGCTCAACTGCCCGGTGCACGTCCTCGGTGGCAAGGCCGACCGCGCCAGCACCGAGCAGTTGATCGGCTGGAGCCGTGAAACCCATGGCAGCTTCTCGGTAGACATGCTCGCCGGCGGGCATTTTTTCATCCATGAGCATGAGGCCAAGGTGTTGAAGGTGATCAAGGATCAGCTCGACATCCATCATCGCCGGCACAGCCTGTCCGCCAGCGCCTGACCCGAAGAAGTCTACGGGAGCTGTTCTGAAGGCGAATACTTGTAGGAGTGAGCCTGCTCGCGATGGCGGTGGGTCAGTCATGCAGGTGTCGACTGCCTCACCGCCATCGCGAGCAGGCTCACTCCTACAGGGTTCAGCAGTCACCATTCACCGTCTTTCTGATACTTATTCCCATTCGCTAATTTTTCCGGTGTGCATTCGTTTTATAGGGACGACGTGCCTTTGTGCTTCCCGCCACTGATCCGGATACCCAGAAATGAACGCTGAAGACTCCTTGAAACTTGCTCGCCGGTTTATCGGGTTGCCCCTGGAAAAGCGCCAGATGTTCCTCGCGGCCTTGCACAAGGAGGGTGTTGATTTCGCCCGGTTCCCCATTCCCGCCGGAGTCGATGCCGAGGATCGCCAGGCGCTATCGTACGCCCAGCAACGCATGTGGTTTCTCTGGCAGCTGGACCCGCAGAGCGGCGCCTACAACCTGCCGGGCGCGGTGCGCCTGACCGGTCAGTTGCACCAGAATGCGCTGGAGCAGGCATTCGCCAGCCTGGTGGCGCGGCATGAAACCCTGCGCACCGTATTCCAGCCCCAGGCCGACGACAGCTTGCTCACAGTGCCAGCCAGCGCACCGTTGGTCATCGATCATGTGGATCTCAGCGCGCTGCCAGCCACGGAACGTGAAGTCGCAATAGCCCACGCTGCCGAGCAGCAATCGGTACTGCCGTTTGATCTGTCGGTCGGCCCGCTGCTGCGCGTCACCTTGCTCAAGCTCGCCGACGAACAGCACGTGCTGCTGCTGACCTTGCACCACATCGTGTCCGACGGCTGGTCGATGAACGTGCTGATCGACGAATTCATCTGCTGCTACGACGCATTCGAAGCCGGCACTCAACCGCAATTGCAACCGCTGCCAATCCAGTATAGCGACTACGCCCTGTGGCAGCGCCGGTGGCTGGAAGCGGGCGAGCGGGCCCGGCAACTCGACTACTGGCAGACGCAACTGGGCGATGAACACCCAGTGCTGGAACTGCCCACCGACCACCCGCGCCCGGCGATGCCGAGCCATCGTGGCACCCGATATGAATTCGCCGTCGACGCGCAACTGGCCGAGCAACTGCGCGTCACTGCCCAGCAACACAACATCACCCTGTTCATGCTGCTGCTCGGCGCCTTCAACGTGCTGCTACATCGCTACACCGGGCAGGCTGACCTGCGCGTCGGCGTGCCGATCGCCAACCGCAACCGTGCCGAGATCGAAGGGCTGATCGGCTTCTTCGTCAACACCCAGGTGTTGCGCACCCGGCTGGATGGCCAGTCCCGGGTCGATGAAATGTTGCGCGCCATCAAGGAGACCGCCCTCGGTGCCCAGGCCCACCAGGACTTGCCGTTCGAGCGCCTGGTTGAAGCGCTCAAACTCGAACGCAGCCTCAGCCACACGCCGCTGTTCCAGGTGATGTACAACCACCAGCCGCAGGTCGCGGACATCTCCAGCGTGAGCACCGCGTCCGGCCTGGCACTGGGCGTGATTGAATGGCAAGGGCGCACCAACCAGTTCGACCTGACCCTCGATACCTATGAAAAAGGCGGCCAGCTGCACGCCGCGCTGACCTACGCCAACGACCTGTTCGACGCCCCGACCATCGAGCGCATGGCGCAACACTGGACGCGATTGCTGCAGGGCATGGTCAGCGATTCCGGCCAGCGCATCAGCGAATTGCCGATGCTGGAGAACGCCGAATACCAGCGCATCGTGCACGATTGGAACAGCGCTGACGAAAGCTTCGTCGCAGAGCACTGCATCCACCCATTGATCAGCCAGCGCGCCGCCGAGCACCCACAAGCGCTGGCAGTCACGTTTAACACCACCCAGCTGACCTACGCCGAACTCGACGTCCAGGCCAATCGCCTGGCCCACAAGCTGATCGAGCTGGGCGTCGGTCCGGAAGTCCGGGTCGGCGTGGCCATGCAGCGTTCTGAAAAGTTGCTGGTGGCATTGCTCGGTGTGCTCAAGGCCGGCGGTGCTTATGTGCCGCTGGACCCGGATTACCCGGCAGAGCGCGTTGCCTACATGCTGCAAGACAGCCAGGCACGGGTGCTGCTGACTGAACAATCGGTCGCGGCAACATTGGCCGTGAAAGCCGATGCGCAAGTGCTGCTGATGGACGACATGACGTGGTCCGCTTACCCAGCCAGCGCACCGATTACCCGCGTCACGCCGGACAACCTGGCCTACGTGATCTACACCTCTGGTTCCACCGGCAAACCCAAAGGCGTCGCCATCGCCCATCGCAATGTAGTGGCGCTGATCGACTGGTCGAAATCGCTCTACAGCTGCGAAGATATCCAGGGCGTGCTGGCCTCGACCTCGGTGTGCTTCGACCTGTCGGTGTGGGAACTGTTCGTCACCCTGGCCAATGGCGGCTCGCTGATCATCGCCCGCAATGCCCTGGAGTTACCGCAACTACCGGCCCGCGATCAGGTACGCCTGATCAACAGCGTGCCCTCGGCGATCAATGCGTTGCAGCGCGACGGGCAGATCCCGCCGGGCGTGCGCATCATCAACCTGGCCGGCGAGCCGTTGAAGCAGAGTCTGGTGGAGGCGCTTTACCAGCAAACGACCGTCGAGCACGTCTACGATTTGTACGGGCCGTCGGAAGACACCACCTATTCCACCTGGAGCCGTCGTGAAGCTGGCGGTCGCGCGAACATCGGCCGACCGCTCAAGCACACCGCCAGCTACCTGCTCGATGCTGACCTGCAACCGGTGCCGCAAGGCGTATCGGCAGAGTTGTACCTGAGCGGCGCCGGCATCACTCGCGGTTACCTCGGGCGGCCAAGTTTGACCGCTGAAAAGTATGTGCCAAACCCCTTTGCCAGCAACGGCGAACGCCTGTACCGCACTGGCGACCTGACCCGCTATCAGGCCGATGCCAGCCTGCAATACGTCGGGCGCATCGACCATCAAGTCAAGGTCCGTGGCTTTCGTATCGAGCTGGGTGAAATCGAAGCGCGGCTCTTGCAGCAACAGGCCGTGCGCGAGCTGGCAGTGTTGACGCAGGACGGCGTCAACGGGCAGCAACTGGTCGCCTACATCGTGCCCAACGATTCGGCATTGATGGCTGACACCGCAGCGCAAGCGACCCTGCGTGAAACCTTGAAAGCGGCGCTGCGTCAGCATCTGCCGGACTATATGATCCCGTCGTTCCTGCTGTTTCTGGCGCACTTGCCGCTGACGCCCAACGGCAAACTCGACCGCAAGGCGTTGCCGGTGATTGACGGCTCGCAGCAACAACGCGAACACGTCGCACCGTGGAGCTCGATGGAAAAAGCCCTCGCCGCAATCTGGCGAGACGTGCTGGCCATCGAAAAAGTCGGTGTTGAAGACAATTTCTTCGAGCTGGGCGGCGACTCCATCGTGTCCATGCAAGTGGTCAGCCGTGCGCGTCAGGCCGGGATCGTGTTGAGCCCCAAGGACCTGTTCCAGCACCAGACCATTCGCAGCCTGGCCCAGGCGGCACGCAGCGGCGAGCAGCCGTTGATCGACCAGGGCCTGGCGAGTGGCGCGGTCGCGTTGGCGCCGGTGCAACAGTGGTTCTTCGAGCAAGCGATCCCCGAACGTCAGCACTGGAACCAGTCGCTGCTGCTGGTACCGCGTGAGGCTTTGAGCGTCGAGGCGCTGGAGTATGCGCTTGTGCAATTGATGACGCACCACGACAGCTTGCGACTGCGTTACGAACAGCATGGTTGGCAGCAAACCTATGGGTTGCCGACGACTGAATCGGTGTTGTGGCAACGACAGGCGCAGTCGGTAGAAGCACTCAACGCCTGGTGCGACGAAGCCCAGCGCAGTCTCGACCTGCAAAATGGCCCACTGCTGCGCGCGCTGCTGGTGGCGATGGCCGACGGCACTCAGCGGTTGCTGCTGGTCATCCATCACCTGGCCGTCGACGGTGTTTCCTGGCGCGTGTTACTGGAAGATCTGCAGCAGTTCTACAGCGACAGTACCGTGACGTTGGCGAAAACCAGCACTTACCAGCGCTGGGTCGCCCGCTTGCATGATCATCTGCCAGCCTTTGAAACCAGCATCGATCATTGGCAGAACCAACTGCGCGACGCACCGAGCGATTTGCCGTGTGACCGTCCAGCCGGCGCGCTGCAAAACCGCTTCGAGCACAAACTCGAGATCAGATTCGACGCTGCACAAACCCGCAAGCTGTTGCAACAAGCCCCGGCGGCGTACCGCACCCAGGTCAACGACCTGCTGCTGACTGCATTAGCGCGTGCGGTTTGCCGCTGGAGCGGGCAGGGCAGCATGCTGATTCAGCTCGAAGGCCATGGCCGCGAAGACCTGTTCAAGGACATCGACCTGACCCGTACTGTGGGGTGGTTCACCAGCCTGTTCCCGGTTCAACTGATGCCGTCGGGAGACCTTGGTTCCTCGATAAAATCGATCAAGGAGCAACTGCGTGCAGTGCCCGACAAGGGCTTGAGCTACGGTGCATTGCGTTACCTGGGCAGCCCGTTGATCCGCGAACAGCTGGCCGTATTGCCGCAGCCGCGCATCACCTTCAACTACCTGGGTCAGTTCGACCGTCAGTTCGACGACGCCGCGATGTTCGTGCCGTCTACCGAAGGCAACGGTGTCGCGCAGGATCCATCGGCCCCATTGGGCAACTGGCTAACGGTCGAAGGCCAGGTCTTCGGTGGCGAGTTGGCCCTGAGCTGGGGTTTCAGTCGCGAAATGTTCGACATCGCGACCATCCAGCGTCTGGTGGACGGCTACGCGCATGAGCTTACCGCGCTGATCGAGCACTGCTGCACCGTTGAAGTACCGCAGGCCACGCCGTCGGACTTTCCGTTGGCGCACATCAGTCAGGCGCAACTCGACGGATTGTCAGTTAATGCGTTGGAAGACCTGTATCCGCTGTCGCCGATGCAGCAGGGCATGCTGTTTCATACCCTGCATGCGCCCGCAGTCGGCGCCTACATCAGCCAGATGCGCCTGGATATTCAAGGCCTCGACCCGCAACGCTTCGCCGTAGCCTGGCAGGCTGCTGTCACGCGTCACGACATTCTGCGCAGCAGCTTCCACTGGCAAGGCCTGGACAACGCACATCAGGCGATTGTCCGCGACGTCGCGCTGCCACTTGAAGTGCTGGCAGCCACTGATACCGATGCGCTGGCCGAAGCCGAACGAGCCCGGGGCTTCGAGTTGGACAGCGCGCCATTGCTGCGCCTGAAGCTGATTCGACAGGGCGATCAGGACTGGCACCTGATCTACACCAGCCACCACATTCTGATGGACGGCTGGAGCAACGCGCAGCTGCTCGCAGAAGTTATCCAGCACTACGCAGTCGCACAGTCGCTGCCGGCGCCGACCGGCCAATACCGGGATTACCTGGCTTGGTTGCAGCAGCAATCAGCCGCTGCCGGCGAAGCATTCTGGAAGGCCGCACTGGCGCCCCTCCAAGCGCCGACCTTGCTCGCCGAAGCGCTGCGCCCGCCGGTCGCAGCCGTTGGCATCGAAGACCAGCGGGTAAACCTTGATCGCCACGCAACCCAAGGGTTGGCCGAATTCGCCCGCCAGCAGAAAGTCACCCTCAACACCCTGTTGCAAGCTGCCTGGGGCCTGTTGCTGCATCGCTACACCGGCCAGGATTGCGTGGTGTTCGGGGCTACGGTCGCCGGCCGTGCGGCCCCGTTGCCAGGCATTGAGGAGCAGCTCGGGCTGTTCATCAACACATTGCCGCTGGTCTGCGTGATCAAGCCGGAGCAAACCGTCAGCCAGTGGCTGGCCGAGCTGCAAGGGCTGAACCTGGCCATGCGCGAGTTCGAGCATGTGCCGCTCTACGACATTCAGGGCTGGGCAGGGCAGCAGGGTTCGGCGCTGTTCGACAGCCTGTTGGTGTTCGAAAACTTCCCCGTGGCCGAAGCGCTGAAGCAGGGCGCCCCAGCCGGGTTGTCGTTCGCCAACCTGCACAATCACGAACGCACCCACTATCCGCTGACCCTGGGCATCGAGTTGGGCGAAAGCCTGAGCCTGGATTTCAGCTACGACTCGGCGCGGTTCAGTGCTGCGCAGATCAGCCAACTCGCCGCCGACCTGCAGCATCTGCTGGCGCAGCTGCCAGCTTTGCCGAACGCCGCATTGGGTACGCTGCAACTGCTCGACGAGGCGGCAATCCAGGCAGTGCTCGCGACTAACCGATCGCCTGCCGTCGAGTTATCCACAACGCTTTTCGCCCACCAGCAGATTGCCGTCCAAGCTGCAGCCCACCCCGACGCGCTGGCGTTGCAGGTCAACGGCCAGTCCCTGAGTTACGGCCAGTTAAATATCCAGGCCGACCGCTTGGCCCAGCGCCTGCGAGCCAACGGTGCTGGCCCCGGCACCCGCGTTGGCCTGGCGCTGCACCGCGGGCCACAACTGATCGTCAGCCTGCTCGCCGTGCTGAAAACTGGCGCGGCCTACGTCCCCCTGGACCCGCAATATCCAGCCGAACGCCTGGCCTACATGATCGAAGACAGCCGCCTCGACCTGTTGCTGTGCGAACCCGACCTACTGCAACACATCAAACAAATCCCACGCCTGACCTTGGAAGCAGGCAACACGCCGCCCCCTGCCCCTGTGGGAGCAAAGCTTGCTCGCGATGGCGTCCTCCCCGCTGCCGAAGACCTGGCCTACATCATCTACACCTCCGGCTCCACCGGCCAACCCAAAGGCGTAGCCATCACTCACGCCGCCCTACGCGAGTTCTGCCAGACCGCCGCCGACTACTCAGTACTGTCGGCCTCCGACCGCGTGCTGCAATTCGCCACCTTCAGTTTCGATGGCTTCGTTGAACAATGCTTCCCGGCACTGTGCGTCGGCGCGGCGTTGATCATGCGTGGCGACGACCTGTGGGACGCCGGCCGGCTCGCCACAGAAATCGTCGAGCTTGGCGTGACCGTGGCCGACTTGCCAGCGGCCTATTGGCACTTGCTGGCCCGCGAATGCGCCAGCGGCGTGGTGAGTAATCTCGGCGCTTTGCGCCAGGTCCACGTCGGCGGTGAAGCCATGTCGGTAGAAGGCCTGCGCCTGTGGCATCAAGCCGGCCTGGCTCACGTGCGCCTGCTCAACACCTACGGCCCGACCGAAGCGGCCGTGGTTTCCAGCATTCACGAATGCCGTGTGGAAGATGCCAGCGACGCGTATGGCGTACCGATTGGCCGGGCAATCGCCGGTCGAACGTTGCATGTGTTGGATGCTGCCGGCCAACTACTGCCCAATGGTGGCGTCGGCGAACTGTGCATCGGTGCTCCTGCCTGCCTGGCGCAAAGCTATTTCGACCGCCCGGCACTGACCGCCGAGCGATTCCTCCCGGACCCGTTTGCCGATCAACCGGGGGCACGCCTGTATCGCAGCGGCGACCTGGCGCGTTATAACGCCGACGGCAACCTGGAGTACGTCGGGCGCATCGATCATCAAGTGAAAATTCGTGGTTTTCGTATTGAGATGGGCGAGATCGAAACTTGCCTGCAAGCCCGCCCAGATGTGCGCGGAGCAGCGGTCGTTGCGCAGGACGGCACGCAACTGGTGGCTTACATCGTGGCCAGCAGCGTGGTCAGTTCTCCAGCAGAGTACCTCGAAGCGCTCAAGGCAGTTTTGCGCCAGGCATTGCCCGAATACATGGTACCCAATCACCTGGTTCTGCTGCCCGAACTGCCCCTCAACAACAACGGCAAGCTTGACCGCAAAGCCTTGCCGCGCGTTGAAGCAGGTGACGTACAACGTGCTTTCATCGCTCCCGCGCCAGGGCTGGAAACCCAACTGGCGCAGATCTGGCAGGCGGTATTACAGGTCGAGCAGGTCGGTCGCGAAGACAATTTCTTCGAGTTGGGCGGCCATTCGTTGCTGGTGCTGCAAGTGATCTCTCGCGTGCGTCAGCAATTGCACCTTGAGCTGTCGGTGAGCAGCCTGTTTTCTGCCGCGAACCTGGCGCAATTCTCTGAGCGTGTCGCGCAAGCCGACGCGAGCAGCCAACCACAATTGCAACGCGCGCCGGACGATCAGCCGCGCATCCTGTCCTACGCCCAGCAACGCCAGTGGATTCTCTGGCAACTGGACCCGCACAGCGCGGCCTACAATATTCCGGCGGCGCTGCGGCTTAAAGGCTCGCTCAACCATGAAGCACTGCGCAAAGCCTTCGCGCAGTTGCAGGTTCGCCACGAGACCCTGCGCACGACTTTCGAACAGAACGCTCAGCAGGCCCGTCCGGTGGTCCACGTCGATCTGCCGTTGCAACTCAGCCAATGGCCCATCGATGAGTCGTCGATCAACCGCGCCGTCGCTGAAGAAATCGCCCGGCCATTCGACCTGCGTAACGGGCCGCTGTGGCGCGTGCTGCTACTGCAAGTGAGCAGCGAGGAACACGTACTGGTGCTGACCGTGCACCACATCGCTGCCGATGGCTGGTCGATGCAGGTCATGGTCGATGAGTTCAGCGCGCTGTATCACGCCGCCGTCGAAGGGCTTACGGCCAACCTGTGCAGTCTCCCGGTGAACTACAGCGACTACGCCCAATGGCAGCGCAACTGGCTGGAGGCCGGGGAGGGCGCACGCCAGCTCGCCTGGTGGAGTGAGCAACTGGCCGGCAGCCACGCGCCGCTCGAGTTGCCCAGCGAACTGACTCGTCCTGCCCGTCGCACCGAGCGCGGCGCGAGCCTGATGCTCAACGTGGATCGCGACTTGCTCGCCGGTTTGCGGCAACGCGCCCAGGAACAGCAAGTGACCTTGTTCATGCTGTTGCTGGCGAGTTTCCAGACCCTGCTGCACCGCCAGAGCGGACAGTCGAGCATCAGCGTCGGCGTGCCGAGCGCCGGTCGTTCGCGCATCGAAACCGAAGGCCTGATCGGCTTTTTCATCAACACTCAAGTACTGCGCGCCGAGATCGACGGGCAGCAGCCGTTCAGTGCATTGCTACAGCAGGTCAAGCACACCGCCCTGGGCGCCCAGGCCAATCAGGATTTGCCCTTCGAACAACTGGTCGACGCCTTGCAACCGGACCGCAGCCTCAATCACAGCCCGCTGTTCCAGGTGCTCTACAACCATCAGCAGCAGTTGGGCGTCAGCGTCGAGCGTACGGTCGCAGACTTGAAAATCGAACGTCTGAACTGGCAGCAACACACCACCCAGTTCGATCTGGTGCTCGACACTCAAGAGCAAGGCGAAGCGCTGGATGCCAGCCTGACCTATGCTACCGATCTATACGACAAGGTATCGATGCAGCGACTCGCCGAGCAATGGCTGAACCTGTTGCGCTCAGTGGTCGAAGACCCGCAGCAACGGGTCGCCGACCTGCCGCTGATTGACCAGTCGCAGCGCGATGCCCTGGTCCAGCACTGGAATCCAGGGTTCCACGAACAAGCGACATCACCGACCTTGCACCAGCTGTTCGAAGCTCAAGCCGCTCAACGGCCGGACGCCATCGCCCTGGTCCACGAAAGCGAGCAACTAACCTATGCCGCGCTCAACGCCCAGGCCAACAGACTGGCGCGCAAACTGCGCGAGCAGGGCGTCGGGCCCGAGGTGCGGGTGGGCATCGCCACCGAGCGGGCCATACCACTGGTGATCGGTTTGCTGGCGATTCTCAAGGCCGGTGGCGCTTACGTGCCGCTCGATCCGCAATACCCGGCCGAGCGCCTGAGCTACATGATCGAGGACAGCGGCATCCAGTTGCTGTTGACTCAACAACATCTGATCGATGGCCTGCCGTCACGTGAAAACGTGCAGGTGCTGAACCTCGAATCGCTACAGCTCAACCACTACAGTGGCGAAAACCTGCCGGCGCTCGCGACCGCAGAGAACCTCGCCTACGTCATCTACACCTCCGGTTCCACCGGCCGGCCAAAAGGCGCGCTGCTCAGCCATGGCAACGTCGGGCGCCTGCTGGCGGCCACGGCCACCGAGTTCAATTTCGGCGCAGACGATGTCTGGACCCTGTTCCATTCCTACGCCTTCGACTTCTCGGTGTGGGAGCTGTTTGGCTCACTGTGCACCGGCGGACGCCTGGTCATCGTGCCGTACTACATCAGCCGCGAGCCGCAGGAGTTTCACCGCCTGCTCTGCGACGCAGGCGTGACGGTGTTGAACCAGACCCCAAGCGCGTTTCGCCAGTTGTTGCCGGTTGCCTGCGCCAGCCCCAGAAGCATGGCGCTGCGCCAGGTGATTTTCGGTGGCGAAGCTCTTGAAGTGGCGAGCCTGCGCCCCTGGTTCGAGCGTTTCGGTGACCAGCAGCCGACCCTCGTCAACATGTACGGCATCACCGAAACCACGGTGCACGTGACTTACCGCGCCATCCGCCGCGCCGACCTTGACGCCAGGGCGCAGAGCCCGATCGGGTTGCCGATCCGCGATCTGCGCTGGTACCTGCTCGACAGCCAGCTGCAACCGGTGCCGGTGGGCGTGGCGGGCGAGTTGTACATCGCCGGTGCCGGTCTGGCGCGGGGATATCACGGCCGTTGCGGCCTGACCGCCGAACGCTTCGTGCCAAGTCCGTTCCAGCCATCGCAACGCCTGTATCGCAGCGGCGACCTGGCTCGCCAACGTGCCGATGGCAGCATCGATTACCTGGGGCGCATCGACCAGCAAGTGAAGATCCGTGGGTTCCGCATCGAGCTGGGCGAAATCGAAGCGGCATTGCTGGCCCAACCGGGCGTGCGCCAAGCGGTGTTGAGCGTGCATGCCGGCGATGCAGGGCCGCAGCTCTGCGCCTACGTGGTGCCGGTGCAGGCCCCAGTCGATCCACTTGCCTGGCGTGACCATTTGCGCGCCGCGCTCAAGGTCGGTCTGCCGGATTACATGGTGCCAAGCCACTGGGTGCTGCTGGACGCCTTGCCGCTGACCAGCAACGGCAAGCTCGATCGCCAGGCCTTGCCGCTGCCGGAGGCGCAGGACTGGCAACAACCGTTCGAAGCCCCCGAGGGTGATCGCGAACGGCAACTGGCGGCCATCTGGGCCGACGTCCTGGGCGTGGTGCAGATCGGCCGGCGCGACAACTTCTTCGAATTGGGCGGGCACTCGCTGCTCGCCGCCCAGGCCAGCGCCCGGGTGGAACTGGAACTGGGCATCGAGTTGCCGCTGCGCGCGCTGTTCGAATCCGCCGACCTTCAGGCTTATGCCGCCATGGCCGGGCAACACGCCCCGGCTGACAACGATGCACGTCTGGATGCGCTTGAGTCGCTTCTCGACGAGATGGAGATCAACTGATGGAACACACCACTGCCCAGCGTATCGCCAGCCGCTTCGCCGGCCTGCCTGCCGACAAGCGCCGCGAGTTCCTGAGCCGCATGCAGGAGCAGGGCGTGAGCTTTGGCCAGCTGCCGATTCCGCCAGCGCTTGAACCACAGGCGAGTTTCGAACTGTCTTATGCACAGCAGCGCCAGTGGTTCCTCTGGCAGCTCGACCCGCAGAGTTCGGCCTATAACATTCCGGCCGCCCTGCGCTTGCATGGGGCGCTGAATGTCGCGGCACTGCAGCACAGTTTTGATGTGTTGCTGGAGCGGCATCAGAGTTTGCGCAGTCGTTTTGTCGAGGACGACGGGCAGGTGGTGCAGACGCTGGCGCAGTGCACTTCACTGCCGATTGAGTACCTCGACCTGCGCGGTGAACCGCAAGCGACGCGCCTCGATCTCGCGATGCACAACGTCGAGCAGGAAATCGCCCGGCCATTCGATCTGCAACACGGCCCGCTGCTACGGGTCAGCCTGTTGCAGCTCGATGCCGAAGACCATGTGCTGCTGCTGACCCTGCATCACATCGTCACCGACGGTTGGTCGATGGGCGTACTGGTGGAAGAGTTTTCCCGGCTGTACGCCGCGTATTGCCAAGGCCGGCAAGCAGCGCTGGAAGCACTGCCGATCCAGTATTCAGATTACGCGCTGTGGCAACGCCGCTGGATGGAAGCGGGTGAGCTGGAGCGTCAACTCAACTGGTGGCGGGGGACTCTTGGCAGTGAGCAACCGCTGCTCGAATTGCCCACGGATCGCCCGCGCCCGGCACAACCGAGCCAACGCGGTGCCCGTCTGGATTTCGCCCTCGATGCGGCCCTGGCCAGTGGCTTGCTGTCCCTGGCCAAACAGCGCGGCGTCACGCCGTTCATGCTGCTGCTGGCGAGTTTCCAGGCGCTGCTCTACCGCTACAGCGGCCAGGGCGACCTGCGGGTCGGTGTGCCGATTGCCAACCGCAATCGCACGGAAACCCGTGGCCTGATCGGCTTCTTCGTCAACGCCCAGGTGATGCGTGCGCAGCTTGATGGACGCCTGCCGTTTACCGACCTGCTTGATCAGACCCGCAGTGCGGCACTGGATGCCCAGGATTATCAGGATCTGCCTTTCGAGCGTCTGGTGCAGACGCTGCAAGGCGAGCGCAGTCTGAGCCACAGCCCGTTGTTCCAGGTGATGTTCAACCACCAGCAGGCCAGACCAGCGGCGGTCGGAGGTTTGCTCGCGGGGTTGCGTGTCGAAGCACTGCATGCCACTGCGCACACCACCCAGTTCGATCTGCAACTGGATACCCAGGAGCAGGGCGACCAACTGTTCGCCAGCCTGACCTACGCCACCGACCTGTTTGATGCCGAGCGCATCGAACACCTGGCCCGTCATTGGCGCAACCTGTTGGCCGGGGTGCTGGCGAATCCGCAATGCCCGGTTGCCGAGTTGCCTATGCTGGATGCCGACGAACGCCGACGCATGCTTGAAGAGCTCAACCACACCGCTCAAAGCTACCCGGGTGAAGTCTGCGTGCAGCGTCACTTCGAAGAACGCGTGGTGGACAACCCTGACGCCATCGCGCTGGTGTTCCAGGGCCATTCCCTGAGTTACGATGAATTGAACCTGCGCGCCAACCGCCTGGCTCATCACCTGCGCAGCCTGGGTGTAGGCCCGGAAGTGCTGGTGGGGATTGCCTGCGAGCGTTCGTTTGAAATGGTCGTCGGCCTGCTGGCGATCCTCAAGGCTGGCGGCGCGTACGTGCCGCTGGACCCGGAATACCCGGTTGATCGCCTGAGCTACATGATCGAAGACAGCTGCATTTCGCTGTTGTTGACCCAGGAACACCTGCTGGCGCAACTGCCGACGCCGGACAACGTGCGCACTTTGTGCCTGCAAGCCGATATCGACTGGCTGGCAGATTTGTCGGGTACTGATCTGCCCAACCTGGCGGTCGCTGAGAACCTCGCCTACGTCATCTATACCTCAGGCTCCACCGGCAAACCCAAAGGCGCGGGTAACCGCCATGTGGCGCTGCATAACCGCCTGGAGTGGATGCAACAGGCCTACGCGCTGCAGACGAGCGACCGGGTGCTGCAAAAAACGCCCTTCAGTTTCGACGTATCGGTATGGGAATTCTTCTGGCCGCTGATGCAGGGCGCCACCCTGGTGATCGCCGCGCCGGGTGAACATCGCGATCCGCAGCGCCTCGCCGGGTTGATCGTCGAGCAACAGATCACCACGCTGCACTTCGTACCCTCGATGCTTTCGGCTTTTATCGCCGCCGACGAGGCGCTGGCCTGCACTTCGCTGCAGCGGATCATCTGCAGCGGCGAAGCCCTGCCCGTAGAATTGCAACGCCAGACCCTGCGCAGCCTGCCCCAGGCCAGACTGTATAACCTCTACGGCCCGACCGAAGCAGCCATCGACGTGACTCACTGGACCTGCGTGGAGGAAGGCCGCGACAGCGTGCCCATTGGCCACCCGATCGCCAACCTGCGCGCCTGCATCCTCGACAGCGAACTGCAACCCTTGCCCCTGGGCGCGGTGGGCGAGTTGTACCTGGGCGGTGTCGGCCTGGCGCGGGGTTATCACCGCCGTGGCGCGTTGACCGCCGAGCGTTTTGTGGTCGACCCGTTCGGCAGTGGCGAGCGCCTGTATCGTACCGGCGACCTGGCGCGTTATCGCACTGACGGCGCCATCGATTACTGCGGGCGCATCGACCATCAGGTGAAGATTCGCGGCCTGCGCATCGAGCTGGGTGAAATCGAAGCGCGCCTGCACGAGCATGTGGATGTGCAGGAAGCCGTGGTGCTGGCCCTCGATGGTGCTGGCGGCAAACAACTGGTCGCCTACATCGTGCCGCAGAACCGCGCCCTGATCGATGCCGATGCCGCGCAACAAGGCACCTGGCGCGAGACGTTGAAGGTCCATCTGCTCGCCAGCCTGCCGGATTACATGGTGCCGGCGCAGACCGTGCTGATCGAGCAGATGCCCCTGAGCCCCAACGGCAAGCTGGAGCGCAACCGCCTGCCTGCACCGAGTGCACAAGTAAGCCTGCGCGCGTTCGAAGCACCACGCGGTGCACATGAACAGATGCTGGCGCAGATCTGGCAGGACGTGTTGGGCGTGGAGCAGGTCGGGCGCCAGGACAATTTCTTCGAACTGGGCGGCGACTCGATCATTTCGATCCAGGTGGTCAGCCGCGCCCGGCGTGCCGGCCAGGGCCTGCAACCGCGCGACCTGTTCCAGCAGCAAACCTTGCAGGCCCTGGCCACAGTAGTGAAAACCCAGGCTGCACCGCTGGCGCCCCAAGGGCCGGTGGAAGGAATGCAAACACTCACACCCATCCAGCGCTGGTTCTTCGAAGAGCCGATCCCGCAACGAGCACACTGGAACCAGGCCGTGCTGCTGACACCGCGCGAAACCCTCGAACTGCCACGCCTGCACGCCGCATTGCAACGCCTGCTCAAGCAACACGATGCCCTGCGCCTGCGCTTCAGCCAAGTCGCCACAACACCGCCCCCCTGTAGGAGTGAGCCTGCTCGCGATAGCGTCAGCCCAGACAACCTAAAGTGGTCAGCCCGCTACGTCGGCACCGACAGCGCCGACGTCATCGACATGCTCTGGACCGCAAGCGTATCCAGCTCAGCCTCCCTCGAATCGGTATGCGAAGAAGCCCAACGCAGCCTCAACCTGCAAGACGGCCCACTGCTGCGAGTCGCTTTAATTGCCCAGGCCGATGGCTCCCAGCGCCTGCTGCTGGTGGTCCATCACCTGGCAGTGGACGGCGTCTCCTGGCGGGTTTTGTTGGAGGACTTGCAGGCGGCTTACCAAGGTCAGGAACTGCCCCCCAAGACCAGTTCCTTCCAAACCTGGGCTGACCGGCTCAAAACTTACGCCCGCAGCGAAACCGCCTCCCGCGAACTCAGCTGGTGGCAGGCGCAACTAAGCCAGGGCAATACTGCGCTGCCCGCCGCCAACCCCCAGGCCAGCCAGGCCGGCCATCTGCGCCAGGGCGTCAGCATCGGCCTGGACCGCGAGCACACCCGCCAGCTGCTGCAACAGGCGCCGGCAATCTACCGCACCCAGGTCAACGACCTGCTGCTGACCGCACTGGCCCGCACCCTAAGCCGCTGGACCGCTCACCCCTCGGCGCTGATCCAGCTCGAAGGCCATGGCCGCGAAGAGCTGTTCGAGGACATCGACCTGACCCGCACCGTCGGCTGGTTCTCCAGCCTGTTCCCAGTGTGCCTGACCCCGACCGCCGACCTGCCGGGTTCGATCAAGGCAATCAAGCAGCAGCTGCGCGAGATCCCATGCAAAGGCTTGGGCTACGGCCTGTTGCGCCATATGGGCGATGCCGCCACGCAAGCAGCGCTCGCCGCGTTGCCGCAGGCCCGCGTCACCTTCAACTACCTGGGCCAGTTCGACCAGAGTTTCGCCGAGGACGCACTGTTCACCCCGGCTGTCGAATCCAGCGGCGCTGCACAAGCGGCGGATGCGCCATTGCCGAACTGGCTGTCGGTGGACGGCCAGGTTTATGGCGGTGAATTGAAACTCGACTGGACCTTCAGCCGCGAATGCTTCGAGCTGCACGAAATCGAAACCCTCGCAGCGAATTTCCGTGAAGAGTTGCTGAGCCTGATCGACCACTGCCTGAGCGATGGTGCAGGCGGCGTGACCCCGGCGGACTTCCCGTTGGCCCGCCTCAGCCAGGCGCAACTCGACGCACTGCCAGTGCCACCGGCGCAGATTGAAGACCTGTATCCGCTGGCGCCCATGCAGGCCGGCCTGCTGTTTCACAGCCTGTATGAATCGGACTGCGGCGCCTATGTAAACCAGCTCAGCGTCGAAGCCAGCGGGCTCGACGCCGAACGCCTCGGCCGAGCCTGGCAAGCGGTGCTCGACACTCACCCGATCCTGCGCAGCAGCTTCCACTTCCCGGATGGCTTCGAAGCGCCGGTGCAACTGGTGCATCGTCACCTGCAATTGCCGCTGACCTGCCTCGACTGGCGCGGGCGCAGCGATCAGGCCGCAGCGCTGGCGCAGTTGATCGACAACGAACGCCTGCAGCTCGATCCGGTGCGCGCGCCGTTGATGCGACTGACCCTGGTACGCCTCGACGATGTACGTCAGCAACTGATCTACACCCACCACCACCTGCTGCTCGACGGCTGGAGTAATTCGCTGCTGCTGAGCGAAGTGCTGCAGCGCTATGCCGGACAGGAAGTGCAGGCCCCAAGTGGACGCTTCGCCGACTACATCGGCTGGCTGCAACGCCAGGATGCCCAGGCTGACGAGCTGTTCTGGCGTGAGCAACTGGCTGGCCTCGACAACCCGACGCTGCTGGCGCAAAGCTTCGCCCACGGGGGGAGTAAAAACCTCTCGACGGCCCAGTTCGCCGACCATCATCAGGCCTTCGATCTCGCCAGCAGCCAACGCTTCAGCGAGTTTGCCCGGCAGCAAAAGGTCACGCTCAACACCCTGGTGCAAGGCGCCTGGGCCCTGCTGTTGCAACGCTACAGCGGTCAACGCAGCGTCGCATTCGGCGCCACCGTGGCCGGTCGCCCGGTCGACCTGCCGGGTGCTGAAAGCCAGCTCGGCCTGTTCATCAACACCTTGCCGGTGGTCAGCAGCCCGGATTCCGTGGAAAGCGTCGGCCAGTGGCTGAGCCGCTTGCAGGCGCAGAACCTGGAACTGCGCGAACACGAATTCACCGCCCTGGGCGATATTCAGCGCTGGGCTGGGCGCGCCGGCGAGCCGTTGTTCGACAGTTTGCTGGTGTTCGAAAACTTTCCGGTGGCTGCGGCATTGCAGCAGGGCGCGCCGGCCGGCCTGAGTTTCCAATTGCCGCAGAACCATGAGCGCACCAACTTCCCGCTGACCCTGGCCGCCACCGCCGAAAGCCAGCTGAGCATCCACTGGAGCTACCAGTGCAGTCACTTCAGTAGCGACGCGATTGCGCGCATGAGCGAACACCTGGGCGCATTGCTGGCGGCGATGGTCGCTGCGCCGCAGGCCGCCCTGAGTGAGCTGGACCTGCTGACTGCGCCGGAACGCGCGCAACAGTTGCTGGAGTGGAACCCGGCGTTTACCGCAGCGGAAAATCCGCTGTGTGTGCATCAACTGATCGAGGCCCAGGCGATTAAGCGCCCGCATGCCACGGCACTGATTTTCAACGAAGTGCAACTGAGCTTTGACCAGCTCAACCGCCGCGCCAACCAATTGGCCCATCGCCTTCGTGCACTTGGCATGGGCCCGGAAGTGCGGGTCGGCCTGGCCATGCAGCGATCGCCGGAAATGATCATCGGCCTGCTGGCGATTCTCAAGGCCGGCGGCGCCTACGTACCGCTGGACCCGGCATACCCGGCCGAACGCCTGCGCTATCTGATGCAAGACAGCGGCATCGCGCTGCTGATCAGCCAGTCGTGGCTACGCGAGAAGCTGCCGTTGCCCGAAGGTTTGTCGGTGCTGGAAATCGACCGCGAACCGCTGGAACTGCAGGCCGACACCAACCCGATTAACCTCACGTGTGGGGAAAACCTCGCTTACCTGATCTACACCTCGGGTTCCACCGGACGCCCCAAGGGCGTCAGCGTGGCCCACGGTCCGCTGGCCATGCACTGCCTGGCGATCGGCGAGTTGTACGGCATGACCCCGGAAGATCGCGAGCTGCAATTTGCCTCAATCAGCTTCGACGGCGCCCACGAGCGCTGGCTCACACCCCTGGTGTTCGGTTCGGCGGTCATGCCCCGAGACGACGAGCTGTGGAGCGTGGAGCGCACCTGCGCCGAGATCGAAAAACACGGCATCACCATCGCCTGTTTCACCCCGAGCTATCTGGCGCAGATCGCCGACTTCATGGGTGAAGCCGGGCGTGATTTGCCGATCCGTTCCTACACCCCGTGCGGTGAAGGCATGGCCAAGCACGCGTTCGATGAGGTGCAGCAAGTACTGCAACCCAAGCGCCTGATCAACGGCTACGGCCCGACCGAAACCGTGATCACGCCGCTGATCTGGCTGGCCTACCCGGAGACCGAATTCGACTCGGCGTTCATGCCGATTGGTCGGCCGGTCGGCAACCGCAGCGCCTACATCCTCGACGGCGGCCTGCAGCCATTGCCGGTCGGCGTGGCGGGCGAGTTGTACCTGGGCGGCGAGGGCGTGGCCCGGGGTTACCATCAACGTCCGGACCTGACCGCCGAGCGTTTCGTGCCGGATCCGTTCGTGGCGGGTGGCCGCCTGTACCGCAGTGGCGACCTCGCGCGCTTCCGTGCCGATGGCGTGGTTGAATACCTCGGCCGTATCGACCAGCAAGTGAAGATTCGCGGGTTCCGCATCGAGCTCGGCGAAATCGAAGCCTGCCTGATGGAACACCCGGCGGTGCGTGAAGCGCTGGTGATCGATCGCGAAGGCCCGGTCAGCCGGCAGTTGGTCGGCTACGTGGTGCCCCGAGATCCGCTGGCCGATGAGCAGAATCTGCATCAAGCGCTGACGACTCATCTGCGCATCCGCCTGCCGGCGCACATGCTGCCGGCGCACCTGATGTGCCTGGCCGCGCTGCCGCTGACCCCCAATGGCAAGCTCGACCGCCAGGGCCTGCCGGCGCCGCAGGCGTCGCGCCAACATCAGGATCAGGTGGCCGCTGCGTCGCCTGCCGAAGCCTTGCTGCTGGACATCTGGCAGGAACTGCTCGGCCTGGATTCCCTGGGCGTCACCGAGAACTTCTTTGAGCTGGGCGGTGACTCGATCATCTCGCTGCAAGCAGTCAGTCGTGCCGGTCAGCGCGGGCTGGTATTCAGCCCCAAGCAACTGTTCGAGCAGCAGACCATTCGCGCCCTTGCCGCTGTGGCGACCAGTCGCGACACCGGGCTAATCGAAGTATCAAAGGTCGAGGCGTTTGCCCTGGTGCCGCACATCGACCCCGCGGCTCGTGAAGGGCTGCAGGACCTGTATCCATTGTCGCCGATGCAGCAGGGCATGCTGTTCCATTGCCTCGACTCGCCGGAGCTCAACCCCTACGTCAACCAGTTGAGCGTGGCGGTCCACGGCATGCAGGTGCCGCGCTTCCGTGCGGCCTGGCAGACCCTGGTCGAGCGCCATGAAGTGCTGCGCGCGGCGTTCCGCTGGCGCGATGGCCTGGCAGATCCGCTGCAAGCGGTGTTCGCCGAGGTCGAGCTGCCGATCGAAGAACTCGACTGGCGCGAACGCAGCGACACCGAGCAGGCACTGGGCGAGCTGGCGGCGGCCGAACAGGCCAAGGGTTTCGACCTGAGCTGCCCGCCATTGATGCGATTTATCCTGGTGCGCCTGGGTGACGATCGTTACCAGATGATCTGGATCTACCACCACCTGCTGCTCGACGGCTGGAGCGCCTCGCGGTTGCTCGGCGACATGTTGCGCCTGTATCACCACGACAGCCTGCCGACCCTGACCGGTCGCTACGCCGACTACATCGCCTGGCTGCAACAACAGGACGCGGCACAGGCCGAAGGCTTCTGGCGCGAGCGCCTGGCGTTGCTTGAAGCACCGACCATTCTGGCCAAGGCCTCTGGTGCGGCAGGCTCCGGGCATGGCGTGATGTACAGCAATCTTGACGCCGAGGCGACGGGCAAACTGCACGCCTTCGCCAAGCGCCAGCGCGTGACTTTGAACACCCTGGTGCAAGGCGCCTGGTTGCTGCTGCTGCAACGCCACAGCGGCCAACGCAGCGTCGCTTTCGGTGCGACGGTTGCGGGGCGTCCAACCGCTCTTGCCGGCGCCCAGGACATGCTCGGCCTGTTTATCAACACCTTGCCGGTGATCCAGACCCTGGACCCGCAACAGCCGCTGGGCGAGTGGTTGCGCGACTTGCAGGACTACAACCTGCTCGTACGCGACTACGAACACACGCCGCTTTCGGATATTCAACGCTGGGCCGGGCAGGGCGGCCAAGGGCTGTTCGACAGCATCATCGTGTTTGAAAACCACCCGGTGGACCGCGCCTTGAAAGGGGGCGAGGAAGGCGAACTGCGCTTTGCCGAAGTTGGCAGCGGCGGGGTCACCAACTTCCCGATGGACTTGATGGTCAGTGCCAACGAGGAAGGCCTGGAAGTCGAATACCTGTTCCTGCGCGAGCGCTTCAGTGAAGTGGAAGTGCAGCGCATTCGTGCGCAGCTGGAAGGTTTGTTGCGGGCGTTGCCGCAGGATGTCGGTTGTCTGCTCGGCAACATCGGCCTGCCTGAAGCGCTGGTCAGACTGCCAACGCCGACGGACAACGATGCCGATTTGCTGCACGCCTTCAACCGTCATGTGCAGGCTCAGCCGCAAAAAATCGCCCTGTTCTGTGAGGATCGCGAAGTCAGTTATGCCCAGCTCGAGGCCCAGGCCAATGCCCTGGCGCAGCAATTGATCGCTCGCGGAATCGGCCCGGAACACCTGGTGGCGGTGGGGTTGCCACGCTCCGAAACCACCATCGTTGCGTTTCTTGCGGTGCTGAAAGCCGGGGCAGCGTACCTGCCGCTGGACCTGGCTTATCCGGTCGAGCGGCTGACCTACATGCTCGCGGACTCGGCGGCCAGCCTGCTGCTGTGCAACAGTGATCTGGGCGAACGCCTGCCTTTGGCGGACAGCCCGCCCCGGCTGTTGCTCGATCGGTTGAACATTGCCGGCAACTTTGACTGCCCGGTTGTGAATTCGTATGCGCAGCACCTGGCCTATCTGATCTACACCTCCGGTTCCACCGGCCAACCCAAAGGCGTGGCGGTGGCTCGCGGGCCGATCGCCCAGCATTGCCGAGGCATCATCGACCTCTATGAACTGGCACCGCGCAGCCGCGAATTGCACTTTATGTCCTTCGCCTTCGACGGCGCCCAGGAGCGCTGGCTCAGCGTGTTGCTGGCCGGCGGCAGCCTGGTGATTCGCGATGACAGTCTGTGGACGCCGGAGCAAACCCTGCAAGTGCTGCATCGTCACGATGTCACCGTCGCCTGCTTCCCGCCGGCGTACCTGCAACAAATAGCCGAAGTCGCCGAACGCCTGGGCAATCCACCCGCAGTCGAGGTGTATTGCTTCGGTGGTGACGCAGTGCCCGAAGCCAGTTTCGAACAGGTCAAGCGCGCTTTGCGTCCGCAGCGCCTGGTCAACGGTTACGGCCCTACCGAAACCGTGGTCACGCCGCTGCTGTGGCGCGCCGAGGCCGGCGAAACCTGTGATGCAGCCTATGCGCCGATCGGCCGTGGCGTCGCCGGCCGTGGCCTGTACATCCTCGACGCCGACCTCAACCCATTACCAGTGGGCGTCAGCGGCGAGCTGTATCTGGGCGGTGAATGCCTGGCCCGCGGTTATCACCGGCGCCCGGGCATGAGTGCCGAACGCTTCGTCCCCGATCCGTTCACGGCGGGCGGGCGTATGTACCGCACCGGTGACCTGGTGCGCCAGCGCGAGTGCGGGTTGATCGACTATCTGGGGCGGCTGGACCAGCAAGTGAAGATCCGCGGATTCCGCATCGAGCTGGGCGAAATTGAAGCCCGCCTGCGTGACTGCGCCGGGGTGCAGGATGCCGCCGTGGTGGTGCACGACACGCCGACTGGCAAGCAACTGGTGGGCTACGTCGTGGCGCCCGGCACCGTCGGCCTGGATCGACGCCTGAAATCCGAGTTGCAGGCGCTATTGCCGGACTACATGGTGCCGGCACGCATACTGGTACTGGAGCGTTTCCCGCTGTCGGCCAACGGCAAGCTCGATCGTCGCGCATTACCGGTGCCCGAGTGGGCCCAGGGCGGTTATCGTGCTCCGCGCAACTCCCTGGAAAGCGCGCTGGCGTCGATCTGGCAAGAAGTGCTCGGCGTGCCGCAGGTAGGCATCGACGACAACTTCTTCGAACTGGGCGGCGATTCATTGCAGGTGCTCAAAGTCATCTCGCGGGTACGCAGCCAGCCCGAGCTCGGCTTCGAATTGAAATTGCGCGACCTGATGCAGAAACCCTGCATTGCCGAACTCAGTGGTTACCAGGCTGCTGAGCCCGTCGCAGCCGCGCCGGACCCGATGCTGGCATTGAACTCACGGCTGCCGACCCTGCCAGCGCTGTTCTGCCTGCACGCCGGTTTCGGCACGGTGTTCGACTACGAACCACTGGCACGGCGCCTGGAAGGCCGGCGCACGGTCTACGGCCTGCAATGCCGCATGCTGCTCGACCCGCAGTGGCAGGACCACTCTTTGCTGGCCATGGCCCAGGCGTATGCGCAGCGAATTCGTGAGCAACAGGCCCAGGGCCCGTACTACTTGCTCGGCTGGTCGCTGGGCGGGGCGTTGACCCAACTGGTGGCCCACAAGCTGGAACAGCAGGGCGAAACCGTCGCATTCGCCGGGCTGGTCGACAGCTACGTGGCCGGCACTGCGGAAGCGGGGGACTGGCGCGAGGATTTGGCGGATTTCCTCAAATTTGTCCTTGGTCATTCGTCTGAAGAAGCACAGTCGTTGATTGCTACGCACGCCTCGAATCTGCCCGAGCCTCAAGCCGCAGCAGCAGTCATCGAAGCCGCACTCCACGGTTCCAACGAACAAGCCGCACTGGGCGCGGGAGAACTCACGCAAATCTTCAACACCGGTTCGCGACTCAAACACCTGGCGCTGGCCCACCGACAACTGCCCCCGATCAAAGCCACTGCACACCGCTGGTGGGTCGCCCATCGAGAAGACGAACGCCGAGTGTTCGAAGCACAAGTCGGCACCAAAGCCATCGACCGCCTGCTGCCCGGCAGCCACTACGAACTGCTGCGTGGCGAAGACCTGCTGGACGAATTGCAAAACCTGCTGGAGCAACCCATGACCATCGCCTGACTGATAAGGCTCCTGCCTTGCTCTGTGGGAGCAAGGTTTCGCTGTGTCGTGTGGGAGCAAGGCTTGCCCGCGATGGACGCCAACGATAACGCGCGCCATCTGGGTAAACCCAATCCCCTGTGGGAGCCGGGCTTGCCCGCGATGGACTTCAACGATAACGCGCGCTATCTGGACAAACTCCGACCCCCTGTGGGAGCCGGGCTTGCCCGCGATGGACTCCAACGATAACGCGCGCTATCTGAATAAACCCCGGCCCTTTGTAGGAGCAAGCTTGCTCGCGATGGTCGTCAACGATAACGCGCGCGTCCTGAAAAAACGCGGTGCTTGGACCTTCATCGCGAGCAAGCTCGCTCCTACAGGAATGTAGCCATTTTTCACAATTTCGACTGCCCAATTCCCGGCCCCAAAAATTCAAAGGATCCACCTCCATGCCCGTCCTACCCGAACTCGAAGCCTTCCTCGAACTCGCCGAATTCGGCCGCCTCACCGGCAAAAGCCGCCCCATGCACGACCTCACCCCCCAACAAGCCCGCATAGACTTCGAAGCCTCCTCAAACTTCCTCGACACCCCGCTGACCCATATCGCCTGCGAAAACCTCACCATTCCCGCCAGAGACGGCCACCACCTCCCAGCCCGCCTGTACCGCGACGCCAACCCGGTCGAAACCCTGCAACCCGTAATCCTCTACTTCCACGGCGGCGGCTACGTAGTCGGCAGCCTCAATTCCCACGACGCCCTCTGCCGCCGTCTCGCCGCCCAAGGCGGCTTCGCCCTCCTGACAGTCGATTACCGCCTCGCCCCAGAATGCCAGTTCCCAACCCCCGTAAACGACGCCTGCGACGCAGCCAACTGGCTCGCCCAACACGGCGCAACCCTGGACCTGGACGCAACCCGCACAGCATTCGCCGGGGACAGCGTCGGCGCAACCCTGGCCACCGTCCTCTCAATCATCGCCGTCCACGATCCCGCAGAACTCCAGCTAAAACCCAAGGCCCAGGTACTCGTCTACCCCGTAACCGACGCCACCACCAAACGCCCCTCCCACCGGGATTTCGCCGAAGGCTACCTCCTCGAAACCCCGACGCTGGACTGGTTCTACAGCCACTACAGCCGCACCCCCGCCGACCTCGCAGACTGGCGCTGCGCGCCCTTGCTGGCGCCAGACCTGTCGGGCCTGGCACCGGCATTGGTGTACCTCGCCGGGTATGACCCGTTGCATGACGAAGGGCTGGCGTATGCCGAACGGTTGCGGGAAGCGGGGAATGAAGTGACGCTGCTGGAACAGGCCGGCATGACCCATGACTTCATGCGCATGGGCGGGTTGCTCAGCGAGGTGGAGGGAATTCACCAGGAAGTGGCGGGGTGGGTGCGGGCGCGGTTGTGAGTTGAAACGAGGCGATCTCTCATAACGAGATGGCGATTTTCAGTGCAGGGATTTGTGGTGCGGCAACTTTGGTCATCGCGGGCAAGCCTTGCTCCCACAGGTGCTGTGCCGAGCCTTGATCATGTGCCCGACACTGGATCTTCTGTGGGAGCAAGGCTTGCCCGCGATGGCGGCGTCAAAATTTCGCAAGTCTTGAAGTTGGAATCGCTTCATATCCCGATAAAGCTTTGTCTTTTTTGCACGTTAAACGTCGTTTGATGGCGCGTGTTTAATCCCGCCCATGATTACTTCCTGCAAGCTACAACGCCTTGCGCCATTGCCTACAGGTAAGCCAGAATCCGCCGGCTTGTGCGCCTTGGGTGCGGGCTCTATCGTTGCGTGGTCGCTGGAAAACAGCGATCGGGTTTGGTAGCCCGGATATCTGGTGGAAAGCGCGACCTTATGCAGAGGTTCTTCATCTTCTGTTTTTATGGTGGCCATGCGCAGGGCGTTCTCGGACGCGCCGGGTTCCAGGTATACCGGTCTACCAACCTTCGTATGGCCACCACCCTCGTTTGGTAGCGAGGCTGATGGCTCCATCATGCAAACCTGGAGTTTCATCTATGTTCAAAGTAACGCCGAATCCGCCGGACTCTGATCCGACATCAGCCCCTGAAAATTGCCATTCAAATCACTCAGCCGATCACCCACCCTCGATCGCCGACATCAAGGCCGCCCCTCACAAGCTCTGCACCCTGTTCACCGTCAACCCCGAACTCGATAACGAAACCCTACTGGCGTATGCCTGCGAGTCGCTGGCGTCGGCCAATGTCATGGCTACCGATTTGGTTGATCATTTGGAAGGCAGTTCGCGTAATGCGCTGTTGGGTATTGCGCAGGTGATCATGTTGGGGGAGTTGGCGGTGAATCGGGCGTTGGATCAGCTGGGGTGTCCTGAGTAACTGCTGCAGAATCATGAGTTGTTAAAGTCAAAAGATCGCAGCCTTCGGCAGCTCCTACACGGTGGTGCGTACACCCGTAGGAGCTGCCGAAGGCTGCGATCTTTTGATCTTGCTTTTAACCATAAAAAAATGCCCGCATCTTTCGAAGCGGGCATTTTTCATTTCAGCTCAACGCTCAAAAATCATACTTCGCGGTCAGCTGCAGGTTGCGCGGTTCGCCGTAGAACGTGGTGCCGAAGTTGCCGATGCCCGACTGGTACTTCTTGTCGAAGACGTTGTTGGCGTTGACGGTGAAGCTCAGGTGATCGTCGTAGTTGTAGCGGGTCATCAGGTCGACGAGGGTGTAGCCGCCTTGCTTGAGCGAGGTGGCGCCGCCTACGCCGCCGCCCACGTCCGGGCTGTAGCTCTGGCCGTAGAACGCGCTCTGCCAGCTGACGCCGCCGCCGACAGTGACCTGGTTAAACGCACCGGGCAGGCGGTAGGTGGTGAACGTGCGGATCAGGTGTTCCGGCTTGTTGGTGGCCAGCGGGAAACCGTAGATGCGTTGGTGGTCCTTGTCGCGGGTGCGGGCGTAGGTGTAGCCGGCCGATACGTTCCAGTCCGGTGCCAGTTCACCCGCCAGTTCCAGTTCCACCCCGTTGGTGGTGGCGCCGTCGGTGGCTTTGAAAATGCCATCGCCGGTGCTTTCGTTGGTGCCGATCGACTGAGGGAAGTTATCTTGCTCGATGCGGAAGAAGGCCAGGCTGGCGTTGAGTTTTCCTTCGAGGTAAGCGGCTTTCAGCCCGGTCTCGTAGCTGTCGCCTTCAACCGGTGCCAGGGTCGAGCCGTTGATGTCCTTGTTGATCTGCGGCTGGTAGATTTTGGTGTAGCTGCCGTAGACCGAGTAGGTGTCGTTGAGGTCGTAGACCACACCGGCGTAAGGGGTGACAACACCATGTTCCTTGTAGCTGGCGTGGGTGTCTGGCTGAGTGCCGGGAATGTAGGAGTAGTCCTCGTTGTACTTGAAGGTACTGAAACGGCTACCGATGATGAACGACAACTCATCGGTCGGACGCAGGCGCGTGGCGAGGTACAGGCCGTTCTGGCTCTGGGTGCGTTCGTATTTACCGTTCTTCTGGAAGTCCGGTTTTGGCAGGCTGCCGTTCCAGTCATAAATGCTGCCTGGAAGGGCGCTGTCCGAGGGGGTGTCGTAGTTGGCACCGGTCTGACGCGAGTGGGAGGCCATGAAACCGGCCACCAGCTCGTGCTCTCGACCGCCCAGGGAGAACGGCCCGGAGACGTTAACGTCAGCGGTGTTTTGCACCCGATGACCTTCCCAGCGACCCCAGTACAGGAACATGCCCTCGCCAGTGGCGCGGTCAGGTGCGCCACCGCTCGCGGAGGCCAGTTGGGTGTCATGGTCAGTGGTTTTCTGGTCGAAGCTGGCCTTGAATTTCCAGTCATTGGCCAGCGCCTGTTCCAGCGAGGCGAAGTAAGTGATGCTGTCGAAGTCCCGACGGCTCCAGTTCGCGCCCGGATTGAAACTGCGGGAGAAATCAGTACGGCCTCCGTCGGCGAAGTACGCCGTGTTACCGGTCCACGAACTGCCCCGCGGAGTAGCGCTGGACTTGTCGACACCCAGAGTCAGCAGAGTGTCGTCAGTCAGGTCGGCTTCCAGCACGCCGTAGTACAGATCCTTCTTCTGACTGTAGTGATCGATGTACGAGTCTTTATCCTGCAGAGCGCCAACGAAACGCCCACGCACGGTGCCGGAGTCGTTCAACGAGCCGGAGATGTCGCCTTCAGTGCGGTAGTTATCCCAGGAGCCGGCGGTGGCGCTGACCGATGCCTTGAACTCCTTGGTCGGCTTCTTGCGCACCAGATTGACGGTGGCGGACGGGTCGCCGGAACCGGTCATCAGGCCGGTCGCACCCTTGATCACTTCGACGCGATCGAGGCCAGCGGAGTCGTCGCTGTTGTTCGGGTTCTCGCCGTAGACACCGTCGTAGGGCTGGTTAACGCCATCGTATTGAAAGTTGGTGATGGCAAAGCCCCGGGCGGAAAACTCGGTGCGGTCGCTGTCATACTTCTGGGTGGTCACACCGGGGGTGTTGCGCAGCACGTCACCGACGCTCTGCGCACCTCGATCATCCATCTGCTGGCGAGTCACCACGGTCACCGATTGCGGTGTCTCGCGCAGGGTCAGCGGCAGCTTGGTCGCGGTGGTCGTCGCGCCGGTGGTGTAGGAGCCGGTGTCTTCAGTGGTCAGGCCCAGGGCCTGACCGGAAATGGTGGTGGCGCCCAGTTGCAGGCTCGAACCGCCGCCGGAGGTCAGGGTCACAGTGTTGCCGTTGATCTGGAACGAGATGCCGGTGCCCATGAGCAGTTCCGCCAGGGCCTGGGAGGGTTCCAGAGAGCCGGACACTGCGCGGGACTTGATGCCGGCGACCTGATCCGGGCTGTAGAGGATCTGCAGGTTAGTCTGCATGCCCAGCTCGGTCAGGGCGCTGGACAGCGGCTGCACCGGGATACTCACTTTTACAGGTGCAGCATTGGCCATCGAGCTCCCCAGCAAGGTGGCGGTCAGCAGTACGCTGGTGAACAGGCTGCGATGCAGCGTCGGGCGCTGTACGGCCAGCGCGAGAGGTGTGCGGCGGGTGAGAGGTCGCATTACTTACCTGAGCTCCTGAAAAAGTGTTGGGCAGTGTTATTGTTAATAGGAATTATTATTAAGACGGGGCGTCGGGGTAAAACCGGAAAGAAATCGGGAAAATAAAGTGTATGGGGGCGGGCCTATCACGGATCCTGTGGGAGCGGCGGTGCGACGATTCGACTTGCCCGCGAATGCGGTGGACCAGTCAACAACGATGTTGAATGTGATGGCCCCTTCGCGGGCAAGTCGAATCGTCGCACCGCCGCTCCCACAAGTCCGCGCACGGCCATAAAGTCCTGATCAGGCAGGGACTGTTTCAGTGACCACCCGCCCGCTTTCCATCCGCACCAACTGATCCGCCACGTCGAAATACCGATCGTCGTGAGAAATCACGATGATGGTCTTGCCCAGTCGTTTCAGGTCCGGCAGCAGCTCGGTGTAGAAAATCCGGCGGAAGGTCGGGTCCTGGTCGGCGGCCCATTCGTCGAACACCAGCACCGGACGTTCTTCGAGCCAGGCGTTTACCAGCGCCAGGCGTTTGCGCTGCCCGGTGGACAGGTCGGTGGTGGTGAAGCTGCCGTCCTTGACGCTGACCTTGTGCGCGATCTCCAGGCGCTGCAGGTATTTGTTGGCGTCTTCGGGGATCTGCTGGTCGCCCTGGATCACGTCATCGAACAGGTAATAGTCGGCGAAGATCGTGGTGAACAGCTGGCGATAATCGTCGCGGTTCTGCGCATCGATCGCCTCGCCATTGACGCAGATCTCGCCCTGTTGCGGGGTGTACAGGCCCAGCAGCAGCTTGATCAGCGTGGTCTTGCCGCAACCGTTCTCGCCGACAATGAAAGTGATGTCGCCTTGTTTGATCGTCAGGTTCACCGGGCCCAGCTGGAAAGGCGCGGCGCCCTCGGCGGCAGGGAAGGCGAAGCGCACATTGTCCAGCTTCAGTTCGTGCACCGCCTGTTTGATCTGGCCCTGGTCGCTCAGCAGCAGGTGCGGCTCCGGCGTGGAAAACTGCTCGGACAGCTCGGCGATGCGACGGAAGGCAATTTGTGCGCGGCTGACGATCGGCAGCGTGCTGATCAAGTGCTCCAGCGGGCCTTTCATGTACAGCAGCACCAGCACGAAGCCGCTCATCACGGTCTTGTCGGCGCTGGGCCAGAAGGTTTGCAGGGCCAGGGCCAGGCCGATGACCACGAAAAACAGCATCGAGCCGAAGGTCTTGGCGATGACAAAAGTGTTGATCGAGCGCACCTGGGTGTTGCAGATGAATTCGGCTGTGGACTTGATGCCTGCGACGTACATGCGCTGGCGGCGCGGGCGGTGGATGCGCAGTTCCTTGGCGCCTTCGGCGATTGCGTTGTAGTGCTTCTGCAGTTCGTCCTCGGCGTCACGGGCGGCCATAAAACCCTGCACACCTTTGCTCTGGGCGTAGGCCTGGATCGCCGTGCCGATCAGGATCGCGGCGACCATGATCAGAAACATCGGCCACGACAGAATGGCCAGATAGCCCATGCAGCCCAGGGTCACCGTGAGCGAAATGGCCAGGGGCGCGAAGGCGAAGGCGAAGTCGCTGATGGTGTCGACGTCATGGGTGAGTACCGGGATCAGGCGATGGCTGCGGTAGCGCTCGATCTGTTCGATGGGCGCCGACAAGACTTTCTCGCCCAGCTGTTTACGCAGCTTGGCGATGATGTGCTGGCCGACGTAGTTGGTGCCGATGTCTGAGCAGATAGAACTGGCCAGCGCCAGCAGGCACAGGCCGGCGAACAGCGCGACGACGCCCTGGGTCAGGCCGGTCTCCGAGTGCAGGGCGTTGTTGATGGTCGCCAGCAAGACCGTGACGCTCAGTCCGCCGACCATGCCCAGGAAGATCGACGCGGCGACGATCAGCCGAAAGGGTTTCAACAGGGCGAAGAGCTCGCCGATGGCGCCACGGGGAGGCTGAGTCATGGAAGACGGTTCCTTGGGTGGAAAGACAGATACCCAGTAGAACGTCTGGTGGGGGGGGTAATTTAGACGGTGTGGGAGCAAAGCTTGCTCGCGATTACAATCTCAACGACGCCAGAACCCCCTGTAGGAGCTGCCGAAGGCTGCGATCTTTTGATTTTGATTTTAAGAGCAAGATCAAAAGATCGCAGCCTTCGGCAGCTCCTACGGGGGATGTGTAGGGTTAAAGATCGCGGGCTACGCGAAACCCGATCCAGTCCCCACGCTCTTGCGGGTACTGGCTGTTGCGGTTGCCCGAGCGCGAGAACACCGGAGCTTCGCCCCAATCGTTGCCGCGAATGCGCACCGCTTCGCAATTGGCTTCCAGCCAGGCGCTGCCATCGGTGGGGGCGCCGATGTAGTTGGGGTGTTCGCAGTCTTGCACCCATTCATAGACATTGCCGTGCATGTCGAACATGCCAAAGGCATTCGCCGGGTAGCTGCCCACCGGCGAGCTGTAGCTGTAGCCATCCGCCGGGCCGTAGGTGTTGGCGTGCCTGGCGATGCTGTATTGCTTGCCCTCGTCGAACGGGAAGGGAAACGGGCCCTTGCTGCCACCGCGGGCGGCGTATTCGCGCTGGGCTTCGCTGACCATGTGGTATTGCTGCCCGGTCTTCTTCGACAACCAGGCCACGTAGTTCTTCACGTCATCGAAGTTCATGCACACCGCTGGCTGGCGCGGGCTTTGCGGGTAGCGTGGTTTGCTGGCAATGCACTCGCGACCGGGTCGGGTGTCGCCATTGGCGATGGTCACGCCACTTTCGAGTACGTAGCTGTCCCACTCGCCAGCGGTGACCTGGAAGCGGCTCATGGCAAACGGCTTGGCGAATGTCACTGGGTGCATCGGACTCTCATCGGGTTCGCGCCCGACTTCGTCCTCCGGGGTGCCCATGGTGAAGGTGCCGGCGGGTAGTACCACCATTTCCGGGCAGTCGCGGCAGTCTTTGAAGACTTTGCCTGATTGCGGTGGGGTGGCGGCCAGAGTGGTGGTTGGGGCGAGAGCAGCGATGAGCGCGAGTGCCTTGAGTGGCAGGAATTGCAGATTGCTTTTCATGGGGTGTCTCGTCGAAAGAAAAACTGGCGGCATGCACCGTCCCCCCTGTGGGAGCGGGCTTGCTCGCGAAAGCGGTGTGTCAGGCAACATCTACATCGACAGGCACACCGCCTTCGCGAGCAAGCCCGCTCCCACACGGGGTATGTGTCATGCCGAAGGTTGTGCATCAGGCGGTTTTGCTCAACACAGCCATAAACCGGTCTATATCGCTTTCGCTGTTGAGCAGGCCCGGGGCGATGCGGATCACCGGTCCGACATCGCGGTCCACCGAGTCGCACACGACGCGCCTCTCCATAAGCTGCGCGGCGACCTTTTCGCAGTCGCGATCCTTGATCCGGAAGAAGGTGAAACCAGCCGACAGGTCCGGACTCATCGGCGTCACCAGCTCAATCTGCGGATGCTCCAGCAGCCGATTTTTCGCGTAACTGTTCAGCCCGTGAATGCGCGCCTGCACCTCGGCCTTGCCCAGCTCCAGATGCAGCTTGAACGCCTCGTCCAGGGCCCAGCGATGTTCGAAGCTGTGGTACCCACCTGGGGTCATGATGGTCGAGAAGGCGGTGGCTTCGGAGAACGTCGGGATGGTCGGCGTGACGTCCTTGAGCTCGGCGGAGCGGGCGCAGATGATCCCGGTGCCGCGCGGGCCGAACATCCATTTGTGGGTGCCGGCAATAAAGAAGTCGCAGCGCATGTCGGGAAATTCCAGGGCTTCCACGCCAAAACCATGCACCCCATCGACCACATACAGGATGCGGTCCTTGTCCTCGCGCGCGCGGTTTTGCTCTTCTACCAGCTTGCCGATTTCGCCAATGGGCAGTTTCACGCCGCTGCCCGAGTGCACCCAGGTCATGCCCAGCACCCGGGTGTTCGGGCGAATGCCCTGGGCAATCGAGGCCAGCACTTCATCCACCGACACCTCGCGGCTGTCGTCAAACAGCTTGAGTTTGCGGATCTTCACCCCGTCCTTCTGCTGGCGGTAATCCAGGGCGTAGTGGGTCGCGTAGTGCTCGTGCTCGGTGGTGAGGATTTCCTGATCCGGGCGCACGTGAATGCCGCCGTAGATCAGCGACAAGCCTTCAGTGGTGCTGCCGGTGAGAGCGATCTGCTCAGGCTTGGCCTTGAGGTAACGCCCGGCCCACAACCGCACTTCCTGTTCGCGCTTCTCGGTTTCCCCCAGGTCCCAGTCCATGGCACGGCCGGGGTTGCGGTCGAGGTTGGCGCGATGTCGCTCGATCGCCTCGCGCACAGGCCGGGGGTGCGAGGTCACCAGGAAGTTGGCGAAGTGCAGATAGTCCGGGTCCTGATTGAACAGCTGACGCAACTGCGCCCATTTGTCCCTCGGCAGCGGCGCCGGGTTGGCGGCCAGAGCGGGCAGGGTGGCAGCGACACCCAGGGGCAGGCCGGCGGCAAGAATCCCGGCCTGCTTGAGGAATGAACGTCGGTTGGTCATGAGCTCGGTTCGCTTTTGCAAAAGAAAAAATCAGTTGTTCGCCAGCGGTTTCGACGACTGTTGTACCTGGTCCCACACCCGCAGGAAATTACCGCCCCAGAGCTTGGCGATGTCGGCTTCGCTGTAGCCGCGACTGATCAGTTCGGCGGTCACGTTGCGCGCTTCACTGACGTCCTTCCAGCCATCCAGGCCGCCGCCGTCGTTGAAATCGGAGCTGATGCCGACATGGTCGATGCCGATTTTTTTCACCGCATAGTCGATTGCGTCGCCATAGTCCTTGAGCGTGGCCTTGGGTTCTTCATCGACGATCGCGTAGAGCTGGCTGGCATACTCGCCAAAACGCTGCGCGGACCAGACCGTGATGATCGGATCGCCTGGCATCAGGGCCATTTCCAGGCCTTGCAAGGGTTGCAGGTCGAATCGGGCGCGCAGCGCGTTGAGCTTGTCTCGGGTAGCCTGGCTGAGCGGGCGAATGTAGGTCGGGAAGCCGACAATTTGCACCACGCCACCGCTGTGCTTGATCAGCTGCATTTCTTCGTCGCTGAGGTTGCGCGGAATGTCCACCAGCGCCCGGGGCGCCGAGTGCGAGGCGACCATGGGCGTGCGGCTCAGCTTTGCGACCTGCTCAAGGGCCTTGGTCGACATTTGCGACACGTCGATGATCACCCCAAGATCGTTGAGACGATGCACCGCTTGCTGACCGATGTCCGACAGACCGCCGAGGGCGTCGCGCGAATCATTGAAGAACGGCAGCGGCCGCGAGGAATCGGCCCAGGCGTTGTTGCCCACGTAGCTGAAGCCGAACATGCGCATGCCGCGGGCGGCCCATTGGTCTAGGGCGTTCAGATCGTTGCCCAGTGGATAGGCGTTGAGCATGCTGATGAAAATCGCGAACTTGCCTTCGCCGTGCAGGCGCCGAAAGTCGTCTGGGGTGTAGGCGATGGCGACCTGGTTAGGGAAGTCGCGCACCAGGGTAGTGATGATCTTGTAGCGGGTTTCCTGCTCGAACCGTGCCTCGTCGACGAAACCTGCGGTGGGGCGGTGGGGGGCGTTGTCGCCGTTCCAGATTTCCGGCCAGCCGAAGATGGTCAGGGCCGCGCCGGACAGACGTCCGCGTCCGGTCTTGACCAGGTCGAACTGGCCGCTGCCGTCTTTGTCGGCCTCGTTGCCGGCGGTGCCGAAGTCCAGCGGGACAGTGACGTGGCTGTCGAAGGTGAGGATGCGTTCCTGCAGTTCCTCGGCCTGCTTCATCACCTTCACCGGGTAGCCGGAGTTGTCCTTGAACCAGAAATCCCAGGCCGCAAAGCCGACCCCGGCGCTGATAACCAGCGCCAGCGGCAGGCCGATGTAGAGAGCCTTTTTCGAACGTGGTTTTGTCATAGCCATCTCAGTCAGGTTCACCGCCCCGGTGCGGGCGCAGGGGGGTTTGCTATCTGGGTAGAACGAGTGATTGACCCTGGAATTTAGGTTGTCCGCAAAAGATCGCAGCCTTCGGCAGCTCCTACGGGTGTACGCCGTCCCCTGTAGGAGCTGCCGGAGGCTGCGATCTTTTGGGGGCACCATAAATTTCCCGACCCAACAAACGTCCTAGCTTGGATAAAGCCTGCTTCATGGCTGACACAGGTAGGGCAATGACGATTTCTCGACGATGGTTCATGGCAGGCCTGGCGCTGACCGGCGCCGCTGTGCCTGCAGCTTTTTATGGGCATCGCCAATGGACCCGGCCGGATCCGACGATCACCCCCGGCGAAGCGACATTCGACGTGGCAGACGTCGCCGGCCAGCACCTGGCCAACACTCTGCGTGGCGTCTGGCAGATCCGCTTCGAGGGCCGCGATGCCGGTATCGCAGGCTTGCCCCGGGACGGCCTGGAAGTGTTTCTCGACGTCGGCCACAAGGGCCGCGGCCTGACCGGCTTCCTCGACACCGCCGAACGCCTGCGCGCAAGTGAACCTCCGCGTTACCGGGTGCTGGGTGATCTGGCGGATGCCAAACCCGCTGAGCTAACCTGGCGTTTGATCAGCGCCAATGCGGCTCAAGACACCCCGAATTACGAATTCAGCATGTCCCTGGACGAAGTCTGGGCAGGTTTCGGCAATGCCGGCAGCGGCACGCTCAGCGGCCGGGTGTTGAGTCTGGATCGACCCTTGATGATGACCGCTCAGGACCATCGCTTTGTTGCGCTCAAGCGCGTGCTCCCGGAAGCCCGCGAGCGTACCGGTCTGAACCCGACGCTGCTGGCCTGGTTGATCTCTCCCGAGCATCGATTGTTCCACCAGCTCTGGCATGCCTCCCGGGACAAGTGGCATACGCTGCCCCAAGACAAACGCGAAGCCCTGCGCGGCATCGGCTGGCAGCCCGGGCCTCGGGATAAGGAGCGCGATGCCCGAGGCGCGCGCAAGGATCGCAACGGTTCCGGGGTGGATTTTTTCTTCATGCACCGACACATGCTCGGCACGGCGCGTTCGATGCAGGACCTGCCGTCCTGGCCGCACTTCCCGTTGCCGCAACCGGAGCTGGCCCGTGATCGGGTCGCCTTCGCCCGTTATTTCGATAATCATGACGGCACCGCGTTGCCGCCGACCTGGCTGGCCGACGACGATGCGGAGTACTCGCAGTGGGTCGCTGACATCAAGACCGCCGAGACCTACCACAGCAATTTCCAGGTGTGGGAGTCGCGCTATCGCGACCCGCGTTACCTGTCGAAGCTGACGCTGGGGCAGTTCGGTTCCGAGGTGGAACTGGGGTTGCACGACTGGCTGCACATGCGCTGGGCCTCGGTGCCGCGTGACCCTTCCAACGGCCAGCCGGTGCCGTTCGCCCGGGATCCCTCAGACTTTTCGGCGCGCTGGTTTGCTGCGGAAAACGATTTTCTCGGTGATCCGTTTTCCTCGCACGTGAGCCCGGTGTTCTGGCACTTTCACGGCTGGATCGATGATCGCCTGGAAGACTGGTTTCGCGCCCACGAGCGTTTTCATCCGGGGCAGGTGAGTCGCCTGGAGGTCAATGGCGTGGAGTGGTTTGCACCGGGGCGATGGGTTGAGGTGGATGATCCGTGGCTGGGGCCGGGGACTCATGGTTGCAGTACCACGCCGGGGTTGCAGGCGGGCAAGTCGGTGGAGATGGACCCTGAAACCATGAAGCTGGCGTTGCGGATCACCTTTGGCGAGGATGAACAGAAGCTGGCGGATTTGTTCCGCAAGGTGCCGCAGCGGCCCTGGTATGCGCGGCATTTGAGGGCTAAACAGAGTCAGGCTTGAAGACCGAGTTATCGTTCATCGCGGGCAAGCCCGGCTCCCACAGGTAATGTGTTGTGCCGCATGACTGGGCCGCACCCCTTTAACCTGTGGGAGCAAGGCTTGCCCGCGATGACTTTCTGGCAGGCGACACTTATGTCGACTGGGCCGGCCTCATCGCGAGCAGGCTCACTCCTACAGGTTTTGTTTGGTGCCTCAATCATGTGGCATCCATGAAACCTGTGGGAGCCGGGCTTGCCCGCGATGACTTTCTGGCAGGCGACACTTATGTTTGCTTGGCCGGCCTCATCGCGAGCAGGCTCACTCCTACATTGGCTTTGTGAACCCGGACCACTGTAGGAGTGAGCCTGCTCGCGATGGCGTCCTGAGCGACGCCGCCAATCACAGCGCCCGCCACCCCCCACCCAACGCCTTGTACAACGCAATACTCGCCTGCAACCGCGCCAGCCGCAGCTGCACATTCAAATCCTGCGCCGCATACAGCGTGCGCTGGGTCTCCAGCACCGTCAGCAAATCCTCCGCCCCTGCCTCATAGCGATTCTGCGCAATGTCGAATGCGGTCTGCGCCTGATTCAATTCTTCCCCTTGCCACTGCCGCTGCTGATCCAGCCCGCGAATGCTGTTCAGCGCTTTTTCCACGTCGGCAAAACCATTGATGATTGCCCCGCGGTACGTCTCCAGCAGTTCTTCCTGGCGGGCCGTGGCCTTGTCGCGTTCGGCACCCAGGCGGCCATTGTTGAACACCGGTGCGAGCAATCCGGCACTGAGGTTGTAGAACGGGTTGCGCAGAATATCCGCCGCGCGGTCGGCGCCGGAACCCAGTTCGGCACTGAGGGTGACCTTGGGCAGCATGGCCGCTCGGGCCACTGTGACGTCGGCTTGTGCAGCGGCCAGTTGCGCCTCCGCCCGGGCAATGTCCGGCCGACGGGTGAGCAGTTCGCTGGGCACGCCGGCCGCGATGGTCGGCCATGACAGCTGGGCAAAACGCTCCTGACCCAGCGACAGCTGTTGCACCGGCCGGCCGAGCAGAGCGGCGAGGCTGATCTGCGCCTCTTGCGCCTGCTGCTGCACCAACGGCAGCTGACGCTGCTGCGCGGCCACCAGGCTCTTCTGCTGAGCCAGCTCCAGGGCCGTCGCCGAGCCCGAGTCATACCGGGTCTGGACCAGGTTCAGCACGTTTTGCGCATTGGCCAGGTTCAACTCGGCAATGCGCTGTTGTTCCTGCAAAGACAAGGTTTGCGCGTATCCGTTGGCGACGCCGCTGAGCAGGGTCAACTCCACCGTCGCCTGATCGAACTCGCTGGCCTGCAGCGCGAACTGCGCACTGTCCCGAGACGCGCGCTGGCCGCCCCAGAAATCGATCTCGTAGCTGGCGCTGAGGTTAGCGTTGAAGTAATCCACCGCCTTGTTGCTGCTGTCAGCATCGAGCTGGCTGTAGCCATTGCCCCGCAGGAGTTTCTGCCGGTTGGCATTCAGGCCGGCCTTGATCTCCGGCAATTGCGAGCCGCCAGCCACGATCGTCTCGGCCTGGGCCTGACGCACCCGGGCCATCGCTGCGGCGAGGTCGAAACTGCCGAGCCTGGCCTGCTCGACTAAACGGTCCAGCTCACGGCTGCCGAACTGCGACCACCACTGCACATTGCTGCGGCTGGCGCCTTCGCTGTGCGGTGATTGCCAGGCGGCCGGCGGCTGCAGGCCGCTGTCCGGTCGCTGAGCGGGACTGCCACAGGCGCCGAGCAACAGGCAGAGCGTCAACAGACTGAGTTGCGGCTTCATAAGTCGATCATTCACTGGTAAGGGCCGTGACCGGGTCGAGTCGGGCAGCTTTGCGGGCCGGCATGAAGCCGAAGACAACACCGGTGACCAGGGCGCAGCCAAAGGCACCAAGTACCGCTATCAGGGAAAACGCCACAGCGACTTCGCTGAGCATCAGCACACCACCGACAATCAGCGCCAGGGCAATCCCCGCCAACCCGCCGACCACCGAGAGCATCACCGCTTCGGTCAGGAACTGGCGCAGGATGTCGCGCTGACGAGCGCCGGTGGCCATGCGAATACCGATCTCGCGGGTGCGTTCACGCACGGTCATGAGCATGATGTTCATCACGCCAATGCCGCCCACCAGCAGCGAGATCGCAGCAATCGAGCCGAGCATCAGCGACAGAGTGTTTTGCGTATGCGCCTCGGCCTGGATCATCGCCGCGTTGTTGGTCAGTTCGAAGTCTTTCTTGCCATTGTGCAGGCGCAGCATCAGCTGTTCGATGGCCTGTTCCGTCTCCTTGACCTTGCGCGCATCGGCAGCGGCAATCGCGATGTATTCCGGGTTGTGGGTGCCGAATAGGCGCACGCTGGCGGCCGAGTAAGGGATGGCGATGCGGTCGTCGCTGTCGGAGTCGCCGGAGCTGGCGCCTTTTTCCGCGAGCACGCCCACCACCTGGAACGGCACGTTTTCGATGAGAATGTACTGGCCGATCGGGTTGGCGACATTCTTCAGCAGTTTCTGCCGCACCTTGTGGCCAATCACCGCGACGGCTGCGGCGTTCTGTTCATCCGCCTCGGTGAAGTAACTGCCCTCGACCACGGGCCAGTTGAAGATGGCAGGGAAGTTGGTGTCGTTACCGCCGACGTAACTCAAGTGGTCGAGATTGCCGAAGCGCACCCCGGCTTCCTGGCCGTTGACCGGCATGATCCGCGTCACCTGGGGCAGGCTGCCCACCGCCTTGACCTCGTCCAGGGTGACGACGCCCAACGGAGTTCGAGGGTTCGGCGAGGAACCGCTGAGGTAAATGATGTTGGAGCCGAACGCGCCCATCTGCGCCATCACCTGGCGTTTGCTGCCTTCACCGACGGCGAGCATCACCACCACCGAGGCCACGCCGATGATGATCCCCAGCAGCGTCAGCGCGGTGCGAAAGCGGTTGATCCACATCACCCGCCAGGCCGCTTGCACCGCATCCACCAGTTCACCTTTCCAGGCACCGGAGGCTTCGGCGCCCTCGGTCAGGCGCTTGCGCAAGTCCACCGCCTGCAGTGCCCGGGGATTGGCCTCAAGCTGGACCTGGGCGCTGTCGCTGATGATCAGCCCGTCGCGTATTTCTATGATGCGCCTGGCCCGCGCCGCCACTTCGCGGTCGTGGGTGATGAGGATCACCACGTGACCCTGGCTCGCCAGTTCGTCGAGCAAGGTCATGACCTCGGCGCCACTGTGGCTGTCGAGGGCGCCGGTGGGTTCGTCGGCGAGGATGATGTGGCCGCCGTTCATCAGCGCGCGGGCAATCGACACCCGTTGTTGCTGGCCGCCGGACAGCTGGTGCGGGCGGTTGCCGGTGCGCGAGGCCAGGCCCAGGCGCTCCAGCAGGGCCGCGGCGCGGGCGTGGCGCTCGGCGGCAGGGGTGCCGGCGTAGATCGCCGGCATCTCGACGTTTTCCTGGGCCGAGGCGGAGGGGATCAGGTGGTAACCTTGGAACACAAACCCGAACGCTTCGCGCCGCAGCCAGGCCAGCTCGTCACTGTCGAGGCCGGCGACGTTCTGCCCGGCGAACAAATACTCACCCGAGGTCGGGCGGTCGAGGCAACCGAGGATATTCATCAGGGTCGACTTGCCCGAGCCCGACGCACCCACGATCGCAACGAACTCGCCGGCATGGATCGCCAGGTCGATGCCGCGCAACACGTGCACTTGCGGGGCGTCACCGCCGCCGTAGGATTTGCGGATGTCCTGCAGGTCGATCAGGGGCGTCAGCATTCAGCCGCCACTCCCGTCGACCGGTCCGATCAGCAGGTGGTCGCCTTCCTGCAGGCCGTCGAGGATCTGTACCCGCAGGCGATCGCTGATACCGGTGCGCACTTCCCGCTGCTGCAGGCTGCCGTTTTCGGCGACTACCCGGGCGATCTGCTGATCGGCTTGAGTGCCGGCTTGCAGGGCGGCGATGGGGGCGGTGAGGACATTCTTCGCTTGATCGGAGACGAAAAAAACCTGGGTGGTCATCTCCGCCATCAACGCATTGTCGGCGTTGTCGACGTCGAGCAACACCGTGTACAGCACTACCCGCGCGCTGCCGCTTTTGCTTGAGCTGGCCGGGCTGCCGCCGCCCTGGCTGGTCTGGTCGAGGGGTTTGGGTGGCACCGGCAGAATCTGCCGCACGGTGCTGCTCCAGCGTCGAGTGCCGCCGCTCAAGGTGGTGAACCAGGCCTGCATGCCGGGTTTGACGTGACCGATGTCGGCCTCCGACACCTCGGCCCAGACGGTCATCGGTGACAACTTGGCGATGCGCAGAATCAGCGGAGTCTGCTGTTGCGCGTTGAGCGTCTGGCCTTCCCGGGCATCGAGGGCAACGACGGTGCCAGCCATCGGCGCATAGATCCGCGTGTAGCCGAGTTCGGCCTGATCGCTGCGCAGGCTGGCCTGGGCCTGGCGGATCTGCGCCTGGAACATGTCGATGCGCGCCTGGGTGGCGCGCAGTTCCGCCTGGGCCGTTTGCACGTCTTCTTCACGGGTGGCGCCGCCGGCCTTGAGGTGCTGCTGACGCTGGAATTTCTGCCGCGCCAGCTCGTGCTGTGCCCGTTGCTCCTCCAGCTGCGCCTTGAGGTTCTCGATGGAATAGCGTCCGGCGTCGAGCCTGGCCTGTTGCGTGGACGGATCGATTTCCACCAGCAATTGGCCTTCCTTGACCACGTCACCGACTTCCACGTGGATCTTGTGGATCTGCCCGGACGCCTGGGCGCCGACGTCGACATAGCGTCGCGGTTGCAGGGTGCCCAACGCCGTAACGCTGCTTTCGATGTCGCCACGGGAGACCTGCACGGTGGCGAACTTGTCCCGACCAGGCGGGATCATCTGCCAGGCGGCAACAGCGATAACGGGGATCAGACACAGTGCTGCAAGCAGGGCGCGTCGGGTGTGTCGGGGACGTTTCATGCAGGGTTCCGGCCAATGGAAATCGACCCGTCGTGCGCTCTACCGGAAAATATCCGGCAATAATTGAGCGCTGCCGGTATGCCGGCAGAGACGGGGAGCTGTCCTTAATACGAGAAATGCTGCGGCGAATTTAGCCACGGACACATGTGGGCACACATATAGACCAAGACTATTTTTCGGGCAAGACGACGCAATACTTTAAATCTATATGAGAATTACTATAAATTACACGCCTCGCTCTGCCACTATCTTGCCACTGCCCATTTTGGCGGTCCAAAGAGTGGCTCAAGGAAGGAATCCGCACCCGTGCGGACGGGAGTCATGTTGGAGAACTACTATCGTGAGCTGGTGTGTTTCCTGAACGCCAAGCTGGGCAACCGTCAGGTGGCCGAAGATGTGGTGCATGACGCTTATCTGAGGGTACTGGAGCGCTCCAGCACCACGCCGATCGAACAACCCCGGGCCTTCCTCTATCGCACCGCGCTCAACCTGGTGATCGATGACCATCGGCGCAACGCCCTGCGTCAGGTCGAGTCGCTGGAAGTGCTCGATAACGAGGAGCGCTTCTTCACCCCATCCCCGCACAACAGCCTCGACCACGGCCAGCGCCTGGACATGCTCCAGCGCGCCCTGGCGGAACTGCCACGCCTGTGTCGCGAGAGTTTCCTGCTGCGCAAGATCGATGGCCTGTCCCACCCGGAGATCGCCGAACACCTGGGCATTTCCCGGGCACTGGTGGAAAAGCACATCGTCAATGCGATGAAACATTGTCGGGTGCGGATGCGCCAGTGGGATGCGCATTGATCCTGAGTGCCACGCAAAGTAAGTATTAAATTTTGTTTCATTGTCCTCGTTCATTCACAACAGACGACCTGGCACGCGATGTTCAGGTCACCCGGCTTTCCTCCCCGCTGTTGAGGGGTACATCCAGAGGACACTGGAAATGACACAGGCAATTGCATCGCCCATCGTTCACGACCTGATCGGCGTCGGATTCGGCCCTTCGAACCTGGCACTGGCCATCGCCCTGCAAGAACGCGGCGCCAGCCTCGGCGAACTGGATGTGCTGTTTCTGGACAAGCAGGCTGACTACCGCTGGCACGGCAATACCCTGGTCACCCAGAGCGAGTTGCAGATCTCCTTCCTCAAGGACCTGGTGACCCTGCGCAACCCCACCAGCCCGTACTCGTTCGTCAATTACCTCAAGCACCACGGGCGCCTGGTGGACTTCATCAACCTCGGCACGTTTTACCCGTGCCGCATGGAGTACAACGATTACCTGCGCTGGGTCGCCGCGCAGTTCCAGGCCCAAAGCCGTTACGGTGAAGAAGTGCTGACCATCGAGCCGGTGCTGCACAACCAGCAGGTCGAGGCGCTGCGGGTGATCTCCCGCGATGCCCAGGGTCAGCAGCACTTGCGCACTACGCGTTCGGTGGTGGTCAGCGCCGGCGGTACTCCGCGCATTCCCGAGGCGTTCAAGGCGCTCAAGGGCGACAACCGCGTGTTCCATCACTCGCAATACCTGGCGCAGATGGCCAGGCAGCCTTGCGTTGATAACCAGCCAATGAGCATTGCGATCATCGGCGGCGGGCAGAGTGCGGCAGAAGCGTTCATCGATTTGAACGACAGCTTCCCGACCGTGCAGGTAGACATGATCCTGCGCGGCTCGGCCCTGAAGCCGGCGGATGACAGCCCCTTTGTCAACGAAGTGTTCTCGCCGGAATTCACCGACCTGGTGTTCCAGCAGGCCAGCAGCGAGCGCGAGCGGCTGGTCAACGAGTACCACAACACCAACTATTCGGTGGTGGACATCGACCTGATCGAACGTATCTACGGAATCTTCTACCGCCAGAAAGTCTCGGGCGTCGCCCGCCATGCGTTCCGCACCCTGACCACCATCGAGCAGGCCACCGCCACCGAACGCGGCATCGAACTGGCGGTGCGCAACAACGCCACCGGTGAAGTGACGGTTCGGCGCTATGACGCGGTGGTGCTGGCCACCGGTTACGAACGGCAGATGCACCGTAAATTGCTGGCGCCGCTGGAGCAGTACCTGGGCGACTTCGAGGTGGATCGCAACTACAAGCTGATCACCGACGACCGCTGCAAGGCCGGCATCTACATGCAGGGCTTCTGCCAGGCGAGCCACGGCTTGAGCGATACCTTGCTGTCGATCCTGCCGATTCGCGCGGACGAGATTGCCGGGTCTTTGTATGAGCATGGCAAGAACCGCGGGCATAGCCGGTCGGTGGTGGATTTGTTGTTGGCTACAGCCAGCTGATTCCGGGGTGCCGGGAGGCCGCATCGCGAGCAGGCTCACTCCTACAATTGAACTGTGTATGCAGGACAAACTGTAGGAGTGAGCCTGCTCGCGATGAGGCCCTCGCAGACCCCACAAACCACAATCCTGAACCGTCCCTGAAGAACTCTGAAACACCCCGCATATCGCGTTTACTTCCCATAAACGCCGGCGCAAGCTCCTCTCCCGGCTGACCCTGGGAGACCTGCCATGAACCTGACCCTGCTCAAGGAAATCTTCGCCGGATTCCTGCGCACCCGCCATATCGCCCGGCATTTTCGTCGGCTGGCGTTGCTGGAAAACTTCACCGACACCAGCGTCAGCCGCGAAGTACCGCCAACGCTGGCGCAAACCCTGGTGAGCGCTGCCAATTGCGACACCGTGCACTTACTCGACTCCCTCGGCAGCCACCCTGACGGTCTCGACGAACTGCAGGCGGCAACGCTGCGTGAGCAATTCGGGCTCAATGAAGTCGAGCACGAGCAGCCCTTGCCGTGGTGGATCCACCTGTGGCACTGCTACAAAAATCCGTTCAACCTGCTGCTGACCTTGCTCGCGGTGATTTCATGGCTGACCGAAGACCTCAAAGCCGCCGTGGTGATCTTCTCCATGGTGGTGCTCTCGACCTTGCTGCGCTTCTGGCAGGAGAGCAAATCGAACCAGGCCGCCGACGCGCTGAAGGCGATGGTCAGCAACACGGCCACGGTATTGCGCCGTGACCTGCCGCGGATCGAACTGCCGATCAAACTGTTGGTACCGGGAGACCTGATCGTATTGTCCGCCGGCGACATGATTCCCGCCGATTGCCGGGTGCTGGGGGCCAAGGACCTGTTCGTCAGCCAGGCGGCGATGACCGGTGAATCGATGCCCGTGGAAAAATTTCCGCGCCAGCAGGACAACGACAGCCTCAATCCACTGGACCTCGACAACATCCTGTTCATGGGCACCAACGTGGTGTCCGGCACCGCGACAGTGGTGGTTCTCACCACCGGCAACAGCACGTATTTCGGTGCGTTGGCCCAGCGCGTCGGTGCTACCGATCGCGCACCCACCTCGTTCCAGACAGGGGTCAACAAAGTCAGCTGGCTGCTGATTCGCTTCATGTTCGTCATGGCGCCGCTGGTGCTGTTCATCAACGGCTTCACCAAGGGCGACTGGACCGAGGCGCTGCTGTTCGCGCTGTCGATCGCCGTGGGCCTGACCCCGGAAATGCTGCCGATGATCGTTACATCGACCCTGGCCAAGGGCGCGGTGTTCCTGTCGCGCAAGAAAGTCATCGTCAAGCGCCTTGATGCCATCCAGAACTTCGGCGCCATGGACGTGCTGTGCACCGACAAGACCGGCACCCTGACCCAGGACCGGATTTTCCTCGCGCGCAACGTCGATGTCTGGGGCGTTGATAGCGACGACGTGCTGGAAATGGCCTACCTTAACAGCTACTACCAGACCGGCCTGAAGAACCTGCTGGACGTGGCGGTGCTGGAACACGTCGAGATCCACCGCGAACTCAAAGTCGGCACCGCGTTTCGCAAGGTCGACGAGATTCCCTTCGATTTCACCCGCCGGCGCATGTCGGTGGTGGTGGCCGAACATGATCGTGCGCACCTGCTGATCTGCAAAGGCGCGGTGGAAGAGGTGCTGTCGGTGTGCTCGCGGGTCCGTCATGGCGTGGTCGACGAGGCGCTCACCGATGAACTGCTGGCGCGCATCCGCCTGGTGACTGCGTCGTTCAATGGCGAAGGTTTGCGGGTGGTGGCGGTCGCGGCGCGGCCGATGATCGAAGGCCGCGACACCTACAGTCTGGCCGACGAGCAGGAATTGACCCTGATCGGCTACGTGGCCTTTCTTGACCCGCCGAAGGACAGCACCGCGCCAGCCCTCAAGGCGCTGGCAGCCCATGGTGTGGCGGTGAAAGTACTGACCGGCGACAACGAGCTGGTCACGGCGAAGATCTGCCGCGAGGTTGGCCTTGAACAGCAGGGCTTGTTGCTGGGCAACGACGTCGAGCGCATGACCGATGCCGAGCTGGCGCTTGCAGTAGAGGCCTGCAACGTGTTCGCCAAACTCACGCCTTCGCACAAGGAACGCATCGTCCGGTTGCTCAAGGGCAACGGTCACGTGGTCGGTTTCATGGGCGACGGCATCAACGACGCGCCGGCCCTGCGCACGGCGGACATCGGCATTTCGGTGGACAGCGCCGTGGACATCGCCAAGGAAGCGGCAGACATCATCCTTCTGGAAAAAAGCCTGATGGTGCTGGAGGAGGGCGTGCTGGAAGGGCGCCGGACCTTCGCCAACATGCTCAAGTACATCAAGATGACCGCCAGCTCGAACTTCGGCAACGTGTTCTCGGTGCTGGTGGCCAGCGCGTTCATCCCGTTTCTGCCGATGTTGCCGATGCACCTGCTGGTGCAGAACCTGCTTTACGATATTTCGCAGATCGCCATTCCGTTCGATAACGTCGACGAGGAAATGCTCAGGCAACCCCAGCGTTGGCAGCCGGCGGACGTCGGGCGGTTCATGCTGTTTTTCGGGCCGATCAGTTCGATCTTCGACATCACCACCTTCGCGTTGATGTGGTATGTGTTCGACGCCAGGACCCCGGATCACCAGACCCTGTTCCAGTCCGGCTGGTTCGTGGTCGGGCTGCTGACCCAGACGCTGATCGTGCACATGATCCGTACCCCCAAGGTGCCTTTCCTGCAAAGCCGTGCGGCCATGCCGTTGATGCTCATGACCCTGATCATCATGGCCGTCGGCATCTTCCTGCCGATGGGGCCGCTGGCGCACTACTTCAAATTGCAGGCGTTGCCGTCGCTGTATTTCGTGTTCCTGCCGGTGATCCTGCTGGCGTACATGGGGCTGACGCAGGCGGTGAAAGGGTTTTACATCCGCCGGTTTGGCTGGCAGTAACGTCAAAACCTGTGGGAGCGGGCTTGCTCGCGAAGGCGGTGGGTCAGTCGATATCACTGTTGGCTGGCACACCGCTTTCGCGAGCAAGCCCGCTCCTACAGGGAATAGAAAATCATCTCCTACCAGGCAATTACCCTCGCTACAATGCCCGCCATGTCTTGCAGAGGTTCCTATGGTCAAAGCAATGGTGGTAGACGATCACCCGTTCATTCGGGCATCGGTCACAATGCTCCTGCAACAGGAAAACATCGAAGTGATCGCCGAGGCGGATAACGGTGCCGATGCGGTGCAGCGTGCCCGCGAGCACGCGCCGGACCTGATCGTGCTGGACATCGCCATGCCCCGGCTCGACGGGCTGCAAGTCATCACCCGGATTGTCACGCAGCAGCCGCGCTGCAAAATCGTGGTGCTCACCTCCCAGTCGGCGCTGTTCTACGCCATGCGCTGCATGAAGGCCGGCGCCGCCGGGTTCATCTCCAAGACCGATGACCTCGGGGAGCTGATCAAGGCGATCAAGGCGGTGCTGAGCGACTATACGTTTTTCCCCAACCTGGCCTCCAGTTCGGTACGGCGCAGCGATGCCCAGGCCAGCGACCTGGAACTGATCCAGAGCCTGTCCGACCGTGAACTGACAATCCTGCAGCAACTGTCCACCGGCATGAGCAACAAGGAGATCGGCGAAGCCATGCTGTTGAGCAGCAAGACCATCAGCACCTACAAGACCCGCCTGATCGAAAAACTCAACGTGAAATCCGTGGTGTACCTCGCCGATTTTGCCAAGCGCAATCAGTTGATCTGAATGAGCCCGCGCCTTGGAAAATGGCTGGTGGTGTTGCTGTTGTCGGGCAGCGTTCATGTAGCATGGGCCGCAGCAGCGTCTGTGGAAAACCTGCGGGTGCTCGGGCGATCGCAGGTCGATGGCTACCAGGTGGCGCTCGATGAGCCCGACCGGCAATGGCTGCGCGACAAGGGCGTGCTGGTGCTGGGCGCTTCGGCACCGGACTATCCGCCGTTTGGTATCACTGGCACCGGACGCGACTATGAGGGCCTGACAGCGGACTACGCGGCGCTACTGGCCGAACTGCTGCAGGTGCGCATCGAGGTCCGGCGTTATCCGTCCCGGGCCGATGTGGTGCACGCGGTCAAGCAGGGCGAGGTGGACCTGCTCGGCACCTCCAATGATTTCGAGGCGGCGGACCCGCAGCTGATCATGTCCAGTGCCTACGCCGAGGACCAGCCGACCCTGGTGACGCGCATCGGCGACAGCCAGAACGCCACGCCGGACCTGGCCGGAAAACAGGTGGCAATGCTCTACCACTACCTGCCCCCGGAAGCGGTGACCAAGCACTTCCCGAACGCCCGCCTGCAACTCTATCCCTCGACGTTGAGTGCGATAGGTGCGGTCGCATTCGGCACCGCGGATGTCTATCTGGGCGACTCCATCAGTGCCAATTACCTGATCAACAAGAACTACCTGAACAACGTGCAGTTGGCGGCTGTCCTCGATACCAGCGTCAACGACTTCGCCTTCTCCATGCCCCGGGGCAACCCGCGTCTGCTGCGCATCGTCAATGCCGCGCTGGCGGTGATCCCCGCCAGCGAGCGGGTGACCATCCAGCGCCGCTGGAGCGCGGGCGGGGCGAACATGAGCGGGCTGCACGCGCTGCAGTTCAGTGGCGCCGAACAGCGCTGGATGGAGCAGCATCCCCACGTCAAGGTGGCCATCGACGAGAGTTTCCTGCCGCTGTCGTTTTATGGCCAGGACGGCAAGTTCCGTGGCTTGGGCGCTGATGTCCTGGCCAAGGTGGCGCTGCGCACCGGGTTGAAATTCGACATTCAACGCCTGCATACCGTCCCCGAGTTAATCAGGCAGGTCGAATCTGGCCAGGCCGACCTGTTGATCAGCCTGACCCCCAGTGCCGAGCGCGAGCAGTCGTTGCGCTTCACCCGTCCTTATCTCAGCACCCCGTACGTGCTGGTCAGCCGAACGTCCGGCACCAGCCCCGCGACCCTGGACGAGATGGTCGGCAAACGCCTGGCGGTGATTCGCGGCACACCGGTGCGCGACCAGTTGATCGAGCAGTACCCACGCATTGAACTGATCGATGCCGACAATGCCGAGCACGCCATGACCCTGGTGGCCAACGGTCGCGCCGATGCCGCCGTCAGCGCGCTGATCACCGCGCGCTACATGATTTCCCGGCAGTATCGTGACCGGTTGCGCATCACCAGTACGGTCGGCACCACCTCCGCGCGGCTGGGCTTCGCCACCGCCCGGGATGCCAACGAACTGTATTCGATCCTCGACAAGACACTGCTGAGCATCCCCCCGGAGGAACTGGACGAAGTGTCCAATCGCTGGCGCAGCGAAGTGGTGGTGGACGACAGCTACTGGTTGCGCCACCGCGCGGTGATCATTCAGGGCTTTGCCCTGGCAGCCGTGTTATTGCTGCTGGCGCTGGGCTGGATTGCCTATCTGCGCCAGCTGATCGCCAAGCGCAAGCAGGCCGAAGTGGCCCTCAGCGACCAGCTGGAGTTCATGCGCGTATTGATCGACGGCACGCCGCACCCGATCTACGTGCGCGATCGCCAGGCCCGACTGTTGATCTGCAATTCGGGCTACCTCGACGTATTTGGCATCGAGCGCGACGTGGTGGTCGGCAAGACCGTGATCGAGGGCATGTTCAAGAATGTGCAGGAAGCGGCGGTCTATCACCAGGACTACTTGCAGGTGATGCAGGACGGCCAGCCACGGGTCCAGGATCGCCAGCTGACGTTGGGTGCAAACGTGCTGACCATCTACCACTGGATGCTGCCGTACCGCGCCAGCAATGGCGAAGTCAGCGGCCTGATTGGTGGCTGGATCGACATCAGTGAACGCCAGCGCCTGGTGCAGGCGCTGCATGAAGCCAAGGACGAGGCCGACGACGCCAACCGGGCCAAGACCACCTTCCTGGCGACCATGAGCCACGAGATCCGCACGCCGATGAACGCGGTGATCGGCATGCTCGAACTGGCGATGAAGAAGGCCGACCAGGGCGTGACGGACCGCTTTGCAATCGAAGTCGCATCGGGCGCTGCGCGCAGTCTGCTGGACCTGATCGGCGACATTCTGGATGTCTCGCGCATCGAATCCGGGCACCTGAGCCTGACGCCGGAGCGCGCCAACCTGGGCGAGCTGGTCACCGCCGTCGCACGTGTTTTCGAAGGCCTGGCGCGGCAGAAACAGCTGCGCCTGATACTGGAGATGGACCTTGGCGTGCATTGCGAAGTGCTGATCGACCCGCTGCGTTTCAAGCAAATCGTTTCCAATCTGTTGAGCAACGCGATCAAGTTCACCGAGGCGGGCGAGGTGCATCTGCGGGTCAGGGTACAGCCCGGGCCTGACGATCACCTGAGCCTTCGCCTGCAGGTCGCGGACACCGGCATCGGCATTTCCAATGAGGACCAGCAACGCCTGTTCAGCCCCTTCACCCAGGCCAGCAACAATCGCCAGTCGGGTCGCAGTGGTTCCGGCCTGGGGCTGGTGATCAGTCGTACCCTGTGCGAAATGATGGGCGGCCAACTGACCCTGAGCAGCCTGGAGGGCCAGGGTACGCAGGTCGAAGTCAGCCTCGACCTGCCCACGCTGCAACCTTTGGACGCGCCGGTGATCGCGCCGCCGGAACCGGCATCGGCGCATCGCGCGTTAAGCATCCTGGTGGTCGACGATTACCCGGCGAATCGCTTGCTGCTGTCCCAGCAACTGAGCTACCTGGGCCATCGGGTCCGGGACGCCGAGGATGGCGTGCAGGGTTTGCGCGCCTGGCGCAGTCAGGCCTTCGATGTGGTCATCACCGACTGCAATATGCCGCTCATGACCGGGTACGAACTGACCCGGGCGATCCGCGAGGAAGAGCGCACCCGCGGACTTGTCTCCGGCCTGATCCTGGGCTTCACCGCCAATGCGCAGCCCGAGGAAAAACAGCGCTGCCGACTCGCCGGGATGGATGATTGCCTGTTCAAACCGATCAGCCTCGAGGACCTGGGCGCAAGGCTGGCCAGCCTGATCCCGAGTAGCGCGCAGGCAGACTCGATTCCCACGGACGACATTGACCTGAGCGCCCTGCAGCAACTGACCCGAGGGGACGAGTCCTCGATCAAGCGGTTGCTGGATGACCTGGCGTCCAGCAACGATGACGATATGGCGAAATTGATGCGGTTGTTCACACAACACGACGTGCCGGGGCTGGCAAACCTGGCTCATCGGATCAAGGGCGGCGCGCGAATCATCAAGGCCCAAGCTTTGATCGCAGCCTGCGAACAGCTGGAAGCGGCGTGCGACTGCGTGCATCCGGAGCAACTGACCGAGGCCGTTGACCAGTTGCATCAGGCAATGGAGCTATTGGCCCAGCGGTTGGAGTGACAGCTATCCGCTATTGCTGAGCAAATATTTGGGAAATTTCCTACGAAGTTTGGGAAATTTCCTAAATAGCATTCACCGGCCTTTCTGGATAATCGAGCTCCCTTCACCGATGAGCCGATATCTGATGACCAGTCTGCCCCTGCGTGTCCTGGTGCTCGAAGACCATGCCTTCCAACGTTCCGTGGCCGTCAGTATGCTCAAGCAGGCAGGCTGCCTTGAGGTCTTTGAAGCCAGTGACGGCGCGCAGGCGCTCGCGGTTTTGCAGGAGGTCGGCCCGGTGGATATCGCCCTGTGCGATTTGCAGATGGAGGGCATGGACGGCCTGGAATTCTTTCGGCGGCTGGGGGCCGGCGGGCAGGTCAGGTCGGTCATCATCAGCAGTTCGCTGTCGGCGGATCTGCGCCGGGCGGTGCACCAGATTGTCTCGCTGCGGGGCCTCGAACTGCTCGGGGATGTCGGCAAGCCCCTGCACCCTCACGTGCTGCGCCAGTTGCTCGACAAGCACCTCAACGCGCCTGCTGCACAACCTGCGCCGCCATTGCCTGCGCAACTCGCCAGTGAAGAAGAGGTGAGCGCTGCGCTGAATGGAGGCCAGATCCAGTCCTGGTATCAACCAAAATTCCATCTGCAGACAGGCCAGGTCTGTGGCGTTGAAGTGCTCAGCCGCTGGTTGCACCCGGTCAGGTGTGTGCTGTCGCCGGCGGTGTACCTGCCGATTCTGGAACGCTATGGGCACATGGATCAGTTGCTGTTTACCCAGCTGGAGCAGGCGTTGAGCTTGCAGCAGGAGGCCGCAAGCCGTGGGTTTGCCTTGAACATGGCGTTCAACCTGCAGGCGGCGCAGCTCGCCAGCAGCGAGCTGACGGCAACCATCCGCCGCATTCTGGTGCGCCATGCCGCGCCAGGTTCCGGCCTGACCTTTGAACTCACCGAGAGCGGCTTGCTGGAGGCGCCGGCCACCAGCCTGGAAAACCTGGTGCGCCTGCGCATGATGGGCTGCCGGTTGTCCATCGACGACTTCGGCGCCGGCTTTTCCTCGTTGCAACGCCTGTGTAAGCTGCCCTTCAGCGAAATCAAGCTCGACGCCGAGTTTGTCCGCACCCTGGCCCACGAACCGCGCTGTCGGGCGGCCATCAGCAGCACCCTGGCACTGGGGGAAACCCTGGGCATGTCGGTGGTCATCGAAGGCATCGAGACCGATGCGCAGCGTCTGCAGCTGATCTCTCTGGGTTGCACCCATGGCCAGGGATACTGGTATGCACGGCCCATGAGCGGCGAGGATCTGCTCGCCTGGTTGCAACTGCGTGGCGAATCCCCGACCGGCTGATGCACTGGACGGACAAATGGCCGCGCTATTTAGGAAAAGTCCTACAGAAACGTCCGTCGCTCATGCGTAGCCTTGCGCCATCTCGAATTTGACACCCTGCTGGGGGCCTCCTTTGTCGAACAAAGCCTTGCGTATCCTGATTGCCGACGAGCAGCATTTTCAGCGCATGCGAATCGAACGCCTGTTCAATCAGCTCAATTACTACCGGGTAGCTCCTGTCCACAGCCTGGAGGAATTGCAGACCCTGGTCGACTACGGCTGCGAGCCTTTCGATCTGGTAGTGATCAACGCATCGATGGCCGGTGAGGCCTTGGACCTGCTGGATTTTTTCCGTGACAACGCCCAGGTTCGCCACGCGTTCATCTATGACGCTCAGCACGCGAAGTTGCCGTCGATTCCGGCCTGCGAGCAGCAGAAAATCCAGGTCAGTCACTCTGCGTTACCGGATCTGGCATCGATTCAGCGGTTGATGGCACAGGTAGATCCGCGTGTACCGTCCGTCGGGACTGTCATTTCTGTCAGGTAGTTTCCCCTAGTTGCCCATGTCAGAATTTTCGCGCAGCTGCTGCGTATCATCCGGGCGTGTCCCGTGAGCATTCGTTGCTCAATCGTCGAGTTTTTTGTACATGGAGTTTTCATGAAGTCAGCATTGATTGCGGACGATCATCCGGTGGTTATCGCCGCAGTCAAAATTGTTCTCCGCCAGGAAGGATTCCAGCGAATTTACGAGGCCAGTTGCGGTAACGAGGTCATGCCGATGATCCGCGAACACCAGCCAGACCTGCTGGTACTGGATATCTCCCTTCCTCGACTCGATGGGCTGGAAGTACTGGCACGCATCCACGACAGCGGGGAGCGCTGCCGGGTGGTGGTGTTTTCCTCCCACGAAGCGATGTTCTTTCAGGATCGCTGCATTCGCGCCGGCGCCGCCGCCTATGTCGCCAAATCCAACGACCTGCAGCATTTGCACAAAGCCATTCACGCGGTGATGGCCAGCTATACCTATTTCGCCCAGCTCACAAACTCGGTGTCGCTGAGTGCGCTGCAACGCAGTGAAAAGGAGCGTATCGATCACCTGTCCGACCGTGAGTTGACGATTTTTCGCTACTTGGCCATGGGCATCACCAACAAGGAAATTGCCGAAAGGTTGCACCTGAGTCACAAGACTGTGAGCACCTACAAGACGCGCCTGGTTGAAAAACTCGACGTCAAGTCGGCGGTCTACCTGAGGGATTTGGCCTTGCGTAACCGTCTGATCTAAATGAGCGCCTCATTGCGCCGGTGGTGCCTGATTGCCGTATTGCTGCTGAGCCAATGGTTCGGGATCAGCTTCGCCCACGCGCAGGACCCTGCGCAGGTGCAAACCCTGGCGCTGCTATGTCGCTCGGAGGTTGCCGGCTACAGTGCTGGACTAACCGCGAGCGATGCAGGCTGGCTCAAGCAAAAGGGGCGCCTGGTGCTCGCGGTCTCGGCTCCGGACTATCCGCCGTTCGATATCACCACCACAGGCAATTCTCTTGAAGGGCTGACTGCCGACTACGCCGGGTTGCTCAAGCAACTGTTGCGCGTGGACATCGAAGTCCGGCGCTACCCATCCCGCGCGGCAGCGGTACTCGCGATCAAGCAGGGGTCAGCCGATCTGCTGGGCACCGCCAACCGGTATGAAGCTCAGGATCCGCAGCTGCGAATGTCCAGCGCCTACGCGGTGGATCAACCGGTGCTGGTGACTCGCGCGGGCTCCTCGCAGCCCCTCGACCCCCAGCTGGCCGGCAAGCGGCTGGCGATGCTCTATCACTACCTGCCGGAAAATACCGTGCAGGCGTTTTATCCCCAGGCTCAGGTACAGCTGTTCCCTTCAACGCTGGGCGGCGTGGGGGCGGTGGCATTTGGGCAGGCCGACGTGTACCTGGGCGATGCCATCAGTACCCATTACCTGATCAGCGAAAACTACATCAATAACGTGCAGCTGGCGGACTTTTCCCGGCTGGAGTCCGGGCGTTTCGCCTTCGCCATGAAACGCGACAACGAACAATTGCAGCGCATCGTCAACCGGGCACTGGCAGCCGTGCCGATCAACGAGCGCCTGAACATCCTGCGGCGCTGGGGCGCGAGCGGGCCTTCCATTGCCGGCACGCAACCGCTGCATTTCACTGTGGCAGAGCAACGCTGGCTCGATGCCCATCCGCGCTTGAACGTAGCGATCAATGACAATCTCATGCCGATATCCTTCACCGACGGCGAGGGTCAGTTCAGGGGGATCACCGCTGATGTCCTGAGCAAGATCAGCGTGCGCACCGGCTTGAAATTCGACGCCAGACCGGTGAAGTCGGTGGCCGAGATGATCCAGCAGATCAAGTCTGGCCAGGTCGACCTGATCGGCGGAATCAGCCCCAGCAGCGAGCGCGAGGGCGATCTGCTGTTCACCCGGTCATTCATGAACAGTCCTAGCGTGCTGGTGGTTCGTGATGCACCCTGGAGTCCCGCGACGCTGGACGAGATGGCCGGCAAAACACTGGCCGTAACCCAGGGCAACAGCAGCGCCGAGTTCATTCGCCATCATTATCCGCAGATCAAACTGATGGACGCGGCCCTGACTGCGCAAGCCATGGACCTGGTCAATCGGGGCGTCGCCCAGGGCGCGATCAATTCGCTTATCGGCGCACGCTACATGATCTCCCGGGAATACCCGGGGCGGCTGAAAATCACCAGCACCGTGGGTACCGACCCGGCACGCAGTACGCTGGCTACCGGTCTTGACTCACCGGAGCTGCACTCGATCCTCGACAAGGCGCTGCTGAGTATTTCGCCAGAAGAGCTCGAGGATATGCTCCAATACTGGCGCAACGACCTGATGATCGAACCCAGTTACTGGCTGCGCCATCGCCAGGACATTCTCCAGGGGTTCGCGGCCGCTGCGGCCTTGCTGTTGCTGGCCCTGGCGTGGATCGTCTGGCAGCGCCGGCAGATTCGCTTGCGCCAGCAACTGTTGCAACAACTGCAGGAAGCCAAGGACGCCGCCGACGATGCAAACCGGGCGAAAACGACGTTCCTGGCGACCATGAGCCATGAAATTCGTACGCCGATGAACGCCATGATCGGCATGCTTGAAATGGCGCAGAAACGCGCGGAGCAGGGTGTCGCCGACCGCTCGGCAATCGAGGTGGCGTCGACTGCGGCGCAGCAGTTGCTGGCGTTGATCGGCGACATCCTCGACATCGCGCGGATCGAGTCCGGGCACCTGTCGCTGAGCCCCGAGCGGGCGAATCTGCGCAGTCTGGTCGAGTCGGTGTGCCGGGTATTCGAAGGCCTGGCACGGCAGAAAAACCTGCAGTGGCAGGTCGAGCTGGACCCGGGCAGCGACTGCGACGTGATGATCGATCCAACCCGCTTCAAACAGGTGCTGTCCAACCTCCTGAGCAACGCGATCAAATTCACTCCTGCAGGTGGCGTCAGCCTGGCGCTGAGAGTGCAACCTGCTCGCGACGGGCATCTGGCAGTCAGTGTACGCATCGAAGACAGTGGCATCGGCATCAGCGACTTCGATCAGAAGCGACTGTTCAGTCCGTTTGTGCAGGCCGGCAATAACCCACACTCGGGGCGTCAGGGTTCTGGTTTGGGGCTGGTGATCAGTCGTACATTGTGCGAGAGGATGGGCGGCCAACTGTTGCTCGACAGTGCGTTGGGACGCGGCACCCGGATCGCCGTCAGCCTCGATCTGCTGAAGTTGCAACCCCAGCCCGCCAGCGCGATCAGCCCTGTTGTGCGTGCGCCGACCCGGGCCCTGCGGATCCTGGTGGTGGATGATTACCCGGCCAATCGCCTGTTGCTGTCGCGGCAGCTGGGCTATCTGGGGCACCAGGTATTGCTGGCGGAGGATGGCGCGCAGGGGCTGGCGCAATGGCGTGAACATGAGTTCGACGTGCTCATCACCGACTGCAACATGCCGCTGCTCAGTGGTTACGAACTGGCAGGGGCGATACGTGACGAGGAACGTGCGCACGGGGTAGAACCGACGCTGATTCTCGGCTTTACCGCCAATGCCCAGCCAGAAGAACGGGCGCGTTGCCTGGAGGCGGGCATGGATGACTGCCTGTTCAAACCCATCTGCCTGGCCGACCTCAATGCATGGCTGGCGTCGAGGTTTGGCGTTGCGCCTGGCGCTGTCGACTCACCGGGCAATTGCGAGATCGACCTGCGAGGGCTGGAACGGTTTGTCGGAGCCGATCGAGAGTTGATCGACCAGTTGCTGCAGGAGGTGCTGGTGACCAATCGCTGTGATCGGGACGAATTGTTGGTGGCTCATGCCAGTCGCGATCAACAGGCCCTGCGGGTGTTGGCGCACCGCATCAAGGGCGGCGCGCTGATGGTCCGGGCGGGCAACCTGGTCGAGCGCTGCGAGCAGCTGGAGAGTGCCTGTCGGGATGGCAGCCAACAGCTGATCGACGAGGCAGTCGAGCAGCTGCAGCAGACCATGCGCCGTCTGGAACTCAGCCTGGGGTCCTCTTGAAATTGTATGAGCTGTGTAGGAGCTGTCGAGAGAAACGAGGCTGCGATCTTTTGACCTCGCCCTGTGTACATATCCATTCCTGCGGTAACGGCTTCCATTGGTTCCGCTTTTACAGCGGGTCACTTGGAACAGCGCCAAGTAACCAAGCGCTTCTTGCCCCACCACTCGGCACCTCGCTTAGGCTCGGTGTGCCCGCACTCCGGCATTGCTCCGCGGGCCGCCGCGATGGCCCATCCATGGGCCAGCGCAGCTAAACCGGCATCCTTGCCGGTTTACCCGCTACGCAATACCTGCGTTCGGCCAGCGTGGTTAACGGGGCGTCCGCGATCAATAACCGGGCCGTGGCGGCCTTCGGGCCGACCAAGGCATCAAGCCGGCGGGCTGCGCTTTTCTGGTCGTGCACATCCCCCTTGATTTGCGATGGGCACCTGCACAGGCCAGACACCTGTGGGAGCAAAGCTTGCTCGCGATGGACGTCAACGATAACGCTGGAAACCTGACACCCCTCGGCGCCTTCACACTCGTCGCTACAGACACTTACGCAATATCCGCATAACTAAACTCCTCCCCCAGAAAATCAATCAATGCCCGCACCGACGGCAGCAGCCCCCGACGTGACGGAAAGATCGCATGCACAATCCCGCACTTCGGCGCCCACCCCGGCACCAGCTCCACCAACTGCCCCGCAGCAATGTCATCGCGCACCACCACGCTCGGCAGGTGCGCCACGCCCACCCCCGCAAGTACTGCGTGGCGCAGCGCCAACAGGTCGTCGGTGACCATGCGCGGCGCGTGCCGGATCAGCGCGCTGGCGCCCTCGGCACTCAACAGCTCCCACTGATATTCGCGCTGCGCCGCACCCCAGTGCACGCTCGGCAGTCCGCTGAGGTCTGCCGGCGTAGCGGGGGACGACAGCCGTTCGGCGAACTTTGGGCTGCCCACCAGGCACTGAGTACTGTTGCCCAGCACCTTCATCACCATGTCGGTATTTTCCAGCGGTGGGAAGCGCACGCGCAAGGCAACGTCGAACCCCTCGTGGATCAGGTCGACCCGGCGGTTGGTGCTCTCGATGAACAACTCCACCAGCGGGTACTTGAGCATGTAGCGAGTCAGCATCGGTCCGACCCAGGAGTTGAGCAGGGCGGTCGGGCAGCTGATGCGCACAAGGCCCTGGGGCTCGGAGCGGTTGCGCTCGATCAGTTCCGCAGCGCTTTCCGCTTCCACCCGCATGGCCAGGCAACGCTGGTAATAGGCCTGGCCGATTTCGGTCAGCGAACAGTGCCGGCTGGTGCGATGCAGCAAGCGCACGCCGAGGCGCTCTTCAAGCTCGGCTATCGCCGGCTGAGCTTGGACTTGGGCATGTCCAGCGCGCGTCCTGTGGCAGCAAAACCACCATGCTCCACCACCTGAGTGAAGTAGTAGAGGGTATTGAGATCTTCCACCATCGTTCTCCAAATAGAACGCTATGACTGATTTTTGCAGTCTAGCGCAGCAAAGGCTGCGGTTTTAAGCTTTATCCATCGCGTCAAACCACAGTTTCGGAGGCCTCATGAAAAATATCATCGGTATTTACACCAGCCCGCGCAGTCATTGGGTCGGCGACGGTTTTCCGGTCCGTACGCTGTTTTCCTACGACAACCTGGGTAAGCACATCAGCCCGTTCCTGCTGCTCGATCACGCAGGTCCGGCTGAATTCACCCCGACCACGGCCCGCCGTGGCGTTGGTCAGCACCCGCACCGCGGCTTCGAAACCGTGACGATCGTCTACAAGGGCGAACTGGAACACCGCGACTCCACGGGCAGCGGCGGCAAGATCGGCCCGGGTGACGTGCAATGGATGACCGCAGCGTCGGGCATCCTCCACGAAGAGTTTCACTCCGAAGGTTTTGCCAAGAGCGGCGGCACTCTGGAGATGGTGCAGCTGTGGGTCAACCTGCCCGCCAAGGACAAAATGGCCGACGCCGGCTACCAGACGATTCTCGACGACGATATCCCGACCATCGCGCTGAAGAACGACGCCGGCAGCCTGCGCCTGATTGCCGGGGAATTCGATGGCCACACTGGCCCGGCGCGCACCTTTACCCCGATCGACGTGTGGGACCTGCGCCTCAAAGGCGGCAAGTTGCTCACCCTGGATCTGCACGAAGGCCGAAATACGGCGCTGGTTGTGTTGCGTGGCACGGTGAAGGTCAACGGCCTGGAGCTGGTGCGCGAAGGGCAGTTGGCACTGTTTGGACGCGATGGCCACCAGCTCACGCTGGAAGCCAACAACGACGCGGTGGTGTTGCTGCTCAGCGGCGAGCCGATCGACGAACCCATCGTCGGCCATGGCCCGTTCGTGATGAACAGCGAGCAGGAAATCCACCAGGCCTTCGCCGACTTCCAATCAGGCCGCTTTGGCCGGATGAGCGGTTGAACTGATTGCTGCACCGCTGTGGCGCGGCCGGCTCGGGTGACTACGCTTGCCTGGCCGCGATTGATTCAAAAAAACCGAAATCACTGCGCCGGCTTGATCGGCATCGAAAAATAGCGAGGAATACCCCATGACTACTTCCTACAAACGTCTGGACAAGGATAACGCCGCGGTTCTGTTGGTGGATCATCAAGCGGGCCTGCTGTCCCTGGTGCGCGACATCGATCCGGATCGTTTCAAGAACAACGTGCTGGCCCTGGCCGACCTGGCCAAGTACTTCAAGCTGCCAACCATCCTCACCACCAGTTTCGAAACCGGCCCGAACGGCCCGCTGGTGCCCGAGCTCAAGGCGCTGTTTCCTGATGCGCCGTACATCGCCCGTCCCGGCCAGATCAACGCCTGGGACAACGAAGATTTCGTCAAGGCGATCAAGGCCACTGGCAAGAAGCAGCTGATCATTGCCGGCGTGGTGACTGAAGTGTGCGTGGCGTTCCCGGCGCTGTCGGCCCTCGCAGAAGGCTTTGAAGTGTTCGTGGTCACCGACGCTTCGGGCACGTTCAACGAGCTGACCCGTCAATCCGCCTGGGACCGTATGTCGTCCTCCGGCGCCCAACTGATGACCTGGTTCGGCCTGGCCTGCGAGCTGCATCGCGACTGGCGCAACGACGTGGAAGGCCTGGGCACCCTGTTCTCCAACCACATCCCGGACTACCGCAACCTGATGACCAGCTACAACACGCTGACCAATAACAAATAAGCCCGGCACGCACATCGCCCCTTGTAGGAGCTGCCGAAGGCTGCGATCTTTTGATCTTTCCAGATCTCAAAAGATCGCAGGCTTCGCCAGCTCCTACATTGCGTGCGATGTTTGCTTCAACGAGTCCTTGCCGGAGCTCCTCGATGTTGTCATTGCTCACCGATCACCCGCTGTACTGTGCGCTGGCCCTGATCCTCATCGACCTGGGACTGTGGCGCCTGATCAGTGCCAATGGCAGCAACTGGAAACTGATGGTGCGGCTGGTGATCTTCTCGCTGTTCAGCGCCCTGCTGTTCAACGAAGGCCTGAACCCGCTCGAACCTGCTCCCTGGGCCGATAACGTGCCGCTGCACCTGGCCGCAACCGGCTTGCAGATTGGCTGGTGGCTATTCGGCGCACGGACCCTGACGGTATTGATCGGCGCCGCAATGATGCAGCGGGTAGGGCACACCGGGCGCCTGCTTCAGGACTTGCTCGGTGCCGTAATCTTCCTGATCGCAATCATTGCCGCCCTGGCCTACGTCCTCGATCTGCCGGTCAAGGGCGTGCTGGCAACCTCCGGCGCCCTGGCGATCATCGTCGGCCTGGCGCTGCAAAGCACCTTGAGCGACGTGTTCTCCGGGATCGTCCTCAACACCACCAAACCTTATCAACTGGATGACTGGATCTCCATCGACGGCACCGAAGGCCGGGTCACCGATATCGACTGGCGCGCCACTCGCCTGCAGACAGCCCAGGGCAGCATGGCGGTGATTCCCAACTCGCTGGCGGCCAAGGCGAAAATCATCAACTTCAGCCGGCCGAGCGACATCTTCGGCGTCTCGATCAGCCTGCAACTGAGCCCGCATGCGCGACCGCAAAAAGTCATCGATGCCCTGGAGCGAGCCATGCAGGGCTGCCGTTACCTGTTGGCCAAACCGGCACCCTGCGTGGCCCTCAAAGGTTCGAACGCAACGGGTGCGGAGTACGAAATCAGCGGTTTTGTGGTGTCGATGGACCAGAAACGCATGGTGCGCAATCAGCTTTTCGACCTGGCGTTCCGGCACCTGCAGGCGTCCGGTGTGAGCCTGCTGTCAAGCGTCGAACCCAACGCTCCGGCGAGCCTGTCGCGACCACTGGCATTGCTCGACAGCTCGAACATCTTCTCGACCTTGCGCCAGGAAGAGAAAGAAACCTTCAGCCAGAACATGAAACTGCATAACTTTCGCGCCGGCGAATTGATCTTGCCCGCAGGGGAGGTCAGTGATCATCTGTTCATCATCGAATCGGGCGTAGTGTCCGTCGAGCTCAGCCGCGACGGGGTCAAGTTCGAGTCCGGACGCATGGGCCCCGGCGAGGTCATCGGCGAGGGCGGAATTCTCTCCGACACCGCACTGCCGGCAGACTTCACCGCCAAGACCTTCTGCAGCCTGTACCGCATCGAAAAGGACTACCTCAAACCCTGCCTGGATGCCCGCCACGACATCAGCGAAGCAATGACGGCGCTGCTCGACTACCGCCTGAACAAGGCCCGGACCCTGACCCAGGAAACCCCAAAAGCACCACAGAAAAAAGGCTTCCTGCAATGGCTACGCCGCCGCAACGAAGCCTAGCCAAGCCCGTGCAGCCGCCCCACCCCCTGTAGGAGTGAGCCTGCTCGCGATGAGTCCATCAAAACCACCGCAAACCCAAACAAGCACCCCCAATGGCCTACCCAACTTCTGAAATATTGGCTATTTGTAACAACCCAAGACAAGACTAACGTAGCTCCACACCCACTTGTACCCGGACCCCAAAATGCAACCTCGCATCGATTTCTACACCGCTTCCCCAGACGCACTCAAAGCCATGATCGCCCTGGAAACCGCCGTCTCCAAACTGCCGCTGGAAAAAACCCTGATCGAACTGGTCAAACTGCGCACCTCGCAAATCAACGGCTGCGCCTTCTGCCTCGACATGCACAGCGCCGACGCCCGTAAAGGCGGCGAAGCCGAACGCCGCCTCTACACCCTGTCCGCCTGGCGCGAAACCCCCTTCTTCACCCCGCGCGAACGCGCCGCACTGGCCTGGACCGAATCCCTGACCCTGCTCAGCCAGACCCACGCGCCAGACGAAGACTACGAACAACTGGCCGCCGAGTTCAGCGCCAAGGAAATGGTCGACCTGACCGTAGCGATCACCACCATCAACAGCTGGAACCGTTTGGCGGTGGGCTTTCGCAAGATGCCGCAGGACTGATCAGCGTCCGGCCATCACAGGATTGAACCTGCCCATTGCGCAAAGCCCACTCCGGTGGGCTTTTTGCTTGGAGGTGGTGTGAATGACATTTGGCCATCATTGCCGATAGCCGCACTTCCGAGAAAAAGTTGCTTGGTGTAATGGGTATACTGATACTATGCCGTAGTAACAACGTAGCTACATTTTAGCAGAAGGGTGATACCATGGCCGCAGTACTGAAAACCACTGATGTGCGTTGCCGCATTGAGGAGGATTTAAAGGAAAGCGCCACTAATGTGCTCAAGGCGTGTGGCCTGAGTCTCAGCGACGCTATGCGCCTTTTTCTCCGCCAGGTTGTTGCAACGCAAGGGCTGCCTTTCGAGGTGCGTGTCCCTACGGAAAAAGCTGCCCGTGCTTTAACGCAGGCTGCCGAAATCCGTAGTCGGTTCGATTCGATAGACGAGCTGTTCAAGGATCTCGATGGCGAAGTCGAAAAACCCGCAGGCAAACGAAAAACGCGCGCCGCTCCCAAAGCGGACTGATTGCACGGCTGAATTCAAGAAGTCGTGGGAGCGCTACAACCGCGCCGGCCGCCGCGATATGCAGGAAGTCCGCGAAGTCATGCGGCTGTTGTGGATGGGCGAGGTGCTTCCCCCTCAATACGTCGATCATGAGCTGAATGGCGAATGGGCCGGATGCCGTGAGTGCCATATCGGTGGTGATTTTTTGCTGATTTATTCGGTGAAAAAGGACGATGTGATATTTATCGAGCTGGGCAGTCATGCTGAGCTGTTTAAGTAGTGTTGGTTGATCCTTAAGACACCCGGTAGGCGCGTGTTCACAGCCTTTGGGATATGTGCTCTAAATCACTCAAGCCTTCACACTATCCAGTGTGAGGGCTTTTTTGTAATCGCGAAGAACACATGGAGCCTGGTAATTAGCAGGCGGCGTCCGAACCCTGAATTCGAATAGGTATGATGTCGGGCATTCCAACCCTATCAATGCCCATCCGCCGAAGGCGCCGCCGTTGGCTGCACCTTGCGCATCAACGGCACCATCGCCGTCGCAATCACAAAACACACCATAATCATCAAAAACGCATCCCCATAGGTCTGCGTCTGCGCTTCCCTGTACGTCAGCAACCACAACTGCCGCAAACTGGCCGTCACGCCAATATCCCCGCTCTGGCCCAAGGCGGCAAAGTTATGACCAACCTGAGACAGCCACTGATTCAACGCCTCGTTTGTGCTGTTGAGGTTCTCCGCCAGGCGGGTGAAGTGCAGGTTGGTGCGGTCGTTGAGGATGGTGGCGCAGGCGGCGATGCCGATGGCGCCGCCGAGGTTGCGCATCAGGTTGAACAGGCCCGAGGCATGTTTGAGTCGCGCCGGGGCCAGGCCGCCGAGGGTCAGCGTTACGGCAGGGGGCACCGCCAGTTGCTGGGCGATGCCGCGCAGGGCTTGCGGCAGCATCAGTTCCTTGGCGCCCCAGTCGTGGGTGATCGGGCTAAAATCCCGCATCGACAGGGCGAACAGGCCCAGCCCCGTCATCATGATCCAGCGCAGGTCGATGCGGTTGGCGAGGAAGGCGTACAGCGGAATGGCCAACACCTGAAACACTCCCGTGGAGAACACCGCCAGGCCGATGTCCAGCGCACCGTAGCCGCGCACCCGGCCGAGGAACAGCGCGAGAAACAGCATGCTCAGGTAGTCGGCGCCCTTGAGCAGCGACAGTTCCGGTTGGTCGATTTTCACCAGCATCGGCACCGCCACGGCGACGAATATTCCCGGAACCAGGTTGATGTAGAACAGCCAGTGCCACGATGAAATATCGGTGAGGTAGCCGCCAATCACCGGGCCCAGTGTGGGCGCCAGGGACGCCACTGCACCGATGGTCGCGGGCTGGCGAAGGCAAAGACCTTGGTCGCCGTGGTCATCGCGGCGGCATCGAATGGCTGCGCGGGAGCGGCGAGGGCCCGGCTCTTGGTGCGCTGGCCACGGCGGGTGTAACCGGTTCAACACGGGTGTCCACTTCGGCCCGCACCGACAACGCAGGGCGCAGATGGCCGAGCACGCCGTCGGCCGGGTCGAGCAGGATGCGCACCGGCACCCGCTGCACGATCTTGGTGAAGTTGCCGGTGGCGTTCTCCGGGGGCAGCACGCTGAACTGTGAGCCACTGGCCGGCGCGAGGCTGTCCAGACGGCCATGGAAATCACGGTCCGAGAGCACGTCCGCATGGATGACCACGCGCTGGCCGGGTGTCATGTGCGCCAGCTGGTCTTCCTTGAAATTGGCATCCACCCACAGCCCGCTGGCCGGCACTACCGACAGCAGTTGCGAACCGGCCTGGGCATAAGCGCCGGTCCGCGCCCGACGATTGCCGACCACGCCATCTACCGGCGCCTTCAATTCGGTGTAGCCCACATTCAGTTGCGCCAGATCACGTTCGGCACGGGCCTGGATCAAGGCAGCGCGGGCTTGCTGTTTCTGGGTTTCGATGACATTGAGTTGGCGTTGCGCAGCGAGCAATTCGGCCTGGGCCCGGGCGCCGAGTGCTTGCGCCGTTTTAAACGAGGCGTCGACGCGCTGGGCGCTTTCCACTGACACCGCGTTGCTGCTCACCAGCCTTCTGTAGCGCAGGTTGTCATCGCGCGAGCGCGCGGTTTCGGCGCTGGTGGCATCGATCCCGGCGCGTGCCTGGCCGATCACTGCGTGCTGCAGTTGTTCGGTGGCATCAAGGTTGGCCAGCAAGGCTTGTTCGGCGGCGACTGCACCTTCGGCCTTGGCCAGGCTGGCGCGGTAGTCCCGCGAGTGGCAGCGGATAATTATTACGATTGCAATATGATGTATATAATATTTTACCGCGATTTGTTTTTCCTACCGACTGTCAGATGGACGCTGCCGCGCGTAGGGGAATTCGTGGAGACGACGTAGGAAAAAAGAAGAAAAAACGCAGGGCGTACAGGTCAGGTTATACAAAATGTTAGATGTGTTTAAGAAGTGTAATCGCGATATTGCATAAGCCCGGACGGTCCCCTGACGATGGATTACATAGACGAACGGGCATCTCGCCTTTTCAGAAACGTCAGGAAGTCAGGTGCCGAATTTCATTCGCGCTGTACCTCGTCATCCCCGTCCACGCTCGCCCATTTCGGCATTGCTGTTGGGCCTGAGTATTTCGCCGCTGTGCGTCGCCGAGTCTTCCGCCCCAGGTCAGGAGGTCTTGCGCCAGCAGCAACAGCAGCAGCGCGATCTGCAGCAACTGCAGTTGGAACAACGTCATCGGCAGCTGCAGCGCGGCAGCTTCAGTGGCGATCCAGCTGCGTCAGCAAAGCCCCAGAGCGTTGCCGTGAATGAGCGTTGCTGGGTCGTGGCCGGGGTGCGCGTCGGGGGAGCGACGCTGATCAATCAGCGCACGCTCGACCAGCGCATCACCCCGTTATTGTCCCTGTGCATGGGGCCGAGCGAGATCAACCGGCTGCTGGCGACCATCACCGAGCTCTACGTGCAAGCGGGTTACATCGCCAGCCGTCCGTACCTGAGCGCTCCGCCAGAAGCGGGGCAATCCCTGGATATTTTGATCGACGAAGGCTATGTCGAATCCATCGAGCTGGCCGACCAGAGCCTGCCCATTGCCCTCGGCGGGGCGTTCCCCGGAATGCTCGGCAAGGCGCTGAACCTGCGAGATCTGGAGCAGGGGCTGGACCAGTTGAACCGCCTGCGCTCCTTCGACCTGAGCGCCGACATCGTCCCCGGCGGCCAGCCCGGCGCGTCGCGAATCAACCTGCGCTCACGTACTAGCGGTGAGTCGCGCTGGGCATTGAACCTGGGCCAGGACAACCTTGGCGGTGCCAGCACCGGACGCGAGCGCGGCACCTTGAGCCTGGTGGTGGATTCGCCGCTGCAGTTAAACGATGTGTTTAGCCTGGGGTTCAGCGACACGCTCAACCACGGCGATCGGTTCAGCCGCAGCGCCAGCCTGTATTACGCCGTGCCGTACGGCTACTGGACCTGGAGCGTTGCGGCCAGCCATGGCGAATACCGGGCGCCGTTCAAACTCGCCTGGCTGCGCCTCAACAGCACCGGCAGCACCGACCAGTTGAGCCTGCGCGCCGATCGGGTGCTGTGGCGTGGCCAAAGCCATCAACTCAGCGCCAACCTGCAGCTGGCGCACAAGGATGTCGACAGTTACCTGGAAGACGCCCGCCTGGCTATTCAGAGCCCGACCCTGACCGTGGCCGAAGCCGGGTTGAACCTGTTCTGGCTCGACAGCGCGGTGTGGAACCTGGACGTCAATTACGCCCAGGGTCTGCGCTGGTTTGGCGCCGACAACGACGCCGACCGGCGCCGCACGCGCGAACCCAAGGCGCAGTTTCGCAAGTACCGCGCCAGCCTCGGCCAGTGGCGCAACGGCCAGCTCCGACAGCAGGCATGGCAGTGGCAGAGCCAGCTCAACCTGCAGTACAGCCCGGACCCGCTGCCGGCCATCGAACAACTGTTGGGCACCGATGATTCAGCGGTGCGCGGCTATCGGGTCAACAGTGCATCCGGTGCCAGTGGCGCCGTCTGGCGCAATACCTTGCGCCTGCCGCTGAGCGCCGATCAACCCCTGCGGATTACCCCGCGCATGAGCCTGGACAGCGGCTGGATCAAACCCGATCGCGAAGCACCCAGCCAACGCCTGAATGGCGCCGGCCTGGGGCTCAACCTCGCCTGGAAAAACCTGCAAGTGGACGTCGATTACCAGCGCAGCCTCAACACGCCTGACGGTTTCAAGGCCGAGCCGGCGACCTGGTTGATGCGCGTCGGGTTGCAGCTATGAGCACCAAAAACTGCCGATGGTCCTGTGCGCGCCAGCCACGGCAGTCCTCCCCACGCGCCGTGACACTGCACTTCAATTGAGAGGTTTTTATGCCTGTACAAAGATTTGCCTTCCATCTATCGCCAAGAGGCCAGCTGCGTTGGGCCATTGCCAGCCTGCTGCTCGTCGCGCCCCTGCCCAACGTGCTGGCCGAGGGCATCGTGGTTGCTCCAGGGCCGGGCGGCATCGCGCAGTTGCAAACAGCCAACGGCGTGCCGATCGTCAACATCGTTGCGCCAAACGGTTCGGGCCTGTCGCATAACCAGTTCCTCGACTACAACGTCGAGCGCCAAGGCGTGGTGCTGAACAACGGCTTGCAGGCCGGCGTGTCGCAGCTGGCCGGGCAACTGGCGGCCAACCCGCAATTTCAGGGGCAGGCGGCGAGCGTGATTCTCAACGAGGTGATCAGCCGCAACGCCTCGACCATCAATGGCACCCAGGAAATCTTCGGCCGTGCCGCCGACTATGTGCTGGCCAATCCCAATGGCCTGTCGGTCAACGGCGGGGGCTTCATCAACACGCCGAACGCGCACCTGGTGGTCGGGCGTCCGGAAGTCATCGACGGCCAGCTGCAGTCCTTGAGCACGCGCAATGTCAGCGGCGAACTGGCGATTGAAGGCGCCGGCCTGCACAACAACGAAGGCTCGATCAACCTGATCGCGCCGCGCATCGACAGTACCGGCAGGATTGCCGCGCGGGATCAGTTGAACGTCACCGTTGGGCGCAATTCGCTGGATTACCCCAGTGGGCGACTGACCTATATCGACCCCAACGGGCACAGCGGTGACGGGCGCATTGATGCGAAGTTGTTCGGCGCGATGCAGGCAGGTCGCATCAACATTGTCAGTACCGCTGATGGGGCGGGTGTGCGGGTGGGGGCGGTCAAGGTCGATGGTCGGGATGGCGTGCAGATTCGTTCGGCTGGGGATCTGGTCATCAGTGGTGAGGCTGCGGGTATTCCGGGTGGGATCATTAGAGCCAGTCTCAGCAGTAGTCAGGGTGATATCGTTCTGAACAGCAGCAAAGACCTCACGTTGGCTGCCACTGATGTGTCCGCCCGTGATATCGAGGCTCATGCTGGACGCAACCTGACGCTGACGACGGTAGAAAGCCAGATGATTCACGAAACTGGCAACGATTTTAAGAAAAAGCCGCTCGGCATCACCTGGCAGACCTTCGAGGAGAAGCAGACCCACACCGAACAACGTCATCACGGCAATCGGGTCACCGGCAGCCGCGACGTGCAACTGTCGTCGGGTGCCGACATGGAAATCAAGGCCTCCAAGGTCAAGGCCGGGCAGCACTTGCAGGCGCAAAGTGCCGGCAACCTGCGCCTCACCGCCGCCACCGAAAGCGTGACGGATACCCATCAGGGCAAGCATCGCAAGTTCCTCTGGAAGGAAAATTGGGAGTCGCGGGAGGAGCAGCAAAACAGCGTCATCACCGAACTGCAGGGCGACAACATCAAGTTGACGGCCGGGAATCTGATGCGCACTGAAGGGGCCAAGCTCGACAGTGATCACGATATCCAGTTGGCCGCAGAGCGGGTGGAGATCACCACCACCAGTCGTACCAATAGCAAGAAGGACGATCGTTACAGCGGTGATCTGGTCGGGGGGGCTTTTTTCGGTGAGAAGGACGAGAAAGGTCAACAGGGAACCTGGCACCAGGGCAGCGCAATCAACGCATCGGGTCGTCTGCTCATCAAGGCCGACGACGTCCACGTGACGGGTAGTCAGGCTCGCGGTGCGGTTGATTCCGCAGTGATCTCCGACGTTGGCTCGCTGGTGATCGATGGGGTAGAGCAAACGTCCCGTTCGTCCACCTACAGGAAGGACAATAAATTCCTCGGTATCGTGCAAAAAGAGACACGCGGTGGCAGCGACAACAGCACCACCCTGCGCAGCAAGTTGAGCTCCGACACCAACCTGACAGTCAAGAGCCGCAAGGATATCGAGGTATTCGGTTCGACCCTCAAGGCGGGCGGCAAGCTGGTCGCCGATGCGCAGGAAGATGTGAATGTGGGCTCGGCGCAGGAAAAGACCAACCGCACAGACGTTACCAAGGATCGCGGCTTTGGCTTCTACGCCGAAGAAAATGCACCGGGCGCCGGTCAATACCGTGCCGGTGTGCGGTATGCGGCCAATGCAAAGACCGAGCGTCTCAGTGAAACCCGCAATGAAAAATCCACCCTCAGTGGCGCCGAACTACTGGTTAATGCTGGCGGTGACCTGAAGGTAAAAGGCGCCGAACTTGAATCCACCGCAGGCGATGTGACACTCAACGGAAACAACGTTGAACTGCTGGCGGATCACCGCAACCGCAGCGACTCGACCGAAACCAGCACCACCGGTAGCGGTATGTACGTTACCGGCGGCCTTGATCGCGTCGGCAGTGGCTCGGAGATCGGGCATTCAACGTCGAAGGACACCTCCAGTAAATCCATCGCCGAAACCACTTCGGTTGAGAGCAGCGGCAAGGTCAACATCAACGCCGTCAAGCTGGTCACTGAAGGCGCACAGGTCACGGGTAACAAGGGCGTGAAACTGGATGCTGACGAGGTTGAAAATCGGGTGGCGGAGAATACTGACAGCAGCATGCGCTCGGAGAGCAAATCCGCGCTCGACGCTGGTATCAACGTTGAAGTCAAGAACATCGCCCGTCCTGTTCTAGAGGTCGTCAAGGATGTGCTTACGGGCAAACTGCCGGACGTGGGGTCACTGGCCGATCTGGGCAAGCCTAACCTCGGGATCGACGTTGCCCTGAACCACAAAAACAGCAGCTTCGATGAGCACAACCGCAACGCACTGGTCAGTCAGTTCACCGGTAACGGCGTGGACGTCAATGTCAAAAACACACTGCGGGACCAGGGGACGCGGTGGGATGCAAACAACGGCCCGTTGAACATCAGCGCCGAGCAATTGATCGCCGACGCGGCTAGCAACACCCACGAGCGTACCGATCGGGCGCTGGACGCCAATCTCGACGTGCGCGTCTACACCACCACTGGCGAAGACGTGAACGTCAACGCTAACGGTGAGGGCGGCAACAAACGCGTCCTCAAGGACACATCCACGGCGGTAGTCGGGCGTTACTCCGGCGACCAGGGTGTGAATATCACTACGGGGGGGAACGCTCGCTTCGAAGGCAGCGAACTGGATGGTGGCAAGGGCGGCGTCAAGGTCGAAACTGGCGGCACCCTGGCGATGAATCAGGCCAATGACCGTCAACGCAGTGAAGACTCCAGCACGCGTGGCAGCGCCTGGTTGAAAGTCGGCACATTACCCGGCGCCGAGGGCACCAACGTCGATGTAGGCGGTGGCGCTCAACTCGACTACAAAAATATCAACACCGACACCAGCCAGGCCCGTGTCGCCAGCATCAAGGGTGCCGGTCCGGTGCAATTGAATAGCGAGGGTGATCAGGTTCATCAGGGCACCAGCATCGAGACGGCAGCCCCGATCGAGCTGATCAGCAACGGCAAGCTTGATCTGCAAGCGGCCACCGACACCGAGCACACCAGCGGGCTCAACTTGGGCGGTGGCCTCAACCTGGGCGGCAGTAAAACCAATGCCGAGGCGAGCAACGAGCGCAAAGGCCTGTTCAACGCCAACCTGAATGCCGGCCGGGTCAATGAAACGACGCGCACCTTGTCAGGCGGCAAGCTCGCCAGCGGGGAACGAATCACTCTGAGCGGCGAATCGATTCGCCTGGAAGGTACGCAACCCACCGCGCCGGACGTGAACTTCATCGCCGGGGAGGGCGGGATCAATCTTGAATCGGCCCAGACGAGCAAGACCCGTGACAACTGGAACGTCGAGCTCAAGGGCGGTGGCAACCTGAGCGGCAGTACGCCGACCGCCGCCGCCGAACCGGGCGCAGTCGCGTCCAGTGATTACGGCTTCAACGGTAAGGTCAAGGTGGGGATCGATAACCTGCGCAACAACACTGCGCAGAACAGCCTGACCAAGGCCGATCGCGTGGTGCTGGAAAGCGCCAGTGATGTGCAACTGGCCGGCGCCCGGATCGATGCCGACGCGGTGAGTGGCAAAGTGGGCGGTGACCTGAAGGTGCAAAGCCGACAGGACCAACTGAACCACAAGCGCTTCGACGTTGACCTGAGCCTGACCGGCACGAAACCCGCGCCGGTCGAACCCGACAGCCTCGCGGCAAACGCCACCCCCAAGGCCTTCGACTACAAGCCGACCCTCAAGTTTGACGGCGAGTACGCCTACAAGGACAGCGTTGGCCAGGCATCCGGCATCAACAGCACCAAGGGCGTAAACCTAGCCGTAAGCGGCGCGACGCAACTGACGGGCGCGCGCATCGCCTCGCCAGAAGGTCGCGTTGATCTGGGCGACTCCAAAGTCGGCACCACGACCTTGAGCAACCTCGATCACCGGATCAAGGCCGGCCTGGAACTGCCACAAAAAGCGGCAACCGAAGGCGTCAAACCCGAGCTGCCAACCAGCGACCTGCAAACCCTCACTTTCGGCCCAGCCACAGTAGGCAGCCGATTCGACACCCAGTCGCTGCAGGCGGGCGTTGACGAGGGCAACCTCTAACCCGCGCGCTGTAGGAGCAAAGCTTGCTCGCGATGGCGGAGTTGAAAACGACAGGGATGTCGTCCCAACCCCACTCTTAAGAACGCCGCCCTGTAGCAGCTGGCGAAGCCTGCGTCCGAGGACGAAGTACTCGCAATCCCGTTCAGATCCAATGATCTCGCCTGCATCCAGCAAAGAATTGAAACATTGGGAAATCTCCCACAATCATTTCAGAAATATCCCACCCAAACACCCCAAATCTCCCGGTAGGGTCTACATCCGCCCAGCATCCCGCTGAAGGCACCTCCAAGGACGAGCGAACCATGACCAGAAAGGCCGTTATCGTATTCAGCGGTGGACAAGACTCAACCACCTGCTTGATTCATGCCCTGCCGATGTACGATGAAATTCACTGCATTACCTTTGATTATGGCCAGCGGCATCGCGCCGAAATTGCGGTGGCGCAACAGCTCTCCAGGCATTTCGGAATAACAATACACAAGGTGTTAGACACTTCACTTCTAAATGAATTGGCAATCAGCAGTTTGACGCGTGACCATATACCGATTGCAAAAAGCACAGGATGCGGTGTGCCCGAGACGTTTGTACCGGGCAGGAATATCCTGTTTCTCACTCTGGCTTCAATTTATGCCTATCAGGTGGGAGCTGAGGCTGTCATCACAGGTGTAAGTGAAGCAGAAAGCTCTGGTTATCCTGATTGCGGTGAAGAATTTGTCAGGGTTTTGAACAGTGCTATTCAGTTGGGTATGGACTATAAAATTCGGATTGAGACGCCATTGATGAAGCTCAACAAGGCGGAGACGTGGGCTTTGGCCGACTATTATGGGCAGTTGGAGCTGGTGCGTGATCAAACGCTGACTTGTTACAATGGCATTGTCGGGGGTGGATGCGGTGAATGCGACTCGTGTCATTTGCGTGCAAATGGTTTGAGCGCATATATATCGGATAGAGAAAATCATGCAAGAAGATTAACAGTAAAATTGGATCTATAGGTTTGATATGAGGTGTGATCGCAACCAGGCGACGTCACACCTTTTTTCTGATGTTATGCAGGCTCTGGGCTGGATAAAAACCTTTTGAATAAAGACCTTGCCCAGTACGCAGGTAGAATATTGAAAATAGCGAAGCACATTTTTATAGCTATCTGGACATATGCGATTTTCAGGATGTCACTGTTTTCCATTGCGCCGTGAAATGCAATAAAACAGAAAATGAAGCTGTCTATTGTTGCAGCGAAAACCGTGCTGAAGAACACGCGTAAAAATAGAAATTTTGAGTTGGTCAGTTCTTTTATTTTGCATAAATGATATGAGTTTACGTATTCAGAAAAAAGGAAAGAGATGCAGGAAGCTACTAGTGCTGATGAAACATGTGAGATTACTTCGGTATAGGGTTCGTCTAGTTTCCAATCGGGTAGACCCGGAAGAAAGCTGGTTGCGCTTAGCAGCAGGATAATGAATGCATTGCTCGCAAAGGCGAACCAGATTGCACGCCGTGCAAGTCTAAGCCCGTAAGACTCGTTCAGAATGTCGACCACCAGAAAGGTCAAAGGGTATAAAAATACTCCCGGTGTAACTACGATATCCAGGGGCTCTATAAATACCAGTTTGGTCGCGGCAATGTTCGTGAATATGAAAAGCGCGAAAAGTAGCAGATTAAGTCCAACGTAGGTCATCCACGATCTTTCGTGGCGACCAGTGATCTCATAGGTGGTGAGTGCAGAACCGCCTGAATAATACTTTCTGTATATGTCCTTGACTTCTTGCTTGTTTAGATTGTCAATGATCTCGCTTCTCAATATTTCGCCAATCTTTATTTTCAGAATTTTCCCGGTAGACATTACCATCACTATGACCAGATTTTTCGGTTTTTCAAAACCTAATAGCTTGTATTTACTGTTTTCAGCTTCAATAATCATTGAACCGCTCCTCAAGAATATCTCCGATAATGAAATCAGAGCCAGATTCGCAATGGCTGCTTTGTGTTATGTTGAGTAGTTTGGTGGTTTTGTTGCAGGTGAGCATCTCCACTTGTCCACTGGTTGAGCCGCGTCTGATGATCAAGATATCTCCAGGTTCGTAGACTCCTGAAATAGATTTCTCGAGGAGCACCCCTATCACGTTACAGGCTGTACCGAAGTAATAGGTCAGCGGATGCGTGATGGTCAATTCACCGATTCTCTTGTCCAGGCTGTGAATCAGTGAGCTTTCTTTGATAATAGGCACTGCGGCTGGGTTCATATTCCCATGGGGTGCCACGCTGCTTTCGACTATTTCCTTTTCTTGAAAATCTATTGTTTCTATCTCTTTGTACGAAACGCCGAAGAAATCCGATATTTTACGAATAGTGGATTGCTGTACGTTTACAACCCTGCCTTCCAGTATGTTGTAAATAGTCGTACGGGTTAATCCGCTGGAATTGCACAATGAAAGCCGCGTTTCTCCACGACTCTTGATCAGGTACTTGATGTTATTTTTTAGCTTTTCTGTTCTATCTTTCTTGTGCATTAGATGTTTACCATTTTTTGTTGCTGTCGTAAGCCGAGCGTAAGTGATGATTGGTTTGAGTGCGGCATCCTACACACTTACTTGAGAAACAAAAAAGGTAATTTTCATAGGGGTGGAATTGCGGTGGAAGTTTTTCAGCTGTTGTTGGTAGGTGCAAGTGGTCGGGCGTAAGATGCTTCCTACAACGTTTGGTGAAGTTTCTGACAGAGGTTTTGAAGGTGTGCGAAACCATCTCTGGTTTGCAATCGTATTTAGTAAAGTCTGGGCGCCCAATGATTGCTCAGGTGTGAATCATTTAATTACACAGATGTTCAGTTTTTTGATTAATTAAAGTGATTTTTCTGGTAATAAATCTACCTGTAAGCCACGTACGGCCGTCAATCCGATATGAGTTGATAGCGAGAGACTGGCACTGTCTCAACCTTGCAAGGAGCTACGGCATGAAAAAGGCCATTCCAACCGTAAACAAGACGTTAGATCTTCCAGCTGACGCCGCCGGTCTGTCCAAACCCACAAAAGTCTCGGAACAACTGGTCAGCGTGCCCCTACGCAATCCCGCCCGCCCCGAACCAGCCAGCCATTTCTTCGCCGTGGTTCCGGATGTTGATACCGAGTCCATGCTCTGTCACGCCTCGGAAACCCTGGCCTCACTCAGCGTAATGGCCACTGACCTCGCCCGAGAGCTCGAAGGCCCAAGACGCCATGTGATTCTGGCCATCCAACAGCTGTCCGCACTCAGCGAACTACTGGTCAACCGCGCGCTGGACAACCTGCATCCGCCGGTGGGGTCGTCTGAAACACCAGCCAACCGTCAACGCTGAATGTTGCGTTCCCATACCTATGGAGGTTTTTCATCATGGATCGATACATGCCTGTCACCGGCATCGATTGCCTCATCCCATCGTTGCTGATCGACACTCAAGCGCCCTTGGACGTGCTGCATCAAACTGCTGCTTATCGCATTCGGACCGCGACGCAACTGCTGGAAAGCATTGCGTTCGGTGAGGGTGTGCACAGCGAGCTGGCACGAGTGTTAGTGACATCGCTGCGCGACGGCTGTGATTTGCTGGATGTTGTCGGTCGTCGGCTGCAGGGGCAGGTTTGCGTCTAAAACGGGCGCCTTTTGGCGTGCGCTCATTAGCGCGAGCGAGCTTGCTCGCGATGAATTCAAATGCGCTGGGTTTAGCCAGGATGCACGCGTTATCGTTTGCGCCCATCGCGAGCAAGCTTTGCTCCCACCGATTGGTGGCGCGCCGCACTGTAGGAGCTGCCGAGTGCAACGAGGCTGCGATCTTTTGATCTATTGCACCCAACGCCCCGGCGTCACCCCGGCCATCTCCCGAAAAAACGCAATAAACGCACTATCACTGCCAAACCCCAACTCAAAGCAGTAATACCCAATATTGCGCCCCGTCGACAGCAATTCCATGGCGCGCATCAGGCGCCACTGTTGACGCCATTGCTGATAACTCATGCCGGTCTCGCGCTGGAAGATCCGCGCAATGGTGCGGCTGCTGGCACCTATCTGCGTCTGCAACACCTGAAGTTCGGGCGGCAGTTGTTCCATGTTTGTCAGCAGCGGCGCCAGGCGTTTGTCCCAGGGCAATGGCAACAGCATGGGCTGGCGCACGGCATCGCGGATCTCACCCAGGCACAGGCCAAGCAGATGAACGTACTTCCCCTCATGCCAATCGGTGTCGAAATCCGCAAACGCGATCGGCTCCAGAACTGCCCTGAGCAGCGGGCTGACCTCAATCACGCACACCTGCTGTCGCAGCTTGGCGCACACGTCCGGGTTCAGGTAAATCGAGCGGTAATCGACGCTCTGCTGCATCGCGAGCAGGCTCGCTCCCACAGGGGCTCAATCGAGTTCAAGGGATGTGCACGATCAACAAGCGCAGCGCGCCGGCTTGATGCCTTGGTCGGCCCGAAGGCCGCCACGGCCCGTTTTTTGATCGCGGACGCCCCGTTAACCACGCTGGCCGAACGCAGGTATTGTGGAGCGGGTAAACCGGCAAGGATGCCGGTTTAGCTGCGTTGGGCCATGGATGGCCCGTCGCAGCGGCCCGCGGAGCAATGCCGCAGTGAGGGCACACCGAGCCTAGGCGAGGTGCCGAGTGGTGGGGCAAGAAGCCCTTGGTTACTTGGGGCTGTTCCAAGTGACCCGCTGTAAAAGCGGAACCAATAGAAGCCGTTACCGCAGCAATGGATATGCACGAAGAAGCAAGATCAAAAGATCGCAGCCTCGTTTCACTCGACAGCTCCTACAGGAAACGGAGTGACCCGCTGTAAAAGCGGAACCAGTAGAGGCCGTGACCGCAGAAATGGATATGTACACAAAGCCAAGATCAAAAGATCGCAGCCTCGTTTCACTCGACAGCTCCTACAGGTTTGCTCCCGCAGATCAAATCAGGCACACCGCCAGGCCAATCTTCAAACCCGCTCGAAAATCGCCGCAATCCCCTGGCCACCGCCAATGCACATCGTCACCAACGCATAGCGCCCGTTGATCCGGTGCAACTCATGAATCGCCTTGGTCGCAATAATCGCCCCCGTCGCGCCCACCGGATGCCCCAGCGCAATCCCCGAACCATTGGGATTAACCTTGGCCGGATCCAGATCCAGCTCCTGGCTGACCGCGCAAGCCTGGGCGGCGAAGGCAATGTTGGCCTCAACCACATCCATATCCTGCACCGACAACCCTGCACGCTTGAGCGCCAGACGCGTCGCAGGAATCGGTCCCAGGCCCATCAGCTCCGGCTCCACACCCGCGTGGGCATAGCTGACCAACCGCGCAAGGGGACGCAGGCCGTTGCGCTGAACCGCATCACCCGTCGCCATCACCAACGCCGCCGCACCGTCGTTCAACCCCGAAGCGTTGCCCGCCGTCACCGAACCGTCCTTCTTGAACGCCGGCTTCATCTGCGCCAGCTGCTCCAGAGTCGTCGCGCGCGGATGTTCATCGACATTGAACAGCTTGGTTTCCTTGCGCCCCTGGATTTCTACCGCAGCAATCTGCTCATTGAAATAACCATTGGCAATCGCAAACGCCGCGCGTTTTTGATCTTCAAGCGCCAGGGCATCCTGCATCTCGCGGGTGATGCCATTGCGCGCCGCGACGTTCTCGGCGGTGATGCCCATGTGAATGCCATGGAACGGGTCATGCAGGATGCCCAGCATGTAGTCGATCGCCTGCACATTGCCCATGCGCGCGCCCCAGCGTGCCGACGGCAGCAGGTACGGCCCACGGCTCATGGACTCGGCGCCAGCGCCGATGGCGATTTCCGCATCGCCGAGCAACAGCGTCTGCGCGGCGCTGATGATCGCCTGCAAACCGGAGCCGCACAGACGGTTGACGTTGTAGGCGGGGGTCTCCTTGGGGATGCCGGCGTTCATCGCCGCGACCCGGGAAATGTAGGCGTCGCGGGTTTCGGTCGGGATCACGTTACCCATCACGAGGTGGCCAACCTGCGCCGGATCGACGCCAGACCGTTGCAACGCGGCCTTGACCGCAGTGGTCGCCAGATCGGCCGGCGGCACGTCCTTCAGCGATCCGCCAAAGGTACCAATGGCGGTGCGGGCGGCGCTGACGACAAAAACTTCTGGAGTGTTCATGAGGCGGTTCCTTTGGACGGATTCTTATCAGTGCTGCGATTGAGCAGTGCGTTCAGCGCGATTTGCGCTTCCTGAGTATTCAGGCGTTCGATGAACAGCAGGTTTTCCTGGTGAATGGTGGCTTGCAATTCCGCCTGCGAGGCCTGCTTGAGCAGTTGCCGGGACTGCCGCAACGCCCCTTGGGGCAACGCCAGCAGGTGCTGGGCCAGTTGCCGGGCGGCGGTCAGGCATTGCGCGCCATCGTCGAACAATTCATTGGCCAGGCCCCACTGCACGGCTTCGGCACCGGACAGGGTTTCACCTAACAATAGCAACCGGGCGGCCCGGGCGTGGCCTAGGAGGCGCGGCAGCAGCAGGGTGGCGCCAAATTCCGGGCACAGGCCGATGTTGACGAATGGCATGCGCAGCTTGGCGCTGCGGCTGACCAATACCTGATCGCAGTGCAGCAGCAAAGTGGTGCCGATGCCGATGGCCGCCCCGCACACCGCCGCAATCAACGGAGTCTGCAGGTGGGTGACGACTTTCATCAGGCGAAACGCCGGGGCGTCCAGATGAGTCGGCGGGTTCTGCAGGAAATCCACCAGGTCATTGCCGCTGGTGAAACAGCGGTCGCCGCCGGTGATGATGACCACCCCGACAGCGGGGTCCTCGTCTGCGGCCAGCAACAGGTCGGCCAGCTGCGTATACATGGCGTTATTCAGGGCGTTGAGCTTGTCGGGACGGGCAAACGTCAGCGTCAGTACGCCGGCGCTGCGGTCCTGCTGGATCAAGTCGTTCATGAGCGGCTCTGGTTGATCGGTGCATTGATCACTCTAAGCGCGGGACGTGCGCGCAGCTATGACAAAACGGGTCAACGAATCTGCTTCTTTTTGCCATGTTTTGGCGTCATCAGGGCCGCCAGGGTCGCCACACACCCATTCGGGGTATGGTGCACTTTGGCAAATCGCTCGATAGTGGATTCATCCGGTCATTCAGAACGGAACCCGCTTGATAAGGTGAATTTGCCATGCGCAAGGCTTTCAAGTTGATGTTCAGTGTGCTCCTTGTTCCTTTGTCACTCAGCGTCCATGGCGCCGAAGTCGATGGTGCCAAAACGCTGCGGTTGTATAACTGGGCGGATTACATTGGCGAAAAAACCATTTCCGACTTCGAAAAGGCCAGCGGCATCAAGGTCATCTACGACACCTTCGACGCCTACGAAACGGTCCAGGCGAAGTTGCTTACCGGGCATTCCGGGTATGACCTGGTGGTGCTCAACGCGTCCCTCGCGCCCCCGTTGATCCAGGCCAAAGTGTTCCAGCCGCTGGACAAGAAATTACTGCCGGGCTGGACCAACCTCGACCCCAAGGTCCTGCAGGACTTGCAGGGCTATGATGCCGGCACCCAGTATTCCGCGCCCTACACCTGGGGCAGTAACGGCATCACCTATAACGTCGACAAGATCAAGGAGCGTATGCCGGACGCGCCGATCGGCTCGCTGGCGATGATCTTCGATCCGAAGATCGTCTCGCGTTTCGCCGACTGCGGCGTGACCCTGGTGGATGCACCGACCGAAGTGATTCCCTTGGCCCTGAAGTACCTTGGCCGCGACCCGCGTAGTGCCGCGCCAGCTGACCTCAAGGCCGCGCAGGAGCTGCTGCTGTCGGTGCGCCCCTACATTCGCAAGTTCGACTCGGTCAACTACCTGACCAGCCTGCCCAATGGCGATGTGTGCATGGCCATGACCTGGTCCGGCGACTACGCCACGGCCATGGCCCGCGCCGAAGAGGCCAAGCTCAAGATCAACCTGGCGTACTTCATTCCCAAGGAAGGCTCGCTGATCTGGTTCGACAACATGTACATCCCGGCTGACGCGCCGCATGTGGCTAACGCGCACAAGTTCCTCGACTACCTGATGCAGCCCCAGGTCATGGCCGACGTCACCGACTATATCCACTACGCCAACAGCAACGCGGCTGCCACGCCGCTGTTGAACGCCGAGGTGCGTAACAACCCGGCGATCTACCCCGATGACGCCACCCGCGAGCGCCTGTTTCCGCAGAAGACCCAGGACGCCAAGGACATGCGCGCCATGACGCGGGTCTGGAGCACGGTAAAAAGCGGGATTTGATTCGTTCAACTATTCGGTTTGAGGATTTAACTATGGCTAAGCAGATTCTGTCCGCCGCTGAAGAGTCGCGGCTGGTCAAGGCCGACAAGGCCCACTACATGCACGGCTATCACATGTTCGACGAACACGCCGAGCAGGGTTCACTGAACATTGTTGCCGGTGACGGCGCGTACATTTTTGACACCCAGGGCAATCGCTTTCTCGACGCCGTGGGCGGCATGTGGTGCACCAACATCGGTCTCGGACGCGAGGAAATGGCCCTGGCGATCGCCGATCAGGTGCGCCAGCTGGCCTATTCGAACCCGTTCTGCGACATGTCCAACAACGTCGCGATCCAGCTATGCGAGAAGCTCGCCAGCCTGGCGCCCGGTGATCTCGATCATGTGTTCCTGACTACTGGCGGCTCCACCGCGGTGGACACTGCTTATCGGCTGATCCAGTACTACCAGAACTGCCGCGGCAAGCCGGAAAAAAAGCACATCATCGCCCGCTACAACGCCTATCACGGCTCGACGACCCTGACCATGTCGATCGGCAACAAAGCCGCCGACCGCGTTCCGGAATTCGACTACGCCCACGACCGCATCCACCACGTGTCCAACCCCAATCCCTACCGCGCACCGGACGGCATGGACGAGGCGCAGTTCCTCGAGTTCCTGGTCAAGGAGTTCGAAGACAAGATCCTTTCTATTGGCGCGGACCAGGTGGCGGGATTTTTCGCCGAACCGATCATGGGCTCGGGCGGGGTGATCATTCCGCCCAAGGGCTACCTCAAGCGCATGTGGGAAGTCTGCCAGCGCTACGACATCCTGTTTGTCGCCGACGAAGTGGTTACCTCGTTCGGGCGCCTGGGCAAGTTCTTTGCTTCGTGGGACCTGTTCGAGGTGCAGCCGGACATCATCACCACCGCCAAGGGCCTGACCTCGGCCTATCTGCCGCTGGGTGCCTGCATCTTTTCCGAGCGCATCTGGAAAGTCATCGCCGAGCCGGGCAAGGGCCGTTGCTTCAGCCACGGTTTTACCTATAGCGGGCATCCGGTGTGCTGCACGGCGGCACTGAAGAACATCGAAATCATCGAGCGCGAGCAGCTGCTGGAACACGTCGACGTGGTTGGCGCGTATCTGGAGGAGCGCCTGGCAACCCTCGCTGACCTGCCGCTGGTGGGCGATGTACGCTGCCTGAAGTTCATGGCCTGCGTCGAGTTCGTGGCGGACAAGCGCACCAAGGCGCTGTTTGCCGACGAGATCAACATTGGCGAGCGGATTCACTCTCGGGCGCAGTCCAAAGGCTTGCTGGTGCGCCCGATCATGCACCTCAACGTCATGTCGCCGCCGTTGATCCTGACCTGCGCCCAGGTTGATGAAATCGTCGAGACCCTGCGCGAATGCATTCTTGAAGTGGCGGCCGAACTGCAGGCGAGCGGGCAGTACCAGGGCCAATGATTTTACCCAACAGGCTGTTACCGGGAGCCGGCTCACCCGCTAGACTGCGGGGCATGAGCAAACCACACGACGACACGCTGATCGCATTGCCCTTCGGGGCATTGCACAAATGGCACGAGCAAATGCGCGAGGCGTTTGCGCATGTCGATGCCGCTGATGCGCTGCATTACCTGGCGTCGGCCCTGGAACACCTGGTCGGCATCGAATCGGTGATGATCAGTCTGGAACATCGCGACCGGCCGCCGCAGTTGCTGTATCAGCGGGGCATTGCGCAGCAGTATCAGGTGTCGATTCTTGATCGCTATTTTTCCGGCGGCTACTTGCTTGATCCGTTCTGCCTGGCGGTGGAGCAGGGCCTGGCGCAGGGTTTTTACCATCTGGAGGAAATCGCCCCGGACGATTTTTTCGACAGCGAGTATTACCGCACTTATTACCTGAAGGCCGGGTGTTCGGAGGACAGTTACTACATTGTCGATACGGGTAACGCGACGAAGATTTCGGTCAGCCTGTTCCAGGGCTTCGGCGGGGAAAGCCTGCGCGGCGACCAGCTGAATCTGCTGCGCGCGGTGGAGCCGCTGGTGCGTGAGTTCATCAGTGAGTTCAGCTTGCGGGGCATGCAGCGCATTGCTGCGGTGCAGATGCCGCAGGATGCGGGTTTGCGGGATGATCTCAAGCTGCGGGTGCAATCGGCATTCGAGCATTTCGGCTGCGACCTGCTGACCGAACGCGAGCGCGAGGTGGCGCACATGGTGCTGCGCGGGCACTCGGTGAAGTCCACGGCCAGCGAATTGGGGATCTCACCGGAGACGGTGCGCATGCATCGCAAGAATCTGTACCTGAAGCTGGAGGTGGGCTCGCAGTCGGAGTTGTTTGCCTTGTTTATCGAGTGGTTGCGGGGGCACTAAAAGTCAAAAGATCGCAGCCTGCGGCAGCTCCTACGGTGACCGTGTATCCCTGTAGGAGCTGCCGAAGGCTGCGATCTTTTGATCTTGAAACTCAATCCTCGCGTTTTACCACCAGGGTCAGAATGTCATAGCTGGCCACCAACTCACCCAATTGGTTGGTCACCTCCACATCCCACGCCACCACCCCTTGCGGGATACCCTGCGGGCTCTTCTTGCCCTGGTCGATCTTGCGCTTGCAAGTCAGGCGCGCCTGGATCGTGTCGCCAATCCCCACCGGAGTGATAAAGCGCAAGGTATCCAGCCCGTAGTTGGCCAGCACCGGCCCCGGCGCAGGGGAAACGAACAGGCCTGCTGCCGCCGACAGCACGAAATAACCGTGGGCGATGCGCTTGCCGAATTGCGATTCCTTGGCGGCGATGTCGTCGAAGTGCATGTAGAAGTGATCGCCGGACAGGCAGCCGAAGTTCACCAGGTCCGCCTCGGTCACGGTGCGGCGGTGGGTCAGCAACGACTCACCGATCTGCAGGTCCTGGAAGAACCGGCGGAACGGATGCACCTCGGTTTCGATGACCTTGGCGCCCCGCACATATTCACCGGTAACCGCCGCCAGCATGGTTGGCGAACCTTGCACTGCCGCGCGTTGCAGATAGTGCTTCACCGCGCGCAGGCCACCCAGTTCCTCACCACCGCCAGCCCGGCCAGGACCACCATGCTTGAGTTGTGGCAGGGGTGAACCGTGGCCAGTGGATTCGGCGGCGGATTCGCGGTCCAGCACCAGCAGGCGACCGTGCCAGGCGGCTGCCACCGGAATCGCTTTGGCGGCAATGTGCGGGTCCTTGGTGATCAGGCTGGCGACCAGGCTGCCTTTGCCGCGAGCCGCCAGGACCAGGGCTTCGTCCAGATCGTCGTAAGCCATCAGGGTGCTGACCGGGCCGAACGCCTCGATGTCATGCGCGCCACCTTCGGCGTGCGGATCGCGGGCCTGCAGCAGGGTCGGCGCGAAAAACGCGCCCTGATCAACGTTCTCCCCACGCGGTTCAAAACCGTCCTTGGCGCCGAACAGCAAGTCACTGCTTTGCAGCAGACTTTCCAGGCGCTCGGCGACGTCTTTCTGCTGATCGTGGGAAGCCAGCGCGCCCATGCGCACGCCTTCCACCGACGGGTCGCCGACCACGACTTTGCGCAAGCGCTCGCGCAGCCGGGTGGCCACCGCATCGATGTGTTTGGCCGGAACGATCGCGCGGCGGATGGCGGTGCATTTCTGCCCGGCCTTGGTGGTCATCTCCCGGACCACTTCCTTGATGAACAGCTCGAACTCTTCATCATCCGGAGTGACATCCGGGGCGAGGATCGCGCAATTCAGCGAGTCGGCCTCGGCATTGAACGGCACCGAGTTGCGGATCAGGCTCGGGTTGACCCGCAGCTTGGCCGCAGTGTCGGCGGAGCCAGTGAAGGTCACGACGTCCTGGCCTTGCAGGCGGTCGAGCAGGTCGCCGGTGCCGCCGATCACCAGTTGCAGGCTGCCCGCCGGGAGCAGGCCGGACTCGTCCATCAGGCGCACCACGGCTTCAGTCAGGTAGCTGGTGGCACTGGCCGGTTTGACGATGCACGGCATGCCGGCGAGAAAACTCGGTGCAAACTTTTCCAACATGCCCCAGATCGGAAAGTTGAAGGCGTTGATATGCACTGCCAGGCCGCCGCGAGGCACGAGGATATGCGTGCCGGCAAAGGTCCCGAGTTTGCTCAGTTGCATCGCCGGGCCTTCGTGGACGATGTTGCCCGACGGCAATTCCCGCGAACCGAGGCTGGCGTAGGTGAAGAGGGTGCTGTTGCCGCCTTCGATGTCGATCCAGCTGTCGGCACGGGTCGCGCCGCTGTGGTGGGAGATCGCGTAGAGCTGTTCCTTGCGCTCGCTCAGGTACAAGGCCAGGGCCTTGAGGCGCTGGGCCCGCTGCTGGAAATCCAGCGCCATCAGCCCGCTGATGCCCTCGCGACGGCCGTGCTCCACGGCTTCGGCGAAGTCCGGACGTTCCTCGTGGGTGCGGGCAATTTCATGGCCGTCGATAGCGCTGCGCAGTATCTGGGCACCGTGTTGACCGATCCAGCGACCGGCGATGAAACTTTGCAGGGTAGGGGCGTGCTGTGTAGGTGTAGAGGACATCACGGAGGCTCCTGATGATCAAATGGACAGTTAGTGTTTGCTGGCGCCAGAGGCACCGATACCGGTCATGGAGCGGATGAACTGCGCCAGGTAGCGGCCGCGCTCAAGGGCTGCACGGGGTGAGGAGTCGGTGACCGAAAACAGCCAGGCGCTGAAAAACGCCAGGCTCATCGAGAACAGCGCCGGGTTGGAGTAAGGAAACAGCGCCTTGTCGTAATGCAGCACGTTGACCCACACCGCCGGGCTCAGTACCAGCAGGACAATCGCCGAGACCAGGCCCGCCAGGCTGCCGGTGACTGCGCCGCGAGTGGTCAGGCCCTTCCAGTACATCGAAAGGAACAGCACCGGGAAATTCACCGAGGCCGCGATGGCCAGCACCAGGCCGGAGAGGAAGGCGATGTTCTGCGATTCAAACAACAGGCCGAGAATGATCGCCAGCACGCCGATGCACAGGGTGGCAATGCGCGACACGCGGATCTCCTGCTGCTCGGTGGCCTGGCCCTTGCGCATAACACAGGCATACAGGTCGTGGGACACCGCCGACGCCCCGGACAGGGCCAGCCCGGCAACCACCGCGAGGATGGTCGCGAAAGCCACCGCCGAAATGAAGCCGAGGAACAGGTTGCCGCCCACTGCCTGGGCCAGGTGCACGGCGATCATATTGCCGCCGCCGATGATCGCGCCATTGGCGTCGCGGAATGCCGGGTCGGTGCCGACCATGACGATCGCGCCGAAGCCGACAATGATCAGCAGCAGGTAGAAGTAGCCAATGAAACCGGTGGCATAAAACACACTTTTACGCGCTTCCTTGGCATCGCTGACGGTGAAGAAACGCATCAGAATATGTGGCAGGCCGGCGGTGCCGAACATCATGCCCAGTCCCAGGGAGATCGCATCGATGGGGTTCGACAACAGCCCGCCCGGGGCCATGATGGCGTTGCCCTTTGCGTGCACCGCAGTGGCGCCGGCAAACATCGCCTCGGTGCTGAAACCGAAATGCCTGAGCACCATGAAGGCCATAAACGTGGTGCCGACCAGCAGCATCACCGCCTTGATGATCTGCACCCAGGTGGTCGCGAGCATGCCGCCGAAGGTCACGTAGAACACCATCAGCACGCCGACCAGCATGACCGCGTACAGGTAGTCGATGCCGAACAGCAGTTCGATCAATTTGCCGGCGCCGACCATCTGCGCCACCAGGTACATCAGCGCCACGGTGAGGGTGCCGAACGCCGAGGTCAGGCGTACCGGGGTCTGTTCCAGGCGGTACGACACCACGTCGGCAAAGGTGTATTTGCCGAGGTTGCGCAGGCGTTCGGCAATCAGAAACAGGATGATCGGCCAGCCGGCCAACACGCCCAGGGCATAGAGCAAGCCGTCGTAGCCGTTGAGGAACATCATCGCGGAAATGCCGAGGAAGGAGGCGGCCGAGATCATGTCGCCGGCAATTGCCAGACCGTTCTGAAAACCGGTCATGCCGCCGCCGGCGGTATAGAAATCACTAGCGGAGCGGGTACGCAAGGCGGCCCAGCGGGTCACGCCGAGGGTGAACAGGACGAACACCAGGAACATGCCGATGGCGTTCCAGTTCAATGGACGAGACGCCACGTCGGCGGCCATCGCAAGGTCAGACACCGCTGCCAGAGGCAGCGTAAGCAAAGCCAGGCGCCGGCTCATCGTGTGCACTCCTGCTTGAGTTTTTCGTTGAGCGGGTCGATCACGTGGTTGGCGCGATAGACGTAGAAACCGGTCAGCGCAAACGCCGTGACCACGATCACCACTCCGACCAGCATGCCCACGGTGGTCACGCCACCGCTCAGGGACTGGCCCAGCGTCGCCGGAGAAAAAGCCACCAGCAGGACGAAACCGAAGTAGATCACCAGCATGATCAGTGACAGCGACCAGTAGAGATTCTGCTTGCGTCGCACCAGCTGGATGAAGTCGGGGTGTTGGCGGATGAGGTCGATGTCTTGGGGTGTCATAACGGCTCTCCTTGTTGTTTTTGTTGTGGGGTGAAGCAAACTTCGGGTACGCCCGGCCCCCTGTAGGAGCGAGCCTGCTCGCGATGCGGTCATTCCAAACAACATTGTTGGTGACTGATCCATCGCTATCGCGAGCAGGCTCGCTCCCACAAGGTTTTGTATGGGATTGTGTTCAAAGCTGATCGAAATCCAGCACCACCTTGTCGCTCACCGGAAACGCCTGGCACGACAGCACATAACCGGCAGCCACTTCGTAGTCCTCCAGGGCGTGGTTGCTGTCCATCTCCACTTCGCCTTCGATGACCTTGCACTTGCAGGTCGAGCACACGCCTGCCTTGCACGAGTAGGGCAGTTCCGCGCCCTGGGCGTTGCCGGCGTCGAGGATGCTTTGGCTATTGCGGGGCAGGTCGAACGCCAGGGCGCGGCCGTCGCTGATCACGGTGATCTGGCTCACCGCAGCATCCCCTTGGCGAGCCGCCTCGCGCGCTTCGCGCTTGTGCTGGCTGCCGGCAGCGGCGAACAGTTCGAAATGAATGCGCTCGGCCGGCATGCCCTTGGCCTTGAGGCTGTCGCGCACGGTTTCGGTCATCTCCTGCGGGCCGCAGATAAACGCGGCGTCGAGCGCCTTGACGTCGAGCCAGCGGGAGAACAGCTGCTCGCATTTCTCCGAGTTGATGCGGCCGTTGTACAGGTCGACATCCTGCTGCTCGCGACTGAACACGAAGATCAGGTTGAGACGCTGCAGGTAGCGGTTTTTCAGGTCTTCCAGCTGTTCGCGGAACAGCGCGCCGGAGCTCGAGCGGTTGCCGTACAGCAAGGTCACGCGGCTATGCGGTTCGGTTTGCAGGGTGGTCTTGATGATCGACAGGATCGGCGTGATACCGCTGCCGGCGGCGACCGCCAGGTAATTACCGTGGCGCGCCGGGTCAAGTTCGACATGGAAATGCCCGGCGGGCGGCATCACTTCCAGGCTGTGTCCGGCTTTCAACTGCTCATTGGCAAAGGCCGAGAAACGCCCGCCGACCACGCGCTTGATCGCGATGCGCAACTCACCGTCATTCACCCCGGTGCAGATCGAGTAGGAGCGGCGCACTTCTTCGCCGTCCATCTGGGTGCGCATCACCAGGTGCTGACCCTGGGTGAAGTGAAAACTGTCTTGCAGGTGCTGCGGAATCTCGAACGCGATGGACACCGCGTCACGGGTCTCGGCGCGTACGTCCTTGATGGTCAGGCTGTGAAACTTGCTCATTATTGTTCTCCAGCTGGGACGGCCGAGCGCCGCTCAGATGCACTTGAAATAGTCGAACGGTTCCAGGCAGTCGCGGCACCGATACAAGGCTTTGCACGCAGTGGAACCAAACTCGCTGAGCACTTCGGTGTGCGCGCTGCCGCATTGCGGGCAGGCGATCACCGGGCTTTCGCCCAGCAGGCTGCGTTTGCTGGTGCTGCCATTGGGCGGTGCGATGCCGTAGGCACGCAGGCGTTCGCGGCCGCTGTGGGTGATCCAGTCGGTGGTCCAGGCCGGGGTCAACTTGCGCTCCAGCTGCGGCGCCCTGAACCCGGCCCGTTCCAGCGCGTCGCGGATGTCACTCTCGATCACTTCGGTGGCGGGGCAGCCGGAGTAAGTCGGCGTGACCACCACGTGCAAGTGCCCGGCCTGCCAGGCCAGATCGCGCACGATGCCCAGGTCAACCACGCTGACCACCGGCACTTCCGGGTCCATGACCTGCGCCAGGGTCGCCCAGGCAGCCGCCAGGTCGGCCGGTTGCGCCGGCCGTGCGCCCAGGTCGCTGGCGATCAGCTCACCAGGTTGCATCGGGGTACGCTCGTGGCAGGAATTGCATCTCGGCCAACAGGATGCCGAGGTGTTCGGAATGCAGGCCCTTGCGTGCATCCAGGTAGAAATAGCTCGGTGCTTCTGGCACGGGCAGGGTGGCGCTGGTGAAGATCGCGCTGACGGTTTTTTGCCAGGCGGCAGCGATTTGCGCGGCGTCCGGGGTGATGCCGGCGGCGCACAGGCGTTGTTCGCTGTCGTCGGCGCTGGTCAGTTCGACGGTGAAGCGCCAGACCTCGGGAATAGCCGCGAGCATGCGCTGGTGGCTGTGCTCGGTGCCGTCGCCCAGACGCTCGACCCACTCGCCGGAGCGGCGCAGGTGATAGGTGACTTCCTTCACGGCTTTGGCGGCGATGCCGGCGATGCGTTCGTCGCTGGACTGGCTCAGGCCGCTGAGCACTTGCAAATGCCAGGCGTCATAGAGGAATTGCTTGAGGATGGTTACCGCGTAATCGCCGTTCGGTTGTTCCACCAGCAGCAGGTTGCGGTATGCCCGCTCGTCACGGCGGAACGCCAGGTCATCGGCGTCGCGGCCGTCGTCCAGCAGTTCGGCAGCGTATTCCAGCCAGTTGCGGGCCTGGCCGACGAGGTCGAGGCCGACGTTCATCAGCGCCAGCTCTTCTTCCAGCGCCGGCGCCTTGCCGCACCATTGGCACAGGCGCTGGCCCTGGATCAGGGCGCTGTCGCCGAGGCGCAGCAGGTATTCGATCAGATCAGTCTTGGAGTTCATGGTCGACCTCACATGTGCCCGACTTCGGCCGGCAATTCGTAGAAGCTGGCGTGGCGATAAACCTTGTCGTCGGCCGGGTCGAACAGCGGGTCCTTCTCGTCCGGCGAGGACGCGGTGATCAGCGCCGACGGCACCACCCACAGGCTCACGCCTTCGCTGCGACGGGTGTACAACTCGCGTGCGTTCTCGATCGCCATGGTGGTGTCGGCGGCATGCACGCTGCCGACGTGCTTGTGGTTAAGGCCGTGCTTGCTGCGCACGAAGACTTCGAAAAGGGTCCATTCGGACATGTTGTTTACTCCACGTTTGTTCGTATTAACGCCGGCGGACCGCTCCTGTAGGAGCTGGCGCAGCCTGCGATCTTTTGGCGGCTGTGAAATCACCGAAGATCCAGATCAAAAGATCGCAGCCTTCGGCAGCTCCTACGCGGGATTTGTCGGGCCGAATCAGGCGGCGTTCTTGTTGTGTTTTTTGCGGGCATGGGCGACTGCGGCTTCGCGGACCCAGGCACCGTCTTCTATTGCCTTGCGACGGGTGGCGACGCGTTCCTGGTTGCACGGGCCGTTGCCCTTGAGCACCTCGTAGAACTCGCTCCACTGGATTTCGCCGAAGTCGTAGTGACCGCGTTCGGCATTCCACTTCAGGTCCGGGTCGGGGCAGGTGCAGCCCAGCAGCTCGAGCTGCGGGATGGTCTGGTCGATGAAGCGCTGGCGCAGTTCGTCGTTGCTCTGGCGCTTGATTTTCCAGGCCATGGATTGCGCGCTGTTGGGTGAGTGTTCGTCGCTTGGGCCGAACATCATCAGCGAGGGCCACCACAGGCGGTTGATCGCGTCCTGGACCATGTCTTTTTGCGCCTGGTTGCCGTGGCGCATCATGGTCAGGAGGATTTCGTAGCCTTGGCGCTGGTGGAAACTTTCTTCCTTGCAGATGCGCACCATGGCCCGGGAGTAGGGGCCATAGGAGGTGCGCTGCAATACCACCTGGTTGACGATTGCGGCGCCATCCACCAGCCAGCCCACTGCGCCCATGTCGGCCCAGTTCAGGGTCGGGTAGTTGAAAATGCTCGAATACTTGGCCTTGCCGCTGTGCAGTTTGGCGATCTCTTCATCGCGATCGGCGCCCAGGGTTTCCATGGCGCTGTAGAGGTACAGGCCGTGACCGGCTTCGTCCTGGATCTTGGCCATCAGTTGCAGTTTGCGCTTGAGCGATGGCGCGCGAGTGACCCAGTTGCCCTCGGGCAGCATGCCGACGATTTCCGAATGCGCATGCTGGGAAATCTGCCGGATCAGGGTCTGGCGATAGGCGTCTGGCATCCAGCTCTTGGCTTCGATCTTGATTTCTGAATCGATTTTTTTCTGGAATGCGCGTTCCTCATCGGACATTTCCGACAGGTCCTTTATGCGCTTTACGCCTGTTTCTACTAGCTGTGCGTACATGGGGTGTCTCCCGCCGCGAATCTGTTTGATGGCATGGAGAACTTTATAAGCGATACAGAAATTAATATCAAACACAGAATATCGTGTCGGTTGTATTTTTTGTATCGCTTTGGGTGCCGTGTGTCTATCTGTGGGTTGTCTGGGGCGCTGCGTAGGAGCTGTGTAGGAGCTGTGTAGGAGCTGTCGAGTGAAACGAGGCTGCGATCTTTTGATCTTGCTGTGTACATATCCGTTGCTGCGGTAACGGCTTCCATTGGTTCCGCTTTTACAGCGGGTCACTTGGAAAAGCCCCAAGTAACCAAGGGCCTCTTGCCCCACCACTTGGCACCTCGCTCAGGCTCGGTGTGCCCGCACTCCGGCATTGCTCCGCGGGTCGCCGCGATGGCCCATCCATGGGCCAGCGCGGCTAAACCGGCATCCTTGCCGGTTTACCCGCTACGCAATACCTGCGTTCGGCCAGCGTGGTTAACGGGGCGTCCGCGATCAAGAACTCGGCCGCGGCGGCCTGAGAGCCGACCTGGCTGGTAGTTCGACGCAGGACCTCCTGTGGGAGCAAAGCTTGCTCGCGATTACGGATTGGCATTCGACAATGATGGTGACTGGTACGCCGTCATCGCGAGCAAGCTTTGCTCCCACAGTTATCAGCTCCCACAGTTATCAGCTCCCACAGTTATCAACTCCCACAGTTATCAACTCCCACAATTATCAGCTCCCACAGTTATCACCACCCACAGGTGCTCATTTCCAACTCAGGGAAGGTGCACGACCAAACAAGCGCAGCGCGCCGGCTTGATGCCTTGGTCGGCCCGAAGGCCGCCACGGCCCGGTTTTTGATCGCGGACGCCCCGTAAAACCACGCTGGCCGAACGCAGGCATTGCGCAGCGGGTAAACCGGCAGGGATGCCGGTTTAGCTGCGTTGGGCCATGGATGGCCCGTCGCAGCGGCCCGCGGAGCAATGCCGGAGTGAGGGCACACCGAGCCCTGGCGAGGTGCCGAGTGGTGGGGCAAAAAGCGCTTGGTTACTTGGCGCTTTTCCAAGTAACCCGCTGTAAAAGCGGAACCAATGGAAGCCGTGACCACAGGAATGGATATGTACACAGCAAGATCAAAAGATCGCAGCCTCGTTTCACTCGACAGCTCCTACAGGAAATTCCAAACGCCGTAAGGGCGGAACGTTCACCTCGCACTCAAAAAAAAGCCCCGCAATAGCGGGGCAAAAAAGGGTGCAGCAGTCATGCCTTCGGGCGTTTGTCCATCACGTGGCAAGCCTTGCCCTCAGAACGCTTGATCGAATGCAGCGGCTGCAAAACGATCCGCGAACTGATCCCGATATACGTCTTGATATGCCGACTCAACTCGCCACAGACAGCCTTCTGCTGATCATCACTCAAATGCTGATGCTCAGCCTTGAGCTCGACGTGCACGTCAACGCTGTCCAGATTGCCATTGCGATACAGATGAATCTCATAACACTCTGCAAGCTGTTTAATCTTCAGCACCTGCTCCTCGATCTGCGTCGGAAACACGTTCACCCCGCGGATGATCAGCATGTCATCACTGCGTCCGGTGATCTTGTCGATGCGCCGCATCGGCCGTGCCGTACCCGGCAACAGGCGCGTGAGGTCGCGGGTGCGGTAGCGGATCATTGGCAGGGCCTCCTTGCTCAGGGAGGTAAATACCAGTTCGCCCATCTGCCCGTCCGGCAGCACTTCGCCGGTGACCGGGTCGATGATTTCCGGGTAGAAGTGGTCTTCCCAGATCGTCGGGCCGTCCTTGGTCTCGGCGCATTCCATGGCGACACCCGGGCCCATGATTTCCGAGAGGCCGTAGATGTCCAGCGCAGTAATGCCCAGGCGATTCTCGATGGCGTTGCGCAGTTCACCGGTCCACGGTTCGGCGCCGAAGATACCCAGGCGCAACGCCAGCTTGTGCGGGTCGATGCCCTGGCGCTCGATCTCGTCGGCGATGTTGAGCATGTAGGACGGCGTGACCATGATGATGTCCGGTTGGAAATCCTTGATCAACTGCACCTGCTTCTCGGTCTGGCCACCGGACATCGGGATCACCGTGCAGCCCAGGCGTTCGGCACCGTAGTGGGCGCCGAGGCCGCCGGTGAACAGGCCATAGCCGTAGGAAATATGCACCTTGTCGCCCCGGCGACCACCGGCGGCGCGGATCGAGCGCGCAACCACATTGGCCCAGGTGTCGATGTCGTTCTGGGTGTAACCGACCACGGTCGGCTTGCCGGTGGTACCGCTGGAGGCGTGCAGGCGCACCACGTCGTGCATCGGCACGGCGAACATGCCGTAGGGGTAGTTGTCGCGCAGGTCGGTCTTGGTGGTGAAGGGGAATTTGGCCAGGTCTTCCAGGCACTTGATGTCGTCCGGGTGCACGCCCAGCGCGTCGAAGCGTTGGCGGTACAGCGGCACATTGTTGTAGGCGTGGTTCAGGCTCCAGCGCAGGCGATCCAGCTGGTGCTGACGGAGTTCGTCGATGCTGGCGGTTTCCAGCGGGTCCAGCTGTGGATCAAGCACGGCGTTGGCAATTGGCATGTTCATGATTTCACTCGAATTGTTTTTGTGTTTCAACCCTTTCACGCAAGGGCTTTGAGTGCATGCCCCAAGGATACCTCTCGGCTCCTCGGGAATCGCGGTTCTTTAGTCGGTCAGGCGCTCGATGATCAGCGCGATGCCCTGGCCGACGCCGATGCACATGGTGCACAAGGCATAACGACCATTGCGTTGCTCAAGCTCGTACAGGGCGGTGGTGACCAGGCGCGCGCCGCTCATGCCCAGCGGATGACCGAGGGCAATCGCGCCACCGTTGGGGTTGACCCGTGGGTCGGTGTCGCTGAGGCCGAGTTCACGCAGCACCGCCAGGCCTTGCGCGGCAAAGGCTTCGTTGAGTTCGATCACGTCCATGTCGGCCAGGCTCAGGTTCGCCAGTTCCAGCACCTTGCGTGTGGCCGGGACCGGGCCGATGCCCATGATGCGCGGTTCGACGCCGGCAGTGGCCATGGCGACGACCCGGCCACGGGCTTTGAGTCCATGGCGCCTGGCGACTTCGGGGCTGGCCAGCAGCAACGCGCAGGCGCCGTCGTTGACCCCGGATGCGTTACCGGCGGTGATGCTGCCGCCTTCGCGAAACGGCGTGCCGAGTTTCTGCAACTGCTCAAGCGTGGTGTCGCCACGGGGGTGTTCGTCGTGCTCGACGAGTTTCGCCGGACCTTTGCGCTGGGGAATCTCTACCGCGACGATTTCCCGTGACAGGCGACCGCTCGCCTGAGCCGCAGCGGCGCATTGCTGGCTGCGCAGGGCGAAGGCGTCCTGGTCGGCGCGGGAGATATTGAATTGCTCGGCGACGTTCTCGGCGGTCTCCGGCATGGAGTCGATGCCGAAGGTTTTTTTCATCAGCGGATTGACGAAGCGCCAGCCGATGGTGGTGTCGTAGATGTGCGCATCTCGGGAGAAGGCCTGCTCGGCCTTGCCCATCACCAGGGGCGCCCGCGACATCGATTCGACGCCGCCGACCAGCATCAGCCCGGCCTCGCCACAGCGAATCGCCCGAGCCGCAGTGCCGATCGCATCCAGGCCGGAACCGCACAGGCGATTGAGAGTGGTGCCAGGAACGCTCACCGGTAACCCGGCGAGCAGTGCCGACATGCGCGCGACGTTACGGTTGTCTTCACCGGCCTGGTTGGCGCAGCCGTAAATCACGTCGTCCACCGCCGCCCAGTCGACCTGCGGATGGCGGCGCAGCAGTTCGCGCAACGGCACCGCGCCGAGGTCGTCGGCACGCACGCTGCTCAGGGCGCCGGCATAGCGGCCGATCGGGGTCCGCACCGCGTCGATGATCAAGGCATCATTCATTCGGGTTCTCCTGCGCGAGCACCGTGCCGCGCACTTTATAGGATTTGCCATGGAACAGCGCGATCAGCTGGCCCTGTTGGTTTTCAATGCGTACGTCGTAGTTGCCGGTGCGACCGGAACGGCTTTGCTCGATGCAATCGGCGGTCAGCGTGTCGCCCAGGTGCGCCGGGGCGATGTAGTCGATGCTGCAACCGATCGCGACCGTGGCGTCGTTGTAGCTGTTGCAGGCAAAGGCAAACGCCGAGTCGGCCAGGGCGAACAGGTAGCCGCCGTGGCAGGTGCCGTGGCCCTGGATCATGTCGGCGCGCACGCTCATGCCGACCCGGGCGCAGCCTGGCGCGGCGGACAGCAGGCGCATGCCCATTCCGAGGCTGGCGGCATCGCGCTTGAGCATGGTTTGCGCGCAGGCGCTGGCCAGGTTCATCGCTTGGTGATTAGTCATGCAAGGTGCTCCCTTCGGCGACCCGGCGCCGCAGCAGCAGCGACGGGCGATAGCGTTCTTCGCCATATCCGGCCTGCAGGTTTTCCAGGACGCGCAGGATGTGCGCCAGGCCAATGGCATCGGCCCAGGCCAGCGGGCCCTGGGGATAATTGACCCCGGCGCGCATGGCCAGGTCGACGTCGGCGGCCGAGGCCACCCCTTGCAGCACGGCGTCGGCGGCCTCATTGGCGAGCATTGCGACGGTGCGCAAAACGGCGAGGCCCGGGCTGTCGGTGAGCTGGCTGACACTGAGGCCGGCCCTTTGCAGCAGGGCGACGCCTTGCTCCAGGGCCGCAGGGTCGATATCGGCGCAGCAGCTGATGCCGATCCGGCTGGCCTGGCCATAGTCGAAAGCGAGGTCGAGCAGGATCAGGTTGCGCAAGCCATCTTCGCGGGCACGCTGGCAAGCCATGCGTCCGTCGCTCAAGGCCAGCACCGCGTCGCCGACCCGTAGCAGGCCCTGGCCATCGCGCTGGATGACGTGCACATCGTGCTCGCGCAGGCGCGCAAGCAGCCCGTTGGCAATGCCGAGATCGCCTTCCACGATGCAGGTCTCAACCGCGGTGTCGCTGCTGACCTCGCCCGGCTGCGCACGGGTGGCGCCGTCGGCATAACAATAAAACCCCTGGCCACTTTTGCGTCCCAGGCGACCCGCATCCACCAGCTCTTTCTGGATCAGCGAAGGCAGGAAGCGCGTGTCGCCGTAATAGGCGTCGAACACCGAGCAGGTTACCGCGTAGTTGACGTCATGGCCGATCAGGTCGGTCAGCTCGAACGCGCCCATGGCGAAACCGCCGGCATCGCGCATCAACGCGTCCAGGGTCGCGCAGTCAGCAGCGCCTTCCTGCAGCAGGCGCAGGTTTTCCGCGTAGAACGGACGGGCGACACGGTTGACGATAAAGCCCGGCGTCGAACGGGTGTGTACCGGTTGCTTGCCCCAGGCTTTGGCAGTGTCGTACAGGCACTCGGCCAAGACCGGATCGCTGGCCAGGCCCGAGACGATTTCCACCAACGCCATTACCGGTGCCGGGTTGAAGAAGTGCAGGCCGAGCAGGCGTTGTGGCTGTTCGAGCTGCGCGGCAATGCTGGTGATCGACAGCGACGAGGTGTTGCTCGCCAGAATGCAGTGCTCACCACAAATGCTTTCCAGCTGGCGGAACAGCGCGCGCTTGACCTCGAGATTTTCGACGATAGCTTCGATGATCAGCGCGCAGTCGGCCAGCGCCTCGATGTTGTCCACAGCCTGCAGGCGGGCGATCGTTGCTATCCGCGCCGAGTCCGCAAGCTTGCCTTTCTCGACTCGCTTGCCCAGCTGCCGGTCGATGCCATTGATGGCTTGCGCTGCCGCCCCCGCACGGTTGTCCAGTAGCAGCACCGGATGGCCAGCCTGTGCCGCGACCTGGGCAATCCCGGCGCCCATGGCTCCGGCGCCGATCACGGCGATGCGCGCAGTGCTGTTGAGTGCGGTCATGACTCAGAGCCCCTTGAACACTGGGCTGCGTTTTTCCATGAACGCGCCGACGCCTTCACGGTAATCCTCGCTGCGCCCGGCCAGACGCTGCAGGTCTCTTTCCAGCTCCAGCTGCTCGTCGAAACTGTTGCTCATGCTCGCGTTCAGGCTGCGTTTGATCAACGCCAGGCCGTAGGTCGGTTGGGTGGCCAGATGACGGGCCAGGGTCAGCGCTTCGTTGCGCAACTCGGCATCGTCCACCACGCGGTAGATCAACCCCCATTGCTCGGCCTGCTCGGCGCTCAGTCGATTGCCGAGCAGGGCCAGGGCCTTGGCGCGAGCCATGCCGACCAGGCGCGGCAGGGTCCAGGTGCCGCCGGAATCGGGGATCAGGCCAATCTTGCAGAAAGCCTGGATAAAGCTGGCCGAGCGCGCCGCAAGCACCAGGTCGCAGGCTAGCGGAATATTCGCGCCGGCCCCGGCGGCCACACCGTTCACTGCGCAGATCACCGGCAGCGGCAGGTCGCGCAATTGACGGATCAGCGGGTTGTAGAACTTTTCGATCGACTCGCCCAGGTCCGGTATCGCGCTGCCCGGCGCCACGTTGCGATCACTGAGGTCCTGCCCGGCGCAGAAGCCGCGGCCTTCACCGGTCAGCAGCAATACCCGCACGTCCGAGTTCTGGCGAACCTGTTTCAGTGCTTCCTTCACTTCGCCGTGCATCTGCGCATTGAAGCTGTTGAGCTGGTCTGGCCGATTGAGGCTGAGCAGGGCGACACCGGCCTCGATGGAAAACAGGATATGTTCGAAGTTCATGGTCATGGCGCTCTCTGGGAGGTTCGAATTCGGGGAGTGACCGGCTTACTGCCCGGTGAAGGTCGGCGTGCGCTTTTCCTGGAAGGCCTGGATGCCTTCGTCGCGGTCGCGGGTGCCGGCCAGCACGGTGAAGGCGTGGCGCTCGAAGCGCAGGCCGCTGGCCAGGTCAGTGTCCATTGCCTTGAGCAGCGCTTCCTTGGCCAGGCGCACCGCCAGCGGCGCCTTGGCGGCGATGCTGCGGGCAATGTGCAGCGCGCGTTCGACGGTGAATTCCGGCTGGGTCACTTCACTCACCAGGCCGGCCTGCTGCGCCTGGCGGGCAGTGATTGCCTCGCCGGTCAGGACCATCTGCATCGCCATCGATTTGCCCACGGCGCGCAGCAGGCGTTGGGTGCCGCCGGCGCCAGGCATGATCCCCAGGTTGATTTCCGGCTGACCGAACCGCGCGTCTTCACCGGCAATGATGATGTCGGCGTGCATCGCCAGTTCACAGCCACCGCCGAGGGCAAAGCCGTTAACGGCGGCGATCAGTGGTTTGTTGAAGCGGGTGATGGTTTGCCACGACGCCTGGCGCGGGTCGTCGAGGATGCCGACCAGGTTGCGTTCGGCCATTTCCTTGATGTCGGCGCCGGCGGCGAAGGCTTTGCGGCTGCCAGTCAGGACCACCACGCGGGTGTCGGCATCGGCCTGCGCAGCCAGCAGTTCATCGGCCAGTTCGCCGAGCAACTCGGTGGTCAGGGCGTTCAGCGCTTGCGGGCGCTGCAGGGTAATCAGACGGACGCCCGGCTCGATGAACTCGACAGCAAGGGTTAGAGGCATGGCGGATGCCCTCACGGTGCACGCTCGGCTGTGATGCCGGCTCATTATTGGATCGGCGCGGTGGGCCGGTTTTGTCGGAGTATATCTACAACGTGATACGCAAATGCAAATATAAAACTGAAATAACGTGTCTTATTGGTTGGTTGGTGGTTTTTGGATGCGATAGGACATACGAGCCGGTCTTCGCTTTAACCCCAGTGATCATTGGTTTTTCTAAGGTTTTTTTTGGAGTGTTCAGCGGCGCTCGAAGGCGTTGAAACAAGCGATACGTTTTTTTGCCTTTGTGCTGATAAAAACGATGTGATACAAAACACGTCCATATCGGCATCGCTTTGCAAGCACGCCCTGTCCCGCGCCAGAAGGAACGTTCCATGACCTGCTACAGCCTCGATGGCCTGACCCCAGTGGTCGATCCCACTGCTTATGTGCACCCGTCGGCCGTATTGATCGGCGACGTGATCATCGGCCGCCATTGCTACGTCGGTCCCCTGGCCAGCCTGCGGGGCGACTTTGGCCGAATAGTGCTGGAGGAGGGCGCCAATCTGCAGGACACCTGCGTGATGCACGGTTTCCCGGACAGCGATACGGTGGTCGAGCGCAATGGTCATATCGGCCACGGCGCAGTGCTGCACGGCTGCCGGATCGGCGCCGATGCATTGGTGGGGATGAACGCGGTGGTGATGGACAATGCGCGGATCGGCCCGCGTTCCTTCGTTTCGGCAGCCGCCTTTGTCAAAGCCGGCTTCGAGTGCGCGGAGCAGTCACTGGTGATGGGCGCGCCGGCCAGCGTCAAACGCAGCCTCAGCGATGAAGAAGTGGCCTGGAAGCAGGCCGGCACTCGCGAGTATCAGCAACTGGCCAAGCGTTGCCTGGAACAGATGCATGCCTGCGAACCGCTGGCCGAGCCCGAACCCGATCGCCCACGCATCAGCGACAGCGGCCTGCGGCCCAAGAGCGCGCAACAATGACCGCCAAACCGGTATATTCCTTTTCTTTTTTCAACCCGGTACGCCCATGTCGTCCCTGATTCCCCTGAACCACCTGATCACCCGCTTCCAGGAACAGACGCCGATTCGCGCCAGCTCCCTGATCATCACGCTGTACGGCGACGCCATCGAACCCCATGGCGGCACGGTGTGGCTGGGTAGCCTGATCCAGTTGCTCGAACCCATCGGCATCAATGAGCGGCTGATCCGCACCTCGATCTTCCGCCTGACCAAGGAAGGCTGGCTGACCGCCGAGAAGGTTGGGCGGCGCAGTTATTACAGCCTGACCGGCACCGGTCGCCGGCGTTTCGACAAGGCGTTCAAGCGGGTCTACAGCTCTACGGTGCCGGCGTGGGATGGCTCGTGGAGCCTGGTGATGCTCACGCAATTGACCCAGGACAAGCGCAAACAGGTGCGCGAAGAACTCGAATGGCAAGGTTATGGTGCGATCTCGCCGGCGGTGCTGGCCTGCCCGCGCAGCGACCGCAGTGATCTGAATGCCACCTTGCTCGACCTCGGCGCCCAGGAAGAAACCATCGTTTTCGAGACCACGGCCCAGGACGTACTGGCCTCCAAGGCCCTGCGCCTGCAGGTGCGCGAGAGCTGGAACATCGAGGAGCTGGCGACCCATTACAGCGAGTTTATCCAGCTGTTCCGACCGCTCTGGCAGGCACTTCGCGAGCAGGAAAACCTGCAGCCGTCGGACTGCTTCCTGGCACGGGTTCTGCTTATTCACGAGTACCGCAAATTGCTGCTGCGCGACCCGCAACTGCCGGACGAATTGCTCCCCGGCGACTGGGAAGGCCGCGCCGCACGGCAGCTGTGCCGCAACATTTATCGTTTGATTTACGCCAAGGCCGAGGAGTGGCTGAACACTGCGCTGGAAACGGCCGATGGACCGTTGCCCGACGTCGGTGAGAGTTTCTATCGGCGCTTTGGCGGGCTGAAATAGTCCACCAAAGTCCAGGAGCATGATGGTCAGGGAGGATCCGTGGATTGGCGTGGATAATAAAAACAAGCCTGCGTGAGGCCCCACATGATTTCTTCGATTGCACAGCGCCGTGACGGGTTCGACCAGTGGATTCACCAGATCAACCAGATCTGTGGTGCCTTCAATGCTCAGCCCCTGGGCAGCGAGTTTGCCGGGCAGATCCAGGAGCACCAGGACGGCGCGCTGAAGCTCAGTTTTGTCGACGTCCGCCAGGCGCGCCTGTATCGCACTCCCTTGGAAGTTGCGGCGGGCGAGGGTGGAAAATACTTCGCGGTGTTCCAGCTCGACGGCACCGCCGGCATGGCCCAGGGCGACAACAAGGTGCTGCTGTCGGCAGGTGACATCACCCTGATCGACGCCTCGCGCCCCAGCGATTTCACCTACAGCGAGAACTCGCGGCAGTTGTCGTTGATCCTGCCGGCGCAGCTGGTCGAGCACACCTTGCGCTTCAGTCAGGTGCGCTGCGGGCACCGGATCGCCGCGAGCTCGCCGATCGCGAAGTTGTCCCAGCGCCTGATCCTCGACGCCACCCGCCAGAAATGCCTGAGCCGTCAGGAAAGTGAAGCGACGCTGGAGGCGATTGTCAGTCTGCTGCGCCCGGCGATCAGCCAGGCCGACGAGTGTATCGATGGGCACGAGCGCACCTTCCGCCGGACCCTGGCGTTCATCGACCAGCACATCCGCTGCGAAGAGCTCTGCCCCGAATGGCTGGCGCGGGAAGTCGGCATGTCCACTCGCGGGCTGTATCGGCTGTTCGCCAGGAAGGGTTTGGTGGTGGCGCGGTATATCAAGAACCGGCGGCTGGATTTGTGCGCTGAATCCTTGCGCCAGGCGCGCACCGAGCAGAAGTTGGCAGTGCTGGGTTATTCGTGGGGGTTTTCCGATTCGAGCTATTTTTCCACAGCGTTCAAATCACGCTTCGGGATTTCACCCGGAGAGTACCGCAAACAGCACGCCTGAATGCGATCCCCTGTAGGAGTGAGCCTGCTCGCGATAGCGTCGGGTCAATCAAATCATCGTTATCTGACCCACCGCTATCGCGAGCAGGCTCACTCCTACAGGTTTTTCTGGTTACTTGGCGTTGAGATTCAACGTCGGCGTCTCATCAAAGAAATTCCACGGCTTGAGCAGCACATGCACCCACTCCGTCGGCATGATCGGCCACTCTTCCGCGCGGGCGATGTGAGTGGTGCCGGTGGTCAGCCACACCACATTGTCGGTGTTGTCGATCGCCTGGTTGTCCTGGGTGAATAACCCAAGCCCGGAGTCCTTGTCCGAACGGTTCGGGTACTTGCCCTCCGGGTATTTTTCATCCGGGTTATAGCGCGTCACCCACAGCTGTTTGTCCATGAAACTCAGGCGGTGATATAGCCATTCGTCCTTGGCAAAATTGGCGCCTCTGGCCACCGGATGTGTGCCGCCCGCATACGGAATAAGCTGATACGACACCGGGTTGCCAACCTTGTTTTCCTTGCTGAAATTACTCAGCAGGCGCACGGTCGACGGGTCGAATTTCTGCGCAGCCTGCTGCTCGGTACCCACCACGTGCTGTTCGATCTGCATCGTGCTGGTACGCGGCCCGCCGCGGTCGTTGGGCGCCACCAGCGGGTTCACTTCGACCAGCGAATTGTTCTCGCCGTCCACATCCAGGTCGAGGCGGAAGTTGTAGATGTGCTGGTGCGTGGTGCCGACAATATTGTGATCCAGCAGCGTGCCGTAACGGGTATCGTCCTTGGCGGTGGCGTCGCGCATGGTGCTGGATTTCACGCCCTTGACCGCTTCGATTCCGGTGGCACCGGCATCGATGCCAATGGTGCCGTTCTGCTGGAACACCCAATCGAAGATGTAGTCGTAGTTGCCGACCGTGCTGATCCAGCGCACCACCAGTTCACGGCGCTCGGTGCTGAGGTTGGGCTGGCCCATTTCCTGGTGTTTGTATTCCGGCCCGGCGTAGCGCTCGAAAATTGCCATGGCCCGCGGCACAGTGGTCGGCTTGCCGGTGTAGTCGGCGAGGGTCGCGTCCAGCAGCACGGCGTTGGCGGGCGCGTCCTTGCCCCGGGCTATCGGTGAGGTCAGGGTGCCCATGCCGTAATCCCCCGAGTCCAGATACGCCTTGAAGTACCAGCCGCCGTCGGGATCGCCGTAGGGCACGATCATGCCGCCGAGTGAGCCTTCGTAGAGGATCTTGCGCTTCTTGCCTTTGTCGTCGTAAGTGACCGTCGACAGGATCGGCCCCACTCGCGAGTCGAGGCGCACGTGGAAGTCCCAGTTCTGCCAGTGAATGCTGTTGCCGGTAATGGTGTAGTTCTTGCCCTCCGGCTCGGTGATTTCCAGTGGCTTGACCGCCACGCCCTGACGTCCGCGGCCGTCGTAGGGCGTGGGCTTCATTGGCACCGGAATCACCCCGCCGTCCTCGATCTTGATCAGCTTTTTCTGTTCCAGGTCGACCACCGCCACCAGGCCTTCAATGGGATGGCTCCAGTAATTGCCGTCGCCGGTATTGAGGTAGCTGACGATTTTCAGCAGCCGCTTGTCCTGGGCCAGGCCGTCCTTGCCGTCGAAGTAACCCACAGTCAATGGCGTCGCCACCACCTTCTTCACATCGTTGATGCCACGCTTGGCCAGCGCCTGCGCATACTCGGGACTGGCCTCGACGGCCGCCTGCACGGTGGCAAAATCGTCGAGCAGGACCATGCCATGCGCGCCTTCCACTGGTTGCCACGACCGCAGGGTGCGACTGTCGAGATCAATCAGCGCTTCGATCACATGCTTGCCATCGAGCACCACGACATTGGCCTGACGCGGCTGCGCGACAGCCTGGCCAGTGAGGGCGAAATTCCACACCTGATCCTTGGGCGGCTCGTGGATGGACACTTCGGTGAAACGAAAGCCGGGCTTGTAGTGCTCGGACTGCCGGACGATATCCACCGCCCGGGTGATCTCATCTGCACTGAGTGGGTTGAGCGGGTTGGGGCGGGTCTCGACCACGAACGTCTTGTCCAGACCGGACTGGAACACCTGATTGATGAAGTCTTTGGACATGTAGGCGGTGTTGCCCTTGAACACCACCGGCACCGTCAACTCGATGCGCTTGCCATTGAGCATCGCCACCTTGCTGTCCGGCTTGACCTTGAGGTAGACCCCGTCCCGGGCGATCACGAACAGGTTGGCGTAGTCGTCCCACTTCACCGTGGCCCCGAATTCTTCCAGGCCCGCTTGCAGCGGCACCATTTCGGCATGCCCGCCGTGGGCACTGGCCTGGGGGATCCAGCCGGGCAGGGCGGTGACGCTGATGGCGCAGGCCAGGGCGAGTCGGGCTGTTGTTTTCAGCGAGAGCGGGGAGAACATGTCTGAATTCCTTGGGGACCAGGCCACCAGCGTTACGAGGTTGCTCGGGGCGGCGTTCCGACGATGGACGTCAAGGATAACGCGGCAAGCCTGACACCCAGCGGCATTCTCAGGTTTTTCGCGAGCAAGCCCGCTCCCACGGGAGGATTGCTTTAGCTCGTTGGGTGTGTCCAAGCAACCAGCGCCACGCCGTGACAACTAAACTTTCAAAACCTTTCCGCCAATGGCCACCGCCACCAACAACACCGCCATCAACCCAAAAGCAAAACTCAAACTGCTGCCATGCGCAATAAACCCGATCAGCGCCGGCCCTGCAAGAATCCCTGCATAACCCAAGGTAGTGATAGCCGGCACCGCGACACTCTCGGGCATCACCGTCTGCTTGCCGACGGCGGTATACAGCACTGGCACAATGTTCGAACACCCCGCGCCCAACAGCGCATATCCGACCAGGGCCAGCTCCCAGCTGGGTGCAAAGGTCGCCAGAAACAACCCCGCTGCAGCCGTCAAGCCACCGAACACAATCACCCGGGTTGCGCCGAGGCGACGGACAATGCGGTCGCCGGTCAGTCGGCCGACCGTCATGGTCAGCGCAAACGCCGCATAACCCAGCCCGGCATACGCCGTGTCGATGCCACGTTCCTGCGCCAGGAACACCGCGCTCCAGTCCAGCGCTGCGCCTTCGGCAAGAAACACGATAAAGCACATCCCGCCAATGAACAGCACAATGCCATGGGGTATGGCGAACGCCGGGCCGGCACTTTCGCTGCCATACGCCAGCATGTTTGGCGCCGCCTTGCACAGCGCGACCAGCAGCATCACCACGACCACCAGCATCGCCATCAGCGGCGACAGGCCAAAGCCGAGCAGGGCGCTCACACCCGCAGCACCGACGATCCCGCCAAGGCTGAACAGCCCGTGGAACCCGGACATCATGGTCTTGCCGCTGGCGCGCTCGACGATCACCGCTTGCAGGTTGACGGTCGAATCTACCGTGCCCAGGCCCGCGCCAAACATGAACAGGGCCGCGATCAGCGCCGGGATCGACGACACCGTCGCCAGCAACGGCAGCGCCGCGCAGATCAACAACGTGCCGCCAACGGCGACTCGCCGACAGCCAAAGCGCGAGGCAAGAATCCCGGCCATCGGCATGGCGAGAATCGAGCCAACACCCAGGCACAACAGCAACAGCCCCAGCGTGCCCTCATCCAGCCCGGCCCGTGCCTTGGCGTAGGGCACCAGCGGCGCCCAGGCGGCAATACCAAAGCCGGCAATGAAAAAAGCCACCCGCGTGGACATCTGTTCCAGGCGTCCGGGGACGAAGGTAGTGGGGGTGTTGAGGTTACTCATATCAATCCTTGGTAAAAATGTCGCGTCCCCAAGGGACAGTGAGTGTCCCGTGGGGTTCTGTGGAGCAGGGTGACATGCTTGCACAGGCGGTGGGGGGATCGCGAGATGTTGAGTGATATTGGTAGTGGGTGCTGCGGTGACTATCAGATCGTCATCGCGAGCAGGCTCACTCCTACAGTAGATCGGTGGCGTACACGAAATGTGTGTTCACTGCGATCCACTGTAGGAGTGAGCCTGCTCGCGATGAGGCCAGTGCAATCAACCCATCACTCAACGCTGAGCAAAAAACTCAACCTCCGGCATGGTCCGCTTCATCAACACCTTGCCATCGCGAATCGAATACAGAGGCAACCCCTGGCTACGGATCACCTCGTAGTCGCTGTCCGCCGACAGGATCAGCAGGTTCGCGGGTCGGCCGCGTTCCAGGCCGTAACGGTCACCCAGGGCCATCGCCTTTGCGCTGTTGTCGGTCACCAGGTCCAGCGCGCTTTGCAGGTTGCGATAACCGAGCATGTGACAGATATGCAGCCCGGCCTCCAGCACGCGCAGGATATTGCCGTTGCCGAGCGGGTACCACGGATCGACGATCGAGTCCTGGCCGAAACACACGTTCATGCCCGCCTCGAGCAGTTCGTTGACCCGGGTCACGCCGCGGCGTTTCGGGAAATTATCGAAGCGTCCCTGCAGATGGATGCTCTCGGTCGGGCAGGAAACGAAACTGATCCCCGAATGCCCGAGCAGGCGGAACAGCTTGGCGCAGTAGGCATTGTCGTACGAACCCATGGCCGTGGTGTGACTGGCCGTGACCCGTGAACCCATGTCGCGGCTGCGGGCTTCTTCGGCCAATACTTCGAGGAAGCGCGAGTGCGGGTCGTCGGTTTCATCGCAATGCACATCGACCAGGCAACCGGTGCGCTCGGCCAGGTCCATCAGGTACTTCACCGAACTCACACCCTGATCGCGGGTGTACTCGAAATGCGGAATGCCGCCTACCACATCGGCACCCATGCGAATCGCTTCTTCCATCAATTCGCGGCCATTGCGATAGGACTCGATGCCTTCCTGAGGGAACGCGACGATCTGCATGTCGACCAGATGGCGGCTTTCCTCGCGCACTTCGAGCATTGCCTTCAATGCCGTCAACTGTGGGTCCGTAACGTCGACGTGGGTGCGCACATGCTGGATGCCATGGGCGGCGAGGGCCTGCAGGGTCTTGCGCGTGCGAGTCTTGGTGTCTTCTTCGGTGATGGTGACCTTGCGCTCGCTCCAGCACTCGATGCCTTCGAACAGCGTGCCGCTCATGTTCCAGCGCGGCTCGCCAGCGGTCAGGGTCGCGTCGAGATGGATGTGCGGCTCGACGAAGGGCGGGATCACCAGGTTGCCGCCAGCGTCCAGGTCGTTGGGGCCCAGGGTCGGGGCCTCGGTCTGCCGGGCGATACTGCTGATCAGGCCGTGTTCCAGGTGCAACTCATGCAGGCCTTCTTGGTTGCGCAGGCGGGCGTTGATGATGTGCATCAGGCGAATCCTTTTAGAGGGACGTTGGCGGCTGGTCAATAGCACATACGTTAGCGCACAACGATACTCCTTTGTAGGAGCGAGCTTGCTCGGGATGGACGTCAATGATGACGCGTGCTCACTGGATGAACGCGTCGGCCGGAAGTTTTCGCGAGCAAGCTCGCTCCTACAGGGGATCGGGTTTCTTCAGGGGGATGGCAGGAATCGCAACAGCGCCGCGACGATCGCCTCGGGCGCATCCTCTTGCACCAGATGCCCGGCATTGGGCACCGGATGAAACTGCGAGCCAGGGATCATCTGGTGCAGTGCCCGCCCGCGCTCGATGGGGATCCATTGGTCGTCCTCGCCCCAGAGGATCTGCACCGGGCAGCGGATGCTCGAGTACAGGTGTTCGACTTCGCGGGTATAACGCTCGTCCATCTGCGCGATCTGGCGATAGAACGCCGCCTGCCCCGGATCGCCCAGCCATGGCTGTACATAGGGCGCGAGTTCGTCGTCGGGAATGTCGCGCTTGATCGCTCCGCGAATATAGGAGGGGACGATGGCGCGCTGGATGTAATCGGGCAAGCCACTGAACGCCGCTTCATGTTGGCGCACATGCTGCACGAACGGTGAACCCCAGGGCGTCAGCGCCACCGGGTCGATCAGGGTCAGGCTGCGATAATCCTTGGCGTTGAGCAGGTGCGCACGCAAGGCAGTGGCGCCGCCGAAATCGTGGGCGACCACATCGGGACGATCCAGGCCCCAGTGCTCCAGCAGTCGGGCCAGTAATTCGTTCTGTACACCGAGGGATACATCACCATCGATCTTGTCCGACTGCCCGTAGCCGAGCAGGTCGAAATAATGCACCCGGTGGGTGGCGATAAAATGCGGCGCTATGCGGTGCCAGACATGGGAGGAGAAGGGCGTGCCGTGGACGAACACCAGCGGTGGGCCGTCGCCGCGTACGGCGAAGCGGATGGAGTGCCCGTTGAAGCGGTAGGTCTGGGGGAGGGGCCAGTCAGTCATGCGCCTGTCCTCTGGGTAGGGAGAGGCAAAAAGCATAGGCATAAAAAAACAGCCTTGGAGGCTGTTTTTTGTATCACTGACGAAACGCATCCCCCCCCATGTAGGAGCGAGCCTGCTCGCGATGGCGTCGGCACATAAAGAGTTGATGCGACTGACAGACCGCTATCGCGAGCAGGCTCACTCCTACAGGGGAGATGTGTCCATCCGGTTATTCGCCGTGATAGATGCAACCACTGGTGCACGTTTCGTGGATACGGATCGCGCTGAGTTCCGGCAACAGCGGCTTCAACTCGTTCCAGATCCACTTCGCCAGCACTTCGCTGGTCGGGTTTTCCAGACCTGGAATGTCATTCAAATAGTTGTGGTCCAATTGCTCATACAGCGGCTTGAAGATCGCCTTGATCTCGGAGAAATCGCGAATCCAGCCGGTGTGCGGATCGATATCGCCGCTCAGGTGAATCGCCACCTTGAACGAGTGGCCGTGCAGGCGACCGCACTTGTGGCCGTCCGGGACGTGGGGCAGGCGGTGGGCGGATTCGAAGGTAAACTCTTTGAAGATTTCCACAGTGTCTTGAGCTCTGTCAGGTGGCGATCGCCGCAGCGATAGGGGCAGGCGGCGAGTTTAACAGCTTGTCCTGACTAAAGGGTCAGCAAGCGTTCGCCGAGGCGACCGTTGGCGGCCAGTTCGAGGAACTCGTCGCCCAGCCGGCGGCTTTCTTCCATTGCTGCGCGCCAGTACTTCTGCCGACTCGGCGCATCGCCCATGAAGCGTTTGAAGTCGTTGCGGTCCGGCAGTTTGCCGAAGGGCAGGCGCGCCAGGTAGTCCTTCGACGGCGCCAGCAACAGCACGTCTTGCAGCCGCGTGGTGCAGGCCCGGCGCCAGGGCAAAGTCTTGTCAAACCAGCCGGGAATGATCCGGTCGGTGAAGTGCGGGTACAACACGATGTCGTTGCCGCTGTAGGGCAGATCGAGGTGGTAGTCGAGCAGACCGCCGTCGCGATAGGTCCCGGCGCCGGCGCCCGGCAGGTCACGTACACCTTCCATGACCATCGGGATCGAACCGGACGCGAGCAGCGCCTGGCGCAAGTTGGCGCTGTTGAGCTCGACGAAGCGCGACGGGAAGTCGGTGAGGGGGTGCACCGGTGGCGCCAGGCGTGGATCGTGGATGATCAGCCGTTCGAAGTGCCGGGACAGTCGCGAACGACTGCGCAGGTTGTCGGCGATCACCGACGACAGCCCCAGGCCGAGGTGACCGCGATGGTCCTGGGCAAGTCGGCCGTGGCTCTTGACCACCATGATGTTCAACCGATAGTGCGCGTTGTCGAGAATCGCCGAGTCGCGGCCGTCGAGCAGTTCCTCGAGCATGCGCCGCGAGCTCTGGCTGACCTGCGCCATGGTCACGCCCTTGTTGAAGTTCTGCTCGGTGTACAGCTGGCCGAGACGGCGGATGCCTTCGGCCGCGTCCGGCAGGCAGGCGCTGGCAAAGCGCCAGGAGCCCACCGAGGCGCCGATCAGCGAGCGCTCCCGTTGCGCGGCCGGCAACCACTCACCGAACAATGCCAGGTCCAGCCCCTGAATCCCCAACGCCTTGGGCCCACCGGCGGCGCCGGGCAGCGTACCGACGTCGGCGGCGCTCAGCCCTTGCTCACGAATGCGCGCAAAAGCACGTGGCCCGGCCTTGAGGGTCAGGGAGGGGAATTTGATGTGGATGGCGGTCATACCGGGTCTCTAAGTTGCGACTATAAAAGATTTCAATGTTGCCCCCCGTAGGAGCTGCCGAAGGCTGCGATCTTTTGATCTTTCCTGTGATCTTGAAGGCCCAACAGAGCAAGATCAAAAGATCGTCCGATCGCGGCCCGAGCCTTCGGCAGCTCCTACGGGAAGCGTGCGTGCTGGCCATTCAGTTTCAATTAAGTTCACCCCTTTAAAGTGGCTCCCCTAGGCAACACATAAAAAATACGGAGACACCCATGAAAACCCTGACTGCCCTGTTCACTGCTTCCCTCATCGCCATGACCGCCAGTGTCGCCCATGCCCGCGACCTGGGTCCCGATGAAGCCCTGCGCCTGCGCGACGCTGGTACCATTGTGTCTTTCGAGAAGCTCAATGCTACCGCGCTGACAAAGCACCCAGGTTCCACCATCACCGAAACCGAACTGGAAGAAGAGTACGGCAAGTACATCTACCAAGTGGAAATGCGTGACCCTCAGGGCCTCGACTGGGACCTGGAATTGGACGCCGTCAGCGGGCAGGTTCTCAAGGATCATCAGGATACGTAATGAAGGTGCATTTGTTTTCAGGTGGGCGCGCCAGCCAGCGGTTGGGCCTGGTGCTGCTGCTGTTCTGCTCGGTGGTGATGGCTCGTGACCTGGATCAGGACGAAGCCCTGCGCCTGCGCCAGCAAGGGGTGATCCTGCCGCTGGAGCAGCTGTTGCAGCAGGCGCTGGACCGCTATCCCGGAGCTAAACTGCTGGAAGCCGAGCTGGAAGAAAAACACGACGTCTACATTTATGAAGTCGAACTGCTGACCGCCGAAGGCGTGGTCCGCGAACTGGACCTCGACGCCACTACTGGCCAGTTATTGAAAGACAAGGAAGATTGACCGATGCGTTTGCTCCTCGTGGAAGACCACGTGCCCCTGGCCGACGAACTGATGGCCGGCCTCAATCGCCAGGGTTATGCCGTGGACTGGCTGGCTGACGGCCGCGACGCGGTGTATCAGGGCAGCAGCGAGCCTTATGACCTGATCATCCTCGACCTCGGCCTCCCCGGTTTGCCCGGGCTTGAGGTGCTGACCCAATGGCGTGCCGGCGGTTTGGCCACGCCGGTGCTGATCCTCACGGCGCGCGGTTCCTGGTCCGAACGCATTGAGGGACTCAAGGCCGGTGCCGACGATTACCTGACCAAACCGTTCCACCCGGAAGAACTGCACCTGCGCATCCAGGCGTTGTTGCGCCGCTCCCACGGCCATTCCAATCAGCCAACGCTCAAGGCTGCCGGCCTGCATCTGGACGAAGGTCGCCAGTGCGTGACTCGCGACGGCGCTGATATCCAGCTCACCGCTGCGGAATTTCGCCTGCTGCGCTATTTTATGCTGCACCCCGAGCAGATCCTGTCGAAAAGTCACCTCGCCGAGCACCTCTACGACGGCGAAACCGAGCGCGACTCCAACGTGCTGGAAGTCCACGTCAATCACCTACGCCGCAAGCTCGGCCGCAGCGTGATCGAAACCCGCCGCGGCCAGGGTTACCTGTTCGGCGGGGCGGCGAAGTGAGATCAATCCAGCGCCGCTTGAGCCTGGGCCTTATCAGCGTGATGGTGATCGTCGGCCTGGTGCTGGCGCAGACTAGCCTGTGGCTGTTCGAAATGGGCTTGCAGCGTTACCTGGAAGCGGGCCTGCGCAACGACAGCGAAAGTCTGCTGGTGGCCTTGGTGCGCGGGCCACAGGGTTTGCAACTGGAGGAGCGGCACCTGTCTCCGGCCTATCAGCGGCCGTTTTCCGGGCACTACTTCCGCATCGATTTCGCCGATAAACACTGGCGCTCGCGTTCACTGTGGGACCAGGAATTCCCGCAGCTCACCCAACCCGGCCTGCAGAGCAACCTGCAATTGGGCCCCGAGGGCCAGCAGTTGCTGGTGCTGCGTTCGGACTATCGGCGCCTGGGGCAATCGATTTCCATCAGCGTGGCCCAGGACTACACCCCGGTGCGCGAGAGTTTCCTGCGCATGCAGCAGGTCGGTCTTGGCCTGGGGCTGGCGGGGCTGCTGCTGATTCTGGTGCTGCAACGGGTGACCGTGCGCCGGGCCTTGCGCCCGCTGGAAAAAGCCCGCGAGCAGATCGCGCAGTTGCAGCAGGGTCAGCGCTCGCAACTGGATGACCAGGTGCCGGTGGAACTGGAGCCGCTGGTGGCGCAGATCAACCATTTGCTCGCCCACACCGAGGACAGCCTCAAGCGTTCACGTAATGCCCTGGGCAACCTTGGCCACGCGCTGAAAACACCGCTGGCGGTGTTGTTGAGCCTGGTATCGAGCGAGAAATTCGACGCCGATCCGCAGCTGCGCAAGGTCCTCAAGGAGCAGCTCGAACAGGTCCGAAACCGGCTGAACCGGGAACTCAACCGCGCGCGCTTATCCGGCGACGCGCTGCCAGGCGCCTTGTTCGATTGTGCTGCGGAGTTGCCGGGTTTGCTGGCCACTTTGAATATGATCCACGGTGAACACCTGGACCTGAGCTACGACGCGCCCGAGGGTTTGCAGCTGCCGTGGGACCGAGAAGACCTGCTGGAACTGCTTGGCAACCTGCTGGATAACGCCTGCAAATGGGCGGATGCCGAGGTGCGCTTGAGGGTGGTCGAGACGGCCACCGGGTTCGAATTGAGTGTGGCGGATGACGGGCCGGGAATCCCCGAGGAACAACGCGCCCAGGTATTCAGCCGCGGCACCCGGCTGGATGAGCAGACTGATGGGCATGGTTTGGGGCTGGGGATTGTGCGCGATATTGTTGATACGTGGGGCGGGGAGTTGCGGTTGGAGGAGAGTGAGTGGGGTGGGTTGAAAGTGGTGATCAAACTGCCCAAACGTTGACCAAAATCCAAACCCCGCCACACCCCCCCCCTGTAGGAGTGAGCCTGCTCGCGATAGCGGTGCATCAGTCGACACATCTGTCGCCTGATACTCTGCAGTCGCGAGCAGGCTCACTCCCACACTGAAACATCCACACTGGATCATCCAAATTGGATATCCAATGGCCTCTGCAATGGGTTACACCCGAAACTGATCCATCAAGCTCTGCTGCTGATTGGCCAGGCTATTAAGCGACTGGCTGACCCGCGCCGACTCATTGGCCTGCCCCGACAGCGACTCAGTAACGTCCCGGATCGTCGCCACGTTGTTGTTGATCTCCTCCGCCACGGCGCTCTGTTCTTCCGCCGCACTGGCGATCTGCAGGTTCATGTCGCTGATCACCGTCACCGCATCGCCGATCTGGCGCAAAGCGGTCACGGCCTGGCCGACCTGCTCGACGCTGCCCTGGGCCTGGCGATGGCTGTTGCTCATCGAGCCCACCACCTCTTGGGTGCCGCTCTGCAGCTGTTCGATCACCAGGCGGGTTTCCTCGACTGACTCCTGGGTGCGCCGTGCCAGGTTGCGCACCTCGTCGGCGACCACGGCAAAACCGCGTCCGGCTTCACCGGCGCGGGCCGCTTCGATGGCAGCATTGAGGGCCAGCAGGTTGGTCTGTTCGGCGATCGCGCGGATCACTTCCAGCACCGTACCGATTTTCTCGCTGTTGGCGGCCAGGCCTTCGACCTGCACCATCGCCGCGCTCATGTCGGCGGCGAGGTTGTCGATGCTGGTGGTGGTCTGGTCGATCACGGTCAGGCCTCGGCGAGTCGCGAGGTCGGCGTCGCGCGCGGCCTGGGCCGCTTGCGCTGCGCTGCGGGCAACGTCCTGGGCGGTGGCGCTCATTTCGTGGGACGCGGTGGCGACCTGATCCACCTGGCGGTATTGCTGCTCCATGCCGGCGCTGGTCTGGGTGGCGATGGCGGAGGACTGGTCCGCAGTGCTGCGCGCATCCTGCACCGAGCGTTTCACTTCGGCGATGATCGGTTGCAGCTTATCCAGAAATCGGTTGAACCAGCCGGCCAACTGGCCCAGCTCATCCTGTTTGTCGTAGGCCAGGCGACGGGTCAGATCGCCTTCGCCGCTGGCGATGTCTTCGAGCATCTGTGCCACGCCGAGAATCGGCTTGGTCACGCTGCGTGCCATCAACCAGACCAGCAACAGGCCGATCAATGCAGCGAGCACGCCCAGGCCGAGTTCGACCAGGGTGCCGGCGGTGTTGCTCTCGTCGAGTTGTTTTTCCAGGGCTTCGGCCGGGCCGACCAGGACCTGTTCCGGCACCTGCAGCAACACGCCCCAGGACTTGCCACCGGGGATCGGCTCGAACGGCGCGAGTACTTTCAGCTGCTGGTCAGCGTGCAGGCTGGCGGTTTTGTCGCTGGCCGCCAGCAGACGAATCAGCTCGGCGCCGCTGGTTTTGTCGACGCTGTCCAGGCGCTGGCTGAGCTTGCCCGCGTCTGCACTGTAGCCGGCCAGCAGGCCCACCGGGCTGATGATGCTGACGTTGGTCTGGCCGTCGTAGAGTTTCTTGCTCGCGACCTGGCTGATCGTCTGCAGGCTGTTGAGGTTGATGTCCACCGACAGCGAGGCGATCACCTTGCCGTTGACCATCAGCGGAAAGACGATGCTGGTCATCAGCACGTTCTGACCGTCGATCATGTAGAAATATGGCTCGATCACGCACGGCTTGAGCGAGGTGCGCGGGCAGGTGAACCAGGCGTTGGCCGGTTCGCCGCTGGGGCCGGTGCTGGTGTCGGCCATGTCGCTTTCCGGCAGCGCCATCGAGGTCACCTTGCCTGGAGTAGGCTGCGACCAGTACAGGGCGAAACGACCCTTGTCATTGCTGCCGAGCTCGGCCTGGCCGGCGAACAGTTCGTCCTTGCCGTCCAGCGCGTTGGCTTCGAACACCAGCGACAGGCCGAGCAGTTCAGGGTTGGCTTGCAGCGCCGACTTGACCTGGCGGGTAAGGTCTTCACGCAAGTCGAAGGCATCGAGGAAGCGTTTTTCCGCCTGGTCGCGCAGGAACAGCACCTGGCGCGAAAAACCGTGGCCGTATTGATAGGCGTCCATGAACTGCTGGCGAATCACCAGCGCCTGGTTTTCACCCTGGGATTCGATGCGCGCCTGGGCGGCTTCGGTGAGCATCTCCATGCTCGAGGCCTTCACCAGGGCGGAACTGTGCTCCATGCGATACAGCGAAAGACCCACCAGCAGGGTCACGATACCCGCCAGGCAAAGCCCGGCCAGCAGGGTGATTTTCCATTGAATGGAGAGTTGTCTGAGTGACATGGAGACGTCCTTATTCGATAAATATCTGCGGCATTGCACTGTATCGGCCGTGATTGGGGATTCTTGATGGTATTCACCGAATATCGACCCTGAACCCGTAGGAGCTGCCGAAGGCTGCGATCTTTTGATCTTCCAGCGTCATCAGTAATGCTAAAGATCAAAAGATCGCAGCCTTCGGCAGCTCCTACAGGGTTTTTTTCGCGTCGACTTGCTGCCCGAAGCTTGCAGCTTGCAGCTGCTTCATTCACAGTGCGCGCCCTCTAATAAAACCCATTCTTCAATCCGCTGGCGGCTCTTCGCAGACTGCCGGCTGAGCTCATTCCGCTTGCCTTGAGGTAACGATGATTAATGCAGTAATTGCTGCGGTCGGCGTCATGCTGATACTCAGCCTGTCCCGCGTGCACGTAGTGATCGCGCTGATCGTGGGCGCGCTGGTCGGTGGTCTGACCGGCGGCCTGGGCATCGACGCCACGCTCAAAGCCTTCAACAGCGGCCTCGGTGGCGGCGCTACCGTGGCACTGTCCTATGCATTGCTGGGGGCGTTTGCGGTGGCGATTGCCAAGTCGGGGATGGCCCATGCCCTGGCGGACAAGGCCCTGGCGATGGTCGATCGCCAGCATGCCAGCAGTGGTGGCCGGGTCAAATGGCTGCTGATCGGCCTACTGTGGGTCGTGGCCATCGCTTCGCAGAACATCTTGCCGATCCATATCGCGTTCATCCCGTTGCTGGTGCCGCCGCTGTTGTACGTGCTGACCAAGTTGCAACTGGATCGGCGACTGATCGCCTGCGTCATGACCTTCGGCCTGATCACGCCGTACATGTTCCTGCCGGTGGGCTTCGGCAACATTTTCCTCAATGAAATCCTGCTGGCCAACGTCGCTCGCAGCGGCGTAGACATCAGCGGCATCAACGTCACCCATGCCATGGGCATTCCGGCGCTGGGTATGGTGTTTGGGTTGGCGGTGGCGTTCATCAGCTACCGCAAGAAACGCGTCTACGACTTGAACAAGATCGAGCAGGTCGAGCAGGTCGCGGTGCAGTACAACCCGCTGAGCCTGATCGTTGCGGGCCTGGCCATCGTCGCGGCATTCGTCATTCAGTTGCTGCTGGATTCGATGATCATTGGCGCCCTGGCAGGCTTCCTGATTTTCTCGGTGTCGGGGATTGTGAAGTGGCGTGATACCGACGACCTGTTCACCGAAGGCATGAAGATGATGGCGATGATCGGTTTCATCATGATCGCCGCCTCGGGCTTTGGCGAAGTGATCAAGGCCACCGGGGATGTGCAGTCGCTGGTCGAAACGTCGGCCTCGTGGATTGGCAACAGCAAGGCCATCGGTGCTCTGCTGATGTTGCTGGTGGGCTTGCTGGTGACCATGGGCATCGGTTCGTCGTTCTCTACCGTGCCGATCCTCGCGGTGATTTTCGTGCCGCTATGCGTGCAGCTGGGCTTCAGCCCGCTGGCGATTGTCAGCATTGTGGGCACCGCCGGCGCCCTGGGCGATGCCGGTTCTCCGGCTTCGGACTCGACCCTCGGCCCGACCTCCGGCCTGAACATCGACGGCCAGCACCACCATATCTGGGACACCGTGGTCCCGACGTTCCTGCACTACAACCTGCCGTTGCTGGCGTTCGGTTGGGTAGCGGCGATGGTGTTGTAGCCGTTGTCCCTTGTGGGAGCAAGGCTTGCCCGCGATCCAGGCGCTGCGATGCTCACTCCACGTTGCTATGGCCGGTCCCAATAGGGGATCGCGCCGAAGCACTCGAGATAAAAATCGATCACCGTCCTGACCTTCACCGACAAACGACGGCTGCCGGGCCAGAGCACGGCGATCTGTTGCGGTTCGAGGCTGTTGGACACCTGATACTCCCCCAGCACCGGCACCAGGGTGCCGTTGCGCACCGCTTCACCGATCAACCACGAAGGAAACATCACCAGCCCCAGGCCTTGCTCGGCGGCTTGTGTGAGGGTGTCGGCGTGATTGCCGGTGATCGGCCCCTTGACCGAGTAGGGCGCCCAGTCCAGCTGACCTTTGCGGAAAAACCAGCGCTGCTGACCGGCTACACCTTTATAAGCCAGGCACTGATGTTCAGCGAGATCGTCGGGATGTTGCGGTGTACCGCGACGCTGCAGATACGCCGGGCTGGCCGCCACCTGGAAACGATGGGGCGCCAGAATGCGCGCCTGCATGCTGGAATCGTGTAGCGGGCCGATGCGAAACAGCAGGTCGGCGCCTTCCTGCAGCGGGTCGACGTAGCTGTCGGTTTGCTGGATATCCAGCTGCAGCTTCGGGTAGCGCGCGCACAACTTGCCCAGCCAGGGCGTCAGATGGCGTTGCCCGAACACTACCGGGGCGTTGATTCGCACCAGTCCGCTGGGCTCGCTTTGCTGCTCCTGCAACGCCTGTTCGGCTTCTTCGAGCTGCACCAGCACCAGCCGCGCGTGATGTCCGAGCATGCGCCCGGCTTCGGTGGGGGTGACGGCGCGGGTGTGGCGGTAGAGCAGTTGTTGGTTGAGGGCCTGTTCCATCAGCTGAATCTGCCGCGAAATGGAGGAGGGCGCCAGGCCCTCGCGTCGGGCTACCTCGGAAAAGCTGCCATGGTCGAGCACCGCGACAAATAGCCGAAGCGCCTTGAAACTGAATTCGTTGAGACCGTGCATGGCCAATCCTGCTGTGCGTGATACGCAAAAGTGTTGTCTGGATGCTCTCATTTATCGCAAAGAGGCGCCAGCCGATAATGCGCACTTGTTTCTCAACGACAATTCACTCCCGCTTTAAATGCCGACCTGGATGGAAAATAGGCCTGTAGGAGCTGCCGAGTGCAACGAGGCTGCGATCTTTTGATCCTGTTTTGACAGGCAGCGTCAAAAGATCGCAGCCTCGTTGCACTCGGCAGCTCCTACGATCCGGCGGTCCGGCAGTTCGGTAAGTCAAGGGGGAGCGCGAGGTGCTGGTCATGCAATCTTCTATCGAACAGGTAGACGCCGTTTCGGCGCCTGCCACCAAACCGGGCCTGCGGCTGTTGCTGCTGCCGCTGGTGATCCTGGCTGGCATGGGGCTTTCCGTGGAGGCCGGGTTGCTTGGACCGCTTGGAGTGCAGGTCGGGCATCTGTGGGCGACCTTGAGCATTTTTGGCGTCGGCTCGGCCATTCTGTTTTTGCTGCTGTTATTGAGCGGCCCGCAGCAGGGACCGGCCTTGAACACCTTGCCGCGCTGGCAATTGATCGGCGGTTTTCTCGGGCCGGTGTACGTGATCGTGCTGACGCTGGCCACTCCACATATCGGCATCGCCATGACGATGATTGCGATCCTCTCCGGGCAGGTCGGCAAGAGCGTGCTGATCGACCATTTTGGTTGGTTTGGTGCAGCGCGAAAAAAGGTCAACGGTGAGCGTTGGCTGGCCTTGTTGCTGATTGTTGTGGCACTTGTTCTGATTGCCAGGGGTTGATGATGAGTCTGTTTATCTTGTTGGCAGTGGTCGTGGCCGCCGGTGCGGTATTGAGTGTGCAAGCGGCGATCAATGGGCGCCTCGGGGAAACGGTGGGCGTGTTGCGCAGCAGCCTCCTGACCTTCGTGGTCGGCGCTGTGGTCACGGGTTTGCTGATCCTGTTTTTCGAACCGGCCCATGCAGTGAGCCTCCTGGACGTGCCGAAATGGCAGCTCAGCGGTGCGCTGTTTGGCGTGGTCTACATGATGGTCATGGTCGGCGCGGTGCCACGGGTCGGTACGGCGGTGGCCACCGTGGCGGTGATCGTCGGGCAGTTGGGCATGGGCATGCTGATCGACAACTTCGGGTGGCTGGGCAATCCGGCGATCGAGTTGTCCGGTAGCCGGATACTGGCGATGGTGTGCCTGGCATTGGCGTTGCTGTTTATGTATCGGAGTAATACCCGGCAGGCTTAATCAGGAAAGCTGCTGGCTGCTGGCTGCTGGCTGCTGGCTGCTGGCTGCTGGCGGATTTGTGGATGATTGATGGTCCCGTAGGAGCTGCCGCAGGCTGCGATCTTTTGATCTGTTTTTTAAGATCAAAAGATCGCAGCCTGCGGCAGCTCCTACACTGTGGAGACGGGTGCGCATCCGTTGCACCCGGACGACCATAACCATGGAGTCAGATCATGCCCGCAACCAAGACCGATACCTGCGACTGCCCCAAATGCAAATGCGAGCTGGGTGATCACCCGATCGCGCGACACGGCAAGCATTACTGCTGCGAAGCCTGCGCCAAGCACCATGAGCATGGCGAAGAGTGCTCATCCAAAGGCTGCAAGTGCGCCCACAGCTGACTGGCCACGCAAACAGAGTGGAGCCTTTTCAGGCTCCACTCTGGTTTTGAATCAACTGCGGACACTTCAGCCGGCCGGTCGCCAGGTCACATTCTCGACACCGAATTTCTCCGCCATCGGCTTGCTGGTCTTCTGCACTTTCTCCCGGCCAAAACGCGGGATCCGACCCACGCCGGCGTCACAGCTCGCCCAATGCCAGGCCTCTGCGTTATCCATCTTGTCCAGGCGGATAATGAAGGACTTGGGGGCGCCATGAAGGGTGTATTCAATGACGAATAATTTTGCGTTGTTCATAAAGCCCGTGATTCTCCCTGTGGTAATAGAAGGATCGTCAGCGGGGCGGAAAATTCAGTCGGATTGTCGGACGGTGGCAATTGCTCAGCCATTCCTGCGGCAATAGCTGCTACGGCGTTTGAATTCCCCTCTTTCCCCTCTTTCCCCTGTAGGAGCTGTCGAGTGAAACGAGGCTGCGATCTTTTGATCTTGCCGTATACATATCCGTTATTGCGGTAACGACTTCTAATGGTTCCGCCCTTACGGCGGGTTACTTGGGGCCGGGGCGCGCAGCCATTTCCAAGTGACCCGCTGTAAAAGCGGAACCAATAGAAGCCATGACCGCAGCAACGGATATGTACACAGCAAGATCAAAAGATCGCAGCCTCGTTTCACTCGACAGCTCCTACAAGGAATCCCAAACGCTGTAGGGGCGAATCAATAAAAGCCGTCACCGCAGAAATTGATATGTACACATGCCCCTGCGGCGCGAGCCCTCAAAACTGATACCCAACCCCCGCGTAATACCCCCACCCATCCGATCGAGCCCTGAAATCCCCATCGCCAAAATTCAACTCGCTGCCATCCTGCCAATTCCCGCCGTTGTGAAAATAGCGCCCCACCAGCATAAAGCGCAGATGCGTGAACGAGTAGAGCAACACATTAGTCGCCACCGTCGCATTGGCCGTGCGGGCCGGGTTGTCCTTGTGCAGGTCCGAGCCGAAATCGAAGTTGGTGAAACCAATGTAAGTCAACGACGCGCCATTGCTGAAATTGCTGATCGGCACGATGTATTTCAACTGCGCACGATAACCGTCCCACGAATACTCATTGCTGGCGCCATAGTTCTCCCACTGGTAACGCCCATAGAAGTTCGCCGACAAATTGACCCGCGAATGCGTGTCGATGTCCGTGCCCAATCCGCTGTACAGCGTATTGGCGCGGTTGGCGCTGTTGCTGCCGTGGTCGTAGATCCAGTCGAACGCCACGTACCATTCCTTGAACGGCCCGATGGCCAGACTGCGGCCGGCCAGGTAGTCGATGGAAATCCGCGGCTCGTGCTCCATGAACACCGGTGAACCATGGTCCCAGACGCCCTTGTCGTGGCTGTTGCCGATGTTGAAGATCTTCGGAATGTCGATGTAGCCGTACAGCTCGAACGGTCCCTTGCGTCCGAAATACTCGTATTCCAGGTAGATATCGTCGGCTGGTTGCGGGCCGAAACTGATGTCCTTGCTGCCTATCAGCATCAGGTCCTGATTGAACCAGTCCGACAGGTAAGCGCCTTTTTTCAGCGGGCTGGCTTCGGGGCTGAGTGTTTCGCCCTGGGCGGATTCAGCGGCGGTGACAGTTTGCGCGGCGAGGTGGCCGCTGAGTAGTCCTGTAACGCCGGCGAGCAGTAAGGAAACAGAAAAATTGCGAGTGCCTGTTACGAGGCTGAATGTGCCAATCATTGAAAATCCCTTTCTAAATCCAGCGGGTGCCCGGTGCTCCGGGCCCTCATTGTTATGGGTCGAACACGCTGTTATCAGCAGCTCGCAAACGTTTGCATAAGACATACCAGTTTCGAAAGCGGAGCTGCAACTGCCTGCACATGTGCACGATCTGTCGAGCTTCAGTAAGCAAATCGAACCCGGCGTTTGCTGTAGGATCATCAACCTGACTACACAAGGTGCCCCCATGAGCGAGCCGATCCGTCTGACCCAATACAGCCACGGCGCAGGATGTGGCTGCAAGATTTCCCCCCAGGTACTGGAAGTGATCCTGGCTGGCAGCGGGGCGCAGAACCTCGATCCGAATCTCTGGGTCGGCAATGCCTCACGCGATGATGCCGCGGTCTATGCCATCGACGAAGAACGCGGCGTGGTGTCCACCACCGACTTCTTCATGCCGATCGTTGATGACCCCTTCGACTTCGGCCGCATCGCCGCCACCAACGCCATCAGCGATATCTACGCCATGGGCGGCGACCCCCTGATGGCGATCGCGATCCTCGGCTGGCCGGTCAATGTGCTCGCCCCGGAGGTGGCCCGGGAAGTGATCCGTGGCGGCCGTTCGATCTGCGATGAAGCGGGAATTCCCCTGGCTGGCGGACATTCCATCGATGCGCCCGAACCGATTTTCGGTCTGGCCGTGACCGGGCTGGTGCAGAAACGCCACATGAAGCGCAACGACACCGCGACTGCCGGATGCCTGCTGTACCTGACCAAACCCCTAGGCATCGGCATCCTCACTACCGCCGAGAAAAAGGGCAAGTTGCGCCCGGCTGATATCGGCCTGGCCCGGGACTGGATGTGCACCCTGAACAAGCCCGGTAGCCGCTTCGGCAAGCTTGAAGGCGTAACCGCGATGACCGACGTCACCGGCTTCGGCCTGCTCGGGCACCTGGTGGAAATGGCCGACGGCAGTCACCTCACCGCGCGCATCGAATACGCCCGCGTGCCGCGCCTGGCCGGGGTCGAGTATTACCTGGAACAAGGCTGCGTGCCCGGCGGCACACTGCGTAATTTCGACAGCTATGCCAGCAAACTCGGGCGCCTGCAGGAACTGCACAAGCGCGTACTCTGCGACCCCCAAACCAGCGGCGGCCTGCTGATCGCAGTCACGCCTGAGGGTAACCAGCAGTTCCTCGAAGTGGCCGCCGAACTGGGGCTGACACTTGAACCCATCGGCGAACTGGTCGAGCGACAGACCCACGCGGTCGAGGTGTTCTGATGTCGATCGACTGCACCGACTACCGCAGCATTTTTCTCAACGATAGCCCAATGCTCGACGCCCGCGCTCCGGTCGAATTTGCCAAGGGTTCATTCCCCGGCGTGGTCAACCTGCCGCTGATGAATGATCACGAGCGCCAGCGCATCGGCACCTGCTACAAGCAGCACGGGCAGCAGGCGGCGATCACCCTCGGGCATCAACTGGTGTCCGGGGCGATCAAGGCCGAACGCATCCAGGCCTGGGCCGATTTTGCCCGGGCGCATCCTGAAGGCTATCTGTACTGCTTCCGTGGCGGCCTGCGCTCGCAGTTGGTCCAGCAGTGGCTCAAGGACCAGGCGGGCATCGATTACCCGCGAGTCGGTGGCGGCTACAAGGCCATGCGCACATTCCTGCTGGACACGGTCGACCAGACAGTGGCGCAGTGTGATTTTGTCTTGCTGGGCGGCATGACCGGTACCGGCAAGACCGAGGTGCTCACGCAATTGAGCAACGGCCTGGACCTGGAAGGCCATGCCAATCACCGCGGCTCCAGCTTCGGCAAACGCGCCACGGGCCAGCCCTCCAACATCGATTTTGAGAACCGCTTGGCGGTGGACATGCTGAAGAAACGCGCCTCGGGCATCGAGCGCTTCGTGCTGGAAGACGAGAGCCGCACAGTCGGCAGCTGCGCCTTGCCGCTGCCGCTGTACCAGGGCATGCAGCAGTACCCGATGGTCTGGCTGGAAGACAGCCTGCAAGGGCGGGTCGAGCGGATTTTGCGCGATTACGTGGTGGACCTGTGCGCCGAATTCATCAGCGTGCATGGTGATGAAGGGTTCGCGCTGTTCTCCGAGCGGTTGCTGGAAAGCCTGAACAACGTGCAGAAACGCCTGGGTGGCGAGCGGCATCGGCGCATGCTGGTGCTGATGGAACAGGCTCTGGAAGAACAGGCACGCAGCGGCTCGGTGGACCTGCACCGGGATTGGATCGAAGGCTTGCTGAGCGAGTATTACGACCCGATGTATGCCTTTCAGCGCGAGAAAAAGGGCGCCCGGATCGAGTTCGCTGGAGAGCGCGATGCGGTGCTCGAGTATCTGCGCGAAAGAGCTGCTCGCCAAAATTAATGTCGTTCCTGCCCGCCTCGGTCCCCTGTAGGAGCTGCCGAGAGAAACCAGGCTGCGATCTTTTGATCTAAAAAAACCTCCACCCCAACACAGCACCCCAACCAAACCCATCCCCTGTAGCAGCGGGCGAAGCCCGCGTTCGGCTGCGCAGCAGCCGCAAAACAGCCTATATCGGACAGCTATATCGGTAAGAAAATTACCCCGCAGCAAGTAGGAAATTTCGTTTCGCGCAAATACCGAAACGTCCTACGCCACCATCAGAAACGTCCTATTCCCACCCAGGTGCGCCTTCACCAAAACTTCCAAACCCTAGGACCAGGGTGGAAGCACAACCCTTCCTGACCGTCCCACCCAGACCAGGAAGTCCTGACCATGTCCGAGCAATTCACCTACGACCACAACCTCTACACCCTGTCCGTCTACGACGTAGACACCCACCTCGACGTCCTGTGCTTCCAGGGTGAAGAACAGCTCAGCCAACCCTTCACCTACAACGTCGAATTCACCGCCAGCGACCTCGACCTCGCTGCCGAAACCATGCTTAAACGCCCGGCCAGCTTCAGCCTTTACCCCACCGGAAAACCCTTCACGCCGCGCGGCTTCATCGTCCCCGAATTCAAGCCACTGCGCACCGTGCACGGATATATCACCGGCTTCAAACGCCTGTCCGCTTCAATCGACGAAGCGCGCTACGAAGTGACCCTGCAGCCCCGCCTGGCCCTGCTTGGCCGCGGCCAGCAGTACCGCATCTACCAGAATCAATCGGTCCCGGAAATCGTCAAAAGCATCCTGCGCACTCGCCATAGATTCCAGAACAGCGAGTTCAACTTCGATCGTTTGCGAGAATACCCAAGGCGTGAGCAGGTCATGCAATACGGCGAGAGCGACGGGGTCTTCATCGACCGCCTGCTGGCCGAAGTCGGAATCTTTTATCGCTTCACCAGCAGCGAAAAGTACAAGGTTGGCGTGGTGGAGTTCTATGACAATCAGTTCCACTGCCAGCCTATCGTCGATCTGCCCAGCCACACCCCCAGTGGCCTCAACAGCAACCACGAGGATGCCGTGTGGGACCTGCAAACAAGCCATAAAGTAGTGGAAAAACACGTCAATATCCGCGCCTATGACCCGCGCAATATCCGCACTTATCTGGACGGCGAGATCGACCAGACGCGCGGGGCCAGCACCACCTACGGCGAGGCCTATCACTACGCCGAGCCCTACACCGCCCTCGGCGACCGCTACCAGTTCTACAAGGACCTGCCCCCGGAAACCGGCATCTACTTCGCGCGCCTGCGCCACGAACGTTACCTCAACGACCAGACCCGCCTGAGCGGCGTCAGCAGCAGCGCCGCCCTGATGCCGGGCGGCTTGTTAAACGTCGACGGCAAACCACTCAAATCCTTTGCCCCGGGTGCCGTGATCACCCACCTGAGCACCCGCGCCGCACGCGGGCGCACCTTCGAGGCGCGCTTCCAGGCCATCCCCTGGTCAGGCCACGTGTGCTTTCGCCCACCCGTGCCACCCAAGCCAAAAATGGCCGGCACCATCCCGGCTCGACTGACCAGCCCCCAAGCCAATTACCCGTACTCGGAGATCGACATGACGGGTCGCTACCGGGTCAGCTTCATGTTCGACCGCGACACCTGGAAAGCCGGGGCGGAAAGCATGTGGCTGCGGTTGGCGCGGCCCTATGCCGGCGATACCTATGGCCTGCATTTTCCGTTGATTCCAGGCACGGAAGTGGCCGTGGCGTTTGAGCAGGGTGATCCGGACCGGCCCTACATTGCTCATGCGCTGCACGATGACCAACACCCCGATCATGTGACGCTAGCCAGAAGCGACTACCGACGCAATGTGCTGCGCACCCCGGCGAATAACAAGCTCCGGATGGAGGATGACCGGGGTGTGGAGCACATCAAGCTCAGTACGGAACACAGTGGTAAGAGCCAGCTCAATCTTGGCCATTTGGTGGATGCCAAGAAACAGAAGCGTGGCGAGGGCTTTGAGCTGCGCACGGATGGCTGGGGAACCCTTCGAGGTGGAAAGGGCGTGTTCATCAGTGCCGATGAGCAAACCAAGGCCCTGGGCAACGTGCTCGCCATGCAGCCGGCAACCCTGTCGATCGAAGGCGCGAAACAGCAAATCGCTGACTGCCAGGTGACCGCCGAAGCACACCACAGCCGCCCGCCGGATATTCAAGGCTTGCGACAGTTCCAGACTGATGCAGACGACCTCAAGGCCCCGGCCATCCTGCTCAGCGCTCCCAAAGGCATTGGCGTGCTCACCCCCGCCAGCCTGCTGCTCAGAAGCGGCAACGCGCTCTACCTGCAAAGCAACGACGAGATCAACCTGGCCGCTGCCCATCGACTGTCTGCCCACGCCAATCAGGGCATTTCACTGCTGGCGCAACAGGAGGGGATGCGCCTGGTGTCCGGCAAGGGGCCGTTGGAAATCGAATCCCATGGCGACTTGCTGAACCTGATTGCCCAGCAGGACATCACCATGCAGTCGGTGCAGGGCCACCTGCAGTTGACGGCCAAGAACGGGATCACCCTGGGCTGCGGCGGTGCCTACATCCGCATTACAGCTCAGGGCGAGATCCAGATTCATGGCCCGAATTTGATCTGCGTTAAAGGGCAGTACAAGCAAAGCCCACCGGCTGGAGGAAATTTTCCGCTTCCCGAATTGCCCGGATCGGTGTGCAAGGAGTGCCTGAAAAAGGCCCAGGCCGAGGCCGTCGGATTTTTACTCAGGGAGCCACGAGGATGATGTCTGTGAACTTCAAAGCCTGGTTGGATTTGCTGGAAATCTCGTGCGAGCAGGCGTCTACAACCTGCTTGGACATCATTATCGACCAGGCCGGCAGCAAGGTTCCGTTGCTCCCCAGTGTTCTCAGCGTCGAACCCGCAATGCCCTGGTACTCATTGTTCACTGGGCTGCCGGAGTCGGCTGCGGACGAACTGGGCCCATTGCTGGTACGTACAGACCTGGCGCAGCCCCTGCAACGGCAATGGCTCCTGGGCCTGATACAAGTGCTGGGCGGGAACTCGCAACTGTTGGTGTTGGCCTCCCACTGGCCGTTCGAAAACCTGTCCGAGCACCTTGGTCGCTGCCTGGAAGCTGGCAATGGCGGGTGCCTGGGGTTGTTGCGTTATTACGATCCGCGCTTGTTCCCTCTGTTGTTCAGCCATGTTCTTGAGCCCGACCAGCAGCAACAGCTGTTGCGACCGGCCGTGTTCTGGAGCTGGCTTGATCGTGATGGCGTGCCTCATCGCCTGCTTGGGGCACCGGACACTCCAGACAGTCCCGACGGCTTCGTCCCAATCGAACTCAGCGACAGCCAGCTTGACACCCTGGGCTGCGCCAGCGACGCCACCTTAGCCTTGGGCAACCCCAACGAGGCACTGCCATCCGGATTGAGCGCCGAGCAGGGCTTTATCGCGCAATACGTCGCCATGCTTGAAGCCACGCGTGTTGGGTTGCTTTCCAGGCCTGAGCGTGAAGCCTTCGCCTGGAACAGGTTACGGGGCGAATGAATATGCTGAATAAGAAAGGACGTCTGTTCAGCGCTGTGCCCGGTTGCTCAACGCCTGTGAATTTCGCTGTCCTGGTCTGCGCACTGATGGTGACTGTGTTCGGGCAGAGCGCGCAGGCCAGCACCATCGAAGGCATAAACCACACGCACTGGGCTATCAATCATTTCAAGGTCGATGGCCGCTCAGGTCTGGACATCATCGGTCCCTACCAAGGTGGCGGGGGAGGCTGCTGTTATATCGCGCCTTCGCGCTGGCAGCCTGGGATGACTGTGCGGGTTGATTGGGAGACTGGGGCTGGGAGCTCAGCAGGATTTGCGGGTTTTGGTGATTGGGAGAAATTCTTAAAGTGGAAAAAAGAAATAGAGTCTCAAAAACGTCAACACAGCCGAGTATTTCCAGTCCCCGACTACACCGGCCAAAAAGTCTGCGGCATCACCGTGCACTTCCTGCCCTGTGACGAGATTCAGGTCAGTACCTCCTGCTTCGCCTATGGCACCCCCGAATACCCGATCAAGACCCCTCTGCAACTGCCGGAGCCTCAGTCATGTCCGAAGTAAAAAACGCCGCTGTTTGTTACCCGCCACAGTTCCCTACCCAGGGTCGCTTGCCCAGCCGTCCCGCTCAGGTTTACCAGAACCATCGGCTCCAGCGCAGCCAGGAAAGTGATTACCACGATGCCCTGTCAATAGCCGCCGGACGGCGGGTGATGGCGCCCTGCTGCAAGACTGTGCACATCAGCCTGTTCTTCGACGGCACCGGTAATAACCTCAACAACGACCTCTACCTCTCGGACCCTAAACACCCGACCAATATCGCCCGTTTATTCCGCGCCAGCATTGGCGCCGGCCATGTAGGCGGCACCGCCCACGCCAGCAGTAGCGCAGAAGGTTTGACCGATGAGGCGGGCACCGGCAATGGCCAGTTCTTCAAGTACTACATGCCGGGTGTGGGCACGCCCTTTACCGAAGTCGGCGATCTGGACTACGGCACCTTTGGGCTGGCCTTCGCCAAATATGGCGAAGAGCGTATCAACTGGGCGTTGATGATGATCATCGACGCCCTGCGTCGCACGCTGGCCCAGCCTCGGCTGGACAACGCGAGCATGCGCGCTGCGGTGAAGGCCATGGGCACCCTGCCGGGGCTGGAATGGCCGACCGGTTTCGCCAACCGGAGTCGCGAAGTTAACAAGCAATTGGCTGCCTTGGCCAAACCGCTGCGTATTGCCCTGACCCAGCCGCAACCCGGCCAAATGAAACTGCTGGGGCTCAAGCTGTATGTGTACGGATTTTCCCGGGGGGCAGCGGCAGCACGGGCTTTTGTCAGCTGGCTGAATCAATTGCTCTCCGGGTCGACCCCTAGCCTGACGCTGGTCGACCTGAAATTACCCGTGAGTGTGGAGTATCTGGGGCTGTTGGATACCGTGGCTTCGGTGGGCATCGCCGACATCATCCCGGGCGCCCAGGGCCATATGAGCTGGGCCGATGGTAATCAGCAATTGCCCGGCGGCAGTTTGGTCAAGCGATGTCTGCACCTGGTGGCCAGTCATGAGCAGCGGTTGTGTTTCCCATTGGAATCCATTCGAGGGGAGGGTGGCGGTTATCCCGGGAACAGTGTCGAGGTGATCTATCCGGGGGTGCATTCAGATGTAGGAGGGGGGTACCCGCCGGGGGATCAGGGGAAGGGGATTAGCCGCAACTCAGGAGTAGGGGATGCTCTACTGCTATCGCAGATCGCGCTGAACGATATGTACGCCGATGCTTTTGCCCATGGCGCACCGTTGAAAGTGCCCGAGGATGCTCTGTCCAGAGAGTTGGTACGTGAGCATCATCGGGTGATGGATAGCGAATTGGCGCAGGAGTTTGAAGCTGGTCCAAGTTTGGTTAGTCGCTTCAACGCCTGGCGTCAGGTAACCCTCGGTCTTGATCCCGCACTCCGACCTCTATCGATCGATCAAGTCGAAAGCTACCTGCCAATGCCTGCCGCAGAAAGCCTCGAAGCCGCATTAAGCGCACAAATGGGTTGGATCACGGCATGGCGTATCGATCGCTATGCATTTGCCAGTCTCTTGCAACAAGACTTTTATCTTCAAGCAACCGATACCCAAGCAGACAAGCTAGTACGCAAAAACGCTGAGCACGCTCGTGACACGGCGCAGATGAGCGTCGAGGCGAATCGTAGAGCGCAACTCGCTGTTGAGTATATTAAGAAAGAAACAAAAAAACCGCTGGAACCCGGAGTGAAGGACTTCGATGCAGACATGACCCAAACCCAGCTGCGCGAAGCAGCCGAGGAGTTTGCGTCAGCCTATCGCGGTCCCGGATGGCTCGATTCCATTGCAGTGCGCGTGGCGCTGCTGGCACTAGTTCAACATCCGTATCAGATGAGCGAGCTGATACGAGCTGAGCGTTTGCGCATGAAAGCGGCGGGACGAGCCAAGGTCAGTCTCTTGTTCCCGCCGACCAGCGACTGGGGCAACCATAAAGACGAAGAGACTCGAGGGCTTGTGGACGAAAGCCTGAACGCCGACAAGCCCGAGGGTTTGTTGCGCGCTCTGTTCGACGATCAGGTGCACGATTCGCGCGCCTGGTTTCTTTACTCGATGGGGCGTGAACTGGGGGGCCACTATTTCAGCGAACGCATGGTGTTCTTCGGTAACGCCGGGCGACGGGATTTAGCGTTATATGGAGAGGATGGCGCAGCCATGCTAGCCGTTCGTCCTGCCATTGCTCCAGCCCTCCCAACTCAGCCGCCACCGATGGACGCCGAGCGTCTGGCGCAAGCACAGGAAGCCATCGATGAGATTTGGGAGGCTTATTACGCCAAGCGTCTGGGGGTGAATGATGCGCAAGTCTAAGTCTGCTGAGCGCTGTCTATCGCAGGCAATGAATGCCACGCGTTTGTCTCGTTTACTCCCCGCCGTCTTGCTCGGTTTAGTTGCGACATTTCAAGTGTACGACGTGCAGGCCAGCACCATCGAGGGCATCAATCACACACACCGGGCCATCAACAGTTTCGCCGTCGATGGCCGCTCAGGCCTCGATATTATCGGTGCATTTCAAGGTGGCGGGGGAGGTTGCTGTTACATTGCCCCGAAAAAATGGCATTCGGACCTGACAGTGCTCGTGACCTGGGAGACCGGCGTGGCAGGATCGAAAGGATTTCCTGGCTTCGGCGATTGGCCCAAATATTTAGCGTGGAAGAACAAGGTCAATAGCCAGAAAACTCAACACAGCAAACTAGTCAATGTCCCCGATTTCACCGGCCAAAAAGTCTGCGGCATCACTGTGCACTTCCTGCCCTGCGACGAAATCGAGCTGAGCACCTCCTGCTACGCCTACGGCAGTCCCCAATACCCGATCAAGACACCGCTGCAATTGCCGGAGCCTGAATCATGTCCGAAATAAAGCGCGCTGTTCTTTCGTGTCTCAACTGGGTGGGAGGAGCCTTACCCGCGCGTGCCGGTCTTCTCTGCAGTCTCGCTTTGACCTCTTTTGCGCAGGACGTACAAGCGGGAATCATCGAGGCCATCAACCACACGCACTGGGCCATCAACCATTTCAGTGTTGATGGTCGCTCAGGCCTGGATGCGATTGGTCCGTACCAAGGGGGAGGCGGAGGTTGTTGTTACATCGCGCCATCGCGCTGGAAGCCCGGGATAACAGTGCGAGTGGATTGGGAAACAGGTGTGGCTTACTCCGATGACTTTCCCGGTTTTGCTGACCGGCCCAAGTATCTTGCGTGGAAGATAAAGGTGAACAGCCAGAAAACTCAACACAGCAAGCTAGTCACTGTGCCCGACTACACCGGCCAAAAAGTCTGCGGCATCACTGTGCACTTCCTGCCCTGCGACGAAATCGAGCTCAGCACCTCCTGCTACGCCTACGGCAGTCCCGAATACCCGATCAAGACACTGCTGCGATTGCCGGAGCCTCAATCATGCCCCAAGTGATCGACCTCTCTCTATCCCAGTCACTACCCCGCCTTTTACGCGGCCTCGTCGCATTGTTTTTAGCGCAAGACGTCCAGGCCAGCACCATCGAGGCTATCAACCACACGCACTGGGCCATCAACCATTTCAGTGTTGATGGTCGCTCAGGTCTTGATGCGATTGGTCCTTACCAAGGGGGAGGCGGAGGTTGTTGTTACATCGCTCCATCGCGCTGGAAACCAGGGATGACCGTGCGGGTCGACTGGGAAACGGGCACCGGCAGCTCGATAGATTTTCCAGGCTTTGCTGACAGGGTCAAATACCGAGCTTGGCTTGACAAAATCGATGCGCAAACGCGTATCCACAGCCAGGTAGTACCGATTCCCGACTATACCGGCCAAAAAGTCTGCGGCATTACCGTCCATTTCCTGCCCTGCGACGAAATCGAGTTAAGCACCTCCTGCTACGCCTACGGCAGTCCCGGATACCCGATCAAGACACCGCTGCAGTTGCCGGAGCCTCAGTCATGTCCAAAATAAGCATCCTGTCTCATCCGTGCCTGCCACAAATTCCGGATCAAGGCAGCATGCGCCACTGTATCTGGGTGTCCTCATGATCCCGGCTCCAAGGTTCGATCCTTATCCCCTCAAGGCGGCGCCGAACCACTCACAATGGATAGCCAGGGGAGCAATGCTCATCGCAGGTAGCGGTGCCGTTCTGTCGCTGCTTTCAGAAAAACTGGAGCTGAGCAATTTTTTCGTGGTTGTAGGCGTGGCAGGTATTTCGGTTCTATGGCTGCTCGCGTTTTTACTGCGCATGCTGTTCTCCCATTTCAATCTACATAACGCGCAGTGCTATGCCGAAACGGCACGACAAGTAGAGGACGCGTGGTGGGGAAGCCATCGCCAGACAGTTTCGCTCAGTGAAGCAGTGCTGGTGGGTGGCGCCTGCAGCAGTCCTGAACACAGGAAACATTTGTTCAGTCCGGACCACCAACCTCCTACGCCCCAAAGTACGGAGGCAGGCGCCGCGATCCGTCTGCTTCAGGTGTTTGGTGATGAAACCGCCGAGCGCGAGAAGCAACTGGCGATGCTGTTGGTTTTGCAGTGGCGGGTACAACGGAAGGAACCAGTCGCGTTGCAGCCACTGGCTTGTTACTGGCAGGGATCCCTCCCGGCTTGGCAAGCCTTTGTGGAGCAGATGGCGAAGTGTTTCGCCCAGGTACAGTTGCCCGACGAGCCCGAGCCGTGGCTTGGAATCCAGAGCCTCAATTCAATCATACATCGCCTGCAGGGTGCTCCCGCAGACGCTCGCATTCTCTGTGCCGGAAGCCACTGTTCACCTGCTGGATTGGGCAGCCGTCTGCCGGCCGGAGAGGTGGCGTTGCTCTGGTTGATCGCTCCGCAAGGCGGCGTGCGTTTCTCCCGAGGCGAATGGTTCGATGCGAGTTCTGAACTTCTGCCTACCGTGGCAGGGCGCGCCCAACAGCAGAGTGACCTGCAAGCGCCTCCTCAGTTCTGTGTGTCGTTCTCCCAGCCTGATGAGCCGGGTCTTCCTACTCAAGGCTGGAACATCAGTCAGTACTTGCAAGACGCCAACTTTGGCGCTCTGGAGAGGATGGAGGGCATGGTCGCGCAGACCCTGGCTGCCTCCTATGTCGAACAGCATCAAGTGCCTTGCGCCTGGTTGGCTAACGATCCTCATCACACCTTGACTCTTGGAATTGTGGAACCCGATGACTCAACTCTTTGAATCTCCGAAAATCGCCGCTTGGCGTACGACGCTATTGCTGGCTGTGATCCTCGCTGTAGTTGTGGCTTCAGGTGCTGCGGTCTGGTGGTTGTGGATGGAGGCTCGACCTCTCAGCCGCGACGAGATCCAAGATGCAGTCTTGAAAGGATCGTTGCTGTGGGCAACTTTGTTTGTAGTGGCGCTTCTGGCGTGGCAAACCGTGCAAAGGGGCATTCAGCAGTTGGTTGGCACTTCTCACCTCTTGCCATCGATTGTTGCTGCTAAGCCCGATAATCAGGCGCAATTTTTCGCCGACATCAGAACAATTCTGCAAAAACGCCATGGCCATCTTTGGCGCTACAAAATTCGCCTTCTGCTTGTCGTCGGTGAATCCGACCAGATTCAAGCCATCGCTCCCGGCCTTGCCGCCAACCACTGGCTGGAAGGCCAGGATACCGTCCTGGTATGGGGTGGCAGCATCGCGGTCAAACCGGTCGAAGCCCAGCTGAAACAATACCGCTGCCTAAGCCGGTGGCGCGCGCTGGATGGTGTGATCTGGGCGGTTAATCAAGCGCAGACCACAGACTCGGCCGCCATGGGCACCGGCGCTCGCCACCTGCAAGAGCTGGCTCATGTGTTGAAATGGCAACTGCCCCTGTACCTGTGGCAAGTCTGCGACAGCCAGTGGCCCCAGCCCCAACGTCCATCGCAACCGGTCGGCTGCCTGTTGTCTGCGAACGCCACTGCGTTGGAACTGGAGACCAGCCTTGAGCAACTGATCAAACCTCTCCACGACGGTGGCTGGGTGCAGCTGCAAACGGACATGAAACACGACTTCATGCTGCGCCTGTCCCGCGACCTGCAAGTCGAGGGCATTGCCCGCTGGCGCCAGGCGCTGCTGCCGTTGTTCGGTGAGTTCTCACGGGGATTACCGTTACGCGGGTTGTGGTTCAGCCTGCCGTTGCCGGAGCACCAGGATTACAAAAATCACCTTTGGCCCGTTGACCCCGCCTGGCAGGGCGTGATCGACGACAGGGCCTTTTACAATCGTCGCTTGAGCCGACACCCGATCCAGATGGGTGCCAAAATCGCCGTGTGCGTGGCGCTGGTGTGGAGCGCAGGATTGGTCTTGTCCTACCTCAGCAACCGCACCCAGATCGCCCAAGTGCAAACCTCCCTGACGACCCTGCACGAGTCGGCCCAAGGTGACGCGCAATTGCAGGCCCTCGATCAACTGGTGCGTGAATTAGCCCGCCTGGATTACCGCGCCGAACACGGTTCGCCATGGCACCAACGCTTCGGCCTCAACCAGAATCAAAACCTCTCCGACGTGGTCTGGCCGATCTACGTCGAAGCCAACAACCGCCTGCTACGAGACCCGGCTGCGGCCAACCTTCAAGCCAAACTCAACGCCCTGATCAAGCTGCCCCCCGACAGCCCCGAGCGTGGCAAACGAGCCGGTGAGGCTTACGATCAACTCAAGGCCTACCTGATGATGGCTCGGCCGGAAAAAGCCGACGCGGCCTTTCTGAGCAAGACCCTGATCAATGCCCAGCCCGAGCGCGAAGGCATGTCCCCGGGGTTGTGGTTTGCATTGTCACCCACCTTATGGAAGTTCTACGCCGAGCAATTACCCACGCATCCCGAATGGCGGATTGAGGCGGATCCCACGCTGGTCACCCAGACCAGACGCGTGCTGCTCGGCCAGATGGGCCAGCGAAATGCCGAGACCACTCTGTACCAAAAAGTCCTCGACGGCGTGGCCAACCATTACCCCGACCTGACCCTGAACCAGATGGTCAACGACACCGACGCCCAGGCCTTGTTCAGCACCCGAAAAAGCATCCCCGGCGTATTCACCCGCCAGGCCTGGGAAGGCCAGGTACGCCAAGCCATCGACGCCATTGCCGAAGCCAGACGCGAGGAAATCGACTGGGTGCTCAGCGACCATCCCCAGGACCTCGCCGCCGAACTGACCCCGGACGTGCTCAAGCAGCGCCTGACCGAGCGTTACTTCCATGACTACGCCAGCGCCTGGCTGGATTTCCTCAACAGCCTGCGTTGGCAGAACGTCGACAGCCTGGGTGCGGTGATTGATCAGCTGACGTTGATGAGTGATGTACGCCAGTCGCCGCTGATTGCCCTGATGAATACGCTGTCCTATCAAGGCCAGGCGGGCGTGCGAGGCCCAGCTTTGGCGGAATTGCTGGTGAAGTCCGCGCAGAAGTTGATGAATCAGGATCAGATCCCGGTGATCGATCAACAGGCTCCATTTAGCACCAGCCCCCTCGACGCGACTTTCGGCCCGCTGCTCGCTCTGCTTGGAAAGGAAGAAAACCAGGGTGACCGCCTGAACCTGCAAGCCTTCCTCAACCGCGTCACCCGCGTACGCCTGAAGCTGCAGCAGGTCAGCACCGCGCCAGACCCTCAAGCCATGACCCAAGCCTTGGCGCAAACCGTGTTCCAAGGCCAGAACGTTGACCTCACCGACACCCAATCCTACGGCAGCCTGGTTGCCGCCAGCCTCGGTGCGGAGTGGGGCAGGGTGGGTGAGACGCTGTTTGTGCAACCGCTGGAGCAAGCCTGGCAACGGGTGCTGCAACCTTCAGCCGCCAGCCTCAACCAGCAGTGGCAGCGCGCAATTGTCAGCGACTGGCATGCCGCTTTTGCCGGGCGTTATCCCTTCGCCGCAACGGCCAGCGATTCGTCTCTGCCGATGTTGGGGCAGATGATCCGCGCTGATTCCGGCCGCATCGAACAGTTCTTGCAGCAGCAACTCGGTGGCGTCCTGCGCAAGGAAGGTAGTCGTTGGGTAGCCGATCCGCGCCACAGCCAGGGTCTGCGTTTCAACCCGCAATTCCTCGCCTCGATCAATCAGCTCAGCCACCTCGCGGACGTGCTCTACACCGATGGCGGCATGGGTATCAGCTTCGAACTGCGGGGCAAACCGGTGCGCGACGTGGTGCAGACCATCTTCGTACTCAACGGCGAAAAACACGATTACTTCAACCAGAAGGAGAGCTGGCAGCGCTTCAGCTGGCCGGGCTTCACCAGTCATCCGGGGACGCGGTTGAGCTGGGTCAGCGTAATCGCCAACCAGCGGTTATTTGGCGATTACGAAGGCACCTGGGGATTGATCCGGTTGCTGGAGCAGGCGCGAGTTACGCCGCTTAACGACAGCGACAGTTTGCACAGGCTGCAACTCAGGGCTCCGGACGGCCTGGACCTGACCTGGAATCTGCGCACCGAGTTGGGGATGGGGCCGTTGGCGCTGCTCAAGCTAAGAAACTTCACGCTGCCCACGCAGATTTTTCTAAGTGAAAACGATCATCGGCAACCCACTGTGAAAAAGAGGAAAAGCCAATGAGCCTGCGAGCCTTGATCGCCCCGGATCCATTACCCGCCGCAGTGCTCCGCGGCTGAACCTCATTCATAAGGCATAAGGATTTTAATTGTGAGCGACGACAACCTGACACTGCATTACTACGACGCCGAGATGCGCTATCTGCGTGAAGCCGCCAAGGAATTCGCGCAAGCCTTTCCCGACCGTGCCGCGCAGTTGAACCTGGACAAACCGGGCGCTCCCGATCCTTCCGTGGAGCGTCTATTCGAGGGTTTTTCCTTCCTGATGGGCCGCCTGCGCGAGAAACTCGACGATGATTTGCCAGAGCTGACCGAGGGCCTGGTCAGCCTGTTGTGGCCGCATTACCTACGCACCATTCCATCGCTGTCGATTGTCGAGCTGGCGCCGGATATCGCCTTGCTCAAGACCGAAGAGGTGCTCGCCTCGGGCTTCGAAGTGCTGTCGCAACCGGTCGGACCACAACAGACGCGCTGCCGCTATACCACCACCCAGGACCTGAAGTTACGCCCGATTGCTCTGGAATCCGTCGGCCTGGCGCACCAAGCGGACGGACGTTCGCTGCTGCGGCTGCGCTTCACCCGTGGGGCTTTGTGCCCGTGGAGTAATATCGACCTCAGTCGTTTGCCGCTGTATTTGAACGCAGATGCGCCATTCGCCAGCGCGCTGCATCATGCGCTGACACTGAATACTCAGGCTCTCTACATACGTCAGGAAGGGGAAGAGCGCCGCTTCTTCGAGGGTTACTTTGGGCCCAAAGGGTTTGGCGACGAGGACCGACTTTGGCCCAAGGGTGACAGCGCTTTCAGTGGTTATCAGTTGCTGCTGGAGTACTTCAGCTTCCGTGAGAAATTCATGTTCGTGAACCTGTGCGGTCTGGAGCATGTCAGGCTCGCGCCGACGGCAACCTGGTTCGAGCTTGAAGTAGTGTTGCGTGAGGCGTGGCCAAAGACGTTTACTCTGACCGCCGAACATATTCGTTTGCATGCGGTACCGGTCATCAATCTGTTTGCGCTGGAAGCCGACCCGCTGGAGCTGGCGCCGCTGCAAACCGACTACCTGCTGCGGCCGATGTGTTTGCAGGATGGCCACACCGAAATTTATTCGGTGGATCAGGTCAGCGCTATCAGTGTTGCCGGTGAGGAGGAATACGTACCTTTCAGCAGCTTTCGCCACAAGGGTGGCATGCTCCGTGACGAAGCACCCGAGCGCTACTTTCACACGCGTTTGAAGCGCGGCGCCAATGGCTTGCATGACACCTGGCTGATCCTCGGCGGCGAAGGCTTCAATGCTGACCTGGTACGTGGCGACAAAAGCCTGTCCCTGCGTCTTACCGGCACCCACGGCCAACTCCCCCGCAAGGCAGTGCAAAGCACCTTGCTCGACACGCTGGCCAGCGCCTCCACCACCGGTCTGCGCGTACGTAACCTGTGCGCCCCGACCCTGCCGTGCTATCCACCCAACCGCGACCGATTCCACTGGCGAGTCCTCAGCCACCTTGGCTCGAATTTCCTGCCAATGCTCGATAACGCTGAAGTCCTGCGCGGCACGCTGGCCTTGTACGACTGGACCGGCTGCGAACTGAACCGGCGCCGTCTGGCGGCCATCGTCGAGGTCAGCCACCATCTGCTGGAACGCTTCGAAAAAGGCTTCCTGCTGCGCGGCGTAGACATCGAAGTGACGGTGGATACCAACGGCTTCAGCGGCGAGGGCGATATCTGCCTGTTCGGCGAAATGCTCAATCGCTTCTTTGCTTTGTACGCCGACATCCACCTGTTCAACCAGCTCACGCTGATCCTTCAACCTACCGGGAAGTGCCTGCGCTGGAGCGAGAACCACAGTCAGCGTATTCCCGGCTGAAAGCTTGCGCCCTCAGGGGCACCACAAAATCTACAACAAAGCCGCCCCGATCAACCCGCTCACCACCCCAATCCCCATGGTCATCAGCGCCACGCTCATCAGCACGCGGGCATCGAAATCCTTGCGCAGCATCAGCAGCGACGGCAGGCTGATGCTCGGCAGGGTCATTAGCAGGGCAACCGCCGGCGCCGTACCCATGCCAAGGGTCATCATGGTCTGCACGATCGGGATTTCCGCCGCCGTGGGAATCACGAACAGAGTGCCGATGATCGCCAGCGGCAGCAGCCACATCAGGCTGTTGGCCATCGCGCCATCGATGTGCGGAAACACCCAGACCCGCACCGCGCCCAGCACCAGCACTGCCAGGATGTAGACCGGGATGGTGCTCCAGAACAGTTGCCACAGCGTGCGGCCCCAGCGCACCAGGAACGGTTGTGAGTCCGCGGTACTGGCTTCGGTCACCGCTTCGACAGCCGCTTCCGGCAGTACCTGCGGCCCGGACATCCGCTGCGCGACCCACGACACGCCGAACACCAGCACGATGCCCGCCACCAGGCGTAGCGCGGTGAAGCCCCAGCCCAGTACGAAGCCCATGAACACCAGCGTGGCGGGGTTGAGCACGGGATTGCCGATCCAGAACGCCAGCGCGGCGCCTACCGAGACATTGGAGCGGCGCATGCTTGCGGCCACCGGCGCTGCGCAGCACGAGCACATCATCCCCGGCAGGGCGAACAGGCCACCGCGCACGGTCGAGGCAAATCCGGCGCGGCCGAACAGGCGCAACAGCCAGTCGCGGGGGATCAATACTTGAAGAAGAGAACCGAGGATCACCGCCAGCACGGCAGCTTTCCAGATCGCCAGGAAATACACCTTGGCGTAGGTCAGCGCAGCGGCCAGGGGCGCGGTCTGGGCGTCGTTGAGGATGGAGGCGCCGATGCTGTGGTTATCTGCGGCGAGGAAGGCCTTGGCGTAGTAGGGCGACCATTTGACGTAGTACAGGCCAATGCAGGCGACCAGCAGGAACAGCGCAGGTTTCCACCAGAACGACCAGCCCCGGGCGGGGGCAGTTGCGGATGAGAGCGGCATGGAGAAGTTCCGGGGCAAGAAGGAGAGGGGTCATGATAGCCCAGCTCCTGCCCGGCACAGAGACTTACGTTGGACAGGTCTGGCGACCGTTATCCAGGCCCTGCTTGTAAGTGTGGCTTTCCAGGCTGGCCTTGCCGTTGTGCCAGGTCAGGGTCAGCACGTACAACGAGTCGAAGTCGCTGGATTCCCAGTCTTCGGTGATCTTCTGCTTTTTGCCGACGGCATCGCCCGCCACCTTGTTGATCAGTTCCGGCAGGTAGCCATGGGACCAGGCGGTGTAGATCACCGAGTTATGGTACTTGTCGTGGAGCAGCTCATCGGCCAGGTCGCTGGTGTCGTTGGCCGAGAATTTGATGTTCACCGGCAAACCGAGCTTGATCGCGCTGGGGCTGATGGTCATAAGGGGACGAATGTAACTATAGGAATTGTCCAGCTCGCCTTCCTCGACATTGCGCGTCGGGTTCGCGGCGAACACGTAGTCGGCCTTGCCGAATTTTTCCGGGAGCAGGGTTGCGAGATCGATGGCGCGCCAGTACTGCAGCGCCATCCTCGAAGACTCGCGCTACGTCCGCGATGCGGTCAATGACCAGATGCGCCAACCCTCCTGCAGAGGCCCGGATAATCCGCGTCGTGCCCTGGCACCGAGCGATAACCGCCTGAGCAGCGGTGGCTGCCACGGTGAAATCGTCGGCTGGATGCGCGTCCTCGGCGCCTGGCGCGAGATGGATGGCGACAGCAACAGCGCCAAACTCGATCGCCCGACCGGCAAGCTCGGTCTCGGTTATTCGGGGCAGGTGTCGAGCAAAAACGAGGATCACGCGATGACGATCAGCTTCAGCCTCGGATTCTGAACGCGGTCGAAGTACTTTAGCCGTCCGCAAGGGCGGTTTTTTTTTGAGAGCCTGAGGAAGCACAGCTTGCCAATACTGCGCAGCCACCGCAAAACAGCGGTATCTCGGACAGGTTTATCTGTAAGAACAGTATTTGCAGCGAGTAGGAAATTTCGCTTTTAGCAAATAACGAAGTTTCCTACGCGCCCGCCAGAAACGTCCTATTCCTCTTCGACCCGCCTTAGCCAAAGCTTCCAAACCCTAGGACCAGGGTGGAAGCGAAGCCCTTCCTGTCCGTCCAATCCAGACTAGGAAGGCCTGATCATGTCTACCAAATTCACCAATGAATACGACGTCCACACCTTCGATCACAACCTCTGCACTCTGTCCGTCAACGACTTAGACACCTACCTCGCCGCCCTGTGCTTCCACGGCGATGAGCAGCTCAGCCAGCCTTTCACCTATTGCATCGAATTCACCGCCGTAGACCTCGACCTCGCAGCTAAAAAAATACTCAATCGCACAGCTAGCTTCAGCCTCTTTTCTGCCGGCAAACCGAAGATTGTGCGTGGATTCAACATCCCCGAGTTCAATCCGCTACGCACCGTTTACGGTCTGATCACCGGTTTCAATCGCCTGTCTGCGTCGATTAACGCAGCTCGCTACGAAGTTACCTTGCAGCCCCGTCTGGCGCTGCTGGACCGCGGCCAGCAGTACCGCATCTACACACCCCAGTCGGTAGACGCCAATACCCGACGCGACAGAGTTCAGGAATGGCAGCGCTTTCTCGAAGATGCCGATGAACATATCGCAGCGCAATCCGCCCACCATCCTTATGGCGGTAGAAGCCTATTTGCTCAAACTTTTCTCAAAGGCGATGACGTCTGGGCGGGTGGCAAGTCGTGGCACTGGCGGCCTGCGGTCGCGGACACCGTCAATGAGCTGAAAGGGATCAGTTAATGAAAGTCCGATATGTATATGTGTTTTTGGATGGGGCGGATTTTTTGGATATCCCGTGGGTGTGCTTCCTGAATTTTTCAGAGGAGAGGGTTCCGTTGTATAGCGATATACAGTCTTACGTCCAGTTGAGTGCGGAGCATGGATGGGTTTCTGGTGTACTTTTGGCTCTTCCGCTTTTCCTGAATATTTCTATCGTGATTTCGATGGTTATGTTCTTTCGCTGTACGAATTATCTCCGGCATCTGGTGTGCTTGCAGGCGCCGCTGAGACTCTTAATAGCTGTGCCTTCGCGGGCATTTATACCGATGTTTGTGAAGTACGGGGAAGTGGCTTTAGTAATTGTCCTACCAGGTCTTGTACTGTTCTCAGAAGCTACAAAGGTTTTATCAACGTTTTGGGCGTGCAAGCCACAACGGGGCTGACACTCCCAAGTTTCAGGCGATGCCTGAGCATTCGAATTATTCGTGCTTGTCGTTTGTTCATTTTGGAATAACCGACTGCGCCGCAGTTGTTAAATCAATCAATATCAAGGGGCAGGCATGAACGACGCATCACATCGGACAGATACGCTTAATCCACGTAAGAATTATCAGACAGGTGCTTCTAAAAAATACTGGATTGAATTCCAGCTGTTGGACGAGCAGGGCGATCCGCTTGCGCACATGCCATACCGGGCAACCAATGAGGCTACTCGCGAAGCTATGGTGCCTGAGTACACTGGACAAAGTGACGCTCAAGGTCTTATTCGGATTGAAGACCTGCACCCGCTAGCCATTACCCTGCTGCTGGAAGCTGATCCACTGGCGGAGCAACTGCAGAATCGTCGATTACGTGCGGCGCGGCCGGAGCCGCGCCGCCCTGGTTTGGGTGATGCTACGCCGCTGTATGGCCCTCAACGTGCGGAATTCTCACCGATCGAATTACAGGCGCGGGCTGCGGGTAAGGGGTATCACTATCTGCGTATTGGGCAGTTGTGCGATCGGGAACCAGGTTTCACTCCTTCACTAGATGATGCAAGTCAAGAGTACCTGTTCCATTTTCCTGATCAGAATTTTCAAGGCTTCACTGTGAGCGACGAACAATTGAATCGGCAGCATGTTCTTGAAGTTTGTCCGTTTCGGGCTTGGTCGATGGTCTTGCATCATCAGTCGGAGTACAGCCTTGTTAATGCTTACAACTTGGGTCTGCTGAGTATATTGGCATACAGCAACCTCCCTAATTCGGAGCTCGGTGCGGTCGAAGAATTTTTTTATCAGCAGTGTCTGGATTTATCGCGGACACCACGGGTTTGGGATAACGGCCAGGCTTGGCCTTGTGTCGTGAACGATGTCCCTTTCAATGACCGCTATACCATTGCCGAATCATTGGACACAGCGCGGGCAAATCCGCCAGAAGGGCATACTCAATTCTGCTACGCCATTAGCGCATCACAGGTGTTGGTGGCATGGCGGGGAACTGAAATGGACGGCATTGCTGATTTGCGTACCGATGTAACCTTTCGGCCAGTTAAACCCAAGGTTTCAGTTAACTGCGAAGACAAAGTAACATGTGCCGATCTGGTGTCGAAAGGTAGCGTTCATTTAGGTTTTCGCGATGCTTTCAAGATAGCTAGGCGAAAGTATGCGAAAGAACTGGAAGACTACATATCTAAAGATGCGGATGTCAAAAAATTGTTTATTTGTGGGCACAGCCTTGGGGGAGCGTTGGGTCTAATTCATGCCGCCTCGCTTAAAGAAAAAACACCTTTGCTCTACACCTATGGCATGCCTCGGACTTTCACTTTAAAGGCGATGCCATCGCTCGATAGAATAATGCACTTTCGACATGTCAACGATACTGACCTTATCCCCAGCGTACCTCCGGAAGCCGCTTTGGATAACTATTTATATGACCTGTATGGCCCGTTGGGTACGACTTTGGGTTTCTCATGGTCGATGCTGCAGCTGACGACTAATATTCTAATTAAACGCGGCGATCCGTTTTGTCATCATGGCGAAATCGCCATGTTCTTCAAGGCCGAGCAGCACCTGCAGACTCGTGGCTCGGATTATCCAGCTTTTCGCAACAAAGACGGTCTGGGCGCTCCGTATCACAACACGATTGCCCGCCGCCTGCCCGAAAAGGCCAAGTTATACCTGGTGCCCAGTCTTAGTCCAGATGATGACCAGCAGGCCGAACAGGCTCAGGGGCGCTTGATCGGTTCGCTGGACAATGTCAATCGGGCCAAATATTTCCCTCCTCAGGGTAATCCTAAGTCCGGCCGTTTACTGGGCCTCGGAAACCACTTTATGTCGGAGTACCAGCCCTACATCCACAACCAACTGCTTGAGTCGATCAATCCTGAACGTGAGCCTTTGCTGGAACGACAGGGGCAACGTCAGAAGTTCGAGCAACAACTGAGAGAGCATGCTGCAAACATTCCCGAGGATGAGCATTCCCGCAATCGGGTGTTTCTTCACTTGCAGACCTTGATGGGGCAGGCGTTGCAGTCAACCCGGCAGCTGGACGGTGGTGCCGAGGCGCTACTGCGTTTCGATGCAGTGGCCGATCCTTTGGCCTATTACGAGAAAACTTGGGGTTAAGCCTTAGACGCGGAGGAAACAACCATGACTCTAAAAATTCAAATCATGTTCCTTTGTATGTGTTTCAGCCTGAGCGGGTGCGCCAGCTCGAGGGACAGAAGCCTTGCACCTCCTCCGGATAGCGAGAAAATCAATATCACTGTGAAGGTGCCTAAGGAGTTGGAGGTAGAGACTCTCGAAGTGATGTATCGCTCAGCTACCTGTAAGCGCATAACACATGGAGCCAGCGGACAGCGTGTTGAAACAGAAGGGCATTATGGCATCGATATGCAACTGCAACGTCAAGGTGACACTGACCTCTATGTGGCCGACGTGCCCAAGGATGGCGGTGGCGCCTGTAGATGGCATTTGGCGAACGTGACATTTGGTGTCGCGTATGCGAATCCCACGAAGTTTGGTGAGTCTGCAAAATATGGGGCGGGTGGGGGAGTTGTAGTGATGTTCGATCAGAATAATTCGCCGCGAGGAGGCGCGGGCACAAATATTGATGGAGATGTGGCGATAAAAAAAGAATATTTCCCCTGGGTGCATGAGAGTTATCTGGGTGGCTACCGGAAACGAGTTAATCTTGCAGGGATAGGGCACATCTATTTAAAGTATCGAGCATCGAGTGCTAGAAAAATCTATTTTGAACCCGTGCTTTATTCTGAATTTCTAGTTGCCTCTCAAGCACCTAAAATACACAAAATAGGGAGTTTTATAAAATTCACTTATCCCGATGGCAGTGTAGTAGCAGAGAGTCAGGCGCGGCCGGATTACTATAAATTACAAACCATTCGAACGGGCCGCGTTTCTTATTGTTTTTCACCGAGGTACTACTCGCGATGTCCAGACCGTCGTCCGCAGTTGCTTCCCGAACTGCGGCCTGAAAAGGAGATGCCCGGCTATGGACGCTATGCAGTGGCAGATGAGTGGGGTAACGAATTGACTTCCTTCGCTTATCGCCTTTTCGGCAAGAACGGCGAGAAGTTTGAAGGGAAGAGCGGGCTTAAAGGACTTACACATCCGATACCAGAGAGTGCGCTCCCTCTAAGAAAGGTTGAGTTTCCCGAGCGCTTATGGTGAGGAGCACTGTTTCTGCACTGCACAACCTAATTTGTTGTTCTGATATAGGTGTGCGTGGCTTAACAGCTATAGCAGGTTCTATCTTGAATAGAAAACTCTTCCTTGAGGAGAGTGGGGTACGAAACGATGAAGCGCGTTAACAACATGTCGCTGCTGCTCATAATCGTTGTCTTGGGTGGTTGCACGAAGGACTACAGCTTGGCTCCACCTGCGGATAGTGAGAAAATCAATATCACTGTAAAGGTGCCTAAGGAGTTAGAGGTAGAGACTCTCTAAGTGATGTATCGCTCAGCTACTTGCAAGCGCATAACTCATGGGGCTAGCGGGCAGCGAGTTGAAATAGATGGGCGTCACGGCATCGATATGCAACTGCAACGTCAAGGAAACACTGACTTCTACGCGGCCGACGTGCCTAAGGATGGCGGTGGTGACTGCAATTGGCATCTGGCGAATGTGACGTTTGGTGTGGCCTATGCAGATCCGGCCATATTTGGTGAGTCCACCAAATATGGAGGAGGTGGCGGGGTGGTAGTGATATTCGATCACAACAACTCGCCACGTGGAGGCGCAGATATTGAGATTGATGGAGATGTAGTGATCAAAAAGGAATATTATCCATGGTTGCATGAAAGTTATCTTGGTGGTTATAGGAGGCGTATCAATCTTGCTGGTGTGGGGTACATCTATTCAATGTATAGAGCTTCAAGCGCACGAAAGATATACTTTGAACCTATCCTGTATTCCGATTTTCTTATAACGTCTCAAGCACCGAAAGTTCATAAGGTCGGAGATTTTATAAGGTTTACATATCCCGATGGCAGTGTAGTGGCCCAGAGTCAAGCGCGGCCTGATTACTATAAGCTCCAAACTATCCGAACGGGCCGCGTTTCGTATTGTTTTTCGCCGAGGTACTACTCGCGATGTCCAGGCCGACGTCCGCAGTTACTTCCCGAACTACTGCCTGAAAAGGAGATGTCTGGTTATGGGCGCTATGCTGTGGTGGATGAATGGGGGAATAGTTTAACTTCTTACGCTTATCGTATTTTCGGCAACAACGGCGAAAAATTTTAAGGGAAGATCGGGGTTAAAGGGCTTACGCATCCAATACCAGAAAGTGCGCTTCCTCTAAGAAAGGTTGAGTTTCCCGAGCGGTTATGGTGATGAGCATTGTTGTTGGACTGCACGACCTGAAATTCTGTATTCGCGGCTGAAAGCCCATGGACGATGGCGCCCTCTAGGGCGCCCCAGCCCGAATGGAGGCGCCGATGCTGTGGTTATCTGCCGCGAGGCACGCCTTCACTTACGTCGGACAGGTCTGGCGACCGTTATCCAGGCCCTGCTTGTAAGTGTGGCTTTCCAGGCTGGCCTTGCCGTTGTGCCAGGTCAGGGTCAGCACGTACAACGAGTCGAAGTCGCTGGATTCCCAGTCTTCGGTGATCTTCTGCTTTTTGCCGACGGCATCGCCCGCCACCTTGTTGATCAGTTCCGGCAGGTAGCCATGGGACCAGGCGGTGTAGATCACCGAGTTATGGTACTTGTCGTGGAGCAGCTCATCGGCCAGGTCGCTGGTGTCGTTGGCCGAGAATTTGATGTTCACCGGCAAACCGAGCTTGATCGCGCTGGGGCTGATGGTCATCAGGGGACGAATGTAACTATAGGAATTGTCCAGCTCGCCTTCCTCGACATTGCGCGTCGGGTTCGCGGCGAACACGTAGTCGGCCTTGCCGAATTTCTCCGGGAGCAGGGTCGCCAGGTCGATGGCGCGATTCAAGCCCTGGCAGTTGAGCTGGCCCAGGCCGCCTTCAGGTTTTTCCGCGTGGCGCAGGAACACCAGGGTCTGGGTGCCATCCGCCGGCTGGGCGCGGCTTTCGCTGGATTCCAGCGACAGCAACACGGCGCTGGTGGCGAGCAACGCCGGCAGGAACAGATAGGCACGATGCTTGAAGCGAGTGGCAAATTTCAAAATATTCATCATCGAATAAGGAGTTCTTCAGCGCATTCGGTTAAGGCTGACAAACCTTTACACCGCGAGCATCCAGCGTCGGGTGATTTCCATGTCGTTGAGCCGGTCCGTTTCCGAAGGGCAAAGATCAGAGTGTCTCAGGCCCATTTGGTTCGATCCTGACAGGTGCGCTGCACTCTACCGGGATGCTTTCTCGGATGTAGGAAAAGTTACCAACAGGATGTTACAACTCGTCGTAGGAGCTGCCGCAGGCTGCGATCTTTTGATCTTTTGATCTTTTGATCTTTTGATCTTTTGATCTTTTGATCTTTTGATCTTTGGGTGTACGACTCGAAAATGCCAAAAGATCGCAGCCTTCGGCAGCTCCTACGGATTATGATCGGCGTACATTTCCCTGTGGATGCCCCCATGACCGATTTGTCCGCGTTTCCGATCACGCAAAAATGGCCCGCGCAGTACCCTGAGTGGATCCAGCTGTATTCGCTGCCGACCCCCAATGGCGTCAAGGTCTCGATCATGCTGGAAGAGATCGGGCTGCCCTATGAGCCCCATCGCGTCAGTTTCGAAACCAATGACCAGCTGTCCCCGGAGTTCATCTCGCTGAGCTCGAACAACAAAATCCCGGCGATCCTTGATCCCCATGGTCCTGGCGATCAACCGCTTGCGCTGTTCGAGTCCGGGGCGATTCTGATCTACCTTGCTGACAAGAGCGGGCAGCTACTGGCCCAGGAATCGGCGGCACGTTACGAGACGATTCAGTGGCTGATGTTTCAGATGGGCGGTATCGGGCCAATGTTCGGTCAGCTCGGCTTCTTCAACAAATTTGCTGGCAAGGAATACGAGGACAAGCGCCCGCTGGGCCGTTATGTCGATGAAAGCAAACGCCTGCTGAAGGTCCTCGATACTCGGCTTGAGGGCCGGGACTGGATCATGGGCGAGCGCTACACCATCGCCGATATCGCCACCTTCCCCTGGGTGCGCAACCTGATCGGCTTCTATGAGGCGGGCGACCTGGTGGGCATCAAGGACTTCAAGAACGTCACCCGGGTGCTCGAACGCTTCCTGGCACGACCGGCAGTGATGCGCGGGCTGGAAATTCCGAAGTAACCCACTCGATCAGACCAGGGAAAGGCCATGCATTCATTCGATTTCAAACAGGTAGATGTCTTCAGCCGCACTCCGCTCAAGGGCAATCCTCTGGCGGTGGTGTTGGCTGCCGATGAACTGAGCGACGAGCGCATGGCGGCGTTTGCCGCCTGGACCAACCTCAGTGAGACCACCTTCATCCTCCAGCCACAGGACCCGCGGGCCGACTACCGGGTGCGGATTTTCACCACTCTCAAGGAATTGCCGTTCGCCGGGCATCCGACGCTGGGCACCTGTCATGCCTGGCTGGAAGCTGGCGGGCAGCCCAAGGGCGAGGAGGTGATTCAGGAGTGCGGAGTCGGGCTGGTGCGGATCCGTCGTCAAGGCGCGGAGCTGGCGTTCCTCGCACCACCGCTGATCAGGACCGGGCCGGTCGAGCCGGAGCTGGTAGAGCGTGTGCGCCTGGGACTGGGGCTGGAACCCGGCGCGATAGTGCGTAGCCAGTGGGTCGATAACGGCGCCGACTGGCTGGCGGTGATGCTCGAAGACCGCCAGCAAGTGCTGGACCTGCAACCCGACCATGCGCAAATGCTTGGCCTCGCCGTCGGGGTGGTAGCGCCCTGGCATCCGGAGCGCGATGGCGATGCTGCGCAGTTCGAGGTGCGGGCCTTTATCAGCGGTGACGGCATGCCGGAAGACCCGGCCACCGGCAGCCTTAATGCCGGGCTGGCGCAGTGGCTGCTCAAGGAGGGATTGGCGCCGTCGTCGTACGTGGTCAGCCAGGGTGTGACCATGGGTCGCGCCGGACGCATCCAGGTCGAGCAGGTGGGGGACGAAATCTGGGTCGGCGGCCCTGTGGTCACCTGCATCAGCGGCACTTTGCGCCTCTAGCGCCAGCGCGGCGTTACCGGTCCTGGCGGCGATTATTGCCGGACCGGTAACGCTCTCTTGGTCAACAAGCGTTTGTGCGCCACGCCGCACAGCGCATAAGCTCTCGCCCCCTACGACTTTCGTCTTGTCCCAGGAAACCCCATGTCCAGTCAGTTCCCCGAAGCACGTCCACGCCGTCTGCGCCGCAATGCGAGCCTGCGCAGCCTGTTCCAGGAAACCGAGTTCAGCCTTGATGACCTGGTGCTGCCGATCTTCGTCGAAGAAGAAATCGACGACTTCGTGCCGATCAAGAGCATGCCCGGGGTGATGCGCATTCCCGAGTCGAAACTTGCCGGGGAGATCGAGCGTTACGCCCGTGCCGGCATTCGTTCGGTGATGACCTTCGGCGTGTCCCACCACCTGGACAGCAGCGGCAGCGACACCTGGAACGAGAATGGCCTGGTGTCGCGGATGTCGCGTATCGCCAAGGATGCTGTGCCGGACATGATCGTGATGTCCGACACCTGCTTCTGCGAATACACCGACCACGGTCATTGTGGCGTGATGCACAACCATGAAGTCGACAACGACCAGACCCTGATCAATCTTGGCCGCCAAGCCGTCGCGGCCGCCCAGGCCGGTGCTGATGTGATCGCGCCGTCGGCGGCGATGGACGGGCAGGTCCAGGCGATCCGCCGGGCCCTGGATGCCGCCGGTTTCACCCAGACGCCGATCATGGCCTATTCGACCAAGTTCGCTTCGGCGCTTTATGGTCCGTTCCGCGAAGCCGGTGGCAGCGCGCTCAAGGGCGATCGCAAGAGCTACCAGATGAACCCGATGAACCGCCGCGAAGCGGTGCGCGAATCCTTGCTGGACGAACAGGAAGGCGCCGACGCGCTGATGGTCAAGCCGGCCGGCGCCTACCTGGACATCATCCGCGACATACGCGAGGCCTCGCGCCTGCCGCTGGCGGCGTATCAGGTGAGCGGCGAGTACGCGATGATCAAGTTCGGCGCCCAGGCCGGGGCGATCGACGAAGACCGCGTGGTCCGCGAAAGCCTCGGGGCGATCAAGCGTGCAGGGGCGGACCTGATCTTCACGTACTTCGCGATGGATTTGGCACTGGCAGGCATCTGACCATCACCCAATACCCCTCCTGTAGGAGTGAGCCTGCTCGCGATAGCGGTGTGTCAGGCGCCACCTGCATTGGCACAATCCTGTGGGAGTGAGCCTGCTCGCGATAGCGGTGGGTCAGGCTCCACCTGCATTGGCAGACAGGCCGCTATCGCGAGCAGGCTCACTCCTACAGGTTTTATCTCCAGCATGTCTGATGTGTGGGGCGTCAGGGAGAACCGAAGTACGGACGGATCCCGTGGTCGCGGAAGTAGCGTTCGATCACCTTCGGATCCGAACTGTTCTCGGCAATCGCCACATAGGTATCCGGCCGCAACAGGTAGAACCCGTTGCGGCCCAGTCCTGCGCTTTCGAACGCCGGTCGCCAGGCAAACACCTGCAACGGCAACCGATGTTCCGCGCACCAGGCGATCATTTCGTCGCTGGTGTCGCCGTACACATGCACCTGCCAGGTCGGGTGCCTGAGTGATTCATAATTGTCGCCCTCGCCATCGTGCGCCCATGGCAGTCGATCCCCCCCATGAACGTGCCCGGCCACCCCGGTGCTCAATGCCATCGCGCGATAATTCAGGGTGATCTGCGACACCGTGCGGAACAGGAACTCGCGGGACGTTTCGAACGAGGCCATTTTCGGAATGAGCAACGGCGCCAGGCGGGTGCGCAGCAGATCGGCGATCGGGCCCTGGGCGGTAGCGAAAGTGAATACCCGGTCGGTGGTCGCAACCAGCTTGCGGGCAAAAGCGATACGTTCCGGTTCATAACTGTTTAGCAGCCTGGCTTCGGCACCGCCGTTCACCACCGCCGCCAGTTTCCAGGCCAGGTTGATCGCGTCGCCGATCCCGGTGTTCATGCCCTGGCCGCCGACAGGGCTGTGGACGTGGGCCGCATCGCCGAGAAGAAACGCGCGCCCGCGGCGAAAGTGATCCGCCACGCGATGATGCACACGGTAGGTCGAGAACCAGTTCACCTGCTCGATCTGCACGTTCATGCTCTGGATCGCGTGACTGCTGATGTCCTCGAACCGCAGGTTTTCCGGGTGCTCGGCGCGCTCATCACGCACTGTGCCGATCAGCCGCGCACGACCTTGCTCGGCCATGGGAAACACTGCCAGGAAGTCGGCTTCATCCAGGTCCACATGCAATTCGCCGTTGAGCGCCTCGCCGCGGGCGTGCACGTCGGCGACGTAGAAAATCTGCTGGTAGGTGCCGCCGGGAAAATCAGTGTCCAGAGCCTTGCGCACCACCGACCGGGCGCCATCGCACCCCGCGAGGTAACAGGCCTGGCAGGTCTCCTGCTGGCCATCCGGCAGGCGTAGTTGCGCGCTGATGCCATCGCCGGTTTCCTCGAAACTCTCAAGTTCGGTGCTGCGCTCGACGTGAATGCCAAAGGCCTCAAGACGACTTATCAACAGCCGTTCGTGCTGGTCCTGGGGGAATATTTCGAGGAACGAGTAGGGCGTCAGGCCTTCGCCAACAGTAGTCAGCGGCAGGCGCGCTACCGGGCCGCCCTTGACCCAGAAGTTCGCCGCAGCGACGCGATGGCCGTGTTCCACCACGGCGTCGGCGAGGTCGAGCTGACGGTACAGTTCCAGGGTGCGCGCCTGCACCGCCAGCGCCCGGGAAGTGGTGCCGGGCGCCGAGGTCTTGTCGATGATCCGCACCCGGATTCCGAGCTTGCTCAACCACAGCGCCAGGACTAACCCGGTCGGGCCGGCGCCGACGATCAACACGTCGCGTCGATTCATGGGCCTGACTTCTTCGAGAGTGTGGCTTTCAAGTATGGTCCAGCGCGCAACTGCGTCCAGGTCCCCCCGCCAAACGGAAAACCCCGTGCTCCTCTGGATGCACTGTAGGAGCTGCCGAGTGAAACGAGGCTGCGATCTTTTGATCTTGTTTTTGAATGCCCAGATCAAAAGATCGCAGCCTCGTTTCACTTGACAGCTCCTACGGAACAGTCAGGGCCAGTGACAGTCATAGCCTGCGCCATGCCATTGATCGTATGGTTAACCGTCCCAAGGATTTGATGGAGCACCATGCAAGCCAATCGATTGATCATAAGCGTCGCCACGCTGCTGGTACTGGCCGGTTGCGCCACCGAACGGCCGCAGGAGCCGCCCGCACGCAAACCCGCTGAGGTGAAGGCCGAACTGTTGCGCCTGCTGCCGGCAAAAACAGCCAACCGCGACGGCTGGGCGACGGACATCTACGCGGCGTTTGCCGCACAGGGCATCTACCCAAGCACGCAAAACCTCTGCTCAGTGCTTGCGGTCACCGAGCAGGAGTCGACTTTTCAAGTGGACCCACCGGTACCGGGCCTGGGCAAGATCGCTCGTGAAGAGATCGACCGCCGGGCCGCCAAGGTGCATATCCCCAGCCTGCTGGTCAGCGGGGCGCTGCAAGTCAGCTCGCCCAACGGCAAGAGCTACAGCACCCGACTCAATGCCGCACGCAGCGAAAAGGAGCTCAGTGCGATCTTCGATGATTTTATCGGCATAGTGCCGATGGGGCAGACGCTGTTTGGCGGCTTCAACCCGGTGCATACCGGTGGGCCGATGCAGGTCAGCATCGACTTCGCCGAGCAACACGCGAAGGAATATCCCTACCCGGTAGATGGCACGATTCGCCGTGAGGTATTCAGTCGTCGCGGCGGCATGTATTTCGGTATTGCGCACCTGCTGGGTTACCCGGTGAGCTACCAGCAGCCGCTGTACCGCTTCGCCGATTTCAACGCCGGCTGGTACGCCAGCCGCAATGCCGCATTCCAGAACGCCGTGAGCCGTGCTTCGGGCATCCCGCTGGCGCTTGACGGTGACCTGGTGCGCTACGACGCGATCATGCCGGGGACCACTGAACTGGCGGTGCGCAGCCTGGGCAAGCAACTGGACATGCGCAACCCGACGATTCGCGATCAACTGGAGAAGGGTAAGAGCCTGGAGTTCGAGGAGACCAAGCTTTACCAGAGGGTCTTTGAATTGGCGGAGCAAGCTGAAGGTAGGTCATTGCCCCGGGCGGTGTTGCCGGGAATCGTGCTGCAGAGCCCGAAGATTACTCGCAAACTTACTACGGCCTGGTTTGCCAAGCGGGTGGATGAGCGGTATCAGCGTTGTATGGCCCGGGCGCGGTGAATAGGCAGGCCGCTGTGGGAGTGAGCCTGCTCGCGATTACGGTAGCTCTGCCAGCAATGATGTCAGCTGAACCGACGCCATCGCGAGCAGGCTCGCTCCTACAGGGTTGCCTCCATCAAATGACTTTGACTGCTCGGCCGATAAACTGGATTGGTCCGGTCGGCTTGCCGATCGGGGAGCCATTGGGGTTTTCCAGGGTCAGCTCGAACAGTTGATCGGGGACCAGGGCCGGCAGTTTGTCCAGCGGCACCGACAAGGTCTGCCCCGGTTTGACCAGGCCCAGTGACACCGGGCCTTGCCAGCCGTCGGCCTTAGTCCAGAACTCCAGTGCCTTGTCGGCTGGAATTTCCACCACGCCCAGCGGGATCAGCTGAATCTCCCTCGGGTTGCTCGCCTGAATCACCCACCCCGGCGCCTTGTCCTGAGGGCCGACCAACACCACCAGGTAGCTTGGCTTGGCCGTGGTCTGAGTCAACAGCAATGCGCCGAGCAGCAGGCTCGCCGCCAATCCGGCACCCGCCAGCCCGCGCCATAACGGCAGCAGGTTCCACCAGGATGACGCGTGTACCGCAGGTGCCCGGGGTTTCGGCTGCAGGGCCTGCACGCTTCGCTCGATGCGCGGCCACAACTGGGCAGAGGGTGGTGAGGGTTCGACCAGGTCGGTCAAGCCGAGCAGGCGCCGTTCCCAGCTGTCGACTGCTATACGCAATTGCGCGTCATCCTGCAGGCGCAGTCGGACCTCTTCGCGCAGCTCGGCCGAGAGAGTGCCCAATACGTATTCGCTGGCCAGTTCATCGCGTTCGTCCGGGGTTTCGTTTGAGGGTCTGCTGATCATCCCATGCACTCCCGCAACGCCGTGAGGCTGCGCTTGATCCAGGCTTTGACCGTGCCCAGCGGGGTGCCGAGCTTGTGTGATATCTCGGCGTGGGAATAACCGTCGACGTAGGCGTGCACAATGCAGCTGCGCCGGGCCGGCTCCAATTGCTCCAGGCAGTGGTGGATGCGCCCGGAATGCACCTGGTCATCGAAGGCTTCAGTCATGTCCTGTACATCGGTCTCATCGTGGAGTTCACGGCGGTGATCGCGCAGGAAATTCAGCGCCAGGTGCCGGGTCACGCTGTACATCCAGCCCCGGGCCGAGCCGCGCGCCGGATCGAAGTGCGCGGCGCCGCTCCAGATTTTCAGGAAGGCGTCGTGGACGATGTCCTCAGCCAGGGCTGTATCGCGCACCAGGCGTTTGGCCACGCCCAGCAGGCGCGGGCTTTCCTGCACGTACAAAGCCCGCAAGGACTGCCGCTCGCCACGCCCGCAGGCGGCCAGGTGGGTTTCATAATCAAAGAGAGGTTCGGGCAAGGACACTGTGCTCAGCCGTTGATGGGACCTGGCATGCAATCTAGCAAACAAACGCATCTCCTGTGGGAAGAAGGCTGCGGGAAAGGCTGTAAGAATAAGGCCAGTGGGAGCAAGGCCTGTGGGAGCAAGGCTTGCCCGCGATTGCATTTTGCCATCTGCCATTGGATTACCTGACTGGACGCCATCGCGGGCAAGCCTTGCTCCCACAGGAACTGTACTTAATGCAATTCCTGCAGTTCCTGCAGTGTTCCAGGTGTTCGTGTCAGTTCGCAGCCCAGAAAATATAATCCGCCTGATACTTCACGACTTCCTGCTTGCCCTTGTTGGCAGTCGTGCATGCAGTGGCCGGTGCCACGCCGCCCTTGAGGGCCACACGCTGGATATAGCTGACGCCGCTCATCGCGCCTTTGCCTTCGGCAGGGTTGGCCTTGACCAGTTGATAGGGCAGGTTACCCGGAGTCGATGGCGCGACTGCCAGTTGAGTGCCGGTGATTTTCGAACCGTCCTGGGCCTGCCAGGTCGCCGGCGGGCCGAAGTAGGTGCCGACCTGTTTACCGCTGCGATCGTTGAGCACCGCTTTAGGCCCTACGAACACCCATTCGGTCATGCCGGCGGCATTAGCCTTGTCGCGGCACTCATAAGTGATCTCGCCGACCCCGGTGGTTTCCATGGCGACCTTGTGCCCGTCTGGCACCTTGATGCTGTCCGGCAAGGCTGTCTGAGCGAAAGCGGCGGGGACGGTCGCAAGCAAACCGGCAAGGCAAATCAGCTGTTTGGCGTTCATCGATAGCTCTCCGAAAATGAGTAATGCGCTGTGCAGCATCAGGGCTGCTACAGGTACTACCCGCCAGAAAGCGATTTGGATGCAGTGACGAAAAAAGAAATTTTCCCGCGGCACCAGAGTCAGCTGCTACAAAGAGAGAACTGCAAAGGAGGTGTGTATGTACCAGCTCTACGGACACAAGAACTCCGGCGCTGCGGCGATTGAGGCGGCGCTGGAACTCTGCGAGATCCCCTATCGCTTCATCGATGTCGAGGCGTCCCCGGAATCGGCGAAAGCCCTGGAGAAACTCAACCCGCTCAAGCAGATTCCGACCCTGCAATTGCCCGATGGCGGCATTCTGACCGAGAGCGCGGCGATCCTGATTCACCTCGGGCTGACGTTTCCCGGTTCGAATCTGCTGCCCGACGATGTCGCCGAGCGTGACCAGGCCATTCGCGGCCTGGCGTTCATCGTCAGCAATTGTTATGCGGCGATCGGCATCATCGATTACCCCGAGCGCTGGCTGGCCGAGGCCGACGAAGCATCCCGACAGAACCTGATCAGCGGAACCCGCCAGCGGTTGCACTGGAGCTGGGAGGTATTCGCCGACCAGTTTTCCGGGGAGTTGTACCTGGGAGATGAGGCGCCGGGCGCGCTGGATGTGCTGGCCGCCGTGGTGAGTCGCTGGGCGGGCAGCCGCGAACATCTGCGTAGCGCCCGTCCGGGGTTTTATGCGTGGCTGGAGCGCATAGACCGGCATCCGACCTTGGCACCGGTGTTTGCCCGGCATTGGCCGACGTGAACACGTCTGTAGGAGTGAGCCTGCTCGCGATGGAGTGTCAGAAAACTTGATGTCGGCTGACACTCCATCGCGAGCAGGCTCACTCCCACAGGGAATGTGGTCACTCCCCGCGAATATACTGCTCCAACTGCCGAATCAGCTCCGCCTGTTCGGCAATCGCTTCCTTGACCAGGTCACCAATGGACAGCAAGCCAATCAACTTGCCGTCCTCGACCACCGGCAAGTGGCGCAGCCGTTTGTCGGACATGATGCCAAGGCAGGTGTCGACGGTCTGGTGGGTGTCCACGGTGATTACATTCGCCACCATGATGTCGCGCACCGGAGTTCCGACTGAGGAACGACCATGCAGCACTAGTTTTCGCGCGTAATCCCGTTCACTGATAATCCCAACCACTTGGTCATTTTCCACCACGAGCAAGGCGCCGACGTTCTTTTCGGCCATCTTCATCAACGCTTCGAGCACCATGTGGTCGGGCTTGATCTGGTGCACTTCCTGATTCTTCTGATCTTTCAACTTGAGCAGTTGGGCGACGGTTTTCATGGTGTGTACTCTGGTGTTGTCGTTGTTCTAGAAGAATCATAGACCCGGGCGCCGAGGGCAAGGCGCAAAGCGGCGGATATCATACAAAAAACGTCATTTTGCAGATTTTTTAGCAAATTCGGCGCTCAACCCCGTAGCAAGGTTACGCGTAGAATCCCCACCTGAATCAGATATCGAGGTTGCAGCGGTGGATCTACAGCAGGGTTTTGTCCTGACCCGGCATTGGCGCGACACCCCGGCCGGTACGGAAGTCGAGTTCTGGCTGGCGACCGATGACGGGCCCCAGCGTATTCGCCTGCCTCATCAAACGTCGGTGGCGTTTATCCCGGCAGAGCAGCGCGAACAGGCGGAACAGCTGCTGCAAGGCGAGAAAAACGTTGAGCTGCGGCCGCTGGCGCTGCTGGACTTCGAGCATCGCCCGGTGCTCGGCCTGTACTGTCAGCAGCACGGCCAGCTGATGCGCCTGGAAACCGCGCTGCGCAAGGCCGGCGTCGAAATGTTCGAGGCCGACGTGCGCCCGCCGGAACGTTACATGATGGAGCGCTTCATCACCGCGCCGGTGATCTTCGGTGGCACGCCGAACGCCGATGGCCTGCTGCTTGATGCGCAGATGAAACCCGACCCCGCTTACCGGCCAACACTCAGGCTGGTGTCCCTGGACATTGAAACCACCGCCCGCGGCGAGCTGTACTCGATTGCCCTGGAAGGCTGCGGCGAGCGGCAGGTGTACATGCTCGGCCCACCGAACGGTGACCACAGCGAAGTGGACTTCCAGCTTGAGTATTGCGAGTCGCGCACCTTGTTGCTGAAGAAACTCAACGAATGGTTCGCCCGCTTCGATCCCGACGCGATCATCGGCTGGAATGTCGTGCAGTTCGATTTGCGCGTGCTGCATGAACACGCCCGACGCCTGGCGGTGCCGCTCAAGCTGGGGCGTGGCGGCGAAGAAATGCAGTGGCGCGAGCATGGCAGCCGCAATCACTATTTCGCCGCCGCCGCTGGCCGGTTGATCATCGACGGCATCGAATCCCTGCGCTCGGCGACCTGGAGTTTTCCCTCGTTCAGCCTGGAAAACGTCGCACAGACCCTGCTTGGGGAGGGCAAGGCGATCAGCACGCCCTACCAGCGCATGGACGAAATCAACCGCATGTTCGCCGAGGACAAACCGGCGCTGGCCAAATACAACCTTAAGGACTGCGAACTGGTCACGCGGATTTTTGCCAAGACCGAGCTGTTGACCTTCCTGCTGGAGCGCGCCAGCGTCACTGGTCTGCCGGCGGATCGCAGCGGCGGCTCGGTGGCGGCGTTTACCCACCTGTATATGCCGCTGATGCATCGCCAGGGTTTTGTCGCGCCCAACCTCGGTGGCCGTCCTCCCGAGGCGAGTCCTGGCGGGTTTGTCATGGACTCGCAACCCGGGCTGTACGAATCGGTGCTGGTTCTCGACTACAAGAGCCTTTACCCCTCGATCATCCGCACGTTCCTGATCGACCCGGTCGGTCTGATCGAAGGCCTCAAGCATCCCGACGACCAGGACTCGGTGCCCGGTTTCCGTGGTGCGCGGTTTTCCCGAACCCGGCATTGCCTGCCGGCAATTGTCTCGCGGGTCGCTGAAGGTCGGGAAACCGCCAAGCGCGAACACAACGCGCCGCTGTCACAGGCCCTGAAGATCATCATGAACGCCTTCTACGGCGTGCTCGGGTCCAGCGGCTGCCGGTTCTTCGACACGCGCCTGGCATCGTCGATCACCTTGCGCGGGCATGAAATCATGCTGCGCACGCGCCAGCTGATCGAAGCCCAGGGTCACACGGTGATCTACGGCGATACCGACTCGACCTTCGTCTGGCTGCGCCGCGCCCATGGCCGCGAGGAAGCGGCGCAGATCGGCCACGCCCTGGTCGACCATGTGAACCAGTGGTGGCGCGAACACGTGCAGCAGGAGTATGGACTGCAGAGCGTGCTCGAACTGCAGTACGAAACCCACTACACGCGGTTCCTGATGCCGACCATTCGCGGAGCGGAGGAGGGCAGCAAGAAGCGTTATGCCGGATTGGTGAGTCGCGCCGATGGCACTGACGAGATGGTGTACAAGGGCCTGGAAGCGGTGCGCACCGACTGGTCGCTGCTGGCTCGGCAGTTCCAGCAGGAGCTGTACTCGCTGATCTTCCATCGCCAGCCTTACCAGGATTACGTGCGCGATTACGTGCGCAAGACCCTGGCCGGCGAGTTCGACGAGCGCCTGGTCTACCGCAAGCGCCTGCGCCGCACCCTCGACGACTACGAACGAAACGTGCCACCCCATGTGCGCGCTGCGCGGATCGCCGACGACTACAACGACCAGCAGGGCCGACCCCGGCAGTATCAGAACGGCGGCTGGATCAGTTACCTCATCACGGTGGCCGGGCCCGAACCGCTGGAGGTGCGCAGCGCGCCCATCGACTACGACCATTACGTCACCCGGCAGCTGCAACCGATCGCGGACGCCATTCTGCCGTTTGTGAACGATGACTTTTCAACCCTGATTGGTGGGCAGCTGGGCCTGTTTTGAGTCGAGCAGCGACAGGGTCCATCCGTCCGGAATGCCATGGTTATAACGGTTAAGCGCCCGATGGTAGATGCTGTCCGGGGGGCTGAACTGCGCGAACAGGGTCATCGAGGAGTGAAACTTCAGGTCGTCGGGATGACCGAAAATATCGATAAGCGACTGATGCCTGATATCCAGCACCAATTGAGTGCAGGTTCGCAGCCGCGGGCCCAGCACTGTGTGCGCCAGGTAGCCCGCAGCTTCCGCCGCCGACTGGATGGCGAAGTGCCGGGACATCTCGCTGCCACCGAGCCCGGCGATCTGCGGGAAGACGAACCACATCCAGTGCCGGCGTTTATGCCCGGCACCCAGTTCCTCGAGGACGTGATGGAACACCGGGTCCTGGGCCTGGATAAATCGATCCAGGTTAAACGAGTCCAGCGGATCGGTGCTTCTCATGTAGAAGCCCTCTGATGCAACCGATGGCCTAGACCATGGCCAGTCGCTGTTTGCGTTGTGGCGCTCGAAACGCTTGGTCCAGCGCCTCCAGATCCCCCGGCTCAAGCTGTAGGTCCAGGGCTCGGGCATTGAGTGTTACGTGCTCGAGCCGCACCGCCTTGGGAATGGCGATCACCCCGTCCTGCCGCAGAATCCACGCCAGCGCTACTTGCGCCGGTGTCGCCTGATGACGGGCTGCCACCTGTGCGAGCGTGGCCTGGGCCAGCATATGCCCACCTTGGCCAATCGGACAGTAGGCCATGACTGGCAGCCGCTGTTGCTGGCACCACGGCAGCAAATCAAACTCGATGCCGCGCTCTTCCAGGTTATACAACACCTGATTGGTAGCACAGGCCGGGTTGGCCAGTTCGTGCAGGTCATCCAGATCAAAATTGGACACACCCCAGCGGCCGATCTTGCCAGCTTCGCGCAGGCGCTCGAAGGCTTCGACCGTTTCCTCAAGCGGATACTGGCCGCGCCAGTGCAGCAGATACAGATCGATGTAATCAGTGCCCAGGCGCTTCAGGCTGCGCTCGCAGGCCTGGGGAATACCCTGACGACCTGCGTTGTGCGGATACACCTTGCTGACCAGGAACACCTTGTCGCGCTGACCGGCGATCGCTTCGCCCACCACTTCCTCGGCACCGCCCTCGGCGTACATTTCGGCACTGTCGATCAGGGTCATGCCGAGCTCGATGCCCTGGCGCAAGGCGGCGATTTCGCCGGTGCGCTGCGACGAATCTTCGCCCATGCGCCAGGTGCCCTGACCGATGACCGGTACTTCAACGCCGGCCAATTGCAAACTGCGCATGCAAACCTCCTGGTAGATAGGGTTGTGTGTATTGGGCAGCATGAATGGCATGAGGTTCAGTGCGGCAGCGTCCGGGGGGCGCGGGCTTATGGACCGTCGGCACTGCACTTTTTCAGCATTCGCGGTTCTATCCATGGCCAGCCTGCGGCGATCCCCACCGCCGGCGCATGCCCAAGTCCCAGAATTCATGGCCCGATTGTTGTCCCTCATTACCGCGCAAATTCGTTGTCAACGCCGGCTGCTGGCCTGCCTGGCGCTGCTGTTGGTCAGCGGTTGCAGCCAGCAGCAGGAGCGGGACGTCATCTCCCAGTTCCGCGAAGGCAAACCCCAGGAATTCCTCCAGACCAGCGTTATTTTTTACCGGTGCAATGATCCGAGTCAGTTACAGTGTGAAATTGTATACAATCAGTAGCTGATTGAAGGGAGCGTCAACCGTCATGACTGACCAGGCCACCGTCGAGCGCACGCTCAACCAACACTCGACTGCCAGCGAAAAGCTGCCTTACGCCGCCTTGCTGGCGTTTGCCATGACCGGTTTTATCGCCGTCCTCACCGAAACCCTGCCGGCCGGGCTGTTGACGCAGATTGGCGCCGGGTTGCAGGTCAGCGAAGTGTGGGCCGGCCAGTTGGTGACGCTTTATGCCCTGGGCTCGATCATGGCGGCTATTCCACTGACGGTGGCGACTCGCGGCTGGCGTCGGCGGCGGGTATTGATGATGACGGTGTGCGGGTTTGTGCTGTTCAACACGGTGACCACCTTCTCCAGCCACTATGGCCTGACCCTGGTGTCGCGTTTTCTCGCGGGCATGGCAGCGGGGTTGTCCTGGGGGATCATGGCGGGCTACGCACGCGGGCTGGTCTCGCCGCGTTTGCAGGGCCGAGCCCTGGCAATTGCCATGCTCGGCACCCCGGTCGCGCTGTCGCTCGGCACACCGGCGGGGACCTGGCTGGGTAACCTGATCGGCTGGCGCGCTTCGTTCGGCATCATGTCGGCCATGGCGCTGTTGCTGGCTGCGTGGATCATGGTGGCGGTGCCGGACCGGCCGGGTCAGCCTGACACCGAGCGCCTGCCACTGGCCAAGGTGTTCAGCATGAAGGGCGTGCGCCCGGTGCTGTTTGTGGTGCTGACCTGGATGCTCGGGCACAACATTCTTTATACCTATATTGATCCGTTTCTGACGCAGGCCGGCCTGGGTGAGCGGGTGGACCTGGTGCTGCTGGTGTTTGGCGTCAGTTCGCTGCTGGGCATCTGGATCATCGGTCTGCTGGTGGACCGCTGGCTGCGCCAGTTGGCACTGATCAGCCTGGCGGTGTTTGCGCTGACGGCGCTGGTGCTGGCACTGGCGGCCTCGTCGCCTTGGGTGGTCTATGCCTGCATGGCGGTGTGGGGCCTGTCGTTTGGCGGGTCGGCAACGTTGTTGCTGACGGCGGCGGCGGATTCTGCAGGTGAGAACGTGGATGTGGTGCAGGCGATGCTGACGACTTCATGGAACGTGGCGATCGCCGGAGGGGGGCTGTTTGGTGGCCTGTTGCTGGACCGGGTGGGGGCGATGTCGTTTCCCTGGGCGCTGCTGATTTTGTCGCTGGTGGCGTTTGCCACGGTGTTTGTTAATCGCCATCACAGCTTCAAGCCGGGGCGGCGGTCCCACTGACCCATTTCTGCGCTGACACTGATTTCCCTGTAGGAGCTGTCGAGAGAAACGAGGCTGCGATCTTTTGATCTTTGTGTACATATCCATTGCTGCGGTCACGGCTTCAAATGGTTCCGCTTTTACAGCGGGTCACTTGAAAAAGCGCCAAGTAACCAAGCGCTCTTGCCCCACCACTCGGCACCTCGCTAGGGCTCGGTGTGCCCGTACTCCGGCATTGCTCCGCGGGCCCGCCGCGATGGGCCCTCCCTGGCCCAGCGCGGCTAAACCGGCATCCTTGCCGGTTTACCCGCTACGCAATACCTGCGTTCGGCCATCGTGGTTAACGGGGCGTCCGCGATCAACAACCGTGCCGTGGCGGCCTCTGGGCCGACCAAGGCATCAAGCCGGCGCGCTGCGCTTGTTTGGTCGTGTACCTTCTCTGAGTCGGAACCAGGACCTGTGGGAGGGTGATGACTGTGGGAGCAAAGCTTGCTCGCGATGGACGCCAACGATAACGCGCACTCCCCAAATGGACGCCACCCCCCCTGTGGGAGCGAGCCCGCTCGCGATGGTCTGGAGGTCGCGTCGGCTATCCTGTTGCCCGCGTCATCGTTATCGCCCATAGCCGGAACCGTCCAGCCCAGGCTCGCATCTACGGTGCAAGCGTGTTCGGGTATAACGATAGTCCGCATCGATATAAGTAGTTATAAGAAAAATCGCTATGCTGCGGGCCAGTTTTTTCCTGCGGTTTGTGTGGACGGTTTATGGAATTCGGAAACCTCGGGTTAGTCGTTGCGGGACTGGTAGTCGGTTTTATCGTAGGCATGACGGGTGTCGGTGGTGGTTCGTTGATGACCCCGATCCTGCTGTGGTTCGGCGTCAACCCCGCCACGGCGGTCGGTACCGACCTGCTGTACGCCGCCATCACCAAATCCAGCGGCGTCCTGGTTCACCGGAAAAACAACAATATCGACTGGGCAATCACTGGCTGGCTGACCCTGGGCAGTGTCCCGGCGGTGCTGATGACCCTGTGGTTCCTGAGTACGCTGCACAACTCGCCCGATGCGATGAACGCCGTCATCAAGCAGGCCCTGGGCTTTGTGCTGTTTGCCACCGCACTGGCGATTTTCTTCAAGAAGCGCCTGCTCGATTTCGCGCACAAACGCGCTGGTGGCAACTACAACCCCAACGGTCCGCGGCTGAATGTGATGACCGTCATCACCGGTCTGATCCTGGGTACCATGGTCGCACTGACGTCCATCGGCGCGGGTGCGCTCGGCACTGTGGCGTTGTTCATCCTCTATCCGCTGTTGCCGACGCGGCGCCTGGTCGGGACTGAGATCGCCCACGCCGTGCCGCTGACCCTGGTTGCCGGCCTGGGCCACGCGAGCATGGGCAACATGGACTGGCACGTGCTGGGTTACTTGTTGATCGGCTCCTTGCCGGGGATCTGGCTGGGTAGTCACCTGACCGGGCGTATCTCTGATGAAGTGCTGCGACCTTGCCTGGCGACGATGCTGGTATTAATCGGTTACAAACTCGCGTTCTGAGGACAATAAGCGTCAAGCCTTTGGGACCTGTCGTTTCATCACGGTGATCTCCAGGCCCTCGTCATCCACTGTGTCTTCGACGACCTCCCAGCCCAGACTGGCGTAGAGCGACTGGGCCTGGTCGGTATAGAGATACAGTTCGGCAATGCCCAGTGCGGCCGCTTCGTCGACGATGCGGTTCACCAGCTTCGAGGCAATGCCCCGGCCGCGGTACTCGGCCTTCACGTAGACCCCGGCGAGCCAGGGCGTCAATGAGCGCCGGGTGGTCACACAGGTAGTCGATTTGCATGGCGGATGAAGCTCCTTTTCATGGCGCTGACGAGTCGTTGGTCGACGATAAAGCGTCCGCTGGCGTGAATCAATCGCGCCTAGGATCGCGGTTGCGCAATGACCGCCCTGACCTAAGCTTTGGCTTAAGCGAAAAATAATTGCGGTAAGTCACCCGGAACAATCACCGCGATGCGCAATCATTAGTGCGTGGATTACAAAAGGAGATGCGCATGCTCATCAGGTCTTTGACCCTGACTACCTTGCTGGTACTTGCCGGCCCCTTGCTCGCCGATGGCGATTCACCCTTGGACATGGACAAGGGCAGGTCGCGACCACTGATCGTGATCGCGCCCAGCACGGTGGACCCGACGTGGGTCAGCCTGAAGAAGTCCCTGGAAGAGCCTGCCAACAAACAGGCTTTCACCGAACGCAACATGGTGCTGTATTCGGTGATCAACACCATGGGCCAACGCGAAGGCAAAGACCTGGACCCGCAAAGCACGATGGCATTGATCCGCGCGCTCAAGATGGGAGCCGGGGCGCAGACCAAGGTCATTTTGGTGGGCAAGGATGGCGAAAAGAAACTTGAGCAATTGGGTAAGGTTGATCTGAAGGAAATTTTCAGCACTATCGATGCCATGCCGATGGCTGAGAAGGAAGCTGCAGCTGCGACCGTTACGACGCCAGCGGTAGCGGAACCAGTCAAGGGCGCCAAGGGCGCAAAACCTGCCAAACCCACCAAACCACCTGAAATGCCAGACGACTGAAAACAACCTGTAGCAGCTGGCGAAGCCTGCGTCGGGACGCGAAGCGACCCTGTTATCCCCCGGCCAAAGCAATTTCAGGCAGCTGAATATGAGCGGACCTGCAACCATGAAATACGACGATAAACTCATTGAAGAAGCCGTGCTTGCCCTCCTGGCAACGTTCAGTTCCGACAACGGTCATGCGTGGAAAGGGTTCGACTTCGAAGTCATGAACCGCCTGCATGAGCAGGATCTCATCAGTGATCCGGTGAACAAGAACAAATCGATAGGGTTGACCAGGAAGGGCTTGAGCGAGGTCGGCAGATTGCTGACCGGTTGTTTAGGGCTGGCAGCAATTAACCTGGTTACGAATCTGCGCAAACAAAAAAATGGGCGATCTCCACAGGTCGCCCATTTTTGTTAAGACCAAATGGTCGTTTTCGATCAGGGCGCCAATGCGCTCAAAATCGAGTGGGCGATTTTGATCCGCTCCGCATTGGGGTAGTTTTTATTGGCCAGGATTACGATGCCGATGTCCCTGGAGGGCACGAACACAACGTAAGCGCCAAAGCCGCCAGTCGAGCCGGTTTTGTTGATCAGCACGTTTTGAGGCTGTGATTGTGGTGGGTTGAGCCAGCGCACTTCATGCGCCTGCATCGCCATTTTCGTGGAGTTCCCCTCCAGTAATTGTTCAAGGGCAATGGGGTAGCCGTATAGCTCCCAGCCCAGGCCCTGGGTCATGTTGCCGACGCTGTAATAGCCGGTGTGAGTAGTCGCAATCGCCTGTTGCAACGGCGCTTCCAGCTTCGTCGGCTGCAGGTTCGCCTGCACATAGCCAAGCATGTCGGCGGCACTGGTTTTCACTCCGTACGCCTCTGAATCCAGCGCGCCCGGCCCGACCCTGACCGGCTTGTCATCTTTGTTGTAGCCCTGGGCGTACAGCCCCATTTCAGCCTTCGGGACCTTGAGCCAGGTGTGGGAAAGGCCCAACTTTGCCAGCAAGGTTTTTTCCATCAATTGGTCGAACGGCGCGCCCATGCTTTGCGCGGCGAGGTAGCCAAACAGCCCGAGGCTCGGGTTCGAATAGAGTCGATGGCTGCCTGCGGTGTAAGTCGGTTTCCACTGCTGGAAATAGCCGAGCATCTTGTCGGGCGAGTCGGCGTTTTCGGGAAACTGCAATGGCAGGCCCCCGGCGGTGTAGGTGCCCAGTTGCAATACGCTGATGTTGTCGAAGGCGCTGCCGCGTAATGCCGGAAGAATCTGGCTGGCTTTGTCCGACAGGGACAGTTTGCCGCTGGCCTGGGCGTAGGCAGCGAGGGTCGCGGTGAAGGTTTTGCTGACCGAACCGATCTCGAACAGGGTGTTCTCGGTGACCGGTTTGCCTGTTTCCCTGGAGGCCGCTCCGTAGTTGAAGTAGTGCGCCTGGCCTTTGTAGGTGACGGCGACTGCCATGCCTGCGATGTTCTGTTGTTGCATGACTGGAGTGACGGCGTTTTTCACGGTCGCTTCGATCTGTCGATCGGTGGGGGCGGCGGCGATGCAGTGAGTTGTGGCGAGGAGGAGTCCGAATGCGCTGCAGGCCAGGGTTTTGCTGAGGCGGATGGTGGGCATGAGAAGAAGAGTGTCCATGGAGTTTTGGACAGTGTACCTGCTGTTTGTGGAATGACCCGTGTGGGAGCAAAGCTTGCTCGCGATGGCATCATGCCTGTCGATGACAATGTTGAATGTTAACTCGCCATCGCGAGCAAGCTTTGCTCCCACAGGTGTCACCTCCACAGATTCTCATTTCCAATTCAGGCAGGTGCACGACCAAATCAGCGCAGCGCGCCAGCTTGAAGCCTTGGTCGGCCCGAAGGCCGCCACGGCCCGGTTGTTGATCGCGCACGCCCCGTTAACCACGATGGCCGAACGCAGGTATTGCGTAGCGGCTAAACCGGCAAGGATGCCGGTTTAGCTGCGTTGGGGCATGGATGGCCCGTCGCAGCGGCCCGCGGAGCAATGCCGGAGTGAGGGCACACCGAGCCTAGGCGAGGTGCCGAGTGGTGGGGCAACAAGCGTTTGGTTACTTTGCGCTTTCAAAGTGACCCGCCGTAAGGGTGGAACCAATAGAAGCCGTTACCGCAGCAATGGATATGTACACAGCAAGATCAAAAGATCGCAGCCTCGTTTCACTCGACAGCTCCTACGGGCAATTGGCCAATCTGCAGCACGAGGCAATTCTCAGTGGGATCAAGTGCCAGGATGCGGCCCCGGCGGCCATGTGGCTGCACCTGACCAACAGCCGCGATCGCTTCCTCGCCGATCACGCCTGACCGTCCGTCTTGCCGACAGCACGCCTGCCACGCGCCCGCTTCCAACTAGTACGGCCCAGATTTGCTGGACCTCATCAATGAGGTGCGTCATGGCTAACGAATCAACTTTCCCCGGCGGAACCCCCGATACCGCCCCCACCAGACCGATGCCCGGCACAGACGAGCCGTCGATGGATCACGATGCACCTCCAGGCATGGACCCGTCTCGGGACCCGGCCGAAGCAGGTGAAGATCGCCCTGATGACTGGAAGGACCCGACTGCGGATGACGATATGCCGCCGGCGGATGAGCCTACTCCGCTGTCGGATGATAGGCGGTAATTAATCCTGGCTGAAACGTCGATAGATGAAGCTGAAAGCCTGGCAAATTTGAATGTCAGGCTTTTTTTATTAGCGATTCTATCGCCCGTTGAATAATCGTGATGTTGCAAGGCTTAAGTGCTGTTACATTTTTTTTTATTTGAGTTCCAGTCCTATGTGCCAAAGCTGTTATTTTTGTCTGCGCATTCAGTGCATGGCGTTATTAATTCATACAAGGAAGTTAATCATGTTCGATAAGTTTCTATCTTTTACGGCAACTATGACTATCAGTAGTCGTCCGGTGGCTCTAGTATCGGGTCACACCGGCCCGGCAATGGTGGCTACCCAGTTAAAAAAAACCGAGCCGATGCAATTTCGGTTTTATCACCATGTGGCGGGCGGTTATCAGATCCAGGTGGATGAAGGCCAACACAAAGGAAAATGGATCGGCATCAAGGACAGTGAAGGCGCACTTCAGATTTGCGATTCGCCAAATACCTTCAGTTTGAAATCAGTACATGGGGCCAATCTTACGCTGCATGAATTGGACTCCGAGGTGTCGATCATTCATTTGCAAACTATATCAGGCTGGTATGTGCAGCAGCGGCTGGAGGCGGTTAGCGCATTTGATGACCAAGACGTGCTGTATAACTTTCTGCATGCGGTTACCAAGAAAGACCGCGGTAACGGCACCTATCTGGCAATGGTGGAAGACGCTTGGGTATCCAAACCGCTCAGCTACAATCCGCCACCCTCCCATATCATCTTGAATATTAAAAAACGGGAAATTGATTAACATTTCTGTTGTGCAAACCCCGTCTCCATCAGGCGGGGTTCATGTACTGGCAACAACGGCGACTTTACGCTCCATATTCAAAGCCAACACACTGGCAAGTACTATCATCGATCCAACCACCACCATCGTGGTAGGTCGCTCTGCCAAGGTAAAAGAAGCAATCGCCATGGCCGTCGGCGGTATCAGATACAGCGTCATGGTCGCCCGGCTCAAGTCGATCTGACTCAACACATACGCCCAGGCCAGATAGGCCAGCGCACTAGGAAAAATCCCTAGCGCCAGCACCGCAATCTGCACGTCAATCGGCGCCGCCATGACCTGATCCTTCAAGCCTGGGAGGTAGATGAGGAGCAGGAGAGTGCCAAGCCAGACCGTGTAGCACACCAGCGTCAGGCCGTCGTAGCGCAGGGCGTGATGTTTTTGCAGGGCGAAGTAAAAGCTCCAGGACAGCGCGGCCAACAGAATCAGCAGGGCGTGAGCGTCGAGGCCGCCCAGGCCGTGGTCACCGCCCACCACTATAAGCACGCCGGCCAGGCCCAGCAGCACACATCCCCAGCGCCAGCCACTGACCGAATCCTTTAGTACGAAACGCGCCAGCAGTGTGCTGAACAACGGCGTCGTCTGTGCCAGCACACTCGAGGCGCCGGCGCTGACATATTGTTGGCCGAGGTTCAAGGCGACGTGGTGCAGGTTGACCGCGAAAAATCCGAGGACCATCAGCAGCGGCAAGTCCCGGACCCGCGGCAGGCGAATACCCTTGAATGCTGCAACCACCGCCATGAATGCCGAGGCCAGCAGAAATCGCAGCAGGGCCAGATGCCCTGGGTCGTAGGCTTGCAGACCGATATGAATCCCGGTCGGCGAGTAACCCCAGCAGGCGACGACGAATGCTATCGACGACAGGATTTTCAAGACGTGAGCAGGGGGCTTCATGACGGTCAACCTGTGGGGGTACGCGCTGAGTATCGGGACCCAGACCATTCGCCACAACTGACTTATACTGGCCTTATCGTTCACTTATGGTGATGTATGGAGCTGTCACAGATTCGCATGTTCAAAACCGTCGCTGAGGTCGGCAGCATTGCCCGGGCGGCCGAGCTGCTGCATTGCGTGCCCTCGAACATCACGGCGCGGATCAAAGCGCTGGAGGCCGAACTGGGCGTTGCCTTGTTTCTGCGCGAGGGGCGTGGGCTGCGGATCAGCCCGGCCGGCCAGACATTCCTCACTTATGCGGCGAAAATTCTTGCGCTGACAGCTGAAGCCAAACGCGCGGTGGACCCTTCGGCTGAGCCCTCCGGTTCGCTGCGCATTGGCGCGATCGAATCTTCCGCCACCGGACGATTGCCGCGATTGCTGGCCAAGTTCCACAAGCGTTACCCCGCGGTTGCGCTGGAGTTGACCACCGGGACCTGGAGCCAGCTGCTCGATGACACGCTGAGTCACCGGCTCGATGGGGCGATCGTCGCTGTGGACGTCGAGCGCTCGCAGCTCAGGCGCACGCCGATGTACCGAGAGGATTTGTTGCTGATTGCCTCGACTTCACTCGGACCGGTGCGCAGTGCCGCCGATCTGCAGGACAAAACCGTATTCATGTGGCCTCAAGGCTGTCCTTATCGCGCGGCGTTGGAGCACTGGTTGCTACGCCAGGGGCTGGCTCTGCCGATTGTCAGCCTGGCCAGCTATGGCGCGATTGTCGGGTGCGTCAGCGCCGGGGCGGGGGTGGCATTGGTGCCCAAGGGGGTATTTGATCAATACGCCAAGGGGGCCGGGTGCGCGGGGTACGAATTTGCCGAGCTGACGGCGGTGGACAACCTGTTCTACTGGCACGAAAACGCTGGGGTGCATCCTGCGCGGGAGGCATTTGTGGGGATGTTGCGCGAAGAGTTCGCGTGACGCGCCCGGGCTCGCGCAATCCCGATCTATGCTTTATCAACAAACGGATGGCACTCGCGCGAACCGTGGCGGACTAAGCATCAGGTCGCGAACTTGCGGCCTGTGGACTGACATGGATCGGACATGAACGAAAAGACGCTACAGAACAAATCGTTGGTGATATTGCTGTTTGTGGTGACCGCCGCCTTCATCTGGATCCTGCTGCCGTTCTACGGTGCGGTGTTCTGGGCGGTGATCCTGGGGATCGTCTTTGCGCCCTTGCAGCGACGCCTGCAAATCAAGTTTGGCCGGCAGCGCAATGTTACCTCGCTGTGCACTCTGGGCGTATGCCTGGTGATCGCGATTTTGCCGGTGATCATCATCAGTGCCTTGCTGGTCCAGGAAGGCGCGGTGTTCTACAAGAGTGTGGAAAGCGGCGAACTGGATATCGCGGCCTATGTGGCGCAGTTCAAGCACAGCCTGCCGATGTATTTCCAGCACCTGCTCGACCGCACCGGTATGGGCGAGTTGAACGGCCTGCGGGAAAAACTGGTGAAGAGTGCGATGACTGGCGGCCAGGTACTGGCAACCCAGGCCTTCAGTTTTGGCCAGGGTACGTTTGAATTTATCGTGAGTTTTTTCATCATGCTGTACCTGCTGTTCTTCTTCCTGCGCGATGGCCCTGAGCTGGCTCGCAAGGTTCGGGCCGCCGTGCCGCTGGAGGAACACCAGAAGCGCCGGTTGCAGCTCAAGTTCAACCGCGTGGTGCGCGCCACGGTGAAGGGCAACCTCCTGGTGGCGGTCACGCAAGGCGCGTTGGGCGGGCTGATCTTCTGGTTCCTGGATATCCCGAGCGCGTTGCTTTGGGCGGTGCTGATGGCGTTTCTGTCGCTGTTGCCAGCGGTGGGGGCGGGGATCGTCTGGGCTCCGGTGGCGGCTTTTTTCCTGCTGACCGGGGCGATCTGGCAGGGGGTAGTCCTGGGCTTATTTGGAATTTTCGTGATCGGCCTGGTGGACAACGTGCTGCGCCCGATCCTGGTGGGCAAGGACACCAAGATGCCCGACTACATGATTCTGATCTCCACCCTGGGGGGCATGGCGGTGTTCGGCCTCAATGGCTTTGTAATCGGGCCGCTGATCGCCGCACTGTTCATGTCGAGCTGGGGGATCTTCAGTGAAACCAAGCCGCGGGTGCAATTGCCTTAAGCGCTGAGGCGGCCCTGGTCGATACGTTGCGACAGGGCCTGGGCGGCCGGCAGCGAGGTGAGCGGGCCGCTGATCGGTTCGCCGTCCTGCACAAGGTACCAACAAGCCAGCAGACCCAGCTCTCTCAGGGGGGCGGGGACTGCGCTGCCAATTACGGACATGATCTGGACCTGGGACATAAATACCTCCATCAATCGATGGAGCTACCTTACGGACCCGGCGTCGACAGGAACAATCAACGCTCTCGATAGTCGTCATTGATGCCGGTGAGTGTGGGCCTCAGTCGACTACCAGGTCGAGCATGTGCACCACTTCCTGCTCGTTGAGCACACCTTTACGCACCAGGTTCTCGGCCAGCAACGAGAGGAACTTGGCATTGCGGTGACCTTCCAGGTGCTTGAGTTCGGTCAGCGTGTCATACACCTTGCTTGAGGTGCACAGGCCGACATTGCGGTGCGGATTCTGTGTAGGCATGCGGTCGTCCTTGTTGTTATCAACCTGTTATTGGCGGACAGGCCCAAGCTTGCTCACCTGTCGTGACATAAATATGACCGTTTTCCCCAACGCGGGGGAAGAAGTTCGAGTCCATCTTGCCAATTTTGCCTTTAGAGACTGTCCCGACAGCGACCTTGGCGAGATCGATCCAGACGCTCACCGACCAGCGGACGTGAAAAAGCCCCGTTTTTTAGGCGGGGCCTGAAGCGGCTGTCAGTAGTGCGGGCCGCCGTAATAACCACGGGGCGGGCCGTAATACCCACGCGGTGGACCGTAGTAACCACGGGGTGGGCCGTAATACACCGGTGCCGGCTGGTAATAGACTGGTTGTTGCACATAAACCGGCGCTGGCTGGTAATAAACCGGGGGCGGTTGTTGCACATAAACCGGCTGCGGCTGTGCGTAGACCGGCTGCTGCACATACACCGGCCGGTTGGCGTTGATCAGGGCCGAACCGACAATGGCCGAGCCGACGATCGCACCAAATACCGCTGGACCTTGCCAACCGCCACCACCGCCATGGGCCTGTGATTGCCCTGTGACAGCGAGAGCGCCGATCAGCAAGGCCACTGTGGAGATTTTACGGATCATGATAATTCCTCGGTTCTTCGACCCGGCGCTTGCGTCTGCAATAGACCCAAGGATTGTCGCGGGGATACATCTAAGACAGCAGTTTTTGCAAAATCAGCACAGCCACTGGGTAAATTTTGTGTAAGGTCTGTAGCGGCTCGCCGACGCTCGCGTCCGCCAGTAAACGCGGGCGTTTATGATCGAACAGAACAGGATGGAATGGCTAATCCCGTCCATCTGAAAGTGCACTTGATGGAGATTTTTTCATGCAGATGAACCCCAACCGAGATACCCAGCTGTGCATGTCCCTTTCCGGGCGCCCGGGGAATTTTGGCCTGCGTTTTCACAATCATCTGTACGAACAGCTGGGGCTGAATTTTTACTACAAAGCGTTCAGCAGTCAGGACCTGCCGGGTGCAGTGGGCGGCATCCGCGCCCTGGGCATTCGCGGTTGCGGCGTGTCCATGCCATTCAAGGAGGCCTGCATCGCCCTGGTCGATGAATTGGACGCGTCGGCTGCGGCCATCCAGTCGATCAACACCATCGTCAACACCGAAGGCCATCTGAAGGCCTACAACACCGACTACATCGCCATTGCCCAACTGCTGGAAACCCATCAGGTCCCCAAAGATTCGAGTTTCGCCCTGCGCGGCAGCGGCGGCATGGCGAAGGCTGTGGCGAGTGCGCTGCGTGATGGTGGATACAGCAACGGCCTGATCGTCGCCCGCAACGAACAGGCTGGGCGGGCTTTGGCCCAGTCCCTGGGTTACGAATGGCAAGCAGAGCTGGGCATTCAACGCCCGCAAATGCTGATCAACGTGACGCCGATCGGCATGACGGGCGGGCCGGAAGCCGAGCAGTTGGCCTTTGCGGCGGATGTAATCGAAAATGCGGAGACTATCTTCGATGTAGTAGCGATCCCCTCGGAAACGCCGCTGATCGTGCGTGGCCGTGCTGAGGGCAAACGAGTGATCACCGGATTGGAAGTGATCGCGATCCAGGCACTGGAGCAGTTCGTGCTGTACACCGGCGTAAGGCCGACGGAAGAACAGTTCCACCAGGCGGTAGAATTCGCTCGTAGCTGATATTTGATTGCACCGAATATCCCCCCGTAGGAGCTGCCGAAGGCTGCGATCTTTTGATTTTGATTTTGATTTTGATTTTAACAAACGCAAGATCAAAAGATCGCAGCCTTCGGCAGCTCCTACGGGGTGGTGGTTACTCGAGGCGCGCCAAACGCTCTTCCAGCGCCGCAATCCGCGCTTCCAGCTCTTCGATCCGTTCCACCGAAACGCCACTGCCCGAGCTGCGCTCCGCAGGATTATGCCGCGCGGCGAGGATCACTTCGATATCCGCCGGATCGCCCAACGCATGCATGTAGCGATCTTCACGCTGTCCCGCCTGGCGCGGAATCAGCAAAGCCAGCCCTCGCGCGACCAGGCGCTCCAGTTGATGCACCACCTGTTCGGCGTCTTCGAAATCATGCATGCGGCCACTGCGGGTCAGCAGTTCGTTGACCGTCTGCGGCCCGCGTAGAAACAACAGCCCAGCGAGGATTATCTGGGCCGGTACCAGCTCCAGCGCCTTGTCGACCTTATGTTCCCAGCGGTCGGCGCGACTGCCCATCACCAGTTTGGTGAAACCGCGACCCTCCAGGGCGCGCAGGCTCTGGCCGACCTGGCCCTGGGTCAGGTTCATCACGGGCTCGCGACTGGTTTTCTGGTTACAGGCAATCACCAGCGCATTGAGCGTCAGCGGATAGGTTTCCGGGCTGGTAGCCTGTTTTTCGATCAACGAGCCGAGGATGCGGATTTCCGTGCTGTTGAGTCTTGGCTCATCGAAGGTGGTTTCTTGTTCAGTCATTGTTTTCTATCCCTAATTGACAGTCGGGTCGGCGAACCTCGACTCATACCCATTTGAATCGAGCCGGGAATCTTGCGGTAAAACAGGTCCCCGATTCCAGCGTCGAAGTGACGCTCAGGTTTCCGTTATGTGCGGTGGTGATTTGCGAAGCAATGTAGAGGCCCAATCCCAGGCCTTCGCCCCGTTGTCCGGCTTCGGCGCGGGTGAACGGCTCGAACAGCAATGGCAACAAGGCCTGCGGAATCGGCGGGCCCTGGTTGGTCACCGAGATCACCAGCTCATCGGCCTCGGCGTAGACCCGCACGCTGATCGGGGCGGCGGCGCTGCCGTGAGTCACCGCGTTGCCCAGCAGGTTTGATAACAACTGGCTGATGCGCAACGCATCGCAATAAACCCCGCCCGGAATTTCCAGGGAATGGATCAGCTGTGCCTTGGGGTGCGAAGCCTGGATTTCTTCCAGTGTCAGCTTCACCGTACGCCCAAGGTCATCGAGCAACTGGCGCTTGACCGGAATCCCGCCACCCATGCGGCCCCGGGCAAAATCGAGGACGTTTTCGATCAGCACGCCCATGCGCGTAGAGCTGTTGCGGATCGCAGATATCAGGCTCAGGGAGCGTTTGTCTTCAACCTTGGTCTCCAGCAGATCGGCGCTCATGCGGATGGCGCTCAGCGGAGTGCGCAGGTCGTGCCCCAGCACGGCGACGAATTGCTCGCGCAGCCGGCCATGCTCCTGAGCGGCGACCAACGCCTCCCTGGTGACTTCCAGATGACTCTGAGAATCAAGGCTCATCGCAATCAGCTGGGCGAAGAGGGTGAGCGTCTTGGCGATCGCCGGCTCGTCGAGATTCGCCGGGACCGAGTCGATGGCGCACAGGGTGCCGAAAAAATCGCCGTTGGCCTTCACGATAGGGATGGATATGTAGCTTTCCAGGCCATAGGTGCGGGGCGTGTGGTGCAGGGAAAAAATCGGGTGCGCGCTGGCATGGCCGAAAATCACCGGATTGCGGTGCTGACGGATCTCGTGACAAATGGTTGATTCCAGCACCAGTTCGCCGCCGGGTTTGAGGCCGAAGTCGATGGAGTCATCGACCGCGCAGGCGATCCACTTTTCTTCAGTCACCCGTGCGATCGCTGCGAAACGCATGCCCGTCAGGTGCTTGACCATGCTCAGAATAACAGGCACAGCATCGATGCTGCGGATGGCGTCTATGTCTGTGGTGAAATCCGGGTGGGTCATGAGCCTGCGGACCGCGCGGGAATGTGTGCAGAGACTATCCCTAATTGGACGAAGTGGCCAATGGACACGCACGCAGGCACATCAGCGTGTCGATCCGTTCCAAGGCTATAATCGCCCCACGTTTCCTCCCGTCACCACACGAGACTGCCATGACCATTTCCCTGTACGACGCTTCCATCCCGGTTTTCAAGCAAATGCTCACCGCCCTGAGCGACGTTTTGAATGAGGCCGAAGCCCACGCCACCGCCAAAAACATTGACCCGAACGCGTTGCTGCAAGCTCGCCTGTTCCCGGACATGTTCCCACTGGTGCGCCAGGTGCAGATCGCCGTAGATTTCGCCAAGGGCGTTTCCTCGCGCCTGGCCGAGATCGAAGTGCCGAAATACGAAGATACCGAAACCACCTTCGCCGAGCTGCAAGCGCTGCTGACCAAGGTTCTGGGCTACATCGGCGAGATCAAGCCAGAGCAGATCAATGGCCAGGAAGGCATCGAGATCGTCACCCGTCCGGGCACGCCTAAAGAGAAGCGCTTTACTGGCCAGGCTTACCTGCTGACTTACGGCTTGCCGCAGTTCTTCTTCCACGTCACGACTGCTTACGCTTTGCTGCGTCATAACGGCGTGGAAGTAGGCAAGCGCGATTACATGGGCGCGTTCTAAGCCGCCCAGGCAAATCCTGTAGGAGCGAGCCTCTGTGGGAGCAAAGCTTGCTCGCGATGCAGGCGACTTGGTGGCTCGGTCTACCGCGTCATCGTTCATCGCGGGCAAGCCTTGCTCCCACAGGCTCGCTCCTACAGGGGCAACTGCTAGGCCAGGCGCTGAGCCTTCTCTTCCTCGCCCAAACAAGCCGCCGCCGTAAACAACACATCAGTCGAAGAATTCAACGCAGTCTCTGCCGAATCCTGAATCACCCCGATGATAAAACCGACCGCCACCACCTGCATGGCGATCTCGCTCGGGATGCCGAACAGGCTGCAGGCCAGCGGAATCAGCAGCAGCGAACCACCCGCCACACCTGAGGCGCCACAGGCACAGATCGCCGCGACGACGCTGAGCAGAATCGCCGTTGGAATATCCACGGCAATCCCCAGCGTATACACGGCAGCCAGGGTCAGCACAGTGATGGTGATCGCTGCGCCCGCCATGTTGATCGTCGCACCCAGCGGAATCGACACCGAATAGGTGTCCTCGTGCAGGCCCAGGCGCTTGCTAAGTTCCAGGTTGACCGGAATGTTCGCTGCCGAACTGCGGGTGAAAAACGCGGTGATCCCGCTTTCGCGCAGGCACATCAGCACCAGCGGATACGGATTGCGCCGCAATTTCCAATAAACAATGGCCGGGTTCATCACCAGTGCGACGAACAGCATGCAACCGAGCAGTACGGCCAACAAGTGCAGGTAGCCGAGCAGCGCGCCAAAACCGGAGGTGGCCAGGGTCGAGGCCACCAGGCCGAAGATCCCCAGCGGTGCAAAGCGGATCACCAGGCGCACGATCACCGTGACGCCGTTGGACAGGTCCCCCAGCACTTCCCGGGTGGCGTCGCCGGCATGGCGAATGGCCACGCCCATACCGATCGCCCAGGCCAGAATGCCAATGAAGTTGGCGTTCATCAACGCGCTGACCGGATTATCCACCACGCTCAGCAGCAGGCTTTGCAGCACTTCACTGATGCCGCCCGGTGCGGTCACGGCGACGTCGTGTGTGGCAAGCACCAGGCTCGACGGGAACATCATGCTGGCAACCACGGCCACCACCGCTGCGGCGAATGTGCCCAGCAGATAAAGGAACAGGATCGGCCGAATGTGGGTTTCCTGGCCGTGCTTGTGGTTGGCGATCGACGCCATGACCAGCACAAAGACCAGGATCGGCGCGACAGCTTTCAGCGCCGAGACGAAAACCTTGCCGATGAATGCGGTGGATTTCGCCACGTCCGGCGCGAGCAACGCCAAGGCAATCCCGGCGATCAGGCCGATGATGATTTGCGTGACCAGGCCGGTGCTTTTCAGGCGTTGCAGCAGGGAAGGGGATGAGGCGGTCATAAAGCGGGCATCTCTGATTTTTTTGGGTGCGGGCTGGCCGATGAATAGGGTGTACGTATCGCGGGGCGCGGACTTTATCACAGCGTAGGCTGGATCCTTCAGACCTGTGACGATCTGCCACCCGGATGTTCAACGGGATTTGCAGGTTCGTGCAACCCGGCGCGCAAGCACTTCTGTTAGGATGGCCCATCCTCATTTTCAAGTTCTGCCAGTGGGCCTCCGGGCTATCGCTGCTGTCGTCGTTTTCCTGGAGTTCTGCATGCTGTTGCCCATTCTTTTGTTGTCGGCTGCCGGTTTTACCGTGCTGACCACGGAATTCATCATCGTCGGCCTGTTGCCGGCGATCGCTCGAGACCTGGCCGTTACCGTTCCGCAAGCGGGCTTGCTGGTGACCTTGTTCGCCTTCACCGTTGCAGCCTTCGGCCCGTTCCTGACCGCCTATTTCGCCCGGTTCGAACGGCGCAAGCTGTTTATCTCGGTGTTGATTATGTTTGGCCTGGCCAACACTCTCGCCGCATTTGCTCCGAACATCTGGGTCATGGCCGCCGCGCGCCTGGTGCCGGCACTTGGCCTGCCGGTGTTCTGGGCACTGGCCAGTGAAACTGCGGTAGACATCGTCGGGCCTGACTTCGCCGGGCGGGCGATCGCGAAGATCGGCTTCGGTATCGTCTGCGCCACAGTGTTCGGCATTCCAGTGGGCACGCTGATTTCCGATGCGTTTGGCTGGCGCAGTGCGTTCGGCATTCTGGCGGTGATCGCGTTTGCCAAGGCGCTGCTGCTGTTTATCTATCTGCCGAAAACCAGCCTGCATCAGCATCAGGTAAGTTTCCGTTCGCAATTCAAGATTCTGCGCAGCCCGTTGATGATCGGCCATGTGCTGCTGTCGATCCTGGTGTTCAGCGGCATGTTTACCGCCTACACCTATCTGGCCGACATCCTCGAACGACTCGCCGGCTTCAACGGCACCCTGGTCGGCTGGTGCCTGATGGGCTTCGGCGCAGTCGGGCTGATCGGCAACTCCCTGGGTGGCCGTGCCGTGGATCGGCATCCGCTGATTGCATCTGTGATGTTCTGCGCCTTCCTGATCGCCGGCATGGTGACGCTGGTGCCTAACATTCATTCACCCATGGGCCTGGCGGCGGCGATGGGGATCTGGGGCGTGACCCAGGCGGCATTGTTCCTGGTCAGCCACGTGCGCCTGATGAAAGCCGCGCCTGAGGCGCCGGCGTTTGCCGCGTCGCTGAACATTGCCGGGGCCAACCTCGGCATCGGCCTGGGTGCCATGGTCGGCGGCCGCGTGATCGACAGCGTCGGCCTGCAGGGCCTGGGTTTTGCCGGGGCGGCATTTATCCTCGCGTCGATCCTGCTGGCCATCGCGCTGATGACCTTCAAGCCTCGGGAAGTCTGCGCCTGAGGTTTTAAACGGCGGTAAACAGCTCGCGTCGAGCCCCTTCGGTAATCGCAACGATGCCTGGGTGCTTGACCTTGCGCTCCACCGAGATCGCGTAGAACGACTCGGTGACGGCGTCGGTCTGGCCGATCAGCTCCACGCCATACTGGCGCTTCACTTCATCGGCAATCACGCTGGGGCCGATGAAAATCCCGCTCCCCGATTGCCCGAAGGCTTGCATCAGCGCGCTGTCATCGAACTCGCCGACGATACGTGGCTGGATCTGCTGCTCGGCGAACCAGCGCTGCAAACGACTGCGCACTACGGTTTCCGGCCCGGGGATCAGCAGCGGCGCGCCGTGCAGGCTGCGGGGAAAGTCCTGGCCGTATTGCGCTGCCAATTGCGCAGTGGCAAAGAAACTGATGCCGCACTCTCCGAGTTTCTGGCTGTAGCCCTTGATATCGAGGTGCGAGGGCATGGGGCTGTCGGAGATCACCAAGTCCAGGCGCTGGATCGCCAGGTCGGCGAGCAGGCGTTCAAGCTTGTCTTCGCGGCAAGTGATGCGCATTGGCTCGCTCAATTCCATGGTCGGCGCGATCAGGCGATAGACGATGGATTTTGGCACCACGTCTGCGACTCCCACGCGAAACAGAATCTGCTGCTCATTGGGCTGCGCGCGCAGCATCAGTTCCAGTTCACCGCCGAGCTGGAACATCTGTTCGACGAAGGGCAGGGTCTGACGGCCGGCTTCGGTAAGTTCCAGCTGCCGGCCCACTCGCCGAAACAACTCGATGCCGTAGGTCTGTTCGAGCAGCGAGATCTGCCCGCTGATAGTCTGCGGCGTCAGGTTCAGCTGTTCACAGGCGCGCACGATGCTGCCAGTCTTGGCGACGACCCAGAAATAATGCAGCTGACGGTAATTGAGCATTCTTCGATTTTCCTCGCTTGCAGTTGTGGGAGATGCGTAGGAGCTGTCGAGTGCAACGAGGCTGCGATCTTTTGATCTTGTTTTCGGTGATGCCTTCAAAGTCAAAAGATCGCAGCCTCGTTGCACTCGACAGCTCCTACAGAGATTGGCATTTCGGAAAGGTCCGCCACATACACAAAATTCCCACGGATTCGTAAAAACCGAAGTATAACCGCTAAAAATACGAATTTTCCTGAACTGTTTCCGTCCCTAGAATGCATCGCTATCAACGGGCCACTGTAGCGGTCGCGTTTGTTCTAACGAGGAAACATCATGAAGCTTAAATCCACGGCGCTGCTGATCGCGTCTTTACTGGTACTGGCCGGTTGCGACCAGGCCGAAAAAAGCGCCCAACAGTTGATGGGCAAGGCGGCAGAAACCGCCAAGCAGGCTATCGACGATACGCACAAGGCTGCCGAGCAGGCGATCAGTGACGCTACTGGCGGTTTGATCAGCAAGAAAGAACCATCGGCCGAAGATAAAGACGACACCGAATCTTCGTCCCAGGAAATCTAAACCGTCTCAACGAGTCAGGACTGACCCATGGAATATCTTTTAGAACTTGCTGCAAGCCCTACCGCCTGGGTCGCCCTGGCTACATTGGTGGTGATGGAGATCGTGCTCGGTATCGATAACCTGATCTTCATTTCGATCCTCACCAACAAATTGCCCGAGCAGCACCGGCAGAAAGCGCGTCGCATCGGTATTGGCATGGCGTTGATCTTGCGCCTGGCACTGTTGAGCACCATCGCGTTCATCGTCCAGCTGACAGCACCAGTGATCGAGCTTTTCGGCCACGCGTTCTCCTGGAAAGACATGATCCTGATCGCAGGCGGCCTGTTCCTGTTGTGGAAGGCGACGACCGAGATCCATCACAGCATGGACCCGGCGCCGGAAGATCCGAAGTCGGCGACTTCAACCGTGACGCTTGGCTTCGCTGCAGCGATCGGGCAGATCCTGTTGCTGGACCTGGTGTTTTCCATCGACAGCATCATCACCGCTGTCGGCATGACCGAGCACTTGCCGATCATGATCATCGCGGTGGTGGTGTCGGTACTGGTGATGTTGCTGGCGGCTGATCCCCTGGCCAAGTTCATCAACGACAACCCGACGGTGGTGATGCTGGCACTGGGCTTCCTGATCATGATCGGCATGACGCTGATCGCCGAAGGCTTCGGCGCCCATGTACCTAAAGGCTACGTGTATGCGGCGATGGCGTTCTCGGCAACGATCGAGTGCCTGAACATGATGTCGCGGCGGGCCAGGCAGAAGCGTGTCACTGCTGAAGCTTAATTTTAAGTAAGACAAATAGAACGGCCGCCTGGAGATCAGGCGGCCGTTTTTGTTTGTGCTTTTAAACAGCGTCGGTGTCAGTGCGCGGACACAGTTTTGCCAGTCTGCGCTTCCGGTGCGGATTGCACCGGGTGATGATGGCGGCGGGCAATGCGCAGCACGCCCCACAGCATGGCGGCTGCTACGGCCAGCCAACCGGTCACCAACATCAGTATGATCATTGCCAGGCTCATCAGTGCCTCCTCTTTGCCCTGCCTCGGGCGCCCGCTCTTGCTAAATGACAGTCTAGTCGTTGCCATGTTGCAGGCTATTGACCAAAGGTCGCCTGTCACCAACCAGTTCGCTCTATCGAAGTGCGGCAACTGCTACTTTGAGGCTATACCCTGACCGCTTCGCACCCTATCATCGAGGCCCAAGCCGGTCGCTCGATTGCCGGCGCCTGAACAAGAGAGTGATGATGGTACGGGTATTTTCTCGAATTCTTTGTGCAGCACTGGTTGCGGGCAGCCTCGCCGGGCTGGCGGGTTGCGCCGGGAGTGTCTCGCCAGAGATCAAGCGGTTGCCGGAACGGGTTGAGCTCAGCGGCACCTTCTACCGCGGGCAGACCCATCAAAGTGGTCCGCAGGTGTTGGCCAGCCTGCTGTCGCAGCAGGGCATCTCGATCACGCCCGGGTTGCTCGACAAGCCCCTGCATCTGCCGGGTGCCGAAGCCCAGTTGGAGCAGAACATGCTCAACCTGGCTCGTGAATACGGCATGGTCGTTTACCCGCTGGACGCTGCGCTGCCGGCTTTGCTCGCTCAGGTGGCCGCCGGATATCCGGTGATGGTGCGGTTCACCGAAGGCTCGGCCTTCTGGGCTGAACCGCGCTACGCCATTTTGTCCGGTTACAACTCGCAGAAGCAGACGGTGCTGCTGCGTGCAGGTATGAACCGGCGGACGCTGATGAGCTTCAGTTCGTTCGAGTCGGCATTCAAGGACGGAGGCAGTTGGGCGGTATTGATCCAGAAGCCTAACCAGTTGCCTGCCAATGTCGATCAGCAGCGCTGGCTGAAGGCGGCAAATGACCTGGCCCAGGCCGGTCAGGAACAAGCCGCGAATCGGGCGAAGAAGGCACTGGGCGCGCAGTAGGCCCGTTCGTCATCTGCCGGGCACGGTCGCATGTCGCTGGCCTCTGAAGTACAGGGCCCGGGTTTTCCGGGCCAGACCAAGGAGGCCCCCATGGCACATTCCAACACTCCCGCCGGCCCGCATTCATCCGAACACTCATCTGGTGAAGATTTGGGTTTCGACCCTGACTCGCCTGACGTTGCTGATCCCCAGGTCGATCCTGTTGGGCCCGCCATTGCGCCGCTGGATAAGAAACCAGGCACGGACGAAAAGGCTCCGGCAAAACCTTATGACCCGCTAGGTGACCTGAAACCCTGACTTTTGTGAGGTGCGTATGTCTACCGATTCGAGTTTCAACGACAAACGTCCGGACAGCGTTCCGACCACGCCCGAGGACGACATAGACCCGGTCATGGATCCGGACAGCCCGATGCGCGATCCCATGGCTCGCCCGCTGGTAACGCCGACCGAGCATCCCAAGGGTTCCAGCGGGGGAGATGGCATTCCCGATGATGACCAGATGCCGCTGCCTAATGACTGAACAAACTCCGACTCTGTAGGAGCGAGCCTGCTCGCGAAAAACGTCAACGATAACGTGTGAATACTGGAAACACGCGGTGTCTTGGAGTTCTTCGCGAGCAGGCTCGCTCCTACGTTACTTGGAAGCTTCAACCACGCCACTCTGGCGATTCTTCAGGTTCTTTTCCGATTTGTACTGCAAGGCCACCGACGGCACGTTGGCGCCTTTGCCAGTCTCGACCCAGCTGCGGATCCGGCTGGCATCGGCGAAGTGGGTGTACTTGCCGAACGCATCGAGGATCACCAGGGCGACCGGGCGATTGCCCATGATGGTCACCAGCACCAGGCAATGTCCGGCCTGGTTGGTGAATCCGGTCTTGGTCAGGCGGATATCCCAGTTCGGCTTGTTCACCAGATGGTCGGTGTTGCGGAAACCCAGGGTGTAGTTGGGTTTGCGGAACGACACGGTTTTTTCCTTGGTGGTACTGAGTTCAGTCAGCAGCGGGTACTTGTGCGCGGCCACCAGCAGCTTGCTGAGGTCGCGGGCGGTCGATACGTTGCGCGGCGAAAGGCCGGTGGGCTCGACGAAGTGAGTGCTGGACATGCCCAGCGCCCTGGCTTTGGCATTCATCGCGGCGATAAACGCGACGTAACCGCCAGGATAGTGATGGGCGAGGCTGGCTGCGGCGCGGTTCTCCGAGGACATCAAGGCAATCAGCAGCATTTCCCGGCGGGGCATTTCGCTGTTGAGCTTGACCCGGGAGAACACGCCTTTCATTTCCGGCGTGTCGCTGATGTTGATGGAAATGTACTCGTCCATGTTCTGGCGCGCTTCAACCACTACCAGGCCGGTCATCAGCTTGCTGACGGAGGCGATCGGCACTACCACGTCCGGATTGCTGGCGTAGATGACCTTGTTGGTCTGCAAGTCCATCAGCAGGGCGCTGCCGGAGGCGATCTTCAGTTGGGTGGCATCCCGAGGCGCGGAGGTGGTTTCGGCGGCGTTGACCGTTGGCGTGATGAAAGTCCCTGTAACTGCAACTGCAAAAACCAGGGTCAGGATGGAAAGACGGATTTTCACGCTGGCAGACTCATAAGAGGTTGATAAGCCGTTTTGTAACGGACTATTTCTTAAAACCGACGCATTTTAGGAGTATGGCTGAAGAACTGTCGATGGTTGATCAAATAACAGGTGAAAGTCCTTGAAAAGCCGCACAAAACAGCGGGTTTCCGGCGAACGGTTGGTTCCGGGCGCCGGGCACAAAAAACCCCGCACTTGGCGGGGTCTGTTTGTGTAACCAGCGGGGCGCCGAACAGGATCAGCCGTGCAGGGTTTCCGCCGCGTACAGCGTGTTTTCCAGCAGGCATGCTCGGGTCATCGGACCCACGCCACCCGGGACCGGAGTGATCCAGCCAGCGCGGGGCAGGGCGGTTTCGTAGATGACGTCGCCGACCAGCTTGCCGTCATCCTGACGGTTGATGCCGACGTCGATCACGATCGCGCCTTCCTTGATCCACTCGCCCTTGACCAGTCCCGGCTTGCCGGCGGCAACTACCACCAGGTCGGCACGACCGACGTGGCCCGCCAGGTCCTTGGTGAACCGGTGGGTGACAGTCACGGTGCAGCCGGCCAGGAGCAATTCCATGGCCATTGGGCGGCCGACGATGTTCGATGCGCCGACTACGACTGCGTCCATGCCGTACAGGTCGGCACCGGTGCTTTCCAGCAAGGTCATGATGCCCTTGGGCGTGCAGGGGCGCAGCAGCGGGATGCGCTGGGCCAGGCGGCCGACGTTATAAGGGTGGAAACCGTCGACGTCCTTGTCCGGGCGAATGCGCTCCAGCAATTTGGAAGCATCCAGGTGCTCTGGCAGCGGCAGCTGCAGTAGTACACCGTCGATTGCCGGGTCGTCATTCAGCCGATCGATCAGATCGGTGAGGGCTTCCTGGGTGGTTTCTGAAGGCAGGTCATAAGCTTGGGAAAGGAAGCCGACCTCTTCACAGTCTTTACGCTTGTGCGAGACATAAACCTGAGAGGCAGGATCGCTGCCGACCAGGATCACCGCGAGACCGGGCGTGCGCAGGCCTTGCTGGCGACGCTCGGTGACGCGTTTGGCGATCTGCTGGCGCAGGCTGGCGGCGATCGATTTGCCGTCGATTAGTTGTGCAGTCATTGCGCGTGATTAACCATCGAGAGGGGAAAAAAAGAGAACGCATTCTCGCATGTCATGAGGTGAGGGCAAAGGCGCTTGGTCTGCAAATTCCCCTAACCCCTTTAATTAAATGAATTTTTTTTAAAAAGGATTTGACGGCCTTGGGGGCGGTCTATACTATTCGTCGCACTTGTCGGGCACAGCCTAGCACTGGTTAAGAAGGTTGAGCGGAGTTGCGATTCTGCAAGACTGGAAAGCACTTAGTTTGTAGTCGTCCAAGAATACAGATTAACAAGGCGCCCGTAGCTCAGCTGGATAGAGCATCCGCCTTCTAAGCGGATGGTCGCAGGTTCGAGTCCTGCCGGGTGCGCCATTAGGCAGCTTTGGCACAAGTAGCGCGATATGGTGGGCGTAGCTCAGTTGGTAGAGCACGGGATTGTGACTCCCGTTGTCGAGGGTTCGATCCCCTTCGTCCACCCCATATTTGAAAAAGGCGCCAGATTAACAGTCTGGCGCCTTTGCTTTAACAGCTTTAACCCGCGGATGTGGTGGAATTGGTAGACACACTGGATTTAGGTTCCAGCGCCGCGAGGCGTAAGAGTTCGAGTCTCTTCATCCGCACCAAATAAAGCTTCAGTCAGGCCCCTTGGCTTGAGTGGGGTTCGACAAAAAAGCTTCGGCTTGCTTGTCATGCTACATGGTGGGCGTAGCTCAGTTGGTAGAGCACGGGATTGTGACTCCCGTTGTCGAGGGTTCGATCCCCTTCGTCCACCCCATATTTCGAAAGGCGCCAGATTTAACAGTCTGGCGCCTTTTTTGTTTTGGCGGCTGCAGGTTGCGGGCCGCAGCAGCGGGGCGTTTCGTCGTATTTATGTTTCTCGATGATGCCGCGCTGTCCGCCGATCTTGCTTGCGGGATCGGCTGCCGGGGATCTGGCTGGCAACCGCTTCTATATATAGAAGGGTTGGCGCAGAGCCCTGGCGAGATTGACTGTATTTGCCATCGGGGCGAGATGCATTGGTGCATTCGCCCCTATAAATTGCCTGCAGCGTTTTTACCCGTTTTCAGTAGGGTGACTTCTTGAGTTTGACCTACTAGAATGCATGCCCTTGATTCTGGGGTCGGAAACGGCCGGCCAACGTCTGTGCAACGAGGAATATCCATGCAAGTTTCTGTTGAAAATACTTCTGCTCTTGAGCGCCGCATGAGCATCACCGTGCCGGCTGAGCGCATCGAGACTCAGGTCAACAAGCGTCTGCAGCAGACTGCCCAAAAGGCCAAGATTGCTGGCTTCCGTCCAGGCAAAGTGCCGATGAGCGAAATCAAGCGCCGTTTTGGTGCTGATGCCCGTCAGGAAGCTGTTGGCGACGTGATCCAGTCTTCCTTCTACGAAGCCGTAGTTGAGCAGAAGCTGAACCCGGCTGGCGCGCCTTCGATCGAGCCGAAATCGCTGGAAGCTGGCAAAGATCTGGAATACGTAGCCATTTTCGAAGTGTTCCCTGAGTTCACCGTTGCCGGTTTCGAAGGCATTGCGGTCGAGCGCCTGAGCGCTGACGTAACTGACGCTGATCTGGACAAGATGCTGGACGTGCTGCGCAAGCAGAACACCCGCTTTGAAGAAACCGATCGCGCTGCTCAGACCGATGACCAGCTGAACATCGATTTCGTTGGCAAGGTCGACGGCGAAGTGTTCGCTGGCGGTTCCGCCAAAGGTACTCAGCTGGTGCTGGGTTCCGGTCGCATGATCCCTGGTTTCGAAGACGGTCTGGTTGGCGCTAAAGCCGGCGAAGAGCGCGTTCTGAACCTGACCTTCCCAGAGGACTATCAGAACCTCGACCTGGCCGGCAAGACCGCCGAGTTCACCGTTACCGTGAACACTGTTTCCGAGCCAAAACTGCCAGAGCTGAACGAAGAATTTTTCGCTCAATTCGGCATCAAGGAAACTGGTCTGGAAGGCTTCCGCACCGAAGTTCGCAAGAACATGGAGCGCGAGCTGCGTCAGGCCATCAAGTCCAAGGTCAAGAACCAGGTAATGGACGGTCTGCTGTCCACCAACCCGATCGAAGTGCCAAAGGCCCTGCTGTCCAACGAAGTTGACCGTCTGCGCGTGCAGGCTGTTCAGCAATTCGGCGGCAACATCAAGCCTGACCAACTGCCGGCCGAGCTGTTCGAAGAGCAAGCCAAGCGCCGCGTAGTACTGGGTCTGATCGTCGCTGAAGTGGTCAAGCAATTCGACCTCAAGCCTGACGAAACCCGCGTCCGCGAAATGATTCAGGAAATGGCTTCGGCCTACCAGGAACCTGAGCAGGTTGTGTCCTGGTACTACAAGAACGACCAGCAGCTGAACGAAGTTCGTTCGGTTGTGCTGGAAGAACAAGTTGTGGATACTGTTCTGCAGAAGGCTAACGTGACCGACAAATCGGTCTCTTACGAAGAAGCAGTCAAGCCGGTAGAAGCTGCACAAGCCGACTGATCGTTTTTGCGCTAAGAAGTACACACATAAGCCAGCCTTCGTGCTGGCTTATGTGTATTCAAGACATAACTATTTGGGAGCGACTGCAGAGCATGTTCCGTAATTCTTATATTCAGCAGAACTCTGATATCCAGGCCGCAGGCGGCCTGGTCCCGATGGTTGTCGAGCAATCCGCTCGTGGCGAGCGCGCCTATGACATCTACTCGCGTCTCCTCAAGGAACGCGTGATTTTCCTGGTCGGCCCGGTAGAAGACTACATGGCCAACCTGATCTGCGCGCAGCTGCTGTTCCTTGAAGCGGAAAACCCGGACAAGGACATCCATCTCTACATCAACTCCCCAGGCGGTTCTGTGACTGCAGGCATGTCGATCTACGACACCATGCAGTTCATCAAGCCGAACGTGTCGACTACCTGCATCGGACAAGCGTGCAGCATGGGCGCATTCCTGCTGACGGCCGGTGCTCAAGGCAAGCGTTTCTGCCTGCCGAACTCGCGCGTGATGATTCACCAGCCACTGGGCGGTTTCCAGGGCCAGGCATCGGACATCGAAATCCATGCCAAGGAAATCCTGTTCATTCGCGAGCGCCTCAACACGCTGATGGCCAAGCATAGCGGGCACACTCTTGAAGAAATCGAGCGCGATACCAACCGCGATAACTTCATGAGTGCGGAAGCCGCGCGTGCGTACGGGCTGATCGATGAAGTGATCGCCCAGCGCCCAGCTTAAATTAAGCGGCTCAAAATAAGGCTGGTCGGCCTGTTCGATCACTTGCGGACTTGAAAAAGCCCGCAATAGCCTTCATCTTGTGTTGCAAGCCTATCGGATTTGGATCGATCGAATGACTGACACCCGCAACGGCGAGGACAACGGCAAACTGCTTTATTGCTCCTTCTGTGGCAAAAGCCAGCATGAAGTGCGCAAATTGATTGCCGGTCCCTCGGTCTTTATTTGCGACGAGTGCGTCGACCTGTGCAACGACATCATCCGTGAGGAGGTGCAGGAAGCCCAGGCCGAAAGCAGCGCGCATAAATTGCCATCGCCTAAAGAAATCAGCGGCATCCTTGATCAGTATGTGATTGGTCAAGAGCGTGCGAAGAAGGTTCTGGCCGTAGCGGTGTACAACCACTACAAGCGGCTGAACCAGCGCGACAAGAAGAATGACGACGTCGAACTCGGCAAGAGCAACATCTTGCTGATCGGCCCGACAGGCTCGGGTAAGACCCTGCTTGCCGAAACACTTGCCCGTTTGCTGAACGTTCCATTCACCATCGCCGACGCCACCACCCTCACCGAGGCGGGTTACGTAGGTGAAGATGTCGAGAACATCATTCAGAAGTTGTTGCAGAAGTGCGATTACGACGTGGAAAAGGCCCAGATGGGCATTGTCTACATCGATGAGATCGACAAGATCTCGCGCAAGTCCGACAACCCGTCGATCACCCGGGACGTTTCCGGTGAAGGCGTGCAGCAGGCACTGCTCAAGTTGATCGAAGGCACGGTCGCTTCCGTTCCACCTCAAGGTGGTCGCAAGCATCCGCAGCAGGAATTCCTGCAGGTCGACACCCGTAACATCCTGTTCATCTGTGGCGGTGCGTTCTCCGGTCTGGAAAAAGTCATCCAGAACCGTTCCACCAAAGGTGGCATCGGCTTCAACGCCGAAGTGCGCAGCAAGGAAGAAGGCAAGAAGGTGGGCGAGTCCCTGCGTGAAGTCGAACCTGACGATTTGGTCAAGTTCGGTCTGATCCCTGAATTCGTCGGTCGTCTGCCGGTACTTGCCACGCTGGACGAGCTTGATGAGGCTGCGCTGATGCAGATTCTCACCGAGCCGAAAAATGCTCTGACCAAACAGTATGCCAAGCTGTTCGAGATGGAAGGTGTTGACCTGGAATTCCGGGCTGACGCGCTGAAATCGGTCGCCAAACGTGCCCTGGAACGCAAGACCGGTGCCCGTGGACTGCGCTCGATTCTCGAAGGTGTACTGCTCGACACCATGTATGAAATCCCCTCGCAGTCAGAGGTGAGCAAAGTGGTGATCGATGAAAGCGTGATAGAAGGCAAGTCCAAGCCACTGTATATCTACGAAAACAGTGAGCCGGCTGCCAAGGCCGCGCCAGACGCTTAAGCGTCACGCAGCTGGAATAAAGAAGGGGCCTTCGGGCCCCTTTGCTTTTGTGGGAGCTGGCTTGCCTGCGAAAGCGATCTGACGGACGACTCTGCTCTGAAGCCGTCCAAGCCTGTGTTCTCCAAGAGTTCTTTTTATCCGCTTGTTTTTTTCCAAAGCAGCCCCCATCTTGGTTTCAAGCTTACTTCCATCTGTTTACGGCCTTATGGCCGCCGTAGAGGCGAAATCATGAAGACCACCATCGAATTGCCTCTCCTGCCATTGCGTGATGTTGTGGTTTATCCGCACATGGTTATCCCGCTGTTCGTGGGGCGCGAGAAATCCATCGAAGCCCTCGAGGCAGCGATGACGGGCGACAAGCAGATCCTTCTGCTGGCCCAGAGAAACCCTGCTGACGACGATCCCGGTGAAGATGCACTTTATCGCGTAGGTACTATCGCGACCGTCCTGCAGCTGCTGAAGCTGCCTGATGGCACGGTCAAGGTTCTGGTCGAAGGCGAGCAGCGCGGTGCTGTCGAACGCTTCAGCGAAGTGGACGGCCACTGCCGTGCAGAAGTTTCCCTGATCGACGAAGTCGACGCCCCGGAGCGCGAATCGGAAGTTTTCGTTCGCAGCCTGCTGGCCCAGTTCGAACAATATGTGCAGTTGGGCAAGAAAGTCCCGGCTGAGGTCCTGTCGTCGCTCAACAGCATCGACGAACCAGGCCGCCTGGTCGACACCATGGCCGCACACATGGCCCTGAAGATCGAGCAGAAGCAGGAAATTCTCGAGATCATCGATCTGTCGGCCCGGGTCGAGCACGTGCTCGCCCTGCTGGATGCCGAGATCGACCTGCTGCAGGTCGAGAAACGCATTCGTGGTCGCGTCAAGAAACAAATGGAGCGCAGTCAGCGCGAGTACTACCTGAATGAGCAGATGAAGGCCATTCAGAAGGAACTCGGCGACAGCGACGAAGGCCACAACGAAATCGAAGAGCTGAAAAAGCGTATCGATGCCGCCGGCCTGCCCAAAGATGCGCTGGCCAAGGCCCAGGGCGAACTGAACAAGCTCAAGCAGATGTCGCCGATGTCTGCCGAAGCCACCGTCGTGCGCTCGTACATCGACTGGCTGGTGCAAGTGCCGTGGAAGGCCCAGAGCAAAGTACGCCTGGACCTGGCTCGCGCCGAAGACATTCTTGATGCCGACCACTATGGTCTGGAAGAAGTCAAAGAGCGGATCCTCGAATACCTCGCCGTGCAGAAGCGCGTGAAGAAAATTCGCGGTCCGGTGTTGTGCCTGGTTGGACCTCCTGGGGTGGGTAAAACTTCCCTGGCAGAGTCGATTGCCCATGCGACCAACCGTAAATTCGTGCGCATGGCCCTCGGTGGTGTGCGTGATGAAGCGGAAATCCGTGGTCATCGCCGTACTTACATCGGTTCGATGCCAGGAAGATTGATTCAAAAGATGACAAAGGTTGGCGTTCGCAACCCGCTGTTCCTGCTCGATGAAATCGACAAGATGGGCAGCGACATGCGTGGCGACCCGGCGTCGGCGTTGCTGGAAGTGCTCGACCCCGAGCAGAACCACAACTTCAACGATCACTATCTGGAAGTCGACTACGACCTGTCCGATGTGATGTTCCTTTGCACCTCCAACTCGATGAACATTCCGCCGGCGCTGCTGGACCGGATGGAAGTGATCCGTCTGCCGGGCTACACCGAAGACGAGAAGATCAACATCGCCGTCAAGTACCTCTCGCCTAAGCAGATAACTGCCAACGGCCTGAAGAAAGGCGAGCTGGAATTCGACGCCGAAGCGATCCGCGACATCATCCGCTACTACACCCGCGAAGCCGGTGTACGGGGGCTTGAGCGCCAGATTGCCAAGGTTTGCCGCAAGACTGTCAAAGAGCATGCGCTGGAAAAACGCTTCTCGGTGAAGGTGACTGCCGACATGCTGGAACACTTCCTGGGCGTGCGGAAATTCCGCTACGGCCTGGCCGAATCCCAGGATCAGATCGGTCAGGTGACCGGGCTGGCGTGGACCCAGGTGGGTGGTGAGTTGCTGACCATCGAGGCGGCGGTGGTTCCCGGCAAGGGCCAGTTGATCAAGACGGGTTCCCTGGGTGACGTGATGGTCGAGTCGATCACTGCGGCATTGACGGTCGTGCGCAGCCGGGCGAAGAGCCTGGGGATTCCCCTGGACTTCCACGAGAAGCGCGACACGCACATCCACATGCCGGAAGGGGCGACCCCGAAGGACGGCCCTAGCGCTGGTGTAGGCATGTGCACGGCCCTGGTGTCGGCACTGACCGGCATTCCGGTACGTGCGGATGTCGCCATGACCGGTGAAATTACCCTGCGTGGCCAGGTGCTGGCGATTGGCGGTCTGAAGGAAAAACTGCTCGCGGCACACCGCGGCGGAATCAAGACCGTGATCATTCCTGAAGAGAACGTACGCGACCTGAAGGAAATTCCTGACAATATTAAAGCGGATCTGCAGATCAAACCGGTTAAATGGATTGACGAAGTCCTGCAAATTGCGCTGCAATACGCGCCGGAGCCCTTGCCGGATGTGGCTCCGGAGATTGTCGCGAAGGACGAAAAACGCGAGTCTGACTCTAAGGAAAGAATTAGCACGCATTAATACGCATTTGCCTGGGGGGCTTCCTTGACAGCTTTTTAGAGCCCTTGTTATAAAGCGGCTCTTATAGTGTCTGTAGGCCATTCAGCACTCGTTTTTGCTTTCACCAAAAAACTTAGAATCATACTCAAATAGATATAAGGGGACTTAGAGTGAACAAGTCGGAACTGATTGATGCTATCGCTGCATCCGCTGATATCCCGAAAGCTGCTGCTGGCCGTGCGCTGGACGCTGTAATCGAATCCGTCACTGGCGCTCTCAAGGCCGGCGACTCCGTTGTTCTGGTTGGTTTCGGGACCTTCTCCGTCACTGATCGTCCAGCTCGCATCGGTCGTAACCCACAGACCGGTAAGACGCTGGAAATCGCAGCCGCCAAAAAACCAGGTTTCAAAGCCGGTAAAGCGCTGAAAGAAGCTGTCAACTAAGTTCGATTCAGGTTTTTGCCTATCCGGGTCGGGGTCATGCCTGACCTGGCAGCGGAGCGGTAGTCCAGTCGGCGAGTTGCCGGTCCGAGACGCCGAGGGTCGCACGTTCGATCCCCTCGGTCCGCTCCGCCAGTTACGAGAAGGCGCATCCTCGGATGCGCCTTTCTTCTATCCGGATTCTACCCACGCTCCACGGTTGCCTAATTTTGAAGTTCAACCGTTTCTGGGGGACGCATGCTGCAGAATATCAGGGACAATTCACAAGGCTGGATTGCCAAAACCATCATCGGGATCATCGTTGTTCTGATGGCGTTTACCGGTGTCGAGGCCATTTTCCAGGCTACGAGTAACAGCCAGGACGCGGCCAAGGTCAACGGTGAAGAAATCACTCAGAACGAGCTCAGCCAGGCGGTCGACATGCAACGCCGTCAGCTGATGCAACAGCTGGGCAAGGATTTCGACGCTTCGCTGCTCGACGAGAAAATGCTCCGCGAATCGGCCCTCAAGGGCCTGATCGACCGCAAGCTGCTGCTGCAAGGCGCGCAGGACTCGAAGTTCGCATTTTCCGAAGCTGCTCTGGATCAGGTGATCCTGCAGACGCCTGAATTCCAGGTGGATGGCAAGTTCAGCGCCGAGCGCTTTGACCAAGTGATCCGCCAACTGGGTTACAGCCGGATGCAATTCCGTCAGATGATGACTCAGGAAATGCTGATCGGCCAATTGCGTGCAGGCCTGGCGGGTAGCGGTTTTGTCACCGATGCCCAAGTGCTCGCATTTGCTCGCCTGGAAAAACAGACCCGCGATTTCGCGATCTTGAATGTCAAGGCCGATCCGGCGGCTGTGAAGCTGACTGACGAAGAGGTCAAGGCTTACTACGACGAGCACGCCAAGGAATTCATGACGCCGGATCAGGTGGTCATCGATTACATCGAATTGAAGAAGTCCTCTTTCTTCGATCAGGTCAGCGTCAAGGACGAGGACCTGCAGGCGGCGTATCAGAAAGAAATCGCCAACCTGTCCGAGCAACGTCGGGCTGCGCACATTCTGATCGAAGTGAATGACAAGGTCACCGAGGCGCAAGCCAAGGCGAAGATCGAGGAAGTCCAGGCGCGTCTGGCCAAGGGCGAGAAGTTCGAGGCACTGGCCAAGGAGTTCTCCCAGGATCCAGGTTCGGCGAGCAATGGTGGTGACCTTGGCTATGCAGGCCCGGGTGTCTACGATCCGGCGTTCGAGACAGCTCTGTACGCACTGGCCAAGGATCAGGTTTCCGCACCGGTTCGCACCGACTACGGTTTCCACCTGATCAAGCTGTTGGGCGTGGAAGCACCTGAAGTGCCGACACTTGCCAGCCTGAAAGACAAGCTGACCCGTGAGCTGAAAACCCAGCAGGTTGAGCAGCGTTTCGTCGAGGCTACCAAGCAGCTCGAAGATTCGTCGTTCGAGGCTTCTGACCTGGCCCAGCCGGCGCAGGACCTTAAACTGACCGTGCACACCTCCAAGCCATTTGGCCGTGAAGGTGGCGAAGGCGTAACAGCCAACCGCGCTGTGCTCACTGCAGCGTTCAGCCCCGAAGTGCTGGATGAAGGTGCCAACAGCACCGCCATCGAGCTCGATGCCGAGACCGTCATCGTGCTGCGCGCCAAGGAACACCTGAAGCCTGCGCAGCTGCCGCTGGAAAGCGTCAATGCCAGCATTCGCTCGCAATTGGCCAAGGAGCACGCCAGTGCTGCCGCCAAGACCAAGGCTGACGAGCTGATCGCCAGCTTGCGCGAAGGCAAGGCGCCTGCGGACAAGGCTATCGACGGTCAGGGCTGGAAAGTCATCGAAGCCGCGACCCGCGTCCAGGAAGGGGTAGACCCGGCTGTGCTGCAGGCGTTGTTCCGCATGCCGAAGCCGGCGGCCAAGGACCAACCGACCTACAGCAGCGTGACCCTGGCTGATGGTAGCCTGGTGATCGTGCGCCTGAACGGCGTCAATGAAGCTGCGGCACCGACCGAAGAAGAGAAGGCTCAATACCGTCGCTTCCTCGCCTCGCGCCTTGGCCAGCAAGACTTTGCGGCGTATCGCAAGCAGCTGGAAAGCGCTGCAGACATCAAGCGTTTTTGATGGCTGAGCAGGCTTCATGCTAAAAAAAACCCCAGCCCAATGGCTGGGGTTTTTTTATGTGTGGGAGCCGGGCTTGCCCGCGATGACGGTGTGTCAGGCATGTATGTGCTGGCTGGATGACCGCTATCGCGAGCAGGCTCGGCTCCCACAGGAATCTGTGGTAGTGCCCAAGTATGTGATCATCACAATTTCTGTAGGAGTGAGCCTGCTCGCGATAGGGCCATTCCAGGCGACATCGATGTTAACTGCCAGACCGCAATCGCGAGCAGGCTCACTCCTACAATGGGCTCGCCGCCAAACCTGTGGGAGCCGGGCTTGCCCGCGATGACGTGGTGTCAGGCATTTATTTGCTGGCTGGATGACCGCAATCGCGAGCAAGCTCGGCCCCCACAGGGATCTGTGGTGGTGCCCAGGTCTGTGAGCATCACAATTTCTGTAGGAGTGAGCCTGCTCGCGATAGGGCCCTTCCAGGCGACATCGATGTTAACTGCCAGACCGCAATCGCGAGCAGGCTCACTCCTACAATGGGCTCGCCGCAAAACCTGTGGGAGCCGGGCTTGCCCGCGATGACGGTGTGTCAGGCATGTATGTGCTGGCTGGATGACCGCAATCGCGAGCAAGCTCGGCCCCCAACAGGGATCTGTGATGGTGCCCAGGTCTGTGAGCATCACAATTTCTGTAGGAGTGAGCCTGCTCGCGATGGGGCCACTCCAGGCAACACTGCGCGCCTGTAATTGTTACAAGACGCAATCGATGCGACGCTAAGCATCGATCTGTTGCACAATACGCCCCGAACCGTTTCCCTCAGGATGTTCAATGTTTAGATCATTTCCCATGCGTGTTGTCGGGCTGGCGTTGGTGCTGGGCGCTGCTGCCGGTTGTTCGTCGAAGAAACCCGCCATCTACGAGCATGAGAACTTCGATGACTCCGGAACGTTTTCCCGCAATTACCCGGTGACAGATGCGCAAAGCTGCGAAGCCGCTCGTCGGGCTCTGCTGAGCCAGGGCTATATCATTACCAGCAGCGATCCGAAACTGGTGAGTGGTCACAAGAGCTTCCAACAAACCGGCGAAACCCACATGGAGATCAGCTTCAGTGTGGTCTGTGCCGATGACGGCAGCGAAGGGCACCACGCGACCATGTTCGCTAACGCCTTGCAGGACCGTTATGCGTTGAAAAAGACCAACAACTCCGCCAGCCTGGGCGTCGGTGTGTTGGGCTCGGTGTCGATGCCGATCGGTTCGTCGGATGATTCGATGGTCAAAGTGGCCAGCGAAACCGTGTCGTCCGCCAAGTTCTACGAGCGCTTTTTTGCCCTGGTCGAGTTGTTCCTGCCACCGGAAGCGAAAAAAGCCGCGCATATCCAGGAAAAGCCGAAAACCGATCTGGGCATGCCTGAAACCAAAGCCGCCCCGGCTACATTGGCTCCGACCCCGACCCCGACCCCGACCCCGTCTCCTGCGCCTGCGGCCGAGCCTGCTCCAGCCCCGGTTGAGACCGCCCCGACAGCTTCCGAGCCAGTTGCGCCACCCGCCGAAGCCGCCCCGATCACTCCGGTTGAAGTGTCCGAACCTGCTCCGACAACTACAGAAACCGTCACGCCGCCGCCTCAATCGGACCTGCCGCCGCCCAGTGAACCGATCCCGGCCATGCCCCAGTAACATCCGGTAAACTTGATCCGCGTCACCCAGGCCGCAGTTCTGCGGCCTGTCTTGAAAAAATCCTGTGATAAATTCCTTGGTGCCTGCTACGTTTTATTCAGTAGCCGCTGAGCGGCGTACCTGCGTCATTTTTCTTTCACGTGGGCACTTTATGCTCAAGGCGCTGGTCATCTATTCAGGCAATTTTTTAACGAGCAGTGAGGGATTCAACAATGGACGAGTATCAAGAAGAACTGCTCGAGTACCAGGCATTTGAACTGGACCCGCTGGAGCCTGCAGAAGACGCTACCGAGCTATAAGCCTCAGGCTGATTGGCGATGGCTTCGGCGAAACTCACCCGGGGTCTGGCCGCTCCAGCGCTTGAATGCCCGTTGAAAGGCTTCGGCTGAAGCAAAGCCCAGTAGATAGGCGATTTCCCCGAACGCCAGTTCGGTGTCACGAATGTAGGTCATGGCCAAATCGCGACGAGTGTCGTTGAGGATTGCGCGAAATTGCGTGCCTTCCTCGGCTAGCTTGCGGCGCAGGGTCCAGGTCGGCAGTTTCAGGCGTGCCGCCACTTCTTCCAGGTCGGGTTCCCGGCCACCATTCAACAACGGCCCCAGCAGCTGAGTGATGCGTTCACGCAGGCTGCGAGTGCGGGTCAATTGTTCCAGTTCCCGCTCACACAGCTGCAGCAGGTGCCGCCAGGTACTGGGGCAGTGTTCCGGATTGCGCTGGCCGAGGCTGGCGAGACTCAGGCGCAGCTGATTGTGCTCGCTACCAAACTGGATCGGGCAGTCACCCAGCAGTGCATAGGCCTCGGCGTAATCCGGCGTATCGAACTCGACTTCGATGCGTTCGGCACGCAATGGGGCAGGACCCAGGCTGGATAACTGGTGCAACCAGCCGCTGATGATCGAATCCACCACAAAGCGGTTGTAGCTGTTGTAGGGGCTGATGGAGTAGAACCGCAACCATGCGCCGTGGGCATCTTCGTGAAAGCTCGACTGCCCGCGGTAGTTGGAGCCGTACAGGGCTTCGAAGCGAATCAGGCACCGGGCCGCCTCACGCACCGTCGGCGCCTGGGCGGCCGTGATACCTGCCAGGCCGGCCTGGCTCAGACGGCTAAGCTCGCCCATGCGCAGGCCCAGTGCGGGATTTCCCGTCAGCTGAATGGCACTATGGCCAAGGCGCATGTAGCGCGGGATCGACAGCCGGGCACCGGCCTCGCTCAACCGTGCCGCGTCCAGGCCGTATTGGTCGAGCAACGGTTGCGGGTCCAGGTCATGACTGCGCACCGCATCGGCCAGGCTGTGGACAAAACCCACCGAGAGGTCACCAAGGCGCATCGGCAGCGGTTTCATGGCCTACAACCAGAGGTTCAGCAGGCGCGCGCCCCGGGCGTCGCCGTCCGCGTAATGCTGTCCGTTGCTGCTGAGGAAGCTATGGCCGGCGCTGCCCTTGTCCCAGAACTGGCCGCGCAGGAACACGCTCATGCCGGCGATGGCCTGACTGCTCGGAGGCTGTGCGGTGAGCGTCAAGCGCTGCCATGCCTGGCCTTCGCTGAGCTCACCGGCCTTGAGGCTGACCGAGCTTGGCGTCGCCAGCCCTTTGTAGCCGCGCCATGGCTTGTCCCACGCACCGCTGCCGATCACATAGGCCGGCACCGCAACCAGCTGCGCGCCCTGTTCGTTAAGCTTGCGGTAGTTGTCCGGGTACCAGCTGTCGCTGCCGATCAACACGCCCAGGCGTCCGGCCGGCGTGTCGACGACATTCATGGCATGTTCGCCATTGGCGGCGATCACATCACTTTGATCAAACACCGGGTGGATCTGCCGTTGCGGCTGACCGATTGGCAATCCGTCGCGTCCAAACACCACGCTGCTGTTGAACAGCGCGCCGCTGCCGATTTTCAGCCTGCCGTCGATGATGCTCGGTTCAGGTAATACGATGGAGCCGGCCACCAGGGTCACATGAAATTCTTTGGCCAGGCCGCCGAACAGCGCCTGGTAATCCTTGGCCATACCCTTGGCCTTCATCCGCAGATGCGCGTCGTCCAGGCGATTGGCGCCTTTGGCGCTGATCCAAGCCTTGGCAAACTTCAAGGGGTTACTCGCGGCCAGCCAGTTCATCGCCTCGTTCAGGCTGGTGGCCTGGTACAGCTCGTCCTTTTCACCGCTCACCATCAGCCAGGTGCCGACATGTTCCGGCAACACCACGATGGTTTTATCGTTGAGCAGCCCTTGTTCCTGGGCCTTCTGCAGATAGGCCGCGAGTTTACGATGCAGGCGCGCCGGGCTTTGATAGTCGGTGGGAAAAAGCTCGGGCTGAATGCCCAGCAGGTTGCCGCGATCAGCGGGAGTGCCTTGGTCAACGGCAAGATCGATCCGCAGGTCGGAGAGATAATGCCCCACCGGACGGTCTGCGGCCCACATTGCGTAGGTCGTCAGGGCGGCAATCAACGCCATGGATAAGGTCAGGTACAGAAGTTTGCGCATGGGGAAAACAGTCAACAACCGCGAACAGGTTCATGATTCTGCAGCAATAAGCAGATCGGTTCTACCGTAAATACCGTCGTGAAAAATACTGATCTCAACAGTTTCGTCGTGAGGTCAGGTTTGTCTGGGCCTTTTTGTTATTTGAAATAATGCAGGTAGCAATATTCATGAGTGTCTCTGCAAGCTGCGGTTCGGTTATTTGCGGGGCATACCAATGTGACTGGCCAAATAAAATCAAAATGATTGCACTGCTGGCGGTGAAGGCGCCCGCAGCAGGCCCGCAGGCGCTGCGGTCATGATCAGCGATGATGGTGCTCAGCAAGGATGAGTATTTGTTTTGCAGCTGGGTGATCCGCAGCTGCTGTTCTTCATCAAGGTTTGCAAACTCGCGGGTAACAAGTGCCAGGCGGTATTTTTCATTCAGGTTAAAAGCGCTGAAGGCTTGGATAAACAGGTGCAAGCGTTTACCAGGACTTCGTGCTCCTTTCATTCGGCTCACAGTATCGGACAATAAATCGGATAACGCGGACTCCATCAATTCGAATAACAGGCACTGTTTGTTTTCGATGTGATGGTAAAGCGATCCGGCATGCAGCCCCACATGGCTGGCCAGATCGCGCAAACCTATTGCCTGGAAGCCACGCGTGGCGAAGAGTTCAAGTGCCGCGTCCAGCAGTCGGTCGCGGGCGCTATGTACGGGATTGGCTAACGTGGCTGGCATATGAATTCGTCACTGGAGAAATAACGGAGTGTGGAAATCACTCCACATGGCGATAGCCCATTGCGCGCGCGTGGTGCGCGGTACGCATCAGCAGGAACACCGAGCAGATCACCGGCAGGTTCACCAGCAACAGCGCATACCGAAGTGATTCCAGGCCAAACACCGGTTGTAACAGGTCGCTGAACAACCCGGTCAACAGCGGCCCGACACCAACCCCTAAAAGCGTGCTGATGATGGTTTGCAACGCCATGGCGGTACCCCGTCGATCTGCCGGTACCAACTGGGTGGCGAGGTTGTACGAGGGTGCGACCCACCACACGGCGAAAAAGGCATACAGGGCACACCAGAGCATGGCCACGGGAATAGGCACGTCGCCGAGGTGCATCAGCAGGGCATCGGACCACAGCAGATAAGGTGCCAGCGCGCAGAGGCCCAGCAGGTGGCCCAGTATCGGTATCGACACTTGCCAGTGTGGATGGCGACGACAGAGGCGATCGCTGAACCAGCCGCTGAACAGACCGCCTATTCCGGCACTGATACCGCAGACAACGCCCACCAGCAGTCCGGCGTATTGCAGCGACAATCCGTGAGAGCGCATCAGGAAACTGGTGTTCCACATGGCAATCGCGTAGGCGCTCAGCGTGGTCAGGCCACCGGCGAGAATCAGGCAGCGGTATGCAGGTAAGGCCCACAGCTTGCGGGCTTCGGCGCCCATGCCAAGCAGCACAGGTTGCATAGGGGGACGTGGGGCAAGGTCCCAACGGCCACGTTTGGGCTCGCGCACACAAAACCCCAGGATAGCGCTGAACGCCAGGCCCGGCAGGGCCAACGCAATGAATCCGCTGCGCCAGCCATAATGCTGAACCACCCAGGCACCAATGCTCAACCCGATGATCGAGGAAAACGTCGGTGCCGCGGTGAAGCAGCTGATGGCGAAAGAGCGCCGTTGTGGCGGGTACAGATCGGCAATCAACGACAGCGACGCTGATGTCGTCGGTGATTCGCTGACAGCCACCAGCATCCGTGCGACGGCCAGCGCCAGGAAACTGCCCGCCAGCCCGCATGCCATGGTCGCCACAGCCCAAAGCAGGCAAGACATTGCCAGCAGGCGCGTGCGCGGCATGCGATCGACCAGTCGGCCCGCTGGTAAACCGACGATCGCGTAGACCGACGCAAACGCCAGGCCCGAGATCAGCCCGATGGCGGTATCGCTGATGCCGAATTCGGATTTGATCGGCTCGACCATGACCGCGAGTATTTGCCTGCCGACGAAGTTGTCGGCAAACACCAGGGCCAAGAGGGCCAACAAGCCGTGGCTGCCCCAGCCGACTGTGGCTGGCGGCAGCACGCCTGCGCGAGCTGTCATCGCGGCGCCCACAAATCCGGCAAACCGGGATCGCTGACGACGATCGCCCGCTTGAGCAAGACTTTCAGGGCTTGCGCATCTGCCGCACCGAGCTTGGCCGAGAGGTCTTCTTCAACGGCCTTGGCCAGCGCCAGTTGATGCAGCGACACCTCGCGACCCTGAGCCGTGAGGACGAACCGCAGCGACTCAGCCGAACCTTCGAACGCCACCAGACGCTGGCGTTCGAGGAAACGCATGCTGGCCAGCGTCACTTCGCGACCGGTGTAGGTCACGAAGGTGTTGATCTCCTTGAGCGTCATGTTGTCGCGAATACACAGGATCGACAGGACAAAAAACGTTTGTTCGTCCAGTTGCTGACTGTTCAACAGTTGCCGCAACGCGTTGAGTGCCTGGTAGTGGGCGCGCCCCAACAGGTAGCCGAGCAAGTCCTCGGTGTAGCTGCATTCCGGTGGCGGCGGCGTGGTCGCCAGGCGCAGTTCGCTGCGTGGTTTGCGCGTGGCCAGGGCGTATTGACCGCTTTGGAACGCCAGCGGAGCGCGGTCGCTGTGATCGAAAGCGAGGACTTCGCCGACAAAGATCACATGGTCGCCACCCTCGTACTGGAACGCCGTACGGCACTGGAAACGCGCCGTGCAATCCTGCAGCAACGGTGCTTCGCTGACGCCATGGTCCAGTTCGATTTCGGCGAACTTGTTTTCACCCTGGGTGGCGAAGCGTCCCGACAGATTCTCCTGTTCGGTGGACAACACGTGCACATTCCAGTGCTTGCCGCTGCTGAAAACCGGCAGGCTACGCGCTTGTTTGGACAGGCTCCAGAGCACCAGTGGCGGGTTGAGTGACACCGAATTGAAGCTGTTCGCGGTGATGCCTACGGGCGAGCCGTCTTCGGTCTGGGTGGTGATGATCGTGACCCCGGTCGTGAACGTGCCGAGCGCGGCACGAAATGCCTGGGGGTCGAAGCTGGTGTTTTGCATTGCCATGACTGGCCTCATGGAGTGGGGATTTTCGTATGGCCAGTATTGAGCGAAGGCGGGCGCCGAACATCGTCTCAACGGACTAACACTAATGCACCAACCTCGTCCGATTGGACGAGGCGCGGCCGCAGTCCCCAACGCTAGGGTGACGCCAGGCGCATCGGGCGCTCACCGGCCATCGAGCCAACCTGCAAGGGGATAACAATGAGTTCAGATACGTCTTCTGTCCAAGTCCTTTCCAGCCTGCTGGCGCAACAGAAAGTCGCCTTTGCCAGGGCTGGCAGCGTCAGCGCCGAAACCCGGCGCCAGCGCCTGCAGCAAGTCATCGACCTGTTGGTCGACAATCATGCGGCTCTGACGACGGCTATCGATGAGGACTTTGGCGGACGGCCTGCCGGTTTTTCCTTGATGAATGATGTGCTGGGTTCCCTCGCTTCGCTCAAGTACGCCCGTGACCATCTGCAAGAGTGGATGCAGGACGAGCCCCGCGAAATGTTTTCTCCCTATGACCAGCTCGGCGCACGGGCCTGGGTGATGCATCAGCCCAAAGGCACCGTGGGCATCATGGGGACCTGGAACGCGCCGCTGTACACCTTGTTCAGCCCGCTGGCCTCGGCGCTTGCCGCCGGTAACCGGGCCATTCTCAAACCTTCGGAAGTGGTGCCGCGCACCGCTGAGCTGGTGGCGCAACTGTGTGCCCGGCACTTTGATCCGCTGGTGGTGGCGGTGGTCAATGGTGGGCAGGCGCTGGGCGAAGCGTTCAGCAGCCAGGCGTTCGACCACCTGGTATTCACCGGCGGCACGGCGATTGGCCGGCACATTATGGCCAACGCCGCGAAAAACCTGGTACCGGTCACTCTGGAACTGGGTGGCAAGTCACCGGTCATCGTTTCGCCCACTGCCGACCTGAATAAGGTTGCACTCAGCATCGCCGCAGGCAAGTCCACCAATGGTGGGCAAATCTGCATCAACCCGGACCTGGTGTACGTGCCCAAAGCCCAGCTTGAATCGTTGATCGAGGCCCTGCGCGGGGCTTACCGCGACCTAAACCCCACGGTGGCCGGCAATCCGGACGTGGTCGCGGTCGTCAATCAGCGCCATCTGGATCGGGTCGAGAGCCTGGTGCGGGACGCCGAGACACGCGGTGCACGCATCGAGTGCCTGCCAGAACCGTTGCCGGTGGATATACACGACCGTCGGCGCCCGTTGCGGGTGGTGGTTGATCCCGTCCCGGACAGCCTGATCATGCAAGAGGAAATCTTTGGCCCGGCCATGGTTGTGCTCGGCTATGACGACCTTGATCAGGTCATCGCTGAGATCAACGCACGACCACGTCCCCTGGCTTTGTACTACTTCGGTGAGGATGCACAGGAACAACGTCACGTGCTGGAAAACACCGTGTCCGGCGGGGTCACCATCAACGACGTGATGATGCACGCCGCCCTGCATGACGCGCCATTCGGAGGCGTCGGGGCCTCGGGCATGGGTCATTACCATGGCCGCGAAGGCTTTCTCGAATTCAGTCACATGCGCACGGTGTTCAAGGCGTCGGCCCATGACCCGCGCCGCGAGTGGGGGCTGTTGCCGCCATACGGCGAACACTACCTGGCAGCCATGCTGGCCGGTGTCACCCGCGACTGATGCCAGCGCGGGGGTTTGTGCAGCAACAGTGCATATCGCAAAAATAATAATTAACCAGGACGCGAGCATTACCATGGATAACCACGAGTCCGCACCACTCAATTCCACCACCGACTGGCCGCGCCGCAGTGTGCTCAAGGCGGGTGCCGTCGCGATCGGCGTCGGGCTTCTGGGGCGTTTTGCCGATACCCGCGCGCAGGAGCTTGCGGCCAGCGACTACCAGTCAATGGATGCCTGGGCCATGAGCCAGGCCGTCCGCAGTGGCGAGTTGCGTGCCGAAGATCTGTTGGCGGCGGCGCTGTACCGTTGCAACGAGGTCAATGCCAAGGTCAACGCCGTGAACATGCTGCATGAGGCCTACGCACGCACTTTGCTGGCGCAGCGCCGCGCTGCCGGCACCCACAACCAGGGCCCCCTCGCGGGTGTGCCGTTGCTGTTCAAGGACCTGAACACTTCGCTGCAGGGTACGATCACCAGTAACGGCAGCCGATTGTTCAAGGACTCACCACCCTCTGCCCGCACCAGTACCCTGATCGCCCGCTACCAACAGGCGGGGGCGGTGCCGTTCGGCAAGACCGCGTCCCCTGAGTTCGGCTTGACCACTACCACCGAATCCCTGGCCTGGGGCCAGACGCACAACCCCTGGAACCTGGCCATGAGTGCCGGCGGCTCTTCCGGTGGCTCGGCTGCTGCAGTGGCGGCGGGGATTGTGCCCGTGGCGCATGCCACCGATGGTGGCGGTTCGATCCGGATTCCGGCTTCGTACTGCGGCGTGGTCGGGCTCAAGCCCAGCCGTTATCGCACCCCCAGCGGACCGCTGCATTTTGAAAGCGCATTTGGTGCCAGCGTGGCCAATGTAGTGTCGCGCACCGTACGCGATACCGCGCTGTTTCTCGATGCGGGCCAAGGACATGAGGCGGGCAGTGCTTATTGGTGCCCGCCGCTGATTAGGCCCTATGTGGAAGAACTTCAGCGCGATCCGGGCAAGCTGCGCGTGGCCGTGGTGCGTCAATCACTGACCGGTGCGCCACTGGAGCCGGCAATTGCCGCCACTCTCGAACAGACCATCAGGCAACTGCTCGCCCTTGGGCATGAGCTTGAGGAACTGAACCTGGACGTCGATCCGCGCCAGTTGTTCGGCGCCCATGGCACGGCGCTTGGTACGGCATTACGGGTGCAAATTCACGATCGTGAACAGGTACTTGGGCGGGCGGTGACTGCCGAGGATCTGGAGAAGGTCACCCTGGTCAACCTCAATCGCTCCAAAGGCACCAGCGGTGAAGACCTGTTCCGCGCGCGGCAAGCGTTTGAAAGTGTCAGCGCCACCATGGAACAGCACTTCGAGCGGTTTGACGTGATCCTGTCACCCGTCACCGGCAGCCTGACTCCCAAACTCGGCCTGCTGTCCCTTGACCAACCCTGGGACAGTTACGCCTACCACGCCATGGGCAGCGCCGGTTTCACTGTGGTGGCCAACGTCAGCGGCCAGCCAGCCATTTCCCTGCCTCTGGGCCAGAGCGACACCGGCTTGCCGGTGGGCATGATGTTCACCGCGCGCCTGGGCGGGGAGGACGTTTTGCTGCGCCTGGCCAGCCAGTTGGAGCAGGCCCACCCATGGGCCGGCAACCGCGCCACTGTTTGATCCAAACCCCGCTGCGTCGACAGCGGTTTTTTTCTGACCTCAGCTAATGGCATAACAACAATGACGGCTCAAGTTCAGTCTCAAACCCACTACGACGTAATCGTCGTCGGCTCGGGCGCAGGTGCGATGACTTCGGCGGTGTTCCTCGCCGACCAGGGTTTAAGCGTACTGATAGTGGAAAAAAGCAATCAGTACGGCGGCACCTCGGCGATCTCCGGGGGTGGCATCTGGATACCCAATAACCACTACTTTTCCCGCATGAGCGGCAACGACAGCTATGCCTCGGCGCTGACCTACCTGAAAGCCGCAGCAGGCGAACATGTGGATGAGGTGCGTCTGCGTGCCTACCTGGACAATGCGCCGAAGATGATCGAAGCGCTCACTCGCATCAGTCGGGTGCGCTATGCGGTTGCAGCCAAATACCCTGATTACTATCCGCACCTGCCGGGCTCGCTTGCTGGCGGGCGAACGCTGGACCCGGAACTGTTCGACACCAGCCTGTTGGGCGACGAACTGGTGAATTTACGCAAACCGTCGCCTTCCACCCTGTTGATGGGATGCATTGCCTGGACTGCGCGAGACGCGCACAAGGTCATGGCGCGCAGTTTCGGCTGGCGCCTGCTGATCATGAAATTGATGCTGCGTTACAAGCTGGACTTCAGTTGGCGGCGCAAGAGCAAGACCAAAATCGATCGTCGCGCCTCCCTGGGCAGTTCGCTGGTGGCTTCGTTGCGCCGCTCGCTGATGGACCGCAACGTACCGCTGTGGCTCAACACCGATTTTTCCGCGCTGATCACCGACAACGGGCGGGTGACCGGCATCACCGTGCAGCGTGACGGCAGCGAACGGCAATTGCATGCGCGCCACGGCGTGATTCTCGCCTCCGGCGGTTTCGAACAAAACCAGGAGTTGCGCGATCAGTATCTGCCCAAGCCAAGCCGCAAGGCCTGGAGCGCGACGCCGCCGGGCAACAACACCGGCGCGGCGCTCATCGCCGGCATGCAGCAAGGGGCGGCTACGGCGCTGCTGGATTGGGCCTGGTGGGCGCCGACCATTGCCGTACCCGGGGAAGACAAACCTCGGGGGATTTTTGCCGAGCGCGCGTTCCCTGGTGCGATCGTGGTCAACGGCCTCGGTCAACGCTTTGTCAACGAAGCGGCACCGTACCTGGAGTTCGTCGATGCGATGCATCGGGATAACGGGATGACCGGCGGAAAGTCGGTGCCGGCCTGGGTGATCTTCGATGGCCATTTCCGGTTCAACTATGCCATGGGGCCGTTGATGCCCGGCCAGATCATGCCCGACAGCCGCCTGCGCAAGGAGTGGCTGAACAACCTGTACTGGAAGGCCGACACCCTGGCGGGCCTGGCCCGACAGATCGGCGTTGACAGTGCGGGTCTGGAAGCCACCGTAAACAAGGTCAACGGCTACGCGGATTCAGGCGTGGACCTCGACTTCGCGAGGGGCGGCAACGTGTTTGACCGTTACTACGGCGACAGCAACATCAAACCCAATCCATGCCTGGCGCCGCTACGCAAGGGGCCGTACTACGCCATGCGCCTGGATGCCGGGGACATTGGCACCAAGGGCGGTTTGCTGACCAATGAGCATGCTCAGGTGGTCCGCGAAGACGGCACGGCCATCGCCGGGTTGTACGCCATCGGCAACTGTTCGGCGTCGGTGATGGGCACCAGCTATCCGGGCGCCGGCGGCACGCTGGGCCCGGCGATGACCTTCGCTTATGTCGCTGCCAACCACTTAGCCCGCAAGTCCTAGGAGTGCCGATGTCCATGTTCGATGACCTCCCCAGCACCGATGTGTTGCCGCCCTTGCAAGTAGCCGAGGGCGAAAGCGTGCACTGGGACGATCACTGCGATGTGCTGGTCGTTGGCTGGGGCGCGGCCGGTGCCTGCGCCGCACTGGAAGCTCGCGCCCAGGGCGCCGATGTACTGATCGCCGACCGTTTCACCGGTGGCGGCGCCAGCGTCAAGAGCGGCGGGGTCGTGTACGCCGGTGGCGGCACCCGTCATCAGCAGGCGGCTGGCTTCAACGACAGTCCTGAAGCGATGTTTGATTATCTCAGGCACGAAACGCAAAACGTAATCAGCGACGATACCCTGCGACGGTTCTGCGCCGATAGCGTCAGCAATCTTGAATGGCTGGAAAGCCACGGCGCCCCCTACGCACACCAGATGCCGCCGGGAGGCAAGACGTCATACCCGCAAGACGGCTATTTCCTGTACTACTCGGGCAATGAGTTGGTGCCCGATCATGGTGGTCCCTTGCCTCCCGCACCACGCGGTCATCGCACCGTCGGCAAAGGCCAGGGCGGAGCAGTGCTGTATTCCCATCTGAAGGCCGCGTGCCTGAAAGCCGGGGCTCGTCCTCTGCTGCACGCGGCGGCGCGACGGCTGGTGACCAATAAGCAGGGGCGTGTGCTCGGTGTCGAGTTCTGGTGTCTGCCCGAAGGCAGCAAAGAAGCGCAGCTGCATGCACGACTGGCGGCCCGGGCCGAACGATTGCAGAACTTCGCGCCAGGCTATTGCAACAAACTGCGGGTAAAGGTCTGCCAGCTCGAACGCGATTTTGCCCGTCCACGGCGGGTGCAGGCGCGCAACGCAGTGATCCTGAGCACCGGCGGCTTTATCTTCAATCGCCAGCTGCTTGAGCAGCATGCGCCGAAGTTTCGGCGCAACTTCAAGGTCGGCGCCACCGGCTGCGATGGCAGCGGTTTGCGCCTGGGTACCAGCGTCGGCGGCCAGGGGCACGGGCTGGAACGGGTATCGGCATGGCGCTTCCTCAACCCGCCCTACAGTTGGCAAAAAGGTATTGTGGTCAACCGCGAAGGTCGGCGCTTCTGCAATGAGGAAGTGTATGGCGCCACGTTGGGTCAGCCATTGATGGAAGAGCAGGGCGGCAAAGCCTGGCTGGTGCTGGATGCGCCCTTGCGCAAAAAAGCCATCCGAGAGGCGCTGTTCGGTGGCTATTGGTGGTTCCAGAGTTTCCCAGCCTTGGCGCTGATGCTGTTCAAAGTGTGCAAGGGCAAGAGCCTGAGCGAGTTGGCCAGCGCCACTTCAATGGATGCGGCGGTGCTGCGTGAGTCGGTGCTGGCGGCCAACGCCGCCGCCCGTGGCGAGGCGCCGGAGCCGTTTGGAAAATCCGAAGGCGGGCGCCAGGTGCTCAATCAGGGGCCCTTTTATGCCTGCGATATTTCGGTGACCAACCCGGTGTTTCCGCTGGGCGCGTTGACCCTCGGCGGGCTGCGGGTGGATGAGCGCAGCGGCGCCGTACTGGACGAGCAAGGCCAGGCCATCGCTGGTTTATACGCGGCCGGACGCGCTGCACTGGGGATTCCTTCGCACTTGTACATCAGCGGTCTGTCCCTGGCTGACTGCGTGTTTTCCGGCCGGCGCGCCGGTCGAGCTAGCGCGCTCCGACAGTCTGGTGACGACTAATCAATGCCCTTCGAATTGTGCCGGGCGTTTGTCGATAAACGCCTGCATCCCTTCTTTCTGATCCCGCGAGGCGAACAATAGCGCATTGGCCTTGCGTTCCAGCGCCAGGCCAGCTTCGAGCGGTGCATCCATCCCGGCCAGAATCACTTCCTTGATCTGCTCTGCAGCCAGCGCCGGCATTGCAGCGATGACCCGCGCCAGTTCCAGCGCATGGGCCTGTACCTGGTCATCGTCCACCAGATCACTGACCAACCCCGCCACCCAGGCTTCCTCGGCACTGATGGGCTGTCCGGTCAGCGCCATGCGCATGGCCTTGACCTTGCCCACCGCGCGTACAAGTCGCTGGGTGCCGCCGATGCCGGGCATGATGCCGATGCGGATTTCCGGCTGGCAGAAGCGCGCACTGCGCCCGGCGACGATCAGGTCGGCGTGCATCGCCAATTCGCACCCGCCGCCGTAGGCGTAACCGCAGACCGCTGCAATCAGTGGTTTGGGGCAATGCTGGATCGGCCCCCAGACACGTTCGGTGTGTCGCTTGTAGATATCGATGGCGCCGACCCCGGCCATGCTGTTGATGTCGCCGCCGGCTGCGAACACCTTGTCGCCACCGGTCAGCACGATGCAACGCACATCGGGATCAATCGCCAGTTCACTGAAATAACGCGACAGCAGCGCCTGCAACTCCAGGCTCAAGGCGTTGGTCGCCTGCGGGCGATTGAGTCGCAGCAGCGCCACCCCAGGCAGTGGACGTTCGAGCAGAACCGGTGCAGCGGATGAGTCGGACATGGGCAGCCTCGAAGACACGACAAGGTGGGCTCCTACAAAAGAACAATGGCAGTGTCCTGCTCACGGGGATGAATTTTCATCGTCCGTTCAGACGTAGTTTGGCCCGCAGTTCGTCCCTAGAGTGATCCTTGTCAGTAGAAAAGGAGCACATGATGGAGCTGCATTCGGGTCTTGATTACAGCGGCAAGGTGGTGCTGATCACCGGTGGCACCAAAGGCATCGGCGCGGGTATCGCATTGGGGTTCCTGGCTGCGAATGCACGGGTGATCGTTTGTGCCCGGCGTGAACCGGAACAGGTGCCGACACTCGGTGGCAAGCGCGCGACTTTCATCGCTGCCGACGTGCGTGACCACGATTCCCTGCAACGCCTGTTCACCGCTATCGAGCGCGACTTCGGCCGTCTCGATGTGGTGGTCAACAATGCCGGCGGCAGCCCTGCCGCCGAGGCGGCCACGGCCTCTCCGCGATTTCACGAAAGCATCATCGGTCTGAATCTGATCGCGCCGCTCAACGTCGCCCAGCACGCCAACCGGCTGATGCAGGCCCAGGGGCAGGGCGGCTGCATCGTCTTTATCGGCAGCATCAGTGCGCTGCGTTCCTCGCCGGGCACCGCCGCGTATGGCGCGGCCAAGGCTGGGGTGTTGGCGTTGGTGCAATCGTTGGCGGTGGAGTGGGGGCCGAAGGTGCGGGTGGTCACGGTCAGCCCGGGATTGGTGCTGACCGAACAGGCGCACCTGCACTACGGCACAGAGGCCGGCATAGCCGCCGTCGCGGCGGGTATTCCGGCTGCACGCATGGCAGTGGCCGAGGACATCGCCAATGCCTGCCTCTTCATCGCATCACCGCTGGCCAGCTACGCCAGTGGCTGCAACCTGCTGTTGCATGGCGGTGGTGAACGCCCGGCATTCCTCGGTGCCGCGCTTCTGCCCACCTGATCGACCTATTGCGGCGACCGGTTTCGGTGGCCGCCTTCAATGTGAAGGAGACGACTTTGGCTGATCCACAACTGCTATCCGATGCGCGCGCCCTGGTGGGGCGCCAATACGGCCGCGTGTACGCCTGGGATGAGGTCAACGCGCCGATGATTCGCCAATGGTGCGAAGTCATGGGCGTGGACAACCCGGTCTACACCGATCGCGATTTTGCCCTGGGCACCGCGCATGAAGGGCTGATCGCGCCGCCAGCAATGTTGCAGGTATGGACCATGGAAGGTTTGCACGCCAACAACTATCCGCCGGGCTCAACTGACGAAAACCCGTATGAAGTGCTCAAGATCATGGAAGCGCACGGCTACCTGTCCACGGTGGCCGTGAACTCCGAGCTGACGTTCAACCGGCCGCTGCGCGTCGGGGAAAAGCTTTACTACACGACGCGTCTGGACGCGGTCAGCGATGAGAAAACCACCGCTCTGGGCACCGGTTTCTTCGTCACGCTGGTCATGAGCCATTTCGTCGAAAAAGCCACTGGCGACGAACCCGTGGGCGAGTTGCTGTTTCGGGTGTTCAAGTTCCGTGCGGCCAATGCCCAGGCGCCCACCAAGGTGGAAACCGCAGCGGTCAAAGCCAAGCGTCCGCTGCCGGGTATCAGTGATGACACGCGGTTCTTCTGGGAGGGCTGCGCCAAGGGGCAATTGCTGATCCAGCGCTGCACCGCCTGCCAGACCTTGCGGCATCCACCGGCGCCGGTGTGCATCGACTGCCACAGCTTCGATTGGGACACCGTGCAGGCCAGCGGCCGCGCCTCGTTGTATTCGTTCGTGGTGATGCATTACCCCGAAGTACCGCCGTTCGATTACCCGAACCCCATCGGTCTGATCGAGTTGGCTGAGGGCGTGCGCCTGATCGCCGGCCTTGTGGGTATCGAGCGCGCCCAGATCCGCATCGGCCAGCCATTACAGGTCGAGTTCCAGACCTTCGATGATCAGTTGACCCTGCCGATGTTCCGGCCGGTAGAGGCATAGGAGCCACTATGGATTTCGAATTCAGCGAAGACCAGCGCGCCATTGCGCAAATGGCCGACGGACTGTTTGTCGACCATTGCCATGACGACTACATGCGCCAATGGGACACCAGCGGTGAACCGATGATGGCGCCCCTCTGGGCACTGTGCATCGAGACCGGGCTGCATGCCTTGGCCATTCCCGAAGAGCACGGCGGCAGCGGGCTCGGCATGACCGATCTGATGCTGGTGTTGCAGGCCCAAGGCAAAGCCCTGGCTCAGGTGCCGTTGTGGCGTCATCAATTGGCCGCCGCGACGCTGGCCCGTTTCGATGCCAGCGACAGTTTAGGCTGGGTCGCCAAAGCGGCCTCCGGCGAGGCGCTGTTGAGCCTGTCTCTCGATGGCTTGAACAGTGCGCTGGGCATTGAGTTGCTGGCGCACTCGACGGCCGAAGGCTGGACGATCAGCGGCCGGGTTGCGGCGTTGTCGCTGGGGGATCAGTCCCGGGCCGCACTGGTGTTGGTACAGGCCGAGGGCGTTCCGCGTCTGTTGCTGCTGGACCTGTCCGCGCCCGAGATTAAACGGATCTCGGCGGTGCTGACCCACGGCGAAGCAGTCACCGATCTGCGCATAGAAGGTTTGACCGTGGACGCTGCGGCACTGTTGCCGACCGAGGCGGTCGCCTGGCTGGAACTGCGCAGTGTGGCGGCGCTGGCCGCCCTGCAGTTGGGGGTCAGCGAAGAGCAGATCCGCCGCACGGTGTTGTATGTCAGCGAGCGCCAGCAGTTCGAGCGCAGCATCGGCAGTTTTCAGGCTGTACAGATGAGCATGGCCGACAACCATATCGCCGTTGAAGCCTTGCGCACAGCGCTGTGGCAACTGGTCTACCGCATCGATGCCGGTTTGCTCGCGCCCTGCGAAGCGATGGCCACTGCCTGGCTGGCCTGTGAAGCAGGGCACCGCATCGGCCATCTCGCGCAGCACGTGCATGGCGGCATCGGCGTCGACCTGACGTATCCGATCCACCGTTTTCTCTACTGGAGCCGTGGCCTCGGCCTGGCCTTGGGTGGTGCGGCGGCAAACCTGGAACGGCTGGGCGACTGGCTCAACGATAACGACAAGCTGGGATGGAAATATGACCTCGAAGAACACCAAGCGCTTTGACGACGTGCGCCCCGGCGAAGCTTTGCCGGAGCTGGCGGTGCCGGTCACGGTGACCCTGATCAACGGCGGTGCGATTGCCACCCGTGATTACTTTCCTGGGCACCACGACGCAGAGGCTGCACGTACCCTGGGCTCGCCCCATGTGTTCATGAACATCCTCACCACCAACGGGTTGGTTCAGCGTTTCATCGAGCAATGGGCCGGGCCGCTTGCGCAGTTCACCGCGCTGAAAATCAAGCTCGGTGCGCCGAATTATCCCGGCGATTGCATGACCTTCAATGGCAGCGTCACCGGTGTTGATGCGGACACCCGCTCGGTGGAAATCACCTTGAGCGGCAAAAATTCCATGGGCAACCACGTGACCGGTACGGTCACGCTGGTCCTGCCCTGACAGCCGGAGATACACAGATGACTGATTCATCGATTTCCGGGCGTGCCGCAATCGTTGGTCTGGGCGCGACCGAATTTTCCAAGAACTCCGGACGCACCGAATTGCGCCTGGCCCTGGAGGCCACCCTGAGCGCGCTCAAGGATGCCGGCATCGATCCAAGTGAGGTCGACGGCTTCAGTTCCTACTCGGTGGACAAGGTGCCGGAATACGAAATTGCCCGCCTGCTCGGTTGCAAGGACGTGAAGTTTTTCTCGCAAGTGCCCCATGGCGGTGGCGCCGCCTGCGGGCCGGTGATGCACGCGGCCATGGCAGTGGCGACGGGGGTGGCGAAGGTGGTCGTGGTCTATCGCGCGATGAACGAGCGCTCGTGGTATCGCTTTGGCACCGGCGCCTACGGCTTCGCCTCGACGCCGACCTTCGATAACGTCAACTACGGCTGGTACATGCCCCATGGTTTTCATACGCCGGCAGCCTGGGTCGGGATGTTCGCCCAGCGCTATATGCACACCTATGGCGCCACCAGTGAAGACTTCGGCCGGATTGCCGTGGCAGCGCGGGATTTTGCCGCGACCAACCCCCAGGCGTTTTTCCACGGCAAGCCCATTACCCTCGAAGAACACCAGGCCTCGCGCTGGATCTGCGAACCGTTGCACCTGCTCGATTGCTGCCAGGAGTCCGATGGCGCCGTGGCGCTGGTCATCACCTCTGCCGAGCGTGCGCGTGACTTGCGGCAAAAACCGGTGACCATCAAGGCGGGCTCCCAGGGCATCAGCCATGGCCAGCAAAGCATGACTTCGTTTTATCGCGAGGATATTACCGGGCTTCCGGAAATGGGCGTGGTTGCTCGCGAGCTCTACCGCCAGTCCGGCCTTGGCCCCGAGTCCTTCCAGACCGCCGTGATCTATGACCACTTCACCCCGTTTGTGTTGCCGCAGCTGGAGGAATTCGGCTTCGTCAAACGCGGCGAAGCCAAGGAATTCATCCGCGCCGGACACCACGCCCGTGGCGGCAAACTGCCGATCAACACCCATGGAGGACAACTGGGCGAAGCCTATATCCATGGCATGAACGGCATCGCCGAAGCGGTGCGCCAGGTGCGCGGTACCGCGGTCAACCAGGTGGCGGATGTAGAGAATGTACTGGTTACCGCCGGTACCGGCGTACCCACCAGCGGCCTGATACTCGGCGCAGCCTAAGGAGCAGACCATGTTCGTTGACCTCACCCCCGAACAACATGCCCTGCGCCTCAAGGTGCGGGATTACTTCCAGGCTTTGATGACCCCAGACAAGCGCGACGAATTGCGCGGCAAGGAAGGCGGCGAGCTGTTTCGCCAGACCATCCGCCAGATGGGTCGCGACGGCTGGCTCGCGGTCGGCTGGCCCAAGGCCCATGGCGGTCAGGGTTATGCCGCCACCGAACAGCTGATCTTCTTCGAAGAGGCCAACATTGCCGGGGCGCCGCTGCCGTTCGTGACCATCAGCACCGTCGGCCCGGCATTGATGACGCACGGCAGCGAGTTGCAGAAAGAACGCTTCCTGCCGGGCATCGCCGCAGGCGAGATCATGTTCGCCATCGGCTACTCCGAACCGGGTGCGGGCAGCGATCTGGCGGTGCTGAAAACCAGTGCTCGTCAGGACGCTGAAGGCTTTGTGGTCAACGGCAACAAGCTGTGGACCTCAGGTGCCGAATCTGCTGACTTCATCTGGCTGGCAGCCCGTACCGACCCAACCCAGGCGCGGCACAAGGGCATCTCCGTGATGATCGTCGATACCACGATGCCGGGCTTCTCTCACACCCTGATTCGCACCGTCGGCACTCCAACTGCGGCCACTTACTACGACAACGTGCGTGTGCCCCAGGAAATGCTGGTGGGTGAGTTGCACGGTGGCTGGAAGCTGATCACCTCGCAATTGAACCACGAGCGCCTCGGCCTGGGCACTTGGTCGGACAAGGTTGTGGCGCTGTTCCGCCGGGTCTATCTGTGGGCGCGGGCCCGGGATGAACAGGGCCGTCGAGCGATGGATAAAGCCTGGGTGCGCAGCTCCCTGGCCGAGTGTTACGCACGCCTGGAGACCATGCGCTTGATCAACATGCGCATCGCCGCCGACCTCGAGCTCGACCGCATGAGTGTCGCGCTGAGTTCGACCACCAAGGTCTACGGCTCCGAGTCGGCCATCGAGATCCTGCGCAAGCTGTCGGCGATCGTCGGTGCCAATGGCGCGATGCGCAGCGGTTCGGCGGCGACGCTGTTGCAGGGTGACCTGGAATACGAAACGCGCTCGTCCACGACCCTGACCTTTGGCGGCGGCACCAATGAAATCCAGCGCGAGCTGATCGCCCAGTTTGGCCTTGGCATGCCGCGCACCCAGCGCTGACGTTCGTCCATCAAAAACAACAACGCACTCGCCCCGAATCCGGGGCGAGTCGAAGGGGACTTTCATGAGCACTATCGAGCAATTCCGCCAGGACACCCGTGCCTGGCTGGAAGCTAATTGCCCGCCGTCGATGCGCACTGGCATGGCCGAAGGCGATGTGGTGTGGGGCAGCCAGAACCCGCAGTTTCCCTGTGAGGACGCACGCCTGTGGTTTGAACGCATGCGCGACAAGCGCTGGTTCTGCCCCGAGTGGCCCGAGGAGTACGGCGGCGCCGGACTGAATGACCAACAGGTGGCTGTGCTGGAAAGCGAAATGCGCCGCATCAAGTGCCGGCCGCCGCAGATCAGCCTCGGTGCCTGGATGCTCGGCCCGGTCTTGTTGGCCTACGGCAGCGAGCAGCAGAAACGTGATCTGCTGCCGCCTATCGCACGCGGTGAAGTGCGCTGGTGCCAGGGCTTCTCCGAGCCGAACGCGGGGTCCGACCTGGCCAGCCTGAAAATGGCCGCCCGCGATGCCGGTGATCATTTCGTGGTGGACGGCAGCAAGATCTGGACCTCCTACGGCGACAAATCCGACTGGATGTATGCCTTGGTTCGGACTGATTTCAGCATGCCGAAACATGAAGGCATCAGTCTGATCGTGCTGGACATGCGCAGCCCTGGGGTCAAGCCGCAGCCGATCGATCTGATCAGCGGCAAATCGGCGTTCTGCCAGGTGTTCTTCGACGGTGTGAAAGTACCCAAGAGCCAGTTGATCGGGCCGTTGAACGGTGGCTGGAACCTGGCCAAGTACCTGTTGCAGCACGAACGCAAGGCGATGTCGAAATTTGGCGAATTCAGCCTGCCATCGCATGTCGATCTGCCTGGGCTGATGCGCGAGTACATACCGGCGCCACAGAGCCAGAGCGAACACGCATTGCACGCACGGGCGGCGGCATGCGCAATGAACGAGCATGCCTACAACCTGACCGTGCAGCGCATGGGCGAGGAGGCACGGGCCGGTGATGACATCAGTGGCCTGATGTCGATCATGAAGTATGTGCATACCGAACAGGAGCGCGACAAATTCGAAGTGCTGCTCGATGCCATGGCCGGGCATGCCCTCGGTTGGGACAACGAAGTGTTCAGCGAACAGCAGCTGACGGTGTCCCGTTCCTGGTTGAACAGCTATGCGCTGACCATTTCCGGAGGGTCCTCGGAAGTCCAGTTGAACGTCATCGCCAAGCGCGTGCTGGGCTTGCCCGACGCAAAAAAAGGAGTCAACCCATGAGCCTGCGTTATAGCGATGAACAGCGTTTGCTGGCCGACAGCGCCCGGGACTTCCTGGCTGCCCGCAGCCCGGTCAGCGCCCAGCGGCGACTGCGTGATGAGCCTGCGGCCCCCGGCTTCGATCCGCAAGTGTGGCGTGACGCCGTTGAGCTGGGTTGGAGCGCGATCCCGTTTCCCGAAGACTTCGGCGGCCTGGATTTCGGTTGCCAGGGCCTCGGTCCGATCTTCGAGTCCATGGGGCGTAACCTGTCGGCTACTCCGTTGTTGTCCAGCGTAGTGCTCGCCGGTTCGCTGGTGCACCTGGCGGGAAACCCGGCACAGCAGGCGCACTGGTTGCAAGCAATCATCACTGGCGAACGGCGCCTGGCGCTGGCGGTGGACGAGCGTGCCCGTCACGCCCCGAGTCGCGTCGCGCTTGAAGCGGTGGCCAGCGCTGACGGTTATCGCCTGCAAGGTGACAAATTCTGGGTGGTCGATGGTCTCGGGGCCGATGCCTATGTGGTGGCCGCACGCACCTGCGGGCAACCGGGTGACACGCAAGGTATCAGCCTGTTCCTGGTGCCGGCCAATGCGCCGGGTTTGACGGTGAGTGCCTTGCCGCTGATTGATTCGCGCAATTGCGCACGCCTGCAACTGGATCAGGTGCAAGTGGGCGGCGAAGCCTTGCTCGGCACCTTGGGCGATGGCTGGGCTGCACTCGAAACCGCGCTGGATCGTGGCCGCACCTGCCTGGCAGCGGAACTGCTGGGGATGGCCGAGCAGCTGTTCGAGACCACGCTGGATTACCTCAAGACCCGCGTGCAGTTCGACACGCAGATTGGCACCTTCCAGGCCCTGCAGCATCGTGCCGCAAAGCTTTACATCGACCTGGCGCTGAGTCGCAGTGCGCTGATGGCTGCGCTGGCGACGCTTGATCAGGCTGAGCAGGATGCCAGCACCCGTGCTCGACTGGTCAGCCTGGCGAAATGGAAGGCCGGCGACACAGCCATCAAAGTGGCCAACGAAGCGGTGCAGATGCACGGCGGGATTGGTGTCACTGATGAACTGGATGTGGGCCTGTACCTCAAGCGTGTGCGCGTCGCCCAGAGCTGCCTGGGTGACCGGGATTTCCATTGCGAACGCTATTGGGCCAACGCTTAAAAGCACTGCTGCTGTCCTGTGGGAGCGAGCCTGCTCGCGATGGCGGCGTGTCAGTCGACATCAATATTGACTGACACGCCGCCATCGCGAGCAGGCTCGCTCCTACAGAGAGGGCGCTACACCGGTTGTCCTGGAGAAAACAAACATGAGCATTGAACGCTGGCAAACCGCGTGGCGCGATCTGATCGCCCCCGGTGCGCCGTTTGAAATGGTGACGCCTGATGACGGCCAACCACGCTATTTTCGTCACGCTGCCCACGACCTGCTGCAGGTGCTGGACGCCGGGCGTGTCCATGGCGAGCGCGAATTCCTGGTCTGGCAAACGCAGCGCCTGACCTTCAACCAATATTACGAGCAGGTAGATCGGCTCGCCGAGCAGATGGTCGTCCGTTTCGGCGTGAAACCCGGCGAGCGGGTGGCGATCGCCATGCGCAACCAGCCGGCGTGGCTGGTGGCCTTCGCGGCGATTCTGCGCTGCGGTGCGGTGTGTGTGCCGCTCAACAGCTGGGGGCTGCGCGACGAGTTGCAATACGCGCTGCAGGACAGTGGTGCGTGCCTGCTGCTGTGTGACGAAGCGCGTCTCGACACCTTGCGCGAAGACCTGGCCCGTGAGCAGCAGGCGACGATTGTCGTCGGCAGCCAGCAAGCAACGTTGCCCGAATACTGCCTGCCTTACGAAGACGTGATCAACGCTCCGGCATCACCGCTTCCTGCCATGGAAATCGACCCGCACTCGCCGGCAATGATCCTATACACCTCGGGCACCACCAGTCGCGCCAAGGGTGCAGTGTCCTCGCACCGGGCCATCTGCCAGGCGCTGTGTGCCCTGGAATTCCAGAGCGCGTTTTGCGCCATGAGTTCACCCGAACGCATTGCTGCGGTGATCAACAGCGGCTTCGCGCCTACCACCCTGGCGGCTGTTCCGCTGTTCCATGTCAGCGGCTTGCATGCGCAGTTCCTGTCGGCGTTGCGCGCAGGTCGGCGGTTGATGCTGATGTACAAGTGGGACGTTGAACAGGCTGTCGATCTGATTCGCGACGAGCGTTGCACTCAGTTCAACGGCGCACCGGTAATGATGCAGCAATTGCTCGCCTCGCCGCGGTTTGCCACTGAGCAGACCGCCAGTCTGTCCGGCCTGGGTTTGGGCGGCGGAGCGTCGTCCGCCGGCGTGCTCGACACCATGCTCAGGCTGAAACCCGAGGCCATCGGCGGCGTTGGTTACGGCTTGACCGAAAGCAACGGCATAGGCGCTGCGCAGGGTGGCGATCAGTTCGCGTACAAACCCGCGACCTGCGGTTGGGCGTTGCCGATTGTTGATATTCGCATCGGCGAAAGCCCCGATCAGCCACAGCCAGTCGGCACTCGCGGGTTGATCTGGCTGCGCTCGCCGACCCTGATGAGCACCTACTGGAATCTGCCCGAAGCCACCGCGCAAAGCCTGCGCAACAGCTGGCTCGACACCGGCGATATCGGCTACCTCGACGACGAAGGGTTCCTCAGCATCACTGGGCGGATCAAAGAGTTGATCAACCGCGGTGGCGAAAAGATCTCCGCCGCTGAAATCGAAACCTGTGTCCTCGATATGCCAGGCGTCCTGGAAGCGGCCGCATTCGCCATTGCCGACCCACTGTTGGGTGAAGTGGTGGGGCTGGCCGTCCATGGCCAGGCTTCATCGCTGCCTCAGGAGGTGCAAGTTTGCGCGTTCATCGCCGAGCGCCTGGCCGGCTACAAAGTGCCGGCACGGGTGTATCGCTCACTCGAACCCCTGCCACGCAATGCCACCGGCAAGGTGCTCAAGGCACAACTGCAGGGAAAGTTGGGCGCATAGCGACTGGGTAGTCTTTCCGGACGATGTCGGGGCCGGCAGAACACGAACAATGGCTTCAAACCATAAAGCCTTATCAGCGAAGGAGGCATCACATGAAAATAACAAGAACTGGTCTCATGCTCACGGTCGCAGTCACAGCCAATAGCGGGCTGATGGGTTATGCGCACGCTGAGGTGTCACCCCAGGAAGCCGCCAAACTGGGCAAGGAGCTGACCTGTGTCGGCGCCGAGCAGGCAGGTAACGCCGCAGGTACTATTCCGCCGTACACCGGCAAGTATCTGGGAGAAGTGCCGGGCTGGAATCACGTGAAGTTTTCCGGCGACCAGCCGGTGGACCCCTACGCGTCAGAGAAGCCGATTCTGGTCATTACTGCGGCCAACATGAGCCAATACGAGTCGCACCTGACCGAAGGTCAGAAAGCGCTGCTGAAGAAATACCCGACCACCTACAAGATGAACATTTACCCAGGACATCGGGATTTCCGCTACCCGGATTATGTGTGCCGCCGCGCGATGGACAACGCCCTGCACGCCAAGCTGGTCAACGACGGGGAAGGTTTCACCGGGATGGGCCAGGTGCCGTTCCCGATCCCCAAAAACGGTACTGAAGTGTTGTGGAATCACCAACTGCCGGCGCGAGCCTATACCGAGGAAAAAACGTCCGACCTGGCCTCGGTCCTGCCTAACGGCAGCATCGGCTGGGGACGTGCCTACGCTCGTAACCTGTCGATGGCCAACTCACCCAACAACGACCCCCGGACCGAAGACAAGCTTTCGGCCATGAGCAACAACATGACCCTGAAGCCGGCCCGTGACAACGGTACTCTCAGCATTGCCCATGAACCCTACAACTACGGCACGGATGCGCGTCAGGCCTGGTCCTACAGCCCGTCGACCCGGCGCGTGCGGCAACTGCCTGGCTATGGTTACGATCAGCCAATGATTGGCACCAACGGCACCATGACCGTTGACGAAGATCGCTTGTTCAACGGCTCACCGGAGCGCTACACCTGGAAACTGATCGGCAAGCGCGAGATCTACACACCGGCGAACGCGTTCAAGGCCAACACTGCGGCCGTCAAGTACGCTGACATGCTGACGCCTAACCATCCCAATCCGGACTTCATGCGTTATGAGTTGCGCCGCGTGTGGGTACTGGAGGCCGACTTGAAGGAAGGCTATCGCCATGTCTATGGCAAGCGCGTGATGTTCATTGACGAAGACACCTGGCACGCGGTCATGGCCGACAACTACGATGCCCGTGGGCAGCTGTGGAAACATGCCATGGTCAATTACTACTACCACCCTGACATGAGCGGCTGGCAGGCCGGTTCACAGTTCTTCATGGACCTGAACTCCGGCCAGTACACCGGCTACGGCATGACCAACGAATCGAAGAAAGGCCCGATTCTCAACGAAGGCAAGTTCACTCCCGACCAGTACACCGCCGATGCGGCACGTGCGATAGGGCGTTAAGCGCTTTCAGTACTCACCAAAAGCAAAAGCCTCGCCGGTTCACGGCGAGGCTTTTTTTGCTTCTCAAACTATGAAGCAGATCAGGCGGTGGCGGCGTGGACCGTTGTGGCAAGTGGGGCCGGGTGCTTCATCTGCTGGCGATAACGGGGCAGTGCCAGGGTCAGGAATACGCTGGCCAGCACCAGCATCGACACGGATGAGGCGAGGGCATAACGCAGGGATTCAGTGCCCAGTGTGGGTACGAAAAAGTCACTGAGCATGCCCACGAACAATGGGCCGACGCCAACGCCGAGCAGGGTCATGGACATCACGAAAATCGCGGTCGCCTGCGCCAGGCGCGTAGCCGGGAACAGGTGGGTAATGGCGCTCAGGCACGGCGTTGCCCACCACACGCCAAAGAATGCGAACGCACTGTAGAACAGCGACGCTTGCGGCACGGCAATGCTGCCGATATGGAATGCCGTGCCTTGGGGCCAGAGGAAATAAGCGAGGGCAAAGGGGATGCTGATCAGCGTGCCCAGCAGAGGGACGCCAATTTGCCAGCCGACATCACGCCGCGCCAAGCGGTCGGTGAGCATGCCGCAACACAGGGTGCCAATAGTCGCGCCGCTGCCACCCACCACGCCCACCAGGAATCCGGCCTCCTGCATGTTGAGGCTGTGGGATCGGATCAGGAAGCTCGGGCTCCAGGTGCCGATGGCGTACCCGGCAACTGCCGCTGCGCCGCCGGTCAGCACCAGCAATACGAAGGAGGGCATGCGAAACAGCTCGACGAGCGTCTTCAGCCAGCCGTCCTGCAGCAGTGCGACGCTGCTCACCGGGACTACCGGTTTGGGGGTGCGCACCGTCAGCAGCAAGATCAGGCCAAGCAAGATGCCGGGTGCGCCGACCAGCACGAAGGCGTAGCGCCAGCCGTGGTGCTGGGCGATCCAGCCACCCAGGCCCAGTCCGACAATCGCGCCCAGGCTGGAACCGAGCATCAGCACCGACAGGGCCGTGGAGCGGCGGTTCGCCGGGTACAGATCCGAGACCATGGCCACCGACGGCGCCGTGCCGCCTGCCTCGCCGACGGCGACGCCAATACGCGCCAGCACCAGGGTCAGGAAATTGCCGGCCATGCCGCAAAGCATCGTCATCAAGCTCCAGGCAATGCAACTGAACGCGATGACCGGCTTGCGCCCGATGCGATCAGACAGGCGCCCCAGCGGGAAGCCGAACACGGTGTAGAACACCGCGAAGGTCACCCCCGACAGCAAGCCGATCTGCGTATCGGAAATGCCGAATTCGAGCTTTACCGGCTCGATCAGAATGGCCATCAACTGACGGTCGATGTAGTTGAAGACATAGATCGTGGCGAGCATGAACAGCGCGTAGTGCGTTCGCCATGTGACGGGGTTGGATTGATTCACTGCGGGTGCTCCCGGTTTTGTTCTGGTTATCTGATGCTCAGGCCACCATGGGTTTTTCTCATCGTCCGTTCAGACCATTTTGGGTCGTCGGCGGACTGAACGGACGATAACCGACCTAGTCTTGACGGACGATGTTTCGCTCGCGCTCAAGGTCAATCATTCAGCCCATATTCGCAGGCCCCGGCACTTGCCCATGCAACGGCAAACCGACGGCAGCCTGAAAACAATAAGAAGCTGAGGAATTGCAATGAGCGTCTTGTTCGAGCCGATCGCCCTGGGCGAGCTGCAGTTGGCCAACCGTATTGTCATGGCGCCCATGACCCGCAGCCGTGCGCTCGTCGATGCGATACCCGGCAGCGATATGGTCGAGTACTACCGCCAGCGAGCCGGTGCGGGGCTGATCGTCGCCGAAGGCACCGCACCCTCCGCCAGTGGCCTGGGTTATTGCCGCACGCCAGCAATTTACAGTGCCGAACAAATGGCCGGCTGGCAGCGGGTTACCGAGGCGGTACACGCGGAGGGCGGGCGCATCGTCCTGCAGTTGATGCATGTTGGCCGCGCCGCCAGCCGGCACAACAAACCGTCGGGCGCGGCCACGGTCGCACCTTCGTCGTTGCGGGCACGCACGCAAGTGTTCAGCGACAGCCATGGTCTGGTCGACACCGACGAGCCGCAAGCGCTGACCCTGCAAGGCATCAGCGGCGTTATCGAAGACTATCGCCAGGCTGCACTCAACGCGCGCCAGGCCGGTTTCGACGGAGTCGAGCTGCACTGCACCAGCGGTTATCTGCCGATGCAGTTCATGGCCTCAGGCAGCAACCTGCGCAGCGATGCCTACGGTGGCGATGTGACCGGGCGGGTACGTTTTGCCAAGGAAACGCTCGAGGCAATGGCCAGTGCAATCGGCGCCGGTCGAGTCGGTTTTCGCCTGTGTCCTGGTAACCCCTACAACGACATCGACGACACCGACCCGGCGTCCACCGCAGCAGCCTTATGTGAGGCGGTCGCGCCGTTGTCCCTGGCCTATCTGCACATCATGCGCTCGCCGCTCGAGGGGCTCGATGCCTTTGCCCTGGCCCGCCGGCACAGCCCGCATGCGTTGATCCTCAACGATGGTTTCGACGGCCCTTCGGCCAGTGCCGCTCTCGCGTCGGGCGAGGGGGCTGCCGTGTCGTTTGGCCGTCACTTTATTGCCAACCCTGATCTGGTGGAACGCCTCAGGCATGGCCTGGCGCTGAGTCGCTTTGATCGCAAGACCCTGTATACACCGGGTGCGACTGGCTACTCGGACTATCCCACCTATCAAACCAGTGCCCAGGAGGTGGCGCCATGAACCTTAACGACTTGCCGAATGTGCTGCCATCTCAGCCGGTACCTCGCGAACAGACTCAGGCGCTGCTCGACCGGCGCTCCGTTGCCGTCGCGAAGATCAAGCCGCGCGACCTCTACACCATGGCTGATCGCCTGGAACATCAGGCGCGAGAGCATGGCGAACGCTCGTTCCTGATCTACGGTGAGTTGACCTGGAGCTACCGGGAGGTCGATACCCGGGCCAATCAAATGGCGCACACATTTTACGCAAACGGCCTGCGTGCCGGCGATGTCTGCGCCCTGGCCATGGAAAATCGCCCGGAGTTCTTCTGCACCTGGTTCGGTCTGGTCAAACTCGGGGTGGTGGTGGCGTTCATTAACACCCAAGTCAGCGGTCGCCCGTTGCTGCATGCACTGCAAACCACCGACGCCAAGGCGCTGGTCATTGGTGAAGAATGCCTGGCCAGCGTGCAGGCTACCGAAGACTTCCCGGGCCTGCCGTGCTGGCTGATCCGCGATGCGGAAAATCCCTGGGCCGGGCCGTTGCCCAAAGGCATCGACGGACATTTCGCTGCGCGCCTGGAAAAGGCTCCGCGCACGCCGTTCCCCCGGGATATCCGGGCGCACATCGATGCTCAGACCACCACCCTGTTGATTTTTACCTCGGGCACCACGGGTCTGCCCAAGGCTGCGCGCTACAGCCACATGCGCTGGATGTCTTCGGGTGATGCAATGGAAGTGACCCTGCCGATCACTCGCGACGATGTGTTCTATTGCTGCCTGCCGCTGTACCACGGCGCCGCCGCTACTTCGGTCACCTCTACTGCGCTGGCCGCCGGTGCGTCCATCGTGGTGCGGCGCAAGTTCAGTGTGCGCGAATTCTGGAACGACGTGGCGCGTCACAAGATCAGCATCTTCCAGTACATCGGCGAAATCTGTCGTTATCTGCTCAATCAACCGGTGCGGCAGGGCGAGCGTGACCACAGTTTGCGCTGCATGCTCGGCGCCGGGCTGTCAGCCGATTCCTGGCAACGCTGGCTCGACCGCTTCGGCCCGATCCAGGTGTTCGAGGGCTGGGGGGCTACCGAAGCCAACGCCGCAATCATCAACGTCGACAACTATTTCGGTTCCTGCGGGCGAGTTCCGGACTGGAACAAGACCAATGTGCGCCTGGTGCGTTACGACGTTGAAAACGACTGCCATCCACGGAACGAAAACGGTTTTTATCAGCTCTGCGAAGTCGGTGAAATTGGCGAGGTCATGGGCTTTATCGTTGACCATCCAGACATTGGTGGTGGTCGCTTCGAGGGCTACACCTCGGCCGCAGCCACCGAGAGCAAAATTCGCCGCAATGTGTTCCGCGAGGGCGACGCCTACTGGAGTTCCGGTGACTTGCTGCGTGTGGATGCCGACGGCTACTGCTATTTCATCGATCGCATCGGCGATACCTATCGCTGGAAGAGCGAGAACGTGTCGACCCTGGAAGTGGCCAATGCGTTGAGCGATCTGCCAGGACTGGAGCTGATCAACATCTATGGCGTCCAGGTCCCCGGTCATGAAGGACGGGCCGGAATGGCCGCAGTGCTGATGCAGGAGGGCCGGGCGTTCGATCCACAGGCGCTGTTTGCGTTGACCGAAGCGCGGTTGCCGCGTTATGCCGCCCCGGTATTTGTGCGGGTGACCCAGGCGGCAGACCTGACCGCCAGCTACAAGCTGCGCAAGGTCGACCTGCAGCGTCAGGGTTATTGCCCGACACGGTGCAACGACCCGCTGTTCATTCGCGACGAACAGGCCGGCACCTATGTGCCCTATTCGGCGCAGGTCCTGACACGCGTCGGCCTCGCACCTTTCGTGGTGACCCAGCCATGACAGACCTCGATGCCAACGGTCACGAACTGCGCAGCGGCCTGCGTTATCCCTGGCCGCAGGCGCCGGATTCCGGGCAGGTTCGTGAAGTGGCGGCGGGTGTGTGGTGGTTGCGCATGCCGCTGCCGTTTCGCCTGGATCACATCAACCTGTACCTGTTACGTCACACCGATGGCTGGGTGGTGGTCGACACCGGCATGAACACCGAGCAGACCCGGGAAGTATGGGATCGGGTGTTGAGTGAAGTGTGCGCTGGCTTGCCGGTGGTAGCGGTGGTGTGCACCCACTTTCACTCCGACCATGCCGGAGTGGCCGCCTGGCTTAGCGAGCGTTTTCAGTGCCCGGTGTACATGACTGCCAGCGAGTTCCAGTCGCTGCACGTCAAGTTTCCCGCCGGTCAGCCACCGGGTTGGGACTTCCTCGATTTCTACCGCAAGGCCGGCGTGGCTGACGAGCAAAGCAGCGAGATGTTTGCGGTGATGAGCAACGCACACTTCCTGCCAGCGCCACTGAATCACTACCGCCGTCTACAGGAAGGCAGCCTGCTGGATATCGGCGGCCGTACCTGGCAGGTGGTCATTGGCCGCGGTCACTCGCCGGAGCATGCCTGTCTGTATGCCGCCGATGACGGCTTGCTGATCTCCGGCGACCAGGTGCTGCCGCGCATCACTTCGACCGTCGGCGTGCATGCCACGGAACCCTTGGCCAACCCGTTGGGTGACTGGCTGGACTCCATCGAACACCTGCGTTCATTGCCGGACAGCGTGCTGGTCCTGCCGGCGCACGAACGCCCGTTCTTCAATCTGCATCAGCGCCTGGATCAGTTGGAGGCCCACCATAAAGGGCATCTGGCGCTGATGCTGGCCAGCTGTCACGAGCCGTGCACCGTGCTCGAACTGATGGCCGTGTTGTTTCCCAGGTTGTCGGGTCATTTCGACGAATTGATGGCGCTTGGCGAAACGTTGGCCCATGCCAATTACCTCGTGGCTCAAGGGTCGCTGGAGCGGGAAGAGGACCGGGGGCGATATCGCTACCGGTGCGCTGTAAGGGGAGCGTGCGCAGTTAATCCGCTTAAGGTGTTTTGAGCGGACGACACGGCAGCAGTGTTGAACATTCCAGGCAGCCAACCGGTTGCCCTTCAGGAGAGTCTGTGTGATCAACAACAACAAAAATAACGCTACGGTCATGGCTTCGAGCACATTTCAGGTCAGCAGCCTGGCGGCGGCGTTAGCACTGGTGTCTACACCAGTATGGGCCGGTGAAACCTTCGAGTTCGACAACGGCGCGACCATCGACTGGTCGGTGACCACCAGCTATGGCCTCGGCGTGCGCACCGGCAGTCAGAGCGATCGCTTGCTGACGATCAACGCCGACGATGCCAACCGCAACTTCGACAGTGGCAGCCTGACCACCAACCGCGTCGGCGCGCTGGCGGAAATGATCCTGCGCAAGGACAACTACGGCGCCGTGGTGCGGGGCAGTACCTTTTACGACGATGTCTATCACCGCAAGAACGATAACGATTCTCCTGCCACCGTGAACAAGAACGGCAGCAACGACGAGTTCACCAGTGACACCCGTTACTACAGCGGCGGTCGCAGCAAACTACTGGATGCCTATGTGTTCAGCGGCTGGCGCTTCGACAACGACACCATGCTTGACGTCAAGGCCGGACGGCACATCGAATCCTGGGGCGAGAGCCTGTTCTACCCAGGTGTGAACGGCGTACAAAACCCGTCTGACGCGGTAAAAGCCTCGCAGCCGGGTGTTGAGGTCAAGGAAATACTCTTGCCGGTGGGCCAGTTCTCCGGCTCGTTCCGACTGAACCCTCAACTGACCTTAGGTGCCTACGTGCAATACGAATGGAAGGGCACCGAACTGCCGCCAGTGGGCAGCTACCTGTCGAGCAGCGACGTGGTCGGACCGGGGCGCGAGTTCATCTACGCCAACGGCCGCAAGGTCCAATACCTGGGCACCGACGAGCCGCGCGATGGCGGCCAGTGGGGCGTGCAAATGCGCTACCGCCCGGTACCTGCCGTCGAATTGTCACTGTTCCACGTCAACTACCACGACAAGAACCCGGCCACTGCCCTGGTTGGCTATGACCCGCTGCCGGTGGGCGGTGGCCTTAACGCCTTCGCCCTCAATGGTTACCGGATCAAGTATTTCGAAGACATCAAGCTCACCGGCATCAGTGCCACGACCAAGATCGGCGACACCCAGGTCGGCGCCGAATGGTCGTACCGCGATGGTGCGCCGGTCATGGTCAATACCGGACTTGGCGCTATACCGGCCAAGGGCAAGGGCCAGCAAATGCAATTGTCGGCCGTGCGTATTCTGGGGGACCGTCCCTGGGCCAGCCAGACTTCGCTGACAGCCGAAGTCATCCGCGTGCAGGTCGATAGCGTCGAATCCACTTCGGCCGCGCCGAACCTGCAAGGTTTGAACCTGTTGCCTTCCGTGGCACCTCTAGTGGCATCTTCCGATGACTTCACCTACAGCACCGCCGCAGGCTATCGCACCAAATCATCCAGCGCCTACACCGTGGGCGCATCGTTCAGTTATCCGGGAGTTTTCCAGGGCTGGGATCTGGAAGTGCCCTTCAGTTTCTCCAACGTCTTCAGCGGATCGACGCCCATGGCCGGGAGCATCTCCGGCGTCGCGGGCGACCGACGCCTGAGTATGGGCACCACCTTCAAATACCTCGGCAACCTGGAAGTCGGCTTGAAATACATCGCCTACCTGGGTGAAGCGGACCCTGTCGATCGTCCCTTCGCCGACCGCGACTACGCCACGTTCTCGATGAAATACACCTTCTGATCGACGCCACAGGTCCGGGCCGTCCAGCACGGTGCCGGGCCTTCAACACAAACTCAAAACGGTCGAAGCCCAACGCTTCGACATGGAGGCACTATGGGGCTCAAAGGGCATGCGGCCATTGTTGGCACCGCACAATACAAACCGGAAAAGTACGCCACCGCGCCCAGGATGTTCCATCTTGAGCAAGTCGCCGATCTGGCGGCCCAGGCTCTGCGTGATGCCGGGCTCAAAGCCTCGGACCTCGACGGATTGGTCATCAACGGCCCGCACTTTCACGAAGCTTCAGTATTCGTACCGGCGATGGCCGCCGAGTACCTGGGCCTGCGCCTGAACTTCGCCGAAGTGGTGGACCTGGGCGGCTGCACCTCGGTGGGCATGGTCTGGCGTGCCGCGGCGGCCATCGAGCTGGGGCTGTGCCAGGCAGTGCTGTGCGTGATCCCCGCGCGCATGGCGCCGTTCGGCCCCGACGAGGATCCGGGCTGGATGGCCCGGTCCATGCGCTTCGGTGGCCACAGCACCGCATTCGGTGCGCCCGAAGCGGAGTTCGACCTGCCTTACGGGCACATGGGCCAGAACACCGGCTACGCGATGATCGCCCAGCGTTATGCCGCGCAGTACGACTATGACCAGCGAGCGATGGCCAAGATTGCCGTCGATCAGCGCACCAACGCCCTGGCCAACCCGCAGGCCATGTTCTACGGCCAACCGTTGACCATCGAACAGGTACTGGCGAGCAAAATGGTCGCCGACCCGTTGCACGTCCTGGAGATCGTCATGCCGGTGGCCGGTGGCGCGGCGATGATCATCACCAGCAAGGAAGTGGCGGCGCGCTCGCGCAAACGTCCTGCCTTCATTACCGGTTTTGGCGAACATCTGGCCTTCAAGTCGCCGTCCTATGCCGAAGACATGCTCAACACCCCGATCGGTCCGGCGTCCCAGCGTGCCTTTGCCATGGCCGGGCTTAAACCGGCGGACGTCCACGCTGCACAAATCTACGACTGCTACACCATCACCACGCTGCTGACCCTGGAAGATGCCGGTTTTTGCGGCAAGGGCGAGGGCATGGCGTTCGTGCGCGAACACGACCTGACCTGGCGTGGCGATTTCCCGATGAACACCCATGGCGGGCAACTCAGCTTCGGCCAGTCGGCCTCGGCCGGTGGCATGAGCCAGGTGATCGAGGCGGTGACACAGATCGCCGGCGCGGCCGGTGAACGTCAACTGGGGCTTTGCGACAACGTCTATGTCTCCGGTACCGGCGGCGTGATGAGCGAGCAGGGCGCATTGATACTTCAGGGAGCATAAGCACATGTCCAACAACAAACCGATGCCGGTCCCGACGCAAATCTCCGCGCCATTCTGGGAAGGCCTGAAGGCCCGGCGCCTGCTGATCCAGCAGTGCAACGCCTGTGCGCACTGGAATTTCTACCCGCGTCGCCATTGCACGGCCTGCCTTGAACACGACCTGGCCTGGCGCGAAGTCGACGGTAGCGCAACGCTGTACAGCTACACCGTGACGCGCATCGCGACCCTGCCCGACTTTATCGATGAGATGCCGCAGAAGCTGGCGGTGATCGAGTTGGCTCAGGGCGTGCGCATCAACACCAATCTGGTCGGCCTGGAAGAAAATGAAATCAGCATTGGCATGCCGCTGCAGGCGGTGTTTGCTGAAGTCGACGCCAAGGGTAACCGTCTGCTGCGCTTTACCGGCGTGGACAAGGATGCGCTCAGTCTCGAATCGCTGCCTGCGCAGGACAGCGAACCGGCGCCCGCTGCCTCCGGCTCAGTGCCTGTGCGGCAGATTGACCTTAATGATGGGCCGGCGCTGCAGGCGCTGGTCAGCGAGGAGTACAGCGGCTGGAGTAATGTCGTTGTCGTCGACCAGGCGCTGATCGATGCCTTCGCCCTGTTGTCGGGGGACGATTACTGGATTCATACCGACCCTGAGCGGGCGCGCCTGCAAAGTCCGTTCGGCGGCACCATCGCCCATGGTGCATTGGTGCAGGTGCTGCAGTCGCGGATGAAGCTGGACCTGGGTTATGAGATCAGCGGTTTCACCACCCAGATCAACTATGGCTCCGATCGCCTGCGCTTCCCGGCGCCGGTGCCGGCGGGGTCGCGTATTCATTCCCGAGCCCGGGTGAAAAAGGTCGAGATCATGCCTCGGGGGACCCAGTTGACCCTGGAGCTCAACACCCATGTGGTCGGGCAGGATCGGCCGTCGGTGATCAATGACCTGGTGATTCTTTATATCGCTTGATGGTTGATGGGGCGGCTGTGAGGCCGCTATCGCGAGCAGGCTCGCTCCCACAGAGGGAGCAAGCCTGCCTCAACGGATATGCCGCCAACCCAAGCCCGCATCACCCGCAAAACCCCTCCGCCATGCCATTCCTGCCAATACATAAGCCATTTGGACGATGTGTACCCCCGGCCATGCGCTGAATATCCCTTCAGGAGCATCGCTCGTTTCGATTGCTTCACCTGCCTTGGTGCCTGACAAGAACAAGAGGATTGGCCCTATGACCTGCCCTACGCACGCGTGTCCAGAACAGGAGCATTGTGTATGCGCTCTGTGATCGGCTACGCAGTCTGCCTAGTGGTCGCCTTGACCATTGGCTACACCTTTTCGCCGAAAACTCTCCCGCCAGCCGAAGCGGTTGCCACTCGCCCAGACCGGGTGCAGATCAACGGCCTGCTCAATCTTGGCTCACGCGTGGTCGCGGTGGGCGAGCGGGGCAGCATTCTGCTCAGCGATGATCAGGGTGTCAGTTGGCAGCCAGCCAGTGTCGCCACTCAGCGCAACGCCACCCTGACCGCTGTCGTCGCACTCGATGACAAGCGCTTGCTGACAGTCGGGCATGACGGCTGGATCCTGAGTTCCGCAGATGCCGGCAGCAGCTGGCAGGAGATTCGTTACGACAGCGATCTCGGCGAACCACTGCTGGGCATCTGGACCAGTGGTGGCGACAACGTCATGGCCTTTGGCAGCTTCGGCAAGTTCTACCAGTCCCTCGATGCCGGCAAGACCTGGTCGCCGCAAACCCTGGATATAGACAGCGCCCACCTCAACAGCATGGACGGCGGCACCGATGGCCGGCGCATGCTGGTGGGCGAGCAGGGGCTGGTGTTGCGCACCACCGATGGCGGCCAACACTGGCAGACCTTGCCGGCGTTCTACAGCGGCTCGCTGTTCGGCATCGTGCGCCTGAGCGCGGACAACTGGGTGACCTACGGCATGCGCGGGCACGTATTCGTCAGCCATGACTTCGGTGACACCTGGTCCCAGATCAAAGTTGGTAATCAACTGCCGCTGTACGGCCACGTAGTGCTGCCGGGTCAATCGGGGCTGGTGATCGTCGGTGCGGGCAGCTCGGTGGTGCGCCTGGACGCGAAAGGTCAACTGGTCGGCGTCGGGCGCCTGGCCGGGCTCGGCACGTTGACCTCGGCGACCATGGTTGGCTCGCGCCTGCTGGTAGGGGGCGAGCGTGGGGTCTTGCAAGGTTCAGGTGGCAGCGTCGCTGCCCTAGTGGCCACACAGGCCACCCAGTAAATGAGAGGCAGGTAATGAATCAAGCTAAACACTGGGTGACGCGCTGCGTCGACACAGGCGCGGACCTGCTGATGGCCTGGCGCAAGGGATTGCTCTTGCTATTCGTTCTGGTGACGCTGGGCCTGGGCTACAGCGCTACCCACACACAGCTCGACCCGGGGTTCAACAAACAGATCCCGGTGCGCCATGACTATATGGTTAATTTTCTCAAGTTCAGTCGCTACTTCACTGGCGCCAACCGGTTTCTGGTCAGCGTGCGCTGGAAAGGCGAGGGTGACATCTATAACACCGAGTACCTCGAGACCTTGCGCAAGGTCACCGACGACGTGTTTTTCATCTCGGGTGTCAGTCGTCCCAGCGTGACGTCGTTGTTCACCGCCAACGTGCGCTATATCGAGATCACCGAGGAAGGCTTCTTTGGCGACGTGGTGGTGCCGCCACGCTTCAGTGGCAGCCCCGAAGACCTGGCGCAGGTGCGCAGCAACACCGCGGCGTCCGGCCAGGTCGGCCGCCTGGTGGCCAACGACCTGAAATCGGCGATGGTGCGTGCCGACCTTCAGGACACGGATCCGAAGACCGGCCAACCGGTGTCCTATGTCGACATCGCCAAGCGCCTGGAGGAAATCCGCGGCAAGTACAACAGCCCTGATATCGAGATCAACATAGTTGGATTCGCCAAACTGGTGGGCGACGTGGTCGAAGGGCTGAACACCGTGATCGGCTTCTTCGTCGTGGCCTTCGTCATTACCGGTTTGCTGCTGTGGCTGTATTCGCGCTCATTGCGCCTGACCGTGGTGGCGCTCTTGGTTGCCTTGCTGCCGGTGGTCTGGTTGCTGGGTTTGTTGCCGCTGTTGGGGCTGGGCATCGACCCGATGTCGATTCTGGTGCCGTTCCTGATTTTCTCCATTGGCGTGTCCCATGCGGTACAGATGACCAATGCCTGGAAACAGGACGTGCTGGCCGGCAGTTCCTCGATGGAGGCCGCACGCTCGGCGTTCTGCAAGATCTTCATCCCCGGCTCCCTGGCCTTGCTGATGAACGCCTTGGGGTTTGCGGTGATCATGATGATCGACATCCCGATCGTCCACGAACTGGGGGTGACTGCCTGCATCGGCGTGATGCTGATGATCATCACCAACAAATTGATGTTGCCGATCATCATTTCCTACCTGCGCCTGGAACCTGCGTTGCTGCGCCGAGCGCAATCCCGGCCGGCGGGCAGGCACCGCCTGTGGTGGCGGTTGTCGGCGCTGGCCGAACCGGGGCCAGCCGTCGGGGTGTTCGTGGTCAGTCTATTGCTGCTGGCGGCCGGGGCCTACAAGGCTCGCGACCTGGCGGTGGGCGATATCGGCGCTGGCGCTCCAGAGCTGCGGGCCGACTCCCGCTACAACCTGGATAACGAAAAGATCATCAACAGCTACTCCATCGGCCTCGATGTGATGTCGGTGTTCGTCCAGGTCAAGGGTGTCGACGAAGGTTGCCTGTCGCCTGCCGTGATGCGTGCGGTGGAAGCCTTCGACTTCCGCATGCGCACGGTCGCAAGCGTGCAGTCGATCCAGAGTGTGGCGGACATGGGCAAGCGCGTGATCGCCGGCAACAATGAAGGCAATCCGCGCTGGGCAGCGATCCCGGGTTCGCCCCGTGGCTTGAGCCAGGGCGCACGGGCCTACATGCCGGATGACGGCCTGGTCACCGACGGTTGTCAGCAGATGCAGATCCTGGTGTTCCTCGCCAACCACGAGGGCAGCACTGTCAGCCATGCCATCGAGCAAGCCAAGCGGATCATTGCTGAAGTCAGTACGCCGCAAGTCGAATTCCTGCTGGCCGGCGGCAACGTCGGGGTGATGGCGGCTTCGAACGAGGCGGTCAAGCGTGCAGAAGTGATCATGCTCGGGGCGCTGTTCGGTTCGGTGGCGCTGTTTTGCTGGATGACCTTCCTGTCGATCCGCGCGGTGCTGTGCATTCTGGTGCCGTTGGCGATCGTGGCGATCCTGTGCAATGCGTTGATGACCATGCTCGGGATCGGCCTGAAAGTCGCCACCTTGCCGGTGATGGCGTTGGGTGTCGGCGTGGGTGTCGACTATGGCATTTACCTTTACGAACGGATCCAGCACGAAATGCTGCGCGGCGCGAACCTGCGCGAGGCGTTCTACGAGGCCATGTGCCAACGCGGCACTGCGGCGGTGTTCACGGCCGTGACCATGTCGATTGGTGTGTGCACCTGGGCGTTCGCACCGCTGAAGTTTCAAGCTGACATGGGGGTACTGCTGTCGTTCATGTTCCTGGTCAACGTGCTGGGGGCGATTTTTCTCCTGCCGGCGCTGGCTGCCTGGTTCAACCGCGGGCGCCCGCTGGTCACCGAACGGGCCCGCCAGCCATTGCCGGCACAAGGTCAGTTTCGCCCGCAAAACAGCCCGGCTGCACGTGATTCCCGGGAGTAGAAAATAAACCTGCCGGGCCTATTGTGGAGTGCGCAGGTGGCGGAGAAACTGAAGCCGGTCCAGCTGCTGGATTGCGCTGGCAGGTAGCGGTCAAAAAGGGCGAGCCTCGGGGCTCGCCCCAGCCGAAATTATAAAAATAATAAGGGAAGGACCCAGTCCTTACCCGCGCCAGGAGAAGACTATGCACGATGTTGTCTTGACCCAGGAAACCTTGGCCAGCGTTGGCCTGGACCTTACGCGTTACAGTGAGTTGGTAGGCGAGATCTATGAAGGTGCGCTCGATCCGAAGTTGATGGCTCGCGCCCTCAGGAGCTTTCTCAAGCTCTACGAGGCCAATTTCGTCACCCTGATTTTGCGGGTGCCGGACGAACCGGACACGGGGGTGATGATTCTCGTCGGCGATATCGAAGGCGCCGGTGACGTCAACTACATGACCTACCCGCAAACCAATACCCCATTCGCCAATCAGCCGTTGGACCAGGTATTCACCGTGGACGACATCATGAGCTCCAGGGAGTGGGAGCATCACGCCTACTTCAAGATGTTCTGCGGCCCTTTCGACGTGTATCACCTGATGGGTGCCGACATTTCCACCCCGGATGGCGGCAAGCTGCGTTTTCGTATGACTCGGCCCAAGCACGCCGCGAATTTCAATGCCCACGAACGGGCGCTCTGCGCCAGCTTCCTGCCGCATCTGCGGCGTGCCTCGCAGCTGCACAACCTGCTGGACCGCAGCGAATCTCTGAGCGATCTGTATTCGCAGGCCATCAGCCGGTTGTCGGTCGCTACCCTGGTGCTCGATGAGGGCGGCAGCGTGTTGCGAATCAACCCGGTGGCCGAGGAGATCCTGGCCCGTTCCGATGGTTTGAAGCTGGTAGGCGGGCGCCTGGAGGCGACTTATCCCAGCGACAACCGCGAGTTGCAACGCTTGATCCGCAGCGCATTCGACCCGGATGCACCGAAGAGCGCCGAGGCGATGTCGGTGACGCGGCCATCCGGGCTGGTCAATCTCGGCGTGGTCGTCGAATCGATTCCCTCCCTGGATTGGGCGGAAGAGAAGGGCCAGCCGGCGGCACTGGTGTATATCCGCGATGCATCGAGCAAGTCGCTGGCCAGCGAAGTGGTGACCAAGCAGCTGTTCAACCTGACCAAGGCTGAAACAGCGCTGGCCATGGAGCTGGCCAACGGCTTGTCCCTGGAGGAAGCCGCCGAGGTCTTGAATATCCGGCGTAACACGGCGCGCGCGCATCTGCGCTCGATCTTCTCGAAAACCGGTGTGCGTCGCCAGACCGAACTGGTGCGCATCATGCTCAACAGCGTGGTAGCCCTGGGTAAACCTAAGGTGGCCCTTAAAGTGTCCGATAAAATTCGCATCCCGCCGCCACGCCTTGCCGTTCCGGTGTATCGCCACGCCTGATTGTTGCCCGCAACGTTTTTAGTCCGCTCAGACGATGCCGTCGCAGTATCGCTCTGCCGATACTGCGCGGACCTTCCATGGAGAACAACAATGCCTATTACAGCCATCAGCGGCAGTGCCTCGGGAATCGGCGCTGCTGTTTGCGCCGCCCTGCGTGATGCTGGGCACCAGGTTATCGGTATCGATCGCAGCAACGCCGAAGTCATCGCCGACTTGTCTAGCCCGCAAGGTCGGGACGCGGCCATCAGGCAAGTGCTGGAGCTCAGCGGCGGGGTTCTTGACGGACTGGTCTGCTGCGCCGGGGTCGGAGTCACGGCGCCTAACTGCGGCCTGGTCCTGGCCGTCAATTACTTTGGTGTCAGTCAGTTGCTCGAAGGTCTGCAAGGGGCGTTGGCCCGAGGCAAACAAGCGGCGGCGCTGGTGATTGGCTCGGTGGCGGCGACGCATTCCGGGCCGGACGGCCAGGCCATGGTCGAAGCGATGCTAGATGGCGACGAAGTCCAGGCCCTGGCACTGGCCAATAGCCTGGGCCAGCCGCACGTAGCCTATGCAGCCTCCAAATATGCCATCAGCCTGCATGCCCGCAATCTGGCGGTGAGCTGGGGCAAGCAGGGCCTGCGCTTGAACGTGGTGGCGCCCGGCGCGGTGGAAACGCCGTTGCACCAGGCGTCACTGGACGATGCACGGTTTGGCCAGGCGACCCGCGATTTTGTCGCGCCTCTGGGTCGCCCCGGGCGTCCTGACGAGATCGCTGCAGTGGTCGCTTTCCTGCAGTCGCCACAAGCATCTTTCGTCCATGGCAGCGTAGTGTTCGTCGACGGTGGCATCGACGCCATGGTTCGCGCCGCGCGTTTCTGAAGGAAATCAGCATGAACAAAGTGGCATTTATTACCGGCGCCAGCCGTGGGATTGGTCGCGAGGCGGCGCTGGCATTTGCCCGCGCCGGTTTTGACGTGGCGATCAGCGCCCGCACGCTCAATGAGGGTGAGCAACACGAGCATGCCCTGCGCGACGCGACCGGGGCGCCGTTGGCTGGCAGTCTCAACGGCACGGCGCAGGCGTTGCGCGAGCTCGGTTGTCGGGTGCTCGTGGTGCCGATGGACCTGCTCGACAGCGACTCGGCCTTGGCCGCCTGCGCAGCGGTGCTTGCCGAGTACGGGCGCATCGATGTGTTGATCAATAATGCGATCTACCAGGGCAGTGACCTCAACGCCGGGTTCATGGATCTGCAGGCGCAAACCCTGGAGCGGATGTTCCAGGGTTACATCCTCACGCCGTTCCTGCTGACTCGGGCAGTGGCCGAACACATGGTGGAGCGCGGTGGCGGGGTGGTGATCAATGTCACCTCCGGCGCTGGCGAAAGCGATCCGCCCGTGGCTGCGGGCAAGGGTGGCTGGGGGTATGCCTACGGTGCGGGCAAGGCCGCAGTGTCGCGACTGTCCGGGGTACTGACCACGGAACTGGGCGCGGACGGCGTACGCGCTTATACCCTGAACCCGGGAGTTGTCACCACCGAAGCGCTCAAGGCCACCATCGGTGACAAAGGCCTGATCGCTTTGCGTGCGGGCAGCGCGCCACCGCATGTTCCGGCGGCGGTGATGTTGTGGCTCGCCACTGCCGAACAGGCGCCAGCGTTTCAACGCCGGACCATTGCGGCGCAGCCGTTTGCGCTGGAACAGGGGATTGTCGCGGACTGGCGCTGATACCCATCAATTGACGCTACCCCCTGTAGGAGTGAGCCTGCTCGCGATTGCTGTAAATCAGTCAACACATCTGGTGACTGACATACCGCAATCGCGAGCAGGCTCGCTCCTACAGGGGGTAATGTTTTCCGAGGGCGAGAGCCTGAGGGTTACGCCTGGCGCCGCTGGCGGGCGAGGGTCATGGCGGTGTCTTCGATCATGTCTTCCTGCCCGCCGACCATGCCGCGGCGTCCCATTTCCACGAGGATCTCCCGGGCCGACACGCCATACTTTTTCTCCGCACGTTTGGCGAACAACAGGAACGAGCCATAGACCCCGGCATAACCCATAGTCAGCGCATCGCGGTCACTGCGGATCGGGAAGTCCATGATCGGCACCACCAGATCTTCCGCCACGTCCTGGATGCCGAACACGCTGACGCCCGTATCGATGCCCATGCGGTCGCATACCGCTACCAGCACTTCCATCGGCGTATTACCCGCGCCGGCACCAAGCCCGGCACAGGCGGCGTCGATACGGTTGGCCCCGGCGGCGATCGCGGCGATCGAATTGGACACGCCCATCGACAGGTTGTGGTGACCATGGAAACCGATCTCGGTTTCCGGCTTCAGGGCTGCACGCATCGCTTGCACCCTTGCGCTGACGTCGTGGGGCAGCATGTAGCCCGCCGAGTCGGTCAGGTAGATGCAATTGGCGCCGTAGCTTTCCATCAGCAGCCCCTGCTTGACCAGGCCTTCGGGGCTGTTCATATGGGCCATCATCAGGAACCCGACGGTGTCCATCCCCAGGCCGCGGGCGTGAGAGATGTGCTGTTCGCTGACGTCGGCCTCGGTGCAGTGAGTGGCCACGCGAATCGTGTTGACTCCCAACTCATGGGCCATCTGCAGGTGGTCAACCGTGCCGATCCCCGGCAATAGCAGCGCCGAGACCTTGGCTTTTTTCATCAGCGGGATCACTGCCGACAGGTATTCCTCATCGGTGTGCGCCGGAAAACCATAGTTCACCGAGCTGCCACCCAGGCCATCGCCGTGGGTGACTTCGATCAACGGCACGCCGGCGGCGTCGAGGCCGCAGGCGATGTCTTTCATCTGTTGCAGGCTGATCTGGTGACGCTTGGGGTGCATGCCATCGCGCAGGCACATGTCGTGAACGGTGATATTTTTGCCGCGAAGATCCATGGTTGGCTCCTTATGCGTTGGCGGTTTGGGCAGTGGCCTGCAGAACAAGCTCGCCCTTGAGGATTTCCTCGGCGAACATCTCGGCGGTGCGTGCTGCGGCGGCGGTCATGATGTCGAGGTTGCCGGCGTATTTGGGCAGGTAGTCGCCCAGGCCTTCGACCTCCATGAAAATCGACACGCGATTGCCGTCGAATACCGGACCGTTGACCAGCTTGTAGCCGGGCACGTAGCGCTGCACTTGCTCGATCATGGCCTCAATGGCGGCGGTGATCGCCGGCTGGTCAGGTTCACTGACCGTCAGGCAATGCACGGTGTCGCGCATGATCAGTGGTGGCTCGGCAGGGTTGATGATGATGATTGCCTTGCCCTTTTTCGCGCCGCCGACTTTTTCCACGGCGCGGGAGGTGGTGCGGGTGAATTCGTCGATGTTCTTGCGGGTGCCGGGGCCGACCGATTTGGAGGCCGCAGTGGCAATGATTTCGGCGTACTCCACGGGTTGCACGCTGGACACAGCCGCTACCAACGGAATGGTCGCCTGGCCACCGCAGGTGACCATGTTGACGTTCATGACGCCCAGGCCCAGTTGCGCCTTGAGGTTGACCGGTGGCACGCAATACGGGCCGATGGCCGCCGGGGTCAGGTCGATCATCAACACGCCCAGGGCATTGAGCTTGCGCGAGTTCTGCGCGTGCACGTAGGCCGAAGTGGCGTCGAAGGCGATCTGTATCTCGTCATCGAGTACGTGGGGCAGCAAACCGTCAACCCCATCGGCTGTGGTTTTCAGGCCCAGTTCACGCGCGCGCGCCAGCCCTTCGGAGGTCGCATCGATGCCGACCATCCACACCGGCTCCAGCACTTCGCTGCGCATCAGTTTGTACAGCAGGTCGGTGCCGATGTTGCCCGGCCCGATCAGCGCGCATTTGATCTTTTTGCTCATGCTCTTTGGCTCCAGGGGAGAAAGGGAAATCAAGGGACAAAGCGCAGGCTGGCTTCACCGAGCCCGCTCATGGACAGGCTGATCCGGTCGCCTGCGACCACGGGCACCAGTGGTGCCAGGGCACCGGAGAGAATGATTTCGCCGCGGCGAAAAGGGATGCCCAGCTCGCCCAGGGTGTTGGCCAGCCACGCCACCGCCGCGCAGGGATGACCTTGCACAGCCGAGCCCAGGCCCGAGCCTGCCGGCTGGCCGTTTTTGAGCAATTGCATGTGCACGGCGGCGAGGTCCACGGATCGTGGCTCAATGCGTTGGGTGCCGAGGGCGAACACGCCACATGAGGCGTTGTCCGCCACAGTGTCCTGGATGCGGATCTGCCAGTCATCGATCCGCGAATCGACGATTTCGAAACACGGCACCACCCATTGACTGGCGGCGAGCACGTCCTCGGCACTGATGCCCGGACCGTGCAAATCTTCGCGGAGGATAAAGGCAATTTCGCCTTCGGCCCGCGGCTGGATCAGGTTGTAGTGAGCCAGGCTGACATCACTGCCGTCCTCTACCTGCATGGCGTTGGTGAGGAAGCCGAAGTCAGGCTGGTGAACATCAAGCATCTCCTGCACGACGCGGCTGGTGACTCCGATTTTCTTGCCGATCACCTGTTCGCCGAGCGCTTCACGGCGTTGCAGGAATTGCAGAGAAATCTGGTAGGCCTGCTGCAGCGTGATTTCAGGGTAGCGGCGGGTCAGGGGTGGCAGTGTCTGGCGGGTGCGCAGGGCATTGAACAGTTCGTCGCCGAGCGCATTGATCAAGTGGGTGTCCATGGCGAGGGCTCCAGATGGATCGCAAAGCGTATGGGAAGAAAAAAGGCCCGCCCAAACATCATCAGGGGCGAGCCTGAAGGAGTCGGTCAGCCAGGCCAAACCGATGAATCGGCGCCACCATCGACATCGATGATCTTGCCGGTGACCCAGGCCGAGGCGGGGCTTGCCAGATACAGCGCAGCGGCGGCGATATCCTGCGGGGTGCCCAGGCATTTGAGCGGGGTGTTGGCTTCCATGACTTCGCGCATGGCGGCGGGCATCACGCCGTTGAGCGCTTCGGTCAGGGTCGGGCCGGGTGCGACGGCGTTGACCCGGATCTGCGGCGCGAAGTCCTGGGCCAGCAAGCGGGTCAGATGGCTGAGGGCGGCCTTGGCCGCACCGTAGGCGCTGAAGTGACGCTGGGCATAACGCGCCGCTACCGAGCTGATATTGATGATGTTGCCGCCACCGGCCTCGCGCATCAGCGGCACGCACAACTGGCAGAAGGCATAGCTGGTAGCGACATTGAAGTTCAGCACCTGGGCAAACTCTTCAGGTGTCATGCTCAACGGATCATTGGGCCCGCCACCGCCGACGTTATTGACCAGATGAGTGATACGGCCCAGCTGTTCAACACTGTGACGCACCAGCGCCTGGCGCTGTTCGGCATCATTGACGTCACAGGCGAAGGCCACGGCGCGCCGGCCCAGTGCGCGAACCTCTTCAGCCACTGCCTGTACATCGTCGAGCGAGCGCGCCGAGCACACCACGTCCGCGCCGGCTTCGGCATAAGCCAGGGCAATCGCCCGACCAATGCCACGCCCGCTGCCGGTGACGATGGCGACGCTGCCGTGCAACTGGAAACGCTGCAAAATACTCATGGGCCCTTGCTCCGTGGGGTCGATTGTCGATGCACTCAATATCGCCGCAAGGGCTGCCGCCAGCATCGTCTCAATGGACTAGCGCCCCCTAGTCCGCTTTGACGATGAATGATTGCTCGCTCAAACCGATGATCCATCACACCTCGCGCAGTGGCGCAGTGAGATCGGGAGAATTGAGTGATGCACAGCTTGCGAGAAAAGACCCAGGACGAGCGTGATCTGCTGGAACGTGCACGGCGTCTGGTACCGGCACTCAAGGCGCGTACCGCGCAGGCCGACAAGGACTTGAAAGTGCCCGTGGAGAGCATCGTCGAGTTGCAGTCCGCCGGCTTGTTGCGTGCCTTGCAGCCAAGGGCGTTCGGTGGCTACGAAGTCGACCCGCGCACCTTCTTTGAAATCCAGACCATCCTTGCCGAAGGATGCATGTCCACGGCGTGGATTTACGGCGTCATGGGGGTTCACCCCTGGCAATTGGCGCGTTACCCGATTGAAGCGCAGCGCGAAGTCTGGGCGGATGACCACAGCGCGTTGATCTGCTCGACCTACATGCCGGCGGCCAAGGTCACGGTGGTGGAGGGCGGTTACGTCATCAGCGGGCGCTGGGGTTTCTCCAGTGGCAGCGAACACTGCCATTGGGCGTTTCTCGGCGGCATCCTGCCACCCGATGGCGACCTGGCTGCCGAACACGGCACTTTCCTGCTGCCGCGTAGCGACTATCAGATCGAACGCAACTGGGACGTGATGGGCCTGCGTGGCACCGGCAGCCACGACATCGTGGTCGAGAACGTATTCGTCCCGGCCCACCGCGTGCAGCGTACCAATAACTTCAGCCTCGAAGCGACACCGGGGCGGCAGGTCAACACCAACCCGATCTACGCCATTCCGTTCGCCCAGGTGTTCTCGCGCGCCGTCTCGACCTCGGCGATCGGCGCCCTGCAAGGTGCGATCAACGAGTTTCGTGACAACGCCGCCAGACATATCGGCAAGCACGGTGCGCGCACCGCTGAAGACCCGGTAGCCCAGACCGCGATTGCCGAAGCGATGATCACGGTCGACAGCCTGCGCCTGGTGCTGGAGCGCAACTACGAACACCTGATGAGCCTGGCCCGTGCCGGCGAATACCCGGATACCGAGACGCGCCTGCTGTATCGCTACCAGTCGGCCTATGTCACCAACATCTGCGCCGAACGGGCTAACGACCTGCTGCGCAGCATGGCGGCCTCAGGCTTGTACAACACCAACCCGGTGGCCCGACTGTTCCGCGACCTGCATCAGGCACGCGGCCACATCGCCAACAACTACATGGCTTATGGACGCAGTTATGGCGCGGTGATGCTCGGTCTGCCCAACCCGGACCCCTATGTCTGAGGCCCTGGCGTCCGTTTCAAAGTCCTTGGGTTCCCACCTGCCCGTGATGCGCGGGCAGGTGGTCATGAGTACCTCACCTATGAACAATTATCTTGCCCTGCGCGTGGCGCGAGTGATCGAGGAAACCGCCGATGCGCGTTCCCTGGTGTTCGACGTGCCGGAGCATCTGGGCGAACGCTTTCGCTATCAACCCGGGCAATTTCTGACCCTGCGCGTGCCGTTCGAGGACGGTTGGCTGCCCCGTTGTTATTCGTTGTCCAGCACACCGCTGCTGGACGAGCCCTTGCGGGTCACGGTCAAGCGAGTGCAAGGCGGGCGCGCTTCGAATTGGCTATGCGAAGAGTTACAGGCCGGCCAGACCCTGGAGGTGCTGCCACCGGCCGGGGTGTTCGTGCCGCGCAGTCTCGACGGCGATCTGTTGCTGTTCGGCGCCGGCAGTGGCGTGACCCCGGTGCTGTCGATCCTGCGTTCGGCGTTGCTCGCCGGCACCGGTCGGGTCTTGTTGATCTACGCCAACCGCGATGAAGGCTCGGTGATTTTCAAGGATGAACTTAAGTCCCTGGCCAGCGCTCATCCACAACGTCTGCAGATCGTCCATTGGCTCGATTCGGTTCAGGGCATCCCGAGTGTCGGGCAGCTGGCCGAGTTGGCACGTCCATTCATGGATGCCCAGGCATTCATTTGCGGGCCGGGTTCGTTCATGGACGCGACCGTCAGCGCGCTCAGAAGTCTGGGCATGCCGGACCGGCGGGTGCATGTCGAGCGTTTCGTCTCGCTGCCCGGCGAAGGCGAGCAGTCATTGGTGACCAGCAGCGAGGCAGCGATGGCTGCGCAGCTGGCGGTGCGCCTGGATGGCGAAGAATTCGAATTGCCCTGCGACAGCGGCGAAACCGTGCTGGCCGCCATGGAACGTGCCGGCCTCAAGCCACCCAGCGCCTGCCGGGTCGGCGGTTGCGCCTCGTGCATGTGCACGCTGGAAAGCGGCGATGTCGAGTTGCTGCACAACGACGCGCTGGATGCGGGCGAACTGGCCGAGGGCTGGATTCTGGCCTGTCAGGCGGTGCCCACCAGCGCGCAACTGCGTATCCGCTTTCCCGAATGATGAGCCCGAGCCCACGATGAATCAGAGCCTGAACCTTGCCGCGCCATTGAGCGCAGCGCCTGTCACCCTGGCCCAATTGGTCTTCAGCAGCGCCGAGCGTTTTGCCGGGCGCACTGCCATCGAGGAAAACGGCGAATGCCTCGATTTCGCGCAGTTGCCCGAGCGCGTCATGGCGTTCACCCGGGGCTTGATGGCGCTGGGGATCGAGGCCGGCGACCGCATCGGTATCTGGGCGCCGAACAGTGGCGACTGGATCCTCGCTGCGCTGGGTATTCAGTGCGCCGGGGCGGTGCTGGTGCCAATCAACACGCGCATGAAAGGCCTTGAGGCCGCCGATGTGCTGGAGCGCAGCGGCTGCCGATTGTTATTTATCCAACAGCGTTTTCTCGACACCGATTATCCGGCGCTGCTCGCCGCGCATCGCCCGGCCAGCCTTGAACATCTGGTGATTATCGATGGCGACACCCCCGGGTTGCCCGCAGACCTGACGTTATCCCAGTTCTTGTATGGCGCCGCGACCATCGATGGCGAGAGCGTCAAGCGCCGCGCCATGGCGATCGGTCCTGAGGCCATGTGCGATCTGTTGTTCACGTCCGGCACCACCGGCAAACCCAAAGGGGTGATGAGCGGCCATGCCCAGAACCTGCGGGCCTTCAGCGAATACGTCAAGATCATCGGCCTGGTGCCGGGCGACCGCTACCTGATCGTCAATCCGTTTTTCCATGCCTTCGGCTACAAGGCCGGCTGGCTGACTTGCCTGATCGGGGGAGCGACCATCCTCCCTCACGCGGTGTTCGATGCCGAACAGGTGTTCCAGCGCATTGCCCGCGAGCGCATCAGCGTGCTGCCCGGCGCGCCAACGCTGTACCTGTCACTGCTGGCCCATCCGCAGCTGAAGCAGACTGACCTGTCGAGCCTGCGCATCGCGGTGACAGGCTCGGCAAGCATTCCGCCGAGCCTGATCGAGCGCATGCGCAGCGAGTTGGGGTTTGCCGTGGTGACCACCGCCTATGGCCTGACCGAATGCGGTGGGCTGGCGACGATCTGCGATCCGCAAGACTCGGCGCAGGTGATCGCCGGTACCAGCGGCCGTCCGATTGCAGGCACCGAAGTGAGCATCCGCGATGCGCAAAACCAGGTACTGCACGCCGGGCAGACCGGCGAAATCTGCCTGCGTGGCTTTCACATCATGCAGGGCTATTTCCAGGACCCGCAAGCGACCCGCGAGGCAATTGACGGCGAAGGCTGGTTGCACACCGGTGATGTCGGGCGCCTGGACGAGGCCGGCAACCTGATCATCACCGACCGCCTGAAAGACATGTTCATCGTTGGCGGTTTCAACTGCTATCCGGCGGAAATAGAAGCCGCACTGATCAGGCATCGGGCCATTGCCCAGGTGGCGGTGGTCGGCATCGCCGATGAACGCATGGGCGAGGTCGGCTGTGCCTGCGTGGTGTTGCGCGAAGGTGAAGTGCTCGACGAGGCGCAACTGATCGCCTGGAGCCGCGAGCAGATGGCCAATTACAAAGTGCCGCGCCAGGTGCGCTTCTTCAGCGCCTTGCCGCTGAACCCGTCGAGCAAGGTGGCAAAAAACGAACTGCGTGCCGCAGTAGCCAATGAACGGCACCCGTGAAAAACAACAAAAAAGGAGAGGAGCATGTTTATGCGAAACACTGTTGCGCGCCAGTCGGGGCGCCTGATCGCCAGCCGTAAACTGTTGGCCACGGCCATCACCGTCGGCAGTGCCACGGCCTACGCCGCGCCGACCATTCAGTTGGGGGAAAACACCACGCTGGATTCGTCGCTGACGGTCAACTACACCGCCTCGATGCGTACCGCCAAGCAGGCGAACCAGTACCTCGGCGACCCCAACAACGACGACGGCACCCGTAACTTCAAGCGCGGCTCGTTAATCAACAATCGCCTGAGCCTGTTTGGCGAACTGCAGCTCAAGCACGACAATCTCGGGGCGGTGGTGCGCGGCAGTGACTTCTATGACGACGCCTATCATCAGCGCAACGCCAACGACTCGCCGGACACGGTGAACAAGCTCGGGCACAACGACGGTTTCAGCGACAAGACCCGCCAGCTCAGCGGCGGCACCGCACGCCTGCTTGACGCCTATGTGTATGGCAACTTCGATGTGGGCGAAACCCAGTACCTGTCGCTCAAGGCCGGTCGGCATCTGGTGGCCTGGGGCGAGAGCCTGTTCTGGTCCAACATCAGCCAGGGTCAGGCGCCGGTCGATGCCACCAAGTTCAACGTGCCGGGTACCGAGGCCAAGGATTCGTACCTGCCGGTGGGCCAGGTTTCGGCGTCGTGGTCGTTGAATGAAGATCTCGCGCTGGTGGGCTACTACCAGTACGAGTGGGACAAGACCCAGCTCAACCCAGTGGGTGATTATTTCGGCAGCGACACCTTCGGTCCGGGCGCGCAGTTCTTCCGTCTCGGCAGCGGCCCGGTCCGCAGCCTGCCCAATGGTGCTGCGGTTGCCTATGCCGGTGAGACAGACGCCAGCGACAGCGGTCAGTGGGGCCTGGGTGCGCGCTACCGGATCACCGAAAACACTGAAGTCGGGCTGTTCCATTACCGCTACAACGAGCGTGTTGGTTCGCTGTTTTTCGACTTCAGCGGCGCCACCCAATATTCGTCAATGAAAAGTATTGGCCACACCGGACAGGCGCTGTCTTATCGCATGGGCTACTTCGAGGACGTCGAGTTGACCGGCGTCAGTTTCAGCTCGAAAGTCGGCGACTCGGTGCAGTACGCCGGTGACCTGAGCTACCGCGACGGTGCCTCGGTCTACCTCGACAACGGCGCACCGACCACCGGGCAAATCTGGCAAGGCAACCTCAACGCCTCCTACATCCTCGGCCCCAGCATCCTCGCCCAACAGACCACGTTCGTGGGCGAAGTGGTGCATCAACACATCGCCGGCGTGGACAGCTTGACGATCACCGGCGGCGGGCCTGGCGTGGACGGCACGTTCGATAACTTCGAATCGAAGACCCAGACCCGTGGCTCGACGCTGCTGGGCATCGGCGCCTACCTGGACTACCCGTCCATCGCCACCGGCCTGGACCTGAGCACCAAAGTGGTGTGGACGCAGAACCTCGACGGCAGTGCCTATCAAGGGCTGGGTCGCGACGAGAAACGCCTGACCGTCGGTGGCGACTTCAAGTACCTGGGCAACTTCCAGGTCGGCATGACCTATGTCGCCTACCTGAGCTCGCCGGATGTCGCCCAGGGCCGCTCGCTGGCGGATCGCGATTACCTGTCGCTCAACGCCAAGTACACCTTCTGATGATCCTGGCTGCGTGGCGATCTGGCGACGCAGCCGCCTTTTGTAGCCTGATAACAATAAAGAGAGGCCTGTCATGAATCCTCGTCCGACCCCGTCGCCGTTCAGCCCTGTCGCGATTGGCCCGCTGACCCTGAAAAACCGCTTTATCAAGGCCGCCACCAACGAGGGCATGAGTGTGCAAGGCGTGCCCTCCAGGCAACTGGTGCGGTTGCATTCGGACCTGGTGGCCGGTGGTATTGCCCTGACCACGGTCGCCTACTGTGCGGTCAGCGATGATGGCCGCACATTGCCCAATCAACTGACCCTGAACCCATCCAGCCTGCCGCACTTCAAGGCCCTGACCGACGGCGTCCATCAGGCCGGTGGTCTGGCCAGTGCGCAGATCACCCATGGTGGCTGCTTTACGTTTATTCGTGAGCGCTCGACCAAGCGGCCGCTGTCCGCCAGCGGTGGCTTCAACAAGATCGGCTTGATGAGCGGCATGTTGCTCAAGCAGGCGATGAATGAAGCCGACATGCAACAAGTCGTGCGCGACTTCGCGCAAGGCGCGCGGCTGGCCCGCCAGGCCGGTTTTGATGCGGTGGAAATCCACATGGGTCACGGCTACCTGCTGAGCCAGTTCATTTCGCCGATGTACAACAAGCGCGGAGACCAGTACGGCGGCAGCCTGGAAAATCGTCTGCGCTTTCCGCGCCGGGTGCTTCGTGCGGTGCTCGATGCAGTCGGCCAGGAAATGGCGGTGATCTGCAAATACAGCGTTACGGAGGGCGTGAGAGCCGGCAACAGCGCCGAGGACGGGGCGCAGATTGCGCGCATGCTGGAGGAGGAGGGTGCACATTTGCTGGTGCTCAGCGCCGGGATGAACGCCGAGTCAATCACCACCATGTTTGGTTCTTCCTTTCCCAAGGAGAACCGCGTGCAGCAGAAGAACAAGATCATCGCCCTGGCCATGGCTATCCAGCGCCGCAAGGAGCCGACGGTAGAGTTCCGCGAGCTGTATTTGCTGGAGCATGCGCGCAAGGTGCGTGCGGCGGTGAAGATGCCACTGGCCTATCTGGGCGGTGCGAAGAGCCTGGCGAGCATCGAGCAGATCATGGCCGAGGGATTTGACCTGGTCGCCATGGGACGGGTGTTGCTGGCGGAAAACGACTACGTCAACAAGCTGGCCAGTGGCGCCAGCCGTGATTCAATCTGCACGGCTTGCAACCGATGTGTGGCGATGATGTATACGCCTGGTGGGACGTCTTGCGTGCTGGGTAAGCCAGGGGATGCGCAGTTGAACAGCCAGCCGGCGGCTGGGCGCTAACCTCCCTGTAGGAGCGAGCTTGCTCGCGAAGGTCGTTAACGATAACGCGTGTTTGCTGGATGAGCGCGTTGTCCTCGAGTCCTTCGCGAGCAAGCTCGCTCCTGCAAAGGGCTGCAGTGTTTCACCCGTGTTGCAGAAACTCGACGCAACTACGGTTGAACAACTCACGATGCTCGACCTGCACCCAATGCCCGCAACGGTTCAAGATAATGAACCGCGCATTCGGTGCCCCGTCGATAATGCGCTGGGCACCGCTGACCGGATTGAAGTGATCGTTGTTGCCCCAGAACCCAAGAATCGGGCACTGGATCTCGCCCAGGCGCGCTTCCATGTTCTGCACCATCATCGTGCTGAACAGCGTCTTGGGTTGCAGTAGCGCAACCGCCACCCGCTCCTGCAGCAGGCTTTCCGGCAGGATCGAGGGATCGAACAATTGCAGGCTCATCATGCTGCGCATTTCGCTCATGCCGATAGGGCCGGCGGCGAACAGACTGACCATGCGCACGATACCTTCCATCTTGAAGTAGGTTTCCCGCTCCTCGACACCGCCCGGTGCCAGCAGGATCAGGCTCTGCGGCAGTTGCGGCAGACGCAGGGCCAGGCCCAGGGCAATCGCGCCACCGAGGGAGTTACCGAGGATCGTGCAACGGCGCACGCCGATTGACTCGAGGAACGCGGCCACGCAATCGACGAAAAAATCCAGGTTGTACTGCACGTCCTCGGGCTTGTCCGAACGGCCGAAACCCGGCAGGTCGAGCACGATGTTGCGATACCCGGCGGCATCGAACTGCGGGTAGTTGCCCTTGAAGTTGCTGAAGCCACTGGCGCCCGGCCCGCTGCCATGGAGCCATAGCACCACGGGGCCGGTGCCCTCATCCAGGTAGTGCAGGCGCAAGCCGTTGTTGGGCAGCGTGGCGTAATGGCCGACGGGCAGTGGCAGGTCTACGGGTTGGTTCATGGGGTTCTCCATTTTCTGCGGATTCGTAAGGCACTGCCGCGTCAGGCGCGCCAGCGAGTTGAAGGGGAACGCTGCACCTGACGGGACGTGCACTTGCCAATGCTGGGCGCGCGGGGGGATGCCGGCATCGTCCGTTCAGACCACGTCGCGGTAGTCCCATCGGACGATGTGTACCAGGGCACTTGCCGCTAATCATTCAGGAAGCGGCGCTACTGCATGGGCAGCAGGTCGCAAGGTGTTTGCTCATTTGGAGATTACTAATGAAGTTACTCAACAAAGTGGCGTTTGTGACCGGCGCAGCGCAGGGCATGGGCCAGGCCATCGTTCGCGGTTTCGTTGCTGAAGGCGCCAGGGTCGTGGCGGTCGACCTGGACCAGGCCGCTTTGGCCAAAACCCTCGCCGACCTGGGCCACAAGGTCCTGGCCGTGGCCTGCAATGTCGCTGACGGTGCTTCGGTGGCCGATGCCATGGGCCAGGCCGAGCAGCACTTCGGTGGCCTCGACATCCTGGTCAACAACGCAGGCGTGGGGGCGCTGGACAGCTTCCTCGACACACCGGACGAGAGCTGGGCGCGAGTGATCGGCGTAAACCTGGGCGGCACGTTCCTGTGCTGCCGTGAGGGCGCGAAGCTGATGGTCAAGGGCGGACGCAAAGGCGCAATCATCAACCTGTCCAGCACCGCCGCGCTGACCGGCGACGGCCCGAGCCACTACTGCGCGTCCAAAGCTGGCGTCATGGGCCTGACCCGTTCGATCGCCCGCGAACTGGCCGCCAGCGGCATTCGCGTTAACACCCTGGTGCCGGGGCCGACCAACACGCCGATGATGGCTGGCATCCCGGATGACTACATGCAAGCGCTGCTGAAAAACGTGCCCTTGGGCCGCATGTGTGAAACCGACGAGATCGCCAGGGTTGCGGTATTCCTGGCCAGCGAAGACGCCAGTTTCATGACCGGGCAGAACATCGCCGTCAACGGCGGCATGGCCTTTATCTGATCAGGGAGACACTCATGAGCAAACGTCTGCAAGGAAAAATCGCCTTCGTCACCGGCGCCGGTTCCGGCATCGGTGAAGCCACGGCCCTGCGATTCGCCGAAGAGGGCGCCACGGTGGTGCTCTGTGGTCGTCGCATTGAACCCCTGCAAGGTGTGCAGGAAAAAATCCACGCCCTGGGCGGCCAGGCCGAGATCGCCGTCGCCGATGTCAGCGATGAGCAGGCCTATGTCGACGCGCTGCAAACCACTGCGCAGCGTCACGGACGCCTGGACATCCTGGTCAACAATGCGATGGCCTACACCTGGGGTGGCATCGACTCGATGACCACCGCTGACTGGCACGCCAACTTCGCCACCACCGTCGACGGTACCTTCTGGGGCACCCGCACCGCCATGCAGTTGATGAAGGCGCAGGGTGGCGGGTCCATCGTCAACATCGCGTCCATCTGCGGCGTGTTCGGCACGGCGTCGATGGCCGGTTATTCGGCGGCCAAGGCCGCAGTGATCAACTTCAGTCGGGCGGCGGCCAGTGAAGGCGCACCGCACAACATCCGTTGCAATGTGATCATCCCGGGCGTGGTCGACACCCCGGCCACTGCCGGCATGCTTGGCGATGCCAAGGCGCGCGCCAACACCGAAAAAGTCATCCCGATGAAACGGGTCGGCCTGCCGGTGGAGTTGGCCAACGCGATTCTGTTCCTGGCCAGCGACGAAGCTTCGTATGTCACCGGCGCCAGCCTCGCGGTGGACGGCGGACGCGGTTCCGACCTGTACACGGTGTTCGAGTGATGGGCGAGGACAGCAGCGCCTTGCTGGGGCGCATCGACCGCCTGGAGTCGCTGGACGCGATCCGCCAACTGGCCGGAAAATACGCCCTGGCCCTGGACATGCGCGACATGGATGCCATGGCCAACTGCTTTGCCCCGGACGTGCGCGTGGGTCGCGACAAAAGTGGTCGTGCGCACCTCAAGGCCTGGCTGGATGAAACCATGCGCAAGCAGTTTCACGGTACTGCCCATCACCTGGGCCAGCACATCATCGAGTTCAGCGATGCCGATCACGCCACCGGCGTGGTTTATTCGAAGAACGAGCATGAGACCGGGCCCGAGTGGGTGATCATGCAGATGCTGTACTGGGATGACTACGAGCGCATCGACGGGCGCTGGTGTTTTCGCCGTCGCCTGCCGTGCTACTGGTATGCAACGGACCTGAACAAACCACCGATTGGCGGTCTGAAAATGCGTTGGCCAGGTCGCGAGCCCTACGCGGGCAGCTTTCATGAGTTGTTCCCTTCGTGGGATGCGTTCTGGGCACAGCGGCCGGACAAGGACGCCTTGCCGCAGATCGCCGAACCGGCGCCGCTGGAGGGCTTTCTCAACACCCTGCGCCGAGGGGCGGACACCCCGAAAATCCGCGTGCGCTGAAACTGCAGGCAGGCTCACAGAACTGTGGGAACTGCAGGCAGGCTCACAGAACTGTGGGAGCGAGCCTGCTCGCGATGGAAGACAGAACACCGCGTTTATCCAGCAGAAACGCGGATTCGTTAACGACCATCGCGAGCAGGCTCCCACAAAGGGCGGGGTGGTTAATTCGTAATGCGTGGCTCCCGCGGCATCCCCAACGCTCTCTCGGCAATCACATTGCGCTGGATTTCATTACTGCCGCCGTAGATGGTATCGGCGCGGGTGAACAGGAACAGCGACTGCAGGCGACTGAGTTGATACGGCGCCGCGTCGAGGATTTCCGCTTCATCACCCAGCACATCCATGGCCAGCTTGCCCAGGTCGCTGTGCCAGGTAGACCAGGCCAGTTTGTAGATCATCGCTTCACGCCCCAGGTTGCCGTCCTGCGGACCGGAAAGCATGCGCAGCGAGTTGTAGCGCAGTACCTTGAGCCCGGCCCAGGCCTGGGCGATGCGCTGGCGCAACAGCGGATCACGGGAGGCACCGTTGGCGCGGGCGATACGGATGATTTCGTCGAGTTCGTTGTGAAACTGCATCTGTTGGCCCAGGGTCGATACGCCGCGCTCGAAACCCAGCAGCGCCATGGCGATCTTCCAGCCGTCGCCGGGTTGGCCAATCAGATTGTCGGCGTGGGTGGCGGTCTGCTCGAAGAACACTTCGTTGAACTCGCTGGTGCCGGTCAGTTGCTGGATTGGTTGCACGCGGATGCTGTCCTGGGCCATCGGCACCAGCAGGAACGACAAACCGTGATGGCCCTGGCTGCCAGGCTCGGTTCGCGCCAGTACAAAACACCAGTCAGCTTCGTGGGCCAGGGAAGTCCAGACTTTCTGCCCGGTGATCAGCCAGTGCTCGCCGCTTTCGTCCAGTTTCGCCCGGGTTTGCACATTGGCCAGGTCGGAACCCGCCCCCGGCTCCGAGTAGCCCTGGCACCAGAACTGGCTGCCGTCGAGAATGCCGGGCAACAGTCGCCGCTGTTGGGCGGGCGTGCCGAATGCGGCAAGCGTCGGCCCGACCAGGCCCTCGCCGATGTGACCCATGCGTCCGGGGCCGCCGGCGCGGGCATATTCCTCGTGGAAAATCACCTGCTGGCTGATCGACAGCCCACGGCCGCCGTGTTCTCTGGACCAGCCCACGCCGATCCAGGCACCAGCGGCCAACTCGCGTTCCCAGGCTTTGCGCTCTTCGGGAAAGCTGTGCTCATCCCCCGGCCCGCCGCGAAAACGCAAGGGCGCAAACTCGCCACAGAGGTGTTCGGTCATCCACTGGGCGACCTCTTCGCGGAACGCTTCGTCGGCACGACTGAAACCGATTTTCATGCTTGCTCTCCCAAAAGATGCGCGGCCAGGCGCTCACGGTGCAGCGCCGGGCTGCCCAGCAGTTGCTCGCTGGCGCGAGCGCGTTTGAAGTACAGGTGTGGATCGTATTCCCAGGTGAATCCGACGCCGCCATGCAGCTGAATCGACTCCGATGCGCAGTGGAAAAACGCCTCGCTGGCATGGATCTTCGCCGTTGCTGCGGCTTGCGCAAGCTCTTCGGCTACCTTCGCATCGCCCTGCGGGTCCAGACGTTCCTGGGCCACGCAGGCCGCGTAGTACGCCGCCGATCGAGCGCATTCGACTTGCAGCATCATGTCGGCGCAGCGGTGTTTGATCGCCTGGAAACTGGCGATGGTACGTTTGAACTGGCGACGCTCGGCAATGTACGCCAGGGTCAGATCGAGGGCCTGTTGGGCTCCACCAGTCTGCTCGGCGGCGAGGCCGATGGCAGCTATCAGCAAGGTGTCGCGCAGCACCGCCCAACCGTGAACAGGGCCGCAGAGTTGTTGTGCGTCGCTAACCTGCACCCGATGCAATTCGATGCGAGCCAGGCGCCGAGTTTGGTCCAGGGTGGCCAGCGGACTGCGCACCACTCCCGGCGTATCGGCCGACAGGACAAACAGGCTGATGCCGTGTTCGTCCCGGGAACCGGGGGCACGGGCGGCGACGATCAGCAGGTCGGCCGAGGCACCATCGATGACTTGGGCATACTGACCGTCAAGCGTCCAGCCTCCCGACTGCGGTTCGGCGACAGTTTGCACGCTGTTGGCTTGCAGTCCGGGAACGCTGGCGAAGGCCAGGGTGGCGCGGGTTTCGCCAGCGGCAATCGCCCCCAGCCAGTGTTCCTGCACCGCCTCGTTGTGGCCGAGCATTAGGGCCGGCGTGGCCAGGCACGCCGTGGCAAAAAGTGGCGAACCGAGCAGGTAGCGACCGCTTTGTTCCAGCAGGATCGCCAGCTCCACGAATCCCAGGCCCATGCCGCCAAAACGCTCGGGCACCATCAGGGCTGGCCAGTACAGTTCCTGGCTGATCCGTCGCCAGACTTCGGGGTCATGGGCGTGCGGATGAATCATCGCGGCGCGCACGGCGTGTGTGTCGCTGACCTGGGCGAGAAAACGCTCGGCACTGTCGCGAATCATCAGGTGTTCTTCGGTAAAAGCGAACTCCATGGGGGGCTTTCTCTGCAAGGCGGATGGGTGCGCAAAGTCTGGGGCTGGGGGCCGGTGTTCGAATCACTAAAACGGACTAGAACCGGCGCGCCATCGTTCCAGGCCGGCAATCCGCGCTTCTACAGGGTGGTTAGTCTCAACGGACGATGAAGCCTTGGTCAGCGCTTTGCACAATGCCAGCCACGTAAGCCTTTCAGCCAACGAGGACCCAGGCATGATCGACATTCGCGGTTTGAGCTATTTCGTCTCGCAGATCGAGAACCTCAGCCATTGGCAGGGTTACGCCGAAGATGTGCTGGGTATGCAAGTGCAGCCAGCACCGGGCGGTGGTTTGTACGTGAAAATGGACGAGCGTCCGTTTCGTATGCTCATCGTCGAAGGCAGCGAGGCGAAGTATCTGGCGTCCGGTTGGGAGCTGGCCAATGAGCGTGCGTTTCAGGCGGCGCTTGAGCATTTGAGCGCTGCCGGTATCGAGTGGCAAACGGGCACTGCCGCCGAGATCGACCAGCGCGGCGTGCAGGCGCTGGTCAAACTCACTGACCCCTCGGGCAACAGCCATGAGTTGAGCTGGGGGCATCGCTCCGATTGCCTGCCGTTTGTTTCGCCGCAAGGCGTGCCGCGCTTCATCACCGGCGACATGGGCCTGGGTCACACCGTGCTGCCGGCGCCGAATTTCGACGCCACGCTGGCTTTCGCCAAGGATGTGCTCGGTTTCGAACTGTCAGACATTTTCAACTTTCGTCCCGACCCGTCGGCGCCCCCGATCCGGATCCACTTCCTGCACTGCCAGAACGCCCGCCATCACAGCCTGGCGCTGGCCGAATACCCGGCGCCGTCAGGCTGCGTGCACGTCATGGTCGAGGTCGATTCGATGACTGAAGTCGGGCGTGCCCACGACCGTCTGCACGCCCATGACGTGAACCTCTCGGCGACCCTGGGGCAACACCTCAACGACCGCATGACCAGCTTCTACATGAAGACGCCGTCCGGTTTCGATCTGGAATACGGCTTCGGCGGGTTGCAGGTCGACTGGTCCGAGCACTCGGCATTCGAGTTCACCCGCGTGAGCATTTGGGGGCACGACTTTTCGGTCGGCCAACGGTAAGGAATTGTCATGATGAATAAACAACTGACAGCGGCCGATGCGGTCGCTCAACTGCGCGACGGCATGACCATCGGTTTCGGCGGCTGGGGCCCGCGGCGCAAGCCGATGGCCATCGTGCGCGAGATCCTCCGGTCGCCGGTCAAGGACCTGACCGTGGTGGCCTATGGCGGCCCGGAAGTGGGCATGCTGTGTGCAGCCGGCAAGGTCAAAAAACTCGTGTTCGGCTTCGCCACCCTCGACGCCATTCCACTGGAACCCTACTACCGCAAGGCCCGCGAAGCCGGTGAGCTGGAGCTGATGGAACTCGACGAAGGCATGTTCCAGTGGGGCCTGCGTGCCGCCGGCATGCGCTTGCCATTCCTGCCGACGCGCTGCGGCCTGGCCACCGATGTGGCGCGCCTCAATCCGCAAATCAAGACCATCGAGTCGCCCTATGCCGATGGCGAAGTGCTGCTGGCGATGCCGGCGCTCAACCTCGACGTGGCGTTCCTGCATGCGAACGTGGCCGACCGCCTGGGCAACTGCCTGGTGACCGGGCCGGACCCGTATTTCGATCACCTGTTCGCGCGTGCTGCCAACCAGTGTTTTGTCTCTTGCGAACGCCTGGAAGATCGCCTGCAGCTGAGTCCCGACATGGCCCGCTTCAACACGTTCGAGCGTTACCTGGTGAGTGGCGTGGTGCACGCGCCCCTTGGTGCACACCCGACGCTCTGCGCCCCGGATTACGGCTGGGACATCAAGCACCTGAAGAACTACGTCGCCAGCAGCCAGGCTGAAAACGGCTGGCAAGACTATGTGCAGACCTACGTCGCCGGTGGCGAGCAGGCCTATCAGGCACAGAACGGCGGTGCCGACTCCATGGGCGCCTTGCCCCTTCCCGTGTTCTGAGGAATATCGATTATGTCTGCAACCTGTGATTTCACCCTGGCTGAACTGATGATCGTCGCCGCTTGCGAAGCCTGGCGCGGCAACGGTGAAGTGATTGCCTCCGGCCTGGGCGTGATTCCGCGCCTGGGCGCCAGCTTGGCCAAACTGACCCACAGCCCGGAACTGCTGATGACCGACAGCGAGGCGTTCCTGGTCGAAGAGCCTATCCCCTTGGGCCCGCGTGGCGACTATGTGCCGCGTTATTCCGGCTACATGTCGTTCGAGCGGGTTTTTGAATGCGTGTGGGGCGGTCGTCGTCACGCGATGATCGGGCCGACCCAGATCGACCGCTGGGGCCAGACCAACCTGTCGTGTGTCGGTGATTATCAAAAGCCCAAGACTGCGATTCTCGGCGTGCGCGGCTTGCCCGGCAACAGCATCAATCACCTCAATTCGTTCTTCGTGCCCAGCCACAACACCCGGGTGTTCGTCAGCGGCGAAGTGGACATGGTCTCCGGCGTCGGCTTCAAGGCCGATCGCTGGCCTGCAGGCGCGCGCCGCGACTTGATGGACATCCGGTGTGTGGTCAGCGACTTGTGTGTCCTCGATTTCGACGGCCCCGAGCGCGCTGTACAAGTGCGCTCGCTGCACCCCGGCGTGAGCTTCGAACAGGTCCAGGACAACACCGGATTCCCGTTGCTCAAGTCGGCGCAGCTGCATCAAACCGTGCACCCGACGACGGAACAGCTGGCACATATCCGTCGACTCGACCCCCACGATTACCGCGCCGCGGCGATCAAGGGCAACCCGTCCGGCATCCGTACGGCCTGACCCAAGGAGGCGAGCATGCACAGCAGCGACAGTGAGTTCATCGTCCGCCAGGACAACGCCGTCTATGAGACGGACACCCCGGTGCTCTACAGCGTGGCCGGGGGCATCGCCACGCTGACGCTGAACCGGCCGACCTTCAACAATGCGCAAAACTCGCAGATGACCTACGCCCTCGACGCCGCGTTCCGCGAGGCGGTTAACGATGACAACGTCAAGGTCATTGTTCTGCGCGGCAACGGCAAACACTTCTCGGCGGGCCACGATATCGGCACGCCGGGACGGGATATCGACAAGCCGTTCGAGCGTGCACACCTGTGGTGGGACCACACCAATAAGCCCGGCGGTGAGCAACTGTATGCCCGCGAGCAAGAGGTGTACCTGGGCATGTGCCGGCGCTGGCGCGAACTGCCCAAGCCGACCATCGCCATGGTCCATGGCGCGTGCATCGCCGGTGGGCTGATGCTGGCCTGGGTGTGCGACCTGATCGTCGCCAGTGACGATGCGTTTTTCCAGGATCCGGTGGTGCGCATGGGCATTCCGGGGGTGGAGTATTTTGCCCATCCCTATGAAATGAACCCGCGTATTGCCAAGGAATTCCTCTTCACCGGTGACCGCATGAGCGCCACCCGCGCCTGGCAAGTGGGCATGGTCAACCGCATGGTCCCGCGCGAAGAACTGGAGCAGGCCACTTACGACCTGGCCGCCGGCATCGCCCGTCAACCCCGCATGGGCCTGGCCCTGACCAAGCAGGCGATCAACCACGTCGAAGACTTGCAAGGCAAGCGCACGGCGATGGATGCGGTGTTCGCCTGGCACCACTTTGCCCACGCCCATAACGAGCTGTTGTCCGGCGACAAGCTGGGCGGCTTCGACGCCAAGGGCATGGCCCGCGCCAACAAGCAGGCCGAGGACAAAAGCCAATGAACCGCTGGCTGGAGACGCCGCTGACCGAAGCCTTGGGTTGCCGTTACCCGATCATTCAAACCGCCATGGGCTGGGTCGCCGACGCTAACCTGGTGATCGGCACCACCCAAGCCGGGGGCTTCGGTTTCCTCGCCGGGGCGACCATTGCCGCCGATGAACTGGAAGATGAAATCCGCAAGGTGGTCGACGCCACCGGCGGCAGCAATTTTGGCCTCAACTTCCATATGTTCCAGGACAACGCCGCCCAGTGCGTCGACCTGGCGATTCAATACCGCCTGCGTGCCGTCAGCTATGGCCGTGGCCCCGACAAACAGACCATCGCGCGCTTCAAGGCGGCCAACGTGTTGTGCATCCCGACGGTCGGCGCCTTGAAGCATGCGCTCAAGGCCGTCGAACTGGGCGCGGACATGATCACCGTGCAGGGCGGCGAAGGCGGCGGCCATACCGGCGGCGTACCCAGTTCGATCCTGCTGCCCCAGGTGCTGGCGGCGGTCAAGGTGCCAGTGATCGCGGCGGGTGGTTTCTCCACCGGTCGCGGCCTGGCGTCGGTGCTGGCCGCCGGCGGCGCCGGGATTGCCATGGGTACGCGGTTTCTCATGACCCGCGAATCGCCGACACCGGCCGCCACGCTGGAACGCTACCTGAAGGTCAACGATCCGCAGCAGGTCCGCGTGACCACGGCGGTGGACGGCATGCGCCACCGCATGATCGAAAACCGCTTCATCAATCAACTGGAGCGTGCCGGCTCGTTCGGACGCCTGCGCATTGCCCTGGGTAGCGCCTGGCAATGGAAGCAGCAGACCGGCATGAGCCTGGGTCACATGGCTTCAGTGTTTATCCGGGCCTTACGTGAAGACCCCTCGCAACTGTCGCAAGTCGTCATGGCGGCCAACCAGCCGGTGCTGTTGCAGCGCTCGATGGTCGATGGCGTCCCGGACGAAGGCATTTTGTCCAGCGGCCAGGTCGCGGCGGCCATTGGCGAATTGCTCACCTGTGGCGAAGTGATCGAAAGCATCGCCAGCGAAGCCCGGCAATGCCTGGATGCGCTCCTGGCACGCAGTCAGTCGCCCACCTCAACTCATCCCGCCAGTCTCGGAGAACCCCTGTGAACCAGGCATTTACCACACAACTCAATCAGGGGATCGCTGAACTGGTGATCGCCAAACCTCCGGTCAACGCCCTCGACAGCTGCGAATGGCACGCGCTGGCGCAACAGATAGAGGCCCTGGGCGCCAACCCCGAAGTGCGGGTGATCGTGATTCGCGCCGAAGGTCGCGGGTTTTGCGCCGGGGTCGACATCAAGGAACTGGACAAATACCCGGAGCGCATCGTCCAGGTCAACTCGGGTAACTACGCCACGTTCAAGGCCGTGCACCGCAACCCGGTGCCGGTGATTGTCGCGGTGCATGGTTTTGTCCTCGGCGGTGGCATCGGCATCACCGGCGCGGCGGACATCGTCGTCGCCTCGGAGTGCGCGACCTTCGCCCTGCCGGAAGTCGACCGGGGTGCCATGGGTGGCGGTGCGCACCTGCAGCGTCTGTTCCCGGTGCAAAAAGTCCGCTACCTGTTTTTTACCGGCGACACCATCAGCGCCGCGGATGCGCTGCGATACGGCTTTATCGAGCGCATCGTGCCCAGGGACCAATTGCGCGAAACCGCGTTGGGTATCGCGGAGAAAATTGCTGAAAAAAGCCCGGGGATGATCCGCATCGCCAAGGAAGCCTTGAACGGCATCGAAGACGGCAACCTGGAAGACAAATACCGCTGGGAGCAGGGCTTCACCATGCAGGCCTACAGCAGCCCGGACTCTGCGGAAACGCGCCGGGCCTTCGTCGAAAAACGCGACGCCAAGTTCTGAGATAACGCCATGGACCTGACTTACACCCCCAAGCAAAACGCCTTCCGCGCCGAAGTCCGCGCCTGGCTGGCGGCCAACCTGCCACGCGAACCGCTGGCCAGTTACGACACCCGCGAGGGTTTTGAACAGCACCGCGCCTGGGAGGCCAAGCTGTTCGAGAGCCGCTGGTCGATGGTGATGTGGCCGGCCGATCTCGGCGGTCGTGGTTGCGACTTGATCGAGTGGCTGATTTTCGAAGAAGAGTATTACGGTGCGGACGCGCCGATGCGCATCAACCAGAACGGCCAGTTACTGCTGGGGCCGACCCTGATGGAGTTCGGCACCGAGGAGCAGAAGCAGCGCTTTCTGCCACGCATGGCCGCCAGCCTGGACATGTGGGCGCAAGGCTGGTCGGAGCCCAATGCCGGTTCCGACATGGCAGCGATCACCAGCAAGGCCGTGCTCGATGGCGACCACTACGTGATCAACGGGCAGAAAACCTGGTCGAGCCGGGCGACTTTTGCTGACTGGCTGTTCGGCCTGTTTCGCAGCGAGCCGGGATCGACCCGTCACCACGGCTTGTCGTTTGTCATGGTGGCGCTGGATACGCCGGGCGTCAGCATTCGCCCGATCAAGGCCCTCAACGGCAAGGAGTCCTTCGCCGAGGTATTTTTTGACGACGTGCGCGTGCCGGTCGCCAACCGCATTGGCGTTGAAGGGCAAGGCTGGCATGTGGCGATGGCCACCGCCGGTTTCGAGCGCGGTCTGCTGCTGCGTTCGCCTGCACGTTTCCTGGCTCCGGCCCGCAAACTGGTCGAGCTGTACAAAACAAACCGCGCCAGTGCCGACCGTGATCCGGGCCTGCGCGATGCGGTGTTGGACACCTGGATGACTGCTCAAGCCTATGCGCTGTCGGCCTACCACACGGTGGGGCGCTTGAGCCGCGGCGAGCAGATCGGTGCCGAGTCGAGCATCAACAAAATCATCTGGTCGGAGCTGGACCTGAAAATGCACGAGACCGCCATGCGCATTCTCGGTACGCGCGCCGAGCTGTTGGCAAAAGGCGCGCAGGCGGGCGATGCAGCGGGCTGGCTGGAGGGGTTCCTGTTTGCCCAGGCCGGGCCGATCTATGCCGGGACCAACGAAATCCAGCGCAACATCATTGCCGAGCGCATGCTCGGTTTGCCGAAATAAGGAACCGCCATGGACTTCACTTTCAACGATGACCAGCTGGCGTTCCGCGAAGCCATCAGTCGCTTCCTGATGACCGAAGCCGCCCCGGAGATGCTCCGGGAAATCTGGGAGACCGACGTCGGGCGTTCCCGGGATTTGCGCAACAAAATTGCCGAGCAGGGGCTGACGGCGCTGTCGGTACCCGAGGCTGAGGGTGGCCTGGGCTTGGATGACGTGACCTGGGCGTTGATGACCCAGGAACTGGGCTACTACGCCATTCCCGACTCATTGGCCGATACCGCTTATGTCGCCTGCGGCCTGCTTGCTGGTCTGCCGGCGCAGCATCCGGCCCGCGCCGCGTTGCTGCCACGGATTGCCGACGGCAGCCTGCGCCTGGCGATCAGTCATCCGGTCAATGCCCGGGTCAGCGATGCGCATTCGGCCGAAGTGCTGATCCTCAGCGACGGCGATGACATCCATGTGGTGCCCCGCGCCCAGGTGGATGTGCAAAACCAGCCAAGCATCGATGCCTCGCGGCGTCTGGGCCTGGTGACCTGGACCCCTGCGCCGACGACCTGCATCGCCAGTGGTGAACAGGGGCGTGCCTTGCTGGCCTGCGTACTGAACCGTGGTGCGCTGTCGGTAGCCGGGCAATTGCTCGGGCTGGCACAGCGCATGCTCGACCTGTCGGTGGACTATGTCGCCCAGCGCAAACAGTTTGGCAAGCCGATCGGCAGCTTTCAGGCGGTCAAGCATCACCTGGCCGATGTTGCCCGCTACATCGAACAGGCCAAGCCCGTGCTGTACCGCGCCGCCCATGCTATCGCCCGGGGCGATGCGAACGCCGGCGTCTGGGTTTCCCAGGCGCGTCTGGCGGCAAACGAAGCGAGCTGGATCGCCGCGCGCAAAGGCATCCAGGTCCACGGCGCGATGGGGTACACCTGGGAAGTGGATCTGCAGATGTTCATGAAACGTGCCTGGGCCCTCGATGCATCCTGGGGTGATCGCGGCTTTCACAAAACCCGTGTCAGCGACTACCTGTTCGCCGACACCACCGGCCTGGGGCCGGGGCACACTTTCGAGGAATGACCCATGGCCCAAGCCTATATCGTTGATGCACTGCGCAGCCCGACCGGCCGGCGCAAGGGCTCGTTGAGCCAGATCCATGCCATTGATCTCGGTGCCCATGTGCTCAAGGCGCTGGTTGAGCGCAATGTGATTCCTGCCGAGGATTACGACGACGTGATATTTGGTTGCGTCGACACCATTGGTTCACAGGCCGGTGACATTGCCCGCACCAGCTGGCTGGCCGCCGGTTTGCCGCTGACGGTGCCCGGTACCACCGTGGATCGCCAGTGCGGTTCGTCGCAACAGGCCGTGCATTTTGCCGCGCAGGCGGTGATGAGCGGGACCCAGGATGTGGTCGCGGTGGGCGGGGTGCAAACCATGACCCAGATTCCGATTTCCTCGGCGATGCTCGCCGGTCAGCCCTTGGGCTTTGCCGATCCATTCTCGGGCAGCGTCGGCTGGCAGGCGCGGTTTGGTCAACAACCAGTCAACCAGTTCTACGCTGCGCAACGGATTGCCGATCACTGGCAGATCAGCCGCGAGCAAATGGAGGAGTTTGCCCTGCAAAGCCACGAGAGGGCTTTGGCCGCTATCGCCAGTGGCCGCTTCGCCCGGGAAATCGTCGCCTGCCAAGGGCTGGCGGTAGATGAAACGCCGCGTCACAGCAGCCTGGCGAAGATGTCCGAGTTGCAGCCGGTGGACCCGCAATTCCCCTCGATCACCGCGGCGGTGTCGAGCCAGACATGCGACGCCTCGGCCGCGCTGTTGGTGGTGTCGGAAGCCGCGCTCAAGCGCTATGACCTGACGCCACGGGCGCGGATTCATCATTTGACCGTGCTGGGTGACGATCCAATCTGGCACCTCACCGCGCCGATTGCCGCTACCCGCCGGGCCCTGGCTAGGAGCGGCCTGAGCATGGCCGACATCGACCGGGTGGAGATCAACGAAGCGTTCGCTTCGGTGGTGATGGCCTGGGCCAAGGAGCTGGATTACGACCCGGCGCGTACCAACGTCAATGGCGGCGCGATTGCTCTGGGGCATCCGCTGGGCGCAACCGGGGCACGCTTGATGACCACGCTGCTCAACGAGCTGGAATGCAGCGGCGGTCGTTATGGCCTGCAGACCATGTGCGAAGGCGGCGGCCAGGCCAACGTGACCATCATCGAACGCTTGTAGTTTTCCTGCGAGCCGCCGCTGCGAGTGAGCGGCCGACTAAAAAACCTGAGGAGTCAAACATGACGATGTGTGCAGACCGCACCGTGATCATCACCGGGGCCGGTGGAGGGCTCGGTCGCGCTTATGCCCTGGCATTCGCCACGCAAGGCGCCAACGTGGTAGTCAACGATATCCGCGCCGAGGCTGCCGAAGATGTGGCGGGGGAGATCCGCGCCAACGGTGGTCAGGCCATCGCCAACAGCGATGACATTACCACCCTCGCCACCGCCCAGCGCATTGTCGATGACGCGCTGGCGACGTTTGGTGAAGTGCATGTGTTGATCAACAACGCCGGGGTGTTGCGCGACCGCATGTTCATCAGCCTCAGTGAAGAAGACTGGGACATGGTCATGCGCGTGCACCTCAAGGGGCATTACTGCCTGGCCAACATTCTCGGTCGGCGCTGGCGCGACCTGGCCAAGGCCGGTACGCCGGTTGACGCGCGCATCATCAACACCAGCTCCGGCGCCGGGCTGCAAGGCTCGGTGGGGCAGTCCAATTATTCGGCGGCCAAGGGCGGCATCGCGGCGCTGACCCTGGTGCAAGCGGCGGAACTGGCTCGCTATGGCGTCACTGCCAACGCCTTGGCGCCAGCTGCACGCACCTCGATGACCGAAAGCGCGATGCCCGACATGGTGAAAAAACCCGAGGACGGCAGCTTCGATGCCTGGGCCGCAGAAAACGTCGCGCCGTTGGTGGTGTGGCTCGGCAGCCCGGCGTCGGCCCATGTCAATGGCCAGATTTTTGAAAGCCAGGGCGGAAGAATCTCCCTCGGTGACGGTTGGCGCACCGGCGTCACTCGCGACAAGGGTGCCATGTGGCAGGTCGAAGAAATCGGTGCTGTGGTGGATGCAATCCTCGCCGAAGCGCCAAAGGCACAGAAGGTCTGGGGGAGCTGAGAGGGGGCCTTTCTACCCCATTTTGACGATGCGCCCGGCCAGCCCCTTGCGTACAAATGCAGCGTATACATTTCTTCGGAGGTAGACGCTGTGAAACAAGCCCCCCCTTATGTTCCCGGACATCAATTGCTGGCTGGCAAGTCGGTGTTGATTACCGCTGCAGCCGGTGCCGGCATCGGTTATTCGGCGGCCCGGCGCAGTGCCGAGGAGGGTTGCCGGGCGCTGATGATTTCCGACGTCCATCCGCGCCGGCTGGAAGAGGCGGTAGAGCGCCTCAAGGCCGAGACCGGCCTGCGGGCGATTTATGGCCAGTTGTGCAATGTCACCGTCGAGGACGAAGTGCAGGCGCTGGTAGCGGCAGCAGAAGAAGTGTTGGGCGGCGTCGATGTGCTGATCAACAACGCCGGACTCGGCGGTCAGAAGCGCGTGGTGGACATGACCGACGAAGAATGGCTGCGGGTGCTGGACGTCACCCTCACCGGTACGTTCCGCATGACCCGGGCGATGCTGCCGCACATGCAGCAGCGCGGTGCCGGTGCCATCGTCAACAACGCATCGGTGCTCGGCTGGCGCGCGCAGAAGGAACAGGCGCATTACGCCGCCGCCAAGGCCGGAGTCATGGCGCTGACCCGCTGCAGTGCCCTGGAAGCGGCCGAGTTCGGGGTGCGCATCAACGCAGTCTCGCCATCGATTGCGTTGCACGATTTCCTCAAGAAAGCGTCCAGCGAAGAGCTGCTCGCCAGCCTCGCGGGGCGCGAGGCATTCGGCCGCGCCGCCGAAGTCTGGGAAGTGGCCAACGTGATGATGTTCCTCGCCAGCGACTACGCCTCCTACATGGTTGGCGAAGTGCTGTCCGTCAGTTCGCAACAGGCGTGAGGGTTCATTCATGAGTCACGTGTTTCGCACCGCCCAGGATCTGCTGGCTGCAGAGGGTCTGGAGCTGGGCCATACCGACTGGTTGACCATCGACCAGCAGCGCATCGATCTGTTCGCCGAAGCCACCAGTGATCACCAGTGGATTCATGTCGATCCGGTGCGCGCTGCCAGCGGCCCGTTCGGCGCCTGCATTGCCCATGGCTACCTGACACAGTCCCTGGCGAATCTGTTCATGCCGCAGTTGTTGATCCTCGAAAACATGGCGATGGGCGTCAATTACGGCAGCGACCGGGTGCGCTTCCCGGCGCCCGTCAGGGTCGACTCGCGGGTGCGCGGCAGCGGCCTGATCCTGCGCGCCGAACAACTGGGCGACGCCGTACAACTGGTGGTGCGCATGACCATGGAAGTCGAGGGCCAGGCCCGTCCTGGCTGTGTGATCGACACCATCAGCCGCTACACCTTCAATCCAATATCCGAGTGAGCTGCTTATGGACCTGAATGAAGTCGTTATCGTCGCCACCGCCCGTACCGCGCTGGCCAAGTCGTTTCGCGGATCGTTCAACGATACCGAAGCTCCAGTACTAGGCGGGCACGTGGTGCGCGCCGTGGTCGAGCGCGCCGACATCGACCCCGCTGACGTGGAAGACGTGATCATGGGCGCAGCGGTGCAGCAGGGCACCCAGGCCTACAACATCGGTCGGCTCTGCGCCTACACCGGTGGCCTGCCCGACAGCGTACCGGGCATGGCCCTGGACCGGATGTGCGCCTCTGGACTGATGAGCATCGGCGTGGCTGCCAAGGGCATCATGACCGGCGAAATGAACATCGCCATCGGCGGCGGAGTGGAGTCGTTGTCGCTGACCCAGACCAAACACAAGAACACCTTCCGCTCCCAGTCCGAAGCGGTGCTGCAAGTCATGCCCAGCGCCTATATCCCGATGATCGAAACCGCCGAGATCGTAGCGTGCCGTTATGGCATCAGCCGTGTTGCCCAGGATGAGTATTCCCTGCTAAGCCAGCTGCGCACTGCCGCCGCACAGCGGGACGGTCTGTTCGACGAGGAAATTGTCGGGCTGAGCGTGGACAAGCTACTGTTCGCCGCCGATGGCCAGCCCAACGGTCATGAGCGCGTGCAGGTGTTGCGTGACGAGTGCAATCGGCCAAGTACACGCCTGGAAGATCTGGCGGCATTAAAACCGGTATGGAAGGACGGCAAGTGGATCGAGCAAGGTGAATTCGTCACCGCTGGCAACGCTTCGCAGTTCTCCGACGGCGCCGCGGCCAGCCTGCTGATGAGTCGTGCCGAGGCCAAGCGCCGTGGCTTGACGCCGTTGGGCATTTACCGCGGTATTGCCGTAGGCGGTTGTGCGCCTGAAGAAATGGGCATCGGCCCGGTCATCGCAATTCCCAGGTTGCTCAAGCGGTTTGGCCTGAGCGTGGCGGATATCGGTTTGTGGGAGATCAACGAAGCCTTCGCCAGCCAGGTGTTGCATTGCCGCGATGCCCTGCAAATCCCAGTCGATCGCCTGAATGTCAACGGCGGGGCGATAGCCATCGGTCATCCGTTTGGCATGTCCGGCGCGCGGATGGTCGGCCACGCCTTGCTGGAAGGTCGGCGTCGTGGTGTGCGTTATGTAGTGATCGCCATGTGCATCGGTGGCGGCATGGGGGCCGCCGGGTTATTCGAATTACCGTGAAGCATCGCACTTTCAACTGAAACCATGGGGGCCTACTGGTCGGGCCCTCTGCTGGGGAATGGTTATGCAAAGTTGTCTGCCCAATGCACAAGTCCTGGCGCAAATGGGCCTGGAACTGGCCGAGTACGAACGAATCATCGGCAATATCTATGACTCGGCGATGGATACCCGCTGCCTGAATACTTCGCTTCACCAGGTGCGGTCGTTGTTCAAGGCCAATTACGTCACCTTGATCCTGCGCGAGCAGGAAGAGCCGCTGCTGTCGCCGATGGTCGTCGCAGGCGATGTCGAGCTGGGGGAGGGCGGAATCAACCATTACGCCTACTACCCCAAATCCTCCCTGTTCGACGGCCTGGTCACCGACAAGGTGTTCACGATCGATGAACTGGTGAGCGATGCCGAATGGGTCCGCTCGGCATTCTATCTGCTGTATTGCGAGCCCTACGGTTGCTACCACATGCTCGGTGCCGATATTCGCATGCCGGATGGCGGCACCGTGCGGTTTCGCATCAACCGGCCTCAGAGTCATCCGCGTTTCAGTGACACCGAGCGCGCTATGTGCGCGATGTTGTTGCCACATTTGCGCCGGGCCCTGCACATGCACGCTTTGCTCGACCGTAGCGAGTCACTGGGCAGCCTGTATTCGCAGACGATCAATCGCCTCGCGGTGGCGACTATCGTCCTCGATGAAAACGGCACTGTGGTGCAACTCAATCCGGTGGCCCGGGAAATTCTCGACAGCCATGACGGCCTCAAAGTGGTGGGGGGGCGACTGGAGGCGACGTACCCCAGTGACAATCGGGAGCTTTCGCGGCTGGTACGTAACGCCTTCCAGCGCGCCAGGCAGGGCGCGGAAACAGGTGTGCAGGTCGCCGAGGCAACGTCGATTTCCCGTCCGTCGGGCCAGGTCAGCCTGGGCGTGGTGGTGGAGCTGATTCCGTCTCAGGAACTGCTCGAAGGTCACGGCAAACCCACGGTGGTGGTGTATGTGCGCGATGCGGTGGGCAAGTCGCTGGTGAGCTCGGTACTGACCTCGCAACTGTACAACCTGACGCCGGCGGAAACCGCATTGGCGCTGGAACTGGCGAACGGCCTGTCGCTGGAGGAGGCCTCGGAGTCTCTGAATATTCGCCGCAATACCGCCCGAGCCCACCTGCGTTCGATCTTTTCCAAGACCGGTGTGCGGCGCCAGACCGAACTGGTGCGGATCATGCTCAACAGCGTAGTGGCACTGGGCGCGCCGCAGCAGCCAGCGGCGTCACGGATGTGATGGCGACCCACGCCAATATGCGTTAGTCCGTGCGGACGATGCTGCCGGGATCATGGCCTGTCGATACTGGGAAACCGATGTCGAACCTTGATAAGGAGAATAAAAATGATCGGCAGTAATGAGTTCCCCGGCCGGGCTTTGGCTTTGTTAGTGGGATGCTGTGCCATTGGCATGGCGCACGCCGCACCGGAAGACGTCGCACGCCTAGGCACCGACTTGACCTGCCTGGGCGCGCAGAAGGCTGGCAATGCCGACGGCAGCATCCCGGCGTTCGGCGGCAAATGGCTGGGCGTGCCGCCCCATGTTGATTTCAAGGGCACCGGCAACCATCCGATCGATCCGTACCCGGACGAAAAACCGCTGTTCGTGATTACCGCGCAGAACATGGCGCAATACGCCGATCAGCTGTCCGACGGGCAACAAGCCTTGTTCAAGTTGTACCCGAACACCTACAAGATGCCGGTCTATCCCTCGCACCGCGACTTCCGCATGGACGACACAGTGTGCAAAGCCACCCGCGAAAACGCTAGCCTCGCGCGTCTGGTGGACGAGGGTGAAGGGGTGGTGGGGAAAACCGGCGGTACACCATTCCCGGTACCGCGCAGCGGTCTGGAGTTGTTGAAGAACGCCTCGACTTTCACCCTGCGCGCCTGGACCGAAGAGTACACCTCCGACAACGCTTACGTGCTCAAGGACGGCAACATCAACTGGGGTCGCGTGCATTCGCGTAACCTGGCGCCGGCGCTGGAACCGGGCAAGATCGGCGAAACCACTGGCAACTCTTCGTTCTACCTCAACGAAACCCTGTTACCACAACGGGACAAGGGCGAGATCAACACCGGCACCGAGTTCTGGAACGACAAGACCGAGCCGCGCCAGTCCTGGCGTTACGATCCAGGCACGCGACGGGTGCGGCAGTCGCCGGGTTATGGCTTCGACATGTCGTTCCCCGGCAGCGGAGGTTCGCTGACCGTGGACGAGGTGCGTCTGTTCAACGGTTCGGGCCAGCGCTACGACTGGAAGATCGTCGGCAAGCGCGAGATGTTCATTCCCTACAACACCTATCGCCTGCATGCGGCCAACCTCAAATACGCTGACCTGTTGACCCCTGGCCACATCAACCCGGAGGCCTTGCGCTTCGAACGCCATCGGGTGTGGGAGCTGGAAGGCACCCTCAAGCCGGGCTATCGCCACCTCTATGGCAAGCGCAAGTTGTACATCGACGAAGACACCTGGTACCCGATGCTCGCGGACAACTACGACAACCGTGGCGAGCTGTGGCGCACCTCGATGCTCAACTTTTTCTACGCCTATGAAACCCAGCGACTGCAAGCCGGCGTAGGCCTGTACTACGACCTCAATGCCGGCAGCTACCTGGCGTTCAACCTGATCAACGAGCAACGCAACGGCTACATGTTGAACAAGCCCGGGTTCAGTCCAAAGGATTTCGGTCCGGAAGCCGCTCGCCGTTTCGGCCAGTAGACCTGCTGTCGAGAGCGGCTCGCGTTTGATCTAGTCCAAGTGAACGATGCGGATCTTGCGCGGCTGCTCAATGATGTTTGACATGGGATCAACCTGTATTTCTTGGGGCCTGTATTTCTTGGCCCCTGTATTTCTTGGGTTAGAGCCGGCCCCGAAGTCTGCAATCGAGGAACAATAACAATGACGAAACTCGCTGAAATCAACATCGAGAACGCCCAGCGTACCCACCGTTACGCCCGTGGCTGGCACTGTCTTGGCAATGCCAATGATTACCGCGATGGCAAGCCGCATACCCTGGAAGTGTTTGGCACACGCCTGGTAGCCTTCGCCGACAGCCAGGGCGCCATCAGTATCCTGGATGCCTACTGCCCGCACATGGGCGCCGACCTGTCCCAGGGCACCATTGAGAACGACCGGCTGGTGTGCCCGTTCCACCACTGGAAGTACGACACCGGCGGCAAATGTGTGGAGATTCCTTACTGCAAGCGCATTCCACCCAAGGCCAAGACTCGCAGCTGGTTGGCCTGCGAGGAGAACAATCTGCTGTTCGTCTGGAACAACCCTGAAGGCCGCCCGCCGAAAGACAACGTGATTATCCCGCACCTGCCGGAGATGGACGATGCGGACTGGATCCACGACTGGAACATCGACACCATGCACATCGAAACCAACCCGCGGGAGTTGGTCGATAACCTGGTGGATGCCCAGCATTTCGGGCCGGTGCACGGTACGCCGACCAAGTATTTTGCCAACGTCTTCGAGGGCCACATCGGTCATCAGATCTTCCACGGTGATTCCGAGCGCCTGGGCGGCGACCTGATCGCGCCATCGGCTTACTACGGGCCTGCCACCCATTTCACGCACATCAGCTCGATGTTCGGCGATGCACGTATCCACGCCATCCTGCTCAACAGCCACGTCCCGGTGAGCCCCAACAGTTTCGACCTGCGCTTCGGTTGCATGGTCAAGCGCGTGCCGGGCTGGACTGAAGAACAGAACCTCGAAGTGGCCAGGGCTTATGTGCAGGGCAACCGCGATTCGTTTTATCAGGACGTGGTGATCTGGAAGCACAAGATCCGTATCGACAAGCCGGTGCTGGCGGAAACCGACGGCCCGGTCTACCAGTTGCGCGAATGGTACGAGCAGTTCTTCACCGATGAAGACAGCGTGCCCGAGTTCATGGCGCTGCGTCGCGAGTTCATTACCGTCGACGAGCGCTGACAGCAGGTCCGCTTTAACAGTGATGAGAGCACAGACAATGAAAATAAAAAGTCTTCTCGGCTACTACGTTCTGTTGTTGTTCCTTGTATTGCTGGTATTGACCGTGCAGTTTTCGGTGCCCCCGGAATCGGCCAGCGTCATGGCCTGCAAGCGCTACGCGAGTTGTGTGGCGATGAGTGCGAGCGTTCCGACTTTTCTGAACTTTCGCTAGGCCCGCGTAAGAAAAATTCTGCGGCGGGGGAGCAAACTCCCTCGCCTCAGGCACAGCATTGCACCTGCAGTTGCTCATTTGGATCATTAAGTTGTCACTTATGGTCATTGAGTGGCTGCGTCCTGACTCTTAGTCTGACGAACATGACTGACGAGGGCCGTAGAGCTCTCGCATTACCCGTGATCGTTCGATGTGGAGTTACCGATGACCGCCGCCCATTACCCGCACCTGTTGGCCCCGCTGGACCTGGGTTTTACCACGCTGCGCAACCGTACCCTGATGGGCTCGATGCACACCGGTCTTGAAGAGAAGCCGGGTGGGTTCGAGCGCATGGCGGCTTACTTTGCCGAGCGTGCCCGTGGCGGCGTCGGCCTGATGGTCACCGGCGGTATTGGCCCGAACGACGAGGGCGGGGTGTACTCCGGCGCCGCCAAGCTGACCACCGAGGAAGAGGCGCTCAAGCACCAGATCGTTACCCGTGCGGTGCACGAGGCGGGCGGCAAGATTTGCATGCAGATCCTTCACGCCGGTCGTTATGCCTACAGCCCGAAGCAGGTTGCCCCAAGCGCGATCCAGGCCCCGATCAACCCGTTCAAGCCAAAGGAACTGGACGAGGAAGGCATCGAAAAACAGATCAGCGATTTTGTCACCTGCTCGACCCTGGCGCAGAAAGCCGAGTACGACGGCGTCGAAATCATGGGCTCCGAAGGTTATTTCATTAACCAGTTCCTCGCGGCCCACACCAACCACCGTACCGATCGCTGGGGTGGCAGCTACGAAAATCGCATGCGCCTGCCGGTCGAGATCGTCCGTCGCGTGCGTGAAGCCGTAGGCCCGAACTTCATCATTATCTTCCGCCTGTCGATGCTCGACCTGGTGGAAGGCGGCAGCACCTGGGAAGAAATCGTCACCCTGGCCAAGGCCATCGAACAAGCTGGTGCAACCATTATCAATACCGGCATCGGCTGGCACGAAGCGCGGATCCCGACCATCGCCACCAAGGTGCCGCGCGGTGCATTCAGCAAGGTCACGGCCAAGCTGCGCGGTTCGGTGAGCATTCCCCTGATCACCACCAACCGCATCAACACGCCGGAAGTCGCCGAGCAGATTCTCGCTGAAGGCGATGCCGACATGGTGTCGATGGCGCGTCCATTCCTCGCCGACGCCGACTTCGTCAACAAGGCGGCTGCTGGCCGCGCTGATGAAATCAACACCTGCATCGGTTGCAACCAGGCATGCCTGGACCACACCTTCGGCGGCAAGTTGACCAGCTGCCTGGTGAACCCGCGGGCGTGCCACGAAACCGAGCTCAACTACCTGCCAGCGCAGCAGATCAAGAAGATTGCCGTGGTCGGTGCGGGTCCTGCCGGCTTGTCGGCGGCCACTGTAGCGGCGGAGCGCGGGCATCAGGTGACCCTGTTCGATTCGGCCAGCGAGATCGGCGGTCAGTTCAACATTGCCAAGCGCGTGCCGGGCAAGGAAGAGTTCTCTGAAACCCTGCGCTATTTCGCTCGCAAGCTGCAGACCACGAATGTGGAGCTGTGCCTGAATACCCGGGTCGATGTTGCTCAACTGGTTGATGGCAATTTCGACGAGATCATTCTTGCCACCGGGATCGCTCCGAGAACCCCGGCTATCGAGGGCGTCGACAATGCCAAGGTGTTGAGCTACCTGGATGTGATCCTGGAGCGCAAGCCGGTGGGCAAGCGAGTGGCGGTGATCGGTGCGGGCGGTATCGGCTTCGACGTGTCGGAGTTCCTCGTGCACCAGGGCGTGTCGACCAGCCTGGATCGCGATGCATTCTGGAAGGAGTGGGGCATCGATACTCAGCTGCAGGCTCGCGGCGGTGTGGCCGGGATCAAGGCTGAGCCGCATGCGCCGGCCCGTGAAGTGTTCTTGCTGCAACGCAAGAAATCCAAGGTCGGCGATGGCCTGGGCAAGACCACCGGCTGGATTCACCGCACCGGGTTGAAGAACAAGCAGGTGCAGATGCTTAACAGCGTCGAGTACCTGAAGATCGACGACCAGGGTTTGCATATCCGCATCGGCGAAACCGGCGAGCCGCAGTTATTGGCGGTAGACAATATTGTGATTTGCGCCGGGCAGGATCCATTGCGTGAGCTGCACGATGGACTGGTTGCAGCGGGGCAGAACGTGCATCTGATCGGTGGTGCGGATGTCGCGGCAGAGCTGGATGCCAAGCGTGCAATCAACCAGGGTTCGCGATTGGCTGCGCAGTTGTAAGCAGGTTCAGCGTGCCAATGGCCATCGCGGGCAAGCCTTGCTCCCACAGGATGGCCATCGCGGGCAAGCCTTGCTCCCACAGGATGATCCACACCCCAGAAGTTGGACACCAATCCTGTGGGAGCAAGGCTTGCCCGCGATGGCGGTCTCAAGGCTGCTAAGATGCCGGCTCTTTATCCAGAGCCGGCATCAATGTTTTTTCACCCCTGCGACTGGCTCTCTAAAGCCCCCCTCGAACCCCTTCAACTTGATTGGCTATCCCGATCAGGCATCGAAGTCGCCATCCTGCGCCTCGACCAGATCGACCCTCTGATCAGCGGCAATAAATGGTTCAAGCTCACCGAGCACCTGAAGGCCGCAGACCTTGCCGGGGCCAAAGGCATCATCAGCCTCGGCGGAGCCCACTCCAATCATCTCCACGCATTAGCCGCAGCAGGCAAGCGATTCGGTTTCAGCACCGTGGGATTGCTGCGCGGTCATCCACAGCAAACCCCGACGGTGCAAGACCTGCAGACCTTCGGCATGCAGTTGCATTGGCTCGGTTATGGCGGCTATCGGGCGCGGCATGACGCGGGTTTCTGGGCGCCCTGGCGGGCGCAGTACCCACAGTTGTTTGCGGTGCCGGAAGGTGGCGGTGGGTTGCCCGGGGCACAGGGCTGCATGCAACTGCAGTCGATGGTCCGCGGGCAACTGAGCGGCTTGGGCTGGCACGACTACGACGGCTGGTGGCTGGCCTGCGGAACCGGCACTACCCTGGCCGGCCTGGTGCTGGCCGAAGCGGGCGCGCATCCGGTCTACGGCGCGCTGGCAGTGCCGGATGATCATGGCGTGGCGCAGCAGGTCGAATCGATCCTGCAGCAAGCGCGCTCGCCCCAAACAGCTTACGAACTGCTAAACGCCAGCCGTGGCGGCTTTGCCAAGGTCGATACGCAGTTACTTGAATTCATCGAACAGACCGAGCAGGCCAGCGGCATTACGCTCGAACCGCTGTACACCGGCAAAGCACTGCTGGCACTGAAACAGCACATTGAAGCCGGAAAACTCAAACAAGGCTCACGCCTGATCTTCATCCACACCGGCGGCCTGCAGGGCCGGCGCGGATTTGCGCTCAAATAAAAGCCGAGCGTTCGCCTCACCCGCGCTTGGGCATCATCCGCAGCAGCGTGTTATCGCGCACCACGTAATGATGATAAATCCCCGCCAGGGCATGCAGCCCGATCAGCCAGTAACCGATCGTGCCGCCAAGCACATGCCAGCCCTCGATCTGTTTGGCCAGCGCCTTGTCTTCCGGGATCAGCAAAGGCAGGTCAAAGCCGTAGAACATCACCTGGTGCCCCTTGGCACTGGTCGTCAGCCAACCCAGCATCGGCATGGCGATCATGAAAATATACAGCGCCCAATGCATCGCCTTGGCGAGCACGGTTTGCCAGCGCGGCGACGCTGGAAAGATCAGCGGGGCCGGCCCGACACTGCGCGCGATCAGGCGAATCCACACCAGGACGAAGACTGTCAGGCCGAGCATGAAGTGCGATTCAGTGATCAACGTCCGGCCGCCGCTGCCTTTGGGAAAGATTCCGCGAAATTCGATACAGGCGTACACCAGCGCCAGCAGTACCAGCATCAACCAGTGCAGGGTGATGGAGACGGTGCTGTAACGCGATTCAGAGCTCTTCCAGGGCATATAGGGTTCCTCACGGGCGGTTTGCAGGTTCACCGTTCGTGCCTGACGGTGTGGGTTAACTGTAAGCCGGTTTCCTTTGGTTTACCTTAAGCCAGTGGGCTTTAAATGTTCTGGGTCAATCGATAGTCAAAAAAACCCAGCCCCTGCCGGGACTGGCGCCTTTTTGGCGAACGACAGCAGCGTGATCAGCTGGCCTGGGGCATTTCACCGTTGGCCAGGCGCTTGTTGATGTCGGCGATCACTCGCGGCAGGTCGGTGATGGTGTCGATCATGTAGTGCGGGCGTGAACCTTCGAACATCGCGTGAATGCGCTGGCGTTCGCTGTCCAGGCGATCGCTGCCAAGTGCACGATACCCTTCGTAGTCCAGGCCCAGTGCGTTGCCTGAGCAGATCAGCGCGACCGTCCACATGCCGGCGCGACGTCCTTCGAGAATGCCGGGCACCGTGTCGTCGATTTTTACGCAGGCCGCGACGTCGTCGATGCCCAGTGCAATCACGTTGGCCAGTGCCTGGGCGGGCCATGGGCGCCCGTTCGGGACTTCATCGGTAGCGACCACGTGGTCGGCGACGTAGCCATTGGTGGCTGCCAGCTCGACCACTTTGTCCATGACCTGCTTTGGATAGCCGGAGCAGGAACCGATCTTGATTCCTTGCTGGCGCAAGTTGGCGATGGTGTCCAGTGCGCCGGGAATCAGTGCCGAATGCTCGGCGATCTTTTCGATCTGCAGCGGCATGAAGCGTTTGTAGATGGCGGTGACGTCATCGTCGGTCGGCGTGCGACCGAACACGGCGCGGTAACGCTCGGCAACCTGCGGCTGATTGCACAGGGTGCGGATGTGATCCCACTTGCCCATGCCCATCGGCCCGCGGGCTTCTTCGATGGAGACCTGGACATCGAACTCGGCGAAGGCTTCGACGAAAATCTGCGTGGGCGCGAACGAGCCGAAGTCGACGACGGTGCCGGCCCAGTCGAGGATGGCGGCTTGGAGTTTGGTTGGGTTGGTGTAGTTCATGGTGACAAATTCCTATGTGAGCACAATGTTCAGATAATTCGGTTCAGGTGATTAACTTTTTGTAGGAGTGAGCCTGCTCGCGATAGCGGTCTTTCATTCAACGATGTGTCGACTGATCGGTCGTCATCGCGAGCAGGCTCACTCCTACAGGTCATCTAAATATCCAGTACTTCCATTTCCCTCAGCACCTCAGCCACCGCCGCCACCGCCGCGTGCATCTCGGCCTGGTTGACGTGGCCGATGCAGCCGACGCGGAAAGTGTCGACCTGGGTCAGTTTGCCGGGGTAGAGAATGAAACCCTTGGCCTTGACCCGTTCGTAGAATTCCTTGAACTGGTAGCGCGGATCTTTTGGCGCGTGGAAGGTGACGATGATCGGCGCCTGGATGGCGGCGGGCAGGAAGCTGCGCAAGCCCAGCCTGGCCATGTCATCGAGCAACACCTGGCAGTTGTTGGCATAGCGCTGGTGCCGGGCCGGCAGGCCGCCTTCTTCGTTGTATTGCAGCAGGGCTTCATGCAGCGCCGCGACCACGTGGGTCGGCGGGGTGAAGCGCCACTGGCCGGTCTTGGCCATGTAGGCGTGCTGGTCGAACAGGTCCATCGCCAGCGAATGGGAATTACCGGCGGCATTTGCCAGGGAGTCCTTGCGGGCGAAGACGAAGCCCATGCCCGGTACACCTTCCAGGCATTTGCCCGAGGCGGCGATCAAGGCGTCGAACGGCACCTGCTGTGCGTCGATCGGCAGCGCGCCAAAAGAGCTCATGGCGTCGATGATCAGGCGTTTGCCGTGCTGCGCGATGACCTGGGCGATTTCCGCCAGCGGGTTGAGGATGCCGGTGCTGGTTTCGCAATGGATCAGCGCGACGTGGGTAATGCTGGCGTCGGCCCGCAGCAGGCGGTCGACGTCGGCGGCGGTGGTGGGCTCGTCTTCAGCAGTCTCGAAGGTGCTGAAGGAGCGGCCGAGCACTTCGCAGATTTTCGCCAGGCGTCTGCCGTAGGCGCCATTGATCAGCACCAGCACCTTGCCGTCACGGGGCACCAGTGTGCCGATTGCCGCTTCGACCGCAAAGGTGCCGCTGCCTTGCAGAGGCACGCAGTGGTGGCTGTTGCCGCCGTTGATGATCGCCAGTAATTGTTCGCAGAGGCTGGCGGTCAGCTCGTTGAAGCGGTCATCCCATGAACCCCAGTCGACCATCATCGCCTGGCGGGTGCGGGCCGAAGTCGTCAACGGGCCGGGGGTGAGCAGGATGGGTTCGGCAGTACTCATTCACGTGTCCTCGCAATCGATGGGATGAAGCTACGGGACTTAAATTGCAATTTGCCGTGCTATCAATCAAATTGTTTGTTGTTATGCCAACTATCAGTGAGAGTTATTCATGAATCTGTTCCAGCTCCGTGCCTTCGATGCCGTGGCCCGCGAAGGCAGTTTCACCCGGGCGGCGGCGCGGCTGTTCATCAGCCAGCCGGCGGTTACCGGGCACATCAAGGCGCTGGAGGAGCATTACCAGATCACCTTGTTGCGGCGCACCGCGCGACGGGTGGAGCTGACGGAGGAGGGCACCAAACTGGCGGCGATTACCCGGGCGATGTTTGGCCTGGCGGAAGAGGCCCAGGTGATGCTCGAGGCGAACCGGCAGTTGCTCACCGGGCGTCTAGAGGTGGCGGCGGACGGGCCGCACATGGTCATGCCGATGCTCGCCAGCTTGCGCGCGCGTTACCCGGGGATCACCGTAAACCTGCGCCTGGGCAATGCCCAGGAAACGCTGGCGGCGTTATTGTCCGAGCATGCGGACGTGGCGGTGCTCACCGAAGTCGAGCCGCGCAAGGGTTTGCATCTGCAACCGTTGAGCGAGTCGCGGATCTGCGCGTTGGTCCCGGAAAATCATCCCTGGGCGCAACGGCTGAAGGTGTCGCTGAGTGAACTGGACCAGGTGATCATGGTGTTGCGTGAACCGAGTTCGATCACCCGCCGCACCTTCGATCAGGCTTGTACCCGGGCCAAGGTCAGTCCGCGGGTGCTGCTGGAGCTGGACAGTCGTGAGGCGGTCACTGAAGCGGTGGCGGCGCAATTGGGGGTGGGGGTGGTGTCATCGGTGGAAGTCAGCCATGACCCGCGGGTAGCGGCGGTGCCGATCATGGGCGAGGGGTTGGTGAATCGGCACATGATCGGGTGTATGGAGCGGCGGCGGGATTTGCGCTTGATCCAGGCATTTTTAGCTTTGGCACCGGGCAAATAAACCGAGGCGCGGCCATCGCGAGCAGGCTCGCTCCCACGGGGTTTGCGGTGAAAGCAAGATTTGTGGCTGCATCTAACCCTGTGGAGCTGGCTTGCCTGCGATGGCGATTTTGAGGATGCCATCGCGAGCAGGCTCGCTCCCACAGGAGATCTGCGAAGATCAGATAGTGTGCCTCCACATCCATCCAATGTGGGAGTGAGCCTGCTCGCGATGGGTCCATTGCGGCGGCCCCAGCCTCTTGGGCTTTCGCAGTCGAGTGCTGACTCATATTTCCAGCAACCAATCGAGTAACAGGCCGGTATGCGTGCCGGGTCGTGCTGCGGAGCGCGACTGTTGCGACTCAAGCCCGCTGGCGCAGAATATCGGCCGATCCGGATCCCCATCGAGAAAGCTGATACCCACCTCGCTGCCTGCTACTGGCAGGGTGTCGGGGTGCTGATTTGCCGTGGTGCAGGCGACGGGCACCCTGATCCCGTATTCTGCATCCGCAGTGGATTGCGGCCATAACCAGACCTGGATTCGTCCTTGATCATCCAGGGTGGCCGGCTTGCCTGACTCCCCAACAACTCGTGCCGGCTGGGGAGCCGCAATGTTCGGCCTGGGCTGGTCCAGGGATGGTCGGAACACTGTCGACCAGGGGATGGCGGTGAACTCGTTGTGATACTCCGAAACATCGCTGTCCTGGGCCAGAATCGAAGTCTGCCGGCCTTGATGGCGGATATCGATCAGCAGCCATTGATCGTTGAACTCCGGGACCGGATGCTCCGCCACCTGGACAATGTGCGCACTGCGCAGCGTGCTCTGGTTGCTGCGACCTTGGACCTGTCGAGAGAGGCAACGCAGGCGTTCCAGTTGCCGCAGGCTGCGCTGGGCTTCTGGCGTTGCGGGTGCGCTTGCAAAGGCGTGGTTGGCCGCGCTTTCGGCAGACACTGCAGTGCTTCTGTCCCGGGCGTCCGGCCGAGGCGGCCAAGACCGGGCATTGTGGCGTTGATACAACTGGCTGATTTTCGGCAGCTGACAATGAGGGTCCGTAACCGGGCGGAACGGCATAAGCACAGGCGCCTGGGGCAGGCTCAAGCTGTCATCGGCCAGCACCAGCACATGTCCCTCGCGGCTGTGCTCAAAATGAAAATGAATGCCTTCTTCTTCGCATAGCCGTTGCAACAGGATCAGGTCGTTCTCCTCGTACTGAATGGTGAAGGGGCGGGGTGGGTATTGGCCCTGCAGTTCAAGGCGAAAGCTGCTGGTGGGCAGGCCATGTTCCGTCAGCAGCTGCAGCAGGATGTCCGGCACGCCGAGGTGATGAAATACCCGGCGAACGCGGCCTTGATCCAGCGCTTGCAGCAACGGCACCACCGTCACTGAGGCGATCCGGCACAGGCCACGATGCTCACCCGTGGCACAGTGAATGATCCCGTGAATGCCGTTGCCATTGCCCAGGTCGAGGAAGACCTGCTGGTGCAGCAACTGGCCGAGGTTGATGGTTGGTGCCAGGGCGATGACTTCAATCTCGAATCGATAGGGTTGGTTCAGGGCTTCGTGGCCACTGAACTGCAACACCTGCAAGTGCAGGTCACCCTCGAGGAGGGTCAGGCTGAACGGACTTTCCTTGTTGTTGTGCATCGGGCGCGCTTCTGCTGGGAGAGGGGACGCAGAGGGTACGAAACCACAACTACTTGGGAACAGCGCATATGTATTTTCAGAATCGGCCTACAACCATTGGTGAAGATGCCTATTCGTCACGGCGACCACGCCGATGGAATTTTTGGTCGATTGCCAACTTTAGGCCGTATAAACTTGCACAAAGCGTCGGCCAATAGATGTTTCGGCGCCACAGACAAGAGAGTGAGTAATGGGCGCACAGTGGAAGGTTAAACACAAAGAAGCGGCATCCAATGCCAAGGGCAAGATCTTCGGCAAGCTGGTGAAGGAAATCACCATTGCTGCGCGCAACGGTGCCGATGTTTCAACCAACGCGCACTTGCGCCTGGTGGTGGAACAGGCGAAGAAGGCGTCCATGCCTCGTGAGACCCTGGAACGCGCGATCAAGAAAGGTTCCGGCCAGCTCGGCGAAACCGTGCAATACCATCGCGTCACTTACGAAGGCTTTGCCCCGCATCAGGTGCCGTTGATCGTTGAATGCGTGACCGACAACATCAATCGTACCGTTGCCGAGATTCGCGTGGCGTTTCGCAAAGGGCAACTGGGGGCTTCGGGTTCGGTGTCCTGGGATTTCAACCATGTCGGCATGATCGAAGCGTCCCCGGACAGCCCCGACGCCGATCCGGAAATGGCCGCGATTGAAGCCGGCGCACAGGATTTCGAGCCGGGTGAAGAAGAGGGCACGACCCTGTTCCTGACCGAGCCTGCGGACCTTGATGCCGTGCAGAAAGCCCTGCCAGAGCAAGGTTTCACGGTGTTGGCGGCGAAGCTGGGTTACCAGCCGAAGAATCCGGTGAGTGGTTTGAGCGACGAGCAGATGGCTGAAGTCGAAGCCTTCCTCGAAGGGCTGGACAACCATGATGATGTGCAGGATATGTTTGTCGGGTTGGCGGGTTAATTTGTTTTTCCAGTGATACCGCTATCGCGAGCAGGCTCACTCCTACAGGGTTTTGTGTTGTACATATAAATGTGTGTAACACAAGGTCTCTGTAGGAGTGAGCCTGCTCGCGATTGACCGCGTAGCGGTCACAAATTTTCCAACACCTGCACAATCTCTGTGAACCCCGGCCGCGCCGTCACCTGCGGCTGACAGCAGCGCTGCTGCAAATCTTCCAGCTGGCCCCGACGCTCTTTGCTCAACCCGGAGTTGATCTGCTCCAGCAATTCCCCCAGCAAAATCCCGAACGCCCGCACTTCCAGTCGTTGCAAGGCACCGCTTTCGAAGCTGTCAGCCGTCGTGTGGAAAGATGCCGCGCCGAAGTCTCCCAGCAGACAATCACCATGAGCGTTGTAAAGGATATTGTGGCCGTACAGGTCGCCGTGGGTAATGCCCTGTTGGTGCAGATGTTCGGCCACTGAGGCGATACCGCCAGCGATGCGCAAGGCCACGTCGGCGCTGAAACCTGTGTCATCGGCATACACGTCGCGCGTGCAGGAGGCCAGGCTCGGCAGTCCGGCCAGGTTGCGAAAGCTTGGCTCGATCAGCTCCATGACCAACCCGTCCTGTGCCTGAGGATGATCTACAATCCGACCCTCGACCCGGATGAGGTTCGGGTGAGTACCGGCAGTGATACAGGCGCTCATTTCGTGCAACGGCGAACCGTCGCTGGTTATCTCACCTTTGTAGAGCTTGACCGCGACGCGCTGCTCCGTTTTACCTGGCTGGGTCCAGGTTGCTCGATGGATCACCCCGGAGGCGCCTTCGCCCAGTTGCTGTTCCAGGTGCAGGGCCGGCCATGGGATAGCAGTAGTGGATCCCAGCACCGCAGTGTCCGCTTCGGCTTCCAGCGGGTTACCGGCGTAGGCCAGCCAAGTCAGGCTCGGCAGGTTGAGCAGCCATTCGGGCAATTCGCTGAGTTGGTTGGCGGCGACCCGGATCAGCTCAAGTTGATGGCAATATTGCAGGCTCGAGGGCAAGCGCTGCAGCTGATTGCCGGCGAGCATGAGTTTTTGCAGATGCGGGCGCTCACCCAGTTCAGTTGGCAGTTCGCTAATGCAGTTGTCGGTCAGGATCAGCCAGCGCAGCAGCGGCGGCAGCGCGACCCCGGGCACCTGCGTGATGCGATTGGCCTTGAAGCCGACCATGGTGAGTGCGCTGCATTGACCGATGCAGGCGGGCAGTTCGGTGAACAGATTGTCCGAGCAGAACAGCACCCGCAGGCGAGTCAGTCGATGCAGGTCATCCGGCAGGCAGGTCAGCGCGTTGTTGCTGAGGTTGAGGATTTCGAGGGAGTCCGCCAGGTCGAAGATTTCCCGTGGGAATTCGCTCAGGCCGCAGGCGAGGTCGAGGCGGGTGCTGCCCGCCAGTTGGCCGGCGCGCAGTTGGGCAAGGGTGTCCATGGAATGGCTTCGCTGTTGGTCAATGGAAGGCGCACACATGATACCGGCACGCCTCCCCCTGTAGGAGCAAAGCTTGCTCGCGATGGCGGATCTGCATTCAACATTGGTGGTGCCTGGTACTCCGCCATCGCGAGCAAGCTTTGCTCCCACAGGTCTGAATTCCCACAGGGCAGAGTTCCCACAAGGCTCAGCACCTACGGGGAAACGCACGTTTCCACCAACTGCCCCAACCGGCTGCGGGTTCGCGCCAGATCAATGGCATCTCCCTCCAGGCTCTCGCGCAACGAATTCTGACCCACCAGCATCAGGTGCTTGTCCTGGTCGTAAAGCACATCCACCAGGTTGATGAAGCGCTGCTGTGCCGCGATGGAAGTGTCGGTGAGCCGGGGCAGGTCAACGATGATCCAGTGGTCGAATTGCCGGCACAGTTCCAGATAATCCATCACCGCCGTGGGGCACTCGCACAGGTCAGCGAAGGTAAACCCGATGGTGCGCCGATCGCAATAGCGAACCTGCAACTGCCGGGTGCCGACGGACAATGGCAGGGGCGGTGCATCACCCTCGGGGAAACTCAACGCCCGGCGCTGCGCCGGTGTGTCCGGCCAGAGGAACCGTCCCCGGGTGAACAACTGCTGGGAGTGGGTCCGCGCCTGGCTGCGATAATCATGCGGCCCACCGACCTCCATTACCTGCATTTCCGAGCTGATCAGGTCGATCACCGGTTTGAACCGAGCATGGTAAAGCGGATTGGGCAGCAGCCCCTCCGGCGGATAATTGGAGGTGACCAGCAACAGGATCCCGCGTTTGAACAAGGCCTGGAACAAGCGGCTGATGAGCATCGCATCGCCGATGTCGTGGACGTGAAACTCGTCGAAACACAGCACCCGGCAATCGTCCAGCAGTTGATCGAGGGTCAGCTCCAAGGCGTCCGGCTGGCCGCGATGGCTGAACATACCCTGATGCAGGCGGGCGAAGAATTCGTGGAAGTGCAGCCGCTGTTTTTGCGTGATCGGGATGGCCTGGAAGAACCCGTCGAGCAACCAGCTCTTGCCCCGTCCCACAGCGCCATGCAAGTACAGGCCGGGGGGCATTTTCGCGGGGGAACCTGGCAGCACGGCGGCGTACTGCGCCATGCAATCGATGACGCGTTGCTGACTGTGGCTGAGGGTGTAGCCCTGGGCATGCGCCTGCTGGCGAAAATAGTCGTGAATCAACCGGGCGCTGGTGGTGGGGATTGCCGACGGCTTGGCGAACAGGCGGCGCAACGCCGGCCAGCGTGGGGTGAATCGCGAACGGTTGGGCGGTCGAGCGGTCACTGGAATGTCACCCCGAGATCTTCAAGCCGTCGCCCCGAGCGACGGCGGCACAGTTTAACCAATCGGGTAGTTTTGATTCCAGCGCTGATTGGCTTACGGGTTGCGCGTCAGCGATAGCGCGAAGCGGCGCAACCTGGGAATGGTTTCACTCAACTGTTCGCCGATATCGTTCATGAAGTTCTGACGAGTCACTACGCTGTGGACTAGGAAGACGCCCGGCCTTCGCGGTTATTCCACGCCTGCAAAAATAAACACCCGGTGATGGAATAAACCGCCCCGGAGTCTGCTTGGTTCTTCTCACCTGTGGCCGCTGGCCCTGGAGTTCTTCATGGTAGATCGCTCATCACCGCCCGGCCGGCCGCCGCTGAGTAGCACCAGCGTGGTACTGCGCCTTGGCGGTATCGCCCTGGTGGTCGCAGTTGTTGCCGGGACGTTTGCCTACGTCAACGGCACACTTGACCCACAGCGCCTGACGCCAAAGAAACTGATCAACGTGCTGGAAACCAACAATGGTGTGCATCCGGGGTTTCGGCGCAATCACTCCAAGGGCGTGTGCGTGATCGGGCACTTCGAGAGCAGCGATCAGGCGCGCAACTACTCCAGCGCCCAGGTGTTCAGCCAGGCAAAAACCCCGGTCGTGGGGCGTTTCGCACTGCCGGCCGGCAATCCCTATGCGCCGGACAGTAGTGTGCCGATCCGCAGCATGGCGCTGCGCTTCACCCAGGCCAATGGTCAACAGTGGCGCACCGGGATGAACAGCATGCCGGTGTTCCCGGTGGGCACTCCCGAAGCCTTCTATCAATTGCAACAAGCCCAGTCGCCAGTGCCCGCCACCGGCAAGCCCGATCCTGCAGCGGTGCCGGCATTTTTCGGCGCCCATCCGGAAGCTGCGCCATTTCTGGCGTGGATCAAGACTGCCAAGCCTTCGGCCAGTTATGTGACTGAAACCTACAACAGCGTGAACGCGTTTTACCTGGTCAACGCCGCAGGCCAGCGGCACGCGGTGCGCTGGAGCATGGTGCCGGTTGCGCAGGATGCGCCCGGTGCAACGGCGCCTGAGGGTGGCAATTTTCTCGAAAAAGACCTGGTCCAGCGGATAGCCGCAGGGCCGCTGCGCTGGCAGTTGAACATTACCCTGGCCGATCCCGGCGATCCGGTCGACGACGCCAGCAAGGCCTGGCCCGCAGGGCGCAAAGTAGTAAATGCCGGGATGCTGGTGCTCGAAAGCACCCAGCCGCAGCTCAATGGCGAGTGTCGGGACATCAATTATGACCCGCTGGTATTGCCTGCCGGTATCGAAGGCTCGGCTGATCCACTGCTCGCTGCTCGTTCAGCCGGGTATGCCAGTTCCTACCTGCGCCGCACCAGCGAAGTCAGCCAGTTGCCCACTGCCGGCCAGGAGGCTCACCCATGAGCAATCAACCGAATCATTTCGCGCCATTGGCGCGGTTGCTGCACTGGCTGATGGCGCTGATGGTCATCGCCATGCTGTTTATCGGTGCCGGAATGGTCGCCTCGGTGTCCGAGCGCCATCAGTGGCTGATTCACCTGCACAAACCGCTGGGGATCGCGATTCTATTGCTGGTGGTTGTGCGCATTGTTGTGCGATTTTCCACCCGACAACCGCCACTACCCGCTGACCTGCCGGGCTGGCAGGTGCTCGCGGCGAAAGCCTCGCACCTGTTGCTGTACGCGTTGATGCTGATGTTGCCGCTGCTGGGCTGGGCAATGATCTCTGCGGCGGGGGACCCGGTGATGCTCGGCAGCTCGCTGCAGTTGCCTTCGATCATCCCGGCCAATGCGCAAGTGTTCGCCTTCCTGCGCAAGGCCCATGGTTACCTCGCCTACCTGCTGTTCCTGACGGTGCTGCTGCACCTGGCGGCGGCACTGTTCCACGGATGGGTGCGCCGCGACGACGTGTTGGACAGCATGCTGCGGGGCAAGGATCGCGGTTGACCGTGGCAGTCGCAGTGAAAGCTGCGGCTGCAACCGATCAGCGCAGGACGTCAGTCATGTCGGCAATGGTCGTCAATACGTCCTTGCCGAGCTGCTTCGAACGCTTGCCGGACCAACCCGTCAGTGGATTCGGCGCATCGTTGTTGTCCTTGAACGGCATCTCCAGGGTCAGTGACAGGCAGTCGTATTTTTCGCCGACGCTGTTGCAGGCCAGGGTCATGTTGGCCTTGCCGGGCTCGTCGAGGGTATAGCCGTGCTTGGTCTGGAAGTCCTTGGTCAGGTGCTTCAAGTGGCTGCGGAAATGCTCTTCGAGTTTTGCCAGCCGTGTCGTGTAACCTGGGTTGCCTTCGCAGCCGGCGGTGAACACGTAGGGGATTTCCTCATCGCCGTGGATGTCGAGGAACAGGTCGACTCCGTAGTGCTCCATCTGCTGCTGCACGAACAGTACTTCCGGGCTGATCTCCTGGCTGGCGCTCTGCCAGGCGCGGTTCAGGTCCTGGCCCATGGCATTGGTACGCAGGTGACCATGGAAGGCGCCGTCGGGGTTCATGTTCGGCACCAGATACAGATCGGTGTCAGCCAACAGCTTGTTCAGGACCGGGTCATCGTGATGTTCCAGGCGTTCGATCACGCCTTCCATGAACCATTCGGCCATGTGTTCGCCCGGGTGTTGCTGGGCAATCATCCACACTTTGCGCCGACCTTCAGCGCCGGTGCCTTTGCGCAACAGCTGAATGTCCCGGCCTTCGACGCTCTTCCCCGTAGCCAACAGTTCGGTGCCAGCCTTGGTTAGCGCTTGTTCGATCAGCCAGTCGTGACGCCCGCGGCTGTAGGGTTCGAAATAGGCAAACCAGGCATGGGTAGCGGTGGCTTCGAGGCTGAAGCGCAGGCAGTCGCCTTCGAAGATGGTCGGTACCCGGAACCAGTTGACGTGGTCATATGAAGCGACGGCCTGATAACCGTCCCATGCCTTGTTATAGGAGGACTTGCTGGCGTTGCTCAGTCGAAACCAGTGCTCCTGTCCGACATGCAGGCCGCTGGCCTTGAAATGAAACCACTGGAAATGCGGGCTGCGAGTATCGGGCCGGATCGCCAGCAGCGCTTGCAGTGGATTGCTGATATCGAGCACTTCGATATTGCCGCTGTCGAAATTTGCGCTGATGTCGAAAGAGGATTTAGCCGCGGTCATAGTCGATTCCTGAATATGATTTTTTATGGCTGTTACTTTACACGCAGGGAAGGGGGGATCGGGGAAATTGCCGGGAAATCGGGGGGCGTCCTCCTTGACGCCGACGCAGCTTAGAGACTGTGCGATTGATTCTCAAGTGCTAATTTTCATTAGTTTGGCCCAATGTTGTCGGGCTTCTCTTGCCAACAGATATTCTTTTGATATCATTCGCGCCATCGAATTTGCAGTCACCAAAGACTTCATTAGCCTGAAGCCAAAAGCCAGAACAACTGGCAAAAAAAGACCCGGCAAAAAGCCGGGTCAAAAACCGTGATTAGCCTGATGAGGAGACAGTCCAGGAGGCCGACCTAAGGCCTTCTGGTCCATCGACTGATCTCGCGACCAGCTGATGCAATAATAATCATTCTCGTTTACAAGTCAAATGTTTTTAGCTGCCTGCCAGGAAAACTCTTTCCTGGCGTCTTAGTTTTTCAGCCTTTTTGACCCTCTTTCAGTGACCTGTCGACCATGGCCCTCGCCATATCGATCAGGTGTACCGTCGACAGAGCAAGATGCCGGCTAGTGCCTTGCAGATTAACTGCCGATTCATAAGCAATGGTTGCCGCGCAACGCATCAGGTCTGAGGCGTGCACCAGTGCCTCTTCAGAGCTGACATTGTGATTCACCTCGAAAAAACGCGTTTCACCGGGTTCTGCTGACACAGCTGGTTTCAAGTAGTAATCGAGCGCGCGCTGCGCTGCGGCGAAGCCCTGGGGCGAGGTAAGAGAGGTGTCGATTGGTTCGTCGGGCAAGTCGTTGCTGGTGATTGCCATCGTTTTTAAACTCCTTTTTTGATTTTCAGATCCGTAAAAAAGAGCTTAGTACAAAGTGTATTTGTTTCGACAATTGAAATAATACAGCTTGTGTTTTGAGCGCAGGTAGGAGCCCGCGTATCGTGCCGGACATGGATAAATGGATTGATTTGGTCAAGGCCAAGATGGGTGAGCTAAACATCACCCAGGAGATACTCGCAGACCGTCTAGGGATGTCACAGGGTGGTGTTGGGCACTGGCTGAACAAGCGTCGTCAGCCTGGTGTCGAAGACATGAACCGTGTGCTGGAAGCGTTGGGCCTGGATTTTCTCGAAGTGGCGCTGGTGCTCAGGGAAGTCGAGTTTTCCGGGGATGATGATCTGTCGCTTGCGCAAAAGTACAACCCCTACTTCCGCTACCCGGTCAGTGACTGGCGAGGAGCAGAGCTGCTGCGCGATGGCGAGTTGCAGGTATACGGTGCGACGCAGTTCGAGCAGTCCGACTATCACGCCCGGGGCAGGGCTTTCTGGTTGAGGGTCGAGGGTGACGCGATGACGGCACCCACCGGCCCGAGTATCGCCGAAGACATGCTGATTCTGGTGGACCCCGACGTTGAAGCGATGCCTGGCAAACTGGTAATCGCCCAATGGCCGGGCAGTGCCGGTGCCGCTTTTCGCAAATTGATCGAGGAGGGCGGTCAGCGGTACCTGCTGCCGCTCAATCCGACTTATCCGAAAGCCTTGTTCGCCGCCGACTGCCGGATCATCGGCGTGGTGGTTCAGGCCGTCGCCAAGTTCTGATCGGATCGGTCCTACCCTCCAGTAGGACCGATCCTGGTTTCAGGCTTCTTCCAGCTCGACCAACGCGCTGCCTTCACTGACCATTTCGCCTTCCTGGCAATACAGGGCCTTGATCACTCCAGCGTGTGGCGCGCGAATGCTGTGTTCCATTTTCATGGCTTCCAGCACCACCAGTTGCGCCCCGGCTTCAACTGTTTGCCCAGCCTCGACCAGCACTCGCACGATGCTGCCGTTCATGGGGGCAGTCAGGCCGCCCTGATGGCTATGGCTGGCTTCCACGGCACTGATCGGGTCGTAGGACTCGATGCGGCGCAACTCACCTTCCCATTGCAGATACACCACGCCGTCGCGGCGGATTGCCCGATGCTGGCGACGCACGCCGGCGTGTTCGGTCAACAGCTGCTCGCCCTTGAGCTGTGCAGTGCCCGCGTTGGCGGTGCCCAGGGTCAGCGCGCGATCCTGGCCTTCGCAACTCAGGTGCAAGGTAATTTCCGCCGGCAGCCCGGTACGAAAACCGTTGCCCTTGGCCCAAGGCGAAGCCGGGTCGTCGATGCGTGCAGTTGCGCGCTGGCTTTGGGCAAATGCCTGCGCGGCCGCTTGCCAGAAGTCATCACCTAGCTGGGCCGGCTTTGGCAGCAGCTGTTCCTGGTAACGTGGAATAAACCCGGTATCGAGTTCGGCGGCTGCGAAGGCAGGATGGCCAATGATCCGGCGCAGAAAGTTGATGTTGGTTCTGAGGCCGCCAATCGCGAACTCGTCGAGCATGCTTAACAGTCGCATGCGCGCCTGTTCGCGGTCTTCACCCCAGGCAATCAGCTTGCCCAGCATCGGGTCGTAGAACGGCGAGATTTCATCGCCTTCCTCGACTCCGCTGTCGACCCGACGCCCGGCGCCTTCGGCCGATTCGCGATACAGCTCAAGGCGTCCGGTCGCCGGCAGGAAATCATTGCCCGGGTCTTCGGCGTACAGGCGCACTTCGATGGCGTGACCGATCAGCGGCACCTGCTCCTGGGTCATCGGCAACGCTTCACCACGGGCCACGCGAATCTGCCAGGCCACCAGGTCGAGCCCGGTGATGGCTTCAGTTACCGGGTGTTCAACCTGCAGGCGCGTGTTCATCTCCATGAAGAAAAACTCGCCGCGCGAATCCAGCAGGAATTCCACGGTGCCCGCGCCAACGTAACCAATCGCCTGCGCCGAGCGCACGGCCGCTTCACCCATGGCGCGCCGCAGTTGCGGACTCAGGCCTGGAGCCGGCGCCTCCTCGACGACCTTTTGATGGCGACGTTGAATCGAGCAGTCGCGTTCGTTGAGGTACAGGCAATTGCCATGCTGATCGGCGAAGACCTGGATTTCCACATGCCGTGGTTTGAGCAGATACTTTTCCACCAGCATCCGCGAATCGCCGAACGACGATTGCGCTTCACGTTGCGCCGAGGCCAGGGCTTCGGCCAGCTGGCTGACGTCCTCGACGACTTTCATGCCTTTGCCGCCGCCCCCTGCCGTGGCCTTGAGCAGCACCGGATAGCCAATGCGCTCACAGGCAGCGCGGAAGGTTTCCAGATCCTGGGCTTCACCGTGATAACCCGGCACCAAAGGCACGCCGGCTGTTTCCATCAAGGCTTTGGCCGCGGATTTGCTGCCCATGGCATCGATCGCCGAGGCCGGTGGGCCGAGGAAGATCAGCCCGGCATTCTCGATGGCCCGGGCAAACCCGGCATTTTCCGAGAGGAAGCCGTAGCCTGGGTGGATCGCCTGGGCGCCGCTGGCTGTCGCAGCGGCCAGCAGCTTGTCGATTTGCAGGTAGCTGTCGGCGGCCTTGCTGCCGCCCAGGTCGACGCGAATGTCGGCTTCGCGACTGTGGCGGGCATCACGATCTGTCGCGCTGTGCACGGCCACGGTGGTCAGGCCCAGGGCCTTGGCGGTGCGCATCACCCGGCAGGCGATTTCGCCGCGGTTGGCCACCAGTAAAGTGGTAATGACGGGCGTGCTCATCAACGCGGCTCCTTGGTGGTCGGGGTGGCAAGCCAGTTCGGCGCCCGTTTCTGCAAAAAGGCGCGCAAGCCTTCCTGGCCTTCGGGGCTGACGCGGATGCGCGCAATGGCGTTTTCGGTGTAGCGGCGCAGTGCCGGGGTCAACGCACCGTTACCGACTTCGCGCAGCAGATCCTTGCTGACGCGCATGGCGGCCGGGCTGTTGAGCAGCAGATTGTCGATCCACTGGTCGACCTTCGCTTCCAGCTCAGCCAGCGGATAGCTTTCCGCCAGCAAGCCGATTTCCCGCGCCCGCTGGCCGCTGAAGCGGTCGGCGGTCAGGGCGTAGCGCCGCGCCGCGCGTTCGCCTATGGCTTGCACTACGAACGGGCTGATCACGGCAGGGGCCAGGCCGATGCGCACTTCCGACAGGCAGAATTGCGCGTCGTCGGCGCCAATCGCCATGTCGCAGCAACTGATCAGGCCGAGTGCGCCGCCGTACGCCGCGCCTTGCACCACGGCCAGGGTCGGAATTTTCAGCTTGGCGAGGTTGTACATCAGCTCCGCCAGTTCCCGGGCGTCATCGAGGTTGGTGTGGTAGTCGAGGTCGGCCGACTGTTGCATCCACGCCAGATCGGCGCCAGCGCTGAAATGCTTGCCACGCCCGCGCAGCAGCAGGAATCTCAGGCTGCTATCAGCCGAGACCTTGTCCAGGGCGAGGATCAGCTCGCGGATCATTTGCGCGTTGAACGCGTTGTTCTTGTCTTCGCGATCGAGCCACAAAGTGGCGAAACCCCGGGGGTCGGTCTGAAGCTCGAGGGTATTGAAGTCGCTCATATCTGTCCGTCTCCACAACTCATCGTGTAGGAGCTGCCGAAGGCTGCGATCTTTTGATTTTGTTTGTTCGGCAGATCGCCAAGATCGAAAGATCGCAGCCTTCGGCAGCTCCTACAGAAAACATCACATCCGGAACACGCCGAAGTGGCTTTGTTCGACCGGGGCATTCAGCGCTGCCGACAACGCCAGGGCCAACACATCACGGGTTTGCGCGGGGTCGATGACGCCGTCGTCCCACAGTCGGGCACTGGAGTAGTAGGGATGTCCCTGTTGTTCATACTGGTCGAGGATCGGTTGTTTGATCTCGGCTTCCTGTTCGGCGCTGAAACCCAGCCCACCACGCTCGGCCTGCTCGCGCTTGACCTGCACCAGCACGCCGGCAGCCTGTTCGGCGCCCATTACGCCGATCCGCGCGTTCGGCCACATCCACAGGAAGCGTGGGTCGTAGGCGCGTCCGCACATGCCGTAGTTGCCAGCGCCGAAACTGCCGCCAATGATCACGGTGAACTTGGGCACCTTGGCGCACGCCACGGCGGTCACCAGTTTGGCGCCGTGCTTGGCGATGCCGCCGGCCTCGTATTTCTGGCCGACCATGAAGCCGGTGATGTTCTGCAGGAACAGCAACGGGATACCACGCTGGCACGCCAGTTCGATAAAGTGCGCGCCTTTCTGCGCGGCCTCGGCGAAGAGGATGCCGTTGTTGGCGAGGATTGCGATCGGGTAACCGTGCAGGTAGGCAAAACCGCACACCAGCGTAGTCCCGAACAGCGCCTTGAATTCGTCGAACACCGAGCCGTCCACCAACCGTGCGATGACTTCGCGCACGTCAAAAGGTTGCTTGGCGTCAGCCGATACCACGCCGTAGAGTTCTTCGCTGGCATACAGCGGGGCGATCGGCGTACGTTGCTGGACTTCGCCGAGCTTGCGCCAGTTGAGGTTGGCGATGCTGCGCCTGGCGATGGCCAGGGCGTGTTCGTCGCTTTCGGCGTAGTGGTCGGCGACGCCGGAGATCTTGCAGTGCACATCGGCACCGCCCAGGTCCTCGGCGCTCACCACTTCACCGGTCGCGGCTTTCACCAGTGGCGGGCCAGCGAGGAAGATGGTCGCCTGGTTGCGCACCATGATCGCCTCGTCGGCCATGGCCGGTACATAGGCTCCGCCCGCGGTGCAGGAACCCATGACCACCGCAATCTGTGGGATACCCATGGCGCTCATGTTGGCCTGGTTGAAGAAAATCCGGCCGAAGTGTTCGCGGTCCGGGAACACTTCATCCTGACGCGGCAGGTTGGCTCCGCCGGAATCCACCAGGTAGATGCACGGTAGGCGATTCTGCTGGGCGATGGTCTGGGCGCGCAGGTGTTTTTTTACCGTTAGCGGATAATACGAGCCGCCTTTGACCGTGGCATCGTTGGCGACGATCATGCATTCGACGCCTTCCACGCGACCGATCCCGGCGATCACCCCGGCGGCTGGAACCTCCTCGCCGTAGACTTCGTAGGCGGCCAGCTGGCTGATTTCGAGGAACGGCGAACCGGGGTCGAGCAGCCGGTTGATGCGCTCACGAGGCAGCAATTTGCCCCGGGAGGTGTGGCGCTCTTGCGCCTTCAGGCCACCACCTTGCTGGACTTGGGCGAGCAGGGTGTGCAGGGCATCGACCTGTTTGAGCATCGCCGCGCTGTTGGCCGCGAACTCCGCCGAGCGCGGGTTGAGCTGGGTATGCAGGATAGCCATGGACAACTCCGGTTAGCGGGTTTCGTTAAACAGTTCACGACCGATGAGCATGCGACGAATCTCACTGGTGCCCGCGCCGATTTCGTACAGCTTGGCGTCACGCAGCAGGCGTCCGGCCGGGAATTCATTGATGTAGCCGTTGCCCCCAAGAATCTGGATCGCGTCGAGGGCCATCTGCGTGGCGCGTTCGGCGCTGTAGAGGATCACGCCGGCGGCGTCCTTGCGTGTGGTCTCGCCGCGTTCGCAAGCCTGGGCCACTGCGTAGAGGTAGGCGCGGCTGGCGTTGAGCTGGGTGTACATGTCGGCGACCTTGCCCTGGATCAGCTGGAATTCGCCGATGCTCTGGCCGAACTGCTTGCGGTCGTGGATGTAGGGAACGATCAGGTCCATGCAGGCCTGCATGATTCCGGTCGGGCCGCCGGACAGCACGACGCGCTCGTAGTCGAGGCCGCTCATCAGCACTTTGACGCCGCCGTTAAGCACGCCGAGGATATTTTCTTCCGGCACTTCGACGTCGTCGAAGAACAGCTCGCAGGTGTTGGAGCCGCGCATGCCGAGCTTGTCGAATTTGTTGCTGCGGCTGAAGCCTTTCCAGTCGCGCTCGACGATGAACGCGGTGATGCCGTGGGCGCCTTTTTCCAGGTCGGTTTTGGCGTAGATCACGTAGGTGTTGGCGTCGGGACCGTTGGTGATCCAGGTCTTGCTGCCGTTGAGGACGTAGTGGGCACCGCGTTTGTCGGCGCGCAGTTTCATCGATACCACGTCGGAACCGGCGTTCGGCTCGCTCATGGCCAGGGCGCCGATGTGCTCGCCGCTGATCAGCTTGGGCAGGTACTTGATTTTCTGTTCATGGTTGCCGTTGCGATTGATCTGGTTGACGCAGAGGTTGGAGTGCGCACCGTAGGACAGGGCGACCGAGGCCGAGCCGCGACTGATTTCCTCCATCGCCACCACGTGGGCCAGGTAACCCAGGCCAGCGCCACCGTATTCCTCGGCGACGGTGACACCGAGCAGGCCCATGTCGCCGAATTTGCGCCACAGGTCAGCGGGAAACAGGTTGTCGATGTCGATCTGGGCGGCGCGCGGGGCGATCTCCTTGGCGACAAAGGACTGAACCTGATCGCGCAGCATGTCGATGGTTTCACCGAGGGCAAAGTTCAGGGATGGGTAGCTCATGGGTCACCTTTTGGCTTTTTTGTAGGATGGGGAGAGTGGCGTGACGGCACTCACCTTTACGTTAACGTAAGCCTGTGACGAATGGCTGTCAATCACCCTTTACGTTAACGTCAACTTGAGCGACAGTAGGGACAGATCAGATAGAAAGCAGACCAGCCCTGAGGATGGTGAAACCTGTGGGAGCAAAGCTTGCTCGCGATGACGGATTAGCATCCATTTTGATGGCGACTGTTATACCGCGATCGCGAGCAAGCTTTGCTCCCACAGGTCCCACTTCCTCCAGGTAAGCGTCGGCAACCCATAAATAAAGACAATAGGGGTCGTCATGGATCAACCCAGTGCAAGCCCGCAGCGCAGCTATACCCGCGGCTCCCAGGACAAAGCCTTGTTGGCGATGACCGTGGGCCAGGCGTTCGACAACACCGTCGCCAGTTACCCGGAAGGGGAGGCGCTGGTGGTGCGCCATCAACAGCTGCGCTACACCTGGCAGCAACTGTCTGCCGCCGTCGACCTGCACGCCCGGGCGCTGCTGGCGCTAGGCTTGCAGGCAGGCGACCGGCTCGGCATCTGGGCACCCAACTGCGCCCAGTGGTGCATCAGTCAATTCGCCAGCGCGAAAATCGGCGTGATTCTGGTCAACATCAACCCGGCGTACCGCAGCTCCGAACTGGAATACGTGCTCAAGCAATCCGGCTGCCAGTGGCTGATCTGCGCCGGCGCCTTCAAGACCTCCAACTATCACGAAATGCTCCAGGGGCTGTTGCCCGAGCTGGCCGAGCAATCCATCGGCAAATTGCACAGTGAGCGCCTGCCAGAGTTGCGCGGGGTGATCAGCCTGGACGCGCAACCCCCTTCAGGTTTCCTGCCCTGGTCGCAACTGGCGGATCTTGCGGCCAGCGTGTCTGCTCAACAGCTGCACGAACGCCAGGACAGCCTGAACTTCGATCAAGCCGTGAACATCCAGTACACCTCGGGCACTACGGGGTTCCCCAAGGGCGCTACCCTCAGTCATTACAATATTCTCAACAACGGATACATGGTCGGCGAAAGCCTGGGCCTGACTGCGGCAGATCGGCTGGTGATCCCGGTGCCGCTCTACCATTGCTTCGGCATGGTCATGGGCAACCTGGGGTGCATCACCCATGGCACCACCATGATCTACCCCAACGATGGCTTCGATCCGCTGCTGACCCTGACCACTGTCGCGGAAGAACAGGCCACCGCACTCTACGGCGTGCCGACCATGTTCATTGCCATGCTTGATCAGCCAAGGCGCCAGGAATTCGACCTGTCGAGCCTGCGCACCGGCATCATGGCTGGCGCGACCTGTCCGATTGAGGTGATGCGTCGGGTGATCAGCGAGATGCACATGAGCGAGGTGCAGATAGCCTACGGCATGACGGAAACCAGTCCGGTGTCCTTGCAGACTGGCCCTTCGGACGAACTGGAATTGCGTGTGACCACTGTCGGGCGCACCCAGCCGCAGCTGGAGAGCAAGATCATCGACGAGGCGGGCAACCTGGTACCCCGTGGCACCATCGGAGAGCTGTGCACTCGCGGTTACAGCGTGATGCTCGGTTACTGGAAGAATCCGCAAGGCACGGCAGAGGCCATCGACCAGGCGGGCTGGATGCACACCGGTGACCTGGCGAGCATGAATGACGAGGGTTACGTGTGCATTGCCGGGCGCAACAAGGACATGATCATCCGTGGCGGCGAGAACATTTACCCGCGTGAGCTGGAGGAATTCTTCTTCACTCACCCGGCCGTGGCCGACGTGCAGGTGATCGGCATTCCGTGTTCGCGCTATGGCGAAGAAATCGTCGCCTGGATCAAATTCCATCCAGGCCACAGCGCGACCGAGCAGGAACTGCAGACCTGGTGCAAAGAGCGCATCGCGCACTTCAAGACGCCGCGTTACTTCAAGTTCGTGGAAGAGTTTCCGATGACGGTAACCGGCAAGATCCAGAAATTCCGCATGCGTGAGATCAGTATCGAGGAGCTCAAAGCGATACCGTAGGAGCTGCCGAAGGCTGCGATCTTTTGAGCTTGGCGCAGAAGGTTCAGATCAAAAGATCGCAGGCTGCGCCGGCTCCTACAGGGGACTTGTGCAGGGGTAGTCGACAACGAGGTTGAATGGAAAATCGCTTTCGCGGGCAAGCCTCGCTCCTGCAGGAGTCGGTTTTTCTAAATGCCAGACAGCACAAAGGGGAGCCAATGCTCCCCTTTAATTTGTCGTTGCGCGTGCTCTTTTTTTATTATTGAGGGGCGGTCTGTTGTTGTTTTTGGTAACCGTGACCCTTTACCGCTGTTTTTGTCGATCCCCATCCGGGATCAAGAGCAAACGTATTTTTTTGAGCGCTGATCTGCTTTTTCGCCAAGCGATCCAACCAGTTCGGGAGCTACCTGAAGGTAGTTTTATTGTTCTCTGCCCGGTTGCGGGTTACTCCGAGAAGCACCCTGAAAAGCACATCTTCTCCAAAAAAATCTGTTAGCTGCGTCTCTGCCGTGTTGTTCTTGTTATGTCAGAGTCGTTACGTCTTATTTTTATTGGTTTGCTGCTTTTTATTCTTGTTATGCCATAGAGATAGCAGGAGCCGTGCCAACTTTTTAAAATCCTTTAAATACAAGTACTTAGATATTTATGAGGTTTTGGCGTGACACCTGAATCGCACATTTTGTTTCCGTGTTACTCGTTTGTGCCCACGCTTCCGGGGTGGCGGTAACACCCCGACACAACCGACCGCTCACTGTGCGCTACGCGCCTTGGCAACTCGCGAACCAGTAGAGCGGCCCAGCACGCTGCAGATCTGCTCGCCAGCGAGAATCAGGGCTTGCAGGTCAATTCCGGTGTCGATGCCCAGGCCGTTGAGCAGGTACACCACGTCTTCGGTAGCGACGTTACCGCTGGCGCCTTTGGCATAGGGGCAACCCCCGAGGCCGGCGATCGAGCTGTCGAAGGTCGAAATGCCTTCCAGCAGGCTGGCGTAGATGTTGGCCATGGCCTGGCCATAGGTGTCGTGGAAATGCCCGGCCAGTTTTTCCCGGGGCACATCGGCCGATACCACGTCGAACATCCGCCGAGTCGCGCCCGCAGTGCCGGTGCCAATGGTGTCGCCGAGGGAGACCTCGTAGCAGCCCATCGCGTATAGCTCGCGAGCGACCCGTGCGACCTGCTCGGGGGCTACAGCGCCTTCATAGGGGCAGCCCAGCACGCAGGACACGTAGCCGCGCACGGTCACGCCGTGTTGCCGGGCGGCGTCCATGATCGGGACAAAACGATCAAGGCTCTCGCTGATCGAGCAGTTGATGTTGCGCTGGGAGAAGGCTTCGGAGGCGGCGGCAAAGACCGCGACTTCCTTGACTCCAGCGGCGATGGCGTCTTCGAACCCGCGCAAGTTGGGGGCGAGTGCACCGTAGGTCACCCCGGGCTTGCGCTGGATCTGCGCGAAGACTTCTGCAGAACCGGCCATCTGCGGCACCCATTTAGGCGAAACGAAGCTGCCGACTTCTATGTAGCCAAGGCCGGCGGCGCTCAGGGCGTCGACCAGTTGCACCTTGTCGGCGACGCTGATGGGTTGGGCTTCGTTCTGCAGGCCGTCGCGAGGACCGACTTCGACCAGGCGCACGTGAGAGGGTAGGGACATGGGAATCGACCTGTTTTGTCTATATGTTCAGAAAACTCTGTGGGAGCAAAGCTTGCTCGCGATGGCGGCCTGTCAGGCAATATCACTGTTGAAACAGATGCCCTCAATCGCGAGCAAACTTTGCTCCCACAGGGTGGGTAGTTGGGTTCCTACACTGCCTGCTGGCTCTTGATCGTCTGTTCCAGCGCCTGGGTACAACGCTCCTGCGCGGTGTCCAGCTCCAGCTTCATCTGTTCGATGTCGAGCATCTGCTGTTCAAGCTGATCTCGCCGCTCGGCGATCTTGTTCAACATGGTCTGCAGCTGTTTCTGGTTGCCGCCGGCCGGGTCGTAAAGTTCGATAAGCTCGCGGCATTCGGCCAGCGAAAAGCCGATGCGCTTGCCCCGCAGAATCAGCTTCAGGCTGACCTTGTCCCGGGGCGAGTAGACGCGTTCCTGGCCGCGTCGCTCCGGGCTGAGCAGGCCTTGCTCCTCGTAAAAGCGGATCGCCCGGGTGGTGATGTCCAGCTCGCGGGCGAGGTCGGAGATGCTGTAGGTCTGGCTGCTCATGGGCGCGCTCGAAAAGGGGCATGGCGCTAAGCTAATGGCAGGTTGACGTTTACGTCAAGGGCCTACACCTTATCCAGCTTCTTCTCATGCGCAGTCACCTGCTGACACAACTCGATCATCTGCTCGCGCATCCAGCGGTTCGCCGGGTCCTGGTCGGTGCTCTCATGCCAGTACAGGTGAGTTTCCACCGGCGGCACGTCGTTCACCGGCAAACTGAAGGCATGCAGGTCGTTGCGGCGGGCGAAGCGCTCCGGCACGGTCATGACCATGTCGGTCTGCTGCAACACTTGTGAAGCCATCAGGTAGTGCTGCGAGCGCAGGGCGATCTTGCGCTGGATGCCCATCTTGCCCAATGCCAGGTCGACATGGCCCAGGCCACTGCGACGGCTGGAAATATGAATGTGGGTCAGGGACAGGTAGTCATCGAGGCTGAACTTTTCCTTGTTCGCCAGCGGATGGCCCTTGCGCATGGCGCACACGTAACGGTCTTCCATCAATTTGACGTGGCGAACCTGCGGATCGGTATTGAGCGGAGCATCGACCGCAAAGTCGAGACGTCCGGCCGCCAGTTCCTTAGTGGTTTCACGACGCTTGGACAGGAAACTTTCGATGATAACGGTCGGCGCCAGGCGGCGCAGGCGCTGGAACAGCGGTGGCAGGATAACGGCCTCGGTGAGGTCGGTCATGCTGATGCGATAGGTCTTGACCGCCTGCAGCGGGTTGAAAATGCGACTTTCCTGTACGGACACGCGCAGCAGCGACAGCGCATTGCGCACCGGGCCGATGATGTTTTGCGCCATAGGGGTCGGGACCATGCCCTGGGCGGTGCGCACGAACAACGGGTCGTTGAAGGTCTCGCGCAGGCGGGCCAGGGCGTTCGAGACCGCCGGTTGGGTGATGCCGACGATCTGCCCGGCGCGAGTCAGGTTGGCTTCGGTGTAGATCGCGTCAAAGACGATGAAAAGGTTGAGGTCGACCTTGCTCAGATTCATTGCGCTGCACTCTTATTGTGTGGGCTCGATGGCCTTGACGATCAGTGGATCATATATCGGTGATGAATGTTAATACACGCCGAGAATAGGCTAGGTAAATTTTCGTCACTGTTCTAGCATCAATTTCACGACCTGAACAACTCATCGAAACCCCCGTTAAAAGGTAGAGCTGCCCATGGATTTCGCTTATTCGCCCAAGGTGCAAGAACTGCGTGAGCGCGTGACCGCGTTCATGGACACCTACGTTTACCCTGCTGAAGCCGTGTTCGAGCGTCAGGTCGCCGAAGGCGATCGCTGGCAGCCGACCGCGATCATGGAAGAACTCAAACTCAAGGCCAAGGCTGAGGGGCTGTGGAATTTGTTTCTGCCTGAGTCCGAACTCGGTGCCGGCCTGACCAACCTCGAATACGCGCCTCTTGCGGAAATCATGGGCCGCTCGCTCTTGGGGCCAGAGCCGTTCAACTGCTCGGCGCCCGACACCGGCAACATGGAAGTGCTGGTGCGCTATGCCAACGAAGAACAGAAACAGCGCTGGCTCGAACCTCTGCTGCGTGGCGAGATTCGTTCGGCATTTGCGATGACCGAACCGGACGTGGCGTCCTCCGACGCGACCAACATGGCGGCCCGCGCCGTGCGTGACGGTGATGAGTGGGTGATCAACGGCAAGAAATGGTGGACTTCGGGTGCCTGTGATCCACGCTGCAAGATCCTGATCTTCATGGGCCTGAGCAATCCCGACGCACCGCGGCATGCCCAGCACTCGATGATCCTGGTACCGGTAGATACCCCGGGCGTGAAAATCCTCCGTCCGCTGCCGGTATTCGGCTACGACGATGCACCTCACGGCCACGCCGAAGTGCTGTTTGAAAACGTCAGGGTACCGTTTGAAAACGTCCTGCTGGGCGAGGGCCGCGGGTTTGAAATCGCCCAGGGTCGTCTTGGCCCGGGCCGGATTCACCACTGCATGCGGTCAGTCGGCATGGCGGAGCGGGCGCTCGAACTGATGTGCAAACGTTCGGTGAGCCGTACCGCGTTCGGCAAGCCGTTGGCGCGCCTGGGCGGTAACATCGACAAGATTGCCGATTCGCGGATGGAAATCGACATGGCGCGCCTGCTGACGTTGAAGGCGGCGTACATGATGGACACCGTCGGCAACAAGGTGGCCAAGAGCGAGATCGCGCAGATCAAGGTGGTGGCACCCAATGTGGCGCTGCGCGTGATCGACCGGGCGATCCAGATCCACGGCGGCGCCGGGGTTTCCAACGATTTCCCGCTGGCCTACATGTATGCGATGCAACGCACCTTGCGCCTGGCCGACGGCCCGGACGAAGTGCACCGTGCGGCGATTGGCAAATTCGAGATCGGCAAGTATGTGCCGAAGGAGATGATGCGTAGCGGTCAATAAGGATCCACTGTGGGAGCGAGCCTGCTCGCGATTGGTTTTATCAGTCAAAAAGTATTTTGAATGTGAATCCGTCATCGCGAGCAGGCTCGCTCCCACAGGGGTTGCAGTCGTCAGCCGATCGTCGGCAGTCCATAAAACGCCCGCGCACACGCGGTGCTGTGCGCTGCCAGGTCTTCCTCGCTTTCCCCGCGATGCAACGCCACCTCACGCAAAACCTCAGTCAGATACGCCGGCTCGTTACGGCCGTTTTTCGGCTTCGGCCGCAAGCTGCGCGGGAGCAGGTACGGGGCATCACTCTCCAGCATCAACCGTCCGCGCTTGATCTCCTTGACCAGTGGGTGCAAATGCGTGCCCCGGCGCTCATCGCAGATCCACCCGGTTATGCCGATGTGCAAATCCAGGTCGAGGTAGCTGAACAGGGCTTTTTTCTCGCCGGTAAAGCAGTGCACCACTGCGGCCGGCAACTGGTCGCGGTAGTCGCGCAGGATATCCAGCAGGCGCTGGCTGGCATCGCGTTCGTGGAGGAACACCGGCAACTGCAGTTCAACCGCCATGGCCAAGTGTTCCTCCAGGACCTTTTCCTGTTGTGGGCGTGGCGAAAAATCACGATTGAAATCCAGCCCGCATTCACCCACGGCCACCACGTTCGGTTCCTTGAGCAAACTGCGCAGGCGCCGGGCGCTGTCGGCGTTCCAGTCGCTGGCGGAGTGCGGATGGATACCGGCAGTGGCGAACAGGCGCTGGGCGCTTTCGTCGAGTTGCTGGCACAGCTCCAGAGCCTGTTCGCTGCCTTCAACGCTGGTTCCCGTGAGTACCAGTTGGCAGACGCCGGCCGCATAGGCGCGATCCAGTACCGCCTGGTGTTTGTCGGCAAAACTGGGGTTGGTCAGGTTGACGCCGATATCGATGAGTTGCATGGTGCTACCTCGGACCAAAGGCCGGAAAGCATATCAGAGCTCCAGATTTATAAGAAAAGCCAAGAACTACAAACAGTTATAGCTGTCTCTTGATGCCGCGAGGCAGGTCGTGCAGGTCGGTTGACCCGTTCGCTGCCGGTTTGCGCGCTTTGTCAGCTGTTTTTCTGACGTTCGATTTCCCTCATTCCTTGAAATCGGCCCAGTATTCTTTCCGGAGAGTGGATGACCCGTCCCTCGGTGTTGCTACTGCTGTGTTTGTCGTTGCTGCTGCCGATGCCGGCGGTTGCACGTCTGGCCGGCCCGCTGCAGGCCGTGCCCGCGGCCAAGGTCCGTGACCTGGCGGAGATCCGCAGCAGCCGGGTGTTGCGCGTGCTGGTCAATCAGAGTCGCAACAGCTCCGGGGAAGTCGAGGGCCAAGCCATCGGCGTCGAATACCATCGCCTGCGCGCCTTTGAACAATACCTCAATGGGCACGCCCGTGACGGCCAGGAAATTACCCTCAAGATCATCCCCAAGGGCAAGGATCAGTTGATCGGCGCATTGCAGCGCGGCGAGGGTGACCTGGTGGCACCGGGGGAATTGCTGGATCTGCAACCCGGTCATGCCATCAGCACCAGCGAACCGATTGCCAGCAATATCCCGCTGGTTCTGGTGGGGATCAAGGGCGAGCGGCGCTACACCCGCCTGGAGCAACTGTCCGGCAAGACCCTGGCCTTGCCCACGGGCAGCGCCGCCGGCGATGCGGTCAGTCAGATCAACCAGAAGCTCGCGCTGCATAAATTGCCACCGGTGAACGTCGAGTGGGTCGATCCCAGCCTCGCGGTCGAGGACGTGCTGGAAATGGTCCAGGGCGGCATCTTCCATCTGACCATCGTCGAACAACCGATCGCCGAGCGCTGGGGCAAGATCCTGCCCAAGCTACGCCTCGACCGGCAGGTGCAGATCAGCGATCCCGGGGAAGAGTTCTGGTTTGTGCGGCGCGATGCTTCGATGTTGCGGGCGAGCATCGACCGGTTCCTGCTGACCTACAAGACGCCGTCGGACCAGGACGTGGCATTCCTGCGGATCTATCGGCGCCTGTATCAGGTGCACTACCCGCTGGCCAAGGCCAATCGTCAGCGCCTGGAAAAGTTGCGCCCGGTGTTGCAGAAGCACGCGGATGCCCAGGGCATGGACTGGTTGAACCTGGCGGCGCTGGCGTTCAAGGAATCCGGCCTGCAGCCCAATGCCCGCAGCGGCAGCGGCCCCACCGGGCTGATGCAGATAACACCTGCGGCGGCGCAGCGGGTAGGCGTCAACAACATCCAGGAGCTCGATGCCAATGTGCTGGCAGGGGCCAAGTACCTGGCGATGATCCGCCGCAAATTTTTTGCCAGCCCCAAGCTCAATGAACGTGAGCGCATGGCGTTTGTGCTGGCGGCTTACAACATCGGGCCGGAGCGGGTCCAGGGCATGCGCGCCGAGGCTCGGCGCCGAGGCCTGAATCCCAACCAGTGGTTTTTCCAGGTCGAGCGCATTGCCATGGAGCAGGTCGGAATGGGCCCTGTCAGCTATGTTAATAGCGTGAACAAGTATTACCTGGCGTTCGATCGGGAGCGGGAGTCGTTGGAGCCCCAGGGGCAAAAAGTTGCCGTGCGCAAATGATCGACTAAACTGATTGATATGGTGGAATAATTCCGCTTTTATCATGAATTTAGTTGATTAATATGGCGGCCAACCAACACTCAAACCAAGAATGGATGACACAGCATGAACTCACTGATCAACAAGGTACTGTTTACCCGCGCCGGCTACGGCTTGACTGTCCTGCGGATCTTCGTCGGCATCATCTTCGCGGCCCACGGCGCGCAAAAGCTGTTTGGCGCATTTGGCGGTTACGGTTTGGCCGGCACTGCGCAGTACATGGAAAGCCTGGGCCTGACCCCGGGTTATGTGATGGCCACGCTGGCCGGGGGCACCGAGTTCTTCGGCGGCCTGGCATTGATCATCGGCCTGCTGGTGCGGCCGGCAGCACTGGGCCTGACGTTCCTGTCGCTGGTCGCGATCTTCAGCGTGCACATCAGCAATGGCCTGTTCATGGCCAACAACGGTTATGAATTTGCCCTGGCTCTGCTCGGCGGTAGCATCGCCGTCCTGATCGAAGGTGCCGGCAAGCTCTCGGCAGACCGCGCCATCGCCGGCTAACCGCTCTGGCTCAACGAAAAGGCCCGCCTACTGCGGGCCTATTTTGTTGCGCGTCATTCTTGACACTGGCTAGTCAGCTTCTCTAGGATGCTGCTCATGCGCCGATTTAAACAGCTACTTGCGGGGCGCCAGGTGACTCGATCAGTCACCGATAGAAGCTTGGAAACAGGCTTCGAAATTCCGCTAAAGCGCTGGTTCGGTGTTGCCTCTCACCTGCCATGCAGACCTTTGAGGCAGAGACACGACACGATGAATGCACTAAGCCCCGTTGTACGCCCCGCGCCGATCACGGCACACCTCACCCAGCGCAATCCAAAAATCCTGCTTGGCGGCAAACATCAGCCGACGCTCCTGCGTTATCTCGATGGCTGGCCCCGTCGCACCGGTGGTCCCGCAGCTTTCCTGATCCAGTTTGTCGAAGACGGGGAATCACTGGCGCGTTTCTCCAGTGACAGCTTCGACCTGGCAGTGATCCAGTCGCCGAGCCTGGCAGACGCGGTCGAAGTGATCGCGCAGTTAACCCGGGTGGCCCGCCAGGGGCTGATTACCCGACGCTGAATTCCGGCGCATTATCGACTGCTCAGGCCAGCCCCTTCAACGCCAGGTCGTAGGGTTCACAGCCTTTGCTGGTAAAGCTCTGATAGCGGCCGAACAGGCGCACCAGGTAGATCGAGCCGACGTTCAAATAGCCCAGGCGGTAGATGGACTTCAACGAATCGAAGTTGCTCGACTCGACATAGGAGACCAGGCCCTTGTGGCCCTTTTCGAGGTAGTGCTTGAGCGCCAGGTTCATGCCGATGGCGTGCAGACGCTGGCCACGGTATTCGTGATGGGTGAAGCCCTTGTACATGTAGACGAAGGATGGGCTGAAGTGCAGGAACAGTTCCGGTGGATCGATATGGGTTGGTTGTTGCGAGTACCAGCCATAGGAGGCCAGTACGCCACCATCGAATATGCCGTAGCACTGGTCGCCTTTGGCCAGTGACTCGTCGATGAAGCTCTCGGACATTTCGTTCACCGGATCGCGGGAGTAGTGGCGCAACGTCTGTTCACTGAGAAACATCGGCTTGAAATTCGAGGGATAGTCGAGAAACTTGTCTTCGACTTTCTGCAGGGTCACCCCGCGCAGAATCTTGAACAGCATGAAGACGTTGACCGTCTTCAACAACAGCTGGTGAACCGCGTTGGATAATCCATTCTGGCGAATCTTCGTTTGGCTTTTCTGAAGCAGCTGCTGCACGATCATGGCGTCCTCCCACCAGATGTCAGGGTGTTGAAAAGGGGGGTTGGCGTGACAACCAAATGCCAATTTATTGGCCTTAGTAACAACATGTTAGCTAGGTAATTATTTTTTGCCTGCGAAAACGCCATAAAACTATCGGTGATCCTCGGCGCTAAGATAGAAACAATTGAGCAGTCGCGGCTATCTATTTGAGACATCAGAATTTCATTGCTCGCCCGCTTGCGCAGAAGAGAGAATTCTTTTTTTCAGTGCCGCCAATGGGTGATTCGCTTGAGGAGACACCCGATTTGAGTACCAACATCATCACAAAGGAAGGTCATGACGCGCTGAAACAGGAGCTCGATTACCTGTGGCGAGAGAAGCGTCCCGACACCACGCGCAAGGTCACCTGGGCCGCGTCGCTGGGTGACCGCAGCGAGAATGCCGACTACCAGTACAACAAGAAGCTGCTGCGAGAGATTGATCGGCGGGTGCGTTACCTGCGCAAGCGGCTGGAAGACGTGCGGGTGGTGGAGTATTCGCCGGAGCAAGAAGGAAAAGTGTTTTTCGGCGCCTGGGTCGAGATTGAGAACGAGGCAGGAGAGGTGAAAAAATTTCGCGTGGTGGGCTATGACGAAATCTACGGGCGAAACGATTACATCTCGATCGATTCACCGATGGCGCGCGCATTGCTGAAGAAGCAGGTGGGCGACGAGGCGGTGGTGCAGACCCCGGGGGGAGAAGTGCTGTGGTGGATCAACTCCATCTCCTACGGGCAACCGCCAAGCGATCGCCCTGCACCGGACGACCGCTCAAGCGGGTGAATCAACCCTCGCGCAGTACGGTTAGCGGGCTGGCATTCAACGCCCGACGAGTCCCGAACACGCCGGCACCGCCAATCAGCAGCGCACCAATCAACGGCAACACCAGCAGCCATGGGTGCGGCTGCCAGGGCAGGTCGAACGCGTAGCGGTACAGCACCAGGCTGACCAGTTCCGAGCCTAGCGCTGCGAGCAAACCACTGACTGCCCCCAGCAAACCAAATTCGATCCGCCGGGCCTTGACCAGCAACTGTCGTTCCGCCCCCAGTGCACGCAGCAGCGCGCCTTGGCGAATGCGTTCATCCAGGGTCGCCTGCAGCCCGGAAAACAGTACCGCCATGCCTGCAGCCAACACGAACAGCAGCACGTATTCCACTGCCAGGGTGACCTGGGCAAGGATGCTGCGCAATTGCTCAAGCAAGGCTTCGACTTGCAGGATGGTCACCGCCGGGAAGCTGCGAGACAGGTCGACGATCTGTTGATCATGCCCGGCTGCCAGGTAGAAGCTGGTGAGGTAGGTGGCCGGCAGGTCCTTCAAGGTGCCAGGCTGGAAGATCATGAAGAAGTTCGGCTGGAAGTTGTCCCAGTTGATGTCGCGCAAACTGGTGACCTTCGCCTCACGATTGACCCCACCGACAGTGAAGACCAGATGATCGCCCAGTTTCAGCTTGAGGCTTTCGGCCACTTTGCCCTCAACCGATACACCGGGAATCTCGTCGGGAGTCTGTTCGGTCCACCAGTTGCCCGCAGTGAGCTTGTTGCCCGGTGGCAAGTCGGCGGCCCAGGTCAGGCTCAGGTCGCGCTGGATGGCTCGATCCCCCGCTGAATCCTTGCTGACGATCTGCTGCACCGGCTCGCCATTGATGCTGATCAGACGCCCCGGCACCACTGGGTACAAGGGCGCCGCCTGGGCCGACAGTGCGACCAGCCGATCGGTGAACGCCTGCTTGTCTGCCGGCAGAATGTTCAGCGCAAAGTAGTTGGGTGCATTTTTCGGCAACTGATTTTGCCAGGTATCCAGTAATTCACCACGCAGCAGGGCGATCAGCGCCATGGACAACAGGATCAAGCCGAAAGCCAGGGATTGCCCCGCAGCGGCCAGTGGATGGCGCAGCAGTTGGCCCAATCCCAGGCGCCAGGGCAGGGAGGCGCGAGCCAGCATGCGCCGCAGGCTTTTGAGCAGCAGCAACAGCAAGCCGCCGAGGACCAGCGCGGCAATCACGCCCCCACCGAGCAGGGCGAAGGTCAGTACCAGGTCCAGGCTCAGGCGCCACATGATCAGCCCGAGCGCGCCCAACGCTGCGCCGTAGACCATCCAGGTGCTGGATGGAATCGGCAGCATGTCTCGTCGCAGTACGCGCAACGGTGGCACCCGACCCAATGCAGCCAGGGGCGGCAGGGCAAAACCGGCCAGCGCCACCAGCCCGGTGCCGATCCCGGCGATGGCCGGGAACAGGCCGCCAGGTGGGACGTCAGTGGGCAACAGATCATGCAGCAAGGCGAACAGCCCGAGCTGCGCCAGCCAACCGATCACCGCGCCGCTGATACTGGCCAGCAGGCCCAGGACTGTCAGCTGCAAGGCGAACAGCATCAGGGTTTCCCGGCGTGACAGGCCGAGGCAGCGCAATAGTGCGCTGGCATCGAAACGGCGAGTGGCGAAGCGCGTCGCCGATAACGCCACCGCCACGCCAGACAACAGCACCGCGACCAGGCTGGCCATGTTCAGGTAACGCTCGGCCTTGCCCAGCGCACCACCGATCTGCCGGTTGCCATCGCGAGCATCCTGCAGCCGCTGGTTCGCCGCGAGGCTGGGCGTGACCTGTTGCCGATAGTGTTCCAGGGCCTCGGCCTTGCCGCGCCAGAGTTCCCGATAGCTGACCCGGCTGCCGGGTTGCACTACGCCAGTCGCCTCAAGGTCGCTGAGATTGATCATGACCCGGGGCGTCAGGCTGTAGAAATTTCCCGCCCGATCGGGTTCATAGGTCAGTACGCGAGCGAGTTTCAACGTCTTCATGCCGACGTCGATGCTGTCGCCCATCTTCAGGTCCAGGGCAGTCAGCAGTCGCGCTTCAACCCAGGCTTCCCCGGGTGTTGGGCCGCCCCCCGACTCTTCCGGGGCGAAAGGTGCCGGCGCACTTTTCAGCTCGCCGCGCAGTGGGTAGACGGCATCGGCGGCCTTGATGCTCGACAGCTGGATGCCGTTGTCGGTAGCGATCACGCTGGAGAATTCGACGACCTGGGCGTGTTCGAGTCCGAGCTCGATGCCACTGCTGATCTGTTCCGGTCGCGCCGGCGAGCTGCCTTCGAGCAGCAGGTCGGCGCCAAGGAACTCGGTGGCGCGCAACAGCATGGCGCCATTCAGGCGGGCACCGAAGTAACCGATGGCAGTGCTCGCGGCCACGGCCACCAGCAAGGCGAAGAACAATACCCGTAGCTCTCCGGCGCGGGCGTCACGCAGCAGTTGGCGCAGGGCAAGGCTGAACAGGCGCAATAGCGGCAGGCGTGCCATCAAGGCTCCAGAGGGGCGACCAGCAGGCCGGCTTCAAGGCGGATCAGGCGCCGGCAGCGATGTGCCAGGCGTTCGTCATGGGTCACCAGCACCAGGGTGGTGCCGCGTTCCTTGTTGAGTTCGAACAGCAGGTCGCTGATGCGCTCACCCGTGTGGCTGTCCAGATTGCCGGTGGGTTCGTCGGCAAACAGCACGTCGGGTTCGGCGGCGAAGGCGCGGGCAATCGCCACGCGTTGCTGTTCGCCACCGGAGAGCTGGCGCGGCGAGTGGGTCAGGCGTTGGCCCAGGCCAACCCGTTGCAGCAGCTGCGTGGCTCGTTCGCGGGCATCCTTGCGGCCGTCCAGTTCCAGCGGCAGCATGACGTTTTCCAGGGCATTGAGGCTGTCGAGCAGCTGGAACGACTGGAACACGAAGCCGACATGCTCGGCACGAATGCGCGCGCGCTGGTCCTCATCGAGATTGCTCAGGGCCTGGCCGGCCAGGGTGACTTCGCCACTGCTCGGCAGGTCGAGGCCGGCGAGCAGGCCGAGGAGGGTGGATTTGCCCGAACCGGAGGCGCCGACGATCGCCAGGCTGTCGCCCTTGTTCAGTTCCAGGCTGAGTTCGTGCAGGATAGTCAGTTCACCTTCCGCGCTGGGTACCACTTTGCTGAGGTTCTTCGCGGTGAGAATGCTTGCGCCCATGGAGAATCCGATGCGAGTGTGGTTTTTGAGTGCTGGCCTGGCCTTGATGTGCATGGCCCAGAACGCAGCGGCGGGTACAGTCCTGATCGTTGGCGATAGTATCAGCGCGGGTTTCGGCCTGGATACCCGCTTGGGGTGGGTGTCCTTGCTTGAGCAGCGGCTCAAGCGCGAAGGTTTCGACGATAAGGTGGTCAATGCGTCCATCAGCGGCGACACCAGTGCCGGAGGCCAGGCGCGCCTGCCAGCGCTGCTTGCAGAGCACAAGCCGGCGCTGGTGATCCTGGAGTTGGGTGGCAATGACGGCTTGCGCGGGATGCTCCCAACGCAATTGCAACAAAACCTTGCGGCAATGATCGACAGCTCCCGGGCCACCGGCGCGAAAGTGCTGCTGCTGGGCATGCAACTACCCCCTAACTATGGGGCTCGCTATACCAAGGCTTTTGCCGAGGTTTATGGCAATGTCGCCGAGGAGAAAAAAATCCCTCTGGTACCGTTTTTTCTCGACGGTGTGGGCGGGCATCCGGACCTGATGCAAAGCGACGGCCTGCACCCGGCGGCCGGGGCTCAGGGCCAGTTGCTGGAAAATGTCTGGCCGACGCTGAAACCGCTGCTTTGACGCTTTTCTAGTGGCCGCGTTTCGGCTAAGGTGGCGCCCCCGATTTGGAGCCCCCGATGCCGCGTCCCGCCTGGTCACTTTTCGCCTATCAACTGATCGAGCCTGACGAGCAGCTGGATCTGTTCGCCTGCCAGGAAGTGCGGGTGCATCTGGTGACCCGCCAGCTGGAGCTCGGCGGCTCGGCTGACCGAACGCTGTGTGGCAGCCTGCTGCCGGCTCAGCCGCGTTGGTCGAGCGTAGAGCGCCGAGTATTCCAGGACCAGCGCCTGTGCTCCTTGTGCAGGGCGATTCTGGAATCGCAGAAGCGCGGGACGTCGCCGATTTGGCCGGAGTTGCGGTTCGAGCTGTAAGAGCTGTAGGAGCTGTCGAGTGAAACGAGGCTGCGATCTTTTGATCTTGCCTTGGTACACATCCGTTTCTGCGGTAACGGCTTCCATTGGTTCCGCTTTTACAGCGGGTCACTTTCGAAAAGCGCGAAAGTAACCAAAGCGCTCATGCCCCACCACTCGGCACCTCGCTTAGGCTCGGTGTGCCCGCACTCCGGCATTGCTCCGCGGGCCGCCGCGACGGGCCATCCATGGCCCAACGCAGCTAAACCGGCATCCTTGCCGGTTTACCCGCTCCGCAATACCTGCGTTCGGCCATCGTGGTTAACGGGGCGTCCGCGATCAAGAACCAGGCCGAGGCGGCCTGAGAGCCGACCTGACCGGGAGTTCGGCGCAGTATCAGCGCGAATGGAACACCCTCGAATGTAAGTACCCCTGTGGCCCCCGGTGGGAGCAAGCTTTGCTCCCACAGGTGTGGTCTGCACCCCACAAAATGTCACCTCCCACAGGTCCTCATTTCAAATACAGGGAAGGTGCACGACCAAACAAGCGCAGCGCGCCAGCTTGATGCCTTGGTCGGCCCGAAGGCCGCCACGGCCCGGTTCTTGATCGCGGACGCCCCGTTAACCACGATGGCCGAACGCAGGCATTGTGTAGCGGGTAAACCGGCAGGGATGCCGGTTTAGCCGCGCTGGCCCATGGATGGGCCATCGCGGCGGCCCGCGGAGCAATGCCGGAGTGCGGGCACACCGAGCCTAGGCGAGGTGCCAAGTGGTGGGGCAGAAAGCGCTTGGTTACTTGGCGCTTTTCCAAGTAACCCGCCGTAAGGGCGGAACCAATAGAAGCCGTTACCGCAAAAAAGGATATGTACACAGCAAGATCAAAAGATCGCAGCCTTCGGCAGCTCCTACGGGTGCAGACCACCGGGGCAGGTGAAATTCGTTAGCAAGGATTACCACAACCCCCCAACCCCCACCCAGCAAGCCCCTGAGGCCAATGCGCGCTCTATCGGTGCGTCTCCCCGAATACCCAGGCGCCAGTGTACAATCGCGTTCTTATACCCTTGTCGATCATGCGAAGGATTTTCCGGATGTTGCCGCGCTTTCCCGCCGTCACCCGCTGCCTGACTCTCGCCGCGCTCTGTGCTGCGGGTCCCGTGGCAGCCTTGGAGTTGCCTCTTCCGCCACCCGGTGAAGACATCATTGGCCAGGTACAAGTGATCAAGGCCAAATACGAAGATACCTTCGCCGACCTTGGTACCACCTACGACCTGGGCTACTCGGAAATGGTCGCGGCCAACCCGGGCGTCGACGCCTGGCTGCCGGGCGCCGGCACCGAGATCATCTTGCCGACGCGCTTCATCCTGCCGCCGGGGCCGCGCGAAGGCATCGTCATCAACCTGGCCGAATACCGCCTCTACTACTACCCCAAAGGCCGGAACGTGGTGTACACCTTCCCGCTGGGTATCGGTCGTGAAGGCTGGGGCTCGCCGATTGCCCACACCACCATCACCGCCAAGACACCCAACCCGACCTGGACGCCACCTGCGTCGATCAAGGCCGAGCACTTGGCTGATGGCGATCCGTTGCCTAACGTCGTGCCGGCCGGTCCGGACAACCCCCTGGGTCCGTTCAAGTTCAACCTGGGCACCCCGGGCTACCTGATCCACGGCTCGAACAAAAAGTTCGGCATCGGCATGCGCACCAGTCACGGTTGCTTCCGCATGTTCAACAACAACGTCCTGGAAATGGCGGGCATGGTGCCGGTGGGAACCTCCGTGCGCATCATCAACGACCCATACAAGTTCGGCGTGAGCGGCGGCAAGGTCTACCTCGAGGCGCATACGCCGCTGGACGACAACGGCAACCCGTCCGTGGTCGACAAGCACACGGCAGTGATCAACGCGATGCTCAAGCGTGAGGACATCACCAACAACCTGCGCATGAACTGGGACGTGGTGCGGGACGTGGTCGCTGCCGAAGATGGCCTGCCAGTAGAAATCGCCGTACCCAATGGGTCAGCGCCGATGGTCAGCAGTGCGCCGATCGATCTGCAGCAGTAAGGCCTTCAGAGAGCCCGCCAACGCTAGCCGCGTCGGCGGGTTTTTTATTGCCTAAAGGGAAATCCAGGCAATAAAAAAGCCGACCCATAAATGGGTCGGCTTGATAACAATCCCGAGGGATTATTACTTGCGGCTAGCTTTGTCGAGCATGCGCAGAGCGCGCTCGTTAGCTTCGTCAGCAGTCTGTTGTGCTTTTTGAGCAGCAGCCAGAGCTTCATCAGCTTTACGGTAAGCTTCGTCTGCACGAGCCTGGGAGCGAGCTGCTGCGTCTTCAGTAGCAGTCAGACGTGCTTCGGTTTCTTTCGATGCGCTGCTGCAACCGGTAGCCAGAACTGCGGCCAGGGCCAAAGCAGAGAATTTCAGAACGTTGTTCATCGTGTTCCCCTTCAAGGACTTTCTATTAAGTAGCTGTCTCCTCAGAGTGAGGAAATAGCCGGCGTACATACTACCCATTACTTGTAGTAAGTAAACTGACGTGTAGCAAGAAGCATAAAAAATTGTAGGCGTTGATTCTTTTTCGAGCAACTTTTAACTGCATTGTTTAAAAAATACCCAGCTGCAAGCCCCGATCTGAGCGAGCCGACCGGAAAAAGTTCCCGAGCCGCAGCGCTGTTTTCAAGGTCTAGGGTAAAGTCTGTTCAAATGATTTCGTCTACTCTTTTGTTCGGGATTTGCGCAGCGCGTCACCTATCTTTCTGCTAGTTGAGGTGACTTTAACAACGGGCGCTCGTCTTAAGTCTCAACATCCGGCAATGTTCAGGTTATCGGCCCCGGGAAATCCCTGGCCGGGAAGTCGCTGCATCACCCGGAGCAGCACCCGCCAATGGGCGCGATGACGAGCGTACCTTGAGCATTTTCGCCAATGGTGCCTACTATTTGTACGTGCCCGGTTGCGCGAGATTGGTGCGGCTCTTCTCGGTGTCCATTCAGGCACGGGGTGGCGTAGATGTTCCTTCGCCGGAAAAACATCGGTAAGGTAGGGGTCAGAATTCCAGACCCGCGAGGAGTAGTGATGAGCGAGGCGTTGTCCATCCACCATGACCAGGCTGGTCATCAGTTCGAGACCAATGTGGACGGTCATCGTGCCTACCTGACCTATATGGACCTGGGTAAACAGACCCTGGATATTTATCGTACGTTTGTGCCAAATGCGCTGCGTGGTCGCGGTATCGCTGCGGCGCTGACCGAACAGGCGTTGCAGTACGCCGACGAAATGGGCTACACGGTGATTCCTTCGTGCTCCTACGTGGAGCGCTACATGGAGCGTCACCAGCGGCATGCCGCCAAGCTGAGCCAGTAAACGCAACGCAAAAAAACGCCGGGCTGCCCCGGCGTTTTTTTATGCGCGAATTTTACTGGCCAGCCTGGCCGCGATCAGCCGCGATCGCGTTTAGGCAGCACATCCTTGAGTTTGGCATGCATGCTGCGCAAGGTGGTTTCGGTGGCAGACCAGTCGATGCAGGCATCGGTGACCGATACGCCGTATTGCAGGTCGGCGAGGTCTTTTGGAATCGCCTGGCAACCCCAGTTCAGATGACTCTCGACCATCAGGCCGATGATCGACTGGTTGCCTTCGAGGATCTGGTTGGCGACGTTCTCCATCACCAGCGGCTGCAGGGCCGGGTCCTTGTTGGAGTTGGCGTGGCTGCAGTCGACCATAATGTTCGGCTGGATCTTCGCCTTGTTCAGCGCTTGCTCGCAGAGGGCGACGCTGACCGAGTCGTAGTTCGGCTTGCCGTTGCCACCGCGCAGGACCACGTGACCGTAGGCATTGCCCTTGGTGGTGACAATCGACACGCCACCCTCCTGGTTGATGCCGAGGAAACGGTGCGGACTGGAAACCGACTGCAGCGCGTTGATCGCCACGGTCAGGCCGCCATCGGTACCGTTCTTGAAGCCGACGGCCGAGGACAGGCCCGAAGCCATTTCACGGTGAGTCTGGGATTCAGTGGTGCGCGCACCGATGGCCGACCAGCTGATCAGGTCCTGCAGATACTGCGGGGAGATCGGGTCCAGGGCTTCGGTCGCGGTTGGCAGGCCCATTTCGGCCAGGTCCAGCAGCAATTGACGACCAATGTGCAGGCCGTCCTGAATCTTGAAGGAGTCGTCCAGGTACGGATCGTTGATCAGGCCTTTCCAGCCAACGGTGGTGCGCGGCTTCTCGAAATACACGCGCATGACCAGATACAAAGTATCGGACACTTCGGCGGCGAGCACCTTGAGGCGCTCGGCGTATTCGTGGGCAGCCTTGATGTCGTGGATCGAGCAAGGCCCGATCACGACGAACAGGCGGTGATCAGTGCCGTCAAGAATGTTGCGAATGACTTCGCGACCCTTGGTGACGGTGCGCAGGGCAACGTCGCTCAGGGGAATATCACGCTTGAGCTGGTCAGGAGTGATCAGCGTCTCGTTGGAGGCGACGTTTAGGTCGTTGATCGGTAAATCAGCCATCGTTTACTCGTCAGGTCACGGGTGCCGGCCGCCAGCGAACCCGCGCGGCGGAGCACAGCAAATTAAGCGCGTCGGGGAGCGGAACCTTAGCGCGTTACACCGTGGCTCGACAATGGGCAGACAACGCTTTAATCCAGCACAGGCTGTGCAAAAGCCTTGTACACCGTGTCGTGGGAGAACTCGTCGGCATGCTGCTGGACCCACTCAAGCGCCAGTGCCTGATTATCCTGACGCTCGCTTTGCGGCTCGTGCAGGCGACAATACCGGTCGATCTGGCAAATCTGCTCACCCATGCGGGCGCTGAACAGCATCTGCTCGTCGACGAAGGCAATGCCTACCAGATAACCGCGCTTGCGCCGCAGGCACCAGGCCACATAGCCCAGGTAGCGCAGGTCCGGGTTCAGGGTCGGCATGCGCACTTCGAGCGCCGTGCCATGGCGCCAGGCGCGGTGGTAATTGCAAGCCATGCCCCCGAGGCTGATAGTGTGCAGCCGTTGCCGTGATATGCATTCATGTTTGAGCAACGTTAATTCAACGGGCACATCGTCAGGGTGAGGAAGAAAACGTCCCATGAACACGGACTCCATGTGTCGGTCATCTGACAGTGTTTCCCCCAGTATAGTGGTCGAATCGGAGCTGACCGATTTTGATGCCGACCAACGGCTACTGGCGATGCCGGGCGTTTCGCTGGTGATTTTCACCAGTGTCGGCTGCGCCAGCTGCCGCTACGCCCGAACCCGCTTGCCCGGGATGGAACTGGCCGTCGACCGATTGTGCTGGATTGATGCCGGCAGCAACGGCGGCGTGGTCGAGCGCTACCAGGTCTTTCACCTGCCGGCGCTGTTTGTGGTGCGCGACGGTGAGTTCTTCGGGGCAGCGAATTCGCGTATCGAGGTTGCCGAGCTCAATGCAGCGGTGGCCGAGGCGCTGACAAGAACAGCAGAGGAGTTGCCATGATGGGGGCAGTAGCCAAGCCGACAATCGGCATTATCGGCACCGGCGCGATCGGTGGATTTTATGGAGCGATGCTGGCACATGCCGGTTTCGACGTGCATTTTCTGTTGCGCAGCGAGTTTCATGCGGTGGCCGAGCACGGCCTGCAAGTGCGCAGTGCGCAACATGGGGCGCTGACGGTAAACCCGGTCCAGGCCTATTCTTCGGCCGACGACATGCCGCCCTGTGACTGGCTGCTGGTCGGGACAAAAACCACTAGCAACGCCGAGTTGACGTCCACTATCGTTCGCGCCGGTGCGCCGGACGCCAAGGTGCTCCTGTTGCAAAACGGCCTGGATGTCGAAGACAGCCTGCGCGAATCGCTCCCGGATTCGCTGCACGTGCTAGGCGGTCTTTGCTATATCTGCGTGCATCGCGAGGCGCCCGGAGTCATCACGCATCAGGCCCTTGGCGCGGTCCATATCGGCTACCACAGCGGCCCTGCCGCCGATCCCCAGACTCGCCAGGCAATAGTCGAGGAGGGCGCCGGACTGTTCCGCGCCGCCGGCATCGATTCCCAGGCCATGCCCAACCTGCACCAGGCGCGCTGGCAGAAACTGGTGTGGAATATCCCCTATAACGGACTTTCCGTGCTGTTGCGCGCGAGCACCACGCCGTTGATGGCCGACGCCGACAGCCGGGAACTGATCAAGGCGTTGATGGCCGAAGTGGTGCAGGGCGCCGCTGCCTGCGGGCATCTGGTGCCCGCAGGATATGCTGAGCATCTGTTCATGATGACCGAGAAGATGCCCGACTATTGGCCGAGCATGTATCACGATCACCTGCACGGGCGACCGCTGGAACTGGAGGCGATTTATGCCCGGCCCCTGGCGGCCGCGAAGGCTGCGGGATGTGAAATGCCGCGAATCGAGGCCCTGTTTCGCAGTTTGGCTTTTATCGATCGACGTCAAGCCTGAGTCGGTCAAAAAGAGAGGAAAGGTATGGCGAAGACTATCGATGACAAGCTGGTGCTGGCGATTTCCTCGCGGGCGCTGTTCGACCTGAGTGAAAGCCACAAGGTGTATCTGGCCAGTGGGGTTGAAGCCTATCGGCAGTATCAGATCGAACACGAAGACGAAATCCTCGAACCCGGCGATGCGTTTCCGCTGGTGCAGAAGCTCCTCAACCTCAATTCCAGCCTCGGGCGTGCCCGGGTCGAGGTGATCCTGGTGTCGCGCAACAGTGCCGACACCGGATTGCGAGTGTTCAACTCCATCCACCATTACGGCCTGGCCATCTCCCGTGCGGCGTTTGTCGGCGGTCGCAGTCCGTACCCCTATCTCAAAGCGTTTGGCTGCGACCTGTTCCTGTCGACCCACGCCGAAGACGTGCGTAGCGCCCTGGATGCCGGCTTCGCTGCAGCGACCATTTTGTCCGGCGGTGCGAGCCGCGCCGCCAGCGATGAATTGCGTATCGCCTTCGACGGTGACGCGGTGCTGTTCTCCGATGAATCCGAGCGGGTGTATCAAGCTGGTGGCCTTGAAGCCTTCCAGGCCAGCGAGCGCGAGTCGGCTCGCGAGCCGCTGCGTGGCGGGCCGTTCAAGGGCTTCCTCGCCGCGCTCAATCTGTTGCAGCGCGAGTTCCCGGATGACGCCTGCCCGATCCGTACCGCGCTGGTGACAGCACGCTCGGCGCCGGCGCATGAACGGGTGATTCGCACGCTGCGCGAGTGGGATATTCGCCTCGATGAGTCGCTGTTCCTCGGCGGACTGACCAAGTCGGCTTTTCTCGAAGCCTTCGCCGCCGATGTGTTTTTTGACGATCAGGCCGGGCACTGCGAGTTGGCCCGGGAAGTAGTTGCCACCGGACATGTGCCCCATGGCATAAGCAACGAGCAAAAAGTTTAAGCCCGCCGTTCAACGCGTTACGCCAAACGTCGTACTCGCCAAGGCACTGCTAAGCTGAATCAAGCTCCGCCATGTTGGCACTCGAGGAGGTCATATGATTCGGTCGATGCTGTATGCCACTGACCTCGGCCTGTACGCACCGCTGGTGATGCAGCATGCCCTGGCGATGGCCCGCACCTTCGATGCCGACCTGTACGTGGTGCATGCGGTGGAACCCATGGGGCTGTTCGCCGAGTCGGTATTGCAGAGCTACCTTGATGAACAGGCGCTAAACGATTTTCACAGCCAGGGCCTGAGCACGGTGATCGCGAGCATCGAGCAGCGGGTGCTCGACAGTTTTCGCGAGGAACTGGGCGAAGAGGGGGACCAGGACCTGGCGCGTATCAAGGCAGTGCGGGTGATTCAGGGCGACCCCTCGCAGGTGATTCTCGACCAGGCGCAGAAACTCTCCGTGGATTTGCTGATCGTAGGTAGTCACAGCCACAGGACGGGTGCGGAAACACCGTTGGGCCGCACCGCTGCGCGAGTTTTACAACTGTCGAGGGTACCGGTCTACCTGGTACCGCTGGTTGAGCGTCGGCGCCAAGGGGATCGCTAGGACACGATTAGTGGCATTCTGATAAAAAGTTCTAGATTTATTCTTCAAACCATTAATATAGTTATATACCGTCGCTGATGCCCGTGGCGTCTACCTGCTTTGAGGGATTCATATGAAGCTTCAACAATTGCGCTACATCTGGGAAGTGGCGCACCACGACCTCAACGTTTCGGCTACAGCCCAAAGCCTCTACACCTCACAGCCGGGCATCAGTAAACAGATCCGCCTGCTGGAAGACGAACTGGGCGTCGAGGTCTTCGCCCGCAGCGGCAAGCACCTGACCCGCGTGACCCCGGCAGGCGAACGTATTATTACCACCGCCGGCGAGATCCTGCGCAAGGTAGAAAGCATCAAGCAGATTGCCCAGGAATTCTCCAACGAGAAAAAAGGCACCCTGTCGATCGCCACCACCCACACCCAGGCACGTTACGCGCTGCCGCCGGTGATCAGCAATTTCATCAAGCAGTATCCGGACGTGGCCCTGCACATGCACCAGGGTTCGCCGATGCAGATCGCCGAAATGGCCGCTGACGGCACCGTCGATTTCGCCATCGCCACCGAAGCCCTGGAGTTGTTCGGCGACCTGGTGATGATGCCGTGCTATCGCTGGAACCGTTGTGTGGTCGTACCCCAGGGCCACCCGCTGACCAAGCTGTCGAAGCTGACCCTCGAAGCGCTGGCCGAATACCCGATCGTGACTTACGTGTTCGGTTTCACCGGTCGTTCCAAGCTCGACGAAGCGTTCAGTCACCGTGGCCTGACGCCAAAAGTGGTGTTCACCGCGGCCGATGCCGACGTGATCAAGACGTATGTACGACTCGGTCTGGGCGTAGGCATCGTGGCGAAGATGGCCGTCGACGCCAAGCTCGACAGCGACCTGGTGATGCTCGACGCCAGCGACCTGTTCGAATCCAGCATCACCAAGATCGGCTTCCGTCGCGGCACCTTCCTGCGTGGCTTCATGTGCGACTTCATCGAAAAATTCGCGCCGCACCTGACCCGCGAAGTCATGGCCAAGGCCATCCAGTGCCATAACAAGCAGGAGCTGGAGGAGCTGTTCGACGGAGTCGAACTGCCGGTGCATTGATCCCCGTCTAGATCACCTCGGTAACAGCAAACTGTTGCCGGGTTCCCGCCACCAGGATTTCCACTGCGTCCCCTTCGAACTTGCCCAACAGGCTTTTGCCCAGGGGCGAGCGGGGGGTGATGACGGTGATCATCTGCCCGACCATATCGATCTTCAGCCCGGCCGCGTCAGGTGCGAGGAACAGCCATTGTTCCCGACCGCTCTCATCTTCCAGCCCCAGCAGCGCGCCGATTTCGATGCCGCGTTGCTCGTCGTAAGGGCGCAGGGCCAGGTTCTGGCACAGGGCGAGTGACTGCCTGATTTCCTCCACGCGCCGGGCCTGACCAGCAGCCAGATAGGATGCCTCCAGCCCGAGAGTGTCGTACTTGTTTTCGGCGATGTTCTCTTCGTGAGTCGCGGTTTCGTAGGCGGTCTGCGCTGCGCGTTCGGCGACGTCAAGATCGATGCGCAACTTGTCGAGAATCAGTTGGTGGACGGTGGGCTTGTGCATGGCTGGTTTCATCAATCGCAAAATTGCTGGACGTTGGCGCGGCTTTTTTCACTCGGTGCGTTCTGATCCTGTTGCAGCCAGAACTGACATTTCGGATTGGCCAGGTTGCGGCTGCTGCCACGGGCCTGGTCAAGTCGCTGCTGTTGCTCGTCCTTGCGCAGGTTATCTTCGTACTGCTCGAACAACGGGCTTTGCGGCGGGATGTCCGGCCGCGAATTTACCTGCTCCGGCACTGCTGGCCTGGCCAACTGCTCCCCCGCCGAGGCCACGGGTGCCAGCTGCTCGCTGAACAACAGGCGCGAGGCGAGCCAGCAGGTCAGCGCGATGGCCAGGAAGCCAAGCCACAGACCGAAGGCGATGCTGAGACTCAGCTGCAGTGCGTTGAGCCTTACGGCTAGCGCGCGGCGCGGGTTGGAACGGTAGGGCATGACGGCTTCCTGGCGGGTGGTAACGGGCGAGGGGCGATTGTCGCATGAAGATTAATCGCCGTCGGCTCTTCTGCGCGGGGTAATTTATGCGGACAATCGCCACCTTTGCCAACGGGAGCCTGGAATGCCTGAAACGAACACCCGCTGGGATATTTTTTGTACCGTAGTCGACAACTTTGGCGACATCGGGGTGACCTGGCGCCTGGCCCGGCAACTGGTGGCCGAGCACTCGGTGCACGTGCGCCTGTGGGTCGATGACTTGCGCGCCTTCGAGCGCCTGTGTCCGGAAATCGACATTCACCTGGCGCAACAAGCGCAGCAAGGCGTCGAGGTGCGGCACTGGCCGGCGGACTGGCCAGCAGTCGATGCTGTGGAGGTGGTGATTGCCGCTTTCGCCTGTCAATTGCCAGGGTCCTATATGGATGTCATGGCCGCGCGGGACAAACCGCCGCTGTGGTTGAACCTCGATTACCTGAGTGCGGAAGACTGGGTGATCGGCTGCCACGGCCTGCCGTCGGTCAAGTATCGGAACGTGCAGAAATACTTTTTCTTCCCGGGGTTTCGCCAGGGTACCGGCGGGTTGCTGCGCGAGCGCGGCTTGCTCGAGCGGCGTCGGCAGTTCCAGCAGGACGCCGAAGCGCAGCGCGAATTCCTTCAGGGCCTGGGAATTGATCGGGCTCCTGGCAGCCAGCTGATCTCGTTATTCGCCTATGAAAATGCCGGACTGGCCAGCTGGCTTGATTGCCTGGCGGGCGATTCGACGCCCTCGCACATGCTGGTGCCTGAGGGGCGGATCCTTGGCGACGTCGAGCGTTGGCTAGGTGTCGAAGGGCTGGCTGCGGGCGATTTGCACGTGCGCGGTGGCTTAACCGTGCAGGTGCTGCCATTCGTCCGGCAAGATCAATACGACCTGTTGCTGTGGAGCTGCGATTTTAATGCGGTACGCGGCGAAGACTCGTTCGTGCGGGCGCAATGGGCGGGGCGCCCGCTGCTATGGCACATCTATCGCCAGGACGAAGATATCCATCTGGACAAGCTCGATGCCTTCCTCGCGCTGTACACCAAAGGCCTATCAACGCCGGCCTGCGAGGCGATCAGCGGTCTATGGCGAGCCTGGAATAGCGGTGCAACAATGACCGACCACTGGCAGGCCACGCAAAAACACGCGCCAGAACTGCAGCAGCACGCCGAGGCGTGGTGTCTGGAACAGGCCTTGCAAGATGATCTTGCCGCGGCGCTGGTACAGTTTTATGTAAATTGGATATGATACGCGGCCTAGATTTTTGTAAATCCCATCCAAATTCGGATATTCGTAATGAAAACTGGTAAAGAACTGAAACCTGGGATGGTGATCCGTCTCGAAAACGATCCTTGGCTGGTTCAGAAAGCTGAATTCACCAAGTCGGGTCGTAACAGCGCGATCATGAAGACCAAGCTGAAAAACCTGCTGACCGGTTACAAGACCGAGATCGTTTACAGCGCCGACGACAAACTGGACGACGTGATCCTCGACCGCAAAGAAGCGACCCTGTCCTTCATCAGCGGCGACTCCTACACGTTCATGGACACCACTGACTACACCATGTACGAGCTGAACGCTGAAGACATCGAAGCCGTTCTGCCTTTCGTTGAAGAAGGCATGACCGATGTTTGCGAAGCGATCTTCTTCGAAGAGCGTCTGGTTTCCGTAGAACTGCCGACCACTATCGTGCGCGTAGTTGACTACACCGAAGGCTCCGCTCGCGGTGACACTTCCGGCAAAGTAATGAAGCCTGCCAAGCTGAGCAACGGTACTGAGTTGCAAGTGGCTGACTTCATCGAAATCGGTGACAAAATCGAAATCGATACCCGCGAAGGCGGTTCCTACAAAGGCCGTGCTAAATAAGCACAGCTTCAGGAATGAAAAAGCCCGACCATTGAGTCGGGCTTTTTTGTGTCTGTCAGATTAAGAGATCGCAGCCTCGTTTCACTCCGTAGGAGCTGTCGAGTGAAACGAGGCTGCGATCTTTGCTTCATGGCACTTACACGGTCACATGCAAACGCACATCAACATTACCCCGCGTTGCATTCGAATACGGGCAAACCTGGTGAGCCGCATCGACCAACGACTGCGCATCGGCCTGTTCAAGGCCTGGCAGGCTGATATGCAGATCGATATCCAACCCGAAACCACCAGGTATCTGGCCAATGCCGACATGGGCAGTGATCGATGCATCGTTGGGAATAGTGCGCTTGGTCTGGCTGGCAACAAATTTCAGTGCGCCGATAAAGCAGGCGGAGTAACCGGCCGCGAACAGCTGTTCAGGGTTGGTCGCCGCACCGCCAGCGCCGCCGAGTTCTTTTGGCGTGGCCAGTTTGACGTCGAGGATGTTGTCGCTGGAAACCGCACGACCGTCACGGCCGCCAGTGGAGGTTGCGATTGCGGTGTAGAGAGTTTGCATGATGTTGGCCTCGCCAGATTTTAATAGTTTGCGCAAACTGTTTGCGCGCTAAGTAAGTGCGAGATGAATGTACCGCGCAAATAGTTAGCCCGCAAGATAAATATTCTGAACGCCACCAAATCCTGTGGGAGCGGGCTTGCTCGCGAAAGCGGTGTCTCATTCAACATCTATGTCGACTGTCGCACCGCTTTCGCGAGCAAGCCCGCTCCCACAAGAATCGCGTCTGGAAGTATCAAGACGGCGAACAGATTTTGATGCGGTATCAGAGGCTCCCCTGTAAATGCCCACGCAATTCGTGCAACTGCGCCTGCAGCTTCTGCAATCGCTCCAGCGTCTGCCCACTCGCACCCAAAATACATTGTGGAATATCCCGAGCCTTGTCCCGCAAGGCGCGACCCTGCTTGGTCAGCTCGACAATCACCACCCGTTCATCCTCACGGCTGCGGGTGCGGCTTAGTAGTCCCTCGACTTCCAGACGCTTGAGCAGCGGCGTCAGCGAGCCGGGATCAGTCAACAGCCGGGTGCTGATTTCGCCCACAGTCAAACCATCGCGTTCCCACAACACCAGCATCGCCAGGTATTGCGGATAGGTCAGCCCCAAAGCCTGCAATAGCGGCTTGTAGACCTTGGTCATCATCAGTGAAGTGGAGTGCAGGGCGAAGCACACCTGATTGTCCAGCAGCAGGTGGTCGCAGTTATCCGGGGTGTCGCGCTTGTCAGTCATGTCAAAACCTTGATCAGTCATCGTCATCAATCTAGTGGGCGAATCTTTAATGCGCCAGATAATTCGTGGCTAGTGCCGTCCCAGGTTGTTCTGAAGCGCCAGGTCCCACGGTGGGATCGGGCTGAAGCGCGTCTTCAGGTACTCCAGCAGCAAGCGGCTACGTGGATTGGGTTGCTGCTCCAGGCGCAGCGCGTAGATCCCGGTACTTTCCGGTTGCGGCAGGCCACCGTCGCAAAACAGCGGCTGCAGTTCGCCGCGCAGCAGGTATTCACTGGCCAGCCAGGTCGGCAAATGGGCGATACCCAGCCCGGCCAGCGCACCGCACACCAGTGCTTCGGCATTGTTGGCGCTCATGCGGATGCGCGCGGGGCGGTGCAACTGCATCTGGCCATCCCGTTCAAAGCGCCAGGCGAAGGGCGGGGCCAGGCCGTCCCAGTCCAGGCCATCATGCTCGATCAGTTGCGCCGGCTCGGCCGGCACGCCACGGCGCTGGAGATAGCCGGGACTCGCGCAGGCGATGCGCACCATACGTGCCAGTGGCGTAGCGACCAGCCGGGTATCGGCCATTTGCCCGGCGCGCAGTACCAGGTCGACTTTTCCAAGATTCAGGCCCTGCATGTCGACAAAACTGTCGATCAGATGCAACTGCACATCCAGCCCCGGGTAAAGCATCAAAAAGTCGGCAATCACCGGCGCCAGGTGCCGGCGTCCAAATGCGGCAGGCGCATCAATGCGGATCAGTCCTTCCGGGGCACTGCTCAGGGAAACCGCCTCAGCCCTGGCCAGACGCAATTCCGCGACGATCCGCCGCGCCCGTTCGGCAAATGCCAGGCCCGCCGGCGTCGCGCGCACCGCGTGGGTGCTGCGGATGAACAGTTGGCTGCCCATGGCGTTTTCCAGGCTATCGATTCGCCTGGCCACAGCAGAGGGCGTGAGTGGATGACGGCGCGAGGCGGCAGAAAAACTGCCGGTTTCCAGTACGTCAAGAAACAGCCCAAGCTGCTCGGTTAATTGATTGGGATTCATGGCAATGCGCTTATGCGAAGTTGGCACAGCCATTGTGCGTTGCTGTGCGTTTCACTGCCAGCCACGATTGCGTAGCATGAGGCTCTGGCGTCGATGGGAATGTAACCGTGATTGAGTTCTTGATGTACCTGGTGTTTGGCGCCGCCCTTGGCACCTTGGGCGGGTTGTTCGGCATTGGCGGCGGGTTGATCGCGATCCCTTTGCTGGGCGTGTTGTTCGGGCTCGACCAGCAAATTGCCCAGGGCACGGCGCTGGTCATGGTGGTGCCTAACGTGATGCTGGCGTTGTGGCGTTATCACCAGCGCAACCGCATCGAATTGCGCCATGCTCTGCCGCTGGCGGTGATGGGTTTTTGTTTCGCCTGGATCGGCTCGATCTGGGCGGTGGGCATTGATGCGCAATCCATGCGACTAGGCTTTGTCGCATTCCTGGTGGCCTTGTCGGCCTATAACCTGGTGCGGATGTTCACCACCAATGCTCCGGCTTCTGCGCAGATGCGCTACTCATGGCCATGGCTAGGCGTACTCGGTGCAGCATCAGGGACCATGGGCGGCTTGTTCGGCGTCGGCGGGGCAGTGGTGGCAACGCCGGTGTTGACCAGTCTGTTCGGCACTACCCAGGTGGTTGCCCAAGGTTTGTCCCTGGCGTTGGCATTGCCCAGCACCGGCGTCACGCTGGTGACCTATGCCGTGCACCACCAGGTGGACTGGATGATCGGCGTGCCGTTGGCCATCGGCGGTCTGCTGAGCATCAGCTGGGGGGTGAAGATTGCCCACGCGATGCCCGAGCGACTCCTGCGCGGGCTGTTCTGCGGCTTCCTGGTGCTGTGTGCGGTGATGCTCGCGTTTAAAGTTTGAAGCCTTCGACGATATGTTCCGCCAGGCACTCAGTGATCGGCGAAGGGTTGTGCAGGTTGCGCACCAGCATAATGCTGGCCTCGGGCAACACGGGCAGCCCTTCGGCCTCGCCGAGAATGCGCATATCGGGGGTGATCAGGCTTTCCAGTTGCGCGGTTACCGCCAGGCCGGCGCTGACCACCGCCATGATCGCCGACAGGCTGGAACTGTTATACGCCACGCGATAATCGCGCCCCATGGCATCCAGCGCATTGCAGGCCCACAACCGGCAGAAACAATCGCTGTTGAACATCGCCAGGGGCAAAGGCGTCTGCTCGTGGGCATTGAAGCATTGCGCCTCGGCCCAGACAAACCGCTCCTTGCGCAGCATCTGGCCGATCTCGTTGCCGGGTTCGCGGGTGACGATGGACAGGTCGAGGTCCTGGCGCTGCAGCAATTGTTTGGATGATTCGCAGTGCACTTCGATCTGGATCAGCGGATAGGATTGGGCAAAGCGGCGCAGGATCCCCGGCAGGAAACGCATCACATAATCGTCCGGCGTGCCGATCCGCACCATGCCGACCATGTGCGGTTCGCGCAGGGTGTTGAACACTTCGCTGTGCAGCTTGAGGATGCGCCTGGCATAACCAAGCAGCACCTGGCCCTCGGCGGTTAACCGTACCTGGCGCCCGTCCCGTTGAAACAGCTGGCGTTGCAGCACGTCTTCTTCAAGCCGTTTCATCTGCATGCTGACCGCAGACTGGGTGCGATTGACCTGTTCGCCAGCACGGGTGAAGCCGCCTTGGTCAGCGATCGCGACGAAGGTGCGCAGCACTTCGGTATCGATACTCGGGTAGGCAGGCATACATCAATCTCCGAGATGTATTGCATAAGAAACATTCGTTGGATTGATCTTAGCCCCAGCGCGACACTTGAGCCATCCCAAACGGAGGGCAACAAGATGAAAGGTCAAATCGATGTCAAGCCGGTAGAAAAACACTCCATCCACGTCGTATCGGATCTGCTGCACAAGCTGACCCGCTGGTTTGAACTGCACCGCGAACGGGAGATGCTGGCGGGCATGAGCGATGAGGCGCTGAAAGACATCGGCCTGAGTCGCGCAGATGTTGCGCAGGAAGCTGAGCGGCACTTCTGGCAGGACCCGATGGGCAACGGTAAATGATGCTCAACAGCCATGGTACATGCTTGGTCACAACCCCATGACGCGCGGCGAGAGCCCGGGAAATGGGGTTTTTCATGGGTGGTAATAGACGGTCATATTCATTCGCTGGAGCGTGAAGGGCGCCTGCTGAAGACTGTTGCCTCGATGTTGAGGAGCACCATCATGGAAAGGATGTCTACCACAGGAAGCAGTACCTTCAATTCTATTGCTCGCGCACTGAACGATGCATTTGCGCAAATCGGACGCTGGCGCCAGTTGCATAGGGAGCGCGCCGAAATCGCGAGTTTGAGTGATGATCGCCTGCGGGATATCGGCTTGAGTCGATGTGATGTCCGGCGTGAGTCGGCCAGACCCTTCTGGGATGATCCACTCAAGCGATGAAACAGCATCATTGGCGTTTAGTGCGCAGACCGCTAAGGTGGGTCAAGACCTTGAGACGAGTCGTTGAATGCCTACTTCCTCGCACTTCTCCTTGCTGCAGGCCAGGCGCCTGGCGTTGACCGCCCAAGGTTTCGGCGGTCGTCAGCCACCGGCGCTGGTCAAATCGACCCAGGTCAATCGCTTGATCGAACGGCTGGGCATTCTGCAGATCGATTCGGTGAATGCCCTGGTGCGTTCGCACTACCTTCCGCTATTTTCCCGGCTGGGCAATTACTCGTCCGACTTGCTCGACCAGGCCGCCTGGAGCAAGGGGCGGCGCCGCACGCTGTTCGAGTATTGGGGGCATGAAGCCTCGTTGTTGCCCCTGTCGATGTACCCCTTGATGCGCTGGCGGATGTTGCGGGCTACTCGCGGCGAAGATATCTATCAGCAGCTGGCGCATTTCGGTCGCGAGCACCAGGAAACCATTCGCCGGGTGCTGGGCTCGGTTCAGGAGCTGGGCGCGTTGGGCGCGGGCAGCCTTTCAACTCGCGAAGAGCGGGCCGGGCCATGGTGGGACTGGAGCGCGGAAAAACACGCACTGGAATGGTTATTTGCCGCCGGTGAAGTCACCGTCGCCGGACGGCGCGGGTTCGAGCGGCTGTATGACCTGCCGGAGCGAGTGATTCCTGTGGCGATCCTCCAGCAACCACAACTTTCAGAAGCCGAGGCTCAGCGCGGACTGTTGAAGCACGCAGCCACTGCACTGGGTGTGGCGACCGAAAAGGACCTGCGTGATTATTTTCGACTCAATCGCGCTGATGCTCGCCCGCGATTGGCGGAGCTGGCCGAGGCGGGAGAGTTGCTAATTTGCGAGGTTCAGGGCTGGAAGCAGCCGGCCTACTGCTTGCCGCAGGCGAAGGTGTTGCGCAAGGTCGAAGCCAGCGCGCTGCTTTCGCCTTTTGATTCACTGATCTGGGAGCGCAGTCGCACCGAGCGGCTGTTTGACTTTCGTTACCGCCTGGAGATTTACACACCGCAAGCCAAGCGCGTGTACGGCTATTACGTGCTGCCGTTCCTGCACAACGAGCGGATTGCCGCGCGAGTGGATCTGCGTGCCGAACGGGCGCTGGGGCGGCTGGCAGTACACGCTGTGCACGAAGAAGTGCCGGGGCTGGATGACCAGGGAATGTTCGCGCTGGCGCTGAATTTGCGGCAGATGGCGGATTGGTTGGGTCTGGAGCGGGTGCAGTTGAATTGCCAACGCGAGAGTGCGGGGCGGTTGCGGGTGGCATTGGCTGGGATTGGTGGTGCCTGAAATACCGCCATCGCGGGCAAGCCTTGCTCCCACAGGTTTGGAGCCATTCACATTAGCTGTGGCTGAGCTGCCACAGGTTTTGAGCCATTCACATTATCTGTGGTGGACACAGCTCCTGTGGGAGCAAGGCTTGCCCGCGATGGCTGCCTCTCAGGCAATACAAATCATGCAGACTTACCGCCGAACCTGCTTCAACGTCTCGGCAATTAAAAACGCCAATTCCAGCGACTGGTCCGCATTCATCCGCGGATCGCAGTGGGTATGGTACCGGTCCGACAACCCGTCCTCGGTAATCGGCCGCGCGCCGCCAATGCACTCGGTGACATTCTGCCCGGTCATCTCGATATGAATCCCGCCCGCATAAGTGCCTTCGGCCTGGTGCACCTGAAAGAACTGTTTCACCTCGCCCAGGATTTGCGCAAAGTCGCGGGTCTTGTAGCCGCTGCTGGCCTTGATGGTGTTGCCGTGCATCGGATCGGAGCTCCAGAGCACCTGCTTGCCCTCGCGCTGCACGGCGCGGATCAATGCCGGCAGATGATCGCCGACCTTGTTGGCACCCATGCGGGCAATCAGGTTCAGGCGACCCGGATCGTTGTCCGGGTTGAGCACATCAATCAGGCGGATCAGGTCGTCAGGGTTCATGCTCGGGCCGACCTTGACCCCGATCGGGTTGTTCACCCCGCGCAGGAACTCTACGTGGGCACCGTCCAGCTGGCGGGTGCGGTCGCCGATCCACAGCATGTGTGCCGAGCAGTCGTAGTAGTCGTTGGTCAGGCTGTCACGACGGACGAAGGCTTCTTCGTAATTGAGCAACAACGCTTCGTGGGCGGTGAAGAAACTGGTCTCGCGCAGCTGCGCAGAGCTGTCCATGCCGCAGGCGCGCATGAAGGCCAGGGTTTCGTCGATACGATCGGCCAAGTGACTGTACTTTTCCGCCAGCGCCGAGTTGGCAATGAAGTCCAGGTTCCACTTGTGCACCTGGTGCAAGTCAGCAAAACCGCCCTGGGCGAAGGCACGCAGCAGGTTCAGGGTGGCGGTGGATTGGTGGTACGACTGCAGCAGGCGCTCCGGGTCCGGCACGCGGCTTTTCTCGTCGAAGCCAATACCGTTGACGATGTCGCCGCGGTAGGCCGGCAAGGTCACGCCGTCAATGGTTTCGTCGTTGGCCGAACGGGGTTTGGCGAATTGCCCGGCCATGCGCCCGACCTTGACCACCGGACAGCCGGCGGCGAAGGTCATGACGATCGCCATTTGCAGCAGCACCTTGAAGGTGTCGCGAATCTTCGCGGCGGAGAACTCGGCAAAACTTTCGGCGCAATCCCCACCCTGCAACAGAAACGCCCGACCCTGGGTTACTTCGGCAAACTGCCGGCGCAGCTCCCGTGCTTCACCAGCAAACACCAGCGGCGGATAACTGGCCAGGGTTTGCTCGACGTGCAGCAAGTGCGCCGAGTCGGGGTAGACGGGTTGTTGCTGGATCGGCAGGGCGCGCCAGCTGTCAGGGCTCCAGGGTTGGCTCATCACGGTCTCGGTAGTTTTACGCTCGGAGCGTCATGTTATCAGCAATTAGTGCGTGACCTGTTCCCGTTGCTTCGCGGACAATCGCGCCCTTGCCGCTTTGTGTTGCGGCGTGGCCCGTGACGATCTGGAGACGAAATGACTGAGGAGCGCGTCGAGCATCTGCTCGCCGAGGTACAGGACGAGTTCGGCGTGATTCGCGTGCTGGAAGTCGCCGATTACCGTTTTCTCGAGTTCGGTGATGCCATCGAACAGAGCTGCGTGTTCACCGCCGATCCGAGCTGGCTCGAATACGATTACACCCGCGCCATGCTGATTGGTGCGTTGTGCCATGAACAGCCGGAAAGTGCGCTGTTCCTGGGGTTGGGCGCCGGTACGTTGACCCAGGCCTGCTTGAAATTCCTCCCGCTGGAAGACGTTGAGGCCATCGAGTTGCGTCCCGACGTGCCACGCCTGGCCATTGAGTTCCTGGGGCTGGATGACGATCCCCGGCTGTATATCCGGGTCGGCGATGCGCTGGAGTTGCTCGATACCGCTGAGCCTGCCGACCTGATCTTCGTCGACCTGTACACCGATGTCGGGCCTGGGGTCGGCCACCTGGCCTGGAGTTTCCTGGAAAACTGTCAGAAGCGCCTTAATCCCGGTGGCTGGCTGGTGATCAATCAATGGGCCACCGACGACGGCAAGCCGCTGGGTGCTGCGCTGTTGCGGGGGCTTTATCACCGGCATTACTGGGAGCTGCCGGTGAAGGAGGGCAATGTGATTCTGCTGGTGCCGTCGGAGCTGGATCAGGAGCTGGACATGCACGGCCTGATCGCCCGCGCCGAAGGGCTGGCGCCGCAGTTGGGGTATTCGTTGCAGTCGCTGATCAAGGCGATTCGCCCGGCTACATAAGTGCGTTGTCGGCGCGGGCCTCTTCGCGGGCAAGCCCGCTCCCACAGGTTTGGAGTGAGTCACATAACTTGTGAACAACCCGGTCTCTGTGGGAGCGGGCTTGCCCGCGAAGAGGCCCTTGAAACCAACACCAATTTACAACCCTTTGAAAATGCCGGGCCGCTTCTCGATCATCGACCGCACCCCCTCTTTGGCATCCTCACTCCCCAGCAACTTCTTCACCAGCGGCGCCAACCCCTGCGCCGCCACCGTTTCCCCTTCATACCGGGCCTGCCGTGCCGACAACAATGTCGCCTGCACCCCAAGCGGCGCCTGCCGGGCGATTCGTTCAGCCAACTCCAGTGCCCGCGGCAGTAAATCCTCACTGGCCATGACTTCCTGAACCAACCCCAGCTTCAACGCTTCATGGGCATCAAACTCATCGCCTGTCAGCAACCAGCGCATCGCATTACCCCAGCCCGCCACCTGGTGCAGGCGCAGGGTGGCGCCGCCGAAGGGGAAGATCCCGCGCTGCACTTCTTTCTGGGCAAAGCGGGTGTTGCTGGCGCACAGGTTGATGTCGGCGGCCAGCATCAGCTCGATGCCGATGGTCAGGCAGTAGCCCTGGGCGGCAACGATCACCGGTTTGGTCACTCGCGGACCGGCCAATATGCCCCAGGGATCGCATCCGCCAGGTGGCACCTGCCAGCCTTCAGCCAGGGCGGCGCTGGCGCTGACCAGATCAAGCCCGGCGGTGAAATGCTCGCCATGGCCGAACACCACTGCCACTCGCGCTTCACCGTCGGCTTCGAACTCACCATAGGCCAGACTCAGTTCGTTCAATAAGTCGAGATCGAACGCATTGCGCTTGGCCACCCGGTCCAGGCCGATCAGCAACACATGACCTTGGCGTTCGCGGCTGACTCGACGGGTGCAGGGCTGATTCATGGAGCAATTCCTCGAACGGGAAGGGGCGGGACAAGATATCCGGGAGCGCAGGCGCGGTTCGGCAAGATGAACCGTTTTAGCGCCATCCCCAGCAGGGCCGGGCCTTTGAAAAATAGACCCTGTCTGGATTATCCGCAAAGGCTGTGACACAACGGTGTATACGTCAGTTTTCCGACAAATAATGCTCCCTTTTCGGCCGAATTCCGGTATAGTGCGCGCCGGCCTTTAACCGGGCCGCGTTTAGGTAGCGCAATTCCCCGAAGTCAGCTTCGGCTGCATGTCCGCACAGCGGACTCTCCCTTGACGAATCTTTTTCATTCATTCGTTTTCGCAAATCCCCGCCGACAAAGCTGCCAGGGCGACTCTAGAGTCTTACACGGCATGCGCAGCTTTGGAGCATGGGTCTTTGCGGATGCACTTAGAGGCAGACCCATGACCCAGGAAACCGGCGGATTCGCCGCTTTTAATCTTAATCCGAACATTCTTGCAGCCGTCATCGCGACTGGCTACGAAGAGCCTTCGGCTATTCAGCAGCAATCGATCCCGATCATCATGGCCGGCCAGGACATGATCGGTCAGGCGCAAACCGGTACGGGTAAAACCGCCGCGTTCGCACTGCCAATTCTCCATTGCATCGATCCTGCAAAGCGCGAACCGCAAGCCCTGATCCTGGCGCCAACCCGTGAGTTGGCGCTGCAAGTAGCAACCGCTTTCGAAACCTACGCCAAGCAAATGCCGGGCGTTACCGTTGTGGCCGTTTACGGCGGCGCGCCTATGGGCCCACAACTGAAAGCAATCCGTAATGGCGCACAGATCGTTGTCGCCACTCCGGGCCGTCTGTGCGACCACCTGCGTCGTGACGAAAAAGTCCTGTCGACCGTGAACCACCTGGTTCTCGACGAAGCGGACGAAATGCTCAAACTGGGTTTCATGGACGACCTCGAAGTTATCTTCAAGTCTCTGCCAGCTACCCGTCAGACCGTACTGTTCTCGGCTACCCTGCCACAGTCGATCCGTGCCATTGCTGAACGCCATCTGCGCGATCCGCAACACGTGAAGATCCAGACCAAGACTCAGACCGTTACCGCGATCGAACAGGCTCACCTGTTGGTTCACGCTGACCAGAAGACCTCGGCTGTATTGAGCCTGCTGGAAGTCGAAGACTTCGACGCCCTGATCATGTTCGTGCGCACCAAGCAAGCGACCCTGGACCTGGCCAGCGCCCTGGAAGCCAAAGGCTACAAAGCCGCTGCGCTGAACGGTGACATTGCCCAGAACCAACGTGAGCGCGTCATCGACTCCCTCAAGGATGGTCGTCTGGACATCGTTGTGGCGACCGACGTTGCCGCTCGTGGCCTGGACGTTCCGCGCATCACTCACGTGTTCAACGTTGACATGCCGTACGATCCAGAGTCCTACGTTCACCGTATCGGCCGTACTGGCCGTGCCGGTCGCGAAGGTCGTGCGCTGTTGCTGGTGACTCCGCGTGAGCGCCGCATGCTGCAAGTGATCGAGCGTGTAACTGGTCAGAAGGTTGCCGAAGTTCGCCTGCCGGACGCACAAGCTGTTCTCGATGCTCGCATCAAGAAGTTGACCAACAGCCTGTCGCCTCTGGTAGCTGATGCCGAATCGACCCACGGTGATCTGCTCGATCGCCTGACCGCAGACATCGGTTGCACTCCGCGTGCACTGGCTGCTGCTCTGCTGCGCAAGGCAACCAACGCTCAGGCGTTGACCCTGGCTGCAATCGAGAAAGAACGTCCACTGGTGCCGAACAACGCACCGCGTGGCGATCGTCCAGAGCGTACCGGTGATCGTCCGGACCGTGGTGATCGTGAGCGTCGTGCTCCGGTTCCATTGGCCGAAGGCCGTGCTCGCTGCCGTACCGCGCTGGGCGCGCGTGATGGTATCGCTGCCAAGAACCTGTTGGGCGCTATCCTGAATGAAGGCGGTCTGGCTCGTGAAGCCATCGGTCGCATCCAGGTGCGTGACAGCTTCAGCCTTGTTGAGCTGCCGGAAGATGGTCTGGAAAAACTCCTGACCAAGCTGAAGGACACTCGCGTTGCGGGCAAGCAGTTGAAGCTGCGTCGCTATCGCGAAGATTGATCCGCCCTTGGGTTGATTGATCGAACATAAAAAATCCCCGACTGGTTCGGGGATTTTTTTGTCCGTGAATACGTGCCCGCTGCCGCTGCTCGAACCCACTGTAGGAGCTGCCGCAGGCTGCGATCTTTTGATCTTTAATTGCACAAGATCAAGATCAAAAGATCGCAGCCTGCGGCAGCTCCTACGGTTGCGGTTAGTCAGGATTCGAGGTCGTTTGCACTATCGGGCCGCCACCCGCCGTGACCACCTGCACACTCATCCGCGGCGTCGCCAGATCCAGCCCGGCCTCATCCAGGTGCCGCTTCAGCGACAGGTTGAACGCCCGGGACACTTCCCACTGCTTGATCGGAGCCGTCTTGAACCGGGCGCGCAGGATCGCGTTGCCCGACTCGAAACTTTCGACGCCCTGGATCTCCAGCGGTGACCAGATATTGCGTCGCTGCAGCGGGTCGGTGCGAATTTTCTGGCCGACGTCGCGCATCAGTTTGATCGCTTCGTCGATGTCCATGCTGGACGGCACGGCCACCCGGAAAATCGCGTAGCCGAACTCCCGGGAGTAGTTCTTGATGCTCTTGATTTCACTGAACGGGATCGTGTGGACGATGCCGTCGATGTCGCGCAGGCGCACCGTGCGGATGGTCAGGCCCTCGACGGTGCCCAGGTGCCCGCCGACGTCCACGTAGTCATCGATGGCCAGGGAGTCCTCGATGATGATGAACAAGCCGGTGATCAGGTCGGCGACCAGCGATTGCGCACCAAAACCGATGGCCAGGCCGATGACGCCGGCACCCGCCAGCAGCGGCGTGACGTTCATGCCCATGTTCGCCAGGGCGACGATCAGCGCAACGATGAAGATCGCCACGAACAGCACGTTGCGAATCAGTGGCATCATCGTCTGCGCGCGGGCATTCGCCAGGCCTTTGCGCGAGCGGGTGAGGGCGTGATGCACGGCGGTGTCGCTGAGAATCCAGATCAGCCAGGCAAAAATCAGCGTCCCGGCGAGGCTGAACAGTTTGACGCTGACTTCGTGCCCTTCACCCTCGGTGAAGGCAATCAGCGACATGCCCCACACACGCAGGCCAAGATCGATGAATACCAGCCAGACCACCAGGTGGGCCAAGGTGTAGAAGAAGCTTTTCAGGCGATCCGAATACAGGGCATGGCGCTTCACCCCGCGTTGCGGCTTAAGCGAGTGGCGCCGCACCAGGCCATTGATGACCATGCACAACACCAGCAGCACGGTGCAGATCAGCGACTGGCGCAAGGCGGTGCTGGTATCACCAGCGGAGACGAAAGTGGCGAACAGCGAGATCGCCACCAGTACCAGCGCCGGCACGTACCAGAAGGTGCCGAGGATATCGATACTGTCGCTGAGCGCACGACGGGTCAGGCGGCGTGACAGTGGCTGATTGCGAATCAAATGCGCGATAGGCCGGCGGAACCGCAGGATGAACAGTCCAGTGGACAGTGCTGCCAGGACATTGGCAATCGTCGCGGCGGTGTGCGCCAGGTGGCTGCCCAGGCTTTCGACTAGGCGCGGGTCGCTCAGCGCTTCACCGAACGCGGCAAAGCTGCCGATCAGCCACAATGGCCGGAAGGCCTGGTGGCGCAGGATGTACAAGGCGCGGTGCCGGTGCGGGCCGTCGAGGACGGAAAAGGCGATGACGCAGATCGCCGAGAATAAGGTGCCGACCACCAGTGCATAGGCCAGGACCATGGCCAGGCTTTTGCCCAGGGACGAGGGCAGGGCGTAGGTCATGTAGACGGTCATGACCAGGGCGATCAGCCAGGGCCCAAGTTTGCGCAGGGCGAAACGCAACATGTCCAGCGCCTTGGGGTGCTGGGGCAGCTCTTCGGTCAGGCCGAAGCGCATGCGCACCCTGTGGCCGAGCCAGATCAGCACGGCGGCGAGCAGGCTCCAGACCATCAGGATCATGGCAAAGGCAAAGATGATCGGCAGCCATTCGTTGGCCGGCAGGATCAAGGCCTGCAGCTCTTCCTTGGCCAGGTCGTACTCTTCAGACCAGCGAGTGATCGGGCTGTCGGCACCGGAGAACTGCTTCTCGAAACTGGCCAGCGTGCCGCCAATCAGTCCGAGTACGCCCTGTTCCGCAGCGGGCTGGGCCTGCTTGGTGGCATCGCGAAGTTTTTTCAGGTCGGCCAGCAATTTGCTGCGCTGCTGATCGTTCTCCAGCGACTTGATCACTTCGTCCAGGGACTGCCCTAGAGGTTCTTGCGCCTCCGGCTGGGGTTTCGCCGAGCCATTGAGCAGGCCCGGCAAACCGACCGCCTGGGCAGGTGCCAGCGGCAGCAGCGTCATGAGGCAGACGAGGAGGAAATACGGCAGGACAAACAAACGAGCAAACACTAGGCGGTCAACCTTGCGGAGAACAGATTGACCGAGTGTACGAGCCCGCCAAAATCAATGCGAGCCGGGGCGGGTATTTATTCGTTGAGTTTGGCGAGGATCTTGAACACCACGGTGGCGAGGATCGTCAGCATGCCGATCCACATCGCGAACACACCGGCATTCTTGTCGCGGAAATTGAAGCCGATGGCCAGCAGGATCATGCCAGTGAGGATCGGGATCAGCATGGCGTGGAAGGATTGCATTGTGATCATGGCGAAGCCTTGTCAGAAAAGGGTTACGTGGTTTTATGGCAACTCGTGACTGGCGTAGAACGCGCCCAGCACTTTGACCAGGTGGGCCAGGTCATGGCTGCCGCACAGCTCGCGGATCGAGTGCATGGCGAACGTCGGCAGGCCGATGTCCACGGTGCGCACGCCCAGGTGGCTGGCGGTGATCGGGCCGATGGTCGAGCCGCAACCCATGTCGCTGCGCACCACGAAGCTTTGCACTGGAACTTCTTCAGCCATGCACAGATGGCGGAAGAACCCGGCGGTTTCGCTGTTGGTGGCGTAGCGCTGGTTGCTGTTGACCTTGATTACCGGGCCGGCGTTGAGTTTCGGGCCGTGGTTGGCATCGTGTTTGTCCGCGTAGTTGGGGTGCACGCCATGGGCGTTGTCGGCCGACACCAGCAGGGACTTCTGGATGGTGCGCACGAACTCGTCACCCTCCGGCAGCAAGCGGCGCAGGGTTTGCTCAAGCATCGGGCCATCGGCGCCGCAGGCCGAGCAGGAGCCGACTTCTTCGTGATCGTTGGCCACCAGCACGCAGGTTTCGTCGGTCTCGGTGGTGAGCAGCGCCTGCAGGCCGGCGTAGCACGACAGCAGGTTGTCCAGGCGCGCGCCGGCAATGAAATCGCCGTGCAGGCCGATGATCGCTGCGCTCTGGGTGTCGTAGAAGCTCAGCTCGTAGTCGAGCACCACATCGGCGTTCAAGCCATGTTCCAGGGCCAGCTGGTTGGTCAGCACCGCGCGGAAGTCCACGCGCTCGTCACCGGCAAACTGCGCGAGGATCGGCGGCAGTTCGGTCTGGGCATTGATCGCCCAGCCCATGTTGGCCTCACGATTAAGGTGAATGGCCAGGTTGGGAATGGTGGCAATCGGCTGCTTGAAATCGATCAGCTGACTTTCGACCTTGCCGTCGCGGCGGAACGTCACGCGGCCGGCCAGTGACAGATCGCGGTCGAACCAGGGCGCGAGCAAAGCGCCGCCGTAGACTTCGACGCCCAGCTGCCAGAAACCCTGACGCTGCAGCTCCGGCTGCGGCTTGACGCGCAGGCACGGGCTGTCGGTGTGGGCGCCCACCAGGCGAATGCCGCTATTGAGCGGCGAATGACGGCCCATCTTGATCGCGACGATCGAAGAGTCGTTACGGGTGACGTAGTAGCGACCGTTCGGCTCGGTGATCCAGGCATCGCGCTCGTCAAGGCGCTGATAGCCCGCCGCTTCCAGGCGCTGTACAAGGCTGGCAGTGGCATGAAAGGGGGTAGGGGAGGCCTTGAGAAAGTCGATCAGGCCTTGGTTCAACTCTTCGCGCATAAAAAGCTCCAGACAGCAGTGGCGCCAGTTTAACGTATTGGGCCGCGATTGTGCCTACGGGCCGGATACCTGTGGGAGCAGGATTGCTCGGAAAGGCGGACTGGTGGCTAGCGTTGATGTCGACTGACGGACCGCCATCGCGGGCAAGCCTTGCTCCCACAGTTTTCAGTTGTTCGGAGCTTGTGCGATCCGCACAGGCCTTTGGGAGCAAGGCTTGCCCGCGATTGGCGGTGTTGGGCAACTGCCTAAAACGGGGCGGTACACTCAAACCGCAACCGTTCACCGGTTTGCGGATGGGTGAAGCTCAGCATGCTTGCATGCAGGCACAGCCTCGGCCAGGCGGCCAGCGCCTGTTCGTGGGCATACAGCCCGTCACCCAGCAGCGGGTGGCCGATGGAGAGCATGTGCACGCGCAGCTGGTGGGAGCGCCCGGTGATCGGTGTCAGTTCGACCCGGCACCAGTCGCCACACCGTTCCAGCACCCGCCAGAAGGTCAGCGCATTTTTGCCGAATTCATGATCCACCACATGTCTGGGTTTGGTCGGTGGGTCGTAGCGCAGGGGCAGGTCGATGCTGCCACTGTCCAGTTCCGGTTGGCCCCAGCAGAGTGCGGTGTAGGCTTTTTCGGTTTCGCGGTCGTGAAACTGCCGGGACAACTCACGATGAGTGTCGGGGTCGCGGGCCAGCAGGATGATGCCGGACGTCTCCCAATCCAGACGGTGGACGATCCGCGCCTCGGGATAGCCATTTTCCTGCAGGCGGGTGATCAGGCAGTCCTTGTTGTCATCGGCCCGGCCAGGGACGGAGAGCAGCAAGGTCGGTTTGTTCACCACCAGGACGCCGGCGTCCTGGTGAATGATCTGGATATTGGACAACGGCATTAAAACAGCCTCGTAACAAACGCCAACGGCGACTCAGGCCCTCAGTGTCCAATGTAGGAGCTGCCGCAGGCTGCGATCTGTTGATCTGGCTTTAAAAAACAAGATCAAAAGATCGCAGCCTGCGGCAGCTCCTACAAAGGCTTCAAGGGCCTGAGCCGCCGTGGCTCCAGCCGGATCGACTCAGCGATCAGGCAGGGTGATATTGAGTTCCAGAATCGAGCAGCTGCCCTGGTTCTCCAGAGCGACATGCACGTCATCGGACCCGATATTGACGTACTTGCGGATCACCTCCACCAGTTCCTTCTGCAAGGCTGGCAGGTAGTCCGGTGTACTGCGTTGGCCGCGTTCATGCGCCACGATGATCTGTAGACGCTCTTTCGCTACCGAGGCTGTGCTTGGCTTCTTGTTGGCTCGAAAGAAGTCAAAAATGTTCATTACCTACCTCCAAACAGGCGCTCGAAGAATCCCTTCTTCGTGACATCGAGAAAACGATGCTCCACGGTTTTGCCCAGCAGACGATCGACTGCATCGCTGTATGCCTGACCGGCATCGCTCTGGTCGTCGAGAATCACGGGTACACCCGAGTTGGAGGCCTTGAGTACAGCCTGGGATTCCGGAATCACGCCCAGCAGCGTGACAGACAGGATTTCCTTGACGTCTTCGACGCCGAGCATTTCACCGTCGTTCACCCGTTGCGGGTTGTAGCGGGTCAGCAGCAGGTGTTCCTTGATCGGATCCTCGCCCTTCTCAGCGCGGCGCGATTTGCTGGCCAGCAGGCCCAGCATGCGGTCCGAGTCACGTACCGAGGAGACTTCCGGGTTGGTCACGATGATCGCTTCATCAGCGAAGTACATCGCCAGGTGAGCGCCTTTCTCGATGCCGGCCGGGGAGTCGCAGACCACGAATTCGAAGTCTTCCTTCAGCGCCATCAGGACTTTTTCCACGCCTTCGACGGTCAGCGCGTCTTTGTCGCGGGTCTGGCTGGCGGCCAGTACGTACAGGTTTTCCAGGCGTTTGTCTTTGATCAGGGCCTGCTGCAGGTTGGCCTCGCCGTTGACGACGTTGACGAAGTCATACACCACGCGGCGCTCGCAACCCATGATCAGGTCGAGGTTACGCAGGCCCACGTCGAAGTCGACGATCACTGTCTTGTGGCCGCGCAGTGCGAGGCCGGTACCGATAGCGGCACTGGTGGTGGTCTTACCCACACCACCCTTGCCGGATGTAACCACGAGAATCTTGGCCAAGGTGTTTCACCCCTAAGGAAAAAGGACATTTAGCCCCTGAAAAAACATCTCTGGAAAACTACTGCAGTCGGACAGCCTTGGCTGGAATCCGGCCCTGAACGGCGTTTACCTTCGGTAAACACTGTTTTTTGGCCATTTCCCCACTTCGTTCAAGCCGTTTTCGCTACGTTTTAGAGATGCTTGGAAAATGCGGCAGTATCCGTTAAAGACGAATGATGTTCAACACATCGCCCGACAGGCTGACCTGGACGCCCGAACCCCATAAAGGGTCGCGCCGCAGATCCTCCGAAACCTTGTAGTGGCCTGCAATCGAGACCAGTTCAGCGCTCATCTGCTGACAGAAAATCCTGGCCTTGGTGTCGCCTTTGACCCCGGCGAGCACGCGACCGCGCATCGGGCCGTATACATGGATGTTGCCATCGGCGAGAAGTTCCGCCCCCGGGCTGACAGAGGAAATCACCACCAGATCACAGCCCTGGGCGTAGATCTGCTGGCCACCGCGCACCGGTGAGGTGATGATTTTGGTCGGCTTGATCGTCGGCTCCGGTGGTTTTTCCGGTTTTTTCACCACCACGCCTTCATTCGGGTCCAGTGCCCGCTCACGGGCGCCGGACGGCGGCAGCACCGGCAGATCGACCGCGATGGCGGCGGCGATGTCTTCGATGCGGCTGGCGCGGATCGCCAGGGTGCGCAGGCCATGCTGGCGGCACACGCGCATCAGGCCCGGCAAATCGACGGCGCCTTCGCCCGGTGGAAGTTTGTCCAGGGCCAGCACCAGGGGCGCGTTGCTGAAGAAGTTAGGCGCCTGGGCGACCTTGGCGGCCAGTTGTCGATCGAGGTTCTCGAGGTCGTTACGGGCCAGCTCCAACACCGTAATGGCGAGCATGCTGCCCTTCAACTGGAACACGGGATCTTTGTCTAGCGGTTCGGTTTGGCTCATGGTCGGCATACAACGACTTGTCACTAAAAGTGCCGAGACTTATAACGAGAACGCCCGCGGGCCGCAAGCCGGGTCTAACGATGTAGAATGCGCGGCCATTGTCTTGACGGAACCTTTAATGGATCGCCCGCGTTTTCGAAGAGCATTTCTTTCCCCGCGTTTCTGGCCGCTGTGGTGTGGCCTGGGGCTGTTGTGGCTGATTGTCCAGCTGCCTTATCCGGCGTTGCTGTTCATCGGTCGGCTGTTGGGCGCGGCAATGTATCGCCTGGCCGGCGACAGACGGCGCATCGCCAAGCGCAATCTTGAACTGTGTTTCCCGGAAAAATCCGCCGCCGAGCGCAAACGCCTGCTCAAGGAAAATTTCGCTTCCACCGGCATCGCCTTTTTTGAAATGGCCATGAGCTGGTGGTGGTCCCGCGAGCGCCTGGCCCAGCTGGCGCATGTCGAAGGTCTGGAGCATCTGCAAAAAGCCCAGCGCGAAGGCAAGGGCGTGATCCTCATGGCGGTGCATTTCACTACGCTGGAGATTGGCGCGGCCTTACTGGGCCAGCAGCACACCATCGACGGCATGTACCGCGAACACAAGAACCCGCTGTTCGACTATATCCAGCGCCTGGGTCGCGAGCGCCACAACCTCGATTCCCTGGCGGTGGAGCGTGACGACGTACGCGGCATGCTCAAGCTGCTGCGTGCCGGGCGCGCGATCTGGTATGCGCCGGATCAGGACTACGGCGCCAAGCAGAGCATCTTTGTGCCGCTGTTTGGCATCCAGGCGGCCACCGTGACCGCCACCAGCAAGTTTGCGCGGCTGGGCAAGGCGCTGGTGGTACCGTTCACCCAGGAGCGGCTGGCGGACGGCAGCGGCTATCGTCTGGTGATCCACCCGCCGCTCGAAGGATTTCCGGGCGAGTCCGAGGAAGCCGATTGCCTTCGCATCAATCAATGGGTCGAAGGTGTGTTGCGCGACTGTCCGGAGCAATACCTGTGGGCGCATCGTCGCTTCAAGAGCCGGCCACCCGGCGAACCCAAGCTGTACGCCAAACGCGGTTGAAAATAATCGGCACCCTGGAGCGTTGCGATGAGTCCTGCTGAACCGGTTACAGGCTTGATTCTCTCCGGCGGCGGGGCCCGGGCGGCCTATCAGGTGGGGGTGCTGGCGGCGATCGCCGAGCTGCTGCCGGAGGGCGCGAGCAATCCATTCCCGGTGATCGTCGGTACGTCGGCGGGGGCGATCAATGCAGTTAGCCTGGCCAGTGGCGCGATGGATTTTCGTGGTGCCATCGAACGCCTTACCACTTTCTGGCAAGGCTTTCGCAGTCGCCTGGTGCTGCGCAGCGATTGGCCGGGCGTGATCCAACAGGCCAGCCGCTTTGTCGGGCACAGCCTGCTCGGGATTGGTGCCCAGGTGCCGGTGGCCTTGCTCAACAGCTCGCCGTTGCGCGGGCTGCTTGATGACAAACTGCAGTTGTCCGGGATCGCTGAAGCCATTGCGCAGAAACAGTTGCAGGCCGTCGCGGTCACCGCGTTCGGTTATGAATCCGGTCAGGCGGTGACGTTCTACCAGGGCGGCGGCACCATCGACTCATGGTTGCGTCATCGAAGGATCGGCGTGCCGACGCAGTTAACTGTCGAACACCTGCTCGCCAGCTCCGCCATTCCGCTGCTGTTCGCGCCAGTGAAAATCGGCGAAGAGTATTTCGGCGACGGCGCAGTCCGCCAATCGGCACCGATCAGCCCGGCCCTGCACCTGGGCGCCAGCCGCGTACTGGTAGTGGGCGTCAGCGGCAATCCGCGTGGCGTCGACCCCGAGCAACCGCTGCAACGCGCCTACACCGGCCAGCAGCCGACCTTGGCGCAGATCGGCGGGCACATGCTCAACAGCACGTTCATTGACAGCCTGGAAAGCGATATCGAATTGCTGCAGCGCTTGAACCAGTTCAGTCATCTGCTACCCGATGGGACACCGACCCGTGCCCTGGGGGTAGCTCCGGTGGATGTGCTGGTGATTTCCCCGAGCCAGCCGATCGACGAGATTGCCGCGCGCCATCGCCAGGAATTGCCGGCGGCGCTGCGCCTGTTCTTGCGCGGTCCGGGAGCGACCAAGACGAGTGGGGCGGGGGTGTTGAGTTATCTGCTGTTCGAGGCGGGGTATTGCAGCGAATTGATCGACCTGGGGCGGCGGGATGCGTTGGCCAAGCGGGGGGAGTTGTGTCGGTTTCTGGGGTTGAAAGATTGAGATCGGCGGCGCGTCCATCGCGGGCAAGCCTTGCTCCCACAGGTTTTGTGGTGTTCACATATTTCATGAACACCCCAGAACCTGCTCCCACAGGTTTGTGGTGTTCACACATTTCATGAACACCCCAGAACCTGTGGGAGCAAGGCTTGCCCGCGATGGCGGCCTCAAGTTTATCGCCTGATTAGAAGTGCACCTTCACCAGGAAGCTCGTCACGTTCTGATTGGTGGTAAACGCGTTGGTGTCATCAATCCCGTACTTATCTTTCCAGTAGTCGTACTCAACACCCACATACAACTGCTTGGCGCCGAAATTCAGCGCCTTGCCCAGGTCATATTTAACCTGCGGGTTGAAGTGCAGGTTGGCGTGGTAGTCGCCCTTGGAGTTCGAGTCGTTGTCCATCACCCAGTCCATGTAACCGTCGATCAGGATGCTCGAATCGCCGACAGGGATGGTGTAGGACCAAACCGGCGTGACCTGCCAGACGTTGTCACCGGCGCGCGAGCCTTCGGTGTGGCGCTGGTAGAAGTTCAGCTGGAAGTAGTCGAAGCCGGGGATCGCCAGGTCAAAGCCTGGGCCGACCAGGTAGGACTCGGTGTCACCTTCGCCAAACTCGTAGGTCATCGCCAGCAGCACGTCCTTGATCGGACCGAACTCGATCTTCTGGTCCAGCACCTTCCCTAAGGAAATGCGCGGCTGGAACTCGCCATAGTAGGTGTTCGGACCGTTGTTGAAATCCTTGTCACCGTTGTAGAAGATCTTGTCGATGAAGAAGAAGTTATCCCCATACTTCCAGCCATCGGCGTGTTCGAAGGTGACGGTCTGCTGGATCGCCGGGTTGACCTTGAATTCCTTGCCATACAGGTAGGACAGGCTGTTGTCCTGCCACTGCAACAAGTCGCCGGCCAGCGCTTGGCCCCCAACCAGCAAGGATCCGGCAAGCATCAGGCTAGTGCACGTACGTTTCATTCGGTTGCTCCCAAAAAGTAGGTGTTCCACGTTTTTTTTGTCTAGAACGGCGCTCTGGTGTGGCGCCTTATTCTGTCGCTGCAAAATTCATCCATTCGGTCAGCTTTAGTGCTGTTAGCAAGAGCTGAGCCAAGGCTTTCAAAAAGCACAAAAACTCCCGTTCGGCGGCTCAGGAGCAGTCGATTGAGAGGGTTTTTGGAATGCCTTGAAACTGGCCGGCGCCGGGATAAGTTGGCTTTTCGGTCAGGAATTAAATCCGGGCTTTTTTTTAGACCAGATTCGGGCGGCCGCGGAGAATACTGACTCCCGGGCCAAGGCTCAAGTGCCCCGCAACGGCGCACCGACGACAGGGCAGGCGCACAGTTGCGGGTCATCTTAGAAGTGCACCTTCACCAGCAGGCTGGCGGTGTTCTGGTTGGTGTCCAGGTTCGAGCTGTTTTCGACCCCATACTTGTTCTTCCAGTAGCTGTATTCAGTGCCGACATAGACCTGCTTCTCGCGCCAGCCCATGGCCTTGCCCAAGTCATATTTGAGCTGTGGATTGATGTGCAGGTTGGCGTGGTAGGTGCCGCGGGAGTTCTGGTCGTTATCCACCACCCAGTCCAGGTAGCCGTCGAACAACAGGTTGGAATTGCCCAGGGGGATGCTGTAGGACCAGGCGGGGGTGATTTGCCAGACGCCATCACCGGGGCGTGGGCCTTCGGTCTGGCGGCGATAGAAATTCAGGGTGAAATAGTTGAAGCCCGGTACCGCAAGGTCGAAGCCCGGACCAATCAGGTAGGCCTCGCTGTCGCCTTCGCCGTACTCGTAGGTCATGGCCAGCAGAACGTCTTTGATCGGGCCGTATTCCAGGCGCTGGTCAAAGATCTTGCCGAAGGAAAAACGCGGGCTGAATTCGCCGTAGAAGGCGTGGGGGCCCTTGTTGCGGTCTTCCTTGCCGTTATAGAAAATCTTGTCGACGAACAGGAAATTGTCGCCGTATTTCCATTTGTCGGCATGCTCGAACGTCACCGTCTGCTGGATCGACGGGTTGATCGCGAAATTCTTGCCGTACAGATAGCTGAGGCTGTTGGTTTGCCACAGCAGCAGATCGCCGGCCATGGCTTGGCTGGCGGCGAGAAGACCGCCGCTCAACAGCAGGTTTGTCTGAGTCCTAAACATCTGTTGCTCCCTCTTGTTTTTATTGTTCAAGGCGCAGGGTTACCAACCCTGTAGGAGTGAGCCTGCTCGCGATGGCGGTGCATCAGTCAATGAAGCGTTGAGCCTGATAACGTCATCGCGAGCAGGCTCACTCCCACAGGGGGGTGGGCGCGTATTCGCCTGTTAGTGCGCGTGGCAGTCGTTGATCGCGGCGCGTTCCTTGCCGCCCAGGATGTTGAACAGCAGGTTCAGCGACAGCGCACTCAAGGTCGCCATGGCGATGCCGCTGTGGGTGATCGGGCTCATCCACAAGGGCAGGTGGGCGAAAAACTCCGGGCGCACCACCGGGATCAAACCCATGCCGATGCTCACCGCCACCAGCAACTGGTTGCGTCGGTCACCAATGTCCGCTTCCTGAAGAATCTTGATCCCGGTCGCCGCGACCATGCCGAACATCGCAATGGCTGCACCGCCCAACACGGCCGGTGGAATCGACGCCACCAGGAAAGCCGCTTTTGGCAGCAGGCTCAGTAGGATCAGCAAGCCGCCGGCGACGATGGTTACCGAGCGGCAGCGCACGCCGGTCATCTGCACCAGGCCGATGTTCTGGGCGAACGAGGAGTGGGTGAACGTGTTGAAGAAACCGGCGAAGAACGAAGCACCGGCGTCGCACAGCAGGCCGCGCCGCAGCATCCGCGGGCAAACTTCCTGGCCGGTGATCTTGCCCAGGGCGAGGAACATCCCGGTGGACTCGACGAAGATGATCACCACCACCAGGCACATCGACAGGATTGGCGCGAGTTCAAATTTCGGCATGCCGAAGTGCAGTGGAGTGACGATCTGTACCCACGGCGCCTGCGCCATGCCACTGAGGTCGACCATGCCGATCAGCCCGCAGATCACGTAGCCCAGGCACATGCCGATCAGTACCGAAATGTTCACCCAGAAACCGCGCATGAAGCGATGCACCAGCAAGATGGTGCCCAGCACCAGGGCAGCGATGCCCAGGTAGATCGGTGAGCCGAATTGCGTGGCGCCAGCGCCGCCGCCAGCCCAGTTCACGGCAACGGGGAACAGCGACAAACCAATGGAGGTGATGACCGTGCCGGTCACCAGGGGCGGGAAGAAGCGTACAACCCTGGACATGAACGGGGCGATGATCATGCCGAAGAACCCGGCGGCAATGGTCGCGCCAAAGATGCCTTGCAGGCCGATGCCAGGCATGCCTGCCATGGCCACCATGCTACCGACTGCAGCGAAACTGGCGCCCATCATCACCGGCATGCGAATGCCCATCGGGCCGATGCCCAGGGATTGCACGATGGTGGCGATCCCGGCGACCAGCAGGTCGGCGTTGATCAGGAAGGCGATTTCTTCACGACTCAGGCCAGCGGCCTGTCCGATGATCAGCGGCACCGCAATGGCGCCACCGTACATCAGCAGAACGTGTTGCAGCCCGACCAGGATCAGTTGCAACAGGGGCAAGCGCTGAATAGCGGGTGCGTCGGGGATGCGCGCTTCGGATAGCTCGGACATGCAACACCTCGGATCTTTTTTATTCTTGTGATTTTGTGCATCTGGCAAACCTGTGGGAGCGGGCTTGCTCGCGAAAGGGCCATTACATTCAACATATCTGTTGACTGACCCGACGCATTCGCGGGCAAGCCTTGCTCCCACAGGGTTCCAGTGAATCCTGTGGGAGCAAGGCTTGCCCGCGATGCTTTTAGCGGTTAATTGGTGGATGCTCCCTGCACAATCCACGCGCCAATCAGGTCACGCTCCTGCTGGGTCATCTGGGTGATGTTGCCCAGTGGCATGATCTGGCTGGTGACCGCTTGCGCCTGAATACGCGGGGCGTTCTGGCGGATCTGGTCGGGGGTGTCGAACATCACGCCCGCCGGGGCTGCGCTGAACAACGGGCTGGTTGGCTTGGCGGAGTGGCAGACGGTGCAGCGTTCCTGAATCACGTTGTGCACCTTGTCAAAACCCGGGCCGGCATTCGATGCCTGGGCTGGTGCTGTTTCAGGAGCAGCCGCCGGTGCAACCTCGGCCGGCTTCTTGTCGCCGCCCAGGGCGGTTTCCGGCAGCGGCTGGTACTCGATGGCGTTAGCTGCCTTGGCGACTTCAGGCGCGCTGGACATCGGTTTCGGGCCAGTCACATAGGCCAGGCAAATCATGCCCACCGCCGCCACCGGCAGTGTCCAGGCAAACTTGTGGCTGTCGTGACGGGTGTTGAAGTAGTGACGCACCAACACCGCCAGCACCGCGATCCCGGCCAGGATCAGCCAGTTGTACTGGCTGCCGTAGGTGCTTGGAAAGTGGTTGCTGATCATGATGAACAGCACCGGCAAGGTGAAGTAGTTGTTGTGTCGCGAACGCAACAGGCCTTTGGCCGGCAGTGCCGGATCGGGCGTGCGGTTCTCCGCAATTGCCGCTACCAGTGCGCGTTGCGCCGGCATGATGATGCGGAACACGTTGCCGACCATGATGGTGCCGATGATCGCGCCGACGTGCAGGTAAGCACCACGACCGCTGAACACTTTGCTGAAGCCGTAGGCGGCGCCAATGATCAGCACGAACAGGATGAAACCCAGCAGGGCAGGGCGTTTGCCCAGGGCCGAGTCGCAGAGAAAGGAATAGACGAACCAGCCGACGAACAGCGAGGCAATGCCCAGTGCGACCCCTTCAGGGCCGGTCAGGCTGCTGCCGGGAGCCAGCAGGTAGAGCGTCGGGTTGGAGTAGAACACCACGCACAGCAGCGCGATCCCCGACAACCAGGTGAAGTAGGCTTCCCACTTGAACCAGTGCAGGTTGTCCGGCATGGTCGGTGGAGCCAGTTTGTATTTTTCCAGGTGGTAGATACCGCCGCCGTGGATCGCCCACAGATCGCCCGCCAGACCGCTTTTCGGATTGACCCGATTGAGGTTGTTTTCCAGCCAGACGAAATAGAACGACGCGCCGATCCAGGCCACGCCAGTGATCATGTGAACCCAGCGCACGCTCAGGTTCAGCCATTCATACAGATGTGCTTCCACAGTCTTTACCTCTCGCCTGTCACTCTGTTGTCGAGTGATCAGACCTTCTCTTATTGGTGGGGGGCAAGGATCAAACGCTCATCCTCTTTGAAAAAATGCTCATCGCAGTTATTGCCTGTGCCACTGCGATCAACCACCAGGAAGTCATCCCGCTTTTCGATCGTCAGCACCGGATGGTGCCAAACGCCGCGATGGTAATTAATGCCCTGCCTGCCGTTGGTGACGAAGGCGCGGACCAAGCCTGATACAGGTTCATCGCCAACTGGCGCGACCACGATCAGAAAAGGGTTGCCGAGCAGCGGAATGAAAGCCTGGCTGCCCAGCGGATGGCGCTCCAGCATGCAAACGGTCAGGGGCATGTCCTGCGCATCGGCGCGGAAGATGCTGATGATCGCATTGTCCTCTGGCTTGGCGGTTTCCACCGTCGCCAGTTTATGGAAGCGCATGGTTGAACCGTTGTTGATCATGAAGTGATCGCTGCCATCGGTTTCAATGACGTCACCGAAAGGGGCGAAGGCTTCTTTGGTCAGCGGTTCAATCGTCAGTGTGCGCATGCTGTTCTTCTTGTCTTCAAATTATGTTCGATTCACTGCATTCCCTGTAGGAGCTGGCGAAGCCTGCGATCTTTTGATTTTGCATTTAAGATCAAGATCAAAAGATCGCAGCCTGCGGCAGCTCCTACGGTCTCAGCATTACTTCGCTACCTTGCCCAAAACGCGCAGGCGGCTCACACCACCATCCGGGAATACGTTCAGGCGGATGTGGGTGATCGGGCCCAGCGCCTTGATCTGCTCGGCGAAGGTGTGTTCGGCGTGCATTTCCAGCTTCTGCGCCGGCAACAGGTCGCGCCAGAACAGCGACTGGGTTTCGATCTGGCTGTCAGTACCACCCTTCACGAACGCGCCCTGGATGGAGCAGGTGTCCGGGTAGTTGCCCTTGAAGTGCAGGGTGTCGACGATGATTTTCTCGATCTCGCCAGGGTGGCCCAGCGCGACGATCACCCAGTCATTGCCCGGCGTACGACGACGTGCAGTTTCCCAGCCGTCGCCCATGTTAATGCCACGGCCCGGGTTGAGGATGTTGCTCATGCGACCGAAGTGTTCGTCGGAGCAGGCGAGGGCGCGGCCGCCGTTGAGGGCTGCAGCCAGGTCAACCTGTTCGTTGTCGCCAATCGCCGACCAGTCGCGGAACGGAATGCCATACACGCGCAGACGGGCCACGCCGCCATCCGGGTAGATGTTGAAGCGCAGGTGGCTGAACGACTGGTCGTTGTTGATTTCATGGAAATGATGGCTGTTGCCCTGCAGCTCGACGGCCGACAGCACTTCAGTCCATTGGGTATTTTCGTCCGGCTCGCCCGAGGCCAGGAAACAGGCTTCCAGGGAGGCCGACGGCGGGAAGTTGCCGGTGAAGAATGAAGTGTCGATGTCCACACCCTTGATCGAACCCGGTACGCCCAGGCGGATCACAGCGCTGTCGTAGCCTTCGAAGCGCTTGCGGCGCGACTCCCAGCCGTCCATCCACTTGCCGTTGTCATCGAACACGCCCTCCTTCCATACGGCCGGGGTCGGCTGGAACAGACGGTTGGCGTCGGCGAACCAGTCATCGGTGACCGAGATGATTTTGGTGCCCAGGCGGGCGTCGGCCAGGTTGACGAACTTCTCGAAAGGTACGGCGTAAGCTTTCATTCTTCTTGTCTGCCTTTAATAAGTTGGCTTGGGATGCTTGCAAGGCTCTGGGTGCTATTTGCGTTTGAAAACACCAGAGCCAGGCGCGCTTATAGGGTCAGTAATCGGAACAGGGCGATCTTGTTGATTTCCGCCAGCGCGCATTTGAATTCGGTGTCGACCGAGTTGTTGATGCGCGTTTCGAACGCCGCGAGGATCTGATGCCGGTTGCTGCCTTTTACCGCCATGATGAAGGGAAACTTGAACTTGGCCTTATAGGCGTCATTCAGCTCGGTGAAGCGAGAAAACTCTTCGGCCGTGCATTGGTGAATACCGGCGCCAGCCTGTTCATTGGTGCTGGCTTCGGTCAACTGGCCCTGGACGGCAGCTTTGCCGGCCAGGTCCGGGTGAGCGTTGATCAGTGCCAGCTGGCTGGCGTGATCGGCGCTCAACAGGATGTCGCTCATGCGCTGGTGCAGGGTTTCGATCTGGTCGATCGAAGCGTCCTGGCCCAGGTCGAAGGCCTTTTCGGCCACCCATGGCGAGTGTTCGTAGATGTCGGCGAAGGCGTTGACGAAGGCGTCGCGGCTCAGGGTCGATGGCTTGAGGGTTTGAAAGGTGCTCATTTGGCGGCCCCCTGGTACGGGTGGGTTTCGTGCCAGTGGCGAGCGATGTCGACGCGACGGCTGAACCACACCAGTTCATGACTTTTAGCGTATTCGATAAAGCGCTTGAGCGAGGCCAGACGCGCCGGACGGCCGATCAGGCGGCAGTGCAGGCCGATCGACAGCATTTTCGGGGCCTCGGCACCTTCGGCGTACAGCACATCGAAGGCGTCCTTGAGGTATTCGAAGAAATCGTCGCCCTTGTTGAAACCCTGGACCTGGGTGAAGCGCATGTCATTGGTGTCCAGGGTGTACGGGATCACCAGGTGCGGCTTGCCGGTCGGGTTGTTCGGCTCCCAGTAGGGCAGGTCGTCGTCGTAGGTGTCGCAGTCGTAGAGGAAACCGCCTTCTTCCATCACCAGGCGCCGGGTATTCGGGCCGGTGCGGCCGGTGTACCAGCCCAGCGGGCGTTCACCGGTGATTTCGGTCAGCACGCGGATCGCTTCGAGCATGTGCTCGCGTTCCTCGGCTTCATCCATGTATTGGTAGTCGATCCAGCGATAGCCGTGGCTGCAGATCTCGTGGCCGGCATCGACCATGGCGCGGATCACGTCCGGGTGGCGCTGGGCAGCCATGGCCACGGCGAAGATGGTCAGTGGAATGTCGAATTCCTTGAACAGTTTCAGGATCCGCCACACGCCGGCACGGCTGCCGTACTCGTAGAGCGACTCCATGCTCATGTTGCGCGCGCCTTGCAGCGGCTGCGCCGAGACCATTTCCGAGAGGAAGGCTTCAGACTCTTTATCGCCATGCAGGATGTTGCGCTCGCCACCTTCCTCGTAATTGAGTACGAAGGACAAGGCGATACGGGCGTTGCCCGGCCAGTGTGGGTGTGGAGGGTTACTGCCGTAACCGACCAGGTCGCGTGGGTAGTCAGCGCTCACTGCAGTCTTCCTTCTTGTTCGTTGACAGTTTGTGTGGCGGCCTGGCTGTGCAATCTCAGGCTGGCGTCACAGCGATGGAGTGATTGTATACAACTTTAAGCGCACATTGTAAGTCTGAATTTTCGCATTTTTCACCCGCTGTCATCTGCACGTGGTAGTGCAAGAAACCTGCCTGATTGGTCAGCTAATGGATGGAAGGTCCTCTACACGTCTGCACAGGAGGGTGTTGCGACGTGAATCGCCGGTTGGCGGGAACGATACGAAAAATGTCGTTTTTATTGTGTACAATTTTTTTGAAAAGTGTCTTAATCAGTTCCTCGCCGCAGCGTTTCGTGCCCCGAACCGGTGCGGTCTCCTTTTCAACTGACTTCGGGAGGCGCGAGGCTTGACTGCTAAAAGCAGGCGGGCGCGCAGAATCAATGGGACGTTTGACTACTCACGTTTTGGACGCAGCACACGGTTGCCCGGGCAGCTCGATCAAGGTCGAGCTGTACCGCGTTGAAGGTTCGCAGCTGGAATTGGTCGCCAGCGCGATAACCAACAGCGACGGCCGTGTCGATGCACCGCTGCTGCAAGGCGATGACTACCGTACCGGGGTTTACCAGGTGCAGTTTCATGCAGGCGATTACTACCGCGCCCGTGGCGTGCAGCTGCCGGAGCCGGCATTCCTGGATGTGGTAGTGCTGCGGTTCGGCATCTCTGCAGAACAGGATCACTACCACGTGCCGCTGCTGATTTCGCCTTACAGCTATTCCACGTATCGCGGCAGCTGAGCCCCCAAGCAGCTGCCGTAACCTGGAAGCAACTGCGCATATAGCTTCTTTGGTCTTTCGCCCGCTCACACTGCGGGCTTTTTTTATGGTGTTGCGTCCAGAGCTGCCTGCATGGCGTGCCCGTTGAGTGCCAGCAGATAATCTCCCATGGCTTTATCGTTACCGTCCCTGGTTTTTTTGAAGGTGTAGAATCCGAGGGTGCTATATGAAGTCTCTTTATACTGAGAGTAAGAGTTGGTGATTATGACACTTGCACCTTTTTCGCTAAGTGGAACGACATGCTCGGTGATTTTTTTGAAGAAGTCCGGCTCGGCCAGATACGTATCGCTGAAGTGACCACTTAATATAATCAAGTCGCCTTTGTTGTTCGTCTCACTGTCAGTGTCGCGAAGCGTATCCAGCAAGTGCCAGCCGTCTTCATTCAAGATTTGAGTCGGCTGTTTGGCGTTGGTGTGCAGGTAGCTGACGAAGTTGATGTGGCCGTTGTTGAGTAACCCACTTTTAAATAGCTTTACTATTGGTCCTTCCGTCATCATCATGGCGATGGGAAAGTTCAGGCTATAAGCGCCATTGATCAGCTGTCTTATTTCAATTATGCCGAAGTTGCGTGAAGTGTTGTGTTGGGCGATATAAACGACTGCGGCGAGAAATGCTTTTCCGTTATCAGAGTCTGGGGGAGAGCTGACAATTATCCGGTCGCCCTGCGCTCTGACGATAACTGAAGGTCGCTCAGGAGCCGGGTGGCTGATGGCGATATGTCCGTCTTTCACTTCAACGACGACATCAACCACTTCGTTGAAATAATTTCTTACTGCGTCACGGAAATTTTTGACGTTCTCGGATTTGACATATTCCTTGCTGGCTTGGGGGCTGGCTAGTTTTAAGGATAAAGCGCGACGGTCGAGTTCAATATTGTACTGGCTGGCTAGCTCGATCAGATCGTTCTTGATATCGTTTATATAGAGATTTACCTTGTCGGGCTGGCGGATTATTTCTTTTTGAGTCCAGGCGAACAATGGATTAATATCATTTATGATGAGGTGTCCTTCGAAGCCGACAGCTCTGGCGTAATTGCTATAAAAGCCTGATCCAGCCATGGGTTCTATGATGCGTTGAATAGCAGGCTGGCCATTTTTTTTTCTGTTGATAAGGTCTCCTATCAGTCCGCCATTTATGTCCAGTACTTCGGTAGAAACCTGGCCGGGCACCCTGAAAAAGCGTAGCGCATGCAGATCAATTTTCAGGCCCCATTGTGTGAATGCTTCTACTCTCTGTTTGATGTTGGCAGCGCTGGGTTCGGCTTTCAATGTGGCAGGACCTTGTGCGAGCAGACTTATATAATCTTTGCGCTGACCCCGCCCGGCAGTAAATGGGTACAACGGGTTGAGGGAAGTCCAGGACATGCTATCCCACCTGAATTTTGCGGCGTGCCTGGAATGTCGCAACGCGAAAGGCTGAATTGCTTCTCTATTTGGCTGCCACCTGCCGTTCCATACTGTTGCCGGTTCCAGAGGCACAGGTAGTAAGTCGTCGGGTTCTTCGATACGCGGGCGCTTGCTTGGTCCCGGTCCATCTTGCTCGATTCGCCACACTGCAGTAAGTCCAACTCGTTCAAGAATGGGCCCGGTTGGGGTCAATACACTGGCGAGCGTTGCCTGGAATTTCCCGCCGTCGATGGGCACGACCATGACGGTGCGGCTGTTTTCCAGATAGACGTATCTTCGCCCGTGTATGTCTCGGCGAAATCCGTCGACGTCGGGCGCGGTTAAACGCTTGGCGGATGGAATGGGAATGAAAAGTCTATCGAGGGGTAAGGGTTGATCGGAACCTGAAACCGGTTCGCCCCTACTTAGTGAGTCAGGACGGGATATTTTCCTCCTCCAGAGTGGTTTGTCTTCTATCTGCTCCAGCACCATGCGATGTTGTGTCGCAGTCGAAATTTCATATTGTCCGTTGGAGTTAATCTGTATTGCTACATCCCCAATGTGCTCAAGTCGCGCAAAAAGCGTGCCTGTGGTGCTGCGCAAGATACCGGGTTTGCCGGCAAAGGTCAGTTCCCCGTCCATGGCTGGATCGAAGAGACGAGTATCTTCAGGGAGTTCTGGGGTCGAACGCGCAACCACCGGGTGATCCGTAACAACGACTACCGGGTCTACTGGCGAATTGTTGTCAGGCGTCCCTTTCGAAGCAGTTGTGCCGGGAGTTCTATCTGTGCCTGGCAAATTAACGTCAGGGAGGTTGACAGTACCCTGGCCACCTGGCGGTTGAATACCTTCCGATCCAGGCCTTGGAATTGTTCCGGATGTATCAGCGGCAGGTATTTTAATCTTGATTGGAGGTTTAGCCATAATATTCCTGCTCCTGCAGATATCGTTAACGGCGAAGTGCATGGGCACCTGCGTTAGCGTTCCTTGATGATAAAAATCGCTGGTTCCCGCCCAGGCAGGTGCTGAACACCGCCGATCAGCCAGACCACATCGCCACGCACTTCTGCTCCCAGAAGTGCCTGATGGCCTTCGGCACTCATGCGCATGTGTAGCATCGGGTCGCGCAGTTCGGGCATGGTCGGCGGCCTGATTTTAATGGCGTCAGTCTCGATATAGCCCAGTTTCAGAAAATAGACTTTGGCGTGGTTGTTCCTCTTGAATACCAGCGTCGGCGGGTTGAACTTAAGGTGTTCGGCTTTACGGGGAAGGAATACCTTGTAGTTGCTTTTGCTCAGCAAGCTGGAGAGCAGCAACGAAATCCGACCCGGTGCGTCGAGCGCATCTTTGTAAAGATTCCACACGGAAGACAACTCGGGGTTGAAGTTCAGCTGCTGCAAGTGCATCAGCGAATCCGCAGAGTGCAGGGGAACTATCCGGCTGGCTTCTCCACTACCCAGGGCGGCGGGCAACATATCCAGTGGATCGCCGAAGCCCTTGACGGCGACGTCCGATGTGCCCTCCCAGTGACGCAATGTTTGCATCATGCGCGCCAGGCCGCTGCCATCGATGTCTTGTGAACCGCTGGAGAGATCGAACAGGTGCTTGGCGACGGCGCGGGAGGTGTTTTCGGTAAAGCCTGTGAATGCGTCCCCAACATGCTTTGTCAGTGGTTTTGCAAACGGGCGGATGGCACTGCTGACAACCTGCGGCATCGAACGGAAACCGATCACCGGCTGCAGGTCAGGCGTGTGCAGCAACATGCTTTCGAACGCTTCGAAGCGCGCGGGCGCAAAGTTCGGGTGCTGAAGGAATACCAACGGTAAACGGTCGGTCAACGGACCCTTGGGCACAATTGGATAATACAGCTGCCCTATCTGGATAAATTCCCCTGTCTCAGGTTTGCGGATTTTGCCCCAAGATGCCCATAAATAGGGATTTATGCTGGCTGCAACGCCCGCTCCAGGGGATGTTTGTGCCTCTTTATCCAAGCGAGGTTTTTTGCTCGGGCCGGGGCCGGGTTCTTCCGAGGGCGGCGAATCCAGCGACTTGCGTTGCCACAGCGTCATTCCCTCCATGCTCTCCAGCACCGGTCCCGAGGGTGTCGTTTCATTCGCCGAGGAGGCCTGGTAGTCACCTTGCGCGTTTCTGCGGACCAGCACGGTGCCACCGTCTATAAGGTCGACGTAGGTCCTTTTCAGCTTGTCGAAGCGAAGGCCGTTCGAGTCGGGTTTTGTCAGTTTGTGCGTGAGGTGTCGTGGAATGATCTCAAGCGCAGTCGGGGACGTAGGCAGGTCGGTGGGCGCAGTCTGGCCAGGGCGGGCGATTCGCCACTGCGGTTGCCCCGGGACTTTCATCAATATCGGCCCCGCTTGCCCCGGAGCAAACGGCAGGGGGATCTGAAATTCATTGTGGGCGTTGGTCTCGATGCGAAAGATGCCCTCTGCCCCGACATCTGCATAGAGTTGCTGCTGGCTATCCATGAACAACCCGGTGTTGTCGATCTGGAACAGTTGATCGACCTGGTCCCGGGGCCAGGAAATCATGCCAATCGCCTCTGCCGTATTGATCGCCGAGGTTGGCATATCGGTAACCACCACCGCACGATGGGGCAGGGCGCCCGCTGACTCGCCAGAAGTGTTCGAGCCATTAGAGCCGGAGGGGCGATCGGTGTCTGGCAGTGTTCGCGGAATGTTTGCTGAGCCGTCCCCTCGTTCCCTTGGATCATTTACCGAAGGCTTGAGGGTGTTCGATGGGGTGTCAGTGTTGCTCGAGGGTTTGACAGGTTTGGGTGGTCTGGCCATGTCGATTTACCTTAAATATGTCGATGGTTGATTTGATGAGGCTCAAGGCTGTCGGCCAGCGTGTGTCAACCGCTCGCCGACAGGACGGATCAACGCTCTTTCATAATGAAAATCGATTGCCACCCAGTCGGGGAGGTGTGGATACCGCCCAGCAGCCAGACCACATTGTTCCTGGCATTGGCAGCCGCCAGTTCCAGCACGGCGTCCACGCCGACATGGGCCGGTAAAGACGGGTCGGCAAGTTCTGGCACAGGGGCAGGGTTGACGGCGATGGCATTGTTCTCCGCAACCCCAAGCTTCAGGTAGTACACCTTTTCATGGCCTTTGCGCCTGAAGACCAGCTTGGGGGGGCGGTGGTGGTTCTGCAGGGGGAATATCTCGTATCCATTTCGGGCCAGAACATAGGCGACCAGCAATTTGAGGGCATGATCTGACGGTGCTGTGGCGTAGGTGTCCCATGCCGTGCGCACATTGGCGATGCTGAAGTCCAGCCTGCGCAACGACTCACCCGGTAGCGGTGGCGCCATGTCGATGACGCGGTTGTCGGAGACCACGCGCGGTGCGACGGGTAAAAGATCGATCGGGTTTTCAAAGTCCGGGTCGAAAATGCCGGCTTTCTCCTTCCAGTGGCGAAGGGTCAAAGCGGTGGTGTATAAACCGTCCCGATTCATCACCGGGGAATCGCTGGACAGTTCGTACAGTTGCCTGGCGACTGCCCGTGCGGTGATCGGCGAAAAATCCGGAAAGGCTTCCGCCACCGACTCGACCATGGGTTTGGCGAACATGCGGTGAGTGGCATCTACTCCGCCGCCTGGAATGATGGGCAAAGGCTGCATCCAGGGTCTGGAGTGCAACATTTGCTCAAAGCCATCAAAACCAGCCAGCGGGAAATCCGGATGCTGCAGATAGACGACGAATTGGCGATTTTTTGTACCGGTTGGCACGGTCCGGTAATGCAGCCCGCCGATGGGAATGGAGTCCACGGCAACAGGTTCGTCCACCTTGCCCCATGAAACCCATAAGTAAGGATTTTCACTGGCAGGGTGACTGCTGGAAAGGGAAAAAGAATCGTCACCCCGGGCGTCTGGGTTGGCCGGCTCATCATTCCCCTCCAGGCGCGGACGTTTGGCTGGAGCACCATCGGTGTCCGCGACTTTCCTTTGCCACTGCGTGGTATGCCCGACTCTTTCAAGTACCGGGCCTGATGGCTCCCATTCCTGGCCGTGGGTCACCTGATATTCGCCGTCGGTGTTTCTGACGATTTGCACCATGCCTTCATCTTTCAGCTCGACGTAACTTCTCAGGTTATGCCAGCGAATGCCGGCCTCGTTGGCGGCGGGTAGTCGCTGCGCCACCTGAGGATTGACCAGTTTCACTGGCAGCGTGTTAGTTGAGGTCGCTGTGCTGGAAGGCCCTGCGGGCATGGTCATCACGGGTTGCAGGATCTGCCATGCAGGTCTGCCTTCGACTTTCCTCAGTGTCGGCCCTGCCTCACTCGTGGCACCGCGCAAGTGGACTTGATAGTTGCCCTGGCCATCAGGCTGGGCACGAGCGATACCCGCGTTACCCATGTCGGCGTACAACTCCCCGTCTTTGCTCATGAACAGGCCGGTGTCGCCGACCCGGATCAACTGGTCAACCTGTTCACGGGGCCAGGACACCATGGCGTCCAGAGTGAAGGAGGGTTGGGTGCCCCCTGAGGGCATGTCGGTCACCACAACTGGCTGTCGAGCAGGTTGGCCTGGCAGGGCTTCGGTAGTTGAAGTGCCTGGTGTCGCGCCCCCGTCACGAGGTGGCGAGCCAGGCCGGCCAATGTTGACTCCAGTCAACGGGTCGTCAGGTGTTGGGACTCGGGCGGGACCGCTGGGGTTGGGCTTGATCCCGGGATTAATGGGGGGTTTGGCCATGATTGTTTATCCAGTCAATAACACGTTAGTTGTTTTGATTAAAATCTAGGCAGGCGCAAAATAACGGGCTTGCGTCATGCGTAGTGTTATTCAGTGTTTGATAATTTGAATGCTTGCGTGCACTGCATATTTATACGGGTGCATCAAGTTTGTTACGGTCGGTTCATTTCAAAAGACAGGTGTGCAGTTGTAATTCCAGGTCGGCCGCACTGGTTGCTGGCTCGGTGATCACTGTGGACTTTATTAGTGCATAACAATGCTCTGCCTGGTGTGCGCAGCGGTTGAGCTGGCGCAAGTCCATATGATTAATGAGGCGCGACTTATCTGTGTCCAGTATCCAGCGCCGTTCGAAAGGGTTGTAGGACAGCGATCCTGCAGTGCCATCTTTCATTGCGATATTTCGTACACTGATTGCTGTTTTATTGTTGGCAACCAGTTCATTTAGCAGAACTGCTTCAGATGAAGGCTGGGCGTTGAAATACCTGCCATCCAATTCGTCAACATAAAGAGCGTCGAATGCGAGATCCACTACGTACACAATGCCGTCTGCTGCAATGACGCGAATTGGGTCAATCAAATCGTTGGGGCTGTCATAGCGCGGCAGTTGAATAGTGGTGGAGCCGATCACCAGCTGATTGTTAGCCAGATTCACGGCAACTGCACCCAGTTGGGTGGCATCCAGTTCCCAGGTCGACGCGCAAGGTGATCTGGCACTTGCGCTGGCATAAGCACCCGGTGTGGTGATGCGCAGCGTCATGCCGGCACTGAGGTGAATCAGGTACCTGGCCCCCGCGCCTTCCAGCACTTCAATGGCCGTTTGTTCGTGAGGCGGCGTGAGATTTACGCACTTGTCACTTGCCCCCAGGGCGTAACCTTCGTTTTCCTCTGGTTGGATGAAATCATAGCGGCCGGACCTGAGAAAAATCGCTGCAGGAGTCGTTTCCTCTACGTGTCCAAACTGGTTCATCTGCGCAATGGTGCTGTCGGCCAGCGCGTGGGGGCGCAGGCGCCAGGAAACTCCGTCGTTCATGATGACAATGAACTGATGATTGAGCTCCAGAGTGGGCCGTGTGCGCTTGCCTGTCAGCAGCACATGACCGGCGTCGTGGGAGCTGGCCAGGTTGGCGATGACGACACACTTGTTGCCAAAGTTGAGATAAAGACTACAACTTTTATAGAGGGGGTTCTCTTTGTGAGCCTGAACCTGCAGACCCATCGAGTAGTGTGTCTCGACGGATGTCAGGTCAGTGCTGGCTAGATCGATGTACACAGTACCGAGGGCAGTTTCGTTTTCGGTTTTTATATTGAGCGTTGTTCGAGCCCGATGGGCGGCGACAAAATATTGTTTGTTACCCTCCGCTGTGACGTCAATGGCAGCTATATTTATAATTCTTGGTTGTTTTACTTTGCCTGGCTGGGTAATGATCGCGTCGATGTACAGCGGGAAACCATCTTTAATGGTCTCGGGGCAATCCGGTACCAAGTGGAAGCCGTCATCGGTGATAAAAGTCAGCAGTCTATTGTGCAACCGACGCTCGGCACCTTGGTTCTTGTAGATTTCCTCTATGACCAGCTTGTGCCTCAAGTGATCATCCGTTTCAAATTTCGTGGTGATCTCCAGATCGTTCGCGACGATGCGCCAGTTGTCGATCAGGCCCAGTTTCCAGCCCAATACGATAACGCTGCCTTCCAGGCCATCTTCGACAACGATGACCTTGCCGGGCTTGTGCGCAATAAAATAGCGATCCTCGCCCGCCCCGCCATCGGCGATGCCGTTACCACTGAGCATGGATATCTGGTCATCACCAGCCCCTGCCTGGAGGTGATCGTTGCCGTGGGAAACCAGAGTATTGGCATCTTCCGAACCGATTACCCGACTGCGGGTACCGGCGAGTGTCTCAACGCTCTCGATGCTTTCCAGACTAGCCAGGATGCGCCCACGTTGCTGGGTGGAAGGCATGGTTTCAAGCGTTTCATTCTCGAGGTCGATCAGGTATCCGGGGTGCTGCTGTTCGGATTGCCCAAGCTTGCCGGACAGGACAAGGGTGTCGTTTCCTTCCCCACCTTTGAGCGTGCTCCCGGGCGATCGGGCATAGTTTTGCGGCGGGGTGTTCGAGGCCGATTCGAAGATGAATACATCATCTTTTATGCCGCCCTCCAGCTGCTTGTTACCTGCGCCAAAGTAAAAACTGTTGGGCCGGTTCTTGACCCCTCGAACGTTGTCGTTACCGCCACCGATAAACCACGCGACTCCCTTGGCCAAACCTTCTGTGCCGAAGGTCGCGCCGGGGGTGTCAACGGGTACGCCATAACGGGCATCGATGTTGTCGTCGCCATCGAGGATCTGCGGTTTCTTTTCTATCCTATGGCCATCCTGCTGCGCGCCCCAATCGTAGTAACGCACCTGGGTGGGCTTAAGCTCGACATCGAATTTTCCATTGACGATCACTTCCATGCGGTCCTTCAACTTCCCCTCCAGCAATTCCCTGGCCGTGGCCTGGAGAAGCCTGGAATGCGCCGCCGTGGCTTTGGCAATCGCCAGTCGGTCCTCGATGCTCACGTCAGGGCTTATGCCCCAAAAGGTGAACCAACCGGTGCGCAGACGCTCCTGGGTGCTGAGCTCGATGTAGTCGTCGATCTCATCCACCACCCGTACTGCCGCGTAGACCTGAGAGCCGGCGACCAATAGCAGTCCAGCCGCCAGCCCCACCGGGCCGGCCATGGAAAAGCCGGCCAGCGCAGCAACACCCAATACAATGGACATCACGGCACTGGCAACGCTCATGCCGCCGCTGACGTAATGGTCCATCGCTTCTTTAGCTGTGGTATTGGCCGCGTTATTGAAGGATTTTACTGCGCTGATAATATCGAAAGGCAGTGTCACAGCGGCCGCTATCAATCCACCCCCGCGCGCCAGCCGCACTCCCATGCTGGTCCGGGCAAAGTCGCTGTAGGCTTTTTGGCCGGCGTTGATCATGTATTTCGCCTGTTTGGTAACCGCGACCTCAACGCCCAGTGAGGTGATTTCCCCTCCAATGCTCAGGCTGTTAAAGATGATTTCACCTTCATCCTTGCGCGCCACTGCGTCCTGCAGTCCGCGTAAACCGCTGTAGATGCCGAATGCCTGAAGGCCGACACCCACGCCGAGCATGCTGCTGCTTTTCACCCGGCTGATCCAGTGCGGGGTGTGCTTGGGCATGTGGTTGCGGTGGACATCGAGTTTCTGTGCAGATTTCAGCAATTTATCCAGTTTGCGTTGGTACTTTTCGGAGTCTGCCAATGAAGTTGAAACATCATTCAACAGCGGTGGAGCGGTAAGGGGGCGTCTACTCGCCATCTCGAATAGCAGGGATGGCAGTGAATAATCATCGCCTGTTGTGCAGGTGCGCATTCGCGCTTCGACCTGCAGAGGGTCAAGCTGAATGGAGTTGATGAATGAGCGTCTGGCGTGACGGAAGAACGTATTCTGGCCGTTTAAGCGTTCACCGTTGGAGGTTGCCCCAAGCGAGTCCAGGGCCCGACGGCTGATTGAATAGTTGCCAATTGCGATGGGCCCGAAAAGCTCATCGACCACTTTCAGCTGATTGCGCTGGGACCTGTTTGCCGCAGAGGCGGGCGCGCCACTGTCGCTGTCAAAGCTGATGGAGGCGGGCAGGTGTGGGCGGGTTTTAAGACGGATGTCGGTAATTTCGACGGTAGCGTATTGGTCTGGTTCGGAGGTGACATAAGCAGTTGCCATTGGATTTCCTTATCGTGACAGGTGTGCGGGAACACCACGTCATGTTAGGGAAGCTTCAAAGAGGGCAAGTATACATATCTATATCGCGTGTTTCGGGCTGTTACGCGACGGGCTGCAATTGTCGCCATCCGTGGCGACAAGCCTGTTTGCAGTCAGAAAATCAATGGCTGCTCAATAGCGAGGCAGCCCCCGCGCCGCCGAACAATCCGGCGCTGATGCGGTTGAACCAGCTCTGGCCCCTGCCGCTGCGCAGATACCTCGCGGCACCGTGCGCTCCGAGCCCGTAGGCCAGCTTGCACTGCAGGTCCAGCACGGTCCAGGTGGCAATCATCACCAGCAATTGCGGGAGGAACGGTTGCTCAGCGCTGAGGAACTGCGGCAGGAAAGCGGCAAAGAACAGGATGTCCTTCGGATTGCTCGCACCCAACACAAACGCGCGCCCGAACAAGGCGCGAAAGCGCGGCACTGGCGCCGCCTGCGGCACTTCGGCGCCTTTGGAAGGTTGACGCGATTGCTGCCAGCTTTGCCAGGCGAGGTAAAACAGGTACAGCGCACCGACGATCTTCAGCGCGCTGAACAGCTGTTCCGAGGCCAGCAGCAGCGCGCCCAGGCCCAGCGCGGAAGCACTGAGCAGGCAGATCGAGGCAATCACGCCCCCGAGGAACGCCGGGTAGGATCGACGCAAACCGTAATTCAGACTGTTGCTGATCATCAGCAGAGACAGCGGTCCCGGGATCAGGATTACCACCAGTGCAGCGCCGCTGAACAGCAGCCAGGTTTCCAGACTCATCACTTTCCTCCATTTGCGCAAAAGCCCCACCCGACGGGGTGAGGCTGGTTCGAAACGCTTTCTGCGTAACGTTTACAAGAAAACAAACTTGGCGATAAAGATCGCGCACAGCACCCACAGGCTGACGGAAATGTCCTTGAACTTGCCGGTACCGGCCTTCAGTGCGACGTAGGTGATGAAACCCAGCGCGATACCGTCAGCGACCGAAAAGGTCAGGGGCATCATGATCGCGGTGACGATCGCCGGAATGCTGTCGGTCGCCTCATCCCACTCGATATGGGCCATGCCGCCCATCATCAACATTGCCACATAGATCAGCGCGCCGGCAGTGGCGTAGGCGGGGATCATTCCGGCCAGCGGTGCAAAGAACATCGCAGCAATAAATAGCACACCTACGGTCACTGCGGTAAGACCAGTCCGACCACCAGCGGCAACGCCAGCGGCACTTTCCACATAGCTGGTAACAGGCGGAACACCGACGACGGCACCAAATACACTGGAAGCGCTGTCGGCTTTCAGGGCGCGGGAGAGGTTTTCGATCTTGCCATCGGCGTTCACCAGGCCTGCACGCTGGGCCACACCCATCAAAGTGCCCGCAGTGTCGAACATGTGCACGAAGAGGAAGGCCAGCACCACGCTGATCATGCTCACGTTGAACACGCCGGCAACATCCATCGCCATCCAGGTCGGGGCCAGGCTCGGCGGGGCCGACATGATGCCCTCATAGTGCACCAGGCCCAGGCCCCAACCGGCCAGGGTCACGGTGATGATGCTGATCAGGATCGCGCCGAACACCTTGTGATAACTGAGTATCGCAATCATCAGGAAGCAGATGGCCGCCAGCAGCGGTCCGGGTTCGCGCAGGGAACCGAGTTTGATCAGGGTGGCCGGGCTATCGACGACGATGCCGGCGGTTTTCAGGCCGATCAGCCCCAGGAACAAGCCCACGCCGGCGCCCATGGCGTAGCGCAAACTGACTGGAATGCTGTTGAGCAGCCATTCGCGGATTCGCGAGAAAGTCAGGAACATGAACAGCACGCCGGACACGAATACCGCGCCCAGCGCGGTTTCCCAGTTGTAGCCCATCGTGCCGACCACGGTGTAGGTAAAGAATGCATTGAGACCCATGCCCGGTGCCAGGCCAACTGGCCAGTTGGCGTACAGGCCCATCAGCAGGCAGCCCAGCGCGGCGGCGATGCAGGTGGCAACGAACGCGGCGCCGTGATCAATCCCGGCATCGGCCATGATGTTGGGGTTGACGAAGATGATGTAGGCCATGGTGATGAAGGTTGTCAGACCGGCAATCAGCTCGGTCTTCACCGTGGTGCCATGCAAGGTGAGTTTAAAGATGCGCTCCAGCCAGCCAGTGGGGGCAGGCGGCGAGAGATCCAGCGTCGATGCTTCGGATTTGCGGCTTTCCACAGCGAGTACTCCTCAAGAGTTTTATTGTTATTTCCAGGACCGGACCCATGAGGGCGGCAGCGGTCCTTTGAGGCACTTGCGAATTTGTTGACCGCTTGGTCAGGAACTCGCACGAAGTGGATTATGCTTTTGTGTACAAATAAAGCAAATATTGTTTTAGCGTTTGTAGACGAAAAGTTTGTAGATAGGAGTATATCGCCTGTCCGGGCCTCATCGCGAGCAGGCTCACTCCCACAGGTTCAACGCGGTCCACTGTAGGAGTGAGCCTGCTCGCGATGGGGCCAGATTGCCTAATCCATAACCCGCAGGCAAAACTCAGTCCTCCATGTGGCCCCCACCCAAAGCCAGATTCACCGCCAACCACCCATTCACCGCCGCCTCCCCAGCCTCGGCAAACACCCGCTCCAGCAACTTCACCTGCTCACGCCGCAACGACTGCTCGAACCGAGCCCCATCAGCCGTCAATTTCAGCAGCCGCTTGCGCTTGTCGGACTCGGAAGCAACGCTTCCCACCAGATGCATTTCCACTAACTGCCGCAGAGGCATGTTCAGCGCCTGCTTGGTCACGCCCAGCAGTTCCAGCAGCTCCTTGACGCTCAGGTGCGGATAGCGGGCGATGAAAAACACGATGCGCTGATGCACCCGGCTCAAGCCGCGACGCTCAAGCATTTCATCAGCCTTGGCGGTGAAGGCCTGGTAGCCAAAGAAAAACGCTTCCATGGCCTGCTGCTGGGTGCCGGGATTTTTAAGGTCAAGCATATTGACGTATCCGTTCGGAGTGGCGTAATTTCAGTCAACCAGTTTGACTCATTTTCCTCTGCCCTCGCTACCGGTGACCCATGGCTTTTTCCGAACGTGTCTCGCGCCTTAAAAGTTCTTTGATTCGAGAAATTCTCGCCGCAGCCCAGCGTCCGCAAGTGATGTCATTCGCTGGCGGCTTGCCGGCGCAGGAAATGCTGCCGCCAGTCGAATGGGCCGATATGCCGACAGCCATGGGGCAGTACGGCATGAGCGAAGGCGAGCCGGCACTGCGCGAGGCACTGGCAGCGCAGGCCCGGGCGCTGGGGGTGCCTTGCGAGGCGAGCCAGGTATTAGTGGTCAGTGGTTCGCAGCAGACGCTGGATCTGGCGGCCAAGTTATACATCGACAAAGGCACCGAGATCCTTCTCGAAGCCCCGACTTATCTGGCCGCATTGCAGATTTTTCAGCTGTTCGGCGCCGACTGCATCACCGTGCCGCTGGAGGCAGACGGTCCGGATCTGCTCCAGTTACGCTCCCGGCTGGAGCAGCACAAACCCGCGTTCATCTACCTGATCCCGACTTTCCAGAACCCTTCGGCGGTGCGCTACAGCGAGGCCAAGCGCGATGCGGTGGCCGCGTTGCTCGACGAATTCGGCGTGACGCTGATCGAGGACGAGCCATACCGCGAACTGACTTTTGATGGCGGTAGCGCCACGCCCATCGTCAGTCGCTTGCGCAAAAGCAGCTGGATCTACACCGGTACCGTGTCGAAAACTCTGTTGCCCGGCCTGCGGGTCGGCTACCTGATCGCCAGCCCGGACCTGTTTCCTCATCTGCTCAAGCTCAAGCAATCGGCGGACCTGCACACCAACCGGATAGGGCAGTGGCAAGCGTTGCAATGGATCGGCACCGAGAAGTTCGAGCAGCACTTGAGTGACTTGCGCGATTTTTACCGTGTGCGCAGGGATGCCTTCCAGTCAGCGCTGCAACAGCATTTCTGCGACCTGGCGGACTGGGAAGTGCCGCAAGGTGGACTGTTTTTCTGGTTGACGCTCAAGCAGCCACTGGACACTCGCACGTTGCTCCAGGCGGCGCTGGCGGCGGATGTCGCGTTCATGCCGGGGGAGCCATTCTTTCCACAGCCGGATGAGCATCACGGACATCTACGGCTGAACTTCAGCCACATTGATCCGGCGCGGTTGGATGAGGGACTGAGGAGGTTGGCAGCGGTGGTGCGGGAGGCCCAGGGGGCGGCTGTGGCGGCTTGAGGGCAGGGCAGAAACAAATAAACCGGCGCGAGGGCCGGTTTTTTTTGTCTGGGATTTGTGCTGGATGTGCTGGCCTCATCGCGGGCAAGCCTTGCTCCCACAGGGAGCAGGGGAGCAAGGCTTGCCCGCGATGACGTCAGGCCAGACAACGCAGTGGTTCAGGCCGCAGCAAACCGCTTATCCAGATAATCAATAATCACCTTGGACTCATACATCCACGTCGTCTGCCCATTCTCTTCAATGCGCAGGCACGGCACCTTGATCTTGCCGCCGTGCTCCAGCAACGCCTGGCGGTCCTGTTCGTTGTTCTTCGCATCACGCAACGCCACTGGCACATTCAGCCGGCGCAGGGTGCGACGGGTTTTCACGCAGAACGGACAGGCGTGGAACTGATACAGGGTCAGCCCCTTGGCGGCCGTGTTGACCTGGGCCTGAACCTCAGCCGGGCGCTGTTTTTTGCCGGGGCGAGTGATGAAGTCGATGAAGATGATCAGTTGGCCTAAGCCGACACGAAGCGCTTTTACGAACACGGTATAAGCCTCACAGGGGCAAGCGGAAGGCGCGCAGCTTACCTGAATTTTGCCGGACGAAAAAAAACCGGCGATGAATGCCGGTTTTCTTCGTGCTGCGTACTACTTGATCAGGCTGAGAAACTCGCTGCGGGTCGCTGCGTTTTCGCGGAACTCACCCAGCATCACCGAAGTGATCATCGACGAATTCTGTTTCTCCACACCGCGCATCATCATGCACATGTGCTTGGCCTCGATCACCACTGCAACGCCCAGGGCGCCCGTGACTTCCATCACCGCATCAGCGATCTGGCGGCTGAGGTTTTCCTGGATCTGCAGGCGGCGTGCGTACATATCGACGATCCGCGCGACTTTTGACAGCCCCAATACCTTGCCGCTGGGAATGTAAGCGACGTGCGCCTTGCCGATGAACGGCAAAAGGTGATGCTCGCACAAGGAGTAAAGCTCGATGTCCTTGACCAACACCATCTCGCTGTTGTCGGAGCTGAATAAGGCACCGTTGGTGACCTCTTCCAGTGTCTGTTCATAGCCGCGGCAGAGGTACTGCATGGCTTTGGCGGCACGCTTTGGCGTGTCGAGCAGGCCCTCGCGGGAAACGTCCTCGCCCAGTTGGCCGAGAATCGCGGTGTAATTCTGTTCCAGGGACATGAAACTACCTGTGGGATTTTACGCAAAGGGCAAGGGTACGGTGGCGGACACGGCGCTGCAAGCGCGAAGCGACAGGTTTACTCGTCGCGACCTTCCATCATGGTCCGTTTGAGCATCACATAAACCGCTCCGGCGCCGCCGTGCCTGGCCTGGCACGAGGTGAAGCCCAGCACTTGGGAATGCTGGCGCAGCCAGGTGTTGACGTGGCTTTTGATCATTGGGCGCTTGCCGTCCAGGCGCACGGCCTTGCCATGGGTGACGCGCACGCAGCGGATTTCGAATTTGGTTGCTTCGGCGAGGAAGGCCCATAGGGTTTCCCGGGCTTTTTCCACGTTCATGCCATGCAGGTCGAGGCTGCCTTCGAACGGGATCTGGCCGACCTTGAGCTTGCGCATCTGGCTTTCCTGCACGCCGTCACGGGCCCACATCAGCTCGTCTTCGGGGCCGACATCGATCACGAACTGGTCAGACAGGCCATCCACGGTGGTGGCATCGGTGCGCACGGTAGCCGCCTGGCGCAGCTTGGCGATTTGCGCGCGGTCAGCTTTGGGTTTGCCGGTTTCGGCGCGATCGTGCTTGATCGGCTTGACGCCTTGGATCGCACTTTTGAACAGGGAAAAATCGTCGTCTTGCATGTCAGCCTCCGCGAAGGGCGGCCAGTTTACCCAAGTCGAGGCTTTAGCCATAACAATTGAGGCCCGTCGAATGCCGGGCCTTTGTTCAATCGTGTTTTTTCATCAGGTGCGGCGACATGTTCAGTTGCCGTGACTGGCGCGCACGACGGCGGCAACGGCGCCACAGCCAAACGCCGATGTACAGCACGAACAGGCCGACAGCCAGGATAATTGCCGAGCCCAGGGGGCTTGCATTCAATTCGCCCAGCGCCGGTGGGCGGCCAAGCAGGCTGGCGGCACCGGCCATGGCGAGCAGCACGCCACAGGTAGACAGCAACGCGGCAAACGCGGCGCCAAATCGAAAACGCCAGTTGCTCTGGCCTTTGGGCCGCAGGCGGCGAGCGTCAAAACCATCGGATAACTTCATTCCGACCTTCCTCAATGGGTATCGGCCCTTCGACCGGGAGTTGACCGGGATGTTCCTGAGGCTAAAACAATTATAGGCAATGAGAGGCTTTTGCGGATGAGCGGCGGTATGTGCCGCTCACCAGGCTCCGATCAAATCAGTTCGTGAGTCAGGGCGAGGGTGGCGAAGTTGTCCGCCATGATCGCCATTTCGGTCTGTTGCACGTGTTCGGCGCTGAGTACGGTGCCCTTGTATGGCAGATCGCGGGTGGCGCAGGCATCTTCGACCAGGGTGCAGCGATAGCCCAGGTTCTTCGCTGCGCGTACCGTGGTGCTGACGCTGGAGTGGCTCATGAAGCCGCACACGATCAGGTCCAGCGAGCCGAGATTCTGCAGGCGCTCCAGCAGTTCTGTGCCGTGAAACGCGCTCGGCAGCAGTTTGCCGATGATGGTTTCGTCGGCCAGTGGCTCCAGGCCGGGGATGAATTCGCCGCGCTCGCCCTGGGGGTCGAACAGCCCACCGACGGTACCGAGGTGGCGCACATGCACGATCGGCCGGCCCGCTGCACGGGCGGCGCTTACCAGTTGCTTGATGTTCGCGACGGCAGCTTCCATGCCGACCAGTGCCAGCGGACCGCTGAGATATTCCTTCTGGGCATCGATGATGACAAGGGTCGCATGACTCAGGTTGGCTGCTGCATAACCGCGGCCGCTGAGTTGAAACATCGTTTTTGGAACGGACATTCTGGGGCTCCTTCGGGTGGGGCTTTTGCGACATTGTCCTCTGGCTGAGCGCTTCTGTGAATCGCTACCATCGCAGGTGCCGTGTTTATTGGCTCGCAGCCTTGTCAATACTCACAAATTGTTCAATAGCCAAGCGAAAAAACAGAAAAGTCCTACATCGGTCCGGATGATTTATGCCGTCGTCGCAAGTCGTTTTGACTGGTAGAATTACCAGTCGTTTTTTCCAGAGAGTTTGCCCCCGTGATCACTTCCCGACTTCGTACCCTGCGCGACCATATCCGTTGGGCCGTCAGCCGCTTCCATGGGGAGGATCTGTTCTTCGGCCATGGGACCGACAACGCCTGGGACGAAGCCCGTCAACTGGTGTTGGGTGCGTTGCACCTGCCGTGGGAAATGGCGGACAGCTACCTCGACTGCAACCTGGAAGAGGATGAACTGGTCCACGTCCAGCGCTTGCTCCAGCGGCGCATCGAAGAGCGCATTCCGACCGCCTACCTGTTGAACGAGGCCTGGTTCTGCGGCATGTCGTTCATCGTTGACGAGCGTGTGCTGATTCCGCGTTCGCCGATTGGCGAGTTGATCGAAAAGCGCTTTGAGCCATGGCTGGGCAGCGAGCCGGCGCGGATTCTCGACCTGTGCACCGGTTCCGGCTGCATCGGCATCGCCTGTGCCTACGAGTTCCAGAACGCCGAGGTGGTGTTGGCCGACCTGTCCTTCGAAGCGCTGGAAGTGGCCAACCAGAATATCGAGCGCCATGGCGTCGATGAGCGTGTGTACACCGTGCAGGGCGATGGTTTTGATGGTCTGCCGGGTCAGCGTTTTGACTTGATCGTGTCCAACCCGCCTTACGTCGATTCCGAAGATTTTGCCGACATGCCGGACGAGTACCAGCACGAACCGGAGCTGGGTCTGGCCTGCGGCGACGATGGTTTGAACCTGGTGCGCCGGATGCTCGCCGAAGCGGCGGATCACCTGGCCGAGAAGGGTTTGTTGATTGTCGAAGTGGGCAACAGCCAGGTGCACGTCGAGGCGTTGTACCCGGAAGTCGACTTCGCGTGGCTGGACTTCGAGCGCGGAGGGCATGGGGTGTTCATGTTGACGGCCGAGCAGTGCCGGGAGCATCAGGCGGTGTTTGCTTCTCGCGTCTAAGCTGGTGACGCCATCGTCGGAATGCCGCCCAGACCAAGCCCGCTCCCACAGGGACTTGAGTCGTGCGCAGATATTGCGCGACACCCGATACTTGTGGGAGCGGGCTTGCTCGCGAAGGCCGCGCCTCGGTCTCAGACTGTTACCGGTGCGTAGCAATCCAGATCAACAACCCCGCCTGAAACACCGCAAACGCCACCAGGCACGAAATGGTAAACCGCAGCGCCGTGTCTTCACGCTGGTATTTGCTGACCTTTTCCTCGTGCTTTTTCAGTTTCACTTCCTGCTCGGCCAGGTTCTGCTCGGCCTGCTGCAGCATCTGCGCCGCCTCGAGAATCTCTACCACCTGCAGCTTCTCGCTGTTCCACCGGGTCTTCAAGTCGCCCACCAGCGCGTCCTTGATGCTGCCCTTGAGGTGCTGGGCGTCGGCATAGACCACTTCGAACCCATGGCCCTTTAAAAAATCATCGCGACGCAGGCGGGTGTCTTCGTTCAGCGCGTCCTTGTTGTTCAGGTCGGTGCCGTGAACGGTGTAGCCGGGCCAGCGCTGCTTGGCCCAGTCGATCCCGTGGGCGGCCATGTAGCGGCCGATGCCGCGGTTCACCGGTTCGGTCTGCAAGCCGCTGTCGGGCCCGAATCGCACGCTTTTATCCAGATGATCGACCCACACATCCAGCAGATTCTGCTCTTTGCGCACTCGCTGGCCGGGCAGGGTGATGCTCATGCGCATCAGGCTGCGTTCCTTGTCATTGCGCTCGGCATAGCCGAATTCGACAAAGCGCAGCGGCCGCGCGCCGGTGTTGCGGTCGGTCTGCAGCGGTGCCAGGCGCAGCATCTTGCGGTGCTCAGTGTGCACGTCAGCCCACGGCAGCTCGACCGCTGGCGGCGCGTCCTGCTCAGCTGGAATCTCGGGTGAAGTTTGCGTATCAGTCATAACGGCAAGGTCCTGTCCAAGCTCGGCGTGTCGCCAGGCTTAATGCTGGCGACACCGGCTTATCGGCCGTTTTCTGCAGGACTGGAGGGTAAACAGCGCTTAACTGGCACGAAGTCCGTCAATAAACCCGAGGATCCGCGCACCCAGCTCGGCGGCCAGTGGCAAATTCGGATCCCTGTAGGAGGCCAGCTGGCGCTTCACGTCATTGGGCACGATGCGCATCACGTGGTTCATGCCTTCGATCAGCGCCAGCTCGGCGTCCGGTTTCGCCGCCTTCAGCAGCTTTGCGTCACCCACGCCGACCTGAATATCGTTACCGCCCTGGATGATCAGCGCCGGCATTTTCAGCTTGGCAAACGCCGCTGCAGGGTCCTGGCGAAACAGCGAGATCAGGTACGGCTGCACACTCGGGCGGAAGATCACCTGCAGCTGCGGCGGCACATTGTCATCGGTGCGACCGGCCTTGAGGGTATCGAGCAATTCGTTAGCTCGCAGCATCAAGGGTGGCGGCAGGCGATTGCCCAGTTGCTGGCGTAACACCTGGTCAATTGGCCGGGCGCTGCCGGACATGGAGATCACTGCCGCCGCGTCGATACTGGGCGCGGCGAGGCTGGCGATCAGCGCGCCTTCACTGTGCCCCAGCAGGATCAACTGGCCAAACCGCGGATCCGCCTTGAGCTTGCGGCCCCACGCCTCGGCGTCGGCTACGTAGCCTTCCACTGAAAGATTGCGCTCGTCCGGGGCGGCGGGCAGGCTCGCGGCCACACCCCGCTTGTCATAGCGCACGCTGGCGATGTTGTGCTTGGCCAGCACCCACGCCAACCGCTTCAGGCTGTCGTTGCGCCCGCCATCGGGATTGTTGCCGTCGCGATCGGTCGGCCCGGAGCCGGAAATGATCAGCACCACCGGCACTGGCGTCTCGGACTTGGGCAGCAACAGCGAACCAAACAGTTCGCCGCTGCCGGTATCCAGCGATATGGGACGTTGCAGCACAGTTGCCTGCACAAATCCGGTAAACAAGGTAAGGCTCAAGGCTAGAACTCGCAGCATCATCACGCCATCATTCACAAAGGTGCCGGTTGGACTCGCAAGCACCCATAAGGTTCGAGGATGAACTACTTGGGTAGCCTGCGTATACTGGCGCGCATTACGTATTCAGGTTCAATTCACGGAGCGTCCTGCATGTCCGGCAATACCTACGGCAAGCTGTTCACTGTCACCACCGCTGGCGAAAGCCATGGTCCGGCGTTGGTCGCCATTGTCGACGGCTGCCCGCCGGGCCTGGAAATTTCCCTGGAGGATTTGCAGCGCGACCTCGATCGCCGCAAACCCGGCACCAGCCGCCACACCACCCAGCGCCAGGAAGCCGACGAAGTCGAAATCCTTTCCGGTGTATTCGAAGGCCGCACCACCGGCTGTTCCATCGGCCTGCTGATTCGCAACACCGACCAGAAGTCCAAGGACTACTCGGCGATCAAGGATCTGTTCCGCCCGGCCCACGCCGACTACACCTACCACCACAAGTACGGCGAGCGCGACTACCGTGGCGGCGGTCGCAGTTCGGCGCGGGAAACCGCCATGCGTGTGGCGGCCGGGGCGATTGCGAAGAAATACCTGGCGACCCAGGGCATTGTCATTCGTGGCTACATGAGCCAGCTCGGTCCGATCGAAATTCCGTTCAAGACCTGGGACTCGGTGGAAGACAACGCCTTCTTCAGCCCGGACCCGGACAAGGTGCCGGAGCTGGAAGCCTATATGGACCAGTTGCGCCGCGACCAGGATTCGGTCGGCGCGAAGATTACCGTAGTGGCCGAAGGGGTGATGCCGGGCCTGGGCGAGCCGATCTTTGATCGCCTGGACGCTGAACTGGCCCATGCGCTGATGAGCATCAACGCGGTCAAGGGCGTGGAAATCGGCGCCGGTTTCGCCAGCGTCGCCCAGCGCGGCACCGAACACCGCGATGAAATGACCCCCGAAGGTTTTCTCAGCAACAACGCCGGTGGCATTCTGGGTGGCATCTCGTCCGGCCAGCCGATCGTCGCGCACCTGGCATTGAAGCCGACTTCCAGCATCACCACGCCGGGCCGTTCGATCGACATCCACGGCAACCCGGTGGACGTCATCACCAAGGGTCGCCACGATCCGTGCGTGGGCATTCGTGCCACCCCGATCGCCGAAGCGATGATGGCCATCGTGCTGATGGATCACCTGCTGCGTCACCGCGGGCAGAACGCCGATGTGCGAGTCAGCACGCCGGTGCTGGGTCAGCTTTAATGGCTGACTTCATAGCCGCCGCAGTCTGATGACGGCGGTGGCACTCCCGTACTGGCGGCTTTCCAGCTTTTATCTGTTTTATTTCGCCTTGCTCGGTTCGACGGCGCCGTTCCTGGCGCTGTACTTCGACCACCTGGGTTTTTCCAGCGCGCGAATTGGCGAGCTGGTGGCGATCCCGATGCTGATGCGCTGCGTAGCGCCGAATATCTGGGGCTGGCTCGGTGATTACACGGGTCGGCGCCTGGCGATCGTGCGTTTCGGTGCGGTCTGCACGTTGCTGACCTTTTCGCTGATTTTCGTCAGCAAGACCTACGCCTGGCTGGCGATGGTCATGGCCTTGCACGCGTTTTTCTGGCACGCGGTGTTGCCGCAGTTCGAAGTCATCACCCTGGCGCACCTCAAGGACCAGACCGCGCGCTACAGCCAGATTCGCCTGTGGGGCTCCATCGGTTTCATCATTACCGTGGTGGCGCTGGGGCGGTTGTTCGAGTGGCTGAGCCTGGACATCTATCCGCTGGCACTGGTCTTGATCATGGCCGGGATCGTGGTCAGCAGCCTGTGGGTGCCCAATGCCCAGCCGGCGCAGGGACCACGTATCGCCGGCGACGGTTTTCTCAAACAATTGCGCAGCCCCGGGGTCCTGGCGTTCTACGCCTGCGTGGCGCTGATGCAGATGAGCCACGGCCCCTATTACACTTTTCTGACCTTGCACCTCGAACGCCTGGGCTACAGTCGCGGCCTGATCGGCATGCTCTGGGCACTCGGTGTGGTCGCCGAAGTCCTGATGTTCCTGGCAATGAGCCGGATTCTGGCGCGCTTCTCGGTGCGCCGGGTGCTGATGGCCAGTTTCCTGCTGGCGGCGCTGCGCTGGGTGTTGCTCGGTTCGTTCGCCGAGTTTCTCTGGGTGCTGCTGTTCGCCCAGGTGCTCCATGCGGCGACTTTCGGCAGCTTTCACGCCGCTGCCATCCAGTTCGTGCAACGTAGCTTCGGTGCGCGCCAGCAAGGGCAGGGCCAAGCGCTTTACGCCGCCCTGGCCGGCACCGGCGGCGCATTGGGCGCTCTTTATTCCGGCTACAGCTGGAACGCCCTTGGCGCACCATTGACCTTTAGTATTGCCAGCCTCGCAGCCTTTGCGGCTGCCGTTATCATTGCCACACGCATGCAAGAGGACAGGCCATGAGCCTTACCCGTGAACACCTCGCCCAGGAAATCATCGATGCCGGGCGTTTCCTGTATGGCCGCGGCTGGTCGCCGGCCACCAGCAGCAACTATTCGACTCGCCTGTCGTCCACCGAGGCGCTGTTGACCGTGTCCGGCAAGCACAAAGGCCAGTTGGGCGCGGACGATGTGCTGGCCACTGACCTGGCGGGCAACAGCCTCGAACCCGGGAAAAAACCGTCCGCCGAAACCCTGCTGCACACCCAGCTCTACAGCTGGCGCGCGGACATCGGCGCGGTGCTGCACACCCATTCGGTCAACGCCACGGTGCTGTCGCGCCTGACACCGGAGGATTTCATCGAGTTCGAGGATTACGAACTGCAGAAAGCCTTCAGCGGTGTATCGACCCACGAATCCCGGGTGCGCGTGCCGATCTTCGACAATGACCAGGACATTGCGCGTCTCGCCGCCAAGGTGCAGCCTTGGCTGGAGGCGCACCCGGATTGCGTCGGCTACCTGATTCGCGGCCATGGCCTCTACACCTGGGGCGCGCGCATGAGCGATGCCCTGCGGCAGATCGAGGCTTTCGAATTTTTGTTTGAGTGCGAGTTGAAGATGCGCTCGCTCTCCAACCGCAACGCATGAACCGTTAAGGAGTTGCCCTGATGAGCAGCCTGTCCGTTTACCACGTCTCAAGCCCTGACATTCCGAACAAGGTGCTGACCCATTTCGAAGACATCGCTTCGACCCTGGCGGAGCAGGGCGTACGCTTCGACCGTTGGCAAGCTGCGGCAAAAATCCAGCCCGGCGCCAGCCAGGAAGAAGTGATCGGCGCCTATCAGGAGCAGATCGACCGCTTGATGACCGAGCGCGGTTACGTCACCGTCGACGTCATCAGCCTGAACAGCGATCACCCGCAAAAAGCCGAGCTGCGCGCCAAGTTCCTCGACGAGCACCGCCATGGGGAAGACGAAGTCAGATTTTTCGTCGCCGGGCGTGGCTTGTTCACCCTGCACATCGACGATTACGTCTACGCCGTCTTGTGCGAGAAGAATGACTTGATCTCGGTGCCGGCCGGTACCCCGCACTGGTTCGACATGGGTGAGCATCCGCATTTCGTCGCGATCCGCCTGTTCAACAACCCTGAAGGCTGGGTAGCCAACTTCACTGGCGAAGACATCGCTAACCGCTTTCCGCGACTGGAGGACTGAGCCGATGCCGATCAAAGCGATCCTCACCGATATCGAAGGCACCACCAGCGCGGTGAGTTTTGTCTTCGACGTGCTGTTTCCCTATGCAGCCAAACACATGCCGGATTTCGTCAGGCAGCAGGCCGGACGCGCTGACGTGGCAGAGCAGTTGGACGCCGTGCGCCGCGACAGCAACGAGCCGGACGCAGACGTTGAGCGTGTCATTGAGGTTCTGCTGGGCTGGATCGCTGAAGACCGCAAGGCCACGCCGCTCAAGGCATTGCAGGGGATGGTCTGGGAGCAGGGGTATCAGGCCGGCCAGTTGAAAGGCCATGTATACCCCGATGCCGTTGAAGCGCTGAAGGCTTGGTATCAGGCAGGTTTTAAACTTTATGTTTATTCGTCGGGCTCGATTCAGGCGCAGAAGCTGATTTTCGGCTGTTCCGAGGCGGGGGATTTGTCGCCACTGTTCAGCGGCTATTTCGACACCACGTCAGGGCCCAAACGTGAGGCGCAGTCTTACCAGCGGATCACCCAGGCCATAGGCATCGAGGCAGCGCAGATTCTGTTTCTGTCGGATATCGTCGAAGAACTGGACGCGGCGCGTGCGGCCGGCATGGCTACCTGCGGACTGGCCCGTGAAGGCGGGGAGCTCGCCGGTCACGTGACCGTCAGCAGCTTCGCGCGAATCAATACTTTCAATTTTTGAAGGAAATTCCCTGTAGGAGTGAGCCTGCTCGCGATTGCGGTGCGTCATTCAACACTGATGTCGCCAGATAAACCGTAATCGCGAGCAGGCTCACTCCCACATGGGTGGCCGAAATTGCGTATTCCAGAAACAACTCAGGCCGTGAAGCGGAAGCGCTCACGGCCTGTCTGTTTATAACTCTGCATCAATTTACGCGGAATGATAAGTCGGCAAAGCAAACCGCTGCTGGCTCTGCAGCATCGAAATCTGTGGCAGTTCGCTGGCCTGTTCCGCCAGGTCACGGCGAATGGCACTGATCACCCAGGACAACTGGTCGCCAGCATGCAATTGCTGGTAGGAGATCGAGCGTTTGAACACTTTGCCTTCCTGACCACGCAGTGTCAGCAGAATACCGCCGTCCGGGCGTGGCTGAGTAGTCACTTCGAAGTTGGAGAACAGGGAGGTAAATTTTTCTTGGATCAGGCTCATGTCTATCAGCTCCGTTAGCACTTGATTGGCAAGCATGAAGAGGTAGTTGCAGCCTTTGTGCCAGCATTTGTGAATAAAAAAAACGTTATAAATCATATAGTTAACAAAACTGCTGATTTTTGCTTTCGTGCAATCTGCATGAATGGCCATCGTGCATCCTGCATTTTGAAAGATTGCAGCGGTTGCAATGGAACCAATCGCAAGAATCACGCTCACGATTGCGCCGAGCTGAATAGCGGATACAAAACATTGCAAAAACCGCGTGTACAGGCCCTGAACCGCTGACGTACTTTCGCCCTCTGACACCGCCACCCGACAATAAAAAGATCGAACGGGAGCAACCATGAGCCGCGCGCTGAACGACACGATTACCTGGGGCATGATGCTCCGCAAGCTGCCTGCCATCGCCAGGGCCCTGCTCCGAGTGGTCAGGGGGATGAAAGCCGCCAACGTCAAGGACCCGACCCAATCATGTGGTCTCGGCTGGAGCTTCGAGCAAGCGACACTGCGCAATCCAGACGGCGCGGCATTGCTTCAGGGCGACAGGCTGCTCACGTATGCCCAAGTCAACCAGTGGGCCAATCGCATCGCCCATCACCTGACTGCCCAGGGCATCCGCAAGGGCGATGTGGTGGCGGTGTTCATCGAGAATCGTCCGGAACTGCTGGTGAGCATCCTGGCGGTGGCCAAGACCGGTGCGATCAGTGCACTGCTCAATACCTCGCAAACCCGCGACACCCTGGCCCATAGCCTGAACCTGGTGGCGCCTGCGGCAATCATCGTGGGCGGCGAATTGGTGGCGGCGTTTACCGCAGTTCGCGAGCGCGTGGCAATCGATCCGGCGCGCACCTGGTATGTCGCGGATCAGGACACCTGCCATCACCCCGGCATGGCCCCCGAAGGTTTCATCAACCTGATGGCGGCCATCGCCGACAGTCCTGGCGATAATCCGCTGAGCAGCCAGCAAATCTTCCTCGATGATCCGTGTTTCTACATTTACACCTCGGGCACCACCGGATTGCCCAAGGCTGGAGTATTCAAGCACGGGCGCTGGATGCGCAGCTCCGCCAGCTTCGGCACCATCGCCCTGGACATGGGCCCGGATGACATCGTCTATTGCACCCTGCCGCTGTACCACGCCACCGGGCTGTGCGTGTGCTGGGGTTCGGCCATCAGCGGGTCCTCGGGGTTCGCCATTCGGCGCAAGTTCAGTGCCAGCCAGTTCTGGGGCGACGTGCGCAAGTACCGCGCGACCACCCTCGGCTACGTCGGCGAACTGTGCCGCTACCTGGTGGATCAGCCGCCCAGCGTCGATGACAGCCAGCACCGGGTCACCAAGATGATCGGCAACGGCCTGCGCCCCGGCGCCTGGTCCGAATTCAAGAGCCGTTTCGCGGTGGATCACATCTGCGAGCTGTACGCCGCCAGTGACGGCAATATCGGCTTCACCAACGTGCTCAACTTCGACAACACCGTCGGTTTTTCCCTGATGTCCTGGGAGTTGGCCGCGTATGACCATGACAGTGGCCAGCCCCTGCGTGACGCCGGCGGTTTCATGCGCAAGGTGGCCAAGGGCGAGCAGGGCTTGTTACTGGCGAAAATCGACGACAAGGCGCCACTGGACGGCTACACCGACTCGCAGAAGACCGCCAAAGTCGTGCTGCATGACGTGTTCGAGAAGGGCGACCGCTATTTCAATACCGGCGACCTTTTGCGCAATATCGGCTTTGGTCACGCGCAGTTCGTCGACCGCCTGGGCGACACCTACCGCTGGAAGGGTGAAAACGTCTCGACCACCGAGGTCGAGAACATCCTGCTGCAGCACCCGAATATTTCCGAGGCCGTGGCCTATGGCGTGGAAGTACGCAACACCAACGGGCGCGCCGGGATGGCGGCGATCACCCCGGCCGAATCCCTGGCAACCCTGGATTTCAGCGAGCTGCTGGCGTTCGCTCGCGAGCAGATGCCAGCGTATGCAGTGCCGTTGTTCCTGCGGGTGAAAGTGAAAATGGAGACCACCGGCACCTTCAAGTACCAGAAAACCCGGCTCAAGGACGAAGGCTTTGATCCTGGAAAAACTGGCGATGACCCCATTTATGCCTGGCTGCCGGGAACTCACACCTATGTGCAGGTGACTGAACAGGTGCTGGCCGAGATTCACGACGGCAAACACCGTTATTGAATGTGGCTATGACCCTTGATCAGAAAAAAGAAGTGACAGTGCCCGGGCTGCTCGGGAAACTGTTGCCCTTTGCGAATACATAGATAGTGGAGCCCCCATGTCAGACCAAAGCCGCCAGATGACCCCCGAAGAAGCCGCTGAATTTGCCGAACAGGTATTCAACAAGGCACGCGAGGGCGATGCGGCCATGATGGCAGCGTTGCTGTCCAAAGGCCTGCCGCCCAACTTGCGCAATCACAAGGGTGACACCTTGCTGATGCTGGCTGCCTACCATGGCCATGTCGAGACGGTAAAAGTACTGCTGGAACACAAGGCCGACCCGGAGATCCGCAACGACAACGGCCAGAGCCCGATTGCCGGCGCCGCGTTCAAGGGTGACCTGGCGGTGGTCACGGCACTGGTCGACGGTGGGGCGCAGGTCGAAGGCTCGTCCTTCGACGGTCGTACCGCGTTGATGATGGCGGCCATGTTCAACCGCGTCGCCATCGTCGACTATCTGATCAGCAAAGGTGCTGACCCGAAGGCCAAGGATGCCAATGGGGTGTCGGCGCTGGATGCGGCGAAGACCATGGGCGCGGTGGATACCACGGCGCAGCTGGAAAAATTACAGGGCTGAATTGAAGCTGAGGCGAGCGCTCCTGCTCGCCTCAGTACACCCACACTTCTACTCGCCGATTCTTGATCCGCCCCTCATCCGCGCTGTTCGCCGCCACCGGCATCTGCGCACCAAAACCGCGAATCTCGCGAAACACCACGCCGCTCTTGGCCAGTTCCCGGCGTACGGCCATGGCCCGCAGTTTCGACAACAGGTCGGCACGAGCCGGATCAGTCTTGGCGTCCCCAAACCCCACCAGCGTCACCTGCCGATCGGCTTTGTCACGCTGCTTTATATAGTCGAGCACCCGCGACAGGTCCTGCAGGGCCTTGTTATCCAGGGTGGCGCTGCCTTCCTCGAAACGAAAGTTCACGGTCAGGCGCTGCGCATGGCGACTGAGGGCCTGATAACCCTCGGGCATCAGGGCATTGGGTACCACCGCCATGGCCTGCACGGTCTGGGCGATAAACCCGTTGGCCGCAACAATCTCCTGGCCCCGGCTGCCCTGGGCAAACTTCACCAATGCCTCGGCCCATGGATTGCTTGCGTTAAGTGGCAGGTAAAAGTACAGCCGCCGCGATAGCGGATAATCTTCCGTGGCAATCAGATTGTTGAGGGGCAGCATCGCCTGGGACGAACCGTCGGCGATCGCCACGGCCTTGGCCTGGCGCACATAAGGCAAGCCGATGAAACCGATGCCCTGGGGATCGTGGCTGACGGCATCGGACAATTGCTCGCTTGACTCAAAGCGCTTGGCGCTGGCGCTGAGATTTTTCCCACGGCCGCTGAGCACCAGTTCCTTCAAGGTATCGTAGGTGCCGGAGTGATCATCTCGGGCGTAAATGTGAATGGTCCCACCCATGCCACCGACTTCTTCCCACGTCTTGGTCTCGCCGCTGAAGATGCCTGCCAGTTGCTCGGTGGTCAGTTGGTTCAGTGGATTGTGCGGGTGCAGGATGATCGCGAGGCCGTCGATGGCGATAACCTGCTCGGCGCCGGGGCTCTTCAGGTCACCCAGGTTTTGCAGGCTGGCCAGCTCACTGTCCTTGATCGGGCGCGAGGACGCTGCGAGATCGGCCGCAGCGCTTTGCAAGGCGGTGAAGCCGGTACTGGACCCGTGCGCGGCGATTTCCACCGCTACCCGACGCCCCTGTGCGGTTTCGCCGACGATGCGCAATTCGTTGCTCTTGTCCGGCGTCTCGCGGTGAATCTTGAGCAATCCCTGCTCGCGCATCAAACCTTCGACCAGCGCCGGCCCCAGCGCTGCGCCGATGGTGTTGGAACCCTGGATGCGCAACACCGGGCCGTGGTCGGGCAGCGGTAACGCGCCAGCAGACGCCGACCCAGGTACCAGGATGCTCAGCATCAACAGGAACAAAACGCGCAGCAGCATGCCGGCACCCTACAAAGCAAAGGAAGTGCCGGGAGATTAAGTCAGTAGGGTTTCACAAAGATGACAGTAGCTGGCTGTGAGAACACTGTAGGAGCGAGCTTGCTCGCGATAGCGGTGGGTCAGCCAACAAAAATGTTGAATGTCAGACCGCCATCGCGAGCAGGCTCACTCCTACATGGCTCAGCTCAACTCAAGCCAGATCGGCGCATGATCCGACGGCTTTTCCATCCCGCGCAGTTCATAGTCCACCCCCGCGTCCTTCACCCGCGGCAGCAAGCCATGGGACGCCATGATCAAATCAATCCGCAGTCCACGCTTGGGTTCATCTTCAAACCCGCGACTACGGTAATCAAACCAGCTGAAGCGATCTGCCACCTCAGGATTCAGATGGCGGAAGCTGTCCACCAACCCCCAGTTTTTCAACCGCGCCATCCACTCGCGCTCTTCCGGCAGGAAACTGCACTTGCCGGTTTTCAGCCAGCGTTTCATGTTGTCCGGGCCGATGCCGATGTCGCAGTCTTGGGGAGAGATGTTCACGTCACCCATCACCACGACCGGCTGGTCGTTGCTGAACTGGCTTTCGAGCAGTTGCTGCAGGTCGTTGTAGAAACGCTCCTTGGCCGGGAACTTGGTCGGGTGATCGCGGCTTTCTCCCTGGGGAAAATAGCCGTTCATGATCGTCACCGGCACGCCATTGGCGTCGGCGAATTTGCCCCAGATGAAACGACGCTGGGCGTCCTCGTCATCGGTGCTGAAGCCTTTGTGCAACTGCAGCGGTTCCTGGCGGGAGAGCAGGGCAACGCCGTAATGGCCTTTTTGCCCGTGGAAATACACGTGGTAACCCAGCGCTTGTACTTCGGCCAACGGGAACTGGTCATCGTGGACCTTGGTTTCCTGCAATCCGATCACGTCGGGCTGGTGCTTCTCAATCAGCGCCGCCAGCTGATGCGGGCGAGCACGCAGCCCGTTGATGTTGAAGGAGACGATCTTCATGGTCGGCAGTCCTGGCGCAAAAGGGCGATGCTAACTGACATGCTTGTTTGGGGCTAGCCATTGGTGGGTCTTGCTTTGTGTACATATCCGTTGCTGCGGTAACGGCTTCCATTGATTCCGCTTTTACAGCGGGTTACTTGGCGCTTTTCCAAGTGACTCGCTGTAAGAGCGAAACCATAAGCAGCCGTGACCGCAGAAACGGATATGTACACAGCAAGATCAAAAGATCGCAGCCTCGTTTCACTCGACAGCTCCTACAGCTCCTACAGGTCCCAAACATCAGCATCAGCATCGCAGGCGCTCCCCGCACACATCCTATGCACTTGGTCTATACATTGATAAACCAAACCCAGCGCAACCGCCGTTTTTCAACCCAGCAAGGAACTGTGCCCACACCCAGAGGCTCGTACCAACAAGAGCGCCGCCATTTTGAGCGGTGCCCCGGGGAGATTTTTCGTTATGCCCGACACCTCGACCGCCATTGCCGACATCCACATGCTCGACAGTGGCTACTCCCGCGAAGCCCGCTCGCTGCTGTATCAGGCCTATCGTCATGAGCCGACGTTCAGCTACCTGTTCGAAGCCGAACGTCCCGGCTACGAGCAACGGGTGCGCGCCACCGTGCGCGAACTGGTCAAGCAGCATTTCCTGCAGGATCTGCCCGCCATCGGCCTGCTGGTCAACGATCGACTGATCGGCATCGCCCTCATCGCGCCGCCGCAACGGCGCCTGGGCATTACCGAGAGCTGGGCCTGGCGTCTGCGCATGGTCCTCAGCACCGGATTTCGCTGCACCCGCCGCTACCTCGAATACCACGATGCGGTCATGGCGTGCGTGCCGTCCGACTCTGTGCACCTGCTGCCGTTGCTGGGCGTTCACCCGCAGTTCCAGGGCAAACACTTCGGCGAACAATTGTTACAGGCTGTGCACAACTGGTGCGCCGTCGACGAACACTCTCAGGGCGTGGTTCTGGACACCGGCAACCCGCGTTATCTGGAGTTCTACAAGCGTCAGGGCTATGAGGAAATCGGCGAAGTCGCCATCGGGCCAGTGCGCGAGCACGTGTTTTTCCACGCCAATCCACAGGTCCTGCAAACCGCGACCGCATAAAGGACGAACTTTGCGCGCAAACCAGGCTCTATCACGCTCCCAAGCTCGTGATAGCATCCGCGCCTATGAAGTTTCCAGGAAGAATTACCAGTAGCGTGCTGATGCTGATAACCAGCTGCACGGCGCTGGCGCAAAGTGAATTGGATGTGCGGGTCAAACCGTCCAACGATGAACTCAAGGCCAATATAGAGGGCTATATCGGCAGCCTCGGCGATCGTGACGAAGAAGCCTTGTTGCGCTTCAGCCGCGGTGCCGAGGAACAGGCGCGCAAGGCCGCCCAGGCCCTGGGTTATTACCAGCCGCAGATCGAGTCGGACGTGAAGGGCGGCAAGAGCCCACGGCTGATTCTCAACGTCGATCCTGGCGAGCCGATTCACCTGCGCAATGTCACCATCAAGGTCCAGGGCCCTGCGGCGTCGCTCAAATCCTTTCGTGTACCTAAAAGCGCAGCGCTGAAAACCGGCGCCGTACTTAACCATGGCAATTACGAAGACGCCAAGCGCCTGATCCAGAACCAGGCTTCGCGTTTCGGTTATTTCAGCGGGCATTTCTCCCACCAGACATTGTCAGTCGACCCGCGAGCCGGTGTCGCCGATATCGACCTGGTCTACGAGAGCGGTCCGCGCTACTCCATGGGCAAGGTCAGTTTCGAAGGCGACACGCCTTTCGACGAAGATCTGCTGATGCGCATGGTGCCTTTCAAGGAAGGCGCCCCGTATGACTCCGAGCTGATTGCCGAACTCAACCAGGCCATGCAGTCCAGCGGCTATTTTGAAAGCGTGCGGGTCGATGCGGCACCCACCGCTTCGAAAAACAACGTGATCCCGGTCGATGTCAAACTCGACACCCGCAAGCCGCGGACCATGGGCCTGGGCTTGGGTTACTCAACCGACGTCGGGCCCAGGGTCAAGGCCAACTGGACCCGCCACTGGGTCAATCCCCAGGGCCACAGCTATGGCTGGGAAACCGAAATATCGGCGCCGCGGCAGAACGTCGGGATTTTCTACGACATTCCCCTGGACCCGCCATTGACCGACAAGCTGCGCTTCGCCGGCGGTTACCAGAGTGAAGAAATTGCCGACAAGGACTCCCTCAGCAAACTGCTGACCATAGGCCCGGAGTGGCACAGCAAGTTGCCCAGCGGTTGGCAGCGCGTGGTGTCGCTGAAGTGGCAGCGCGAGGAATATCGACTGGGCGACGACTCTGGGCTCAGCAATTTGCTGATGCCTGGGGTCAGCTATTCCTATCTGAAAAGCGACAACCGCATCGACCCGCACAACGGCTATCGCCTGCAGTTCGAAACCAAGGTGGCCAAGGAAGGGTTGGGTTCGGACAACAACCTGCTGTATGGCACTGCGCTGGTCAAAGGCCTGACCACAGTGTTCGACAAACACCGCTTCCTTGGTCGGGTGCAGGTCGGCGGCAGCGCCACCAACGGCTACAAATCGGTGCCTCCGTCGCTGCGTTTCTTCGCTGGTGGCGATCAGAGCGTGCGCGGTTACGACTACCAGAGCCTGTCCCCGGAAAACTCCGAGGGCGACCGCATAGGTGGCCGCTATATGGTCACCGCGAGTGCCGAGTACCAGTACTCGGTCGCGGAAAAATGGCGGGTCGCGACCTTCGTCGATCAGGGCAACTCCTTTAATACGCTCGAACTGCCGAACCTCAAGACCGGCGTCGGTATCGGTGTGCGCTGGATCTCGCCAGTGGGGCCGATCCGCCTCGACCTGGCCCACGCGCTGGATGACGACGGTGGCATTCGACTGCACTTTTCCATGGGGCCCGAGTTGTGAATCGTGGTTTGAAGATAACGCTGCTGGTCATCCTCGGCCTGTTGCTGCTGATCATCCTGGCCGTCTCCACCGTACTCGGCACGGCAGCGGGCAGTCGCTGGGCACTGGGTTTTGTGCCGGGGCTGAGCGTGGAGAATTTCCAGGGGCGCCTGGGCGGCCAATGGAGCGCCGACCATCTGGTGTGGCAGCAGGACACCAGTCGGGTGGAGCTGAGCAAGGCGATCTTCGCCTGGTCACCCTGGTGCCTGGCGCGTCGGACCCTGTGCATCGAGCAGCTACAGGCCGATCAGGTCAGCCTGCAATTTCCACCGGAAGTTGAAGAAGAAAGCAGCGGCCCGATCAGCCTGCCAGACCTTGACCTGCCGCTGGCCATCGAGCTGGGCGACGTCAAGATTGGCAGCCTGCTGTTCAACGGCAGTGAAGAACTCAAGGGCCTGCAACTGGCCGCGCACTGGACCGTCCAGGGGCTGCAGATTGATTCGGTAAAGCTGCAGCGCGATGAACTCAGCCTGAACCTGTCAGGCCTGCTGCAACCCAGCGGCAACTGGCCCCTTAAGGCCGAAGGCACCTTGACCCTGCCAGCGCCGGGCACCGGTCCCTGGGCGCTTGCCCTGAAGGTCGACGGTGACCTGCTGAAAACCCTGAATCTTACAGCCGACAGCAGCGGCTATTTCAACGGGCGGTTAACTGGCGAACTGCAGCCGCTGGTGGAGAATCTGCCGGCCAAAGTGCGCATCACCGCTGACGGCTTCAAACCCAGCGCCGATTTACCGGACACCTTGCAGCTCAATCAGCTGGAACTCACGGGTGCCGGCAACCTGAAAGACGGTTATCAATTGCTCGGCAAGGCCAGCTTGCCAGCTGAACAGGGCCCGGTCGCGCTGTCGCTGCAAGGCAAGGTCGACGCCGGGGGCGCGCAGATTGCCACGCTCGATCTGAGTGCGAACGACAAACAGAACCTCAAGCTCTCCGGGCAAGTGGACTGGAGCAAAGGCCTCAGTGCCGACGCGAAGATCGACTGGCTGGACTTCCCCTGGCACCGCGTCTATCCACTGATCGATGAGCCGGAAGTGGCATTGCGCAGCTTCAATGGCGAAGTGTCCTACACCGACGGCAAATACCTTGGGAATTTCAAGGCCGCGCTGGATGGTCCGGCAGGCGCCTTCAGCCTGCAGAGCCCGTTCGCCGGCGACCTGACTAAAATTTACCTGCAGCAGATTCAACTCGAAGCCGGGCAGGGCAAGGCCGAGGGCCACCTGAACCTGCAGTTTGCCGATGGCATTGCCTGGGACACTGCGCTGGATTTGTCGGCGATAAACCCGGCGTATTGGGTCGCGGAATTGCCTGGCACCCTGGCCGGCCCGTTGCGCAGCAGCGGTGCTATAAAGAATGAAAAGCTCAGCCTCAACGCCGACCTTGATCTCAAGGGCAAGCTGCGCGGTCAACCGGCGGTGATCCAGGCCAAGGCCGATGGCGGCGGCGAGCAATGGAGCCTCAGTGCGCTGCAGATCCGACTGGGCGACAACAGCATCAATGGCAAAGGCAGCCTGCAGCAGAAACTCGCCGGGCAGATCGATATCAAGATGCCACGCCTTGGTCAGCTGTGGCCGCAACTGCGCGGCCAGCTCAATGGCCGAGTGGATGTCGCCGGTACGCTCAACGCGCCGCAAGGCAAGCTCGGCCTGCAAGGCACGCAACTGGCCTTCGAGGACAATCGCCTGCAAAGCCTGAACCTGGACGCGACCCTCGACAGCGCGCAGCGGGCGAAAATCGACCTCAAGGGCGGTGGCATCCAGGCCGGTGACACCGCGTTGGGCACGCTGACCGCCAGCGGCCAGGGCGATATCAAAAAGCAGCAACTGAACCTCGATCTGCAAGGCCCGCAGCTCAAACTCACCCTCGGACTCGACGGTGCGCTGGATAAAGGCAACTGGCGCGGACGTCTGGCCACTGGCGATATCCAGGCCGGCGGCCAGGACTGGAGGCTACAAGCCCCGGCGAAACTTGAGCGCCTGGCCGATGGCAAAATCAATTTTGGCGCCCATTGCTGGCGCTCCGGTCCGGCCAGCCTGTGCGGAGAAGACCAGCGCCTGATGCCTGAGCCGAAACTGCGTTACCACCTCAAGCAATTCCCGATCGAGAGCCTGGCGCAGTGGTTGCCCAAGGACTTCGCCTGGAAAGGCGCGCTCAACGCCGACCTGCAACTGGACCTGCCGGCCAGCGGTCCGAACGGCCAGATCAGCATCGATGCCAGCGGCGGCACCCTGCGAGTGCGCGACAAGGGTCAGTGGCTGGATTTTCCGTACCAGACCCTGCTGCTCACCAGCAAAATGACGCCCAAGCGCATCGACACCGACCTGAATTTCGTCGGCGGCAAACTCGGCGAACTGCGGGTTCAGGCGCAGATCAACCCGTTGCCGGCGAACAAGCCCATGAGTGGCACGTTCCGCCTCAATGGCCTCGACCTGTCCGTGGCGCGGCCATTTGTGCCTATGGTGGAGAAAATCAGCGGCCGCCTGAATGGCAGCGGCACCATTGGCGGCACGCTGCTGGCGCCTTTGGTGAACGGCAATTTGCTGTTGAGCGATGGCGAGGTGTCCGGGCCGGAACTGCCGATCGAACTGCAGGCCTTGCAGCTGCAGGCGGTGATTGCCGGTGAAAGCGTGCAGTTGAAAGGCGGCTGGAAAAGCGGCACGACCGGGCAGGGAACGCTCAACGGCAGCATCGCCTGGGGCCAGGCGCTGGTGGTGGACCTGGCACTCAAGGGTTCGCAATTGCCGGTGACCGTGGAGCCCTACGCCAAGCTGGAAGTCGCCCCGGACCTGAAGATCTCGATGAAGGGCGACGAACTGGCGGTGGCCGGCAAGGTGCTGGTGCCCAGGGGCGAAATCACCGTGCGCGAATTGCCGCCTTCGACGGTCAAGGTCTCCGACGACACGGTGATCGTGGGTCAGCAGACCGAGGAAGGCAAACCGCCATTGGCGATGAAGATGGACATTGATGTGGAAGTTGGCGCCGATAAACTCAGCTTCGCCGGGTTCGGCCTGACCGCCAACCTGCAGGGCCACGTGCACATCGGCGACAACATGGACACCCGGGGCGAGCTCTGGCTCAACGATGGCCGCTATCGCGCCTACGGTCAGCGCCTGACTGTGCGCCGGGCGCGGTTGCTGTTTGCCGGCCCGCTCGACCAGCCGTATCTGGACATCGAGGCGATTCGCCAGACCGATGACGTCATCGCCGGCATCCGTTTGAGCGGCAGCGCCGAGCAGCCGACCACGCAGATCTTCTCGGAACCTGCGTTGAGCCAGGAGCAGGCATTGTCCTACCTGGTACTGGGGCGGCCGCTGAGCACTGACGGTGGCGACAACAACATGCTCGCCCAGGCGGCGCTCGGCCTGGGATTGATGGGAAGCTCCGGGGTGACCAGCGGCTTGGCAAAGAACCTCGGCATCCAGGACTTCCAGCTCGACACCCAGGGCAGCGGCGACCAGACCTCCGTGGTTGCCAGCGGCAATATCTCGGAGAAGCTCAGTCTGCGTTATGGGGTGGGGGTGTTCGAGCCGGCCAATACCATTGCGCTGCGTTACAAGCTGAGCAAGAAGGTCTACCTGGAAGCGGCGGGTGGCGTGGCGAGTTCGCTGGATATCTTCTACAAGCGGGATTTTTAGGCACCAAGGATCAACAGCAAGATCAAAAGATCGCAGCCTTCGGCAGCTCCTACAGGGTTATGTGTACACCTGTAGGAGCTGCCGAAGGCTGCGATCTTTTGCTTTTGAACCCCCATTTATCACCAAAATACAAAGCATCCTAACTATTATGTTGACATTCGCTGCCTAGGCAGTAACATCTCGTCATACATTCTCTGCCTAGGCAGCTAATCGGTGGCCAGATGAAACACTTCACCCCGGACGAATTCAAGAACTGCCACCTCGGGCTCCTGCTCGGCCGTGCCGCGCTGCTCAAGGACCGGATCATCGACACCCACATGGAACCCCACGGCATCACCGCCGCGCAGTTCAAGGTGTTGATCATCCTGGCCCAGTACGGCGTCGACAGCCCCGGCGAGCTGTGCCGTCACCTGTCCCTGGACAGCGGCTCGATGACCCGGATGCTTGATCGTCTGGAACAGAAAGGCTTCCTCGTGCGCCAGCGTTCCGAATCTGACCGTCGGCAAGTGCAGCTTGTACTCACAGTGCAAGGCCAGCAGCTCGCTGACCGCCTGCCGGAGATCGGCGCTGCCGCGATGAACGAACTGGCTGGCGCCATTACCGAGCAAGAGCTGGCGACCCTGGAACAGATCCTGAAGAAAATTTTGATCGCGGCGGGTGACTCGATCACTTTGCTACGTGTGGGTGATAAATGAGCAGTAAAACCATGCGCACCGGCCTGAGCCTGGTGCTGGTGGCCATGACCCTGGCCGGCTGCGCCAGCTACAGCGGTCTGGGGACCGAAGGCGTCAGCCTCGATGCGAAAAATCTCCAGGCCGGACAGTCCCTCAGCGGCGTCACCCTGTCGCCGGCTGCCTGGCCAAAAAGCGACTGGTGGAAAAGCCTCGGTGACCCGCAACTCGACGGCCTGATTCGCGAAGCCCTGCACGACAGTCCCGACATGCAGATCGCCGATGCCCGCGCCCATCAGGCCAGCGCCGCTGCCTACGCCGCCGATGCCGAACGCATGCCGACCCTCGACGCCAGTGCCGGCGTCAGCCGTTCGCGCCTGGCCCGGGACCAGGATCCGAGCGGGCAGGGCGGGACCTATGCGACCCTGCGCAACCTCGGCGCCAGCTTCAATTACAACTTCGATCTCTGGGGCGGCCAGCGTGACGCCTGGGAAGCCGCACTCGGTGAGGCCCGCGCCGCCGAAGTCGACCAGCAGGCCGCGCAGTTGACCTTGTCCGCTGACGTTGCCCGAGCCTACAGCGATCTGGGCCAGGCCCATATCGTCCATGACCTGGCCAGCGAAGACCTCAAACGCACCCGACAGATGCTCGACCTGAGCAAGCGCCGCCTGAGTTCCGGGATCGACAGCCAGTATCAGTATCAGCAAACCGAAAGCCTGGAGGCCAGCTCCGAAGCCAGCCTGATCGATGCCGAGAAACGCCTGAACAGCGCGAAAATTACCCTGGCGGTGCTGCTCGGCAAAGGCCCTGATCGCGCCAATGAAATCGCTCGACCGAAGGTGCTGCAGGCCAGCGCGGTGGCATTGCCATCGGTATTGCCGGCAGAGCTGCTCGGTCGTCGGCCAGACCTGGTCGCAGCCCGCTGGCGGGTCGAAGCCGCGAGCAAGAATATCGCCGCCGGCAAGACCCGCTTCTACCCCAACCTCAACCTGAGCGCCGCAGCCGGTGTCGAGTCGTTGCTGGGGGATGCGATGTTCGGTTCGGCCAGTCGTTTCTTCAATGTGGGGCCGACGATTTCCCTGCCGATATTCGACGGTGGGCGCCTGCGTGCCGACCTTGACTCTCGCGACGCCGACTACGACCTCGCCGTGGCGCAGTACAACAAAAGCCTGGTCAAAGCATTGGGCGATGTCAGCGACTCGATCAATCAACTGCGCGATATCGGCCGGCAGATCGGTGCGCAGCAGCACGCCACCGACATCGCCCAGGATTCCTACAACACCGTGGTCCAGCGGTACGGTTCCGGCATCGGTAACTACCTGGACGTGCTCAGCATCGAGCAGCAATTGCTCCAGGCCCAGCGTCAGCTGGCCAACCTGAATGCCGAGCAGATCGACTTGTCGATCCAACTGATGCAGGCGCTGGGCGGCGGCTTCCAGGGTGAAACCCTGACGGCCTCCAACCCAGCCACGCAGAACAACTAATCAAGGTAATAGTCATGGCCACCGCCGAAAATACCCAAGCTCCGCAATCCCCGCAGGACACCGGCAACCCGCGCAAACGCAAGATCATGCTGGTGATTCTAGCCATTGTGGTGATCCTTGCCGGCGCCGGTGTCTGGGCCTGGCACGAATTCTACGGGCGCTGGAACGAGAGCACCGACGATGCCTACGTCAACGGCAACGTGGTGGAAATTACCCCGCTGGTCACCGGCACCGTGGTCAGCATCGGCGCCGATGATGGCGACCTGGTGCATGAGGGCCAGGTGCTGATCAACTTCGACCCGAACGATGCCGAAGTCGGGCTGCAAAGTGCACAGGCCAACCTGGCCCGTACGGTGCGTCAGGTTCGCGGGTTGTATAGCAACGTCGACGGCATGAAGGCCCAGGTCAACGCGCAGCAGGCCGAAGTGCAAAAGGCCCAGGACAACTTCAATCGCCGCAAGAACCTGGCAGCCGGCGGCGCGATCTCTCAGGAAGAACTGTCCCACGCTCGCGACGACCTGACCTCGGCGCAAAACGCCCTGGCCAACGCCCGCCAGCAATTGAAAACCACCAGCGCGCTGGTGGATGACACCGTGGTTTCGTCGCACCCGGAGGTGATGTCCGCCGCCGCGCAACTGCGTCAGGCCTACCTGACCAATGCCCGCAGCACCTTGATCGCTCCGGTCACCGGTTACGTGGCCAAGCGCACCGTGCAGTTGGGCCAGCGGGTGCAGCCGGGCACCGCGTTGATGGCGGTGATTCCGCTGGATCAACTGTGGATCGACGCCAACTTCAAGGAAACCCAGCTGCGGGACATGCGCATCGGCCAGCCGGTGGACATCGAGGCCGACCTGTATGGCAGCGACGTGAAATACAGCGGCACCATCGACAGCCTTGGTGCCGGTACTGGCAGCGCGTTTGCCCTGCTGCCGGCGCAGAACGCCACCGGAAACTGGATCAAGATCGTGCAGCGGGTGCCGGTGCGCATTCATATCAACGCCGAAGAGCTGGCCAAACATCCGTTGCGCGTTGGGCTGTCGACCCAGGTCGATGTGAACCTGCACGACCAGAGCGGTCCGGTGCTGGCGCAACAGCCGCCGCAAAAGGCTTCGTTCAGCACCAACGTCTACGACCGGCAGTTGGCGGAAGCCGATGCGATGATCGCCCAACTGATCCACGACAATAGCGCCGCCGTCAGCAAGACCGCGCAACGCTAAGTCGCCATTACACCAACCCTGTGGGAGCGGGCTTGCTCGCGAAAGCGGTTTTCTATTCAACATATCAGTTGACTGAATCACCGCTTTCGCGAGCAAGCCCGCTCCCACAGGGGCCGTAACGCTCCAAAGGATCCGCGATGAGCAATAACGCGTCTTTCACCCCGCCCAGCCTGCTGCTCGCCACCATCGGCCTGTCGCTGGCGACTTTCATGCAGGTGCTCGACACCACCATCGCCAACGTGGCGTTGCCGACGATTTCCGGCAACCTGGGCGTGAGTTCGGAGCAGGGCACCTGGGTCATCACCTCGTTCGCGGTGAGCAACGCCATCGCGCTGCCACTGACCGGCTGGCTCAGCCGGCGCTTCGGTGAGGTAAAGCTGTTTCTCTGGGCGACCGTGCTGTTCGTGATCGCCTCGTTCCTCTGCGGCATCTCCACCTCGATGCCCGAGCTGATTCTGTTCCGGGTAGTCCAGGGATTGGTCGCAGGCCCGTTGTACCCGATGACCCAGACGTTACTGATTGCGGTTTATCCCCCCGCCAGGCGCGGCATGGCCCTGGCGTTGCTGGCGCTGGTCACGGTGGTGGCACCGATTGCGGGTCCGATCCTCGGCGGCTGGATCACCGACAGCTACAGCTGGCCGTGGATCTTTTTCATCAACGTGCCGATCGGGATCTTCGCGGTGATGGTTGTGCGCCAGCAACTCAAGGCACGCCCGGTGGAAACCAGTCGTCAACCAATGGATTACGTCGGCCTGATCACGTTAATCATTGGCGTCGGCGCCTTGCAGGTGATCCTCGACAAAGGCAACGACCTGGACTGGTTCGAGTCCAACTTCATCATCGTCGGTGCGGCTATCTCGGTGATCGCGCTAGCCGTGTTCATCATCTGGGAAATGACCGACCAGCATCCGGTGGTCAACCTGCGGCTGTTTGCCCATCGCAATTTCCGCATCGGCACGATTGTGCTGGTGCTGGGGTATGCCGGGTTCTTCGGGATCAACCTGATGCTGCCGCAGTGGCTGCAAACCCAGATGGGCTACACCGCGACCTGGGCCGGGCTGGCAGTGGCGCCGATCGGTATTCTGCCGGTGATCCTCTCGCCGTTTGTCGGCAAGTTTGCGCATAAGTTCGACCTGCGCCTGCTGGCGGGCTTGGCGTTCCTGGCGATTGGCCTGAGCTGCTTCATGCGCGCCGGCTTTACCACCGAAGTGGATTTCCAGCACATCGCCCTGGTGCAGCTGTTCATGGGGATTGGCGTGGCGCTGTTCTTCATGCCGACGCTGAGCATCCTGATGTCGGACCTGCCGCCGAACCAGATCGCCGATGGCGCCGGCCTGGCCACGTTCCTGCGGACCCTGGGCGGCAGTTTCGCGGCGTCGCTGACCACCTGGATCTGGATCCGCCGGGCGGATCAGCACCATGCCTACATGAGCGAAAGCATCAGCACCTACGAGCCGGCGACCCGCGAGGCGTTGAATGCCCTGGGCGGCCCGGGCAACCCGGCCTATGCGCAGCTCGATCATGTGCTGACGAGTCAGGCGTACATGCTCTCGACCGTGGATTACTTCACGTTGCTGGGCTGGGGTTTCATGGGGTTGATATTGATCGTGTGGCTGGCGAAACCACCGTTTGCCGCCAAAGCCGGGCCTGCCGCCAGCGGCCATTGACCCAACGCTATCAAACTGTAGGAGTGAGCCTGCTCGCGATAGCGGTATCACATTCAACAACTCGTTGACTGATACACCGCTATCGCGAGCAGGCTCACTCCTACAGTGGGATTTGTGGTCGGCGTTAGATCGTCGGGGCTGCGAGTTGTGGCGGCGGGCCGAAATCAAACGGCGCCAACGCAAATCCATTCTCATCCACCTGCAATGCCCAGCCCTGACGGTCCCAGTCCCCCATCACAATGCGCCGGGCCGCCTGTTCGCCGATCTGCAGTTTATGGATCGCCGGACGGTGGGTGTGCCCGTGGATCAGGGTCTTCACGCCAAATTGCTGCATCACCCGCGGCACTTCTTCGGGGGTGACATCAACAATGTCATTGGCCTTCATGCGGGTCTGCGCCCGGCTTTCGCTGCGTAGCTTGCGCGCCAGTTTGTGGCGGGTGCCCAAGGGCAGGTGACGCAGGATAAACAGGGTGACGGGGTTGCGCAGGTAGCGACGCAGCTTCATGTAAGCTTCATCGCGGGTGCACAGGCTGTCGCCGTGCATCAATAGCACCGGCTCGCCTGCGAGTTGCACGACGCTCGGGTCTTTCAACAACGTGCAGCCCGCCTGTCTGCAGAAGGCCTGGCCGAGCATGAAGTCGCGATTACCGTGCATCAGAAAAATCGCCGTGCCGCTGTCGCTGAGATCGCGCAGGGCCTGGCAGATGGAACGCTGGAAGACGGTCATGGCATCGTCGCCGATCCACGCCTCAAAAAAGTCGCCGAGTATGTACAACGCACTCGCCGAACGGGCGCGTCCGGCGAGCAAGTCCAGAAACGCCCGGGTAATGTCCGGGCGCTCCTCTTCCAGATGCAAGTCTGAAATCAGCAGTATCACTCAATGATCTCGGCTTTCTCGATGATCACGTCGTCTGCTGGCACGTCCTGGTGGCCGGACTTCATGGTGGTGGAAACACCTTTGATCTTGTCGACAACTTCGGTGCCGGACACGACTTTGGCGAACACTGCGTAGCCCCAGCCCTGGGTAGTCTTGGCGCTGTGATTGAGGAAGCTGTTGTCAGCCACGTTGATGAAGAACTGCGCGGAAGCCGAATGCGGCTCCATGGTGCGAGCCATGGCCACGGTGTACTTCTCGTTCGGCAAGCCGTTGTCAGCTTCGTTCTGGATGCTTGGGCGCTTGTCTTTCTTTTCTTTCATGCCTGGCTCAAAACCGCCGCCCTGGATCATGAAGTTGCCGATGACGCGGTGGAATACGGTGTTTTCGTAGTGGCCGGCCTTCACGTACTCGATGAAGTTGGCAACGGTCAGCGGTGCCTTTTCAGCGTTCAGTTCCAGGACGATGTCGCCATGGTTGGTGGTCAGTTTGACTTGGGTCATGATCGGTACTCTTTATGAGATAAAGCGTTTTCAATGAATTCTTGGTTTTGGGCACGGGTGCCTGCAACCGGTTCAGCCTTATTTCGGCCAAGGAGCGCAGTTTAGCGCGACAGGCACGAATTTCGAGGCTGTTTTTCATTTACAGACGATTAAATGCAGGCGTTTTCCGGCCTGCTCTGTCAGCAGCTTCACGGCATCGGCTATGATAGCGGCTTTGTTTTGTCAGGCCCCGTATGCGGCCGCGCACTTGTACGTTCAAGGATCCTATGAGCAAGCCCACTGTCGACCCTACCTCGAATGCCAAGACCGGCCCTGCCGTGCCGGTCAATTTCCTGCGCCCGATCATCCAGGCGGACCTGGACTCGGGTAAGCACTCGCAGATCGTCACCCGTTTTCCGCCTGAGCCCAACGGTTACCTGCACATCGGCCACGCCAAGTCGATCTGTGTGAACTTCGGCCTGGCCCAGGAATTCGGTGGCGTCACGCACCTGCGTTTCGACGACACCAACCCGGCCAAGGAAGACCAGGAATACATCGACGCGATCGAAAGCGACATCAAGTGGCTGGGCTTTGAATGGTCCGGCGAAGTGCGCTACGCCTCGCAATATTTCGACCAGCTGCACGACTGGGCGGTCGAGCTGATCAAAGCCGGCAAGGCCTATGTCGATGACCTGAGCCCGGAGCAGGCCAAGGAATACCGCGGCACCTTGACCGAACCGGGCAAAAACAGCCCGTTCCGTGATCGTTCCGTGGAAGAAAACCTCGACTGGTTCGCCCGCATGAAAGCCGGCGAGTTCCAGGACGGTGCACGGGTACTGCGCGCCAAGATCGACATGGCTTCGCCGAACATGAACCTGCGCGACCCGATCATGTATCGCATCCGTCACGCGCACCACCACCAGACCGGTGACAAGTGGTGTATCTACCCCAACTACGACTTCACCCACGGTCAGTCGGACGCCATCGAAGGCATCACTCACTCCATCTGCACCCTGGAGTTCGAAAGCCATCGTCCGCTGTACGAGTGGTTCCTGGACGCCTTGCCAGTGCCGGCGCACCCGCGTCAGTACGAGTTCAGCCGCCTGAACCTGAACTACACCATCACCAGCAAGCGCAAGCTCAAGCAACTGGTTGATGAAAAACACGTGTTTGGCTGGGACGACCCGCGCATGTCGACCCTGTCGGGTTTCCGCCGCCGTGGCTACACGCCTGCGTCGATCCGCAACTTTTGCGACATGGTCGGCACCAACCGTTCCGACGGTGTGGTCGACTTCGGCATGCTTGAGTTCAGCATCCGCCAGGACCTGGACCAGAACGCCCCGCGCGCCATGTGCGTGCTGCATCCGTTGAAAGTCGTGATCACCAACTACCCGCAAGACCAGGTCGAGAACCTCGAACTGCCGCGTCATCCACAGAAAGAAGAACTGGGCGTGCGCAAGTTGCCGTTCGCCCGTGAAATCTACATCGACCGTGATGACTACATGGAAGAGCCGCCAAAGGGCTACAAGCGCCTGGAACCCAACGGCGAAGTGCGCCTGCGCGGCAGCTACGTGATCCGCGCCGACGAAGCGATCAAGGACGCCGATGGCAACGTCGTCGAACTGCGTTGCTCGTACGATCCGGAAACTCTGGGCAAGAACCCTGAAGGCCGCAAGGTCAAAGGCGTGGTGCACTGGGTGCCGGCCGATGCCAGCATCGAGTGCGAAGTGCGCCTGTACGATCGCCTGTTCCGTTCGGCCAACCCGGAGAAGGCTGAAGACAGCGCCAGTTTCCTCGACAACATCAACCCTGATTCGCTGCAGGTGCTCACCGGTTGTCGTGCTGAACCCTCGCTGGGCAATGCACAGCCGGAAGACCGTTTCCAGTTCGAGCGCGAAGGTTACTTCTGCGCGGATATCAAGGACTCGAAACCAGGTCGTCCGGTGTTCAACCGTACCGTGACCTTGCGTGATTCGTGGGGCCAGTGATTCAAGGGAACAATTAAAGTGCTATCGATCTACAACACGCTCACCAAGAGCAAAGAAGTGTTCAAGCCGCTGGATGGCAACAATGTGCGCATGTACGTCTGCGGGATGACCGTGTACGACTACTGCCACATTGGCCACGGCCGCAGCATGGTCGCGTTTGACCTGGTGACCCGCTGGCTGCGATTCAGCGGTTACAACCTGACCTACGTGCGTAACATCACTGACATCGAAGACAAGATCATCAACCGTGCGCGCGAGAACGGCGAGCCGTTCGACGCGCTGACCGAGCGCATGATCACCGCGATGCACGAGGATGAGGCGCGCCTCAACATCCTCAAGCCTGACATGGAGCCGCGTGCCACGGATCACATCCCGGGCATGCTGAACATGATCCAGACCCTGATCGACAAGGGTTACGCCTACGCTCCTGGCAATGGCGACGTGTACTACCGCGTCGCCAAGTTCATGGGTTACGGCAAGCTGTCGCGCAAGAAGATCGAAGACCTGCGCATCGGCGCGCGGATCGAAGTCGACGAGTCGAAACAGGATCCGCTGGACTTCGTGCTGTGGAAAGCCACCAAGCCGGGCGAGCCAAGCTGGCCTTCGCCGTGGGGCGACGGGCGTCCGGGCTGGCACATCGAGTGCTCGGTGATGTCCACTTGCTGCCTGGGCGAGACATTCGACATTCACGGCGGCGGCAGCGACCTCGAGTTCCCGCACCATGAAAACGAAATCGCCCAGAGCGAAGCGGCGACCGGCAAGACCTACGCCAACGCGTGGATGCATTGCGGCATGATTCGCATCAATGGCGAGAAGATGTCCAAGTCCTTGAACAACTTCTTCACCATTCGCGACGTGCTGGAAAAGTACCACCCGGAAGTCGTGCGTTACCTGCTGGTGTCGAGCCACTACCGCAGCGCGATCAACTATTCGGAAGACAACCTCAAGGACGCCAAAGGCGCACTCGAGCGGTTCTACCACGCGTTGAAAGGCCTGCCGAGCGTGGCGCCAGCGGGCGGCGAAGCCTTTGTCGAGCGATTCACCCAGGTGATGAACGACGACTTCGGCACGCCGGAAGCCTGCGCGGTACTGTTCGAGATGGTGCGTGAGATCAACCGCCTGCGCGAGACTGATCTCGATGCTGCTGCGGGCCTGGCGGCGCGTTTGAAGGAATTGGCCAGTGTGCTGGGTGTGTTGCAGCTCGAAGCCGATGACTTCCTGCAGGCCGGTGCTGAAGGGCGGGTGGATGCCGCTGAAGTCGATGCGTTGATTGCTGCGCGTCTGGCAGCTCGGGCAGGCAAGGACTGGGCTGAATCGGACCGTATTCGCGACCAGCTGACCGCCATGGGCGTGGTGCTGGAGGACGGCAAGGGCGGGACTACCTGGCGTTTGGCTGACTGATAGCGATCGTCGTTAAAAACTAAACCCGCCTTGTGCGGGTTTTTGTTTGGCTGAAGATCAAAAGATCGCAGCCTTCGGCAGCTCCTACAGGAGTACGCATTCCAATGTAGGAGCTGCCGAAGGCTGCGATCTTTTGATCTTGGGCTATTAACCTTCCAACTGACGCAACCGCTTATACAAGGTATTACGACTAACCCCCAACCGCCGTGCCAGGTGCGAAATATTTCCCCCGACCGCCTGCAACTGCCGATTTAGATCTTCGGCATCATCAAGATTCACCGCCAACGGCTCCGGCGCATCCACCGGTTCCATCTCCAGATCGACAAAAAAATCATCCGGTAAATGCTCCGGCCGCACCGGCTGCTCCTCGGCCATGGCCAGTGCCACCTGCATCACGCTACTGACCTGGCGCAAATTCCCCGGCCACGGATGGCGACCAAACAACTCCAGCACCTCACGACTCAAACCCGCCCACTGCGAAGGCTCGCGATGCTGTTCCCACAACCGCTTGAACAGTTCCTGCTTATCGCTCCGGTCTCTCAAGGGCGGCAACTCCAGGGTCAAGCCGCCAATGCGGTAATACAGGTCTTCGCGAAACCGCCCCAACTGCACCTGTTCGCGCAACGAACGGTTGGTCGCTGAAATAATCCGGATGTCCACCGGGAACAACTCACTGCTGCCCACCGGTTGCACGCAGCGTTCCTGCAACACCCTTAGCAGCCGGGCCTGGGTCGGCAGTGGCATGTCGCCGATTTCATCGAGGAACAGGGTGCCCTTGTCGGCCTTGCGAATCAGCCCGATGCTGCCTTTCTGGTTAGCGCCGGTAAAGGCGCCTTTCTCGTAGCCAAATAGCTCTGACTCCACCAGTTCGGCGGGGATCGCTGCACAGTTCACTGCAATAAAAGCTTGTTTGCTGCGTGAGCTGGCCTTGTGCAGGGCCTTGACGAATACCTCCTTGCCCACGCCGGTTTCACCGTGGATCAATAGCGGAATATCTTTCTCCAGCAACCGCTCGGCCTGGCGCACGGCTTTTTCCACCCGGCTGTCGCCAAAATGCAGGGTGTTGAGGTTGATGGCTGCTGATTGCGCTAATGCGGGCTCAGCAAACACCCGTGCCTTGATCGGTGCCTGCTTGGGCCGTTTCAGCAGGCACTGGAAGCGATTGCGCCCTGATGTCTGCAGGGCGAACGGCAAATCATCCGGCTGATTCAGCAACTCCAGCAGCGACACCTTGAACAGGCTTTCAACGCTGACCCGCGACAGGCTGATACCCAGCAGATTGTCGGCCCGGCGATTGGCCGACAGCACCTGCCCACTCTCGTCAAAAATCAGCAGGCCGGCCCACTGGCTGTCGAGGTTGTTCAAGCCGGTATTGAAGGTGAGCTGAAAGTGCTGGCCGTGGAACAGGTTGAGGATCAGCCGGTTTTCCACGGTCTGGCTCATCATCTTGACCATGCCCAGGGTGTGCGACGGCGGCAGGTAGCTGTCGCTGGACACGTCCAGCACCGCGATCACCTTGCGCTCGGCATCGAAGATTGGCGCAGCGGAACCGGTCATGAAGCGGTTGGCCTTTAGGAAATGCTCATCGTGCTCGATGTGCACTGCCTGCTCACAGGCCAGCGCCGTGCCGATCGCGTTGGTCCCGCTGCAGCGCTCCCTCCAGCTGGCGCCGGCGCTGAAACCACGGGTCAGGGCTGGCTCGATAAAGCGCTGGGTACCCCAGGACGTCAGCACCTGGCCCTGATTGTCGGCGAGCATGATCAGGCAGTTGGAGTTACTGAGGATGTTCTCGTAGTAGGGCAGGACTTCCTGGTGGGTGGTCTGCACCAGTGAGTGCTGGCTCTCCAGCAGTTGCGCGATGCCTGCGGCGGGCAGTTGATCGAAGGCCGGAGTGCTCTGGTGATTGAGGCCGAACGCACGGCATCGCGACCAGGAGTTCTGGATGATCGAATCGTGGGAGAGCGGCAAGGCGGGTGCGGCCATGGCGGTCGATCTCTGCTGTTATTGTTTTTATGGGTTCTTCAGTTGGCCGCAATCCCTGTAGGAGCTGCCGAAGGCTACGATCTTTTGATCTTGATTTTCAATAGACCCCACCGGCGCCAAGATCAAAAGATCGCAGCCTTTGGCAGCTCCTACGTGACCGTGAACGGTCCATAGAGTGTTGTTCACTATTGTTCATTGTCAACCGCCCAACTGTTCAATCGTTCACTCGCAGTTGTTCATTTCTGTTCAGCATCGAAAATCGACATCCTGCACATTTGATCTTTCCCCAAGCACATCAACAACCTGCATTTACTGGCACGAAACTCGCTCTACACCCTCGGTCGCTTGACTCCAAATAATAAAAAGGCCGAGCCATGTCACTCACCCTGGAGCACGTCAGCCGTACCGTCGAGGGCCAGACCTGGATCGACGATGCGTGCCTGAGTTTCGAACCCGGTTCCTTCAACGTTTTGCTGGGTCGCACGCTGTCCGGCAAAACCAGCCTGATGCGCCTGATGGCTGGCCTGGATAAGCCCGACAGCGGGCGCATCCTCATGAACGGCGTCGACGTCACCCAGCGCCCGGTGCGCCTGCGCAATGTGTCGATGGTCTATCAGCAATTCATCAACTACCCGACCATGACCGTGTTCGAAAACATCGCCTCGCCTCTGCGCCAGGGCGGAGTGTCCAGGGAGTTGATTGAAAGCAAGGTGCTGGAAACCGCCAGGATGCTGCGCATCGAGAAATTCCTCCAGCGCCATCCGCTGGAACTCTCCGGTGGCCAGCAACAACGCACCGCCATGGCCCGCGCCCTGGTCAAGGATGCCGAGCTGATCCTGTTCGATGAACCCCTGGTCAACCTCGACTACAAGCTGCGCGAAGAGCTGCGCCAGGAAATGCGCGAGCTGTTCAAGGCGCGGCACACCATCGCCATCTACGCCACCACCGAACCCAATGAAGCGCTGGCGCTGGGCGGTACCACGACCATTCTTCACGAGGGCCGGGTGATCCAGAGCGGCAAGTCTGCAGAGGTCTACCACCAGCCGCAGAGCGTGCTGGCGGCCGAGCTGTTCTCCGAACCGCCGATCAACCTGATGCCGGGGCGCATCGCCGGCAACGAAGTGAGCTTTGCCAACTTTGTGCACTTTCCGCTGAACGTCGACCTGCGGCCAGTCGGGGAGGGCGAATACCGCTTCGGCGTGCGACCCAGTCATATCTCACTGGTACCCAGCAACGACGATGACCTGGAGCTGGCCGTGACGGTCGAGGTCGCGGAAATCAGCGGCTCGGAAACCTTCCTGCACGTGCGCAACGAACACTTCCTGCTGGTACTGCACTTGCCCGGGGTTCACGAATACGACGTCGACGCGCCGATTCGTATCTATATCCCGACCCATAAACTGTTTGTGTTCGATGCCCAGGGCCGATTGGTCCAGGCTCCCGGACGCCGTATTGCGAGGGTTGCCTGATGGCCGAGATCCGTTTGCAGAACCTCGCCCACAGCTATACCCGCACGCCGGCCGGTCCCGAGGACTACGCAATCCGCGAGATGGATCACATCTGGGAGCAGGGTGGCGCCTACGCGTTGCTCGGTCCTTCGGGCTGCGGCAAGTCGACCTTGCTGAACATCATTTCCGGCCTGCTCAGCCCGTCCCAAGGCCAGGTGTTGTTCGACAGCAAAGTGGTCAACGACCTGACCCCGGAAAAGCGCAATATCGCCCAGGTGTTCCAGTTCCCGGTGGTCTACGACACCATGACGGTGTTCGATAACCTGGCCTTTCCTTTGCGCAACCAGGGCATGGCCGAAGCGAAAATCCACAGCAAGGTGCAGGAGATCGCCGAAGTCCTCGACCTGCAGCCGCTGCTCGGCAAGAAGGCGCGCAACCTCACCGCCGACGAAAAACAGAAAGTCTCGATGGGCCGCGGGCTGGTGCGTGATGACGTCTCGGCGATCCTGTTCGATGAGCCGCTGACGGTGATCGACCCGCACCTGAAATGGAAGTTGCGGCGCAAGCTCAAGCAGATCCACGAGCAGTTCAACATCACCATGGTCTATGTCACCCACGATCAACTGGAGGCCTCGACGTTCGCCGACAAGATCGCTGTGATGTATGGCGGCCAGATCGTGCAGTTCGGTACGCCACGGGAACTGTTCGAGCGGCCGAGCCACACCTTTGTCGGTTATTTTATCGGCAGCCCGGGGATGAACCTGATCGACGTGCAGCCGCAACCGGGAGGCGTCGGGTTTGCCTCGACGCACCTGCCATTGTCCGAAGCGCAACAGCAACGAGTCGCCGAATCGCAATGGCACACCCTGAAGGTTGGTATCCGTCCGGAGTTCATCCATGTGTGGGACGAACCGTTCGACGACGCCATGCAGGCAAAAGTCGTACACGTCGAAGACCTCGGTACCTACAAGATCATGACCCTGAACCTCGACGGGGCGACGCTGAAAGTGCGCCTGGCCGAAGACAAACCGGTGCCCCAAGGCACTGCCTGGATCAGTTTTCCGGCCCAGTGGTTGATGGTCTACGCCGATGATTACCTGCTGGAGACGCAGCCATGAACAAGGTGCAGAACAACAAGGCCTGGTGGCTGGTGTTGCCGGTGTTCCTGCTGGTGGCGTTCAGCGCAGTGATCCCGATGATGACTGTGGTCAACTATTCGGTGCAGGACATCTTCGATCAATCCAGTCGCTACTTCGTCGGCGCCGACTGGTACAAGCAGGTGCTGCTGGACCCGCGCTTGCACGATTCGCTGCTGCGCCAGTTCATCTACTCCGGATGTGTGCTGCTGATCGAAATTCCGCTGGGCATTGCCATCGCCCTGACCATGCCGACCAAGGGACGCTGGTCGTCGCTGGTGCTGATTATCCTGGCGATCCCGCTGCTGATCCCATGGAACGTGGTGGGCACCATCTGGCAGATTTTCGGCCGCGCGGACATCGGCCTGCTGGGTTCCAGCCTCAACGCCATGGGCATCAATTACAACTATGCGGCGAACACCATGGACGCCTGGGTCACCGTGCTGGTGATGGACGTCTGGCACTGGACTTCCCTGGTCGCGCTGCTGTGCTACTCCGGCTTGCGGGCGATCCCGGACGTGTACTACCAGGCGGCGCGAATCGATCGGGCCTCGGCCTGGGCGGTGTTCCGGCATATCCAGTTGCCCAAGTTGAAAAGCGTGCTGCTGATCGCGGTGATGCTGCGCTTCATGGACAGTTTCATGATCTACACCGAGCCGTTCGTGCTCACCGGCGGCGGTCCGGGCAATGCCACCACCTTCCTCAGCCAGACGCTGACCCAAATGGCCATCGGCCAATTCGACCTCGGCCCGGCTGCGGCTTTCTCGCTGGTGTACTTCCTGATCATTCTGTTGGTGTCCTGGCTGTTCTACACCGCCATGACTCACTCTGACGCCAACCGCTGAGGTCTGCCATGAGTAAAAGAAAGCTGATCCCATTGCTCATTTATATCCTGTTCCTGCTGGTGCCGATCTACTGGCTGTTGAACATGTCCTTCAAGAGCAACACCGAAATCCTCAGCGGCCTGACCCTGTTTCCGCAGGATTTCACCTTCGCCAACTACAAGGTCATCTTCACTGACCCAGCGTGGTACACCGGTTACCTCAACTCGCTGTATTACGTCAGCCTGAACACGGTGATTTCCCTGAGCGTGGCGCTGCCAGCGGCCTACGCGTTTTCGCGCTATCGTTTCCTCGGTGACAAGCACCTGTTCTTCTGGTTGCTGACCAATCGCATGGCGCCGCCGGCGGTGTTCCTGCTGCCGTTTTTCCAGCTGTACTCCTCGATTGGCCTGTTCGATACGCACATCGCCGTGGCCCTGGCGCACTGCCTGTTCAATGTGCCGTTGGCGGTGTGGATTCTTGAAGGCTTCATGTCCGGAGTGCCCAAGGAAATCGACGAAACGGCCTACATCGACGGCTACAGTTTCCCCAAGTTCTTCGTGAAGATCTTCGTCCCGCTGATCGGCTCCGGGATAGGCGTCACGGCGTTCTTCTGCTTCATGTTCTCCTGGGTCGAATTGCTGCTGGCACGCACGCTGACCTCGGTGAACGCCAAGCCGATTGCGGCGGTGATGACCCGCACGGTTTCCGCCTCCGGCATCGACTGGGGCGTGCTGGCGGCGGCGGGGGTGTTGACCATCCTCCCGGGCATGCTGGTGATCTGGTTTGTCCGTAACCACGTGGCCAAGGGCTTTGCCCTGGGCCGGGTTTGAGGAGCTGATGATGGAATGGATGAGTTGGACCACCCCCACAGCAGCGTTCTTTATCGTCATCGGCCTGATTCTGGTGGGCATGACGACTTGGGAATTGCGTTCGCCGAGCATTCTTCGGCGTGGTTTGTTGCCGATTGCCACCACCCGTGGCGATCGCTTGTTTATCGGTCTTCTCGGCAGCGCCTACCTGCATTTGCTGGTAATCGGCGCCACCGACTGGAGCATCTGGGTTGCGTCCGCGTTGTCCCTGGTGTGGCTGTTGGCTGTGATGCGCTGGGGCTAGTCGACATCGCTCGGCAAAGTTGCTCCAAAACTCAAACAGGAGGTCTCTATGTTCGACAAAAACAATAAGCTGCGACATAGCGTTTCATTGGCAGCCATGCTGGCACTCAGCGGATTGAGCGCTGCCGCCTGGGCTGATGCCTATGAAGACGCCGCGAAGAAGTGGATTGGCAGCGAGTTCAAGCCGTCCACCTTGACGCCGGAGCAGCAGCTCGAAGAGCTGAAGTGGTTTATCAAGGCCGCCGAGCCGTTTCGCGGGATGAATATCAAGGTGGTCTCGGAAACCCTGACTACACACGAATACGAGTCCAAGGTACTGGCCAAGGCCTTCACCGAGATCACCGGGATCAAGCTGACCCACGACCTGCTGCAGGAAGGCGATGTGGTGGAGAAGCTGCAAACCGTGATGCAGTCGGACAAGAGCATCTATGACGGCTGGGTCAACGACTCCGATTTGATCGGCACGCACTTCCGTTACGGCAAGACCGAATCGATCACCGACCTGATGGTCAACGAAGGCAAGGACTTCACCTCGCCAACCCTGGATATCAAGGATTTCATCGGCATTTCCTTCACCACTGCGCCGGACGGCAAGATCTACCAACTGCCGGATCAGCAGTTCGCCAACCTCTACTGGTTCCGCGCCGACTGGTTTGAACGGCCGGACCTGAAAGCCAAGTTCAAGGAAAAGTACGGTTATGAGTTGGGCGTACCGGTGAACTGGTCGGCCTATGAAGACATCGCCAAGTTTTTCAGCGAAGACGTCAAGGAAATCGACGGCAAGCGCATCTACGGACACATGGACTACGGCAAGAAAGACCCGTCGCTGGGCTGGCGCTTCACCGATGCCTGGTTCTCCATGGCCGGTGGCGGCGACAAGGGCATCCCCAATGGTTTGCCGGTGGACGAGTGGGGCATTCGTGTCGAGGACTGCCACCCGGTCGGCTCCAGCGTGACCCGTGGCGGCGACACCAACGGCCCGGCAGCGGTTTACGCGACGCAGAAATACGTTGACTGGATGAAGGCCTATGCGCCACCGGAAGCGGCGGGCATGACCTTCTCCGAGTCGGGCCCGGTGCCGTCCCAGGGCAACATCGCCCAGCAGATTTTCTGGTACACCGCGTTTACCGCTGACATGACCAAACCGGGTTTGCCGGTGGTGAATGCCGACGGCACGCCGAAATGGCGCATGGCGCCGTCACCGCGCGGCCCATATTGGGAAGAGGGCATGAAGCTGGGGTATCAGGACGTGGGTTCGTGGACGTTCATGAAATCCACGCCTGAGAAACAGAAACTCGCGGCCTGGCTGTACGCGCAGTTCGTGACCTCGAAAACGGTATCGCTGAAGAAAACCATCGTCGGCCTGACGCCGATTCGTGAATCGGACATCAACTCGCAGGCCATGACCGACCTCGCGCCGAAACTCGGTGGCCTGGTGGAATTCTACCGCAGCCCGGCCCGTGTGCAATGGACCCCGACCGGCACCAACGTGCCTGACTATCCACGCCTCGCACAATTGTGGTGGAGCCACATCGCCGAAGCGGCCAGCGGCGAGAAAACTCCACAGCAGGCACTGGACGGCCTGGCCAAGGATCAGGACGCGATCATGACCCGGCTCGAGCGCTCCAAGGCTCAACCGGTGTGCGGTCCGAAAATGAACCCGGAACGGGATGCCCAGTACTGGTTTGATCAGCCTGGCGCTCCGAAACCAAAACTGGCGAACGAGAAGCCTAAAGGCGAAACTGTGAACTACAACGACCTGCTGAAATCCTGGGCGAACGCGCCTAAGTAAAAGAACCCTGTGGGAGCCGGGCTTGCCCGCGATGGCGTCAGGTCAGTCGACATTGTTGTTGACTGACCCACCACCATCGCGGGCAAGCCTTGCTCCCACAGGATTATGTGTCGCTGACAAATCCAGCGATCACCACGGGTCCCTGTAGGAGTGAGCCTGCTCGCGATAGCGTCATGTCAGTCAACACCATTGCTGGCTGAACCACCGCCATCGCGAGCAGGCTCACTCCCACAGGGGTTTGCGCCGGTCACAAATCCTGAGCACCAACGCAGTCATTGTGGGAGCCGGGCTTGCCCGCGATGGCGTCAGGTCAGTCAACACCATTGCTGGCTGAACCACCCACCGCCATCGCGGGCAAGCCTTGCTCCCACAGGACTATGTGTCGCTCACAAATCCATCGAGCACCACAGGTCCCTGTAGGAGTGAGCCTGCTCGCGATAGCGTCATGGCAGTCAACACCATTGCTGGCTGAACCACCGCCATCGCGAGCAGGCTCACTCCCACAGGGGTTTGCGCCGGTCACAAATCCTGAGCACCAACGCAGTCATTGTGGGAGCCGGGCTTGCCCGCGATGGCGTCAGGTCAGTCAACACCATTGCTGGCTGAACCACCCACCGCCATCGCGGGCAAGCCTTGCTCCCACAGGACTATGTGTCGCTCACAAATCCATCGAGCACCACAGGTCCCTGTAGGAGCCGAGCCTGCTCGCGATGGCGTCAGGTTGGTCGACATTATTTTTGCATGAAGCTCAGACCAGAATGGCTAGGTCCGTGTACTTGGCCATGACAGGATCGGCGGTAAGGAGTTTCATTGGCTCTGACATCGCGGTCGCGACTATTAGCCGGTCAAACGGATCTCGATGGTGGTGATCGAGGTCTTTTACAGTAATGGCATGTTCCGAAGTCACTGGCAGTTCGATGAATCCGCTCTCGAGGCAATACTGGCGGATTTCTTCCAGGTCTACTTCCAGTTTTCCAATCCCGACCTTGATCGCCATCTCCCAGAAAGACGCCACGCTTACGTAGATGTCGGCAGCACCCTCAATCAGTTTTCTGGCCTTGCCAGATAATCGAGGATCATCACTGAGCGTCCAGAGCAAAATGTGAGTGTCGATCAACAGCCTCATCGCGCCGTGCCCTCAAAGGCATCCAGCATATCGTCAGGCAGGGGAGCGTCGAAGTCGGCTGGCAGCACCAGTTTGCCCTTCATCGCACCGATCCGCTGTCCAGAGAATTTCCCCACTGGAACCAGTCGCGCAAGTGCACGACCGTGCTTGGCAATCGTGATGATTTTTCCCGCAGCAGCCTCATCCACGAGTTTGGACAGATTGTTTTTCGCTTCGGCCAACGGAACGATGATCATCGTAGTTCTCCCATATTCTGGACAAATATAGCCAGAATTTGGTCGAACAGCAAAGGTGTATGACTCTTCGCAAATGGCAGGTGCCCAAGAGCATTGTTTCGTTGGGTAGGCTCGTGGCGCGACGGTGCGCCGGCGGTTGGCTATAAACGAGTCAAATCCCTCCACCAGCTCGGAAAAAATCTCACGGTTCATCGATCACCCTCAGGTTGGACGCTCAGTCAGGAAGCCACTCAGGATAAAGCCGGACACCCATTGCTGGATGTAGGACGAGGCGGGGAAAACAGCGAGAGATTTCGGAAATCGGGGACGGTGGGAAGGCAGCGGTAAAAAATCCTACAGATCCCTAAAACGCAAAAACGGCACCCGAAGGTGCCGTTTCTGTTTCAACCGAGTATCAACCAGCCAATCAGCCCGCCAACACGGCCTGCTGCACCAGCGTCAGCAGCGGTTGTGGGTAGACGCCGAGGAAGAACGCTACCAGGGCAATGGCCAGCAGCATCACGCCGCCGGCACGTTGTTCCCAGTGCAGCTGTGCATCGTGGCGGCGCAGGTTCGGCTCGATCAGGTACAGGGTGACCATCACGCGCAGATAGTAGAAAACGCCGATGGCGCTGCCCAGTACCAGGGAGCCGACCAGCCACCATTGGTGCGACTCGACACCGGTAGCGATGATGTAGAACTTGCCGATGAAGCCGGCGGTCAGCGGGATGCCGGCCAGGGACAGCATCATCACGGTCAGGACGGCCGTCAGGTACGGACGGCGCCAGAACAGGCCGCGGTATTCGTACAGGGCGTCGGCGTCACGACCGTTGTACGGCGAGGACATCAGCGTGATCACGCCGAATGCGCCGAGGCTGGTGATGACGTAGGTGACCAGGTACACGCCGATGGCTTCCACGGCCAGGCCTTTGCTCGCCACCAGGGCGATCAGCAGGTAGCCGAAGTGGGCGATGGACGAGTAACCCAGCAGACGCTTGAGGTTGCTTTGGGTCAGTGCCAGCAGGTTACCGAACAGGATCGACGCAATGGCGATCACGGTCAGCACGTCGCTCAGTACACCGCTGCTCGCCGCTGGCGAGATCTGGAACAGGCGCACCATCACGGCGAACACGGCCACTTTCGACGCAGTAGCCAGATAGGCTGCGACCGGTGCCGGAGCACCTTCGTAGACGTCCGGGGTCCACAGGTGGAACGGTACCAGTGACAGCTTGAACGCCAGGCCGATGAGCATCATGCCCAGGCCCAGTTGCGCCAGCGAGCTTGGCAGGCCGGTAGCGGCGATGGCCTGGCCGATGCCGACGAAGCTCAGGCTGCCGGAGTCGGCGTAGAGCAGGGCCATGCCGAACAACAGAAACGCGGAACCGGCAGCCGACAGCACCATGTACTTGATGCCGGCTTCCAGCGAACGCTTGTTGAAGAAGGCATACGCCACCAGGCCGTAGACCGGTACCGAAAGCAGTTCCAGACCGATGAACAACCCGGCCAGGTGCTGCGCGCTGACCAGCACCAGGCCGCCGAGGGCGGACAACAGGATCAGCAGGTAAAGTTCTTCACGGTTGCCCGGGTAACCCGAGCCGCCATCGCCGAGGTAGGCGTGGGCGAGGGTTACACAGGCGAGGGTGGCGACCAGGATCAGCGCCATGTACAGGCAGGCGAAGCTATCGATCTGCAGCAACGGAGTCACGGCCAGGGGCGCGACTTTCAGGGCTGGGAGGATCGACAGCAGCGCCAGGTTCAGACCTGCCACGGAAATCAGGAAGGTCTGCGAGTGGTTACGGCGCCAGGCAATCGCCAGCATCACCACGATAATCGTGACGGTGGTGATCAACAGCGGCGCCAGCGCGATAAAGTGTTGAGTCGTGAATTCCATAGCGCTCTTACCGGGCCGAAGCGAGTTGAGTGAAGGCGGTACTGAGCCATTGCTGCACGCCATGCATGGTAGCGGCAGAGGTGTCGAGGAACGGTTGCGGGTACACGCCGAGGTAAATCAGCAGTACCGCGAGACCCAGCACCATGATCAGTTCGCGAGCATCCATGCCATGCAGCACCGCGTCCGACTTGGACGGGCCGAAGTAGGCACGGTGGATCATGATCAGCGAGTAAACCGAGCCGAACACCAGGCCGGTCGTGGCAATCGCCGTGATCCATGGGGCGCTGGCGAAGGTGCCGATCAGGATCAGGAATTCACCGACGAAGTTACCGGTTCCCGGCAAGCCCAGGGACGCTGCCGCGAAGAACAGGCTGATAGCCGGCAGGTAGGCGATCTTCGACCACAGGCCACCCATCTGACGCATGTCGCGGGTGTGGGTGCGTTCGTACAACTGGCCACTCAGGATAAAGAGTGCCGCTGCCGAAACACCGTGGGCGAGCATTTGCATCACTGCGCCCTGCAGTGCCAGTTGGCTGCCCGAGTAGATGCCAATCAGTACGAAGCCCATGTGGGAAACGGACGAGAAGGCAATCAGACGCTTGATGTCGGTTTGCGCGAACGCCAGGAACGCACCGTAGAAAATCCCGATCAGACCCAGGGTCATGGCGATCGGCGCGAACTCGGCCGAGGCATTCGGGAACAGCGGCAGGGCGAAACGCAGCAGGCCGTAGGCCGCCGTCTTCAACAGGATACCGGCCAGGTCCACGGAACCTGCGGTCGGCGCCTGGGCGTGAGCGTCAGGCAACCAGGAGTGGAACGGCACGACGGGCAGCTTCACCGCGAAGGCGATGAAGAAGCCGAGCATCAGGATGTACTCGGTGGTGAGCGACATCTTGGTTTTCAGCAGGTCGGCGTAGTTGAACGTGATCACGCCGGTGCTGTTGAAGTTGACCAGCACCAGGCCCAGGATCGCCACCAACATGATCAGGCCGGAAGCCTGGGTGAAGATGAAGAACTTGGTCGCCGCGTAGATCCGGGTTTTCTTGCCGTCCGAAGAACTGTGACCCCAGAGCGCGATGAGGAAGTACATCGGCACCAGCATCATTTCCCAGAAGAAGAAGAACATGAACAGGTCGAGGGCGAGGAACACGCCGACGACACCGCCCAGGATCCACATCAGGTTCAGGTGGAAGAAGCCAACGTGACGTTGAATCTCTTTCCACGAACACAGTACCGAGAGGATACCCAGCAGACCGGTCAGCAGGATCATCAGCAGCGACAGGCCGTCGAGGGCCAGGTGCACGCTGATGCCGAAGCGCTGGATCCAGGTGTGCTTGAACTCAAGCGCCCAGGTCGGATCGGCGCCAGGCGCCGGGGCAAATGAATAGTTGCCGGTTGCCCACAGCCAGAGGCCGATGCCAAGCAACAGGGACATGGTGATCAGCGCAATCCAACGCGGGAGGGTAGCGCCGAAGCGCTCACCCATCCAGCACAGCAGGCCGCCGATGAAGGGGATCAGGATTAGCCAAGGCAGAATCATGACGGGCTCAATTCCTTTCGCAAGTTCGCAAGGTTCATATTCAGACCGCTACCAGCACGATGGCGCCGATGACCAGCACGGAGCCGGCTGCCATCGAGGCCGCGTACCAACGCAGTTGACCGGTTTCGGTACGGCTCAGGGCGTTGTGGCCGCCCTTGGCCATACGTGGGATCAGGCCGATGGTCTGGTCCAGTGGGTCTTTGCGCAGTACGTGGCTGATCGCAAGGTATGGCTTGACGAACAGTTTGTCGTAGATCCAGTCGAAGCCCCAGGCAGCGAACCACCAGGCCGAAAGGAAGCGGCCGATGCCGCTGTTGGCGATTGCAGTGACGAAACGACGCTTGCCCAGGAACAGCAGCGCGGCCAGCAGGATCCCGGCCAGGGCGATGGCGCCCGAAGCGATTTCCAGGCTGTGCTTGGCTTCGCCGCCGGCATGGCCGACGCTTTGCGGCAGCACGCCGTGCAGAGGCGGAACGATCATCGCGCCGACGAAGGTCGACAGCACGATCAGCACCGACAGTGGCAGCCAGTGAGCGATGCCGTGACCCGCGTGCGCCTCGGTCTTTGCTTCACCGTGGAACGCGATGAAGATCAGGCGGAAGGTGTACAGCGAAGTCATGAACGCGCCGACCAGACCTGCGTAGAGCAGACCGTGGTTGCCGCTGGCGAACGCTTCCCAGAGGATTTCGTCCTTGGAGTAGAAGCCTGCGGTCACCAGTGGCAGGGCAGACAGTGCCGCACCGCCGACGATGAAGCTGGCGTAGGCCAGTGGCAGTTTCTTCCACAGGCCGCCCATCTTGAAGATGTTCTGCTCGTGGTGGCAGGCAACGATCACCGCACCGGAGGCAAGGAACAGCAGCGCCTTGAAGAAGGCGTGGGTCATCAGGTGGAAGATCGCGCCATCCCATGCGCCAACGCCCAGGGCCAGGAACATGTAGCCGATCTGGCTCATGGTCGAGTAGGCGAGGATACGTTTGATGTCGGTCTGCACCAGTGCAGCAAAACCTGCCAGCACCAGGGTCACACCGCCAACGATACCGACCAGTTGCAGGATGTCCGGGGCCAGCGCGAACAGGCCGTGGGTACGGGCGATCAGGTAGACACCGGCGGTCACCATGGTCGCGGCGTGGATCAGTGCCGAAACCGGGGTGGGACCGGCCATCGCATCCGCCAGCCAGGTTTGCAGTGGCAGTTGCGCCGATTTACCAACAGCACCGCCCAGCAGCATCAGGGTCGCCAGGACGATCCAGAAGTCACCGACCTGGAACTTCTGCGGTGCCACTACCAGCAGTTCCTGGATGTTCAGCGTACCCAGCTGCACGAACAGGATGAACAGGCCGATGGCCATGAACACGTCGCCGATGCGGGTCACGATAAAGGCCTTGAGTGCCGCGTTACCGTTGTTGCGGTTGCTGTAGTAGAAACCGATCAACAGATACGAGCACAGGCCCACGCCTTCCCAGCCGAAGTACAGGAACAACAGGTTATCGCCCAGGATCAGGAACAGCATGCTGGCGATAAACAGGTTGGTGTAGGCGAAGAAGCGCGAGTAACCGTCTTCACCGCGCATGTACCAGGACGCGAACAGGTGGATCAGGAAGCCGACGCCGACCACCACACCCAGCATGGTCACCGACAGGCCATCCAGGTACAGGGCGAAGTTCGGCGTGAAGCCTTCAACCGCCATCCACTGCCACAACACCTGGGTGTAGTGACCGCCTTCCGGCGGGGCGACGTTGAATTGCCAGATCACATAAGCAGTGACGATCGCCGACAGGCCAATGGAGCCGACGCCGATCAGCGCCGAAAGGTTTTCCGAAAAGCGTCCCCGGGAGAACGACAGCAGCAGGAAACCGATGAGTGGGAATACGAAAGTCAGATAGAGAAGATTCATCCGCGCATCTCGCTGGCAGCGTCGATATCGAGAGTGTGGAAGCGGCGATACAGCTGCAACAGGATCGCCAGGCCAATACTGGCCTCGGCGGCTGCCAGGCTGATCACCAGGATGAACATGATCTGTCCATCTGGCTGACCCCAGCGGCTACCGGCAACGATGAAGGCCAGGGCGGAGGCATTCATCATGATCTCCAGGCTCATCAGCACGAAGAGTATGTTGCGGCGGACCATCAGGCCGACCAGACCGAGGCAGAACAGGATGCCGGCAACCGCCAGGCCATGTTCCAAGGGGATAGCAGGCATCGTCATTGCTCCTTGGCTTCGTTGCGGCCCAAGTGGAATGCCGTGACGGCTGCAGCAAGCAGCAGCATCGAGGCAAGTTCGACCACCAGCAGGTACGGACCGAACAGGGTGATACCCACGGCCTTGGCTTCTACGGTGGTGTGGCCGATGGCCTGGCCGCTCTGATCGGCGAACAGCACATACAGCAGTTCAACCAGCAGGAGCACGCCAAGAATGGTTGGGCCGAGCCAGATACCGGGCTTGAGCCAGACGCGCTCTTGCTGAACCGAGGCCGGGCCAAGGTTGAGCATCATCACCACGAACACGAACAGCACCATGATGGCGCCAGCGTAGGCGATCACCTCCAGGACACCGGCAAACGGTGCGCCGAGGGCAAAGAACGTCATGGCCACGGCGATCAGCGAAATGATCAGGTAGAGCAGGGCGTGCACGGGGTTGGTGTGAGTGATCACGCGAAGCGTGGCCACTACAGCGATACCCGATGCGAAATAGAAAGCGAATTCCATCTTTCTTCCTTAAGGCAGCAAGCTCTTCACGTTGATCGGTTCGGCTTCATTTTGCGCGGAGCCTTTCGGCTTCCCGGCAATCGCCATACCTGCAACACGATAGAAGTTGTAATCAGGGTTTTTGCCGGGGCCGGAGATCAGCAGATCTTCTTTCTCGTAAACCAGGTCCTGACGTTTGAACTCGGCCATCTCGAAATCCGGTGTCAGCTGGATCGCGGTGGTCGGGCAGGCTTCCTCGCAGAGGCCGCAGAAAATGCAGCGCGAGAAGTTGATGCGGAAGAAGTCCGGGTACCAGCGACCGTCTTCGGTTTCAGCTTTCTGCAGCGAGATGCAGCCAACCGGGCACGCCACGGCGCACAGGTTGCAGGCTACACAACGCTCCTCGCCATCGGGGTCGCGGGTCAGGACGATACGGCCACGGTAGCGCGGCGGCAGGTAGACCTGCTCCTCCGGGTACTGCAGCGTGTCGCGCTTGCGGAAGGCATGGCCGAAGATCATCACCAGGCTGCGAAGCTGGGTGAAGAAGCCAAGCACGATGTCAATAATGTACTTCATGATTCTCTATCCTCACTGAGCCGCGACGGCGGGCGTGTTGAGCAACACGATCGCAGCGGTCACCAGCATGTTGACGAGGGTCAGCGGCAAGCAGAACTTCCAGCCGAAATCCATCACTTGGTCATACCGTGGGCGCGGAATCGCGGCGCGCAGCAGGATGAAGATCATGATGAAGAACGCGGTTTTCAGCGCGAACCAGATGAACGGGATCTGCGGCAGAATGCCGAACGGGCCATGCCAGCCACCGAAGAACAAGGTCACCAGCAGCGCCGAAATCAACACGATGCCGATGTACTCGCCAACGAAGAACATGCCCCATTTCATGCCGGCGTATTCAATGTGGTAACCGTCGGCCAGTTCCTGTTCCGCTTCCGGCTGGTCGAACGGGTGACGGTGAGTCACGGCGACGCCAGCGATGAAGAAGGTCAGGAAACCGAGGATCTGCGGAATGATGAACCACATGTTTTGCGCTTGGTATTCGACGATGTCGCGCATGTTGAACGAGCCGGCCTGGATCACGATGCCCATCAGCGACAGGCCCATGAACACTTCGTACGACACGGTCTGTGCCGAGGCCCGCAAGCTGCCCAGCAGGGCGAACTTGTTGTTGCTCGACCAACCGGCGAACAGCACCGCGTAGACCGACAGGCCAGCCATGGCGAAGAAGAACAGGATGCCGATGTTGATGTCCGCCACGCCCCAGGTCGGGGTGATCGGGATGATCGCGAAGGCAATCAGCAGGGCGCTCATGGCCACGACCGGTGCCAGGGTGAAGATCATCTTGTCGGCGAACGGCGGAGTCCAGTCTTCCTTGAAGAACATCTTGATCATGTCGGCCGCGATCTGGAACGCGCCGAACGGGCCGACGCGGTTCGGACCGTAACGGTCCTGCCAGAGGGCGAGCAGACGACGCTCGACCCAGCTCAGCAGCGCGCCGCACACCACCACGGCGAGCAGAATCACGATGGCCTTGAGGACCGCGATGATCACGTCAATCACTTCAGGCGTGAACCAGGTCATTGAGCTGCCTCCTGCAGACCGTCAACGGATTTGCCGAAAATCGCCGGTGGAATACCGGCGATGCCCGCTGGCAATGCCACCAGACCGGCACCCAGCTCTTCATTGATACGCAGTGGCAGACGCAGGGTCTGGCCGGCAACGTTCAAGCTCAGCAGGGCACCTTCGTTGACACCCAGGCGATCGGCTTCGGATTTGGCCAGGGCGACGTAGGCGGCTGGAATGCGCTCTTGAACCGGCGCGGCCTTGGAAGAGTTCTCTTCGCTGCCGAACAGATGGAAGAACGGCACGACCTGCCAGGTACCTGCAGCCGGGTTGAACGCACGAGGAACGGCGGCAAACCAGTTCAGCGCATCACCATTGCTTTCGATCAGGCGGGTGCCCGGGTCGCCAGCGCGGATATGACCACCGACTTCGTCCTGGAACTTGTTCCAGGCCTGCGGCGAGTTCCAGCCCGGAGACCAGGCAAATGGCACTTGCTGACGTGGTTCGGCCGAGCCCGAGTAACCTTCCATCGAGAAGTTGAACGCGGTGTCGTTGTCCTGCGGGGTACGCGGTTCGTGCACGCTGATATCGGCGCGCATGGCGGTACGACCGGAGTAACGCAGCGGTTCACGGGCCAGTTTCATGCCCTTGATGCGGAACGCGGCGGATGGAGCGGCATCAACGATACGCGCCAGTTGCGGCGTGCTCGAAGCGACGGCAGCGGTAACGTGGTCCAGTTGGGTCCAGTCGATCGGCTGGTTCAACAGGGTCGCGCGCAGGGCATGCAGCCAGCGCCAGCCTTCGTGAACCAGGATGCTGGCATCCATGTACTTCGGATCGAACACCTGGAAGAAACGCTGGGCGCGGCCTTCCTGGCTGACCAAAGTACCGTCGCCTTCAGCGAAGCTGGCGGCTGGCAGAACCAGGTGCGCGCGATCGCTGGTGGCGGTTTTCTGATGGTCGGCGACGATCAGCACTTTCGCGGCGTTCAGGGCAGCATCGACCTTGGCCTTGTCAGTGCGGGTGTACAGGTCGTTTTCCAGCACGACGATGGCATCAGCCTTGCCGTCGATAACGGCTTGCAACGCGTCGTCGACCGAATCACCACCGAGCATGGCCAGGCCGAGGCTGTTGGCCTCTGGCACGATCAGGCTGATGGAACCGTTCTTCTCGCGCAGCTTCAATGCTTTGGCGATGTTGGCGGCCGCTTCGATCAGCGCCTTGGAACCCAGCGAAGTGCCGGCAATGATCAGCGGACGTTTGGCCGCGAGCAGGGCGTCGGCAATGCGCTGAGCCAGGTCGAGGGCTTCAGTGTCGAGGCCTTCAACCGCTGGGGCGCTGGCATCGAGGGCGTGAGCCACAGCGAAACCGATGCGCGCCAGATCGTCCGGAGCCGCGTGAACGCATTCTTCGGCGATATCGTCGAGCTTGGTTTCAGCCAGGCTGGCGATGAACAGTGGGTTCATCTCGTGCTGGCCGATGTTCTTCACCGCAGCGTCGAGCCACGGCTGAACGCGCATGGCGTCGGCCATGTCTTCGGCTTTGCCCTTGACCGATTGACGCAGGGACAGCGCCATACGGGCGGCAGTCTGGGTCAGGTCTTCACCAAGGACGAAGATCGCGTCGTGGTCTTCGATGTCGCGCATGTTCGGGATCGGCAGCGGGCTGTCTTTCAGAACCTGCATGACCAAGCGGATGCGATCCAGCTCGGCGGCTTCGATACCGGAGTAGAAGTGCTCGGCACCGACCAGTTCGCGCAGTGCGAAGTTGCTTTCAAGGCTGGCACGGGGCGAACCGATACCGACGATGTTGCGTCCGCGCAGCAGGTCGGAGGCTTTATCCAGCGCTTCGTCGAGCGTCAGCTTGGCGCCGTTGGCCAGCAATGGCTGACGTGGACGGTCTTCGCGGTTGACGTAGCCATAGCCGAAACGGCCACGGTCGCACAGGAAGTACTGGTTGACCGAACCGTTGAAACGGTTTTCGATCCGACGCAGTTCGCCGTAACGTTCACCCGGGGAGATGTTGCAACCGCTGGAGCAGCCATGGCAGATGCTCGGCGAGAACTGCATGTCCCACTTGCGGTTGTAACGCTCGGAGTGAGTCTTGTCGGTGAACACACCGGTCGGGCAGACCTCGGTGAGGTTGCCGGAGAACTCGCTTTCCAGGGTGCCGTCTTCAACGCGACCGAAGTACACGTTGTCGTGGGCGCCAAACACACCGAGATCGGTGCCGCCGGCATAGTCTTTATAAAAGCGCACGCAGCGGTAGCAAGCGATGCACCGGTTCATCTCGTGGGAAATGAACGGGCCCAGTTGCTGGTTCTGGTGAGTACGCTTGGTGAACCGATAACGGCGCTCGTTGTGGCCGGTCATCACGGTCATGTCTTGCAGGTGGCAGTGACCGCCTTCCTCACAGACCGGGCAGTCGTGGGGGTGGTTGGTCATCAGCCATTCAACGACGCTGGCGCGAAACACTTTCGCTTCTTCGTCGTCGATGGAGATCCAGCTGCCGTCGGTAGCAGGGGTCATGCAGGACATGACGATCCGACCGCGCTTGTCATTTTCGTCGGTGTACTGCTTGACCGCACACTGGCGGCAAGCGCCAACGCTGCCTAGGGCGGGGTGCCAGCAGAAATACGGGATATCGAGGCCTAGCGACAGACATGCCTGTAACAGGTTGTCTGCCCCATCGACTTCGAGCTCTTTGCCGTCTACGTGGATAGTGGCCATGGTTCAAAGTTCTTCGTTGGCCCGGTGTCAGCGGGCGTGGCTAATGGAATCTTGTTATTCGTGCGAATCAGAACAGCCTCGAAAGGCGTCATCGAACGAGAAGGCGAAGGGCACGGACCCTTCGCCTTTTTTAAGCGTTTACGCGCCGACTACGATCGGCCTGGCCAGAGGCGGGACGGCGGCGCTGGTGGGCGCGATGCCGGCTTCGAACTCGTGGCGGAAGTATTTGATCGCGCTGCCCAACGGCTCCACGGCGCCCGGTGCGTGAGCACAGAAGGTCTTGCCCGGGCCGAGGAAACCGACCAGACCCAGCAGGGTCTCGATGTCGCCGGCTTGCCCTTCACCGTTCTCGATCGCGCGCAGGAGCTTGACGCTCCACGGCAGACCGTCACGGCACGGGGTGCAGAAACCGCACGACTCACGGGAGAAGAACTCTTCCATGTTGCGCAGCAAGGACACCATGTTGACGCTGTCGTCGACCGCCATGGCCAGGCCGGTACCCATACGGGTGCCCACCTTGGCGATGCCGCCGGCATACATTTGTGCGTCGAGGTGTTCCGGCAACAGGAAACCGGTGCCGGCGCCGCCTGGCTGCCAGGCCTTGAGCTTGAAGCCATCGCGCATGCCGCCGGCGTAGTCTTCGAACAACTCGCGGCCAGTGACGCCGAACGGCAGTTCCCACAGGCCCGGGTTCTTGACCTTGCCGGAGAAACCCATGAGCTTGGTGCCCATGTCTTCACTGCCTTCACGGGCCAACGATTTGTACCAGTCCACGCCGTCGGCGATGATCGCCGGGACGTTGCACAGGGTTTCAACGTTGTTCACGCAAGTCGGCTTGCCCCACACGCCAACGGCGGCAGGGAAGGGCGGCTTGGAGCGCGGGTTGGCGCGGCGGCCTTCGAGGGAGTTGATCAGTGCGGTTTCTTCACCGCAGATGTAACGCCCGGCGCCGGTGTGGACGAACAGCTCGAAATCGAAGCCGCTGCCCAGGATGTTCTTGCCCAGCAGGCCGGCTGCCTTGGCTTCTTCTACCGCACGGTTGAGGTGCTTGGCGGCGGTGGTGTATTCGCCACGCAGGAAGATGTAGCCACGGTAGGTTTTCAGCGCGCGAGCACTGATCAGCATGCCTTCGATCAGCAGATGGGGCAGTTGCTCCATCAGCATGCGGTCTTTCCAGGTGTTCGGCTCCATTTCATCCGCGTTGCACAGCAGGTAGCGGATGTTGATGGATTCGTCTTTCGGCATCAGGCCCCACTTAACACCCGTGGGGAAGCCTGCACCGCCGCGGCCTTTGAGGCCGGCGTCTTTCACGGTCTGGACGATGTCGTCCTGGGCCATGTCGGCGAAGGCTTTACGCGCTGCCGCGTAACCGTTCTTGGCCTGGTACTCGTCGAGCCACACGGCCTCGCCATCGTCACGCAGGCGCCAGGTCAGCGGGTGGGTCTCGGCCGACCGCTGGATGCGGTTGGCAGGACCGAAGGAAGTCAGGGTCATACGTAGCCCTCGAGCAATTTGGCAACGCCGGCAGGCTGCACATCACCGAAAGTGTCGTCGTCGATCATCAACGCCGGCGCCTTGTCACAGTTGCCGAGGCAGCAGACCGGCAGCAGGGTGAAACGACCGTCGGCGGTGGTCTGACCCAGGCCGATGCCCAGATTGCTCTGGATTTCGCTGACCACCGATTCATGGCCGCCGATGTAGCAGACCATGCTGTCGCAGACGCGAATGATGTGACGACCAACTGGCTGACGGAAGATCTGGCTATAGAAAGTGGCCACCCCTTCAACGTCGCTGGCCGGAATGCCGAGCATCTCGCCGATGGCGTACAGGGCGCCATCAGGCACCCAGCCACGTTCCTTCTGGACGATCTTCAGGGCTTCGATCGACGCCGCGCGCGGGTCTTCGTAGTGATGCAGCTCGTGCTCGATGGCCGAGCGCTCGGTTTCACTCAAGGTGAAACGGTCTGTCTGGATAAGCGTGCTGTTCATGCTTAGCGGTCCACGTCGGCCATAACGAAATCGATACTACCCAGGTACGCAATCAAGTCCGCGACCATGCTGCCTTTGATCACCGAAGGGATCTGCTGCAGGTGCGGGAAGCTTGGGGTGCGAATCCGGGTGCGGTAGCTCATGGTGCCGCCATCGCTCGTCAGGTAATAACTGTTGATGCCCTTGGTCGCTTCGATCATCTGGAAGGATTCGTTGGCCGGCATGACCGGGCCCCACGAAACTTGCAGGAAGTGCGTGATCAGGGTCTCGATGTGCTGCAGCGTGCGCTCTTTCGGTGGCGGCGTAGTCAGCGGGTGATCCGCCTTGTACGGGCCTTCCGGCATGTTGCGCATGCACTGCTCGATGATCTTGATGCTCTGGCGCATTTCTTCGACGCGCACGATGCAACGATCGTAGGCATCGCCATTGACCGCCAGCGGCACTTCGAACTCGAAGTTCTCGTAACCGGAATACGGGCGCGCTTTACGCAGGTCGAAGTCGCAACCGGTCGAACGCAGGCCTGCACCCGTGACGCCCCATTCAAAGGCTTCCTTGGTGTTGTACGCCGCGACGCCGATGGTCCGGCCTTTGAGGATGCTGTTGTCCAGGGCGGCTTTCTGGTATTCGTCCAGACGCTTGGGCATCCACTCGACGAAGTCCTTGACCAGTTTTTCCCAGCCGCGCGGCAGGTCGTGGGCGACGCCACCGATGCGGTACCAGGCCGGGTGCAGACGGAAGCCAGTGATGGCTTCAATCACCGTGTACGCCTTCTGGCGGTCGGTGAAGGTGAAGAACACCGGGGTCATGGCGCCGACGTCCTGGATATAGGTACCCAGGAACAGCAGGTGGCTGGTGATCCGGAAAAACTCGGCCATCATGATGCGGATGACGTCGACCTTCTCGGGCACCTTGATGCCGGCCAGCTTCTCGACGGAGAGCACGTACGGCAGGTTGTTCATCACGCCGCCGAGGTAGTCGATACGGTCGGTGTACGGAATGAAGCTGTGCCAGGACTGACGCTCGGCCATCTTCTCGGCACCACGGTGGTGGTAACCGACATCAGGCACGCAGTCGACGATCTCTTCGCCGTCCAGCTGCAGGATGATGCGGAACGCACCGTGCGCAGAAGGGTGGTTCGGACCTAGGTTGAGGAACATGTAGTCCTCGTTCACCCCGGACCGCTTCATGCCCCAGTCTTCAGGCTTGAAGCGCGCGGCTTCTTCCTCAAGCTGTTGTTTGGCCAGGGTCAGGCTGAACGGATCGAACTCGGTGGCACGGGCCGGGAAGTCCTTGCGCAGCGGGTGACCTTCCCAGGTCGGCGGCATCATGATGCGGGTCAGGTGCGGGTGACCTTTGAAGTCGATCCCGTACATGTCCCAGACTTCACGCTCGTACCAGTTGGCGTTTGGCCAAATGCTGGTGACGGTCGGTACGCTGAGGTCGCTCTCGGACAAGGCGACCTTGATCATCACGTCACTATTACGTTCGATCGACATCAGGTGATAGAACACGGTGAAGTCAGCGCCGCTTGGCAGGCCTTGACGCTTGGTGCGCAGGCGCTCGTCCACGCCGTGCAGGTCATAGAGCATGACGTACGGCTTGGGCAGGTTGCGCAGGAAGCTCAGGACTTCGAAGAGTTTGGCGCGGGCAACCCAAAGCACCGGCATGCCAGTGCGGGTCGGCTGGGCGGTGAACGCCTCGGGGCCAAAACGGTTGTTCAGTTCGACGACCACATCCTGGTCGTCTGCCTTATAAGGCGGGATGTACAGAGCACTGCCTGTAGTCATGGTTATTTATCGCTTTCGGTCAACGTAAAGAATGAAGCCAGTTTCTCGTTCTATTAAAGAAGCAGATCTGGATCAGACTTCGTCGGGGCTGCGCAGGTTGGTGACTGCGATTCGCTGTTCGCGGCGCTGTTCCTTTTGCGAAGGCATCTCGGCGCGGTACACGCCTTGATCACCGACGACCCAGGAAAGCGGACGACGCTCCTGTCCAATCGACTCCTGCAACAGCATCAGGCCTTGCAGGAAAGCTTCAGGACGAGGCGGGCAGCCAGGCACGTAGACGTCCACGGGCAGGAACTTGTCCACCCCTTGAACGACGGAGTAGATGTCGTACATGCCACCGGAGTTGGCGCACGAACCCATGGAGATAACCCATTTCGGCTCGAGCATTTGCTCGTAGAGACGCTGAATGATCGGCGCCATCTTGATGAAGCAGGTACCGGCGATAACCATGAAATCCGCCTGGCGCGGTGATGCCCGGATAACCTCGGCGCCAAAGCGCGCGATGTCGTGGGGCGCCGTGAAGGCGGTGGTCATTTCCACGTAGCAGCACGAAAGACCGAAGTTATACGGCCACAGGGAGTTCTTGCGCCCCCAGTTGACGGTGCCGTTAAGCACGTCTTCGAGCTTGCCCATGAAAATGTTTTTGTGGACTTGATCTTCTAACGGATCGGCGACGGTTTCCCGCTCGCCAATCGGGTACTGCTCGTTAGGAGCATCGGGGTCGATCCTGGTGAGATTGTATTGCATTGCCAAAGCCTCATTGTTTCAGCTTCGCCTGCCGCTTGCGACGAGCTTCCGGAGCCCAATCAAGAGCGCCCACTCGGAACAGGTAGACAAGACCTGCCAACAGAATTGCTATGAAAACGAGAGCTTCGACGAATCCGGTCCAGCCGCTTTCGCGGACGGACACAGACCAGGCAAAGAGAAAGAGGGCTTCGATATCGAAGATCACGAAGAGCATCGCGACCAGATAGAATTTGGCTGAGAGCCGCAAGCGGGCGCCACCTGTAGGTAGCATGCCGGACTCGAACGGTTCGTTTTTGCTGCGGCCCCAGGCTTTTGACCCAAGGAGGCTGGAGACGCCAAGCATGAAGGCGCAGAGGCCGACGACGCCCAGAAGGAAAATGGCAAAGCCCCAGTTGTGGGCCATGAGTCCTGTCGCTTCGGGCATGCTGGAAATCCTTAACAGAGAGCAAAGGTCTCTGAGCTTGAAATAGAAACAACGCAGTGACGATATGTCGCAGCAATCAATCCCGCTGATTTTATGGCACATCAACCCGCAAGTAAAATTCCTATAGCGAAATTATTTATAGGAATAAGGACATTGGCTACGCCAAAGGTGCCGGAGGCCATGCGTTGCGGGCATTAGCCGGCTTTTCATCAATATTGTTTTGTATGAAATGTAACGAACATAGTTTTGCATGAATGATAATCACTATTGTTTGCCGGGGTTTTTAAAGTGTTTGTCGAGTGGTGGGTTGAGAAGTTGTCTTATATCGGGGTTGTTGCGTAGGAGGCACGTAGGAGCTGACGAGTGAAACGAGGCTGCGATCTTTTGATTTTGTTTTTGAGAGGCAAGATCAAAAGATCGCAGCCTGCGGCAGCTCCTACGGGTTTGCGGTGTAGGGGAAATCCCAGGCAAAAAAACGCCCCGAACCAGTCGGGGCGTTAGCAGTGCATGAATCAGATCAGTGGAACTGTTCTTCTTCAGTCGAACCGGTCAGCGCGGTAACCGAGGACGAGCCACCTTGAATCACGGTGGTCATGTCGTCGAAGTAGCCGGTGCCCACTTCCTGCTGGTGAGCCACGAAGGTGTAACCCTTGGAAGCGTCTGCGAACTCCTGCTCTTGCAGTTTCACGTAGGCAGTCATGTCGTTGCGGGCGTAGTCGTGCGCCAGGTTGAACATGCTGTGCCACATGTTGTGAATGCCGGCCAGGGTGATGAACTGGTGCTTGTAGCCCATGGCGGACAGTTCGCGCTGGAACTTGGCGATGGTCGCGTCGTCCAGGTTTTTCTTCCAGTTGAAGGAAGGCGAGCAGTTGTACGACAGCAGTTGGTCCGGGTATTCCTTCTTGATCGCTTCAGCGAAGCGACGAGCCTCGTCCAGATCCGGCTTGGCGGTTTCGCACCAGATCAGGTCGGCGTATGGCGCGTAAGCCAGACCGCGGGAGATTGCCTGGTCGAGACCAGCGCGCACTTTGTAGAAACCTTCCTGGGTACGTTCGCCAGTCACGAACTCTTTGTCATACGGATCGCAATCGGAAGTCAGCAGGTCAGCTGCGTTAGCGTCGGTACGGGCCAGAATAATGGTCGGAGTACCGGCAACGTCAGCTGCCAGACGAGCAGCGGTCAGCTTCTGTACAGCTTCCTGGGTAGGAACCAGTACCTTGCCGCCCATGTGGCCGCATTTTTTCACGGAAGCCAGCTGATCTTCGAAGTGAACGCCGGCGGCGCCTGCTTCGATCATGCTCTTCATCAGCTCGTAGGCGTTCAGTACGCCGCCAAAACCGGCTTCGGCGTCAGCCACGATCGGTGCGAAGTAGTCGATGTAGCCTTCGTCGCCCGGGCCTTTACCGGCTTTCCACTGGATCTGGTCAGCACGACGGAACGAGTTGTTGATGCGCTTGACCACGGTTGGAACCGAATCCACCGGGTACAGCGACTGATCCGGGTACATCGATTCGGCGGAGTTGTTGTCCGCAGCAACCTGCCAGCCAGACAGGTAGATCGCTTGGATACCGGCTTTGACTTGTTGTACAGCCTGGCCGCCGGTCAGGGCGCCCATGCAGTTGACGAAATCTTTATCTGGACGGAAGGACGGCTTGGCACCCTGGGTGACCAGGTTCCACAGCTTCTCGGCGCCGAGTTTTGCAAAGGTGTGCTCAGGTTGAACTGAGCCACGCAGGCGGACGACGTCAGCAGCGGAGTAAGCGCGGGTCACGCCTTTCCAGCGCGGGTTTTCAGCCCAGTCTTTTTCGAGGGCTGCAATTTGCTGTTCGCGTGTCAGTGCCATGGAGATAAACCTCGTCGCGTCTTTTACGGAAAGTTGTTCTGCGGTGGAAAATTCATGCGCTCGCCGACCAGAAGCTTAGGTGGTCAAGTCGGATTCGGCGGGACTGGCGACGGGATGAACGATGGGCTCGAGGGGAAGTGAGCAGGTAAGGGCGAACTGGCGAACGCATTCGGGCATCGTGGGCCGTGGTGCAGACTTCAGTGTGGAGCCGGGTTACCTAATTACGCTTCCGTCCCTCGGGACAACTTCGTTCCAGTCGGCAATCTCGTCAAACACACCTTATGGGCGGTACAGACACGAAGCGGCTCGCGGGGTAGGTGCGAACATCGCCTCGAAGGCCCTTGCCAGGGCCCCTGATTAGCGGGAGCGAGGCCATCATGCCTTTGCTTTTTTAGATCGTCAAACGTTTTGTAGTGCTTTTTTTAAGGCACTACATCTTTGGTCTAATACGACTAATCAGTCAGTTTTCGAGGGTTTAGTCCAAAGTATCGACTTTCACCCGCAGGGTCATGTCTTCCCGGCCCTGGGTCGAGTAGCTGCGGGTCAGGCCCTGTTTGTCGGCTTGGGTCTCGCGATTCACGCCGGCCAGGTTGATCCACTCGCCGAGGCGGCCCGTGATTGTTGTGTCGGTGCTTTGCACATTCACTACATCGGGACGTTCCTGGCTCATGCGGTCACGGTTGGTACTGATGGCCAGGTGGACGATGTCGCCGGTGACGCTGGCTGTGACGTAGAAACCTTGGGTGACGTTGCGGTATTCGGTCTGGCTGCGCAGGTCGCCGTAGGAATCGCTCTGGCTGCTGGTCAGCGGCACGCTCTGGCCGACCTGGATCAGCGCGGGTGCACCTTCGCTGGCCTGGATCTGCTGGATACCACCGTCGCGGCTGGCGGTGCTACGGTTGATGATGCGAGTCTGGCTTGGCTTGGCGCCATTGATCGAATAACCCTGATCGCCCTGGAAGTTGTTTTCGCTGGTGTCGACGGTGATCAACAGGCGCTTTGGTGCAGTGTCGAGCTGACCGATAAGGGTCTTAAGTTCGTCGATCTTGCGTTGATCGGCGTTGACAATCAGCTGATTGCCGTAGGCGCTGACCTGGCCATCCTTGCCGATGAAATCCTGCGCCATCGGTAGCATGTCGGCACTGGTGTGGTAGTTCAATGGCACGATCTCGGTGGCTGCGCTGAGCGAAAAACTGCAGGTCAGCAGCAGCGTGGTGAGCAGGGTGCGTAGGGACATGTCCGTTATCTCCGCCATTTTGGTGTGTTGATATTGCCATTATGTCGGCTCGGGGTGGGGCAAGTTGAATCCCGCGCAGCAAAACGCCCCGGCATCGGGGAGGATGGCGGGGCGTTTTGTGGTGTTCATTCGGACCTCTTCGCGAGCAAGCCCGCTCCCACAGTGGATCGTTGGTGTTACCGCAATCTGCGGCAACTCACAAATCTCTGTAGGAGCCACAGTGGATTGATGGTGCCACCGCAATCTGCGGCAACTCACAAATCTCTGTGGGAGCGGGCTTGCTCGCGAAGGGGTCACCTCGGTGTCACGCCGAATGGCGAACCATGTCCACATGCGGAATCCCGGCTTCCAGGAACTCCTCACTGACCAGGTTGAAGCCCAGGCGCTCATAGAACGCCGTGGCCTGCACCTGCGCACTGAGCATCTGCTGCTTCAGCCCGCGCTCCTCGGCCTCGCCGATCACCGCCTGCATCAGCGCATCACCGACCTTCAAACCGCGCCAGTCCTTGAGCACTGACACCCGGCCGACGTGACCGTCAGGCAGAAGGCGTGCAGTGCCAATTGGGAAGTCACCTTCGAAGGCCAGGAAATGCACCGCTGTCGCGTCATCGGCATCCCATTCCAGCTCGGGCGGAACGGATTGCTCGGCGATGAACACCGTCTCACGAATGCGCCGGATCTCGGCGTTGTCCTTCTGCCAGTCTGCGACACGTACGTGAATTTTATTCATCGGCAAACCCCAGGCTTCCTTGCTTGATCAGCTCGCACAGCAGGCCGCGACCGTCTTCATCGCTCAGCCATTCGCCCAGGTTATCAATGTGCAGCGCATCAGCGGCGCAGATCATCTTCAACAGTTCGCGCAGCTTGCCCGGCAGGTAACGGCTCTGGCCGCTGGCGAACAGCAGCAGGTCTTCATCGACTTCGGACCAGGCCAGGCGCGCGCTTGGATTGCGGATCAGCACCGCACCTTCTTCGAGGCTGGCGAGCAGGTCGTCTTCTTCGATTTCTTCCGGGCCGACTACCAGTTCCGGGTAGCGCGGTTCGGTCATGAACTGGCCGAACCAGGTCAGCAGCAGGCGCTCGTCGCTCATGTGTTCGGCGAGCAGGCCTTTGAGGCGGCCAAGTGCATCGTGCTGAATCTGGTGCGGATCGGCGACCGGCTGGGCGTCGGCGTCGGTGTAACGCTCTTCGTCCGACAGGAACTGGCTGAGGAAGTCGGTGAAGTGGGTCAGCACTTCAGCGGCACTTGGCGCGCGGAAACCGACCGAATAGGTCAGGCAGTCGTCGACGGCCACGCCGCAGTGAGCCAGGCGTGGCGGCAGGTACAGCATGTCGCCCGGTTCCAGGACCCATTCATCAGTGGCTTCAAACTCAGCCAGGATGCGCAGGTCCGCATGTTGCAGCAGCGGGCTCTCGGAATCGCACATCTGGCCGATTTTCCAGTTGCGCTTGCCGTGACCTTGCAGCAGGAACACGTCGTAATTGTCGAAGTGCGGACCGACGCTGCCACCGGGGGCGGCGAAGCTGATCATCACGTCGTCGACGCGCCAGCTTGGCAGGAAGCGGAAGTTCTCCAGCAGCTCGGCGACTTCCGGGACAAACTGGTCAACGGCCTGAACCAGCAGGGTCCAGTCCTTTTCCGGCAGTTTGCTGAACTCGTCTTCGGCGAACGGGCCGCGGCGTAATTCCCAGGGACGCTCGCCGTTTTCGATCACCAGGCGCGATTCAACTTCTTCTTCCAGCGCCAGGCCGGCCAGTTCGTCGGCATCGATCGGGCTTTCGAAATCGGGAATCGCCTGGCGGATCAGCAGCGGTTTTTTCTGCCAGTAGTCGCGCATGAATTCGCGCGCCGTGATACCGCCCAGAAGTTGAAGAGGAATGTCAGGATTCATGTGTAACCTATTGAAAAAAAGCACTTTTCAGACGGGAATAAAAACGCCCGGCGCTGCCGGGCGTCTCAAACGGGTACAGCGGTCGATCAGATGCGCTTGGCTTGGTCTACAGCGTTGCCGATGTAGTTGGCCGGGGTGAGCAGTTTCAGCTCGGCCTTGGCGGCAGCAGGCATGTCCAGGCCGTCGATGAAAGTTTGCAGCGCTTCCGGGCTGATGCCCTTGCCACGAGTCAATTCTTTCAGCTTTTCGTACGGGTTTTCGATGTTGTAGCGACGCATTACGGTCTGGATCGGCTCGGCCAATACTTCCCAGCACGCGTCCAGGTCAGCCGCGATCTTCTGGGCGTTGAGCTCCAGCTTGCTGATGCCTTTGAGGCTGGCTTCGTACGCGATCACGCTGTGGGCGAAGCCGACACCGAGGTTGCGCAACACGGTGGAGTCAGTCAGGTCGCGCTGCCAGCGGGAGATTGGCAGCTTGCTCGCCAGGTGCTGGAACAATGCGTTGGCGATGCCCAGGTTGCCTTCGGAGTTCTCGAAGTCGATCGGGTTGACCTTGTGCGGCATGGTCGACGAACCGATTTCGCCAGCGATGGTGCGCTGCTTGAAATAACCCAGGGAAATGTAGCCCCAGATATCGCGGTCGAAGTCGATCAGGATGGTGTTGAAGCGGGCGATCGCGTCGAACAGTTCGGCAATGTAGTCGTGCGGTTCGATCTGCGTGGTGTACGGGTTGAAACCCAGGCCCAGCTCGTCTTCGATGAAGGCGCGGGCGTTTTCTTCCCAGTCGATCTGCGGGTAGGCCGACAGGTGTGCGTTGTAGTTGCCCACAGCGCCGTTGATTTTGCCCAGCAGTGGCACGGCAGCGACTTGAGCGATCTGACGCTCAAGACGATAAACCACGTTCGCCAATTCTTTGCCCAGGGTGGTCGGCGAAGCCGGCTGACCGTGGGTGCGCGACAGCATCGGCACGTCGGCGAAGCGGATCGCCAGTTCGCGGATGGCTTCAGCAGTCTGGCGCATCAGTGGCAGCATTACGTCATCACGGCCTTCGCGCAGCATCAGGGCGTGGGACAGGTTGTTGATGTCCTCGCTGGTGCAGGCAAAGTGGATGAATTCGCTGACAGCTGCCAGTTCCGGCAACTTCGCCGCTTGCTCTTTGAGCAGGTACTCAATGGCTTTGACGTCGTGGTTGGTGGTGCGCTCAATCTCTTTGACACGCTCGGCGTGCTCCAGAGCGAAGTTGTCCGCCAGGGTGTTAAGCACAGCGTTGGCTTCGGCGGAGAACGCCGGCACTTCACTGATGCCAGGGTGAGCAGCCAGGCGCTGGAGCCAGCGCACTTCAACCAGGACGCGAGCACGGATCAGGCCGTATTCGCTGAAAATTGGGCGCAGGGCCTGGGTTTTGCCGGCGTAGCGGCCGTCAACAGGGGAAACCGCAGTGAGCGAAGAAAGCTGCATGGGGTGTTCTCGGACAGTCGGGCAACGAAATGGGGCGCGTATCATACATGAAAAATTCCGCCGGTCCGTTGCCAACTGACCGGCGTATTACGCGATACAGACTTCAAAGCGTTTGCTGCAGGCGATTCAGTCGCTGCGCATCAGCGGATATAGCTCTTTGAGCAGCTTGCGCCGGCTGATCACCAACTGCCAGCGATGGCCGCCGAGCTGACGCCACAGGCGCGCCGAACGAATCCCGGCGAGCAGCAACGCGCGAATCTTCGAGGCATTGCTCGGTTGTTGCAGGTTGCGCATGTCGCCGTGCACCTGAATTCGCTGGCGCAGGGTGCTCAGGGTGTCCTGATACAGCGCGCCGCACGCGGCAATCACGTTTTCGTGAGCCGGGCCGAAGTGCTCGACCTGCGACTGGATCTGCGGCAAACGCTTGCCGATCACGTCGAGCATGTCGTTGCGCTTGGCCAATTGACGCTCCAGTCCGAGCATCGCCAAAGCGTAGCGCAGGGGTTCGCGCTGCAAAGTGCTCGGGTCGCGTTCAAGGGCGCCGATCAATGCGCGATAGCCTTCACGCAGATTGAGGTCATCGCCGCCGTACACGTCCAGGGTGTCTTTCGGGTCGCGTACCAGCAGGCTGCCGAGCATGCAAGTCAGGCCTGCTTCGCTGGTCTGGCCGCTCTTGGCGATGCGGTCGACCAGCACAGCGGCAAGAAATACCCCGCCCAGTGCCGTCAGTTGCTCCTGAGTGGGGTTCATGCCTGGCCGCTCCACGGCTCGGCAACTTCAATCACGCCGCCGCCGAGGCAGATTTCACCGTCATAGAACACTACCGACTGCCCTGGCGTCACCGCGCGTTGCGGGTCGTCGAACACGGCACGATAGCCGCTCGCGGTTTGCTCGAGGATGCAGCCCTGATCGCCCTGGCGGTAACGCACTTTGGCGGTCAGGCGACGTGGCTGGCTCAGATCGATCGGGTTGACCCAATAGATTTCCGAAGCGAGTAGGGCGCCTGAGAACAGCCACGGATGGTTGTTGCCCTGGCCGACGATCAGCTCGTTGGTGTCCAGATCCTTGCGCAGCACGTACCACGGCTCATCGCTCGCGTCTTTCAAACCGCCAATGCCCAGGCCCTGGCGCTGGCCGATGGTGTGGTACATCAGGCCGTGGTGACGGCCGATGACTTCACCTTCGGTGGTCTTGATCTCACCGGGTTGGGCCGGCAGGTATTGCTTGAGGAAGTCGCTGAAACGGCGTTCGCCGATGAAACAGATCCCGGTGGAATCCTTTTTCTTCGCTGTGGCGAGTTGGTATTTTTCGGCAATCGCGCGCACTTCGGGCTTTTCCAGTTCGCCGACCGGGAACAGGGTCTTGGCGATCTGTTCGCCGCCGACGGCGTGCAGGAAGTAGCTCTGGTCCTTGTTCGCGTCCAGGCCCTTGAGCAGTTCAGTGCGCCCGTCGATGTCACGGCGGCGCACGTAGTGGCCGGTGGCGATCAGGTCGGCACCGAGCATCATGGCGTAATCGAGGAACGCCTTGAACTTGATCTCGCGGTTGCACAGGATGTCCGGGTTCGGCGTGCGACCGGCCTTGTATTCGGCCAGGAAGTGCTCGAACACGTTGTCCCAGTACTCGGCGGCGAAGTTGGCGGTGTGCAGCTTTATGCCAATCTTGTCGCACACGGCCTGGGCGTCCGCCAGGTCATCCATGGCGGTGCAGTATTCCGTTCCATCGTCTTCTTCCCAGTTCTTCATGAACAGGCCTTCCACCTCGTAACCCTGCTCGATCAGCAGGAGGGCGGAAACGGAAGAGTCCACGCCGCCGGACATGCCGACAATGACGCGCTTCTTTTGAGTGTCAGAAGGGGCTGGATCACGCATAGGGATTCAATGAGTGTCTTGAAAAAGGACGCGATTCTAGCAGGCCCAAGGCCACAAGGCTAAAGAGAAGGACGGATCAATTGGAGATCGAAGTGCAAGCCGGCCAGGTAATCATCGATGCAGCGGATGATCAGTTCACTGCGCCAGTTTTCCCGCTGCTCCAGTAATTCGTCTCGTGTCAGCCACTTGGCGCCGAGGATGCCGTCGTCGAGCTGATAATCGGGGTGGTGTTTCAGCGGTTTGGCGATGAAACACACGCGCTGGTAAGTCACGCCGTTGCTGGGGGCGGTGTACAGGTAAATGCCGACGATGGCGGTCGGTTCGACGTCCCAGCCAGTTTCTTCGAGGGTCTCGCGGATGGCGGCTTCGGTAAGGGTTTCATCCGGGTCGAGGTGGCCGGCCGGCTGATTGAGCACCGCTCGTCCGCCTTTGGATTCTTCGACCATCAGGAACCGGCCGTTGTCTTCGACGATGGTGGCGACGGTGATGTGGGGTTTCCAGTCCATGGGTTTTCCTCGATAAGATCTCTAGTGTATTCAGAATCGCCAAGATCGCAGCCTTCGGCAGCTCCTACAGGGGGGGCGGTGTAGGAGCTGCCGAAGGCTGCGATCTTTTGATCTTTGCTGGAAAAAGAAACCCCGGCACATGGCCGGGGCTTTTTTGCTTCCTTACAACCTTAAACCAACGCAGCAATCGCCGCGTTGAAAGTATTGCTTGGGCGCATGGCCTGGCTGATCAGTTCGGCATTGGCGTGGTAGTAACCGCCGATGTCCACTGGCTTGCCCTGAACGGCATTGAGCTCGGCAACGATGGTTGCCTCGTTCTCGGTCAGGGTCTTGGCCAGCTGGCCGAACTGCGCCTGCAGTGCTGCGTCTTCAGTCTGGGCGGCCAGGGCCTGGGCCCAGTACAGCGCCAGGTAGAAGTGGCTGCCGCGGTTGTCGATGTTGCCGACTTTGCGCGATGGCGACTTGTTGTTGTCGAGGAACTGGCCAGTGGCCTGATCCAGGGTCTTGGCCAGCACCAGCGCTTTAGGGTTGTTGTACGTCACACCCAAATGCTCAAGCGAAGCGGCCAGGGCCAGGAACTCGCCCAGGGAATCCCAGCGCAGGAAGTTTTCTTCCAGCAGCTGTTGAACGTGCTTCGGAGCCGAACCGCCAGCGCCGGTTTCGAACAGACCGCCGCCATTCATCAGCGGGACGATCGACAGCATCTTGGCGCTGGTGCCCAGTTCCATGATCGGGAACAGGTCAGTCAGGTAGTCGCGCAGTACGTTGCCGGTCACCGAGATGGTGTCCTTGCCAGCGCGAGTACGCTCCAGGGTGAACTTCATCGCGTCGACTGGCGCCATGATCTGGATGTCCAGGCCGGCAGTGTCGTGATCCTTCAGGTAAGCCTGAACTTTCTCGATCACTACGCCATCGTGGGCGCGCATCGGGTCCAGCCAGAAAATCGCTGGAGTGCTGCTAGCGCGAGCGCGGTTGACGGCCAGCTTGACCCAGTCCTGGATCGGCGCGTCTTTGGTCTGGCACATGCGGAAGATGTCGCCGGCTTCAACCGCTTGCTCCAGCAGCAGGCTGCCTTTGCTGTCGGTGACGCGAACAACGCCGTTGGCCTTGATCTGGAAAGTCTTGTCGTGGGAGCCGTACTCTTCGGCTTTTTTCGCCATCAGGCCAACGTTTGGCACGCTGCCCATGGTGGTCGGATCAAATGCACCGTTGACCTTGCAGTCTTCGATCACGGCCTGGTAGATGGTCGCGTAGCAACGGTCCGGGATCACTGCCTTGGTGTCGTGCAGCTGGCCGTCGGTGCCCCACATCTTGCCGGAGTCACGGATCATGGCCGGCATCGAGGCGTCGACGATGACGTCGCTCGGCACGTGCAGGTTGGTGATGCCTTTGTCGGAGTTGACCATCGCCAGCGACGGACGAACGGCGTAGACCGCCTGGATGTCCGCTTCGATCTGCGCTTGCTGTTCAGCCGGCAGGGCCTTGATGCGAGCATACAGGTCGCCGATGCCGTTGTTCAGGTTGAAGCCGATCTGCGCCAGCACTTCAGCGTGCTTGGCCAGTGCGTCTTTATAGAACTCGGCAACGATCTGGCCGAACATGATCGGGTCGGAGACCTTCATCATGGTGGCTTTGAGGTGAACCGACAGCAGTACGCCCTTGGCTTTTGCGTCTTCGATCTCGGCAGCAATGAAGCTGCGCAGGGCGTTCTTGCTCATGACTGCGCAATCGAGGATCTCACCGGCTTGCACGGTGGTCTTTTCTTTCAGGACGGTGGTGGTGCCGTCTTGAGCGATCAGTTCGATTTTAACGGCGTCAGCTGCGTCGATCAGGGCAGCTTTTTCGCTGCCGTAGAAATCACCGGTACTCATGTGCGCGATGTGGGACTTGGAGTCCGCAGCCCAGGCGCCCATTTTGTGCGGGTGCTTACGGGCGTAGTTCTTGACCGACAGCGGTGCACGACGATCGGAGTTGCCTTCGCGCAGGACCGGGTTCACGGCGCTGCCCTTGATCTTGTCGTAACGCGATTTGACTTCTTTGTCGGCGTCGCTGCTAACGGTTTCAGGGTAGTCCGGCAGTGCGAAGCCCTGGGCTTGCAGCTCTTTGATCGCAGCTTGCAGTTGCGGAACCGAGGCACTGATGTTCGGCAGCTTGATGATGTTGGCTTCAGGCGTAACGGCCAGGTCGCCCAGTTCGGCGAGGTGGTCGGCTACGGCTTTGTCACCCAGTTGCTCGGGGAAGCTGGCCAGGATGCGCCCTGCAAGAGAGATATCGCGGGTTTCCACGGCGATATCAGCGGAGGCGGTGAAAGCCTCTACGATAGGCAACAGTGAATAGGTGGCGAGGGCTGGGGCTTCGTCGGTGAAGGTATAGATGATCTTCGAGCGGGTGGGCATATTCGGATTAACTCTCTCTTCTTTGCTAAAGCGTGCGCAGAAACTCGAGGGGCGCCGGGTAAGCGCGTTCGTTCAAAGTCGTCCATGAGCCGAATGTCGAGATTTGTGCGCGGTGATGTTGGGTGCATCAGTCGAGCGGCAAGCGGGTGGACTGCGGTAACGGTCCTGCTTTTTCGGGCTGGAGCTCTCGCGCTGGAGAGGTCGGGCCGTCGTGACTCTGTGGTCAGCGGGCGGCATTATACATAGGTAGCTGGCAATCTGCCGATGGTTCATACACAAGGTGTGTCGTCCATTGGTCTAAAGGTCGCAGGGCGGTGCGCGGCGTAGAGTCTTGCACCGTGCTTGAGTTTGGCGCTTTTCCCTTTGCTTTCAGGCTTGTAGAACCGCAGCCGTACGGCTTTGCGGCAGATGGGTGGAACATGGGGTTTGCGCGCCGAATTAACTGGGGTACGCTCGAACCAAGCCAGATGTTCAATCCAAACAATGGAGTTCAGCATGGGATACAAGAAGATTCAGGTTCCGGCAGTCGGCGACAAAATCACCGTCAACGCGGACCATTCTCTCAATGTTCCTAACAACCCGATCATCCCCTTCATCGAAGGTGATGGTATCGGCGTTGATATCAGCCCGGTCATGATCAAGGTTGTCGATGCTGCTGTTAAGAAGGCTTACGGCGGCGATCGCAAAATTTCCTGGATGGAAGTCTACGCCGGGGAGAAAGCGACTCAGGTTTACGACCAGGACACCTGGCTACCTCAGGAAACCCTGGACGCGGTCAAGGATTACGTGGTTTCCATCAAGGGCCCTCTGACCACCCCGGTCGGTGGCGGCATCCGTTCGTTGAACGTGGCCCTGCGCCAGCAACTCGACCTGTATGTGTGCCTGCGCCCGGTGCGCTGGTTCGAAGGCGTACCCAGCCCGGTGAAAAAGCCAGGCGACGTCGACATGACGATCTTCCGCGAGAACTCCGAAGACATCTACGCCGGTATCGAGTGGAAAGCCGGCTCGCCGGAAGCGACCAAGGTCATCAAGTTCCTTAAAGAAGAAATGGGTGTCACCAAGATCCGTTTCGACGAAAACTGCGGTATCGGCGTCAAGCCTGTGTCGTTGCAGGGCACCAAGCGCCTGGCGCGCAAGGCGCTGCAGTATGTGGTCGACAACGATCGCGACTCGCTGACCATCGTGCACAAAGGCAACATCATGAAGTTCACCGAAGGTGCCTTCAAGGAATGGGCCTACGAAGTGGCGGCTGAAGAATTCGGCGCGACCCTGCTGGACGGCGGGCCGTGGATGCAGTTCAAGAACCCGAAAACCGGCAAGAACGTCATCGTCAAGGACGCCATCGCGGACGCCATGCTCCAGCAGATTCTGCTGCGCCCGGCCGAATATGACGTGATCGCGACCTTGAACCTCAACGGCGACTACCTCTCCGACGCCCTCGCGGCCGAAGTAGGCGGTATCGGTATCGCGCCAGGTGCCAACCTGTCCGACACCATCGCCATGTTCGAAGCGACCCACGGTACTGCGCCGAAATACGCCGGCAAGGACCAGGTCAACCCGGGCTCGCTGATCCTCTCCGCCGAGATGATGCTGCGCCACATGGGCTGGACCGAAGCCGCCGACCTGATCATCAAGGGCACCAACGGCGCGATTTCCGCCAAGACCGTGACCTATGACTTCGAACGCCTGATGGAAGGCGCCAAGCTGCTGTCCTCGTCCGCGTTCGGCGATGCGCTGATCTCGCACATGTAAGAAGCACCCGGTAACGAAAAAAACCGCCCCGTTCATTTGATGAGCGGGGCGGTTTTTTTTATAACTGGAGGGTGGGCGCGAAAAACTATGCAGTAACTGTTTGCTGCTCGTCGGGTGCTACGACTTTCACAGTGTCCTGAGGTGCGCCGATATTCACCGCGTGCAAGCCCTTGGGCCCCTGGATGATCTCGAACACCACGGGCTGGCCGGCCTTCAGGGTTTTATACCCGTCCATCTGGATCGCCGAGTAATGAGCGAACAGATCCTCACTCTTGCCGTCTTCATTGATGAAGCCGTACCCCTTGGCGTTGTTGAACCACTTGACCTTGCCGCTGACCTTCACACCTGACATACCCATATCCCTCTGCAACTGACTCCATCACTGGAGTATCATCCAGTTAATCCGCAGTCGAATCCCATAAATAAGATTGACTCCGCGGACCTTTTTTACCCACTGTGGGCTCTATTGGTTGTAACACCGTTTTGCCGATAGTCAAGGTGACCGGGCAGTCGCAGTTGAAATCGTCCATAGCCGCCCCCACCACTGTATTCGCACAACTGACGAACCTTTCTTTCCATGCATGCAATCAGCCAGATTCGACTAACATTCAATCAGGATCATCCGGTTCTCCAGCAAGACAGTCCGGGGACCCACGACGACGATTCCGCAGGCATTGCTGTTCAGGAGGCAAAGCCTGCATTACAGGCGCCACCGATGTACAAGGTGGTTTTGTTCAATGATGACTACACACCGATGGATTTCGTCGTCGAAGTGCTCGAGGTGTTTTTTAACCTGAATCGGGAGCTGGCGACCAAGGTCATGTTGGCCGTCCATACAGAAGGACGGGCAGTATGTGGAGTGTTTACCCGCGACATCGCCGAGACCAAGGCCATGCAGGTCAACCAGTACGCCAGGGAAAGCCAGCATCCGCTACTCTGTGAAATCGAGAAGGACGGTTAATCGCCGACCACTTGGGTATGAGGTGAAGCTATGTTAAACCGCGAGCTCGAAGTCACCCTCAATCTAGCCTTCAAGGAGGCTCGTTCGAAGCGTCATGAATTCATGACCGTCGAACATCTCCTGTTGGCCCTATTGGATAATGAGGCTGCCGCCACCGTTTTGCGTGCCTGCGGCGCAAACCTCGACAAACTCAAACATGACCTGCAGGAGTTCATCGACTCCACCACGCCACTGATCCCCGTGCATGACGAGGATCGTGAGACCCAGCCAACCCTGGGCTTCCAGCGCGTCCTGCAGCGTGCCGTGTTTCACGTACAGAGCTCGGGCAAACGCGAAGTGACCGGCGCCAACGTGCTGGTCGCCATCTTCAGTGAGCAAGAGAGTCAGGCAGTGTTCCTGCTGAAACAGCAGAGCGTTGCGCGCATCGATGTCGTCAACTACATCGCCCACGGCATCTCCAAGGTGCCAGGGCACGGCGATCACTCTGAAGGTGAGCAAGATATGCAGGACGACGAGGGCGGCGAGTCTTCTTCTTCAGGCAATCCTCTGGATGCTTATGCCAGCAACCTCAACGAACTGGCGCGCCAGGGTCGTATCGATCCGTTGGTAGGTCGCGAGATGGAAGTCGAGCGTGTTGCGCAGATCCTCGCGCGGCGTCGCAAGAACAATCCGCTGCTGGTGGGCGAGGCGGGCGTGGGTAAAACCGCGATTGCCGAAGGCCTGGCCAAGCGCATTGTCGACAACCAGGTGCCGGACCTGCTGGCCAACAGCGTGGTGTATTCGCTGGACCTTGGCGCATTACTGGCCGGGACCAAGTACCGTGGCGATTTCGAGAAGCGCTTCAAGGCGCTGCTCAACGAGCTGAAAAAACGTCCCCAGGCGATCCTGTTCATCGACGAAATCCACACCATCATCGGTGCGGGTGCCGCGTCCGGTGGCGTCATGGATGCCTCGAACCTGCTCAAACCACTGCTGTCGTCTGGTGATATCCGCTGCATCGGCTCGACCACCTTCCAGGAATTCCGCGGGATCTTCGAGAAGGACCGTGCCTTGGCCCGGCGTTTTCAGAAGGTCGATGTATCGGAGCCTTCGGTGGAAGACACCATCGGCATCCTGCGCGGCTTGAAGGGGCGTTTCGAAGCGCACCACAGCATCGAGTACAGCGATGAGGCCCTGCGTGCGGCTGCCGAACTGGCGTCGCGCTACATCAATGACCGGCACATGCCGGACAAGGCCATCGACGTGATTGACGAGGCGGGGGCCTACCAGCGCCTGCAACCGGTCGAGAAGCGCGTAAAACGCATCGAGGTGCCTCAGGTCGAGGACATCGTCGCGAAGATCGCGCGGATTCCGCCAAAACACGTCAACACCTCCGACCGAGAGTTGCTGCGTAATCTTGAGCGTGACCTGAAGCTGACGGTATTTGGCCAGGATGCCGCGATCGACTCGTTGTCGACTGCGATCAAACTGTCCCGTGCCGGCCTCAAGTCGCCTGACAAGCCAGTCGGTTCGTTCCTGTTCGCAGGGCCCACCGGTGTCGGTAAAACCGAAGCGGCGCGTCAGTTGGCCAAGGCACTGGGCATCGAGCTGGTGCGTTTCGACATGTCCGAGTACATGGAGCGCCACACCGTATCGCGTCTGATCGGTGCGCCTCCAGGTTATGTCGGGTTTGATCAGGGCGGTCTGCTGACCGAAGCCATCACCAAGCAGCCGCATTGCGTGTTGCTGCTCGATGAAATCGAGAAGGCGCATCCGGAAGTCTTCAACCTGCTGCTGCAGGTGATGGACCACGGTACGCTCACCGATAACAACGGGCGCAAGGCGGATTTCCGTAACGTGATCGTCATCATGACGACCAACGCCGGTGCCGAGACTGCAGCGCGTGCTTCGATCGGTTTCACCCATCAGGACCACTCGTCCGATGCGATGGAAGTGATCAAGAAAAGTTTCACGCCGGAATTCCGCAACCGTCTGGACACCATTATCCAGTTTGGTCGCCTCAGCCATGAGGTCATCAAAAGCGTGGTGGACAAGTTCCTCACCGAGCTTCAGGCGCAGCTGGAAGACAAGCGCGTGCAGCTGGAAGTGACCGATGCGGCCCGTACCTGGCTGGCGTCGAGTGGTTACGATTCGGCGATGGGCGCTCGGCCAATGGCGCGTTTGATCCAGGACAAGATCAAGCGTCCGCTGGCGGAAGAGATCCTGTTCGGCGAACTGGCCGACCATGGTGGCGTGGTGCACATCGACCTCAAGGACGGCGAGCTGACCTTCGACTTCGAAACCACGGCAGAAATGGCCTGACGTTAACCGCAACAAAGCAAAAGGCGCCGAGAGGCGCCTTTTTGCTGTCTGCCAGATTTCTACCAGTCACCACATAACCCTGTGGGAGCGGGCTTGCTCGCGAAGAGGCCGGCACATTCAACATCAATGCAAGCCGGCCCGCCGCTTTCGCGAGCAAGCCCGCTCCCACATTGGCCGAGTACATCAGCCAATTTCAGGGGGAGGGCTCCAAATCCTGCAAACAAAAACGCCCGGCATAAGCCGGGCGTCTTGTATTGACCTGATTAGCGAGCGCGGTAAGTGATGCGCCCTTTGCTCAAGTCATAGGGCGTCAGCTCGACGCGCACTTTGTCACCGGTAAGAATACGGATGTAGTTCTTGCGCATCTTGCCGGAAATATGCGCGGTTACGACGTGCCCATTTTCCAACTCCACACGAAACATGGTGTTGGGCAGGGTGTCGACGACAGTGCCTTCCATTTCGAAGCTGTCTTCTTTCGACATGCAGTAAAGCCCTCGGTGTCCAATGAATGGCCCGGTGCAACTGCGCCAGGCAAAAGCGGCGTGCATTGTGCCCGAAAAATGGTGTTTACGCCAAGGGGTTTAAGGTTTGCTCTAACTTAGAAGAACCCAGCGCTGGTTAATCAGCAGTTCGATGGGCCGATATTGCGTCTTGTAACTCATCTTTTTGCAGTTTTTGATCCAGTAGCCCAGGTACACCGCGTCCAGTCCCAGGCGCCGGGCCTCGGCAATCTGCCAGAGGATGGCATAGCGCCCCAGGCTGCGGCGCTCTTCGCACGGTTCGTAGAAGGTGTAGACCGCCGACAGTCCATTGGGCAGCAAGTCCGTCACGGCCACTGCCAGCAGGCGGCCGTTGCAGCGAAATTCGTAGAAACGCGAAAACGGCAAGTCGCGCACCAGGAAGGTAGAAAACTGATCGCGGCTGGGCGGGTACATGTCGCCATCGGCATGGCGCTGTTCGATGTAGCGCTGGTAGAGGTCGAAATACTCTTCGCTGAATTGCGGCTTGGCCGGGCGTACCTGAAGGTCGAGGTTGCGCTTGAAAATGCGTTTCTGCTGGCGATTGGGCGCGAACTGCGCCACGGGAATGCGCGCCGGTACACAGGCATTGCAATTCTGGCAATGCGGCCGGTAAAGGTGATCACCACTGCGACGAAAACCCATTTCGGACAGGTCTGCGTAGACATGCACATCCATGGGCTGGCTAGGGTCAAGAAACAGGGTTGTGGCCTGCTCCTCGGGCAGATAACTGCAAGAGTGGGGCTGAGTGGCATAGAACTTCAAGCGCGCCAACTCGGTCATGATCAACCCTCGGGGATAAACTTTAAATAAGTGTAAGCCAAGCGCGCGAAAGGCGCTCAGCAAACCCAGCTGGCGCGGCCGGGCTGGTCCAGGTGCTGGGCCAGGTAGCGGGCGAATTCACGGCGGGGAATCGCCCGGGCACCGAGACTGTGCAGATGATCGGTCGGCATCTGGCAGTCGATCAGCACAAACCCCGAGTCTTGCAGATGGCGCACCAGGGAGGCGAAGCCAAACTTGGAGGCATTGTCGGCGCGGCTGAACATTGACTCACCAAAAAACAGCTGCCCCATGGCCAGGCCATACAAGCCGCCGACCAACTCGCCCTGGTCCCACACTTCCACCGAGTGGGCGAAACCACGCTTGTGCAGTTCGAGGTAGGCATCCTGCATCGCGGCGGTGATCCAGGTGCCGTCAGCGTAATCCCGCGGGGCGGCGCATGCCTGGATGACTGCGGCGAAATCCTGGTCGAAAGTCACCTGGTAGCGCTGTTGGCGGAGCAATTTGCCCAGGCTGCGCGAGACATGCAATTCGTCGGGAAACAGCACCGTGCGTGGATCCGGCGACCACCAGAGGATCGGCTGGCCTTCGGAAAACCACGGGAAGCAGCCGTGGCGATACGCCTGGATCAGGCGATCGGCCGACAGGTCGCCGCCCGCAGCCAACAGGCCATTGGGGTCGCGCATCGCTCGTTCCAGCGGCGGGAAGGTCAGTGAGTTGCGTTGTAACCAAGTCAGCATGGCATCCGGGCTTGCAGAAGGGGAGGGCGGTAGCGGGCCGGTGGGCCCGCGATCAAGTTTGCCGTCAAACGCTGCAAATGTCCCCGGAGTTTTCCCGATCCTGCATCACCCTGCAACCACCGTGATGGCGCCGGAGGCATTGCAACTTGGCGATGTGAATGTGGTCGTACATGAATCCGTCATAACCCTTTGTCAGTAAAGACAATGCATGCTCAAATTGGACCGCAGGTCGCACGCCGTTGACTATGCTGGAATCTGAAGTTGCCAGCATGGCATCGGCCGAACAAACCCGTACAATGCGGGGCTGTTACATAATATTGAGTGTGCGCCGTGTTTATAAGACGCTCGGTACAGTGTTAAAAAGTAGTCCCGGTTGCGCCTGCGAACTTTTTTTGCCTGCCCGGATTGGGCAGTTTTATAGTCATTCAACAGATGGACGCGCCATAGGCGCAGGAAAAGTAGCGTTTTGAAGAAATCCACCGCAGCACCTAAAACAGTCGTCGTTCCGCTCTGGCGGCAACAATTGCACTACCGACTCAAGGAAGGTGCATTGATCGCCATCGGTGCCTTGTGCCTGTTCCTGATGATGGCCTTGCTGACCTACGGCAAGGACGATCCGGGCTGGAGCCACAACAGCAAGATCGACGATGTGCAGAATTTCGGCGGTCCTGCCGGTTCCTACAGCGCTGATATCCTGTTCATGGTGTTGGGTTACTTCGCCTACATCTTCCCGCTGCTGCTCGCGGTCAAGGCCTACCAGATCTTCCGTCAGCGCCACCAGCCGTGGGAATGGAGCGGCTGGCTGTTCTCCTGGCGCCTGATCGGCCTGGTGTTCCTGGTACTGTCGGGCGCAGCCCTGGCGCATATCCATTTTCATGCCGCCACCGGACTGCCGGCGGGCGCGGGTGGTGCGCTGGGCGAAAGCCTCGGCGACCTGGCGCGCAATGCACTGAACATCCAGGGCAGCACCTTGCTGCTGATCGCACTGTTCCTGTTCGGCCTGACGGTGTTCACCGACCTGTCGTGGTTCAAGGTGATGGACGTCACCGGCAAGATCACCCTCGACCTGTTCGAGCTGTTCCAGGGCGCCGCCAATCGCTGGTGGGCGGCTCGGGTAGAGCGCAAGCAACTGGTCGCGCAATTGCGTGAAGTCGATGACCGCGTGCATGACGTGGTGGCACCGACCGTCACCGACAAACGTGAGCAGGCCAAGGTCAAGGAACGCCTGATCGAACGCGAGCAGGCCCTGAGCAAGCACATGTCGGAGCGCGAGAAGCAGGTGCCGCCGGTGATTGCCCCTGCGCCGCCGAAGCCGGCAGCGCCGAGCAAACGCGTGGAAAAAGAGAAACAGGCGCCGTTGTTCGTCGACAGCGCCGTGGAAGGCACCTTGCCGCCGATTTCGATCCTCGACCCTGCGGAAAAGAAACAACTCAATTATTCGCCCGAGTCCCTGGCTGCGGTTGGCCACTTGCTGGAAATCAAGCTCAAGGAGTTCGGGGTTGAAGTGTCGGTGGACTCGATTCACCCCGGCCCGGTGATTACCCGTTACGAAATTCAGCCAGCGCCTGGCGTCAAGGTCAGTCGCATTTCCAACCTCGCCAAGGACCTGGCGCGCTCCCTGGCAGTGACCAGCGTGCGCGTCGTCGAAGTGATCCCGGGCAAGACCACGGTGGGCATTGAGATTCCGAACGAGGACCGCCAGATCGTGCGCTTCTCCGAAGTACTTTCGACCCCGGAATACGACAACTTCAAATCGCCGGTGACCCTGGCCCTGGGCCACGACATCGGCGGCAAGCCGGTCATCACCGACCTGGCGAAGATGCCGCACCTGCTGGTGGCCGGTACCACCGGTTCCGGTAAGTCCGTGGGCGTGAACGCGATGATCCTGTCGATCCTGTTCAAGTCCGGCCCGGAAGACGCCAAGCTGATCATGATCGACCCGAAGATGCTCGAATTGTCGATCTACGAAGGCATTCCGCACCTGCTGTGCCCGGTCGTTACCGACATGAAGGACGCGGCCAACGCGCTGCGCTGGAGCGTGGCGGAGATGGAGCGTCGCTACAAACTGATGGCGAAGATGGGCGTACGTAACCTGTCCGGCTTCAACGCCAAGGTCAAGGAAGCCCAGGACGCTGGCGAGCCGCTGACCGACCCGCTGTACAAGCGCGAAAGCATCCATGACGAAGCGCCGCTGCTGACCAAGCTGCCGACCATCGTCGTGGTGGTCGACGAATTTGCCGACATGATGATGATCGTTGGCAAGAAGGTTGAAGAACTGATTGCCCGTATCGCCCAGAAAGCCCGAGCGGCCGGTATCCACCTGATTCTCGCGACCCAGCGTCCGTCGGTTGACGTGATCACCGGTCTGATCAAGGCCAACATTCCGACGCGCATGGCGTTCCAGGTATCGAGCAAGATCGACTCGCGGACCATCATCGACCAGGGCGGCGCCGAGCAACTGCTGGGTCACGGTGACATGCTGTACATGCCGCCGGGCACCAGCCTGCCGATCCGGGTCCACGGTGCGTTCGTATCCGATGACGAAGTGCACCGGGTGGTTGAAGCCTGGAAACTGCGCGGCGCGCCGGAATACAACGACGATATCCTTGCCGGCGTCGAAGAGGCGGGCAGCGGTTTTGAAAATGGCGGCGGTGGCGGCGGTGATGACGATGCTGAGACCGATGCGCTGTACGACGAAGCGGTGCAGTTCGTGCTGGAAAGCCGTCGTGCCTCCATCTCTGCGGTCCAGCGCAAGCTGAAGATCGGCTACAACCGCGCCGCACGCATGATCGAAGCCATGGAAATGGCCGGGGTCGTGACGTCCATGAACACCAACGGTTCCCGTGAAGTCCTGGCACCAGGCCCGGTTCGCGACTGATTTGCTTTGAAAGGGCGCCGCCATCAGGCGTCGCCCGCACTCCCACGAATATCAAGAGGACTCCCATGCGTCTTATCCGCATGCTGTTGCTGCCGGTACTGGTTTTGACCACGCTCTCGGCCCACGCCGATGACAAGGACGTGGCGCGCCTGACCCAACTCCTGGAAAAATCCCAGACCCTGAGCGCACGTTTCTCCCAGCTGACCCTGGATGGCGGCGGCACCCAGTTGCAGGAAACTGCCGGGCAGATGTCACTGCAGCGTCCTGGCCTGTTCTACTGGCACACCGATGCGCCGCAAGAGCAGCTGATGGTGTCCGATGGCAAGAAAGTCTCGCTGTGGGACCCGGACCTGGAACAGGTCACCATCAAGAACCTCGATCAGCGCCTGACCCAGACTCCGGCGCTGTTGCTGTCCGGTGATGTGTCCAAGATCAGCCAGAGTTTCGATATCAGCGCCAAGGAAGCCGGCGGCGTGATCGACTTCACCTTGAAGCCGAAAACCAAGGACACCCTGTTCGACAGCCTGCGCCTGTCGTTCCGCAATGGCCTGGTCAATGACATGCAGCTGATCGACAGCGTCGGCCAGCGCACCAATATCCTGTTCACCGGCGTAAAGGCGAACGAGCCGATCCCGGCGTCGAAATTCAAGTTCGACATCCCAAAGGGTGCCGACGTGATCCAGGAATAAACGCCGCCGCAAAACCTGTAGGAGTGAGCCTGCTCGCGATAGCGTCCGGTCAGCCAACACTGATGTTGAATGTAATGCCGTCATCGCGAGCAGGCTCACTCCTACAGGGGCCTGCAGCGCTCAAGTAGTGAGGTTTCAGAGGTAGTGATGGACCTGTTCAGCAGCGCCCCGATAGCTCAACCCCTGGCCGCTCGTTTGCGCGCGGCCAACCTGGATGAGTACGTCGGTCAGGAGCACCTGCTCGCTCGCGGCAAGCCTTTGCGCGAGGCGCTGGAGCAGGGTGCGCTGCACTCGATGATTTTCTGGGGACCGCCGGGTGTTGGCAAGACCACCCTCGCGCGGCTGCTGGCGGAAGTCTCGGACGCGCACTTCGAAACGGTCTCGGCGGTACTTGCCGGGGTCAAGGAAATCCGCCAGGCGGTGGAAATCGCCAAGCAGCAGGCCGGGCAGTACGGCAAGCGCACCATCCTGTTCGTCGATGAAGTGCACCGCTTCAACAAATCGCAGCAGGACGCGTTCCTGCCTTACGTCGAAGACGGCACGCTGATCTTCATCGGCGCGACCACCGAAAACCCCTCGTTCGAGCTCAACAATGCCTTGCTGTCCCGGGCCCGGGTCTACGTGCTTAAAAGCCTCGACGAAGCGGCCCTGCGCAAACTGGTGCAGCGTGCCCTTACCGAAGAGCGCGGCCTGGGCAAACGGCAACTGACCCTCAGCGACGAAGGCTTCCAGATGCTGCTGTCCGCAGCGGATGGCGATGGCCGGCGCCTGCTCAACTTGCTGGAAAACGCCTCGGACCTCGCCGAAGACAACAGTGAGATCGGCACCGATCTGCTGCAAAGCCTGCTCGGCGATACCCGTCGGCGTTTCGACAAGGGCGGCGAAGCGTTCTACGACCAGATCTCCGCGCTGCATAAATCCGTACGCGGCTCCAATCCCGACGGCGCGTTGTACTGGTTCGCGCGCATGATCGATGGCGGTTGCGATCCGCTGTACCTGGCCCGGCGCGTGGTGCGCATGGCCAGCGAAGACATCGGCAACGCCGACCCGCGCGCCCTGAGCCTGTGCCTGGCGGCGTGGGAAGTGCAGGAGCGCCTGGGCAGTCCGGAAGGTGAGCTGGCCGTGGCCCAGGCCATCACCTATCTAGCCTGTGCACCGAAAAGCAATGCGGTGTACATGGGCTTCAAGGCGGCGCTGCGCAGTGCCACCGAACATGGCTCCCTGGAAGTGCCACTGCACCTGCGCAACGCACCGACCAAGCTGATGAAGCAACTGGGCTACGGTGATGAATACCGTTACGCCCACGATGAACCGGACGCCTACGCCGCCGGCGAGGACTATTTTCCCGACGAACTCGAACCGCAGCCGTTCTACCAACCGGTGCCCCGTGGCCTGGAGTTGAAGATCGGCGAGAAGCTCAACCACCTGGCCCAACTTGACCGTCTGAGCCCCCGGCAGCGGAGAAAATAGTGATTGCACTGGTTATCGGTGTCTCGCTCGGCGGCATTGCCGGCACCCTGTTGCGGTTCGCCACTGGCAATTGGGTCAACGCAAATTGGCCGCGGCACTTTTATACCGCTACGCTGGCCGTTAATATCGTGGGCTGTCTGCTGATTGGCGTGTTGTACGGCCTGTTTCTGATACGCCCGGAAGTGCCCATTGAGGTGCGTGCCGGGTTGATGGTTGGCTTCCTCGGGGGGCTGACGACTTTTTCATCTTTTTCACTGGATACGGTGCGCCTGCTGGAAAGCGGGCAAGTGCTGCTAGCCTTGGGCTATGCGGCCATCAGCGTATTCGGCGGGCTGCTCGCCACCTGGGCCGGCCTGTCCCTGACCAAACTTTGATAACGAGAGACCGACATGCTCGATTCCAAACTGTTACGTAGCAACCTTCAGGACGTAGCGGACCGCCTGGCATCCCGTGGCTATACGCTGGATGTTGCGCGCATCGAAGCGCTGGAAGAACAGCGCAAGACCGTCCAGACCCGCACCGAAGCACTGCAGGCTGAACGTAATGCGCGCTCCAAGTCCATCGGTCAGGCCAAGCAGCGCGGCGAAGACATCGCGCCGCTGATGGCGGACGTCGAGCGCATGGCCAACGAGCTGGGCGCCGGCAAAGTCGAGCTGGACACCATCCAGACCGAACTGGACTCGATCCTGCTCGGCATCCCCAACCTGCCACACGAGTCCGTGCCGGTCGGCAAGGATGAAGATGACAACGTCGAAGTGCGCCGCTGGGGCACCCCGACCGCGTTCGATTTCCCGGTTCAGGACCACGTCGCCCTGGGCGAAAAGTTCGGCTGGCTGGATTTCGAGACCGCCGCCAAACTGTCCGGCGCGCGTTTCGCCCTGCTGCGCGGTCCGATCGCCCGCATGCACCGCGCCCTGGCGCAGTTCATGATCAACCTGCACACCAGCGAGCATGGCTACGAAGAGGCCTACACGCCTTATCTGGTCCAGGCGCCAGCGCTGCAGGGCACCGGCCAGCTGCCGAAATTCGAGGAAGACCTGTTCAAGATCGCCCGCGAAGGCGAAGCCGACCTGTACCTGATCCCGACTGCCGAAGTGTCGCTGACCAACATCGTCGCCGGCGAAATCGTCGACTCGAAATTACTGCCGATCAAGTTCGTTGCTCATACCCCGTGCTTCCGCAGTGAAGCCGGCGCCTCGGGTCGTGACACCCGCGGGATGATCCGCCAGCACCAGTTCGACAAGGTCGAGATGGTCCAGATCGTCGAGCCATCGACTTCCATGGAAGCGCTGGAAGGCCTGACCGCCAACGCGGAGAAAGTCCTGCAACTGCTGGAACTGCCTTATCGCACCCTGGCGCTGTGCACCGGCGACATGGGCTTCAGCGCGGTCAAGACTTACGACCTGGAAGTGTGGATTCCGAGCCAGGACAAGTACCGCGAGATTTCGTCGTGCTCCAACTGCGGCGACTTCCAGGCCCGGCGCATGCAAGCGCGTTTCCGCAACCCGGAAACCGGCAAGCCCGAGCTGGTTCACACGCTGAACGGTTCTGGCCTGGCCGTTGGTCGTACCCTGGTTGCCGTGCTGGAAAACTACCAGCAGGCCGATGGTTCGATCCGCGTGCCTGAAGTGCTGAAGCCGTACATGGGTGGCCTCGAGGTCATCGGCTAAATGGACTATCTGCCGCTGTTTCACAACCTTCGCGGCAGTCGTGTGTTGGTCGTCGGTGGGGGGGAAATTGCCTTGCGCAAATCCCGCCTGCTGGCCGAAGCCGGTGCCCTACTGCGCGTGGTTGCACCTGAAATCGAACCGCAACTGCGCGAACTGGTAGCCGGCAGCGGCGGCGAGTGCGTACTGCGTGGTTATGCCGAGAAAGATCTGGACGGTTGCGGGCTGATCATCGCTGCCACCGACGACGAGCCGCTGAACGCTCAAGTCTCCGCCGATGCCCATCGGCGTTGCGTGCCGGTCAACGTGGTGGACGCGCCTGCGCTGTGCAGCGTGATCTTTCCGGCGATAGTCGACCGTTCGCCGCTGATCATCGCGGTCTCCAGCGGCGGCGACGCGCCGGTGCTGGCGCGGCTGATGCGGGCCAAACTGGAAACCTGGATTCCCTCTACCTATGGGCAGCTGGCCGGCCTGGCGGCGCGTTTTCGCAGTCAGGTCAAAGGGCTGTTCCCGGATGTACAGCAGCGTCGGGCTTTCTGGGAGGACGTATTCCAGGGCCCGATCGCCGATCGGCAGCTGGCCGGGCAGGGCGCCGAAGCCGAGCGCCTGCTGCAAGCGAAAATCGCTGGCGAAGCCACGCTGGCTACTGGTGAAGTGTATCTGGTGGGTGCAGGCCCCGGTGATCCGGACCTGCTGACCTTCCGCGCACTGCGTCTGATGCAGCAAGCCGACGTGGTGTTGTACGACCGCCTGGTGGCGCCGGCCATTCTCGATTTGTGTCGTCGCGACGCGGAGCGGGTCTACGTGGGCAAGCGCCGGTCCGATCACGCAGTGCCCCAGCATCAGATCAACCAGCAACTGGTGGATTTGGCCAAACAAGGCAAGCGGGTGGTGCGGTTGAAGGGCGGTGATCCGTTCATCTTCGGTCGCGGCGGGGAAGAGATCGAGGAGCTGGCCGCTCATGGCATCCCGTTCCAGGTCGTCCCGGGCATCACGGCCGCCAGCGGTTGCGCGGCTTATGCCGGGATCCCTCTGACCCATCGTGACTACGCGCAGTCAGTGCGCTTTGTCACCGGGCACCTCAAGGACGGTTCCACCGACCTGCCGTGGGCCGACCTGGTCGCGCCAGCTCAAACCCTGGTGTTCTACATGGGCCTGGTAGGCTTGCCGATCATCTGTGAGCAGCTGATCAAGCATGGCCGCGCAGCGGATACCCCGGCGGCACTGATCCAGCAGGGCACCACGGTCAATCAGCGGGTTTTTACCGGCACCCTGGCCGATCTTCCACAGCTGGTGGCGGAGCATGAAGTGCATGCGCCGACATTGGTGATTGTTGGGGAAGTGGTGCAGCTGCGCGAGAAGCTGGCGTGGTTTGAGGGGGCTCAGGCGCAGGTCTAGATAGACCGAGTCGCCTCCTTCGCGGGCAAGCCCGCTCCCACAGAATTTGTGATGAAGCTGCAATCTACGGCATCACACAAAACCCTGTGGGAGCGGGCTTGCCCGCGAAGGGGCCCTCAAAATCCACATGAATCTCAAACTCTGTGCCAAACCCCTTTCCCACCCAACCGCTCCCGATCATGCCCGGCAGCAAAATCCTGCTCCGGCCCCTTCGGCACAACCCCCGTCGGATTGATAGTCTTGTGACTGCCATAGTAGTGATTCTTGATGTGCTCAAAATCCACCGTCCCGGCAATCCCCGGCCACTGATACACCTCGCGCAGCCAGTTCGACAGATTCGGGTAATCGGCAATCCGCCGCAGGTTGCACTTGAAGTGCCCGTGATAAACCGCATCAAAACGAATCAACGTGGTGAACAATCGAATATCCGCTTCAGTCAGATATTCACCGACCAGATAACGGTTAGCACCCAGTAGCGATTCCAGCCGATCCAGTTCCGCAAACACTTTATCGAACGCTTCTTCGTAGGCGGATTGCGAAGTGGCAAAACCTGCGCGATACACACCATTGTTCACTGCCGGATAAATACGCTCGTTCAGCGCATCGATCTCACTGCGCAGCGCTGCCGGGTAGAAGTCCAGATCATTGCCGGTCAGGTCGTCGAAGGCGCTGTTGAACATGCGGATAATCTCCGCCGACTCATTGCTGACGATGCGTTGCTGCTGTTTGTCCCAAAGCACCGGAACTGTGACCCTGCCGGTGTAGTTGGCGGTATCGGCGGTGTAGCGCTGGTGCATGAATTCGAAATGATCGAGCTTGTCGCCGGTGGAGCCGAGTTTCTGGTCAAAGGTCCAGCCGTTTTCCAGCATCAGCCAACTGACCACCGACACATCGATCAGGCTTTCGAGACCCTTGAGTTTGCGCAGGATCAGCGTGCGATGGGCCCACGGACAGGCCAGGGACACGTAAAGATGATAGCGCCCGGCTTCGGCGGCAAAACCACCGACGCCGCTCGGGCCAGGCTGACCGTCGGCGGTCACCCAGTTGCGGCGTTGCGCCTGTTCACGCTGGAACGCGCCGTCCTTGCTGCTTTCATACCACTGGTCATGCCAGCGACCTTCGACTAACAAACCCATGTTCAAGACTCCTCAACCAATAAGCGTTGGAGAGGAGTCTATTCCGATAGGTTCGAACAAAAAGCGCAAAGGTTGGGCAGTTATGATCGGTTAAATCGATCTGTTCCGGGCGTCCCAATACTGTTGGGCCGTTTCCATAGCCTGTTCGCGGGGTTGCCCGAGGCCGCGCAGGGCCAAGGCCATAGTCGCGATCAGGGCCATTTGCGGATAACTGTCGACCACTTCGCCGCGCCACACCGCCTTCAAATGTTCAGGGTCAAGCGCGGCCGGTTTGACGTGCCGTTGGCTAGACATCTGCGGCCATTCCTCATCCCAGCTCACGCCGGCAGTGGTGCCATACAGGTGGCTGTCGGCATCCGGGTTGATCTCGATTTCGCCGCCATCGCCCTTGACCACGATCGCGGTGTCGCCGAGCAGGCCGCTGGCATCGCGGTGTACCGCCTGGTAACCAGGATGGAAGATGCTCTGCAGGCCACAGCGTGCGCCCAGCGGATTGAGAATACGCGCCAGGGAGTGGATCGGCGAACGCAGGCCCAGGGTATTGCGCAGGTCGATCATGCGCTGCAGTTGCGGCGCCCAATCCACCAGCGGCATGAAGGCCAGGCCGCCGTTATCCAGCGCAGCACCGACTTGCTGCCAGTCGCGGCACAAAGGAATGTTCAACTCGGCCAGCAATTGCTCGCTGTACAGCCGCCCGGCCGTGTGCGCGCCGCCGCCATGCATGAAAATTCGCACGCCGTTCTGCGCCAGGCACTTGGCCGCCAGCAGGTACCAAGGCAAGTGGCGCTTTTTGCCGGCGTAGGTCGGCCAGTCCAGGTCCACATTCAACTGCGGTGCCTGCAAGCGCTGGCGCAAGGCTTCGGTAAAGCCGGCCATTTCCTCGGCGCTTTCTTCCTTGTGGCGCAGCAGCATCAGAAACGCGCCGAGCTGGGTGTCCTCGACCTGGTCGTCGAGCACCATGCCCATGGCATCGCGGGCTTCCTCGCGGGTCAGGTCGCGGGCGCCGCGCTTGCCTTTGCCAAGAATCCGTACGAACTGGGCGAACGGGTGTTCGGCGGGCGTTTCGAGGGTCAGCGCTGGGTAGTCGGTCATAAACAATTCGTCGGTTTGGGCAGGCCCGCCAGTTTTGCGGCGAGTTTGGCAGGGGTGCCTTTGAACAGTCGGTTCAGGTGCAGGCTGTTGCCTTTGTCCGGGCCGAGCTTCAGTGCGGTGTACTTGATCAGCGGCCGGGTGGCCGGGGACAGCTGAAATTCGGCATAGAAGCTGCGCAGCAGTTCGAGGATTTCCCAGTGCTCCGGACTCAGTTCGATGTCTTCGGCGGCGGCGAGGGCGCTGGCCACTTCGGCGGACCAGTCGCTGAGCTCGACCAGAAAGCCGTCCTTGTCCAGGGCAATGGCGCGGGCGCCGACTGTCAGGGCATTCATAACCAGCTGTTGACCTTGTCGTAGTGGATCGACAGTTCGACGAAGGCCGGGTAGTCGATGCTGCTGGCCCAGTCCGGGATGGCCAGCGCTCGGGCCTGGGCGTCTTCAGCCAGCACGAACAGCTTCAGGCTTCGGGCGCTCAATGCGCTGCAAGGTGCGGTGCCGGATTGCAGGGCGTACACAGCATCGCCAGACAGCAGCAAACCATCGTTGACGCCGATGATGCGCAGGCAACTGGTCAGGCGATCGTCGCCAAACGGGGAATGAGACAACACATGCAGAGTCGACATCAGAGGGTGATCACCTGGTCGTAACGGTCAATGAGTGCGGTGATTTCGGCGGCGCTCAGCGCCTGCGCTTCTTCCAGCGCAAAACCGCCCAGGCCGCGAACGGCGGCGCTGTCGGCACAGACGAACAGGTCTTCAACGCCAAACATCGGCAGGGCCTGCAGATTGGCACTCAGGTCTTTCTGTTGCAGGGCCTTGGCGTCCTGACTGGGGGCGAGTTGCAACACGCCATCGTCGAGAAACAACAGGCCAATGGGCAGATCGAACGCACCGCCAGCCAGGACGATGTCCAGCGCCTCGCGTGCGCCCGGCCCGGACCAGGGCGACTGGCGGCTGATGATCAACAGGGATCTGGCCATCTCAAGCGCCCCCAAAACAGATCAGGCGATCGGCGTCCTGCACCCCATCGTGCAATTGCCCGAGCCCGGACAGTTCCCACGGCGCAGTGACCGCGACAGCCGAGCGCTGGTAACGGTTGGCTTCTTCCTCGTTCAGCACTCCCCGGCGCAGGGCGGCAGCGATGCACACTACGCCGTCGAGCTGATGCGCGGTCACGAATTCGCGCCATTGCCGGGGCAGGTCGAGTTCATCCTGCGGCGTGACCACGCTACCCGACGCGTTATAAACGCCGTCCTGATAGAAAAACAGCCGGACAATCTCATGCCCACCGGCCAACGCGGCCTGGGCAAACAGCAAGGCACGGCGCGAGGAGGGCGCATGGGCGGCGGAGAACAGCGCGATGGCGAACTTCATGACGGACTCGATCAGCGAAACTGCGAGCATGATAAAGCTTTATCGGTGGGGTGGCTAAATCGATGTTGCCAATGCGGGCCCCATCGCGAGCAGGCTCACTCCTACCGGGAATCGCGTGATGCTGAAGAATGCAGCTTCGCCCCATTCCCTGTAGGAGTGAGCCTGCTCGCGATGAGGCCCGTACATTCAATACAAGATCAACGCGGCATATACCCCAACTGCCAACGCCGCGGAATCTTCATCGCCACCACCCCGATCACCCCCGCCAACAACCCGCTCACATACAGTGCCCTGAGCCCAAGGTAGTGCTCCAGCACAGCCCCCAGCACCGCACCGACAAACATCCCGGTCCACGGAATCAATTGCACCCGCCAGCCGGTGCGCCGCTCTCCCAGGATCCAGCGACCCAAACCACGGCCAAAACGCGACAGGGCCCCGGTGACATAAGTGAGCCCAACCGGCAAACCATTCACTTCTTCAACGGCGGCATTGAGCATGCCCATGGCAATGATCGCCGCCAGCAACGCCGGCAGCTGTTCGTCATAGGGCCAGGCCGCAGCGCCGCAGAGGAGCGTGGCGATGCATAGCAATAGAGGCATGGCCCGGCGGCCGCCGAGACGGCTGACGACAATGCCCAGGGCATTGCCGACGACGAAGGTGGCAACCAGGATCAGCAGGCGCAAGGTCAGGCCCAGGTCGCCATCGCTGATCGCCACGGCAAGGCGGGTAGTGTTGCCACTCATGAACGAGACAAAATCGCCGCTGGCCATAAAGCCAATGGCGTCGGTCATGCCAGCGAGCACCGAGAGGCTGGCAACCAGTGACAGGCCGATGCGCCCGCGCCATTTGCGAGCGTGCAGGTGGCCGGCACTGGCGCGACTGGTAGAGGGCGAAGGCAGCATCGGCGGTGGCATCCTTAAGGGAGGGTTATTTGCCCAACCCATATAACTCGCAATACTCCAGCCAGTCCATGCCCGCCATTTCCGCCACCTCGCGGTGCACTTCCAGGCGCTGCGCCTGATAGTCCGCTTCACTGGCGGCGGTCAGTTGCAGGGTCAGCTCCCAGGCGAACAATTTCAGGCGTTCGGCTTCGGCTTCAAAGGCTTCGTGCAGGCGTTCCTCGCGGTAGTGCGCGGCAGTCTCGCCCTTGGCCTGGGCCAGCAATGGGTTGAGGTGGTCGAGCTCGACTCGCAGTTCCGGGCGCTGGTCGAGAAATTTTTCCAGTGCCCGTTCGTGTTGCTGTTCGGTTGCCGCCATGGTCGCTCCTTGGGAAGAGGTTACGAAGTCTGCTTCTTGCTGGCCTTGGCAGCTGCCGCCAGGCATTCGAGGGCAAATTGCTCGCAGTAGGTCATCTGGATCGGCGTGGTCTCGCCCTTGACGGTGCGTTCGCCGTCGAGAATGTAGCGAATGCGCTTGTCGGTAACGCCGATGCGCTTGGCGATCCAGGACGGCGTCTGGCCGATCTGGCTGATCAGCTTGTCGGCGTATTCGGCGGTGGGTTTGTAGAATTCGGCGTTGGGTGTCATGACCTTTCCAGAAATTGCGCCCGCAAATCGGGCAATGCGATGTTAATGGCGCGACAGGGTGCGCGAATCGTCACGCGGTGTCGCGGTATAAATGAAGTAAAGCAGAACGATACGCCGTGCCCGGGTGATACAGTCGGCTTTTTCCTGATGAGTGAACGCAATGCGAATTCTGCTGCTGGCCCTGGCCGCCACTTTGCTGGCGGGCTGCGCGGGCTCGGTGATGAACGATGCTCGCACCAAAACCCCGTACAAGACCCTGAAGTCGGACAAACCGGAAAAAGTCGTCGCCCAGTGCGTGCAGTTTTCCTGGCAGGACGAGGCAGTGTTCGGCGCAGATGCCGGCGCTTATCTGCAGCCGGGCGAGAAGGGCGGGTCGACGGTCTACACCCGCGCGGCGGAGTCGTTCGTTGACGTGACCACGGATGCGTCGGGGACGTTGCTGAGTTACTACGCCCAGCAGGATGACTTCGTGGCCAAGCGCCGGTTGGCGGCGTTGGCGACTTGTCTCTGACCAAGGGAGTCACGTCTCCACCCCTGTAGGAGCGAGCCTGCTCGCGATGACGGTAGATCATTCGACATCAGTGTCGACTGACACTACGCATCGCGAGCAGGCTCACTCCTACAGGGGGCTGGCGGGTCAGACGGTATTGATCAGGCGCTTCTGAAAGAAGAAACGTTTATGCCCCGGCGGGTAATCCGCAATCTGCCCGAACTCGCTATAACCCATCTTCTGGTAGAACCCCGGCGCCTGGAACTCAAAGGTGTCGAGCCAGATCCCCACGCATTCCTTTTCCCGCGCGTGCTCTTCCGCCATCTGCATCAGCCGTGAGCCCAGGCCCTGCCCGCGGGCGCTCTCCGGCACCGACAGCAGCTCGATATACAACCACTGGTAAAACACCCGGCCATACAAACCGCCGAGAATCTGCTGGTTTTCGTCCCGCACCAGCAGGGCAATCGGCTCCGGTTTGGTGATTCCGGTTTTCGAGGCGTTATAGGCGCGCAGCGGCAGTAGAATCGCCTGGTGTTCATCTTCGGTGGGGTTTTGCGTTGATTCGATGCGTAGCGTCATCAGCTAAATCCTTATGGCCATGAATAGGTCGGGCAGCGTAACGCGGCAGGGTTGGGTTGATCCAGCTCTCCGTGGGAACTGTCGCACAAGCGCAAATGTCTAGGCTTTACAGCGTCATTCGAGAACGCAGCCGATGAGGACCTACCATGAATATTTTTGAAGCCTTGCGCGAAAGCCACGAACGTCAACGTACCTACGCCGATGCGCTGATCCAGACCAGTGGCGATACCCCGGAGCGGGTCGAGGCCTACAAGCGCCTGAAGGCCGAACTGCAGGCTCACGAAACCGCTGAAGAGCGGCATTTCTACATCCCGCTGATGGAGTTCGACAACGGCGTCGACCTCAGCCGCCACGCGATTTCCGAGCATCACGAGATGGACGAGATGATGGAGACCCTGGACGAAACCGAGATGTCCAGCCCGGCCTGGCTGGCCACTGCGAAGAAATTGTCCGAGAAGGTTCATCATCACTTGAAGGAAGAAGAGCAGAAATTCTTCCAGAGCGCCGGCAAATTGCTCAGCGAGAAGCAGAAGGAAACGTTGGCGGGGCAGTATCTGAAGGAGTTCGACGAACAGTTGAAGCAAGCGTCCTGAAATAGTCGCCCGCACCCCCGTAGGAGCTGCCGAAGGCTGCGATCTTTTGATCTTGATCTCTAGCGCGCATATAGACCGCCGAAGATCAAAAGATCGCAGCCTTCGGCAGCTCCTACAGGGTGATGTATCAGCTCAGAAACCCCTCACCGCAACAACAACGCCTTCGCCTCAAGCCCCCCGGTAAACCCGGTCATTTTCCCCAGCTCGCCAATCCCCCGATACAACCATCGAAAGCGAATTCCCGCCATTCACCACCCCCAGGGAGGCGCAATACGCAATCGCGACCATACTTCCTACTGCTCTCGCAGCGCTCCCTCTGTTTACACAGAACCTCAAAACAAAAAGAGACCGAATCATGAAGTTCGAACCCTTTGCCAAATCGCTGATAGCGACCTCCCTGGCGCTCAGCTGCCTCACTGCTTACGCAGCCTCCGTCGCCCCGGTCGCGGCCGAAAACGGCATGGTCGTCACCGCCCAGCACCTGGCCAGCCACGTCGGCGTCGATGTGCTCAAGAACGGCGGCAACGCGGTCGACGCCGCAGTCGCGGTGGGTTATGCGCTGGCGGTGGTGTATCCCGCAGCGGGCAACCTGGGCGGCGGTGGTTTCATGACCATTCAGCTGGCAGACGGGCGCAAGACCTTCCTCGACTTCCGCGAAAAAGCCCCGCTGGCGGCTACCGCCGACATGTACCTCGATAAAGAGGGCAATGTCGTTCCGGACCTGAGCACCCGTGGCCATCTGGCGGTCGGCGTGCCGGGCACCGTGTCGGGGATGGAACTGGCCCTGTCGAAATACGGCACCAAGCCGCGCAAGGAAGTGATCGCCCCGGCGATCAAACTTGCTGAAGACGGTTTTGTCCTGGAGCCGGGTGACGTTGACATGCTGGAGTACGCCACCGACGTCTTCAAGAAGGACATCAAGGATTCGGGTTCAATCTTCCTGAGCAACGGCGAGCCGATGCAGGTCGGCCAGAAACTGGTGCAGAAAGACCTCGGCAGGACCCTGCGGGAAATTTCCGAAAAGGGCGCTGACGGCTTCTATAAAGGTTGGGTTGCCGACGCCATCGTCACCTCCAGCCAGGCCAACAAGGGCATCATCACCCAGGCCGACCTGGACAAATACAAGACCCGCGAACTGGCCCCGGTGGAGTGCGACTACCGCGGTTACCACGTGGTCTCGGCACCACCGCCAAGCTCCGGCGGCGTGGTGATCTGCGAGATCATGAACATCCTCGACGGCTACCCGATGAAGGACCTGGGCTACCGCTCGGCCGAGGGCATGCACTACCAGATCGAAGCCATGCGCCACGCCTATGTGGATCGCAACAGCTATCTGGGCGACCCGGACTTCGTGAAGAATCCGATCGAGCACCTGCTGGACAAGAACTACGCGACCAAGATCCGCGCTGCCATCGATCCGAAAAAAGCCGGCGTGTCCCGGGAGATCAAGCCCGGCGTTGCGCCCCATGAAGGCAGCAACACCACCCATTACTCCATCGTCGACAAATGGGGCAACGCGGTCTCGGTGACCTACACCCTCAACGACTGGTTCGGCGCGGGCGTCATGGCCAGCAAGACCGGGGTCATCCTCAACGATGAAATGGACGACTTCACCTCGAAAATCGGCGTACCGAACATGTACGGCCTGGTGCAGGGCGAGGCCAACATCATCGCCCCCGGCAAGGCACCGCTGTCATCGATGAGCCCGACCATCGTCACCAAGGACGGCAAGGTGGTCATGGTCGTCGGCACCCCCGGCGGCAGTCGCATCATCACTGCGACCCTGCTGACCATCCTCAACGTGATCGACTACGGGATGAACATCCAGGAAGCGGTCGATGCCCCGCGTTTCCACCAGCAGTGGTTGCCGGAAGAGACCAATCTGGAGACCTTCACCACCAGTCCGGACACGGTTAAGATGCTCGAAAGCATGGGCCACAAATTCGCCGGGCCACAAGACGCCAACCACGTGGCAGCGATCCTGGTCGGCGCACCTTCGCTGGAAGGCAAACCGGTGGGTAAAAACCGCTTCTACGGGGCCAACGATCCGCGGCGTAATACCGGGCTGTCGCTCGGTTATTGAGGGTTGTATTTAAAGGGGGACAGATCTATCTTCTGTCCCCCGTTTTGTTTGTAAAAGCACCGACAATTCAAGGAAGGAAACCCATGACCACCGCACTGCTGATCATCGACGTACAGCAAGCCTTGTGCGCCGGCGAGTACGAATGTTTCGACATCCAGCGCGTGATATCCACCATCAACTCCCTCAGCGGCAAGGCCCGGGAAGCGAGCATCCCGGTGGTTCTCATCCAGCACGAAGAACCGGGCGATCTGCTGCAACACGGCTGCGAAGGCTGGCAGCTGGCAAAGGGACTCGACACCTCTCCCCAGGACCTGCGAGTACGCAAGACCACCGGGGATTCCTTCTACCAGACCCCTCTGAAAAAGTTGCTGGACAAGCACGACGTCGATCGCCTGATCATCTGCGGCCTGCAAACCGATTACTGCGTAAATGCCACTGTCCGCCAGGCGCACGCCCTGGGCTACGACGTGGTACTCGCTGCCGATTCACATTCCACGGTGGATAACGGCAATCTCACCGCCGAAGACATCATCGCCGAACACAACCAGACCCTGGCCCACCTGACGGGCCCGGTCGGCCGGATCGACGTCGTTACCGCCGACAAAATCAAACCCTGAGGCGGGCGTCGGATCTGCGGCTGAACTTGCTGCCTGGCCCCTTCCTCCACGTTGTTCTTTGACAGAGGTGAACCTGTCGTGGATGTGGTCGCGATTCTCTCCGGATACTTGATGACGTGGGTGATCGATCCCGTTGTTCATCAGTTCCTTGGCATCTTCGATCTCAATGGTCGCTTCGGCCTGGTGTTTCTGTGCGTGTCCTACTCCGTCGCCTTCGGCATGTTCCGTTATCGCCAGCGGCGCTGCTTGACTGACGCACCATCGTTCTGGCACTTCATCGGTGGCAACCGGGTGCATTTTCACCCCTCGGCCTTACTCGATTATCGCTACTACTTCGTGCGAGCCATCCTCAAGGTGGTGCTGGTGCTGCCCATCATCGGCCTGGTCGATCCGCACATCCTGCGCTCGGCGGACTACGTCGGCTTCTTCACCAACCTGTGGGGCGCCCGCGCGCAACTGCAGCAACACCTCGCACTGTCGCTGCTCTACGGACTGGGCGTGTTCCTATTGCGCGATTTCACGCATTACTGGGCTCACCGCGCCTTTCATACGCGCTGGCTCTGGGCTTTCCACAAGGTTCACCATTCGGCGCAAGTGCTGGTACCCGCGACGGCCAGCCGCGTGCATTTCCTGGAAAAAGTGCTGGAGAAACTCTCTATAAGCCTGGTCGTCGGCGCCTTTGCCGGGGTGTTCTGGTACGCCTGCGGCGGCCAGATCAGCCGCTACACCCTGTTCGGCGTGACCTACCTGGTGTTCATCCTCAACGCGCTGGCGGCGAACCTGCGTCACAGCCACGTGTGGCTGTCGTTCGGGCCGGCGATCGAGCATGTGTTGAACAGCCCGGCCCAGCACCAGATTCATCACAGCGATGCTCCGCGCCACTTCAACAAAAACTTTGGGGTAAACCTGTCGCTGTGGGACTGGGTGTTCGGCACGCTCTACGTCACCACTTCGAAGCCGGAGTCGTTGCGGTTTGGTATCGGCGATCCGGGGCAGGGCCAATACCGAACGATCTATGGCTTGGTAGTCACGCCGTTTGTGGAAGTTGCCCGCAAACTATGCCCGATATTCGCGCCCGTTGCAGGTCCATCGAGCGCAGGAATGTCGGACGTCGACACTAAGCATCCGATGGCTTCGTGGCACGCTCAATGGCTGCCGTCATATGGGGCACCGCGTAAGCCTTGTACCAATGATTCATCCCTGCAATGGCAGTCTTGGCCGGAGCACTTTCACGGGCCCCCACAAGCTCCGCGCATGCTTGCGCCATGGCCACCAGAATCCGCGCCGCCTCGGGTACGTAGGGCAGGTCATCCCTGGTTTCGTGGCGTTCGCGAATGATCTGGTAGCGGATATTTTCCGGCAAGGTCCAGGCGCTGATCAGGAATTCCTGGACCGTACAATCGACGCCGTTGATGTGCACGGTCGCGGCACGATGCTCCTCGCGCAAACCTGCGGCTTCGAGCTGTTCACAGCTGTCGATGACGGTGTTCATCATGTCGCGGATTTGTTGCCAGTCGGTTTTCATTTGAGGTCCATTTCAGGAGGAGGGCCGTAGGAAATTTGCCAAGCCGTAGGAGCTGCCGAGAGAAACGAGGCTGCGATCTTTTGATCTACTATCCTTGCCTACCAACAATACTGAATCCACGCACAAGGAGACAACTCACCATGTCCCTCCAGGCCCTGCGCGCCGACGCCAGCCACCTCGACCTCATCGCTCCGTTGTTCGACGCCTATCGCGTGTTCTACCGCCAACCCTCCAATCCGGCGCAATCGCGCGACTTCATCGCCGAGCGCATCGCCCGGGACGAATCGGTGATTTTCCTCGCCCAGGACGACTCAGGCGAGGCGCTGGGATTCGTCCAGCTGTTCCCGACCTTTTCTTCCATCGACGCGCATCGCACCTGGCTGCTCGGCGACCTGTTCACCACACCCAATGCCCGCGGTCGCGGCGTGGGGACGTTGCTGATGAACACCGCGCGCTCTTTTGTCGTGTTGTCGGGCGGCAAAGCCATGGTGCTGGAAACCGCCACCGACAACCTCGGCGCGCAGCGGCTGTATGAGTCGTTGGGCTATGTGCGAGACACGGGTTACTACACCTATTGCCTCGATCTGCAGCAGCGCTGAACATCAGCGTTCCGGCAGGCCCCAGGATGGGCGAAGCTCTTCGTATTGCGCCTCGGGCATCTGCACCAGCAGTGGCGCCTGAGCAGGCTCCAGCCAGCTGAACAGGCGGGAAATGTCCGCCGTGTCCATGGCCGTGCAGCCTGCTGTCGGGGAAGTGGGGCCGCGCCAGATGTGGAAGAAAATGCATGAGCCTGCGCCAGCAGTCGCCGGGGTGTTGTGATCGATGAAGATACCCTTGCGATACAGCACATCCTCGCTGCGCATGCGCTCGGAGCTGTTCCAGTCCCTGGCAACGGCAGCGCCGTCGACCAGTTCGTTATAGCGAATTGACTGACCGTCATCCACGCATTCGGTAGACGGTGTCAGCGCCAGATACGGCAATTTTGTCGGCGCGGTCGGATCGAACCCGAACGCCGTTCCCAAGGTGAATACACCGGCCGGAGCCTTGCCGTCGCCTTCGCGTTTGACCGGGCCAGCGCCCGGTTCGAACGGACCCTTGCCCCAGGCTAAACCACGTTTGCCGAGCACCACCGCAAAGGCTTCGCCGGATTTGCGCCAGCTGCCGCCTTCGCGTTCATAACGCTGGGCATAGCCCTGGATGTCATCCCAGTTTTTGGCCGTGACCACGACCAACTGCCGGCTGGCGTCGATCAGTTCGCGGGTACTCAGCGGGGTGACAGGAAAATCCATGACCTCCCTTTTCGCCCCAGCGCCAGCGTAGGTGAAGTGCCACCACTCTTTCGAGTAGCCGGAAAAACCTGCCTTTTCCATGGCGCTGGTGAGCCGCTGGCGGTTGGCTTGTGCCGTCGCATTGATCGCGGTGCTGGCAGTGTGTGCGCGCGCGTCGAAGCAGTCGAATCCGGTGCCCATATCGACCGCGCCGTCGTGCCAACGCTGTTCAACGGGCGCCGTGCAGTCGACCGGCGTGGCCGCCGGCGTCCATTTGGCAGCGGGCAGTGCGCCCGGGCCGATCAACGTCAAGTCAACGGTTGAGCCTTTGGAATGCCCGGAAACCCGCGCCACATAACCCAGGCGCCAGAAGTCCTGCTTGTCCACCTGCGGATAAAACTCGGCCTTTCGCGGGTCGCCCGGCTGCGTCGCGAAGCGGCCCATGTCGGCTACCGCGCGGCTGGGGCGATAGCAGTCGAAGACCTTCAAACCGTAACCCTCGGCGCGCAGGCTTGTCTGCACTCGGGCCAGGGCCTGGGCGGTTTCCAGGGACAGAAGACACTCGGCAGCGGCATAGCCATCCAGCGCGTGCCCGGTGAAATTGTGGGCGCTGGCGTAGCGGATGTCCTGCTCGATGCTGGGATCGACAGTGCGCAAATACACCATGTGCGCGGGCCGGGACTCAGCGCTGGCCGTGGTCACCAAGGCAAGATTAACAAGGGCGAAGATTGCAGTTCTCAGGCGCATGGTCAGAGTGGCTTCCGCTGGATATGATTGGCCGCTTGGCTGGCTGAGCTTAGCCTCCACAATGACCTGAGGGATAGATGAATGGACTCGTGGACACTGCATTGGCTGGAAGCCTCGGGCGATCTGGCCGAGTTTCGTGCCGAGCTGACCGGCGAATTCGCTGCCGCTTATCAGACCCTTTCGCGTCTGTTGGAGCCGCCGCGTCTGGATATTCTGCTCCAGGTACTGCCCGGCGAAACCATTGCGGAAATGGGTATTCTCGGGCGCGCGTACCGTAGCAGCATGTTCTCGATGACCCTCGATCCGGCCAACCCGAATTTTCTAGGGAGCCTGCGCAACGGCACGCTGCACCGGCAGATCATCCATGAGGTTCATCACTGCCTGCGCATGGCCGGTCCTGGTTACGGTTGGACGCTTGGCGAGGCTTTGGTCAGCGAGGGCTTGGCCGGGCAGTTCGTGCAGCATTTACTGGGGAGCGAAGCGGAACCCTGGGAGAGGGCGGTGAACTGTGCCGAGCTGCTGCGCACTCCGGCCGATCGCCAAGCCCTCGAGGCCACGCACTACGACCACAGCGCGTGGTTTTTCGGAACGGGAATTCACCCAAGATGGCTGGGCTATTCCCTGGGTCATCAGATGGTCGGGAAGTGGCTGGCTGCGGCCGGCGAGATCGATGCAGTGACATGGATCAACGTCCCTGCAAGTGACATCATCGATTTGGCAGTGGGGGCTGGGATGGTGTCGCCCGGGCTTTAGGAACGTCTGATCCTGCCCGGGCTACGGCGCGAAGTTTTAGCCAAACACCGGCCGGAAAAAACTCCGCTCATAGCTGAGGATGCACTTGGTTTCCTCGGCGTACTTGAAAGCAGCGATGCACTCGGGGTCTTGCATCGAGTCCTGGCGATAACGCTCGTACTCCGCCAGGCTCGGGAAGGTGAACATCGCCATGGCGATATTGTTCGCGCCCTCGGAAGGCAGGAAATAGCCGTGATGCTGGCCGCCGAATTTTTCCACCAGCGGAATCCACAACTTCGCGTAGTACTCAAAAGCTTTCAGCTGATAGGGATCAAGCACGTATTTTAAATAACAAGTGACCACGATTTTTCCTCAGTTATTGGCAATCAGGGTGCTATGAAATCACGAATCACCTTAGTCGTGGGCCCCGGCGCTTCTTCCATCAACCAGTGCCCAGCGCCAGGAATTACCGCCTCGGTGACGTGTTCTGCGGCATTGCGCATCACGATCGCCTCATTGTTGCCGAAGGACTTTTCCCCGCCAATGGCCAACACCGGCATCGTCAGTTTTTTCGCCATCGACGCCTCGTTGTCAACGGCATCCTGGCGAATCGCGCGAAATTGTGCGAAGGCCGCGTGCATCGCGCCAGGGCGGGCGTAGAGCTTGGCGTAATGCTGGCGGGTTTCTTCATCCACTTTGCTCGGATCGCCGGCAAATTCGTTCCAGAACCGGTCCAGGTAAATACGTTCGCGTCCGGCCACCAGGCGTTCCGCATCCGGCCCGCCGAAGTCGAAATGCCACAGCATTGGCGAGCGCACGATGTCGTTCCAGGGTGGAATGCCGGGCACCGGTGCGTCCATCACCACCAGTTTATCGGTCCGTTCCGGATAGCGCGTGGCGTAGGCAAAGGCGACCATGGTGCCGATGTCGTGGCCGATGACCACCGAGTGATCGATGTCCAGCGCCGCCAGCACCCCACGAATGTCTGCAGCCTGGGTCTTTTTGTCGTAACCGCCCTCCGGAATCGAGGACAGGCCCATGCCGCGCAGGTCCGGCACGACCACGGTGTGATCCTTGGCGAGGTCCGTGGCTAGCGGCGCCCACATGTCACCGGTATCGCCGAAGCCATGCAGCAGCACCACCGCCGGCCCCTTGCCGCCGACGCGCACGTGCATCTTGACGCCCTCGACGGCAATGTCCCGGGTCTGGAAACCGGCAGGAAAGGCAGGCACCTGCGCCTGGGCCGTGAGGCTCAGCGCCGACAACGTAACAGCGGTCAACAGAATGCGGAGCATAGGGGGAAATTCCAGGGAGGGCGGAAGTCTTGAGCTTAGACGCGCCGCCGAGGCTGGCACCGGTTACCGGGAAAACTTTTTCGCCCCGGCCACACACAGGATCACCGCGACGGTTACCGCGAGCATGGCCAGGCTGACTTGCTCATGCAGCAGCGTGGCCGCCAACGCCAGGCCGAAAAACGGCTGCAGCAACTGCAACTGGCCGACCGCTGCGATGCCGCCCTGAGCCAGCCCGCGATACCAGAACACGAAGCCCACCAGCATGCTGAAGATCGACACGTAGCCCAGGCACACCCACGCCGAGGGCGTGATGCCCGAGAAGGTCGGCGGCGCCAGCCACCAGGCCAGCGGCGCCATCACCGGCAACGACAGCACCAGTGCCCAGCAGATCACTTGCCAGCCACCGAGTGTCCTGGACAGTTTTGCGCCTTCGGCATACCCAAGGCCACAGGCGAGGATCGCCGCCAACATCAGCAAATCGCCGATGGGCGAGGCGCTCACGTCTTGGGCCAGGGCGAAGCCGACCACCAGCGAGCTGCCCAGAATCGAGAACAACCAGAAAACCGGGCGCGGGCGTTCACCGCCGCGCAACACGCCGAACACCGCCGTGGCCAGCGGCAGCAGGCCGACGAAAACAATCGAGTGGGCGGACGTCACGTACTGCAATGCCAGCGCCGTCAGTAACGGGAATCCCAAAACCACGCCCAGCGCAACGATTGCCAGGGGCAGCAGTTGCTGCCGGGCAGGGCGCTGTTCCCGGAACAGCCACAGCATGCACAGCGCCAGGACTCCGGCGATGCTGGCGCGGGCCACCGTCAGGAACACAGGATCGAACTGCAACACCGCCAGCCGGGTGGCAGGCAGTGAGCCGCTGAAGATCAACACGCCGATGAAACCGTTGAGCCAGCCGCTGGAGGTCTTTTCCAGGCCGGGGTTTTGCAGGTTCGATGCACGTTCCATTTCGTCACACTCACATTTGCAGAATTGCATCCTAGGGTCGAGAATCAAGAACAATCAAAAAATTGTCATGGATACATCTCGCATGCCGCGCTCGCGTTACAAATCTCTGGTCGATACCTTCGCCGCCGATATCCGTGCCGGTCGCCTGCTGCCGGGCACTCGCTTGCCGACTCACCGCCAACTGGCGACGAGCGAAGGCTTGGCATTGGTGACCGCGAGCCGGGTCTACGGCGAGCTCGAAGCCATGGGTCTGGTCAGTGGCGAGACCGGGCGCGGCACCTTTGTCAGGGAAACATCGCTGCCACCGAATCTGGGCATCGATCAGCAGGACGTCGCGGCCGGCATGATCGATCTCAACTTCAACTATCCGTCGTTGCCGGGGCAGGGCGAGATGCTGCGCAGTGCGTTGCGCCAGTTGGCCGCTGGGGGGGATCTGGAGGCACTGCTGCGTTACCAGCCGCATGCGGGGCGCCTGCACGAGCGTGCTTCGGTGGCGCGTCATTTGGGCGAGCGCGGGTTGAACGTCGACGCGGATCAGGTGCTGATGGTCAGCGGTGCCCAGCATGGCCTCGCGGTGACGATGATGGCTTTGCTCAAGCCGGGTGACGTGATCGCCGCAGACGCCTTGACCTATTCGGGCTTCAAGGTGCTGGCCGAAGCGTTGCACCTGGAAATCGCGCCAATCCCCTGCGGTGCAGATGGGCCGGATCTTGAGGCACTGGAAAAGCTCTGCCGCAGCCGGCGGGTGAGGGCGGTGTACAGCATGCCGACGCTGCACAATCCGCTAGGCTGGGTGATGCCTGCCGGGCAGCGTGAGCAGTTGGTGGGGGTTGCGCGCAAGCATGGACTGCTGATTATCGAGGACGCGGCCTACGCGTTCCTCGCCGAAAACCCGCCGCCACCGCTGTTCACCTTGGCGCCGGAGCGGACTGTGTACGTGTCCGGTTTATCCAAGAGCATCGCCACCGGGCTGCGTGTGGGTTTCGTCGCGGCGCCCCTCGACAGGGTGGCGGCCATTGAGCGAGCGATCAGGTCTACCACCTGGAACACCCCGGGCGTAATGACCGCGATCGCCTGCGCATGGCTGGACGATGGCACGGTGATGCAGCTGGAAGCCGAGAAGCGGGCGGACGCGCAGGCCAGACAGATTGTCGCGCTGCGCGCTTTGGATGGGTTGCGCTGCGTGAGCCATCCGTCATCGTATTTTCTGTGGCTGCCGTTGGCCGAAGATGCCCGGGCGGACCAGATCACCAAGGCGTTGATGGAGGAGAATATCGCTGTATCGACGGCGGAGCCGTTTGCTACATCGGTGCATGTGCCCCATGCGATTCGGTTGGCGTTGGGGTCGGTGGATATCGAAACGCTTGAGGTGGCGTTGGTGCGAGTTAAGTGGATGGTGGGGTTGTATTCGTAGGTGGTTCAAGACCAAAAGATCGCAGCCCTGTAGGAGCTGCCGCAGGCTGCGATCTTTTGATTTTTAATCCGCAGCCTCAACCCGATCCAACACCCGATTCACGACCAACTCCCCCAGCATGATGACCTGCGCAATCCCCAACAGCGCATTACGCGATTGGCCCTCCAAGTGATCCACCAGATCAGTGGCCATGACATTGGCCGACGCCAGCGACTCGCATGCATAGGCCAGCAGGGTTTCGGTATCGAGGTCGGGGTTGACGGTGAAGAGGGTGCAGAGTTTGTGTGGCGTGGCTTTTATGTCGGCCGTAGTAGGTACGCGATCGTTGGCATCAGGGGGATTAACGAAATCGCGATCTTCGGATGGTGCTGCCGGATCAGCGATTGGCGGATTTGGCGTAACTTTGAACATGGGCACTTCCCTTAGTGGGCCGCTACCATCTCGCGACTAAACGAAAGGGAGGCGGCTATGCGCAAGTTAGTCGACCGGTAAAGTACCCAAACCCGGCGCGCCCGAAGACGCCATGCGCACAGCCACCATCAAGTGCAGGCAGATACCTGACTGGATGACAGGGGTGCAACCGTAGGGAACTATCCGGGCGACTAAACCCGATCACTGCGAATCAGTGACCCGACTGAAGTTACCGACCGACCCCAGGCCGCACAAGCCGGCGGATTCTGGCGTACTTGTAGGCAACGGCGCAATGCACTGTAGCTTTCAGGAAGTAATCTGCAGGGCAATTAAACAAGCCGTTACTGGCTTCCAGATTCACGACAGATCAAATCGACCATTTATCCGCTAACACCCAGTAAACACTACTCGCCAATACTCTAAACCAACTACCCAGCGGCTGGCCAAGACCCGAAATTTCCCGGTCACCCAGCAACGCTAGCCTAAACAATTCCTACACCAGTCTCGGAAACATCCCACTCCCGCGCCCATCGCACATTCCCTGTAGGAGTGAGCCTGCTCGCGATGAGGCCGGCACATCCAATATTTGTGTCAGCTGACCCACCGCAATCGCGAGCAGGCTCACTCCTACATTGGACCAGAGTTGTCCGCACAAGGGTCAAGCCCATCGTCTACCCCCTGGGGTTACTCACTCAGCGTGATAGGAATTTTTTTGCCGATCCGCATACTTGCCTGGCCTCAGGCAAAAGTCATCCGTTTCCTGGCCGGGACGTACTTCACCTCAAAGGTCTGACAATGAAGCTTGAACTCATACAGCTGGCGGGTCGCGATGGCGATGTCGCCCACAACCTGCAGCGCACCCTGGACGCGATTGCCGCCTGTGCGCCCGACAGCGATATCGTGATCTTTCCCGAGTCGCAGATCACCGGCTTTCTCGATCGCGACAACATTGCCGCACTGGCCGAGCCGCTGACCGGGCCGAGCGTCCAGGCGGTCTGCCAGGCTGCCCGCGAGCAGGATATCGCGGTGGTCGTGGGGCTGATCGAGCGCGATGGCGAGCAGTTCTACAACACCCTGTTGTTCATCACCCCGCAAGGCATCGCGTTGCGGTATCGCAAGACGCACCTGTGGGTGTCAGAGCCGGGCCTGGTGCTGCCGGGTGACCGCTACGCCACGGTGCAATGGCGCGGCGTGCGCGTGGGGCTGCTGATCTGCTACGACATCGAGTTCCCGGAAAGCGCCCGGGCCCTGGCTGAACTGGGCGCGCAGCTGATCCTGATCAGCGACGGCAACATGCATCCGTACGGTCCGGTGCATCACACTGCGGTGGCAGCCAGGGCTCAGGAAAACCAGGTGTTTGCGGTCATGGTCAACCGGGTGGGTGAGGGCGATGGCGAAACCTATGCCGGTGGCAGCACCGTGGTCGACCCCTTCGGCCAGCGCCTGCTGGAAGCCGGCGCGCAGGAATGCCGCCAGGTGGTGGAGCTGGACATGGCGCGAATTGCTGCGGCCCGCGCGCTGTACGACTACCACACGGAAAAGCGTTTTGGCCTGCCAGGCGAGCTGCTCGAACACCCGGACGGTCGTCGCGAATGGTTGATCCCCTAGACAGCGGATTCGAAGCTCAACGATAAAAACAATGACAGCTGCTGATGTGTTTTTTCGAGGACAGATCAGCCAGGAGCACCTCATGAATTTCAAGCGATTGCTGCACGTTGGCCTGGTTCTGCTCTGCGGTTCGAACCTGGGTACGAGCTGGGCCGATGCCCCGAGCGTGAATCTCTACAACTGGTACGACTTCATCGCTCCCGACGCGCCCAAGGAATTCCAGAAGGACAGCGGCATCTCCATGGTGCTCGATACCTTTGACAGCTCCGAAGTCATGCAGAGCAAGCTGATGGTCGGGCGGACCGGCTACGACGTGGTGGTGGTCACGGCGGACGTATTGCCCAATCTGATCAAGGCCGGGGTGCTGCAGGAGCTGGACACCAGCCAGTTGAGCAACCGCGCCAATCTGGACCCCGAAATCCTCGCCAAGGTGGCGATCAACGACCCGGGCAATCGGTACGCGATCCCGTACCTGTGGGGCACCACCGGCATCGGCTATGACGTGGAACAGATCAAAAAAGTGCTGGGCGCGGACGCCCCGGTGGATTCCTGGGACCTGATCTTCAAGGAAGAAAACATCGCCAAGCTGGCCCAGTGCGGCGTGGCGATGCTCGACTCCCCGGGCGAGATCATCCCCATCGCCTTGCACTACCTGGGCTTGCCGCCTGACAGCCAGAACCCGGAAGACTATCGCAAGGCCGAGGCGCTGTTGCTGAAGATCCGCCCGTACATCACCTACTTCGACTCTTCAAAGTTCATCACCGACCTGGCCAACGGCAATATCTGCGCGGTGGTCGCCTGGTCTGGCGGGGTGCATGACGCCCAGGTGGCGGTGGCAAAGGCGGGCAACGGGCGCCAGTTGGTCTATCGCATTCCCAAAGAGGGTTCGTCGGTGTGGGTGGAGAACCTGGTGCTGCTCAAGGATGCGCCTCACTTGCCCCAGGGTATGCGTTTCATCAACTACATGCTGCGTCCCGAGGTGATTGCCAAAAGCTCGAACTACCTGGGCTACCCCAACGCCAACAAGAGCGCGACGCCGCTGGTCGATGAGGTGCTGCGCAACAACCCTGGCGCCTATCCGTCGGCCGCGACCCTGGCCACGTTGTTCCCCGGACAACCGCTGCCACTGAAGACCGAGCGCATCCGCACCCGGGTCTGGACCAAGGTCAAAAGTGGAACCTGATGGCTGCAGTTCAACCGCGAAACCGCAGGATCTGCGCGCCATCGAACGGGTCGACCAGGTAATGCGCCTGCACGCCGAAGGTGTCCTGCAGGCGCTTGGGAGTGAGCACCTCCAGCGGCTCGCCCAGCGCTACCAGCCGACCCCGTTCCAACACGACGAGGCGATCGCAGGTGAGGGCCTGGTTGAGGTCGTGCAGGGCAATCACCGTCGTCACCGGCAGCGCTTGCACCACCTGCAAGATAGACAGCTGATGCTGAATGTCGAGGTGATTGGTGGGCTCATCCAGCAGCAGGATTTGCGGTCGCTGGGCGAGCGCCCGGGCGATGTGCACGCGCTGGCGCTCACCCCCGGAGAGGCCGCGCCAGGTGCGGGTTTTCAAGTGCGCCGCGTCGACGTCCACCAGCGCCTGCCGGACGATCTGCGCGTCCTCCCGCGACCACGGGCGCAACGCTGACAGCCAGGGCGTGCGGCCCAATGAAACAGCGTCCAGCACGCTGATCGCGTCGTCGGTATCGGCCTGCTGTTCGACCACCGCCAGGGTTTGCGCGATCGTTCGGCGCGGCAGCTCCTTGAGGCGCGCCTCACCCAGCAACACCTCGCCCCTGGAAGGCTCGCGCACCCCGGCAAGCAACTTCAGCAAAGTGGATTTGCCAGACCCGTTCGGCCCGACGATGCCCAGGGTTTCCCCGCGGTGAATCTGCAAATCGACCTCATGCAGCAGCTGCGCCTCGCGCACGTTGAAGCCCAGCCCAGCACAGCTCAGTACAACCTCGTCAGGCGTCATCGCGCATTCCTCCGCCCGACCAGGATCAACGCAAACACCGGCGCGCCCACCAATGCGGTGATCACCCCGACCGGAATCACCTGGCCCTTGATCAACGTGCGCGACAACACATCAGCCGCAATCAGGAACAGCGCGCCACCCAGTGCACTGGCAGGCAGCAGTCGCGCATGGCGGGTGCCGAGCAACAGGCGCACGGCATGGGGAATCACCAGCCCGACAAAGCCGATGGAGCCGACGATCGACACCATCACCGCGGTCACCAGCGCTGCGCAGCCCACCAGCACTATCTGGACCCGCCGCACCGGAATGCCGAGGGACGCCGCAGAGTCGACCCCGAAGGTGAAAGCGTCCAGCGCCCGCCGGTGCCACAGGCACACCGCGAGGCCGAACAGGGCCACGGGCACCGACAACCACACTGACGGCCAGCGCACCCCGCTGAGGTTGCCCAGCAACCAGAACAGGATGCCGCGCGCCTGTTCGGAACTGGCGGATTTAGTGATCAGAAATGCCGTAAGCGCGTTGAACAGCTGCGAGCCGGCAATGCCCGCCAGAATGATCTGCCCGGTGCCACTGGACGAACCGCTGACCCGCGCCAGCAGAATCACCAGGACAAAGGCCGCGACGGCTCCGGCAAAGGCCCCGACGGACAATGAAATCGCCCCGGCGCCCACACCCAGCAGCGCCACCAGCACCGCACCCGTGGATGCCCCGGCAGAAATGCCCAGCAAGTAGGGGTCTGCCAATGGATTGCGCAGCAGCGACTGCAGGATCACCCCGCAGGTTGCCAGCCCCGCACCACACGCCGCGGCCACCAGCGCCCGGGTCAGACGGTAGTTCCAGACGATGCCCTCGTCGATCGGGTCGAGCACATGACCGGCCGCCCACAATTTGTTGGCCAATACCTTGAACACCACGCCCGGCTCGATCGGCGTTTCACCAATGGCCACGCCGGCGACCACTGCCAAGAGCAAGGTCATGAAGGCCAACAGCGTGCGAATCAGCGACCTGGTCATTTTGGCAGGTCGTAGCCATTGATCGCGGTGGCCAGGGTTTCCAGGCCATCGAACATCCGCAGGCTGGCCTGCATCGCCATCGCGTCGAGGATGATGATGCGGTTGTTTTTCACCGCGTCCATGTTGCGGGTCACCGGATCGCTGCGCAGGAACGCCAGTTTCTTTTCATGATCGTCGGCGGGAAACCGGCGACGGTCCATGCGGGCAATCACCAGGAATGTCGGGTTGGCCTTGGCGATGGTTTCCCAGCCCACCGTTGGCCATTCTTCATCGGACTGCACCACGTTGCGCACGCCCAGGGTGTTGAGCATGAAGTCGGGAATGCCCTTGTGGCCGGCGACGTAGGGGTCGATATCGAGGCTGGCGCTGGAGAACCAGAACAGCGCGCTGGTGTGCTTGAGGTCCTTGTACTGGACCAAGGCAATCGACTTCGCCAGGCTCGCCTTCAGCTCGGCCGTCAACTGCTGGCCACGCTCCTGCACATCGAAGATTTCTGCCAGCTGGTGGACGCTCTTGTACAGGCTGTCGATGCGGAACGCTTCCAGGCGGGTGCCGTCGGCCCCGACCAGATTGTCCTTGGCTTCGCAGTCGGAAGGCATCAGATAGGTCGGAATATTCAGCTCATCAAACTGCTCGCGGGTGCCGACCGCACCTTGCGGGCCGACCATCCACTCCAGCTCGACGGCCACCAGCTCAGGGCGCTTGCCAATGACCGCTTCAAAACTCGGCTCGTTGTCGGCCAGGCGTTCGATCCGGTCGTTCTCGCTCTGGTAGCGGCCCAGCACATCGTTGAACCATAGCGAAGTTCCCACCAGCCGGTCGCTCAGGCCCATGGCGTAGAGCATTTCCGTGCCGGCCTGGCCGATGGTCACGGCCCGGGCAGGGGCATGCTGGAAGGTCAGCGTGCTGCCGCAGTTTTCTACCGTCAGGGGATATGGGGTCGGTGTCGCCTGGGCGAGGGCGCACAGGCCGAGGCCAGTGATGAGGGCAGCGAAGCGAGGCAGCAGCATGAGGCGATCTCCAGAAACAACCGTACACGTAGCAGGGTCTGGAAACACATCATCGAACGCTGCCGCCGGGGCAGTGCAAGGCCTGTCACCAAGGTGACGCGCGCGGCAAGGATGTCCTCCCCGGACACCCCGCCGGTTAGTAATTTGCTTGGCCGGCAGGTCTCCTGACTGGCGCGTCATCACCTGGCTCCGGCCTTCCCGGGAAAAATCCCAGTGGCAGTCGTGGAGCAGGCTCAGCACCTACAGTTGCGGGGGCAGTTCCGTTTGATGCTGCGAGAGCATCACGGATTCCCTATTAATCCCATGTGGAAACCGGCGGCGGCATGGTAGTCGATCAGGTGGTACTTGGGGAATCTGTGTGATCGCGCCCCCACTCAAAATCGCCGGCAGCGGCGACCGCAACGTGTCCCGTCCCCCCGTAGGAGCTGACGAGTGCAACGAGGCTGCGATCTTTTGATCTTGCCTCTAAGCTAATCACACTGAACGCGATCCCCAAAAACAGCCCATCCCAGGAGCCCCCATGTTCAGCCACATCATCATCGGCGCCCGCGATCTCGTCGCCATGACCACCTTCTACGACGCAGTCCTGCAACCCCTGGGCCTGGAGCGCATGCCCGACGAAAACGACGGCGGCCCGCCCGGTTCGGGCTGGCAGTATCCGGGCAAGAGCTGGCCACAGTTTTTCATCCAGCTGCCCTACAACGGGTTACCTGCCAACTGGGGCAATGGCACCCAGGTCAGCTTTGCCTGTCGCTCGCGCGATCAGGTGCAGGCCGCCTGGTCTGCGGCGATTGCCGGGGGAGCGACAGATGAGGGCGCCCCCGGGATACGCGCGCATTACTCGCCGGATTATTTCGGCGCGTACTGCCGGGATCCGGAGGGCAATAAGTTGTGCTTTGTGCATGCGGATGGGTTGGAGTGACAACCAATCGCGAGCAGGCTCACTCCTACAGGGGATCGTTGGTGTGCCCGATACCTGTGCCTGGCCCAAATCCCTGTAGGAGTGAGCCTGCTCGCGATAGCTACATCAGCCGTGATCAATCATCCAGCTGAATCGCCTCCACATCCCCCAGCGAGCTGTAATGCTTGCGCAACTTCCTAAGCTCCCGAGTGCCCATCTTGTCCAGCGACAAGGTCGCATTCTGCGCTTCCTTGGTGGCGCGGATCAGCTCATCGATCTTCAGATGCAAAATGTCGTTGTCGCGGTTCTGGGTGTTCTGGATCAGGAACACCATTAAGAAGGTCACGATTGGGAAGTCAGGCGTAGACCGCGGGTATTCCTCTAAATTCTTTTTATTTATGCGCCTTTCAGACCGCTTGTTCAGTCATCCGGGCGCATTGCGTCGCTCATCATTTTGTTGGAACTCCTGTTAATGCACCTCCGTCATCTGAACTGAGGGGGGCTGCGAATACGTCGTGGCGAACCCGATAACGCACTTTTTGAAAGGCGAGGGACGTCATGAATATTCCAGACAGCAGGACTGAAGGTCAGAACGATCATCAGGGCTCCGGCAAACCGGAGGCCGATTTTCAACATTTGAAGGAGGGCGTCACCGAGGCGATCGGCGACGCCAGACAGCAAGCGGATGCGCAGTTCGGGCAGTACCGTGATACCGCAGCCGACCAGATCGAAGCGTTGGCCAAAGGGGCCAAATCCTTTGTCTCGGAAATCGAGGACAAGGACACCCTGGGTATGTCCGACTACCTGGCCGACATGGCGGAATCCATGACCGGGCTGGCCGGCAATCTGCGCGGCAAAAGCGCCGAGCAGTTGCTGCATGACGCCGCCGACCTGGCGCGCAACAATCCCGCGCTTTTCCTCGCCGGCAGCGTCGCGCTGGGCTTCGGCCTGTCGCGATTCCTCAAGGCGGGCACCACGGCCGCCTACACTGCCAGCCCGGATAAAAACCCCGCAGGCGGCAGCTCCATGCCCCCATCCGGTGGTTTCGGTGCCCATCGGCCCTACGAAACCTCAGTGGCCTCAAATGCCGGGCTGGACACCGGCATCACGCCGTCCGCTCCCGGCGAGCAGGACCACCCAACGGACTTCGCGACCCCAGCGACTCCAGGTTCGAATGACTTCAAGGGAGCATTGTGATGAACAGAGAAGACCCAGATCTGCCGGGCACCAGACCGCTGCCCGTGGTTGAAACCGACGCTTCGGTGGTCGGCCTGTTGCGCCAGCTGTCCCGTGAAGTGCCAGCGCTGTTCACCAAGGAACTGGCGCTGGCCAAGGCCGAGTTGCAGGCCAGCGTCACCACCCTCAAGGCCGGGATTGCCGGGGTGGCCGGCGGTGCAATTGTGCTGCTGGCGGGCTTCATTATCCTGCTGCTGTCAGCGGTTTACGCGCTGGCGATGGTGATGGCGCCCTGGCTCGCGGCGCTGATTGTCGGGGTGGTGGTGATGATCATCGGATTCGCCATGCTGCAATCCGGCAAAAAACAATTCGATCCATCCCACTTAAAGCCTGATCGCACCCTGGACGCCTTGAACAAGGACCAGGAAGCGCTGCGGAGGAAAGTCTCATGAAAAGCGAATTCGAACTGGAATCGGAAAAAAGCCCGGAAGCCATCGAGCGTGAAATAGACGCCCAGCGCGCCAGCATCGGCAACATCGTCGATGCCCTGGAAAGCAAGTTCACTCCGGGGCAGATGTTCGACCAGGCCTGGGGCGTGATGCAGGGCAACGGCACTGCATTTCTCTCCAACCTGGGCACTAGCGTGCGCAACAATCCGGTGCCTGCGGTGCTGACGTCAGTCGGTTTGCTGTGGCTGATGATGAGCCAGAATCGTCCTCCCAGCCCGAGTGTCGGCTATCGGACCGGGCCGGATCAGAACAAGGTGGGTGAATGGGTCGATGGCGTGTCGGATGGCATCGACAGCGCTCGGGACCGCATGCACCACACCGCAGATTCGGTAAAAGAGGGCTATCAGTCGGTCAAGGGCAAGGCCGCCCACCTGACTGACAGCTTGGGCAACGCCACCGACAATGTCAGCCATGCCATGCATGACGCCAGTGATCGGCTGGTGCACAGCGCACAGGCGGCGGGTGATCAGTTCAGTCGTTTGCTCAAGGAACAGCCACTGATGGTGGCTGCTGCGGGTATCGCGTTGGGTGCGCTTCTGGGCGCCGCGATTCCCTCGACCGCGACAGAGCAACGCTATCTAGGCAAGACCAGTGCGGGGCTGACGGACAAGGTCAAGCAAACCGCCCGGGAAGGGTTTGAAGCGGTGCGCGATACCGTGACCAAAACCACCGATCACGCGGATGCGCCAACGGCTGGCCAGGCGGAGATGAACAGCACGCCGAATGGGCAACAACGTACGGCGTCCGAGGGGCCGGCGGACTTGTCGCGGGGCATGGGTACTTCCTGACAGCGGAGATGAAAAAGGGAGGCCTGCTATGGGCCTCCCTTTTTTTGCGTCTCGCGAGTGGTCAATTGCCATCGGCCACTTTGCGTTCGATCTCGGCGGTTTTCTTCTGCAGCTCTTCGGCATCCTGCTCTCTGGTGCGGGTTGAAGTGGGTGTGATCACTTCGTCAACACCACGGGTATCGTCGTCCCCGTCCTCAATGTCCCTGCGCACCACATCCACCGGCTTGCCCGAGGTATCTGTGGGCGGGGCGTTGGGTGTCACTCGGGCTTCACCATCTTTCAAACGGTCGTTACTGCTCATGTCGCAATTCCTCCATTGGCTTTCAAATTGGATGCAGCAGTGCAGGTGGAGTTCGAGATTTTTCACCGTCGGTCATCAAGCGATCGTTTCCGTCCAGTCCAGCTTGGCCGACTCGCGCCAACGCACTTCGGCCACTCCGAATTTTTCCGCCTGGGGCCTTGAGACCACCTTGAGCGGCGGCCTCCCGGGCTTGGGGATGGGCGCGATGCCGGCATCGCAACTCGCCCAGTGCCAGGCATCGCGGTTGTTCATCACTTTTGCCCGGATGATGAAAGACCTCCGCTCTCCGTGGAGCAGGTATTCAATGATGTAGAGACCGGTGCTGTTCATGAGGACCCTCCTTATGCTCATAGACAAAGGAGTGGCGGTGTCAGAAAAAATTCAAACGAATTTACCAGCGACCTTAAGCTGTTATTTTCAGGAAATAAAATGCACTTTTTGCAGGTCTGGAGGACGCAGCCGGCAGGCTTAGCTGCAGATGAGTTTTACCGCCTTGGCGGCGCGTTCCAGCTCCTGTTTGACGTCGACCGGGATGCGCTGCCTGCGCATGCGTTGTTCGAGGAAAGCCTGGTTCCCCCGGCCATCGACCTCGGCATCAATCGCCGCGTCCTCCGCGCCGATTGCCGAGGCGTGGGACTCCATGACCGAATCAATCTCGACATCACTCTTTGCAGCGTCCAGGGCGACGACGAGTTTGGCCACGTCGTCTTCCTCGGCCTTGGCATATGCATCCACGGACAGTCCCGCCGCCAATGCCCGCGCCCGCACTTCGATACCTTTCAACGTTTGCCTGGCTTCACCGCAGCGTAATTCCTGGGTGTGATTCTGCACATCGCGCCACTGCAACAGGGAATAGGTCAGCGTGCCGACCATCGCCAGGGTGATTGCACTTATCAGGATCGGCTTCATGGCAACACTCTCGACTGGGTGGCTGACCTGGCATCAGCTCGAACGACGCCTGGAAAGCGTAGCATTGGAATACGCCTGCAGAAAGAGCAGTTGTTTGTGCTGGTGTAGGCATTGCGCTTTGCCAGCGCACCCCATAACGTGTTGATTTTTGGCACACAGCAGGTCGAGCATTGATCGAACGACGCCAGTTCAGCGCAGGTGTGAAGGGCAAGAACCTTCGTTATCTGAATGACAACCCCAGCGCCGCGCCGCAAGTGGTGCGCACTGGCTTTGTGCTGCTCGAGAATTTCTCGCTACCGGCCTTCACTCAGGTGCTGGATACGCTTATCACTGCCAATCTGCTGCGCCCCGGTGTATTTACCACCCGTACGTTTGGCTTGAGTGAAAGCGAGGTGGTCAGTGATCTGGGGCTGGTTATTCGCCCGGATTCCCGTATCGACTGTGCTGCGCTCAAGGCGCTGGACCTGCTGGTGGTGTGTGGCGGTTATCGCACCGAACTCAAGGCCAATGAAGCATTCATTACACTGCTGAAGTCCGCCGCAGAACAGGGTGTGATGCTCGCAGGATTGTGGAACGGTGCCTGGTTTCTCGGCAAGGCGGGCCTGCTCGACGGCTACCGTTGCGCCATCCATCCGGAACACCGTCCGGCGCTGGCGGAGATTGCCCGGGCGACCCAGGTCAGTAGCGAACCCTACGTCATCGATCGCGACCGACTCACCGCGTCCAGCCCTTCAGGGGCGTTTCATATGGCCCTGGACTGGATCAAGGGGTTGTACGACAAAGCCCTGGTCGAAGGCGTCGAGGACATCCTGGCGTTCGAGGAGTCGCGTTACCGGCGGATCAAGCCGACGGAAAATATCTGCGTCAGCGCGCCCTTGCGCGAAGTGGTCAAACTCATGGATACCAATCTCGAAGAGCCGCTGGAGCTGGAGCAACTGGCGGTGTACGCCGGTCGGTCACGGCGCCAGCTTGAGCGCCTGTTCAAGGAGCAACTGGGCACCACGCCGCAACGTTATTACCTGGAGCTGCGCATCACCGAGGCGCGGCGGCTGCTGCAGCACACCGAGTTGTCCCAGGTGGAGGTGCTGGTGGCCTGCGGGTTTGTGTCGCCGAGTCATTTCAGCAAGTGCTACAGCGCCTATTTTGGCTACCGGCCTTCAAAGGAAAAGCGTCTGGTCAAGTGACTGATCACCCGGGGTTGGTAATCCGCGCGGTCCTGATGAACAGTGCGCGCAATTTCTCCCAGAAGTTGCCGCCCAACACGAAAAAGCTGGCAATCAGCATGGCATCACCCAGCGCCTGCAGCTGCCACAGATTGGGGCGCAGGCCGGGCCAGATGCTGTCGACGTAGGGTTCCAGAAAGGCCGAAATCAACGGCAGGCAAAACATCACGATGCCGATGCGATGGCGCCAGGTGCCGACTTCGGTGTCCATACTCGGTGTCAGTGAAGTCACGTAGCCGAACAGACTGCGCTTGAGCTGCTGAAACCCCGACTTGCCCATGATTGCAATGACCAGAAGCAGCAGCACTTTGTTGCTGATAAACAACACCCCAGTCAGCGCCGCGATCCTCGAGCCGGGGACCCCGGCTGCGGCAAGAATCGGCACCAGCAGCCAGGAACCCGCCATCACGCAGATGATCGCGATGCCCAGTTTAAATCGCCAGCCGGCCGAATGGGGCGCCGCTGTGGGAGGAACGGAGTCCATGGTTTTCACCTCTTTTTGGCGGATTCGGATCACATGCGTGCTCACCTGGAAAAAGCGTAGCAGCAGGATCGCTGAAGTGGCCGTTGGCTTCGGATTTCTGTGGCTATGCTTGACTGACCGTCGCAGTGGAAGTCATCCATGCTTATCAGTGTTGTCCTGCTCAAACGCTCGCCCCAGCTGCTGATTCTGGTTGTACTCGGCTTAAGCGGTTGCGTGCGCCTGGGACCGGATTTCCAGGCGCCGGGCGAGGCGTGGAGCAAGCAGTGGAGCAGCCCATCCATTGAGCAGGCCAGCCATCGCGAGCTGAATCCGGACATCCGGCAGTGGTGGCACGTCTTCAACGATCCGCTGCTCGATCAACTGATAGCTGATGCTGACGCATACAATTCGGATCTTAAAATCGCCGGGCTGCGGGTGATGGAAGCCAGGGCGCGACTGGGGATTGCTGAAAGCGGGCGTTATCCGCAGCTGCAGCAAGCCAGTGCCGACAGCCTCTACTTCAACCGCCGCCAATCCGGCGGCAGCAATCCGCAGGACAGCCACTTCTGGCAGCACAGTGTGGGCTTCGACGTGGGCTGGGAGTTGGACTTCTGGGGGCGCTTCAGCCGAGCCATCGAGTCGTCCGACGCCAGCTATTTCGCCGCGCAGGCCAACTATGAGGACGTGCTGGTGCTGTTGCGCGCGCAAGTGGCGGACACCTATTTTTCGTTGCGCACTACCGAGGCGCGCCTGCGGGTAGCCAGGGAAAACGCCCGGCAGCAGCAGCGCAATTTCGAGATCACCGAGAAGCTGTTCAAAAGCGGCCAGAGTGCCGAACTGGACTTGCAGCAGGCCCGCACCCAGTACTTGGGCACCCTCAGCACTATCCCCAATCTGGAAGACCAGTTGCAGCGCACCCGCAATGCCTTGGGCGTGCTGGTCGGTCAACCTCCCGGCGGCATGCCGCAGTTGGCCGAGAGCCATGGGTTGATCCCGCTGGTGGACCGTGCGGTGCTGCAGGATGTGCCAGCCTACCTGCTGCTGCGACGCCCCGACGTGCGCGCCGCCGAACTGAATGTCGCAGCGCAGTCAGCGCTGATCGGCGTGGCCGAGAGCGATTTCTACCCCTCGCTGACCTTGCTCGGGAGCATCGTCTGGTCGGCTGACTCGCTGGATGGCACCCCGCGCAGCCTGGACCTGATCGGAGGGCCGAGCCTGCGCTGGAATCTGTTCGACCATGGCCAGATCAGCAACAACGTGCGGGTGCAGGATGCACGGTTGCAGCAGCTGATCGAAGCCTATCGCGACAAGGTTCGCCAGGCGGCACGGGAAGCCGATGATGCCGCTGGCGGGCTGATCAGATCCCTCGAGCGCGAGCGGATCCTGGGTGAGGCGGAGGTGGCCGCCAAGCGCTCGCTGGTGCTGGCCAGCGCGCAGTATCGTGAAGGTTATTCGGACTTTCAGCGGGTGCTGGACGCGCAACGGGCGCTGCTGGAGCAACAGGACAATTACCTGGTGGCGCGCAGCAATGCCGTGAGCAATGTTATTGCGCTGTACAAGGCCTTGGGCGGTGGCTGGTACAGCGCCCAACCGATCGTCGATCCCGCCACGCGCCAGCTGATGGAAAAGCGCACCGACTGGGGCGATCTGCTGGACGAGGCCGGTGCTGTACCCCCCGTGGCTAACGAGGTAAAGACCCATGACTGATACCGTCCCGACCTCGACCTCGACCTCAACCGAGCCGCTAGAGACCGCGCCTGCACCCGCGGCTGATCCCAGCCGCAAAGGCATCAAGTGGGTGCTGCTGTTGATTGTCCTGAGCCTGGTCTGGTACCTGCTGGCGGATCGGTTCACGCCCTATACCCAGCAGGCGCGGGTGGGCGCCTTTGTGATTCCGGTTGCGGCGGAGGTGGCGGGGCGGGTGACTCGGGTCAATGTGCGCAACAACCAGGACGTGAAGGCGGGCGATGTGCTGTTCGAGGTCGATCCGCAGCCTTACCAGATTGCGGTTGATCGGGCGCGGGCCGACCTGGAGTCGACTCGTCGACAGATCGGCGCTGGCACCGCCGGGATTGCCGCCGCCCAGGCCAATCTGCGCGCGGCCCAGGCCAACGAACTCAAGGCGCGTCAGGACAATCAGCGCCTGGAAGGCTTGTACCGGGACGATCCGGGGACCATCTCCGTGCGCCTGCTGGAAGTCTCCCGGGCCAATCGCGAGCAGGCCCTCAGCCAGGTCGCCGCCGCCCGCGCCGAAGTGCAGCGCGCCCGGGAACAGGAGGGCGGTAGCGAGGCGGAGAACGCAACGCTACGTAGTGCTGCCACCGCTTTATCGAAAGCCGAACTGGACCTGGCCAACACCCAGGTGCGCGCCCGATCCCCCGGATTGATCACGGACCTGCGCACTGACGCCGGACAGTTTGCCGCAGCCGGAGGGCCGGTGATGACCCTGATCGCGATTCACGATGTGTGGGTCAGTGCCGATATGACCGAGAACAATCTGGGCCTGGTCCAGCTCGATACGCCGGTGGCCATCGTCCTGGATGCACTGCCCGGCGAAGTGTTGGAGGGGCGCGTGCGCAGCGTGGGTTACGGGGTCAGCGTCGGTCAGGCGCCGGCACCCGGGACCTTGCCCAGTGTGCAAAACAGCCGCGACTGGTTGCGTCCGGCGCAACGCTTTCCGGTGATCATCGAGTTCTCTGCCGAAGCCAAGCAGCAGCTGCGCGACAGTCGCGGGATTCGGGCCGGTGGGCAGGCTGAGGTCATGGCATTTCCCCGTGAAGGCAATCTGCTGAACCCGCTCGGCCGCGTGTTCCTGGGGTTCATGAGCTGGCTGTCGTATGTCTACTGAGTCGACGATCCGGGCGCGGCGCGCATTGCGCCTGGCCTCGGGCACCGCGCTGTGCCTGGCGGCAAGTTTTGGCCTGGGTTTGCCGATCCCTTTCGTGGCACCCGTGCTGGCGGTGTTGCTGCTGGCGACACTGAATCGGCCGCTGCCGTTCAAAGCGGCGCTGGTGTTGGCCCTGGCTGCTTTGCTGACCACCGGCAGCGGGCTGCTGTTGATTCCGGTCCTGCGTTATTACCCCGTCAGCGGCGTGCTGTTGATTGGCCTCAGTCTGTTCCTGGTGTTCCGCTTCGGCTTGCGTGGTGGCAATAACCTGATCGTCACGTTCCTGGTGATCGGCCTGACGATGATTTCATCGGCCGGGGTGGCTGACTTCGGTCTGGCGGCGATGGTGATCGGGGCGCTGGTCAAGGGGTTGCTGCTGGCAGTACTCGCGGTGGCGTGCAGCCATTGGCTGTTTCCCGAACCCGCGGATGCGCCACCCGCGCCGAGCGTCCCGGGCTTGCCACCGGAGGAGACTGCACGAGTGGCGCTACGAGCCACGCTGATCGTCATGCCTGCGTTCCTGCTGGCATTGATCGACCCGGCGAGTTATCTGCCGATCATCCTCAAGGCGGTCGGCCTCGGCCAGCAGAGCTCAACCACCAGCGCGCGCAGCGCCGGTCGTGAACTGGTCGGCTCCACCTTATTGGGTGGCCTGCTGGCCATCCTGTTCTGGTGTGCGCTGAGCCTGTTTGTGCACCTGTGGATGTTCTTCCTGTGGACACTGCTGTTCGGCCTGCTGCTGGCGCGCAAACTCTACCGCCTGACCCCGACCCGCCTGAGTCCGGGCTTCTGGCTCAACAGCCTGATCACCATGATCATCCTGTTGGGCCAGTCAGTGCAGGACAGCGCCGCGGGCAAGGACGTCTACACGGCGTTTGCCATCCGCATGGGATTGTTCATCGCAGTCACGCTGTATGCATGCCTGATGGTCAACCTGCTGGAGCCGCGCCGCGCAACATCTATCGCCGCCAACCCCAACCCCAAGCCCAAGCCCAAGCCCAACCCCAACCCCAACCCCAACCCCCTGTAGGAGCTGTCGAGTGAAACGAGGCTGCGATCTTTTGATCGCCGGCGCCGAACCCGTCACTCTCATGTTGTCCCAATCCCCTGTAGGAGTGAGCCTGCTCGCGATCGCGATCTACCAGCCGACATCGATGTTGGCTGGCCTGCCGCAATCGCGAGCAGGCTCACTCCTACAGAACAGGCGTACGCGGCGGGATCAGGCGCTTAGAACCTGTGGATTCAAACGCCGAAGCCAGGCGCAGCAACGCCGAATCATCATACGCTCGCCCAGCAAATGTCAGCCCGACCGGCATGCCGATGTCCGGCATCACACCCATCGGAACGGTGACCGTCGGCACGCCCAAGTGGCGGATGGCAAGGTTGCCGTTAGCCACCCACACGCCATTGCTCCAGGCGATATCCGCAGAGCGCGGATCAAAATCAGCGTTCGCCGGTGCCACATCGGCGACTGTCGGAAACAGCACCGCATCCAGCCCCAGGCGATCCATCCAGTCTTCCAGATCGATGCGCCGTGTCTGCTCCAGCCCGCGCAGGCCGTCAGGCACCGTGCTGATCTGGTCCCACGGCGTAATGCCGCGCTCGGCCATGCGCACGTACTCGTCCATGCCCGCCACCAGGTCACCCTCGCGGTTGGGCAGGGTGCCCGGGTCGTGCGGGAAAATCAGCGCGCCGTCGACGTCGACCAGTCGGTTCAGTTTAGGATCGCCGTTGGCCTGCAGGAAATCATCGAACGCCCAGGCCGTCAGGTCCCAGAGTTCATGGTGCAGAAACTCCTTCGACACCAGCCCACGGGTGAACACCGTCGGCGCACCAGGACGATCCCCCTCGCAATTGGAAACCAGCGGGAAATCCACCTCGATCACTTCAGCGCCCGCAGCTTCCAGTGCCTGGCGCGCCTGCTGCCACAGCCCGATCACCGAATCGCGAGTGATGATCCGCTGCCCGGTCGGCCCACCGATGCCCGGCGCTTCCGCTGTGCCGGCCTCGGGGTCGGCATTGATATACATGCGCGGCACACCCAGGCGTTTGCCAGCCAGCGCTTCTGCGTTCGCAGCCAATGCTGGATAACTCGCCGGACGAACCGAAGCGACACTCGGAATCGGCACCCAGGGCTGCAGGCGCCACAGATCGCCGCGGGTGTCGGGATCTTCCGCGACCACCACGTCGAGTACCTCAAGCAGATCGGCCATGGTCCTGGCGAACGGCACGACCACGTCCATGGTCGGCGTCAGCGGCCAGTTACCGCGCACCGAAATCACCCCACGCGAGGGCGTGTAGGCGCACAAGCCGTTATTCGATGCCGGGCCCCGACCACTCGACCAGGTTTCTTCCGCCAGGCCGAATGCGGCGAAACTGGCGGCAGTCGCAGTACCCGCGCCATTCGACGAACCCGAGGCGAAGGGCGCAGTCAGATAGTCGGCGTTGTACGGACTCTCCGCCCGGCCATAGACCCCACGCTGCATGCCGCCATTGGCCATCGGCGGCATATTGGTTTTGCCCAGGCAGATCGCCCCGGCGCCGCGCAGGCGTTCGATGGTGAACGCATCACGGTAAGCCACCAGGTCGACAAAGGCCGGGCTGCCGGAAGCGGCCGTCAGCCCCTTGACCAGATAACTGTCCTTGGCCGTATAGGGAATGCCATCGAGCGGGCCGAGCACCTGGCCCTTGGCCCGACGCTCGTCAGATGCCTGCGCTTCAGCGAGGGCTTCAGGGTTACGCACCACCACTGCATTGAGCGCGGTAGGCGTGTCCCGACCGTCATAGGCATCGACCCTGGCGAGATACGCCTGGACCAGCTCCACAGCAGTGGTCTGGCCCGACTCGAGCGCTGCCCGCAGTTGGGCAATGGAAACTTCAGTGACTTCGATCATGCGGCTACCCCTGACATTGGCTGGATGATGCGCTGGAGCAGACCAGCGCGCGAAGTCCTGGACTTGAGGGCATCACACTTCTGAATTTGGCTGTTCATATAACTTCTCATTGCACTGCGTTGCGCGACAGGATCGAAGCTTATCGGCCGAGCGCTCGTTTTGCACCTGAGCCCAATCAAAAAAAGCCCTGACCCGCACGTGCAGGTATCGCGCGATCAACCCTCGCGGCCATGCGCCGCTGCCGCCAGTTGCCCGGTATCGACCCGCACAAACACCGAATCGCCCACTGCCGTCAGCACTCCATCGGCATACACCTCGCAGATCACCCGGGTCTTGCGCCCAACGTCGCCTTCAACTCGCGCGCGCAAGCTTAGCGGCACACCCATCGGGGTCGGCTTGATGAATTTGATACCCAGGTTGCCGGTCACGCAGTCGATGCGCGGCAGGCTGCTGGCGTCGCGGTTTTCAGCGCGATAGTGATAGGCCATGGCCGTCCAGTTGGAATGACAGTCGACCAGCATGGCGATCAGCCCGCCATACACCAGATCCGGCCAGCCGCTGTAGCGGGCATCGGGCAGGTGCTCGGCCATGACGTGAATGCCGTCTTCATGCCAGAAGCTCTTGATGTGCAGACCATGGGGATTTTTGCCGCCACAGCCGTAGCAGACGCCTTCTGGCGCGGCGCTGTCTTGCAACAAAATCAAAAGATCGCAGCCTCGTTTCACTCGGCAGCTCCTACAGGGGGAGAAACCAGAGGATGTGCACGATCAACCAAGCGCAGCGCGCCGGCTTGATGCCTTGGTCGGCCCGGAGGCCGCCACGGCCTGGCTTTTGATTGCGGGCGCCCCGTTGACCACGCTGGCCGAGCGCAGGTATTGCGTAGCGGGTAAACCGGCATGGATGCCGGTTTAGCTGCGTTGGGCGATGGATGGCCCGTCGCAGCGGCCCGCGGAGCAATGCCGGAGTGAGGGCACACCGAGCCTGGGCGAGGTGCCGAGTGGTGGGGCAAGAGCGTTTGGTTACTTTGCGCTTTTTCAAAGTGACCCGCCGTCAGGGCGGAACCAATAGTAGCCTTCACCGCAAAAATGGATATGTACACCTGAAAAGCCGCCGTCGCGAGCAAGCTTTGCTCCCACAGGTCACAACTCCCAATTCACAGCTTTAACCCTTAGCCCTCAAATCACAGGTGACAGCCCGCAAATCACAGCCCTTAGCCTACAACCCGCAAGTCACAGCCAATAGCCCCCAAGATAATCGGCCAACCCAGTCAAGCCCGGGCCGCATCCGCAACCACTGGGCGCCCCGGTTTACGCAGCGGATCCAGGCGCGACCCGGTGTACTGCGTCTCGCGGAAAAACCGCCAGCGGCCAAACAATCCGTAGACGTGAGTCACGCGGCCTTGCTCGTGGTAGCCCATGCGAATGTGCAATTTCAACGCTGGAATATTGTGCGTCTCACACACGTCCACCACCTTGTCACAGCCCTGGGCCGCCATCGCCCCCCAAATGGCGATCTGCGCATCTACCGACAGGCTGGTCCCGAAATAGGCGCGGATCATCTCACCGCCGAACTCGAAAAACTCTCCAGGCTTGACTGGAAACCAGCAGCCGTAATAGTGCCGATCGTGATAATCGCGCTTGCTGCCCCAAATAAAAGCCACGGCGTGGTCGTCGGCATCCAGATACATCTGCCCGGTATGACCTTCAGCCGCGAGCTCGGCCATGGTCTCGACGCGATCACCAAAATGCTTGGTGAACGCCTTGGCGTTTTCCGGCGTGATCGCCACCAGCCGCAAACCGGAATAGGGCCGAAGCTTGTGCGGGGCTACCGGTGTGACCAGGTCGCGCTCCATCCACAACAGCTCCCAATGAAAAAACACATAACGTTCCCACAGTGTCTTGAACGTGCGGCCCAGACCCTTCTGTTTAATGCGTGCGCGAAGCTTGTCAATGACGTTCATAAAGCCCTCTTTAGCCGGAGCCAGGATCAAGTGGATGACGTTCAATTTGGGTATAGATCAACCCTTACAAATAATGTCAAAGCGCCAGCTTTGAATATGTTGCAACTTGTGTATCTCATTCCATTGCCGTCGCGCCGCCTGCCAAAACCGCGCTCACGGCAGCGTAGGAAACCCGCGGTACACCTTGCAGCCGCCGCTCTAGCACCTGGGTCAGGGACTCGCCGGGGTGCAGGTAGGCATCGCCGAAATCCGCACCGATCTGGTTCGGATGGGCGACGATTTCCAGCACGCCGTCGGTCGGCATTGCCTCGTTGCGCAGGTCGACTGGGGTGCACACATAATCGGCGGTGGCGCCGGCCAGTTGCTGCAGGCGAGCGTTAAGCAAATTCTTGAACAGGCGCTTGGGCAGGCTGAGGTTTTGCCCCAGGTTGCGTGCCAGGCGCACCGGTACGCCCTGACGGGCCGCAAAGCGCGCGACGATCTCGCCGATCGGCCAGATGTTGTGCACGTGCTGATGGGAATCCAGATGGCTGGGCCGCACGCCGTTGTCCAGGCAGCGCTGCCATTGCGCTTCGAGTTCCTCCAGCACCGCCGCGCGATCCTGGCGGCCGAGCCACAGGCGGTGGCGGGGCAGGTTGAGGTCGAACACCCCGGCGTTATCGCAGAAGTTCGGGCGCGCAAGAATGCCCAGGCTCAACGGCTGGCCGTAAGTGAGATTGAAGTGCAGGCCGATGCGCCCGGTCAGCAGCGGATGCTGGGCCATCACGCACGCGGCTTCGAAGGCGGGCATGTTGGCCATGGCGGTGGCAGAGCTGATCACGCCCGCCTGGAACGCACCGAGGATTACGGCGTTTTCGTTCGGGCTGAGCCCGAAATCATCAGCGTTGACTATGACTTGGCGCGGCATGTTCGCCCTCCAGGGTGACGGTGTTCTTGACCTTGGCCGGCTTGGCCGGTTTAGCTGGTTTGGCAGAAGGCGCATTAGGCGCAGAAGGCTCAAATGGAGCAGAAGCGGCAGCCTTGGCAGCAGCAGCAGCAGCAGCAGCAGCCACAGCAACCACTACCGGCTCCGCCACCGCCGGTTTTGCAGCCTTGGCCGCACGTCGCGCTTTCCATTCCTGCAACCTCGGCTTGAGCGCCTGCCATACCCGCAGGGCCAGCCCCAGGGCAACACCACTGGGACGCCAGGAGTAGAAACTCCAGCGCCAGTGCTCCACCTGCCCGGTCATGCGTTCGTGCAGCTGATGGCTGGAGTTTTCCAGGCTGACGCGCGAGGCATCGATCCAGCGCCAATTGTCTTCCAGGCCCCAGCGAATCCACTCTTCAAGCAACACCCGACCGCTGCCCAGGTCGGCGTATTGCGGCAGGAAGGCCAGGTTGTAATCGTACAACCGCCCCTGTTCGAGCAAACCCAGGCGATAGCTGATGCAACGCCCCTCCAGTTCCAGCACCACCACCCGCACCAGTCCCTGGGCGGCGAGGGCGGTAAAGGCGCGGTCCATCCATCGGCGGTGGCGTTCATCGGCAAAAATCCCCACGCCTTCATCACCTTTCCAGCTCACCGCCTCGACTTCGCTGATGGCCTGCAACAATGGACCCATGGTCGCGGCATCCGGGATGATCCGCCGCACCTCGGCGCCACAGGCAGCGATGCGTTTGCGCGCACGGCGCAGTTTGTAGCGCGGGTCGCCGGAGACTTCCTGGTGATCGGCCTCGCTGATCAGGTGCACCGGCGCCCGGCAGCTCAGGCGCCGTTCACCGGTGGAGCTGTGGGCCATCCATTGCGTCAGGGCAGCACTTTGTGCATCGGCCGCTTCGCCCAGCTCGTTCAATTGCAGCAAGGCATGCGGCAGCTTGCGGCGCACTTCCACCAGGGCCTTGCGCACATCCTCGGCGTCCAGGCAGGCGAGCAGCGCCAGACGGTCGGCCAGGGGGTAACCCAGATGATGGAGCACTTTGAAGGGCAGCCCGCCGAAGCGCTCGACGGACGCCACCAACGGCAGGCACAACTGCAATTCATCGCCTTGCCAGGCAAGCAGCACGTGCACCGCGGAGCCGGCGGTCAACGCCTGTTCCGAGGCGCACATCCAGGCCAGTGTGTTGAACGGAGTGTGGTCCGCCACCCGCAGGCGCAGCGCTTCATAAGCCGCTGCCGGGAAGTCGGGTGCACACAGGGAAGTACGCCATTCAAATCGTGCCGCCATAGGATCAGGTCACCGATGCTGTAACAGGTTCACGGGTCGGCTTGCGCAAGACATCCAGGCGCGAGCCGCTGTAATGGGTTTCCCGATAGAAACGCCGGCCAAACAGGCTGTACACATTCATGATCCGTCCTTGCTCCCGGTAGCCCATGCGGATATGCAGTTTCAGCGCCGGGATATTGTGCGACTCGCAGACGTCCACCACCTTGTTGCAGCCTTGCTCCGCCATGGCTTTCCACAGGTTCAGCTGGAAGTCGACCGATAGCAGGGTGCCCCAGAAGGCACGGATCTGCTCGCCGCCGAATTCGAAGAACTCGCCGGGTTTCACCGCAAACAGGCAGCCGTAATAGTGGCGATCGAGGTAGTCGACTTTGCTGCCCCAGATGAAGGCCACCGCATGGCCGCCTTCGTCCAGGTACATGTGCCCGGTGTGGCCCTCGTTGGCCAGTTCGGCCATGGTGCCCACGCGATCGCCGAAGTGTTTGCTGAAGGCCACGGCATTCTGCGCGGTGATGGTTTCCAGGCGCAGCGGCTTGTAAGGTCGCAGTTTGTGCGGCGGGACCGGGCTGACCAGGTCACGCTCCATCCACAGCAGCTCCTCGTGAAAAAACACATAGTGCTTCCCCACTTTGTTGAAGGTGGCGCGCAGGCCTTTGTGCTTGAGGTTGTTGATCAGTTTCTGAAAAATATTCATGGTTCTGACTCCTGACGGTGTTGACCGTGAGTGGAGTAATGCAAGGCGCGACATGGCGTCGGCGCGACGACCCGCGATGGCGTTCATGAGGCCCTCCAGCTCAGGGCGAACAGGGTTTCCCCTGGCAGCTCGAAACTGATGCGGCCGTCCTGGCATGTGAACGGTGCATCGCGGCTGCGGTTGTCCGCGCCGAAGTAACGCAATGAGCCTTTGTTCAGCGGGCAGGCCGCGCCGGCCAGGCTGACACGCTGCAGGCGCGCGCCCTTGTTCACGCCGAACAGGCTGCGCTGCAGGTCGCTGGACATGGCCAGCACATCAACTTCGAAGGCGTCGTTTTCCAGACGCATCACGTCCTGCAGCCAGTGCTGCTGGATGAACTGCTGGGCAAACCCCACCGGTTTGAGCTCGAAGCGATCGCCGTCGAGCACCCGCAGCATGCCCTTGGGATGCCCCTCTTCATCGGCGGCCTGGAACCAGCCGAGCATGTCGAGCAAGCCATCCTGGGACGCGTTGATCGCCACTGAAGCCCACCAGAGCGAAGCGTAGTGGGTTTCCTGGTCGTAGGGACTCAGGCTGCCGCCGCTGGACATGTTGGTCTGGTCCAGCAACAACGCCTTGCGTGGGCGACCCTGGGCATCCAGCCCGACCAGTTCGGCGGCGCGACGCACGCTGTCGCGATAGACCCGGGTGGCCAGCAGGTCGCGGATCATCCATTCGTGCCAGGCCAGGGCATCGATGCTGTCGCCGGATTCGGCAAGCAGACGTCGGGCCCAGTCGATGCCGCGCTTGTCTCCAGCGTTTTCAATGAACGGCCCGTTGACGAACCGCGAGCTCGCCGGAATGGCAATGCGCACGCCGGCCTTGGCATTGGCCGGGTCGCTGCGCACCTGGCGGGCCATGGTGTTGAAGAGTGTTTGATAGCTCGCGAAGTCGCGGTAGTTGAGATTCGGCTCGTCGGCGAATCCGATGTAGTGCGTGCCTTTGCCGCCGAGGGCGCGAGTGGCCGCCAGCCAGGCGTCGAGCCCGGCGGTACTGGTGCTATCGACGCGCAGGTCGGCCACGCGCTGCCTGCCCGCTAGCAGGGTAATGTCCTGGGTGATACCAAAGCGGTCCTGGTAAAGCTGGCGGAACTTGTCTTCGTAATGCGGCCGGGTCGCCATGATGTCGACCAGGCTGTAATAGGTGCCTGCCTTGACCTTGAGCGCGTCGAGCGCGGCAAAACTCGATGGTGGAGGCAACACGTACGGCATGGCGACGGCCAGATTCGGAGTCTTGCCGATCACTCCCGGGTGCAGGGTCAGGCGGGTCTCGCCGACGTCTTCGCGCAGGGGTTTGAGTTGCTGCGGGTTCTGCGCAAACAGATTGGCGGTGCCATCGAGCCAGAACGCTACTTTGCCGCTGCCGCGCAAGTTCAGGCGCCAGACCTGGTCGGTGGCGGCCATCGGTAATTCAACTTTGTCGAACTGCCAATAGTCCGGGTAGGGCTTGAGCGCCAGGGAGACCCGTTTGCCGTCACTCAGCCGTTGCGCTTGAAAGGCGCCGACGCCGCCGTGGTACTTGCCGCCCAGTACTGCGTGTTCGCCCGCCGCGACCTTGAAATACAACTCAGAATCATCCCGGGGTTCGGCGCTGAAATGCACCTTGGCCGGAGCAAACAGCGCGACCGTGCGTTCGTCGTGCTCGATCGTGTAACGACGGAAGCTGTAGCCCGGAATTTCCAGGCGATAACTGGCGGCGCTCGGCGCCAGCGGCCAGCTTTGACTGCCACTGGTTTCATTCGCCGCAATCTTGCGTTCGGCCGCCAGTTTGCCTTGGCCATCGACCAGGTACAGCTGTTCTTCGTTGGCTTTTGCCTGCCACGCCGGCGCCCAGCTCACGGTCACCGTATCGGCCCGGTCCGGTTGCAGATACAGGCTGCCGTCGCGAATCTCCGCCCAGCGCATGGCCGCCGCTTCGGCGCCAAGGCTCCAACCCAGGCTCAGACTGACCAGCAACAACAGGCGCTTCATGCCGACTTCCGTTGCAGCATCTGCAGCATGGGCGCGAAGTCGCTGGGCAGGATGATCAGGGTTTGCCAGATTGATACCTGGCTCAATCGGCAGTACAGCACCAGCAGCGCCACCGTCACCGCCAGGTACGCGATCGAAGAAGCGGCGGCCGCACCGACGATGCCATAGGCGGGGATCAGCACCAGGTTCAACGCCAGGTTGAGCAGGGCGCTAAGTCCCATCAGCAACGAGATCGTGCCGGGGCGATTCTTGCCCAGCAGGTCCAGGCGCAGGATGCTCGCATAACACAGGCCCAGCAGCCCCGGCAGCAACGCCAGCAGGGCCGGGTAGGCCGGTTGATAGGCCGCGCCGAACAAGGTGACGATCAGCCATTCGCCGATCAGCGCCATCACCAGACACGCACCAATCATTACAGTGGCCGTCAGGCGCAAGGCCAGGGGCGTGAGTTTCTCGATGCCTTTTTCCTGCTGCAGCAGGCGCTTCATCAACGGCGTGGTCACGGCCTCCGGAACGATCAGCAGCAACTCGGCTGCCGCACTGGCCATCGCGTAATGCCCCAGGGCGGTGGTGCCCAGCAGGGCGCCAATGAACAGATAGTCGGAGCGCAGGATCACCTGCTGGAACAGCAGGTCGGGATGACTGCGAGCGCTGTAGCGCAACAGTTCGTTCTGGCTGGCGCGGTCCCACTGCAGGGTCAGTGGTTGTGCGCGCTTGAGCCAGACCCAGCCGGCCAGCACCACCAGACTGATACCGGCCAGCCAGCTGATCAACGCGGCTTCCAGCGCGGCGCTTTTCCACATCCAGAACAGCGCGAGAAACAACAGCAGCGGCACCAGTGACTCGATCAGGCGCAGGACGTTGAACGCCACCACGCCGCCCGACGCGTTGTGCAGTGTCAGCAAACCACTTTTGAGCACGGTCAGCGGCACCGCCAGCAACAGCAACCAGGCGAACATTCCCAGCTGCACGGTGATGTCCAGTTCGCTGCCGAATTCACGGGTCAGCGTGACCACCACCAGCGTGAGCAATCCGGCAAGCAGGCAGCCGAACACCAGCACCTGGCTCAGCAACAGGCCCATGGGTCGATGTTGCGCCGCCTGGAAACCCACGGCGGAATTGAGCCCGCCACTGGTGGCGGCGCTGATCAGGTCGGGCAGGGTACTGAGCAGCGCGAACAGCCCGCGTTCGCTCGGTCCGAGAATTCGCGCCAGCAATACGTTGCGCAACAGGCGCATGGCGATCATTGCCAGCTTGGTGCCCATGCTCAACGCCAAGTGCTTGAGGTAGACCCCGCGACTCATGCGCGAGCCCCGCGGTAGATGCGCCATGACAGCAGCTGCGGATTGCGCGCCACCCGTTGGCTGACGCCAAACCTTGGCAGCGCCAGCGGTTCGCCGTCGCCGCGATAGATCCCGGTGGCAGTGCCCAGGGCGAACGGGAAGTCATGGTCGGCGACCTGCTGGCGGACCCGCGCATCGTTGTCGCCATTGGGGTAGCAGTACACCGGCAACGGTCGGTTGCAACCGTTCTGCAGCGCGTCGCGGCTGCGACGGATTTCTTCCGTCAGGGTGCGATCATCGAGGCCCGTGAGAATCGCATGACTGGCACCGTGCGGGCCGAATCGCACCAGGCCGGAATTCTCCAGCGCGCGCACCTGCTGCCAGTCCAGCGCCTGGGGCAAGGATTCTGCCGGGCACTCATCGGTCAGGCGGCTGAGCTCGCGCGGTGGCAAGGTTTTCAGGCTTTGCAGATAGCGCAGCAGCGCCAGGCTGCGGCGCTGCACGTCGACGTCATCGAGCAGCACCGGCAGTGACCGGCCGGCGTGTTGCAGGCATTCGATCAGGTGCTTGCGCGGTTCCTCGCCATGGCTGCCCCACAGGGTTTCGCCGACGCTTTCCCACCAGAACCGCTGGCGGCTGCCAATGAAATCGCTGGAGAGAAAAATGCTCGCCGGCACCTGGTGCTTGAGCAACAGCGGATAGGCGTGCACGGCGTTGTCGCGCCAGCCGTCGTCGAACGTCAGGGTCACCTTTGGGCGCTGCGAGGGCCTTTGTGTCGGTTGCAGGATGTCCATCAGCGGTACGCAGTCGAAGTGCCGGGTCAGCCAGCCGAGCAAATGGTCAAACGCCTTGGGGCCGATGCACAGTTCATTGCGATGGGGCAGATCGGCCGCACGGTCGTTGGACAGCACCCGATGCAGCATCAGGATCACCCCCGCGCCGTGCAGCTGATTGCGCCCCACTGACGAGTTGAGGTACAGCCAGCCGCTGGTCTGTTTGAACAATTGCTTGATCCCCATGGCGCTGTCCTCTCAACGATTTTGTTCAGGGTTCCACTGCGCATAACGATGCCCGCGCAGGAACTGCCACAGCCCGATACTCAACCCGGCAAGGGTCACCAGGAGGAAGGCGGCGAGGCGAAAAGGTTTCGGCAGGCGGTGCTGCGAGTCCAGCAGGCCAGCGATGGCGATGGCATACCCGAGCAATTGCGCGACCAGGAACACCCGGTAGAAAGCATGCTCCTGCCACAGCCAGAAATTGCTCAGCAACAACGGCAGCAAGAGGATGGGTGCCAGGCGGCGGATCAACTTGTGGCTGATCAGCGCAATCGCATACAGCCCGTGCTTCAACGGATTGAGCAGTTCGCGGCGCTGGGCCAGACTCTGCAGGCCGCCGACGGTGACGCGCTGGCGCCGGCGAAATTGTTTGTCCGCCTCGTCGACACCCTGGTCGATCACCTGGGCCTTGGGCACATAGACGATGCGCTTGAACGCCACCGGTGCGCAGGTGCTGATAAAGAAGTCATCGTTGACCTCTGCCGGCACGGTCTGGAACAGCTCACGCCGCAATGCCAGCAGCGCACCGTCGGCGGACACCATGCAGCCGGTGCGATTTTCCACCCGGCGCAGCCAGCCTTCGTAATGCCGATACAGACTGTCGCCGATGCTCAGGCCTTTGCCGGTTACCGGGATCACCATGTGCCCGGCACAGGCGCCGACCGCCGGGTCCGCCAGTGGCGCGAGCAGGTGGCCGAGGGTATCGGTGGACCACTGGTTGTCGGCGTCGGTAAACACCAGAATGCCGCCGGTGCTCAGGGCCACGCCGGCGTTCAACGTTGCCGCCTTGCCCCCACGGGGTAGGTCGAGGACGCTGATGCGCGGGTCGACCACCTTGTGTGCACAGGCCACGGTGTCATCGGTGGAGCCGTCGCTGGCGAGGATGATTTGCAGCGACAACGGCTGGTAATCCTGGGCCAGCAGCGTGCGCAGTTTTTCCTCGATGTGCCGCGCCTCGTTGTGCGCGGCAATCACGATACTCACGTTCATCGGTGGCGGCGGCCCCGGACGGCGCGCCGGATACAGTGGCGCGAGCAACGTCAACAGCACCGGATAACCCAGGTAGGCGTAGACCGGCAACAACAAGCACATCCAGAAAATGAATTCAGCCACGGGCGGGCCTCCTGGCATTCCAATGACACAGGCTGAGAATGAACGCGGCGCCGGCCAGGTGCAGACGCACCCAATGCAGGCCCCAGAGTTGCAGGGTCAGGCCGATGTTGCGATGCCTGGCGCTCTGGCGCAGGCTCAAAACCAGCGCCGGCAACAGCGTCAAGAACACCATCAGCAAAGCGAGATAGGGGAAACCGTTGAACAGCGCTGACACGGCCACCAGATCCACCAGCCACGCGATGATCGACAGCAACGGAAAGCGCAGCAGCCGCAGGCTCAGGCCATGGGTGCGCAGCAATTGCAGGTGACTGCCCTGGCGCCACATTTCCTTGCCCATCCATTCGCGCCAGCTGCCTTCGTAACCCCAGTGCAGGGCCACGCTTTCGCTGGCGGTGAGCAGGCGCGCGCCGTGTTTGCCCAGGCGCAGGGTGAATTCCTTGTCTTCGCCGGTGCGCAGGTTTTCGTCGAAGCCGCCGACCTTGTCGAACCAGCTGCGACGCATCAACAGGTTGGCGCTGGGCAGCCAGTCCACCTTCTGCACGGTATGGGCGCTGGGGCGCAACATGCGGCGCTGCCAGGCGGTCGCGTACCACGGGGCTTCGGCGGGTGTGTGCAGGTCCAGCCCAAACACGTCGGCCAGGCCGCTGTCTTCGAGTTCGATCAGGCGGCTCAGCCAGTCCTCGGGCATCTCGATATCGGCATCGATAAAGGCCAGCCAGGTACCGCTGGCGATAGCGGCGCCACGATTGCGCAGGGCACCGATCAACAGCCCTGGCATCACCAGCACCTGGGCGCCGAACTGCCGGGCAATCTGCGGGCCCTGATCAGTCGAGCCGTTGTCGACCACAATCAATTCGCACTGCAGATCGGCGGCATGCGCGGCTTTTTGCGCCGCGAGCAGCGTGCGGGCAATGTGCCGCGCCTCGTTGAACATCGGGATGACGATGCTGATGCTGTTCATGTGCGGGCCTCCAGCGCAGCGCCTTCTTCAGCCTTGAGGCGCAGCACGCTGGTCAGCGCGAGCATGATCCACAGGTACTTGTGGTTCGGCGCGCTGAGGAACATCAGGAACAACGCCAACGACATGAAGCTCATGCTCAAGTGGGTCAGCATATCGGCCTGTTCGGCATCGCCGCGCTGCATCCAGGCGCGGCGTGCCCGCGTCAGGTTGTACATGGCCAGGCCGAGCATGCCGACAAACATCAGGCCGGCCGGAATCCCCAGTTCGCTGAAGATTTCCAGGTAGGTGTTGTGCGCGCGACGGTACAGCTCCTCGGGCTTGCCGGTGATGGAGAACGCCTTGGCGTAGCCGGTGTTGGCAAAGTGCAGCGGGAAGGTGCCGGGACCGGTGCCGATCAACGGGTTGGCGGCGATCATCTCGCTGCCGACCACGATGTAGGAAGCGCGTCGGCCCAGGGAGGGGTCCTGGCTCTTGGCCCCCGAGCTCAGAATGCTCAACGACTGGATGCGCTTGATGTAGCCTTCCGGCATCGCATAAAGCCCCAAGGGAATCACGATCGCCAGGCCAAGCATGGCAAACCCCAGGTGCCGCGGACGAATGCGTGGCAGCAGCGCGCGGTAGTGCCAGGCGCCGATCAGCAGGCTGAGAAACATTACCACCAGGCCCGAACGCGATTCGGTCTTGGTCATGCCGCCCAGCAGCAGGATCGTGCAGCCACCCCAGAACAGCCGATGCAGCAGGTTGGGGCTACGCATCACCAGAAACAGCGCCAGGGGCACCGCGAAGGCGATCATCAGGGCGAAGTTGTTCGGGTCTTTCAGCAGGCCGGCAGCCCGGCCGGCGTCCTGGTACTTGGTGGAAAACATCGTCATGGCACAGGTCACCACAACGCTGAGGGTCACCAGCTTGGCGAACATGTTCAGGTTCAGTTCGCGGCCGATCAGCAAGGTAATGACGAACAGCACCAGGCCGACGCTCATTTCCCGCAGGTGCCCGAGTGACATGCCCATGTTGTCGGAGTTCAGCAGGCTGAGCAGGTACAGGGCCATGAAGCCGATCAGAAAGCGCCAGATATTGCTGCGCAAGCGATCGGAGGGCAGCTGGTGAATTGCCAGTTGCAACATCAGGATCACCACCAGCGAGGCACCGAGCATTTTCGAACCGGGAAACGCGTTGTCCTTGAACAGGCCCTCGAACGGCAGGATGGCGGCGATGCCCAGCAGGCCCCAACTCGGCTTGCGGTACAGCAACGCGACGCCGGCCAGGCCGACCACCACCCCCGGCGCCAGGAAAGGAAAAGGGCTGGCCAGCAAACCAAGGCAGACCAGGGCGAGCAAAATGACGATCGAGAGCGGAAAAGTCACGCGCGTGCCTCCCGTGCAGTACGGATATAAAGCTGCGACCAGCGTTCGGCCAGGGCCTTGAGGTCATAGCGATCCAGTTGCGTACGTCTTGCGTTGTCGATCAGTTCGCCCGTCAGGGCTGGTTCGGCCAGCAAGGTGTCGATCTGCCGGGCGAGGGCAGGGCTGTCGGCAGGCGTCGCCAGCAAGCCGTTGTATCTATCCTGCAGCACATCGGGAATCCCGCCGACAGCAAACGCCACCACTGGCACCCCGGCCTGCATCGCCTCCAGCAGAATCATCGGCGTGCCCTCGGTGCGCGAGCTGATCACCAGCGCATCGAGCTGTCGCCACCACTGGCCCATGTCGGTCTGATAACCCGGCAAGCGGATGCGCTCCTGCAAACCCGCTGCATCGATACGTGCCTGCAGTTGCTCGCGTTCCGGGCCGTCGCCCAACATCACGGCATCCAGTCGCGGGTGCTGATGACACAGCCCAATCAGCGCATCGAGAAACAGGTCCGGGCCTTTTTCACTGCTCAGCCGCCCGACGTAACCGGCGAGAAAACGCTGCCGGTCGGTACTGGGAGACAACAGCCCGGTGGCAGCCGGCAAACCGTTGGGAATCACCTGCAGCTTCTGCGCCCCGACGCTGGCCTGGCGGTGCAGCACGGCAATGCTTTCGGCGACGCAAACCACGCGATTTACCGAAGCCGTGCGGCATAGTTGCAGGCTGAGCCAGGTGTAGAACTTCTGCTTGCGACTGCGCGGGGTGAACCCGTGCTGGGTAATCACCAGGGGCAGGCGCAACAACGTTGCGCCGACCCAGCCGAACAACAGGCCCTTGAAGTTATGCGTGTTGATCAGTGGCCGCTGCGCCCGGCGCTGCCGCAGATGACTCAGCAGGGCCCCCAGCCCCGCACAGCCACGGCAGTCGACTCCGGCTTGGCGAAACCGCGCGATCAGTTCCGGCGGCGCATCCAGAAACAGCACCTGGTGCTGCCCGGGCGTTGCCAGGCAGTGATCGAGCAACATCCGCTCAGCCCCGTAGAAGCCACCGCTGCTGAGCAAATGAATGATCGGCAGGGTGCTTGCAGGCGTAGTCTGGCTGAGCGGCGCGTTCAATTGCGCACCCAATGCGCGAAGCGCGGCACGGTCCAGTTTTTGTACGGGTTGACCGGGTCGACGTTCTGATCGTTGATCACCAGCAGTACCGGCAAGCCCAGTTCGTGGCTGATTTGCGCTGGATGCTTGAAGCGGTGATCGAAGAACTCACGCACGTAGACAAACGCGATCGCCAGCAGCAAACCGGTGAGCAGGCCAAATGGAATGATCAGCATCGGTTTGGGAAAGGCCGCTTCGCTAGGCTCGTATGGAGGGCTGAGAATCCGTGCGTTGGACAGGTCGTTGTCCAGCGAGCGGGCGGTGCTGCTTTCGGCAAAACGCTGGGCGTAAGTGGAGAACGCGGTGTGCAACGCTTCGATCTCGGTGTCCATCTGGCGCAGCTTGCTCTGGGTTTGCTGCAACTGATGGATGCGGTTCTTGAACTCGTCAATGCGCGCGGTTTTCTGCTCGATCACCGAGCTGACGACTGCCAGGTCGGCGGTCCGCTCCTGGATCCGGTTGTTCACTACTTTGAGGAACTGCCCGCGGGTCCGGGTGATCTGTTCACGCTGCAGCAGCATCGGTTCGCTGCTTGGCTGGAACACCGAAAGGTCACTCATGTAGCGGCTGATCTGGGTGGTCAGCAGTTCACCGAGTTGCTTGACCTCGCGGTCCTCGAAAGCCACGTTTTCGATAGTGGTGGTGAAGGTGTAGGGGAAGGTGAAGTCGCTAAGGAGTTTGGCGTCCTTGGCGACGGCCAGGTTGGACTTGAGATAGTCAAGCCAGCGTTTGCTCTGCAGCAGGCGATCCTGATAGAGGTTGAGCGCCTGCTCCTCGGTGTTGATAGCGTTCAGGCGGAAAGTAATTTCCTCCCGGGGATCCGCCGAAGCGACGCCTTCAAGCAAGGCCAGTCGGTTGCCTTCAAGCCCGTCAAGCCGCACCTGGTATTGCAGTTTCTTGGTTTCGTAGAAGCTTTGCGGCAGGTCGATTGACTGCATTTCCTGACGGCTGGCCAGGTAGTTCTGCAGCAGGGCTGCAACGAACTTGGTGCCCTGGGCCGGGTCGGGGAAGCTGTAGGTGATCGAGATCACGTTGGAGCCGGGCAGGGTTTCGATCTTCAGGTCGTCCGATGCCTTAAGGGCCAGCGCGTCCAGCTCGGTGTCGCGAACCGGGTCGGTTTCGAGTCCCATTGCATCGCGTACCGGATTGATCACGTGCTCACGAATTGGCGTGGTCACATAGTCCTTGAACGGCTGCACCACCAGCTTGTTGAACATGCTGACAGGCGGGGTGTACTCGCCCTTGTCACGCAACTGACTGATGGTCTGGCGAATCAACGCCGGCGATCGCAGGATGTTGCTCTCGGTTTCCATGTCCGCCAGCGAAGGCGGGATGAAGGAGGCGTTCTCCTGATTGAGGGAGGCGGTGGCATCCCCCTGTGAGAGTTTCTTGGACTGCACGATCACCTGGGCGGTGATATCGAAGCTCTGCTTGAGCATCAGTGGCAAGACCAGGGCGATCACTGCAAAGACCAGGAATACTCGTTTCACCAACTGCTTGTTGGCGAAAAAGATCCTGAAGAACTCGTGCAGGTAATTTTCTTTTGGATTCATGGCGGTCACCTGAGAGTTAGTTGTCGCTGCCTTTGTTGTCGACGCGGTAGCTGAAGCTCATGCCCACGCCCTGGAACAGCACCACGTCCGCCAGCTGCCTTGCGAGTTCGCCGGCGCTGGCCAGTTTGGTCTTGGGCACGTACAGCATGTCGTCGGCTTGCAGGTAGGCGATCTGCGAGGCGTCGCCGGACAGGGCTTTCTCCACGTCATAACGATGCGCGGTGACCTGGTTGCCGTTGCGCCGCATGATCATCACCGAGTCCAGGCGCGCCTTGATGTTGGAGCCGCGGGCCATGGTCAGGGCTTCGAGCACCGACACCGGACGGCGAATCGGGTAGGAACCCGGCTGGCCGACTTCGCCCAGTACGTAGATCTCGTTGCCGGCGGTGGACTTGAGCAACACGTCCACGGTTATGCGTCCCGGCAGGCTGGCGTAGCGTTTATTGAGGAAGGTTTCCAACTGGTTGACGGTCATGCCTTGCAGCGGTACGGCGCCGATCTCCGGAAAGCTGGCGAAGCCGTCGTTGCCCACGATGATCTCGCGGCTCATGCCGGTGCCCGGGTGGTTGAGTGTCGACTTGATGTTCTGCTCGTTGGTCAGCGGGCTGACCACGTTGAGCGACAGGGTATTGCGATTGGGCTGGAACAACTGCTTGCGCTCATACGCACGCTGGATCTCCAGACGTGCCTGTTCGCGGGTCAGACCTTCGATTTTCACCGAAGTGTTGGCGCCCGGCAGTTCGATGGTGCCGTCGGGCAGCACCAGCTGGTTGCCATTGAGCTGGCTGGCCGCGGTGAAGTTCAGCGCGACCATGTCACCGGATTGCACGCGATAGGCGTCCGAGCCGCTGGTACTGACGTGGAAGATTACGTCCAGGACGTCCTGGGGCCGCAGGGTCTGTTCGACCTTGGGCACGTCGGTGGCCTGGGCATTGGCCGGTGCGGCCGTGAGGATCTGCACCGGCATGGATTGGGTTTCCTGGGTAGTGCTGGAGCAACCCGCAAGCGGCAGCAACAGCAGGACAAGCATTCTGGCGTTCATGTCGTCATCCTTCGGCGGTTGCTCACAGGTTTTTATAGAGCCATTTGGGCATGTAGTACTTGCGTCGATTGAACACGCTGCCGACCAGTTTCGCGCCGGCCTGGGTCAGCCGTTGCACAGCGGCCTGGGCCACTTCCCAGCGGGTGTCTTCGGCGCGCACGACCATGATCACGCCGTCCACCTGGGTACTGATGACCAGGGTGTCGGCGGCCGAGTAAACCGCGTCGCCATCGATCACCACGAAGCGGTAACGACTGCCCAACTGGTCGAGCAACGGGCTCAGGGTTTCGGCGGTCAGGTGTTCGTTGCCCCGGGCAAAGCGTCCGTTGGGCAGCACGTGAAAGGGCAGGCTGGAGACGTCCACCACACAGTCCTGCAACAGCGGCGGGCTCTGGGTGTTGAACAGCAGGTCGCGGAAGCCGCGCTCCTTGGTCAGCCCAAGTTGCTGGGTGAGGTTGGTGGCTGACTGGCTGGCATCGACCAGCAACACTTGGCCGCTGCTCATTTGCGCCAGTTGGCTGGCCAGCACCAGGGCGCTGGTGGTAGTGCCCGCGCCGGGGTTGGCGGCGGTCAGAAAGAGGATCCGCAGATCTTGATCGAGCACAGTCGAAGTCAGGTTGGACTCGCTCGGGTTCGCGATAGTCAGGCTTTTTGCAGTTGAACCGTCCATTTAACTCGCTCCGTGGCCGCTGAATACTTTGAAGGGGGTTTTCAACAGGATCTTCAGATCAAGCAGCAGGCTCTGCTCGGCGATGTAGCTGAGGTCCAACTCAACGCGCTGGTCGAAGTCGATATTGCTGCGCCCGGAGATCTGCCACAGGCCGGTCATGCCGGGGTAGATGCTCAGTCGTGCAAGGTGATTGTCTTTGTAGCGGTAGGCATTGAACGAGGTGGGCCTGGGCCCTACCAGACGCATGTCGCCGGCCACTACGTTAAACAGGTTGGGCAGTTCGTCGAGGCTGCTGCGCCGCAGGAAACCGCCGATACCGGTGATGCGCGGATCCTTGTCGATTTTGAAATCGATGGCGTCGGCCCCGTGCTTGTTGAGGTGGCGCAGGGACTCCTTGAGCTCCTCGGCGTTGGCGACCATGGTGCGGAACTTGTACATGCCGAACGTGCGACCGCGGTAGCCGGTGCGTTTCTGCACAAACATCACCGGCCCCGGACTGCTGAACTTGATGATCAAGGCCAGGCCGAGCATCAGCGGCGAAATCAGCACCAGGATCAGCATCGCGCCAAGGCATGCGACCACCCGGTTGGTGCGCGATAGCGTCCAGGGTCGACCGCCGTCGCGACCGGTGACCCAGCCACGGCCCTGCATATGAATGGCGGCGTCCATGCGGATGCGGTGTTCGGGGTCGAGGCGCTTGTCCCGCCTCAGCTGCTTGAGGGGTACACCTTTTTCGTGTCCAGTCATGGGATCCTCCGCTGAAGTTCAGCCGCGAACGGCGCATGGGCGATAGGCAGTGGGTAATAGTCGCGAAACCAGGCAATGAAACGTCCGAGACCTTCATCGAGCTCGATACGCGGCTGAAAACCGGTGGCCTGGGCCAGGTCGCTGGCATCGGCACAGGTGTTGAGCACATCGCCGGGTTGCAAGGGCAGCAACTCGACCTGGGCTTTTTGTCCGAGGTGTTTTTCCAGCAGCGCCAGGTAAGCCTTGAGCTCGACCGGATGCTGCCCGCCAATGTTGAAAATGCGCCACGGCGCCATGCTGCTGGCCGGATCCGGGGTTTCCCGGTCCCATTCAGGATTGGCCTGCGGTGGCTGCTCGATCAGGCGGGCGATGCTCTCGATGATGTCGTCGATGTAGGTGAAATCGCGCTGGTGCTCGCCGTAGTTGAACAGCTTCAACGGCTGGCCTTCGGCAATCGCCCGGGCGAACTGGATCGGCGACATGTCCGGGCGGCCCCACGGCCCGTACACGGTAAAAAAGCGCAGCCCGGTGCACGGGATGCCGAACAGATGGCTGTAACTGTGGGCCATCAGCTCGTTGGCTTTCTTGCTCGCGGCGTACAGCGACAGCGGGTGATTGACCCCGTCCCGAACCGAGTAAGGCGTGTGCTGGTTGGCGCCGTACACCGAACTGGACGAGGCGTAGATCAGGTGCTCGACCGGATGACGCCGGCAGCTTTCGAGGATGTTCAGGAAACCACTCAGGTTGCTGTCGAGATAGGCCCGTGGATTCTCCAGGGAATAGCGCACTCCGGCCTGGGCGGCGAGGTGAATCACCACCTGTGGCTGTTCACGGGCGAATAGCGCTTCGATGGCCGCGGCATCGGCCAGGTCAACCCTGGCGAGCTGGAAACTGCCGACCTGTTCCTCCACCCACGACACTCGATCGTGCTTGAGTTGCGGGTCGTAGTAGTCATTGAAATTATCCAGCCCGCACACCTGATGCCCGTCGCGCAGCAAGCGCAACACACAGTGGGCACCAATGAAGCCGGCGGCTCCGGTCACAAGTATCTTCATGGACGCAGCGCCTCGGGAACGATGTGGCGCAGGCCGATGCCGCTGTAGTGCAAGCCGGCGGCTGCGACCTGCTCGGGGTTGTAGAGGTTGCGCCCGTCGACGATCACCCGTGAACGCAACTTGCTGGCCAGGTGGTCGAAGTCGACCACGCGAAAGTTCTTCCACTCGGTGCAGATCACCAGGGCGTCGGCGTCTTCCAGGGTGTCGTCACGGGTGGCACACAGGTGCAGCTCGTTGCGATAGCCGTAGAGGCGGCGGCATTCGGACATGGCTTCCGGGTCGTAGGCGTGCACGCTGGCGCCTTCAGCCCACAACGCTTCCATCAGGTAGCGGCTGGGGGCTTCGCGCATGTCGTCGGTGTTGGGTTTGAACGCCAGGCCCCAGATCGCGATGGATTTGCCTTTCAGGCCTTCGGGGAACCGCGCTTTAAGCTTGCCGAAGAGAATGTGCCGCTGGCTGTCGTTAACGTCGGTCACGCTGCGCAGCAGGCGCAATGGCATGCCGTTGTGTTCGGCGGTGTGCAGCAGGGCGCGCAGGTCCTTGGGAAAGCACGAGCCACCGAAGCCGCAGCCCGGGTAGATAAAGTGATAACCGATGCGTGGGTCCGAGCCGATGCCTTTGCGCACCGCCTCGATGTCGGCACCCAGCAGTTCGGTAAGGTTGGCCAGTTCGTTCATGAAGCTGATGCGGGTGGCGAGCATCGCGTTGGCGGCGTACTTGGTCAGCTCGGCACTGCGGTTGTCCATGAACATGATCTTTTCATGGTTGCGGCAAAAGGGTGCGTAAAGCTCGCTCAATTGCTCGCGGGCCTGGTCGTCGTCGGTGCCGACGATGATCCGGTCCGGGCGCATGCAGTCGGCCAGTGCGCTGCCTTCCTTGAGGAACTCCGGGTTGGACACCACCCGCACCTTCAGTGCGGATTTGCCCCGGCGTTGCAGTTCTTCGTTGGCGGCAGCGCTCACCTGGTCCGCAGTACCGACCGGCACGGTGGATTTGATGATCAGCGTGCGATCGGCCTCCATGTGATTGGCAATCTGCCGGGCCACATTCAGCACGTGGCTGAGGTCGGCGGAACCGTCTTCATCGGCGGGGGTACCGACCGCGATGAAGATCAGCTCGGCGTGCTCCACCGCGTCGCTGGCCTGGGTGGTGAACAGCAAACGACCGGCCTTGATGTTCTCTTCCAGCGTGCCGGAAAGTCCCGGTTCACTGATCGGCGGTACGGCTTGCTGCAGTTGCTTGATCTTGTTTGGATCAATGTCGACACACAGGACACGATGTCCGACATCGGCCAGTGCCGCTGCTTGTATCAGGCCAACATAGCCCGTACCAAATACGCTCACGTCCATTTTGGCGTGCCTCGTAAGACGGTGGAGAGGATCAGAATGAGACTGTCAAAATGGGTATAGACCAGCCTTGGAAAACCGTGTCAGCAAAATGACGTGTTGCATTGTCAAGACACCCCCCGGTTCTGGGGGCGATATGCCATCAACACCTTGTCGCAGCTGCGTTTGCCCCGGTTTTGATGGGTTTGCGGGGTGTTCAAATAAATCGATGGACGGTCGTGGGACGACTTTGGCGAGGTTAAAAGTGCTGCTGGTGTGTCAGATTTGAGTCAACGTTTTTTTGACGCTTTGTAAAAATGTCGGACATTTCTTGCGTAAAGATGGCTATGTGCTAGCGCCAAGAATTGGCCGACAATCTATTGGCAAAAGACGCTGGCAGGATCTCAATGATTTTGATGTTGGACATCAATCTCATGTGCATATAGGAGCCGGCTTGCTGGCGATTGGGTGTGTCTGGCGACATAAATCGCGAATGACATTCTGTGGGAGCGCGCAAGCGGCTTCAATTCACCACCGCAGGCGCACCCCTGACCTGCGCCGTACGGGTAGTCTCCACCGGGTCATGCAACAACGAGAACCCGCGCTCCAGCAACGTGCGGCCAATAAACCGCGAGCCACCTTCATCCAGGTGCGAATCGTCCAGATACAGCAGCTGGCCCTGAATGATCGGACTGCAAATCCCCTCCGGGCAAATCACCTGATTGGGGTCGATAAAGCGCACCTGCGGGAACTTTGCCCGAACATCTGCCCAATACAGTGGCAAGGGGCTCTGGGGGACCGAGCAATTGCGGTGAGTGTCGAACATCAAGCGGTGGATCGGGCAGCTGGCGGCTTTCTCGATGTGCTGGTTACTCAGGATCACAATCACCTGACCGCTGTTCTCCACCACCCGCCGGATGCTCGCCTCGACGACATCCTTGGCGGCTGCCTCCTTGGGCCAGATCGCCGCCAATACCACATAGGGGTATTTGTTCTGCTCGATCAGGCTGAACACCCTCTCGTTGCGTTTGGCGCAATGGGCGGCGTACACCGGGGACATGTCGGCGGCATAACCTAAAATCGGCGGGCACGAGTCCATGGTGTAATCCATGATCGACAGGTTGTCCGGCTTGGCCAGCAGATCGACCATTCCGGTGAAATGGTTGGCGAACGAGTCACCAATCAGAATGCCGTCCAGCCCCTCTTTTTCCGCGCCCAGGCGGCATTTGTCATTGGGCTCGGTGGCATACAGCGCATTGGTGACATGACAGCCGTGACGAATCTCGCTCGGCTTGCTCAGGGTCATCGCTTCCAGTGCCGCAATCCCTGGGTCGAAACGTTGCGGAAAGCCATTGAACTGCACGCTCAGGCCCGCGATCAATGCCAGCGCAACGGCCGGCAGGACAAATCGGCGAGTGAACACCCGGGAAAAATGCCAGCTCGCACCCCCTCGCCGGAACGGCACCTCGACGAAACGCCAGGTCAACCACGACAGCCCGATCGCAGCCGCGATCAGCAGCGCCCCGACCGGCAGGTCGATGGGGATCTCCAGGTAATTGAGGTAAGCGATCAGCGGCCAGTGCCACAGATACAGCGAATAGGAAATCAGCCCGACAAACACCATCGGCCGGCTGGTGAGCAGGCGCGAGTGCCTGTCGCCGCTGCCCGCCAGGATCAACAGCGCCGCCCCCAAACACGGAATCAGCGCGTTCAGCCCGGGGAAGCTCGAGCCTGAGTTCAAGACGAACAGCGAAAAACCGATCAGCAGGTAGCCCACCAGCGCCAGGCCATGGGCTGCCAGCTTGCCAATGACCCGCGGTTGCTGCAGGTAAATGCCCAGGAGCCCGCCCAGCATCAGTTCGAAAAAGCGCGTCGGCAGCAGGTAATAGGCCGCCGTGGCAAACACGCCGGTGGCGTACTCGGAAACAGCCACCGCCACTACCACGCCAACCGCCAGCACCGGCAAAACGTAGCGCGGCGCCAGACGGTAGAGCAGCACAATGAATAGCGGCCAGATCACGTAGAACTGCTCTTCGATACCCAGTGACCAGGTGTGCAGCAGCGGCGCTTCGCTGGCATCGGCGGCAAAGTAGTTGCCGTACTTAACCCATATATAGATGTTGGAAACACCCAGCAGGGAGAGCAGGGCGCTGACGTTGAGGCGGATCAGGTCGACCGGCGACAGGATAAAGGCGCCGACGACCACCGTCGCCAGCAGCACCGTGGCCAACGCCGGGACGATGCGATTGATTCGTCGCTGATAAAAGCCCTTCAGCGAAAACGCGTTGCGCTTGACCTCGGAATACACCTGGGAAGTGATCAGGAAGCCCGAGATCACAAAGAAAATGTCGACTCCCACAAACCCGCCCGGCAGCAGGCTGGTATTCAGGTGGTGCAACAACACCGCGATCACCGCAACAGCTCGCAGACCATCTATATCCGAGCGGTACTTGCCTTGAGCCATGCGCCTGACCATCCCTAAAGCTTTCGCCAAACCACGACGTCCGACCCATGACAACCACTGTCAAGATTTTGGACAGTTAACCCCACATGTCATTTGTAGCTTGGAATTGGCCGTACGCAAATGGCCATCAGTCGCAGCAGATGCCCGGGGGGCAGAACAATCCTTATCGGACAAAAGCCGCGCAAGGCCGCTATCCTTGGCCGACGCTCATCGAACGGGTCGACCCATGCTTGAAGTCCACGGTGTGTACAAAAGCTACGCCACGCCGCAAGGGCCCTTGCCGGTGTTGCAGGGTGTCGACCTGCAGTTGAAACCGGGCAGCAGCCTGGCGTTGATGGGCGAGTCCGGCAGCGGTAAAAGCACCTTGCTGCACCTGATTGCCGGGCTCGACAAGGTCGATCGCGGCAGCATCACCAGCGGTCCACATCGGCTGGACCAGATGAACGAGCGGCAGCTGGCCAACTGGCGCCGCAGCGAAATCGGCCTGGTGTTCCAGCAGTTCAACCTGATCGGCAGCTTGCGCGTGGAGGATAACCTGGCGTTTCAGGCGCGCCTGGCCGGGCGCCATGACCCGCGTTGGCAGGCGCACCTGGTGCAGCGCCTGGGGTTGGCGGATTTGCTGCGCCGTTATCCGGAACAACTCTCGGGTGGACAGCAGCAGCGTGTGGCCCTGGGGCGTGCGCTGGCGTCGCGGCCCAAATTGCTGCTCGCCGATGAACCCACGGGCAGTCTCGATGAGGCCACCAGCGATGAGGTATTGAAGCTGCTGCTGGAGCTGCTCGACGACAGCCCGACGACTTTGTTGATGGTCACCCACAGCCCGCGGGTGGCGGCGCGTCTGGCGGAAAAAGTGCTGCTGCAGCGTGGCCGCCTGGCTGGCGCGGACGCGCGCTGAGGTGCGGGTCTTTCGCCAGACGCTGCGGGCGCTGCTCAGCCATTGGCGGCAGCATCCGGTGCAATTTTTCAGTGTGTTGACCGGACTATGGCTCGCTACCAGCCTGCTCACCGGCGTGCAGGCGTTGAACAGCCAGGCGCGGGACAGTTATGCCCGAGCCAGCCAACTGATCGGCGGTGAACCGCAAGCCAGTCTGAGCGCACCGGGCGGCGGAACGTTTTCCCAGCAACTATTCGTGGACCTGCGGCGGGCCGGTTGGCCGGTCTCCCCGGTGCTGCAGGGGCGGCTGACGCTCAAAGGTCATGAACAGCAGCGATTGCAGTTGATGGGCATCGACCCGGTGTCGCTGCCGGCAGGTTCGGCGGTGGCCGGGCGCGCTTTGGCGATGGAGCAGATCGTCGAATTTTTCTCCCCGCCGGGCAGCACCTGGGTGGCACCGCAGACGCTGGAGGCCATGGGCCTGCGCGAGGGCGAGCGGCCGATCAGTGCCAGCGGCCAGGCATTGCCGCCGCTGCAGGCCCAGGCAGACATGGCGCCTGGGGTATTACTGGTGGACATCGGCTTTGCCCAGCAGATTCTGCAACAGCCCGGTCAGGTGTCGCGCCTGCTGTTGCCCAAGGATTTCACCGCGCCGTTGTCGCAGCCGTTCAGCGCAGTCCTGCAGCTGACGCGCAGTGGTGAAGAAAATAACCTGAGGCGCCTGACCGAGAGCTTTCACCTGAACCTCGATGCCCTCGGCTTCCTGTCGTTCGTGGTCGGCCTGTTCATCGTCCATGCAGCGATCGGCCTGGCGCTGGAGCAGCGGCGTGGCCTGTTGCGCACCCTGCGCGCCTGCGGCGTCAGCGCGCGGATGTTGATCGGCAGTCTGATTGTCGAGCTCGGCGCCCTGGCACTGGTCGGTGGAGTGGCCGGGGTCGCCAGCGGCTACCTCCTGGCCAGTGTGCTGCTGCCGGATGTCGCCGCCAGCCTGCGCGGCTTGTATGGCGCCGAAGTCGCCGGGCAATTGCACCTCAGCCCCGGGTGGTGGTTGGGCGGTATTGGCTTGAGCTTGCTCGGTGCATTGCTGGCCGGTGCCAACAGTCTATTGCGAGCGGCGCGTTTGCCGTTGCTGGCACTGGCCGATCCGCAGGCCTGGCATCAGGCCCACGCGCGCTGGTTGCGGCGCCAGGCCTGGGTGGCGGCGTTGGCGGGGTTGATTGCGTTGCTGGCGCTGACCTTGGGTGACAGCCTGGCCAGCGGTTTTGTGTTGCTGGCCGCGCTGTTACTCGGCGCCGCGCTGGCCCTGCCGGTGGTGCTTAATCTGGTATTGAATGCGCTGCTGCAGCGCAGTCGCTCGGTGCTCGGCCAGTGGTTTGTGGCCGACTGCCGTCAGCAGTTGCCGGCCCTGAGCCTGGCGTTGATGGCGCTGCTGTTGGCGCTGGCGGCGAACATCGGCGCTGGCAGCATGACCGGCGGTTTTCGCGAGACGTTCAACAACTGGCTGGAACAGCGCCTGAGTGCCGAGCTTTACCTCAATCCACAGAGCACGGCTCAGTCTGCAGAACTTTACGCCTGGCTTGCACAGCAGCCGCAGGTCGCAGCGGTGTTGCCCAACTGGCAGGTGTCGATCCAGTTGCAGGGTTGGCCGACAGAGGTCTTTGGCGTAGTCGATCACCCCACTTATCGCCAGCATTGGCCGCTGCTGGAGGCCCAGGGCGATGAACCCTGGAAGCGCCTGGCCAGCGACGATACGGTGATGTTGAGCGAACAGCTCGCCCGCCGGTTGAAGGTGCATTTGGGCGATCGGCTGGTAATGGCGACCGCTGGTGGGTCGTGGTCGCCCGAGATCGTCGGGATTTACGCCGACTACGGCAATCCCAAGGGCCACGTGCTGGTCAACAGCAAGCATCTGCTGCGCCATTGGCCGCAGCTGACGCCCAACCGATTTAACCTGCGCATCGATCCGGCGGCGATTCCGGCTTTCCTCACCACGCTACAGGCACGCTTTGCCCTGGATGACAGTCGAATCGTCGATCAGGCGCGGCTCAAGGACTGGTCCTCCCAGGTGTTCGAACGCACTTTCGCCGCCACTGCTGCGCTGAACAGCCTGACCCTGGCGGTCGCCGGGGTCGCCTTGTTCATCAGCCTGCTGACCCAGAGCCAGAGTCGCCTGGGACAACTTGCGCCGCTGTGGGCGCTGGGCGTGACGCGGCGCCAATTGATGCTGCTCAACCTGGGCCAGACCTGGTTGCTGGCTGTACTGACCCTGGTATTGGCACTGCCGCTGGGCATCGCCCTGGCCTGGTGCCTGGACACGGTGATCAACGTCCAGGCATTTGGCTGGCGCCTGCCGCTACGGGTGTTCCCGTGGCAGTTGCTGCAGCTGATGGGACTGGCCTTGTTCGCGACGCTGCTGGCGTCGGCGTGGCCGCTGTACTCGTTGTATCGCACGCAACCGGCGGACCTGCTGAGGACATTTGCCCATGAGGATTAAGCTCGCGTTGCTGCTGCTCATCCTGCTCAGCGGCTGCGATCAGCCAGCGACTGTCGAGAAAGGCTTCGCCGGCCTCGGCAGCGGTGCCTCTTCCTTTACCCCCGTCGTCCCAGGCCGGATATTCAGCTTTCCGGCGGATCACGGGCCCCACGACGGTTATCGCATCGAATGGTGGTACGTCACCGCCAACCTCAAGGACGCTCAGGGGCGCGAGTTCGGAGTGCAATGGACCTTGTTCCGCAGCGCATTAAAGGCCGGGCCGACTGCCGCGGGCTGGGCTAACCAGGTGATCTGGCTGGGACATGCGGCCGTCACCTCGGCCACCGCACACCACGCCGCCGAGCGTTATGCCCGGGGTGGGGTGGAGCAGGCGGGCGTCAGGTTGGCGCCGTTCAATGCCTGGATCGATGATTGGCATTTCAGCAGCGAGGGCGGCGATGGCTTGGCCGACCTGCAGCTCAGCGCGCGCGACAAGGATTTCAGCTACAACTTGCGGCTGACGTCGACGCGGCCGTTGGTATTGCAGGGCGACCAGGGTTTCAGCCAGAAATCCGAACAGGGTCAGGCCTCCTATTACTACAGCCAGCCGTTTTTCCAGGCCAGCGGTGAGCTGGAAATCGATGGCGGCCGCTATCAGGTCAGCGGCCCGGCGTGGCTGGATCGCGAATGGAGCAGTCAGCCGCTGACTGCCAACCAGACCGGTTGGGACTGGTTTTCCCTGCACCTGGACAGTGGTGAACAGGTGATGCTGTATCGCATGCGGCAAAAAGACGGCGAACCTTACCTCACCGGTACCTGGATTGATGCCCAGGGGCGCACCCAGGCCTTGCACGCCAGCGACTTCAGCCTCACTCCCGAGGGCACGGCCAAGGTTGCCGGACGTACGATGCCGGTCAGTTGGTCGGTCAGGATTCCCGGCAAACAACTCGACATCCGCCTGAGTGCGCTCAATCCGAATGCCTGGATGGATTTGCGCATCCCGTACTGGGAAGGCCCGGTGCGCCTGAGCGGCAGCCACGGTGGTGAGGGCTATCTGGAGATGACCGGGTACTAGCCCGGTAAAGGCTTGGAACTCCAGCCAGCGCGCAGGCCTCTACCGTATGAACCCCTGCCAGCACGCGCACAAGGTCCCCGCAGTGAACGTGGCCGAGGAAGTTGAAAATCCTGAAGCCTGAGGAGGCCAGCAATGAAACCAGTCACCGAAACGGAACACCCCGATGAGCCCCGGCCCCCGGGAGAAGTCGAGCGCGACAATGATGCCCTGCGGCCCACCGACCCGAATCGCCGCAAGGAGAATCGCAAGGGCACCGAGAGTGGTGAATCCACCGCGCAAGAAACTGCCAACACTCCCTGATCAGCGTATATGCTAATGGGCACAAGCGGCGCTAAACGCGCCGTTTGCTGCCTTTAATCAACAGGGAATGTAAGACTTATGAAACTTCACGCACTGGCCCAGGCCATCACCCTTGCCACTTTGTTGTCCGCTGCCAGCCTCAATGCGATGGCTGCGGATATTCCGTTGTCGGCCGATGTGATTACCGATGAAGTGGTCACTGAAGTTGTGTCGGTAGACGCTGCGAACCATCAGGTGGTGCTCAAAGGCCCCGAAGGTCGTCAGGTACATGTGCAATTGACCGACAAGGCCAAGGACCTGGGCAATTTGAAGCCCGGCGACCAGGTTAAAGTTGAAGTGCTGCACTCAGTGGCCGCCTATTTCGACACCGATGTCGATAAGGGCCTGCCAGGTACCACCGAGCGCACCGGTGAAATCCGTGCCACCGAAAATAACCCCAATCCGGGTGGGGAAGCTTACCGTCAGGTGCAGGTGCAACTGAAAATTACCGGCATCGATGTGAAGAAAAACCAGGTTACCTTTGAAAACCCGGCCGGCCTGTCCAAGACTATTGACGTTGTAAAACCGCAAGTGCAGGCAAAACTCAAGGATCTGAAAGTCGGTCAAAGTGTGGTCGTGACTTACACCGATATCTTGAAAGTGACCAGCCAGCGTTGAGTCTGCGGATCAATGCAATCAGTTCGGATGGTCTAACCAGTGAGTTTGGAAATTTGTTTGCATGATATTTAAAGTGACATTTTGTTAAACATCGTGTCGATAAATTTCATCTCCAGTTCGGGGACTTATCCGGAAACCTATATTAAAATAGCCACCGTTCGCCCAGTGTCACGGCTCTTTACCAGTGCATGGATTGCCGAGGCCACTGCACTGGGCGAACCCTGTTCGTCAGGCACTGAAAAGCGTTTATAAAAGAGCGATCATTTGATGGCTCTTTTTTTTCGCGTTTAAATTGCGAATGCCATCTCTTGTTATCGGATCGCTGGTGTCCAGGTTCGAAAATGGCCCGCGTTGCACTGAAACGAACCGGCACGGCAGGTTGTCAATGAAACAGGCACACCGACCTGGAGCGACTACACATGAAAATTCTGATGGTTCTGACGTCCCACGATCAGCTGGGTGATACCGGCAAGAAAACCGGCTTCTGGCTGGAAGAATTTGCCGCACCGTATTATGCCTTCAAGGACGCCGGTGCCCAGCTGACGCTGGTCTCGCCTAAAGGTGGACAACCACCCCTGGACCCCAAGAGCGACGAGCCGGATGCACAAACTGCTGCCACCGAGCGCTTTCGCAAGGATCCCGCCGCCCGGTCTGCGTTGGCTTCCACCGCGTTGCTGAGCAGCGCCAGGGCCGAAGACTACGATGCGGTCTTTTACCCTGGCGGACATGGCCCGCTGTGGGACCTGGCCGAAGACCCGGTTTCGATCGCGCTGATCGAAGCATTTTATCAGGCCGGCAAGCCGGTCGCGGCGGTTTGCCATGCGCCGGGTGTGTTGCGTCACGTCAAGGGTGCGGACGGCCAGCCGTTGGTCAAGGGCAAGCGGGTGACGGGTTTTACCAACTCTGAGGAAGAGGCGGTGCAACTGACCAATGTTGTGCCGTTTCTGGTGGAGGACGTGCTCAAGGCCGCTGGCGGGATTTACTCCAAGGGCGATGATTGGGCCAGTTACGTGGTGACCGATGGGTTGCTGTTGACGGGGCAAAACCCGGCGTCGTCCGAGGCGGTGGCTGAGGCATTGTTGGCCAAGCTGCGCTAATACTTGTTGCAGCTGCCGAGCGGGTCCGGCAGCTGCACCTTTGCATGATCCTGTGTCAGGCGAAACACTGCTCGATCGAGCGCCGCTGTGTCTCGGCGTACAGCGCCAGTTCATCAATGGTCGAACGCCCCAGGGCTTGCTCAAACGCCTGGCGATTCGAATGCTCGCCATAATGACTCTGCGCCGCATCCCCCAGGTTCGACTGGAAAATCCCCGCCGCGCTGACCGGCAGAAAATCCTCGTAGACCAGTGGCTCCACCTTCAGCAAACCGGCGCCGAGTAAATCCTCAAATTTCAGGGAATTCAGCCCGCCCGCAGCCCGACCTTGATCCGTGACGAAGTAGCGAAAGTACGCCAGCTCCTGTTGGCGCATTTCCTCCAGAGTGTCCGGGAACTCGGCAAAGTGTTGCAGCATCAGCGCGTCGTAGCGTTCAGCGTTGCCCTCATTGGGAAATTCCCCCAGTTCGTCCCGCGCCGCATTAAGCAGGCGGTCATACAGCGCGCGCCCCTTGGGCGTCAGTGCGGCGCCCCGTTGTTCGATCTCGCCGAAACGGGCGCTGTGGCTGCCGCGGCTGTCGAGCTGATCGGTGAAGGCAATCGGCTCGTCCAGCGCCTTGAAACTGGTCTGGCGCAGCAGGATCGGCCACTGCCGACGCGGCGGGCCCTCGATCACGGCCTTGGGCGTGATGCCGTGAGCAGGCATCTGCGCCTGCACCCGGTCAATGTCGAGGGTGCGCGGAGTCAAATGGTTGATGTGCGGTCCCTTGAACGCCACCACATCGGCGATCAGGCGATGCTGGGCGCTGAGCTTGCGGTACTGCTCGGCGGTGACGGTGGCGCTGTGGTGCCAGCGGAAAGTTTCCAGCGCCTGTTCGACGAACTCCTGCGCTTCGGTTTCGCTGAGGCCGCCTTCGCTTTCGGCGCGCTCGATCAGGCGCAACGCCGCAGCTGTGAAGATCTCGCGTTTATCCAGCACCGCCTGGGCGAAGGTGCGTAGCTCCAGGTCTTCGATCAGCTCCAGGCGCAACAGCGAAGTGAACACGCGAAATGGGCTGACCTGCAACGCCTCTTCGTGCACCGCGCGAAACGCGGTGGAGTGCACCGGCACACCCGCCGGCGTCAGGTCGTAGTAGCCGACCGGCTGCATGCCCATGACCGCGAACAGGCGGGCGAGGGTGGCCAGTTCATGGGCCGTACCGACGCGGATTGCGCCGTGGCGCTCCAGGTCCAGGCGCTGGATTTCACCGGTGCTTTCCAGCTGCTGCGCTACTTGCGGATCGCTTTGCAGCACGTGGCGATTGGTGTGCTCCACCAGCTCCATCAACGCGCCGTACAGCGGGACCTCTTCGCGGTACATGTCGGACATCGCCCGGGAAAAGCGTTGGCGGATCAGGTCGGGGCTGACGAAGTTCGGCTGGCTCATGCAAGGTTCCTGGCGCGGGAAGAGAAGGATAGACGAAAGATCGCAGCCTTCAGCGCCCCCGACAAACGAAGAATCTTACGAACTTCATTCTGCCAGGGACTGCAAACAGTGTTCACACCGGCAGATGCGAACGCTGGGATTCCAGAAATTCTCTATACAAATATGCCGTATGCGCAGGTCGTTCGACCATCGGCATATGCCCGACGCCTTCGCCGATTTCCACCCGCAGGTCGGCAATGCCCTTGCTCCACACCGCGACACTGCTGACGTCAATTAGCCGGTCCTTGCGCCCCCACACCAACAGCGCCGGGCACTTGATGTCGGCAAGTCTGGGCTCCATCGGCGGGCTGGCGCGAAAGTCCCTGAAGATTTCCTCCAGCTCATCTCGGGACTGCATATAACGCTGGGCGAACGCATCCAGTATCACCCCCGGCACCCAGGGCGGATTGGCCATGGTCATGGCATAGAACTGGCGAAATTCTTCGCGCGAATTAATCAGGAACGGGTTGTGGCCTTTGCCCAGTTGCCTTTCCAGGTCACTGATCTCGGGCGCGGTGACGCCGGCCGGGTCGATCAGCGCGACCGACGCGATGCGTTCCGGGTAATGCGCGGCAAGCCAGGCGGCGATGTAGCCACCCATGGAGTTGCCGATCACATGCACTTTTTCCACGCCGCAGACATCGAGCAGCTGGATCATTCGCTTGGCCTGTAACGGAATGTCGTAGCCGCCGCCGGCCTTGAAGCCGGTCTCACCGTGACCGGCGATGTCGGGGATGATCACCCGATGGTGTCCGACAAAATGCCGGGCGAAACGCAGCCACAGGTTCTTGTCGGCACTGTAGCCATGCAACATCAGTACGCTGCTGTTGGCTTCGTACGGCCCGCCTTGCCAGGTCGAGACGGTCATCTCGGAGATCGGCACGACGATCTTGTGCAGCCGGTACAGCTTGGCCTCGATTGCGGTGCTCAAGTCATACAGCAGGTAACCGATAGCGGGGTAGCTCAACCAGCTCCAGGCCACGAAAACAGCGATAGCGACAACCAATAACAGCATTAGCGTCTTCCTTCTATCTATCGAATCAGGACAGCAGGTGGTCGGCGGGCTTCAGCGCCCGGGTCAGCCGGTAATAACTGAAACTGAAGCCCGGGAACATGGCGATCACATGTCCGCTCCTGCTGTGGTACCAGCTGTGACAACCACCGGACTTCCATACTGTGCGCTCCATTTCTCTGTGGATCATTTCAGTGTAGGTACGTTCCGCCTCGGGGCGTACCTCGATGCTGCGCAAGCCCTGTTTTTTTAGCGTGCCGATGCAGTCGAGGATGTAATTCATCTGCGATTCGATGATGAACAGCGCCGAAGTGTGGCCAATGCCGGTGTTCGGGCCGGTGACGATGAACAGATTGGGGAACCCCGGCAGGCTGGTGCCGAGGTAGGCGCGGGGATACTGAGCCCAGACATCTTGCAGGCAGATGCCGTTTTTGCCGTAGACCGGGTAGGAAATCACACCGTCGGTGGCGTCGTAACCGGTGGACCAGACGATCAGGTCGAGTTCGATGTGCTGGCCATCACGGGTGATGATGCCGCTTTCGTCGATGCTGGCGATCGCCTGTTCACGGCTGTGCAGCGTCACATTGCTGCGTCCCAGCGTCGGATACAGGGTGCTGGAGACGATCACCCGTTTGCAGCCGATGGTGTAATCCGGAGTCAGTTTGCGCCGAAGTTCAGGGTCGGGCACCTGACGCTTGAGAAAACGCAGCGCGTGTTGCTGGACCAGGTGAATCGCTGGCCGGGAGTACTTGAAAGCAATCACCCGGGTTTCGAACTGCCAGTAGATCATCCAGCGCAGCAGTTTGTAGGCCGGCTTGAGCCCCAGCAGCCAGCGCTGGAACCGGCCGAACTGACGATCTGCCCGTGGCAGCACCCAGTGCGGCGTGCGCTGGAATACGTGGAGATTTTCGACCTGCGGCGCGATTGCCGGAATCACCTGGGCGGCACTGGCGCCGCTGCCGACGATGGCCACGCGCTTATTGCGGTAGTCGTAAGTGTGATCCCAATGGTTGGTGTGAAATGTCTTGCCCTTGAAGCGTTCCTGGCCCTCGAAACGGGGCACCACCGGCTGGCTCAGCGGGCCGGTCGCATTGATCAGGAACTGCGCATGGAACGTGCCTTTGCCGGCGGTGTGCACCGCCCAGCGCTGGTTCTCGTCATCCCATTCAATGCGCTCGACACTGGTTTGCAGTTCGACCTTGTCGCGCAAGCCGAAATGTTCCACTACATATTGGGTATAACGCTGCAGTTCGGCTTGCCCGGCGAACATCTGCGTCCAGCGAAACGGCGCGAATGATAATGAATAGAGCGGCGAGGGCACGTCCACCGCAGCGCCGGGATATGTATTCTGGCACCAGGTGCCGCCGAAAAAATCCCGCCGTTCCAGCAGGCGGAAATCATCGATGCCGGCCTTGAGCAAATTGATCGCCGCGCACTGTCCGCCGAAACCGCTGCCGATGATCAACACTTGAAAGGTTTGCATGGACTTCCTTTTTTATGGCGCGCTTGCTTCATGTATAGCCAAACATCCGGCTCACGCTTGCTGTCAATGTCAAGGTATTCAGACTGCCAGCCGGTGATGGCTATTTAACGTTACCCTGATAAACTCCAGCACACACGCAACCCCGGTGTCTGCAGGTTCCGTTCAGTGGCGCGAGGCCTCCATGGAAAAATCGGGCGTTAAAGGGCTTTCACTGGCACGCCGGCTGTACACGTCGCGGACTCTGGGGCTGGCTCTTGGCCTGTTGTGCGTGGGTGCGGCGATGTACCCACTCCATCCGCCGCCCTGGGTCTGGGCGATGATGCTGATCAATGCCGTGGTCTGGCCACACTTGGCCTATCAATGGGCGCGCCGGGCCAAAGTCCCTTATCACGCTGAACACCGTAACCTGCTGGTGGATGCCTTCCTCGGCGGCTTCTGGGTGGCCGCCATGCAGTTCAATCCACTGCCCAGCGCAACGACCATTTCGATGATGGCCATGAACAACGTGGCGATTGGCGGGCTGCGCTTCCTGCTCGTGGGGACTGTCGCGCAAGTCCTCGGTATCGGCGTCGGCCTGCTGATCTTTGCCCCGGCTTTTGTGCCTGAGACCAGCCAGTTCCAGTTGTATGCCTGTCTGCCCTTGTTGTGTTTTTATCCCCTTGCGCTGGGATGGATCTGTTTTCGCCAGGCCCACACGCTTGGCCAGCACAAGCGTGAGTTGCTGGCCTTGAGTCGCACTGACAGCCTCACTGGCCTGCTCAATCATGGCGCCTGGAAAGATCAGCTGGAGGTGGAGTTTCAACGGTGTCGCAGCCAGGGTATAGGCGGGGCGATTGCGCTGATCGACATTGACCACTTCAAGATCATTAATGACACCTACGGCCATGTGGCTGGCGATATTGTGCTGCGCCAGTTGAGCAAGATGCTGCGGCAAAACCTGCGGTCGACGGATCTGGCCGGGCGTTATGGCGGCGATGAGTTCTGCGTGATCCTCCCGGACTTGCCGCTGAGCAGTGCGGCGACGGCCATGGACGCGCTTCGGGATCGGTTTGCGGCTTTGGGTTATGAGCAGGATCCGGCGTTGAGGGTCAGCCTGAGTATTGGCCTGGCAGCATTGGACCCGGCGTATACCGATGCCACGTTGTGGCTCAATGATGCGGACCAGGCGTTGTATGAAGCCAAGACTACCGGGCGCAATCGGGTGATCTGCAGCAATGACCCAGTTGTAGGAACTGACGAGAGGAACGAGGCTGCGATCTTTTGATCTTGCCTTGTGTACATATCCGTTATTTCGGTGATGGCTTGTAATGGTTCCGCCCTTACGGCGGGTCACTTTGAAATGGCTACGCGCCCCGGCCCCAAGTAACCAAACGCTTTCTGCCCCACCCGGCACCTCGCTAATGCTCGGTGTGCCCTCACTCCGGCATTGCTCCGCGGGTAAACCGGCATTCTTGCCGGTTTACCCGCTACGCAATGCCTGCGTTCGGCCAGCGTGGTTAATGGGGCGTCCGCGATCAAGAACCGAGCCGTGGCGGCCTCCGGGCCGACCAAGGCATCAAGCCGGCGCGCTGCGCTGCTCTGATCGTGCACATCCTCCGAATCGACGCTATCCCCTGTAGGAGTGAGCCTGCTCGCGACAGCAATCTATCAGCCGACATCCGCGTTGACTGACCTGCCGCAATCGCGAGCAGGCTCACTCCCACAGTTGGATTTTCGCCGTTCACTGGATGTGTATGAGCTGACACTGAACTGTGGGAGCGGGCTTGCTCGCGAAGGCGGACTGGCATTCAACATTGATGTTGACTGACCCGGCCCCTTCGCGAGCAAGTCGAATCGTCGCACCGCCGCTCCCACAGAGGAGAGCGCATCAAGCTTGGAGGATGTGCACGACCAAATAAGCGCAGCGCGCCGGCTTGATGCCTTGGTCGGCCCGAAGGCCGCCACGGCGAAGCTTTTGATTGCAGGCGCCCCATAAAACCACGCTGGCCGAACGCAGGCATTGCGTAGCGGGTAAACCGGCAAGGATGCCGGTTTAGCCGCGCTGGCCCATGGATGGGCCATCGCGGCGGCCTGCGGAGTAATGCCGGAGTGAGGGCACACCGAGCCTAGGCGAGGTGCCAAGTGGTGGGGCAAGAGCGTTTGGGTTACTTTTGCGCTCCATCAAAAGTGACTCGCCGTAAGGGCGAAACCATTAGCAGCCTTGACCGCAAGAATGGATATGTACACAGCAAGATCAAAAGATCGCAGCCTCGTTTCTCTCGGCAGCTCCTACAGTTTATCCACGGGTAATTTGTGATGAGCCAAAAAAAAGGGCCACCACAACCCGACGTTGCGGCGACCCCGAGGGTGACCTGAATTTCCCACAACACACACAACCAAACTCAAAAAAGCCTCAATGCGCCCCAGCCGCCTTGTTCAAATCACTCTCGGCCCACTCGGTATAAACACACGCATCCGCAGTCGCCCAGCGCACCTGCACCGGGTCGCCGGCCTTGAGCGGCATCCCCGCAGCTGACAGTGCCTTGACCGTCATTGAAGTCCCGCCAGTCGTCACCACACTGCAAGTCTGGCTCTCACCCAGGAACAGCACCTCCACCACCTTGGCCGACACCTCATTCCAGCCCGCCGCCAACGGCTCGCGGATCGCCTGGTCGACACTCAACGCCAGGGCTTTTTCCGGGCGCACCATCAGCAGCACAGACTGATCATTCTGCAACCCGGCAGTCAGGCGAATCGACAGCGCCTGGCCCTCGAACGTCCCTACCGCATTGCCCTGGGCTTTGAGCTTGAGGAAATTCGAATTACCCAGGAACGACGCCACAAACGCATTCGGCGGATTCTGATAAAGGTCATAGCCACTGCCCAGGCCGACAATTTTGCCGTGGCTGAAAATCGCAATACGCTGGGACAGGCGCATCGCCTCTTCCTGATCGTGAGTCACGTAAATGATGGTGATACCCAGGCGCCGATGCAGCTGGCGCAACTCGTCCTGCAAATCTTCGCGAAGCTTCTTGTCCAGTGCCCCTAACGGTTCATCCATCAGCAGAATGCGTGGTTCATATACCAGCGCCCGGGCGATGGCCACCCGTTGCTGCTGGCCGCCGGACAGTTGCGAAGGGCGCCGATGAGCGAATTGCTCCAGCTGCACCAGCTTGAGCATCGCATCCACCCGGCGCTCGCGTTCAGCGCTGGGCAGCTTGCGGATGGCCAGGGGAAAGGCGATGTTGTCGCGCACCGACAGGTGCGGGAACAGCGAGTAGCGCTGGAACACCATGCCAATGTCACGCTTGTGTGGCGGCACGTTGACCAAGGACTGGCCCTCGACCAGGATCTCGCCGCTGCTCGGCGTTTCGAAGCCGGCGAGCATCGACAACGTGGTGCTTTTGCCCGAGCCGCTGGAGCCGAGGAAGGTCAGGAATTCGCCATCCTTGATGTCCAGCGAGATGTCGTCCACGGCGGCAAAATCGCCGTAGTACTTGTTCAGGTTCCGCAGGCTCACCAGGGGTTTGTCGTTCTGCTGGGCGCTATCTTTGATCACGGCACTCATGTCGTACTCCTCGCGCTCAGGCGCTGATTTCATTGCGCCGGCGAACGGCGGCGGCGATCACCATGACCAGTACCGAGAGGCCGATCAGCAGCGTCGAGGCGACGGCGATCACGGGCGTCAGGTCCTGGCGCAGGGTGGTCCACATTTTTACGGGAAGGGTTTGCAGGGTCGGGCTGGCCATCATCACGCTCAACACCACCTCATCCCAGGACACCAGGAACGCAAACAGGGCACCGGCCACCATGCCCGGGCGGATCGCCGGAAAGGTCACCTTGAACACTGCCTGCAAACGTGACGCGCCACAGATCACCGCCGCGTCTTCGATCGACTGGTCGAACAGTTTCAGCGAGTTGATGATCGAGATGATGGTAAACGGCAACGCGACGATCACGTGGCTGACCACAAACGCGAACATCGTCCCGGTGTAGCCCAGCTTGAGGAACAGCGCATAGACCGCCACCGCGATGATCACCAGGGGCACGATCATCGGCAGGGTAAACAGGCCGTAGAGCATTTCCCGCCCGGGAAAACGCCCGCGCACCAGGGCAAACGCGGTCGGCAAACCCAGGGCCACGGCGAAGAACGTGGTCAGCATTGCAACCTTGAGGCTGGCCAGCGCCGCGTTCATCCAGTCGGGGTTGGAGAAGAACTGCCCATACCATTTCAGCGTCCAGCCCGGTGGCGGGAACACCAGCCACTGGGAGGAACCGAAGGACAGCAGCACGATGAATACGATCGGCAGCAACAGGAACAGCGCGATCAGCCCGGTGGTGAAGTACAGGCCGAAACGCATGCGTCGGCTCATCGCATTGGGAGTCAGCAGCATGACGGCTTACCTCGCGTTGCTGGCGCCAACCGGGGATTCCGGTTGGAGCTTCAGGTAGAAGTAGAACAACACCAGCGTGATGACGATCAGCAATGCGGCGCCGGCGCTGGCCAGGCCCCAGTTGAGGAACGATTGCACCTGCTGGATGATGAACTCGGGCAGCATCATGTTCTGCGCGCCGCCCAGCAGTGCCGGGGTGACGTAGTAACCGAGCGACATGACGAACACCATCAGCCCGCCGGAGAACAGCCCTGGCCGGCACAGCGGCAGGAACACCCGAAAGAAGTTGGTCCAGGGGCTGGCGCCGCAAATCGATCCGGCTTGCAGGATCATCGGGTCGATGGCCTGCATGGTCGCCTGCAACGGCAGCACGATGAACGGGATCATGATGTAGCTCATGCCGATCACCACGCCGGTCAGGTTGTGCACCATTTCCAGCGGCTGGTCGATGATGCCCATCGCCATCAACGCCTTGTTGATCACCCCCGAGGCTTGCAGCAGCACCAGCCAGGAGTAGGTCCGGGCGAGGAGGCTGGTCCACATCGACAGCAGCACGATGTTCAGAATCCAGCGGCCCCAGCCACGGGGCACCAGGGTGATCGCCCAGGCCAGCGGAAAGCCCAGCAGCAGGCTGAACAGCGTCACCAGGCCCGCCACCGAGAAGGTGTTGAGCAACACCCGGGCATACGCCGAGTTGGCAAACAGTTGCTCGTAATTGCCCAGGCCCGGCGTCGGTTCCAGCACCCCGCGCAGCAACAGGCCGATCAGCGGAGCGAGGAAAAACAGGCCGAGGAACAGCAGGGCAGGGAGCAGGTTACCGGCGCCGCGCCAACGCTGTGCCAGCGTCGGGGTTTGAGTCATTGCGGCAGCCTTGTCGGCAGCGCTCATGGCGCTGCCGACTGGCGCAGTTTGGCGGGATGCACTGGCCGCCATTTTCATTTGACCAGCCATTCGTTCCACCGTGTCGCGATGGCCGGACCGTTCTTGGCCCAGTACGCGAAGTCGAGAGTGATCTGATCCTTGGCGTAAGCAGTCGGCAGGTTAGGTGCCAGCGCCGAATCCAGGCGCGCCACGCTGTCGACGTTGACCGGTGCATAGGCGGTCAGGTTGGAAAAGTCCGCCTGGCCTTTGGCACTGCTGGCGTTGGCCAGGAATTTCATGGCCGCGTCCTTGTTCTTCGAGCCCTTGGGAATGACCAGGATGTCGGCCATGACCAGGTTCTGTTTCCAGCTCACGCCCACGGGGGCGCCATCTTCCTGCAAAGCATGGATCCGGCCGTTCCAGAACTGCCCCATGCTCGCTTCACCGGACGCCAGCAGCTGCTGCGACTGCGCGCCGCCGCCCCACCAGACGATGTCTTTCTTGATGGTGTCGAGTTTCTTGAAGGCGCGGTCCAGGTCCAGTGGGTAGAGCTTGTCGGCGGCTACGCCATCGGCCAGCAGTGCCAGTTCCAGTACGCCCGGGCTTGGCCATTTGTACAGGGCGCGTTTGCCGGGGTAAGTCTTGGTGTCGAACAGTGCGGACCAGTCCTGGGGTTTGCTGGCGCCCAGTTTGCCTTCGTTGTAGCCGAGCACGAAGGAGAAGAAGAACGAGCCGACGCCGTGATCGGAGACGAACCGCGGGTCGATCTTGTCGCGCTGGATGACGTTGAAATCGAGGGGTTCGAGCAAGCCTTCGGCGGCGGCACGCAGGGCGAAGTCGGCTTCGACATCGACTACGTCCCATTGCACATTGCCGCTTTCGACCATGGCCTTGAGTTTGCCGTAGTCGGTAGGGCCGTCCTGGACCACGGTGATGCCGCTGGCCTTGCTGAACGGGTCGGCCCAGGCCTGCTTCTGCGCATCCTGGGTGCTACCGCCCCAGCTGACGAAGTTGACGCTTTCGGCAGCCATCGACGCCTGGCTGGTGACGCTCAGCAGTCCCGCAAGAAGAATTGCGGTTGCACGTTTGTTCAACACCATTTTCACGCCCTCATTGTTGTGTTTATGAGCGGGGCTTTGCAGTGCCCGCCTATCGGGAGCAGTAGATCGGTCGAACCTGTGAGGTAGTCCGGTCTATGGAATATCATATTATGGTATTCCAAACTTTGTGCAAGCACTTTGCCTTACCGGCTATCTGCTCGGGGTCCGGGCGGGGACCCCTGTAGTGGAGGGCAAGTCACCCAATAAAAGGAATGCTCTCCACCATCTCCAGGTCATACCCGGTCAACCCGGCATACTTCAGCGGCGGCCCAAGGTGGCGCAACTTGCCCACGCCCAGGTCCTGCAGAATCTGCGCACCGGTGCCTACTTCAGAATAGATCCGCGACTGCGAGCGGTGGAACTGGCGCGGTGGCTGGGTCAGTTGCGGTACCCGTTCGAGCAGCGCCTGGGACGACTCGTGATTGGCCAGCACCACCACCACGCCGCAGCCTTCCTCAGCCACTCGCTGCAACGCTGCCCACAACGTCCAGTTGGACGGGCCGCTGTATTCGGCACCCACCAGGTCACGCAGCGGGTCGATCACGTGCACACGCACCAGGGTCGGCTGATCGCGCTGCAACTTGCCCATTACCATCGCCATGTGCACGCCACCTTCAATGCGGTCTTCAAAAGTGATCAGGCGAAAGGTGCCATGCACCGTCGGCAGTTCCCGTTCACCGATGCGCACCACCGTGTGTTCGGTGCTCAGGCGGTAGTGGATCAGGTCGGCGATGGTGCCGGTCCTGATCCCGTGCTTGCGCGCGAACACTTCCAGGTCCGGACGCCGTGCCATGGTGCCGTCATCGTTCATCACTTCGACGATCACCGAGGCGGGGGTGAAACCCGCCAGGCGCGCCAGGTCGCAACCGGCCTCGGTATGCCCGGCACGGGTCAGCACGCCACCTTCCTTGGCGCGCAGCGGGAAGATGTGGCCCGGTTGCACCAAATCCGCAGCCCCGGCATTTTTTGCTACCGCAGCCGCTACCGTGCGCGCCCGGTCTGCGGCGGAAATACCGGTGGTAACGCCGACCGCCGCCTCGATGGACACGGTGAACGCCGTACTGAACACGCTGCCGTTGCTCGGCACCATCTGCTCCAGGCCCAGGCGCTGGCAGTGCTCGTCAGTCAGGGTCAGGCAGATCAGGCCGCGGGCTTCCCGGGCCATAAAGCTGATAGCCTCGGGCGTGCAGCAATCGGCGGCCAGCAGCAGGTCACCTTCGTTTTCGCGATCTTCGTCGTCGACCAGCAGCACCATTTTGCCGAGGCGGTAGTCTTCGAGGATTTCTTCGATACTGTTGAAGGCCATGGGGGAATTCTCAGTGTTGGATGGAATGTGGTATACCATAATACATAACTTGTTTGGAGGTCACTATGAAGGCGTACTGGATTGCTCATGTAGACATCAACGACCCGGTGCAATACGGCCAATACACCCAGCGGGCCCCGGCGGCATTTGCGTTGTACGGCGGGCGGATCCTGGCTCGGGGCGGGCGCAGTGAGGCAATGGAAGGTCGGCCGACGCCGCAGCGCAGCGTGGTGATCGAATTCGAGTCCTATGAGCAGGCCGTGGCCTGTTATCGGTCCGAGGAATATCAGCAGGCGCGGGGGCATCGGGAAGGAGTGGCGCAGGCACAAGTGATCATCGTCGAGGGTGTGGCGCCGGTCTGAAACGCTGTTCAATTCACGCCTGAAAGCCTGCCGAAAGCTTCCAGGCGCACCCTCCCGGTCTCGCTCTGCTATCGTGTAAAAACCTCTAGTCGCTCATTCGGGCGATTTCCCGTAAGCATGCTTTACGGCACCGTCATCACGGTCAGGTTTGCGAGCCAACGGGAAACGAATCAATGGACACCCCGCCAGTAGACTGTCCGCCCCCCGAACCCCAGTCGCGCGCCGAGAAGATTGTCGAGTTTCGCCGGCAGAAAACCTTGCTCAAGACCGGCGCCCTGCAGGACGCGATCTTCAACAGCGCCTATTTCTCCAGCATCGCCACCGACGAAAAAGGTGTGATCCAGATCTTCAACGTCGGTGCCGAACGCATGCTCGGTTACCAGTCCGAGGACGTGGTCGACAAGATCACCCCGGCGGACATTTCCGACCCTGCCGAACTGATCACCCGCGCGGCGGCCCTCAGCCTGGAACTCAAGACGGTGATCACCCCGGGCTTCGAAGCGCTGGTGTTCAAGGCATCCCGGGGCATCGAAGACATCTACGAGCTGACCTACATTCGCAAGGACGGCAGCCGCCTTTCGGCAATGGTCTCCGTCACCTCGTTGCGTGACAGCGCCGAAACCATCATCGGCTACCTGCTGATCGGCACCGACAACACCGCACGCAAGCAGGAAGAAACGACCCAGGCACTGCTCGACCAGCGCCTGCGCGATCAGCAGTTCTACACCCGCTCGCTGATCGAATCGAACATCGACGCGCTGATGATGACCAATCCCCAGGGGATCATATCCGACGTCAACAAACAGATGATGGCGCTGACCGGCCGTACCCGCGACGAGTTGATCGGCGCGCCGTGCCGCAACTTTTTCACCGATCCGGCGGGCGCGGATGCGGCGATCAAGCGCGTGCTCAGCGAAAACAAGGTCAGCGACTACGAGCTCACGGTGCGCGCCTACGACGGCACTGAAACCGTGGTGTCCTATAACGCCGCGACCTTCCACGACCGCGACCGCAAGCTGCAGGGGGTGTTCGCCGCCGCCCGCGATGTCACCGAGCGCAAGCGCTTCGAGCGCACCCTCGAAGAAAAAAACCTCGAGCTGGAACATGCCAGCCTGATGAAGTCCGAATTCCTCGCCACCATGTCCCATGAGTTGCGCACTCCATTGAATGCCGTGATCGGTTTTTCCGAAGCGCTCAAGGACGGCATGGTCGGCGACGTGACCGAGACCCAGCGCGAATACATCACCGACATCTTCACCAGTGGCCAGCACTTGCTGTCGCTGATCAATGACATCCTCGACCTGTCCAAGGTCGAAGCCGGGATGATGGAACTGGAGCTCGAACCCGTCGAGCTCCAGGGCCTGCTGAGCAACAGCTTGCTGATCGTGCGCGAGAAGGCGGCGCTGCAACGCATCCAGCTGGAACTCGACGCTGGCGACGACTTGGGAACCTTCGACCTGGACCTGCGCAAGACCAAGCAGATCGTCTACAACCTGCTGGCTAATGCGGTGAAGTTCAGCGCCCCCGGCGGCGTGGTGACGCTGGCCGTGCAGCGAGTGGCGCGCGAACAGGTCGGCACCATTGCAGGGGACTGGCCAGTGCACGGCTTTGAAGTGCCGGCCAGCGAGCATGAGCAGTTTCTGCAATTGAGTGTCAGCGACTCCGGGATCGGCATTGCCCAGGGTGACATGGATAAATTGTTCAAGGCCTTCAGCCAGATCGACAGCAGCCTGGCGCGTAAATTCGAGGGCACTGGCCTCGGCCTGGCGCTGGTCAAGCAATTGGTCGAGTTGCAGGGTGGCAGTGTCGCGGTCGCCAGCCGGGAAGGGGCGGGAGCTCGTTTCGTGGCGTGGCTACCTATCCGTCATACCGCATTTGTGGAGGCGCCGTGGCCGAAATCCTTATAGTCGAAGACAACGCCGCCAACATGCGTCTGGCCCGCCTGCTGCTCACCAGCGCCGGCCACAGCGTCATTTGTGCCGCGGATGCAGAGACCGGTCTGAAGCTGGCGCGTGAGCTGCAACCTGCGCTAATTCTGATGGACATCCAGTTGCCGGGCATGGATGGCCTCAAGGCCACCTCGCTGCTCAAGAACGATGAGGCGACAGCGGCCATCCCGGTGATCGCTCTCACTGCCATGGCCATGAAGGAAGACGAGGAAAAGACCCGTCTGGCAGGTTGCAATGCCTACATCACCAAACCCCTACGTTACAAGGAGCTCTTCCAGGTCATCGACACGTTGCTGCAAGACACTCTGCCTCAACAGCCCTCTACCTGAGCTCTCTACATGTCCAATACGGCCGCTACCCTGTTGATCGTCGACGATGAAACCCATGTGCGCAAACTGCTGCAGATCCTCCTGCAGAACCAGGGTTACCAGACACTCACCGCCAGTTCGGGCGAGGAGGCGCTGGAGCTGGTAGCGCAACAACCGCCCGACCTGATCCTGCTCGATATCATGATGCCGGGCATGGACGGTTATGAAGTCGCCCGCCAGCTCAAGAGCGACAAGGCCACCTCGAACATCCCGATCATCATGCTCTCGGCCCTGGGTGAACACAGCGCGCGGATTTCCGGCCTGGAAGCGGGCGCCGAGGACTACCTTAGCAAGCCGGTGGAAAGTGCCGAATTGTGGCTGCGGGTGCGCAACCTGCTGCGGCTCAAGGCGTTTGGCGATTACCTGAAAAGCCACAACCTGATGCTCGAAGAACAACTGCAGCAGCGCATCATCGACCTGGAGCGTTTCCGCTCGGCGATGGATGCTTCGGGCGATGCGATTTTCCTGGTCAACCGCACCAGCATGCGGCTGATCGAGTTCAATCGCAGCGCCTGCCGGGTGCTGGGATTCACCCCTGAAGAACTGCTGTGCAAGACGCCCGCCGACCTCAGTGACAGCACCCTCGAAGAGCTGGAGCTGCTGTATGACCAGATCATCGCCGGCAAGGGGCCGATCGAGCCGACGGAAACCATTATCCACTGCAAGGACGGTAGTCAGATTCCCGTGGAAATTCACCGCCAAGCCTACAAGACCGGTGCCGACTGGATCATTGTCGGCATCGCGCGCGACATCACCCAGCGCAAGGAAGCCGATCAGCGCATGCTGAAAATGGCCCACTACGACTCGCTGACCGGGCTGCCCAATCGCAACCTGTTCTTCACCACCCTGGAGATGGGCCTGACCCAGGCAGCGCTGAGCGATTGGCAGCTGGCGGTGGTCACGGTCGACCTCGACGACTTCAACAACGTCAACGAAACCTGGGGCCACCTGCTGGGTGACCAGATGCTGGCGGAGCTGGGTCAACGCCTCACCAGCTGCCTGAATGTCAGCGACACCCTGGGCCGGATGCACGGTGACGAGTTCGCGCTGATCCTGATGATTCGCCAAGGCCAGGCCGATCCGCTGCACACCGTCGAGCGCATCCGCGAAGCGCTGCGGGTACCGTTTACACTCGGTGACCACGAGACTTCAATGACCGCCAGTATCGGCATCGCCCTGTACCCCGGCGACGGCGATGACGCCCACGGCCTGATCAGGCACGCCAACACCGCCATGCACCGCGCCAAGAAAATTGGCCGCGACACTTACCGTTTCTACACCGCGCAGATGAACGTCGAAGCCTCGGCGCGTCAGGAGATGGAAAGTGCTTTGCGCGAAGCTGTGCAGCACCACTCGTTCGAGCTGTTCTACCAGCCCAAGATCTGCCTGAATGACGGTCGGGTGTGCGGCCTCGAAGCACTGTTGCGCTGGCCGCGCCCGGGGCAGGCGCATGTGTCGCCCACGGTGTTTGTGCCGATCCTGGAAAGCATGGGACTGATTACTGAAGTGGGTGACTGGGTGATCACTCGCGTGTGTCAACAGCTGGCCGAGTGGCAACGTGCCGGAGAGGGCCCGTATCAGGTGGCGGTCAACGTCTCTGGCCAGCAGATCATCGAGGGCGATCTGATCGCCAGCATCCGCCAGGCACTGCTGGATAATCAGATCGATCCGCACTGGCTGGAAATCGAACTGACCGAAAGCTCGCTGATGGAAAATACCACCCACACCATCGCCAGCCTGCAGACCCTGCAACAGCTCGGGGTCAAGGTATCGATCGACGATTTCGGCACAGGCTACTCAAGCCTGGCGTACCTGCGGCGGTTTCCGATCGACAAGCTCAAGATCGACATTGCCTTTATCCGCGAAGTCACCAGCAATCCCCAGGATGCGGCTATCGCCAGGACCATCATTGAACTGGCTCACAGTCTCAACCTGCAGGTAATTGCCGAAGGCGTAGAGACCCCCGAGCAGCTGGCGTTCCTTACCGAGAACGGTTGCGATCAGGTCCAGGGCTATCTGTTCAGTCGACCACTGCCGGTCAGCGAGCTGGAGGTTTTCTTGCGCGAGCGGCAGGCTTTCGAATAGCCCCAGCGCCCAAATGGCGTTAGCATTATCTACCTTCGGCTAAACAGCCTGTTGTCCAGACCAGGGTTGCATTGTGGAAAAGCTAAAACGCCTTCAAAGCGGAATCGAGGGGCTTGATGCTCTGCTCAAGGGCGGGTTCGTCGCAGGCGCCTCGTACATCATCCAGGGACGTCCGGGCTCCGGCAAAACGATCCTCGCCAATCAACTCGGGTTTCATCACGCGCGCCAGGGTGGCCGGGTGCTGGTTGCCACGCTGCTGGCTGAATCCCACGATCGGCTGTTTCAGTTTCTCTCGACCCTGAGCTTTTTCGAACCGGCCCGCGTTGGCGCCGAGATCCAGTTTGTCAGTGCGTTCGACACTCTGGAGAACGAAGGCCTCGACGAAGTGGTAAAACTGCTTCGCCGCGAGATCAGCCGGCAGAAGGCCACGGTGCTGGTGGTCGACGGTTTGCTCAACGCGCGCTCCAAAGCCGACTCGCCGATCGATACCAAGAAATTCATTTCCGAGCTGCAAGGGCATGCCGCCTTCGCCGGTTGCACCGTGCTGTTCCTCACCAGCTCGCGGCTGGATGACGGCAGCCCCGAGCACACCATGGTCGATGGCGTCATCGAGATGGGCGAAGAGCTGTTCGGCACCCGTTCGGTACGGCGCATCCAGATGCGCAAAACCCGCGGCAGCGGGGCGCTGACCGGGCTGCACGAATGCGAAATCAACGACCATGGCCTGGTGGTCTATCCACGCCTGGAAAGCCTCTACAGCCATCCATCGCTGCCCGACAGTGCGGACCTGACGCGCATCGCCAGCGGCATCGGCGCCCTCGATGGCCTGATCGGTGGTGGCCTGCACAGTTCCTCCGTGACCCTGGTGATGGGCCCGTCCGGGGTCGGCAAAACCACCCTGGGCTTGCGATTCCTCGCCGAGTCGACGCCAGAAGCGCCAGGGTTGCTTTTCGGCTTTTACGAAAGCCCGCAGCGGTTGCGTCTCAAGGGCCGGTCGCTGGGGATCGATATCCACGCCATGGAAGCAAGCGGCGCGCTGAGCATTGCCTGGCAACCCACTACCGAGGGCCTGCTCGATGGGCTCGGCGCCAAACTTTTGCAGCTGGTCGAGGACAAGGGCATCAAGCGCCTGTTCATCGACAGCCTGAGCGGCATGGCGCGGGTGTCGACTACCCCGGCGCGGATCACCGATTTCTACAGTGCCCTGATGAGCGAACTGCGCGCCCGTGGCGTCACCGTGTTTGCCTCGTGGGAAATGCGCGATCTGTTTGGCTCGGAGATCAGCTCACCGACCCCTGACCTGTCGAGCATTGTCGACAACCTGATGTTGATGCGCTTCTCGCAGAATCATTCGGAACTCAAGCGGCTGCTTGCGATTCTTAAAGTACGAGACAGCTTTTATGATCCTTCGCTGCTTGAGGTGGTCATCCATGAACACGGCGTTGAACTGAAAAAGGTCTCACCAAATGCAACGGCAGTCCCTAATGATTCAGCACTGCCTGGTTCAATATCCTAAGTCTGCAAGTCGGGTTGAATTGACATGACCACCATTCTCGTCGTTGATGACGAGTATCTGATCGCCGATATCCTCGGTTATGCCCTGGAGGATGAGGGGTACATGGTCGTAAAAGCCAGTAACGGCCGCAAAGGTCTTGAAGTGCTGGAGCGCGAGCGGCCCGCACTGATCATCACCGACTTCATGATGCCAGTGATGGACGGTCAGGAATTCGCCACGGCCGTGCGTGCGGACGCTGCGGTCAGCCACTTGCCGATCATCCTGATCAGCGGTGCCCAAGCGCATATCGGCATGCAGCGCTCGGACCTGTTCGATGCGGTGCTGGACAAACCCTTCGACATCAACCTGGTCATCGCGAAGGTCCGCGAGCTGTTGCGATGAGCCGACCTGCAACGGACTGCAGGCGCGCTCGATAGCTAATTGTCCTACCTTCAGATTGCCTTAAGAATTCCTTTCGATACTCCTCCCATACCCACCCGGGAGGTGTGCACCCATGCCCGATTTAGACTGGAATTTCCCCCTCCCTCTGACGTTCGGTGAAGCCGAAACCTCGCGGATGAACCTGGCAAGAGCCTTGCCCGAAGATGCCCAGCGCGGGATTTTCGAAGCCTTTATCCAGCAGCGGTTTCGCCAGGCCCATGGTGCTGATATCCGCCAGTTCATGCCGCAGCTGTTTGGCCTGCGCGATAGCCGCGGCGGTCTGTGTGCCGTGGCTGGAGTGCGCCTGGCAGCGCTGGAGTCGTTGTTTCTGGAGCGCTATCTGGACCAGCCGATCGAGCCGCTGGTCTGTGCCGCTGCTGATCAATGGGTCGAGCGCAGCGCGATCGTGGAGGTGGGCAACCTGGCGGCCAGCGACGCCGGCAGTGCGCGCCTGAGCATTGTCGCGATCACTTACCTGCTGGCCATGGGTGGCCTGGAGTGGGTGGCCTTTACCGGGAACCTGGGCCTGGTGAACAGCTTTCATCGACTGGGCCTCAAGCCTGTGACGCTGTGTGTTGCCGACCCTGCCCGACTCGGTGAAGACCGGCATGACTGGGGCAGCTACTACGCGAGCAAGCCGTGGGTGCATGTCGGCAACATCCGCGCCGGCTTTGTGCATTTGCGCAACAGCGGCACCTTCACTCGCCTGGGCTTTCCCACCACGCTGGAGGGACTCAGTCATGTCGCCTGAGCTTGCGCGGTTCCAACAGACGCTGCGCCTGCATGCCGAACGGGAGCCCAGCAGCATCGCGTTATGGGGCGATCATCTGAAACTGGACTACACCACCTTGTATGCCGAAGTGCAGTACCGCCAGCAGCGTTTGCGTGATCAGCAGGTCGAGCTGGTGGCCCTGGCCCTGGACAATGGCGTGGAAGCCATGCTGTGGGACCTGGCGGTATTGTTCGAAGGACTGGCATGCCTGACGCTTCCACCGTTCTTCAGCCCGGCCCAGCGTCAACATTGCCTGGAGCAGAGTCAGGCGCAGCTGGTGATTGCCGAGCCCGGGCTGGACAGCGAGTTGCTCGGGAACGGCTACACCAAGGCCGGTGACTTCTGGCGTCGTTCGTTCAACGCGCCGAGTCGGCTGCCCGCAGGCACCGCCAAGCTGACTTTCACTTCCGGCACCACGGGCACTCCCAAGGGCGTGTGCCTGGATGCACACAGCATCCTGACCGTCGCCCGGGAGCTGGATGAGGCCAGCAAGCACGCCAATCCACAGCACCACCTGGCCCTGCTGCCCCTGGCGATTCTCCTGGAAAATCTCGGTTGCTATGCCGCGTTGTATGCCGGCGCCACCTTAAGCGTGCCGGGCCAGAAAACCCTGGGCATTGCCGGAGCCAGTGGCGTCGAAGTACCGCGTCTGCTGCGCAGCCTGAGTAGCCGCGCGCCCGAGAGTCTGATCCTGGTCCCGCAATTGCTGCTGATGCTGGTCAGTGCGGCCGAGCAGGGGGCTTTCGACCCTCAGCCGTTGCGCTTTGCCGCCGTGGGTGGTGCGCGGGTTTCGCCAAGCCTGCTGCAGCGCGCGCGTCGAGTCGGCTTGCCGGTGTTCGAGGGTTATGGGCTCTCGGAGTGTGCGTCGGTGGTGTGCCTGAATCGACCGCAGGCGCGGCGCCCCGGCAGTGTCGGGCGGCCACTGGCGCACGTGCAGATTCGCCTGGCCGAAGACGGCGAAGTGCTGATCAAGGGTACGAACCTGCTGGGTTATCTGGGGGAGGCGCCGCACCTTGATGAATGGTGGCCCAGCGGCGACATCGGAGAGTTCGACGCCGAGGGCTTTCTCTACCTCAAAGGGCGCAAGAAGCACCAGTTCGTCACCAGTTTCGGGCGTAACGTCAACCCGGAATGGGTGGAGGCCGAACTGACCCAGCGCGGTGAAATTGCCCAGGCTTTTGTCTTTGGCGAGGCCATGCCGAGCAACCACGCACTGCTCTGGCCGCAGCGTGCCGACTGCTCTGACGAAGCGCTGGCGGCTGCGGTATTGCAGGCCAATGCCGGTTTACCCGATTACGCCCGGGTGCACCACTGGACCCGCCTCGATCAGCCTTTCACACCGCTCAATGGATTACTCACGGCCAATGGCCGATTGCGTCGCGACGCCATCATCGAGCAATACCGCGCGCAACTCAGCCAAACACTATTTTCTGAGGAGGCCGCATCATGAGTTTTTTCGACGCCTTGCAAGAGGCGACCCGGCAGGAGCGGCACGAGTTGTTCAACCTGCCGATCATCCACGACGCCCTGCAAGGTCAGGTCAGCCTGGAGAGCTACCGGGCTTTTCTGGCCCAGGCCTACTACCACGTGCGCCATACCGTGCCGCTGATGATGGCCTGCGGTGCCCGTTTGCCCCGGCGCCTGGAGTGGTTGCGCGCGGCGGTATGCGAGTACATCGAGGAGGAATACGGCCACGAGCAATGGGTGCTCAATGACATCCAGGCATGCGGCGGTGACATGGCCGAGGTGCGCGACGGGCGTCCGGCGCTGCCGGTCGAACTGATGGTCAGTTATCTCTACGACCTGATTGCCCGGGACAATCCGGTGGGTCTGTTCGGCATGGTCAATGTGCTGGAAGGCACCAGCATCGCGCTCGCCACTCATGCGGCCGGTAGCATTCGTGATCGCCTGGGCCTGCCGGAAACCGCGTTCAGCTATCTCAGTTCCCACGGCTCCCTGGATATCGAACACATGCAGACCTATCGTCGACTGATGGACCGGCTGGATCAACCTGAAGACCAGGGCGCGGTGATTCACGCGTCCAGGGTCGTCTACAAGCTCTACGCCGACATGTTCCGTGGTTTGCCCCTGGGCGGGGAGAATCGGCATGCGTTTGTCTGAAGCGCGAGTCGTACTCACCGGCGCCAGCGGCGGCATCGGCCTGGCCATCGCCCGCGCCCTGTGCGCCAGCGGGGCCCGGGTGCTGGCGGTGGCCCGGCACCGGCAGCCGTTGGAGGCCCTCATCGAGCAGTATCCGCAGCAAGTATCGTGGCTCGCCGCCGACCTGACGCTGGCGGCGGACCGCGCCAGGGTGCTGGCCGGCGCTGAGACCCTCGGCGAGATCAACCTGTTGATCAATGCGGCCGGGGTCAATCACTTCGCCATGCTGGAACAACTTACCGACGCCGACATCAACGCGCTGCTGGCCGTCAACGTCAGTGCGCCGATCTGCCTGACCCGAACCTTGCTGCCGCTGCTCAAGCAGGCTCCGAGTGCAATGGTGGTCAATGTCGGCTCCACCTACGGTTCCATCGGGTATCCCGGCTACGCCAGTTACTGCGCCAGCAAGTTTGCCCTGCGCGGATTCTCCGAGGCCCTGCGCCGGGAACTGGCGGACACCCGGGTAGGCGTGCTCTACGTGGCACCACGGGCCACCCGCACCCCCATGAATAGTTCGGCCGCCCAGGCGCTGAACGTGGCGCTCAAAGCCAGCGTCGATGACCCGCAGCGGGTGGCGGCGGGCGTGATCCAGGCGATTGCCGGGGATCGGCGGGACCTGTACCTCGGCTGGCCAGAGCGGTTTTTTGTGCGGCTCAACAGCCTGCTGCCCAATCTGGTGGACCGTGGCTTGCGCAAGCATCTGCCGCTGATCCGGCGCCTGAGCCACAAAACTGACCGCAAGCCTTGAAAAAAACCTGGCGTCAGCCTGCCGGCACGCCGTCGATAGTCTGTACTTGCGAGGTGATCACTGCTATCGCCGACAGGAGTCTCTGTGCGTTTATTACTGATTGAAGATGACGTGGCGCTGGGGGAGGGCATCCACCAGGCGCTCGGCCGCGAGGGTTACACCGTCGACTGGGTGCGCGACGGCAACAGCGCCCTGCATTCCTTGCTCAGCGAAGCCTTTGATCTGGCGGTGCTCGACCTCGGTCTGCCGGGTATGGACGGTCTCGAAGTACTGCGACGGCTGCGCGACAGCGGCGCCAACGTGCCGGTGCTGATCCTCACTGCCCGCGACGCCACCGAGGACCGGATCGCCGGGCTGGATGCGGGCGCCGACGACTACCTGGTCAAACCGTTCGACCTGGCCGAACTCAAGGCTCGCCTGCGCGCATTGCTCAGGCGCAGCGCCGGTCGCGCCCAGGCCTTGATCGAGCATGCGGGCATCAGCCTTAATCCCGGCACCCAGCAGGTCAGCTATCAGGGCCAACCCATCGCCCTGACGCCCAAGGAATATCAGCTGCTGCATGAACTGCTGTCCCCGCCGGGGCGGGTGATGACCCGCGATCACCTGATGCAGTTGCTGTACGGCTGGAACGAGGAAGCGGAAAGCAACACCCTGGAAGTGCACATTCATCACTTGCGCAAAAAGTTTTCCAGCCAGATGATCCGCACCATCCGGGGTGTCGGTTACCTGGTGGCGGAGCGGCCATGACCTCGATCCGCCGGCGCACGTTGACCTTGATCCTGGGATGCCTGTTCCTCGGCCTGCTGGTGATGACCGGGTTCAACCTGCACGACAGCAATCATGAAATCGATGAGGTCTACGACGCTCAGCTGGCGCAGCATGCGCGACTGCTGCAGGGCATCATGCGCATGCCGATGGCCAGCGCGGAACACGCCGAGTTGTACCAGGCGTTCAATCAGGCATTGGGCCTGGCCGTGCCAAAAGTCGACGGCCATCCCTACGAAAGCAAAATCGCCTTCAAGGTCTGGAACGCGCAAGGCACGCTGCTGGTCCACACCGGCAGTGCCCCAGCGTTCTCATCCGCCGAGGTGCAGCCGGGCTTCAGCGATGTGTTCGACCTGCGCGAGCGGAAATGGCGCGGCTTCGTGCTGGATGACCCGCAATACGGCCTGAAGATCTGGGTCGGTGAACGTGATGATGTGCGCGCAGACCTGGTGGGCCGGATCGTGCGCCACACGGTGGTGCCCAACCTGATCGGCAGCCTGGTGCTCGCCCTGGTCATCTGGTTGGCCATCGGCTGGGGCCTGAAGCCCTTGATCAATATGGCGCAAACGCTGCGCGCCAGGCACTCCGGTTCCCTGGAGCCGTTGCAGTTGACGCCATTGCCCAGCGAACTGGAGCCCATGCAGGCAGCCCTCAACCGCGTCCTGGCGCAGATTCGCGAGGTGATGGGGCGCGAGCGGCGCTTTATCGCCGATGCCGCCCATGAAATGCGCACGCCACTGGCGGTGCTGCGGGTTCACGCGCAGAACCTGATGGAAGCCGCCAACGAAGACGATCGGCGCGAATCCCTGGAGTACCTGATCATCGGCGTCGACCGCACCACCCGGTTGGTCAATCAGCTTCTGACCATGGCGCGCCTTGAACCACAGGGCGATGTGCGTGAGGCTTCCGACGTCGACCTGGTGAGCACCGTGCGCGACTGCCTGGTGCAACTGACGCCGTGGATCCTCAACAAGGGCCTGGAGCTGACCTTCGATGCTGGCGAGAATATCGGCGCGGTTAAAGTGGACGCCGGGTTCATCCACATTGCCGTGAACAATCTGGTGACCAACGCGGCGAACTTTTCTCCGCCCGATGGGCTGATCCGTGTGCGGCTGGCGAAAAATGCTCAGCGCTATGAATTGAGCGTCGAGGACGAAGGGCCGGGCATCGATGAGACAGAACGGGACCGATTGTTCGAGCGGTTCTACAGCCGTGGCAACAACCAGGGTGCGGGTTTGGGCCTGACCATTGTGCAGGCCATTGCCGGTCGGCTGGGCGGGCAGGTAAGGCTGGAAAATCGCCCGTCGGGTGGCTTGCGGGCGACGTTGGAGATTGGTCGGGTTGGAGGCTGACCAACTCGGAATGCCCTGCCAGTCGATCAGTCGCGGCACTTCGGAATGCCGTGTCAGTCAATCAGTTGCGGCACTCCGACAACACCACCTTGCAGGTGGTGGGCGTACCACCGGATCGGCCGGCATATCGAATGCAATTATTCAGGGATTTCTGCCGGGCAATGCTCAGGGTAGAACCCCAGGCAAGACCGCCTTCGCCGGCGGTGGGCAGGGCTTTGGCATAGCAGCTGGAGCCGACATTCGCGGTGGCATAACGCGCTGTGGTTGTTCGGCTGGAACATCCACCGGTCATTGCCAGGTTGATGGCTAGCAAAGAGGGAATGACCCAGGACGAGCAGGGGTGTGCGGTTTTTCCGGTCATACCGTATCCCCTGTGACATAGGCTGGTGGAGGGCGACAAATTAAGCGTAGCCGGTTTACATCGCGCGAGCTTGCTCCTGCCAGTTTGGGAGCGGGCTTGCTCGCGAAGGCGGTGTGACATCCAATATCAATGTTGCCTGAAAGGGCCCCTTCGCGAGCAAGCCCGCTCCCACAGTTTGTCGGTGGTGGACTCGGAATTTGTGGCTGGCAGTGATCCAGGGCCGCATTCCACCCTGTGGGGCCGGCTTGCTGGCGAAGGCGCCCGATCAGGCGATCACTCCACCCACTGACTCACCCCAAACTGCGCATGTTTAATCGCCGTCAGTTTTACTTCCTGAAAGCTACAGGATCTTGCGCCGTTGCCTACAGCTACGCCAGAATCCGCCGGCTTGTGCGCCTTGGCCCCGCTCGGTAACTTGGCTCGTGTCACTGCTCATCAGTGATCGGGTTTAGCAGCTCGCGGTTCTTCCAGTGAAGTGCACAAGCTTTATCAGTCAGGCATCGCCTGTATTTGATGGTAGCTGTGCGCAGGGCGCCTTCGGGCGCGCCGGTTACGCGTCCGCGGGAGTAATGACGCTCAAACCAGCAAAGGCAAAGCTCCACTATCGGCTGGCTGACCTCATCGCCAAGTGTGATTTGAAGGCGCGTGAGCCTGCGGAACTCACCCAGTGGAACGACATGCAGCCAGCAGGACGTGAAGTCTGAATTTACGGTGTATCACGCCGCACCGGCAACGTAACCTGCGGCACATGCCTGACCATCAACTCCAGCACCCAATCCATGAACACCCGTAACTTCCTGCTCACATGCCGGTTCGGCGCATAGGCCATATACAGCGGCATCGACGCGATCTCCCAGTCCTCGAACAGCGGCACCAGCTCGCCGCTCGCCACAGGTTGCAACGCCATATACCGCGGCAACCACAACACCCCCAGCCCAGCCTGGCCGGCTGCCAGATACGCATTGCCATCGTCCACGGCCAGCACATGCCGGCCGTGCACTTCCAGCTGCTCGCCCTTGCGCCGCATGGTGTAGGGCAGGGCTTTGCCGGTGCGCGCCCATCGATACCCGACGATACGATGCGCACCTGCCTGCAACTCGCGTGGATGTGCCGGCACGCCATGCAGGGACAGGTACGAGGGCGCTGCGTACACCCCCAGCGGCAGGTCGGCGATGTGCCGCGCGACCAGCGAGGTGTCGGTGATCTCGCCGCCGCGAATCACACAATCCACGCTCTCATCTATCAGGCTCACGTGGCGGTCGCTCACCCCCAGGTCCAGCTGAATATCCGGGTAGCGCTCATGGAATGTAGGTAGCGCCGGAATCAACAACAACCGGGCCAGCGGACTGGGCACATCGACCCGCAGGCGCCCCCGCGGCGCGGCGGCGGCGCTGGAGAGTGAGGTTTCAGCATCATCCAGCGCCGCCAACAACAATTGCACCCGCTCGTAGTAAACGATGCCATCAGCGGTCACGTTGACCTTGCGCGTGGTGCGATTGAGCAGCTTCACCCGCAAGCGCGCCTCCAGTTGCTGGACCAGTTGGCTGACTGTGGTCTTGCTCATGTGCAAGGTCTGGGCGGCCCGGGTGAAGCTGCCGGTTTCCACCACCCGCGCGAAGGCTTGCATGGCATCGAAACGATCCATGGGGCTCCTTATTGTTTGGGAATTACAAACAGTGAGGGCCAGCATTGCCTGTTTATCGGGTCCAGGCAAGCGCCGTAAGGTGTCCCTGTCGTTTTCCAACTACTGGAGTTTCCTGATGAACAATCGAGACGTTATATTCCCCGCCGGCCGCCAGGATCTTTACCAGCGCAACCGCTACTCAGGGGCGGTACGCGCCAACGGCCTGCTCTTTGTTTCCGGCCAGGTGGGCAGCCGCGAAGACGGATCGCCGGAACCAGAGCTCAAGGCCCAGGTGCGCCGCGCTTTCGAAAATCTCAACGCAGTGCTGGCCGCCGCCGGTTGCAGCTTTGATGATGTCCAGGACGTCACGGTGTTCATGGTCGAGCCGCAGAAGATTTTCGAACAGGTGTGGGAGGTCGTGCCGGAATACTGGGGCGAGGCGCCGTTTCCGACGATAACGGCGGTAGGGGTCACCTGGCTGTACGGTTTCGATTTTGAAATCAAAGTGGTCGCTAAACTGCCTGACGCATGAGGCTGCTCACCCGAAGCGAACAGCCGCAACTGGGAGGTGACACACTGGTCGCAATGGAAAAGCCGATGGGTGGCGCAGCCATGAAAAAATAGCTCAGGCCATTCGCCGCAATGCTGCAGCCATGCCGGCTCCGAGCAAGGCCATGCCGACAAGCAATGAGGGGAACGTCACCCACCAGGGAATGGCAGCGGTCATCATGCTGAACTCCGACATGCCGCCAATGCTTGCAATCAGGTTGAGCGGCAGGAACACCACATTGATCAGGGTCAGGTTGCGCAGCGCCAGGTTCATGCCGTTGTTCGCCAGATTGCCGCGTGCTTCGATGAGATTGGCAAACACCTTGGCGTGGATCTTCGCCTGTTGATAGCTCTGCTCATTCTCGATGATCAGATCGTTGAGCGAGTCCAGCTGGCCCGGGCCAAAACCGTGGCGCTGGCCATGGCTGCGCAGCAGGGCAAGCACCGCACCGTTACTCTGAATGGCGTTTACGTAATACACGAGGCTTTCGCTCAGGCTGTACATTTGCACCAGTTGCTGGTTGTCCATGGTGCGACTGAACTGCTGCTGTACTTCCCGGGCCACCTGTTTGACAACACGCAGGTGGCCCAGATAGTGGTGCACGCTTTCTGCCAGTAGCGCCATCAGTACATCCAGCGGACCGGTCAGCGCTGAGCCGCTCTTCAGCCCTGCCAGAAGTGAGTTGCTGGCGCAGATCACTACCAGCCGCTGCTCGCTCAACACCACGCCGAACGACGACACATTGAACGCTCGGCCATCGAAGCTTTCCGGTCGCTTCCAGATCAGGAACAAATGGTCTGGCTTGATCTCGATTCGCGCGACTTCGTCCGGGTCCAGGGATGACTCCAGCGCCTGGGTACCGATCCCTAACTGTTCCCGAAGCAGCAACTGCTCGCTGTCGTCCGGTGCAACGCATAACCAGACGCTGGCTTGATTACCCGGTGCCTGGCACAGGTTGCCTTCCTGAATGCTGTAGCTTTCGATCATCTGCTACCACGCCTGGCCGCAATGTTTGAGTTCAAGCCTCTGGATGAAAGCTTGAAGCACACGTCGATACAACTCATCGCCCAGCACAGCGTCCTCGGTTCCCGCGTCCAGATTGGGATTGTCGTTGACTTCAATGACCAACACCCGATTACCGGCTTGTTTGAGATCGACACCGTACAGGCCGTTGCCGATCAGCCGTGCTGTCTCTACAGCAAGCTGCACGACCTCTGGCGGCGCTTGCTCGACCGGGACGGCCCGGCACATGCCGTTGATTTCTCCGGGCACGGCCTTGTGGTTGTAGATCTGCCAATGCCCCTTGGACATGAAGTACTGACAGGCATAGAGGGCTTCGCCGTTGAGCACGCCCACGCGCCAGTCATAATCGGTGTAGCAGTATTCCTGGGCGAGCAGCAGCACTGAATGCTCGAACAGTTCCTCAGCCGCTGCCGACAGCGCCTTCGCATCAGCGACTTTGATTACGCCCCGCGAGAAGCAACCGTCGGGAATTTTCAGTACGAGAGGAAATCCCAGGCGCCGGCCTGCCTGCTCCAGTTCCAGGGGACGATCCTTGTAAAGGATTTCCGTCGCTGGCATGCCCAGGCCGCGTCGCTTGAGCAGGTCAGTCAGGTACACCTTGTTGGTGCAACGCAGAATGGAGGATGGATCATCGATAACTACCAGCCCCTCGCTCTCGGCTCTCTTGGCAAAACGGTAGGTATGGTCGTCTACGCGGGTAGTCTCGCGAATAAACAGCGCGTCGAATTCTGCCAGGCGCGCGTAGTCTTTTTTCTCGATTAGCTCGACATCGATGCCAAGCTGTTTGCCCGTTTCAACGAAGCGCTTTAGCGCCAGTGAGTTGGAAGGTGGCAGCGCTTCGGCGGGGTCATGCAGTATGGCCAGGTCATATCGAGCAATGCGCTTGGACGCCGGTTGACGCCAGGTGCGCCGGTTGAAGGCATCCAGCGCGTTGGCGAACACATGTTGTTGTTCATCACGAAGTTTGTGCAGTGCGCCTGGCTTGATTCCGGCGATTTGCCACGTCTCGCCCCGGCGAAATTCCACCAGCAAGATCGGGCAGGGGAATGCCTCAAATAGCTGACGCCCAATCTCCTGCAGCGACTCGATGGTGGCTTTGCCGAAGTACAATGACAGGGTGAACGCTTCGGTATTGCCATAAGGATGGTTGGCCAGCGCCCGTTCCAGGGTGCGTTCGAGGTCATCCAGGCCCACCCCGTAAAGCGACTTGCGCGCCAGTTCGCTGATGATGCGCACCGACGGGAACACCTTGTGCCCCCGCGCTTCAGCAAGCAGAGAGCAGTAGTAGCCTTGGCCGAGGTACTTGTAGTTGCGGCAAAGGTTGATTACCTGAGTGCGGCCGGAGAGTTCGTCGCTGTGTTCAAGGTAGTCCTGGGCGAGCATCAAACTCTCGCTGGGCAGATAGCTGGCCCAGTCTTCCTTGCGTTCGACGAGGATCAGCAACTTGCTGCCTGAACGCCCTGTGCTGGGAGGTTCCTCGACTAGAGATATTGTGGAACGTTCCGATTTATCCAATACTTCGTTCACGTTGGTTTGCACCGCTGACATGAGTAATCGATCCCTATTGAAGTACACGCCGCTTCAATAAATCACGGACATCTGAGTCTGTCCCGGTTCATTACTCAAACATTACGGTGTCACCATGCTTTTTAACTTTCGCATTGCATCGATGGACGATATCGACCATTTGGTCGAGTTGGAACAGGAGTGTTTTACCCTTGACCGGTTGAGCCAGCGTAATTTTCACTGGATGGTCAGCCGTGCCAATGGTTGTTTGATCGTTGCCGAGTACCAAGGGAAATTAGCCGGATATGCCCTGTTGCTCTTCCATCGAGGCACATCGCTCGCGCGCCTCTATTCCATCGCCGTCAGTCAGGCGTGGCGAGGCTATGGTCTGGGTCAGAGGCTGCTGGAGGAGGCACAATCGCGTGCCCTTTCTCGCAACTGCGCCTGGTTGCGTCTGGAAGTCAGAGCCGATAATCCCGCTGCCATTAGCCTGTACGAGACGAATGGATACCATCGCTTTGCAGTCGTGGAGAACTACTACGAAGACCATGCCGATGCGTTGCGCTACGAGAAGCGCATTCTCCATCATGCTCCGCCGCCGACCCGCCACGTACCCTATTACCGACAGACTACCGAGTTCACCTGCGGCGCTGCTTGTTTGCTGATGGCCATGGCAGCCGTCGACACAAATCGACCCATGAGCCGCACGGAGGAAATTCAACTTTGGCGTGAGGCGACCACCGTTTTCATGACCGCCGGGCACGGCGGTTGCAGCCCTCAAGGCTTGGCTTTAGCTGCCTGGCGCCGGGGCTTTGATGTGCGTCTTGTGGTCAGCCAATTCGGTTCGCTGTTCCTGGAGGGAGTACGCAGTCCGGAAAAAAAAGCCATCATGAAACTCGTGGAAGAGCATTTCGCCGAGGAGTTGGCGCAGGCGGGCGTGATACAGGAACTGGCTTCCAATTTTGACATTCGCGCAGCACTGGGGGCTGGATTCAAACCGGTGGTACTGATCAGCAGCTACCGATTCACCCGTTTGAAAGCCCCTCATTGGGTACTGATAACAGGTTGCGATGACGAGTTCGTGTATTTGCACGATCCTGATGTCGATCACAGCCGACAGCATCAGAGCATCGATTGCCAGCACCTGCCGGTGAGTCACGGGGAATTTCTGCGCATGAGCACTTTTGGCTCTCGCCGAGTACGAGCTGCCGTCCTGCTGCGGGCACGCCAGGGGCGTTCACTGATGAGAAACAAAGACAGTTCTGTGTAGCCCTTTTCAGTTGATCAGTGTCCAGTGCGTCTTTGCTTGCGACATCGCTCCGAGCAATAGCGCACTTGCGGCCAGCAGCGTGCCCACTTCTTGCGCCAGGTGAAAGGCAGTCCGCAAACGGCGCAGGTTTTAACCGGGAGTTCGCTCTTTTTCACAGCGACTCACCGGCATCCAGTTTTGCCAGCAATACCTGCCCACGTTGCCACAGTGCCTGCTGCTTGGCCTCGGGCATGCGGTCGAGGTTTTTGTAGATCATGCCCATGCGGTGGTTGCCGCGCAGAAGCTCGCCGTGGCGCATCAGGAAATGCCAGTACAGGGCGTTGAAAGGGCAGGCGTCGTCTGTGGTGCTTTCACTGACTTTGTAAGCGCAGTTTTTGCAGTAGTCAGACATGCGCTTGATGTACTGGCCGCTGGCGCAATAAGGCTTGGAGCCCAGATAGCCGCCATCGGCGTGCATGACCATGCCGAGTGTATTGGGTAGCTCGACCCAATCGAACGCATCCATGTAGATCGCCAGGTACCACTCGCAAATCTGACTCGGCAGGATGCCGGCCAGCAGTGCGAAATTGCCGGTCACCATCAGCCGCTGAATATGGTGGGCGTAGGCGTGCTTCAGGCTTTGGCCGATCGCCTGGCGCATGCAGTTCATCTGCGTTTCACCGGTCCAGTAAAATTCTGGCAGCGGGCGGCTGTTGCCGAATAAATTGCCCTCGGCATAGTCAGGCATCTTCAACCAGTAGACGCCGCGTACATATTCGCGCCAGCCGATCAGCTGGCGGATAAAACCTTCGGCCGCATTGAGTGGAATCCGCTGCGCCCAATACGCAGCCTCCACATCGCTGCACACCTGCCGCAGATCCAGCAGGCCGATATTCAGCGCCGCGCTGATGCGCGCATGAAACAGGAAGGGCTCATCACTGGCCATGGCATCCTGATAATCGCCGAAGGCTGCCAGTCCCCAATCAAGGAAGTATTCCCATAACGCCTGGGCATCGGCGTGGGTGACCGGGTAGTCAAAAGTGTCGAGCGAGCCATAGTGACTGGCGAAGTGTTTGGCCACCAGGGCAAGCACATCCTGAGTGATTTCGTCTGCGATAAAACGCATGGGCAGAGGGGGCCGTACGCCCTTGGGCAATGCCTTGCGGTTGTCAGCGTCGAAGTTCCAGGCGCCACCCACCGGGGTCCCGTCGCCATTGAGCAACAACCTGCTCTTGCGGCGCATTTCCCGATAGAAAAACTCCATGCGCAGCTGCTTTTTGCCCTCGGCCCAGCTTGAAAATTCGGTCCTGGAACACAGGAAACGGCCGTCTTCATGCCACTGGATCGTTAAACCGCAATCTTTCAGCGACTGCTCCAGACGCCAGTCACCGCATTCGGTCAGATGCAGTTCATCTGCCTGCAACAGCGACTGCCAGCGCTGTAGTTCGCCTGGCACCGAACCGGTGTTCTGCGGATCATCCAGGGCGACGTAATGCACGCGGATGCCACGCTGTTGCAACGCCTGCGCGAAGTGACGCATGGCACTGAAGATCAGCGCGATCTTTTGCGGATGATGGGCGACATGGCTGGCTTCCTCCGTTACCTCGACGAGCAGTACCGCATCATGCTCGGGATCCAGGCCTTGCAGGCAGGCCAGGTCGAACGACAACTGGTCGCCCAGGACCAGGCACAGGCGGTGTGTTGCATTCATCAGACGGATTCCAGGCAGGCAGATAAGTAAATGCACTAAAACTTGTACCAATGTAGTTTCTTGTACAAGTATTGCATAGCTTTTTTGAATACCTTAACCCCCCGTCGGCGCCCATGAACCACTCATCCATCCTGAGGCTCCATCTGGAAACGCCGTCGACACGCGCACCAGATGGATCTTAAGGAGGAGCAATGAGCAGGCAGCTGAGATTTGGAATCGAGGAAGAGTACTTCCTCACTGATCTGGTCACCCGGCAGATGCCGGAAACGCTGCCCAGCGCGGTGACGGACAAGTGCAAAGCTGAATTGGGTGAACACTTCGCCTACGAGATGTTCCAGGCACAGATCGAGGTGGCGTCGCCCATATTCACCAGCATGCCAGAGGCAGCGGACTATCTCGCCAGTGCCCGCAGTACCTTGCAGCGTGCCCTCCAGCCCTTTGGCCTAGGGCTGTTGTGTGCGGGCAGTCACCCCTTGGCGGATTGGCGCAAGCAGCCCGCCACAGATCAGAGTCACTTTCAGCAGCTGTTCCAGGATTACCAGCGTGTAGCGCGGCGCAGCCTGCTTTGCGGCCTGCACGTACACGTGGAGATCCCGCCTCACCAGGATCGGATTCGGGTGATGAACGAGGTGCTGCCATGGGTCCCTCTGCTACTGGCCTTGAGCAGCTCATCACCGTTCTGGGACGGGGCTGACAGTGGTTTTGCCAGCTATCGCCAGACCGCCTGTGATGAATGGCCGCGGATGGGCGTGCCGGAGTTTTTCGAGGATCAAGCCGGGTATGACGCCTATACCGCCTTTCATATTTCCAGTGGATCGATGAAGACGCCGAACGACTGCTGGTGGGGCGTGCGGCCCTCTGCCAATTATCCGACGTTGGAATTGCGAATGACCGACGCATGTCCGCAGCTGAACGACGCGTTGTGCATTGCATCGCTGTTCCGACTGTTGATCTCCCACGCACTAAAGCAACGCCGTCCAGGCGCTGGTTACTCGCAAAAGTCCCGATGGATCCTCATGGAGAATCGCTGGAGAGCCAAACGATCGGGTGTCCACGCCGCCTTCATCGTCGAGGGCTTCGACCGGCCGTTTACAATCGAACAATGGTTGTTCATGGCAGAGCAGATCTTGAGGGAAACAGCTGAAGCGCCAGGCATTGAAGGTATATTTGCCCAGGTGCGAAGTATCATTCGACAAGGGACCAGTGCGCAGCGTCAACGCCTTGTTTATCAAGAGGCGTTGGAGGGCGGGTTTAGTGAAAATGAAGCTTTCAAGCAAGTGGTCGATTCGTTGTTGAGAGAAACCGCAGGCTCAGTCGCACGGGGTATTCGTCAAGACCTGAGCGCCCCGGGAGCGTGCGTACTGAATGCACGGTGAGCGACTATCGACGCCACGCCAGCAGCACCACGCCGATAGTGATCAAGCTGATGCCCATCCATTGGCGAACATCAAGTCTTTCTCCCAGCAGGGTAACCCCCAAAACGGCAACAAGTACCACGCTGAGCTTGTCTACCGGGGCTACCAGGGACGCTTGTCCGACCTGCAGAGCACGGTAGTAACATACCCACGAGGCCCCGGTTGCCAAGCCAGACAAGACCAGGAACACATAGCTGCGGGCCGATATCGCGCCGAGGGCCTGGTACTGTCCGGTCGCGTACACGATCAGCGCCAGGCTGAGTAAAACCACCACGGTGCGTATCAGGGTGGCGAAGTCAGAATTGATGCCGACTATGCCAATTTTGCCAAAAATAGCCGTCATTGCAGCAAACAGTGCGGACAGCAGTGCCCAGAATACCCACGATGAAAATAACGACGTGCCCATTGAATTCAGCCTGAAGGTTAAGGGATCCTGGTGCCGCGCACCCCGTGGGCATGCAGCTCAGCCCTGCGCGGGGTCCGCAGCATGTGCTTTTTGCAGGTATATCGAAACACACAAACCACTCTGCTGCGCCTCGTTCGAGAAACCTAGCTGAACGCTAACTCCGATGCGCTCCGCTATCGCCTTGACGATCGACAGGCCCAACCCGGAGCCTGCTTCATCGGTCCCCAGGCTGCGGTAAAACGGATCGAACACCCGCGTGTGCTCATCTACCGGGATACCCGGGCCCGAATCTTTTACCTGCAGGATTGTAGTCTCCTGTACCTGCTCGACCGAAAGGTCAATCCGTCCCCCCGGGGGGGTATAACGGATCGCGTTATCCACCAGATTCTTAACCAGAATCAACAAGTCCATTTCGTTGATGATGACCTGTACGTCCTCGATGCCTTCTACGCCGATATCGATGTGTTTAAGTTCCGCCAGGGGCAGTAAATCCTCCAGTACTCGTCGGTAGACCTCGTGGACTGAAACGGCAGTCTTTGGCCGATCAGTACTCGATTGCGCGGCCGCAAGAGTCAGGAGCTGATGGATCAGGTTTCTGCTGCGCTCTATTCCCCGGGATAGCGGTAGCAGGCGCTGACGGGCAGGCTCCGGCATCTGCGTGGCAGCCAGCCGTTCGGCCTGCAGGGACAGGGCGGCCATGGGCGAACGCAGTTCGTGGGCAGCGTCGGCAATGAAGCGACGCTGGTTTTCCATGGACAGCGCAACACGTGCGAGCAAGCGATTGATGGCAACGACGAAGGGGCGGATCTCGGTTGGCAAATGGTGCTCGTCCACAGGGTAGAGGGCCTGGTCATCGCGTTGATCGATTTCAGCCGAGAGGGTGGCTATGGGACGGAACAGCTTGCGCACCAGATCGCCGACCACCAGCAGCAATACTGGAAACAGGATGAGAAAAGGCAGCGAACTACGCCAGGCACTCTCGCGAGCCTCCTGATTGCGCGAATCGGTTTCTTGAGCGACCACGATGCGTTCACCGCGGGCGGTGGTTCTGACCAAGACACGGAAATCTTCGCCCGCGACATTCTGCGTTGACAGGCCATCGGCGAGGGTTGTGGGGAAAGGTAGCGGCATCAAACTATCATCGTGGCCGATGGCCTGGCTGCCGTCAGCCAGGTACTGCACGATGACCCTGGATTCTTCGTTGTCGCCCTCGACTTCCTGAGCCGGAGGATAGTGCAAGGTCATCTGTTGCCGATCAAACAGGACCGCCACCTGACGCAAGGTATCGTCCTGCATTTCGTGAGCTTCATTGATCGCTGAGACGAAAGCAAAAATCCCGGCCATCAATGCAACGATCAGGATGGCCAGAGACAGCGTCACGGACAGGCGTAATTGAACCGAATCCCTCAACCGTTTTTTGAAACCATCCATCCCATACCTCTGACGTTCTTGATGACATGGCTGCCCAGCTTGCGTCGCAAGGCGTGAATCAGAAATTCCACCGCATTGCTTTCAACTTCATTGCCCCAGCCATAGAGGCGGTCTTCGAGTTCGCTGCGCGAGAGAATTGCGCCCGGACGGATCAACAGTGCCTGGAGCAGGGCGAACTCGCGACTGGACAGCTGGATCGCGGGACTGCCTGCGATGGTGGCTTCTTTGGAAATCAGGTCCAGCGCCACCACGCCGTTGTCCAGCAGGGACAGGGCATTGCCACCTTTGCGGCGCAACACTGCGCGTATACGGGCCAGAAGTTCCGCCATGGCGAAGGGTTTGAGCAGGTAGTCATCAGCGCCGCCGTCGAGGCCTCGCAGGCGATCATTCAGGCCATCCCGTGCAGTGACGATCAGCAGTGGCACCGCGTTGTTGCGCCGGCGAATGCTGTCGAGTACATCCAACCCATCCTTGCCGGGCAGTCCGAGGTCCAGCAGCACCAGGTCATAGTGTTGGGTGTCCAGTGTTGCAAGCGCAGTGAGACCGTTATTCACCCAGTCAGTGGCATAACTCGCATCGGTCAGGGCGCCCTGGATTGCCTCTCCAATCATTGGGTCGTCTTCGACCAGCAATATCCGCATTTCCCGCTCCCGAAAAAAGCGCGACGGCCTTGGTTGTCGCGCTTGTATTGAAGCACTTGCTCAAGCGTTTGTCCGGCGAGATGTCAGCGCTGCATCGAACTCATGCCTGGCTCTTCATTGAATCGAATGCGCTCAGCAGTTCCCTCATTCGGGTCTTGCAGTCGATCTGTTGCGGATCTTTGGCGCGCAAGGCATCGAGTGCGTGGTCGATCGCCTTGTCCACAACATGCCAGTCGCCTGCGGCACGGGGTTTGATCCCGGCTTCGGCAGAGTCCCAGGCAGTCTCCAGAGATTTGATCCGAGCTTTGGCACCCGGCAGGTCATTTTTATCGACGAGGGTGGAAACGTCGGCTGCAATACTACGAAACTCGGAAAGGTCTCCCAGTTTTGAACCCGATTGCGGTTGTGAACTGACCGTACCTGACGTGGCGCCCGTATCGGGCTTGTCTGCGGGCTTCGAGCAACCGGCGGCCATGCCGAGCAAAAAGATGGACGAGACGATGGCTATGTAACGAATAATGGTTTTAGTCTGGCGCATGACGGTTCCTTGAGTGGCTTCTGGATGTTTACTGGATGGCGGCTTTACGCTTGACGACGCTGATCTGCGCTACCGCAACCAGCATGACAATCACGCACAGGAAGATCGCACTGGTCCAGGTGGCACCCATCCCCAGGCCGCCATAGGTCTTGGCCTGGGTCAGCAGGTCGCCGAGGGAGGCGCCAAATGGACGGGTCAGGATGTAGGCGATCCAGAACGTCAATACGCTGCTGCAGCCCATGCGCCAGGCCATCAGGGTGGCAGCGATAAGCACCGCGAAAATGCCGGCGCCGAGTGTAAATCCCAGGCCCAGCGCTTCGGTAGCCAGGTCACCGGCAGCGGTGCCAAGGGCAAAGGTGCAGAGCACTGTTGCCCAGTAGAACAACTCCCGCCGCGGTGTGACAATGTCGCGTATCGACAAGCTGTGTTCCACCCGGTACCAGACCAGGAAGTTGATCGCCAGCAAGATGGAAAATACGGCCGTGCTGGTGTACAGGCTCACGTCCAGTATGTCGGTCAGAATGTCGGTGATCTGGGTGCCAACGATGCTCACCAGTACCACGGTCAGCCAATAGATCCACGGCGTGAAGGCGCTGGTGCGCATTTGCCAGAACAGTGCGATTGCCAGCAACACTCCCATACCTATGCTGGTCGGTCCCACGCCGAAACCGGCATCGACGGTTAGAAAGTCGGCGCCGGTTTCCCCCACGGTCGTGGACAGGATCTTGATCATCCAGAATGACAGGGTCACCTGTGGAACCTTGTTGAGCCAGCCCGCTGTTGCGGATTTCATAGGCGGATACCCTCTGCTGAGCAGCGCGGAATGTGCGCAGAACAGAAAGTACCTGGCGAAACTTAGATGAGCCTGAGGAGAGGCAAGTCGTCTTGAGGACTATTCATGCGAATTGTTCAAAGCGCACAGCTTGTACCCGATCCCATGCACAGTTTGCAGCAGTGGTTCGTCAAAGGTTTTATCCAAAGCCCGTCTCAACATGTGAATGTTACTGCGAAGGCTGTCGCTGTGGGTGCGATGTCCTCCCCAGATGAGGTCTTCAAGTTCGGTCCGCTTGACAACATACGGGCTTCTGCGCATGAGCATTTCCAACAGCTTCATGCAGGTAGGGTTCAGCTTGATGGTTGTTCCAGCGCGGGAAATCTCCATGGTGTCAAGATCGAACAGCAGATCGGCGACAACCATGGTCCGATTAACCTTGCCAACTCGCCGCGCTACTATAGCTTCAATTCTCGCAAGGATTTCGGACATGGCAAAAGGCTTGGTTACGTAGTCATCCGCGCCCACTTTAAAGCCGAGCAAACGATCTTCCAGTTGATCACGGGCACTTAACATTATAATCGTAATGTCGGATTTCGAATTCTGCCGCAGACTTCTGCAAATCTGGTTGCCATCGATACCCGGGAGCATGACATCCAGAACAATCGCGTCGAAGTTTTTTGAAGCGGCCAGATGAAGCCCGCTGAGTCCATCAAGTGCCCCTTCGACGTCATGCCCCTTGAGCGCGAAAAACTCCATCAGGTTGTCGTGAATGTCGTGATTGTCCTCGATAATCAAAATTTTCATGGCATATCCTTTATGCGATTAATCAAGTTAGACCAAACATGCGGTTGATAGATGTCGGCGAGCCCGCGCATCGAGGTTCAGGAGTGGCTCAGGACATGCGCATGCCCCATGGCCGAGACATGCACCACACTGCCGGCCGGCGGTGCGTACAGACCGGTACTTCGCACCATCAGGGATCGACCTGGCAGGTCGGCCTCGGGCGATGCCTGCAGCTCTACAGTCAACGTGCAGGCATTGCCGCTGAAGTCGCGCTCGGTCACCACGGCGCGACATCCATTGGCCCCGCCGGAGGCGGACTGGACGTCGACCAGATGCAGCTGTTCGGGGCGCAGCATGATCCTCGCTGAACTGTTGTTTCGGTGGTTGTTGACCAGTACCCGGCCCAGGTCACAATGGGCCCAGCCCGCTTCGATTCGGGCGGACATGACCACCGCTTCGCCGAGGAACAGTGCCGTGTGTTCATCTTCGGGGTAGCGGTACAGATCCTGCGGATCGCCAGACTGCACCAGCCGGCCTTGACGCATCACAGCCAATTGGTCGGCGAACGACAATGCCTCGCTCTGATCATGGGTGACCAGAATCGTGGTGACGCCAGCATCGGCCAGCAGTCGCGCGACCAGTTTACGCATGCTGGCGCGCAGGCCGGTGTCGAGGGCGGAAAACGGCTCGTCGAGCAACATCAGGCGCGGTTGCTGCGCCAAGGCTCGCGCCAGTGCCACGCGCTGTTGCTGGCCGCCGGAAAGTTCGTGGGGCCAACGGTTGGCCATGTTCGCATCCAGGGCCACACTGTCCATCAATTCGGCGATTCGCTCGTGTTTTTCCGCGCGCGAACCCGAGAGCCCGAAACCTATGTTGGCGGCCACCGTCATGTGCGGGAACAGGGCCCCGTCCTGGGGGACATAACCAATCAAGCGCTGATGCGCGGGCACTTCATGGGTTTCGTCGACAAGCGTTTGGCCATTGAGTGACAAGCGGCCGGTGTCGGGGAATTCGAAGCCGGCGATCATCCGCAACAGGGTGGTCTTGCCTGAGCCGGACGGGCCGACGATCACCGTTCGACTGCCCGTCGGCACCGACAGGTTGATGCTCTCCAGCACTTGATGGGCACCATACGACTTGGAAATGGAGTGGATTTCAAGAGCGTTCATCGGCCAGCCGTTCGTTTGGATTGGTGATAAAGAAGCCCCGTTAACGGAAGCGACAGCAGGATCATCAACAGGGCGTAGGGGGCTGCAGCGGCGTAGTCGATCTCACTGGTCAGGGCCCAGAATCCGGTGGCGAGGGTGCGTGTTCCATTTGGGGCGAGTAACAAGGTGGCAGTCAGCTCATTGGTGATTGCCAAAAACACCAGCGCGGCGCCAGCGGCAGCACCCGGTGCGGCCAGACGCAAAGTGGTCAGCCACAGCGCCCGGGCGGGTGAGCGGCCGAGGCTGCGGGCGATGTTTTCCAGCTCGACCGGCGCTTGCGCAATGCCGGCACGCAGGCTCACCAGCGCGCGGGGCAAAAACATCAGCAGATAGGCGAGCAACACCGTGATTGCCGTCTGGTAAATGGGCCGGGCGAAATGGATGGTGACGGTCACCAGCGCCAGGGCCACGACGATCCCTGGCAATGCACTGGTGATGTAGTTGCAGCCTTCCAGGATGCGTTGCAACCGGCCTGGATAGCGCGTCGACAGCCAGGCAATCGGGATGGCCGCGCAGGTGGTGAGGACGGCCCCCGCGACACCCAGCAGTACCGTCTGCTCCAGTGCCGGCAGTAGCTCGGCCATCTGCCAGACTTGCGTACCGCCAGCGATCAGCCAGTTACCCAAGGTGAGCAATGGCACGCCTAGCGCCAGCGCGCAGGTCGCAACCTGCAACGTCAGCGCGAGGAGGCTGGCTGCGGGTTTCAGGCGCACCACCCGCTGCTCGCGCGCGCTGCCCGACCCGACCCGCGCATAACGTGCCGACCCGCGAGCGGCGGATTCGGCAGTCAACATCACCAGGCAACACAGCGCGAGCACACTGGCCAGCATGTTGGCGGCAGGTCCGTTGAAGGTGGACTTGAACTGATCGAAGATTGCCGTGGTGAAGGTGTCGAAACGGATCATTGCGTACAGGCCGTATTCGGCCAACAGGTGAAGGCCCACCAACAAGGCGCCGCCGCAGATGGCCAGGCGCAACTGTGGAAGCACCACGCGGAAAAATATCGCAGTGGGTTCCAGGCCGAGCGATTCGGCAACGTCTTCGATGGCCGGATCGAGTCGACGCAGCGTGGCGGCAACCGGCAGGTACAGGAACGGAAAATAGGCGATCACCGAAACCAGCACTGCGCCAGGCAGCCCGTGAATCGGCGGGACCAGGCTGACCCACGCATAGCTGTGAACGAAGGCAGGCACAGCCAGCGGCGCAGTCGCCAATAAAGACCACCAGCGTCGTCCCGGCAAATCGGTGCGCTCGGTAAGCCAGGCCAGTGCCACACCGAGCGTCACGCACAAGGGAATCGTGATCACCACCAGCAGCACCGTGTTGATCAACAACTCGCCAACGCGCGGCCGGAACACCAGCGGTACGAGCGTTGCCCAGCCGGTCTGAAAGGACACTGCAACGATGCAGGCAATCGGCAGCAACGCCAACAGCGCCACCAGCACCGCCACGCTGACCACCCAGGCGTTCCCGCGCCCAGGGAAGCGTCCACTAGAGCGCCGGCGCAAATTCGGCGATACCGACGTTGCGGCAGCCATCGGTAGTGCTCCAGTTTTCAATTAAAGCAGCCCGGCCTGAGTCATCAGTTCCACAGCCCTTTTGCTGTCGAGCTTCGACGCGTCGACGGTCGGTGCGTCGAGCTGCTGCAGAGGCACCAGTTTCGGGTTGGATTCGGCATTTATCCCGACTGCGTATTCAAACGATTTACCGGTCTTGAGCACCTCCTGACCGTCTGTGCCAGTGATCCACTTCAGGAAGGCCTGGGCTTGTTCCGGATGTTTACTGGACGCCAAGACTCCGCCACCCGAGACGCTGACGAATGCCCCCGGATCGTTGTGCTTGAAGTAGTGCAGGGCGGTGTTCTTGCTGTTTTCGCCGGTCTTGGCCTGATCGCCAAAGCTGTAATAGTGGTAGATCAGGCCGCTGTCGATTTGCCCGGCGTTGACCGCTTTGAGCACCGCGCTGTTGCCCCGGTAAGCCGTGGAGTTGGCCTTCATCGCTTTAAGCCACTCCAGGGTGGCGGCTTCGCCCTTGAGTTCCAGCACAGCAGCGACGATGGCCTGGAAGTCCGCACCGGCCGGCGAAGCGGCCCAGCGACCTTTCCATTTAGGATCGGCAAGGTCCATCAGGGATTTTGGCAATTGGGCTTGCGGCAGTGTGCTCGGGTTGTAGACAAACACTGTAGAGCGCGCCGCGATCCCCACCCATTTGCCATGCGCCGGACGGTACGCTGCGCCGACCTGTTCCAGGGTGACCGGAGCCACCGGGGCCAACAGTCCCGCGTTGTCTACCAGGACCATGGCCGGAGAGTTCTCGGTCAGGAACACATCGGCTGCAGTCGCCACGCCTTCCTGCACCAGCTGGTTGCCCATTTCGGTATCGTCGCCATTGCGCACCGTGACCTTGATCCCGGTTTCCTTGGTGAAGCCGTCGATCCAGGCTTTGGTCAGGCTTTCGTGTTGCGCGTTGTAGACCACGATGCCATCAGCCTCTGCCGCATGCACTTGACCAATGCCCAGCAGCGCGGTGGCCAGCAAGGCTGTTTTGAGGAACGAGGGAATAGGGGAAATCATGCTGTTGCAGCTCCTGACTCTTTTTAGAATTCATGCAGAGAATTCGCCGGCAATCAACGCGAATCATTTGCATGTTTGGAAATGCGGAGAATGTAGGGAGCAAAATGAGAAAAAAACGTCAAAAAAACCGTTAACACATGTCATTTTTGTTCACGGTTTTCACTTGTCCGTCTTTCGTTGTGCATGAGACGCACCCATGGCTTGTTAAACCGGCCTGGTAGTGAGAACGCCTCCCGGCAATAGCCTCGACCCTGGTCACCCCGCATGCCGGTCAATTGATCGATACGGGGGCTGAACCTGGGCAAGCGCCAGGGACACTCGTCGGGTGCCCTGGCGTTTTTTTTGCCGGGTATTGCCCTTGTCCACTGAAAACCCGCAGTATCCACAGGTGCCTCGGTGCTCGATCGGGATATGTTCAAAACGTCAGAACCGGACCGTCAGACCTATGCCCGTCGACCTCGAAGCGCTCTATCCCAAACTCATCCATCTGATGCTGGACACTGTGTTCGTGGTCGACAGTGAAAATCAGATCGTTTTTGTAAGCGATGGGTGCATGGCGCTGCTCGGTTACCGTAGCGACGAGCTGACCGGAACGCCGATCACCAACTATATGCATCCTGAAGATCTGGCGATCACCCGGGCCTCCATCGTGCGGGTCATGAGTGGTCAGCCGCACTTCGATTTCCGCAATCGCTACCTGCGCAAGGATGGCAGTATCGTGCACATCCTCTGGGCTGCTTTCTGGTGTGAGGAAGTTGGGGCGCGGATCGGTGTCGCACGGGACGTGACAGCGCTCACTCAAGCCGAAGAGGAACTGCGCTTTCTCGCCCATCATGATCCGCTGACGGCGCTGACCAATCGTTCGCTGTTCAATGTGCGACTGGATGCAGCCCTGCAGGCAGCGCGCCGCGACGAGACGACCCTGGCCCTGATGTTTCTGGACCTCAACGACTTCAAGGGCATCAACGATGTGCATGGGCATGCGGCAGGTGATCGAGTGCTGTGCAAGGTTGCACGGCGGCTGGAAGCCTGTGTTGGAGAAGCGGGCCTGGTGGCGCGGATGGGCGGAGACGAGTTCACTGTGCTGTTGACCGACGTACACTCCCAGGCCGCGGTTTACGCGAAGGTAGAGCAAATTCTCGAGTCCCTGGCTGAGCCGCTGGGCCCTGAATTTGGCTGGATGCGAATGCCATCGTGCAGTATCGGCGTGGCATTTTATCCGGCGGACGGGGAGGACGCAGACACCTTGCTCAGCCATGCTGATTCCGATATGTACCAGATAAAAAAGGGCCATTGGGAAGTGGAGGGGCGTGACTCAGCGTAGTCAGTCTTTCCCGCGCATCGACAGCCGCATCCGATCAACTCGCGCGATCGCGCACCAGCAGCCCCTGTACTTTTCCCGAACCCAAGGCTAGCGCCAATAGAACCAACAAGATCAAAGCCCAGTTAGCCGGATTTGGGTATTGCCCCAGGACGACCATTGAACTGACGATCCCAAACACCGGAATCAACAGCGATAACGGTGCCACGCGAGATACCGGGTATTCGCGCAACAGCAGGTTCCACCCCCAGTAACTGAAGTGCGTCGCGGCGTACACCTGGAAAGCCAGGGAAAAAAGCGTCATTGCATTGAGCTGTGAAGGCAGCGCCTGGAAGGGGGCCGAGCCATGCAGCAGCCACGTCAACAGCAAGAGCGGGATGGGTGGAAACAGGCTGGCCCACACCACGAAGGCGAAGATCTCACGCACCTTGGATACTTTGATCACTACGTTGCCGAGGCTCCAGGCCAATGCGCTGCCAATGACCAGTGCAAAACCTGCCTTCGACGCATCGCCGGGACTGCACAGGACGATCCCCACCAACCCCAAGACCGCGAGCAAACTACCCACCCATTGCAGTCGATTCACGCGCTCCCGGAAAAACAGCACACCCCAGCCCAATGTGAAAAATGCGCTGAACTGGATCAACAGCGATGCGCTACCGGGTGGCACGCCCCATGCGATCCCCTGATTGATCAAGGCCCACATGGCCACGCCAAAGATCAGCCCGTAGACCGCCAACCACCGCAAGGCAACACGTGGACGTTCCACGAAAAATACCCAGGGCAGGGCAGCCAGCGCGAAACGCAATGCGGTCAACAACAGTGGGTCGATGTCGGCAAGTCCCAGTTTGGTCAGGGGAAAATTCAATCCCCAGACGGCCGTTACCAGCACCGCGAGTACCCGATGTTTCGTCTGCATGCTGTGTCTTTCCCAGAGCCGAGCGGAAATGCTCGTGCGTTGAGAAATATGCCGGCAATCGAGCTGGCCCGCTTTCAGTCGCAGGCCAATTTTCATTAGAATCGGGCCATGCACAAACTTACCGTACTTCCCTACCAGAACACGTCCAGCGATGCCGTCGTGACCGCACATGATTATGCGGATGGAACGTTGTTCCCCGCACACGACCATCCGCGTGGACAGTTCGCCTACGCCGCAAGTGGCGTCATCACGGTGTTTACCGATGACGGCAACTGGGTCGTTCCGCCCCGACGCGGCATATGGGTGCCGGCGCAGCTCCCCCACGCCATGCACATGCGTGGCCCTGTCACCATGCACAACGCCTACATCCGCAGTCAGGCTGCGCAGCAACTCGGACTACCGGGACACTGCCAGGTGTTGGACGTGTCGCCGTTGTTGCGGCATTTGCTGTTGAAGGCAATCGATGTCCCCTCGGACTATTCCAGCCAAGGACGCGACGGGCATTTGATGGGATTGCTGCTGCATGAAATTGCTGCGATGCCCACACTTTCGCTCAATGCCCCGCTGCCGGCGGAGCCACGTCTGGCGGTGGTGTGCCGCGAATTTCTGGCGCAGCCTTCGCTGGAAGTGGGTATCGACGAAATGGCTCAGCGCGCGGGAATGAGCCGACGAACCTTTACCCGACAATTTCGATTGCACACGGGCATCAGTTACATCGAATGGCGGCAACAAGCCTGCCTGCTTGCGGCGATAGTTCTGCTGGGAAAAGGTCAACCGGTCACACAGGTTGCAATGGTGTTGGGGTATAGCAGCTCAAGTGCTTTTGCGACTGTGTTCAAACAATTGCTGGGAGAAGTGCCCAGCCGATATTTCGTAGATCAGCAGGTATAGGCGTATTGGACTGCGGCCGGCTTCTGCCGGTCGCAATCGGGGGAATAGCCTATAAGTGGTTTTAGTGGATCCATTAAATGTAATCAATCGGCGTTTAGCTTGACTTGAGTGGTTTTATCCCTATTTAATGGATCCATAAAAACAAGCCTGCGCTGGAGATCTTCATGTATCCGAAAAACACCTGGTATGTCGCCTGCACCCCCGACGAGATCGCTGACAAGCCGCTGGGGCGGCAAATATGCGGTGAGAAAATCGTTTTCTACCGAGGCCACGAGGGGCGCGTTGCCGCCGTAGAGGATTTTTGCCCGCATCGCGGTGCTCCCCTGTCGCTCGGGTATGTCGAGAATGGCAACCTGGTCTGTGGCTACCACGGTCTGGTGATGGGCGCTGACGGCAAGACTGTCGAGATGCCGGGTCAACGGGTGCGTGGCTTTCCGTGCAACAAGGCTTACGCGGTTGAAGAGCGTTACGGTTTTATCTGGGTCTGGCCTGGGGAGCAGGACAAGGCAGACCCCGCGCTGATCCATCACCTGGAATGGGCTGTGAGTGATGAGTGGGCGTACGGGGGTGGGCTGTTTCATATCGACTGCGACTACCGCCTGATGATCGATAACCTGATGGATCTCACCCACGAAACCTATGTGCACGCCTCCAGCATTGGCCAGAAAGAGATTGATGAAGTGGCACCGGTCACCACGGTCCAGGGTGACGAAGTCGTCACGGCACGCCACATGGAAAACATCATGGCCCCACCGTTCTGGCGCATGGCCCTGCGAGGCAACAACCTGGCCGACGATGTACTGGTGGACCGTTGGCAGATCTGCCGCTTCAGCCCGCCCAGTCATGTATTGATCGAAGTAGGCGTCGCCCATGCCGGCAAGGGCGGTTACCACGCAGAGCCGCAGCACAAGGCCGCGAGCGTCGTGGTCGACTTCATTACCCCGGAAACCGACACCTCGATCTGGTACTTCTGGGGCATGGCGCGCAACTTCAACCCCCACGACCGGGAATTGACCGCCAGCATTCGCGAGGGCCAGGGAAAGATCTTCAGCGAAGACCTGGACATGCTTGAGCAACAGCAGAAAAACCTGCTGGCCAATCCTCAGCGCAACTTGCTCAAGCTCAACATCGATGCCGGTGGCGTGCAGTCCAGGCGCGTGCTGGAACGCATCATCGCCCGTGAGCGCGCTCCGCAAGCCGAGCTGATTGCCTCGGTGAAGTAGAGAGGGGCGTGCTCTCGAACGCTCGTCTGACCACTCCCATTCCCATTGTGCGCGGCTACTGTGGTAGCCGGTCCTGAAGGTGCGACATGATTGAAGTCGTGGTGACATCCCGCAACAACGAAGCATTGGATATTTGCAGCTACGAGCTGACCTGCGCATCCGGAGGAGCATTGCCCGGCTTCAGTGCCGGGGCCCACATCGACGTGCATTTGCCCAGTGGGCTGATTCGCCAATACTCACTGTGCAATCATCCGCAGGAGCGCCATCGCTACCTGATCGGCGTGCTCAAGGATGCCGCCTCGCGCGGTGGTTCTCAGAGCATGCATGAACAGATCAACCGCGGCGATCGGCTGTTCATCAGTGAGCCGCGCAACCTTTTCCCGTTGGTGGGTGAGGGACGGCGCAGCCTGCTGTTCGCCGGCGGCATCGGCATCACCCCGATTCTCTCGATGGCCGAGCAACTGGCCCACAGCGGTGCCGATTTCGAATTGCATTACTGTGCTCGCTCCAGTGAGCGTGCGGCTTTTGTCGAGCGACTGAAAGGTGCATCTTTTTCTGATCGTGTGCATCTGCATTTCGATGAAGAGGCCGAGTCGCGCCTGGATGCCGCCAAGGTTCTGGCCCATCCGGCGCAGGACGTGCACCTGTATGCCTGTGGTCCTTCGGGTTTCATGCAGCATGTGCTCGACAGTGCCAGGGCTCTGGGTTGGAGCGATGGACAATTGCACCGAGAATACTTCGCTGCGGTACCAGCGGACGCCGGTGCCGATCAGGCGTTCCAGGTCAGGCTTGGCAGTAGCGGGCAAGTATTCGACATCCCGGCCGACAAGACGGTGGTCCAGGTGCTGGAGAGCCACGGTGTCGAGATCGCTATATCCTGCGAGCAGGGTGTTTGTGGAACCTGCCTGACCCGGGTGCTGGAAGGGGTGCCCGAGCACCGTGACCTGTTCCTCACCGAACAGGAGCAAGCCGCCAATGATCAGTTCACGCCGTGCTGTTCGAGGTCCAGATCGGCCCTGTTGGTATTGGACCTCTGAGCCAGGCGTTTACTCGCCGCGCGCGATCACTTTGATCCGTTCGCTACTGCTTCCAGCACCGAACACTTCGGCGTAGCGCAGGGTCGCGTTGGCGTGCTCGCGCATGATGGCTTCGGCGCGGGCGCCCTGGCGGCTGACCAGCGCATCGAACACCGAGTGGTGCTGCATGTGGGCAAAGTTGAAGCGCCGGTATTCACGCACCATGTCTTCGCGATCGATGGCCAGCGCCGATACCGAAGCAAAGGGGCGATGGTCGTTGCGCGCCAGGGCTTCGGCAATGGCCGGGTTGGCGCTGCTGTCGACGATCACCTGATGAAAGCGCATGTTGAGGTCATGGAACACCTCAAGGTCCTCTTCTGTCACAAAGCCCTTATCGAACAGTGCGTCGCCTTGCACCAGGCATTCGCGCAACGCCGCTTGCGCCTGCTCGCTCAACCCGCGCTCGGCACTCTGCCGCGCGGCCAGCCCCTCCAGTACCCCGCGCACTTCCACGGCCCCGGCGATATCGTCGGCGCTGACTGAACGCACCTGATAACCCCGTCCGCCATGGCGCACCAGCAGGCCTTCCTGCTCGAGGGTAAGGAAAGCCATGCGTACCGGCATGCGCGAGACGCCGAAGCGTTCCGCCGTAGGGATTTCCATCAGCCGCTCGCCGGCCGCCAGTTCGCCCGTGGCAATCATTTTGCGCAGTGCGACCAGCACCATTTGACCGGGTTTACTCATGCAGGCGACTTCCAGAGAGTGGGGTCGCCATAGTAGCGCAAGGAGGGGGCCGGTTGCAGGGGCGACAAGCACCCCTGCAGGATGGGGTCAGAGTGACAGCGGGTAGCTGACGATTACGCGGGTCTGGTCGAGGTCGCTGTTGAAGCTGCGACGGTTGGTGGCATTGTTGATGCGCACGCTGAGGTTCTTCGCCGGGCCACTTTGCAGGGTGTAGCTGACCTCGGTGTCACGTTCCCATTCCTTGCCATTGGTTGCGCCCTTGGTGGTGGCGTTGTCTCCGTGGCCGTAGCGGGTCATCAGCAACAGTCCGGGAATGCCTGCGGCGGCGAAGTTGTAGTCATAGCGAGCCTGCCAGGAGCGTTCATCGGCGTTGCTGAAATTGCCGTTGAACATGTCATTGCCCAGTGTCCGACCGCTACTGCCATAGACCGACATCCAGCCGGTATCGCCGCTGACCTTCTGCAGGCCAAGGTACAGGGTATGACCGCCCAACTTGGCCGAGAGTAACCCGTAGGCGGTGTGGCTTTGCACATTGCCGATACGTGCGCTGCCGTCTTCCTTGTCGATGAAATACCCCAGGTTGGCGGCGAGGGTCCATTCTCCGAACGTCTGCTTATGCAGCAGGTTCAGGTAGCTTTGCTGGTAGATGTCTTCGAGTTGCGAGTGCCAGGCGCCGATCTGGGTTTGCTGATCGTTGAAGCGGTAATCGGCGCCGACATACTTGAAGCTGTCTGAGGTAACGCCAGGGGCAGCCCAGGCAGAGAGGTCTTGCATGTCGGAAGAATTGCGCAGGCTGACGGCGGTGTATCGACCTGCCTGCAGATTCAGCCCCGTGAGCTCGCGGGACACCAACTGGGTGCCCCGGAATGTCTGGGGCAGCAGGCGGCCGTCATCGTAGCGCAGCAGGGGAATGTCCGGCATAAGCTCACCGTGCATTAACTCGGTGGCGGAAAAACGCATTTTCGCCGCTACCCCGGCACGCCCGTAGTCGTCGGCGGAGCGCCCATCGTCGTGTACAGGCAGCAATTCCGAACCGCTGCGTTGCGGGCTGCTGTCGAGCTTGATGCCAAACATCGCAATTCCATCAAGGCCGAAGCCGAGCGCGCCGGGTGTATAACCGGAGTTGAATTTGAGGATGGCGCCTTGGGCCCATTCCTCTACCTTGCTCTTGCTGGCACCCGGATCTCTGAAATCCCGATTGAAATAGTAGTTTCGCAGCATCAGGCTGGTCTCGGAATCTTCGAAAAAACCGTTGCTGTCGGCATTCGCGCTAGGTATCAGGGCAAGCGCCAGTGCACCGCCGAGCAGGACCCGGGGAGGGAGGGGGAAGCTAGTCATTATTGTTATGTTCCTGGGAGTATGTAGTCAGTAGCGGGGGAGGCCCCGCTACCTCTTTGCAAAGGGTTCAGGTCCGGCTGAGCTGGGCGCCCGACTGCGGTTGGGTGTCAGGCTGCAGTGCCAAAAGCACCGCTGCGGCGATGACGAAAACCACGGCAAACACCCCATACAGGTGCAGAGGTTGCCAGCCGCTGTCCAGCAGCAGGCCCGCCACAATCGGCGAAAGAATCGCGCCAATGCGCCCGATACCGATGCCCCAACCAACCCCCGTCGCGCGCACCGAAGCGTCGTAGACAATCGGCGACAACGCATACAGGCCCGCCACACAGCCATTGGAAAAAAGCCCGATCAACAGACCCAGGCCGAGCGCCATTGACACCGATGAGGCCGAGCCGACGAACAACACCAGCAAGCCTGCGGTCACCAGCATGAACAGTGACAGCACGCGGGTCAGCCGCCACCGCGAGGCCATGCCGCCGATCAGTGCCGCGCCGAAAATACCGCCGACGCTCAGCAACACTCCGCCGCTGATGCCCTGTTGTGCCGACAGCCCTGCCGCGACCAGCAGTTTTGGCGTCCAGCTCATCACGAAATAGAAACCGAACATCACCAGGAAGAACAGCAACCAGATCAGCAGGGTGGTGCGCCGCGAGGCGGGAGAGAGCAATTGCGCCAGGCGTCCGCGACCTGAAGTCGGCGCTGTGATGGCGACCGGCAGGTCGCGCAACGCCGGCTGGCCGAGGCGGGCGGCCAGACGATTGATCCGTGCCAAGGCGTTGACGGGACGCCGGGCAATCAGAAAATCCAGCGACTCAGGCAAGTACAGCAGCACCAGTGGAATCACTGCCAGGGTCACGGCGCCACCGAAGATGAACACCGAGCGCCAGCCAAAGTGCGTAAGCAGCCACACCGACAACAAACCCCCAAGTGTCGCGCCCAAGGCATAACCGGTGGATTGCAGGCTCACCGCCAGTCCTCGCCAGCGCTTGTTGGCGTACTCACTGGCAATCACGTTGCTGCTGGCCAGGATTCCGCCAATACCCAGCCCGGTCAGCCCGCGCAGCAGCGCCAGTTGCACCGGCGTCTGGCTCAGTGCCGACAACAGCATGCCGACCCCCGAGAGCAACAGGCAAAACAGAATCAGAGGTCGACGGCCAAAGCGATCCGCCCATGGGGCGATGAACAGTGAGCCTGCCGCCATGCCAAACAATCCGGCACTCAACAACAGGCCGATCTGTGCACCGTTCAGATCCCATTCGGCAGACACCGAGGAGGCCGTGAAGGCCATCACCAGCACGTCGAAACCATCAATCATGTTCAGGACAATGCAGATGCCCACGGCCAGCCACTGGAATGGCGCCATCGGGCGCTCATCCACCACGCTCTTGAGATTGACGGTCATGGTCGCCCCTCGGTACGAGGCTGCGTACAGGTAGAGCGGAATTGGCACACGAAGGTGGGTACAAGCCATGGCTTGAGCCCGATTGAGACATTAGTCATCACGACACCCTTGTTATTTTTATGGGCGGGCAGGCGTGGTACCTGACACCGTGTGGCGCCAGTCAATCAATTTATGGATCCATTGGAAAGTAGTTGTTAGACGAGTGTTTTCTGATTTTTTCAAATTTCTATTAAAAAATGTTTGAAAACAATGACTTATCAATTTTTGAAACTGTGCGATTATCGATCGCTCCAAGATCCTGAACGTCAAAGGATCCAGTGCGGTCAGGTTTTCCGGTTCAGGGACATCCGGAACCAATAACGGAGGCGGTTAATTAACCTGGAGCTCACTCAAAAGGAACAAAAGTGAGTCTGGCGATCCAGCATGTGATTTATCCGAGTGGTGCTGATCCCAAGGCATTGCATCATCGGTGCAAAAGTCCCCCACACACTCCATGCTCACCTCGTCATCAAGAAGCCCAACGGGAATCCAGAAGTACGGCTTCTCTCTCAAAACATTAGGAACAGTAGAGCCACATTGCCTACAGAAATCGTTTCTATACCCACTTGGCTTGCGCCAGCTGCTGACTTCGCCTTCCCCTGCTTCCCACCGAAAGTCACTGTCTTTGACAATGGTTGCCAGATTATGGCCAACCCCGGTTTGTTTGCGGCAGAGAGAACAGTGGCAACGATAAAAAAATCGTGGTTGAACGTTGAGGGAAAATCGAACCGATCCACAAAGGCATTGCCCTGACAACATACCTATATCCTTAAAAGAAGAAATCCAAGGCGTTCATTATCGTCTCAAGCGTTGAGCTCGGGAAGGCGCGCGGGCCGACACTACACCCCTTCACGCAGCGCCCCGGAAACCAGCGAAAAGCCGGAGAAGGCTGCCGCCGGCTGGGGTAATACGCCCTCGCAAGCGGAAAAAAGCTCAACAACAACGTACTGGCTTCAGATCTGCAAACGGTTCGAGACTGGCCTACGCAGCACTCAAACCAATCCACCCGTGAACCCCGACGTAAAGTCCAACAGCGATGATCAGCACGCTGGACAGATAAGGTGCGCGACGCGCAACTGTGCCAAGCCAAGGCCAGCGATTGGAAGCTTGTTTGGCCCCAATGGCGGCCGCCGCACCGACGGACACCAAGGTAAGCGCCAAACCTAGGCTGAAACACAGGACCAGCACGCCTCCCAAGGCGACCTCCTTGACCTGAAGGCAGAGCAGCAGAACGGTGATAGCCGCAGGGCAAGGAATCAGCCCCCCGGTTAAACCAAACATAATGATCTGGCCAGTGGTGACGTCACGATTGGTGAAGCGCTTACGGATATCGTTGGCATGGGCGCGTTCATGTGCATCCTGATACCCATCTATCGACAGTTCCAAACCTTCCAGCTCGGAGTGCTCGTGACTATGTCCGTGCTCCTGATAATCCAGATCGTAATCATGGGAATGGCCCGCATGCCCAAGGCTCAAACGAGCACTAAAGTCATGAGGCTCAGGAATATCGGCAGTGGACTCCAGGAAACCTTCGCGCTCGACGAACGAGAACGCTTGAATGCTGCCATCTGAGCGAGTAGTCGTCAGTCGAACCTCTGCCGCTGACCAGGCATGTCCACTCAACGCCTTCATGCGCCAGTGTGGGGTCATTCCCTGTTCGAAGATCGACAGTTCGATCCGCCCGTGACCCGTATCAATGTGCTGAGTCTCATCGTGATGAGCATGGGCATGGTCGCCGTGGTGGTGATCATCCCCCTGCTCAAACTTGAACATCTGTTCACCGCGCCAGGTACGCCACACCATCCATATCGCGATCAGAATGATCAGTGCGGAGGACGCGAGCTGGAAGTACGGCTCAGTCGTTCTGGCGTCCAGACCTTTGCCCAGATACATGCCACCGATGGCAACCAACCACACCACTGCGGTATGCGAAAGCGTTGCGGCCAAGCCCAGCAAAACGGCCTGTTTCACCGATCCACGGATGGCGACGATGAACGCTGCCATCATGGTCTTTGAATGGCCGGGCTCAAGCCCGTGCAACGCACCCAGTAGTATTGCGCTCGGGAAGTAGAGCCACGCATGGCTCCCACCCTGTTGAAGCAGTTCTGCAAAATTTGGCATGACGGGATCTACTTCGAGTAACGACGGATGGCTTCTAGCAACTCTTCGACACCTTTCGCGCGCTCTTCATCGCTCAATTCAGGGTTTGCAACGTGAGCGTGCGCGTGCGCTTCAATAATTTCATCCATCAAACCGTTCATTGCCCCGCGAGTGGCTGCGACAAGATGCAGCGTTTTGGCACAGTCAGCGTCCGACTCCAACGCTCGCTCTATGGCCTGAACCTGACCAGCGATGCGACGAACACGCTTCAACAAATCGTCTTTTTGTCCATGTACATGCGACATACCATACCCCCCTACCCTATATTGATGCGCATGATCACTCAAAAACCAGGAATGCGCAATTGCGCATTGGAGTGGGTCACGGCCAGCGCCGAGGGTGTAGCTGACAAAACAGTAATCTTGCGCTCAGCCTTCTGAAAGCTTGCACCCATTACCCTCTTCATCAAACTTGGCAGTATCTCCTGCTTGCTCTGTCATTGACTGACTGGGAACAAAGCGCCATGCAACCTGAAACATCAAGACGAACCTTTGTGAAGGGACTCGCCGCCGCCGGGATACTCGGCGGCCTCGGGCTTTGGCGCACACCTGTCTGGGCAATCACCAGCCCCGGCGAGCCGAATGTCCTGGCCGGTAACGATTTCGACCTGTTCATCGGTGAAACGCCGGTCAACATCACCGGCAACCCGCGCACTGCGATGACCATCAATGGCGGCATACCTGGCCCTCTACTGCGTTGGCGCGAAGGCGACACGGTCACGTTGCGGGTGAGGAACAAACTCAGCGCCGACACCTCCATTCATTGGCACGGCATTCTGCTGCCGGCCAACATGGACGGTGTGCCAGGCCTGAGCTTTCATGGCATTGAACCGGGCGGGATGTATGTCTATCAGTTCAAGGTCCGGCAGAACGGTACTTACTGGTACCACAGTCATTCGGGGCTTCAGGAACAGTCCGGAGTTTACGGTCCCCTGGTGATCGATGCGAAGGAGCCGGAGCCGTTCCAGTACGACCGCGATTACGTGGTGATGCTGACCGACTGGAGCGACGAAGACGCGGTCGGCTTGATGAAAACGTTGAAAAAACAGTCGGATTACTACAACTACAACAAGCGCACCGTGGGCGACTTCATCCACGACGTCAGTGAAAAAGGTTGGGGCTCCACGGTCGCAGATCGCAAGATGTGGGCTGAGATGAAGATGAACCCCACGGACCTGGCCGACGTCAGCGGCGCGACTTACACCTACTTGATGAACGGCCAGGCGCCTGGCATGAACTGGACGGGGGTGTTCCGGTCCGGCGAGAAACTGCGCCTGCGCTTTATCAACGGCTCTGCCATGACCTACTTCGACGTGCGCATTCCCGGTCTGAAAATGACGGTGGTCGCCGCAGACGGTCTGCACGTCAAACCGGTGAGCGTCGACGAGTTTCGCATCGCGGTGGCGGAGACATTCGATGTGATCGTCGAGCCGACCCAGGACGCCTACACCGTGTTCGCCCAGTCGATGGATCGCACCGGCTATGCCCGTGGCACCCTGGCGGTGAAGACGGGTGTGTCCGCACCGATACCACCACTGGACCCGAGGCCGCTGGTGACCATGGATGACATGGGTATGGGAGGTATGGATCACGGCGGTATGGGCGCCAACATGGCGGGCATGAATCACAGCCAGATGACGGGTATGGACCACAGCTCAATGCAAGGCATGGACAGCATGTCCGACATGGATCACAGCGGTATGGCTGGAATGGGAGAAATGCAGTCCCACCCCGTGACGGAAAGCAACAATCCGCTGGTGGACATGCAAGCCATGACCACCTCACCCAAGCTTGATGACCCTGGCCTCGGTCTGCGTGACAACGGTCGTCGCGTCCTGACCTATTCCGACCTGCGCAGCACCTTCGAGGACCCGGACGGCCGCGACCCCAGCCGCACCATAGAACTGCACCTCACTGGCCACATGGAAAAGTTCGCCTGGTCATTCAACGGGGTGAAGTTCTCTGATGCCGAACCCCTGCGCCTCAAATATGGCGAGCGGGTTCGGGTGGTGCTGGTCAACGACACGATGATGACTCACCCGATCCATCTGCACGGCATGTGGAGCGATCTCGAAGATGAAAACGGTGAGTTCATGGTGCGCAAACACACTATCGATATGCCGCCCGGCTCCCGGCGCAGCTATCGGGTCACCGCCGATGCCCTCGGGCGTTGGGCCTATCACTGCCATCTCTTGTACCACATGGAAATGGGCATGTTCCGTGAAGTTCGCGTGGAAGAATGAGGCGCTACCCATGACCAGGATCACTCCGATCTCTTTGATGCTCGTGGCAGCGAGCCTGACACTTTCTTCGGCAATGGCGGCCACGGACGACATGCAGAACATGGACCATAGCCAGATGCAGGGCATGGACCATAGCCAGATGCAAGGCATGGGCGACGGCCAAATGCAGCCCGCTGCGCCCACCAAAAGTCGCACGCCAATTGCGCCATTGACCGATGCCGATCGCGCCGCTGTGTTTGTCAGCCCGGGTGGACACAACGTGCACGACTCCGCGCTCAACACGTTCCTTCTAGCAGACAAACTTGAATGGCAGGACGCCGATGACGGCAGCACCCTGGCCTGGGATATCTCAGGCTGGATCGGCGGCGATATCGACCGCCTGTGGCTGCGCTCTGAAGGCGAACGCACCAACGGCAAGACCGAAGACGTGGAAGTTCAGGCACTGTGGGGCCACGCCATCTCCCCTTGGTGGGACGTGGTGACCGGCGTTCGCCAGGATTTCAAACCGGGCGATCCGCAAACCTGGGCGGCGCTCGGCTTGCAAGGCATGGCACTGTACAACTTTGAAGCTGAAGCCACGGCGTTTATCGGTGAAGGTGGTCAATCCGCCGTACGGCTGGAAGGCGACTACGACATTCTGCTGACCAATCGACTCATTTTGCAGCCAACCGCCGAACTTAATGTTTATAGCAAAAACGACCCGCAACGAGGCATCGGCGCTGGCCTGTCCAACACTGAAGCGGGCCTGCGCCTGCGCTATGAAATCCGTCGTGAGCTTGCGCCTTACATCGGTGTGACTTGGAACCGCACCTACGGCAAAACAGCTGATTATGCCAACGACGACGGCGAGGATCGCAGTGAAGCGCGTCTCGTCCTGGGTGTTCGGCTGTGGTTCTAGAACGCGTCGACTTAACAATCAAAATATATGCCGCTTGAATCGGCGAGAGATCTTGTATGCGCGTGATCAAAACTACCGTTGTTGCCATTGCACTTTCCACCGGGTTGCTGCTGAGCACATCTGCTCAGGCGCACCCGAAACTGCTCTCCTCGAACCCGCAGGAAGGCGCGGACGGCGCTGCCCCCAGCAAGATCGAACTGCATTTTTCCGAAAATCTCATGACCCAGTTCTCTGGTGCGAAACTGGTCATGAGCGAAATGTCCGGTATGGCCCACTCTCCAATGCCCATGAAGGCAAAAGTCTCTGGCGGCAGCGACCCGAAAACCATGGTTATCACGCCGCTCTCTCCTTTGCCCGCCGGCAGCTACAAAGTGGAATGGCGTGCGGTGTCCTCGGACACTCACCCGATTACCGGCAACGTTACGTTCAAAGTGAAGTAATTGATGAGCGATTGGGCCAGTATTGCTCTGCGCTTCGGTTTGTACATGGATTTGATGCTGCTCTTTGGCGTGGCGCTTTTCGGGTTGTACAGCCTTAAAGGACGAGAGCGAGTATCGGGTGCCGTGTTGCCGTTTCGGTCTGTGGTAGTGGGAACGTCGGCGCTGGGTGTGCTGGTGTCTGTCGCCAGCATGGTGATGATGGCAAGTTCCATGAGTGGGGAGTCAGACTTCGCTGAGCTGCGTCCGCATATTGAGATGATGGTCTTGCAGACGGACGTGGGGCTGGCCTGGGTCGTGCGAATCATCGCGTTGATCGTCGGCGGTGTAGCGGTGATACCTTACCAACGTGCGCCTGGCCTTAGCCTTTTGGTCGCAGCTATTGCCGGTGGCATCGCCCTCGCCAGTCTGGCCTGGAATGGTCATGGGGCGATGGACGAAGGCAGTCGTCGTTTTTGGCATTTTGCAACGGACATACTGCACCTGCTGGCGGCCGGAGCCTGGCTCGGCGCGCTAGTCGCATTTGCCGGGATGACAAGGCTCGACACGCTGAAAACCGAGGAGCGCATCAGATTGCTGGCCCGGGCCGTCACCGGATTCGAATCGGTGGGCGCGTTGATCGTATTCGTCATCACAGTCACAGGCGTCGTGAACTATCTGTTCATCGTGGGCCCCAAATTCGATGACGTAGTCCTCAGCACCTACGGGACTCTGCTGTTCATCAAATTGGTGTTGTTTTCTGGAATGCTGGTGTTGGCCGCACTGAACCGATTTCACCTTGGCCCGCTATTGGAGCGGTCGTTGCGAGAGGGGGAATTTCGAGTGGCGGCTACTACGTTAAGGCGCAGCGTGTTGGTCGAGTTATCGACAGCGGTTTTGATTGTGGGGCTAGTGGCTTGGTTAGGAACGTTAAGTCCTGAGATGTAAGCGTCCGGCCAACACACCTTTCTGACACCATCGCTTAAGGCGATGGTGTCAGATCACCGCGAGGAGGCTCGCTTTAGCTGAACGCTGTCCGGCTAAATTAGCTCCGCGGGTTATTCACGGCAGGGATCTCAGCGCAGCTTTTCCAGCATCTGGTAGTACCACATGCCTGCCGCCAGCATCGGGTTGCCGAAAATATCGCCAAGCGGAACCTTGATGTGCTGGCAGGCAGCGAAGGTATCGAAGCGACCAAGGCTGCCGGTGATCGCTTCGGCCATGATTTCGCCCATGATATGGCTGGTGGCGATGCCGTGCCCCGAATAGCCCTGGCAGTACCAGACGTTGTTCGACAGCTTGCCCAGTTGGGGGATGCGGTTGACCACGATCCCCATGGCGCAGCTCCACTGGTACTCGATGTCCACGCCCTTGAGCTGTGGGAACGTACGTTCGATGCAGGGGCGCAGTTCGCCGGCAATGTCTCGTGAGTCGCGTCCGGAGTAGTTGGCGCCGCCACCGAACAGCAAACGGCCGTCGGCGGTCATGCGGTAGTAGTCGAGGACAAAACGACAGTCGTAGACCGCCAGATCCTGCGGGTTAAGCTGTCGGGCCAGGTCTCCCAAAGGTGCGGTGGTGACGATACCGCCCATGGCCGGGAAGATTTTGCCCTTCAGCTGTTTGGGTTCCAGCTTGTGGTAAACATCACCGGCCAGCATGACCTGCCTGGCATTGACTCGACCCTGTGCCGTGATGACCGCCGGGCGGTCACCGTGGACGATCTCCAGCACTTCGGAGTGCTCAAAGATCAGCGCCCCCAGGCTTTGTGCTGCGCGTGCCTCGCCGATGCACAGGTTGAGCGGGTGCAGGTGCAGGTTGCGCGTATTCTTCAGTGCCCCCAGGTACTGCTCGCTCGCCAGATGGGCGCGCACTTGTGCACGGTCCAGCAAGGTGACGGTGTCGCCCAGTCCGCGGCGCTGCGCCTCATCATGGAAGCTGCGCAGCTCGTCCATGTGCGCGGGTTTCATCGCGGCGTGCAGATGGCCGTGCTTGAGGTCGCAGTCGATGCGGTACTTCGCGACCCTGGACTGGATAATTTCCTGGCCACGCCAGCGCAGGCGCCAGATAAAGTCGTCTACCTGGGTGCCGAGCGACTTCTGCATCTGCTTGCGCATCGCTGCGTCGCCGGACAGGCTGCTGGTGACCTGACCGCCATTGCGACCACTGGCGCCCCAGCCGATCTTGTGGGTTTCGATCAAGGCAACTTTAAGGCCGCGCTCGGCCAGTTCAACGGCGCTGGCAACGCCCGTGAAACCGCCGCCGATGATGACGACGTCAACATTCACTTCACCCTGCAAGGTGGGGTAGTCGGTCTCATGCTTGAGGGTTGCGCTGTAGTAAGACGGCGTCCGCTCGGCGGCAGGGATGACGGCTTGGTTCATGACGGTCATGGAATTGCTCCTGGGGGCTGCGCTGCGACTGGAGCAGCGGCGCTGGCAGACCGGCCACCGTTAGCGGCTGGGTGGTCTGCATCGGATTGAGGCTGGCTGTGTTCAACCAACGGCTTCAAATCAACGCCAGGTTACGTCTGGTGGGCGCGCGTGACGGCAGTGCCATAGCGCCCAAAAGGCCAGAATCGTTTGGCAAAGAGGATTTTTGCGGGGACGGGCCTGCGCCTTCGGGAACGAAGGGCGCAGGTGGCGACGGATCAAGCGCGGGAGCGGAATCATGGTTGGTGATCCTGCCACCGTCTGGAGTTTGGTTAAATCGGCATTTGAGGACCTTTAGTTATTGCTTGAATAAACAACTGAAGGAGTCTGCTGATAAATCTCCTGATGCGTATTTAACGGAATATTCCATTCAAGAATTTTCCGCCTCTGGCGCGCGGAAAGCCTTGCTGTAGTAGCCAGATTGGTCGAAACAGCAAACATTCTTCTTGCCGGATGCAAGCATATCGCAGGCATCAGCCATTCGTTTTGCGCGCGTCTTCAGTTGCTTGGCTGAAGTCATCCAGTGTATCCAGTCCACTCGTGCGATGGTCGACGTAAGGTTCCAGACTTCACGAGCCTGGGGATTGGTTGCCAGCGCCTCCTGGAAATCTTCCGGGATGTCCGGCTCGGGTTCCTTCTTCACCGCGATCAGCTCCAGCGTGACGATATCCCCGACGGCCGCGCCTGCAGCTTCGTACAACTCTCCGCTTACCCGCAGCCAATGGCTCAGTTCACCATCCGGCTCAAGGGTCGCCTGGAAAGGGTGCCCATTGAGGGTGCCTTCAACTGTCGTCCTTCCTCGCCGCGGAAGCTGTTCACTCGCGTCTTTCGGCAGTACGACGAACGCCCACGACGTATCATCACCGGGCTTTGCCGGACGAAGTAGCTTGGCTTCGAATCGGGATTTCGCATCGATTGTTGTCACTGCAACTCCTCCAACTAATACGCCTGACTGTCATATAACGTTCCCAGTCGTCCTGCAAGCCCTTGCCTGGCCTGGAGGCATTGCAGACCACCATCCCCATACTTCGCAAAACCCCCAAGGCAACCGTTCAATGGCAGAATCCCCTCTACTTGATTGTTTTGGAGACCACCATGCTTGGTGCGTTTGAACGAAGACTCGACCCTTTTCCTCCTGACGAGGTACCGCCGCCGCCCAATGGCCTGGGCCGGTTCCTCTGGGCCTGCACCCGTGGCGCCCGCGGGTATATCCTGGCGCTCGCGCTGCTCAGCGCCGCCGTGTCGATTTACGAAGCCTGGTTGTTTTCTTTCCTCGGGCAAGTCGTGGACCTGCTCTCGACCTGGAAGGCAGGCGGTGATGCGGCTGCGCAGGAAAGTCGCGTGTTGTGGGGCATGGGCATCGTGATGGTGACCAGCGTCGGGCTGGTGGCGTTGCGCACCATGGTTCAGCACCAGATATTGGCGATCAACTTGCCATTGCGGCTGCGCTGGGACTTCCATCGCCTGATGCTGCGGCAAAGCCTGTCGTTTTTTTCCGATGAGTTTTCCGGTCGGGTCACCACCAAGGTCATGCAGACGGCGCTCGCCGTGCGGGACGTGCTGTTCACCCTGATCGAGATCGCCCCCGGGATCGGCGTTTACTTCATCGCGATCATCGCCCTGGCCGGCGGCTTTGCCTTGAAACTGATGCTGCCATTTATTGCCTGGGTGGTGTTGTTCGGGCTGGCCCTGGTGTATTTCGTGCCGCGACTGGGGAAAGTCGGGCAGGAACAGGCCAATGCGCGGTCGATGATGACTGGGCGTATCTCCGACGCCTATACCAATATCACTACGGTAAAACTGTTCTCGCACTCCAATCGGGAAGCGCATTTCGCCCGTGCGGCGATGGAAGATTTCAAGCAGACCGGCTTTCGCCAGATGCGCCTGGTCAGTCAGTTCGAGATCGTCAATCAGGCCTTGGTGGTGGCGTTGATCATGGCCGCAGGCGGTTACGCGCTGTGGTTGTGGCACCAGGGGGAGGTCGGTGCCGGTGCCGTGGCGGCAATCACCGCCATGGCGTTGCGGATCAATGGCATGTCGCACTGGATCATGTGGCAGATGACCTCGCTGTTCGAGAGCATCGGCACCGTGCAGGATGGTATGGCCACATTGACCCTGGGCACCAAAGTGCAGGATGCGCCGGACGCGAAGGTGCTGGTGACCTCCGGCGGCGCAGTCACCTTCGATAACGTCAGCTTCAACTACAACGGCGAACGCCAGGTGCTCGATGGCTTGAATTTGAACATCCGCCCCGGCGAAAAAATCGGTCTGGTAGGCCGCTCAGGTGCTGGTAAATCGACGCTGATCAACCTGCTGCTGCGCTTCTACGACGTCGACAGCGGGGAGATCCGCATCGACGGCCAGAACATCGCGCACGTAACGCAAGACAGCCTGCGCAGCTCCATCGGCATGGTCACCCAGGATACTTCCCTGTTGCACCGATCCATTCGCGACAACATCGCCTACGGCCGTCCCGACGCGACCGACGCGCAAATTCGCAGCGCTGCGGCCAGTGCCCAGGCCGATGGGTTCATCAGTCAGCTGAGCGACCGGCAAGGTCATACCGGCTACGACACCCTGGTGGGTGAGCGCGGCATCAAGCTGTCGGGTGGCCAGCGCCAGCGCGTGGCGATTGCCCGTGTGATGCTCAAGAACGCTCCGATCCTGCTGCTTGACGAGGCCACCAGTGCGCTGGACTCGGAAGTCGAAGTTGCGATTCAGGAAAGCCTGGATGACATGATGCAGGGCAAGACCGTAATCGCGATTGCCCATCGGCTGTCGACGATTGCAGCCATGGATCGGCTGATCGTCATGGATGATGGACGCATCATCGAACAGGGCACCCACAGCGAATTGCTGGCGAAGAACGGCGTGTATGCGCGGCTGTGGCAGCATCAGAGCGGCGGGTTCCTCGGTGAGGACAAGGGCGTGATCGAGGCTGTGGATTCGGTGTGAGCGTGATGCGTGCACCCTTCGCCAGGGTCTGATTAACACAATGGTAGCCCTGAAACTCAGGGCTACCAGTCGGCGAGAATGGCTTTCAGCTGGCGGTCGGTCAGAGAGCGGCATTACCCATTGAGAAAGGCGCTCCTTCAATGTGATAGACCTGCGGATCTTCCGAGAAATACTCCTGCAGGCCCAGCATGAATACTCGGTGGTCTTCACTCGCTTCAAAGCCCGGAGTGTGATCCTCAAGTGATAGCCAGCGCACGATCAGGGTAAATTGCTGCGGGTTTTCGATCCCCTGCGCGAGCATGTGACCGCAGTATCCTTTTGCGCGGCAAAGCAAAGGAGCGACCTCGGCAAATGCATGCCTGAAGTTTTCTATCTGATCCTGGTGAACGGGCAGTAGAGCGAACTCATAAATCATGGGATTCCCCTGAAGTGAGTTCAACGTGTGCGAGCTGGGAGGAGGGCACGACTGCTATCGCGATTTTCCCTCGGAGACCATTGTTGGGGCTCTCCAGTCGCGCATGCGCGAGCGCAATGTCGGCAAGGGAATAGACGGCGCCAACGTGTGGGCGCGACTGACCGCGCTCGATCAACGTGCTCAATTCATCCAGCTTGCCGCGGTTTTGTCGGGTGAAGACGAAGTGAAAACTGGCGTTCTTGCCCCAGGCCTGGACGAGGTTCTGTGGCTGGGTGATGTCCACGATGCTGACAACCCGGCCGAGTTGAGCGAGCGCGTCGGGACTGCGCGATAACGTGTTGCCGCCAATGGTGTCGAACACCACATCGACTCCGCAACCAGCTGTTTCCCGATTGATCACGTCGACGTAGTCCTCCTTCTCGTAATCGATGAGTACGTCGGCACCCATGCGTCGTGCGAACTCGAAGTTTGCTTCGCGCACCGTGGTGAAGACTCTCGCGCCAATGGCTTTTGCCAGCTGGATCGCCACATGCCCGACGCCTCCCGCGCCGCCGTGAATCAGAATGCTTTCTCCCACTTTGAGCGCCGCACGCACGGTCAGTGCTTCCCATGCCGTTCCGCCGACCAGGCTCAGGCTTGCCGCCTCAAGATGGCTGAGCGAGGCGGGCTTCTTGCCGACGATATTTTGGTCGGCAACGTGGTACTCGGCGTAACTGCCCGGGCCGTCGAATATTTGCGGGGTGTACCAGACTTCGTCTCCCACTGAGAAGGCCGTTACTCCCGGCCCGACTTCTTCGACAACGCCGGATATGTCGTGACCGGTAATCGCCGGAAGTGGCACCAGGTCGCGATAATCGCCACGTCGGACCTGAAAATCCAACGGATTGATGGAGGTGGCGTGGACCCGGACCAGGACTTGTCCCATGCCCGGCACAGGTGTGGGCACGTCACGAAGCTCGAACGATTCCGGACCGCCAAATGACTTGAGTATCATCGCTTTCATTGGAAAACCTCATTTCTGGAAAAAGGGATATCGGGAAATATCGATGTATAGCTGCGTAAAATTACTGCGTATTTCCTAACGTGAGCCGGCCTCATTTCGGTAAATTGGGATATCGGGAATTATCGATATCACGGATTAAAACCTTACAGCTCTTTTCCAATGATCTCGGCGAGAGCACTGATGGTCGCTTCATTGCGTTTGTAATAGGTCCACTGGCCGATGCGCCTGACTTCGACCAGACCTGCGCGTTGCAGGGTGGCAAGGTAATCAGACACCGTCGACTGCGACAGCCCGACGCCTTCCTGAATGCTGCTGACGCAAACGCCAACCGTGTGGACGTCGCCCTCATCCTGTGGAGGGAAACTTTTCGCCGGGTCTTTCAATCCTTTCAGGATTTCAAGACGTGTGCGGTTGGAGAGGGCTTTGAATATTTCGAGTAGGTCCATGAGCTGATTATATCGAGATTATTCGATATGTCAATTTGTCGATTCGAGGCCATTGGATGCCTGGTGTCGTGGATGACGGGACGGGGCATTACTAGCTATCCGCCCACCCCGGCTGCCGCCCGAATTCCTCGAACAACTCGAAAATGGTCGCCTTGACCTTCTGCACGGCATTGCTTTCTACAACCGTGTCATGCCAGCACAACGAAAGATCTCGCTTGAACAGCCGATGATTGATCCTGGCCAGTTTAAGCCGATGTTGCCCGAGCTCCACATGGGCGGCGGCCCATGGCAGGATCGTGACACCGAGCTGCGCCTTGACGGCTGCGAACAGCAGGTCGGTGGAATTGGCCTCGAACTCAACCTCGCATTTCAGGCCGGCTTCCTGCATCGCCGATTCGACTCGACTACGAATCGTGTTCGGAGCACAGGGCAGCACCAGCGGCATATTCGCCAAGGCTTCAATCGTCACCGGTTCATCCGGTAGCGCAAAATCTGGCCACGCCACCAGGTACAGGGTCTCGGTCAACAACCGCCGCACCGCCATGCCGCGGGTTTCGACCGCATCGACATTCACCGCCAGAGCCACCCGCCCGACGCTGATCAGCCGTCCCAGGTCGGCACTGGGGGCATCGATCAACTCCAGCTTGATCCCCGGATAGCGACTGCGAATGGTACGAGCGAGCGGAATCGCCAACACCCGAGACGTGCTCGATGGCATGCCGACCGACACTTTGCCTCGCGGGAATTCTGCGTCCTGGCGCAGTAGCTCCTGGGTGCCGTCGGCCTGGCGCAGCAATTCGATGGCATGTCGGTAAAGCGTCTGCCCGGCGGCGGTGGGGATCACGCCATGCACGCTGCGCTCAAGCAGTTGCATCTCCATATCCCGTTCCAGATTGCGCATCTGCTGGCTGATCGCAGGTTGCGCAATGTGTAGCACTTCACTGGCTCGGGTGATGTTGCCGCATTCGACCACCTTGATGAAGTAACGCAGCTGGCGCAGGTCCATGCAATAACTCCTGAGGCATAAGAATTTTCGATGACGGTAGAGGAATATCATATTTGAAGCTTATGAGACAGCGCGCCTAGACTCGGCTCACAACCACCGAAGTGCAGGCCGCACTCAACCTTCACCGGAGAATCCTATGCATGCTTTGCAAGGCGTGAAAATAGTCGACCTGAGTCGCGCACTGTCGGGGCCGTTCTGCACCATGGTGCTGGCAGACCTCGGCGCCGACGTGATCAAGATCGAGCCCGGCCCAACGGGCGATATGAGCCGCACCTGGGGCCCATTTGATCGGGGCGTGAGCACCTACTATTTGTCTTGTAACCGCAACAAGCGCGGTATGTGCATCGACTTCCGCAATCCCCAGGGGCTGGCGACGATCCAGCAACTGATCGATGACGCGGACGTGGTGATCGAGAACTTCAAACCCGGCACCCTGGAAAGCATGGGCCTGGGTTATGAGGTGCTCAGCGCGCGCAATCCGCGCCTGGTGCTGGGGAGCATCAACGCCTTTGGCGCCGACGGGCCGATGAGCAGCTGGCCGGGATTCGACCAGATTGCCCAAGGCTACTCGGGGCTGATGAGCCTGACTGGTTTCGTCGATGGCGACCCGACTCGCACTGGCACCGCCATCGGCGATTTGACCTCGGGCATGTGGTTGGTGACAGCAGTGCTGGCCGCTCTGCTGGAGCGCGAACGCACCGGGCGCGGCCAGCATGTCAGCACGTCGCTGCTGGCCAGCCTGGTCGGGTTGCTGAGTGTGCACGGGCAACGCTACCTCAGCTTGGGGGATGTGCCGCGGCGCAGCGGCAACGCGCATTCGGTGATCGCGCCTTACGGCGTGTTCCAGACCAAGGATGGCCCGCTCAATCTGGCGCCGATCACCTCGGCCATGTGGTTGCGTCTGTGCGCACTGCTGGATTTTCCCGAGCTGCCGGACGATCCGCGTTTTGCCACTAATGAAGCGCGGGTCGAACGTCGTGATGAATTGCGCGAGATTCTGGAGAGCCGTTTGCAAACCCGCAGCAAACGCGAGTGGACCACGCTGTTCGTCGATGCCGGGTTACCCGCCGGCCCAATCAACACACTTGATGAGGTCTTCGACGACCCGCAGGTGCTGCACAGCCAATTGACCGAGACACTTGCTCACCCGACACTTGGCGCGCTGCGCCAGGTCGTGACCCCGGTGTTCGGCGGCACTGACGCCACTGCCAGCCGCCCACCGCCGCTGCTTGGCGAACACAGCGTCGAAGTACTGCGCGAAGCCGGGTTCGACACTGCGTCAATCAACGCGCTGCTCGCCGCTAAAATAGTCTTGCAGAACTCCGACGACATGACCTGCGCGCACTCAACAGGAACCGCACAATGAATCCAACCTCTAGCGCTACCGTGACCGTCAACCGGGTCGATGAACGCATCGCGCGGCTGGTCTTCAGCAACCCCACCCACCGCAATGCACTCAGCGCCCAACTGCTGACGGCATTCGACGAAAGCCTGCTGGCCTTGGCTTCCGAACGCGTCCCGGTGGTGATCCTCGGCGGCGAAGTCGGCCAGCCCGTGTGGAGTGCCGGCCACGATATCCGCGAACTGCAACACGATCGTGACCCGATCGCCTACGGCAAGCCGCTTGAACAAGTATTGCGGCGCATCCGTGCCTACCCTGGCGTGGTGATTGCCCTGGTGTCCGGCTCGGTGTGGGGCGGCGCGGTGGATCTGGTGATGAGCTGCGACATGGTCGTCGCGGACCACAGCGCCAGCTTTGCCATGACACCAGTGAATATTGGACTGCCATACACCACCAGCGGCTTGCTGCGCTTCTTCAACAACTTGCCGATTCATGTGCTCAAGGAGATGTTTTTCACTGCGCAGAAGCTGGATGCGCAGCGTGCGGAACGCTTTGGTCTGGTCAACCGACTGGTCGACGAAGCTGTGCTGGAAGCCACCGTGCTTGAACTGGCGCAGGGCATCGCCAGCAAGGCGCCCCTGGCCATCGCGGCGGTCAAGGAACAGCTGCGCATCCTCGAGGACCTGCAACCGATGCCGGTGCAGGCGATGGAACAGATTGCCGAACTGCGCCGCCAGGCCTGCGAAAGTGCCGACTTTGGCGAAGGATTGGCAGCCTTTGCCGAGCGCCGGCCGGCGGTTTTCAGAGGCAACTAGCACGACAGATCCCTGGCGCAATCGTGATGGCCCCCACGGCCTGACGTGAGTCGCTTGCTCCACATCCCGAAAAAATAACAACAAGGACGGTACCTGCGGGGCCGTCCGACGGCGGGGAGTCAGATTGCAATGAATAATGAAATTCTGTCGATTTTGGTATTGGTGGTGGTTTTCGGTATCGCCAGCGTATTACCGATCAACATGGGCGCGCTGGCGTTCGCCGCGGCCTTTATCGTAGGTTCGGTGATCATGGACATGACAGCGGCGACCATCTTCGCCGGTTTCCCCAGTGACCTGTTCCTGACGCTGGTGGGTGTGACCTACCTGTTCGGCATCGCGCAGAACAACGGCACCATCGACTGGCTGATCGAGCGGGCCGTGTTGATGGTGCGTGGCCGAGTCGCCTTGATACCCTGGGTGATGTTCGTGGTGGCGGCGCTGCTCACTGGTTTCGGTGCGCTGAGCCCGGCGGTGGCGGCGATCCTGGCGCCTATTGCGCTGAACTTTGCCGTGCAGTACCGCATCAACCCGGTGCTCATGGGACTCATGGTGATTCACGGCGCCCAGGGCGGCAGCTTTTCGCCCGTGAGTATTTTCGGCGGCATCACCAATCAGATCGTCGAGTCCTCGGGACTGCCTTACGCACCGACCACTCTGTTCGTCTCCAGCCTGCTATTCAACTTGGGGATTGCGATGGTGGTGTTCGTGGTTTTCGGTGGCCTGCGTAGCGCCCGGCTGTCGCTGGTGGCAGTCGCACCAGGTCCACGGTTGCATGCAGCGGGTGCATCGCTGGCCATTCTTGGCCACGGCGGTACACCGGCTTCCCCGGCCTATCACCGCGCCGACCTGACGGGCGCCGGTGCGCCGCTGGAAACCGTTCACCGCCTGGACTGGGCCAAGCTATCGACACTGGCAGGGCTGTTGGCGCTGGCGATCTCGGCACTGGTATTCAAGTTCAATATCGGCCTGGTGGCCATGACGGTCGCGGTGGTCCTGGCGATGTTTGCGCCCACGGCGCAGAAGGCGGCCATCGACAAGGTGAGTTGGTCGACTGTTTTGCTGATCACCGGGATCATCACTTACATCGGCGTGATGCAGCGCATCGGCACCATCGACTATGTTGCCCATGGCATCTCCAGCCTGGGTGACCCGCTGCTGGTGGCTCTGCTGCTGTGTTTCACCGCCGCGATCATCTCGTCCTTCGCTTCGTCCACGGCCTTGCTCGGGGTGATCATTCCCCTGGCCGTACCGTTCTTGAGCCAGGGTCAGATCAGTGCGGTCGGAGTGGTCGCGGCCATCGCCATTTCCACCACCATCGTCGACACCAGCCCGTTCTCCACCAACGGTGCGCTGGTGGTGGCGAACACTCCGGAGCGGGAGCGGGAAAAAGTCCTGCGCAGCCTGCTGGTCTACAGCGCGGTGATTGCTCTGGTGGGGCCGTGTGTTGCCTGGTTGACTTTGGTGGTGCCTGGGGTTCTTTGAAGCATCGGGTTTACTCGCCACCTGACATGGGCGCGACCTGCGACCGGGTGGCCACTTTCTTCCGGTCGATGAAAACCCCTCGCAGCCAATGGGTCATCGGCAATTCCACCAGGCGGTAAACACCGACCGCCACGATGCAGCACAGGATAATGCTCACCGGCGTCATCACATAGGCGAGGGCCCCCGGCGCGTCGAACACATGGAATACCTTGTTGAAGACCTTCAACACATACGGATGAAACAGGTAGAGCGAGTAACTTGCATCGCCGATCAGTACCACGAACCAAGGTAACTGGACCCCCGTCAAGCCATGCACCATGGTGAGGAATATGACGGCTGCCGGTATGCCCCAGGCCAGGCCGCGTCCCAGGGATTGCGCCAGGCTATAGGCAAACGGCATGTAAACCAGGGCAGCCACGCCGATCAATATCAAGAGGGTGCGCACACCGTTGTTCGGACTGGAGGCGCGCCATTGTGCGGTGCGTGCGTACAAGGCGTAGCAGCCCATGCCCAGAACGAACTCGGCGAGAATCTGCTGGGTGTAGAACCTGGTCCACAAAGGTGCATCGGACGGCACCAGATGGCCTAGCAGCGCCAACGCCAGCAACAGGCTTGAGCAAATCAGCAAACGGTGACGGTGACTGATGGCCATGGAAATGGCGAACAGCGCATAGAAGAACATTTCGTAGTTCAACGTCCACCCCAGGTACAACAAAGGCTGAACGTATTCACCTTTCTGGTATGGAATGAAAAACAGCGATTTGAGCAACCCAGGTACATCCGCCGTGGTGTTGTCCAGCAGACTCGGCAGCAGCAGGGCGACGGCGAAGACACCGAAGGTGCCGAGCCAATACAGCGGAACCACACGGATAACGCGTTTGGTAAAAAAATGGCTGCTTGATTGAGCGGTGACCAGGGCCATGATGAAGCCGCTGATGACAAAGAAGATATCAACTCCCCAGTCGCCATTGCGGAACAGGGGGATATGAAAAAACACCACGGCGAGGGCTGCGATGGCGCGCAGCATTTGAACACTTTCCAGCTTGTCGGCTGGAGCCTGGAGCGCGGAATTCATGGCGAGGTCCTTATCAGTCTGGCTCGGAAGGTGGCATCGAAGTAGGGGCGAAAGCGATGTACCTGCCGCACTCTGATAATAGAAAGACACCTGACATATATAGATGCAGCACAAACAAGCGCGCTATAAATAACTATGTATTATGCAGCGCACTATTAAATCGAATCGATAAGCGTGACATCACGTTAGCATCAGTCTTTAAAAGAGCAAGTCGGTTTTCTGCGTTATGACGAGTGGATTATTGACTCAATTATGGCGTCAAAAAAATCTCATTTACTTGCATCGATAGTTAGTCAGAAATAGTTGTGCAGCGTTTTTTATAAGGTACAACTTTTGCGCCTGCGGGACTTGCTGGAGCCCAGCCCATCCACCGCGCGCATCCCCAACAGTGGCAATCCCAGCAGGGTCAATCCGACGCCGACCATTGCGCTGACGGTCAACGGATCGTCGAACTGCAGCCATGCCCAGATCATGGTCACCGGTGGTGTCAGGAAAAGTGCACCGCTGATGAGTTGAATGCTGAAACGTTGCAGGCACAGCCAATAAAATCCATAGCCGCCCAAAGTCGCGAACACCACTAGCCACAAAACACCTGCGGCAAAACCCGCACTGGTCGGCGGGCGCATATCCCCTTCGACGCAGGCCAGCACCGCAAACACTGGAATCACTGCAACTACCTGAATGAACAGGGCGGTCGAGGCCGGCATCGATGCACCGGGCGAAGCTTTCTGATACAGCGTGGCCGCCGCCAGGGAAAGGACCGCCAGTACTGGCAAGCTGTAGACCCAGACGTCAGCAGCATCCCATTCCACGCTGGCAGCGCTGGCCACCAGCATGCCGGTCAGACACAGCGCCAGGCCGACCCACTGCCAGCCGCGCGTGCGTTGCCCGGGCACGCTACCGGCCAGCACCACAATCGTCAGTGGCAGCAGATTGGCGATGAGCGAGGCGGTACCCGGCGCGACCCCCAGTTGAATGGAGCCGGCGATCGGTCCGATGTATCCGCCAATCGCGAACAGCCCCAGCAAGCCCTGATGGGCTAAATCCCTGCCGCGCAACTTGCGCAGACCCGCCCAGGAGAAGGGCAGCAACACGGCTGCCGCGAGGATGAAGCGCCATAAGGAGGCCAGGTAAACGCTGCCCTGATCGGCGACGTAGCGATATCCAATAAACCCCGAGCTCCAGCTGACGACCATGGCCAACAGCAACGCGCCGCTGGTCAAAAGCGCTAGGCGTGTGTGCATGACGTTCATCGAATGGCACCTGACAGTGGGCTGAGTTCGATGGTATGAATAAGCAGTTGATGCAATCAAACGATACGATCAGCACCACTGATGCAGGATTTATCAACCATGGCTGAAGCGCTTGATATCGAACTGCTGCGAACTTTTCATGCGATCTTGCGCTTCGGGCAATTCCTGGCGGCAGCGAGTTTTCTAAACAAAAGCCCGTCGGCGGTCAGTTTGCATGTTCGGCGCCTGGAAGCATTGGCCGGAGGCCGCTTGCTGGAGCGCGATAATCAGACAGTCAGCCTGACCCCGCTGGGCCGTCGTTTTGCGCTGCAAAGCGCAGAACTGTTGCGGCTCCACGACGGGCTGCTGGCCAGCTTCGTTGCGCCAGTGGCGAGTGGACGGGTCAGGCTGGGCATTTCCGAGGAGTACGCCGGCGCGATACTGGGCTGTACGCTGCCGCATCTGACCGCGGATTTTCCGCACATAGAACTGGAGGTGGAAACCGGCGCCAGCGGTCGCTTGAACACCCGGCTTCACCGTGGACAACTGGATATGGCCCTGTTGGTGGAGCCGATTGATGCTGCGGCGGCGCAGTTGCGCTGCATCAAGACCTTCGGCATCACCCAACCTGTCTGGGTGGCCGCCCACCACTACCTGCAGGACCTGAGCAAACCCGTGCCCCTTGCTTTGCACGGTAAAGGTTGCCCGTATCGCAGCGTGGCGGTTGACGCACTGACCCAACAAGGTCGACGTTGGCGGGCGGTGATCATCAGCGCCGGGGTGATCGCATTGGAAGCCGCCATCGAGGCCGGATTGGCCATCGGCATCGTCGACCGTGCCCGAGTGAGTCAAGGCATGCGCGTGCTGACGGTTGCCGACGGATTTCCCGAATTACCCGTGCATGAACTACGACTGATGTTGGCGCCGGGGGAATTGAGTGAGGCGGCGGAGGTGATGGTGAGATTGATCAGCCATGGGTTTGAGCAAGAGGCCAGGGCGTAAAGCCCTGGCAGACAGCAGATATCACTTTTTCTTTTTCGCCGGCTTTTCAGCCTTGTCTGATTTCTGGGCCTTTTCCGGCTTGCTATCAGCTTTTTTTGCAGATTTTTTTGGCTCAGCATCCTTTTTCTTGTCTTTCTTATCGGAAGATTTCGAAGGAGCCGAGGCCGCAGCTGCTTTCTTGGTCGGTGATGCCTTTTTGTCCTTCGAATCCTTGCTGTCTTTCGAAGAATCACCTTTGCTTTTCTTGTCGTCTTTAGCCACGTTGACCACCTCTCGGAATATGCCGGTATTGGCACAGTGCCTGTGGGATTTCTTCACAAGCTGATCATTAGGCGAGCGCGGTAAAAGGGGGTTCAAATTTTTTTTTGCTCCGACCGTTTTCAGACTGGAGTGGGTGAAAGCGCTTTCCCATACCCTTGCTATGATTTCAGTAGATTCCATCATAAGCCCGTCCACGCAGATTTTTAGTCCAAGCGAAAACAGACGCCAAACCGCCATTCTCAGGAGATATCTTCCAGTACGCGCCGATCAACTTCGACGCTAGCTGCGTGGAAGTCGTGGGGGCGGCCAGCGAATCCTTGGGCTTGAGCCATCGACCGATGATTTCCGGCGCCGGGCATGACGCCTGTTACCTGAACCGTGTCGCCCCGACGGCGATGATCTTCGTGCCTTGCGTGGATGGCCTCAGCCATAACGAAGCCGAGGAGATCCATCCCCATTGGGCGACGGCCGGCGCCGATGTGCTGTTGCAGTCGATACTGGCCAAGTCCGGGGCTTGAGGGTGCCTGATCGCTACTGATGCTCAGTGCGCGAACGCACCTGTGCAATTACGTGGAAAATGTCGAAGTGTCTTCAGTCGCCGGATTCACAGCGGATGCGGCCGCAATAATCGTCTTGATCGGGATAAACATCGGTGTTGTACCGAGGGCACCTGCTTCCTCCAAAATCTCAAACCCGAGAGATTGGTAAAAGTTGATCGCTTTGGGCGCTGCATCAAGATACATCCCTTTAACGGGAATGGTCTTGTGCACAGTCATTGCCTGATCGAAAGCGATCATCAGCAGCTCCCCTCCAATACCTTGTCGTTGATAAGGCGCGTCAACGGCAAGCATGCTGAGTTTAACCGCCGGAATCTGAGGAGGTTGATTCCCTGGTTCCAGATAAGCCTGAACCCGTGCTTTGTCCAATATCAGAAAAGTCAGGGTGCAAAAAGCAAACAGCTCACCCTTGTCGTTGATGGCGCCAATGCCGGTGAGGTTGTCACTCTTCAAGGCCCGCTTGAGCTTGGTCTTGAAGTAGTCGTCCAGCATGTCTTCCCCGCAGCTGAAGGTCTTGAGGAACGTGTACGAGGAATAGTTTCGGCGCAGGTTTTTATCTACCTCGTAACTCACGATCTCTTGCACGCTCATTTTTCTTCCTCATGAGTTTTACCAAGGCAGGGGGTGGTGTTGCTTCTTCATCGCTATCGCGGAGAATCTCGTGCAGCCGAGAGAATGCTTTCTCTGAAAGCTCCAGGCGGTTGTAGTTTTCCATTACCGCTTCGGCTTCTTTGAAGGCAGAGGCCATAATGAAAGAGGTCATGTCGAGACCTGAAATGGTCGCTGCTTTGCGAATGAAGTCTTTGGCGAACTCAGTCGTCTTGAGATCAAGACGCGCAGTTTTTGCCGCGTTCAAGTTTTCAACCAATGTGGACATTTCGTCACCTGCTGCTGGTATTTGGTAAGTGTTTCTTCCCTGCTCTGGTTAGAGGCTCCGAGAGTGCTGGTAGCATTGCTGCGTACGTACGATAGCCGGGTCTTTGGTGTGGGTCAAGCGCGTACGTCTAACGTACGGCTGTGATTGATCGCGCGCGTCGGGCCAGGAATGGCCGGTGGCATCGCAACGGTGCAGCCAGCGGCAAGCTCAGGCGTGCACCGGGCAAGCCCACGCGCTTAGCTCAATTTGCCTGACCAATGCGCCGGGATTCTGAGATAAAAAAATTCCCAACCGGTGATTAGTCATGGACTATAGGAGTTTTTTAGCTGCCTCTTTATGAGGCAAGCGCTGGCAGCTTCAGGAGCCCGTGAATGAACATCAAGATTGAGGCAATGATCGCTCGCAAGATCGGCTTCGCTTCCCACCAGAATGCCATTCCGCTAGTACGAGAATTGAGCATTTGGAACCAGGAAGAAACAAATCTTGAAAATTTGGTACTGACGTTAAGCACCGACCCGGATTTTGTTGAAAGCCGAACCTGGCATATTGATCGTATCCATGCGGGTGATCGTCTCAGCATCTCTCAACGCGACATCAAGCTCAACGCTGGCTATCTATCCGGGCTGAGTGAAAGCTTGAGCGCCGATGTGGTAATGCGCTTGTCCCAAGGCGACAACCTGCTAGTCGAGCAGCGCTTTCCGACCGAGCTGCTCGCTCGTACTGAATGGGGTGGTTTGAGCGCCATGCCGGAGTTGCTGGCAGCTTTTTGCTTACCCAATGATCCAGCCGTGGACCGAGTACTCAAAGTTGCTTCTCTCGTTTTGCGGCGCGCAGGTAAGAAAGACGGTATTGATGGCTATGAAAGCAAGTCACGCACGCGCACATGGGAGCTTGCGTCCGCCATTTGGTCTGGAGTGTGCAGCTTTCAGTTGAGCTATGCATTGCCTCCAGCCAGTTTTGAGCAACAGGGCCAGAAGATCAGGCCGCCCAGCGTTATTTTGGAAAGCGGCGTGGCGACCTGTCTGGATACAGCACTGCTGTTCGCTGCGGCGTTGGAGCAGGCTGGATTGAATGCCCTGCTTATAGTGACGAAAGGGCACGCGTTTGCAGGCGTTTGGTTACAGCCTCAAGAGTTTTCCCAGCTGTTAACCGATGAAGCGTCGGCAGTGCGCAAACGCCTGGATCTGAAAGAAATGGTGGTTTTCGAGACCACCTTGGCGACTCAGGTGCCGACACCTAATTTTAGCCAAGCGGTCGCAGCTGCGCATCGGCAACTCGATGATGAGCAGTTCATCATGGCTATCGATTTGCGCCGTGCCCGGATGCAGAAGATCCGCCCAATGGCGCTAGTGTCAGCACTGAGTTCAGCCGATGTGACCGGTGATGCTGCGCCGACCGCTGAAGGGTTGGAGGAAGCCCCGGCACTCCCTGGATTCGATGTCGAAATCGTTGAGGGGCCCGAAGGTCCTGCCGGCAAATTAACGCTATGGCAACGCAAACTCCTTGATCTGACTACTCGAAACCGTCTGCTGCATCTTCCAGACAGTGCGAAAGGCGTGCGCCTTCTTTGCCCGGATCCAGCGGCTCTTGAAGACCTTCTTTCCAGTGGCCAGCGCATTCGAGTGGTTCCAGTACCTGACCTGAAAAGCAGTGGCCGTGATGTGGCGGTGTATGAGCAGCAGAATAATGAAAACCTGGTCGACGAAGTCGCCCGTCAGGCACTTGCTCGGGGTGAAGTGCTCGCCAGCCTGGAAAAGACCAAGCTTGAAGCAACTCTGATCGAGCTGTTCCGAAAAGCCCGCAGCGATCTGGAGGAGGGCGGGGCAAATACCCTGTTCCTGGCGATTGGCTTTCTCAAGTGGAAGAAAAGCGCTGAAGATCCGAAAACCTACTCCGCACCACTGATTCTGTTGCCGGTGAAACTGGAGCGTAAAAGTGCCCTGTCTGGAGTAACGCTGACGTTGCTCGACGAGGAACCGCGTTTCAACCTGACTCTACTTGAGTTACTACGTCAAGATTTTGAGTTGGCGATACCCGGACTCGATGGCGAGCTACCGAATGATGAGAGCGGCATCGATGTGACCGGCATCTGGAATATGGTTCGGCGGGCGGTCCGCGACGTCCCCGGTTTTGAAGTGAGTACCGAACTGGTTCTGGGGACGTTCTCATTTGCCAAATATTTGATGTGGAAGGACCTGAACGCCAACGCTGCGCAACTGTTGCAAAGCCCATTGGTCAAGCATTTGCTGGAGCCTGGTGAAGCAGGTGAGGGCTTCTCCAGCTCAGACGAGTTTCCCAGACCCGAGCGTCTGGACTCATCAGTAACGCCGGCTCAACTTTTCGCGCCTTTGCCGGCTGACTCTTCGCAGTTATCTGCCGTCGTGGCATCTGCCAGCACCCATAGCTTCGTCATGGATGGGCCACCAGGTACCGGTAAGTCGCAGACAATTGCCAACATGATTGCGCACAACCTCGCGTTGGGGCGTCGCGTGCTGTTCGTGGCAGAAAAACGGGCAGCCCTTGACGTGGTTTATCGGCGCCTGGCAGACAGGGGGCTCGGCGAATTTTGCCTGGAGCTGCATTCAAGCAAGGCTTCCAAAGTTGAAGTGCTCAAGCAATTGGATCGCGCATGGGATGTAAGTGACGCCTTGAGCGCCGAGGAGTGGGAGCGCGAGGCTGCTCGACTGCAAAGCCTGCGCTCGCGACTTAATCAGTTGGTCGAGGTCCTGCATCGACGCTGGAGCAACGGTCTTTCCCTGCATCAGGCGATTGGACGTGTCGTTCGTGACCATGGCCCTCAGACGCCGAGATTGGCCTGGCCACCAGGCAAGGAACACGATGCTGCTGAATACGGCCAGTTGCTCGATCTCGCGCGCCGGCTCGGACTGAACGGGTCTGCGGCGCGCGACTTGTCAGGGCAGTTTGGCGCTCTGGCGCAAACCCAATGGTCGAACGCTTGGCAAGCTCAAATTGCAACTGCCTCACGTGAGCTGCCACAGGCACTCGACGCGCTAAATACAGAAAGTGAGAGGCTTCTTGGTCTGACGCACCTGGCGTTGCCTGTTACCGAAGCCACCCAGGTCCAGCAGCTCCACGATCTGACGAGCCTGATTGTGGAATCCTGCGGGATGAACCTTTCATTCGCATTCGCCCCCGACGCTGTCACACGTATCGAGGCAGCCCGGCGGGCTTGTCAGTTGATAGAGACTTATCGGGAACTGGAGGAAAGCCTGTCACTGGATTACGCCGATGAAGCGTGTCGGCGGATCTCCGTTGGGACAATGCGCAGCGAATGGCGAGAAGCCGAGGGCAAGTTCTGGTTTCTGGCTACTTTCGCCAAGAAAAAAGTTGCGAAGAAACTGGCTGTGGCAGGTGGTGCGGTGGGCCTTCCGGATACCCTTGGAGACCTCGAGATTTTTGAGCGCCTGCATTCGCAGCTAGTGGAGTTGGACTCACTGGCAAGTGACATGCAGTCGATCCCTGGCTGGCAAGGACTGACCAGCGACACCGCTCGTATCTTGCGAGCTATCACGCTGGCTGAAACCCTGCGGGGACGGCTGAGTGGCTTGGCAGAATCACCCGAGCACCTGGTTTCGTTGCGTGGAACAGTTGCGCGCCTGGTCATCGAAGCGAATGAAATGCTGGTGCCGGGAGGGCAAATCGGCACAGCGTTATCGGCATTGCAACAGGCGCTATCTCGCTATAACGAAGCCGTCCGGCTATTCGCTGGATTGGCTGCCAGGGACACCGACGCGCATCCCGGGGTTGCAGCGTTGCGGGCTACTTCACTTTCTATCCAGCAGCAGGAAGAACAACTCAAGGCCTGGTGTGATTGGTGTCGAGTGCGTGAACAGGCTGGTGAAGCGGGCCTGGCAAGCCTGGCCCTGGCACTGGAAGCAGGAAGCCTGGATCCGTCTGCAAGCGAGGAAACTTTTGTCACAGCCTATGCCCATTGGTTTGCGACACAGGGCATCGACAGCGAACCGCTTCTGAGGAACTTTGTTGCTGCCGAGCACATGAGTGACATTGGCGCTTTTATCCGCTTGGACGATGAACTGGCGAACCTGACAGTGCGTTATATTCGGGCGAAACTGTGTGGCCTGATTCCTTCAAAGAATGACATTCCTAAAAGCAGCGGCTTTGCCATTCTCAAGCATGAACTGCAGAAGTCGCGCAGGCACAAACCAGTCCGGCAGTTGGCGATTGAGATGGGAGATGCGCTGAATCGTCTGGCGCCCTGCATGCTCATGAGCCCATTGTCGATTGCACAGTTCTTGCCCGCCGATCAGCCTCCATTCGACTTGGTAATTTTCGATGAGGCTTCGCAAATTGCGCCATGGGATGCAATTGGTTCGATAGCCCGGGGTAAGCAGGTAGTTATCGCCGGTGACCCGCGCCAGATGCCGCCGACGAACTTTTTCAGCCGCGGCCCGAATGCTGGTGATGATGACACGGCCGAGGACATGGAAAGCATCCTTGACGAGTGCTTGGGAGCAGGGGTACCGAGCCACAGTTTGAGTTGGCACTACCGTAGTCGTCACGAAAGCCTGATTGCGTTCTCCAATCACCGTTACTACGACAGTAACCTCATCACGTTTCCAGCGGCAGAGACCCGTGCCAGTGCCGTCGAGTGGCGAAGGGTCGAGGGCGTCTACGCGAAAGGGAAAGGCCGCTATAACCAGGCTGAAGCTGAAGCCATCGTCAGTGAGACCGTCAAACGCCTTACCGATCCTGCGTTCATTGCTGCTGGTCACTCGATCGGTATCATTACGCTCAACTCCGACCAGCAAAATTTCATCAACGACTTGCTGGACACCGCCCGTAAACATTATCCGCAAATCGAACCCTTCTTCCAGGACACCCAGACCGAACCCGTGGTCGTCAAAAACCTGGAAACGGTCCAGGGAGATGAGCGAGATCTGATCATGCTCGGCATAGGATATGGCCCTTCCGAGCCGGGTGCGCAGGTCATGTCGATGAACTTCGGTCCTCTCAACAAAGACGGTGGATGGCGCAGGTTAAACGTCGCCATCACACGGTCACGACGAGAGATGTTGGTGTTCTCGTCCTTCGATCCGTCAATGATCGACCTCAACCGGACCAATGCACGCGCAGTTCGTGATTTGAAACACTTCATAGAGTTTGCTCAGCGTGGTCCCAAGGCTTTGGCCGAGGCGGTACATGGATCGGTTGGCGGATACGACTCGCCGTTCGAAGAAGCTGTTGCTCAAGGGCTGCGGCGTCTCGGCTGGCAGGTAGTGCCTCAGATCGGAGTGTCGCGTTTTCGCATTGACCTCGGCATTGTTCACCCTGATCGTCCGGGTGACTACCTGGCTGGGGTCGAGTGTGACGGTGCTACCTACCATAGTGCCGCCACTGCTCGGGATCGCGATAAAGTGCGAGGAGCGATTCTCAGCGGGTTGGGATGGAACCTGGTGCGCCTCTGGTCCACGGAATGGTGGGTAGACAAGGAAGGCGCTTTGCAGAAGCTGCACACGGCTTTGAACAACCTTCTCGCTAAATCCCGAGTGGACGCAGTTGCGAACTCAGTAACCAATGAGCCGCTGTCCGTTCCAATCGCTATCGATTTCTCAACCAGGCCCGGTATAACTGAGGAGTTGCCAGACGTGCTCGTTACCGCTTTGGGTGAACTTCCGGTGGGTATTGCTGAGGTTCGTATCGCTCGCGCTCACAGTGATCAACCTATTTCTTCGGGGCTGCGGGGTGAGTATCGCGTCGCCGATCTTTCCTCACTTGCGCCCATGATCCAAGCCGAGCAGTTTCACTTGCCTGCTTACACCTCGGTGCTCCGTGAGATCATTGAACAGGTGTTACGCCAGGAAGCCCCAATTCTCGACGCGCTCCTGGTCCAGCGTGTTGCTCGTGCGCACGGCTTCCAGCGGTCAGGACGGCTTATTCGAGATAGAGTGCTGGAGTTGGTAGAACAGCACCATCACGTCCGGCACGCGGAATCCGAGGAGGTTTTCGTCTGGCACGCTGAGGGCGATGTAATGGAGTGGTCTACATACCGTGTTCCGGCATCGGCCAATGATGCGCGTTCAATCGAGGAAATTGCTGCCGAGGAGTTGCGCATTGCCGCGAGTATTATCGATGCAGGGGATTTGGCCCTGGAGGTGGCCAGGTTACTAGGCGTGAAACGTCTCACGGGGGCGGCTCGTGAACGTATAGAGCGAATCCTTGGCTAGAGAATCTGATTAATTCATCGCGGTGACCTTAAAAATGGCGAATAAAAGGTCACTGCGATGCCAGGTCAAAGTTAATGCGCGCCTGCGTATGATGATTCAGCCTGACCTGCCGCAATGTCGCGGCACAGCCGCCAGCCTCAAATCGAACGCTGATTAACCCGCGCCATCAGTTGCTCTGCAGTCTCCTTGCGCTCCGAATAGCGATCGACCAGAAATTCCTGGCGGTCGCGCAGCAGCACGGTGAATTTCACCAGCTCTTCCATCACATCGACCACGCGATCATAGAACGGTGACGGTTTCATCCGCCCGGCCTCGTCGAATTCCATATAGGCCTTTGGCACCGACGATTGATTGGGGATGGTGAACATGCGCATCCAGCGTCCCAGCACGCGCATTTGATTGACCGCGTTGAACGACTGCGAACCGCCACAGACCTGCATCACCGCCAGGGTCTTGCCCTGGGTCGGCCGAACCGCGCCGAGCTCCAGCGGGATCCAGTCGATCTGCGCCTTGAACACCGCCGACATCGCGCCATGGCGTTCCGGCGAACACCAAACCTGACCCTCTGACCACAGCACCAGCTCGCGCAGTTCCTGGACCTTGGGGTGTTCGACCGGGACATCGTCAGGCAATGGCAGGCCGGAGGGATTGAAGATGCGCACCTCGGCGCCGAAGTGTTCGAGCAGGCGTGCGGCTTCTTCTATCAGCAGGCGGCTGAAGGAGCGAACGCGGGTCGATCCGTACAGCAGCAGAATGCGTGGTTTGTGCTCGCCCGTGGCTGACGTTTGCAGGCCATTGAACAGGGTGGGATCGAGATTGGGCAGGTGTTCTGACATGAATAGTCCTCCTTAGAGAGTGCCGATGCGATCGAGCTCGTGTTTCAGCTCATCGCGGCTGAGGCGGTTGAAGGGCAGTTCGAGGAAGGCCTTGCAGCGCTGCTCGATACGCGCGAGCGTGGTGCGGAAGGCGGCATCGATCAGCGCTTCGTCACCGGTAACGTCGGATGGATCTTCCAGCCCCCAGTGGGCTTTCAGCGCCGGGCCGAAGTACACCGGACAGCTTTCACCGGCGGCTTTGTCGCAGACGGTGATGACGATGTCCGGCGGGTTGCCTTCGAAGGCGTCGTTGCCTTTGCTGTGCAAGCCGTCGATGGCAATGCCGGCCTGCTGCAAGGTGGACAGGCTGCGCGGCAATACCTGGCCCTTGGGGAAACTGCCCGAGCTCACCGCTTCGAACCCTGCCGGCGCCAGGTGATTGAACATGGCTTCGGACAGGATGCTGCGGCAGCTGTTGGCTGTGCACATGAACAGGACTCGCATGGGGTGCTCCTGGAAAAGGAAGGGGATCAGCAGCAGACGGCTTCGCGCACAGGTCGGCCATCCATGTTCTGCAGGCGGGAGGTGTTGTCCTTAAGCCAATCGGAGTTGGAGTTCGAGGTCACTCGCAGGATTTCATCAACCCATTCCGGAAGATCCGGGTTGAGGCGGTAATACACCCACTGGCCCTGACGTCGATCCCGCAGCAGACCGTTGCTGCGCAGTTGCGCCAGGTGGCGACTGATTTTTGGTTGGCTGTCATCGAGCGCACACATCAGCTCGCAAACGCACAGCTCGCCTTGATTGGCAATCAGCAGGGTGGCGCGCACGCGGGTCTCGTCGGCCAGGCTCTTGAAGACTTCGGGGGGGGTGATCATCACGGGCCCTCGTTACATATGGATGAGCGAATATACGAATATCCATATGTTGTGCGCAAGGGGGAAATTCGATGTTGCGTGCGTGGCATCTGCCACCAGTACAGGACTGGGATTAGAATGGGCACGCTAATTCACCACACCATTAATGGAGCCACATGCCCTCGATTATTCGCTTGGCGGTACCGCAAGATGCCGAACTGCTGCCCTCCATTGAAATGTCCGCTGCGCAATCATTCCGCAGCGTCGAAGGGTTGACCTGGCTGGCTGATTCCCTGCCAATGAGCGTCGAGTTGCATAGCCAACTCATTGCGCAATCAACGTGCTGGGTAGCTGTTGATGCCGAGAATCAGCCACTGGGATTTATCAGCGCAAAGCGTCATGGCAATGATCTCCATATCAATGAATTATCTGTCATGCAGTCCATGCAAGGACGAGGCTTGGGGCGAAAACTGATCGAAGAGGCGAAGCGGTATGCCCGGTCAAACGCACTGCGTTTTGTAACGCTCACGACATTCAAGAGCGTGCCATGGAATGCACCCTTTTACACGCGTCTGGGGTTCCAGATTAAGCACGCCTCAGACCTGGATCAGCGGCTGGCGGCGGCATTGAGCGATGAGTACAAGCGCGGGTTTGCTCCGGCAAGTCGGTGTGCAATGTTCTGGCCAGTGAGTTGAATGCATAAATGTTCATAGGTTCTGGCTGCGCAATCGCAGCGCCAGAATGCGGCGTCTTTAACAACGGCACCAGCAAACCCAGTTCAATCGACGGAACACAGATTGTGGGAGTGAGCCTGACCGCCCGGCCGTTGGCGCCGTATCGGCTGGACACCTGCGCGGCACCGCACTACCTGGCCGAGCGCGGGGTACCGCAAACCCCCCAGGATCTGCAGGATCACGAGTGCCTGGGATACGCCTACTGGTCACGGCCGGCCGACCGCGGCCAATCGGCAGAGAACTGCCAAGCTGCGAAGGTTTGTCGATGCGGCATTGGTGCGCTTTGGCGCCTGAGGAACAGGGTCAGTTTAACCCCGGCGCAATTGCACCGGGCTCACCCCAAGCCGTTGCCTGAACGCCGTCGCCATGTGTGCCTGGGAGTTGAAGCCGCAGCTGAGGGCGATTTGCGCCAGGCCGGTAGTTGAATCGCGCAATTGCGCGCGGGCCTTGGCGAGGCGGCGGTCGATCAGGTAGCTGTGCGGGCTTTTGCCGGTTGCCTGCTTGAAGGCGCGCATGAAAAACCCTTCTGACAGACCTAGCAGGCCGGCCATGGTCTGCACACTCAAGGGGCCCTGCAGCCCGGCGTCGATAAACTCGTCGAGCAGGCGCAGGCGGCTGGCGGTGATGGAGCCTGGTGACTGCGCCGGCAATGTGCTGTGCGCCGTTGCTCGATCTGCCAACGCCAGTGCCCAGGCTTCCCAATCGTCACTCACCGAGGGGTGCAGCAATGCGCTGCGCATGCATTGGGCAAGGCTGATGGCCTGCGGGTCGATGCGGTTGTTGAACACGCGCTCCCCGAGCGACTGCAGACCATCGGCGCGCATGACTCGCAGATATTCGCCGCCATGGGCTGACTCGGACAACACGTCACAACCGGCCGGGACAAACGCCAGGCCGTTGGGGTTGGCGAGGAAGGGCAGCACGCGGTCACTGCCGATGGCGTGCAGGCCGCGCTGGCTGTCGAAGGCAAAGCCGATCGCGGCATGGCTGGCGACGTAGCGGGCCGCGTAGGCGCTGCCAGGCAGCAACTCGATCGCCCACGGGCCGGCCTCGACACGGCGGACCGGTTCAGTCTGGAGCGTTGGCGGCAGGCGATTTCGCGGATTCATGCCTCGCATAGTAGTAAAGATGAGGCAAAAAAGTCAGGTCGGTTTTCTGAAAGCCGACGTATCGACCCAAGGCTAGACTGGGCCAAACCTCAGGGAGACGGCCCATGCACCTATTGACTCGCGACGACATCGAACAAGCGGCCCGCCAGGTGTATCAGGTCATGCCTGCCACTGCCCAATACGCCTGGCCTTTGCTGGCTGAACGGTTGGGCTGCACGGTGTGGGTCAAGCATGAAAACCATACCCCCACCGGCGCGTTCAAAGTGCGCGGCGGCATCACCTTCATGCACTGGCTCAAGCGCACTCACCCCAACGCCAAGGGTATCGTCACTGCCACCCGCGGCAACCATGGCCAGAGCCTGGCGCTGGCGGCCGGTGCACTGGGTTTGCGCGCATTGATCGTGGTGCCCGAGGGCAACTCGGTCGAGAAGAACAATGCCATGCGCGGCTTTGGCGGTGAGGTGGTCGAGTGTGGCCGCGACTTCGATGATGCACGGGTAGAGGCCGCGCGCCTGGCGCAGCTACATGATCTGTTCCTGGTGCCGCCGTTCCACACCGAGCTGGTCAAGGGCGTGGCCACCTATGCGCTGGAGCTGTTCACGGCAGTGCCAGACCTGCACACCGTCTACGTGCCGATCGGCTGCGGTTCGGGGATTTGCGGGGTGATCGCCGCGCGTGATGCGCTGGGGCTGAAAACCAAAGTGGTGGGGGTGGTGTCGACCGAGGCTGCCGCGGCAAAGCTGTCATTTGAAGCGCGAGAAATCCGCGAAACCCCATCGGCGAACACTTTTGCCGATGGCCTGGCCGTGCGTAAACCGATCCCCGAGGCATTCGAAGTCTACTGTGAGGGTGCGGTGCGGGTTGTCGCGGTCAATGACGGGCAGATTGCCGAGGCAATGCGCGTGTACTACACCGATACTCATAACCTTGCCGAGGGGGCAGGGGCGTCGGCGCTGGCGGCGCTGATTCAGGAGCGGGGGGCGATGGCGGGGAGGAAGGTGGCGGTGATTTTGTCTGGGGGGAATGTGGATCGGGGGGTGTATGCGAGGGTGATTGGGTGAGCGGGGTGAGTCAGTTCCACTTTTCACGGACAGTTCGGCGCAGTATTAGCGGTAAATGGACCACCCCCTGTGGGAGCAAAGCTTGCTCGCGATGACGGATCGACATCCAATATTGATGGTGACTGGTACACCGCTATCGCGAGCAAGCTTTGCTCCCACAGATGTCTGGATATGTACACAAAGCAAGATCAAAAGATCGCAGCCTCGTTTCTCTCGGCAGCTCCTACGGGGGGAATGGTGTTAGCGGATAAAGTGGATCTTGCCGGTATCGTCGTTACCGATATAGATCCCATAAACACCAGCCTGGCGCTCCTCGATATAACGCTCGAGGATCTGCCGGATCGCCGGGTAATAGATGCTCTCCCAGGGAATATCCTCAGGCGCGAAAAACTTGTAGTCCAGCGTCTCCGGCCCATATTGCCCGGTAATCTCCAGGGCAATGGCACGGAAGATGATGTACACCTCACTGATCTTCGGCACACTGAAAATCGAGTAGGGCGACAGAATTTCCGCGCGCACTCCGCTCTCTTCCCAGACTTCGCGCAAGGCCGCCTGCTCAGTGGTCTCGCCGCCTTCCATGAAACCCGCCGGCAGCGTCCAGGTGCCCGGGCGGGGCGGGATGGCGCGCTGGCACAGCAGATACTTGCCGTCCTGCTCAATGATGCAGCCGGCAATGATCTTCGGATTGACGTAATGGATGTAGCCGCAACCGTCGCACATCAGGCGCTCGTGCGTATCACCCGGCGGCAGCTGCGACTTGAGGTCACTGGCACCACACCTTGGGCAAAAGCTCGGGCTGAACATGATTAGCGACCTATGCGAGGTTCTTTGAGGGCAATCGGCAAGGTGATCACCGGCATCTGGCCGGTTTCTTCCTGCTTGCTCTTGAGGTAATCGAGGGCCACGGCAGCCGCTGCCCGAACGTGATCGACGCAGGCCTGGTGGGCGGCCAGCGGATCGCCGCTCTTGATCGCCTCGACCATGCGTTCCATTTCCTGGTTGCTCGCGCCGCGGCGGTTCACCTGGGACACCGAAGTCGCCCGCAGGTAGCTGATGCGCGCCTGCAACTGACGCAGCTGGGTGGCCGCGACATGGTTGCCCGAACCTTCGAGCAGCACATCGTAGAAGCCCTGCACCGAATCGATCACCTGCTGCAGCTCGCCGTCCTTGAGGGCCTTGCGGTTTTCCTCCAGGGCTTTCTCCAGGGCCTTGATGTCCTTGGCCTTGGCACGCAGGGTGAACAACTGGACGATCAGGCCTTCGAGCACGCAGCGCAGCTCGTAGATATCACCGGCATCGGACAGGGTAATGATCGCGACCCGCGGCCCCTTGGCGTCGGCGAATTCCACCAGGCCTTCGGATTCGAGGTGACGCAAGGCCTCGCGCACGGACGTGCGGCTGACGCCCAGGCGATCGCACAGATCGCGCTCGACCAGACGGTCTCCCGGCAGGAGCTGGAAGTTCATGATGGCGCTTCGCAGCTTATCCAGCACGATTTCGCGCAGGGTAACGGGGTTGCGATTGACCTTGAAGCTGTCGTCGAGTGGCAGGCGTTTCATGGGGTCCGCTCTGAGTGTGGCTGTCCATGCAAAAGGGGCACTTCGATCACGACGATCGTCTGTGCTCCGGTCAGATCAAACAGCCAAGGGTTAACTGGAGGCCTCGGCATCGGCTTCGGCGAAGGCTTCACGGGCGAGCCGGAAACTGTCTACGGCAGCGGGGACTCCGCAATAAATACCGACCTGAAGCAGAATTTCGCGTATTTGTTCACGACTCAGCCCGTTACGCAAGGCGCCGCGTACATGCAGCTTGAGTTCGTGCGGCCGGTTGAGGGCCGAAATCATCGCCAAGTTTATCATGCTGCGTTCTTTAAGCGACAAGCCGTCACGCCCCCAGACGTGGCCCCAGCAGTACTCGGTGACCATTTCCTGCAGCGGGCGGGTGAAGTCGTCGGCGTTATCGATCGAGCGCTGCACGTAGGCTTCACCCAGCACCTGAGTGCGGATTTTCAGACCTTGTTCGTACTTTTCATTGCTCATTTCAAAAATCTCCTGCGTCCCCTGTAGGAGCTGCCGAAGGCTGCGATCTTTTGATGTTCGTCTTTAAGATCAAAAGATCGTCCGATCGCGGCCCGAGCCTTCGGCAGCTCCTACAGAGTGAGTCAGAGTCCACCCATCAGGGTGTATTTGAGTTCCAGGTAATCTTCGATGCCGTATTTTGAGCCTTCGCGGCCCAGGCCCGAGGACTTGATGCCGCCGAACGGGGCGACTTCCGTGGAAATAAGCCCTTCGTTGATCCCGACCATGCCGTACTCCAGCGCCTCGCTCATGCGCCAGGCGCGGCCCAGGTCGCGGGTGTAGCAATAGGCGGCGAGGCCGAACTCGGTGTCGTTGGCCTGGTGGATCGCCTCGGCTTCGGTGTCGAAGCGAAACACCGCCGCCAATGGTCCGAAGGTTTCTTCCCGGGCGACTTTCATCGAGGCGGTGATGCCAGCCATTACGGTCGGCTGGAAAAAGCCGTGGCCGAGGGCGTGACGTTCACCGCCGCAGAGCAGTTGCGCGCCGTGGGCGAGGGCGTCCTGCACATGGTCTTCGACCTTGGCCACGGCACGTTCGTTGATCAGCGGACCCTGGGTGATGCCGTCGTCGAAACCGCTGCCGACGTTCAGTTGCGCCACTCGTTCGGCCAGTCGCGCGACGAAGGCATCGTGAATGCCCGCCTGCACCAGGAAACGGTTGACGCAGACGCAGGTCTGCCCGGCGTTGCGGAACTTGGCGATCAGCGCACCTTCCACCGCACGTTCCAGATCGGCGTCATCGAATACGATAAATGGCGCGTTGCCGCCCAGTTCCAGCGAGACTTTTTTCAGGGTTGGCGCGCATTGCGCCATCAACAGCTTGCCGATCGCCGTGGAGCCGGTGAACGACAGTTTGCGCACCAGCGGGCTGGCGGTCAGCTCGGCGCCGATGGCCACGGCGTCGCCGGTGATCACGTTGAAGATGCCCGGGGGGATGCCTGCCTGTTCGGCCAGGGCCGCCATCGCCAGGGCCGAGAACGGCGTTTCCGGAGCGGGCTTGACGATGCATGGGCAGCCGGCGGCCAGCGCCGGGCCAGCCTTGCGGGTGATCATTGCGGCCGGGAAATTCCACGGGGTAATGGCAGCAACCACGCCGATCGGTTCCTTGCTGACGACGATGCGTGCGTCACCTTTGTGGCTTGGAATGGTGTCGCCGTAGATGCGCTTGGCTTCCTCGGCAAACCATTCGATGAAGCTCGCGGCGTAGAGGATCTCACCCTTGGCTTCGGCCAGTGGCTTGCCCTGTTCAAGGGTGAGGATGTGCGCCAGGGCGTCGGCGTTCTCCAGCATCAGCGCGTGCCAGCGCTTGAGGACAGTGCTGCGTTCCTTGGCGGTCAGTGCGCGCCAGGCCGGCCAAGCCTTGTTGGCGGCTTCGATGGCTTCATGAGCCTGGGCGGCGCCGAGATTGGGCACCTGGCCGATCAACTCGCCGGTGGCCGGATTGAAGATGTCCTGAACCGCACCGTCTGGCGCATCGAGCCATTGGCCGTTGATGTAGGCCTGTTGGCGGAACAGTGGTGAGGCTGCTGGGCTCATGCGGACTCCTGGAGTAATGGTGATCAACTGTAGGAGTGAGCCTGCTCGCGATGACGGCGGCACATCCAGCATCATTTGTGACTGCTGCATCGCCATCGCGAGCAGGCTCACTCCTACAGGGGAAATATCAGGCCAGCGCGGGCAGGGGGCCCAGCTTGCCTTTGTGGTAGATCATCGGCGTCACCGGCTGCTCGGGCAGGATCAGGTTCTTCACCGCACCGACGATGATCGCGTGATCACCGCCGTCGTATTCGCGCCACAGCTCGCACTCGATGATCGCCGTCGCCTTGCCCAGCAACGGGTTGCCCAGCTCGCTCAAATGCCACTCGATGCCTTTGGCCTTTTCCTTGCCCTTGCTGGCAAAGGCATAGGCTTCTGCGGTCTGGTCGGCGGACAGCAGGTGAATCGCAAACTGCTTGCTGTCACGCAGAATCGGGTAGGTGTCCGAGGCGTAGTTGGGGCAGAACAGCACCAGGGCCGGGTCGATCGACAGCGCACTGAAGGCGCTGGCGGTGATGCCGACGATGCCGCCGTCCGGGTCCAGGGTGGTGACCACCGTGACCCCGGATGGAAAGGAGCTCATGACGTCTTTGTAAATGCCAGGTTCGATCATGTCGGTGGTCTCTTAGCGCATCACGAAGGGATCAGGCATCGGCGCCTGGGAGAGGTTGATCCACACCGTTTTCAGCTCGGTGTAGGCCAGCACCGAATCGATGCCGCTCTCGCGTCCATAGCCGCTGTTCTTGAAACCGCCGATCGGCGCCATGGCCGACACCGCGCGGTAGGTATTGACCCAGATGATCCCCGAACGTACGTCCCGGGCCAGGCGATGGGCGCGTCCCAGGTCGCGAGTCCAGATGCCGGCGGCGAGGCCGAACTGCGAGTCGTTGGCGATCGCCCGGGCCTCGGCTTCGTCCTTGAACCGAATGACCGATGCCACCGGGCCGAAGACTTCTTCCTGCATGATCTTCATCGAGTTGCTGTCGCATTCGAACAGGGTCGGTTCATAGAACCAGCCGTCGCCCAGGTTCTGCGGACGCTTGCCGCCCATACGCAGGCGCGCACCTTCGGCGATGGCATCGGCGACCAGCCCTTCGACTACCGCCAATTGCTGCGCGGTGGCCATCGGCCCCATTTCGCTGCTGTCTTCCTGGGGGTTGCCGATGCGGATGCGCTTGGCCCGTTCGACCAGGCGCTCGACGAACTCGTCGTAGATCTCGTCCTGCACCAGCAGACGCGAGCCCGATACGCAGCTTTGCCCGGAGGCGGCGTAGATCCCGGCAATCGCGCCGTTAATCGCGCTGTCGAGGTCGGCGTCGGCGAAGATGATATTCGGCGACTTGCCACCCAGTTCCAGGGACAGCTTGGCGAAGTTCTCGGCACTGCTGCGCACCACGTGACGGGCCGTGGCCGCGCCGCCGGTGAAGGCAATCTTGCGCACCAGCGGATGGCGGCTCAGCGCCGCGCCAGTGCTCGGGCCGTAGCCGGTGACGACGTTGACTACGCCCGGCGGAATGCCGGCTTCGAGGGCCAGGCGCGCCAGTTCGAGGATGGTCGCCGAGGCGTGCTCGGAAGGCTTGATCACGATGGTATTGCCGGCGGCCAGGGCCGGGGCCAGTTTGATCGCGGTCAGGTACAGCGGGCTGTTCCACGGAATGATCGCGGCGACCACGCCCATGGCTTCGTGCACGGTATAGGCAAACAGGTCCGGCTTGTCGAGGGGCAGGGTGCCGCCTTCGAGCTTGTCCGCCAGGCCTGCGGTGTAATGGAAGAACTCCGGCAGGTAGCTGACCTGGCCGCGGGTTTCGCGGATCAGCTTGCCGTTGTCGCGGCTTTCCAGCTGCGCCAGGTGTTCCTTGTTCTCGGCGATCAGGTCGCCCAGGCGCCGTAGCAGCTTGCCCCGAGCGGTGGCGGTCAAGCCGCGCCACGCCTGGTTGTCGAAGGCGGTCTGCGCAGCCTGGACGGCGCGCTCGACATCGGCTTCATCGGCGTCGGGCAGTTCGGCCCAGGCCTGGGCCAGTGCCGGGTTGAGGCTTTCGAAGGTCTTGCCGGACAGGGCATCGACCCATTCACCGCCGATGCACATCTGGAAGCGTGCGAGTGTCATGCAACGATCCCCTTTATTTGATTTTGTCGGGAGTGCGCCGTGTCGAGAAACTCCAGCAACAGCTGGTTGACCAGGCGCGGCGATTCTACGGGCATCATATGCCGTTGCTCGGCGAGCACGGCAACGGTCGCACCGGGAATGCGCCGAGCCAGTTGCTCGGCCATTTCCGGGGTTGAACCGGGGTCCAGTTCGCCGGTGGCGATCAGCGTCGGCACCTGGATACTGCCCAGGTCGTCGACCCGGTACATGTCCTGGGTGGCGAACAGCTCATAAGTGGTGAGATAACCCTGGGGATCGTTGTCCGCCAGGGTCTGGCGCAAGGCGGCGATCTGCGCCGGGTTGGCCGCCTGGTACTCGCGGCTGAACCAGCGCGACAGGGCGGCTTCGGCGTTGGCATCCGGGCCATGCTCGGCTGCCTGTGCCGTACGGGCGATCACTCCGGCACGCTGCTCGGGGCTGCGGTTGAATACGCTGTTGAGCACCACCAGGCCTTGCAGGCGTTGCGGGTAGTGCAAGGCAAACGCCCGCGCCACCAGCCCGCCCATGGAGAAGCCGATCACCGATGCCAGGGGTAATTGCAGGTGGTCGAGCAACTCCAGCAACTGGTCGGCATACCCGAGCAATGGTGTGCCACTGGCCGGGCGTGGGCTCGCGCCATGGCCGAGCATGTCGTAGGCGATCACACGATATTTCGTGGCCAGGCCTACGATTTGCCCGCCCCACATTTCTTTGTTCAGGCCCACGCCGTGGATCAAGACCACGGGCTGGCCTTGGCCGGTCGCCAGGTAACTGGTGCCAGCCGGGGTGAGTTCAGCGGTGAGCCGAATCATGGAGCGCTCCTGCATGCCTTTTTGTTGTAGTAGCCCTGGGGAATTACTGGGCCTTTTCGGCGGCCAGTTCTTCCAGATCGATGTAGCGGTTACCAATGCGCGGGTGCAGGCGGCCGCCGTCGGCGCAACCCAGGACCACGACGATTTCATCGGCACGCGGCGCGTCTTCGATCTTCATTTCCAGGGTGATGTAGTGCGAACGCAGACCTTCGTCGTCCTTGTGCATCATCGGGATCTGGATCGAAGTGCCCGGGCCGCCGCGCTTGTTGGTGAAGCTCAGGTAGCTCTTGGCTTTCACGGCTTCGCGGTAGTGGTTGCCGAAACGCAGGGTGTGGATCACGGCGGAAGCGTGCTCGATTTCACCGTCGGCGCCGACCACAGCGGCCTTGCCGTACGCTTCGATCTTGTCGGCACCGCCGATGATGCCCACCAGGCGCTCGACCATCAGCGCACCGAGGTCGGAGCAGTTCTCGCGGATCTGCGGTTTCAGGTCCTCGACAAAACCATTGCCCACCCAAGGGTTCTTCATCACGACGGCGAGGCCGACCATGGTCACGGGTTTGTCGGTGGTCTTGCCGCCTTCGATGAAGGTTTCTTCGACGTAGCTGACGATCTTGCGGATTTCGAAACTCATGAGCTGCTCCGTGTGAGTTGAGGGTGTCTGTGCGTATGATGGTATACCATAATATCGGAAGCACAAGTCCCTGGAGTGAGTTTCTGGTCGGATGGCGCGATTGGGGGGGAGAGGATTTGAATGCAGCGCGGATTACTGTAGGAGTGAGCCTGCTCGCGATGGCGGTATATCAGGCAATGATGCAGTGGTCGGGCGGGCGCTATCGCGAGCAGGCTCACTCCTACAGGGGAATACTCAGTGAATCAGCCCTGAGTGCTAGATCAGGCTTTCGATTCCTTGGTCCCCAGCACATCACGGATGCTGTCCACCACATTGCTGTCCTTGATCACGTCATTCAGCCAACCCTCCAGCGGCATGTTGCCCCATTTGATCGCGCGTTCGATCAGGTAGGGCACCGGGCTTTGGGGTTCGGTCTGCTTGAAGAACTGGGCGATGCCGGCAAGCTGGGTGAAGGCCTCGTCGCGGGTCAGCGGGGTGGTGCGCAGCGGGGTGGTCGAGGGGGCTGGCTGGATCTGGGTCATGGCGGCACCTGCGGGTTGGTCGACAACGCCTGGTTGCTGGACGGCAGCGACTGGCGTGGGGTGCAGCTCGATGCCGCGGTCCTTGAGCAGCTTCTCGGCCAGTTGTCCGGCACGGGCCAGTACGTCCGTCAGCGCGGCAAAACTGGGCGAGTCCACGCCGAACAGGCGGTCAGCGGTGCCCTGCAGCTGCTGGCAGGCGCGCAGGCTGGCGGCGATTTCGCCGGCCTTGAGGCGCAGGTGGTCCGAATCGGTCAGCACCACCGAGCGCTGGAACACTTCCGCATTGATCTTGCCTTCATCAATCGCCGCGCGCATCGCCTGGGGATTTTGCAGTGCGAGGTTTTCGATGTGCCGGGACTCGTCATAACGCAGTAGACCGAACTGCTGGCCCTGGGTAATCGGCAACCCGCCGACCACTTCCGCCAGCGAAGTCTTCATCCACGCCAGGCGCGCGGCGCGTTCATCAAGACCGTCTTCCAGGGAGGGAAACAGGTCTGCCCAGAAGGTTTCGAGGATGCGTTCGGCCAGGGTCAGGCCAAAGGTAATACCGACGAAGTGGTATTTGTGCGCCAGGCCCTCATTGAGCCAGGCGACCAGCATCAGGTCCTTGCTCTGGCGAGCCAGGCCCTGTGCCGCCAAGGTGATGGTCAGGTCCCAATCCGAAGATTTCAGATCGGTCTGCCAGTCACCCTGGGTGAGATAATCGGGGTCTGCTCGACGCGCTTCTTTCACCTGATCGAACAAGGTGGAAAAGCTCAGGTCGTCACCGCTCCCCTCATTGATGGGCGCTGTCAGTTCGGCCAGCGAAAGGTCGTTGAGAAATTCAGACATAGGCAACTCTGATCAAAATAAAAGAACACCGCGCCCGGACGACAGGCGCGGTGCTTAAGGCGGGCCGCTTGCACGGCCCGCTAGTGCAACCGACTTACGCGAACACCTTGTTCGCCGTACGATCCCAACCGCCGGTGACGTTGCCGCCGCCCTGGCCATCGGCACGGCTTTGCTGGGTGTAGGTGGTCTTGATGCGCGCGAAGTTGAAGCTGATTTCTTCGATCGGCAGGTCGCTGACCGACTTGTCTTCACCGCCCTGGCTGCCGCCGGCGACTGCCTTGACGGAAGACACCACGACCTCTTCCAGGTTGATGGTCAGGTAGGTGACCTTGTCACCACCGGCGCGGTTCACGTTCAGCTGGATCTTGGCAATGTGAGTACCCTTGCAGCAGGCTTCGAACAGCTTGGCAGAAGCCTTGTCCACGGCCTTGCGGATGCTGAAGTCGCTCAACGCCACACGCTCCGACGAAGCACCGCCCGAAGAGCTGGCAGTCGCGGAGGTCGCCTGGGTTGCACCGTACTCGTAGCCCAGCACTTCAATCCAATCCTTGTGCTTGTCGTCCAGTACTTCGCCTGGAATGCCTTCAATCTGGATGTATGCGTCAAATGCCATTTCTACTTTCTCCTTACCTACATTTGAGGAAGTGCCCGCAAGCAGTGCACAACCCTTCGTTTTAACCTCTTTGAAACGCTCAAGAGAGGTGTCTTGTCGTTGCCCGGTTCGCCCATTGAGACGACCCCGGCAGCGATTTTTCTTTGAACATGCCGGCGCGTCAGTTGACCGCCCGCACCTCGATTTCCACCCGGCGGTTAGGCTCCAGGCATTCAATAAGCTGGGCCCTTGGCTGCTGCATGTTGCATTTGACCAGGGGCTTGGTGCTGCCTTCGCCCACCGCTTCCACCAGCTCGCCGGGCACGCCTTTGCCCACCAGGTAAGTCTTGATGGTCTGCGCGCGTTGCTTGGACACTTGCAGGTTGCCCTGGGGGTCGCCCAGTTGATCGGCGTGGCCGGCGATGATGATCTTGCCGATGTCGGGGGTGTTCAGCAGCTTGCTGGCGATCGCGCTGAGCTGGCTCTGGCCTGCGGTTTTCAGGCTCTGGAAGTCAGCGCGGCCGAAGGCGAACAGGGTGTCCGATTCCAGGGTGATGGTCTCGATCGAACGCAGCGACTGGCTCAGCAGGCTGTTGATGTAGTTGCGCGAGCTGGACGTCAGGAACGCGTTGTCGAGAATCCGTGGCACGTCTTCTTCGTGAATCTGCTCGCTGTAGAAATTGATCTGCCGGCTGGCGTATTCATAGTCCTGATTCGAGCCGGCATCACTGTTGGCCACGCCGATGGTCCTGCCGGTCTGGCGAGCAATCGCCGGGTACCAGTAGTCCGGGATCTTCGCCTTGAGGAACGCCGGGTCAGCCTTCTCGCGCTGGGCACGGGAGAGCATCACGTAGGTGTCCAGGGTGGTCTTGCCAAAGGCGGCGATCGACTGCGCGCGGTTGTCGTTAGGCAGGGCCTTGGGCTCGACGCTGTCGACGCCGGTCACGGGCAGCAGCTGATTGGTGTTGCGCTGGTACACCTTGAGGGTGGTCAGCAGGTACAGCGAACGGGTCAGGTTGTCGGCCGTCGGCTTGAGCATCACGCTTTCCAGACGGTCGAAATACTGGCTGCGCAGCAGTGGCTCGACTTTATAGCCCTGGTACAACCCCAGGCGCATGCGCAGTGGCACGCCATCCTGGTGATGCTGGGCAAAGTAATGCGCGGTCCAGAAACGCATGCGGTCCAGGGTCTGCCAGGCGGTGTATTGCCCGGTCGTCGCGGCATCGGCACTGGCCGCCTGGGCCAGTTCCGTGGAGATGCTCTGCACGGTGTTGCGGTTGTTCACATAGGACCAGCCCAGCAAGCCGCACAGCAGCAGCGCCAGCACGCCAGCGCCGCCGATCCAGGCCGCCTTGCGCCGACGTTCGCGGTGGTTGGTGGTGTACAGCGCCACCAGGTGCTGGTCGGGAATGATCACTTTGCGGAACAGGCTGTTGATGAACAATGGACGCGGCAGTGCATCGCCGCCGACGCTTGCCTGATCGCCTTCCAGGGCAAAGCGTTCGGTGACCTGGCGGGCATGGCCGCCCAGTTCCGGCTGGTCGGCGTCCAGTGCGCTGGTGAAATAGAAGCCGCGCAGCAGTTCGGCCTTCTGGTACGGATTGGCGCGCAACAGCGCATCGACGAACAGTTGCAGGCGTGGCTTGAGTGCCGCCAGTTCCAGCGGGAAGCGATACACCGCCGAATCCTGGCGAGTGATCTGAATGTCCTGGGTCACCAGTTGCTGGCTCGCTACTTGCTGCCAATAGGCAACCAGCTCATCCATCGCCACGCCGAATTGCCGTGCCCAGTCCGCCTGCTCATACCCTTTATGGGCAAAGGTCTTGCCCATGACTTCGCCGCGCGCCAGCTCGTCCAGTTGGCGGTAGAACGGCGCAAAGCCCGGCACCAGGTCGCACTTGGTGAATACCAGGTACACCGGCAGGCGCACTTCCAGCAGCGCGTGGGTTTCCTGGATGCGTTCGCGCAGGCGCTTGGCAATGCGCTCCTGTTCATCCAGCGAGGCTTGCAGGATGTCGTGGATGCTCACGGTAACGATCAGGCCGTTAAGCGGCCGGCGTTGCCGGTGCTGGCGCAGCAGCTGCAGGAACGCGCGCCATTTGCCGGCTTCTTCCTGGTTGTTCATGTAGCGCCCGGCGGTGTCGAGCAACACCGCTTCGGAGCTGAAGAACCAGTCGCAGTTGCGCGTGCCGCCCAAGCCAGCCACTCGTGCACCTTCACGCTCGGCATACGGAAAATTCAGGCCCGACTGATAGAGCATGGTGCTCTTGCCCGCGGCCGGCTGCCCGATCACCAGGTACCAGGGCAGGGCGTACAACGCATCCTTGGGATTGCTGCCCCGGGGCTTGTTGCTGTGCAGGCGCTCGATGCTTTGCAGCAGTCGCTCGCGCAGCAGGCTGACTTCCTCGCGATCCGCCGGGCTCGCGTTCAGCACCGCCTGATCAGCGTCGTCGCGCAGCAGCCCTTCAAGATTGTGGTGGCGCGAGACGCCGCGATAGAGCAGCAGCACATAGCCGGACGACAGCGCCAGGAACACGCCGATGCCGGTCAGCAGGCTGTTCAGCGAACTGAAGCCGAACGCCCGCCCGATGCCCCACACGACAAAGATGCTGAGGAAGAAGGCAACCCCGAGGATGTAGGGTTGATACCGCAAGCAGTAATACTTGATCTTGTTCATACAGACTTCGAATCCAGGGCATCGACAAAACGGTCGATGACGTCATCAAGGGGGCGGTCGATTTCGGGAAAAGCATGTGCAGCGTGGTGTTCGTCAAAGGCATCGAAGGACGCCAGCACGTCATAACCCTGCGCGCGCTCGCCGCTGCCGGTGAGCACGCGATAGGCGTTGCTGGTGGTGCGTGAGGCAAAACAGATCAGGCGCGGGCGCATGAAGTCGTCGGCCAGCAGGCTGACCTGCGGCACGGCATGGGCAGGTGTCATGCGGGTGAGCCAGGTCAGCCACAGATCCGCAGTCGGATTTTTCAAGCCGCGTTCCGCCGGCAAGGGCAGGGTGATGCCGATGGGCGTGCCGTGTTGCAGGGGGCTTTTTAAGGCTTGCAGACGAGTGAGCACGGCGTTGGTGACGAACTCCGGGTGGGAGCCGGCAAGCGCAGTGGCGATGTCACGCAGAGTGAAGTTGACCAGGAACTTGCTGTGCACCTTGCGGAACAGGGCAAAGTCCTGGGTTTGCAACGGGCGCAAGGCCTTGATCCGCTCGAACAGCACGGCGGTGCTTTCGCCCTGGGCGGCCATGTGCAGCAACGGCTTGATCTGCGCACTGAACAGTTCGCCCAAGGTGAACGGATTGACGAAGGGCTCGGCGTCAGCGGCTTTCACCGTCTGGAAAATAAAGAACGGATACCGCCGCTGGCTGGCGTCCATTGAGCTGATCAGCCCGCCCAGCAACCAGTTGCCGCTGCGCGCCCGATAGCTGAAGAAGCACACCGGCAAGGCGTCGAACAGCCCGCGCCAGTCCTCGTGCTGCTGCAGGGCCGCAAGGGCTCCTTGCAACCAGCTATCGAACTCGCAGACGTCGTCGGCCGCTCCATGCAGGCTGACGAAGTCCGGGCTCGCGGGCACCTTACCGAAGCAGCCAATCATTGGCCGCATCCTTGAGTTACCGGCAGCCTGCTCACTGGACCCGTCCGCCGGCGGTATTAAGCGAACTCAGCGACTTGACGTTCGCCAGATCGGTCAGCTTGACGCCGCCGTAGTTGCGCACGGCGAGGCTGACCTGACCGCTGGCGGTGTTCCAGCTGAAGCGCTGCTGGATGCCGTCCAGGTCGCTTACCCGGGCGCTGTCGTTCATGCGCAGCAGGCCCCAGCGACCCGGGTAGTCGAACACGGTGATGCGTTCGCCGGTCAGGGTCACCACGTCCATGCGCGCACCCGGGGCGGTGGTGGTGCCCGGCCACGAGAAGCGGCTCCAACTGGTCTTGCCGTTGCGGTAATGCTGCACCTGGCCATCGAGGGTGAAGATGATGTCGGTGAAGTACGCCGAAGGCTCCAGCATGATTTCGAAACCGTTTTCGCGATCCGACAGGCTGGCGATCACCTGGCCCAGGGAGCTGGCCTTGTCGATGCTGTTGACCATGTTCGGGTTGACCAGCGGCGTCGATTTGCTCGCGCTGCTCATGCCCAGGCCTTCACCGCCGGAGAGGTTGCCGATTTCGTTGCGCTTGAAGTTCGGCAGCAGTCCGGACTCAGGGTCGACGAAACGCTGCAGGTCCTTCACCGACGCTTCGTTGCGACTGCCAGGGGCGATCGGGAAGCGGTGCGCCATCACTTGTTCCCAAGGCTTGGCAATCTGTTGCGCCCAGGCCTTGGCGATCTGCTCGCCGGCCGGGTCGCGCAGGGTTTCCCAGGCGAACTGAATCGGCAGGCTGAACAGCCCTTGCAGCGAGGTCGACAAGCCGCCCTGGCTGGTATCGACCGTGGTCTCGACGTAGTTGCGCACGCTGGTGACTTCGCTCGGCTGACCTTCGAGGGTCTCGCTGATCAACTGCTTGCTGCTTTTACCGACGTCCTGGGAGCGCTGGATATTGTTCATGCGCACCTTGAGCTTGCGCAGCGCCGCCAGGTAACGATCCATGATTGTGCTGTCGGCGCCTTCGGCGTTCTGTACTGCAAACACTCGCGATATGGGCTCGAAGCGCTTGGCCAGGCTGCCGTCATCGATTGCCGGCAATGGCGAAATCAGTGCGTTGGCCGAGGCGTCCGGGCCATCCAGAATCCCGGTGACCCTGCCCCAGAATCCGTCCTCGCGCTTGACCCCCGGTTGCTGGGTGGCCTGTGGCGCCGGCACATCCCACTGGGTGTTGTCGTTGACCGCTGCCAGCAGGTTTTTCACCGGAGAATTCTGCACGTCGCTGAGCAGCGACAGTTGCTGGGTCGCGTTGGCCATGTCGGTGAAATGACGCACGCCGACGCTGTCGACCAGGGTGTACCAGGCCTGGGCGTAGTCGCGCTTGTAGCGCGTCATGAACTCACGGATGAAGTTGGCTTTCTGCACCAGGCTGTCGCCGCCTTCGCCGTCGAGCACCCAGTCCGATTCGTTGCGCAGGTTGCCCGAGACCAGCTTGATCAGCTCGGGTTTGACGAACTGTTCCCAGCCCTGGCGGGTGAAAATCGCCGGCACTGCTTCGCTGCCATACAGCAAATTGCGCCCCGGCAACGGCACCAGGTCGCTCAGGCCCACAGCCGGGAACTGGCGGCTGGATTCGAGTTGCAGGCGCAGGTATTCGCGGTCCACCAGGGAGCTGGAGATCATGAACGACTTCAGGCTATTGCGGGTTTCGCTGATCAACTGCTCGTTGCGCGGCAGGGTAGGGGCCTGGCGGTTTTTCAGCAGTTGCACGTAGACCGGCGCGTTGTCCTGGATGACTTCGGCGCTGACCGGGTTTTCTGCCGTGGCAGTATTGGCCCAGGCCAATGGCAGAGCCGCTCCGACAAATTCCGGGTCAGGGTGCGAACCCGGTTGGGTCAACATCAGGTACAGCTTCAAGGCGTTATAGGATTCGATGATCGACGCGACCTGGCGTTCGTCCAGGCGGCCGAGCATTTCCTCGGACAACGACAGCCCGCCGGTAGTCGCCGACAGATCGGCGGCGTCGCTGGCGGTGGCCGGGTTGCGCAGGCTGTTCATCGCATCGCCACGGGCCTTGTTTGCAGCGGTCTTGGCGGCGCCGCTCAAACGGCTGCGGGCATCCCCGACACTGCTCACGCGGGTGGGCAGTTTCAACCCCTGAATCTGTGCTTTGGCCTTGGTGGTACCGGCTTTGGCGGGCGCCGCAGCAAAGTTGTTCTGCGGGTCCATGGTCTTCGCGAATTCATTGAACGCGCGCATCTGCAATTGCAATTGCAGGGTCACCGGCTCCAGCGCCTGGGTGCGCAGTTGCTGCAAATAAGCATTCTGCGCGACCCGATAAATGTCGTCGCCACGATACAGACCCGCGCTCAGTTGCAGCGGCACGCCCTTGGCGCGGTATTTTTCGATGGCGCTGAGTTGATTGCGCAGCAGCTCCAGGCCCTGGCCCGAGGCGAGCAGTTGCGCGCGGTCCGGCGACTGTTGCAACTGGTTCAGCTGCTCGCGCAACGAGGCCAACCACTGGCGGTTGTTCTGGAACGACAGCGCTTGCCAGCCAATGAATCCCACCCCGGCCAGCAGCGCCACGCCGAGCAGCACAGGGCTCAGGGATTTGTTCTTGCCGAAGCGCGACTGGTACAGCGTCAGGTCGCGGTCAGGGAAGATCACCCGACGGAAAGTGTCGGTGATGAAGTAGCTGCGATCGTTGGTTTTCTTGCCGCTGCTGGTGTCAGCCTCATGCGCTGTTTCCGGCTGCAAGGCGAACGACTCGGCGAGTTCGTCTTCATACACTTGGCTCAGTTGCTGATCGGTCTGCAGCGCGCTGGTGAAATACAGGCCGCGCAGCAGCAGCGGTGCCGCGGTGTGACGGTTGTCGGCGAAGTGCTGGAGGAAATGCTCCAGCACCAGCGACAGCTCGGAGAAATAATTCGGGAAGTTCAGCAGCGCGCTGTTGGCATCGGCGCCCAGAGCAATCATCTGTGCGTCGACATGCCGGCGGATATGACTGTGCAGATTGGCCAGCTTGGCATCGAGCACCGGGCGCAGGCCCTGGTTGCGGATCTCCGACAGGCCGAAGGTCATGCCCAGCGGTTGCTGGCGCTCGTTGAGGTCCAGGCCTTCGAACGCCTGGCTGAAGCCTGGCAATTGGTCAGTCTTGCTCAACATCAGGTAGATCGGCGGGTTGGCGTCGAGGCACTCGGTGTATTCCTCGATGCGTGACACCAGCTGCGCCGCCAGTGCGTGGCGCTCGTCGGCACTGGCCGCCAGCAGCTCGGGCAGGCTGACCACCAGCACCAGGCCGTTGACCGGGGCTTTTTTGCGCTGCTTTTTCAGCATGCGCAGGAAGCCGGCGAATTCGCTGGCGGACTGGTCGTCGCGCAGGTAACGCCCGGCGGTATCGATCATCACGGCTTCGGGGCTGAAGTACCAGTCGCAATGCTGGGTGCCGCTCTGGGTGTCGTTGGCGTTGCTGGCGATGCTCGCGGACAGCCCGGAACGGGTCAGCAACGAGGTCTTGCCGGCGCCGGACATGCCGATCACCAGGTACCACGGCAGGTCGGACAGCGCCGACGAACCGCCGCCACCGGCCGAGCGATCGGTGCGCAGCATGGCGATGGCGTGCTTGAGGCGTTCGCGCAGCACTTGCTGGTCACGGAACTCGCCGGTGGACTTGGCCGAGCGATCCACTTCACGCTGCACCAGGTTCTCAAGGTTGTGCTCGGCGCGAATCCGCTGGTACTGGCGCAGCACGATAAGCAGCAGGTAGAAGGCGCTGATGATCGCCATCGCCTCCAGCGCATAGTCACGCAGCCAGCTCACATGCGGCGCCGCGAACCAGCAGACAGCCAGGCTCGCCAGCCACAGGAGCGGGACCACAAACCAAAAACTTTTCAACAAACGCAATAATGTCTTCATGTCTTCCTGACTCGATTACCTGACCTGGATTCAGGCACTGAACAGCTGGCTGATTTGTTCGGACAGTGCGGCCACGTCCTTGGCCAACAGCCAGTCCAGCGTCAGGTAAACCCCGACGCAGACCAGCGCGATCAGCGCCAGGTACAGCCAGACAGGCACTTCGTGCCGGAGCATTTGCGACACCTGGTCGGGCAGGGCCCAATCCGGCGACAGCGCCTTGGGCGACTTGCAATAACGCGCGATGTCCTGGCCCAGGGTGTTGGCCAGGTAGCGCAGTTGGTCCTTCTCGCCGACGGCGAATTTGCCCTCGAATCCCAAGGCCAGGCACAGGTGATACACCTCCAGCACGTCGATGTTCTGCTTGACGTCGCTGCGCAGCGAATCGATCTTCTCGTAGAAACCTTTGCCCGCCAGGTGCACGCCGAAGTAGCGGAACTGCAACGGCTGCAATTCGAAGTGGCTACGCAGCGGGCTGTCTTTGTCTTCGGCACGCAACACGCTCTCGTCGAGGAACGCGCACAGGGCGTACTGGGTGTCCTTGACCTGCTCGACGCTGTAGTTGGCACTACGGGCTTCGCGCTCCAGAGTCGCGAAGAAGCTGTCGACGCTGGCCTCGAAGGCGGTGACCGAAGTGACCTGGCGGCCCTTGCGCACCATCAGCGCCATGCTGATGAAGTCCTGCACCAGGTCTTTCAACAGCGGTTTGTCGGTGGCGGTCGCTACGGCGCCCTGCATTACGGCTTCAGTCATTTGAGTACCGCCATCAGTTCAAGCTTGAGATTGGTAAAGGCGCTGGGTGCGTAGAACGAGATGGCCTGGGCGCTCATCATTCGTTCGTACACGCGGCCATGGGGCTCGATGGAGAAGTAGTGATTGTCCAGGCGGACCGGGATCGCGTTCGGCAAGCGCGTCGAGTGATTGAGCGTGACGCCGGGCATCGCGCTGTTGACCACCACTTCGATGTCTTCCGGCGACCCCACCTTGAACGCCCGCGGCACCAGTTCCAACAGGCTGGAACCGGGCATGTCAGCGTGCACCGAGATATAGAAGTCGGCTTCGGCCAGGCGCGGGTCGAGCAACTGCCCCTGCCAGTAAGAAGGCTTGGTCTGGGTCAGGTTGATCACCACGCACTGGTTCGGCACCACGTTATCCAGCAGCACGCGGATCATCTCGTCGAGCTTGACCAGGGACGTCGCAGGGTCATGATGGTCGTACTCGGGGATGTCGTTGAGCTGGGTGTCCAGGGAGAACGTCAGCAGGCCACCGGCGAGTTCCGCGAGAAACAGGTACAGGCGCTCGGGGTGCAGGCGCGGGTGCGCAAGCAAATGCGCGAGGCTTGGGTACGCACGGTTTACCGTATTCAGCAGCCAGAACAGGGTGACGTCGCTGGAACCGAACTCGGCGATCTGGTCCGCGCGCTCGCGCCGCCGACCCGACAGCGCCTTGCTCTTGGCCTGCAAGACACCGAGCAAACGTTTGCCCAAACCAATCAAGGTTTCGTGAGTGCCGACATGCAGCGTCGGGTGCACGAAGTGCGGGTCGAGGTTGAAGCCGCCGATGTTATTGCGCGACAGCCGGGCGATCGGGCAGTAGCTGTAGCCATCGAGGTTATCGCCATCGATCAGCATCACCACGTTCAGGCGCAGGCTGGTGATTTCATTTTCCAGGTCGCCTTCGTTAAGGTCGGGCAGGGTGTCGAACTGCTTGCGAAAACGCCGCGCGCTTTTTTGTTCCTGGCCGTCCTCGATGTAGTTCATGCCAAAGGGCTCAGGCAGTTTCAGCGCGGCGTAGACCTTGAGGTCGTTACTCTTGAGCAGGTCCTTGAGGTCGCGGGCGGCCGGCAGCGGATCATGCTGCGGCGCGTCGAACAGGCTGCCGTCGGGAAACACCAGCTTCAAGCGCTTGAGCTGCAACGAGCCGGTCGCCAGGGCTTCTTCGTCGACCTGGAGCATCTGCACGCCCCAGTGGAACGGCGTGCTGCGCAGCGTCGACTCGGCCAGCTGGTGCTGGTGGAACTCGTCCTGATATTGGAAATGCTGCGGCAAAAGGAACATGCCCTCCGACCACATCACCCGGCTTTGCTTACTCATGAACGCCTTCCAATAGAGAGTTTAATTTTGATTCGGTGGCTTTTTTCGCCTGGCTGGTCGCGGTGTCTTGCGCCTGCTCCACGGCCGCGTCCTGCAGACGCTGGGTCAGGGTGTTTTCGGCCGGTCGCGCGGCGGCTTGCGCCAGCTGTTCTTCAGTCTTGGGCTTGTTCAACACGTCCATGCCACCCACGGCGGTCACGGTGTTGTTATCCACCAGCACCCGCAGGCCATCGGAGGAGAACCAGATGCCGTCCTTGCGCAGGGAGTTGGCGTCGAACGCAACTTTCCAGCGGCTGGCTTCGTCCGAGCGGAAAAACGCCGCGACCCCGACGTAACCTGCGGCCTTGTTCAACGGCCAGCGGTCGACCTGGCCCATGCCCGGCAGCAAGGTGATCTCGCGGTTCTCGATCAGGGTATTGCCGAGGGCTTTTTGCGGGTCGTCCCACAGCGAGTCGGCGTCGATCGAGGTAAAGCGCTCCAGGGAACTCAGCTGGTACACGCGCAGCACCACCGACAGCGGCTTGCCGGACTCGTCGGGGTTGAGCTGATTGCCGCCGTCGGAGGTCAGGATGACCTTTTCGTTATCGTCGAACAGCATGTCGCCGGCCCAGGTGTCGTCGACGCGCTTGCCCACGCGGTCGGTGACGCCACAGGCGGTCAGCACCATCATCATTGCAGCGGCCGTCAGGCATCTGGCCAATGCCGGCTGCGCCAGTCGCTTCCCTGAATGTCTGTTGTCCATGATGCTCACCTTCAAATGCTCGTTCAGCACAGGCTGTAGGCGAAATCGCCGTCGCTGCCCAATTCGATCTTCAAGCTCTGGATCGGCTTGTCCTCGGCCATGCGCTCCAGTACCCGCTGGGCCAGTTCCGGCATCAGCGTTCGGGAGAGGATGTTGTCGATGTTGCGTGCGCCGCTGTCGACTTCGGTGCAGCGCGCGGCAATCGCCTTGACCAGCGCCTCGTCGTAACTGAGCACCGCCTGATGGTTGCGCTCGAAGCGCTGGCGAATGCGTTGCAGTTTCAGGCCGACGATGCGTTCCAGAATCGCGTCCTGCACCGGGTAATACGGCACGATGCTCAGGCGCCCGAGGAACGCCGGTTTGAACACCTGGTTCAGCTCGTCGCGCAGGCCTTCGACGATGTCTTCCGGGGTCGGTTGCTGCTCGGCATTCAGGCACCACTGCATGATGCGATCGGTGCCGGTGTTGGAGGTGAGGATGATCACGGTGTTGCGGAAATTGATCTCGCGACCTTCGCCGTCATCCAGCACACCTTTGTCGAACACCTGGAAAAACAGCTCAAGCACGTCCGGGTGGGCTTTTTCCACTTCGTCCAGCAGCACCACGCTGTAAGGCTTGCGCCGTACCGCTTCGGTGAGCACGCCGCCTTCGCCATAACCGACGTAACCCGGTGGCGAACCCTTGAGGCTCGAAACCGTGTGGGCTTCCTGGTACTCGGACATGTTGATGGTGATCAGGTTGCGCTCGCCGCCATACAGGGTGTCGGCCAGGGCCAGGGCGGTTTCGGTCTTGCCGACGCCGCTCGGGCCCAGTAGCAGAAACACGCCGATCGGCTTGTTCGGGTCTTCCATGCGGGCCCGGGACACCTTGATGCGCTTGCCGATTTCATGCAGCGCGTGGTCCTGGCCGAGCACACGTTCGCCGAGCAGTTCGGGCAGGCGCTGCACGGTGTCGATTTCGTCGCGCAGCATCTTGCCCAGGGGAATGCCAGTCCAGCCGGAAATCACTTCGCCAATTGTCCCGCCATCCACCAGGGCATGCACCAGCGGTTGTTCGCCCTGGACGCTGCTCAACTCGGCGCGCACCGCAGCGATCTCGCGGGCATCCGGTGCCTGGTTGTCCGGGTGGCTGAGGGCACCGAGTTTCTCCACCAGGGCCAGTTCGCGCTGCCACTGTTGTTCCAAGGCTTCGCGGTTTTGCTGTTCGCTGGTCAGTTCGCTGTGCAGGGTCGCCAGGCGGCGCGAGTGGTCGCTGCCTTTGCCGGCTTCCTGCTCCAGCACGCTGATCTCGGCCTGCAGGTTGTCGATCTGGCGTTTGCAGTCTTCCAGCGGCCCCGGTTGCGCGGATTGCCCCAGGGCAACGCGGGCGCAGGCGGTGTCGAGCACGCTGACGGCTTTGTCCGGCAGCTGGCGGCCAGTGATATAGCGGCTGGACAAGCGCACGGCTTGCACCAGGGCTTCGTCCATCACCGTGACCTTATGGTGATCCTGCATCTTCGCCAGCAAACCGCGCAGCATGTGGATTGCTTTGTCTTCGTCCGGCTCTTCGACCTTGACTACCTGGAAGCGGCGGGCCAGGGCTGCGTCTTTCTCGAAATACTTTTTGTATTCAGCCCAGGTAGTCGCGGCGATGGTGCGCAGTTCGCCCCGGGCCAGGGCCGGCTTGAGCAGGTTAGCGGCATCGTTCTGCCCGGCCTGGCCGCCGGAACCGATCAGGGTGTGCGCCTCGTCGATAAACAGAATGATCGGGTGCAGACTGCGCTTGGTTTCTTCGATCACCGACTTCAGGCGATTTTCAAACTCGCCTTTCACCCCGGCACCGGCCTGCAGCAAGCCGAGGTCAAGGGTGTGGATCGCGACATCCTTGAGCACCGACGGCACATCGCCGTGGACGATACGCAGCGCCAGGCCTTCGACCACGGCGGTTTTACCGACGCCGGCTTCACCGGTCAGGATCGGGTTGTTCTGGCGACGACGAGTGAGGATGTCGACCATCTGCCGCACTTCAAACTCGCGACCCAGCACCCGATCGATCCGGCCTTCGCGGGCGCTTTGGGTCAGGTTGATGGTGTATTGGTCGAGGGCCGGGGTCTTGCCATTGCCTTTCACCGTGCTGCGGGGCGTAACGTCCGCGCCGGCCAGGGGTTTGGCCTGCTGCGATTCGGCGCTGCCTTCCACCAGTGCGCCAAGGTTGACCCGCAGGTCATCGGCGTTGATTTTTTCCAGCTCCGGCGCAGAGGCGATCACCACCCGGCGCAGCTCGTTGTCATCCAGCAGCGCCTGCAGCAGGTAGCCGGTGCGAATCTGCCCCTGGCCGAACTCGATGGAGGCCAGTACCCAGGCTTGCTCGATCATCCGCGTGATGTGCGGTGACAAGGCCGGCGTGCGGGTATTGCCCTTCTTGAACGTGCCCAGCGCCGTCATCAACTGCGCCTGCAGGCGCTCGGGTACCACGTCGTAGTGACGCAGGATGGCCGGCAGGTCGTTGTCGTCGCTGTCGAGCAGCTGCAACAACAGGTGCTCGATCTCGACGTCGTAGTGTTGCTCCGACAGGCACAAGGCGGCAGCGCTTTCAGTGGCGGTGCGGCTGGTGTCATTGAGTTTGGCAAACAGGGACTTCAGGTTCACAGGGAGACCCCATCAAAAGGAATGTGGAAGAGGGCACAACGGGACGGTGCCACGTCGACGCCAGGGCGTTTGAGCCAGCCAAGCCAGCCCAGTGACACATTGCCCTGGCGCCCGAGGCGGGCTGCAGGTACTGCTTCGGGTTTGAGCTTGGGCGCCAGCTGGAAATCCAGTTCGGCACCGACGTAGAACCGCACCAGTTCCACCAGTTTCTGGTAGTCCACGGTGCCGGGCTGGAATCGTTGATAGTCGGCGAGGTCCAGCGGACCCAGCTCGATGCGCACGCACGACTGGTAATCCCAGACCCGGTTGCCGGCGACCGCGCTCTGCCCGAGTACCGCGTTCTTGCGCCCCAGCTGCGTGCACTGGCTGGCGTCGAGGTGCAGCCAGCGGCCGGCGAACGGCTTGATCTTGAACGGCAACGAAAAATAGAAGCTGAGCATCGCTTCGAGGTTCATCGCGTTGCGCGGTTTCTGCGCGAACAAGCCGGAGAAATAGCTGAACAGTTCCCGGCGCAGCGGCGAGCCCTGCTTGTCGAACTTCTGCTTCTGCGCCTCGGGACCAAAGCCCACCAGGTTGAGCAGGTAGCGGTCAAAGTCCGAAGTGCCGTTGCGCTCGTACTCGATGTAGAACTTGTATTTCTGCCAGGCTTCGTAGAACAGCGTGGTCATGCGGTGCGAGAAAATATCCAGGAACGCATGGGCCGCGTCATCGCGGTACTGCACGTGCCGCTCGATCAGCAACTCGGTGTACGGCCGTGGCAGCACGCCCGACGGCCCGACCAGGCCCATGAACGTCACTTGCACTTCCGACAGCGGCAAGCCGGCCGCCGAGACCTTGCCTTCGCGCTCGAACTGCAGGTCGCTGACTTCACTGGCAGGGAAGTTCAGCGACAGCTGCGAGCGAAAACGCAGAGGGTCTTCGTGCGGTCGAGTGTCCAGGTCCATGCGCCCGGTTCTGCTGTAATGCAGGCGGAGCAAGCGCACCAATTGGAAAAACTCGAATCGGTGCGGCTCAGCCCGTGCCTGGTCGATCAGACCAGGGGTTGATCGCCGGTTCGCGGTGGCCATTGGACGACTCTCTTCTCGCGCTGCAAAGTGCGAAGGGTTAATTGGGTGAAGCTGTTCATGCTGCAGTACTGGCCGAAGAAGTGGTCCAGCACCATGCCGAACAAAAACACGCCGCTGCCGGTGTACTGGCTTTCATCGAAATTGAGGGTGATGCCCACGCCACGCACGAAGTTCGGCCGCGGGTGGCCGATGCGCGCCACCACCGGTTCGCTGCTGACCGAGACAATCCCGTTGATCTGTTTTCGGATCGCCGAGACGTTGCGATAGTTGTACAGCGACAGCAGCTCCAGCAGCACCTCGCGCCCCCGGGACACCAGGGACATGTGGTTGAGCGACAGGTGCGAGATCAGCCGCCAGATCACCCCGTTGCCCAAGGGCACGCGCGCGGTGGCGGTCGGTTTGCGCAGGCAGCGGATGTCGTCGATCACCGTGTTGCCGGGAATGTTGAACTCGCCGCGTTCACCACCGAATGGCAGCATCAGCGGCAGATCGCGGTTGCTGCAGGTCAGGCGGATGCTCAAGGTGTCGTGGCTGGAATTGAGCAGTTCGAGCTCGCGGTCCACCACGCGGATGACCATGTTCGAACCGTCCTGCTGACGGTTTTTTACCGGACGCCGGCGGGCAATCCAGAAGCTCTGCCCCGGGCCCTGATCGGCCCGCGGTTCGAAGAACGGATGGCAGGTAGCAACCTGGTCGACACCGCCGACCTTGCGCACGCGCTGCACGCGGTCGATCGACACCACTTCCGCGCAATTCTGCAGACGCACATCCGGCGTCACCGCATATTCGTGCTGGGTATGGGTCAGGTGGATCGGGTCGGCCTGCTGGCGGAACAGGTTGATGATCGGCGTGCAGTTGAGCTTGAAATTATTGCGCCCGATATTCTGGGTCAGGCGCGTCAGGCGATCAGTCAGGTCGTAGTCGGAGAAGTAGAAATTGATCTCGATCTTTTCAAGATTCTTGCCCGCCAACAGCCGGGCGAATCCCGACAGGTCGAAGAACATGAACTTGTCCGGGAAGGTGAAGTACTCGTGCAGCAGGCGATAACCGAGGAACGAGCGCTCGGAGTAATCCACCAGGCCTTCGTCCAGACCGTAGCCAACGGCTTTCAGCGAGTCCGCCGGCAAGGTGATTTCGCGGGTGCGGCCCTGGTCTTCAAAACTCAAGGTGGCCTTGGCCAGGTTGTTGAACAGCAGCTCGTACAGCTGCAGCATCAGGGTGCTTTCGCCGTCGAGGAAAAACCGCAGGCGGTCCAGCTCCATCTTGCCGAACAGCACATCCGAGGTCGCCGTCAGGCCGATGCGCAGGCGCGCCACCAGGTCGGCGCTATGGCCGTTGAATGCCGAACGCTCCATCTCGATGAACGACGCCTGGTTCACCGCCACCGGCCACAGTTCTACCGGGTAGCAGGTGCGGAATTTGCACACCATGCCGTCGATCGGATTGGCGCTGAGCTCGGTGTGGCGAGGCACGTGGAAGGCTTCGGTGACTTTCTCGCGCTGGCCCAGGTTGAACTCGACGATCGACATCGACGGGGTAGGGCGCAGGTAGTGCGGGTACAGCACTTCAAGGAACGACTCGACGATTTCCGGCAGCTCGTCATCAAGTTTTTTATGCACCCGGGCGGACAGGAACGAGAACGCTTCGATCAGGCGCTCGGTATGCGGGTCCTCGCAGTTATCGCCCTCGATGAGCAACCGCGAAGCAATCTTCGGGTACTGGCTCGCAAACTCCTGGCCGAGAAAGCGCAGGTGCGACAGTTCCTTTTCGTAATAGGGCAGCAGATCGTCGAGCATCAGTTGAGGTTCTGCACTTTGTATTCCTGGGTATTGACCTGCAGCACCGCGTCGAAGGAAACCTGACGGGTGATGTCCTGCAGGCGCAGTACTGCGTCCACGCGGAAGGTCAGCATGCGTTGGCCGGTCTGTTGGGCGAGCAGTAGCACCTTGACGCTGTGAAAGCGCCGGTCACCGACGCTGATCGCTTTCTCCAGCTGGCGTTGAATCAGCAGGCGGTCCTGCGGATCCAGCACACTGCGGCTGGTGAAGTCGGGCATGCCGTAGTCGAGGATGGTCCCGCCCAGATTGACGAAACCTTCCAGCTCGTTGGCGACCAGGGACTGGCGCGTGTTCACCAGGACTTCCAGGTCGCGAACGATGCTGGCCTTGTAATCGGCCAGCGAACACAAGCGTTGCGACGAAGCTTCCATGGACTGGTGCGGATGATCGTCGAGCAATCGATCCAGCAGCGATGGCAACAGCCTGTGTTGACTACTCATATTGCCTCCCTGGCAACAATGTCGATCAGCCGCGGGTCGATTGCGGCAATTCGGCAACCAGACGCAGCGATGCGGTCAGTTCGTCCAGTTGGTAGTGCGGACGCAGGTAGGTCACGGCCTTGTACACGCCTGGCTTGCCTGGCACCTCGAACACTTCGGCGCGGGCTTCACGCAGCGGGAACTTGGCCTTGGCTTCCTGGCTCGCCGTGTCGTCCAGCAACACGTAGCTCGACAGCCACTTGTTGAGGAACATCTCGACGTCTTTACGCGAAGCAAAGCTGCCAATCTTGTCGCGCATGATCGCCTTCATGTAGTGCGCGATACGCGAGGTGGCGAAGATGTACTGCAGCTGCGCCGAGAGGCGGGCGTTGGCGTTGGCGATATCGGTGTTGTACTGCTTCTGCTTCTGCGCCGACTGGGTGCCGAAGAACGCGGCGTAATCGGTGCCTTTGCAATGCACCAGCGGAATGAAACCGAGGTCCGACAGCTCTTTTTCACGGCGGTCGGTGATCGCGATTTCGGTCGGGCACTTGAGGGCGATTTCGCCGTCGTCGGTCTTGAACGTGTGAGTCGGCAGGCCTTCAACCAGGCCACCGCCTTCCACGCCACGAATCGCCACGCACCAGCCGTAACGCGAGAACGCGTCGGTGACCCGGGTGCCCAGGGCGTAGGCGGCGTTCATCCATAGGTACTTGTTGTGGTCACGGCCATCAACGCTTTCAACGAAGTTGAATTCTTCCACCGGCGTGGTATCCGGGCCATACGGCAGGCGACCCAGCACGTGGGGCAGGGTCAGGCCGACGTAGCGCGAGTCTTCCGAAGCGCGGAACGACTTCCACTTGGCGTATTCGACGGTGTCGAAAATCTTCGCCAGGTCCCGTGGGCCGGACATGTCGGTGAACGAGTCCCAGCCGAACAGCTCAGGCGAGGCCGCCGAGATGAACGGGGCGTGGGCCGCAGCAGCGACGTGGGAAATTTCTTCGAGCAGGTACATGTCTTCGGGGCTGCGATTGAACTCGTAGTCACCCAGCAACATGCCGAACGGTGCACCGCCGAAGGTGCCGTATTCTTCTTCGTAGATCTTCTTGAACAGCGCGCTCTGGTCAAATTCCGAGGCGGCCTTGAGGTCGCGCACCAAGTCTTTCTTCGAGGCGTTGAGCAGGTGAATCTTCAGCGTGGTGCTGGTTTCGGTCTGGTCCACCTGATACTTCAGGCCACGCCACGAAGCTTCCAGCTGCTGGAATTCACGGGCATGCATGATCTCGTTCATCTGCTCGGAGAGCATCGCGTCGATCTCGGCGATGCGCGCATCGAGCACGGCGATCAGGTCCTTGCTCGGCGTCATTTCGCCTTCCAGCACCTGGCCGACCAGTTCGCCGATCAGGTCACGGGTGCGAGTGCGCTCGGTCTCGGAGCGGGCCACGCGGCTTTCCGAAATGATGCTGTCGAGCAGGGAGGATTGCGGGGCGAAGTTTTCCACTTCGACCAGTTCGCTGTCCTGTTGAGTCACGGTTTGCTTGTCGTTCATCTTCAGGCTCCTACTCTTTGCCAGCGGTGGCAGGGGCGGCGGCTTCACGGCCGAATTCCTTGCCCAGCGTTTTCAACTTTTCAGTGTTCTGCAACACGTCCATCAGCAGCTCTTCGAGCTTGTCGTTGCCGCCCATCTTGTTGCGCAGGTCCGCCAGCTTGTTGCGTACTTCCAGCAGCTTGCGCAGCGGCTCGACCTGCTTCACCACGTTCTGTGGCTCGAAGTCTTCGAGGGCATTGAAGTTGAGCTCGACGCCCAGCTGCGTGCCATTCTTGGCCAGGGTGTTGTCGACCCGATAGGTCAGGCGCGGCTTGATGCCCTTGAGCACGCCGTTGAAATTGTCGCGGTCGATGAAGATGAACTTGCGGTCCTTGAGCTTCGGCAGCGGCTCCAGCGGGTTGCCGGAGAAATCGCCCAGCACACCGACGACAAACGGCAGCTCTTTCTTTTCCTGAGCGTCACCGATATCCACGTCATAGGTGATATGGACTCGAGGCGCGCGAACGCGGTCGAGTTTGTGCTGGGTACTTTCCTTCTTCGCCATCGTGATCTCCTGGTGCGAACCAATTCGCTGCAAGTCATTTGCGTTCGGCTGAACAGTCGGCCGGGCGCGTTACATTCCTTCGATCGTCAGCAGAAGGCGCTGACGGATTTCATCGTTCATCTGCAAAATATCGTCGTGGCCCACCAGCTCTTCGAAGCTGCTGTTGCCGGCAATCTGGGTGCTGCTGCGGATCACTGCTTCATCGGGCAACTGCGCGCGCACCGGCGAGCTGATGACGCAGAAGGGCAGGTCACCAAAGTCTTTCAGGCGTTCGAAACTCACGGGAAAACGCAGGCCGTCAAGCAGTCGGCTCAAGCCCGGCGATTTGCTCACGCAGTAGAACAGCACCAGGTAGTGCACGACGAAGCGATACAACTCGGCGCTGCTGCGATTAGGGTCTTTGATCACGGCGCGAAAACGCGCCAGGTCGAACGAACTGAAGCCGATCACCCAGCGCACCGGGCTGGTGATGCGAATGACCTGACCGCTCTGGGACAGCACCTTGTCGTATTCCAGCGGAAACAGTTCCGGCGTGGTGCTGATCAGGTTCAGGGGCACTTCGAGCTCGTTGACCAGCTGGAACGGCGAGGCCGAACCGATGCGGTCGTACAGTTCCTTGAGTTCTTTGAAATGGTGTTGGGTCTCACGCCCACTGCTGCGCTGTGCACCTTGCAGATACTCACCGAAAAACGCCTGCGGACGGATCAGCAATGCCAAAGTCGACAGGTAATCCGAAGCCTGAACCTTGAGCGCATCGGAAATGGCCCGGGTCTGGCTGCGCAATTTGATCAGTGCTTCAACGTCAAACGTCTGAGTCATTGGTACATCGTCCTTGAACACTTCGGGTGGCTTGTCGAACATCAACAGCGAGCGCGAAGAGCTACTAATTTCTCGAATGAACACCTGTTCGCAAAGTGCAATTCCTGATGTCAGCCACCAAGGAATTGTTCTGCCAGGAATATAGTGTCTTTGAATACTGGCCTTTCAATGTCGAGTGGCCAGCAACGTGGTGTATGGCAACATTCCGCATACAAAAGTTCACGAGGGAGCGGATTTTTTCTCGTTTTTGATACATGCCGCAATGATGTCCGCTTGCCATCAGTGTGGGGTTTTGTCTTACAGCGGGGTCTGAAACCTCGCAGGCTCAATGGTTTGCGGGGTGGGGTGGATCCAATTTTTTATTTAAATTAATTTCAAAAAAGGTGAACCGGTTCACCAATTTTTTTGAAAACGGGGGAGTTGGGATCAGAAGTGGGGGTTGATATTGAATCTACATCGTGGCGATTGTGAGTAATTGCACTAAATAATTGCCTAAACGACATCCATCAACGTGCATCAACTATGGCAGGAATCTGACTCCAACGTGATTTCAGCGATGGGCTGAGCATTGGAACTGGCATATTCGTAGATAATACGATTGCCCAACGCAAGCATCATCAAATATGCCGTCTGGCCACACAGGGTTTTATTAATCTGTTGAGCGAGATAGCTTTGATAATAGGCCTGCTCGCCTGGACGGCCCTCGTACCCTGCAAGCGTCAACTTGTACCGCACGGTGCGATCGGCATAGGTGATGTTATCGATGCGAGTCGCTGGATCCAGCATGATCGGCAGCTGTTGCTGCTGTTGTTTGACCACATCGGTCAGGATCTTTTCCGCATCCTGTGCGTACAAGGGCGTCGTGAACGACGTTGCAGCGATGAAGGCTAATGAGGCGTAGAGGAAGCTGGACTGCTTCAAAATGATCTCTCCCTGAGTAGTGGTTGCGGCTTCAAAATCCAAGCACCGCCGGTGCTCGCCTTGGCGTCAGTCGGGCTTCAACCCGCTGTTCTTCTTCTCTTCCATCTGCGCCTTGAGGCGCCGCAGCGTAGGCGATTCACCGCCGGTCAATTCAATTTTGAACTCGGCAAATGCATGCTCCAGTTCGGCGTACTGCTGCAAACCTTCTTCGGTAAACAGGTAGCGTCCAGGGATATCCCGCCACTCCATCGGTGTGCGGATCTGGCCGCGCTCAGCCAGGACCAGCAACGGCTCCAGCTCCACGGCCAGTTTTGCTGCGGCAGGGTCTTGTGCTTTCAGCGCGTCGATGGCTGCCCGGAGCTTCGATGCTTTTTCTTTCAGTGTTTCAATATTCATATGCAGCTCTAGTTGGAGGTAGTGCCAATCAGTTTCGGCACTCCCCACTCGGCACGGTTAGGGGTCAGGTACTGGAACGCTTCGCCGGTGCGCTGGATCGCACCGCTCAATTCTGTTGTAGGGGCGACTTTACTGACAAATACCTCGGTTGGCTTCAACGGCGCCATCTCGAAGATGGAATAGCGCGGGGCCTCGCTACCCAGTGGCAAGCCAAATGAGTCGGCCAGTGTTCGTCCGGAGTTGGCCGCTGCCTGCAATTCCTCGTGGGTGGTGAAGAAAGGCGAGTAGGGCGAGACGCTCTGGCCTTCAGGCACAATCTTGATCAGGGGTGAATTGATCAACCTGACTTCCGGAATCGTCGAGCCCGAAGCCACCTGGTCAAACGCCCGGGAGTAAATGGTGGTGGCGTCCGCATCCGGCGCGGCGGCTTGCAGCTTGCCCAGCAGTTTCTCGCCGTCGGTAGTGTTCAGGAAGCTTTCGATCTGCTCGTTCGACAAGCCCTTGGTCTTGAAGGTCTTGACCTTCTTGATCTGGTCTTCCACCGACACGAACTCGGGATCCTGCTTGGCGTAATACTCACGCATCGTCTCCGGTTCAGCCTTCGCCAGTGGCGTCGGCTCCTTCACCTGCAACTCAGCCTGAGCCAACAACTTTTGCTCATTACGGGCCAACCAGCCCGCCAACTGCTTGTTGGATATCTCTGCCTGCAACCGCGCGCTACGGGTCGCGATGCTTTCCATGCTGCCGACCACGCCCGCTTTCATCTGGCCGCGGGTCAGGTAGGTGACGATGGCAGTGAGCAGCAGCAACACCAACTGCTCCTGGCCGCGTGCGAGTTGTCGCGCTGCACGTTCGGTGCGTTCCTGAACGATCGAAGCCGAGCCGCCGCTGGGGTCCAGGCCCGCAGGCTTGACGCCATCATCGGCGTGCCACGCGGTGGTGATGCCTTCCTGCAAAATGGAGAGGCAGGCTGGTAAGCCCTGATAGAAATATTCAGCGATTGCCGACAAACCCAACCCCATCAGGATCAGGTTACCGACTTGCAGGCCGATGCCCGCACCGGCGGCAGCTCCAGGCGCTGCGCCGATCCCGAACGCAAAGGCACCCGCCGCGCCACCGGCAATGGTGCCGATCGCCACGCTGCCGCCGAGGATCATCGAGACTTCCTTGACCAGCTGCAGCAGCACAGGAAGGATCTGCTCGATTTCGATCGAGGCCCATTTGCGCTTGAGATCCATCTGGATGATCGGGTAGGAGAGGGCGAATGCCCGGTTCACCGAGTCAATGCGCTGGCCACCCATGTAGCCATAGGCCTGGCTAGCGCTGTTGCCGACGCGGCGGGTGAAACCGTTCCAGTTGTCGTGAGCGCTGTGCAAGCCCTCATTGACGCCCTGGTTCAGTTCGCTGAATTTCTGCTCGAGGTTGCGTTCGACGTCGGCCCAGCTGGGCACATTCGCTAAAAGATCCATTTACACATCACTGTCCTTAGGTGGAAGAAGCTTCCGTGTCGCCGCATGGGTGGTGCCGAATTTCGGACTTCATGCCGAGGCTAAAGTAATGGCCATTAGCCGCACTCTAGACTGCACTCGAATAATAAAATTCAATGTGGACCCCATTTTTTCTCAATCGCGTAACACTCGGCAATGATGTCAATGAGGCACCAGTTGTGTTTTTCACACGGCATAGCTGCCGTTTATCCTTGATATACGGGGATTTTCTGTCTTCGCGACGGGCAGATATTAAATTCTTAAACTTCCAACCGTTTTCAAACGATCACTGAAATGCAACTAGCGGGTTGACACCATAGCGGGCGAGGGTGTTTCCTTTGCCGCTTTCGGGGCACTGTAACGCCGCTGAGAATGTGACGCCCCTCTCACTCCTGCTTCGATGATGGCACTTTCGCATTGTCTTGCGGTCGCATTAACAGCGCTCGGTCCCGGCTCCGTAAATACGGTGGATCGCAAAAACATAACGGGAAAAGTATGTAGGCAAATTCATACAAAGTTGCGCTGTTGAAGTCTGCAAGTTCGCCCTATGGGCGCGGGTTTATGCGGTTGATGTTGTTGTAATCGGGTTACGGCCCTTCAGTCAGATTCGTTATGCGCAGTGGTTGGCGAGGGCGGTAGCGTTCCCCACTGCTTTCAAGGAGATACTCATGTTGATGGACCTTGCCGCAATGCTTTCCCCGCAGAATCGGCGCCTGTTCAAGTTCAAGAACCTTGCCAACCCCGACCAGCAGCTCCTGCTCGAGTCCTTCAAGGGAACTGACGGTCTGTCACGTGCCTACAACTTCGAATTGATGCTGGTGTGCCAGGATTCGGGGGTGGAACTCAAGTCGATGATGGGCCAGCACGTGGTGCTGGAAATCGAACTGGCCGAGGGCGGTCCGCGGTACCTGGCGGGCTACCTGACGCGCTTCGCCAGCATCGGCAGCGACGGCGGCATGGCGCGCTACACCGCGACGCTGAATCCCTGGTTCTCGATGCTGAAAAACCGCTTCGACACGCGCATTTTCCAAGGCTGCACCGTCGAAGAAGTGGTCACCCAGGTCTTCGGCTTGTGCCCCGCATTTTCCCGCCATGAATTCCGCCTGAGCAAACCGCTCAAGCGCTACACCTACATCACTCAATATCGGGAAACGGATTTTAATTTCGTCCAGCGCCTGCTGGAAGAAGAGGGGATGTTCTACTACTTCGAGCACACCGCCGAAACCCACACCATGATCATCTGCGACGACTCCAGCACCCTGCTGCCGTTGCCGGAACAACCCCAGATCCGCTTCCACACCGCATCGGTCACCGAGAGCGCGGACGCCATCACTCAATGGAGTGGCAACCGCCAGCTGCAGTCCGGAAAAATCGCGGTGCAGACCTTCGATTATCGCCAGCCGACCAACCGCTTGCCGGTCGCCATGAAGAGCCTGAACAAACAGGGCGACGTCGACGATTTCGAGATCTACGACTTCCCCGGCCAATATACCCATGGCACCTATGACGAAGGCGAAGCACTCCTGCGCCTGCGCGTCGAAGCGCTGGAACTCAAGGGCAAGAGCTTCCACGGTTCCAGCAACTGCCGCGCGATGAAGCCCGGCTACACCTTCGAACTGCTGCAGCATTACGACCACGATCAAGGCTCGCCCGACGATCGCCAGTTCCTGTTGATGAGCGTCGAAAGCGAAGGCCACAACAACTACCTCAACGGCCATCAGGCGAGCTACTACAACACCTTCTCCTGCGTGCGCAAAAAGATCGTCTTCCGCCCGCAACTCACCACCCCGCGCCCAACTATCTCCGGCCCGCAGACCGCCATCGTCGTCGGCCCCCCCGGCGAAGAAATATTTACCGATGAGCTCGGCCGGGTAAAAGTGCAGTTCCACTGGGACCGCAAGGGCGAGCACAACGACAAGAGCTCCTGCTGGGTGCGTGTCGCCCAATCCGGCGCGAGCGGCGGGTTTGGCAGCATCCTGATTCCGCGGGTTGGCGATGAAGTGGTGGTGGTGTTTCTCGACGGCAACCCTGATCGGCCGTTGATCATGGGCAGTTTGTACAACAGCAAGAACACTCCACCGTGGTCGTTGCCTGCGAACAAGACGCAGAGCGGGTTTTTGACTCGGTCGATGAAGGGCGACGGCGGTACTGCGAACTTCTTCCGCTTTGAAGACAAGGCCGGCGCCGAGCAAGTGATCATGCACGCCGAGCGCAACATGGACACCGAGATCGAGGTCGACGAGACCCACAGCGTCGGCAGCAACCGCACGATCACGGTGGGTGGCACGCACACCGAGACGATCAAGAAAGACACGGTGATGAATGTCCAGGAAGGCTCGCTGACGATCCAGGTCGATAACCAGTTCATTCAGGTGAATGCCAAGCAGCACATTATTTTGCAGGTGGGAGATAGCAGCATCACGCTCACGCCGGACGGCATCGAGATCAAGGGCAAGGCGATCACCACGACCAGCACGGGCACCACCCAAATCACCGGCTCCGAAGTTCGGGTCAATGACTAGGAACGCCGGCTAATGACCAGAACCAGTCTCTACGATCGTATCTCCGCCAAGCGCATTGCGCTGGAGGAAGCCGCGCGTCTCGAGCAACTTAATGCGCCCCCCGTTGTGCCAGTGCCCGAGCCTGAACCCGTTGCTGTCGTTGCACTGCAAAACATCCCCAGCAGCTTCAACTTCGGTGGTTTTAATCTGGTATTCCCAGCGGGTTTCAATTTCCGCGAGATCCAGACCACCCTTGAACATGAAGGCGAGCCGATCATCCTGACCATCAAGCGTCGAGAGGTGATGCAGGGCCAGAATCTGCAGCAACTTTTCGATGCCGGCGTGCAGACGCTGCGCACGCTTCATCCGGACTTGCGCATCATCCGTCAGCGCGACTACAGCGTGGCGGGCAGTGCCGCGAAGTGCCTGGATTTTCACTGCAAAATCGGTCACGCCGAACGCCACGGACGCCTGGTCGGCGCCATTGTTCCAATGGCCGGCAGTGACGAACTGCAATGGCTGGATATCGCCTGCGTGATTGATCCGACCAAGCCTGCGCTGAGCCTTTGGCTGGTTGATTTCGACAGCATGCTGGAAGGCCTCGCGGCCCGCTGATACCTATTTTTTGAATTAAGGAATTTACTCACATGGATTACGAGTTGCAGGAAGGCAGCATCGCGTTGCCGCAGGGTTTTCAGGACCGCACGGTCAATATGTTTGTGCTGGGGGCGAGCATTCCTGCGCCGTTGAGCATCACCATTTCCAGGGACATGCTGCTGCCCGACGAAGCGCTCAAGGCCTACGTCGATCGTCAGGTGAAAATGCTCGCGTCCAAGCTGCGTGGTTACACCTTGCTGGGCAAAAAGGCGGTCGAGCTTTCCAGGACTGCACCGATCGAAGGCGTTCAGATCGACGCGTATTACATGACCGATGGCCGGCCGTTCTATCAGCGTCAGGCGGCGTTCCTGATCGAGCGAGGGCGCGCCATCATTTTCTCCACCACCGCCCAGGCTGACTTCAGCAGTGAGCAGAACCAGAACTGGGTAGACCTGCTGGCGAGTTTCCAGCCGCGCCAGCCCGGTGTAGACAAGACCGACTCCAGCGAACAGGAGTAACGGTCATGTTCGAAGCCGCAAGGTTTGGCGATGAAATCGCCCACACCAGTGCCCTGGGCGGGTTCCTGATCGGGGCCGCACTCGGGATTGCCCTGGTTGCCACGGTCGCCATCGCGACCTTCACCTGTGGGTTCGGTGTGGCCCTGTTGGCGGGTCTGGCCGCAGGCGTCGGAGGTAGCCTGCTGACTTCGTTGGGGGAGGCAATAGGCAGTAGTTTTTCCTCGCCCTCCGGGACCATCGTCCTCGCCTCGGCGAATGTCTTCATCAATGGGCGCAAGGCCGCTCATGTCGAAAAAAGCATTGGTGCCTGCGACAAACATCCCGGTCCAGTGCAAGTCGCTGAAGGCTCGACCAACGTCTTCATCAACGGCACGGCGGCGGCTCGCAAGGGTGACAAGATCACTTGCGGAGCCACCATTTCCAGCGGTTCGGGCAACGTCTTCATTGGCGGTGGCACCCACCGTTACCTGCCGGTGGACGACGAGATTCCGGGCTGGCTGCGCACCACGGTCGATATCCTGATGGCGGTCGCCGGTGCAGCGGGCGGTATCGCCCAACTGATCAAGGCCGGAACCCAGGCCGGCATGAAAGCGGTCATGCCCTGCGTGCTGAAATTCACTGCCGGTTTCGTCGCCGGTGAGGTCGCCAGTCGTTATGTCGTGGGGCCGGCCATCGAGCGCGCAGTGGGCGGTCTGGTCGGCAATCCGGTCGACGCCACCACCGGGCGCAAGGTCATTCCTGACGAAACCGATTTCAGCCTCCCGGGCCTGATGCCCATCGAATGGTCACGCTTCTACGCCAGCGACCTGACCGTCGACAGTGTGCTCGGCAAGGGGTGGGTGCTGCCTTGGGAACAAAACCTGCGGCGCAGCGGCCGTTTCGTTTACCTGACCGACAACCAGGGGCGCACCGTACCCTTCGTCGACGTGCAGCCGGGCGAGCGCGTTTACAATCCTCACGAACAGGTCTACTTGGTTTGCACCGAAGGCGGCCATTACCTGCTGCAAACCCTCGATAACATCTTCTTCTACTTCGGCGAAGTACCCAGCAATAACGCGCCGGTACCGCTGCAGCGCATCGAAAACGCCCTCGGGCACTTCCTGCATTTCACCCACACCGTTGACGGCAAGCTCACCGACATCAGCGCCACCGGCGGCGTACGGGTGCACCTGCATTACGACAACCCATTGGGTCGCCTGACCGACGTTAAACGCATCGTTGATAACCAGGCCGTTGAAACCCTGGTGCGATATCGTTATGACGATAACGGCCAGCTCAGCGAAGTGATCAATCGCAACCGCGATACGGTCCGCCGCTTCAGCTACATCGACGGCGTCATGGCCAGCCACAGCAACGCATTGGGCCTGACCTGCAACTACCGCTGGCAGACCCTCGGCGACCAGCCCCGCGTGGTGGAACACTGGACCAGCGATGGCGAGCATTTCCATTTTCGCTACGACGTAAACGCTCGCACTACCTGGATCACCGACGTGCTCGGGCGCGAAGCCGAGATCCACTACAACAGCGATCACCGCGTGACCTCCAGCCGTGATTTCGGGGGCGAGCACTACGTCATCGAGATCGACGACACCGGCAACATGACCGGCCTTACACTGCCCGACGGCAATCTCGTCAAGCTCAAGTACGACGAGTACGCGCGACTGCTGGAAGAAACCGACCCGCTCGGGCGAAAGATCAAATATCAGTATCACCACCTGACGACGCTGGTCACCCAGGTCGACTACCCCGACGGCAGCACCTGGAAAGCCCGCTACGACGCCAAGGGCAACCTCATCGCCGAAGTTGATGCGCTGGGCCACAAAACCGAATACCTCAACAGCGACGACGGCCTGCCGCACACCATCATCGACGCCACGGAAAAATCCAAATACCTGTGGTGGAACACCCTGGCCCAGGTCGAGCGCTTCCAGGATTGCTCGGGCAAAAATACGTATTACCGTTATGACGAGCGGCAGCATTTGCTCGCCGTTACGGATGCGCTGAATCAGACCACCACCCTTGAGCGCAAGCCCGACGGCGAAGTGCTGCGCATCCAGCACCCCGACGGCAGCGCCGAGTCCTTCACCTACAACGCCCTCGGCCAAGTGATGACGCACACCGACGGCAAAGGCCAGACCACGCACCTGCTGCGCACCGCTCGCGGCTTGCCGAGCAGCCGTCGGGACGCCAAGGGCCAAATCCGCTACGAGTACGACCAGGCCATCCGCCTGACCACGCTGGTCAACGAAAACAATGCCGCTTACCAATTTGCCTACGACGCCTCAGACCGACTGGTTGAAGAAAAACGCATCGACAACCTGACTCGCCAGTTCAGCTACAACCTGGGCGGGCACCTGACGCGAGTCAACGAAATCGGCTGCGGCGAACGCGGTGAACGCCCACAGCGCAGTACCGAATTCGAGCGTGACCCAATCGGCCGCCTGCTCGCCAAGCTCAACGCCGACGCTCGGCAGGACTACACCTACGACGACGCAGACCGCTTGCTCACCATTGAGCGCAAGCCCACCGCCAACGGCAAGAAACTCGGCGTCAGCGCGGAGAAACTCGATTTTGCCTACGACTTGCTGGGTCGCCTGATCAAGGAAACCACGCCCCAAGGCGCTCTGTCCTACGACTACGATCCACTCAGCAACCTGACCACCCTGACTCTGCCTACCGGCCAGCACCTGAATCACCTGTACTACGGCAGCGGCCATCTGCACCAACTCAACCTCGACGGCCAACTAATCAGCGACATGGAGCGCGATGACCTGCACCGCGAGGTGCTGCGTACCCAGGGCAAACTCACCAGTTGCTTTGGTTATGACGCCATGGGGCGCAAGGCCTGGCAATTCGCCTCGACCCTGCCGGCAGAAAAGCTCTCGCAGATTCAAAACCCAGGCATCCAGCCTGCTCTGTTGGTCGAGCACGCCTACAACCCGATCCACCGCCGCCACCAGTACGATCCCGCTGGCGAATTGACCCGCACGCTGGACAAACTGCGCGGTGAGATCAAGTACCAATACGAAGCCAACGGGCAGCTGCACAGCCGTGACACCGGCAGGTTGGTGGACAGCGAAGAGTTCAGGTACGACGCGGCGGCGAACCGCTTGAATTTCAACACCAGCAAGTTTGATCACGTGAAGGACAACCGGATCAAACAGTGGCGAGATCAGGAATACAGTTACGACCCCTGGGGCAACCTGATTGAAAAATGGAGCGGTATAAGCAAGCTGCAGACGTTCAAGTATGACTGTGAAAATCGGCTGGTTCGGGCTGAGACGTTGCTGGAGGGGAAGCTGGAGAGTACTGGCGAATATCGTTACGACAGCCTCGGTCGACGAGTTAGCAAGACCTCAACAGTTTCCGGAAAAAACCAGCACAAAAATTTCCTCTGGCAAGGTCTGCGCATGCTGCGCGAAGAGGCGCCGGGGCAGAGCAGCCTTTATGTGTACGAGCCGGGGAGTTATGCGCCGTTAGCGCGGGTGGATCAGGTTGAGGGTGGGGAGCAGACGCTTTATTACTTCCATACTGACCAGATTGGTACGCCGCTGGAGATGACTGACCGGGAGGGGCAGATTGTCTGGCAGGCGACGTATAAGGCCTGGGGGGCGATGGAGAAGCTTGAGGTTAATGAGGTCGAGCAGAATCTGCGGTTTCAGGGGCAGTACTTCGATGATGAGACGGGGCTGCATTACAATACGTTTCGGTATTATGATCCGGAGGTTGGGCGGTTTATTTCACAGGACCCGATTGGGTTGCTGGGGGGGGATAATCTCTATCAATATGCACCCAATACCACTGGTTGGATTGACCCGTTTGGCCTATGCAAAAGTTCTGCAAGTGGTGTTAAAGGCACAAATAAAGCACGGCATGATCTTGAACGAAATGGATACAAGGTGGTCTCGGAAGAGGTGACGATGAAAGTAAATGGCAGTAGGATTCGTGCCGATATCGTCGCTCAAGATACACATGGGAATTATCACGTATTCGAGGTTAAGCATGGATCTGGTGGACTCACTAAGAATCAAAAAGCCGCTGGAGTCTATGATATGTCAATTCCTGCCAACACCACGCAGCATCTGGGTGGTGGGACCATAAAACAATCGCAAGGCACAGCAGGCACATTCAAAGTTGATACTAAAGGTAAGCCAGGTAAATCTTTAGGCGGCAAAGGCGCCGTTCATAATGCTACGTTCAATGTTTTGAAATATGGGTGATTTTATGAGTAAAGAAGATAGGGTTTATTTTGAGAGTGAGCTACTAAAGGAGCTAAAGGGTCTTGAATGGCCTGGTTTGTCGATTAAGGCGGTAAAGGGAGGTGTTAAATTTCGCTGGGAAAAAAAAATAGTAGCCGAGCTTGATTTTCAGTATTTGGTAAATTCGAATGCATATATCTTAAATGGCATGGTCTTCGGCGGCCCTATTTTTGACTGTTCTTCAGAAATTACTCCTCCTTATAAAAGCAATTTGGGTAGTGCTGCGTGTTTCTCGTTTACAACCTCAGGAAGGCAAGATAAAAAATTCGGCACAAGTATATATGGCACCATAAGTGTGCCTAAGCGAGAGGATGCTGGTGCGATATGTGCACATATCCGGCGCGCGCTTGAAAGCCACTATATCCCCCTCGTGGCGGGGTGCATACTGCCAAGCGCCCGAACTATTGATGATGTGCTGGCATCTCCGACAGACTATGCATATCCCGCGTTGTTTATTCATTGTGCTGTTGCTTATAATTCAGAGATCATCACCAGCGAGAACGTTGAGAAGGTGAAGTTAAATAATAAAATCATCAAGAGTAAAGATTTTGATTTGAGTCTTTTGAGTACCTTGTAGTATTGCTGGCTGTATATTAGCTTTGGTGTTGGCACTACCGAGAATTGAGAGTGTCAGTTCGAGTGCTCCCTGCATTCTTTTTGGGTCCTGAATTCATAGAATAAGTGCAGCCACTTACCCCGCTATGAACGGAGACCCTTCCAGGTCGCCTTATCAAAGAGACGACGCCCCAGGGCGCCCTGGCCTACGATTACGATTCGCTCAGCAACCTGACCGCGCTGACGTTGTCTACAGGCCGCCGCTTCAGCTACATCGACGGCGTCATGGCCAGCCACAGTAACGCCCTCGGCCTGACCTGCAACTACCGCTGGCAGCCCCTGGGCGACCAGCCCCGCGTGGTGGAGCACTGGACCAGCGATGGCGAGCACTTCCATTTTCGCTACGATTTGAACGCCCGCATCACCTGGATCACCGACGTGCTCGGGCGCGAAGCCGAGATCCACTACAACAGCGATCACCGCGTGACCTCCAGCCGCGACTTCGGTGGCGAGCACTACGTCATCGAGATCGACGACACCGGCAACATGACCGGTCTTACACTGCCCGACGGCAATGTCGTCAAGCTCAAGTACGACGAGTACGCGCGGCTGCTGGAAGAAACCGACCCGCTGGGGCGCAAGATCAAATACCAGTACCACCACCTGACGACCCTGGTCACTCAGGTCGATTACCCCGACGGCAGCACCTGGAAAGCCCGCTACGACGCCCAAGGCAACCTCATCGCCGAAGTCGACGCGCTGGGCCACAAAACCGAATACCTCAACAGCGATGATGGCTTGCCGCACACCATCATCGACGCCACGGAAAAATCCAAGTATCTGTGGTGGAACACCCTGGCCCAGGTCGAGCGTTTCCAGGACTGCTCGGGCAAGAATACGTATTACCGCTATGACGAGCGTCAGCATTTGCTCGCTGTTACGGATGCGCTGAATCAGACGACAACCCTGGAGCGCAAGCCCGACGGCGAAGTGCTGCGCATCCAGCACCCGGACGGCAGCGCCGAGTCCTTCACCTACAACGCCCTCGGCCAAGTGATGACGCACACCGACGGCAAAGGCCAGACCACGCACCTGCTGCGCACCGCTCGCGGCCTGCCGAGCAGCCGTCGGGACGCCAAGGGCCAGCGCATTCGCTATGAATACGACCAAGCCATACGCCTGACCGCGCTGGTCAACGAAAACAATGCCGCTTACCAATTTGCCTACGACGCCTCAGACCGCCTTGTCGAAGAAAAACGCATCGACAACCTGACTCGCCAGTTCAGCTACAACCTGGGCGGGCACCTGACGCGAGTCAACGAAATCGGCTACGGCGAACGCGGTGAACGCCCACAGCGCAGTACCGAATTCGAGCGTGACCCAATCGGCCGCCTGCTCGCCAAGCTCAACGCCGACGCTCGGCAGGACTACACTTACGACGACGCAGACCGCTTGCTCACCATTGAGCGCAAGCCCACCGCCAACGGCAAGAAACTCGGCGTCAGCGCGGAGAAACTCGATTTTGCCTACGACTTGCTGGGTCGCCTGATCAAGGAAACCACGCCCCAAGGCGCTCTGTCCTACGACTACGATCCACTCAGCAACCTGACCACCCTGACTCTGCCTACCGGCCAGCACCTGAATCACCTGTACTACGGCAGCGGCCATCTGCACCAACTCAACCTCGACGGCCAACTAATCAGCGACATGGAGCGCGATGACCTGCACCGCGAGGTGCTGCGTACCCAGGGCAAACTCACCAGTTGCTTTGGTTATGACGCCATGGGGCGCAAGGCCTGGCAATTCGCCTCGACCCTGCCGGCAGAAAAGCTCTCGCAGATTCAAAACCCAGGCATCCAGCCTGCTCTGTTGGTCGAGCACGCCTACAACCCGATCCACCGCCGCCACCAGTACGATCCCGCTGGCGAATTGACCCGCACGCTCGACAAGCTGCGCGGTGAGATCAAGTACGCGTACGAAGCCAACGGGCAACTGCACAGCCGTGACACCGGCAGGTTGGTGGACAGCGAGGAGTTCAGGTACGACGCGGCGGCGAACCGCTTGAATTTCAACACCAGCAAGTTTGATCACGTGAAAGACAACCGGATCAAACAGTGGCGAGATCAGGAATACAGTTACGACCCCTGGGGCAACCTGATTGAAAAATGGAGCGGTATCAGCAAGCTGCAGACGTTTACGTATGACTGTGAAAATCGGCTGGTTCGGGCTGAGACGTTGCTGGAGGGGAAGCTGGAGAGTACTGGCGAATATCGTTACGACAGCCTCGGTCGACGAGTTAGCAAGACCTCAACAGTTTCCGGAAAAAACCAGCACAAAAATTTCCTCTGGCAAGGTCTGCGCATGCTGCGCGAAGAGGCGCCGGGGCAGAGCAGCCTGTACGTGTACGAGCCTGGGAGCTATGCACCGTTAGCGCGGGTGGATCAGGTTGAAGGAGGGGAGCAGACGCTTTATTACTTCCATACTGACCAGATTGGTACACCGCTGGAGATGACTGACCGGGACGGGCGGATTGTCTGGCAGGCTACGTATAAGGCGTGGGGCTCGGTAGAAAAGCTGGAAGTGAACGAAGTCGAGCAGAATCTACGGTTTCAGGGGCAGTATTTCGATGATGAGACGGGGCTGCACTACAACACATTTCGGTATTATGATCCGGAGGTGGGGCGGTTTATTACGCAGGATCCGATTGGGCTGCTGGGGGGGAATAACCTATATCAATATGCGGCTAACGCGATACGTTGGGTTGACCCTCTTGGTTGGTACAACGGGGAAGGCGTACGTGACTTAGGAAAATATCACTCTAATCACGAACATATTTTGATGAATTCAGAGTATAAAATGACGGACGTCGAGCACTTTAGCCGAGCTAATCAATCAGTATATGAGCGTGTTAAAGTTGACTATGAATTCAAGAAAACGATGCAGTCGAAGTATCCTGGCGTTGTAGAACATGTACAGCCGCGAGCGGATGGTTCGTTCCGTGGTAGTTCGCCTCCGGGTATGACTTGGCACCATGGAGATAAACCTGGATCGCTTCAGATGGTTGACAGACTAGATCATCAGACATATCACAAGGTATACCATCCTGATGGTAAGGGTGGACGAAATAAGTGGGGCGGTGGTACTGCCTGTCGATAAAACGAGGATGTTATGAAGGTATATAAAGGTTTTGCCGATCTGTTGGCCAATATTGATCTTTTGCCCAATGTTGGATGGCTGTTCGTCGATTCTACAATAGATAGAGCGTCAAAGGGGTCTGTAAGCTCTGCAGCTTTTTATGTTGCGGAAGATGATGCAGAGGAGATCGTTTTTGAAAAAACTAAGCGTACATTTGTTGAGTGTCCGACTATGTTAGATATCAAAACTATCGCTGACAAGCGAGTAGTTAAGCCGGACTTAGAAGCATATTTGGAAGCGGCATTGTACTATCTTGAGAATGATGAATTTAAAGATTAAATGAACCCTGGGTCGGTGCAATTATGGCTTTTCGTGCAAATTGATCGAGCTTTTTAAAATGTGAGTTTTTTAGAGTGGTTGCTTGCCTCAGCCACTCTTCTATACGATTTATTGCGTTCAATTTTTATGATCTTATATTGACTGAGTGATCCGCCGCACTCACTCAACCTATTCGCTAGCACCTTTAATCATCTGTATTACGGCAGCGGCCAGTTGCACAGCCGCGACACCGGCCAGCTCGTCGACAGCGAAGAATTTCGCTACGACGCTGCGGCCAACCGTCTGAACTTCAGTACCAGCCAGTTCGACCACGTCAAAGACAACCGGATCAAGCAGTGGCGGGATCAGGAATATGCCTACGACGCGTGGGGCAATCTGGTTGAAAAGCGTAGCGGCATGAACCGGCTGCAGACGTTTACGTATGACTGTGAGAACCGGCTGGTACGGGCTGAAACCTTAGTCAGTAGCAAGCTCGAGAGCACTGGCGATTATCGGTATGACAGCCTGGGTCGGCGTGTGGCCAAGGTGTCAGAGGTCAACGGCGTCACGGAGCAGAAACATTTTCTGTGGCAGGGCTTGCGCATGTTGCGCGAGGAGACGCCGGGGCAGAGCAGCCTCTACATTTACGAGCCGGGTAGTTATCGGTATGACAGCTTGGGGCGGCGGGTGGCCAAGACCTCAACAGTTTCCGGAAAAACCCAGCACAAGAATTTCCTCTGGCAAGGCCTACGCATGCTGCGCGAAGAGGCGCCGGGGCAGAGTAGCCTTTATGTCTGTGAGCCGGGAAGCTATGCGCGGTTGGCACGGGTGGATCAGGTTGAGGGTGGGGTGCAGACGCTTTATTACTTCCATACTGACCAGATTGGTACGCCGTCGGAGATGACTGATCGGGAGGGGCAGATTGTCTGGCAGGCGACGTATAAGGCGTGGGGCTCGGTAGAAAAGCTGGAAGTGAACGAGGTCGAGCAGAATCTGCGGTTTCAGGGGCAGTATTTCGATGATGAAACGGGGCTGAATTACAATACGTTTAGGTATTATGATCCGGAGGTTGGGCGGTTTTTGACGCAGGATCCGATTGGTTTATTCGGGGGCATCAATCTTTATCAATATGCCCCTAGCGCTATTGGCTGGATTGATCCTCAGGGGCTAGCAACTCTTTTTGAATTAGGAACATATGGCGGGCTCAACGGGACACCACACATACGAGACGGCCTACAGGCTCACGAACTGCTCCGTCATGAATACTTAGTACAGCAGAATCTTGCAGAAAAGGGCGCTAGGTTGTCGGGTAATCCATCTATCGCGCTTGATTTGGATCATCACACTCGAGGCCCTTTAAAAGACACTAGAGGCATTGGCGGCACTCACTGGCACGAAACACAAATTCGTGAGAGCCAAGGTCTTGGCAGAAATGAATTCGCACCTTCACTTAAGCGAGAGCTAGATATAACCTCTGGTGCACTGAGAAAAAGTGGGGTGCCTAGCTCGCGAGTTAAGCAGCTAAAACGAATGGCGAAAAAATTTCATAGCGGTTTAAGTACGTGCGGATGAGGTAATTATGATAATGGTCAAACAGATTATTCCTTCTGATAGCGTTTCTGTCTCTTCAGGAATCACCCTCGGAGGGCAGGCAGCTGAGGTCGTAGCATGGCCGCTAAACCCAGATGGTGATCCGCTCACCCTAGTTGCTTCTATAAACTGTTCTAAAATTAAAGGCTATACAAAAAAAAGTAGCATGCCAACTGAAGGCGTGCTGTACATTTTTTCTACCTATAGCAAGTCAGACTATTTTCTCGAAAATATAACGTATAGCGGCGATCCCTCAGAATTAGAATCAATTTTGAGTGGGTATACTCTAGTGGTGCTTGGAAACGGCGGGGTGTTTCAAGCTAGCCCCGTCGACAGTATTCCTGAAATGGCGACAGAATTAATAGATAAGCAAATAGAAGACAAAGACTTTCCCGTTTTTTCTATGATTTCAGATTTGGCTCCGAATGGCATGATCGTTCCGGAGGGTTTGATTTTAGACTATGATTTTACCTGTCAGCTATATTCGGCAGATTTTTCAGAGCCATTTAAAGATATATTTTATCTCAGCGATGCAGTTGGATATTTGTTCCTGAAAAAAGATGGAAGTGGAGAAGGGTTGTTTTTTGTTCAGACGGGTTGACGAATTTTAGAGCATCCCTAATTGCTCGAATAGAACCTGCGCATGGGGGAGCAGAATTTCGACGTAGAGACGGCGCTGTATCACTTTGGAATCCTGAACGGGTTCCTCACCGGGGTCGCGCGCTGATGCCACTGTCGCGACGTTCACCCGTGGCTTCGGTGTGGCCCTGTTGGCGGGTCTGCCGCAGACGTGGGAAATAGCCTGCGGACTTCGTGGGGGAACGATAGGCAGCAATTTTTCCTCGTCCTCCGGCACCGTCGTCCTCTTGCGACGCCACCACCGGGCGCAAGGTCATTCCCGACGAAACCGATTTCAGCCTCCCAGGCCTGATGCCCCTCGAATGGTCACGCTTCTACGCCAGCGACCTGACCGTCGACAGTGTGCTCGGCAAGGGGTGGGTGCTGCCTTGGGAACAAAACCTGCGGCGCAGTGGCCGTTTTGTTTACCTGACCGACAATCAGGGGCGCACCGTACCCTTCGTCGACGTGCAGCCGGGCGAGCGGGTCTATAACCCTCATGAACAGGTCTACCTGGTTTGCACCGAAGGCGGCCACTACCTGCTGCAAACTCTCGATAACATTTTCTTCTACTTCGGCGAAGTCCCCGGCAATAACGCGCCGGTACCGCTGCAGCGCATCGAAAACGCGCTCGGGCACTTCCTGCATTTCACCCGCACCGTTGAAGGTAAGCTCACCGACATCAGCGCCACCGGCGGCGTACGGGTTCACCTGCATTACGACAACCCGTTGGGTCGCCTGACCGACGTTAAACGCATCGTTGACAACCAGTCTGTTGAAACCCTGGTGCAGTATCGCTACGACGATAACGGCCAGCTCAGCGAAGTGATCAATCGCAACCGCGATTCGGTCCGGCGCTTCAGCTACATCGATGGCGTCATGGCCAGCCACAGCAACGCACTGGGCCTGACCTGCAACTACCGCTGGCAGACCCTCGGCGACCAGCCCCGCGTGGTGGAACACTGGACCAGCGATGGCGAGCACTTCCATGTTCGCTACGACATAGATGCCCGCACCACCTGGATCACCGACGTGCTCGGGCGCGAAGCCGAGATCCACTACAACAGCGATCACCGCGTCACCTCCAGCCGTGATTTCGGTGGCGAGCACTACGTCATCCAGATCGACGACACCGGCAACATGACCGGTCTTACACTGCCTGACGGCAATGTCGTCAAGCTCAAGTACGACGAGTACGCCCGACTGCTGGAAGAAACCGACCCGCTCGGGCGCAAGGTCAAATACCAATACCACCACCTGACGACCCTGGTGACCCAGGTCGACTACCCCGACGGCAGCACCTGGAAAGCCCGCTACGATGCCAAGGGCAACCTCATCGCCGAAGTCGATGCGCTGGGCCACAAAACTGAATACCTCAATAGCGATGACGGACTGCCGCACACCATTATCGACGCCACGGAAAAATCCAAATACCTGTGGTGGAACACCCTGGCCCAGGTCGAGCGCTTCCAGGACTGTTCGGGCAAGAGTACGTATTACCGCTATGACGAGCGGCAGCATTTGCTCGCCGTTACGGATGCGCTGAATCAGACGACAACCCTTGAGCGCAAGCCCGACGGCGAAGTGCTGCGCATCCAGCATCCGGACGGCAGCGCCGAGTCCTTCACCTACAACGCCCTCGGCCAAGTAATGACGCACACCGACGGCAAAGGCCAGACCACGCACCTGCTGCGCACCGCTCGCGGCCTGCCGAGCAGCCGTCGGGACGCCAAGGGCCAGCGCATCCGCTACGAATACGACCAGGCCCTCCGCCTGACCGCGCTCGTCAACGAAAACAATGCCGCTTACCAGTTTGCCTATGACAACTCCGATCGTCTGGTCGAAGAAAAACGCATCGACAACCTGACTCGCCAGTTCAGCTACAACCTGGGCGGGCACCTGACGCGGGTGAATGAAATCGGCTACGGCGAACGTGCCGAACGCCCGCAGCGCAGTACCGAATTCGAGCGTGATGCCATCGGCCGCCTGCTGGCCAAGCTCAACGAGGACGCACGTCAGGACTACACCTACGACGACGCAGACCGCTTGCTCACCATCGAGCGCCTGCCCACCGCCACTGGCAAAAAACTCGGCGTCAGCGCAGAGAAACTCGATTTTTCCTACGACTTGCTGGGTCGCCTGATCAAGGAAACCACGCCCCAAGGCGCTCTGTCCTACGACTACGATCCACTGAGTAACCTGACCACGCTGACCCTGCCTACCGGCCAGCACCTGAACCACCTGTACTACGGCAGCGGCCACCTGCACCAAGCTGTTTGGTGAAGGCTCTGATGGCCAAAAATTGATGGCATTTGGCGGCGCCTTGCTTGGGGGCGGGCTGGGGGCGAAGGGCGGGAAGTGGTTTGATGCGCGGTATGAGGTTAAGGTTCAGGGGTTGGGGTCGAATCTTGGGAATGTATCGATCAGTAAACGAAACGATCTCGCTAAAGCTGGTGAAGACCTGTACGTGGGAACGTATAATCAAGTAAGAGGAGGAAATATAAAAGGCGGGTTGAACGCGACCCATACTCCTCACCATGTCATTCAGAATGCCGTCAGCCCAACTACGCATGGAAAAGGAATTACAATCAACCTTCGAAAAGATCTGCACGAGCTGACTTGGACATATAAAAAACCTTTAGTGAAAGGGCTCACGGAAAGGCAATATTTGGCACGAGATGCAGCCGATGTTAGAGGCATCCTAAAAAACGCTGGCTATAGTAGGCAAGTAGTTAATAGGCAGGTCGGTGAGTTAATTAAACAAAACAAAGAACTTTGGAAGACTTTGGAGCAATAACATGAACGCTAACGAAGCTATAAATTTTTTGTCTAAGCATCAGCCAATGCCAGCAGACTCTGCGTTGACTCAGGAGATAATCGATCAGTACGACAATGTTAGAAAGTATTTCATTGAGCGCCCTGATATTAAAGCGATTCCGTTTTTCTTAAGGTCATTCGGTGATGGTAATGGTTGGGGTGTTTATCAAGTTGTCGAAGATTTTTTTTACAAATGTCCACGCGATGAGGTTGTATTGGCTATCCAAACAGTTTTGGAAGATGAAACTATTCCAGATAGTGTTCGCTACTGGACCACTCAAGCTGCCGCAGCATTTTCGGATAATATTTTACGCGCAGGAATTTCATTGTCGTTAGCTTCAGCGAATGAAGACATTAAGGAGGCAGCTTTATTGGCGCTTGAAGTATTAGATGAAAGTTGATTTTTTTGATTCGGATTGTTAAAGACCAAACCTTCTATGTATTCACCATGAAGACCATCGGACCAAGCCCGTTTTCAGTGGTGGTGGGGCGCTCCTAAGTCGAGCCCGGAGCCGATTTCGAAAGCATGGCCCAACAATTACTGGATAAGCTGAAAAAGTCCTTGTCGCATATCGAGTGGATCGAACCGGCCACACCGGCCGAGGTGGCTCACATTGTCCGACGGCAATGTCGTCAAGCTCAAGTACGACGAGTACGCGCGATTGCTGGAAGAAACCGACCCGCTCGGGCGCAAGATCAAATACCAGTACCACCACCTGACGACCCTGGTCACCCAGGTCGACTACCCCGATGGCAGCACCTGGAAAGCCCGCTACGATGCCAAGGGCAACCTCATCGCCGAAGTCGATGCGCTGGGTCACAAAACTGAATACCTCAATAGCGATGACGGCCTGCCGCACACCATTATCGACGCCACGGAAAAATCCAAATACCTGTGGTGGAATACCCTGGCCCAGGTCGAGCGCTTCCAGGACTGCTCGGGCAAAAACACCCGCTACCGCTTCGACGAGCGCCATCACCTCGTCGCCGTCACCGACGCGTTGAACCAGACCACCACCCTGGAACGCAAGCCCGACGGCGAAGTGCTGCGCATCCAGCATCCGGACGGCAGCGCCGAGTCCTTCACCTACAACGCCCTCGGCCAAGTGATGACGCACACCGACGGCAAAGGCCAGACCACGCACCTGCTACGCACCGCTCGCGGCCTGCCGAGCAGCCGTCGGGACGCCAAGGGCCAGCTCATTCGCTATGAATATGACCAAGCCACCCGATTTACGGCGGCAACGGTCAGCTTGCTGAAGTCGCTACCCTTGGGAAAATACTGGCGGAGCAAACCGTTGGTATTTTCATTCGTGCCGCGCTGGCAGGATGAATAAGGATCGGCAAAATACACTTGGCAACGGCTCTTGCGCGCGATGTGCTCATGACCGGCAAACTCCTTGCCGTTGTCCAACGTCAGTGTGTGCACCACATGCCCTTTAAACTGTAAGTTGATCGCCCGGGAGACTTGACGGCGAGTTCGGCGCTTGACCGGGTAAGCGCTCAGATAGCCGCTTTTACGCTCAACCAAGGTGACCAGATTACCGCCCACACCATGCACCGTGTCGCCTTCCCAATCCCCCAGCCGCTCTCGGGTTTCGACCTTCTCAGGGCGCTCGGTGATCGACACTCGATTTCGTAACAGCCCCCGCCGGTCGTGGCTTCCATAGCGTTTACGGTAGCGCTTTCGACGGTGGCGAAGATACGTATAAAGCTCGCCGCCACCTCGTTGGTCGCTGACAATAAACCGATAAATCCACTCGTGACTGACCGTCTGATCCGGCCTCTCTTGCTTCAACCGATGAGCAATCTGTTCCGGGCTCATCCCATGCTTGAGCCATATCGCCAGGTGATGGTTCAGCCAGGTAAGCGGCTTGCAAAACTTACGCGCTCCGGCTCGCCGGGCATCACTTTCATGGGTCGCACAAACCGCCATGTAAATCTTTTTAGGGCTGTTACGGCGAACCTCACGGCTGATCGTCGAAGGATGCACACCCACCTGTTTAGCGATGCTGGCTTGGCTTTCTTTGGCCCTCAGCCCCGCCTCAATCTGGTAACGTTGGCCCTGAGTCAGCTGCCGGTAAGGCGTGGTCATCTGCGCTTGAATCCTTTGGTGTGAGAGCCTGGATTCTACCGGTGGCTGGCTCTCTGACTCTCGTTTCAAGCGTTGCACTTATTCTATGAATTCAGGGAGTTAGAGAACTATAAGGGTGAGATTGTAGAGGTTTTATCTCCTGCAAAAAGCGAATTTATTCTTATCCTGAACAGGAAAGATGAGACTGCTATGTCCTTCGCAATCCGAAGATGGCCGTCCAGACCGTCGATTACCGCCAGTTACCAACCACCTGCTGGTCGCGATGAAGAGCCTGAATATGCAAAAGTCCACCAATCAGGAACAATAGTACTAAATGATAACTTACAGGACTGAACAAAAAATTAAGGCGCTTCGACAATTACTAGACGAAGCAGATATGTTCCTCGGCGGACCCGCGCGAGATGAAGATATCAGTTCGCTAATTTCAATGGCCGCCGAGTCGCTTTGTCTTGATATTCCTGAGGAGTATCTTGAGTTTTTACGGTCGTATGATGGGCTGGTTTCGGGCGGTGTATTCATGTATTCAAGTCGGGCGCATAAGTACTCTGATAGTGATGGTCGATCTCCCGCTTTAATTGAACAGAATTTAATTGCTCGCGATGTGGATTTTATGAGTGCTTTTTTGGTTTTAGGGGAGAGTGATCAGGATGAGTATGTATATGCTTTAAAAAACAACGTTTATCAGGTTAGAGATAGGCAGGCATTTGATGTCGTCATTGAGGAGTTTGCTGCGTTTGAGGGGCTGTTGGAGTATGTAGTTGACTTGGTTGGTGATAGAAATTGATCTGTGTTTAGACCCAATGACAGATTTATAATATGAGTTAGCGAGTCCAGTCTGTCGATTTAAGAATAATGGAGCTTTGATGTTTTACTATATTGAGCCAGAAATTGCTGGTGGATTTGGTAAGGACACAATCATGGACGCTTCAATCCATCCCCCTGTAGTAAAAAATCTGGAATATCGATTTGAAGGTTGGTTGGGGGATGAGTTGCTGGAAACATTTCCATGTTTTATCTTAACAGAACGGTTGGCTAGACGCATCATTGCCTTAAGATTTACTGGGTTCTCTTTGGATTCTGTAATAGTTTCAAAGTCAGTCAGCTTTGAGGAAATGGAGCCCTCGACGATTCTGCCGTTGTTTTATTGGCTCAAGGTCGATGGCAAAGCGGGGGTGTCTGATTTTGGCGTCGCAAATGATCATAGATTAGTTGTGTCTGATAGAGTAGTTGGTGTATTGAATGGGCACCATATTCAGAATGCAGGATTCGAAATATATATCAGATAGTTGTTGATTTTGTATAAGGGTGACTCGGTAGCTGCGAGACCCACTGTTGCCGATGTTAACCGCCCAAAAACCATCCATGGGTGCGATGAGTTTCATGCCGATATTATTCAGGGTTGCATGTCCTTCATGTTTACCGAAATGGATGTGCCTACCGCGAAATAATCCCATGATCAATCGCATACTTCACCAACGCCGCCGGCTTATCAATATTCAGCTTCCTACGAATACTCAGCCGATGCGTCTCCACAGTCCTCACGCTGATATCCAGTTCCCGAGCCATTTCCTTGTTGTTCAGCCCTTGAGCCATTTTGCACAGCACCTGGCTTTCCCGGGGAGTCAGTTCGTTGTCGGTGCTTTTGTCGGCGATCAGGCGTTGGGCGATTTCGGCGCTGTAGAAGGAGCCGCCGTTGGCGATGGCGTCGATGGCGGCGATGATTTCCCGGGACGGTGAGTTTTTCAGGACGTAGCCGCTGGCGCCGGCGCGTACGGATTCGCTGACGTATTCGTGGTTGTCGTACATGCTCAGCACCAGCACTTTAAGTGTCGGGTAGCGGTTGCGCAGCAGCCGGGTGAGTTCCAGGCCGTTCATGTCTTTGAGGCCGATGTCGACCAGTACCAGGTCGGGTTGGCAGCGGCCGATCATGTCGATGGCTTCTGCGCCGTTTTCGGCTTCTCCGACGACTTCCAGCGTTTCCATGACGGACAGCAGGGCCTTGATGCCATCGCGGACCAGGGAGTGGTCGTCGACCAGGGCGACGCGGATCGGGGAGGGCAGGTTCATCGCGGCTATCACTCTTGTGGTGGTGGACGGTCAGCGGGTGGCGCCGTTGGGTTGCATCGGCAGCAGTACGTCGAGTTCGCTGCGGCCCGGTGTCGATGTCAGGGTGAACTGGCCGCCGAAGTGTTCGACTCGTTCGCGGATATTACGCAGCCCTATGCCGGCTTGGCGACGTTCGACCTGGGCGACGTTGAAGCCGATGCCGTCGTCGACCACGATGAGGCGTACGCCTTGGCTGGAGCCGTGCAGGGTGATGGCGACGTTGCTGGCCTGGGCGTGGCGTTCGATGTTGGTCAGGCCTTCCTGGACGATGCGAAACAGCGCGACGGCGGCGCCGTCGACCAGGTCGCAGGCGAATTGGTTGTCGTTGTAGGTCACTTTGAGGCCGCTGCGTTGTTCGAATTCGGCGGCGAGCTGGCCGATCGCGGCGGGCAGGCCGAGGGTGTCGAGCAGGGATGAGCGCAGGTCGTGGGACAGGCTGCGGACTTCGCCGATGGCTTCGCCCAGGCGTTCGGTGGCTTCGCGCAGGATGCCCAGGCCGCGGTCCTGGCCGTTTTCCAGAACCAGGCTGGCCAGTTCGAACTGGAATTTGATCGACACCAGCACCTGGCTGATGCCGTCGTGCAGTTCGCGGGAGACCCGGGAGCGTTCTTCTTCTTGCAGGCTGACGATGCGTTGGGTCAGGCGCTGGAGTTTTTTGTCGGCCAGGCGGTGTTCGCTGACGTTGAGGGTCATGCCGCTGGCGAAGACGAAGAGCACGGCGACGAGGGCGACGGCGGCGATGGCGAGCATGGTTGTGCGGATGCCTTGGGCGACTTCGTCACGGGCTTGCTGGGTGGCGCGTTCGACGTCTTCCAGGTAGATGCCGGTGCCGAGCATCCAGCCCCAGCGGTCGAGCATGACGACGTAGGCGAGCTTGTCGGTAACCTGGCCGGTCGAGGGTTTGTTCCAGGCGTAGCGCTGGAAGCCTTCGCCGGATTCGGCACTTTTCAGCAGGGCCTGGATGACCGGCAGGCCGTGGGGGTCTTGCATGTCCCAGAGGTATTTGCCGACCAGTTCGGACTGGCGTGCGTGCATCAGGCTGCGGCCTTCGCGGTCGTAGACGAAGAAGTAGCCGTTGATGCCGAAGCTGAGTTTGCGCAGTTCTTCCAGCACTTGGCGTTGCGCTTGGGCGTCGCCGTGGCCGTCGTCGTAGAGGGGGGCGATGAGGCTTTGCGCCATTTCGACGTAGTTTTTCAGTTCGGCGCGTTTGCTGGCGAGGATGCTGTCTTCGATGAGCTGCGCCTGTTGGTCGCCGAGTTGGCGGTTGAGGGAGATCACCAGGGCGCAGATGACGGCGATTGCCAGGACCAGGGGCAGAATCCCGAGGGCAACGATTTTGTGTTTGAGCTGCATCGGTGCTCCTGGTCGGGCCTGGGGGATGGGGCGGGCATCATATGCCAAAGATACGTGGGTTCTGTAGTGGTGCTGGGTGGGGTGACCTGTGGTTGAGATGGTTGCGATATGAAATGCGAGCCCCTGTAGGAGTGAGCCTGCTCGCGATGGCGGTGGTTCAGCTGGCATTGATGTTGGATGGGAGATTGCTATCGCGAGCAGGCTCACTCCTACAAGTATTCGCAGCTGGTGAATTTCGTGAATTGAAATGCTGCCCCTGTAGGAGTGAGCCTGCTCGCGATGGCGGTGGTTCAGCTGGCATTGATGTTGGATGGGAGATTGCTATCGCGAGCAGGCTCACTCCTACAAGTATTCGCAGCTGGTGAATTTCGTGAATTGAAATGCTGCCCCTGTAGGAGTGAGCCTGCTCGCGATGGCGGTGGTTCAGCTGGCATTGATGTTGAAAGGGAGATTGCTATCGCGAGCAGGCTCACTCCTACAGGGGGCGGGGGGCAGATTTGGGTGTCTACGTAGAACTACGTAGGCGTTGCGTACGTAGTTCTGCGGATTTATTTGTGGACGGCATGCGCGGATATTGGGCCGGCTCCGCACAGCGGACACAATTATAAAAATTACCGCCGCGGCCACGAGCTGTCGGCAGGAGACGCACAATGCCCCGTCTGGCTAAACACCTCGCCTGGTTTGCCGTGGCTGTCCTGGGAGCGTTCGCGCTGAGTGTCGTGGCCCTGCGCCGCGGCGAAGCCATCAACGCCCTGTGGATCGTAGTCGCAGCAGTCGCTATCTATCTCGTCGCTTATCGTTACTACAGCCTGTTTATCGCCAACAAGGTGATGCAGCTGGACCCCAACCGAGCCACGCCCGCCGTGCTCAACAACGATGGTCTGGACTTTGTGCCGACCAACAAACACGTACTCTTCGGACACCACTTCGCGGCCATCGCCGGCGCGGGGCCTTTAGTCGGTCCGGTGTTGGCGGCGCAGATGGGCTATCTGCCCGGCACGCTGTGGCTGATCGCCGGCGTGGTGCTGGCCGGTGCGGTGCAGGACTTCATGGTCCTGTTCCTGTCCACCCGCCGCAACGGTCGCTCCCTGGGCGACATGGTCCGTGAAGAGATGGGCCGCATCCCTGGGACCATCGCGTTATTCGGCTGCTTCCTGATCATGATCATCATCCTCGCGGTGCTGGCGCTGATCGTGGTGAAGGCCCTGGCCGAGAGCCCGTGGGGCATGTTCACGGTGATGGCGACCGTGCCGATCGCGATGTTCATGGGCGTCTACATGCGCTATATCCGCCCGGGCCGCATTGGCGAGATCTCGGTGGTGGGCGTGTTGCTGCTGTTGGGATCGATCTGGCTGGGTGGGCAGATTGCTGCTGATCCGGTGTGGGCCAAGGCGTTCACCTTCACCGGGATTCAGATCACCTGGATGCTGATCGGCTACGGTTTCGTGGCTGCGGTACTGCCGGTGTGGCTGATCCTGGCACCTCGCGACTATCTGTCGACCTTCCTGAAAATCGGCACCATCGTGGCCCTGGCGATCGGCATCCTGGTGACCATGCCAGATCTGAAAATGCCCGCCCTGACCCAGTTCATCGACGGCACTGGCCCGGTGTGGAAAGGCGGTCTGTTTCCGTTCCTGTTTATCACCATCGCCTGTGGCGCGGTCTCGGGTTTCCATGCGCTGATTGCTTCCGGCACTACGCCGAAGCTGCTGGCCAGCGAGGGGCATGCCCGTTACATCGGTTACGGCGGCATGTTGATGGAATCTTTCGTGGCGATCATGGCGATGGTTGCCGCTTCGGTGATCGAGCCGGGTGTGTACTTCGCGATGAACAGCCCGGCGGCGATCGTTGGTTCGGATGCGGTGACGGTTGCGCAGACAGTCAGCAGCTGGGGCTTTGCGATCACGCCGGACGCGCTGGAAGCCGTGGCCCGGGATATCGGCGAGACCACTATCCTGGCGCGCGCCGGTGGTGCGCCGACCTTGGCGGTGGGGATCGCGCAGATCCTGCACCAACTGCTGCCAGGTGAGAACACCATGGCGTTCTGGTACCACTTTGCAATTCTGTTTGAAGCGCTGTTTATTCTGACGGCGGTGGATGCCGGTACCCGTGCCGGACGATTCATGCTGCAGGATTTGCTTGGCTCGTTTGTGCCGGCGCTTAAACGCACTGAATCCTGGACCGCTAACCTGATTGCCACCGCCGGGTGCGTGGCGATGTGGGGGTATCTGCTGTATCAGGGCGTGATTGATCCGCTGGGTGGGATCAATACCCTGTGGCCGCTGTTTGGTATCTCCAACCAGATGCTCGCGGGTATCGCGCTGATGCTGGCGACGGTGGTGTTGATCAAGATGAAGCGCCAGCGTTATGTGTGGGTGACCATGCTGCCTGCGGTATGGCTGCTGATCTGCACCACGACTGCCGGCTTTATCAAGCTGTTTGATGCCAACCCGGCAATCGGCTTCCTTGCGCTGGCGAAGAAGTACAGCGATGCGTTGGCCAACGGGCAGATTCTGGCGCCGGCCAAGGACATCACGCAGATGCAGCATGTGATTTACAACGCGTACACCAACGCGACGCTGACTGCGCTGTTCCTGCTGGTGGTGTTCAGCATCCTGTTCTTTGCCCTGAAAGTCGGGATTGCCGCCTGGGGTAGCAAGGAGCGTACGGACAAGGAAGCACCGTATCAGGCGCTGCCAGAGGCCTGAGTGAGGATTGCCACATGTTTAATGACTTGAGTCGGCTGGGCAAGTATCTGGGGCAGGCTGCGCGGTTGATGGTGGGGATGCCTGACTATGACAACTATGTTGAGCATATGCAGACGAAGCACCCGGATAAGCCGATGATGGATTATGAGATGTTCTTTCGGGAGCGGCAGGAAGCTCGGTATGGGAGTAAGGCTGGGCCGAAGTGTTGTTGATCGGTTGAACCCTTGAATGCTGTGCAACACCTGTAGGAGCTAGCCTGCTAGCGATGGACTTCAACGATGGCGCGTGCATTCCGGAAGTACGCGTTGTTGTTGGGTTCATCGCGAGCAGGCTCGCTCCTACAGTTGTTTGTGCAGCAGGCATTTGCGTCCGGCAAATCAACTACCGCCGCTGCCACCGCTGCTGCTGCTGCTCCCGCTACCGGCCTTGTCGGCACCGCCAGCTTTGGAACCGGCAGGCGCCGGGCCGTTGTCGGTGGTGCCGCCATCTGCGCCTGCAGGCAGGGAGCCGGCATCCGGGTTGGCGTTGGTGGGTTTGGTCGCCGGATCGCTGGTCTGGCTGGTGCCATCCGCCGATTTGGTTCCAGTGGTGGAACTGGATTCGCCTGCCGCGAACGCGTTGAGCGAGAAGGCAGACATGACCCCTGCAAGCGTGAGCACCGCAAATTTTCTGTTCATCATGTTGAATCTTCCTTGCGAGTGGTTAACACAGCATTGGAAGGGTGCGCCGGCCATAGGTGCTGGCCAGCGGATGAACGGTAGGTGTGGTGTATAGCGGCGATCGTGTTTAACGACGCAAACGAATCTTCTGCCAGTTATCGTCACTGGTCAGCGTTCCGGTATCGCCGCGCACGGCGTACAGGGTGGCCCGATACAACGCGGTGAGTCGCGAGCAGTGCAGCCCGCGCAGTTTCTGGTAGGCCCAGGTCCAGCCGTGCTTGGGTGAGTTGCCCATACGTCCTCCTCTGTCCAGATCTTCCGTGCCCTGAGGGTAGCAGGTTCCCGAGCAGAGGAGGGCATATTGGATCCAAGCCCCCGGCGCTGCTGTCAGTAGCGCATTTCCACCGCCACGTAGGCGCCGATACCGTCGCCCGGATACAGCGCAGCGGCATCCTGGCCCTTGGCGTCATACAGTGGCTGTACCGCTGTGACGTACTTTTTGTTTGCCAGATTTTTTAAGTCCAGCGAGACCTTCCAGTCCTTGTTCGGCGTTTCGAAGCCGACGTTTGCACCGAAGATGGTGTAGGAGGGCGCGTAGAAACTGTTGGCGTAATCGACCGCCGTGCGCGAGGCGGACTGCACGTTGACCCCGGTGTAGAAGCCGGTCGGATGCTCGTACTGCACTTCGCCCTGATACACATGCTTGGGGATGCCTGGCAGCTGGTTGTCGCCGAAGGTCGGATCATGACGGTAGTAGAAATCGTTGTAGGTGTACACCTGACGCAGCGAGACCTGCTCGCCACTGGCGTTTTCCCACAGGCGAGTGTTTAACCCGGCTTCAACGCCCTGGTGAATCGTCGGTGTGGCGTTAAACGCGCCAGTGACGGCGGCGGCGGTCGGGGTGGCGCCGATCAACTGGACGTTGAGCAACTCATCCTTCACCCACGAGCGATACAGCGCCAGGCTGCCGTCGAAGATGCCCGCGGAACCCTTGATGCCGACTTCCACGGTGTTGGCTTTCTGTTCCACCAGCGGGCGCACATACGGCGCGGTCGGGCCGGAACCGGAGTATTCCCAGGACGCCGGTGGGTCGACCGAGCGACTGACGTTGGCGAACACTTGCAGGTTCGGATTGAACTGGTAGCGCACGCCAATCCGCGGCGCGAGGCTCCAGTTGTCGTAGGTCACGTCGGTGGGGAAGGCGGTGGTGTTGGCCACCAGGGATTCCTTGATGTTGGCGTGGCGGCGCACGTTGATCGCGGACACCCCGGTGGTCAGCCACAGGTCGTCGACCAGCTCCAGGTCGTTGCCCAGGGAGAACACGTGATCGAAGGATGATCCGTAGTCCACCAGCTTGCGTGTTTGTTTGTTGGCGAAGGCGGAGTCGACTTCGCCCTTGAGGTGTTCGGTAGAGGTGAAGGCGACGCTGGAGTGGCTTTCGTGGCCGAACCACTGGTCCGTGCGGTCGTAGTTGATCACGGCGCTGAGGTCGTGCCAGTCCCAGAAGCTGGGGTTGCTCGGGCTGTTGGGGCTGTTGTTGTGGGCGTACTCGTAGTAGGCGAAACCCACGGACAGGGTGGCGTCGTCATCGAAGGTGTAGGTGGTCTTGCTGCCGGCCCAGACACTGCCCGGGCGACGGCTGCCGGCGCCGCTGGAGGCTGCGGTGGCGCTGGCGCGGTCGCTGTGGTGCTTGACCTGGTCGAGGGTGGTGGCGCTTGGGTCGTTGTGGTACTCGTCGCGGTAGCGCAGCATCAGCTGGGTTTCGAGTTTGGGGCTGAATTTGTAGCCGAAGTTGGCGACCACGCCCTGGCTCTTTGACAGGCTGTAGTCGCGGAAGCCGTCGCTGCGGTAGTTATCAGCGTTGATGTAGTAGTCGAAGTCGCCCTCGACTCCACCGAAGCTGGCGCTCTGTTTGTTGTAGCCATAGCTGCCGGTCTCTGCCCGCAGGCGCAGGCCGGGGGCGGTGTAGCCGGTCTGGTTGACGAAGTTGATCGCGCCGCCGAGGCTCAGCGCGCCGTACTGGAAGGCGTTGGCACCGCGAAGGATTTCGGTGTAGTTGACGCCGGAGCCGTTGAGGAATTCGTAGGGCGTGCCGCCGGGGCCGGTGATGGGCAGGCCGTTGAAAAGGAATTTGATGCCTTCGCGGAAGTAGCCGGGCGAGGTGTTGGCGCCTGAGCCGCGGATGGAGATTTTCGCCGCGTCGTTGCCGCCGGTGGATTGCACGAATACGCCGGGCTGGTAGGCGAGGGTGTCTTGCAGGGTGGCTGTGCGGCCTTTGGACACTTGTTCGCTGTCAACGATGCTGGTGCCGCCGGGTATCTGGTTGAGCTGGATTTTGGCGGCTTCGGCGGGTGTGGCTTGCTGGCCGTTGACGGTGACGGTTTGCAGTTGTGGCTCGGTTGAGTTGGCGGTGGGTTTTTCATCTGCGTTGGCGATGCCTGAGAGCAACAGGGCGGAGCTGAGTCCTACTGTTGTCAACCAGGTGGCCTGGCGGATGGCTTGCGGTAATTTGTGTAGCTCTCCCCGGAATACTGAATGCATCAAGTTTGTTCCCCAATGAATAGATAGATTTGTCTGGGCTTTCTATTCGTATAGTCATGCTTGGTTTGCTCTAAGCAGTTATTGTGCCAGTGCGCTTTTAGTTGTTGTGGGTGGGTATTTTATTGGGGGTGGGTAATGTTGGGTGTTCTTTTATTTGGAATGGTGTTTGTGGGGCAACAGTTGGAACTGTAGGGGCTGATGGAACTGTAGGAGCTGCCGAGAGAAACGAGGCTGCGATCTTTTGATCTTGCTGTGTACATATCCGTTGCTGCGGTAATGGCTTCTATTGGTTCCGCTTTTACAGCGGGTCACTTGGAAGAGCGCCAAGTAACCAAGCGCTTTTTGCCCCACCACTTGGCACCTCGCCCAGGCTCGGTGTGCCCTCACTCCGGCATTGCTCCGCGGGCCGCTGCGACGGGCCATCCATGGCCCAACGCAGCTAAACCGGCATCCTTGCCGGTTTACCCGCTACGCAATGCCTGCGTTCGGCCAGCGTGGTTAACGGGGCGTCCGCGATCACAAACCGGGCCGTGGCGGCCTTCGGGCCGACCAAGGCGTCAAGCCGGCGCACTGCGCTTGTCTGGTCGTGCACATACTTCCGGTTGACACTATCCCTGTGGGAGCGGGCTTGCCCGCGAAGGCGTACTACCAGTCACCATTTTTACTGCCTGACACTATGCCTTCGCGGGCAAGCCCGCTCCCACAGGAATTGGCGGCGTGCCGGAATCATTTGACCCACCACAGACATTGTAGGGGCGGTCTTGGTGTTTGTGGTGCAACAGTGGTTGAACAGATTGCGAATTAAACAACAAGTCATTTGAATATAAGTGAATATCGATATAAGTGTTTGTCGTATAGGGGCTCTGGATAATTAAGATGTCTGGGCGATTGGAACTAGCTGCAGCCCCGTAATAACCGGTCGGTGTGGTGCGCGAACGCTAACTACTTGAAGTGCTGATCACTTTTTTACATCCTTTGGCATGCTCGGTGCATACACCCCTCTCAAGAAAGTAACCACCCAAGGAAGCGTCATTGAGAACGGTCTTCAAACTCCCGGGCACTGTCGCGTTGTATATCGCGCTAACCGCCTGCTCACCTGCTTCGTCCCCCCAGCCCGGCGCGCCGCGGGCTGACGGTACTGTGAGCAATGGTGTGGTTTCGTATGCGGCTTCAGACTTCCACGAGCCTTCCCCTGGTCGCGCCGGCGGCACCCTCAAAGTCTCGGCAGCCTCCGACGCCGGCAGTTTCGACATCCACGCGTTATCCAACGGCAACATCCAGTGGCTGGGGCGGATTCTTTATGACTGCCTGGTGTATCAGGACGAGGAGGGCAATATCAGCCCGTGGCTGGCGCGCTCCTGGGAGATTTCTGAAGACGGCAAGACTTACACCTTCCATCTTCGCGACGACGTGACGTTCAGCGACGGTGAAAAATTCAACGCGGCGGCGCTGCAAACCAACCTCGAACACATGCGCGATCCAGCGACCAAGTCGCCTTTGGCGGCGGCGTATATCGCGCCTTATCTGGACGGCAAGGTGGTCGATGAATTCACCTTCGAAGCCCGTCTGCGTGAACCCTACACACCCTTCCTCGACGTGCTGGCGCAGTCCTGGCTGGGGATGATTTCGCCGAAGCAGATTCGCGAAGCGCCAAAGACTATCGCCGAGCATCCCGTAGGCAGCGGTCCGTTCCTGCTGCAAAGCTACTCCCGGGATCAGGGTGCTGTGTTTGTCCGGCGCCCCGGTTATCACTGGGCGCCGGCGGTCACCCGGCATGTGGGCGAGGCATATCTGGATCGCATTGAGCTGAGTTACGTGCCGGAGGCGATGATCCGCTTCACTTCCTTGGAGTCCGGGCAATCGGACTTTGCCCTGGACGCGCCGGCGCAGAATGCGGCGGCGATTCGTGCCAACCCCGGGCTGGTGATGCGCAGCCGGATTCGTAAAGGCAATCCGAGTCGCAGCATGACCTTCAATGTGGAGCAGGCGCCGTTCGATGACGTGCTGGTTCGACGTGCGGTGGCCAAGGCGATTGATCGCGAAGGGCTGGCTTGGATTTCCGGGTTCGGCGAGTTCCTGAGCAAGGCCGATTTGCTCGCTGCCAACACGCGCTTTTATCAACCCGAGAACGACGTCCTGGCCTATGACGTCGCTGCCGCCAACGCCTTGCTGGACGAAGCGGGCTGGACCGCTCGCGATGCCCAGGGTTATCGCAGCAAGAACGGTGAGCGCCTGCGCGCAACCTTATTGACCTACGACAACCCGGCCTTTCCGGCGAGTGTGTCGGTGGCGATCCAGGCGGATCTGAAAAAAGTCGGCTTCGACATGCCGATTGAAATGCTCCCGCTGACCCGGGTGACGGAGAAGCGTTACGCCGGGAAATTCCAGGCCATCGCCTCCGGTTACTGGCACACCAATACGCCTGACGGATTGTTCGTGCTGTATCACAGCCAGTCGATCAGCAGCGCCAAACTGATTGGCCAGAATGCCGGACGCTTTCGCGATGCCGAACTGGATCGTGTGCTCAGTGCGGCGCGGCGCTCCCGGGACCCTTTGGAGTTGCAGGCGCTGTATCGCCAGGCGCAGCAGCGGCTGGTGGACATGGTGCCGGCGGTGCCATCGGTGGAGAGCCAGGTACTGACTGCCTATGGGCAGCAGGTCAAGGGGGTGATTTTCGACACCTCGCACAACGTGCCGTTTTTCACCAGCATCTGGCTGGATCGGGGGCATCCATGAGCCTGCTCAAGCGTGTCGCCTGGCGCCTGCTGGCCGGCATTGGCGTGCTGTGGGGCGCAGCCACCCTGACTTTCCTGGCGGTGAATTTCAGTGGCGGTGACACTGCGCTGGCGATCCTCGGCGGGCCGGATGCCTTGCCCACGCCAGAGTTGCTGGCCAGGGTGCGCGCCGAGTACGGGCTGGATCAGCCGTTGATCGTGCAGTACGGCGATTACCTGCTGCGCCTGGCCCATGCCGACCTCGGCGAGTCGTATCGTCTGCGCATTCCGGTGGCCCAGGCGATCGCCGAGCAGATCGGCGCGACCCTGCAACTGTCCGTCAGCGCTGCGGTGCTGGCGGTGCTGCTGGCGCTGGTCTGCGCGATCTTCACCGCCAATCGCTCGCCCTGGGTGCGCTCGTTGGCGTCGGGCAGCGAGCTGGTGATTTCCTCTGCGCCTTCATTCGTGATCGGCATCCTGCTGTTGCTGGTGTTCTCCTTCCATTGGCACTGGTTGCCGCCGTCCGGTTCGGTGGGCTGGCGCTCGTTGATCCTGCCGTCGGTGGCGCTGGCGTTGCCGGTGGCGGCGGTGCTCACCCAGCTGTTGCGCCAGTCCCTGGAAGACACCCTCGAACAACCCTTTATTGCGATGGCCCGGGCTCGGGGCTTGTCCGAGACCGCCGTGCGCCTGCGGCATGCCTTGCGCCACGCGCTGGTGCCGTTGGTGACCCTGGCCGGGTTTATTTTTGCCAGCCTGCTCGGTGGTGCGGTGGTGATCGAGTTGCTGTTCGCGCGCCAGGGCATCGGCCGCCTGATGCTCGACGCCACCAGCAACAAGGATGTGCCCATGGTGCTGGGGGTGACCCTGCTCGCCGCTGCGGTGTACGTGGTGGTGAACCTCGCCGTCGATTTGATCAACCGCTGGATCGACCCTCGGGCGGATCAAGCGTGAGTACCTATGAAAAAGGAAAAACCATGAATGCCTCGATTTCACCTGACGTGACCGACGAACTTCTCGGCCAGCGTTTCGCCCACGTGTTTGCGCGCATTGCCGAGACTGCCTTGGCCCGCGAGCAGCAACGCGAACTGGCGCATCAGGCCGTGGGCTGGCTGCGCGATGCGGGCTTCGGTACGTTGCGCGTGCCGGTGGCGCAGCGCGGCCTGGGGGCCAGCCTGCCGCAGCTGTTTCGGCTGTTGATTGACTTGGGTGAGGCCGACTCGAACCTGCCGCAGATCGTGCGTGCGCATTTCGGTTTCGTCGAAGGGCGTTTGTCCAGCCGCGACCGCGAGTCCCAGGACTACTGGTTTGCCAAGGTCGTCGACGGCCAACTCTGGGGCGCGGCCATGGCCGAGCGCAGTGAAACCACGCGCAACTCGGTGACCCTGACGGCGGTGGAGCCGGGCAATGACCAGGCTGGCTGGCAGCTCGATGGCGAAAAGTACTACTGCACTGGCACCCTGTACGCCAACTGGATTGCTGCGGTGGCACTCGACGGTGATGATTTTGTCAGCGTCGCAGTGCCGACGGACGCTCCGGGCGTGACGGTCGAGGACGACTGGGACGGTTTTGGCCAGCGCCTGACCGGTAGCGGTACCACACGCTTCAATGCGGTGAAGGTGCCGGCGACTCACATCGTGCGGCGCTTCAAGAAAGACGAGTTGCGCGCCGAATCGTACCTGACGGCGTTCTACCAACTGTTCCACCTAGCCACGCTGGCCGGCATCGCCAACGCGGTGCTGCGTGACGCCACGGAGTTTGTCCAGGGCCGCACCCGGGCGTTTGGTGTGCCTGGGCAGTCCAGCCCCAAGGATGATCCGTTGGTGCAGCGGGTGATCGGCCGGCTGTCCAGCCTGGCCTATGCGGCTCGCACCCAGGTGTTGGCGGTGGCGCAGGTGCTGCAGGACGTGCATGACGCAGAGCAGGGCGGGTACGCCGGTGAACAGCATTACACCGACGCGGAAATTCGCGCTTACCAGGCGCAGCAGATCGTGCTTGAGCAGGTGCTGGAAGCGACCACTTTGCTGTTTGAAGTGGGCGGCGCTTCCGCCACCAGCGAGTCGCGGCGCCTTGATCGGCACTGGCGCAACGCACGCACGCTGGCCTCGCATAACCCGGCGATTTTGCGCGAGCGCGCGCTGGGCAATTTTTACCTCAACAACATCAGCCCCAATGCCGCCTGGCGCCAACTGCAGGCCGCCGATGCCGAGCAGCAGGCAGGCGGCGCCCGAGACGAAGCGAGTGCCGTATGAGCAAACTATCGAGCAACAGCCGTGCTGGGCAGATGAGCCTGGGCATGAACATCCTCGGCTTCGGCGCGCATTCTGGCGCCTGGCGCGCAGCGGAAGTGCCCGCCACGGCGTATCTGGACGTTGAGTACTACCGCAACATCGCACGAATCTCCGAGCGTGGCTGCCTGGACGCGATCTTCCTCGCCGACGGTCCGGCGCTGGGTGGCGATGTCGCCAGCCAGCCAGCGGGACGCCTGGAACCCACGGTGTTGCTGACAGCGGTGGCGCTGGCGACCCAGCGCATCGGCGTGATTGCCACCGCCTCCAGCACCTACAACGACCCGTTCAACATCGCCCGGCGTTTTGCCTCGCTGGACCACATCAGCGGCGGGCGTGCGGCGTGGAATGTGGTGACCAACGCCGGTGATGCTGCCGCGCAGAACTTCGGTCTGGCCGGCGCTCCGTTGCACGTGGATCGTTATGCCCGCGCCAACGAATTCATCGACGTCACGGTCAAGCTATGGGACAGCTGGGAGGATGACGCGATTATCGGCGATGCCCGCAGCGGGCGCTTCGCCGACCCGACAAAAGTCCACGCCATCGATTTCGTCGGCCAGCACTTCAGCGTCAAGGGCCCATTGAATGTGCCGCGCTCACCGCAAGGTCGGCCAGTGCTGGTGCAGGCCGGTTCGTCCGAGGGTGGCAAGGCCCTGGGTTCGCGGTATGCCGATGCGATTTTTACCACCCAGACCACCCTCGAAGACGGGCAGTTGTTCTATCAGGAAATGAAGGAGCGGGCCCAGGGCTGGGGGCGTAATCCCGAGCACCTGAAAATCATGCCGGGCCTGTCGACGGTGATCGGCAGTACCGAAGCCGAGGCCCATGCGCGTTTCGACGAACTCAATTCCTGGCACGGTGAGCACGGCCTGCTGGAACAGGTGGCGGGGCGCATTGGCATATCGGCCAGTGAGTTGGATCCGGACGCGCCGCTGCCGTGGGAGCGTATCGGTGCGGTGGCGGATTTCGAGCGCGGCTCCCAGGGTTTTCTCGAGGCGCAGCTGAATCTGGCGCGGCGAGAAAACCTGAGTATTCGCCAGCTGTCGCGGCGCATTCTGGTGGGGCACCGGTTACTGGTCGGCACGCCGGAGCAGGTCGCCGACACCCTGGCGCACTGGTACCTGGCGCACGCCGCCGACGGCTTCAACATCATGCCGGACATGTTCCCCTCCGGCGTCGAGATCTTCGTCGACGAAGTGGTGCCGCTGCTGCAAAAGCGCGGCCTGTTCCGGCACGAGTACACCGGCAGCACCTTGCGCGAGCACCTTGGCTTGCCGTTCCCGACCAATCAGTACGCGCTGCGGGCCTGAGCCCCGGCATCTTTCTCGATTAAACAAAAGGATGACTCATGCGTTACCGCCAATTGGGCAACAGTGATCTCGAAGTCAGCGTGCTCGGTTTGGGCACCATGACCTGGGGCCACCAGAACAGCGAAAGCGATGCCCATCAGCAGATCGACCTGGCCTTGGCCGAAGGCATCAATTTCATCGACACCGCTGAGATGTACCCGACGCCGACCCAGGCCGAAACCTGGCGCACCACCGAGCGTTATATCGGCAGCTGGCTGGCCGCCAGTGGCCGACGCAAGGACATCGTCCTGGCCAGTAAAATCGCCGGCCCGGCCCGTGATCCGTCAGGGCAGACGCATATTCGCGACGGCCTCACCCGGCATGACCGGCACAACATCGTCGAAGCCCTGGATGGCAGTCTCAAACGTCTGCAGACCGACTACCTGGACCTGTATCAGCTGCACTGGCCGGACCGCAAAACCAACTTTTTCGGCCAGCGCGAATACCCTTATCAGGACGATGCCGAGAGCGTCGCCATCGAGGAAACCCTCGCGGTGCTGGGCGAGCAGGTCAAGGCCGGCAAGGTGCGGCACATTGGCGTGTCCAACGAAACGCCGTGGGGTGTGGCCGAGTTTCTCAAGCAGAGCGAGCGCCTGGGGCTGCCGCGGATTGTCAGCGTGCAGAACCCCTACAGCCTGCTCAATCGCCTGTACGAGGGCGGGCTCTCGGAGTTCAGTCATCGCGAGGGCGTGGGCTTGCTGGCGTATTCGCCCCTGGCCTTTGGTGCGCTGACCGGCAAGTACCTGGGCGGTGCGCGGCCTGAAGGTTCACGCTTGTCGTCGGTGTATCGCACCTTCAATCGCTATGACAGTGCCTCGGCCCACGAAGCCATTGCCGGCTATGTGGAGCTGGCGCGCCAGCACGACCTCAGCCCGGCGCAACTGGCGTTGGCCTATGTCATCAACAAGCCCTTCGTTGCCAGTGCGCTGACCGGGCAGACCAGCCTTGCGCAGTTACGCGACAACCTGGGCGCGCTGGACGTGAACTTGAGCGAAGAACTTTTGGGGCAGGTCCAGGCGATCCACCAGCGCATTCCTAACCCTGCACCGTAACATCAACGGGTTCGACAGAAGGAAAGGTGAATGAGCATTGCTCCAGTGATCGTGGGGTCGGCAGCGGGTGAGGGTGGTTATCGCCCTTTGCGTCTGGCCAGGCGTGGCCAGGTGCGCCCAGGTTTGTGGCTGGCCGGGCTGTTCGTGTTGCTGTTGCTTCTGGCTGCGGCGATGCCGGGGGTGCTGGCGCCGTACGACCCGCTGGATGCCTCGGCGCGCCTGGCGTTCCAGCCACCCGGCAACGCGCATTGGCTGGGCACTGACGAGAATGGCCGGGATGTGCTGAGCCGGTTGATTCACGGGGTGCGCTCATCGATGTTCATGGGCCTGGCCGCCACTGCGCTGGGCCTGGCCTGGGGCGCGTTGCTGGGATTGTTGTCGGGCCTGGGACCGCGCTGGCTGGACGCGGCGTTGATGCGCGGTATCGATGTGTTGCTGGCATTTCCGGACTTGCTGCTGGCGCTGGTCATCATCACGTTTTTCGGCCAGGGCACGGCCAACCTGATTCTAGCCGTGGGCATTGCCGGGGTGCCGCGTTATGCGCGGCTGGTGCGCGCGCAAACCCTTAATGTGCGTAACGCCGGTTACGTTGAAGCAGCGGTGACCCTCGGGCAATCGCAACTGGCGGTGGTGCTGCGGCACATCCTGCCGAATGCTTTCAAACCGGTGCTGATCCTCGCCACCATCGGCATTGGCGGGACCATTACTGCCGGTGCCGCCTTGAGTTTCCTCGGGTTCGGTGCGCCACCACCCGCGCCCGAATGGGGTGGGATGATGGCGATCGGTCGCAGCTTCCTGGCCAACGCGCCATGGCTGGTGGCCTGGCCCGCGCTGATCATCACCCTCACCGTTGTCTCCATCAGTGCCATTGGCCGCGAACTGTTGCGCCGCAGCGAAGGAAAACCTCTATGAATGCGAACATCCAGACCCTCGGCCCGTTGGTTGATATCCGCGATTTGACCGTGCGATTCGGCCAGGCCCAACCGGTGCTGCATGGCGTCAGCCTGCAGGTGCATCGCGGCGAATGCCTGGCGCTGGTGGGGGAGTCGGGCTCCGGCAAAAGCGTGACCGCACGCACCCTCGCCGGGCTTACCGGCAGGGGGGCGCAGGTGCATGCGGCCAAGCTGGCTTTCCAGGGTGTCGACCTGCGCCAACTGGACGAGCGCGACTGGCAGCGCTTGCGTGGCGCCAGCATCGGTTTTGTCATGCAGGATGCGCTGGGGGCGCTGGACCCGTTGCGTCGGGTCGGTGCCGAAATTGAAGAGCCGTTGCATTTGCACACTGCGTTAAACCTTGAAGCGCGGCGCCTGCGCGTGCTGGAGCTGCTGCGCGATGTCGGCGTGCCCGAGCCGGAACTGCGTGCCAGCCAGTATCCGTGGCAATTGTCTGGAGGGTTGCGGCAGCGGGCGTTGATTGCTTCGGCCATCGCCTGCAACCCACGGCTGATCATCGCCGATGAACCCACCACGGCACTCGACGCCACGGTGCAGGCGCAGGTTATTGCTTTGCTGGAGAGCCTGCGTGGTGTGGACAATGCGTTGTTGATGGTCAGTCACGACCTGTCGGTGGTCTCGCGGCTGGCGGACCGGGTGGCGGTGATGCGCCATGGGGTGATCGTGGAACAAGGCAGCACGGAGCAGGTGCTGCAGGATCCGCAGCACCCGTATACGCAGTCGCTGTTGCGCGCGGCCAGGGCGGTGCACTTCCAGCCGGCGCGCAGGTTGCTCAGCGCCGTCGAGCCGGAGCCTGCGCCCGTGGGTGAGGTGTTGCTGGAAGCCCGGGGTTTGACCAAGTCCTTCATCGGCCCGGAACAGCGCAAGCGCACAGTGTTGAATCAGGTGTCGTTGCAGCTTCGGCGCGGTGAAACCCTGGGCATCGTCGGTGAATCGGGTTCCGGTAAAACGACCCTGACTCGCTTGATTCTCGGGCTGGAGAGTGCCGACGCTGGCGATGTGTGGATCAGCGGGCAGCGCTGGTCGGCACTGGATGCCACGCAGAAACGTCAGGCACGGCGGGCGGTGCAGGTGGTGTTCCAGGACCCGCTGAACTCTTTCGATCCGCGTTACACCGTGCAGCGTGTGTTGTTCGAGGCCCTCGCCGTGGCGGGTCTGCCACGCCGGGACTGGCGCGGCCGGGCCCTGGAATTGCTCGAGCTGGTACGGCTCGATGCCAGCCTGCTGGCGCACCGGCCGATCGAGCTCTCCGGTGGTCAACGCCAGCGCATCGCGATCGCCCGGGCGTTGGCGTCGCAGCCGCAAATCCTGATTTGCGATGAGCCGGTGTCGGCGCTGGATGTGTCGGTGCAGGCGCAGATTCTCGAATTGCTCGACGACCTCAAGCAGCGTTTGGGGCTGGCTTGCCTGTTTATCTCCCATGACCTGGGGGTGATCAATCACGTGAGCGAGCGAGTGCTGGTGATGAAGGACGGCATGGTGGTGGAGTCCGGCTCGGTACGCGCAGTGTTCGACCGCCCGGCCCATGCCTACACCCGGGCGCTGATCGATGCGATCCCGACGCTGCAAGCCGAACGCGCACCTGCCGAGTTCTATCTGCAACTGGCGATCTGAGCCCGACCCCTGTAGGAGTGAGCCTGCTCGCGATGACGGGCTGACAGCCGCCCCGATATCGCAGAGTTACCCAGATCAAAACTGTGGGAGCTGGCTCGCCTGCGAAGGCGGACATCTATTCAACATCGATATCGACTGACACGACGCATCGCGAGCAGGCTCACTCCTAAAGTTCAGGTCGGCGTGCATCCAGGAATACAGCGGCGGCTGACAGACCGTCTTCGCAGGCAAGCCAGCTCCCACAGGGATCTCATTCAACTGACAGCAACTGTTGGCCCATCAACACCTGCTGGACAGATTGACCTTTCTCAGCTCCTGAAGAAACCCAATACCCGCCGCAACCCCCGTGTTTACTGCCGATAAAACCCGGCATGCCTTGTGCAATAGCCCTGTTCCCGGACTATAGGCATCAGGACCCATGCGATTACTTGCCCCCTATTTGAGACCTGACGGCAGCCGAACCAGCTCGCTGTTCAAGCACACACCAATCCTCGGAATATTCGCGCTGTGCAGCCTGTTGATCGGTTGCGGCCAAGACGAATCCACGATTGCCCGCAGCGATCAGCCGGTCAGCGGTGGCACGCTGGTGTACGCCACGGACCGCGAACCCACCTGCCTCGATCCCCATGTGGGCGGCGACATGCCGCAGGTGTTCGTCGCGCAGCAATACCTCGATTCCCTGGTGTCGATGGACGAGGAAGGGCGCATCGGGCCCTGGCTGGCCACGCGCTGGGAGGTCTCGGCCGATGGCCTGGCGTACACCTTCCACCTGCGCGATGACGTGCGCTTCACCGACGGCACGCCGTTCACCGCCACGGCGGTCAAGGTCAACCTGGATCACATGGCCAATCCGAAAACCCAGTCCAGTACCGCCGGTGGCTACATTCGCCAATACCGCAGCACCGACGTGCTGGACGAGCACACGGCGGTGGTGCACCTGGCCACGCCCTATGCCGCGTTCCTCGAAGTGCTGGCCCAGGGTTTTCTCGGCATCCAGTCGCCCACGGCGCTGACCCGGCCCCGGGATGAGAACTGCGAAAGCCCGGTGGGCAGCGGTCCGTTCAAGGTGGTGCGCTGGGATCGCCAGAGCCAGGTCGAGCTGGTGCGCAATCCGGATTACAACTGGGCACCGCCCACGGCCAAACATCAGGGCCCGGCGTGGCTCAAGCGCATCGTCTGGAAATTTATCCAGGAGCCGTCGGTGCGTTTTGCTTCGTTGCAGGCCGGCGAGGTGGACGTCATCGAGGCGCTGCCGCCGGAATCCCATGAAGCCGCCCGGCGTAATCCGGACCTGGCGCTGATCATCGCCCAGCGCCCGGGCAACCCCACCAACGGCACGCTGAACATCACCCGCGCGCCGTTCAATGACCTGAAAGTGCGCGAGGCATTTGTGCGCAGCGCCGACGTCGAGGGCGCGTTGAAGAGCGTGTACTTCAACGAGTTCCCGCGAGCCGGTGGCCCGCTCAGTCCCGCTACACGCTTCTACAGCCCGGACTTTCAGCAGGCTCAGGATTATCAGCCGGCAAGGGCTGCGCGATTGCTCGACGAAGCGGGCTGGACCAGCCGCGATGCCGAAGGCTACCGCACCCGCGACGGCAAGCGCTTGCAGGTGCGCGTGATCATGGGCAATCGCACGCCGCCGTCTGAATACACCCTGTGGGAGCAGGTGCAGGCCACCACACGCCTGGCAGGCTTCGAACTGATCGTCGAGCAGATGAGCGATGTGCAGAGTACCAAGCGCCAGGCCGACTGGGACTACGACATCCGCCTGGGCTACTGGAACACCAACACCGCCGACGTGCTGCGCATCATCTTCGGCGCCGATTTCATCAGTCCTGCCGGGGTCGGCGGCTATCACCAGAACACCGCCGGCTACACCGATCCGGTGTTCGAAGGGCTGGTCCAGGGCGCCTTGACCACCCAGGACGCCGAGCAGCGTCGGGCGCTGTATTACCGGGCGCAGCAGCTGGCTTCCAGTCAGTACCTGCAACTGACCACCTACCCGCAGAGTTCCCGCCTGGGCATCTACAAGACCACCCAGGGCGTGCGCCTGGAGCCTTCGCTGGCGGTGACTTACCTTTATGACGCATGGGTGAACAAATGACGAGCGAATCATTGGCCAATGAGTTGTCAAACCCGCGCCGAGAACGCCTGGCTCGGCTGGGCCGGCGCGCCCTGTGGCGTCTGCTCGGCGGCGTGCTGGTGCTGTGGGCAGTAGCGACCCTGACGTTTTTTGCCCTGCGCCTGATGCCGGGTGATCCGGTGCTGGCGATCCTCGGCGGACCGAGCGGCAACCCGACGGCGGAAACCATTGCCGAGGCCAAACGTGAGTACGGTCTGGACAAGCCCCTGGCGGTTCAATACGCAGTGTATCTGGGGCGGTTGGTCCAGGGCGACCTGGGCGTGTCCTACTCCCAGCATCTGCCGGTCACGCGAGTGCTCGCCGAGCAGTCCTGGCCGACGCTGGAACTGACCATCACTTCACTGGTGCTGGCGTGGGTATTGGTGCTGGCGCTCACCGTATTGACGGCGGGCCGCCGGCGCTGGGTTTCAAACCTGGCGTCGCTGGCTGAAACCCTGTCGGCGGCGCTGCCGCACTTCTGGCTGGGGATCCTGCTGCTGGCGGTGTTCGCCTTTGGCCTGCGGCTGTTCCCGCCGGCCGGCAGCGACGGATGGCGCACGCTGGTGCTGCCGTCGATAGCGTTGGCGATTCCGCTGGCGGGATTTATCGCCCAGGTCACCCGTGAGTCCCTGGAACTGACCCTGGAGCAACCCTTCGTCCTGACTGCCCGCACCCGCGGCCTCAGCGACACCGCCGTGCGCTTCAAACACGCGCTGCGTCACGCAGTACTGCCCGGCATCTCGTTGTCCGGCTGGGCGATTGGTGCCCTGATCAGCGGTGCGGTAGTGATCGAAGTGATTTTCTCGCGCAAGGGTCTTGGCCGCCAGCTGTACCAGGCAGTGCAGGCCCAGGACCTGCCGTTGACCATCGGCATCAGCCTGGTGGTCGCCGCCGGTTATGTGCTGGCGAACATTCTCGTCGACCTTCTGTACCTGTGGGTCGACCCTCGGCAACAGGAGCAGGCGGCATGAGTGAATTGACCCTCGAAGCAGCGCTGCCCGGGGTCCGGGTCCAGCGCACTGCGCACAAGTGGCGCATCGGCCCGGTGCTGGCCGTGAGCTTTCTGGCATTGCTGATTGTCGCAGCACTACTGCCGCAACTGTTCGCCCACAGCGATCCGTTGGCGATCGTGCCGCACGATGCCTTTCATCCACCCGGCTGGGCGCACTGGTTCGGCACTGATCAGTCTGGGCGCGACATCTTTTCCCGGGTGATCTACGGCACCCGGCAATCGTTGTTCATCGGCCTCGCCGCGACGGCCCTGGCCATGAGCATCGCGATAGTCCTCGGCCTGCTCGGCGGGTTGGGTGGCGCTTATCTGGATCGTGGGGTCGGCTGGGTCCTGGAAATCCTGTTCGCGTTCCCCAGCCTGATCCTCGCTCTGCTGTTCGTGGCGGTGTTCGGCAGCGGCATCGGCCCGTTGATCGTCGCCACCGGGTTGGGCGGAGCACCGGGGTATGCGCGCATGGTGCGCGGCCAGGTACTGGCGGTGCGCAACGCCGGCTACATCGAGGCGGCCAAGGCGCTGGGGCATCCGCCGCTGCGGATCATCATCCGCCAGTTGCTGCCGAACGCCATGCGGCCGCTGATCGTCACGCTGACCATGGGCGTCGGCCAGGCCATCGTCTGGGCGTCGGCCTTGAGTTTCCTCGGCCTGGGCGCACGGCCACCGGCGCCGGAGTGGGGGACGATGCTGTCGATGGGTCGCGACTTCATTGCCAACGCCTGGTGGCTGACGTTTTTCCCCGGGCTGTTCATCGTGCTTACCACGCTTTCAACCACGGTCGCTGGCCGCTACCTGCAACAACGCCTGGAGGGCCGTCTCGCATGAGCGATAAACATCTGATCGTCGAAGGCCTGTGCATCGAATTCGCCGGCCAGCCGGTGGTGCGCGACCTGTCGTTCACCCTGGCGCCGGGCAAGACCCTGGCCCTGGTCGGCGAGTCCGGCTCGGGCAAGAGCGTCACCGCCCGCAGCCTGATTGGCCTGGCGGGGGCGGGTGCTCGGGTGACCGCGCGCACCTTGAGCTACGGCGGGCAGGACCTGCTGGGATTGTCCGAACGCGGCTGGCGCGGCCTGCGCGGCAAGGGCATCGGCTTTGTCCTGCAGGACGCGCTGGTGTCGCTGGACCCGTTGCGCCCGGTGGGCAAGGAAATTCTCGAAGTGCTCAAGACCCACAACTGGGGCGATCGTCGCAGTCGCGCTGAACGGGTGGTCGAGCTGCTGGAAAAAGTCGGCGTGCCGGAACCGCACCTGCGCGCCCGGCAGCGGCCCGATCAATTGTCCGGCGGCCTGCGCCAGCGCGCACTGATCGCCAGTGCCCTGGCGCTGAGTCCCGGGCTGGTGATTGCCGACGAGCCGACCACGGCACTGGACGCCACGGTGCAGGCGCAGATCCTGCAAGTGTTGCAGGAGATCAAGGCGCGTGGCGATTCGCTGCTGATCATCAGCCACGACCTGGCCGTGGTCGCGCAACTGGCCGATGAAGTGCTGGTGCTGCGTCATGGCGAAGTGGTCGAGCAGGGGCCGATGGACCAGGTGCTGCGCAACCCGCAGCATCCCTATACCCGCTCTTTGCTTGATGCCGTGCCTGCCGAGCATGCACGGGGCACGCGTCTGTCGCCAGAGCGCAATAGCACTGTCGCGCAACCACGGCCGGGCACGGATTCGCCGGTGGTGTTGAGAGCAACGCAATTGGGCAAGCGCTACATCGGGCCGGATCAGCAAGCGCGCCAGGTGGTGGATGGCGTCAGCTTTGAACTGCGCGCCGGGCGCACCCTGGGGATCGTCGGTGAATCAGGTTCCGGCAAGACCACCGTGGCGCGCATCGTCCTCGGCCTGCTGGAACCGGACGCGGGCGAGGTGCAGTTTCTCGACCAGCCCTGGTCCGGGGTCGGCAAGCAGCGGGTGGAAGAAAAGCAGCGGCGCCTGTACCGGCGCGATATTAGCGCGATCTACCAGGACCCGCTGAGCTCGTTCGACCCGCGCTGGAACGTCGGGCAGATCCTCGCCGATGCGCTGGACGTGGCGGGGATTACCCAGCAACACCAGGCGTCAAGGATCGCTGAGCTCCTGAGCCAGGTGCGCCTGCCCAAAGAGCTGGCGGCGCGCCGACCGTTGCAGCTGTCGGGCGGCCAGCGTCAGCGAGTGGCCATTGCCCGGGCGATTGCGAGTAACCCTAAAGTCATCATCTGCGACGAGCCGGTCTCGGCGCTGGACGTATCGGTCCAGGCCCAGGTGCTGGACCTGCTGGCCGACCTGCAGGCGTCGTTGGGCCTGGCGTACCTGTTCATCTCCCACGACCTCGGGGTGATCCGCCACGTCAGCGATGAAGTGCTGGTGATGCGCCACGGCAAAGTCGTCGAAAGCGCTTCCGTGGAGACGCTCTTCGACAGCCCGCAGCACGAATACACCCGGCGCCTGCTCGGCGCGGTGCCGCGCCTGCCGGGCGCCGGAATCGCTCTGGTCGTACCGCCACTGGAACCGGAAAACCCGGAGTGGCTGTTCGATGAATCGCGCCTCTGGAAAATTGCCATTTAAGTTCGACCCTTGAACAAGGAACTGCCATGACGACGTTGACTGCTGTACCCAAGACCCCGGTTGCCTCGGTGGAAGAGCTCAATACCCGGGCGGACCTGCTGCTGCCACAGATTGCCGCCGGCGCCGCTCAGCGTGAACGTGATCGGCAACTGCCGTACGAAGCCGTGGCTCAGATCGCCAAGGCGGGACTGTTTACTACCCGGATCCCGACCCGCTTTGGTGGCGCCGGTGGCTCGGTAAAAGACGTGATTGCGTTGCTGATCCGCATCGCCTCGGCCGACTCCAACGTGGCGCAAGCGCTGCGTCCCGGCTTTGGTTTTATCGAGGGCCTGCTGGCGTCCTGCGCCGAGGGTGCGGACGGCGAGCGCGAGCGCTGGTTCGAACGTTATCTGCAGGGCGCCGTGGTCGGCAATGCCGGTTGGGAAGTCGGCGGCGCCAACGGTTCGATCAGTGCGCGGATCGTGCGCGACGGCGAACATTACCGGGCCACTGGCAGCAAGTACTACAGTACCGGTTCGCTGTACGCGGACTGGGTCAGCGCCGTGGCCCTGGACGAGAACGAGCAGCCGGTGTCTTTCATCCTGCCGCGGGATCGCAAGGGCCTGGAGTTGCTGGATGATTTCGACGCGATGGGCCAGCGCCTGACGGCCAGTGGCACGACGCACTTGCATGATGTGCAGGTGAAGTCGGATGAGATTCGTACGCGCACCGTGGAGGAGGGCAAGCGCACCATCGTCACGCCGTTCCTGCAGGTGTTCCTGGCTGCGGTGCAAGCGGGGATCGCGCGCAATGCGTTGAACGATGCCGTGGCATTTGCCAAGGATCACGCGCGCCCGATCAAGCACAGCACGGCCACGCGCTCGGTGGATGATCCGTATGTCGAACTGAGTGTCGGCGACATCTCGGCCCGTGCCTACACCGCCGAAGCGGTGGTGCTGCGCGCAGCCGAAGCCATCGACCGGGCCTGGGCCAGCGACCTCGATCCCCAGGCCGTGGACCAGGCCGCCATCGAAGTCGCCCAGGCGCAATACATCGCGGCCGAGTCTGCGCTGAAGGCGGCGGAGCTGGTATTCGACGTCGGCGGTGCTTCCACCACGGGCCGCGCGCACAACCTTGACCGGCACTGGCGCAATGCACGCACCGTGGCCAACCATAATCCCCGGCACTGGAAAGCGGCGGCGGTGGGTGCCTGGCAACTCAAAGGCACGCCGCCGCCGACTTCGGGGTTGTTTTAAATGGGTTCGACAGTGTATGCCGCGGATTCCAACGTGCAGCACTTGCCGGCGACGCCGGGTGCTTTCGTGGGCTTTTTTATCGGCAATTTCAAGGGCTGGTACTTGGCAATCCTGCTGCTGCAGATCGCTGCGGTGGTCTGCACACTGCTGATCCCCTGGGGCCTGGGACAGATCACGCGCACCGTCAGTAACGGTCTGGACACCGAGCGCGCGTTCGAGGTGTTGCAGTGGCCGCTGACATTGTTCGCGGCGCTGCTGGTACTGGAAGTGCTGTTCACCCGGGCTGCCGCAGGGTGCCATATTCATGTGCTGCCGTTGCAGCGGCGGACGGTCACCCATGTGGTGTTTGCCTATCTGCAAAAGCACTCGCATCGGTTTATCAGCAATGAATTTGCCGGCGCCCTGGCGCATCGGGTGTCCGAGGTGGCGCTGGGAGTTAACCAGACCCTGAGCATCCTGCTGTTCGACCTGATCCCGTTGCTGGTAACCCTGAGCCTGGCGACCGTGCTGCTGTGGACAGCCTCGCCACTGCTGGCCTTGTTCATGGCCGGCTGGTCAGTGCTGTTTATCGCCGTGTGCTACCTGCTGGCCCGGCGCAGCCATCCCCTGGCGCAGCAGTACTCGGCGGCGCGTAGCACCAGTTCGGGCAAGGTCGTGGATGCGGTGTCCAACCTGGCCAACATCCGCCTGTTTGCCCGTCACGCTTTTGAGCACAGCTACCTGGGCAGCTTTCTCGACAAGGAGGTGGCGGCCGCCTATCGCTCGCTGGGGTACATGGAAAAAATCCGCTGGTTCCAGACCGGCTGCGGCGTGGTGCTCAAGCTGGGGTTGTTGCTGCTGGCGCTGTACCTGTGGCGCACGCAGCGCATCGACATTGCCGCGTTTGTGATGTCCACCAGCCTGTCGCTGTTGATCATCAGCGACGTAGGCAATCTGTCCCGGCGGTTTCTCGAATTCTTCGAGGCCACCGGCAACATTGC